>NZ_LOKW01000029.1 GCF_002211305.1 Rhizobium sp. R634 | reverse complement strand
ACGACACCTATGTCATCGACAATGCTGGCGATGTGGTGACGGAGAATGCCGGCGAGGGCACCGACACGGTGAAGACGGCGCTGGCCGCCTACACGCTTGGCGCCAATGTCGAGAACCTCGTCTCTACCGGGACGGCGGCCTTTGCCGGCACCGGCAACGAACTGGCCAACGCGATCACCGGCGGGGCAGGCGCCGATACGATCGACGGTGGAGCGGGTGCGGACACGCTGACAGGCGGGGCTGGCAACGACATCTATGTCGTCGACAACGCAGGCGACGTGGTGGTGGAAGCAGCCGGCGCCGGCACCGACACGATCAAGACGGTGCTGAACAGCTATTCGTTGGCGTCGCTCGCCAATGTCGAGAACCTGACCTTCACCGGCACGGGCGACTTCACCGGGTCGGGCAATGCCGCGGTCAACGTCATCACCGGCGGCGCCGGCAACGACATCCTCGACGGCGGCGCAGGCGCCGACACGCTGGTCGGCGGAGCGGGCAATGACATCTATATCGTCGACAATACAGGCGACGTGGTGACGGAAGCCGCAAGTGCCGGCACCGACACGATCGAGACGGCACTTGCCAGCTACTCGCTGGCAGCACTCGCCAATGTCGAGAACCTGACCTATACGGGCACGGTTGCCTTCACCGGCACCGGCAATGCCTCGGCCAACGCCATATCAGGCGGATCCGGCAACGACACGCTCGACGGTGGCGCTGGCGCCGACACGCTGATCGGCGGCACCGGCGACGACACCTACCTCGTCGACAATGCCGGGGACGTGATTACCGAGAATGCCGGGGAGGGCACCGATACGGTCAAGACGGCACTCGCAAGCTATACGCTGGCCGCCAATGTCGAGAATCTCGTCTATACAGGGACCGGAACAGCAGTCTTTGCCGGCACGGGTAATGCGCTTGATAATGCCATCACGGGCGGTGTGAATGCCGATACGCTTTCGGGCGCCGCCGGCAATGACACGCTTGATGGCGGCGCTGGCGCCGACCACCTGATCGGCGGCACGGGCGACGATACCTACATCGTCGATAATGCCAGCGATGTGATCACCGAGAATGCCGGCGAGGGCACCGACACGATCAGGACGGGCCTGGCGACCTATTCGCTGGCCACGCTTGGCAATGTCGAGAACCTGACCTACACCGGCACGGCGGCCTTCACCGGCACCGGCAACGCGTCGGCCAACGTCATCACTGGCAGTTCGGGCAACGACACACTCGATGGCGGAGCAGGAGCCGATACGCTCTCGGGCGGTGCTGGCAACGACACCTATGTCATCGACGATATCGCCGATGTGGTCGTCGAAGCGGCCGGCGGCGGAACCGACCTCGTCAAGACGGTGCTTGCCGCCTATACGCTCGGCGCCAATGTCGAGAACCTCACCTACACCGGGTCGTCGGCCTTTGCCGGCACGGGCAACGAACTCGACAATGCGATCACGGGTGGGGCCGCTGCCGATACGCTCTCAGGCGGCGCCGGCAATGATACGCTCGACGGTGGGGCAGGTGCCGATACACTGATCGGCGGCTTGGGCGACGACACCTATATCGTCGACAATGCCGGCGATGTCGTCTCCGAGAATGCCGGCGAGGGCATCGATACGGTCAAGACCTCACTGACCACCTACACGCTTGGCGCCAATGTCGAGAACCTGACCTATACCGGCACGGCCGCCTTCACCGGCACGGGCAATGGTCTCGACAACGTCATCACCGGCGGGACCGGCGCCGATCACCTGGCAGGCGGTCTCGGCAACGACACCTACATCGTCGACAATGCCGGCGATGTGGTCACCGAGAATGCCGGCGAGGGCACCGACACGGTCAGGACCGCGCTTGCCTCCTACACGCTGGCTGCCAATGTCGAGAACCTGGTCTATACGGGTGCTGCAGCCTTTGCCGGGACCGGCAACGGCCTCGACAACATGATCACGGGTGGTGCAGGCGCAGACACGCTGACCGGTGGCGCCGGCAACGACACGCTCGACGGCGGGGTTGGCGCCGACCACCTGGTCGGCGGCACCGGCGACGATATTTATATCGTCGACAATGCCAGCGATGTTGTCACCGAGAATGCCGGCGAGGGCACCGACACGATCAGGACGAACCTCGCGACCTATTCGCTGGCCTCGCTCGCCAATGTCGAGAACCTCACCTATACCGGCACGGCCGCCTTCACCGGCACAGGCAACGCGTCGGCGAACGTCATCACAGGCGGGTCCGGCAATGACACTCTTGACGGCGGAGCAGGCGCCGACACGCTGATCGGTGGCACCGGTGACGACACCTATGTCGTCGACAATGCCGGTGACATCGTCGTCGAGAACATCGGCGAGGGCATGGACACCATCAAGACATCGCTTGCGAGCTATACCCTCGGGGCGAATGTCGAGTTCCTCACCTATACCGGGACTGCCGCCTTCACAGGAACGGGGAATGAGCTCAGCAACACCCTGACGGGCGGCGCGGGCGCCGACACGCTTGTCGGCGGCGGCGGTGATGATTTCCTCGATGGTGGAACAGGCGCCGATCACCTGATCGGCGGCATCGGCGACGATGACTATGTGGTCGACAATGCCGGTGATGTGGTGACGGAGAATGCCGGGGAGGGAAGCGATACGATCTTTACGACGCTCGCGACTTACTCATTGGCAAATGTCACCAATGTTGAAAACCTGACCTATACAGGAACGGCAGCATTTACGGGTACCGGGAACGCGTTAAACAACGTCATCAGAGGTGGTGACGGTGCCAACATCCTGGAGGGCGGTGCCGGCGACGATACCTTGATGGGGGGCTACGGCAATGACACGTTCATCGTCGACAGCCTGAACGACGTCATCATCGAAAATGCCGGAGCCGGAACCGACACGATCAAGACGGCGCTTGCCAGCTACTCGCTGGTCGCCATCAGCAACGTCGAGAACCTCACCTACACGGGCACTGCTGACTTCACGGGGACGGGCAACGAGCTTGCCAATATGATTACGGGTGGGGTTGGCAACGATGTCCTTGATGGGGGAGCCGGCGGCGATACGCTTGTCGGGGGTGCGGGCAATGATACCTACATCGTCGACAATGTCAGCGATGTGGCCACCGAAGCTGCCAACGCCGGGATCGATACGATCAAGACGGCGCTCGCCAGCTATAGTCTGGCCTCGCTCACGAATGTCGAAAACCTTGTCCACACCGGGTCTTCTGACTTCGCGGCAACGGGCAACGCATCGGCGAACGCGATCATCGGAGGGGCTGGCAATGACACGCTCGATGGTGGAACCGGCGCAGATACGCTGACAGGCGGCACCGGAAATGACATCTATGTGGTCGATAATGTCGGTGACCTGGTGGTCGAGAATGCCGGCGAGGGGACCGACACAGTGAAGACCTCGCTGGCGAGCTATACACTCGGGGCGAATGTCGAAAACCTCATCTACACCGGGACAGCGGCGTTTACAGGAACCGGCAATTCGCTCGACAACGTCATCACCGGCGGCAGCGGTGCAAATCGGCTGTCAGGTGGCGGGGGTGACGACATCTTGATCGGCGGCGTGGCCGCGGACACGTTCGTCTATGGCGCCAACGGTGGCATAGACACGATCGTGGGCTTTGTCGCTTCCGGATCTGCCTACGATGTGCTCGCTCTCGATAGCTCGGTCTTTGCCGACTGGGCGCATCTCTTGGCGGCCTCCACACAATCGGGCAGCGACGTTGTCATCACGGCAGATGCGGACGACAAGATCATCCTCAAGAACGTGACGGTTGCGAGCTTCCAACCAGCGAATGTGCAGTTCGTGTGATCGCCTCCATGGCTCGTCCGGTACCCACCGAGCGAGCCCACATTTTTTCACGTTGGACAGGTGAGTGTTTGGACTTCTTGGGACTATGGTTTCGCAGGACGGTGCTTCGGGCCGGTATCGACGGAAGAATTGAGCGCCTTGATTACTCAGAGGTCGCTTCCCCGAGCGGCCAGCGTGACCCTGGGCGAGGTTCTGGGCGCGAAGCGTCGTGCGGAACGAAGGAAATGATCTGCGTCAGACGGGCTCGTGAGCCTGCTCGCGGAGCCATTCGCAGAGCTGCCTGGGCGCGAGACGCGGATCGTCGGCGCGCATCAGCGCAAAATGCCAGGCGGGCCCGCTCAGCACGTAAGAGAACGGCGCGATCAGCAATCCCTTTTCCAGAAGCGGCCGAAACAACACCGGCGACAGCAGCGCCACGCCGACGCCGGCCAGTGCCGCATTGGCGTCCAACTCGTGCGTAGGATAATCGATCGCCACGAATCGCAGAGCCCGCGATAGCTCGCACCGGGCGCCCCTGAACCACGCATGCCAATCCGGATGAGGCAAAAGCTCGAAATCGGCAAGCGCATCCGGCAGGATCACGGTCCGCGTTGCCAATAGAGAGGGCGCCAGCATTGGCGTCACTTCAACGGGGACAAGCGGATATTCTTCAAGCCCTTGCCATCCTCCACGACCGGTCCTTATGGCAACGTCGAACGCACTGGGATCGCGGACATCTGCGGAGACATCGACCTCGATGGGGGATGTTCCTGCGGAGGGATATCGTGCCAGACGTGGCGCAAGCCAGCGGGACGCGAATGTCGGAGGCGCGGTCAATCGGAGTGGTGGCGTGGTTGCTTGAAATTCGTCGATCGCGCCGGCGACGTTCTCCAGCGCCGTGCGAACTCGGGCAGCCAGCAGAGCGGCGGCAGGCGTTGGGACAACTGGTCGAGCCGCTCGCTCGAAGAGCGGCTGGCCAAGTTCGGCCTCCAATGTGCGGATACGAAGGCTGACGGCCGCGGGTGTCAGGCATAACTGTTCGGCCGCACGGGCGAAGCTACCGGTGGAAACACACGCTTCGAATATGCGCAAAGACTCCAACGGCAACCGCATGATCTCTTCTCTTTTGACTAATTTTTCTTGTGATGGTCACAAGCAATGCGCGTTTTGGAGCTACGGCGCCTTCAAGTAGGGTTTAGATCCAACATAGGCGATCCGACATGTCCCTGCAATCTCGGCACTTATTCACATTGTTCCTGACTCTTCATCCGGCGCTTGAGCTTGGCCAGACACCGGCCGGAAGCCGCCGCATCTTTCCCGTTTCCGGTGGATATTTCCAAGGCGAGCGACTGAAAGGAGAGGTGTCGCCGCTGATCGGCTCCGATCTGCTGCTGGCGCGCGCAGACGGCACGTTTCAGCAAGATGTAAGGCTGTTGCTTGTCGCCGATGACGGCGGCCTGATCTTGATGACCTATCGCGGCGTCCGGCGTTCGTCCCAGGCTGTCGATGAGCGTCTCGCTCGCGGCGAAATGGTTGATCCTTCCGAATACTATCTCCGGACAACGCCCAATTTCGAGACCGCCGCCCCACACCACGCCTGGCTCAACCAGATCGTCGCGGTTGCGAAAGGCGGCCGGCGTCCTGGTGGCGTCGAGTATGATGTATTCGAAATTCTTTAAAGCAGCTCGCAATCAATCTGGCACGCTATCAACGCGGCCTTCATCCAGGTTCGCAGACTGCAAGATAAGGGAGACTGCAAGTGAAGAAATCTATCGTCAGCAATTGGGTCAGTCTAGACGGATTTATCGCCGGCCCGAATGGTGCCCTTGACTGGATCCTTGGCGACGGTCGCCTTGCGCAATACGAAACCGAACTCATGGCGCAAGCCGATACGATTCTCAGTGGTCGCCGGACCTACGAGCAGCTGTCACAATACTGGAGTGCGGTACCGAATAACCCTCATGCGATGGATTGGGAAAGACCCTATGCGGATATGATCAATGCCGCCCATCACATCGTCGTCTCACATGACTTGCAAAAGGCGCCTTGGGGCAACTCTACGATATGGCCCTCCATCGAACAGCGAGCTCTCGACGCCCTAAAGGCGGGATCGGATAAGGCGATCCTCATCTTCGGCAGTGCTACGGTTGTGCAAACCTTGACGAAGCTGGGGGCCGTAGACGAGTTTCACCTCCTGGTCCACCCGGTGCTGCTCGGCGGCGGGACGCGGTTGTTCGAGGAGGTGGATGTTCGCATGAACCTTAGACGCGTCGATGTTGAGGCGTTCGACAGCGGAATCGTCAAGATGGTCTACCAGCGGGGCTAGCAGTTTTCGCTGGACCGGAGATTCGGCACCCGTCAGTTTCGTCTCGCGAAAAAGACGGCGTCACATAGTCATCAAGCCTTGCCGCTTTCTCAATTGAACGTTTGGAGTTTTATGATAGTCGGCTCGAGCTCGAGTGCGTGTTCACTCTCGGGCAGTGACCAAGGAGCCGTTACAGGGCAGTGCCAGAGCCTCCGAAAAATCGGGCCAAAGTCTCCGCAGTATCTCTTGGATGCTCTTCGGGAAAAAAGTGGCCGCCCGGCACAGCGCAGCCTTCCACCTTGTCGCTCCATTGACGCCAAAGCGCCAGGGGGCCGCCTTCCGACGCGTACCACTCAGCCAGCGCACCGGACGCGCTCCAGAGTGCCAGCACCGGGCATTCAATTTTACGATCCGCAATCCGATCTTCTGCATCGTGCTCACGATCGATAGACGCTGCTGCGCGATATTCTTCGCAAATTGCGTGGACGTGATCCGGGTCAGACAGTGCCTGGACGTAGGCATGTCTGACCTCGGGCGGGAAAGCCGTTGCCGAGGAACCCCAACCCTCAAGCGCCTGGTCAATAACAGCCTCGGCGCGCCGACAATGAGCCGTTCCGGCAATGGCGGCAACCGCGCGAGTAGGCTCCAAGGCCAGAATGCCAGAGCGAAACGGTCGTCCGCACGGTTCCATGCGTCGTCGGTCAGGACAATATCGAGAACTGCCAACTTTTCGACCGGGCCTGGATGATCGAGCGCCATTCGATAGGTGACACGGCCGCCGCGGTCGTGGCCGCAGACCATGAAGTGACCAAATCCGATCTTCGCCATCAGCTCGATCATCTCTTTCGCCATTGCACGCGTCGAATAGCCAAGGGGTCGGAAACAGTCGAAGGACAGCTGCTGGCGCCATAGCCCCTCAGATCGGCGCAGACGACGGTGAATCTGGACGCCAGCAATGGAGCAATGTCTCGCCACATGAGGTGTGTTTCGGGAAAGCCATGCAAGAGCAGCAACGGAGGCCCGTTGCCGGTGACCGTGGCGAATATAGACGCATCGGACAGAGCGAACACTTCTGCATGTACCCGATCCGGCATTTCAGCCTCGTGCTTTGCGGTTGCGCCCGTTTGCGTTCCGTTGCGAGCGTGATGGCTTGGTGAAACGTCCTGCCCGTCGCAGAGTTGCAAAAGACGCGGACCGCCAGATGAGCGGTTACGCGCGGAGTGCGACCAGCGCCGGCGCGCCGGCTTATGTCAAGGCGGCAATCTGGGATGACGGGAGCGCGCTATCGCTTGGCGCCTTGCCACTATGATCTTCCAACGCGTCGAGGGGCTTGCGGCAAGGGGGGCAAATCCGCCATTAACAACGCCGTCGATTCGACAGAAGAAGGAAAAATTTATCTCACATGCCGACAGCAACACACCCGCCCAACCCTTCTTGCATGGCACGAAAGCCGATCTGAAGCCGGGCGATATGATCAAGATGGGGTACAAGTCGAGTTTCACAACGGCAAAGCCGCTGTCCTGGGTTTATTTCACCAGTACGATCGAGGCCGCGACTTGGGGTGCAGAACTGGCCGCTGGTGATGGACGGGGGCGGATTTATATAGTGGAACCGACCGGCACTTTCGAAGACGATCCCAACCTCACGACAGGGAGTTTCCGGTGAGCGAATGGGTAGCCTCGGCGTCGCTTCTCCCCGGTTTTTAAAATTGTATATTAGCCATACTTGACATGCGCCTGTGGCAGGATCATCTAATTTACAGTGCTACGGTCAAGGAAGAAGGCCATGTTGAAGAAGATTCTGATACTGATCAAGAAAGACTTGAGTACCCTGGCAAGGAAGTGGACAGATTTCATTGCGGGCAGAAGGCACCTTTCGCGGCACTGACAAGTACGGAATAATCTTTATTGAAACCCTGTATTTGGTGCGGGGGTTTAGCCATGGTGCTTGCCCTTTCGACAAAGGCTTTGGCGTTCTCCTGGTGAAACGATGCGACGTCATCACAAAGGATTTCCGGTAAGGCCGTACCGGCGGCCAGGCCTTCAAAAACATCGTCATAGGCGTTCAGTTTAGAGAAGATCGACCATCTGACCTTGGCCGTTTCGTCGGCTGTAAGGGCCAGGGCCGCTCTTGGGCCACTTCCCAGACATCTGATCAATGCCTTAGTCGCTGCGGATTCCGCGTATGTCATCTCGGCATTGTGCTGCTGGAACAAGTCGCCGTAGGAATCCGGGCCAAGCTGATTGGCGAACGACAGGCATTCGTTCGAGGTGAGATTTGAATTCGATTCGATTGCAAAGCCCGTCGCCAGCGCATTCGAATTGGCAGCTTTGCTATAGATGTTCGCGTAATAGGCAAACACTGCGCTGACAATAGCGACGGCGAGGCCGAGTATGCCGACCAAAAGGGACCAAAAATCAAATTTGGTGAACAATATTCGGCCCTCGCGGAGAGATTAAATTTGTTGAGGAAGTATCTCTGGAAGAACAACAAAGTCAACTGTCCGTCCCAACGTGATATGCAAGACTGGAACCTCCATAAATAAGGCTTGGAGCTGCGGCGTCACTGAAAACAGGCAGTGCTGGCATTTGATTGTCAGCTATCTATTCTTAACTGTGGCCTCGGGCCGTCGATATTTAGGCAGGGATGAATGGTCATAGCTCCGCCATTGGCGGTCAAGGCGGCCCCGTTTGTTCAGGTCTGACGATCGTCGCAGGTCACCCGCGACGGTCTATTGGAGGCTGCTTTGAGGTCTAGGCAGCGCCTTTGGTCGCCTGGTCACGGAGGACGATTTCGTCGCCGAAGACTTCCACGCCCTTCACCCCTGCCCCGATGCCGATCAACTGCACCTGATCGAAGAGGGCAATCGAGTTCGGCTCCTTGGTCCAGGCGATCGTCTGGACCTCACCATAAGCCTTCATGCGGCTCTCGTAGTTCATGTCGGTCATCGCACCGCTCAAAAGAGCGTCGACCTTGGCGTTGTTGTAGCCGGTCAGGTTCGATCCGTCGGTCGAGAAGAACTTTCGGCGCAGGCGCCAATCAGCGTTGGTAACGCCTGTTCCAAGCAACCACATGTTCGCTGCATTCGTACCCCGGCCGGTGCCACCCTGCTCAGCGCGGTAAAGCGTTTTCTGATAGGTCGCCCATTCCCAGACCTTAAATTCCGTCTGGAGCCCAATGGCGTTCAGGTAGCTCTGTACCGTCTCGGCGACCTCCTTGCCTGATCTCACCATGATTGATGGTTGCCCAACTGGTATTCGACGTGACGCCCGACGGGATGGCTTACTTAGAAAGGCGTAAGGTCGAACTTTGAGACTAAGGCCGGCTGGTCGGGATGAAACAGACAATTTGGAGGACTGCCGCTTTAGTTGCCGTCTGGCTTGTTGGTTCGATGTTGGGCGGCGGATGCTCTATGCGAGCAAGTCCCCTGCCCCATACATCGGTGAGACTGACCGAGAACTGCGCTGTCGGTTTCAAAGGGCTTCCCTGGATCCCTGGCCGCTGGTGTGGAACGGGCAGGTGGTAACGGAGCGGAGCTGATTTCGCGATACCGAATGTCAATAATAGGTCTTTACCAACTCATTGACGCTAGTTGCGTGGAGAGGCCGTGATGACCAATTCAGGTAGGAAGAACTTCAAATATACCGACGAAATGTTGACCGACGGTTCGAAGATTGCCGGCGAGATCACCAGTGCGATCCTAGCTGTCGCGAAAAAGCTTGGCCGTCGTCCCAGCCATCGTGACCTCAGAAGACATGAATGCGGCGTCATTGCCGGAAAGCTCAGCGCTCAGCAAATCCGAAATATCTGTGCGCCGCTGGCTTTTCTGGAACCGACTGCCAGGATCATCTGGACGAAGGCTCGTTGCGAACAAGCGGTCCGACGGGTTTGGAAAAAGCTAAATCGGCGACCGACCCATCAAGATCTGCGGAATAGCCGCTACCATCGAGCCGTGAGTCTACTAAGCGCTGCCGACATCGACCGTATCGGCCGAAATGCCGGACTGGCAGACAACAGACACCGAAAGCCGGTCGGCTACTGGACACCAGAGACGGTGGTACAATCGTATCTGGAAAAGTTCGCGCATTTCGACTTTGGGCCACGGCCGTTTGAGCTTCGTCAGATGGGCGAGGGCGCATTGAAGGCGATGATCGAGGCCCGGTTCGGCAGCTTCCATAAATTCGAGGAGGCTGTTCGTGTCAGATGCCCCACGATGAAGTTTAAAGAGGAACCTGTCACGGCAAATGGGATCGCACTAGATTCCTTCCGCGAAGTTGCCGCTTACGAGGGGATCATGCTTCAGCTAGGCGTAGATCCTGACGAGATCTTGATTCACCAGAAATTTCCCCACGCCCGCGGGCGTGCTTTTCCTGACTTCATCGTTCGCAACGTCGTTGTCGAAGTGATCATGTATTCCCGCGAGAACGAGTCACAGCGAAGCCTTGATTATTTCAAAAAGCTTAGAGCCAAAGTCGCTCTGTATATTGAAGCGGGCTTTGAGGTTGTAGAAGTTCATCCTCAGGAGGTCGTGAACGCGGATCGCAGAGCGGAACTGATCTCGAAGATCCGTGCAAAACTTGGAACAGAAACATTCCATCGAGCTTCCGGGCAGAGCATGCGAGAACACGGATTTTGGTCACGAGATAACGTTCGAAAGGAGATCGCAGCATTGACAGCAAAGCTGGGGCGATTTCCGACTTATCGTGATCTGGACGCACACAAGATCGGCAGCGCCAAGAACCCTCTAAAACGATATCCGCGCGAGTTGCTCGCTGAAGAACTCGGTTATCCAGTCGGAAAGCAATCGCATGGATTTTGGACCGAGGATAAAGTTCTAGATGAGTGCCTGAAGTTGTCTGGGGAGACCTTCCCGAGCCGCACCATCCTCGAAGAGAATAAGACGCTGCTGGCAGCGATGAAAAACTCTCCTTTGAGCATGGATGATTGGCGACGCCTCTTTGAAGAGTACGTTGTCCGCCTAAAAGGCGGGGAAAGAGCTGCGTAGCAGAAGTGCAGGTCGTTTAAGTCTGACCGCTCCGGCGAGCCGATCTGGATAATCTGTTGCCGCTCAAAGTCGGTGGCGTGCCTTACTACCACATACCTCGATCGGCCAGCACGGTTGCTGGCGCCGTCGAGACCCAGCAGAATACAGCTGCGCACTTTGTGGTGATGGTTGACACCGTGACGCCACGCGAAGTCGGATCTTAGGTCGTGCCCGGTGAGGCAGCGTGAGCGTCGCAATGGAGGAGAACGATATGGACGATTTTCATTTTGGGGCAGGGGAATTTTCGAGCGAGCTGTGGATCGACGGTAAGCGCGTGTTTGTAAAACCAAGAAGCGTCGACGTGGAGTTCGTCAATGCCGGTCCGTTTGACTGGGTTTTTGCAGACGAGAACGGCAAAGAAGTCAGGACCTACCGCCACGACAACAAGTCGGGTTGGACTGGGATCGACCTGTTTTCCCTCGGACTATCGGGCGACTTCAGCATCGGCTTTCGAAGCGCAAGCTCGGGTCTGCTTAGAACCAAGCAGGGCGACGTGCATTTCTAGGCTAGACTAGTACCTTGCTAGTTTAACGGGGAAGGCTTCTCTCACTGGTGGCTTCGGGGGCAACGCCATCGGCCGATACAGTGCCTGCCCACAGGCGCTACTGACCTGCCTCATCTCATTCGCCAATCGTCACATAGTACGACCGCATGCCGTACGCCGCAAACAGCTGCACCCGAATGCAGGTCATTGCTTTGCCCTGCCAATGCATCGCTCCAACCTCGATCTCATGAAGATTGTCAGTTGGGGGTAGCTTGCGCTGCCATAGGCAACCAACGTGCTCCAGGTGACCGAGTACGGGGCTTCCCGGAGGATAGGTAGTGCGCACGAAATCAGCGACAGTGGGCCTAAAGGCTTCGAACCGGTGGGTGCCGTAAACATGCGCGATCTTGGCGATCATCTGCGAGAAGTGGACGAGATCGATTGCCTGGGTAGAAAAATCTTCGAGTGCGTATTGTTTTAGATACTCTGGCTCGGCGTTGATGTTGAACATTAGGATGTTGAACAGATCGTCAGATAAAGGGGATCTGCGGCTGTAGGATGCTGCAGGAAAGAAGTTGGGCATCAACAAGATTGTCGGATAGTGCCGCAGCGGTATGAACTCATGTCGCGTGGTTTCTCTGCCGACGTCGAGGGGAAAATTAGTCTTCTCCAAGACGCCACCTTTTCCTTTCAGGAGAAGCATCTTTCGAACGGGATCGAACATGGATGTTGCGATCGCAGATTCGAAGTCAGCTGTTGCCTTCTGGCATTCAGCGCAGGACGCGGCCGGAAGTTCTAGTCCAACACCGAGAAACTCGGGGATGACATGCTCACTCGTCAGCTTAAGCGGTTTCCCGTTATCGTCGGCCTTTCGATGACAATAGACGCACTGCCCTAATGCCGGAAGATTTTCCTTTTTCTTTATCGCGGGAAACGCACGTATGTGTGTTCCTTCGATCGTGCCCTCCTCGAACATTCGGAAAGCACCCCCGCCTTTAGGGCCATAGTCGAGCTTTCCAACCGGCGGCAAATTGCTCAAGTCGTCCCATGCGAATTTAACATACCGAAAAGGCTCTCTGTCGTTTGGCGGATCACCACGCAATTTTAATCTCCTTGATCGTCCGTATGCTAAGTCCGCACACTATGTGGATCGCCGATTTACCGAGGGCTTGAAAAAGTCATTCTCACTTTGATCATTCTAGCCAGAAGGCGGGAGAAGAGGTAGCCGATAGCCTGCCTGGCGATCGGCGGTTGCGCGGCCTGCTACCCGCCGGGCGGGGCATTCATAGCATTCGGGTGGCCCTGCCACTCCGCCGCGTCGCGTTGTTGTAATAGCTCGACGCCTGCTGCACCGATCGATGCCGCGACTGCTCCATCGCCTCGGGCAGTGGGATGCCGCGATTGGCTGCTTCGGTAAGATAACCTGACCGCAGACCGTGCGCCGAAAATTCCGCAGGATCGAGCTCCGCCAGAGCGGCGCGCTGCTTGACGATGTCGTTGACCGCCTTCGGATCGAGCGGGCGACGGGAGAGATTGCCCCATCGGTCGACTTTTCGGAAGATGCTGCCAGTGTCGATCTTGGCAGCCGCGAGCCAGGCATTTAAAGCCTCGACTGGTCGGCCGGTGAGATAGACGACCTCGTCGTGGTCCGCTCCGCTCGTTTTCGTACGGCCGAGATGAATGGCGAGAGAGGGGAGGGCAGGGCCGTTCTCGACCGCGATAGCCGGCTCGGCGGTGAGCTGCTCCCTGCGCAATCCCGCGATCTCGCTGCGCCGGCGACCGCCGGACGCGAAGGCAACCATTAAAATCGCCCGGTCGCGGATGTCACGAAGGCTGTCGTTACTGCAGGTCGCGAGCAGCTTGGCCAGCACGTCGCCGGTCACCGCCTTGGCGCTCTTGCGCTTTCGGGGCCTTGGTGTTGCACGCACTGCCAACCGGATCGCCGACTTGAGAGCAGGGGACGAGAAGACGCCGCTCAGCCCGCGCCATTTCGTCAGCGTCGACCAGCTCGCAAGCCGCCGGCGCACCGTATCGGGGGCATGCGGGCCGGAGGAGCGAAGGAAGCGCTGGTCGCGCAAGCTTTGCTCGACCTCGGCCGGCATGCCGTGGTGAGAGTCGATGTCGCGCTGCTCGGGCTGCCAGAGATGGTGGGCGACGAATTTCAGAAGAAGGGCTTCCGGCGCCGGCCAGGGCAGGGATCTGCCGGTTGCCACCAGCGACCAGGCCTGCAGATAAGCGAGATCCGATGTCAGCGCCCGCAGCGTGTTTTCACCCATGCCCCCATTGACGAGATGCCGCAAAGTTTCGACGTCTTGGTCGGTCAAAAGCTCGGCAAGCTCGTCTCGGCGCTCCATAGGCAGCACGGCGGCAATCGTATCGAGTTGGTGGATACGGCGATCGACGGCGTCGCCGACTGGCCGCTTAGTCGCCATGGGCGAATGGCCCGAGAACCGTCACGCCTTCCTTTCGGGCAGCAGTGGCCAGTTTTCTATCGAGTGTGGCAAGCGCAACGCTGCGGTTGAGGGCAAGCGTAAGATAGGCGGCATCATAGGCACTCAAGCCATGATTGGCGGTCAATAGCAGGACATAACTGTCGCCACCAATACCGGCGTCGTCGAGCGGCAGCCGGCGCACCCGTTCCATATTGACCAACGCGCCGCCGGCAGGCAGCCGGCCACGGCGTTCTGACATCGCCAGAATGTTACGGATCTCGAAGAAGAACAGCGACGGCGCCGGGCAGGGGGCATCGGTAGCCGGCTGCCGGTCTTTTTATGGTTCCATTAACCAACGATATGCCGCACGACGATTATCGGCTGGTCGATGGTTCGAATGCCTTCAAGGCGGACAAGCAATGTGGATCCAGGTTTCTGTTTGAGCCCGGGCATGAGCCTGGGTAGCACCGAATCTTCGCCGCTCGCGCGGACCTGAAGTCAACATCAAGCCTTCTGTCCGATTCCTTACCCGACCTGCGCAAGGGATGGCTTGCAAAGCCAGCACTCTTGGGAGGGGCTGGTGTGCCGCTTGCGAGCGGCCGCCGCAAGGGAACCTTCGCCGCGGCGGGCGGAGCAGCCCTTGAACACCCTATCCGATTGCCGTGGCGGCCCGCCGCGCCCACTGCGGACCAGACAGCAACCGCCGCTAGTTTTCGAAGCGCTTATCAGCTCTGCCGTTGCCTGCTTCGGTCAACCTTTAGGTCTACTAGTGAACCGCCCCGGTCTGTTGTCCCGGGATCACGAATTCACACTTGGAGCCATCGCCGTCAATGCAAGCCGCGATCTCGGCGGTGTAAGCAGAGATGCGGGTGTAGACACCGACCCTCAAGGGCTGCTGTGTGCAGTCGAGCGAACCGTCGGGCAAGGCACCACGCGAAACGATTCCCGCGACAACCGGTTTCCCGGCGGATTGTGGAAGGATCAAGCCGCCACCACTGTCGCCCTTGCACGCATCTGAGCCATCGACGTTGTTGGTGTCGCCTGCACAAATCATGTCAGGCTTGAGGGTGTTTCCAAAAATCGTGTCGTCCCACACTTTCAGTTCATGGCATTCGGCGGTGGTTAGGGAGGGCACCTCACTGGAAAACTGCAGTCGTACGGGGCTTTTTCCAGGCCCGATGTAGCCAAAACCTGTCAACGTGTATTGAAGGCGGTCGCCGCTGCTCTCGTGCCCGCTGCTGTCAAACCCGGCTTGATCCTGGATCGGTATCCATCCAAGAAAGGTGTTCTCCACTATTGGAGTGGCAAGTTCCAGCAGCGCGACATCCGCTTCGTTTGTCGCGCGGTTGAAATGCTTTTGGATCAGGATCCTCTTTACGACGGCCGCGTCCGTGTAGCCACCAAGTTCGACCGTTCCCATCTGGATGCGGAAGCTTTCGGGCTGGGCGGTATCTGGAAAACAATGGGCCGCCGACAGGATAAAGCGATCGCTAATCAGAGTGCCACCGCACTGGTGCCCTCTAAAATTGGTCGCATTGGCTTTGCCGATGGAAACCGACCACGGAAACATGCCGGGATCGGCACGCCTGCCGTTTATGATTTTGGGTACCAGTGAGCCGCTGCAGTCCGCTGTGTCGGGCGGACAGGGAACCGGACGTACTCCTTGTCTGGCGGCTTCTCCCTCCAAGATGTCGGCGTACTTGGCTTCCTGTGACAACGCGACAGCCGTGGACATCGCTAACGCCAACGCGGCGAACAGGCTCGCGAGAAATCTTGGCATGTGAGTCCCTCCTTTAACGCGTACCGAAGAACCGCAGGCGGACGCCGTTGCCAATCGCCTCCCCTGGCTCGGCACTGACTGAAGTTATCCGCTTTCCGGAAATTCCTGCTTTTATAAGCTGGATCCGAGCGTCCTGAGCACGCAGCCGTGCCTCCGCCAAGGCAACCCGGTCCATTTGCAGCGCGTCCTCCAGATCGCGTTTGACGGCCGCTGCGACCGCACCGGTTTCTGCTTCTATCCTTCGCTTTTGGTATCCAGAAAGGTCGGGTGGCCGGTATTCGACAGCGATAGACACCCACAAGACGTCCTTGCTCGATTGGATGACGTCTTTGGTTATCTTGGCGATCGAGTCGCTATCCAACGCCGTTTGGTCAAGCACGACCTCGCGAAGAGCGCGGTTCAAGATGTTGTAGGAGGGCTGGGTTTCCCCGCGATAATTGAAATCAGCCCAAACTCTCGATGTCAGATCGCCACCGGTCTCCTGGCCCGGGGTGAGTTCCGCGTATAGCTTCCCGCTGCTGTCTTCGAAGAAGGTACTGTCGATCTGGATTGAAGACGAACGGCCGAATGTGAATGTGGGTGGTGCAGACACACTTGGAGCCGGTCTGGAGATTTGACCCGTGTTGACGGCCACCGCGCCGGCGGCCCCAATCATGTCTATGTCGAAATTCAGCTTGGAGCCCTTGGCCTGATATCGAGCGCCATATGCTTCGTTGATATCGCCAGCTCGGTCCACATAGGCGATCGCGTTCTCAAGAAGTGACGGACTGACCGCTGGGAGCCCGATCGTGTTCCTCGGGAAGTTGACGTCAAATCCTGACGTTGCGATCGCTATCATCTTGCCGGTCCGCAACGCTTCGGGAAACGAGTTGTCGATCGCATCGGCTGAAGTCAGGCTGCTGCCGCTAGCGTCCTCGGGTTCCGCGGCATGGTCGTCGATGTATTTCCATGCGGCCGACGAGAAGACGCTGCCTGGATTGCCGATGAGGTAGTCACTCACGTTGAGCCTCGACGGTTCGGCCATCGTAGTTTGCCATTCGCGCTTTTGCTTGTCGGCGGTCGCGGGGTCTTGCTTGGTATCGAACGTGAAGTCTCTCGAATTGAAGAAGCGGGGGTCGATTGCACCTGAAGGGATCTTTCCCTCGACGACGAGGTGGTGGACAGCGATGGACAGTTCCGTCTGCAGTTCGCTGATACGAGGCTTTTTTTTCAGGGCTTTGAGTAGGATTCCGGTATATAGGCTCATTTCGCCATCCGAATCCGTGCCGATGGCTGACCCGCCTGTATAGGTGGGAACGCCGATGCTCCAGGCTATGAGTGACGGTCCTGTGTAGCTGAATCCTGGCAGACGTGGCTCGCCAATGACCGTTGTTCCACCCTGCTCTTTGAAGGGGAACGCGGGTTGGGTTCGGCATGCATCTATGATTGCGACCGCGTAGTCGATGCGGCGTTTGGCAAGTCCGGCAATAATGTCGTTGAGCCCGACCGCATGTTTGAACAGCAGTTGTTGGTCGACGGTCCCCGTCGGATAGTCGAGAGGGACAAGCCAGTCCTGGCTGCCGTAGTGAAACCCGTGTCCAGAGTAATAGAGGACGACAACGTCTCCCGGCTGAATCGCTTCCAGCGCGTCCTTCATATATTTGTAGAACTGATCGACAGATCTGAACCGGCCAGCGCCGTCCATGTCCCAGATCCGGTACTTAGCATTCGTGAAGTACTCTCTCATTTGGTCAAGATCGCGGGCGGCGCTCTTGATCTGAGGCAACGAGTCGTAGTCGTCGTTCCCGAAGATGAAGGCGTGATAGGTTGGAGCTCTCTCCTGCATGTATTTAGGCTGCGCAGCTTCGAGAGCGGTGCCAACCAAGTACACGATCACAGCGCCAATCACGATATGAGAGACGCGGACAGCCCAATCACCTTCGAGCCTTGCAAAGCATCGAGCAATTGCTCCGACACGTTTCGCGCCACGCCAGATTATCACTTCAACCTCCCTCAGGGCTGTAGGTGGGGTTGGGATCGTAGATGAAAGAGACCTTTTGCGAGCGGAGCCAGTCGAGTACGGGCCGTGTTCCGACCGTCGTATAGATCCCGCCGCCGCCACAATATCCTCGATAGGGATGAACCACACCGGCAAGTGCGCGAGAGACGATTCCGACCAGCGTCCGCTTGCTTATCTGCAAGGTAAAAAAGCCCTCTGCGTCGATCACAAGGTCTGTATCCATTCGATAGGCCGGGCCTCCACTGTCTCCGCCACAACTGTCAGGCGCGATGCCCGGAGTGTTGGAGTTGCGACCCATGGCGAATTCCCTGAAGCTGGCGCAATAACTCATAAAGACGTAGCCGACGATACAATGCCGCGATATGAGGCTGACATTAGCGCCCTGCAGGTTTTTTGCGATAGCGCCAGTTTCGGTTCGGCCGAAGCCGAGGATAAAGAGGCTCTTTAGCCGTCGATCCGACAGGAGCTTTATGCCTGACCGAATGACTGGAAAGCTCAGTGCTACCCCAGCGCCGTCGTCCAGTTCGAACTGATCCGCCTCACTCTTCCTGATCGGTTTCAGCCGAATGAGAGAGAGATCGTGTCCAATGCCTGTGCGATCCGGATACGAGCAACTGTAACCGGGAAACAGGAACGGGCCGCTTTCGACCTTGAGTGCGGAGAAAGCCTTGTCGCCCGCTGTCTCGACGGGGGCGGTCTGGATTGAAACCTGGTAGGAACGACCACAGCCGCAATGGCCAGCTGTGAGGACCGCGTCAGGAGATAGCAGCACTCCTGTGCAGGCGTGGCGGCCCCGCGCGTCACTGAATTCAATCTTCACTACTTCTGAAAAGTTGGAAAGGCTAACGTCCACACCGTTCGCGACCCTGGCCTGCGGATTGTTCTGAGATCTTGATTTCAGATCGGCTACTGTATCCGTGTCAGTGGCGACTATGGTGTCCCCGGCCTCCGGTGGGACCTGTGCTGCATCGCCATATCGAATGCGCAGTCCAGCACTTTCGTCCTGAGCCTGCGCGATTCCGAACATAGTCAGAAACGCGAATGCTAGAGGCGACTGGCCTCCGGAATGGGTCATTGCGTTTCGACCTTGTCTTGGCACCACGCGCTGGGGTCATCGGCAGCGCTCAGGTCTGCATATTCCAAGCATGCGGCCCTCGCTCGTGCCGCACTTGTGCGAGGTTGCCCGTCCTCACCCGGACCGTACTTCAGGTTCGCCTGTTTTCTCTGCTCGGCCTCCAATTGTGCGTAGGCCTGCAAAAGTGCTTGGTTTGCCCTGATCAGCGCCTCTTGGTTTTGCGCTTCATTCGTCCCGATAATGAGTGCTTTGGCTGGAATTCGTACGGCAATACTGACGACATTGACGAACGCTTCCGATACGGCCTTCAGCTCGCTCTTCTTGTCGATCTGGACGCTCGCCAGCATGCCGTTTTCAAAGCTGATGTCGGTTTTGCGGCCTGTGAAGAAGCCGCGGCTTACCTGGAGCATGAAGACAGGTGCTCGGTTCGGCAGTTCGACAATCTGGCGTTTCCAGATGCGCCAAGGCTTTACCGATGTTGGGTCGTCGCGCTTCAGAATGACGAGCGTGTGGCTTAGCGCTGGTTTGTATAGAATTCCGAAGCGGCCCTCGCCTGCTGCGTAGCCTGCCGAGCTGAATATTTCCTCGGCGTCGTCTTTGGATTTGTAGGCCACAAGCCGGGGAGTTGCCGCGCACTGGTTTCGCATCCAGAAAGGCACGAACGGGTCGTTGCTGGGGTCGATGTAGATGCAGTAGCCACTTTTTTCGAGGGTGCGGTTTACGCTGGTGATGCGGTCCAGATCAAAGGGATCGAACTGCATCTTCATGTGAACCACGGCTGCGGAGTCGCCGACCAAGAAATCTCTGTTGGCCAGCCGGGACTCTGCGGCAATCGTCAATGCGATTCCCCGGGCGGCATCCTCAACGATGGTTTTGCTCTGATCCTCGACATTGCTGTAGACGCTCGTCAAAAGCCCTTTATCGGTCCGCTGAGCACGGACAACGTCTGAGTAAAAGGAGTTGGGCTTAAAATCCAGGCAATACTGATGCCGTTCGTCCGGCACCATGACGACCGATAGGCCGTCAGTGCCCGCGTTGCCGACCTCGGCCTTCATGTCATATCGGAAGCTGGTTAATCCCGTCGTCGGCTTCTTCAGCACAACGAACGAAAGCTCTCCTTTGGGAAGGAAGTACGTCCCCATGTTGGCATCGCAATTCGATGTTCCCGAACTCACAGAGGCTTCTAGCGCCGACGATGAATACACCGACGAGCACGATTGCATAAAGCCGAGCAGTGCGAGAAGTGCCATCATTCTTCGAAGCGAAGAAAAAATCATCCTCAGCTCGCTTTCTTCAGAAGAGCGCAAAATGAGCCAAATTTGGCCTCGTCGATCGGCTTGATCGAGGTCGGCAGCTCTGACGGGTTGGGAAACTGCAGGTTCGTTCCGAGCGGAGTCGTGTTCGTCGACCCGCCATAATACTGCCCGGCCTTTGCCTGAAGTATTTGGTTCTGAAGCGCGAGAACGTCCTTCTGCTTCGAGATCAGAGCTGTCGTCGTCGTCTTGCTCGCGATCTCCTGGTTGATGGTCGCAGCTGGCAGCGACACCAGGCCGTACACGATATCAAGGGGTATGCTGAGCCCGCCAGCAACCTCGCTGCCTTTAACGATGCAAGCGTCCAGGAGATTCCCCCGATCAAACGCCAACGCGGTTCGGTGCTCGGCGAAGATGGTCCGGTTCACGTGCAAAACGAGGATCGGAGACACATTCTCAAGCATGACCGTATCTTTGGATCGCAATTCCCATTCCTTGTGTGCGGGGGGATCGTCACGCACATAGACATCGAGAGGGTACGGCTGCCGGGGGCGATAAAAGACGCCGGTCGGCAGCTTGTTCACCAAGTACGTTTGTTCTTTCGCCGCGCGCAGGAACGGTGGAGCCGCACCGTTCGAGAATGATATGTCTGGGTCGTTGCAGTAGCGGTTAGGTGTGTAACGGCTTTCGTCGACCGTGAACTTCCCGAGTGTGATGCAGTAGCCGTATTCGGCGATACTCTTGTTGAGCGATGCCATTGCCGACAGATCGAACGGATCTACCGTTTGCTCCGTCATCATCACGATTTCGTCGTACTCGGCGGTTTCTCGGTTGAATGAAAAATTGTAGTCCCCCGAAGCGATAATGAAGATTGCCCTGAGGAAATTTCGGATGATATCGCCCGTCTGATCGATGTTCTTCGAAGCGATTAGTGAAAGCAGACCCGATGCGCCACCTTTGGCGAAGCTGTCTGTGGAACCCTTTTTCTTGTCATACGCGACGGTGACATTGTCGTCCGAGAAAGAGTTTTCCAGAAAATCTAGGCAGTAGATGTGCTTAGGATCGGGATGTGCTTCCGGGCTAGAAACCTGCAATCTGGCCCGGCCGACCTTTATCCCGCCTTTGTATGGCTGCGAGACGGTGAAGGTTACGGTCGAATAGGGTAGGGCATAGGAGCCAAGACCGGAGTCGCAACGTCGTTCTTGGGAGCCGTCGGGCCGGATCTCGTAGGACACCGAGGAGTCCATCACCTGGCAACTTGCTGAGAGCGGAAGCAGGAGCGCGGTTAGGACGATTTTGAATGGCTTCACGATACTGCCGATCATTTGGTAGCTCCGCAGACGATGGAACCGCTGCCGCGAAGAACCACGTACTGGCTTCGACTTTTACTCAGAAACGGCGATGAGGAGCGATAGGCAATTGGGTCGTAACCAGCGGCAAAGCTTGCCTCGATGTTCGGTACGCACTGGTAGTCAACGAACAGGCCACGGTCCCTGAGGTCCGCCGAAGGTGCTGGATTGAATCCGCAAACGAGGTCCTGATAGTTCTGGTCCAACGTGCACGCCCCGGCTCGATCGCATTTTCCTCGGAGGTAGGACGTCGCGTCACACCAGCGGGAGGGGCTTATCCGCGTGGTGTATGTGTCCCCGAACTTTGCCTCGACGACGCGAACCACCAGCCCGGGCTTGCGCAGGCCAAGGCCTTGAATCGTCTCTCGAAGCTTGTTCAGGGCCTCGCTGGACTCGTCACCTTGTTGGAGCAAAGCCTTCACGGTTTGACTTGAACCTAATAGGGCACCGTCCAGCTCACCCGTAGCTTTGATAATCGAGCTGATCGCGGCCTTGTCGGCTTGGGCATTCAAAGGGCTGGAGAGTTCGAAGAGGCGGTTGGTCAAAGCTTCGGCCTTGACGTCCATGCCGGGAATCGCGGCAAATGTCGTCGGGTCTAGACGCGCGAGGGCAGCGAGGAGTTCATCGAGTTTGGAGATTGCTTCCGCGCCGCTTGGGGGCGCGTCCGTCGCCGCCGTCTGCGAGAATGTAATGGTACAGTTCAGCGTGGCCGCAAACGCGACCGCCGTTATTCTCAGCCAAGATTTCATGCAGCCCGACCCCTCAGTAGGACGCTGCAACTATAGATTAGTTCCACACAAAAATGCAAGATGATTATGGATAATAGTCCAAAAGCAGCCTAAATTATTAAGCCAGTTGCAGCAATCAGCCCCGCATTAAATTGCGAAGACTGATTATGACCCTTGTGACGACTGCTCAAACTAAAGGATCTTAAATATTCCTCCTCGCTGATCGCGAAGCAGTCATTCAACCTGCTTTGCCGACGGAAAGACGAAGGAGGCGAGATCTTGTGCCGTTCCACACCCCGCGAGAACTGGTGACAGCCAAAAGGCTCAGCTGTAGGCTCGGTTCTGATCAGGTCTCTGTCTGGCGACCGATCGTAGTAGTCGAAACATTTCTGGGCGAAACTCGAACTTTATAACACAACGAGCGGGGTCGGTGCACGCGCTTAGCGCATGCCGCGGGCTCATCCACACGACAGACGATGGCAATTTGGAGCTAGAAAAGAA
Organism: Rhizobium sp. R634; assembly: GCF_002211305.1. Taxonomy (GTDB): domain Bacteria; phylum Pseudomonadota; class Alphaproteobacteria; order Rhizobiales; family Rhizobiaceae; genus Rhizobium. The sequence continues at coordinate 280,018 of NZ_LOKW01000029.1, read as the reverse complement.
CATAGAAGCGCCTGCGCCATGGGCACGCACGCGGCGTCGTTTGCCGGAACTCTTCATCTGCTCTTCTGCGATCTCATTCCTGCTCGGCGGAGTTGAGCAGCCACAACGGCCTCAGCCGCAACAGCGGGCTGATCAAGGTAAAGGACCCATGAAAAGACCGTGAAGAGTCCTCATCGAAGTGGCGCCGCGGCGACGACTGCAAAGCTCCGCCCCTGCGGTTGACGACGAGGCGGTTCCCGCGGGTCGAGTGACAGTGGCGTCAAATGAGATAGAAGACGGTCGCAAAGCTTCGTAGGCATCGGCGCGGCCGGCATTCGTGAAGAGGCATGGATAACAAGTAAGAGTCGATACTTGTCAAGATGAACCAGATAAGGTAGTAGTGAATAATCGCATTCATTGCATTTGGTGCAGGCATTCTTTCGCAAAAAAAGCAGATAGACGGGCAGGAGTTAAATCTTCTGCCCGAACGTTGCTTTCGTTTCGTCCGCGGTCCGGGCAGGAGGCGCGGCTTCATACTTGCTATGCAGAATTGGGTCCAGAAGCTGGTGACAAAGTTCATGGGGGGGATGACGATGAAGCGTTCTATTGCCGCGATGATTTGTGTTGTCGTCTGGATGACTAATCCGGCGCTTGCACAGACCTTTAATTTATGCACATCGGAAAGTGATGGCACGTTCACGCCGCACTTCAGCGTCGCGCCTAGCATGGTAGTGCACAGTGACGGTGTGCTCGATATAACGCGTGCGAGTCTTGGGTTGGATAGCACGGCAACTGAGCGGGTTTTCTCTTTCAGCCGAACAATTGCGTCGATCTTGAAGAGCGCCGGCGGTGACGTGAGCGCGCAATCACAAGAAGACTTCGTCCAATCGATGCTCCAGACATTTCTTCCCGTGGAGAGCTTTCCGCTCAACCCAAAGGGCGGCGTGGTCATGCCGCTAGACGCCCGCGAGGAAGCCACGGCCCTGAGCGCAAAAGCTATGCTGGATGAGGCCGACCCTCAAGGTATTAAGCCTCTTGCGCTGTTCAACCGTTTCGATCTCGCGCCTGACAATTGGTCTCATTGCGGAGAACATCGCATCATTTACGGCCGTGAGCCCGCACGCGCGGCGCGTTTTCTGCTAATCTTCGAGGCGATGGTTCCCAACCCCAATCCATCCGCGGGAAGCGAGGGATGCAAACCTGTTGCCGAATTCTGGGCTAAGCTTTCCGAGCCCGGGCTCTCGGATACCGAACTCGCCACGCGCCTTTCCGCCTTCTACTATGAGGGAAAGACATCGCCGGCTCTGGCCAAAGCCGACCTGCTTAGGCCGGTTGTGGATTACAGAAACTACGGCGGTGACGGCGGTCGGGGTCAGGTGCGCGCGAACGCCTTCAATCCGCCCCCGTGGCAACTGCGGGAATGGCTGACCCAGCGCACGTTTAACCCCGCGCCAGGTTCGCTCCCGGTAGCCTTCGTTCCGGTAACGGTTAAAGATAATCCGCTCGCCGAACTGTATTTTGACGATCTGACGGGCACGGCGTTCCTCGCCAAGAACCCGCCCGCAAGCGCAAACCTTCTGCACGGACAATTCCTGCAGTCGCTGACGAGCACGATTGCACTACGTCTCCTGAGCGAAACGACCGCCCAGCATCAGGCTCTGATCAATGAGCTGCCGCTTTATCACCTTGGTGCAGGCGTTCAGGCGGAGGTGACGCCTGACAAGGTTCTCCTGAACACAATCGCCCTTGGCAACGACGACAAATTCAACGAATTCCAGAGCACGTCTCAGGGCTTTTCGGATGCTCCGGGCGACGGTGGCAAGAGCACGCTGGTTACCCAGATGCTCAATCAGGTAGGCGCTGCGACAAATCCATTTGTGGGTCCACAGAGCGGCCAGGTGCTTCTGAACCGGGCTCGAGCCGCAACCTGCGCCGGTTGTCACATGACCGCCGCGCGCTCGACCGGCGGTGGCTTCGTCGGGCCGGGAGTTGTCGTTCTTGAGAAGCAGGATGGCACGGTTTTACGCTGGCCGGATGTGGATGCCGGCGGGTTCGTTCAGGTCAGCGAAACCCGCGCCTTGTCGCCGACTTTGACTGACGCATTCCTGCCGTTTCGCCGCTATGTGCTGAGCCGCTATCTCTGCGAGGCGCCAGCTCCGACTGGACCCGTTGTGACGGCTTATGAGCCTTCTGGCGACATGCCTCAACCGAGCATCATGGCGGAAGCGGTAGGGAAGAATCTCGTCGATGAGACAGCGAGCGGCGGCTATTTTGTCGATGCTTTGATCGACAGCTTCATCGCCAGTGCCCGCAGCTCACCTTCGTCGGTCGCGCCAGCGGACGCGGCCGCAGATGATCAGGCGCTGAACCGCTCTCTCGCCAGACTAACGCCCGACGAGCTTTCCGCGCTGCGAAATCGCGTCAGCAATGCCATCGCGCTGGCGCGCAGCGTCGAGCTGCAGCGAGCTGGCGCATTTGTTGAGACGCGGCGCCCGCACTGATCCGGTGCGCAGAACGGCCGCTTTCCGTCGGGCCTGACGAAACGGGCGAATGCTTGGCTGGCCGCAGACCATTTCGGACGTCTGCGGCTCAGCCGTCGCGTGGTGAAAAACGCGGCCACCGGCTCTTCCGCCCGCCCAGGGGATCAACAGGGATGAACTGCTGAAACGACTTTTGCGTGGTGGAGGGGAAAATGAGGGTCTCAGCAAAGCCATTTCGGATATGTGGCTGCGGCAAGCCGCAATGTGCGGTGCCGCCGTCGCCCGAACTGCTGGCGCAATTATACAGTCGGTTCCTGTCCTTGAAGGCGGATGGCAGACTGCCGCCGAAGTTCACCTTCGACGACTATTATAAGGTCTGGCGTTCGAGCCGGCGCGGCTCGAAATATGTCGGCCTCGATGACGGCGCGATGGAATTCGGGCAGGCAGCAGTGCGGGAACTGATCGACAGGCCGCCCCGCCAGCTTTTAGGGGAAATCCGCACCCTCGTTCTGTTGGTCGATTTTCCTGACCGACCGCATGCACCCGATCACTCGCCTGGACTTTACGCGCAGATGCTGTTCAGTTCGGGCCATGTCTTTCCTTCTGGCAGCATGCGCGACTATTATCGCGACGCCAGTGGTTGGGACGAAAATGCCGCCACTGGCATCGATGTGAGCGGGCGGGTGCATGGCTGGTTCAGGCTCCCACAGCCATTGAGCTTCTACACCGACGGTTCTTCCGGTATGGATGGAACGGATCCCCGCAACGCCCAGGGGATGGCGCGTGATGCCGTCGCGGCCGCGGTTGCCGCCGGCGTGGATTTTACAGGCTACGATGTCCTGGGGGAGGGTATCGTGACGGCGCTCTTCATCATCCACGCGGGTGCGGGCGCCGAGCAGTCCGGAGACAGGAACGATATCTGGAGCCACAAATGGGTCATTCCCAATGGCGGTATCGAGGTCGGCCCTAATGTGAAGGTTACCACCTACCTGACGGTTCCGGAGGATTGCCGTGTCGGGGTTTGCGCCCACGAATGGGGACATCTCGCTGCGCGGTGGGCCGACTACTATGACACCGGGTCGTCTCAGAACATGCGTTCGAGCGGACTGGGTGATTACTGCCTTATGGCATCGGGGTCCTGGGGGAACGGAGGCCTGCTACCATCCTATCCGAACGCCATGCTGCGCATGTTCCACGGATGGATCACCCCTGAATTCGTTTCCCTGTCGCGGAAGAATATCGAGCTTAAACCGGCTGCTGAGGGCGGAACTGCGTTGATCGTGCGCAACGACCAGACGATGACAGATAAACAATATATCGTCGTCGAATACCGCCGGCAGAAAAAGCAGGATGCGTCATTGCCGGACGAGGGTGTCGCCATCTACGTTGTGGATGAGGCCATCCAGAACGTCAATGACGAGGGAAACCTGGCAATCGAACTCATGCAGGCGGATGGAAAGCGGCAGCTCGCGGGAATTTTTGGAACAAGTAACCGGGGCGACTCTGACGATCTTTACCCGTTTGGCGACGTTAGAAAGATCGGCAAAAAGACGAAGCCGCCGCTCAACATGCCTGGCGCGAAATGGACCGGTGTGACGATTTCTATCAAGGGAAGTGCTGGCGATTCCAGTATTTTCGTTGACGTTGATATCGAGGAAGCGGCGCCCCCTCCGAGCGTCTAAAGTAGTCGGGAGGAGTAGATTGACCAAGCGCGGGAGGAGGTAAATTAAATGCTTATCCGATCGGGGATCATGACGATAGCGTTGCTGTCATCGCCGGTATTGGCTCAGGAAATTGAGATCCAGGAGGGACTACCCGAACATCTCATGTACATGGAGACGCCGGTGTCTGGTGACGCGAGTGAGGACGGGCAAAGTCAGCATATCGGAGGTAGTCGCACGTGGCCGCCCGGCCAAGTATTAAAGGTATGTTTCTTCGGCGGAGATGAAGTCATACGTGAGTTGATTGCGGCGGTGGCCGCGGAATGGTCGGCCTATGCGAATCTCACGTTCGATTTCGGGCCTGTCGGCCGTCGGTATGACTGCACCGCTCCGCAGAGCGGGTTCTCCCATATCCGGGTCGGCTTTAGCGAAAAGGGATACTGGTCGCTGGTTGGCACCGACAGTGTCAAGAAGGCAAATCAGTACCAGGCGTCTTTGAACCTCAACAATTACGATATGGAATATAGCGGTTTCAATGGCTTCACAGTGGTTGATGTGGTCGCGAGAGCCGCGCCCTTCCGAAAGGCTACGATCCTCCACGAGTTTGGACATGCGATAGGCCTACTGCACGAGCACCAGAACAAGAACCTGGATTGCTGGAACGAGGTCATCAGGGAAGGCGAAAACAGTGTCTACAAATACTTTGCCAAACCGCCGAACGAGTGGCGGCCGGAAAAGGTCGAGAGAAACCTTGGTCCAGCCTTACTCTACGATCCCGATTCCGTAAGTGGGACTGCCGACTCTAAGTCGATCATGATGTATTTGATCCCTGCGAATGTCCTGCGAGGCGGGACGTCAAACAAATGCTACATTGCGTCCAAGAACCTATCGATCTCCGATTTGGACAAGAAGTGGGTGGCGCGATACTATCCGATGAACGTGACAGACATCGGGACTGATGAAGACCTCGCCCAATACACAATCGCTACGCTTCCCCCCGGCGCGTCATCCGAACTTTTGCAAGACTTCCTCGATCGGATTAGGGTTGATCTCAATTCCGGCGTGACGGCTGTCAGGCGAGACGCGAGAAGCAGGCTCGCGGAGTTCCTGAAAACGAGAAACGACATCCAGACGCTGCAGTCGCTGACTTCGGATCTGTCGCAAGAGTCTTACAGGACCCAGCTCGGAGTGGCGGTTGCTTTGTCGAAGGCAGGCAACATCGTGCTCCCGGACGCATCGTTAGCAGAGCTCCAGAAAACGCTGGAGAAGACCACAAACAAGGAACTTATCATAAATCTAGGGAAGGTGTTGAAGTAGAGCGCTGGTGGCGCTCGTCAGCACCAGACACGCCGCGTATCACGCTAGGAAGAGGAGGAATATCATGAAACGTTTTGCTTGGGTCGCAGCCTGGCTTGCGGCCACCGGGCTCGCCCAAGCAGGCGATCTCCGGATCGCCACCTTCAACACCGAGTCCGACAGCGACACCCAGCCACCCAAAGTGGCGGAAACTATCGTAGCCCTTGGGACGTTCGACGTCCTCGCTGTCCAAGAAGTAGAGAGCTGGCAGGCTCTCAAGGAATACGCCGAGGCAGCCGCCAAACAAGGGGGAAAGTGGCGCTTTGTGATCAGCGAGAGTAGAACGAATGCTGACCGACAGGCAGATCTCTTGGGTCTGATATACCGAACCGACATGTTTAGGCAACTCGAGACCAACGAGTTGCATGTGATCAGGTCCAAGCCGGACGGCTCTGCATATGGTAAGCCGGATTGGTCGCTACGCGGCGCGCTTTCATTGCGTCTTCAGGATCTTAGCACCGGCGCAGAGTTCCGGATCGTTACGCTTCACTTGAAATGCTGCAACGAACCAGCCACGCGCGCTCACCAGACCAGATTGCTGGCGGCCGAACTTGCCAAAACAACGGTGCCGACGATCGTGCTTGGGGATACGAACATCCCTATCGAACCAGGGCAGAACCAACCCGATCCGGCCAATCTTTCATCGTTTCAGGACCTCGGGTCGAGGTCAGGCCGTAAATGGCTCGCTCCCCGCATTAACGCCGCTTCGGCCTAAAGAGGAGAGAAACGCAAGCCAAAAACTTTACATGCTCCAAGGTGGGCGTTCTTCTCTCCATTATCGGGTTGGTGGCCACCGCTGGCGATCGGGTCAGCAGTTGGCAGTGAACTGGGGCTCCTTTTGGCAGATGTTGGTAATAGAAGTCCGATCCGGGTTTTGACACAGGCGGACATTCCCTCGGATGTCGCATGGTGCCCGACGCGCGCCAGAGCATCCTCCGGGTTGGTCCAATGGGCGAACGTGTAGTCATGAAATAGCATTTTATAGCTGAAGATTGCTGATTTTCTGATCTAGCGGTTCCTTGGGGGGAACGATGCCAATTATCTATGTGCATGGTGTCAACACGCGGGATCCTAGGCATTTCGAGCCCGTGCATGAGTATCTGCGGCGTATCGTGGCGCCCTCGATCGCACCCGACCCGGAAAACGTCCGGATTAGCGCTGCGGACTGGTTTCAATTGTGCGATCCCCCGAAATGGGGAGGTATCGCCCGTCCTTCCACGCCCCTGTTGGGGCAGGGGGCCGAGGTTGAGCGTAGGGAACTTCTCGATGCAATTGTCGCCAAGTTGCCGAGGAGCGGTCCAGCCAGCTCAAGTCTTACTAGCGGTCATGTCGCGACGCCGAACCAATATTCTCGAATTGAAGGACTGACGCCGGATGATTTGGCCGATCTGATCACCGTGTCGGCTGCAAGCAACAGCATCGACGGCTTACAACGCGCACGCATCGGCATCGCCGCTGATCGAGTGGCACGCGATCTGGCAATCCAAAGGAGCGTAAAAGCAGCAAACAGCTTAGAGAAACAACTCGCAATTCTGGCAGCTTCGGTGCAGGAGAGTGTCGAGCAACAATCTACTCTGGCAGGCCAAGGCGCAGCACAATTCCTGCGTAGCTTGCCCGGCTGCGTAAGCGAGAGCCTATCGCGCATCTTTGGTAGTCCGATTGCAGTTGCTAGCCTCATAGCGGGCGAACTGCGTCCGACACTTAACGATTTCGTGACGCGCTTCGTGGGGGATGTTCTATTCTACATGACGCTGCGAGGAACAGCCAATGCGCCGGGCGCTATTCCGCAAGTGCTCATCTCCGAACTCGAATTCGCCGCGGAGACCAAAAGGAGGCGTTCTGGCGAACCAATCGTACTGCTGACCCACAGCATGGGCGGACAGATTGCCTATGACGTGCTCACGTCGTTTCTCCCAGAAGCGCGTAGCGAAGTGAAGGTCGATTTCTGGTGTGCCACAGCGAGCCAAGTGGGTTATTTTGAAGAGTTGAACATGTTCCTAGCCAGTTCAAAGAATTTCTCCAGAGCGAGCGGACTGCCTACGCCATTTCCATGCGCTCATCTTGGGCGTTGGTGGAACGTCTGGGACCCGAATGACATAATCAGCTTTACCACTAAGGGCATATTTGCGAACGGGATCGATGACGAGAAATACTGGAGCGGAATGTCTTTGGCAGCTGCACACGGTGGTTATCTTGAGCGCCCTAGCTTTTATCGCCGGTTTGCAGACAAACTAAAAACTGCGTTTCCAGTCGGGGGGGCCGAAGTTGACGTTAGAGCCTGACAGCAACGAGGCTGGATTTTGGAGTGACCGCCAAGTAGGTAGTCAGGGAGTGCACGCGTTGATAATCGGAGTCAGCCGTTACGATCATCTGAATGCAGGGAGTGCACCGGCACCTGAGACTTATGGATTGGGTCAACTCAGCGTCTCGGCATTGACTGCCTATCGTTTTTTTGAATGGCTGCAAACCGCTTACACACTGCAGGACTGGCCGGTTGCACGCGTTCGTCTTTTGATGTCGCCGCAAGGAGCCGAATTATCAGGCTGCGATCCCGCGATCTGCGCGCACGCTCCAGAAGCAACGTTCGATAATTGTCGCCGCGCTGTCGAAAACTGGTATGCCGACATGGAGGATTTGCGGGCACCGGCCGCCGGCCGCAGTCTATTCCTGTTCAGTGGACATGGCATGGAGCGGCGGCAGAACGATATGCTCATGCTCCCAGCGGATTATCTCAAGGCACCGGGCCGGCTCATTAGCAATGCGATCAGTACCCGCAACCTTTCGGACGCGCTGTCATATCTGACTTGCGTGTCAACACACGTCCTCCTGCTTGACGGCTGTCGAAATGATATTGATGGTCTAAGGACGGACGGCACAGGGATTCTGAACGATAACCAGCCCATCGCTGTCAATCCGCTCTTTGAGAAAGGCACGCTCTATGCGACGGCGTCAGGGCTGCGCGCGTATTCGCCAAAGTCAGGAGGTCTGTCCCTTTTTGGGCGGGCGCTCCTTGATGGATTGAGCAATAAGCCCGACCCCAAGCTCGACGAAGCGCCGATCGAACTGATCCAAAAGCGCCAAAGGTCGGCGGTCGAAATCAACAAGCTCGGTAGCTACATGAAAGGACGAGTTGCTGCCTTAATAAAGGCCGCTAACGAAAGCGTCGTTCAGATCGTGCGCTCTGAGGTTGCTTCCCCCGATCCCGATCGCCCAATTGAACTGGCCGAGCTCACGAAAGAAGCATCGATAGGTTTTGCCCCGGGTTCGTCGAAACGACCGCAGCCGACATTTGCCGATCAAGAGCAACCGAGACCCGCGCCAGACGCATGGTTCCGCGAGCGCTATCAGCCTGAACGCATCGCCGTTCCCGCCATACCAGGCGCCAGCCGCCAAGAGCACATCGATCGCTTTCACGCGATTTTCGGGTCCGAGGCCGTAACCTTCCCGTGGCTCGACAAACTCCGCATCATTGGGCTTTCGACCCATCAGGTTTTCGACCATCAGGTTGTCAAGGTTCTTTCCTCGGCACAGACCGCCGCGACCTCTGAATTGCACCGCCTTCAGATCAGTTTCCGCGTCGCTGTCCCTGACCCGATCGGGCACTTAATCGTGATTGAGAATCAACGCCAGCGACGCTTCTGTTCGGTGCTGCCGAGTGACGTCGATGAGCGGACTTTCCAACTCGAGATGGACGTTGAGGATCGCGACTATTTCAATTTCTCGATCTATCTGTCGCCTCAGAACGATGGGCCGGCAGGTAGAATTGCAGCGGCTTGGGACCAACTAAGGGCTCGCGATGTCATCACGGCTGCAGGTCGACTTAAATCCGACGTCGAGAGCGAACTGACGAATGCATTTAAGGATGGGGAAGAGGCCCTACGGCTCAAACTACGGTCACCCTTGGCCGCTACCGTGGCGACGGTTCTCCTGCTGAAAGGAAATCAGTTCGAACGTATGTATGACTGGGCACGCAATCTGGCCAACTGGTTTCCGGCAATGCCCGATAGTGTCGTGCTTTGGACTGAACAATGTCGGCGTATGACAGCGGGCCGGGCACTCGATCCGGAATTGATACCGTGGTTCGTGCGTGAGTTGTCGCGACGCAGCCTGCCCTTTACGGCCGACGGATTCGGGCTAGCGATCGACCTTGTGAGCGACGTAGTACGTGGACGACTGGGCACCGATGAAGCGACGCGTTCTGCGGCGCGCGCCCTCGCGAATCGCCTTGAGGCGGCGGCGCTTTATTTCCGTGATACTGGGTTGTTCTGCACCTTCGCCGGGTTCCCGGCCGAGTGGAAGCCGGAGCTTAACCTAGGGCCACCAGAACAGAGCCGATTTCCCGACCCAAAATCCAGAGTCAGGGCTCCCAATGAATAGCGCAAGCGCATCTGGGACGCCCATCCTGCAGTTGGAGGGCTTTCGCAAACTCGTAACAGGCATTTTATGCGGTAAGGCCATCCCGCAGTCTCCAAGGGGTTGGCGCGAGATTGAATTGCAGTTCACCGCCGATCTGAGTTGGAGCGCGCGCGCTACTCGTGCAAGCAACGGACGTTATAGCGTCGTCATGGACGTCGGCACCGCAGTCACGACGGCGCTTGTGTTAATTCAACTGCTTGCCCATCGGGCCGTAATGCCATCGTTTTCGTCATCCTGGTTCCGGCGGTGGAAGGCTAGGAAAGGTCCGGCGAAATTTCCCTTAGCATCGTTACACGCAGTTTGCCTGGACAGCGCAGAGTTTGAGGGTCTGATTAGTGCCGATTCCTGCATCTCTCTCCATCGATTTATCGATCGTCTGCCCGCCGACCTTAATGAAGAGCTCGCTGCCACAATTGCTGCTTTGGGTCATGATCGACAGAGGAGTTTGATAACGGCGAAACTAATCGAATGTGCACTTCTTCATATGTTTGCACACGAGTTTAGTCATATTTACAGGGGGCATCTTGATTATGTTATTGAAAGCGGCCTTTTGGAGCGGCTGCAGGAATCTGACTCGAGATATACCAAAGATGGCACGGATTATTGGGCCATTGAACATATGGCCGATATGAGCGCCTCCTGGATATCGTCCAGTTTCATGATGGTCACTGCGGCGAGTTGGGGGCCACTATTTACGAAAATGGCCATGCTGCAACTGCTGCGGCTATGGAGTTTCGCTGTCGCCGTCTGCTACCTCATCGATGACCAAATTCGAGAGGGGGAATCGCTCTATCCTCCGCCAATTGATCGTGCCGATGCTGCCATTAGGATTGTCAAGGTGACGATGGCCGATAAACTGGGAATACCTCAGGGGCGGCTTTCAACTGCACTCGGACGAGGGGTTCGAGATGCGCTCGAAGCGTGGGATCTAGCGGGTTGGTCGCGTCGGCCACGCAACCCGACATATTATGACAATAAGGACCTATATGACTCGATCAGAAAGATCGAGATGGTCCTAACTCCACCTCCCAATATGTGGCCCGACGGCCTCGGTCAACAGCAATGGCCGTAAGGGTGTTAAGGAGTTACCCGCATGGAAGCTGTAAAACTTAGATTGCGAGACCGTTTGGCTCTTCTCGCGAAGGTTCTGTCAAGCAGGATCGCTCGACAAGTGGCGCTCAAATCGCAAGAGCATCTTACGCCACCGCAGTTGGAGGCTCTCAATCGTCATGTAGATCTGATATTGAGCGAAGTAGATTATTCGAAGGTGCCGCGCGAAGTTGCTGACATGCTTCTTTCCGCTGAAGCAGTTCTGGCTAACCCGTTTTTAATTCACTACATCAGGCCAGCTGTTCGGATGGCAAGAGGGAACGGGTACGAGATAGGTAATATTCCGATTATTACGAATCCGTCGTTGACGTTTGGAGGGATGGCCGTCGAGTTGACCTCGGATCTGCGCGTCGCAGAACTTCCCTTCGGTTTAGTTTTTATGCTCCGTGAAATCGGTCGCGGCATAGTAAGCCTGAACAACGCGATAAAAATGAAAAAAATTGAGAAAACGAGCGTTTCTGCTTATTTGTGCGCCACAATTTCCCTTCTCATGTTTGAACCTTTTGTAAAAACTTATCCGATCTTCCAGAACGTATTTGAATCAACAACATCGTGCTCTGACAAAATACTGGCGACTCAAGCTACTCATGCGCTTGGCGTGTTTTTAATTCTTCACGAAGTTGGCCATATCTGTTGCCATCACGCTTTTGACTTGGATGATGATGAGCGCCGAGAAATGCAAGAGCATGAGGCGGATATATTTGCAGTTAAGTGCATGCTTGCTGCAAAAAGACGCAATCAAAGATTTTCAGCTTTTAACGACGCGATGTTGACCTACATATGCGGACTATTTGTGCTTATGGACGTCGGTGCAAACGAGACCGGTTTAGATCTCAGCGGCTACCCGAGCTTCAAAAGTCGGTATCTCCGCATTCTAGAAAATGCAAATGCGTCCGCGGAGGTGCGCCAAGCAGTACGGAATATGGATTCTGAAGTGCAAAAGGCAGCAAAGCCCGCGAGCGAGAGGGTCGAGATCGTAAAAACGATCATGGGCCTGTGATTCCGTCCGCGAGTTATATTTGAGTTGGGCGACGAGCTCGCCTTGGGTTGAAGATCCGCTTTATCAACGTTTGTGCTTGGAAGACGGCGGTACGCTTTCGGTCCCAAATCAGTATTCCAGCTAGGCTAAGACTAGAGGCGGACGAATCGCGCTCCCACGAGCCCTGCACGGCTTGTTGCTGCAATGTTCCCTTTTTGGTCCACGAAGATCGCATAATGAATCTTATGGAACTCGTCCCTTGCCTGGATGCGACGCCGGCGTGCAGGGGAGCAAACAAAGAAGAAGTCACCGCCGCCATGATAGCTGCGAATAATGGCGGTGCAATCGGTGCGTGGTGCGGTTCAATTCTTTGGCCGCGTCGTCCTCAATATGGGCAGCCGCAAGGCCGTATGGGGATCAAGTCCGTCATCGACGTTGCTCCATGCTGCCGGAACAGATCAAGCCGAGCGGTCACTCTTCGATGGAAGAGGAATTCGAGATCCTTCACCCTACCGTGCCAGCGTCTGCCTGATCGCGGCGATGCCGCGCCTCAGGAAGGGATCGGAGTGGATGTAGAAGAACTGCACGCCCTTTTCGAGCCATTCCGGCAGTTCGTCCGCTGTGACCAGGGTGCCGGCAATCTTGCCGGCGGAGCGGATTTTCCCGACCGCTTCGGCAACCTTCTCCCGTACTTCTGCCGGCCGGGGCTCGCCGAAGGCCGGGGCCGGCGGGAAGCCCATGTCCTGGGAGAGGTCGCCGGGTCCGATGAAGAAGACGTCGATCCCCTCCACCTTGGCGATCTCGTCGAGGTTGGCGATAGCCTCCACGGTCTCGATCATGGCGACGACCAGACGTTTTTCATGGTCCGCCGGCAGCGCGTAGCGGACCGCCTCGACGATGGCCCGCGCCTCGTTGGCATTGTCCACCATCGGCACCATGATCCCGTCCGCGCCGGCGTTCAGATACCGGATGATGATCGGCCGCTCGTGGGAGTGAGGCCGAATGATCGCAGCGCCCCCGGCGGAGCGAACGATCTGTGCGGTTTCGCGAACGTCCTCGAAGCTCCAGGTGCCGTGTTCGCAGTCGACGAAGACGGAGTCGGCGCCGAGTTCGACCAGCCGGGCGGCGAGGCCCGAGGAGGAATGATGCGGCGTGAACATGGTAATGGGTTCGCCGGCCTGAAGCCGGGCGCGCAATTTTGCACCGTTCATGATGTGCTCCTCCTGATTATTTCTTTGGCAGGTCCGGCGTGTCGGCCGGCGCGCCCACCCAACGGGCAACCTCGATATCGGCCGACGTGTCGCGCATGAAGGTCGGGCAGATATGCAGTTCCGGGATGACCGCGCCCTTCTGCAGGCTGGCGCAGAGCGCGATCGCCCTGGCGACGTCGTGCGGGTCCAGCATGACCGCGCGTTCGCTCTCAAGCGGCGGCCGGGCCCTGTTGTTCATGATCGGCGTGTCCGTCTCGCCGGGCAGGATGGTCGTCGCCCGAATGCCCTGGTTTCTGTAGGTGTTGTGCAGGAAGGTCATGAAGTTCTTCACGCCGGCCTTGGCAGCGCCATAGGCGGCGCCGCCAAGGAGATTAGGATTGAGCGCGGCGAGCGACGAGACGGTGATGATCGTCCCCTCGCCCTTCGCGATCATATCGGGAAGAACCGCCTGGGTCAGATTGAAAACCGCCGTCAGATTGACGTTGACGGTCGAATTCCATTCCTCCTCGCTGAGAAACCGGGCGTTCAGCACCTTGCTGGCGCTGCCCGCATTGTTGACCAGGATGTCGATGGGGCCGACATTCTCCCTGACCCACTCGACCGCGGCGAAGATGTCCGCACGCGATTCGATGTCGAGAGATTTCACAAAAGCCTTGCCGCCCGCCGCCGCGACGAGGCCGGCAGCCTCGCTGAGCGGCTCGATGCGCCGGCCGGTCAGAACGACGCTCGCGCCGTCTTTCGCCAGAAGCAGCGCGGCTTCTTTTCCGATCCCGGTCCCGGCCCCCGTTACGAGGGCGATTTTTCCATCCAGCAAACCCATGTCCATCTCCTACTCGGCGGCGACCGCATCGGCACCCTTGTAGCGATAGACCGTCTTCGCTGCCTGCGGCGTAATCAAGCCCTCGGCGAGATCCTGCTCGATAAACTCAGCAGCGCGCTCGCTTGCGCGGCCCCAGCCGCCTCCGCCGGGGGTTTCCACCTCGAGGCGCTCGCCGGTCTTCAGGACGACCTTGCCCTTCGGAAACTGCGGCTTTCCATTCTTCAAGACCTTGCCCGCCGTGCCGTTCTGGCCCTCGACGACGCCGAAGCAGGGATGGCGCACCCGTTCGGAAGCGAGGTAGATGTTCATCGGCGATTTGCCGAGGTTGCGAAGGACCACGCGCTGGCCGAGACCTCCGCGATGTTTGCCGGCGCCGCCCGAGTCCGCGATCAGTTCCTTGCGTTCCGTCAGCGCCGGAACCGCGATCTCGAACATTTCGATCGCCGTGACCTTGCAGTTCGACGGGAAGCTCAGCGTATCGAGGCCGTCGAATTCGGCGCGGGCGCCCTGCCCGCCATGAAAATTCTGAACCGAACCGTATTGCGTGCCGTCGTCACGGCGGCCGACGCAGTTTGCAGCCCAGATCGGCGCGCCGCCGCTGTCGCCCATCACCTTGTCGGGCACGACGCCTTCCAGGGCCTTGAAGATCAGCGACGGAATGGCGTGGCCGATCAGATTGCGCGAATTGCCGGCCGTCCACTGTTCGGGATTCAGGATCGATCCCAGCGGGGCATCGTCGGTGATCGGCGTGATGCAGCCTTCATTGTTCGGCGTATCGGGGTCGAGAAGGCATTTCAGCGCATAGACCGAATGGGCGTAGCGATAATTCGTGCGGCAGTTGATCGAATGCAGCACCTGCGGCGAGGTGCCCTGGTAGTCGACATGGACCGAGTCGTCATTCACCACGACGGTTGCCTTGAGCGTGATGTCGACGTCATAGCCGTCGAGCAGCATCTCGGCGCAATAGCTGCCGTTCGGCCACGCGCGGATGGCCTTGCGGGTCTGCGCTTCCGAGCGCGTATGGATCGCATTCGCCAGGCCGTCGACGTCGTCGAGACCGTACTCGTCGAGGAACTTGACGAGCTCGCGGCCCATGACGTTGTTCGCCGCGATCATCGATTCGAGGTCGCCGCGGACTTCGGTCGGCAGACGCACCGATGCTTCGATGATGTCGAACACATCCTTGTTCGGCACGCCCGCCTTGAGCAGCTTGACGATCGGAAAGCGGATGCCTTCCTCGAAAATGTCGCTGGCTTCGGAGTGGAGCGGCGCGCCGCCGATATCGGGCAGGTGGGCGATCGATCCGGCATAGGCGACAACCTTGCCGTTCTTGAAGATCGGCGTGATCATCGTCACGTCGGGCAGATGGCCGGTGCCGATCTCGGGATCGTTGGTCGCCAGCACGTCCCCTTCCTCCAGCGCGCCGGCGGGAAATTTCGGAAGGAAGAATTTCTGCGCGGCGGCAGGCAGCGAGGTGATGAAGACCGGGATCGACCAGGTGCACTGGGCGAGCGCCCGGCCCTTGCTGTCGAGAAGAACGGTCACATAATCGTGGTTTTCGCGCACGATCGGCGAGAACGCCGTCTTGCCAAGCACGTTGTCGGCCTGGTCCGCGATGAAGATCAGGCGGTTCCACATGACCTGCAGGTTGATCGGATCGTTGAAATCGGTGACGGGCTTCGACATCTGATGTTCCTTTAGAGAATATTGATCACGAGATTGCCGCTGGCATCGACATGGAAGATGCCGCTCGGGCCGACGACGGCCGTCGATTCACGCTGTTCGACGATGGCCGGTCCCTTGATCTCGTGGTTCACCGGAAGCTTGTAATGGTCGTAGACCGAGGTTTCCGCATAGGCGCCCAGTTCCTGGAAATAGACCTGGCGGCTGCCCTTCCTGGCTTCTTCCGCCTGCGTCTCGTGCGGACGGGTGACCTGGTCTTTCCCGCCGCTCGCCCGAAGCCGCCAGGTGATGACCTCGACGGACGCAGCCACGGTGCGGCCGAAGAGTTCGCGGTAGAGCTTGAAGAAGTTGTCGGTGAGCTGTTTGAGGAATTCCTCTTCGGGAAGGTTCCGATCCGGCAGGGTGACGGTGATCTCGTGGCCCTGGCCGACATGCCGCATATCGACGGTAAAGCGGTTTGCGATCGTCTCCTTGGCGACGCCCGCAGCCGACACCACTTCGGCGCCTTGTGCGGCGAGATCATCGAGGATGCGTTTCATCTCGGCGATATTCCAGGCGTTCACCGGCATCGGATGGCTCATCGACAGATCGACCGCGACCGGTGCGATCAGAAGGCCGATGGCTGAGCTGACGCCGGCGCCGGTCGGGCAGATGATCCGCTTGATGCCGAGCTTGCGGGCGATGCCATAGGCATGGACCGGGCCGGCGCCGCCGAAGGCCACCATCGGCAGCGAGCGCGGATCGACGCCGAGGTCCGTTGCATGCATGGCGGCCGCCTTGCTCATGGATTCGTTGACGAGGTCGTGAATGCCCCAGGCGCAGCGCTCGACGCTGACCTCCAGAGAATTGGCGAGCTTGGCCATGGCCTCGTGCGCGGCTTCCCTGGAGACTTTGAAGGAACCGCCGACGAAGGACTCGGTGCCCATGTAGCCGAGCAGGATATCGGCGTCGGTGACCGTCGGCTGGGTGCCGCCGCGCTGATAGGCGGCAGGTCCAGGCATGGCGCCCGCCGAATGCGGGCCGACGTCGAGCAGGCCGAGCGGGTTCTTCGCGGCAATCGAGCCGCCGCCGGCGCCGATCTCGATCATCTGGATCGACTGGATCTTCAGCGGGAAGCCGGACCCCTTGCGGAAGCGCTGGTAGTGGGCGACTTCGAGGTCGGTCCCGACATTCGGCTCACCGTTCGGTATGAGGCAGAGTTTCGCCGTCGTGCCGCCCATGTCGAAGGACAGCACGCTGGTTTCGCCGGCAACCCGGCCGAACTCGGCGGCAGCGACGGCGCCGGCCGCAGGCCCGGATTCGATGAGGCGGACCGGAAGCTCGGCGGCGCGCCGGCTCGGCACCAGGCCGCCGGAGGAGGTCATCCACAGAACCTGGCGATCGATGCCCTTCTTGGCGAACTCCCGCTCGAGATGGGCGACGTGACCGGCCATCTGCGGACGGGTATAGGCATTCACCACAGTGGTCGAAGCGCGGTCGAACTCGCGCATCTCAGGGCAGACCTCCGAGGAGATCGAGACGAAGATGTCCGGATTTTCTTCGCGCAGAAGGGCCGCCACGCGTTTTTCATGCTGAGGATATTTGTAGGCGTGCAGCAGGCACACCGCCACGGAACGCACGCCCTTCTCGCGCAGGCGGCCGGCAATCTCGCGCACGCTGTCTTCGCTGAGCGCCGTCATCACTTCGCCATCGGCGGCGATCCTTTCCTCGGCGCCGAAGCTGTTGGCGCGGGTGACGAGCGGATCGGGATATTTGATGTTGAGGTCGTAAAGGTCGTAGCGGCCTTCGTTGCGGATGCGCAGCATGTCCTGGAAGCCGTCGGTGGTGACGAAGCCGGTTTCGACACCCTTGCGTTCGAGAACGGCGTTGGTGACGACCGTCGTGGCGCCGAGCACCTGCAGGTTGTCCATGGCGATCGAAGCGGAAAATTGTTCGAGCAGCTCGGAGACGCCCTGCACGACCGCTTCGGCCGGGTTCTTCGGGGTGCTCAGCACCTTGTGCAGATGCAGCTCGCCGCTGTCGTCGAGGAGAGCGAAATCGGTGAATGTGCCGCCAGTGTCGAAAGCCAGTTTTGCCATATTTCCCTCGAAGCAGAAGCTCGGCGCCGCATGCGCCCGTTAACCGCGGGTCCGAAGGCCGAACCCCTTATCTCTCACAAGGTTAGGCGAGTTCGGCGGCGGTTGGCCAACACAACTCGCGTCTGCCGCCATAGGGTTTGCTTATAGCGATGCGCTGCAATACCCGGTTGATAGGGCGCCTGCTCGGGCGGTGAAGAGGAGATGCTGACCGGAAGGTTTCTGCCGATCCTACACGGGACGAATGCCCGGATGTTCGGTCGCGGTCATGTGACCGACGATCTCGAGGAGCACTGCCTTGGCCGCGAGAGCGGGCTCGGAGAGCGGAAGATGGTCCGACACGCATAGCGAGACGGTGGCGTCGATAACCGGTCTGGTCAGCGGGCGCACCTGGGCACCCGCGAAGGAAGGGATCGCCGTGACCACCGAGGCCGGCAGAATGGTCGAGCCCAGCCCGTCGAGGACGGCGGCGCTCAAGGCGGGAACCGACTCGATCTCCGAGACGACCGTCGGCGTTGCGCGGGCGCGCGCCAGCGCATCGTCTATCAGGCGCCGCAGCAGATGGTTCTTGCTGGGCAGCAGCAGCGGCATCTCGGCGAGTGCGCTCAAGGCCAGGGCTTCGCCGGCGGCACCAGGCAGGTTTTCGCCGGGCGGCGAAACGAGGAACATCTCCTCCTTGAAAAGCGGCTGCAGCGTCGTGCCCTTGATCGGTTCGGAGGCATAGATCAGCGCCATGTCCATCTTGCCGGTCATGATCAGTTCGCTGAGGATCTGTCCGAAACTGTCGTTGATGTGCACGACGATCTGGGGATGCTTGATCCGCATTTCGCGCAGCAGCGGAAGCGAAAGCGAGCTCGACGTCGAATAGGTCGCAAGCCCGATCGAGACGCGCCCGGCAATGGAGGCAGTCGCCTGGTTGATGTCGATCTGCGCCTGATCGATCTGCTTCAGCATCAACTGAGCGTGCCGGTAGAGAATGAGCCCGGCCTCGGTCGGCGTGATGCCGACATTGCTGCGGATCAGGAGCTTGTGCTTGAAATGCGCTTCCAGCGAGGCGATCTGCTGCGACAGCGCCGGCTGTGCCGTTCGAAGGATCGCGGCGGCACGGGACACGCTGCCGGTATCGACGATCTTGACGAAGCTTTTCAGCTTGCGGAAATCTACGCTCATGGTCCACGCTCTCTTTCGTGGACCCTAGCGCATCGGCCCGAAAATCGGAATCGATTTTCGGAAACTATGGCGCGCCGATTCAACGCGTTGCAGCGGGAAGGAAGCATGTGCCCCTTCCCGACATTGCTCTAGCGCAAATCCGCAACGGCGCGTTCGATTCTGTCGCAAGCTTCCTTGATCGCCTCCATCGAGGTTGCGATCGAAAGACGGAAGTAGGGCGACAGCCCATAGGCCGCTCCCTGCAGGGCGGCGACGCCGACGCCGTCGAGCAGGTAGAGGACGAAGTCCAGATCGGTCTCGATCGGATTTCCCTCGGGCGTCTTTCTGCCGATCACGCCGGCGCAGTTCGGGAAGAGATAGAAGGCGCCGTCCGGCACCCGGCAGGAAATTCCCGGAATGGCATTGAGGCGGCCGCAGGCGTAATCACGGCGCTCCTTGTAGACCTTCACGCTGTCACGCACGAAGGACTGATCCGCGGATAGAGCATAAGCGGCGGCCGCCTGGCTGACCGAGGACGGACAGGACGACATCTGCGACTGCAGCTTGTTGATCGCCGCGATCAGCGGAGCCGGTCCGGCCGCATAGCCGATGCGCCAGCCGGTCATGGCGTAGGACTTCGAGACGCCGTTGGTCAGAAGCACCCGGTCCTTCAGCGCCGGAACGGCCGCGACCAGCGTCGTCATCGGCTCCTCGCGAAACCAGACCTGGTCGTAAATGTCGTCCGAAAGGACGAAGACATGCGGGTGACGCAGCAGGACTTCGCCAAGCGCCTCCAGCTCTCCGCGGCTGTAAGCGGCGCCCGTCGGGTTCGACGGCGCATTGAGGATCAGCCAAAGCGTCTTCTGCGTGATCGCCGCTTCGAGCGCTTCCGGCGTCAGCTTGAAACCCTTTTCCTGCGGGCACTCGACGATGACAGGCTTGCCGTCGTTGGCGATCACCATATCGGGATAGGACACCCAGTACGGCGCCGGAATGATGACTTCGGCGTCGTTCTCGACGCTCGCCATCAAGGCGAGGAACAGGATCTGCTTGGCCCCGCCGCCGACGCAGATCTCGTTGTCGGCATATTGCAGCGACAGGCGGCGTTCGAAGTCGCCGATGATCGCCTTGCGAAGGGCCGGCGTTCCATTGACCGCCGTGTATTTGGTTTCACCGCGATCGATCGCTGCATGCGCCGCAGCCTTTACATTCTCGGGCGTATCGAAATCGGGTTCGCCGACGGTCATATCGACGATGTCCTTGCCCGCCGCCTTCAGCTCGCGCGCCCGCGCCGATGCTGCGGTGCTGGGCGAAATCTTGATGCGCGCCACGCGCGACGCGGCCACGAAATTGTTCATGGTTGTTTCCTCGGTGCTATCAGGCCCGCTTGGGCGATTGGTCTAATGCGCGGCTTCGAGTTCGCCGCGCATCTTTCCGGTCAGGAACAGCTCACCCAGCTCGTCATGGGTGATATCCTTGGGAAGTCCGTCCCAGATCACCTTGCCCAGACGCAGGATGACCGCGCGCTGCGCGACCTCCATCGCCTTCTTGGTGTTCTGCTCGACGAGAAGGATGGTCATTCCCGCCGCGTGAAGCCGGAGAAGTTCGTCGAAGACGATGCCGATCGCGGCCGGCGACAGCCCGACGGAGGGCTCGTCCACGAGCAGCACCTTCGGGCGCTGCAGCACCGCCATCGCGACTTCCAGGAGCTGCTGCTCGCCGCCGGACATGTTTCCGGCGAGCGTGTTGCGCCGCGTCTTCAGGATCGGGAAGAGATCATAGACATAATCCCTGTCGGACTTCACCTTGGCGTCGCGCAGGGTATAGGCGGCCATCTGCAGGTTTTCGTCGATCGTCATCAGCGGAAAGTTGCAGCGGCCCTGGGGCACGAAGGATATGCCCTCCCCGAGGATCGCGCGCGGCTTGTAGCCGGCAATGTTCCTGTCCTGCCAGGATATGCTGCCGCCCTTGATCGTCGTCATGCCGTAGAGGGTCTTGAGCAGCGTCGATTTTCCGGCGCCGTTCGGTCCCATGAGCGCGACGAACTGGCCGGACAGCACATCGAGATCGACGCCGTTCAGAATGTCGAGGTTGCCGTAGCCGGCCCGCAGGTCCTGAATTGTGAGATTCGAATTAGCCACCGAGGTAAGCCTCCCTCACGCGCTGGTCCTGAATGATGTCTTGCGGCAATCCCTCGGCGAGTTTCGCGCCCTGATCCAGGACGATCACTCGCTGGCAGATGCTGGTCACGACATCGATATTGTGTTCGATGACGAGGAAGCTGACCCCGAGGCTTTTGTTGGCATAGAGAATGGTCTCGACCACGCGCTCGATGATCTTCGGATTGATGCCCGCCATCGGCTCGTCGAGAAGAATGAGCTTCGGCTCCGGCATCAGCATCGAGGCGAACTGAATGAGCTTCTGCTGGCCGCCCGAGAGGTTTCCCGCCGGCTGATGCCGCACGTCCCAGAGACCGGCCATCTTGATGAGATCGCGTGCCCGTTCCCGCAGGCCTGTCACGCGATTTCGAGATGCGGCGCCGAGGCCGAACGTCGACCAGAGCGAGGGAAAAGTGAACATCTGACCGGCGATGACAAGATTTTCCTCCACATCCAGCGACCGGAACGTCACGGTCTTCTGGAACGAGCGGAGCATCTTGCCCTCGCGGGCGATCCTGTTCAGCGACCAGCCGGTGATATCCTGGCCGTCGAGAACGACGGTGCCGGCGTCGGGGCGGGCAAGGCCCGTCGAGCAGTCGAAAAACGTCGACTTGCCGGATCCGTTGGGGCCGATGAGGCCGGCGATCTCGCCGCGTTCGATGTGCAGGCTGACGTCGTTGACGGCCCTGACCGCGCCGTAGGACTTGCTGAGATTTCTGATCTGCAGGATGGGAAGATGGGTTGTCATTTCGCACCTCCGATCGCGTCCCAGAAGCGGTTGATCAGCGGAGCGAAACCCTTCTTGAACCAGAACACGAGGATCAGCAGGCAGAGGCCATAGACGATCATTCTCATTTCGGGGGCGACGCGCAGCGCCTCGGTCAGGCCGACGAAGAGCAGGCTGCCGATGATCGTGCCGGAGATGGTGCCTGCGCCGCCGCCGAGCACGATGATCAGCACGGTCGTCGAATAATACATCTGGAAGGTCAGCGGGCTGACGACCGTCAGGTAGTGGGCGTAGAGGCTCCCGCCGGCGCCGGCGAAGGCGGCGCTGATCATGAAGACGATGAGCTTGTAGCGCCAGGTTGGGATGCCGACGGATTCCGCCAGCGTCTCGTTCTCGCGAATGGCGACCATGTTCCGGCCGGCCGGCGAGCGCACGATCGCCCAGACGAGCAGCGTGGCAAGGAGAGCGACCGCGAGCGTCAGGTAGTAGAAATTCGTCGTGCCCGATACGGTGAAGGACCATGGGCCAAGGGAAAAATGCGGCTTCGGGATGCTGGAGAGCCCCATGTCGCCGCGGGTCAGCGAGATCCAGTTCTTGGCGATGGCC
Organism: Rhizobium sp. R634; assembly: GCF_002211305.1. GTDB lineage: Bacteria > Pseudomonadota > Alphaproteobacteria > Rhizobiales > Rhizobiaceae > Rhizobium. Next base: position 257,607 of record NZ_LOKW01000029.1, on the reverse strand, counting down.
TGCCCGATGATGACGAAGCCCAGCGTGCACATCACGAAGGACGTCGCGCGCAGCCGGAGGGCGGGAATGCCGAGCGGGAGGGCCAGTCCGCCGGCGATGGCGGCGGCTGCAAGGATGTTCACGTAGAAGGGCGTGCCGTAGTGGACGGCCAGCAGACCCGCTGCATAAGCGCCGATGCCGAAGAAAGCCGCCTGGGCCAGGGACAGAAGACCGGTGTAGCCGACCAGAAGGTTCAGTCCGTGCGCAGGCAGCATGAAGATCAGAGCGATGATCAGGGAATGCGTGACGTAACGGCTGCCGATGAAGGGAGCGGCCACGGCGAGAGCGATCAACAGGGCGGCGAGCGGGATCCTGAGATCGCGCCGTCTCGGCTGTGCAGTGGTTTCGGTGAGAGACATGTCGTGTCCTCGAGTTCAGGAATGGGCCTGCAGAGCGCCTAGAAGCGCGCCTGCGCGGAGAAGAGGCCGTGCGGTCGCCACATCAGCATCAGGATCAGGGTCGCGAAGCCGACGGTGTCGCGGAACTGGAGGCCGACATAGGTCGCCACCAGGCTTTCAGCGATGCCGAGGATCATGGCCGCGAAGAAGGTGCCGCGGACGTTGCCGAGGCCGCCCATAATGATGATCGGAAGCGTCTTGAAGGTGATGAGCTCACCCATGCCGCCATAGACGCTCACGTTGACGGGTGCGGTCAGCACACCCGAAAGTGCGGCAAGCGCAGCACCAAGGATGAACGTCCTCAGCACGACCTGCGAGACGTCGATGCCGACCACCTCGCAGCATTCGACATTTTGCGATACTGCCCGCATGGCCTTGCCCATACGGCTGTAGGTGACCATCAGCTCGAGGCCGATGAAGACGAGGAGCGTCACGACCAGGATCAGGATCCGCTGTTCGGCGAGGCTGAAGCCGAGGATCGAAACCGGCTCGATATAGCCGCCGGTGAAGAACTTGTAGCCGCCGCCGAAGACGAGGATGACCGTATTCTGGAGAATCAGCGCAATGCCGAGCGTGGCGAGCACCCCGGCCTCCGCCGGGGCGCCGACCATGCGCTGCATCACGAAGCGCCCGACGACATAGGCGATGACGATCGTCGAAAGCACGCCGACAAGGATCGAGGCCTCATACGATAGGCCGAGATAGTCGATCGCGAACCAGGCCCCGAACGTTCCCAGCATGTAGTATTCGCCATGGGCGAAATTGATCGCCCTGAGGACGCCGAAGATCATCGTCATGCCGACGGCTACGATCGCATAGACGGAGCCGGTCACGATTCCGTTGACGACCTGCTCGAGAATGGTCGAGAACATGGTTGTACTCCTCGCGACCCCGATTACTGGGTCGGGTACTTGATGTCTGCGGTATAGGCTCCCTTGATGCTGGGCTTGCCGTTCTCGATCTGCAGGAGGATCATCGGCAAACGCGCCTGATTGTGATCATCGAACGCCACTTCGCCCACAGGGCTTTTATACTTGATCTTGGAGAGAGCGTCGCGGACCTTCTCCTGGTCGATGCTGCCCGCTTCGTGGATCGCCTTGGCGAGAAGGTGAACGGTATCCCAGTGCACATAGGCATGGTTGTTCGGTGCTTCGTTGTAGGTCGTCGTGAACTTTTCGACGAAGGCCTTGCTTTCCGGGGAATCCCATGCCGGAAGCCATGCCGCGGCCTCGACCGCGCCTTCGAGCGCCGTCGGCGCCGAAGCAATCGTCTTGGCCGTATTGAACTCGCCATTGCCGACGAGGGTCACCTTGCCGGCAAGGCCAAGTTCGACCATCTGGCGGGCGACGATCGGCGTCGTATCCGCAAGGCCGTACATGATGATCGCCTGGGCTCCGTTGTCGCGGATCTTCGACAGCACGCTGCGGAAATCGACCTCGCCTTCCTTGTAATAATCCTCGCTGAGGATTTCGCCCTTGAATTCCGGCAAGTACTTCTTGGTGAATTCGATCGCCGAACGGCCATAATCGGTATCGACGGAGAGGACGGCGTACTTCGTAAAGCCGCGCTGTTCGGCGGCATATTTGGCGACGATCAAGGCGCGGTTTTCGTCGGTCGGATAGTTGCGGAACGTCCACTTGTAGCCGCCGACGCCTGCTCCATAGGTGATCTTGGGGTTCGAGGAGGCTGCATTCAGAAGAAGAACGCCCGCATCTTCGGCCACAGGCTGCATTGCGAGGGTGACGGAACTGGAGACGTCGCCGATGACGAAGGAGACTTCGTCCTCGTCAATGAGGCGGCGTGTGGCGGATACGCCTTCGACGGGCGTGCCCTGGCTGTCGGCCGAATAGATTTCTATCTTGTGGCCGTCGATGCCGCCTGCCTGGTTGATCTCGTCGACGGCAAGCTGCGCGCCGCGCGTCGAGAATGCGCCGTAGCGCGCGTTGGGGCCGCTCATCGGCGCGACAATTCCGAGTTTGATCGTGTCTTCGTCCGCTCTTGCCGGGGCCGAGAGGCCCGGTACGATGGCGGACAACGACAGGATTGCGGTCGTCATGCAAAGAGCTCTGCGAGTAAGCGAGTAGGTCATCTGTTCCGCTCCGTGTTAGGAAACCTTCCGGTCCATCTTCGGACCATCTTTCGCCGCTTAAGCGGTTCTTCAAGGCCGGCTTCAGCCAGCTATGTCACAGTAAGTTCATGCGCCGGAGTTTGGCCAACATAACTCCATTCTGCCGCCATAGCGTTTCGTTATAGCGATCAGGCAGGCGCGGAAGGAATATCGGACGTGACGGAGGAAAATAAAAAGCGGCGCGGGAAAGATGCGCTGCTGCTGCTTGGTCATCGAAATCAAGCCGCCTCCAGCGTTCCGCTGGAACGCCAGAGGCAAGAGAGAGATTATATTTTCAATAACAGGTGTTTATCGGTCCGCTGCGGCCGCATGGCGCAGCAACGGCGCCACCTCGGTGCCGGGCAACTCGATCGAACGCTGCATCGCTTCCGTTTCGAGCGCGGCGGTGCTCATCTGAAAGGTGACGCGGGAAATTCCTCCCAGTGTCTCGTTAGCGGCGAGGACTTTTTCGACAACTGTTTGCGGGCTGCCGATCAGGAAAGCTCCGCGGGGGCCGCACATCGCGTCGAATTGGCTGCGCGACGGCGGCAGCCAGCCTCGCTCCTTCCCGGCCTCGGTAAACATCTGCAGCCAGCCTGGAAAGAAGACATCCTTGGCGGCTTCGTCGGTATCGGCGACGAAGCCCATCGCGTGCAGGCCGACTTTCTGTTTTTCAGGAGGGTGGCCGGCGCTTAGCCATGCCCGCCGATAGAGATCGACGAGCGGCCGGAAGCGCTCGAAATTGCCGCCGATGACGGCGACCATCAGCGGCAGGCCGAGCGTGCCGGCGCGGACGAAGGATTCCGGCGTGCCGCCGACGCCGAGCCAGATCGGCAGACGCTCCTGATGCGGGCGGGGATAAACGCCCTCGCCGTTCAGGGATGGCCGGAAACGGCCCTGCCATGCGATACGCGGCGCGTCATTGAGCTTGAGAAGGAGATCGAGCTTTTCGACGAACAGCCCGTCGTAATCCCTGAGGTCGTAGCCGAAGAGCGGATAGGCATCGATGAAGGAGCCCCGCCCGACCACCAGCTCCGCCCGTCCCCTGGATATGAGGTCGAGGGTGGCGAATTCCTGGAACAGGCGTACCGGGTCGGCGGCACTCAATACCGCGACGGCGCTCGTCAGCCGGATGGTCCTGGTGCGCGCGGCGGCGGCGGCGAGGATGACCGCAGGCGCTGAATCGAGCGCATTCTCCCGGTGATGCTCGCCCATGCCGAAGATGTCGAGGCCGACGCGATCGGCGGTCTCGACCTCGGCCAGAACGGTTTCCATGCGATCGCTCGCCGATTGAGACCGTCCCGACTTCAGATCTGTGACGAGCATTGCAAAACTGTCGATACCGATTTCCAAGGTTCGATCCTTCCTGCTCAATAGGAACTGCCGGTGCGCTGCGGTTCGGGCCAGCCGAGCGATTGGCCGAACTGCGTCGTGTGGCATCCGGCGGCGGAAAGGCAAGCAAGCAGGAGGATGGTGAAGCGGAGCATTGGTACCTCTAAAAACAGGGTTGATACGACGCTTCGGTCAGCAGAGCGCGTCGAGGATGGTCGCGAAGGTGCGGCGGTGCGACTGTGTTGTTTACGCTGGCCCGGTCTGTGGTTTCCGGGTAGCATCGCTTCGATGCCATGATCTCACCCATCCGAATAGCCGTGATTTTCTGAGATAATCTATCGGTTCATCCGATGCTAAGATATGTTCACCGAAGTTGCTGTCTCGCCGGCGCGAGGCGGGGTCGACGTCACCGGAGTTCGCCATGCTGGATGGTTTGTCGCTTGATCAATTGCGGACCTTCATCGCCGCGGCCAACGAGGGCAGCTTTTCCGCGGCCGCGCGCAAGCTCGGGCGCGCGCAATCGGCGGTCAGCGAGCTGGTCCGCAGCCTCGAGATCCAGCTCGGTGTCGACCTTTTCGATCGCAGAGGCCGTTATCCGCAACTGACGGCATCGGGCAATATGCTGCTTGCGACCGCCCGTGAGGTCATCGCTAAGGTCGATGCCTTCAAGTCTCAGGCGAAGGGAATGGCCGCAGGGCTGGAGCCGGAGCTATCCGTCGTCATCGATGTCTTTTTCCCGATTCACGTGATCGCCGAGGCAGCCAAGGATTTTCGGCAGCAGTTTCCCGATGTGCCGCTCCGGCTGTTCGTGGAGGCGCTCGGCGGCACCGTTCAGCCGGTGCTCGATCGGCGGGCGAATTTCGGTATCGTGGGCTCGTTGCCGGCCATGCCGCCCGGCGTCGTCACGGAGCCGCTCGCCGGCGTGATGTTCCTGGTCGTTGCAGCGGCGGATCATCCGCTTGCGGCGATCGAAGGAACGATTTCGAGAACCGAACTCGCCAAGCACGTCCAACTGGTGCTGACCGATAGAACGGATCTGTCGAAAGGACGAGAGTTCGGCGTGATGTCGCCGCAGACCTGGCGGCTGGCCGATCTGTTCGCCAAGCACACTTTCCTGATCAACGGGCTTGGCTGGGGCGGGATGCCGTCACACGCGGTCCGAACGGACATCGAGGCCGAGCGTCTGGTGGAGCTGACGGTGGTGGATATTCCCGCAGGCGGACTGAGGCTGCCGATGTCGGCAGCCTATCGCTCGGATGTCCCGCCGGGACCGGCGGGGCGATGGCTGATCGAGCGGCTGAAGATCTGCTCAAGCGCCAGGTAGCGAAACCCTTCCGCTAGCGCTCTTCGCTTCGCCGGGCCGCCGATGCCGTTTCAAATATCGACGACGAGGCCCTTGGCCTTCAGCACCGGTTCCAGCTTGCTGACCTCGATGACCGACTTGCCCGCCTTATAGGCGGCGATATAGCCGGCTTCCGCATCTTCACGAGCCTGCGAGAGGCTGGCGGCTTCCCGCGCTTCCTGCCTGCGCACGACCACGAGACCATCGGCATCGCCGACGATGATATCGCCGGGATTGATGGTCTCGCCGCCGACGATGATCGGGTCGTTCACCGCCGCAATGGTTTCCTTGACCGTGCCCTTGATGCAGACGCTGAGGGAGAAGACGGGGAAACCGAGCTCTCTGAGCTGCAGCGTATCGCGCACGCCGGTGTCGGTGACGAGACCGCCGATGCCTTTGGCGAGGCAGGCATTGGCAAGCACGTCGCCGAAGGATCCCGCTTCCTCATATTCGCCGGCCGAAACGACGATGATATCGCCGGGCTTTGCATAGTTGATCGCGAGCTGCAGCATGATGTTGTCGCGCGGCGCGCATTTGACCGTGAATGCCGGGCCGCACAGTTTCATGCGGTAGTCGACGGGCTTGAGGCGGGAGGAAAGTGCGCCGCGGCGCCCCTGGGCTTCGTGGATGGTCGCCGGCGAAAACTTCGAAACGGCCTCGATGTCAGCTTTGCTGGGCCGTTCAGCGATGTCTTTTATATGAATCATGGGTGCCTCACATCGTTGGTAGACGGCGGGCAAATCCCGCCGTCTTGTCTCGGTTGAATGTCTTCGGGAGGTTCCGAGACCGGTCGGTCTACGGGATCGGGTCGAATTTCAGCTGCGCGAGCGGCACGACTTTGTCGGTGCGGGTCATCTTGTACTCGGTGTTCGGGCCAAGCCACTTGTCCCAGATCTTGTTGATCTCGCCAGACTCGTCGAGCTTGTGCAGGATTTCGTTGATCTTGGCCGTCAGCTTCGGCTGATCCTTGGCCATGCCGATGCCGATCGGCTGGTAGAGCATCGGCTCCTCGATCATCCGCATTTGCTTGCCCTTGCTCTTCGATTCATTGACGAACTTGGTCGTCGTCATGGTGTTGGCGACCATGCCGCGCGCCTTGCCCTGCTGGACGGCGAGGTAGGCCGAGGCGGTATCCTGGAAGGTCAGCGGGTCGGATTTGTTGAGCTTGATCGACATCTCCGAGGTCGAACCCTTGGTCGAGGCGATGCGCTGGCCGGCATAATCGGCCTTCGTCTTGCCGGCATCGTCGGCCGGCACGATCAGCATTTCCTTGGCGAGATAATAGGGATCGCTGAACTGGATCTGTTCGGCGCGGCTCAGCGTATAGGCAAGGTTGGCGACGGTGATGTCGACGCGGCCGAGCTTGACCTCGGGCACGCGCGCTTCGACCGAAACCGGCTTGATTTCAGCTTTGACGCCCAATTCCTTGGCGATGGCGCCGCAGAGGTCGACGTCGAAACCGGCCATTTCGCGGGTCTTCGGATCGGGAGAGGCGAAGGGAGGAACGTCGGCGAAAGTCGCGCAGCGCAAGGTCTTGGCCGACATGATGGTGTCGAGCTGATCGGCTTTTGCGGGCAAGGCTGCCGCCATGCCGGCGAATGCGACGGTGAGGCTCAGATATTTCCAGTTCATTGCTGTTCTCCTTTGTTTTTGGTCGTTGGTGTCAGTGCCTGAGATCAGCGAGGAAACGCTGAGCGCGGGGATGGCGTGGATTGATGAAGAAGTCTTCGGGGGCCGCCATTTCGATGATCTGGCCGGCATCGATGAACCAGATCCGGTCGGCGACCTCGCGCGCGAAACCCATTTCGTGGGTGACGCAGAGCATGGTCATGCCCTCGGAGGCGAGGCTCTTCATGACGGCGAGCACCTCGCCGACCATTTCGGGATCGAGCGCGCTCGTCGGCTCGTCGAACAGCATCACCGGCGGTTCCATGGCAAGGGCGCGGGCGATCGCCACGCGCTGCTGCTGGCCGCCAGAGAGCTGGCCGGGATAGGCGCGGGCCTTGTCGGCAAGGCCGACGCGGTCGAGGAGCTTGAGGGCCTTTTCGTGCGCGACATCGGGCGTAACGCCCTTCACCCGGATCGGCGACATCGAGACGTTCTCGGCGACCGAAAGATGCGGAAACAGGTTGAAGTTCTGGAATACGAAGCCGATCCGGCTGCGCATCGCATTGAGTTCCTTCGCCCGCATGGCGGCGTGAATGTTCTGCCCTTCGAGCGTGATCGATCCGCTGTTGATCTCCTCAAGGCGATTGATCGTGCGGATCAGGGTCGATTTTCCCGAACCGGACGGGCCGCAGATGACGACCACCTCGCCGCGCGCGACCTCAGCATCAATGTCCTTCAGGACCGGATAGTCGCCATAGCTCTTGCAGACTTTCGAGAGCCGGATCGTCTGCGATTCCTGTGCTGAAACGGACATGGTCATAGCTGCTCCGATACGATTTTCGATGGCGCGACCACGGCGGCGGGGACGTTGAGCAGTCCCGCACGCCGCCGCGTGATGCGCCGCTCAAGGCGATTGGCGAAGTAGGTGAGCGTCCAGCAGATGATGAAGTAGACGATCGCCAGGATGAGGAAGACCTGGAAGGGTTGCGTCAGCAGCTGATTGTTGACCTGGCTTGCCGCAAAGGTCAGATCAGGCACGTTGATCACATAGCCGAGCGTGGTGTCCTTGATCGTCGAGACGAAGGTGGAGATGATGCTCGGGATCATGTTGTAGAGCGCCTGCGGCAGGATGATGTAGCGCATCGCGCCCATATAGCTGTGGCCAAGCGCACGTGCCGCATCCATCTGGCCCGGTCCGAGCGCGACGATGCCGGCGCGCACGACCTCGCTCAGGAATGCGCTCTGATAGACCACTAGCGTCGTCAGCATGGTGACGAAACTCGGCACATCGGCGCCGGTCAGCAGCGGCACCAGGAAATAGCTCCACAGGATGAGCATCAGCAGCGGCACGCCGCGGGTGAAATAAACGAGCGCAGTGACCGGCCAGCGCAGCAGCCGCAATTTGGAAAGCCGCGCCAAGGCGAACAGGATGCTCGCCGGAAAGGCGAGAGCGATGCTGAGCGCGGAAAGGATCAGCGTGTTGGCGAGCCCGCCGAGCGGCCCGTTCGGATATTGGCCGATCAAAAGCAGCAGCCAGTAATCGTGGATGATGGCGATCATGTCCTGGATCATGCGCGCGCCCTCCAGGCAGGATCCGCGCGCATCGACAGATAGGCGCCGACGCTCATGATCACGAGCGAGAAGAAGAGGTAGAGAACCGTGCCGATCAGGTAGATCTCGAATGTCCGGAAGCTGAGGTTCTCGATTTCCTTGACGGCATGCGTCAGTTCCGACGCGCCAATGACGACCGCGAGACTGCTGTTCTTGAACAGGGAGACGCTGTGATTGATAAGCGGCGGCAGCGCATTGCGCACGCCCTGCGGCATGATGACGAAGCGCATCGCCGAGACGTAACCGTGGCCGAGCGCGCGAGCCGCCTGCATCTGGCCGTCACTGACCGATCGCACACCCGAACGAAGATCTTCGCTGAAATAGGCCGCCTGGCAGAGGCCGAGCCCGATCACCGCAAAGATCGCCTCGGCATTATGGCTTGCCAGCCATGTCGAGAGGCCGCTCGGCATCAGCGTGAAGATCCCGAAATACCAGAGCATCAGCTGCACCAGCGTGGGGACGTTCCTGTGATAGGAAACGTAAGCGGCGACCAACGGATCGCCGAAGCGGAAGGACGACAGGCGCACAGCCAGCAGCACGAGTGCCAGCGCCATCGCCAGTGTCCAGGACCCGGCATAGATGATGAAGGTCATCTGGATGCCGTGCAGCAGCATGGAGGCATATTCGGGATTGCCCAGGATGGCCGAAAGATCGAAACCGCTCACGGGCCCGGCTCCTCGGATGGATCCGTCTTCGCCGCAGGCTGCGGCTTTGCCGTCTGCAGGCCGCCCATGACCTGCAACGTCGGCGTGATTTCCATATGTCCGATGTTCACCGCGACGGGAGCCGATATGGCGAAGGCGATCGCATCGGCGATATCGGTCGCCTGCGGCAGTTCGAAGCCGTCGATGAACCGTTCGCGGACGCTGGGGTCGTTGCCATGGACATGGTTGAAAATGTCGGTGGCGACGCGGCCGGGGCAGATTTCCGTGACCCGCACCCGCTTGCCGAAAGCGTCGATGCGCAGCTGGTTGGACAGCATGCTCACGCCGGCCTTGGTGGCGTGATAGGAGGAGTTACCGCCGAAATTATAAGCGCCGGCGATCGACGAGATATTGATGACGTGGCCGCGATCCCGCGCCACCATGCCGGGCACGACCAGGCGGCAGAGGTGCAGGACCGCGCGGAGATTGACGTCGACGAGAAGATCGATATCGCCCTCGTCAGCTTCGAGGAACTTCTTCGGCCGGTCGACGCCGGCATTGTTGACGAGAATGTCGAATTCCACCCGACCCGCGAGCTCGGCCATCGCCTGGCGGTCGGTCACGTCGATGACATGAGGGATGCAGCCGGTGCGTTCTGCCAGCTGCTGCAGCGCGTCCGCACTGCGGGCTACGGCATGGACCTCAATGTTCTCCCGGCGGAGCCGCTCGACAGCGGCTGCGCCGATTCCGGAAGATGCGCCGGTTATCAGTGCGGTCTTGTAGTCGGAGAATGGCATTGTCGTTCCCTTGTTGTTGATTGAGACAGTAGCGAAGCTTTAACCCCTTGCCTAAGACCGATTATCTCTGGAGCAATAAGCAACGGTTATGGAGCAGCCGCGGCCTGCAGAAGCAGAGACAATAGGGCTGCGGAGCATCCTTGTGCGCGGAGCCCGAGACCGCGTCGCGTTGCAAAAGCAATGCGCCTCTGCAAACATGCTGCCATGCAGATTAGAATGGTACCCCGATCCTCATGGACATCAGACGCCTCAAATCCTTCATCGTGATCGTCGACAGCGGCAGCATCACGCGCGCGGCGGATCTTTTGCATATCGCCCAGCCGGCGCTGAGCCAGCAGCTTGCGGCACTGGAGGAGCATTTCGGCCACAAGCTGCTGATCCGCAGCCAGCAAGGTGTCAGCATGACCGATGCGGGGCATGCGGTGTATCGCCATGCGCAGATCATCCTACGGCAGATGGAGCAGGCGCAGGCCGATGCTTCCGCCGCCGGCAACTCGCTTGCGGGGCGCGTTTCCGTCGGTCTGGTGCCTTTCAGCAGCGCTGCGACGCTCTCGGTCGATCTGCTCGCCGAGACCAGGAAACTGCATCCCGGCATCCTGCTGCATATGACCGAAAGTGTCGGCCAGACCTATAGCCAGATGATCATGAACGGCCGGCTGGAAATGGCGCTTCTGCATGGAACCGGCCCGATCAAGGGTGTGCGGTTCGAGCCGATCCTCAGCGAGGAATTCTTCCTCGTTGCCCATCGCGACTTTGCGATCGAAGCGGATGCGAAGCCCGTTCCCGTCAGCGCTCTCGACGGGATGCCGATGCTGTTGCCGCCGGCCTATAATTTCGTCCGCCGCGCGGTCGACACCGCCTTCACGCGCACACGCACCAATCTGAAAGTCGTGGCGGAAGTCGAAATCGTCCGCACGCTGGCCCGTGCTGTCGCAAGCGGCCTCGGCGCGACGATCATGCCGAAAGCCATTGCCGATCGCATCGTCTCGGAATCGAGCGAGCCCCTGATCTGCCGGCTCGTCTCGCCCAGGATAGAGGAAACCCTGTCGCTCTGCGTTTCCGACCAGAATCCTTTGTCGGAGCCGGCCCTTGCCGTCCGGGACATCCTTCTCGGGCTGACGGCGCGGCTAAAGGGTTAAAAGCGGTCAGCGCATGTCCCGGCAGAATTGCGCTATGCGCGCGCAGCCTTCGTCGAGTTTTTCCATGCTCGTGGCGTAGGAAATGCGGAAGAAGGGGCTCATTCCGTAAGCCGCGCCTTGCACGGTGGCGACATGATGCTCTTCAACCAGCGCCATGACGAAATCGACGTCGGTTTCGATCTTTCGTCCGCCCTTGCTCGTCTTGCCGATCAGCCCCGACATGTTGGGATAGATGTAGAAGGCGCCTTCCGGTCTATGGCAGCGCAGACCTTCCACTTCCGACAATCTGTCGAGAACGAAGTCGCGTCTTTTCTTGTAGATCGCGGCGCGCTCCTTCAGGAGGTCCTGAGGCCCGTCGAGCGCTGCGGTCGCCGCGGCCTGCGTCAGCGTCGCAATACCGCCGCCATTCTGGCCGTTGACGTTGCTGACGGCCGAGATCAGATCCTTCGGGCCGGCGCAGAAGCCGAGCCGCCAGCCCGTCATCGCGTAAGCCTTGGAGACACCGTTCATCGTCAGGACGCGGTCGTAGAGCCTCGGCTCGACTTCCGCCATCGTGCAGAACTGGAAGTCGTCGTAGACGAGGTGCTCGTAGATGTCGTCAGTCATGATCCAGACATGGGGATGGCGCAGCATGACCTCGGCGATGGCGGTCATCTCCGCCCGGGTGCAGGCAGCGCCGGTCGGATTGTTCGGGAAATTCAGGAAGAGCCATTTGGTGCGCGGCGTGATCGCCGCTTCCAGATCCTCCGGACGCAGCTTGAAGCCGGTCTCTTCGTGGCAGGGGACGGCGACCGGCACGCCGCCGGCGAATTTGACGATGTCGGCATAGCTGACCCAGGAAGGTGTGGGGATGACCACCTCGTCACCGGGATTGCAGGTCGCCAGCATGGCGTTGAAGATCACCTGCTTGCCGCCGCCCGAGACGACGATCTGGCTGGCGTCGTAGTCGAGATTGTTGTCGCGCTTGAACTTCCGGATGATGGCGGCCTTCAGCGCCGGCGTGCCGTCCATCGGCGGATATTTCGTATCGCCGGCAAGTGCCGCCGCATGGGCCGCCTCGATCGCATGTGCCGGGGTGGGGAAATCCGGCTCGCCGGAGGAGAGGCTGACGACCTTGATCCCTTCGGCGGCCAGTTCCCTGGCGCGCTGGGTCATGGCGGCAGATGCTGAAATGGAGACGTTTTTCAGGCGGTCGGCTTTGATGGACATCGACGTGGTCCTTCGATGAGGGATTGGAGTGATAGACCGCCGGCAGGCGATCGGGATTGCATTCATTCTGCGAGTTCGGTGGCGGGCGCGAGCGTGGCGCCGGTGGCTTCGATCTCGCCGCGCACGATGCCGGCAAGTTCGAGGGCGCCGGGCGTGTCGCTGTGGACGAGAATGGAGCGCGCCGGCATGGCGATTACGGCTCCGTCGATCGTCCGGACGGACCCGTTGAGCAGGAATTGCCGCACCCGGGCGCGTACCGCGGCTTCGTCCTTGATGACGGCACCAGGGAGCCCGCGCGCGACGAGGTTGCCGCCGGCATCATAGGCCCGGTCCGCGAGGAAAAGCGCCAGCGTCTTCAGACGCGCGCGTTTCGCGGCCTGCTCAATCTCGCTGCCCGATGTGACGAAGACGACGAGACTGGCGTCGACGGTGGCGATCGCATCCATCATCAGGTCTGCGAGGACGGGGTCGCGGTTGACCATGTTGCCCATGGCGGCGTGGAAGCTGATATGGGAGACGGCGACCCGCTCGGCTCTGGCAATCGCCATCAGGGCGCCGAGCTGGTAGAGCATCTGCTGGCGAAGCTCGTCCGCCTGGAACGGTATTTCGCGCCGGCCGAAGCCCAACCGGTCTGGCAGGCCGGGATGCGCGCCGATGCCGACGCCGTTTAACTTCGCAAGCCGGACCATCCGCCCCATCGTGTCGGGGTCGCCGCCGTGGAAGCCGCAGGCGATGTTGGCCGAGGAGACGATCTTCATCATCGCCTCGTCGTCGCACAGCCGGTAGGGACCAAATCCTTCGCCCATGTCGGAATTCAGATCGATTTTCATGAGTTCCTCCTTCTGATGGCCTTGGGCTCATTCTTGCATGTCCGCATCAGGCCATCGCCTTCAGGGCGCGTTTGACCATCCCGCATGTTTGTCTGACATCCTCGACGTAGCGGCCGACAGCCTGTTCCACGGCCCGAGCCTCGGCATGCGTCGAGCGGACGAATTTCAGGCGGGCGCCGATGCGGGCCTGGCCGAGCCGCCAGAGATCACATTCGATCACGCCGGCGATCTTCGGATATCCGCCGGCGGTATTCGCATCGCTCATCTGCACGATGGGTTCGCCGCCGGGCGGCACCTGAATCACCCCGGGCACGACGCCGTGGGAGCGCATCTCGATCGATGCGGTCGGCGTGACCGGTTCGCCGGACAGGCGGTAGCCGGTCCGGTCGCTGCGGGAGGAAATCCGCCAGGTCTGGTTCCAGAAGGCTTCGCCGTCCGCGGCGAAAAGATCATGCTCGCCGGCCGGCAGCGCGCGGATCGGCAATACGCCGTCGACGGGAGCCGGGAAGACCTCGCGCAGGGCCACGGCCGGCTCGATAACGGCAAGGCCCGTGGCCGGCAGCATGGCAATCTCCAGATCCTCGCCGACGGTGAGCCGGTCGTCCTTCGCCAGCGGCCGGCCGGCATTGCCGCCGAAGCCGCCGCGCAGCGACGTGCTGCGCGAGCCCATGACGACAGGGATATCCAGCCCGCCGCCGAAGGAGACATAGGCGCGCGCCAGCCGCGGCGGCTGCTTCAATTCGAGAACCTGTCCGGGCTCCGCCATATAGGCGCACCAGGGCAGCAACTCCGATCCGTCAAGATGAGGATTGCCGTCGGCGCCGGTCACGACAAAGACGGTGCGCCGCTCGAAACACAGGCGGAACGGGAAGGTCTGCACCTCAATCACGGCCGCACTCTCGTCATTGCCGACGAGACTATTGCCGATCCGGACCGCGAGCGGATCCATCGCGCCGCTCGCCGATACGCCGATGTCGCGATAACCGGGCCGCCCCAGATCCTGTACCGTGTTGAAAGGGCCGCTTTCCAGGATCTCGATCATAGTTCGATCCTTGCCGGCAGGAACCGCACCGTATCTCCCGGCGCCATCATGGCAGGGTTCGGCGAGGCGGGGTCGAACATCTCAAGCGTCGCGAAACCGATGGAATTCCAGCCGTTGGGGCCGGTCAGCATGGCGACACCGGTCTGCATGCCGCCGATGGTCACGCAGCCCTTGGCCATCTTCAGCGAGGGCACGGTCTTGCGCGGCATATAGATGCGCGGGTCGAGGCCGTGCAGATAACCGAAACCGGGCGCGCTGCCCAAGGCGAAAACGCGGTAGGTCGCCTCATGATGGAGGCGCACCACCTCGTGATCGCTGAGGCCCGAGAGATCGCAAAGGGCCGGAAGATCGGTCGCATGCTCGCCGCCGTAATGGACGGGAATTTCGATGGTCTTGCCTTCGAGATCGATGCTCTGCGCATTCTCCCACGCCTCAAGCAGGCGGGCGACCGCGGCATCGGGATCTTCCGGCGTCTGCTTGAAGATCGCCAGCAGGTTGGTCATCCCGGGAATATCCTCGGCAAGCTCCGCCCATCCCTTGACGGTCCGGGACAGGGCCCAGATCCGCCGCTGCGCCGCAAGATCGAAATCGCCTGGCGCTTCGAGCAGGAAGGCCTTTGCACCGATCGCGGAAACCCGCGCCCGGCTTTGGGTGGCCGGAACGATCTCGCGTTGCGCATGCCTGTTCGTCGTGACGATCATGATGAGAACTCGATTTCGAACAGAGGGTCACCGAAGCCGATCAGCGCGCCGGGCTCGGCAAGCAGCTTGGTCAAAACACCGGAGCGGCCGGCGCGAAGGGGAAGCAGCACATGGCCTATCCTGATGAAGCCGAGGATATCGGCATCGGATACGGAGCGCGGCAGAGTTTGGGGTGCCGCAGAAGTGGCGGGATGTTCGACGGAGAAATGTCCTGCTATCGGTGCCTTCACGACGACAGGTCCGGTGCGTGGCGCGCGGGGCGTCGGCTTCGTCGAACTGATGCGGGCGCCGCCCTCCCCTGAGATGACGATGCGCAGCTGTCCGTCCGGCCGGGAGATCTCCAGCCCGTCCACGCCCGCGGCCGTCAGCGCCTCGGTCAGGGATGCGATGATGGCGGGATCGCTGAAGTCGATCGCGCTCATGCCGCCGCCCTCCGCAGCTTCAGCCACTGCTCGAGATAATGGATATCCGTCTCGCCGCGCGCGAAAGCGTGGTCCTCGAACAGCGCCTTGAGGAAGGGAAGATTGGTGGCGATCCCCTCGATCTCCGTGCCGGCAAGCGCTTCGCACATCCTGGCCATGGCTTTTGCCCGCGTCGGCGCATGCACGATCAGCTTGGCGATCAGCGAGTCGTAATAGGGCGAAACCTTATAGCCGGCATGGATATGCGTATCGACGCGGATGTCCGGCCCCTGGGGCAAGGCCAGATGGGTGATGACACCCGCCGACGGCAGGAAGGTTTCGGGATCTTCGGCATTGATGCGGCATTCGAAGGAATGGCCCTCGCATGCCACATCGTCCTGAGCAAGATCCAGAACCTCCCCCTGGGCCGCCTTGATTTGCGCCTGGACGATGTCGAGCCCGCTCGTCATTTCGGTGACGGGGTGCTCGACCTGGAGCCGCGTGTTCATTTCGATGAAATAGAAAGCGCCGTTTTCATAGAGGAATTCGAAGGTTCCGACGCCCCGGTAGCCGACCTGGCGGCAGGCCTCGACGCATGCCATGCCGACCGGCTGGATGACATCGGGCGCGATCCCCGGCGCCGGTGCTTCCTCCACCACCTTCTGATGGCGGCGCTGCATGGAGCAGTCGCGATGCCCCAGCCACACGGCATTGCCGTGATCGTCGCAAAGAACCTGGATCTCGATGTGGCGCGGATGCTCCAGGAATTTCTCCATGTAGAGCGAGGGCGAGCCGAAGGCCTTGCGCGCCTCTTCCCGCGTCAGCGCGATGGCTTCCTGCAGCTGGCCGGCTTCCGGCACGACGCGCATGCCGCGCCCGCCGCCGCCGCCCGACGCCTTGACGATGACAGGATAGCCGATCTCAAGCGCGATGCGCTCGATGGCATCAGGGTCGTCAGGCAGCGCGGTATCGGGGCCGGGAACGCAGGGCACGCCGGCCGCCATCATCGCCCGCTTGGCCGCGATCTTGTCGCCCATCGTCGCGATCGACGAAGACGTCGGACCGATGAAGACCAGCCCGGCCGTTTCGACCGCGTCGGCGAATGCGGCGTTCTCAGACAGAAAACCGTAACCGGGATGGATGGCGCCTGCGCCGGTGAGGCGTGCCGCGAGAAGGATCGCGTCCTGGTTGAGGTAGCTCTTGCCCGCAGCCGACGGGCCGATGCAAAGAAAACCGTCTGCGGTCCTGATATAAGGCGCCTGCCTGTCCGCCTCGGAGCAGATGGCGACCGTCTTCAGGCCGAGGTCGCGGCAGGCGCGCTCTATCCGGGCGGCGATCTCGCCGCGATTGGCGATCAGCACGGTATCGAAGCGGCGTCCGGCAGCGGCGGCTTGTTTAGAGATTTCCGGCATCAGGCAATCTCCGCCAGTAACTCGCCGGTCTCGATCTCGCCGCCGTCGATTTCGATCAGGCGCGTGATGCGTCCGGCCCGCGGCGCGGCGATCTTGTTGAAGACCTTCATCGCCTCGATGATGAAGAGCGTCTGCCCCTCCTCCACCTCGTCGCCGATCGCGACGAATGGCGGCTCCCCGGGCGCGGGCGCCCGGTGCAGAACGCCGAAAACCGGTGCCTTTACCGCATGGGAGGTGTGCGCGAGGCTCGAAGACGCATCGGGAACAAGGCTGTCCGTCGATCCTGCCTCTTGCGGGAGCGCGGCCACGGCCTCCTGCCCCGGAGACGTTCTGAAAATCCGAACCGTCACGTCCTTTTCCGTCACGGTCAGCTCGGTAATGTTCGATCGGCCGACAAAGTCGATCAGCGTCTTGATCTTCGAGAGGTCCATGTGCGTGCTCGGAATTTCGAAATTCCACCGCGCAGACCTGAGGTTTCAAATCGCCCGGCGTTATGATTTTCGTAGCACGATGCGTCGGCTGATGGGGTCAGACGAACTTTTGATGGACGGGTGGACGTCACGGCGCGAAGACGAAATGGGCGTGCTGAAAACGCCCGAAGGCATCCGGTCCTTCATTCGTCTGAGCGCGGTCGGCGGCTTCAATGGCCACGCCACGAATGCCGTCGCTTGTGCCGATCGGATGTCGTATGCCGCGCGGCCAATCCGGAATTCACCGCGCGGCTTTGAGGATGTAACGGGTCTCGGGCTTACCGCCACTTGCCCGCATCGGCGTTATCCTGGCAGCCATAGGGCGGCAGGGCGCCGGCAAACGTCGCATGAAGGGTGGCGCATCCCCATGCGTTGATCGGGCCGGGCATCCGGCTGTTCAACTCGATGCCGACTTCATCATACGGGCTTTCCACATTGGTGACATAGCGGTACCAGCGGAAGCCGATGATCACGGCGAATGCAATGACGACGGTCAGCAGCAATTGAATGGCCCGGCGCAATATATTCTCCTTCAAAATCAATAGTATCAGGCCCGGTCCCGTATCTTCTCTGGGCCGGATCCCGCCTTCCTATTGAGTTGCGCCGTCCTGCACAAGACGACCGCGCGCCGGCGGTCGTCCTCGGATATGGTTATGCCACGGAAATTTTCGGCACCTGCCCGCTTCGCACCTCTTTCTCGACGCCGATCGCCATTCCGGCCCGCCGGCCCTCGTAAAATGCATAGGGAGCCTGTCTTGGCGCCACGCCGTCGCCGATTTCGACGAAGGGAATGCCGAGTTCCGCCAGTTCCAGGGCGAGCCAGTTTGCGGCGACATTGGTCGTGGAGAAGACGAGGCTGTCGGCGTCGATCGTCTCGCGCTTTCCCGTCAGGTGGGAGACGAGGATCGCGGAATTTCCCTGCCAGCTTTCTATGCTGGCCTCCGTCCGGAATTCGACGCCGAGCATGCTGAGGGTCCGCCGCAACGGAACGTCGGCGGAGGTGCGCTGGAGTTCCTTTCCGATAAGCGCATCGGGCGTCACGAGGACGACCTCGTGTCCCTGCTCGGCGAGTTTCCAGGCCGTGCCGCAGCCCTTCCAGCCGCCGGTCTCGTCCACCAGGATGACACGTTTGCCGAGCCTTGCCTGACGCGCCATGACGCTTTCGGCGGAGAAGACGTTTCCGCTCTCGATCCCGGCGAGTGCCGGTCGATCGGGCATGGCCTTCTGGAAGCCGGAATCCTGCGGCAGCGATCCGGTCGCCAGGATCACCATGTCGGCGCCGATGCCGGCGACGTCGCTGCCCTCGATATAGCTATTGAATCGCACCTCGACCCCGAGTTTTTCGAAGCGGATCTCGTACCACCGGATGAGGTCCAGTATCTGCGCCCGCCGCGGCTGCTCGCCGGCTAGGCGGAAAGCGCCGCCAAGCCGGTCCGAGGCTTCCGCCAGCACGACGCGATGGCCTCTTTCGGCTGCCACGCGAGCCGCTTCCAAGCCGGCCGGCCCTCCCCCGACCACCAGGACGAATTGCGGATTTTCCACAGGCTCGAACCGGTCGCCTCCCCATTCCGCTTCGCGCCCGACGGAAGGATTGATCAGACAGCTGATCCAATAGTCGCGCGACCGGCGGCCCCAGCACATCTGGTTGCAGGAAAGACAGCCTCTTATATCCTCGGGCGTTCCCAGACGCGCCTTGTTGGCGAGATGCGGGTCGGCGATCTGGCCGCGGACGATGGAAACCAGATCCGCCGCCCCCTCCCCGAGCGTGATCTCCGCGTTTTCGGGTGTCCGGATATGGCTTTCCGCCGTGACCAGCGCATGCTTCACGACCTTTTTCAGGCGTGCCGACAACTCGGCGCCCAACCGCTCCGGATAGAGAAAGGTCGGCATCAGGCTGCCATAGTCGAAATATCCGCCGGAGCCGCAGGTCACGTAGTCGATCAGCCTCTCGTCATCGAGGGCGGCGACGATCTCCGTCAACTGGTCGCGGTTCAAGGCGGTCGGACAGCCGGGCTCGTCGCTGACGGTCAGCCCGATGATGAAGTCGGGACCGCAGGCATGCCGGATGCGGCTGAGGACTTCCCGGGAGAATCTCGTCCTGTTTTCGAGACTTCCGCCCCAGCGATCGTCGCGGCGATTGTAGAAGGGCGTCCAGAACTGGTCGAGCAGACCGCCATAGGCAGCCCAGACCTCCACGCCGTCAAAACCGGCCGCCTGGCAGCGCAACGCCGCCTTGACGAAGGCTCCGATGGTTTCCTCGATCTCGTCCTCCGTCATCGCATGCGAGCCGTCGCTGTCGTGGTAGCTCGGCCCTCCCGAAGGCGACCAGTGCGCATGAAACGAAAGGTCGGAATCTCCGTGGCTTCCGACATGATAGAGCTGCTGGAGGATAACTGCCCCATGCTGCTTCACGCTGCCGGTCAGCCGCCGGAAGGCCGGAATGACGGAGTCATCAGATGTCCGAAAATTACCGCGCGTCAGCACGGTGGCCGGGTGCACGGGCATCGGCTCGACGACGATCATGGCTGCACCGCCGATCGCCCGCTCGACATAATAGGCGATCGTCTGATCACCGGGCAGCCCATTGACGGACATGTTTGCCGTGTGGGCGCCGAATACGATCCTGTTGCGGAGCCTATGGCCCGCCAGCGTGATTGGGGAAAAGGTCTTCGGAAAGGAGCTTGTCATGTCGAATCCTGTGGGGTTCACGGCTTGCCTGTCGTGCGAATGCGCAGGCCTATGAGGCCCGCGCACTGGGAATTCAGAGGGCGGCCGTAATTTTCTTCGCCACGTCGGCGCTCAGCCACGACTTCCAAATTTCGGGATGCTCCTTGAAGAAGTGCAACGCGCCATCTTCGCCGCCCGCCTGGGTGTCGGTCATCCACGCCATGACCGAGCTGACGGTCTGATTGTTCCATGACCTCTTGCTGAGGTAATCGACCACCCCGGTGTTGCCGCTTTCCGCGAGCCGCTGCGAGACGAGCGTCACGACGTGGTCCTTCGGCCACTCGTTCTTCCTGGGATCGGTACAATCGGAGACGGTGTTGCAGCGCTTCCACTCCGCCATGTCGTGCGGGACCCCGGCTTCCAGGCGAACCATCGAATATTTCCCAAGCAGCGCGGTCGGCGACCAATAATAGCCCATCCATCCCTCCTTGCGCTCATAGGCTCGCGCCATGGCTACATCGAGACCGGCCTGGGTGCCGGGATCGACGAGTTCGAACCCTTTGGCATCGCCGTCATAGGCCTTGAAAAGCTGGGCGCTGACGACCGAGCCGCCCGATCCTGCCGGGCCGTTGAAAACAGCGCCTTTCGAGGTCTTCTCGGGGGCCGGGAAAAGCTCTGGGTGGGCGAAGGCATCGTCGACCGTCTTGATCTCGGGATGGGCGTCGATGATGAATTTCGGTATGTACCAGCCTTGGATGCCGCCATCGGACAAAGCCGGTCCGATATTTACAATTCTGCGCTCGTCGACGCCGCGTTTCACGATCTCAGGGACAAGATCGACCCAGGCCTCGCCGGCAATGTCGGGCTGTCCCTTTTCCACCATCGAGGTGATCGTCGGCACCGTATCGCCGGGAACGAACTCCACCTGACAGCCGAAGCCGTGCTCCAGGATGAACTTGTCGACATGGGCGAGAAGTTCGCCGCTTTGCCAGTTCATATTGGCAACGGTAACGGAACCGCAGTCGGCGCGGGCGTTCGAGGCGATGCCGGCGATCAACGCGACCGTCGAAATTGCGAGAAGATTTTTCATTGCGTTCCCCTTTTCGTGCATTTGACCTGTCTGCTGGGCGGGCGGAACGCCGGTTTCCTCACTTCGGCACTTCGCCTCCCCATGCACACCGATCGTATTTGTCTTGGCCGCCGCGGTATTGTACGTTTAGGACAAATTCGATGGCCCGGAGGACCTTCGTTTGCAGCGCGACTACTCTCAATCGGGGCCAAGCAAGCCGCCGCCCGATGTAACCTCACCGCTCAGGGTGGGGATCGTGGCGACGCCGAACTTCACGCTGATGCCGCTTGCCTGTTTCACGGACTTTCTTCGGCTGGCAGGTGACGAAGGCGACTTCAGCCGGCGGATCTACTGTGACTGGGAGCTGCTGTCGCACAATCTCGATCCGGTGCGGTCGAGTTGCGGCCTGGAACTGACGCCGGGCCGGACATATGGCGACCCGCGTGACTACGACTTCATCGTCGTGCACGGCGGCATACTCCACGCCGATCATAAAGTTCCGCCGGAGCTCTACGACTTCGTCATGGCGGCCTCGCGTCAAGGCGTGCCGGTGGCCGGCAACTGCTCGGGAAGCTTCGTGCTGGCCGAGGCCGGCCTGCTCGCCGGAAAAAGATGCGCGGTCCATTTCACCCTGGCCGGGTTGTTGCGGCAGACCTTTCCCGACGTCACGCCCATCACCGACCGGCCGGTCGTGGTCGACGGAAACGTCATCACCTGTCCGGGCGGACTGGCTTCGATAAAGCTCGCAATGTATCTGGTGTCCAACGCTTGCGGGGAGTCCCGTGCGCACAAGGCGTTTCACTATCTTCTCGGCGATCACGGCTTCGACAGGGGAGAAGCGGTCGAAGAACCGGATCTCGGCATGAAGTGCGCGGACCGTCGGGTCGCCAATGCGATCGGCCTGATGCGGCAGAAGATGTATGAGCTTTGTTCGGTCGCCGAGATCGCTGCGAGCGTCGGTACATCGGAACGAGAGCTTTCCCGGCTTTTCCGGAAGCATCTGCAGGCCGCTCCCGGCGAATATTGGCGCCAGATGCGCCTGAAAGCGGCGAAGTGGATGGTGCTCAACAGCGATAGGTCCATCGCCCAGATCGCCTACGAGTGCGGCTTCACGGATTGCGCCCATCTGGTGAACTGGTTCAAGCGCGCCTATCACGTGACACCGGCAAAATTGCGCAGATCCCATCGTGAGCTGGGAGTGCGCTGACTGGCCATTTTTAGGCCGGCCTCAGCCGAGGCCGCGTAGAAATTCTTCCGTCTCCACGAGTTCGAGCTGCACGGAAAACCGATCGTGCAGAAGTTCCAGCGATGCATCATAGGTGTCGTCGGCGCTGCTGCAGACGGCGTCCTTCAGCACGATGACGCGATAGCCGAGATCGATGGCGCCGAGCGTCGTGGCGAGCACGCAGACATCTGTTTCACCGCCGGTGATGACAAGGGTATCGACCCGCTCCGACTGGAGGACCTGATGAAGACGACCGTCGATCCACGGGGAATAGGTGCGCTTGTCGAAGTGTCTTGCCGGCGGAACGAGCGAGGCCAGCGAAGACGCCAGATCGACGAGACCGCGCGGCAGATGCTCGCCGGTCATCATCCACCATTTCCGGTAGTAGTCCCGCCATTTTCCCGGCATCTCGTCGGCGCGCTCGGGCGGAACGAAGCGGGTGAAGATCGTCCGGGACGGGTGCCGGCCGGCAAGTTCCTCGATCTGGGGAGAGACCCGTGCCATCCAGGGAACGTGCCAAGGCGTGTCTTCGGAAAACATCCGCTGCATGTCGACGCAGAGGTGGCGCCACTCCCCGATCTCGCCCATGTCATCCTCCATTGACCTTCGGCGCTAACCGTCGTCCGGAGTGAAAGTTCCCGATCGGGACGAGGTCGAAAGTCCTTCAGGCAATGGCTTCCGAAGCGATGGGAGGTGATCCCGCGCCGTTGGCGGGCTGGAAACAATCCAGTTCGTGAAGGGGAACCGGCTTGGAGAAGAAATAGCCCTGGAGGTCGGTGCAGCCGAGGGCGGCGAGGAAATCGCGCTGATATTCGGTTTCGACGCCTTCGGCCGTCGTCGAGATGGCGAGGTTGCGGCTGAGCGCGACGATGGCGCCGATGATGGCAGCCCCGTTGGCTTTCGTGCCGAGCATCGAGACGAAGGAACGATCGATCTTGATCCGATCGATATCGAAGCGCATCAGATGGCTGAGGCAGGAATAGCCGGTCCCGAAATCATCGAGCGAAATCTGGACGCCTCGGCTGCGCAGCGACTTCAGCACGGTGTAAATTTCCGAATTATCCTCGATGAGCGAGGACTCGGTGAGCTCGAGTTCGAGCCGCGACGGCGACAGTCCGATCTCCTCGAGCACGGCGAACACTTCCTCCGCGAAATTCGGCCGCCTCAGTTGAGAAGGAGAGACATTGACCGCGACGAACGTGTCTTCGGGCCAGCTGCGGGCGGCATTGCAGGCTTCGCGCAGGACCCAGAAGCCAAGCGCGTCGATGAGGCCGCCCTCTTCTGCCGCAGGGATGAAGCTGGCAGGCGTCAACAATCCGCGCTGGCTGTGACGCCAGCGCACGAGGGCTTCCGCCCCCGACGCCTTGAATCCCGCTTCGGCGCGGTGGACAGCCTGATAGTAGACTTCGAGCGATCCGAAGTCCGGCCTGTTCAGATCGGGCAGGGAGCGGCTGGCGGAGGAGGCCGTGCCGATGGCCAGGACTTCCCGCAATTCGTTCTTGAGAATGTCGCGCGCATTTCTGCCGCCGTCCATCGACGACGAGTAGACGCGCCATTGACCTCTCCCGCCCATCTTGGCCTCGTAGAGCGCGACGTCTGCATACCGCATGATATCGTCGGCATTGCGTCCGGCGTCCGGCACGATGGTGACGCCGATCGAGCCGCCGACACGTGCGACCGCTTCGCCGTTCAGCAGCGGGAAGGGTTTGCCGAGTTCGGCCACGATCGCCTGGCAGATTGTCGGCAGAATTTTTTCATCGCCCCGGATGTTGCGCAGAAGCACGGCGAATTCGTCTCCGCCAAGCCGGGCAAGCGTATCGCCGGGCCGAAGGACGGAGCGGATCCGGTCCGCCGCCACCCTGATGAGTTCATCGCCGGCGGCATGGCCGAACGTGTCATTGACGGCTTTGAAGCGGTCGAGATCGAGAAGCGCGACCGCCGAGCGCTCGGAGGAATTGCGCATTTGCGCCAGGCACTCCTCGAACCGCATCGCGAACAAGGCGCGATTGGGAAGGCCGGTCAGCACATCATGCAGCGCAAGCTGCCTTGCATGAAGCTCGCTTTTCTTCAGCTCGCCGAGACTGGTTCGCAGTCGCACGAGCAGGACCGAGAGCAGGACTGCGATCACCAGGGCGGCAATTGAAAGCGCCGGCATCAATCGGCCGATCACTCTGGAACCCGGAAGGTCGGGCCGCCACACGATGAAGCCGATCGGTTCGCCGTTTGCCGTCGCATCGATCTGAAACGCCACTTCGTCCTCGTCGGGATCGGCCGTGCGCGCGAAGCGGGCGCCGTTGAGGCCCTGCTGCCGGCTCAATTCGTCCAGTGCCGCCCCGTCGAGAAACCGCACGACGATCAGAAATTGCCGTGCGGGCTGCCGTTGCCCCTGAGGAGTGTCGTTGATGCCGACGATGCCGACTATGGTCGGACGGCCCTCCAGCCGCATCAGATTGGCGAGTGCATGGTTGAGATTGATCATGCTCGCACGGCGGCTTTCCAGCGACGATGGTGTTCGTTCGCTGAAGACAACGCCTTGATCTGTCGTCAGGCGGGCATCTTTGAGGAGAGGCAGGAAGAGAGGCCTCATCCAGCGGTAGCGCTTTTCCGTTGCGGCGTCGGTCAGCATGACCAGCTGAGCCTTCTCATCGACGACGAAGGCCTGGTCGTAGCCAAAGGCGGACATCGCGGTTTGACTGATCGCACTGCCGGCCGCTGCCGAGAGAACCGCATCGAGGCTGGAGGAAACGCCTGCTGCCTGGGATGCGGGATAGACGCGGGCAAGGTAGCCGTTGCCGAACTGGCCGATAACGTGGGCGACCTGATCGACCTGTTCGCGCAGGCGCGCATTCACGAGCTGGCGCTGACGATCGAGCGCCGCAGCATCGCTCTCCTTGCCCGCCCAGAGCGCCGAGAGAACGACGAGCCCGATCGCTCCCAATCCGCTGATGGCGATCAGAAAGAGAATTCTTCCCGAGGCGATCCAGGATTGCTGAAACGTATTGGAGCTGGAGGGAAGGACGATGTGCAAGCGCAGACCCCAAAACACCGCTAGACCAGGGCGCAATCACCAAAACAAAATTAACGCTGTCGCAGACTCTAACAAAGAAGCGTTCACGTAGAATTAAAGGCTAATGCTCACTATTGGGAAAGATCGACTATGTCCCAGGGAGTCCGGACAATGATGCGCAGATCCATCCAGACCACATTGCGCGCAACACTGATGGCGAGCGTCGGCGCCGTCTTGGCCGCGACCTTGCCGGTTGAGGCCGTTGCGCAGGATTCCGCGCCGATGCGCATTGCCGTCGAAGGCGCGTTTCCGCCTTTCAATTACCTCGACGCCAACAATAAGCTTCAGGGCTTCGACATCGATATTGCCAATGCGCTGTGCGAAACCGGCAAATTCGAATGCAAATTCATCATCGAGAAGTGGGACGACATGATTCCCGATCTCGTCGGCAAGAAATACGATGCGATCATCTCATCCATGTCGATGAGCCTGGAGCGCCGCCAGAAGGTTGCCTTCACCGAAAAATACTACACCAGCCCGTCGGTATTCATCGTCCGCAAGGATTCTGCAATCAGCGATGTCAGCCCGGCCGCCCTGCATGACAAAAATCTCGGCGTGACCTCGTCGACGGCGCAGGAGTCCTACGCCAATCATCTATATCCCGACATGAAGAAGACGGTTTTCCGGTCTTCGCCGGAACTGTACAAGGGGCTGGCGGACGGCAGCGTCGATATCATCCTGGAAGACAAGCTCGCCATCTATGACTGGATCGCCAACACCAAGGCGGGAAGCTGCTGCGAGTTCAAGGGCCCGGATCTGGCCGACGTCACCTATTTCGGCGAGGGCGCCGGGATTGCGGTGCGCCTGGATGACGGCGAACGCCTTGCGCGCCTGAACGCGGCCTTGAAGGCGATCAAGGAAGACGGGACCTATGACATGATCAACGCGAAATATTTCCCGTTCAGCATCCAATAGCCGCCAGCCGAATTTTCATGCGATTGCCGTGAGATGGCCGGTTCGTCCGGCCATCTCCGTTTCGGTCTGATCGTTATGCGGCCTTGGTGACGTCGCCATGCGGATCGAGGACGAATTTCGTCGCCGCTCCATGGTCGAAGCTCTCATAGCCCTGGACGGCATCATCAAGCGGGATGACCTTGGCGTTGACGATATCGGCAATCGGCAGCCGGTCATGGAGGATCGCCTGCATGAGCTGGCGATTGTATTTCAGCACCGGCGTCTGGCCGGTGTGGAAGGACTGGGCCTTGGCCCAGCCGAGGCCGAAGCGGAGCGAGAGATTGCCGTGCTTGGCGGCATTGTCGACGGCACCGGGATCCTCGGTGACGTAGAGGCCGGGAATGCCGATCGAACCGGCGGCGCGGGTAATCTCCATCATCTGGTTGAGCACGATCGCCGGCTGTTCGCCGCCCGAATGGCCCCTCGCCTCGAAGCCGACCGCGTCGATGGCGCTGTCCACCTCATTGCTGCCGACGACCTCAGCGATCATGTCGCCGAGACGATCGCTCTTGGAGAGATCGATGGGTTCGAAACCGACCTTGGCCGCATGGGCAAGACGATCCTTGTTGAAGTCGCCGATCATGACGACCGCAGCGCCGAGGATGCGGGCCGAAGCCGCAGCGGCAAGGCCGACGGGACCGGCGCCCGCGACATAGACGGTCGAGCCGACGCCGACGCCCGCGCGCACCGCGCCATGGAAGCCGGTCGGCAGGATGTCGGAAAGCATGGTGAGATCGCGGATCTTCGCCATTGCCTTGTCCCGATCCGGGATTTTCAGCAGGTTGAAGTCTGCATAGGGAATGGTGACGTAACGCGCCTGCCCGCCGATCCAGCCGCCCATGTCGACATAACCGTAGGCGCCGCCGGCGCGGGCCGGGTTCACCGTCAGGCAGACGCCGGTATCCTGGGATTTGCAGCAGCGGCAACGGCCGCAGGCGACATTGAAGGGCACTGAGACGATATCGCCGATGTCGAGCATCTCGACGTCGACGCCCTTCTCGATGATCTCGCCGGTGATTTCGTGGCCGAGGACCAGGCCCGGCATCGCCGTCGTGCGGCCGCGGACCATGTGCTGGTCGGAACCGCAGATATTGGTCGATATCACCTTCAGGATAACGCCGTGCTCGATGCGGCGGCCGTCCGGCGCTTCCAGCTTCGGATCGTCGATGTCGCGGACCTCGACCTTGCCCGGCCTGAGATAGACGACGCCTCTATTCTTGCTCATGGATTCCTCCCATGTGTTTGATGCCTCGAGCTGCAGCCGATAGCCGGCGGCAACCCCTTCCTCCGGGCCGCCTCCTTTGCGGCTCGGTATTCACGACGCCGGATATCGCCGCATCGGGCGATATTCGAATTTCATGATTGACCGATCGGATGGAGGGAGAGAGTGAACAGGAGGCCGTTCCTGTCGTCCGCTCGTCATCGCCGCCGCGATCGTCGATCTGCCGCGCAGAGAGCTGGTTTCGGGCTCCAGAACCTCCTTTCGATCCGTCTCGATATCCTTCCGAATGTCTCATCCGGCGATCTGCTTGAGGACTCAGTTGTTCTAACCGCTGCGGGGCAGCGCCGGCATCGGACCGGCCTCCCAATGGCTCATGTCGCCAGCTCGCGAGGCGGCGCCTTGAACACCACAAGGAAACCACTTCCGGCGGAAAACAGCGCCCGAAAAAACGACATGGGTGCAATTCAAAGACGACAGTCGAAAATCCGCGGCAGCGTGCCGCTCAAGGGAACGAGTTGGCCCCTGGAATAGGGCGGTTTTCCGGATGATCTCAGAAGATTTGATCGAAGCAGACGCCGTTTTCAATCGTGATTGGACATCGGCTGCGACCTGAGCCACGCTGCTTTTGGGAGCGGACCATCTATTTTTCTTGAAGATAGGAGGCCGGAATGGAACAGTACGCACTGGAGCAGCTGAAAACAGTTGCTAAGGTCAGCACGACCTTTAAGCGCCTTGAACTGACACGGCGTGAACGCATCGAACGGTGGGCCGAAAGTCTCGAACGCAGCCCCAGGCCGTTTCTCAAGACGCTTCACGAAACAGAATATCAGCCGATCGCGGATCGGATGGCCTTGCGGGATGACGATACCCCGATCTCCGTCGCATTTGCTGATCCCGTCCTGCGGGCGGCAGGAATGGAAAATGACAGCTATGGAGAAGCCAAACGGTTCTTCGAACTCAGCGACGAACAGTTGCACGAGCTTGTCTGCTTCTGCCATTTTGGTGAAAGCGTCAGCGCTGCGGCCGTCGCTCGCCGCGTGCGAAAGATCGTGGATCCCAAACCAAGCGGGTTTTTCGCTCAGCTTCGTGCGTTCTTTGCCTAACGGGGGCTGAGGTTTCATGATGCTGTAAGGCTGGCGCTCGCCGTGAAACGGCGGCCGCTCAGCTGAATGCAGTTGCGCCAGTAAGCTAAACTAGCCGTCGTAAGATCGCCGCCGGCCTCGGCTGAAGTCGACCGCCGTATGCCAGAGCACGGCGCCGAGGATGATGGCGCCGCCGAAATAGGTGGCAATGGGCGGCGCTTCGGAAAACAGCAGCCAGACCCAGAAGGGCGTCAGCACGATTTCCATCGTGCCGATCAGCGCGGCTTCCGCCGGCGGCATCCGCTTTGCGCCAGCGAGGAAGAGAACCAGCGCGAGTGAGAAGTTGGTGGCGCCGAAAGCCGCAAGCACGATCCAGTTGTGCAGGTCGAGCGAACCGACCGAACCGAACGGCGCGAAGATGACCAAGGTCAGAAAGGCGCTGACGACGGTCGGCGGCAGGCTCGGCACGCCGGGGCTGATGCGCGGAATGATGATGACGAGCGCGAAGGATGCGGTCATGCCGAGGGCCAGCAGATCGCCCCAGCCGGTGCCGCCGCCGATCGACGAGGCGACGATGACGCCGACGCCGAAGAGGGACACGGCGCCGGCAATCATCGTCCGCCTGGCAACCCTCTCTCCGAGGATGAGCCAGCCGAACAGAGCCGCAATGAAGGGCGTCGTCGCATAGATCATCGTCACATTGGCGACGGTGGTCATGTAGAGCGCCCCGATGAAGCATCCCTGACTGAAAGTCTGGCATGCGATCATCGCTAGTCCGGACGGATGAAAGACGGAACGCCATTGCCGCCGCGAGATGCCCCCTTCGAGGAAAAGGCAGGGGATCAGCAGGAACAGGCCTCCGAACAGCGACCGCCAGGCGATCGCCGTCCATACGTCGGTGGTGAGGAGCCGCGAGTAAACGCCACTCGCGCTCCAGGCTAGTGTCGCGGCAACGATGAGAAGCACACCCTTCTCGTGCTCGCTGCCTGCGAGGTGTCTGGCCGGATTTTCAATGGTCACGCAGATGGTCTCAAAGAAGGAAGTCGAACGCCGCCCATTTCTGCGCCAGCAATTGACATTTGACAAACGAATGGTAGTGATATCTATCATCGATTTTTTCTATGGCTTTCCATGCAAGAACCGATCGAGAGCGATCTTCTCAGAACCTTCCTTGTTGTCGCCGAGACGTCGAACTTTTCGGCGGCCGCTCAGCGCATCGGGCGGACGCAATCTGCCGTCAGCACCCAGATCAAAAGGCTTGAGGCGGCAATCGGCGAGAACCTTTTCGAGCGCGGCGCCCGTGGGGTGCTGCTCACGCGTCAAGGCATTCAGCTCGTACCCTATGCCCGCAGGGTCATCGATCTCCTGAACGAGGCGGCGGCGACGATCCGCAGCAAGCCGCTCGATGGGCCGGTCCGCATTGGAATTCCCGAAGAATACAGCCAGACGGTGCTGCCGGCCGCCCTTGCGGCTTTCGCGGTGCGTCATCCGGCGGTCGAAGTCACCGTGTCCTGCGACTACACCGTCCGCAACCTCGCCGCCCTGGAGAGGGACGAGCTCGATCTGGCCGTCGTTTTCGACTGGAGCGATCAGAACAAGGGCGAAGTTCTCTGCATCGATCCGACCGTCTGGGTCACTTCGATGGTGCATCGGCTGCACGACATCGATCCCCTGCCGGTTGCGACCTATCGCAACTCCACCTGGTCGCGCGACTTTGCGCTCCGGTCGCTGGAGCAGATCGGCCGCAGCTACCGGATCGCCTTTATCGCCGATACCGGTTCGGGGCTGAAAAATGCCGTGACAGCGGGTCTCGCCGTCACCACGCTTTCCCGCAGCAGCATTCCGCCCGGCTGCCGCGAACTGACGGCCGAAGACGGCTTTCCGCCGGTCGACTCCTCCAAGGTCGTTCTACGCCGCAATAGTTTCCGCTCCAGCGAGGCGGTGCGGGAACTCGCCGAGATGCTGCGGGACGCATTCCAACCTATGTCGGCGCCGATGGTATGATACGGCGGCGCAAGCGGCGCCGTGTCTCCGACGGGCTCTCCGAAAAACTCGCCCGGTAGCTTCTTGCAAAGGCCGAGGCCGAATTGAAGCCGGTCGCCGCCGCGATGTCGGCGAAGGAGGCCGTCGTCTCGATCACCTTGCGGCGCGCCGTGTTCAGACGCAGCGCGAGATAATGCACATGCGGCGGCGCGCCGATGCTCTGCTGGAAGAGGTCCTGCAGATGCCGGGCGCTGACGCCGACCCTGCGGGCGAGCCGCGCAAGGATCAGGGGCTGCTCGATATGCTCCTCCATCAGATGCACCGCCTGCGTCACGCGCGGATCATGCGCGCGCAGCCCCGCCGAAGCGGCCGAAAGCGTTTCGTCGGCGTGGAAGGAAGGCTGCTCATAACGGAACAGCCGGCTGACTTCGAGCGCCAGTGAATAACCCTGCCGATGTCGGATCACCTCCAGCATCAGGTCCACGGTCGGGAGCGAACCCGATGTCGTCAGCCGCTTGCCGTCGATGACGAAACGATCCTTGACGGCCCTCACGTCGGGATAGGCGATCGCGAAATCCTCGTAATCCTCCCAATGGACAGTCGCCCGCAGTCCGTCGAGCAGGCTTGCTTCGGCGAGCAGCCACGTGCCGGACTCGATGCCGGCAACGATCCTGCGGTAGCGGGCGGCCTGGGAAAGCTGCATCTTGAGTGCCGGCGTCGCGCTGCGGTGCCAGTTGTAACTCGCCAGCACGAAGAGCGGCTTGTCCTCGGTTGTCGCCTGGAAGATGCCTTCGGCCGGGATCGCGATGTGGCTGGTGGTCGGGACCGGCGCGCCGTCCGGCGTCAGCAGCCGCCAGCGATAGAGCTCGCTGCCGGCGATGCGGTTGGCGCCGCGCAGCGGCTCGATGACCGATGCGATCAGGATCAGGTTCGTATCCGGCAGGACGAGAAGGTCGATATCGAGCCGTTCCGTCGATCGCTGCAGCAAGGCCACCTCCCAAGGTTTCCGATAATGTATCGATGGCTTCCGAAAATGCAAAGCATTGCTGCTCGTCCTGTCGCGTAATGCCCGGCAAGACGGGGAGAACAAAAACATGCCTCTAGCGATGAACCGCGATGTCTTCATCACCTGCGCTGTCACCGGCGCCGGCGATACGGTTTCCAAATCCAGCCATGTTCCCATCACTCCCAAGCAGATCGCGGATTCCGCGATCGACGCCGCCAAGGCTGGGGCGGCCGTTGTTCACTGCCATGTCCGCGATCCGGAAACGGGGGCCGCGAGCCGCCGCAACGATCTCTACAGGGAGGTCACCGACCGCATCCGCTCGGCGGATGTCGACGTCGTCCTCAATCTGACGGCCGGCATGGGCGGGGATCTGATCTTCGGGGACGTCGAAAGCCCCCTCCCCCTCAATGCGAAAGGCACTGATATGGCGGGCGCCAGCGAGCGCGTCAGCCATGTCGCGGAATGCCTGCCCGAGATCTGCACGCTCGACTGCGGCACGATGAACTTCAATCTAGGCGACTATGTCATGACCAACACGCCGGCCATACTGCGGGCGATGGCCAAGAAGATGACGGATCTCGGCGTGCGGCCGGAGATCGAGGCCTTCGACACCGGCCATCTCTGGTTCGCCAAGCAGCTCGCCGAGGAAGGCCTGATCGAAGACCCGGTGCTGATCCAGCTCTGCATGGGCATTCCATGGGGCGCGCCCGACGATCTCAACACGTTCATGGCGATGGTCAACAATGTGCCTGACAGCTGGACCTTCTCGGCTTTCTCGATCGGCCGCAACGCCATGGCCTATCCGGCGGCGGCGGTTCTGGCCGGCGGCAATGTGCGCGTCGGCCTTGAGGACAACCTCTTCGTCGGCAAGGGCCAGCTCGCCACCAATGCGCAGCTCGTCGAAAAGGCGGTTCAGGTGGTGGAAGGCATGGGCGCACGCATCATCGGACCGGAAGATGTGCGCAAGAAGCTGAAGCTGACGAAGCGCTGAGGATATCATGACCAAGATCAGCAAGGCGGCCTGTATCGGCGGCGGCGTCATTGGCGGCGGATGGATCGCCCGTTTCCTGCTCGCCGGCATCGACGTCGATGTGTTCGACCCGCATCCGGAAGCAGGCCGCATCGTCGGCGAGGTGATCGCCAATGCCGAAAGAGCCTATGCCATGATGACCGGCGCACCGCTGCCGCCGCCCGGCAGGCTCCGCTTCTGCCCGACGCTGGCGGAAGCCGTCACCGACGCCGACTGGATCCAGGAAAGCGTGCCGGAAAGGCTCGATCTCAAGCGCCGCGTCCTGACAGAGATCGACGCGGCTGCGCGCCCGGATGCCCTGATCGGCTCTTCCACCTCGGGTCTGCTGCCGAGCGATCTGCAGCGCGACATGAAGCATCCGGAGCGGCTCTTCGTCGCCCACCCCTATAACCCGGTCTATCTGCTGCCGCTCGTCGAGATCGTCGGTGGGGAGAAGACTTCGGCCGCAACCATCCGGGCGGCGATGGAAAGATTGCCGCCGGTCGGCATGAAGGGCGTCCATATCGCCAAGGAGATTGAGGCCTTCGTCGGCGACCGGCTGCTCGAAGCGCTCTGGCGCGAGGCTCTCTGGCTCATCCACGACGATATCTGCACGGTCGAGACGCTCGACGACGTCATCCGCTACTCCTTCGGCCTGCGCTGGGCGCAGATGGGCCTGTTCCAGACCTACCGCATCGCCGGCGGCGAGGCCGGCATGCGCCACTTCCTCGCCCAGTTCGGTCCCTGCCTTGCCTGGCCCTGGACCAAGCTCACCGATGTCGTCGATCTCGACGATGCGCTGATCGAAAAGATCGGCCGGCAATCCGACGAACAGGCGGCGGGCCTTTCGATCCGCCAGCTTGAGCGCATCCGCGACGAGAATCTCGTCGGCATCCTTCAGGCGCTGAAGGGCGGCGATGGCGGCAAAGGCTGGGGCGCCGGCAAGCTGCTCAAGGATTTCGAGCAATCGCTCTGGGCAGAAGGCGGCGGCGAGACAATGCCCGCCGATCCTTCGCAGCCGCTGCGGCTTGTCGAAACCAAGGTGAGCCCGGCCTGGGTCGATTATAACGGCCATATGACCGAGCACCGCTATCTGCAGGTCTTCGGTGATACGTCCGACGCGCTGCTGCGTCTCGTCGGCGTCGATCTTGCCTATGTCGAGGCGGGGCACAGCTATTACACGGTGGAAAGCCATATCCGCCATCTCGGCGAGGCGAAACTCGGGCAGTCGATCCATTCGGCCTGCCAGATCCTGAGCGCCGACGAGAAGCGGCTGCATGTGTTCCACACCCTGCACGACACGGCGACGGCCGAGGTCATCGCAACCGCCGAGCAGATGCTGCTGCATGTCGACAGCAAGGCGGGCAAGGCGGTGGCGGCGCCGGCCGTGGTGCTCGACAGAGTGAAGGCGATTGCTGCGGCCCATGCGGAACTGGCGCTGCCCGAAGGCGCCGGCCGCCACGTCGGCCAGAGGCGGTGAGGAGGATCGGCATGGATTTTGGTCTCAGCGAAGAACAGGAAATGATCGTCGAGACGGTTCGCGCTTTCGTCGAGACCGAAATCTATCCGCATGAGAACGCGGTCGAGCGGACCGGCATCGTCCCGCCGGAACTCGGGCGCGAGATCCAGCGCAAATGCATCGATCTCGGCTTTTACGCCTGCAATTTTTCCGAGGAGGTCGGCGGCGCCGGCCTCGACCACGTCACCTTCACGCTGGTGGAGCGGGAGCTCGGTCGTGGCTCGCTCGGCCTGACGGTCTTCTTCGGCCGGCCCTCCGGCATTCTGATGGCCTGCGAGGGCGAGCAGCGCGAGCGCTATTTGCTGCCGGCGGTGCGCGGCGAGAAGATCGATGCGCTTGCCATCACCGAGCCGGATGCCGGTTCCGACATGCGCGGCATGAAGTGTGCTGCCCGCCGCGACGGCGGCGACTTCGTGCTGAACGGCACGAAGCATTTCATCTCGCATGCCGATGTCGCTGATTTCGTCATCGTCTTTGCCGCGACAGGCGAGGAGGAAACGCCGAAGGGCATCAAGAAGAAGATCACGGCCTTCCTCGTCGATCGCGGCACGCCTGGGTTCGAGATCCTGAAAGGCTATGATTCCGTCTCGCATCGCGGCTACCATAACTGCACCTTGAGCTTCACCGATTGCCGGGTCCCCGAATCCCAGGTGCTGGGCGAGGTGCATCGTGGCTTCGATATCGCCAATCAATGGCTCTACGGCACGCGGCTGACGGTTGCCGCCACCTGCGTCGGCCGGGCGCGGCGCGTCTTCGAGATGGCCTTGCCCTATGCCGCCGAACGCAAGCAGTTCGGCAAGCCGATCGGCGCCAATCAGGGCGTGTCGTTCAAGCTCGCCGATATGATCACCGAGATCGACGCGGCCGAGTGGCTGACGCTTGCAGCCGCCTGGCGGCTCGATGCCGGCCTTTCTGCCGACCGGCAGATTGCCTCTGCCAAGCTCTATGCCTCCGAAATGCTGGCGCGCGTGACGGATGAGGCGATCCAGATCTACGGCGGCATGGGCCTGATGGATGACCTGCCGCTTGCTCGTTTCTGGCGCGATGCGCGCGTCGAGCGCATCTGGGACGGCACCTCGGAAATCCAGCGGCATATCATCAGCCGCGACCTGCTTCGGCCTTTGGGAGCATGAGCCGATGACATCCAGCCCGCTCGACCGCCTGCTCAGACCGCAAACGATCGCCGTCTTCGGCGGCCGTGAGGCGCGCCGGGTGATCGAGCAATGCGACCGAATGGGCTTTGCCGGTGAGATCTGGCCCGTTCATCCCAAATTGGACGAGGTGCTCGGGCGGCCCTGCTACCGCTCGCTTTCCGATCTGCCCGCCGCACCGGACGCTGCCTTTGTCGGCGTCAACCGAGCGCTGACCATCGACATCGTGCGCGGCCTTTCGCGCGCCGGCGCCGGCGGGGCGGTCTGTTATGCATCTGGATTCAGCGAGGCGACGGCGGAACTGGCCGATGGCGCCGAACTGCAGAAGGCTCTCGTAGAGGCGGCCGGTGACATGCCGATCCTCGGGCCGAACTGCTATGGGCTGATCAACGGCCTCGATGGCGCTCTGTTATGGCCCGACCAGCACGGCATGCAGCGGATCGAACGGGGTGTCGCGATCCTCACGCAATCCTCCAATATCGCCATCAACCTGACCATGCAGACTCGCGGCCTGCCGATCGCCTATGTGGTTACGGCAGGCAACCAGGCGCAGACACCGCTTGCCGATGTCGCCTGCGCGCTGATGAACGATCCGCGTGTGACGGCGATCGGCCTCCACGTCGAAGGGTTTGGCGATCTTGCAGCGCTCGAACGTCTTGCCGCCATTGCTCGGCGTTCACGGAAGCCCGTTGTCGTGCTGAAGGTCGGCCGATCAGAGCAGGCAAGACATGCGGCGGTGTCACACACGGCATCGCTCGCCGGCAGCGATGCGGTGGCGGATGCCGTGCTCGCCCGCTTCGGCCTCGGCCGTGTCCAGAGCTTGCCGGCGCTGCTCGAAACCTTGAAGCTCCTGCATATCGCCGGTCCGCTCGCCAGCCATTCGATCTCGTCCATGAGCTGCTCCGGTGGCGAGGCCTCGCTGATGGCGGATGCCGCGGTCAGCCGCAATGTGGAGTTTCCGGCACTGCAGCCGCAGCAATTGCCGCGTCTGCGGCAGGTGCTCGGCGAGATGGTGGCGCTGTCCAATCCGCTCGACTACCACACCTTCGTCTGGGGTGACGCCGCGCGCCAGACGGAAGCCTTCAGCGCCATGTTCGAGGGCGGCTGCGCGCTCAATCTGGTGGTGCTGGACTTCCCTCGCGGCGACCGATGCGATGCATCCGAGTGGACGACAACGGTGGACGCGGTCATCGCCGCGGCTGCCGCGACCGGCGCATTGGCCGGCGTTCTTGCGACCCTTCCCGAGAATATGCCGGAGCCAGTCGCCGATCGTCTGATGGCAAACGGTATCATCGCCTTCTCAGGCATCGATGAAGCGGTCACCGCAGCGGAAGTCGCCGCCGGCATCGGTCGAGCCTGGGATCGCCCGCCGCCCGCGCCGCTGCTCGATGTGCGGCCTATGGAGGGCGAGATCGAAACACTGACCGAAGCTGATGCAAAGATGGAACTTTCTGCCTGCGGCCTTCCCGTTCCCCGAGGGCTGCAGGCCTTTTCTTCTCGCGAAGCCGCCGAGCAGGCCGAACGGCTCGGCTTCCCGGTCGTTCTCAAGGGCCTCGGCATAGCCCACAAGACCGAGGCAGGGGCTGTCGTGCTCAATCTCAGGAATGCGGAGGCCGTATCGGATGCGGCGGCGGCCATGGCCTGCGATGCCGGTTATCTCGTCGAGAAGATGGTCGATCCCTCGGTCGCAGAGCTCATCGTCGGCGCTACCCGCGATCCCGTCTTCGGATTGTCGCTGACATTGGGAGCGGGTGGAGTTTTCGTGGAATTGCTTGAGGATTCCGTCATCCTGCCGCTTCCGGCGACGAAAGCCGAGATTCATGCGGCGATTTCGCGTCTCAAGATTGCGAAATTGATCAATGGCTATCGCGGCCGGCCGAGGGGCGATCTCCAAGCTGCCGTCGATGCTGTCGCAGCTACGGCAGAATATGTCGTAACGAATGCGGTGCGCCTGGAGGAACTGGACCTTAATCCCTTGATGGTTCTTCCCGAAGGGCGCGGTGTGGCCGCAGTTGATGCTCTCATACGGCGAAGGAGGTAGCGTAGGTTTGAGCGATCCTATTCGCACACGACGTGACGGCGGCGTTCTGGAAGTCGTCATCGACCGGCCGAAGGCGAACGCCATCGACCTTGCGACCAGTCGTGTCATGGGATTGATCTTCCGCGATTTCCGCGACGATCCCGAGTTGCGCGTCGCCATCGTGACGGGTGGGGGCGAAAAGTTCTTCTGTGCCGGATGGGACCTGAAGGCGGCTGCGTCAGGCGATGCGATCGACGGCGATTACGGCGTGGGCGGCTTCGGCGGATTGCAGGAGCTGCGCGATCTCAACAAGCCGGTCATTTGTGCGGTCAACGGCATCTGTTGTGGCGGCGGATTGGAGATCGCGCTTTCGGCCGATCTGATCCTCGCCGCCGAGCATGCGACATTCGCCCTGCCTGAAATCCGCTCGGGCACGGTTGCCGACGCGGCGTCGATCAAGCTGCCGAAACGCATTCCCTACCACATCGCCATGGACATGCTTTTGACCGGACGCTGGCTCGATGTGCACGAGGCGCATCGCTGGGGCTTCGTCAATGAGGTCTTGCCGGCCGACCGGCTGATGGCGAGAGCCTGGGAGCTCGCCCGCCTGCTCGAAAGCGGGCCGCCGCTCGTCTATGCGGCGATCAAGGAAATCGTACGCGAAGCGGAGGGTTCGACGTTCCAGACTGCCATGAACAAGATCACCAAGCGGCAGTTTGCGACGGTCGACAGGCTCTATTCGAGCGAAGACCAATTGGAAGGCGCCCGCGCCTTCGCCGAGAAGCGAAACCCGATTTGGAAAGGAAAGTAACGAGGCGGCGGCAACCGCAGCATTTTCCCGCATGATGCGGGCACCGGAGGCGGAGAGGAAACCGCCTGCGATCCTGCCCGGAAGTTCTGTCAACGCACCATAAAGAAGGAACTGGGGAATGAACGACTATACGAAATATCTTGCAAGTCGCGTCACCGCGGGCGGGCTCAGCCGCCGCGAATTCATGGGACGCGCCATGGCGGCCGGCATCACGCTTGCCGTCGCCGACAAGCTCTTCACCGAAAGCGCCGAAGCCGCCGAACCGAAGCGCGGCGGCCACCTCAAGCTCGGCCTCGAAGGCGGTGCCGCAACCGATTCCAAGGACCCGGCGAAATTCCTGTCGCAGTTCATGTTCTGCGTCGGCCGCTGCTGGGGCGACATGCTGGTTGAGTCAGACCCGCTGACGGGTGCGGCCGTGCCGGCGCTTGCCGAATCCTGGGAGCCGTCGAAGGATGCGGTGACCTGGACCTTCAAGATCCGCAAGGGCGTCAAGTTCCATGACGGCAAGGAGCTGACGATCGACGACGTCGTTGCGACGCTGAAGCGCCATACGGATGCGAAGTCCGAATCCGGTGCGCTCGGCGTTCTCGGCTCGATCAAGGAGATCAAGGCCGACGGCGGCAACCTCGTCCTGACGCTCAGCGAAGGCAATGCCGACATGCCGCTGCTGCTGTCGGACTACCATCTGGTCATCCAGCCGAATGGGGGCGTCGACGATCCCCTCGCCTCGATCGGCACCGGCCCTTACAAGCTCACGAGCTTCGAACCCGGCGTTCGCGCCACTTTCGAGAAGAACAAGGAAGACTGGCGTACCGACCGCGGCTATGTCGATTCGATCGAGATCATCGGTATGAACGACGCAACCGCCCGCATCGCGGCGCTGTCGTCTGGCCAGGTGCACTATATCAACCGCGTCGATCCGAAGACGGTCAACCTCTTGAAACGCGCCCCCAATGTCGAGATCCTCTCGACCGCCGGCCGCGGCCACTACGTCTTCATCATGCACTGCGACAAGGCGCCGTTCGACAATAACGACCTGCGGCTGGCGCTGAAATACGCCATGGACCGCGAGACCATGGTGGAAAAGATCCTCGGCGGCTACGGCAAGGTCGGCAACGACTTTCCGATCAACGCCACCTATGCGCTCTTCCCCGAGGGCATCGAGCAGCGCGTCTACGATCCCGACAAGGCGGCCTTCCACTACAAGAAGTCGGGTCATAGCGGCTCGGTTCTTCTGCGCACCTCGGAAGTCGCCTTCCCCGGCGGCGTCGATGCGGCCGTCCTCTATCAGGAAAGCTGCAAGAAGGCCGGGATCGAGATCGAGGTCAAGCGCGAGCCGGGCGACGGCTACTGGACCAATGTCTGGAACGTCCAGCCCTTCTCGACCTCTTATTGGGGCGGCCGGCCGACGCAGGACCAGATGTATTCCACCGCCTATCTCTCGACGGCGGACTGGAACGACACCCGCTTCAAGCGCCCCGACTTCGACAAGCTCCTGCTGGAGGCCCGCTCCGAGCTTGATGAAGCCAAGCGCAAGGATATGTATCGCTCCATGGCCATGATGGTGCGCGACGAGGGTGGGCTGATCCTGCCAATGTTCAACGACTTCGTGAACGCTTCGACCAAGCAGGTGAAGGGCTATGTTCACGACATCGGCAACGACATGTCGAACGGCTACGTCGCAACCCGCGTCTGGCTGGACGCCTAGCGGCAAAGGGCACACGCCCTTCCGACCTCCAACGAAACCGGGACCGTGGGATCAAACCCGCGGTCCTCCCGACGTTTCAGCGCTAGGCCTTCGCCATGACCAATCCTGCCCCAAGCAATATCCTGCCCGGCCTCCGGTTCCGGCAGCGTTTCCCGCTGCTTGCCCTCATCCTCGAGCGCCTCGTGCTCAGCATCGTTTTGCTTTTTGCCGTTTCCATCCTGATCTTCGGCGGCCTGGAAGCTCTGCCCGGCGATTTTGCCACCACCTATCTCGGCCAGTCGGCGACGCCGCAAGCCGTCGCCAATATTCGCCAGGATCTCGGGCTCGATCGCCCGGTGACGACACGCTACATCGAGTGGCTCGGCAGTGCCGTCCAGGGGGATTTCGGCACCTCCTGGGCCAGCAAGAATTCGGTCAGCGAGCAGATCGGCAAACGTCTCGGCAATTCGCTGTTCCTGGCGGGTTTCGCGGCGTTGATTTCAGTGCCGCTCGCCATCGGTCTCGGCATGGTCTCGGTGCACTTCCGCAACCGCATGCCTGACAAGATCATCAACGTGATTTCGCTGGCGGCAATCTCCCTGCCGGAATTCTTCATCGGCTACCTGCTGATCCTGTTTTTCGCGGTGAAGTTCGGCATGGCCACCTTTCCGGCGACAGTCTATGACAGCATGGGCTTCGTCGAGCGATTGAACGCGATCGCGCTGCCGACGGCGACCCTTGTGCTCGTCGTGCTCGCCCACATGATGCGCATGACGCGGGCAGCGATCCTTTCCGTCATGTCCTCGGCCTATATGGAGACAGCGGAGCTGAAGGGCCTCAGCGCCTTCCGTTCGATCGTCAAGCACGCCGCTCCGAATGCGCTCGCACCGATCATCAATGTCGTCGCCCTGAACCTCGCCTACCTCGTCGTCGGCGTCGTGGTCGTCGAAGTCGTGTTCGTCTATCCCGGCATGGGGCAATATATGGTCGATGCGGTGACCGTGCGCGACATGCCCGTCGTGCAGGCCTGCGGCCTGATCTTTGCGGCCGTCTACATCTTCCTCAACATGATGGCCGATATCCTCGCGATCGTCGCCAATCCCCGGCTGAGGCATCCGAGATGAGAGCAAGAGACATCCCCATCACCGCCTGGATCGGCATAACAGGCATCGCCATCGCCTTCATCTTCGCGATCTTCGCGCCCTGGATCGCGCCCTACGGCGAGACCCAGGTCGTCGGCGACGTCTGGCAACTGCCTGACGATAAATATGTCTTCGGCCTCGACAATCTCGGCCGCGACATCCTCTCGCGCCTGATTTTCGGCGCGCGCACGACGTTGCTCGTCGCCTCCGCCGCCACCATCATCTCCTTCTCGCTCGGCGTCATCCTGAGCTTCACGGCGGCTGTCTCGCGCGGCATCGTCGACACGGTCTTTTCGCGCTTCAACGATCTAATGATGTCGATCCCGACGCTGATCTTCGCGCTCGTGGTGCTCGCGGTCCTGCCGCAGAATATGGTTGTCCTGATCCTCGTCATGGCGATCCTGGATTCCACCCGCGTCTATCGTCTCGGCCGCGCCGTGGCGCTCGATGTGGCGGTGATGGAATTCGTCGAGGCGGCGAAGCTGCGCGGCGAAGGCAAGCTCTGGATCATCTTCCGCGAGATCCTGCCGAACACGCTGTCGCCGCTGCTGGCCGAATTCGGCTTGCGCTTCGCCTTCTCGATCCTCTTCCTCTCCACCCTCTCCTTTCTCGGCCTCGGCATCCAGCCGCCGGCCGCCGATTGGGGCGGGATGGTCAAGGACAACAAGGACGGCATCATCTTCGGCATCTCCGCAGCCCTGGTGCCGGGCACCGCGATTGCGACGCTGGCCATTTGCGTCAACCTCGTCGTCGACTGGCTCCTGAAACGCACATCCAGCCTCAAGGGAGGGCGCGGCGATGCCTGAGCTTCTTTCCGTCCGCAATCTGAAGATCGAGGCGACCAGCTATCCGCCGGGCGAGCCGCCGAAGCGCGTGACCATCGTCGATGGCGTCTCCTTCGACCTCCAGAAGGGCAAGGTCCTTGGGCTGATCGGGGAATCGGGCGCCGGCAAATCGACGATCGGCCTTTCGGCGCTGGCCTATGGCCGTGGCGGCGCCGAAATCACCGGCGGCGAAGTGCGGCTCGACGGCGCCGATATCCTGACGCTCGGCAAGAACGGTGTGAGGAAAATCCGCGGTGCGCGGGTCTGCTATGTCGCGCAGTCGGCGGCAGCCGCCTTCAATCCGGCACACCGGCTCGGTGATCAGGTGATCGAGGCGTCGGTCAAGCATGGATTGATGAGCAAGGACGAGGCGCGCAAACGGGCGCTCTATCTGTTCCGCGTCCTCGGCCTGCCCAATCCGGAAACCTTCGGCGAGCGCTTCGCCCATCAGGTCTCCGGCGGCCAGCTGCAGCGTGCAATGACGGCGATGGCGCTCTGCTCCAACCCCGAGCTCATCGTTTTCGACGAGCCGACCACGGCGCTCGACGTCACCACGCAGATCGACGTGCTGGCGGCGATCAAACATGCGATCGAGGAGACGCACACCGCCGCGCTCTACATCACCCACGACCTCGCCGTCGTCGCCCAGATCTCCGATGACATCATGGTCCTGCGCCACGGCAGGCAGGTGGAGTATGGCAGTGTCCAGCAAATCATCGAAGCGCCGCGCGAGGATTACACTCGGGCGCTGGTCAATGTCAGGCAGGCCTATCGCGGCGAAGCCGCCGACCAGGCCTCGGCCCTTCTCAAGGTGGAGAATGTCAGCGCCGAATATTCCAACGGCTTCAAGGTGCTGCACGATGTCTCGCTGCATGTGCCAAAGGGGCAGACGCTTGCCGTCGTTGGCGAATCCGGCTCCGGAAAATCGAGCCTGGCGCGCGCCATTACCGGCCTCCTGCCGCCGGGCAGCGGACGCATCGTCTTCGACGGCAAGCCGCTGGTGCCCGATCTGAAGAACCGACCGAACGACGATCTGAGGCGCATCCAGCTGATCTACCAGATGGCCGACACGGCGATGAACCCGCGGCAGACGGTGCGTGACATCATCGGCCGGCCACTGACCTTCTATTATGGGCTGAGGGGTGCTGAGAAGACGGCGAGGGTGAAGGAGCTGCTCGACCAAATCGAGATGGGCAACGGCTTCATCGATCGTTACCCGGCCGAACTGTCGGGCGGCCAGAAGCAGCGCGTGGCGATCGCCAGAGCTCTTGCCGCCAAGCCCGAACTCATCCTCTGCGACGAGCCGACTTCGGCGCTCGATCCGCTGGTGGCGGAAGGCATTTTGAAATTGCTCCTGCGACTGCAGGAGGAAGAGCAGCTTTCCTATATCTTCATCACCCACGACATCGCGATCGTCCGGGCGATTGCCGACAGCGTGGCGGTGATGCATCGCGGCAAGCTGGTGCGCTTCGGCCCGAAATCGAAGGCGCTGTCGCCGCCCTTCGACGACTACACGGATCTGCTTCTGAAATCCGTGCCGGAGATGGAGATCGGCTGGCTGGAACGGGTGCTTGCCACGCGGCGCATGGAAAGCGCCGGTCACTGAAAGGAATGAACATGGCTTCGCGCGGCTTCACCACCATTGAGAACGAATGGATCACGCTGAAGGAT
The DNA here is from genome assembly GCF_002211305.1 of Rhizobium sp. R634. Classification (GTDB taxonomy): domain Bacteria; phylum Pseudomonadota; class Alphaproteobacteria; order Rhizobiales; family Rhizobiaceae; genus Rhizobium. The sequence continues at coordinate 214,416 of NZ_LOKW01000029.1, read as the reverse complement.
GGGACACGGCTTGCCGCCCGCATCTGGATGCCGGATGGGGCGGTTGAAGATCCCGTTCCCGCCGTCTTCGAATTTCTGCCCTATCGCAAGCGGGACGGAACCAGCCTCCGGGACGAGTCGACCTATCCGGTCTTCGCCGCCGCTGGCATTGCCGGCGTGCGCGTCGATATTCGCGGATCCGGCGAATCCGACGGTGTCATCGACGGCGAATATACCGAGCGCGAGCTTGCCGACGCCTGCGACCTGATTGCCTGGATCGCCGCGCAGCCCTGGTCGAACGGCTCGGTCGGGATGATGGGCATCTCCTGGGGCGGTTTCAATAGCCTGCAGGTCGCCGCATTGCGTCCGCCGGCGCTGAAGGCAGTCATCTCGATCGCCTCGACCGTCGACCGCTACAACGACGATATCCATTACAAGAACGGCTGCCATCTCTCCGCCCAGCTCTCATGGGCCGCGACCATGCTCGGCTATCAGTCACGCCCGCCCGATCCGGCGCTTGTCGGTGAAGACTGGAAGGAGATGTGGCTGGAACGCCTGGCAGGCGAACCTTTTTTCATGGAGGAATGGCTGGCGCACCAGCGGCGCGACGAGTTCTGGCGTCACGGCTCGATCTCGGAGGATTTTTCCAGCGTCGAGATTCCGGCACTTGTCATTGCCGGTTGGGCGGATGGCTACCGCAACACGCCGCTGATGGCGGTCGAGGGCCTGGGGGAAAAGGCGAAGGCGCTGATCGGTCCCTGGGTGCACAAATATCCGCACTTCGCCTGGCCGAAACCGCGCGTCGATTTCCATGGCGAGGCGATCGCCTGGTGGAACAAATGGCTGCGGGGCGAGGACAATGGCATCGACAGACTGCCGCAGACCCGCGCCTATATTCTCGATGCCATCCGCCCCGCCCCGCGGCGCGACAGCGATCCGGGTTTCTGGGTCGCCAGAAACGTCTGGCCGCCGCCGCGGATGCAGTGCTTTTACGTCGAGCAGTTCGGCAAGCTGACGGAAGGCATGCCGATCCCGCATGCGCCGGAGCATTCCGTCTATCTCAGGTCTCCCCTCGATACCGGCACGGCTTCGGGCGAATATTTCACTTTGAAGCCCGACGCCGAAATGGCGATCGATCAGCGCGGTGACGACGCCGGTTCGCTGGTCTTCGATACGATGCCACTTGCCGGAGACCAGGACTATCTCGGCCGGCCCGTGCTGACACTTGGGCTGCGCTCCCGGACAACAGGCGGCAATCTCTGCGCCCGGCTCATCGATGTCCATCCCGACGGCACGGCGATGCGGGTCGCCTTCGGCGTCGTCAATCTCACCCACCGCGACGGCAATGCCGACCCTGAGCCGCCGGTGCCAGGCGAGACAGTGTCGATCCGTCTCGTGCTCGACGCCTGCGGCTACCGTTTCCGCAAGGGCCACCGCATCCGCCTTTCGCTTTCCACCGCCTATTGGCCGATGATCCTGCCGCCGCCTGAGGACGATGGGGTGGACATCGATATCGCCTCGCTCGGCCTGGGTCTGCCGATGCTCGGCGAACACGAGAGGATCGAAATCGCGGAGCCGGCCAATCCCGATCCGCTGCCGAAATACATCGAGCACTCGCCCGCCACGACGAAGCGGCAGGTCGTCCGCGACCTCTCTGCCAACCGGACGGAGTATCGCATCCACGAGGATACCGGGCTCTACGAGCACCCCGAGACTGGCCTTTCGACACGGCAATTGCGCGAGGAGGTCTGGTCGATTTCGCCGGATGATCCGCTGTCGATGATGGGTACGTCGACCTGGACCTGCGACATGCGCCGACCCGGCTGGTTCGTCCGCACCGTCGCCACCGCACGGATTGCCTGCACGGCGACCGACTGGATTGTCAGTGCCGTCGTCACGGCTTTCGAGGATGACGTGCAGATCTTCGAAAAGGTCTTTTCGGAAAAGCGGATCCCCCGCGACCTGATGTGACCGTCAGGCCGCGAAACGCCTGACCGCCTCGCAGACGGCGCGAAAGCCGTCACGTGCGCCATCGCTCATGTGGCGGGCGCGCAGCCAGGCATGCACCATTTGCGGTTCCTCCCGGAACCCTACTTCGACGCCCGCTTCCACGAGCCGGGCGGCATAATGCCGGCCGTCGTCGCGGAGCGGATCGAAATGTGCGACCGTGATGAAGGCCGGGGGGAGCCCGGCAAGCGATGAGGCACTGAGCGGTTCGGCGATGGGATTGCCTGTCGGCGCTTGCAGGATCTGGCGGTAATAGGCGACATCAGCCGTCGTCAGGCCGGGGGCCTCGGCCATTTCGACATAGGAGCCGGCATCGAGATCCCCACCGAGCACCGGATAGATCAGGACCTGGCCGACGATGCCCGACAGTTCCTCGTCGTGTGCCCGCAGGACAAGACCCGCCGCAAGGTTGCCGCCGGCGCTGTCGCCGATCAGGACGACTTTGTTGCTGGCGGCAAGCAGATGTTTCAGCACGGCGAAACCGTCATCCGTCTGCGCCGGCCAGCGATATTCGGGGGCCAGCCGGTAATCGACCGAAACGAGTTCCGCGCCGGCAGCATCGGCGATCTCGGCGCAGATCGCATGGTGGCTCTCCAGCGAACCGACGACGAAGCCGCCGCCGTGAAGATAAAGAAGAATGCTGCGCGTGCTGATTTTCCGCGGACGATAGCGCCGGATCGGGATACGCTGGACCATGCCATCGGCAAAGATCATGTCGGGAGGCAGCGGGCGATCGAAGCGCGCGCAGAGGGCGTCGTACCAGTTTCGCTGCTGCTCGACGGAGGCTTCGACGGCATGAGTGGGATAAAAGCTATCGCAAATTTCGAGAAACTGCAGGATGCCTTTTTCGGTAGGGGCAGGCGATGGAGCGGACATGGAAGGTCCTTTCGATTTGGGACATGCAGATCCATGCCCTTGGCCGACTCTGCCCGCATCATGCGCCTTCGGGACGGAGGCGATCTGTCTGGCCGCGACTCGTGGATGTCGTGATGCTTCATTATTTTTAAGCCGCGCCGGAGATATTGCCGGTGTTCGAACAAAAATTTTTTTGCTGTCGACCCAAGGAACGCCATCGGAGAAACGTCTCAATCCCGAAATAGCATCTTGCTTGATAGCTTGGGGGTAGGTGCGCATTGGATGCGGAGCTCATAGAACGGGCGCAGCGCGGTGACCGGGAGGCCTTTGGTCAACTGGTCTCGCGCCATTATGATTTCGTCCATGCGACGGCGTGGCGGTGGTCGGGCAGTTCCACCGATGCGGATGACATCGCCCAGGAGGTCTGCGTCAAGCTCGGTGCCGCCATTCGCGGCTTTCGCGGCGCCAGCCGCTTCAGGACGTGGCTCTATACGCTGACGCTCAATGCCGCCCGCGACCATAGGCGCAAGCGTGCGCGGGAGGAGCAGACATTCCGCGCCTATGCCGCCGAACCGCAGCAGGATCCGCCAGGCGGAAACGATGACGAGATGTCGAGCGAATTATGGGCGGCGGTGCGCGCTTTGCCGGAAAGGCAATGCGACGCCGTGCTGCTCGTCTATGGCGAGGGCCTCAGCCATTCCGCCGCCGCCGACGTCATGGGCTGCTCGGAAACGACCGTCTCCTGGCAAGTGCACGAAGCGCGCAAGAGGCTGAAGGCCATGCTCGGCAAGGAAGAGGTATGATCTTGGACAAGGAACTCGAAAAGCTCTCCCACCTGACACCGCCGGACGCCGATCCGGAAGCGCGCTCGCGCGCCCTTGCCGCGGCGATGCAGGCCTTCGACGAAGCCGAAAATAATGCAGCCACAGCCCAAGGAAATGCGCAGGGCTGGCGTCCAAGCTCCATCATCAACTGGATATGGAGCCCTGCTGTGAATAAGAAATTCCTCGCCGGTTCAGCCCTCGCGACGCTGCTCGTCATTCCCGCCGCCGGTTATCTCACCTTCGAGCTGACCCGCAACCAACCGATCGTCGATCAGGAAAGGGTCGCCGGTACTCTTTCGAAAAATGAAATGCCGAAACCGACTGGCCGGCCGGCCGAACCCGTCGCGCCCGCGCCGAAGCTTTCCGAAGCGCCGACCGAAGAGAATCGTCCGGCGCAATCGTCGGCGGCTGATAGCGCTCAAGTTTTGCAGGACAAGCAGCCGCAGGCTGCAAAGTCGGCTGCGGAGCTGCGTGCTGAATTCGATGCCGGCGAGATTGCCGGTCTGACGAACAGGTCGAAAAGTTCCGCCATGCCGGCTGCTCCTGGCGCCCCTCAGCAGCAATTGGCCGAACCGATGGCCGTCGCCCCCTCGCCTGTCCCGCCGGCGGGCGGACGTGTCCAGATCCAGCTCGATCCCAATCGCGAGCGTTTTGCCAATGCTGCGGCAAATCCGATCAAGAGTGTCGCGACCGATCCGGTCTCGACCTTCTCCGCCGATGTCGACAGCGCCTCCTACTCCTTCGTCCGCCGGTCGCTGACCGGCGGGGCGATGCCCGATCCGCAATCGGTGCGCGTCGAGGAAATGATCAATTATTTCCCTTACGACTGGCCGCGTCCCGAGAATGCCGACCAGCCCTTCAAGGCGACGGTGACGGTGATGCCGACGCCGTGGAATCACGACACGGAACTGATGCATGTGGCGATCAAGGGCTATGACATCGCGCCGGCGACCGCGCCGCACGCCAATCTCGTCTTTCTGATCGACGTCTCGGGCTCGATGGACGAACCGGACAAGCTGCCGCTGCTGAAGAGCGCCTTCCGGCTGCTGGTCAACAGGCTGAAGGCCGACGACACCGTGTCGATCGTCACTTATGCCGGCAATGCCGGCACGGTGCTCGAGCCGACGCGGGTGGTGGAGAAATCGAAGATCCTCTCGGCAATCGACAGGCTGGAGGCTGGAGGCTCGACCGGCGGCGCCGAGGGTATCGAGGCGGCCTACGATCTTGCCAAAAAGGCCTTCGTCAAGGACGGCGTCAACCGGGTGATGCTGGCGACGGACGGCGACTTCAATGTCGGCCCGTCGAGCGACGAGGATCTGAAGCGCATCGTTGAGGAGAAACGCAAGGACGGCATCTTCCTCACCGTTCTCGGTTTCGGGCGCGGCAATCTCAACGATTCCCTGATGCAGACGCTCGCACAGAACGGCAATGGCAGCGCCGCCTATATCGACACCCTGGCGGAGGCGCAGAAGACACTGGTCGAAGAAGCCGGATCGACGCTGTTTCCGATCGCCAAGGACGTCAAATTCCAGGTCGAGTTCAACCCGCAACGGATCGCCGAATACCGGCTGATCGGTTATGAGACGCGCGCCCTCAAGCGTGAGGATTTCAACAATGACCGTGTCGATGCCGGCGATATCGGTTCCGGCCACAGCGTCACGGCAATCTATGAGATCACGCCGAAGGGAAGCCCCGCGGTCATGAATGACGACCTGCGTTACGGCGCGGCCAGCAAGGCGCCGGCCGAGACGTCCGATAGCGCGCATCAGGGCGAGCTTGCCTTCGTCAAGATGCGCTACAAGCGGCCGGGCGAAAACAAGAGCGCCCTCATCACCACGCCCGTCGGCGACGCCAACACGGTCGCCAGCGCCGACGCCGCGCCGCAGGACGTCCGCTTCTCGGTCGCCGTTGCCGCCTTCGGCCAGAAACTGAGCCGCGTTCCCGCCCTCGATGCCTATTCCTATCAGGCGATTGTCGATCTCGCTGCGGCATCGCGGGGGACCGATCCCTTCGGCTACAGATCCGACTTTCTCGGCCTCGTTCGTTTGGCGGACAGCCTCAGCCAGCAATAGAGAAGAAACGCGCATGCGCTGGTAAAACGCAGGCCGCCTGAAAAGGCGGCCTCAGGCTTGCGGGCAAACCTCTGCAAAACCCGCGACGTCATCCTCGGCCTTGTGCCGAGGATCTACGCCCTTCCAATCAAGTAGCTGAAAATAAACGGTTTTCTGTCGAAAAATTATTGTGGTCAGATGCTCGGCACAAGGCCGAGCATGACGGAGGAGAGTTTGTCAACAAACCGAGGCCGCCCGACAGGCGGCTCAGCGATTATCCCAGTCTCGAGCCGTTGGCCGTGAGATAGACGGCGTAGAGCGACGTGGTTGCGGTGATGAAGAGGCGGTTCAATTTCTCTCCGCCGAAGGCCACGTTGGAGACGATCTCGGGAATGTGGATCTTGCCGAGCAAGGTGCCATCCGGATCATAGCAGTGGACGCCGTCGCCGGCGCTCGTCCATATCCGGCCCTTCCGGTCGACGCGAAAACCGTCGAAAAAGCCTGCGGTGCATTCGGCGAAAACGCCGAGATCGGTGAGCTTGCCGTCATCGGACACGGCGAGCTTTCGTATATGGCGCGGACCGCCGGGTTGATGCGTTCCTCCGGTATCGGCAACATAGAGCATCGTTTCGTCAGGCGAGAAAGCCAGGCCGTTCGGTTTGACGAAATCGGCGGTCATCCGACCGGTCGCACCTGTCGCCGGATCGTGCCGGTAGACATGGCATCCGCCGATTTCCTCGTCGCCGTAATCGCCCTCATAGTCGTGGAGAATGCCGTAGCTCGGATCGGTGAACCAGATGGTGCCATCGGATTTGACGGTGACGTCGTTCGGCGAATTGAGCCGTTTGCCGGCAACCCTGTCGGCCAGCACACTAATCTTGCCGTTAAACTCCGTCCGGGTGACGCGGCGTGTCAGATGCTCGCAGGTGACGAGCCGGCCCTGATTGTCGACCGTGTTGCCGTTGCAATTGTTGCTGGGCGAGCGGAAGATCGATGTATGTCCGCTGGTATCGTCGTAGCGCATCATCCGGTTGTTCGGGATATCCGAGAAAACCAGATAACGTCCGGCGGCAAACCAGGCCGGTCCCTCCAGCCAGCGGCCGCCTGTCCACAGCCGCTCGACGCGCGCATGGCCGACGAAACAGCTTTCAAAGCGCGGATCGAGAACCTCGAACCCCGTACCCTCAATTTCGCCGAACATGATGCTCCCTTTTCCGGATTGTTATCGCTACCATTCTGTCCTGTTTTGCAGCCATCGTACAGGGGCCGACCAATTGTGGAAGGCTGCATTCCTGCAATAATATCGATTGTGCGATGATAGCGATAACTTTATCGTGTCCTGAGTTGCCCAACTCGGAAGCTGTTTTGAAAGCGGAGCCCAGTGAAAAACGAGGATGAGCCAAAAGACAAACGTGTCAAGGCAGCTGACGCCCAGAAGCTGACGATGGCTGAGGTCGCCAAATATGTCGGCGTATCGGCCATGACCGTCTCACGCGCCTTCCGGCAGGATGCGAGCGTTTCCGAAGAAACCCGGAAGCGCATCATGGAAGCCGTCGATGCGCTGGGTTACGTGCTCGATCTCTCCGCCGGCAGTCTTTCCTCGAGGCGCAGCGGCTTCATCGCCGCCCTCGTGCCCTCGATCAACAATTCGAATTTCTCCGATACTGCGCGGGGCATCACCGACGCGTTGGAGAATACCGGCCTTCAGCTTCTGCTCGGCTATACCGATTATTCGGCGGAGAAAGAGGAAAGACTGATCGAGGCGATGCTGCGCCGGCGCCCCGAAGGCATCATCCTCACCGGCGGTTCGCACACGGACCGCGCCCGGCGCATGCTCGATAAGGCCGGCATTCCGGTGGTCGAGACCTGGGAGATTCCGGAAGAGCCGATCAACCACGTCGTCGGCTTTTCCAACAGCGAGGCGATGTCCCTGCTGGTGCGGGCGCTGGCGAACCAGGGCTATCGCAGGTTCGGCTATATCGGCGGAACGACGGCGCGCGATACGCGCGGCAGCCAGCGGCGAAGCGGTTTCCTGAAGACGGTCGAGGAACTCGGCCTGGGGCCTGGCCGGGTGATTTCCTTCGGCGTGCCGCCGATCACCATGGAACAGGGCGGCCAGGCGGTCGTCAGCCTCCTGGAGCGCTGGCCAGACACCGAAGTCGTTCTCTGCGTCTCCGACCTTTCCGCCTTCGGCGCGATCATGGAATGCAAGCGCAGGGGAATGAACGTGCCTGTAGATATCGCCATTGCCGGCTTCGGCGATTACGAGATCTCGTCGATCTGTCATCCCAGCATCACCACCATCAATGTCGACTGTTACGGCATCGGCCAGCAGGCCGCCGTGCGCCTGCTGGATGCAGTGCATGGCGGCGGCTCGATGGGCGATGAGATCACATTGACAGGCTACAAGGTGGTCTTACGCGAAAGCACGAACCGCGGCGGCACATAGCCGGCGACGCCGTCAGAAGGCGATCTGCACCTTCATGGACTTGCTGCGGTCGCTTGCCAGTTCGAAAGCGGCGACGGCCTCGTCGATCCCGAAGACACCTGTCAGCAGCGGTTTCAGATCGACACGGCGCGCATTGATCAGTTCGACGGCAAGCGCGAATTCCTCGTGGAAACGGAATGTCCCGCGCATCTCGATTTCCTTGGCGACGATCATGTTTTGCGGAATGGAGACGTCGCCGCCAAGGCCGAGCTGCACGAGAACGGCGCGGGGCCTCAGCACCTCCAGGCCGGCGCGCACCGCCCTTTCGTTGCCTGATGCCTCGAACATGACGTCGAAATATCCCTTGTCGGCGCCGTAGGCCGCAAGGTCGGCAGCATTGGTGGCGACGTTGATCGTGCGATCCGCGCCGCTGGTGCGGGCGATGGCGAGAACGCTGTCGGTCACGTCGGTCGCGACGATCTCGCGGGCGCCGAGAACGCGCGCCGCAACGATCGCCAGCATGCCGATCGGGCCGCAGCCGGTGACGAGCACCCGCTTGCCCAGCAGCGATCCGGCGCGGCTTGCCGCATGCAGCGTCACCGCGAAGGGTTCGGCGAAAGCGGCCTCATGAATCGAGATGCCCTCAGCGACCTTGTGGCATTGCCACCGCTCCGCCACCAACCGCTGGCGAAAGCCGCCCTGAATATGCGGCATCGGCATGGCGCTGCCGTAAAAGCGCATGTTGAGGCAATGGTTCTGCTGGCCCTTCAAGCAATATTGGCATTGGTTGCACGGCCGGCTCGGGGACACCGCCACGCGGTCTCCGACAGTAAGGTCGCTCACACCGGCGCCCAGCGCCTTGACTGTGCCGGCGATCTCGTGGCCGAGGATCATCGGTTCGCGCAGGCGAACGGTGCCGAAGCCGCCATGATTGTAATAATGCAGGTCGGAACCGCAGATGCCGCCGGCTTCGATTGATATCTCCACCTGCCCCGCGCCCGCAATCTCCGGCTCGCGCTCCTCGACCCTGAGATCCTTGGCGGCATGAATGACGATGGCTTTCATATCGGACCTCACACGACAGGAGTTGGGAGCGCGCGCCCTGCAAAATGCGCGGCGAGATTGTCTCGGACCAGCTGGCCCATGGCCTTGCGGGTCTCGATGGTGCCGGAGCCGTGATGGGGCTGCAGCACGACATTCGGCAGCGTCAGGAAGCGCGCGTCGATCTTGGGCTCGTTCAGGAAGACGTCAAGGCCTGCGGCCTGAATGGTGCGGTTTTGAAGCGCGGCGATCAGCGCCTCTTCATCGACGGTCGTCCCGCGCGACACATTGATCAGCATGCCGTTGGGGCCGAGTGCCTTCAGCACGGGCGCGTTGATGATCTTCATGGTCGCTTCCCCTCCGGGGACGATGACGATCAGGAAGTCCGCCCAGCCGGCAAGCGCGATCAGATCAGGCTGATAGGCGTAGGCGACGTCCTTGTGTTCGTTGCGGGTGAAATAGGAAATATCGCAGCCGAAAGCGGCAGCCCGCTTGGCGATCGCCTTGCCGATGCGGCCCATACCGACAATCCCGACCTTCTTGCCGGCGACGCGCGTTACCAGCGGCATCGGAACATTGCCCCACTGGCCGGTGCGCACGAAGGTGTCGGCCTGCGGAATCTGCCGCGCCGTGGCAAGCAGCAGCCCGATGGCGATATCGGCGACGTCTTCGGTCAGCACGTCAGGGGTATTGGTGACGCGAATGCTGTTGGCGCGGGCATAGGAGAGATCGATGGCATCGGTGCCGACACCGTAGCACGAGACGATCTCCAGCTTCGGCAATTGCTTCATCAGCTCGGCGGACGCGCCGAGTTCGCCACGCGTCGCGATGGCGCGGATATTGCCGCCGACCCTTGCGATCAGTTCCTGGCGATCGGCCGCTTCCCACAGGCGATGGATGCGATACTTCGTCTCCAGATCCACCATGTCCCATTCCGGATATGCTCCGGCCATCAAGATTTCTACTTCAGGCATTCCGTCTCATCCCGCATTTTGGCAGTTGATTATGTTATCGATAACATATAATCCGAAAAAGGGATGTCAAGTAAGTTTCACCCGGACGCGGCAGCATGAGCCGTCGCCCGCAGCGAGACTGGAGGAGTTATCTGCATGAAGAACCTGTTTGATCTGACCGGGCGGCTTGCCCTGATCACCGGCTCGAGCCAGGGGATCGGCTATGCGCTGGCCGAGGGTCTGGCGCAGCATGGCGCCGAGGTCGTCATCAACGGCCGCACGCCCGAGACCGTGCAGCGCGCGGTCGAAAGCCTCAAGGCTCAAGGCCTGTCAGCCCATGCAGCCATCTTCGACGTGACCAGCAAGGACGCCGCGGCGCAAGGGATCGCCGCGGTCGAGGCCGATATCGGGCCGCTCGACATTCTGATCAACAATGCCGGCATGCAGTTTCGCACGCCGCTGGAGGATTTCCCGGCGGACAAATGGGAACTGCTGCTGACCACCAATATTTCGAGCGTCTTTTACGTCGGCCAGGCGGCGGCCAAGGCCATGATCGCCCGCGGTCAGGGCAAGATCATCAACATCGCCTCCGTTCAAAGCGAGCTCGCCCGTCCCGGCATCGCCCCCTATACGGCGACAAAGGGCGCGGTGCGCAATCTGACGCGCGGCATGTGCGCCGATTGGGCCAAGCACGGCCTGCAGATCAACGCGATTGCGCCGGGTTATTTCAAGACACCGCTCAATCAGGCGCTGGTCGACAATCCCGAATTCTCTTCCTGGCTCGAAAAGCGCACACCGGCCGGGCGCTGGGGCAATGTCGAGGAGTTGGTCGGCGCTGCCGTCTTCCTGTCGGGGCGCGGCTCGTCCTTCATCAACGGCCACACGCTCTATGTCGACGGCGGCATCACGACCTGCCTCTAGGGGAGGCGAGACGATGGACCTTGAAAGAAAGGCGCCGCCTCTGGCTATTGTCGTCATGGGCGTGAGCGGCTGCGGCAAATCCTCGGTCGGAGAGCGTATCGCCGGGCAATACGGGCTGGCGTTTCTGGAAGGCGACCAGCTCCATCCCGCTCGCAATGTCGCGAAGATGGCCGAGGGCATGCCGCTCACCGACGCCGACCGCCTGCCTTGGCTCGACCGGATCGGCGATGAGATAAAGACCGCGCAAAACGCGTCGCAGGGATTGGTGATTTCGTGCTCGGCGCTGAAGAGAAGCTATCGCGACAGGCTGAGGCAGGCGGCAGACGGGCGCCTGGCCTTCGTTTTCCTGGAGGGGACGCGTGATCTGCTGCTATCGCGGATGCAGGCGCGTCAGGGCCACTTCATGCCGGCGTCGCTGCTCGACAGCCAGCTGCAGACGCTGGAGCCGCCGACCGGTGAGCCCGGTGTGGTGACGGTGACGATCGATATGGCTTTGGATGATATGGTGGCGCTGGCTTGTGAGGAGCTGAGGGGCGTTGCAGTCAAGGGAGGATTTCATGCGGGATGATTACAGAGCAGATGTCGCCGTCGTCGGTGCGGGCATCATGGGCACGGCGATTATCACGCGCCTGATCGAGACCGGACACAAAGTCACCGTCTTCGATCTCGATGCAGAAAAGGTCGCGGCGCTGGAAGCCAAGGGGGCTCGCGCGGCCGCTTCCGTGGAGGCGGCGGTCTCGGCTTCGCAATTCTGCGTGCTCAGTCTCAATCACGCCAGCATCGTCCGCGCCGTCGTTTTCGGCGAGAAGGGTGTTGCGGCGGCGGCAAATGCCGACAAGCTGCTGATCGACATGTCCTCCATCGATCCCGCCGAGACGGCCGACATGGCGACGCGGCTGCGGAAGGAAACGGGAATGGCGTGGGTGGATTGCCCGCTTTCCGGCGGCGTGCCCGGCGCGCTCGGCGGAAAGCTGACGATCATGGCCGGCGGCAGCCCGGAAGATTTCGAACGGGCGCGCGTGGTGATGCGGCATCTTGCCGCCAATTACACGCTGATGGGCGCATCCGGCGCCGGGCAAACCACGAAGCTGATCAATCAGCTGTTTTGTGCCGTGCTGTTCCAGGCGGTCGCGGAAGCGGTCAAACTCGCCGAAGCCGGCGGCGTCGATCCCTCGGCAATTCCGGCCGCCCTTGCCGGCGGCAGGGCGGACAGCCGGATATTGCAGGAATTCATGGCGAAATTCGCCGCCCGCGATTTCTCGCCGACGGGCAGGATCGACAACATGCTGAAGGATCTGGATTCGCTTCAGGCCTTCGCGCTGAAGACGAAGACGCCGCTGCCGATGACGGGCGCGGTGGTCGAAATCCATCGCCTGCTCTGCGCCGCCGGCCTGGGGCCGAAAGATTCCGCCGAGATGATGCGCCTTCTCGACGGACTTCGCGCCGACTGACGGCTTCATCGAGGTGTTCGAGCTTGTCACTTTCCGCTTGACTACTCGCGAATGTTATCGATAACATAATTCTACGACGACAGCTGCAGCTTTGGGAGGAGCCACAGTGGAAGCCAAGAGACTGCTGGAGTTCCAATCGATCACCAAGAGCTTCGGCGGCACGCAGGCATTGCGTGACGTATCGATCGATCTGCGCGAGGGAGAGATCCTTGCGCTGCTCGGCGAAAACGGCGCCGGGAAATCGACGCTGATCAAGACCCTTGCCGGCATCTACAAGCCGGATGCCGGCGACATTCTCTTCCGCGGCCACAGCTACCACCATCGTCCGCCGAAGCCGAACGAGCGGCAGCCGGTCGCCTTCATCCACCAGGATCTCGGTCTGATCGAATGGATGACGGTTGGCGAGAATATGGGCCTGTCGCAGGGCTTCTCGATGCGAAGCGGTCTGATCGATTGGAAGAGGACGCAGGCGCGGGCCAAGGAAGCCTTGAAGCTCGTCGGCTGCGATTTCGATCCCACGACCCGGGTGTCGGCGCTGTCGCGCACGGAGAAATCGCTTGTCGCCATTGCCCGCGCGCTGGCCGTCGAAGCCGACGTTCTCGTCCTCGACGAGCCGACGGCGAGCCTGCCCGCCGATGAGGTCGACCGGCTGTTCGATGCGATCCGCCCCCTGAAGGAGCGCGGCGTTGGCATGATCTACGTCTCCCACCGGCTTGACGAAATTTTCCGCATCGCCGATCGGGTCGCCGTCCTGCGCGACGGGCGCATGGTCGGGCAGAAGCCCGTCAGCGAAACCACCCCCGACGAACTGGTGTCGATGATCATCGGCCGCAGCGGCGACAGTCTCTTTTCCAAGACCGAGATCAAGCCCGGCAAAGCGATCGTCAAGGTGCGCGATCTCGTCTGTGCCGGCACGAGCCCGATATCCTTCGATATCCGCGAGGGCGAGCTCCTCGGTCTTGCCGGATTGCGCGGCGCCGGGCAGGAGCGCATCGGCCGGGCCTTGTTCGGCTGCGAGCCGTTCGGCGGCACGGTTCTGCTGCATGATAGGGCGCCTGATCTTTCGAGCCCTCTGCGGGCAATGGCATCAGGCATCGGACTGATCGCCCGCGACCGGACGGAAGAGTCGGTGGCGCTCTCGCTTTCCATTCGGGAAAACACATACATCAATCCTGGCGCCGTCGGACGCGGGCTGTTTTCCTTCCTGTCTCCGCGCGACGAAGCCGACCTCGCCCATGCGATCGGCCAATCCGTCGGCCTCAGGCCGAACGATCCGGATCTGCCGGTGGAGGCCTTGTCCGGCGGCAACCAGCAGAAAGTGGTCGTCGGCCGCTGGCTGGCGACCGGCCGTAAGCTGCTGATCGCGGAAGATCCGACCGCCGGCGTCGACATCGGCGCGCGTGCTGAAATCTACCGCCTGATCACGCAGGCGCTGGAAGCGGGGCTCGCAGTCGTCGTGGTCTCGACGGATTTCGAGGAAATCGCCCATATCTGCCACCGCGCGCTGGTTTTCTCGCGCGGCAAAATCGTCAGCGAACTGACTGGAAGCGCCCTGACGACGGAGGCGGTCATCACCGCCGCCTCGGCATCGGAAGCCGCTTGAGCCATCGGGAGAACAGCCATGCAATCCATTGAATCCACCGCGCTGGAGCCGACCAAGAGCGAAATGGCCGGCCTTTCCACCGGCCAGAAGATCGGACGCCTGATCCCGGTTTACGGGCTGGTGATCCTGACCCTCGGCCTGATCCTGCTCTTCTCGATCATGCTGCCGGATACGTTTCCGACCGTTTTGAACGTCCGCTCGATCGTCTCCGACAAGGCGATCATCGCGCTTCTGTCGCTCGCCGCAATGATCCCGATGGCATCGGGCCGCATCGACCTGACCGTGGGTTACGGTATCGTGCTCTGGCACGTTCTCGCCATCAGCCTGCAGACGGTCTATGGCCTGCCCTGGCCGGTCGCCGTCATCATCGTGCTGGCGCTCGGCGTTCTCACCGGCTTCATCAACGGCCTGCTGGTCGAGGTTGCCAAGATCGACAGCTTCATCGCCACGCTCGGCACCGGAACGGTTCTCTACGCGCTTGCGCTTTGGCACACCGGCGGCCGGCAGGTGGTCGGCGTGCTGCCTGAGGGTTTCTATGCGCTGAACGGCACCATGCTCTTCGGCCTGCCCATCACCGGCTTCTACGTTCTCCTGATCGCAATCTGCATGTGGATCGTTCTCGAATATCTGCCGATCGGCCGTTATCTCTACGCCATCGGCGCCAATCCCAAGGCTGCCGCCCTCAATGGCATCCCGGTCCGCAAATTCGTGATGGGCGCATTCATCACCTCCGGCCTGCTCGCGGCTCTGACGGGCGTCCTTCTCGCCTCCAAGCTGCGCATCGGCCAGGCAAGCGTCGGCCTCGAATATCTCCTGCCCGCACTCGTCGGCGCATTCCTGGGATCGACGACGATCAAGCCGGGCCGGGTGAACGTCTGGGGCACCCTGATCGGCGTCATTATCCTGGCGGTCGGGATATCGGGAATTCAGCAATTCGGCGGGTCGTTCTTCGTCGAACCGCTGTTCAATGGCGTAACCCTGCTGATCGCCATCGGTATAGCAGGCTACGCCCAGCGCAAGCGCGGGGCCGTGAGGAGGATCACGCCCGCGTCCAAATGAGGATGCCGGCTCGCCGGCATTTCAAAACAATAAACAAGAGGAGTGAACATGAAGCGCAGGAATTTATTGCAGGCAACGGTCGCAACCGTCGCCGTCCTAATGCTCGGCACGCCGGCATTGGCCGATTCCATGGCCGACGCCAAGGCCGTGGTCGACAAATATGCCTCCAAAGTAAGCGCCTGGGACGGCCCGACGAGCGGCCCCAAGGGCGCTGAAGGCAAGAACATCGTCGTCCTTGCCGGCGATATGAAGAACGGGGGCATCCTCGGCGTGGCCAATGGCGTTCAGGAAGCGGCAGGCGCGCTCGGCTGGACGGTCAAGGTGCTCGACGGCGCCGGCTCGATCGGTGGGCGGACCGCGGCTTTCGGCCAGGCCATGGCGCTGAAGCCTGACGGCATCATCATCAACGGTTTCGACGCCGTCGAGCAGAAGCCGGCGATGGAAGCGGCCAAGGCGGCCGGCATTCCGATGGTTTCCTGGCATGCGGCGTCGGCCGTCGGTCCGGTTGCCGATGTCGGCGTGTTCGCCAATGTCACCACCGATGCGATGGAAGTCTCGAAGTCTGCCGCGGATTGGGCCTTCGCCGACGCCGGCGGCAAGCCCGGCGTCATCATCTTCACCGACTCCACCTATGCCATCGCCATTGCCAAGGCCGACCGCATGAAGAAGGAGATCGAAGATCTCGGCGGCACGGTGCTCGAATATGTCGATACGCCGATCGCCGAAACCTCCCAGCGCATGCCGCAGCTGACCACGTCGCTGCTGCAGAAGTATGGCGCCAAGTGGACGCATTCTCTCGCGATCAACGACCTCTATTACGACTTCATGGGACCGTCGCTCGCCTCGGCCGGCATTGCCGGTGACGGAAAGCCGGTGAACGTCGCGGCCGGCGATGGTTCGGAAAGCGCCTATCAGCGCATTCGCGCCAAGCAGTACCAGGCCGTTACCGTCGCCGAGCCGCTCAATCTCCAGGGCTGGCAGCTCGTCGACGAATTGAACCGCGCTTTCGCCGGCGCTCCGTGGTCCGGCTATGTGTCGCCGCTCCATGTCGTGACCAGTGCGAATGTCGAATTCGACGGTGGACCGAAGAACAGCTTCGATCCCGACAACGGCTATCGCGACCAATACAAGAAAATCTGGGGCAAATAAGTCCTTCGCAAGGGCGTATCGGCCGATACGCCCTCCTTCCCCCGCATCACCATCAATCCAGCTCCGCGAGTTTTGGAAAAGAGAACCTATGATCATTCGTTACGCTTTGTTTGAAGGCGAAATCCATCCCGGCCGAGAAGAGGAGTTCCGCGATTTCGTGAGGCGACGGCTCGTCCCGCTATGGACTCAATTTCCAGGCGCCGAAGAAGTCCGCGTGCTTGATGGAATGGAACGCGACGAAGGCGCCCCGGTCTATGCCATGGCGCTCGCCATTCGTTATCCCGACATGAAGGCGGTGGACACTGCGTTGCGCTCCAATGTGCGCTCCGAGAGCCGCGAGGTGACAGGGGAACTGCTGAAGCTCTTCACGGGCAAGGTGCACCATCACGTCTTCTCGGCCAGCGAATACCCGCCGCAAATTGCCTGATGTAGCCGATCCCGGCGGCAAAACCGATTAAACCAAAACCTGCCAGAAACGCCCTGGACGAATGTCCGGGGCGTCTTTTTTGTCCGTGCGCTTGATCGCCCGGCGGACGCGAAGGTCCTCCACCCCGGGAGTTCCCGGGAAATTTTTTCACCAGCGACCACAATATTAGAGGAAATAGTCTACTGATTTAGTAGATTATGCCCCATCCTGCCCCGCATCGTTCCTGCAACCAGAAATCCAAACGGGAAGATCGACGATGACATTGGCAAAGACATTCAAAATCGCATTGTTCAGTCTGCTTGGGTTCGGCGCCATCCACAATCCGGCTACTGCCCAGGCGGACGCGCCGCTCCTTCCCAAGGTGCCGCCGGGCACGGTGCTGACGATCGGCGATCCGGTCACCCAGAAAGCATTCGAGTTCTCCGGCCTCGACAAAGAACTGACATTCGAAGTGAAATGGGCCAATATCAGCGGCGGGCCGCAGACCTCGGAAGCATTTCGTGCCCATGCGCTCGATGTCGGATCGGTGGCCGAGATCCCCTCGATCTTCGCCAACTGGAACAACCTGCCTGTCCGCAACATCGCCTATCGCGAACGCCGCGACCCGATCGCCAATCCGATCTACCGCTTCGGCATCGCGCCGGGCGTCGACGTTAAAACTCTTGCGGATTTCCGCGGCAAACGCATCGCCTTCAGCCCGGGCCAGGCTCAGGGCACTCTTGTCCTGCGTGCCCTTCACTCGGCTGGCCTGAAGAGCGGCGACGTCACCCTTGTCGAGCTGCCGAGCACCGGCGATGTCTATCCCAAGGCCCTGGCGAGCAAACAGGTCGATATCGCACCGCTCGGCGGCGTCTACATCAGGCGTTACATCGGCCAATACGGAGCCGACGGGGCGACCCTCCTGGAGCATGGGCTGCGGGACGATCCGAGCCATCTCTATGCGCCGCAATGGGTTCTGGACGACCCCGCCAAGGCGGCGGCTCTGGCCGAATATGTCGGCCTCTGGGCCCGCGCCACAGAATGGGTGAACCGGAACCCGGAACCTTGGATCAAGGGATACTACGTCGCCCAGCAGGGCCTCAGCCGGGAGGACGGGGAATACCTCGTCAAGCTGACCGGTGAGCAAATCGTGCCCGGCGATTGGAGCGAAGTGAAGAAGCGCCACCAGGAAACGATCAACCTGCTGGCGGACGAGCTTGGCTACAAACCTTTCGACGTCGAGCAGATCTTCGACAATCGCTTCGAAAAGCTCGGCGCCGCGGCTTTGGCGAGGAGCCTGTAATTTTCCACATCCATCCAGGAGGAGATCCACAGCATGGCAACCATTTGGGATGCGGATGAGGCGAAACCATCGCGGCCATCCGCCGGCAGAATTGCGCATTCGAGTTCACGCGCGGCCAAACCGGCCGGCCCGGCGACCATTGCCGGACCGACCGGCCCTCGCGTCCGGCGCAGGCTTGGCCCTGGGCCGGCCATACCTTTCGGCTTGCAGATCGGGCCGGCCTTGCTGGTCTCGGCCTGGGTCGCCGGCTCCGCTCTCGGATGGATCGACCCGCGCATCCTGTCGGCGCCGTGGACGGTCGCCGAGGCCTTCGTCAGGCTCATCGAGCAGGGTCGCCTGCAGGATAATTTCGTGACGTCGGCGACGCGGGCCATGCTCGGCCTCGGCATCGGATTGCTGGTCGGCACGGTGCTGGCCGTGATCGCCGGTCTTTCCCGGATCGGCGAAGCCCTCATCGACGGGCCTGTCCAGATCAAGCGGGCCATACCGACACTCGCCCTGATCCCCTTGCTGATCCTATGGTTCGGCATCGGCGAGAGCATGAAGGTCACGACCATCGTGCTCGCCGTCACCGTGCCGACCTACATCCACACCCACAATGCGCTGCGCAGTATCGACAGCCGTTATGTCGAACTCGCCGAGACGCTGCGCATGAGCCAGAAGGACTTCATCCTTCAGGTGGTTCTGCCCGGCGCCTTGCCCGGCTTCCTCCTGGGACTGCGGTTTGCCGTCACCCTCTGCTGGGTTTCCCTTGTCGTGGTCGAGCAGATCAACGCCACCAGCGGGCTCGGCTACATGATCGATCTCGCCCGCAATTACGGGCAGACAGACGTCATTCTCGTCGGTCTTGTGGTCTATGTGCTGCTCGGCCTCGTTTCGGACGGTCTCGTCCGCCTCATCGAACGGAGGGCTCTCTCATGGCGCCGCACCCTGGCAAATTAATCCCCGAGGCCAAGACCGTGCATGTGCGGAGCCTCGTCCGCCGGTTCGCGGCCAAGACGATCCTCGACGGCGTGGATCTCGATATTGAGAGAGGCGAATTCGTTGCCCTTCTGGGGCGCAGCGGCTCCGGCAAGAGCACCTTCCTCAGAGCGCTTGCCGGCCTCGATCACGGAGTCGAGGGAACCGGCAGGCTGGAGACGCCGGAAAACCTCTCGGTGGTCTTCCAGGACGCCCGCCTGCTGCCATGGCGCAACGTCATCGAGAACGTCACGCTTGGCCTGCATGGCGCTGCCGGTCAACAAGCAGGAAGGAAAGCCCTGGCGGAAGTCGGCCTCAACGAGCGGGAGAGCGCGTGGCCGAACCAGCTTTCCGGCGGCGAGCAGCAGAGGGTTGCGCTTGCCCGCTCCCTGGTGCGGGAGCCTGCCCTGCTTCTTGCGGATGAACCCTTCGGCGCGCTCGACGCCCTGACACGGCTCAAGATGCACGATCTGCTGCGGGAGCTCTGCGCACGGCACCGTCCGGCGGTGCTGCTGGTTACGCACGATGTCGATGAGGCGATCTCGCTGGCCGACCGGATCCTGGTCCTCGATGAAGGCCGTCTCGTCGAGGATCTCAAGATCGATCTGCCGACGCCGCGCGATCATGGCGATCCGCGCTTCGCGGATTTCCGGATCCATCTTCTCCGCCGGCTCGGGGTCGACATCCCCAGCCGCAAGGCAGCCTGAATCAGCGAGGGATTTAAGCCAATGAGCACATCGAAAAGGCAAATGCGGCTTGGCGCGTTCATCATGGCGACAGGCCATCATATCGCCGCCTGGCGCCATCCGGATGCGCAGGCCGATGCCGGCCTCAACATCGATCATTACCGGGAGCTTGCGCGGACCGCCGAGCAAGGCAAATTCGATCTCGTCTTCGTTGCCGACAGTCCGGCCGGATGGGAGCGTGCCAAGGATCTGGAGGCGGTTCGCCGAACCGCCCAGGGCGCACATTTCGAGCCCCTGACCCTCTGGGCCGCCCTCTCGCAGGTCACCGAACATATCGGCTTCGTCGCCACGGCATCGACCACCTACGAGGACCCATATCTTCTCGCCCGCCGCTTCGCGTCGCTCGATTATATCTCGAAGGGCCGGGCGGCCTGGAACGTCGTCACGACGGGCGCGGATGTCTCGAAGAATTTTTCGGTCGCCGGTCATCCCGCCCATGCCGACCGCTATGAGCGGGCCGAGGAATTCGTCGATCTGGTCAAAGGCCTGTGGGATTCCTACGAGGACGATGCCTTCATCCGCGACAAGCAGAGCGGGGTCTATCTCGATCCCGACAAGGTGCATCTCGTCGATCACAAGGGCAAGTTCTTCTCGGTGACCGGTCCGCTCAATGTCGGTCGCCCCGTTCAGGGTTATCCGGTCATCGTGCAGGCGGGCGCTTCGGAACCAGGGCGCGAGCTGGCCGCCCGCACGGCTGAAATGATCTTTACCGCCAACCAGACGCTCGAGGATGCGCAGGAATTCTATTCCGACGTCAAGGGGCGGCTCGCCCGCTACGGGCGGCGGCCGGACGATCTGCTGATCAGTCCCGGCATATTCCCGGTCCTCGGCGGGACGGAAGCGGAAGCCCAGGCGAACTACGAGTATATTCAGTCGCTCGTCCATCCCTCAATCGCCTGGAATATCCTTGGCCGCCACTACAGGGGTGTCGATCTTTCCGGCTACTCGCTGGATGATCTCGCTCCTCCCCTGCCCGAGGATACGGAACTCAACAAGAGCCGCCTCAAGCTGGTTTCCGACCTGGTGTCACGCAACAATCTGACTTTGCGCCAGTTCTACCTGGCGGTCGCCACCGCGCGCGGCCATCGCACCGTGGTCGGCACACCTGAGCAGGTCGCCGATGCGATGCAGACATGGTTCGAGAATGGTGCGGCCGACGCCTTCAACATCATGCCGCCGATCCTGCCCACGGCGCTGACCGATTTCGTCGATCAGGTCGTTCCGATCCTGCGCAAGCGCGGCCTGTTCCGCCACGAATATGAAGGCACGACGCTGCGGGAGAATCTCGGCCTCCGGCGCCCGCCGAACGGCTTTGCCCTTCGGGCGCAGCAGGCGCAGGCCGCGGTCTGATCTTCGGGAGGCCTTTCCCTGGCCTCCCATTCCCAATCAAGGAAAACTGCAGCGTCGCATGAGCAATCCGTCCGAATTTCTCTGGTATATCCCGAACGACGTCAGACCCGGCCATCGCGGCGATTCCGCCGTCGAAAACCACAACAGCCTCGATACCTTGACCAGCCATGCAAAGGCGCTGGAGGGGCATGGCTGGAAGGGCGCGCTCATCGGCACTGGCTGGGGCCGGCCAGATACATTCACCGTCGCGGCTTCGCTCGCGGCGCGGACCACGACCTTCGAGCCGCTGATTGCGATCCGCCCGGGCTATTGGCGGCCGGCGAATTTCGCTTCCGCCGCGGCGACGCTCGACCATCTCAGCAGCGGCCGGGTGCGGATCAACATCGTCTCGGGCAAGGACAATCTCGGCGCCTATGGTGACAGCGAGGGCGACCAGGCGCATCGCTATAGCAGGACCAGGGAGTTCATGCGGCTGGTCCGACGATTGTGGACCGAAGAAAACGTCACCTTCGCCGGCGATCATTTCCGGCTCGCCGACTCTACTGTAGTCCCGCGCATTGAGGCTCGCGGCAGCCGCCGCCATCCCAAATTCTATTTTGGCGGCGCTTCAGAAGCGGCTGAAAGAGTGGCGGCCTCCGAGGCCGATGTCCAGCTTTTCTGGGGCGAGCCGCTCGAAGGCGTCCGCGAGCGGATCGACCGCCTGAAAGCGCTGAGCAGGCAGCTCGATCGCGATCTGCCTCCGCTGGAATTCGGGCTGCGGATAACGACACTGGTTCGGGACACCACGGATGAGGCCTGGGCCGACGCCGAGGCGAAGGTCGCCGAGATGGCGAAGAGCAAGGGTGACGGCTGGCACGATCACCAGCGCGCGCTCGCCGTCGGCCAGCAGCGGCTGCTCGCTCTTCATGAGCGCGGCGACGTGCTCGACGACAATCTCTATACCGCGCCGGGCAAATTCGGCGGCGGCGGTGCCGGCACTACCTGGCTGGTCGGTTCTGCGGAAGATGTCGCCCGCTCGCTGCGCAAATACCAGGATCTCGGCATCACGCATTTCGTGCTTTCGGATACGCCTTACCTCTCCGAGATCAAGCGCCAGGGCGATCGGCTTCTGCCGCTGCTGCGTGGCTGACGCCGCAGGCGGGCAATGTGCCAAGAGCACAGGATGTCAGGTCGCTGCAGCGCATTGGCTGCGGCCGGAATTGTTGGCGACGTAGAGACGGCGCCAAGCATCGTCCACGCCGCTGCAGTGCATCCCAAGTGATTCGCAATTTCCGTTCGTCGTGCGTCAGATCATTGCCCGAGTACAAGACACCGAAAGAGTTGAGCTTCGGATCTACAACAGCAGATATCGACCGTTTCTGCGAAACAACTTGGCATACTCTTTTCACGTGGCGTCCGCCCAAAAAATGCGGATAAAATATACGAAAAGCGCAGCATATTGGCGCTCGGCAGCCTCCGTTTACACTCTCTAAAATATATTCCCTTAAATTTTTTAGGATATCGGAACGACGTTCTCAGGATCGTCACCTACGCCATGATGGCGGGCCAGGCATCCGAAATCTTGCATGAAATTGACGGTGTTACTTTCACGCGCGCTTCCGCGTCTCGAGGCATCGGCTTTGGCCGCTCCCGGATAAATGCGCAGTGTGCATGCGAAGTGGCATGTCCGGCGCGAAGAGCCGCGGCCGGACGCATTCGGGAGTACGGATCGAGGCCGCACGCTTGAATGAGATGTGACGAGCGATCCTGGCGTCCCAGCCACTTTTGACAAACCTCGCCAACGATGGAGAGTGCCAATGAACAGCATTAAGAGTTTCGGGATCGCGGTGCGTCTCACCCTCGGCTTCAGCTTCCTGGTTCTGCTGATGGCCGGCCTGACCATCTATTCGGCGGTGGAGGTTGCGCAGATCAACAGCAATCTTGAAACGATCAACGACGTCAACAGCGTCAAGCAGCGGTTTGCCATCAACTATCGCGGCAGCGTGCACGATCGGGCGATCGCCATCCGCGACGTGACCCTGGTGACCTCGGCGGACGAACGCAAGGCGGCCGTGGCGCTGATCGAAAAGCTGGCGGCCACTTATGCCGAGAATGAAAAGCGCATGGCCGACATGGTTGCATCTCCGGCAGGTGCGACGGATCAGGAAAAAACCATACTGAACGAGATTGGCGGCATTCAGGCGAAAACCAATCCTCTGGTCGCGGAGATCATCGCGCTGGAGGAGAAGGGCGACGGCGAAGCGGCCCGCAAGATCCTGCTCGAACAGGCCCGACCGGCCTTCGTTGAGTGGCTCGGCGCCATCAACAAATTCATCGACTATCAGGAAGCGCTGAACAAATCGATCGGCGGCGAGGTTCGCAGCACGGCGAGCGGCTTCAAGCCGATAGCGCTGACCGCGCTCGGCATCGCAGCTCTTCTTTCCGTCATCGCTGCCGCCATTACATCCCGCACGATCGTCGGCCCGCTGGCAAAACTCCAGCTTTCGCTGAAGGCGATGGCGGAAGGCAATCTCGACGGCGATCGTCGCCTCGAAGCGCGCGGCGACGAGATCGGTAAGCTTGCGCGCGCCGTGGCCGGCTTGCGCGACGCGATTTCGGCAAAGGCGGAACGGGAAGCCGATGCGGAAAGCAAGCGGGCTGTCGCGGAGCGGCACCGGCTCGAGCAGGATGCCGACGAACGCCGCACCCTTGCCGAGCAAACGGACCAGGCCGTCGGCCGGCTCGGCGATGCCTTGCAGGCGCTGGCAGACGGCGACCTCACGCAGCAGATCGACACGCCCTTCATTCCGTCCCTGGAAAAGCTCCGTGCCGATTTCAACGCCGCTGTCGAAAAGCTTCGTGCCGCCATGCAGAAGGTTTCCCAGAACGCCAGCGCCATCGCGGCCGGCGCACAGGAGATCCGGTCGGCCTCGGACGATCTTGCCAAGCGGACCGAGCAGCAGGCCGCTTCCGTCGAGGAAACCGCCGCTGCCCTGGAAGAGATTACGACCACCGTCGCCGACTCCAGCCACAGGGCCCAGGAAGCCGGGCAGCTCGTTCGCAAGACCAAGGACAATGCGGAACGCTCGGGCAGCGTCGTTCGCGATGCGGTCGACGCCATGGGCAAGATCGAATCCTCCGCCACCGAGATCGGCAGCATCATCGGCGTGATCGACGAGATCGCCTTCCAGACCAACCTCTTGGCGCTGAATGCCGGCGTCGAAGCCGCCCGCGCCGGTGAAGCCGGCAAGGGCTTTGCCGTCGTTGCCCAGGAAGTGCGCGAATTGGCGCAGCGTTCCGCCAAGGCGGCAAAGGAAATCAAGGAACTGATCAACGCTTCGAACGGCCACGTGAAGAGCGGCGTCGCCCTGGTCGGCGAGACCGGAAAGGCCCTGCAGGAGATTGCGACGCAGGTGCAGCAGGTCGACGGCAATGTCGGCGCCATCGTCGGCGCTTCGCAGGAACAGGCGACGGGCTTGAAAGAGATCAATGCCGCCGTCAACAAAATGGATCAGGGCACGCAGCAGAACGCCGCCATGGTGGAAGAAGCCACAGCCGCCGCTCATAACCTTGCCAAGGAAGCCGATGCGCTGTTCCAGTTGCTCAGCCAGTTCAACATCGGCGGCGCGGTAGCATCGAGGCGCATGACGCAGCCGGCCGCAGCGGCGCAGCACGCTCAACCCGTCGTCTCGCCGGCTCGGCAGATGATCGCGAAGATCGGCAAGTCGTTCCAGGGCGGCGCGGCGGTCCAGGGGAACACGGCATTGGCCGGTGATTGGGAAGAATTCTGATCGCCGGAGCGCTCTTGCGCCCCTGCCATAATTTGGAATGAGGAAGGGCAGCGTTTGCTGCCCTTCGCATTTTCATCCTACGCCCGAGCCGGAGCCCTGGCGGGAAGCAGGGCGTTGACGACGACCGCGACGGCGATGTTTGCCGCCAGAGCCAGCAGGCCGGTATAGACGGTGAAAGGCTCGCCGCCGAGGCTGATCATATGCAGCGGCTTCCAGCCGGCATCCCAGACGAGGTAGGTGCCGCCGCAGAAGCCGACGAACCAGCCGGCAAGCAGCCCGGGTGCGCGGAACCAGTTGGTGTAGAGACCGAAGACCAGGGCCGGAAGCGTCTGCAGGATCCAGATGCCGCCGAGCAGCTGCAGGTCGAGGGCGAACTGCGTCGGCAGGAAGATGATGACGAGCAGCGCGCCGACCTTCACCACCAGCGACGTCACCTTCGCGACCTTCGCCTCGCCCGCATCGCTGACCTTCGGATCGACATAGGCCTTCCAGAAGTTGCGGGTGAAGAGATTGGCCGCACCGATGCTCATCACCGCCGCCGGCACCAGCGCGCCGATCGCGATCGCAGCGAAGGCGAAGCCCGAGAACCAGCCCGAAAACAGCGTCTTGAACAGCGTGGGAACGACGTCATTGGCGCTGTCGAGCTTCAGGTTGGCGGCATGGCCCATGTAGCCGAGCAGAGCCAGAAGGCCGAGCAGCAGCGTATAGGCGGGCAGCATGATCGCATTCTTGCGGATCGTCTTGCCGCTGTTGGAGGCGAAGATGCCCGTCAGCGTATGCGGATACATGAAGGCGGCGAGCGCCGAACCGAGCGCAAGCGTGGCATAGGCGACATACTGGTTGCCGCCGAGCAGCAGGTTGCCGGAGCCCTTGGCCTGGAAGGCCGCATCGGCCGAGGCGAAGACATTGGCATAGCCGCCGAGCTTCGAGGGGATGAGTGCAACGGCTGCGATCACCACGATATAGATCATGATGTCCTTGACGAAGGCGATCAGAGCCGGGGCGCGCAGGCCCGCCGAATAGGTGTAGAGCGCCAGCACGATGAAGGCGATCGCAAGCGGCAGTTCGCCGTGCAGCCCGAGCGCCTTCAGCACCGCCGTCATGCCGACGAGCTGGAGGGCGATGTAAGGCATGGTGGCGATGACGCCCGTCGCCGCGACGGCGAGTTCGAGTCCGCGCGATCCGTATTGGCCATGAACGACGTCGGCGGCCGTGACATAGCCGAAATCCTTGGCGCGTTTCCACAGGATCGGCATGACCATGAAGACGAAGGGATAGACGACGATCGTATAGGGCAGCGCGAAGAAGCCATAGGCGCCGACCGTATAGACCAGCGCCGGTACGGCGATGACGGTGTAGGCGGTATAGAAATCGCCGCCGACGAGGAACCAGGTGATCCAGGTGCCGAAGTTGCGGCCGCCAAGGCCCCATTCATCGATATGGGCGAGCGTCTCGGGTTTGCGCCAGCGGCTGGCGACGAAGCCCATGACGGTGACGAGGGCGAAGAAGAAGATGAAGACGGCAAGCGCCGTGCCGTTGATGTCAGTCGTCATGGCGAACGCTCCGGTAGGCAATCCAGGTCAGCGTCGCCGTGATCGGCACCCAGAGAAGCTGATACCAGTAGAAGAAGGGAAAGCCGAAAAGCGACGGCTCCCGGAGATTGTAGAATGGCGGCCAGAGCAGGCCGATGTAGGGAATGATCAGCAGCCACAGCGCTGCCTTGCTACGTGGTTTTTCCATGTCGGAGTACCTTTCAGGCGCCGCAATTGCGGTCGCCATGTTCCAGTTGTCGGCGTGGAAGGCAGGTCTGTCAGCCGGCGGCGGCAGCAGGCCCCGTTCGGGTCGCTCGAGCTTTTCCGGCCAATCGGAAGCTGATGTAACGCATGTGAATTCCTCCCAACGGCTTGACACTTGGCAAGCCGCGAATGGAGTCCTAGGGCGTCGGTTTTATCCCCACAAGATGGGCGCACAGCCGAAATACCGGGGCCTACCCAGAAGTGGGTAGGTGGGGATTTGCTTCGATTTTCGAGACGATGCCATGGTCGAGCGCATAGCGGATGAGGCCTGCCGTGGTGGCGATGCCGAGCTTTTTCTTCAGGTTCTTGCGGTGGGTTTCCGCCGTGGCGGCGCTTATCCCGAGCACTTCGGCGATCTCGCGGTTGCTCCTACCGGCAACGATCTGCCCGAGGATATCGCGTTCGCGCGGCGTCAGCGGATCGCTCCCCTCCTCCGCGCGGTCGCCCATCAGAGCGTCGAAGACGCCGGAGGAGAAATAGGTGCCTCCGTTCGCGACGGTTTCGATGGCGCAGACGA
The DNA here is from genome assembly GCF_002211305.1 of Rhizobium sp. R634. Taxonomy (GTDB): domain Bacteria; phylum Pseudomonadota; class Alphaproteobacteria; order Rhizobiales; family Rhizobiaceae; genus Rhizobium. The sequence goes on along the minus strand of NZ_LOKW01000029.1, from coordinate 187,247 downwards.
TCTCATCCGTCGAGACGTCCTTGAGGACGTAGCCGGCGGCGCCATGCATAACCGAGGAGGAAATATACTCGCGGCTGTCATGCATCGAGAGCATAACGACGCGGGTCTGCGGAAGCTCGTTCCGGAACAATTCGATCGCATCGATGCCGCTGAGCTTCGGCATGTTGATGTCCATCAGCACCACCTGCGGCCGGATCTGCCGTGCGATGTCGAGACCGGTTTGCGCAAGCCCGGCGGTGCCTGCAACCTCGATATGATCGAAGGTTTCGAGCACGGCCTTCAGTCCGTCCAAGACCAGCGGATGGTTGTCGATCAGCAGGACGCTGATTTTGGCGCGTTCGTTCATGCGGCTTCCGCCTGCTTGCCGGACGGCAGATTGGCCGATCTCGGCATCATCGCCGTCAGCGTCGTGCCGGCCTCGCTGCTGTCGATGAGCAGCAGGCCCCGGAAGTGCGCCATCCGCTCCTGCATGTTGCGCAGGCCGAGACCCGAGCTGCCGGATCCGCCGTCATTGGCGCCGTCGAAGCCGGTGCCGTTGTCGGAGATGGTCATGCGGGCGCGGCCGCCGTCGCTCCAGAGCTTGACCGAGAGCTTCGAGGCGCCAGCGTGCCGCTCGACATTGTTGAAGGCCTCCTGGGCGACGCGATAAAGGGCAGTGCTGGCTTCCGCCTTCATCATGCCCGTAAAGCCCGAGGCGTCGATCTTCGTCTCGATCCCGGTCCGTTCGGCAAAGTGATGGCAGAGCGCCTCCAGTGCAGCCGTCAGGCCGAGATCGTCGAGCACGCGGGGTCGAAGATCGTGCGAGAGCAGCCTTATTTCCTTGATGGCGCCGTTCAGCGCCTCGACGCCGCGCTCGATGGTCTGCGCCGCTTCGTCGGCATTGGTCCTGACCTTGCGGCCGGCGAGGTCCATCGCATAACGCACGCCGAGAAGGGTTTGGGAGATGCCGTCATGCAGCTCGCGCGCCAGCCGCGTGCGCTCCTCTTCCTGGGTGTCGATCACGCGCTGCGTCAGCTCCTTGAGCCGGCTGTCGGCCATGCGGCGTTCATGGAAAGTCAGCAGCATGCAGGTCGTGAAAACGACGAGCACGGCGGGCACGGCGATCAGCGCGACGATGACGAAGGTTCGTCTGATGTTGGCCCGCATCACCGCATTGGCGGCCGCACTCTGGGCGAAAACGTCGTCCAGATAGACGCCGGTTCCCACCACCCAGTGCCATTTGTCGAGGCTGACGACGAAGGAGAGCTTGTCGGCGATCTGTCCGGTGGAAGGTTTCTGCCATTTGTACTGGTGCAGGCCGCCGCCCGCCTTTGCCGTGGCGATCAGCTCGGCAATCACCTTGTCGCCATCGGGATCCGTGAGGTCGAGCCAATTTTGCCCATGCCGGAAGCTTTGGCGCGGATGGACGATATTGTTGCCGTCATAATCATAGACGAAAAAATAGCCGTCTTTGCCATAGTCGAGCGAGGTGAGAATGTCGGCCACCTGCCGCTTGGCGGCTTCGTCGTCGGGACCGGCCTTGTCATAGATCGTCTGGATGGCCGACAGCGCCAGATTGGTCAGGTTGAGGATCTCGGCTTCCCTCGTCTTCAGCATGTTCTGCTCGAACGTATCGATGCTGTTCTTGGCGAGATTTGCCGATTGCCAGGTGATGAAGGTGGTGATCGCGAGGATCGAGATGACGAGCGGGACGATCGCCAATGCGATGATCTGGTGTCGTAACGTCAACGATCTTCCTCCCGAGAATTTGCGCCCGGAATTATGCGCTTTGCCGAAGGCGAGTCCAGCGGCTTGTCGGTGCCGGCCGGCCGGCGCTATTCCAGCGGCACTAACAGGCCGAGCTTGACGTCGCGCAGCACGACATTCGTATGCATGCGGCGGATCTGCGGATTTTCGGCCATGATCAAAGCGGCGATGTCGTCATAGTGTTCGACGTCGCGGGCGGTGACGATCGCGATCAGGTCGACAGCGCCTGTGACGTAATAGACCTGCTGGATATGATCCTGCTTCTCCGCCCAGACGCGAAACTTCGCCAGCGCGTCGTAATTGTCCCGCTCGATCTCCATGCCGACGATAAACACCATCGACGTTCCCGTCGCCTTGCGGTCGACCACGGCGACCTCGGCCTTGATGATCCCCTCCTCGCGCAGCCGCTTCAACCGCCGCTGAACGGCCGAGACCGACAGGCCGATGCGCTCGGCAATCGCTTCGGCCTTCAGCTGGCAGTCGCGCTGAACAATATCGAGAATGTCGCGGTCAAAACGATCCAGTTGTTCCATTGTCCTGTCCACTTCAAGCTCTCCGTGCGGCCGCATTCTGCCGTGTTCGCCGCGTGAGAAAGATTATTTTGCATAGAAAATGCAAAAGAGATGGAAATTGCGCGAAAAAACCGCGCAATTAATCATTATCCTTCGCAGCTCAAGTTCAGCCGGAACCACGCATGTCGGATCACCCCTTTCCTGCTCTTCGCGTCGAAGATCTCCATAAAAGCTTCGGCTCGCAACAGGTTCTCAAGGGTATCTCGACCGAGGCTCACAAGTCCGACGTCATCTCCATTATCGGCTCGTCGGGTTCTGGCAAGAGCACCTTCCTCAGATGCATCAATTTTCTGGAAACGCCCGATCACGGCCGCATTGCCGTGAACGGCGAGGAGATCGCGCTGAAACCAGGCCGCGGCGGGCGGCTGCAGCCGCAGAGCTGGCGGCAGATCGAACGGCTGCGGACCGGACTTGGGATGGTCTTTCAGAGCTTCAATCTCTGGGCCCATCGCACCGTGCTGGAAAACGTCATCGAGGCGCCGGTGCATGTCATGGGCATTCCTCGCCGGGAGGCGATCGAAAAGGCCGAAGCCCTGCTCCACAAGGTCGGGCTCTTCGACAAGCGCGATGCCTATCCCGCCTTCCTCTCCGGCGGCCAGCAGCAGCGCGCGGCGATCGCACGGGCGCTCTGCATCGATCCCGCCGTCATGCTGTTCGACGAGCCGACATCGGCGCTCGATCCGGAACTGGTCGGCGAGGTGCTCAAAGTGATCCGCGATCTCGCAGAGGAAGGCCGGACCATGCTGATCGTCACCCACGAAATGCGCTTCGCCCGCGATGTCTCCAGCCGCGTCCTCTTCCTGCATCAGGGCCGGATCGAGGAGGAAGGCCCGCCCGAGCAAGTCTTCGGGGCGCCTGTCAGCGCCCGCTGCCGGGAGTTCACCGGTCTCAGCGCCCACTGATGCATATCATCGACAACACACGAACCAGGAGAATCCCGCGAATGAAACTGCTTCCCATGCTTTTTGCCGGCGCCGCCCTTGCGCTTTCCGCCGTCACGGCTCAGGCCGAAGTCCGCTTCGGCGTCATGAACGAATCCTATCCGCCCTTCTTCGCCAAGGATGCCTCGGGCGAGTGGCACGGATGGGAAATCGACCTGATGAACGCCGTCTGCGCAGAAATGAAGGAGAAGTGCTCGATCGTCGACATTTCCTGGGATGGTCTCATCCCGGCTCTCCAGAGCAAGAAGTTCGACGTGATCTGGTCGTCGATGTCGAACACGGCGGAACGCTCGAAGGTGATCGATTTCACCGACAAATATTACAACACGCCGAGCACCCTGATCGGTCCCAAGGACCAGAAGCCGGGCGCCACCGCCGAAGACGTGAAGGGCAAGACGATCGGCATCCAGGTGTCGACGATCCAGTCGGAATATTACAAGAAATACTTCGCCGAGGCTGCCGACGAAAAGACCTACCAGACGCTCGACGAGGCGTTCCAGGATCTGGCCTCCGGCCGCATCGATTACGTCTTCGGCGATTCTCTGGCGCTCGACGCTTTCCTCAAAAGCGACGGCGGCAAAGATTGCTGCGCCAAGATGGGCGATGTCGCCGACGACAAGGAGATTCTCGGAGCCGGCGTTTCCGGCGGCCTGCGCAAGGAGGATACGGAGCTGAAAGCCAAGCTGAATGCGGCGATCGCTGCAGTTCGCGCCAACGGCCAGTATGACGCCATCACCAAGAAATACTTCGACTTCGACATCTACGGCGCGAAGTAAGCAATCCCGGCGATGGCGACCGCGCAGCAAGGCATTCTCGACCTGCTAGCCCCCTATCCTCCGGGATGGGGCGGCGTTCTTTTGGCAGGTGCGGTCTCCACGGTCGCCATCTCGGCCTGCGCCTTCGCGGTCGGAATTTTGCTCGGCACCGGCGGCGCGCTCGGGAAGCTTTCGGGCAATCGCGTGCTCCGCCTGCTGCTCGATCTCTATACCACTGTGATCCGTGCTGTTCCTGAGCTGATCCTGATCGTGGGGCTCTATTATGCCGGCACCGATGGCCTCAACCGGCTCTTGGCTGCGATGGAGCTGCCGCCGGTCGAAGTGAACGGCTTTGTTGCGGCCGTCGCCGTGCTGGGCTTCGTGCAGGGCGCCTATATGACGGAAGTGCTTCGCGGCGCGATCCTCGCCATTCCCTCGGGCCAGATCGAGGCTGCCAAGGCTTTCGGCATGGGACCGGTACTGCGATTCCGCCGCATCCTCCTGCCGGCGCTGTTGCCGAACGCGCTGCCGGGGCTTGCCAATCTGTGGATGTCGGTCACCAAGGACAGCGCGCTGGTCGCGGTCGTCGGCTATCAGGAACTGGCGCTCGCCACCCGCCTCGCCGGCGCAAGCACCAAACATTATTTCGTCTTTTTCCTCGCTTCGGCCCTTCTCTATCTCGCCATCACGCTCGCTTCCAATGTCGTCTTCAAGCTGATCGAAGCACGGGTGCGGCGCGGCCAGCCGCGTCTTGCCTGAAGAAAGTGCGCCCATGAGCTTCACCTGGATCTCTTCCTACTGGCCGCTGCTTCTGACGGGCGCCTGGCAGACCGTTGCGCTGCTGGTCATTTCGGTGACGTTCGGCTTCGTCATCGCCATCGGCCTCGCCTTCGCGCAGGTCAGCGGCGGGAGGCTGACCCGGCTTCTCGCTCGCGGCTATTGCACCTTCTTCCGCGGCACGCCGCTGCTGATCCAGTTGTGGCTTCTCTATTACGGCGTCGGCTCGCTGCTGCCCATGGTTCCCGGCATCCGCCAGAGCCTGTTCTGGCCGATCCTGCGCGAGGGCTTCTTCTTCGCCGCCGTCAGCTTCACGCTGAATTACGCGGCCTATGAAGCGGAGGTGCTGCGCGGTGCGCTGCTCGCCGTTCCCAAGGGTGAGCTCGAAGCCGGGCGGGCCTTTGGCCTGTCGCCTTGGAAGCTGACCCGCCGCATCTGGCTGCCGCGTGCCATCCGCATCGCCCTGCCGACCATTGCCGGAGAGATCGTCATGCAGCTGAAGGCGACGCCGCTCGCCTTCACGGTGACGGTGATGGACCTCTATGCCGTGGCGAACAAGGTTCGCCAGGACACGCTGCTCGTCTACGAACCCCTGCTCGTCGTCACTTTCTTCTATCTCGCCCTGACCGCGGTGATCGCCCGCGTCTTTCGAGGTCTCGAAGCGCAGGTGCCGGTTCGCCGCTAGGCGGGAAGAAACTCCCACTTTGTTTTTAAAGCCCGCCGCCGGTGACGGCGCGACAGCATGAATGGAGATTACCTCATGAGCACAACGCGAATTCTCGATGGCGGCATGAGCCGCGAGTTGCTGCGGCTGGGCGCCGAATTGAAGCAGCCGGAATGGTCGGCGCTGGCGCTGATGAATTCGCCTGACATCGTGCGCGAGGTCCACAAGGAATTCATCGCCGCCGGCTCCGAGGTCATCACGACGAACAGCTATGCGCTCGTGCCCTTCCACATCGGCGAAGACCGCTTCCAGCAGGAGGGCGCTGCGCTGATCCGTCTCGCCGGCCGCCTGGCGCGCGAGGCGGCCGATGCCGTCACGGACCGCAAGGTGCTGGTCGCCGGCTCGCTGCCGCCGATCTTCGGCTCCTACGAGCCGCAGAATTTTCAGCCTGACCGGGTGCAGGATTATCTCGAGGTCCTGGTCGATAACCTTGCGCCCTTCGTAGATATATGGCTCGGCGAGACCTTGAGCCTGATCGCCGAGGGTGAAGCCGTGCGCAATGCGGTGGCGGCATCCGGCAAGCCGTTCTGGATCTCGTTCACCTTGGCGGATGACGAGGCCGACATAAAAAGCGCCGAGCTGAGGCTTCGCTCCGGCGAAAGTGTCGAGGACGCGGCGTCCTGGGCGGTTTCGTCAGGTGCGGAAGCCTTCCTGTTCAATTGCAGCAAGCCCGAGGTCATGCGGGGCGCCGTGGAGACGGCAGCGCGCGTGTTCCGCAAAGCGGACGCTCAGATCGAAATCGGCGTCTATGCCAATGCCTTCGAGGGGGAACAAGGTGAATCGGCGGCTAATGAAGGTCTGCACGAAACCCGCGACGATCTGAACGGCGATGTCTATTCTCGCTTTGCCTGCTCCTGGGCCGAATCCGGTGCGACGATCATCGGCGGCTGCTGCGGCATCGGCGCCGCCCATATCCATCGCCTCAGGAATACGCTTTCAGGCTGAAACGCTGAAGAAATCGATGTTTTCACGATGAAAGGGACAGGTAATAAATAACTTGATTTATTTAATCACCTTTTTATAACCCGGCGCTGTATTTAACGCATGGAAGGTCGTCATGAATTCTAGATCCGTGGCCAGCTGGCTGGCTGCCTCGCTTATTTCTGTTTCCGCTATTTTCTTCGCCCCGTCCGCCATGGCAGAGCAAAAGACGATCACCGATGTGATCGGCCGCCAGGTGAAGGTCGATCTTCCGGCCAAGCGCGTGGTGCTCGGCTTCTATTTCGAAGACTACATGGCCGTCGGCGGCGAGAAGGCCTATGATTCCGTCGTCGGCATTTCCCGCGAGGCATGGGAAGGCTGGGTTCCCGCGAACTGGAAGATGCACCTTGCCCACCGCCCCTCGCTCGGCGACATCGCCGATGTTGGCGAAGTGGAAGCGCAGACCTTTTCCATCGAGAAGGTGCTGAGCCTCAATCCCGATCTGGTCATCCTCGCCGACTGGCAGTACCAGGCGCTCGGCCAGGACGCCCATCGGCTCGAAGAACAGGGAATTCCTGTCGTCGTCGTCGACTACAACGCCCAGACCGTCGAGCGCCATGTCGCCTCGACCGTGCTGTTCGGGGAACTGACCGGCGAGGACGCCCGCGGCAAGGAGATCGCCGATTTCTACGCCGGCGCGCTGAAGGACATTGCCGATCGCGTCGCCGCATCGGGCAAGCCGAAGCCGAAGGTCTATGTCGAATTCGGCAACAAGGGACCGGCCGAATATTCCTTCACCTACGGCAAGAACATGTGGGGCGCCATGTCCACGGCCGCCGGCGGCGACAATATCGCAGCGCCCTTCGTCGAATGGTGGGGTCCGATCAATCCGGAGCAGGTCCTGGCATCCAAGCCCGATGCCATCTTCATTTCCGGCCGCGAGAACAACAAGAGCGAGACCGCCCTGCCGATGGGCCAGGGTGTGAAGGCCGACGAGGCCCGCGAAAAGCTCAAGGCGTTCGAAACCCGCCAGGGCTGGAGCGAATTGCCGGCGGTCAAGGACGGCCATCTCTTCGGCGTCTATCAGGGCGCGTCCCGCACGCTCTCGGATTTCGCCATGGTGCAGTATATCGCCAAGCAGCTCTATCCCGAGCAGTTCAAGGACGTTGATCCCGTCGCCGACTACCTCGGCTACTACAAGAAGTATCTGCCGGTGGTTCCGGAAGGCACCTTCGCCATCGCCGTCAAAGGCTGATTTCGATCCGTCTATCTTCTGCGGGCGCCATAGCCATGGCGCTCGTTTCCCGTCGAGACAGGGTTTCCCATGACAGTAACCGCCAGCAATGCCGAAGCGATCGGCGCGCACAGGCTGCGTGAGCGCAGGCGCTGGCGCAACCTTCTGATTTTCGTGCTCCTGATGGCGGTATGCCTCGTTCTCGATATTGCGACGGGTCCGTCGCTGCTGTCGCCGGCCGAAGTGGTGCGCTCGCTGACAGGGCTCGGCGAGCGGGCGGCCATGACTGACGCCATCGTTCGCGGCCTGCGCCTGCCGATGGCGCTGATGGCGCTTGCGGTCGGCGCAGCACTTGGGGCCGGAGGCGCGCAGATGCAGACGCTTCTGAACAACCCGATGGCGAGCCCCTATACGCTCGGCATGGCGGCGGCTGCAGGGTTCGGGGCAGCCCTCGTCCTGGCGCTCGGCGGCTTCGGGCTCGATGCGATGATCGCCGTGCCGCTCGGCGCTTTCGTCTTCTCCATGCTGGCGGCGCTCTTTCTCTTCACGCTCGCTTCGATGCGCCGCATGACGGCCGAAACCATCATTCTCGGCGGCATCGCCCTTCTGTTCCTCTTCCAGTCACTTCTGTCGCTCATCCAGTTCCTCTCCTCGCCGGAGCTGTCGCAGCAGATATTGTTCTGGCTGTTCGGCAGCCTGACGAAAGCGACCTGGCCGACGCTTGGTTTGACCGCAGCGGTGACATTCATCTGTTGCGCCTTGCTGATGGCGGACTCCTGGAAACTGGCGGCCTTGCGCATGGGCGAAATGCGGGCCGCGAGCCTCGGCGTCAACGTCCGGCTGCTTCGCATGAAGGTCCTCGTCATCGTTGCGGTCATGACCGCTACGGCGACCAGCTTCGTCGGCGTGATCGGCTTCATCGGCCTTGTGGCGCCGCACATCGCCCGCATGACGGTCGGCGAGGACCAGCGCTTCTTCCTGCCGATGTCTGTCGTCAGCGGTGCGCTGATGCTGTCGGCTGCCTCGGTCGTCTCGAAGTCGATCATACCGGGCGCACTGTTTCCCGTCGGCATCGTCACCGCCATCGTCGGTGTGCCGTTCCTGCTGTGGCTGATCTTTTCGCCGAAGAAAGCCGGCGCATGATCCGCCTTGAAAACATCGCCATCGAGCGCGGCGGGCAGAGGATCGTTTCCGGTATCGACACCTGCCTGGAGGCCGGCAAGATCCACGCCGTCATCGGTCCCAACGGCACGGGCAAGACCACGCTTCTGCGGGCCCTCTTCGGCGACCTGCCGCTCGCCGAAGGCAGGGTCGCGCTCGGCGGGGACAGTCTTTCCGCCGGACGCACAGGCGCGCGGGCACTGAAATCGTGGCGCGAGAGCTTCGCCTATATGCCGCAGGACACCGCCACGGATATTGCGCTCACCGTTCTCGAAGTCGTGGTTCTCGGCCGGCTTGGCCGCCTCTCGCTGCATATCGACGATGAGACGCTCGATATGGCCATGACGCGGCTTTCACAGACCGGCATCGCCCATCTCGCCGGCCGCGACATCGCTTCGCTGAGCGGCGGGCAAAGGCAGATGGCGCTGTTTGCCCAGGTGCTGATGCGCGAGCCGAAAGTCATGCTGCTGGACGAGCCGGTCAGCGCGCTTGATTTGAAGCATCAGCTTGCGCTGCTCGATCTGGTGCGCCGGGAAACGCGCGCCAATGGCTGGGTCACGATGGTGGTGCTGCATGATCTCAATCTGGCCTGCCAATATGCCGACAATCTGCTGGTGATCGCAAACGGCACGATGAAAGCGAGCGGCCATCCGCAATCGATCGTCACGCCGGGCCTCATCGCGCAGACTTACGGTGTGGATGTCGAGGTGCTGCGCGACCGGCGCGGCCAACCCGTCATTCAGCCGCTGGTCGCCGAGAGTTTGTAGGTCTCCGCCGCTAAGGCGTCTTCATTCGTCCTTGAGCGCCGTCTTTTGAAGCTCGAGAAGAAGCTCGATCAGCTTCGGCGCCATCACCCTGATTTCCGAGAGATGGACGGCGCTTAGCCTCGTCAGAAGGTCGTCCGCTTTCTCGGTCAGGAGGATCGTCTGGCGGCGCCTGTCGACCGGATCGGCATGGCGTTCGACCAGCCCGGCATCCGACAGCCGCCCGACGAGTTCGGTCGCCGTATGCGGCGCGATGATCAGCCGCTCGGCCAGCATGCCGATCGTCATCGCCTCGCCGCCGCGTTGTCCCTTGATCGCCAGCAGAGCCTGGTGCTGCTGCGGAGGCAGGCCTTCCGATTGGGCGGCCGAGGCGCTGAAATCCATGAACTGGCGGAGCGCAAATCGAAGATCGGCAAGGGCCTCGTAGTCCTCCTGTCTCAGCGGCGGCGCGGATTTCTTCAAACTCATTCTCCTTTGCCGCCTGCGCGTAGCGGCTGTGGCTTGCGCGCGCGGACTGTTCCACGATCTCGCATAGATGGGCAGCCGCCAGCCGGTCAAGTGAGGCGCCTCCTGAGATATTTTCACCTTCTTGCGTTCGTCCATTGATTTATATCGTATCACGATATATTGACGCCGCTCAAGCATACCCACTTCCGCGTAGCAGAGGCTTCCATGGCGCAGCATCAACCAAGCAACCGGCCGCACGATTTCACCGGCGGCCTTTCCCGGCGCGAGGCCGGGGATTTCACCACCGACAGGCGGGTCCTCCTTCTTGTCGGAATGGCCGTCATCGTCGGCACGTCAGGCGCCTTCGCGGCCTGGTGTCTGGTCAGCCTGATCTCGCTTGTGACGAATGTCGTCTGGTTCGGAGAGATCGGCATCGAGCCCGCCTCTCTGGCTGCCGTGCCGCGCTCGCTGTGGGTGGTATTGATACCGCCGCTCGGCGGGCTTGCCATCGGGCTGATGGCCCGCTTCGGATCGGAGAAGATCCGCGGCCACGGCATTCCGGAAGCGATCGAGGCCATTCTGATCGGCGGTAGCCGGATGTCGCCGAAAGTCGCTGTGTTGAAACCGCTGTCGTCGGCAATCTCGATCGGAACGGGCGGGCCGTTCGGCGCCGAGGGGCCGATCATCATGACCGGCGGGGCGATCGGTTCGCTCTTTGCGCAATTCTTTCACATGAGTGCGGCCGAGCGGAAGACGCTGCTCGTCGCGGGTGCTGCCGCCGGCATGACGGCGATCTTCGGCTCGCCGATCGCCGCCGTCATGCTGGCCGTCGAACTGCTGTTGTTCGAATGGAAGCCGCGCAGCTTCATTCCCGTCGCCGTTGCCGCCTGCGTGTCGATCTGCTGGCGCCCGCTGCTCTTCGGCACCGGTCCGCTGTTCCCGACCCATTTCCAGGTTGATTTGCCTTGGTGGGGGATTTTCGCCTGTGCGGCGATGGGCATTTTATCGGGGCTACAATCCGGACTGTTGACGACGCTGCTCTACCGGATCGAAGACCTGTTCGAGGCACTGCCGATCCACTGGATGTGGTGGCCGATGCTCGGCGGTCTCGTTATCGGCCTCGGCGGCCTGATCGAACCCAGGGCGATGGGCGTCGGCTACGACATCATCGACGGCCTGCTCAACAACCGGCTGCTCGCCCCGGCGGTCCTGTCTATCCTGCTTGTCAAGACTGTAATCTGGCTGTTTGCGCTGTCGTCGGGCACCTCGGGCGGCGTGCTCGCGCCGCTCCTGATCTTCGGCGGCGCCCTCGGATGGCTGGTCGGGCTGGTCATGCCTGGCAACGATCCGGGCTTCTGGGCGCTGCTTGGAATGGCGGCGATGATGGGCGGCACCATGCGCGCGCCGCTCACCGGCACCTTCTTCGCGATGGAGATCACCGGCGACGTCAGCACACTCGTTCCCCTGCTCGCCGCAACGGTGGTCGCCTATGCCGTCACAGTGCTGCTGTTGCGCCGCTCGATCCTCACCGAGAAGATCGCGCGGCGCGGGCAGCATATCACCCGCGAATACGGCGTCGATCCGTTCGAGCTTTCCCGGGCAAGGGAAATCATGATCAGCGAGGTCGATACGCTTCCGGTCACCATGACGGTCGGAGAGGCCTGCGATTTCTTCGCCTCGCAGCAGAAGACGCACCGGATCTATCCGCTGGTCGATGCTCAGGGCAAACTGGCCGGCATCGTCTCGCGGGCCGATGCCTTGCTCTGGCAGGGCAAGCCCGACCTCGCCGCCCAGACGCTTGGCGAAACCGTTACGGATGATTCCGTTCCCGTCGGGCATCCTGACGATACCGTCGCCTTCATCGCCGACCTGATGCTGTCGACGGACAACGGCCGTATCCCGATCGTCGATCCGGCATCGGGCAGACTGTGCGGCCTGATCGCCCGCAAGGATCTGCTGCGGCTGCGCAGTTCCTTGCGATCCGCGGAACTGGACCGGCGGCCCTATCTGACCGCGGGAGCGAGAAGCAAACCGTGATAGCCATGCCGCTTGCCACTTCTCCGGCCGTGGCTTATATAGTCATCATGGTTATTCTAGTCAGGAGTTGAGCATGCAGCCCTCGCGACAAGGCGATGAAAGCTGGACCGTCGCCAGCGCAAAGGCGAAGCTTTCCGAGGTTATCGAACGCGCCCAATCCGCGCCGCAGACGATTACCCGGAATGGCAAGCCGAGCGTCGTCGTCGTCTCCGCCGAGGAATGGCAGCGCAAGACTGCGCGCAAGGGTACGCTTGTCGAATTTCTGATGAGTTCGCCGCTGCGCGGCGCTGATCTGGATCTTGAGCGTCAACGCGACGAACCGCGTGATCCCGAACTGTGAGGCTTCTGCTGGACACCAACATCCTGTCGGAGGTGACGAAGCCGAACCCAGACATGCGCGTCTTGGCGTGGCTGGATCAGCTCGACGAGGATCGCTCCTTCATCAGCATTGTGTCGATCGCGGAGATTCGGCGCGGTGTTGCCCTGATGGACAACGGGCGGAAACGCGACGCGCTGGGCGAATGGCTTGCTCGGGACCTGCCGCAACGCTTCGAGGGCCGCATCATCCCGGTGGACGAGCCGGTTGCCTTGTCCTGGGGCGATCTCATGGGCCGCGCGAAACGGAGCGGCCGCGGTCTGTCGTCGATGGACGGCCTGATCGCTGCAACCGCAATTGCTTACGATCTCACCCTGGCTACCCGCAACACCAGAGATTTCGAGGGGTTCGGGATCGAGCTCGTCGATCCCTGGACCGTGTAGTCCTGGAAGGCCTGGTCACAACTTTCAATGTAGCCCGAACAGGTTCAGCAGCTCCTCGCGGTGGCGGACGAATTCCGGTGCGCTGCGGTCGCGCGGACGCGGCAGATCGATGTCGATCAGGCGCGGCTCGCCTCCCTTTTCCCGCGGCAGGATCAGGATCCGGTCGGCGAGATAGATCGCCTCCTCGAGATCATGCGTGACGAGAATGGTCGTTACATCCTCGTCGCGCCAGATCCGGGCGAGTTCCTGCTGCATGCCGATCTTGGTCATCGCATCGAGCGCGCCGAGCGGTTCGTCGAGCAGCAGGATCTCGGGCTGAACGGCAAGCGCCCGTGCGATGCCGACACGCTGCGCCATGCCTCCCGAGAGCTGCCGGGGATAGGCCGTCTCGAATTGCTGCAGGCCCACGAGCTTGACGTAGTGGCGCGCGCGTCCCCTCGCCTGCTCGCGGGATAGTCCCCGCGTTTCCAGTCCGAAGGCGACGTTGTCGAGGACGTCAAGCCAGGGAAGAAGGCGCGGCTCCTGGAAGATGACGGCGCGTTCTGCGCCGACGCCGCGTATCGTCTTGCCGTCGACCTGTACTTCTCCTGTATCCGACTCTTCGAGACCGGCCAGAACCCGCAGCAAGGTCGTCTTGCCCGAACCGCTGGCGCCGACGATGGCGAGGCTTTCGCCGGAGCGGATGTGCAGATTGATATCCCTAAGAACCTGCAGGTGGCTGCCGTTCAGCTTGTAGGATTTCGAGAGGTGACGGATCGTCACCTCCCCGCGGCGGATGTCTGGGGCGACGCTCATCATAGTTCCTCAGTTGCTGGCCGGCTTGGTGTCGGTCGCGAAAATGATGTCCTTGGCCGCCAGCTGGCCTTGCTTCAGCTTGCCTTCGCGAACCAGGACATCGATCCAGAACTGGATGTCGCGCTCAACAGGCAGACCGCCGGCGCGCACGCCGTATCCGCGGAAATATTGAGCGATATCAGGGTTCTCGCCGCGTTCGGCCAGGGCCTTAGCCAGGATTTTCTTGGTTTCCTCGGGATGTTCGCGGGCATAATCGAGGGCGCGGGCCGACTGCTCGACGAAGATCTTCGCAGCCTCGGGGTGCTGCTGAATGAAGTCACGGCGCAGGACCACGAAGCCGCCGGCGATGTCGCCGAGCACGTCTGTATCGTCGAAGACCGCACGCAGGCCGCCGTTCTTGAGCGCCGCGCCCTCGAAGGTCGTCTGCCAGTAGCCGAAGGCGGCGATATCGACCTGCTTGGAGCGCAGCACCTGCTCGAGCTGCGGACCGGGAACGACGACCTGGTTGGCGGAGTCGCTCGGAAGGTCGACGGAATGCAGGGCTTCGCGGATGGTGTAATCGAGATGGGCGCCGAGCGTGTTGACCGCGATGCTCTTGCCGGCAATGTCCTTGATGCTTTTGATCGGGCTGTCTTCCAGCACGTAGAAGGTCGATTGCACCTCGTTATTGATGCCGTTCGACGGATAGGCGGCAACGAAATCATTGCCGCCGATGATCGAATTCAAGACGGCGGATGTGGCGGCGCTGCCGATCTCCACGTCCCCGGATGCGAGAGCGATGAGAGAGGCCGGGCCGCCCTGGGCATAGCCGACATTCTCAAACGTGATGCCGGTGTCTTTGAAATAGCCGAGCTCTTCGGCGAGCTCATGGGCGGCAAGGCCGCCCTGGCTCGCGAGGTAGCGCATCTTCACGGCGTCGGCGGCCGCGGCCGGAGTGGCGAGACCGAGCGCGATCACGGCCGGCAGGAGAAGGTTGCGGGGATGGAATGTCATGGGATGTCCTTTCGGAAAAGAAAAATCGGAGGAAGAGATCAGGCGTTCGGCTGCGACCAGCGGCAGAGGCGGCGCTGCAGGAGAACCAAAAGCCCGTTCGCGGCAAGGCCGAGGAGGGCAAGCAGAAGGATTGCCGCAAACATCAGCGGGATCTGGAAATTGTACTGGGCATTCATGACCTGGAAGCCGATGCCCTTGTTGGCGCCGATCATCTCGGCGGCGATCAGCAGCAGAAGCGCAGTTGTGGCCGAGAGACGCAGACCGACGAAGATTGCAGGCACCGAGGCCGGCAGGATGACGCGGCGGAAGACAGTCAGCGGTCCGGCGCCATAGGTGCGCGCCATCTCGATGAGCTTCCGATCCACTTCCTTGACGCCGCCGATGGTGGAGAGCAGCACTGGAAACAGCGTCGCCCAGAAGATGACGAAGATCTTGGACGTTTCGCCGAGGCCGAGCAGCAGGATGAAGACCGGGTAGAGCGCCAGCGCCGAGGTCTGGCGGAAGAGTTGCAGGATCGGGTCGAGCGCCTGCTCGACGGCGCGAAACTGGCCCATGAACAGGCCGAGCGGAATGCCGACCACGACGGCAAAGGCGAAAGCTGTTCCCGATCGCTGCAGGCTGATGGCGATGTCATCGAGCAGCGCGCCGTTGGCAAGGTTGGTCCAGAGAGCCGAGAGGATCACGTTCAAGGGCGGGAAGACGGCGGGACTGACCCAGCCCCTGGTGCTCGACACCTGCCAGAGCACGAGGAAGGCGATGAGCAGGCCGTAGCGCGGCAAAAGCGATGCGAGCACGCCGCGCAGATGCGACGCGAAAGTGGGCGTATTGCTTTCGCCGCTCTTCAGGCGGCCGAAGCTTCTCGGGAGAGTCTGGTTGATTTCATAGGCCATGGATCGCTCCTCACTCTGCTGCCTGAAGAGCTGCGCGCCCGGCAGCCCATCGATTGCTCGGGAAAGGCAGGCCGAGATTTTCCCGCAGCGTCCTGCCCTCATAAGCGGTACGGAACAGGCCGCGGCGCTGCAGTTCCGGAATGACCAGATCGACGAAATCGTCGAGTGCCGTCGGAAGCCACGGCGGCAGAATGTTGAAGCCGTCGGCCGCTTCGTTTTCGAACCATGTTTGCAGCGTATCGGCGATCTGTTCGGCGGTGCCGACGATGGTGTAGTGACCGCGGGCCGATGCGATCCACTGATAGAGCTGACGGATGGTGAAGTTGTTCTCGTCGGCGATCTGGCGGATCAGCGCCTGGCGGCTCTTCATGCCTTCCGTCGGCGGTGCGGGCGGAAGCGGCCCGTCGAGATCGTAACCATGCAGGTCGAGCGTGCCGCCGGTCAGGCCGTTGAGAAGGCCGATCCCGTCCTCTTCAAGGATGAGCGAGGTCAGACGGTCGTACTTCTCGCGCGCCTCGGCTTCGGTCCTGCCGACGAAGGCGGAGACGCCGGGCATGACCAAGATGTGATCGGGATTGCGGCCGAGCCCACGGGCGCGCGCCTTGATGTCCCGATAGAATTCCTGGGCGGTTTCGATGTGCTGGTGGGCGGTGAAGATGACCTCGGCCGTCGCGGCGGCGAGCCCGCGCCCGTCTTCGGACTGGCCGGCCTGCACGATGACGGGATGGCCCTGCGGCGAGCGCGAGATGTTGAGCGGGCCGCGCACGCTGAAGTGCTCGCCGCGATGGTCGGTATCGTGCAGCTTCGCCGGATCGAAGAACACGCCGCTCTCCTTGTCGCGGATGAACGCGTCGTCCTCGAAGCTCTCCCAGAGTTTGCGGACGACGTCGACATGTTCGGCGGCGCGGCGATAGCGCTCGGCATGCGGCAGCTGCGTTTCGCGGTTGAAGTTCTGCGCCGTGAGGTCGCCCGTCGTCGTCACGACGTTCCAGCCGGCGCGGCCGCCCGAGATCAAATCCAGCGAGGCGAACTTGCGGGCGGTCGTGTAAGGCTCCTCATAGGTGGTCGAGGACGTGGCGATAAAGCCGAGATGGGTTGTCAGAGGTGCCAGGGCCGAGAACAGCGTCACCGGTTCGAAGCCGGCCACCCGGGCGTTACCGCCTTCGCGCGCTCCGCCGAAACCGACAGCCAGGCCGTCGGCCAGGAAATAGGCGTCGAAGAGCCCGCGCTCGGCCGTCAAGGCAAGCTGCTTGTGGAACTCGAAACTGGTCGCGCCGTCGACCGGCTGGTCGGGATGCCGCCAGGATGCAACATGCTGTCCGCCGCCGGGCAGAAATGCCCCAAGCCTGATTTTCCGTGTCATTTCGCATCCTCTCCGTTTGCCGCCGAGAGCCCGGCCTTCCCAAAGGCCAAGGTGCAGTGATCGGCTGTCGGAAAGCTAAGATACGTTCTTCATAAAATTTATAGAGAAACTTCATTCCGTAATTGACGAGGAAGGGTGAATAGATTTTCGGGATTGGCGTAAAACCGGAAATCAACGGCCGGGGAGGCATCAAGAGATATATCGTTCTGCGGTTGGCAGTCCGGAGAGGACACGCAGTTGCAAGTCCGCCAAAGCGCCGTGCGGGCCACAGTTTAACAGGGTATGCAGCTGAATGCCGGCCTAAGCACGAAGCTCGGCGCTATCAGAATGCCGATGCTGAGTTCTGCTCGAGGGGTCAGCCGCGCTTCGGCCGCGCCGGGGCATGGTCGAGACCCGCCGCGGCTTTCTTCAGGCAGTCGAGGTAACGATCGCGGTTGGCGATGCCGTCGTCGCGCGGGGTGACGAGGCAGAGCGTGGCGGCGGCATGGCCTTCCTCGTCCCTGACCGGCACGGCAAAACAGTGCGTGAAGCTGTCGACGATGCTGTTGAAGGTGAAGAGACCTTCGCGCTCGGCCTGGCGCACCTCGGCGATGAAGGTCTGCGGGTCGAGCCATTCGCCGCTCGGCAGGCGGAAATCCTGCGGTGGAATGAAGTTCAGGATTTCCTCATTGGAAAGATGCGCGACGAGCAGGCGGCCCGACGCAGTCCACGGGATCGGCACCGACTGGCCGATATCCGTCGAAATGCGGAATGGCCGCGCACCCTCGCGCATGCGCACGACGGTATATTTGTTCCCGTCGAGCATGCAGAACTGCGCGGTCTCCCGCGTCTCGTCGGCAAGCTGTTCCAGCGCCGCTTCGCATTCGCGGGTGAAATCGAAATGGTTCTCGTAGGCGGCACCGAGGAAATAGAGCTTGCGGCCGAGATAGACGCGGCCCTCGCCGCCGGTGAATTCGAGAATGCCATTGCTCAAGAGCAGATTGACGAGCTCATAGACCGACGAGCGTGGCGCGCCGATCTGCGCGGCAATTTCATTCGGCTTCAGAGCCTGCCGCTTCTGGCGCAGGAAATCGAGGATCTCGAAGGCGCGGTCGAGCCCGCGGGCGCGCTTGCCGACTGCTTCGTCCTGAATTGCGTCCATTGCTGTCAATCCCGTTCCTGTTGGGCTCTGTTCTTGTCCGGCCAAGCTTTTCAAACCCTCCGCCGCATCTGTCAACCGATCCTGTCTTCCCGGCGAACGAAATTTTTTCACCCCTCTTGCGAGGCAAAAAAATCGGCATAAGATCAGCGCGTCCGGTATTTAGATCATATGTACATTATATTGGACAATCGGGAGATGGCAAGCCGTTAGCGCTGCCGCATAGAAAAAAGGGGATCGACATGAAGCATCTTGAAAACAGCATTTCCGCCTCGTTACGCCGCAGCCTTCTCGCGGGCGCTGCCGCCGCTGCGGCACTCCTCGTCTTTTCCACCGGCACGGCGTCGGCCGCCGCCAATTGCATCAAGGGTGACAGGAAAGCGCCCTACACGATCGGCTGGGCCAACATCTATTCGGTGCCGACCTGGATGAAGCAGACCGAAGGCACCATCACCGCGGAGGTGGAGGAGCTGAAGAAGGCCGGCCTGGTGAAGGATCTGATGATCACCGACGCGCAGGGCAACGCCCAGACGCAGATCCAGCATATCCAGTCGATGATCGACGCCAATGTCGACGCCATCGTCGTCATCGCCGGCTCCTCCAACGCGCTCGACCGCGTCATATCGGATGCCTGCGACAAGGGCATCGCCGTCGTGAACTTCGACAGCCTCGTCAACACCGACAAGGTGACGGCGAAGATCAACACCGATTCCAACGAATGGGGCGCGACCGCCGCGAAATGGATGGTCGGCCAGCTCGGCGGCAAGGGCAAGATCATCATCATGAACGGCCCGGCCGGCATTTCGGTCAGCGACGACCGCCGCAAGGGCGCCCAGCCGGTGCTCGACGCCAATCCGGGCCTGCAGGTCATCACCGAGACGAACACGGAATACAACGTCGCGCCGGCACAGGAAGCGATGACCAGCCTGCTCTTTGCCAACCCCGAAATCGACGGCGTGCTGTCGCTCGGTGGCGCGCTGTCGGCCGGCTCCGTCATGGCCTTCGAGCGCCAGGGCCGCGATCAGGTGCCGACGACAGGCGAAAATGCCCGGCAGTTCCTGGAACTCTGGAAGGAAAAGGGCCTGAAGGGTTGGGCGACCATGCAGCCCAACTGGCTCGGCGCGCTTTCCGTCTATACCGCTGTGCAGGCGCTGCAGGGCAAGGATGTCCCCGCCTTCGTCAAGGTGCCGCTGCCCGTCATCGACGACAGCACCATCGGCAGCTACCTCGCCCGCGCCGACAAGTTCCCGGCCGACGGCTATATCTACTCGGATTACGACAAGGCGCTCTTCGACAAGCTGCTTGCCACCAAGTAATCCGGATTGAGGTATGCCGTCATGACGGAACAAAGGCCCCTGCTGGAAGCCCGGCAGGTGTTCAAGGGATTTTTCGGCAATCCCGTTCTGAAGGGCGTCGATATCGCCCTTCTGCCGGGCAGGGTTCACGCCCTGCTCGGCGAGAACGGCGCCGGCAAATCGACGCTCATCAACCTGCTGTCCGGCGCCCTCCAGCCGGACAGCGGATCCATTCTGGTCGATGGCAAGCCCGTCGGGCGCTTCAGCCCGGCGGCGGCGCGCGCTGCCGGCATCGCGGTGGTTCAGCAGGAGCTGAGCCTGACGGCCAGCCTGTCGATTGCCGAAAACATCGGGCTCGGCGCCTTTCCGCGCCGGTTCGGCCTCATCGATTACAAAGCGCTGCATCGCCACGTGCAGGAGGTCTGCGACATTGTGGGGCTCACCGAGCCGCTCGACATGCCGGTCGCCGATCTCGCGCTCGGCCGCCGCCAGATGGTCGAGATCGCCAAGGCGCTGTTCCGCAAGCCGCGCGTGCTCATTCTGGACGAGCCGACCTCATCGCTCTCAGCGCATGAGGCCGGTATTCTTGCCGGCCTGATCAATACGCTAAGAGACCGCGGCACCGCGCTTCTCTATATTTCCCACCGCCTCAACGAAGTGCAGGCGCTCTGCTCGCACGTCACGGTGCTGAAGGATGGCGGCGTTACGGCGGACCAGTCGCTCTCCGGCATCGATGGCGAAGGGCTGGTGCGCCTCATGGTCGGCCGCGAGACCGGCGACCTGTTTCCGCCGCGCGCTGCCGCCAAGCCGGGAGCGATGCGCATCAGCGTTGACGATTTCTCCGCCGGCATGGTGCGCCAGATCGGCTTTTCCGCATGCGCCGGCGAGATCGTCGGCATTGGCGGGCTCGTGGGACAAGGCCAGGAAGACTTGCTGCTCGGCCTTTACGGCGCGATCCCCGCCTCCGCCACCCGGGCGGAGGTATCGGGCAAATCCGGCCTGCCAGCCCATGTCGGCGAAGCGAATGCGGCGGGCATCGTCTATGTCCCGGCCGACCGCAAGCACGAAGGGCTGGTGCTGCCGCATTCCATCGCCTCCAATCTGATCCTGCCCTCGCTCGGGCGGCTCGCCCGCAAGGGTCTGCGTGATCGGCCGGCCGAAACCGGCCTGGTCGCCGATCTCGCCCGCCGCCTGACGATCAAGGGCGATACCGCTCGCCCGGTGCAGGCGCTTTCCGGCGGCAACCAGCAGAAGGTGGCGCTCGCCAAATGGCTGCCGCTCGATCCCTCCGTTTTGCTCCTCAACGATCCGACGCGCGGCGTCGACATCGAGACCAAGCGTGAAATCTACCTCATGCTGCGCGCCTTCGCCGCCGAGGGGCGGCTCGTCATTCTCGCCAGTTCCGATACGCCGGAACTCGTCCATCTCTGCGACCGCGTCGTGGTTCTGCGCGAAGGGCGCGTTGCCGCCACGCTTTCGGGCGAGGCGATCAGCGAAGGCTCGATCGTCGGCGCGGCCATGGGCATTGCGACCGCGACACAGGGAGAGGCGGCATGAGCACGATTTCGTCTTCCGGCCGGCTCTACGGCTCGATCCAGCTTCGCCGCAACCGCGGCCTCGGTGGCCTCTATCTTGTCGTTGCGGCTTTTCTTATCCTCTATGCCGTGCTCTTTCCCGGCATTCTTTCGATCGGCGGATTTTCCAAGTTCACGCAGAACTGGTTCCCGCTGGCGCTCGTCACCATGGCGCAGGCGCTGCTGATGCTGAATGGCGGCATCACGCTGGCGATCGGCCCGCTCGTCAGTCTCGGAGCGGTGATCGCCGCGACGACGATGGAAGGAGCGCTCGGGGTGCCTGGCGGCATTCTGGCTGTTGCTGCCGCCGGTCTTGCGATCGGTGCCGTCATCGGCATCATCGTCACGCATCTGAGATTGCCGGCGATCATCGTCACGCTGGCCGGTTCCTTCATCATCAGCGGCGTGGCGCTCATCCTGCTGCCGCGGCCGGGAGGGTTCATTCCCGATTGGCTGTCGACCACGCTCGCCGGCCACACACCCGTCGCGTTCCTGCTGCTCGTCGTGATCCTGGCGCTCTGGAAGGCCTTTCTGGCCACGCCGCTCGGCCTCGGCATCTATGCGGCCGGCGACAATCCGGTCGGCGCGTTCCGCTCCGGTGTGCCGGTCGAGCGGGTGAAGGTCGCAGCTTTCGCGCTGTCCGGCCTTCTCGCAGCGCTGACCGGTCTCTTCGTCGCTGCGCAGACCGGCTCGGGCGACCCTGTCATCGGCACGCCTTTCACGCTGAACTCGATCGCCGCTGCCGTGCTCGGCGGTGTCGGCTTTCTCGGCGGCAAGGGCACGATGCGCGGCGCGATCTGCGGCAGCCTGCTGCTTTCGGTCATGATCAACGTCATGTTTTTCCTGGGCTTCCCGCCGGTCGCGCAATATGTCGCGCAAGGGTTGATCATCGTCGGCGCGGTCGCCGTTCCGGAACTTCTCGCACAATGGAGGGCAAGGCGATGAACATCGTCAGATCCGCGTTCCGCAATCCGCCGCTGCTCACCTTCCTGCTGGTCGCGCTCGTCTGGATCGTCGCAAGCTTTACGCTGCGCGGCTTCGGCGCCTACGGCCATCTGCGCTACCTGCTGGAGCTCGCCGCGGTGATCGGCATCGTCGCGGCCGGCCAGACGCTCGTCATCCTGATGGGCGGCATAGACCTTTCCGTCGGTGCGGTCATCACCGTCACGGCGATCCTGCTGCCGCTGATTTCGCCCGCATGGGACCCGACCGGCCTCACCGGCATCGCGGCGGCCCTTTCCATCGCCACCGGCATCGGGTTCCTGAACGGTGCGGGGGCCGCATATCTCCGCGTCCCGCCGATCATCATGACGCTTGCTATGGCGACCTTCCTGCAGGGCCTGCTCGTGATCGTCGCCGGCGGCAGCGCGGTCACCGTCAGCAACCCGGCGGTCATTCTGCTCGGACAGTCGCGGCCGCTCGGCATCCCGGCCGGCATCGTTCTCTGGCTCGTCGTCTCGGCCGTCGTCCTGCTGCTCGTCCACCGTATGCCGATCGGGGCGCGCTTCCTGGCGCTCGGCGCAAACCCCCTCGCCGCCCGGCTTTCCGGCGTCAGCATCACGCGCAACACGCTGATCGTCCATACGCTGTCCGGCTTTTTTGCCGGGCTTACCGGCATTCTCGTGCTGGGCATGAACCGGCAAGGCTATGTCGGCATCGGCGACCCCTATCTGCTGACTTCGATTGCCGCCGTCGTGCTCGGCGGCACCTCGATCCTCGGCGGGCGCGGCACCTATGCGGGAACCATCCCGGGGGCGATCCTGCTCGTGACGACGACGGCGCTGATCACCGTCGTCAACGCCTCGCCCGGCTGGCGGTCGATCATGTTCGGCACGCTGATCCTTGCGCTCCTGCTCGTATCCGGCCGCGAGGCGCGAAGATGACGGAGCGCTATGACGGGCCGGTGATCGATCCGCATCACCATCTCTGGGACCTCAGCCTGCAGCGCCATCCCTGGCTTCAGAAAGCGCGGGCATCAGGTGTAGAGATGGTGTTCGGGAGCCTGGCGCCGATCCTGCGCGACTACGGCGTCGACGACTATCGTGCCGATGCCGCACGCCAGAACGTGGTTGCGACCGTGCATGTGGAGGCCGGCTGGTCCGATGCGCACCTGCTGGAAGAGAGCCGCTGGCTGGATGGCCTCGACCGCACGTCCGGCGTGGCGCGCCGGTATATCGCGCGCGCTCCTCTCGACGGACCGGACGCCATACGCCTGCTGGCGGCGGAAGCAGAAAATCCGAACGTCGTCGGTATCCGCGACGTCGTCAGCTGGCACCCGGAGCCGGCGAAGAGCTTCGCGGCGCGCGCCGGCCGGATGGGCGATCCTGCCTGGCGGGCGGGCCTCGCCGAGGTGGCTCGGCTCGGGCTGGTCTTCGACCTGATGCTCTATCCCTGGCAGATGGACGAGGCGCTCGACCTCGTTCGCGCCTTTCCGCAAACGCTTTTCGTGCTCAATCACGGCGGCAGCCCCGCCGACCGCACCCAGGACGGCATGGCTCTCTGGCGCCGCGGTCTGAGGGCGCTCGGCGGCGAGCCGAATGTGCGGCTGAAGATTTCCGACCTTGTCGCCTATGACAACGACTGGACGCTCGAAAGCCTGCGGCCGGTGATCGACCATTGCCTCGATTGTTTCGGCCCGGCGCGCGCCATGTTCGCGAGCGATTTTCCGGTCGCCGGCCTGCACGCCTCCTTCGACGAGATCTATCAGGTTTTTCGCATCGTCGCCGCTGAGCTCTCTTACGACGAGCAGCGAGCGCTCTTCTTTGCCACCGCCAACGACACCTATCGCCTCGCCATCACAGACGCGGTCGAGGATCTGAGAGGCCGCCATGTCTGACCTTCATGCTGGGGAAAAGGGATTGATCGACGAACGGGTGCGCGGCTTTCCGCCGGGCCATCCGCCGCTGCCGCTCGAGGCCGTGGGAATGCAGGGATGGAAGCCCTATGACGGCAGGATGGCTCTGCCGCTGATCTCGCTCGACCGGCAAGCCTTCGCAGGCAATATCGAGCTGATGATGGCCTATGTGAAAAGCCATGGCGTCGAAATCGCCCCGCATGCCAAGACGCCGATGTCGACGGCGCTGGCGGACGCGCTGCTGGCGGCCGGCGCCTGGGGCACGACGGTCGCCGATATCCGCCAGGCCGCCGTCATGCTCAAGGCGGGACAGCGCCGGCTGATCCTTGCCAACGAGATCGGCGGGCTTGCCGCCGCCCGCCGGCTTGCGGCGCTTGTCGGCCATTATCCCGATGCGGAACTGCATGTTTTCGTAGATTCGACGGCGCTCGTCGAAGCTCTCCGGTCGGCATGGCAGGAACGCGAAAACCTGCCGCCTCTCGGCCTGCTGGTGGAATTCGGCGCCGGCCGCGCCGGTCTGCGCAGCGTGGAAGCCGCAGCGGCCATTCTGGATGCGATCCTTGCCGCAGAGACGCCGGCCTTCCGCCTGACCGGCATCGCCGCCTATGAGGGCGCGGCCGCCACGGCCGATCCGGAAGAGACGGGGCTGCGCATCGACGCGCTGATGGCGATGACATCAGGTTTCCTGCCCAAGGTGCGCGCCCGCATCGGCAATGAACGGCCCCTCCTCGTCACATCAGGCGGCTCGGTGTTTTTCGATATCGTAGTCGCGCGGCTTTCAGCCGTGGTTGCGGCCGATCCTGCCTGCCGGCTCGTGCTGCGCAGCGGCGCGATCTTCTTCCACGATCACGGCATCTACGAGCGCGGCCTTGCCGGCCTCGATGCGCGCGGCGGTTTGCGCATCGGCGGCAAGACGGTGTCCGCCGGAGCCGGGTTCCGCCCGGCGCTCAGGCTCTGGGCCGAGGTCCTCTCCCGGCCGGAGCCAGGGCTGGCGATTGCGGGCATGGGCCTGCGCGATGTGGCGATGGACCAGGGCCTGCCGCGGCCCTTGGCGCTTTATCGCAATGGCGTCCGTCTCGCCGGTCTTGATAGCGCAGAGGTGTTTCGCCTCAACGATCAGCACGCATTTATCGCGCTTGCCGAGGGCAGCGACGTCTCGGTCGGCGACGTCATCGAGTTCGGCATTTCGCATCCCTGCACCTGTCTCGACCGGCATGCCATCCTCTACGGCCTCGACCCCGATCATTCGGTGACGGCGGCCTATCTCACCAGCTTCGGCTGAACCCTCCCTCCAAAAGCAAGAAAAGGAAAACCTGCATGATCCAACGTTACCAGAAAGGCTCGCGCATGAGCCAGGCCGTCAGCTATGGCGGGCTCGTCTATATCGCCGGCCAAGTGGCGGAAAATCGAAAGGCTGATATCGAGGAGCAGACCCGCGACGTGCTCGGCAAGATCGACGCGCTTTTGCAGCAAGCCGGCACCGACCGTTCCCGCCTCCTCGCCGTCAACGTCTTTCTGCCTGCCATCACCGATTTCGAGGCGATGAACGGCGTTTACGACAGCTGGATCGATATCGAAAACCCGCCGGCTCGCGCCTGCACCGAAGCTCGTCTCGCCGATCCTGATCTGCGCGTCGAAATGACGGCGGTCGCGGCACTCTGACAGCCCGCATTGGAGACATCATGCACAGCGGCCTCGTCAATCCGATCGATTTTTCGCGCGAGGGCCGGCAGGCCGGCCACCTCGCCATTCCCTATTCGATCGACCGTTCACCCTATTATCAGATCCGCATTCCGATCCTTCGCCTGAAAAATGGCGAAGGGCCGTCGCTGCTGCTGATGGCGGGCAATCATGGCGACGAATATGAGGGCGAGCTGCAGCTCGCCCGGCTGATGCGCCTGCTTGATGTCAATGAAATCCGCGGCGCCGTCACCATCCTGCCGATGGCGAACCTGCCGGCGGTGATGGCGGCCAGGCGCTGCTCGCCCTTCGACGGCGGCAACCTCAACCGCGCCTTTCCGGGCGATCCCGTGGGGTCACCGACGGCGCGCCTAGCGCATTTCCTCGAGCACGAACTTTTTCCCCGGCACGATGTCACGTTCGACCTGCACTCCGGCGGCACGTCGATGGCCCACCTGCCCTGCACGCTGATCGAGCGGCAGGCCGATGCCGCGCGCTTCGAGCGGTCCCTCTCGCTGCTGCGCGCGCTCGGTGCGTCACATGCCTTCATCGCCGACAACGGGGCGGCGGCGCCGACCTCCATGGGGGCTGCTGCGCGGTCCGGAACCATCGGCCTTTCCGGCGAATTCGGCGGCGGCGGCACGGTGACATCAGAGACGATGGCGTTCACGGCGGCAGCCATCGACCGGCTGCTCCTGGCGCTCGGCATCGTCGGGCGTCCGGTCCTGTCGCGCGTGCCGCTCTCCGAACCGGGACCTTTGCAGTTGCTTTCGCTGTCCCGCCACAGCCAGGGCATCTATGCCAACCGCAGAGGCTGGTTCGAGCCGGCCGCTGCACTTGGCGCGACCGTTTCCGCCAGCGATCTCGCCGGGTGGTATCACGACCTGGAACGGCCAGAGCAGCCCGAGGAGGAATTGCGCTTCGCAGAGGGCGGCATCGTCATCTCCCACAGGCTGCATTGCGACAGCCAGGCCGGCGACTGCCTGATCCAGGTTGCCGAACCCATCGCGGCTTAGCCGATCGCGTCGACGGCCGCCCTGACCCAGTCCAGCCGCTTTGCCGGGATGAGCCCGTAATTGTAGAAGTTCACGCCATCGGCGCCGGCATCGACGGCCGCCTTGGCGCGTGCCGCAAGGATGGTCGGTCCGCCGACCTCGGGATAGAAGACGCGAAGCCCGACCCCGAGGAACTTTTCCGGACCGATCGCCGCCCGGCCGGTGCGGATGACATCGCCGACGGCATCCGGCTGCATGTCGTAGCAGCAGAGGATCACCCCGTCGCAGAGCTTGCCGGCGGCTGCGAGATCGACGCCGCCGAGCCAGCCATCCTTGAGGTCGATGAGCACGATGCGGCTCGCCGGATCGGCCGCGGCCTTGATCTCGCCGATCAGGCTGGTCACCGGCTCGCTGCGCCACGCGAGAAAGGCATGCAGATCGGGATGATCGCGGAAGGCATCGATGCCGGCGGCCGGGAAATCCGGGAACTGCCGTTCAGGGATGGCCCGTTCGCAAAGCTCCGCGATGAAGTGCGCGACCGTTCGGCGCGCGCCCTCGACCGGCACCCCCGCCTTTCCGGCGCGCGCCGTGCAATGGTCGCAGAAACACAGCGACAACAGGAAGTCGTCTTCGGCATTCAGGCCGACGCCGTCTTTCTCGTGATGATATTCGTGCGCGAAGCCCATGAAGTTCGGGCTCTCCAGCTCCACCATATCGGGCCGGTAGTTCGTCGTAATGTCGCGAACGAGGGTGACGACATAGTCCCTCGCCGCCGGGCTGGAGGGACAGAGATTGTAATAATTGGGATTGCCGAAGGCGTTGCGCGTCACATGATCGGGATGCAGCATGCCGAGGCGGCTATTGTGAAGGCAGACGGTCCAGCAGGAAACCTTGAGGCCTGTCTTCTCACGTCCCTTGACGAGCGCCTCCAGCATGTCGCCGCGCTCGCCGACATTCCCGGCCATCAGCGGCCGGATCACCCTATCCTGCCAGAGGCTTTCGTCCGGCCGGAAGTAGACCGTCCCGTCCTCAGGGAAATAGGCCTTCTGCTTCGGGCTCCGCGGCTGCAGAAAGCGGCCGGCATGGTACGAGGTCGCCATGCTGACCGTGTTGAGTCCGGCCCGGTCGCGGAGCTCGCCTGCAATCGCCTCAAGCCCCTGGTCCTGAATGTCCCAGGGGTAAGTCCACATGGAAAGATGCATGCTGCGCTCCCGTCGAGTCTGTCCACTTTATAGAACACGTGTCCATAATAGTGTCCAGACCGATCTTTGGAGCACGCATCGGCAAAACCGCTTTGACGACAAATGATGGCGCTTGAGGCCGGTGGATTTCAACCCGGGATCGGCAAGCGATCTCGACGTCAGACAAGTTTGAATGTTTTTCGTGACGCTTCAAACTTACCGTTCATGTCATCCAGCTTTATAGCAATCCAGAACTCTGTTTTTTCATTGAATG
This sequence comes from Rhizobium sp. R634, assembly GCF_002211305.1. Taxonomy (GTDB): domain Bacteria; phylum Pseudomonadota; class Alphaproteobacteria; order Rhizobiales; family Rhizobiaceae; genus Rhizobium. The sequence goes on along the minus strand of NZ_LOKW01000029.1, from coordinate 159,377 downwards.
GGCCAGCGTCGAGTTCCGGTTTCACGATGAGCGACAACACCTTATCTGTGCTCGTCGCAGAATCGTCGGGATCTATTTTGATTTTATAGTTTTCTTTCTTGTCGCTGCCATTCGGGTTTGAAACGTCATCGCTGCCGTCTTCTTTGGTGGACACATAAACATATGTCTTGTTGCTGAAGCCGGAGCCTATGATTTTAAATGGCGTTCGAACAAGCAGCGGGGCAACGACGGTCTCCGGCTCGAGGCGCTCGATTTTAACTTTAGGGTTCGCGGGCATATTGTCCTCCCTGGTCCATCTTCATATTGGATTAGTCGTTGTCGCTCGATCTGCGAGGAATGAACCCGCCCGATCGTGACATCACGCCGCCGGAGCGGGACAAAGCGCCGCCCGATCTGGACATTGCGCCGCTCGTCATCCCTCGGGGATCGGCAGAAGCCTCGACCGACAGCAGGATTTGCTCAAAGGTTCCCGCTTCGGCATCGAGCCTCATCGAAACGTCGCCCTTGTCATAAATCCAGACCCGCATGTCCTTGGCGAGGGCGCCGAATTGGGATCCAAGGCCGGTTCGTGCACTCGAACCGGGAGACCGGTACAATCGGTCATATTCAATATCACCACCCACGTTCCTCGGAGGTGGATCGTTTGGATCGGCCCCGGGACCGTGCACGACGAAGATCGCCGGCCGGCCAAGTTCGATGAAGGCCCCCTCGAAGGAGAAAGCGAAGATGCGCGCCAGAACTGCGTCGGCTGCACCAAGCTGGTCCCTCAGGAAATTGTTTCTTCCCGCTATGGGCACGCTCAGGTTCTGATAGATGGGGCCGCCCCTCAGAATCAGATCACTCAGTGGGCGCCCGAATAGATGTATCGCCGATATGCCGAGCAAGGTTTCGTTGTCTGCCACGTCTGCCTCCATCTAGCTGATTATTGACCGATGCCTGATCTCGACAGCAGAACTCTCTCGCGATAGCTCATCTTGGGAAGATCCAGATGATCCATCGGCAGCAGGATCCGCGCAGAGTGAACATGGCTGCGATGCTCGCCGCCCTTGAGGTGCGCCCCGGCATGTAGCTTGCCGATCGCCCGTTGCTTGAAATTTCCGGTGATAATGCCAGCGAACTGGCCGCCGCTTTCCTGCCGATCGATGGCCAGCATCGTTTCGGCAACGTCGCCATAGTCCAGAAAATCAGGGGCAAGAGCCCATAGGGTTTCCGCCAGATATGTGCCGGCAATGTCCCGTGCATCGAGCAGCGCTTCGACAAATCCATCCGAATTCAGTGCAAAAGCGCGGTCAAAAGCATGCTGCACGGACGCCTCGGCGGCCGGATCGACCTCAGCAATATCTGCGAGATTTTCGACGGCCCGCGAGATCAGGCCGCGCGCCACCAGGCTCTCATGAAAGATATCGAGAAGTATATCGAATATCGCACCGGTGAGCGGCTGCGAGAGCTCATGCTCGTCCTTCCAGCCGCGCGCGAACTCGCGCATCGTCCTTTTGTTGTTTGCCGAGCGTATCTGTCGATGCGGCGAGAACTCCGAAAAGCGCGAGAGGCGATTTGCGCGGTGGAGATTGCCGCGCGTCTCCGCGAGAACATTGTCGATTACCGATGGAAAATGCATGGCTGCGATCAGCGACACGCAGTCGGAGAAAGCCTCCTGGAAACCAAGATATTCCGGATACTCTGTTCCAGGGCGCGGCACGCCGAGGACGCTGAAGATGATCGCGTGCCCCACCTCATGAGCGATGACGTCGAAATCCAGGCTGAAGGGAAGGATGCGTCCATCCTTCTCGAACTGGCTGCCGACTTCGAGGAAGCCATAGCCGTACTGAGCGTTGTTCCATCGCGGCAAAATGGAGATTTCCAAGCGATCGTAATGATCGCGAAAATGCCAGGTCAGCGGCTGGCCGAGATAGCGCTCCCATACATCCAGAGTGAAGCGTACGCAGCCGAAGACGTGTGCGGCTTCAAAGCCGGGCACCGAAGGCCGGAGATAGTCGAAATTGCCGCGCTCGTCGGGGGTGGCCGGCTCGAGAATTTTTCCGGTCCAGGGCGGCAGAAACATATAGGGCGTTCCGAGCGGCCCGCGGTTCACGCCGTAGGGACCGGTCTTGCCGACCGGCTCCACGACAAACATGCGATTGTCGGCCGGACCGGCGGCCAGGCTGCCCGCCGGAGACGATACTTCAACGACCTCGGGGCTGGACCGAGCATCTTCGAATGGAGGCTGTACAAAAAGTCTGAACCGGGTGCCCATCCGCATCCCCCCTCACAAGACTTTTATGATGCCATTTTAAGTTGATCTTCGGCGTCACGAAGAAGATTAGCAAGTAATGAAATAGCATTAGGTGCGAAGCTGACGGGTGGGCCGGGCGTTATTCAGACAGCTCAACCAATTTCAGATAGCGGGGGTGACTGCGAATGGGATCGAGATCGGAATCGTTTTTGAACCACAGCCGCATTTCGATGCCGACTTGCGGCATCCAGACCTCGAGCAGGTCTATCGCTCGGTCGATTTCGCCAAGCAGGGCATAAGTACAGGCGGCGTTGTATTGGATGTTGATGTCGCTGGGATCCGTCGCCAAAGAGCGGGCCAACCATTCCAGCGCCATGTCGCGGAGACCGAGAAAGGCGAGCGCGGTCGCTCCGAGGCAGGCAACATTGGCATTCTCGGGGTGCAGCCGCAGTTCTTCCTCCGCCCTTTTCAGTGCGATCCGGGCATAGCTGCTGGCCTTGTCTATTTGCCCAAGCGAGCGGAGAACGTTCACGAGCATGATCGGCGCGCCATAGTCGGCAGGTTTGATTTCCATTGCGCGCTGAAAATACGTCGCCGCGAGTTCGAACTGACCTTCGGTGACGCAAAATTCGGCATAGTACCTGTTGGCCTCGTGACAATTCGCATCGAGCGACAAAGCCTGCACGAAGGCAGACACCGCCTCGGCGCGATCGCCGGCGACTGCCAATGCAAACCCCTTGGCCGCATGTGCCTCCGCCAGATTGGGATCGATGACGAGCGCTCTCGCGGTGTTCGCGAGAATGTCCTCCACCGAAATTTCCGCCCCGAACTGGGACCGCAGACGCGCGTCGCAGACCGCGATACCGGCATAGGCGCGGGCATAGGCCGGGTCCAATTCGATGGCTCTGGCGAAGCTCTGCCTGGCCATGAGATGGTTCGAGCGCGAGGCGATATGGTAGTATTCGCGCCCTCTGAGGAAGTGGGTATAGGCTTCGACGTTGCCCGTCGGCGCCTGCTCGATTGCCTTCTTCTCCTCCGGCAGCAGCTTGACCTTGAGCTGCTCTACGATCGCCTTCGCAATCTCGTCCTGTACTTCGAAGATGTCGGTGAGGTCGCGGTCGTAACGCGCGGCCCAGACATGGCCGTCATTGGCCGCTTCGATCAATTCGGCATTGATCCTGACATGGTTGCCCGCCTTGCGGACGCTGCCCTCCACGATATAGGCAACGCCGAGTTCGCCCGCGATGCGCTGCAGATTTTCGCTCCGGCCTTTCCAGGTGAAGACGGTGTTGCGGCTCAGCACGAACAGGCCCGAAACATTCGACAGATCGGTGATGAGATCTTCGGTGATGCCGTCACTGAAAAAATCCTGCCCGGGATCGGTGCTGATATTGGCGAATGGCAGGATGGCGACCGATGGCTTGCTGATGGGTGCCCGCGTGTGCCCGCCTGCGGTAAGCGGAACCTGCTCACCGGAGGCGGCATTGCCCCAATCGGCAAAATAGACATGGACCGGACGGGAGATGTTCTTGACGGTCATGGCGCCCTGGTCTGCGAAATCGAGGCCGAGCTTGTTTGCGACTTCGTGGCGCACGGCCGCCGAACAGGCAATGCCGCCGGGAGCTGCAAGAGCCTGCAGCCGGACCGCCACATTGATGCCGTCGCCATGAAAGTCGTCCTCATCGAAGACGATGTCGCCGAGATTCAAGCCTATCCGGAACGCAAAATGCCTGTCCGCGGGAATCCCTATGTTGCGCTCCAGCATGCCGCGCTGGATTTCGACCGCGCAGCGTGCAGCGCTCAGCACGCTGCCGAATTCGACCAGGAAGCCATCGCCCATGACCTTGATGATATGTCCGCCATGGGTTGCGACGGCAGGATCGAAGAGTTCCCGGCGATGCTGACGAAGGGCGTTGAGCGTCTCCTCCTCATTGGCTTCGAGGAGCCGGCTGTAGCCCACCACATCGGCAGCCAGAATAGCCGCCAGCCGACGTTCAACAAGCTCTGCGCACATGCCCGTCTCCCCAACGCGCTGGTGGCAATACTTCTCAATTCTAGCAGCCAGTCAGTAATGTTGCCGGACGATTATATTACTGACAACTAAAATCTCCCTCTTGGCCGCAAGAACTTCAGGTGGTCACCCGAGCCGCAGTTTGCGGCCGGGTGACCACCTGCGCAGTCCCGGCCGTCCAATGAGGCAGATGCATGATGCTGAAGCGGACAGGGCAGCTTTAAGGCACTTGGAACGACAGGCGCGGGTAACCGTTTCAGCTTCGATCAGTGGCCGTCATATAACCTTCGCACTGACATGCTCCTGTCAACAAAAGCAGGAAGGAAAAACCCATGTCGCAAACACATCAGGACCAGCTCAGCCGGATAAAGGTCGAAATCGCCGACAGCTTCGATGAGGAGCTGGAAATGCAGATGGAGGAGGACCGGCTGGACGATCTGGTCGCCGAGGGAATGTCGGAACCGGCCGAGCAGACGCTCGAGCGGAAGATCTATTTCCGGGAACTCTTTCGGCTGCAGCACGAACTAGTGCGGCTGCAGGATTGGGTTCAGCACAAGCAGCTAAAAGTGGTCGTGCTGTTCGAAGGACGGGATTCCGCCGGTAAGGGCGGCGCGATCAAGCGCGTGACGCAACGGCTCAATCCGCGTGTCTGCCGGACAGTCGCGCTGCCCGCGCCCACCGAGCGCGAACGCCATCAATGGTATTTCCAGCGCTACGTTCCGCATCTTCCGACCGCCGGCGAGATCGTGCTCTTCGACCGCAGCCGGTACAACCGCGCCGGTGTCGAGCGCGTGATGGGGTTCTGCACGCCCGACGAACTCGAGGAATTCTTCCGTTCGGTGCCGGAATTCGAACGGATGCTCGTGCGCTCCGGTATCGTGCTGATCAAATACTGGTTTTCGATCACCGACGAGGAGCAGGAATTCCGCTTCAAGATGCGCATTCACGATCCGCTGAAGCAATGGAAGCTTTCGCCGATGGATATGGAAAGCCGTGTCCACTGGGAAGAATATACCAAGGCCAAGGAAGAAATGCTGGCACGCACACACACCAAGGAAGCGCCCTGGTGGGTGGTGCAGGCCGTGGACAAGAAACGGGCGCGGCTGAATTGCATCGCCCATCTCCTCGAGCAGATCCCTTACGAGGATGTCCCGAAGCCTGAAATCGAGCTGCCGGACCGCATCCGCCACGCCGACTACAACAGGGCGCCGGTTCCGCCTGAAATGCAGGTGCCCGAACGTTATTGAAGCATGGCCGCAGCGGGCTGAACACAATATTCCCACGTGGCGCGGCTGCGCCACGTGGGAATGCCGCACTTCGGCTGGATCGCACGGGGCCTCAGCCGGCGATATCGGCCATATGGTTCAGCTCCTCGACGGCGTCATCGGGCAGCGTAAGCCCGGCGGCGGCGAGATTTTCCCTGAGATGACCGACGGACGAGGTGCCCGGGATCAGCAGGATATTCGGCGCGCGGCGCAGCAGCCAGGCAAGTGCCACCTGCATGGGCGTGGCCTCAAGGCGCGCGGCGACGCCGGAGAGCGTGGACGACTGCAGCGGCGTGAAACCGCCGAGCGGAAAGAATGGGACATAGGCCGTGCCTTCGCGCGCGAGATCGTCGATCAGGGCATCGTCGGCCCGATGCGCCAGATTGTACTGGTTCTGCACGCAGACGATCTCGGTGATCCCCCGGCCTTCGGCGATCTGCCGCGCGGTGGCGTTGCTTAGGCCCACGTGACGGACGAGGCCCTGCCGCTGAAGATCGGCAAGCACCGTCAGGGGCGCTTCGATCGATCCTTCCGCAGGATGATGCAGGTCGAAGGCGATCCTGAGATTGACGACGTCGAGCACATCGACTCCGAGATTGCGGAGGTTGTCGTGCACGGCTTGAGTAAGCTCCTCAGGTGAGAAGGCCGGGATCCAAGATCCATCCGCACCGCGCCGTGCGCCGATCTTGGTGACGATCACGAGATCGTCGCGATAAGGGTGAAGCGCCTCGCGAATGAGCCGGTTGGTGACATGCGGGCCGTAGAAGTCGCTGGTGTCGATGTGGTTGACGCCTGATGCAACGGCTTCGCGCAGAACCGCCAGGGCTGCGTCATGATCCCGAGGCGGGCCGAACACGCCGGGGCCTGCAAGCTGCATGGCGCCGTAACCGAGCCGCCTGACGCGGCGGTCGCCGATAGGGAAGGTTCCGGATTGGTCGATAATGGACATGATCAAACTCCTTGCATGAGATGACATGAAGTTAGGCATTGTCCGGTCGTCTGAAAATGAGGCATAATCCGCACGGCTTGTGCGGAGTGGCGAACAATGAAGGTCAATCTCGGAGATCTGAATGCCTTTCTCGCAGTAGCACGGGCCGGCGGTTTTCGCGAGGGCGCGCGCGTCAGCGGCAGCAGCGCCTCCTTCCTCAGCGAGGCGGTGCGCCGCCTGGAGGCCGAGCTCGGGGTCAGGCTGCTCAATCGCACGACGCGCAGCGTCGTTCCGACCGAGGCGGGCAAGGGCTTGCTGGAACGGCTCGGCCCGGCCCTGACGGAGGTGGAGTCTGCCCTCGACGTCGTCAATGGTTTTCGCGACAAGCCGGCCGGTTCGCTGCGCCTCAATGTGCCGGTCAGTGCGGCGCGGCTGGTGCTGCCGGCCATCATTCCCCGGTTTCTGGCCACCTACCCTGATATCCGGCTGGAGGTGGTCACCGAGGAGAGTTTCGTCGATGTGCTCGCCGCCGGCTGCGATGCCGGCATCCGTTACGACGAGCGGCTGGAGCAGGATATGATCGCAGTGCCGATCGGACCGCGCGTGCAACGGTTCGCCACCGCCGCCTCTCCCGATTATCTCGATCGCCACGGCCGGCCGCAGCATCCGAGCGAACTGCTCGGCCACGCCTGCCTGCTGGGCCGCTTCGCCAGCGGCGCGCTGACGACGCCGTGGGAATTCGAGCGAGACGGCGAAGTGGTCCGGGTCGAACCTTCGGGGCCGTTGATCGTCAGGGTCGGCGGGGCGACCGACCTTTCCGTCGATGCGGCAATATCGGGCATAGGGATCATTTGCGTCTTCGAGGACTGGCTGCGCCCGCATCTCGAAAGCGGCGCGCTCGAGCCGATCCTCGAACCATGGTGGCAGGGCTTCTCCGGCCCGTTCCTCTATTATCCCGGCCGACGCCTGGTGCCCGCCCCGCTCCGCGCCTTCATCGATTTCGTCAAGACGTCGAGCAACTCGCCGGTGCAGCTTGGCCTCAAAGCTTAACCTCGGCATTGTCGCCCATGTCGGGCTTGCTGTTCGAGACCGCTGCGGCGGCCATCTTGATGTAGCTGATGATGGTGCCCGGACTGTCCCAATATTCGGCAGAGGACGGGGTGACCCTGAGGATGCGAATGGATGGGTCGTCGGGATTGTCCCACCACGCCTTTGCCGGCGTTGCCCATAATTCCCTGATCTTCTCGCGGTCGTTCTGGACTTCGGCCGTGCCGGACACGGATACATACTTCTGTCCCTTAGTGTCGGCGAAGGCCAGGCACACATTTGGCCAGCGGGCGATCTCATCGTCCTTATGACTGCCGACATCCGTAAGGAAATAGATCGCGTTCTCGATCTGCTCGGTGTAGGCGGACATCGGGCGGGCTCTGAGATCGTCGCCGCTGCGGGTCGTCAGCATGCAAAACCCGATCTTTTCGAGCAATTCCCATACCCTTGTTGCATCGTCGTATTCGGCCATCGTCTTCTCCATCTGTTCGGCAGATGAGGTAACCATCTGCGCAAGCCGATGTTCCAGCGCCCCTTACGCGGCCAATTCCCGGAAGGTGATGGAATAACGCAGCCGGTCGACGGGCGGGATGGAGTGCTCCCAGAGAGTTCTTGCCGCGCCGGCCATGACATAGGCCGAACCAGGCTCGAGAACGAGCGATCGCCGCTGCCATTTGTCGCCCTCCCGCAGCCGCAGCCTGAAGGTGCAAGGCGAAAGCAGTGAGATGCCGACGACCCGGCCGAAGACGAATTTGTCCTTGTGCCAGCCGATCGGAGCCCCAGGCCCGTATTCCGTCACAAGAGCCTGTTCGAGCGCAGCCGGTTCGATTCCGGCAAAGTGTGCTGCTGCCTCGCGCGCGGGCAGCAGCAGCGGCGGCATCGCCTCGGTTCTCCTCACACGCTGGCTGTCGAAGTCGTATTTCCAGCCGAAGGAGACCGTCCTGCGTTTGCCTTCGAACCCGTGAAAGTCGAAGGCTTTGAATGGCAGGGCGGGGATTGCTTCAAGAAGTGAATGCTGGAGATCCTGGAGAAGGATATCAGGAGAATATCGAAACCCCTCGGGAAATGCCTGGTCGGCCACACCGAACAGATCTGCCTGGATTGTCATGTCCGTCGTCCGCGCCTCAATGAACGCTTGGGATTTCCACGGCCATCGCGAAGTCCTCGGCCACCAGTTCGCTGACGGCAATGAGGATCTCCTCGCGGGAGAAGCCCGATTTCAGGGCGCGTTGAATCAGGTCCTGCAGATCCGGCTCCACGACGTCACGGCAATCCTCGAGGCGTTCTTCCGAAACGGTGAGGCTATTCAATTCGTCCATTGTCTATCCTTTCAAGTAACGGCCGAAGCCAGTGATGAGTGCTGGCGAGCGCGCGTCCGCTTGCGCCCGACAAGCAGGCCTTCGCGCTGCATCTTCTTGCGTGCCGCCTTGCGCTGCCGGCTGATTGCCTGCGCTTTTTCTCGGACGCGTCGTTCCGACGGCTTCTCGTAAGCGCGCCGTTCCTTCATTTCGCGGAAGAGGCCTTCGCGCTGCATTTTCTTCTTCAAGGCTCTCAGGGCCTGATCGACATTGTTGTCTCTGACGAGTACCTGCATTCGAGTTCTCCTTGTTTAGTTTTAGATTGCCCTTAGCCGAGCTGCTCGCGGATGAGCGCCTGCAATTCGCGGCGGGTGAGAAGGCACGGAGACGGCTTCCAGATCCTGGAAGTTTGGCGGATGGCCTGTTCGCCTCCACGCGGGTTGACGACCGCAGTCGCGGTCGCGGTATTGGTATGGTTCAAAAGAAATCCTTGCCGGCTGTCGCCGGGATCATCGATGGTTGCTGGGAACATTCCCTGCGCGCCGGAACGGCACGCGCCGCCGATCCTTGGACATTTGTTTAGACGCGGGCACTGCCTCAGCGTCCGGTCCGATCGGGTCGGTTCTAAGGTAGGTGCAGGTGCCGAGGATTGCAATGGTGTGCAGACAGCGCCGGGGCAACAGTCCCCGTAGAGGTTCCTTCAAGTTTACCGCGCATAAATTATTCGCAATTTCTTCAAATTTGACTGATGTCGAGAACGTATTGGTCGATAAAATGGCAATAACACACGTTTGAGGCGAATGTTAACCTTGCGTTAAATACCCCATTGACTTGTACAATTAATAAGTTGTTAAAGGAGCCGCTCGCTATGGTCAAAAATGACCCGCCGATAATTAATCTAAGGAGAGAGCAATGGCTTCGCCGATACACGCAACTGATGATAGTGCAACATTTCTAGAAACTGACGTTATTTCCGGAAACCTGCTTTCCAACGATTCTTCCGATAACGGCCACCTGTTCCTGCGCGCCTTCGATGGCGCAAGCGTTGGCGCCAAGGGCGGCAACAGCCAGATCACCGAAATCCAGGGCGACTACGGCACGTTCTTCGTCAAGCCTGACGGCAGCTACACCTACGTTCTGAGCGACGCTGCCAAGATCGGTTTCGCCAATGGCGAATCGTACCAGGAGAAGGTCTCCTACAAAATCTCCGACGGCAGCGGTCACACCGACGTCGGCCTGTTCACCCTGAACATCCAGGGCGTCACCCAGGTCAAGCCGATCGCTGTCGACGATACCTACAGCTTCACCGAAGGCAGCCCGATCGGCGGCAACGTTCTCGACAACGATATTGCCGGCGACAATGGCAAGATGTTCCTGCGTCAGTTCCTGAGCACGCAGGTAGATGCCCACAACGGCGCGGTTACCGACGTTCAGGGCACCTACGGCACGTTCCACGTCAAGTCGGACGGCACCTTCACCTATGAGCTGACGCAGGATCTCGATGCAGGTCAGACCTACACGGAAGTTCTCCGCTACTACAAGATCTCCGACGGCGAAGGCCACACGGACACTGCCAAGGTGACGCTCAACATCACCGGCACGGACTATCATCCCGACGGCGTCGGCGTTTGATCCGCAGCAGTAGATCGGTGAGAGACAACGCCCGCCGTGCAACCGGCGGGCGTTTTGGCATGTTGGCAATTCTTGCCGCAGGGCCCCGGCGCACCAATATAGCTCTTTTTAGCTAGTTCTTATAAAAGCCGCGTGGGCGTAGTCTCGATGTTCGGAGGACACGCCCTTGACCGAACACATCGAACCCAAGCAAATCGAGACGGACGATCTGACGAAAGTCTGGTCCGTAACCGAATTCTGCGCTCGTCATCAGATAGATGCCGAGGAACAAGCGCTGTTGCTCCGGCTCTTCGGGCCATTCGCGACGGCCTGCGAACTGCTCCATAATGCCAGGCGCGCGCCGCGATTCAGATAAAGTCCTCACTCATCAATTGCACGAGATGTCACGCTTCCTTCGTTGATCTCGACCTGCCGGTCTCCCTGGACCGGCAGACGAAATCGCCTGATCGGGTGATGCTCGTCGTCCTGCCTCCCCCTAGATATTTATAGAGCAAGCGAATGTGGCGATCTACGCAATTGGCGGAACCGTCGTCGTGAAAACGAGAAGCGCTGATATGGATCATGTCGATATCGTTGATGCCGTCTATCAGGCTGCGGTCCGCTCCGAACTATGGTCGGATACCCTCTGCTCAATCGCCGACTATGTCGGCGCCACCGGCGGAAACATCGTTTATCAGGCGCCCGATGGCCGCGGCAGCTTCCTGATCCCCGGCCGCATGCGGGACGATTTAAACAAGCTCTATCTCCAGCATTACACCCGCAATCCCTATGCCCGTGCGTTCGAGAGGGTAAAGCCCGGCGAGATCGCGATCGGCAACACGATGATCGACGCCGAGGCCGTCCGGCATTCCGCCTTTTATGCCGATATCTGCGAACCTCAGGATATCTTCAATCAGCTCTTCCTGCCGCATGCCAGCCTGCACGAGCGCGGCGGCATTGGCGGTGTCGCTCTTTTCCTGTCCCGGCAGCAGGACGAACACGCCGCGGAAGCGGCAGCGCGGCTGAAGCTGCTCAGCCCGCATATGACGCGCGCAATCGACCTTTCCTTTCAAGTCAGTCGGATCGCCTGCGCTCCCGAACTGCCGCAACGGCTGATCGATGCGATAGCCGATGCCGCCATGCTGCTTGACGGTCGAGGCGCGGTTCTTCTCCCGAATGCGGCGGCCGAAGCGCTGTTCAAACGGGCCGACGGCATCTTCCTTAGCCGATCCGAGAGGCCTTCGCTTGCAGCCCACATCTCCGAAAGCTCCATCCGCCTGACGAACGCCATTCGCCAGGCTTTATTGATTGCCAATGGCGAAGACACGCCTTTCGAAGGGGTGCTGTCGATCTCCCGACCGTCGGGCTTGCCGCCTTATCTGGTGATGATCACGCCGCTTGCGCCGGCGGCGGTGTCCATCTGGGATGCTGTCGACAGCGGAGCACGCCTGCTGATCCATATCGTCGATCCGGAAGCGAAGGCCCGCCGGCAGGCGCAGCAGCTGCAACGCATCTTCGGCCTGACCGAAGCCGAGACAAGGGTGGCCGCGCTGATCGGCAGCGGGATGAATCTGCCTGAAATCGCCAAGGCCCTCGGAATTTCCGCCAACACGGTGAAAACGCATACTAGCCGATGCTTCGGCAAAACCGGGGTGCGATCCCAGGCAGCGTTCGCCAGGCTGATCGCCTCGACCCCGATTGCCGAAAAAAGTGCAGCCCCCTCACCTGCCAAGGCCAAGTGCCTTCCGCGGGATTCGTGAATCGTCACCGGCTGCCAGCTGACGAGCTCTCGTGCCTCCTGGGTCGGCGTAATTTCCTGAATTGCTCCTCACTCTCTGCACAAAATCTGCAATCCGGCAGGGCATCTTGCCGGCATGAGCAAGAACGAAACCCCGCCCTTTATTACGCCCCTCGCCGTGCCGGAACGCCTCCGCAAGGACGGCTGGTGGCTGACCGAAGGGGCCCCTGCCGAGAAACCATCGGGAAACAGGCTCATCATGATCGAAAAGCGGCATTTGCGAGAGGAGCAGCAATGGACACAACCGATACCCTGACACAACCAATGCCCATCAGGCGCGACAGCGTCCGGGTCGCCACGCTGCTTGGGCTGGTGGCGCTTGCCGATTTTCTGATCTTTGGCTATGCGCCCGGGATAAACCTTTTCCTCTTCGCTTTGGCCGTCTGCATCGGCATTCTGCTTTCGGCCCGGAGGCCGCCATCGCCTTCGAAGGCAGCTCTTCTGCTCGGCTTTCTGGCCCTGGCTTCGGCCCCGCTGCTGGAGGCGCCCTCGCTCATCGGCGTTGCCCTTTGCCTCGGCGCCTTGATGTCGGTCGCTCTCGTCAGCGCCAGGCTCATGCCTCGCCGGCTCACAGCCGTGCCGCTGGTCTTCGTTCGTTTCGCTCTCATCATTCCTTTGCGGCTTGCCGAGAGCATCAGTAAATATCTTGCAATGCCGGGCAGACGGTTCTCTTTCACCGGCGTTCGCCAAGGCATCGGCCTTTGGATCATGCCGCTCGTTCTCGCTGCGATTTTCGTGTCTCTCTTTGCGACTGCAAATCCGCTTATTGAGATCGCGCTGCGAAGCATCGATTTCGGCCTTCTGCTGCAGCTCCTCGATCCGTGGCGGATCGGCTTCTGGATGATGATCGCCATCGTGGTCTGGGCGATGCTGCGGCCGCGACTGAATCGGCGTGGCGTCCGGCCGCAGCCTGATCGCGGGTTCATGATCGTGCCCGCCAGGAATGCGCCGCTCGGCCACGCCTCGCTCTTGCGGTCGCTCGCTTTGTTCAATGCGGTCTTTGCGGTGCAGACGCTTCTCGATCTCGTCTATCTCTGGGGCGGCGCGGATTTGCCTGCTCACATGAGCCATGCCGAATATGCGCATCGCGGCGCCTATCCCCTGATCGCGACCGCGCTTCTTGCCGCCGGTTTCGTCCTCATTGCCATGCGGCGCGGCGGCCCCGGCGATCATAGTCCGCTCATCCGCGGCCTGGTCCATGCCTGGATCGGCCAGAACGTCCTTCTCTGCCTGTCGTCGATGCTGCGGCTCGGGCTCTACGTCGAAGTCTATTCGCTGACGGAACTGCGTGTCGCCGCTGGCATCTGGATGAGCCTCGTCGCAATCGGCCTTGTCCTGATCCTGCTGCGCATCTTGTTCAACCGGTCCAACAAGTGGCTGATCGCCGCCAACCTCGTTTCCCTGATTGCGGTACTCTATATCAGCGCCTTCATCGATTTTTCGGCCTTCATCGCCCGCTTCAATGTCGCCCACAGCCGCGAAATCAGCCAGGAAGGCCCACCGCTCGACCTTGCCTATCTCTCCTCGCTCGGTCCCTCCGTCATTCCGGCGCTCGACCTCTATCTCTCCAGGCTGCCGGACCACATGGTCGCTCAGCGGAATGAGGCGCTGTCAGTTCGGTTCTATCTCGTCAGGGATTTCGAGTGGCGCCCGCGCGGCTGGCGCAGCTGGAATTTCAGGGCGGCGCGGCTGCAGGCCAATCTCTTGGCTCCCGCGGCCATTGCAAGATCGGACGAGAACGGTGACAACAGGCACGACAAACCGATACAGGACCGGTGATGGCGCCCCGCATTCTCGTCGTCGATGACGAACCACACATTCGCGATGTGATCTGCTTTGCCCTCGATCGCGCCGACCTGGCATCGACGGCCGCCCGCAGCGGCACCGAGGCGATGGCGGCCTTCCGGCGGGGCAATATCGACCTCATCATTCTCGATATCGGCATGCCCGGTATGGATGGCCTCGAAGTCTGCCGCCAGATCCGCAAGACATCGGGATTGCCGATCCTGTTCCTTTCGGCGCGCGACGAGGAGATCGACAGGGTGTTGGGCCTCGAAATCGGCGGGGACGACTATGTGACCAAGCCGTTCAGCCCGCGCGAACTGGTCGCGCGGGTGAAGGCGATCCTGAAGCGCAGCGGCAATGAAGCAGGCTCCGACCGACGCCATTCCACCCTCGTCGCCGGCGAGATCAGCCTGGACCGCCATGGCCGGACGGTGATGTTCGGCGAGAGTGCCGTCGCCATGACGGCGCTCGAATTCGCGATCCTGGACGCATTGCTGTCGCGTCCCGGCATGGTCTTCAGCCGCGAGCAATTGATGGAAGCGGCCTATGGTGCCGGTACCTATGTCTCGGATCGGACGATCGATAGCCATATCCGCAACATAAGGTCGAAGTTCGCAGCGGCCGGCGGCTCCGGGGTCATCGCCACCGTTCACGGCATCGGCTTCAAGCTCGGCGACGGGAGGAAGGCCTGATGCCGGCGCTAAAAGTCAGGGCGAAATGGCGGCCGCCGCTGGCGCTGATCGTCTATGCCGTGCTTTTGACCGTGATGGCGCTACCTGTTCTCATCGTCATCTGGTTTCGCGCCACCGAGGCGAGCGCGAACCGGATGGAGCCGGTGGAGATCGTCGCCCTCGTCGTCGTGCTTATCCTGACGCTCGGCGTCGCCTATGTGCTGACGCGCACCATCACCGGCCCCATTGATGCCTTGATCGCGCGGACGGAAGAGATCGCCCGCGGCGGCAAGGCGGCGATCCGGCCGCTGGAAAGCTACGGGACGCGAGAGATTGCCGTCTTGTCGCAGAGCTTCCTCGATCTCGCGGGGAAACTGGTCGACCGCACCGAATATGTCCGCTCTTTTGCTGCGCATGTCTCGCATGAACTGAAATCGCCGCTGACGGCCATTCGCGGCGCGGCGGAACTCTTGCGTGACGATGACGCGGAAAGGCCGATGACGAAAGCCCAGCGCCTGCATTTTCTGGACAATATCGTCGCCGACGCTGTCCGGCTCGACGCCTTGCTGCAGCGGCTGAGGGAGCTTGCACAGGCGGAAACGCCGATGGCCGAAGGCAGAAGCAGCGTCGCAAGCATCATAGGCCCATTGCGCCAGCGTTTTCCCGCGCTCGATATTTCAGGCACGGGAGATACGGAAAAAACGATCGCGCTTCCCCAGGAAGCCGCCGTCATCGTCTTCGCCAATCTGGCCGACAACGCCTTTCGGCATGGTGCCAAACTGCTCGAATTCACGGTGTCGGCCGACGCCCGAAGCGCCTTCATTCTCGTGCGGGACGATGGCAGCGGCATTTCCCAAGCGAACCGCGACCGCATTTTTCAGCCGTTCTTCTCGACCCGCCGCGAAGAAGGCGGCACCGGCATGGGCCTCGGCATCGTCCACGCCATGCTGGGCTCCCACGGCGGCACGATCCACCTTCGGCAGACGACCGGTACAGGCGCCGAATTCGAGATTGCGATCCCCTTGTCATCGTAGCGCGGGTGACGAGAACCTGCCCCGTCAGCTTTTCAGGTAGCTGACGACGGCATCGGCGATCATTCCGCGGTGGCGCTCGATAGTTTCGCCGTCCGAGAGATTGCGCCGGAAGATCGTGCCGAAGGTGTAGCGGTTCGACACGCGAAAGAAGCAGAAGGCGCTGATCATCATATGGATGTCGATCGGGTCGGCCTTGCGCCGGAAGACACCCTGGTCGAAGCCGCGCTCCAATATGCCGGCGATGGTTTCGATGACGGAGACGTTGAGATCGCGGATCGCCTCCGAGCGAAGCATGTGTGCGGCGTGATGGATGTTCTCGATGCTGACGAGCCGGACGAAATCGGGATTGGCCTCGTCATGGTCGAAGGTCGTCGAGATCAGCGTCCGCAGCGCCTCTTCCGGCTCGAGGTTGGAGAGATGCAGATCGGATTCCAGCGAGCGGATCTTGCGGTAGGACTGTTCCAGCACGGCAAGATAGAGCCCCTCCTTGCTGCCGAAATAATAATAGATCATCCGCTTCGAGGTGCGCGTCTTCTCGGCGATCGAGTCGACGCGGGCGCCGGCGAGTCCATGGGTCGAGAATTCTTCGGTCGCGACGAGGAGAATGTCCTCCTTCGTCTGCTGTGGATCGTTCTTCCGGCCGTTTTCGCCCCGTTCCGCCATGAGCCCCGTTACCGCGCTTTCTAATCTATTGTTTTAAATCTCGAATTTCGGTCTTCGGCTTCGGTGGAAGCATGCATTTCTGTTTCCGATGTCCGTCAGTCTTATTCACGTTGAGGGTATGTTTCAATAGATGTCGCTTGACATACCAACTAGTTAGTACATTTTGGAGAAGCGAACAGTAGAGGAATTGATCGCGACGGCAATATCTCGGTCATGACGCGCTCCGGCGGGCCTGACGAGGGTCGACCGGTAAGAGCAAGGCCACGCTTGGGAGGAGCGAATGACCCGTATCATCGATTTCTATTTCTTCGCGCTGAAGGTGACGATCGCGCTCCTGCTGGCAGCTATGGTCGTGCTGGTTTTCGGCAATGTCGTGCTGCGTTATGCCTTCAACCAGGGCATCACCTCTTCGGAAGAACTCTCGCGCATCTTTTTCGTATGGCTGACCTTCCTCGGCGCCGTCGTCGCGATGCGCGAGCACGCGCATCTCGGCGTCGATTCCCTGATCACGCGCCTGCCGAAGTCCGTCGCCAAACTCGCTGTCCTCCTCGGTTACGGCATGATGCTCGCCGCCACATGGCTGATGATCAGCGGCAGCTGGACCCAGACGCTGATCAATCTGCACGTTTCGGCTCCGGCAACCGGCATTTCGATGGGTGTCTTCTACGGCGCCGGCCTTGCCTTCGGTGTGCCGGCCTTTTTCATCCTCCTGTGGGACGCCTTTGCGATCGCCACCGGCCGCATCGACGTGACGACCGCCGCACTCGTGCGCGACAGCGAAGAACAGGCAGCACTCGAAGATCCCGCCCAGACGGCCTTTCCCGTGCTGAAGCCGAAGCACTGAGGAGCGCACCATGACCGTCACCATCTTCCTCGGCGCACTTCTCGGTCCCATGGCGCTCGGCGTGCCGATTGCCTTTGCCCTCATCATCACCGGTGTGGCGCTGATGATGTATCTCGGCATGTTCGATGCGCAGATCGTCGCGCAGAACGTGCTGAACGGCGCCGACAGCTTTCCGCTGATGGCCGTGCCCTTCTTCCTTCTCGCCGGCGAGGTGATGAACACAGGCGGCCTTTCGCGCCGGATCGTCAATCTCGCTATGGCCATGGTCGGCCATATCAGGGGCGGCCTCGGCTTCGTCGCGATCTTCGCGGCCTGCGTACTGTCCAGCCTTTCGGGATCGGCCGTCGCCGATGCGGCCGCCCTTGGCGCCCTGCTCTTCCCGATGATGTTGAAATCGGGTCATGATCCGGCTCGCGCCGGCGGTCTGCTCGCTTCGGCCTCGATCATCGGCCCGATCATCCCGCCCTCGATCGGCTTCATTCTCTATGGCGTCATCGGCGGGGTCTCGATCACCAAGCTGTTCCTTGCCGGCATCTTTCCCGGCCTGCTGATCGCGGCCGCCCTCTGCGTCACATGGCTGATCGTCGCCCGCAAGGAGCAATTCGCCCTGCCGCCGAAACAGAGCGGCGCCGTGCGGATGAAGGCCTTCGTCGAAAGCATCTGGGCGCTGATGCTTCCCGTCATCATCATCGTCGGCCTGAAATTCGGTGTGTTCACGCCGACCGAAGCCGGCGTCGTCGCGGCGGTCTATTCGCTGTTCGTGTCGATGGTCGTCTATCGCGAATTGCCGCCGTCGCGGCTGTTCGAGGTTTTCGTCGCGGCTGCGAAGATCACCTCGGTGGTGATGTTCCTGGTTGCCTGCGCCGCCGTCTCGGCCTGGCTGATCACCGTTGCCGATGTGCCCGGCGAGCTTGCCGGCCTCGTCGAGCCGCTGATGGACAATCAGACGCTGCTGCTGCTTGCCATCATGGTGCTCATCGTCATCGTCGGCACCGCCATGGACATGACGCCGACGATCCTGGTGATGACGCCGGTGCTGATGCCGATCATCAAGCAGGCGGGCATCGACCCGGTTTATTTCGGCGTGCTGTTCATCATCAACAATTCGATCGGGCTGATAACGCCGCCGGTCGGCACGGTGCTCAACGTCATTTGCGGCGTGTCGAAGCTGTCGATGGAGGATCTCATGAAGGGCGTCATTCCCTTCATGATCGCCGAGCTGATCGTTCTGCTTCTGCTCGTCCTTTTCCCTGCGCTGGTGACCGCTCCGGTCGCCTGGTTCGGACACTGATGTCGCCGATGATGGCGATGGAATTTCAACGCGGCCGGAGGGAGATGCCGGCTCTATCCTGGGAGGAAAACATGCTGAATAGATTGACGAAACTGGCGCTGGGACTGGCTCTGCCCATTGCCCTCTTGGCGAGCGGCCCTGCCATGGCCGAAATCCGTGAACACAGCCTCAAATTCGCCGCCGCCAACAATAAGGGCCATCCCCAGGTCATGGGCATGGAGAAGTTCGCCGAGCTGGTGAAGGAAAAGAGCGGCGGCAAGATCGAGGTCAAGCTGTTTCCGGGCGGCGTACTCGGCGGCGACGTTCAGACGGTGTCGGCCCTGCAGGGCGGCGTCATCGAGATGACGGTGCTCAACGCCGGCATCCTCGCAAGCAACGTCAAGCAGTTCGGCGCCGTCGACCTGCCCTTCCTCTTCAACAGCGGCGAAGAGGCGGACAAGGTGATGGACGGCGCGTTCGGCACCAGCCTGATGAAGCTCCTGCCCGATACCGGCCTCGTCGGTCTCGCCTATTGGGAGCTCGGTTTCCGCAACCTCACCAACAACCGTCATGCGGTCACCAAGCTCGAGGACATCAAGGGCCTGAAGATCCGCACCATCCAGTCGCCGATCCCGATCGAACTCTTCAACAGCCTCGGCGCCAATGCAGTGCCTCTGCCCTATACGGAACTCTATACCGCGCTCGAAACCGGCACGGTCGACGGCCAGGAAAACCCAGCCGCCAACATCATCAACGCCAAGTTCTTCGAAGTGCAGAAGTACATGACGATCACCCGTCACCAGTACAATCCGCAGATCGTGCTGATCAGCAAGAAGTTCTGGGACGGCCTGAACGACGAAGAAAAGGCGGTCTTCGAGGCGGCTGCGACGGAAGCCCGCGACTATCAGCGCAAGGTTTCCAGGGAGCTGGACGCCAAGGCGATCGAGGAAATCAGGAAGACCGGCATGGAAGTCGCCGAGCTCAGCCCCGAGGAGACGCAGAAGCTGCGCGACGCCGTCAAGCCGCTGGTCGACAAGTTCGCGGCTCAGATCGGTGCCGATACCGTGACACAGCTCTTCAAGGAGCTCGACACGGTTCGCGGCAAGTAAGCAGATCAGGCCCGCGGGCGATCCCGGGGGCCTTTCCCATCACGAGCAAAACAGGAATTGGCGCATGGCCGAGACTCTCCTGAAACCGTTGAAGGCCGGGCTGATCGGCTCCGGCATCCAGGCCTCGCTGACGCCTGCCATGCATATGGAGGAAGGTGCGGCGCAGGGGCTGGACTACGATTATGAGCTGATTGATCTCATCAAACTGAATGCGTCGCCGGCCGATCTTCCGCGTCTGATCGGCGATGCCGGAGCGCGTGGACTTGCCGGTCTCAATATCACGCATCCCTGCAAGCAGCTCGTCATTCCCCTGCTCGACGACTTGTCGCCCGAAGCCAGGGCGCTCGGCGCCGTCAACACCGTCGTCCTGAAGGACGGCCGACGCTATGGCCACAACACCGACTGGTGGGGATTTGCCGAGAGTTTCCGGCGCGGGCTGCCGCAAGCGGACCTTTCTTCCGCCGTGCAGCTTGGCGCCGGCGGCGCGGGCGTGGCGACCGCCTATGCGATCCTGACGCTCGGCCTTAAGCGGCTGACGGTCTTCGATCGCGAGCACGAGCGCGCCGTCGATCTGGCCGAAACGATGTCCGCGCTCTTTCCCGGCGCGTCGATCGCTGCGGGAAGCAACCTGGAAGCAGCGATGAAAGACGCATCGGGCCTGATCCATGCGACGCCGACCGGCATGGCCAAATATCCCGGCACACCGCTTCCGCCGGAACTCCTGGAAAGGCGCCATTGGGTCGCAGAGATCGTCTATTTCCCCCTGGAGACCGAGCTTCTGCGGCAGGCGAGGCAGCGCGGCTGCCGGACGCTCGATGGCGGCGGCATGGCGGTCTTCCAGGCTGTCGGCGCCTTTCGCCTGATCACCGGCAGGGAACCCGATGCCGGCCGCATGCTCGCGCATTTCAAGACGATGACGACGTAAACGCCTGAACTCCGGAAGGATCACGCCGATGAAGACATCGATTGCGACTGTTTCACTGAGCGGCGACCTCCGCGACAAGCTGGAGGCGATCGCCAAGGCCGGCTTCGACGGGGTGGAGATCTTCGAGAACGATTTTCTGATCTTCGACGAGAGCCCGAAGGAGGTCGGCCGGATGGTGCGCGACCTCGGCATGGAGATCACGCTCTTCCAGCCGTTCCGCGATTTCGAAGGCATGCCGGAGCCGCTGCGCAGCCGTACCTTCGACCGGGCGGAACGCAAGTTCGACATCATGCAGGAGATGGGAACCGACCTCGTGCTCGTCTGCTCAAACGTTTCGCCGGCCGCGCTTGGCGGCCTCGACCGGGCGGCAGCTGACTTTCACGAACTTGGCGAGCGCGCCGCCAAGCGCGGGCTGCGCGTCGGCTACGAGGCACTTGCCTGGGGCCGCCACATCCACGATCACCGCGATGCCTGGGAAATCGTCCGGCGGGCCGATCATCCGAATATCGGCCTGATCCTCGACAGTTTTCATACGCTGTCGCGCAAGATCGACGTCAACTCGATCCGGTCGATCCCGAAGGAGAAGATCTTCATTATCCAGCTTGCCGATGCGCCGCTGATCGACATGGATCTGCTCTATTGGAGCCGGCACTTCCGCAACATGCCGGGGGAAGGCGACCTGCCGGTGCTCGACTTCATGAAGGCCGTCGCCGCGACGGGCTATGACGGTTATCTCTCGCTTGAGATCTTCAACGATCAGTTTCGCGGCGGCTCGCCGAGCGCGATCGCCGTCGATGGCCGCCGCTCGCTGATCTATCTCGGCGACCAGGTGAAGCGCCAGCAGCCGGAGAGTGCGTTGCCGGTGCCGGCCATGCCGCCGCGCGCCGCTGTCGAGGGTATTGCCTTCGTCGAGTTCACGGCGGATGAAGACGAAGCGCCTGAGCTCGAGGCGCTGTTCAAGAGCCTCGGTTTTAGCAAGGCGGCCAGACACAAGAGCAAGCTCGTGACGGTCTTCCGCCAGGGTGCGATCAATCTCGTGATCAACACGGAGCAGAAGGGCTTTGCCAGCGCCTCCTACGCCGTCCATGGCACCTCGGCCTATGCTGCAGGCTTGATGGTTGATGATGCCAAGGCCGCGTTGCAGCGCGCCGTGGCGCTTGGCGCGGAACGCTTCGAGCAATCGCTCGATGCCGGCGAGATCGAGATGCCGGCCGTGCGCGGCGTCGGTGGCGGCGTCCTCTATTTCCTCGATCGCAAGAGCGAGCTTGCCCGCATCTGGGAGATCGAATTCGATGCGATCGAAGACGAAACCGCGCCGCAGCCGGCCAGGCTGCAATCGATCGACCATATGGCGCAGACGATGAAATATGAGGAGTTGTTGACCTGGCTGCTCTTCTACACCTCGCTCGTCGAAGCCGAGAAGACGCCGATGGTCGATATCGTCGATCCCTCCGGCATCGTCCGCAGCCAGGTGGTTGAAAATGCGGAAGGGTCTTTGCGCATCACGATGAACGGCGCGGAAAACCGCAATACGCTCGCCGGCCGCTTCATTGCCGAAACCTTCGGCTCCGGCATCCAGCATCTCGCCTTCAGGACCGACGACATCTTCGCGACCGCCGCCGCCCTTGCCGCGAACGGCTTCATCTCGCTTTCGATCTCGCCGAACTATTATGACGATCTCGAAGCCCGCTTCGGCCTTGACGCCGAATTCGCCGATCGGCTCAAGGCTAACAACATTCTCTATGATCGCGATGACTCAGGCGAATATTTCCAGCTCTACAGCCCCACCTATGGCGAGGGTCTGTTCTTCGAGATCGTCGAGCGGCGCGGTTATCGCGGTTATGGCGCGGCGAATGCCATCTTCAGGATTGCCGCGCTGAGGAAACATTTAAGGCCGGCGGGACTGCCCCGCGCCTGATGCGCCATATCAGGCCGAGGTCCGCAGCATGAGCTCGGCATTGAGAAGAATGCGGGCCGCCGGCGTGGCGGCAGGCCCCTCGCCCTCGCCGAGCCTGCCGAGCAGCATTTCGATCGCAAGCCGGCCGATCTCGTTATAATTCTGCGCCACCGTCGTGATCGGAGGGCAGGCGTATCGCGACAGCGGGTGATCGTCATGTCCCGCGACCCGCAAGTCGTAATTGGCGCCATGGCCGACCTTGAGGCCCAGCTGGAATGCGGCGGCGATGACGCCGAAGGCGACGCGGTCGTTGGCGCAGAGCACGGTGCGCGTCGGAAAGCCCTGGCCCGACGTCAGGATGCGGGTCGCCTCCTCGAAGCCGAAGCGTTCGAAGTCCCAGCTTTTGCTGTCCGTCAGCTCGACAATGCTGGGCGCCATCTTGAACTGCTCCATCGCTTCCAGATAGGCCGTCTGGCGGGTCAAGGCGTTGGTATTGACGTGCGGCATGCCGAAATAGCAGGGCGGTTCGCCCGAGCGGCAGAGATAATCGACGATCAGGCTGAAACTCTGGCGATTGTTCGTGCCGACGAAGGAGGATGTCTCGTCGAGCGGTGAATCGACGTAGATGAGCGGAACGCTGCGGCCGAGCTCGTCGAGTGTGGCGTGGTGGGATTCCACGCCGAGCGGCGCGATGATTGCGCCTGCGACATTCATCGATTTCAGCGTCTTGATCGCCCGGTCCTCCATTTCGGCCTTGCCGTCCGATGACAGGACGAAGGCGAGGAAGCCGGTCTCGTTGGCGATCATCTCGATGCGGCGGGTGAGCGCCATATAGAAGGGGTCGGTGGAATTGGGAATGATGACGCCGAGAATGTTGCTGCGCCGCCGGTTGAGATTGACGGCGAAGATATTCGGCCGGAATCCCGATTTCTTCAGTGCCTGCTCGATCGTCTCCCGCGTCTTCTGGCGCACGGACATGGGATCGCTGAAATATTTCGAGACGGTGGGACGCGACAGGCCGACGAACTCCGAAAAGTCCTCCATGGTTTTGATCGTCTTTCCCACCATCTGCTCTCCTGACGCGGCGTCTCCGACGGTTTCTAGATGACTCATCGCCGGACGAAAAGCGGCCCCGTCGATCACCCGCATCTAGAGCGTGTCGCGCAAAAGTGTCCGCGGTTTTGCGATAACGACACGCGTAAAAACAAAGACCTAAAGCACGGGGAGCGAATCTGGAAGATCGCGACGTGCTTTAGTCCATGGAGAATTGCACCTTCATCGTCGCCGGGTCGGCGGACTTTTTGGTGATGAAGGGAAGCACCTCGCCAAGCGGCAGCCGGTGGGAGACCAGCTGTGCCATGGCGCCGGTATCTCTCCTGAGAACGTCGAGCGCCTGTGGAATGTTGCGGTTCAGCGAGTGGGAGCCGGCGAAGCGGATCTGGCGCCGGAAGATCTCGAAGGGCGCGAGGGAAATGCGCTGGTCGGGGGCGCAGACGCCGAAGACCAGAACCGTGCCGCCATCGGCGGCGAAGTCGATCATGCCTTCGACGACGCGGGCAATGCCGGTTGCATCGGCAACGAAATCGAAGCTGCGGCGGCGCCCGGCCAGCGCTTCGGAGCCGGAGACGGCCGTCTCCAGTCCCAGCCGCTCGGCAAAGGCCAGGCGGCCCTCGTTGATATCGGCAACCGTCACCGACGAGACGCCTTCGGCCTTCAGGGAAAGAGCAAGCAGCAGCCCGATCGGCCCGGCGCCGAAGACCAGCGCCGTTTCCGTTCCCGCCGGACCGGCCTGCAGGCCGGCGCTGCCAAGACCGTTCAAAACGCAGGCGAGCGGCTCGGCGAGCGCGGCGAGATTGAAGTCGAGATCGCCGATTTCGTGCAGGTGATCGGTCTTGACTAGGCTGTATTCGGCAAAACCGCCGTTCTCCGTCACGCCATAGGCCTTCAGGTCGCGGCAGAGATTGGTCAATCCCTTGCGGCAGGCCCGGCACTCTCCGCAGGGAAGATTGGGATCGACGACGACACGGGCGCCGACGGCAAGGCCGGAGACATCGCCGGCCACGGCCTCGATCACGCCGGCATATTCATGACAGGGGACGAGCGGAAAGCGGCCTTCGCCGTAACGGCCATGGAGAACGTCGATATCGGTGTGGCAAAGACCGGCGGCGCGCACGCGCACCAGCGCATGGCCGGGCCGCAGTTCCGGCAGCGGCAGCGCCTTGGTGACCGCGACGCCCTTTTCGGTATAGCAGATGGCTTCCATCTCTAGCTCCAGACTTCTTGCAGAAGGGCGATCAGCTCATCCAGTTGCCGCCGTCGACATTGTAGGTCTGGGCGAGGATGTAATCGCTGTCTGACGAGGCCAGGAAGACGGCCAGCCCCTTGATGTCGTCGGGTGTGGCGAAGCGGCCGATCGGAACGGATTTGGCGACGGCGGCCTTCTTCTCGCCAGGCTTCAGCCCCTCCCATTTGGCAAAATGCGCATCGACGATATCCCAATGCTCGCCGTCGACGACGCCGGGGGCGATCGCATTGACGTTGATGCCGTATTTGACGAGCGCCAGCGCTGCCGACTGCGTCGCCGAGATGATCGCCGCCTTGGAAGCGCAGTATAAAAGCACCAGCGCCTCGCCGCGCCGTCCGGCCTGGCTGGCCATATTTATGATCTTGCCGCCCCTGCCCCGGTTGATCATGACGTTCGAGACGGCCTTCATCATGAAGAGCGGGCCCTTCAGGTTGATCGAGAAAACCTTGTCGTAGCTGGCCTCGGTGATCTCGTTGACCGGGGCCATGTCGAAAATGGCAGCATTGTTGACGAGGATGTCGATCCCGCCGAACTCCTTGTCGACCTCTGCGACGAGCGTGTCGATCGCCGTGAGATCCGTGACATCGAGCTTCATCGCCTTGGCCGCCGGGCCGATCGCGGCGGCGGATTTCGTTGCCCGTTCGATATCGATATCGGCGATGACGACCTTGGCGCCTTCCTTGACGAAGGCCTCGGCAAAGCCGAGGCCGATGCCGCGCGCGCCGCCGGTAATCAGGGCAACCTTGTCTTTCAGTCTCATATCGTTCTCCAGTTCAGCCGGCGCAGACGCCGGTAATGCAAAATGATGGCCAATCGCCTGACCAGAAGGTCCCGGCAGTCGTGCTGCCGGGACCTTTCCGGGAGGAACTCGCGGGCAGGCCGCGAGGATGAAAGGCTCACTTCGGGTAGCCGGCCTTCTTCATGTCGCGCTCGACCTGTTTCTGGGCACTGTCGAGAGCGGCATCGACCGATTGCTGTCCGGACAGAGCGGCGGCGATCTGCTGGCCGACGAGCGTGCCGATGCCCTGGAACTCGGGAATGGCGACGAACTGAACACCGGTATAGGGAACGGGGTCCTTGGTCGGCTTGGACGGGTCGGCCGAGAGGATGGCCTTCAGCACGGTATCGGCAAAGGGGGCCGCCTTTTGATATTCCGGCAGGGCGTAGGTCGATTTTCTAGTGCCGGGCGGCACCGCGACCCAACCCTCCGTCTCGCCGACCTTCTTGACGTAGTCCTTGGAGGTCGCCCATTTCAGGAAGGATTTGGCCGCTTCGAGCTTGGTCGAGGTCGCCGGGATTGCCAGGTTCCAGGACCATGACCAGCTCGAGCCGTTCGCCGTAACGGCGATGGGCGCGCGCGTGAAAGCGATCTTGTCGGCGACCTTGCTCTGCTTCGGGTCGTAGACACGGCCGGCAGCCGACGTCGCATCGATCCACATCGCGCAGTGGCCCGTCGAAAACAGCGCCTGGTTTTCGTTGAAGCCGTTGGCAGTCACGCCTGGAGGGCCATATTTGGTCATCAGCTCGACATAGTCGGTGATCGCCTTCTTCCAGGGCTCGGAATTGATCTGCGGCTTCCAGTCCATGTCGAACCAGCGCCCGCCATAGGCGTTGATCATGGTTCCGAGAAACGCCATGTTCTCGCCCCAGCCGGGCTTGCCGCGCAGGCATAGGCCGTACTGTTCCTTTGATTTGTCGGTCAGCTTGGCCGCATATTCCTTGATCTGGTCGTAGGTCGGTTCATCGGGCATCTTGATGCCGGCGGCATCGAAGAGATCCTTGCGGTAGAGCGTGAAAGAGCTTTCTGTATAGAAGGGCACGGCATAGAGCTTGCCGTCGACGGTCAGGCCGGTCTTGATCGGAGCGAGCAAGTCGTCATAGTCGTAATCGGCGCCGAGATCGTCAACGGGCGCCAGCCAGCCCTGCTTGCCCCAGATCGGCGCCTCATAGCCGCCGATGGTGATGATGTCGTACTGGCCGCTCTTCGTCGCGATGTCGGTCGTCACCTTCTGGCGTAGAACATTTTCTTCGAGCACCACCCAGTTCACCTTGTTGCCGGTCTCCTTCTCCCATTCCGGCGACAGTTTCTGCATGATGATCATGTCGCCATTGTTGACGGTGGCGATCGTCAGTTCCTCGGCGCCCGCCAGTCCGGCGGTCAGCGCGAGGCAGGCGACGGATGCAGACAGAATGCAAATGATCTTGCTCATGGTCTCCGCTCCTCCTTTACGGATGTTCACGCATAAAATTACATGCGTAAAGTTTTATCTGTCATCTTGGTCAATCTTGTCAAGGAAGTTTTGGGGAGTTAATCGGCCAAATTTCCATCGTTTCGCGTAGAAATTGGGTTTAGTAGGGACCGAAAGTGCGTTTCGCAGCGCAAAATAAAGCCAGCCTCTATTTATTGCGCCGCAATATTGAAATTATCGCGCGTCAAATTATTCTTGACCGGTCCTCCCAACCAAGTTACGGGCGGATCAAGGTTTTTTGACGAGTGCGCGGAGTGCAGATACCGCCGCTTCCCGCATGGAGGAGATTGCAGATGCCGTTGTCTCAAAGGGCGATTGCGCCGGAAGCGCTCGGGCCGACGATCACCGTCGGCGAAATCCTGGTGGAGATCATGGCGACGACGGTCGGCGCGGGCTTCCTCGAGCCGCAATCCCTGACGGGGCCTTATCCGAGCGGCGCGCCGGCCATCTTCGTCGACCAGGTTGCGCGCATGGGCGGTGCGGCCGGCATCATCGCCGGTGTCGGCAATGACGATTTCGGCCGCTTGAACGTCGACCGCCTGCGCCACGACGGCGTCGACGTATCCGCCATCGCAATCCATGAAGATTGGCCGACAGGCAGTGCTTTCGTTCGCTACCGGCCGAATGGCGCCCGTGATTTCGTCTTCAACATCGCCAGATCCGCGGCCGGCCAGATCGGCTTGACCTCCGCCGCCGAGGCTCTCGTCCGGCGTGCCGGCCATGTGCATGTCATGGGAACGGCTCTCACCATTCCCGGTGCCCGCGAAGTGATCCTCTATGCCGTCGAGACGGTGCAGGCTCGCGGCGGTTCGGTGTCGCTGGACCCCAACCTTCGTAAGGAACTGCTGACGGATGACGGCGCGCTGGAAAACTTGGACAAGATGCTTGCCGCCGCCGACCTGCTGCTGCCCTCCGGCGAGGAACTCTTCACCGCCGCCGGCCGGACGGACGAAGCTGCGGCCGTCGCCAAGCTATTAGAGAGCGGAATCTCCGAGATTGTGCTGAAGCGCGGTGAACAGGGCGCGTCCTTCTTCGGCCGCGGTCTCCCGCGCACCGATTGCGGCGCCTTTGCGGTTGACGAGGTCGATCCGACCGGCGCCGGAGACTGCTTCGGCGCCGCCTATCTCACCTGCCGCCGCAAGGGCATGGCGCCGGATACCGCCCTGCTCCACGCCAATGCGGCCGGCGCTCGCAACGTGACCCGGCTCGGGCCCATGGAAGGCGTCTCCACCCTTGCCGAACTCACGGCCTTTATCGCCGAAACCCCGAGGAGATAGACGATGGACCGGATATTGACCCGTCTTGCCGCCGCCCGGCGTGAAGGCAGACCCTTCGGCATTACCTCGGTCTGCTCCGCCCATCCCCTCGTGCTCAGGGCTGCCATCCGGCGAGCGGTGCGCGAAGGCGGGCCGGTCCTGATCGAGGCGACCTGCAACCAAGTCAACCATCTCGGCGGCTATACCGGCATGACGCCGGAAGACTTCATCCGCTTCACCGAGCGCATTGCCGCCGAGGAGGGTCTCGATCGCGCGCGGATGATCTTCGGCGGCGATCATCTCGGCCCCAACCCGTGGCGCAAGGAGAGGCCGGAAGCCGCGCTGAAGCAGGCGGAGTTGATGGTCGAAGCCTATGTCAGGGCCGGGTTCGGCAAGATCCATCTCGACGCCTCGATGGGCTGTGCCGGCGAGCCGGCCGCGCTCGACGACCGGACGATCGCCGAGCGCGCCGCAAGATTGGCGGAGATCAGCGAAAGGACGGCGAAGGCGATCGGCGCGCCGATGCCGCTTTATATTCTCGGCACCGAGGTTCCGGTGCCGGGCGGCGCCGATCATGCGCTCGAAGAACTCCGGCCGACCGCGCCGGAGGCCGCTCGCGCAACGATTGCCATTCATCGCGAAATCTTTTCGCGGGCTGGATTGGAGGACGCCTTTTCCCGCGTCATCGCCTTCGTCGTCCAGCCGGGCGTCGAATTCGGCAGCGAGAACGTCATCGGCTACAGGCCCGAGCTTGCGACTGAATTGACCGCGCTTCTCGACGAGGAATCGCAATTCGTCTTCGAGGCCCATTCCACCGATTATCAGACACGGGAGGCTCTGACGTGGCTGGTGCAGGATGGCTTCCCGATCCTCAAGGTCGGCCCCGGCCTGACCTTCGCGCTGCGCGAGGCCGCCTATGCGCTTGACATGATCGCGACCGAGATGGTTCCCGGCTACGGCGACAAGCCGCTCGTCGCCACGATGGAGGCGGTGATGTCGTCAGCGCCCGGCGACTGGCAGGCGCATTATCACGGCGATGAGACGGCCCTGCGCCTGCAGCGGCACTATAGCTACAGCGATCGTATCCGCTATTACTGGAACAGGCCCGAGGCGGAGAAGGCGTTCGAGAAGTTGCTCGCCGCCCTGCGCGGAAAAACGATCCCGGAGACGCTGCTGCACCAGTACCTGCCGCAGCTTCCGCCAGCCGAGGCCGGCGATCCCGAGACTATAGTGATTGCCGCGATCGACCGCGTGCTTGCCGACTACCAGAGCGCCTGCGGCACGACGCCTTGAACTTCTGCCCCAAAAAAACGGCTTAGCCATCGGGCGGGAACTCGCCCTTCCCTCTCCGAGGCTACCGCGTCGTATAACCGCCGTCGATAACGAGCACTTCGCCGGTGACGTAACTTGCCGCCGCCGAGCAGAGAAACAGGGCAGCACCCGCCACCTCCTCCGGCTGTCCGACGCGGCCCATCGGGGTCATGCTGCGCCAGGTCGGAAACCAGTCGGGATTGTCGATGCCGCCGCGCGACAGATCGGTCTCGATATAGCCCGGCGCAATGGCATTGACGCGGATGTTCTCGGCGGCGACTTCGCTGGCGAGGCTCTTCGTCATCATGTGGACCGCCGCCTTGGAGGTGTTGTAGGCGACCTGGTTCTGCGGAATGTTGGAAACGATGCCGGACATCGAGCCGATATTCAGGATGACGCCGCCACCTTGACGCCGCATCGGCGCGAGCGCGGCCCGGCAGGCACGGAAGACGGCATCGACATTAACGGTCATGATCTCGCGCCAGATGGCATCGGAGAATTCGCCGCTGTCGCCATGAATGGCGATGCCGGCATTGTTGACGAGAATGTCGAGCCGGCCGGCCCGTGAAAGGGTTTCAGCCACGAGTTCGTCGGCAGCGCGCTCCTTCACCAGATCCGCGGCGATGAACTCGAAATCGATCCCGGCCTTTGAGAGCCGTGCGTCCGCGGCCGCATTGGGCGTTCGTCCCGCAATGACGACCTTTGCGCCCGCTTCGCCGAGCGCTTCGGCGATTGCCAGTCCGATGCCGCGCGTGCCGCCGGTTACCAGCGCCACCTGTCCGTTCAGGCGAAATCTATCGAAGATCATGGCCGTTTCCTTTGTCCGGTTGTGGAGGCTGGCAAATCCCTCTCAGATATCGGTGCTCTGCGGCAAAATGACGAGATCGCGGATGGTGACGTTGCGCGGGCGCGTCAGCATGAAGAGCACGGCCTCGGCCACTTCCTTCGGCTCCATCAGGCCGCCGGCGGCGAGCGCCTCATCCAGCTTTTCCTGCGGCCAATCGCTGAGAAGCGCAGTGACGACGGGGCCCGGCGCGACGGCGCCGACGCGCAGGCCGTGCTTGGCCACCTGTCGCCTGAGCGTGTGGACGAAGGCCTGGACCGCATGTTTGGAAGCGGTGTAGACCGGCTCCCAGACGACGGGGACCATCCCGGCGACGGAGCTCGTGAGGATGATGTCTCCTGTTTTGCGCTCGACCATGTGCGGCAGAACGGCATGCACCGAGCGGAAGGCCGCGTTGATGTTCAAATTGAGCATCCGGTCCCAGGCATCAGGGTCGCCGCCGAGTACTTCGCCGCCGATATAGGAGCCGGCATTGGCGTGGAAGATGTCGAGCTGGCCCGCCTTCTCCAGGATTGCGGGCATCATCCGCGCCACGCTTTCGGGGTCCAAGAGGTCGACGACCAGCGGGATGGCGTCTGCGCCGAGCGTCGAGCAAATTTCCCTCAAGCCTTCTTCGTTGCGATCGATCAGCACGACGCGCGCGCCGGAGCCAAGCATGGCCTTGGCGCATTCCAGGCCGATACCTGACGCCGCCCCGGTGACGGCCGCGACTTTTCCAGACAGATCCTGTCCCATTTTCTTCCTCTGCTTTCCTGGTTGGTTTAGGCCCGGCCGTGCGAAATGCGCGAGCGGCGTGCCAGAGAGTCGACGATGACGGCAACGGCAAGAACGGCGCCGGTGATCATGTAGCGAAGCGATGACGACAGATCGAGGAGCGTCAGTCCGCTGGCGATCGACTGGATGACGATGATGCCGAGAAGGGCCGAATAGGCACTGCCGCGCCCGCCGAACAGGCTCGTGCCGCCGATCACCGCCGCAGCGATGGCGTTGAGATTGACGTCGCCGGTGCCGGCTTGCTGGCTTGCCGTGGCAAGCCGCGCCGCCGAGAGCACGCCGCCGGTTGCCGCAAGCAGCGCGCACATGACGAAGGCGCTCGCATAGATGCGCGACACATTAATGCCCGAGCGGCGGGCAGCCTCTCTGTTGCCGCCGACGGCATGCATGGAGCGCCCCCATTTCGTGCGCGTCAGCGCATAATTCATGGCAATGACGAGGCCGACGAAGAGGCCGAACATCCAGGGGACGCCACGCGACTGGTTGAGATAGAAGGCCACCGCCTCCAGAGCAACGGTGATGATGACGGCGCGCAGAAGAAGTCCGCCGACCGATTTCGACGAAAGGCCGGCTACCCGCCGCCGCGTCGCTGTCCGATAGCTGGAGAAAAAGAAGCCAATGCCGGCAAGCGCCACGAGCGCATAGGCGACCGGATCCGGCATGACCATGATCTGACCAAAATTCACCAGCCACGAACCATAGGTCAGATTGATTGAGCCGGTCGATCCGAGAATATAGAGTTGCAGCCCGAGAACGGCGAGCAGTCCCGACAGGGTGGAAACGAAGCTCGGCATGCCGAAGCGGTTGAACAGGAAGGCGTAGAGCGAGCCGATCAAGGCGCCGACAGCCATGGCGGCGAGGATGGCGAGCACCACCGGCCAGCCCTGGTTGATCCAGAAGACGCCGGTGAGCGCCGAGGCGAAGCCACTGACGGAGCCGACCGACAGGTCGATCTCCCCCACCATCAGGATGCAGACGATGCCGAGCGAGATGACGCCGACCGTCGAGCAGTCGAACAGCATGTTGACGAGGTTGGCGCTGGAGAGGAACACCGGATTGAGCGCCTGGAATACCGTCCAGATGATCACCAGGCCGACGATGACGGGCAGCGAGCCGAGGTCGCCGGAACGGATACGGTCGATAAACCCACGAATCCACCCGCTGAGGCTGTCGTCATGGCGCACTCTTTCATCGCGCCGGTCGAGAAGCGGAGGGGCCGCCGGTTCGTTCTGGATGGTTTTCATCATGGCCTGCCCTCCTCGTTCTCTCGGCTTTGCGCCTGGCGGCGCAGCGCGCGGCGGGAGACGGAATTGTTGGATGCGCCGGTGATCGCGCTGACCAGCGCCTCGTTGGACGCATCGGGCATGAAGGTGCCGTTGTTGCGCCCGAGCCGAAGGACGACGATGCGGTCGGCGACGGCACGCACATCCTCCATGTTGTGGCTGATCATGATGACGCCGAGACCGCGCTCGCGCACGCGTTCGATCAGATCCAGCACCTCGGCGGTCTGGGCGACGCCGAGTGCGGCGGTCGGCTCATCGAGCATGATCAGTTTCGGCTCGAGCAGCAATGACCGGGCGATCGCGACGGTCTGGCGCTGTCCGCCGGAAAGCGAGGCCACCGGCTCGCGCACGCTTGGGATTCGGGCCGAAAGCTCGCTTAAGAGCTTCCAGGCGCGGATCTCCATGGCGACCTCGTCGAGCTGGAAGGGATTGAGTTCCTTGCCGAGAAAGATGTTGGCGACGACGTCAAGATTTTCGCAGAGTGCCAGATCCTGGAAGACCGTCGCGATGCCGAGGTCGAGGGCGGCACTTGGGCTCGACAGATCGACCTGTTTTCCTTCGAACAGGATCGTACCCGAACTCGGCTGGTGCACGCCGGCCAGAATCTTGACCAGCGTCGATTTGCCGGCGCCATTGTCGCCCACCAGCGCCACGACTTCGCCGGCATGCACGTCGAGTTCGATATCGGTCAGCGCCGACACCGCCCCGAAGTTCTTCGATATGCCGCGCAGGCTGAGAACGGGCTGACGCGTGGGATCGATAATATGAGAGGTTTCAGACATCGTCTGGCCTTTCGGAAAAAGCGAAACCGAAAGCGCGACCGGCGAACCGGCCGCGCTTTCCTTGCGGATTACTTGATGATGCCGAGCTTCTTGCAGCCTTCGGCATAACGGCCGGTGCACAGTTCCTCGGCGGTGTTGATCTTCTTGTCGATGATCTCCGCCTTGAGGTTCTCGGCGGTGACGACAGCCGGGACGAAAAGCTGGGCAGGCGTGTCGTAAAGGGTCATTTCGGCCTTGACCGTTTCTCCCGCCAAGAGCTTCACCGCCACGTTTGCAGCGGCGGCGGCGACGATTTCGCTCGGCTTGGAGATCGTGTTGTACTGATCCCCCGATATGATGAGCTGCAAGGCTGCGATCGTCGCGTCATTGCCCGTCACCGGCGGAACCGGATCGACGCCTGCCGCCTTGAAGGCGGCGATGGCGCCGCCGCCGGTGCCGTCATTGGCGGCGACCACGCCGACGATCTGCTTGCCGAAGCGGGTGATCTGACCGGCCGCCCATTGCTGGGCGTTCGCCGGCTGCCAGTTCGGCGTGTCGAATTCGGCAAGCGTCTTGTAGCCGCCGCTGGCCAGACCCTCGTGAATGCCGTCCTTGATCAGCCCTGCCGCCGCATCGGTCGGCGAGCCGTTGATCTGCAGGATGCCGCCGCCATCGGCCGGCACGTTCTTGGCCTTGAGATGCTCAATGAGCGATTCCGCGATCGCCTTGCCGATCGCCTTGTTGTCGAAGGAGACATAGAAATCGGCCTTGCCGGTCGGGATCGGGCGGTCATAGGCGATGACCTTGACGCCCTGGCTCTGGGCGAGCTGGACGAGAGACGCAGCCGCCGCCGAGTCCACCGGATCGAGCACGATCACCTTGGCGCCTTGGGTGATTGCCGAATTGAACTGCTGCTGCTGTTTGGCGATATCGGCATCAGCATTCTGATAGATGACCTTGCAGGACGCGCAGAGTTTCTTCATTTCCGCGACGAAGCCCGGATGGTCGTGCTCTTCGTAACGGGTCGAACCCTGGTCGGGCATGAGGAATGCGACTGTCGCATCGGCAACGGCGCTTTGCGCGAAGGCGGACGTGCCGCCCAGCAGGGACAGGACAAGGGCCGCAGCGCCTGCCGTTTTCATCGAGAACTTCATCATTTCCATCTCCTCCCATTGGAAAAAATCGTATAGCTACGTGGTTGCAATGCTCTGCTGCGCCGTTCGGCTGAAGAAACGGCAGCGCCTGTCTCAGCGATTTGCAGCTTTTGAGGACAAGCGCTTCCCCTCGCGAGCCGCTCGTGGCGTGCTCACGTTCAAGTCAGTGTCGTTTTGCTGCCTCCTCCCTCGTCCTCCTCTCGCCGTTCGGTGGACTGTGCTTCGTGCTCCTCGAAACGAAATCGTCCGGCCGATTAAGCCGCTTTCGCCACGTTGATATTGTCACCCAGCAATCGCCGGAAACGGGACGGTGTCATGCCCTTTTCCGCGAGAAACTGCCGGTTGAAGTTTGACAGGTTGTTGAAGCCGACCTCGAAGCAGATATCGGTGATCGATGCGTGGTCGTCGCTCATCAGGATCTGGCAAGCGAGGTTGATGCGAAGCCGTTTCACATATTGCACCAGCGACATGCCGGTGTGGCGGCGGAAGGCGCGTGAGAAGGCGCCGGTCGACTGTCCGGCGATCGTTGCGAGATCGGTTTCGTCGAAGGATTTGGTCAGGTTCTCCCTGATGTAGGCAAGTGCCTTGTTGATGCCGGCCGACATGTAACCCGAGGGATCGGGCAGATAACTCGGGCTTGCGAGCAGCTGCGCATCCTGCGCTCGGGCGAGCAGGCCGACCATCATCATGAAGAGCTCGATGCGCCGCACACCCTGCGCCTGCTGCACCTCGTTCATCAAGGGGGCGATCTGCCGGCTGGTCTCGGTGCCGAAGAGCACGCCGCGGCGGGAGGCCTCAAGAACCGGCTCGAAGGACCCGAGCTCGGCCAGCACCTTCATCGTGCCGCTGATGAAACTCTCGCTGAACTGGATGAGCTGGCAGCGAAGCGGAATGCTCGATCCCTTCGGGACGTCGCTGATCCAGTTGTGAGGAAGGTTGGGGCCGGCCAGCACCAAATTGCCGGGCTCGAACTCGCCGATGAAATCGCCGACAAAATAGCGGCCCGTTGTCGCCACGACGAGATGAAGTTCATATTCCGGGTGAAAGTGCCAGCGAACCGTATGATAGGGATAGCCATGCGCCTTCGTTGCGAAAGATTCGCCCGGCCTGATCTGAACGACTTCCAAGTCAGGTTCCATTGTTTCCTCCTCCGAGGACGGTTTTAAGCCCGTCAGCCAAATTCCCTGTTTGGCTTTATTCTTGAGGGGAGTGTAGTGAGCTCATCTGCTGGCCGCCACCACGATTCCCTGCCGAAACCGATACTTTTTTGACAATCGAAGCTGCGCAGCCGGTGGAAAGACGAGCGCGTTCCGCCGCCTCAGGCAGCCAAAGCGGCAATGACGTTCCTCACCAGCGCGGCGGAGGACAGCCGGTTGGTGGCGCAGCTCGGGGCGCCGATGGTGCCGACACGCACGGAGACGCCGCCGCGCGCATTGGCGATCGCAAACATCGACTCATCGGTCAGGTCGTCGCCCATGGTGATCGGGCAGCGGTTCTTGAAGGGCTCGGACTGGAAAAACCGTTCCAGCGCGTCGCCCTTGCTCGACCGTGCCGGGCGCAGCTCGAACACCATCTTGCCGAGCTGCAGCGCCCAGTTCGGTCCGGCGAACTCCGCATAATGGTGCATGCGTTCTTCGAGAATCTTTTCATATTCCGGCGCAAGCCGGTAATGGGCGGCGACGGCGGCGCCCTTGTCTTCGATCAATACGCCGGGATAGTGCTCGGCTTCCGCCGTCAGTGCATGCTTCAATGCCTGAAACTCTGTGGTCGCCTCGACGGTATGCATCCCGGTGGCGCTTCTGATCTCCGCCCCGTGGAGACCTGCCGTCGGAAATGCGAAGGGTTTGAACAAAGTGTCGGCAAAGGCGAGCGATCGGCCGGTGACCAGCGCCAGGGCGCCGCCGAGCTTGTTCGACAAGCGATGAAGCTGCCCGGGAAGAGCCTCGGGAACCTCGATCGCATCCGGTGTGGGCGCGAGATTGAGCAGCGTTCCGTCGATGTCGAGAAACATTGCCCAACGGTCCGGCTCCTCCAAGACAAGGGAAAGCATTTCCTGCGTAGCGGCGTCTTCCTGCACGGCATTCTCCAATTCTGCATCATTGAAGCTAGGTCGCTGTCCGACGAGGGCAAGATGACGAGCCGGTCCCCGGAACATCCGGAGCAACTCCCGCGTTTTGTCTGGCCGCCCGCTCATGCACTCGCTCAGCAAAAGGTAGTTTGATGGCCAAAGGCAGTTCCAAGCATCATGACGAAATCAACGCGCCTTTGGCGCACGGCGCATCGGTGCTGCCGCTGGTGACCATCGACGACTACAACAATGAACTGCGTGACAAGAACGGTTTCGTCGGCGACAACGCCAATAAGAAGACCTTCCAGCAGAAGCTCGACGATTGGCGAAAACGCGTCCGCAAGTTCGGAGACGACCCGATCGGTAAGGTCGCGACGGAGAAGCTTTCCAAGAAAAAGATCGAGGCCCTGTTGAAGGGCGATGATATGGAAGCCGCCGCGCTGGTCATGGGCGCGGTGGAGGACTTCTCGCAGGACTTTGCGAAAGTGATCGCAAAGTTCCTCAAGGACGAGCGCTGGTCGAAGACGGAGCGGATCGTGGTGGGTGGCGGCTTCCGGCAAAGCCGCTTCGGAGAGCTCGCAATCGCCAGGACCATGGTTCTTCTCAAGGCGGACGGCATCAATATCGAAGTCGTGCCGATCGCCCATCATCCCGACGAGGCGGGACTGATCGGCTCCGTTCACCTGATGCCGCCCTGGATGTTCAAAGGCTATGAGGCGATTCTCGCCGTCGATATCGGCGGCACGAATGTCCGCGCTGGAGTCGTCGAGTTCGGAAAGGAAAAATCGCCGGATTTTGCCGATGCGCGCGTCTGGGACTCGGCGATCTGGCGCCATGCCGACGATGAGCCGAGCCGCAGCGCCACGATAGAGAAGCTGGCGACCATGTTGCGGAACCTGATCGAGAAAGCCGAAAAGGCCAATCTGAAACCTGCTCCCATCATCGGGATCGCCTGCCCCGGCATCATCAAAGCCGACGGTTCGATCGAACGCGGCGGACAGAACCTGCCCGGCGGCAATTGGGAAAGCGATAGCTTCAACCTTCCTCTGGCGCTGATGAAGGCCATCCCCGAAATCGGCGATCACAGCACCTTCGTGATGATGCACAACGATGCCGTGGTGCAGGGGCTGTCGCAGATCCCTCTCATGAAGGACGTTTCGAGATGGGCGGTGTTGACCATCGGGACGGGTTTAGGAAATGCCCATTTCACCAATCGCGAGGGAATGAAGGCGCGATAGCGACGGATACCTCTATCCCCGTCGTGCATGCCGCCTTTTGCCTCAGTGCTCGCAATCCGTTGCCCGACGAGAGGATCTGAGCTCGCGCAGGCTTATGGTAAATAGTCGGTAAATAAAGAGGAATTCAGCAGACGGAAGCGAAGACCTCGATAAGTTCCGCTAGGCGCGAGGAGATCTTTAAGGGGCCTGCCCGATCGCTCGGGCTGAAAAGCGACGAATGCCCGTCTCTCTATGCATCCGATCATATCCGCAAGCACTTGATTCGCATAGGATGAGCCTCTGCAATCTTGCTGAAGTGATGTCCCTCCCCCTGCTCCGCTCAATGCCGATGGTGCATCCCTCCCCTTGCTGCTTGCGTGGGAAAAGATGGTGATAACGTCGAGGGACAGTTCTCGCCAGCTTCAAATTGCGCTTATCTCTGCGCCATCACGCAGGTCATGCGCAGACGAAAGATGGATCATGAACTTCAAGGGAATAAGCGCTCCTCTCAATGCCGGCCGTCTCGAGCAGATGCTCGGCCTTGCCCCGTCACGCCGTGATCCTGAAACGCACGATGCGAGCGACAAGTCCTCCGGCAGCGAGCCCGTCCGTGGATTGGAGGGCGAGAGCCTGTACCGCCCGTCGGCTTATAAGTGAGACAAGGTCGCCTGCCCGGGCCGTTATGAGCGGCGGCAAGCTGAGTCGCCGATGTCATCAACATATCGGAATCACGCTGCCATAGATTAAGGATGACCTGGACGGCGCGGGTAGAACTGTCGTTGTCAGCTGACAACCTCGCTAAGATTCCGGAATTCCACGCTATTTTCCCGTCGAATCCGTCCCGTTATCTGTT
Source organism: Rhizobium sp. R634 (assembly GCF_002211305.1). Classification (GTDB taxonomy): domain Bacteria; phylum Pseudomonadota; class Alphaproteobacteria; order Rhizobiales; family Rhizobiaceae; genus Rhizobium. The sequence goes on along the minus strand of NZ_LOKW01000029.1, from coordinate 120,913 downwards.
TGCTAACCAAGAAATCGCTTGACGGAATCGCCAGACTCACGATCATTTGCGCAAAATTACCCGATTTATCAGGATTTGCGTGAATGCCGAACAAGGCCGCGATTGTTGAGAAAGCCAAGAGGGCGAGTCAGGTCTCGATCGACGAGACGATTGCGCAGGACTCGACAATGCTCAGCAGCCAGTTGCAGGTGCTGTTCGAGCGGCTGTTCTCGCCTGATGCGCGCAAATCGCTGCGGCGGTTCAGCAGCACTGAGGCGGCGAAGCTACTCGGCGTGACCGACAGCTATGTTCGCCACCTCGCAGCCCAGGTGGAAACCATCAACCCCGAGAAGACGCCGGCCGGGCGCCGGGTGTTCTCGCTCGAGGAAATCCATGCGATGCGCCAGCACCTCGGGCGCACCAAACCTTCCTATCTGCCGATGCGCCGGCCGGGCGACCATCTCCAGGTGATCGCCGTCACCAATTTCAAAGGCGGCTCCGGCAAGACGACGACGTCCATCCATCTGGCGCAGTTCCTGGCGCTTCGCGGCTACCGCGTGCTCGCTGTCGATCTCGACCCGCAGGCGTCGATGTCGGCGATGCTCGGATACCAGCCGGAATTCGACGTCGGCGAAAACGAGACGCTCTATGGCGCCATCAAATATGACGAGACGCGCCGCGACGTGGGCGACATCGTCCGCCAGACCTATTTCCCCGGTCTCGATCTCATCCCCGGCAATCTCGAACTGCACGAGTTCGAACACGACACCCCAAAGGCGCTGGCCGACACCAACCGCGACGACAAGGACATGTTCTTCATGCGGGTCGGCAATGCGCTGCATTCGCTCGAGCAGAGCTACGACGTCGTCATCATCGATTGCCCCCCTACCCTTGGCTTCCTGACGCTGTCTGCTCTCTGCGCCGCCACAGCCGTTCTCATTACCGTTCATCCCCAGATGCTCGACGTGGCATCGATGAACCAGTTCCTGACGATGACCTCCGACCTTCTGGCGGTCGTCAAGCAGGCCGGCGGCAATCTTGAATATGACTGGATGCGCTATCTGATCACTCGTTACGAGTCCAATGACGGTCCGCAGGCGCAGATCGTTGCCTTCCTGCGCAGCCTGTTCGGCGAGCGCGTGCTGACCTCCATGATGGTCAAATCGACGGCGGTCTCGGATGCGGGCCTGTCCAAGCAGACGATCTACGAGGCGGGGCGCGAGACGATGCATCGCCAGACCTATGACCGCGGGGTGGAATCCGTCGATAGCGTCAATGCCGAGGTCGAGCAACTCATTCGCAATGCATGGAGCAGGACATGAGCCCGAAAGGTCGCGACATCCTGAAGAGCATGGTCGGTTCGGTCGAGCCGGCGCGACCGGATGCGCCGAGCGCGCCGCCGCATCGGCCGTCCGGCGCGGTCAAGGCGATGAACCTGTCGCTCGGGCGGCTGGGAGAGGAAGCGGCGGCCGCCAAGGCATTGCGCGAATCCCTCGCCTCCGGAGACAAGGTGCTGGAGATCGATGCGGCTGCGGTCGAAATGTCCTTCATCCGTGACCGTATCCCCGTCGATCAGGATCCTGAATTCGAGCGGTTGAAGCAGTCGATCCAGGAAAGCGGGCAGCAAGTTCCGATCCTGGTCCGGCCGGATCCCGTCAAGGCCGGGCACTATCAGGCCGCTTATGGCCATCGGCGCCTGCGCGCGGCCGCAGAACTCGGCGTCCCGGTTAAGGCCGTGGTGCGCAAGCTGACGGATGAGGAATTGATCCTTGCTCAGGGTCAGGAGAACGGCCCTCGCGTCGACTTGAGCTTCATCGAACGGGCGTTGTTTGCGCGCCGCATGGATGAACATGGCTTCAACCGGGACATGATTGCCAAGGCATTGGCAACGGATAAGCCGGAAACTTCGAGGCTGCTGCAGGTCGCGCAGACGATCGATCCGGAGATTATTCTAGCCATCGGACCGGCCCCCAAAGTCGGCCGCCCACGCTGGCTGGCCTTCGTCGAAAAATTCAGAGAAACAGGCGGGCAGAAGAAAGCGCAGGCCGCGATCCGCGCCGCCGGTTTCGAGGCACTGGAAACCAACGGCCGTTTCGATGTCGTCTGGAAAGTGCTGGAGGAGAAGAGCCCGCCGCAGCGCGACGAGCAGACCCTTCGCACGTCAGCGGGCGCGCAGCTTGCTTCGGTGTCTCGCGCCGGCAAAACCTTTCGCATCACCGCCAAATCGGCGGCGTTTTCGGAATTCCTGGCTCAGCGGCTGGCAGGTCTCGCCGTTGAGTTCGAAGAGGAAAATGATAGGAAATGAGGCAGTTAGACGAATTGTCAGCTGACAATTCGAACAGGAGATAACCCGCAAAAGAAAAAAGCCCCCGAACGTCACCGTCACGGAAGCTTTCCTCGTAGTCTTGAACACCTCCGAGAATCGCACTTCCGAGAATCGCTGTCAAGAGTTTTTGGCGCCGTTTTGGTGAGCGGATTTCTTTTGCCTCGATGAGGTGGAAGAGATGGAAACCGGAAGTATAACGACGCCGTTCGGGCGGCGGTCGATGACGCTTGGCATGCTCGCAAGCCAGGTTGCCGCAGGCGAGATCAAGCCCGATCAATCCGTCGACAAGTGGAAATTGTTTCGTACGCTGTGCGAAGCAAAACCGTTGCTCGGCATCACCGATCGCGCGCTTGCCGTGCTCAATGCGCTCCTCAGCTTTTATCCGAAGAACGAGCTGGCGCAGGACAATGGCTTGATCGTCTTCCCGTCGAATGTCCAGCTCTCGCTGAGGACGCATGGCATGGCCGAACAAACCGTTCGCCGGCACCTCGCAGCGCTCGTCGATGCGGGTCTTCTGGTGCGCAAGGACAGTCCCAATGGCAAGCGTTACGTCCGCAGGGACAGGGCAGGGGAGATCGACGAGGCCTTCGGCTTCTCGCTGGCGCCGCTGCTTGCCCGCGCCGAGGAGATTGAACAACTGGCGGCCGCGGTGATGGCTGAGCGGCTGCACGTTCAGCGTTTGCGCGAACGGATCACGCTTTGCCGCCGCGACATCGCAAAGTTGATCGAAGCGGCGGTCGAAGAAGACGTTCAAGGGGACTGGCAGGCCGTCTACCAGCTGTTCCGCGACATGGTCGAGGGTTTGCCGCGGTCGCCAACGACGGCACAACTCGAGCAGCTGCTGGATGAATTGATGGCGCTGAGAGCGGATGTCCTTAACCGGTTGGAAGTTCGTGTTAAAACGACAAAAGAACGCGGCAATGCCTATTATAACGAGCGTCACATACAGAATTCAAACCCCGACTCCATCTCTGAACTTGAACCAAGCTTCGAACCGAAGCAGGACGCGAGGCCGGAGCAAGAGAACGGGCGAGGGGGCGTGACGATAGACGAGAAAAGGCACGAGGCAGCCAATCAGCCGAGGCAGGAGGAGCGGCAAAGGGGACGGTCGGGCGGCCGTGATGATGCCGGCGGATTGAAGTCCTTCCCGCTTGGTCTGGTTCTGCAGGCCTGCCCCGAGATCCTCGCCTACGGGCCGGATGGCGTGATCCGAAACTGGCGTGACCTGATGACGGCGGCCGTCACAGTTCGATCGATGCTGGGCGTCAGCCCGTCCGCCTATGAGGAGGCGGCAAGTGTGATGGGCGCGGAAAATGCCGCGACCGTGATGGCGTGCATCCTGGAGCGCGGGGGCCACATCAATTCCGCCGGCGGCTATCTTCGCGACCTGACGCGGCGAAGCGAAAAGGGAGAATTCGCGATCGGCCCGATGTTGATGGCGCTCTTGCGGGCAAATGCGCCGGCCGGCCGAAAGGCGGGATAAGTTTTCGGCGCTCGTCCGGGTCATCCATGCTCGGATGAGCGCCGGCGACGATGCCGAAGGAGAGGGGATGCCGAATGTTACAGCATGTCGCGCAAAAGTGTGCAGCGGTTTTGCGGCAACGACATGCGTAAAAACAAAGAGCTAAAGCGTAGGGAGCGAATCTGAAAGATCGCGACGCGCTTTAGCGGATCAGCCTTCGTTCCAGGAAGGCCTGCATGTCGCGACGGCCGTCCGCCACGCAGTAGACGACGACGTCGGTGCCGATGATACGGTAGATCATGCGCCAGGGCTTATGGTGCAGTTCGCGGTATTCGGAGATACCGATGCTGGCCAGTTCCTTTGGAATATTTCCGCGGGCCGGGAATTCTTCGAGATCGGCGCAGGCGCTTTCGATTTCCGTCAGGATGCGCTCTGCCGTCTCGGCGCCGTCGCGGGCGGCAATGAAACGATAGAGATCCTCGACGTCGCGTTCCGCGTCCTCGGCAAGAAGAACACGATAACGCATCAGGACTGGTCGTCGGCCAGACGTTTGCGGATGCGCGCGAAGGATTCCGATGCAGGACGCAGCTTGCCTTCCTCGACTTGTCGATTGGTGAGCGCCAGCACCTTCAGCAACGCCAGGGTTTCCTGCGTTTCTTCATATTGGCCGACATCCTGAAGGATCGCCTTGGCCTCGCCGTGAAGGGTAATGACGACGGGCTGCGGATTGTCCTTCAGCGTCCGGATGATCTCGGGCGCATGCGCCTTAAGATAGCTGATCGGCTTGACCTGTTCTGACAGCTTCATGCGGCTACTCTCCATTTTGACCAAAATATAGATCATTAAATGGTCGATTGAAAGATCCATGCGCATGCGCGCCCGCATTCCCGGCATCTGAATTTCCGTCGCAGCTGCGGCTGCTTTTTTCCTCTCAATGTCCGCGAAAGAGAATGTCATTTCTTATAATGATGTTTGTCTACTGATTTTATAGATTAAATATTACAACCACTGAGCGGATCGTGGCGCCATGACATACCTCCTCAGCCTTCTCGACAAAAGCCCGATCGAACAGGGTCTCTCCGCCGCCGACGCGTTGCGGGCGACGGTAAAGATTGCCGCCCGGGCCGAGGAGCTCGGTTATCACCGTTTCTGGGTCGCCGAACATCACAACATGTCCAACTTGGCGAGTTCCGCGCCGGAGGCGCTGATCGCCTATCTTCTCGCCAAGACTTCGAGGATCCGGGTCGGCTCCGGCGGCGTGATGCTGCAGCACTACAGCGCCTACAAGGTTGCCGAGACCTTCAATCTCCTGGCATCGCTTGCGCCTGGCCGCGTCGACCTCGGTGTCGGCAAGGCGCCGGGCGGCTTTCCGCTGTCGACGCGCGCCTTGCAGCTTGCCGTCGATCCGGTGAGGAAGCCGGATTTTGCGAGCCAGCTTTCCGATCTCAACACCTATCTCGCGGCCGATCCCAGTTACGACGGTGCCCAGGCGACCCCTTTCCCGCCGACGGCTCCGGAGCGTTTCTTGCTCGGCGCCAGCGTCGAGAGCGCCGAACTCGCGGCCGAGAAGGGGTGGGAGCTCGTCTTCGCCGGCCATCTGAATGGCGATCCCGAAAATCTGCGCAAGACCTTCGAAGCCTATGAACGGGCATCGGGCGGCAAGCGTCCCATCCTGGCGCTCGCGGCCTTCGCTGCCGAAAGCGAGGAATATGCCCGCGAGCGTGTCGGTAAGCTCAGGATCGTCAAGGTGTTCCTGCCGAACGGTCAGACCGTCAATGTCGGCAGCGAAGAGCAAGCAGCCGAATTCGCCCGGCAGGCCGGCGTCAGCGATTACCGAATCGAGGAGAGGGTGCCGAGCGTGCTGCACGGCACGGCAAAGCAGATCCGCAAGGAACTGGACGAGCTCCACCGCCGCCACGGCGTCAAGGAATTCGTGCTGGACACGCCGGCGCTTTCAACCGCCGACCGCCTTGCCTCCATCGAGCTGCTCGCCGCCGAGCGCCTTTCCCTCGTCGCCTGACCTTTCCAAGGAGGATCGATCCCATGGCTCAGAAACACGTCACATTCGGCATCATGCTGCAAGGTCCTGGCGGCCATATGAATGCCTGGAAACATCCGAGCGGCCCAGCCGATGCCAGCGTCAATTTCGACTTCTTCGTCAATACGGCACGCAAAGCGGAGGAGGCGGGCATCGCTTTCGCCTTCGTCGCCGACGGGCTTTATATCAACGAGCAGTCGATCCCGCATTTCCTCAACCGGTTCGAGCCGATCGCCATTCTCTCGGCGCTGGCGGCTTCCACCTCGAAGATCGGCCTCGTCGGCACGGTCTCGACTTCCTATAGCGACCCCTTCACCGTTGCCCGCCAGTTTGCCACGATCGATCTCATCAGCGGCGGCAGGGCAGGGTGGAATGCAGTGACCTCGCCGCTCGAGGGTTCGGGGCGAAATTACAGCCGTGAACATCCTGAGCACGAGCTGCGCTACGAGATCGCCGAGGATTATATCGACGCGATCAAGGGTCTCTGGGATTCCTGGGACGACGACGCTTTCGTGCGCAATCGCGAGACCGGCGTCTTTGTCGACAAGGCGAAGATGCATCGTCTCAACCATAAGGGCCGGTTCTTCCGCATCGAAGGACCGCTCAACATCGGCCGATCGAAGCAAGGTCAGCCCGTCGTCTTCCAGGCGGGGGCTTCCGATTCCGGCATCAGGCTTGCCGGCAAGCATGCCGATGCCGTCTTCACCAATGGCGGACCGTTCGAAGAGGCTCAAGGCTTCTATCGGCAGCTCAAGGACAGTGTCATCGCTCAGGGACGCGCCGCGGCGGAGGTCGGCATCTATCCCGGCATCGGCCCGATCGTCGGAAAGACGTCGGAGGAGGCGGAAGCCAAGTATCAGGCGATCCGCAATCTCGTCACGATCGAGGAGGCGCTCCTCTATCTCGGCCGCTTCTTCGATCACCATGATTTCAGCGTCTACCCGCTCGATGAGGCTTTCCCCGACATTGGCGATATCGGCAGGAACAATTTCCGCGCCACCACCGACCGCATCAAGAGGACGGCGCGTGAGAAGGGGCTGACGCTGCGCCAGGTCGCACTCGATTCCGCGACGCCGCGCACTGCCTTCATCGGCACGGCAGAGCATATCGCCGACGAGATCATCCGCTGGGTGGATCATGGCGCCGCCGACGGCTTCATTCTCGGCTTCCCCGTCATCGCCGAAGGCTTCGACGACTTCGCCGAGCACGTCCTGCCGATCCTGACCGCGCGCGGCTATTTCGATCCGGTCCTAAGGGGCGAGACGCTGCGCGATCATCTGGGCCTGCCCTTCCGGGAAAGCCGGTATGCGGCCGGCGCCGATCAGGTTGAGCAGGGAAGGGCTGTCGGCGCCTGAGGCGCCGAGCGAACCGCTATGGACACCATCGCTCTGAACACGCGCAGCAACGATCCGGTCGAGAAGGGTATCGCCGCCTATCTTGATGAGATCATCGCGCTTCGCCACGACCTGCACCAATATCCCGAGCTGGCCTTCCAGGAGCTCAGGACGAGCAAGCTGGTGGCGTCCCGCCTTTCCTCCTGGGGCTATGAGGTGGCGACGGGCATTGCCGGCACCGGCATCGTCGCCACCCTCAGACGCGGCGAGGGCGGGAAGAGGATCGGCATCCGGGCGGACATGGACGCGCTGCCGATCGAGGAGGCGACCGACCTTGCCTATGCCAGCAGCAATCCCGGCGTCATGCATGCCTGCGGCCATGACGGGCATACCGCGATCCTGCTTGCCGCCGCCCGCTATCTCGCCGAAAGCGGCAATTTCAGCGGCACGCTCAGGCTGATCTTCCAGCCCGCCGAGGAAATCGGCGCCGGCGCGCGCAAGATGATCTCGGAAGGACTGTTCGAACGTTTCCCAGTCGATGCGGTCTTCGGACTGCACAACTGGCCGGGGGTGCTGGCGGGCCAGTTCGGCTTCGTCATCGGTCCGGCCATGGCCTCGGTCGATCAGGCGATCGTCAAGATCATCGGCAAGGGCGGCCACGGCGCCGAGCCGCACCGCGCCGTCGATCCGGTGCTGGCTTCGGCTTCCTTCATCACCGCATTGCAGAGCGTCGTCTCCCGCAATGTCGATCCGCAGGATATGGCGGTCGCCACCGTCGGCTCGATCCATGCCGGCTCCGCCTCGAATGTCATCCCTGAGAGCGTGGAGATGAAACTCACCATGCGGGCATTCAGCGAAGAAGTTCGCCGGCTGCTGCAGGAGCGCATTCCAGCGCTCGCCCGCGCCCAGGCCGAAAGCTTCGGCGCCGAGGCGGACGTGAACTACCGGCTCGGTTTTCCGGCGCTGGTCAACCACGCCAAGGAAACGGCGTTTGCCCGTGACGTCGCCTATGACGCGCTTGGTCTCGCCGCGATCGAGAAGGATTTCCGTCCGAGAACCGCAAGCGAGGATTTCGCCTTCATGCTGCAGGCCAATCCCGGCAGCTACCTCTTCGTGGGCAACGGCGACAGCGCGCCTCTCCACAGCGCCCATTACGATTTCAACGATGCGATCATCGCGCCGGCCGCCCGCTACTGGGTCCGGCTCGCGGAAACATTCCTCACTGAAGACAATGGGTGACGAACGATATGAGCGACACGTTTCTCTATACGACCCCTCTCGATCCCCGCGCCAAGCCGTTGATCGATGAGCTGATCCACGAATATGACAGCCGCTACGGCACCTATTTCAATGCCGAAGGCGCCGCGGCCGAATTGAACCGCTATCCGCCCGAAGCTTTCGCGCCGCCTCACGGCAATTTCCTCCTGCTGATCCGCAATGGCGAAACCATCGGCGGCGGCGCCTTCAAGCATTACGACGATCGCACGGCCGAGTTCAAACGCATCTGGACACGCGTGGATCTGCGCCGCCAGGGCCTTGCCCGCAAGCTGCTGGTGGAGCTGGAAGCTCAGGCGGCCCGTCAAGGTTATACGAGGATCTATCTGACGACCGGTTTCCGCCAGCCCGAGGCCGTCGGCCTCTATCTGAACTACGGCTACAGCGCTCTCTTCGACACGTCAGCCGATCCCGAGATCTACAAGAGCCTGCCCTTCGAGAAGGACATCACCCATCTCGTTCCGCCGGTCTTCGGAACCGAGGCGGCCGAACCGCGCCTGCGCGTGGCCGGCGCAAATCTCTGAAAGCGACACGACGATAATCATAAAGGGAAGCAAGAATGGCACTGACGACGGATTTCGCGGGCATCGAGCCCGGCAGCAGGACGGCAGAACCGAAGCAGGACTATTCCCGTTACCGCATCGTGCCGGCGCGTCATCCCGAGCGGTTGGCGGGCACGATATTCGCGGCCGTCGTCATCGTCGCCGTGCTCTATTCCACCTTCACCAATCCGCGCTGGGGTTGGAACGTCTTCGCCGAATGGTTCTTCGCCGAGCCGGTGCTCGTCGGCCTCGGCCGGACACTGCTGCTGACCGCGCTTGCCGCCATATCGGGTTCCATCCTCGGAACAGCCCTGGCGCTCGCCCGCGTCTCCAAGTCGCCGCTGCTATCGGGCCTTTCCTGGGGCTATATCTGGCTGCTGCGCTCGATCCCGATGATCGTGCTGCTCCTGATATTGAACAATCTCGGCTATCTCTATGAAACGATCAGGATCGGCGTCCCGTTCACCGACACGGTCTTGTTCGATTATCCCACCGTGCAGTTGCTGACGCCCTTCGCCGCTGCCTATCTCGGCCTCACGCTCAACCAATCGGCTTTCTTCGCCGAGATCGTCCGTGGCGGCATTCTGTCAGTGGATCATGGGCAGCTGGAGGCCGCTGCCGCACTCGGTCTGCCGCGCCGCCGCCAGGCGTTTCGCATCGTGCTGCCGCAGGCCATGCGCTCCATCCTGCCGACCGGTTTCAACGAGCTCATCGGATTGGCGAAAAGCACGTCCGTCGTCTATGTGCTGGCGCTGCCGGAGCTCTTCTACACCGTCCAGGTGATTTACCGCCGCAATCTCGAGGTCATTCCGCTGCTGATGGTCGCGACGGTCTGGTATCTGATCATCATGACCGTGCTGTCGGTCGCCCAGCACTATATCGAGCGCTACTTCTCCAGGGGCGCCGTGCGCAATCCGGCACCGCTGCCTTTCCAGGCCTTTTTCGAAGGCTTCCGCCGTCCGCTGCCGGTTCTCGATAGCGCGACCGATAAAGTGCGCAATCTTGGTTTCCATGATGCGGGGGCTCTGCGGGCAGGCGGTGCGGTGCGCATCCACGGCATCTCGAAGAGCTTCGGCTCGCTGAAGGTGCTCGACGATGTCGAGCTCAACCTGCCGGCCGGCAGCGTGACCGCCATTCTCGGCCCCTCCGGTTCCGGTAAGTCGACGCTGCTGCGGTCGATCAATCATCTGGAGCGTGTCGACGACGGCTTCATCTCCATTGATGGCGATTTCGTCGGCTACAGCAGGAAGGGCGATACGCTTTATGAGCTCAAAGAGAAGGATATCCTCAAGCGCCGCGCCGATATCGGCATGGTCTTCCAGAGCTTCAATCTCTTCCCGCATCTGACCGTGCTCGAAAACCTCATCGAGGCGCCGATCGAGGTCCGTGGTCTCGGCCGCGAGGAGGCCGCGCAGTTGGCGCAGGAACTGCTGGCACGCGTCGGTCTCAGCGACAAGATCAATGCCTATCCGCGCCAGCTTTCCGGCGGCCAGCAGCAGCGCGTCGCGATCGCCCGCGCGCTGGCGCTCCGCCCCAAGGTGCTGCTCTTCGACGAGCCGACTTCCGCACTCGATCCGGAACTCGTCGGCGAGGTGCTCGACGTCATCAAGGAGCTCGCCCGCACTGGCACGACCCTCGTCATCGTCACCCATGAAATCGGTTTTGCCCGCGAAGTCGCCGACACCGTCGTCTTCATGGAAAGCGGCCGCATTCTGGAGGCCGGTCCGCCGGCCCGGATCTTCACGCAAGCGGAGCACCCCCGAACGCGCGAATTCCTCGCCAAGGTTCTCTAGCGCAGACATCGCTGGTGAAATGCCGGGTCGCGACGGGCTGCTCCGGCCGAATGACAACAATCACAACCTTAAGACGAAATGGAGAAGGGGCATGGCATTTACAGATAGGGTAAGGCTTCTGATAGCAGGAGCGGTCGCCATTGGCGCGATCGGTTTCGGTTCCGCTCAGGCGCAGCAGAAGTTCGATCTCAGCCCCGAACAGCCAAACCGGCTGCGGGTGGAAAAGAACGAGAAGCGCATCGCTGAAATCAAGGACTTCAAGTTCGTCGAAAACGGCGTCTTCACCGTCGGCATCAGCTCGAGCGGCAATCTTCCGCTGCACGACTATGCCTCCGACTCCAAGACGGTCATCGGGTATGACGTCGATCTGGCGCAGGCGATCGCCGACAGCCTGGGCCTGAAGCTCAACCTCGTTTCCGTCGCCTGGGCCGATTGGCCGCTGGGGCTCACCTCGGGCAAGTTCGATGCAGTGATCTCCAACGTCACGGTGACGGAAGAGCGCAAGCAAAAGTTCGATTTCTCGACCTACCGTAAGGATGAGCTCGGTTTCTACGTCAGGGCCGACAACCCGATCACCTCGATCAAGGATCCGAAGGATATTGCCGGCCTGAAGGTCATCACCGATGCCGGCACCAACCAGGAGAAGATCCTGCTGGAGTGGGACCGGCAGAATGTCGCGGCCGGTCTCAAGCCGATCGAGGTGCAGTATTACGACGACGACGCGGTCAAGGACTTGGCCGTCCAGTCCCGCAGGGCCGATGCGGTCTTCAGCGTCAACGCCACGCAGGCCTACGCGGCGGGAATCAACGGCAAGACCAAACTCGTCGGCACCGTCAGCGGCGGCTGGCCGATCACGGCCGAGATCGCCGTCACCACGCGCAAGGGCAGCGGTCTGGCGGCGCCCGTCACCAATGTCGTCAACGACCTGATTGCCAGTGGCGCCTACAAGAAGATCCTCGACGCCTGGAATCTCGGTCCCGAGGCGATCGATAAGGCCCAGACCAACCCGCCCGGCCTGCCGAAGAGCGGTTCGTAATGTTTATGGGACGGGCGGCCGTTCGAGCCGGCCCGTCCCTGCCTTTCACTGCAAACGGAGACATATCGAACGTGGCGAGTTGTCTTGATATCCGCACCTTTTTCTTCGCGGCGCTGACGGCAGCCTTGGCTGGCCTCAGTGCAGCCCATGCGGCCGATGATTTCGACCTGAGCCCTCAGCAGCCTGGCAGGCTTCATGCAGCCAGGAACGATGCGGCGATCGCCGCGATCCCCAAGGATTTCAAGTTCGTGACGCCAGGTAAGTTCACCATCGCTGTCAGTCCCGGCGGCCCGCCGCTTGCCACTTACGCCACCGATGCCAAGACCGTAGTCGGCGCGGATCCCGATTACGCCTATGCCATCGCCGACAGCCTCGGCCTGACGCTGGAGATCGTGCCGGTCGCCTGGATCGACTGGCCGCTCGGCCTCACATCGGGCAAATATGATGCCGTCATCTCCAATGTCGGCGTGACCGAGCAGCGCAAGGAGAAGTTCGATTTCTCCACCTATCGCCAGGGCCTGCACGGTTTCTTCGTGAGATCCGATAGTCCCATCACCTCGATCAAGGAGCCGAAGGATGCGGCGGGCCTCAGGATCATCGTCGGCGCCGGCACCAACCAGGAGCGTATCCTGGTCAAGTGGAGCGAAGAGGATGTTGCTGCGGGCCTGAAGCCGATCGAGCTGCAATATTACGATGACGAGGCGGCAAGCCTTCTCGCCCTGCGTTCCGGTCGGGCCGATGTCATCGTCCAGCCGCACGCGCAGCTCGTCTTCATCGCGGCGCGCGACAAGAACATCAAGCGGGTGGGCACGCTGAGCGCCGGCTGGCCGGATCGATCGGACGTCGCCATCACCACCCGCAAGGGAAGCGGGCTCGCCGATGCGCTGACCATCGCCACCAACGGTCTGATCAAAGACGGCACCTATGCGGGGATACTCGATCATTGGCATCTTTCCGAGGAAGCATTGCCCGCATCGGAGACCAATCCTCCCGGCCTGCCGAAATATTGATTATCGGAAGGCATGATATGAGCGGCCGCAATATATCCATCAGCCATATCGGCTTCCTCACTCCCGGCAACTATCCCGATGATGATCCCTTGTCGGGATTGGAGCAGACGCTCCAGCAACTGCATTATGGCGAGGAACTCGGCTTCGACAGCGCCTGGGTCCGCCAGCGGCACCTGGAGCCGGGGATCTCCTCCGCCAGTGCCTTTCTGGCGGCCGCCACCCAGCGCACCAGCCGGATCGAGCTCGGAACGGCGGTCATTCCGATCGGCTATGAAAGCCCGTATCGACTGGCCGAAGACCTTGCGACGGTCGATGTACTCTCGCGCGGGCGGTTGAATATCGGCGTCAGCGCCGGCCGGCCGCTGCATGCCGAGCTGATCGGCCCGCTCGCCTTCGACGGCGACTGGACGAGCTACGATTTCTCGCATGATCGCGTGCTGCGCTTTGCCGACAATCTGCGCGGCGCCTATCTCGGCGACGACGCGACCTTCATCAAGACGCCCTTCGGCCCGCAGCGTCCGCGCCTGCAGCCCTACGCCAAGGGCCTGATCGACCGGATCTGGTATGGCGGCGGGTCGCAGCGCTCGGCCGGCTGGGCGGGCCGCAACGGCTTCAATCTGTTGACGGGCAATGTGATAACGGGGGAGGGGACCGACGATTTCTTCGTTGCCCAATCCAGGCTGATTACAACCTATCGCGACTCAGGAACGCAGCGCCGCGTCGCGCTCGGCCGCGTCATCGTGCCTTTCGACAGCGCCGATGCGGCAACCCGCCGGCGATACCGCGATTATGCCGACGGCCGCCATCAGCGGACGCTTTCGCCGCAGGGCGAGCGTCGTACTCTGTTCGCACGCGATATCGTTGGCACGTCGGAGGAAATATTGGAACGGCTTTTCGCCGATCCGGTCCTGCCCGAGGTCAGCGAGTTGCGGCTGGAGCTCCCTTACGAGTTCGAGCACCAGGAATATCGCCAGATCCTCCACGACTTCGTAACAAAGATCGCTCCGGAACTCGGATGGAAAGCGCGGCCCGAAATTCGGGCCGCTTGAAGGGCTGTCGGCGGACGGCGCCCATTCGGCACCAAACAACCATTTTAAGAGGAACATTCGTCAGTGACCAAATCGGTGGAATATTTCTTTTCGATCGGCTCGCCCTGGTCCTATATCGGCTTCGACGCCTTTACCGAGCTGGCCGCGAAGAACGACGTCGTCATCACGCCTTATTTGACGACGGTGGTCGAAGAGAATGGCGGCATCTTCTCGCGCAACCGTCCCGAGATCCGCCGCGCTTACTGGACGCGGGATCTCAAACGCTGGGCGCGCGTGCGCGGCAAGGCGTTGCGCCTCGAACATCGCCCGGAGCTCGGCGATCCGACGCCAGCATCTCTCTTCGTGATTGCCGCCTATCTCGACGGGCAGGATTGGGTTGGCGTGGCCCGTGCCCTGCAGCATGCCTTCTGGAGCGAGGCGAGGGATATCGGCAGACCCGATGTGCGAGAAGCGATCGTGACAGCAGCCGGTTTCGATGGCGCAGCGCTTCGCCGGCGGCAGGCCGATGACGACGTCCAGAACAAGTGGTCGGCAGACCGTGTGCATGCGCGCGATAGCGGCGTTTTCGGTTTTCCCAGTTATGTCTATGACGGCGAGCTCTACTGGGGACAGGACAACCTGCCCTTTCTCGAACGCCATCTCTGCGGCGACAGGCCCTAGGCTCGGACCGAGCAATTGCAAAGGGACGTTTTTTTCAACGGGGCGGAGAAGGAGAGACACGCATTTCTTTAATCCAGTAATTTTATAGACAATAGTTGAGGCAACCATAGAGAGGAAAAACCATGTCAGGTTTCAAACTCGTCGGCATCGCTGGCAGCTTCAACCGTCCATCGAAGACACTGGCGCTCGTCCGGCACGTTGCTGAGCGCGCCAGCATCCGCTACGGCTTTACGACCAAGACCTATGATCTCAACGATGTCGGTCCGTCGCTGGGCAGCGCCTTGTGGCGTAAGGATCTCGACGAGCGGGCAAGCCGCGTCATCGATGAGATCGTAAGGGCCGATGCCCTGATCATTGGTTCGCCGACCTACAAGGGATCCTATCCCGGCCTCTTCAAACACCTCATAGATCTGATCGATCCGCAGGAACTTCGAGGCAAGCCGATCATCCTCACGGCGACGGGCGGCGGTGACCGGCATGCGCTCATGGTCGAACATCAGCTCCGGCCGCTGTTCGGCTTTTTCATGGCTCATACGCTGCCGACCGCCGTTTACGCATCCGATCGCGATTTCGCGGACTATACGGTCTCCTCGGATCAGCTTTCGAGCCGTATCGGCGAAGTGATCGGCGAGCTGGCGGCCTTCTTTCCGCATGCAAGTCCGGCAATCGCGGCGGCCGAATAGGTCATGGTGCGCTCTCAGGAAGCAAGGATGGATGACGCGGACAGGCCGGGAGCGGGCGATCAATTGTGGAACGTCTTTGAATTCGCACGCCGATACCGCCTCGCCAAGCGCGAGGAAAACCGCCTGCTGATGCTCTACGGGCCAACGGCATCGCTTCGCGATCTTCTGGCCAATGCGCGGCGTCATTCGCTGATTTCCTAGCTGGAGAATATTGGTCCCCGACAGGGAGGTTCGCATGAAACTCGATTTCCATGTGTGGCTGAAACTCGCGGTCGACCGCCTCCTCAAGGCGAAGCCGGTGGCTCAGTGGGAGCCTGCAGACGCGATGCGCACTCGAGACGATGAGCGGGACCGGTCCGCTTGCGAATACGAAATCCATTATTGGGGCACGATGCCCGGAACTTGGTATTGAGGAGGTGGCGTCATGGCAATTGTCGTTGAGACCGGCCTCGGCCGGCACGGCGCGAGAAGAGCAGCAGACAGTCTCATGCCGCGAATCCGGCATGCGGCCGGGATCTGCACGATCGCAGGCTCCTTCACATTTCTGTTCGCCTTGGTGATCGGGCTGGTCCGATGAGCGATGTCCTTATCCTTCCCGGGTTGTTCGGTTCGGGAGACGGTCACTGGCAACAGCACTGGCTGCAGGATCAGCCGGACAGCCGTTGCGTCACCCAGGACGATTGGGATCATCCGCGCCTCGACAGGTGGCTGCCGCGGTTGGAAAGCGCGCTTGAGGAGGCGGGCGAGGCCTATCTTGTCGCCCATAGTCTCGGATGCCTGCTTGCCGCTCGGCTCGCCGGCCGGAGCGCCGCACGCCGGGTGAAAGGCGCGCTGCTCGTTGCGCCATGCGATCTGCCGGCCACGGAGATCCTGCATCCGGGACAAATCTCCTTCGGCGAAATGCCGGTGGCGTCTTTGCCTTTTCCGAGCGTCGTCGTCGGCAGCATGAACGATGCCTACATGACGGTCGACCGCCTGGCCCTGTTCGGCCGGCTATGGAACGCCGAGACCAGGAATATCGGCCTTGCCGGGCACATCAATATCGCCAGCGGCTTCGGACGCTGGCGCAACGGCTACCGGCTGCTGGATGCCTTGAAGATACGCACGGGCGCGCGAAAGCGCATCGCTTCCATGCCGCCGGCTTTTGCGATCTGAGTGGAAGCGCAATGTCCGATATCGTCGCCGATCTCCTGCGCCTGAGTGAAGATCCGAATGCCGATGCGAGAAGCAGGCGCCGCCAGACCATGGATCGTCTGGTGCAGGCGCTGCTTGCCATGGCCGATAGTGAATTCGGACCGGAAGATGCGCAAAGCCGCCAATCGATCCTTCATCTGACGACGATCATCCGTGACATGACGGAAAGGATTGCCGAGGCCGACGATGCGACGTTTTCGGCGATCGTCAGGGAGGCGGCAATGCTGATCCGCAGCCTGGAGCGGCGACGGGCCGATGCGGCCAGGTTTACGGTGCATTGACCCCGCTCAGAGCATGATGCCGAAAGGTGTGAGCGGTTTTCGGCATCATGCTCTAACTCTTTAATTTGGAGCAGGATTGAGAGATTTTAGGCCAAGTGGGCCTAAAATCATCCTGTTCTAAAGCTTGCCCTTCCAGGGCACGAGGAAGGCTTCCAGAAAGCGGATGCCGGCCGAGAAGGTGAAGGCGCAGACCGCGATGATGGCAATGCCGACGAAGACGACGTCGGTCGCCAGGAACTGCGACGCTGACATGATCATGAAGCCGATCCCGCGCGTCGACGCGATCAATTCGGCCGCAACCAGCGTGCTCCAGCCGACGCCGAGTGCGATGCGGATGCCGGTGAGGATCTCGGGCAGGGCCGACGGCAGGACGATGTCGAGGAAAAGCTGCAGCCGGTTTGCGCCCAGCGAGCGGGCGGCGTTGACGCGTTCGATCGGCAGTGAACGAACGCCGGCCTGGGCCGACAGGCAGATCGGGGCGAACATCGCAAGCACGAGCAGCGTGATCTTCGATGTCTCGCCAATGCCGAGCCAGATGATCATCAGCGGCAGGTAGGAGAGGGGCGGAAGCGGCCAGTAGAATTCGATCGGCGCGTCGAGCACGCCTTTCGCCCAGCGATTGAGGCCCATCAGCAATCCGAGCGGAATGCCGGCGGAGATGGCAATCAGGGCTGCGACGACGATGCGGAACAGGCTTGCAGAGACGTGCTCGAAAAGTGAGGCGCCGGCATAGCCGTCGCGATAGATGACGCCGATCTGCGTCAGCACCTCATCGGGACGCGGCAGGAACAGATGCGGGACGACGCCAAGCGCTGAAACGAGCCACCACAGCAGCAATATGGCGAGCGCGGCGGCGATGCTGATGGCCACAGTCGATCTCTCGCCGGCGCCGAAGCCCGCCATTTTCACCAGCTTGACCTGACGGTCTTCGACATGGGCCGCAATCGGCGGAGCCTGTGTTATGTCGCTCATGCGGCGCTCCTCAAGTCTTCGCTGTTGTGGAGAAGGGCGCGGATCTCTTCGCGCAGCTCGGCAAATTGCGGCGAGGCTTTGATCGCGCGGGCATCGCCGGTTTCGGCGAAACGCCTGACGAAATCGAGATCGAAGCGCGCGACGACACGCCCCGGCCGCGGCGACATGACGAGCACCTGCGTGCCCAGGAACAGCGCCTCTTCGATCGAGTGGGTGATGAAGAAAACTTTCTTTGCTGTCTTATCCCAGACGGAAACCAGCAGTTCCTGCATCTGCTCGCGGGTCAGGCTGTCGAGCGCGCCGAAGGGCTCGTCCATGAGCAGGATGTCAGGATTGGTCGCGAGTGCCCGGGCGATGCCGACGCGCTGGCGCATGCCGCCCGACAGCTCGTAGGGAAAGGCGCCGGCGAACTCGTCGAGGCCGACGAGCCGAAGCAGTTCCAAGGCGTGGTCCTGCCGCTTCTTGCGATTGACGCCGGCAAATTTCAGGCCGAGCGCGACGTTGTCGACCACGGACTTCCAAGGCAGCAGCGCGTCTTTCTGAAAGACGACGCCACGATCGGCGCCTGGGCGTTCGACGGCGCGGCCATCGAGCGTGATCCGGCCTTCGGAAAGCGGGAGAAAACCGGCGATGGCGTTGAGCAGGGTTGATTTGCCGCATCCCGAGGCTCCGAGCGCGACGACGAAGCCTCGTTCAGGAATATCGAAAGACACGCGATCGAGCGCGTGAACGGTCCGCCCATCGCGGGCTGCGAAGAAGACGCTGGCGTGATCGACTTTCAGCATGTTGGAACTCACAAGTTCGACACCGGCGCGACAGCCGCGCCGGTGTCAGGGAGGATCAGTTGCTGACGCCGGCAAGCGCGTCGGCGGTGACGAAGGCGCCGTAATTGTCCAGCACGCCGGATACTTTGCCCTGTTCCTTCAGGAAGGAGGCCGTGTCCTTGAGGATCTTGCCAGCGCCGGCCTTTTCGCCGCCGCCAAGCCAGGCGTCCGATGCCTGGATTTCGGGCGCGAGCAGCGTCAGGTTCTTCAAGGCCGAGGCCTGCTGCTCCGGCGTTCCGCCGAGAAGCTTGGCGAGCGACTTGGCGTTGTCGCTGTCCGGACCCCAGGCGGATTTGTCGGATGCGAAGGACGTATAGTATTTGGTGACGACCGAGGCGAAGCCCTTCAGGAATTCCGGATTGTCGGCGGCAAATTTCGAGGTCGCAACCCAGGCCGAGAAGGTCGGCGCCCCCTTGTCGGCCACATCCTTGGAGGTCACGAGGACCTTGCCGTTCTTCTTGAGTTCGGTCAGCGCTGGATCCCAGACGAAGCCGCCGTCGATATCGCCGCGATTATAGCTTGCGACAATTTCGGGCTGGGGGATTGCGAAGACCTGAACGTCCTTCTCGGTCAGGCCAAGCGATCTGATCAGCGCCAGCAGCTGATAATGGTCGGTCGACACCGGCGCGGCGGCAAGCTTCTTGCCCTTCAGGTCGTTGAGGCTTTCAATGCCGGAGCCGTTGCGAACGACGAGCGCCTCGTCGATGCCCGAGATGGAGGCGAGGTAGAAGGCCTTGACCTCCAGTCCGCGCGAAACCGCGGCCGCGAACGGGCTGGAGCCGACATAGCCGACCTGGACGTCGCCGGAGGCAATGGCGGCAAAGATCTCCGCACCCGAATTGAACCGGCGGAAGTCGATCTCGTATCCCGTCGTCTTGGCGAATTCGCCATTGGCGATCGCCACCGAAGAGGGCAGCGCATCGGTTTGATAGCCGACGACGACCTTCTTGTCTGCCGCCTGAGCGACGATCGCCGTTGCGAGAGTGCCGATGCCGACAGCGATTGCGGCGACCAAATTTCTAAAATTCATCTTGAGCCCCTTGTTTGAGGGCCCCGACGGCCCTTGATCTCACCCCTAAAAGCGTAGCGGGTGAGAAGGGACTGGCGGGAGAAATAACAAACTATATTTATAGACTATAGAGATAATTGTTTTCGTGATTCTGGCGCTCGGGCGACCCTACAGGCGAGCGAGCGACAGAGGCGAGGCTAGCCAGAGCTTCAGGGAGAATGCAATGATGTACGATGTGATCGTGGTCGGTTCCGGTTTTTCGGCAATAGCCGTGACCTGCAATCTCATCGAGCAGCTTCCCGCTTCGGCGAAGGTTGCCGTCATCGGCGACGATCCGGGTTTTGGCCGCGGGACGGCCTACCGGACGGAACTCTATCTCCATCGCCTCAATGTTCCCGCAGGCCGCATGAGCCTTTTGCCGCATCGTCCCGACGATTTCGTCGACTGGCTGAAAAGCCATGGCCGTCCGATGCAGGCAGGCGACTTCGCCTCGCGCAGCGACTACGGTCTCTATGTCAGGGATACGCTTGCGCAACTGCTTCGCAAGCGCGACGGCCGTTGCCGGGTCGATTTCATCAAGGCCAAGGCGGCGGGATGTGTGGAGCGCTATACCAGCACGCTCGCCTTCCAGCTCGATAATGGCGACGAGATTGCCGGAGGGAATGTCGTGCTCTGTCTCGGCGTCGGCAATGCCAACCTGCCGGTCGATCCAGCCAGCGTCCCGCCATTTCTGCGATCGCGGATCATCGACAATCCGTGGCGGCTCTCGTGGCTGAGGCGCGTCGCCCCATCCGATACGGTCTGTATCCTCGGCTCCGGCCTGACGATGATCGATCAGGTTCTCGCGCTTCGCGCCCATGGCCATAGAGGCAGGATCGACGTGCTTTCGCGTCGCGGGCTCGCACCGCTCGGACATGCGAAGACGCCGCCGGCGCCTCTACCAGTCGATGTCGAGACGCTTCCCGGGACAATCAGCGGCATATTGAAGAGCTTGCGGGCCAGGAGCAGGGAGGTCGCCGATTGGAGAGCGGTGATGGACGGCCTGAGGCCGGTGACGCAGGCTCTCTGGCAGCGGCTTTCAAGCGAGGAACGGGCCCGCTTCCTGCGCCATGCGCTTCCCTGGTGGAACATTCACCGTCACAGGGTCGCACCTGACGTGTTCGACAGGTTCGAAAGCCTTGTCTCGGAAGGAACCGTCCGCTTCCATACGGGCTTCCTGAAATTGCTTGCGGCCGAGGAGGATAGGCTTCTTGCCGGATACAGGATCAGAGCGACGCAGGAGAACGTCGGCATCAAGGCGGATTGGCTGGTCAACTGCACGGGAATGGAGCGCGCCGGGATCAGCCATTCGCCGCTTTTGAAGGAAATGAGCCGCGTTCGGCTGATCGCCCCCGATCCTCTTGGCCTCGGGATAGAGGTGGATGCCGTTTCCGAAGTGGTGGCGCCATCCCGCATATCGCCCGCCCGGCTGTTTGCGGTCGGCGCCTTGACGGCCGGGCAATTCTGGGAAATTACGGCCGTCCCCGACATTCGGGTGCAGGCAAAAGCCGTCGTCGAAGAGATCGTCTCGAAGCTGGCGGCGCCCGAGGCATAGATCGGCAATCCCAAGTGACGGTGCTTGTTGAATTGCCGGCCGCCGACAGCTACAGTATCTGGTACGCCATAATACGATTTTCGAATTCGGCTGCGGCGGCGGAACTTGATCGTGCAAAGCCGGTCCAACTCTGAGGTGTAGAATGAGCGGTGCTCTGAAGGACGCAGCAATTCGAGTCGAGCGTCCGACAAAGACATTGCGGGAACTGGCGCTGGACAAGGTCCGCGAAGCGATCGTGAACGGCTATTTCCGCCCCGGCGATCGGCTTGTCGAACGGGATCTCTGCGCCCAGCTCGGCGTCAGCCGGACTGTTGTGCGCGAAGTTTTGAGGCACCTGGAATCGGAAGGGCTGGTCGCCAACTTGCCGAACAAGGGACCGATCGTCGCCCAGCTCGATATCGAGGAAGCCAAACAGATCTATGAAATCCGCGGCGCGCTCGAAGGCATGGCGGCGCGGCTATGCGCCGAGCGCGGCAGCCCTGAAATCGTCGCGGCCCTGGAAGATTCCCTGACCGGAATACGCAACAGCTACCGCGATAACGATATGGCCGGCGTGCTGGCGAATACCTCTTCCTTCTACCAGACACTGTTCACCATGGTCGATCGGCACGTTGCTTGGGGCGTCGTCAATCTTCTCACCGTGCGCATAAACCACTTGCGCTCAATGACGATCAAGACCGAACGGCGCGGCATCGAGGGGCCGGCGCAGATGGCGAAGATCGTCGACGCCATCCGCCGCGGTGACGGCGAGGGAGCCCAGCGGGCGGCGATGGATCATGTCGCGGCGGCGAGCGCCATTGCCGAAGCGGTGCTGTCCGCCCAGAAGCCAGCCGAATAAATCAGCGCATAGACAGCGCTTCTGCCTCTGTTGAGATGCAACCGTAAAGGCTGCCCACCGGCGGCCCGCTATTGCTGTTCGACAGCCGCAATCACGACACCCTGGAATCCGGAAGCAGCCGCACTCGAGACTTGACACCCAACTTTGCTCAATGTGATGGTATGCCATATTCAATAATATCTAAGGCGGTATCATAAAGCGATCAACGCAGCCCTTGTCTCTGCAGAAACGAACTTGACAGCGTGATATCATGGTATACCATAATACATAATATAGAAATGAGGTGTTCGCATGGCCATTCAAATTCGCAAGACGGGACTGCAAATCGAAACGACGCTGATCGAGGGCGGCAAGGCTGCAGCGGGGCCGCTGAAGCTGTTTTCGGCCTTTGCGGTCGTGAAAAACCCTTGGGCAGGCCGCGGCTTCGTCGAAGACCTCAAGCCGGAAATTCATGCGGGCGCTCCCGTACTCGGTGAGCTGCTGACCAAGATGATCATCGATGCGGTCGGATCGGGCGATGCCGTCGAAGGTTACGGCAAGGCCGCCGTCGTCGGCCTGGACGGCGAAATCGAACATGCCTCCGCGCTTATCCACACGTTGCGCTTCGGCAATTTTTATCGCCATGCTGTCGGCGCCAAGTCCTATCTCGCCTTCTGCAATACGCGCGGCCCCGCCAATGCGCCGATCATGATCCCGTTGATGGACAAGAACGACGAAGGCCGCCGCTCGCACTACCTGACCATCCAGACCTCCATCCCCGACGCACCGGCTGCCGACGAAATCGTCGTCGCTCTCGGCGCCTCCGTGGGCGGGCGTCCCCATCACCGCATCGGCGACCGCTACCAGGATCTGAAGGACCTGGGGCAGGATGTCGCCAATCCTGCGGGCGTTTGAGAGGGGCTCCGACATGCTGACAGCTGGATCGACCACAGGTGCCGCTGCAGCAAAGAGCGCCGGCGGTGCCTTGCCCCGGAAGAAGACGGCAGGCGGAACGGCCTATCACGAGGCCGGCAGCGGCGACCCGCTGGTGCTGATCCATGGCGTCGGCATGCGCCTCGAAGCCTGGGCTCCGCAGATCACATCTCTCTCCGGGGAGCATCGCGTCATCGCCGTCGACATGCCGGGACATGGCGAGAGCGCAAAGCTGCCGGTGGGCAGCCGTCTGGAAGAGTTCGTCGCCTGGTTCGGACATTTTCTCGACGAGATGGAAATCGAAACGGCAAATGTCGCCGGGCACTCCATGGGTGCGCTGGTGTCGGGCGGGGCGGCCGCGACCTTCGGCGCACGCATCAAGCGCGTCGCCTACCTCAACGGGGTCTACAGGCGCGATCCGGAGGCGAAGGCTGCCGTGCTCGCGCGGGCCGCTGCCATTCCGGTGACGGGTGTGGACAAGGAAGGTCCTCTGGCACGCTGGTTCGGCGATGACAGGGACAGCGCGGTGGCGCGCGAACTGACTCGGGAATGGCTGAGCGTCGTCGATCCCCAGGGATATGCTGTCGCATACGCGGCCTTTGCCGGAGGAGACGAGACCTATGCCGACGGCTGGAAGGACGTGGCTGGCCCGGCGCTGTTTCTGACGGGCTCCGACGACCCGAATTCGACGCCCTTGATGGCGGAGCAAATGGCAGCGCTCGCACCCAAAGGCTGGGTCCGCATCGTGGAGGGCCATCGCCATATGGTGAACCTGACCGCGCCTGATATCGTCAATTCGCTGCTCGCAGAGTGGCTGTCGTTCGGGGAGGATGAACGATGACAATCCAGACTGTCGATCCAAGAGCATTGCGCGATGCATTCGGGGCTTTCCCGACCGGCGTGACCGTCGTCACCGCCTGCGACGGGGAGGGGCATCCGATCGGCTTCACCGCCAATTCCTTCACCTCGGTTTCGCTCAACCCGCCGCTGCTCCTCGTCTGCCTCGCCAAGACCTCGCGCAATTTCGCCACCATGACCGGCGCGCAGCATTTCGCGATCAACGTGCTGTCGGAAACGCAGAAGGACGTGTCGAATACCTTCGCGCGTCCTGTCGAAGACCGCTTTGCGGCGGTCGAGTGGACCAAGGGGTCGGCCGGCTGCCCGATCTTCTCGAATGTCGCGGCCTGGTTCGAATGCGCCATGGAAGTGGTCATCGAGGCCGGCGACCATGTCATCCTGATGGGGCGCATCGAATCCTTCGACAATAGCGGCCGCAATGGTCTCGGCTATGCGCGCGGCGGCTATTTCACGCCGACGCTTGCAAGCAAGGCGGTTTCCGCCGCCGCCGAAGGCAATATCGAGCTTGCGGCCGTCGTCGAACGCCGCGGAGAAGTCCTGCTGCTGGGCGAGGATGTGTTCTCCCTGCCGAGCATCGATGCCCACGACGGCAACCCGACCGAAGCGCTGCAAAAATATCTGGAGACGCTCACCGGGCTGACGGTCAGCATCGGCTTTCTCTATTCGGTTTACGAGGGCAAGAGCGATGGCAAGCAGCACATCGTCTACCACGCCGTTGCCGGGGACGGCGAGCCTGCCGGCGGCAGGTTCGTCAAGCCCGACGCCTTGGCTGCGGCAAAATTCAAGACCAGTTCGACCGCCGATATCGTCAACCGTTTCGCGATGGAAAGCTCGATCGGCAATTTCGGCGTCTATTTCGGTGACGAGACCGGCGGCAAAATTCATCCCATTCCAGCCAAGGGCGCAAAAGCATGAAGTTCTCCCTCTTCGTCCATATGGAACGGCTCGACGCCAACCAGAGCCACAAGAGCCTCTATGAGGAATTCGTCGCGCTCTGCGAGATCGCCGACAAAGGCGGCATGCATGCGATCTGGACGGGCGAGCATCACGGCATGGATTTCACCATCGCGCCCAACCCGTTCGTGACCATTGCCGATCTCGCGCGCCGCACGTCGCGGGCGAGGCTCGGGACGGGAACGGTGATCGCGCCCTTCTGGCATCCGATCAAGCTTGCCGGCGAAGCTGCGATGACCGACATCATCTGCGACGGAAGGCTCGATATCGGCATTGCCCGCGGAGCCTATTCCTTCGAATACGAACGCCTGCTGCCCGGCCTCGACGCCTGGGGCGCTGGCCAGCGCATGCGCGAGCTCATCCCGGCGGTTAAGGGCATCTGGAACGGCGACTACGCTCATGACGGCGAGTTCTTCAAATTCCCCGCGACCACTTCGGCGCCGAAGCCGCTGCAGCAACCGAACCCGCCGATCTGGGTCGCCGCGCGCGATCCGAACTCGCATGAATTTGCCGTCGCCAACGGTTGCAACGTTCAGGTCACACCGCTCTGGCAGGGCGATGACGAGGTCCAGTCGCTGATGGACCGTTTCAACGATGCCTGCGCCAAGAACCCTGATATCGAGCGGCCGAAGATCATGCTGCTGCGCCACACCTATGTCGGCTCCTCGGAAGAGGACGTCGCCCAGGCGGCCCATGAACTCAGCGTCTACTACAACTACTTCTTCGCCTGGTTCAAGAACGAGAAGCCGATTGCCCAAGGCCTGATCGAGCGCATTCCCGACGAGCAGATCCGGGCAAACGCGATGCTGTCGGATCAGGTCATGCGCACCAACAATGTCGTTGGAGACGCCGAGACCGTCATCGGCCGGCTCAAAGCCTATGAAGCGCTCGGCTATGACGAATATTCCTTCTGGATCGACACCGGCATGAGTTTCGAGCGCAAGAAGGCGTCGCTCGAACGCTTCATCGCCGAGGTCATGCCGGCATTTCAGGAGTAAGGCCATGCGGCGTTTCCAGCATTACATCGACGGCGAATTCTCGGATGGCGAAGCTTCCTATCCAAGCATCGATCCGGCGTCCGGCGCGGTCTGGGCAGAAATGCCCGAAGCGCGCGAAGGTGATGTCGATCGGGCTGTGAACGCTGCCGAAAGGGCGCTCTACGACGGCCCTTGGGCGGGGATGACGGCGACGCAGCGCGGCAAGCTGCTCTACAGGCTGGCCGACCTCGTTGCCGCCAATGCGCAGATCCTCGCTGAACTCGAGACGCGCGATACGGGCAAGATCATCCGCGAAACATCCGCGCAGATCGCCTATGTCGCCGAATATTACCGTTACTATGCCGGTATCGCTGACAAGATCGAAGGCTCCTACCTGCCGATCGACAAGCCCGACATGGATGTCTGGCTTCGCCGCGAGCCGATCGGCGTCGTCGCCATGGTCGTGCCGTGGAACAGCCAGCTCTTTCTGTCGGCGGTCAAGATCGGCCCGGCGCTTGCGGCCGGCTGCACCATGGTGGTCAAGGCCTCGGAAGACGGGCCGGCGCCGCTGCTCGAATTCGCCCGTCTCGTGCACGAGGCAGGCTTTCCCGCCGGCGTCGTCAACATCATTACCGGGTTCGGCGCCTCCTGCGGCGCTGCCCTCGGCCGCCACCCGAAGGTCGCGCATGTCGCCTTCACCGGCGGCCCGGAAACCGCGCGGCACGTCGTGCGCAATTCGGCCGAAAACCTCGCATCCACCTCGCTCGAACTCGGCGGCAAGTCTCCCTTCATCGTCTTTGCCGACGCCGACCTCGAAAGTGCCGCCAACGCCCAGGTCGCGGGCATCTTCGCCGCGACGGGGCAGAGCTGTGTCGCCGGCTCGCGCCTGATCGTCGAGCGTAGCATCAAGGACAGGTTCGTCGCGCTGCTGCGTGAGAAGGCGGAAGCGATCCGGATCGGCGCGCCGCTCGACATGGCGACCGAAGTCGGCCCGCTTGCCACCAAGCGCCAGCAGGACAATATCGGCGCCCTCGTCGACAGATCGATCGCAAGCGGCGCGCGTCTCGTCACCGGCGGACGCAAGATCGATGGCGAAGGCTATTATTTCCCGCCGACGATCCTCGATTGCGACGATGTCGCTTCGCCCTCGCTGATCGAGGAGTTCTTCGGGCCGGTCCTGTCGGTCGTCTCGTTCGAAACCGAGGCCGAGGCGCTGCGGCTTGCCAACGATACCCGCTACGGCCTCGCCTCCGGGCTCTTTACCCAGAATCTCACCCGGGCGCACCGGCTGATGAAGGGCATCCGCGCCGGCATCGTCTGGGTCAATACCTACCGCGCCGTGTCGCCGATCGCGCCCTTCGGGGGCTTTGGCTTGTCTGGTCATGGCCGGGAAGGCGGCATGGCCGCGGCGCTCGACTACACCCGCACCAAGACGATCTGGCTCAGGACCTCGGACGATCCGATCCCCGATCCCTTCGTGATGAGGTGACGCCGATGTTTTACGAAATCCGGACCTATCGGCTGAAGAACGGCACGATCCCGCAATATCTCAAGGTTGTCGAGGAAGAGGGGATCGAGATCCAGAAGGGCCATCTCGGCGCGCTGGTCGGCTACTTCTTCTCGGAGATCGGGATGATCAACGAAATCGTTCACATCTGGGCCTTCACAAGCCTGGATGACCGGGAGGCGAGACGCCAGCGGCTTTTGGCCGATCCCCGGTGGCAGGCCTTCCTGCCCAAGATTCGCGATCTCATAGAGGTGGCGGAAAACAAGATTATGAAGCCAGCAAGCTTTTCTCCCAGGGGTGAGGCGCACTGACGGCATAAGGCATACCCGTAGGACAAACCAGAACAGGGATAAGGGAACATGAAAACGACATTTGCTTTCGCGGCGGTTGCCGCATTCGTCGCGGTCTCCGCGCCGGCCAAGGCCGAAAACATGGTCTTCTCGAGCTGGGGCGGAACGACCCAGGATGCGCAGAAGGCGGCATGGGCAAGCCCGTTCACCGAAAAGACCGGCATCACCGTCGTGCAGGACGGCCCGACCGACTACGGCAAGCTCAAGGCCATGGTCGAGGCCGGCGAGGTCACCTGGGACGTCGTCGACGTTGAAGGCGATTATGCCGCCCAGGCCGGCAAGAACGGCCAGCTTGAGAAGCTCGACTTCTCCGTCATCGACAAGTCCAAGCTCGATCCGCGCTTCGTCACCGATTATTCGGTCGGCAGCTTCTATTATTCCTTCGTCATCGGCTGCAATGCCGATGCCGTCAAAGCCTGCCCGAAGACATGGGCCGACCTGTTCGACACGGCCAAGTTCCCCGGCAAGCGCACCTTCTACAAGTGGTCGGCTCCCGGCGTGATCGAAGCGGCGCTTCTTGCCGACGGCGTGCCGGCCGACAAGCTTTATCCGCTCGATCTCGACCGCGCCTTCAAGAAGCTCGATACGATCAAGTCCGATATTATCTGGTGGTCTGGCGGCGCACAGTCGCAGCAGCTCCTGGCATCCGCCGAAGCCCCCTTCGGCAGTGTCTGGAACGGCCGTATGACGGCGCTTGCCGCGACCGGCATCAAGGTTGAAACTTCCTGGGAGCAGAACATCACCGCTGCCGATGCGCTCGTCGTGCCGAAGGGCTCGCCGAATGTCGAAGCCGCGATGAAGTTCATTGCATTGGCAACCTCGGCCGAACCGCAGGCCGCCCTGGCAAAAGCCACTGGCTATGCGCCGATCAATCTCGACTCGGCCAAGCTGATGGATCCGGAAACGGCCAAGACGCTGCCGGACCAGCAGACCGCAAGCCAGGTCAATGCCGATATGAACTATTGGGCCGACAATCGCGATGCGATCGGCGAGAAGTGGTACGCCTGGCAGGCGAAATAAGCCAAATTTGAGATGAGCGGGCACGGCGAAGGTCGCCGTGCCCCACCGCAGCGCCAGTGCCATTGGTTGCACCTCGGCGCCCCGCGGTATTGACGGGTGGGAAGGACTGTCATGTCGACGTATAGCGATGCCTCCGGCATAGTTGCGCCCTTGCCAAAGGCGCAGAGGGCAACAGGTTTTGGCGGGGTCGTTCCGGCTCTTGCCTTTGTCGGCATTTTTTTCGTCGTGCCAGTGGCGATACTCCTGCTGCGCAGCGTGCTCGAACCCGTGCCGGGGCTCGGAAACTATGCGCAGCTGATCGGCTCCGCGACCTATCTGAAGATCTTCGCCAACACGTTCATCGTCTCGGGTCTCGTCACGGTGATTTCGCTTGCGATCGGATTTCCCGTCGCCTGGGCGCTCGCAATCATGCCTGGACGGCTGACCTCGGTGATCTTTGCGATCCTGCTTCTGTCGATGTGGACCAACCTGCTCGCCCGCACCTATGCCTGGATGGTGCTGCTGCAGCGGACGGGGCTCATCAACAAGATGCTGATGGGAATGGGTCTGATCGACCAGCCGTTAGCGCTCGTCAACAATCTGACCGGCGTGACGATCGGCATGACCTATATCATGCTGCCCTTCATCATCCTGCCGCTCTATGGCGTGATCAAGAAGATCGACCCGTCGACCCTGCAGGCGGCTGCCCTTTGCGGCGCCAACCGCTGGCAGTGTCTGACGCGTGTTCTGCTGCCGCTCGCCATGCCCGGCATGGCGGCCGGCGCACTCATGGTCTTCGTCATGTCGCTCGGCTACTTCGTCACGCCGTCGCTTCTCGGCGGTACCGCCAACATGATGCTCGCCGAACTGATCGCGCAGTTCGTGCAGTCGCTGGTCAATTGGGGAATGGGCGGCGCCGCGGCACTGGTTCTCCTGGTCGTGACGCTCTCGCTCTATGCCGTGCAACTGCGCTTCTTCGGCAACCAGAACCCGGGAGGACGTTGATATGTTGCTCAATTTCGATCGTCTCGGCTGGTGGAAATACATCCTTCTCGGCATAACGCTTCTGACGGCAGCCTTCCTGCTGCTGCCGATCGTCTTCATCGCAGCTCTGTCTTTCGGCTCGTCGCAATGGCTGATCTTTCCGCCGCCCGGCTGGACCTTCCAGTGGTATAATGAACTCTTCGCCGACCCGCGCTGGCTGGAATCGGCTCTGACGAGCTTCAAAATCGCTGTCATCGTCACTGTCCTGTCGGTGCTGCTCGGGCTGGTGACGTCCTTCGGTCTGGTGCGCGGTTCGTTCATGTTTCGCGATGCGCTGAAAGCGCTGTTCTTGACGCCGATGATCCTGCCGGTTGTCGTTCTGGCCGTTGCCCTCTACGCCTTCTTCCTCCGCATCGGCCTTGGCGGCACTCTGACGGGCTTCGTCATTTCGCACCTTGTCCTGGCGCTGCCCTTCTCGATCCTGTCCATCTCGAGTGCGCTGGAAGGTTTCGACAAGTCGATCGAGGATGCGGCGGTACTTTGCGGCGCCTCGCCTTTGGAAGCGAAGATCAGGGTCACGCTTCCGGCGATCAGCCATGGGCTGTTTTCGGCCGCCGTCTTCTCGTTCCTGACATCCTGGGACGAGGTGGTGGTGGCGATCTTCATGTCGAGCCCGACCCTGCAGACGCTGCCCGTAAAGGTATGGGCGACACTCCGGCAAGACCTGACGCCTGTCGTTGCAGCCGCGTCGACCCTCCTCATCCTTTTGACGATCATCTTGATGGCGCTGGTTGCCGTCGTGCGTAAGGTACTGAAACAATGAACGATGCATTCCTTCAGATCCGCGGAATACGCAAGGAATACGGCCCTGTGGTCGCCGTCCACGACGTCAATCTCGACGTTCGCCACGGCGAATTCCTGACCTTCCTCGGCCCCTCCGGATCCGGCAAGAGCACGACGCTCTACATCCTGGCCGGTTTTGAAAACCCGACGAAGGGCGACATTACGCTGGAGGGAAAGACCCTGCTCGCCACGCCGTCGCACAAGCGCAACATCGGCATGGTGTTCCAGCGCTACACGCTGTTTCCGCATCTGACGGTGGGCGAAAACATCGCCTTTCCGCTGAAGGTCCGGCGCAAGCCCAAGGCCGAGATCGACAGCAAGGTGAAGGAGATGCTGCGCCTCGTCCGGCTCGAAGGCTTCGAAGACCGCAAGCCGGCGCAAATGTCCGGCGGCCAGCAGCAGCGCGTCGCGCTCGCCAGAGCCCTCGCCTACGACCCGCCGGTGCTACTGATGGATGAGCCGCTCTCGGCGCTCGACAAGAAGCTGCGCGAGGAAATCCAGCACGAGATCCGCCGCATCCACCAGCAGACCGAAGTGACGATCCTCTACGTCACGCATGATCAGGAAGAAGCGCTGCGGCTCTCCGACCGCATCGCCGTCTTCTCCAAGGGCGTCATCGACCAGATCGGAACTGGTCCTGAACTTTACGCCAATCCCAAGACCCGCTTCGTCGCCGAATTCATCGGCGACAGCGACTTCATTTCCTGTGATCTGTTGTCGTCTGACGACGGGCAGGCCACGATTTCGCTTGGTGGCGGCACTGTCTTCAACCATATTCCGGTCCATGGAAAAGGAATATCGGGCAAGAGGGCAGCTCTGATGCTGCGGCCGGAACGTATTCGCCTATCGCGGGCCCAGGCGGCGGGAGCCGGTCTTGCCGCGACGGTCAGCGACATCACCTTCCTCGGCAACAACATCCACGTCTCGACCGAAACGGCGAATGGCGAGGCGCTGGCGGTTCGCCTGCCGTTCGGTCACGAGGCGATCACCGGGCTCAGCCGCGGCGATAAGGTGCATCTCGAGTTCGATCCCGGTGCCGCTCACGTCTTCTGCTGAAAGTTGCCATATGAAGCTCAATGACCCCTCGCTGTTCCGTCAGGCATGCCCGGTCGCCGATCGCTGGATCGAAGCGGGAGGCCGCCAGGCGGCGGCGATCCGCAACCCGGCGACGGGCGAGGTGCTGGGGTCAGTACCTGACCTCGGTGCCGCGGAAACGGAGGATGCCATCCGGGCAGCCGTCGCCGCCCAGAAGCTTTGGGCGAAGAAGACCGCCGGAGAACGCGCCGCCATTCTCAAGGCGTGGCACCGCCTGATGATCGAAAACCGCGATGATCTGGCGATGATCCTGACGCTGGAGCAGGGAAAACCGCTTGACGAAGCCAAGGGGGAGATCACCTACGGGGCGAGCTTCATCGAATGGTTCGCCGAAGAGGCAAGACGCATCAACGGCGACATCATACCGGGGCATCAGCCGGACAAGCGCATCCTCGTGCTGCGCCAGCCCGCAGGTGTGGTGGCGGCGATCACGCCCTGGAACTTTCCGAACGCGATGATCACGCGCAAGGTCGGCCCGGCACTTGCGGCGGGCTGCGCCGTCGTTCTCAAGCCGGCGCCGCAGACGCCGTTCTCCGCCATCGCGCTTGCGGTTCTCGCTGAACGAGCCGGCCTGCCGACCGGCCTCCTCAGCATCGTCACCGGTGATGCGGCCGCAATCGGCGGGGTCCTGACCGCAAGCCGCGACATCCGGGTCCTGACCTTTACCGGCTCTACGCGAACCGGCGAACTGCTTTACCGGCAATGCGCGCCGACGATCAAGAAGCTCGGCCTCGAGCTCGGCGGCAACGCGCCTTTCATCGTGTTCGACGACGCCGATCTCGATGCCGCGGTCGAAGGCGCGATCATCGCCAAGTTCCGCAACAATGGCCAAACCTGCGTCTGCGCCAACCGGCTTTATGTCCAGGACGGCGTCTATGAGGCGTTCGCCGCCAAGCTCGCCGAGGCCGTTTCGGCGCTGAAGGTCGGCAATGGTTTGGAGCGCGATGTCGTGCTCGGCCCGCTCATCGATGAAAACGCCGTCGCCAAGATCGAGGCCCATGTCAGCGATGCAGTCGCAAAGGGCGCGGGGATCATGTCAGGGGGCAAACGCCATGCGCTCGGCGGTCTTTTCTTCGAGCCGACCGTTCTGCGCGACGTCAGCGCCGGCATGCAGGTCGCCCGCGAGGAAACCTTCGGGCCTCTCGCGCCGCTCTTTCGTTTCCGCGACGAGCAGGATGTCATCGAACAGGCTAACGATACCGAGTTCGGTCTTGCCTCCTATTTCTACGCGCGTGATCTCTCGCGGGTATTCCGCGTGGCCGAAGCGCTCGAATATGGGATGGTCGGCGTCAATACCGGCCTCGTCTCCACCGCCGAGGCGCCATTCGGTGGCGTGAAGATGTCGGGTCTCGGCCGCGAAGGCTCCAGGCACGGCTTGGACGAATATACCGAAATCAAATATATATGCCTCGGCGGCATCGCCTGACCTTGTAGATGCTTGCGCTTTGCGCGCCTGCGCTTTCACTCGATACTTGGTCTTCCATGATCTGCAGTGACAAGTTGCCGATCCGGGTTGCGTTCGTACACGAACCATTGCGGATTTTCGGCATTTGGCGCTCCAGGTCGCGAGTTGCTTACAAGGTGTTCATCGGGATCATTTAGATTAGATCTGTGGCGCGCTTCTGTGAAATTGGCTGCGATAGAATGAAGCCCCGCCGCCACGAGAGGCCGCCGGCGGTGCCCTGTTCAAAACCGATGCTCCGCACCCTCGACCGGATTTGCCCAGACCGTCATCCCGGGCGCAAACAGCGTCTCGCCTTCGGTGCGCACGACCATTTCACCGAGATCGGCGACGTCGAGATAGAGGATCGCGTCGGCGCCGAGGCGTTCCACGTGCCGGATCGTGCCATACCACTGTCCGGCGTCTGTCGAAAGGCGGATATGCTCCGGTCTTATGCCGTAGGTCATGCAGCCCAATCGCCGCGCCGTCTCGCCGCCATAGAGGTTCATTTTCGGGCTGCCGATGAAGCCGGCGACGAAGGGGGTGGCGGGATTGCGGTAGAGTTCCATCGGGCTGCCGATCTGCTCGACCGCTCCGCCGTTCAAGACGACGATCTTGTCCGCCATCGTCATCGCCTCGACTTGGTCGTGGGTGACATAAATCATCGTCGATTTCAGACGGGCGTGGAGATCGGAAATCTCCAGGCGCATCTGGGCCCGGAGCGAGGCGTCCAGATTGGAGAGCGGCTCGTCGAACAGGAAGACCTTGGGATCGCGAACGATCGCCCGGCCGATGGCGACGCGCTGCCTCTGGCCGCCGGAGAGTGCTTTCGGCTTTCGTTGCAAGAGGTGGGTGAGCTGCAGCGTTTCGGCTGCCGCCGCCACCTTGGCTGTGATTTCCGCCTTGGGCCGGCGGGCGAGGGAAAGGCCGAAGCCGATATTTTCCGCCACCGTCATATGCGGATAGAGCGCGTAGCTCTGGAACACCATGGCGATGCCCCGCTCGGAGGGTTCGGCATGGGTCACGTCCTTGCCGCCGATGGTCAGCATGCCTGACGTCGTCTCCTCCAGGCCGGCGATGATGCGCAGCAGAGTCGATTTTCCGCATCCCGAGGGGCCGACGAACACCACGAATTCACCGGAGGCCACCTCCAGATCGATCCCCTTGATGACCTCGAGGGCGCCGAAGCTCTTGCGGACCTGTTTGAGAGTGAGCTCAGCCATTCTGCTATCCTTTGACGGCGCCTGATGTCATGCCGGCGACGATCTGCCGGTTGAAGAAGATGAAGACGATCAGCGGCGGGATCGTCACGAGGAGGATGTTCATGAAGAGGAGGTTGTACTGGCTCGTATACATGCTCTGGAAATTATAGAGCGTCAGCTGCACCGTCACATTCTCCTTGCCGGGAAGGTAATAGAGCGGGTTGGTGAAATCGTTGAAGATAGCGATCGACTGCACGACGATGTTGGTGACGGTCACCGGCTTCAGAAGCGGCAGGATTACCCGGAAAAAGATCTGCCGGGGCTTTGCGCCGTCGATCAGCGCCGCCTCGTCGAGATCGCGCGGGATGGTCGAGATGAAGGACCGGTAGAGCAATGTCGAGAAGGAGAGATTATAGGCGACCTGGATCAGGATCATCCCGGTCATGGTCTTGAAGAGGCCGATCTCCTGCATCAGGCCGATCGTCGGAACCACGGCGGGCGGCATCATCAGCCCCATGAAGAGCGCAACGGATGCGACCTTGTTCCAGGCCGTCCTGCGGCGCTGCATCACATAGCCGACCATCGCCGACAGCAGGATGAGGATCGTGACGGAGGCGACGGTGATCAGCGTCGAATTGAAATAGGCGAGCACAAGCTGGTAATCGCGCGCCTTGAAGACGGCCACGAGATTGTCCCAGAACAGCCATTGGCCGGGCAATTCGAAATCGAGGCGGGAGGCTTCCGATTTCGATTTGACCGCCTGGAGAGCGACGAAGATGAAAGGCATGACGAAGATGACCGCCGCGACGGCAAGCGATATGGCGCCGGTCACATAGGGGCGGATGCTTCTCATTCTTCGACCTCGCGCCGGTTGAACCACAGGGTAAGCGGCAGGATGATTGCGGCAATCAGCGCGAACAGGATGACGTTGCCGGCCGTCGACAGACCGTAGAAGCCTGCCTGATATTGCTTGTAGATGACCGAGGCGATCACGTCCGAGGAGAAGCCGGGTCCGCCGCGGGTCATTGCCCAAATCAGGTCGAAGGAGCGAAGGCCACCGATCAGCGACAATGTCACCACCGTGACGGTGGCTGGGCGCACGAGCGGCAGGGTGACGCGGAAAAATTGCTGAAGGCGCGTCGCTCCGTCGATTCTCGCAGCCTCGTAATATTCGGGGCTGATGGCGGCGAGACCGGCGATGAAGATAAGGGTGGCGAGGCCGACCCCCTTCCACAGATCGACCAGGGCCACCGAAAAAAGGGCGAGCGCCGGGTCAGTGAGCCATCCCGGCCCAGGAATGCCGAGCGCCTCGAGCGTAACGTTGATGATACCCTTGGTCGGATGCATCATCACGGTGAAGGTGATGCCGATGCCGATCGTCGAGACGAGGACGGGAAAGAAGACCAGCGTGCGCAGGAAGCCGCGGGCGAAGATATTGCCGGTGAGGAGCACGGCGAGCAGCAGCCCGCAGACCGTCTTCAGGCCCGAGGTCGTCACGGCATAGATCAGCGTATTGAAGAGCCCCTGGATCAGGAAGGGTTCGGAAAAGAACTGCCGGAAATTTTCGAACCCGATGAATTCGGCCGTCGACAGATCCCAGCGTGTCAGGCTGAACCAGAGGGACGATATCGTGGGAACGAGAAACAGCACGCCGTAAATGACGGCGGCGGGAATGAAAAACCACAGCGGATAGGGCGATTTGCGCGCGGGGCGGCGTGTCTCGATCATGACTCCCTCTTCGATCGGGTGGAGCCTCGCCTTTGCGGGCGAGGCTGACTGGCCCGAAAGACCGCTCTACCAGTTGGGCAGCCCGAGCTGCTTGGCCTGCTTGCGCACATCCTCGTCATAGAGCTTCGCCGCGTCGGCGGGTTGGCGGATGCCGGAGCCGACCTCCACGGTGATCTGTTCGAGCGCCGGTCCCTTGACCGGAGAGACGAATTCCAGCGCCGGCGTCGTCTTGTCCTTGGTTTCGAAATAGGGAAGCATGTCCTTGATTGCAGGCGGCACGTCCGCCGGCAGGTCGCAGCCGTCGACCAGGGAAGGCCCTTGGACGGCGTTGGTGTCCACCATCACCTTGCAGCCCTCGACGCTTCCGGCGAAATCGACGAATTTCTTTGCTTCGTCGGCGTGCTGGCTGCTGGCCGGGATATAAAGGCCCGGCGGCATCCAGACCGTCAGCCCGTTCGTCTCCGCATCGTCGCTCGGCTGGGCGAAGAAGCCGACATCGCCCAGATTGTCGGGATAATTCTGTTTGAGCGCGCCGACGGCGAAACTCAGCATCGGATAATGCGCCGCCTCGCCGGTCGCCACCATTCTGAGGCCGTCGTCATAGCTTGCCGCGCCGAAGTCCTCATTCATCAGGCCTGCGTCGTGAACGTCCTTCAGCCGTTCGAAGCCCTTCATGGCTGCCGGTGTTTCGGCATATTTCGCCTTGTTGGCGGTATAGTCGGCGGCGAAGTTCGGCACGGCGGCATGCAGATTGTAGTAATCGGCGAGAACGAAGAGCTGCGAAGTCCAGGTATCGCGATAGGTCTGCGCCACGGCGACCTTGCCCGATGCCTTGACCTTGGCGTTGTTGGCCATGAAATCAGCCCATGTTTTCGGAACGGACAGGCCAAGCTCCTGGTAGATCTTCCTGTTATAGAGGATCCCGCCCGCCATCGCCGTGCCGAAGGGAACGCCGTAGAGCTTGCCGTCGGCGCTGACGACGGCCTTGAAGCTTTCGTCGACCTTCGCCTGCGACGGCAGGCCGCTCAGATCGACAAGCGTCTGCGTGGGCTTCAGCGCCTGCAGGAGCGAGCCGGAATTATAGAGGAACACGTCGGACATTTCGCCGGTCGCCAGGCGTGTCTTGACGATGTTGTCGCCCTCGCCGCCGCCCGGCCGCTGCTCGATCTCGATCGTTACGTCGGGTGCCTTGGCCTGGTAGGCGGCGACCAGGGCCTCGGCCGCCGCGACCGTGTCGGGGTTATTGTCGATCAGGAAAGACAGCGTGGTTTCCGCCTGCGACGGGCTGGCCGCGGCCAAGGCCAGAAGCGCCGACGCACCCCAAAGAATGCGCTTTATCCGATGTGTCATGACGTTCCTCCTCTGAACGGTGTGACCTTTATGCTCCTCAATGATCGGGTAGAGAAAAAACCAGCTGGTGCGTCCCGGGCGAAAGAACGGCCTCTCCGGTGACAGGCTTGCCGTCAAGCGACGGGTTCTGGTGCCGCCGTCCGGGCCGGAAGCGGCCGACGCAGCCCTCCGGAAGCGTCAGCACATAGGTGACCTCGTTGCCGGTGCAGCGCCAGCCCGCCTCGATGCGTCCCTGGCTGACATCGTGATAGGCTGAAACATGCGAAAGCGATGGGATCGGTGCGGGATCGACGATGACTTCGGCAAACCCCGGCGCATCCGGGCTCGGTGAAATGCCGGCGACGCATTCGAACAGCCATTGGCAGACCGCGCCATAGGCATAATGATTGTAGCTGTTCATGTCAGGCTCGTAGATGGTGCCGTCAGGCGCCATCGAATCCCAGCGTTCCCAGATCGTCGTCGCTCCCTTCGAGACCTGATAGAGCCAGCCCGGCACGTCCTCCTGCAGGAAGACCTTTTCGGCAAGGTCGTCCATGCCGAGCTTTGTCAACGCCGGCAGGAGGGCAGGGGTGCCGATGAAGCCGGTGCCGATCTTGTAGTCGGCATCGATGATCACCTGCCGGAAATGCTGCCGGGCCGCCTGATCATGCTCGGCCGGTATCAGGTCGTGGAGGAACGCCAGCGCATAGGAGGTCTGGTCGTTATGAGCGAGCCGTCCCGCCGGCGTGATGAACTCGTTGGCGAAAGCCTGCCGGATTTCTCCGGCGCGCCGCTTCATCTGCTCTCCTAGCGTGTCTTCGCCGAGAACGGCGGCGATCTTTGCGAGAAGGTCTGTCGAGATGAAGTGATAAAGGGTGGCGGCGCAATCGTCGGCGATCGTCGGGCGCGGCTTCCTGTTGTCGCCGACCGGCTGCAGCCAGTCGCCGAAGGTGAAGCCGCGGGCGCCCCAATGCGACGGCGGACGCACGATCGGGCCATCCGAGATGGACCAGACGAAATCGACCCAGCGCACCATGGAATCCAGGCACTCCGACAGAGCGGCCCGATCGCCGTAATGGGTGTAGAGCACCCAGGGGATGACGACGATCGCATCGCCCCAGCCGGTCGAGCCGGCATAGCCCGGGAAGTTGGCGGGATGCAGGCGAGTGGGGTCCGGCGAGAAATGCGAGACGGCCCCGTCCTCGCGCTGGTCGGCCATCACGTCGCGCAGATACTTCCTGAGGAAGGACCGGCTGTCGCTCAGCCAGCACGCG
Organism: Rhizobium sp. R634; assembly: GCF_002211305.1. GTDB lineage: Bacteria > Pseudomonadota > Alphaproteobacteria > Rhizobiales > Rhizobiaceae > Rhizobium. The sequence continues at coordinate 82,561 of NZ_LOKW01000029.1, read as the reverse complement.
GTTGCGGCAAAGACCTGGGCGTCGCCCGTCCACCCCAGGCGTTCGTCGCGCTGCGGGCAATCTGTGGGCACTTCGACGAAATTGGCGCGCTGCGACCAGATGGTGTTCTGCACGAGACGGTTGACGAGAGGGTTGCCCGAGGTGAAGCCGCCGGCGGGTTCCGGCACCGACGAGATTGGGATCGATGCGATTTCGAGAATCTCGGCGTTCCCAGTGATCGTCACTCTGGCATAGCGGAAGCCGTGGAAGGTGAAATGCGGCGCATAGGTCTCGTCGCCGTCTCCGTGCAACGTATAAAGCGTGTGCGCTGCGGCCGCACGATAGTTGCGATTGTCGAAATGGCGATCGGGACCGAGGACTTCCGAATGCTCCACCCGCACTTCGGCGCCGCCCGTGCCGCGGACCGTGTATCTGACATAGCCGCCGACATTCTGGCCGAAATCATAGATCGTCCTGCCTTCCTCATCGGTCCAGCTGTCGACCGGGGCGAGCGGCTGCAACTCCCGCACCGCCGCGGTCTCATGGGCGACGAGCAGCCCCTTGTCGAAAGGCAGTCTCTCTGTCCCATGGGTTTCTGCGAGGGTTTCCCGGAGGGCGTCATAGATCTCGCCGAAATAGATCCCCGACTTCAGAATGGGCAGAAGGCCGCTCCGCCAGCTCGTATCGGTGGACAGAATGGTGCCGCCCGGCGTGACCAGATCCGCAATGGCGCCGATCCTGTCGCCCCAGCAGTTCGGGATCGCTTTGGCGCCCCACATGATGGGCGACCGGTACCATCCGTCGGCGAGCCAGATCTCGATCCGGTTGACGCCTGACTTGAGCAGGCTCGACACGTCGTATCGCTGATAGGCGATGCGATCGTCATAATTCGTCCAGCCGGGCGTCAAAAGATCGGTGCCGACGCGCTCGCCATTGATGAAGCAGCGGTAGAGGCCGAGCGCGGAGATGAAGAGTTCGGCCGGACCGCCCGCGCCATCGTGCTCGAAGGTTCTGGAGACAAAGCTTGCCTGCGTTCCCTGGCCGCCGTCCGACAGTGGCGCGATCATGTCCCCCGACCAGGCGCGCGAAACGAGATCGCCGTTGATGGCTGCCGGCTGAAAGTTCATCAAGTCCTCCCACAGAATGTAGAACGTTCTCCATATAACGTTCTACATTTTTTTCGGGAGTGCAATAGAAATTTCGCCGCCACTCTGCCATGGTGTTTTCGCGGGCGATTGTGGACGGCCCGCAGAGCAGCCCAGAGATTTCATGCCGATCGAAGACAAACAAAGACTGCAACGAAATGATCGCGTGACGATCCGGACAGTGGCAACGCACGCAGGCGTCTCGGTCGCCGCGGTTTCCAAGGTGATGCGAAATGCCTATGGCGTCAGCGAAGGGCTGCGCGCAAAGGTGACCGGCGCCATCGAAGAGCTCGGCTATCGCCCTTCACGGGCCGCACGGGGCCTGCGCGGCCGCAGCTTCACCATCGGCGTGCTGCTGATCGACATCCGCAATCCCTTCCTGCCGGAGGTGATTGCCGGCGTGAACGGCGTACTGGCGCTGTCGCATTATCAGGCGATGATCGGCGTCAGCGATGCGCGCGTGCAGCTGGAGACCTCGTTGATCGAGTCGATGATCGACTACAAGATGGACGGCCTGATCCTCGTTGCCCCGCGCTTGCCCTCCGAGATCATCGCCAAACTCGCGTCAGAGATACCGATCGTCGCGGTCGGCTACCACGATGCCGGCGCCACCGCCTTCGATACCGTCAATGCCGACGACCAGCGCGGGGCGGAGATCGCAGTCGAGGCGCTGCTTGCCTGCGGCTACCGCGATATCGAAATGCTCAGTCTCGGAGAGCGCGAGGGGCACCAGGTCTCCGTCGTTCGCCAGCGGGAGATCGGCTTCCGCCGGGCAATGCAGCGCGCCGGGCTCGGCTCGTCTGCCTCGATCAGCAAAATTCCGATCGCCCCGCCAAAGCGGGAGGAAACCATGCGAAAGTTCCTGTCGCGAGAAAACAGGCCGCGCGCCGTGTTCTGCTGGAGCGATCTCGACGCGATCACGCTTTTGAGCCTGGCGATGGAGATGGGCGTGCGCGTACCCGAAGACCTCGCCGTCATCGGCTACGACAATTCCTCGACCGCAGCGCTCGGCCTCGTCAATCTCGCAAGCATCGATCAGTCGGGCAGGGAGCTCGGCCAGGTCGCCACCCGGACATTGATTTCCAGAATAGAGGGCCGCACCAGCGCGGAGCATATTTTCCAGATACCGTCGCTGGTCAGCCGTGGCAGCCTCATCCGTTCCGGCAGCGCCAAAGGCGCTTAGCGGGTGGGGAAGGACCGGCAGCTGCTGCGCACGCTGCCGGCCTCATTGCCTCAGGCGGCCTTGCCGATTTTCGACGGACGCGTGGCGGCTGCCTTTTCGACCATGGCGGTGACTTCGGCGCGGCGCGCGCCCGACAGCGGCAGGCGCGGCATGCGGACGCGTTCGGAGCCGCGGCCCATGATCTGCTCGGCGAGCTTGATCGACTGCACGAGGTCATGCTCGGCATCGAGATGCAGAAGCGGCATGAACCAGCGGTAGATCTCGCGGGCTGTCTCCCAATCGCCGCGTTCGGCGGCGGCGACGAGTTGCACGGATTCCTCCGGGAAGGCGCTGGTGAGGCCCGAGACCCAGCCCTTGGCGCCGAGCATCAGCCCTTCGAGCGCGACGTCATCAAGGCCGGCGAAAATATCGAAACGATCGCCGAATTCATTGATGAGGTCGGTGAAGCGGCGCGGATCCGGCGCGCTTTCCTTGACGGCCTTGATATTCGGCACATCGGCCAGCACCTTCAGCACGTCGGCGCCGATGTTGACGCGATAGGCCGGCGGGTTGTTGTAGAGCATGATCGGCAGCGAGGTCGCTTCGGCGACGGTGCGGAAATGCGCGATCAGCTCTTCCGGCTTCGGCACATAGACCATGGCCGGCAGCAGCATCAGGCCGTCGGCGCCGAGCTTTTCGGCGTCGCGGGCATAGGCGACGGCGCGCCGCGTGTCGAATTCGGAGACGCCTGTCACGACCGGAACACGGCCGTTGACGACCTCGACGGCGGCTTTGAGGATCGTGCGCTTTTCATCGGGATCGAGCGAATTGTTCTCGCCGCATGTGCCCATGACGATCAGGCCGTTGACGCCGTCGTTGACGAGCGCGTCCTGAACGCGTTGGGTCGAGGGCAGATCCACGGAAAGATCTTCGTTGAATTGTGTCGTTACGGCGGGAAATACGCCCTTCCATCCTGTCGTCATCGCTTGCACCCCGTTAAAGTCAAGAGCGTTATATACAAACTGTCGACAAGACTCAACCGGCTCTATCAGGACCGTTGCAGAAACCGGCCGAAACGCAATACAAGGCTTCAGGACAGGGGCAGGACAGATGCAGACTGACACGGAAAATGTACGGGTGCGCGGCTCCGGCACGCAGAGCGTCTATGTGACGCTGCGCCGGGAAATCCTGTCCATGGCGCTGGAGCCCGGCAGCCCGCTCGATGAGGTCCGGCTGTCGGAGCGTTTCGGCATGTCGAGGACGCCCATTCGCGAGGCGCTGCTGCGGCTTGCCGCCGACGGCTTGGTCACAACCCTGCCGAACCGGAACACGATCGTCGCGCCGATCGATTTCGCCAGCCTGCCCACATATTTCGAAGCGCTGACGCTGATGTACCGGGTCACGACGCGCGGGGCGGCCGAGCGGCGGAACGGTGAAATCATGAAGAGCATCCGGCTGCACCAAAAGCATTTTGCCGATGCCGTCGCCGCGCGCGACGCCTATGCGATGATCGAGGCGAACCGCGAATTTCACGTGGCGATCGCCGAGCTCGCCGGCAATTCCTATTACACGACCTTCTTCGCCAAGCTGCTCGACGAAGGCCGGCGCATCCTACGCCTCTATTACTCCACCTTCGACGACCGCCTGCCGCGTCAATATGTCGACGAACACGAGGAAATCATCGCCGCGATCGAAGCGGGCGATGCCGAGCGGGCCGACCGGCTGGCGATCGCCCACGCCAGCCAGATCGTCCGCCAGATCCAGGACTATCTCGCCCGCGACCTCGACCGGCCAATGGCGATCAGCCTGTCCTGAGCATTGGCTCAGTTGGAGAGAGACGTCGTACTTTCCAAGCATGCCGGCCGAAAAAAGCCGGGAGCCTGTAATGATCCCGGCCAAATTGATTGGACATACAGGCAAAGCGGCTACTCCGCTGTTGCCTGATTAGCGACTACGAAAATGCCCGCGGACAAATTCGAGCTTACCGAAGCGAATACGGTTATAAGGATTAATCCAAACCATACCGTTCTCCTTTCGTAAGGCAGTGGGCCTTGAAAGAGAGCGGTAGACGTGCGAATCTTTGAATTGGAGTGGTCAAAGGATCGCGGGGCGCCTAACGCACCTTTCGATTTCTTGGTCATCTGAGCCGCCCTTCCCGCTGCAACGGGTCGGGTGGCTTTTTATTAGTCTCCCCTCTGACGCCAATGCCCAGAGCGTGAGGGGCTACACAAGCCTGATAATCATCGTTTCGATCTTTGTTGGCGGCGATTCGCATCCGCCATGATGACTTGTCTTTGGTGTGCGTTCAAGTCATCTAGTAATGGTGATTGCTATTTTATGGCTTGCTGTGTATATGCTGACTGAGAAATTTGCGAGGTCAAAGATGTCGGATGCAGCCACGAATAAACCAATTCGCAGCCCCTCTTATCCAAATATGTCTCTAAAGGACGCAGTGGATGCTGTAGGAAAGATTGAACGGCAGTATCGATCTTCCCCGGTGGACCGGACCTTGGCGGCAAAGCTTGTCGGTTATTCCAGCCTAAGTGGTCCAGCCAATAAAGCACTTGCTGCCTTGGCTTCATATGGTCTTCTAGAGCGGGCGGGAAAAGGTGAGACGCGTGTTACCTCGCGCGCTCGAGCAATTTTGCATGCAATTGATGACCAAGAGCGAATAGACAATCTCTTGGAGGCCGCCTCCGAGCCAGACCTGTTTCGAGAACTGCGGGAGCGCTTCGACGGTATCCCGGTGCCACCATTGGAGGGAGTGTTGACGTATTTGAATCGGCAGGGCTTCAACCCAACCGCTGTCCGCCCTGCTGCGCGCGCTTTTCTCGACACGATGTCGTTCGTTGAGGAACTAAGAGGAAACGAAAGTCATGGCTCCCGGTCATCGGAAGACGTAGAATCCCTTGGGTCGAAGGGTGGAGCCAATGGAAAGCCTTTCGGCGGAGCAGCCATAGGCGATCTCATTCAATGGGAGTCGCAAGGTGTGCTCCAATTGCCACGGCCTCTGCGCGTCCGTTTTGTTTCCGACGATGGAAACTGGGTGGCTGTAGAGGGAAGCCAAACAGGTATTCCAATGAGTGAAGTTATTGTTGAATCTAAAGCTTCAGCCCAACACGTGCCACCCATGTTTCCCTTCTCTCAGGAGGATCAAGCGCTGTCTCCTGTACAGGGTGAGATAGAATGGATGCGCAACCGCCTGGGTAGTGACACAAATGTCCGGCTTCTGGTAAAAGGTGACATGGGACCGAAAGAGATCGGGAAACTTATTCGCTTGCTGGAAGCGCAGAAGCTTGTCCTCGAAGAGGACTGACTGTCGGTGGAAGGAAGCAGAGAGGTCGACACGTTCCGAAACCGCCCGTGAGTTCAAAGCGGACGATGGTGAAGAGCAGGTGCCGACCCAGCCATTCTCCTCAGTGGGCAGGCGGTCCCACCCCTTCGGGCCGCTTTGTCTTAATCCTGAATGCCAGCCGCGCTCTCGGCCTTGAGTTTCACCTCGATGACCGGGACGACGGCCTTGGGGCGGCGCACCGGCAGGACGAATGTCAGTTCGTCCTCGGCGACGGGAAACTGGGTGTTCGCCCACAGCGTATTGGCGGACGGACGCAGCCAGGTGACTTCGCTGGCATCATGCAGGAATTGCGCATATTCGATCTTGCCGGCCAGGGCATCGAAATGCAGATGCTTGTAGGGCCAGTTGAAGAGGTGGATGTAAAGCCGATCGCCGTTCTGGGTCAGGCGGCAGTCGGGCGGGGCGGTGAAGTCGGACTGGGTGCAGCCGACGATGCTGCGCTCGTGCAGCGCCATCCACTCCTCATAGGCGGCAAGGGCCGATATTGCACGGTGGTCGAGTGTGCCGCGTGCCGTCGGTCCGACATTCATCAGCAGATTGCCGCCGATCGCAACGGTGCCGACCAGCATCTGCACCAGCTGCTCGGTGCTTTTCCAGGTGTCCTCGTCGCGGTGATAGCCCCAGGAGCCGCTGAGCGTCTGGCAGGCTTCCCAGACGACGCGCCTGCCGTCGCGCTTCGGCCAGGCGCGCGGCATATATTGCTCCGGCGTGACGATGTCGGGCTGCAGGCCGGCAAGGTCGAGCCGGTTGTTGATGATGATATCGGGAGCAAGCTCGCGCACCAGGCGCACCAGTTTCTCGCTTTCCCAGTCGCGATGGCCCTTTCCCACAAGTTCGCCGAGTTTCCACTGCGGATAGCTGAAATCGAACCACAGGATGTCGATCCGGCCGAACTCGGTCAGCAGCTCGCGCACTTGCTCGCGCATGAAGGCGGCATAACGCTGCATATCCCGGCCTTCGTTGATTTTCCCTGCATCGGGATGATTGCGCTGCGGATGGCGCGGATCGACGGTGAAGTCGGGGTGATGCCAGTCGATCAGCGAATAATAGAAGCCGATCCTGAGCCCCTCGGCGCGGAAGGCGTCGACGAAGGGGCGCAGCAGATCCTTTCCATAGGGCGTGTTGGTCACCTTAAAGTCGGTGGCCTTGGTATCCCACAGGCAGAAGCCCTCATGGTGCTTGGTGGTCAGCACGACATATTTCATGCCCGCGGCCTTGGCGCGTCTCGCCCATTCGCGCGGGTCGTAGAGATCGGGATCGAAACGATCGAAATATTTTTGATAGTCGGCGTCGTTCAATTCTTCGCGGCTTTTGACCCATTCATGACGCGCCGGCAGGGCATAGAGCCCCCAGTGCACGAACATGCCGAAACGGTCATGGACGAACCAGGCTTTCTTCTCCTCGGGCAGGGCCAGTGACTGCAGATTGTCGGCATCCATGGGATATCCTCCTGTTGATGGTCGATCAGGTCGTTTCGCGGATGATGAGCTCGGGCACGATGACGATGCCGTGCTGACGGTTCTTGGTGGCGATGCGGCTGAGCAGCAGGCGTACGGCTTCCTCACCCATTTCCCGTTTCTGCACCCGCAAGGTGGTGAGCGCCGGTGAAAGAAGTTCGGCGGTCGGGATGTCGTCGAAACCGATGAGGGCGATCTGTTCGGGGATGGAAATGCCGGCGGCCCGGCAGGCCTTCATGGCGCCGATCGCATTGAGGTCGTTGTAGCAGACGAGGGCGTCGATCCCAGGCGTTTCCGCCAGCAATCGCGCGGCCGCCGTCTGCCCGCCCGCAGCCGTGGGATCACAGTAGACGATGCCATGCGCCTTCAGCCCATGGGCCGCCAGCGTCTTGCGGAAGCCGACGAGGCGGCTCTTGCCGCCGAAGGAACTGCGCGGTCCCGCGACGATGGCGATTTTGCGGCGCCCACGCTCGACCAGATGGTCGATGGCTCGCGACGCGCCGGTCTCGTAGTCGGTAACGATCGTTCCGGCGACTTCAGGGGGAGCCTCGCGGTTGATGAGCACGACGGCGCGGTGGTGCGCGAGCGCCTTGTGCAGGGCGGCGTCGGGCAGGCGCGCGCTGCAGACGATTATGCCGTCGACGCGGTGCCGCAGCAGCGCTTCGATCAGTTCTTCCTCCCGCTTGCTGTTCTCGACGACGTTGGACAGAAGCAGGTTGTAGCCGGCCGCACTCGCCGCATCCTCGGCTCCCCTGATGACCTCGGGGAAGAACGGGTTGGTGATGTCGGGAACGAGAAGGCCGATGGTCTTCGACCGGTCGGATCGCAATCCGCGCGCAAAGGGATTGGGCCGATAGTTGAGTTCGTTCGCCGCCAGAAGAATGCGCTGCGTGGTCTCTGCACTGGCGCCACCCTGATCATTGAGCACGCGCGATACCGTCATCGGCGACACGCCGGCGGCGCGGGCGACATCGGCGATGGTGATTTTGGACTCTGGCTCTTTGGGGTGGCTCAACTGGGTATCTCTGGATAAATTTTGGATAACGATAACTAACATAATTCTAGATAAAGCCAAGGCTGATCAGGCCTTGAACACGACTCCGAGAATCTCTTTGACAAGAAACAACGGTAACGTTAACGTTATAGCTGGAGGAAAATACGTTAACGATAACCTAGGCGAGATCATTGGGAGGAAACAATGCAACACGTCAGAATGCTACGACGGCAGGTCGTTTCGATCGTTGCCGGTGCGATCCTCATCGGCTCCAGCTGGGCCGGCGCTGCCCTCGGCTTTCAGGAGGCGCCGGAACTCAAGGCGCTCGTCGACGCCGGCAAGTTGCCGCCTGTGGAAAAGCGGGTGCCCAAGGAGCCGCTCGTGCTCACTCCCCTTGAATCGGTCGGCACTTATGGCGGCACCTGGCGCACGGCCACCTTCGGCGGCGGCGATAGCGAGATTGAGCGTTCGATCGGCTATACCAGGCTGGTCCGCTGGAACCCGGAATGGACGGAGGTGATCCCCGACATCGCCAAGAGTTTCGAGGTCAATGCCAACGCCACCGAATATACCTTCACCCTGCGCGAAGGCACGCGCTGGTCGGACGGCGAGCCTTTCACCGCGGACGATCTGGTGTGGTGGAACGAGAATGTGCTGCGTAACACCAAGATCACCCCTGCCGCGCCGGGATGGCTGACTGCCGGCGGCGAGACCGTCAAGGTCGAGAAGATCGGCGACGACAAGGTGGTCTTCAAATTCGCTGCGCCGAACGGGCTCTTCCTGATGAATATGGCGACCGTGCGCGGCTCCGATATTCTGGCGGCGGCACCGGCGCATTACCTCAAGCAGTTTCACAAGGATTTCAATCCCGACGGCGTCGATGCTCTGGCGAAGGCGGCCGGCGCAACTGACTGGGTCCAGCTCTTCAACAACAAGATCGGCTTTCCCGGCCGCTGGCGCGATCTCGGCCGCCCGACGCTCGACGCCTGGGTGCTGACCGCGCCCTATAACGGCACGACGCAGGTCGTCGCCGAACGCAATCCCTATTATGCCAAGGTGGATACGGCAGGAAACCAGCTGCCTTACTTCGACCGCATCACCATCGACGTGATGCAGGACACGCAGGCGATCATCCTGAAAGCGATCAGCGGCGAAATCGACATGCAGAACCGCTTTATCGAGACGACGGATGCCCGCACCGTGATCGTGCAGAACCAGCAGAAGGGCGGCTACGGCCTGTTCATCGCCCGGCCGGCCTGGTCGAATGCGCTGCTGATCACGCTCAACCAGACCCACAAGAACCCGGCCCTGCGCGCCGTCTTCTCCAACAAGGATTTCCGCATCGGCCTCAGCCACGCCATCAACCGCGAGGAGCTCAACCAGCTGATTTATGCCGGGCAGGCCAAGCCCTATCAGGCCGCACCCCGCGAGGGCACGGCGCTCTACGACGAGAAGATGGCGACGCAGTATCTGGAATATAACGTCGATCTCGCCAACCAGTATCTCGACAAGGCCGGCCTGGCCAAGAAAGACGCCGAAGGTTTTCGTCTCGGCCAGGACGGCAAGCGGATCACCTTTGCGATCGATGCGCTGACCGGCAGCCCCATCCAGGTCGACGCGCTGGAAATGATCCAGCGTTATTGGCGAGCCGTGGGCATCGACATGCAGCCCCGCCCGGCCGAACGTTCGCTGATCTTCTCCCGCCTGCAGAACAATGAGAATGACGGCCTGGCCTGGGTCGGCGGCGGTGGCTACGACTTCCTCGGCCTGCTCGATCCCAAATGGTATTTCCCGCACGAATATGAATCGAGCTTCGCGACGGCCTGGGGCCTCTACTACCAGAATCCCAAGGATCCGAACGCTGAGGAACCAAGCCCGGCGGCCAAGAAGCAGATGGATCTCTACCGGCAGGTTCAGGAAGCGTCGACGCTCCAAAAACAGCTCGGAGCCATGAAGGAGCTGCTGGCGATCACGCGTGACGAGTTCTACGTCATCGGCACCAACCTGGAGCCGGACCGCGTCGGCATCGTCAAGACCAATATGCACAACGTGCCGAAGGTCATCCCCAGTACGTCCTTCTACATGACGCCGGGACCGGCCAAGCCCGAGACCTTCTACTACCAGCAGTAAAGCCAAATGATGGGCCGGAATGGCGTCTTCGGGCGCCGTTCCGGAACCAGCCCCGCCCAATCACCCAGCCCGATCGGCGGTCGCCGGTTGAAGGAGCTAGAACATGGCCGGCTTCATCATCAGACGTCTGCTTTACATGATCCCGATGATGTTCGCGATCTCGGTCGTGACCTTCATCATCATCCAGCTGCCGCCAGGCGACTTCCTGACGGCGATGACCGCGCGTCTCGCCTCGCAGAACGAGACCGTCGATCCCAGTGTCATTGCGGGTTTGCGCGAGCGCTACGGCCTCGACCAGCCCTGGGCGGTTCAGTATTGGAAATGGATCAGCGGCATCCTGCTGCGCGGCGATTTCGGCCAGTCCCTCGATTGGAACAAGCCGGTCAGCGAATTGATCTGGGCGCGCATGGGCCTGACGATGGTGGTCTCGGTCACCACGCTGCTCTTCGTCTGGGCGGTGGCCTTTCCGATCGGCATATATTCGGCGGTGCGGCAATATTCGGTGGGCGATTACGTCGCCACCTTCTTCGGCTTCCTCGGGCTTGCCATTCCCAACTTCCTGCTGGCGCTGGTGCTGATGTTCGTCTCGGCACAGTATTTCGGCCAGAGCGTCGGCGGGCTGTTTTCGCCCCTCTATATCAACGCCGCCTGGAGCTGGGCCAAGCTCGGCGACCTCATTTCGCATATGTGGATCCCGGTCGTCGTGCTCGGCACCGGCGCCACGGCGGCGCTGATCCGCATCATGCGCGCCAATCTACTCGACGAACTCAACAAGCCCTATGTCGACATGGCGCGCGCCCGGGGCCTCAGCGAAATCCGGCTGCTGCTCAAATATCCGGTGCGCGTCGCGCTCAACCCCTTCGTCTCGACGGTCGGCTGGGTGCTGCCGCACCTCGTCTCCGGTTCGGTGGTGGTCTCCATCGTGCTCAGCCTGCCGATCACGGGTCCGCTCCTGCTCAACGCCCTGTTTGCCCAGGACATGTATCTCGCCGGCACCTTCATCCTACTGATGAGCATGTTGACGCTGATCGGCACGCTGATCTCGGACCTGCTGCTCGCCTGGCTCGACCCCCGCATCCGCAACGGCTGAAGGACGATAGATATGACCGATCAAGCCATAGCGCTATCACCTGAACCGATCAGAAATACCGCCGCTTCGGCAGGACAGTGGAAGCTCATCTGGTGGCGCTTCTGCCGTCACCGGCTCGCATTGGCGGCAGGCGTCGTCATCTTCCTCATCTACATGGTCGCCCTCTTCGCCGAGATCCTCGCCCCGGTGTCGTCGCAGACCTACGATTCCCGCTACACCTATGCGCCGCCCCAGCAGCTGCGATTTGCCGGCTATGACGCGTCGGGTGGATTTCACCCGCTCTATGTCAACGGATATTCGATGAAGGTCGACCCGATCGCGCTCAGCCGCACCTATGTGCCCGATCCGGCCGTCGTCATTCCCGTCGGCTTCTTCGTCAAGGGCGAACCCTATCGGCTCTGGGGGCTGTTCGATCTCGACCGTCACCTGATCGGCCCGGTCGAGGCGGGCAAGCCCTTCTACCTGTTCGGCGCCGACCGGCTGGGCCGCGATGTCTTCAGCCGGACGGTGCACGGTACCCGCGTTTCGATGTCTGTCGGCCTGATCGGTGTGGCGATCAGCCTGATCCTCGGCATCATCCTCGGCGGCATCTCCGGCCTTTACGGCGGCTGGGTGGACGATGTCATCCAGCGCTGCATCGAACTCATCAACTCGATCCCGACCATTCCGCTCTGGATGGGCCTTGCGGCCGCCGTTCCGATCAGCGCCGATCCGATCCTCGTCTATCTCTGGATCACGGTCATCCTGTCGCTGATCGGCTGGACCGATCTCGCGCGTGTCGTGCGCGGCCGATTCCTGTCGCTGAAGACGGAGGACTTCGTCATCGCCGCCGGTCTCGACGGCTGTTCCCGGATGCGGATCATCTGGCGGCATATGGTGCCGTCCTTCATGAGCCACATCATCGCCTCGGTGACGCTCGCCATTCCGACGATGATCCTCGCCGAAACCGCGCTCTCCTTCTTGGGCATCGGTCTGCGTCCGCCTGTGGTGAGTTGGGGCGTGCTGCTGCAGGAGGCGCAGAACATTCTCGCGGTCTCGAGCGCGCCCTGGCTGTTTCTCCCGGGCATCGCGGTGATCGTCACGGTGCTCGCCCTCAATTTCCTTGGTGATGGATTACGCGATGCTGCAGATCCCTATGAATACTGACTCCCATCTCGCCGCCGCCGGCGGCCGGAGCATCGAACGCGACCCGCTGATCGAAGTCGACGACTTGAGGACGCATTTCTTCGGCGGCGCGGGCACGGTGCGGGCGGTCGACGGCGTTTCCTTTTCCATCCCGCGCGGCAAGACGGTTTGCGTCGTCGGTGAATCCGGCTCGGGCAAGAGCATCACCGGCCGCTCGATCCTCAACCAGGTTCCGCGCGGCGGGCGCATCGTCTCAGGCGCGATCCGCTACCGGCCCGATCCGGCAGCACCCGCCATCGATCTCGCCGCGCTCGATCCGCGCGGCCGCGACATGCGGGCGATCCGCGGCGCCCAGATCGGGCTGATCAGCCAGGAGCCGATGGCGGCCCTGTCGCCCGTCCATACGATCGGCAACCAGATGGTGGAGGTGATCCGCTTGCATCTCAAGATGGGAAAGAAGGAAGCGCGCGAACACGCCATCGAGACGCTCGCGCTCGTCGGCATTCCCAGGCCGGCTGAGCGGATGGAAAGCTATGCCTTCCAGTTTTCCGGCGGCATGCGCCAGCGCGTCTGCATCGCGCTGGCGCTCGCCTGTCGCCCGAAACTGCTGATTGCCGACGAACCGACCACGGCACTCGATGTGACCACCCAGGCCAATATCCTCGATCTTCTCGCCTCGCTGCAGGCCGAATTCGGTCTCTCGGTGCTGTTCGTCACCCACGATCTCGGCGTGGTCGCCGAGATCGCCGACGAGGTCGTCGTCATGTATGTCGGCCGGGTGGTGGAGGCGGGCGACGTCGACACGATCTTCCACGCGCCGGTTCATCCCTACACCAAGGCGCTGCTGCAATCGGTGCCGCGCATGCACGGGCAGCCGAGCGAACGGCTGGCGACCATCGAGGGCATGGTGCCCTCGCGTTTCGACCGGCCGGAGGGCTGCAGCTTTCATCCCCGATGCAAAGAGGCGAGGGCGGGCCTCTGCGATCGGAAGGACCCCGGATCCGTCGTCGTCGGTGACGGGCACGTCGCCAGCTGCCTGCTTTACGAGGGGAGACAATGATGGCCGGTTCCCAAGCGCCGCGCAGCCCGCTGCTGGAGCTCAACGATCTCAGGATGCATTTTCCCATTCGCAAGGGCGCGTTCCGGCAGGTGGTCGGACATGTCAAGGCGGTCGACGGCGTCTCGCTTCGCGTCGAGGACGGCGAGACGCTCGGTATCGTCGGCGAATCCGGCTGCGGCAAGTCGACGCTCGCCCGCACCGTGCTGCGCATCTACCAGCCGACGAGCGGCGAGATCCGCTACCGCGACCGGAGCGGCGGCACGGTCGACCTCGCGGCCCTCTCAGGCCCCGCCCTCAAGGAAATCCACCGCGACCTCCGCATCGTGTTCCAGGATCCGCAATCCTCACTCAACCCGCGCCTTCCCGTCATCGACATCATCGGCGAGGTGCTTGGTGTCAACGGCATCGCCAAAGGCCGGGAGCTCGAGCATCGCGTCGCCGAGCTTATGCAGAGTGTCGGCCTGCGGCCCGAATATATGCGACGCTACCCGCATGCTTTTTCCGGCGGCGAACGCCAGCGCATCGGAATTGCCCGGGCGCTGGCGTCCAATCCGCGGCTGGTGATTGCGGACGAAGCCGTTTCGGCGCTCGATGTCAGCGTGCAGGCGCAAACCATCAATCTCCTGCAGGACCTGCAGGAACGGTTCGGCCTGACTTATCTCTTCGTCGCCCACGATCTCTCGGTCGTCCGGCACATCTCCGACAATATCGCCGTCATGTATGTCGGCCGGGTCGTCGAGAAGGCGCCGACGGAGCAGATCTTCTCGCGCCCGCTCCATCCCTATACCGAAGCGCTGCTTTCGGCGGTGCCGATCGCCGATCCGAGGTTGCGCCGTCACGGCAAACGCATCCGCCTGGCGGGCGAGGTGGCCGATCCCGCGCATCCGCCTCCCGGCTGCGCCTTTCATCCGCGCTGCCGCTACGCCACCGAGCTTTGCAGGCAGGAACTGCCGGCGCTGCGCACCGTCACTACCGATGGACATGCCGTGGCCTGCCATCACGCCGAATCGCTGACGCTCAATCCTTTCGCCGACCGTACCGTTCCGGAGTTCAATTGATGCCCGAATTCATTCCACGCTCCGAGCAGCGTCCCATTGTGGATACCTCCTCCAGGACGCTCGATCTCATCTACTTCGACCTCGTCACGCTTCCGGCCGGCGGCCGGGAGACGCGGCGGTTGCCCTTGCACGAAAGCCTCTACGTCGTGCTGTCGGGGCAGGTGGATATCGAAGTGGATGACATCAGCTTCGAAGCTGTGGGCCGGCGAGCCGATATCTGGGGAGGCGATGCGGATTCGGTTTACGCGCCCGTCGACGCCAATGTCCGGATATCGGCCCGTGGCGGCCCGGCGGAAGTCGCCATCGCCGGCGGCCTCTGCGACACGCGCTACGCCCCGTTCCGGGTCACGCCGGACGAGGTGGACGCGGTCAATGTCGGCTCGCCCGACACCCACAGCCAGCGGCGGATCGTCCACCTGCTCGGCCAGCGGCAGAATGGCCGCTGCGGCAACCTTCTGGTGAGCGAGCTCTATGCCGGCGAAGGCTGCTGGTCGGGCTATCCTCCCCACAAGCACGATACGGAAGACGGCGACGCCGAGACCCTGCACGAGGAACTCTATCACTACCGCTTCCAGCCCGAGACCGGCTTCGGCAGCCAGATCACCTATGACGACAATGGTCCGGTCAAGATCCTCATGACCCGCAACGGCGATACAGTCCTGGTCGATCGCGGCTACCACCCGACCGTCACCTCACCCGGGCATCACGGCTATATCTTCACCATCCTCGTCGGCAAGCACCGGCGCGGGCTGATCCAGCGCTTCGATCCCGCCCATCAGCACCTGACCAAGACCATCCCCGGCATCGATGCGATGCGCGACAAGTTCAAATAATCCGGCCTTTTTGCGCTGCCAGCCTTTCCTTCGAAGGAGAATGATCCATGCGTGAACGTACGCGAATAAGCGTCGATGCCGGTGAAGCAGTGCGTCCATTCAACCGGTTCTGGCGCGGCACCGGCTTTTCGCCGGCCGAGCTGCTGCTCGAACCCGAGATGCGCCAGATGCTCGCCTATATGGGCGGCCTGCCGAACGAGGGTATCCGCTATCTGCGCGTCCATTATCTCTACAATCTGCTGCGCGCGACCGGCGGCGAGGGCAGATTCGTCTACGACTGGTCGCTGCTCGACCGGGCGCTCGACGTGATGATCGAGCACCGTCTGAAGCCCTTCTTCGAGCTGATGGGCAACCCGTCTGATCTCTTCACCGATTACGAGGACATGGACCAGGTCAGGCGCTGGCGGGATCTCGTGACGGCGACGGCAGACCGCTACGGCGCGCGCTACGGCATGGACGAGTTGCGGACGTGGTATTTCGAAACGACGAATGAGGCCGACTCCGGCTGGTGGACCTACGGGATCAAGGGCTACACCAATTATTACGACGCCTGCGTCGCAGGCCTAGACACCGTCGATCCCGGCCTGCCGATGGGCGGACCCGGCACCGCCCGCACGCTCTCGCCGATCTTCCGCGCCCTGATGGCTCATTGCGACAGCGGCACGAGCTGCCTGAGCGGCGACGGCCCGCCGCGCCTCAACTACATCTCGATCCACGAAAAAGGCGTCAACGGCAGCAAAGACGACCTGACGCCGAAAACCAATGCCATCGTCGACCGCACGCTTCTCGTCGTCGACTATCTCAAGGAGCACCATCCCAGGCTTGCCGGCCTGCCGATCGTCAACGACGAATGCGATCCTCAGCTCGGCTGGAGCGATCATCACAGCTGGCACGGCAAGGCCTATTATGCCGGCATCATCGCCCGCATCATCGAGCAGCACGACCGGCGCATCATGGCCCCGAAAGCAGCTGATTTTACCTTCCTTAGCAATGACCACGCTTTTATCGGCGGCTGGAGCCAGCGCACGATCTTCGCCTACTTCGGCCCGCGCAATTTCACCAAGGCGCAGTGGGAGCACAAGACCGATCTGGATAAATTGGTCACCGACATCGACAGCGCGCCGCCCTTCGACATCATCAAGAAGCCTGGCCTCACAGCGATGGAGCTGCTGGCGACGCTCGGCGACACCGTCTGCAAGGTGACGGCCGAGCCGCCGCTCGCGCCCGATCAGGATGGCCTGGCGATCCTGCCGACACGGCTTTCGGGCGGCGGTGTTTCGATCAGCCTCATCCACAGCGTCGATGCCATCAACCGTTCGGGCCGGACCGCCGTCCGCCTTGAGATCGGCGGGCTCGCTCCCGGCCGCCACGCCCTGTGCCAGCTGCGCATCGACGAGGAATTCACCAATCCGATGGAGGTCTGGGAGGCCCAGCGCGACGAAAGCAATCCGCGCGGACCCTTCGAGCCGGTCGGCGCGCCGCCCGAACCTGGTGAAGCGCAGCTTGCCGAACTGCGCCGCGCCCAGGAGCCCGCCCTGCTGCACCCGATCAGCGTCATCGAATGCGACGAGGGCCGAATCAGTGTCGATCTCGACGTGCCACTGCCGTCGCTGACGCAGGTGCTCGTCGTTCCCGATACCGGCGCGGCCCCGGCCACACCGACCGGTCTTGCCGTCGAACGGTACCTCGGTCTCGGCGGCCGCGAGGAGCGCATGCTGTTCTGGGCAGCCGGCGATGCGAGCCCCGCCATCTTCTATGATGTCCTCGCCAGCACCGACGGCAATAGCTTCGAAAAGGTCAGTCCGGTGCCGCTGATCTCGACGGCATTCCTGCACATGTCGCCGGCTGAGGGGGTGCAATATGCGGTGCGCGCCCGCGATGCCTTCGGCCGCGGGAGCGAGCTTTGTATTTCTGGTCGATGAGCGAAGGCACCATGGATATCGCCTATTTCACCAAGACCCTGGAAGGCCTGCCGCTGGAGAAGGCGGCGGAGATCGCGGTCGGTTTGGGCTTCGACTGCGCCGATCTTCTCATCCGCGACGGCCACGCCGTTTGCCCCGACAGGCCGGAAGAGATCGTCAAGGCCGCAAAGCGCTTTGCCGCGGTCGGCCTGCGCACACCCATGGCGACCATCGACGCTACCCGGCCCGACGATGCCACGTCGCGGCTTCTCGGTTGCTGCGGCGAGGCCGGCATCGGCCAGGTTCGGCTCGGCTTCTGGCGCTATGATCCGTCCCGGCGCTGGAAGGCGCAGGCCGATGAGGCTCGGCGTGACCTTGACGGTTTCGAGCGCCTCGCCGAACGCTTCGGTATCAAGCTGACCGTCCAGCTTCACGGCGGAACCCTGCACAGCTCCGGCGCGCTGGCGGCGCAATTGCTGGCCGGCCGCGATCCCTCAAGGATCGGTGCCTATCCCGATCCGGCCAACCAGATCATCCGCGAGGGCAGCGAGGACTGGCGTCTGACCCTCGACCTTCTCGATCCCTGGTTCTGCTGCATGGGCGTCAAGAATTGCGGCTGGTTTCCCGGCGTCTATGGGGCACAGGGCCACCGTGCCTGGCATTCGGATTGGTATGGGCTCGATGAGGGCATGGTTCCCTGGAACGAAATCATCCCGCATCTGGTGATGAATGGCTTTGCAGGGGTGCTCTCGGTGCACTCCCAATACCGGCTTCCCCGGGAACAGGCGCTCGACAAGGCCCGCGCCGATCTCGCCCATCTCAGGCGCCTCGTCGCCGCAGCGAAAGAGTAGAAGCATGCGTGAACAAGCTTCCGTCATCGCCGTCCTTTTGACCGAAAAGACCCGCCGCATGATGCTCGACGATGCGGCGACCGCTGAGTTGAACGCCCTCGGCGACGTCCGCTGGCCGGCCGGCGTCACGATCGATGCCGCCGATGCCGACCGGTTGCTGCAGGGCGCCACGGCCTGCCTGACCGGATGGGGCACGCCGCCCTTCGATGCCGCCGCGCGCCAGCGCCATCCGCAGCTTGCCCTTGTCGCGCATTCGGCCGGCAGCGTCCGCACGCTCGTTCCCGCCCGTCTGTTCGACGACGGCCTTCGCGTCAGCCATGCCGCCTCCAAAATTGCCGCCTCGGTTGCCGAGTTCGTCGTCGCCGAAGCGCTGCTCGCGATGCGCGGCATCCACCTTCTGCATCATCGATTGCGTAGCGGCGGTGAATGGCTCGACGTCCGCGCCGCCGTGCCGCAAAGATTGCTCGGCGCCAGAACGGTCGCCATCGTCGGCGCCGGATATGTCGGCCGGGCGGTCATCCGCCTGCTCGTTCCATTCGGCTGCCGCGTCCTGGTCGTCGATCCCTATCTCGACGACAGCGAGGCCGCCGCGCTCAGCGTTGCCAGAACAGGATTGGACGAGGCGCTAGCGCAAAGCGACGTGATTTCCCTGCATGCGCCCGTTCTGCCGGAAACGCGCCGCATGATCGGCACCCGCGAACTGGCGCTGCTGCGGCCCGGCGCATTGTTCATCAATACCGCGCGGGCCGAGCTGGTCGATGAGGCGGCGTTGCTCGCGGAGATCCGCTCCGGCCGTATCGATGCGGCTCTCGATGTCTTCGACAACGAGCCGCTGCCTCAGGACAGTCCCTTCCGCGACCCCATGCTTGCCAATGTTACTATCTCACCGCATGCTGCCGGCCACACCGAAGAGGCGCATTTCGCCCAGGGGCGGGCCATGGTCGATGAGATCGGTCGGCTGCTGCGCCGGGAGCCGCTCCAACACGAAGTGTCGCGCGCCATGCTGGAGCGGATGGCATGAGCTTGGACAGAAGCATTGGAGGTTCCGTGACGGCGCCACGCATCAGAATTGTCGAGATCGATGCCTTCGAGCGCGAGATCAGCCTGCGCCTGCCGTTCCGCTTCGGCGCGGCGACGCTGGAAAAAGCGCCGCAGGCCTTTCTCAGGGTGCGTGTCGAGGACGAGGAGGGGAAAACCGCCGTCGGTGCGGCCGCCGAATTGATGGTGCCGAAATGGTTCGACAAGAATCCGGCGCTGACGCCGGCGCAGAATGTCGATCAATTGCGCGGCTCGATCCGCACCGCTGCCGACGCATCGCTCGAAGCGTCGGCGCCGGCGACATTGTTTGCCGCTGCCCGCCTGAACGAGATGGAAACCGCCCGCCGCCTACCTGGAAACCCGCTGGCCGCCGGTTTCGGTCCTTCGCTGATCGCCCGCGCAGCACTCGATGCCTATTGCCGCCTTGCCGGTATTTCCTTTTTCGACGCGGTGCGGAGCAATCTCGTCGGCGTTGGCGGCCCGATGCTGCCAGGCGATGTCGACCCGGATGCCGCGTCAGCGGTGCTCGCTGGCCTTCGCCCCGCTGACTCGATTGCAGCCCGGCATACGATCGGGCTGCTTGACCCCATTACCGAGGACGAGATCGTCGATCCGGTCGGCGATGGCCTGCCGGAAAGTCTCGAGGCAGTGATTGCCCGCTATGGCAACCGCTGGTTCAAGATCAAGCTTTCGGGCGCGGCCGATGCCGATATCGACCGGCTGTCGCGGATCGCCGCCCTGCTGGACCGTCTGCCGGACTACCGGGTGACGGTTGACGGCAACGAACAGTTCGCCACCGCCGACGCGCTTGCCGCCCTCTTGGCGCGGATCGCGGCCATGCCACGGCTGGCGCGGCTGCGTGCGGCCATCGCCTTTGTCGAACAGCCGTTCTCGCGCGGGATCACCATGGAAACCCCGCTCGGAGCGCTGGCATCGCAGCTGCCTTTCCTGATCGATGAGAGCGATGATGGCGACGGCGCCTTCGCCCGCGCCCGGCGGCTCGGCTATACCGGCGTCTCCTCGAAAACCTGCAAAGGCATTTACCGCTCGCTCATGAAGGCGATCCGCATCAGAACGGACGGCGTGCCGGGGTTGTTTCTCTCTGGCGAAGATCTGACCTGCCAGGCCGGGCTTGCCGTGCAGCAGGATCTGGCGCTGGTTTCGCTGCTCGGCCTCTCCCATGTCGAGCGTAATGGCCATCACTATGTCGCCGGCATGCAGGGCGCGTCGCAGGCGGAGCAGGCGCGTTTTGCCGCTGCCCATCCCGATCTCTACGAGCAGGGGCGGGACGGGCCGCTGCTGTCGATCCGCGACGGCCGGATCGCCATCGCTTCGCTTGGGGCCGTCGGCTATGCGAGCGACGCCCTGCCCGATTTCGGATCGATGAAGCCATTGTCGTGAGACATGGCGACACTCAGCATAGAAAGCAGTGCTGTTCTGTTGAACTGTGAGACCGGATCACCCCGTTCCACCAATTGAAATGTCTTCCGACAGAGCCATACCTCCTGATTGGGATGCAGGACGCGCAGGCGGCTTGAGGCCGCCTGCGGGGGAACACGTCCCGCGGTCTGTTCCCGTGGGGGAGGGAACGCGACCGAAGAGGTTGTCGTCACCGGCTGCTGACGGAAGGGCAGTGGAGATCATCTCTGACCGTGCCCTCGCCGTGATTGCTCGGGGTGGAAGGCGATCGCCGCGTGATCGTTGGACGCATGCGGCTTATCTCCAGCGGTTTCCGCAGCCAGCCCGATCCGGCGCAGCAACCGCTTGAGGATCTGTTCCAGGTCGTCGACGAAGGTGAAGATGACCGGGATGACGATGAGGCTGAGGAAGGTCGACATCATCACGCCGCCGATCACGACGATTGCCATCGGCTGCCGGAAGCTCGAATCGCCGCCCGTGAGGCTGAGCGCGACCGGAAGCATGCCGGCCGCCATGGCAATGGTGGTCATGACGATCGGCCGGGCGCGCTTGTGGCAGGCGTCCACCAGGGCATCGAACCGGGACATGCCCTGACGGCGCGACATGATCGCATATTCGATGAGCAGGATGGAGTTTTTGGTCACCACGCCCATCAGCATAAGCAAGCCGATGACGGCCGCCATCGAGAAGCTGGTTCCGGTCAAAACGAGCGGCAGCAGTGCGCCGCCGAGCGAGAGCGGCAGAGCCATCAGCAGGGTGAGCGGCTGCAGGAAGTCGTGGAAGAGCAGCACGAGAACCGCATAGATGCAGAATACGCCGATCGCCATGGCAAGGGCGAAGCTCTGGAACAGCTCCGAACTGCGCTGAAGCTCGCCCTGTTCGACGAGGGTGACGCCCGACGGCAGGTGTTGGAGCGCCGGCAGGGCCTGCGCCTCGCGATTGACGTCGCCGAGGATGCGGCCGTTGAGTTCGACGGAAAGGGTGACATTGCGCATCCGGTCGATGCGGTCGATTTCGGAAGGGCTGCCGCCGATCTTCACATCGGCGATCGATCCGAGGTCGACATTGCCGTTGGTTCCCGTCACCCGCATGTTCTTGATGTCGTCCAGATTGGTGCGTGTCTCGGGGCTGAAGCGGACGACGATCGGAATCTGGCGCTGCGGCAGGTTGAGCTTCGGCAGGTCGGCCGAATATTCTCCATTCGTCGCCACGCGTACGGCCTCGGCGACGGAACTCGATGTCACGCCGAGCGCTGCTGCGCGGGCAAAATCGGGCGTGATCTGGATTTCGGGCGCCTGCCTCGCCGCGGTCGACGTCACCGCGCCGATACCCTGCAGCGTGCGGAGCTGTTCCTCGAGCGCCGTGCTGGCGCTGTCGAGGACATTCGCATCGTCGCTCGCCAGCGTGATATCGAGCTTCGTGCCGTTGCCGCCGCTGCCGACCTCCACGCGTACGCCGGGGAGGATGGAGAGTGCCTGGCGCATGTCGTTTTCGATTTCTGACTGCTTGCGATTGCGATCGCCGATGGGCGACAAGACGGCGACGATCGTGGCGGAGCCGACATCGCTCGTCGTGCTGCTGTCGGGGCCGCCGCCCGAGGATGCGGATCCGACGGAGGAAAAGACACGCGTGACATCGTTGAGCTTTCCGACGATATCGGCTGCCTTTCTGGCCGCGTCGTCGGTCTGCTCGATCGTGGCGCCCGGCTGCATGGTAAGCGTGATCTGGGTTCGCGCGTCGTCGGAAGCGGGCAGGAAGCCTGATTTCAGCAAGGGAATGGTGGAAAGCGAGAGCGCGACGAAGACGGCGGTCACGGCGACCGTCGTTTTCCGGCGGTTCATGGCGGTTTTCACGACTGCCATATAGGCGCGCATGATGCGGCCGTCCTTTTCCTCCGTCGGATGGGCCTTCATGAAATAGGCGGCCATCATCGGCGTCAGCAGGCGTGCGACGACCAGCGAGGCGAGGACGGCGACGGCGGTGGTGATGCCGAATTGGCGGAACAGAAGCCCCGGGATGCCGCTCATGAAGGCGGTCGGCAGGAAGACTGCGACCAGCGTGAAGGTGGTTGCGATGACGGCAAGCCCGATCTCGTTGGCGGCTTCGAGGGCGGCGTCGATCGGCCGCTTTCCCATCTGCAGATGGCGGGCGATGTTCTCGATTTCGACGATGGCGTCGTCGACGAGGATGCCGACCACGAGCGACAGTGCAAGCAGCGTGATGATATTCAGGCTGAAGCCGCAGAGGTACATGACGAGGAAGGTCGGGATGACAGACAAGGGCAGTGCCACGGCCGACAGGATCGTTGCCCGCCAGTCCCGCAGGAAGAGCCAGACGACGACGATCGCGAGAATCGCACCCTCGTACAGCATGTGCATCGAACCATTGTAATTCTCGATGATCGGTCCGATCGTGCTGTAGGCGTCTTCGATCTGCACGTTGGAATGCTTGGAGGCGAACTGCTTGATCGCCGTGTCAACGTCGTCAGCGACACCGCTGTCCGAAAACCCGTTCGAGCGCTTGATCTCGACCGCGATCACCGGTTTGCCATCGAGATAGGCCATCGAGGACCGCTCGGCGAAGCTGTCGGTGACGGATGCGACATCGTCGAGGCGAACCTGCTGGCCGTTCGCCAGCGGAATTCTGAGCGCCTTCAGCGCTTCGACCGAGGGCAGGGCGCCGAGCGTGCGCACGGTCTGGCGGGTACCGCCGATTTCGCCAAGCCCGCCTGACGTATCCGCCTGCACGGCCTTTAGCTGCGATGACACGGTCGCCGCAGTGACCCCAAGCGAAGCCATGGTCGCAGGGTCGAGATCCACATGAACCTCGCGGTCGATCCCGCCGATGCGGTTGACCTGCCCGACGCCGGGCACGGACAGCAGCGCCTTGGTCAGGTCGTTGTCGACGAACCAGGAAAGTTCGGTCTCGTTCAACGCGGTCGAGCGTATGGCATAGGTGACGAGCGCGGAGCTCTGTACCGTGACCTTGGTGACGCTTGGGCTTTCCATCTGCGCCGGCAGATCGCCTTTGACGCTGTCGACGGCATTACGGACTTCATTCAGGGCTGTTTCGCTGTCTTTCTCAAGCTCGAAGGAAACCTTGATCGAGACGGTGCCATCGGTGATGGTCGTGGTGATATGGTCGAGATAGCTGAGTGCGGCGAGACTGTCCTCGATGGTGCGGGCGACCTCGGTTTCGAGCTGCGTCGGTGCTGCGCCGTCGAGCGTTGCGGTGACGCTGATCGTCGGAAGGTCCATATCGGGGAAGTTCTGGATCGGCAGCTGCTTGAAGGCCAGGAGCCCGCCGACGGCAAGCATCACGAACAGCAATATTGCCGGTACGGGGTTGCGGATCGACCATGCTGAGAAGTTCATCAGTTCGTCTCCACAATCTTTACGAGGTCGTTGTCCGACAGGAACGCGCCGCCCGAGCTCACTACTTTCGACGAGCGGTCCAGTCCGGAGACGATTTCCACCTCCCCATCGTTGCGGCGGCCGGTTTCCACCCGGATCCTTTGCACCCGCTGATCCTCGCCTGAAGTGAAGACGTAGCTAATGCCGTCACGGAACACGATCGCCGTTTCAGGAACGGTCAGCGCCGGGGAAGTCTGCAGTTCGATGTTGCCGGTCACGTAAAGCCCGGTGCGCGGGCGCGTGTCGGCTGGAAGCGTGACATAGACGATCGCCCGGCTGGTATCGGTGCTGACCGACGGTCCGACAAGCCTCACCTTGCCTTCGATGGCCTGGCCGTCCGGCCCGTTGATCCTGACGCTCAAACCTTCCGAAATGCGCGGGAGATAGCGGGCGGAAACCTCAGCCTGCCATTCGATCCGCTGCTGGCGCACCATACGGAACAGCTCGGTGCCCGTAGAGACGACAGCGCCGAGATTGGCGGAACGCGAGGTGATGACGCCGTCATCGGCCGCTGTGATGGTCGTCTGGGCGAGCTTGATCTTTTCGCTATCGAGTGCGGCCTCTTCCGATGCAAGGCTTGCCGTCGCCGTCTGCTCGTCGGCCAGATATTCGACGATTTTCTCGTCAGAGAGCGCGCCGGAGGGTTGGAGCTGCCGTGCCCGGTCGGCATTGGCCTTGGCCTTCGTAAGGCTTGCCTTGGCATTCTCGACGGCCGCCTCCTGTTTGCGCAGATCGGCCATCACGCTCTCCTGCGAAAGCCGGACGAGCGTCTGTCCCTTCGTGACCACGGAGCCGACATCGACCAGCACATCGGTGATGCGCAGGCCGCTCGTCTCCGAGGCGATGATCGCTTCCTGCCACGGTTTTAGCCACCCGCTCGCGGGAACGGTCTCAGGCCAGTCCCGTTGCGCAGGCGCCGTCAGGGAGACGGTGAGCGCGGTTGCTGCAGCCTGTTCCGCCATGGCAAGACGGACGGGGGAGGCAAGCGCCGCCGCAACAAGAACGGTGGCAAGTATTCTGGAGGATTTTCTCAACAAAGCATTCCTTGTGGTCAAAGGCATCGATGCCTTTGGATCCGCGCGAAGGCGACGAAGGAGTGCCGCTCATGTCGAGGCAACCCGGTCCTGGTGCGCGTCGATGTCATGGGCAGGATAAGTAACGGGGCGAACGTTAAGCGCGGTCAAGTTAGTGTTAAGTTAGGTAAAACTTGGCCGATTGAGCGCGTATGTGCTGTATGGCTTGCCCGATTAATGACGGACAATGCAAATGAACAAGGTTCTCCTCATCGACGACGATGCCGAGCTGACGACGCTCCTGCAGGAGTATCTGGTCGAAGAAGGATATGACGTCGTAACCGATACGGACGGCCGCGCCGCCATTGCCGCGGCCGCCGGCAATACGGTTGATATCATCGTGCTCGACATCATGATGCCGCGGATGAACGGCATCGAGGTGCTGCAGCGGATCAGGAAGCTGAGCCAGGTCCCCGTCCTGATGCTGACCGCAAGAGGCGACGACGTCGACAGGATATCGGGCCTCAATCTCGGTGCCGACGACTATGTGCCGAAACCCTGTTCGCCGGGTGAACTGGCGGCAAGGCTGCGCGCCATCCTGCGCCGTGCGGGTCAGCCGGCAGGCGGTGCAGCGACCGACACGATCAGGGCAGGGCAGCTGGTGATCCATTCCGGCAGCAGAAGCGCCGAATGGCGCGGCGAGAGTTTGGAGCTGACCGGCACCGAGTTCAGCCTGATCGAGGTTCTCGCCCGCAGCGCCGGCCAGCTGGTGTCGAAGCAGGAGATTTCGAAGCGGGCCTTCGGCAAGCCGCTCACGCCGTTCGACCGCCGCATCGACGTCCATATCAGCAGCGTTCGCCAGAAGCTCGGACTGCGGGAGGACGGGCAATCCTGGATCCAGTCCGTCCGCGGCCAGGGCTACCAACTTCTCGTGGACTGACCATGCCCCGGCTTTTCTGGAAGTTTTTCAGCATCATATGGCTAACGATGGCGGTAACTGTCGGGGCGATCATCCTGCTCGTCAATATTATCGAGGGAGCTCCTTTCGCGCGAGAGCGGGAGGAAGGACGACGAATGATCGTCCTTGATCTGACGGCGGACATGCTGGTGAGAGACGGTGCCGCCGCCGCCTCGCATTTCGTGGGCATAAACGCAGAGACGCTGCCGCCGGGTCTGACGATTTCCAAAACGGAAAATGCCGATGCATGCGCGGGCTCGAAGACTGCCGATGCGAGACTCGTCCCGGCAGAGGGCGTCTGCTATCGGATTTCCTTGCCGGTCCAGCCCACCTTCACGATGGAGAATATTGGTCCGTTCATCCCGTGGTTCACGATCTTGGTCGCGAGCACGATATCGGCCTGGGCGCTCGCCCGATATCTCATTCGTCCCGTCGTGCATCTGCGCGACGGCTTGAGCGCGCTCGCCCATGGCCGTTTCGACTTCCGCATCGGCGACAAGATGGCCGGACGAAAGGATGAAGTCACCGCACTTGCCTATGATTTCGATGCGAGCGCCGCCCGGCTTCAGGAGCTTCAGGATGCGCAGCAAAGACTGTTCCATGACGTCTCCCATGAACTGCGCTCGCCTTTGTCCCGCCTACAGGCAGCCGTCGGCGTCCTCAGGCAGAGTCCCGCCAAACTCGGCTCCATGCTGGATCGTATGGACCGCGAGGTCGAACGGCTCGATACGCTGGTCGGCGAGGTCTTGACACTTGCCAGGCTGACGGCGGGATCCAGCCTGCCGCTGAAGACGCAGACCGTGGATGTTATCGAGCTCCTCAACGAAATCCTCGGCGATGCAGCATTCGAAGCCCAGGCGCGGGAGGTCTCGATCACGACGAGCGTCGACGGCATCTTCCGCGCCGAGGTCGAAGGCGAACTGATCTACAGGGCGCTCGAAAACGTCGTCCGCAACGCCGTCAAACATACGGCGGAGCATTCGCACATATCGGTTTCCTGCGAGGCGATGGCCGACCGTCTGACGATCGGCGTCGCCGATCAGGGTCCAGGCGTCGGGCGGGACGAACTCGAACGCATCTTCCAGCCGTTTTCCCGCGGGAGGGATGCCGTGTCGAGAGGCGGATACGGCCTGGGCCTCGCCATCACCCGGCAGGCGATCGAGCGCCACGGCGGGCGCGTGCACGCGTCATTGCCGGCGGCCGGCGGGCTGGCCATCACGCTGGAACTTCCGAGAAGACCGACGCCCTATGGCGCGGGCGGCGATGAAAGCTGATCTCGATGAAGACGGGTTTTACCTAACTTTACAGTTTCTTAACCGCCATTAACGCTGGCGCCGCTAACCCTGAACCCACGATCCCGGTTCAGAAAGCTCGCCCGTGAGTACGTCGCTTCGCACAAGACTATCATCCCTCCGTTATGCCGCATCGCTCCTGACAATTCTGCTGGCAGGCTGCGTCAGCGGTCCCGATCACGTGCCCCCGCAAATGCCGCTTCCCGCCAAATTCGAGGAGGGCGGCAGCAAGAGCAACGGCAATGTCGTGACCGCTGAATGGTGGACGGCCTATCGCGACAAGCGGCTTGACGGCCTGGTGGCCCATGGCCTCCGCGAGAACCTCGACGTGCTGCAGGCGCTCGAAAGCATCAATTCGGCAGCTGCCAACGTCACTGTCGCCGGTGCCGGCGGCCTGCCGAGCCTGACCGTCGGCGCATCGCATACGCTATCCGGCGAGAAGGGGCGGCTGCGCACGACGGTCGGCACCACGAACACATCAGGCGGCGAGGCCAGCCTTTCCTGGATGCTCGACTTTTTCGGTCAGTATCGCCGCTCCAGGGAAAGCGCAATCGCCTCGCTCGGGGCCGCCTATGCGACCGCCGACAATGCCAAGCTCACCTTTCTGAAAGATCTCGTCGAGAGCTATATCGACGCCCGCTACTATCAGGAGCGCATCGCGCTGTCGCAGGCGAGTTTGAAATCCCGCCAGCAGACTTACGAACTGACGCAGCTGCAGCTGAAAGCCGGTGCTGCCTCCCGCCTCGACGTCGTGCAGGCCGAAGGCCTGGTGCAATCGACAAAGTCCGACATTCCCGGCCTCGAAAAGAGCTTCACGGAATCGGCCCATCACATCGCCACGCTGATCGGGATGCCGGCAGCCTCGCTGATGGGTGAGCTGCGGAAGAGTGCGGGCCAGCCGGTCTTCCGCGGCGATCTTCGCGTCGGCATTCCGGCCGATCTGATCCGCAACCGCCCCGATATCCGCAAGGCCGAACGAGAGCTGGCGGCCGCCGTCGCCAATATCGGCGCAGCCGAAGCCCAGCTCTATCCGTCGATCTCGCTTTCCGGCTCGATCTCGCCGAGCTGGGTCAAATCGTCGGGCGCCAGCGGCGCAAGCCTGACCAGCTGGTCCTTCGGCCCATCCCTCAACCTGCCGATCTTCGATGGCGGTACGTTGCGGGCGAATGTCGAGATCGAAAAATCCGACGCGAAGACCCAGTATCTCGCCTGGAAAGCAGCGGTGCTGAACGGCGTCGAAGAGGTCGAAAACGCGCTGACGGCGGTTCGCCGCGACACGCAGACGCTGGAGCCGTTGCGCAGGCAGGTGCAGACGGCGCAGGAATCGCTCGCGCTCTCGACCGTAAGCTACAAGGATGGCGCCTCCTCGCTGCTCGATGTCCTGGACGCGCAGCGTTCGGTCTCCGATGCTCAGGCGAGCCTTGCCGCTGCCGTGCAGCAGGTCGCCAAGGACTATGTGGACCTTTATGTCGCCATCGGTGCCGGTTATCTCGAGCCGGAGCGGGTCGCCTCCAAACCAGTCGCAAAGTCGGGCTAATTGGCCTGCCGTCCGGCGCTCGCCAAAATGCGGTGCGCGAGTTTGAGATGCGGCAGGTCGAGCATGCGGCCGTCCACCTGGATGACACCCGCATCGGGTTGGGCGGCAAAGGCGGCGGCGACTTTCTCCGCCCAGGCGATCTCGGAGGCATCCGGCGTGAAGGCGTGGTTGATTGTTTCCACCTGGCTCGGATGGATGGCCATCATGCCGGAGAAACCGTCCCGCCGGGCGCGGCCGGCATAGGCCCGCAGACCGTTGAGATCGCCAAAATCAGGATAGACGGTATCGATCGCCGGAACGGCTGCGGCATGGGCTCCGAAGAGCGTGAGCGAGCGGGCAAGCTCGTAAGGCGGCGTATAGCGGCCGTCCGTTCTGCGCGCGGTTGTAGCCCCGATCGCGGCCGGCAGATCCTCGGCACCCCAAGTCAGTCCGCAGAGACTGTCCGAGACATCCCGATAGCTGCCGATCTCGAAGATCGCCGATGGCGTTTCGGTCGCGATCGGCAGGATGGGAAGGGCCGATGCCAGAGCGCTGGCAAGCTGCCGCACGGAAGCAGCGCCTTCGGCCTTCGGCAGCATGAGCGCGAAAGGCTGAAGACCGCTCAAGACGGCGAGGTCGTGTTCGAATTCCGGCGAGGCGAGGGGATTGGTGCGGATCAGGAGAGCGGGCTCGGCGGCATGGCGCTGCACGAAGGTGCGCACGCTGTCGCGGGCCTTTGGCTTGTTGGCCGGCGCGACGGAATCTTCAAGATCGAGAATGACGGCATCGGTGCCCGAGGCGAGGGCTTTTTCGAAACGCTCCGGCCGGTCGCCGGGTACGAAGAGCAGCGAGCGCAGCCTCATGACGGCTTCACCTTCAGCATCGCCATGCGCAGGCACTGGCAGACGCTCTCGTCGCGCTGGTTCAGGGTGATGTGACGGAAGGTGACGATGCCGGCATCGGGGCGGGAGTTCGAGCGGCGCAGTTCCGTCACCTCGGTTTCCACCCTAAGCGTATCGCCGATGAAGACCGGTTTCGGCATGGTCACCTTGTCATAGCCGAGATTGGCGACCAGCGTGCCGAGCGTGGTGTCGCCGACCGAAAGGCCGACGGTGAGCGCGAAGGTGAAGGTGCCGTTGACGACGATCCGGCCGAATTCTGTGCCGGCCGCATAGTCGGCATCGAGATGCAGCGGCTGCGGATTGTGGGAGAGCGTTGTAAAGAGCAGATTGTCGGTCTCGGTGACCGTGCGGCGGATCTCGTGGGCGATGCGGTCGCCGACCGTCCATTCGTCGAAGTAACGGCCGGCCATCACTGCTCTCCCTTCATGACGGTGACGACCAGCTGGTTTTCCGAGACCCTGGCTCCGGGGGAAACCTGCAGCTTGCCGACGATGCCGTCAAATGGCGCCCGCAGCGTATGTTCCATTTTCATCGCTTCGACCGTCAGCAGACGGTCCCCCTTGGTGACCAGGGCGCCCTCGGTGACCTCAACCGAAATGACGAGGCCCGGCATAGGCGACAGGATGGCGCCGTCGCCCACGCCATGATTTGCTTCGACCTCTCCCGCATGCGGCAAGCCGATCGGCCAGGCATTGCCCGCATCGAAAAGCACCGTCGCCTCGTCCATCCCGACGGCATTCGCTTCGAGGTCGCCGCGGGCCCTTCCCCAATGGAGGTGACCGTCGATGCGCACGCGCACGCGGCTGTCGCTGGGCCCGGCGATACGGAAGCCGGTCAGTGCGGACCAGGGATCGCCAACCGTGCCCTTCGAAAGCGCCGTCGCTGCCTTGTCGATGACGGTTTCATCGGGCTCCTTCGCCAAAAGGCCTTCGCCGTGGCGGTCGAGGAAGCCGGTATCGATCTGGGCTGCACGGAAATCCGGATCATTGGCGATGCGGGCGAGAAGACCGGCATTGGATTTGACCGGCCAGACCTCGATGCCGGCGCAGGCGGCGGCGAGCTTCGAAAGGGCCGTCTCGCGGTTCGGCCCATGCGCAATGATCTTGGCAATCATCGGATCGTAGAAGGCGGTGATCTCATTGCCCTGATCGACGCCGCTGTCGACGCGGACCGTCTCCGGCAGCTTGAGATGTTCGAGCCGGCCGGTCGAGGGGAGATAGCCGGCAGAGGGATTTTCGGCATAGAGCCGGGCTTCGAAGGCCCAGCCGTTCATGGCGATCTCGTCCTGATTTTTCGGCAGCGGCTCGCCGCTCGCGACCTTCAGCTGCCAGAGGACCAGATCCTCGCCGGTAATTGCCTCGGTGACCGGGTGCTCCACCTGCAGGCGCGTGTTCATCTCCATGAACCAGATACGATCGGAATTGAGGCTCGAGGAAGCATCGGCGATGAATTCGATGGTGCCGGCGCCGACATAGTTCACCGCTTTCGCGGCCTTGATCGCCGCACCGCAGATCGCCGCGCGGGTGGTGGCATCGAGGCCGGGGGCAGGCGCCTCTTCGATGACCTTCTGGTGGCGGCGTTGCAGCGAGCAGTCTCGTTCGAAGAGATGAACGCAGTTGCCTGATTTGTCGGCGAAGACCTGCACCTCGATGTGACGCGGATTGGCGATATAGCGCTCGATCAGAACGCGGTCGTCGCCGAAAGAGGCGGTTGCCTCGCGGCGGCAGGAGGCGAGAAGCTCGGCGAAATCCTCACGCCGGTCGACGCGGCGCATGCCCTTGCCGCCGCCGCCGGCGACAGCCTTGATGAGCACGGGATAACCGATGGCATCGGCCTCGGACGCGAGCCTTGCCTCGCTCTGGTCCGGCCCGAGATAACCGGGGGTGACGGGCACGCCGGCCGCCTGCATCAATTCCTTAGCGGCGTCCTTGAGGCCCATGGCGCGGATGGCGGCCGGCGGCGCACCGACCCAGAGCATGCCGGCCTTTTCCACCGCTTCGGCGAATTCGGCATTCTCCGACAGGAACCCGTAACCGGGATGGATGGCGGCAGCGCCGGCTTTGCGGGCGGCATCCAATATCCGCTCCTGTGAGAGATAACTCTCCCGGGCCGACGGCGGACCGATGGCGATCGCCTCGTCCGCTTCCCGCACAAAGGGCAGGCCGGCATCGGCGTCGGAATAGACGGCGATGGTGCGGATGTCGAGCATCTTTGCCGTGCGGATGATGCGGCGGGCGATTTCGCCCCTGTTGGCAATGAGAAGACTTTCCATCATGCCGCGCCTCACATCCTGAACAGGCCGAAGCGCGGCCCTTTCGGGATCGGCGCATTCAGGCAGGCGGAAAAGGCAAGGCCCAGCACATCGCGCGTCTGGCGCGGGTCGATGATGCCGTCGTCCCAGAGGCGGGCGGTCGCATAATAGGGATTGCCCTCGGCCTCGTAGCCGGCGCGGATCGGCGCCTTGAAGGCCTCTTCCTCGGCGGCCGGCCAATCCTCACCGCGCGCTTCCATCGCGTCGCGGCGGATGGTGGCGAGCACCGAGGCCGCCTGTTCGCCGCCCATGACGCTGATGCGGCTGTTCGGCCAGGTGAAGAGGAAGCGTGGGCGATAGGCGCGGCCGCACATGCCATAATTGCCGGCGCCGAAACTGCCGCCGATGATGACGGTGACTTTCGGCACGGTGGCGGTCGCGACCGCCGTCACCAGCTTTGCCCCATCCTTGGCGATGCCGCCGGCCTCATAGCGGCCGCCGACCATGAAGCCGGAGATGTTTTGCAGGAAGAGCAGCGGTAAGCGGCGCTGGCAGGCGAGCTCGATGAAATGCGCGCCCTTCAGTGCGCTTTCGGAAAAGAGCACGCCGTTATTGGCGATGACGGCGACGGGCATGCCCCAGATGCGGGCGAAGCCGCAAACGAGCGTGGTGCCGTAGAGCGGCTTGAACTCATGCAGTTCCGAGCCGTCGACGATCCGGCCGATCACCTCGCGCACGTCATAGGGCGAACGCACGTCCTCGGGAATGATGCCGTGAAGGTCCTCGACGTCGAGCTTCGGCGGACGCGGAGGCTGAATGTCGATATCGACCGATTTGACGCTGTTGAGGCTGGCGACGATATCGCGCACCAGAAGCAGCGCATGTTCGTCATTTTCCGCGACATGATCGACCACACCGGAGCGGCGGCCATGGGTTTCGGCGCCGCCTAGCTCTTCGGCCGAAATGATTTCGCCGGTCGCGGCTTTGACCAGCGGCGGGCCGGCGAGGAAGATCGTGCCCTGATTGCGTACGATGACCGTTTCGTCGGACAGGGCGGGAACATAGGCGCCGCCGGCAGTGCAGCTTCCCATGACGCAGGCTATCTGCGGGATGCCTTCGGCCGACATCTGGGCTTGGTTGAAGAAGATTGCCCCGAAATGGTCGCGGTCGGGAAAGACCTCGGCTTGGTGCGGAAGATTGGCGCCGCCGCTATCGACCAGATAGAGGCAGGGCAGGCGGTTCTGCAGGGCGATTTCCTGCGCCCTGAGATGTTTCTTCACCGTCAGGGGGTAATAGGCGCCGCCCTTCACGGTCGCGTCATTGGCGACGATCATCACCTCGCGGCCGCAAACGCGGCCGATGCCAGCGATGATGCCGGCGCCCGGCGCCTCGTCGCCATACATGCCGTTGGCGGCCAGCGTGCCGATCTCCAGAAAAGGGCTGCCGGCATCGAGAAGGAGCTGGATGCGGTCGCGCGGCAACAGCTTGCCCTTGCCCGTATGGCGCTCGCGTGCGGCTTGCGATCCGCCTTCGCGCGTTTTCGCCGAGCGCGTGTGGAGTTCCTCGATGAGGGCTCTGTTCTTGACGGCATTAGTCTTGAAGCTGGCGCTCTCGCGGTCGATCGCAGTCGAAATCATCATCATGACGCGATGAGCTCCCGGCCGATCAGATAGCGGCGGATCTCATTGGTGCCGGCGCCGATATCGTAGAGCTTGGCGTCGCGCAGGAAGCGCTCGACCGGCCACTCCTTGGTGTAGCCGGCGCCGCCGAGCGCCTGGATCGCCTCCAGCGACACCTTCACTGCATTCTCGCTGGCAAAGAGGATCGCGGCGGCCGCGTCCGTACGGGTGGCGCGGCCGGCGTCGCAGGCGCGGGCGACGGAATAGACATAGGCACGCGCCGAATTCAGCGCGACATACATGTCGGCGATCTTGCCCTGCATCAGCTGGAAATCGCCGATCGCTTTGCCGAATTGTTTTCGGTCACGCACATAGGGCAGCACGACATCCAGGCAGGCCTGCATGATGCCGAGCGGGCCGGCGGCGAGCACGGCGCGCTCATAGTCGAGGCCTGACATCAGGATCTTCACGCCCTCGCCCTCCCGGCCCATCAGCGCCTCGGCCGGCACTTCGCAATCCTGGAATACCAGCTCGGCCGTGTCGCTGCCGCGCATGCCGAGCTTGGAGAGCTTCTTTGACACGCTGAAGCCGGGCAGGCCTTTTTCGATGATAAAGGCGGAAATGCCCTTCGGCCCGGCCGCCGCGTCGGTCTTGGCATAGACGACAAGCACATCGGCATGTGGCGCATTGGTGATCCAGAATTTGGTGCCGTTCAGGACGTAGCGTTCGCCCTTTTTCTCGGCGCGCAGACGCATGGAGACGACATCGGAGCCGGCTCCGGCTTCGGACATGGCAAGTGAACCGACATGCTCGCCGGAGATCAGTTTCGGCAGATAGCGCTGTTTCTGCTCCGGCGAGGCCCAGCGGCGGATCTGGTTGACGCAGAGATTGGAATGGGCGCCGTAGCTCAAGCCCACCGAGGCCGAGGCGCGGGAGACCTCCTCCATGGCGACGACATGTTCGAGATAACCGAGGCCGGCCCCGCCGAATTCTTCTTCGACGGTAATCCCATGCAGGCCGAGCGCGCCCATCTGAGGCCAGAGCTGGCGCGGAAACGTGTTGCTTTCGTCGATCTCCGCAGCCAGCGGAGCAATATGATCGGCGGCAAACCGCGCCGTCGTTTCGCGGATCGCGTCCGCGGTGTCGCCGAGCGAAAAATCAAACATGGCACTCCTCCCGCTGAAATATGTAGCGCGGGTTGCGGCAGGTTCAAAGTGCTGTGGGTGAATGGTATTTGCTGGTGCTTATGGAGGGCACTATGGCAGGCGCCTCTCTCTCCACCCTCATGCCTGTGCTTGTCACAGGCATCCAGCCACCGCGCGTCTGCGCGGTGATGACTCATTTGCTCAAGGTAGTCTCTTGCGCCCAAGGACTTGGACGCGCTGGATGCCTGTGACAAGCACAGGCATGAGGGAGCGTGTGGAACAACGCGGGTCTTTCCCTTACCGCTCGCGTTCCTGCTCTCCCGAACCGTCCCGCCGGAAAGCCTCCGGGCTCTTGCCCGTCCATTTCCGGAAGGCCCGGAAGAAGGCGCTGGGCTCGGAATAGCCGAGCTGCACGGCGATCTCGCCGATGGTCTTCGAGGTGTTCAGCAGCAGGTCGACGGCAAGGTCGCGGCGGATATCGTCCTTGATGGCGGCGTAGCTCTGTCCCTCGTCGTGCAAGCGGTGGCGCAGCGTCGAGGGCGGCATGCGCATGTCGGCGGCGAGTTCGGTAAAGCTTCGCCAGGTAGCGGGCGTGGCCTGGCTCAAGCGCCGGCGCACGGCGGCGGCGATGCCGGCATCGTAACGGTAGCGCACCAGAATATTGGCAGGGGCGCCGCGCAGGAATTGTTTGAGCGCCTGCTCGCTGCGGGAGATCGGCAGGTCGAGCATGGCGCTGTCGAAGCCGAGGCGGCTGATCGGTTGGGAAAAACGCACCGGCGCGCCGAAGAAGAGCCGGTAGTCGGCCCCTTGTTTCGGCTCGGCGCAGCGGAAATCGACGAGGCGGATCGGAATGCGCCGCCCGACCAGCCAGCAGGTGATGCCGTGCAGGATGATCCAGTAGGTGCGGTAGGCAAAGGCCGAACGCGGGCCGCCGGCGTCCCGGAGTTCGATCTCTGCCAGGCCGTCGCGAATGACGAGCCGCCCTCGGGGATCGTCGAGCACGACATCGAGGAAGCGCAGCGCCCGGCGCAGTGCGTGACCGAGCGTCGGCGCGTGCAGCACGCAATGGCTAAGCAGCGTGAAGCTGCCGCTGCGCATCGGCCGTGCGCCCATGCCGAAGAATTCATCGTCGAGCTCGGCCGCGATTGCGAGCCACAGCGCGCCGTAGGTCTCCGCCGAAACCGGATGTTCGACGAGAGATGGCATGCCGACCTGCGCAAGAATCGGCGCCGTCGGCTTGCCCAGCCGCCGCAGGCTGTCGAGCGCTTCCTCGACGAAGCCCGGCGCGATCATGCGTCGTTCGATCTCGGCCATATCAATCCTCGCGCTATGGCAAAACTGTCCGAAATAATGGAGCAGTTTTGTCATCGCTTGCAATAGGAGGAGCGAATAGAATCCCGCCTGCCGGCATGATCTGGAGGAGACGGGCCGGCGGCGAGGAGAAGAGATCCATGTTGATCCCGGGAGCAAGTTTCATCGTGACCGGCGGCGGCTCCGGGCTTGGCGCCGCAGTGGCGCGCATGCTCGTCGAGGCCGGCGGGCGTGTAGCGATCGCAGATCTCAATACCGAAGCGGGCGAGGGGATCGCCCGGGAATTCGGGAGCGATGCCCGCTTCATCAAGGCCGATGTGAGCGATGGCGAGGAAGGGGCGGCGGTGGTTGCTGCCGCGGTCCAAGCTTTTGGCGGCCTGCGCGGGCTCGTCAATTGCGCTGGCGTCGCGCCGGCCGAGAAGGTGATCGGCCGCGACGGGCCGCACCGGCTGGAGAGTTTTGCCCGCACCATCGGCATCAATCTCATCGGCACATTCAACATGATCCGGCTTGCTGCCGCAGCCATCCAGAATGCGGCGCCGGATGCGGAAGGCGAACGCGGCGTCATCGTCAATACGGCCTCGGTCGCCGCCTTCGACGGGCAGATCGGCCAGGCGGCTTATGCCGCCTCCAAGGGCGGGGTGGCGGCGATGACCCTGCCAATCGCCCGCGAGCTTGCCCGCTACGGCATTCGCGTCGTGTCCATCGCGCCTGGTATTTTCGAGACGCCGATGATGGCTGGTATGCCGGCGGAAGTGCAGGAAGCGCTGGGCAAGAGCGTGCCCTTTCCGCCGCGGCTCGGCCGGCCGGCGGAATTTGCCGGGCTGGTGCGCCATATCTTTGAAAACAACATGCTGAACGGCGAGGTCATCCGCCTCGACGGCGCATTGCGGATGGGCGCGCGGTGAGCGTCGCCCGAGGAGGAAAGATGGCATTGCAGGACCCCATCGTCATCACCGGTGCGGGGCGCACGCCGATCGGCAGCTTTCAGGGAGAGCTGAAGGATACGGCAGCCCCCGAGCTTGGAGCCGCGGCGATCCGCGCAGCACTTGAGCGCAGCCGCGTAGAGCCCGAGGCGATCGAGGAAGTCGTCTTTGGCTGCGTGCTGCCCGCGGGGCAGGGGCAGGCGCCGGCACGTCAGGCGGCCATCCATGCCGGCCTGCCCTTTGCGACTGGCGCCAGTACCGTCAACAAGATGTGCGGCTCTGGCATGAAGGCGATCATGATGGCCCATGACCTGATTGCCGCCGGCAGCGCCTCGGTGGCAGTCGCAGGCGGCATGGAAAGCATGACCAACGCGCCCTATCTCCTTGACAGAGCCCGTGCCGGTTACAGGCTCGGCCATGGGCGGATCGTGGATCACATGTTCCTCGACGGGCTGGAGGATGCTTATGACAAGGGGCGCTTGATGGGCAGCTTCGCGGAGGATTGCGCCGAGGCCTATCAGTTCACGCGTGAGGCGCAGGACAACTACGCCATCGCCTCGCTGACGCGGGCGCAGAAGGCGATCGCGGACGGCTGTTTCGAGAGCGAGATCGTGCCGGTCACGGTGAAATCGGGCAAATCAGAGCAGGTGGCGAGCCGTGACGAACAGCCCGGCAAGGCAAGGCTCGACAAGATCCCGACGCTGAAACCCGCCTTCCGCGACGGCGGCACGGTGACTGCCGCCAATTCCAGCTCGATCTCCGACGGCGCGGCAGCCCTCGTGCTGATGCGCTGCTCGCAGGCCGAGCGTCGCGGTCTGACGCCGCTCGCCACCATCCTCGGCCACGCTACCCATTCGCAGGCGCCCAATCTTTTCGCCACCGCCCCGATCGGCGCCCTGCAGAAGCTCTCCGATCGAACCGGCCTGGCGCTTTCGGACGTCGATCTCTTCGAGATCAACGAGGCCTTCGCCGTCGTCGCCATGGCGGCGATGCGCGATCTAGACCTGCCGCATGAGAAGGTGAACGTCCATGGCGGCGCCTGCGCGCTCGGCCATCCGATCGGGGCGTCGGGAGCCCGCATTCTGGTGACGCTGCTTGCGGCGCTGGAGCGTTATGACTTGAAACGCGGCATGGCGGCACTCTGTATCGGCGGTGGCGAGGCGACGGCCGTCGCCATCGAGCGGCACTAGCGGGGAGGCGGGCAGATGATCCTTTCCGACCTCCAACAGCAGATCAGCGATCTCGCCCGCGACTTTGCTCGCGACCGGCTGGCGCCGGGGGCGGCCAAACGCGACCGGGAACATCTTTTCCCGCGCGAGGAACTGAAGGAGATGGGCGAGCTTGGCCTGCTCGGCATGCTGGTGCCGGAGGCCTATGGCGGCTCGGATACCGGCGTCGTCGCCTATGCCGCGGCACTCGAGGAGATTGCCGCCGGCGACGGGCCCTGTTCGACGATCATGAGCGTGCATAGCTCCGTCGGCTGCGTGCCGATCCTGAAATTCGGCACTGAGGAACAGCGGCAGCGCTTCCTGCCGAAACTGGCGAGCGGCGAATGGATCGGCGGTTTTGCGCTGACCGAGCCGCAGGCCGGTTCCGACGCTTCCAACCTGAAGACCCGGGCGCGGCGGGACGGCGACCACTACGTGATCGACGGCGCCAAGCAGTTCATCACCTCGGGAAAGAACGGCAATGTCATCATCGTCTTTGCCGTCACCGATCCCGATGCCGGCAAGAAGGGCATCACCGCCTTCATCGTGCCGACGGAGACGCCGGGCTACGAGGTGATCCGAGTCGAGGAAAAGCTCGGGCTGCATTCCACCGATACCTGCCAGATCGCCTTCAACAACATGCGCATTCCTGCAGAAATGAGGCTCGGGGCGGAAGGCGAAGGTTACCGCATCGCGCTCGCCAATCTCGAAGGCGGGCGGATCGGCATTGCGGCTCAGGCGGTCGGCATGGCGCGGGCGGCCTTCGAGGCGGCGTGCGATTATGCCAAGGAGCGAACGGCCTTCGGCAAGCCGATCTTCGAGCACCAGGCCGTCGCCTTCCGCCTTGCCGATATGGCGGTGCGGATCGAGGCGGCGCGCCAGCTCGTCTTTCACGCCGCCGCCTTGAGGGAAGCCGAAATGCCCTGCCTGTCGGAAGCATCGATGGCAAAGCTCTTCGCCTCGGAGATGGCCGAACGCGTCTGCTCCGACGCGATCCAGATCCATGGCGGCTACGGCTACATGGCCGATTACCCGGTCGAGCGCATCTATCGCGATGTGCGCATCTGCCAGATCTATGAGGGAACGAGCGACGTGCAGCGCATGGTGATCGCCCGCAATCTATAAGAACCATACCGGCCTTGTCCCCGGGGAGAGGGGCGTGGCCGGCAAAGGGAGGAAAGAAAAGACATGGTGGATTCCGCTCATCTGAGCCTGCACGTCCCCGAACCCGCCGTCCGTCCCGGCGGCCAGCCCGATTTTTCCAACGTCAAGATCGCCAAGGCCGGTGCCGTGCCGCGGCCGGAGGTCGATGTCGCATCCGAGGATATCCGCGATCTCGCCTATTCGATCATCCGTGTCTTGAACCGTGATGGCGAGGCGGTCGGACCCTGGGCCGGATCCCTCACCGACGAGGAGCTGCTGACCGGGCTGCGCAACATGATGAAGCTGCGCGCCTTCGACGCCCGCATGCTGATGGCACAGCGCCAGGGCAAGACCTCTTTCTACATGCAGCATCTCGGAGAAGAGGCCGTCAGCTGCGCCTTCCGCAAGGCGCTTAACAAGGGCGACATGAACTTCCCGACCTATCGGCAGGCGGGCCTGCTGATCGCCGATGATTATCCGATGGTCGAGATGATGAACCAGATCTACTCGAACGAGAGCGATCCGCTGCGCGGCCGGCAGCTGCCGATCATGTATTCCTCCAAGGAGCACGGCTTCTTTACCATCTCGGGCAATCTCGCCACCCAATATGTGCAGGCCGTCGGCTGGGCGATGGCCTCGGCGATCAAGAACGACAGCCGGATTGCCGCCGCCTGGATCGGCGACGGATCGACGGCGGAATCGGATTTCCATTCGGCGCTCGTCTTTGCCTCCACCTATAAGGCGCCCGTCATCCTCAACATCGTCAACAATCAGTGGGCGATTTCGACCTTCCAGGGCATTGCCCGCGGCGGCTCCGGTACTTTTGCCGCCCGCGGCCTCGGCTTCGGCATTCCGGCGCTCAGGGTCGACGGAAACGATTATCTCGCCGTCCATGCCGTCGCCCGCTGGGCGGCCGAGCGGGCCAGGCGCAATCTCGGCCCCACGCTGATCGAATATGTCACCTACCGCGTCGGCGCCCATTCGACCTCCGACGATCCGAGCGCCTATCGGCCGAAGACGGAATCGGAGGCCTGGCCGCTCGGCGATCCCGTGCTGCGGCTGAAGAAACATCTGATCGTCAAGGGCGCATGGTCGGAGGAGCGGCACGTCCAGGCGGAAGCCGAAATTGCCGACGAGGTGATCGAGGCGCAGCGCCAGGCCGAGGCGCACGGCACGCTGCATGCGGGCGGCAGGCCTTCGGTGCGCGATATTTTCGAAGGCGTCTATGCCGAAATGCCGGCGCATATCCGCCGCCAGCGGCAGAAGGCGGGGTACTGACATGGCCAGGATGACGATGATCGAGGCCGTGCGCAGCGCCATGGACGTCTCGATGGCGAAGGACGACAATGTCGTGGTGTTCGGCGAGGATGTCGGCTATTTCGGCGGTGTTTTCCGCAGCACCCAGGGCCTGCAGGCAAAATACGGCAGGACGCGCTGCTTCGATACGCCGATCAGCGAATCCGGCATCGTCGGCACGGCGATCGGCATGGCCGCCTACGGGCTGAAGCCCTGCGTCGAAATCCAGTTCGCCGATTACATGTATCCTGCCTATGACCAGCTGACGCAGGAGGCGGCGCGCATCCGCTACCGCTCCAACGGCGATTTCACCTGCCCGATCGTCGTGCGCATGCCGACAGGCGGCGGCATTTTCGGCGGCCAGACGCACAGCCAGAGCCCGGAAGCGCTCTTCACCCATGTCTGCGGGCTGAAGGTGATCGTTCCCTCCAATCCCTACGATGCCAAAGGCCTGCTGATCGCGGCGATCGAGGATCCCGATCCGGTCATGTTCCTGGAGCCCAAGCGGCTTTACAATGGTCCCTTCGACGGCCATCACGAGCGGCCGGTCACACCCTGGTCGAAACATGATCTGGGCGAGGTGCCCGACGGCCATTACACGATCCCAATCGGCAAGGCCGAAGTGCGGCGGGAGGGATCGGCGGTAACAGTGATCGCTTACGGTACCATGGTGCATGTGGCGCTTGCCGCGGCCGAGGATGCCGGTATCGACGCCGAGGTAATCGATCTGAGAAGCCTGCTGCCGCTCGATCTCGATACGATCGTCAAATCGGTCACCAAAACCGGACGCTGCGTCGTCGTGCATGAGGCGACCTTGACGTCGGGCTTCGGCGCCGAGGTCGTGTCGCTGGTGCAGGAACATTGCTTCTATCACCTCGAAGCGCCTGTCGTGCGCGTCGCCGGCTGGGACACGCCCTATCCGCATGCGCAGGAGTGGGATTATTTCCCCGGTCCAGGCCGCGTCGGGCGGGCGCTTGCCGAAGTCATGGAGGCCTGAGCCATGGGTGAATTCATCATCAAGATGCCCGATGTCGGGGAAGGGGTCGCCGAGGCCGAGCTTGTGGAATGGCACGTGAAGGCAGGCGATCCGGTCCGCGAGGACATGGTGATCGCCGCCGTCATGACCGACAAGGCGACGGTGGAAATTCCGTCTCCCGTCAACGGCACCGTCATCTGGCTCGCCGGCGAGATTGGTGACCGTATCGCGGTCAAGGCGCCGCTGGTGCGGATCGAGACGACGGGCGATGCCGGCGACGCTCCGCCCGTGCAGATCTCACAGGCGCCGGTTGCCGAACCGGTCAAGGTCGAAGCAGCACGGCCGTCTCCGGCTGCTGTGACTGCGACGGCTCCCCCGGCTCCCGCGCCGCCTCCGGCCGAAAGGCCGCTCGCGGCTCCCTCGGTGCGGCTCTTCGCCAGGGAAAGCGGCGTCGATCTCCGGCAGGTGCAGGGAAGCGGACCGGCCGGGCGTATCCTGCGAGAGGATGTCGAGCAATTCCTGGCCCAGGGAGCAGCGCCCGCAACGGCAAAGAATGGTCTCGCCAGAAAGACCGCGATCGAGGAGATCAAGCTGACTGGCCTGCGGCGCCGCATCGCCGAGAAGATGGTGCTGTCCACCTCGCGCATTCCCCACATCACCTATGTGGAGGAAGTCGATATGACGGCGTTCGAGGAACTGCGCGCCACCATGAACGGCGACCGCAGGGAAGGTCATCCGAAGCTGACGGTTCTGCCCTTCCTGATGCGGGCCCTGGTCAAGGCGATTTCCGAGCAACCCGAGGTCAACGCCACCTTTGACGACGATGCCGGCATCATCACGCGTTATAGTGCCGTACATATCGGCATCGCCACGCAGACACCGGCCGGGCTGACCGTGCCCGTTGTGCGGCATGCGGAAGCGCGCGGCATCTGGGATTGTGCGGCCGAGATGAACCGTCTGGCGGAAGCGGCGCGTTCGGGCACGGCAACGCGTGATGAACTTTCCGGCTCGACCATCACCATCAGCTCGCTCGGCGCACTCGGCGGCATCGTCTCGACGCCCGTCATCAATCATCCTGAGGTCGCGATCATCGGCGTCAACAAGATCGCCACGCGTCCGGTCTGGGACGGGACGCAATTCGTGCCGCGCAAGATGATGAACCTCTCCTCGAGCTTCGACCACCGCATCATCGACGGCTGGGACGCGGCGACCTTCGTGCAGCGCATCCGTACGCTCCTCGAAACCCCGGCGCTCATTTTCATCGAAGGCTGATCCATGAAAGAAATTCTCTGCAAGCTCCTCGTCATCGGCGCCGGTCCGGGCGGTTATGTCTGCGCCATCCGCGCCGGCCAGCTCGGCATCGATACCGTCGTCGTCGAAGCCGGCAAGCCCGGCGGCACCTGCCTGACGGTCGGCTGCATTCCCTCCAAGGCCTTGATCCATGCGGCCGAGGAGTTCGACGCCACGCAGAAGATGCTTGCCGGCAAGAACCCGATGGGGATCCGTGTCGAAGGCGCCTCGATCGATCTTGGCAGGACGATCGCCTGGAAGGACGGTATCGTCGGCCGGCTGACGGGCGGCGTCTCCGGGCTGTTGCAGAAGGCGCGGGTCAAGATCGTCCACGGCCGCGCCCACTTTCGCGACGGCAAGACCGTGGAGGTCGAGACGGAAACCGGCCAGCAGATCATCCGCGCCGAGACCGTGGTGATCGCCACCGGCTCCGATCCGGTGGAGCTTGCCAGCCTGCCATTCGGCGGCCGCGTCATTTCCTCGACCGAGGCGCTGTCGCTGACGGAGCTACCCAAGAATCTCGTGGTGGTCGGCGGCGGTTATATCGGGCTGGAACTCGGCACGGCCTTCTCCAAGATGGGATCTGATGTGACGGTCGTCGAGGCGACACAACAGGTGCTGCCGCTCTATGACGCCGAACTGGTGCGGCCCGTGATGCGCAAGCTCACCGAAAGCGGTATCCGGGTGCTGACGGGTGCGAAGGCCATGGGTCTTGCCGACAACGGCGAGGCATTGCTCATCGAAACCTCCGATGGCCGGCGGGAGACCCTGCCGGCCGACCGCATCCTCGTCACCGTCGGCCGCCGCCCGCGGACGGCGGGTTCCGGTCTCGAAGAACTCGATCTCGACCGCGCCGGCCCCTATCTCAGGATCGACGATCGCTGCCGCACATCCATGCGGGGTATATATGCGATCGGCGACGTGACCGGCGAACCGATGCTGGCCCATCGGGCCATGGCGCAAGGGGAGATGGTGGCCGAGATCATCGCCGGCAGGAAGCGGGCCTGGGACAAGCGCTGCATCCCCGCCATCTGCTTCACCGATCCCGAAATCGTCAGCGCCGGCCTCTCGCCGGCGGAGGCAAGGGCGCAAGGCTATGAAATCCGCACCGGCCAGTTTCCGTTCAGCGCCAATGGACGGGCGATGACGATGCTGTCCGAAGAGGGCTTCGTGCGCGTCGTCGCCCGCGCCGACACCAATCTCGTTCTCGGCCTGCAGGCAGTGGGGGCGGGTGTCTCCGAACTCTCGGCGGCCTTCGCCATGGCGATCGAGATGGGCGCACGTCTGGAAGACATCGCCGGCACCATCCACGCACATCCGACCCGCAGCGAGGCGATCATGGAGGCGGCGGCGAAAGCTTTAGGAAGCGCGCTGCATATCTGACATACATCACTGGCTTTAGGGTTGATGCGCAGCCTTTCTAGAGAGGCAGGTTCTTCCTCAGCCTTCCCCGCGGAACGCACGCGTTGCCGCAATCCACTCCAGAGTTCGCCGCTCGGGATCGGAATTGCGCGTGATGTCGGTGACGACGGCAGCGCTATCGGCCCCGTTTTCGAACACACCGGCGATGCGCTCCACGTTCAGCCCACCAATGGCGACGAGGGGCAGCGGGCCGATGCGGCTTTTCCAGTTGCGCAGCCGATCGAGGCCCTGCGGCGCCCAGGGCATGACCTTTAGGATGGTGGGATAGATCGGACCGAGCGCGATATAGTCTGGCTGAGCTGCAAGCGCGACGTCCAATTCCGCCTCGTCATGGGTGGAAAGCCCCAATTTCAGGCCGGTCTTGCGGATCGCGGCAAGATCGGCGGCGGCCAGATCCTCCTGGCCGAGGTGGATGAAATCGCAGCCTTCCTCGATGGCAAGCCGCCAGTGGTCATTGACGATCAGCTGGCAGCCATGCGCCTCGCAGACTGCTTTTGCCGCTCGGATTTCCGCGCGTATGTCCTCCAGCGCGCGTTCCTTGACGCGCAATTGCACGAGTTTGACGCCCAGCGGAACCAGCCTTTTGATCCAGGCGGCGCTGTCGACGATCAGATAGAAAGGATCGAGCGTCATGCGAAAACCGCCTTTCCGATCACCGGCGTCGAGGG
Organism: Rhizobium sp. R634; assembly: GCF_002211305.1. GTDB lineage: Bacteria > Pseudomonadota > Alphaproteobacteria > Rhizobiales > Rhizobiaceae > Rhizobium. The sequence goes on along the minus strand of NZ_LOKW01000029.1, from coordinate 37,615 downwards.
AACCGCCATGTCGCGCGGCTCCAGCATGCCGGCGCCGAATGCCTGCCTGCCGGCATCGATCGCTTTGGCGAAGGCTTCCGCCATGGCGGCGGGATCGCCCGCTCCGGCAACTGCGGTGTTGAGCAGGACCGCGTCGAAACCCAATTCCATCACGGTCGTTGCATGCGACGGCCGCCCGATCCCCGCATCGACGATCAGCGGTACACCGGGAAAATGCGCCCGCATGGATCGAAGCGCGGAAAGATTGAGCGGCCCCGCCGCCGTTCCGATCGGTGCGCACCAAGGCATCAGCACCTTGCATCCCGCCTCCAGCAGGCGCTCGGCCACCACCAGATCGTCGGTCGTATAGGGAAAGACCTCGAAACCTTCGCCACAAAGAATCCGGGCGGCCTCGACGAGCCCGAATACGTCAGGCTGCAGCGTGTCGTGGTTGCCGATCACCTCCAGCTTGATCCAATTGGTCTGAAACACATCGCGCGCCATCTTGGCCGTCAGCACCGCCTCGGAGACGCCATGACAGCCGGCGGTATTGGGGAGCACGCGCACCCCGAGCGCGCGGATCATGTCGAAGAAGACGTTGCCGCTGCGCCCGCCGACAGCTTCACGCCGCAGCGACACGGTGACGATGTCCGTTCCGGATCGCTTGACGGCGTCGGCGAGGACCGCCGGGGAAGGGTAGCGCGCAGTGCCGAGAAGAAGCCGCGATCCGATCTGGTTTCCATAGAGATCAAGCATGTCAGCCTCCCTGCATCGGGGTCAGGATCTCGACCCGGTCATTGTCGTTGAGAGCGTGATCGTCGCGGTCCTCGCGAGGAACGAGCTCGCCATTGACCGCGGTTGCCAGCCATTCTCCCTCGTAGTCGAGTGCGGTGAGAAGCTGCGAAAGGGTGGTTGCGGCGATTGTCTGGGGTTCGCCATTGATGATCAGACGCATTGGGAGCTCCTTTGCTTCGTCCGTCCGGAAAAGACGAGATCGGCGGCTTTTGCCGCCATTGTGGGCGCCAGGAGAAAACCGTGGCGATAAAGGCCGTTGACGACGACGGCATTGCCTTGCCGCATCACCCGGGGGAGGTTGTCGGGGAAGGCCGGGCGAATGCCGGCTCCGGTTTCGACAAGGGTCGCGTCAGCAAAGGCTGGATGCAGCGTGTAAGCCGCGTTCAGCAATTCCATCAGCGAGCGTGCGGTGATCGGCCCGCCGAAATCGCTCTCGATCATGGTCGCGCCGACCATGAAGAGGCCGCCGCCGCGAGGCACGACATAGACGGGGATGCGGGGGTGAAGCAGGCGGACGGGCCGTGAAAGCTCTATTTCATCGCTGTGCAGATAAAGCATTTCGCCTCGCACGCCGCGCAGATCGTCAAGCTGGCCAATGCGCGCAGCACCCGTACAGTCGACGATATCGGAGAAATAGTGTTCCTCCGGAGCTTCACCTGCGAAGACGACGCCCTGCGCCGACAGTTTGTCTTTCAGGGCGACGAGTGTTTGCCTGGGATCGAGATGCGCTTCCTGAGGGAAAAACAGGCCATGCCGGAACCGGCCGGCGAGAGCCGGCTCGAGCAGGGCGATGTCTTCCTCTTCCACCCATCGATAGTTGCTCGTCCGCCCGGCAAAGCGCTTCAGCTCCCCATGGTCACGCGCCGGCGCGACCACCAGTGTCCCGTTGCGGACGACGTGGCCGGGCAGGATCGCCTCCCAGCGGTCGGCCGCCTGCGCCCCAAGCCGGACCACGGCCTCGTCGGCGCTTTCACGCTCGCACCACGGCGCCAGCATGCCGCCGGCGAGCCATGACGCGGCCCGGTCGAAATTCGCATGCGGGTCGACGATGCTGACCTCGGCGCCGCGGGCCTGCAGTTCGTGCGCAACGAGGAGCCCTGAGATGCCGGCCCCTTTGACGAGGACGTGCATCTCAGGCTCCCGTGGTCTCGATCGGAGAAGGCCCCTCGATCGAAGAGACGGCAACATAAAGGTCGCCGCCTTCGCGGTAGCGGGCGGCCATGGCCTCCAGACCCTCCTTCTGCGCTTCCGACCGGATATCGTGCGATATCCGCATCGAGCAGAATTTCGGGCCGCACATCGAACAGAAATGGGCGACCTTGTGCGCTTCCTTCGGAAGCGTCTCGTCGTGGAAGGAGCGGGCCGTCTCGGGATCGAGCGAAAGATTGAACTGGTCTTCCCAGCGGAATTCGAAACGGGCGCGCGACAGCGCATCGTCGCGGATGCGCGCCGCGGGATGGCCCTTGGCGAGATCGGCGGCATGGGCGGCAATCTTGTAGGTAATGACGCCTGTTTTGACGTCGTTGCGGTCAGGCAGGCCGAGATGCTCCTTCGGCGTGACGTAGCAGAGCATGGCCGTGCCGAACCAGCCGATCATCGCCGCGCCGATCCCCGAGGTGATGTGATCGTAGCCCGGCGCGATGTCGGTCGTCAGCGGGCCGAGCGTATAGAAGGGGGCCTCGCCGCAGACGGCGAGCTGCTTGACCATGTTTTCCTTGATCTTGTGCATCGGCACATGGCCCGGCCCCTCGATCATGACCTGGCAATCCTTGGCCCAGGCGATCTTCGTCAGCTCGCCGAGCGTTTCGAGTTCGGCAAATTGCGCCGCGTCGTTGGCGTCGGCGATCGAGCCGGGGCGCAGTCCATCGCCGAGCGAGAAGGAGACGTCATAGGCGCGGCAGATGTCGCAGATTTCCTCGAAATGCTCGTAGAGGAAGCTCTCGCGATGATGGTGCAAACACCATTTGGCCATGATCGAACCGCCGCGCGAGACGATGCCTGTGACGCGGTTGACGGTCAGCGGGATGTAATGCAGCCGCACGCCGGCATGGATAGTGAAATAGTCGACGCCCTGTTCGGCCTGTTCGATCAGCGTGTCGCGATAGATCTCCCAGGTGAGGTTTTCGGCGATGCCTTCGACCTTTTCCAGCGCCTGGTAAAGCGGCACGGTGCCGATCGGCAGCGGTGAGTTGCGGATGATCCATTCACGGATATTGTGGATGTTGCGGCCGGTCGAAAGGTCCATGACGGTGTCGGCGCCCCAGCGGGCGGCCCAGACCATCTTCTCGACCTCTTCAGCCATTGACGAGGTCACCGCCGAATTGCCGATATTGGCGTTGATCTTCACCAGGAAATTCCGGCCGATGATCATCGGTTCCGATTCCGGATGATTGATATTGGCCGGAATAATGGCCCGGCCGGCGGCGACTTCCTGGCGCACGAATTCCGGCGTCACGTGATCGGGAATATGGGCGCCGAAGCTCTCGCCATCGCGAAGCATCGCGCCGGCCTGGGCTTTGCGGCCGAGATTTTCGCGGGTGGCGATGAATTCCATCTCCGGAGTGATGATCCCGGCGCGCGCGTAAGCCAGCTGCGTCACCGCCTTGCCGTCCTTGGCCCGCAACGGCTGCCGTTTTGCCGGAAATTCCGGCGTCAGCCGCTCGCCGCTGGCAAAGCCGTTATCCTCGGGACGGATGCTGCGGCCCTCATAGGGCTCGACGTCGCCGCGGGCGAGCACCCAGTCGCGGCGCAGCGCGGCAAGACCTTGCTCGATACGGATATCGGCGCCTTCGATCGTGTAGGGACCGGAGGAATCATAGACGGTTACCGGCGGCTCGCCCGAGGTCGGATGGAGGCTGATCTGGCGCATCGGGACCTGAACGTCGGCATGGATCTCTCCCGCGACGTGGATCTTGCGCGATGACGGCAGGGCGCCGGTGGTGACGGTTGGGGTGAGGTTCTTTGCGGCAATGGTCATGGTTTGAGGCTCCAAAGTGCAGTTGGAGACCCAGTCAGTCAGCCGGAATGATGAAAAGACGCCGGCATGGATTCCACGCGTGAATCCGCAGCCTTCGAGCGCTTGCACCGTCCCTACGCCAGTATGAACTGGATCAGGTTCAACGGGTCACTGCGCCACAACAGGCAAAGCCTTATTGTCCAGCAGTATCTCAGCCCCTTGCCGGGACTCCCCTGGTGAATGCTGCGGAGGCTACGTCCTCGATCCAGTTCATGTCAACCCTGGAGCTGAAAGTAACCCGATCGCCACGCACGAGTGGCGACGCCGCCGGGCTGGGCGCGTCGGTTTTGTGAGCGCCCAGCCCGTCGAAGCCTACGACAGCTTTTTTATCGTGCTGTAGATGATGTTGCGGTTGGCGCCGAACCAGACCGTCTTATCAACCGTGTTTTCCGGCGCACTACCATTGGCAATACGCCACATATCGGCCTCGGAACGCTGGAGGAGCTCCCAGTTCATGTAGGATTCCATGTATCCGTCATCGGCCATCTCGTCGGAGAAGTTGGCAAATAGAAAGACGCCGCCCGGCTTCAGCATTTCCATGCAAATCTGTGTCAGTCGGATTGCGACTTTATCGGTGAGGTAATCGTACAATCCTGCTGCGTAAATGAGATCGAAGGTGCCAATCTGATGCTTTCGCGCCAGCAAGCCGCGCACGGATCCATTGATAGGCTCGACCGAAGTTCCATGGAATTGGCTCGAGATCGAGCCGATACTGTGGGGATCCTGATCAAGAGCAACCCAGCGTTTAAGGTTGCCTTCTGCAAGTGCTTTTGATTCCTCCGCTTCGCGAAGGTGACCGGCGGCGATGGCGAGGACCTCGGTATCCCGGCCTATTCGTGTAGCGGTCTCATCGACGTAGCGGGTCAGGGTTTCGCGACGCTCCCTTACGGCTACCGGGCCGGGAGCGTTTATCGTGTATTCGAAGATGTTGAGACCGAGAAGGGTCGATCTGGCCACTTCTTCGGTCACCGCCGGATGCCCATAAATAAAGTCTATGAGACTGGCATCACCGGAGTAGCCGCGAGGTTTTTCAAAGGACCAACGAGTGAACGGGCATTGCTGCAGAATCTCTGCCGAGGGATGGGCCTGAATAATCGGAATGAGCTTCTGCCACACAACAGCGCCGAATTTATGCCGGATGTCGTGGAGCTGACCAATCAACCACCTGACTGCGTCAGACAGGCCTTTGCCCGCGGCGAATCGCTGCATGGCAATGTTGATGACGATTGCAAACTCAGCCTCCGCAATTCGCAGGCGGTCTGTTTCATTATCCTTGCCAGGTGAGAGAAGCGTATTGCTGACGGACTGCGGTGTAATCAAGCTTTGGCCATCAAGGGAAAAAAGCGGCTGAACCAAGGAAACCTCGTCGGTAAATAGAGATTTAATAGATTGCATAAAATCCTTACCATTTTCATGAAGGTCAAGCGCAAAGGTTGGCGGCAGCGTCCCCGTGCACGTCCTGGCTTTAGAAAGTATTAGTGAACCCAAGAGATACTCCGCCCGCTTGGGGATCGTTTCGGGCGTTATCGGTTGATGTGGGGTCTGTGTAGGGCTATCCAGCTTCAGCGAGCGGTCTGTGTAGGACAACTGCTGCAAGATGTTGGGTGGCAGGGGCATGATGCACGTGTTAGCCGAGACCGCAGTCGCCGCCACGCGGCCGACACTGTCGTCAGAACAGTTGCGTCGCATTTATAAGCAGGAGAGCGAGAGCGGCCGAAAGAGCGCGACGCGCAAGGGCCTCTGGATAGCCGTGGCTGCTTACCTTGCCTACTCTTTCACGGACTATCTTTTTATCGGTGATGTCGTTCAGTACACAATTGCTGGCCGGTTGGCGGTCGGCGTCACTGCGCTCTGCCTGCTGGAACTCTTACTCTACCGCAAAGCAAAGGCCGACACGGTCGACATGGCCGCGGCGGTGTCCGTGCTGGCAGCTTATCTTGTCTGGCTTCTGACCGGCCAGATGACCACGGTCAGGGACGCTTTCTCATATTATATGGTTTTTGGCGCGATCTTTATGATGAGCGTCAACTTGTTCTTCAGTTTCCGTTTTCCGGTTGCTCTTGCCGCCTCCGCAACGAACGTGCTCATCTTCATCGGCGCCCTCTATCTGTTCGTGCCTATGGTGCTTCTGCACAAGCTGATCCTCGGCGCCTTCTGCATGTCCTGCTTTATTTTTACCTCCTACGTGAACCTTCAGCTCAATCGAGAGCGCTACAAAGTGTTCCTCAATGCTCTTGAAGCTGGTTTGCAGCAAGCTGCTGCCGATGAAAGGGGCAAGGCTCTTTTGCACCTCTCGAATACGGACTCGTTGACCGGCCTGGAAAATCGCCGGGCAATCGATCAACGTCTGCGTGATCATTGGCAACGCTGGCAGGACCAGAGGGCGCCCTTTGCCGTCCTGCTTATCGATGTGGATCATTTCAAGCGCTATAATGACTGCTACGGCCATCAAGAGGGTGACCGGTGCCTTGTAGCGGTCTCCCAGCTTCTCCAAAACGTGGCCTTGTCCCATGACGCGATCATCGGGCGATATGGCGGCGAGGAATTCATCGTCATCACACCGATGCCGAACCCGGAAAGAGCGGCGGAGCTCGCGGAAGCAATGTGTGCTGCCGTTCGAGCGCTGGCTTGGCCGCACGAGCACAGGCGAGACGGGACCACCGTCATCACCGTAAGTGTAGGCGTCTCCTATACGCGGGACCAGACCAAGCAGGTCGACAAGGTCATTCATGAAGCCGATCGGGCGCTTTATGCCGCCAAGGCGACGGGCCGCAACACCCTGCGGGTCTTCGATCCTGAAGACCCGCTGAGCAGCGATGACAGCGAGGATATAGCTGCGACCCTGAAGATCGCGGTTGAACACGACCTTGTCTCCCTCGTCTATCAGCCGATCCGCAACGTTCAGACAGGCAAGATGGATGCCGTCGAAGCTTTGATGCGTCTGAGGATGTTGGACGGAACGGCGGTATCCCCCGCCACTTTTATCCCAGTCGCGGAAAGGACTGGGTCGATCATCGAACTGGGGCGGTGGGCGATTCGCACTGTTTGCCGAGACCTGTTGGCGACCGGCGTGGTGCAAGTGGCAAGCGTCAACGTTTCGCCGATTGAACTCAAGATGCCAGGTTTCGCCAGCTATGTCGCAGCGACACTGGCTGAATTCGACGTCACGGGCGCTCGGCTCGCTTTCGAAATTACCGAAGGGGTGGAGCTGGAAATCGACCAGGATGTGGTTCGTTGCATCAGCGACCTGAGAAAGCTGGGCGCTCAAGTCTGGCTCGACGACTTTGGCACGGGGTTCGCAGGGCTCTCTTGGCTTCGCCTCATAGAATTCGACACCATCAAGATCGATCGGTCCTTCCTCCATGACTGCGACACCGAAAGAGGCAAGAGGATGTTGCTTGACATCATCAGCCTGCTGCGCAATCGCGGCGTGAGGATCCTCATTGAAGGCGTGGAGACTATTGAACATCAGCGGCTGATGCAGCAGTACGGAATCAACCAGCTTCAGGGATATTACATTGGCCGCCCCGCGCCGGCAGCTCAGTTTGAAACTGACAACGTGCTACCGTTCGGCATGGTCAGGAACTTTGATTCCAAACGTCTATTTGGGAATGGCGCATAGGTTCAGATCCTATCAAGGCGGCATAGGCGGATCGGCATTTTCGAGATTGAGACAGCAAATCTGTCCTGATCGAGCGATTCGATCCCTGACGAGCTGACGCGGAACCCAGTTCACGCCGGAAACAGGAGTTCGACGACCGTTCCCTTGCCCGGCGCCGAGGCAATGCGAGCGTCGCCGCCGCTTTGGCGGACGAAGCCGTAGACCATGGCCAGGCCGAGACCTGCGCCGCCTTCCGCATCGCGGGTCGTAAAATAGGGTTCGAAGGCCTTGTCGACGGCCTCGGGCGTCATGCCGATGCCGTCGTCCGTCACGCTGACGATCACACCGGCCTCGCTGCGGGAGCAGCGGATGAGGATCGTTCCGCCCCCCGGCATGGCCGCGGAGGCGTTGAGGCAGAGATTGAGGATAGATTGTTCGAAGAGCGCCGTGTCGATGAGGACGGTGGGCAGGTCGTCGGATATTTCGAAGACAAGCCGGCATTTTTCGCCGATGGCGATTTCCAGCACGTCGCCCATGCCGCGCAGCACCGAGCCGAGCTCTGTCTCGCCAGGGTGGATCGGTTGTTGGCTGCCGATGGAAAGCATACTGCCGGCCAGCGACCTGCCGCGGTCGGCAGCCTTGCGGATGCGGGCGAGGTGCCGCTTTTGCCGGTCATTGAAGCCGGTTTCCCGCTCCAGCAGGCCGAGGCTGCCGGTGATGATGCCGATCATGTTGCCCACCTCATGGCTCACCTGATGGGTCATGCGCATGATGCCGTCGAGGCGCTGGATCTTTGCTGCCTCCGCCTCCTGCCGGTCCATATCGGTGATATCGCGCGCCAGCAGCACGATCCCGCCGTCGGGTTGGCGCGAGAGCGACACTTCCGTCACCCGCCCGGCATCGGAGCGGTGGCGCAGCACCGACCGGTCGGCGAGCAGGCCGGTGTCGTTCTCGGCCGGCAGGAGTGCCGGATCGATCTCCGGCAGCGGCGTCACGAAACTGCGGAGCGGCAATTTCCTGGCTGAACCAGACCAGCCGACCAGCTCGATGACACGGCGGTTCATGGTGATCGGCCGGCCGCGCGGATCGAACAGCGCGATGCCCTCGTTCATGCTGCGGAAGGTGGAGCGGATGGTGCGGGCGGCGGCCTCCGCCGTGCGCCGCAGCCGCGTCACGCGCTCGACGCTCTCGCGGAATGCGCGGAAAGCTTCGAGCAGGCGCACCAACTCGGTTTCGGTGCCGTCATAGCGCGGCGCATCGACATCTTTGCGCCCTTCCGCCAGTGCGTTCATGCCGTTCGAAAGCGCGACGATGCCGCGAGAGACGCGCATGACGGAGCGGATGGATAGGATGGCCATTGCCAGCACCAGCAGCGAGGCGACGGCGACTATGACGAGGATGCGGCTCAAAGCGTCGGAGGTCGAGGCGAGGTCGTCGCTGAGGCTGCGGGCCACGGCCTCGCTTTGCGTTTCCGTCGCGTGCGACAGATCACGCGAGACATCATGAAGACGTGAGACGGCGGCGCGGATGGCGAACATTTCGAGGAGATAGCGCGTCTGCGCCTCGAAGACCCGTTCGTACGGCGCAAGTTCGGTCGCAGAAATTCGGACGTCCGGCGCGGCGCGTTCGAGTCGCGGAGCGGTTTCGGAGACATAGCGTCGGCGCAATTCGCCCAGCTGGAAGAGGCTATCCGAATTGGAGGCGGATTGAACGATGGCGTTCAGCCGAATGCGGAAATTTGCATCCGCTACGCGGCTGCCGGTCGCGATCTCACCGAGCGCTGCCGCAGCCTCTGCCTTCTGCTGCTGGGCGGAATCCGCATCACCTGCAAGCGCTGTTGTCTGCGTGCGGATCGTTTCCAGGAGCTCGATTATGCGGCTGCTCGCAAAACCGTTCACCACGGCCTCGTCGTTTTCCGGCCGCATGGCGTGCAGCAGCGTATCGACCTGCATCACGACCGAGCGGCTTTCGGTGGAGACACGGTAGGGCGAGGTCGCATTCATTAGGAAGGGTGCGCTGGAGACGAGATCGGAAACCTGGCGAGAGACCAGCGAGGCCTTGGCGAGACTCGAGAACGCCTGCAGACCGTAGGCTGTCATCTCTTGGCGCGCCCGCTGCAAGCCGTAGACGGCAATGGTCGCCAGGCTGAAGACGAGAACGCAGATAAAGACGATAGCGAAGGGCAGGCGAAAGGCGATGGAGGAGAGGAACGGACGGCTGATCACGATACGATCTCGCCCTCGTCGGTGTCGAGAACATAGCCCTTGCCGCGGCGCGTCTTGATATGGCGCGGCAGGTCCGGATTGCGCTCGATCTTGCGACGCAGACGCAGCACGAGCACATCGACATTGCGGTCGATAAAGCGCTCGCTTTCGGCGCCCAGGCGGTCGAGGATATGGGCGCGGCTGACAGGTGCGTTGGGCGTTTCGGCGAGGATTTCGAGCAGCGCGAACTCGGCGCTCGTGAGCGATTTGGCGGGGTCGGTGCGGCAGATGGCGCGGCGGCTCTTGAGATCCACCGACCAGTCGCCGAGCTTCAGGGATGCGGGTTCGTGCTCCCGCTCGCCTTCCCGCTCGGGCTTCAGCGAGGGGATTGTCCGGCGCAGCACGGCTTTGATGCGGGCTGTCAATTCGATGGGCTCGAAGGGTTTGACGACATAGTCGTCGGCCGCCGTTTCGAGCCCGAGCACCCGGTCCGCGGCGCTGCCGGCAGCCGTCACCATGACGATGCCGATGTTGGTCCGCGCGCGCAAGCGCTGCGCGAAGGTGCGGCCGGAGGTGCCGGGCAGGTTATGGTCGACGAGCACGAGATGCACGGTTTCGCGCGAAAGCACCAGCGCAGCGTCCTCCGCCGAGCGCGCAGTAAGCGGCGTCCAACCCTCCGCCTCCACGAGGTCGGAGATAAGCTCCGACATGTCTGGATCGTCCTCGACGATCAGAATGCTTATCCTCTCATTCAACACATGCACGTCCTCCCGCATCCATTATAGGCAGGGCCGTCACGATCTTCAAAGCGGGCTCGTGTTATGCGCCTTTGTCACATTTGTAACTTTTGTCATTTTCGCGATGACGATTCCGCTCCGGCTGTAAGAACCGTAACCATTCTCAGGTTGCGCTAGGCGGCAGATCTGACATCCTGACTGCGGAGATTGGGACGCAAGGTCCAATGGGAGGAAATCGTGAGAGGCATCATGGCTTTCAGCGCGATGGCGGCTTTGTGGCTGGCGGGCGCCGGTACCGGCGCAGCTGCCCCGTCACTCACCGTTCTGTGCGGTGTGGACGAGATGTGGTGCGCCGCGATGAAGACGGCGTATGAGGCGAAGACCGGCCTCGAAATCTCGATGACCCGCAAGAGCACCGGCGATATCCTCAATCAGATCCGTGCGGAGAAAGCGGCACCTGCCGTCGACGTCTGGTGGGGCGGCACGGGCGACACGCATCTGCAGGCCGGTTCCGAAAATCTTCTCGAACCTTACCAGCCGGCCCATGAGCGCGACATGCTGCCCTGGGCACAGAACTTCTTCGCCATGTCCGGTGGCCGCTCGGCTGGCATCTATGCCGGGGCGCTCGGCTTTGCCTACAATGCCGATCTGCTGCGTGAGCTGAAGCTGCCGGCGCCGAGCTGCTGGAAGGATCTGACGGACAATGCCTATCGCGGCCGCATACAGAGCGGCAATCCGAATTCGTCCGGGACAGCCTTCACCACGCTTGCGACGCTGGTGCAGCTCTTCGGCGAGGATGAGGCTTTCCGTTATCTCGCTGCGCTCAACCGCAATATCGAACGTTACACCCCATCGGGATCTGCGCCTATCAAGGCGGCGGCGCGCGGAGAAACGCTGATCGGCATTTCCTTCATGCATGATGCCGTCACACAGAAGCAAGCGGGCTCTCCTCTCGTCATCGTCGCCCCCTGCGAGGGAACCGGCTACGAGATCGGCGCCGTGAGCATCGTCAAAGGCGCCAAGAACATCGAAGAAGCAAAGCGCTTCGTCGATTTCGCGCTGAGCCCGGAAGGGCAGGGTACGGGTGCAGCGTCCGGCCAGAACCAGGTGCCATCCAACGCGAAATCCACCCTGCCGCTGGCAGCCCCTGATATTTCGATGATCAAGATGGTGGATTATGACTTCGCCACCTTCGGCTCGCCGGAAGAACGAAGCCGATTGCTCCACAGGTTCGATGCGGAAATCGCCGCAACGAACTGATCGAGCCCTTTAAGCAAAACGCAATCCGAAACCATGAACGCGCCGCCGCGGGCAGCCGATGGCCCCGCTGTGTCCTGTTCATGCGAAGAATCAACCAAGGCAACAGGAGGATGCCCGATGAAACTCAAGACCCTTACCCTCATGCTCTTCGCCGGCTCGGCGCTCGGTGCGCTGCCCGCACAGGCGGCTGGCGAATTGAATCTCATCTGCTCGGCAGACGTCGTCATCTGCGAGCAGATGAAGGGCGATTTCGAGAAGGCGCATAACGACATCAAGGTGAACATGGTTCGCCTCTCGTCCGGCGAGACCTATGCCAAGGTGCGCGCCGAGGCGCGCAACCCGAAGACCGACATCTGGTGGGCCGGCACGGGCGACCCCCATCTTCAGGCGGCGTCGGAAAATCTGACGCTGGAATATAAGTCGCCGAAGCTCGATGAACTCAACGACTGGGCGAAGAAGCAGGCTGAAAGCTCCGGCTACAAGACGGTCGGCGTCTATGCCGGCGCGCTCGGCTGGGGCTACAACACGGAAATCTTCAAAACCAAGGGTTACAAGGAGCCGGTCTGCTGGGCCGACCTTCTGGCGCCGGAATTGAAGGGCGAAATCCAGATCGCCAACCCGAATTCTTCCGGCACGGCCTACACCGCGCTCGCCTCTCTCGTGCAGATCATGGGCGAGGACCAGGCCTTCGACTACCTGAAGAAGCTGAACGGCAACATCTCGCAATATACCAAGTCTGGCTCGGCCCCCGTCAAGGCGGCTGCACGCGGCGAGACGGCGCTCGGCATCGTCTTCGTGCACGACGCGGTGGCGCAGACGGCGGAAGGCTTTCCGGTCAAGTCGATCACGCCGTGCGAAGGCACCGGCTATGAGATCGGCTCCATGTCCATCATCAAAGGCGCGCGCAACCTCGACAATGCGAAGACCTGGTACGACTGGGCGCTGACGGCAGAGGTCCAGTCCCGCATGAAGGATGCCAAATCCTTCCAGCTGCCTTCCAACAAGAGTGCGACCATCCCGAAGGAGGCGCCGCGCTTCGAGGACATCAAGCTGATCGACTACGACTTCAAGACCTATGGCGACCCGGCAAAGCGCAAGGAACTGCTGGAACGATGGGATCGCGAGATCGGCGCCGCCGCTAACTGATGTCCTGACCGGCGGCGCCTGTCTCCCAGGCGCCGCTCCCTAAACTCAAAGACAGCGAGGTCAGCCATGAAACATGGCAATCGCAGGCTGGACATGGTCCTGACCCTGGGCGCGGTCGCATTGACCCTATTGCCCTGGTATCGGATCGAGAACGGCTTTTTCGGATTCGGTTGGCTGGCCGGTTTTCCCTTTTCCCCGGAGGCCGCTCCTGGTCTCGTGCAGATATTCGCGCATGGCCGGCTGTGGCTTGCCGGTGCGTTCGTGCTTCTCCTCCTGGCGCTCGCCGCCCGCGGCATGGCGGACCCGATGCGCCGCAGCGCCGTGCTGGCCTGGACCGGCGCGATCGGTGTTCTCTTCCTCTCGCTTCAGGGCCTCGCCATCGGCTTTTCCGGCTGGACTTGGACGGTCAGCGACACTCTCTTCGGCCCGCTTTCGAATGGCCAGCCCTCCATGGGGGCGGGCGCGGTGCTCTCCGCCATCATCTTCGTGCTGCTCTTCGCCTTCGGTCTTGCCGAGCGCGGCGTCATGAAGGGAGATGCCTTCGTGGTCAGCGCGATTGCGTTGCTCGTCTTCCTTGTCGCGGTCTTCGTCTTCTACCCGATCGGCAGCATGTTCGTCGGTTCGGTGCAGGATTTCGACGGTTCGTTCAATGCGGCCAACTTCATCCGCAATATTCAGGATCCGAGCATCTGGAGCCTCAACTGCGTGATCGGCGCCGGTCGCTGCGGTGTCGCCTGGCGCACGCTGTGGCTCGCCATCATGACCGGCCTCGGCTCGACCCTGCTCGGCCTTGCCTTCGCGCTCGTCGCCACCCGCACGCGCTTTCCCTTCAAGAAGGGGCTGCGACTGCTGACGATCCTGCCGATCATTACGCCGCCCTTCGTCATCGGCCTGGCGCTTACATTGCTCTTCGGCCGTGCCGGCGTCGTCACTCAAGGCCTGTCAAGCCTGTTCGGCATCGAGCCCGGCCGCTGGCTTTACGGCCTCACCGGCATCTGGATCGCGCAGGTTCTATCCTTCACGCCGATCTCCTTCCTCGTGCTGATCGGCGTCGTCGAGGGCGTCAGCCCGTCGATGGAGGAGGCGTCCACGACGCTGCGCGCCGGCCGCTGGCGCACGTTCTGGCGGGTGTCGCTGCCGCTGATGAAGCCCGGTCTGGCCAACGCCTTCCTCATCGGCTTCATCGAAAGCATGGCCGATTTCGGCAATCCGCTGGTGCTCGGCGGCAGCCATGGCGTGCTCTCGACGGAAATCTTCTTCGCCGTCGTCGGTTCGCAGAACGACCCCTCGCGCGCCGCCGTGCTCGCCATGGTTCTGCTCGCCTTCACGCTTTCGGCCTTCCTCGCCCAGCGCGTCTGGCTGTCGGGCAAGAACTTTGCCACCGTCACCGGCAAGGGCGATAGCGGATCGCATATCGCCCTGCCGCGCGGGCTGGCGATCGGCGTCCACGCGCTGGTCATCCCGTGGATCGTCTTCACGCTCGTTATCTACGGCATGATCCTGATCGGCGGCTTCGTGAAGACCTGGGGGCTGGATAATTCGCTGACGCTCGACCACTACGCCAAGGCCTTTTCGATCAGCTTCGAAAACGGGATTGCCTGGACGGGCGTCGCCTGGAACTCGTTCTGGACAACGATGGAGATCGCACTGATCTCCGCCCCCCTGACCGCCGCCGTCGGTCTGCTCACCGCCTACATCATCGTGCGCCAGAAATTTGCCGGCAAGAATGCCTTCGAATTCGCCCTGATGATGAGCTTTGCCATTCCCGGCACGGTCATCGGCGTCAGCTATATCATGGCCTTCAACCTGCCGCCGCTCGAAATGACCGGCTCGGCGCTGATCCTGATCGCCTGCTTCGTTTTCCGCAACATGCCGGTCGGCGTGCGCGGCGGCATTGCGGCGATGAGCCAGCTCGACAAGAGCCTGGACGAGGCCTCGCTGACGCTCCGGGCCAACAGCTTCCGCACGATCCGCAAGGTCATTCTGCCGCTCTTGCGCCCCGCCATCACCGCCGCGCTCGTCTATTCCTTCGTGCGCGCCATCACTTCCATCAGCGCCGTCATCTTCCTCGTCAGCGCCGAATACAACATGGCGACCTCCTACATCGTCGGCCTCGTCGAGAATGGCGAATACGGCGTGGCGATCGCCTATTCCTCCATGCTGATCGTCGTGATGCTCATCGTCATCGCCGGCCTCCAGCTCATCGTCGGCGAGCGGCGCCTTCGCCGTGAAAACCGCGTCGCCGGCCTCGCCACCTCCGCTTCCTCTCGTCAGGAGAAAATCGCATGATCAACCAGAAAGCCGGTTCCGTCGTCTTCCAAAATGTGCGCAAGACCTTTGGCGCCTTCACGGCCATCCCGGACCTCTCGCTCACCATCGAGCCCGGCACGCTCGTCACCCTGCTCGGCCCCTCCGGCTGCGGCAAGACGACGACGCTGCGCATGCTCGCCGGCCTCGAACATCCCTCGGCTGGAAAGATCCTCATTGGCGGCAAGGACGTCACCATGCTGCCGGCCAATGAGCGCGATGTTTCGATGGTCTTCCAGTCCTATGCGCTGTTTCCGCATATGAATGCGCGCGACAATGTCGCCTATGGCCTGGAATCCTCCGGCCTCAGCCGCAAGGAGGCGCGCGAGAAAGCGGAAGAGGGGCTGGCGCTCGTCGGCCTTGCCGGCATGGGCCATCGCCTTCCCGCCGAACTCTCCGGCGGTCAGCAGCAGCGCGTCGCCGTCGCCCGCGCGCTGGTGCTGGAGCCGCAGGTGCTGCTGCTCGACGAGCCGCTCTCCAACCTCGATGCGCGCCTGCGCCGCAAGGTGCGTACGGATATCCGTGCGCTGCAGCAACGGCTCGGCTTCACGGCCGTTTATGTCACGCACGATCAGGATGAGGCTCTGGCCGTGTCCGACCGCATCATCGTCATGAAGGATGGCGAGATCGCCCAATCCGGCACGCCGCGCGAGCTTTACGAAGCGCCGGCATCGTCCTTCATCGCCGACTTCATGGGAGAAGCCAATGTCATCCCTTGCGAGGTGATCGGCATCGAAGGTACGGAGGCGCTCATCCGCGTGGCGGGGGTGAACCACCGCCTGCCGGGGCGGGGCGCAAAACCCGGCATGGCGAAACTGGCCGTCAGGCCCGGTTCGATCGCGATCGCGGCACCCGGCCAGCAGGGTCTGGCGGGGCGGGTTCTCCACAGCGCCTATCTCGGAGGGCATGTCGAATATGAGATCGAAACCGATGTCGGGACGCTCTTCATCATCGACCATGCCGTCGAAAGAAACCTTCCGCCGTCGAGCGATGTCACACTCGGCTTCGAAAACCGCGGCATTGCCCTGATCGCTGCCTGAACTATTGGAATGCAAATAAAGGATAGAAATATGACTGTGCGTGACACGGATCTCGAGCGGCGCTTCAGTTTGGCAAAATCCCTTGCCGAGGAAGCCGGCGCGCTTGCGCTCGATTATTTCAACAAGCGCGAGAGCCTCGTGATCGAGACGAAGCGCGACCTCCAGGATGTCGTGTCGATTGCGGACCGCAACGTCGAGACCTTCTTGCGCGAGCGGGTTGCCGCGGCAATTCCCGAGGACGGCTTCCTCGGAGAGGAGTTCGGCCATCAGGAGGGAAGTTCGGGCTTTACCTGGATCGTCGATCCGATCGACGGAACCTCGCCCTTCGTCAACGGCATGCCGACCTGGTGCGTTTCGATCGCTGTCGTGCATGGCGGCATCCCCGTGATCGGCGTGATCAAGGTGCCCTGCGCCGATGAGCTATATGCTGCCGCTCAGGGCCGCGGCGCAAGCCTCAACGGGACGATGCTCGGGCTCGATCCGTCCCGCACGATACAGAACGCGATGACGGGCATCGGCTGCAATAGCTATGTGTCACCAGAGCGTGTCGGCTCCATCATAACGGCACTGCTTGCCGGCGGCGGCAACTTCATTCGCAACGGTTCGGGCGCGCTGATGCTCGCCTATGTGGCTGCGGGCCGCCTAGTCGGCTATTACGAGCCGCATATGCGGGCCTGGGACTGCATGGCGGGCTTCTGCCTGGTCAAGGAGGCCGGAGGCGAGTATCTGCCCTTTTCGACAGAGGGGGAAGATCTGCTGAAGGGGCAGCCTGTCCTGGCGAGTAACGCTTCGGCCTATTCGGAACTGTTGGAGATCCATTATCGAAATGGCGGCGACGGGTCCCGATCGTAGAGAGGGTAGGGCGGCAGGGTGAACCTGCCGCTTCGCCCGGACAGGCTTCCACTGTGCAATTTCTGCGTCAGACAGATAAGCGCATTTCCGCGCTCGACTGACACAAGACTTTCATTTGAACATTGTATCGAAGCACTTGAGCGGCTGATGGCGAAATCCGAATATGCCGATCCTGCTGTGACGCCGAGCAGCCGCTCCGGGCGCAGTACACGAGCGTTCCATATGTTCATTTGAACATTCCGTTGTTGCAAAGTGAAACTCGGCTGCTACCATTGCCGCGCGTCTGGAGCGGGAGGCTGCGGACCGAGAGAAAGTGGGAGTGACCATGAATAAGATCGCTTTTTTCCTGTCCGCAGGATTGACCAGCCTGTCCTTGTCCGTTCCGGCGATGGCCGCCACGAAGATCCAGTGGTGGCATGCAATGGGGGGCGAGAACGGCGCGAAGCTCGAGCAAATCGCCAAGGGCTTCAACGCGTCTCAGTCCGATTATGAAATCGTGCCGGTTTTCAAAGGCACTTACGATGAGACGCTGACGGGCGCCATCGCTGCGTTCCGCGCCAACCAGCAGCCCGCCATCGTGCAGGTCTACGAAGTCGGTACCGGCACCATGATGGCGGCCCAGGGCGCCATTTATCCGGTGTACCAGCTGATGAAGGACGAAGGCGAGCCTTGGGACCAGAACAATTTCATTGCGCCGGTCGTGGGTTATTATTCCGACACCAGCGGCAATGTCTTGTCCCTGCCGTTCAACTCCTCCACGCCGATCCTGTATTACAACAAGGACGTGTTCAAGAAGGCCGGGCTTGATCCGGAGACGCCGCCGAAAACCTGGGCGGATGTGGAAGCCTTTTCGCGCACGATCATGAAGTCGGGCGCCGCAAAATGCGGGTTTACAAGCGCCTGGATTTCATGGATTCAGACCGAAAATCTCAATGCCCTGCACGACAAGCCTTACTCAACCAAGGCGAACGGTTTCGGCGGGCTGGATGCGGAATTCACCTTCAACAACGATCTGACGGTCCGCCATTGGGGGAACCTGAAGAAGTGGCAGGATGAAGGGCTCTTCAAATTCGGCGGACCTGTCGGCGGCGATAACGCCCCTCCGATGTTCTATTCGCAGGAATGCGCGATGTATATGAACTCGTCGGCCGGCCGGGCTGGCGTCATCAACAACGCCAAGAATTTCAAGGTCGGCTTTGCGCCGCTTCCCTATTATGACGACGTCATCGCGCAGCCGCTCAATTCGATCATCGGCGGCGCCACGCTATGGACGCTGAAGGGCCGCCCGGAAGAAGAATATAAGGGTGTGGCAAAGTTCTTCACCTATCTTCAGAAGCCGGAAGTTCAGGCCGACTGGCATCAATTCTCGGGCTATCTGCCGATCACCGAGGCTGCCTACAAGCTGAGCCAGGAGCAGGGATATTATGACAAGAATCCCGGCGCGGATGTCGGCATCAAGCAGCTGACGCGGGTCACGCCGACCGAAAATTCCAAGGGTATCCGGTTCGGCAATTACGTGCA
The DNA here is from genome assembly GCF_002211305.1 of Rhizobium sp. R634. GTDB lineage: Bacteria > Pseudomonadota > Alphaproteobacteria > Rhizobiales > Rhizobiaceae > Rhizobium. The sequence continues at coordinate 19,157 of NZ_LOKW01000029.1, read as the reverse complement.
GGTCCGCGGCATCATCGACGATGAATTCGCGGCGCTGCTGGGCGGCAAGAAGACCGCGAAGGAAGCGATCGATTCCGTTGTCGCGCGCGGCAACGAGCAGCTTCGCGATTTCGAATCCGCCAACTAAGGGCTCGATTGCAGGGCAGGGGCCGGCCGCGCCGGCCCCTGCCGCTCCATCAGTCAGTGAGGGCCCATGCAAACCAAACGGACCGTCTTTCCCAATAAGGTCTTGCCTTATCTGCTTATTGCTCCCCAGATCCTGATCACCGTCGTCTTCTTTCTCTGGCCAGCCGCAACCGCCTTCTGGCAATCATTCCTTCGCCAGGATGCCTTCGGTTTCAAAACGAACTTCGTGTGGTTCCAAAATTATCGCCGGCTGTTTGCCGATCCGCTCTATATGGACGCCTTTGGCCATACGCTGGTCTTTGCCGTTCTGGTGACGGTCTTGTCCACCGCGATCGCCCTCATTCTGGCCGCCGCGGCCATGCGCGTGCTGCGCACGTCCCGCCTCTATTCGACCTTGCTGATCTGGCCTTACGCCGTCGCGCCTGCGATCGCCGGCATACTCTGGTGGTTCATGTTCAACCCCTCGATCGGCATCGTCGCCTATATGCTGCGCAGCCTGGGGGTCAGCTGGAACCATCTTGTCAATCCGAATGATGCGATGGTCCTGATCGTCATCGCCGCCACCTGGAAACAGATTTCCTATAACTTTCTGTTCTTCCTGGCCGCGCTGCAATCCGTGCCGCGCTCGCTTCAGGAAGCCGGCGCCATCGATGGCGCCGGGCCGGTAAAGCGTTTCTGGACGATCGTCTTCCCGCTGATCTCGCCGACCACCTTCTATCTGGTCGTCATCAACATCGTTTACGCGATGTTCGATACCTTCGGCATCGTTCATGCGACGACGCAGGGCGGACCGGCGCGGGCCACGGAAATTCTCGTCTACAAGGTTTACTTCGACGGCTTCATCGGCCTCAACCTGGGCTCCTCGGCGGCACAATCGGTCATACTGATGATCATCGTGATTGCTCTGACCGCGATCCAGTTCCGCTTCATCGAACGCCGCGTGCAATATTGAGGAGCGTCAACGGTGGTTGAAAATCGTCCTTTCCTGAATGTCCTGGCTCATCTCGTCCTGATCTTCGGCGTCGCGATCGTGGTCTTCCCGGTCTATATCGCCTTCATCGCCTCTAGCCACGGTCCGAACGACTTTCTGTCCGGCATCGTGCCGCTGGTGCCGGGACCGCACCTCATCGAGAACTATTCGACCATGCTGTCGTCGGGAATGACAAGTTCCGGCGCACCTCCGATCGGGCCGATGATGATCAACTCGTTGATCATGGCCGTCGGTGTCGCGGTCGGCAAGATCGCCATTTCCATCCTCTCCGCCTTCGCCATCGTCTATTTTCGCTTTCCTTTTCGCACGCTCGCCTTCTGGATGATTTTCATCACCCTGATGCTGCCGGTCGAGGTGCGCATCGTGCCGACGTACAAGGTGGTCGCCGACCTTGGAATGTTGAACAATTACGGCGGGCTGATCATTCCGTTGATCGCATCGGCCACCGCGACCTTCCTGTTTCGTCAGTTTTTTCTCACCGTCCCTGACGAACTGATGGAGGCCGCGCGCGTCGATGGCGCGGGACCGCTGAAATTCTTCCGCGATATCCTGCTGCCGCTCTCGGTCACCAATATCGCCGCGCTGTTCATCATCCTGTTCGTGCTGGGTTGGAACCAGTATCTGTGGCCTCTGATCGTCACGACCGACCAGAGCCTCTACACCGTCGTAATGGGTATCCAGCGCATGGCGGCGGTCGCCGATGCCGAGCCGAGATGGAATCTCGTCATGGCAGCGGTCATCCTCGCCGCCTTGCCGCCCGTCCTCGTCATCGTCGCCATGCAACGCCTTTTCGTTAAAGGCCTGGTCGAAACGGAGAAATGAAATGGCCACGATCAATATAGTCGACGTCAAGAAAAGCTATGGTTCGATTCCCGCTGTCAAAGGCATCAATCTGGCCGTTGCAGACGGCGAGTTCATCGTGCTCGTCGGCCCCTCCGGCTGCGGCAAATCAACCTTGCTTCGCATGATTGCCGGATTGGAGTCGATCACCGAGGGCCAGGTCGAGATTGCCGGCCGCAACGTCAACAAGGCGGAGCCGGCAGAGCGCGACATTGCCATGGTCTTCCAGAACTATGCGCTTTATCCGCATATGACGGTGCGCGGAAATCTGGAATATGGTTTGAAGAACCGCGGTACGGCTCGCGCCGAGATCGACCGCCGCGTCAAGGAGGCGGCGGACATCCTCGAAATCGGGCCGATGCTCAATCGAAAGCCTCGCGAACTGTCGGGAGGACAGCGCCAGCGCGTCGCGATGGGGCGTGCCATCGTGCGCGAACCGGCCGCGTTTCTTTTCGATGAGCCGCTGTCCAATCTCGATGCCAAGCTGCGCGTGCAGATGCGGGTGGAAATACGCAGGCTGCAGCGCCGGCTGAAGACCACCAGCATCTACGTGACCCATGATCAGCTCGAAGCCATGACGCTTGCCGACAGGCTCGTCGTGATGAATGGCGGGCTGGTCGAGCAGGTGGGAACGCCGGTCGAGGTCTATGACCGCCCGGCAAGCCTGTTCGTTGCCGGCTTCATCGGCTCTCCGCCGATGAATCTGGTGCCGATCGGGGTGTTCGATGCGGCCGAGGCCGGGCGAAGCCTCGCTTTGCCCGAAGGAACGGATATCGTCGGACTTCGGCCGGATGCGCTGCTCGTCGAAAAGCCTGCCGAGCCTTCCATCCGCCTGAATGCGATCGTCGAATTGCTCGAACCGATCGGCGGAGAAAGCCACCTGCATGTCAGATTGGGCGAGGGCCAGCAGACGATCGTACTGACCGTTCAGGGGCGGCCGGACTTCGCCGAGGCCGCCAGGATCGATGTCTTTGCCCGCATCGATCAGATGCACCCCTTCAACAGCAAGACGGGAAGGCGCACGGACTGAGGTGCGGCCATAGCCCCTCCGAATGTCCCAAGCCTCAAGAAGCGACGAAAGAGACGAGACAATGACAAGAGCAGAGCAACGATCCGGGCCTTCCCGCAGCGAGGTTCAGGCGCATCGGGGCGCATCGGCCGTCGCTCCGGAAAACACGATCGCCGCTTTTCGGGCGGCGGCCGAGCAGGGGGCCGAATGGATCGAGCTCGACGTCGCACTTTTAGGCGACGGCACGGCGGTCGTCATCCATGACGTGTCGGTCGATCGTTGCTCCTCTTCGAAGGGCAACCTCCGGGACCTCAGCGCAGCCGATCTCGACAAGATCGACGCGGGCGCCTGGTTCGATCCCCGCTTCAAGGGCGAACCCCTGCCCACCCTTGCCGCGGTCGTGTCCGCTTTGGGAGAACTGGGGCTCAATGCCAATGTCGAGATCAAGCAGCACCCGCATCACAAATCGCTCGATCAGCTGGTGAAAACGGTTGATGAGCATCTTCGGGCACGCGCGCCGCAGACTGAGATCATGATATCGAGCTTCGATGCTGCGGCACTCAAGCGCATGCACGAAATCAATCCAAGCTATGAGCTGGCCATGCTATGGAGCAAAGTGCCGGATGACTGGAGAGAGGTGCTCCGATCGATTCCGGCAACGACGGTCCATCTTGGCTACAAGTCTCTCAGCATCGGTTTTCTTGAAGAGGCTGTGCGTCACGGCATCAAGGTTCGGGCCTGGACCTCCAACGATCCCAGGGAGCTCGCATCTTTTTGGCATGCCGGCTTGACCGGTGTGATAACAGACGACCCAAGTGTCTATCTCTCGTAAGGAATGGCAATGGGGAGCCGGGTCATATCGAGCCGACAACGCGAAATACTGGCGCTAATCGAAACGGAAGGCGTCCAGTATATCGACGAACTTGCGCGCCGGTACGACCTGACGACCCAGACGATCCGGCGCGATATCAATGCGCTGTGCGATCTCGGTCATGCCCGCCGTTTTCACGGCGGCGTCGATGTGCCGGTCGAGGGCAGCAACATCTCGCTCAACGCCCGCGCCCAGCTCAACCGCCGTGCCAAGCGGCAGATCGCCAAGCGGGTCGCTGCCGATATCGGCCCGGATGCGACGGTATTACTTGGGATCGGCAGCACGGTTCAGTTCGTTGCCGAGGCTTTGCGCGATCACCAGGGGCTGCGGGTCATCACCAACAATATCCACGTCGCCCTGACGCTATGCGAATCTCCGAGCGTCGAAGTCCATCTCACCGGCGGGTTGCTGCGTCACGACGACCGTGACGTCGTGGGCACTGACGTGATCAAGTTCGTCGAGAAATTTTATGCGACCTATGCGGTCGTCGGGGCCGGCGCACTCAGCCCGCTGAACGGCCTGATGGACTTCAGCTATGCCGAAGCGCAGATCACCAATGCGCTGCTCGAGAATGCGCAGACGCGCGTTCTGGCCGCCGACGTCAGCAAATGGACGCGCCATGCGAGCGTACGCGTTGCGCCCTTCAACAAGATCACCCGCTTTTACACCGATCGGCTGCCGGCCGATGCACCCGTCGCCGGCGTGCTCGCCGAAAGCAGCATGCAGGTGGTGACCTGCGGCGAGGAGACGATATGACCTTCGTAGATCTGGCGCCATCCGCGATTGAGTTGCAGCATGTGCGTTATCTCTTCACCGATATCGACGATACGCTGACGACTGAAGGGAAGCTTCTGCCGCAGACCTATAACGCCCTTTGGGATCTCAGCCGCGCCGGCATTGCCGTCGTTCCGGTCACGGGCGGTTCCGCCGGGTGGTGCGAACACATCGTCCGGGCCTGGCCGGTTGCCGCGGTCATCGGCGAAAGCGGCGCTTATTCCGTTACGCGCCGCAGCGGCGAGGTTGTTTTCGACTATTGGGAGAACGGCGCTCTGCAGGGTGAGCGTCAACGCCGGCATCTCCAGGCGATCGAGAATCTGATTTCAAAAAAAGGCGGCACATTCAAGCTTGCCCATGACCAGGTGTTCCGCCTGGCCGACGTGGCGATCGACATTCACGGGCAGGATGCGCACGCCGTCGAGGAACTGGCCTCCGATATCAGGGCAATGGGCGGAACCGTCGCCATCAGTTCCATCCACATCAACACCTGGATCGGCGACTACGACAAACGCGCCATGAGCGAGCGCCTCCTGACCGCCATGTTCGGGGTCGATCCCACAGAACTGCCTTCCGTCACCGCGTTCGTCGGCGATTCTCGCAATGATGCGCCGATGTTTGGTTTCATCCCGAACTCTTTCGGCGTCGGCAACATCGTTCCTATACTTCCGCATCTGCAGCATGCGCCGAAATGGATCTCCGCCCAGCCCGCAGGGCTTGGCTTCGCCGACATTGCCAGGACGATCCTGAACGCCAGGGCCACAGATGGGCTTGCCGCAAATTTTCCTGGTTAGCGGCATGTGAACGTCGGAGCGTGCCGATAATTCGGAATGCCCGGCCAAAAGGTCAAGATTCCGGCGAAGCCTTGTGTATGAGAAGGTGCCGCACGGGTTCCCGATCTACGAATTCTGTCTCTACATGTTTCAGCACATGCCGCTGGCCCGCAAACGGCACCATCTTCAGCGCAGTTTCGAAGGAAACCATCGAAATTCGCTGTGCTCGTCATTGATGACCACAGCCGCATCGACATTCACGAAGCCGACGAAGACCGGCAGCATGGCGATGATGTCCCGTTTCCTCGCGGACTTCGCGTAACGCGGCTTCCCACGCTTTTCTCCCCGTCCTCGATGCCGCCGACGATCTGACACAATGGAGAAACTAACCCAAGCGCATCATGCCGTTTTTGAGGGTAGAGGTCAGGCCCATCTTGTCGCACTTGGAAATAGAATGCACCCGGCTACACCCAGTTTGCGGCGTAACGTATCGACGGGAACTATCCCGGCAGGCGAGCAGAACAGCCCCTCAGTTAAAGTCGTAAAGAACGCCCAACAGCCGGATGCCTGCCTACCTCCAGGCGTCATGAAGACTATCAGCCAGCCAGGGTTTCGTTTCTCTGACACGGCCAGAGCCTCCGGCTTTCGCCTCGACTGCTTACTTGGCTTGACCCTCATGGTTCAGCATCGGATAGGCGGCCTGTACTGCATGCTGATCAATGATATTTTTAGTAACCTGTGTATAGATAGCGTTAATCCAATCGAAAAGGGCGCAGTTGTGATTTTATATACTGTATTGTTTTGGGGTATTGTATATTTTTATGCGCCAACGTTTGGATATCGGCGTTTAAAGAGTAAACGGCGCGAGATGCGACAAAATTGCACATGGCGTTTCTTGTGAGGCGCCAATACCAAAAGCGAGTGCGGGGGCGCATAAACAACACCTATCGGGGAGACCATTCTCTCTCCGTAGCTTGGCTAAGGAAATGACCCCCGCATGGGCAGCTTTGATGCTGGTATCGCCAATGCTCCGGCACAGCCGCTTGATAGCGGCCTGCGTGCGCTGTGCGGGATCGCGGCCTATTACAGGATTGCAGCCGACCCCACCCACCTCCACCATGAATTATCACTCGGCACCGGGGTGGCGGGCGAGCGTGAGATTCTACGCGCGGCAGCGGCAATTGGGCTCAAGGCGCGAACGACCATTAATCTGACAGAGGCGCGGCTGAAAACCCTGCCAGTGCCCGCTATCGTTCGCCTTTCCGAAGGAACCTTTGCCGTTCTGGGAGGCCCGATGGCGTCGGGCCTCTACCGGCTGGTCGATCCGATAACGCGCATCGATCGTGAAGTCACCGCCAGCGATCTTCTTCGGGAATGCGGCGCTTCGGCGATCCTTGTCGCCCGAAAGCTTGGCGGTGCGGGAGCAGATCCCAGGATATTCGGACTGAAGTGGTTTCTACCCTCGATCTGGCGCTACCGCAAACCGCTGGCACACGTGCTTGTTGCCTCGCTCTTCGTCCAGATCTTCGCGTTGGTGACGCCATTATTCTTTCAGGTCGTGGTCGATAAGGTTCTGACGCACAAAGGTTATTCGACGCTCTTCGTGCTTGTTGCAGGCATTGCGATCATTGGGCTTTTCGATGTCGTTCTGCAGTATCTTCGGACCTATGCGCTGTCCCACACCACCAACCGGATCGATGTTGAGCTCGGCCAGCGTCTTTTCCGCCACCTGCTGCGATTGCCGCTCGGCTATTTCGAAACCCGATCGGCCGGCCAGACGGTCGCCCGGGTGCGTGAACTGGAGACGATCCGGAACTTTTTGACTGGACAGGGCCTCTTTGCAGCGATCGACCTGGTCTTCGCGATCGTCTTCCTTTGCATTCTTTGGCTCTATTCGTGGAGCCTTACGCTCATCGTCCTGGGTTCCATCCCGCTCTACGCGATGGTGGGTTTGCTGGTGCGCCCGCCGCTACGCGACATGGTCAAGGAAAAGTTCAACCGCGGCGCCGTTAGCCAGCAACTGCTCGTCGAGACGATCATCGGCATACAGACCGTCAAGTCTTCAGCGGTCGAGCCGGTGATGCAGGCGCAATGGGAAGAGAAGCTTGCGGCCTATGTTAAGACCGCCTTCGGGACGACATTGCTTGGCGCCGGTGGCCAGAACGTCATCCAGTATATCAGCAAGTTTTCGACGGCGCTGCTGCTGCTCTTCGGCGCTCGCGCGGTGATCAACGGCGAATTGTCCGTGGGCTCGCTGGTCGCCTTCAACATGATCGCCGGCCAGGCGACTGCGCCGGTTCTCAGGCTGTCTCAGCTCTGGCAGGATTTCCAGCAGGTACAGATTTCCATAGACAGGCTCGGCGATATCCTCAATACGCCGGTGGAGCAGGCCCCGGCCACGCGCCTCACTCTTCCCCCGCCGAAGGGATTGATCGAGTTTCGCAATGTGACGTTTCGCTATCGGGCAGGTAGCCAGGACATTCTTAAGCGGATCAACCTGCAGATCAGGCCGGGCGAGGTTGTTGGCATCGTCGGGGCATCGGGCTCGGGAAAGTCGACGCTCACGAAACTCATCCAGCGTCTCTATCTGGCAAACGAGGGGCAGGTCCTGCTCGACGGGATGGATGTTTCGCAGGCGGACCCCGCCTGGCTCCGTGGCCATATCGGAGTGGTCCTGCAGGAGAACCTTCTTTTCAACAGGACGATCCACGAAAACATCGCGCTTGCCAATCCGGCGCTGCCGCGGGCGCAGGTCATGGCGGTGGCGAGACTTTCGGGGGCCGACGAATTCATCTCAAGGCTGCCCCGGGGATATGACACTCTGATCGAGGAACGAGGCGCCAATCTCTCGGGCGGCCAGCGCCAGCGCATTGCGATTGCCCGGGCGCTCGCCACCAATCCGCCGCTCCTGATCTTCGACGAAGCGACCAGTGCGCTCGATTACGAAAGCGAGCGGGTCGTGCAGGAGAACATGCGCCACATCGTTCAGGGGCGTACCGCAATCATCATTGCCCATCGCCTTGCTGCGGTCAGAAACTGTCATCGGATCATCGGCATGGCGGACGGGCACATTGTCGAGATGGGTACGCACGAAGAGCTGCTCCGCAAATCGGATGGTCTTTTTGCCAGGCTCTGGGCTTTGCAGAACGATGCGAGGGTTCACGCATGAGCGCTGCAAACCGGATTGCCCTTGCCTTGCCAAGCCGGTCGCGAACCCGATCCGATCACGAATTTCTGGCGCCCGCACTCGAGGTCCTCGAAACGCCGCCATCACCGGTCGGCATCGCCCTCATCGTGATCATCTGCCTGCTGGCAACGATCGCGCTAGGGTGGGCTTATATCGGCAGGATCGACATTATCGCTTCCGCCCAAGGCAAGATCCAGCCGATCGGCCGGGTGAAAACCGTCCAACCGCTCTATGGCGGGAAGGTGGTTTTGCTCCCGCCCGCCAATGGAACCGAAGTGCGCCGCGGCGACGTTCTGTTCCAGCTAGATCCCACTGAAGCCGCAGCGGACGAACGGGATGCCGCGACGGCACTCGCATCCGTGCAGGCTGAGATCGTTCGCAGGCAGGCTGCGCTGGATGCGCTGGCTGATCCGGCCACCGGCAGTGCGCATATCGCCTGGGCTCCAGATGTTCCGGACAGCCTTCGCAAGCGGGAGGCTGCCATCCTCATTGGCGATCTCGGCCAGCTCGACGGTTCTCTGAGATCGCTTCAAAGTCAGATTCGCCAGCGGGAAGTCGAGCGGGATCATCTTGAAGAGACGATCGGAGAGCAGGCATCGCTTGTCGAGACGCTGCAACAGCGCGTCTCGATGCGTAACACGCTCGTGGAACAGAATGCTGGGCCGGCCGCAGGTGTGATCGATGCCACGGAAACGTTGAAGACGCAGCGCACGCAGCTGTCGGTTCAGAAGGGGCAATTGGCCGATGCGATTGCGGGGATCGATGTCCTGAATTCCGAGATCGAAAAGACGCGGCGTGCCTTCATCAGCGAACAGACTGAGAAGCTCGGGGATGCGGAACGTCAAGCCGAGGATCTCGAACAACGGCTGGCCAAGACGAGGTCCGAGCTCGGGCAGATGACCATACGCAGTCCGATCGACGGCATTGTACAGGCGTCGAGCATCTCGACGGAGGGCCAGGTGGTCACCGCCGGGGAAGAAGTGCTGCGAGTGGTTCCTGCAGGCCGTGCGTTGGAGCTGGAGGTCTATGTCCCGAACCGGGACATCGGATTCCTTCATGTCGGCCAGCCCGCAATCGTCAAGTTGGATGCGTTCCCGTTCACGCAATATGGCACTGTTTCCGCCACAATAAGCAAGGTTGCAACGGATGCTATCCCAGAGCCGGATGCCGCCCGGCGTGAAGATGATCCCGCTGCAGCTCCGCAAGCCTCAATGTTTGCCGGCGCCGAGCGGACGCAAAACCTGGTGTTTGCTGTCACCTTGACACTCGAAAAGGATGCGGTGACGGCTGACGGAACGGACGTGCCGCTCTCGCCGGGAATGTCTGCGACAGCAGAGGTTCGGACCGGATCACGGCGGATTCTTAGCTACGTGTTTTCGCCTCTCTTAGAGGTGGCGAGTGAAGCGATGAGGGAGCGGTGAGTGAGCAAGTCTTTCGAAGTGTCACTGGGAAAATCGAATGACCGTCCACTGAAGATGAATGCATTGGTTTTGAGTGCCGGGCCTATGAGGTAGGCTGCTGCGCGGACTACAAGCGGCGTTCAGGCGTCGTGGAAACTTAAGGGGTTAGAAAACATGCCTATCGGTAATCAGGAGGAGAACAAAGGTGCAGCCATGGCGGCCCTCGTTTTTCTCTCGGAGAGCAAGCTATCAGATAGTGGAAACCTCCTGCATCTGCTTCGGAATGCTTTTCCGTCAACCAATATCGGCACGGACGCAACGGCGAGCGCGAGGGAAACGCCGATCGTTTTCGTCGCAGACGGGTTGCTGTGTACAGTGATGCATATTGAGGCTCCCGCACCCATACGGGAAGCCGATCCCGAAATTCGGAACGCGCGCTTCTGGCCGACCGCATGGTCTGAGATTAGCCGCCACCGATCACATGTGGTTGTGACCGTGGTCGGCGGCGATGCAATCCCTCGCGCCATGGTACTGCAGCGCATCCTTGCTGCAGTTTTTGAAGCTGAACGCTCCGCCATAGGATCGGCATACCCCTCGTCTGGGGCACTTCTACCACGCAAGGTAGCCCAAGCGCTTCTCAAGCAAACCAGCCAAGTTGCGGTTCCACTTTTTGTTTCGTGTTTTTTTGCGAAGGAGGCAGACAATGCTTTCCCTATGCCGAGCATTCTCGCATCGACCAAAGGACTGGCCGATTTCGGGGTGAGGGAGGTCGAAGCGCGAGGTTACCCCGGCTCGGTCAGTGAACTTCACGGGTTCATTTTCGATTTCGCGGGCTATCTCATTCAAGCACGCCCAGATCTAAGGGACGGACACACCGTAGGCGTTTCAAAGACACAAAAGGTCCCGGTGAGTATCGAGCGGTCACTCTTCTATCAAACAAATGTTTATTGCCTACGATTTCAGTAACGGCAGTCTTTGTCGAGGGTCAGATCGTGAAATCTAAAGCTATTACCTATTATGAAGTCGGAACTGCTCGTAGTGATCGAGGAACCGGCTGGGAGTTAGTGAATCGCGAGCGGTTACAAGCCGACGGAGGCGGTATTTCGCCTGTGACGGCTTGGCCGGACGGCAGACATGTCTTGCCGCACGGACCGTGGCGACTTCCGGAATATCTCGAACCGCCTCACTTCGTCTTTGATCGAAGTCTCGCCCGTGGTCCGCGCGACTTCGACATGAGAGATGGATTCTTTCTTATCTCGAGCAAAATGAAAACCGTGCTCGAAGAGCTGGCGCCAGGAGATTGCGACTTTAGACCTTGCGTTACCAAGTTCCGCAATGGCGACGAGGCCCCTGAATTGTGGATAGGCACTATCACTAAAGCCTTTCCCGAAGCGGTGGATCTGGAGCAATCGAATGTCACTGTATCGCGTTTCGGTCAATATCTCTTTCCGTCTCTCCAACCGCCAAAAATTACCTTCAAGCCTGAAATAGTAAGGCAGTCGCATGTATTTAGGCTGGTAGAATCTTGGCTGATGATCTTCTGTGACGAGCAATTCAGGGCTCGATGTAAAGCCGATGATATAACTGGAATATCCTTTTCAAAAATTACGCGCTGATCCCAAATACTTCGGTAGGACTTTCAAATGGTCTCGACTTTCACCGGCCCAACGGCAGTGCATCACGTCATTACACAAAACACGTTCAAGCTTTTCGGAGATTTGTATGAGAAGCTAGAAATGGGTGTCAACGACGAAGAAAACTTGCTGAAGCTCCCAACAACCCAATGGGAAGCCATCGAAGAGAATGTCTCTCCTCATACAGGTGGACATTTAGCATCCTACACCAAACCTCTCGAGGCACTCAGTAAGAAGACCGAAATCTTCGTAAAAGGTCTCGGTGAAGATTTGGAATCCTATTTACCTGACCTACGCTCCGCTTTCACCGGGCTGCAGAAAGAAATGAAGGACGCCTTGTATTCCGGCGATCTATTCACAAATGCTCGGTATTCAATTGGTGATTCTCTGGAAGAAGCCAGAAGCATTGCAAATTCCATAAATGAAGCTTTTTGGGATAACTCGTACTCCTACCAAAAAATAGGCAACATTATTGCAGGTATTGATAACGCTGCAGGCATTGGACTGGACGCGATAGCCGACAATTCAATTGCGGAAGGGACGCTCGGTGTTATTGGCGTAATTGGGAGTCTGCCGGCAGCTGTTACGCTAGACGTTCTGCTTGGTCCCGACGACGCAAACGCCGGCGAGGACGACAGGCTTGCCGAGTTAAACAGCCCATCGCCAGCGGACGTGTCGCTCTTTGATACGACCCCTTTTGCAACAACGTATCTTGGCGGAGTGCCGCTTTCATCAGCGAACCTCGTGAATCCGTCCGCGAGCTACTTTACCGATCCCGGGAATTTCGGGTTCACTAGCACCTCAAGCGCTCCGAAATCCTGGGACTATTTCTATCAGGACGACTGGGGCAGCGGCGGCTCGTACAGCGGCAGTTCAAGTTCCTCCGGCTCCAATTCATTCTCGAGCGGCGAGGGAACGCATGACTACGACAACCAGAGTGACGAAGCAGACGGGCCGTCGCAATCCTCATCTTCATCGAGCGGTGGTGGCACTCACTCGACCGGTTCGTCAGACGATTATCAAGGCGGCGTTTACACCGGAACATACACCTACAACAGTCCAGACCCCGACGTTGGGCCGCGAACTTATGACGAGGGCGGAAACTTTCCGGAAGTCGACGATGGCCTCGGCGAAGATGATTATGACCAGGGTCCGGACGACGAACCGATCGTCCTCGACCTGGACGGCAACGGCATCAAGCTGACACAGCAGACCTCGTCGATCACCTATTTGGACATGGCCGGCGACGGCAAGCAGCACCTGACGGCCTGGGCAGCGGCCGGTGACGGCGTGCTTGCGATCGACGCGAACGGCGACGGCAAGGTCGACCAAAAAAGCGAGATCGATTTTACCGCTTGGGACACGACCGCCACTACCGACATGCAGGCGCTGCGCGATGTCTTCGATACCAACCATAACGGAAAGCTCGATGCCGGCGACAGCCGTTTTGCCGATTTCAAGGTTGTGGTGACAGAGGCCGATGGAACGCAGCAGCTCAAAAGCCTTGCTGATCTCGGCATCACGTCGATCGATCTGATTTCGAACAATCAGGCGACGGAGCAGCCCGATGGCTCAAAGATCAGCGGCACGGCGGCGTTTCAGCGGGCGAACGGCTCTACCGGAACGGCCGCGGACGTCTCGCTCGCCTTTGACAAGACCGGCGTCATCACGTCAATCTCGACCTCCCATCTCGCAGACGGGTCGACGGTCATCGACACGAAGGTCAGCGGCACTGATGGAAGCCTTCAGTCCGAGCGCATCCTGGTGACTTCGGCGGACGGGTTGAACCGCACCCTGACGATAGACGCCGATGGCGACGGCGTCATCGATCAGCGACAGACTGACGTGACGGCGATTGGAAGCGACGGCAGCCGTTCCGAAACGCTTTCCGATTTCGGCAATGGCGGGACGATCCTGACCGACAGCACGACGACGGTCACCAGCGTTGATGGAAAGCTTGTTACGATATCAAGGGATCAGACTGGCGGCGGCCACACGACGCAGCGGGAGACGGATTCGACCGCCGCGGACGGCACTCTCACTGTGACGGTCACTGACCTCAACGCCGACGGTTCCGAAAGGGATCAGACGACAACCATCACCAGCGGCGATGGCCTTTCGACGACCAAGAGCTCGGATTCGACCGGGCGCGGTATCGTTGACGCGACCACGGCCGACATGATTTCCGTCGTGGGGGATGGCACGCGGACCGAACATGTCAGCGACTACGCAGGCACGAGTTCTGTTAGCAGCAGCCGCATCGACGAGACGGTAACGGTGACGAGCGGCGATGGCCGAAGCAAGACCATCAGCTCCGACTTCGACGGCGATAGTCTGACCGATCAGCGCGCTTCCAATGTGATCGTCGTCAATGCCGACGGCACATCGACGGCTACACAGGTCAATCGCGGCGCGGATGGGTCACTGCTCAGCGAGACAGTGACGGCGTTGAGCGCCGATTCCCTGGTGCGCTCCACGAGTACCGATGCCGATGGCGACGGCACTTTCGAAGAGAAAAGCCAGGACAGCACGGTGATTGCGGCCGATGGCAGCCGTGTCGAGACCGTTACGGATACCAACGCTGGTCTATCGCTGCGCGATCGCACGGTCACCGCCTGGAGCGCTGACGGCCGTACCAGGACCATCGAGACCGACACGAATGGCGATGGCGGCTACGATTCCGTCGAAACCATCACGGTCGCCGGTGACGGGACTATCACGGATACGCTTTCGGACTTCAATCCGGCAGGAACGATCCTGTCGAACCGGACGGTCACGGTGACGTCGGCCGACGGGTTGTCGAAGAATGTGCGCACAGACGAGGACGGCGATGGCGATTTCGACAAGCAGGCTGATACGGCAATCGTCATCGGTGCCGACAACTCGTCAACCACAACGCTGATCAACTGGAACGGCGCGCACAGCGTCCAGACTGGCAAGGCCGTAACAACGGTCAGCGCTGATGGAAAAAGCACGACGGTCGATCGATATCTCGGATCCTCCACCGCAAAGGATATCTCGGAACAGGACACGACGGTCCTCAACGCCGACGGGTCACAGACCCGTACCGTTATCGACACCGCGGGGTCGTCATCGACGCAGCTCAGCAAGACTGTGACGGTAACAAGTGCCGATCATCTGAACATCACGACCAGCACCTATCTCGACCAGTTCTCCAGTCCGGAACAGGTCACGGCCCAGGTCACTGCCGCCGACGGCAGCGAAACGACGGCGACATCGACCTACAGCGCCGATGGCAAACATCTTCTTCAGTCTTCGGTGACGACGACAAGCGCCGATCGCCTGACCTCGCTTGTCACGACCGACATCGACGGTGACGGCGATGCCGATCAGCACACGATCGATGTTACGCAGCTCAATACCGACGGAAGCCGCGTAGAGACGGTTTCGGACTATGCCGGGACCGGCACTGCGACTGCCAATCGCGCCGACAGCCAGGTCACGACAACGAGCGCGAACGGCCGGCGTACCGCCATCCAGCTGGACCTCGACGGGGACGGGATCTTCGATCGCGTCGCAGATGACTTTACGACCTTTTCAGCCGACGGATCGCAAGCCGAAACCATTTCCGACTATGCGGGGGATGGTACCACCCTCATTGATCGAACAACCATTACGACAAGCCATAGCGGCTATGACAAAGTCACGGCTGTCGATGCCGACGGCGACGGCCAGATCGATACGACGACCACTGACATAATAACGCTCAATTCCGATGGATCGACAACCGAGACCATCACCATTGCCACCGGTGCGACACTCAGAAGCCGGCTCGTCACCACAGAGCAGGCGGACGGCAAGACGAAGACGATCAAAACCGATGCGAACGGTGACGGAGGATTCGACACGGTCGAGTCCGTCACCGTTTCTGCCGACGGAAGCACCGTCGACAGCGTCTCGACCTTCAGTCCTGATGGGACCGTTCTCGAAAAGCGCGTCGTCACGACGACGTCTGCCGACGGCCTGATCAAGACCGTAGCAACGGACGCCGATGGCGATGGCGATTTTGACAGCCGGTCGGTGACCTCGAGCGCGACCAATGCCGACGGATCTACAACCGTCACGGCCACCCAGACGAACGGCGACGGGAGCGTGCAGACAGGCAAGACGGTCAAGACGATCAGCGCCGATGGCCAGACGCTGACGACCGACACCTATATCGGCAGCGATTCTTCCGTCGACAAGACCGTTCAGGAGGTCGGTACGCGCAATGCGGACGGCAGTATTCTCGATGTTGAGGACGGGGTTGCCGGCGTCAATCGCCTCAAATACGTCCACACGCTGACGACAGCGAGCGCCGATGGGAGAAGCAGTACCAGCGATCTGTCGAACGGCATTCCGCCGACCAATGCCCAGACGACGGTCAGCTCGGTCAACGCCGACGGCTCCAAGGTAACGATCGTCGAAACCTACGGCATCAATAACCCGGTCGCCTTCAATGAAATCAAGACGACCACGATCAGTGCCAATGGATTGAGGAAGACCGTCAAGAACGATTTCACCAATTCCGACAACAGCGATTCCTACAGCGAGACGATGTTCGACGGGACGGTCCTGAACGCGGACGGCTCGCGCACGGAAACGCTGCGGGACACGAACACGACGGGCCAGGTGATCGATCAGGTCATCAAAACCACCTCCGCCAACGGCGATCTCGTCACCCAGCAATGGAGCGGCAATCACGTCTGGGCCACAACCGCGCTTACCGCCCACAATAGCGACGGCAGCACGACGACGACGAGCAGCGCCGGCACCGCGATATCAGGTTCTGGTGTCACCGGATTGGTCGACCAGCAAGTGCAGACGGTTTCAGCAGATGGCTTGATTACGAACACCGTGACCACCCTTCTAACGAAAACGGCAAAGACCGACACCTCGATCCGGAAAGTCGACGGCAGCAAGACGGAGACTGTCCAACTTTTCAATACGGTCACCGGCCATCTGCTGCGTTCGGAGACGACCGCAGACAGCGCTGACGGCCTGTCGCATACGGAGAGCCGCGACAGCGATGGCGACGGCGTTGCCGATCACAGCGAAACGACTGTGACGGCCGGCAATGGCGTCAGGACGACGACGCTCTCCAATTTCAATGCCGACGGCACTCTTAAGGATCGCTCGACGACGTCGGTCAGCGCGAGCGGTCTGGAGACGGATTACAGTTTCGATTCGGACGGGGACGGCGTGGTCGATCGCCGGCGAACGGATGTGACCGTTCTCAACCCGGACGGCAGCCGTACCGAGACCATTACCGACCTCGCCCCCGATGGTATTGCCGTCCTCGACAGGGTGACCAGCACCACGAGCGCCGATGGGCTGAGCAAGACACAGCTCTCTCAGCTCGACTCAGCCGGACGTGTCTCGGAATCACAGATCGACACCACGACCGTCGACGCCAACGGGGAGCTGGTCGAGACCAATACGACCTATTACAGCGACGGGACCAAACGAAGCGGCTTTGTCCGCATCACGAGCGCCGATGGCCTCGAGATCGTCACCGACTTCGATCACGATGGTGATGGCGTTATCGACGAGAGCCAGCTCTTCAATACCGATGCGGCAGGAAACACTTATCAGTCGCTCGACTATCCGACAGGCAAGTCCTGGCGCACGGGCGCGGCGGACAGTTCAGCCGACGGTTTCGTCATCAACGTCGATGACGATGGGCGCAGCACTGATGTAACGATCCTGTCGCCGGACACGCCGTCCGATCCAACGAGCGCGCCGACCGATCTCGGCGATGAATTCATATCGGTCGCCGCCGAGGCGAACGGCTCGTATAGCTGGGAAGCGGTTTCGACAACCGGTTCGGTCACCGCCTATGTCCGGCACGGGATCGATCCCGATGGCATCGATACCATCACCTGGTCGAATGTGCGTGGTCTCAGCGGATCGGCGCAGATCGAAATGACCGAGGAAAACCTCGATTTGGCCCAGATGGAGCGGATCTACGATGTCGTCTTCGACCGCGACATGCAGAACTCCGAGCGCGAGCAGCTCGGGACCTACCTGACCCAGGGTGCCCTCAACGCGACGCAACTTGCGACCGACCTCATCGGAAGCGCAGCCTTCACGTCGAACTACGGGACCTTGTCGAATGTCGGCTTTGTTGAAGTGCTCTATCAAAATGCCTATGGACGGAACGCATCCGTCAGCGAAATGCAGACATGGCTCGGCAAGCTGAGTTCCGGCAGCCTTACGCGAGCGGGGCTGGTCCTCGCCATTTCCGAAAGCGCCGAACACCAGGTCGTCGGCGATGACCACATTACGACCAATGTGACCTCTGGCAAATACCTGCATTCGACCGACAAGGCCGCGGCGACCGAAACCGTCGATCGTCTTTATCGCGTCCTGCTTGGCCGCGATCCATCGACAAGCGAAGCGGCGTCGAAGGCGACCGCCATCACCGGCGGTACCGAGACCCAGTTCCAGGTGGCCAACGACATTCTCTCCTCCTCCGCCTTCACAACCCTCTATGGCGGCCTTTCGACAGCGGATCTCGTCAACCAGTTCTTTGTCAATGCTCTTGGCAGGACGCCGACCACGTCGGAAGCATCATTCTGGACCTCCGCTCTTGGATCCGGCACAACCAAGGCTGACTTCGCGGTCGCTCTCGCGGTCAATCAGTCCTATCTGTCATCGACGACGGGGAATGGCATCGACGTTGTCGGCACAGCCGGCAACGATAGTTTGACGGGCGGGACCGGCGACGACACGATAGACGGCGCTGCTGGAAACGACCTGATCCTGGCGTTTGCCGGCAATGATACGATTGTCGGGGGAGCGGGTGCCGATACGATGGTCGGCGGCACGGGCGACGACACCTATGTCATCGACAATGCTGGCGATGTGGTGACGGAGAATGCCGGCGAGGGCACCGACACGGTGAAGACGGCGCTGGCCGCCTACACGCTTGGCGCCAATGTCGAGAACCTCGTCTCTACCGGGACGGCGGCCTTTGCCGGCACCGGCAACGAACTGGCCAACGCGATCACCGGCGGGGCAGGCGCCGATACGATCGACGGTGGAGCGGGTGCGGACACGCTGACAGGCGGGGCTGGCAACGACATCTATGTCGTCGACAACGCAGGCGACGTGGTGGTGGAAGCAGCCGGCGCCGGCACCGACACGATCAAGACGGTGCTGAACAGCTATTCGTTGGCGTCGCTCGCCAATGTCGAGAACCTGACCTTCACCGGCACGGGCGACTTCACCGGGTCGGGCAATGCCGCGGTCAACGTCATCACCGGCGGCGCCGGCAACGACATCCTCGACGGCGGCGCAGGCGCCGACACGCTGGTCGGCGGAGCGGGCAATGACATCTATATCGTCGACAATACAGGCGACGTGGTGACGGAAGCCGCAAGTGCCGGCACCGACACGATCGAGACGGCACTTGCCAGCTACTCGCTGGCAGCACTCGCCAATGTCGAGAACCTGACCTATACGGGCACGGTTGCCTTCACCGGCACCGGCAATGCCTCGGCCAACGCCATATCAGGCGGATCCGGCAACGACACGCTCGACGGTGGCG
>NZ_LOKW01000028.1 GCF_002211305.1 Rhizobium sp. R634 | reverse complement strand
TCATGACGTCGGTCGTTGACACCTATTCCTGTACGGGCGCTTTGTCGCGCGAACCCCGGGATGGCCATCCCGGGGTTCGATCCCAGCTTCTCCTGCAGTAAAGCATAGATTTGAGAGACAATTCCTGTGCCTGTCACAGGAATCCAGCCACCGCGCGTCTGCGCGGTGAATGACTCTTATCGGAAACGGGAGTCTTCCGCGCCCAAGGACTTGGGCTTGCTGGATCCCTGTGACAAGCACAGGGATGAGGGAGATAGAGTTGAACGTTCGCGCCAAACTTGATCGCTGAATTGAAGATACTGATCGGATTGATGCACATAACGCGAAGCCGAAACACTTGTCGCCGCTGTCGACCCTACAGGTGGTTCAGGCGGATCACCCGTTGCCGGCCAGCAGCCGCTTTGCGGCCGCCCTCGCCTCTTCGGTCACCGAAGCGCCGGCGAGCATGCGGGCGATCTCCTCGGTGCGGTCCTTCTGCGCCATGGTCGCGACGCGGGTCGCGATCTTCTCGGAGCCGTCTGTGGCCGGTCCCTTGGAGATCAGCAGGTGCGTTGCCGCCCGGGCCGCGACCTGCGGCGCATGCGTGACCGACAGCACCTGCACGCGCTCGGAGAGCCGCTTCAGCCGCTGGCCGATCGCATCGGCGACGGCGCCGCCGACACCGGTGTCGATTTCGTCGAAGACCAGCGTCGGGGCCGATCCGCGATCGGCGAGCGCCACTTTCAGCGCCAGCAGGAAGCGCGAGAGTTCGCCGCCAGAGGCGACCTTCATGATCGAGCCCGGCCGCGTGCCGGGATTGGTCTGGACATGGAACTCGACGACGTCGATGCCTTCGGCAAGCGCCTCGCCCGCATCCGTGGTGATCTCCACCATGAAGCGGGCGCGCTCGAGCTTCAGCGCCGGCAGCTCGGCCATGACGGCGGCTGCCAATGCGGTGCCGGCGTGATGGCGCTTCTCGGACAGCGTGCGCGCCGCCGCATCGTAACTCTCCCGCGCCAGGCCGACCTCGGCTTCGAGCCGGGCAAGCTTCTCCTCGCCCGCATCGAGATCGGCAAGATCGGCGATCATCCGCACGGCAAGCGCCGGCAGCTCGGTGACGGGTACGGAATATTTGCGCGAGGCGGCCCGGAGCGCAAAAAGCCGTTCCTCCACCCGCTCCAGCTCACGCGGATCGTATTCGGTCTTGCGGAGCGCCGCCTCGACTTCCATCTGCGCGTTGGACAGCTGGTCGAGCGCGGCATCAAGCAGCGCCACGGTCTCTTCCAGCAATCCCGGCGCCTCGTGGCTCTTGCGCTCCAGCCGGCGCACCAGCGAGGCGATATGCGGCACGGGCGAGGCATTGCCGTTCAGGAATTCGGAAGCTTCGGCGATATCTCCGGCGATCCGCTCGGCCTTCATCATTTTCTGCCGGCGATCGGCAAGCTCGTCCTCCTCGCCGTCCTGCGGCGAGAGCTTCTCGAGCTCCTCCACGGAAGAGCGGAGGTAATCGGCTTCGCGCGCGGCACTCTCCACCTTTTCGCGGTGCTTCTTCAGCGTCCGCTCGCTGTCGCGCCACAGGCGATAGAACCGGGCGACTTCGGCTACCTCATCGGTCAGGCCGGCGAAGGCATCGAGCAGGGTGCGATGGGCATTGGTATCGACAAGGGCGCGATCGTCGTGCTGGCCGTGGATTTCGACCAGCATCTGGCCGGCCTGCCGCATCAGCTGCACGCTGACCGGCTGGTCGTTGACATAGGCTTTGGTGCGCCCGTCCGCCGATTGCTGGCGGCGGAAGATCAGGTCGCCCTCGTCGTCAATGCCGTTTTCTCTGAGCAGCGTGCGCGCGCCGTGGTCCATGCCGACGTCGAACACCGCCGTCACCTGGCCCTTGTCCTCGCCATGGCGCACCAGGCCGCCATCGCCGCGCCCGCCGAGCGCCAGCGACAGGCTGTCGAGCAGGATGGATTTGCCCGCCCCGGTCTCGCCCGTCAGCACGGAAAGACCGGTCTCGAAGGCAAGATCCAGCCGCTCGATCAGGACGATATCGCGGATCGAAAGCTGGATCAGCATAGGTTTTATGAACCGAGCAGGAGTTTCTTGCCTGCCGCAGCGATCCACGAGCCCTTGTTTTCACGCGGCTCGGCGCCGCCGGTCTGCAGCAGCTTGTAGGAATCGGCATACCACTGGCTGTCAGGATAATTGTGGCCGAGAACGGCCGCCGCCGTCTGGGCCTCGTCGACGATGCCCATGGCGTAATAAGCTTCGACGAGACGCGCCAAGGCCTCTTCGATCTGGTTGGTGTTCGGATATTTCTCGACGACGATGCGGAAGCGCGAGATCGCGGCGAGATATTCCTTCCGCTCCATATAGTAGCGGCCGATCTGCATTTCCTTGCCGGCGAGCTGGTCGCGCGCGAAGCGCATCTTGGCCTGCGCGTCGTCGACATATTCGGAGTTCGGGTAATTGTCGACGACGGCCTGCATTGCTTCGATCGTCTTGGCGGCGGCGCGCTGGTCCTGCGTCACGTCGACGATCTGCTTGGAATAGGCCAGTCCGATCAGATACTGCACATAGGCGGCATCCTGCGACTTCGGATATTGCGCCATATAGCGGTTGCCGGAGGCGAGCGCATCGTCGAGGCGGCCCTGGCGATATTTGACGAAGGTGCTCATCACAAGCGCCTTGCGCGCCCATTCGGAGAACGGGTTCTCGCGGTCGATCGCGTCGAACTTGCGCGCCGCTTCCGCCATGTTGCCGGCCTTCATATTGGCAAGGCCCTGATTGTAGAGCACATCAGGCGGATCGGTTTCGAGGCCGAGCTTGGTGATGTCGATGTCGGGGTCCGACTGGCAACCGGATATAGAGGCGCCTGCGCTGAGCACCAGAAGCGATGCGAACAAAGCGCGCGCTGTCTTCATCATACCTTCAGATCCTGCATAAGCCATTCGAAAGAACCCCACTGCCGCCGCTCGCTCTACGGCAGCCACGCCTCGCTGGCGTTTCTAGCCACAAATGTGCATCAAGAGCAACGCAATGATAAGGCATTAACGCATTTTTGTGGCAGCCACGGCCGGAATGACCGGCTTTTCACCTTCTTTCCGACCTGTTGCAGCTAAGCACCTGCCGCAAAATGCCTATCGCCGCAGACTGGGAACGACATAAAAAAACCGCCCCTGGGAAAGAGGCGGCCTGGTCTTAAGAATATGCTGGAGGTCATGCCGACCAGGGAGCGAATTCCGAAGCGCTGACCGCGATCATTTCGCGGGCGGCGACGCGCTGGCGCGGCGTCGACGTCTCCACAACCTCATAGGCGGTGGGATCGGCGAGCAGCGCCTTCAGCGCATTGGCGTTCATCTTGTGGCCGCCGCGATAGGAACGGTAGCAGCCGATGAACTGGGCGCCGGCAAGCGACAGGTCGCCGACGGCATCGAGCGTCTTGTGGCGGACGAATTCGTCCTTGGCGTAACGCAGCCCTTCGACGTTGATGACGGTGTTGTCGTCGGAGATGACGACGGAATTTTCAAGCGAGGAGCCGAGCGCGTGGCCCGATGCCCAGAGACGCTCGACATCGCGCATGAAGCCGAAGGTGCGGGCGCGTGAAAGTTCGGTCTTGAAGACGGAGGCGCTCATGTCGCCGGCCCATTTCTGCCGGCCGATCAGCGGGCATTCGAAATCGATCTCGACTTCGAATCGCGTGCCGTCATAGGGGCGGAATTCACTCCAAGAGCCGCCGTGCTCGATGCGCACCGGCTTGGTGATACGGATATAGCGGCGCTTGACGCCGAGAGAAACGAGGCCGACCTGCTCGATCGCTTCGACGAAGGGCAGCGAGCTGCCGTCCATGATCGGCATTTCGGCACCCTGCACTTCGATCACCACGTTGTCGAGACCGAGCGCATAGATGGCGGCCATGACATGTTCGATCGTCGCGACCGAATGGGCGGGCGAGAAACCGAGTACGGTGCAGAGGTCGGTATTGCCGACCTGCGAGGAGACAGCCTTGAGTTCGGTGACGTCGCCATTGTCATGCAGGCGCTGGAAAACGACGCCGGTGTCCGACTCGGCCGGGTTCAGGGTGATCGAGACTTCTGCGCCCGAATGAACCCCGATGCCCGAAAGCGTCACGGGACGCGATACCGTCGTTTGAAAACCCAGCAAGCCAATTGCCATAAAATCTGCCTTTATTTTTCCGCTCCAGTGGTTCGTCTCACGGTGCGGTTTTCATTCCTTCTGCAGAAGGAGCCTCGTTGAGGAGTCTCCTAGGGCAGTTTTCTTGCACCATACTTACGTGTGCCGGCGCTCCAATCCAAATCACTGTTTCTTTCGTTTTGTTACGAAGTCACACGATTGATATCGCTCAGCAATTTCAGGCTGAAAAACGCAAATGCCCGGGACGTGAATCCCGGGCATGAACGGTGTCGAATCGCAGCCTCAGTTCGACTGGCGGCGCAGGAATGCCGGGATTTCCAGCTGGTCGTCTTCCTGCATCATGCGGGCCTGCGGAACCGCGCGGCCCTGGTCGTCGAGGTTGCCGCGGCGCGGTGCGTAGAGGCTTGCCTCCGGCGACAGCGGACGGCGCTGCTGCGAAGCGGCGGGCGGTACGGCCGTCATGTCGGCGGCAACGGCGTCGTCGTCACGGCGGCCAAGCGAATTGGTGATTCGCTTGAGCAGGCCCATCGGACCGCGCTCTTCCTGCTGATGCGCCGAAGCCGGCTGCGTGCGGTGGTCGAGTTCGGCCTGGACGACCGGCGGGAAGTCTTCGACCTTCGGCATGCGCATCGGCTCGGGCGCCTGGCGGATGATCGGCTCCTGCCGGACCGGCTGGTGCTGCTGGATCGGCTGCTGCTGGACCGGCTGGCTCATGACCGGAGCCGGCGCCGGCTGAACCGGTGCCGGACGGATGACGGGCGCTTCCTGCGCAGGTGCGAAGATCTTGCTCTGCGGACGGAAGACTTCCTGCTGAACCGCCGGCTGCTGCACGGGGGCGCTGGCACGCGGGGCCGGGATTTCGAGCTCGCGTTCCATCTCGGCTTCGCGGATGGTCTGCGCGATCGGATCGATGGCCTTCGGTGCCTGCATAACGGGAGCAGGCTGAACTGCGGCCGCTGCCGGAGCAACAGCCGCGGAAGGACGGATAGCGGGCTTTGCAGCCGGCTGGAAGCTGCGCTCGGCGGCTTCGCTGATCGCCCGGTCGATGCCGGTCGCGACGACCGAGACGCGGATGATCCCTTCGAGCGATTCGTCGAACGTGGCGCCGAGGATGATGTTGGCGTCGGGATCGACTTCTTCGCGGATGCGGGTCGCAGCTTCATCGACTTCGAACAGGGTCAGGTCGCGGCCGCCGGTGATGGAAATCAGCAGGCCCTGGGCGCCCTTCATCGAGGTTTCGTCGAGCAGCGGGTTGGCGATTGCCGCTTCGGCTGCCTGCAGCGCGCGGCCGGAGCCGGAAGCTTCGCCGGTGCCCATCATCGCACGGCCCATCTCACGCATCACCGAGCGAACGTCGGCGAAGTCGAGGTTGATGAGGCCTTCCTTCACCATCAGGTCGGTGATGCAGGCGACGCCCGAATAGAGAACCTGGTCGGCCATGGCGAAAGCGTCGGCGAAGGTCGTCTTGTCGTTGGCGATACGGAAGAGGTTCTGGTTCGGAATGACGATCAGCGTATCGACAGACTTCTGCAGTTCCTGGATGCCCATCTCGGCCAGACGCATGCGGCGGCCGCCTTCGAAATGGAACGGCTTGGTGACGACGCCGACCGTCAGGATGCCCTTGTTGCGGGCGGCCTGTGCGACGACGGGCGCAGCTCCCGTGCCGGTGCCGCCGCCCATGCCGGCGGTGACGAAGCACATATGCGTGCCGTTCAGGTGATCGATGATCTCGTCGATGCACTCTTCGGCAGCCGCGCGGCCGACTTCCGGCTGCGAACCGGCGCCGAGGCCTTCGGTGACATTGGCGCCGAGCTGGATGATGCGCTCGGCCTTCGTCATCGTCAGCGCCTGCGCATCCGTGTTGGCGACGACGAAGTCGACGCCCTGGAGACCGGCGGTGATCATGTTGTTGACGGCATTGCCGCCGCCGCCGCCCACGCCGAACACGGTGATGCGCGGCTTCAGCTCTGTGATGTCAGGCTTTTGCAGCTTGATGGTCATGGTACCTGTTCCTTCTCTCTCTGGCCGCATCGCCACGCCGGCCAATTACTCGAATTTCAGAAGCTTTCCTTCAGCCACTGGCCCATCCGGGCTATGCGGCTGTTATTTCCCCCAAGCGACATGAGCAGACCGCTCTGTGACGCATGTGTCTCCATGTCCGCGACCTGCGGATAGATCATCAGGCCGACGGCTGTCGAAAAGGCCGGGCCCTTGGCCGCCGTCGGCAATCCCGACACGCCCATCGGGCGGCCGATGCGGACGTTGCGGGCAAGAATGCGCCGCGCCACTTCGGCAAGGCCGGTCAACTGGCTGGCGCCGCCCGTCAGCACGACGCGCTTGCCGACGATCGGGCTGAAGCCGGAACGCTGGATACGGTCGCGGATCAGTTCCATCGTCTCTTCAATTCGGGCCGATACGATGCGCGAAACCAGCGCCCGCGGCACTTGCGACGGCTGGTCGCGATCGTCCTCGCCGATCGGCGGAATGGAGATCAGCTCGCGCTCGTCGGAGGAATTCAGCAGCGCCGAGGCATGCACGACCTTCAGCCGCTCCGCATCCTCGATGCGGGTCGAGAGACCGCGCGCCAGATCGGTGGTGACATGGTGGCCACCGAGGCCGACGGCATCGGTATGAACGAGCTTGCCTTCGGCAAAGACCGAGATCGTCGTCGTGCCGCCGCCCATGTCGATCGCAGCACAGCCGAGTTCGACCTCGTCGTCGACGAGAGCGGCAAGGCCGGATGCGTAAGGCGTCGCAACGATGCCCTCGACCGAAAGATGCGCGCGATTGACGCTGAGTTCGAGGTTCTTCAGCGCCGAGCGCTCCGCGGTGACGACATGCATGTCGACGCCGAGCGCATCGCCATACATCGCCAGCGGATCGCGGATGCCGCGCTCGCCGTCGAGCGAAAAACCGGTCGCCAGCGAATGCAGCACCGAGCGGTCCTGGCGCAGCGACTGCTGGCAGGCGGCCGAGAGCACCTTCTTCAGGTCGTTGAGCTCGACCTCCTGGCCGCCGAGATCGATGGTCGCGGTATAAATATCGCTGCCGAGGCGCCCCGCCGTCAGGTTGACGATCAGGCTCTCGACGGTCAGCCCCGCCATGCGCTCGGCCGCATCGACGGCAAGGCGGATGACGCCTTCCAGCGCGTCGAGATCGGCGATGACGCCGGTCTTGATGCCGCGGGAGCGCTGATGGCCGATGCCGATGATCTCGATATTGTGGGTGCGGCCGGGCAGGATCTGGCTTTCCTCGCGCGGCGTCAGCCGGCCGATCATGCAGACGACCTTGGTCGAGCCGATGTCGAGGACCGAAACGATATGCGACCGCTTCGACGAAAGCGGCTTCAGGCGCGGCAGTCCGAAATGGGATGAACCGAACAAGCTCATATATTCTGCCCCGACTTCTTCAATTCTTTCGTACGCTCCGTCACCGCCGCCTGCCTGCGGACTGCCGCTTCCGGCGTCAGCTGGATTGCGGTCCTGTCGGGCAATCTCAGATCGACGGCAGCGATATCGCGCTCCAGGAGCTGATGCTGCTTGTCGAACTTCGAAAGTGTGGCCAGCGCCTGGTCGATGCCGTCTTCCGGCAGCTTGACGATGACGCCGTTATCCATGTGCAGATCCCAGCGGCGGCCCGATATCCAGACATAGGCCCTCACACGGGCCTTCACGTCAGGCCATTTCGAGAAGGCCTCGTCGAGCGAAGCAGCCGCCGCTTCGGCATCGCGGCCGACGACGAGCGGCAGCGCCGAAAACTTGTTGTCGCGCAGCGGCGCAATGACGCTGCCGTTCTTCTCGATCAGCGAAAGCTCCTGCCCATGCTGCCAGATCGCATAGGCTTGACGCTCCTTGAGCTTCACCTCGATCGTCTTCGGGTAGATCTTGCGAACCTCGACATTCTCGACCCAGGGAAGATGCGCGATCTTCCGGCGGGCAGCATCGACATCGAGCGCGACCAGCGAGGTCGTGCCGTCGAGGCCGATCAGCTGCAGGATCTCGATTTCGGAGGTTTCGGAATTGCCGGAAACCTTCACGTCCTCGATCGCAAAGCCAGCGGCCGTCGTCGTCGCCTGCGCGACGGCTTCCGTATGGCCGCCGAGCGACATGCCGTACAGGCCGGTCGCGGCCAGGAAGGCGAGCGCCGAAACCGTGCCCGTATGGGCCGGAATATCGATGCGGCCGCTGCCAAGGCTGATCAGGAAACGGGTGACGCGGCGCAGCGGGCGCGGCAAAACGAACCGCTCCTCGGCTTCCACCATGGGAAGCGCGACATGATGGCTAGGGCGCCCAATCCTCTTGACCGTCAACGCAAACAAGACGCGTCCTCCACCATCCACCGGAGAAACTGACCAAATGAATAGCCGGCATGACCGGCCATTTCGGGCACGAGCGAGGTTGGAGTCATGCCGGGCTGGGTATTGACCTCCAGCCAGATGATTTCGCCGTCTTCGGAGAAACGATCGTCGTAACGAAAGTCGGACCGACTGACGCCGCGGCAACCGATTGCCTGATGCGCCCTTAGGGCCAATGTTTGTATTTTTTGGTAAATATTCGGTGAAATTTTCGCCGGGATGACGTGTTTTGAACCGCCTGCCGCATACTTGGAATCGTAATCATAGAAATTGTGTCCCTGCGGCACCACTTCGGTGACACCGAGCGCGACATCGCCCATCACGCCGCAGGTCAGTTCGCGGCCATAGACATAGCGCTCGACCAGCACCTCTTCGCCGTAACGCCACTCGGGCGAGCTGACGACCTGCGGCGGATGCGCCTGATCTTCCGTGACGATGACGACGCCGAAGCTCGACCCCTCGCGAACCGGCTTCACCACATAGGGCGGCTTCATCGGATGCGTCGAAGGGAAGGCGAAACGATTGACCGTCTGCGATTCGGCCACAGGAATGCCGGCTGCGGCAGCAACGCGCTTCGCCTTATCCTTGTCCATCGCCAAAGCCGAGGCAAGCACACCCGAATGCGTATAGGGGATCTCCAGATATTCCAGGATGCCCTGGATCGTGCCGTCTTCGCCGAAGGGGCCATGAAGGGCATTGAAGACGACATCGGGCTTCAGCGCGGCAAGCTTTTCGGAAACGTCGCGGGCGACATCGATGCACGTCACCTTGAAGCCTTCCGCTTCGAGGGCCTCTGCGCAAGCCTTTCCCGAGGAAAGGCTGACGGGCCTCTCCGAGGAAAATCCGCCCATCAGGACAGCGACATGCTTGCGACTCATCAACACCCCCAAAAATAACTTCCACTTTTGAAATCGACGCTTGCGCGAAGCTGTCTGCGCCGTTTCAGGCCGTTGTCCGGCTTGCCTGCATTAGAGCATCATTATGGTTAATGAAGTGTTTACTTTCGTTAACTCTTTGCCCGGAAGTTCCCGGCCCTTTACCTTTTGCTCATCTCGCAGCCATTCCCAGGCCGTCCGGGAGCGGGCCCGAACACGATCGAAAAGCCTATTTGTTCAACGAGATATCGTATGGCGCTCACCACGATGGAATCTGCCAAGGGTTTGAGACGTCATTCCTCAACCCGATACCGGCAACACTGAGGCGGGGGCCGGCGCCTTGATAGATTAATGCAAAGCGCCGCGACGCCCCGCCATTCCCGCTTTTGTGTTGATGCGAGTCCCACTTCCGGTTAGCGAAGGCCAGGAAATAGCAGGGAGAAGATCATGCGATGCCTCGTCACCGGCGCCGCCGGCTTCGTCGGCAGCCCGCTTGTCAAACGGCTGCACGAGGAGAAGGTTTGCGATCTCGTGGTCACCACCCGATCCGCAACGCCTGCCTTTCCTGATGATGTCAGGCATTTTCCGATCGATATAACCGACAGGACCGACTGGGCGGCAGCGCTCGAAGGCGTCGATGTCATCGTCCACCTTGCTGCCCGCGTGCACATCATGAACGACCGCGCGGCCGATCCGCTGGCGGAATTCCGCCGGACGAACACCGCCGCCACGCTCAATCTCGCCGAACAGGCCGCCCGCGCCGGCGTGAAGAGATTCGTCTTCGTCAGCACCATCAAGGTCAATGGCGAAGAGAACGACAGGCCGTTCCGGCACGACGACACGCTGAAGCCGATCGATCCCTACGGTATTTCGAAGCTGGAAAGCGAAACCGGCCTGCGCGAAATCGCCGCCCGTACCGGCATGGACGTCGTCATCATCCGCCCGCCCCTGGTCTATGGTCCCGGCGCAAGGGGCAACTTCGCTCTTCTCGTCGGGCTCGTCCGCAAGCGGATACCGCTCCCTTTCGCTTCGCTGAAAAACCGCCGCACCTTGGTCGCGGTGCAGAACCTCGTCGATCTGATCATCACCTGCATGGCGCATCCCGCCGCCGCCGGCGAGATTTTCCTCGCCGGAGATGGTGAGGACCTCTCGACCCCGGAACTCATCAGCGGAATTGCCGCGGGGCTCGGCGTCAAGCCGATGCTGGTCCCCTTCCCGTCCGCGGTGCTGCACATGGCGGCAAAGGCAGTCGGGAAGGACGCCGTCTATCAGCGCCTTTGCGGTTCGCTGCAGGTCGACATATCCCGGGCGCGCGACGTTCTCGGCTGGTCGCCCGTCGTCACGCCGCGCGAAGGACTGAAACTGGCGGTGAAGTAACCGCTACTCGGTGGTCACGCCCTGGAACGGGCGCACTTCGCGACCGGGCATGAAGACGCCGATGCGCTTGATTTCCCATTCGAGCTTGATGCCCTCTTTCTCGAAGACCTCGCGGCGCACCTGCTCGCCGAGATATTCGAGATCGTAGCCGGTCGCCTGCCCCATGTTGATCATGAAGTTGCAGTGAAGCGACGACATCTGCGCACCGCCGATGACGAGACCGCGGCAGCCCGCCTCGTCGATCAGCTTCCAGGCCGAATGGCCCGGCGGGTTCTTGAAGGTCGAGCCGCCGGTTTTCTCGCGCACCGGCTGCACCGTCTCGCGGTGATTGCGCACCGCGTCCATCTCGGCGCGGATCTGGGCGCGGTCCTCAGGATAGCCCTCGAAAAGCACCGAGGTGAAGATCAGGTCGGCAGGGGCTGCGGAATGCCGATAGGAATAGCCCATCTCGGCATTGGAGAGCACATACTTGTTGCCCTTGCGGTCGACCGCGTTGACCTCGACCAGCCGCTCGCGCGTCTCGACGCCGTTGGCGCCGGCGTTCATGCGCGCCGCGCCGCCGATGCCGCCCGGGATGCCGTAATAGAAATGGAAGCCGCCGATGCCATTGTCCATCGCCATCGCCGCGACGTGCTTGTCCGGGCAGATGGCGCCGGCGAGGATGCGGTTTTCACCGGCCAGTTCGACGAAACCGAAGCCCTTGGCCGACAGGCGCAGCACGACGCCTGGAATGCCGCCGTCGCGCACCAGGATGTTGGAGCCGACGCCGACCACGGTCAGCGGCACCTCTTCCGGCAGGATCTTCAGGAAGGCGATGAGGTCGTCGACGTCATGCGGCTGAAACATCAGCTCGGCGAGCCCGCCCGCCCGGAACCAGGTGACGCGGTCCATGGGGGCATCCGGCGTAATGCGGCCGCGGATATCCTTTACACCGTCTCCGAGAGACGCGAGAAGCTTTTCCCCATTCACCTGTTTCATGCGGACTTTCCCGATAGGCCTTCCAGTTGTTTGGGCAGCGCCGCCGCCCAGGATGTGATGCTTCCAGCCCCCAACAGAACCACGAAATCACCAGGCTTTGCAACCTCTGCAACCATCTGCGGCAGAAGCTCCGCCGAAGCGAGGAAGCGGGCGTCGCGATGGCCGCCGGATTTGATGCGCGAGACGAGCGACAGGGAATCCATGCCTTCGATCGGATCCTCGCCTGCCGCATAGACGGGTGCCAGGAAAATGCTGTCGGCATCGTTGAAGCAGGCGGCGAATTCTTCGAACAGGCTCGAAAGGCGGCTGTAGCGGTGCGGCTGATGAACGGCGATGATCCGTCCCTTGCAGGCTTCGCGGGCAGCGCGCAACACGGCCTTGATCTCGACGGGGTGATGGCCGTAATCGTCGAAGATCTGCACGCCGTTCCATTCGCCGGTCAGCGTGAAGCGGCGTTTGACGCCGCCGAAGGAGGCAAGCCCCTTGGCGATATCTTCCTTCGAAATGCCGAGCCGGTTGGCAACGGCGATCGCCGCCGTCGCGTTGGAAATATTGTGACGGCCGGGCATCGGCATGACCAGCCCCTTGAGCTCGATCACCTGGCCGGTGCGGCGGCGGCGGATCTCGACGTCGAAGATCGAGCGCGTGCCGTCGATGCGCACATTCTTGAAGCGCACGTCGGCCTGCGGGTTTTCGCCATAGGTGATGATCTTGCGGTCCTCGATGCGGCCGACCAGCGACTGCACCTCGGGATGGTCGAGGCACATGACGCCGAAGCCGTAGAACGGCACGTTCTCGACGAATTGCCGGAAGGCGGCGCGCACGGCGTCGAAATTGCCGTAATGGTCGAGGTGCTCGGGATCGATATTGGTGATGACGGCAACATCGGCCGGAAGCTTCAGGAAGGTGCCGTCGGATTCGTCGGCCTCGACCACCATCCACTCGCCCTCGCCCATGCGGGCATTGGTGCCGTAGGCGTTGATGATGCCGCCGTTGATGACCGTCGGGTCGAGCCCGCCAGCTTCGAGCAGGGTCGCGACCAGCGATGTGGTCGTCGTCTTGCCATGGGTGCCGCCGATGGCGATCGCATTGCGGAAGCGCATCAGCTCGGCCAGCATTTCGGCGCGGCGCACCACCGGCAGCAGCTTTTCGCGCGCCGCGATGAGTTCCGGATTGCTCTTCTTGATCGCCGTCGAAACCACGACGACTTCGGCATCGCCCAGGTTTTCGGCCCGGTGGCCGACGGAGACTTCGATGCCCTTGTCACGCAGGCGCTGGACATTGGCGCTGTCGGCCTGGTCGGACCCCTGCACCTTGTGGCCGAGATTGTGCAGCACCTCGGCGATACCGCTCATGCCGATACCGCCAATGCCGATGAAATGGACGAGACCGATCGCCTTCGGCAGTTTCATGCGCGTGTCCTCTTGAATTCCGCTATTGTCCGTCCGGCGGCAATAGCCTCAACCATGTCGGCAAGCAAGTTCGCGGCATCGGGTTTTCCCGCGAGCTTTGCCGCAGCCGCCATGCCGGCAAGCTTTTCCGGGTCGTTCATCACGTGGCCAAGGATGGAGGCGATGCGTTCCGGCGAAAGCTCCGCTTGCGGGATCACCTTGGCTCCGCCGGTCGCGGCAAGCGCGGCGGCATTGGCCGCCTGATCGTGATCGAGCGCATGCGGATAAGGCACCAGCACGGCCGGACGGCCTATAACCGAGATTTCCGAGACCGTCGAAGCGCCGGAGCGGCAGATCACCAGATGCGCTTTCGCCAGCCGCTCCGCCATGTCGGTGAAGAAGGGCGCGATATCGGCGCCCATATCCAGCTTGGCGACGCAGCCGCTGACCATCTCCATATCTTCCGGGCGCACCTGCTGGGTGATGCGCAGACGAAGACGAAACGCCTCGTCGAGCAGGCTGATCGCCGTCGGCAGCGCCTTGGAGAAATATTGCGCGCCCTGGCTGCCGCCGAAGACGACGAGATTGAAGGCTTCGCCAGGATGCGACGGCGTATAAGGCACTTCGGCCGCGGCAATGATCGCCGGACGAACCGGATTGCCCGTGGTCACCGTCTTGTCTGGAAATGCAGCGCCGCCCTCCGGCAGGAAGCCGCCGGCGATCCCCTGCACGCGGGTCGCCAGCGCCTTGTTGGCGCGGCCCATCACGGCATTCTGCTCATGGATCATCGCCGGCACGCCGAGCCTTGTAGCGGCAAGCAGCGGCGGCACGGTGGGATAACCCCCGAAACCGACGACGACGACAGGTTTCAGCCGCTGGATCAGCTTCTTTGCCGCCCGCATGCCGCTCCAGAGCGTCCATAGCGAACGGGCGACGGCAACAGGGTTCTTCGAGCCGATCGTCGCCGACGGCACGACATGGATCTCTTCGGCGGGGAACTTGCCGGCATAACGCTCCGCCCGGCTGTCGGTGACGAGATGCACCGAATAGCCGCGTTCCTTCAGCTTGAAGGCCAGCGCCTCCGCCGGAAACACATGGCCGCCGGTTCCCCCGGCGGCAAGCAGCACGATGCCTTTGCTCATAAGCTCTTACTCCGCCGGCATGCCGTGCGGGACGCGGAAAAGGCTCCGGTCCTGCGCGCGCTTTTCCGGACGATGGCGCGTCAGCGCCAAGATGAAACCGGCGGTGACGCAGATCGCCACCATAGACGAGCCGCCGTAGGAAATCAGCGGCAGCGTCATGCCCTTTGCCGGCAGCAGCTCGAGATTGACGCCGATATTGATGATCGACTGGATGCCCATCTGCAGCACCAGGCCGGCGACGGCGAAACGGTTGAAGTCGTTGCGCTCGCGATAGGCATGCGACAGGCCGCGCAGCACCAGCACGGTGAACAGCGCCACGAGCGCCATGCAGAAGACGATGCCGAATTCCTCGGCCGCGACCGAGAAGATGAAGTCGGTATGGGCATCCGGAATGATGCGCTTGACGATGCCCTCGCCCGGCCCCTGGCCGAACCAGCTGCCGCGGATGATCGCTTCGCGCGCCGTGTCGATCTGGAACGTGTCGCCCTCGCCGGTCATGAACTTGTCTATTCGCCCGGCGACGTGCGGAAAGACGTAATAGGCGCTGAGCAGGCCACCGGCGCCGCCGATGCCGAGCAGGACGATCCAGATCCACGGCATGCCGGCCATGAAGAACATCCCGCCCCAGACCGCCGTGGTCAGGATGGTCTGGCCGAGGTCCGGCTGCGCGACGAGAAGGGCGGCGACGATGCCGAACAGGATGATGGCGAAGAGATTGCCGGGAATTTCCGGCTGTCGCGCATGTTCGGCAAACAGCCAGGCGCAGACGACGACGAAGGCGGGCTTCATGAATTCCGACGGCTGGACGGAAAGGCCGGCGATCCAGATCCAGCGCCTGCCGCCCTTGACCTCCTGCCCGACGAAAAGAACCAGCACCATCATCGCGAGCGAGATGATCAGCAGCAGGATCGCGGTCCGCCGCACCTGGCGCGGCGTCAGGAACGACAGTCCAAGCATCACCCCGATCGACGGGATCATGAAGGCCGCATGGCGCTTGACGAAGTGGAAAGGCTCGAGCCCGATGCGCTCGGCAACCGCGGGAGAAGCGGCGAAGGACAGCATGAAGCCGATGCCCATCAGGAAGATGAACATCGCCAGGAAGAAGCGGTCGATGGTCCAGAACCAATCGGCCAGAGGCCCACGTTCCGCGCGGCTTACCATGTCATTTCTCTCCTGTTGCAGGACCGATCAGCATCGTCATTCCGTCAAGTGCCGCCACGTGGCTGACGAAGGCATCGCCCCTGACTTCGAAGTTCTTATACTGGTCGAAGCTTGCGCAAGCCGGGGATAACATCACGGCCGAAAAGCCGCTCTCGTCGCGCTCGGCATCGGCCGCCGCATGCGCGACCGCCCGCTCCAGCGTGCCCGAAATCTCGTAGGGCACGGCCTCGCCGAGGGTTGCTGCGAATTCCGCCGCCGCCTCGCCGATCAGATAGGCCTTGGCGATACGCGGGAAATAGGGCGCGAGCGTCGTGATGCCGCCTGATTTCGGCAGGCCGCCGGCGATCCAGTAGATGCGGTCATAGCTCGAAAGCGCCGGTGCTGCGGCATCGGCATTGGTCGCCTTGGAATCGTTGACGAAAACGACGCGGCCGCGCTGGCCCACCGGCTGCATGCGGTGCTTGAGGCCGGGGAAGGAGGCAAGGCCGGCGCGGATGTCGTCGGCGGAAACGCCGGCCGCAAGGCAGGCGGCGACGGCAGCGGCGGCGTTCTGCGCATTATGGCTGCCGCGCAGCGTCTGGATGCCGTCGAGATCGATGAAGGGCAGCATGGCGCCGCCGGCGGCCTGAACGAGCTTGGTGCCCTCAGCATAGATGCCATCGGCCACCACGTTGCGGCGGGAGATGCGGACCACCTTGACGCCCGCCCGCTCGACGCGGTCGGCGATCAGTGCCGAATGGCTGTCGTCGATGCCGACGATCGCCACATCGCTGCCGGCGACCAGCCGCTCCTTGACGTCGGCATAGTGCTGCATCGTGCCGTGGCGGTCGAGGTGATCGGGCGTCAGGTTGAGAAGGATGCCGGCGGACGGGTTCAGCGTCGGCGCGAGATCGATCTGGTAGGAGGAGCATTCGACGACGTAATAACGTCCCGCCTTCGGCGGATCGAGCGTCAGCACGGCCGTGCCGATATTGCCGCCGAGCTGCGTGTCGTAACCTGCCGATTTCAGGATATGGGCGATCAGCGCCGTGGTGGTCGACTTGCCGTTGGTGCCGGTGATGGCGATGAAGGGGCAGTCCGGCGCGTGGGCACGGCGCTCACGCACGAAGAGCTCGACGTCACCGACGATGTCGACGCCGGCGGCCCGCGCCAGATCGACGGTCCAGTGCGGCTTCGGATGGGTGAGCGGCACGCCGGGTGACAGCACGAACAGCGCCTGCTGGCTCCAGTCGATCGTATGCAGGTCCTCCGTCCGGATGCCCTCGGCCGAAGCCTTGGCGACGCTGTCGGGATTGTCGTCCCAGGCGGTCACATCGGCGCCGCCTGCAATCAGCGCGCGGGCTGTGGCGAAACCGGAGCCGCCGAGCCCGAAGAGCGCGACCTTCCTGTCCTTGAGCGTCGTGACCGGGATCATCGCCGCCTCACCTCAGCTTCAGCGTCGAGAGGCCGAGCATGGCAAGACCGACCGCGATGATCCAGAAGCGGATCACCACCTGGCTCTCGGTCCAGCCCTTCTTCTCGAAGTGATGGTGGATCGGCGCCATCAGGAAGACGCGCCGGCCGGTCATCTTGAAGAAGCCGACCTGGATGATGACCGATAGCGTCTCCATGACGAAGAGGCCGCCGATGATGGCCATGACGATCTCGTGCTTGGTGGCGACGGCGACGGTGCCGATCGTGCCGCCGAGCGCCAACGAGCCGGTGTCGCCCATGAAGATGGCCGCCGGCGGTGCGTTGAACCAGAGAAAGCCGAGGCCGGCGCCGATGACGGCGCCGAGCACGACGGCAAGCTCACCGGTGCCGGGCACGAAATTGATCTGCAGGTAGTTCGCAAACACGACGTTGCCGGCGAGATAGGCGATGACGCCGAAGGAGGCGGCGGCGATCATCACCGGCACGATGGCGAGCCCGTCGAGCCCGTCGGTCAGGTTGACGGCATTGCCGGCGCCGACGATGACGAAGCCGCCGAAGACGACGAACATGATGCCGAGATTGATCAGGAAGTCCTTGAAGAAGGGAAAGGCGATCGAGGAACCGAAGGTCGAGCCTGCAGTCCCCGAGGCAAGGGCCGTGCGCATCATGAAATAGACGGCGATGCCGGCGATGACGAACTCGATGCCAAGACGGGCCTTGCCGGAAAAGCCCTTATGGCTCTGCTTGGTCACCTTGAGATAATCGTCATAGAAGCCGATGGCGCCGAAACCCAGCGTCACCAGCAGCGTCGCGACGACATAGACGTTGGAAAGATCGGCCCAGAGCAGCGAGGCCCCGACGATGCCGGCAAGGATCATCAACCCGCCCATGGTCGGCGTGCCGGCCTTCTTGAAATGCGTCTGCGGCCCGTCGGCGCGGATCGGCTGGCCTTTGCCTTGCCGGATGCGCAGCGAATTGATGATCGTCGGCCCGAACAGGAAGACGATCAATGCGGAGGTGAAGAGAGCGGCGCCCGTGCGGAAGGTAATATATCTGAACAGGTTCAGAAACTTGAAATATTCCGACAGTTCGACAAGCCAGATCAGCATTCAGGGCCCCTTGTTACCCGATCAAAGTTCGCGTTGCGTGTCGGAAAATGCCGGGAACTTGTCAAGAAGCGCGGCGACGATCTTGCCGAAACCGATGCCCAGAGACGATTTCACCATCAACACGTCGCCCGGCACGACCGAGTTCAACACGTAGTCCGTCAATTCGTCCGTCTTTTCCCGGTATTCGACATGGACGCTTTCCGGCAGTGATTCCTTCAGCGCGGCCATTTCGGCCCCCGCGAGCCAGACATGTTCGATGCCGGCCGCGAGCAGCGGCCCGGCAAGGTCGGTGTGGACCTTCTCGGCATATTCGCCCATCTCGAGCATGTCGCCGAGCACGGCGATACGGCGTCCGCGGCCGGTCGGCTCGGCCGCCGCCAGCAGCGCGATCGCCGCGCGCATCGAGGCCGGATTGGCATTGTAGCTCTCGTCGATCAGCGTGAAGCTGCCCTTGCCGCCGCCGATCGAAAGCCGGTGGCGCTTGCCCCTGCCCTTTTCCGGTTTCAGCGTCGCAAGTGCGGCGATCGCCTTCTCGATGTCGGCGCCGACGATCCTGACGACGCCGAGTGCGGCCAGCGCATTCTCGGCGATGTGGCGGCCCGGCGCGCCGAGCGCCACCTCCAGCGTTTCGCCGCCGATCGTCAGCCACAGCGTCGAATTCTCGTCCGAGCCGTTGAACTCCGCGAGCCGGAATTCGGCTTTCGCATGCTGCCCGAAGGAATGGATCTGCTCGATGCCGAGCGACTGCGCCGTCCGGTCGAGGAAATTGAACTGGTCGTTGTCACGGTTGAGCACGACATGGCCGCCAGGCTCCAACCCCTCGAAGATCTCGGCCTTGGCGGCGGCGATCTCCTTGATGCTCTTGAAATTGCCGAGATGGGCCGGCGCGATCGTCGTGATGACGGCGACATGAGGGCGGATCATCGCCACCAGCGGCCGGATCTCGCCCGGATGGTTCATCCCGACTTCGAAGACCCCGTAATCGGTATCGTCAGGCATGCGCGCCAGCGTCAGCGGCACACCCCAGTGATTGTTGAAGGAGGCGACGGAGGCATGCACCTTACCGGAGGGCGACAGCACGTGCCGCAGCATCTCCTTGGTGGTGGTCTTGCCGACCGAACCGGTGACGGCGACGATCTTTGCCCGCGACCGCTCGCGCGAAGCCTGCCCGAGACGCACGAGTGCTGCGAGCACGTCGTCGACGACGATCATCGGCACCGTCAGGCGGCCCATGGCCGGAAGTCTCGCTTCGCTGACGACGAGAAGGGCAGCACCGTTCGCCATCGCCATCGACGCATAATCGTGACCGTCGACGCGGTCGCCCTTGATTGCGAAGAAGGCTTCGCCCGGGCCGATCGAGCGGCTGTCGATGGAAATGCCGGTGATGCCTTCGGGCAGAGTGCCGAAGGGGCGCCCCGCCATCGCTGCGATCATGTCTTCGGTCGTCCAGAGCCAGCTCAAGATTTCAGTTCCTCCAAGGCCTTGCGCACCTCCGCATGATCGGAGAACGGCAATGTGACGCTCCCGACTGTCTGCCCCTCCTCATGCCCCTTGCCGGCGACGATCAGCGTATCGCCCGATTTCAGCATGCCGACGGCTTCGCGGATCGCCGTGGCGCGGTCGCCGATCTCGGAGGCGCAGCCTGCCGCCGCCATGATCTCCGCCCGGATTGAGGCCGGCTCTTCCGAGCGCGGATTGTCGTCGGTGACGATGACGACATCGGCGAGACGGCAGGCGATTTCGCCCATGATCGGCCGCTTGCCGCGGTCGCGGTCGCCGCCGCAGCCGAAGACGACGACGACGCGGCCGGTCGTGAAGGGCCGGACCGAGCTCAGCACATTTTCCAGCGCATCCGGCTTATGGGCATAATCGACATAGGCAAGCGCGCCGTCCTTGGTGTGGCCGACGAGTTCGAGACGGCCGGAGGCGCCGACGAGCTTTTCGAGCGCGGCCATCGCAGCCTTCGCCGACACGCCGGTCGACATGGCAAGTCCTGCCGCGACCAGCGCGTTGGCGACCTGGAAATCACCGGCCAGCGGAATATCGACCTCGAAGATCTCGTCGCCGATATGGATCTCCGCCGTCTGCTTGTGGCGGAAATGCTCGACGCGTTTCAGCGTGAGGTAGTCGCCCTTGCGCCCAACGGTGCGGACATCGTGACCGGCATCGGCCGCAGCCTGGATCGCCTGTGCTGACCAGGGATCGTCGGCAAAGATCACCGCCGGCGCGCCCTTCGGCAGCAGCGTATCGAAAAGCCGCATCTTGGCGGCCATATAGGCCTCGACGGTGGGATGATAATCCATGTGGTCGCGGCCGAGATTGGTGAAGGCTGCGGCGGCGAGCTTGACGCCATCGAGCCGGCACTGGTCGAGGCCGTGGCTGGAAGCCTCCATCGACGCATGCGTGACGCCTTCGTCGGAAAGCTCGGCGAGCAGCTTGTGCAGGGAAACCGGATCAGGCGTCGTCAGCGCGCCATATTCGTTGCGCGTCGGGGAGACCACGCCCGTCGTGCCGATCATCGCGGCCGCATGGCCCGCATGCGCCCAGATCTGCCTGGTGAAAGAGGCAACGGAGGTCTTACCCGCCGTACCGGTGACGGCGACCATGATGCCCGGCTGCCTGCCATAGAAATGCGAGGCGGCGACGGAAAGGAAGCGACGCGGCTCCTGGACGGCAAGCACCGGGATGGAAGCCTCGACGGCTTGGGAAGCGATCGCGACGGCAGCCCCCCGGCTTGCGGCATCGGCGATGAAGCCCGCGCCGTCCGCCTTGGTACCGGCGACCGCGACGAAAGCGTTGCCCGGCGCCACCTTGCGGCTGTCCGAAGACAGGCCTGAAATATCAAGCAAGCCTGCCGGGCCTTCGAGCTGTGCTTCAAGTTCCGGAAACTGATCTCCGGCCAGGTCTCGCAATTTCATCGAATGCACTTTTCTCTCTTGAAGCCGGTTCACCCCTCGCGAATCGGCGCCGATATTCATTCACGCTCAATAAGACACCAACAAGGCCGATCCGCCCTCCCCAAATTTCGGCTCGATGCCGAGAATGGGGGCGGCGCGGCGGATGATCTCGCGGGCAATCGGGCCGGCCGTACCGGCGGAGATCGTTCCGCCATACTGCTTTTCGCCGGTCTTCGGCTCGTCGCAGAAGGTGATGACGGCATATCGGGGGTTGTCGATCGGGAAGGCGGCGATGAAGGAATTGAAGTTCAGCGTCGAGGAATAACGTCCGTTCACCACCTTGTCGGCCGTGCCGGTCTTGCTGCCGACGCCGAAGCCCGGCACGCGGGCCACGCGCCCGGAGCCCTTGTAACCGTTGAAATCGAGGAGATAGCGGACCGCGTCGCTGGTCGACTTCTTGAGGACCTGCGTGGCGATCTGATCAGCCTGTTGGCGCGTGCGCGGCAGGAATGTCGGCTCGATCAGCTTGCCGCCGTTGACAAGAGCGGCCGCCGCCACGCCGGTCTGCAGCGCCGTCGTCGAAACGCCGTGGCCGAAGGAAATCGTGATCGAATTGATCTTCTTCCAGACGCGCGGCTGGCTCGGCATCTTCACTTCGGGCAGCTCGGTCTGCATTTTCGTCAAGAGGCCGAGCTTGGTCAGATAGTCCTTCTGCGAATCGATGCCGACGA
This sequence comes from Rhizobium sp. R634, assembly GCF_002211305.1. Lineage (GTDB taxonomy): Bacteria > Pseudomonadota > Alphaproteobacteria > Rhizobiales > Rhizobiaceae > Rhizobium. Next base: position 312,548 of record NZ_LOKW01000028.1, on the reverse strand, counting down.
GGTCGATGACGCGCGCCGTGCCGATGTTGGAGGAATACTGGAAGATTTCGGGAACGGTCAGCCAGCGGCGCTGCCCGTGAAAGTCATGGATGGTGAAGCCGCCGATATAAATCGGTTTGCTGGCGTCGAAGGTGTCGGACATCTTCACCTTGCCGCTGTCGAGCGCCATCGCCAGCGAGAAGGTCTTGAAGGTCGACCCCATTTCGAAGGTGCCGTTGGTCATCCGGTTGAGCCAGCCTTCCTTGGCGCCCTCCTGCGGATTGTTCGGATCGAAGTCCGGCGCCGATGCCATGCCGAGCACTTCCCCGGTATGCACATCGATGACGGCGGCGCCTGCGCCCTTGGACTGGAAATTGTTGACGGCGTTGACGACCGCATCGCGGACGATGTTCTGTACGCGCAGATCGATCGACAGCCGCACCGGCTCCAGCGGCTGATCGCTGGTCATGCCGACGGAGGCGAGATCGGCAAGCCCCTGGTCGTCGATATATTTCTCCATGCCGGCCACACCGCGGTTGTCGATGTTGACGTAGCCGAGGATATGCGCGGCGGTCGCCCCGCCCGGATAGAAGCGGCGCTTCTCCGGCCGGAAGCCGATGCCGGGAATGCCGAGCGCCAGGATCTGGCTCTGCTGCTTCGGCGTCAGCTGCCGGCGCAGCCAGGCGAAATGCGAGGTCTTGACCGAGAGCTTCTTATAGGTGTCCCGGGCGTCGAGCTCGGGCAGCACGGTCGAAAGCTTCTCCACCGCCTCATCGACGTCGACGATCTTGTTCGGCTCGGCAAACAGCGAGACGGTGCGGATATCGGTCGCCAGCACCTCGCCGTTGCGGTCGAGAATATCGGGGCGCGACGCCATCAGCCGGTCGGGCGGCAGGATGCTGGAGACGACCTCCTGATCCTTCATCGCATATTCGACCAGACGGCCGCCGATGACGGCGTAGACGCCCATGAAACCCATGATCAGCAGACCGACGCGGCTTTTCGCCTGCCCGGACTTTTTCTTGCGCGACCCCTCGATCGCCAGACCGGCGGAAGGGCCGCCGAAGCGGTTATAGACGCCGGCGGAGAAATGCGCCTGGCTCTTCAGGACCATGATGCGAGAAAGAAACGACATTATTCTACCGACCCCGTTTCGATCTCGTCTGCTTCATCTTCCACGACGCCATGCTGCGTTACGCCGCCGCGTGGAGCGGGCGTCGGAACGGGCTGAGTCTTTGCGGCACCTTTGGCGCTGGCCACGGTCGTGCCCTTGGCGCCGGCCTCGGCCGCGCCTTTGGCGCTGGCCTTGGCCTCCGTCACATCGGGCACGGGAACCTCCGATTTCAGCATCGGCAGCTCCTTGGCATGCACGAGCGCCGTCGATTCCGTCGGCTGCAGCTGCAGCTCGGCATTATAGGCATTGACCAGCCGCTCCAGCCGGTTCGGCTGCGATTGCAGCGCCCAGTCGGCCTTGAGAAGGTCGATCGTATCCTTCTCGAGCTTGATCTCGGCTTCGAGGCGATGAACCTCCTCGAGCTTCAATTCGGCGCGATGCTTGATCGTGTAGGTGACGGCGGCAGCTGCCGTCATGACGCCGATGAGCACGAGATCGAACGTCTTCAGCATATCAACCTCCAAGCTTTCCGAGAGTGGCAAGATTGGGAAACCCGAAGAGCGACATATCAGCCGCCTCGGCGGCGGCATCGGTCCTCAAGCCGGCGCGCAGCTTGGCGGAGCGGGCGCGCGGATTGGCCTCGGCCTCCGCCTCGCTTGCCGAAACCATCGGCTTGCCGATCGCCGTGAACGTCGCCGCCCGCTCATGCGCGGCCGGCAGGTGCCGCGATCCCGTCGCCTTGCCGGCGCGGTCGGAGAAGAATTTCTTGACGATGCGGTCTTCGAGCGAATGAAAGGTGACGACGACGAGGCGCCCGCCGGGCTTCAGCGCTCGCTCCGCCGCAAACAGCGCCTGCGCCAGCTCGCCGAGCTCGTCATTGACGAAGATGCGCAGGGCCTGGAAGACGCGCGTCGCCGGATGGATCTTGTCCTTCATCTTGCGGGGCGTGACCAGTTCGATGAGACCGGCGAGATCGCGCGTCGTTTCGAAGGGCTTTTCCTCGCGCCGCTTCTCGATCGCATGGGCGATACGCGGCGCCTGATTTTCTTCACCCAGAAAATGGAAGATGCGAATGAGGTCGGCGACCTTGGCGCGATTGACGACATCGGCGGCCGAAACGCCTGCCGCCGACATGCGCATGTCGAGCGGTCCGCTCTTCTGGAAGGAGAAGCCGCGCTCGGCTTCGTCGATCTGCATGGAGGACACGCCGATATCGAGCACGACGCCGTCGAGCCCGCCCTGCGGCGCATGATCGGCAAGATGCGAGAATTGCGAATGGATGAGCCGAAGACGGCCGCCATGGGCGGCGACCATCGCTTGGCCTGCCGCAATCGCACTGGGGTCGCGATCGAGCGCGATCACCTCGGCGCCGGCCGCGAGGATGGCCGAGCTGTAACCGCCCGCACCGAACGTACCGTCGAGGATGAGCTTGCCGGGTGCGGGCGCCAGCGCCGCAAGGACTTCATCGAGAAGAACAGGAATGTGACGAACCGGTCCGCCACCGGCATCAGTTGAACCTCCGCCAGGATTCGCCACCATTCCGTTCCCTCGTCCTTTCAGGAACGCTTGCCCGCCAGCTTGCGCTCCCCTCGTGCCTGCGCCTGCGCGGCCTGAAATGCCAGCGGCTGCCAGAGCTGAAAATGATCCGCCCGACCAACGAAGGTCACCTCGTCCGAAATGCCGGTGAAGTCGCGGATGAAATCCGTCACCATCAACCGCCCCTCGGCGTCGAGCTTCATGAAGACCCCGCCTCCGTGGATCAGAAGCGACATCGCATTCGCATCCGGCGAAAACGGATCTTCCGCAGCGATCTGCCGTTCGAACCTTTCGAGAAGATCCGGACCGCCGACGCTGATCGCCGGAAACACAAAATCCTGGAAGCAGTAAAGCTCCTGGACGTTGCGCTGCGCCAGCACGGAACGGAATGCCGAAGGCACGGAAACCCTGCCCTTGGCATCGATCCTGTTGGTCGCGTTCGATAGGAAGCGGCTCATGACACGAAACATCCGTTCCCGCAGGGATCCGGACATCATTGAAACGCCCGAAACTCCCAATATCAGGCACAGCTTCGCAAGCCGGATGAGCTAAATCCCACCCGACGCTTCCGGAACGGAAGACGCCTTTGCTTTGCGATAAATGGGCAAATGATTGCCCTGGTGCAGTGCGCATTTGGGATAGCATGGGACCATATGGGCGTCAATGGGATACACCCATTTCGCAACGGGCGCATGATCAAACATTTATAAGCTGTTAAGTTTAACAAAGGGTTAGCATTGCCATTTTGCAAATGACACGCATTGGTGGCGCCGAACAAATATACATCCGCTAGCTGTATGAATACCAGCTTGAAAACGCTCTGTTTCAGGGGCTTAGAATGGAAATCCGAGCCCTGCCGCGGCTCGGATGATAATCGCCAGTTGGCCTGTAAGCCGGGTTCTGTATGGCTCCGGCGTGAACCGGAACGTGGCAGCCATTCCTCTGGGACAGCGCTCGCACGCTGCCTCACGCAACCCACCCGGATGACTGGCCTGGAAACCGGCCGGAGAACCTTTCGGCCCGCCGCGTCATCCCTATTCGGTCTTGCTCCCGGTGGGGTTTACCGTGCCATTTCCGTTGCCGGAGATGCGGTGGGCTCTTACCCCACCCTTTCACCCTTACCTGTCATGACAGGCGGTTTGCTTTCTGTGGCACTTTCCCTGAGGTCGCCCTCGCCGGACGTTATCCGGCACCGTGTTTCCGTGGAGCCCGGACTTTCCTCACCCTACCGCCTTTCGGCATTGGTAAAGCGCGGCTGCCCGGCCAACTGGCAGGGCTCCCATAAACGAGAGAGCCCGCAATTACCACAGAAAATATGGGCGGCAGCCTTAACGGAAATAAGGTGTGAAATCCGTGGAATAGCCCTGTTCGCTGATTCTGCCTGACAAAAGCAGCTCGGCCCCAAGCCTGCCGATTTCGTCCGAACTCTTGGCCGAGGTCCCGGCGCAGCCCGTCAGCACCGCGATTCCCGGCGATGAGCTGTAGCCGATCATCGGATAGCCGCTTTCGGTGAGCGAGACGACGCAGGCGGCCGTCGAGATCGAAAGCGGCGCCATATCGGGAACGATGCCGGCAACGATGCGCTTGAGATAGGCGCGCACGGTCTCGCGCCCCTCGGTCCTGAACCAGGCGCGCATCTCGGCATCGTCGCCGAGCACCAGATCATCCGGGTCGCCGCCGATCTTCAGGTAATATTTGCCGTCGGGATAACGGATCGGCGGCAGCAGATAGATGTGGATGCCGGGCACGTCGAGGATGAGCGACGGCATTGCAGCCAAGCGGAGCGCGTCGGCTTCGCTTACTTCGAAAAGCGTGACCGTCCGGCCATAAACCGTCATGGCAACAGGCCGCGGCAACAGATTCCGGGCAATGGAAAATCCGCCCGCCGCCAGCAGCACCTTTTCAGCGCAGTAGGTCATTCCGCCGGCGGTCTCGACAGTCGCCAGTCCACCCTGCTCACGGATCGAAACGGCATGGTCCTTGATGACCGTGGCGCCCGCCTTTTCCGCTAGCAATGATTGTGCCTTCACCAGTTTGCGCGGACTGATATGTCCGGCGCCCCTCACCTCGAAGACTCCGGCAGCCGCGTCGGGAAAGGCGAAGAAGGGAAACGCCGCCTTCAGTCCGCTGCCGTCGAGATGGCTGGTCTCGACGCCGAGCGAGACCGCGGCTTGCCGGGTTCGCTCCAGATAATCGCTTCCATCAGGCGCGACGACGACGCAGCCGACTTCGCGATAGAAGTCGATCCCGCTCTCGCGCGCGATCTCGCCGTAACGGGCGATCGAACGATTGGCGAGCAGCGCCCAGTTGCGGTCGGGATCGATGGTGCGGGTGATGCGGCCCTCGTCGTAATGGCTGGCGAAGACGCCGTTATGCGCCTTGCGATCAGCAGGCTCGTCCGGGCCGATCACCGCGACGCCTTCCACTTGGCGCGCCAGATGCCGCGCGGCGGCAGCTCCCATCAGCCCGCGGCCGACGACGATATATTTGAAATCGACTGCCATGATATTCCTCTAGAGCATGTCGCGCAAAACTGTGCAGCGGTTTTGCGGCAACGACATGCGTGAAAAAACAAAAGCTAAAGCGCAACGAACGAATCTGAAAGATCTCGATGCGCTTAGGCAAAGACTGGCGCCAGCTCGCGGCCGAAATCCTCGTCCCCGAGCCGTCCTTCCCTGAGAAGCACGGCGCCCAGACGCCCGAGTTCGTCGGAGGATTTGGCGGCGACGAAATTGCCGCCGGTCAGCACCGCGATGCGCGGCGACTGGGTGAATCCGGCATAGGGATAGCCGGTCGGCGTGAAATTTGCCACGCACGGCCCCGAGGTGACCGGGCAGCCGGCAAGCGCCGGCATCAGCTGCAGGGCGATTGCCGAGAGATGATCGCGTTCGGCCGCACTGCCTTCGGAACGGAACCACGTGCCGGCATCCTCCAGCCGGCTGAAGGAAAGCGCTTCGGTATCGCCGCCGAGCTTCAGATAGGTCTTGCCGTCGGGATAACGCACCGGCGGCAGGATATAGATGTGATCCTCCTCCCGGTCGCCGAGCACGATGGTTGACGGCATGTCACCGAATACAGCCATCTCGCGCTCGCCCATTTCATAGAAGACGACCGTACGCGCCTTCACGCTGAGATCGAGGGGACGCGGCAGCAGGGCGTGAAAATTGCTGAAGCCGCCGGCTGCGACCAGCACGCGTTCGGCGGTGTAGCGAATATCGCCGGCCGTCACCTCGACATGGGAGCCCGCGTCGCGCACCGATGTCACGGTCTCTTCGATTAGAGAAACGCCGCCCCGTTCGGCAAGCCTCGCCTGCGCGCGCACCAGCGCCCGCGGGTTGATATGCCCGGCGCGCTTGCTCTCGAAATATCCGCTGAAATCGGAACCGACATTAAGATAGGGAAAACGCCGGCCGAGGTCTGCCGGCGCGACGATCTCGATATCGCTGCCGAGCGTCCGGCTGACGGTCTGCGCCCGGAGAAGAAAGTCCTGCTCGTCCCTGGGCGGCGGACCGGCAAAGAGGCAGCCGACTTCCGAAAAGAAGGAAATGCCGCTCTTCGCCTCGATGTCCCGGTAGCGGTCGAGCGCCCGGGCGGCGAAACTGCCCCAGGCGAGATTGCCATCGAAGGTGCGGGTGATGCGCGCTTCGTCATAATGGCTGGCAAAGACACCATGATGGGCCTTGCGTTCCTCGGGTTCCGGCGGGCCGATCAGCGCGATGTTATCGGCCATCGCAGAGAGATGCCGGGCGGCCGCGGCACCCATCATGCCGCGTCCGATGATGATGAACCTGAAATCGACTGCCATATCCCACCTCGCTAAATTCCAGCGATACCATGGCAATCATCTTGAATCATCCAGCTCTTGTCAGGAATAAGCGCTTCAGAGCATTGCGAGAACCTTGCCGCAATAGGACTTGGACACCGGGTTCATGCGCGTGGCGCCATGACCGGCATTGTATTTGAGGATGGTGTTGCAGGTCTCGCCACCACCGAGATTATGGGCGGCAGCCAGATATTTCATGCCGTACTTGATGTTGGTTTCCGGATCGAACAGGCCCTTGGCGCTGCCGGAATAGCCCATCATGCGGGCAGTTGCAGGCTTTATCTGCATCAGGCCGATTTCACCGTGGCTGCCGCGCGCATTCGGATTGAAATTGCTTTCGATACGGATGACAGCGGTCGCAAGCGCAACCGGTACATTATATTGGTTCGCATATTTGCTGATCAGTGCGGAATAGGAATTGCCGGAAACATTGGCAACGGGATAACCGCTCTGGCGCTCGACCGTCTTCAGTGTGCGTTCTGCCGTCTTGAGCGGACGCTTCGCCGGCTTGACCGAACGCTCCGCTTTCTTCAACGGACGCTCTGTATTCTTCGAAGGACGCTCGACTTTCTTCACCGGCGCATCAGCTCGCACACCCCAATCATTCGCAAAGGCAAAGCTATTTCCGGCCAGCATCATGCCAGCGCATGTTGCAGCAACAACAATCAGTTTTCTCATGTAGTCTTGAACACTCCGACCCAAAGAATTTCCGGACGGCGCGCCTCGCTGTCACAATGAATACCAGATCAATGACCGATCTGGATTCGCGGCAATTCTTATCGTTTCACATAGCGCCCGTGGTTTAACTCGAAAACAGCCCCGAGTACCGCTTGGCGGAGGTTCTTAGACCATCGCAATGAGGAGATAATAGGGAAATGATGTGGCAGGCCGAATTTCGCGCTGCAGTGCGAAATTCGGCGTTTCAGTAATTGCCGAGGAATCAAGAATAACGCGGCAAAGCCGACAGTAGCCGGTGCAGCGTGTCGATCGTCGAGAAATCGGCGATGCCATCTATCCGTTCGGGCCGAAAATGCCGCTGGAAAGCCTCCACGTCACCTGCCGTTTTTTCTGAAAATTGCCCCGTGATTTCAGTGCCGTAACCATAGAGCGACAGCATCGACTGCAGTGCTTCGACGGGTTGGCCGGCATCGCCGCACTGGAAGAAGCGTCCGCCAGTGATCGTTGCCGGCTCGACCCAGTGCCCGATGCCCGCCCGGTGGAGCTCCGCCCAGGGGAATTTTTCACCCGGATCAACCTTGCGAATCGGGGCGACATCGGAATGCCCGAGCACCCTTTCCGGCGCGATCGACCAACGTTTGACACAGTCGCGACACAATTCGATCACCGCGGCGATCTGCTCTTTCGGAAAGTCGGGAAGGCCGCCGGGATGACCGGCATTGGCGATTTCGATGCCGATCGACAGCGAATTGATATCGTTCTCGCCGTGCCAGCTGCTTTTGCCCGCATGCCAGGCGCGCCGCGCCTCCGGAACCAGCTGGATCACCTCGCCATTCTCGTGCACGAAATAATGGCTGGAAACCTGGCTCTCGTCCCGACAGAGCCAGTCGAGCGCGCCCTCCGGCGTCGGCATGCCGGTATAGTGCAGCAGGATCATGTCGGGACGGCGTCCGTCCGCCCGCTCGCCGTGATTGGGCGACGGCCGCACGCGGGCACCTCGGTAATCGGCCTCGAAAGAGGTCATGCGGCGCGGCGTTCCTTCTCGATCGCCGCATAGGCTGCATTCAGCGCCGCCATGCGCTCATTGGCGATCACATGGAACTCCTTCGGTACGCCGCGCGAAACCAGCCGGTCAGGATGATGTTCGCTGACAAGGCCGTAATAGCGGCGGCGGATCGTCGGAAAATCGTCCGACGGCGATACGCCGAGCACCTTGTACGGATCGCCGCCGGACGAGACGTGGCGGGCGGCGATCTGCTCGAAGCGGATCTCGCTCATCTGGAAGATCTCTGCGATATGGCTGAGGAAATTCAATTCCTTCTCGTGGATCAGCCCATCGGCCTTGGCAATGTGGAAGAGACCGTCGAGCACATCTTCCAGCACCGGGCAATTGGCCGCGCAGGTAACGCAGAGCTTGGAAAGCCGCTCGGCATAGGCTTCGTAGCCGGCGACGTCCTGGCGCGCGAGATTATAGAGTCTCGCGACGTTCTTGGCCTGATCCTCGGGAAATTCGAAGATTTCGCGGAAGGCCTCGACCTCTTTCTCGCTCACGATGCCGTCGGCCTTCGCCATCTTGGCCGAAAGCGCGATGATCGCCACCGAAAAAGCCACCTTGCGCCGCGTTTCCGGATCGCCTTCGAAAACCGTCCGGATAGCCTCGACCACCGCGGAGAGCGCGTTGCCCGCGGTATTGCCAATGGCATTCAACAGTTTTTCCCAGAAGGACATCGAAAATCTCTCGCACGATAGTCAAGTATGAGAAAATCAGCTTGACCAAAGAATCGTAGCCTTTGCAAGGCGGCTATTGGTCGTAGGAGCGAAAACAGTTTTCACGATTCGGTAATTATTGCGCCGCAGCAAGCGATCGGTCGCTTTCGCCTGATCTGGCGTGAGCGGGATAGCCGTCGCCATCCTCGCTCAATGCTTAACCGCCGATTTCCACAAACAGTTCCCGATCGGCAGCGCGTGCTTGAAACGATTATATCGCCGCTTCCCGCCGGCTTTGCCGTTTAACTCGGCCAAAAGGCAGGTTTTTCGTAAATTCTTTACTTTACAGGGCCCTCTCCCTGCCGCATCCATGCGCTAGCTAACGCTGCCGCACTGGGCACCATAGGAGGGAAATCATGGCCAAACAGAAAGTCGCAATGCTGACCGCCGGAGGCCTGGCGCCCTGTCTTTCCTCCGCCGTCGGCGGCCTTATCGAACGTTACAGCGACGTGGCGCCCGAGATCGATATCGTCGCCTACAAGTCCGGCTACCAGGGCGTGCTGCTCGGAGACCGCATCGAGATCAGCCGCGACATGCGCGAGAAGGCACCGCTCCTGCATCGCTACGGCGGCTCGCCGATCGGCAACAGCCGTGTCAAGCTCACCAACGCCGCCGACTGCGTCAAGCGCGGCCTCGTCAAGGAAGGCGAGAACCCGCTCAGGGTCGCCGCCGAACGCCTCGCCGATGACGGCATCACCATTCTCCACACGATCGGCGGCGACGATACCAACACCACCGCCGCCGACCTTGCCGCCTATCTCGCCGCCAACGGTTACAATCTCACCGTCGTCGGCCTGCCGAAGACCGTCGACAACGACGTCGTGCCGATCCGCCAGTCGCTCGGCGCCTGGACGGCCGCCGAAGTCGGCGCGCATTTTTTCGACAATGTCAGCAACGAACAGACGGCCGCACCCCGCACCCTCGTCATCCATGAGGTGATGGGCCGCCATTGCGGCTGGCTGACGGCCGCCACCGCCCGCGCCTATCTCCAGCGCACCAGCGGCAACCAATATGTCGACGGCCTGATGATGGACGCGCATCTGAAAAGCATCGACGCCGTCTACCTGCCCGAAATGGCCTTCGACCTCGACGCCGAGGCCGCCCGCCTCAAGGACGTCATGGACCGCACCGGCCACGCCACCGTCTTCGTGTCGGAAGGCGCCTGCCTCGATGCCATCGTCGCCGAGCGGGAAGCAGCCGGCGAGACCGTCAAGCGCGACGCCTTCGGCCATGTGAAGATCGACACGATCAATGTCGGCGCATGGTTCCAGAAGCAGTTCGCCAATCTTCTGAACGCCGAGCGCTCGCTGGTGCAGAAGTCGGGCTATTTCGCCCGCTCGGCCCCGGCCAATGGCGACGATCTCAGGCTGATCCAGAGCATGGTCGACCTCGCCGTCGAAAGCGCGCTCAATAAAGTCTCCGGCGTCACCGGCCACGATGAAGCGCAGAACGGTAAATTGCGCACTATAGAATTCCCGCGCATCAAGGGCGGCAAGGCTTTTGACCTGTCGACGGCATGGTTTGCCGAAGTCATGGACAATATAGGCCAGAAATACAAAGAAGCGTGATTGACGGATGGTTAATATGATGTCTTTGCTTATTCCTGAGGAATAGGAGGAGACACCATGTCGCTTGAAGCCTGGCTCGCTTTTGCGGCCGCATCCGCCATCATGCTGGCCATTCCGGGGCCGACGATACTGCTCGTCGTCTCCTATGCGCTCGGCCATGGCCGCCGCACCGCGCTTGCAACGGTCAGTGGCGTGGCGCTTGGCGACTTCACGGCGATGACGGCTTCCCTCTTCGGTCTCGGCGCGGTGCTGGCGGCCTCCGCCACCCTCTTCACCGTCCTGAAGTGGATTGGCGGCGCCTACCTGATCTGGCTTGGAATCAAGCTTTGGCGGGCTCCGGTGATCGGTGAACCCGTCGCCGACAACGACAATCTGCCTGAGGAAAAATCGCTCAGGATCTTCCTCCACGCCTACGTCGTCACCGCCCTCAATCCGAAGAGCATCGTCTTCTTCGTCGCCTTCGTGCCTCAGTTCCTCAATCCGGCCCTGCCCTTCCTCGGACAGATGGCGATCATGGAAGCGACCTTCCTCGTGCTGGCGATCCTCAACGCCGCCACCTACGCATTTCTCGCCCACTCCGCTCGCGGACTGATTCGCAAGGCAAGCGTCCAGCGCGCCGTAAACCGCACCGGCGGCACGCTGCTGATCGCCGCAGGCGCGGTAACGGCCGGGTATCGCCGTATTGCAGCGTAGAAACATTCCGTGGTTGCCGGAATGCAACGAATAGGTTAATGGGGTCGTCAGGTTTAAGCTTTTTAGTAACTTTTATAACGCTGCCGGGGCGGCGCGATTTCACGAAAGTGACGGAATGGTAGCGATCGGATTGTCCGGCCTGAAACGCAGTCTTGTCGTTTCTACGGTGCTCTGCTGCGGCGTGATGACCGGCTGCACGAGCGTCGAATACACCTCTCAGGCCGAACTGACAGCTCTCCAGACCGTTGTGCCGACACCCAAGCCCGGCGAAGACGCCATGCTTGCCGCGGTTCCCACGGCAGAAGGCGCTGCCGGCCAGGCAGTCGCCGGCGCTGTCCTTCCCCAGGCGCAGGCAGGTCCGTCGCTGACGGCAACGGCGATGCCGGCGGTCAGTGCTTCTCAGCCCGCCGATCTCACCATGCAGGCAGGCATGCAGCCGGCAGCCTATGCGCAAATCCCGCTGACGCCCGAAATGACCGCCATTCAGTCCGTCGTGCCGACGCCGCGCCCGGGCACGCCGGCGCAGCCGGCAACGCAGCTTGCCTTTGCCGCCACCCCGCAGAACAGCGCGCTGGCAGCTCTTGCCGCGGTCGACACCACGCCGCGCTCCATGGATTACGGCTTCGACGAATCCGGGCCGATCGATCCGCCGACGGCGCCGCCGATGTTCAGCGACGACGACAAGGACGATGCGCCGACCGTCGAGAAGAGCTTCGTCTCCAAGCTGATCCAGAAATATTCGAAACTCTACGAAATTCCCGAAACGCTGCTCCACCGCGTCGTCCATCGCGAGAGCCGCTACAATCCGAAGGCCTACAACAAGCGCGGCTATTTCGGCCTCATGCAGATCAAATACAACACCGCCAAGTCGATGGGCTATGACGGTGCGCCGGGCGGCCTCTTCGACGCCGAGACCAACATCAAATATGCCGCGAAATATCTGCGCGGCGCCTGGCTCGTCTCCGACAGCAAGGAAGACGACGCCGTGCGCCTCTATGCGCGCGGCTATTACTACGACGCCAAGCGCAAGGGCATGAACGACATTGCCCAGGGCAATTACTGACATCGACGATTGAGACAAGCGCGCCGGCCTATGGCTGCGCTTGCGTGCGTTGCTGTGATCCGGCCTGCTGCTGCGGCGCACCGGACGGCGGCAAGGCCGCCAGGATCGCCTTGAGAAGCGTGCGCGGCCGATAGTCGAGCCAGGATGGCGTCAGTCCGAGCCGGACGACGACAAGATTGGCGGACGGCACGATCGCCATGCTCTGTCCATCATGCCCCGACAGCCAGAACGTGTCCTCCGGCAGCCCGAACGCGGCGCTTGAGCCGCCGCCGGGCGCGAGCCAGGCCTGGCCCTGCGTGTACTGGCCGTTGGAGGCCGCCGTCGGCGTGCGCATGGCGCCGACGAACCCCTCCGGCAACAGCCGCCGGCCGTTCCACACACCGTCCTGCAGCAGGAATTGCCCGAAGCGGGCCCAGTCATGCGCCGTTGCATAGAGATAGGAGCTTCCGGCGAAGGTCCCGCGCGCATCGAGTTCGAACACGGCGCTTGTCATGCCGAGCGGCGCAAACAGCGCATCATGCGGATAGGAAAAGGCCGCCTGCGCATTGCCGACCCTGTCCATCCAGATGCGCGACAGGAGCACCGCCGTGCCGCTCGAATAGCGGAACCGCTTGCCGGGCGCGGCCTCCATCGGCGCATTGGCCGGCAGCGATACCATATCGGGGTCGAGATAAAGCATGCGCGTCACGTCGGCGACATCGCCATAATTCTCGTTGAAGGCAAGGCCGCTCTCCATGCCGAGCAGGTCGGAGACCTTGATCTTGGCGCGGGCATCGTCCTTCCACTGCGCCAGCAGATGATCGTCGTCGAAGGAGATCTTGCCGTCGAGCATCAGCCGGCCGAGGATCGCCGCATTCACCGTCTTCGTCATCGACCAGCCGATCAGCGGTGTCGTCGCCGAGAAGCCGGGGCCATAGGCTTCGGCCACGATGCGGCCATCGCGCACCACGACGATCGCCCGCATCGCCGGGCCGGCAAGCCTGGCATCGGCGAGCACCGCGGCAATCTTCCCGTCGGCATCGCCGACGCCCTCGCCTTGCGGCCAGGAGGCATCACTCGTCTCCATCCTGGCCGGCGGGTCGAAAGGCACAGCCTTCTCCGCCGCCTCGAAATCGCCGTCCGGCACGCTCGTGCAGCCGAGCCCATTGCGATAGAGCGCATAACTCGATGCGAACAGCCCCATGAAGCGCGCCGTCACCCGGCCGTTGTCATGATCGACGCTGACGCGCACCAGCCGCAGCAGCGGGTTTCCCGGCGCCTGCACGTCGTCCTCCAGCACATCGTCGGCATTGCGGCCGGCGATGAAGACATTGGAGCAGACGATCTTGGCGGCATAGCCGTCGCCGACGCGCAGAAGCTCCGGCGGCCGGACGGATAGCCAGGCGGCGCCGGCAACGACGACGAGAACGAGAAGGAGAGCAAGCGCCTTCAGGACACGCAGCACAAATCGCATGGCATTCCTCCGAATGCCCGGAGAGAAGCAGGAATTCCGCCCGCCGGAAAGGGGGCGGCGCAAAGAAGATCCGTCCCCCCGATCACTTTCCGAGGAGGAGGATCCTTTCGAACGGCGCAGGCCCACAGCCCACGTCATCAAACTGTAGCAGTGGCGCGCTACACGCCCTGAACGCTAAAAAGGTGACAGACTCATGTCGGAATTTGCACCGGATGCCGGCTTCCGCAAGAACCGGAAACTCAAGGACGCCCTTCTCCGCCACAAGGCTTTTTCGAAGGATGGTTTTTCCGAGCGTCTCTTCGGTCTGCTCTTCTCCGGCCTCGTCTATCCGCAGATCTGGGAGGATCCGGATCTCGACATGCAGGCGATGGAGCTGAAGCCCAATCACCGCATCGTCACCATCGGCTCCGGCGGCTGCAACATGCTCGCCTATCTCTCCAAGGCGCCGGCCTCGATCGACGTCGTCGATCTCAACCCGCACCACATCGCGCTGAACCGCCTGAAGCTTGCCGCCTTCAAGCATCTGCCCGGCCATGCCGATCTCGTCCGCTTCCTGGCGATGCCGAACGAGAAGTCGAACAGCCGCGCCTACGACCGGCATCTCGCCGCCAGGCTCGACGAGGCGACCCGCAGCTATTGGAACGGCCGCAAGTTCGGCCGCCGCCGCGTCACCGTCTTCGACCGCAACATCTATGAAACCGGCCTGCTCGGCCGCTTCATCGGTGCGGCTCATCTTCTTGCCCGCCTGCATGGCGTCAAGCTGCGCGAAATGACCAAGACCCGCTCGATCCGCGAGCAGCGCCAGTTCTTCGACGAGCAGATCGCACCCCTGTTCGAAAAGCCGGTCGTGCGCTGGATCACCGGCCGCAAGAGCTCGCTCTTCGGCCTCGGCATTCCGCCGCAGCAATATGACGAGCTCGCAAGCCTTGCCGACGATCATTCGATCGCGCCGGTGCTGAAGCATCGCCTGGAAAAGCTCGCCTGTCATTTCCCGATGCGCGACAATTATTTCGCCTGGCAGGCCTTCGGCCGCCGCTATGCGGCCGCGGAGGAAGGCCCCTTGCCGACCTATCTGAAGCCGGAGCACTACGAAGTGATCCGCGCCAACGTCAATCGCGTCAACGTTCACCATGCAAGCTTTACCGAGCTTCTGGCCCGCGAGCCGGCTTCCTCGCGCGACCGCTACATCCTGCTCGACGCGCAGGACTGGATGACCGACGGGCAGCTGAACGACGTCTGGCGGGAAATCACCCGCACGGCGCGCGGAGGTGCGCGCGTGATCTTCCGCACCGCCGCCGAAAAGAGCATCATCGAAGGCCGCCTGTCTCCTTCGATCCGTGACCAGTGGGACTACTTCGAGGAGAAGTCGCGCGAGCTGACCGCGCTCGATCGTTCGGCGATCTATGGCGGCTTCCACATCTATGGGAAGAAGGCGTGAGCAAGGTCGGCGCCGAGACGGCAGGAAAGAGCGATCAACATGCCACTCTGATGGATAGCATGTACCGCTACCAGCGCCATATCTACGACCTCACCCGCAAATATTACCTCCTCGGCCGCGACAGAACGATCCGCAATCTCGACGTGCCTGATGGCGGCACTCTGCTCGAGGTCGGCTGCGGCACCGGCCGCAACATGGCGCTGGCCCACCGGCATTTCCCGACCGCCAAGCTGTTCGGCCTCGACATTTCCCAGGAAATGCTGATTTCCGCGCGCAAGACCTTCGCCACCAAGGCGACCATCCCGGAATTCCGCGTCGCCGACGCCACGGCCTTCACACCGCGCGAATTCGGCGTCAGCGGCTTCGACCGCATCCTCATTTCCTATGCCCTGTCGATGATCCCGGATTGGGAGCGCGCCGTCGATGCGTCGATCGCCGCACTCAATCCCGGCGGCCAGTTGCACATCGTCGATTTCGGCCAGCAGGAGGGCCTGCCGCGCTGGTTCCGCCGCATCCTCCAGTCCTGGCTCGCCAAGTTCCACGTCACCCCGCGCCGCGATCTGCGCGAGGTGCTGGAAGCCCAGGCCGAAGAGAACAAGGCGCGATTGGTCTTCGAAACCGTCGGCGGCGGTTATGCCTGGCGGGCGGCAATTATCAGCAAACGCTCATAATTCGCTTGAAACTAACCGATTTTTTACGTTGATATGGTGAAAAGAGGGTTATTCCTCTGCTGGGCTCGTCATCTTCGAAGGTCAGGCTGTGGGGCAAAGAGATCATTCGGTTCACGACGGGATACCCATGCGCCGGCTTTTGTTTTGCGTTCTGCCTTTGGCCATCATGCTCGCCGGCTGCTCCTCCTCCGGTTATGATTACCTCGAAACGGCGTCGATCAAGCCGAAAATGCGCTTCAAGGACACCGATCCGCAGAATTTCGGCGCGAAGCACCCGCATCAGAATGATGTGCACGGCATCGACATCTCCAAATGGCAGGGCGATATCGACTGGGCGACGGTGAAGAATTCGGGCGTTGCCTTCGCCTTCATCAAGGCGACCGAGGGCAAGGACAGGCTCGACCCCCGATTCGACGAATATTGGCGCGAAGCGCGCGCCGCCGGCATCCCGCACGCCCCCTATCATTTCTATTATTTCTGCTCCTCGGCCGACCAGCAGGCCGACTGGTTCATCAGCAACGTGCCGAAGGAGGCGATGCGCCTGCCGCCGGTGCTCGACGTCGAATGGAACGGCGAATCGAAGACCTGCCGCTATCGTCCCGACCCGGCGACGGTGCGCGCCGAAATGCAGCGTTTCATGGACCGGCTGGAGGCCTACTACGGCAAACGGCCGATCATCTATACTTCGGTCGATTTCCACCGCGAGAATCTCGTCGGCTACTTCCCGGACTATCATTTCTGGGTGCGCTCCGTGGCCAAGCACCCCGAGGTGACCTATTCCGACCGCCGCTGGGCCTTCTGGCAATATACGTCCACCGGCGTTGTCCCCGGCATCAAGGGGCCGACCGATATCAACGTCTTTGCCGGCAGCGCAAAGAACTGGAACAACTGGGTCGCGACCGTTTCCAAGGATAGAAATTCTTAGTAACGTCTTTCAATCTTTCTTGCTTCCGTCACATTCCTCTGTGAAAGCGACGGGCATCCATTTGCTATTTGCTATAAGGACCGCATTCATGCACCGCTCGCTCGCAAGCCGCTCTGCACTCGCCCTCCTGTTTGCCCTGACCTTTGCCGGCGGCGCGGCCGCACAGCAGGCGCCTGCCGCCTCCGCTCCGGCGGCAGCGCCCTGCGGCGGCGATCTGTCCGCCTTCCTTGCGGGCGTCAAGGCCGATGCGATTGCCGCCGGCGCCAGTGCCGCGGCCGCCGACGAGGCGCTTGCCGGCGCCGAGATCGATCCCAAGGTGCTCAGCCGGGATCGCGCCCAGGGCGTCTTCAAGCAGACCTTCCTCGAATTCTCCCAGCGCACCGTCAGCCAGGCCCGCCTCGACATCGGCCGCCAGAAGATGAAGCAATATGCCGACGTCTTTGCCCGGGCCGAGCAGGAATTCGGCGTTCCCGCAGGCGTCATCACCGCCTTCTGGGCGATGGAAACCGATTTCGGCGCCGTCCAGGGCGATTTCAACACCCGCAACGCCCTGGTGACGCTCTCGCATGACTGCCGCCGCCCCGAGCTCTTCCGCCCGCAGTTGATCGCTCTCATCGAGATGGTCCAGCACGGCGACCTCGACCCCGCCACCAATACCGGCGCCTGGGCCGGCGAGATCGGCCAGGTGCAGATGCTGCCGCGCGACATCATCGCCTATGGCATGGACGGCGACGGCGACGGCCATGTTCGCCTGAAGCAGAGCGGCCCGGACGCCATCCTGACGGCGGCGAAATTCATCCAGCACCTCGGCTTCGAGCGCGGCCAGCCCTGGCTGCAGGAAGTCACCCTGCCCAACAATCTGCCTTTCGAGAAATCCGGCCTTGGCGGCACCATGAAGGCCAGTGACTGGTTCGCGCTCGGCGTCACCCCGCGCGACGGCAACACCGCCTTCGGCGATCTCGAAGGCGACCTCGTGCTGCCGCAGGGCCGCATGGGACCAGCCTTCATCGCCTACCCAAATTTCAAAATCTATCTCGAATGGAACAAGTCGTTCATCTACACAACGTCGGCCGCCTATTTCGCCACCCGGCTTTCCGGCGCCCCGACCTATTCCAAGGGCACGCCTGAACAGGGGCTCGCCAACGAGCAGATGAAGACGCTGCAGACCAAGCTGCAGTCGCTCGGCCATGATGTCGGCGAGATCGACGGCATCCTCGGTTCCGGCACGCGTGTCGCGATCCAGAAGGAGCAGCAGCGCCTCGGCATGCCGGCCGACGGCTGGGCGACGCCTGCCCTCCTCAACGCTCTCTGATCCCTGACAATTTTCCGCCACCCGCTTCGCAAGAAACGGGTGGCGCCGTTTTCCGCCTGCGCTAAGTCTGTACGAGGTTTTAGCTGGAGGACGCGGCGTGGACAGCAGAATGAATGCCTGGACCTGGGGGCTGCTGGTCCTGCTCGGCCTGATCTGGGGCGGCTCCTTTTTCTTTGCCCGCATCGCCGTCCAGCACGTGCCGCCGCTGACCCTCGTCTTCTTGAGACTACTGCTCGCAGCGACCGCGCTGCATGTCTATATTGCCGGCCGCTTCGATATCTATCCGATCCTCAAGGCCCGCTGGCGGGAATTCCTCATCCTCGGCGTCATCAACAATGTCCTGCCGCATGCGCTGATCTTCTTTGGCCAGACCCGCATCGGCGCCGGCCTTGCGGCAATCCTCAACGCGACGACGCCGATCTGGACCGTGCTCATCGCCAATTACCTCACCTCGGACGAGAAGCTCTCCTCGGCAAAGATCGCCGGCTGCCTCGTCGGCCTTGCCGGCACCATCGTGCTGATCGGCCCCAGCATCTCCACCGGCAGCGAAGCGCCGCTCTGGGCGCTGCTGCTTCCGGTGCTTGCCGCCGTCTCCTACGGTTTCGCCGCCACCTACGGCAAACGTTTCAAGGGCGTTCCCTCCCCCGTTACCGCCGCCGGCCAATTGACCGCCTCCTCGCTGATCGCATTGCCGCTGTCGCTTCTCGCCGATCGCCCCTGGGAGCTTGCCACGCCGCCGCTCGATGCGCTGCTTGCCATCCTGGCGCTGGCGCTGCTGTCGACGGCCTTCGCCTACATTCTCTATTTCCGGATCATGGCAATGGCCGGCGCCACGAACGCCTCGCTCGTCACCCTGCTGGTGCCGCCGGGGGCCATCCTTCTCGGCGTCCTCTTCCTCGGCGAAAGGCTCAGCCTCGCCGAATTCGCCGGCATGGCGCTGATCGGTTTCGGCCTCGTTATCCTCGACGGCCGCGCCTATCGCCTGTTGACGAAACCAGCCTAAGAACGGTTGCATTTCTCTATCTTTTCAACCTGTTGCATAGCCGCCATGTTTTGGGCGCATAGGTGAATCCGCAATCGCCTGATTTAACGCCGCGTTAAAATCTGTGAACAAAAATTAGCGATAAATTATCGTTTTATCTCAATAGCTTGGGAAAACGATCTTCGACTTATCCACCGGCCATTTCGGCGGTGCAGCATAAAATCCGCTTTCCAACCGACATATTTCAGACATAATATCGGCCGGTTAACGCGAGGAGACAGACATGGGACTCACGCAATCCTTGAATGTTCTGTTGGTCAGTGCGGCGTTCGCTTTCGTCCTATCCATGCTCTTCATCTGAGCCGGGATGACAAAAACGTAACGCTGATAGTGCCTAAACTCCCCTGATCAATCCGCCATGAAAAAGCGCATGTCCCGCCCGACATGCGCTTTTCACTTTTGAGCGGAGACGAAAGATCAGGCGGCGGCGCCGGCGCTCTTTGCCGGGCGGCGGGAAAAGCCGAGATTGTCGAGCACGGCGGAGACCAGCGGCGCGCGGTTCATCGTATAGAGATGGAACTCATCGATGCCGCGCCGCACGAGATCCTCGATCTGTTCGGCGGCGACTTCGGCCGCGACCTTCGCCCGCTCTTCCGGCTTGTCGTCGTAGCCGGCGAAACGCTCGTCGAGGAAGGCTGGGATGATCGTGCCGCAGGCGCCGGCGAAGCGCTTCAACTGCGTCAGGTTCTGGATCGGCATGATGCCGGGCACGATGGGAATCGAGACGCCGGCAGCCCGCACCCGCTCCAGATAACGTTCGAAATTGTCATTGTCGAAGAAGAACTGCGTCAGCGCCCGGTCGGCGCCGTTATCGGCCTTGCGCTTCAGCATCTCGATATCGGCGGCCGTATCACGGCTTTCCGGATGTTTTTCCGGATAGGCGGAGACCGAGATCTCGAAATCGCCGATCGCCTTCAGGCCCGCCACCAGCTCGGCCGCATTGGCGTAGCCGCCGGGATGCGGCTGGTAGGGCGCCCCCGCGCCGCCCGGCGCATCGCCGCGCAGCGCCACGAAATGCGTCACGCCAGCCTTGCGGAAGGTGTCGATCACCTGATGCGTCTCTTCCTTCGTCGCGCCGACGCAGGTCAGGTGCGAAGCGGTGGCAAGCGGCGTCTGCCCCAGGAAGCGCGTGACGGTCGACAGCGTCGGCGTCTTGGTGGTGCCGCCGGCGCCATAGGTCACCGAGACGAAATCCGGGTCCCAGTCCTGCAGCTTGCTGACGGTCTCCCAGAGCTGGCCTTCCATCTCTTCCGATTTCGGCGGGAAGAATTCGAAGGAGATCCCGATGTTGCGCCCGCGTGCTTCGTTGTTCAAAGCCATGTCATACTCTCCCGGCAAATGTAGGTTCGGCGCCTTCGCTTAGTTGCGAAGCCATGAGGCGCCTCGGATCGCGCGCGAGCCAGACGGTGACCGTCAGCCCCTGCCCGCTCTGCTGACCCGGATGAAGATCGACGACCTGCTCGACATCGAGCCCGGTCTTGCGCAGCCAGTCGGACATCGCCTGGTGCGAGAAGCCGAGACGGACATGGGCATGTTCGTCGCGGAGATATTCGAGCGCGTGCGGTGCGAGGTCGATGACCACGAGCCGGCCGCCCGGCCGCAGCATGCGCGCCGCTTCCGCGATCGCAATCTCCGGCTGGTCGAAGAAATGCAGCACCTGATGGATCGTCACCAGATCGAAATCCTGTCCCTCGAACGGAAGGTTCAGGATATCGGCGTGGCGCACCGTCGCCTTGGTGATGCGGGATTTGTCAAGATTGGCGCGCGCCACGCTCAGCATGTCGCGGCTGGCGTCCACGCCGATGGCGCGGCGGTAAAGCCCTGACAGCAGCTCGAGGATGCGGCCGGTGCCGGTGCCGAGATCGAGCAGCGAATCGATCGGCTGGTTGCCGAGCAGCCGGATGACTGCGGCGTCCACTTCTTCGTCGGCCGCATGCAGCCGGCGAAGCTCGTCCCATTCCGCAGCGTTGCGGCTGAAATAGGCCTGGGCCCGTTCGGCGCGCTGGCGCTTGACCTGCGAAAGCCGCTCGCCGTCGCGAAGGACGGTCGGATCATTCTCCGAGACATGCTTCAGCAGCGCCCGCACGAGCATGGCCGCCTTGCCGTCCTGCTTGAGCCGGAAATAGGCCCAGGCGCCTTCCTGATAGCGTTCGATTAGCTCGGCTTCGCCGAGCAGCTTCAGGTGGCGGGAGATGCGCGGCTGAGACTGGCCGAGAATTTCCGTGAGATCGGTGACCGTCAGATCGCCGCCGTCGAGAAGCGCCAGAAGACGCAGACGCGTAGGCTCGCCGGCCGCCTTCAAGACGTCCACCAGCCCATCCAGTCCAAGCTTCAAAGGTTCGCTCATTAACCGCCCAATCAAGATATAAAGATATCTTTATGTGATTTGAAAAGCGGTGGCAAGCGGCAATTCGCACTCTCCGCGAAATTGCCTGCTCAAATTGCGACAGAGCCCCAATGCATACTGCCCGAGCGCGCGCAGCGATTTCAAGAGGCCGATATCCATTAAAAACAAAGATTTAGACGCGCCGCATGAGTGAGGGTCGAGGGCGGCACGCTTAAACGACAAAGCCCCGGACGAACCAGGGCTCAGCTTGTTGAAAACCTCTCTTTTGTCGCGACGCCATCCTCGGCCTTGTGCCGAGGATCTGCTCCGCATCGGCCGTCGCAGATGCTCGGGACAAGCCCGAGCATGACGAAAGAGGAGTTGGCGGCCTCAGTCGCAGGCCTGACCGACAGGAGGCAATCAGCGCGTCAAGCGCTTATGAGCCTGGCTGCCCGGGTTCAGCGCATCGGGGCCGAGGCGGCGGATCTTGTCCTGTTCGTAATCCTCGAAGTTGCCTTCGAACCATTCGACATGGCCCTCGCCTTCGAAAGCGAGGATATGCGTCGCCAGGCGGTCGAGGAACATGCGATCGTGGCTGATGATGATGGCGCAGCCGGCGAAGTTCTCCAGCGCGTTTTCGAGCGCGCCCAGCGTTTCCGTGTCGAGGTCGTTGGTCGGTTCGTCGAGCAGCAGAACGTTGCCGCCTGATTTCAGCATCTTGGCGAGGTGCACGCGGTTGCGCTGGCCGCCCGAGAGATTGCCGACCTTTTGCTGCTGATCGCCGCCCTTGAAGTTGAAGGCGCCGCAATAGGCGCGGGAGTTCATGTCGAACTTGCCGAGCTTGATGATTTCGGCGCCGCCGGAGATCTCTTCCCAGACCGTCTTGTCGGCGGCAAGCGCGTCGCGGCTCTGGTCGACATAGCCGAGATGCACGGTCTCGCCGATGCGGATCGAGCCGCCGTCGGGCTTTTCCTGGCCGGTGATCATCTTGAACAGCGTCGTCTTGCCGGCGCCGTTCGGGCCGATGATGCCGACGATGCCGCCCGGCGGCAGCTTGATCGACAGGTCGTTGATCAGCGTGCGGCCTTCGAAGCCCTTGGTGATGCCTTCCATCTCAATGACCACCTGGCCGAGACGCTCGCTGACCGGGATGATGATCTGCGCGTCGCCGGGACGCTGCTTCTCGGCCGCCTCCACCAGCTGCTCGTAGGACTTGATGCGCGCCTTGGACTTGGCCTGACGGGCCTTCGGGCTGGAGGCGATCCATTCCTGTTCGCGACTGATCGCCTTCTGACGTCCGGCCTCTTCGCGGTTTTCCTGCAGCATGCGCTTGGCCTTCGCCTGCAGGTAGGCCGAGTAGTTGCCTTCGTAAGGAATGCCGCGGCCGCGGTCGAGTTCCAGGATCCAGCCGGTGACGTTATCCAGGAAGTAGCGGTCGTGGGTGATCATCATCACCGCGCCCGGATAGTCGCGCAGGTGCTTTTCGAGCCAGGCGATGGTTTCGGCGTCAAGGTGGTTGGTCGGTTCGTCGAGCAGCAGCAGATCCGGCTGCGACAGCAACAGGCGGCAGAGCGCGATACGGCGGCGCTCACCACCCGAAAGCGTGGTCACATCCGCATCGCGCGGCGGGCAGCGCAGGGCTTCCATCGCCATCTCGACCTGGCTTTCCAGATCCCAGAGATTCTGGCTGTCGATGATATCCTGGAGCTTCGCCCCCTCTTCCGCCGTCTCGTCGGAATAGTTCATCATCAATTCGTTGTAGCGATCGACGATGGCCGTCTTGGAGGCAACGCCTTCCATGACGTTCTCGAACACGGTCTTGGCGGGATCGAGCTGCGGCTCCTGCTCGAGATAGCCGACCGTCGCACCCTCGGCGAGCCAAGCTTCGCCGGTATATTCCTTGTCCTTGCCGGCAATGATGCGCAGCACAGTGGATTTACCGGCGCCGTTCGGGCCGAGGATACCGATCTTGGCATCGGGGTAGAAGGAAAGGTGGATATTCTCCAGGATCTTCTTGTTGCCATAGGCCTTGTTGAGGCCGGACATGTGATAGATGAACTGACGTGCCATACTGCGCTGCTCCGGGCGGGAAACTTCGATTGTGCCGCTATGTAGGCGAAACAGCGCCTGCGGGCAACGCCGAAACCCGGTTTACGCAGGATTTCCGGTCAGAAGCCCGCAGCGTCGACGACGCCCTCATTGCAGCCGAAGGAGGTTTTTCCCGCTCCCTGGATCAGATCGGCGAGTGCCGCGGTTTTTGCCGATGCCGTCCCCGCCTGCTCCGAAAGCCCGATCGTCAGCTCGCTGATCATCCTGACATTGCCGGCACGGCGGCAGCTCATCTTGACGCGGTCGCCCGCCCCCGGCCCGAAGCTCTTGTCGAAAGCCGCCTTGATCGCCTCGGCCTTGACCGTCTTGCCGATATTGGCGGCGAAGAGATCGCGCACGGCCGACGCGTTGAGCGCGGTCAAGAGATGCATGCTGACGCCGAAATAGTCTTCCGCGCTCATCTTCGTGCAGGTGCCGTGCTTGACCCATTCATGCCGATCCAGGCCGGATTGCGTGCCGGGCATCGCCTTTGCGAGCGACGCCTGCGTCTCGGCCGACAGCGTCACCGTCGGCAGCTTGTTCCAGTCGCCATCCTTGTCCACGACCTTCTGGTCATCGGCGACCCCGCAATAATCCTGCCGCATCGGCCAGAGACCGTGCAGCGAGAAATTGGTGGCATCGGCACGCTCGCCGGTCTGGCTGGCGCATTCAGCTCTCTTCTGGTTGGTCTGGCAAAAGGCAGGCTGCCAGCTCGCGGCCAGAATGAAGCGGGTGCGCCCGCCGCCTTCCTGCGCCACAGCGCTGCCGGCAAGAACCATCGATAAGGCGAACGCCAAGGTACGCAACTGAATGCTGCTCATTTCAACCCCCAAAAGAACAATAGGGGAACAAATAAGCACGAAGCGTGAAAGCCCGCAACCCTGAATCGCAGCGATATTGTAATTTGTTATCGGATAAATCAAACGCTGATGTTGCATTTGCCTGCCGATCTGGTCTGTTGCCGCAAGGAGGACCCGCATGTTTTCTGAAACGCACAGGCTCGCCGTGCCGGAGGCGTCGCTTACCTATCATCGTACCGAGGCTGCCGGCCCGGCACGCGGGATCCTGCTGATATCGCACGGCCTTGCCGAACATTCGAAACGTTACCGCGTCTTCGCCGAGGCGATGGCGGCGCGCGGCTATCATGTTTATGCCCATGACCACCGCGGCCATGGTGAGACGACGGCGCCCGACGCGCCGATCGGCCGCTTCGCCCGGCGCGGCGGCGTTGCCAGGGTGATCAGCGACGTCATCGCCATGCGCACCCATGCGGTCTCCCGCCACCCCGGCCTGCCGGTGATCCTCTTCGGCCATTCGATGGGCGGCCTCATCGCCCTCAATGCTGCCGTCACCGCGCCGGCCGATTTCGACGCCGTCGCCGTCTGGAATTCAAATTTTGCCGCCGGCCTTGCCGGCCGCGCCGCCCAGGCGATCCTCCTTGCCGAGCGCATGCTGAAAGGCTCCGACGTGCCGAGCGGCCTGCTTCCGAAGCTCACCTTCGGCGCCTGGGGCAAATCCATTCCCGGCCGCCGCACGGAATTCGACTGGCTGTCGCGCCTCCCCAGCGAAGTCGACAAATATGTCGCCGATCCCCTCTGCGGCTTCGACGCATCGGTCTCCCTCTGGCTCGACGTCTTCGAACTGACCTTCCGCGCGCCGCAGAAGATCCACCTCGACCGCCTGCCGCGCGATATGCCGATCCATCTCGTCGGCGGTGGACAGGACCCGGCGACGGAGCGTGGAAAAGCCATCCTCTGGCTGTCAAAACAATTGAAAGGCCGGGGCTTCTCCCGTATCAGCACAGTGATATATCAGGATATGCGGCATGAAACGCTGAACGAGCTCGGCGCGGATGCCGCGATCGCAGCCTTCGCGGATTGGTGCGACGAAACCGTCGCCGGACCGCGAGCGACCAGATCCTGAGCAACAGGGAACCCATCATGCCGAGCACCGCCGCCCGTCCCGCTCCTTCCGCTTCCGAGGTGACGACGGGGCTTGCGCTGATGTTTCTCTCGGTGATGGTCTCACCCCTCATCGATATCTTCGCCAAGCTCGCGGTGGTGACCGTCCCCTCCGCCGAGATCACCGCTGCCCGTTTCGCCGTCCAGGCGCTCTGCATGCTGCCGATCGTGATATGGCGGCGCTGCTTCATCGATTTCTCCTGGCGCCAGAACCTGTTCCACGCCATCCGCGGCGCGATCATCACCGTCTCGATGGTCTCCTTCGTCACCACGCTGAAATATATGGCGGTCGCCGATGCGATCGCCATCTTCTTCGTCGAGCCGATCATGCTGACGATCCTCGGCGGCATTTTCCTGAAGGAAACGATCGGCTGGCGGCGCTATACGGCCTGCGGCGTCGGCTTCTTCGGGGCGATGCTGATCATCCAGCCGAGCTTCCAGGAGGTCGGCTACGTCGCGTTGCTGCCCGTCGTCAGTGCGCTCTGCATCGCGATCTTCGTCCTGATGACCCGTGTCCTCTCGCATCGGGAAGACCCCTGGTCGATGCAGTTCCAGATGGGCATCTGGGGTCTCGTCTTCTGCACCATCCTGCTGCTCGTCGGCGAAGGTAGCGGCTCCGATATCTTCGATCCGGTCATGCCCGAAGGCAGCGCCTGGTTCTATCTCGCCGGCGTCGGCGCCACGGCCGCCACGGCCGGCATCCTCGGCGTCTATGCCTATCGCGCGGCACCGGCCTCGACGCTCGCGCCGCTGCAATATTTCGAGATCGTCTCGGCGACGATCTTCGCCTGGCTTGTTTTCGGCGACTTCCCGAATGCCATCAAATGGCTCGGCATCATGATCATCATGGCATCGGGCTTCTACATCCTCTGGCGCGAGCGCCGCTTTGCTTCAAAGCCCGTATCCGATACATCTGAGGTGACGCTGGCGCCGTAGACATTGCCGGGAGGAACATGACGGAGACCGTGACCAAAAAGCCGCCGCTTACCGGCATCAGGGTGATCGAGCTTGCCCGCGTGCTTGCCGGTCCCTGGGCGGGGCAAATGCTCGCCGATCTCGGCGCCGATGTCATCAAGGTCGAAAATCCCGACGGCGGCGACGATACGCGCCAATGGGGTCCGCCCTTCGTCGAGGGTGCGGACGGCGAAAACCTCTCGGCCGCTTATTATCACGCCGCCAATCGCGGCAAGCGCTCCGTCACCGCCGACCTGAAAAGCGCGGAAGGGCAGGATCTCGTCCGCCGCCTCGTTGCGTCAGCCGATGTGGTGATCGAGAATTTCAAGCTCGGCGGCCTCGTCAAATACGGGCTCGATTACGACAGCCTGCGCCGGATAAACCCGAAGCTCGTCTATTGCTCGATCACCGGCTTCGGCCAAACCGGCCCCTATGCCAGCCTCGCGGGCTACGACTATATCGTCCAGGGCATGTCCGGCTTCATGTCGATCACAGGCGAGCCGGGCGGCCAGCCGATGAAGGCCGGTGTGGCGATTGCCGATATCTTCACCGGCATCTATGCTGTCTCGGCGATCGAAGCTGCTTTGATCCATGCGCTGAAATCAGGCGAAGGCCAGCTAATCGACATGGCGCTGCTCGACGTGCAGTCGGCCGTGCTCGCCAATCAGAACATGAACTACCTCATCTCCGGCGCCGCGCCGACCCGCCTCGGCAATGCCCATCCGAATATCTCGCCTTACGAAGTCGTGCCGGCGGCCGACGGCTATTTCATTCTCGCGGTCGGAAACGACGGCCAGTTCCGCCGCCTCTGCGCCATCCTTGGCCTGGAGACGATATCAGGCGACGAGCGTTTTTCCACCAACAAGGCCCGCGTCGCCAATCGTGGCGAGGTGCGCCGCCTCATTTCGACCGAGACGCTGAAATGGCAGAAGGCGGATCTCTTGAAGGCCTGCGAAGAGAATGGGGTTCCATCGGGCGCGATCAACACGATCGAGGAGATGTTCGCCGACCCGCAGGTGCAGGCCCGCGGCTTGCGCATCGATCTTGCCGATGCCGCCGGCACCCTCATCCCGGGCGTCAGAACGCCGATCGTGCTGTCCGAGACGCCGCTGCATTACATCAGGCCGAGCCCGCGCCTCGGCGAACATAACGAAGAAATTCTCACCGAACTCGAAGAGCGCGAGAGGAAGGCATCGTCATGAAGAAGACCGGCGGGGAACTGATCGTCGAGGCGCTGAAGGCGAACGGCGTCAAACGCCTCTCCTGCGTGCCCGGAGAAAGCTTCCTCGCCGTCCTCGATGCGCTGCGCGACAGCGATATCGACGTCCTCGTCTGTCGCCAGGAAGGCGGCGCGGCGATGATGGCGGATTGCTGGGGCCGGCTGACCGGCGAGCCCGGCATCTGCATGGTCACCCGCGGCCCGGGCGCCACCAACGCCTCCGCCGGGCTGCACATCGCCAGGCAAGATTCGATCCCGATGATTCTCTTCATCGGCCAGGTGCAGCGGGAAGCGCGCGAGCGCGAGGCCTTCCAGGAGGTCGAATTCCGCCGCGCCTTCACCGAATTCGCCAAATGGGTGGGCGAAATCGACGATGCCGCCCGCATTCCCGAATTTGTCACCCGCGCCTTCACGGTCGCCACCTCAGGCCGTCCCGGCCCCGTCGTGCTGACACTGCCGGAGGACATGCTGCGCGACGAGGTGGAAGCGCCCCGCGCCAAGCGCTACACCCGTGTCGAGGCCCATCCCGGCCGCAGGCAGATCGACGATTTCTATCTGCGCCTGCTAAAGGCCGAGCGACCGATGGTGATCCTCGGCGGCACCCGCTGGGATGCCGATGCCGTCGCCGATTTTGCAAGCTTCGCCGAGCGCTTCCATCTGCCCGTCGGCTGCTCCTTCCGCCGGCAGATGCTGTTCGATCATCTCCATCCCTGTTATTCAGGCGACGTCGGGATCGGCATCAATCCAGCGCTCGCCAAGGAGATCAAGGAGAGCGACCTTCTGATCCTGCTCGGCGCACGCATGTCGGAAATGCCGTCCTCCTCCTACACGCTGCTCGACATCCCCTACCCCCAGCAATCGCTCGTCCATGTTTATCCCGACGCCTCCGAACTCGGCCGCATCTACCGCCCGGATCTCGCCATCTGCGCAGCCCCTGCCGATTTCGTCGCCGCCCTCGCCGATCTGGAAGCGCCGGCCGAGCCCCACTGGGCGGAGCGCACCGGGCGCATGCACCAGGCCTATCTTTCCTGGTCGAAGCCGCCGGCAACAGGTCCAGGCGCGGTCCACATGGGTCCGATCATCGAATGGCTGGAGGCCAATACCGGGCCGGAGACGATCTTCACCAATGGCGCCGGCAATTACGCGACCTGGCTGCACCGCTTCCATCGCTTCCGCCGCTTCAACACGCAAGCCGCCCCAACCTCCGGCTCGATGGGTTACGGCCTGCCGGCCGCCGTCGCCGCCAAGCGGCTCTTTCCCGAGCGGGAGGTCATCTGCTTTGCCGGCGACGGCTGTTTCCTGATGCATGGCCAGGAATTCGCCACCGCTATCCGCTACGGCCTGCCGATCATCGCAATCGTCGTCAACAACGGCATGTACGGCACGATCCGCATGCATCAGGAGCGCGAATATCCCGGCCGCGTCAGCAGCACCGATCTGACCAATCCCGATTTCGCCGCCCTTGCCCGCGCCTATGGCGGCCACGGCGAAACCGTGGAAACGACTGAGGAATTCGCCCCGGCCTTCGAGCGGGCGCGCCAAAGCGGCAAGCCGGCAATCATCGAGGTCAAGCTCGACCCCGAAGCGATCACGCCGACCAGGACGCTCTCGGAAATCGCGCAAACAAAAAGCCGGTGAGCCCGTGGCTGGCTCCATTCGGAGTCAGTCCAGAACCCACCGGCTTCAGCCGATCAAACGGCACGACTTTTAGTCGAGCGCGGCCGTGACGATGAACTCGACCTTGTACTTCGGCGCAGCGAGCTTGGCCTCGCTCGTGGCGCGGGCCGGCGGATTGGCCGGATCGATCCAGGCCTCCCAGGCTGCGTTCATCTCGCCGAAATAAGCGATGTCGGAGAGATAGACGAGGGTCTGCAGGATCTTCGACTTGTTGCTGCCGGCGGCGGTCAGCAGGCGGTCGACCTCGGCCAGCGCGGACTTGCACTGATCGGTGACGCTTTCGCCTTCGCCGACCTGGCCTGCGAGATAAACCGTGTTGCCGTGAATGACAGCGCCGCTCATGCGCGCGCCGACGTCGATACGCTTAATGCTCATCATAGTCTCCTGAGTGAATGGAAAGGGACGGCGCTGCGGTGCAGCGCCGGAAAATCAGCACCGATGGCGCTTTAGCTGCGGATATGGTGCGTCTTCTGATAGATCGCCGTCGAGCGGGCGCCCGAGCGGCAATAGCCGAGCATCGGCCGCGGGAATTCGTCGAGCGCATCGACCATGCCCTGCACCGCTTCCTCGGTCACGCCCATCGGCCCGACCGGCACGTGGGAGATCTCGAGACCGAGTTCCCGCGCGCGCGCCTCGATCACCGAAAACGACGTCTGGTCAGGGCTTTCGTGGTCGGGGCGGTGGCAGACGATCGATTTGAAGCCCATCGCCTTGATCTCGTCGAGATCTTCGAGCGTGATCTGACCCGAAACCGAATATTCATCGTCGATCTGGCGAATATCCATCGTCTTGTCTCCTGATAAATCGTGGGCTGAAGGTCTACGACGGGAGGCCGTCGAGCGTCAACAAACACTTCGCTTACAGGAAGGCAAAGCTCAGCGCATAGCTGCGGCTTTCCCCGGGCGCCAGCATGTTGAACTCGCCGGCAGCCTCGATCTCGTGGCGCAGGACCCAACGGTGCGAGACGGGCTCGAGGCCGATGATATGGGCCGGCGCCTTCTGGTTTCGCCAGACCTGCAGGTAGGGCAACGTATCGGCGCGGAAGCGCACGCGGAGCGTCCTGCCGCCGATCGCGGCGATCGGGCCGAGCCGGACTTCCGCGAACCCCTGCTGCGCCGCTGGCGCCGGCACGCAGAAGATGCCGCCCGGTTCCTCGCCGAAGGTCCACGGAAAGCCGCCATTCTCCAGCATATGCCCTTCGAGCCGCGTACCGTCGTCCAGCCACTTGCCGCCGGTGTTGATGTGATACATCAGGAAGGTCGGGACCGTCTGGTCGCTGGTATTGACGATGCGGTCGTCGAGCCGCACCTCGCCGGTTGCCCCGTCGATCCGCCAGAGCCGCTCGATGCGCTGCGGCAGCCCCTCGACGGTGGTGATGTCGATATCGGCGCGGCATTCGGCATTGCCGTTCTCGAACTTCGTCCACAGCACCTTCGCGGCATGGCCGGAGGCCGATCCGTGCAGCGGATAGACCTTGCCGTCGGCCCGGCCGGCGATCGGTTGGCGGTGGCGAATATGGTCCGGCCCGCAGGTGAAGAGGAAGCCTTCGAGCGAGTGATCGATTCGCGGATCGCCATCGTCGGGAATGGCGCGCTTCGGCGCGATATCGACGCCTTCGACGATGCATCCGCCGATATCCAGCACCGATGTTTCATCCAGCATCAGGCGCGGCCCGCGTGCGGCGGCAAATTCGATCATCTCGGGTCTCCTCAAGGATTTATCGGCCCTTAGAGCGCCGTGCGTCCTTTCGGACGCACAAAAGGACGCTCTAACGCTTTGAATCAACGCATCGTGCTTTCCGAAAATCGATTCTAACTTTCGGAAAGCACGATGCGTCAGCGTTAGATTTTGCGCCGTCTCTCGTCAATTGGACGCTTTCCGTCTCTTGCGCTTTTGCCGCAACCATGGATTTTGCGGAACTGAGGCGGAGAGGCAAACGTTTATGAGTAAAAGGAAATCTTAGTGATTTTCATATTTTGTTCAGCACGGTTTCATAAATTCCACACTAGCGTCAAAATTCGCGGGTGTGTGTCTGCCCAGTCACTGTTCGAGGTGTGAGACGTGAATCGCTTTTTGAAGTCGGCATTTTCCGTTGCGGCCGTGTTGGCGGCCCTTGCTGCCGCAGCGCCCGAGACAGGCGCGCAGCAGTTCCGCGACCGGCGCCAGGGCGATGTCGTGCTGGTCACGCCGAACGGCGAGATCCTCGATTACGTTCCGCAGGGCTTTGCCTATGCCCGCGACCGCAGCGGCAACCGCGTGCTGATCGACGGCTACGGCAATATCGTCGCCACCGAGATGCGCGCCCGCGGCTATTATCCGCCGCGCCCCGGCCCGCGCGACGGCTATGCCGACCAGTACGGCAACGATCCCTATTATGCCGATGACAACCAATACGGCGATACGCGCTATTCCGAGCGCGGCGCAGTCACCGGCGGCATCCCGCGCGATGCGGCGATCGAACGCCAGCCGCTCGGCGAGCAGCCCTATCCCGACGACAACAGCATCGGCAATCCGCAGTCGGGCGACGACTATGCCTCAATCGATCCCGACCAGCAGATCCCGCCCGCCGATGCGCCGAGAACCGCGCCCGAAGAGCCCGTCATCACGCTCAAGGACAAATCGAAGCCGGAGATCGTCGCGCTGCAGGTCTTCCTCGATCGCGCCGGCATCTCCCCCGGCGTCATCGACGGCCATATGGGATCGAACGTCACCAAGGCGATCTATGCCTATGACCAGATGACCGGCTCCAAGCTCGATCCAAACAATACCGACGCCATTCTCGAAGAACTGCGCATGACCGGCGGCCTGCCCGTCGTCAGCTACACGATCACCCCGGCCGATGCCGCCGGTCCCTTCGTCGCGGAGATCCCGGAAGACTATTCGCATAAGGCGCTGCTGCCGTCGCTCGCCTTTACCTCGACCACGGAAATGCTCGCCGAGCGCTTCCACATGGACGAGGCCTTCCTCAAGGAGATGAACCCCGGCGCCGATTTCAGCGTTCCCGGCACGGTGATCAAGGTCGTCAATCCCGGCGAAGCGAAGACTGGCGAAGTTGCCCGCATCATCGCCGACAAGGGCCGCAAGCAGGTCTTCGCCTATGACGGCGCCGGCAATCTGCTCGCCGCCTATCCGGCATCGATCGGTTCCACCGACACGCCCTCCCCCTCGGGCACCGTGACGGTCGAGCGCGTCGCATTCAATCCCGGCTATACCTATAATCCGAAGATCAATTTCCAGCAGGGCGCCAACGACAAGATCCTCAACATCCCGCCCGGCCCGAACGGCCCGGTCGGCACCGTCTGGATGGCGCTTTCCAGGCCGACCTACGGCATTCACGGCACGCCCGAGCCCTCCAAGATCGGCCGCACCCAGAGCCATGGCTGTATCCGCCTGACCAACTGGGATGCGACCGAGCTCGCCAAGATGGTCAAGCCGGGCGTGACGGTGGAATTTGTGGACTGACGGGCGACCCCGGCTCGCCTTTTTGACACAACAATCTAGCGCGGGCCGCGGCGGCAGTTCAAATTTGCTCTCCCGTCGCAAAGTTTGGAACCTGAAAGCGCGCCAAAAGCTATTAAATCTGTAGATTTCACTTCCTAACCATTTTGGAGGTCGTATGAAATCGCTTTTTCGATTGGCTTTGGGCGCATTGGCGAGTTTGCTCGCGGTAAGTGCCGCACGCGCTGCCGACATCTCGGAAATTCGGGTGGACTGGGCGACCTACAACCCGGTCAGCCTCATCCTGAAGGATGAAGGCATCCTGGAAAAGGAATTCGAGAAGGACGGGATCAAGATAACCTGGGTCCAATCGGCTGGCTCCAACAAGGCGCTCGAGTTCCTGAATGCCGGTTCCCTCGACTTTGGCTCGACGGCAGGTGCGGCCGCCCTGATCGGCCGCATTAACGGCAATCCGATCAAATCCATCTATGTCTATTCGCGGCCGGAATGGACCGCGCTGGTCACACGCAAGGATACCGGCATTGCCAATGTCGCTGACCTCAAGGGCAAGTCCATCGCGGTGACGCGCGGCACCGACCCGCACATCTTCCTGGTCCGCGCTCTTGCCGATGCCGGCCTCACGGAAAAGGATGTCTCGCTTGTTCTGCTGCAGCACGCGGACGGTCGCCTGGCGCTGAAGCGGGGCGATGTCGACGCTTGGGCCGGCCTCGATCCGATCATGGCCTCCGCCGAGATCGAAGATGGCGACGTGCTCTTCTATCGCAAGCCGGAAAACAACAGCTGGGGCGTTCTCAACGTCCGTGAGGAGTTTGCCGTCGCGCATCCCGACATCGTCAAACGCGTGCTGGCCTCCTACGAGAAGGCCCGCGCTGAAGCTTTGAAGGATCCTGCCAAGCTCAAAGCCGCCCTCGTTGCCGCCACCAAGCTGCCCGATACCGTGATCGATCGCCAGTTGGAGCGCACCAACCTCGGCTATTCCGTCATCGGCGATGCGCAGCGCCAGACGATCGAAGCCGCCGGTCTCGCCTTGCAGAAGGCCGATGTCATCAAGCCGGATGTCGACATCGCCAAGGCCGTATCCGGCCTGATCGATCCCAGCTACGCCTCCGCCGCGCTCGGCCAGTGAAGCGATAGGAATTCCCATGTCGTTGGTCGACATCGCGCTGTCATGGCGCAATACCGAAATGGGAAAGGAAACCCGGCAGCGCCGGGTTTCGCCTTTCGATCATCCGATCGTCGGAATCCTGTTTCCCGTCGCGTTCTTCGTCGCCTGGGAGATCCTCGTCCGCACGGGAATGGTCGGCGGCCGCCTGATGCCTCCACCTTCGAAAATTCTTTATACGGTCTATGCGCTGGCGGCCTCCGGCGATCTGGCAACGCATGTCGGGGCGACACTGCGCCGGGTCGTGATCGGTTTTGCCTTCGGGTCTCTGGCGGGGACGGTGCTCGGAGCGCTGACCGGCTACTCCGGGCTGCTCGCGCGCCTGCTCGATCCGACGCTGCAGGCCTTGAGAGCCATTCCGTCGATTGCCTGGGTGCCGCTGTTCATCCTGTGGTTCGGCATCTTCGAGGCCTCCAAGGTCGCCTTGATCGGTGTCGGCGTCTTCTTCCCTGTTTATCTCGGCGTCTATGGCGCCGTCGTCGGCGTTGACAGGCGCATCGTCGAAGTCGGCCGCGTCTTTCGGCTTTCAGGGCTCGAACTCATTCGCCTGATCCTGCTGCCGGCCGTCCTTCCGGATTTTATCCTGGCCTTGCGCGCAGGCCTCGGCCTCGGCTGGATGTTCGTCGTCGCAGCGGAATTCATGGGCGCGTCGGAGGGGCTCGGATATCTGCTTGTGGATGGTCAGCAGCTCGGGAAACCGGACCAGATCCTCGCCGCCATCTTGATCTTCGCCCTTGTCGGCAAGGCGACCGACAGCCTGCTTCTGATTGCGGCCGCGCCGTTTCTGCGCTGGCGCGACAGCCATGGGAGCGCGACCTGACATGCTCGATATCCGCGCTCTATCGAAGATTTATCCCAATAGAACGCATGCGCTGCAGGATTTTTCCCTGAACATTGGAAAGGGAGAGCTGGTTGCGGTCATCGGCGGATCGGGCTGCGGCAAGAGCACGCTTCTCAGGCTGTTGTCCGGCTTGGAAGCACCGACACAAGGCGAGATCAACCTAAAGGGCCGGCGGCTGACGGAGCCGGACCCACTCGTGAATATCGTCTTCCAGGAGCCTCGGCTCTTTCCTTGGCTGACGGTCGCGGACAATATCGGTTTCGGGCTGCGTCATCTGCCAAGCAGCGACCGCGAGGAGCAGGTCTCGGCGGCCCTGGAAAAGATCGGCCTTCGCGGCTACGAGAAGCGCTGGATCAAAGAGCTGTCCGGCGGGCAGGCTCAACGCGTGGCCCTGGCACGCGCGCTCGTGACGAAACCGGCCGTGCTCTTGCTGGACGAGCCCTTCTCGGCGCTCGACGCGATGACGCGCGTCGAGCTTCAGGATCATCTGATCGATCTATGGCGCGTGAATGCCACGACGATGCTGCTGGTCACGCACGATATCGAAGAGGCCGCCTTCCTGGCGGATCGCGTGGTCGTGATGCGCCCCTGGCCGGGACGCATTCTGGAAGTGGTCGATGTCGGGCTGCCGCGGCAGCGCAATCGCATGTCGGACGAATTGGCCGAGGTCAAAAGGCGCCTCTCAGGCCTTCTGGCTCATTCTCTCCATGAGGGCGGCCGCACGGCAAGCCGCTGAAAAGCAAAATGCGTCGCGGGGCGAACCGGACGCATTTTTCTCTGAAGGCTGCGTGATCAGTCAGGCCGCCGTCGCCATGCGGGCCGAGGCCGGCAGCCGGACCGGCAGCTTGCGCATCATTTCCTCGGCGAAACAGGTGGCGTTCTCACGCGCCTTGTCGAGATTGCTGACGCGCGCGGGGTCGATCGTGTGCAGCGTGCCGCCACAGTCGAAGATGTCGCGGAAGGCCGAGCGCTCGATGATCGCCGTATCCAGCACCGGCACGTGACGCTCGCTGAGCAGCGACTTGACGAGCTGCAGCGCTCTCGTCGTCACCATCGAATTGACGCGGGTCAGCACCACCGAATGGCCGATCTTGATGCCTGCCTTCTCGTCCAGATATTGCAGCAGTTCGAGCACCTGTGCGCCGCCGCGCGCATCCATCGCACAGCCCTGGATCGGGATCAGCACGTGGTCGGAAAGGCCGACGGCGGTGGCGAGCAGCGGATTGCGCGCGCCCGGCAGGTCGACGATGAAATAGTCGGTATTGTGCTTGTTCTCGCTGATATGCTGCGGCAGCGAGGCGGTGGTCACGAAATCGATCACCGACACATTGGGCACATGGCCCGAGATCTCATGCCAGCGTGAAATCCAGTGCTGCGGATCGGCGTCGAGAATGGTGACGCGGAAACCCTTGCGGGCAAGCTCTGTCGCGAGCAGGAGAACAGCGGTCGTCTTGCCGGCGCCGCCCTTGGTGTTTGCGAAAGTAATGACTGGCATATCAGGTCCTCGGAGGGAAATGGCGCGAGCCGGCATCGCTCTTTTGCGCACTGTCGGAGCATCGTGCGGTTAAGCCATCCTTTACAATCATGGTTAACAAATTCCGAACGCGCCCGGCGAAATTGCAGCCGGTATTTTTCACATCCCTAAAACTCAGGATGCCACCGGAACAAAAAAGCCCGGAAAGCCGAGCTTTCCGGGCCAGTATGAGATCCGCCGTCAATTCTCAGAAGCAATCCCTGAACAACGCCTTGGTGTTTTCGAGCGTCATCGCAACCGGGTTGCCACCGGCGCTCGGGTCCTCGATCGCCATGGCCGACAATTCGTCGATGCGGTCGGGGGCGATTCCCATCGCCGTCAGCGTTTCCGGCACGCCGAGGTCGGAACGAAGCTTCAGCACATAATCGTAGAAGCCGTCGAAGCCGCCCGAAATGCTGAGATAGGCGGCCGCACGGCCGATCTTCTCCTCGATCGCGGCGCGATTGAAGCGCAGCACCGCCGGCATGACAACCGCATTGGTCATGCCGTGATGGGTGTTGTAGACCGCGCCGATCGGGTGCGACAGCGCATGGATGGCGCCGAGCCCCTTCTGGAAGGCGACCGCGCCCATGGCGGCGGCCGACATCATGTTGGCGCGGGCTTCGAGGTCGGTTCCTTCCCTGTAGGCGCGCGGCAGGAATTCCTTGACGAGCCGCATGCCTTCCAGCGCAATGCCCGCCGACATCGGATGATAGAAGGGCGAGGAATAGGCTTCCAGGCAATGGGCGAAGGCATCCATGCCGGTGCCGGCCGTAATGATCTTCGGCATGCCGACCGTCAGCTCGGGATCGGAGATGACGACTCCAGGCAGGAACTTCGGATGGAAGATGATCTTCTTCACATGCGTTTCGGAATTGGTGATGACGCTGGCGCGGCCGACTTCCGATCCGGTGCCCGCCGTCGTCGGCACGGCGACGATCGGCGCAATGCCCTCGACGCTGGCGCGCGTCCACCAGTCGCCGACATCCTCGAAATCCCAGACCGGCCGCGTCTGGCCGACCATGAAGGCGACGCACTTGCCGAGATCGAGGCCCGAGCCGCCGCCGAAGGCGACGACGCCGTCATGGCCGCCATCCTTGAAGGCCTTGATGCCGGCTTCGAGGTTTTTCTCGTTCGGGTTCGGATCGACTTCGGCGAAGATCGCCCGGCCAAGGCCGGCATCTTCGAGAATATCGAGCGCGTTCTTGGTGATCGCCATCGAGGCGAGGCCGCGGTCGGTGATGAGCAGCGGCTTCTTCATGCCGAGGCTCTCGCAGGCGTCGGCCAGTTCCTTGATGCGGCCCCGGCCGAGCTTGACCGATGTCGGATAGCTCCAGTTTGCGGTGATGTTGCTGCTGCTCATGCTGTGACTTTCTTCAGGTGGAAGGATTTCGGGCGCGTCAGATTCTGGAAGCCGATGATCGACAGCGAGCCGCCGCGGCCGGTCTCCTTGACGCCGGTCCAGCAGAGCGCCGGATCGAGATAGTCCGCGCGGTTCATGAAAACGGTGCCGGTTTCGATCTCGCGGCCGAGCCGCGCTGCCCGTTCGGCATCCCTCGTCCAGAGCGAGGCGGTCAGCCCGTATTGGCTGTCGTTCATCAGGCCGAGCGCCTCCTCGTCGCTCTTTACCTTCATGATGCCGACCGCCGGACCGAAGGTCTCCTCGCGCATGAAGGCCATGGAATGGTCGACATCGACGAGGACCTGTGGTGCCAGATAGGCGCCGCCGTCGTCCTGCGGGAAGAGTTTCGGATCGACCAGCGCCTTGGCGCCCTTCGAAACCGCGTCCGCGATCTGCTCGCGCACCACCTTGGCGAACCGCTTGTTGGCCATCGGCCCCAACGACGTCTCGGGATCGAGCGGATTGCCGAGCTTGTAGTTCGAAACCCAGGCGACCGATTTCTCGACGAAGGCGTCGTAGAGGGATTCGTGCACATAGATGCGCTCGATGCCGCAGCAGCACTGGCCGGAATTATAGGTGGCGCCGTCCATCAGCGTATCGACGGCCGCATCGAGATCGGCGTCTTCCATGATGTAGCCCGGATCCTTGCCGCCGAGTTCGAGGCCGAGGCCGGTAAAGGTGCCGGCGGCCGCCCGCTCCATCGACCGCCCGCCTTCCACCGATCCGGTGAAGTTGACGAAATTGAAGCTGCCGGCGGCAATCAGCGCCGAGGTCGTCTGATGGTCGAGGAAAACGTTCTGGAACACATCCTCCGGAACGCCAGCCTCGACGAAAGCCTGCACCAGCCGCTCGCCGACCAGCAACGTCTGCGAGGCATGTTTCAGCACTACGGTATTGCCGGCCATCAGCGCCGGCGCGATCGTGTTGATCGCCGTCATGTAGGGATAGTTCCAGGGAGCGACGACGAAGACGACGCCATGCGCCTCGCGCTCGATGCGGCGCTCGAAACGGTCGCTCTCCTCGACGACGAGAGGCGCCAGCGCATCAGCCGCGATCGAGGCGACATAGTTGGAGCGCTCGTTGAAGCCCTTATATTCGCCGCCATACTTCACCGGCCGGCCCATCTGCCAGGCAAGCTCCGGCACGACGGTGTCGGACATTTCGTTCAGCCGCGCGACACCCTTCAGCACTAGTTGCACGCGCTCTTCAAGCGGCCGTTTCGCCCAGGCCTTCTGCGCCTTGCGGGCGCGCGCCACCACATCCTTGGCAGCGTCGAGCGAAAGCGCCGGGCGCTCCGCGTAAACCGATCCGTCGACCGGTGAAATGCATTGGATCATTGCCATGATCGATTTCCGTCCTCGTATTGATCAAAAATTCCGTCGGAGCCGTAGCCCCTCATCCGCCTGCCGGCACCTTCTCCCCGTAAACGGGGCGAAGGGGGATAGCCGCAACCTCTCCGGCCCTCGCCAACGTCTCACAGGGCAGGTCCCCTCTCCCCGTTTTTACGGGGAGAGGGTTAGGGTGAGGGGCAAGCAACTCGCAAAATGCTATTAAGCTCTTTCGAACCCGCGCGCCACTTCCCAATCGGTGATGCGGCGGTCGTATTCTTCCTGCTCCCATTCGGCAGCACGGGTATAGTGGTCGATCACATCGTCGCCGAAGGCTTTGCGCAGCATTGCCGATTCCGTCATCGCCGTCGTGGCTGCGCGCAGCGTGCGCGGAATTTCGCGGATATCCTTGCCGCCATAGGCGTCGCCGACGAACGGGGCCTCGAGTTCCAGCTTGTTTTCGATCCCGTCGATGCCGGCGGCAAGCAGCGCGGCGAAGGCGAGATAGGGGTTGAGATCGGAGCCGCCGACGCGGCATTCGATGCGGATCCCCTTGGTCTCCTCGCCGCAGAGCCGATAGCCTGCGGTGCGGTTGTCCTTGCTCCAGATCGCCTTGGTCGGCGCAAAGGTGCCGGCCATGAAGCGCTTGTAGGAATTGATGTAGGGTGCCAGGAAATAAGTGATCTCGCTCGCATGGGCGAGAAGCCCGGCAACATAATTATGCATCAGCGGCGACATGCCGTATTTGCCGGTATGGTCGAAGAACAGCGGCTTTTCCTCCAGGCTCCAGAGCGACTGGTGGATATGCGAGGAGCTGCCGGCGGCATTGTAGTTCCACTTGGCAAGGAAGGTGATGGCCTTGCCCTTCGACCAGGCGATCTCCTTGCAGCCGTTCTTGATGATCGCGTGCCGGTCGGCCATGGCGAGCGCGTCGGCATAACGCACATTGATCTCCTCCTGGCCGGCGGAAGCCTCGCCCTTGGAGTTTTCGACCGGAATGCCGGCACCCTGCAGGCCGGTGCGGATCGCCCGCATCACCTCTTCCTCCTTGGTGGTCTGGAAGATGTGGTAGTCCTCGTTATAGGCGCTGGCGAGCTTCAGGTTGCGGTAGCCCGAGCTATGGGCGGCCTCGTAACTCTGGTCGAACAGGAAGAATTCGAGCTCGGAAGCCATATAGGCCTTCATACCCATGTCTTCGAGGCGCTTCACCTGCTTCTTCAGGATCGCCCGCGGCGAATGGGCGACCTCTTCGTGTGTGTGATGGTCGAGCACGTCGCAGAGCACCAGTGCCGTGCCCTCCAGCCAGGGGGTGCGCCGCAAGGTCGAAAGATCCGGCTTCATCGTATAGTCGCCGTAGCCCTTTTCCCAGCTCGTCGCCTTGTAGCCGGAGACGGTCTCCATCTCCATGTCGGTGGCGATCAGATAGTTGCAGCTATGCGTCTCCTTCCAGGCGCTTTCGACGAAATATTCCGCCTGGAAACGCTTGCCCATCAGCCTTCCCTGCATGTCCACCTGGCAGGCGAGAACCGTATCGATGCGCCCTTCGGCAACATCCTTCCTGAGATCGTCGATTGTGTAGCTGCTGCTCATGATTGATCCGCCTGAAACTGGGATTGAGAAATCGGGGCAACGAAATCGCATTCGCTCGGCCGGACGCTGCGGCCCGATGCCATTTCGTTGATCCGGTGGCTGGGCCGCGGAGGCGGCCCAGCCATTGAGAGGGAAGCTTCGATGCTTAGCGTTCGCCGCTTTCGCCGACGGCCGCTTCGGCCGCCGCGATTTCGGCTTGGCGTTTTGCCACCTCGGCGCCGATCGGCGGCCCCTTGAAGCGGCGGCTTTCGAAGCCGAACCAGACGATCCCGGTGACCACGAGGAAGCCGACGGTGATGTAGAGCGCCCATTCGTTCGGCGGCTGAATGCCGAGAATGAAGATCAGCACCATCGCGATGATCGTCAGCACGGCAAAGAGCTTGAAGACGCCCTCGCCGAGATTCCACGGACCCATCTTGTCCCACTTCGACGTACCCCAGGCAAAGAGGCCGAGCGTGATCGGGATCGCGAAGGAGAAGAACAGGAAGATGACCGTGCACGAGACGACGATCGTATAAACCGGCGTGTCGCCGATCGTAACGAGCGAAGAGCCCCATACGAACAGCACCGACAGGATCGAACCGGTCCAGATCGCAGCGACCGGCGTGCGGTACTGCGGGCTGACCTTCGACAGCGCCTTCGATGCCGGCAGGCCGCCGTCACGCGAGAAGGCAAAGATCATGCGCGAAACCGAGGTGACGGTCGCAAGGCCGCACAGCCACTGGCTGACGAAGATCGCGAGATAGAGGAGGTCCTTGACGATGGGGTTGACCTGGCTGTCCATCGCCCAGAAGAACACGTTCCAGCCCTGCTTGGCCGCGTCGTCCATGTTCGGCAGCATGAGCACGAAGGCGCACAGCATGATATAGCCGAACAGCGCCGACCAGAGGACCGAGGCAACCATGCCGCGCGGCACCGAATGGGCGGCCTTGACCGTCTCTTCCGAGGTATGCGCCGAGGCGTCATAGCCGGTGATGGTGTAGATCGGCAGCAGCAGGCCAAGCAGGAAGACCCAGGCGCCCGAGGTGGACGGCCAGACATTGCCGCCGACTTCGCCGGAATAGTTGGCGAAGGTGAAGAGACGGCCGAATTCATAGGAGGGCGCTGCGATGAGGCAGACGACCGCCAGCGCGATCGAGGTCGCGAAGATCAGATAACCCGAAAAATCGGTCAGCTTCGCGGTCAATCCGATGCCCATATGGTTCACCAGCGCCTGCGCGCCGGTGATGATCACCAGGAAGATGATGCGCACCGTCGTCGAATCCGTCAGCCCGAGATAGGTCGTGCCGAAGGAGCCCATGAAGAAATAATAGGTGCCGACGTTGATGGCGCCGAGCACGGTGACGAGACCGAGCAGGTTGAACCAGGCGGTCAGCCAGCCGGTGAAGCGGTTGCCGAGGATCGAGCCCCAGTGATAGAGGCCGCCCGCCGTCGGATAGGCCGAGCTGATCTGCGCCATGGCGACGGCGAAGACGAGCGAGATGAAGCAGCCGAGCGGCCAGCCGATGCCGATTGCCGCGCCGCCGGCGCCCGAAGTCGCCTGCGCCAGCGAATTGATGCCGCCGGAAAGGATGCAGATGATGGAGAACGATACGGCGAAGTTCGAGAATGAACTCATTCGCCGTTCGAGTTCCTGGGCATAGCCCATCGAATGCAGGATGTGCACATCCTGCTTCTTGTCTAAATCGGTATAGTCCGACATGACTTCCCCCTGTTCACGATCGGCCGCGGGATTGCGGCCATTCAGTGCCAATTGCCCGCGGCATTTGCGCCATGCGGACGTCCGCAGATAAACTGCTCCCTTGGGTCTTCTTTTCTTTTGTCAGGCCTCCAGGCTTTGCTGGAGAAGTCCTGTCAGATAGTCGGCCATGACCCCTTGGCCGCCATCGTCTGCGATGAGGTCGTTGCGGACCTCGATCATCACATTGCGCAAGCCGTTCGAAAGCCCGTGCAGGATCAGCGTGTGGGTCACGCCGTCCGCAGGCCCGTAAGGCTGGTTGCGTTCAGTCCTGTAAAGCGGCGCTTCGGCCGCGGCGTCCAGCATGCGGTCGGCGAGCCGGCTGTCCTCGTCGTGCAATATGCCGAGTTCGACGGCGCGTTCGCGGCCGTGATAAACCGGCGTGAAGCTGTGCATCGTCACGATGATACTGTCCTGCCCCCTCGCCCTGCGATCGCGGATCTGCCCGCGAATGGCGTCGTGGAAGGGCACGTAGAGTGCGTCCGTGCGTGCAAGGCGCTCTTCGTCGGTCAGATCCTTGTTGCCGGGAATGGCGTAGATTTCGCTGGTCTCGGGCATGGCGCCGGGCGAACTGGGCGGCCTGTTGCAGTCATAGATGAGCCGGGAAAACCGCTGGTAGACGAGCGTCGCGTCGAGCGCCTGCGATATGCCGCGCGCAACCGCCAAAGCCCCGGGATCCCAGGCGATGTGGCTCGACAGTGCCTCCGCGGGCAGGCCGAGATCACCGAAACGGGTGGGGAGCGTTTTCGACGCATGCTCGCAGACGAGCAGCACCTCGCTCCGTCCGCCGACGCGTTCGATCCCGACGCAATCGCCGTCCGCTTCGCTGAGGATTTTCGGCCGGGCCAGCACCAACGGCGCCACTCCTATCCCTTAATGAAAGCTTTACAGAAAAGAATTCTTCAGCTTTTGGCGACTGTCAAGCATCCGCTGAAAATTTCTTTTCATGACAGTGGTTGACATGGATTGTGACAGCGTTGTTAAATTTGGTCGGAGGAGTGGCGCCAGACCACCCCCGGGGAGCAAGATCAGTGACCACCGCGTCGAAGACGGTTTCGGACGTCATACATTCGCATCTCGGCGTGTTGACGCGTGCCGAGAAGCAGTTGGCAGAAAGCCTTCTCGACAATTATCCGGTTTCCGGCCTCGGCAGCATCACCACGATCGCGGAGAATGCCGGCGTCTCGACGCCGACCGTCGTGCGCATGGTGCAGAAACTCGGCTTCAAGGGCTATCCCGACTTTCAGGCGCGTCTGCATCTGGAGGTGGAGGCGACGATCTCCAACCCGATCGCCAAACACGACCGCTGGGCCCAGAACGCGCCGGGCACCCATATTCTCAACCGCTTCGCCGATGCGATCATGGGCAATCTGCGCCAGACGCTGACCGATCTCGACACCGCGACCTTCGACAGCGTCGCCTCG
The DNA here is from genome assembly GCF_002211305.1 of Rhizobium sp. R634. Taxonomy (GTDB): domain Bacteria; phylum Pseudomonadota; class Alphaproteobacteria; order Rhizobiales; family Rhizobiaceae; genus Rhizobium. The sequence continues at coordinate 268,804 of NZ_LOKW01000028.1, read as the reverse complement.
CTGCTGTCGGATCGCAAGCGCGGCCTCTATTTCGTCGGCGGCCGCATCACCGGCGCGCTGGCCGAGTATTTCTTCACCCACATGCAGGTCATCCGGCCGGCAACGACCCTGCTGTCGTCGAATTCCAGCAGTTGGCCGCAATATGCGCTCAACATGAATGCCGGCGATATCCTGATCATCTTCGACATTCGCCGCTATGAGCAGGAAATGGTGAGCCTCGCCACCGCCGCCCGCAAGCGCGGCGCCGAAATCGTCGTCTTCACCGACCAATGGGGTTCACCCGCCGCCAAGCTTGCCCGACATACCTTCCGGGTGCGGATCGAGGCGCCCTCGGCCTGGGATTCCTCCGTCGTCACCCTGTTCATCGTCGAGGCGCTGATCGAAGCCGTCCAGAATTCGACTTGGGACGAGACGAAGGAACGCATGAAGACACTGGAGGGTCTGTTCGAGCAGACCAAACTCTTCCGCAAGCCGGGTTAGGAGGACAAGACCAAGAGGGAGAAAAACAACGGCGGATCTTTGCGGAAACAAACCGCGCTGTCGCAAATGGAACATCTGTCACAAGCGCCTGCTATTCATGCAAAATCACCGTCACGCAGCCGTCACACAAGCTTCATGTAAGCTGATTAACAGCATCGCCAGACACTGAAAACCCGAAGGAGAACAACAGTGATCTCTAACATTTCTCGACTGCTGTCGCTTTCTACTGCGATGATCGTGGCTACGACCGCGATTGCCGCCGCAGAACCGAGCGCTGAACTGATCGCCGCCGCCAAGAAGGAAGGCACGCTGACCACCATCGCTCTCCCGCACGACTGGTGCGGCTACGGCGAGGTCATTGCCGGCTTCAAGGCCAAGTATGGCCTCGAAGTCAATGAGCTGAACCCGGATGCCGGTTCGGGCGACGAAATCGAAGCCATCAAGGCCAACAAAGGCAACACCGGTCCGCAGGCCCCCGATGTCATCGACGTCGGCCTCTCCTTCGGCCCGTCCGCCAAGAAGGACGGTCTGATCCAGCCTTACAAGGTTTCCACCTGGGATTCGATCCCGGATACGGCAAAGGATGCGGAAGGCTACTGGTACGGCGACTATTACGGCGTTCTCTCGTTCCTCGTGAACAAGGATCTCGTCAAGGAATCGCCGGCCGACTGGGCCGACCTGAAGAAGAGCGACTATGCAAACAGCGTCGCGCTGGCAGGTGACCCGCGCACCGCCAACCAGGCTGTCCAGGGCGTTTATGCCGCCGGTCTTTCCGCAGCGGGCGGTGACGCCGCCAAGGCAGGAGAAGAAGGCCTGAAGTTCTTCGCCGAGCTGAACAAGAACGGCAACTTCGTGCCCGTCGTCGGCAAGGCCGCTCCCTTCGCACAGGGCTCCACGCCGATCATCGTCGCCTGGGACTACAACGCCATGTCCTGGGGCGAAAGCCTGAAGGGCAATCCTCCGTTCGAGGTCGTCGTTCCGAAGACGGGCGTCGTCGCCGGCGTTTACGTCCAGGCGATTTCGGCCTTCGCTCCGCACCCGAACGCTGCCAAGCTCTGGATGGAATATCTCTATTCCGACGAAGGTCAGCTCGGCTGGCTGAAGGGCTATTGCCACCCGATCCGCTTCAACGATCTTGCCAAGAACAACAAGATCCCGAAGGAACTGCTCGACAAGCTGCCGCCGGCAGCAGCCTATGAAAAGGCTGTCTTCCCGACGCTCGAAGAGCAGGCCGCCGGCAAGGAAGCCATCACCAAGAACTGGGATAGCGTCGTCGGCGCCAACGTTAAGTAAACTATGATCCGGCCTCCCCGCCCCCCAAGGGCGGGGAGGTTTTCTCACTCCGATGCCCAGGATGAGCTTTTCATGAGTACCGTTTCAACGCCGATGGTGAGCAGCACCCCCTTGATCAGCAAAGACCGCGTGATCGATTGGCTGGGCATTGCGCCCTTCATCATTTTTTCTCTGCTGTTCCTGATCATCCCCACGCTCTATCTCGTGGCGGGCGCATTCCTGACGCCCGAAGGCGATTTCACACTGAAGAATATCGGCGATCTCTTTACGCCATCGATCATGAGCGCCTACTGGATCAGCATCAAGGTCTCGGTGGCATCCGCTCTCGGCGGCGCGCTGATCGGCTTTTTCCTCGCCTGGGCCGTCGTGCTCGGCGGCCTGCCCGCCTCGGTACGCTCGACGCTTTTGACCTTCTCCGGCGTCGCCTCGAATTTCGCCGGCGTGCCGCTCGCCTTCGCCTTCCTGGCGACGCTCGGCCGCACCGGCCTCGTGACGGTCTTCCTGCGGGAATGGTTCGGCTTCAATCTCTACGGCACCGGCTTCAACCTTCTGTCCTTCTTCGGTCTCACCATCACCTATATGTATTTCCAGATCCCGCTGATGGTGCTGATCCTGACGCCGGCACTCGACGGTATGAAGAAGGAATGGCGCGAGGCCTCTGAGATTCTCGGCGCCACCAACCGCCAATATTGGACGATGGTCGCCCTGCCGATCCTCTGGCCGAGCCTGCTCGGCACCACGCTCCTGCTCTTCGCCAATGCCTTCGGCGCCATCGCCACCGCCTTCGCGCTGACCGGCAGCTCGCTGAACATCGTGCCGATCCTGCTCTACGCGCAGATCCGCGGCGATGTGCTGCACAATGCCAATCTTGGTTACGCCATCGCCCTCGGCATGATCGTCATCACAGGCGTCTCCAACGTCCTTTACCTCATGCTGCGCATGCGCGCCGAGCGGTGGCAGAAATGAAAACACAACGCCTTGGAGCCTGGATCGCCATCATTCTCGGCGCATCCTATTTCATCATTCCGCTGATCGGCACGATCGAGTTTTCGCTGCGCATGCGCCGCGGCGAATACAGCCTCGACGCCTATCAGTCGGTCTTCTCGGACGCCCAGTTCCGCGAAACCTTCGGCTACTCCATGATGATGGCGCTTCTGACCATCGTCTTCGGCATGCTGCTCGTCGTGCCGACGGCCTATTGGGTGCGGCTGCGCCTGCCGCAGATGCGCCCGGTCGTCGAATTCATCACGCTGCTGCCGCTGGTCATTCCGGCGATCGTCATCGTCTTCGGCTACCTCAGAATGTACAACTCGTCGTCCTACCTGCCCTTGACGGGTTCGACGACCGGCACCAACGCCCTGCTGGTCTTCTCCTATATCACGCTGTCGCTGCCCTATATGTACCGCGCCGTCGATACCGCCATGCGCGCCATCGACGTGCGCACGCTGACGGAGGCGGCCGAAAGCCTCGGCGCCCGCTGGACGACCATCATGTTCCGCTGCATCTTCCCGAATGTGATGAGCGGCGTGCTCTCCGGCGCCTTCATCACGCTCGCGATCGTCATGGGCGAGTTCACCTTCGCCGCCCTGCTCAACCGCCCGGCCTTCGGCCCCTACCTGCAGCTCGTCGGCGCCAACAAGGCCTATGAGCCTTCGGCGCTCGCCGTCATCGCCTTCTCGATCACCTGGCTCAGCATGGGCCTGCTCAATCTCGTTTCCCGCTTCGGCAAAGCCCGCCCGGCAAAGGCTTAAGGTAACCGGCTCATGTCTTTTCTCACACTGAACAACATCCAGAAATCCTTCGGCCCGGTTCAGGTCGTCAAGAATTTCAACATGAACATCGAGAAGGGCGAATTCATCTCCTTCCTCGGGCCGTCGGGCTGCGGCAAGACGACGGTTCTGCGCATGATCGCAGGCTTCGAAACGCCGACCGGCGGCACGCTGACCATCAACGGCAAGGACCAGAGCGCGCTGAAGCCGAACCAGCGCAATATCGGCATGGTCTTTCAGGCCTATGCCCTGTTCCCCAACATGTCCGTGCACGACAACGTCGCCTTCGGCCTCAAGGTCGCCGGCGCGCCGAAGCCCGAGATCGACGCTCGCGTCAAGGAAATGCTCGGCCTGATCAAACTCGATCACCTGGCCGACCGCTATCCCTACCAGCTGTCGGGCGGCCAGCAGCAGCGTGTCGCACTTGCCCGCGCGCTCGCCGTCAAGCCGCAGGTGCTGCTGCTCGACGAGCCGCTGTCGGCCCTCGACGCCAAGATCCGCGTGTCGCTGCGCGAGGAAATCCGCCAGATCCAGCAGCAGCTCGGCATCACCACCGTTTTCGTCACCCACGATCAGGAAGAAGCCTTGTCGATCTCTGATCGCATCGTGGTGATGAATGCCGGCAAGGCCGACCAGATCGGCTCGCCCTTCGAGATCTACAACAAGCCGGCGACGCGCTTCGTCGCCTCCTTCGTCGGCACGCTGAACCTGATCGAAGCTCAGGTCGTCGATCCCGACGCCAACCTCATCCAGATCGGCGATCAGCAGATCACGCTGAAGCAGTCGGTCGCAGCCCACAAGGCCGGCGAAACCATCTCGCTGGCGCTGCGCCCGGAAGCGGGCTCGCTCTCCGACACCGCCAAAAGCGATACGGCGCTGACCGGCCAGGTCGTCTCGGCCCACTTCCTCGGCTCGGTCATCCGCACCCGCATGAATGTCGGCGGCAACGTCATCTCCTTCGACATGTTCAACAGCCCCGGCGTCACCCCGCCGCAGGCCGGCGAAACCGTGACGCTGCGCTTCATGGCGGCCGACCTGCTCATCATCCGCGACTGATCTGGGAACGGGATTTGCTCGAAAGGCGCTGCCGACGCGGCGCCTTTTCATTTCTGCTCGCCCGACCAACGGCATGGCCAGAATGGCGTGAGCTCGTTTCTATTTCAGATTCGACGGGTCGTATATGATCATGCAGTCTGGCATTCTTTGGGTTGCAATCATGATTGACCGGAGGAAACGACAATGAGCGATCACCAGAAACAAAACCCATTTGATGGCCCTCAGATGCAGGGAATGCATTACGAGCGGGCCGATATGTCAGGCGCTCATTTCGATGGCGTAAACCTCGCGGACGCTCGATTTTACGCTGTTTTGACCAAAGCAAGGTTCACCGACACCAATTTAAGCGAAGCGGTTTTTGACGATATAAGCCTTGCAGATGCGCGCTTTAACAACGTCAATCTGTCTGGTGCCGCCATCACGAATGCAAACCTATCGCGATTGAGCATAAGCGGCGTTACGTTGGCAGATTCAGACATTCAAGATGCCGATTTAACGGGGATGCGGATCAATGGCGTTCTCGTAACCGATCTATTTATGGCCTATGAGCAGGCGAAAATCTGAAGGCCATTTTTTCCCAAATCATGCGTAATGCCGCGCAAATCCCGATCAAAGCGACACTTTTGCGATTGAATTTCGCAGTGTCGCCAAAATCGGATTTCTGCAGCAGATGAATGTGCAGAATGCTTCACGAGAAGAAAAACGCCCTGATTGCCCGTGCCGCAAATGGATTCGGCACGATTAAGGACGGGCTTTCTTTCATTGCATCATCCGCTCAACGGATCGCCCGGTCGTCCGCATCGAAGCGATGCACGCGCGCCTGGTCCGGGGTCGCATAGACGATCTCGTCGGGCTCGTATTGGTGCTCGCCGAAGAGGCGCGCCGTCAGCAGCCCGCACTGGTCGGATTCGAGATAGATGATCGTGTCGGCGCCGAGATGCTCGACATGCACGACCTTCGCCGCCCAGCTCCCCTGCTCGCGCGACAGCGTCATGTGTTCGGGACGCACGCCGATCGTCTTGGCGCTGTGGTCGCCGACTTTCTCGCCGGCGATGAAATTCATCTGCGGCGAGCCGATGAAGCCGGCGACGAAAACGTTCGCCGGACGATTGTAGAGTTCCATCGGCGAGCCGATCTGCTCGATCGCGCCGGCATTCAGCACGACGATCTTGTCGGCAAGCGTCATCGCCTCGACCTGGTCGTGGGTGACATAGATCATCGTCGCCTTCAGGCTGCGGTGCAGCCGGGCGATTTCGAGACGCGTCTGGACGCGCAGCGCCGCATCGAGGTTCGACAGCGGCTCGTCGAACAGGAAGAGTTCCGGTTCGCGCACGATGGCGCGGCCGATTGCGACACGCTGGCGCTGACCGCCTGAGAGTTCGGCCGGACGCCGTGCCAGATACGGCGCGAGCGACAGCATGCCGGAGGCCTTGCCGACACGGCTGTCGATCTCGTCCTTGGGCGTGCCCGCCTGCTTCAGGCCGAGGCCCATATTGTCCTTCACCGTCAGATGCGGATAGAGCGCATAGGACTGGAACACCATGGCGATGCCGCGCTTGGCCGGCGGCGTCAGCGTCTCATCTCGGCCGTTGATGACGACGGCGCCCGAGGTGACGTCCTCGAGGCCGGCGATGCTGCGCAGAAGCGTCGATTTCCCGCAGCCCGACGGGCCGACGAAGATGACGAATTCGCCGTCCTCGACCTCAAGGTCGATGCCTTTCAGCACCTCATGCGTGCCATAGGTCTTGCGGATGGATTTGAGTTGAAGCGATCCCACTATCTTTTCCTTACAATCTGACCGGCTGGCCGGTGCGCACGCTCTCGTCGGCGGCAAGGCAGATGCGCAGCGACGCCACGGCATCCGCCATATGGCGGTCGAGGTTCAGATCCTCGCGGATCGCCCTCAGCATGAAGGCCTGTTCCAGGTCGCAGAGCGCCTGATGACCGGGCTCGCCCGTCATCCGCATATCCTGGTCGGGCCGGATGAACTTGCCGTCCGGGCCAGTTTCGGCCGTGTGCAGACGGATCACCGATGTCTTGGTGTGGGTGTCGATATCGTCGGACTTGGCGTTCGGATCCATGACGATCGACACCGCGCCCTTGGGCGACATCACGTCCTTCACGAAGAAGGCGGTCTCCGAAATCATCGGCCCCCAGCCGGCCTCGTACCAGCCGACCGAACCGTCCTCGAAGAGCACCTGCAGGTGACCGTAATTGTACATGCCGGCGGCGATCTCATCGGAGAGGCGCAGCCCCATGCCGCGCACCTCGACGGCTCTCGCATCGGTGATCTGGCACATGACGTCGATATAATGCACGCCGCAATCGACGATCGGCGAGGTCGTCTGCATCAGCGACTTGTGGGTCGCCCAGGTCGGGCCGCTGGACTGCTGGTTGAGATTCATGCGGAAGACGTAAGGCGGACCAAGCTTGCGGGCTTCCTCGATCAGCTTCGTCCAGGACGGATGATGGCGAAGGATATAGCCGATCACCAGCTTGCGCCCCGCCTTCTTCGCCGCCGCCACGACCCGCTCGGCGTCGGCGACGGTGGTCGCCAGCGGTTTCTCCACGAAGACATGGCAGCCGGCCTCGAAGGCGGCGACGGCATAATCGGCATGGCTGTCTGAATAGGTGTTGATCGAGCAGAGGTCAGGCTTCAGCTCGGCGAGCGCCGTCGTGAAATCGGGATGAACCGTATAGGCTTGCAGCTCGGGCTCCAGCTTCGGCGTCGAGCGGTTAACGAGACCGACGATCTCGAAACCGGGATTGTTGTGATAGGCAAGCGCATGGCTGCGGCCCATATTGCCGAGACCGGCAACGAGAACGCGGATCGGTTTTTCCTGGCTCACTTGACGGCTCCCGAGGTGATGCCGCGAATAAGCTGCCGCGAGAAGATGACGTAGAGGACGAGGATCGGCAGGATCGCCAGCGACAGCGCCGCCAGCACCGCATTCCAATTGGTGACGAACTGGCCGATGAAGATCTGCGAGCCCAGCGTCACGGTCTTGGTGGCCTCGGCAGGCGCCAGGATCAGCGGGAACCAGAGATCGTTCCAGATCGGGATCATGGTGAAGACCGCGACCGTCGCCATGGCCGGGCGTACCAGCGGCAGCACCAAGCGGAAGAAGATCGCATATTCCGACAACCCGTCGATACGCCCGGCATTCTTGAGATCGTCCGAAACCGTGCGCATGAATTCCGAGAGAATGAAGATCGCCAGCGGTATGCCCTGCGCGGTGTAGACGAGGATCAGCGCCGTCAGCGTATTGACGAGGCCGGCCGCCACCATGCCCTGCAGGATCGCCACCGTCCCAAGGCGGATCGGGATCATGATGCCGATCGCCATGTAGAGCCCGAGCAGCATATTGCCGCGGAAGCGGTATTCCGACAGCGCGAAGGCCGCCATGGCGCCGAACAGCAGCACCAGCAGGATCGAGACGATCGTCACGATGAAGCTGTTCTGGAAATAGGTGGCGAAATCGCCCTGCCCCAGCACCGTCTGGTAGCCGACAAGGCTGAAGGTCGACGGCGTCGGGACCATCAGCGGCTCGCGGAAGATCGCGGCGCGATCCTTGAACGAGTTGACCACCGTCAGGAAAACCGGAAACAGCGCGACCAGCGTGTAGGCGCTGAGCGCCAGATGCACGAGGCCGGTGCGGATGGGAGATGTGCGTGCCTTGGACATGCGCGCTCCTCAGAACTGGTAGCGACGCATGCGCCGCTGGATGACGAAGAGATAAAGCGAGACGCCGGCGAGGATGATGAGGAACATCACGGTGGCGATTGTCGCGCCCATCGAGCGGTCGCCGAGCTGCAGCTGGAAACCGAAGAAGGTGCGGTAGAGCAGCGTTCCGAGAATGTCGGTCGACATGTCGGGCCCGGCGAGCGCCCCCTGCACGGTGTAGATCAGATCGAAGGCATTGAAATTGCCGACGAAGGTGAGGATCGATATGATGCCGATCGCCGGCAGGATCAGCGGCAGTTTGATCTTCCAGAATTGCGCCCAGCCCGTGATGCCGTCGCATTCCGCCGCCTCGATCACTTCTTCGGGGATGCTCAAAAGCGCGGCATAGATCAGCATCATCGGAATGCCGATATATTGCCAGTTGGAGATCAGCGACACGGCGACCAGCGCCGAGCCGGGCTTGCCGAGCCAGGGCGCGAACAGGAATTTGAGCCCGATGAGATCGAGCATCCAGGGCGCCACACCCCAGATCGGCGACAGGATCAGCTTCCAGATGAAGCCGACGATGACGAAGGAAAGCAGCGTCGGCAGGAATATCGCCGTGCGGTAGAAGGCCACCCCGCGCAGCTTCGGCACCGAAAGCAGGGCAGCAAGCGCCACGCCGATCGGGTTCTGCACGCACATATGGATGGCGAAGAAGATCAGGTTGTTGACCAGCGCATTCCAGAAATCATGCGCCCAGCGCGGATCGCCGAACAGCACCTTGAAATTCGCCAGGCCCACGAAGGCCGGCTGGCCGTCGACCGTATTGTAGAGCGAAAGCCGGAGTGTTTCGATGAGCGGCAGCACCATGACGGCGGAGTAGACGATCACCGCGGGCAGCATGAAAACGAAGATGTGCCAGCGCACTGGGCGCTTGATCGGGACGATATCGGCCGCGTTGTCGGTTGGGCTCATGGCTTTTGCCTGTTCTGGTCACTGGCCGCAAACTTGCAGGCACAGGTGGAAAACGTTGCGCCTCACCCGAACTCTCTGCCGCCTGGGAAGAGAGGCAACGCCCTGCTGGAATGCAATGTCGGGCCGGGAGGTCGCTTGCGAGTCTCCTTCTCCCCGCAAGCGGGGAGAAGGTGGCCGGCAGGCCGGATGAGGGGCAGCAAACACCGCCCCTCCGCATTCATCACTTCGCCGGCTTGTACCAGCTGTCGAGGCCCTTCTGCAGCTTTTCGGCAGCAACCTGCGGCGTATCCGTGCCGTTGATCACGTTGGCCGATTCGACCCAGGTCTCGTTTTCGAGATTCGGCGTGCCGCGCGACAGGATCTGATAGGTCGAGCGCACGGTCGACTTGTACGGGCCGCGCCAGGAAACGAATTCCTGAGCGAGCGGATCGGACATCTTCACCGGGTTGGAGTTCAGGCTGAAGAAGCCCGGCAGCGCATTGGCGTAGATATCGGCGAATTCGGGCGAAGCGACCCAGCTGAGGAACTTCTTGGCTTCCTCGGCATGGGTGCTCTTCGCGTTCAAGGCGACGCCGATATCGGGATGGTCGGAGATATAGCCCGTGTCGCCGGCCTTCGGAACCGGCGGCGGGAAGGCGCCCATCTTGAACTGCGCCTGCGTGTTGAAGAGCGCAATCTCCCAGGAGCCGGCCGGATAGATCGCGGCGCGGCCGAGCGTGAAGAGGTTCTGGCTGTCCGAATAGGTCTGGGCTTCGAAACCATCGCCGAGATAGGGCTTCCACTTGGCAAGCTCTTCATAGGGCTTGACCCACTCGGCGTCCGTCAGCTTCTGCTTGCCGGCGATAAGCGCTTCGCGGCCTTCTTCGCCCTTCCAGTAGTTCGGGCCGATGTTCTGGTAGCCCATAGTCGCAGCTTCCCAGAGGTCCTTCGTGCCCATGGCGAGCGGGATGTAGGTGCCGTCAGCCTTGATTTTGTCGAGCGCTGCGTAGAACTCGTCCTGGGTTTTCGGCACGGAGATGCCGAGCTTGTCGAAGGCATCCTTGTTGTAAATGAAACCATGGATGACCGAAGCCATCGGCACGCAGAAGGTCGACTTGCCGTCGTCCGTGGTCCAGGCGGCCTTGGCGACCGGCGAGAAGTTCTCCATGCCGGGCAGGCTGGTGAGGTCGACGAGTTGCTTCTTGTTGAAGAGTTCGAGCGAGGCGTCGAACGGACGGCAGGTGATGATGTCGCCTGCGGAACCGGCATCGAGCTTGGCGTTGAGCGAAGCGTTGTATTCCGTCGGCGCAGTCGGCGAGAAGACGATCTTGATGCCCGGGTTCTTCGCTTCGAAGGCCGGAATGATCTTTTCCTGCCAGATCTGCAGGTCGTCGTTACGCCAGCTTTCGACCGTCAGCGTGACGTCGGCGGCATGGACGAGACCGGCCGATGTCAGCAGGCTGGAGGCAAGCAGCAGGCTTTTCAGAGCAGTGTTTTTCATTTCCCTCTCCTGTGTTTTAAGCGCCGCAAGGCGCCGTTTTCGATCTGAAACAAGCAGTTGGTGTGCTTGAGGAAACACCCAACGCCCCTTGGAGGACCGCCAGCGGCTGCCGGTCCCGAAAGCTCGATGGACGCGAAGGCGGATCGCCTGCGGCCGACTGCGCCCCGTCCCGGCAATGTGCACCGGCCGCGGCAAATGGATGGGAAAGCTGATAGACGCCCGAACTTGCCATCAGCCTCACAGGCCATGGGTCGCTCTCATGGTTATCCTCGAAGCGGCTCCGGCTTGCCGTAGCTGCCGGTTTTCGTGGGCCTCGAAACGCTGTTCCCTTTTACCAAATTAATGCCAAAAAAATACCAATTGTCCAGCCGATTTTAACTTTTGGAACCGAGAAAATTTGTTAAAAAATTTTATCAAGCAAAATCAATATGATAAAAAGATGAATTTTCTCGATCTTTTCCGCTTGGTAAATGGTATTTTTTTGGTATTGTATAAAAAACCAAAGGGAACGGCGTATCGGAGGCCCGATGACGGAGCTTGCAATCGGCATAGATGGCGGCGGAACGAGCTGCAGGGCGGCGGTCGCGGATAGAAACGGCAATGTCATCGGCCGCGGCAAATCCGGCCCCGCCAACATCCTGTCCGATCTGGAAAACTCTCTTCTCAACATCGTCGAATCCGCCCGGCAGGCGCTCGGCGACGCCGGGCTCGACGCTGGAGACGTTTCCTCTGTCTCGGCCGTCGTCGGCGTCGCCGGCGCCAATGTCATGGATTATGGTGAGCGAATCGAAAGAGCCCTGCCCTTTGCCGAAGGCCGCGTCGTTACCGATGCGTTGATCTCCCTTCAGGGCGCGCTCGGCGATGGCGACGGCATCGTCGGCGCCTTCGGCACCGGCTCGGTCTACAATGCCCGGCGGGACGGCCGCCTGCGCGGCATCGGCGGCTGGGGCTTCGTCGTCGGCGACCAGGCAAGCGGCGCCCGCCTCGGTCGCGATCTCATGGAGCGGTCGCTGCTTGCCCATGACGGCGTGCGCCCGGCTTCGCCGATCACCGAAGCGATCCTGGCCGAATATGGCAACGACCCCGAGCGCGTCGTCGAATTCGCCCATACGGCACGGCCCAAGGATTTTGCCCGCTACGCGCCGATTGTTTTCGAACATGCGACAAGGGGCGATGTGGTCGCCGCCGGCATCATCAGCGATGCGGCAGCAGCGATCGGCGAAAGCCTCGAGGCGCTGCTCTGGCCCGAATGCCCCTCGATCTGCCTGCTCGGCGGCCTTGCCGAAGCCTATGAGCCCTGGCTTTCCGAACGCTACAGGTCGCGGCTTGCCAGACCCAAGAACGATGCCCAGCAGGGCGCGGTGGAGCTTGCGGTCAAGCTCCTCAACGACAGGCGGAGAGGTGCGGCATGACCGACGACCTCGCCACTCTCCTTTCCCTGCAGCGCCTGCAGGCCGCCGGCACCGGCCCGCTCTATGTCAAACTGCGCCGCACGCTCGAAGAGGCCGTGCGTACCGGCACGCTCGGCCACGGCGATGCGCTGCCGCCGGAACGCGACATCGCCGAATTTGCCGCCGTCAGCCGCGTCACCGTGCGCAAGGCAATCGATGAACTCGTCGCCGACGGCCTGCTGGTACGCCGCCACGGCTCTGGCACCTTCGTCGCCAAGCCGGTCTCGAAGGTCGAGCAGCGCCTGTCGCAGCTCACCTCCTTCACCGAGGACATGGCGCGCCGCGGCATGTCCTCCCGCTCCGAATGGCTGCACAAAGGCGTCCACACGCCCTCGCCCGATGAGATGATGATTCTCGGTCTCGGCACCGACGTGAAGGTGTCGCGGCTTTCGCGCCTGCGCATTGCCGACGACCAGCCGCTGGCAATCGAGAATGCCAGCGTCTCCGGCGAATTCCTCCCCGATCCCGCGGCCGTTACCAATTCGCTTTACGCCGAACTCGAACGCCTGCACGTCCGCCCGGTGCGCGCCGTACAGCGCATTTCGGCAACCAACATGAAGGAAGCCGACGCCCAGCTTCTCGGCGTCCCCGTCGGCGCCGCCGGCCTGTCGATCGAGCGTATCTCCTATCTCGGCTCCGGCCGCGCGGTCGAATTCACCCGCTCGCTCTATCGCGGCGACGCCTATGATTTCGTCGCGGAGCTGACAATCGGGGTGACATAGCGGCTTGAGCTTATCCAAATTATACGTATATCCGGATATCGAAGGCTGGAACCTATCATGGCTCGGACCACGTCTCTGGAATTTCAGCGAAAATTCAGCGAATTTCAGCGTCAGGCGCAGCATGGGCCCGTCGAGATCACCTGTCATGGCCGATGCGAATTCGTGCTGATGTCGGCCGAGCACTATGATTGGCTGAAAGCGGCCTCGCAACGAGCGCACAAAACCGCCGACGCCTTGCCCGTCGTCATCGATGCCGTCGAGAAAGCTGAGATGGATGCTGCAAGCTGCCGACATAAAGCGTTGTCGAGCAGAAGCGAGTTCACTCGCTCCCTTTCCAGACCGCGAGTTCGCCCTCGTTCATAGGCGCGAAAAAGTCCGGCCCATTTCCAGTAACTTGCCCCTTGAGCAGGCCGACTTTGAAGGGAGACCGTCCAATCGGAATGATCTTCACCACGGGCTTGCGCCCCCTGGCGATCACCACGTCCTCACCGGAAAGAGCGGCATCGATCAATTTCGATAGATTGGCCTTTGCCGCCCGGATGGTCACTTGCATTGCGGCCTCATTTGCAAACTTGGCTTAAGAATGCCATCCCATCGTCATTTCCGCTATCGAATTCAAACAGCCTGACCGCGGTAATTATCGAGCCGTATCAAAAGCATGATGCCGGAAACTGCGACAAAGTCCGCCAACTTCTCCTTCGTCATGCTCGGGCTTGTCCCGAGCATCTGCCTCCGGTCGATAGGGCAGCAGATCCTCGGCACAAGGCCGAGGATGACGCCGAGTAACGAGATTTGTCATCAAACTGCGCCGGGAAGTGAACACTTCTCGGCTTGCCATTCATTCAATCGATCTCTGAATACGGCGCCTCAAGCGACTGCGAAGACTCGGCAATTATGCCGCGTCCTCGATATCCTCATCCGCCTTGCGCGGCACGTAATTCAGCACCGGCCCCAGCCAGCGCTCGACTTCGGAAACCTCCATGCCCTTGCGCTTGGCATAGTCTTCCACTTGATCGCGCTCGACCTTGGCGACGCCGAAATAATAGGAGTCGGGGTGGCCGATATAGAGACCCGAGACGGAGGAGCCGGGCCACATCGCGTAGCTCTCCGTCAGCTTCACGCCTGCGGTATGTTCCGCATCGAGCAGCTTGAAGAGCGTTTTCTTCTCCGTGTGGTCGGGCTGAGCGGGATAACCGGGCGCCGGGCGGATGCCGGCATAGGCCTCGCCGATGAGGTCCTCGTTGCTGAGGTGCTCATCCCTCGCATAGCCCCAATATTCGCGCCGCACCTGCTCGTGCATGCGCTCGGCGAAAGCTTCGGCGAAGCGGTCGGCCAGCGCCTTGACGAGGATCGAAGAATAATCATCGTTGGCGCGTTCGAAGCGTTCGGCGATGGCGATCTCCTCGATGCCGGCCGTTACCACGAAGCCGCCGACATAATCCTGCACGCCGCTAGCCACAGGCGCGACGAAGTCGGAAAGCGCCACGTTCGCCCGCCCGTCCCGCTTCGAAAGCTGCTGGCGCAGCGTGTAGAAGGTGGCAAGCTCCTGGCTGCGGCTCTCGTCGGTAAACAGGCGGATATCGTCGCCGACGGCGCCGGCCGGCCAGAAGCCGATGACGGCGCGCGGACGGAACCACTTCTCGTCGATGATCTTCTTGAGCATGGCCTGGGCGTCGGCCCAGAGCGCACGCGCCGCCTCGCCCTGTTTCTCGTCCTCGAGAATGGCGGGGTAGCGGCCGCGCAGTTCCCAGGTCTGGAAGAACGGCGTCCAGTCGACGTACTTCGCAAGCTCGGCCAGATCGTAATCCTCGAACACCCGGGTGCCGAAGAATTGCGGCTTCGTCGGCTGGTAGGCGGACCAGTCCACCTTATGCGCATTTTCGCGAGCCCGCGGCAGCGGCAGACGCACCTTCTCGGCCTCGCTGCGGGCATGGGCGGCCGCCACCTTGGCATATTCGGCCCTGATATCGTCGACATAGCCCTGGCGCGTCTCCGGCGAGAGCAGCGCCGAGACGACGCCGACGGCGCGGCTCGCATCGGTGACGTAGATCGCCTGACCCTTGTTGTAGCCCGGATGGATCTTCACGGCGGTATGCACGCGGCTGGTCGTCGCCCCGCCGATCAAGAGCGGGATGTCGAAGCCCTGCCGCTCCATTTCGGCCGCGACATGCACCATTTCGTCGAGCGACGGCGTGATCAGGCCGGAAAGACCGATGACATCGACCTTCTCGGCGATTGCCGTTTCCAGAATCTTCGTCGCCGGCACCATGACGCCGAGGTCGACGATCTCGTAATTGTTGCAGGCCAGCACGACGCCGACGATGTTCTTGCCGATATCGTGCACGTCGCCCTTGACCGTCGCCATCAGGATCTTGCCCGCCGATTTCCGGTCGTCGCCGCCGGTGAGGCGTTTTTCCTCTTCCATATAAGGAAGAAGAACGGCAACAGCCTGCTTCATGACGCGCGCCGACTTGACCACCTGCGGCAGGAACATCTTGCCCGAGCCGAAGAGATCCCCGACGACGTTCATGCCGGCCATCAGCGGCCCCTCGATGACATGCAGCGGTCGTGCGGCCTGCTGGCGCGCCTCCTCGGTATCGGCTTCGATATATTCGGTGATACCGTTGACCAGCGCATGTTCGAGACGCTTCTCGACGCTCCATTCGCGCCAGGAGAGGTCCTGAACGCGGCCTTCCCTTGCACCGGCGCCGCGGAAACGCTCGGCCACTTCGAGCAGCCGCTCGGTGCTGTCGGCGCGGCGGTTCAGCACCACGTCCTCGCAGGCCTCGCGCAGCTCGGGATCGATGTTATCGTAAACGGCGAGCTGGCCGGCATTGACGATGCCCATGTCCATGCCCGCCTGGATGGCGTGGTAGAGGAACACGGCATGCATCGCCTCGCGCACCGGCTCGTTGCCGCGGAACGAGAAGGACAGGTTGGAGACGCCGCCGGAGATATGGACGAGCGGCATGCGCTCGCGGATCGTCCGCGTCGCCTCGATGAAATCGACGCCGTAATTATTGTGCTCTTCGATGCCGGTCGCGACTGCGAAGATGTTGGGGTCGAAGATGATGTCCTCGGGCGGGAAGCCGATCTTTTCTGTCAGCAGCCTATAGGCGCGCGTGCAGATCTCGACCTTGCGGTCGTAATTGTCGGCCTGGCCTGTCTCGTCGAAGGCCATGACGACGACGGCAGCACCATAATTATGCAGGAGCCGCGCCTGGGCGAGGAAATTCTCCTCCCCTTCCTTCAGCGAGATCGAATTGACGATCGGCTTGCCCTGGACGCGCTTCAGGCCGGATTCGATGATCGAGAATTTCGAACTGTCGATCATCACGGGCACGCGGGCGATGTCGGGCTCGGCGGCGATGAGGTTGAGAAACTCGACCATCGCCTTTTCGGAATCGATCAGGCCTTCGTCCATGTTGATGTCGATCACCTGCGCGCCGTTCTCGACCTGGTCGCGCGCGACATCGAGCGCTGCCGTGTAGTCGGCATTGGTGATCAGCTTGCGGAACTTCGCCGAACCGGTGACGTTGGTGCGCTCGCCAACATTGACGAAGGGAATGTCCTTGGTGAGTTCGAAGGGTTCGAGACCCGACAGCGACATGAAGGGGCGATGCTCAGGGATCGGACGCGGCTTATATTTGGCCACGGTCTCGGCGATCGCCCGGATATGTTCGGGTGTCGAGCCGCAGCAGCCGCCGACGATGTTGACGAGGCCTTCGCGGGCGAAGCTGTCGATCTGGGCCGCCATCAGTTCCGGCGTTTCGTCATACTGGCCGAACTCGTTCGGCAGGCCGGCATTCGGATAGGCGCAAATGAAGGTGTCGGCGGCGCCGGAAAGCTCCTGCAGGTGCGGGCGCATCGCATTGGCGCCGAGCGCGCAGTTGAGGCCGATCGTGAAGGGATTGGCGTGGCGCACCGAGTTCCAGAAGGCGGTCGGCGTCTGGCCGGACAGCGTGCGGCCGGAAAGATCGGTAATCGTGCCCGAGATCATCACCGGCAGGCGTACGCCCTTGGCTTCGAAGCGCTCCTCGCAGGCGAAGATCGCAGCCTTGGCGTTCAGCGTATCGAAGATCGTCTCGATGAGGATGATGTCGGCGCCGCCGTCGATCAGCCCGTCGATCTGCTCGCCGTAGGCGGCGCGCAGGTCGTCGAAGGTGACGGCGCGGAAACCGGGATTGTTGACATCGGGCGAGATCGAGGCAGTGCGGTTGGTCGGGCCGATGGCGCCGGCGACGAAGCGGCGACGGCCATCCTCGCGCTCGGCGCGGATTGCCGCGCGGCGCACGATTTCCGCGCCTTCCTTGTTCAGCGCAAAGACCTCGCCTTCCATCTGGTAATCGGCCTGCGCGATGCGGGTCGAGGAGAAGGTGTTGGTCTCGAGAATATCGGCGCCGGCCTTGGCGTATTTGTAATGGATCTCTTCGATCGCATCTGGCTGTGTCAGGATCAGAAGGTCGTTATTGCCCTTCTGGTGGCAGGCGCAGCCGATGAACCGCGTGCCGCGGAACTGGTCTTCGTCATAGCCGAGCCCCTGGATCTGCGTGCCCATCGCACCGTCGAGCACAAGGATGCGTTCGCTCGCAGCCTTCTTCAGCGCTGCAAAGACTTCACTGCCGTCACGCTTGCCCCCTTCGGGACCAAAGAGATTGTCAAACACGGGAGGGCTCCTTGACGTCGTAAGACCAGACAGTCCAAATCGCATAAAGATATCTTTATGTCAATATATGCCTGTCGATTTCATGGTTTGCAAGCCGGCAGCGCCGACCGTCTTTTCAGACGCCGGGCGCTGCAGGGATGACAGACTCGAATGGCCTCTATATAGGCAATTCAACAGCATTGCGCAGGAAATCGGAGGAGCATCATGGCACTGGCAACCGGCACCGCCGCACTCGGAAACTGGACGAGCCGCGCCTATCATCGCGGCTGGCTGCTCAACCAGGCAAACGGCCTCTTCGATTTCTTCCAGCACAATTCGGTCAATCCCAAGGGCGGCTTCTACGATCTCGACGATACCGGCGGGCCGCTCGATGCCGAGGGCCAGGTTCGCGGCATCCATATCGCGGCGCGCGCGGTGCATTGCTTCTCGATCGGCGCCCTGCTCGGCCGTCCCGGCGCCTCCGACGTCGTCGACCACGGCATGGACTATCTCTGGAACCATCATCGCGACCGCAAGAATGGCGGCTATTTCTGGTCGCTCGACAACAATGGCCCGGTCGATTCCAACAAGCAGGGTTATGGCCATGCTTTCGTGCTGCTCGCCGCTTCATCCGCCAAGACGATCGGCCATCCGCTTGCCGACGGCATGCTCGCCGACATCACCGAAACCCTGAACACGAAATTCTGGGAACCGCGCCATGGCGCGATCGCCGAGGAATTCACCGCCGACTGGCAGCCGCTCGACGGCGGCGCCTATCGCGGCCAGAATTCCAACATGCACCTGACCGAAGCGCTGATGGCCGCTTTCGAAGCCACCGGCGACAAGGACTACCTGACCAAGGCCGAAAGCATCACCGATCTCGTCATTCGCCGGTCGGCCGGCTCGGTCGACTGGCGCGTCGCCGAACATTTCGACGCCGAATGGAACCTCGACAAGGATTACTATCATCCCAACGAAATGTTCCGCCCGGCCGGCACGACGCCCGGCCACTGGCTGGAATGGACCCGCCTCATCCTGCAGCTCTGGGCGCTCGGCGGCAAACGCATCGAATGGATGCCCGATGCGGCCAAGGCGCTCTTCGAGCAATCCATGGCGCTCGGCTGGGACAGCGACAAGGGCGGCTTCTTCTACACGCTCGATTGGGACGACAAGCCCGCCAAGCGCAACAAGCTCTGGTGGCCGGCCTGCGAGGGCGCCGCCGCCGCCCATTTCCTCAACGAGCACCTGCCGAGCGATTATCACGAGGAATGCTACCGCAAGATCTGGAACGTCATCGAGCGCGCTTTCATCGACCACAAGAATGGCGGCTGGCACGAGGAACTGACGGAGGATCTCGTTCCCTCGCACTCGCTCTTCCCCGGCAAGGGCGATATCTATCACGCCCTGCAAGCCTGCCTGATCCCGCTCTTCCCGGCGACAGGCAGCCTGACGAAGGGGATACTCGAAGCCGGCGGCAGGCTCTGAGGAAAACGCCTCAGCAGCGCTGTGCCGATTTTGCGTTTACAGCTGGCTCTCGAACAGACGCACCTGTTGATCTGCCTCGTTGAGCTCGTCTCGCACACGATCCTCCTCGTCCCTTATATCGCTAAGATCCTCTTTGAGATCTTTAACCTTCCAGTAGTTCAATAAGGAATACTCTTCATTACGATCTTTCTTCATTTTCTCCTGTAATTCTTCAAGCTCCTCTTCTTTACGCTTGTAATTATCTTCAAGCCGCTCCAGTTTCGATCTGAGCGCATACTGACGATAACCAATCACGTGGCCGCGCAGAAACTCAGCTTCCGTCTTAGGCGGGCACAGACCGTTATAGCTGTGCCCATGCTGTCCTTCCCACAGGCCGCTCCATGCGGTGCAATAGCGTAGCAGACCCTTCTTATAACCCTGTTTCCAAAGAGTGAGGTCCGGCACGACCTTCACTCGCTTGCAAGACTTGGTGTGTCCTTCAAACCGTTCTTTCGGCAAATAGCCGTTGAACCCGTCGGTGAAACCAATTCCCTTCCAATCGCCAGCAAGGCAATCCTTCTTGGAGATCGTGTAACAGGAGGTCAGAAACAGACTGATGCCGAGGGCGGAAAAGATACAAAACAAACGCAGCATGACGCTCTCGAATTTAGAACAAAACAAGAACGAATTACCATTTCCGCATCTATCCGTCTACTGCCACGCGGGGATGCCAGCGTTTTATTTTCAGGGAAACAGCCGCTCCGGCCGCGGCACTGGACAGAACGGAGCGACGTATCCTTGAAACCAGCGGCGAGCTTCGAGGCCGGATCAATAACCCGGCGCGGGCAATGCGACATTCGGATTCCGCTGGAACCACTCGACATCCTCGTTGACGCGGTCGAGCTCGTCCTGCACGTCGCGCTGGTCGCGGCGGATGTCGTGCATGTCGTCCTCCAGGTCCTCGATCCGCCGGCGCAGGTCGGATCTTTCCTCGTCCTTGGCGTCTCTCAGCTTGTCGGAAAGCTCGTCGATGCTTGCCTCCTTGAAGCTGTAGTCGTTCTGCATCGAGGTGAGGCGCTGCTGCAGCCCATGCTGCTTGGATCCGAGGTTGAAGCCGCGCAGGAAGCCCGGCGCTGTTTCCGGCGGGCAGACATTGGCGTAGCCGCTGCCCGCCTGGCCGCGCGCCAGCCCGCTGAGCGGCGTGCAGTAGCGCACCAGACCCGCCTGATATCCCTGGAACCAGATCGTCTGGTCCGGCACGATCCTGACCCGCTCGCAGGACTTCGCATGCGCCGCAAAGCGCTGCTGCGGCTCGTGGCCGGCGGCACCGTCACTCTCGCCGATCACCCGCCAGTCGGCGGCGACGCATTCTTCCTTGGAGAGCGTGTTGCAGGAGGCAAGGAAAAGACCAAAACCGATGGTGGCGGCGAGCGCGGAGAAAAGGCGGATCATGGCGTCCCGGGAAGGTTAAGGAGGGCAATGCCGCACCTTAACCACCGAACAAAGCCGCGTCACCGGAGCAGCGGCGCGATTTTGCACTTTTCATGGCTTTTTTCTGTCAAAATTGGGGCGGAAGCCTCAGAGCGGGGCGAGCCGCAGCGTATCCAGGTCCTTCGCCAGCATCAGCGCCAAAGCCTCGACCACAAGATTATGGTCGTCGCGCTGCGGCAGGCCGGAAACGGTGACCGCGCCGATGCAGCCGGTGCCCTTGACGTTGATCGGGAAACTGCCGCCATGCGGCGCATAGTCGTCGCCGGAAAGCCCGTTGTCTTCGACCGTTTTGCCGTCCTTCTTTAGCTTCAGTCCGGAAGCATAGCTGCTTCGGAAATAGCGCAGCACCATGTTGCGCTTGCGGCGAACCCAGTTGACGTTATCGGGCGTCACACCCGGAAGCGCCGCGTAGAAGACCGGCATCGAATGCAGCGTCACGTCGATCGCGATGCCGAGGCCGCGTTCGGTGCCGAGTTCCTGCAGAAGCTTGCCGAGCTGCCATGCCGTCGTCAGGTCGAAAGCGTCGAAGCTCAGCGCCTCCTCCTGCTCCGCGATCCGGCTGAGATCGTTCTCGATTGTCATGGCTAAGCCCTCCTGCCGCGTTGAACCGCCGCTGACCATTCTCGCGGGAGGCAAAAAAGTAAAGCAGAAACTTGATGTCAGAGCTTCGGCGTCAGCATCTCGAAACGGTCACGTGTTGTGGCGCAGCTATCGCCGCCGAGCCGCGCGATGGCATCGACTGCGGCCGGATCGACATGCAGCCTTTCCGGGTCGACGATTCCGTCCCGATAATGCGCATAGACGATCTCGCCCATGATGATCTGCCGCGAACGGCCGAGTTCGAGCGTCACATGCCGCTTGCATTCGAAGGCCGCCGGCGCCTCGGCGATGAAGGGAGATGCCACCTTCTCGCCCGGCACCGCCGTCAAGCCCGCCTCCTTCAGCTCGTCGACGCCGCGCGGATATTTGGCGCCGCAGACATGCATGGCCTCGGCGATGGCGAAGGAGACGATGTTGACCGTGAAAACCTCGGTCATGCGGATGTTGTGGCCGGTGTCCTTGAACGACATGTCGGGATGATTCTCGACCCCGATCGCCAGAATCGGCGGATCGGCCGACAGGCAGTTGAAGAAGCTGAAGGGCGCCGCGTTGATCCGGCCGTGTTCGTCGACTGTCGTTACCAGAGCGATCGGACGCGGAATGATCGTGCCGATCATCAGCTTGTAGCGCTCGCGCTCGCTAAGCTCCTTAAAGTCGAAGGAGATCGGCATGATCAACCGTCCGAACGGATCGGCGAAAAGGCGCTCATCGCGCCGGTGAAAGGTTTCGGCAGCGGCGAGGCGTAGGAGCCGCGCTTGCTGGTGGAAAGCCCGAGCGAGACCAGCGCCTCCGCCTGCTTGACGGCGGCCGAGACCCCATCGATGACGGGCACGCCGTAAATATCCTGCAATTCCCTTGCGAGATCCGTCATGCCGGCGCAGCCGAGCACGATCGCCTCGGCGCCGTCTTCTTCAAGCGCCCGCTCGATCTCTGCCCTGAGCTTGCCGATCGCGCCCGATGCCGCATCTTCCAGCTCCAGCACCGGAATATCGGAGGCGCGCACCTTGACGCGCTCGCCCATGCCGTAGCGCCGCACCAGATTGTCGATCAGCACCCGCGACCGCTCCAGCGTCGTCACCACGGTAAAGCGTTGCGCCAGAAAGCCCGCCGTTGCGACTGCGGATTCGCAAAGCCCGAGGATCGGCACATCGGCGAAGCTTCGCGCCGCTTCAAGCCCGGTATCGTCGAAGCAG
Organism: Rhizobium sp. R634; assembly: GCF_002211305.1. GTDB lineage: Bacteria > Pseudomonadota > Alphaproteobacteria > Rhizobiales > Rhizobiaceae > Rhizobium. The sequence goes on along the minus strand of NZ_LOKW01000028.1, from coordinate 246,518 downwards.
GCGATGACGGCGGCGTCATAGCCCTCCCCCTGCCGCGCCTTGAGCTCCGAAAGCAGGCCGGGGATGGCGAGCGCCCCGTCATAATGGCCTTCGATGGAGACAGGCCCCATCTGCGAGGTGGCGGCGATGATTTCCGTGCCGGACGCGGCCACCGCACGCGCGGCGGTCGCCGCCTTCTCGGTCATGGAGGCGGTGGTATTCGGATTGACGATGAGGATGCGCATGTCAGCTGATCTTTGCCTGCCGCCGGCTGAGCATGGTCATGATGCCGAGCGCGACGAGAATGATGGTGAAGGAAAACAGTGTCGTGACGGTGCCGAGCGCATAGAGCACCGGCGTCGTGACGTTGGTCGTCATGCCGTAGATTTCGAGCGGCAGCGTATTGTAAGTGCCCGACGTCATCAACGTACGAGCGAATTCGTCGTAGGAGAGCGTGAAGCCGAACAGGCCGACGCCGATCAGGCTCGGCGCGATCATCGGCAGCACGACATGGCGAAAAGTCTGCCAGGAGCTGGCGCCGAGGTCGCGCGCCGCCTCCTCATAGGCCGGCGAGAAGCGGTTGAAGACGGCAAACATGATCAGCACGCCGAAGGGCAGCGTCCAGGTGAGATGCGCGCCGAAGGCCGAAGAATACCATGCGGGCTTCAGCCCGCCTTCCTGGAAGACGACGCCGATGCCGAGTGAGACGATGATCGACGGCACGACGAGGCTCGCGACCGTCGCATAAAACAGCACCGTCGAACCGTGGAAGCGGCGGCGGAATGCAAGGCCGGCAAGCAGCGACACGACGACGGTCACGATCATCACCATCAGCCCGAGCGAGAAAGAGCGCCGGAAGGAGGCGCCGAAATCGCCGACCGCCTGCTTTTCGAACAGGTTGAAGAACCAGTGCGTGGAAACCCCGTTCATCGGGAAGGTCAGGCCGCCGTCCGGCCCCTGGAAGGAGAGGATCAGGATCGCCGAAAGCGGGCCGTAGAGGAAGAGCACGAAGACGGCGAAGAAGACCGCCAGCAGATAGAATTCGAGGCCGCGTTTTTCGTGATTCATCTCAAAGCTCCTTGCGGATATCGACGACGCGCAGGATCGCCGTGACCATCAGCAGCACGACGCCAAGCAGCACCACGGCATTGGCGGCAGCGGCCGGATATTGCAGCAGCGACATCTGGTTCTTCATCATCAGCGCCACCGAGGCGCTCTGGCCGCCGGACATCACCTGCACCGTGGAGAAATCGGCCATGACCAGGGTGACGACGAAAATCGTGCCGATCGCCATGCCGGGTTTGGCAAGCGGAATGACGACATTCCACAGCACCTGCCAGCCCGACGCGCCGGCATCGCGCGCCGCCTCGAACAGCGACCGGTCGATGCGCATCAGCGTGTTGAAGATCGGCGTCACCATGAACAGCGTGTAGAGATGCACCATGGCGAGCACGACGGCGAAATCGGAATAGAGCAGCCATTCGATCGGCTGCGGAATGACGCCCATCTCGATCAGCGTCGAATTGACCAGACCGTTGCGCCCCAGCACCGGGATCCACGAGATCATGCGGATGATGTTCGACGTCATGAACGGTACGGTGCAGACGAGAAACAGGATCATCTGCGTCGAGGTCTTGCGGATGTGGAAGGCCAGGAAATAGGCGACCCAGAAACCGATGACGAGCGTCAGGCCCCAGACGAGAGCCGTGAATTTCAGCGTGTTGAGATAGGTCTTCCACGTCACCCACGAACCGAGCGTATCGGTGTAGTTCATCGTCAGGAAATCGGGATAGAGGCCGGCGAAGTCGTAATCCCAGAAGCTCACGACTGATATCATCGCGATCGGCAGCAGGAAGAAGAAGCCGAGAATGCCGATCAGCGGCGTCGCCTGGAGATAGGAGATGGCTGAGGGGGAGAGGCGCAACGCGCGGCGGCCTGCACTTTGCTTGCCGTCTTCCGTTGCCGTTGCGATGGTTGCCATAATCCGCTTCTCCGTTGTGATTACGTCAGGTGGGACGAAGGTGCCTGCCGCCCCCTCATCCGCCTGCCGGCACCTTCTCCCCGCTGGGGAGAAGAGAATCGCGGCAGCGCCTCGACCGCCGCGAACCTCGATTTTCTTCACGCGACCCCAGCCGCGAACTCCCGCTTCTCCCCAGCGGGGAGAAGATGCCCGAAGGGCAGATGAGGGGGCGGAGCGAAGCGACGTCTTGAGCGATAGCGAAAGACAGCTCGCTCCACCGCCTCCGGACTCCCTCCCCCTTGTGGGGAGGGTTGGGGAGGGGAAAGCGGCAAGCGCTTACGCCGCGATGAACTCGTTCCAGCGGCGGACCATGTAGCGGTCTTCGTCCATGACGGAGTTCCAGCAGGCGACGGCGCCCATGCGGGCTTCGAAGGAGCCGCCGTCGCGCACTGCACCGGCCTTCTCCATCACCTTGCCTTCCGGCGAGAGAATATCGCCGGCGGCCGGCTTGCCTTCGATCCAGTAGCCCCATTCGTCTGCCGTCATGAAGTTCTTCGCCGTCTCCATGCAGGCGGAATAGTAGCCCTGGCGATTGAGGTAGCCGCCGACCCAGCCGGATGTGTACCAGTTGATATATTCATAGGCCGCGTCGAGCTCAGCGCCCTTGAGGTGCGAGGCAAGGCCGAGGCCGCCGCCCCAGGCGCGGTAGCCTTCCTTGAGCGGCTGATATTTGCAGGCGATGCCCTTGGAGCGGACGGCGGCGACGGCGGGCGACCACATCGACTGGATGACGACTTCGCCCGACGCCATCAGGTTGACCGACTCGTCGAAGCTCTTCCAGAAGGCGCGGAACTGGCCGTCGCCCTTGGCCTTGATCAGGAATTCGATCGTCTTGTCGATCTCTTCCTTGGTCATGTTGCCCTTGTCGGCATATTTGATGTTGCCCATGGCTTCCATGATCATCGCCGCATCCATGATGCCGATCGACGGGATGTTGAGGATCGAGGTCTTGCCCTTGAACTTCGGGTCCATGATATCGGCCCAGCTGGTGATATCGCGGCCGACGAGATCCGGGCGGATACCGAGCGTATCGGCATTGTAGATCGTGGGAACCATCGTCATCCACTGCGTCGGTTCCTTGGCGAATTTCTTCGCATCCTGCGCCTCGACGAAGCCGACCGTGTGCGGCGCCGTGCCCTGGGCGATGACGCTCTCCGGCTTCATCTTGCCGTCGATGAACAACGGCACGATCTTGTCGTAATATTTAAGCTTCTTGACGTCCATCGGCTGCAGCACGCCCGTCGGAAATACCTTCTTGGCGATCCAGTATTCGATGTCGGCGATATCGTAGCTGTCGGGCTGGGTGACGGCGCGCTGGGCGGCGGCGTCGGAATCGGTGGCCGTCATCTCCAGCGTGATGCCGAGATCGGCTTTGCACTTCTCGGCAATGGCGTTGATGTTGGAAACGCCGGTGCCGAACTGGCGAAGCGTGATGTTCGTCTGCGCCCAGATAGTGGGAAAGCCGGTGATGGCGCCGGAGCCGGCGATGGCACCGACGGCGGCGGCACCCGTCTTCAAGAGTGCACGGCGGGACAGCCCCTTCTCCGTCTTGGTCGATGTGGTTTCAGTCGTCATGTCAGTTCCCCTTTTTTGATGTGGAAGGTCTTGGTTCTTGATTGGTCATGCGGAAGCGCGGCCGAGCAGCACGGCATCCTCGAGCGCCCAGCTGAGCGAAACCGCATCGCCGACCGAAACCGGCCGGGCGAAATAGTCGCCATCGTCGGATATGACGGTGAAGTCGTCGCTGCCGGCGCCGAAAACGGTGATCTTCACAGAAGAGCCGCGATATTCGACATTGGAGACGATGCCGTTGAAGCCGAGCGTCCATTCGCTCGCCACCTGCAGCCGCACGCGGTCGGTGCGGATGCCGATATCGACCGGTTCGCCGACCGCCCTGCCCTCGCCGCGCACCGAAAAGCTCTGCCCTTCCGGCACAGTCATCACGAGCACGCCGTTCTCGCTTGAGGTCACGCGGCCGCTGAGCACGTTGTGATCGCCCATGAAGCGGGCGACGAAAGCGGTCGCCGGCCGCTCGAACACTTCGCGGGGCGCGGCCGCCTGCTCGATCCGGCCGTCATTCATGATCACCATGACATCGGCGAGCGCCATCGCCTCTTCCTGACTGTGGGTGACGTGGACAAAGGTGATGCCGAGCGATTTCTGCAGCTTCTTCAGTTCGGCGCGCATGCGGATCTTCAGGAACGGATCAAGCGCCGACAGCGGCTCGTCGAGCAGCAGCGCTTCGGGATCGGTGATCAAAGCGCGCGCCAGCGCCACGCGCTGCTGCTGGCCGCCGGAAAGCTGGGCCGGACGGCGGCCGGCATAGCCGTCCATCTGCATCAGCTTCAGCATGTCGAGCGCCTTGGCCCGCCGTTCCGCCTTGTCGACGCCCTTCATCTTCAGGCTGAAGGCGACATTGTCGACGAGATCGAGATGCGGAAACAGCGCGTAGGACTGGAACATCATCGCCGTGCCGCGCTTGGCCGGCGGAAAGTCGGTGACGACTGTATTGCCGAGGCGGATATCGCCCGACGAAATGCTCTCGTGACCGGCGATCATGCGCAGCGTCGAAGTCTTGCCGCAGCCCGAAGGACCGAGGAAGCAGCAATAGGAGCCGGCCGGGATCTTCAGGCTGATCCCGTGAACCGCCGTCGTCGCCCCATAGACCTTCGAAACGGATATTATATCGATCTCTGCCGCTTTCGACATCATGCCTTCCCCTGTTTGGAGAAGAGGATGCATCTGCCGTGCCAAATCCCAGGGAGGCGCCTCAAGCCATTGCAGATAAAAGATTTTATGTCCCACACACCTGCAAGAGCAAAAGACGAGCAGAACTTCGTCTGCACATGATTTAGGCTATCGTGCTCAATTCGTGCAAAAGATCGTATACAATTTGATCGTCACTTCGGGCACAAATTCCGTTTAACTTTTGCCGCGAAGCCGGATATGGTTTGCCCGCCATCAGGGAATGAAATTCATGAAATCCGCCGCCAAGGCCATGCAGGAAGATACCGCCGAAACCGGCGCGCAACAGATTCGCGACGCCATTCGCGAGGCGATCGTCGAGCGCAGGCTTTCTCCCGGCACCAAGCTTTCCGAAAGCGATGTCGGCAATCTCTTCAATGTCAGCCGCACGCTCGCGCGCGCCGCCCTGCAGGCACTCTCCTATGAAGGCCTCGTCAGCGTCGAGAAAAACCGCGGCGCCTTCGTCGCCTACCCCTCGCCCGAGGAAGCGCGCCAGATCTTTGCCGCCCGCCGCCTCGTCGAGCCCGGTATCCTGCGCGAAGCCGCGGCCCACATCACCCCTGCCGATATCAAGCAACTGAAACAGCTTCTGCTGGAAGAAGGCCGCCTGATGAGCGAACGCGGCCAGACGGCGCGCCGCGCCGAAATCAAGGCGTCGGGCGATTTCCATCTCATGCTGGCGGAAATTTCAGGCAATGCGATCATGCAGCGCTTCATGGAAGAACTCGTCGCCCGCTCGTCGCTGGTCATCGCGCTCTACGGCCAGTCGACCGCCTCGAGTTGCGGCCATTCGGAACATGGCGACATCATAGCGGCGATCGAAAGCAAAGAGCTTGACCGCGCCTGTCAGCTGATGCTGCATCACATCGCCCACATCGAGGCCGATCTCGACCTGCGCGAGCGCAAGAGTCTCGGCCTCAAGGAAGCCTTCGAGCTTTGAAGATAGAGCATGTCTCGCAAAAGTGTGCAGCGGTTTTGTGATAAAGACATGCGCAAAAACAAAGACCTAAAGCGTGACGCGAATCTGAAAGATCGCGACACGCTTTAGTCGGCAGCGTCGCCGCCCCCACCCTTCCAATGCAATCTTGAATATTACCAGGGCGTCTTCTTCGGCAGGATCTCGAATGCTTCGAAGATCTCTTCCGCCGTGCGCGGCTCGCTGGAGCGCAGCTTCACAGCGCCGTCGCGGCCGACCAGGATCAGCCCGAACTCGCCCGACGGCGGCCCCTGCAGCCGCTCTCGGATATCGTCGGCATCGAGTTCCCATTCGTCGTCGAACAGCGCAAACGCGCCGCCGCCGGCGATGCTGAACACTTCGACGTCTTCTTCGATGAGACGCATCTGCGCCTTGCGCAGCCATTCGTCCTGAATGAGGGCGCGATCGTCCTGCGCGTCGGCAAAGATGATCAGCACCCGCTTTCTGTCGCGAAACTGCTCGAGCGATTGCGGAAGATCCGGCTCGCGGCGAGGCGTGCCGATGATTTCGTGAACGATGGATTTCAGCATGGTGCCATTCCTCGGCCATCGCTTGATGTGGCCGTATCTATCCGAATAAACGGCCTGGAATGAGCGAGGTTCCGCCAGGAGGCGGAAAAGGATCGCAGCCTTGGCCGCGACCCTTCGTCTGTCAGTCGCGGTTCTGGTCTTCGGCCGTATGAGCCGAAACGGCGACGGGGTCCGGCGTGCCATTGACGAGGAGACGCTTGCGCACGAGCACGCGCATCACGCGCGCTGCCGTCGAGAAGGTCATCTGGTCGAGCGGGCCTTCGCCCTCCCACGGCTTGGTCAGCCGCTCGGTGACGGCGCCGACGATGTTCATCGGCACGATGTCGGTGCATTCGCGCATGGCTTCGAAAACGAAGCTGATGGGGATGACGCGTCCCTCATGCGTGACGATCGGTTCGGTCAATTCGCTGTCCCATTCCTCGAAGGCGTAAAGCGCTTCGCGAAACAGCTGCTGGAGGTTGAACGGCGCGTGGCCGTCATGAAGTGGCGGCAGGGCATTCATCATGTCTGTCTCCTCTTGATGGATTGAAGCCAAAGTCCTCCGGTATCGGTCGCGCCAACGCGGGGAACGGAGCGTTTTGCTGCCCCCTGCGAACCGAATAACACGATTGATTCTATAGAGTAACACGCCGGGGTAAAGCCCATTTCTCGGCGCATCAGGAAGCCGTTTCCATAACGCGCTGATATTCTTGCATGTTTTAGTCGAAATTTTCTCCGCCGCCACCATTCTTAAAAATCTATGCCACGGCCGAATAGGCGCTTCAAAACGGCTCAACAGGCCTGAAAAACCCTGAAAATTCACGGAACTTTTGCCGCTGTAATTTGTTTTGTTCTCACAATCGCCGAACCGACTGGGGTTATCACCAATGACGCAAATCCGTGAACCGGAGCGCCGAAGCAGAATCGTGCGCGGCCGCCCCTATAGCCTTGACGAATTCGCTTCCAAATACGGCCTGCAAAGCGACCAGGCCGAGAGCCTGTTCACCCGCTTCGGGCCGTCCTCGATCGAACTCGACCTGCTGATGGCGGCCAAGCGCCGCGCGCCGGTTTCCGAGGACAAAATTGTCGACGAACGCCCCTGAAGAACGGAACGGATCAATGAGCGACAGACGCCACGAATGGATCAGCAAGAGAGCCTACGCGATCTGGGAAGAACAGGGCCATCCGCACGGGCGTGAGAACGAGCACTGGCGCCAGGCGGTTGCCGAACGCGATGCGCTGGAACGCACGCAAGCCTCGATCGACGGCCGCGAGGTGCTGGTGAAATTCCGCCCCAAGCCGCCGCGCCCGGAACTGCCGAGCCAGGACTGGATCGATCCTTCGACGAAGGTCGGCTGACCTTTATCCATCGCCCGCTTCAAGAGAGAGGTCGCGGCCTGCCGGTAAAGAAGACCGGCAGGCGGACCTCTTTCTGCGTGGCATAGCACACAGAATCAGCCGCACGACGCCACAGTCACGCGGATGATGAGCGCCGCCCACATCGAGCAAAACGCCTAAAATGGCACAATGCAGCCGCTTTCATAGGCACCGCTGCTCTCGCTGGAAACGCTTCGTCAAGCATATCGGCACAAATCCAGGGACTATGCGCTCCCCTCCGACCCGCCCGAGACATTGCCGCTCGACACTCTCTTCGCAAAATCGGAAACGGATAGACATGAAAACGGGCTCATGCGCGAAGCACGGATTCATCTTGGCCCGGCACCGATCGATCTGTTTATTTCGGGGAAAAGCCTGATACCGCCGAGGCAGCCAAGCCTTGTCAGAAGGCTTTGTTTTCCTCGCAAAGCGCCCGGTGAACCTCGGTCCAGAACAGCGCCAGCGGGGTATCGCCGTTGCGTTCGGCCACGAGGGCGCGGATCAGCGCTTCGGAGCCTGCCATGTCCTGCCAGCTGGATTTCAGGCCTTTGGCGGCCTGTCGGCATTCGGCAATCTCGAACGGTCTCTTGCTGTCCATATGAGGCCTCCTCATGCAAGGCGCTAACAGACGGAGCCCGGATTGTCATTCCCCGCATATGTGGGGATGCCTTGTATTTGTGAGGGTGCTCACGGTAGGATTGAGGGAATTGGGGCAGTTGAAATGACCGAGAATACATACAGCGAAAAGTTCGAGTCCACCTTCGAACAGATCAAGGCAGCGGCCAATGTGGATGCTGCCATCCGCATTCTGCAGGCCGAATATGCCCTCGATTTCGTCACCTACCATCTTGCCCAGACGATCGCGAGCAAGATCGATTCCCCCTTCGTGCGCACCACCTATCCGGATGCCTGGGTCTCCCGCTACCTCCTGAACAGCTATGTGAAGGTCGATCCGATCGTCAAGCAGGGCTTCGAGCGCCAGTTGCCCTTCGACTGGAGCGAGGTCGAGCCGACGCCGGAAGCCTATGCCATGCTGGTCGACGCCCAGAAGCACGGCATCGGCGGCAACGGCTATTCCATCCCCGTGGCCGACAAGGCGCAGCGCCGCGCCCTCCTGTCGTTGAACGCCCGCATCCCGGCCGAGGAATGGAACGAACTGGTCCGCCGCTGCCGCAACGAATGGATCGAAATCGCCCACCTGATCCACCGCAAGGCCGTCTACGAGCTTCACGGCGAGAACGATCCGGTGCCGACATTGTCGCCGCGCGAGATCGAGTGCCTGCACTGGACCGCCCTCGGCAAGGATTACAAGGACATCTCGGTCATTCTGGGCATCTCCGAGCACACCACGCGCGATTACCTGAAGACCGCCCGCTTCAAGCTCGGCTGCGCCACGATTTCGGCGGCCGCCTCGCGGGCCGTGCAACTGCGCATCATCAATCCTTAAAAGATCCGAATCCGATTTCGCAGGCGTCGGTTCAAGAGCGTCGCGATATTTGAGATTGCCGCCGCGCTTTCGCGCCTCGCTTGCGCATGTCCGGACGCCAATCCTCATACTTTTGGGCTAATCCCCCCATCTGAGGGGGCTCATCTGAGGGAATTTCCGATCCCCGCCGTCTGGACCATTCTGCTCCCCACGGACTTGCAAACGCTGGAGGGCAAAATGTTCGTTATCATTCAGGCACATGAGTATCAGAAATACGCCGCCGTACTCGACCAGTTGTTTCGCCTGCGCAAGAAGATCTTCGCCGATACGCTCGGCTGGGACGTTCCGGTGATCGGCCCCTACGAGCGCGACAGCTACGACTCCCTCTCCCCCGCCTATCTTGTCTGGTGCAACGACAGCCGCACCCGTCTCTACGGCGGCATGCGCCTGATGCCGACGACCGGCCCGACGCTTCTCTACGACGTCTTCCGCGAGACGTTCCCGGCCGCTGCCGAGCTCGTCGCCCCCGGCATATGGGAAGGCACGCGCATGTGCATCGACGAGGAAGCGATCGCTAAAGACTTCCCGCAGATCGATGCCGGCCGGGCCTTCTCCATGCTGCTGCTTGCGCTGTGCGAATGCGCGCTGGAGCACGGCATCCATACGATGATTTCCAATTACGAACCCCACCTCAAGCGCGTCTACAAGCGCGCCGGGGCCGAAGTGGAAGAACTCGGCCGCGCCGACGGATACGGCAAGTATCCCGTCTGCTGCGGCGCCTTCGAAGTGTCGGACCGCGTGCTGCGCAAGATGCGCGCCGCCCTCGGCCTGACCCTACCCCTTTATGTCAGGCACGTGCCGGTTCGCTCGGTCGTGACCCAATTCCTGGAGATGGCAGCATGAACCGCCTCGTTGAAACCGCAACCCAGAAAGATCTCGGCGCGCTGGAGCGTCACGTTCTCGCCTCCCGAGACATAGCCACCCAGATGGGAGATTCCTTCCTCTCCTATCTCCTCTCGATGGCGCTGTTCACCATCTACGAGAAGAAGGCCCGCTACGAAAATGAGGCGCTGAAGAGCGGCTCGGCTGAAGACGCGGTCCTCCCCCGCCGCGCCTGAAGACGAGCATGCCTCCCGGCCGCCTCGCGCGCAGCCCCGGAACCCGCAACAGGGTTTGGAGGGCTGCGCGCCGCGGTCACGTCATCAGGGAATCGATCGTCGAAATCAGCGTGTCGTGCATGTAGGGCTTCGGCAGGAAGGCGGTATTGGCGGGCAGAGCCATCGGATCGAGCCGCACCATGCCCGAGGTGATGATGATGCCGATGTTCGGCCGCATCGCCCGCACGCGCTTGGCAAGCTGGATGCCGTCCATCGAGCCTGCCATGTTGACGTCGGTGAAGAGAATATCGACATCCTGCCTCCCCTTCAGCACCACCAGCGCCTCATCGGCATTCGCCGCCTCCAGCGCCACATGGCCGACATCCTCCAGCACATCGAGGATATTGAACCGGATTATCGGCTCATCTTCCACGATGAGCACCACGGCACTGTTCGAAGCCACCATCGCGATCGCCCTCTTCATCGACTACGATCTCAATAATTGTCGCCCGCGCGACAAGGTTCCAGTGCCCTGCCCACGAAATATGCATCGTCCACAGATGCTTGCGCTCTCCGCTTGTGGCTCCCTGCAATTTGCGTTAGAGCGGAACCCGTGCCGCGGGAACCATTGCCCCGGCATCCCGCGTCCACCATCGGCGCCAAGGGCCTGTAGCTCAATGGTTAGAGCCGGCGGCTCATAACCGCTTGGTTGGGGGTTCGAGTCCCTCCGGGCCCACCATCCTCCCCTTGCTTCAAGGCGCCTAGAGGGTGGCTAACCATCAGGTTAGCCTGTGTTCCTGGCGCCTTCTTTATCGACATTTTTCTGGAGAGTTTTGCCATCGCCTCGCGGGCAAGCCTCTGCTGCTCGGCCTCGCGGCTGTATGGCGACAACGTCGACATCTGGGACATGAGCAGGCTTGCGCCGATGATCGTGGCGCTGACCGAAAGGCCGGAGGCGATAGCGCGGCCCGACTTCCGCGCCGCACTGGAGGAGTTCGACTTCTGGCAGCTTTCCGATCAGGACGACGCCGATCGCACGGCGGGTCGTCGTCGCGGAATTTCCCACCCACCCAAATCTGAAACCATACGCCGGAGTGCTGGCATGGATCGACAAAACTTTCTGGTGTGCGTATCGCTGCCGGCAGCAGCGGAGTGATGCGATGACGAACGAACCAGCTGTCGGCCAGGCCGGGCGTCCGCTGCTGCGCCGCATCCGCCTTTGCGCCAACCATTGCCCGATCGCCCAAGTAGTTTGGAACATGGGAGCTCAGATGAGCTTTGTCTCCTCCATAGTCCTTTCCCATGCCTCAATCTGTTTATCAGCCTCCGCCAAGACATTGCTGAAGTACAGTTCCATGAAGTCATGAGGCTCCGCCCGACCTCTGAAGCGTTTAAAATCCGCAACATTTATTTGTTGACGCGGATCATGCTTAAGGGCGTCGACCAACAGGTTTCCAATTTCAAGTACAGGACGCAAATTGGTGCGTAGCATGAAGGCGGAACCGATCCCGGCATAGCCTATTTCGTTCTCAAAGTTATCGAATTCCGGGCGAGAAAGCTGCTCTTGCAGCGAGCGGAGGCCCGCCATCATCGAAAAAAGAAGATCCATTGTGGGAGCTTCCTGATCGCCTTCTCGGATAACCTGTTTGAGAAGTTTGAGCGTTATTCTGGCAGAGTTTACGGCGTCCTTGAGTCGTTGCGCCCGGAGATAAACGGGGCGCGTTGCGTGCCTCATCGTCTCGCGATGATGCAACCGCATGTCGTTCACTTGACGCGAAAGAAATATCAGCGTCGCGAACGTAACCGCGCCGCCGAACCAGCCACTGGTCGCCGACACCCATTGGCGGAAGCAATCGCCCTTATCGCCTGGCGAACATGTCATTTTCAAAAGTTGCTGAGTTTGACTGAAACCGGCAAAGGATATGACGCTGATAAAAACAAAAGCTGCGAGCGCGATCCACACTCCATAGCGCTCGTACCAAGATCTCATCTAGATTCCCCCGATTATAGAGAGAGCATAGATACTGCCGCGCAACCTTTGCAAGGGGTGGCGGTATGATCTGGCGACAGGAAACCTATCGCGCCGTGCTGCAGAGCGGCGACGTTGATGTCGGCTGCGTCTATCCGGCGGTCGCATGTGGCGCTGGCGGATCTGGGTGACATCGAGCGGCCACACGAGCAATGGGCGAAACCTTTCCGAGGTCCGCGCAAAGGCGGACGTAGAGCGGCGCTTCCGCCACTTTCTCAACGAGGCGCAGCTGGTGAACAAGGCGGCGTCAGGCGGCCTCGTCGAGCCCGATCACCAGGCGCTTACCCATGGCGGCGAGCGCACTGACAAGCAAGGGCACGTTCGTGGCGACATCAGGATCCAGAAGGCGGCGCGCTTCCTTCTCGTCCTTGCCCATGCGGCGGGCAAGCTCGCTGCGCGCGATCCCCGCCTGCTGGAGGGTTTCGATCACGGCGACCTTGGCGGCGACCTCTGGTCGGGCGTGACCATGACGCCTTCGGCCTTGGCTTCCGGAAGGGACTTGCCCATCTCCAGATATGTCAGCAGCGCCACGCCGAGCGCGTCGGCCGCCATCTCGCGGGTATCGGCCATGTCGTTGCCCTCGGTGATGGCCTCGGGCACGTCGGCGAAGGTGACGGTAAAGCCGCCTTCGCATTCGGTTGGCTCGAAGGTTGCCGCGTATGCGTAAGTCTTCATGGTTCGGTCTCCCTGGCGGCCACCATTGCCCTGTTTCGACATGGGCAAACGGTTTCGGCGGTCTGGGGCTCAGCCCCGGACCCTTTCTTATCTTCGCCGCCGTCTTCGGGTCGATCTCCCGGCTCGGGAGGGTCGTGAACCGGTCACCTATCCAGACCGTTGCATGCCCGCCCTTGCCCTTCAATTTGCTGACCCGGAAGGAAAGGCCGCGTTGTTTCCCTGAGTTCAGCGATGAAGCGATCCCGCTTGTTCATGTCCATCTCCGTTTCGGGAACTGTGTCTGGAACGAATCGCCAATTGAGTCGTTGATTCGCTGGTCCGTGGGAGGGACCACGCCATGAGCAAACGACGTTTCAAGGCGGTGACAATCACGATTAATGGAAAAAAGAAAACCTTGAGGACGGTCCTGCAGGCCGGAAATGCCTTGCTCAACGACTGGCCCGAGCAAACGCCGGCGGCCAAAGCCGCCGAGATGATCGTGCTTGATGTGTTCGCCGATATCGCAGATCCAGAGGAGGTCCGTCGCGCCCTTATCGCTGCAGCCAGAGCCAGCGACATCAAGTGCAGTTCGTGACAGGCGAAGCGCGCTCTTGCCACTATAATTGCTTTAAAACGCAAAAGCCCCGCTGTCTCGGCGGGGCTCTCACTACTGATCTGCTGGAAGGCTCTTAGAACTTTACGCCGATGCCGAACTTGAGTTCGTGCTGATCGAGATCGGCATCCACACCGAGAACGTCCTTCTCGCCGAAGTCGTTGAACCGATACTCGCCGCGGGCGAAGATGTTGTTGGTGATGGCAAAGTCGACGCCGGCCCCGACGGTGTAACCGTTGAAAGTCTCCGTCTCTTTATCCAATCCCGGCAGATCGACGTAGCCGCGCGTGGCCGTCCAGCCGGCGGCGCCGTAGATCAGTGCTTTGTCGAAGGCGTAGCCGACACGGCCGCGAACAGCGCCGGCCCAATCGGTCCCAACGTCCGCTCCCAGCGTTTCCTCTTCATTCCAGTTGTGTTCGAGGTTGCCTTCGATACCGACAACAATGTTGTCGAACTGGAAGTTATAACCTGCAAATCCGCCGAAGACGCCGCCGTTGAAGTCCTCGGAAGCGCTGGCCCCACCGGCGCTGAAGTCACCGTTGAGCCATGCCGCACCGCCATCGATACCGAAGTACGGACCCGACCAGGTGAAAACAGGCGCAGCCGCAACGGGAGCCGCCGGGATGTCTTGGACGGCATCGGCTGCAAATGCGGTGGTTGCGAGAAGTGCGAGCAAGGTAGTCGCGATAGTCAGTTTCATCTTCTGTACCCCATGATTACAACGCAACCAGAGGATACCGCGCCACTCAACAGAAAGCTGTAGCTACAGCGGCACACACGCACAATGGTGCGGTAACGGACAAAGCTGTTCCGCTTGACAAGCGACGATTTCGCAAGGGCATCACGTCTCTAATAGCTGCAAGACCGCCCATCGCTCGGTCTGAACCCACCGCCGCAAGCTGGATTGAGCGGCTGACGCTCGTAATAGCCGCCGCCGATCGACGACGTGTAATCGACGTTTCCTGATGACGTGCAGGCCGAAGTGATCGTGGCAAGGCTGATCAGCGTTCCGGTCGCGACAAGTGCGAAAAATCGGTTCATCTGAGCTTCTCCTTCGGAGGGCATGGCTTGAGCCCGAGCGACGCAGTCTACCACGCCGAGGCGATTGCCGGGCGAGGTTTCATCGCGGCGGGCGGCTCCCGACGCCCCTTCTAACGTCAATGTGATCGTCATGCACGCCTGTGCATAGCAGTCATGCCAAATTGCCCATTGCGAAGGCAGCCTGGGCAAAATATATGCCGCCGGCTAACAAAAAAAAGAATGAGTGAATTGACATGAGTGCCATACACAAACTTTTCAACCGCAATCTCCTGAGCCGGTTCGTATCCGGTCTCGGTGCGGTTCCCCAGCGTTTTCGCGAAGCACGCGAAGAGCGCAAGCCCGCCATCCATCCCTCCTTCATGGATGATTTCGGCGCTTAAAATCAAGCGCCGCGTCCGCTAGCCGCAGGGTAAGGCATGGTCTTGCCCTGGCTGGCGTGCATCTTCAGTTCACGACCGGCGATGCCGGTTCGCCCCAGCTGGCCCTGTTTCTTAACCCGCCGTCTTTGCTATGAGGTTTGCCGGATTTGGGATACGGCGGGGCATGTTTGCTTGCCGCAGTACCGGCGTGCCGTGTGCACCCCCTCAGTCCTGCCGGACATCTCCCCCACAGGTGGGGAGATTGGCAAGTGGTCAAACCTTCGCACACGTCTGCCGTTTCACCTTGCTGTGACGCCAGTTGGTTAGGAAAGCCAGCGCTCCCAGCCGATCTCCACCCTTGGTGGGGGTCCGAAGGACGGGTCGAGACCCGTGGCTCGACCCCAGGGTCCGGCAGGCAGAGGGGAGTGCCCCACGGCCCATCCTCTCTTTTTTCTTGTCCAGCCGGACGGCAGTGGCGAACACCCCACGCATTTTTCTCTTCCCGCACCGCCGCCTATCCCTTTCCGCCGCAATAGCTTCACAATCAACCGACAGAAAGTTCATCCGGGAAACGACAACTAGGGAATGAAAACATGGCGCCGATTCTTTCCAAGACTCTTGTAATGACTGCTCTTCTGGCCCTGCCGCTCGCCAGCGCGGCCCCCGCATTCGCGCAGGAGGCAAAGCCGCGCGAGCCGGTGATTTCGGTGACGGGCAATGGCGAATCGGCGCTCGCTCCCGATATGGCCGTCGTCAATCTTGCCGTCGTCAAACAGGCCAAGACCGCCCGTGAAGCGCTCGACGAGAACAACAAGGCGATGAACGACGTGCTCAAGGCGCTGAAGGACGGCGGCATCGCCGAGCGCGACCTGCAGACTTCGGGCTTTTCCATCCAGCCGCAATATAACTATCCGCAGCCGGTCGACGGCCAGCCGCAGCAGCCGCAGCTGATCGGCTACCAGACCATCAATTCGGTGACCGTCAGGCTGCGCGATCTCGCCAAGCTCGGCCAGGTGATCGATCAGTCCGTCAGCCTCGGCATCAACCAGGGCGGCGACATCCAGTTCACCAACGACAAGCCGGAAACCGCCCTCGAAGACGCACGCAAGAATGCCGTCGCCGATGCGGTCAAGAAGGCGAAGACGCTGAGCGAAGCCGCCGGCGTCAAGCTCGGCCGCATTCTCGAGATCAACGAGAACGACCCGCGCCCGCTGCCGCAGCCGGTCTATCGCGCCACCATGATGAAGGAAGCCTCCGACGCCGCTGTTCCCGTCCAGGGCGGCGAGAACAATTACAATGTCAGCGTCACCGTGACTTTTGCCATCGAGCAGTAAAAATGGAAGCGCCGCGCGGTGGCTAAAGCCCCTCCCCAACCCCTCCCCACAAGGGGGAGGGGCTAACATGCTGCACCGCTTCACATGACCTCGACCGCCGCAATCGCTGAGCGGCGGCAGCTAAAAAGACTTTCATTTTGGTCGCTGCAGGCAACCGCGACTTAGCCCCTCCCCCTTGTGGGGAGGGGTTGGGGAGGGGTCTGCCGAGCAAAAAGCCCCTCCAAAAAAGAAACCGCCCTTGCCTGTCCGGAGAGACTGGCAAAGGCGGTTCTGGCCGCCGCATCGGGGAGACGAGGCGGTATTTCTATGAAATCAGCGGCGCAGCGGAGGGCAGCCGCGGACGTTGGCGAAGCTCATCTGGTCGGGACCGCGACGCGTCCAGCCCTGCACGACGACGCGGCGCGGGGTAACGTCGACGACGCGGGCGCGGCGGAAGCCGTAATCGCGGGCCATGTCTTCGGCAAGCCGCGGATCGCAGGCGCGCGGACGGCGGCCGTAGCCGTAGCCGGGCGGCGGAGGCGGACGGCGATAATCCGGCGGCGGAGCCCGATCCGGCTCGCCGATGATAATATTCAACTGGGCGGCAGCCGGAGCCGCCGTGCCGGCAAGGGTGCCGGCGATCAGCATGGCGGCAAGACCCGCCTTTGCCAGAAATTGCATCATTAAAAACCTCTCCTTTGAAGTCGGTGCGGTCGAGCCGCCCTCCCCATTGCCCCATCGCGCCGAAGCGTCGGCTGGGAATCACTCATACGAATCTGACAAGAGACGGCGGAAAGTGGCACCGTCAAGGCAAAACGGCCGGAAACGCCCGTATTGCGCCTCCGGCCGCAGTCCTTAGAGCATGATGCCGAAAAGTGTGAGCGGTTTTCTCATGACATCATGCTCTAACTATTAGCGCCGGATCAGCGGGCAGCCGCGGACATTGGCGAAGACCATCCGGTCCCAGCCGCGGCGGTCGCGGCCGGCAACGACGACGACGCGCGGCGACATGCGGGTGATATGGGCTCTGTGCAGACCGAAGTCGCGCGCCTTGCGCACCGCATGCATCGGCGAGCAGCCGCGGATCGGGCGATGGTACTGCGCCTCGACGATGTAGCTCGTCTGCGGCCCCGCGGCGGCCGCCGTGGAAGTCGTGGCCGGAATGGTGCAGAGGGCGAGCAATGCGGCAAGGCCGGCCTTGGTGAGGAAATGCGTCATGAGGGTCTCCGTCGATTGATACCTAAGCTCTCCCTTCAGGGATTGTCTCGACAGTAAACGCCGCAAACTGAATGGCGTTCGAACCGCACATTCAGATTTCATTCACAAGGATTAATCCTTCAATTGCCGAGGTGCAGCACGATTTCGCGCCGGTGCGGCCGATCGCGGTGCTCGAAGAGATAGATGCCCTGCCAGGTGCCGAGCATCAGCCGGCCCCTTGCAACGGGAATGCCGATCGACACCTGCGTCAGCGCGGCCTTGATATGGGCCGGCATATCGTCCGGCCCTTCGTCCCGATGCACGACCCAGCCCATCGACGGATCGGAGGCCGGCGGCACGAGGCGGCGGAAGAAGGAGAGAAGGTCGGTTCGCACGTCGGGATCGGCATTTTCCTGGATCAGCAGCGAGCAGGACGTATGGCGCACGAAGACGGTGAGCAATCCTTCGGCCTGTCCGGAGGCGCGCACGAATGCCTCCGCCTGATCGGTGAATTCGTAAAGGCCCTGCCCGCGTGTGGAAAGGTTAAGCATCGTCTGGGGCAAGGCGCCCTCCCCGTCTCGGATTGGATCTCCCGCGAGTTGGCGCGCCGCGGCCGGCAAGTCAATGCCTGCCGCGAACCCGAACGGCATGAAACATCGGCATCAGAGCCTGAGCAGCGTCTCGAAGCCGCCATAGATCATTCGCTTGCCGTCGAACGGCATCTGCCACTGGTCGCCCTTCAGCCTCGCATCGTCCATCACCTTGGCATTGATCTCGTCGCGCTCCTGGCGGGACCGGTAGAGGATCCAGGAAAACACCACCACCTCATCCTGCTTGGCCTGCACGGCGCGGGGAAAGGACGTCAGTTCGCCATAGGGCACGTCGTCGCCGATGCATTCGACATATTCGAGCGCCCCATATTCCTTCCAGATCGAGCCGGCAAAGGCCGAGAATTCCTTATAGGCCTCGACATTCTCCTTCGGCACCGCGACGATGAAACCATCGACATAGGACATGACACTTCTCCTCCCTTTGGCCCGCGTTAGCGGGAGAGATAGGAGAGCGGCCGGGCAGGTCCAGGCCACGCCCGATCAAGGCCCATTCACCAGCTTGAGGATGAGCTGCTGGATATTGCCGCCGTCGCCCATTTCCACCTTATCGAAGTCGCGGCCGCGCTGGCGTTGCCTTGCAGAGATCTCGCCGAGGCGGCGGGTCAGTTCGATCCTGATCTTCTTGCAGCCGGGGTCGTCGGCGACGGTCAGCCCGATGCTCATCGTCTCGATTTCCTTGACCATCTCCTTGATGGTGTCGCCATGCACCCGCTCATGCGCCTCAACGCCGGATCTGAACACCTCCCAGCTGCTCTTGACCGGTCCCGGCAGCTCGGCCGCCGGCTTCGGCAGGGTGTAGGTGATGATGAGCTTTGGGCGGTTGGTGACGATGACGCAGGCGGTGCCCTGCGGCTCGTATTTCCGGGTCCAGGTCAGCTTGAAGGTCGTATGCGCGATCACCCGGCCCGTGACCCCGGCCTTTGGGCCATTCGCCCCGATCGATTCATAGAGCTCGGCGCCAGTCTTGCCCGATATCGAATAGGGCCGCACCTCTTCGACCGCTTGCCAATCACCCGAGGCCGCAGCCGGCATCGCCGCGAAAAATGCCGCCAGCAGACCCAATAGAAAAACTGCCCTCACGCACACCCCGCCCGAATGATGTTTCGCGCCGACCCTAATGGGACTATGCGCCGCTTTCAACGATGCATGCATCAGCCCTGCAGCGTCTTCACCTTGGTGAGATCGGGAAAGAGCCGCATCCACAGGAGAACGACGATAATCGTGCCGAGCCCGCCGACGATGCCGGTGGCGACCGGCCCGAGCACGGCGGCCATCATCCCCGATTCGAATTCGCCGAGCTGGTTGGAAGTGCCGATGAACAGCGAGTTGACGGCGCTGACGCGGCCACGCATCTCATCCGGCGTCAGAAGCTGCACCAGCGAGCTGCGCACGACCACACTCACCGTATCGGAGGCGCCGACGACGAGTAGAGCGGCAACGGAAAGCGCGATATTGGTGGAAAGGGCAAAGACGATGGTCGCAAGCCCGAATACCGCGACGGCGGCGAGCATCTTGCGCCCGACATTGCTCTCGAGCGGCCGGCGGGCAAGCACGACAGACATGGCAAGCGCGCCGATTGCCGGTGCGGCGCGCAAGAGGCCGAGTCCCCAGGGGCCGGCATGCAGGATATCACGGGCAAAGATCGGCAACAGCGCGGTGGCGCCGCCGAGCAGCACCGCGAAGAGATCGAGCGAGATCGTGCCGAGCATGACCGGTCGGCTGCGGATGAAGGAAACCCCGGCAAAGACGGAGGCGAGCGTCACCTTCTCGCGCTTGCCAGGCACCCACTGCATGCGGATCGAGATGACGTTGAAGCTCGCCACGGCAAAGAGCAGCGCCGACACGGCGAAGGGCGCGACGGGATCGAGCCCGTAGAGCAGGCCACCGAGCGAAGGGCCGATGATCAGAGCCGTCTGCATCATCGAGGTCGAGGTTGCGACCGCCTTCTGCAGCATGGAGGCCGGCACGATGTTCGGCAGCAGCGCCGCCATGGTCGGCCGCTCGAAAGCGACAACGGCGCCGAGTACGGTAACGGCGATGAGAATTCCCGCCGGCGTCAGCCATTGCTGCCATGTGGCGACCGCCAGCACCAGCGCCGTCACCGCCTCGATCAGCTGGCAGACAAGCCCGATGCGCCGCCGGTCGAAGCGGTCGGCGGCATGGCCGACGACGAAGGTCAGCACCACCATCGGCAGGAACTGGCAAAGACCGACGAGGCCGAGCGCAAAGGCGCTGTGGGTCTGATCATAGATCATCCAGCCCATGGCGATGCCGATGGACTGGAAGGCGAGTGAGGAAAAGACGCGGGAGGCGGCAAAGTTCAGATAGCCGGGGTGGCGAAGAACGCTCCGCGGGCCTTGGGAAATGTCCATTGCGATGTCACCGGCCGGCGGGGAGCTGCGGCCTTCAGGAGGTTAGGAATATCGATCGGTGTTCTGCTCCCAGGGCCGGTTTGTCAATCGGAACGGGCCGGCATCACCGGATTGTGCGCGCCGCAGTCCCCTAGCGCGGCTCCCTCGATATGCTGAGATAGGCAGGATCGAATTCGGCGATTTCCTGCAGGCGCTCCCAATCGACGATGGTGATCGTCCGGTTTTCCCAGGTGAACACACCCTCGCGCCGCAGCGCCTGCAGCGTCTTGTTGAGATGGACGACAGAGATGCCGAGCACGTCGGCCATCTCGATCTGCGTCAGCGGGAACTGAAAGCTTGGCCCACGTGTGCGCCTGACGATCTGCAGGCGCACGAAGAGCTCGCAGACGAGATGGGCGATCTGGGCGCGCTTGGAGCGCCGCCCCATGGCGACGATCCATTCCCGGTGGATGGCGCCGTCGACCAGCGTATCCAGCCAGAGCAGCCGGGTCAGATGCGGCATGCGCTCGGTGATCATCTTGAGGTCGGCATGATCGGCGAAGGCGACGCGGCAGGGCGACAGCGCGACGATGCCATGATCCATCTTCTTGATCGAAAAGGCGTGCAGATCGACGAAATCGCCGGCGACATGCAGCGCCGTGATCTGGCGGCTGCCGTCGGCCATCACCTTGTAGCGCGCCGCAAAGCCATCGAGCAGCAGCGTGCTGTATGCCGGCCGGCTGCCTTCGGAGACGAGATCTTCACCGGCGGCGAAATGCCTGTCCTTGCCGATGATCGACCGAAGATGGCCTTCCTCCTCGGGCGAAAGCACATCGCGGCTTTCGAGGTTGAGCAGCAATGGTTCAATCATGGCCTTGCCCGCCGATACCCCGAAACGTCGGGACCATCTCGCAAAGACCGATATTTTCTATAAGAATCAATGCCTAGCCTCGGGAACAATTCTCTTCATCTCAGATTTCTCCCTTGTTACGCGCAGGAAAAATCATGGCTCGCTACTACTTCGATCTACATAACGGGGAAGGCCCCACGCGCGACGAGCACGGCACCGAGCTCAGATCTCGTGAAGACATCCCGAAAGAGGTGACCCGCATCCTGCTGGATGTGGCCCGCGACGAACTGCCTGCAGGTGATCGCCTGACCATCGCCGTCACAGTTCGTGACGAGAGCGGCTATCCGGTCACGGTTGCCAGCCTCGTCTTCAGCAATGAATGGCTCGACGACCCGCGATGACGGCCGCCCTTCGAGGCTGCCGCCGGATCACCCAAACGCGTCAATCCGACTCGGTGGATCGGCGCGACGCTAAGACCCGCCTTCATGGGCGGCAATTAAATTTGACATAGTTTCGCGATTGCCTGATGCCATCGACGGGCGTTTGTCGGGCCGGACGTCGATCGCGGCTACTTCGCGATCTCTTCGAGAATCAGCCGAATTTCCGCAAGCGGACTTCGGCTATCGTCGAAGAGTTCCACCGAAAGCATGTTCAGCGGCGGAGCCGGCAGGCCTTCGGCCGCCATTTCGGCAAGCACCCTTCGCGCCTCGGCCTTCGCAACCTCGATGGATTCGAATTCGTACCCGGTCTCGCTGCCGACACCATCACGATCGAAGAGCTGGAAATAGAATTTCGGCACGGCATGCTCCCCCGATGATGTTCCTAACGATCCCGCAGGCGACATGTTCCGCCACATCGGGCACTTCGGCAAAATCAGAAGGTGCCCGCCTCCGGTGAAGCCATTTCCTCGATCGCATCGACGCGGGCGGGATAGAAGGCGAGATGGTCCTTGATGCTGCTGACGGCGTCATGCGGAGCCTCATAGGTCCACACCGCGTTCTTCGCCCGCTCGCCGCCGGCAAGGATGCTGTAATAGGAAGCGTCGCCCTTATAGGGGCAATGGCTGCGGTGATCGCTGCGCTGAAGCAGCGACATGTCCACATCCTTGCGCGGGATATATTGCACCGGCGGATAGGAGGCCTCGCGCAACGTCAGCGCGCTGTGGGTATCGGCAATCGTCCTGCCGCCGGCAGTGACGACGACGCGACAGGGGTTGTGCTCGACGGTGATCGGGTGGTCCGGTCCTGGAATCTTGATCGACTTGTCCAACATGGGTTCGCCTCCAGAAGATATCGGTCTCCCAGAGATAGGGCGCCCACGCCTCAGGCCCAAGACCACGAACGCCACCTTCCTCAGCCAGGAAATTGGAAGCGCGGCGATTCCCGGCTCAGCATTGCCGTCTTCGGCACGACCTGCCAATGGTGGGCAAGCGCATCCGCCACCGTCGCGACCAGCCTGCCGATATCCTCATCGCTCCCGGCATGCAGCGCCTCGGCGACGATCAGCACCGAGCCCGTCGTCTCGCGCACTGCCGAAAGCCCGCTCTGCCGGTTCGTCCACCGGCGCGCATGCGCTCTTCCCTCGTCATCCGCGAAGATCACCTCATCCGGCTCGGGATATTCGCTCTCGCCGCCGAAGGTCAGATAGGTCTCTTGGCCCGTGGCCCGTCGAACCTCGAGGTCGCCCGCGATCTTTGCCGTATCGAAGACGGCGATGGGAACCGCGAAGGCGAGCGAAATCGCGTTGCAGAGATCGATAAGCGGATTGAGGTGCGGCAGCGCCTGCTCCTGCCGGAAGCGGCGCAGCAGCGCTTCGGAAGCGCAGCGATATTGCGTCGGCTTCAGCCCCATGCGGGAAAAGCCGCGCCGCCACGCCTGGATCTCCGGAAACTCGCCCTCCTGCGCTTCGGCAAGCCGCGCACCGGCAATCGCGCCGAAGTTTGCAACCGCCTCTTCCACGTCCGCCGAAGCATGAATGCCTTCGGCGTAAAGCGCACCGGCGCGAAGTTCCGGAAAGGCCTGCCATATCGCATTCGAGTGGCTGAACTGCATGATCTATCTCTCCTCGATGAGTTTGGTGCCGGCGCGGCCGCCGGCAAAGGCAAGCCCGAAGACGGCCGCAAGCACGCAACCTATGCCGGCGATCTGATTGAACCCGACCGCCTCGCCGAGAACGGCAAAGGCCAGTATCACGGCGGAAACTGGAGCAAGCGCAGTGAACAACGAGGCTTCCGTGCCGCTCACCCTTTCCGCACCCGCATACCAGAGCAAGAAGCCGCCGACGGTCGGCACCAGCGCGTAATAGGCCACGGCAGCGACCGCACCCGGCGAAAACCCCTGCGCGAGCGGCGCCTCGAAAACGGCCGGAACGGCCGAGACGACGAGGCCGATTCCGGTCATCAGCGTCGACTGGGCAAGCGGTGCAATCTCCGTCTTCAGCCGCTTGTTCAACAAGATAAACACCCCTTCGAAGACAACCGCCAGGAAGATCAGCGCATTGCCCGCGAGCGACCCGCCGGCGGCATCCGGCGTGAAGGCAATCGAAAACACGCCCGCGGCCGCAAGCGCCACGGCAAACAGCAGCGCGGGCTGCGGCCGTTCGCCGAGCAGCAGAATGGAGATCGCCGCCGACACCACCGGCAGCGTGCCGATGATGACGCCGGCATCGGC
Organism: Rhizobium sp. R634; assembly: GCF_002211305.1. Taxonomy (GTDB): domain Bacteria; phylum Pseudomonadota; class Alphaproteobacteria; order Rhizobiales; family Rhizobiaceae; genus Rhizobium. The sequence goes on along the minus strand of NZ_LOKW01000028.1, from coordinate 222,702 downwards.
GGCCGAGGTGAGGCTGAGGCCGGAGATCAGCAGCGTCGTATAGCCGACACTGCCGGCGCCGGCCTGGATGAAGAGAATGAGGCGGTCATGCCCGGAGAGCTTCGGCAGCCGGGCTCCGCTCGTCCGCATCAGCAGGAAAAAGACCGGAAGAGCGAGCGCGAAGCGCAAGGCGGTGGCCGTAAACGGCGGCAGGCCAGAGGCGATCAGCTTGCTTGCGATGACGGTGCTTCCGACCGTCAGCATGGCAAGCGCCAGATAGAGATATCCTTGAACCCGTCTCGACATTCGGCAGCTCCTGTTGAAGCGCCGAGAAAACAGCAGGGATGGTCAGCGGTCTTGAACGAAATTGCAAATGCCCGCGCCGCGGTTCAGGAAAAGGCGCCGGCATACGAGCGTGGCGACAGACCGTATTTGCGCACGAAGACACGCGTCATATGGCTCTGGTCGGCAAAGCCGCTGGCAAAGGCGGCGTCGGCAAGCGGCGTGCCCTGAGCGATCAGCCGCCGAGCGATATGAATGCGCGCCTGCACGAGATAGGCATGCGGCGTCAAACCCGTCGCCCTGGCAAAACCGCGCAGCACCTGGAAACGGCTGAGCCCGCTCTCCCTTGAGAGATCGGCGAGCGAGACGGCGGCAAGCGGGTCGCCGTCGATCAGATCCCGGGCCGCGCGGATCGACGCCGGCACCGCCGGCCGTTCCTCCCTCTCGGCCCGCTCGCGCATGACATCGGCGACAAGCTGCAAAAGCAGTTCCTCAAGCAGCAATGCGTCGGTCGTCCCGGCAGTCACCGCGCCAAACAGTGTTTCGAAGCGGACAGCAATGCGTGGATTGCGGATGACGGGATGCGGGATTTCCGATCGCGCTGCCCCGCTTTCGGCGATATCCCGCGACAGACCGGTGACGATGGCGGGATCGAAATAGAGGATGCGCCAGGATCTACCTTCGCCGATTGGCGCGCCGTCATGCACCTCATTCGGATTGACGGTGATGATCTCGCCGGCCTCCGCCTCCACCATGCCGCGCCCGCTCAGCGATTTCTGCGCGCCTGATGAAATCAGGCCGATGCCGAACTGCTCATGCGTATGCCTGGCGAAACTGTGGTGGGTTTCCGCCTCCACCGCTTCGACGCCGGCAAGCGCCGAGCGCAGCATCCTGAACTGGTTTTTCGGCATGTCTGTCCCGCAGGTCCGATCCCGGCCACTTTGCCAGTCGGACGGATGCGACGCAACCGCTGCGGCTGGCCTGGAGCGTGTCGCGCAAAAGTGTGCGCGGTTTTGCGATAACGACACGCGAGAAAATAAAGACCTAAAGCGCATGAAGCGAATCTGAAAGATCGCGACGTGCTTTAGAAGAATTCGTCGAGCAGTTGGTAGTAATCGAGCCGCGCCGGATCCGGCGCCGGCATGCCGTAACGATCGAGAAAAGGCTGCACCAGCGCCTCCCCGAAATTATAGGCGATGCTGCGGCAGGCAAGCGCGATATCCTGATGGCGGTCGGCGACACCGAGGCGGCTGCAATCGATATAGCCGGAGAACCGGCCGTCGGAAGCGACGAAATTCGGCAAGCAGGCATCGCCATGTGTAACGACGAGATCCTCGTCGCCGGGCCTCATGCTCACGAGTGCGGCGAAAAGCTCGGCAGCGCTTTTTCCGAGCCGGGCCGCATCGAAATCCTCTTCGTCGACGATTCCCGCCTCCATGCGCGCCTTCGCCACCAGCAGGCGCTTCTCTAGACGGTGATCGAAAGGACAGGAGGCAATCGGCAGGCGATGAAGATCGGCAAGCGCCTCCGCCAGCAGCTCGACGCGCGCAAGCGACGTCAGCGCCGCTGCGCTGGCAAGGTCGCTTCCCGGCAACGCACTGAACAGCAGCCAGTTGCGCTCGCCGTCGCTTTCCCGCACGATCACATCGGGGCACGCCAGACCTGAGGCTTTGCGCCAGCCGAGCCGGGCCGCCTCGTCATCCAGTTCGCCGAACGGGCCCGCCGCTTCGACCTTGAGATAGAGCGCCGGCAAGCCCTCGCCTTCCAGGCGGAAAACGCTCGCCGTCGAACGGCCGAGCAAATCCCGCTCCATCCGATAACCGGACAGATGCGCGGCAAGCCGTCCAGGCGGCAATCTGTCGGAAAATGTCAATGAATCGTTTCGGCGGGCGCAGCTTCGAGAAGGATCTCGAACGCTTCTTCGAGGGCCGCCACCAGAATATCGGTCAGCTCGTCGGACTTGTTTTCCAGGAACAGCGCGCTGACCGCTTCGTCCTGTCGCTCCAGAAAACGCTCGATCTCGTTCGACATATCATTGTCCCTTCTTCACCGTACCATCACGGCCAATGAAGAAACCGTAGGCTTGGTTCCTTGCGCGTGGCTGGGCACGCAGCCAGCATTCTCTGCGGCTACTCACGTATCTTGTACTTCGCGTATTGGCTGCGAGGAATCAATCCGCCGAATCTGAAGGCAAAGGACAGAATTTTCGTGGCATCGGCATCGACCTGGCATTCGAACTGCATACTATACCAATCGCCGCCCTTCCTGAACCGTCCCGTCTCCATCACTCGAATGATCGTTTCGTTGGTAAAGGGCGGATAGGTAGGAACCTCAGGATCTCGATATTTCGGCGAGATGTGTTCGATTTGTTGCTCCAGTTCGGTCCTGCATAAATCATTCATGCGTTGGCCACGCGACAGATTGCCCAATGCCGTTCGTGCCACCGGATCGTCAGTCGCATTCTGTGAGAATAACCTCTTCACTTCCGGCAGAGGCGTCTTCGATACCTGATCCGCCTGCGGAGCCTTCGCCTTTGGCGTCTCAGGTTCAAAGCTCGTCCGCGCCTCTTCGGTCGCCGCAGCGGCAGGCGCATCCCGTTCCGGATGAATGGCGGCAGTGGCAGTCTCCGGTACGTTCACCTCTTCGGGGATCGGATTGCCTGCGGGCTGCTCGGTCGGTTGCATCTTTTCGGCGGCGTCTGCCGCCTGCTTCGGCTGCGTTTCCGGAGACGAGGACGGCGGAGGGGCGGCGGTATCGTCGATTTCGCCCTCCGATGCGTTTCCGTTCTTGGTCTTTGCCTTCCCGCTGTTCTTGTCTCCAAACTCGAAAACAGGCGCGGTCCCCCTCAGTCCGGCTGGCGGCGGAGACGATTTGGGCGCGGGCGGTGGTGGCGGAGGAGGTGGCGGCGACGGTGGAGGTGGCGGAGGCGGTGGCGGCTCCTTCTTCGCCTCTTCGGGCGGTTTCGGCTCCGGTGGTTTTTCCTCCGGCTTCTTCTCTTCCTGCTTCTTCTCCTCCGGCGGCGGAACGAGTTCCACCTTCACGCTCTCGTCTTCCGGAGGTTTCGGCTCGATCTTCGGCAGCCCGAAAATGAGAAGTGCGACGACAGGAACATGCAGAAGCACCGACGCACCAATGCCCCAGCGGATTTCAGGCCGCTGTTTTGCCGCTTCATGCGTCTCCGCCGGTTCCACGTCTTCTTCTGTCACAGCAGCGATGTGGCCTCTAAAGCCGGCGGCATCAAGCCACAAAAGCAAAAAACATCGTGATTGCCGTTGCGGTCATTGGTCGGCGGGCCCGTCGCCCGCCACCAGATTGTGTTCCTGCCATTGGCCCTCCGGAATGGCGTCGCCGACGAGAAAGGCGAAGGACGCGACCTTGCCGGAGCCGGCGTCGAGTTCGCATTTGAACTGGATGTTGTACCAGTTCCGTTTGCTGCGAAAGGCGCCGCCCTTCACCTCGACGCTGTTGCCGCTCACCTTCTCTGCCGACATCGCATAGGGGGCGAGCGTGTCGGGCGCCATCGCTGGCCGCGCGCGGCGCACCTGCTCCAGCGCTTCGAGATCGCAGAGCTGCAGGTTGCGTTCGCTGCCCGAGAGCTGCCGCAGCGCCTCGCGAGCGCGCTTGCTGCGCGTATCGGCAAGCACCTTCTCGGAAAAGAGCTGGCTTGCGATGAGGAATTCGGCCGGCTTCGGCACCGGCGGAGCGATCGGCACCGCAGGCGGCATTGCCGCCGCAGCAGGTGGATCATTTGCGAGCGGCACCGGCTCGGCCTCGGACTTTGCAGCTTCCGGCCTCACCTCATCAGGCGAAGGCGCCCTGACGGGCTCGGGCGGGCTGGCGGATTCCGCTTCCTGCGGAACGATCTCCACCGACAGACCGTCATCAGGCGATGATAGCGGCTCGGCCCTCGGCAACAGCAGCAGGAGAAGCAGGATCGCAGCGGCGTGCAGCGCAAATGACGCGGCCGCACCCCACCGGATCTCGCCATCCCACTTGTCTGCCGCGAGTTCCATCGGTCAGGAAGCGGCTGTCGGACGATCGATGGCGATCGTGAAACTGAAAAGCGCTTTCATCATGAGCTTGCCAAGCTCCGGAAATGGAGCACGCAGCAACACTGCCAGCACAGCCGAAGCTTCGCAACATCAAAGGAAAGCAACCACCAGCTGCATTCAACCAAGCGAGCCGATAAGGTCCCGGTAGGCAGCCTCCGGGAAGGCCTTGAGTGTCTGGGTCCGGACATTGCCGCCCATCGCCAGCGAGAGGGTGAAATGCGCCATGACGGCGTCATCGGGCGCCTCGCAGACGGCGACCATGTCATGTCCGCCCATCGTCAGAAAGAATTGGTTGATGGAGCCGCCGACGCCGGCGAGCAATTTCTTTGCCGCGTCCAGCCTCTTTGCCGAGTCGCGAACGTTGCGAATGCCTTGATCCGTCCAGTTGATCAACAGAATGTAAGTGGTCATGTCGCACCTCCCGACGGAGGATTGGTTGGCGCAGGTAACGTCGACCCTCGCTCGCGCGTCGCGATCGATCCCTTCCCCCGTGGCGCGGATTATAGGCCTGCCACCGCAGAGCGACAAGAAATCCGTCACGATCATTGGTACTAATCACAAAGCAAAAGCCGGGCGCGAGGCCCGGCTTTCCAATCAGAACGACGCTAAGCAAATCAGCTGTCGAGGAACGAACGCAGCTTTCTGGAGCGGCTCGGATGCTTCAACTTGCGCAGCGCCTTCGCCTCGATCTGGCGGATACGTTCGCGGGTGACCGAGAACTGCTGGCCGACTTCTTCGAGCGTGTGGTCGGTGTTCATGCCGATGCCGAAGCGCATGCGCAGCACACGCTCTTCGCGCGGCGTCAGCGAAGCGAGAACACGGGTCGTCGTCTCGCGCAGGTTCGCCTGGATGGCGGCGTCGATCGGCAGCAGCGCATTCTTGTCCTCGATGAAATCGCCGAGATGCGAATCCTCTTCGTCGCCCACCGGGGTTTCGAGCGAGATCGGCTCCTTGGCGATCTTCAGGACCTTGCGGACCTTTTCGAGCGGCATGGCGAGCTTTTCGGCCAGTTCTTCCGGCGTCGGCTCGCGGCCGATCTCGTGCAGCATCTGGCGCGAGGTACGGACGATCTTGTTGATCGTCTCGATCATGTGCACCGGAATACGGATCGTGCGGGCCTGGTCGGCGATCGAGCGCGTGATCGCCTGACGGATCCACCACGTCGCATAGGTCGAGAACTTGTAGCCGCGGCGATATTCGAACTTGTCGACCGCCTTCATCAGGCCGATATTGCCTTCCTGAATGAGGTCGAGGAACTGCAGACCGCGGTTCGTGTACTTCTTGGCGATGGAGATGACGAGACGAAGGTTCGCTTCGACCATTTCCTTCTTCGCGATGCGCGCTTCGCGCTCGCCCTTCTGCACCATGTGCACGATGCGACGGAATTCCGAGATCGAAATGCCGGTTTCCGTTGCGAGATTCTGGATCTCCTGGCGGATGTCGCGGATCGTCGTGTTCTCGGCCTTGGCAAATTCCTTCCAGCCGCGGGCGGCCAGGTTGCCGATGGACTTCATCCAGTTCGGATCGAGCTCGGCGCCCTGATACTGTTCGAGGAAGCTATCGCGCTTGACGCCGTAGGATTCCGCCAGACGCAGGAGGCGGCCTTCGTTCTGCACGAGGCGCTTGTTGATGTCGTAGAGCTGTTCGACCAGCGCATCGATGCGGTTCTGGTTGAGCGACAGCGACTTCACCGCCTTGATGAGCTCGTCCTTGAGCTCCTTGTAGCGGCGTTCCTGGGCGGAAGACAGCGTGCCGGTGGCGGCAAGGCGCTGCTCGACCTGCTGGTCCTGCAGCTTGCGCAGCTTCTTGTAGGTCTCGGCGATGATGTCGAGCGTTTCCATGACCTGCGGACGAAGCTCGGCTTCCATCGCGGCGAGAGAGAGGTTGGATTCGTCCTCGTCCTCTTCTTCCTCTTCCGGAGGCATGCCTTCGCCGCCGACATCGGTAATGTCGTCGTCACCGGAGCGCGCGCGCCGGGTCTTTTCCTTCTCCTCGGCAGCCTTGCGGTCGGCCTCGATCTTCTCGGGGCTCTGGAACTGCGGCGCAGCCTTGGCTTCCGGACCGGAATAGGTCGTTTCGAGATCGATGATCTCGCGCAGCAGCGTCGTGCCTTCGTTGAGTTCGTCGCGCCAGATGATCAGCGCCTGGAAGGTCAGCGGGCTCTCGCAGAGGCCGGCGATCATCGTCTCGCGGCCGGCTTCGATCCGCTTGGCGATGGCGATTTCGCCCTCGCGGGAAAGAAGCTCCACCGAGCCCATCTCGCGCAGATACATGCGCACCGGGTCGTCGGTACGGTCGGTCGGTTCTTTCTTCTTGGCGGTCGCAAGCGCGGTGCCGCTCGACGGCGCGAGTTCGCCGCCTTCGCTGTCGTCATCGCCGCCGGCGTCGTCGTCGTCACCGCCACCGGAAGCACCGGCTTCCTCGGCTTCCTCGTCCTCGATGACGTTGATGCCCATGTCGGACAGCATCGACATCGTGTCTTCGATCTGCTCTGATGTCACTTCCTCGGACGGCAGGACCGCATTGAGCTCGTCCATCGTCACGTAGCCGCGCTTCTTGGCGGCCTTGATCATCTTCTTGACCGCGTCGTCGGAAAGATCGAGAAGAGGGCCGTCGCTTGCGCCGTCGCGTTCGACTTCCGCGTCTTCGTTCTCTTTGACCTTGGTTGCCATTTATATCGTCGCCTTCCTGACGCTATCCAATCTCGCTACGGTGAATGGGCCGTCTCAGGGCTTGACGCGCCGCTCGCGTCGCCCTTCAAATCACCTGAGCCCACCTAACGGGATGACATTTAAAGTCTGATTAACCACGATCGCCGGTACCGGACAGCAAAGCTTTCTTGCTTTTGGATTTCCGGCCATGGTTGCGCGATCCGCCTTGACCCTGTTCACCGCTTCAACAAGTCGAACGGTGATTCCCACATTTTTTGTTCTCGTCAAGCTTTTCCACAAAAAAAGCCCACGAAAAATCGGAAAAAGCCTTATCCACAGGCTTCGAACCGCGGCTGCGATTGCGAAGCTTATTTAAGAAGCGGCGTACAAAAGACAAGGGCGGCGAGGATTTTGCCCGCACCGCCCGTTGTTTCCGCCGTTTCCTGCAGCTTTAGCGGCTGTATATTTGCCGGCTTCAGGCCGGCATCATGCTCTGCCTCTAATGCCCGGCGCCATCATAGGCCGTCACCTTCAGAGCGCCGAGGTCGACGGCGGGAATGCAGCGCAGATTGACCGAAGCCATCGCCGCACCGTTCGGGGCGACACCTTCGCCGAAGGGCGCAATACCGCAATTGGCGCAGAAATGATGCCGGATGACATGCCTGTTGAAAGTATAGGTCGAAAGATCGGCCTCGGGCGTCTTCAGCACCAGCTTCTCGCGCGGCACGAAAGCGAGAAGCCCGCCCCGCCTGCGGCAGAGCGAACAGTTGCAGTCGATCGCCTCGGTAAATTCGCCTTCGACCTCGAAAGCGACATTGCCGCAATGGCAGCTTCCCTCGTAGAGCATGTGGTCCTCCTCACATCCAATCCATTACGACCTTGCCGGAATTGCCCGACCGCATCGCCTCGAAACCGTTGCGGAATTCACCGATCTTGATGCGATGGGTAATGATCGGCGAAAGGTCGAGGCCGCCCTGGACGAAGGCGATCATCTTGTACCAGGTCTCGAACATCTCGCGGCCGTAAATGCCCTTGAGATTGAGCATCTTGAAGATCACCTTGTTCCAATCGATCTCGAAACCGGCGGGCGCGATGCCGAGAATGGCGATCTTGCCGCCATTGTTCATCTTGTCGATCATGTCGCGGAAGGCGGGAGCGGCGCCCGACATTTCGAGCCCGACATCGAAGCCCTCCGTCATGCCGATCGCCTTCATCACATCGGCGAGATTTTCCTTCGATGCGTCGACGACGTGATCGATGCCGAGCTTTCGCGCCAGCGCCAGCCGGTGCGGATTGATATCGGTGATGACGACCTTGCGGGCGCCCGAGCGCTTGGCGACCAGCGCCCCCATGATGCCGATCGGCCCGGCGCCGGTGACGAGCACGTCCTCGCCGACGAGATCGAAGGAGAGTGCTGTGTGCACCGCATTGCCGAACGGATCGAAGATCGCGGCGATCTCGTCTGATATATCGTCCGGGATCGGCACGACATTGCTTTCGGGAATGCAGACGAATTCACCAAAGGAGCCCGGCCGGTTGACGCCGACGCCAAGCGTGTTGCGGCAGAGATGCCCCCTGCCCGCCCGGCAGTTGCGGCACTTGCCGCAGACGATATGCCCCTCGCCCGAGACCCGCTCGCCGACATGATAGCGGGTGACCGCCGAGCCGATCTCGGCGATCTCTCCGGAAAATTCATGGCCGACGACCATCGGCACCGGAATGGTCTTCTGCGCCCACTGGTCCCAGTTCCAGATATGCACGTCGGTGCCGCAGATCGCCGATTTCTTCACCCGGATCAGCACATCGTTCGGCCCGACCTCCGGCACCGGCACGTTCTCCATCCAGAGCCCGACTTCCGGCTTCGACTTGACCAGCGCCTTCATCATATTCGACATATCTGTTCCCACCGTTTCTTGACGCCAGCTTCGCTATTCCCCCTTCTCCCCAGCGGGGAGAAGGTGCCCGTAGGGCGGATGAGGGGGCCACACGGCACGCCATATAGACCATGCTTTGTTTCTTGCTTACCGCTCGAAACGTCGCTTCGCTCCTCCCCCTCATCTGTCCTGTCGGACATCTTCTCCCCGCTGGGGAGAAGAGGAAGATGGCAATCCCCTCATTCTCAAATCACACCCAGCTCCCGCCCAGCCTCCGCAAAGGCAGCAATCGCCCGTTCGACATCCTGCCTCGAATGCGCCGCCGACATCTGCGTGCGGATGCGGGCCTGCCCCTTCGGCACAACCGGGAAAGAAAAGCCGATCACATAGATCCCCTTCTTCAGCATCAGCGCCGCCATATCCTGGGCGAGCTTGGCATCCCCCAGCATGACGGGGATGATTGGATGACCCTCGCCGGCGAGCGTGAAGCCGAGCTTGGTCATCTCGCGGCGGAAGAGACCGGCATTGTCGGAAAGGTGCTGGCGCAAGGCGTCGCCGCTTTCGATCAGGTCGAACACTTTGAGAGAGGCGGCGGCAATGACGGGCGCCAACGTGTTCGAAAACAGATAGGGCCGCGAGCGCTGCCGCAGCCATTCGACGATCTCCGCCTTTGCCGAAGTGTAGCCGCCCGAAGCGCCGCCGAGCGCCTTGCCGAGCGTGCCGGTGATGATGTCGATCCGCCCCTCGACGCCGCAATGTTCGGCCGAGCCGCGGCCGTTCCTGCCGACGAAGCCGACGGCATGGCTGTCGTCGACCATGACCATGGCGCCGTATTTCTCGGCGAGATCGCACACGCCCTGCAGATTGGCGATGATGCCGTCCATGGAAAAGACGCCGTCGGTGGCGATCAGCTTGAAGCGGCTGCCTTCGGCCTTTTTCAGCTCTTCTTCAAGAGCGGCCGTGTCGTTGTTGGCGTAGCGGAAGCGCTTGGCCTTCGAAAGCCTGACGCCGTCGATGATCGAGGCGTGGTTCAGCGCATCCGAGATGATCGCGTCCTCCTCCGAGAGCAACGTTTCGAAAAGGCCGCCATTGGCGTCGAAGCAGGAGGAATAGAGGATCGTGTCCTCCATGCCGAGGAAGGAGGAAATGCGCGCTTCGAGCTGCTTGTGCTCTTCCTGCGTGCCGCAGATGAAGCGCACCGAAGCCATGCCGTAGCCGTAGCGGTCGAGCGCCTTCTTGCCGGCCTCGGCCAGTTCCTCGTTGTCGGCGAGGCCGAGATAGTTGTTGGCGCAGAAATTCAGAACCCGCTCGCCGCTCGAAATCGCGATTTCACCCGCCTGCTTCGAGCTGATGACCCGTTCGGACTTATAGAGGCCGGCATCCTTCAGCGCCGAAATCTCGGCGCGAAGATGGGAGAGAAATGGCGAGGTCATGGGCGGCCCTTCCTGATGTTTTTTATAGCGTCCGGGTTAGCATATCGCCGCAGGCTTGTCTTCTTTCAGCGCTCGACGGAGGGCGGCCGACGCGCTCAATCGTCCTGCGCCAGGATGATCTCCAGAAAGGCATCGCCGTAACGCTCGAGCTTTGCCTGGCCGACGCCCGAGATGGCGAGCAGCTCCTTGCGGCTGCGTGGCCGCTCCGTTGCAAAGGCGATGAGCGTCGTATCGGGGAAGACGACATAGGGCGGCACGCCGAGCGATTTCGCGATCGCCATGCGCTCGGCCCGCAGCGCCTCGAAGAGAGTGTTATCAGCGCCAGAGAGGCCAGATTTGCGTTCGCTGCGCTCCGCCTTCTTCGTCCGCCGCTCCGAGGCCGGACGGTCCTTGCGGAAGAACACCTGCCGCTCGTGCTTGAAGACGGCGCGCGCCTCCGGCTCCAGCTTCAGCGCGCCGTAGGCCTCGTGATCGATACGGATCAGCCCCATGGCGAGAAGCTGGCGATAGACGGATTGCCATGTTCGCGCCGGAATATCTTTTCCGGCACCGAAGACAGGCATGTCGACATGGCCGAAACGCTCGGTCTTCTCGTTGACGTTGCCGACGAGCACGTCGATGACATGGCCGGCGCCGAAGCGTTCGCCGGTGCGGTAGACGGCGGCCAGCGCCTTGATCGCCGCTTCCGTACCTTCCCAGGTCTCGACCGGCTTCACGCAGGTGTCGCAATTGCCGCACCGGCCGGCATGGGCCTCGCCGAAATGGGCCAGGATCGCCTGCCGGCGGCAGGAGGCGGTCTCGCAGATCGCCAGCAAGGCGTTGAGCTTGGCGCGCTCGACCCGCTTGATCTCCTCGGCGGCACTGCCCTCGTCGATCATCCGGCGGCGCTGGATGACGTCGGCCATGCCATAGGCCATCCAGACCTCCGACGGCAGGCCGTCGCGCCCCGCGCGTCCCGTCTCCTGGTAGTAAGCCTCTACCGAGCCCGGCAGGTCGAGATGGGCGACGTAACGCACATTCGGTTTGTCGATGCCCATGCCGAAGGCGACGGTGGCGACCAGGCAGAGGTTTTCCTCCTTCAGGAAGGCATCCTGATTGGCATCGCGAAGCGCCCGGTCGATGCCGGCATGATAGGGCAGAGCACGAACCCCCTGCCCGTTCAGCCAGTCGGCCGTATCCTCCACCTTGGCGCGCGACAGGCAGTAGACGATGCCGCTATTGCCTTTGTGGCCGGAGAGGAAGCGCAGAAGCTGCTGGCGCGGCTGGTCGCGCTCGACGATCTCATAGGCGATGTTCGGCCGGTCGAAGCTGGTGGTGAAGATCTCGGCATCGTTGAGCCCCAGCCGCTCGATAATATCGTCGCGCGTATGCGGATCGGCCGTCGCCGTCAGCGCTATTCTGGGCACGCCGGGATATTGCTCGCCGAGCCGGCCGAGCTCGCGATATTCCGGCCGGAAATCATGCCCCCATTGCGAGACGCAATGGGCCTCGTCGATGGCAAACAGCGCGATCTTCTCGTTGGCGATTAGCTCGCGAAAACCATCGGTCAGGATGCGCTCGGGCGTGACGTAGAGAAGGTCGAGCCTGCCCGCCGAAAGCGCGCGGCGGACCTCGATGAACTCCTCGCGCGACAGCGACGAATTGAGCGCGGCGGCCCGGATGCCGAGCTGCTTCATCGCCTCCACCTGATCGCGCATCAGCGCAATCAGCGGCGAAACCACAATGCCGACGCCCTCGCGGCAGAGCGCCGGGATCTGGAAGCAGAGCGATTTGCCGGCGCCTGTGGGAAAGAGCACTACCGCATCGCCGCCGGCAACGACATGCTCGACCACCTGCTGCTGCTTGCCGCGGAAGGAGGAATAGCCGTAGACCTGCTTCAGCACGTCGAGCGGCGCGCGGCCGGCCGAAAACAGCGCGTCGGAAGCGGAAAAGCCCGCATCATTGTGTTCGCTGAGCGGCATCAGTGGTTCGCCGCCCCTTTAACGCGGCCGGAAAGCACGCCGAAGCCGTCGATGATCGCCTCCTGGTTCTCAAGGCGCACGCCTTCCAGATGCACTTCCTGTTGCGCCCGTATCAGCTGAACGATGGCCTCGCCGTCGCCGGCTTCGGTCGCCAGCGCAATCTCGCGTTCGAGCTCCATCTTCTGCCGGCGCAGCGCCTTCGCCCGTTTGTGGAAGGCGAGCGCCTGGCGATAGCCCTCACGCGCATCCTCCATCGCCGCCTCCTCGGTCGCCGTCCACAGCCGCGCATTGCGCACCTGCTGATCGAGGCTCTTGATCAGCGGACCGAAGCCTTCGAATTCCAGCCGTTCGGTCAGATAGTCGCGCGTCAGATGCGGCCCGGCAACGGCAGCCGCTGCCCCAAGCACCGCCGACCACAACCGTTGCAGTTCGCGGCTGTCATAGTCGATCGCGGCGATCTCGTCATAATCGTCGATCATCAGCGCCGGATGATTGACGATGGTGAGCGCCAGCACGCTTTCGCGGAGCGCCGTATTGTCCCGATGGCCGCGTACGGGGCCTGAGCGGGCCAGCCGGTCGGAAATCAGGCTCGGGCTTTTCGTCCCCGCCTTAACAGGATTGTCGCGGCCGCTCCGGGAATTGCCGCTGAAACCGCGCCGCTCGCCATTGTTGCGGTTCTGGAACTGCGGCTGGAAGAATGCGTTCAGCCGGTCGCGGATATCCTGCTGGTAATGACGACGCACATTCTCGTCGGCGATGACGGCCACAAGCTGCTTCAACCGCGCCTCGAGCTCGGCGCGCGCCTCCGGAGTATCGAACTTGCCAGTGTTGATCTCCCTGCTCCACAGCATCTCCGAGAGCGGCTTTGCGTGGCTCATCACCTTGTCGAAGGGGGTGCGGCCCTCATCGCGCACCAGATCATCCGGGTCCTTGCCATCGGGCAGAAGCGCGAAGCGGACGGAGCGGCCGGGTTTGAGATGCGGCAACGCCAGTTCGGCGGCACGATTGGCGGCGCGGATACCGGCGCCGTCGCCATCGAAGCAGAGCACCGGCTGCGGCACCATCTTCCAGAGCAGCTCGAGCTGGTTTTCGGTAAGCGCCGTGCCGAGCGGCGCAACGGCGTTCTCGACGCCCGCCTGATGGAGCGCGATCACGTCCATATAACCTTCGACGGCGATGATGGTGCCGCTCGCATTGTCGTCCTGCTGATCGCCGCGGCCCGGGCCCTGGATGGCGCGGCGGGCGCGGGCGAAATTGTAGAGCACATTGCCCTTGTGGAAGAGCTCCGTCTCGTTGGAGTTCAGATATTTCGCCGGCGCATCTGATGACATGGCGCGGCCGCCGAAGGCGATCACCTTTTCCCGCGACGAGAGGATCGGGAACATGATGCGGTCGCGGAAGCGGTCGTAGGAAACCGGCACGTTTTCATGAACGACCAGGCCGCAGGCCTCGATCTGCTCCTTGGTGACGCCCTTGCCGGCAAGAAATTCCTTGAGTGCATTGCGGCTGTCGGGCGCATAGCCGAGGCGGAAGGTCTCGATGGTGCGCCCCGTCAGCCCGCGATCGCGCAGATAGGCGCGCGCCTTGGCGCCATTAGCCGTCTGCAGCTGGTCCTGGAAAAAGGCCGTCGCCATTTCCATGACGTCGATCAGCGAGCCGCGCTCCTTCTCGCGCTTTTCCATGACAGGATCGGCAAGCGGCATCGGCACGCCGGCCATATCGGCGATCTGCTGCACCGCTTCGGGAAAGCTCAGGCCTTCCAGCTCGGTCAGGAAGCGGAAATGGTCACCGGTGACGCCGCAGCCGAAGCAGTGATAGCGGCCCTTGCGGTCCTCGCAATGGAAGCTCGGCGATTTCTCGCCGTGAAACGGGCAGCAGGCCCAGTAATCGCCGCGCGAAACGTTGGTCTTGCGCTTGTCCCAGCTGACGCGGCGCGCAATCACGTTCGAAATCGGAACGCGGTCACGGATCTCATCGAGAAAGGTGTTGGAAAAGCGCATTTATACCTCTTGGCCAGCCTCCATATAAGCTGCTTTGCCGCGCCATGCCACGAAACTTGTCAGGAAAACCCGCTATTCACAGGCAAGTGCATCCATCGCCGGCAGCGTCGGTTTTCCAATCAACAACGCGTTATCGCCCCTGCGACAGGGGGTGCGACACTGTTGTCATGCAAGATCCAAATTTTGGTTGCCGCGAGTATTCGATCAAGAGCCGGGATCTTCCGAACTGCAGGATTAAAATGTTTTGAAACAGCGGCTTATCAGTTCCGCCATTCGGGCAGCTCCCTCTTCCGGCAAACCACCAAGCCTTCGCTTCGAAGGCTCCCAAACGGCCGTTTCGGCCAATCATTATTTTTTTGTAATTTGAACAAGCCGCCTCCCCGCAATAGGTTCATCTCAACAAAGCGATCCCCGAGCGAAGCACCATCCCTACCCCCGGCGCCGCTTCGCAAGGGTGCCTTTGCAAATACCCTCCGGCTTGGGCCTCGGCCCTGCGTTGCCGGCGGAAGCAAAGAGCAAGAAGGCAGGAGCGCCCCCAGCTCCTGCCTTCTTAAATTTTGGGCTTCCCGATACAGATTTCCCTTTAAAATTAACCGATTATTGACAAAACCGTTGACAGGCGGCGCGTCCATGAAAGAAGTATGCGCCGAACTCCCTGGACCTCTTCCACATGGCCTTCACCGCTGAAAATCTTGCAGCAGACGATCGCTTTCTCGCTGCGATCCTGCATTGCGCCGATCAGATGCTCACGATCTATCGCGAGAGCCCGCGCATCGCCTCGATTTTCGCCGCACAGCAGCGCTGGCTGATGGCCCATGCCGGTTTTGCGCTTCATTACGGCTATCCCAAGGATGGCAAGAGCGGCCTCTATTCCGGCCGCTTCATCGATTTTTCGGTCAGAAACGACATTGCCAGCCGCAACACGGCCGCAGCCTTCATGCAGGAAATGCTGGCCTACCGCTTCCTGCGCCCGGTCCCCGGCCCCGACAAGCGCACCCGCTACCTGGAGCCCACCGAGACCGCCGAAGAGCATTTCACCCGATGGCTCGTCGCCCATATGATGATCCTCGACAGCCTGGACGGCGGTGAACGCGCCGGGAAGGTCACCGCCGATCCCTCGACGATGATGGCGGCCATCCAGCCGCGGATCGCAAAAGCGATCATCGGCAGCCAGGCGGTGCGCAGCCCGGGCCCGACCTTCAACCTCTTCAATTGGGCGAATTCCGGCGGGCTGGTGATGGATTACCTGATCTCGCGCCTTCCGGAATTTCCCCGGGCGGCCGAACGCGTCGTGGTCGGCCCACTGTCGCTCCGGGAGCTTCGCGAACGGTTCATGATATCGAACACCCACCTGAAGCGGCTTCTGACGCAGGCATCGAACATGGGAAGCGTCGGCTGGACCGAGCCGTCGCGCAAGGGCGACTTCTGGCTGTCGGGCCGCTTCATCCTGGAATATTGGAATTATCAGGCGGCGAAATTCGCCATCATCGATGCCGCCGCCGAAGCGGTGCTCGGGCCTGCGGTCCTGGCCGAACCGCAGGCAAGACGCGTGGTTTAAATCAGTTCAACAGTTCCTTGACGGTCGCCGATGCTTTGGCGAAATCCATCTGGCCGGCATAGCGCTCCTTGAGCGCCGCCATCACCTTGCCCATGTCCTTGACGCCGGAGGAGCCCGTCTCCGCGATAACAGCCGAGATATTGGCGCGCACTTCGCTGTCGGAAAGCTGCTTGGGCATGAAATCCTGGATGACGGCGATTTCGGCGCGCTCCTTGGCGGCAAGCTCGGGCCGCGCATTCTCCTCGTAGATCTTGGCTGATTCGTCGCGCTGCTTCACCATCTTGGCGAGGATCTGCAGGATTTCGTCCTCGCTCGCCTGCTCCTTGCCGGTGCCGCGATTGGCGATATCGCGGTCCTTGATCGCGGCCTGAATCAGCCGGACGGTGGAAAGCCGCTCGGAATCCTTGGCCTTCATCGCCTCTTTCAGCTGGGTGGCGAGTTGATCGCGCAGCATGATCTTTTCTCCTTTTTTGATGCCGCTTCATAAACCACGCTGATGCGGCGGATCAAATAAATTGCGCGATCGGCGCGATAAAGCGCAGGAAAACGGCCATAATCTCGGCTACAAAGATTGACCGTAGGCAATTGCATGGCTATCTACCGCCACCTGCACCAAAATTCGTGATCAGGCCTGAAGCGCGCGGCATTGCCGTGTCCATACGCCTGCGAGATCAAATGGCAGCGAGCGCGGCAACGCGCATCGGCCGCCGGAAACGGGATGAAGATGACCGCGACTGCACCCTGGACAATCGAAAAGCCGACCGCCCTGCTCGTCCTCGCCGACGGCACGGTGATCGAAGGCAAGGGCATCGGCGCCACCGGCAAGGTCCAGGCCGAAGTGGTCTTCAACACGGCGCTGACCGGCTACGAGGAAATCCTGACGGACCCCTCCTATCTCGGCCAGATCGTCACCTTCACCTTTCCGCATATCGGCAACATCGGCACCAATGACGAAGATGTCGAGGACCTGACGCCCGCCGCCCGCCACGGCGCCGTCGGCGTCATCTTCAAGGCCGATATCACCGATCCCTCGAACTACCGCGCCGCCAAGCATCTCGACCAATGGCTGAAGGCGCGCGGGATCATCGGTCTCTGCGGCATCGACACCCGCGCGCTGACCGCCTGGATCCGCGAGAACGGCGCTCCGAACGCGGTGATCGCGCACGATCCGAACGGCGTTTTCGACATCGAGGCGCTGAAGGCCGAAGCCAAGGCCTGGAGCGGCCTCGAAGGCCTCGACCTCGCCAAGATCGCGACCTCGGGACAGTCCTCGCAATGGACCCAGACGCCGTGGATCTGGAACGAAGGCTATGGCGAACTCGGCGCGGCGGATGCGAAATACCACGTCGTCTGCCTCGATTACGGCGTCAAGCGCAACATCCTGCGCCTGTTTGCCGGCCTCGATTGCAAGGTGACCGTGGTGCCTGCCTCGACGAGCGCCGAAGACGTGCTCGCCATGAAGCCGGATGGTATCTTCCTGTCGAACGGCCCGGGCGATCCAGCCGCAACCGGCGAATATGCCGTGCCCGTCATCAAGACGTTGATCAAGACCGATATCCCGGTCTTCGGCATCTGCCTCGGCCATCAGATGCTGGGGCTGGCCCTCGGCGCGAAGACCGAGAAGATGCATCAGGGCCATCACGGCGCCAACCATCCGGTCAAGGATCACACGACCGGCAAGGTCGAGATCGTCTCGATGAACCACGGCTTCGCGGTCGACTCGAAGTCGCTGCCCGACGGCGTTGAAGAGACTCACATTTCGCTTTTCGACGGCACCAATTGCGGCCTGCGCGTCCTCGGCAAGCAGGTCTTCTCCGTCCAGCACCATCCGGAAGCCTCCCCCGGCCCGCAGGACAGCCACTATCTCTTCCGCCGCTTCATCAACATGGTGCGCGAGAAGAAAGGCGAGCCGGCGCTCGCCGAACGCTGATTTTACGTTCATCAAGTCCTCGAACGGGTCGGGATTGGCCTCATCCGCTGTCACAACTCCGGCAGGCCGGCCTTTCGAAAGCCGTCGACAAAATGATCTCGTACAGATGCATCGCGCAGCGGCTGGGAGCTGAGCCAATGGTCGATCGTGAAATGAGGGTGGGCGATCAGGAACAATTCTGCTTCCCGCCGCGCCTCTTCATGCTGGCCCAACTGGGCAAGCGTGGCCGCCAGGAATTTGCGTGAGTTGGTACGATACGTGTCTTCCCTGCGCAGTGTAGCGGCTGCCGCTTCGTAGTCACGCGCGGCGTATTGCGCCTGCCCAAGATGACAAAGATACCAGCAGGCCGGACGGGGATTGAGCCGCAGAGCTTTGTCGATCTGCGCCAGTCCGTCGGCAACCCTGCCGTCCAGCACTGAAATATCAGACATGGCGGCCCAGGTGTCGGCATGGTTGGGGTCCAGCTCCAGGGCCTTGGCGAAGGCGGCCTCCGATTCCTCCCACCGCCGCTCATAGGCCAAAATGGTCCCCAAGACGTAACGGCAGCCGGCATCGTTGGGATCGAGCTCGACCGCCCTCTGCGCTGATGTCACCGCCATCTGGCGGTTGGGATCTTCGGGCTCGCCGAAATGAGTCCAAGCCAGCCAACGGTTATAGGCGAGCAGACCGAGCGCCTCGGCATATGATGGCTCGAGCTTGACCGCGCGCTGGAGCAGCATATAGGCCTCACGCTCGGTTTGCGGCGACTCTTCCGTCAGGAGGCGAGCGCGCACACACAGGTCGTACGCCTCCAAGTTCTTCGGCCGATTGCGCTGCGGCGGAGTGGTCAGCCGGCCGACGAGGGCTTCGACAATCTTGGCGTTGACTTCATCCTGCAGTTCGAAAACATCTTCCACCGTCCTGTCGAACCTCTCGGCCCACAGGTGCCCGCCGGCAAGCGCGTCGATCAATTGGGCATTGATGCGGACACGGCCCATTGCGCGTCTGGCGCTCCCCTCCAGGACGTAGCGGACGCCGAGGTCCTGGGCGACCAGCTTTACGTTAACCGGCTTGCCCTTGTAGCCGTAGACGGAGTTGCGCGCGATAACGAACAGGCCAGCCGTACGGGAAAGGTCGGTGATCAGGTCTTCAGTCAAGCCGTCGACGAAAGGCGCGTCCGCTTCATCCCCACTCATGTTCGTGAACGGCAATACAGCGATCGAGGGACGGTCGGGCAGCGGCAATATGCTCTGCAGCGCATCCGGCCAATGCCACACGTGGACAGGGCGGGTCAGGTTCTTCAGGTAGCGCTCGCCTGCGTCGAAGAACCGGTCGCCGATCTTGCCGACGATCTCGCCGTGAACGCCGGCTGAAATGCAGATACCTCCCGGCGCGGCCTGTGTCTCCAGGCGCGCCGCGACATTGACCCCGTCGCCGAGGACGTCCGAACCGTCGTCAATGACATCTCCCAGATTAACGCCGACACGTAAAAGCAGGCGTCGATCTCCGGACGCCTCGACAGGAGTGGTGGTCCGTTGCATTTCCAGCGCTGCTTCGACCGCGTCCACCGCGCTGCCGAATTCGATCAAGAAGCCGTCGCCCACGACCTTGAAGATGCGACCGTTGTGGCGCATCACGGCCGGCTCGATAACACCAGAACGGAGTTCCCTGAGGTTCGCCACCGTTGCGACTTCATCAGCCTCCATCAGGCGTGAATATCCCACCACATCGGCAACGACGATGGCAGCGAGGCGACGCTGAAGAGATTGATCCATCATGTGAGGACAAGCCTAAAGACCAAATTAGCAAGTTATTGTTCAACCGCGGGTGAGTCAACAAGTGGTGAGAGGCGGCATCCGATTCCCGGCACTGATACTTCCATATTGACCTCAACCATACTTGAGGAATTACAAACACCCCGCAGACAGATGATGCAGGAGAAAATGGATGAGCGGAGCTTTCTTTCGGATCGACAAGTTCGTCGTGCCGGCGGCGGCGCGGGAGGAATTTCTCGTCAAGGTGATGATGACCCACAAGCTGCTGGAGGCGCAGGACGGGTTCATCGATCACAGGGTGCTGGAGCAGGTCGCCGGTCCTGGCGAATTCAATTTCGTCACAATCGCCGAATGGGAAAACACCGAGGTCGTCGAGCGCGCACGGGCGGCCGTCGCCGCTGCCCACAAGGCCGTCAATTTCGATCCCCAGGAGATGTTTTCGCGTCTCGGCATTCGCGCCGATATCGCCAGCTATAAGCCTGTCGCCGCCTAAGGCCGGAAGGCCGGCTCAGGAGCCGGCCATCGCGCCCTCCCGGCGAAGCAGAAGGTAGAAGCGTGCGCAGAGCATGACGGCGGCCGCCGCCAGCCCGACGAGGAAGCCGAACCAGATGCCGATGCCGCCGAAGCCGAGCGGGAAGGCAAAGGCCCAGGCGAGGAAGAAGCCGATCGGCCAATAGGCGATCAGCGCCATGATCATCGGCACGCGCGCATCTTTCAGGCCGCGCAGCAAACCGTTGGCGATCACCTGCAGCCCGTCGACGAGCTGGAACAGCCCGGCAACCACGATCAGCGGCCCGGCATAGGCGAGCACCTCAGAGGCCTCGGGCGAATTGACATCGAGGAACCAGCTGCCGAGAAACTGCGGCATGGTGGCGAACAGCACAGAGCCAACCGCCGAGATGACGCAGGCGAGGATGACCACCATGATCGAAGCCCGCACCAGCCCAACATGATCGCCCTGCCCGTGCGCGACGCCGACGCGCACCGTCGCCGCCTGGCTGAGACCGAGCGGAATCATGAAGGCGATCGAGGCCCATTGCAGGGCGATGCCGTGGGCGGCAAGCTCGATGGTGCCGATATAGCCCATCAAGAGCGAGGCCACCGTGAACAGGCTGACCTCGGCAAGCACGGTGACGCTGATCGGGAAGCCGAGCCGAATGACCTCGAGCAGCGCGTGCCAGTCGGGCTTCCAGAACCGCACGAAGATCTCGTAGCGGCGCGTCTCCTCCCGCTTCTGGACAAAAGCGAGAATGAAGAGGAAACCGGCCGTCTGCACCACGACCGACACGATTGCCGCGCCCTCCAGTCCCATCGCCGGAAAGCCGAAATGGCCGAGCACCAGAGCATAGGCAAAGATCGCGTTCATCACCAGCGTCACGATGGTGACGTTGAGGATGATGCCCGCCTTGCCGATGGCGCTGACCAACGCCCGCATGACGTTGAAAAGCAGGGCCGGCAGCACGCCGAACTGGCCGATCATGATATAGCCGTGGGCGAGCCTGGCCACCTCCGGCTTCTGCTGCGCAAACAGCAGGATCTGTTCCGCATTGAAAAAGGCCGGCTGCACGATGATCCAGAATCCGATCACCACCCACAGACCCATGCGCAGCGACCGGCGCACCGAGACGACGTCGCCGCGGCCATAGGCCTGCGCCACCATCGGAATGACGGCGATAGAAAAGCCCGAACCGAAGATCAGGATCGTGAACAGGAACTGAGCCGACAGCACCATGGCCGCCAACTGCTCGGCGCCGAGGCGGCCGACGATCATCACGTCGGTGGTGTGTATGCCGAGCTGGGCAAGCTGCGCACCGATCAGCGGAATGCCGAGCGCCAGCGTGGCACGGAAATGTGCGCTCCAGCGATTATCGGTTGTCGGCGCAAGCCTGCGCGCGTCGATCGGCGTGTCCATGACACCAGTCCTGTGATTGGAATCTACGTCGCCGCGCAATCTGCGGCGAAAATATCATTCGGGCTTAGAGGAAAGACCCGCAAAGAACTACCCTAAAACAGGCAGATGATGAAAAATTCATCATCGCATCACCATTTCTGATCGATCAACCCGCCGCTTCCAGCGCCTCGGCCGGCCGTCGAACCCGCACGCGAGTGAGGAACACGCCGGCGGCGAGCAGAATGAACAGGGCGGCCGTCAGATAGGGTGCGCCGGCAAAGGTCACCGGCGCCTCCGGCCGGGTGAAATAGCCGAACATCTGCGTGAAGATCAGCGGCCCGACGATGGTGGTGATGCTGCTGAGGCTGGTCAAAGCGCCCTGCAGCTCGCCTTGCGCCGAAGGCGGCACCTTGCCGGCGGCGATGCTGCGCAGCGGCGGATCGGCGACGTTTTCCATGACCGTCGCGACGATGACGACATAGACCACCCAGCCCTCCCAGGCGAAGGCATAGCCGGTCAGGCCTGCGGCGGAAAAACAGAGACCGAGCAGCGCCGTCTTCCATTCGCCGAGCAGAGGCACGACGCGCGGCAGGACCAAACCCATGACGAGTGCTGCGCCGATGCCGTAAATGCCGAGCGAGAGGCCTATCTGTCCCTCGCTCCAGCCGTAGCGATAGGTCGAAACGAAAGACCAGACCGAGGGATAGACGGCATGTGCCAGGAAAAACAGGAACATGACGAGGCTGACCCAGCCGATACCGGGATAGTGGCGCATCTGGCGCAGCGCGCCGAGCGGATTGGCGCGCTTCCACTCGAAGCGGCGGCGGTTCTTCGCCTCCAGCGTTTCCGGCAGCAGGAAACAGGCGGCGATGAAATTAAGGAGCGACAGCGCAGCCGCGCCGAGAAAGGGCACACGTGGGCCGAATTCGCCGAGGAAGCCGCCGACGACGGGGCCGATCGTGAAGCCGACGCCGAAAGCGATGCCGATCAGCCCGAAATTCTTCGCCCGGTTCTCCTCCGTGCTGATGTCGGCGATATAGGCCGAGCAGGTGGCGAAGCTGCCGCCGCTGATGCCGGCAAGAACGCGGCCGACGAACAGCATCCAGAAGCTGGTGGCGATGCCGCAGATGAAATTGTCGATCGCGAAGGTCAGCACTGAAAGCAGAAGGATCGGCCGGCGGCCGAAACGATCCGACAGGTTTCCGAGCAGCGGCGCGAACAGGAATTGCATGCCGGCATAGACGAGCATCAGCCAACCGCCGTCGATTGCCGCATCGCTCACGTTGCCGCCGGTCAACTGCTCCAGATAGGCGGGCAGCACCGGCATGATGATGGCAATGCCGATAATGTCGAGAAAGAGAATGATGAAGACCAGGAAAAGGCCGCGGCGAACGAATTTCGGGTCAAGCATGATGCATCTCTACAGCCGTTGTTTCTGGAAAGACGATCTCGTCCCCGCAAAAATGACATAGCTCAGAAAGGAAAGTGAAACAATCCGTGAACATTCAAAGTTTTTGATGCTGCTCTGCGGGAACTTTATGAGACGCCGCAACCGCAGGCCGCTCGCTGTCGCTCCAAAGGTTGGCGGCGCGATGCATTACCTTGCAATCGCCGCGAAGGCGTCCAGATCACTCCGGAAGACCGGTGATTGTGCATTGCCCCGCACAGCCCGTTCGGAGCCGCCCGATTATCACGGGAAGAGGCAGGCGGTAGAACGGCATCGACAGCTTGTCCCGGCACGGGGACGCGGCGCCAATGAAGGAGAAGACCATGCAGACCTATCGTTTGGGAAAGACCGGACCCGAAGTCTCCGTCATCGGCCTCGGCTGCATGGGCATGTCGGGCATGTATGGACCGGCCGACCGCGCCGAAAGCATCGCGACCATCCATGCCGCGCTCGATGTGGGCATCAATCTGCTCGACACCGGCGACTTTTACGGGATGGGCCATAACGAAATGCTGATCGGCGAGGCCTTGAGGGGCCGCAGGCGCCAGGACGTCGTCATCAGCGTCAAGTTCGGTGCGCTTCGCGATCCCGCCGGCGGCTGGGGCGGCTTCGATGGCCGCCCGGTGGCGGTGAAGAACTTCCTCGCCTATACGCTCCAGCGCCTCGGCGTCGACTATATCGACGTCTACCGCCCGGCCCGCCTCGATCCGAACGTGCCGATCGAGGATACGATCGGCGCCATCGCCGACATGGTCAAAGCAGGCTATGTCAGACATATCGCCCTGTCGGAAGTCGGCGCCGACACGATCCGCCGCGCCGCCGCCGTCGCGCCGATCGTCGACCTGCAGATCGAATATTCGCTGATTTCGCGCGGGATCGAGGAAAAGATCCTGCCGACGACACGCGAGCTCGGCATCTCGATCACCGCTTACGGCGTGCTCTCGCGCGGCCTGATCAGCGGCCATTGGCAGAAGGGCCAGGCCACGGCCGGCGACTTCCGCACCCACAGCCCGCGCTTCCAGGAAGGCAATGTCGAGCAGAATCTCGCTCTCGTCGAAAAGCTGCGCGAGATCGCCGGGGCGAAGAGCGTCTCCGTCGCCCAGATCGCCATCGCCTGGGTCGCCGCCAAGGGCAAGGACATCGTCCCCCTCATCGGCGCCCGCCGCCGCGATCGGCTGACCGAAGCGCTCGGCTCACGCGCGGTGGCGCTGTCGGCAGAAGATTTCGAAGCCATCGAACGCGCCGTGCCGAAGGATGCAGCGGCCGGTGGGCGTTATCCCGAACAGATGCTCAAGCATATGGATAGCGAGAAGTAATCGGCGGATTGAAGGCCCTGTAGTGAGGCCTACAAACCTTAGCCAAGCAACCTCAAACCGGCCCCGAGAACGTATCGCAGGCAGACAGCTGGCCGCTGTCGAAACCGCGCTTGAACCACCGGGCGCGCTGCGCCGAGGTGCCGTGGTTGAAACTCTCCGGCACGACATAGCCCTGCGAGCGCTTCTGCAGCGTGTCGTCGCCGATCTGCTGGGCGGCGTTCAGCGCCTCCTCGAGGTCGCCAGCCTCCAGGATGCCCTTCTGCTCGGTATATTTGCCCCAGATACCGGCGAAGCAATCGGCCTGCAGCTCGACGCGCACCGACATTTTGTTGGCCTCCTCCTCGCCCATGCGCTGGCGGGCCTGGTTGAACTTCGGCAGGATGCCGAGCAGGTTCTGCACGTGATGGCCGACCTCGTGGGCGACGACATAGGCCTCGGCGAAGTCGCCGGATGCGCCGAAGCGGTCGGAGAGTTCCTGGAAGAACGCCGTATCGAGATAGACTTTGTGATCTCCCGGGCAATAGAACGGACCGGTCGCGGCAGAGGCAAAGCCGCAGGCCGATTGCGTCTGCCCCGAAAAGAGAACGAGGCGCGGCTCTTCGTAATTCTGGCCCTGCGCCTGGAAGATGCCGTTCCAGGTGTCCTCGGTTTCGGCGAGAACGGTGCGCACGAAGGCGGTCATCTCGTCATTGGCGGGGGCGCGCGTTCCCTCGGACTGGCTCTGCTCGTAGCCCGGGCCGCTCGACATGCCGCCGCCATCGAGCACCTGCATCAGGTCGATGCCCATCGCCTTGAAGATGAAATAAATGACGACGAGGAAGATGATCGTGCCGATGCTCAAGCCGCCGCCGGCGCGGCGAACGCCGCCCCCGGAGGGGAAATTGAACCCGCCGCCGCGGCCGAAGGGGCTGCCGCCCGAACCACGGCGATCCTCGACATTATCGGACTGACGCCGGCCTCTCCATTCCATCTTCTCTCTCCCCGGCAATGCCCGTGCTTGCGCTCAAAGAATTTATATATCCGTCGGCGGGGAGAATTCCAGCGGCTTCATCCGCCTCGAAACAGACGGCGGACCAGCCATCACAGCCTCCCGCTTCCCGGCCGTAAACATTTGGGAGCGGGATATTGTTCCTTCGGTGCACGCGCCGGCGTTTCAGGTAAAGAAGGCGCGCTAAGCGCTTGACTGGACTCCCGCTTTCGCTCTTCCTGAACCAGGAGGAGAAAGCAGGAGGAAGAGCGATGAAGGCCGTACGCCTGGAAGCAACCGGAAAACTGCAGCTGCGCGAAGTTGAAAAGCCGGTGCCCGGCCCCGGCGAACTGCTGGTCCGCGTCGAGGCCTGCGGCATCTGCGGCACCGACCGCCATATCTATCACGGCGAATTTCCCGCGAAGGCGCCGGTGACGCTCGGCCATGAGTTCGCAGGGATCGTCGAAGCGGTTGGAGCCGGCGTCACCGGCTTTCGCTCGGGCATGCGTGTGACCGGCGATCCGAATATCTCCTGCGGCGGCTGCGAGGAATGCCGGCGCGGCCGCGTCAATCTCTGCCGGAACCTGCAGGCGATCGGCATCCACCGCGACGGCGGTTTCGCCGATTATGTCTGCATGCCTGAGAGCCAGGCTTTCGCCCTGCCGGCCGACCTCAATCCGCTGCACGGCGCTTTCTGCGAACCGCTCGCCTGCTGCATTCACGGCGTCGATCTCGCCGGGTTGCGAGCCGGTTTTTCCGCCATCGTGCTCGGCGGCGGCGTCATCGGCCTTCTCACCGTCCAGCTGGCAAGGCTTGCCGGCGCGACCCGCGTCGTGTTGGTGACGCGAAGCGCCGAAAAACGCCGACTGGCAGAAAGCCTCGGCGCCACCGCCACAGTCGACCCGAGTGGTGGCGATGTCGTTTCCCGCATCATTGCCGAAGACGGCCTGCTGCCCGGCGGCGCCGATGTCGTCTTCGAATGTGCCGGTGTGCCAGAAACCATGCAGCAGGCGCCCCGGCTTGCCCGGCGCGGCGGGACCGCCGTCATTTTGGGCGTGATGGCCCAGGGCGCAAAGATCGAAATCGAGCCTTTCGACCTGCTGTTTCGCGAAGTCGCGCTGATAAGCTCCTTCGTCAACCCTTTCACC
Organism: Rhizobium sp. R634; assembly: GCF_002211305.1. Taxonomy (GTDB): domain Bacteria; phylum Pseudomonadota; class Alphaproteobacteria; order Rhizobiales; family Rhizobiaceae; genus Rhizobium. Next base: position 196,459 of record NZ_LOKW01000028.1, on the reverse strand, counting down.
CATGGCCGCGCCGCCGATCTCATTGCCTCCGGCCGGATCAAGGTCGAGCCTTTGATCTCCCGCCGGATCGGCCTCGCCGAGACCCCCGAAGCGATCGTCAATCCGGCGCGCGGCGGCGAAATCCGGGTGCTCGTCGTACCCGACGGGAAATAGGCTTTCGCGCTATCTCCGGATTCCTGTCGATTCCGCGATTTATGGGGTTCCGTTTGCAAATACATTTGCCTATAAGCCGCTTCTAGCCTGAAAAGACCTCAATGCGCGACCCGACCTGGTGATCTCCCACCCTGGCCGGCTTTTTGCGCAGCCAGACAATGGATATCGCCCATGCCGAAGCGCCAAGACATCAAATCGATCCTCATCATCGGCGCGGGACCGATCGTCATTGGCCAGGCTTGCGAGTTCGACTATTCCGGAACCCAGGCCTGCAAGGCGCTGAAGGAGGAAGGCTACCGCGTCATCCTCGTCAACTCCAACCCGGCGACGATCATGACCGATCCGGGCCTTGCCGACGCGACCTATGTCGAGCCGATCACCCCCGAGGTCGTCGCCAAGATCATCGCCAAGGAGCGCCCGGATGCGCTGCTGCCGACGATGGGCGGCCAGACGGCTTTGAATACCGCGCTGTCGCTGAAGCGCATGGGCGTGCTCGACCGCTACAATGTCGAGATGATCGGCGCCAAGCCGGCCGCCATCGACATGGCCGAGGACCGCGCGCTGTTCCGCGAGGCCATGGCCCGCATCGGCCTGGAAACGCCGCGCTCGATGCTGGCCAATGCCACCGACATCAAGGACCTCGACCGCAAGACGCATGAAGCCGAGCGCAGCAAGCTGCGCGAAAGCCTTTCGGGCTCCGACCTCGACAAGGCGCTGGACGAGCTGGAAAACCAGTGGAACCTCGGCGAAAGCGACCGCAAGCAGCGCTACATGAACCACGCCATGGCGATCGCCGCCCAGGCGCTCGATCATGTCGGCCTGCCCGCCATCATCCGCCCGTCCTTCACGCTTGGCGGCACCGGCGGCGGCATCGCCTATAACCGTTCGGAATTCTTCGAGATCGTCGGTGGCGGCCTCGACGCCTCGCCGACGACGGAAGTGCTGATCGAAGAATCGGTGCTCGGCTGGAAGGAGTATGAGATGGAGGTCGTCCGCGACAAGGCGGACAACTGCATCATCATCTGCTCGATCGAGAACATCGATCCGATGGGCGTCCACACCGGCGATTCGATCACCGTCGCTCCGGCGCTGACGCTGACGGACAAGGAATACCAGATCATGCGCAACGCCTCGATCGCGGTGCTGCGCGAGATCGGCGTCGAGACCGGCGGCTCGAACGTGCAGTTCGCCGTCAACCCGAAGGACGGCCGCCTCGTCGTCATCGAAATGAACCCGCGCGTCTCGCGCTCCTCGGCACTCGCCTCCAAGGCGACCGGCTTCCCGATCGCCAAGGTCGCCGCCAAGCTCGCCATCGGCTACACGCTCGACGAGCTCGAAAACGACATCACCGGCGGCGCCACGCCCGCCTCCTTCGAACCGTCGATCGACTATGTCGTCACCAAGATCCCGCGTTTCGCCTTCGAGAAATTCCCCGGCGCCTCGCCGGTGCTCACCACCGCGATGAAGTCGGTCGGCGAGGTCATGGCGATCGGCCGCACCTTCGCCGAATCGCTGCAGAAGGCGCTGCGCGGCCTCGAAACCGGCCTGACCGGCCTCGACGAAATCGAGATCCCCGATTTCGAAGAAGGCGAATCCAGCCAGAACGCCATTCGCGCCGCCATCGGCACGCCGACGCCGGACCGCCTGCGCATGGTCGCCCAGGCGCTGCGCCAGGGCCTCAGCATCGAAGAGGTGCATGAGGGCTGCAAGATCGACCCGTGGTTCATCGCGCAGCTCAAGAACATCGTCGACATGGAAGCCCGCATCCGCGAGCATGGCTTGCCCGGCGATGCCGACAACCTGCGCATGCTGAAGGCGATGGGCTTCTCCGACGCGCGTCTCGCGACCCTGACCGGCAAGCGCCCGAAGGAAGTCGCCGAACTGCGCAACGGTCTGAACGTCCGCCCTGTTTTCAAGCGCATCGATACCTGCGCGGCCGAATTCGCTTCGCCGACCGCCTACATGTATTCGACTTACGAGACGCCCTTCGTCGGCGCCGCCCGCTCGGAAGCTCAGGTTTCGGATCGCAAGAAGGTCGTCATCCTCGGTGGCGGCCCGAACCGCATCGGCCAGGGCATCGAGTTCGACTATTGCTGCTGCCACGCCGCCTTCGCGCTGAAGGATGCGGGTTATGAAGCGATCATGATCAACTGCAACCCGGAAACCGTCTCGACCGATTACGATACGTCGGACCGCCTCTATTTCGAACCGCTGACGGCAGAGGATGTCATCGAAATCCTGCGCGCCGAGCAGGAAAAGGGCGAAGTCGTCGGCGTCATCGTCCAGTTCGGCGGCCAGACGCCGCTGAAGCTCGCCGAGGCGCTCGAAAAGAACGGCATCCCGATCCTCGGCACCGCGCCGGACATGATCGACCTTGCCGAGGACCGAGACCGTTTCCAGAAGCTTCTGATGAAGCTCGATCTCAATCAGCCGAATAACGGCATCGCCTATTCGGTCGAGCAGGCGCGTCTCGTCGCCGCCGAAATCGGCTTCCCGCTGGTCGTGCGCCCGTCTTACGTCCTCGGCGGCCGCGCCATGCAGATCCTGCATTCGGAAGGCCAGCTGCAGACCTATCTGCTCGACACGGTGCCGGAACTGGTGCCTGAAGACATCAAGCAGCGTTATCCCAACGACAAGACCGGCCAGATCAACACCCTGCTGGGCAAGAATCCGCTGCTTTTCGACAGCTACCTCACCCACGCCATCGAAGTCGACGTCGACTGCCTCTCCGACGGCACCGACGTCTATGTCGCCGGCATCATGGAGCATATCGAGGAAGCCGGCATCCACTCGGGCGACAGCGCCTGCTCGCTGCCGCCGCGCTCGCTGCCCGTCGAACTGCTTGACGAGCTGGAGCGCCAGGCAAAGGCGATGGCCAAGGCGCTCAATGTCGGCGGCCTGATGAACGTCCAGTTCGCCATCAAGGACGGCACCGTTTACGTTCTCGAAGTCAATCCGCGCGCCTCGCGCACCGTGCCCTTCGTCGCCAAGACCATCGGCGCGCCGATCGCCAAGATCGCCGCCCGCGTCATGGCCGGCGAGAAACTCGACGCGACCTTTGCCGCCTACGGCACGAAGCCCGATCCGCGCAAGCTCACCCACATCGCCGTCAAGGAAGCCGTGTTCCCCTTCGCCCGCTTCCCCGGCGTCGATACGCTGCTCGGCCCGGAAATGCGCTCGACCGGCGAAGTCATCGGCCTCGATACCGATTTTGCGCTGGCCTTCGCCAAGTCGCAGCTCGGCGCCGGCGTCGAGCTGCCGCGCGACGGAACGGTCTTCGTCTCCGTGCGTGACGAGGACAAGGCGCGCGTGCTGCCGGCGATCCGCATCCTCGTCGAACAGGGCTTCAAGGTGCTGGCGACCGGCGGCACCGCCCGCTTCCTCGGCGAAAACGGCATCACCGCCACCAAGATCAACAAGGTGCTCGAAGGCCGTCCGCATATCGAGGACGCGATCCGCAACCGCCAGGTCCAGCTCGTCATCAACACCACCGACGGCAACAAGGCGATCTCGGATTCCAAGTCGCTGCGCCGCGCGACGCTGATGCAGAAGGTGCCCTATTACACGACGATGGCCGGCGCAGAGGCCGCCGCCCAGGCGATCAAGGCGCTGAAGGCCGGCAATCTGGAAGTGCGGCCGCTGCAGAGCTACTTTGCCTGAGATGAGAGCAATTCCAGCAAAACCGCGCCGCGGTTTGCGTCTGGATAGAACTGGAACAGCGTCGGCGCTCCTTGAGCGCTGACGCTGAACTCAACCAGCATCAACTTATGCGGCTGCTTTCATAAGCGCCTGAATTTCCATCATATCCTGACGAAATCGCGCCATCTCCTCCGTCTTCAGCCGTTCGTCGGGAATGCGCAGCAGATAGGACGGATGCACCGTCACGAAGAGCGTGCGCCCTCCTTCGATCGCCATCGCCTTTCCTCTGACGTCCTGCAGGCGGCCTTTCACATCGGTCAGCGCCGCAAGCGCCGTCGCCCCCATGGCGACGATCAGCTTCGGCTTGACGAGCGTCAATTCCAGATCGAGCCACCAGCGGCAATGCTTCACCTCGCCCATATTGGGCTTCTGATGGATGCGCCGCTTGCCGCGCGGCTCGTATTTGAAATGCTTTACGGCATTAGTGACGTAAAGCGTCGACCGATCGATGCCCGCCTCCGCAATCACCTGATCGAAAAGCCTGCCCGCAGGACCGACGAAGGGGCGTCCTGCGATGTCCTCCTGATCGCCCGGCTGCTCGCCGACGAACATAACCTCCGCATCGCGCGGCCCCTCCCCGAAGACCGTCTGCGTCGCATTGGCGTGAAGCGGACAGCGCGTGCAGACGGCAGCCTCCGCACGCAGCGCCTCCAGCGTGCCCGCGGGCGCCTGGGGCTCGGCGGGAAGATTGCGCGCGGCCTGCTGCAGCCGATCGTGAAACGGCAGCGATTGCGTGGCCTCCCTTGCGGCCATCTCGCGCACCTTGCTTTCGGCCGATGCGATCAAGCCCGGAATGAGATCGGCCTCCGGCAGGTTCTTCCAGTATTTCTTCGGCATCTCCGCCTGCATCGCCTTCACCTTCAACCGGGCCGGATTGAAGATGTTGGCGTAATAGGTGCGCCAGAGCTCATCCGTGGCATCGCTGAGATTGGGCTTTTCGCAAGGCTCGTCCGTGATCGTCAGCCGCTCGCCGTCCCAGGCGGCCGATCCCTTGGGCGTGGCAATCAGCCAGTCCATGTCGTTGAAGCGCCGCTGGAAAAAGGGCGCCGTGCGCCGGACGATATGATGGTCCGGCTCGAACCAGGCGAGGAATTTCCGGCGGCTTGCCGATACCGCGCCGACCTCCTTGAAGCGGACGAAGGCCGTCATCTTATGGGCGTCGCGGCGCACGTTCTTCGCCATCAGCCGGGCGCGCGCGACATCCTCGTCGGACGCCACCTCGAGCAGCCGCTTGTCCATCTGCAGCCGCCAGAGCAGGCGGTAAAGCAGGCAGAACCGTGCCGGATCGGAATGGCAGAGCACCGTCTCGGCAAGCTCGATGAAGGCGGGCGGCACCGTCATCGGCTTGCGGGATGTTGCAGGTGCGGGCGGCATGGCGTCGCGCTGAAAGGAAAGATCGGCCTCGGCGCTTTTCGCGCGCCATTCGATTTCCTCCGGCAATATGCCGGCGGCCGCGAAGGCGCGCGCGGCATCACGCCATTCGGCAAGATCTCCCCGTCCTGCGAGCACGACCCGGCGCATCACAGCAAAGACAATTGTTCGGGCTGCGGCTCGAACATGGTGCGAAGGTCCGGCCGGTCGATCAGCCGCCGTGGCGACCATCCTTCCGCAGAGATGAAGGACTGGACCTTCTTGATCGAAATGCCGAGCCGAGAAAGATCGTCCAGCCGCAGCCGGCGGAAACGACGCGCCGAAACGATCGCCTTGACGGTCTTTGTGCCAAGGCCGGGCACGCGCAGCAGCCGCTCACGCTCGGCCCTGTTGATATCGACGGGAAATTCGCCCCGGTTGGCAAGCGCCCAGGCAAGCTTCGGGTCGAGGTTCAGATCGAGCATACCGTCGGCCTGGTTCGCGGTGATCTCGTCGATGCCGAAACCGTAGAACCGATAGAGCCAGTCGGCCTGGTAGAGCCGATGTTCGCGCATCAGCGGCGGTTTGATCAGCGGAAGATTTTTGGAGGCGTCGGGGATTGGGCTGAAGGCGGAGTAATAGACACGCTTCAGCCCATAGCTGCTGTAGAGCCGGCCGCTGCTTGCAAGGATCGTCGCATCGCTCGCGCCATCGGCCCCGACGATCATCTGCGTGCTCTGGCCGGCCGGGACGAACCGCTGCCGCTTCTTCGTCTTCAGCGTCGGCTCGCCGGCCGCCTCGATCTTCAGCCGGAGATCGCCCATTGATCGCCGGATATTGACGGGCTTCTTTTCCGGCGCGAAGCGGGAAATGCCCTTGTCCGTCGGCAGCTCGATGTTGAGCGACAGCCTGTCGGCATGAAGCCCCGCCTCCTCGATCAGATGCGGCGATGCCTCGGGGATCGCCTTCAGATGGATGTAGCCGCGAAAATTATGCGTCACCCGCAATTCACGGACGATGCGGACCATCTCCTCCATCGTGTAGTCGGAGGAACGGATGATGCCGGAGGAGAGGAAAAGGCCTTCGATATAGTTGCGGCGGTAGAATTCCAGCGTCAGCCAGACCACCTCCTCCGGCGTAAAGCGCGCCCGCTCGACATTGCTGGAGGAGCGATTGACGCAATAGGCGCAGTCGTAAATGCAGAAATTGGTCAGCAGGATTTTCAGAAGCGAAATGCACCGCCCGTCCGGCGCATAGGCATGACAGATGCCGGATCCCTCGGTCGAGCCGAGCCCGCCGCTTGCTCTTGAATCGCGTTTCACCGTGCCGCTGGAGGCACAGGACGCGTCATATTTGGCGGCGTCGGAGAGAATAGCAAGGCGTTCGGCAAGCGACTTCTTCATCCTTGTGTTCACTATATGTTCTAATATACGAAGTCAACAAAAACGATCCGCCCGCTGCCCATTTTTGGGGCGTATCGCCCACCATCGCGGTGGGTTGGGTTTCCCCAATGCGAATTTTCTGGAAATCCGCATCGCCGATCTGCTATAAGCACGCGAATAAGATTGTGGCACGGTTCCGAAGTTCCCTTCGGGACCTGTTTTCTTTTGTGTGTGCCTGACTGCTCGAAGGCAGGGACTAGCAGACGCAAGGAGTGAAGGACGGAAAAATGGTTGATAAGGTACCGATGACACAGGGTGGTTTCGTCAAGCTGCAGGAAGAGCTGCGCTGGCGCCAGCAGGAGGAGCGTCCCCGAATCATCGAGGCGATCGCCGAAGCCCGTGCCCATGGCGACCTTTCCGAAAATGCCGAATATCACGCCGCCAAGGAAGCCCAGAGCCACAACGAGGGCCGCATCACCGAACTCGAAGATCTGACGGCGCGCGCCGAGGTCATCGACCTCACCAAGATGTCCGGCGACAAGATCAAGTTCGGCGCCAAGGTGAAGCTCGTCGACGAGGACACCGAGGAAGAAAAGACCTACCAGATCGTCGGCGACCAGGAAGCCGACGTCAAGGCCGGCCGCATCTCCATCTCCTCCCCGATCGCCCGTGCGCTGATCGGCAAGGAAGTCGGCGATTCCATCGAGGTCAACGCCCCGGGCGGTTCCAAGGCCTACGAAATCCTTCAGGTTTCCTGGGGCTGATCGTCCGCCACACACGAGACCCTTTCCTTGCCTGATATGCGTGACGTCGAGATCATTGCGCCCAACTTCAAGCGCCGGCTCTCCGGCGTCACCTCGACCATCGTCCAGCTCATTCCCTGCCAGATCCGGCTCGGTATCAGGATCGCGACCCTCGGTCCCGGCCTGCCGGAAGGCCTGGCAAAACTGAAATGGCCGCAGCTTCTTGGCCTCTGGCGCCCGCCGGCGCGCCGGCGCCACCGCGTCTGGCACGCCCGCCGCAACAATGAGATGGCTGTCGGCATCCTGCTTCGCCATGTCCTTCGCATGCCGCTCAAGCTGCTCTTCACCTCGGCCGCGCAGCGCCGCCACACCGCCTATACGAAATGGCTGATCCGCCGCATGGACGCGGTGATTGCGACGAGCGACCGTTCCGGCTCCTTTCTCGAGGTGCCTCACACGGTCATTCAGCACGGCGTCGATCTTTCCCTGTTCCACCCGCCGGAAACGGCGGAAGACGGCATTGCTGCCACCGGTCTGCCCGGCCGCTATCTCGTCGGCTGCTTCGGCCGCGTGCGCCATCAGAAAGGCACCGATCTCTTCGTCAAGGCGATGATCGAACTCCTGCCGCAGCACCCGGAATGGACGGCCGTCGTCTCCGGCCGGGTGACGGCGGAGCACGCGGGCTTCGGCGACAAGCTCAAGGCCGATGTCGCTGCCGCCGGGCTTGCTGATCGCATCCTCTTCCTCGGCGAAGTGCCCGATATCAAAATCTGGTATCGCCGCCTGACGCTTTATGTCGCCCCTTCCCGCAACGAGGGTTTCGGCCTGACGCCGCTCGAAGCCATGGCCTCGCGCACCGCCGTCGTGGCCTCGGACGCCGGCGCCTATGCCGAACTCATCGCCGATGGCGAAACCGGCTCGGTGGTGACTGCGGGCGATGGCGAGGCCCTGACACGGGCAATCGCCCCCTATATCGCAAATCCCGCGCTGGCGCTTGCCCATGGCGAGAACGCGCTGCGCCACGTCAGGGCGATTTTCGCGCTGGAAAAGGAAGCAGGCGCGATCGGCGCCGTCTACGATCGCCTCCTCGGCGACAATCGCGGCTAGCCAAAAAAGAAACGGCCACCAACCTCTCCTTCGTCATGCTCGGGCTTGTCCCGAGCATCTGCCTCCGTTCGATAGGGCAGCAGATCCTCGGCACAGGGCCGAGGATGACGTCAAGTACGAAACGAGATCTATCGACAAGCAAACGGCCCGCTGGATAACGGGCCGCTGCAAGATCACCAACGATAAGGCTGGTTTATTCAGCCGGTTGCAGCCCGGCCGGAGCCGTCTCTTCCGTCTGGCCGCCGAGCGCCGCTGCGAGCTGCGCGGTATCCAGTTCCTTTTCCCAGCGTGCCACGACGATCGTCGCCACGGCATTGCCGACCAGGTTGGTCAGTGCCCGGCATTCCGACATGAAGCGGTCGATGCCGAGGATGAGCGCCATGCCGGCGACCGGCACGGAGGGCACGACGGAGAGTGTCGCGGCAAGGGTGATGAAACCGGCGCCGGTGATGCCGGCGGCACCCTTCGAGCTCAGCATCGCCACCAGGAGCAGCAGGATCTGGTCGCCCCAGGAGAGATGGATGCCGGTTGCCTGGGCAATGAAGAGGGCCGCCAGCGTCATGTAAATATTGGTGCCGTCGAGATTGAAGGAATAGCCTGTGGGAATGACGAGGCCGACGACCGAGCGCTTGCAGCCGGCCTTTTCCATCTTGTTCATCAGTCCCGGAAGCGCTGCCTCGGAAGACGAGGTGCCGAGAACCAGCAGCAGCTCTTCCTTGATGTAGCGCAACAGCGCCAGGATCGAGAAGCCGTTATAGCGGGCAACCGCGCCAAGCACGACGAGAACGAAGAGCAGCGAGGTGATGTAGAAGGTGCCGATCAGCATGGCGAGGTTGGCTATCGAACCGATGCCGTACTTGCCGATGGTGAATGCCATGGCGCCGAACGCGCCGATCGGGGCGGCCTTCATGAGGATGCCGACGAGTTTGAAAATCGGAGCCGTCAGGGCGTTGAGGAAGGTCACGACCTGCTCGCCCTTTTCGCCGACCATGGCGAGCGCGACGCCGAAGAGCACCGAGAAGAACAGCACCTGCAGGATGTCGCCATCGGCAAACGCGCCGACGATCGTCGACGGGATGATGTTGGTGAGGAAGCCGACGATGCTCTGCTCATGCGCCTTTTCGGCGAAGGTTGCGACGGCCTTCGGGTCGAGCGAAGCCGGATCGATGTTCATGCCGGCGCCGGGCTGCACGACGTTGGCGACGATCATGCCGATGACGAGCGCCAGCGTCGAGAAGGTCAGGAAGTACAGCATCGCCTTGCCGGCGACGCGGCCGACCTTCTTCAGATCGCTCATGCCGGCAATGCCGGTCGCGACCGTCAGGAAGATCACCGGGGCGATGACCATCTTCACCAGCTTGATGAAGGCATCGCCGAGCGGCTTCAGCTGCGTGCCGAGTTCGGGATAGAAATGGCCGAGAAGGATACCCGCGGCGATGGCGGCGAGAACCTGAACGTAAAGATGAGAATAAAAGGGCTTCTTGCCCTTGCTGTCTGCGACTGCATCCAATGGTGCTGCGATCATGATGTCCTCCTAAGGGCTCGCCCGGAACGAACTCCGGCCTCCCGAGCCGTTCGCTTCAATCCAACAGCTCAGCCGTTGTTGTCCCCTCCTTCGCAATCGCCGTGCCAGTTTTGAATTTCCGATGTAACTCATTGGTTTTAATCACATAAAAATTGAGAGGCGATCCGCGGCGCCTTGAGAAATGCGAAAATCCGCACAAAGCCATTTGCATCCCGTGCCGAAACATGCACAAATCCGCCATGTCCTTGTCCGTCTCGCAAAAGCTGTGGCCCACCCTGCCGCTGCATCATCGCATCCGCCGGATGTGGTGGGCCTATGCGGCGATCACGCTTCTCGCCGTGCTCGTCAGCCTTTGGGCAAGCGGCGAGGTCGGCCGTTACCAGGCCGAGACCGCGCTGGAGGAACAGGCCCGGACCGATGCGAGCCTGAATGCGGCATTGCTGCGCACGGTTCTCGAAAAATACCGAGCGCTTCCCTTCGTGCTGTCGCAGGACACCGCGCTCGCCGCGGCGCTGGCGGGAAACGATGCCGGCACGTTCGAACAGCTGAGCCGGAAGCTGGAAATGCTGGCGGCCGGCACCAAGGCTGCCGTTATCTATGTCATCGACAAGAACGGCATGGCGGTTTCGGCCAGCAACTGGCGCGAACCGACGAGCTTCGTCGGCAACGACTACCGTTTCCGCGAATATTTCCAAGGCGCCGTGGCGAAGGGACAGGCCGAGCACTTCGCGCTCGGCACCGTCAGCAAGAAACCCGGCCTCTATATTTCCGAGCGGATATCAGGCCCGGACGGGCTCCTCGGCGTCGTCGTCGTCAAGGTGGAATTCGACGACGTCGAGGCGGATTGGAACGCTACGGACGCACCGTCCTATGTCATCGACGATCGCGGCATCGTCCTCATCACCAGTATTCCGTCATGGCGGTTCATGACGATCGGCCGGATCCCCGGGGATCGTCTGGCGGCGATCCGCGAAAGCCTTCAATTCGGCGATGCACCGCTTCAGCCGCTGCCGCTCGATAGCGTGCGAAGCCTCGGCGACGGGCTCGACGTCGTCGAAATCGTCGTGCCGGGCGGCGCCGGGAAAACCCGATTTCTCGATGTCGGAATCCCGGTTCCTGCGACAGCCTGGCACCTGCAGCACCTCGTGGCGCTGGGAGCGGCGGTTGACGCCGGGATCCTCGAAGCCCGCATGCTGGCGCTGCTGACGCTCTTGCCGCTGATCGCCGCAGGCGCCTTGCTGTTGCGCCGCCGCCAGGCGGCCACCCTCAGGATTTTCAGCGAGCAGCAGGAGCGAGAGGAGCTGGAACGGCGCGTCGCTGAGCGCACGCTGGATCTCAGCCAGGCGCGCGACCGGCTGCAGGCCGAGATCGTCGGCCACAGGAGCACGGAGCAGAAGCTGCAGGCGGTGCAGCAGGATCTGGTTCAGGCCAACAGGCTGGCGATCCTGGGCCAGGTCGCCGCCGGTGTCGCCCACGAGATCAACCAGCCGGTCGCAACCATCCGCGCCTATGCGGATAATGCCCGCACCTTCCTCGACCGCGGCCAGACCGCACCGGCCGGCGAAAATCTGGAGAACATCGCCGCGCTGACCGAGCGCATCGGCTCGATTACCGAGGAGCTGAAGAGTTTCGCCCGCAAGGGCCGCGGCAGCGCCGAGCCGACCGGATTGAAGGATGTGATCGAGGGCGCGGTGATGCTGCTGCGCAGCCGCTTTGCCGGCCGCATGGATACGCTCGACATCGAACTGCCGCCAGCCGACCTGCAGGTCATGGGCAGCAGGATCCGTCTCGAACAAGTGCTGATCAACCTGCTCCAGAACGCGCTCGAAGCCGTCGCCCCGAAGGCCGACGAGGCGCGCGTCGAGATCAGGACATCGAACGACCAGGAGATGGTGACACTGACGGTTGCCGACAACGGCCCCGGCATTTCGCCCGAGATCCGCAAGGGGCTGTTCACGCCCTTCAACACCTCGAAGGAAAGCGGTCTCGGCCTCGGGCTGGTTATCTCCAAGGATATCGTTGGCGATTACGGCGGCCGGATGGAGGTGGAGAGCGACAGCAGCGGGACAAGGTTCATCGTTCATCTGAGGAAGGCTTGACCATGGCCACACCGATGCCCGTTGCGCTGATCGACGACGACAGGGATCTGCGCCGCGCGACGGCCCAGACCCTCGAACTCGCCGGCTTTTCCGTCTCGGCCTATGACGGCGCGAAAGCCGCGCTGGCGGAGCTGACGGCCGATTTTGCCGGCCCTGTCGTCACCGATATCCGCATGCCCGAGATCGACGGGCTGCAATTGTTCGCCACGCTGAAGGGCATGGACGGCGACCTGCCTGTTATATTGATGACCGGCCACGGCGACATTCCGATGGCGGTTCAGGCCATCCAGGACGGCGCCTATGATTTCATCGCCAAACCTTTCGCTGCCGATCGCCTCGTTCAGAGCGTGCGCCGCGCCGGCGAAAAGCGGCAGCTCGTGCTGGAAAACCGCATGCTGCGCCGGGCCGCCGAAGATGCGCAGGAGACTTTGCCGCTGATCGGCCAGACGCCGGCCATGGAAAATCTGAGGAAAATTCTGCGCCACATCGCCGATACCGATGTCGATGTGCTCGTCGCCGGCGAAACCGGCAGCGGCAAGGAGGTGGTCGCCCAGATCCTGCACCAGTGGAGCCACCGCCGGAAGGGCAATTTCGTGGCGCTGAACTGCGGGGCGCTGCCCGAAACCGTCATCGAAAGCGAGCTGTTCGGCCATGAGGCCGGCGCCTTTACCGGCGCTCAGAAGCGCCGCATGGGCCGTATCGAACATGCAAGCGGCGGCACGCTTTTCCTCGACGAGATCGAAAGCATGCCTCTCGCCACGCAGGTCAAGATGCTGCGCGTGCTGGAGATGCGCGAAATCACCCCGCTCGGCACCAACGAGGTGCGCCCGGTCGACCTCCGCGTCGTCGCGGCCGCCAAGATCGATCTCGGAGATCCCGAGGTGCGGGGCGATTTTCGCGAGGACCTCTATTACAGGCTGAATGTCGTAACGATCTCCATTCCGCCGCTGAGAGAGCGCCGTGAGGATATTCCGCTGCTGTTCTCCCATTTCGCCGCGCGCGCCGCCGAGCGCTTCCGCCGCGACGTGCCGGAACTTTCAGAGAATGTCCGCCATCATCTTGCCACCCACGCATGGCCGGGCAATGTCCGCGAGCTCTCTCACTATGCCGAACGCGTGGTGCTCGGCGTCGAAGGCGGCGCAGCAACGCCCCTCCCCTCGCAACCGACGGGCGGCACCCTGCCGGAACGACTGGAACGCTACGAAGCCGAGATCATCCGCGACGCCCTCGCGGCCAATGACGGCGACGTGCGCCGCACCATCGAGGCGCTCGGCATTCCGAGAAAAACCTTCTACGACAAGCTGCAGCGCCACGGCATCAACCGCGGCGGTTATGCCTCGCGTAAATAGGCTTTTCAGACTTCCACCAGTCCGAGTTTCTTCACCTGGCGGATCGTCAGCATGGTGCGCACGGTATCGACATGTTCGTTCGCCGTCAGCACTTCGATGACGAAGTCCTGGAAGTGGGTGAGGTTTTCCGCCACGCAATGCAGCAGGAAATCGCTGTCGCCCGAAACCATCCAGGCCTGCCGCACCAGCGGCCATTCGGTGGTGGCGGCGGCAAAGGCCTTGAGATTGCCTTCCGACTGGTGCTTGAGCCCGACCATGCAGAAAGCGACCAGATCGAAGCCGAGCTTCGGGCTGTTCAGCATGGCGTGATAGCCTTCGATGATGCCGGCTTCTTCGAGCTTGCGCACCCGGCGCAGGCAGGGCGGCGCCGAGATGCCGACGCGGTCGGCGAGCTCCACATTGGTCATGCGGCCGTCGGCCTGCAGCTCCCGGAGGATCTTTATGTCGATGACGTCGAGTTCCGTGCGACCCACATCGCGGCCTTTCTTTAATTCTTCGCGGCGAGCTTCTATATAAAGCCGCGGAATACGCAAGAAAGTTTCAAGCCGATGACGGATTCTTGCACATCAAGGCGATTTGCCTTGTTGGTAATGCAAGGCTGCCCTTGAATAATAGCATTGGACGTTCATAAATGGCGCATGGACCGCGAAACGGCCGTAATCGCTATTTAGCCGCCGCCCTCCTGCCAGTCGAAAGGAAATGACATGCCCGCCCGCCACACGAAGGTGCTCATTATCGGTTCCGGACCCGCCGGCTATACGGCCGCGGTCTACGCCGCGCGCGCCATGCTGAAGCCGGTCTTGATCGCCGGTCTCGAACAGGGCGGCCAGCTGATGATCACCACCGATGTCGAGAATTATCCGGGCTTTGCCGATCCGATCCAGGGCCCCTGGCTGATGGAGCAGATGCTGCAGCAGGCAAAACATGTCGGCGCCGAGATCGTCAACGACCTCGTGACCGAAGTCGACACGAACCAGCGCCCCTTCGTCGCCCGCACCGACAGCGGCCAGGTCTGGACCGCCGATACGCTGATCATCGCCACCGGCGCCAAGGCCAAGTGGCTCGGCATCGAGAGCGAGCAGCATTTCCAGGGCTTCGGCGTTTCGGCCTGCGCCACCTGCGATGGCTTCTTCTATCGCAACAAGGACGTGATCGTCGTCGGCGGCGGCAACAGCGCCGTCGAAGAGGCACTCTATCTCTCCAACATCGCCAAGTCGGTAACGGTCGTCCACCGTCGCGACTCGTTCCGCGCCGAGAAGATCCTGCAGGAACGCCTGTTCGCCAAGGAAAACGTCAAGGTGCTGTGGAACTCGGAAGTGGCCGAAATAACAGGCACGCCGGCCAAGCCCCCGATGCCGCAATCCGTAACCGGCGCGCGCCTGCGCGACGTCAGAACCGGCGCGATCACGGAAATGCCGGTCGACGGCGTCTTCGTCGCGATCGGCCATGCGCCGGCAACCGAACTCTTCAAGGACAAGCTGAAGCTGAAGGACAACGGCTATCTCTGGACCGCGCCGGATTCGACAGCAACCAGCCTCGAAGGTGTCTATGCCGCCGGCGACGTGACCGACGACACGTTCCGTCAGGCCGTCACCGCCGCCGGCATGGGCTGCATGGCAGCGCTTGAGGCAGAGCGATACCTGACGGGCCACATGCCTGTCGCCGTGGCCGCGGAGTAAGATCGGCATGAGAGGCGGGGGAATGCCACTGGATTGGGACAAGCTGCGCATTTTTCACGCAGCTGCCGAAGCGGGTTCGTTCACGCATGCGGCGGATAAGCTGCATCTGTCCCAATCCGCCATCAGCCGCCAGGTGAGCGCGCTGGAGCAGGATGTCGGCACCAAGCTGTTCCACCGCCATGCGCGCGGCCTGATCCTGACGGAACAGGGCGAACTGCTTTACCGCACCGCCCATGACGTGCTGCTGAAGCTTGAGACCGTCAAGATGCAGCTCACCGAGACGACAGAGACGCCGTCCGGCAAGCTGCGCGTCACGACGACGGTCGGCCTCGGCCAGGGCTGGCTGACCGACAAGATCCAGGAATTCCTGCAGCTTTATCCCGATGTGCAGATCCAGCTCATCCTCGACAACGAGGAAGTGGATGTGAACATGCGCCATGCCGATTGCGCCATCCGCCTGCGCCAGCCGCAGCAGTCCGACCTCATCCAGCGCAAGCTCTTCACCGTGCACATGCACGTCTATGCAGCCCCTTCCTACATCAATCGCCACGGCGAACCGCAGAAGATCGAGGATCTCGACAATCACCGCATCATCACCTTCGGCGAGCCGGCGCCGAGCTACCTGCTCGACGTCAACTGGCTGGAGGTCGCCGGACGCTCCTCCGACAACAAGCGCATCCCGCATCTGCAGATCAACAGCCAGACCTCGATCAAGCGCGCCTGCCTGCTCGGAATCGGCGTCGCCTGCCTGCCCGATTACATCGTCGGCCGCGACCCCGGCCTGATTCAGCTGGCGATCAATGCCGACGTGCCGTCTTTCGACACCTATTTCTGCTACCCTGACGAGATCAAGAACGCCGCCAAGCTGAAGGCTTTCCGCGATTTCATCGTCAGCAAGGCCAGAAACTGGAATTTTTAAGCCAGTTTTATGGAATATTTTCCATACTATGCAGTGTGCGCATGACTGGCATGCACAAATGTGGGTTGCCGTTTGCCCATTAAACCACCATATCGCACATAGCTGATGCACATGGTGGCTTTTCCTCCCAGTTCCACCGCATTAGCTGTTCCCCTCTGGAGGTTTTTGACCTTCACACTTATAAGGGCCCTGGTTTTCCAGCGGCCCTCTTTTTTTGCCTTGTTCCAGCGGGAAATGCCGCACCGCAAAAAAATTGTGCGGCGCATAGCAGGCATGCACAAAAAAGCATTGAAACCTGCCTAAGGAAGCACCATATCCATCTCAGCTGATGCATTTCGTGGTTTCTCTCCCAGTACCACCGCATTAGCTGTTCCCCTCTGGAGGTTATTGACCTTCACAATTCAAAGGGCCCTGGTTTTCCGGTGGCCCTCTTTTTTTGCCCAAAATTTGCTCAATCGCCAAAGGCCGCCCTCTCACGCCTCTGTGATTTGCATATCGCCGCCTGCCGATCAATATATCGATCAGAAACGATTTATAGTTCGGCAAACGACGATGGATAAAGACGAGATCATGAAGGCGCTTGCCCATCCCACGCGGATGGACATTCTGGGCTGGCTGAAAAATCCCGAGAAACATTTCCCTTCGCAGGAGCACCCCTTCGAAATGGGCGTCTGCGCCAGCCAGTTCGAGCGCTGCGGTCTGTCGCAGTCCACGGTCTCGGCCCATCTCGGCACGCTGCATCGCGCCGGCCTCGTGACCACCAAACGCGTCGGACAGTGGATCTTCTACAAGCGCAACGAAGAAACCATCGCGGCATTTCTCAAGCAGCTGACGCAGGATCTCTAGCCTCTCCTCGGCCTCGGGCCGACGGCATTCACCAATCTCTTCGCCAGGGGCCGGACCGCCCTCACCCCTGCCGAGTGATCCCCCCGCAAAAGAAAGGACCATCATGGCCAAGCTTTTCGAACCCGCCAAGGTCGGCGACATCTCCGTCAAGAACCGCATCGTCATGGCGCCGCTCACCCGCAACCGCTCGCCGGGCGCGATCCCCAACGATCTCAACGTCGAATATTACCGCCAGCGCGCCACGGCTGGCCTGATCATCACCGAAGCGACCGCGATCACCCACCAGGGCCAGGGTTATGCCGACGTGCCCGGCCTCTACAGCAAGGAAGCGCTCGACGGCTGGAAGCGTGTGACCGAGGCCGTCCACGCAGCCGGCGGCAAGATCGTCGTCCAGATGTGGCATGTCGGCCGCATCTCGCATACGACGCTGCAACCGGACGGCGGCAAGCCGGTCTCTTCGACCAATCGCATCGCCAAGGCCAAAACCTATCTGGTCAATAGCGACGGCAGCGGCAGCTTCGCCGATACCTCCGAGCCGCGCGCGCTCGAGACCTCCGAGATTCCTGGGATCATCGAGGATTACCGCAAGGCCGCTCGCGCCGCCATCGACGCCGGTTTTGACGGTGTCGAAATCCATGGCGCCAATGGTTACCTGCTCGATCAGTTCATCCGTGACGGCGTCAACGACCGCACCGACCAGTATGGCGGCTCGATCGAAAACCGCACGCGCCTGGCTTTCGAGGTCGTCGATGCCATCGTCAAGGAAATCGGCGCAGGCCGGACAGCAATCCGCATATCGCCGGTGACGCCGTCGGGCGAAAGCTACGATTCCAATCCGCAGACGACCTTCACCCATGTCGTCGAGGGCCTGGCAAGATACGGCCTTGCCTATATCCATGTCATCGAAGGCCAGACCGGCGGCGAGCGTGACTACCGGCAGGGCGACAATCCTTCCTTCGACTACAAGGCGCTGCGCCAGGCCTATGAAAGGGCCGGCGGCAAGGCGAGCTGGATGGTCAACAACGGCTATGACCGCGACCTGGCGATCGACGCCGCCGAAAGCGGCCGCGCCGATCTCGTCGCCTTCGGCAAGCCTTTCATCGCCAATCCCGATCTGGTCGAACGGCTGGCAAAGAAGCTGCCGCTCAACACGCCCGACCAGTCGACCTTCTACGGCGGCACCGCCAAGGGCTATGTCGACTATCCCACGCTCGAAAAGGTCGCCTGAGCCTTCAGGATACGAACTGCTAAATCCCGCCGAAAGGCGGGATTTTCATTTGCAACGCATCTTTGTAGGGTGTCGCCATGTTCGCTTCCCATCTCGAACGCTGGTCGTTGATATCAGACGGCGAGCCCATCATCACCCATTCGAGCCGCCTGCTGCCGGTCCTCTGGCAGGACAGGCCCGCCATGCTGAAAGTGGCGACCGATAAGGATGAACGATATGGCGCATTGCTGATGCAATGGTGGGATGGCGACGGCGCGGCCCATGTCTATGCCCATGAGGACGATGCCGTGCTCCTGGAAAGGGCGATGGGAAAACGCTCGCTGCTTTCCATGGCGATGAATGGCGAGGACGACGAAGCGAGCCGCATCCTCTGTCGGACCGCCGCGCGGCTGCATGCGCCGCGCGAAAAACCGCTTCCCGATCCCATTCCCCTCTCCCGCTGGTTCCGCGATCTCGAACCGGCCGCCGGCAAATATGGCGGCACGCTTGCCGACTGTTCGGCAATCGCCAATGCGCTCCTTGCCGATCCGCGCGAACCCGCTGTCCTCCACGGCGATATCCATCACCAGAACATTCTCGATTTCGGGGCGCGCGGCTGGCTGGCAATCGATCCGAAGCGTCTCCATGGCGAGCGCGGCTTCGATTTCGCCAATATCTTCGCCAATGAGGAACTGCCAACCATCACCGACCGAGCCCGTTTCCGCCGCCAGCTCGCCATCGTCTCGGCAGAGGCCCGGCTGGAGCCGAAGCGGCTGCTGCAGTGGATCGCCGCCTATTCCGGCCTTTCCGCCGCCTGGTTCCTCGGCGATCCGAATTTTGAACAGGCCGAGACAGCCTTGACGGTCGGCCGGATCGCGCTTTCCGAACTCGCAGCCTAATGGGCTTTTTGCAGCGAATGGCCGATGAAGGCCGTCGCCGCGTCATGATGCGGTTCGGGCAGGCAGCCAAGCGCCACCAGTGACGCCCGCACCGCCTCATCGATTGGTGTCTGCGGCTCCTTGCCGAGTTCGACAAGCTTGGCGTTGCTCATCCTGAGCGGCACCTTCCAGAGATAGCGCATCTCCTTGATCTCGCGCATGATCGGAACGAAGGGCGCGGCGAGCGGCACGATCCACCAGGGAAACCGTCCGATCTTGGCCTTGCCGCCAACCACGCGCTTGATCGCTTCCGCCATCTGCATGCCGTCCGCATCCCAGAAGCCCTCCATCTGATAGACGGCGAAAGCCGGCAGCCGGTTGGCTCGCTCGACGAGCTGGACGACGGTTTCCGCCATGTCGGGCAAGTAGACCCACTGATGGCCGACGCCGCGCCGCCCAGGATTCTTGATCGTGCCGACCGGCTTGCCCGGCGTCACCAGACCCGATGAGAACCAGCTATTCGCTGTCGTACCCGGGCCGAAGAAATCTCCGGCCCTGACGATGATGGCGCCGGCGCCGGATTGCGATGCCGCCTCCAGCCGCTTCTCCATCTCGACGCGGATCGCCCCCTTCTTCGTCAGCGGATGCTGCGGGCTTTCCTCGGTCGGCGCCGGCAGGGCATCGGGCCCGAAATTATAGACATTGCCCGGCAGCACGATGCGCGCGCCGGCTGCACGGGCAGCGGCGATGCTGTTGTCGAGCATCGGCAGCACAAGCCGCTCCCAGTGGCGATAGCCAGGCGGATTGACGGCATGGACGATCAGGCCGGCGCCTTCGGCCGACCTCAGCACGTCGCCCGCCTTCATCGCATCGCCCTGCACCCATTCGAATGCCGGCTCCTTCTTCGCTGCCTTGACGGCATCACGGTTGAGCGCCCGGATCTGCCAACCACGCTCAAACAATTTGCGCGCCACCGCGCCGCCGATACCGCCGGTCGCGCCGAGCACGAGGGCCGTCTTCAATTCTCCACTCATGACAATCTCCTTCGATCGCATGAGATGAGTATGCGCCCGGAAAGGGATAAACAAAATTGACGAAATGCGTGCATCTGTTATACGAAAATATATGGATATCGAACCGAGCTGGGATTTCTACCGCAGTTTCCTGACCGCGCTTCAGCAAGGTTCGCTTTCGGCAGCCGCGCGTGAACTCGGGCTGACCCAGCCAACGATCGGTCGTCACGTTGATGCGCTGGAAAAAGCGATCGGCACGGAGCTTTTCATCCGTTCACCGAACGGCCTGCTGCCGACCGATACCGCACAGGCGCTGAAACCCTATGCCGCGGCGCTGGCCGCAACCGCGGCCGCGCTGCTGCGCACGGCCTCCGGCGAGCGCGAACGCGTAGCGGGAACGGTGAGAGTGAGCGCCAGCGAGGTCGTTGCCGTCGAGGTGCTGCCGAAAATTCTTGGGAGCCTGCAGGAGACCTATCCAGAACTCCAGATCGAGCTCTCGGCTTCCGATATGATCGAAGACTTGATGAACCGCGAAGCCGATATCGCCGTGCGCATGGCAGAGCCGCAGCAGGATGCGCTCATCGTGCGCCGCATCGGCGATATTCCGCTCGGTTTCCACGCCCACCGAAGCTATCTCGAACGGCATGGCATTCCCCAAACCATGGCGGACCTTGCTAACCACCGGCTCATCGGCTTCGACCGGCAGACGGCCTACGTCCGTCTGGTGATGAAACGTTATCCGGCGCCGGAAGGCATCAAATTCTCCTACAGGACCGACAGCAATCTTGCCCAGCTTTCCGCCATTCGCGCCGGCGTCGGCATCGGCATCTGCCAGATCGGACTGGCCCGCGAGAACCCTGACCTCGTTCATGTCCTACACGATGCTTTCGGCATACCGCTCGGCACCTGGGTGGTCATGCATGAAAGTCTGAAAACCTCGCCGCGCTGCCGCGCCACTTTCGACGCGCTGGTCAAGGGCCTTCAGGATTACCATCGTTATTCCACAAGCGCATGAGCCGAAATCGCAATCGATTTCTGGCAAGAATCATGGGTAAATCTCCAGGCAATCGCGCGGGAGATGAAAATGCACAAGCCGGTCGAACTGGTGAGCTATGACAGGCAATGGCCGGAAGCCTTCCAGCGCATTCGGGGCAAGCTCTTGGCCTTGCTGCCGCAGGCGCTCGCCATCGATCACGTCGGCAGCACCGCCATCCCTGATATGGCCGCCAAGCCGCTCATCGATATCGACATCGTTCTTCCCGGTCTCGAACATATCGAGGATGCGACCCGCGTGCTTCTCTCGGAAAATTACGAGCCGCGCGGCAACCGATATGACGACGAGATGTGGGCATTCCTATCGAGAGATTTGGTGCCGGCCGAGCGCGTCTACCTCTGCCCAATTGGCAACCGCACACATAAAAACAGGCTGGCTTTCCGGGATTATCTCATCGCGCATCCCGAGGCGGCGGCCGATTATGCCGCGCTCAAACTGAGGCTGGCAGCCGAATTCAGGATGGATGGCGATCGCTACACCGCAGAGAAACGCGAATTTGTCGACACGATCGTCACGCGAGCGTTGAGAGGCGACGTTTAACGTCCGGCGCTTTGCGAGGCGCCGGCCGTGCGTTCCTGCCAGAAGCCGTCGACCACCTCTGTTTCCGGCCGGTCGCCGCCTTCGGCATATTCCTCATGCCATTTGCCGTTTTCGTCCTGCCAGCTGATCTCGGCGGAATCGCCGCCGACCTGCTGTTCGGCCGCGACGATGCGCGCAGCCTCGAGCGCCTCGGCATGGGTCGGGAATGCCTCGGAATAGACGCCTCCCAGCCTGTAGGCCCAGCCGCCGTCATGCGGCACGACTTCATAGACCACCTTGATCATACAACAGTCTCCTCATCTTCTTGTTGCGCATTCGCATGCTTCCGGACTGGGTCCGGATCATCGCGGCCGCGTGACGAGAATTCGAGGACGCCGCGATCTGCTTTCCGGCCCCGATGGCGTTCAGTATTCCATTAAACGCCGAAGACTGCAAATAGCAGAGTGCTAGGGCGCGCTTCCCATCCGAAATCAGTGACTTAGTTAAAAGGCATGAAACGGAACGGGAGCTAGGACTTGCAGATCGCGTCGCGCCTCAAAGAGGAAAAGTTTCTGGTCATTGCGCTCGCCGCCGCAGTGACCGCCTATCTCCTGGAGCATACGGTCATCGAGATGGGCCGCGGTGTTGCGCTAATCGCCGCCGCCGCACTCATCGCCACCATCGTGCTCGCTTCGATCCGCGTCGCCCATCATGCCGAACTGCTCGCCGTCAAGGTCGGCGATCCCTACGGCACGATGATCCTGACGCTTTCGGCCGTCGCGGTCGAAGTCATCATTCTCGCCATCATGATGACCGGCGAAAGCTCTCCGACGCTGGTTCGCGACACGATCTATTCGGCCTTGATGCTCGATATCAACGGCATTCTCGGCCTCGCCGCCCTGCTCGGCGGCCTCAAGCACGGCGAACAGCCCTACAACGACAATTCCGGCAAGACCTACGGCGTGATGATCCTCACCGCCATGGGCATCTCGATGATCGTGCCGGAATTTGTGCCCAGGGATAAGTGGCATTATTATTCCGCCTTCACCATCGTCGCGATGATCGCTCTCTACGGCCTCTTCCTACGCATGCAGGTCGGCCAGCACAGCTATTTCTTCAGCTACAGCTATCCGCGCTCCGAACGGAAAAAGGAAAGCCACGGCGAAGACGGCCCCGAGGAGTCGGCCGCGGTCTCGATCGCCACCATTCTTGTCGGCGTCGTCATCATCGGCTTGCTGGCGGAGTTCATGTCGGCCTTCATGACCGAAGGCCTGCGCGATAGCGGCGCGCCGATCGCCATCACCGCCGTCGTCGTCGCGGCGATATCGGCCGCCCCCGAAATTCTGACGGCTTTGCGGGCAGCTCTTCGAAATCGCATGCAGGCAACGGTCAACATCGCCATGGGCGCCTCGCTGTCGACGGTGATCCTCACCGTGCCTGTCATGGAGGCGATCGCGCTCTATACCGGCCAGCCCTTCATCATGGCGATGACACCGGTGCAGACAGTGATGGTGACGATCACGCTGATTGCCGCGGCGATCAACCTCAACGACGGCGAGACCAACGCGATCGAGGGCATGACGCATTTCATCCTCTTTGCCACCTTCATCATGCTGACGGCGCTTAGCCTTTGACGTCAGAAGGTGGCGAAGCTCATCACTTCGACTTCTCGAGGAAGCGCTCTTTGCGGGTCTTCGGCTTGAAGCGCCGGAAGAAATTTTCGATAGCGCGGATGGATTTGGTGACGGACATCAGCCGGTCGATCTGGCTGTTGGCATTGTGAAGCCGCTCGGACAAGACTTCGGCCGCCGTCATGGCGATCTCGATCGGCGGCACGTCGGGAAACCGTTTGGCGAGTGCCGAATAGGGGCTGGCATCGACGCCACCCGTCATCGAGATCGAGCCCATCCTGGCAAAGAGACGCAGGAAGATCTGCTCGAACGTCCAGTCATGCACGTCGAAGACCTTCCACTTCTCGCTCCTCTTCGCCGAAAAGCCGGCCAGCAGGATCTGGCCCGGCAGCTTCAGGTCGGCGAGCCAGAGCGCCATCGCAAAGCCGCTGGTCGCGATCTTGCCCGTCGGGTAAAGATCGGCGAGCATCTGCGTCAGATCGAGGTGGCGGGCTTTGGCGCCATTGAAGCGGCTCTCCTCGCTGAAGTTTTCCTCCGGGGAGACGCGAATGTTGACGACGCCCAGGAAGTCGTCGCCGGCAAAGAAGCGCAGAACGTCCCCCACCTCGCGCCGGTGGACGATATTGGCGCCCATCACGCCGCTGCGGGCAACCAGCACCGCATGACCAGTGAAGGGCTCGTCGAGCACCTTGTAGACATTGTTGAAGAAGACGTAGAGCGCCGTCTCCGGCAGCTCGCTTCTGAGCCGCTCGAAATCGACCGCCTCGCTGTTTGCCACGAGAACGACATGGGAATAGCGCGACAACAGCGCTTTCCACGCGTCCGGTGTCAAGAGATTCACCCCGCCATCTCCGGCGGCCACGGTCCTGATATCGCTCGGCATTGATTCCATCGGCTCACATGCACTTTCCCTGGACGATCCGCTCGGCCCGCCTCGCTAGCTGTTGCTGAAATAGGCGCGCATCCGTGCAAGCCGCGCCAGCCCGCCGATCTGCTTTCCCACATGCGAGAAGAAACCGCCAACCCGGCCCGCCGCCGACGGCTGCCTGCAGAAGGACGCCCAGGGCGTATCGCGGAGATCCTCGGCATAGCGCTTGGCCATCCGGCGATGCACCCAGGGAACGCTCGCCTGCCACGGTTTCTTGCGGCCGGTGAAATGAAAGATGGCCGGCCGCTCGACGAAAGGCAAAAGTCCCGTCTGCGTGTTCCAGCGCGGATCGAGCACCAGCCAGTTACCGTCGAACGTGACGTTCAGCGCATCCTGATCGTTGTTCTGAAACAGATGCGAGCGCTCCTCGAAGATTTCCCGGGTCCTGGCGAAAAGCCCCTTCGCCCGGCAGACCGACCAGTCGAACAACAAGACGCCGGCATTGAAATAGCGTCCGCCCTCGCCCATGCCGATCTTGCGTTGCCGCGCGCCCGCCTTTTCGGGGAAGGCCATGACATAGTCATCGACTGCGGCAAGCGCCTTGCCCTGGAGGTCCCTGGTGAAGAGTTCGTCGACGGGCGCCACCGCGAGCACATCGGCGTCGAGGTAGAGCAAACGCTCGACTTTCTCGGGAATTTGCAGATCCATGTAAAGCCGCGCCAGCGTAGCACCCGACCAGCGGCCCCGCGCCTGCAGCCCCGTCTCCGGCGTCGCATAGGGCAGCACGGTGATCGTCATCCCGTGCAGGCGCGCAAAACTCTCGACCTCGGCGACCTCGTTCGGCTTGAGGTCGATGCCGAGAAGCAGAAACTCAATATCGGCCTGTACGAGATTGCGCTTGACGGAAAGCAGCGTGCAGCAGGCAGCCGGCAGCATGTTGACGTCGGAACAGACGATGACGGCACTCTGCTGCAAAATCCGGCCTCCCAAAACGGCAACTTGAACTTGATGCCGGATATCTAGTTGGTTTGGCGGCCGCCCGCAACCTGAGATCATCCGCGCCGCCGGCGCTCCCCGTCACGATTTGAATCGGAATTCAATGAGTTGGGAGGTAATGCGGAATCGATGCCGCAAGGACTTGAATCGGGATGTGAGCTCTATAGCCGCAGAGCCAGTGGATGGCCGACGAGCAAACGGTCGACCGTCGCGAGCTGCAAGCCCTCGACCTTGCATTGCGCCAGCAGCAAGCGGTCGAAGGGATCGCGCGTCTCGGGCTCGGGATCAGCGGCGGTGATGACGTGCTGAATTTCGATCCGCAGCAGTATCAGACCTATTTCTTCGAGAGACCCGGCAATGTCTTCAAGCGGCATGCCTGGATCCAGCTTTCCCAGGCGAGCCTTGATCGCCGTTTCCCACAGACTTGCGACGCTGGCGAAGCCTACAGTTTTGCTGTCGCCAAGCAGCGAGGCGATCTCAGGAAATCGCTGGCCAGCGTCTTTCCGCAGGATCGCCAGAACGATGTGGGTATCAAGAAGAAGCCTCATGGCTCCGGCAACGGCCTCAGAAGAAAATCTTCAGGCAGCGGATCGTCGAAATCATCCGCAATGAAAGGCACCGGATTGGTGATACCCCGAGCGCGAAGATAAGCCTGACCGGCCTCCAGGTTCAAACCGCCGCGCTTCTGATGCGGGACGAGATCGAAGACCGGCTTGCCGTTGCGCGTCACGATAATGGTCTCGCCTTCCTCGACCTCGCGGGCAAGCTCGGTCAGGCGGTTCTTCGCGTCGCGGATCGTCACGGTCTTCATGCGACAAATGTAGCTACATGCAGCCACATCGTCAACGCCGCAACAAAAAGGCCCGCCGTCACCGGCAGGCCTTCGATCTGTTGTATCGCAGTCCGTTTACTTGCAGGCGGCGCAGAAACGCTGGATGCGGCGGCAGGCTTCCTCGAGCAGATCTTCCGAGGTTGCGTAGGAGATGCGGAAGTTCGGGCCGAGGCCGAAGGCCGAGCCGTGAACGACGGCCACACCTTCCGATTCCAGAAGCTCGGACACAAAATCCTCGTCGGTCTCGATGACCTTGCCGGAGGGTGCGGTCTTGCCGATCAGGCCGGCGCAGGACGGGTAGACGTAAAAAGCGCCTTCCGGAACCGGGCAGACGATGCCCTTGGCCTGGTTCAGCATGGACACGACGAGATCGCGGCGGCCTTCGAAGATCTTCTTGTTCTCGGGAATGAAGTCCTGCGTGCCGTTCAGCGCTTCGACGGCCGCCCACTGGGCGATCGAGGTCGCGCCCGAGGTCTGCTGACCCTGGATCATGTCCATCGCCTTGATGAGCTGGATCGGGCCTGCGGCATAGCCGATACGCCAGCCGGTCATCGCATAGGCCTTGGAGACGCCGTTCATCGTCAGCGTGCGGTCGTAGAGCTTGGGCTCGACTTCGACAGGCGTGACGAACTTGAAGTCGCCATAGGTCAGGTGCTCGTACATGTCGTCGGTCAGCACCCAGACATGCGGATGCTTCATCAGCACATCGGTCAGCGCCTTCAGCTCGGCATGCGTATAGGCCGCGCCCGTCGGGTTGGACGGCGAGTTGAAGATGAACCACTTGGTCTTCGGCGTGATCGCCTTTTCGAGATCAGCGGCCTGGAGTTTGAAATTATGCTCCTGGGTCGCGGAAACGAAAACCGGCGTGCCGCCGCAGAGCGCCACCATCTCGGGATAGGAAACCCAATAGGGCGCCGGAACGACGACTTCGTCGCCGGGGTTCAGCGTCGCCATGAAGGCGTTGAACAGGATCTGCTTGCCGCCGGTGCCGACGATCGTCTGCTCCCAGGAATATTCCAGGCCGTTCTCGCGCTTGAACTTGGCGGCGATCGCCTTGCGCAGTTCGGGAATGCCGGAAACCGGCGTGTACTTCGTCTCGCCGCGGTTGATCGCGTCGATGGCGGCCTTCTTGATATTGTCGGGCGTATCGAAATCCGGCTCGCCTGCGCCGAGACCGATGACGTCGCGTCCTTTCGCTTTCAGCTCGCGCGCTTTCTGGGAGACGGCGATGGTGGCTGAAGGCTTCACACGGGAAAGAGCATCGGCAAGGAAGGCCATGATATCGGTCCTATTGGTTGAAACGGGCAGAAAGCCGGGACCGGAGTTCTGCGGTTAGCTCTATGTCCAATGTATGACGGCATTTCAAGCGCAAAGGCGTGATGGGGGCAATGATTCTTATTGATCGTTTTGCCGCACCGGCAGGCCGATCGCGGCCCATCGGCAAGGTTTGCGGCGCGCAGTCGAAGCGTTCCAAGCAACTCCTGAACAAATTCTTGACGAATACAGAGTTTCTTGCGCCTCTAGACGATAAAGGGCGTTGATACCCAATCTGGGTGAATTGCTTTTTAAGACTTTGCTGATGAACTGCCGGCATGACAAAGCCGCCCCGAAAACCTTCCACGCCACTGCGCATCGCGCCGGACGATCTGCAATTGGCTCCGGCCGAAGATCCGCAACGTGAACAGCAGCCGGCCGGCTGGGCCATCGCCGCTCGCAACTATCTAAACCTCGACATGTCGATCCTGCTCGGCATCCTGATCATTGCGATCGTCTTCAGGTTTCACAGGATCACCTTGCCGCTGGTCGACGGCTTCAGCTGGCGCGAGATCAGCACCGCAATGATGGCCGACAATTTCCGGGAGCGCAGCTGGAACATCTTCTTTCCGGAGGTCAGCTGGACCGGGCCCGGACCAAGCTATCAGGGCCGCGAGTTCCAGATCGTCAGCTATCTCACAGCCCTGCTCTACCAGCTGTTCGGCTGGCACGACTGGTTCGGCCGCGTGGTTGCGGCTTTGTTCGGGCTGGTGACGGTGTTCTCGCTGCACAGGCTGACGGCCCTGTGCTGGGGCGAGATGCATGCCCACGCGGCGGCACTGGCCTACGCGCTGATGCCGGCGGCAATCCAGATCGACAGCTCGGTTCTTCCCGATCCCGCGATGCTGGCCTTGGTCACGCTCGGCGTCTGGCTGTTCGTCAAATACTGGGCCGGCGGCAGCGGCTGGCTCCTGCCGCTCGCCACCGTCAGCTTCTCGCTCGGCGCGCTGTCGAAGCCCCCAGGCATCGCGGCCGGCGCCGTCATCTTTTACCTGATGGTTTGCTGGATTCTGGAGAAGAAGTGGAAGCCAGCGGGCTTGGTCTTCCTGTCCGGGCTTTTGAGCCTGGCCATCATCGGCGCTTATTTCAGCTGGGCGATCTATCTCGCTCGCAGCTATCCACCGTTCCATTTCGCCGGCAGCGGCGGCTATATCTGGGATTACGGCGTCGGGACATACGTCAAGGACAGGTTCTACTTCCAATCCGCATGGAACACCTCCGTCCTGTGGTTTTATGGCTATCCGTTCCTGCTGCTGTTCGCAGTCGGTTTGTGGATGCCGCCCAGCCGCGCCGAAGATCCGAAGCAGCGTGCCCTTTCGACCATTCCCTATATCTGGCTGGCCGCGGCCCTGGTCCTCTATCTGGCCGCAGCGGGCGAGATCACCAGCAATGTGTGGAACCTCCACATCTTCCATGTGCCGGCCGCGATATTCTGCGGCCACGGCGCGCTTCTTCTGGCAAAGCTTTCATCGAAAACCGTTCTAAACCCGACGGTCGTGCTCCGCTCAATCTGCATCTTGATCGTCGCGGTGGGCTGGTCGACCCTGCCCCTCGTCAGGACGATGAAGAAGCCAATCGCCATGAACGGCAAGCTGCTTGGCGAGGAACTGGCGCGGCTGGCGCAACCGGGCGACCTCGTCGTCGCCATCGCGCCCGATGTCGGTGATCCCGTCGCGGTCTACTACAGCAGGGCGCGCGGCTGGGTGTTCCCGCCCGGCGGCGGCGATGCCGAATGGTCGAAATTCGTCGCGGATGACGCCACCGCGATCGCGCAGCTCGAAGAACTGCGCGCCCAGGGCGCGGACCTGTTTGGCGTCGCCAAGAATGCCACTGACAATGAAGGCCGGCTGTTCATCGAGCATCATGGCGGCGTTGTCGACTATCTCGACAGGACCGCAACCAAGCTTGCCGATTCCGATAAATTGCTGGTCTACAAGATCACCCGCCCCTGAGAACCGCCACGGTCTGACTGCGCGGCCTCGCTACCTCCGCGCGGCGGCGACAATCCTGTTTTTCATCTTTTGAAATCAGACAGATCGCCGGATTTCGTCATCGCCACGAATAAGCCGCAACAAATGCCGCACGCCGCCGCAATTCGGTCGCGAGCGCGCCGAGATCGAAGCCGCATCATTGCGTGATCCAAAATTGGTTATTGAGGGTACGCCAATGTTTCTGGAAGATGAGCTCGCCATCGGGCGCATACGCATGCGCCGGATTTCCATTTCATTTCTTGTCGCCGCCACCGCCTTTGTCGCCTGTATCGCCGCGATGCTGGGACTTGCCTCAGTCGCCCGCGCCGAGGCGCAGCAGGCGTCCGGCCAGCTCGCGGCACTCGTCCGGCCGAACGACGTCAACAGCGGCTCGCTGCTCTTTCCGTCGAAGGAGCCCGGCTTCTATGTCGAAGCGCCGCGGCTGAAGACCGACGTCGCCATCGACGTCTCCGGACCGGTCGCCAGGGTGAAGGTGACGCAGCGCTTCCAGAACCCGAGCCAGGGTTGGGTCGAGGGCACCTATGTCTTCCCGCTGCCGGAGAATTCCGCCGTCGACGCATTGAAGATGCAGATCGGCGAGCGCTTCATCAAAGGCCAGATCAAGCCGCGCCAGGAGGCCCGCGAGATCTATGAACAGGCCAAGGCCGAGGGCAAGAAGACGGCGCTGCTCGAACAGCAGCGGCCGAACATCTTCACCAACCAGGTCGCCAATATCGGCCCCGGCGAAGAAATCGTCGTGCAGATCGAATATCAGCAGACGGTCCGCCAGTCGGGCGGCGAGTTCTCGCTGCGCTTCCCGATGGTCATCGCGCCGCGCTACAATCCGGCCCCGATCGTCCAGATCGTCGAATTCAACAACGGAGCCGGTTTCGCCACGCCGAGCGACCCGGTGGAAAACCGTGAAAGGATCGAAGCCCCCGTGCTCGACCCGCGCGAAAACGCCAGGATCAATCCGGTCTCGCTGACCGTCGACCTCAAGGCCGGCTTCCCTCTCGGCGACGTCAAATCCTCATTCCACGAGGTCGATATCCGGCAGGATGGCGATCAGGCGAGAACGATCAGCCTGAAGGGCGATTTCGTTCCCGCCGACAAGGATTTCGAGCTCACCTGGAAGGCCGCGCCCGGCAAGATGCCGAGCGCCGGCCTCTTTCGTGAGGTGATGAACGGCAAGACCTATCTGCTCGCCTTCGTCACGCCGCCGACCGCACCGGATGCGGCAGCGCCGGCCAAGCGCGAGGTGGTCTTCGTCATCGACAATTCCGGCTCCATGTCCGGCCAGTCGATCGAGCAGGCAAGACAGAGCCTGGCGCTTGCCATTTCCAAGCTGAACCCGGACGACCGCTTCAACGTCATCCGTTTCGACGACACGATGACCGATTATTTCAAGGGCCTCGTCGCCGCCACGCCGGACAATCGCGAAAAGGCCATCGCCTATGTCAGAGGCCTGACCGCCGACGGCGGCACGGAAATGCTGCCCGCCCTCGAGGCCGCGCTGCGCAACCAGGGCCCCGTCGCAAGCGGAGCGCTGCGCCAGGTCGTGTTCCTGACAGACGGCGCGATCGGCAATGAGCAGCAGCTCTTCCAGGAAATCACCGCGAACCGCGGCGATGCCCGCGTCTGCACCGTCGGCATCGGCTCGGCGCCCAATACTTACTTCATGACCAAGGCCGCCGAAATCGGCCGCGGCACCTTCACCCAGATCGGCTCGGCCGATCAGGTGGCAAGCCGCATGGGTGAGCTCTTCACCAAGCTGCAAAACCCTGCCATGACCGATATCGCCGCGAATTTCGAAGGCATCGCGGCCGAGGACATCACGCCGAACCCGATGCCCGACCTCTATAGCGGCGAGCCGGTCGTGCTGACCGCGGAGCTGCCTGGGGATAAGCCGGCCGGCAAGCTGCAGATCATCGGCAGGACGAGCGATCAGCCCTGGCGCGTCGAGATGGATATCGTCAATGCCGCCGACGGCAACGGCATCTCCAAGCTCTGGGCACGGCGCAAGATCGACGATTTCGAAGCCCGCGCCTATGAGCGCCGGGATCCCGCAGCACTCGACAAGGATATCGAGACGGTGGCGCTTGCCCACCACCTCGTCTCCCGCGTCACCAGCCTTGTCGCCGTCGACGTCGCCCCGTCGCGGCCAGCCAGAGAACCGCTTGGCTCGGCGAAGCTGCCGCTCAACCTGCCCGAGGGCTGGGACTTCGGAAAGATCTTCGGCGAAACCGACGGCGCGACACGCCGGGCCTCCGCGGAGCCGGCAGCAAACGCAACACCGGAACAAGTCGCAGCCGTCGCCCCGCCTGAGATCGCCACCATGATGGCCGCAGCGCCGACGGCAAAAGCCGCCACGCTGATCGCCCAGAAGAGCGCGACCGTAAACCTGCCGCAGACGGCGACGCGGGCCGACGAGCAGATCATGCGCGGTCTCACCATGCTGCTGCTGGCGCTGGCGGCGGCAAGCGGGCTTGCCATCTGGCGCCGCCGCATCAAGGGCCTCGTCACGATCGGAGCTACGCGCGATGGCCGTTAGCAGCCATGAGGAAGCGGCCGAATTCGAGCCGCTTCCGACCTATCTGGAACTCGCCATGGCCGCCGCCACGGCGCATGACATGCCGAGGGCGCGGAGGAAGAAAGGTTTCTTCCTCTGGCGTCTTTCGCCGATCGAAAAGACCATCGCTTTCGCCATTTCAGGTCTTGCCCTTTATGGCCTGGCGCTGATCGGCGACGGCGTCCTGCTGAAGGCGAAGGCGGAGCTCTCGCAGATCCTGCTGAAACGTGCTTTCACCGCCGAACTGCACGGCGAAGAAATGAAGCCCTGGCCCTGGGCCGATTTTACCACGGAAGCCAAGGTGCGCGCGCCGCGCCTCGGCAAGGAGGCGATCGTGCTCTCCGGCGCCTCCGGCGAGGCCCTCGCCTTCGGCCCCGCCTGGCTCGCCAACACGCCGCAGCCGGGCGAGCAAGGCACCTCCGTCATCGCGGCCCATCGCGACACGCATTTCCGCTGGCTGCAATATATAAAGCCGGGCGACACGATCGAGATCACCCGCCGCGACGGCAAGCTGTTGACCTTCAAGGCCGGCGAAGGCCGCATCGCCCCATGGGATGCAAGCGGCATCGATCCCGCCTCCGACGGCCGCCGCCTGGCGCTGACCACCTGCTGGCCCTTCGATGCGACCGAACCGGGCTCGCTGCGCTACATCGTCGAAGCCGAACTGGTGGATGGCGAGGCGACCAGCTCCGTTCAACCGCCAAACACAAAGCCGTTATTGCAAAGCGAATGAGGGTTGAAGCCGTCCCCTGCCCGCTCCACGTTCAGCATGGAAAGACGACGGGGAAGCAAATGAAGATAATATCCGCCTTCCATGTGGCCGCAGCGCTGGTTCTGTTCGCCGCTATACCGGCCGATGCGGCCGATACCGTCAACACGCAGGGCCCGGCTCTGCGCGTCGAGAAGCTCGCCGATGGCCTCGAACATCCGTGGGCGGTCGAGGTATTGCCCGACGGCGCCTATCTCGTCACCGAGCGGCCGGGCCGCATGCGGATCATCCGCGACGGCAAGCTCTCCGAGCCGATCGGCAATGTGCCCAAGGTCAGCGCCCGCGGCCAGGGCGGCCTGATGGACGTGGTGCTTGCCCCGGATTTTGCGACATCCAGAAAATTCTATTTCACCGCCGCCATCGCTAACGGCCAGGGTTCCGGCACCGAAGCCTTCAGCGCCACGCTTTCCAAAGACGAGAAGACGCTCGAGGCGGTGAAACCTGTCTTCACCATGCGGCGCTTCACCTCGGGCAACATACAGTATGGCTCGCGCATCGCGATCGCCCCTGACGGCACGCTGTTCATCAGCGTCGGCGACCGCGGCGACCGCGACCGTTCTCAGGACTGGCAGGATGATGCCGGCTCGATCGTCCACATCAATGCCGACGGCAGCATCCCCGCCGACAATCCGTTCAAGGACGGCGGCAAGGCGCTGTCGGACATCTGGTCGAAAGGCCATCGCAACCCGCAGGGCATCACCTTCGATGCCAAGGACGGCAAGCTCTACACCGTCGAACATGGCGCGCGTGGCGGCGACGAGATCAATCAGCCCGAGGCCGGCAAGAATTACGGCTGGCCGATCATCACCTACGGCCGTGATTATTCAGGCGCCGAAATCGGCGAAGGCACCGCCAAGGAAGGGCTCGAACAGCCGCTGCATTATTGGGATCCGTCCATCGCGCCCGGCGCGCTCGCCGTCTATCGCGGCGCCATGTTCCCGGAATGGGACGGCGACTTCCTCGTCGCGGCGCTGAAATTCCAGCTGCTGTCGCGCCTGCAGCGGGATGAGAGCGGCGCATTCGTTGCCGAGGAACGCCTGTTCGAAGGCGACTACGGCCGCATCCGCGACGTCGTCGTCGCGCCCGACGGCGCATTGCTGATGGTGACGGATGAGGACGACGGCGCGCTGCTCAGGGTTTCCAGGGCACAGGCGAGCAACGGCTGAGCCGTCACAACGAGCCGCGCAACTCCTTGCGGATGACGAATTTCAGCCCCGACCAGATCTCATCGACGGCGCAAACCTTGACGTCGACCAGGCCAGTCGGAAGCAGGATCTCCCGCAACACGTCCTCGGTGATATCAGTCGCCACGCGTGAACTCTTCTTCGGCCAGGAGATCCAGATCATCCCGTCCGGCCTCAGAACATGGAAAAGCGCGGACGCGGCGGCCTCGAGCGCCGCCCGTTCGGTCACAAACAGATGCACATAGTCGAACGCCCGCCGACGCACTTCGGGAAGCGTGCGGACCACCGAGGCAAAACCATCGAAACCGTGGATGCCATCGATCGTCTCGGGAACGCCAAGAAGAGCGGCCGCCTGCCCGCTCGCGAGACCGAGCTTCCTGGCGAGCGGCGTGCCGGAATAGCCCGCCGCACCACTCGCTGGCAGTTCTTCCCGTGGCATGCCCTCACCTCCGTCGTCAGGCGTGAAGTCTTCACCCTTGCCGAACGGAAACGCAACTGCTAACCGCTGGAGCACATCCCTTCCCCTTCGAGGACAACATGACGCGCGTTCAGGCGAACCTCCTTCTATTGCTTGCAGCCGCCATCTGGGGCGGCGGCTTCGTCGCCCAGTCGACGGCGATGAAGGCGATCGGTCCCTTCTGGTTCATCGCCCTGCGTTTTGCCGTCGCCACATTGGCCGTGCTGCCCTTCGTCCTGTTGGAAGCGCGCAAGGCGACGGTGAAGACAGACGCACGCCATGCGAAACTCTACGTGCTCACCGGACTTGCCCTCTTCTTCGGCGCGGCCACGCAGCAGGTCGGGCTGCAGACGACGACGGTGACGAATTCCAGCTTCATCACCGGCCTCTATGTCGTCTTCGTGCCACTCATCGCCATCCTCTTCCTGCGCCGTGCGCCGCATTGGATCATCTGGCCGGGCGCGCTGATGGCTCTCGCCGGCATCTATCTCCTGTCCGGCGGTCATCTCTCGGCACTGACGACGGGAGATCTGCTGACCGTCGTCTGCGCCATCTTCTGGTCGATCCAGATCACCCTTGCCGGCACGACGGTTTCCAAGACCGGCAGGCCACTTGCGCTGTCGGCCACGCAATTCGCCGTCACCGCGGTCTGCGCGCTCGTCATCGCCGCAGCCGTCGAACCAATCAGCCTTTCGGCCATATGGGCCGCGGGACCTGAGATCCTCTATGTCGGCATCTTCTCGTCGGGCCTAGCCTTCGTGCTGCAGGTGATAGCCCAGCGCTACACCACGCCCTCCCAGGCGGCGATCTTCCTCTCGTCCGAAGCGCTCTTCGGCGCTTCGCTTGCAGCCCTGCTGCTCGGTGAGTCGATGCCGGCGACGGGATATACAGGTTGTGCGCTAATGTTTACCGCTATGCTTGTAGTCGAGCTCGTGCCGGGATTGGCACGCCGCCGCCTGCCGGCCGCCTGAACACGCGTCCAAATATGGGTGAATACCGGATTCGAAAAAAAATTTAACGGATCCGGAAAGCCCGTTTACGTTGCATTTTTGGCAAAATCTGCTCGGAACTTACATTGCAGACGATATAAAACGTTAATCATTCCCTCTTCGCGAAGGAAATTTTGCGTTTTTGCGCAAATTGGCCGTTGGCGGGAGTGTGCTCTGAGCGACACGTTAAAAAACTTTTGCTTGCCAAAATCCCGGAAACGCCGCACTCTCGCCCCGTTCGGGCATTTTGCGAGCATGGGAAGTCCTTAAGTATTTGCGCGCCGGAAACGCTAATATTCCGGTCAGCCGGTTCCGAAAAAGGCGGGCGATAGTCCTGTCCGGGGCAGGCCGAGGTAGAGGGGACCTTTTTCTCACATTTCAAGAATTGCCTGCCAACACCTCCCGCAAGGAGGCAATGCTATGATGCTGCCCGTGTGGATGGCGGGCAGAGAGAAAAGGACCTGACGCATGGCCGAGACTGGCACTGTAAAATTCTTCAATACCGACAAAGGCTTCGGCTTCATCAAGCCGGACCGGGGCGGCGCCGATATCTTCGTTCACATTTCTGCCGTTCAGGCTTCCGGCCTGGCCGGTCTGACGGAAAACCAGAAGGTAAGCTTCGACACGGAGCCGGATCGCCGCGGCAAGGGCCCCAAGGCAGTCAATCTGCAGATTGCCGGCTGAGCCCTTAACAAGGCTGTCGAATTCGAGTTGAAGCCCGGCAGCAATGCCGGGTTTTGTCGTTCAGCCTTCGTTCAGCTGGCAATCTATACCACTGACACCATCGAGAAAGGGACCGGCGTTCGGTTCCCGTCATTAGGATCTTATGCTTATGAACAGGCTCGCCAAGACTCTTCTGCTGACGGCAACGGCTGCCGCGCTTACCCTTTCTGCCATCGGCGAGGCATCGGCCCGCGATCGCCACTGGCGCCATCATAACAACAATGACGCCCTCGTCGGCGGCGCCGTCGGCCTCGCCACCGGCCTGATCGTCGGCTCGGCTATCGCCAACGCCAATAATGGTCCTGTTTACGAAGAGCGCCGCTATATCGATCCCGCCTACGAGCCGGATTATTACGAGCCCGCTCCGGTCTATCGCGCGCCGGCACGCCGCGTCTATGCCGAAGAGCCGCGCTACTACGCCCCCGTTCGCACGGCCGTCGAGCCCTGGACGCCGCAGTGGGAGCGCTACTGCTCCTACCGTTACCGCTCCTTCGATCCGCGCAGCGGCACCTATATCGGCTATGACGGCCGCAGCCACTTCTGCACCGCCGGCGGCTGATCGTTCACAATCCCTGATAAAAAGCGCCGCTCCTCAGCGGCGCTTTTGTTTTTTAGGCCCTTCACCCGGCCCTCTTTTCCCAGGGCATCGTTACCACCTCGGCATCCGGCTCGAAATCGGTCGAGACGCTGACGGCGCGCCATTCCCGGTCGGCCGCAATGCGCGCCGCATCCGCCTTCTCGACATTGCGCACCGCATCGCTTCCGAGCAGTAGCCGCAACGGCGGCGCGTCAAGGCCGGCAATGTGGATGATGACCGCAGCCGCTTTGGCGGGGTCGCCGGGCTGACGGCCGTCATACTCGCGCTGGAAGCGCACGGTGGCGCCGACCGTTTCTGCATATTCCGCCCGCCCCTCGGCAAGCACCGTCGAGGCGCCGGCAAAATCCGTCCGGAAGCCGCCCGGCTCGACCACCGTCACCTTGATGCCGAATGGCGCGACCTCCTTCGCCAGCACCTCGGAAAAACCTTCGACGCCGAATTTCGCCGCCGAATAGGCGCCGCGTCCGGCAGGTCCGATACGTCCGCCGACGGAGGAGAACTGGATGATGTGTCCCGCCCCCTGCCCGCGCATCAGGGCGATCACCGCCTTGCTCATAATGATGGTGCCGAACAGATTGGTTTCGATCTGGGCGCGGAAATCGGCAAGGCTGGTATCCTCGATCGAGCTGACATTGCCGTAGCCGGCATTGTTGACGAGCACGTCGATACGGCCGAACCTCTTGACGCCAGCCTCGACCGCGGCAGCCGCCGCACCCTCGTCGGTCACGTCGAGCGCCAGCGTCAGCACCTGGCCGCCATAGCGCTCGGAAAGATCGGCAAGCTGGGCGGGATTGCGCGCCGTCGCCACGAGATTGTCGCCAGCGGCCAGAACCGCTTCCGCCAGCGCCCGGCCGATGCCGCGCGAGCTGCCTGTGATCAACCATACCCTTTGCATTGGAAACCTCTCCTTTATGGGTTCCCACACCATGTATGTCCTATTCTTTCCAATCGAAAGAAGGTACCGGGATGATCCATACCCACCCTGAGGTAACTGAAGTGGCCGACGACATTTTCGATTTCTGCAGCGATATGACGGATGAACAGGATGCCCGCGCCCGCGCTTTGATCGAGCGGGCGGCGGCGAAATGGCCGCTGCGCATCCTGCATGTGCTTCTCGATGCCGGCGCGCCTTTGCGCTTTTCGCGCCTGCTCGAACGGGTCGAGGGCATCAGCCAAAAAGTGCTGACGCAGACGCTGCGCACGCTGGAAAGCGACGGCCTGATCATCCGTACGCTCTATCCCGAGGTGCCTCCGCGCGTCGAATATGAATTGACCCCGCTCGGCCATGACCTTCTCATGCAGGTCGCAGCCCTGTGGCGCTGGATCGTCGGGCGCCTGAATGATTTCGATGCGCGCAAAGCGGTGAAGCTCGCTGCGCCGAACGTTTAAGCGGGAATGCGGATCGTTGCCCTCAAGCCTCCGAGCGGGCTATCGCTGAGCGTGACATTGCCGCCGTGGCTGCGAGCGATATCGCGGGCGATCGCAAGGCCGAGCCCGGTGCCTGAGGCATCGAGATTGCGCGCCGTATCCAGCCGGAAGAACGGCTTGAACACATCCTCGCGATTCTTTTCCGGAATGCCCGGCCCGTCATCGTCGAAAATGACGGTCAGCCATTTGGCATTGTGCTTGGCCTCGATATCCAGCCTGTCGGCATAGCGCCGGGCGTTCGAAGCAAGGTTGGTGACGAGACGCATGAAGGCGTTCGGCCTGACCGATATGTCGTCGTCGCCTTCGATCGAATAGTTGAACCGCTTGCCGTGCAGGGCGAAGTCGGATTCCAGCTTGGCGAAGATCTCGCTCAGTTTCAGCTCGCCGACATCCTCTTCGACTTCACCGCGCGCGAAGGCCATGTAGGCTTCCAGCATCGTCTGCATGTCGTTGACGTCGTCGTTCAGGCCGTGCAGATCGGGATTGTCGCCGGCCAGCGCCAATTGCAGCTTGAAGCGGGTGAGAATGGTGCGCAGATCGTGGCTGACGCCCGAGAGCATTGCCGTGCGCTGCTCGATCTGCCGCTCGATACGCTCGCGCATCAGGATGAAGGCAAGGCCGGCGCGCCTCACCTCGTCGGCGCCGCGCGGATAGAAATTGTCGGGCTTCTGCCCCTTGCCGAAGCTTTCGGCCGCCCGCGCCAGCATCAGGATCGGGCGGATCTGCCCGCGCAGGAAGAGGATGGAGATGCCGATCAGCACCAGCGAAGTGCCGACCATCCAGACGATGAAGATATGGGTGTTCGAGGCATAGGTTTGGCTGCGCTTGGCCAGCACCCTGAGAATCTTGTTTTCGAGCTTGATGCGGATCTCGACGAGGTTCGAGTTGCCGACCGTATCGATCCAGAAAGGCCGGTGGATCTCGTCGGTGATCTCGTCGCTGAGGATGCTATCGAGGATCGAGAAGAACGGCTTGTCGCGCGGCGGCGGCAGGTCGCCATCCGGCTCGATCGAGATCTGCAGGTTGAGCTGGTCGCGGGCGATACGGATGATCTCGCCGTAATCCGAATTCTGCGGGTAGGTTTCGATGATCTCGATGATCGCGGCGATGTCGCGGGTGACGGCAAGCGACAGCCGCTCCGTCACCATCTGCCAATGACGCTCCATAAAGACGGCAGCGACGACGGATTGCAGGAGCACCATCGGAATGATGATGATCAGCAGCGAGCGCGCATAAAGCCCGGTCGGCAGCCGGCGGCGTAGCCAGCGGACGATCGAGCGCCAGCCGGGCACGGGAGCGCGGTCTTCCCGCCGCAAGCTGTCCACTGTCACCATCAGCGCCGGTCCTGGCCGCAATCTCTCTGTGTCACGCCGCTTCCATATCTCTCAAGCATGATGCCGAAAAGTGCGAGCGGTTCTCTGACGACATCATGCTCTAACTCTTTAATTTAGAACAGGATTCAGATTTTAGGCCAACCGGGCCTAAATTCATCCTGTTCTAGTCGATGCTCAGCCTGTATCCGATGCCGCGCACCGTCTGCAGCCAGACCGGATTGGCCGGATCGTCCTCGATCTTGCGTCTCAGCCGGTTGATCTGCACGTCGATCGTGCGCTCGCCGACCTCGGCATCGTCGCCGATCAGCTCGTGGCGGGGGATCGTATCGCCGGCGCGCCGCGCAAAGAGCAGCATGATCTCCTGCTCCCGATCGGTCAGCCGGATCACCTCGCTCGCCCTCTTCAGCTCCTTGCGGGTGAGCGAGAAAGTATAGGGCCCGAACATGACCTGCTCGATCTTCGGTCCCTCGCCGCCGGCATTGCGGCGCAGGATGTTGTTGATGCGCAGCACCAGTTCGCGCGGATCGAAAGGCTTGGAGAGATAATCGTCGGCGCCCGCCTCGAGACCCTCGATCCGGTTGCCCGATTCCGCCAGCGCCGTCAGCATGATGATCGGCACGTTCTTGATGGCGCGAAGCCCGCGCGTGACCTGGATGCCGGATTCGCCGGGCATCATCACGTCCATGATGATGAGGTCGAAATCGAGGCCAGCA
Source organism: Rhizobium sp. R634 (assembly GCF_002211305.1). Lineage (GTDB taxonomy): Bacteria > Pseudomonadota > Alphaproteobacteria > Rhizobiales > Rhizobiaceae > Rhizobium. The sequence continues at coordinate 156,562 of NZ_LOKW01000028.1, read as the reverse complement.
AGCTTGCGCTGCGCCTCGGCGCCATCGGCGGCGACGGTGACGCGGAAGCCGTTCTCGGCGAGATAACGATTGAGCAGGGCACGGATGCGGGAGTCGTCGTCGACCACCAGCAGATGCGCCGCATCGTCGGAAATACCTGTCTTGACCGCCATTCAATCCGCCTTCTGTCTGTCCCGCATGCCTCTGAGGAAAGCCTTTACGCCCTCTCGCGCCTCCGCAGAAGCACCATCGAATGCCCGTTCAATGCGGCGCGATTGCGGCTCCGCAAGGGCAAGCGCCAGCTCCCGCCCTGTTTTCGTCGGATAGAGCTTGCGCTGCCGCCGATCCTCGGGACCGGCTACCTGGCGAATATAGCCTGAATCGATCAGCTGTTTCAGCACCCTTGCAAGGCTCTGCTTGGTGATCTTCAGCGTATCCAAGAGATCGGCCACCGTCATGCCCGGATTGCGGTTGACGAAATGCACGACGCGATGATGCGCCCGGCCGAATCCGCTCTTTTCGAGAATGGCGTCAGGATCGGAAACGAAGTCGCGATAGGCGAAGAAGAACAGCTCGATGATCTCGAAATCGATCACGTCGGTATCTTCCATCGGCGTGGCAAGCAACTCCGGCTTGCCCGCTTTCGCTCCCGTCTGTCGTGACACTCGGCATTTCCTTTCTCTTTCCGCGCATCCGGAAACCTTCGCAAAGATATGTCAGCTTTATCGACATAAATTTACGTCGCTGCCAGGCTTTCCACACTCTGCGGGAGCCCGGCACGGACTGTATTTCCCTGGAAACGAAAGCCCCGCCCCTAACTCCGACGCATGCGCGATTTCCCCTTGCGTCTGTGGATAAAACGTAATGGGGACAACAATCAACAGGCATGGCGCTTCGAGTGCCGGAGGAGACCAGGGATAGCTTCCCTTGCTTTCGATCAGTTGGACGGCGAAATCTGGCTCAACGGCAAGTTCGTCGCCTTGAAAGACGCCAAGATCCACGTACTGACCCGGCCGCGGAAGTGCCCCGGTTTCTGAAATCGGCCCGTATCGCTTCACGCCGTCGAAGGAAGCCTATCCGGCGGCTGTCACCGCCGAATAAGACGTCTCGCGCGATCGGCCCGGCCGGTCATTCAAGGTGCTACAGCTTTCTTTGCACGCCTGAAAAGACGCGCGGCGCTGTGGTAACGGCCTGCCGGACCTCTTACCTGTGCGCCCGCGCCATCACCAGCCCGGCGAGCGTCGAGAGAATGCCGCCGCCGATCAGGCCGCCGATGCCGTCGGCGATCAGGCCGGCAATAGCCGCTTCTCCACCGACCATGCTGAGCAGCATGCCGCCGCCGACACCGCCGATCGCACCTGCGATCGTGCGGGCGACGACGTTGATCGAGTGCTGCTTTAACGCAGCACTCGCCGCATTGCCGCCGATGGCGCCGGCAATCAGTTGCACGACAAACGGAAGTAGCGCTTCCATGATTTCCTCCTCTGGCGATCTCCCCGATCGCCCATATATGCCGAACCTTCGGCATATTAGCATTTTATCATATTCAGGAGGAAAGCGTTAAGAAAATCAACCGATGCGGGATTAAGGCGGAGAGACTGCCGGCAGGCCGGCCTATATGTCTTTCGTCATGCTCGGGCTTGTCCCCGAGTATCTGCTTCCGCTTCATAAGGCAGCAGATCGTCGGCATAAGGCCGAGGATGGCGTGGGGTTGAACACGGGGGTCATCAAACTAAAGGCGGCCCCGTGGGCCGCCTCCTTCGATTACTACTCACGTCCCAGTCACGTCATTGATAGACGTAGACGATCCGGCGGGTACCGGGATCGACCAGCACCGGCCGATCGTTGATCCTTGTATAGCGATACTCGTAATCCGGAATCGTCTGGAAGGTGACGTCGGCGGGCACTTCCGCGCCGACCACGACATCGCCGCCGAGCCGTATCGTTTCAGTCGGATTGGTATCGATATAGGTGCGAACGGTTTCCGGCGGGGTAATGGTCTCGACGGCGCCGACCGGGCCGATCAGCTCATCGCCGGGCGCCGGCTGCGGATCGGCGGGCACGACACTGGCGGTCGATTCGTAAGTCACGACGGGAACGCCGATCTCGGCGCGATGCTGTTCGACGATGACGGGGGTGCCGCCGCGGTCGACCTGCAGATAATCGGCATAGACCCAACCGCGCATGCCGTTGACGTCGACGCGGCACCAGCGGCTGCCTTCGATGCAGCCGTCGAGCACCGCGGTCGAGCCGCGCGTGGCAAGACCCACTGCCGGATATTGCGGGCCGGGGCCGGAGCGGACGTTGAGATCATTGACGGTTGTCGCCACCATCTCCGCCTGCGCAAGACCACCGCTCGCCAGGAGCACGGCTCCAGCCAGCAGAATGTTTCTTTTCAAGGTCATGTGAGCGTCTCCTTGGTTTCGATGGCCTGACAACGCGCGGCCTTCCACGATGTTCCCTCCCGTTTCCCCCGGCGAAACCACACGCGGGAGAGGCTTCCTCCAAGCGACTGAAAAAACTGGATAAATTCCACAACCAACGGGTCAGCTCGGTGACACGAACCGTCATAAACTCTTGTTGCAATCCGTCTTTTTGCCGTGAAACAGGCATCGGTGGCGGAAGATTCCGGCTGTCCTTGGCGCGGTTTCGGACTATACCCGGAGCACACGAGACACCAAGCGAGGCACCTATGGGCATGCTCCAGGCCGGCATCATTCCGGTGACACCCTTCCAGCAGAACTGCACCGTTTTCTTCGATCCCGAGACCCAGGAAGGCGTCGTCGTCGATCCGGGCGGCGACGTGCCGCTCATCCTTCAGGCGATCGAAAAAAGCGGGCTGACCATCAAGGAAATCTGGCTGACGCACGGCCATCTCGATCATGCCGGCGGCGCCAGCGAATTGAAGCAAGCCCTCGGCGTCCAAGTGGTCGGTCCGCATCAGGACGACCTGCCGCTGCTGCAACGGATCGAGACCCAGGCCGCGACATACGGCATATCGGGATTGCGCAATGTCGTGCCCGACCGCTGGCTGAAGGATGGCGACAAGGTCTCCTTCGGCGACCACGAATTCGAGGTCTATCATGCGCCGGGCCACGCACCCGGCCATGTCATCTTTTTCAACCGCGCGCAGAATTTCGCCCATCTCGGCGACGTGCTCTTCAACGGCTCGATCGGCCGAACCGACCTGCCCGGCGGCAATCATCAGCAGCTTCTCGATTCGATCCGCGACAAGGTGCTGCCGCTTGGCGACGATGTCGGCTTCATCTGCGGCCACGGCCCAGGCAGCCGCATCGGCGATGAACGACGGAACAATCCGTTTTTGCAGGAAATCAGAGCCGGAGGAACCTCCGGCACGAACGCATCAGGCATAACGGCCGATAAAAAGGTGTGAGCGCACGCTCACATCATCTTCCGGCCGTTCGGCACACCCTGCTCGACCGCGGCAAGCACGATCGCGCCGTTCTCGTCCTCGAATCCGAGCGTCAGCACTTCCGAGCGGAACGGCCCGATCTGGCGCGGCGGGAAGTTGACGACGGCGAGCACCTGCCGGCCGATCAGGCTTTCCAGCGTATAGTGCACCGTGATTTGTGCCGAGGATTTCCTGGTGCCGATCTCAGGGCCGAAATCGATGACCAGCTTGAATGCCGGCTTGCGCGCTTCCGGAAAGGGGCTCGCCTCGATGATCGTGCCGACACGAATGTCGACGCGCTCGAAATCGGCATAGGTGATCTCTTCGGCCATCTGGATCTCTGTCAGCCGGCCAGTTCTTCGGCCCGTTTGCGCGCGGCAGCGAGGGCCGCATCGAACAGGGGCTGCATGCCGTCCTCGGCCATCAGCACGGCGAGCGCTGCCGCCGTCGTGCCGCCTGGAGAGGTCACATTCTGCCGCAGCCGCGAGGCTTCGTCGGGGGACTGGTGCAAAAGTTCACCAGCCCCCGCGACCGTTTCCCGCGCAAGACGCATGGCGAGGTCCGCCTGCAGGCCGAGTTTACGGCCTGCTTCTGCCATACATTCCACGAGATAAAACACATAGGCCGGACCGCTGCCCGAAAGCGCCGTCACGGCATCAATATCGGCTTCCTCAGGCACCCATTCGACCGGGCCCGAGACCTTGAGAAGGCCATGGACACGCTCGCGCTGCTGATCGCTGACTGCGGCATTGGCAAAAGCGCCGGTCACGCCGCGCCCGACCATGGCCGGCGTGTTCGGCATGGCGCGCACCATGGCCGCCTTGCCAAGATGTTTTTCGAGAAAACCGAGCGTCTTGCCGGCCGCGACCGAGACGACGACCGTGTCCGGTCCGACGGCGCTCTTCACCGCAGGCAGCACCGTCTCCATCACCTGCGGCTTGACCGCAAGGAACAGCACTCCCGCCTTCAGCTTGGCCGGAAGAACGGTCAGATGCGTCGCCCCCGCCTCGTTAATCGTCGCCAGCATCGCCGGCGATGGGCCGGGATCGACGACAACCACCGCCGAGCCCGGAACGCCGCTTTTCAGCCAGCCGGAGAGCATCGCTCCGCCCATATTTCCGGCGCCAATCAGGACCACGGGATTTTTCGAGGAGAAAGCGTTCGCGGGCATCTATGCCTCGCCGACCGTTTCGAAGAGCACGGCTTCCATCGCCTTCGTCGCGTCCATGCCGGACCAGACGACGAACTGGAATGCCTGGAAATAGGCCTCGCAGGTGTCGAGCGCGCTGGAAAGCAGCACCTCCACCTGGCGGTTCGTAGGCTCCGCGCCACCGGCAAGCAGCAGCGACTGGCGGAAGATGACGACATCTTCCTGACGCCAGAGGTCGAAATGCCCCATCAGCACCTGCCCGTTGATCGCCGAGAGCAGCTTGACCACCTCGTTGACCCTGATGTCGGGAACTTTGATGTCGAAGGCGCAGCCGAGATGCAGCGCCTCGAATTCCTCCATCCAGGAGAAGGAGACATGGTAGTCCGCCCAGCGGCCTTCGACCGTCATCGCGATCTCGTCCTCGCCGGACCGTTCGAACGACCAGTCATTGTTGGAGGCCACGTACTCGATCATATCGACCGGGTTCGACTGACGCTCGACTTCCAATTCCATCAGGTTCATGCAGCACCTTCTTGACCGGAACGAATGCGACCTAACTTGCTGTTACAAACACAAGAAAAGACACACGCAAATACCGGAACCACCACTCGGATGATCGTTGAACCGCTGCCAGACTTAACGCAGATAACCTGCCCGGAGCTTACCAAGTCGCTTCGAATCATCATTTAAAATCAGTGTATAATGGCCCTTGCCACCTGCCAGCCCCCTGAGCGGAAAATAGGGCAAGGCCACTGTGGAAAGCACTTCGAAACTCAATTCAGAAGGGAGAATAAGCGACTCTGCGTATTGGCTTTTTTGGCAGTGTCCACAGGTGGAAAACTCACCTGAATTTTTTGTGACGGACGCGGCATGGGGCAATGGAGCCATGCCGCGTCCCGCATTCTGTCGGAACTTTAGTGGCCTTCGCCGGCAAGCCTTGCTTCAAGCGCCGCAATGCGGGCCGCAAGCGCCTCGTTCTCGTCGCGCGCCTTGATCGCCATCTCGCGCACGGCCTCGAATTCCTCGCGCTTGACGACGTCCATGCTGTTCAGCCAACGCTCGGCCTGGGCGTTGAAAGCGGTCTCGATTTCCTTGCGGACGCCCTGGGCGGCACCGGCCGCATCGGTCATCAGCTTGGCGAACTCGTCCATGATGCGGTTCGTTCCGGTCGTCATGGCGTTTTTCTCCCTTCGCATGAGGTGAATTCAGCCCTTCGGGGCCTCGAAGATTGAGGTAGGGCTTCGCCACCCGCGATGCAAGCGCCTTGCGCGCGATAGCCTTCGCTGGAAGGCGCAGTGCAAGAGCGATCACGAACAATGCACTTGACCGTCCGGGATCGCGGCGGCATGTTCCGCCGATCTCAACGGATGGGAAAACCTTGCCGACAGCAGCCAATCTCCTTGCCATCATGCCTTTCCCTGACATCAATCCGATCGCCATTTCGATCGGCCCACTGGCGATTCATTGGTACGGCCTGGCCTATGTCGCCGGCATCCTGCTCGGCTGGGCCTATGCGCGCCGCATCGCCGCCAATGACAGTCTCTGGCCAGGCGATCGTTCGCCGATATCGAAGACGCAGCTCGACGACTTCATCGTCTGGGCAGCCCTCGGCGTCGTGCTCGGCGGCCGTCTCGGCTATATCTTCTTCTACGACCTGTCCGCCGTCCTGCGCGATCCCGTGCGTGCGGTCGAGATCTGGAACGGCGGCATGTCCTTCCACGGCGGACTGGCCGGCACGACGATCGCCATGATCATCTTTGCCCGCCGCCACGCCATTCCGATCTGGAGCCTGTTCGACATCGTCGCCGCCGTCGTTCCCTTCGGCCTCTTCTTCGGCCGCATCGCCAATTTCATCAATGGCGAGCTCTGGGGCCGGCTGACCGACGTGCCCTGGGCCGTCGTCTTCCCGGCTAGCGATACGCTTGCTCGCCACCCGAGCCAGCTCTACGAAGCGGGCCTCGAAGGCATCGTTCTGCTCCTGGTGCTCGCCACCCTCGTCTATGGCATGCGCGCGCTGAAGAGCCCTGGCTTCGTCTCCGGCGCCTTCGTCTGCGGTTATGCGTTGTCGCGGATCTTCGTCGAGTTCTTCCGCGAGCCCGACAAACAACTTGGCTACCTCCTCGGCACCAACTGGCTGACCATGGGCATGGTCCTCTCCTCGCCCATGGTCCTGCTCGGCCTCTGGGCGATGTTCCGAGCCCGCCGCCAGGCTGCGCTGCAGCTCTGACAACGGCAGGACGCACGACATGACCACGGCTTTAGGCGAAAAGATCAAGGCGATCATCCAGGCCAACGGCCCGATCAGCGTCACCGATTATTTCTCGCTCTGCCTCGCCGATCCCGAACATGGCTATTACCGCACCCGCGAGCCCTTCGGCCGCTCCGGCGATTTCGTCACCGCCCCGGAGGTCAGCCAGATCTTCGGCGAGATGATAGGCGTCTTCGTCGTCCATGCCTGGCAGCGTCACGGCACGCCGGCCGGCGTGCGCCTCATCGAGATCGGCCCGGGCCGCGGCACGATGATGGCGGATATGCTGCGCGTCATCGCCCGCATCGCGCCGCCGCTCTTCGATACGATGAGCGTGCATCTCGTCGAAACCAGCGAGCGCCTGCGCGACGTCCAGAGCCAGACACTCGAATCCTACGGCGAAAAGATCGCCTGGCACGACGGCTTCGACGAAGTGCCGCCGGGCTTCACCCTGATTGCCGCCAACGAGCTGTTCGACGCGATCCCGATCCGCCAGTTCGTCCGTACGCAGACCGGCTTCCGCGAGCGCATGGTCGGGCTCGATGCCGATGGCGAGCTGACCTTCGCCGCCGGCGTCGCCGGCCTCGATCCCGCGCTGCTGCCCGAACCGGTGCAGAACCTGCCGCTCGGCACGCTCTTCGAAATTTCGCCCGCCCGCCAGGCGGTGATGATGGCGATCTGCGAGCGGCTGCGCGCCTTCGGCGGCACGGCGCTGGCGATCGATTACGGCCATCTCGTCACCGGCTTCGGCGACACGCTGCAGGCGGTGCGCATGCATGAATTCGACCCGCCGCTCGCCCATCCCGGCGAAGCCGACCTGACGAGCCATGTCGATTTCCAGCAGCTAGCCGAAACGGCGCTCGCGGCCGGCCTTCATCTGAACGGCGCCCTGCATCAGGGCGATTTTCTGACCGGCCTCGGCATCATCGAACGCGCCGCAGCGCTCGGCCGCGACCGCGAGCCGCAGACACAGCAGGTCATCCAGACGGCGGTCGACAGGCTCGCCGGCGCCGGCGAAGGCCGGATGGGAGAACTCTTCAAGGTCATGGCGGTCTCCCACCCCGCGCTCGACCTCATGCCCTTTCGTCCGGTGGATTGACAGGGCGCACGCGGCTGGGCCAACATCCGCGCGAAGCAGCAACTTGACGCGCGCCGCCTATGCGATGCGCGCGGGACGATACAAACCCCTTTGAAAACCCCGGAATCACAGATGCAGGACGCGGCCTCTCCCGCACCGATCGAAAGCGCGCTGCTGAACGAAGCGACGGGCAACACGATCCGCCACGGTTACTTCACCCGCGCCGGCGGCGTCTCCGAAGGGATCTATCGCGGCCTCAATGTCGGCCTCGGCTCCAGCGATGAGCGCGGCAACGTCATGGAAAACCGCCGCCGTGTCGCCGCCTGGTTCGGCCTGCCGCTCGAGCGGCTGGCGACCGTGCATCAGGTCCATTCCCCCGACGTCGTGACGATCGGAGCCGATTATGACGGCGCCCGCCCCGAGGCGGATGCGATGGTCTCGGCCACCCCGGGCGTCGTGCTTGGCGTGCTCGCCGCCGATTGCGGACCGATCCTTTTCGCCGATCCGGACAATCGCGTCATCGGCGCCGCCCATGCCGGCTGGAAAGGCGCGCTGACCGGCGTGCTCGAAAACACCGTCGCCGCCATGGAAGCGCTGGGTGCGCAACGAGGCAATATCCTTGCCTGCCTCGGTCCATCGATCAGCCAGGCGAGTTATGAGGTCGGCCCGGAATTCGTCGAACGCTTCGTCGCCGAGAACCCGGATTACCAGCGCTTCTTCGCGCCTTCGGCAACGCCCGGCCACGCCATGTTCGATCTGCCGGCGCTGACGATCGAGCGGTTGAGACAGGCCGGCGTGCGCGCCGAAAGCCTCGGCCTCTGCACCTATCCGGATAGCGAACGCTTCTTTTCCTATCGCCGGACGACACATCGCAAAGAGCCGGATTACGGCCGCCAGATTTCAGCGATATCAATCAGGGAGATTTGAGCAGAATGGCATTGCACTTCGAAAAGGCCGAGTTCGCAAGCCGCCTTGCGCGCCTCACCGAGAAGATGAAGGAAGAAAAGCTCGACGCGCTGCTGCTCTTCGCCCAGGAAAGCATGTACTGGCTGACCGGCTACGACACTTTCGGCTACTGCTTCTTCCAGACGCTGATCGTCAAGAGCGACGGCACCATGGCGCTGATCACCCGCTCGGCCGATCTTCGCCAGGCCAAGCACACCTCGATCCTCGACGACGTCCACGTCTGGGTCGACAGGGTCAATGCCGATCCGACGCTCGACCTGAAGAACCTGCTGGTAGACATGGATCTGCTCGGCGCCCGCATCGGCGTCGAATATGACACGCACGGCATGACCGGCCGCGTCGCCCGCCTGCTCGACGCGCAGCTGACCACCTTCGGCCAGATCGTCGATGCGTCATACCTCGTCAGCCGCCTGCGGCTCGTCAAGAGCCCGACGGAGATCGCCTATGTCGAACGCGCCGCCGCTCTCGCCGACGATGCGCTCGATGCCGCGCTGCGGCTGACGAAGCCCGGCGCCGACGAGGCCGATATCCTCGCCGCCATGCAGGGCGCGATCTTTTCCGGCGGCGGCGATTATCCGGCAAACGAGTTCATCATCGGCTCCGCTGCCGACGCCCTGCTCTGCCGCTACAAGGCCGGCCGCCGCAAGCTCGACGCCAACGACCAGCTGACGCTCGAATGGGCCGGCGCTTACGCGCATTACCATGCGGCGATGATGCACACGATCGTCATCGGCGAGCCGATGCAACGCCATCGCGAACTTTATAATGCCTGCCGCGAAACCATCGAGGCGATCGAGACGGTGCTGAAGCCCGGCCATACGTTCGGCGACGTGTTTGACATGCATGCCCGCATCATGGACGAGCGCGGCCTCGCCCGCCACCGGCTGAACGCCTGCGGCTACTCGCTCGGCGCCCGCTTCTCCCCCTCCTGGATGGAGCATCAGATGTTTCATGTCGGCAATCCGCAGCCGATCGAGCCGAACATGTCGCTCTTCGTGCACATGATCATCGCCGATTCCGACACGGGCACGGCGATGACGCTCGGCCAGACCTATCTGACGACGACGGATGCGCCGCAGACATTGTCGCGCCATCCGCTCGATTTCATCGGCCTCTGAAGTCCGAAATCGACCGGTGAGAATCCGGAATTGACAGAGGACCATCCCCGCCCGCATAAATTCCGGCAGGGCTGACGTGAATATGGGAAGGACGGATCAAGGGATGACGCGAGCTGCGATTGCGCCCACGCTCCTCTTCGTCATGGCTCAGCTGACCGCCTGCAATACCACCGATGCGCTGACACCGCAGGTCGATATCGGCGATTCCTCGGGACCCGCAAGGTCGAGCCCGGTGACGCAGACGGAGGCCGAGAGTCTGGCCGGCGCCCGCCAGCCGGCATTCGCCGCGAATACGCGGCAAAGCGGCTATCACCCGGCCTATGACCAGACCCAGCGAACCTATCAGCCTGGTTCCGGCGCGCCTCCGACGACGATGCAGGAGCAGGCCGACGCTCTGTCGAGGAACGGCTCCTCGCCAGCCGCCTCCGCCCCGATCGAGGAACAATCGCTGCCGCCGCCGACAAGCGGCGGCGAGCCTGCCGTTCCGCCGGCCGAGCCGCAGCAGCCGCAGCAGACCGCCGCCCTCGATCCCGGGGGCTCCTCCGCCCGCGGCAACACCGTCCGCTTCCTGCCGATCATCGGCGCGCCGGTTCAGGCGGTGACCCCGCTTTCGCGCCAGCTTGGCGCCGAAGCGCGCTCGCATGGGCTTTCCATCAAGAGCTCGAACGACGCCAGCAGCGACTATATCCTCAAAGGCTATCTCTCCGCCTTCAGCGATGACGGCAAGGTCACCGTTGTCTATGTCTGGGACATTCTCGACAATGGCGGCGCCCGGCTGCACCGCATCCAGGGACAGGAAAGCGTGCCGACAGCCGCGGCAGACCCCTGGGCTGGCGTCCCGGCCTCGGTGATGCAGCAGATCGGCTCGAAAACCATCGCGGAATTCACCTCCTGGCGGCAGACTCAGGGCGGTTAGTCACAAAGTTTTTGCAAATATGAAAGTCTGCCCTTGCATTCACGGGGAAGCTGACTAAAAAGCGCGGCTATCAGCGCATAACAGGCGGACCAACATGAAGGTTTTCGCAGGCAATTCGAACCGGCAACTCGCCGAAGCGATCTGCACCTATCTCAATGTTCCCTTGGGGAAAGCCAGTGTCCGAAGGTTTGCCGATCAGGAAATCTTCGTCGAGGTCCAGGAAAACGTGCGCGGCGAGGATGTTTTCCTCGTGCAGCCCACGTCCTTTCCTGCCAACGACCATCTGATGGAACTGCTGATCATGATCGACGCCATGCGCCGATCCTCAGCCCGCCGCATCACTGCCGTGCTTCCCTATTTCGGTTATGCCCGCCAGGACCGCCGCGCCTCCGGCCGCACGCCGATCTCGGCCAAGCTGGTTGCAAACCTCATCACCGAAGCCGGCGCCGACCGCGTCATGACGCTCGATCTCCATGCCGGGCAGATCCAGGGCTTCTTCGATATTCCCACGGACAATCTCTATGCGCTGCCGGTCCTGACGCGCGACATCAAGAGCCACTATGACCTCAGCAACGTCATGGTCGTCTCGCCCGATGTCGGCGGCGTCGTTCGCGCCCGTGCGCTTGCCAAGCGGCTGGACTGTCTTCTGTCGATCGTCGACAAGCGTCGCGATCGGCCGGGTGAATCCGAAGTCATGAACATCATCGGCGACGTCACCGGCAAGGACTGTCTGCTGATCGACGACATCGTCGATTCCGGCGGCACGCTCTGCAACGCGGCCGATGCGCTGCTCGCCCAGGGCGCTTCGAGCGTCACCGCCTACATCACCCACGGCGTGCTTTCCGGCGGCGCCGTCACCCGCGTCACCTCGTCCAAGCTGCGCGAGCTCGTCATCACCGACTCGATCCAGCCGACGACTGCCGTGCAGTCCGCCCATAATATCCGCGTCGTGACGACCGCTCCGCTGATCGGCGAAGCCATCAGCCGCACGAGCCAGGAAGAATCCGTCTCCAGCCTCTTCGACTGACAGGCCTGGCCGGCAGCAATTCCCAGTAAAAAGCCGTCCGCATGATGTGCGGACGGCTTTTTCCTTGCGATGTTCTCGGCTCAACGGCTGAAAGCCGTCTTCTGCTGTTGATCGGCGAGATTGTCGATGAACCAGTTCGGATAGACCGGCGCCGGCTCGGTCGCAGCGTCGAGCGCTGCCAGTTCGCCTTCGTCGAGCGTCAATTCCGCCGCCCCGAGATTGTCGGCCAGTTGCTGCGGCTTCGAAGCGCCGAGCAGCACGCTGGAAACCGCCTTCTTGGCCAGCAGCCACGCGATCGCCACCTGGGCGACGCTCGCTCCGTGGGCGACCGCGATCACCCGCATCCGCTCGACCAGTGCGAAACCCTGTTCCTTGTCGAAAGGCAGGATATCGAAGCCGGAATAGCGGTTGTCGGGATCGCCGAGCGTCTCGCGGGTATATTTGCCGGAGAGAAAACCGGAGGAGAGCGGGCTCCAGACGGTGAGGCCAAGGCCATAGCGCTGCATCATCGGCAGAATGTCCCGCTCGATATCGCGGCCGAGCAGCGAATAATGCATCTGCCCGTGCGTGAAGGGCGCGAGCCCGTTCGCCTTCTGGATTTCGAGAGCGGCCGCCACCTTCCAGGCCGACCAGTTGGAAAAGCCGATATAGCGCGCCTTGCCGGAGCGCACCACGGCATCGAGCGCCGACAGCGTCTCCTCCAACGGCGTGAACGGATCTTCCTTGTGGACAATATAGACGTCGATCCAGTCGGTCCCGAGCCGTTTCAGGCTTTCGTCGACCGACCACAGGATGTGGCGGCGGGAAAGCCCCGCCTGTCCGAGCGGCGTGCCGGTGCGGAAGCCGACCTTGGTGGCGATCACCACCTCGTTGCGCCGTGCCTTCAGCACCTGTCCCAGGATCTGTTCCGACTGGCCGGAGGCATAGGCATCCGCCGTATCGAAGAAGTTGACGCCGGCATCGAGCGCCTGCCCAACCAGCGCGTCGGCGGCATCGGCCTCGGTCTTGTAGATCGAGCCCATGCTGCGGTCGCCCGACGTGAAGGTCATCGCGCCGAAGGCAAGCCTGGAAACGGCAAGCCCTGTGCGGCCGAGAGTCGTATATTTCATGTCGTCCTCCGTTGGGTTCTCGTGAGCGGATTGGTGTGACAATGCCAGAATGCATTATTGCGAAAAATCCGCCGGATCGATAAACCTTATGAAGCTGAGCTTCATAATCGACCAATGGCGCCTGATCCTTTCACCGGATTGACCGAATTCCTGGCCGTCGCCGACGCCAGAAGCTTCACCGCTGCCGCCGCATCGCTCGGCGTGACGCCGACCGCCGTCAGCCAGGCGATCCGTGCGCTCGAGAAAAGGCTCGGCGTGCCGCTCTTCGTCCGCACTACGCGGCGCGTCGCGCTCACCGAAGCAGGCGCGGCCCTCTTCCAGCGGGTTCGTCCCGCCGCTGCCGACATCGCCGATGCCTTCGACATGCTGGGCGGCTTCCGCGACCGCCCGCTCGGGCATCTGCGCCTCACCGTACCGCGCATGGCAGTGCCGCTGATCGTCACACCGCTGCTGCCGCGGTTCCGCCAAGCCTATCCTGACATCTCGGTCGAAATCTCGGTCGACGATGCGGCGATCGACATTACCGAACGCGGCTTCGACGCCGGCATCCGCATCGGCGAGGCGATCGAGAAGGACATGATCGCCATGCGGCTGACATCGGATATCACCTGGACGGTCGTCGGTTCGCCCGACTATTTCGCGCGGCATGGTCGGCCGGCTACGCCGGAGGATCTCACCCGCCATCAGGCAATCCGCTACCGCTACCCGACGTCGGGCGTCGTCTATCGCTGGGAATTCGAACGCGACGGACGCGACTTCGCGGTCGATCCGCCAGGCGGCCTGATCGTCAACGATTTCCTGCTGCTGCTCGAACTCGCCGAAGCCGGGCTCGGTCTTGTCTACTTGCCGGATATATCCGTCGCGGAAGCGGTCGCCTCAAGACGGCTCGAGCGCGTGCTCGAGGCCTTTCTGCCGACCGCGCCCGGCCTCTTTGCCTATTTCCCCGCCCGCTCGCAAACGCAGCCGAAACTGCGCGCCTTTCTCGACATGGCGTCGACGCTGCTGCGCCGCAAGGGATAAAACCCCGCGCGGCGCGCGTCTTCTTCGGGCGAGGCCGACGGGATTACGGCTGCGGATCGGCTTCCTTGACCACCTGGCCGTTGACGGAAATCGCGCCGTCGCGACCGATGCTGATGTCCCAGCGCGAGCGGCCGTCCGGATCGGTCTTGGCGAAACCCTTGACCATCATGATGCCGAAGGAGACTTGGTTGAGGTCGGGATCGGTCTTGGCAAGCTCCTGAACCGCGGCGATCGTCTTGTCGAGATCGCGGGCAAGGATCGTCGCCTCCATCGAATAGTCCTTCTCGGTATCGACCCGGCCTTCGATCTTGCCCGTCACATCGACGTCGTAGACGCCTGACTTGGCGCTGATCTTCGGAAACTCCACCGTAAGCAGGCCGTCGCGGAAGAGCTTCTTGCCCATCTCCTCGCCGGTCTTTTCAGGCGCCTTATCGTTAAAATCAAATGTCATGAGGGTGTCGCCGAGGCTGGCGAAATCCAGATTGGGAAGAGCAAGCTGGAAATCGAAATCGGTCGGCATGAAGGTGGCATAGTTTGCCGGCATCAGCGGGGTGTCGAGGCTGATCTCCTGCGCATTGAAACCGAAACCGAAACGCACGGCATCGCTCGGCCCGTCGATGGCGAGGTTGTAGCCGAATGCCTTGGCGCCGCCCTTGCCCATCTCGCTGCTGACGATCAGATTGTTGACCCCGATCGTCTCGCTGAAGGAAGTCAGAAGCGGGAAGGCTTCTTTCACTATCCCCTTTATCTTGTCGCTCTCCGCAGGGCTCAATTGGTCCTGGTCGAGATGGCCGAGAACGAAGAAGACCATCTCGCGAATCTGCTTTGCCGGCAGGCCGTTCACCTTGGCCTCGACATCGACAGAGTCGGCACGGATTTCAACGGGCGGCATCTGCAGCCCGGAAACCTGCTCGACGAAACCCGACATCGAGCCGGTGCCGACAAAATCGACGCGTCCGTTGCCGCCCGCGCTATCCGCCGAACTCAGCTTTTGGTCCATGCTGGCGATGGTGGCATGGACCTCCTCGGTTTCGGATTTGCTCGATAGCTTGATGTCCTTGGCCGCGAAGGTGCCGGAACGCAGATAGCTGATCGCCGGGTCGAAGACGCCGGTATAGACGAGCGAAGCGATGGAATAGGTGAAATCCGTCGGCTTCTGGTCCGGGCCCTTGAAATGGCCGGAAACGTTGAAGTTGTTGTCGCCTTCGATGTTCCAGAGCCCGCTGTCGAGAGGTGTGGTGAACATCGAGAACGGCGTCAGTCCGTTGATCGTGAGCGTCGCCGGATCGGCTTTGGCAAGCAGCTTCGCCAGATCGTAGATGACCTCATAGCGCGTGCCGGCCGGATTGACGGTGATCAGGCCGCTCTTCGCCAATTCCTCCGGAAGCAGCTTCGTCAAAGTCTCCTTGACCGCGTTGGCGCCGTCCTGGTTGATCTCCGCGCTTTCGGCCGTGGTGAAAAGGCAAAGGGCA
This sequence comes from Rhizobium sp. R634, assembly GCF_002211305.1. GTDB lineage: Bacteria > Pseudomonadota > Alphaproteobacteria > Rhizobiales > Rhizobiaceae > Rhizobium. The sequence goes on along the minus strand of NZ_LOKW01000028.1, from coordinate 141,067 downwards.
AGCAAGCTCGTTGCCGTGACAAGTTTGAGACGCATAGTCTGTTTTTCTCCTCAGCCGCTTTTTTGATTGCGGTCATCCAAAGATGTGAAGCGCGCTGATGTCAAGCCAAGCGGCGGCAGCCATTGGCAATTTTGCCGCTTGGCCGGACGTGGATTGCCAGCGATTTCAATGAGGCTTGTCTTTTCGATTTGCCGCTCATGCGGCGGCGGAAGCGCTCCAAATCCGCAACTTGCGTTTCCGGGCGACTTATAATATAGGCCACCGGTCCGCGTAGACACCCTTGGAGGCAACGCGGATGAGGATGGGGAAACCCGCCTCCGGTTCGACGGAACAAGGCTTTTGCCCACCGCCGAACTCTCCAAATAACCTCGAAAGGAATAGCCATGAGCCAGGAAACTTACGAGCTCAAGGCCGAGGCGCGCGAACGGGTTGGTAAGGGGTCCGCCCGTGAACTTCGCCGCAACGGTTTGATCCCCGCTGTCATCTATGGTGACAAGCAGGCCCCCATTGCCATCGCTCTCAACACCAATGAGGTGACGAAGCGCATTCACGCCGGTGGTTTCATGACCACCGTGGCGACCATCGAAGTCGACGGCAAGAAGTACAAGGTTCTGCCGAAGGACTACCAGCTCGATCCGGTCCGTGATTTCACCCTGCATGTCGATTTCCTCCGCGTCTCCGGCAACACCCAGGTGACCGTCGAAATCCCGGTTCACTTCATCAACGAAGAGAAGTCCCAGGGCCTCAAGGTCGGCGGCGTTCTAAACATCGTCCGCCACTCGGTCGAAGTTCATTGCCCGGCCGATGCGATCCCGGAATTCTTCAACGTTGACCTCAGCGGCAAGAAGATCGGCGACAGCATCCACATTTCGGAAGTCACCCTGCCGAAGGGCGTGACCACGGTCATCGACCGCGACTTCACGATCGCGACCATCGTCGCTCCGGCTGCCGGCGTCGACGAGAGCGCCGCAGAAGGCGAAGCTGAAGCCTGATCGCTTCGACCAATTTGTAAAGCATATGGCCCGCTTCCCCCTGGGAAGCGGGCTTTCCTTTGCCCGGAAAGGTTGCCGTTTCAGCAACATTTAAGGAATTTGTGGAAGCATGCTCCGTCAGCTGTGAAGAAGCCCGCCCTGAAGCGAGACAGCAAATAGGGCCGGTCCTGGGGGAGTAGACGGAACCATGCACAATTCCGTTGAGAACAGATTTTTTGCGATCGTGTGCGGAGCACTGCTCGTCTTCGTCGCCCCCCTCTTTGTTCTCTTCCTTTTTCTTTCCTCCGAACGCGCCGACAAGGAAATACGCGACCACATCTCCGTTCTTCTTGTCGCCAATGCCCAGGCGCTGGCAAAACCCCTCTGGGATCTCGATGAGGACAGTGTCACCCAGATCAGCGCGACGGTCGTTTCCCAGGGGGCCATCGTCAAGGTTGAAGTGCGCGATCAGTCGGGCCAGCTCGACGTCAGCCAGTCCACCATTCCGCGCTCCTTCGACGGCAAGCTCGTGCAGGTCTCGCGCGCCATCATCTACAATACCGTCGACGGCCCGAAGAACCTCGGCAGCATCAGCGTCTATTATCCCGCGCTCGGCCTGTTTTCCGGCCTGAAGCAGGAAGAGGTCGTCTTCATCTCGATCTTCATTTTCGCGGTATTGACCGTTTTCGGCACCGCGCTGATCGGCAACCGCATCTTCGTCATCCAGCCGCTGATGCGGCTGACGGCCGCGATCGAGGCGACCCGGCAGCTCGGTTCCCGCCATCACGTCGACTGGCAGTCGAACGACGAGATGGGACGGCTCGCCCGCAGCTTCAACGAGATGCAGACCAAGCTCGAAAGCGAAGAGAAGGAGCTGAAGCTCGCCCACCGCCGCGCCACCGACATCTACAATCTGACGCCCGCCATGCTCTTCTCGCTCGACGAGGAAGACCGCATCACCGCCGTCAGCGACTATTGGCTGTTCGCCACGGGTTATCAGCGCGCCGCCGTCATCGGCCTCAACTTCGCCAATCTCGTCACATCGAATACCCGCGAGAAGTTCGTCAAGCGCCGCGAGGCGGAAAACGGCATGGCCGTCACCGTCAAGTTCGTCTGCATGGACGGCCGGATCATGGACGTCCTCATCATGGAAGCGGAAGCGGAAACCGGCGCGAACGACCGCCTCTCGCTCTCGGTCATGACCGATGTGACGGAGCTCAAGGCGTCCGAGGATCGCAACCATCGCCAGGCGATCACCGACCATCTGACCGGGCTGCTCAACCGCCAGGGCTTCGAAGCCGTTCTCGACAACAAGATTGCCGCCGCCGATGCGGCCGGCCATGAGCTTGCCTGCCTCTTCGTCGATCTCGACCGTTTCAAGTGGATCAACGACAATATGGGCCATGCCGCCGGCGACCTGGCGCTGATCGAACTCGTCGAACGCCTGAAGCGGCATCTAGCCCCCTTTGACGAGGCAGCCCGCCTCGGCGGCGATGAATTCGCCATCCTGCTGCCGGCCCAGGACGCCGAGAAGCGCGCCAGAGTGATGTGCGAGCAGATCGCCTCGATCTTCGAAACGCCCTTCGGTCCCGACATGCATCTGAGCGCTTCGATCGGCATCGCCATCTACCCCAGCCACGCCGCGACCGCCGCCGAACTGCTGCAGAAATCCGACATGGCGATGTATGCCAAGAAGCGCGACGGCAAGAACGGCGCGCAGCTCTTCGACAACGCCATGCTCGACCGCGCCCGCAGCCGCGCCGAGATCGAGGCCAATATCGAAGCCGGCCTCGCCGAAAACTGGTTCGAGGCCTTCCTGCAGCCGATCGTCAACCTGAACGGCCGCAGCATTGCCGGCTTCGAGGCGCTGATGCGCCTCAACCATCCGCAGAAGGGCCCGATGCCGCCGGCCGAGATCATCAACGTCGCCGAAGAGACGGCAAAGATCGTCCGCGTCGGCAACGTCATCATGGAAAAGGCGATCGCCAACCTCGCCAAGATTTCCCGCATCCCGGGGATGCAGGACAGCTATCTCGCCATCAACTTCTCGCCGCTGCAATTCGAGCCCGCCCTGCCCGCTCGCCTTGCCGCCACTGTCGGCCGCCACGGCATCCGCCCCGAGCGCATCGTCGTCGAAATCACCGAAGCCGTGCTGATGCACGACAATCCGCAGATCCGCATGATCGTCACCGAACTGCGCCGTTTCGGCTACCGCATCGCGCTCGACGATTTCGGCACCGGCTACTCTTCGCTCAGCTACCTCAACCGTTTCCCGGTCGACATCATCAAGATCGACCAGTCCTTCACCCGCGCGATCAACGATGGCGACAACGACGTGCGCCAAAAGAGCCGCATGCTGATCGAAAGCATCACCACCCTCTCGCACAAGATGAACTGCACCGTGATTGCCGAGGGCATCGAGACCGAAGAGGAATGCCGCACGCTTCACCAGATGGGGCTTGATTACGGCCAGGGCTACCTCTTCCACCGTCCGCAGCAGGCAGCCAAACTGATCGAGGAATTGGTGGAATCACAGTCCGAAGTCGCCCGCGCCTCGTGATCGCACAATAGAGGAGATGACACGATGAAAAAGCTCCTGCTTCTTGCCTGCCTGGCGCTGCCATGGGCTGCCCCCTGGGTCGCCCAAGCGCAAACCGTGTCCTTCACGACCGAGGACTACGCCCCCTTCAATTACCGCGAAGGCAAGGAGATCAAGGGCGCGACCGTCGAGCAGGTCGAGAAGGTGATGACCGCGATTGGCGTCGACTACACGATCGAGGTGTTGCCCTGGGCGCGCGCTTTCAGCCTCGCCCGCACCGCGCCGATGACCTGCGTTTTCGCGACCGCCCACAACAGCGCGCGCGATCCGCTGTTCAAATGGATCGAGCCGCTGCTCATCGACCGCAACATCCTGATCACCCGCAAGGGCTCAGGCGTCACCGCCAGCAATCTGGAAGAGGCGAAGAAATATACGGTCGGCACCCAGCGCGAAGATTATACCGAGACGATCCTGAAGGAGAAGGGCTTCCCCAAGCTCGATGTCGCCAGCGATTTTAACGCGACGCTGCGCAAGCTACTGAGCGGCCGCATCGACATGATGCCGATCTCCGAACTCTATTACGACAAGCTGAAAGCCGACCAGCCGGTGGAGATGGTGACCATCCTCTCGGCCCAGCCGATGGGTATCGCCTGCGAGAAGAGCTTTCCGGACGATCTGCGCGCCAAGATGCAGTCAGCGCTCGACAAGCTGATTGCCGACGGCGACCAGAAAAAGATCTTCCAGAAATACGGCATGAACCTGTCCGACTGAAGCAGCCGGACAGGCCGCTGGCCTTTCCGCTTGACTTTGCTTCCGTTTCCGGGTGGTGAACGCAGGACAAGCTCAAGCAAGGAATGACAGGCCATGCTGATCATCGCAGGTCTCGGCAATCCCGGCGGCAAATACGCCGGCAACCGCCACAATATCGGCTTCATGGCCGTCGATGCCATTCATCGGCGCCACAGCTTTTCGCCCTGGTCGAAGAAGTTCAAGGCTGAAATCGCCGAAGGCGAACTTGGCGGCGAGAAGGTGCTGCTGATCAAGCCGCAGACCTACATGAACCTCTCCGGCGAGGCCGTCGGCGAGGCGATGCGCTTCTACAAGCTCCAGCCGGCCGATCTTGTCGCGATCTATGACGAACTCGACCTTCCCGCTGGCAAGGCACGGCTGAAGACCGGCGGCGGCCATGGCGGCCACAACGGCATCAAGTCGCTGGACGCCCATTGCGGTAAGGAATACCGGCGGCTGCGCCTCGGCATCGGCCATCCCGGCGTCAAGGAAATGGTGCAGAACCACGTGCTCGGCGATTTCGCCAAGGCCGACAAGGCCTGGCTCGAACCGCTTCTCGACACGCTGGCCGACAATGCCGACATGCTGGTGCGGAACGAGGATTCGCAGTTGATGAACAAGATCGCGCTGGCGCTCGGTGGCAAGGCCGAGGAGGAGAAGCCACGCAAGGAGAGCAAGGACGGCGAGAAGAAGCCGGCCGGCCAGTCGCATATCCGCCAGGCCCGCAACAACAACCAGCCGAAGCTGCCGGCCACCGGCCCCATGGCCGAGATGCTGAAGAAGATGTTCGGCAACAAGGGGGAATAGGCCGGTGTCGGACAATCTCGTCATCCGTCCCGCGATGGCCCACGACCTCGGTGGGCTGATTACCCTCTACCAGCATCTCAACTCGGCCGATCCTGCTCTCGAAGGCGCCACGGCCGAGGAACGCTTTTCCGCCATCCTCGCTCAGCCCGGCATGACCGTATTCATCGGCTTTGCCGGCGACCTCGCCGCCGCCACCGTCACGCTGATCGTCGTGCCGAACCTGACGCGGGGCGGCGCCTCTTACGCGCTGCTCGAAAATGTCGTCACCCATGCCGACCATCGTCAGCGCGGCTATGCCGGCGCCGTCATCGACCACGCGGTGGAAGAGGCCTGGAAGGCCGGCTGCTACAAGGTGATGCTGCTCACCGGGTCAAAAAACCCGGCGACGCTGCGTTTCTACGAGAATTGCGGTTTCCTGCAGGACAAGACCGGCTACCAGATCCGCCGGCCCTGAGCGCACCTATTCCTCGGGCTCGGTGGTGAACATCAGCGGAAAGCCCATCTCCTTGGCAAGGTCGATGCCTTCCTTGGCCTTGGTCTCAGCAATGTCCTTGGCGCAAACCACGACCACGCAGGAACCGAGCTTGTGCGCCGTCATCATCACCCGGTAGCCGGTCTCTTCGCTCATGCGGAAGACGACCTTCAGGATCACGATGACGAATTCGCGCGGCGTATAATCGTCATTGACGAGAATGACTTTGTAGAGCTTCGGCTTGTCCAGCTTCAGCTTCACCTTGGTCTTCGGTTTCAGGGCAATGTCATTGTCACTCATCGGAAATTCTACCGGTTGATGACATGAAAAGGCGGAACAGACGTCCGTTGGAATATATTGCACCGTCAGCACGGCAGTTCAATGACGTAGATCTCATTCACCGGAGAGCAAGAGACAATTCTGGCCGGCTTTTCGAAGAATGGCAGCAGCCTTCCTGTCGAATGTTGCAAAGCTTTCTCCACCAAGCCTCTCCCCTTCGAGCGCAATGACGCCATCCGCGAAATCGCCACCAGCCTCCACGAATAAAAGACCGCTTGCAACAGCGGCACGATCGAGCGTAACCGTCTCCACCTCTCCGAGATACGTTATCGCCTGCTTCACCTCGACTGCATCGAATTTATAGAGCCGTCGAAGAACCCAGACCAATTCGCAAAGCGTCTGGTTCGGTACAACGATACTGTAGGACCGAAGGAACTCTTCGGCCTTCGGACTCTCGACAGGATGGTCGCGCGTGAACATCCGCACCAGAATGTTCGTATCGACGACGACCTTCAACGCTTGCCCTCGCCAGCCCATCCAGCCTCGATCGCTTCATTGATCTCATCAATGGAATACGTTCTGTCGGCTTTATGAGAGAACATGCCGAACAGACGCTCGATAGGCACCATCGATTTGATCGCATGGATATTTCCACTGCCCCTTGGCAAGAGATCGATCTCGATCTCGTCACCCGGCGCTATTCCGAGATGGTCGAGAACCTCTTTCTTGAGGGTCACTTGACCTTTTGCCGTAACCTTGAGCCTGACCATCACACCACTCCTGCTCCATTGAAGGTAAGGCAAAACTGCCTTACCTTCAATGGAGCTTTAATTTCATGAACCCTTGACCGGGGAAAGCTGTTCCCCCATAGGCAGGGGCAAAGTTTTCACAAATACGGACATCAAGCCATGGGCTTCAAATGCGGCATCGTCGGTCTGCCGAACGTCGGCAAATCGACCCTCTTCAACGCGCTCACCAAGACGGCGGCCGCACAGGCCGCCAATTATCCCTTCTGCACCATCGAGCCGAACACCGGCGAAGTCGCGGTCCCCGATCCGCGCATGCGCAAGCTCGCCGACATCGCCAAGTCGAAGGAACTGATCCCGACCCGCATCTCCTTCGTCGATATTGCCGGACTCGTGCGCGGCGCCTCGAAGGGTGAAGGCCTCGGCAACCAGTTCCTCGCCAATATCCGTGAAGTCGATGCCATCGTGCATGTGCTGCGCTGCTTCGAAGACAGCGACATCACCCATGTCGAGGGGCGCATCAATCCGGTCGCCGATGCCGAAACGATCGAGACCGAACTGATGCTCGCCGATCTCGAAAGCCTGGAGCGCCGCACCGAGCAGACGCGCAAGCGCGCCACCAGCAAGGACAAGGATTCCATGGCGATGCTGCCGATCATGGAAGCCTCGCTGAAGCTGCTCAACGACGGCAAGCCGGTGCGCACGCTGCTGTCGAAGCTCGCCCCCGATGAAATCGCCATCCTCAAGGGCCTCAACCTGCTCACCTCGCATCCGGTGCTCTATGTCTGCAACGTCGCCGAAAGCGACGCCTCGACCGGCAACGAATTCACCGCGGCCGTCGCCGCCATGGCCAAGGAACAGGGTGCCGAAACCGTCATCATCTCGGCGGCGATCGAAGCCGAGGTCGCCCAGCTTGCCGAAGAGGAAGCCAAGGAATTCCTCTCCGCCCTCGACCTCGACGAGGCTGGCCTCGACCGGTTGATCCGCGCCGGCTACAAGCTGCTCCACCTCATCACCTATTTCACCGTCGGCCCGAAGGAAACGCGCGCGTGGACGATCGAGCGCGGCACCAAGGCGCCGCAGGCCGCCGGCGTCATCCATTCGGATTTCGAGCGCGGCTTCATCCGCGCCAACACCATCGCCTATGACGACTACATCAAATACAACGGCGAAGTCGGCGCCAAGGATGCCGGCAAGGCGCGCGACGAAGGCAAGGAATATGTCGTCCAGGACGGCGACGTCATCCACTTCCGCTTCAACACCTAAACGCTGCCGCCTCAACCCGGCGGCAGCCTATTGGCGATTGCCGGCGGCAGCGCGCGCAGCACCTGCCGCCGAAGCGGCATCCAGCCGGTGCCGATGATCAGTACGACCGCGCCGACGATAATCAGCGTCGTGAAGATATAAGTGTCCACCGTGGCGCTCCCCTGCCGGAAAACGCTGAAGATCGCGACCCCGAGCGACAGCAGCCCCGAGGTAACGAAGGCGCGCCGGTCGATGACGAGACCGATCAGCATCAGCGCCGCCACCGTCGCGACCACCACGGGTGTCCGCGACGACATGTTCGCGACGTCGAAGATGCGGACGTCTGCCCCGAGCGACAGCAGGGAAACGGTGCTGTAGAGCAGCGCCGGCGCCGCGCCCAGATGCAGCCAGAAAGCGATATCCGAACGCGTCGTCCGCCGCAGCCGGTCGCCGAGATCGAAGTAAAGCGCCAGCGCAAACAGTCCGAGCGCGCAGAATAGCGCAACCAACGCCAGCACGGCGGGATGATCGAGGAAAAACGCCGGATTGCCGCTTGCCCACTGTACCAGCCGCAAAAGCAGCGTGAGGACGAAGGCGAGCGCCGACATGATGGAGAGCGCCAGCGATAGCGGCACGCGGTAGCGGGCATAATAGGCGCCGAGAATGATCGGGAAGCCGGCGACGAACTGCGTCGCCTCCGCCCCGAAGGATTCGGCGTTCGGCGTCCATGGCGGGAAGAAATGGGACATCAGCAGACATGTCCAGCAGAACAGCGCGATCGTCAGGCTGACCGCCGGCAAAGCCAGCCGCTGGCGGCGCACCAGAATTTCCGAAAGCACGATGATGGCAACCGGCACGGCATAAAGCGCCGACAGCCCCCAGAGCCCGCAAAGCCCGACGATGACGCCGATGGTGATCAGCACGTCGTGAAAGCCGCGCACGAAGCGCGGCGTTTCCGTGTCCGACCAGGCCGATCCGTCCGCGGCTGCCGGCCGCGGCTCGACAACCGCCACGCCGCGCTCGGTCAGGAAGGGCAGAAGCCGCCCGCCCGCCTCAGGCGAAATCAGCCCTTGGCGCGCCGCCTCGTCGAGTATCGACCTCAGTTCCGTCATGCCGGTTTCTCTCCTCGGAATCATTGAGCCCGCGCGGATGCTATTGTAAGAATTGTGCGCTGCATATGCGGAGGAGCGAATGCCGGAAGAAAAGCTTGCCTTCGAGGACTTCGAGCCCGGCCGCCGCTTCTCCCTCGGCCCGAAGCTGGTGAGCGCCGGGGAAATCATCGAATTCGCCAGGGAATTCGACCCGCAGCCGATGCATATCGACGAGGCCGCCGGCCGCGCCAGCATCCTCGGCGGACTTGCCGCCTCCGGCTGGCATACGTCCGCGATGCTGATGCGCATGATGGCCGACAGCTATATCCTGAACGCGCTCTGCGAGGGTGCGCCCGGCATCGACCTCATGGAATGGCGAAAGCCGGTGCTTTCAGGCGATACGCTGCAGGGGCACTCGACCGTGCTTGAAGCCCGGCCGATGCGCTCGCGTCCCGGCATGGGCATCGCGAAATTCCGCCACGTCCTGGAAAATCAGCGCGGCGAACTCGTCTGCCTGTCGGAGAATTCGGTCATGATCCGCATGCGCGCGCCCTCGGAAGAGACCAGCATAAGTTCGGAGTTCCCACATTGAGAATGTCCGAACTGTACACGGTCGGCGAGAAAGCCGAGATCGGCAGCTATGCCTTCACCGAGGAAAACATCCTCCATTTTGCCACCCGCTACGATCCGCAGCGTTTTCACATCGACAAGGAAGCGGCGAAAGACACGCTCTTCGGCGGGCTCTGCGCCTCCGGCTGGCACACCACTGCCGCCTGGATGAAGACCTTCCTCGCCTTTTGGGAAAGGCAGAGGATCGCACTGGCGGAAAAGGGTCAGACGGCGCCGAACCTCGGCCCCTCTCCCGGTTTCCAGAAGCTGCAATGGTTGCGGCCGGTCTTCGTCGGCGACGTCGTGACCTATTCCGTCGCCTTGCTCTCCAGCCGGCAGCTCGCGTCGCGGCCGGGCTGGCACCTCAACACCATTCTCTGCGAAGGCGTCAATCAGAACGGGGATGCTGTCATGCGCTTCGAAAGCGGCGTCCTGGAATTCGACTGACGCCCTTGGAATACGGGCTCAGTGCCCGGAGAATTCGACCAGCGTATGCACCTTGACACCGAGTTCTTCCAGCTTCCGACGGCCGCCGAGGTCGGGCAGGTCGATGACGAAGCAGGCGCCGACCACCTCCGCGCCTATCTGGCGCAGAAGCTTTGTTGCCCCGACCGCCGTGCCGCCGGTGGCGATCAGGTCGTCGACCAGGATCACCTTCTCGCCGGGCTGCACCGCATCGCGATGCATCTCCATCTCGTCGACGCCATATTCCAGGCTGTAGGCGATGCGCACGGTATCGTGCGGCAGCTTGCCCTTCTTGCGGATCGGCACGAAGCCTGAGGAAAGTTGGTGCGCCACTGCCCCGCCGAGAATGAAGCCGCGTGCCTCCATGCCGGCGATCTTGTCGATCTTCGTGCCCGCATAGGGCTGCACCAGCTCGTCGACCGCCCGGCGGAAAGCGCGCGGGTTGCCGAGCAGCGTGGTGATGTCACGGAAGATGATGCCGGGCTTGGGGTAATCGGGAATGGAGCGGATGCTGGCTGCAAGCTCCGAAGTCGTATTGTCCATGGAAAGTCCATATCTGCGAGGGCATAAAACTTAGCGCACCCTATCAACTGCCCGGGGCGGAACCAACAAAAAAGGCGGCCCGAGGCCGCCTTTTGAATGTCGATCGGAAAGCGCTCAGTGTTCCTTGTTGGCGTAGACCGAGCGCTTCGTCAGGAAGATCAGCACAGTAAAGATCGCCAAGAAGACCATGACCATGAAGCCGGTGCGCTTGCGCTCTTCGAGATGCGGCTCGGCAGCCCACATCAGGAAGGCGGAGACATCCCTGGAATACTGGTCGACGGTCGCCGGCGCGCCATCGTCATAGGTTACCTGACCATCGGAGAGCGGCTTCGGCATGGCGAGCACGGCGGCAGCATTGAAATAAGGGTTATAATGTCCACCCTGCGGCACCTGGAAACCCGCCGGCGGCTCTTCATAGCCGGTCAGGAGTGCATGGATATAATCCGGGCCGCTTTCCTGATACTGGGTGAAGATGTCGAAAACGAATTGCGGGAAGCCGCGGGTGACGGCGCGGGCCTTGGCGATCAGCGAGAAATCGGGCGGAGCCGCGCCATTGTTGGACGCAGCCGCAGCTTCGGCATTCGGGAAAGGCGACGGGAAGTAATCGGAAGGCACCGCCTTGCGGGTAAACATGTCGCCGCTGGCGTTGGGACCATCCTGGACCTCGTAATTCGCAGCGAAGGCCTTCACCTGCGCGTCGGAATAGCCGAGTTCGCCGAGCGTGCGGAAAGGCACGAGCTTCATCGAATGACAGGCTGCACAGACCTCCGTGTAGACCTTGAGGCCGCGCTGGAGCTGGGCCTTGTCATAATGGCCGAACGGACCGGCGAAGGACCATTCCTCCTCCTTCGGATGCTTCAGCGGATAATGCGGCGTCTCGCCTTCCGCGTGATGGGCCGGAGCTGCACCGTTGGCGGGCGCCTCCTCGGCCAGAGCCGCGCCGCTGAGACCGGCAACGACAGCGAGCGAGAGAATGCTTGCAACAAGCTTTTTCATGTTTCTGTTCCCTTCCGTCGCGCGCTTACGCATTGGCCGCTGCGCTGGCGGCAGCTGTCTTGTTGCGCTTCTCGAGCACCGCTTCGGTGATCGAGTTCGGTATGCGGCGCGGCGTCTCGACGAGGCCGAGTACCGGCATGGCAACCAGGAAGAAGGCGAAGTAGAGGAGCGTGCAGATCTGCGAGATCCAGACGAAGTTGCCTTCCGCCGGCTGCGAGCCGAGCCAGCCGAGGATGATCGCATTGATCACGAACAGCCAGAAGAACAGCTTGTACCAGGGACGATAAACCGCCGAACGAACCTTGGAGGTATCGAGCCAGGGCAGGAAGAACAGCACGATGATCGCGCCGAACATCACCAGCACGCCACCGAGCTTGGAGTCGATCGGGCCGATGTTGAAGGTGATCGAACGCAGCATCGCGTAGAACGGCAGGAAGTACCACTCCGGAACGATGTGAGCCGGCGTCTTCAACGGGTCGGCCGGGATGTAGTTGTCGGCATGGCCGAGGAAGTTCGGCATGTAGAAGACGAAATAGGCGTAGACCAGCAGGAAGACCGAAACGCCGAGCGCATCCTTCATCGTCGCATAGGGCGTGAAGCGCACGGTATCGGTCTTGGTCTTGACTTCGACGCCCGTCGGGTTCGTCTGACCGGTGACGTGCAGCGCCCAGATGTGAAGGACGACGACGCCGGCGATCATGAAGGGCAGCAGGTAGTGCAGCGAGAAGAACCGGTTCAGTGTCGGCTGTTCGACGGCAAAGCCGCCGAGCAGGAACTGCTGGAGCGATTCGCCGATCATCGGGAAGGCCGAGAAGAAGCCGGTGATGACGGTCGCGCCCCAGAAGGACATCTGGCCCCAGGGCAGGACGTAGCCCATGAAGCCGGTCGCCATCATCAGCAGGTAAATGACGACGCCGAGGATCCAGAGGATTTCGCGCGGCGCCTTATACGAACCGTAATAGAGGCCGCGGGCGATGTGCAGGTAGACCGCGACGAAGAAGAAGGATGCGCCGTTGGCATGCAGATAGCGCAGCAGCCAGCCGTGGTTGACGTCGCGCATGATCTTTTCAACGGAGTTGAAGGCGATCGCGGTGTCGGCGGCGTAATGCATGGCGAGCACGATGCCCGTCAGGATCTGCACGACCAGCATGACGGAGAGCATGGCGCCGAACGTGTAGGCATAGTTCAGGTTTCTCGGAACCGGATATGCCACGAAGCTGTCATAGACCATGCGCGGCAGCGGCAGGCGCGCATCGACCCATTTTTCGAAGCCGGTTGATGGTTCGTAGCTGGAATGGCCACTCATGAATCAGTCTCCCCTCAACCGATCTTGATTTTGGTATCGGACACAAATGAAAAGGTCGGAATCGCCAGGTTCTCGGGCGCGGGACCCTTCCGGATGCGGCCGGCCGTATCGTAGACCGAGCCATGGCAGGGACAGAACCAACCATTGTATTCGCCGGCCTGGCCGAGCGGGACGCAGCCGAGATGGGTGCAGGTGCCGATCATGACGATCCAATTTTCCTTGCCTTCGCCGCCTGAGCGGTCGACGCCCGTTGCCTGAGCGTCGGCAGGAAGGTTTGCATTGCGGGCCACCGGATCCTTGAGATCGCCGAGCGGAACATCGGCTGCGGCTTTCACTTCTTCCGGCGTGCGGTTACGGATGAAGATCGGTTTACCGCGCCATTTCACCGTCAAGGACATGCCGGGCTCGAGGCTTGCGACATCGACTTCGATGGACGCCAGCGCCAGCGTCGACGCGTCGGGGCGCATCTGATCGATGAACGGCCATGCAACCGCAACGGCACCGACGGCACCAGCCATACCAGTGGTGAGATAAAGGAAATCACGGCGAGTGGGCTCTGTCGAAGCCCCGCTTGTCGTTTCGTGTTCGCTCACGGCTTAACCATCCTCTGCGCAATTATCGCGGAATTCCGCCCTGCCCCCTCTACCAACGAATCCCTCTGGACACAATTCGGCCATAGATTCCCCGGCAATCCGGCGCGTTCTAAGCTTGATCGCAAATTATGTCCAGCCTTGACAAGGGGATGAGGGCACAATGTCGCGGGAAATTTCCGATGAATTTTTTAAGGTAAACACCAGCTCGCGATTATGCTGCATTGCAACAAAAAAGCCGCCGTGATAGGCGCATCGACAGCCAAGCCAGCAAGCCGGACCGTAGCGAATGAGAGACACGATTTTTTGCGTACTCAGCGTGCTCACCACGCTCGTCCTCGCCATCGTCTCGCTGCGCTACGTCACGAATTTTTATCTGCTTTCCTTCTTCTACAGCTTCCAGGTCCACCTCGCGGCGGCGGCAGCGGCCGCTTCCGTCGCAGCCCTCCTCGTCAAGCGGCACTGGTATGCGCTGCTGACGCTCGCCGTATCGCTGCTCCTAGCCGTTCATGGCGTGGTGATGGCGCGCGAATTCGTCGAGCCCGCCGTCGACGAAAGCCGCCCGGCTCTCTTCCGGCTGATGTCCTTCAACATCGAGAACGACAATTTCGCAAACGGTGCCGCCATTGCCGACATGGTCATCGCCTCGGGCGCTGACGTCGTCAACATCCTGGAGGCGGAGCCGGTGCTGTCCGAATTGCCGCGACTGCTGAAGACCTATCCCTATTACGTCGGCTGCGGCATCGGCATGGAGCAATGCGATACGCTCGTCCTGTCGAAGCGCCCGCTGATCGAGCCCCGGGTCCGCAACCTCGGGCTCCTCTGGCGCAACCGGCTGACGATCTCGACGATCGATTTCGACGGCCGGAAGGTCAATTTTCTCGCCGCGCACCTGACCAAGCCCTACTACGACGAATTCCACGGCTTGGAAATTGCAGATCTCGCGGAGGTCATCCCCTCCCTGCCTGGACCGCTCGTGCTTGCCGGTGATTTCAATACTTCGATCCTGGCGCCCGACGTGCAGTATCTCATGCGCAGCCAGGGCCTGGGCACGGTGTCGCTGGAACCCGCGACATGGCCGATCGCCGCCGGTCCCTTCGGCATTCCGATCGACCATATCTTCAGCAAAGCGCCCCTGCGGCTGAAATCGGTCCGCCGCATCGAGAATAGCTTCGGGTCAAATCATTTTGGCCTCATGGCGGAATTCGTCGTCGACCCCTGAGCCCCGATCCTCATCCGTCGCGAGGAAACCGCCGGACTGGCGCGCCCAGAGTTCGGCATAGAGACCGCCGCGGCGAAGCAGCTCGTCGTGACTGCCCTCCTCGATGATTCGTCCGAGATCGACGACGATCAACCGGTCGAGCGCAGCGATCGTCGACAAACGGTGAGCGATCGCCAGCACCGTCTTGCCCTCCATGATCCGGTGGAGGTTGGACTGGATCGCTTCTTCCACTTCTGAATCGAGCGCCGAGGTCGCTTCGTCGAGAACCAGGATCGGCGCGTCCTTCAGCATGACGCGGGCAATGGCGATGCGCTGCCGCTGCCCGCCCGAAAGCTTGACGCCGCGCTCGCCGACATGCGCATCGAAGCCTTTGCGGCCCTGCTGATCCTGCAGGCGGGAGATGAAGTCGATGGCTTCGGCGCGCCGGGCCGCCTCGACCAGCCGCTCCTCGCCGGCATCCGGCCGGCCGAAGAGAATATTGTCGCGCACCGAACGATGCAGCAGGGAGGTGTCCTGGCTGACGACGCCGATCTGCATCCTGAGCGATTCCTGCGTGACGGCCGATATATCCTGCCCATCGACGAGGATGCGACCCTCCTGGATATCGTAGAGGCGCAGCAGCAGGTTCATCAGCGTCGATTTGCCGGCGCCCGAACGGCCGACGATGCCGACCTTTTCGCCGGGGCGGATGGTCAGCGAGAAATTCTCGACGACCGGCTGGTGGCCCTTGCCGTAGTGAAAGGAAACATTGTCGAAGCGGATGCCGGGCTGGCGGATCACCAGGGGCTTCGCGTCGGGCCGGTCGACGAGCCCGAGCGACTGGGAGATCAGCTCTGCCGCATTCTGGATAGTGCCGAGATTGCGCATGATGCCGTTGAACTGCGTCATCAGCCGGCCAAGCAGGAAATTCAGCCTCAGCACCAGCGCCAGCGAGAAGGCCACTGCGCCCGAGCTGATGAGACCGCGCAGCCACAGATCGACGCTCAGACCCGCCATCGTCACGATCATCAGGCCGGAAAGCAGCGCCATCGACGCCCTCACCCCGGTGATGAACCGCGTGAAGCGCAGCACCGTATCCTGGTAGATGTCGAAGCCCTGCCGCATGTAGCGATCGCTCTCCTCGTCGCGGGCAAAGAGCTTCAGCGTCTGCATGTTGCTGTAGGAATCGACCATGCGCCCGTTCAGCATCGATCCGGCTTCCGCAGTTTCGCGGGAATGATAACGGATGCGCGGAACGAAATGGCGGGCCAGGAAGCCGAAGGCGATGAGCCAGAACAGCACGACGGCTGCGAGCGAAAAATCCAGCCGGGCGACGAGCGCGAGCGTCGTTGCGGCATAAATGCCGACGAACCAGACGCTCTCCATCAGCGAGGTGACGAGATCGCCGGTCGCCTGCCCTGCCGACCAGACCTTGGTGACGATGCGTCCGGAGAAATCGCTCTGAAAGAACGACAAAGACTGCCGGGAGACATGGAGATAGGATTGCCAGCGTGCTAGATTGTAGAAGCCGGGCGTAATCACCTGCTGATCGACGAGCGCGATCAGGAAGGCGACGACGAAGCGCGCGACGCCGATGAGAGCGAGCATGCCGAACAGCTCGCCGCCATGGGCCGCCAGAAGACCGCTCCAGCCGGCGCCGGGCGGGGTGCTGGCGAGGATGTCGACGAGGCGCCCGACGAACCAGAAGAGCGCGGCCTCGATCGCCGCCGATGCGCCGCCGAGAATGAGCATGGCGATGAACGGCATCTTCGCCTGGCCGATATAGAACCAGATGAAGCCGAGCGTTGCGCCCGGCGGCTGGAGTTTGGCGCGTGGACGAAACGGGTCGATCCAGGTTTCGAACAGGCGTAGGATGGGGCGCAGGAACATGGAAGCGATATAGGCGGATTGCGAGAAGGGGCAAAGGGAATGAAGAGCGGACGCAACCTTATATTTTGGTAATGATCGATAACATCGGCGGCATTGCCATTGAATGCTCCCGAACCCGTCACAATCTGACGATACGATCGCGCTTCACCGGAGAGAAGGCTCATGGAAACGAAAATGCTCAATGCGCATATTCCGCTTCCGCTTGCGGCAAGGCTGGATGCCCTGGCGCTCGACCTCGCCCTTCCGCGCGACCAGATCGTCATAGAAGCCATCGCCGCCTGGCTCGACACCGAAGAGCGCCGCCGCATCGCCACTTTGCGCACGCTTGCCGCCGCCAACACCATCGTCGTCATCGAGCACGACCGCGTTATTGACTGGGCTGATAGTCTTTGAAACTGTAGGGGTTACTGGTGCCGCTTCCACCTTCCGGCGACCGCGCGCAACATAGCAGGTAAGAATTAAAAGGCCCTCCCCGCGTCCGCCGGGAGGGCCTTTTCATTTTATTCCGCCGCCTCTTCCGCCTCTTCGGCGTGATCGGAGAGGAAGCCGCCGGACTGGCGGTTCCAGAGGTCGGCGTAGATGCCGCCCCTCTCGATCAGCTCGCCGTGCGAGCCGGCCTCGATGATCCGCCCCTTGTCGAGCACGATCAGCCGGTCCATCTCCGTCAGCGTCGAAAGCCGGTGGGCGATCGCGATCACCGTCTTGCCCTCCATCAGGGCGAAGAGGTTTTCCTGGATCGCCGCCTCGACTTCCGAATCGAGCGCCGAGGTCGCCTCGTCGAGCACCAGGATCGGCGCGTCCTTCAGGAAGACGCGGGCGATCGCGATGCGCTGACGCTGGCCGCCGGAGAGCTTGACGCCGCGCTCGCCGACCTGGGCGTCGAGCCCCTGGCGCCCCTGCATGTCGGAGAGGCCCTCGATGAACTCCCAGGCATTGGCGCGCTTTGCGGCCTCGATCACCTCGGCATCGGTCGCCTCCGGCCGCCCGTAGGCGATGTTGTCGCGGATCGAGCGATGCAGCAGCGAGGTATCCTGCGTCACCACGCCGATCAGCGAGCGCAGGCTCTCCTGCGAGACGCCTGATATATCCTGCCCGTCGATGGTGATGCGGCCGGCCTCCAGGTCGTAGAAGCGCAGCAGCAGGTTCATCAGCGTCGTCTTGCCGGCGCCGGAGCGGCCGACCAGCCCCACCTTCTCGCCAGCCTTGATGTCGAGCGACAGGTTGTCGATGACGCCTTTGCTCTTGCCGTAGTGGAAGCGGATGCGGTCGTAATGGATCGCACCCTTCTTCGCCGTCATCGCCGGCGCACCCGGCTTGTCGATGATGTCGTGCTGCTTGCTCATCATCTCCATGCCGTCATAGACCGTGCCGATATTCTCGAACAGCGCCGAGACTTCCCACATGATCCATTGCGACATGCCGTTGACGCGCATGGCAAGGCCGATGGCGATGGCGATGGCGCCGACCGAAATCGCACCATTCAACCAGAACCAGATCGACAGGCCCGAGACGACGAAGAGCGCCACGCAGTTGTTCAGATAGACGCTGATATGGAAGAGCGTCACCTTGCGCATCTGCTTGTGCACGGTCTGCAGGAACTCGTCCATGCCCTCCCTGGCATAGACCTCCTCGCGGCCCGCATGCGAAAACAGCTTCACCGTCGCGATATTCGTATAGCTGTCGACCACACGGCCCGTCATCATCGAGCGCGCATCCGCCTGCGTCGCCGCGATCTTGCGAAGCCGCGGCACGAAATAGGAGACGATGCCGACATAGATGGCGAGCCAGACGAGGATCGGGATCATCAGCCGCCAGTCGGCCGCCGCGATCACGATGATCATCGTCAGGAAATAGCTGACGACATAGACGAAGACGTCGAGGATCTTCATGACGGTTTCGCGCACGGCAAGCGAGGTCTGCATCACCTTGGTCGCGACGCGCCCGGCAAACTCGTTGGCGAAGAATGTCATGCTGTGGCGCAGCAGGAAGCGGTGCATCTGCCAGCGCGCCATCATCGGGTAATTGCCGAGCAGAATCTGGTGCATGATGAGGGAATCGAGCCCAGCCGCCAGCGGCAAGCCCACAAGCACCAGCGCCGCCATCCAGAACAGCTTGTGGCCTTCCGTTTCAAGGAAGGTGGCCCGGTCGGCATTGGTCAGCCAGTCGACGATATCGCCGAGGAACTGGAACAGCGCCACTTCGCCGACGGCGATCGACGCGGTCAGCACGGCCATCAGGCCAAGCCAGGGTGCTGCCGGCTTGCTGTAGTGCCAGCAGAAGGCAAAGAGGCCTTTCGGCGGGGCCACGGGCTCCTCGCTTGGAAAGGGATTGAGTCGCTGTTCGAACCAGCCAAACATGAAAGTGCTCCGAAACGTCAGCGTTTCGGCTCCCGGCTTCGCGCCGTCTAGGCGCCATGCAAGCAGATATGGGAACCGAACGTTCAAGGGGCGAGGCTGAAACAGCCGCACAATGGATCAAAAGGGAAGTTTTAGAAAGAAGCCCGCGCTAGCGGCGCCATGTCGCCTTGATCGGCATCACGGCGGGAAAGCGCATAATGAGCAAAATATTCATGTGGCCCTCCCTGCTGACGATTGAAGCCGTGTTTGCATAGCCCGAAAAACGCGAAAATTCCAGCCCTATACTGGCCGAAATTGAACGTTTGCGGCCGAACTGTGCGCTGTTGCTTGGAAATCACGGTTGTATTAGGCCTCCGGCGTCGAAACGAAACAGGCGCCGCCCGAATGACGAACCTCAGACTGGCACTCTACCAGCCGGACATCCCTGGCAATACCGGCACGATCCTGCGTCTTGCCGCCTGCCTCGGCTTTGCGGTCGACCTGATCGAGCCCGCCGGCTTCGACGTTTCCGACCGCAACCTGAAGCGATCGGGAATGGATTATATCGCCGCCGCCGCCCTGACCCGCCATGTCAGCTGGGACCGCTTCGAAGCCTGGCGCGCCACCACCGGCCGCCGCCTGATCCTCGCCTCGACCAAGGCCGCCGATCGCTACACCGACTTCGCCTTCCGCGACGACGACATCCTGCTTTTCGGGCGCGAGAGCGCCGGCGTGCCGGATCACGTGCATGAGAGAGCCGAAGCGCGCATCATCATTCCGATGGTCGAAGGGCAGCGCTCGATCAACGTCGCCGTCTCGGCAGCCATGATCGTCGGCGAGGCAATGCGCCAGACCGTCTGGGCTTAAATCACCGCGGTTCGCCGAATAGACCGGGAACTGTCGGAAATCGACATTGTCAATCGGTCAAACCAGCGTATAGTTATTAGCCGGACAATCAAACACATCGCATGATCTTCACAATTTCAATGACTTGGGAGATCATTCATCGGCCAAAGCCCCTCTAGTCTGACGAAAGCGGAATAAAAACAAGAAAATGGATTCCACGATCATCATGATCAACCTGTTCGGCGCCGTGGCACTGCTGCTGTTCGGCCTCGCGCAGATAAAGGACGGGGTGTCCAGAGCCTTCGGCGCCCGGTTGAGAACGGGGCTGGCGACCGGCACGCGGGGCAGCCTTCGCTCATTCCTGTCGGGGCTGGTGGCGACCGTCGCGCTGCAGAGCTCGACGGCAACGGCGCTGATGACCGCCTCCTTCGTCGAACGCGATCTGATCAAGCCGCGCATGGCGCAGATCGTCCTGCTCGGCGCCAATGTCGGCACCGCGATCACCGCCTGGATCGTCGCCACCGGCATCGAATGGCTCTCCCCGCTGCTGATCCTCTCCGGCATCGTGCTTCACCGCAGCCGTTCCAGCACCCGCCAGGGCGGCGGCGCGGCGCTGATCGGCATCGGGCTGATGTTGCTGTCGCTGCATCTCCTCAGCCTCGCGACCGAACCGATGCGCGCCTCTCCAGCACTTGCCGCCTTCATCGGTCTGCTGGATGGCGCCCTGCCTGTGGCGCTCCTCTTTTCGGCAGCGCTCGCCTTCGTCTCGTCTTCGAGCCTGGCAGTGGTGGTGCTGATCCTGTCACTCGCCTCGGCCGGCCTGATCTCCGCCGAACTCGTCATCGTCCTCGTGCTCGGCGCCAATCTCGGCGGCGCGATCCCCCCTGTCGTCGCAACCATGTCCGGCCCGGCCTCGGCACGGCGCGTCACGCTCGGCAATCTCGCCGTCCGCACGCTCGGCTGCCTCATCGCCCTGCCGCTCGCGGGCTATGGCGCGGAGATCATCGAGATGCTGCCCTTCGGTCCTTCCAAGCTGCCCGTCGATGCGCATCTGCTCTTCAACCTTCTGCTTGCCGCGCTCGCCTGGCCCTTCTCGAGATCGCTCGCTGCCCTGATGACCCGGCTGGTCCCCGACCAGGCCGAACCGGACACCGCCCCGAAATATCTCGACGCCCACGAGCTTTCGACGCCGGTCATCGCCCTTGCCAGCGCCACCCGCGAAGTGCTCGGCATCGGCGACCTGATCGAGCGCATGCTGATCCGGGTTTCCGAAGCGTTCGAACGCAACGACGCCTCCAAGCTTGCCGAGATCACAGCCCTCGAAGAGCGAGTGGATCGGCTGCAGCAGGCGGTTAAGGTCTATCTCTCGAAGCTCGGCCGCGAAGGCCTCAGCGACGAAAACGCCCGCCGCTCGATCGTCGTCATCGACTACGCCATCAATCTCGAACATATGGGCGACATCATCGAAAAAGGCCTGCTGGAGCAGGTCAGGAAGAAGATCGCCCTCGGCCTCAGATTTTCCGACGACGGTCATCAGGAGTTGCGCAAGCTTTTCGACCTGACGATCGACAATCTGCACGTCGCCCAGACGATCTTCGTCACCCGCGATTTCAATCTCGCGCGCCAGATGATGGAGATAAAGGTCGAGGTCCGCCGGATGGAGAAGCAATCTGCCGAGCGCCATCTCGAACGCCTGCGCGACGGCCGCACCGACAGCCTGCAGACGAGCTCGCTGCATCTCGATATGCTGCGCGATCTCAAGCGCATCAACGCCCATATCGTCTCGGTGGCGCATCCGATCATGGATGAAAATGGCTTGCTGATCGAAAGCCGCGTGCGTGCCACTGTGAAGTGATATTCAGTCTGCCGAAGGCAGGCGGCGCATGGTGAATTCGATCTGGTCGCCCTCGAGCTGGCGCCAGCTTTCCACCTCGGTCCAATAAGCGGCCTTCGGATATTCGTCGAACCATTCGCGCGCCTTGGCGCGGGCGTCGATGAGGCCGAGGCAATATGTCTCACGCACGAAATGGTCCTTCTTGCGGGCAGAATTTTCCGCCCGGTGTTTCGCCATTCTGCGCTTCAGGCCGTCGAAGGACGGAGGTCCTGGAATTTTTGCCATCAAACCTACCTCTTCGGAAAAGGTAGTATCGAAATACTTGATTTGCGAGTCGAATCTTGGTGCCGGGCTGCAGCTTGCCTCGGCTTGGCGAGAGGCTCCGCCACCTGCTAGAGGTGGCGGGTAATCTAGAATGAGCGAGTCGCCCTGACGGATGCCGACCGCTGGAGGCGTGACATGGAAAGACCGGAACTGCCGATCGGCCTGCCTGACGATATCGAGGAAAAGAAGGAAGCCGCGCGCAAGTGGTTCGAAGGGCTGCGCGATGCGATCTGCGCCTCCTTCGAAGCGCTCGAAGACGAGCTGGAAGGTCCGCTTTCCGACCAGGAGCCCGGCCGCTTCACCGCCAAGGACTGGTCGCGTGAAAACGGCGCCGGCGGCGGTGGCCGCATGTCGAGGATGGAAGGCCGCGTCTTCGAAAAGGTTGGCGTCCACACCTCCACCGTCCATGGCGAATTCTCTCCTGATTTCCGCGCCCAGATCCCGGGCGCCAAGGAGGATCCGCGCTTCTGGGCCTCCGGCATTTCGCTGATCGCCCATCCCGTCAATCCCAACGTGCCGGCCGTGCATATGAACACCCGCATGGTGGTGACCACGAGCCGCTGGTTCGGCGGCGGGGCCGACCTGACGCCGGTGCTGTCGCGCCGCCGCACGCAGGAGGACGAGGACAGCCAGCTCTTCCACAAGGCGATGGAGATCGCCTGCCGAAACCATGCCGTCGCCGATTACGATGCCTTCAAGGCCTGGTGCGACGACTATTTCTTCCTGAAGCACCGCAACGAGCCCCGCGGCATCGGCGGCATCTTTTACGACTGGCTGCATTCGAGCGAGGAAGCCGGCGGCTGGAACGCCGATTTCGCCTTCACGCGTGATGTCGGCCGGGCTTTTGCCATGGTCTATCCGAAAATCGTCCGTTCCAACTTCAACAAGCTGTGGACGGAAGCCGATCGTGATGAACAATTGATCCGCCGCGGCCGATACGTCGAATTCAATCTGCTGTATGATCGCGGCACGATCTTCGGCCTGAAGACCGGCGGCAACGTCGAGTCCATTCTCTCCTCGCTGCCTCCCGTCGTGCGCTGGCCGTGAGACTCTGAGATCTCGTCGATAAATTCGAACCGAGGGTCCTTCATAAAAATTCAGTGAGTCCTAACTTTATATGTACGTGCGTAACAATCGGAGGAGGATTGTCATGACGACACAAAGCGGCTCGCCTGCGTCCACGGATGTCCAGGAAACAATCCGTGCCATCGACACGCCTGAATTCCTGATACGCATCGCCGAGAAACTGCGGGCCAAGAGTGGCTCGGATCTGCCGCTCTCCTGCTTCGTCGAACAGGTCAAACTGCAACTGGCCGGCGGAAAGTCGCCGGAAGAGCTGCAGAACGAGGCAGCCAACTGCAACACGCCCGGCCATCTCTCGGAAACTTACAAAGCCTGGGCGATGCCCGACTGAAAGACCTTCTCCGGTCGTCAGCCTATGCCGGCCGGAACCTTCTCTTCCCACGTACATTCATGAATCGCGTGAAAGCGCGATGGCCGTTGTGTTTCAGACAGAGGAGAAAACCATGCGACTTTTCGAATGCGGCACGCTCGTTCCCGGCTGCGCCTGGCACACCCGGGCGGATAATGACGCAGAAGTGGTCCGCCGCGCCGTCGAGCACCTGAAGACCGCTCACGGCGAAACGACCATACGCGAAAACATGGTTGACAACATCAAGGCCCGAATTCGCGACGAAGCGACCGCCGCCTGACGGCTGTGGCGATGTCCTGGCATCCACGACGATAGCAGCGCCGCGTCCACCGGACGCGACGCGGCGAGATTTATTGCACGCGTTCCTGCAGCCTCGCGAGCAGGGCTGCTCGATCGGAAGCGAAATTCTCCTCCACCCACTGGTTTTCCAGGCTGCCAAGCAGTTCCCCGACGCGCGGGCCGGATGGAATGCCCATAGCGATCACATCAGCGCCATTCACGGGAAACTGCGGCTTCTTCCACTTCATGGCCTGATCCAGGAGCTTGCCGAGCCGCGCCGAGCGCGCCATTTCGCCGAGATCGCCCTCGGCCTTCCCGCGTGCGACGCCGAGCGCCAGCTTCAGGCGCGTCGTGATGCCGTCCGCGCCGTTGCGGTAAAGCAGCCGCTCGAAGGCGGCCGACGAGATTTCGTCGTTGACCGGCGCCGCCATCGCCCAGGCCTTGAGAGCGGCCGCTTCCGCATTCGAGAGCTTCAGCCGGACCGCAAGCG
Organism: Rhizobium sp. R634; assembly: GCF_002211305.1. Taxonomy (GTDB): domain Bacteria; phylum Pseudomonadota; class Alphaproteobacteria; order Rhizobiales; family Rhizobiaceae; genus Rhizobium. The sequence continues at coordinate 116,987 of NZ_LOKW01000028.1, read as the reverse complement.
CCTCCAGCCGCGCCGCATCGGGCGGCACGATCGCCGCAAGGCGCAGCAGCGGATCGGGCGTCCAGCCGAGCGCCTTTTCGGTGGCGACCAGCGCGGGGATCGCGTCGATCCCCCATTTTTCGGTTTCCGGCAGGATTTCCGCCAGCACCGCCACCTGCCGCATCCAGAGCAGTGCCCGGCCGGGGTCATCGGCGCTTAGCAGCTTTCTGAGTTCCGACCAGACGCGTTCGGCCGACAGCGTCTTCAGTTTCGAGCGCGCCGCAGCACAGGCCTTCAAACCTTCGGCATCCGGGCGTCCGGAACCGTAATAGGCAAAAAAACGGAAGAAGCGCAGGATGCGCAGATGATCCTCGGCGATCCGCGTTGCGGCATCGCCGATGAAGCGGATGTTGCGTCTCTCGATGTCGGCAAGGCCGCCGACGAGATCCACCACCTCGCCCTTGGCATCGGCATAGAGCGCGTTGATCGTCAGGTCCCGTCGCTCCGCATCGGCCTTCCAGTCGGTGCTGAAGGCAACCTTGGCACGGCGGCCGTCGGTCTCGACGTCGGTGCGCAGCGTCGTCACCTCGAAGGGCTTGCCGTCGATCACGAGCGTCACCGTGCCGTGCTGCAGGCCTGTCGGCACCGCCTTGATGCCGGCCGCCGCCGCCCGCTCGATCACGATCTCGGGCGTCAGCGTCGTGGCCATGTCGATGTCACTGACCGGCAGCCCCATCAGGCTGTTGCGCACCGCGCCGCCGACCACGCACCCTTCCCCGTCATCGGCGTTCAGAAGTGCGAGGATCCGGCCGAGCGCCGGATCGCGGAACCATGCTTGGTCGGCAATGCCGGTCATGCATAAAGCCTTTCATAGAGCGTGCGGACGATGCCGGCGGTGATGCCCCAGATCATCCTGGTTTCATAGGGCATGCGGTAGAAATGCCGGTCGATGCCGTCGATGACGCGCCTGTCGCGGCTGTGATTGACCGGGTTCATCAGGAAGGAAAGCGGCACTTCGAACACGTCGTCCACCTCGGCCGGATTCAGCCTGAGCGCAAAGCCCCGCTTGACGACCCCGAGCACCGGCGTGATGCGGAAACCGGTCGAGGCGAGATAGTTCGGCAGCCGGCCCACCGTCTCGACGAAGGAGCCGGCAAGCCCGATCTCCTCCTCCGTCTCGCGGATCGCCGCCATTTCGGGCGAGATATCGGCCGGGTCGATCGAGCCGCCGGGAAAGGCGATCTGGCCGGAATGCTTGCGCAGCGTCGCCGTGCGCTTGGTGAAGATCACCCGCGCTTCCTCGCCGTCGTCGACGACGGGGACGAGCACCGCGGCATCGCGCAGCTTGAAGGTCGCCACCTCGGCCACGATGTCGGGATTGAGCACATGGTCGCCGTGATCGCGCCAGGCATGATCCACCGGCCCGCCATTCTGGTTGAGCGCGCGGCGGCGGAATTCAGCTGCCGAAAACAGCGGATGACGTTGAGTGATCGCATCGTTCATCGGGAAAGCGCATCCAGTTCTTCGGCAGGCATGACGGGAAAGACCTCGCCGGCGGAGCGGACCGCAAACATCGCCTGCCCCTCCACGTCGATGATCTCGCCGAGTGCCGCCAGTTCATACATCACCGCGCGTGACACCAGCGCTTCCAGCCGCCCGCGCACATGCAGATAGGGTTTCAGTTCGGCATTGTCGCCCGCAATGGCAAAGCGCAACCGATGCTCTCCTCCCGCCTCCACGACATCGCCGACATTGGTGCGGAACGTCAGCACCTGGCGGCCCTCCCGCTCCGTCACGCTCATCTCCACGGCGATGAAGGGCGCGTCGGCGACCCTGATCCCGACCTTTTCCACAGGAGTTACGAGATAGGTCTTTTGGTCCTCGTCCTTGCGCAGAACCGTCGAAAACAGCCGCACCAGCGCCGGCCGGCCGATCGGCGTGCCCATGTAGAACCAGGTGCCGTCGGCCCTGATCTCCATGTCGATATCGCCGCAGAAAGGCGGATTCCACCGCTCGACCGGCGGAAGCCCACGTTTTTTGCCGCTGTTTTCCTCGGACGCGCGCGAAATCAGCGCGGCAAGCCCCGCCGCATCCGCCTGTCCGCTGATTTCCTCGGCTGCCATTCTTCTGTCCCGGTTTGTCCTTAACGAAGTAAAGTCACGAGATAGTCATTCGTAACGAACTTGTCAGCCCGTCGCATCTCCATAACTCTATCGAGTATGAGGCAGATGTATAAGTCCGCCGATTCGCTGCCGAATGATTTCAGCCGTTGGAGATGCCCATGGGTATGATGAAGACCGAAGCCAGCCTCGATGAAAAGGCGATCGTCGCCGCCGCCGAGAAGGCGCTCTCCGATATCGCCGCCATCCGCGGGGAAGTCTCGAAGGTGATCTTCGGTCAGGAAAGCGTCGTCGAGAACACCATTCTCGCCGTGCTCTCCGGCGGCCATGCCCTGCTCGTCGGCGTCCCCGGCCTTGCCAAGACCAGGCTGGTGACGACGCTCGGCGAAGTGCTCGGCCTTGCCGCCAACCGCATTCAGTTCACGCCCGACCTGATGCCTTCGGATATTCTCGGCTCCGAAGTAATGGACCAGGACGACAGCGGCCGCCGCTCCTTCCGTTTCGTCAAGGGCCCGGTCTTCGCCCAGCTGCTGATGGCCGACGAGATCAACCGTGCCTCGCCGCGCACCCAGTCGGCGCTCCTGCAATCCATGCAGGAATATCATATCACCATCGCCGGCCAGCGCTACGATCTTCCAGCACCCTTCCATGTTCTGGCCACCCAGAACCCGCTGGAACAGGAAGGCACCTATCCCCTCCCCGAAGCCCAGCTCGACCGCTTCCTGCTGCAGGTCGACGTCAACTATCCCGAACTCGCGGCCGAGCGTCAGATCCTGCTCGAGACGACGGGCCTCGGCGAGACCAAGCCGGAAGCCATCATCGATGCGCAGCGGCTGATCGAGATCCAGACGCTGGTGCGCCAGATGCCGGTGAGCGAGACCGTCGTCGACGCCATCCTTTCGCTGGTGCGCTCCGCCCGCCCCGGACAAGGCAATGCTTCGACCGACAAGAACGTAGCCTGGGGTCCCGGCCCCCGCGCCGGCCAGGCGATGATGCTCTGCGCCCGTGCCCGCGCGCTCTACGAAGGCCGTCTCGCCCCGTCTCTCGACGATGTCTTCGCGCTTGCCGAACCCATTCTCCAGCACCGCATGGCCTTGACCTTTGCCGCCCGCGCCGAAGGCATGTCGGTGCGCGACGTCATCGCCGGACTGGTCAAGCAGGCAAAGGGATAAGGAAGCCGGACGCGTGGCATCTATCGGACAGATCGTCAACCCGACGTCAGGCAGCGATGCCCTTTCCCGCGCACGGCAGCGCGCCGCCCTGATGCCGGATTGCCTGGTGGAAGCCAAGCGCATCGCCAATACCGTGATTGCCGGCTGGCATGGCCGGCGCAAACGCGGCATCGGCGAGAATTTCTGGCAGTTCCGTCCCTATGCCGAAGGCGAAAGCCTGTCGCGCATCGATTGGCGCCGCTCCGCCCGCGACGACCATACCTATGTGCGCGAGCGCGAATGGGAAGCGGCGCATACGATCTGGCTCTGGTGCGACATGTCGCCCTCGATGATGTACAAGTCGAGCTACGGCAGCGTCTCCAAGGAAAGCCGCGCGCTGGTCGTCATGCTGGCACTGGCCGAAATCCTCTCCCGCTCCGGCGAGCGCATCGGCTGCCCAGGCATCATGGAGCCCGCGTCCACGCGCAACGCGGCCGAGCGGCTGGCATCGGCCCTCCTGCATGCGCCGTTGACCGGCGGCCTGCCGGAAACGGCAATGATCCGCGGCTGGAGCGATCTCGTGCTGATCGGCGATTTCCTCGACGATGCGCCTGCGATCATGGAGCGCCTCGGGCCGCTTGCCCGCCGCGGCCTGCGCGGCCATGTGGTCGAGATCGCGGATCCGGCCGAAGAGATCTTCCCCTATAGCGGCCGCACCGAATTCACCGACCCCGAGACCGGCGCCAAGCTGATCTCCGGCCGCGCCGAACATATTCGCGAGGCCTATCGCGACGCCTACCTCGCCCGCAGGGAGAGCCTCGGCCAGTCGCTGCGCCATCTCGGCTGGACCTTCACGACGCATCGCACCGATCATCTTGCCTCCGAGGCGCTGGTCGCGGTGCACATGTATCTGTCCGGCATGCCAGCCAAGGCGACGCATGGAGGACAGCTGTGAACGCTCTTCCCTTCGCTTTCGCCTATCCCGCCATTCTCGGCGCCCTTATCGCGCTCCCGGTCATCTGGTGGCTGCTGCGGCTGACGCCGCCGCGCCCGAAGAGCGAAGTGTTCCCGCCGCTGAAGATCCTTGCATCCGTCTTGAAGCGCGAGGAAACACCGGCGAAAAGCCCCTGGTGGCTGACCCTCCTGCGCATGCTGCTTGCCGCCGTCATCATCCTTGCGATCGCCGATCCGGTCTTCAATCCGCGTACCAATTCGCTCGCATCCGGCGGCCCGCTGGTGCTCTTCGTCGACAACAGCTGGGCGGCGGCGCCGGATTGGGAGCGCCGCATCCAGACCGCCGACGCGCTGGTGGACGACGCCGAATCCGCCGGCGTGCCCGTCTCGATCGCCTTTACTGCCGATCCGACCAATGATGCCGTGCCCGGCACGGCAGCGGCCGCACGAGACAAGCTGCACGCCGCCGAGCCGCGTCCACTGGTGCCGGACCGCGAGCGCGCCTTCCAGGCGCTGCGCGGCGTCCTGAACGGCGTTAAGCCCGGCACCCTCGCCTTCCTGACCGACGGCGCCGCCGCCAGGGACGACGATGCGATAGTGCGCCGACTTGCCGAACTCCAGCCCGCCGACCTGCGGCTGATCGAGGGCGATGCCGCAAAGACGGTCGCCGTCACCGCGGCCAACAATGCGGCCGACGCCATGACCGTCAAGGTCACCCGGCTCGACAGTTCGCGCCCCGCATCCGTGGCGCTGAACGCCGTTGATGCCCAGGGCCGCTCCATCGCCAATGGCAGGGTGGACTTCCGTCCCGGCCAGAGCGTCGCCACGAGTTCGATCACCGCGCCGTTCGAAATGCGCAACGATTTCGCCCGGGTCAGCGTCGACAATAGTGCGACCGCCGGCGCCGTTCACCTTCTCGACGACGCTTTCAAGCGCCGCCGCGTCGTCCTTCTGTCCGGCACGGGCGCCGATGAATTCCAGCCGCTGCTCTCGCCGCTCTATTACATCCAGCGAGCGCTGCAACCCTATGCGGATCTGATCCAGCCGACCGATTCCGAGCTCGCCGTCGCGATACCGAAGCTTCTCGCCAGCAATCCCTCGATCATCATCATGGCCGACATCGGCCGGTTGCCGGAAGAGACCTACGAACCCCTGACGCGCTGGATATCGAATGGCGGCATGCTCCTGCGTTTCGCCGGCCCGCGCATGGCGGCCGCGCCCGCCGACGATCCGCTGATCCCCGTCATTCTGCGCCAGGGAGAACGGGCGCTGGGCGGCACATTGTCGTGGAGCGAGCCGCAGTCGCTCGCCGAATTTCCGAATTTCGGGCCTTTCGCCGGCATAGCCCGCCCCGCGGACGTCGTCGTCAAGCGGCAGGTGCTGGCCGAACCGACTCCCGATCTTGCCGAACGCACCTGGGCGAGCCTCGCCGACGGCACGCCGCTCGTCACGATGAAGCAGCTCGCCTCAGGCCAGATCGTCCTCTTTCACGTCACCGCCGAAGCGACCTGGTCCGATCTGCCGATCTCCGGCACCTTCGTCGACATGCTGCGCCATCTCCTGCAGATATCGCGCTCCGGCGGCGTGACCTCGGAGGCGCGCGGCAATGCCCGTGTGTCCGAAACCCTGCCGCCCTACCGCATGCTGACGGCCAAAGGCACGCTGGTCTCGGAAACGGGCTCGGCGCGGCCGCTTATTCCCAAGGCCGGAGCCGAACCGACGGCGAATTTCGACAATCCGCCCGGGCTCTACGGTTCCGAAGATGGCTTCACCTCCCTCAACGTTCTGCCCGAGGAGGCCGAACTGAAACCGCTCGACACGACAGGCACCAATGCCGTGCGCGAAGGTCTGATCGGCGGAGAAAGCTGGTCGGCGAAGCCCGCGCTTTTCCTCGTCGCCTTTCTGCTGCTTCTGACAGACAGCCTGGTCGTCCTCTTCATGAACGGCGCCTTCTCGCGCTCGCGCCCGGCTGTGCGCACGGCCGCGATGCTCGCGGTGGCCGTCGGCGCCGGCTTCTTCATGCAGCCCGGCACGTCGCATGCCAACGACAGCAAGCCGGGCGACGACCTCGTATTGGAGAGGCTGGACAACACCCATCTTGCCTATGTCGTCACCGGCGAGCAGGAGGTGGACGATATATCGGAGCGCGGTCTCGAGGGCCTCACCCAGTTCCTGACCTTCCGCACGACGCTGGAGCCGGCGCCGCCGGTCGGTCTCGACCTCACCAGGGACGAGCTTGCCTTCTATTCGATCATCTACTGGCCGATTTCGGCAACGGCGCCGATGCCCTCCTCGGCCGCGATCAGCCGCATCGATGCCTATATGCGCAATGGCGGCACCGTGCTTTTCGATACGCGCGATCAGATCAGCGCCTTGGACAATTCCGGCAATGTCGGCGCCAACGGACAGCGGCTGCAGGAAATCCTCGCCAATCTCGACATTCCGCCGCTGGAACCGGTGCCATCGGATCACGTGCTGACGAAATCCTTCTATCTGCTGTCGAGCTTCCCGGGCCGCTATACCGGCAGCCCCCTCTGGATCGAAGCCAGGCAGGGCGGGCGTGAAGCAACCGAAAAATCGGCGGCGACGGCCGACGGCGTTTCGCCGATCCTGATCACCGGCAATGATTTCGCCGGCGCCTGGGCGATCGACGCGAACGGCACGCCGATGCTGCCGACCGTGCCGTCGGATGAAACGCAGCGCGAATATGCTTACCGCTCCGGCGTCAACATCATGATGTACATGCTGACGGGCAACTACAAGACCGACCAGGTTCATGTTCCCGACCTCCTCGAACGGCTGGGGCAATGAGATGACGTTCGATTTTTCGCCCTTCCTGCCCTGGCCGATCCTGGCCGCACTGGCCGGCCTCAGCGCGCTCGTCGCCGCCTTTGCGATCTGGCGCGGTGTCCGCGGCGCCTGGATCAGGACGCTGGCGGCAGCCGCCCTGCTGACCGCCCTTGCCAATCCCGTGCTCTTGCAGGAAGACCGCGATCAGCTGTCGACGATCGTCCCCGTCATCGTCGACCGTAGCCAGAGCCAGCAGACACCCGACCGCATAGAGATGACCGACGAGGCGCTGGCGGCCCTGAAGGGGCAGCTTGCCCGCTTTCCCCAGATAGAGCCGCGTTTCGTCGATGTCGAAGGCGACGTCAATTCGGACGTGCCCTCCACGCGCCTCTTCGATGCGCTGGCCGCCAACATCGCCGATGTCCCTCCCTCCCGCGTCGGCGGCGCCATCATGCTGACCGATGGTGAGGTCCATGATGTCCCGGCCGCCAATCAGGCGCTCGGCTTCGATGCACCGATCCACGGCCTGGTGACCGGCAAGGCCAACGAATTCGACCGCCGCATCGAAGTCATCAAGGGGCCGCGCTTCGGCATCGTCAACGAGGAGCAGCAGGTCATTCTGCGTGTCTTCGACGATGGCCCGAGCCCCGGCGGCACCGCCGATGTCACCGTGAAGATGAACGGCAATGAGATCGCCACCCTGCGGGCGACACCCGGCCAGGATACGCCCTTCTCCTTCAAGGTCCCGGGCGGCGGCAGCAATGTGCTCGAATTCTCGGTCGCCGAGCTTCCCGGCGAAGTCACCGCCGCCAACAACCGCGCCGTCCACGTCATCGATGGCATCCGCCAGAACCTGCGCGTCCTGCTGGTCTCCGGGGAGCCGCATGCCGGCGAGCGCGCCTGGCGCAATCTGCTGAAATCCGACGCCTCGGTCGATCTCGTCCACTTCACCATCCTGCGTCCGCCGGAAAAGCAGGACGGCACGCCGATCAACGAGCTGTCGCTGATCGCCTTCCCGACGCGCGAGCTCTTCGTCGACAAGATCAAGGATTTCGACCTGATCATTTTCGACCGCTACCAGCATCGCGGCGTGCTGCCGCTGCTCTATTACGACAACATTGCGCAATATGTCGAAAATGGCGGCGCGCTGCTGATCGCCGCCGGCCCCGAACATGCCGGTCCCGATTCCATCGCGATGACGCCGCTTTCCACCGTGCTGCCGGCCATGCCCACCGGCCAGATGATCGAGAAAGCCTTCTATCCCCGCCTCTCCGAGGAAGGCCGCAAGCATCCCGTTACGCGCGGCCTGGACGGCTCGGGCGAGGACCCGCCGCATTGGGGCCGCTGGTTCCGCAGCGTCGATGTCGAGAAGCCCGAAGGCGAGACGATCATGCTCGGCGCCGACAGCCATCCGCTGTTGGTCCTGAACCGCTCCGGCCAGGGCCGCGTCGCCATGCTGCTTTCCGACCAGGGCTGGCTCTGGGCGCGCGGCTTCGAAGGCGGCGGCCCGAACGTCTCGCTCTATCGCCGTATCGCCCACTGGCTGATGAAGGAACCGGCGCTCGAGGAAGAAGCACTGACGGCGCGCGCCTCCGGCCGCACGCTCGAAGTCACCCGCCAGACGATCGGCGATAATCCGGGCAACGCCACCGTGCGTTACCCCTCCGGCAAGACCGAAACCCTGCCGCTCACCCAGACCGAACCCGGCCTCTACAAGGCCGAGAAGAGGATGGACGAGATCGGCCTCTTCGAGATCCAGAACGGCAGGCTGTCGACGCTCGTCCATATCGGCGCCGTCGATGCCCCGGAATTCAAGGCGATGATCTCGACGACGGATGTGCTGAAGCCGGTCGCCGACAGGAGCAAGGGTCTGGTGACCCGCGTCGCCAGCGAAAGCGGCGCGGTCAGCGTGCCGCCGATCCTGCCGGTGCGCGGCCAGGTCCGCGTCTCCGATAGCGATCGCATGATGATCCGCATGACCAGCGAGACGGTTCTGAAGGGCATCAACACCCTGCCGCTCTTTGCCGGCTTCGCCGGCGTCGGCATCCTGCTGCTCGCCTTCGGCGCCATGTGGTGGCGCGAAGGAAGGTAATCACATGCCGGAATTCGAGCTCACGGCGTCGCCCTCACCGGAGGAACTGGCGGCAATCACCGATGCGCTCTCGGCCTTCAACACAGGCGATGTCGGCCCTTCGGATCGCCGGCCGCTCGCTGTCCTCATCCGCGATACCGACGGCAAGGTGACCGGCGGCCTGTTGGGCTTTACCGCCTGGGGCTGGCTCTTCATCCAGATGCTCTATATTCCCGATACGCTGCGCGGTACCGGTCTCGCGGGCAGGATTCTCGCAAAGGCGGAAGAAGAGGCGAAAGCCCGCGGCTGCCGCGGCGCCTGGATCGATACCTTCAACCCGCAAGCCCTCGGCGCCTATCTGCGCCAGGGTTACGAAGTCTTCGGCGAGCTTGAGGATTTTCCGGAAGGCCGCACGCGCAGCTTTCTCCGGAAAAATCTGTAGCCTTCATCACTCACGCCAGGCGATTGTGCCCTTCAGCCGCTCGTGCACGCCCTCGGCGATCGGAACGACGAGCACGCGGCCGGGATCGACCGGTCCGGGAAAGGCAAGCGCGTTATAGCTCACCTTCTCGAAGCCGAGCGGGCCGTAATAGGGCGGATCGCCGACCAGGATGACGGCTTCCGAGCCGTTGCGCCTTGCCGCTTCCACCGCGATCCGCACCAGTTCGCGGCCGATGCCTATATTCTTGTGGGAGGGCCGGACGGCGAGCGGGCCCAGCAGATGTCCCTTCACCGAACCGGCGAGCACCGGCGTCATCCGCACGGAGGCAATCGTCTCGCCATTGTCGGTGCAGATGAAGGAGAGCGACATATCATGCGGCCCCTGCTCGCGGATGCGCGCGGCGGCGCGCGTGAAGCGGCCCGGACCGAAGGCTTCTTCGTTGATATGTTCGATGGCGGCGTCATGAGACGCGTCTTCTGTGAGGTAGACGAGATCGTGCTTGTACATGATTACAGAAACCGGATGGACAGATTGATGGGTCTCGAACACGCCCTGGGCGTTCGGGAGCATCAGCGTCGTCGCGGGTTTCTGGAAATGAACATCAGGCAGGCGTCTCTCAAATCGTGAAAAGGCCGATAGCAGGAAAAATTTCCGTCGTCCAACGCAAAATGCACACGGCAGCACACCGAATTACGCAGCCGCGTGACCGGCGTGACGCACTGTTCAATCTTTACCGCCTGCAAAGCCCCGCTATCTCAGCTAACTTCGGCCCCAACGCAATTTAGGGAATGAAGATCATGGGAATGCTGGTGGACGGCGTCTGGCATGACGTCTGGTACGACACGAAGGAGAGCAAGGGCCAATTCAAGCGGCAGCCCTCGCATTTCCGCAACTGGGTGACACCGGACGGTTCGGCCGGCCCTTCCGGAAGCGGCGGCTTCAAGGCCGAGGCCGGACGCTACCATCTCTATGTCTCGCTCGCCTGCCCCTGGGCGCATCGCACGCTGATCTTCCGCAAGCTGAAAAAGCTGGAAGACCTGATTTCGGTTTCCGTCGTCCATCCGCTGATGTTCGAGAACGGCTGGGAGTTCAAGACCGGAGACGGCGCCACCAGCGACCCGCTCTTCGGCGCCGCCACCCTCTGGCAGATCTACCTGAAGGCCGACCCGCACTATTCCGGCCGTGTCACCGTCCCCGTCCTCTGGGACAAGCAGACCGGCACAATCGTCAACAATGAATCGGCCGAGATCATCCGCATGTTCAACAGCGCCTTCGACGGACTGACGGGCTCGAAGGCCGATTTCTACCCGGAGCATCTCAGCGCCGAGATCGATGGCCTGAACGCCACCGTCTACGACACCGTCAACAACGGGGTCTACAAGGCGGGCTTCGCCACCACTCAGGAAGCCTATGAGGAAAACGTCGGCAAGCTCTTCGAAACGCTCGACATTCTCGACGAGCGCCTTGGCAAGGGCCGCTACCTCTTCGGCGACAGACAGACCGAGGCCGACTGGCGCCTCTTCACCACGCTGCTGCGCTTCGATCCCGTCTATGTCGGCCATTTCAAATGCAACATCCGCCGTATCGCCGATTACCGCAACCTGCCCGGCTATCTCAGGGATCTCTATCAGACGCCAGGCGTTGCCGAGACGGTGAACCTGACGCACATCAAGCAGCACTATTACCGCAGCCACAAGACGATCAATCCGACCGGCATCGTTCCCGTCGGCCCGGAGCTCGATCTCGACAGGCCTCATGGTCGTGCAAAGCTCTACGCGGCCTGACGCTTACCAGCGGTGGTCAGGCTCCTGCTCGCCCCGAAGTTCGGCGAGACGGCGATACGTCGCCTCAGTCGTGCCCTCGGGCAGGCTGTCGAGCGAAAAGAACCCGCTGTCGGAAATCTCCCAGTCCGGCGGCCGCGGCGCCGTCTGCTCGACGGCCACCCGATAGAACACGACATGGTCGCGCCGGGTGGTGGTGGTGTTGAAATAGACCTGGACCAGCTGCGGCTTGCCGATGATCCTGAGGTTTCCCTCTTCGCGCAGCTCCTTGACCAGCGCTTCCTCGGCCGTCTCGTTGCGCTCCAGCCCGCCGCCGGGCATATGCCAGCCGCCGATGTAGCTGTGCCGCACGAGAAATATCCGGCCGTCCGCATCGAAGCAGGCGGCTCTGACGCCCATGGTCATGCCGCGGGCGAAGGAAAAATAGACATGCAGCAGGCGTAGCGCCAGCCTGATGTGAGGGGGCCGCTTCTCTTTATCCACCATCGTTCCGTTTCGGCTTTTCGTCGCGCCGGATGTGTTTGATTTGTCAATAAGCTGGTCTATGTCTCGTAGCATGTTCAAGCTCGCGCATATTTCCGACGTCCACCTCGGACCGCTGCCCCGTCTTTCCATTCAAGAGCTGTTTTCAAAACGCATAACCGGCTTTGTGAACTGGCATCGAAATCGACGCAAGCACCTTTTCGGCAGCACGCTCGATCTGCTGCTCGATGATATCCGCGCTCATCAGGCCGATCACCTCGCCGTCACCGGCGATCTCGTCAATCTGGCGAGCGGCATCGAGATCCGCGCCGCCGCCGCCTGGCTGCGCGCGCTCGGCGATCCCGCCGACACCTCGGTCGTTCCCGGCAATCACGACGCCTATGTGCCGGGCGCCTACGAGAAGTCGATGCGCGCTTGGTATGATTACGTCCGCGGCGACCTCGCCTCGCCGCAATGGCAGGAAGACCGCCACATTTTCCCTTACCTGCGCGTCCGCGACAAAGTGGCGATCGTCGGCTGCTCCACGGCCGTCGCCACGCCCCCCTTCGCCGCCTCCGGCTTTTTCAGCGCGCGCCAGGCTCGCGACACGGTGAACATGCTGCGCGCGGCCGGCGAAGCCGGCCTCTTCCGCGTCGTCATGATCCATCATCCGCCGATCCGCGGCGCCACCGCCTTCCACAAGCGCATGATCGGCATCCGCCGCTTCGCGGCCATGATTTCGACGGGCGGCGCCGAGCTCGTGCTGCACGGCCACACGCATCTGAATACGCTGCATTGGCTGCGCGGCCAGATACAGCCGGTGCCGGTCGTCGGCATCGCTTCGGCCTCGCAGGGACCCGGCAGCATCAAGCCGCCGGCAGCCTATAACCTCTTTTCCATCGACGGCTCTCCGGGCGCCTGGGAACTCACCGGAGAGCGCTTCAGCCTGAACCGGGCGGGCGACGCGGTCATGCCGGAAAGCGTCGATATTTTCGCGCGTTAGCTGAGGATGCGGACTCTGTTTGTGCGGCACTTGAAGCAAGCTCGGAAGCTGTCCGGCCAGCGCCGCAACATTTGTCATGGGCATCTCTTACCCTCTTGGTATTTCCGGCGTTAAGCGTACAATCCGCCCAACTGCATCGCCTCAGAACGGAGCCGTTAATGACTTCCCCCTTCCATCGCCTGTGCAGAGTGACACTTGCCGCCGGTTTTGCCTTCGGCATGGCAACGGCCGCCTTCGCGGCCGGCGACAGCAACGACGACACCAACCCGCCGCCGAAGACGGAGACGACCAAGACCTGCACCGGAGGCAAGGTCTGGGACAAGACCAAGAAGGAATGCGTCACCCCGAAGAAGAGCAGCTTCAACGACGACGACCTCTATAAGTACGCCCGCGAATTCGCCTATTACGGCCAGTATGAAAACGCCATCACCGTGCTCAATCTCGCCGACAATCAGAACGACCCGCGCATTCTGAACTATCTCGGCTACGCCAACCGCAAAGCCGGCCGCATGGAACTCGGCATGTCCTACTACCGCAAGGCGCTGCAAGCGGATGAAAATTACATCCTCGCCCGCTCCTACATGGGCATGGCGCTGGTCGAACAGGGAGATATCCAGGGCGCCCGCGTTCAGCTCGTCGAAATCCGCGACCGCGGCGGCGAAGGCACCTGGGCCTATCGCTCCCTGCTGCAGAGTTTGAACGGCTACAGGACATATTGACGCAAGCTTTGCGGGCTAGATTGCGAAAACCCCATGGGAAAAGGGGATAAGACGACCGAATGCTTGCGAAGTGCAGGAGACTTGTTCCATAAAGTACCTGCATCTCCGGTGCCGACAAAAGCCGGTTTCGCGCCCGACGGCCAACCTTCGTCCGCGAAACCATCGTGAATGCTTCTTGGATAGACAATGCGTCAGCCCGCAACGACCATCGACCTCCGGCGTGATCTCGTCGGCCTCCTGCCCCGCCTTCGCCGCTTCGCGATCACGCTCGCGGGTGAGGCCGCCGTTGCCGACGAACTCGTCCAGGCCGTCTGTCTGCGCGCCATTGCCAAGGGGCATCAGTGGAACGGCGAAGGCCGGCTGGAAAGCTGGATCTACACGCTTGCCCGCCAGCAATGGGCCGACGAGAGCCGCAAGCGCAAGCCAAAGGCGTCCGCCCGCGGCAATGTCACCGATATTCGCGATGTCGCGCGCGACCGCTCGGCCTCGGTCGATCCCGACGCGATCCACCGCATGATCTCCGAAATGCCGGACGGCGTTTCCAGCGTCTTCCTGCTCGTCGACGTCGAAGGCCACAGCTACCAGCAGGCGGCCGATATCATGGGCATTTCCGCGGCAAGCGTCGTCTCCCAGCTTGCCGCCGCAAGGCTACATTTCGCCGGGCTTGCCGGCACCCACCCCATCCACAGGTACTGAATTGCTCGATCTTAGGAAATTGCCGCTCGAAGCCCAGCTCACCGCCCTCCTCGACGGCGAAGTCTCGCCCGAACAGCGGCACGAACTGGAGCAGCGCTTGGCAAGCGACGAGAATGCGCGCCGGCTGCATGAGAAGCTGCGCCACGGCGCCGATTTCGGCCGTCGCCGCCTCGACGATGTGCTGAAGGAACCGGTCCCGCTTGCCCTCGTCCGCTCGATCAAGAGCACGCAGCCGCCGAAGACGCCGATCGCCCAGCGCGCCACCCGCCCGCCGGTGAAGCTGGCGCCGAGCGGCCCGCAGGCGCTGGCCGCCGCCCTCATCCTCTTCGTCGTCGGCTGCGGCATCGGTTATTTCGTCGGCGTCAGCCCGGATGCCGACGAGATCGCCACCACGACCTCGACAGCGGCGCCGGCCAACACCAGCGACTGGCTCGGAGACGTCACCGCCTATCAGCGTCTGCTGATCCGCCAGCCCCGCCACCTCGTCGAAGTGCCGGCCTCGCAGGCCGAGGAAATCTCCAGCTGGCTGACGACCGCGATCGGCGTGCCCTTCCGCGTGCCCGATCTCAGCGCCGAATCCTGGACCTTCCAGGGCGCCCGCGTCATTCTCGGCGACAACCGCCCTGTCGGCCAGCTTGTCTACTCCAACAGTGACGGCGATATCATCTCCATCTGCTTCCGCAAGGACGCGCAGCCGCCCGAGACCGACGACTTCAAGGAAACGATCAAGGACGAGATCGGCCTCGTGACCTGGCACAATGCCGGCACCTCCTATGTGCTCGCCGGCCCCTCCGCCGAAGCGACCCTCGGTCAGCTCGCCATGAAGATCGCTACGGCAATCTAAAAATGCGACAAGGCGGCGGCGCGTCGCACCTGCCTTCTTCGATTTAGAGCATGATGCCGAAAAGTGTGAGCGGTTTTCGGACGACATCATGATCTAACTCTTTAATGTAGAACAGGATTCAGATTTTAGGCCGAGCGGGCCTAAAATCATCCTGTTCTAGGGCACCAGCACCACTTTGCCCATCGCTCTTCGCTCCTCGATGGCGCGATGGGCTTCCGCCGCCTGGTGCAGCGGAAAGCGGCTACCTTCGACGACCGTCAGCCGGCCTGTCGCCGCAAGATCGAAAAGCTCGCCGAGATCCTCCCGAAGCCCGCGGGCCGTCAGCAGCGGAAGCAGTGAGAACCCCTTGATTGATTGGTTGTCGCCGAGCAGGCGCTCGATCTCCTCCGCCTTGAGTCCGAACCTCCCCATGGCCGCCAGAACCAGCTCGCCGCAAGGCGCCAGTGCATCGACCGCCGCCCTTGAGGACGCACCGCCGACAGTTTCGTAGATGATATCCGCGCCGCGCCCGCCGCTATGCCTCCTGACCTCTTCCTGCCAGCCAGGCGCGGTATAATCGACGGCATGATCCGCGCCGAGCGTCAGCGCAAGCGCCCTCCTCTCCTCGCTGCTCGCCGCCGCGATCACCATCTCCGCTCCGTTGCGCCTTGCCAGCTGCAGAAGCAGCGAGCCGACGCCGCCGGCTGCGGCACTGACGAGTACGCTCTTGCCTTTCGGCGGGCTGCGGCGCGTCAGATGCAGCGCCGTTAGCCCCTGTACCATCAGTCCGACAGCCGCCCCGAAAGAGATCGCATCCGGCAGCCGCACCACCGATCCGCCGTCGACCGCGACGAATTCGGCATAACCCGCGCTGCGCCCGATCGCGAAGAGAGGAACCGCCACGCGTGCGCCGACCAGCGATGCATCGGCGTCCGGCCCCGCCCGTTCGACCACACCGGCGATTTCGACGCCTGGAAACATCGGCAGCTCCGGCGTCACGGCATAACGATCGGCCCGCATCAGCACTTCGAAGAAGTTGACGCCCGCCGCATGGACACGGACCAGCACCTCATCGCGCTTGAGTTCCGGAACCGGCAGCTCCACGAGTTCGAGAACTTCCGACCCGCCGAAGCGAGTGAATTGGATGGCTTTCATCTCAGGGAACCTCACGTCTGATTGGCGTGGGGCAGGTTTAGCAATAGGATGGGAAGCAAGAATATATACTCTTTCGTGCCCTACCTACCAGGAGGTGACCATGGCCGAGCCGATGAAAAGACTGCCGGAATTGCCGGTCGAGCGCGCGCTGAAAGTGATTTCAGGCCGCTGGAAACCCGTCATCCTCTACTATGTCTTCTCCGGCCCGAAGCGTCTTTCCGAGCTGAAGCGCATGATGCCTGCCATCACCCAAAAGGTGCTGATCCAGCAGCTGCGCGAGATGGAGGAGCACGGGCTGGTCACCCGCCAGATCTTTGCCGAAGTCCCTTCCCGCGTGGAATACAGCGCGACCGAACTCGGCCTCGAACTTGAGCCGGTGCTGCTGGCGCTCTGCCGCTGGGGCCAGCGCCATGCCGAGGCGAACGACGAAGCCGGCATGATTGCCGACTGCATCGTCAGGCCGCGCCATGCCAGCACGATCGCGGCCTGAACCCTTCGCAGATCAGGCCTTCCCGGCCTTCACCTCGAGCACCCGGTTGGCGGCCGAGACGATCGCTTCCAGCGAGGCCGCGACGATGTTGGTATTGATGCCGGCGCCGAAGAGCTTGCCTCCGGGATAGGAGGTCTCGACATAGGAGATCGCCGCCGCGTTCGAGCCGTGCTGCAGCGAATGCTCCGAATAATCCTCGACCGACATCTCGATGCCGAGATAATGCGACAGTGCGTTGATGAAGCCGTCGATCGGGCCGTTGCCGCGCCCTTCGATGCGCTTGATCTCGCCATTGTCCGATATCTCGGCCGCGACGATCCGCTGGCCCTTACGCTCCGTATCGGGATAGGTGTGGTGATCGACGAACCTGAGGCGCGCATCGGGCTGCGTCACGTATCGCTCGATGAAGCGGTCATGGATGCGCTTCGAGGGAAGCTCCTTGCCCTCGACGTCGGTGATGCGCTGGATGTCTTCGCGGAATTCGACCTGCAGGTTGCGCGGCAGGTTGAGCCCGTAATCCTGCTGCAGGATATAGGCGATGCCGCCCTTGCCGGACTGCGAATTGATGCGAATGATCGCCTCGTAGGAGCGGCCGACATCGCGCGGATCGATCGGCAGATACGGCACTTCCCAGACCGGATGGTTGGCGACCTGTGCAGCCTTCATGCCCTTGTTGATCGCATCCTGGTGCGAACCGGAGAAGGCCGTATAGACCAGCTCGCCGACATAGGGGTGACGCTCGCTGATCGCCATCTGGTTCGAATATTCGAACACCTCCTTGATGCGCTCGATGTTTGAGCAGTCGATACCGGGATCGACGCCCTGCGTGAACATGTTGAGCGCCATCGTGACGACGTCGACATTGCCGGTGCGCTCGCCATTGCCGAACAGCGTGCCTTCGACGCGGTCGGCGCCCGCCAGCAAGGCCAGTTCGGCAGCGGCGATGCCGGTGCCGCGGTCGTTGTGCGGATGCAGCGAGACGATCAGGTTTTCGCGGTTGTCGAGGTTGCGGCACATCCATTCGATCTGGTCGGCATAGACGTTCGGCGTCGCCATCTCGACGGTCGACGGCAGGTTGATGATCAGCTTGTTGTCGGGCGTCGGCTTCACCACCGCGATGACCGCATTGCAGATCTCCAGCGCCACCTCCAGCTCGGTGCCGGTGAAGCTCTCCGGAGAATATTCGAAGCGATAACCGCCGCCGGCCTTGGCGGCCATGTCGGTGATCATCTTGGCGGCATCGACGGCAATCTGCTTGATGCCCTGGACATCCTTGGCGAAGACGACGCGGCGCTGCAGCTCGCTGGTCGAATTATAGAAATGCACGATCGGCTGGTTTGCCCCTTCCAGCGCTTCGAAGGTGCGAGTGATGAGCTCGGGACGGCATTGGACCAGCACCTGCAGGGAGACGTCGGCGGGCACGTTACCCTCCTCCACGCACCAGCGGGCGAAGTCGAAATCGGTCTGCGAAGCCGAGGGGAATCCGATCTCGATTTCCTTGAAGCCCATCTCCAGCAGCAGGTGGAACATGCGCGCCTTGCGGTCGTGGCCCATCGGGTCGACGAGCGCCTGGTTGCCGTCGCGCAGGTCGACGGAGCACCAGACGGGCGCCTTGGTGATCGTCTTCGTCGGCCAGGTGCGGTCGGGAATGCTTACCTGCGGATAGGCCCGGTATTTCACTGCGGCGTCGGGCATACCCTTGGCGCCTGCGGAGGATCGGCTGGTGGTGTTGTCCATTATCTTGTCTCCTCGTCCCGCCATTTGCCCCGCCTCTTAGCCGATCACGTCGGGCTTGGCGATAAACAAATGCGGACCTTTGTCGGTCGTTACGTCATTTTTGAAAGTGAGTCGCGAGGAGCGATGGCCGGGCGGGCTTTCGGCCGCCGGGCGCTCCTCAAAGGACCCGGCAACCGCGCGTAAGGCCGAGGAGAAGAAGCGAGGTCAGGGCGCGCGAGACGTCACGCAGGGCGATGCGGCCGCGTGCAATCGTGTCGGAGATCTTGGCGCCTGTGGTCTTCATAGCCGCGCTTATAGCCTCGGGCGGCAGAGCTGGCAAGGCCTCGCCCCTGCATTATCTCGATTGAGGCCGGTCTTTCCAGGCCTTCACCAACTGCGACAGTGCGAGCATCAGCCCGCCGGCGATCAATCCCCAGAAGGCGCCGGAAATGCCGCCGAAGGACACGCCGGATGCGGTGACGAGGAAGGTGATCGCCGCCGCCTCGCGTGATTCCGGCGCCTGGAAGGCCGACATCGCCGAAGACGAAAAGGCGCCGACCAGCGCCAGTCCCGCCACCGCCTCGATGAGGATCGGAGGCGCCAGCGCGACGAAAGCCGTCACGGCGCCGGCGAGCAGCCCGAGGATGACGTAGCCGATGCCGGCGATCAGCGAAGCCCAATAGCGCCGCTTCGGATCGGCATGCGCGTCCTGCCCGGCGCACATCGCCGCGGTGATCGCCGCCAGGTTGACGGCATGGCCGCCGAAAGGCGCCGACAGCAGCGAGAAGAAGCCGGTGACGGCAAAGAGCGGGCCGGGCTTCGGATCGTAATGATTGACCTTCAGCACCGCGATGCCGGGAATGTTCTGCGAGGCCATGGTGACGATGAAGAGCGGCAGCGCGATCGAGATGAAACCGGCAAGATTGAACACCGGCCGAACGAATTCCGCCGTCGGCACCAACGACCGCTCGAGCGAACTGAGCGCGCCGTCCGGAATATCGACGCCGAAGGCGAGCACCAGCACGAAGGCTGCGAGTGCGGCCGGCACCGCCCAGAGCCGCTTGAAGGCGCCGACGACGATCCAGGCGATGACGATCGGCAGACCGAGCAGCGGATTGAAGCCGATCGCCTTCACCGGCGCAAAGCAGAGGCCGATCAGCACGCCTGCAAGCATGGCATTGGCAAGCGGTGCGGGAATGGCGGCAACAGCCCGGCCGAGCGGCTTGAACAGCCCCGCGATGACGATCAGCGCAGCGCAGATGAGAAACGCCCCGACCGCCGCATTGAAGCCGCCCTTGATCGCGCCGGTGCTTGCCAGCAGTGCCGCGCCGGGTGTCGACCAGGCGATGCTGATCGGCAATCGCGTCACGGCGCTGAGCACGATCGCGCAGACGCCCATGGAGATCGACAGTGCCATCAGCCCCGAGGCCGCCTGAACCTCTGTCGCGCCGACGGCCTGCAATCCATGCAACACGACGGCGAAGGAGCTGGCGGAACCGACAAAGGCGGTCAGCAGCCCCATGAACAGGGCCTGGACGGAAAAATCTTTGAGCATGGCGGACTCGCGAGCTGCGGGAATGGCGCATGGAGCATGATGGTTGCGCCACGCGCAAGCCCGGATTCGGGCCTTTCCGTCCAGCCTCTGGATCTTCGAGGGCCGCCAGTCTTGCCTTGCCCGAAAAACGAACCGCCCTCGCCTGCGATCACAGGCGAGGGCGGCTCTCAATAGCTTCGCCTCGGAAAACTCAGATATCGGCCTGCGACGTGACGATCCGCGAGACGAGGCCGTAATCCCTCGCCTCTTCGGCCGACAGCCAGTAGTCGCGGTCCGTGTCCTTGGCGATCTTGTCGAGCGGCTGGCCGGTGGCCGCCGCCATGATCTTGTTCAGGCGCTCGTTCATCTTGATGATCTCGCGTGCCTGGATCTCGATGTCGGATGCCATGCCGCGCGTGCCGCCCGACGGTTGATGCAGCAGGAAGCGCGTGTTCGGCAGGCAGATGCGCCGCTCCTTCGGAGCGGCGACATAGATCAGCGCGCCGGCCGAGGCAACCCAGCCCGTGCCGATCATCCAGACCTTCGGCTTGATGAACTTGATCATGTCATGGATGGAATCGCCGGATTCGACATGGCCGCCGGGCGAATTGACATAGATGCGGATGTCTTCGTCGCTCGCTGCAGCAAGCGCCACGAGCTGCGAGCAGACCTTCTGCGCCAGTTCCTGATTGATCGGTCCATAGATGAAGATCGAACGCGACTTGAAAAGATTCGCCTCCGTTTCCTTGCCGAGCGGCAGTTCCTTCGTCTTGTCGTCCTGTTCTTCGTCGTTCATGCGAACCTCTCGGAGATGAATTCGGGTTCCTCGCACATAGTGCGACTCAATGCCTAAAACAATGCGGGAAAAACACAAGGCACCGAAGCGATGGAGATATCCTTAAGAAGCCGCGCACCGTTGCGCAAGCCTTACTGAAATGTAACCGGAAAAGGCTTTGAAAAGACAAAATCGATTCCTACCTCAACCTCACGCGGCAACGCCGCATGAGATAAACAGGAGGCAGAACATGTCACCGGAAGAACGCCAATTGCTGACCGCCCTCTTCGACCGCGTGCGCACGGCCGAAGCGACGCCCCGCGACCGCGAGGCCGAAGCGCTGATCGACCAGGCGACGCGCACGCAGCCCTCCGCCACCTACTATCTCGCGCAGGCCGTCATCGTTCAGGAAAAAGGACTGGAAGCGGCCGCCAATCACATCAAGGAACTCGAGGAACACGTCCGGCAGCTTGAAGCCGGCAGCAGCGACCACCGCCAGGCCGAACAGGGAGGCGGCTTCCTGAGCTCGATCTTCGGCAACACCCAGACGCAGCAGCCCGCTCCGGTTCCGTCCAGTCCCGCCAATCCCGGCCCCTGGGGCCAGCCGCGAGCCTATGAAGAACCCCGCTATGACAGCAACGCCCGCCAGACGCAGCAGCCGAGCGGCCCCTGGAGCCAGCAGGCTTATGCGCCGTCGGTCGGCGGCAGCTTCCTGCGCGGCGCGCTCGGCACGGCAGCGGGCGTCGCCGGCGGCATGCTGCTTGCCAATTCGCTGAGCGGCATCTTCGGCAACCACATGTCCTCGCTCGGCTGGGGCTCGCCCTTCGGTGCCAACCCCTTCGGCAATGCCAGCGCGCCGACCGAGGAAACGGTCATCAATAATTATTTCGGCAATGACGACACCCGCCAGGCGTCCGACAATGCGGCCGATAACAACGACGATAATCTGCAGCAGGCGGATTACGACGACGGCGACGATTTCAGCGATGACTCGTCGGGCAACGACGTGACGGATGTGTGAGGCTGGCGGTTGGAGACGGGCAGCGGCTGCCGCACCGTATCCCGGCCCTTCGCTTAAGCTCAGGGCGTTCGCTGCTGCAATCGATTCAGAGCAATTCCAGAAAAAGTGCGCAGCGGTTTTTCGTCCGGAATTGCGTTGAGAGAAAAGCTATCGATTGCCCGGGCTTTGCCCGACCGCAGCTCACCCACGTCCGCGATAGGTGGCGACGCCTTGTTCCGGCAGCCACACGCCTTCCGGCGGCTTGCCCGTCTGCCAGAAGACGTCGATCGGGATGCCGCCGCGCGGATACCAGTAGGCGCCGATTCGGAGCCATTTCGGGTCGAGCAGTTCGACGATGCGCTTGGCGATATAGATCGAGCAATCCTCATGGAAGGCGCCGTGATTGCGGAAGGAATGCAGGAAGAGCTTCAGCGACTTCGATTCCACCAGCCATTCGCCTGGAATGTAATCGATGACGATATGGGCGAAATCCGGCTGGCCGGTCATCGGGCAGAGCGAGGTGAACTCCGGCGCGGTGAAGCGCACAACGTAGTCCGTGCCGGCATGGTTGGACGGCACTTTTTCGAGCACGGCCTCTTCTGGCGATTTCGCGGTTTCGGTTTGCTGGCCCAGCATCGACAGGCTGGAAACATCTGTATTCGGCATCATGCCTCCTTGACGACTTTGACGCGGATGCCATGGGCCTTTTCGCCTTCCGGCTCCACGTGAATGGCTATTTTGGCGCCCTCGTGCACTGCACTGATGGCATCCTCAAGGCGGTCGCATATATCATGCGCCTGCCGCACGGACATAGTGCCCGGCACCACCATATGAAAATCGATGAAGGTGACGGTGCCGGCCCGCCGCGTTTTCAGGTCATGCACGCCGATCGAGCCTGCCGCATGGGTGGCGATCGCCTGCTTGATCGCCTCCTCCTCCAGGGGATCGACCGCCTGGTCCATCAGCCCGCCAATCGATTGCGAGATCACCTTCCAGCCCTGGTAGAGGATGTTGACGGCAACGAGGATGGCAAGCACCGGGTCGAAGATCGCATAGCCGGTCGCGAGCGCCAGCAACAGGCCGGCAAGCACGCCGACGGAGGTCACCACGTCGGACATGATATGCTGGCCGTCCGCGGCAAGCGCCGCCGAGCGATGCTTGCGGCCGGTCCGGATCAAAAGCCGCGCCCAGACCGCATTGATGATGCCGGCCGCGAAATTGATTGCAAGGCCGAGCACCGGCGCGTCGAGCATGCGCGGCTCGGCGAGATAGCCGATCGCCTCGTTGACGATCAGCAGCGCGGCAACGACGATCAGGACGCCTTCGGTGACGGCAGAGAGATATTCCGCCTTGTGATGGCCGAAGGGATGGTCGTGGTCGGCAGGCTTCTGCGCATAGCGGATGACGAAGAAGGCGATGAAGGCGGCAACGACGTTGACCGTCGATTCGAGCCCGTCCGACAGCAGCGCCACCGAGCCGGTCACCCACCAGGCCACCATCTTCAGCCCCATGACGCCGAGCGACAGCGGGATGCCCCACATCGCCAGCTTCCGAACCGTAAGATCGCCGTTGTCGCTCATATCGTCCTCCTGCGGTTGCGAATGAATTGCAGGGTCCAAGCCATTGAAATGCAAAACCGCCCACGCGAATGTCGCGCAGGCGGTCCAGTTGAGGGTGATATGGGCGATGCCCGAGGATTTGTCAAAGAGGATTTGTCAAAGAGACTGACGCGTCCTTCACAGTTCCTGCCGCCCCAACTGGAAGGCAAAAGCAGCGAGCGTCGCGCGATCCGGCGTCAGCTCTGGGGAACGGGATCGGAGACAGGCTGCGGCCAGCGCAGAAGCGCGGCCCGGCCTGCCGGCGTCAGGGCGTAGACGCCCTTTTCCTGGCGCTCGAACCATCCGTAGACATTGTCGCGCAGGATCGGACCTGCCTTTGGCGTCAGCGCCTTCATATCCCGCGGGCGCACAACTCCCCGCTCGAGTGCAGCCGCGCAGAGCAGCGCCTGCTGCCGATAAGCGGTCATGATCGGCGCCCGCGAGCCGCCGCCGACGGCAGGATCGCCGCGGCGGCGCTGGTGTTCCTTGACGAGGCGGGTGCGCCTTTTCGGATTGGTGCGCGGCATCGGCGAGACCGAACTGACGATGATGCTGACCTCGCCGCCATCGGAAACGCCGAGCATGCCGATCCCGAGCCGCCGGCAGAGGTCGCGGTAGCGTTTGTCGGCTTCCCGCCCGCGCCCCTTGGCCGAAACGCGCGCCGCGATCCAGACTTCATCGCTCATCGCGGCGCGATCGACCGCCTGCAGGAGGAGTTCGAGATTGAAGGAGAGCTTGAGTTCGCACACCACCACAACAGGCGGCTCACCGTCGCTTAAACCCACGAGATCGCATCCGCCGACCTCACCCTTGACTACATAACCCGCCGCCTCCAGGAAGGCTTTGACCGGCAGGTAGAGCGACGTCTCCATCAGAAAATCGCGCCTCAGGCAGCGTTGAGATCGGCAATCTCGCCATAGCGTGCGAGCAATCGCGGCGAGCTCATGTCGCCGGTCTCCTCGTCGACCATCACGGCATAGGCCGCCACACCGACGAAACGCTCAGCCATCGCCGAGGCGATCTTTTCCGCGCTGACGGCGTTCGAGGCCTGCCGCATTTCACCCGGCACGAGATTGCCGCGGTTCTTGCGGTAAGGGAGAACGATAAACTTTTCAGCATTGGCCACGGCAATAATTCCCGGTTGATCGTTCCGGAAATGTTCTGATTTGCCTGATAAAGTCAACCACGCTCCCCCATTGGAATGCCCGGCCCGCCCTTCCCGCAAGCAGGAAGGGCGAAATCGCGTTGCGCTTAGGCAGCCTTCGTCTTCACCTTGCGCGCTAGATGCGCCACCACATTCTCGATCATCCGCATGCCGGCATCGCCGCCGAGCGTCATGATCGATTCGGGATGGAACTGCACCGCGGCGATCGGCTCCTTGGCATGTTCGATGCCCATGATCGTGCCGTCCTCGCTTTCCGCCGTGATGATGAATTCGCGCGGTAGGGTCGAGGGATCGGCGAAGATCGAGTGGTAGCGGCCGACCGTCACTTCCTTCGAAAGGCCGGAGAAGACGATGCCCGGTTCCAGCACGCGGATGCGCGAGGGCTTGCCGTGCATCGGCAGCGCCAGATGGCGCAGTTCCCCGCCATAGGCTTCGGCGAGCGCCTGCAGGCCGAGGCAGACGCCGAAGATCGGCAGGTTGCGCGCCCGTGCCTTCTTGATCGTCGCCTTGCAGTCGAAATCCTTGGGCGTTCCCGGCCCGGGCGACAGCACGACCAGATCCGGGTTCAGCCGGTCGAAGATCTCCTCCGGCACCGGCGTGCGCACGGTCGAAACCGTTGCCCCGGTCTGGCGGAAATAATTGGCAAGCGTGTGGACGAAGCTGTCTTCATGGTCGACGAGCAGGATGCTGACGCCCTTGCCGACGCTGGCGACGTCGCGCTGGATCTTGCCGGAATTGCCGGTCTTGGCGTCTCGGATGGCGGAAAGCATGGCAGAGGCCTTCAATTCGGTTTCGGCTTCCTCTTCCTCGGGAATGGAATCGTTGAGCAGCGTCGCGCCGGCGCGCACTTCGGCGATGCCGTCCTTGATACGCACGGTGCGCAGCGTCAGGCCGGTATTCATGTCGCCATTGAAGCCCACCATGCCGATCGCCCCACCATACCATGCGCGCGGGCTCTTTTCATGGCTCTCGATGAAGCGCATCGCCCAGAGCTTCGGCGCGCCGGTGACGGTGACCGCCCAGGCGTGGCTCAGGAAACCGTCGAAGGCATCCATGTCGTCGCGCAGCCGCCCTTCGATATGGTCGACCGTGTGGATGAGGCGCGAATACATCTCGATCTGCCGGCGGCCGATCACCTTGACCGAGCCCGGCTCGCAGACGCGACTCTTGTCGTTGCGGTCGACATCCGAGCACATGGTCAGCTCGGACTCGTCCTTCTTGGAATTCAAAAGCTTCAGGATCTGTTCGCTGTCGGCGATCGGATCGTCACCGCGCTTGATCGTTCCCGAGATCGGGCAGGTCTCGATGCGGCGGCCGGAGACACGCACGAACATCTCGGGCGAGGCGCCGACCAGATATTCCTGATTGCCGAGATTGATGAAGAAGGAATAGGGCGACGGATTGATCGCCTTCAGACGCTTGGAGATGTCGGAAGGCTTGCTTTCGCAGCGCTCCATGAACTTCTGCCCCGGCACCACCTCGAAGAGATCGCCCTTGCGGAAGCTCTCCTTCGCCTTGACGACGAGTTCGGCATATTCGCCCGGCCGGTGGTCGCTCTTCGGCGGAATGGCGTCCGTCTGCTTGAAGGGTTCCGGCGCGATCTGCTCGGCCTTGCCCTCGGTTGTCACGCCGCCTTTCTCGAAATCGTAGCGGTCGATCCAGGCTTTGGCGGCATAGTTATCGACGACCAGGATCTCGTCCGGCAGATAGAGCACCATATCGCGCTGGTCGGAGGGCCGCGTCAGCTTCAGATCGATCGCGTCGAACTGGAAGGCGATGTCGTAGCCGAAGGCGCCGTAGAGCCCGAGGCTCGCATCCGCCTGCGAATAAAAGAGGTCGGTCACGGCGCGCAGCACGGTGAAGACCGTCGGCATCTTCGAGCGTTCCTCTTCGGTAAACACCCGATCCGGCGCTTTGACGGAGAGATCGAGGCGGCGGGCCGAGGACGCGCCGAGCACGAGGTCGGGCACCGTCTGCAGCCGCTCGGTCACGAAGCCGAGAAGCACCTCGCCGCGTTCGTTATAGGCTTCGATCCAGACGTCGCGCCCGAAGGAGGAGATGCCGAGCGGCGGGTCGACGACGGCTGTATCCCAGCGCGTGTAGCGGCCCGGATATTCGTAGTTCGACGAGAACACCGCGCCGCGGCGCTCGTCGAGCTTGTCGATATAGGAAGAGACCGCGTCGCCGTAGGGGATCGCCCGGCGCTGCCGCGTCACGGTGATGCCGCCCTTGGTCTCGTAGATTTCCGCACCATCATCCCGCAGGATCGTTACCATAATTCCACTCCGTTATCGGGGCCTGGACGACAGGCGGCGATAAAACAAAAAAGCCGCCTCGAAGTTTCGGGCGGCTCACTCGTCGTCGTCTTTGGACACGATTGGTCGAGGCCGCCTCAGCGAGCCCACCACCAAACAGCGATGTTCAAAGACTTGATCATGGGAAAAATTGTTAGCCTGAGATCAGCCGCCGCGCAAGAGGCGATTGCGCGAATGAAAAGGGCGGCCCGAAAGCCGCCCCTCCCCCAGCCTTGAAGGCATGACCGGCTCAGAAGGTCTTGGTGAGCGAGACCTTGAACGTGCGGCCCGGCTCGGAATACCATTCCCGCGGCTGCGACGCCGTCGCCGAGCTGAGATTGACGTCGCGCACGGCGAGCGCGTTGTAGTGCTCCTGGTCGAAGATGTTGTAGACACCGGCTTGAACGCGCAGGCCCGGTAGCTGTTCCGGCGTCCACCAGCCGGTCAAATCGACGATGGCATAACCAGGCGCATCGAAGGTCGTGTCGGCGGTGTTGGTGATTGGTGTATCGAGGTGGTCGGTCAGCATGCCGGACGAAAGCGTCGAGGAAAGATCGAAGCCGAAAGTCTCATTGCTCCAGCCGCCGCCGACGATCGCCTTGAACGGCGCCACCGAGCGCAGGCGCTGCGTGGTCTCCTCGTTCCTGCCATAGGCATAGGCAAGCGAAGCATGCAGATTGATGCCGTTGTTGAACGTCTTTGCCGCACTGACTTCAACGCCGGAGATCGTGGCCGCAGCCACGTTCGTGTAATTGAACTCCGTAAAATTGGTCGTAGCGTTATAAGTCTGAACCGTCTCGATGAAGTTCTGATAACGGGTATGGAAAGCCGCGACCCTGCCGGTAAAATCGCCCGTGTCGAAATTGGCGCCGACCTCGATGCCGCGGCCGATTTCCGGTTCCAGATCAGGATTGCCGAGCTGGGCGTAGCGACCCGTGGGGTTGTAGAAGCGGCTGTAAAGCTCGTCGACGGTGGGCGCACGGAAGCCGACCGCCAGCTGCATATAGAGCTCTACATCAGGCGTCAGGTCGTATGTTGCAAGGATCTTCGGCGACATGGCGGCTTCCGTCCGGTCGCGAAGATCGCCAAAACGGGTAAGGCCGGTATTGTTGGCAAAACCGCCGCCGGTCGAGGGATCGTAGTTGAACCAGTCGAAGCGGAAGCCGGGCGTCAGCGTAAAGCCGGTATTGCCGATCTCGATCTTGTCTTCGACGACAAGCCCAAGGGTCTGGCTGTCCACATTGGGAACTTCCGCCTGGTTGTTCAGCGACGGGCAAGTCGTCGACGTGGGGCACAGAGCCCAGCTATATTGGCTCCAGCTGGAGACGCCGACGTCGAGGCCGATGCGAACGGAGTGGCTGAGACCGGAATATTCGAAATCCTTCGTCGCCGTGCCGCTGAAGCCCCAGGTTTCGTTTTCGACCTCGTTGTTGCGGCCATAGGCAACATTGGCGGTCGTACGGCCCCCGCTGCCGGCTTCCTTCTTCAAATTCTGCCAATAGAGCGTGGCGCGCGCGCTGCTGAAGAACGCGTCAGAAGACTGCGCTTCATAATCATAATCGAGCGATACGCGGTCGCGGTCACGCTGTTCGCGACCGTCATAATTGTCGATCATGAAGTTGCGCGGGCTGGTTCCCCCCTGAAGGTGGCGCAGGTCGGTTTCCAGATCGCGGCGGAAGCGTTCCGCCGTCAAGCCGATGCCATGACCTCCTTCCAGCTCCTGGCGTAGTTTGAAGAGCAGGTTGTTCTGGTCGAAATCAGCCGGGTTCGCCTCGGTGCGAAGAGCACCGTAAACGTCATTGTTGCCCATGTTTGCCCGCTCATGGCCTTTGCGGTAGCCGCCCTGGAACAGGATCGAGGTGCCGCCGATCTTCTTGGCGGCGGCGGCCGAGCCGGAGAGGCTGCGGTCTTCGCTGTCATAGGTCGATTTCACGATCGCGCCCCAATCGCGGCCTTCGGGGATCAGATCTTCCGGCTCCAGCGTATTGAGAACAATGGCGCCGCCGAGCATGCCCGAACCGCCCTTGCTCGAATCCGCGCCGCGCACGATATCCAGCGAGGACAGCGAATCGAAATCGAAAGTGTCGCCGCCGCCATTGGCGTTGGCAGGCGCAAAAGCACCCTGGCGTGAGCTGTTCGAAATATAAGGGATCGGAATACCGTCGACCGTGGTCAGGATGCGAGCGCCGGAAAGGCCGCGCAGGTTAAAGCCCGCATCGGCGCGCGAATAGTTCACGCCTGCATCGACGCTGCGGCCGATATCGTCGTAATTGGTGACCTGCTTCTCTTCCAGCTGCTTCTGGGTGATCTCGGTCGCGAGCGGCGTATCGGCGACACTGCCCGGCGCCACGCGCTTGCCCTTGACGACGATCTTCTGCAGCACAGTGCTGTCATCGGCCGTCGCTTCCGGCGTGGTGGCCGGAGCGCTTTGCGCGAAAGACTGCGAAACAGGAAGAACAGCTGCAACTGCCGTGCAGACCAACAGAACCGAGCGCCAATGACGGACGATCATAACCTACCCTCTCATGATTACCGGGCTGGCTGGTCGTGGCGCGTCGAACGCTCGATGGGCTGGCTGGGCTTTGCGGATAAAGGCGAAGCAGAATTCCGCCTTCTTTTCGCCGCATAAAAAACATGACGAAGATTGTCAACATAAGCAGTCGCCTTATGTTGAATATTCTCATCAAGTTTTAGCGATCTTCTCGGACGTTGCACAATTGCAACGAAAAACGCTCTCATGCGTTGTCTCTAGCCACGAATACGAGGAACTGGACGCATTGAGAAAACTTTCGACATTGGCGATCCTTCTCGCCGCCACTGCGTTTCTTGCCGGCGCCCGCCTGCCTCCGCAAGGTCCCTTGCCCCAGCCCAGGCCCGACGCTGCTCCAGTGACCAGCCCCGACGCCCCCTCCTCGAAAGAGGCGGAACCATCCGCGCCCGAAGAAGTTCCCGCCCCTCAGCCGAAACCCGATGTGAAGGAGCCGGAGGCGCCGGCAGCGAGCCAGACGCCCGCGCCGCAGGCCGCCCCGGCAAAGCCCGAGCCGGCAGAACCGATGCAGGGCCCGCCGTTGCCGCCGGGCACCGCCGAAAGCCCGCAGACGCCCAAGCCGCCCGCCGAACAGACGCTCGAAGAGCAGCATCTGACGATCGAGCCCGAGAGCGATGCCGAACATGCCGAATGCACCGCCGCCCTTCAGGCTCTGGGCGTCGTCTTCAAGGAAGCGCCGCGCATCGACGACGGCAATGGCTGCGGCATCGACAAACCGATCATCGTCTCCGAAGCCCTGCCCGGCATTGCGTTGAAGCCGGAAGCGACGATGCGCTGCCCGGCCGCCCTCGCGCTTGCCCGCTGGATGAAGGAAAGCGTCATCCCTGCCGCCTCCGCCGCCCTGCCGGAACAGGGCCGCATCACGACAGTCAACCAGGCGACATCCTATATGTGCCGCCTGCGCAACGGCGCCGGAACCGGCAAGATCTCCGAACATGCCCGCGGCAACGCCATCGATATCGCGAGCTTCCATTTCGAAAAAGGCGAGGACGTCGCCGTCCGCTCCCGCCGCGAGGACTCCACACTGACCGGAGCCTTCCAGCGCACCGTCAGCGCCGCCGGCTGCCTCTACTTCACCACCGTCCTCGATCCCGAAAGTGATGCCGCCCACGAAACCCATTTCCATCTCGACGTGATCGAACGGAAGGGCGGCTATCGTTATTGCCATTGATCATTCGACGAATGCGATCTTGCTTGAATTGCGCAGCGAAATACCCAAATCGAAGCTGCAACCGGATAAAGAGGATCAGCGACAAATGAAGATCATAGCGGACATCATCGCGGCACTCTTGATCGTCGCTGTCGGCTTCATCTTTACCGGTGAATTCCATTGGGTCTTTGTCATCGGCATGTTGCTTCTCGGCACGCTGCAAAGCCTTTTCGTCCGGCTATTTATCGATCCAGACTTTGAAAAGCGCCGAGAACGTCATCTCGTCGAGAGCTTTGGAAAGCCGTTCCCCGATCAGAACAACCCCTCGATATAACCCTGATCGTTCAGGAAAATCCGCTCCGCCGAGGGTGATTTCGGCAGGCCGGGCATCGTCATGATCTCGCCGGTGATGGCGACGACGAAGCCGGCGCCGGCCGAAAGCCGCACCTCGCGCACCGAGACGATATGCCCCTCCGGCGCGCCGCGCAGGTTCGGATCGGTGGAGAAGGAATATTGGGTCTTCGCCATGCAGACCGGCAGCTTGCCGTAGCCCTGCTCCTCCCATGTCTGCAGCTGGTCGCGCACCGCCTTGTCGGCCGTCACCTCGCCGGCATGGTAGATCTTCGAGGCGACGATCTCGATCTTCTCGAACAGCGAAATGTCGTCGCCATAGAGCGGCTGGAATTTCGCCTGGCCGGATTCGGCGAGCTCCACCACCTTGTGCGCCAGCTCCTCGATGCCGGCCGAGCCTTTCGCCCAGTGCTGGCAGAGGATCGCTTCGGCGCCGAGCCGCGAGACGAATTCCTTCACCGCCGCGATCTCGGCATCGGTATCCGAAACGAAATGGTTGATCGCGACGACCACGGGCACGCCGAAGCGGCGCACATTGGCGACATGCCGGCCGAGATTGGCGCAACCCTTCTTCAGCGCCGCGACATCCTCCGTGCCGAGATCCTCCTTCTTCACCCCGCCATTCATCTTCAGCGCCCGGACGGTCGCGACGATGACGGCCGCATCCGGCTTCAGTCCGGCCTTGCGACATTTGATGTTGAAGAATTTTTCGGCGCCGAGATCGGCCCCGAAGCCCGCCTCCGTCACCACGTAATCGGCAAGCTTCAAAGCCGTCTTCGTCGCGGTCACCGAATTGCAGCCATGGGCGATATTGGCAAAAGGACCGCCATGCACGAAGGCCGGATTGTTCTCCAGCGTCTGCACGAGGTTCGGCTGCATCGCATCCTTCAGAAGCACGGCCATGGCGCCGTCAGCCTTCAGGTCGCGCGCATGCACCGGCGTTCTGTCGAAGCGATAGCCGACGATGATGTCGCCGAGGCGCCGCTCCAGATCCTTGAGATCTGTGGCAAGGCAGAGGATCGCCATCACTTCCGAGGCAACGGTGATGTCGAAGCCGCCCTGGCGCGGAAAGCCGTTGGCGACGCCACCGAGCGAGGAAACCATGCTCCTCAGCGCCCGGTCGTTCATATCCATCACCCGCCGCCAGGTGATGCGGCGGATGTCGATATTCTCCTCGTTGCCCCAGTAGATGTGGTTGTCGATCATCGCCGCCAGCAGATTGTGCGCCGAGGTGATCGCATGGAAGTCGCCGGTGAAATGCAGGTTGATGTCTTCCATCGGCACGACCTGCGCATAACCGCCGCCGGCCGCTCCGCCCTTGACGCCGAAGCAGGGGCCGAGCGAAGCCTCGCGCACGCAGACGATCGCCTTCTTGCCGATCCGGTTCAGCCCGTCGCCGAGGCCGACGGTCGTCGTCGTCTTGCCCTCGCCCGCCGGCGTCGGATTGATCGCGGTGACGAGGATCAGCTTGCCGTCCTTCTTGCCCGCCTGGCCGGCGATGAACTCGGCACTGATCTTCGCCTTGTCGTGACCATAGGGAACGAGCTGCTCGGCCGGGATGCCGAGTTTCGCGCCGATCTCGATGATCGGTTTCTTGGCCGCGGCGCGCGCGATTTCGATATCGGATTTGATTGATGGCATGGATGTTCCCCGTCCCGGCCTGCGCGAGAGCGGAGGCGCTTTTTCTCCCTATCGGATAGCGAAATATCGGCGGGGTGTGAATAGCGCTCGCCTTGCGGCCGCCACGCTGGATGTTTATGAGCGGTCAACGGCCGCGGCATCTCAAGGTGAAGTCATGAAAGCACTGGAAATCTTCGTCGAGCGTATCATCCTGTCGAGCCGCTGGATCCTCGTTGCCTTCTATCTGGGCCTGGTGCTGGCGCTCGCAGTCTATGCCGTTTCCTTCGGCTACAAGCTTCTGAAGATCGCCGCCGGCGTCTTCATGCTCGACGAAGCCCAGATGATCCTTGCCATGCTGAGCCTGATCGATGCGGCTCTCGTCGCAAGCCTGATCGTCATGGTGATGATTTCGGGCT
The DNA here is from genome assembly GCF_002211305.1 of Rhizobium sp. R634. Classification (GTDB taxonomy): domain Bacteria; phylum Pseudomonadota; class Alphaproteobacteria; order Rhizobiales; family Rhizobiaceae; genus Rhizobium. Next base: position 84,184 of record NZ_LOKW01000028.1, on the reverse strand, counting down.
ACGAGAATTTCGTCAGCCGCTTCGATGAGGCCGACGGCGCCGATAACGAGGTCTCCTTCCTCGGCAAGCTCGATTCAGGCAGCCTCAAGATCAAGGTCGCCTCCTCGATCGTCGCCATCTCCTCCATTCACCTGCTGCAGGTCTTCCTCAATGCCGACAAATACGAGGATGGCAAGATCATGTGGCTGACGCTGATGCACCTCGCCTTCGTCGCCTCCGCCGTCATGCTCGGCTTCCTGGAGAAGCTGATGAGTGTCACGTCGAAAAATGATCTGAAGGATAAGGACTGACGAGCCGCACGAAGACGGCTTCAGGCGGGTGACGAGAGCACTTTCGCAGTCCGATATCAGTTCGCCGGGGCCGTAGGAGCGATTTCAGCCTTTTGATTCCTGGGGCATTGGAGACTTTCCTTCGCCTGCGGCCCACAGACATGCAAGCCGGGCTCTTCCTCATAAGGGATAACGCCGTTGATGATACCGAGCGCCATCGCTTGGGAATCAAGAAGATCGCCTCTGCCGCTGGGTGGCGTGATCATCATCGTGTCGAATGCCTCGGCACTCACGCCCATCTCTTGGAAATAGGCGAGAAATTTCTCACGCTCAGCCTTTGTTAGCTCACTCTTCCCAGGTTGATTGAGGCCGATGGCGGAATTTCCCACGAGCCGCGGCGTTCCACCCATCAGCACAAAGCTGCAGCTCGAAAAGCAGTACGCGCCGCCGGCAAAAACCTCGCCCTCGGTCGGCCCGCTCTTGGCCATGCTCGCCTTGCAGCGCGGATCCTGCATCGGGCAATTCGGCAACCGCGTCCTGCCAACGGAGGTTTCCAGGCCTGCGGTACGGATCATGCGCCCCATCACAAAAGACGCATCCACGTCGCCACCAAAGGACTGAAGGACGATCGGCAGCTTTCTTCCACCGAGCGTCTTCAAGATCGCTTCGAGCTGAACCGGGGTATCCGGCGTGATGTCTCCATCAGCGGAAACCCACTGCCTGCACTCTTCCTGGCAATTGCCATCGGACATCAGCAGGAAATCCATGGGGCCGGTTTTCGGCAGGCTCTCGCTCGTCGCTCCGGACGCATTCTGGGGCGGACTGTCAAATACCGGTGCATTAACCGCAGGCGTCCCGACGTCCCGCCGGCCGTGGCAGACGGCCTCGGCGGCTGCATCCGCCGCGCAGAGCGGCATGCCCGGCCACTCATTGTAGGACAGCATGTCGGTCATCAGGCCTATGCGCATTGCCTCCACGGGCGGCACGATCTTGATGCTGTCGGGTGTCGCGCTCATCAAGAGATCCACCAGATCCTGATCGACGCCCATTTCCCTCAAATAGCCCGTCAGTGCGGCGCTGGCCTTCTTGCCGAGCTTCGTGGAGCTGCTCTTGCCCGCTGACTTGCGCCCGACTTCCTTGCGGGAGATTTCTTTCTTCTTGCCGTTCACGATCTTGTATTCGATGCGGTAGGAGACACGCACCCGGCTATAGACCGTCGTGATCTGGTGGACGCCGATGAAAGCCCATTGCGACGCGACACGCGACGTACCGCCGGCGAACGCCAGCGGACAGGCGGAAAAACAGTAGGCGCCGTCCGAATAGGTGTACCCGATCGCCGTCCCATCCTTTGCGATGGCGGCATCGCAACGCATGTCGTCCGCCGCGCAGCCCTTCAGCCGCGTGCCGCCGACAGCCGTTTCGAGGCCCGCCTTGCGGATCATCCGGCCCATCGCATAAGCCGCATCGACGTCCCCACCTTCGGAACGGAAAACGACCGGCGGTTTCCGACCGCCGATCTTCTTCAGGATTTTCCTGAGCTGGGCCGGCGTATCGGCGGTTATCCGCCCCTCTGCCGATATCCACCCCGGACAATCTTCCACACAGAGAGGGTGGTGCACGAGAATGAAACGCATCGGCGGCTGCCCCGCGGGCTTCTTTTTCTCGGCTGCTAGCGCGGTTGCCCCAGTCGGCAAGGTCAGAAACAACAGAACAAGTAATAACAGCGAAAACAGAAACTTCACGGAAAAGGAATTCGCACCGCGCACGATTAAATCGCCTCAATTATACATGACGATACGCTTAGCAATTGCATCGATTTCCAGCAAGCCGGATTTCAACCTGGCTTGCCGCCCGGCCTCTTCCTCAGGTGATTCTCTTTTCGTCCGGCATGGGCAGGATCACGGCAATCCCTTCACGGAGGAAGTCAAAGATACCACAGCGGTACTTACGTAAGCGGAAGCTCAACCGAGACGGGCGCAGTTGTGACTAATTTTTCACAATTTGAATTAATCGCCTTCTGCAAAGGCAATTGGGACTAGCATCCGGCCGCGTTTCTGTATTTGATAGCGGTAACATTAGGCTGGCTGGGGGCGTTTAAATGTCTTACATGACTACCTCTGAAAGACAGTCAATGCTTTCGGCGGAACTTGCGACGGCGCGAACGCGCGGTCTGTTTGCACAGGCGCTCGGCAGAATATCTGCAGCCTTCGGGCTCTCGAATGCGACGGTGATGCACGCCCCCTCGCCGGAAGACCTTCTCCTGAAACCGCTGCTGATCGAGAGTTCGCTTCCTGCCGGCTATGTCAGGGATTTCGACCGCACGCATATGATGCGCGGCTGCCCTTTCGGTCTGCGGCTGCGGGAGTCGGCCGTGCCGCAGGTCTGGCACCTGAACGACGCGGTCAACGGCCAGGCCTTTCCCGCCGACCTGCGCGCCCTGATGCTGCGCCATGCCATACCCGCAGGCTTTGCCATGCCGGCGATCGCCGCCGATGGCCAGCGCCTGGTCTTCTGGTTCTGCGGAGAGCGCGCGGCCCTCAGCCAGAGCGAGGCCAACGAGCTGGCGATGATCACGCTTCACGCCCTCGATGCATACAATGGGGTTCGCCGGAATGAGGAAAGCGCCCACAACGCGCTGTCCGCACGCGAACTGGAAGTCGTGCGCTGGACCGCGCAGGGCAAGACCTCGATCGAGATCGGCCAGATCCTGACGCTGTCGGATCACACGGTGAATGCCTACATGACCAACGCGATCAAAAAACTCGATTGCGTCAACCGCACCCAGTTGGTAGCAAAAGCCATCCGATTGAAGCTGATCAGCTGAGGAATCAGAAGAGAGTCAGCACGTCGTCCCGTGACCTGGGGAAAAACGTGCCGCTGCGCTTCGAACAGCCTGTCATCGACAAGATTGCGCAATCCCGCGCCCATATCGGCATCACCGATGCGGAAATCGTCCAGATGCTCGCGGCCTATCGCCTTTTCGGCTTCTGGCGCATCGACATCGAAACGGGACATTTCTTCGCGAGCGAGGATGTCCACACGATCTTCGACCTCCCCTACAGCGACGGCCCGGTCAATCTCGCCGAGCTGATGTCGCGCATCCACGCGGAGGACCGCAGTCTGATCGCCGAAACCTTCGAGCAGGCGAGCCTTCACGGCACCGGCTTCCATTTCGTCTATCGCGTCGACAACCGGCTCGGCGGCTACAAACTGGTGCGCAGTGTCGGCCGCTTCCGCGACGATGCAAGCGGCGGCGGCATCGTCGGCGTCACCTACGAATTCGTCGAGAAACTGCGCGTCGTCGGCTTCGAAGACAACACCGCCTCCACCTGACCCCAAGAGGTCTTTACCGGTCGAGCACCGAACGGATCTCGACGATGTTCGAACGCACCCTGAGAATATAGAAGCCCATGGTGGCGAGATGGCTCGGCATGATCCAGCCGTCCTCGCGCCCGTTCGAGATGATGGCCGGCTGGATGCGCAGCGCCGCCTGGAACTGCCGCGTCGTGCCGCCCCAGATTGCGCCGAGATTGCGCTCCTGCACCACCTGCGAGAAATCCGCCTGCGCGGCCGTCAGGATCGCGTAATAGGCATAGAGCTGGCCGTAGGCGAACCAGAACCGGTCGTCGGCGCGCGTGTCGAACCAACCGCGATTGTGGTGTTCCGAGCGCTCTGCCAGCATGTCGGAGGTGCTGCCGAGATCATTGGCGATGCGGTCGATGAACTGCATCAGATTGTCGGCGCGGCCGTCGAAAATGGCATTGCAGGCAGCAAGATCGGTGTTGAACTTGCGCAGGTCTCCGATCGCCGTGCGGTAGTAGGACGGCGTCGGCGTCTTCGGCCCGAAGGGATTGAGGCCGAAATACCAGCTGGACTCGTCGAATTGCAGATTGCCGCGCGCGCGCTGCAGATCGTTGTTGACGCCCGATGTACCGCGCACGCGCCCGAGCGTATCGACGAGTTCCGCCGACGTCCGACGAACCGCCTGGTTGATGCCGCGCTGGAACGAAGCCTTGTTGTCGAGGAAGGGCGTGTGATCCCAGTCGATACCGAAGAAGCCCATCTTGTAGAGCAGCATGGAGGAGATCCACGCATTCTGGTTGACGTTGAAATCGGTGAGATCGGCCGTGACGTCGACGATGGCCGAGCGCTGGCAGGTCTTGGCGGCGGCAGCGCCGCTCCCCTCGGCAGCCGGCAGTTCCTGTCCGGCGGGAACCTTGCGTTCGGAAAGCCGGTATTGGTCGACGAAGGCGGTGTTGAAATTCGTCCAGACCTGCGTCTGCCAGAAGAAATAGCCGTAAAGCACGATGAAGAGCGCGACGAATGCGATGATCGGCAAGCGGATCATCCAGCTCCGGCGCTGATACCAGCCATGCGCAGCGAGGAAGGGCCAGAAGGCCCAGGCGAAAAACAGGCGGGCCCACCGGCCGATCGTCTGGCCGATCAGCCTGAAAAAACCGGCTATCCGGTCAAGCATCGTCGTCTCCTGTCAAGCGAGGCGAAGACTACATCGCCGCGCGTTTTTTAAACGCGCTAAGGACACTGTAGCACTTTGAGTTGCTGCATAATTCGCAGCCCCGTTGCATCCACATATGCGCTCGATGGGCCGAGCACAACACGAGCCACTCGATTTTTGCGAATGAAAGCAGCGTCGACCGCGCGCTTCACGGCTCAGGAGCGCAGGAAAGGCAGGCTGAAGCGGAAGGACCTGCGGGCCGCATCGATGAGCGGCGCTCCCGAGCTTTCCGGGAACGGCTCGGCATAGGCAGGAAATCTTCCCGCCGCTTCCAGGTCGGCGCGGCTCTTGCGCCGCTCCAAATCCTGGGCGACCAGCATGCCCTTCTCGAACAGCCTGATGGGTGCCGCGATATCGGGAAAGAGTTCCGGCTTGATCCTGCCCTTCATACCCGGCCGGTCGGTATCGACCTGCGCCTGGTAGATGAGGAGCCGCTCCTCGACATCGATCATCAATTTGCGCAGCAGCACGTTGCAGGCGCCGATCCGGCCGTTCAGTGAATCGACGAAGGCCTGGAACAACGTGATGAAACGCTCGCGCCGCTGGCTGTCGTCCCGCATCACATGCTCCTCGGCGGAGATGCGCTCCGCCTCCGCCTTCAGCGCCCGCCGCTCCGCCTCCATCTGCTCCCAATGCGCCCTGTTGCCGTAGACGCCGATGCGGCCCTGCGTCGTCAGCGCCTTGGCGTTGAGCTCCTTCATCTTCAGGCGGGCGATATCGATGGAATCGACCAGCCGGCGCCGGTGCTCGACGATCGAGACGAGGCTGTGTTCGGCCGCCTTGTGACGTTCCATGATCTCGGCGCGCTGGCCGGCGATCAACCTGGCGAGCGCGTCCGATTTCGTCAGGAGGTCGAGCAGCCGCTCGATAACGGGCGCCTCGCGCACGCGCTCCGTATGCTTGCGCCACATCCGTTGGCGCGACGTCCAGCCGGCCATTTTCTCGCGCAGCGTCAATCCGCGGAAACTGTCGAGATCGGCCGAAACCTCCGCCGTCATCCGGTCGAGCGAAAAGACCAGCTCGGCAAGCAGTGCATCCAAAGCCGCGCTATCGGCGATATGGGCCTGGAAGCGGGCGTTCTGTTCGAGGAAGACCTCGTCGGCCGACTGTGTTTCGTCGCTGTTGAAGGCGCGGATGCAGGCTGCGCAATAGGCTCCCTCGACCGCAATCTTTTCGGCAAGGCCGCCTGCGGCTTCGTACTGGCTGTCGAATGGCGGGGCTTTGCGCACCTGATTTCTCCGGGGAATCTCCTGCCCGGTAAGCTAGTCGCTTACCGCACCAAAGAAAACAGACGGCTTCAGACAGGCTCGGCGATCCAGGCGCCGTTCATCTCGTCGTCCCAGTGCCTGCGGCAGAGCGAGACATATTTCTCGTTGCCGCCGACGTCGATCTGCGCCCCTTCGTGCAGCACCTTGCCCTGCGCGTCGAGCCGCACCACCATCGTCGCCTTGCGCCCGCAATGGCAGATGGTGCGCACCTCGCGCATTTCGTCGGCGATCGCCAGGAGCTCCTGCGAGGCCGGAAACAGCTTGCCCTGAAAATCGGTTCTGAGCCCGTAGACCATGACGGGGATGCCAAGCCTGTCGACGATGCGGGCGAGTTGCCAGACATGGAGAGGCGTCATGAAATGGGCCTCGTCGACGAAGATGCAGGAGATCGGCTCCCCTTCGCCGCTCAATGCCATGATCAGCTGGAACAGATCCTCATCCGGCTCGAAGGGAATGGCGCTCGCCTCCAGCCCGATCCTGGAGCCGATGACGCCCCGGCCGGCGCGCTCGTCGAAGGCCGCGATCAGCTGGACCGTGCGCATGCCGCGCTCCTGATAATTATAGGAGGCCTGCAGCAGCATGGTCGATTTGCCGGCGTTCATCGTCGAATAGTTGAAATAGAGCTTTGCCATCGATGTCTCCTTGATCGGTTATTGAAAGCTCGCACCGGCAAAGAAAAGACCCGTGACGGCAATAATCACAGGAATCGACGCTTAAAAGCCGCCGCCAGTCGCGAAAACCGGCCACCGCGAAAAATCTGCAAACGTCGCAATCGCACCCGCCGATACGACGCAAACACACTGAGGTCGCTTGTCAAACTGGGCTATTGGTGATTGGCTTGGGGACCTAAAGACTGGGAGTCTAAAATGAAAACAACAAGCACATTCAAACTCGTCACCGCAACCGCCGTCGCCGCCCTTTCCGTTGCGACCGCCGCCTTCGCCGCAGACCCTGACAGCTGCTCCACCGTCCGCTTCTCGGATGTCGGCTGGACTGACATCACCGCCACCACCGCCACCGCATCCGTGGTGCTGAAGAGCATCGGCTATGAGACCGACGTCAAGGTTCTCTCGGTGCCGGTCACCTATACCTCGCTGAAGAACAAGGATATCGACATCTTCCTCGGCAACTGGATGCCGACGCAGGAAAAGGACGTCCGTCCCTATCTCGACGACAAGTCGGTCGAATCCTTCGGCCCCAACCTCGTCGGCGCCAAGTACACACTGGCCACCAACGCCAAGGGCGCGGAACTCGGCATCAAGGACTTCAAGGACATCGCTGCCCATAAGGACGATCTCGACGGCAAGATCTATGGCATCGAGCCCGGCAATGACGGCAACCGCCTCGTCATGGACCTGATCGAAAAGAACACCTTCGGCATGAAGGACATGGAAGTCGTCGAATCCTCCGAACAGGGTATGCTCGCCCAGGTCGCCCGTGCCGAGAAGGCGGGCAAGCCCGTCGTCTTCCTCGGCTGGGAACCCCATCCGATGAACACCAACTTCAAGCTGACATACCTCACCGGCGGCGACGACGTCTTCGGGCCTGATTTCGGCGGCGCCAAGGTCTACACCAATGTCCGCGCCGGTTATCTCAGCGAATGCCCGAATGTCGGCGCGATGCTGAAGAACCTGACGTTCTCCCTCGACATGGAGAACCAGATCATGGGCAAAATCCTCGACGACGGCAAGGAGCCGGAAGCGGCGGCGACCGAATGGCTGAAGGCCAATCCGGCCGCGCTCGAGCCCTGGCTGGCCGGCGTCAAGAGCCGCGACGGCAAGGGCGATGCGCTCTCGGCCGCCAAGACCGGTCTCGGCCTTTGATAATGTGAATGGGGCGGCTTGCCGCCCCGTTTCATTTTGTCCGATTGTTGATTTTTTCTGGATAGGCGCGCCCCTTGAATTGGATCACCGACTTTAAAATTCCCATCGGCTCATGGGCCAAAGCCTTCGTGGACTGGCTGACCTCGAATGGCGCATGGTTCTTCGACCAACTCGCCTCGCTGCTGTCGCACGTCATCGACGGCCTGCTCTTCGTGTTGCAGACGCCCCACCCGCTAATTGTCATTGCCATCATCACGGCCATCGCCTTCTGGCTGCGCCGGTCGATCGCGGTCACCCTCTTCACCTGTCTTGGGCTGCTGCTGATCATGAACCAGGGCTACTGGAAGGAAACGACGGAGACGCTTGCGCTCGTGCTCGCCTCCACCTTCGTCAGCATGGTGATCGGCATTCCGCTCGGCATCGCGGCTGCCCGCCGCGCCTGGATCTATGCCGCCATGCGTCCCGCACTCGATCTGATGCAGACGATCCCGACATTCGTCTATCTGATCCCGGCGCTGATCCTGTTTGGCCTCGGCATGGTGCCGGGCCTTATCGCGACCGTCATCTTCGCGATCCCCGCCCCCATCCGGCTGACGCGCCTCGGCATCATCTCGACGCCGCCGTCGCTCGTCGAAGCGGCTGTCGCCTTCGGCGCCCGGCCGATGCAGGTGCTGCGCAAGGTCGAGCTTCCCTTCGCCGCGCCGCAGATCATGGCGGGCCTCACCCAAACCATCATGCTGTCGCTGTCGATGGTGGTTATTGCGGCTCTCGTCGGCGCCGACGGTCTCGGCGTGCCTGTGGTGCGCGCACTGAACACCGTCAATGTCGCCAAGGGCTTCGAAGCTGGTCTCTGTATCGTCATCCTGGCGATCATTCTCGACCGCATGTTCCGCACGGCGGATGAAGGAGACGGCGCATGACCGCGGTAAGCTTCAAGGATGTCAGCATCATCTTCGGCGACCGGCCGGAAACGGCCCTCGCAATGGCCGATCAGGGCAAAACGCGCGATGAGATCGGCGCCGCAACCGGCCTCGTGCTCGGCGTCGCCAATGCCTCGCTGAGCATCGAGGAAGGCGAGATCCTCGTGCTGATGGGCCTCTCCGGCTCCGGCAAGTCGACGCTGCTGCGCGCCGTCAACGGGCTTGCGCCCGTGGTGCGCGGCGACGTTTCGGTCTCGACCGTCACCGGCCCCGTCAACCCCTACAAATGCAATGCGAAGACCCTGCGCGGCCTGCGCACCCACACCGTCTCCATGGTGTTCCAGCAGTTCGCGCTCCTGCCCTGGCGCACCGTCGCCGAGAATGTCGGCTTCGGTCTCGAACTTGCCGGCATGCCGGAGGCCGAACGCAAGCAGCGCGTCGGCGAGCAGCTCGAACTCGTCAACCTGACGAAGTGGGCGGACCGCAAGGTCAACGAACTATCAGGCGGCATGCAGCAGCGTGTCGGCCTCGCCCGCGCCTTTGCCACCGGCGCGCCGATCTTGCTGATGGACGAACCGTTCTCGGCTCTCGATCCGCTGATCCGCACCCGCCTGCAGGACGAACTGCTGGAGTTCCAGCGGCGGCTGAAGAAGACCATTCTCTTCGTCAGCCACGATCTCGACGAGGCCTTCCGCATCGGCAACCGCATCGCCATCATGGAGGGCGGACGCATCATTCAGTGCGGAACGCCGCATGACATCGTCAAGAACCCCGCCGACCAGTATGTCGCCGATTTCGTGCAGAACCTCAATCCGATCAACATGCTGACCGCCGCCGACGTCATGCAGCCCGGCCTCGGCCAGACGGCCGCCGGCATGAGCGTCAGCGCCACGGCCCGCGCCGCGACCCCGCTCGTCGATATCCTCGACGTGCTCGCCCGCCAGCCGGGCAGCATCGGCATCGTGGAAAACGGTACGGTTATCGGCACCATCACGGCCCAGGATATCGTCGCCGGCCTCACCCGCCATCGCCGCAAGGAGGACGCTTGATGTTTTCAATCCGCTTTGCCACAAAGCGGATATGAAAGATCAGCCCTCGCCTATACGCGAAACCGATGACGAGGCGCGCAAGCTCGCCCGCGTGTTGCTGCGCTCCGCCCGCTATGCCGCGATTGCCGTTCTCGACCCCGAGAGCGGCTTTCCCTTCGCCAGCCGCGTCCTCCTCGCCACCGATATCGACGGCACGCCGGTCATTCTCGTTTCCCGGCTGTCGGCCCACACGAAGGCGCTCGCGAGCGACCCGCGCGCATCGCTGCTCACCGGCGAGCCGGGCAAGGGCGATCCGCTTGCTTACGCCCGTCTGACGACCCAGTGCCTGGCAGAACCAGTCGAGAGCGGCAGCGCGATCCACGAGCGCATCCGCACGCGCTTCCTCGACCGCCATGCCAAGGCAAAACTCTATATTGACTTCCCGGATTTTCTCTTCTTTCGTCTCAAACCGGAACAGGCCAGCCTCAATGGCGGCTTCGGCCGCGCCTACCTGCTCGCGGGGCGCGATCTCGTCATCCAGTCGGCGGCCAATGAAGAGGTTGCCGCCAAAGCTGATGAAACAGTGCAAGATTTAATAGCGCGACACCCCGATATAGCGGAAACCCTCGCAACACGGTTGAAGGCGCCAGAATCGGGCTCCTGGCGCATTTGCGGTATCGATCCCGCAGGCTTCGACATGATTTCGGGTGACTTTTTGCTGCGATATGAATTCGAAACCCTGGCTGTGGATTCCGATCACATTTGTTCAAACATATCTAAAATAGCATACTCGATACCTTAAATTTAGGTATATACAATCTTCGAGCCTAATTGCTAGTTTTCGCCGCCTAGTCGTATTCCGTCTGGGCGGCCTGTGCCAACACGGATGACGTACGTTTCGCATTAGGAAGATAACAATATGGAAACCTCTGATTTGGCCGACCACACAAATGTGGCGGCAGCTTTATTGTCGGCCATGGCCAACCCGAAGCGATTGCTGATCCTGTGCAGCCTTGTAAAAGGCGAAGTCGCCGTCGGCGTGCTCGCAACGCAGGTCGGCCTCAGCCAGTCGGCTCTCTCCCAGCACCTTTCGAAACTGCGTGCGCAGAAGCTGGTCAAGACACGCCGCGACGCACAGACCATCTATTATTCCAGCACCTCCGAGCCCGTCATGAAGATCCTGGCGACGCTCGAAGACATCTACCTCGTTCAGAGCAGGAATCGATCCGCAGCCTGATGATGATAGCGCTGACATGAGTGTCGGCAGATATCGTGTCCGTAAGGGGATGTTCCCGGAGGCGCGGCAACGATATTTCAGCACCAGAACCTTAATGGCACGACCGGCAGATCCTCGCGATTTGCCGGTCGTGCCTTTTCAGGCGCGCCTGTCACCTCCGAGATAGGCCATCGCTTTTCCTGCCGGCGAAGGTGAAGGATCGTGAGACGCGCCTCGATCTGCCGGTCCCAGGGGGACCGTCGGGACTTTTCTCGTTGACGCGTCGACAAGCCTTGATAATTTGACCGGACAGTAAAAATATGGGCGTAGAGCCCCGGGAACGGGCCGCCAGCGGCCAGGAGAACAGCATGTCCAATCGCCTCAACGCACCGAACGATCTTCGCGCCTTCTGGATGCCGTTTACGGCAAATCGCCAGTTCAAGAAGGAGCCGCGTTTGTTCGTCGGCGCCAAGGACATGTATTACACCACCCATGACGGCCGGCAGGTGCTCGACGGCACGGCGGGCCTCTGGTGCGTCAATGCCGGCCACTGCCGCCCGAAGATCACCGAGGCGATCCGCGAGCAGGCCGGCGAGCTCGATTATGCGCCGGCCTTCCAACTCGGCCACCCCAAAGCCTTCGAACTGGCGAACCGCCTAGTCGACATCGCCCCGGAAGGCCTGAACCACGTTCTCTACACCAATTCCGGCTCCGAATCCGTCGAGACGGCGCTCAAGGTGGCGCTCGCCTATCACCGCGTGAAGGGCAATGGTTCGCGCTTCCGCCTGATCGGCCGCGAGCGCGGCTATCACGGCGTCAATTTCGGCGGTATCTCCGTCGGCGGCATCGTCACCAATCGCAAGATGTTCGGCACGCTTCTGACCGGCGTCGATCACATGCCGCACACCCACCAGCCCGGCAAGAACAACTTCACCCGCGGCGAACCCGAACATGGCGGCGATATCGCCACCGAACTGGAGCGGATCGTCACGCTGCATGACGCCTCCACCGTCGCCGCCGTGATCGTCGAGCCGGTGGCCGGCTCCACCGGCGTTTTGATCCCGCCGAAGGGCTACCTGCAGAAGCTGCGCGAGATCTGCACCAAGCACGGCATCCTGCTGATCTTCGACGAGGTCATCACCGGCTTCGGCCGTCTCGGCGCCCCCTTCGCCGCGCAATATTACGACGTCAAGCCCGACATGATCACCGCCGCCAAGGGACTGACCAACGGTGTCATCCCGATGGGCGCAGTCTTCGTCACCTCCGAGATCCATGACGCCTTCATGAACGGTCCGGAGCACATGATCGAGTTCTTCCACGGCTATACCTATTCCGGCAACCCGATCGCGTCTGCCGCCGCCCTTGCCACGCTCGACACCTATAAGGAGGAAGGCCTGCTCACCCGCGCCGCCGAACTCTCCGACTATTGGGCCGACGCGCTGCATTCGCTCAAGGACTGCCCCAACGTCATCGATATCAGGAACACCGGCCTGATCGGCGCGATCGAGCTCGACCCGATCGCCGGCGAGCCGACCAAGCGCGCCTTCACCGCTTTCCTGAAGGCCTATGAAAGCGGCCTCCTGATCCGCACCACCGGCGATATCATCGCGCTTTCCCCGCCGCTGATCATCGAGAAGCAGCATATCGACGAGCTTTTCGGCAAGCTCAGGACCATCCTGCAGAACAACATCTGAAGCATCTTCCGACGGCTTCCGACACCATGGCCCGCGGCGGACGAGATCCCCGCGGGCTTTTTCCTTCCGAAACCGGGAAACCTCAGCTCACGGCGGCGACGGAAAGGCACAGAGCGAATTTTTTCAGCAGCCGGCGGTCGAAATGGCCTTCATTGCCGAGCATCCATTTCAGCGCATCGTTCGCGCTCCACCGCGCCTTGTAAGGCCGCACCGAGGTCAGGGCGTCATAGACGTCGCAGATCGTCGCAATGCGCGTGTGAAGGCTCACCTTGCTGCCGGGCAGCCTGCGCGGATAGCCCTTGCCGTCCATGCGCTCGTGATGATTGAGGCAGACATCGAGAACGATCTGCGACATGCCCTCCTGCCGCGACAGGAATGCGTGTCCCTTCTCCGGATGCCCCCGGATCAGCGTGATCTCATCCTGCTCCAGCCGCCCTTCCTTGTTGAGCACCTCAAGCGGAATTTCGAGCTTGCCGACGTCGTGCAGCAACCCGGCGGTGCCGAGCATCTGCACCGTCTCCTCGTCGAGAGCGAGATGGCGGCCGAAGAGGATCATCAGCGCGCTCACCGAGATGGAATGCAGAAATGTCACTTCGTCCTTTGATTTCAGGCGCGTGACGCTCAAGAAAACCGAAGGGTTCTCCTCCATCGACTTGGAGACGGAGGAAATTACCGGCGCCACATGATCGGCGCTGATCCCCTCGCCATTCCGCAGCTTCCCGAAAACCTCTTCCAGTATCTGCACGGATTTATGGACCGTCTCGAGCGCGGCCTTGATATCGATCTCGGTGTCACGCCCCGGCAGGCCGTCGGTATCGACACCCTTGCTGGTGTTGATGACCACACTGGCTGTGCCGCATTTGCGAATTTTTGCCGCATCGGTCTCGCGTCGCAGGGAAAATCTGCGCCGGGACAAGAGAGGGTCCTGCCACAGGCCCTCGATGGCTTCAACAAACATTCCGATGCGCACCTGGCTGGCGTCGATACGCTTGAGCATCCAGATCTCTATTCCCGATATGTCTATGTGATTTTTTTAAGATTCTCTTTTTCATTGCTGCGGCATTTGGATATCGCGCGATACTACTGCCGCCGGCCAAATTAACGGTTAATGGGAAAGATAAAGACAGCCGCATGCCCTTGGCCTTCCGCCCTGACGAGGGCACTCGCAGGGCCTCCCTTTTGAAAAAAGGCGAAATCCAGAAGAAAAATGACCCTCGGCTGCGATTTTCAGACCAGATCGGCCAGATTTTCGTTCTATTTTGTTATGAACTTGCGCAATCACACCAAAATTTCTAGAAATCTTGCCATGAGCCTTCCCGAGTCAAACATGGCCGGCAGGTTCGCTGATCGCGCCGCTATCGATCGTCCTTGGCACGGCCCGGAAGGCCGTTGAATGATCGAAAAAGCCGGCGCGGCACATCATCGTGGGTCCACGACCCCATCCAAGGAGACAGACAATGACCCTCAAGACATTGACGGCGACCCTGGTCGCGTCGCTTGCCTTTGCGCCGCTCGCCCATGCCGACATCACCATCGGCCTAATCGCGCCGCTGACCGGCCCCGTCGCCGCCTATGGCGACCAGGTAAAGAACGGCGCCCAGACCGCCGTCGACGAAATCAACAAGAAGGGCGGCATTCTCGGCGAGAAGGTCGTCCTCGAACTGGCCGACGATGCCGGCGAACCGAAACAGGGCGTTTCCGCCGCCAACAAGGTTGTCGGCGACGGCATCCGCTTCGTCGTCGGCCCGGTAACTTCGGGCGTTGCGATCCCCGTTTCGGACGTTCTGGCTGAGAACGGCGTGCTGATGGTCACCCCGACGGCGACCGCCCCCGACCTCACCAAGCGCGGCCTCACCAACGTGCTGCGCACCTGCGGCCGCGACGACCAGCAGGCCGAAGTCGCCGCCAAATACGTGCTGCAGAACTTCAAGGACAAGCGCATCGCCATCGTCAACGACAAGGGCGCCTACGGCAAAGGCCTCGCCGATGCCTTCAAGGCGACGCTGAACGCCGGCGGCATCACCGAAGTCGTCAATGACGCGATCACGCCCGGCGACAAGGACTTCAGCGCGCTGACCACCCGCATCAAGTCCGAAAAGGTCGATATCGTCTATTTCGGCGGCTATCACCCGGAAGGCGGCCTGCTCGCCCGCCAGCTGCATGACCTCGCCGCCAACGCCATGATCATCGGCGGCGACGGCCTCTCCAACACCGAATTCTGGGCGATCGGCACGGATGCCGCAGCAGGCACGCTGTTCACCAACGCGTCCGACGCCACCAAGAGCCCGGACTCCAAGACGGCTGCCGATGCGCTCACCGCCAAGAACATTCCGGCCGAGGCCTTCACGCTGAACGCCTATGCCGCCGTCGAAGTGCTGAAGGCCGGCATCGAGAAGGCAGGCAGCGCCGAGGATGCCGAAGCCGTCGCAGCCGCGCTGAAGGGCGGCATGGAAATCCCGACCGCCATCGGCAAGCTCACCTACGGCGAAACCGGCGACCTCACCTCGCAGAGCTTCTCGCTCTACAAGTGGGAAGGCGGCAAGATCGTCGCCGCCGAGTAAGCTACGACGCAAAACAGTGATCGGGCGCCCTAAGGCGCCCGGTTTCGTTTGTGGGCATCGCATGTCGCCTGAGATCGGCTATAACGTCGGAATCGGTTGCAATGTGAGCGAAGCCATGACCAGCAAACTCGAACGTCTCATAGACCAGGGTGTGGGCCGTATCCCCGCCGATATCGTGCTGAAGGGCGGCAGCTTCTTCGATCTCGTCACCGGTGAGCTCGTACGCTCCGACATCGCCATCGGCGCCGACCACATCGTCGGCACGTCGGGCGATTATGAGGGCGAGACCGAGATCGACATTTCGGGCAGAATAGTCGTCCCCGGCTTCATCGACACGCATCTGCACATCGAATCCTCGCTCGTCACGCCGCATGAATTCGACCGCTGCGTCCTGCCCTACGGCGTCACCACCGCGATCTGCGATCCGCACGAAATCGCCAATGTGCTTGGCAAGGAAGGTATCGAATTCTTCCTCGCTTCCGCGCTGGAAACGATTATGGACATCCGCGTCCAGCTCTCCTCCTGCGTTCCGGCAACCCATCTCGAAACCGCGGGCGCCGACCTGCCGATCGAGCGTCTCCTGCCCTTCCGCGATCATCCGAAGGTCATCGGCCTTGCCGAGTTCATGAATTTCCCCGGCGTGATCCACAAGGATCCCGTCTGTATGGCGAAGCTCGACGCCTTCCAGGGCGGCCATATCGACGGCCACGCGCCGCTTTTATCCGGCAACGACCTCAACGGTTACCTCGCAACGGGCATCCGCACCGAACACGAATGCACGAGTGCCGCCGAAGCGATGGAAAAGATCCGCAAGGGCATGCATATCCTCGTGCGCGAAGGCTCCGTGTCGAAGGATCTTGCTGCGCTGATCCCGATCATCACCGAGCGGCTTTCACCCTATCTCGCGCTCTGCACCGACGACCGCAATCCGCTCGATATCGCCGAACAGGGCCATCTCGACCATATGATCCGCACGGCGATCGCCAACGGCGTGGAACCTCTGGCGATCTACCGCGCCGCCTCGATCTCGGCCGCCCGCGCCTTCGGTCTCAGGGACCGCGGTCTGGTGGCTCCGGGCTGGCGCGCTGATCTCGTGGTTCTCGACAGTCTGGAAAACTGCCGCGCCGGCATGGTCTTCTCCGCCGGCCGCCGCGTTACCGACGCGCTCTTTTCGACGCGCAAACCGGTCGCCCCGATCGGCCTCAACAGCGTCAAGGCCCGGCCGGTCAACGCTGCCCATTTCGGTGTGCCGGCCAGAGAGGGCGAAACATCGGTCATCGGCGTCATGCCGGGCAAGATCATCACCGAGCATCGCCGCTACCGCCTGCCCGTCAAAGGCAATGAGACGACGGTCGATCTTTCCAACGACATCATCAAGGTCGCCGTCATCGAGCGCCACGGCAAGAACGGCAACCACGCTAACGGCTTCGTCCAGGGCTTCGGCCTGAAAAAGGGCGCGATCGCCTCCACCGTCGGCCATGACAGCCACAATATCTGCGTCGTCGGCGTCGACGAGGACGACATGGCCCGCGCCGCAAACCGCCTCGGCGAAATCAAGGGCGGCTTCGTCGTGGTGGAGAATGGAAAGGTCACCGGCGAAATCGCCCTGCCAGTCGCCGGCCTGATGAGCCTCGAGCCCTACGAAAAGGTCCGCGACACGCTGCACCATCTGCGCAAGGCCGCCTTCGCGCTCGGCGCCACCCTGGAAGAACCCTTCCTCCAATTGGCTTTCCTGCCGCTGCCTGTTATCCCGCACCTGAAGATCTCGGACAAGGGGATGGTCGACGTCGACAAGTTCGCGCTGATCGGGTGACGCAACCAATAGGGCCGCGAGATTTTCGTGAAAGCAGCTATATCAAATCTCAAACAGCGTGATGCCGCGTCGTCAGCTCAAGCCCGATCGCTTTCATGACCGCCAGCGTGGTTTCAAGCGTGGGATTTCCGTTCTCGCTGAGCGCCTTGTAGAGATGTTCGCGCGCAAGGCCGGTTTCCCTGGCAATTTTGCTCATGCCCTTGGCGCGCGCAACGACGCCAAGAGCCGATGCGATGAATTTCGCATCACCAGTCTGCAGTGCTTCGGTAATAAAGGTTTCGATAGCCTCGTCGGTGTCAAGCAACTCAGCCGGATCGAAGTCGAAGATCTCTTCAGCCACTATCGTCGCTCCATTCCATGGCAATTCTCTTTGCCATTCTTATATCGGTTTCCTGCGTGCTCTTGTCGCCTCCGCAGAGAAGCACAATGGTGGTCTCTCCCCGCTTGCGGGGATGTCAAATCCGCGCACAGAATCCATCCAGCGCCGCCAGCTTCACCGAGCCCGCGCCGACCATCGCTTCGAAGCCCGGCATCTCCAGCGATTGCCTGAGCACCATGCCCTCAGGCAGGCGGAATTCCGCCGGTTTACGGGCCAGGTTGAAAACAAAGAGCAGTTTTTCACCATCCTTTTCGCGGGTGAAGGCGAGCAGATCCTGGTTGGTGCCGATGAAGGTCATCTCGCCGTCAACAAGCGCCGGATGGCTTTTCCGGAAGGCGAGCGTTCGTCGGTAGTGGTGCAGCACCGAGCCGTCGCTCTCCTCCTGCGTATCGACGGAAAGCGCTGCCTGCTCATAGGGCACCGGCAGCCAGCTCTTCTCGGCCGAGGTGAAGCCGGCATGCGCCTTGCCCGCCTCCCAGGGCATCGGCGTGCGGCATCCGTCGCGGCCCTTGAAGGCCGGCCAGAAGCGGATGCCGTAGGGGTCGCGCAGATCCTCGAAGGCAAGCTCCGCCTCCGGCAGGCCAAGTTCCTCGCCCTGGTAGAGGCAGATCGAACCGCGCAGCGCCGCAAGCACGGAGATCGCGAGCTTGGCGATGACCGGCCGCTCCTCCTCCGTCAGCGCAAAGCGGCTGACATGGCGCATGACGTCGTGATTGGAGAAGGCCCAGCAGACCCAACCGTCGGTCACCGCCTTCTGGAAAGCCTCGACGCAGCCGCGAATATGTTCGGCGGTGAACTCCGGTCCGAGCAGGTCGAATGTGTAGCACATGTGCAGCTTGTCGCCGCCGCTCGTATAGGCGCCTACCGTCTTTAGCGAACGCGCCCCGTCGCCGACCTCGCCGACCGTCGTGCGATCCTCGTACTGGTCGAGCAGCGCCCGGAAGCGCTTGAGGAAATCGACATTTTCCGGCTGCGTCTTGTCGTAGAGATGGTTCTGCATGCCGTAGGGATTGCTGTCTGGCGCGTCGAGGCCTGCATCATCCTCGTCGGGCTCGTGCGGCGGATTGCTTCTGAGCTGCTTGTCGCAGAAATAGTAGTTGACCGTATCCAGCCGGAACCCATCGACGCCGCGGTCGAGCCAGAATTTCACCGTTTCCAGTACCGCATCCTGCACTTCTTCGCAATGGAAATTGAGGTCAGGCTGCGAGGTCAGGAAGTTGTGTTGGTAATATTGCCGGCGCACGCCGTCCCACTCCCAGCCCGGCCCGCCGAAGATCGACAGCCAGTTGTTCGGGGCCGTGCCGTCGGGCTTCGGATCGGCCCAGACATACCAGTCCGCCTTCGGATTGGTCCGGCTCGCCCGGCTTTCGACGAACCAGGGATGCCGGTCCGACGTATGCGAGATCACCTGATCGATGACGACCTTGATGCCGAGCCTGTGCGCCTCGGCCATCATCTCGTCAAAATCGGCAAGCGTCCCGAAAATCGGGTCGACATCGCAATAATCGGAAACGTCATAGCCCATGTCGGCCATCGGCGACTTGAAGAAGGGCGAGAGCCAGATCGCGTCGACGCGGAGGCTGGCGATATGCGGCAGCCGGCGGGTGATACCCTTGAGATCGCCGAGCCCGTCGCTGTTCGTGTCCTGAAACGAGCGCGGATAGACCTGATAGATCACCGCGCCGCGCCACCAGTCCGCACTCCCGCCTGCCTGCAATGCCATCGGCCACATCTCCTGCCTGTTCGTGCCCGCCACACTAAAGCGGACGAAACAAAAGACAACCATATGAAGCCGCCATGCCTGCGCTGAAACCGCCGCGACGCTTCGTCGCGATCCGGCAAGGGGGAGACGTATATAGGCTTGTGCACAACCCAAAACCAGCCTCCGGATTTGGGGTTGCAACGCAAAGGCTTTGCGATAAGGTGCGCGCTGACCTGCACGTAAAAGGTCAAATATCGGGAACAAATGTCTAATAAAGGCGCAAAGCCTAGAAAGGTGGACCCACCATGAACCAATTCTCGAAAAAATTTCTCGCCTCCGCAATGCTTGGCACATTGCTGGCGTTTTCCGCCCACGCGGCGACGATCAATATTCACAATGGTGGCGACCCGCAGTCGCTCGATCCGCAGAAACTGTCCGGCGACTGGGAGAATCGTATCGCCGGCGACATCTTCGAAGGCCTCGTCACCGAGGATGCCAAGGACAATCCAATTCCCGGCCAGGCTGAAAGCTGGACCATTTCGCCGGATGGCAAGGTCTACACCTTCAAACTTCGCGACGGCATCAAGTGGTCCGATGGCCAGCCGGTAACGGCAGGAGACTTCGTCTTCGCCTTCCAGCGCCTCGTCGACCCGAAGAACGCCGCCGACTACGCCTACCTGCAGTTCACCATCAAGAACGCCGAAAAGATCAACAAGGGTGAGATCACCGATCTCAACCAGCTCGGCGTCAAGGCGATCGACGACAAGACGCTCGAAATCACCCTGGAAAATCCGACCCCCTATTTCATCAACGCTCTGATGCACTACACGGCCTATCCGCTGCCGAAGCATGTCGTCGAGGCGAAGGGCCAGGATTGGGTCAAGATCGGCAACATCGTCACCAACGGCCCCTATAAGCCGACCGAATGGGTTCCGGGCTCGCATGTGACGACAGTCAAGAACGACCAGTGGTACGGCACCAAGGACCTGAAGATCGACGGCGCCAAGTTCTTCGTCCTCGAGGATCAGGAAGCGGCACTGAAACGTTACCGTGCCGGCGAATTCGACATTCTCACCGATTTCCCGACCGACCAGTACGAGTGGATGAAGAAGAACCTGCCGGGTCAGGCGCATGTCGCCCCCTTCTCCGGCCTCTATTATTACGTCGTCAACTCGCAGAAGCCGCCGTTCAGCGACAAGCGCGTCCGCCAGGCGCTGTCCATGGCGATCAACCGCGAAGTGATCGGCCCGCAGATCCTCGGCACCGGCGAATTGCCGGCCTATTCCTGGGTCCCGCCGGGCACGGCGAATTATGGCGAGCCGGCCTATGTCAGCTGGAAGGACCTGCCCTATAACGAGAAGGTCGCCGAAGCCAAGAAACTGCTCACCGAGGCCGGCTTCGGCCCCGACAAGCCGCTCCATGCGGTCCTCAGCTACAACACCAACGACAACCACAAGCGCATCGCCGTGGCGATCGCTTCCATGTGGAAGCCGCTTGGCGTCAACGTCGAGCTCGTCAACGCCGAAACCAAGGTGCATTACGACCAGATGCAGCGCGGCCAGGTGGAGATCGGCCGTGCCGGCTGGCTCGCCGACTACAACGATCCGGACAATTTCCTGAACCTCCTGGTGACAGGCGTGCAGATGAATTACGGACGCTGGTCCAATCCTGAATATGACAAGCTGATCAAGGACGGCAACGCTCAGACGGATCTGACCAAGCGCGCCGAAATCTTCAAGAAGGCCGAGCAGCTGGCGCTTGATGAATCCGCGGCCCTGCCGATCTACTACTATGTCTCGAAGAACGTTGTCTCGCCGAAGATCGAAGGCTTCGTCGACAACATCCAGGACATCCACCGCACCCGCTGGCTGTCGATGAAAGAGTAAGGGAAAACGGTCCTTCCCGCGCCCCACGCGGGAAGGACCGGCCCACGACCATGATCAAATACGCCCTCCGTCGATTGCTATCGACGATCCCCGTTCTGTGGATCGCCGTCACAGCCTGCTTTTTTGTTTTGCGCCTTGCCCCCGGCGGCCCGTTCGATGGCGAAAGGCCATTGCCGCCGGTGATCCTGAAGAACCTTGCGGTCCACTACAATCTCGATAAGCCGCTGATCCAGCAGTACCTGATCTATGTCGGCGACCTGCTGCGGGGCGATCTCGGCCCCTCCTTCGCCAGCGAGGATTTCACCGTCGCCCAGCAGATCATGATCGGCCTGCCCTATACCTTCACCATCGGCACGGCTGCCTTCCTGATTGCCATCATCGTCGGCGTGACTGTCGGCTGTCTCGGGGCGCTCTACCAGAACAAGGCGCCGGATTACATTCTCGGCACGCTCATCCTGGTCGGCGTCGTGCTGCCGAACTTCCTGATCGCGCCGATCCTGCAGCTCATCTTCGGCATTCACCTCGCCTGGTTTCCGGTCGGCGGCTGGGGTGACGGCTCGATCAAATACCTGATCCTGCCGATCGTCGTCCTGGCCCTGCCGCATGCAGGCCGCATCTCGCGCATCACCCGCGGTTCGATGATCGAGGTGATGAACCAGAACTTCATCCGCACCGCCAAGGCCAAGGGCATCGGCCCGCGGCTGACCGTCATGCGCCATGCGCTGAAACCGGCAATGATGCCCGTCGTTTCCTATCTGGGGCCGGCGGCAAGCTACCTTCTCACCGGCTCGCTGGTCGTCGAAAGCATCTTCGGATTGCCCGGCATCGGCCGCTATTTCGTCAACGCAGCCCTGAACCGCGATTACGGCATGGTTCTCGGCACGGTCATTTTCTACATGGTGCTGATCGTGTTCCTGAACCTTCTCGTCGACATCGCCTATGCCTGGCTCGATCCGAAAGTGAGAAACCGATGATCCTCAACCCCGCAAAACGCGAGCTGCTTGCCCAAGAACTCCTGGAGGCCGAAGGGTTGGCGCCCGAAGGCCGTTCGCTCACCAAGGATGCGCTGCGCCGCCTCGGGCGCAACAAGGCGGCCGTGCTCTCGATCGCCGTCCTGGGCCTCTTGATCCTCGCCGCCTTTCTCGGCCCGTGGTTCATTCCCTTCAACTACGAGGACCCGGATTGGGCGGCTTTCCGCATCCCGCCCTCGATCGAAACCGGCCATTATTTCGGCACCGACCCGAACGGCCGTGACCTTCTCGCCCGCGTCCTCTACGGCACCCGCGTCTCGCTGGCCGTGGCGCTGACGGCGACCATCGTCTCGGTCGTCATAGGCGTGCTTTATGGCGCGGTATCGGGCTATATCGGCGGCAGGCTGGATGCGATCATGATGCGCTTCGTCGATATCATGTATGCGCTTCCCTATATCCTCTTCGTCATCCTCTTGATGGTGATCTTCGGCCGCAACGTCTACCTGCTCTTTGCCGCGATCGGCGCACTGGAATGGCTGACCATGGCCCGCATCGTGCGCGGTCAGACGCTGTCGATCAAGCACCGCGAATTCATCGAGGCGGCGCGAGCCTCCGGGCAGCGGCCGTTCAAGATCATCGTCAAGCACATCATCCCGAACCTCGTCGGCCCGGTGGTGATCTTCGCAGCGCTGACCGTGCCTGAAATCATCGCCACCGAGAGCTTCCTCTCCTATCTCGGCTTCGGCGTGCAGGAACCGCTGACCTCGCTCGGCACGCTGATCGCCGAAGGAACCGACGCCATGGAAAGCATGCCGTGGCTGCTGATCTTCCCGGCCAGCTTTCTCGTGGCGCTGCTGCTCAGCCTGCTCTTCATCGGCGACGGCCTGCGCGACGCGTTCGACCCGAAGGATCGATAGAATGCCTCAGGAAAAAGACATCCTCCTTGAACTCACGGACTACTCGATCACTTTCGCAACGCCCGACGGTGAGGTGAAAGCGGTCTCGAACATGAACCTCACGGTCCGGCGCGGCGAACGTATCGCCATCGTCGGCGAGTCCGGCTCCGGCAAGAGCCAGACCTTCCTCGGCATCATGGGCCTTCTCGCCAAGAACGGCAAAACGACGGGACAGGCGCTGCTCGAAGGCAAGGACGTGCTGTCGCTGAAACCGCGCGAACTCGACCAGATCCGCGGCAAGGACATGGCCATGGTCTTCCAGGACCCGATGACCGCGCTCAATCCATCGCTGAAGATTTCAAGGCAGTTGACGGAACAGCTGGAGGTTCACCGCGGCCTGACGGCGCGCGCCGCATCCGAGGCAGCCCTCGATATGCTCAAACGCGTCGGCATCCCCGACCCGACACGGCGCTTCCACCTCTATCCGCACGAACTCTCCGGCGGCATGCGCCAGCGCATCGTCATCGCCATGGCGCTGCTCACCAAGCCGAAGCTCCTGATCGCCGACGAGCCGACGACGGCGCTCGACGTGACCATCCAGGCGCAGATCCTCGATCTCTTCAACGATCTGACGGCGGAGATGAACACGGCGCTCATCATGATCACCCACGATCTCGGCGTCGTCGCCGGCCTCGCCGACCGCGTCGCCGTCATGTATGCCGGCCGCATTGTCGAAGAGGCGCCGGTCGACGAACTCTTCGACAACCCGGCCCATCCCTATACGGCGGCGCTGCATGCCTCGATCCCGCGCCCGGACCAGGATGTCGACGATCTCGTCGTCATTCCCGGCCGCCCGCCGAACCTGCAGCACCTACCGAAGGGCTGCAATTTCTCGCCGCGCTGTTCGCAGGTCCAGGACGATTGCATCGATCGTCCGCCCGCGCTGGAAATCCTGGCGCCGCGCCACTGCGCCGCCTGCTACCATCCCTTCCCGCGTCGTGAGGAGTTGCTGAACCATGGCTGACCGATCGCTTCTGAGGGTCGAAAACCTGACGACCCAGTTCGAACTGCCGGCGAAAGGCCTCTTCAAGCCGCCGGTCTTTCTGACAGCCGTCAACAATGTCAGCTTCGATCTTGCCGAAGGCCGCACGCTCGGCGTCGTCGGCGAATCCGGCTGCGGCAAGTCCACGCTCGGCCGTTCCATCCTGCGGCTCCTGAAATCGCAGAAGGGCCGCATCCTCTGGCAGGGCCGCAACCTTCTCGACCTCAGCGAGGAGGAAATGCGCGCCGCCCGACGCGACATGCAGATCATCTTCCAGGATCCGATCGCCTCGCTCGACCCGCGCATGACGGTCGGAGACATCATCGCCGAACCGCTCACCGTCTTCGAGCCGAAGCTTTCGAAAGCCCAGCGGCTCGAGCGCGTCCGCGAGATCATGGCCGCCGTCGGCCTGGTGCCCGAAATGATCAACCGCTATCCGCACGAATTCTCCGGCGGCCAGGCGCAGCGCATCGGCATTGCCCGCGCCGTCATCACCAGACCGAAGCTCATCATCTGCGACGAGCCGGTTTCGGCCCTCGACGTCTCGATCCAGGGCCAGGTGATCACGCTTCTGCGCAAGCTGCGCAAGGAATTCGGCCTGACGCTGATCTTCATCAGCCACGACCTCTCGGTCGTGCGCCTGATTTCCGACGATGTGCTGGTGCTCTACCTCGGCCGTGTGGTGGAAGCCGGCGACTGCGCCACCGTCTTCGATCATCCGGCCCATCCCTATACGCAGGCGCTCTTTTCCGCCGCCCCTATCCCGGATCCGAAGCTCGCGCGCCTGCGCACCCGCATCCGCCTGCAAGGCGATCCGCCCTCGCCGCTCAATCCGCCGAAGGGCTGCGTCTTCTCCCCCCGCTGCTGGAAGGCCACGGATATCTGTCGCACGGAAATGCCTGCGATCGAGGAAGTTCGCCCCGGCCAGAAGGCGGCCTGCTATCATATGGACAGGCCCTGAATGGCGCGACGGCTGTGTGCGGCAGCCTTCGGATTGATGACAAATCTCACCCCAAAACGTCATCCTCGGCCTTGTGCCACCGCTGTCCGGTTTAAAGATGTGGGCTGGACGGAAGACATTGATTGTCTTCTGGCGTTTTTCGCTGGTCGGGACACGAACATGCGCTCCATACCTGCGCGATATCCCGGCCCGGGAGATCGGCGAGGGCAGCCCCCTCATCCGGCTGCCGCCCCCTTCTCCCCGTAAACGGGCGAAGGGGACAAGCCGCAACCTCTCGGTCCCTCGCCAGCCTCTCGCAGGGCACCTCCCCTCGCCCCGTTTACGGGGAGAGGGTTAGGGTGAGGGGCATCTTTCGGGCATAAACCGGACAGCTGTAGCCTTGCGCCGAGGATCTGCCGCCCTATCGAACGGAAGCAGATGGTTGAGGCACGAAGCCTGAAAGTTGCGCGCAGCGCCTCCACTGATTTCGGAATATTACGCCCTCCATTTTAAGGTGAACTGTTCCAAAAACGGACTTATCTCGGATTCTATAGTCTCCGATAACAAAGATTTAGATGCGATATGCTACCCCTGTCTCCGCCCGATCATGGGCGAGGGGAACGCATATATGAAATCGAAAGTCTCTGGATTGATCGCGCTTGCCGCCGCGGTCATCGCGGCTTCTGCCGTGCCGTCGCATGCCGAGGATCTGAAATTCCAGCTCACTAACGGGACTGGTTCCATCCTGACGCGCTTCTACAGCTCGCCCACCGGCGTCAACAGCTGGGAAGAAGATGTCTTCGGCGAGAACGTCCTCAATCCGGGCGAGACCGTCAACATCACCATCGCCGATGGCCGCACCGTCTGCAAATACGACATGCGCTTCGAATTCGATGAAAACTCGGACCTCGACACGACCGAAGATACGCAGGACCTCTGCGAACTCGGCAGCTACACCATCCACGAATAAGCAGCCTTCACCGATATGCCCGTCTTCGCTTGGCCGGAGGCGGGCTTTTCATTCCCGATCGCATCGGCGCTCGCAACATCGGCGCTTGTCACTCCGCCCGGCTCCGCGTATCAGCGGATGAAGCGTCAATTCAAAGCGATAGAGCGCCCTGTTGATCAGTGGCGCTCCGATGCCGGGAGGATCAGGTGAGCGCAAGACGGTTTCTATCGATCGGTGAATGTATGGTGGAGCTCTCGCAGGCAGGCGATGGCCTGCTGCGAAAGGGTTTCGCCGGCGATACGTTCAACACCGCCTGGTATGCCCGCGCTTGCCTCGGCCCCGATTGGTCGGTCGATTATTTCACAGCGCTCGGCGACGACGCCATGTCGGACGAGATGGCGGCCTTCATCGACAAGGCAGGTATCGGCACCAGTCTCATCCGCCGCATCAAGGGCAAGACGCCAGGCCTTTACATGATCAGCCTGAAGAACGGCGAGCGCTCCTTCAGCTACTGGCGGGACAGTTCGGCCGCCCGCAGCCTGGCCGCCGATCCCGACCTGCTGCGCGAGGCGGCGGAAAGCGCCGATCTGGTCTATTTCTCCGGCATCACCCTTGCCATCCTGCCGCAAGAGGATGCCGCGACGCTGCTTGCCGAAATCCGCCGCGCCAAGGCCGCCGGCAAGCTCGTCGTCTTCGACCCGAACATCCGTCCCCGCCTTTGGTCGAGCTACGACGTGATGCACGCGACGATCAGCGAGGGCGCCCGCTCCTCGGTGATCGTCATGCCGAGCTTCGACGACGAGGCCGCCCATTTCGGCGACGATTCCATCGAGGCGACGGTGCAGCGCTATCGCACGCTCGGCGCCGTCCATGTCGTGGTCAAGAATGGCGCTGATGGCATCAGATTGAATTTCGCCGGCCAGGATAGCTTCGTTCCGGCCGAAAAAGTCGAGACGGTGGTCGATACGACAAGCGCCGGCGACAGTTTCAACGGCGCCTTCCTGGCATCCTATCTGGAAACAGGCGATGCAACCGCCGCCGCCCATTTCGCTGCAGGCGTTGCAGCCCGCGTGGTCAGTGAACACGGCGCGTTGGTGGCAACGGAAAAGCTTGGCTTGAAGGGCGGCTAAGCCCGCGCATGACGCCAGTATACGAACGCCATGCGCAAGCGTTCCCCGCCTTGTCGGCATCTTCGCCTCGGCGAGGGGAATAAGACGTCAGGACTTGGTCGGCCGATCCGCCTCGCGGACCGCCTCGTCATGATACCAGCAGCTGTCGAGCGCCGCATCGCAGACATCGGCTGCTTCACGCTCCATCAGCCGGGCACGTTCGAACCGGCTGGGAACCCGCGTCGGCTTGACGGGAAACTGGTAAATCGTTGCGGATTCGCGATGGAAACCGGTGGGCATGAAATCGCCTCCATTTCAATTCGGCGCATCAACATTAAGGCTTGCGACCATAGCACGGTGCACATAGTTTATGCAAATTGCACAAATTGTGTGCATCAGTATATGATGATTGATCAATATGCTGTCTCTGCCGCGAGCGTCCGCCTAATTGTTCAACACTTCATCACTTCGGGCTAACGCTGAAATTTTCATCTGGTTCCAAGGCGGAAAATCGGTTTTCTCCCGGAGGATAGGGTCTCCCACCGCCCAAAATCGGCGGTTCTCGAGGAAAGAAAAATACGCGCGAACGGGCCGATTTTCGATTTTTCTTTCGCCGGCAGCCAAACTGGCACGCTACATGCTTCGATAGGTGCATCCCCTGGCGGTTGGATGCGCTGATGCGCCGAGATCGTCTCCGGATTTGCTCACCTTCGTAGCATTTGAGAGAGTCACGATGACAAAATATAAGCTCGAGTATATTTGGCTCGATGGGTACACTCCGGTACCGAATCTGCGTGGCAAGACGCAGATCAAGGAATTCGACGCATTCCCGACGCTGGAACAGCTTCCGCTCTGGGGTTTCGACGGTTCGTCGACCATGCAGGCCGAAGGCCGCAGCTCCGATTGCGTGCTGAAGCCCGTCGCCATCTATCCCGACCCGGCCCGTACGAACGGCGTTCTGGTCATGTGCGAAGTCATGATGCCCGATGGCGTCACGCCGCACCCGAGCAACGCCCGCGCGACCATCCTCGACGATGAAGATGCGTGGTTCGGCTTCGAGCAGGAATACTTTTTCTACCAGAACGGCCGTCCGCTCGGCTTCCCCGAGCAGGGCTACCCGGCTCCGCAGGGCCCCTACTACACCGGCGTCGGCTATTCGAACGTCGGCGACGTCGCCCGCGAAATCGTCGAAGAACATCTCGACCTTTGCCTCGCTGCCGGCATCAACCACGAAGGCATCAATGCCGAAGTGGCCAAGGGCCAGTGGGAATTCCAGATCTTCGGTAAGGGCTCCAAGAAGGCCGCCGACCAGATCTGGATGGCGCGCTACCTCCTGCAGCGCCTGACCGAAAAATACGGCATCGACATCGAGTATCATTGCAAGCCGCTCGGCGACACCGACTGGAACGGTTCGGGCATGCACTGCAACTTCTCGACCAAGTACATGCGCGAAGTCGGCGGCAAGGCCTATTTCGAAGCGCTGATGGCCCAGTTCGAAAAGAACCTGATGGACCACATCAACGTCTACGGCCCGGACAATGACAAGCGCCTGACCGGCAAGCACGAGACGGCTCCGTGGAACAAGTTCAGCTACGGCGTTGCAGACCGTGGCGCCTCGATCCGCGTACCCCACTCCTTCATCAAGAACGACTACAAGGGCTATCTGGAAGATCGCCGCCCGAACTCGCAGGGCTGCCCCTACCAGATCGCTTCCCAGGTACTGAAGACGATCTCGGAAGTTCCGCTCTCCGGTTCGGCTTCCGCTGCAGCCTAACCTCCCAAGCGGCGCCGGCCTCCCCGCCGGCGCCGTCTCTTTTTGAGCTTCCGAAGCTCTCTTCCTCCCGACATAATTGCCGGCTGCACGGCGCTAAGCCTCTGTAACTGTTCATAGAGCGCTGTAATATTTCCATCATGCTCATGCCTCAAAATAAAGAGGCGGGAATCGCCATTCCGGAACCCCGCTAAGGGGTAGAGCGTTGCCAGATGATCGCAACGCGGATGGAAATCGCGACATGCTGCAACGTCCGGCAAACACTCACAGCGGCGAGAGCTGGGCCAAAGCTGCGTCCGCCGGCAATCTGCCGGAACGGCTGGTGATCGTCACCGACGCCTGGCATCCGCAGGTCAACGGTGTGGTGCGCTCGATCGAGCACACCAATCGCGAACTGGCGAAGATGGGCGTCGAGGTGTCGATGGTGACCCCCGAACACTTCAACAGCATCCCCTGCCCCACCTACCCCGAGATCCGCCTGTCGATCGCCAGTTACCGCCGCATCGCCCGCGAGATCGAGAAGCACAATCCCTCCTACGTCCATATCGCCACCGAAGGGCCGCTCGGGGTCACCGCCCGCCGCTGGTGCCTGCGCAAGCGCATGCCCTTCTCCACCAGCTATCACACGCGCTTCCCGGAATATGTCTCGGCCCGCCTGCCGATCCCGGAAAGCTGGCTCTACGCCTTCGTGCGCTGGTTCCACAATGGCGGCGCCGGCTGCATGGTCGCGACACCAAGCCTTGCCCGCGAGCTGTCGGCCCGCGGCATCAAGAACCTGATGCCCTGGACCCGCGGCATCGACGCCGCACAATTCCATCCCATGCCGCTCGAAGAAGAGCCCTTCGGCCTACCCCGCCCGATCTTCATGACGGTCGGCCGCGTGGCGCTGGAAAAGAACCTGCCGGCCTTTCTCGATCTCGACCTGCCCGGTTCGAAGGTCGTCGTCGGCGATGGCCCGGCGCGCGCCGAGCTGGAGCAGCGCTATCCAGACGTGCACTTCACCGGAGTGAAATTCGGCGAGGATCTGGCGAAAGCCTACGCCCAGGCCGACGTCTTCGTCTTTCCCTCGCTGACCGATACTTTCGGCAACACCATACTCGAAGCGCTCGCGTCGGGCGTGCCGGTTGCCGCCTATCCGGTCACCGGGCCGCTCGACATCATCGGCGAGGACAGCGAGGTCGGCGCCCTGGATGCGGACCTGCGCACCGCCTGCCTTGCCGCCTTCTCCGCCTCGCGCGAGAAGGCCCGCGCGCTTGCCATGCAATATTCCTGGGAAGCGGCGACGACACAGTTCATCAACAATATCCGTGCCGCCAATGGCGTCATCACGCCGAAATGGAAGAAGGCCTGGCAGTTCGCCAAGTCGCTTCCGAGAAGCAGAAAGCCCGGCGAAACCGCCGGGCCTCTCCCGTCCTCGGACTAAAGCAATTCCAGCAAAAGCGTGACGCGGTTTTGCCTCCGGAATTGCGTGAAACAAGGGCTCCGATCGAGCTTATTTGTGCAGCGCGCTGCGAAGCGTGTCGTTCGCGACCTTGATCGCACTGCGGACCGCCGGCGTTTCGGTAATCGCATTCAGCAGCACGAAGTCGTGGATCGTACCGTTGTAGCGGATCGAGGTGACGTTGACGCCGGCCTGGCTGAGCTTGCGGCCATAGGCCTCGCCTTCGTCGCGCAGCACGTCGTTTTCATCGGTGATGATGAGAGCCGGCGGCAGGCCGTTGAGCTGTTCGAGCGATGCCTGCAGCGGCGAAGCCGTCGGCTCCTTGCGCTTGGCCTCATCAGGCAGATAGGCGTTCCAGAACCACTTCATCGCTTCCTTGGTCAGCCAAGGGCCATTGGCGAACTCATTATAGGAACCATTGTCGAAATTGGCGTCGGTCACGGGATAGAACAACACCTGCTGGCCGATGGCAGGACCGCCGCGCTCCTTGGCAAGAAGCGTCACCACGGCCGCCATGTTGCCGCCGACGCTGTCGCCGGCGACCGCAAGCCTGCTGGCGTCGACCTTGAATTCCTTGGCATGTTCGGCGACATATTTGGTCGCGGCATAGGCCTGCTCGATCGCCACGGGATAGCGGGCCTCCGGCGAGCGTTCGTAATCGACGAAGACGACGGCGGCATCAGCACCGTTGGCGATCTCGCGCACCAGCCGGTCATGCGTGTCGACATCGCCCAGCACCCAGCCGCCGCCATGGAAATAGAGAATGACCGGCAGCGTGCCCTTGGCATGCTCGGGGCGGACGATCCGCAGCTTGATGCTGCCGGTCGGGCCTGATTTGATGACCTTGTCTTCTACCTTGGCCCCCAGCTTCTTGACATCGCCCTTCTGCGCACCGGCCAGCACATTGCGGGCATTGGCAGGCGACAGCGTATAGATTGGCTTGCCGCCGGCCAGGCTATCGATGAATTTCTGCGTTGTCGGCTCGAGCACCGGGTCGGCAAGCGCGCCGACAGCGGAAGCTGCCAGGAGTGCTGCTGTGGAAACTGCGGTCTTGATGGTCGACATTGTCTTGTCCTCTCGGTTTTTCGATGTTCGTTCTGAACACGGCTTTTATATCGCGCACGATTATTTATTGGACAATTTAAATTTTGGCATACTTGCCATGCATAAAAATCGCTTCCGATTATTTATCGCGCGATATAGTATCAATCGGTTTTGGAGAAGCCCCATGCAGGATCCGCTGAAGCTCGACGATTTCATCTGCTTTGCCGTCTATACGGCAAGCCACGCGCTGAACCGCGTCTACAAGCCGCTTCTCGACACCCTCGGCCTCACCTATCCGCAATATCTGGCCATGGTCGCGCTATGGGAAAAGGACGGCCAAACGGTCGGCGGCCTCGGCGAAAAGCTCTTCCTGGAATCGAGCACGCTGACGCCGCTGCTCAAACGCCTGGAAAACGCCGGCTATATCAGGCGCGACCGCAGCCGCGAGGACGAACGCGTCGTCGTCATTCGGTTGAGCGAGGAAGGCGTGCGCCTGAAGGAAAAGGCGATCGGCATTCCCGGCTGCATCGTGGAAGCGAGCGGCCGTAATGCAGCGGATCTCACTCGGCTGCAGGCCGAGATCGTGGCACTGCGCGAGGCGTTGGATAGGAGCGTCGTTTAGGCTCAGGGCGACCAAATAGACGCCGTCCTGGGTCACCCCCTCTGTCCTGCCGGACATCTCCCCCACAAGGGGGGAGATCGACTCGCGGATGGCATCACCCCAAACAATTAATGTTGGAGCGAGCGGGTACGCCCAGCCGATCTCCCCACCTGTGGGGGAGATGCCCGGCAGGGCAGAGGGGGGTGTCCCAGGCACACCGCGAACGGATATTTCGCAAGCACCAACTGGCGCCCTACCCTAAGTCCGCTTCTTCTTCGACTCGTACGGATTGTCCGGCGAACGGAAATGAATCCGGATCGGCACGCTCGGCATGTCGAAATCGGCGCGCAACCCGTTGATCAGGTAGCGCGTATAGGATTCCGGCAGCGCGTCCGAGCGGGTGCAGGAGATCATGAAGGCCGGCGGGCGGGCTTTGACCTGCGTCATGTATTTCAGCTTGATCCGGCGGCCGGAGACGGCCGGTGGCGGATGCTGGATCTGCTGCGTCTCCAGCCAGCGGTTGAGCCGTGCCGTCGAGATGCGCTTGTTCCAGACCCTGTCGGTGTCGATGATCGACTGCATCAGCTTGTCGAGTCCCCAGCCGGTCTGGCCGGAGATCGGCACGGCGCGGATGCCGCGTGCCTGCGGCAGCAGCCGGTCGGTCTTTTCGCGCAGGTCGGCAAGCACCGCCTGCCGATCCTCGATCATATCCCACTTGTTGAAGGCGAGCACGGCGGCCCTCCCCTCGCGCAGCACCAGATCGACGATCTGCAGATCCTGCTTCTCGAAGGGGATCGTCGCATCGAAGACGATGACGACCGTCTCGGCAAAGCGGATGGCGCGCAACGCGTCGGCCACCGAAAGCTTTTCCAGCTTTTCGGTCACGCGCGCCTTGCGGCGCATGCCCGCCGTGTCGAACATCTTGATGGTGCGGCCGCGCCAATCCCACTCGACCGAGATGGAATCGCGGGTGATCCCTGCTTCCGGGCCGGTCAAAAGCCTGTCTTCACCCAGGAAGCGGTTGATCAGCGTCGACTTGCCGGCATTCGGGCGGCCGACGATCGCCACCCTGAGCGGCTTGGTATCGTCATAGGCGGGCTCTTCGTCCTCGTCCTCACCCTCGTCGGCAGTCTCGGAAATGTCGACGTCGGTGACGGCGACATCCTCCCTGGCATAGGCCCGCTCCTCGCCGATCGCCGCGACGATCGCGTCGCGCAGGTCGATCATGCCCTGCCCGTGTTCAGCCGAAATCGGCGTCGGCTCGCCGAGACCGAGCGTATAGGCGTCGTAGAAGCCGCTGTCGGAACCGCGCGCTTCGGATTTGTTGGCGACGAGCACCACCGGCTTGCCGCGCCGGCGCAGCATCTCGGCAAGCGCGTTATCGACCGGCGTCAGGCCGTTCTTGGCGTCGACGACGAAGAGCGAAAGATCCGCCTCGTCGATCGCCGCTTCCGTCTGCGCACGCATGCGGCCCTGCAGGCTTTCCTCGTCGGCCTCTTCGAGGCCGGCCGTATCGATGATGGTAAAGGTCAGGCCCATCAGCCGCGCATCACCCGGCCGGCGGTCGCGCGTCACACCCGGCGTATCGTCGACGAGCGCGAGCTTCTTGCCGACCAGGCGGTTGAAAAGCGTCGACTTGCCGACATTCGGACGACCGACGATCGCGACCGTGAAACTCATTCTTTTTCCTTAAAACTCAGCCCTGCGCGGCGGGCGCCTTGCCGGATGCGGTAATGAGATCAAGCATCATATGGGCGCGATTGGCAACATTGCGCGGGCTGTCGGCATCGTCGACGATCGACTGGAACCATTGGCGGGCCTGCGCCATGTTGCCGGCCTTATAGGAAGCAAGACCGAGCGCTTCGCGCGCCGAATGGCGGAAGGCATTGCCCGGCACGGCCATTTCCTCGATCGCGGCCGACACCTGCTCGTAGGAGCCGTTCTCGATCAGCAGCCAGCCGGCGCGCATTTTGGCGGCGTCGCGCACGGCGGCCGGCACGCTGTTGTCCTTGCCGATCTCGTTGAAGGCGGTGATTGCCGCGTTGGCATCGCCCTTCTGCGCCTGGACGGTTGCGGCCCGCATGCGCGCCAGCACCGGATAGGCGCCGTGGCCTTCCTTCTCCAGCTTGTCGAGCGCGGCCAGCGCCTCGTCGTTCTTGTTCTCGTCGGCAAGCTTCATCGCCGCCAGGAACTGATCGCCAGCGCCGGAGGAGCGGGTATCGTCCCAATATTCGAACAGAACCTTGCCGGCGGTGCCGACGACGATCAGGATGGCGACGACGATGATATAGCGGCCGAACCGGCGCCAGACGCCCTTCATCTGGTCGGACCGCAATTCCTCATTGACTTCACGGATGAAGCTGTCGTCGTTGAATGCCATTCTCGTCTCCGGCCGCGGAAATACCCACACACTATGCAGGATGCATATTGTCGGGCCTTCTACTCCATTTTGCCGCGGTTGTAAGGGGGATATGAAAGATTCGTCACATCACGAGCGGCGAAACTCCGATCAACCATTCGTGCAGCTTCCAGATGATCAGCGCCCAGGCGACGATGCCGATGACGATGGCATAGAGATCGTACTTGGCAGAGACGAAGGGCCGGAGCGAAATTTCGCCCGCCCGCTCGCGGCGTTTCAGCGAAATGCGCAGGATCACGCCCCAGGCGAGGAACGCCGTAAACAGCAGGACCGACGAGGTCTCGCCATTGGCGAGCAAATGCGCCAGCGCCCAGATCTTCACCGACAACACCATCGGATGCTTGGTCTTCGTCGCGATATGCCCCGCCGGCAGCAGCGAGGCGACGAGACAGATCATCGCGATCAGCATCAGCGTGATCGCGATATGCGCCGTCCAGACCGGCGGATTGTAGAGCATGCCCGTCACCTGACGCGCCTGCCCGAATCCGTAGATCAAGAGGATCAGCGTGAGGATGCTCGCGATCGAATAGCCGGCCCGCCAGCCCCGTTCGCCGAGGCTTGCGATCATCGAGCGGCGCAGGCCCGGAGCCACCACTCGCACTAGATGCACGCCGAGAAAAAGTACGATGCCGACGATGAGCAATGCCATTGGGAGGTTCCCTTCCGCGCAGTTTGTCATGACTTAGCGGCTGACGGGAAAAAATACCAGTTGAGACCGCAGCTTCGCCGCAATTCTATCGGAGGGAAGCCGCGAACAAATTGTCGCGGTGCCCATGTCTCGTCCTCTCCTCGCCACCTGTCTGGCTGCCTCGTTCCTTCTGCCTGCAATGGCAGGGGCGGCAGACCGGCCGAAGCAGCTCGTCATCGTCTCCTTCGACGGCGCCCACGACAATGCGCTCTGGCTGAAGAGCCGCGAGATGGCCGCTAAGAACGGCGCCCATTTCACCTATTTCCTTTCCTGCACCTTCCTCATGAACGAGGCGGCGAAGAAGGCGTATCAGGCGCCGCACCAGAAACGCGGCAAATCCAACGTCGGCTTCGCGCAAAGCGATGACGAGATCCGCGAACGCCTCGGCAATATCTGGCACGCCCATCTCGAAGGCCACGACATATCAAGCCATGCCTGCGGCCATTTCGATGGCCGGCAATGGAGCGAAGCCGATTGGTCGGCCGAATACGCAACCTTTCACGCGACATTGAAAAACGCCTGGAAGAGCGTCGGCCTCGACGAGCCAGCCGGCTGGCAGGATCTCGTCGATCACGGCATCAAGGGCTTTCGCGCGCCCTACCTCTCCGCGACGGCGGGCGCCGATATGATCGCCGCCGAAAAGAAGGCGGGCTTAACCTATGATGCGAGCCTCGTCACCAAAGACCCGGCCATGCCTGTCGAGGAAAACGGCATCATCCGCTTCGGCCTGCCGCTGATCCCCGAAGGCCCGAACGAAAAACCGATCATCGGCATGGACTACAACCTCTTCGTCCGCCACTCCAAGGGCGAGGAAGACGCGGTGGATTCCAAGGAGTTCGAAGACCGCGCCTACGCCGCCTTCTCCCAGGCCTTCGAACGCCAATATGACGGCAACCGCATCCCCCTCCAGCTCGGCTTCCACTTCGTCGAAATGAACGGCGGCGCCTACTGGCGCGCACTCGACCGGCTCGTCAGCGATGTCTGCCACCGGGCGGATGTGGCCTGCGTGAGTTATTCGGAAGCGATCCCGATGATCGAGGCGCGCGGCAAACTGCAGCAGACGTCGGGGCTGTGACGGTGTTTTAAAAGTGAGGGGTAGTGCCGTTTAGCCCCCTCATCCGCCCTAACGGGCATCTTCTCCCCGCTGGGGAGAAGAGGGAATAGAGATGTCAGCGGAGATATTCTTAAGCGACGGATAAATACGAGGCGCCGCCTCGAATCTCTTCTCCCCAGCGGGGAGAAGGTGGCGGCAGGCGGATGAGGGGGCCTCGCGGCACAGCAGGCAATAAAGTCCCGCTCATCCATCAAAGCCTCACCCCTCACCCATCAACGTGCACAACGCCCGCTTCGCGATCCAGATAACGCTGATCGATATCCGGCAGCGGCTCGTCGTCGATTGCCGCCTCGAAGGCCTTGAGGCGCTTGTGGATAGAGAGCAGCTCAATAATCGTCGTCCAGGAATTGACGAGATATTGAAACGAGTTGCTGACCTGGCCGAAGGCGGTCAGAATTTGTTGATAAATGCCGTACGTTATGGTGCCAGCAACAATTGTGGGGACCAGCATAAACGTGACAAAAAGCGCGTCCGCTTGGATATAAAAATACCTAGCAACGTTAAAATACAGATAGTGAAAATAAAGCCTGAAGTAGTTTCGGCGCACATTTCCAAAAAGATCCCTTACGACAATAGGAGATGCACGCTCCTCATGATCCTCACCGTAAACAAGCTCTTTTCGGTAGGCAGCCTCGACTCGCTGATTTTTGAAATTCAGCCCCGGAAGTTTGATGCCAGCAATTGCGAGGAGCAACGTTCCAAAGATAGACCAAAAAAGCGCAAGCCAGAACAAGCTATTCGAGACTTCCCCGAGAATGGGAAGTTCCTTTACATAACTTGATAGCGACAGAAGAATTGGAAGAAAAACAACAAGGGTCATTACGGAATTGATCAAACTTACTCCAAGACCTTCCAGAATATTTGCAAACCGCATTGTATCTTCTTGTACGCGCTGAGATGCACCTTCGATATGCCGAAGCTTTTCCCACTTCGACATGTAAAAGTCGTTCATAGCCGTGCGCCAACGAAACACGTAGTGGCTGGTAAAAAAGTCGGCGAGAATGGAGACGAACATGCTCAGAAAGGCGATTTGCGCAAATATCAGCATGAGACTGTAAAAGTCCCAAACTGTTACGCCCCCTGATTTATCGAGAGCATTTTGAAGCGTGTCTCCGAATGGGCGACGCCAGTTGTTAATCGCAACGGAAATCTGAACACCAAAATAGGTCGTCAAAATTATCAGCGCGGAACCCCACACTGACCAAACTTTCCAAGGATGGTCTGCCGCGATGATATGCCAGGCGCCGCAAAAAAACGCGACACATATTAGAAAAAATGCATAGAAGAAAAGATTGTCGGGAAGGAGAAAGAAATCCAGACCGATCGGCGGCTGTTGATCTGGGCCAAGGGGGCCGTATCCAAGTGACACGCCAAGACGTTCGCCAACTGTGTACCACAGGGCGATACACACAAGCGTCCATATCGTCAGTGACGTGAAGAAAAGTTTCGGTTTGGGGAAGAAGGAATGAAACACTAGGGAGCGCTTTCCTGAACTGGAATCTGGGGGCAACTGAAAATGTTAGTTGCCCGGAAACTAAGGCAGTTCGAAGGAAGCAGCAATGGGTTTGGCCGATTGTTACGCAGATGTAACCGGTTAGGCGATTTTCCTGAGGACCGGCATGACAAGCGCCGCGCAGACGAGAAGTGCGGCGGCGGCGATCACCGTCGGGACGGTGAAGCTGCCGGAGCGTTCGGCGATCCAGCCGGCGACAACAGGCCCGACGATCTGGCCGAGACCGAAGGCGGCCGTCATCATCGCTAAAATCCGTCTAGGGCTCTCGGGCGCAAGCTTGCGGCCGATCTGCAGCCCGTAAGCGGTGATCGCCAGGAACGTCGCCCCGAACAGCGCCCCGCCGATGAGCGGCGCTGTCGACGCCGGCAGCGCCACCGTCGCCAGCACGCCGGCGGCCTCGACCAGAAGCGCGGCGACATAGACGCCGCCGAGCCCGAGAGGCCTCACAAGCGGCTTCCAGGCAAACAGCGCCACCGCCGCCGTCAGGCCGGCGATGAACCAGCAGAGGAATTCGACGAAAGCTCCCGTTGCCGACAGGCGGGCGATGGTGACGAGGAAGGTTGCCGTGATCACGTAGCCGAAGCCGAACAGGCCGTAGGACAGCGTCACGAGCACCATCGGCCGGCTCCAGGTGAGCGCCGGCTCCCTGCCCGTCCGCGCCGATTGCGCCGGCGCCGAAGGCAGCAGCCACCAGACGACGACCAGGCTTGCCGCGCAATAGATCGCCCCGCCCATCCAATCGGCGCGCCAGCCGCCGGGTCCGTCGTGAAAACCGAGACCGATCAGCAGCACCATCACCGAGGAAAGCGCAATCCCGGCCCCCGGCCCGCCGAAATGCGCCGCCTGCACATGGTCGTTGCCGGCGGCGGCCCCGTGGCTCAGCACGATCGAAGAAGTGAAGACCATCGCAAAGGCGCTGGCGAGACCGGCGAGGAACCGGATGACGGCAAAGACTGCGACGGAATCGGTGGCGGCCATGGCAGCGAGCAGAATTGCGGTGGCCAGCAATGCCAATAGCGCCACCAGCCGCTCGCGTCCCGCCGCCCAGCCATAGGCGGCAAGCACGGCGCCGACGAGATAGCCGACGAAATTCGCCGAAGCGATGAAGCCGGCATCCGCCGCCGAAAGCGGCACGCCGCTCATCATGCCGGGCAGGATCGGCGTGTAGGAGAAACGCCCGAAGCCCATGGCCGCCGCCATCGCGACGGCGCCGGCGGCAGCAGTGGCGAGGAGATTCGGCGAGGCGTGCGGCGGGCGGGAAAGCATCAGCGCTTATCGCGCCGCAGCGCCGGTGCCACAAACGACTATTTCTGATCGATCGATCAATTCCACGAAAGATGGATTTTTTCGGTCGCCGCTCTTGAAAGAGATATCTTACGATATATGTTTTACGACATAGTGAACGATATAATCCAACGGTGAAAGGAAAAACTATGAGAGGTTTCAAAGGCGGCATGTTCGGCGGAGGTTTCCGCATGGGCCGCAAATTCGCAGCCGGCGATCTGCAGCTCGTCATCCTGGCCCTGCTCGATGAGCGGCCGTGCCATGGCTATGAGCTGATCAAGATCCTCGAGGAGCGCTCCGGCGGCTTCTACGTGCCGAGCCCGGGCGTCATCTATCCCGCGCTGACCTATCTCGAGGAAACCGGCCTCGCTGAAGTGGAAAACGAGGGCGCCAAGAAGCTCTACCGCATCACCGAGGCCGGCCGCCGCCGCGTCGTGGAAAACCGCGAGATGATCATGCACACACTCGCCAAGCTCGAACGCATCGGCGAGAAGATGGCCTATGTGAAGCGCGTCTTTGAAAGCGACCGCCACGGCGCCGATGATGATAATGACGGCGACTTCATGCAGGACGGCGGCGACATCCGCGCCGCCCGCATGCTGCTGCGCTCGGCGCTCCGGATGCGCTATCCCTGGTCCAAACCCGAAGCCGCCCGCATCGCCGCCATATTGGAACGCGCCGCCACGGAGATCCTGCAGGGCGGCAGGCCGGAAACGCGGGGGTGATGAAGGTTGGTGCCGACCTACGGCGCGTTCGAGGAATGCGCCGACATCTAAGAGAGCCTCATCCTGAGGTGCCCCGCAGGGGCCTCGAAGGACGAGGCGGGCGCGCCGACATTGGATGATGCAAGAAGCAGCGTTGCGGCGTGCTTCGAGGCTCCGCCCTACGGGCTGCGCGCCTCAGCATGAGGATCGCTGGAGGATGCCGCGTCCATATGGGTATTGCTGTTGATCGATCGTTGTGGTGGGGAATGTGGAGAGCTGCCGGCGCTCAAGAGAGCCTCATCCTGAGGTGCCCCAAAGGGGCCTCGAAGGACGAGGCGGGCGCTCCCACAGGAAAGATACCGCTTTCCCCCTACGCCTGCACATCCGGCAAGGTCAAAATCACCGGCCCGTTGCGCGTTGCGACCACCGTGTGCTCGAATTGCACCGTCGGCGCCTTAGGATCGGCATAGAGCGTCCAGGCATCGTCGCCGCCTTCGGCCCAGGTCGCGCCGAGCGACAGGAAGGGCTCGACCGTAAAGACGAGGCCATCCGTCATGATGCGTTTTTCCGAAGGGTCCGGCCAGGTCGAGAGTTCGGCCGGCTCCTCATGCAGCGAGCGGCCGACGCCGTGGCTCGCCAGATTGGCGACGAGCGTGTAGCGGTTCTTCTGGGCAAAGGCACCGACGGCGCTGCCGATCTTGGCGAGCGGCTCGCCCGATTTCACCTGATTGAGCCCCACCCAGAGCGCCCGCTTGCCATCGCGGCAGAGCCGTTCGATCTTCGGCTTGACCGGAGGCACGGCGAAGGAAGCGCCGGTATCGGCGAAGAAACCGTCCTTCTCAGCCGAAACGTCGATATTGATGAGATCGCCGGCCCGGATGACGCGCGCGCCGGGAATGCCGTGGGCGATTTCCTCGTTAATGCTGATGCAGGTCGCGCCCGGAAACTGGTAGCAGAACTCCGGCGCCGAGCGCGCGCCCGAATCCTCGAGCACCTTGCGGCCGATATGATCAAGCTCCAGCGTCGTCATGCCCGGCTCCATCGCCGCCGCCATCACCTGGATGGCGTTGGCGCAGATGCGGCCGATCTCCTTGAGCTTCACCAGTTCGTCGTCGTTTGCGATAACCATTCGTCCGTTCCGGCCTTGCGCAGGGCGGCGGCCGCCGCCTCAGGCTGAGGCTTTCGCCCCTTCGTTCTTTTCAGTCAATGCCTTTCTGACGATCGGCGCCACTTTCGTCCCGTAGAGTTCGATGCCGCGCATGATCTGATCATGCGGCATCAGGCCGATCGCCATCTGCAGCAGAAAGCGGTCGTTCTTGAAGAGCGCGTGCTGGGCGATGATCTTTTCGGCGACCGCCTCCGGATCGCCGACGAAGAGCGCACCGTTCGGTCCGCGCGACATGTCGAAATGCGCCCGGCTGGTCGGCCCCCAGCCGCGCTCGCGGCCGATGCGGTTCATCACCTCGGCCTGCGGCCCGTAGAACTGGTCGGCGGCCATCTCGGTCGTATCGGCGATGAAGCCGTGGACGTTGATGCTGGTCTTCAGCTTCGCCTGGTCCTGCCCGGCCCGGCGTGCGGCTTCGCGATAGAGCTCGAAAAGCGGCGCGAAACGGCGCGGCTCGCCGCCGATGATCGCCAGCGCCACCGGCAAGCCGAGCGCGCCGGCGCGCGCCAGCGATTGCGGTGTGCCGCCGACAGCGACCCAGAGCGGCAGTGGATCCTGGAGCGGCCTCGGATAAACGCCGCGCTCGCGGATCGGCGCGCGAAGCTCGCCGCTCCAGTCGATCGTCTCGCCGTCGCGCAGCGCCAAGAGCAGATCGAGCTTCTCCTCGAAAAGCTGGTCGTAATCTTCGAGATTGTAGCCGAACAGCGGGAAGGACTCGATGAAGGAGCCGCGCCCCGCCATGATTTCGGCCCGGCCA
Organism: Rhizobium sp. R634; assembly: GCF_002211305.1. Classification (GTDB taxonomy): domain Bacteria; phylum Pseudomonadota; class Alphaproteobacteria; order Rhizobiales; family Rhizobiaceae; genus Rhizobium. The sequence goes on along the minus strand of NZ_LOKW01000028.1, from coordinate 42,701 downwards.
TCGGAAATCAGGTCGAGCGTCGCAAACTGCTGAAAGACCCTCACGGGATCATCGGAAGACAGCACGGTGACGGCGCTCGTCAGCCGGATATTGCTGGTCTTGACGGCCGCCGCCGCCAGCGCCACCGCGGGAGCCGACACGGCATAATCCGGCCGGTGATGCTCGCCAAGCCCGAAGACGTCGAGCCCCACCTGATCGGCAAGCTCGATCTCCTCGATCAGATGCCTCAGCCGCTCGGCTCCTTCCGCTCCCCTGCTGCGCGAGGGATTGGGATTGACGTCCGCAAAGGTGTAAAGGCCGAGTTCCATTGTCCGCATCCCGTTGACTTCAACCTGGAGATAAGGACCGGCGGCAGGGAACGCAAATACAAACTCTGGAACGGAATGTTCGAGAATTTCGATAGTGACATCATGGTTCGACGATGTGTCGCTCGGGCTTCGTTGGCTGCGTAGTAAGAGTCTTTGCGCCGTAGACATGGCGCTGCTGGATTCCTGTGACAGGCACAGGAATGAGGGAGTTTTTGGCACTCCTGGAATTCAACAATGAATGACAGTGCTCGGAATGTTGGGGGATAGAAATGGCGACGTGCGCACACTTCTTGCTCCCTCATTCCTGTGCTCGTCACAGGAATCCAGCAGTCGCGCGTCCGCGCGACGGGAGACTCTTCACAGCCCCAAGAGGTGAAACGAAATATCCTCCTACTCAGGATTTTCCCGCTCGATCAAATTGAGCTTCCACTGCCGCGGCCACTTCTTGATCGTCTTCTCCCGCGTGATCGCGGTCGTCAGCAAATCATGCTCCTCGACCACACCAGCGTCTTAACCTCATACTTCGAAGTAAAGCCTGGCGTCAGTTCGTTCTGGTGCTCATATAGCCGACCTGCAAGGTCACGCGTCACGCCGGTATAGAGCGTGCCGTTGCGTGCGGATGCAAGAATGTAGACGTATCCCTTCATGCGCGCAGATTGGCACAGGACACATCCTGCGTCGACAGAGACGGCCCACACAAATCTCCAATTCGAATCTGAATTCAACGACTTCCAAGCCTCGGTGGAATCATCTTCCAAGCGGCCTCATATCGCACTTAAAGCGGGAGGAGACGGCGCGGCATGCGCCGCGCCCAAACGCCTCACATCCTCGCCAGCAGTTCCGCCAGTTGGTCGGCGGCCTTGCCCCATCCCTCGTGGAAACCCATCTTCTCATGCGCGTCCTTGTCCTCGGCGCGCCAGTGCAGCGCCTTCGCCGTATATTTCGTCCGGCCGTTGCCGAGCTCCTCGAGCAGGATGACGCCGGTGAAGAACGGTTTTTCGGAAGGCACCCAGGCCTCGCTATAGGCATCGGTGAAGACGATCTTCTCGTTCTCGACGACTTCGAGATAGACACCGCGGTTCGGGTAGCGATTGCCTTCGGGATCCTGCATCACGACGACGCTGGAGCCGCCGGGGCGGACGTCGAGCGTCGCTTCCGCCACACCCCAGGGGCGCGGCACGAACCACTGCTTCAGAAGCTCCGGGTCGGTCCATGCCCTGTAGATCTTCTCGCGCGGGGCGTCGAATTCGCGGACGAGAACGAGTTCATGCTGCGTGCTGGCGGTCATTTCAACATCTCTCCATTTGAGTGAAACCTGTTTCGTATCAGGTTGTTGCAAGGACGTGCGGGACTTCGCCGCTCCGACAGCGCGCCGAATTATTTTACGGCCGGCTGCGCGGCCTCTTCCTGCATCTTGTCAATCTGCCGGCGGATATGGGCCGCCTCCGCCGTCGAATGGGCAAGCGCAATGGCGCGATCGAAGGCTTCGCGGGCCTGGCCATGGCGCCCGAGTTGCTTCAACAGATTGCCGCGCAGCCCATGATAATAGAAATAGCCGTCGAGTTTTTCGCCAAGCGGATCGACGAGCTCGAGCGCCGCCTCTGGCCCATGCAATTTGGAAATCACCACCGCCCTGTTGAGCGTGATGACAGGGGACGGCTGGACACGTTCCAGCGCACGGTAGAGCAGATCGATCTCGACCCAGTCCGTGTCGTCAGCCCGTTTCGCCCGGGAATGAACCGCGGCAATGGCCGCCTGCAACTGATAAGGCCCAGGCTGGCGGTGGCGCAGAGCCTTGTCGAGCAGCGCCAGGGCCTCGTTGATGAAGAGCTGGTTCCAGAGCGAGCGGTCCTGATCTTCGAGCAGCACGATCTCGTCTTCGGCGCTGAAACGCGCCGGGCGGCGCGAGATCTGCAGAAGCATCAGCGCGAGCAGCCCCATCAATTCGGGCTCGGCGGGAAAGATGCGCAGCATCAGCCGCGCAAGCCGGATCGCCTCGTCGCTGAAGGCAGCCGCTTCATGCCTGGGATCGGCCTGGCTGTAGCCCTCGTTGAAGATCAGATAGATCATCGTGCCGACGATCGAAAGCCGCTCCGCCCTCTCCTCGGGGCTCGGCGTTTCGAAAGGCACGCCCGCCTTGGCGACGCGCGCCTTGGCCCGGGTGATGCGCTGCTCCATGGCGCTTTCGGAAACCAGGAAAGCGCGGGCGATCTGCGTCACCGAAAGGCCGGAAACGATGCGCAGCGCCAGCGCGATCTGCTGGGTCGCGGGCAGATCGGGATGGCAGCAGATGAAGAGAAGCCGCAGGATGTCGTCGCGATAGTGGGAATCGTCCAGCCGCTCGGCGATATCGCTTTCGGCATCCTCGGTATCGGAAATCATATCCTCATCCGGCAGCGCCTGAAGCTTCGAGCGCTTGCGCACGGCATCGATGCCGCTGTTGCGGCCGACGAAGATGAGCCAGGCGGTCGGATCGCGCGGCGGCCCTTTCTCCGGCCATGTCCGGATCGCCCTCAGGCATGCCTCCTGGAACGCCTCTTCCGCGGTATCGAGATCGCGGAAATAACGCAGCAGCGCACCGAGCGCCTTCGGTCTGGCGGAGGCAAGCGCGAGGTCGATCCAGGCAATATCGGTCATGATGCAGCATCTCCCGGCCTGAACACGTAGAAGGGCCGAATTTCGTAAGAGGTGGAGCCGGGATTGACGGCCGATAGCTGTTTCGAGAAGGCGACCGCCTCCTCCAGCGTCTCGAAATCAACCACATAGAAGCCGAGAAGCGCCTCTTTCGTTTCCGCGAAAGGCCCGTCAATGACGAGAGCCTCATCCCTGCCCTTGCGCACGGTCGTCGCCGCCGTCGTCGGCATCAGCCGGCCGACAGGCCCGAGCTTGCCGGCTTTGGCGAGCGGCTCCTGCACGGCGTAAAGCTTCTCCATGACGGCAGCTTCTTCCTCCTTGGTCCAGGCGAAGACGGTTTCCTCATGGGCGTAACAAAGGATTGCGTAAAGCATCGGTCACTCCTCTTTCCGAATGACGAAGGAGTAACCGCTTAGCCGACAGGCCGCATCAAAAAATTATAAAGCAGCCGCGCTCGAAGGAACGGCCGATCCGAACCGAAGGCTAGCCCTCGCTCAGCGTTCGCTTGACCGCATTCTTCCAGCCCTTGAGCTTTGCCGTGCGCACCTTCTCGTCCATGTCGGGCTCGAACCGCCGGTCCCGTTTCCATGTGGCCGAAAAGCCGTTCCTGTCCGGCCACACCCCTGCCCGGCTGCCGGCGAGCCAGGCCGCGCCCAGCGCCGTCGTCTCCAGGATCACCGGCCGGTCGACCGGGGCGTCGAGCAGGTCGGCGAGCCGCTGCATCGTCCAGTCGGAGGCGACCATGCCGCCGTCGACGCGAAGCACGGTGTCCTCACTGCCATTCTTCCAGTCCTTCTGCATGGCATCGAGCAGGTCGCGGGTCTGATAGCAGACGGCTTCGAGCGCGGCGCGCGAAAGCTCCGCCGGGCCGGTGTTGCGCGTCAGCCCGAAGATCGCGCCGCGCGCCTTGGCGTCCCAATGCGGCGCGCCGAGGCCGGTGAAGGCGGGCACGAGATAGACCTCCTGCGTCGGATCGGCCTTTTCGGCAAGCGCATTGGTCTCAGCGGCGCTGCCGATGATCCCGAGCCCATCCCGCAGCCATTGCACTGCCGCACCCGCGATGAAGATCGAACCCTCGAGCGCATAGGTCGTCTCGCCGTTCAGCCGGTAGGCAATGGTGGTCAGAAGCCGGTTTTTCGACCGCACCATATCGGCGCCGGTATTGAGCAGTGCGAAGCAGCCGGTGCCGTAGGTCGATTTCAGCATGCCCGGCGCAAAACAGGCCTGGCCGATGGTCGCCGCCTGCTGATCGCCGGCGACGCCGAGGATCGGGATCGCGGCACCGAAGATCTCAGGATCGACCGTGCCGAAATCGGCAGCGCAATCCTTCACCTCCGGCAGCATGGCGGCCGGCACCCTCAGAATGTCGAGCAGATCCTCGTCCCAGGCATTTTCGGCGATGTTGTACATCAGCGTGCGCGAGGCGTTGGTGGCGTCGGTCACGAAGCTCTTGCCGCCTGTCAGCCGCCAGATCAGAAAGGTATCGATCGTGCCGAAGCAGAGATCGCCCCTGGCGGCCCGCGCCCGCGCCCCCTTCACGTTTGCCAGCATCCAGGAGAGCTTGGTTCCGGAGAAATAGGGATCGAGGATCAAGCCGGTCTTCCTGGTGAAAACCCGTTCCAGATCCTGTCGCTTGAGGTTGTCGCAGTAGCTTGCCGTGCGCCGGTCCTGCCAGACGATGGCGTTCTGGATCGGCCGGCCCGTCTCGCGCTCCCAGACCACCACGGTCTCGCGCTGGTTGGTGATCCCGAGAGCGGCGATGTCCTTCGCCGCCACCTTGGCCTCGCGCAGCGCCATCTTGACGGTGGAGACGACCGAATCCCAGATCTCCTCGGGATCATGCTCGACCCAGCCGGAGCGCGGATAGATCTGAGTGAATTCCTTCTGGCCCTTGCCGACGACCTGCATGTCGCCATCGAAAACGATCGCGCGTGTCGACGTCGTTCCCTGATCGATCGCCAGAACATATCCGCTCATCAAAGCCTCCCTCGATTATCGTGACAAATCAATAGGACACGGATGCGGGCGAGAAAAGCCATAAAGCGGAATTGCCAGCTTGCCGGCTTTGGGCATAACCTCGCCCGCAACAGTGCAACGCAGCATCGCGCGTCAGGAGAAACAGCATGAGCAGATCAGTCGTCGTCACCGGTTCCACCAGCGGCATCGGTCTTGCCATCGCCACCGCCTTTGCCGAAACCGGCGATAATGTCATCATCAACGGTTTCGGAAATGCCGATGAAATCAAGGCGATCGTCGGGCGGCTTGAATCGGTGTCGAAGGGCCGGGCGATCTATCATCCGGCCGACATGACCAAGCCGGCGGAGATTGCCGACCTGATCGAAACGGCGGCGAAGAGCTTCGGCACCGTTGATGTGCTCGTCAACAATGCCGGCATCCAGCATGTCGAGAAGATCGAGGATTTCCCGATCGAGAAATGGGACCAGATCATCGCGATCAACCTGTCGAGCTCCTTCCACACCATGCGCGCCGCAATCCCGCTGATGAAGGCCGGGAAGCGCGGCCGCATCATCAACATCGCCTCGGCGCACGGGCTCGTCGCCTCCCCTTTCAAATCCGCCTATGTGGCGGCGAAACATGGTATATTAGGCCTGACGAAAACGGCAGCGCTGGAACTTGCCGAATTCGGCGTGACCGTCAACGCCATCTGCCCGGGCTATGTGCTGACGCCGCTCGTCGAAAAGCAGATACCCGATACCGCGAGAGCCCGCGGCATGACCGAGGAGCAGGTGAAGAGCGAAGTCATCCTCAAGGCGCAGCCGACGCGTGAATTCGTCAAGGCCGAGGAGATCGGCGCGCTGTCGCTCTACCTCGCCAGCGAGGCCGCACGTCAGGTGACCGGAACGCATATCTCGATTGACGGTGGCTGGACGGCGGCTTAACCATTTGGAAAAAACAACCGGGAATATCATGAACGACAGCATCCGCTTCATCCTGAATGGCGAGGACATCGCGCTCACCGATCTCAGGCCGACCGAGACGCTTCTCGATTTCCTGCGGTTGAAGCGGCGCCTGACGGGCACCAAGGAAGGATGCGCGGAAGGCGATTGCGGCGCCTGCACCGTGCTCGTCGGCCGGCTCGCCGATGGCAAGCTCACCTATGAATCCGTCAATGCCTGCATCCGTTTCTTAGGATCGCTGCACGCCACCCATGTGGTGACGGTCGAGCACCTGGCCGGCCGGGACGGCGTGCTGCATCCGGTGCAGCAGGCGCTGGTCGACTGTCACGGTTCGCAATGCGGCTTCTGCACGCCGGGCTTCGTCATGTCGCTCTATGGCCTGTGGCTGACGAAGGAAAAACCCAGCCGACGGGAGATCGAGAAGGCGCTGCAAGGCAATCTCTGTCGCTGCACCGGCTATGAACCGATCGTCAAGGCGGCCGAGCAGGTGAGCCAGATGCGGCCGAGCGCGCTCTTCGACCCGCTGGAGCGCACGCGCTCGGAAATCATTGCGCGGCTCTGGGCCATGCAGGCGAGCGGCACGATCAGGATTGGCAGCGGCGAGGACAGGCTGATCGTGCCGGCTTCGCTTCAAGCATTGGCGGAAATCCTCTCTGAGGAGCCCGAGGCGACCGTGGTCGCCGGCTCGACCGATGTCGGGCTCTGGGTAACGAAGCAGATGCGGCGGCTGAGCCCCGTCGTCTTCATCAATCATTTGAGCGAATTGCAGTCGGTCACCGAAAGCGAGGACGGCATCACCATCGGCGCCGGCGTCAGCTATAGCGGCGCCTTCGCGGCGATCGCCAAAAAGATCCCGGCGCTCGGGCGGCTGATCGATCGCATCGGCGGCGAACAGGTGCGCAATATGGGCACGATCGGCGGCAATATCGCCAACGGCTCGCCGATCGGCGACAGTCCGCCGCCGCTGATCGCGCTCGGCGCGACGCTGACGCTGCGCTCTCTCGGAGGCCAGCGCAAAATGTCGCTCGAAGATTTCTTCATCGCCTATGGCAAGCAGGACCGCAGGCCCGGCGAGTTCGTCGAAAGCGTCTTCGTGCCTTATCCCAAGGCAACCAGCCGCTTTGCCGCCTACAAGGTGACCAAGCGCCGTGACGAGGACATCACCGCCGTGCTCGGCGCCTTCCTGCTGACCCTCGACGAGGCCGAGATCGTCACCGACATCCGCATCGCCTTCGGCGGCATGGCCGCAACGCCGAAACGCGCGCCGACGGTCGAGGCCGAACTGATCGGCAAGCCATGGACGGAAGCGACAATCGACGCCGCCCGCCCCGCCTTCGATACCGACTACCAGCCGCTGACCGACTGGCGCGCCACGGCGGAATATCGGCAGCTGACGGCAAAGAACCTGCTGACGCGTTTCTATCTGGAGACTGTTGGCGCGCCGGCGGAGCTGAAGCGGTTCGAGGAGTTGGCGTGATGCGGACATTAATCGGCACGCCTGGAATGCAAACCTTGATGGGAACTGCCGCGGTCTCCTCCCCTCCCTCATTCCTGTGCTTGTCACAGGAATCCAGTGCGCCCAAGTCCTTGGGCGCGGAAAACTTTTGCTCAACATCACATGAGTCAATCACCGCGCCGACGCGCGGTGGCTGGATTCCTGTGACAAGCACAGGAATGAGGGAGTGTGCGGCGTCCCCGACAATCCTCATGACAAGAGGAGGACACCGCTAATGGACAAGTCCACCTTCGAAAACCCCAAGGTCGTCATCTCAGGCCCCATGCACGGCTCGCTGCGGCATGACTCAGCTCACAAGCATGTCACCGGCGCCGCCGATTACATCGACGATATCCCCGAACCATCGGGCCTGCTGCACGGCGCGCTCGGCCTCTCCGAGCGGGCGCATGCCGAAATCGTCAGCATCGACCTTTCCGAGGTCGCCGCCCATCCCGGCGTCGTCTGGGTCTCCACTGGCAAGGATGTGCCCGGCGTCAACGACACCAGTTCCAACGGCAGCCATGACGAGCCGCTGCTTGCCGAAACTTTGGTCCAGTTCCATGGCCAGCCGATCTTTGCCGTCATCGCCGAAACGCGCGAGGCCGCGCGCGGCGCGGCGCGGCTGGCGAAGATCGAATATCGCGACCTGCCGCACTGGAGCGATATCGACGGCGCGCTCGCCAATGGCGCCCCCCTGGTCATCACGCCGATGACGCTTCGGCGTGGCGATCCGGAAACGGAAATGCCGAATGCCGGAATGCGGCTGAAGGGCCAGATGCGCATCGGCGGACAGGAGCATTTCTACCTCGAAGGCCATATCGCTGTAGCCATTCCCGGCGAGGACGACGAGGTCACCGTCTGGTCCTCGACGCAGCATCCGAGCGAGATCCAGCACATCGTCGGCCATGTGCTCGATATCCCGTCCAATGCCGTAACGGTCAACGTGCGCCGCATGGGCGGCGGCTTCGGCGGCAAGGAAACGCAGGGCAACCAGTTCGCAGCCCTTGCTGCCATCGCCGCCAAGAGGCTCGGCCGCGCCGTCAAGTTCCGTCCCGACCGCGACGAGGATATGAGCGCTACCGGCAAGCGCCACGATTTCCTGGTCGATTACGAGGTCGGTTTCGATACCGAGGGCCGCATTCACGCCGTCGACGCCACTTACGCCGCACGCTGCGGCTTCTCCTCGGATCTCTCGGGCCCCGTCACCGACCGCGCCCTCTTTCACGCCGATTCCAGCTATTTCTACCCGCATGTGCAGTTGCAGTCGAAACCGCTGAAGACGCACACGGTCTCCAACACCGCCTTCCGCGGCTTCGGCGGGCCGCAGGGCATGCTCGGCGCCGAGCGCGTCATCGAGGAGATCGCCTATGCCCTCGGCAAGGACCCGCTCGATATCCGCAAGCTGAATTTCTACGGCCAGCCGGGTTCCGGCCGCACGCTGACCCCCTACCACCAGGAGGTCGAGGACAATATCATCGCCCGCGTCGTCGAAGAACTGGAGGAAACAGCCGAATACCGGGCGCGGCGCAACGCCATCATCGGCTTCAACCGCGACAGCCGCTATATCAAGAAGGGCATCGCCCTGACACCGGTGAAATTCGGCATCTCCTTCACCATGACCGCCTTCAACCAGGCCGGCGCCCTCGTCCATATCTATCAGGATGGCTCGATCCACCTGAACCATGGCGGCACCGAAATGGGCCAGGGCCTCTATACCAAGGTGGCGCAGGTACTTGCCGACAGTTTCCAGGTCGATATCGACAGAGTGAAAATCACCGCGACGACGACTGCCAAGGTGCCGAACACCTCGGCCACCGCCGCCTCCTCCGGCTCGGACCTGAACGGCATGGCGGCCTATGATGCCGCCCGCCAGATCAAGGAACGGCTCAAGGCCTTCGCCGCCGAGAAATGGGAGGTGGCGCTCTCCGACGTCGTCTTCCTGCCGAACCGCGTGCGCGTCGGCGAAAGCGAGATCGCCTTCCCCGATTTCATCAAGCAGGCCTATTTCGCCCGCGTCCAGCTGTCCGCCGCCGGCTTCTACAAGACGCCGAAAATCCACTGGGACCGCAAGGCCGGCCGCGGCACGCCCTTCTATTATTTCGCCTATGGCGCCGCCTGCACCGAAGTCTCGATCGACACGCTGACCGGCGAATATCTGATCGACCGCACCGATATCCTGCACGATGTCGGCCGCTCGCTGAACCCGGCGATCGACCTCGGCCAGGTCGAAGGCGCTTTCGTCCAGGGCCTGGGCTGGCTGACGACGGAAGAGCTATGGTGGGACGACAAGGGCCGCCTGCGCACACACGCCCCCTCCACCTACAAGATACCCCTCGCCTCCGACCGGCCGAAGATCTTCAACGTACGCCTTGCCGAATGGTCGGAGAACGCGGAAGCCACCATCGGCCGCTCCAAGGCCGTCGGCGAACCGCCCTTCATGTTGGCGATCTCGGTGCTGGAAGCGCTGTCGATGGCAGTCGCGAGCGTGGCGGATTACAGAGTCTGCCCCAGGCTCGACGCTCCGGCGACGCCGGAACGGGTGCTGATGGCGGTAGAGCGGATGAAGCGGGTGTAGGATGCGTCCGGCTGGTTTGTTGCTTGAGCAGGACGGACAAAGCGGGTGTTACCCCCCTCTGCCCTGCCGGACATCTCCCCCACACGGGGGGAGATCGGCAAAAGGTTGGCTTATCGCTCCCCATCAGCCGTGTCGGAGTAGCAGTGCTTTAGTTGTTTGGGGAAGCCGTCAACCCCATCCAATCTCCCCCCTTGTGGGGGAGATGTCCGGCAGGACAAAGGGGGGTGCCACAACCGCACACCCATCGGCCATCTTCCCATGAACGACCTCCCCACCTTTCTCGCCGCCCACCCCGACAGCGTCCTCGTCGACATCACCGCCACCCGGGGCTCTACCCCGCGCGAGACCGGCGCCTTCATGCTCGTCTCGCCGACCGCGCTGTGGGGCACGATCGGCGGCGGGCAGTTCGAATTCATGGCGATCCACAACGCGCGGGAGATGCTGGCGGGAACCGGCGGGACGCCTGCCATGGATATCCCCCTCGGCCCTGAGATCGGCCAGTGCTGCGGCGGGCGCACGCAGTTGCGGTTCCGCCGGCTAACGCAGACGCTGAAGGATGAGCTCGAGGCAAGGCTTGCCGGCGAAATCGAGCGTCTGCCGGAAGTGCTGCTCTTCGGCGCCGGCCATGTCGGCCGGGCGCTGGCCGCAGCCCTTGCGCCGCTGCCGCTGTCGGTCACGGTCGTCGAAACGCGGCAGGAAGAGCTTACCAACCTGCCGGCGGGCATCAGGTCGCGGCTCGTGCCGATGCCGGAAGCGCTGGTGAAGGATGTTGCCGCCGGCGGCGCGGTCGTCATCCTGACCCATGACCATGCGCTGGACTTCCTCATCGCCCGCCAGGCGCTCGAGCGGACCGACCTCGCCTATGTCGGCATGATCGGCTCGGCGACCAAGCGCGCCACCTTCGCAAGCTGGCTTTCGCGCGAAGGCGGCGGCGAACGGGGCTGGATGGAGCGGCTGACGCTGCCTATCGGCGGTTCCGCCGTCAGGGACAAGCGCCCCGAAGTCATCGCCGCCATGACCGCAGCCGAGATCCTGACGGCGCTTTCAGCCTATCGCATGCGCTCGTCTTCGTAATAGGGATCGCGCCCGTCGAGGAAACCGAGATCGCGCTTGACGCGGTCCGGCATGGCGGCGAGATCGAGCCGCGGCAGACGGCAGAAACGCTTGGCACTGCCGAACAACCAGCCCGCAAAGCGCGGAAAAACACCGCTGAACGGCTGCGGCCGGCTCTCTTCGATAGTGTGGCAATCCATGACATCACCTCGTCCGTTTGATGGTATGAGTTGCAGTTTGCCGGCAAAAATGCTGCAATTCCAATCGAACGACCGTCTGCCTGCATGAAGAGAACTTATCCATGAAACTCTCGAAACAGTTTCCGCTGAATGCGTTGCGCGTCTTCGAGGCCGCCGCCCGGCTCGGCAGTTTCACCAAGGCCGGCGACGAGCTCGGCATGACGCAGACCGCGGTCAGCTATCAGATCAAACTGCTGGAGGAGAATGTCGGCGAGCCGCTGTTCCTGCGGCGCCCCCGCCAGATCGCATTGACGGACACCGGCGAGCGGCTGGCCCCGAAAGTGACCGAAGCCTTCGCCATGCTGCATGACGCGATGGCGACGGCGCGCGACAGCGTCGAAGGCACGCTCGCCATCAGTTCGACCCATACCTTCGCCTCGAAATGGCTGGCGCCGCGCCTCGGTTCCTTCCACCTGAAGCATCCGGCGATCGCGGTACGCTTTCAGGCGACCTCTGATATCATCGACTTCGCCCGTGAGCAGATCGACGTCGGCATCCGCTGGGGCGACGGCAACTGGCCGGGGCTGGCCCTGCACCGGCTGATGGGCCTGGAATTCACGCCGATGCTGAGCCCGAAGCTGGCGGAAGCGGCCGGCGGCATCCGGGAGCCGCGCGATCTGCTGAAGTTCGATCTTTTCGACGCCGGCGATATCTGGTGGAAACAATGGTTCGAAGCGGCCGGCGTCACGGAGACGGATCTCGACCGGCGCCCGCGCAACCAGCTGGGCTCGCAGGCGATGGAGGCCGATGCGGCGATGGCCGGCCACGGCGTCGCCATCCTGCACCCCGCGTTCTATGCAGCCGAGATCGCGCTCGGCCGGCTCTACCAGCCTTTCGAGCTGACGCGCAGCGACGGCAAGGCCTACTGGCTCGCCTATCCCGAAAATCGCCGCAACGTGCCGAAGATCAAGGCCTTCCGCAATTGGATCCTCGACGAGATGAAGGCCGCTAGAAATTGAAGCATTACGACCTGGGAGAACTCACCCCGGGCCTGACCAGCGACGGTTTCGGCTTCAGAAGCCCATTTCCGGGGCGTAGAAGCAGCGCGGCGTGTTCTCGTTGGGGAACAGACAGAGGTGATAATCGCCATCGCCGGATTGCATCGCCTTCGTCATAGGCAGCAGGAAGACGTGCGCATGCGTGACCAGCCGGTGGTCGCCCGGCATCAGCGTCACGCGATATCCGTTCGGTGTCACCGCCACGGTTTTGGACGGAATCATCTGGCAATCGCCACTATGACTGTCGCCGTTGCAACAATAGGGGTCATAACTCCACCCCGAAGGTGCGTCGTGAGCTGTCGCCAACGATGCGTATGCCACCATCAAACACGTCAGAATGCTGCGCATGGGCATCTTCTCCGTCGATGAATGCGCCGCCGATTTTTCCAACTGTTCTTATGTCATTCCGGCGGCCTGCAACCTAACTGTATCCGCTCATGATAGTTTCGCGATCTGCTAATTTAGCAGATCCAGTATGAGACAGTAATACTGCATGGTCTTCTCGGCAGCTTTTAGGCACATGACAATAGATCGCCGATGAACAGATCCCTATAGAGCGCAGTGATCATGCCATTGCTGCCTGGGGATCGCCGCTGCCGAAACCGGGGCCTCGTGCGGTTCTTCAATCTCCTCTTCCCTCCCCGCCAAAATTTCCGCAATGTCACGAGTCGGAGGAAGATAGGGGAACTCGATGTATGAATATGCCATAGCATGGGAATGGCTGGCCTTCGCGGCGCGCTGGTTCCATGTCATCACCGCGATCGCCTGGATCGGATCGTCCTTCTATTTCATCGCGCTCGATCTCGGACTGGTGAAACGCCCGCATCTGCCGCCCGGCGCCTATGGCGAGGAATGGCAGGTCCATGGCGGCGGCTTCTATCATATCCAGAAATATCTGGTGGCGCCCGCACAAATGCCGGAGCACCTGACCTGGTTCAAATACGAAAGCTATTTCACCTGGATCTCCGGCTTTCTCATGCTCTGCATCGTCTATTACGGCGGCGCCGACCTCTTCCTCATCGACCGGCATGTGCTCGACATCACGCCGCCGGTCGCCATCGCGATCTCGCTGGCATCTCTCGCTTTCGGCTGGCTCGTCTATGACCTGCTCTGCAAATCCCCGCTCGGGCGCAACACCTGGGGGCTGATGGCGGTGCTCTATGCCGTGCTCGTCTTCATGGCCTGGGGCTATACGCAGCTTTTCACCGGCCGCGCCGCCTTCCTGCATCTCGGCGCCTTCACCGCGACGATCATGTCGGCCAATGTCTTCATGATCATCATCCCCAACCAGAAGATCGTCGTTGCCGATCTGATCGCCGGCCGCACGCCCGATCCGAAATACGGCCAGATCGCCAAGCAGCGTTCGCTCCACAACAACTACCTGACGCTGCCCGTCATCTTCTTCATGCTGTCGAACCATTATCCGCTCGCCTTCGGCACGGCGTTCAACTGGGTGATCGCGGCGCTCGTCTTCCTGATGGGCGTCACCATCCGCCACTGGTTCAACACCACCCATGCCAGGAAAGGCCGGCCGACCTGGACCTGGATCGTCACCGTCATCCTTTTCATCCTGATCATGTGGCTTTCGACCGTGCCGAAGCTGTTGACGGGAGAGACGGATGCGGCGGCAGTGGCGCCCGCCTTCCAGCAATTCGCCGGCGATCCGCATTTTCCCGCCGTCAAGCAGCTGGTTTCGACGCGCTGTTCCATGTGCCATGCTGCCGAGCCCGCCTATGAGGGCGTCGTGCGGCCGCCGAAGGGCGTGATACTCGAACACAACGCGGAAATTGCCGCCCATGCCCGAGAAATCTATATACAGGCGGGGCGCAGCCATGCCATGCCGCCCGGCAACGTGACCGATATGACGCCGGACGAACGCAAGCTGCTCGTAGCCTGGTTCGAAAGCGCAGTCGAAGGCAAGAAACAATGACGACAACACTCCTGCGCGGCCGCCTGCTTTCCTTTCATCGCGCGCCGCTGAGCCTGGCCGACAGCCAGAGCTATCTCTACGAGGAGGATGGCGGCCTGCTGATCGAAGACGGGCTGATCGCCGCAGCCGGTCCTTATGCCGACGTCAAGACGAAGGCCGCCGAAGGCACGGCCGAGATCGACCATCGCCCGCATCTGATCATGCCCGGCTTCATCGACATGCACCTGCATTTTCCGCAGATGCAGGTGATCGCCTCCTATGCCGCCAACCTGCTCGAATGGCTGAACACCTATACCTTTCCCGAGGAATGCCGCTTCGTCGAAAGCGCGCATGCCGAGAGGATCGCCACGCATTTCTACGACGAGCTGATCCGCCACGGCACGACGACGGCGGTCGCCTATTGCTCGGTGCACAAGACCTCCGCCGACGCCTTCTTCGCCGAGGCGATGAAACGCAACATGCGCATGGTCGGCGGCAAGGTGATGATGGACCGCAACGCCCCGCAGGGCCTGCTCGACACGCCCGAGATGGGCTACGACGAGACCCGCCAGGTGATAGCGGACTGGCACGGCAAGGGCCGCAACCATGTCGCCATCACCCCGCGCTTCGCCATCACCTCGACCCCGGCGCAGATGGAAGCGACGTCAACGCTAGCCCGCGAATTTCCCGACCTGCACATCCAGACGCATCTGTCGGAAAACCACGACGAGATCAAATTCACCTGCGAGCTCTATCCCGAGGCGACCGACTATACCGACATCTATGCCCGCTACGGCCTGCTCGGGCCGAAAAGCCTCTTCGGCCATGCCATCCATCTCTCAGAGCGCGAAGCCGATGTCATGAGCGAGACGGGTTCGGTCGCCATCCATTGCCCGACCTCGAACCTTTTCCTCGGCTCCGGCCTGTTCCCGCTGAAGGCGCTAGCGCGCCGTGAAAAGCCGGTCCGCATTGGCGTCGCAACCGATATCGGCGGCGGCTCCAGCTATTCGATGCTGAAAACCATGGACGAGGCCTACAAGATCCAGCAGCTGCTCGGAGAACGGCTGAACCCCCTGGAAAGCTACTACCTGATGACGCGCGGCAATGCCGAGGCACTGTCGCTGGCCGACCGGATCGGCACGCTGGACGCCGGCACCGAAGCCGACCTCGTCGTCCTCGATGCGGCCGCGACCCCGGCCATGGCGCTGAAGCTGGAAACGGTGAAGACCCTGTCCGAGGAGCTCTTCCTCCTGCAGACAATGGGCGACGACCGGGCGGTCGCCGAAACCTATGTGGCAGGCGTTGCGTTGAAAAAGACCCTCCGAGCGAACTTGCAAAAATCCGCCGATCTTCCCATAGTTTGATGAGGAGAAACCTCATGGACCTGACTGTTTCATTGCCGGATGAACTGGCGAGCGACATCAAGAGAAAGATCGATTCCGGCGGTTACAGCTCTTCGAGCGACGTCGTGAGCGAAGCCCTGCGGCTGCTTGAGGAGCGCAACAGTGCAAAAGCCCGCGAAGTCGAACGCCTGCGGAATGCGTGGCGCGATGGAATGCAAAGCGGAGATTTCGCCCCTCTGGACATCGATGCCGTGAAGGCCGAAGGGCGCCGGCGGTTTGCCGCATCCAAAGCCTGATTGATGGCCGCGGTTTTTTACTCGGGCCGAGCCGCTCGGACATTCTGGACATTTGGCTGTGGATCGCCGGCAGCAGCGGCCAGCCGATGGCCGATACCATCATAGACGTAAGCGGTGTTATGGACCCATCTTCCGGATCAGCGTGTGATTGTTGATGTTGTTGCCGAACGGGGCTTCGACATATGACGACATGATTTACACACAGCACCAGTTCAGACGTGCCGGCGCAGCGGTTTAAGGTTTTCACGGAAACTGGACGTCGCGCGATTGGAGCGCTGCTTCAGCATCCTGTGGAACTGATATGCGCATGTAATTTCGCTTCAGGATTTCGACAAAACATCGGACATACCGTTCGAATGGAAGCGCAAGTCTGTTGCGGCTGCGGATCAAAGCGGAGGGGTCAATGCCTCGTCATCGAACTTCCGGATTTCAATTACTCCCAGTCCGAACTTAAGCTTGACTCCCCACGGCCCAATTCGCATTTTTGCAATTCGTCCATCGTCATGCGTAATCCAAAAATCCACTTTAGAGACCTGGGTTCCCTCATGACGGATAGCTGAATAGTGCTTTGCTGCGATATCCAGGTGACTTTCATCACCTTTAAATACACAGTCAGTTATTTTTGGACCAAATCGGTCCGCTGGAACCCACTTTGCCTGTGGGTAACGGATCCATTGCTTTCGCGTTGAATCTTTTAGATAATTAATACCTAACTGGGTTCGCAAATCGGCAGTGAACACTAAAGATCCATCGTCCTGCTCGGCATAAGCCGTCACGCTCGACCGGGTAGCGTTCATGGTTGCCGCGTATGCGAAGTTGACGATTTTACAAGATGGGTCTTCGCCATTGTCACTGTTAGCTTTCGCCGGTTGAACTGCGCTAATGACGACCAAGGTCGCTCCCGCCAATCCCATAAAAAGTTCAGAGATGCACTTCATCGATCGCCCCTATCTTGACGGCCTCATCATGTAATCAGATGACTCTGATGCAAAGCTAGAATGAAGTGCAAATGATTGCGCTGCATTTCAATTACTCAGGTATCCGCCGAGCATGAATCGACGATACGGACGGAACTAGCTGCGTTAAAGATCCCAGTCAGGAAAATGAAGGTGGACAGTAAGCGGTGTCCCGGTCGCGCCTTGACCAAGATGCTTTATGGATGCGGGAGTTCGTCTAACGATACGGGCGCGGCAGCAGCGGTCATGCCTCCTGATTTGGTTCCCCCACGCGCTTTTCCCATTCCGCGTTTTCCTGAACGTAGGCCGCCACGACTTCGTAGATAAGATCACCTTCCAAGACATCCTCGTTTCCAACGAAACGAGACATTTCGACACGGCCGTCTTCAAATATAGAAAGCTCGATGCGCTCACCTACAAGGGTGGCATGCACATCAATCGTATCCTCGCGATATCTATTGAGCATATAGCGGATACCAGCTTCATCGAAGAGCCGCAAAATTCTGAAAATCGGCGACGTCATGGGGCTCGCCTTTCTATCTCTCATAGAGTGACGCGGATAAGCGTATCTCGACAGCAAATGTCTGCAAAGGGGAGATTGAGGGGTAGTTCCACGGCAAGAGACCTTCAATGTGGCTCTGCTTGTGACCATTAACGATGGCGGCGAGCGTCCTAGCTAGGTAGCCAAACGGATCGACAGTATTGAGCTTTGCAGGTCTCTATGAGGGACGCGATGGCCGCCCAGTTCTCCGCTCCGGCGTCGTGCCCGGCGAAGAGAGCATTCTTACGGTTCAGGGCTATCGGTCTGATGGCTCTCTCGACGGTGTTGTTGTCGATCTCAATGCGCCCGTCAGTCAGGAAGACACAGAGCCCATCCCAGTATTTGGCGATATAGGTGAGAGCTTCGCCGAGCGGCGACTTGCCTGCGACACGGGCACGATTTGCGTGAGCCAGGTCCGCTTGTCTGCGATCAAAGGCGCTGACCGTGCTTGCCTTCCGTCCAAACCCGAACTCGGTTTGATGGAAAGATCATGGCGAAACCGCGCAGGCACGCGCGACAGCGGCGATCCGGGCAGCAGACGCGCTTCTTCCAGTGGTTGAAAGATGGCTTGTTCTTACTCCTGCGATAGCACTGCCGTTCATATCGTGTGCGTCATCGATGGAGCCAGCGACCTTCGCGATATTGGCTGGGAGGGATAATCGCTTTTCCGCATCGCCGCCGTTGAAGACCTTCGAATTCCCCTCACTCTCCCGCGAATTCCATGTTACGCCGGATCGCCGAATTCCGATGTGAAGGTTCATTCATGGCCACTCCGCTCACCATTGCCGATCTGAAAAAGCTCGCACAGCGCCGCGTGCCGAAGATGTTTTTCGACTATGCGGATTCGGGCGCCTGGACGGAATCCACATATCGGGCGAATGAGAGCGATTTCAGCCGGATCAAGCTGCGCCAGCGGGTGTTGGTCGATATGACCGACCGCACATTGGAAACGACGATGATCGGCCAGAAGGTGTCGATGCCCGTGGCTCTCGCGCCAACCGGCATGACGGGCATGCAGCATGCCGATGGCGAGATGCTGGCAGCGCGCGCGGCGGAAGAATTCGGCGTTCCCTTCACGCTGTCGACGATGAGCATCTGCTCGATCGAGGACGTCGCATCGGTGACGACGCGCCCCTTCTGGTTCCAGCTCTACGTGATGAGAGACAAGGATTTCGTTCTCGGCCTCATCAACCGCGCCAAGGCCGCCAAATGCTCCGCGCTGGTGCTGACGGCCGATCTGCAGATCCTCGGCCAGCGCCACAAGGACCTGCGCAACGGCCTGTCGGCGCCGCCGAGATTCACGCCGAAACATGTCTGGCAGGTGGCGACGCGGCCCTTCTGGTGCCTTGATATGCTGAAGACGCAGCGCCGCAGCTTCGGCAATATCATCGGCCATGCCAAGAACGTCTCCAATATCACCTCGCTCGCCGCATGGACGCATGAACAGTTCGATCCGCGGCTCTCCTGGGCCGATGTTGCCTGGATCAAGGAACAATGGGGCGGCCCGCTGATCATCAAGGGCGTTCTCGACCCGGAGGATGCCAGGGCAGCCGCCGACACCGGCGCCGATGCGATCATCGTCTCGAACCATGGCGGCCGCCAGCTCGACGGCGCCCCCTCCTCGATCAATATGCTGCCTGCGATCGTCGATGCCGTCGGCGATCGCATCGAAATCCATCTCGACGGCGGCATCCGCTCCGGCCAGGACGTGCTGAAGGCCGTGGCACTCGGCGCGAAAGGCACCTATATCGGCCGCCCTTTCCTCTACGGGCTCGGCGCCATGGGCAAGGAGGGCGTCACGCTGGCGCTCGCCATCATCCGCAAGGAGATGGACATCACCATGGCGCTCTGCGGCAAGCGCGACATCAACGACGTGAACGCGTCGATCATATCGAGACAAGCCTGAAACAGAGAAATCGGCACCGCCTGAACGCGCCAATGGCGGGCAAGCCCTGCCGCGCACGCAACGGCATGCTGCTCAGCCCGGCGGCTGTCCGCCGCTCGCATTGAGCTGAAGGATCGCGAAAATCACGAGAGAGAGGACGAGCGCAAGACGCTGCTGCCAGACGATGCGGCGCGATCCGGCAATCCGCTTCTCCAAGCCACGCGCCGTCCCGTCAGGCTTGCGAAGCTGCATCCGGAACAGCAGGTCGTCTACGGCGGCAAGGCCGGCGGCCTCCGTCTCGTGGCTCGACGCGAGGCGAAACAGCAGCGCGTCGAAGAGGAGATGGACCGCCAGCGCCAGCACGATCCCGCAGAAAACGAGCATCAGGAGCCAGCCGAGCGCCGGCGCGAAACCCCGATATCCCGCGGTGACCGGGCCGGCGATCAGCGGCAACAGCGCTGCCAGCCCGCAGAACATCGCATTGCGGCCGAGATTTCGCGCCGCCGCGGAGGCCGCGGTTTTCCACTGCGTCATGGCGAGCCCTCGGTCACGGCATAGATCGTTTCCGCGGGCAAATAAACACGCCGTCCCGCGCGTTCGATCAGCTGCAACGCTTCGGCTGGATTTTCGCAACGCCGGCTGATGACCAGCCAGCCTGCGATGACGCAGGCGCTGCGCTGGAAACCGAGCGCACAGCAGACGAGCACCGGTCCCTGGTGGCGCACAGCTTCGATGAGATTTGCCGCGGCGCGCGCCTGGATCTTGTCGAGGCCGGTAAGATCGAGCGCGGGAAAACTGCACCAGCGCGCAAGCGTGCCGCTCGGGCGCTGCAGTTCTCCGGTGATGTCGATCACCGTGGTAAAACGATTGGCTTCATGACGACGCGGAAAACGGCCGAGATGGACGCCATCGGCGATCACTACCGATGCAGGCATTTTGCGCGTCCAGAGCCAAACGTTGATGATGGCGCCGAGCCGGTAGGGCGCCAGCAGCCAGCGGCTGGCAAGCGCGGCCCGGCCATCGGCGCGTTTCAGGAATATCTGCGGCCCGGCGCCGAAATATCCGACGGCGACGATCGCCAGCGCAATAGCCGGCCAGAGCAACAGAAGTGCCGCGGGTGATAGAGGAGTACAGAACGCTGTGAGGCCGAGAAATGCGACGGCACCGCACAGATAGCAGAGTCCAAGACGGCGCGACTTCGGATCGCCGCTCAAAGCGAAATTCGCAAGAGGGGAACCGGCATCGCGCGGAAAGAGCCAGGCGGCAAACAGACCGAGCAGCATGCCCGTCGGTATGTCCATCACGTGATGCTGCCACGTCGTCAGCACGGAAGCGCCGATCAGAAAGCACCAGAAGTGCCAGAGAAGCCGCGCCCGGCGCGGCAAGCGGCCGCGCAGATGATCCCAGATCACCACCAGCAGCGCGACATGCAGCGACGGCGCCTGGTTGAACGGTTTATCGAAACCGCCAAGGACGGCAAACATGAAGCCGGGCAGACCGCTTGTGGCCGGCCGGACGAAGGTTGCTTCGAGCGGAAACGCGATAAAGCAAGCGATCGCTATAATCTGGATCGTCAGATAACGCCTGGCGAGCATATCCACATCGCGCGGCGTCGTGTTGATGAACAGGCAGAGTGCATAGAACAGGTTGATCGACCAGTATGGAATGATCGTCCATGCCAGGAACGGAATGGCGCTTTCCCATCCAAAGGCGATGTTCGGCACATGAGCGCGCTGCGATGCCAGCCAGTTGGCACCGCCATAGGTCAGATAGAAGAACGGCGCCAGGAAGACGAGCCAGAGCGCCGCCCGCTTCGCGACCGGCCCTGCCCGGGAAAGAGTAGAACCTGCCTGCCCCAACGGCTTGCCCTCAAATTCTTTCCGCCAGCGAGACGGTGAAAATGCCCCACTGGTCGATCCGCTGTTCGATCTTGCGGAAACCGGCTGCGGCGACCAGCTGGTCCATTTCTTCCTGCGTCCGCCGCCGCATCACCCATGCTTGGCCGCCGCGGTGGGAGGTCAGGGCGCGGGCGATCATCTCCAGTTGCGGATGCCATGGCTGGTTGGTGTAGACAAGCAGACCACCGGGCCGCATCGCGCGGGCGATCCCGTCGAGCGAAGCGGCAATCATCCCATTGTCGGAGAAAAGCTCGTAAAGGCCGGAGACGATTGCGAGATCCGGAGCCGGCGTGATTGCGGCCAGCCCCTCGCCGTCAAAGGCATCCTGCTGGCGAAAGCTGACGAAATCACCGAGGCCGCGCGTGGCAATGCTGGTGCGGCCGGCCTCGACATTGATGGGGGAATAATCCTGCAATCGCGCACTATTGGGACGCACGGCAGCCGCCTCGATCGCATCAAGGACGTAACGGCCATGCCCGGCCGCAATGTCGAGCACATGGGTGCTGCGGCCGGCTGCTTTCAAACGCTGCAGCCCGTCCTCGATCAGCTCCTGCAAATGCAGCTTGCGCTGCCTGATGCCGCGCCAGCCGATCGCATCGAGAAACACCTTGTCGATCAACCGCCCGCCGGGACCGAGCCCGCGCGGCTGGTTTTCGTATACGTAATCGAGCGTCGAGCCGGAATCGAAACCGGTCTTGACCCCGGTTTTTATGCCTTCCGACACCAGCGCGCCGAGCCTGATGTTGAGACGGCTGAGGGCCCAGTAGATGCCGCGCGGGGACATGGCGTCCAGAGGGCTCGCGAGCCGGTCGGCCTCATCCTTGGTATAGCCCTGGACATGGGCGGTGCGAAGATCGGCAGGCGCCCGAGGCTCGGCGAACCGCGCATCGATAAAACGGCGGACCTCGGCGAGCGCAATCGCGCGGTCCTTCTCGCCCAGTGTGTCGTGATAGAAGCCGGGAAGCACATGCCGCTCCTTGATGCGGCTGCCGAGGTTTTCGTAGAACCGGTGCTGCGGCGCATGTCGCACCACCCAGTCGCTGCCGGAGATCAGCAATTGGGTCGGAACGGTGATGGCGCGGGCGTCGTCGACGACGCGGGCGGCCGCTTCATAAAGCTGCAACAGAATGTTGGAGGCGATCGGCCGGGTGATCAACGGGTCGGCCTCGAAGGAGGCGATGCGCTCCGGATCGTGCGTCAGAAACCTCGCCTTGACATAGGAATTGACGAAGAATGTCCCCTTGAGTTTTTCCCAGAGCGCAATGCCTTCCCTTGCAAAAGGCACGTAGAGCTTGACGCTGAAGGCCGGCGAGGCGAGCACGAGCGCTCGGATTTGCGGCGCATAGTCATGCACCCAGGTGGTGGCGAGGACCGCGCCGACGCTCTGGGCAATCACGGCGATGTTTTCGACGGCAGTTCCGCTTGTCTCGCTGACATGGCGGACGAAGCAATCGAGGTCGCGCACCGACGCAGCGAAGGATGGCGAATAGCCGCGCTCTCCCGGTGAGCGCCCGTGGCCGCGCGCATCCCAGGCGTATAAGGCAAAATTATCGAGACCGAGTTCAGTGGCGAGATGCGCGACCCGACCGCTATGCTCGTGGCCGCGATGGAGAAGAATGATGGCGCCCTTCGGTGAAGTGCCGGTCGCAGGCCACATCCGATAAAAGAGTCGCGTCCCATCGTGCGAGACGAATTCGGATTCATGCATCGGTCTCGCCGTCGATGACGGTTGCCCACTATCGGCAGTTTGCAGCACGGTCTTCTCCAGTTCTGATCGGTGGATGAGTTGCAACCATTAGCGGAACACTGATTTGCATTCATTGCAAAAGTCTAGTCGCAAATGTAAGCCCTATACGAGAACCGACATGAAGTATCGGCTCCCCGCAAGTACGACGATCTGCACCGCCGGAGCTGGGATAGATTTTTCTGATGCCACGAAACTCCACTGAGGTAGCATGTCTGTTTATCAATTGAAGTCCCGGTTTCAGAATATCCTTCGCCCTCTGGTACGCGCGCTGGCGGCGCGAGGTGTCACCGCCAATCAGGTGACATCGGTTGCTGCCGCCGTCTCTGTTGCACTTGGCCTTTTTCTCAGCATCGTTCCGCTTCCGCAGTGGTTCCTGATGGTGCCTGTCTGGTTTCTCTTGCGCATGGGCCTCAATGCGATTGACGGCATGCTCGCGCGCGAACATGGGCAAAAGAGCATTCTGGGCGCTTATCTCAACGAGATCGGTGATGTCGTCTCGGATATCGCCCTGTATTTGCCGTTTGCACTGATCGATCCGAACGGCCTGATGCCGGCCATGGCTGTCATTTTCCTCTCGGTGCTGACGGAATTTGCCGGCATTCTCAGTCAAACGGTCGGCGCCAGCCGGCGTTACGACGGGCCGCTGGGCAAGAGCGACCGTGCGGTGCTTTTCGGCGCGCTCGGCGTCTTTGTCGCGGTTGGAGGCACTTTTGCAACGTGGACCGTGTGGCTTTGGGCAGTGGTGGCACTCCTTCTCATATGGACGATCATCAACCGTATCAGCGCCGGTATTCGCGAGGCGCGTATGGCGGGCCGATGGGAACGGAGCTGATCCGGAACGGTGTCGAACGCTGCTTTTGCGAATTGCTTGTAATCGCATCTTGTGATCCCTCCTCCGTCCAACGACAAGTTCAACAAAGGTTGTATTTTTCGCACGCAGCCTCTTGAAAGCACAAAAGCGGTGCTTTATGTTTTTATCCATGGCAATCACGAGCAAGACACCGCATCCATCGCTGCTGCGCTACATGCTGGCGCCTGACGATCAGGCCCGCCAGGCGCTTGACGACACGATTGCCGCCTATCGCAGGATGACCGGCATCCTGACCGAGCTCATCGACGACAAAGCGGGCGCCAATCTCGTCGTCCTGCATGATCTGGCCTATGAAACCATCCGCGAGCAGACGGGCCTGCCGGCGCGGCTGGTGACGCTCGGCCTTCGCGATTTCGCTGCCAATCGGGGCGTCATCCCCGATCCGCTGCAGCTGCCGCTCGACGAAAAGCTCTTCGCCATAAAAGGCCCCTCGGACCTGACCATCGCCACGGTGCACGGACGCGTTGCCGTGCCCTTTGATGTCGCGGGCTATTCCAAGGGATGGGAGAGTATTTTTCCCGCATACCTTGTGGCGGATCACGATCGCTACGAGATTAACATCGGCGTCACGCCGAATTCCGCTCGGATGGAGGAAAACATGACGAATGAAGGCATTCTTTCACGCATGGGTCGCCTGATTGCGGGCATCGCCAATGCGGCGATCGACAAAGCGGAAGGCGTCAACAAGATCGCGGTGATCGAACAGGCGATCCGCGAGATCGATGCGGCTGCAGAAGAGGCCCGCACCGACCTCGGCAAGGCGCGCGCCGAGGAATACCGCATCCAGAGCCGCAAGGACGAAATCGTCGAAGACATGAATGCGCTGGATGAGAAGATCCGCATCGCGGTCTCCTCCGGGCGCGACGATCTCGCAAAGGCCGGCGTCGCCCGTCAGATCGATCTCGAATCCCAGATCGCAGCACTCGACAAGGCGCTGGCTGATGCCAGCGAGCAGGTGGATGAGGGCCAGAAAGCTCTGCAGGCGGTGCTCGCCGCGCGCCGCGAGGCCGACGCCCGCCTTGCCGATTTCAAGCGCAGCATCGTCAAGCATCCGGAAGAGGCTCTGGCCGGCCACGGCAGACCGACGCCGGGCGTGGGCGCTGCCCGCGCCGCCGCGGCGGTCTCGCGGCTGACAGGCGTTCCATCAGCCGAAAACGCCCATAGTTCCGAGCTGGACGAACTCGACCGATTGCACCGCGAGCAGGCGATCGAGGCCCGCCTCGCGCGTTTCAAGGCGGATAACCGGTAACGCCGATGGGACTTTTCCTCGCTCCTGAATGCCTTCCCTTTGCGATCGCCGCCGCCGTGCTTGCCGGCCTGACCGCGATCGAGATGCTGGCGACCGTCATGGGTTTTTCGATCACCGAGCTTCTCGGAAAACCGGATTTCCACGGCCATGACGGCATTGCGGGCTATCTGTCCTGGCTCAATGTCGGCGGCGTTCCGCTGCTCATTCTCCTGATGATGACGCTCGGCTTCTTCGCCATTGCCGGCTTTGCCATACAGGCGGTCGCCGGAGCTTTCTGGGCGCCGCTGCCGGCCGCCGTCGCCGCCATTCCCGCCTTGGTGCTCACCTTCCCCATGGTGCGGGCATCGAGCCGGACGGTGGCGCGGATCGTTCCGCACGACGAGACCTATGCCGTCGATCTCGACACTTTCATCGGCCGGACCGCGGAAGTGTCGCTCGGTCCGCTCGACCAGGGACTGCCGGGGCGCGTCCGCGTCAAGGACCAGCATGGAAACTGGCATGTGCTGAGAGCCAAGGCCGCCAAGGACGAAGGCCCGCTGAAGATCGGCACTGAGGTTCTCCTCGTCGATCGCAAGGCAGATGTGTTTATCGCCATTCCCGCACTCGCCGATCCGGCCGGAGCGGACAATCAATCTTTCAGGGAGCAGTCATGATGTTTGACATTATTCTACCGGCCGGCATTGGCATCGTCCTGATCTTCGGCATCGGCTTTGTCCTCGCCTCTCTCTACACGCGCTCCAGCCGCGACGAGGCCTATGTGCGCACCGGCCTCGGCGGCCAGAAGGTCGTGCTCGACGGGGGCTCCGTCGTCCTGCCGATCTTCCACTCCATCGCCAGGGTCAACCTGAAGACGCTGCGCCTCGAAGTCCGCCGCGGCGAAGGCGACGCGCTGATCACCAAGGACCGCATGCGCGTCGATATCGGCGCCGAATTCTATGTGCGCGTAAAGCCCGACGGCTCCTCGATCGCGCTGGCCGCCCAGACGCTCGGCAGCCGCACCAACGACGCCGAAGCGCTCCGCATCCTGATCGAAGCGAAATTCGTCGACGGCCTTCGCTCGGTGGCGGCGACCATGAATCTCGACGCACTGCAGGAACAGCGCATGGATTTCGTCAAGGCCGTGCAGGAAGCCGTCGGCGCCGACCTCCAGTCGAACGGTCTCGAGCTCGAATCCGTGTCGCTCACCCGGCTCGACCAGACCGACATCAAACATTTCAACGCCAACAACTTCTTCGACGCCCAAGGTCTCGCGGCACTGACCCGCATCACCGAGGGTCGCAAGAAGGAGCGAAACGAAATCGTCCGCGATACCGAAGTCGCCATCGCCCAGAAGGATCTGGAGGCCCGCCAGCAGTCGCTCGCCATCGAACGGACCAAGCGCGAAGCCGAACTCAACCAGGAACGCGACATCGCCAACAAGTCCGCCGCGACGCGCGCCGAGACCGCCCAGCAGGAGCAGGCGGCAATACGTGCCGAGGAAGAAGCCCGCATCGCCGCGGAACAGGCAATCGCCGAGCGCGAGGCAGCCGCCAAGCAGGCCCGCGAAAGCGCAAACATCGATTCCGCCCGCGCCGTCCAGCAGCGCGATACCGAAGCCAAGCGTGACCTTCAAATCGTCGCCCAGGAAAGCGCCATCGCCGTCGCCAACAAGAGCCGCGAGGAGTCCGAGGCGAAGGCGGCCGCCGAAACGGCCCGCGCCACCGCGATTGCGGCAGAAGAAAAGGTCGGCACCGCCAAGGCGATCGAGATCGCCGAACGCGAAAAGCAGATCGCTGTCATCGACGCGCGCAAGAAAGCCGAAACCGAAGCGACCGCCGTGACCGTCGGCGCCGAGGCCGAGAAGCAGGCCGCGATCGACCAAGCGGAAGCCATCAAGACGCTGGCGACCGCCGAAGCGGACGCGGCGATCATCAAGGCCAAGGGCATTCTCGAAACCGGCAAGGCCGCTGCCGAGAGCGAGGCATTGCTCAACGACGCCCGTAACAAGTTGAGCGCCGCTATCATCGAGTTCGAGATCACCCGCGAGCGCATCCGTATCATTCCAGAAGCACTCGCCGAGGCGGTCAAGCCCATCGAAAAGATCTCCGATATCAGGATCTTCGACACCGGCGGCATGCTCGGCCGCGGCGGCGCGAACGGCGGAAACGGCATCGGCATGGGCGACGGACTGGCCAGCCAGCTGCTTGCCTACCAGGCCAACAAGCCGATCCTCGACAAGCTTCTGAAGGAAGCCGGCTTCGAAGGCGACGACGCCATCTCATCCCTGCTTGGAAATCTCGATGGCGCAAAACCGGCCGCAGCACCGGCAAAGCCGGCAATACCGTCCGCCGCTTCGGTCAGACCGGCAGCATCGGCCGCCGGTCCGGCAAAGACGATCGCCCCTTCGGCGCCGGAGAAGAAATGATTTGAGCGCAGGCGGGTCTGGACTATCTCAGCCAGCCCGTCGCCAGCGCGCTCGCCCATTCGGGCCGGCGGTTTTCCGCCGCCAGCCTCGACATGGCGAGATTGTCATAGGCGACGTTCCTGAACTCCCATGTCCAACCCGCACCCGTCTTTTCGAGAATGGCGTAGCCGGCCAGCGGATGGCCGGCTTCGACCTTGTGATAGTGAGGCAGATCGTCGTCATAGGCCGGGCAACCGACGCTGCCGGGATTGATGATCAGACGGCCGTCCGAGAGACGGACGGCGCGCGGGACATGGCTGTGACCGCAGAGGATCAGCGGCAGGTCGATGCCTTCGGCGAGCGCCTCGATCGCTTCGAGCGGCTTCAGGAAGACATGGCCCTGCGGCGCCACCGATTCCAGCCAGTAGAGATTGTCGTCCTTCGGCGTCGCATGGCAGAGATAGGCCTCGCCGCGATAGACGGTGTCGAAGGGCAGGCTGCGCAGCCAATCGAGATGGGATGGCGTCAATTGCCGGTAGGCGGCGGCATCCGACGGATGCATGGCATCAGGGGCCTGCTCGATCAGATAGCGGTCGTGATTGCCGCGAACCGAAGTCAGCCCGAGCGGCATCAGAATCTCCGCCGACCGGCCCGCCTCCAGCGGCCCGCTGAAGAAATCGCCGAGATTGACGATCTCCTCGATGCCCTGCGCCCGAATATCGGCAAGCACCGCCTCAAGCGCCAGATGGTTGCCGTGAATATCGGCGATCGCGGCAAATTTCATCTCTAGCTGCCCCGGTAAGTGGAATAACCATAGGGCGAAAGCAGCAACGGCACATGATAATGCGCGGTGATATCGGCGATACCGAAGCGGATCGGCACGAGATCGAGGAAAGCCGGATGCGGCAGCGGCGTGCCGCAGGCTCTGAGATAATCGCCGGCGTGGAAGACCAGTTCATAGGTCCCGACATGGAAATTTTCGCCTGAGAGAATCGGGCCGCCGTCGACCCGGCCGTCGGCATTGGTCTTGACCGTCGTCACATGCCTGCGGATCTCGCCGTCGATCCGGAAGAGATCGATCCTGATGCCCTCGGCCGGCTTGCCGAGAGCGGTGTCGAGAACATGCGTGGTCAGTCCGGTCATAGGGCTGGCTCTCTGATGATGAAGGGGGTCTCGAAGAAGAATTCCTCGAGATTGTTGCCCGGCCCGTCGCGGTCGACCACCAGGAAATCCGAAGCCTCGCCGAGCGCCATCAGCGGATGGTGCCAGACGTTGCGGCGATAGTTCACGCCCTGATCCCCGCGCGCCAGAAAGACCTGCGGCCTGCCGGGGCGTCCGTTCTCGTCCTCGGAAACGACGACGAGGAAGGGGCGGCCCGAAACCGGCGAAAAACTCTGGCTGCCCTGGGGATGGCGCTCCATCATGTCGACGGCATAGGGAAAGCTGCGCGGCTGGCCGCGAAACAGGTTGACGATGACGCGTGCGCCCTCGCCCGCCGCCTCCGCCACGGCCAAGGCATGAAAACGTTCCGTCGTGCCGCCATTGATGAGCCGCATCGAAGCCGGATCGGCTTCGATCACCTCGCCGAAGGGAGCAAAAGTGGATCGGCTGAGCGGGCGGATGTCGAGAAATTCGGACATGGCTTCACTCGCCTTGGGCATGCCAGTTGCGGATGGCGTCTATCGCCGAAAGCAGTTCCGGCAGCGTGCGATAGGTCGCCTCCCACATCTCGATGGGATCGAGGTCGAAGACGTCTTCGAGAATGCGATTGCCCGTGCCGCAGATTTTCGTCCACGGCAGGTCGGGATGTTCGGTGGCAAATTCCGGATGCGCCACCAGCAGGCGGGACGCCGCAGCGCCGATGGTGAAATGGCAGAAGGCCACCGCCTTGAAGGTGAGCTTGTCCCCAGCGAAGGCCGCCCCATCCATTCCGCCGACGAAGGACAGCGCTTCGGACGCCGCCTCATACATCTCATTCAGATAGTCGATCGCACGCCGCTCTTTCATTCGGCCTCCGGCAGCATCGATGTCAGGCGCAGCAGCGCGATCCGCTCGACCTGCGCAGCCGCGGTCGCCAATTCCTCATCCCGGCTATTGCCGATCCTCGTCTCGAAGGCCGAGAGGATATCGTCCTTGCCGAGCCCCTTGACCGCGATGATGAAGGGAAAGCCGAATTTTTCGACATAGGCCGAATTGAGTTCGGTGAAGCGGGCATGCTCGGCCGGGCTCAGCCGGTCGAGGCCGGCGCCGGCCTGTTCCTTGCGGCTGTCCTCGGTGAGTTCGCCTGCGATGGCGAGCCGCCCGGCAAGATCGGGATGGGCGCGCAGCACGCCGAGACGTTCCTCCGGGCTTGCGGCGCGGAAGGCAGCGGCAAGGGCCGCATGCACGGTTGATGCCGTCAACGGCTCCTTCACGCTGCCGGCGTCATAGGCGCGTTCGGCAATGAAGGGCGAATGTTCGAAGACGCCGCCGAAGCGGGAAACAAAATCCTCGCGCGGCATCATCAGAGCGCGTCCGGCTGATGATGCTTGTGCCAGTGTTCCGCGATCTCGATACGGCGCGGAATCCAGACCTTGTCGTGCTTCTGCACATATTCGATGAACCGCTTCAGCGCCGCTGCCCGGCCCGGGCGCCCGACGAGGCGGCAATGCAGGCCGACCGACATCATTTTCGGGCTGCCGTTCTTGCCTTCCTCATAGAGCGTGTCGAAAGCATCCTTCAGATAGGTGAAGAACTGATCGCCGGTATTGAAACCCTGCGGTGTCGCGAAACGCATGTCGTTGGTTTCGAGCGTATAGGGAATGATCAGGAAAGGTTTTCCGTCGACGCCCTTCACCCAGAAAGGCAGGTCGTCGGCATAGGAATCGGAGGAGTAGAGGAAACCGCCCTCCTCCTGCACCAGCCGCAGCGTATTGTCCGATGGTTTGCCCTGATACATGCCGTAGGGCCGCTCGCCGGTGAGTTCGGTGTGCAGGCGCACGGCTTCGAGAATGTGCTTGCGCTCCAGATCCTCGGAAAAATCCTTGTATTCCAGCCAGCGATAGCCGTGGCTGGCGATCTCCCAGCCGGCTTCCTTCATCGCCGCAACGGCTTCCGGATTGCGCGCCATGGCCAGCGTCACGCCATAGACGGTCGCCTGCACATTGAGATCGGTAAACATCCGCCAGAGCCGCCAAAAACCGGCGCGCGAACCATATTCGTAGATCGATTCCATATTGAGGTTGCGCTGCCCCGGCCAAGCCGCCGCACCGACGATTTCCGACAGCAGGCATTCGGATGCCGGATCGCCATCGAGGATCGAGCTTTCGCCGCCCTCCTCGTAATTGATGACGAACTGCACGGCGATGCGCGCCTCATCAGGCCACTTCGGATCGGGCGTCTGGCGCCCGTAGCCGACGAGATTGCGCGGATAGGTCTCAGATACCATTAAATCACCTTCTGAAAAGACGGGGAACGGTATCATCCGCAGCCGGAATGTCGAGACGGAAACTGCGCAGTGAAATTTATCCTTCCGGCACAATCATTTAGCTGCCGCCTGCTCAGGCGATCTTGCGCGCGCTGACCTTGCCCATCGGATGCAGCGAGTGAACGCGGAACGGCCCGCCGGTGCCCTCTTCGATCATCAGCGCGACGTTGGAGACCATCACCGGCTCGCCGAGCACCGGCCCGAAGATCGCCCGCAGCGCCGGCTCGATGCGCGGCATGTCGAGTGCATTGACCGGGCCCGTCACCGGCATGTGGAAACGGAACTCATCCATCACATAGGGGTTGCCCCAGCGGTGAAGATTGGCGAACTGCGCGGCCGACAGACCGTCCGGATCGCTCCGCTCGATCTCGGCTTCGCTGAGCGGCGCGCGGAAACGGTCGAATTCCTGCACGATCGCCGAAGCCAGATACTGGATCTGCTCGCAGGCAGCGCTCGGCAGCAGGCTATAGAAATTGCCGAGCCGGGCGATTTCCAGGCACGGCAATCGGAAGGGAAGAACGGTTCCGGAAAAACGCATCAGATCGCGCAGGAGTTGCGATTCCGGCATGTCGGGAGACAGGTGGAACGGCGCCTTCAGAACGCCGTGGAAACCATAGCGCCGCGGTACGGCGGTGTGGAATGCGATCTCGTGAATGCCGAGACCGCGAACGGCCGGCGGCTCCACCATCTCGCCTGAAAACACGTTTCGGCCAAGCCAATTGGCGGCCACGAGCGACAAAAGGTCGCTCGCCGGGGGCGTGAAGCAAATGGCATAGCGCATGCGATTTCCTCCATCAAGGAAGTGAGCGCCGGTGGATGTCAGGCGCTGCCGATGCGCAAGCAGATAGGTGATTTGCATGACAGAATAACGAAACGCAGCCGCACGGAATTCACGTTTAACGTGAAGCCACGGCGATATGGCTTGAAATCGCAAAGCTTTCCGGGAGCGAAAATCCGCAATCCGTATCGCCTGCGATACAAACGGCCGCCTCCGCCAACCGATGGGCAAGACCGAAGCTGACCTTGAAGCCACCGGTCAGCGCGATCAGACGCGGGTGCTCGGGATGTCGACCGACCATC
Source organism: Rhizobium sp. R634 (assembly GCF_002211305.1). GTDB lineage: Bacteria > Pseudomonadota > Alphaproteobacteria > Rhizobiales > Rhizobiaceae > Rhizobium. The sequence goes on along the minus strand of NZ_LOKW01000028.1, from coordinate 10,857 downwards.
GGATCACGGTCGATCGCCTTCGGGCGCAGCCCCGCCCAGCGTTCGACGACGGGCGCGCAGCGAAGATCAGGCACGATGGCGCGTGCCGCCTCGATCAGCGCGTCGAGCTGGGCATCGGTCGACATGGGATCCCCGAAGCGGTTTTCGCTGGTGCTGCCGATCGCCGCATGCCCGCCCTCATGCGCGACGACATAGAGCCCGTCGAGAAAGATCGTCGGCAGCGCCGGATCGATCTCCGCCTTCAACAGCGCCGCCTGCCCCTTCACCGGCTGGCCGAGCGGCTGCTTCAGCCCTGATGTCAGGTCCTGTAGCTGAGGAAAGGATCGATGGCCCGCCGCCAGGATGCAGCGGCCGAAGGTGACGGTTTCACCGCCGATCTCGGCCGTGCCTCGGTCCGGATCGAGATCGGCGACTTCAGCATTTTCGATGATGCGCACATGTTTTGCGCGCTGCAGGAAGGCGACGAGCGCTGAAATCAGCGACCGGGGCGCGACGCGGCCGGCAAGCGTGTCATGCACGAAGCCGCTCTCGCCGGCAGAGGCCTCGACCCAGTCGTCAACCGGCGGCTTTTCCAGCACATGCCAATGAAACCGGCGCTCACCTGCCCGCCAGTGGCGCTCGGCATCCTCGGAGTGGCCGCGGGCTATCCGGTTGAGATGCGGCTTCGGCAGCGGGATCAGCCGCCCGGAACGGCGATAACCAGCAGAAAGCCCGGTCTCGGCTTCGAGTGCTGTGATTTCGGCTTCGAGCGAGACCAGCGCATCGAACTGGAACTGCTTCTTCTCAGACCAGCGGTCCGGCATATGCGGCATCAGCGCGCCGAGCAGGCCACCGCTCGCACCTCCGCCCAGCCTGCCGGCATCGGTGAGAAGGGTGCCGATGCCGCGACGCTCGGCATGGACGGCCGCCCAGAGGCCCATGATGCCGCCGCCGACGATCAGCAGGTCGCAAGAAGATTGACCGGACGCCGGCGTAGGATTATCGGCTTTTTCCATGACAGAGGTGAACCCAGATCAGATTGGCGCGGGCGCGCCGCAGCCGCTCGAATGGCGCGACGGCGATATGCCTTATTCCACAGCCTTTGGCGATCATTTTTATTGTCAGACCGATGGCCGGCTGGAATGCGGCCACGTCTTTCTCGCCGGCAACGGCCTGCCGGAGCGCTGGAGCGGACAGCAGACTTTCGTGATCGGCGAACTCGGTTTCGGCACCGGCCTGAACTTCGCCGAGACATGGCGGCAATGGAAGCAGCATCGCGCCGCCGGCCAGCATCTGCATTTCATCTCCTTCGAACTCCATCCGATGCGCGGCGAAGAGATCGGCCGGGCGCTTTCGCACTGGCCGGAGATCGACGCCGAGCGCGAAGCCCTGACGGCCGCCTGGCCGCAAACGCCTGATGGCACCGTCTCGCTCGATCTCGACGATCAGACGCGGCTCAGCGTCGTCTGCGGCGCCGCACTCGACGGCCTCACCGCGGCAACACCCGGCTTCGACGCCTGGTATCTCGACGGCTTCGCCCCGTCGCGCAACGGCGACATGTGGTCGGAGGAATTGATGCGCGCGGTCAACGACAAGACCGCCGCCGGCGGCACCTTCGCCACCTATGCTGCAGCCGGCTTCGTACGCCGCAATCTCATCGCCGCGGGTTTTGCCGTGGAACGCCGCAAGGGGTTCGCCGGCAAGCGGGAAATGCTCTGCGGTGTGAAGGCGGTCCGATAGACTTGCTGACTCCATCGCGTATTGCTAACAGTTATCAATTCGTGCGATAATTCCCCAAAAGGAACGGATATGGCAAGCAGCGCGAACCTCGGACAGCAGCTCGAAAACTATGTAAACGAACTCGTGAAATCGGGACGTTATAACTCTCGCAGCGAAGTTCTGCGCGAAGGTATCCGACTTGTTGAGGAACGGGAAAAACGGCTGATAGCGCTTGATTTAGCAATCGGCCAGGGAATCGCCGACGCGGAGGCCGGCCGCATCAAGCCCATCAGGGATGTCGCCGCCCGCCTTGCGGCAAAATATGACGGCCGTTCGTGATCGTCTTCATTACCGCCCGAGCGGAGGCGGACCTTGAGCGTATCGCCGATTATATCGCAATGGACAATCCGCAGCGGGCGGTGAGTTTCGTCGATGAGCTGGTGGACCGATGTGAACGTCTGGCGGACGCGCCGAACGGTTTTTCATTGGTGCCACGCTACGAACACACCGGCATCCGTCGCCGTCCTCACGGCAACTATCTGATCTTCTATCGCGTCGACCAAGATCGGATCGAGATCATGCATATCCTGAACGGTGCTCAGGATTTCGAGAGCATCCTGTTTCCTCGAAAGGATCAGTAGCTCGTAAGCCCCTGCTGCTCGTCCTTACCGAGCCATTGCCGGATCTTCTCTTCCAGCAACTCGGGGCTGATCGGCTTCGACATGTAATCGTCCATGCCGGCATCGAGGCAGAGTTCGCGGTCGCTTTCCAGCGCATGGGCGGTGACGCCGATGATCGGCACGCGGTGCCCCTGCCCCTTTTCCCGTTCGCGGATCGTCCGGGTCGCCTCATGGCCGTTCATGACGGGCATCGAGACGTCCATCATGATGATGCGTGGCGTGTGGCTCTCCCAGGCGACGACGGCCTCCTGCCCGTTGTTGACGACAAGGAAGGTGAGCCCCGTCGATTGCAGGATCTGGGTGAAGACGATCTGGTTGACCTCGTTGTCTTCGGCGACGAGCACATCGACGAAGTCAGCCGCCCGCTTCTGCGACGCGGGCTGAGGCGCAGGCTGAGGGACCGGCACGGCCGCCTCGGCCTGCAGCCGGGCGATCTCTGCTTCCGAAGCCTGCTTGACGCGCCGGGCGCGAACCACCTCGACGACGGTGTTGCGCAGCACGTTGGCGCGCGCCGGCTTCATCAGATGAGCCTGGCCATTCAGCGCCGCGAATTCCTTTTCCGTGCCCGAAATATCCATCGAGGTCAGGAAGATGATCGGCAGCTCGGCAAAGCGGCGATCGGCGCGCAGCCGGCGGGCGACATCGGCGCCGTTCATCTCGGGCATGTGATAATCGAGCACGACGGCATCGACCGTGACGCCGAGATCGGCCGCCGCCTCCAGGATCGCAAGGCCGGTGCCGCCGCCCTCGGCGGCCACGCCGTCGAAGCCCCAGAGCGAAAGCTGCTCGGTGAGGATACGCCGGTTCACCTCATTGTCGTCGACGACGAGAATGCGCGCGCCCTGCACGTTGATCGGCAGCGGCTTCGGCTCGAGGCGGGCAGCCGCCACCGCAAACGGCAGGTTGACGGTGAAGACCGAACCCCTGCCCCATTCACTCTCGACATTGATGTAGCCGCCGAAGAGATCGACGAGGCCGGCGGTGATCGCCAGGCCAAGCCCAGTTCCTTCATGCCGCCGGGTCGAGGAGGCGTCGACCTGGGAAAACTTGTCGAAGACCGATTCCAGCTTCTCCCTGGGAATGCCGATACCCGTGTCCTCGATGCGGATGCTCGCCATGATCTCGCCGCCGGCCGCCGCCTGGAAGCCGACATCGACGAAGACATGGCCGCGCTCGGTGAATTTGACGGCGTTGCCGACCAGATTGGTGACGATCTGGCGGAAGCGCCCGGCGTCTCCGATCACAGCGGCCGGCAGATCCGGTGCCGCCCGCACCAGGAGCTCGATATTCTTCTCGGCGGCATGCGACGACATAAGCGTCGCCACGTCCTCAACCGCTTCGATGATATCGAAGGCGGCTTTGCGCAGTTTCATCTGCCCTGCATCGATCTTCGAGAAGTCGAGGATGTCGTTGATAATCGTCAGCAGCGCGTTGCCTGATTTGACGATGATGTCGATGAAGGTCTTCTGGCGCGTGTCGAGATTGGTCTTGGCAAGCAGTTCCGCCATGCCGAGCACGCCGTTCATCGGCGTGCGGATCTCGTGGCTCATATTGGCGAGGAACTCGGTCTTGGCGCGGTCGGCGGCTTCGGCGCGCGACAGGAGATGGCGCAAATCCTCCTCGCGGCTCTTCAGATCGGTCACGTCGGTAAACAGCGCCACCCAATGCTGCCCGGTGCTGACCGTCGCCTCCATGTTCACCCAGCGCTCGCCGCCGACATGGAACACCGTGGAGATCGGCTGCCGGGCGGCGATATTGGCGCGCCACTCCTGCAGGATTTCGTCCGCCGCATCGTGAAAATCGCCGCGCGCCGCGCAGAATTCGAACATGCCGAGCCAGCCCTCGCCGGCCGCGATATAGTGCGGCGGGATCTGCAGGATGTCGGCCATCGCCTCGTTGGACATCTTGATGATGCCGTCCTGGACGATGGCAAGCCCCTGCGACATGGCGTGCGTCGCATCGCGCATCATTTCGCCGACCCGCTCCAGCGCGGCGCGGGTCTCGTGAATTTCCTTTTCCCGCTCGCGCACCGCCGAAATATCGGCATAGGTCAGCAGGATGCGATCGTGGGAGATCCGGCGGCTGTCGAAGATCACCGATTTGCCGCCCGCCCAGCCAAGCTCGATCGGCTCCGGTACCTCGGCTTCGAACAGGTGCTTGCGATAAGCGAGTATTTCTTCCGGCGTTTGGGTGCCGTCGTAGCGACCGAGCTCGTAATTGCGGCGGATGACGTCAAGGAAGGGACGGCCATCGAAGCGATCGTCGAGCGGCAGCTCCCAGATGCTGTAGAATTCGTCATTGACGTAGAGAATCTGGTGGTCGTTATCGAGGATCAGCACGCCGACCGGCAACGAGCGCAAGATGCTTTCTATATCCCGATGCAGCACCTCTTCCTGCTTGCGCGCTTCGATCAGCGCCTTCTCACGCTCCTTGAGCGGCGAAATGTCGGAAAAGGAACCGACGACATAGGCTCGCCCATCCGCCGTCACGACGCGCTTGACACGCGAGATCACGGGATGGATGCGGCCGTCCCTGCTCGGCATCACGCCTTCCAGTTCCTGCGACAGGTCTTCTTCCAGCGACAGCCGGTTTTCCCTGTATATCGCCTCGCCGCCCTCCGGCCCGAACATTTCATATTCGGTCATTCCCAGCACCCGCGAGCGTTCATGGCCGCTGAAGGTCTCGTAATACTGGTTGGCATAGACGAGGCGATGTTCTTCGTCGCGCACGAAAACCGCGACCGGCAGATCCTCCATGATGGTGCGCAGCAGATCATGTTCATCGACACTCTCGTGCCAGGCCGAATCGCCGGCGGATGCAGGCCTTTCGCCGTCGCGATAGGCGGCATTGACGACCAGCGGCCGTCCGTCCGCCGCAAAGATGCCGATCGGATGATCGAGCGTTTCTAGCGCCTCGCGCACCCGGGCGAAATCGGCGGCGACTCCGGAATCGTTTACAGCCTGAGAGCTGCCGCCGCTCTCCCTGCTGCCGACGGCGCGGCGCTCGCGGGCTTCGAAGATGCCGAGCACATAGATCCGCTCCGGCGACGGCGAGAAGCTTTCGATCTGGATGCGCTCATGGGTAAGGCTCGCCGCGTCGAAGCAGATGGCGTTTTCCTCGCTGCCGAACACCAGCGCGCGGCGCTCCTTGTCTTCGCGATCCTCTTCCTCGGGCCGGTCGAACAATTCGCGACTGCGCCTGCCGATGAAGTCGGAAATCTCTCGGCCGAGAAACTCGGCATAGGCCTCGTTGACGGCGACATAGCGCAATTCGCTGTTCTTGACATAAGCCGGGGTGTCCAGATCGGCGATCCGGCGGCAAGCCAATTCCAGTATGTCCCCAGCTGATTTCAAGAAATTGTCGCTCCCGCAATGAATGAAATATCAACTAGAACGACTATAACGCCAAGGCTTTTAACAAGGTTTTAACCATAAATTTGCGCGGCGAAATTTTGCACGCCGACTTGATGAGACGAAATACCTTCAACCGGCAGTCGGACCCCACAAAAAACTGATAGAACGTCTCTATCAACGACGATCCTACGAGGCCCGATCGGCGCCTTGCCGCCTCGGCACCCCTTGAAATCATGACGAAAATTTAATGCCGCAAGCGCTTGCGCGGCCATCGCTCCGCCGCGATCCGGGCCGAGTCTGGAGATGGCTTTATAGAAGCCGGTCCAAATCAAGGAAAATACCATGTCCGTTTTTCATAAGACCATGGCGACGGGCCTGATCGCGCTGACCTTTGCCGGCGCCTCGCTCGCCACCGCCACCACTGCCGATGCCCATCCGCGCGATGCCTTCTGGGGCGGCCTCGCCGCCGGCGTCGTCGGCGGCGCCCTGCTGTCGGAAGCCGCCCGCCCCGCCTACCCGGTTTATCCGGCCTACCCCGCCTATCGTCCCTATCCCGTCTACCGGACCTATTATCGGCCGTCCTATTGCCATATCGAATGGCGGCACGATCGCTGGGGCGAGCCCTATCGCGTGAAGGTCTGCCCGGAATAAAGACACTCGCATCCGGCGCCGCTTGACCTCCCGGCGGCGCCGGTCCAATCCTCCCACAGAGGGAGGATCAGCATGCCGGAACCGCTTAAGAACCTGCTGCACGAGGCGCTGGTCGGCGACATGGCCGATCGCATCGCCGCCAACGCACCTTCCTTCGACAAGGCCCGTTTCGCGGCGCTCGCGACCGATGGCCTTGAGACACTGGAGCTGATGGAGCGCTCTGCCCTGATCCGCGACGCGCTCTTCGCCACGCTTCCCGACGGTTTTCCGCAAGCAGCCGCCATCCTGAAGGCGAGCCTGCCGGCATCGGGCAGGCCCGGTCTGACAGGCTGGATGCTGCTGCCGGTCAATCAGTTCATCGCCGCGCGCGGCCCCGATCATTTCGATCTCGGCCTCGATCTCCTCAAGGCGCTGACGCCGCATTTCACCGCCGAATTCGGCATCCGTCCTTTCATCCATCGCGACCAGCAGCGGGCGCTGGCCAGCATCTCCGGCTGGGTCGGCGATCCCGACCGGCATGTACGCCGGTTAGCCAGCGAGGGAACGCGGCCGCGCCTGCCCTGGGCCATGCGCCTGCCGCAACTTGTGAAAGATCCCGCGCCGATCCTGCCGATCCTGACCGCCCTGATGGACGATCCGGAGGATTATGTGCGCCGCTCGGTCGCCAACAGCCTGAACGACATTGCCAAGGATCATCCCGATCTCGTCGCCGCCTTCATCGCAACCCACATCGACACCGCTTCGCCCGAGCGCCGCTGGTTGCTGAAGCACGCTTCCCGCACACTGCTGAAGAAAGGCCATGCGCAGGCGCTCGCTAATTTCGGCTTCGGCGCGGCGACCGCGCTGACATGCGAACTGCGCCTTCTCAGCAGCGAGGTCATGTTCGGCGAAGGGCTGGATTTCGAGATCCGCGTGACCAATGCCGGCGAGATCGAGCACGCGCTGATGATCGACTACGCCATCCACCACGTGAAGGCCGACGGCTCGCTGTCACCGAAGGTCTTCAAGTGCAAGACGATCACGCTGGCGCCCGGGCAGAGCCAGGCGATCGAGCGCCGCCACGCCATGCGGCCGATCACGACCCGCCGCTATTATCCCGGGCAACACCGCATCGCCATCCTCGTCAATGGTGCCGAAAGCGCATCGGGAAGCTTCGTCCTCAGAATGCCGTCGATGGATGCCGGTTAAGGCTTTTTGTGCACTGCACTTGACTTTGTGAGTGAATTAGCCCAAATGCGGCTTAGCTTTCACCCTTCCGGCCGCCGCGTGAGCGTGCCCCTGCTAAAAAATACGAGAAGCAGGAAGAAGGGACAAAAGCGCATTTCGATAGAGCGCCGCACTCCCATCAGCGGCCAGAAGCGCTGGAAAGCTTTTTCCAACTTGCAAGTTCCCACTTCACGCGGGGTTCTTGACGCCAGAATGAAACCGGGTCGCATGGTGCGCTCCGGCGATCGTTGTGGCGCCCCGAAAGGTTATGCCTTGACCAATTTTGAATCGCTTGGTGTCTCCAAGCCGATCGTCGCTACCTTGTTCCAGCTCGGCATCGAAACGCCGACGCCGATCCAGGAACAGGCCATTCCTCTTCTCATCGCCGGCCGCGACCTGATCGGCCTTGCCCAGACCGGCACCGGCAAGACCGCGGCCTTCGGCCTGCCGCTCATCGAAAAGCTGCTCGCCGACGAGCGCCGTCCCGACAACCGCACGACGCGGACGCTGATTCTGGCGCCGACGCGCGAGTTGGTGAACCAGATCGCCGACAATCTGAAGAAGTTCATCCGCAAGTCGTCGCTGCGCATCAATGTCGTCGTCGGCGGCGTCTCGATCAACAAGCAGCAGCTTCAGCTGGAAAAGGGCACCGATATCCTGGTCGCCACCCCCGGCCGCCTGCTCGACCTCGTCAACCGCCGCGCCATCACGCTGACGACGGTGCGCTATCTCGTGCTCGACGAAGCCGATCAGATGCTCGACCTCGGCTTCGTGCATGATCTGCGCAAGATCGCCAAGCTGGTGCCGAAGAAGCGCCAGACCATGCTGTTTTCGGCCACCATGCCGAAGGCGATCGCCGATCTCGCCGGCGATTATCTCGTCGATCCCGTCAAGGTCGAAGTGACGCCGCCCGGCAAGGCTGCCGACAAGGTCGAGCAGTATGTCCATTTCGTCGGCGGCAAGAACGACAAGACCGAGCTGCTGCGCAAGTCGCTGACAGAGAACCCGGACGGCCGCGCCATCGTCTTCCTGCGCACGAAGCACGGCGCCGAGAAGCTGATGAAGCACCTCGACAATATTGGCTATTCCGTCGCCTCGATCCACGGCAACAAGAGCCAGGGCCAGCGCGAGCGGGCGCTGAAGGCCTTCCGTGACGGCAGCATCAAGACGCTGATCGCCACCGACGTCGCCGCCCGCGGCATCGACATCCCGGCCGTCAGCCACGTCTATAATTACGATCTGCCTGAGGTGCCCGACGCTTACGTCCATCGCATCGGCCGCACCGCGCGCGCCGGCCGCGACGGCATCGCGATTGCCTTCTGCGCCCCCGATGAAGCCAAGCTGCTGCGCGACATCGAGCGCCTGATGGGCATCGACATCACGGTCGCAAGCGGCGAACCGCCGGCTAATATCAGCAACAGCGGCCCCCGCCGCGGCAATGGCAATGGCAACAACCGCAATCGCGGTGGCGGCCAGGGTCGCGAGGGTCAGGGTCGCGAGGGTCAGGGCCGTGGCGATCAGAACCGCTCGGAGCATCGCGGCAGCCGCCAGGAACGCCGCCCGCGTCCCGAACGCACAAGCCGCAACGAGGATTTCCGCGGCCAGCGCCGCGGTGAAGCCACCCCCAATCTCGGCCCCGACAACGATCTGGTCTCGACCTCCGACTTCCGCCCCTCGGCAAAGCCGCAGCGTCCCACCCATGCCAATGGCGAGCCGAGCGGTCATCACCGCGGCAACGGCCGCCATGCCCACGGCCGCCCGGCCCGCAAGCACGGCGAAGACCGCGGCCAGCACCAGGCCCAGGGCGGCGAACCGCGCCGCGAGGGCAATGGCGGCAACCGCCGCGGCGGCTCCGGCTCCCGCAATGGCGGCCAGCGCCGCGAACGCGCCTGATCATCGATTGATTGAAAAGTGGAAAGGCCGGGGAAACCCGGCCTTTTTGCTGTCTACGCCTCAGCCGGAGTCCGTTGTTCTGCCACCCTGCAGTTCGTCAGATAGATGCCGGTCACGACGACCACCGTGCCGACAATCAGCGGCAGGGTCAGCGGCTCCCCGAAGGCGATGAAGGCTTCCAGCGCGACGGCCGGCGGCATCAGATAGATGAGCGAGGCGGCGCGGGAGACCTGCCCCCGGCGGATGAGGTAGAGCAGCAGCCCGACACCCCCCATCGACAGACCGAAGACCGACCATATGAGCGCGCCATAGGCCTGCGCGGAACCATCGAAATGCTGCTGCTCGAAGATCAGCGACAGTGGCAGGGTCAGGATCAGCGCGCCGACATATTGCAGTGTCGCGATACTCCTGAGGTCGCCGGACTGCAGGTGTTTCTTCTGGTAGAGCGTGCCGTAAGTGACGGAGCCCATGGCGATGAGGTTGATCGCCAGCGGCAGCGCCGCATGGCTGAGATCTGCTGTCGCCGGATCGAGGAGTTTCGGCGAAATCGCGATGGCGATGCCGATGAAACCGAGGCCGAGGCCGAGCTGCTGGCTCTTCTGCAACCGCTCGCCGACGAGGAAGGGAGCCGCCATCGCCGTCAGCAGCGGCTGCAGCGCCGCGATGATGCCCGATATGCCGGCCGGCACGCCATTGGCGATCGCCCACCAGAGCCCGCCGAGATAGAAGCCGTGCAGGAAGAAGCCGGAATAGATGGCGCGCAGCCACGTGGCCCGGCTTTTCGGCCATTGCGCCCCGGTCACCAGGCAGAGCGCCAGGAACGCCAAGGCCGACAGCGCGTAGCGGATCGAAAGGAAGGTAAAGGGCTCGGAATGCAGCGCGGCATATTTCGCCACCACCCAGCCCGTGGACCAGAGGAAAACGAAGACGGCGGGGGCAAAGCGGTCGAGAGACATGGGGCGGCTCGTGCAAAGAGAGATCGCCGTGCTGATAGCCGCAGCCGAAGGGCGCGGTCAAAGGCGAAGCATTGATGCTTATTTGAAATTTCGTTGATGGTTGGGGACAACCGTCGCACCTCAACCCTGGGCATACGGGCCGGAAGGGTCCCGGCGTATCCCCACCCACCCTCATCCCTGTGCTCGTCACAGGGATCCAGCGCGCCCAAGTCCTTGGGCGCGAGAGACTCTCTTCAACTGCCTATGGTGTCATTCACGGCGCAGACGCGCCGTGGCTGGATTCCTGTGACAGGCACAGGAATGAGCGACTATCTGGGTTGTCAAGTTGCATATTCGAATTCTCTTCGCGCATCTCGTGCTTTTGCATTGAGAATGACCAGGAGTTTTCGGGCGAGTGCGATGCGGATGACCATTTTGGGC
>NZ_LOKW01000027.1 GCF_002211305.1 Rhizobium sp. R634 | reverse complement strand
CGTCGCCGGCGTCGAGTTCCAGCATAATGGCGTGGCCAAACGCGCCTATGCTGCCCGGGAAACCGTCCTGTCCGCCGGTGCGATCGGTTCGCCGCACATCCTTGAGCTCTCAGGCATCGGCAAAGGCGAGGTGCTGCGGCAGGCGGGTGTCGATGTCGTCACGGAGGTGAAGGGCGTCGGCGAGAACCTGCAGGATCACCTACAGCTGCGTCTGGCCTACAAGGTGACGGGCGTTCCGACGCTGAACGAGAAGGCGACGAAGCTGATCGGCAAGGCGGCGATCGGGCTCGAATATCTCGTTCGCCGCTCCGGGCCGATGGCGATGGCGCCGAGCCAGCTCGGCATTTTCACCCGCTCCGGTCCGGACCGGGAAACACCTGATCTGCAATATCACGTGCAGCCCGTGTCGCTGGAGAAGTTCGGCGATCCCGTCCATCCTTTCCCGGCGATCACCGCGAGCGTGTGCAATCTGAGGCCGGAGAGCCGGGGTTCGGTGCACTTGTCGAGCCCGGATTTTGCCGCGCAGCCGACGATCAGCCCGAAATACCTCTCGACGCAGCGCGATCGTGACATAGCTGTCCGTTCCATAAGGTTGACGCGCAAGATCGTCGCGCAGCCTTCCTTCGCAAGGTTCCGGCCGGAGGAATTCAAGCCCGGCCCCGACTATCAGACCGAGGCCGATCTGGCGCGGGCGGCGGGCGATATCGGCACGACGATCTTCCATCCCGTCGGTACCTGCCGCATGGGCGCCGATCGGGAGAGCGTCGTCGATCCCCGGCTGAGACTCAGGGCGCTCGGCAAGCTCAGGATCGCCGATGCCTCGGTGATGCCGTCGATCACCTCGGGCAACACCAATTCGCCGACGATCATGATCGCCGAAAAGGCGGCGGCGATGATCCTCGAAGACAACCGATAGGAGAAGACCATGGCAAGGATCGCATTCATCGGGCTTGGCAACATGGGTGGGCCGATGGCGGCCAACCTCGTCAAGGCGGGTCACGAGGTGCTCGGCTTCGATCTCGCGGCCTCGGTGCTGAAGGCGGCCGAAGAGAGCGGCGTCAAGCCGGCAAGCCATGTCAGCCAGGCGGTCAAGGATGCGGAGATCGTCATATCGATGCTGCCGCAGGGCAAACACGTGCTGACGGCATGGACCGATATCCTGCAGACTGCGGCGCAGGGCACGCTTGTGATCGATTGCTCGACCATCGATGTCGAGAGCAGCCGCAAGGCGCATGAGATGGCCAGGGCCGCAGGCTGCCTGTCGCTCGACGCGCCCGTCTCCGGCGGCACGGGCGGGGCTGCCGCCGGCACGCTCACTTTCATGGCGGGCGGCTCGGACGAAGCTTTCGCCAGGGCAAAACCGATCCTCGAAGGCATGGGCAAGAAGATCGTCCATTGCGGCGAGGCGGGCGCCGGCCAGGCGGCGAAGATCTGCAACAACATGATATTAGGCATATCGATGGTTGGCGTCTGCGAAGCTTTCGTGCTCGCCGAAAAACTCGGCCTCTCGCATCAGGCGCTGTTCGACGTCGCCTCCACCTCGTCAGGCCAGTGCTGGTCGATCAACACCTATTGCCCGGTGCCCGGGCCGGTACCGACCTCGCCCGCGAATAATGACTACAAACCGGGTTTTGCCGCCGCACTGATGCTGAAGGATCTCAGGCTTTCGCAGGAGGCGGCGCTGGCGAGCGGCGCCTCAACGCCGATGGGCGCGGAAGCGGCCCAGCTTTTTGGGCTCTTCGAAAAGCAGGGCAATGGCGGACGGGATTTCTCCGCCATCATCGAGATGTTCCGCGAAAGGAAGTAGACGATGCTCGCTACTCTCGCCCGCTCGAACGCGACAGCAGCCAGATGAGATAGGGGCCGCCGATCAGCGCGGCGAAGAGGCCGACCGGCACCTGGTAGGGATAGATGACGACCCGCGCCAGCCAGTCCGCCGCCGTCAGCACGCCGGCGCCGAAGATGAGGCTGGCCGCAAGCTGGTGGCCCGGGCTGCGGAAACCGGCGAGACGCGCAAGATGCGGTGCGATAAGGCCGGTGAGACTGAGCGGTCCGACGAGGAACGAGGCGATCGCCGTCATCAGCGCAGCGAGGATGGCGAGGACAAGACGGCTTGAACCGACGCGAAGACCGAGGGCGCGGCTGGAGACAGCGCCAAGCGGCAGCATCGTCAGCCAGCGGCTGAGGAAAGGCAGAGGCGCGGTCAGCACGACGAGCGAGATCACCGCCGTCCAGGCTTCGAAGGCGCCGGCGCGGTTGGTCGAACCGGACAGCCAGGTGAGCAGGATATAGCCGCGCATATCGCCCTGGGCGAGCACCATGGTGACGATCGCCATGGCGAAGGCGCCGATGCCGACGCCGGCCAGCAGCATGCGCTCCGGCGAAAATTGCGCACGGGCGGAAACGGCGATCATCGCGAGGAAAGCCGCCAACGCGCCGATCGCCATGGCCAGCAGCATGATGACGGGCGAGGGGAAACCGAAGAGGAAGAGCGCAATCGTGAGGCCCGCTCCCGCGCCGCCGCTGACGCCAAGCACCTCGGGGCTGGCGATGGGATTGCCGGTCATGCGCTGCATGATGAAGCCAGCGGCCGCCAGCATGGCGCCGGCGCCGGCTGCTACGATCGTCCGCGGCAGGCGGAAGGGCAGAAGGTCGGTCAAGAGCGCGCCGGTCGCGACATGCCAGCCGTCATCGGCCAGGCCGAGGGTCAGAACCACGGCGAAAAGCAGGGCGAGTGCCACGAAAAGCACTGCAAGGGCTTGGAGCGGCTTCGTGAGCCTTTTCAAGGCCACGGTAGACTGGGCGGCAATGGTCGAAACGGAATGCACGCGCGGCAGCAGCAAGAGCAGCAGCGGCCCGCCGAAGAGGGCGGTGGCGGCTCCGGTCGGGGCGAGATCGGTAAAGCCCGGGCCGAGCATCTGGGTCAGGCAATCGGTCAGGAAGAGCAGGCCGGCGCCGGTCAGCGGCGCCATGATCATCAGCCTTTCCGTGCTGCGCGCGCCGGCAAATCTTGCGATCGCGGGGGCGGCGAGGCCGAGAAAGCCGATGATGCCGACCTCCGATGTCACCGAGGCGGCAAGCCAGACGGCAAGGGCGACGATCGCCAAGCGGGTCGAATGCAGGGCAAGGCCGAGGCTTCTCGCGCCGCTATCGTCGAGCGCGAGGATCCGCAACGGCCGCACCAGCAGCAAAGCGGCTGCAAAGCCGAGGACAAGCCGCGGGCCAAGCGAGAGCACGCTGTTCCAATCCTGCTGGCTGAGCGAGCCTGCGCCCCAGATATAGATCGACATGGCATATTCGCCGCGTGCCAGGATGAGCGTGACGCTGAGCGCCGAGGCGATCAGGCTGACGATCATGCCGGAAAGCGCGACGGTCACCGGATCGAGCCCGCGCCGCCAGCTCAAAGCCAGCACGAGGGCGACAGCCGCAAGACCTCCGCCAAAAGCGGTCATCTCGCGCGACAATCCCATGAGCAGGGGCGAGAAGCTCATGGCCGTCGTCATCGCCAGTTCGGCGCCGGAGGCAATGCCGAGCGTGGAGGCATCGGCAATCGGGTTGCGCAGCACGCGTTGCAGCAATGCGCCGGAAAGGCCGAGCGCGGCCCCGGCGATGAGGGCGAGCGCGGCGCGAGGCATGATGCCGCTCCAGAGCAGCGCGCCGTTCAGCACGGCTGCGTCGGCATCCGCGTGTGGCAGTTGCGGGCGCGTCACGATCAGGAGCACAAAGGCAGCGGTGCAGAGCATGACGAGTATCATGCCCGGCATGTTGACGCTTGGTGCCGGCCGGACGCGGCTAACCATTCCATGCATGGGCAAGCCCCTCCGCCAGGAGATCGGCAAAGCGGCCGGCGGCCGGCAGCGCGCCATAGGGATTGACCGCGCCAAGCGTCAGCACCCGTTTTTCGCGCACGGCCGGCAAGGCATTCCAGAAGCTGCTCGCCGAAAGGGTGACGACCGCATCAGCCGGATGCGGGGCGATCATGACGATCCAGGCATCGGGCATCGACGCCAATGCCTCGATGCCGACGGGCGCTGCTGCCGAATAGCTGGTCGCACCCTGCCAGGCATTGGTGAGGCCGACGCGCCTCAGCACCTCGCCGAACATGCTGTCGGAGCCGAAGACACGGAAGTGCCTGGCATCGCCGAGGTTGATCGGGATCACCGGACGGCCGTCACCGGCGGCAAAAATAGACCGGTAACGGTCGAGCCGGGCTGAAAGCTGCTCGGTCAGCCGTTTGGCAGCGGGAAGCTGCAGGCGCTCGCCGATCGCCAGCGTGACCTGTTCGGCCAGCGCGAAGGGACTCTCGCCTGACTTGTAGATCGCGTGGCTTTCGACCGGCGCGATCGGACGCATGCGATCGTCCGCCCAGGCATAAAAGTTCGAATTGAAGATCAGGTCCGGCCGCGCAAGCCGCAGCACCTCGAAATTCGGCGTGCCGCGAAGGCCGAGATCGGCAGTTGTCGCCGGCACTGCAGGCGTAACGGCCACTTCGCGGAATTGCCGCAGCTCGGTTGCCGCCACGACGTTGGCGCCGATTGCCAGCAGGGTTTCCAGCAGCGCCCAGTCCAGCGTTGCGACGCGCAGGCTCTCCGCCGCCCGCAATGGCGCAGGGGCGGAGAGCAAGCCCGCCGCACCGGCCAGAAACTGCCTGCGGGAGAGAAAAGCCATGACCTACAACAGATAGCTGACCGGCTCGTTTCGAACCGGATGCGGGAAGACGCCCATCCCGACGCCGAAAATCGATCGCAGCTTGTCGGCCTGCATGATCTCGGTGGGCGTGCCCTCGGCAGTGATCCGGCCGCGGTTGAGCGCGACGATCGCGTCGCAGTAGCGCGCGGCGAGGTTGATGTCGTGCAGCACGATGACGACGGTCAGCCCGCGTTCGTGGCTGAGTTCCTGCACCAGCGAGAGGACGCTTGCCTGGTGGGCGAGGTCGAGCGCCGATGTCGGCTCGTCGAGCAGCAGGCAGCGGGCGTCCTGGGCAAGCATCATGGCGATCCAGGCACGCTGGCGCTCGCCGCCGGACATGTTGGCCGCGAGACGATCGGCGAAATCCTCGAGTTCGGTGCGGGTGATCGCCTCCTCGACCATCTTGCGATCCGTCGCCGTGAAGCGGCCGAGCGTGCCATGCCAAGGGAAACGTCCGAGGGCGATAAGCTCCCGTACCGTCATCCCGTCCGTCGCCGGCGTGAATTGCGGCATATAGGCGACGTGCCGGGCGAATTCCCGGGCGCCCCAGTCGGCCGCCGGCTTGCCGCCGAAGGCGATGGCCCCGGATTTGGGGGCGATCTGCCGGGCGATGATCTTCAGCAGCGTGCTCTTGCCGGAACCGTTCGGACCGACCAGCCCGTAGATGCGGCCGCGCTCGAGCGTCAGGTCGATGCCGGACAGAATGGTTTTCGGCCCGATGGCATAGTCGATTCCCGACAGGGCAAGGAAAGGCGAAGGCATGGTCTGCTCCAGATTCGGCGCTGCAAATGGGTTCGGGAGGGCAAGCCCTCCCTTTCTCCGCAGGTTCCTGCAAAACTAAACTCAGATTGTCAACTTACCACTTTCTGCTGAGCTTGAAGGTGACGGTGCGGGCATCGCCGTAACCGCAGACGGTCAAGCCGCCGCAACCCTTGACATATTCCTTGTCGAAGAGGTTGGTGACATTGAGCGAGGCGCCCCAGTCCTCCCTGTCATAGCGGATCGCGGCATCGACGAGGGTCGCGGCCGGCACTTTCTCGGTATTGGCCTCATCGGCCCAAGACCAGCCCTGATGGCGCACGCCGGCGCCGAAGCTCATGCCTTCGAAGGCGCCCGTCGTCAGCGTGTAGTCGACCCAGAGGGAGGCGGTCACCTTCGGCACGATATAGGGTGAATTGCCGACGAGGGCCGGGTTGGCCTCGTTCTCGGTCACTTCCATGTCCGTGTAGGCAAGCGAAGCGAGAACCTTCCAGTTCTCGTTGATGTTGACCTTGCCTTCCAGTTCGGCGCCGCGCGAGACGACTTCGCCGAGCTGGCTCTGGGCGAAGGTCGCTGGATTGGTGACCGTGTTGTTGCGCTTGGTGATGTGGAAAACCGACGCGGTCAGCGAGCCGTCGATGGAGCTCGGCTCATATTTGATGCCGCCTTCGAACTGTTCGCCTTCCTCGGGCTTCAGAGCGCCGGATACACCGGTGCCGATCAGCGGATTGAAGAAAGTCGCGGCGCTGACATAGGGCGTCAGGCCGTTGTCGAATTCATAGGCAAGGCCGATGCGTCCGCTGACGGCGCTGTCGTTGGTGCTGTAGGTCGTGCCGATCACAGCATCCTGATTGATGTCGACATAATCGTAGCGGCCGTTCAGCGTCAGCAGCCAGCCGTCACCGAAATGGATGCGGTCCTGGGCATAGACGCCGATCTGGTTCTTGGTGATGACATTGTCGGCATAGACGAAATTGGCGCCCTGCGTCGTGCCGTAGACGGGATCGGTGGCGCTGATCGGATTGGAGCCGCAGCAGGCCTGCCAATTGTCGAGACGGTAATAGGTGTAATCGAGGCCGACGAGAAGATTGTGTGTGGCGCCGCCGATGTCGGTTTCGCCTTCGAGCCGGTTGTCGATCGAAAAAGTGTCGACGCCCGAGCGGCTCTCGAAACCGATGCGCGCCAGCTGATAGTCCGGGCCTGTGGGAACGCCGCCGACCCAGCCGTTCAGGTAGGGACCGATTTCATGCTTGTCGAGCCGGCCGTAGCGGAGATTCTGGGAAAACTTGATGCCGTTGTCGAATTCATGCTCGAATTCGTAACCGATCATCTTCTGCACATAGCTGCCATCGTCGAGGTCGGGTTCGCCATAAAAGGCGTCGCGGTCGATCTTGCCGAACGGGGCATCCTCGACGGTGCCGACATAGGGGAAGAAGCCGTTGCCGGTATGCACCTGATCGAGGCCGGCGAGGCTGCCCCAGACCGTGAGACTTGTGGCGTCATCCGGTGAAATCGTCAGCTGCGGCATGATGAAGCCGCGGAAATCCTTAGAAAAATCAGAGTAGTTGTCGCCGCCCGCAACCTTGCCGGTGATGCGGTAGCTCATCGCTCCGCTGGAGCCGATCTTGTCGGAGACGTCGAAGCCGGTGAAGGCGTTGCCGTTGCTGTTGATGCCGATCTCCGTGTAGAAGAGCGGCTCGTCGAGCGGGCGTTTGCGGACGAGATTGACGATGCCGCCTGGATTGGCGCCGCCATAAAGCACGGAAGCGGGACCCTTCAGCACCTCGACGCGTTCCAGCATGAAAGGATCGAGCTGGAAGCCGCCGAAGCCGTAACTGAAAAGCGTCAGATTGTCGAAGAAGACGCCGGTCTGGCCGGCGTCGAAGCCGCGGATATAGAACCAGTCGGTGTCGGCGTCATTGCCAAAGGGCTGCGAGGTGACACCTGGCGTATAGAGCAGCGCCTCGTCGATCTTGTTGGTGATGCCGCGATCGTCCATTTCCTCGGTGCCGACCACCGAGACGGATTGCGGGATTTCGTTGAGCGGCGTGTCGCTCTTTGAGCCGGTGGAGGAATTCTTTGCAACATAACCTTTGACAGGGCTGGTCGCGGTATCGCCGTTGCCCTGAATGACGATCGGTTCGAGTTCGGTCGATGTCGCGTCCTGTGCCGAGGCGGAACCCGCCATCAGGCCGGCGATAGCAACGCCTGCCAACAACCTTGCCTTGAAAACGGGACCCCTGGTCTGCCCACACATGTCTTATATACCCCACTCGTGCCGCGACGCTGACGCGCGGCGAAACTTTGAATAAGATGAGTGCTTAACTCAGTTTTATCGGGTGGGCTTGTCGCAATCGGGGAAAATTGAACGTTTTTGGGCAATTCTCCGCGTCGGAAATAATTGCCCAGGAGGCGTTGCAATCAGGCAACTTGTGCCTTTTTCCAGCTCGCTGGTGTGGTGCCGACATGCTTGCGGAAAACGCGGGTGAAATGGGCCTGATCGGCAAAGCCGGTTTCGGCGGCGATCGCGGTCAAGGCATATTCGCTCTCGACGAGCAGCCGCTTGGCCCTGCTCAGCCGGGCATTGGTCTGCCATTGATGAGGAGCGACCCCAGTTGAGGCCTTGAAGGCATGGCTGAAATGCGATTGCGACAGGCCGGTCAGGGCGGCAAGTTCTTCGAGGCGGATATTGCGCAGGCAATTCTCCTCGATGAAATCGGTCGCGCGGCGAAGCTGCCAGGAGGCCAGCTTGCTGCGTTTGCGCGGCATGGCCTTGGAAAGCTTGAGAACGTCGATGATCAGCGCCAGCGCGAGGCCGTCGCCATAGAGATCGTGCAGCGGCTCCGGATTGAGGCATTCGCGGGCGACCAGCTGCGCCAGCGCCAGCACCCGGTCATCGGAAAAGAGAAGCTGCGGGCTTTCCAGGCGGCGCGGATCGATATCCTCCATCAGCCTGCGGCTGATGGTGTCGGCATCGAAATGGAGGTCGAGATGGCGCACCGAATGCACGTCGGTCAGATCGGCCCAGACTTCCATGCCGGCCGGTACATAGGAGATCGGCCGCTTTTCCGTGTCCTGAACGGTGCCTTGTGCCTTCGGCGAGAGCTTGATGCGCGAATTGCCCGGTCCCCGCTTGTCGAGCATGATGAAGAGCCGGGGATCGCGCGAGACATAGTAGCCGCCGGCATAAGAGGCGCATTCCACGTCCCAGACATCGGCGACGATGCCGTTCCACACGCGGCGATGCACGCCGCCTATGACCGAAAAGCCCTGGATCTTGTTCTGCATCCGCGGTTGAAACGTCATTTGCATTTCCGCCCCCGGCCATGCGCCGGAAGTAAACTTTCAATTAATACTCAAGTTTATTACAATAGGCGGAAGCGGATGACAATCACCAAATCCGGCGGTGAACCGCCGGTGGATCAGGTCTTCGACACCGAGAAACGCAGTCCGATGTCGCCGAGCAGAATGTCGATTTCGCCGGGCTCGGCCAGCTCGATGGCGCCGCTCAGAGTACCGGTCGTGATCAATGCGCCCATACTGAGCGATGTCTGCGGGCGCAGCCCGTCATTGGCGTAATCGACGAGCCAGGTCAGCACGTCGCCCTTCGGATGCTGTGCCGGGCCATCATAGATGGTGCGGCCGGCATGGGTGATCTTGAGCGGCGTGCCGGCGGCGGTATCGACAAGGCTTTTGTCGACCTGCGGGCCGAGCACATAGCCGCTATTGCCGAGCCGGTCGGCGAGAAACAGCAGGAAGGAAACGCCGCCGCTCTCCTTGACGGCGCTAACCAGCAGTTCGGCGCCGAGATAGACCGCGGAAATCGCCTCCACCACTTCGGCACGGCTGTAGGGGACGCCTTGCCGGATCGGCAGGTCCTTGCCGAGGCGAACGGCGATCTCCGTCTCGAATTTCAGGCCCGGATACCAGGCAATGCTAGCGCCCGAGGCGGCTTCGACACAGGGATGCAAAGGGGCGGTGACGGCTTGGCCCTGCGGGGAGACCGTCACCTTCCAGGCATTGCTGGAAATACCGTCCGCCGCTGCCAGAAAGTTCTGCGCTTCCATCGCCTGGTGCAGATCGGCCGGCAGCGCGAAGGTGCCCGTTTCCTCCTGCCGGCCGGCCTGGTGCAGGCTGTGAAGCCTGGATGCGAGGCCGCGCGGATCGAATGTCTCTGTCATGATAGCTCCTCGAATGATTTTCGAGGTGCACACTAACCGCAAGGCCGGGACGGACAAGCCCGATCTTGGCCCGATCTTGGAAAGACTCCTATTCCATCGCCGCGTACCAGCGATCGCGATAGGCGGAGAGACCCGGGATATCGGCCGGCGGAAAATGCGTCTCGGCGCCCGCCACCGGCCGGATGCCGGTAAGTAGGGCGGCACCCTGGCTGGTGCCGGTGGTCCCGGGAAGGGCGATGAT
This sequence comes from Rhizobium sp. R634, assembly GCF_002211305.1. Taxonomy (GTDB): domain Bacteria; phylum Pseudomonadota; class Alphaproteobacteria; order Rhizobiales; family Rhizobiaceae; genus Rhizobium. Next base: position 384,990 of record NZ_LOKW01000027.1, on the reverse strand, counting down.
CTCGCGGCCGGCAAGCGCGGCCAGCAGCGTGAGGTAGGTTTCGTTCAGAGCGAAGGGACCTTCGACGATGACAGCACCTTTAGCCCCGATCAGTCCGAGGCAGGCATCGGTCATCAGCGCAAGGTAGAGGCAGGCGGCAGCATGACGCTCTTCGCGGCTGGCCGCTTCAGCACCGATCCAGCGGCTTGTCTTACCCGGAAAGGGGCCGGAGCCGGGAGCGATGTTCGGCAGCAGCATGATGCCCTTATCGATCACCGGACCGATCGCCGCCTGAGCCGATTTTTCGTCGACAGGGCCGATTTCCGCCGAAAGGATTTCGAATTCCCGCCCGCCCATGAAGCGCGAGGAGGGAACGGCACGTCCATAGGCATCGACATTGGCGAGCGCATCGCGTTTCGGATCGAGATGATCGAGATTGCCGCCGACACCGAAATTGATGACCCATGTGCCGGTGGAGACGACGGCGAATGGAGCTTCCCGATGGATGAGGTGCGGCAGCAGCGAAGCGTTGGAATCGTGAATGCCGCAATAGACCGGCACCGGTGCGGCAAGGCCGAGTTCAGCGGCGATTTCGGGAAGAACCGGGCCGATCGCATCGAAGGCGGAACGGATCGGCGCCATCAGATCGCGGATGCCAAGTGTGTCGACCAGCGAAGAATAGCTGCCGGTCCTTGGGTTCCAGAGGTCGGTGTGGCAGCCGAGCGAGGTCAGCTCGTTGGCGGCAACGCCGGTCAGTCGCGCCGTCCAGTATTGCGCATAGGTGAGGATATCAGTGACCTTGGCGAATTCCTCGGGGAAGGCGCTCTTCTGATAGTGCAACTGCGCCCCGACATTGAGGCCCATTGCGAGGCGCGGCGAGAAGGTTTCGCCGAAGGAGGGGCGGAGCGCCGTATAGGCGTCGCGGATCGCCTCGGGATATTCATGCTCATAATCGATCACAGGCATGGCGAGCGCCCCATCGCGGCCGAGCAGAGCGGCGGCGGCGCCATGGGTGGTGATCGAGATGGCATCGAAGCCGGGATCCCGGGCCAGGCTCTTCAGCGCATCGAGCGCGAAGGACCAGAGAGCCTCTATGTCGTAATGCGGGTAGGGGCCGGTTTTGATCGTAACGTTCGGCCGCTTCAGCACGGCGATCTCGGCGCCCGTCTCGCTGTCGAGCACGACGACCTTGGCGTTGGTCTTGCCGATGTCGAGAACGGCGATGCGGCGATAGGAGCTGGCGGTCATGGCATATGGAAGAGGGTGACGAGGTCGCTCTGGACGGGCGAATTATCCGGATTGGTCGCCATGATATCGGCCATGTGCGCCCACCATTTCTTCATGACGGGATGTTCCGGCAGGCTCGCCATCGTGTGGTCCTTCGGCCGCGTCAGCACGCCGAACAGCGTATTGGTCTCGCGGTCGAGATGGATGGAATAGTCGCTGGCGCCGGACTGGTGCAGGAGATCGACCAGTTCCGGCCAGATCTCGTCATGGCGCTTGCGGTATTCTGCTTCCATGCCGGGATTGAGCTGCATCTTGAAGGCGTGTTTTTCTGATGTCATCGGGAGCTCATGATCTTGATGCGGCGGGCGATGATCGGGATGGCGATGGTAATGATGAGGAGAAGGCCGATGAAGATCGACATGACGATGCCGGGCACGTTCAACAGGCCGAGGCCGAAGGTGACGAGGCCCATGACGAAGGCGGCGATGACGACGCCGCCGATCCTGCCCGAGCCGCCGAGGATCGAAATGCCGCCGAGCACGACCATGGTGACGACCTCGAGTTCCCAGCCCTGGGCGATCGACGGCCGGGTCGAGCCGAGGCGCGAGGTCAGGCAGACGGCGGCGACACCGCTCATGATGCCGGTCAGCAGGAAGAGGATGAATTTGACGCGCTCGACCGGGATGCCGGAGAAGCGGGCGGCAAAGTCGTTATTGCCGATCGCATAGACTTGCCGGCCGAAATTCGTCGCATGCAGCAGGATGGCGAAGAGGATCGCCACGACGATGAAGAGCACGAACTCGAAGGAAAAGACCCAGAAGACGTAACCCTGGCCGAAATAGGCGAAATCGGCCGGGTATTTGCCATAGGCCTGGTCGCCGAGCACGATATAGGAAATGCCGCGAAAAAGGCTCATCGTGCCGATGGTGACGACGATCGACGGCAGTTTCAGCACCGAGACGAGCACGCCGTTGAAGATGCCGCAGGCAAGGCCGGTGCCGATGCCGATCAGCACAAGGCCGGGCGTGCCGATGCCGAGCTGCGCTGCCGCCCCCATCGCCGTCGAGGCGAGCGCGATGATCGCGGCGACCGAGAGGTCGATCTCGCCCGAGATGACGAGCAGCGCCATCGCAAAGGCGATCATCGCCTTTTCGGTGAAGTTGAAGGTGGCGTCCGAGAGGTTCCAGGCATCGAGGAAATAGGGCGAAGCCAGGGAATTGAAAATGAAGATCAGGACGGCGACGGCAAAGAGCAACACTTCCCAGCTTGCGATGATGCGTCGGAAAGGCGTGCCGAGGCGGTCGGGAATGGTGCGCTTTTCGGGCTGTGCTGAAACGGCGCTCATGCTGCGGCCTCCGTTCTGGTGTCGGCTGCGGCGCGGTCGCGCAGGATGATGCGGCCGCGGTTGCGCTCGCGCCGGGCGTTGAAGGCGACGGCGAGAATGATGACGGTGCCTGATATCGCCATCTGCGTGAAGGGTGAGATGCCGATGACCGGCAGCGCATTCTTGATGACGCCGAGGAAGAGCGCGCCGAGCACCGTGCCGGCGACGGAGCCGACGCCGCCGGCAATCGAAATGCCGCCGATGACGCAGGCCGCGACGCTGTCGAGTTCGAAGCCGTTGGCGATATCGACATAGGCGACGGCGTAACGCGACACCCAGAGATAGCTCGCGAGACCCGCCAAGGCGCCCGACAAGACGAAGGCCAGGAATTTCGTCCGGCCCGTATCGATGCCGGCATAGACGGCTGCGGTCGGATTGCCGCCGGTCGCATAGGCCGAGCGGCCGAACTGGCTGTAGCGCAGCAGCATGTACATCAGCGCTACGATGATGATCGCGACCCAGCTCAGCACCGGCAGACCGAGGATCGGCGTGCGGGGAACGGCGAGGAAGGTCGAGGTCATCTGGTGCGCGTTGACCCAGGCGCCGCCCGAGAGCACGAAGGCCATGCCGCGATAGATGGTGAGCGTGCCGAGCGTGACGACGATCGGCGGGATTTCGAGGCGCCAGACGAGGAGGCCGTTGATCGTGCCGAGCGCGGCGCCGATGACGATCGCCGTAAGGATGAGCACGACGAGCGGCAGGCCGGGATAGGCGGCATTCATCATCGCGATCGCCATGCCGGTGAAGGCGAGATTGGCGGCGACGGAAAGGTCGATCGATTTCGTCAGGATGACCGTCATCTGGGCGAGCGCCAGGATGATCAGGATGGAGGTATCGTTGAAGATGCCGGCGAGATTGCCGGGCGTGGCGAAATCCGCAGCGCGGGTCGAAAAGACCGCGATCATCACGACGATGATGAGGAACAGCAGGGTTTCGCGTTTTCTGATCAGTCTTGCCATGCTCTTAACCTCATGCGTTGCCGGTGGCGGCGCGCACCAGCGCTTCCGGCGACAGTTCGGCGCGTTCGAAAATCCCGGCCGACAGGCCTTCCTTCATGACGAGGACGCGGTCCGACATGCCGATGATCTCCGGCAACTCCGAGGAGACCATGATGATCGACAGGCCCTCGGCCGCGAGTTCGCTGATGAAGCCGTGCACGGCGGCCTTCGAGCCGATGTCGATGCCCTTTGTGGGTTCGTCGAGAATGATCACCTTCGGCGCCGTCGCCAGCCATTTGCCGATAACGACCTTCTGCTGATTGCCGCCCGACAGCGTGCCGACCGGTACGGACAGGGCGGCAGCGCGCAGATCCAGCCGTTCGGCATATTTGCGCGCCAGCGCGAATTCGTTCGCGGCCCGGAGGAAGCCTCGGCGCGAGGTGCGGGCGAGCGAAGGCAGCGTCATATTTTGGAAGATCGGCATCGGCAGCGCCAGGCCATGGCGGCCGCGCTCTTCCGGCACGTAGACGATGCCGGCGCGGATCGCATCCTGCGGCGAATGGATGGTGACATCCTGGCCTTCGAGCACCATCCTGCCGGAGAGCGGTTTGGTGATGCCGAAGAGCGATTGCGAGAGTTCCGAGCGGCCGGCGCCGATCAGGCCGTAAATGCCGAGAATCTCGCCCTTGCGCAGCGTGAAGGAAATGTCGCGGAATTCGGTGCGGTGGCTGTAGTTGCGGATCTCCAGAACGGGGCCGCCGATGGCGACATCGATCTTCGGAAAGACGTTCTCGACGTCGCGGCCGACCATCATGCGGACGATCTCGTCCTGCGGCGTTTCCTTGAGCCGGCCCTGGCCGACAGCGCGGCCGTCGCGGAAGACGACGAAATCGTCGGCGATCTCGTAAAGCTCGTCGAACTTGTGGCTGATGAAGAGAATCGCCTTGCCCTGTTCCTTCAGGCCCCGGACGATGCGGAAGAGGTCGTCGATTTCCTTGCGGGAGAGGGCGGCCGTCGGCTCGTCCATGATGACGATGCGGGCTTCGATCGACAAAGCGCGCGCGATTGCCACCAGATGGCGCTGCGCGATGGAGAGGTCCTTCAGGCGGATCGTCGGGTCGATATTGCTTTCGAGCGCGGTCAGCAGCGCCTTCGAGCGGCTGTTCATCGCCGCCCAGTCGATGGTGCGGAAGCGTGTGCGCGGCGCATGGCCGAGGAAGATGTTTTCGGCGACCGTCAGTTCGTCGAAAAGCACGGTCTCCTGATGAATGGCGGTGACGCCGGCATCGATGGCGGCCTGGGCGCTGGCGAAGGTCACCGGCTGGCCATCGACCAGAATCTCACCTTCGTTCGGCCTGTAAATGCCGGTGAGGATCTTGACGAGCGTCGATTTTCCGGCACCGTTTTCGCCGATCAGCGCCGTCACCGTGCCGGGATGGAGCGCGATGCTGACATTGTCCAGCGCTTTCACGCCGGGAAAGATCTGTGAGATGCCGCGCATTTCCAGAATGGCGGGCGCATCGCCGGTTTTGCTGTCCGTGGCGGGTTGTTGAAAGGCGGCGTTCATCAGCTTCTACCAATGTCGAATGGGAAATCCCGGCGGCCGCAAAGCCGCCGGGCTCTTATGTGTGTGCTTCCGATCAGAAGACCTTGGAGAACTGGTCGATGTTCGAAGCATTGTAGACGAAGGGATCGGCCATGGCGGCTTCGCCGTTGTCGCCGACCTTGATCTTGCCCATGCGGCCGGCCGCGATTTCGCTGCCCGGCTTGCCATCGGTCTCGCCCTTGACGAGGCGATAGGCGATCTGGGTTGCGGAATAGCCGAGGTCGATCGGGTTCCAGATGGCGAATTCCTTCGTGGCGCCCGACTTGATCGCGCCGGCCATTTCAGACGGCAGGCCGAGGCCGGTGACGTAGACCTTGCCGACAAGGCCCTTGTCTTCGACCACCTTGGAAGCGGCGAGAACGCCGACCGTCGTCGGAGCGACGATGACCTTGACGTTCGGGTTCGACTTCAAGAGGCCTTCGGCTTCACGATAGGACTTGTCCGAGAGGTCGTCGCCGTAAACCGTGGTGACGAGATTGAGGCCCGGGAAATCCTTGAGCTGCTTCTTCATCTGGTCGATCCAGATGTTCTGGTTGGTCGAGGTGGTCGTCGCCGACAGGATGGCGAAGTCGCCCTTGCCGCCATCGAGATGGTCCTTGGCGAGCGTCAGGCACATCTTGCCGATCAGCTCGTTGGACGACGGATTGAGCTGCAGGATGCGGCCCTCGGGTGCCACGCCGGAATCCCAGGAGATGACCTTGATGCCGCGCTGGGTCGCCTTCTTCAGAGCCGGAACGAGCGCGTCCGGATCGTTGGCCGAAACGGCGATGGCGTCGACGCCCTGCGCGATCAGCGAGTTGATGACTTCGATCTGGCCTTCGGCCGTCGTCGTCGTCGGACCGGTGTAGATGACCTCGACGCCGCCGAGTTCCTTGGCGGCTTCCTGGGCACCCTTGTTGGCGGCGTCGAAGAAGCCGTTGCCGAGCGACTTCACGACGAGGCCGATCTTGATGTCCTTGGCGCTTGCGGTGCCGGCCATCATGGCGACGGCGAGCGCTACGCCGAGCGCGAGTGTCTTTGCGAGTTTCATGTCACTTTCCTCCCATTAAGATTAGACTGCCACACCTCGGCGGCGCTTCATGCGACCGACGAGGAATCCTCCTTCACAAGCTGGGCCACCGGGCTTGCGACGACGAGCCGGACGCCGGCATTCTCGACCATGCGAGCTGCCTCGTCCGAGATTGCGTCATCGGTGATGACCGCAGAAACACGGTCGAGCGCGCAGAGAATGAGGCTCGACCGGCGATTGAATTTGCTTGAATCGACCATGACCACGAGTTCATCGGCCTGGTGCATCAGCTTCTGCTCGCTCTGGATGATGAGGGCATCCGCCTCCATGATGCCGAGCGGGCCGACGCCCTGGGCGCCGATGAACATGCGCCGCGCATAAAAATTGCGGATCGCGTCATTGTCGAAAGGCGACAGGATGAGGCTCTGCTCGCGATAGATCGCGCCGCCCGGCACCGTCACCGTGTTCTTGGAATGCTTCACCAGATGTTCGGCGATGGCGAAAGAATTGGTCATGACCTGCATGCGGTGGCCAGCCATGTAATGCACCATCTGGAAGGTCGTCGTGCCGCCATTGATGATGATGGCGTCGCCCGCCTCGCAGAGATCGACGGCTGCGCGCGCAATTGCGCGTTTTTTATCGATGTTGACTGATTCTGAAACCCGGAACGGCCGGCCGGCGAGGTTGCCGAGCTGCGGCGGGTGCACCGCTTCGGCGCCGCCGCGCACACGGCGGATCTTGCCCTGGACGTGAAGAGCCGCAATGTCGCGCCGAATTGTCGCTTCGGAAGCTTCCGTCAGCTCGGAAATGTCCTGGATCGTGACCACGGACTTTTCCTGAACGGCGCTTAGAATGATGCGATGACGTTCGCGTTCGTGCATTGGGCTCCTCCTCTTGTCGTATTTATTTCTTATCCGTTAAAAGCTGTCAATCACAAACGATCATAAATTTTCATATTGCGCTGCACAATAATCGAATTTGATCGTTTTCGATTGACAAACTCTATTTTGATGAGCGATACCGTCAGCGAAAAGGGCGCGAACTCTCGCGTCCCGATGATGATTTCATATGGGAGGATGACATGGCGGCGAACGTCCGGCTTCTGGAAAACCGGTGGGATGAGGCTTACGCAGCAAGCCTCGACGAGCCCGGCAAGCTTCTTTATCGCTCCAATCTGCTCGGCGCCGACAAGCGCATCACCAACTACGGCGGCGGCAACACCTCGGCGAAGGTGATGGAAACCGATCCGCTGACCGGTGACAAGGTCAAGGTCCTCTGGGTCAAGGGCTCGGGCGGCGATGTCGGCACCATCAAGCTCGACGGTTTCGCCACCCTCTATCAGGAGAAGCTGGAAGCGCTGAAGGGCATCTATAAGGGTGTCGAGGATGAAGACCGCATGGTCGGCTTCCTGCCGCATTGCACGTTCAACCTGAATGCCCGCGCCGCCTCGATCGATACGCCGTTGCACGGTTTCGTGCCTTTCACCCATGTCGATCACATGCATCCCGACGCGATCATCGCGATCGCTGCTTCGAAGAATTCCAAGGAGCTGACCAAGCTGATCTTCGGTGACGAGATCGGCTGGCTTCCATGGCGCCGCCCGGGCTTCCAGCTCGGTCTCGATCTCGAAGCCTTCGTCAAGGCGAACCCGAACGCCAAGGGTGTCGTGCTCGAAAGCCATGGTCTCTTCACCTGGGCTGATGACGCCAAGGCCTGCTACGAGCTGACGCTCGATATCATCAACAAGGCGATCGAATGGTTCGCCGGCCAGACCGAAGGCAAGACGATCTTCGGCGGCGCCGTCGTCCAGAGCCTTCCCGTTGCCGAACGCCGCGCCATCGCCGCCCGTCTGATGCCGGAGATTCGCGGCCGCATCGGCAAGCAGGAGCGTAAGCTCGGCCATTTCGATGATCAGGATGCGGTTCTGGAATTCGTCAATTCGAAGAACCTGCGTCCGCTCGGCGCGCTCGGCACCAGCTGCCCGGACCATTTCCTGCGCACCAAGATCCGTCCGCTGATCGTCGAATTCGACCCTGCCAAGCCGAATGTCGATGCGATCGTCGCCGGTCTCGACAAGGCGTTGGAAGATTACCGCGCCGACTACGCCCGCTATTACAACGACTGCAAGCATGACAATTCGCCCGCCATGCGCGACGCCAATCCGGTCATCTTCCTCGTTCCCGGCGTCGGCATGTTCTCCTTCGCCCGCGACAAGGCAACGGCCCGCATCGCCAGCGAGTTCTACGTCAACGCCATCAACGTCATGCGCGGCGCCTCGACGGTCTCGGAATATCAGGGCCTGCCGGAGCAGGAGGCTTTCGATATCGAATACTGGCTGCTCGAAGAGGCGAAGCTGCAGCGCATGCCGAAGCCGAAGAGCCTTGCCGGCAAGGTCGCCTTTGTCACCGGCGGCGCCGGCGGCATTGGCCGCGCCACGGCCGCACGCCTCGTCGGCGAGGGCGCCTGCGTGGTGCTCGCCGATATCGACCAGGCAGCGCTTGAATCGACCGAAGCCGATTTCGTGAAGAAATACGGCGCGGATGCCGTGCGCACCGTAAAGCTCGACGTTACCAAGGAAGATGCCGTTATCGCTTCCTTCGCCGAGTCCTGCGTCGAATTCGGCGGCATCGACATCCTCATTTCGAACGCCGGTATCGCCTCCTCGGCGCCGATCGAAACGACCGAGCTGTCGACGTGGAACCGCAACATCGACATTCTGGCGACCGGTTACTTCCTCGTCTCGCGAGAGGCCTTCCGGCTGTTCCGGCGGCAGGCACTCGGCGGCAACGTCGTCTTCATCGCATCGAAGAACGGGCTTGCCGCTTCGCCGAACGCGTCAGCCTATTGCACGGCGAAGGCCGCCGAAATCCATCTCGCCCGTTGCCTGGCGCTGGAAGGCGCGGATGCCGGCATCCGCGTCAACACCGTCAATCCGGATGCCGTCCTGCGCGGCTCCAAGATCTGGAGCGGCGAGTGGCGCGAACAGCGTGCGGCCTCCTCGAAGATCGAGGTGGACGACCTGGAGGAGCATTACCGCAAGCGTTCCATGCTGAAGCTCAACGTGTTCCCCGAAGACATCGCCGAGGCGGTCTACTTCCTCGCGTCCGATCTCTCGGCCAAATCGACCGGCAACATCATCAACGTCGATGCCGGCAACGTGCAGAGTTTTACGCGCTAGAGCAGAAGTGTGCAGCGTTTTGCGTCCGGTTGCACCAAGCAAAACGGACAGAGCTATTTCCGGAGGATCACCCAGATTGCGTGGATGATCCCCGGCACATAGCCGCAAAGCGTCAGCAATATGTTGAGCCAGAAATGCAGGCCGATCCCGACCTGCAGGAATACGCCAAGGGGCGGCAGGATGATCGCAAGAAGAATGCGGACGATGTCCATCGTAGCTCCTGAGTTTTGAAGACATACAAGCGTTAGAACGCAAACCACGGTTCTGTGGTTCGCGACGTGGGAGGAAACAATGGCTGAATTCAGGATTGCGCCGGATCTGGTCGCGGCGGAAAATGAAAAACGGGCGGTGGCGCTGAAAGCCGATTACGACGCATTGGGTGCGACGCTTGATCGGCGCGGCGTCGATATCGAGGCGGTGACACGCAAGGTCAGCGAATTTTTCGTCGCCGTTCCGTCCTGGGGTGTTGGCACCGGCGGCACGCGCTTTGCCCGTTTTCCCGGCACCGGCGAGCCGCGCGGCATCTTCGACAAGCTCGACGATTGCGCAGTCATCAACCAGCTGACGCGGGCCACACCGAATGTCTCGCTGCATATTCCCTGGGACAAGGCGGATGCACGGGAATTGAAAGCCAAGGGCGATGCCCTCGGCCTCGGTTTCGACGCGATGAATTCGAACACCTTTTCCGATGCGCCGGGCCAGGCCCATTCCTACAAGTACGGCTCGCTCAGCCATACGGATGCGGCAACGCGCGCGCAGGCGGTCGAGCACAATCTCGAATGCATCGAGATCGGAAAGGCGATCGGCTCCAAGGCGCTGACGGTCTGGATCGGTGACGGCTCGAACTTCCCAGGCCAGAGCAACTTTACGAGGGCATTCGAGCGCTACCTCGCTTCGATGGCCGATATTTACAAGGCGCTGCCGGATGATTGGAAGCTCTTCACCGAGCACAAGATGTATGAGCCGGCCTTCTATTCGACGATCGTGCAGGATTGGGGCACCAACTACCTGATCGCCCAGACGCTCGGCCTCAAGGCCCACTGCCTCGTCGACCTCGGCCACCATGCGCCGAACACCAATATCGAGATGATCGTCGCCCGGCTGATCCAGTTCGGCAAACTCGGCGGCTTCCACTTCAACGATTCGAAATATGGCGATGACGATCTCGACGCAGGCGCGATCGATCCCTACCGGTTGTTCCTCGTCTTCAACGAGCTGGTCGATGCCGAGCAGCGCGGCGTCAACGACTTCAATCCGGCCCATATGATCGACCAGTCGCACAATATCACCGACCCGATCGAGAGCCTGATCAACAGCGCCAACGAAATCCGCCGCGCCTATGCGCAGGCGCTGATCGTCGACCGCAAGGCGCTCGATGGCTACCAGCAGGACAATGACGCGCTGATGGCATCGGAAACGCTGAAGCGCGCCTATCGCGCCGATGTCGAGCCGATCCTCGCCGAGGCCCGCCGCAGAGCTGGCGGCGCGATCGATCCCGTTGCCGCCTATCGCGCCAGCGGCTACCGCAAAAAGGTGGCCGCCGAGCGCCCGGCTTCCGCTGCCGGCGGCGGCGGTATCATCTGAGCTTGAGTTGCCGGCGGCGCAGGGGTGACGCGCTGCCGGCAATCATCGTTTACGGCTTCCAGGCGCCGGCGATCTGCCGGGTCGCGATGTTCAGCCGGTTCCAGACATTGATATTGGCGATGGCGATGACGAGGGCCGCGAGGCTCTTGCCGTCGTAATGCCGGGTCGCTTCGTCCCAGATCTCATCCGGCACCGGATCGGCGCGGTCGCTCACGCGGGTCACCGCCTCGGTCAGCGCCAGCGCCGCTCGCTCGGCGTCGCTGAAATAGGGCGTGTCGCGCCAGGCGCTGACGGCAAACAGCCTTTCATCCGTTTCTCCGAGCTTCTTTGCGATGCGCGGATGGCCGTCGATGCAGACGCTGCAGCCGTTGATCTGGCTGGCGCGGAGATTGACGAGTTCGATGAGCTGCGGCGAAAGGCCGGTCTCGGTCGGAACTTTGCCGAGAGCATTCAGCGCCTGCATGGCGCCGGGAAGGACGAGGGCGGGATTTCCCATTCTTTCGTGCATGATATGTTTCCTTGATGCGTTTACGGTTCGACGATCCGCCGGCGCTGTCACATCGGCCGGTTTCTGTTCGTCATAGCCTTGACGGAACGCAGCAAAGGAATGTGACGGATGAACGAGAAAAAATGGCTGGCCGATGAATTCGAGGCGAACAGGGCGCATCTCAGCGCCGCCGCCTATCGCATGCTCGGCTCGCGCAGCGAGGCTGATGATGCCGTTCAGGAGGCCTGGCTGCGATTGAACCGCGCCGATACGCGCGATGTCGGCAATCTCGGCGGCTGGCTGACGACTGTTGTGGCGCGCATCTGCCTCGACATGCTGCGGGCGCGCAAGACCCGGCGCGAGGAGCCGCTGGATATGCCCGCGCATGCCGGAATTGCCGATCGGGCCAAGGATCCGGAGCGCGAAGCAGCCTTCGCCGATTCCGTGGGGCTGGCGCTGCTTGTGGTATTGCAGACGCTGGCGCCCGCCGAGCGTGTCGCCTTCGTGCTGCACGACATGTTCGACCTGCCCTTCGACGAGATCGCGCCGATCATCGGCCGCTCCTCCGCCGCCACCCGCCAGCTCGCAAGCCGCGCCCGCCGCAGGGTGCAGGGCGTGGACGAGGCGCCTGATGTCGATTTTACCCGGAAGCGGGCGATCGCCGAGGCCTTTCTGGCAGCTTCCCGCAACAGCGATCTGGAGGCGCTGCTTGCGGTGCTCGCCCCCGACGTCGTCTTTCGGCCCGATACGACGGCAGCGCAGTACGGCATCGGCGCAATGCGCGGCGCGGCTGGTGTGGCAGAGGCCTTCAAGGGTCGGGCGCAGGCCGCGGAGCTTGCCATCGTGGGCGGCGAACTTGGATTTGTCGTGGATATTGGCGGCCAGATTCGCGTGGCGGTGACGCTGACGATCGACGATGGCAGGATCGTCGCGATCGACGCCGTCGCCAATCCGGAGCATCTGCAAGGGATAAACTATTCGATTCTGCGGGATTGAAAATGTGTGGATTTCGCGCGCTTCCGCAGGAAACGCGCGCGCTTGCGCGGTGGCCAAGCCGGCGTCATATCCCTTGACAGGGAGGCTTGCGTCTTTATTCTATTATAAAGCCTCATATGTCATAGTTATGTAATCGCGTCGGAGATGAGGCCCCCATCTTCAGGTTCCCCATCACTCTCCATAGCGACCGCAGACGGATGATCGGGAGCGATTCCGTTCCGAGACTTCGAAAGGAAAGCATATCATGCCCGGCGACCAGGCGAAGAAGCCCCTTCTCCTCACCAATGTCAAACCGATAGCTTTCGGGGCCGGCGCAGGCGAGGGCGCTCTGGACATTCTCGTCAATGCCGATGGCAGGATCGCCGAGATCGGTCCGTCGCTCGCGGTCTCTGAGGACGTCACGCGCATCGACGGCAAGGGCGCCTTCATTTCGCCGGGCTGGATCGATCTGCATGTACATATCTGGCACGGCGGCACCGATATTTCGATCCGCCCTTCCGAATGCGGCGTCGAGCGCGGCGTCACCACGCTGGTCGATGCCGGTTCGGCCGGCGAGGCGAATTTCCACGGCTTTCGGGAATATATCATCGAGCCCTCGCGCGAGCGCATCAAGGCCTTCCTCAATCTCGGTTCGATCGGTCTCGTCGCCTGCAACCGTGTGGCCGAACTCAGGGATATAAGAGATATCGATCTCGACCGTATCCTTGAGGTCTATGCCGCAAACAGCGAGCACATCGTCGGTCTCAAGGTGCGTGCCAGCCATGTCATCACCGGCTCCTGGGGCGTCACCCCGGTCAAGCTCGGCAAGAAAATCGCCAAGATCCTGAAAGTGCCGATGATGGTGCATGTCGGCGAGCCGCCGGCGCTTTATGATGAAGTGCTGGAGATTCTCGGCCCGGGCGATGTCGTCACTCACTGCTTCAACGGCAAGGCCGGTTCGAGCATCATGGAGGATGAGGATCTTTTCTATCTCGCCGAGCGCTGCGCTTCCGAGGGCATCCGCCTCGACATCGGCCATGGCGGCGCCTCCTTCTCCTTCAAGGTGGCGGAAGCGGCGATCGCGCGCGGGCTGCTGCCGTTCTCGATCTCGACTGATCTGCACGGCCATTCGATGAACTTCCCGGTCTGGGATCTGGCGACGACGATGTCGAAGCTGCTCAGCGTCGGCATGCCCTTCGACAAGGTGGTGGAGGCCGTCACCCATGCGCCAGCATCCGTCATCAAGCTGCCGATGCAGAACCGGCTTTCCGTCGGCGCAAAAGCCGAATTCACCATCTTCGATCTCGTCGATTCCGAACTCGAAGCGACGGATTCCAACGGTGACGTGTCGATCCTCAACAACCTGTTCGAGCCGCGCCACGCGGTGATCGGCGCCGAGGCCTTCGCTGCCAGCCGCTACGTGCCGCGGGCGCGCAAGCTCGTGCGCCACAGCCACGGTTATTCCTACCGGTAGGATCTACCGACGCAAGACGCTCAGCGGTTTCGCCAGCCCATCAGCTTTTCGATCCGCTCTGCCGAATTGCGCACATGCGCGGTGTAGTGGTTCTCGTCGGAAAAGGCCTTCTGCTCCGGCAGCACGATGGAAATGGTGGCGACGCACTGGCCGTCGCGGTCGCAGATCGGCGAGGCGATGCAGGCCACCGCATAATCCGATTCCCCTGCCTGGATCGACAGGCGCGCCTCGAAGGCCTTGCCGGCGACTTCCGACAGCGTGCCGGGATCGATCTCGGCGCGGCCGGTCGGCGACGAGCGTGCGCAGCGCTTGAAGAGTTCGATGCGCTCCTCCTCCGGCAGATGGCCGACGAGCAGTCGGCCCGACGCCGTCCAGTTCAGCGGCACCCGAGTGCCGACGCGCGACGCCACCTGGAAGTGGCTCGGGCCGTCGGCCATGGCAAGCACCAGCATATAATCCCCGTCGCGGCCGCAGACCTGCACGGTTTCGCCGGCCTGGCGGCAGAGATCGTGCATTTCGTGGGTGGCGATGCTCATGAAATCCAGCGACCGCGCATAAGCGAGGCCGTAATGATAGAGCCGCGCGCCGAGCCAGATCGAACCATCCGCCTGGCGCGTCAGCATGTTCTTCTCGACCAGATCGTCGACGATGACGTAGACGGTGGACAGCGGCGCCTTCACCGCCTTGGCAATGGCGTAGACGCCGGCCGGCGAACCGGTCTCATAGAGATGATCGATCACCTGAAGCGCCCGGTCGATGCCGCTGACACGGGCGCGGCGCGCACCCTTGCCCCCGGCCTCGCTCGCAAGGACCTCATCTTCGGAATAAACTGCGGGTGATGTCTTTCCGTCCAATTCCACGCACCTCATGAACACTGCGATCATGTTACATTACTATGGCATAGAGGTCGCTGTGGCAAATCGCAACATTTTGTAGATTGATCGCGGCAACGGATCGCCTACGGCGCCGTTCGCCTGCTTGGAAAAACGCTACGACAAAACGTGGAACAACAAGCGTCAGCCTGAGTTTGAGCGTGAACCCAGGAGGTCATCATGACAAACTACCCGACACCGCCTTTCCCGTCCCAGAAGCAGCCGATGCCGGGTTTTACCGCGCAGATGGATCCCATTCCCGATCATGGTGAGGAGAGCTATCGCGGCTCCGACCGCTTGAAAGGCAAGCGGGCGATCATTACCGGCGGCGATAGCGGCATCGGCCGGGCGGTGGCGATCGCCTATGCCCGGGAAGGCGCCGATCTCGTCATTTCCTATCTCGACGAGGATGAAGATGCCGACGAGACGAAGCGGCTGGTCGAGCAGGCCGGCCGCAAGGCCGTGCTGATCAGCGGCGACATTCAGGATCCGAACCATTGCAGGCAGATCGTCGAGACAGCGGTCAAGGAGCTTGGCGGCATCGACATTCTCGTCAACAACGCCGCGCATCAGGCGAGCTTCAAGAGCATCGACGAGATCAGCGACGAGGAATGGGAACTGACCTTCAAGGTCAATATCCACGCGATGTTCTACCTGACCAAGGCGGCGGTGCCCCATATGAAACCCGGCAGCGCCATCATCAACACGGCTTCGATCAATTCCGACAATCCGAACCCGACGCTGCTTGCCTATGCGACGACCAAGGGCGCGATCCAGAATTTTACCGCCGGCCTCGCCCAGCTTCTGGCCGAGAAGGGCATTCGCGCCAATGCCGTGGCGCCGGGGCCGATCTGGACGCCGCTCATCCCTTCGACGCTGCCCGAGGACAGCGTCAGCAATTTCGGCAAGCAGGTGCCGATGAAGCGGCCCGGCCAGCCGGCCGAACTTGCGACAGCCTATGTGATGCTGGCCGATCCTTTGTCGAGCTATGTCTCCGGCACGACAATCGCGGTCACCGGCGGCAAGCCGATCCTTTGATGCAGGTCGCCCGGGATTGGCGGTTCCGGGGCAAAAACATGCATGACACAAGGAACTGAAGCGTATCTTTAAGATCTGATGCGATGCGCTTCAATGTGGCTTGCCGTAGCCGCCGCCGGTCGGCGTCGTGACGATCACGGCGTCGCCGGCGGCGAGCATTGCCTGGTCGCAGCCTTCCAGCCGTTCCACGTTGCCGTCCGCGCGGCGAATCTCGGTTTTCCCCAATTGCCCATCCTCCCCGCCGAAGAGGCCGAAGGGCCGGATCGTGCGATGCGAGGAGAGAATGCTGCAATCCATCGTCTCCAGGAAACGGATGGTGCGCTCGGTTCCGCCGCCGGAGCTGTATTGCCCCCTGCCGCCGGAGCCGCGGCGGATGTGGAAATCCTCAAGCACGACAGGGAAGCGGAATTCCAGCACTTCCGGATCGGTCAGGCGCGAATTGGTCATGTGCGTGTGCACGCCGTCGGCACCGCCGAAGCCGCTGCCGTCGTTGAGAAGGCCGGCAGGCCCGCCGGCGCAGATCGTCTCGTAATATTGATAGGCGGCATTGCCGAAGGTCAGGTTGTTCATCGAGCCCTGGGCCGCCGCCAGCGTCCCGAGCGCGCCGAACAGCGCATTCGTCACGTGCTGGCTGGTCTCGACATTGCCGGCGACGACGGCGGCCGGATAGGCCGGGCGCAGCATGGAGCCCTCCGGCACGATGATCCGGATCGGCCTCAGGCAGCCGGCATTCATCGGGATCGGCTGCTCGACCATGACGCGGAAGACATAGAGCACGGCGGCGCGCGTCACCGGTTCCGGCGCATTGAAATTGGTCGGCTGCTGCGCGCTCGTGCCGGTGAAATCGACCGTCGCCTCGCGCGCCTGCCTGTCCACGGTGATCTTCACCTTGATGACGGCGCCCTGATCGGTGGGATAGGTGAACTCGCTGTCGCTCAAGCGGGCGATCACCCGGCGGACACTCTCCTCGGCATTGTCCTGCACATGGCCCATATAGGCCTCGACGACATTGAGCCCGAAATGGGCGACCATCTTGCGCAGTTCGTGCACGCCCTTTTCGTTGGCGGCGATCTGCGCCTTGACGTCGGCAAGATTCTGGGCCGGATTGCGGGCGGGATAAGGATGATCCGTCAGCATGGCCGCGAATTCGGCCTCGCGGAAACGGCCTTCGTCGACCAATAGAAAGTTGTCGATCAGCACGCCCTCCTCGTCGACCTTCGTCGCCCGCGGTGTCATAGAGCCCGGCGCCTTGCCGCCGATATCGGCGTGATGGCCGCGCGAGGCGACGTAAAACAGGATGGTCTTTCCCGCGTCGTCGAAGACCGGGGTGACGACGGTGATGTCGGGCAGATGCGTGCCGCCATTGTAAGGCGCGTTCAGCGCGAAGACGTCGCCTGGGCGGATGCGGCCTTCGTTCAAGCGGATGATGGTTTCGACGGAGCGGTCCATGGAGCCGAGATGCACCGGCATATGCGGCGCATTGGCGACGAGCGCGCCGGTGCGGTCGAAGACGGCGCAGGAGAAATCGAGCCGCTCCTTGATATTGACCGAATGGGCGGTGTTCTGCAGCGTCACGCCCATCTGCTCGGCGATCGCCATGAAGAGGTTGTTGAAGACCTCGAGCATGACGGGATCGGCATTCGTGCCGATCGCGGCATTGCGGGCAAGCGCGATTTCGCGGGTGAGGACGATATGATCGAGGCCGGTGAGCCTTGCCTGCCAGCCGGGCTCGACGACGATCGTCTGATGCGGCTCGATGATGAGGGCCGGGCCTTTCAGGACCGCGCCGGGCTTCAGCGCATCGCGCTTGAAGATGCCGGCCTCATGCCATGCGCCGCCGGAAAAGAAGCGGGTCGTGCGGAGCGCTTGCGGTGCGAAGGCTTCTGCCTGTGTCTCTGCTTCCTCGATATCGGCGCCGCCGCCGATGCCCTCGACTTCGATGGAGTCGACGACAACAGGACGGTCTTCGAAGATAAAGCCGAACTGCTTCTTGTGAGCGATGGCGAAGGCTTGCACCATCTCCTCCTGTGGTCCGAAGGCGACGGGCAGGGCCGTGTCGGTGCCCTTATATTGCAGGTGAAGCCGGGTGACGATCTCCATATCGGCGGCCTCGACGCCTTGCAGCGCCAGTTCCTCGCGGACATCTTTCTCCAGTTCGCTCCTGGTGCCGCCGATCGTCGCCAGCGCCTCGGCGATCTCCGTCAGCACCGCGCGCTGGCGGGTGGCGCGGATATCGGCAAGCCCCATGCCATAGGCCGAGAGAATGCCGGAGAAGGGGTGGATCAGCACGGTCTTCATGCCGAGGCTGTCGGCGACGAGGCAGGCATGCTGGCCGCCGGCGCCGCCGAAGCAGGTGAGCGCATAACCGGAAACATCATAGCCGCGCTGGACGGAGATCTTCTTGATGGCGTTCGCCATATTCTCGACGGCGATGGCGAGGAAGCCGTCGGCAACATCCTCAGCCGTCCGTCCGCCGCCGATCGTCTCTGCCATCTCGGCAAAGGCGGCGCGCACCGCATCGGCATCGAGCGGCTGATCCTGCTCCGGCCCGAAGATCGCGGGGAAGAATTCCGGCAGCAGCTTGCCGGTCATGATATTGGCGTCGGTAACGGCAAGCGGCCCGTTGCGGCGATAGGATTTCGGGCCGGGTGTCGCGCCGGCCGATTCCGGGCCGACGCGGAAGCGCGAGCCGTCGTAGCTCAGGATCGAGCCGCCGCCGGCAGCCACCGTGTGGATCTTCATCATCGGCGCACGCATGCGCACACCGGCAACTTCGGTCTCGAAGGCGCGTTCCAGTTCCCCATCGTAGTGCGAAACGTCGGTCGATGTCCCGCCCATGTCGAAGCCGATCATCCTGTTGAAACCGGCGATGCGCGAGACCTCGACCGCGCCGACCACGCCGCCGGCAGGGCCGGAAAGGATCGCGTCCTTGCCCTGGAAGAGATGTGCGTCCGTCAGCCCGCCGGAGGACTGCATGAACATCAGCTTCGGGCCTTCTCCTTCGGTCGCGCCGAGTTCGCCGGCAACCTGGTCGACATAGCGCCGGAGAACCGGAGACAGATAGGCATCGACGACGGCGGTGTCGCCGCGTCCGACAAGCTTGATGAGCGGTGAAACGACGTGCGAGGGCGAGATCTGTGTAAAGCCGACCGCGCGCGCGATGTCGGCAGCCCGTTCTTCGTGCTCGGGATAGCGATAGGCGTGCATGAAGACGATGGCGACGGCGCGCAGGCCCCCGGCATAGGCGGACTCGAGCGCCTGGCGCAAATTATCCTCGTCGAGCGGGCGTTCCACCGTGCCGTCCGCCAGCACCCGCTCGTCCGCCTCGATGACATCGGCATAGAGCAGCTCAGGCTTGACGATCTTCTTGGCGAAGATATCGGCGCGGGCCTGGTAGCCGATCTCCAGCGCATCGCGGAAACCCTTCGTCGTCACCAGCAGGGTCGGATCACCCTTGCGTTCCAGCAGCGCATTGGTGGCGACCGTCGTGCCCATCTTCACCGCGCCGATGCGCTCGGAGGGGATCGGATCGCCGGCTTTGAGGCCGAGCAATTCGCGGATGCCGTGAACGGCCGGGTCGCGATAGGCCTCCGGATTTTCCGAAAGCAGCTTGTGGGCGACGAGCGAACCATCGGGACGCCTCGCGACGATATCGGTGAAGGTGCCGCCGCGATCGATCCAGAAATCCCACTGACTGCCCATCGTCCGACCTCCTGTTGAACTGAAAATTTATTGACGATTTATCGATAAAATGTCAACGTTTCCTCCAGGATATTGGAGAACTGGGCATGGCGGATCAGCACGCGCGACAGGACATCGGGCCGATCGTCTCTTCCGCACATCTGGCGGACGGCGCGCTTCCCGCTCTTTCGGAGCTGGAATTCGGCCTCATCCTCGCGAGCAATGCCTTCGACCGCTGGATGATACGCTGCATGACGGCAGCGGGCGAGCCCGGATGCGCGGCGATCGACGTGCTGGTGCTGCATTCGGTGGCTCACCGGCAGCGGCCGAAACGGCTCGGTGATCTCTGCAGCGTGCTCGGTGTCGAGGACACGCATCTGGTGATTTATGCGATCAAGAAGCTGGAAAAGCGCGGTCTCGTGAAAAGCGCGCGGACGGGCAAGGAGAAGCTGATCGCCGCCACCGGCAAGGGCCTTGAAACCTGCCTGAAATACCGGGCGGTGCGCGAAGCGCTGCTGGTGGATTCGGTCAAGGGGCTTGGGCTCGATCCGGCGGCGACATCGGCGGTAGCGGCGACACTCAGGGCGCTTTCCGGCCACTATGATCAAGCAGCAAGGGCCGCCGCCTCTTTATGACGACAGCCCTTGTCGGGGGCAGGGAGAGATCCCCCGGTGTTCAGGCGGTTTTTTCAGCCGAAGCAGGGCATGGCCGGCAGATTGGCGCGGCTTGCGAGCGCTCCGATCATCTTGCCCACCGGGGTCGGGCGCGACTCGCCCTTGCCGGCGGCCGTCTCAAGGAGTTGCTTGAAATCTTCAAGCTTCACGCCGTCGGCGCGCAATACCATGGCGATCAGGGGGTCGCGAAGGGCTTCGGATATGGTCAGGTCGTCTCTGGTCTTTCTCATGGCTTGTCCTCCTTTCGTGGGCGGTCGCCCGTGTTCCACATTCCCTAGCCATGCCCTCGGCATTGACTTTCGCGGCACGTGGTGTTACCGGTAAGTAACAATACAGTTGTTACCGATCGGTCACATTGATGTCAAGGACTTCGTCCGCAAAAAAATCCGAAACTTCGAATGAAATTGCCGCAGCCGTTCCCGAAGATCGCATCCCGCCACGGGAGCGCATCGTCTCGACGGCTCAGGAGCTTTTCCGCGAGCGCGGCATCCGCGGCATCGGCGTTGACGCCATCGCCGATGCGGCGCTGACCAACAAGATGACGCTCTACCGGCATTTCGGCTCGAAGGACGAACTCGTCTGCGAGACGCTGCGCCGCGCTTCCGAAAAGGCTGGTGCCATCTGGCGCGAGCTGGAGGCGGCCCATCCCGGCGATCCGCGCACCCAGCTCGACGCCTGGGTGGAGATGCGGGCGCAATGTCTGAGCGGCGAGCCCGCCGGTTGCGATCTCGCCAACGCCGCGATTGAATTGAAGGGTGAGGGCCATCCGGCCCACGAAATGATCGAGCGGCACAAGGCCGAACAGCGTGATCGCCTGGCCGCGCTCTGTTCGGCGGCCGGTGCGCGCGAAGCCGAACTGCTTGCCGATACGCTGACGCTGCTGCTCGAAGGCGCGCGCGTCAGCCGCCAGGCGATGGGCGCCGCCGGCTGCTGCGGTCATTTCGCCAAGGCATGTAGGGCTGCGATCGCTTCCTTCGCCTGAGCCGATCTTTTAGGGAACCTTACCTCGTCCCTACCGTTTTCCCATCACCGGACGGCGATGTGGAGACCGGGAGATGAACTACGTCTATCTCAAACGCCTGTATGCCAAACGCGCCGAGCTCGAAGCAAAGCTGGAGCTTCATGATGCGCGCTATTGTTTCGGCGAGGAAGAGGTCGATGACGGCACCGACAGCGATCTGCGTCAGCGGCTGAGCGAAATCGCCGATGAAATAGCGGCGCTGGAGAGCGGCCGGGTGACTAAGGCAAGCTGAATTGAGCTGAAGCGACCTCGCGCAGGCGCAGCCTAATCGCCGGCGCTGAGGATTTCCCGCGTGCGCTCATCGAATTTCCCCTGGTAGAAATGATCGATCACCTGATGAAACGGTGAGCCATGATCGCTGATCGCGGCAAACAAGGTCATCGACGAGCGCAGCTTCAGGTCGTCGGGCGAGCCGAGGATCTCGTGCGCGGACCGGCCGGAAACCAACAGAACGGCCTCGACGCAACGCAGCAGCCGGCTGGAGAGAATGGGATCGGCAAGATAGGCGGCGGCTTCTTCGGCCGAGCGGATCGCATATTTTTCCGCCATCGGCGAGGTGCCGAGACCAGCGATCTGGGGAAAGATGAACCACATCCAGTGGGAGGTCTTGCGCCCGGCCTTCAGCTCCGAAAGCGCCCGTTCATAGACGCCGTTCTGGGCGTCGATGAAACGGTGGAGATTATAATCGACATCGCCGGCCATGGTTCTTTTCCCTTATCCTGCATTTGATGCAGCCTGGGCCAAGGTTTCCATGCCCGGCGAACTGGTTCGGGCGAGCCGCGCTCGCCCTCAGCAAACCCTCTCAGCGTAGGGGCTGCTGTCACGGCAATGGCCGTAGGGCTGATGATGTGGCGTGCTATCGCCTGATGTAGCGGCAATGGCCGATGTCGTCATCGGATCGGTATCGCCGGAAGAATATGCGGCGAAACCGGCGAAGCTCAACACAACCAGCGCCCCGACCACGACGAGACGTTCGAAGCCCGAAAGTTTCTGGGCGCTGACATGTTCCACATAGTCGCGCTCGCCCAGGCCGATGGTTTCATCCTCCTTCGCATGGAGGGTCACCATATCCTGGCGGCGGCTCAAAGTTTCACAATCTGACATTTCAGTGTACTCCTGCAACGCATGCGGAGCCGGTTCTGAAAGAGCAACTTTCACCCTCATGCCGAATCCCACTCCACACGCGAGCAGCATGTGTGTCTTCGATCGTGGCAATTGAAGGGGCAATCTGCAAACTCAGTGTTCAAAAAATCGTCCTAATAAATGCAAAATATCGTGAAGCTCTGGCTCGCCGGAATGATCCGGGGTAGTCGAAAGGATCATGATCTTCTGGACCGTCCCATGAGCAAATCCTTCGGCGCGATGTCCGTCGCCCAGCTTTCCGTCCTCATTCAGGCAGGCGCGGCCGATCCGGTCGACGTGACCGAGGCGGTCTTCCAGTCCATTGCGGATTATGGCGACAAGGCCATCTTCACCGCGCTGACCGAAAGCCGGGCGATGGAGGAGGCGCGTGCCTCCTCCAGGCGTTTGCGGGAGGGCCGTTCGCTCGGATTGCTGGACGGCATTCCGATAGCCTGGAAGGATCTTTTCGATATCGAAGGCATGCCGACGACGGCGGGCTCGGTCGTGCTCGCCGCCGATGCGCCGGCCAAGCGCGATGCAGCCGTTGTCGGCCTCCTCAGGCAGGCGGGCATGATCGCTGTCGGCCGCACCAATATGAGCGAATTCGCCTTTTCCGGTCTCGGCATCAATCCGCATTACGGCACGCCGGTCAATCCGCGAAGCGCCGACCTCCCGCGCATTCCAGGCGGCTCTTCCTCCGGCGCCGGCGTCGCCGTTGCCGCCGGCCTGGTGCCGGTCGCAATGGGCACGGATACCGGCGGCTCGGTGCGCATTCCTGCCGCCCTCAACGGCATTGTCGGCTATAAGGCGACCCGCGGCCGATATGCGATGGATGGCGTTTACCCCCTGTCGAAGAGCCTCGATTCGCTGGGGCCGCTCTGCCGCACCGTCAGCGACGCGGTCTGGATCGATGCGGCGATGCGCGGTCTGACGGCGCCGGACGTTGCCGAGCGCTCGCTGCAAGGACAGGAATTGCTCGTGCCTGAAAATATCGTCTTCGACGGCGCCGAACCAGGCGTGATCGCCGCGTTCGACGCCGCTTTGGAACGCCTTCAAAAGGCCGGCGTGCGTGTCTCGCGCACCACCATCCCCGCCTTCGACGCAATCATCGAGCTGCTGACGAAATATGGTCCGCTGGTGACCGCGGAGGCCTTCGCGCTGCATCAGGAGAGGCTGGCGGGACCAGAGGCAGACCGCATGGATAATCGTGTCGTCATGCGCACACGCTTGGGAGCGAAGACAACGGCGCCTCACTATATGGCGATCCTCGAGGCGCGCAGCCGTCTGATCGCCGATGTCGACCGCTTCATCGGCAACCGCCTGATCGCCTTCCCCACGGTCGCCCATGTCGCCCCGCCGATCGCACCGCTGGAAGCGGATGACGAACTCTTCTTCGCCACGAATAACAAGACGCTGCGCAACACCATGCTCGGCAATTTCCTCGACTGGTGCGGCGTCTCCATCCCCTGCGGCACGGGGGAGGCAGGCATGCCGGTCGGCCTGCTGCTTTCGGCAACCGGCCGCCGCGACGAGGCGCTGCTCGGATTAGGGCTCGCGGCCGAGGCGGTCATCCGCGGTGATTTCGCCTGAATTTGCAATTGAACCGCCGGGCTTTTGTTGCCATTGATGACATGAGGAGATCCAGGAGGACGGCACGTGCAGAGCTTGCAGAACGGACTTTTCGCGGTTTCGACATGGTCGCTGCATCGGCTGCTCGGAGCCGTCCATGCCTACAGTCCCGATCCTGATAAAAGTGCCGCACCGAAGGAGCCCTACGGCCCGGGTGCGGCGGCTCTGATCGACATGCCGGCGGCGCTTGCGGCGCGCGGCATCCACCGGCTGGAGGTCTGCTCCTTCCATCTGCCGAGCCTGGACGCCGCTTACCTCCGTGACCTCCGCGACGCCATGGCGGCGTCGAATGTGCTGTTCCAGACGCTGCTCGTCGAGGACGGCGATCCGAGCCATCCCGAAACGGCCGAACGCGACGTCGAATGGATGGCGGAGTGGATCGGCATCGCCGCCGCCCTCGGGGCGCAGAGGATGCGCGTCATTGCCGGCAAGCAGCAGCCGACCGAGGAAAATCTCAGCCGCGCCGCCCGTCACCTCGGCTGGCTGGCGGAAAAGGCGGAGGGCAGCGGTGTGCGTGTCGTGGTCGAAAACTGGTTCGATCTGCTGCCGTCGCCCGTCGAGATGAACTGGCTTTTGGACCGGCTGGACGGCAGGGCCGGGCTTAACGGCGACCTCGGCAATTGGGCGCCGCCGGCAAAATATGCGGGCCTTGCCGATATCATGCGCCGGGCGGAAATCTGCCACGCCAAGGCCGATTACAGCGCTGCCGGCCTCGATGCCGAAGATTATCGCAAGTGCCTGGAGATGTGCGAGAAGGCTGGTTATGCCGGTCCTTTCACACTGATCTACGACTCGCCTTTCTTCCCCGATGAATGGGACGGCGTCCTGCTGCAAAAGCAGTTCATCGAGGATTTCCTGCGTGACGCGCCGGCGCGCCGGACGGCTTAGAACGGGATGATTTTAGGCCGAGTCGGCCTAAAATCTGAATCCCGTTCTAAACTAAATAGTTAGAGCATGATGTCGTCCGAAAACCGCTCACACTTTTCGGCATCATGCTCTAGCCGGACGATTATTCCTGGCGCGGGAACCTCTGGTTTTCCTCGAGTACGTTCAGATCCATGTGGTTGCGCATATAACGCTCCGACGCTTTCTGCAGCGGCTGATAATCCCATGGATAATAGGCGCCGTTGCGAAGCGCGGCGTAAACGACCCAGCGGCGCGCCTGGCTTTCGCGCACGGCCGCATCGAAATCGGCAAGGTTCCAGCGCCGGCTGGCCTGTTCGGTGAGCCGCGCCAAGGCTTCGGCATGCGAGGGATCGGTCGCCAGATTGTTGCGTTCTTCAGGATCGGCCTCGAGATCGAACAGCATCGGCGGGTCCTTCTCGCAGAGGGAGAGCTTGTATCGGCCGTCCCGGATGCAGACGAGCGGCGCTTCGGAGCCTTCGGCGGCATATTCCATCGGCACCGGGCCGCGGCTGCCGGTGCCCTTGACAAGTGCTGCGAGATCCTCGCCCTCGGTCCACGGCTTCAGCGAGGCAATATCGATCCCGACGAGGCCTGCGAGCGTCGGCGTTACGTCGAGGGTGGAGACCGGCTGGTCGATGCGCTTCGGCTTCCAGCCCGGGGCCGCGATCATCAGCGGAACGCGGGACGATCCTTCGAAGAAGTTCATCTTGAACCAAAGGCCGCGATCGCCAAGCATGTCGCCATGGTCGGAAACGAAGAGGATGATGGTGGTCTCGGCCATGCGGCTGCGTTCCAGGACGTCGAGAATCTCGCCGATCTTCTCGTCGATATAGGAGATATTGGCGAAATAGCCGCGCCTTGCCCGTCTGATCTGCTCGCTGCTGATGTCGAACGCATCGTGCTCACAGGCTTTCATCAAGCGCTGAGAATGAGGATCCTGTTGCTCGAAAGGAATCGGAGCTACGGCCGGGTCGAGGGCCGGGCAATCCTCATAGAGATCCCAGAATTTGCGGCGCGCGACGTAAGGATCGTGCGGATGGGTGAAGCTGACGGTCAGGCACCAGGGACGCTCGTCATGGCCGCGCGAGAGATCGAAGAGCTTGCGGGTGGCGTGGTAGGCGACCTCGTCGTCATATTCCATCTGATTGGTGATCTCGGCAATGCCGGCGCCGGTGACCGAGCCGAGATTATGGTACCACCAGTCGATGCGCTCGCCGGGC
This sequence comes from Rhizobium sp. R634, assembly GCF_002211305.1. Lineage (GTDB taxonomy): Bacteria > Pseudomonadota > Alphaproteobacteria > Rhizobiales > Rhizobiaceae > Rhizobium. Next base: position 358,986 of record NZ_LOKW01000027.1, on the reverse strand, counting down.
TTGGTATAGTCGGGCGTCCAGCCGAAATCGGCGGGGTAGATGTCGGTCGTCAGGCGCTCCTCGAAACCGTGGAGCTGGTCGGGGCCGACGAAATGCATCTTGCCCGATAGCGCCGTCTGGTACCCGGCGGCGCGCAGATGATGCGCATAGGTCGGGATATCGGAGGCGAATTCCGCCGCATTGTCGTAGACCCGCGTTCGGCTCGGCAATTGCCCGGACATGAAGGAAGCTCGCGCCGGCGCGCAGAGCGGGCTTGCCGTATAGGTATTGGCGAAACGCACGGAGCGTTCGGCCAGTGATTTCAGATGCGGCGCGTGAAGAAAGTCGGCGGGGCCATCGGGAAAGAAGGTTCCGTTCAACTGATCCACCATCAGGATGAGGATGTTCGGGCGCGCCATGTCGATTCCCTTTTGCCATTTGATGATTTTATTGAAACGTCTACTATCTCGACTGTAAAGATAGCTTTTTTCGATGGCAGCCTAAAGGAATTTTTATGGTAGAACGCCCGCCCGAGGTTGGTTGGTTGCGTCTCTTCGTCGAGGTTGCCCGGCTCGGGAGCTTTTCGGCGGCTGCAACGCTGCTCGGGCTGACCCAGCCGGCCGTCAGCTACCAGATCCGCCGGCTGGAAGAGCAGTTCGGCGTCAGCCTGCTGCGCCGCCAGCATCGTGGCGTCGAATTGACCGCGGAAGGCGAGCGGCTTCTGGAGGTCGCTGCCAAGGCGGTCGGCGACATCGATGCGCTCGCCCGCAGTTTCCGCGTCGAGGCTCAAAGGCCGGTCGTCAGGCTCAGAACCGACTATGCTTTCTCGGCGCTCTGGCTGATCCCCCGCATGGATGGCTTTCGGCTTCTGCATCCGGAAACGGACATACAGATCGTCGCGACGCAGAGGCTTGCCGCCGGATTTCGTGACGAGGCCGATGTCGCGGTCGTTTTCGGGACGCGGGCGGAGTTCGGCGCCGTCGGTACGCTTCTGCTGCCGGAGAGGGTCGTGCCCGTCTGTACGCGGGGATTCCTGGAGCGCAACGGACCCTTCGGCGATCCAAGGCAACTGGCCGGGGCGAGGCTGATCCATCTCGACGCGCCGCTGCCATCGCCGTGGTTCGACTGGCGCAGCTATTTTGCCGAATTCTCCATCCCGCGCGACGCCCAAGCCGGCCGCGGCGATATCAGCTTCAACACCTATTCTCTGGTCGTTCAGGCCGCGCTGAGCGAGCAGGGCGTGGCGCTCGGCTGGATGGGGCTCGTCGACACGCTCCTTTCGGCAGGCATGCTGATGAAAGCCGGTCCGCCGTTGGAGGCGGGCGACCGCGGCTACTGGCTGGTGCCTCCGCGATCTCCAAACGTCCACAGCGAGAGGCTCAGCACCTGGCTGTCGGATGAGGTGAAGAAGAATGATTAGCGGCGGTTGCATTTCTCCTCAGCAGAAGCCTTGTCATCAGCGATGACGATCGACATTGTGGAGCGAATCCATAGCGAAGGGGCTGAAGCATGCGAACCATCGGATATGTCATCGGACTGCTCATGGTCGTGTTCGGCCTGATCTGGATCGGGCAGGGAAGCGGCTATTTTCCCTATCCGGCGTCGAGTTTCATGATTGCCCAAAAGATCTGGATGCTCTGGGGCGCCATTCTGGCAGCGGCCGGCATCGTCGTGATGGTCACCATCTCGCGGCTTCGCCGCAGAGGATGAATGGCTGCTGCCGTTTGGCGGTAATCCGGCCGCAGGCGGCCTGTCGAAATGAGGAGAATGGCATGAGCGCAGCAGAAATCGATGGTTTTGCCGACCGCATCCGGAGGCATCAGGGCGGCATGATCTCCGCCTGGGTCGGCATCCCCGACGCCATGCTCGTCAACCATTTGGCGCAGGAAGCGTTCGATGCCGTCGTCCTGGATATGCAGCACGGCATGTGGGACATGCAGTCAGCGGCAAATGCCGTTGCTCAGGCACGTCTTGCCGGCAAGCCGGCTATCGCGCGCATTCCAGTCGGCGATTTTGCCTCCGCCTCGCGGCTGCTCGATGCCGGCGCCTCCGGCATCATCGCGCCGATGATAAATTCGGCCGAAGATGCGCGAGCCCTGGTCAGGACCACGAAATATCCGCCCCTCGGCGAGCGCAGTTGGGGGCCGTCTCTGGCGCTGAACCATAGCGGCCTGTCGGCCGACGCCTATCTGAAGACTGCCAACGACCTCACCGTCGCCATCGCCATGGTCGAGACCCGTGCGGCTCTCGATGCGATCGACGGCATTCTCGGCGTGACCGGCATCGACGGCATATTCGTCGGCCCCGCCGACCTTTCGATCGCGCTGTCGAACGGCGATCAGGTGGCGCCGAACGCGGCCGAGATCGACAGCGCCATGCAGCATGCCGTTGCGCGCTGCCGCGCCCACGGCAAATTCGCCTGTGCCTATGCCGGCGATGGCGAGCGGGCCGGCGAGCTGCTGAAGTTCGGATTCGATCTGGTCATCGCCGGCGCCGAGACCATACAGCTGCGCTCCGGCGCCCGCCGCGCCATCAATGCCGCCCGCAGGATCGCTTCGGGCAGCTGATCTTCGTCAGCCGGTCGATTTGACGGCAAGCCAGATCACGTGGCGGGCGCCGCGTTTGCGGCCGGCGCGGGTATTGACGACATCGACGAAAAAGCCGCTATCTCCGAGACGTCGCGTGAAAGCGGGATCTTGGCCGGATGACCAGACGGCGAGCACGCCGCCTCGCCGTAGCGCATCGCGGGCGGCGCGAAGGCCGGCGAAATCATAGAGCCGGTCGTTGGATTCCCGCGTCAGCCCGTCAGGGCCGTTGTCGACATCGAGCAGGATGGCGTCATAGCCGCCCTTGCCGGCACGGATCGCCTCGCCGACGTCGCCTTCATGAATGCCGACGCGCGGATCATCGAGGCAGCCCTTGAAAACCTCGGCCATCGGCCCGCGCGCCCAGGCGACGACGGCAGGCACCAATTCGGCGACAGTCACCGACGCATCACCGGGAAGAACGGCAAGAGCGGCGCGCAGAGTAAAACCCATGCCGAGCCCGCCGATCAGGATCCTCGGCTTTGGATGCGCCTTGATCCGCTCCCAGGAAAGTGTCGCCAGCGCCTCCTCCGAGCCGCTGAGGCGGCTGTTCATCAGCTCGTTGGCGCCGAGCATGATCGAGAACTCGCTGCCGCGCTGCTTCAGCCTGAGCTCGCCGCCTTCGCCGGGAATGGTCGCGGAATCGAGCTGGATCCAGGGCAGCATGATGGTTTCGCCTCACATGAAAGAGCCGTCCCTAGCATAGGGCGATGAGCGGGGCCAGCAAGCCGGCCTCTGGGGCCGCTTGAAAACTGATAGCGGTGTAAGGCGATCCGGACAGGCCTCTGATGTGGACAGAAGCAAATTGAGCTGGAAGCTGTCGGTGCTGAGGTTCCTCAAACGTCCTTTGTGAGACGAGGCGACACCTCGTAGATTGCAACGACACTTTGGAGATTGGAACATGGCGCTCAAGCGGATGGACAATGTCGGCATCGTCGTCGAAGACCTTGGACGGGCGATTGATTTCTTTGGCGAACTCGGCCTCGAACTGGAAGGACGGGCGACGATCGAAGGAGAATGGGCCGGGCGTATCACGGGACTGGGCGACCAGCGGGTCGAGATTGCCATGATGCGCACACCGGATGGACACAGCCGGCTGGAGCTCTCGCGCTTCCTCATGCCGGATGTCGTTGCAGATCACCGGAACGCTCCGGTCAACGCGCTCGGCTATCTCCGTGTCATGTTCACCGTCGATGACATCGACGAAACGCTTGAAAGGCTCCGCAGCCGCGGCGCTGAGCTTGTCGGGGAAGTTGTCCAGTATAAGGACGCGTATCGGCTCTGCTACATCCGTGGACCCGAAGGGCTTCTTCTCGGACTTGCTCAGGAACTCGGCTGAGTGCAATCACACGGACTGTCAGATCACCCGCATGAAATGCTCCGGCTCCACCTCGACGACATCGTCCTGCGGCGCGGCGGAGCGGCGGCGGATATTCTCCACCTCCTCGGGCCGGAGCCGGGCCTTCGGATCCTCGAAACGGACATCCGGATCGGGCACGGCCGAAAGCAGCAGCCTTGTATAAGGATGCAGCGGATTGTCGATCACCTTGGCGACGCTGCCCCATTCGACGATCTGGCCGGCATACATCACGGCGATATCTTCCGCGACGTAACGGGCGGTGGCGATGTCATGGGTGATGTAGAGCAGGCCGAGACTCATCTCCCGCTTCATCTCGTTCAACAGGTTGAGCACGCCGAGCCGCACCGAGACATCGAGCATCGACGTCGGCTCGTCCGCCACGATCACTTCCGGCTTGACGGCAAGCGCGCGGGCGATGTTGACGCGCTGGCGCTGGCCGCCGGAGAGCTCATGCGGATATTTCGGTGCGACGAGATCGGGATCGAGCCTGACGCGCTGCAGCAGTTCGCGGACCGTCGCATCGATCTCGGTCCCCTTGATGTGGGGGCGATGCAGCTTCAGCGGCCGCCTGAGGTGATGGGCGATGGTGTGGGCCGGGTTCAGCGAAGCGAAGGGATCCTGGAAGATCATCTGCACCGAGCGGCGGTAGCGTGCGATCTCGGCGGAATTCGCCGCTTCGACCGGCCGGCCCTTGTAGAGAATGCGGCCCGATGTCGGCAGATATTCGCGCATCGCCATGCGGGCGCAGGTGGTCTTGCCGCTGCCGGATTCGCCGACGAGCGCCAGCGCCCGGCCGCCATGCAGCGAAAACGAGATGGCGCGGGCCGCATGCACCGCCGCGGCCCCATGGCCGAACGTCTTCGTCACCGTGTCGAGCGCGAGAATGGCGTCGCTCATAGCAGCACTCCTCCGTGCAGCGAGGGGAAGGAGGCCCAGAGCTTCTTCGTGTAGTCATGCTCAGGCGTCCGGTAGATCGCCTCGGCGGCGTTCTGCTCCACCAGCCTGCCTGCCAGCATGATACCGATGCGGTCGCAGAACTGCACCATCAGCCCGAGATCATGGGTGATGAAGAGAACCGAGAAGCCGAAGCGGCGGCGCAGCTCGTTGATGCGCTGCAGGATCTCGCGTTGGACGACGACGTCGAGCGCCGTCGTCGGCTCGTCCATGACGACGAGCTTCGGATCGAGCGCCATGCAGATGGCGATGACGATGCGCTGGCGCATGCCGCCGGAAAACTGATGGGGATAGTCGCGCATGCGATCCGGCGCGATGTCGACGAGCGTCAGCATCTCGGCGGTGCGCTCGCGGGCTTGCGCTCGGCTCATATTCTTGTGGGTGCGCAGCACGTCGTAGAACTGCGCCTCGACGCGCAGCACGGGGTTCAGCGAGTTCATGGCGCTCTGGAAGACCATGGCGACCTCGCGCCAGCGGAAGGCGGCGAGCGCCTGCCGGTCGAGGCCGAGCACGTCGCGCCCGTCGAGCAGGATGCGGCTCTCCTTGCGGATCAGTGCCGGCGGCTTGTGCAGGCGGCTGATGGCGAAGGCGATGGTGCTCTTGCCGCAGCCGGATTCGCCGGCAAGACCGAAGACCTCGCCCGGCGCCACGTCGAAGCTGACATCGTCGACGGCGCGGAAATCCTTCTGCTCGCCGATATAATCGATGGTGAGGTTCCTCACAGAAAGCAGCGGCTGGGTCACAGGCGGCCCTCCCCGGAGCGGACGAGCAGCGACCAGCGCTTCAGGTGATTGCCGGTGCGCAGCCGCGGATTGGCGATCTCGTCGACGGCGAAGTTGAGCAGCGACATGCCTATGCCGAGAAAGGCGAGCGCGAAGCAGGGCGTGAGGATATCCCACCATGCGCCGACCGAAAGCGCGGAAGCCTTCTGCGCATTGTAGAGCATCGTGCCCCAGGAGATCGCCTTGGGATCGCCGAGCCCGAGGAATTCCAGCGTCGCTTCGGTGATGATGGCGAAGATGACGCTGCCGATGAAGTTGATGCCGACGATTGAAATCACGTTGGGGAAGATCTCGAATGTCATGATGCGCCATTGCGGCTCGCCCATCATCTCGGCCGATTTGACGAAATCCTTGTGCTTGACGGAGAGCGTTTCGGCGCGGGTGACGCGCGCGCCCCAAGCCCAGGAGGTGGCGCCGAGGATGAGGGCGATGACGACGGGGCTTGCCTGGCCGATGAAGGCAGCGAGCACCAAGAGCAGCGGCAGGTTGGGAACGACGAGCACCATGTTGGTGAAGAAGCTGATGATCTCGTCCGTCCTGCCGCCGCGATAGCCGGAGATGATGCCGAGCGCGGTGCCGACGAGGGTGATCAGCAAGCCGGCGCCGAAGCCGACGGCGAGCGAGGTGCGGGCGCCGTAGAGCAGGCGGGCGAAGACATCCTGGCCGATGCGGGTCGTGCCGAGCAGATGGTCGAGCGACGGCGGCTGATGCGGCCTGCCGGTGTGGGCGGCGGGATCGTAATGCGTCAGCAGCGGGGCTGCGATCGCGACCACAACGATGAAGGCGATGATCAGCAGGCCGGCCAGCGCCTTGCGGTTTTGAAGCAGGCTCTTCATCTCATGCTCCCTTCAGCCTGGGATCGAGCAGGACATAACTAACGTCGACGATGAAATTGGCGATCAGCATGGTGGCGGTCATGATCAGGAGCTGGCCCTGGATGACGGGATAATCGCGGGCGAGGATCGCCTGGTAGAGAATGTTGCCCAGGCCGGGATAGTTGTAGACCACTTCAGTCACCAGCGAGCCGCCAAGGATGGTGCCGATCGCGATCGCAAGGCTGGAGACGGTCGGCAGCAGGGCGTTGCGCGCCGCATACCAGAGCATCACATGCCGGTCGGAAAGGCCCTTGGCGCGGGCCATGACGATATAGTCCTCGCCGAGCAGGTTGATCATGTTGTTGCGCATGGTGACGGTGAAGCCGCCGATCAGCACGGTGCAGAGCGTCACCATCGGCAGGATGCCGTGATAGGCGACGCTGCCGATATATTGCAGGCTGAAGGCCGGATCGAGCGAGGGATCGGCGGCATAGCCGTTCGGAAACCAGCCGAGCGTGAAGCCGAAGATGAAGAGCACGATCAGCGAGGTGACGACGGCCGGCACCGAGGTCGCGAAGATCGCGCCGACGGAGACGACGACATCGAACCTGCTGCCGCGCCGCCAGGCGGCGAGGATGCCGAGGAAGGTGCCGAGCGCGAAGCTCACGATCGTCGCCGTTCCCATCAGGCCGACGGTCCAGACGAGGGCATGGCCGAGCACCGAGGTGACGGGCAGCGGGAAATATTTGATCGAGCGGCCGAGATCGCCGGTGAAGATGCTGCCGAGATAGGTGAGATATTGCTGCCAGAGCGGGCCGTCGACGAAGCCAAAGGTAAGCTTCAGCGCCTGCAGGCTTTCCGGCGGCAATTCGGTGCCGGCGCTCGAAAACATGATCTGCACGGGATCGCCCGGCATCAGGCGGGGCAGGAAGAAGTTGATCGTCGCGGCCGCGATGAAGGCTGCCATGTAGAAGACGAGGCGGCGAAGCAGGAAGGCCATGGGAACTCCGTCGTGACGGGAGCGGCGTTGAAAGCACCGCTCCCGGGATCAATGCCTTTACTTGACCGGCTCGAGCGCGAGCAGGTTCAAGAGGCGTGCCGGGTTCGTTCGCGAAATCGACGGATTGACGAAGGGGTTTTCCTTGGTCGACCAGCCGGTGAAGCGCTTGGTGTTGTACTGATACCAGTTCGGATTGTTGAACACAGGAATCATCGGCATGTTTTCGGCGACGATGCGCTGCGCCTTGTTCATCGCTTCCTTCTGCTTGGCAAGATCGGCGGTATGGGTGAACTCGGTGACGAGCTTCTCGACATCGGGATTAAACCAGCGTTGCGCGGTAAAGCGCGTCTTGCCCTTGTCCGAAGCGCTGAAGGCGCGCTTGTAGGGGTAGTAGGGCGAGGCCGATGCCGGCAGGCTGTTGATCGCCGCATCGAAGCTGCCGTTGATGAGGTTGCCGGTCCACACGGCCTCCTCCGGCGTTTCGATCTTGGCGTCGATGCCGACCGCCTGCATGCCTTCGACGGCGATGTTGACGGTATCGACCCAGTCGGTCCAGGAGTTCGGGACAATGATCGAGAAGGAGATCTTGCTGCCGTCGGGATTGTCGCGGAAGCCGTCACCATCCTTGTCCTTGTAGCCGGCCTCGTCGAGCAGCGCCTTGGCGGCGTCGGCGTCATAGGTCGCAAACTTGCCGAAATCGGCTTTGACGGACGGATCCGCCCAGCTCTTGTAAAGCTCGCCCATCAGGCCGGGATCTTCGTTCAACGTCGGATAACCGTAGCCGGCGACGTCGATCATCGTCTTGCGGTCGAGCGCCATGCCGACGGCACGGCGGAATTTCACATCGTTGAAGGCCTTCTTATTGTTCTCGTTCGCCGTTTCCAGGTTGAACAGGAAGGCGACCATGCTGCTCGGCGAATACCAATAGTGGAAATGCTCCGGATCCTTGGAGACATAGACATTGTCGATATCGGGAATGAAGGAGACACCCCAGTCGAGCGTGCCGTCGGCCGTTGCCGTCAGCATCTGGTTGTTGTCGGCAAGCTGCGGGAAGCGCATGCAATCGACCTTCAGATGCGCGTTGTCCCAATAGTTCGGGTTGCGGCACTGGTCATAGGTCTGGCCGGTGAAGCGCGGCACTTCCGTCAGCGGGCCGCTGCCGACCGGGTTTTCGTTGGCGAAGGTGACGGGATCGGCGACATCCTTCCAGACATGTTCGGGAACGATCGGCAGCTGCGAGATCTGCTCGGCGGCGAGCGAGCTCGGATTGGCGAGCGTGAAGCGCACCGTCTGGCCATCGACGGCTTGGACGTCGGTAACGAAGCTCCAGATGCTGACGAAATCGAGCGCCGGGAATGTCTTCAGATAGTCATAGGTGAATTTGACGTCGGCTGAGGTCAGCGGCTTGCCGTCAGACCATTTCAGGTTCGGGCGCAGCTTGAATTCGATGCTCTTCAGGTCGTCGGAAAGTTTGAAGCTCTCGGCCAGGCGATAGACCGGCTTGTTGCTGTCGAAGCGATTGAAGATGACGAGCGGCTCATAGATGAAGTCGAGCGTCGACTGGCGCGCCGAGGTCTGGTTGAACGGATTAAAGTTGCGCACCCAGGTGGTGGCCGGTTCGATGTTGGCCGTCAGGATCGTCTGCGCCATGGCGGAGCCCGAAAGCAGCGTGAGTGCTGCGGCTGCAAAAAAATATTTTTTCATGTTTATTCCCCTTTTTCTATGCGGTGAGAGATGGCGCGCCGGTCAGGAGACCGAAGCGCTGGCAAACATGTCTTCGACTTCAGCGTGGGCAGCGCGGACATCGATCTTGAGATTGCCGAGGCGAGCCTTGCCGGCGGCGATCCGCTTCAGGGCCGCGTCCGTCAGCGGGCGGGCAGCTTTCGCGGCAGCTTCGCTTTCGGGAATGTCGCCATGGCTGTGGAGCGCGATGTCGAAACCTGCGTCGAGCACCTGGCTGACACGTTCCGGCAGCGTGCCGGAGAGCGACTCCATGAAAATGCAGTCGGAAACCAGCACGCCCTCATAACCAAGATCCTTGCGGATCACGTCGTGCATGACAGGCGAGACGGAGGCTGGAAGTTCTGCGTCATAGGCCGAATAGACGACGTGGGCGACCATCGCCCAGGGCGTGTCCTTCAGTGCGACGAAGGGCTTGAAATCGGTCGTGGTCAGCGTCTCGCGGGAGGCGCTGACGACCGGACGCTCCTTGTGGGAGTCGAGCGTCGCGCGGCCATGGCCGGGAATATGTTTCATGACGGGCATGTTGCCGGTCTCCAGCAGGCCGTCGACCACCTCGCGGCCGAGGGCGGCGATGACATCGGGATCGGGGCCAAAGGAACGGGCGCCGATGACCGCGCTCGTTGTCTCGAAGACGAGGTCGAGAACGGGCGAGCAGCCGCTGGAAAGACCGAGTTCCGTCATCATCGCGCCCATGGCCTGGGAGGAAAGGCGCAATGCTTTTCTGCCGAGATCGAAATCGCGGCGCGCGAGCTCGGCGAACTGGCCGAAGCTGCGGAAGAGCGGCCAGGGGCCGGCGTCGAGATGCTGCACGCGGCCGCCTTCCTGGTCGGTGAAGACAGGCGCATCGTCGCGGCCGACGGCTTCGCGGAAGCGTTCGATCAGGCGTTTCGTCTGCTCCGGCTCGCGCTGATTGCGCCTGCCGACGAAGAGGCCGAGCGGATTGGTCTCGCGGAAGAGGGCGAATTCATCATCCGAAATCGTGGGGTTCGGGAGGCCGACGAAAAGGGCGAGCGGGTTCGAGGACAATTCTGTAACTCCGGTATCAGATGGTCATTTCGGCGCGCTTCTGAGCATGCCTTCGTAAATGCCCTTGTCGGGGGCGGGGATGGCGATCGCGCCTGCGGTCCTGGCGTAGAAATCGACCGGGCCGGCGTCGCCGATGACGGCATAGGCATGGCCGAGCGACTTCATGGTCTGAAGGCAAGCGGAAAACAAAGCGAGCCCGATGCCCTTGCCGCGCGCTTCCGGGGCGACGCCGGTCGGACCGAAGAAGCCGCGTGCGGTGGTGTCGTAGCAGGCAAAACCGAGCAGCTTGCCGTCTTCGACGGCGATCAGGCAGGCAACAGGCTGGCGGGAAAAGGCGACCGAGACCTCGCTTGCCCAGTTCTCACTGAAGTGTTCGCGAGCCCAATTGACGACGAGATGCAGTTCCGGGGGGAGGGCCGGGCGGATGGAGGCGCCGACGATATCGGCCCGTTCTTTCAGTTCGGCGAGCTTGGCGGAATATAAGCTCACAAGCAGGTCTGGCACCTGTCTCTCCTCCAATTATTCCGTTATTACGGAATTTATCCCCTTTTAGTGTTATAGACTTGGCCATCTGGCCGGGCTTGTCAACAGGGATTTTCAAATGGAGCAGTGCGCTCGGCCCCGGCAGCTTCGGTTCAGTGCCGGCCGAGGGTACGAACGAAAACGGCCCGGGGTCCGGGCCGTTTTTCTCTCGCAATCCTGATGCCTGCGCCGCTTTCGGCGAGATCGGTTATTCCCCGTGCTTCCAAAGCGCGTGAAAATGCTGCACCGGGCCGTGGCCGGAGCCGACGGTGAGGCTGTCGGCGGCGGCGACCGCATCGGCGAGATAATTCTTCGCAATGGCGACGGCCTGCTCGGCCGAGGCGCCCTTGGCAAGCTCGGCCGCCAGCGCGCTGGAGAGCGTGCAGCCGGTGCCGTGCGTATTCTTGGTCGGCACGCGCCTCGCCTCGAACCAGTGCAGGCCGCCGACAGTGGCAAGCACATCGGGGCTCTCATCGCTGTCGAGATGGCCGCCTTTGACCAGCACCGCGGCAGGGCCTAGCGCGCGCAGCTGCTCGGCCTGTGCCGCCATCTCTTCGCGACTGCTTGCGACCGGTTGGTGCAGCAGCGCTGCGGCTTCGGGCAGGTTCGGCGTGAGGAGGGTTGCGAGCGGCAGCAGCCGGCGGGTCAGCACGTCGATCGCTTCGGGCGCAAGCAGGGCCGCGCCGCCCTTGGCGATCATGACGGGATCGATGACTATGGGAATGCCGCGCCGGCCCGCGAGGGCTGCTGCGACGGCCTCGGCGATCCCGGCATTGGCGATCATGCCGATCTTGACGGCATCGACGCGCACATCGGCAAAGACGGCATTGATCTGGTCGGCGACGAACTCCGGCGGCACCAGATGCACGCCGCTCACTCCTTGCGTGTTCTGCGCCGTCAGCGCCGTCAAAACCGCCATGCCATAGACGCCGCGGGCGGAAAAGGCCTTGAGGTCGGCCTGGATGCCGGCGCCGCCCGAGGGATCGGAACCGGCGATGGAGAGAACGTTGCGGATCATGGGCGGACCTTTCGGATTTCTGCTTCGATGCGGCGCGTTGCCGCTTCGGGGTCGGGCACGCCGCAGATTGCGGAGACGACAGCAAGCCCCTCGGCTCCTGCGGCAAATACGCCTGCCACATGTTCCGCCTTGAGCCCGCCGATGGCGACCGACGGCACCGGTGAGGACTGTACCAGCCTGGCAAGCCCGTCAAAGCCGATCGGCTGCTTGTGGTCGGCCTTGGTCGGTGTCGCAAACACCGGTCCGACGCCGGTATAATCGACGATATCAGGATCGACGGCGCCGGCGAGCTGCGCGGTTTCCACCGACAAGCCGAGGATCATGCCGGGGCCGATCATCTGCCGCGCGTCACGCGCATCCATGTCGTCCTGACCGATATGCAGGCCGTCGGCACCGATGGCGATCGCCGCCTCGACGTCATCATTGACGATGAGGAGAGTGCTTGTGCCGTGGAGCACCTGTTTCAAGGCCCGGCCGGTTTCGATCATTCTCGCTGTGCCCGCATGTTTGTCACGCAGCTGCACCATCGTCGCGCCGCCGGCAGCGGCGAGGCGCGCCGTCTCGACCATGCCGATCCCGGCGCAGAGATCGGGATCGAGGACGAGATAGAGCGAGAGGTCGAAGCGCTTCATACGACCGATACCCTTGCTCTGGCGTCGAGCGTTTCGGCATCGATGGCAGCCAGCGCATCGAGCAATCGCCAGGAGAAGGAGCCCGGGCCGGCAGCGCCAAGCGCTGCATCTTCGCCTGCTACAGCGAAGGTCGCGAGGGCGGCGACCGTCGCGCCGAAGAGGTCCTCGGGTGCGGTCGCGGCGAAGGCGCCGACAAGGCAGGTCAGCGAGCAGCCGAGCGCGGTGACCTGCGGCATCAGGGCAGAGCCGCCTGCGATCCGCACGGCCCTTTGACCGTCGGTGACGAAATCCACCGCGCCGGTGACGGCGACGATCGACTGCTGCCGCTCCGCGAGCCGCCGCGCCGAATCCTCGGCCTGCTCGACCGGATCACGGCTGTCGACGCCCTGGCCGCGGCTCTCTCCGCCGGCAAGCGCGATGATCTCGGACGCATTGCCGCGAATAATCGTGGGCTTGAGCGCCAGGAGATCGGCGGCCGCATTGCGGCGGAAGGCGGTGGCGTAATGCGCGACCGGATCGAGCACCCAGGGTTTTCCGGCTGCGTTCGCCGCCTTGGCAGCCGCCTGCATGCCTTCGATCCATTTGGGCGAAAGCGTGCCGATATTGATGGTCAATGCGTTTGCAATGGCGGCGAATTCGCCGGCTTCTTCCGCAGCATGCACCATGGCCGGCGAGGCGCCGGCGGCGAGCAGGACGTTTGCCGCAATGTTCATGGCGACGTAATTGGTGATGCACTGAACGAGCGGCGGCTTTTCGCGCATCGCCTTCAGCATTGCTCCCGACGTGGTCTTCATCTGCTGTTGCCCCTTTCAGGCGGGGCAGGGCACGGGGCGGTTCATGCGGGCAAGGCCCAACCCCGAGCGACTCCCTCCGCCGGCATGATCCGGTTCAGGTTCGAAGGGTACTTCTCAGCCCGCCTGCCGGCGGACGCCCCTGTCTCTCATCGGGTTTGTTTTTGCAGAGAACGGGGCGCATGTCACCCGGAAAATGACAATTCGCGAAGCGTGCGGGTGTGGCCAGATCACGAAGACGATCAGCCGACGATCTTTGCCAGCAGCCGGCCGACCTCCTCGTTCGCGACATTGTTGTGGGCATCCGACGCCGCGGTCTTGATGATATATTTGTCCGCCAGGAAGGTGTTCACCTTGCCGGCTTTTGGCGCGAAGACGGCATCCGCATCGTCCTCGACCGCCTGCCCAGCCTGCAGGTGCTGGGGACCGTTCGCCCCCATCGCGCCGAATTCGTCGTTCGCATCGCCGATGCTCTTGGCGATATCGCGCGACAGGCGCGAGGCCAGCGCATAGGCAAGCGTGCAGGCGAGATCGTTATGGGTATGGGTGACGCAGATCGGGCCGGTCGGTTTGCCGACCACATCGGGAAAAGCGCCGGCAAGGCCAGGCTTGATCTCTTTGGCGAACCCATTGTGCGAGAAGGCGCCCTGCAGCAAAGTGAGCGAGAAGAATTCCAGCTTCGGGACCGGGGCGAGCTTGTTCGCCGCCGCCGAGACCAGCCGGGCGCCGAAGCTGTGGCCGACGAGATGCAGCCGGATCGGCTGCTGCAGCACGAGTTTCGACAGGACGTTTTTGGTCAGCGCCTCGCCGACGACGCCGGCACGCTTCTTCATTTCGTAATAGGTGAGCTGGTTCAGGAACCGCGCCACCGCCGCTCTTGGGCCCGAGATCAGGCCCGAGACGACGTCGCCGAGACCCTGCGCCTTGCCGACCGAGCTTTCGAGACTGAAGGTTGGCGGCGAGACGAGACCTTCCATCAGCACCTTCGCGCTATTGGCATCCTCCGTCGCAAGCGCGATCGGTTCGGCATCCGCCTTGAGCTCGGTATCGGATTGGGGAGAGCCGATCGCTGCCTTGCCTTGTCTGACGAGGAAAAGCGACCTCGTTTCATCAAGTGTCTCAGCCGCGGCCCGCGCCTTTTCGGCCGTGCCAGCACCATCCGGACCGAAGAGACCCTCGAAATCGGCCAGCACCTCCTTGAAAGCCGCGTCGTCGAGATCCTCGACCGGTGCCGGTGCGCCGTCGGCTGCCTGGGCGCCGCCGCCTGAGGCCACCAGCGTTTCCGTGTCGAAATCCGTCCGATAGGCCTTGGCCGGCCAGACGATGCCCGCGACGACGGTGCGGCGCCCCTTGTCGGGCGCCAGTTTCTTGCAGGCATTTGCCCAAAGCGTTCCGTAGAGCGTGCGGGCATTGTCCTTGGTGTTCTTCCAGCCGTGCGACATGACTACGAGGTCGGTCATGCCGGGCTGGTTCAGCACGGCGGCGAGCTTTTCCGTCAGCGCGGGATCGATCGCGCCGTCCTTGTCGAATTCGAGCCATAGGAATGGCGAGGGTCCAAGCGTGTCCATGTGTCCTCCTACACAGCTTGCAGCGTTCGCATCAGATCGATGAGGCCGGCGCCCTGAAACTCCGGCCGGCGCTTGAGGTCGGTCGCCGCGCCGACGAAGATTTCCTTGACGCGTTCCGGCTGGCCGAGAAACTCACGCCGGACGGACAGGAAGGCGGCGATCGCGCCGGAAACATGCGGTGTCGCCATGCTCGTGCCGGTATCCTCCCGGAACGGCGCTTCGTTCGGTTTGTCGCGGTCTGGGAGCGCGCAGGAGACGATGCGCTCGCCGGGGGCGACGAGATCCGGCTTCATGCGCCCGTCGGCCGTCGGTCCCTTCGAGGAAAAATAGGAGACGCCATAGGTATGCGGCATGTCGCGATGCGTCGAGCCGACGGTGATGGCAAGCGCGGCGTTGCCGGGATCCATGATCGTGCCGACATGGGCGGCGCGTTCGGGCGCTCCGGAAAATTGCGTCACCGTGCCGTAGCCGGCATTGCCGGCCGCGACCACCACGCAGACGCCCGATCGGACGAGCCGGTTGACCTCGACGCAAAGCGGGCTTTGCCCGGCGGCGAACCAGGCCGGATCAAAGGTGTAGCCGAGGCTGAGATTGATGCCGTGAATCTTGAGGTTACGCCCATAATCGTTCGAGCGTTGGACGTAATTGATCGCAGCCAGCAGATTGCTGAGCTTTCCCTGCTTCTCGTTAATCAGCACTTTCAGGCTCATCAGCTTACAGTGCGGCGCCATGCCGGTGATGACGCCTTCGTGCGGATCGTTGACCGTTGATTTTGTTCCATCCTCCTTGCGAATCTGCGAGGTCACGCAAATAGTCTTTAGCGCTTTCGTTTTCGGTACTTCTTTTACGGAGGTACGACCGGCGATGATGCCGGCAACGTGGGTTCCATGGCCGGCCGTGTCGATCAACGCCGCATCCGACGCCACGACCGGGTCGGGATCGGGATCGTCGATGGTGAAATCCCGGTGATAAAGGCCGTCCGGCAGATCGAGCGTGCCTAGGGTTTTGAAATGTGGGTGGTTTTTGTCAATTCCGGTATCGGCGACCGCCCAGACGATGCCTTTTCCACTGGCCGCAAAGGATGCATAGGCCGCATCGCATTTGATCGTCCTGACGGATTCGTAAACGCAGCGATCGATCTTATGATCACGCCAGATCTTGTAGACGAGCGGAACGTCCTTCTGCTTTTTGCCATCCTTCTTTTGGGTCATCATCCAGGTCGAAAGCCGGTCGATGGCTTCTCGAGTTAGGGTCGCAAAGGCGTAGCTGTCGGTCCAGAGGGATTTGGCGGCGATCCTGCTGCCATTCGAAAAAATCTGCGAGAGATTCAGCTTACCGTCCTCCGGAACCGCAGGCATGCCGAGCGGTAGCGACATGCCGAAACGTCGCAGGCTGTTGCTGTCGTCGGTCGCTCCGACCCGGTTGAGATACAAAAGATACGCCTCGAACAGGAATTGCCGCGCCGCCGTCACGCCGCCTGGAAAATCGCGATTGAATTCGATGACGACATCGAAGCTTTCAGGGGACGCCTTGGCGGGTTTCCTGGGGCGATCCGCGTCATCCTTCATCAACGAGGAGAGATCGCCTCCGATCCGAGTCTTGACCAGGTTTTCCCGGAAGTCGTCTTCGGGTTCTTTTCCGGGCTGCCCCGGCCGCGGTCGTCTCGCCATTCGCTGCTCCCTCCTTTTCGAGAAAGAATACCAGCAGCAACCGTGGGTGCAATGTATTTCTAAAATACAGCTCTGTATTTGTGAGTGCGCTGCCCGGCAAATGGCCTGCCGCATTTTCGGAGATTAGCGGGATGCGATTTCAGTCTTAACGAGTATCTTTTCTCTGAGGAACACGTTCTCTTCACACATGAGCCGTCCACGAAACTGAAATGGTACTGCAATCTTCAACGGACGAAAGTTGTCGCTAACGAAACCGACCTGAAGCCCTTAATCCGGCCCGGGATTTGATATCTCGTCGCAAATTTGGTCGAGCGCACCGCCACCGGAGCCCGCTCACGTCAAATCGTGCAGATCCGTCGTAATCGCCGGCCCAATCGAAAAGCCCGAAAACCGCACACTCAGCCCACTCCGCTCCGGCGTGCACGCGGTCGGCCCGACCTCGTATCTGTCGGCGATCGGGAAGGGCGCCAACCGCAGCAGCGGCCAGCGGCTGCCATCGCGGGAGGCCTGGATGCGCAGGGCGCCGCCCGCGACGGTGATGCGGATGTGGAAATCCTCCAATTCCTTGAAGGGCTGCGACACCGACCAGTCGGATTGGCCGTCGGTGACGACGGTGCTGAGGAAGGCTTCGCCGTCGGTGAATTCGACGCCGGTTTTGACCCAGCGGTTTTCGTCGAGGCGCACCATCAGGCCGGCCTGGTCGTAGAGGGTGCGGAATTCGCCTTGCACGCGGATCTGGGCGGTGAAGCTGTCGGCGGTGGGGAAGGCGAGGAAGTGGCCGCTATCGCGGGTGAAGCCGTAATAGGTTTCCCGCCAGAAGTCAGTCTTCTCGCCTGTTGTCAGCGTCAGGCCGGTTGCGTCGGCCTGCCAGCTGGCCGGTTCGTTCAGCCATTTTCCATCGGTGAAATCGATGTTCATTCCATCCTCGCTTGGTTGAAGCTCTGCCGGTGCCGATTCTTCGTGCTCGCATCATGCGCAACCTTCTCGCAGACGGCTAGCCACGGCCGGCGGCGCGGGCGCTGTCTCCGCCGTTCCGACCTTCGTCTCACGATATAATCCGCGGCCTCCGCTTGACACGATCACTTCATCTCTTATTCTGTTACAAAAATATGAATTACATAATTGTGGAACTTGACCGGGAGCCCTCATATGAAAACGCTTGTCGCATTCCTGCTCGGCACTGCGCTCGTCGCCCTGCCTTCGACCCTCTTTGCCCAGGAAAAGGGCGGCGTCATCAATGTCGCGACGATCGGTGAGCCGCCGACGCTCGATCCGATGTCGTCGACGGCCGATCTCGTCGGCATCGTCACGCAGCATATTTTCGAAACGCTCTACACCTTCGACAAGAGCTGGAACGTCACGCCTCTTCTGGCCGAAAGCCTGCCCGAGATCAGCGCCGACGGCAAAACCTATACGATCAAGCTCAGGACGGGCATCAAGTTCCACGACAATAGCGACATGACGTCGGAGGACGTCGTCGCCTCGCTGAACCGCTGGATGAAGATCGCCTCGCGCGGCAAGCAGGTGGCTGGCTTCATCGACAAGATCACCGCGACCGATCCGGCGACCGTGACGATTACGCTGAAGCAGCCCTATGCGCCGCTGACCTCGCTGCTTGCCTTCAACAATTCGGCCGCGATCATCATCCCGTCTGAAAAGCAGGACGAGCCGATGAAGGAGTTCATCGGCACCGGCCCCTATATGCTGAAGGAGCGCAAGGCCGACCAGTATATCCAGCTCGTCCGCTTCGACGGCTACAAGTCCCGCGAAGGCGAGGGCGACGGTTATGGCGGCGCCCGCCATCAATATCTCGATGAAATCCGCTTCGTGCCGGTGCCGGATCCGAATACCCGCGTCGAGGCCGCCGTTTCCGGCCAGTACGATTATGTCGATTCGATCCCGGTCGAATCATACGACAAGCTGAAGGCCTCGACCGCCTCGCAGCCGGTCATGCTGAAGCCCTTCGGCTATCCGGTCTTCGTCTTCAACACGAAGGAAGGCGCTGCTGCGAATGTCGAGGTTCGCAAGGCGATCCGCCAGGCGCTCAGCATGGAAGACATGCTGGCCGCAGCGTTCGGCGGCACGGATTTCTATGCGCTCGATGGCTCGATCTATCCGAAGACCTTTGCCTGGTCGACGGATGCCGGCGTCGAAGGCGCCTATAATGTCGCCGATCCGGAAGGGGCGGCCGCTGCCGCCAAGAAGGCCGGCTATAATGGCGAGCCGATCCGCATCCTGACCAGCCGCCAGTACGAATTCCATTACAAGATGGCGCAGGTCGCCGCCGAATATCTGAAGCTTGCCGGCTTCACCGTCGATATGCAGGTGGTGGACTGGGCGACGCTGACGCAGCGCCGCACCGATCCGAAGCTTTGGGATATCTACATCACCCACAGCCCCTTCCTGCCGGAGCCGGCGCTGATCGGCTCGCTCTCGACGAGCTCGCCCGGCTGGTGGGATACGCCGGCGCGCAAGGCCGCCGTCGATGCCTTCACCTCCGAGGTTGATCCGAAGAAGCGCGTAGAGCTCTGGGCCGATGTCCAGAAGGCGATCTATACCGATGCGCCCTTCATGAAGATCGGCGATTTCAACGCCGTCTCGGCGAAATCGGTCAAGCTCGAAGGCGTCGATCCGGCTCCGTGGCCGTATTTCTGGAACGCTTCGATCAAGAAGTGATGGAGTGATTTCGGTGCCTACTACTTGCTCCCTCATTCCTGTGCTCGTCACAGGAATCCAGCGCGCTCAAGTCCTTGGGCGCGGGAGACTCTTATTTGTCAAAAGATCCATTCACGGCGCAGACGCGCCGTGGCTGGATTCCTGTGACGAGCACAGGAATGAGGGCGAGCGGGGCGTTCCGCTGCAGTCCTGTAAGCACCGAGCGCAGGAGCAGTTCGGATGATCCGCTACATCCTCCAGCGCCTGTTCGGCATGATCGTCGTGATGTTTCTCGTCGTCACGATCGTCTTCGTTATCGTGCGCGTGACGCCGGGTGATCCGGCGGCCGTCATGCTCGGGCCGGATGCGACGCCGCAGGATATTGCCGATCTGAGAAGCAGGCTCGGGCTCGATCAGTCGCTCGGTCTGCAATATCTCTATTATATCGGCCAGTTGCTAAAGGGCGATCTCGGCCAGTCAATCTTCCTCAACATGCCGGTCACGTCGGCGCTACTCGACCGCGCCGAGCCCACCTTCTTCCTGACGCTGTTTTCGCTTGCCATCGCCAGCGTCATCGCGCTCCCGATCGGCATTTACGCCGCCTATCGGCGCGGCTCCTTCGTCGACCAGGCGGCAACGACGCTCGCCATGTTCGCCGCCAGCATTCCGAGCTTCTGGCTCGGCCTCATCCTGATGCAGTTCTTCGCCGTCCGGCTCAACCTCTTCCCGGTCTCGGGTTATGGCGGCCCGGGCTCGACCTTCGCCGACCGCATGTACCATCTGACGTTGCCGGCCTTCGCGCTCGGCATCGTCTCTTCGGCGCTGATCCTGCGCTTTACCCGCGCCTCGATGCTCGATGTGCTCGGCGACGATTATATCCGTACGGCGCGCGCCAAGGGGCTGGTCGAACGCAAGGTCATCCTAAAGCATGCGCTGAAGAATGCTCTGATCCCGATCCTGACGGTGATCGGCCTGACGGCGGCGGTGCTGATATCGGGCGCTGTCGTCACCGAGACCGTCTTCGGCCTGCCGGGCGTCGGCAATCTCGTCGTCTCGGCGGTGCTGCGCCGCGACTACCCCGTCATCCAGGGCGCGCTGCTCGTCATCGCCGCGCTCTATGTGCTGATCAATTTTGCAATCGACATGCTCTATCTGCTGGTCGATCCGAGGGTGCGCTACTGATGGCCGATATCGCAATCAAACCGGTCGAAAGCGAGGGCAGCAAATTCGTTCGCCGCCTTCTGAAGCGCAAGACTGTGGCCTGCGGCCTCCTGATCCTGACGATCTTCGTGCTGCTTGCGGCCTTCGCGCCCGTCGTGGCGCCCTATTCGCCTTCCAAGCTTTCGATCGTCAACCGGCTAAAGCCGCCGAGCGAGATCTTCTTCTTCGGCACGGACGAGTTCGGCCGCGACGTCTTCTCGCGCACCATCTTCGCCGGCCGCCTGTCGCTGCTGGTCGGTGCGGCGGTCGTCGCCCTTTCGGCGCTGATCGGCGTCACACTCGGCCTGCTTGCCGGCTTCTTCCAGAAGCTCGACACGCCGATCGCCCGGCTGATCGATGCGATGATGGCCTTTCCGGATATTCTGCTGGCGATCGCGCTCGTCGCCGCCCTCGGGCCCTCGTTGACGACTGTCATCATCGCGCTGTCGATCGTCTATGCGCCGCGCCTTGCCCGCATCGTGCGCGCTTCGACGCTCGTCATTCGCGAGCTTCCCTATGTCGAGGCCGCGCGGGCGCTCGGCATCTCGACCTTCCACATTATGACGCGGCATGTGCTGCGCAATCTGCTGTCGCCGATCCTCGTGCAGGGCACGTTCCTCTTCGCCAGCGCCATGCTGGCCGAAGCGGGCCTCTCTTTCCTCGGCCTCGGCGTCAGTCCCGAGATCCCGACCTGGGGAACGATGATCGCCGCCGGCCGGCAATATATCGGCCAGGCCGACTGGATGACGCTGTTTCCCGGCGTTGCAATCATTCTCTCGGTGCTGTCGCTGCAGATGGTCGGCGACGGCCTCAGGGACATGCTCGACCCAAGACTTCGCAAGGACCTTTAATCCGCCGGCGAAATGCCGGGTATCCAATTCGCCAGATCAAAAATTGCATGACAGGAGTTTGCGTGAATCAGTTTCCCACCGCCGCCGGCAAGGTCGAAAACTCGCCTTACGAACGGCTTTCCGCTCTCGGTATTACGCTTCCGCCGCCGCCGCCGCCGATCGCCAATTTCGTGACGCATGTGCTGGAAGGTAACATGCTCTATCTCTCCGGCCAGGGGCCGCGCGAGGCCGATGGCTTCCTGCATGCCGGCAAGGTCGGCGCTGGTGGCGTTGGTGTCGAAGAGGCTTACGGTCACGCGCGGTTGACCGGCATCAACCTGCTGTCGGTCATGCAGGATGCGCTGGGTGATCTCTCCCGCGTCAAGCGGGTGGTCAAGCTGCTCGGCATGGTGAATGCCGTGCCCGACTTCGAGGATCATCCGAGCGTCATCAACGGCTGCTCGGATCTGCTGATCGAAGTCTTCGGGCCGGCCGGCGAACATGCCCGTTCGGCCGTGGGCTTCGGCTCGTTGCCGGGCAACATCACCGTCGAAATCGAGGCGATCGTCGCCTTGCATGGCTGACGGGAATTTTCATATTGGGAGCAGCGTTTCCCCATATCCTGCTCCCCGACCCAGAATTCTGGAGAACTTCATGTCCACTGATATGAGACCATCGATCGGCCTCCGCCCCGTCATCAACGTATCGGGCACGATGACCAGCCTGGGTGCGTCGATCGTCGTGCCGGAAGCGATCGAAGCGATGGCGTCGATTCTGCCGCACTTCGTCGAGATCAACGATCTGCAGCGCAAGGCGAGCAGCGTCATTGCCCGGCTGACCGGCGGCGAGGCGGGCTTCGTCACCGCCTCATGCTCGGCGGGCATTTCGCTCGCCGTCGCCGGCGCGATCACCGGCGACAATCTGCTGGCGATCGAGAAACTGCCGGATGCGGTGCCCGAGAAGAACGAAGTGCTGGTGCAGATGGGCCATGTTGTGAGCTACGGCGCCCCCGTCGACCAGGCAATTCGGCTGGCCGGCGGCAAGGTCGTGCTTGTGGGACAGGCGACCTCGACGCATCGCTTCCACATGGAAAAGGCCATCACCGAGAAGGCCGCCGCTGCCGTCTATGTCGTCTCCCACCATGTCGTTGATTACGGCTTGTTGAATCTCAAGGAATTCGTCGAGATCGCCCATGCCAGGGGCGTGCCTGTCATTGTCGATGCGGCCTCGGAATACGGTCTCAAGATTTTCCTCGAGCAGGGGGCCGATATCGCGCTCTATTCCGGCCACAAGTTCCTCGGCGGCCCGACCTCGGGCATCGTTGCCGGCAGGAAAGAGCTGGTGCGTCACGCCTTCCTGCAGAACACGGGCATCGGCCGCGGCATGAAGGTCGGCAAGGAGAGCATCTTCGGCGTCATGGCGGCGCTGGAAGCCTGGGAAAAGCGCGATCATGCCGGCATCCGGGAGCGCGAAACCGGCTATCTCAATCTGTGGAAGCGCACGCTCGCCGGCCGTCCTGGCGTTACCGCGCTGATCGAGCCCGATCCCACCAACAATCCGCTCGACCGGCTGCGCCTCATCGTCGATGCCGAACAGGCCCATATCACTGCCTGGGATCTGGCCGATGCGCTGGCCAAGGGCAGCCCGCCGATCATCGTGCGCGATCACGAGGTCGAGCACCGCTATTTCTATCTCGACCCGTGCAACCTGCATCCGGGCCAGGAAGTCATCGTCGCGAACCGCTTGGCCGAGGAACTCGACAAGGCGCGCGCCTCCAACGAGATCATCGCAACGCCGATCGAAAACCGCAGCCGGCACCGCTTCGACGGCTTGCTGCGCTGGCCGGATTGAGCCGTAGGAGGAGCCGACATGGCAAACGTCCAAGCGCAGTTGATCGAGACAGCCACCCCCGTTCTTTCCGTTGAGGGGCTGACGACTTCCTTTCTGGTCGACGGCGCCTGGAAACCCGTGGTGCGCGACGTCTCCTTCACCGTCGCGCCCGCCGAGACGGTGGCGATCGTCGGCGAATCCGGCTCGGGCAAGAGCGTCACCTCGCTGTCGATCATGCGGCTGCTGCAGACGGATGTGAGCCGCATCGAGGGCCGCGTCATGCTCGGCGGCCGCGACCTGCTGGCCCTGCCGGAACAGGCCATGCGGCAGGTGCGCGGCAATGAGGTGGCGATGATCTTCCAGGAGCCGATGACCTCGCTCAATCCGCTCTTCACCATCGGCGATCAGATTTCCGAAGCGCTGCTTTGCCATTCCGCGATGAGCAAGGCCGATGCCAGGGCCGAGACGATCAGGCTCCTCGAAAAGGTCCGCATCCCCTCGGCCGCCTCGCGCTTCGACGAATATCCGCATCGCTTTTCCGGCGGCATGCGCCAGCGGGTGATGATCGCCATGGCGCTCGCCAGCCGGCCGAAGCTTTTGATCGCCGACGAGCCGACGACAGCACTCGACGTGACGATCCAGGGCCAGATCCTCGATCTCATCAAGATGCTGCAGGACGAGGAGGGGACCTCCGTTCTCTTCATCACGCATGACATGGGCGTCGTCGCCGAGATCGCCGACAGAACGGTGGTGATGTATCGCGGCGAGCAGGTCGAAAGCGGCGCCACGGCCGATATCTTCCACCGCGGCAAACATCCCTATACCAGGGCGCTGCTATCCGCCGTGCCGGTGCTCGGCTCGATGCAGGGCCGGCAGAGGCCGCTGCGTTTTCCCGTCGTCAATACGGCGACAGGCGAATCGGACGTTCCCGCCGAGGCTGCCGATACGGTTGCGGCGAAGCCGGTGCTGCAGGTGAAGAACCTCACCAAGCGTTTCGACATTCATTCCGGCCTCTTCAATCGGCTGACCAGCCGGGTGCATGCGGTCGAAAACGTCTCCTTCGATCTTCATGCCGGCGAGACGCTGTCACTCGTCGGCGAATCCGGCTGCGGCAAATCGACGACGGGGCGCGCCATCATGCGTCTCATCGAGCCGCAGGCGGGTTCCGTTCTCGTCGAGGGCAGGGAGGTGCTCGGCCTCGACAGGAAGGATCTGCGCGAGATGCGCAAATCGGTGCAGATGATCTTCCAGGATCCCTTTGCCAGCCTCAATCCGCGCATGACGGTAGGGGCGTCGATCTCCGAACCCTATCTCGAACACAGGATGGGCAATGCGAAACAGGCGAGGGAGGTCGTTGCCGACCTGCTGGTGAAGGTCGGCCTCTCCCACGATATGGCTTCGCGCTATCCGCATGAATTTTCCGGCGGCCAGCGGCAGCGCATCTGCATCGCCCGCGCGCTCGCCCTGCGGCCGAAGGTCATCGTCGCTGACGAAAGCGTGTCGGCGCTTGACGTGTCGATCAAGGCGCAGGTCATCAACCTGATGCTGGACCTGCAGCAGAGCCTCAATCTCGCCTTCCTGTTCATTTCGCACGACATGGCGGTGGTCGAACGCGTCAGCCACCGGGTGGCGGTGATGTATCTCGGCGAGATCGTCGAGATTGGCCCGCGCGCCGCGGTCTTCGAAAATCCGCAGCATCCCTACACGAAGAAGCTGATTTCGGCCGTGCCTGTGCCCGATCCGGACCGCCGCCACGAAAAGCGTATGGTGGCGAATGACGAGATCAAGAGCCCGATGCGATCAGTCGACTACCAGCCTCCGGCCACCTTGTATCGCGAGGTGGGGCCGGGCCATCTGGTGATGGCTGACCGGTAGCGAAAGCCGTTGGGAGTTGCCTAACCGGCTGGCGGCGCATAAAGCAGATGCAGAGACACCTGCCTGGGAAGCCGCATCAATGGACAAGACAGAGTATTTTTCGAAGCTCGGCGGTTTGCCGCCGCAGACCCAGTTGCTTTCCGGCAGAGCTGTTTTCACCACGGCTTACGCGGTCATCCCCCGCGGCGTCATGAGCGATATCGTCACGAGCCTCCTGCCGCATTGGACGGGAACGCGGGCATGGGTTCTTTCCCGCCCGCTCTCCGGCTTCTCCGAAACCTTCTCGCAATATGTCATGGAAGTTCAGCCGGGCGGCGGAAGCGACCGGCCGGAGCCCGACAAGCGGGCCGAGGCAGTGCTGTTCGTCGTCGAAGGCGGCATGACTGTGGAACTCGAAGGTGTGAGCCACGCGCTGCGCGCCGGCTCCTTCGTCTATATTCCCGCCGGTTCGGCATGGCGCCTAAAGAATGACAGCTCGGCCGCGGCGATCTTTCACTGGGTCAGAAAGGCGTTTCAGGAAGTCGAGGGGTTGGAGCCGCCGCCGGCGATCGTTACGCATGAGGACGACCATCCGATCCGCGCCATGCCCGACACCGATGGACGCTGGGGTACGACCCGCTTCATCGATCCGGCAGACGTGCGCTACGACATGCACGTCAACATTGTGACCCTGGAGCCGGGTGCGGTGATCCCCTTCATGGAAACCCATGTCATGGAGCACGGGCTCTATGTGCTGGAGGGCAAGGCGGTCTACCGCCTGAACCAGGACTGGGTCGAGGTCGAGGCCGGCGATTTCATGTGGCTGCGCGCCTTCTGCCCGCAGGCTTGCTACGCCGGTGGTCCCGGCCGCTTCCGCTACCTGCTCTACAAGGATGTCAACCGGCACATGAAGCTCTGGTAGGCCCCGCGCCGGATGCGACGGGCACGCTGCCGAAGAGCCTGTCCGGTTGCTTGACAGCTCTGCCGATTGCCCGCATCGTCCTTCGATGCGGGATATGGATTCATGGCTGTCGGAGAAGAAGGAAATAAGCCGGAGAAACGCTGCCGAAGCGGTCTTCGAAGATATCCGCACGGCCATCGTGGATCGGAAGTTGGCGCTCGGGATCCGTCTTCCCTCGGAGGTGCAACTCGCCGAACGGTACGGCATCAGCCGGGCGATCGTGCGTGAAGCGCTCCGCTCGCTTCAGACGCTGGGATTCACGCAGACCAGGACCGGCCGCGGCACCTTCGTCGTTTCGGAAAGCCCGGCGCGGCAGCTCGGCGGCGGCGCCTATTCCGCCCGTGATCTCATGGAGGCGCGTCCCTGCATTGAGATCCCGGCAGCGGGTTGGGCCGCCCTACGGCGCTCGGACGAGCAACTGGCCTTGCTGACATCCCTATGCGACCGGATGGACGGCGAGGATGATGTCCAGAAATGGGTGCGGATGGACGCGGCATTTCACGGAGAAATCGCAGCGGCCTCGGGCAATGCGATCTTCAGGAAAGTTGTCGCCGATGTTCGCGGCGCGCTTTCGACGCAATCGGAACTGGTGGAGCATGTTCGCGGACGGCGCAGAGCGTCCAACGCGGAACATCGCCGTATTCTGGAGGCCGTTGCCGCG
Source organism: Rhizobium sp. R634 (assembly GCF_002211305.1). Taxonomy (GTDB): domain Bacteria; phylum Pseudomonadota; class Alphaproteobacteria; order Rhizobiales; family Rhizobiaceae; genus Rhizobium. The sequence continues at coordinate 332,550 of NZ_LOKW01000027.1, read as the reverse complement.
GGCAGGGAGGAGGAGGCGCGTGCCGCCATGGCGGAGCACCTGCTGGAGGTAAAGCGCTCCATCATCGGGATTGCCGATGAAAATGAACTGCACTGAAGGTATGATTTCAAATTTGGCGCCCGGACATTCGGGGTGCCGCCGATCGAATGCAATGCGATGAACGATCTAGAAAGCTGGCTTTCCGACTCCGCGATCCTCAGCCGAAAAAGCGCCTCGGAACTGGTGTTCGAGGATTTGCGCAATCTCATTCTCTCCGGCCGGTTTACCGCCGGTTCAAAACTGCCGTCGGAGGCGAAGCTCGCGGCAAAATACGGCGTGAGCCGCCCGATCGTGCGCGAAGCGCTGCGCTCGCTGCAGATTTTGGGGCTGACGGAGACGCGAACGGGAAGCGGAACATATGTGCTCGCGACTGCCGGCGATGGAGATATCCGTTACGGCGATTATTCGGCGCGTGATCTGATGGAGGCGCGTCCTTTCGTCGAGGTGTCGGCTGCCGGTTGGGCGGCGCTGCGCCGGAGCGACGATGAGCTGTCCCGGCTGCTTCGCCTTTGCGACCAGATGGAGCAGGAAGAAGATACCGAGGCTTGGGTGCGGCTGGATTCGGATTTTCACGGGCTGATCGCGGAGGCATCGAAGAACGCCGTCTTCCGCGATATCGTCGATGACGTCCGCGAGGCGATGGCGCAGCAATCCGAGCTGCTGAGCGCCTTGGGGCCAAGGCGCCAGGAATCGAATGAAGAGCATCGCGCCATCGTCGAAGCCATCCGCATAGGGGCGGAGGCCGAGGCTCAGGCGGCGATGGAAATCCATCTCAGGAAGGTCGCGGCGGCTGTCAGCCGCATCATCGGCATCGAGCTGCGCTGATATCTTTGGCGCTTTTGACGGAAGCCTAGGAAATCGATCCAATCCCGCCGCCAAGACTGCCTTTCTCCAGGCCGCCGGCATCCACAAATAGCAGACGGAAAATCCTTGACTGCAAGGTGGTTCTTCCTTTATTCGCCAAACCTGTCAGACCGCATAGCAGATTAACATCTTTATGGCGTCTGCGCGGAGGGGCGGCCGGGAGGTTGCCGAACCCATAGGGAGGAGAAATGACAGTCATGCAATCCACCAGAACCGAGGCCGATGGCCAAGTTTTCGCCGAGGAGGATCTCGGCTACCACAAGGCGCTGAAGCCGCGGCAGATCCAAATGATCGCCATCGGCGGCGCCATCGGCACGGGGCTGTTTCTCGGCGCCGGCGGCCGGCTTGCCGCTGCCGGTCCGGCACTTGTGCTGGTCTATGCCTTGTGCGGCTTTTTCGCCTTTCTCGTTCTGAGGGCGCTCGGCGAATTGATCGTCCATCGCCCGACCTCGGGCTCGTTCGTCTCCTATGCCCGGGAATTTTACGGCGAAAAGCTCGCCTTCGCGGTCGGCTGGATGTATTGGCTGACCTGGGCGATGACGGCGGTCGCCGACGTTACCGCGGTCGCCCTCTACATGAATTTCTTCAAGGCCTATGTCCCGTGGATCGCAATGATCGATCAGTGGGTCTTTGCGCTGGCGGCGCTGGTCCTCGTCCTTTCGATGAACCTTCTGTCGGTGAAGGTCTTCGGCGAACTGGAATTCTGGTTCAGCCTCGTCAAGGTTCTCGCCCTCGTCGTCTTCCTGATCGTCGGCGTCTACTTCGTCGTCACCGGCACGCCGATCGACGGCCATGTTCCGGGCCTCAACACGATCACCGATTTCGGCGGCATATTCCCGAACAGCATCCTGCCGGCCCTGGTGGTGATACAGGGCGTGGTCTTCGCCTATGCCTCGATCGAGCTGATCGGCACTGCCGCCGGTGAAACCGAAAATGCCCGCAAGGTCATGCCGCGGGCGATCCGGACGGTCGTGCTGCGCCTGGTGGTCTTCTATGTTGGCTCGGTCCTGCTGCTGTCACTGCTGCTGCCCTATACCGCCTATAAGGGTGGCGAGAGCCCGTTCGTGACCTTCTTCGGCAAGATCGGCATCCAGGGCGCCGACGTCGTCATGAACCTCGTCGTGCTGACCGCCGTCCTGTCGTCGCTCAATGCCGGCCTCTATTCCACAGGCCGCATCCTGCATTCCATGGCGATATCAGGCTCGGCGCCGGCGGCGCTGGCGAAGATGAACCGATCCGGCGTGCCCTATGTCGGCATTGCGGTGACGGCTGTCGTGACCGCCTTCGGCGTCGTGCTGAATGCCGTCGTTCCGGCGGAGGCCTTCGAGATCGGCTTGAATGTCGCCGCGCTCGGCATCATCGCCGCATGGGGCGTGATCGTCCTGTGTCAGCTCAAGCTGTGGCAACTCTCGCGGCAGGGCAAGCTGGCGCGGCCTGAATTCCGGATGTTCGGCGCGCCGTACACCGGCCTGCTGACCCTGGGTTTCCTTGCCGTCGTCGTGATCCTGATGGCTCTCGATTATCCGGTCGGAACCTACACGGTCGCCTCTCTGGCGCTGATCATTCCCGCGCTGGTGGTCGGCTGGCTGCTGATGCGTGAGCGCATCTACATGCTCGCCGCCGAACAGGGCGAGGATCGCGGCGGTTTCGATCTCGCCTGATACCGATCGACAATCCAAGCTTGCTCCCGGCGGCGCATGCCGCCGCCGGGGTGCGGCATGAATGGAGAGAGACATGACCTCGAGTGAGGATTTCGTCGTCACCGATCGTGGCGGCATCGTCGAAAACCGTCATCGCATCCACGCAGCTGTCGTCGATACAAAGGGCAGGCTGCTTTACGCGCTGGGAAATCCCGAGCGTATGACGCTTGCCCGCTCCGCCGCCAAGCCGGCCCAGGCGCTTGCCATTCTGGAGACGGAGGGTTTCGCGGGTTACGGCTTCGACGATGCGGATATCGCGCTGATGTGCGCCTCCCACAGCAGCGAAGAGCGCCATATCGCGCGGACGCGGGCCATGCTGTCGAAGATCAAGGCCGAGGAGGCCGATCTGCGCTGCGGCGGCCATCCTTCGCTGTCCGAAACGGTGAACCGCGCCTGGATCAGGCAGGACTTTGCCCCGACGGCGGTTTGCAGCAATTGCTCGGGAAAGCATGTCGGCATGCTTGCCGGCGCCCGGGCGATCGGAGCCGGCGTGGAAGACTACCACCTGCCGAACCATCCGATGCAGGAGAGGGTCAAGCGCACCGTCGCCGAACTCTGCGACCTGGATGTCCGGGATGTCGAATGGGGGATCGACGGGTGCAATCTTCCGACCCCTGCTTTTCCGTTGGACCGGCTGGCGCGCATCTATGCCAAGCTCGCTTCGGCAGCGGATCGGGACAAGGCGCGCGAGGACTTGCCGGCGCGAGACGCAGCGCTGGCTCGCATTTTCCGGGCGATGGCGCGCTATCCCGAAATGGTTGCGGGCGAGGGGCGCTATTGCACGGTGCTGATGCGCGCATTCGACGGCGCCCTCATCGGTAAGCTCGGGGCCGATGCCAGCTATGCGATCGGCGTGCGGGCCTCGGATGAAACCCGGCGATTGGGGGCGGACGGTACGCTCGGTATCTCGGTCAAGATCGAGGACGGCAATCTTGAGATCCTTTACGCCGTTGTGACGGAACTCCTCGATCGGCTCGGCATCGGTTCGACTGAGATCCGCAGCCGGCTCGCGCCGTTCCATCGTCCCCAGCGCGTGAACACGATGGGTGTTACGACAGGCGGCGTATCCTTTCCGTTCAAACTGCGTGGATCGAAGGCGGATGGGGACGATCCCCGCCTTGCCGCCCCGACCCGATGACGCCTCCGGACGCGGCTTTTCTGCCGCGTCACCAGCCATTCTCGTCTTCAGCCTGGCGTCGCAATGCGTGCTCGCAGCGCCCCAATCGAAAGCTTCTGCCATGACGACATCCGATATGACCACAATTCGCGTCGAACACGACCTGATCGGCGACCGCGACGTGCCGGCCTCGGCCTATTACGGCGTGCATACGCTGCGCGCGGTCGAGAACTTTCCGATTACCGGTCAGACGCTGAAGGAATCGGCGGATCTGATCGCATCCCTGGCGGCGATCAAGCAGGCGGCGGCTCAGGCCAATGCGAGCCTCGGCCTTCTGGATCAGGAGCGCGCCGATGCCATCATCGCGGCTTGTATCGAGATCCGCCATGGCGCATTGCACGACCACTTCGTCGTCGATCTGATCCAGGGCGGAGCGGGAACCTCGACCAACATGAACGCCAATGAGGTGATTGCCAACCGCGCGCTCGAAATCCTCGGTCATCGCCGCGGCGAGTACCAGCACCTGCATCCGAACGAGCACGTCAATCTCTCGCAATCCACCAACGACGTCTATCCGACGGCGCTGAAGCTCGCCGCATGGATCGGCGTTCACCGTCTGGTCGACGCCATGGCGATTCTGCGCCGGGCATTCGAGGCCAAGGCGGTCGAGTTCGCCGACATCCTCAAGATGGGCCGCACCCAGTTGCAGGACGCGGTGCCGATGACGCTGGGGCAGGAATTCGGAACCTATGCGCTGATGCTGGCGGAGGACGAGGCGCGGCTTTCCGAGGCCGTCTCGCTGATCCGCGAGATCAATCTCGGCGCCACCGCGATCGGCACCGGCATCACCGCTCATCCTCGCTACGCTGCGCTGGTGCGCGAGCGGCTGTCCGAAATCGTCGGCGTCGATCTGGTGACGTCACCTGATCTGGTGGAGGCGACACAGGATTGCGGCTCTTTCGTCCAGCTTTCGGGCGTCCTCAAGCGCGTGGCGGTCAAGCTGTCCAAGACCTGCAACGACCTGCGGCTTCTGTCTTCGGGGCCGCGCGCCGGCTTGAACGAGATCAACCTGCCGGCGCGCCAGGCCGGCTCCTCGATCATGCCCGGCAAGGTCAACCCTGTCATCCCTGAGGTGGTCAACCAGGTCGCCTTCGAAGTGATCGGCAATGACGTGACGATCACCATGGCCGCAGAGGCCGGCCAGCTGCAGCTGAATGCCTTCGAGCCGGTGATCTTCTACAGCCTCTATCGGAGTCTCAGCCACCTGACCAACGCCTGCCTGACGCTCGAGGCGAATTGCATTCAAGGCATCACCGCCAACCGCGACCGTTTGCGCCAGACGGTCGAGCAATCGATCGGCATCGTGACGGCGCTCAACCCCTATATCGGCTACCGCAACGCCACCGAGGTTGCGCTGGAGGCCCATCATTCCGGACGGGGGGTCTATGAAATCCTTCTCGAACGCGGCCTGATGCAAAAGGAGCATCTCGATGCGGTGCTGCGCCCGGAAACACTGACCCGGCCGAGCGAGAAGCTGTCCTTCTCGTAAGGCATGCGGCGCATTTTGCTTCCGGGCGGCACCCAGGTATGCGCGATCACGCCGCCTTGGCTTGCGGCTTGGCAGCCTTGACATGGGTTATGCTGCGGCGGCCGTCGATGCTGACGGGAACATCGCCGTCGACGGTGGCGCGGCGCACGACCCGGTGCTGGTCGCCATAATCGTTGACGGCATAGTGCTGCGTCGCGCGATTATCCCAGATTGCGACATCTCCGGCCCGCCAGCGCCAGCGCACGGTATTTTCCGGGGCGGTGACGTAGGACTGGAACACCTCGTAGAGTTTCGCGGAGTCGCTTTTCGAAACGCCGACCAGGCGCTGGACGAAATTGCCGAGCAGCAGCGATCTTTCGCCGGTTTCCGGATGGACGCGCACGACCGGATGCTCGGTCTCGTAAATGGTCGAGGTGAAAACCTCCTCGAAATGCTTCTTCTCTTCGGCGGTGGCGCGAGGGCGCACGGCAGCATAGTCATAAGCATTGCTGTGGATGGCCCACAGATTGTCCGCCAGCAATTTCAGCGATGCCGGCAGGCTTTCATATGCGGCATGGGTGTTGGACCAGATCGTGTCGCCGCCGGCTGCCGGAATGACGACGCCGCGAAGCACGGAGAATTTCGGATAGGCGTCGACGAAGGTGACGTCGGTGTGCCACTGGTCGGCTCTGCCGCCGCCGCGACTGGAATCGAGATTGAGGATGGAAGCCGTGCCGGCGACCGGTCCCTGGGTCGGATGCGGCACGAGATCGCCGAGGCGGCGTGCGAAAGCTTCCTGTTCGGAATCGTCGAGATGTCCCTGATCGCGGAAGAAAATGACCTTGTGCTTCAGCAGAAGCTGGTTGATGGCCGCCACCGTTGCATCCGAGAGCTGACCGCCAAGGCGGATACCTTTGATTTCGGCTCCGACACGGCCGGTCAGCGGCACGACATCGGACTCGGGAATGATCTGGTTGACGAGAACCGGATTGCTCATGGAAATCTCCTGTTGATTTGGAAGAAGTCGGCAGGTCACAGGCGCCCAAGGATGCATCCATTTGGGCGTTCGAATTCTCAGCGCTGAAGTCGACAGGGCTATGGAACCGTATAATCTATAAAATCAGTAGACAATAATTTCTAATTTTGCCTGTTTTCCTGAAATAGCCGTCTTCGATTTCCTCGCCGGCAGGGAGGCTGGCGGCCGTTATCATTTCTTCGTATCTTCCACCGGCAGCGTGGAACCGCCGAACCAACCACGCTCGAGGCCTGAGATCGGCGCGCGGAAAGGAACTTTCGATGGCAACAGTCAAACTTCTGTCGGACCAAGAGGCCGCAGCCATTCCGGCCGTTCAAGCCGTGTTCGATGACATCAGGGCGACCCGCAAGACCGATTTCATCAACAATTTCTGGCGGGCTCTCGCCAACGATCCCGCAAATCTCAAGCGGGTTTGGGAGACGCTGAAATCGGTCATGACGGTCGAAGGCGCCATCGATCCGCTGACGCGCGAGATGATCTACATAGCGGTGTCGACGGCCAATGCCTGCCAGTACTGCATTCAATCCCACACCGCCGCCGCCCGTGCGCGGGGCATGACCGATGCCCAGCACGGCGAACTCCTGACGATCATCGGACTGGCCGCGCAGACGAACCATCTCGCTCTCGCCATGCAGGTTCCGCCCGACCCGGAATTCGAAGTGCGATAGGAAACGAAAGACCCGGCGCGCGCATCGGGATATTGTCTCCGTCGCCGTGAAATGCGAAGCAGGGTAAGAACCGCAACTTTTGGTGCGAAATAATCAACTCAAGATTGTAAATGTGGCGTAAGGTATGTTATGGAACGCGCCAACATTAAACAAAAGTCGCTTTGAGCCATTTCGTCACCCTAGGAAATGTGCCTCAGGTGAATCAGTCGCGGCCAGCGGCTATCAGGGCGTGCGCGGCATCGCGGAGCAAACCCGTCGCCTCGCCGGGTTCGAAGACCTGCATGCTGACAAAGGCGCCGTTGATCAGCACCGCGAGCTGCCCGGCAAGCCGGTCGGGCGCAGCAACCGCCAGTCTGCCGGCGATGGCCTTTAGGCGGCGCCGCATTTCGCGCATATGGGCTTCGGCGACCTTGCGGGCTGGGTGACCGGCTTCCGGAAACTCGGCAGCGGTGTTGATCTGCGGGCAGCCTCGGTAATTGTCGCGCCCGACCCGTTCGCCGATCCACTCGAAATGGGCGTCGAGTTCGGCCGAAGCGTCATCCGCATGTTGCGCGCTCACCCGGTCCCACGTGCTCCAGAAATCCACATCCTCGCGCTTGAGAAAGGCCGCAATCAAATCGTCCTTTGTGCCGAAATGGCGGTAGAGACTGGTCTTGGCGACACCGGATTTTTCCACCACCAGATCGACGCCAACGGCGCGGACGCCGCGCCGGTAGAAGAGCTCCGATGCCGTCTCGAGAATTCTGTCCCGGACCTCGTTGACGGCAGTGGCCGGCGCGTTCGCTGTGCTTTTCGTCATTCGCTTATCTCCAATTCAGGCACAGTAGCAGAAAGTTTGTTGACACGCTACAGACCTGTATGTTTTATAGAAGACAGACAGGTCTGTAGCGGAGGAGAGAACAATGACCATGCATCACGCCGACATCATCACAACATCCCAAGCCGTCGCGGTCTTCGGCGCCAACGGCCATACCGGCCGGTTTGTCGTCACCGAACTGTTGCGGCGCGGGCTGAAACCGATTGCCATCGGACGGAGTATCGAGCGGTTGGCGGAAGCGGGTTTTCCGGACCGTGGCGTCGAATGCCGCGAAGCAGCGATTGAGGATGACGCGGCGCTCGACAGGGCTCTCGCCGAAGCAGCGGTGGTCATCAACTGCGCCGGCCCGTTCATGGAGACGGCCGACGCAGTTATACGTGCCGCGTTGCGGGCCGGCATCCACTATCTCGACGTAACCGCTGAGCAGCCGAGCGCGCAGGACACGTTCGACCGGCATGGTGCTGCTGCAGAAAAAGCTGGCGTAGCCGTCATCCCGGCCATGGGATTTTACGGCGGCCTGGCCGATCTGCTGGTGTCAGCGCTGATGGACGAATGGCAGGACGCAGACACTGTCGAAATTCGCGTCGCGCTCGACAGCTGGCTGCCCACGAAAGGCACGCGCGTGACCGGGGAGAAAAACAAAGCGCAGCGCCTGGCCGTCAACGGCGGGCAGCTTGGGCCTGTGCCTCAGCCGGCGGCCGAGAGAGTGACTGTTTTACCAGCCCCGTTCGGCCGGCAGACATTCGTCGAGCTTCCATTTTCCGAAGTGCCGCTCATCGCCCGCCACATCCGGACAAGGGAGCTGCATACCTTTCTCAGCACGACAGCGCTGCAAGATGTTCGCGATCCGTCAACGCCCCCGCCCCAGGCCATCGATGAAACCGGGCGTTCGGCGCAGCGCTTCGTCGTTGAAGCGATCGTCACGCGAGGCGACCTGCGCCGCCGAATTCTCGCCCAGGGACAGGACATCTATGCCGTCACGGCGCCGATCATTTGCGAAGCAGTCCAGCGCATCCTGTCGGGCGACGTCCGCGATATCGGTGCGAAACCACCGGCTGCCATCTTTGATGCCGCGAGTTTCCTGCGGGCGCTCGGCTCGAACCTGCGGGTTGAGACATCGGAAACCAAATCTTCGCGCATGACTCGGGGAGACCTTACTCGGCGAAACCTCCGCATTCCGTGAGAAACCACGGACCTCGATCTTACGGGGGCGTGGCAAGGTCGCGCGTTCGCAATAGCCCGATACGACATTTGCCAGTCAAATCGCCGGGCCGAAGCGGCCCGGCGGGACACTGCCTTTCTCAGGCGAGATATTTCTTGAACCAGTCGACCGTCCGCTGCCATGCGAGGGTGGCGGCCGCTTCGTCGTAGCGCGGCGTGGAATCATTGTGGAAACCGTGATTGACGTCGGGATAGACGTAGGCCTCGTAGGTCGTCCCTGCTGATTTCAGCGCCGCCTCATAGGCCGGCCAGCCTTCGTTGATGCCCTTGTCCAGCCCGGCATAATGAAGAAGCAGTGGCGCCTTGATCTTCGGCACGTCCTCGGCGCGCGGCTGCCGGCCGTAGAAGGGCACGGCGGCGGCGAGCTCGGGATAGGCGACCGCCGCAGCGTTGGAAACGCCGCCGCCATAGCAGAAGCCGGTGATGCCGACCTTGCCGGTGGTGAGATCGCTCTGCATCAGGAATTCGACCGCGGCGAAGAAGTCGTTCATCAGCTTTTCCGGATCCACCTTCTGCTGGAGCTCCCGTCCTTTTTCGTCATTGCCGGGATAGCCGCCGACCGAGGTCAGGCCATCCGGCGCAAGGGCGATGAAGCCGGCCTTCGCCACGCGCCGCGCCACATCTTCGATATAGGGGTTGAGGCCTCTGTTCTCGTGAACGACGACCACGCCGGCGACCTTGCCGGTGGCGTTTTTGGGGCGGACGAGATAGCCGCGGACATCGCCGTTTCCTTTCGGCGAGGGATAGGTAATGTATTCGGCAACGATGTCGGGATCGGTGAACTCGACCTGGGTCGCCAGCGCATAATTGGGGCTGAGCGATGCCAGAATGGCGGCGGCCGTCACGCCGCCGACCGCAAACTTGGCGGCCCGGTCGAGAAACTCGCGCTTGGTGATCTTCCCGTGCGCGTAGTAATCGTAGAGTTCGAGAAGTTCCTGCGGGAAATCCTTGGCTGTCATACGGGTCATGATGGCTCCTCCTGGCCTCGGGTTCTCACCGCATCCTACACGCGCGGGATCACGAGTCTTTTCAACCTTTCGCGAGCACTTGCGTGATCTTGCGGGCGGTCGTTCACGCCTTGCAGCAAGAGGGATCGGCATCCGCCGTCCGTGCTTCGAGGCGCGGCCCTGTGCGCACCCGGTCCCTCGCGGCCCGGAATCGGCGGCCGCCTACCGATCCATGAAAATTAATTTCATACGCGCCCCGTGGCGCCCGTTTTCTATTGACGCCCCCTGTTTTTTGTCCCAACTTAAAGAAAATAAATTACTTAACTGGGAACATGATCGGCATGAAAGTAGGAATCATCGGGCTCGGATTCCGGCTGGGCTATCTCGGCTATGTCTTCAAGGCGATCGACAGCAGCTTCGACATCGTCGGCTATGTGGATCCTGATCCCGCGGGGCTTCCCGGATTGACGGAAAAGGGCATTTCGACCGGCAAGGCCTATGGTTCGCCGGAAGAGCTCCTCGCCTCCGAAAAGCTCGATCTGCTGATGATCGGCTCTCCCAATCACATGCATCTCGATCACATCAGGCTCGGGCTTCAGGCCGGCCTGAAGGTCTTCTGTGAAAAGCCGATCGTCACGACGATTGCCGAAAGCATCGAGCTTGCCCATCTGATGGCGAAATTCGGCCATGAGCGGCTGATGGTCGGCCTCGTGCTGCGTTATTCTCCTCTCTATAAGGATCTGCGCGCGATCCAGGCGGAGGGCAAGCTCGGCCAGATCGTCTCGATCGAGGCTTCCGAGCATATCGAGCCCTATCACGGCGCCTTCTTCATGCGCGACTGGCGCCGCTACGAGCGCTATTCCGGCAGCTTCATGCTGGAGAAATGCTGCCACGACCTCGACCTTTATAATGGCGTCGTCGGCGCCCGGCCGGAGCGCGTCGCCAGTTTCGGCGGCCGCAAGAGCTTCATCCCCGCCAACGACCCGGCGCGCGAAGGTATCAACGATCTCGAACTTTTCCACCGCAAGCCGAGCGGCTGGATGGGATCGGACAAGGTCTTCGACAGCGATGCCGATATCATCGATTATCAGGTGGCGATCGTCGAATATGAGAATGGCGTCGGCATGAACTTCCACACCAATCTGAACGTGCCCGACCAGTTCCGCCGTTTCGCCATCATGGGTTCGCGCGGCATGGCCGAAGGCGATTTCGTCCGCGGCTATCTCGACGTCCACGAGCAGCTGACCGGCAAGAAGGTGGTCGAGAACAAATATGCCGCGACCGAACTCTCCCAGCATTACGGCGCCGACGAGCAGATGGCGAGCGATCTGCTGGAAAGCGTGCGCACCGGCCTTGAACTTCCCGTCTCCACGCTGAACGCGCTGGAGGCCGGCATCCTGGCGCTGGCGATGGACGAGGCGAGGATGAAGAAGACGGTCGTCGACCTGCGTCCCGTCTGGGATCGCTTCGACGAGGCGCTTCACGCCAGAGCGGCTTGAGGAAGGCGGCAAGATGAGTGTCCAAAGAAGCGCCTTCATCTTCGCCTGGATCCTCCTTCTTCCGGCCGTTCTCTATGTTCTCGCCATCGTTGCCTATCCCCTTGTCGATACCTTCATCCTCTCCTTCACCGACGCGTCGCTGAAGAAGACCACCAATTGGGTCGGCTGGGTCAATTACCAGAAGATCTTCAACGCCACCTTTGCCGAGGTCATCCTGCGCACCTTCGTCTGGACCTTCTTCTCGGTCGCCCTGAAAATGGTGATCGGCACCTTCGGCGCTTGCATGCTGAACGCCGCAGTGCCCGGCCGCTCGCTGTTCCGGCTCTTGACCATGCCGCCGTGGATCGTGCCGATGGCCATCGGCATCTTCATGTGGGGCTGGATGTATAATGGCCAGTTCGGAATGATTTCGGGCCTGCTGCAGCGCTTCGGCCTCGTCGATGGCCCGGTCGCCTTCCTCGCCTATGGCAGCACCGCCTTCTGGGCAACGATCGTCACCGATGTCTGGATCGGCGTGCCGCTGGTGACGATCTACTTCCTGGCGGCGATCCAGTCGATTCCGAAGGATCTTTACGAGGCCGCCTGGACCGACGGCGCCGGCCGCTGGTACCGCTTCCGCCGCATCACCCTGCCGCTGATGGTTCCCGCTATCATCACCATGTCGATGCTGTCGCTGATCGCCACCTTCAACTCGTTCGACATCATCTGGATCCTGACGCAGGGCGGCCCGAGCGGCGAAACGACGACGATGATCATCGATACCTATCAGACCGCGATCGGCTCGAAGAAATACGGAGAAGGTGCGGCGCGCGCTGTCCTCATCTGCATCTTCCTGTCGCTCTTCTGCTTCGCCTATTTCCGTGTCACCCGCCACCTCAACCCGGAGAAGCGCGCATGAGCAGCGCCGCCATGATCGACCGTTACCGCTGGTGGGAAATCATCCTGATCTATTGCGGCATTGCGGTGTTCCTGTTCTTCGTGCTGGCGCCCTTCGTGGAGGGCTTCCTGGTTTCGCTGAAGCCGCTTGCCCAGCTTTTCTCCTCGCCCTACCGCTTCTGGCCGGAGAACGGCTCGTTCGAAGCCTATCGGACGATGTGGATCAGCGTGCCGGGTTTCGGGCGTTATATCTTCAACTCCTTCTTCATTTCGATCATCGTCACGCTGATCGTGCTCTGCCTCGTCATTCCGGCGGCCTATGCCTTCGCCAAGTTCGAATTCAAGGGTATGGGCATCCTGCTCGGCGCCTTCCTGACGGTGAACATGTTCTCCGGCGCGGTGCTTCTGATCCCGCTCTTCCGGTTGATGCGCAGCATGGGCGTCCTCAACACCTATCTCGCCATGATCGTGCCGGGAGTGGCCTTCCTGATCCCGTCGGCCATCTGGCTGCTGCGCACTTATATGATCCGCATTCCCCAGGAGCTCAACGAAGCCGCCTACATGGATGGCGCCAGCCATTTCTACACGCTTCGCCGCGTCATCCTGCCCATTGCGATGCCGGGAATTATCGTCGTCGCTATCACCACCTTCATCGGCGCTTACGCCCAGCAATTCATCTTCGCGCTGACCTTCAACTCGAAGACCGAATACATGCCCTTGCCGGTGGGGCTCTTTGCTTACTTCGGCAAGCAGGAGGTCATCTGGAACGAACTGATGGCGGCTTCCTTCGTCGGCATCGCGCCGGCGATGGTCGTCATCTTCTTCCTTCAGCGTTACCTCGTCGGCGGCCTGACCGCCGGTGCGGTGAAACAATAAGACTAAAAAGAGAGTGAACAGCTAACAACCACGATGGGAGTCACGACGTGAGCATTACAATCAAGACAGGCCTTATGGCGCTCGCCCTGCTCGGCTCGACGGCACTGACCGCGGTCACTGCCCATGCGGCCGACAAGGAAATCAGCTGGATCTATTGCGGCGACACGATCGACCCGGTCCACACCAAATACATCAAGCAGTGGGAAGAAAAGAACGCGGGCTGGAAGGTCACGCCTGAGGTCGTCGGCTGGGCGCAGTGCCAGGACAAGGCCACGACGCTCGCCGCCGCCGGCACGCCGGTTGCCATGGCCTATGTCGGCTCGCGCACGCTGAAGGAATTCGCCCAGAACGATCTCATCGTTCCGGTGCCGATGACCGATGAGGAAAAGAAGGCTTACTATCCCCACATCGTCGACACGGTAACCTTCGAGGGCAACCAGTGGGGCGTTCCGATCGCCTTCTCCACCAAGGCGCTCTACTGGAACAAGGACCTCTTCAAGCAGGCCGGCCTCGACCCCGAGACGCCGCCGAAGACCTGGGCCGAAGAAATCGAGATGGCCAAGACCATCAAGGAAAAGACCGGCATTCCGGGCTTCGGCCTTTCCGCCAAGACCTTCGACAACACGATGCACCAGTTCATGCATTGGGTTTACACCAACAATGGCGCGGTGACGGATGCAGAAGGCAAGATCACGCTCGACAGCCCGCAGATTCTCGCCGCGCTGAAGGCTTATAAGGATATCGTCCCTTACTCCGAGGAAGGCCCGACGGCCTATGAGCAGAACGAAGTCCGCGCCATCTTCCTCGACGGCAAGGTCGCCATGATCCAGGCCGGATCGGGCGCCGCTACCCGCCTGAAGGAGACGAAGATCAACTGGGGAATCACGACGCTGCCGCTCGGCCCCGATGCCAAGGGTCCCGGCACGCTGCTGATCACCGACAGCCTTGCGATCTTCAAGGGTTCGGGCGTCGAGGAGAAGGCGACGGAATTCGCCAAGTTCATCACCTCGCCGGATGTTCAGTCGGAATACGAGTTGCAGGGCGGCGCCGGCCTCACCCCGCTGCGTCCCTCCGCAAAGGTCGACGAGTTCGTCGCCAAGGACCCCTACTGGAAGCCGCTCATCGAGGGCATCGACTATGGTGGTCCTGAGCCGCTCTTCACCGATTATAAGGGCTTCCAGAACTCGATGATCGAGATGGTCCAGTCGGTCGTGACAGGCAAGGCCGAACCGGAAGCCGCACTGAAGAAGGCTGCCGGCGAAATCGAAGCCTTCAAATAAGCCCTTTCGAGGCTCTCCCTGGGGTCGCGGCATCAGCCGCGGCCCCTCCCCTCTATCGAATGTGCGACGAAGACCGCCGGCGGAGACAGATTTTTGGGACAGCTCCTTCTCAACAAAGTTCAGAAATTCTACGGCGACTACGAAGTTCTGAAGGGCGTGCAGCTCGAGGTGAAGAACGGCGAATTCGTCGTCTTCGTCGGGCCGTCAGGCTGCGGCAAGTCCACGCTCTTGCGGATGATCGCCGGCCTCGACGCGACGACGGCAGGCGACATCGTCATCAACGGCGTCAGGGTCAACGACCTGCCGCCGGTCAAGCGCGGCATCGCCATGGTGTTCCAGTCCTACGCGCTCTATCCGCACATGACTGTCTTCGAGAACATCGCCTTCCCGCTGCGCGTCGAGAAGATGGAAGAGGCAAAGCTGAAGGCCAAGGTGGAAAACGCCGCGCGCATCCTGCATCTCGACCAGCGGCTGCAGCAGAAACCCGGCATGCTTTCCGGCGGCCAGCGCCAGCGCGTCGCGATCGGCCGCGCCATCGTGCGCGAACCGAAGATCTTCCTGTTCGACGAGCCGCTCTCCAATCTCGACGCGGCGCTGCGCGCCGACATGCGCATCGAGCTTGCCAAGCTGCACCGGCAGCTCAAGGCGACGATGATCTATGTGACGCACGACCAGGTCGAGGCCATGACGATGGCCGACCGCATCGTCGTGCTCGACGCCGGCAATATCTCCCAGACCGGCGCGCCGCTGGAGCTTTATCACAAGCCCGCCAACAAATTCGTCGCCGGCTTCATCGGCAACCCGAAAATGAATTTTCTGCCCGTCACCTGCAAGGCCGTCAGCGCCGCCGGCGTCGAAGTCGATTATCTCGGCCAGACCGCCGTCCTGCCGGTGACGCCACGCGACGGCATGGCCGGCAAGACCCTGACGCTCGGCATCCGCCCGGAGCATATCCAGCTGAACGGCGGCGATATCGTCTTTACCGTGACCCCGACCGTCATCGAGCGCCTCGGCGCCAATACGGTCGCCTACGCCTCGCTCAACGGCGAGGCCGAGAATTTCTGCGCCATGCTCCCCGGCAGCGTCGGCATCCGAGCGGATGCGCCTGTGGCCACCGGCATCAATGCTGCGGATTGCCATCTCTTCGACGAGGCGGGCATTGCGTTTGAGCGGCGCGTGGAACTGACGGAGATCGATATGAATGTGATCAATCCGACGGCGGCTTGAAGTGACCGCCGGCAGTGAACTCAATTCCACCTTGTCGTCGTTAAATTGTAACTGCGTGCCACCTGGCCTAAGCGACAGCGTTCTTGTAATGTCTCAGCTCAAGTTCCAGATCCAGTCTACATCAATCCAATGGACCTCTAATGAGTGCGCGCCTATCGACGGCCATCAGGATCGGGGAAGCCGCAAAGGCAATTTTTCGAAAAACTCAAAGCTTTCCAGCGCAAGAATTCGGAAAACATGCAGACCTTAGCGAGAACGAACACGTCGGTGTTGAACCGATGCTTCTGGCACTTTCGATGGAGTTGGCGCTCAAAGCTTGGTTCGTTTTCGACTATGATGATCCGAAAGTTGCCAAGTCACACAACCTGATAAGGCTGTTTGATAGACTGAAGCCTGAAAGCCAAGAGAAACTCGACGCGGAGTTCAGAAGGTCAGTGGCACCGTATCATCCCAACGGTTTCTACATGGACTACAGCATTCGTCACATTCTCTATCAGCACCAAGATGCCTTCATCGACTGGCGCTACCTTCACGAGGCAGAGAAATCGATGATGTTCGATCAGGGTGCTTTTGAGGCAACGCTCGAAATGGTGCTCCGTGAGTTTGAGAAAAGATATCGCATTGAGCCGGTGAAGCCGCTTTGGCCATCCTGAACGCAGTCCGGATGGGGAGACCCAGTGCGGTGTTGAATATTCATTCCGCGCGGTAGCTTCGGCATAGAAGTTTTCCTTGCCGCGGCGAAGGGATAACGACCGCAATGAGGCCAGGAGTGGCCGGGCGGCAACGCGCCTTCATCTCGGTCATTGAAGCTCCGCCGCAGATTGCCTGAAAGCGGACACTTGATGAGCCCGCTTGCAAAGTCGGACACTCCGGACAGGCAGCTTACAGGAGGGCATAAGATTATAGCGGAGGCTCGACACCCAATGGAGAGCCGACGGCTGGTTTGCGCTTGGTTGATCAGTTGCAGACATAGGTTTTCAGCAGGAAGTTCAGTTCCATATTATCCGCAATCTGGTCGTGTGGGATGAGGGCGTAACGCCAAGGTTTTCCGCCACTTTGTCGAGCATGTTCGCTCGCCCACTTGCACCACTGAACTGCCACATCTCGTTTCGCGAGCACATCCGCATCGTTCATCTGTGTGGCCATCTTCGGCTCAAGCATCAAAATCTCATTCGCAGTCTCGGCAACGAAGTCCGGACGATATTCCAAATGGTCGCTGCCCTTGCGATAGAACATCTGGAACTGACCTTTCGCGGGTCGAAACCACTTTTCCGCCTCTCGCTCCAAGATGACGGCCAGCTTGCGTTCTGAGTCTGAATCAAACCGCGCGACGTTGGTCAGGCAATTGGTGAACCCGCCAAATAGGTATCGCGCCATGTTGCTCTTGTCGGCCGGCGGGCTGCGATAATCGAGGGGTTCGCCGCGCTCGGCGGAATGGGCGCTCTGCTTGATCTCTGTGAAGCCGCTCGTCACTACATGGTGATACTCGACCGTGTCGTCCATCCAGAAATGATCGAGCATCTGGGCATGGACGGCTCGTGCGATATTGGGCTGCTCCAACTGCAACAGGCGTAACGTGTCCTCTGCCGAGAGGTAGGAATGGAAATGCCGCACGACCTGGCCGGCCAAATCGTAAAGCAGATCCGCAGTGTCGTCGTAGGACACATCGGGGAAATCGATCAGGCCGCTTACGACATAGTCCTCCGGGCGCTTCTCGAGGAAATTACCCTGCGACATGCCGATGGAATGGCCTTCGTTTCGTCCCAGATACTGTGCCCAGAGCGTTTCTTCAGGCGCGGCATAAGTCATGCTGCCTAGGTCGAGCGTGAATGGCTTGAATCCCGCTTTGACTTCTCCCTTGGGCGATACCGAAATGCGCGGAATGTTGATCGTACGGTCAACTACGAGCGCGGCTGTTTTCGCAATCACCTTGGCGAAATCGGGGGGGGGCGGTGCGACGCCTTCCAGTTCCATTTGCTGCGGTTGGTACTGGCTCTGAACCTCTCGAACGAGCTGCGCCTGCACCTCGGGCCGCGAGATGTAGCTGATGTCTGGAACCCTATCCGGCGAACGGGACAGCTTCCGTATTGCCTCATAAGCGAGCTGGGCGACCCTTTCAGCCTCAGGATTGTAAAAGGCTCGCGTTGGCGGCGGCCCCGCATATTTCGAGCCTTCCTCGCTAAGCCCCGTTTTTATGCCAAGGCTTCCCAAGATCGTCGGCGCGGCCACCACTGTAACGGTCTTACGCTCCAAGACCTCCTCGTCCAGGACAAGGGCTTTCAGCCGGATCGGAGAGTTAGGGTTGTTCGCCTCGTCCACGATCTCTTGAAACCGGTCGTGCGCGACGATGTTGAGCCGATCCACGGCGGCCACGCCGGTGCGCTTACCATAAGGCAGACGGAGGCCGCGCCCGATGCTCTGCTCGATCAGCGTCCGAGCATTGGCGGCGCGCAAAGGAACGATGGTATAAAGGTTGGTAACATCCCAGCCCTCTTTCAGCATGTTGACATGGATGACTATCTCGACGGGATTTCCGGTATGTTCGACCGTCAGCAACCGTTCGACCGTCTCCTCTTCCTTGACGCTGGAATCGACCTGAATAACCTTGTCGGCATAGCGTGCCTTAAAAAACCGCTCCGACTGGATCAGTCGCATCAGCTCCGCCGCATGGGTTGTGTCACGGGCAATGACAAGGACGAAGGGCTTGACGATATTCACACCGTTCTCGCGCGCGTAGGTTTCCAGTTCAACCTTCACGCTTTCATGTAGCCGGATACCGTCCTCCAGCTTCATTTGCTGGATCGCTTCAGGAGATTTATTCGCCGTGATAAAGTTCTTCCGAGTGACAACGGCGGGGTCTTTGACGAACCCATCATCCATCGCGCGAGCGAGCGGATAATCGAACACGACGTTGCGGAATGCCACCGGTCCCTTGCTGCTCTCGACAAAAGGCGTAGCAGTAAGTTCTAGCCCAAGCACCGGCTTCAACTCGTTGATCGCCCGCATTCCCGCCGTGGCGCGATAACGGTGCGATTCATCCATCAGCATTACAAGGTCGTGCTGCTTGGAGAGATAATCGAAGTAGCTGTCTCCCAATTCTTCCTTGAAGGACCGGATGCGCATCTGCTTGCCGCCGCGCACTTCGGAGGTGATCTTGGAAATATTGAAGATATTGATTTTGCACCGCAGGACATCGTCAAGCAGAGTGCCCCGGTTTTCGTAGTTATCTCCGGTAATAACTTCGGGTGTGAACACAGCAAATTCATTGATCCCTTTGAATACATACTTAGCCGTGTTCGCGGCGAAATCCTGAATGAGTTTCTGATATATCGTAAGGTTGGGTGCGAGCACGAAGAAGTTATTGATGCCGTGGGCTATGTGCAGATAGGCGATGAAAGCGCCCATCAAGCGGGTTTTACCGACCCCGGTTGCCAGCGCGAAACAGAGCGAGGGGAACTCCCGCTCGAAATCGGTGACGCCGGGATACTCACTTCGGATAATGTCGAGCTTAGCAGCTAAATCGGTGTTGCTGCGCAGCGGTACGATCTCGGTAATCCGGTCGAGAATCGCCAGGCTATCCCGCTGCGGCGCGCGTAGGCTGAGGCGACCCGAGATTGCGTTAACATGACGCTGATTGGAGGTCGGCGGCTTGCTCATTCGTCTTCCTCCCAGTCAAACAACCCATCTTGTTTAGACGGCAGTGGCGCGACGAGTTTAATTTCCGCTATTGGGAGATTGGCGACATTCAAGGAATAATCGTCATGACCCCATTCGCATGTGCTGCGGATGTGGTTAGGGATTTTGCGAAGGGTTAGATTGTGGAACTGGTCCGCATTGCCACGCCACGCAGCGCACAGCACCAGCAGAGAGCGACCTTCACCCACATCGTCTGACAACGCCACCAAATCTTCTGGCCCAAGCGTTTGGGTCGTGACGTAGAGAAAGTCGGTCTCGGACGAACGGCCCTGCTGCCACCAGACATCCGGGCTGGGTGCATAGGTGAAACCTTCCAGCTTACAGAGCGCTTGCGCCAGCATAGCTGCATCATACTCTTTTGAGATGACCTCGCGCCCCCACTTGTCCGTTTCGAGCAACGAGGGCGCAAGTTCGTAGTAGCGGAAGCCCCCGCCGCCGCTCCAGTCGAGCGCCTTGCTGACACCTCCCTGGTCGCTGCCGTCGATCACCTTTCGCAAGCGCGGCACGACATGGGTAGTGCAGTGATCACCCATTTCGACCATAATCCAACGTCGGTGGAGCTTGTGCGCTACGGCCCCTGTCGTTCCTGACCCTGCAAAGGAATCAAGAACCAGATCGTTATCATCGGTTGCAATCTCAATAATTCGCCGGAGAAGGCGCTCAGGCTTTGGTGTCCCGAACGGTATCTCATCAGGGAAGAGAGCCTTTACTTCTGCCTTTGAAGTTCGATTGCTTCCTACCTCAGCGTGGGTCCAGATCGTTTCCACTGGCCTGCCATTACCAGTATCAGCATAAATTCGATAGTATGGTGCCCAACCAGAACGCCCGGCCACCCATTCGATGCGGGTGGCTTCGGCGGTGGCTTTTGATGAACTCCAGCGCCAAGCACCATCGGCCCCATCTTGTCTTTTTGGATAAATTTGTGATCCATCGGGTGCCGTTAGCGGATAGTAAAGCGTTGGACGTGTTGCTCGGCTGTCTCCTTGTCCACCCATGGCGCGCAAGGGCTTCAAGTAATACTTCCGTCCCTCATCATCCACTTTATCATAATGAGAGGGCAGTGAGTCACCATCTGTCGGAATGCGGTGCCATTCGGTCTTCGAGATATCTTTTGCGAAAACGAGAAGGTGGTCGTGCCTGTTGGAAAGGAACACCGCATCCATACGAGGACTATCCGATTTTTCCCAAATAATATTCCCTATGAAATTTGATCGCCCAAATATCTCGTCGCAAATCACCTTGAGATAATGAGCCTCATTATCGTCGATCGTAATCCATAATGACCCGTCATCAGACAGAAGCTGTCGAATTAGAGCGAGGCGATCCCGCATTAGACCGAGCCAAATTGAGTGTTCAAGGCCGTCCTCGTAATGTGTAAACGCAACCCCGGTATTGTATGGTGGGTCGATGAAAACGCATTTCACCTTGCCCGCATAGTCCGCTTCTAGCGCCTTGAGCGCCAGCAGATTGTCGCCGTGGATCAGCACATTGTCGAAGATGTCATTGTCAGTGACCCGCTTGGCAGCGTGATAACTCTTAGTTGGGTCCTCAATGAGGATGCGCGGCTCCAGCCGAGGCCGGCTCTCCTTTCCTACCCAAGTCAGTTCAAGCTTCTGTTTCTTAGACATTGTCACCCTGTGGCGCGGCCATTGCGGGCGGCGCTTGATTTTAAGAATTCCAGATTTGCGCTTTTAACGCAGCGAAGAGATTTTGGCAGTCGCCTTGTGTCTTAAACACCGATTGAAAATCACGAGGCGACTGGAGAACCTGCTGTCCGCCCAAACCGACGTAGGCCGCCAAACCCTTCCCAACTGCAATGGCGAGCAACTTTTCAGCAAAATCGGGTACGGCGGCGGCGATCGCAGTAGCTTCGTCGTCGGTGAGCCCCAACGCTTCGCCATCCTGCGGTTTTAGCCGGACATATATAGCTGCCAGCACGATCCATTTAGCATGTGTGTAGAAAGACTTTGTAGCCCCGCTGCTGGCTCGTGTGCTTTCTGTCATGCCCAGCAAAACGATACGCTGTGCTTGTACGGCCCGCCACGCAGTCCGCGCAGAAAGTCCCTGCGGAAAAATACGCTCGTGACGACTCGGGCACAGGAGATCATTCGGATAGACGACGTCGAGCGAAAGTAGAGAGGTTCGGTTTGCGGCAACGCGAGTTACAAGGTCGCAATCGCTTGCGTTAGCCAGACAGGCGCAAGCCGTCAGGGCTTCGTCAATAGTGAAGTTCGTTGCATCGTTGGCGGGTGTGTCTTCGTCGAGCCGGAAATGATAATCGATTCCGTGCGGTTGCAACGTCGCTGCAATCTGCCCGTGCAAAGGGTAGGCTGCGGCAAAGTCCTTGAGCACCACGGCGTTCTGGAAGTTCGCCGCCCGTGAAATCCTGTCGGCAAAAGCTCGATCGTCCTCGCACTTCTCAAGCGAAACAATCTTGATGAAGGCAAAGCCCCGCGGGGGAGCCTCAGCACCTGGCGCAGCAACGCATTTGGCGATCGACCCCAAGGTCTGCGCCCCATTGATGATCGAGAATCCCTTTGCCGTAATCCGCTTCCTTTCAGCATTGGTACGATCAAGGTTGTGCAGCTCCAGCCTATCGCAATAGGCAGTCAGGCCATTGTTTAGGTAGTGGAACAGGCCCACCTCTTCAGTGAGCGTCTTTTGAATGTCCTCGTTGACGTCGGTGCTGCCCTTGAACCCTCTGATATTAGCGCGCACCAGTCGCGCGCCGTATTCATCATGGAGCACCTTCAGCCGCTCAAGCGGGATAAGGCCGTAAATTGTTTCATAAGGCGCAGTGACATAACCGGGCCGCATGATTTCAAGCTCGACGGTTTCGATACCGGGAGCCGCATCACCACCACTAACCCAATCGTTCAGTGTGGTCAGGTTGACAGCTTGGAACGCGAAATAACCGTCGGCTTGATCCAGCGATAATTTGACGCGGAGCGCTTCAAAAAGGTGCTTTCGGTCTTCGGAAATAAATGACAACCCGGAATAACATAGGACCGATCGAACCTGCGTAGATGGGTTTTTCAACGCTGCTTCGAGCTGCGGGAGTAGGGCAACAATTTTGGCATTCTGAGCGAAGGCATCAAAGCGTGCTTCGAGCAGGTTTTCTATACCAATTTTGAATTTGGTTACCTCTCCAAGATCGGGCTCACCCGACCCCGCGTGAATGTATTTCGATTGCGTAAGCCAAAGTGTATTAGTGACGGGCGAAAAATAGATGCCATCGATACCGCCATCTCCGCCACCATCGACGATCCCGTTTGCGCCATCTTCAATCGACGCACCGCCGAGCTTGTGAAGCGTATAAGCCGATAGCGCACGGCTCAGAAAATCCCTTTCTCGCTGGTCTGCGTCACCAATAACGCCCGGACGAACATGCCCGTCAAATAGCTCGTGTAACTTCGGCGGGAGAGCCAATATCTCTACGGGGCGTGGCACCATCAGACCACGCTCCAGCGGATGGTGAACAGGTCTTCCTCTAGGATTTTCTGCTCAAGCCGGCTTTCAATGCTGGCGATAAGTTCGGATCGTTGTTCGTCAATCTTGTCCTGCGCATCGAACAATGATCTCCGCTTGCTGTTGCGCTCATTTTCCAGCGCCTTGACCGCCTTCTGCCCTGCAAGTTTCTCTTCCAAGGTTAAGGCAGCAGTGGCCGCGCGGCGCGCCTCCTTGATCTGGCGGTCAATCTCCTTGATCTCCCGCTCCAGTCCAACTTTCAGATCGTCTGCCCAACCATCCAGCTTGTCCGCCTCTTTCTCGAAAAAACGGGCATTACGTTCCGAAATAGCTCGCCGGATGCGGGTTTGCTGATCGGTGACGTACTGAGAAAGTGTCTCAGCAGCACCCACGGGCAACGCGATCTGTGCACCCACACGGCCGCCGATCGTCATCATGCGGGTTGTTGCTTCGTCAGAAAGTAAAGATCCGTTGTCCGCGATGCCAGCAAGCAGCAGGTAGTCCTCACCCTGACTCAGCGCCTCAACCATTAAGAGCTTGGCTTGCAGCCACCCGGACTGCCCCTTGAGAGGCTCGATTTGCGATACACGACCTTCGTGGTTGGTCAGGTCGAATGTCAGTTCCGCGATCTCCAGTTCTCTAGTTCGGGCACGCGCAACGATAGCCTCCCCAAGCGGGTGATTGAGACGAAAAAGATGCGCCTCACCCGTCCGCCGTGGTAGCTCATACAGGCCGGTAGGAATTCCAGCTCCGTTGATCCAATCTGGCAAGGTATTCAGGCGGAAACTGGAACCATCGATAAACCGCGCATGATCCCCCAACTCCTGTTGAGCGAGCCTTATCAGGCTTTGCTCGAACTGGTTCAGATACACCTTCGTGTCGGTATCGCGAATTTTAAGCTTGTCGCGAACTTCATCATCGAAGTTTTCCATCAGTTTACGCCGGGCGGACGTCATCTGCTCGTTAATTTCAAGGCTCAATTCACGTTGCAGTCTGTCAAAGGCGACCTTAATCTCATCCTTTGTTCGGCATCGCTGATAAATTTCAGCAATACGTTTTTCGAAATCCACCCCTGATTCGATAGCACCTAGAACTTCATCACTTGCGCCGAACACACCCTCAAAAAGCTGAAATTTTTCCGAGAGCAATTGAAACACGCGCTGGTCAGCTTCGTTCTTCTGGTTCAGGAAATTGACGACTACCACGTCATGCTTTTGGCCGTAGCGATGGCAACGACCGATACGCTGTTCGATGCGCTGAGGATTCCACGGCAGATCATAGTTCACGATCATCGAGCAGAATTGCAGGTTGATGCCTTCCGCCCCTGCTTCGGTCGCGATCATGATGCGTCCTTCCTCGCGGAAATAATCCACAAGCGCGGATCGCATGTCAGCCGTTTTTGAGTTGGTTATTCGATCTGATCCGGCGTGCCGATCCAGCCAGATGCGGTAAATCTGCTGCGATTTAGGGTCGGTGTTCGACCCGTTGAACAGGACGATCCCATCTGCGTAAGGGCTATCGGCTAGCAAGCGCAGAAGGTAGGATTGCGTCTTTCGCGATTCCGTAAAGATGATCGCCTTTTCTTCCGCACCTAATTCTTTTGCCTTCGCAAAACCGACCTCAAGCGCCTTAAGCAAAGCAAGGCCCTTGGCGTTCTGCGTTATCGAGGTTGCAAGCTCAGCAAACCTTTGAAGATCAGTTATTTCCGAGGCCAGCGCGCTTTGCTCAGCATCGGATATTGGCTCAACCTCATCGTCAGGCCATTCCTCGGCCGTCTCATCCAGCGCCTCATAGTCCTCATCCAGTTCGTCAACCAGCGATGTGGTGGGTTGGCTATGATCGAGCTTCTTTTGCAGGCGCGCAGACATTGAGGTAAGCGCGCCCGCGATCGCGAACGTTGATGATGCTAACAACTTGCGGAGGACAAGAGTCATGAGTGTACGCTGGCTCGGCGGGAGTGCTTGGAGGTTCGGCCTGTCGAGATACCCGGTGACCACATCATATAGGCGGTCTTCTGCCTCGCTGGGGTCGAACTTTTCCAAGATCGCGTGCCGCTTTGTGTACGGCACATATGCGGTCACCTGGCGCCGTAAGGTGCGATGACAAATCGGCTTAAGCCGTTCGCGCAGCACCTCGAAAGCGCGTTCCTGCGATAGATTGGCGAACTGCTCGCGAAAGCTCTTGAGATCGCCGAACGTGTGCTCGTCGATAAAGCTCACTAGGCCATACAGTTCGAGCAATGAATTCTGCAATGGCGTCGCAGTTAGCAATAGCTTGTGCCGGTCGGCCAGCGCACCCTTGAGCGTGTTAGCAATGATATTAGACGGCTTATAGACGTTTCTAAGACGATGCGCTTCGTCCATCACGACCAAGTCCCAAGGCGTCGCCTTGATATCCAGTTCCTTGTTCCGCGCGAACTGATAGGAGCAGATCATTATTCTGTCGGAATGATCGAACGGTCTCAAGTCGCCTGATTTCACTGCGGCGTTGAAGGACTTCGACTCAATGATCGCGCATGGCAGAAAAAACTTCTCGCTGAGCTCTTGGTGCCATTGCTTGCGAAGGTTTGACGGTGCGACGATTATAATTCGGCGCTTTCCTTCAGCCCAGCGTTGGGAGATGACGAGGCCCGCCTCGATTGTTTTCCCGAGCCCGACCTCATCGGCCAAGAGAGCACCGCGTGACAGTGGAGAGGAGAAAGCAAAGAGCGCCGCATCCACCTGATGCGGGTTCATATCAACCTGCGCACCGGCGACCGCAATTGCTAGCTTTTCAGCGCTGTCCGCCGATCGCCGCCTGACGAGATCAGTCGCCAGATATTTCGCATGATATTCAGTGAGTTTCGCCATCCCAGATGGTTAGCCTCTGGCGCGGCACAGGTAAAGTAGTCCGAAAAGCAAAATGCTCGGTAAGCGTTTCGAGTAGACGCACGTCGGTAGGGCAAGATCTTCTCGATAGCCATAAACGAACGAAGGCTTTCGACAGCCGACATCTCAGGTTCGAACGACCGAAATGTCGGCGGCCGCTGACGAAGTCATTAGTTTACCCGAATGTCGACTTTGCCAACTTTCGATCTTCAATCCGGATAGGCAGGAGACGGCCCCAAAGTGGACTTCTTGCCCTCAGCCGAAACCGCCGCTACCAGACGAGCCCCCGAGCCGCGACGTCCTCGACGCGGGTCACAATCCCGCCCCGATGAAACACCATCGTATCGAACAGGTTGGACACCACGCAGGTGTGGTTCGGGACAATGAAGAGCTTCTCGCCGATCTGCGGCCGGGGGCCGGTGCAGTTTGAGAGATCGATGACGCCGTGCTCTTCCGAGAGGCTGGTGATCCGCGCC
Source organism: Rhizobium sp. R634 (assembly GCF_002211305.1). Taxonomy (GTDB): domain Bacteria; phylum Pseudomonadota; class Alphaproteobacteria; order Rhizobiales; family Rhizobiaceae; genus Rhizobium. The sequence continues at coordinate 306,348 of NZ_LOKW01000027.1, read as the reverse complement.
TGGGGATAGCTGACGATCAGGCCGTAATCGCTGAAGCCCTGAAGGTCCGAGGTCAGCGCCTTCGAGCCGGCGTCGATGACGGCGCGGTCGGTGGTCGGGCGGGAGACGACGGTGGCGAGCACGTGCATGGCGCAATCGTCTTCGGTGCAATGGCCCATGCGCACCATCTGGCGGTCGTTGTAGATATAGGTGCCGGCGCGGTGTTCGGTGGCGGATGGGACGAGATGCGCCTCGAACAGGCTCGGCGTTCCGCCATTGCTGACGATCGGGCAGGCGATGCCGTCGGATTTCAGGCGGTCCAGCGTCTCGGTGATGAAGGCCTCGACGCTCGCTGCCGACTGCGGCTTGGGATAGGTGACGATGCCGCCGAAGGTGAGGCCGTCGGCGGCGGTGATGCGCCTGGCGAGCGAGGCGGCTTCTTCCGGCGTCTGCACGCCGCAGCGGCCGCCGCCGGTGTCGCATTCCACCAGCACGATCAGCGGCTTGTGGCCGGAAAAATGCGCGGCGAGCCCGTCGACCGTCGTTTCGCTGTCGGCGACGACCTTGAGGGCCGGGATTTTCTCGTTCAGCCTGGCCAGGCGCTCGAGCTTCTGCTGTCCGAGGATGTTGAAGGTGATGAGGATGTCGTTGAAGCCGGCTTCGGCGAAGACTTCCGCTTCGGTGACCTTCTGGCAATTGATGCCCTTGGCGCCTGCGGCGACCTGCGCCACGGCGAGCGCCGGAATCTTGTGCGTCTTGATATGCGGGCGGAAGTTCAGCCCATGCTGATCCATATAGGATTGAACGCGGGCGATGTTTGCAGCCACCCGGTCCTCGTCGATGACAGGGCGCGGCGTCGAGAGATCGGCGATCCTATCCCCTGCCTTGGCGACGACGGCGAACCTGTTGTCATGCATCTAGGCGGCTCCGCGTTCTATCCCGTGTGGATCGGCCACGATCGGCCAAATGGTCTTCGGCGCCCGCCGGTAAGGCGTCGTCGCCGGATTATTGGGATAGGGCGTTCCGGCGGAGCAGTAAAGGATCTCCGACGCGATCTTCGAGAAGGACGCGAAGAAGTGATTGGTGGATTTGATCACCAGGATCTTCTGCTTGGTGGGATCGAGGCCCATCACCGAAAAGAGGCTGGGGTCGAAGCTCTGGGCGCGCGTCGAATTGAGGATGATGTCGATGCCGTTGAGAACGATGTGCGCGGCATCGCCGAATGGCGCGAGGCTCTCGCCGAACTGCATCTCGGCGTTCTTCACCAGCTTGACGACCTTGACGGTGCCGTCGATCGGATTGCCGGTGCCGGGCGCCGATTTGGCGCCGAAGCGTAGCGGAATTTCCGCCCCCTCGCCTGCCGCAAAGCAAATCTGCACCGCAATCGGATCCCAGATGGTGCCGATAGCCGCACTCGTGACGCCGCGTGCCATGAGTTCTGCGAGAACAACGGTTGCATCGCCTGCCGTGCCGCCGCCCGGATTGTCCCAGACATCGGCGATGACGACAGGCCATGCGGTGGCGGCGATCGCCCGCGAGACGGCTTCCTTCTCGTCGATCTGCGGGACCATGAAAGTGCCGCGCTTGGAAAAGAGTTCGAGGCCGAGTTCGCGCGCCAGCGACGTGCCCTTTTCCGGCTTGTTGTCGGTGACGACGAGCAGCTTCGTTCCCATTTCGGGAACGTCGCCCACCATGAAGCCGTGGATCACCGAAATCGACAGGATCTCAGGATCATCCTTCTCGATCCGCATGATCTTGTCGACGAAGGAGCGCATGGGATCACGCGAGGTCGGGAAGACGTCGATCATGCGGCAGTCGAACACCGACATGAGAGGCTTGGCCCGGCCTTCGAGCGAATCGACGGCGATGCGCCAGAGATCCTCGGCGCGATCGACGAAATCGGTATGCGGAAATTCCTTGAAATAGACGGCGAAATCGAGTGCGGCGACGCGCTTCGCCGTCAGATGGCTGTGCGGATCGAGCTCGGCACAGATGAGGACCTCGGGTCCGACGATCTCGCGCATGCGCGAGAGGAGATCGCCTTCGGTATCCTCATAGCCCGCTGCCACCATCGCGCCATGCAGGCCCATGACGACGGCATCGACAGGCATTGCCGCCCTGAGCTGGCCGAGAATTTCGTCGCGCAATCCCTCATAGGTCTCCCGGTTGACGAGGCCTGCCGGGTCGGCCCAGGTGGCCGTTCCCTCGATCAGTTCCCAGCCCTTTTCCCTGGTCACGCGCCGTCCGACGGTGATCGGCGCAGTGCAGAGCGTCGGCGTTTCGGGATGCTGGCCGGGGGGCGCATAAAGCGAGGCTTCGAATGCGCGGCGATCCACGCAGATCGGGGAGAAAGTGTTGGTCTCGGTCGCCAGTGCTGCCGTGAAAATGCGCAAGAAAGTGGCCTTCGTGTTGGCGGCTCCGCTTCAACCCATCGGGTTCGGCAGGTAGCCGGTGAAACCTGAGATCTTCCAGCGTCCCTCGTGCAGCCTGCAATAATAAAGCGTCTGCCATTGCAGGACATCGCGGGTGCCGTCGGCCTTGGTAATGCCGCCGTCGAATTTCTTGCGCACCAGCGCCATGTCGCCTTCGATCTCGATATCCTCGAGCGTCGTCGTGGTGAAGATCGCCGTGCGCGGATCTTCCGCGAAGCTCTGTCCGGCGAAATCCTTCGCCTGCCTCAGCCATTCCTGGCGGTAGGCCGAAAGCGTCGGAAATGCCAGGCGCCACTTGTCGGGGCTCACTTCCTTCCGGCCGTCGATGCCGATGAAGCCCTCCTCCACGAAATCATGCTCCACCATCGACCAGTCGGCGGCGAGGAACGCGTCGATATCGCGGGAAACGAGCATTTCCCAGATCGCGTGCCGGGCGCTGTCGGACGGGAAAGGATTCTTGAACGGATCGCGCATTTCGGCCCCCATTGAAATTCTTTTCATAAATTGCGTTTTTCACTGGTCAAATTCCGCTTTCTATGGTCACTTGTCAACTTATCAAGAAAATAATTTGCAAGGACTTGGGAATGCCTATCAAGCGCTATGGCACTGTTCAAACGGGCGCCGGCGGCAAGGCGCTGCCTTTCGCGCGCGCCGTCGAAGCCGATGGATGGCTCTATGTGTCAGGACAGGTTGCAATGGAAGATGGCGAGATCATCGACGGCAACATCATCGCGCAGACCCATAAGACGATCGCCAATGTTTTGGGGATCCTTGAGGAAGCCGGATATGGCGTCGAGGATGTCGTGCGCGTCGGCGTCTGGCTCGACGATCCCCGCGATTTCTGGACCTTCAACAAGATCTATCAGGAGTATTTCGGGCAACATCCGCCGGCACGCGCCTGTGTGCAATCGTCGATGATGGTCGATTGCAAGGTTGAGATCGACTGCGTGGCCTATAAGAAGAAGGGTGCATAGCGAATAAGGGCGGGAGCGGCTTTGGATATCTTTTCGACATTGCAGGAAGACAAGGGCCGGCTCTCTCCCTCCGAAAGCCGCATTGCCGAGATCATCGTCAACGATTTCGAATTTGCCGTGAACGCCTCGATCATCGAGCTTGCCGAGCGGGCTGAGGTATCGCCGCCGACCGTGACGCGCTTCTGCCGCCGGCTCGGCTGCGAGAGTTTTTCCGATTTCAAGGTGCAGCTCGCCCGCACCGCCCATATCGGCGTGCGCTACCTGAAGCCGGAATCCAAAAGCACCGATCCGGCCGATGTCGCCCAGGATATCATCACCAAGGCGCAGAACGCGCTGTTTCTCCTGCACCGCTCGCTCGATCTCGCCGCGATCGAAACCGCCGTCTCGCACATCGCCAAGGCCGATATGATCTACGCCTTCGGCTCGGGCGGCAATTCGTCGATGATCGCCGACGAGCTGCAGAACCGCCTCTTCCGTCTCGGGCTGCGCATTACCGCAAGTTCCGACCACAGCATGCAGCTGATGATGGCGGCCGCGGCGAAGTCGGGCGACGTGCTGATCGGCTCCTCCTTCTCGGGGCGCAACATGGAGCTGGTGCGCGCCTTCGAGCTTGCCCGCCAGGCCAAGGTCAAGACGATCGCGCTGACGCAGACGGCAAGCCCGGTTGCCAAGGCGGCGGAAATCGTCGTGCCGATCGACCTTCCCGAAGGCAACAATATCTATCGTCCGACCTCGACGCGCATCGCCTATATCGCCATGGTCGATATTCTGGCGAGCCTGATCGCTTATGCCGTTCAGCCGAAGGCGACGGCGACGCTGCGGCGCATCAAGCAGCAGCTTGTTCTGCACCGGGACGGCGACGACCGGCAATTGCTTGGAGACTGAAGCGCATGAACGGGAGCGACATCCAATGACCCAATCGGCAGCGATCGTGACCGGTGCTGCAGGCGATATCGGCGCGGCGATCGCCGCGCGGCTCGCCGACGACCATGATGTCGTGCTGCTCGCCGACATCGATGCTGCGGCCGCCGCCGCCGTGGCTTTGAAGCTCGGCCCGGCCGGTCGTTTCGTGGCCGTCGGATGCGATGTGACCAGCGAGGCGAGCATATCCGAACTGGTAAAACACGCTGAAAACGTCGGCGTCGTTCGAACCCTGGTCAACAATGCCGGCGCTGCCCGCGCGACCAGCCTGCACGATACGACGCCGGAGATCTGGCGGGCCGATAATGCGCTCAATCTCGAGGCGGCGTTCCTGTGCTTTCGCGCCTTCGAACCGATGCTGAAGGCCTCGAAGGGTTCCGTCGTCAACATCGCCTCGGTCAACGGCATGAATGTCTTCGGGCATCCGGCCTATAGCGCCGCCAAGGCGGGCCTTCTGCATTTCACCCGGCTGGTCGCGGTGGAATACGGCAAGTTCGGCATCCGCTCCAATGCCGTCGCACCCGGCACGGTGAAGACGCAGGCCTGGGAAGCGCGCGCCGCCGCCAATCCGAATGTGTTCGAGGAAGCGCGCCGCTGGTATCCGCTGCAGCGCGTCGTCGATCCCAAGGATGTCGCCAATGCCGTCGCCTTCCTTGCCGGCCCGCTTGCTGCCGCCATAACGGGCGTCTGCCTACCCGTCGATTGCGGGCTGACGGCCGGCCAGGCCGAGCTTGCGCGGACCTTCTCCCAATCGGAGCATTACTGACATTCAGGGCTGCGATCTCTGAGTTGAAACGATAGCATGACATGACCTTCCGGACTGCCCGCTGCGGCCGCGCCTGCCGATTTCCCTGACGATTGATGCCCCCATGAGCCGCCTCTTCCCCGACGTCTTCCGCAATCCGGCGATCCGCGCCAGCATGATCGCCATTTTCACCTTCGGAATGGCGGGGGCGATGACCGCGCCCTATCGTTCGATCGTCGGCATTCGCGAATTGGGTCTGAGCGATGGCCTCTATTCTTTCCTGAGCTTCGCCTCAGCGGCGGTGAACGTCGTCGTCAGCGTCCTGCTCGGCAATCTTGCCGATCGGCTCGGCGAGTATCGATCGGCGATGATCGGCGCCTGCATTTTCGGCATCGTCGGTTACGGCATCGTCTATGCCTTTCCGAGCGCGGCCATCTTCGCCATCAGCGGGCTGCTGCCGCTGCCGATCTTCGGAGCGCTGAATTCGCTGCTGTTTGCCAATGCGCGCGCGGCGATGCAGGGCATGAACCGGAATGACATGGTGACGGCCAATTCAGGCGTGCGCGCGATGATCTCGCTCTCCTGGGTATTGATCCCGGGAATTACCGGCCTTGTGCTTTCGGGCGCATCGAGCATGCTGCCGGCCTATCTCTTTGCCGCCATCGCCTGCCTGCTATGCCAGGCCATCATCCTCTTCGCCCTGCCGAAGCGGGCGGGAACGGAGATGGCCGCAACCCATCACCTCACCTATCTCGGTGCGCTCCGCCAGGTGGTTTCGCCGCGGATTTCGGCACATATTGCAGGGGTGGCGCTGATCACCAGCACGCTGCATCTCAACGACGCCCTTCTGCCGCTGATTGCCACCGGCGCGGCGCATGGCCGGCTCAGCGACGTCGGCATTCTCGTCGGCATCGTCGCATTGCTGGAGGTCGTCTTCATCATCGTCTGGTCGCGGATTGCGCGAAAGATCGGCCAGATGACGGCGCTTGCTGCCGGCACTATCATCTATGCCATATTCCTTGGCCTTCTCGGTTTCGCCTCCGAGCCATGGCATCTCTATGCGCTCACCTCACTTGCCGGCATCGGTGCTGCGGCGATCATCAGCTTTCCGATCACCTATCTACAGGATCTCATCGCCGACCGGCCGGGGCTCGGCAGCGCGCTCATCTCCGTGAATATCTTCGCGAGCGCCGGGATCGGCGCGCTGGTTTTTGCCGCCGGCACGTCGGTTGCGGGTTATTCCGGCACCGCCATCCTCAGCGCCGTCACCGGATTGGCGGGGATAGGCATCCTCGGCTTCCTGCAGCGGCGCAACGCCTAGCCGATCGATGGGCTCGGGAAATATGTGGCTTTCATCACTCTCTCTCTTGTGACAAGGGTGATGCACCCATTTCCTTTGAAGGCGACATGAAGGCGATCTCCGGCACGAATCTCGAGCAGGCCAAGTCTCACAACCGGCGTGTGGTGATCGAGTTGATCCGCACGCACGGTTCGCTCTCGCGGGCGGCGATCGCCCGGATGACAGCGCTGACGCCCCAGACGGTCTCGAATATCGTCGAGGAGCTGGAGAGGTCGCACCTGCTCGTGGCCGCCGAGGCGCAGAAGCTGGCGCGCGGCCAGTCGATCATTCCCTACACCATCAATCCGCGCGGCGCCTATTCGATCGGTCTCGAACTTGGCCGCCAGCGCGCCATCGGCGTCCTGACGGATCTGTCGGGCGCCGTTTGCGCCCGCATCGAGCGCGACGTCGAGCATCCCGATCCGCAAAGGGCGATGCCGGTGCTGCAAGCGATCGTCGAGGAGCTGCACCAGGCCTTCGCCTTCGACCGCAGCAGGCTGCTCGGCGTCGGCATGGCCCTGCCCGGCCGCTATGGCGATGGCGGCACCACCTCCCTCAGCCCGCACAGCCTGCCCGGCTGGCAGGGTTTTCCCGTCGGGCGCGAGCTGGAAGAGCGGGTGAAGGTGCCGGTGCTCGTCGAGAACGACGCGACGGCGGCGGCGATCGGCGAGCGTCTCCATGGCGTCGCCCGCGGTCTCGCCAGTTTCGTCTATCTCTTCCTCGCGGGCGGCGGCGGCATCGGCGCAGGCATGTTCCTCGACGGCCATCTGTACAAGGGCAGCCGCAACAATGCCGGCGAGATGGGGCATATTATCGTCGAGCCGCACGGCAAGCTCTGCAGCTGCGGCAAGCGCGGCTGCCTGGATCGCTATGTCTCGCCGAGCGTCGCTTACGAATTCATGGGCATCCCTAATGCGCAGGAGCTTTCGCCCGACGAACTCGACGCGCTGATCGCCAGGAGCGGCGAAGGACTGGACGCTTGGCTGGATCAGGCCGTCCAGCCGCTGCGGCAGACGGTCGACTTTCTCGAACTCGCCTTCGATCCGCAGACCGTCGTGCTCGGCGGCAGCATATCGACATCGCTGATGCGCCGGCTTGCCGAGCGCCTGGAGCCGCTGCACCTTCCGATCGATCCCGACCAAAAACGGACGCTGCCGCGCGTCATGATCGGCATGACCGGCAAGGATACAGCGATCCTCGGCGCCGCCGCCCTGCCGATCTTTTCCGAAACCAATCCGCGCTTCGACGTGCTGCAGAAGCCGGTCGGTTAGCGCATCTAGCCCGTCCTTCAGCCGCGTGCCGGCAGGTTCGCATCTGGTTGCGGCGACCGCCGCGCGAGAGGGCGCGCAAAGATGATCACGTTCCCAAGCAGCGTCAGCGTCAGGCCGATCAGGCCCAGGCCGGTCCAATGGTAGCCCTCGAAGACCGTCGACAGCGACAGGGCGACAATCGGGAACAGCACGGTGGCATAGGCCGCGCGTGAGGAGCCGATGCGCGACACCAGCATCAGGTAGGTGGTGAAACCGATCACCGATCCGATTGCTGAGAGATAGAGCAGCGCGGCAAGATAGGTGATGCCTGATGGTGCCACGATCGGGGTTTGCGTCACGGCAATCAGGACGAGAAGGATGATCGTGCCATAAGCCATGCCCCAGGCATTGGCGGTCAGCGGTGAGATGCCGGCCGCGCTGTTGCGGCGCGATGCCATATTGCCGAGCGAGAAGAACAGCGTGCCGAGCGCTGCGAGCCCGATCCCTTTCAACGTGCCCATATCGAAATCGACGGCAACCTCCTCTGCGAACAGCAGGAGAAGGCCGGTTGCGCCGAGTGCTGCGGCGAACAGCGTGCGGCCCGTAATGCGGTCGCCGAAGAAGAGGCGCGCATTGACGGCATTGTAGATCGTCGCCAGCGAGAAGATCACGGAGATCAGCCCCGATGGAATCGAGGCGGCGGCGTTGTAGAAACAGATGAAATTGAGGCTGAACAGGCAGAGCGCCTGCGCAAGGATGAAAGGTTGATCGCGTAAGGCAGGGAGCTTGAGCCGCCGCATGACAGCAAGGACGGCGATGAGGATCACGGCCGCGAGCGCAAATCTGTAAAAGACCGAGACCAGGACCGGCACCGGACCGACCTGCATCGCAATGGCAATCCAGGTCGTCCCCCATATGAGGACGGTCGCGATGAAAAGAACGGCGTTTGCCATGGAGTAATCCTCGTTTTTTCCACCAATAGGCAAACCGTGAGCGGGTCTCTTGCAGATTCTTGCTATGAAATCGATCTGCCCGGACTTCCCCCTCGCCATCTCAGCGGTCGCCCCGTATTATTCTGAGCGCGTGGCCAGCTGTGGGAAAGAATTGGTGAAAGATAGCCGCCTCTCGGTTTTCAGGTTTTTGTCCGCCTCTCCCACTGCGCGGATGTCACAGTCGATCGATCTGGGTTTCGGGCGATCGGCTGCCATCTGGAGCAATGCGCATGACAGGATGAGCTATCAGCGGCCGAACGGTCATACGTTCAGTCTTTATCTGAGCGGCGGCGCCGGAACGCGGCGGCTGGATGGCGGCCCCGACGCGCGCGGCCGTCCGGGCGTGCTGTGCATCATGCCGCAGGGGCATTCGTCCGAATGGGAAATCACCGACTTCTTCGAATTCGTCCACCTGTATGTTCCCGACGATCAGATGCGCCGGATGTTTGCCGAGACGTTTGACCGCGATGCGCGGCTCATGGCTCTTCCGGAAGTAACCTTCGACGATGCCCCCGCCTTGGCGCTGAGGCTTCGGCAGATGACGGAAGCGATATTGGCGGGCGGGCATCTGCTGGCCGAAGAAGCGATGACGCAGGCGATCAGCGACCTCTTCGTCGATCCGCGTTATGGAGGCATGCGTGCCTGCGCGATCAGCGGTGGACTCGCGTCACATGTGCGGCGCCGAACCCTGGACTATATCGAGGCCCACCTTGGCGAGACGATCCGCCTGCAGGATCTGGCTGATATCGGGCAGCTCAGCGCCTTTCATTTCCAGCGGATGTTCCGGGCGAGCTTCGGTATCTAGCCGCATGGCTGGGTGGCGCACCGTCGTGTCGAGCGCGCCAAAATGATGCTATCAGGCATGGAGCCAATCGCGCAGATCGCTTCGGCCTGCGGCTTCAGCAGTCAGAGCCACATGACGCGGGCCTTCAAGCTGGGCACAGGCGTCACGCCCTCTGCCTACCGGCAGCGACAGTAAAGGCCGCCTTCAAGACTCCTGCAGCCCGTAAAGTAGCGGCATCAATCCCGCCAAGGCTCTGAAGCGCTCCCAAGACTTGGCGGACGGCTTCGTCCAGCCCGTTTCGGCCAGCGCGGAAATACGCGGGAAGACGAGACGGTCGAACACGGCGCGATCGGTCATCGGTTCCGACCAGATGCAGGCCTGGATGCCGAGAAGTCTCTGTTTCTGCGCTGCCGTCCAGCCGCCGACCGGATCGAAATTGTAGAGCTTTTCCGCGTCTGACGTTCCTGCCCAGCTGGCGCCGGGCTCGTCCCAGTCGGGTCTCAGCGCCATGTCGAGATAATAGACCTGCCCGGGGCAGACGACCATCTGGTAGCCGCGTTCGGCGAGTTCCGCCGAGACTTCGACATTGCGCCAGCTGCAGAGATAGCTCTTCGACTTGTCGATGACATCGCCATGGGCGGCTTCTTCCCAGCCCCCGGTGATGCAGCCCTTGCTCGCCAGGAAGCGCTGCACCCGCTCCAGGAACTCCGCCTGCAGGATGGCCGCACCCGATCCATGAATATCGTCGGCGCCGTGGGTATTGGTGACGACGTTCAGCCGTTTGGCGTGGGCATCGGCAACCTCGTTGCCGGCGACGGCGCGCAGACGCGCAAGCGCTTCCGGCGAGCCGGACCAGGCGCCGAGGGGAACTTCGTCGGCGCCGAGGTGGATCGTCTTGAACGGAAAGAGGTCGATAAGCTCGGTAAGGATCGTCTCGACGATCTCGTAAGTCTTCTCCCGCGCCGGGTTGATGCAATTGTCGGGAAAGCCCTGAACCGAGTGGTAGCTGCCGGTTTCATCGGGATCGCGCAGCTCCGGTATCGCCTGCTGCATGGCGTAGCAATGGCCTGGCATGTCGATCTCCGGCACGATTTCCACGCCAAGGCCCTTTGCATAGGCGACGATATCGCGGATGGCGGCCTTGGTGTAATAGCCGCCCGTCCGGGCCGGGCTTGACCCCAGCAGCGGCGGCACGGCAAGGCCGTGGCCGCGCCAGGCGCCGACCTCGGTCAGAGCGGGATAGGCATCGATTTCCACGCGCCAGGCTTCGTCGTCGGACAGGTGCCAGTGGAAACGGTTGAGCTTGTTCCAGGCCAGAACCGCAATCAGCTTCTTGACCTCGGCCGCGCCATAGAACTGGCGGGCGACATCGAGATGCAGGCCGCGCCAGCCCATCGACGGCTCGTCGACGATCTCGCCGGATGCCGGAAACTGGAAGACGCCAGGATGCAGCTTGGCGCCGCGCCAGATCTGGCCGAGTGTCACGAGGCCATAGAGAAAACCGGTCCGGCTGCTTGCCTCGACGGCGATCATTTCGCCGTCGAAGCTCAGCCGATAAGCCTCCGCTCCCATGCCGGCGGCATCCCTGAGGGCAACCGGAACCGCGCCTTCCGCTTCACTGCGCACGATGCCTTCCACCGCGAAGAGATGGTCCACCAGCGCTGCGAAGCTCCGGGCGGCCGCCTCCCCCTCGGCGCTCTGCGCCTGCGGCGCGAAACCGGCGGGCAGCGGCCGGCGCGAGCTGACCGCCACGCGGTTCGGCCACGGAATGATCGACACCTGGACGGGCGCATTGGCGGGAACGGGATAGATCTCGGCGCCGCGCTTCAGCGGCGCGTTGCTGACGGAGGACCGCGTCGGCTCGATCGAAAGCACAATGGTGCTGCCGTCGGAAAGCGCGAGATAGCCGCTCGTCGCGCCGTCGGTCCAGTGGCGGAATTGCCAGCTCAGCGCATAGACCGATATCGTCCATGTCTCGCCCGCGCCGAGAACGAAATTGGCCGGCGGTTTGAATTCGGTGAAATTCGACAACCGCTGCGAGACGGTGGCGCCTTCGACGCGCCCGGCCGGATCGACGCGGCCCGGGCCGCTCACGCAGAGAGAAAAATCCGAAAGCGGCTCGGTGCCGAGATTCCTGAGGCGCAGGACATAGGAAAATTCCTTGCCGTCGGCCGGCGGGTTCCAGAGGGTTTCGAGCCGCAGGGCTTTCGGGCGCGGTATGGACATGGTCACTGGTTCCTCGTGAAAATCAGGCTTGAACATTCCGCGCGAGTGCGGGAGCTGAATTTGATGTCAATCAAATTGATTTAATATTGATAGTCAGTTTCCCGCCGGGGCGTCAACCGCCGATCGCGAATTTGCGACGGCCTGCTTCCATAACTTTCGCCTTGAGGCGGCAACCGGAACAGCCCCGACACCGAGCATCCGATTTTCGCACAAAATTGCGTCCCGACGCCGTCACGTTAACGATTAAGGTACCTTTAAGTACCATAATTTGCTCAACGATGGCGAATTGACCTGCCCGAACGCGGGTCGATAAGCATGAGGCTGCTCGCCACGGCCCGGATGTGTCCCGGGATGCAACACATCCAACTTCCGAAACAGGCGAATTTCCAATGACGAGCATCAATACGAACAATTCGGCGATGGCAGCCCTTCAGACGCTGCGCAGCATCAACTCCAATCTCGAATCGACGCAGAATAGCGTTTCCACCGGTTATCGCGTCGACACCGCATCCGACAACGCCGCCTACTGGTCGATCGCAACCACCATGCGGTCCGACAACAAGGCCCTTTCTGCTGTGTCCGACGCCCTAGGCCTCGGCGCGGCAAAGGTCGATACGGCTTACACGGCAATGGAAAGTGCGATCGACGTCGTCGACGAGATCAAGGCCAAGCTGGTGGCCGCAACGGAAGACGGTGTCGACAAGTCCAAGGTCCAGGAAGAAATCAGCCAGTTGCAGGAACAGCTGATGAGCATCGCCCAGTCGGCATCCTTCTCCGGTGAAAACTGGGTCGCCGGCGAGAGCAGCACGAAGAGCGTCGTATCGTCCTTCGTTCGCGACGGCTCCGGCGCCGTTTCCGTTAAAATGACCGATTATGCTCTGGATACCAGCTCCATGGGCAACGTTCTGTTCGGCATGAGCGGCGGGTCGATCGAAACCTCCTCGGGTATCCTCGGTACCTCCTCGGGCGCGACCGGCTCGGTCTATTCGATGGACATCACCGACTTCACGCTCGGCCAGATCCAGTCGGCGCTGACGACTGTCGAATCGGCGCTGTCGGCGATGACCTCTGCCGGTGCGCAGCTGGGTTCGATCTCGACGCGCATCGAACTGCAGGAAGATTTCGTCAGCGCGCTGTCGGATTCGATCGACTCGGGCGTCGGGCGGCTGGTCGATGCCGACATGGAGGAAGAGTCGAGCAGGCTTTCCGCGCTGCAAACCCAGCAGCAGCTTGCGATCCAGTCTCTGTCGATCGCGAATTCGTCGTCCCAGAACATCCTGTCGCTCTTCCGCGGCTAATCGGACTGGTCGAGGCAAAGGGAGCCGGGCGCTTAGTACGCCCGGACCACATTCGCAGATCGAGCACCGAGCCTGGCCCTCCCGGTCAGGCTCGGTCGCATTGTCGGCGAAAATGCCGCCGCCGGCATTTTTCTCCACAAGCCAATATGACTGCCCGGGCGTTCCAAGACCGGTTGCCCCTCTTCCGATTGTCGGTAAGATTTCTCTCAATCTTTTTGCGTCATCCTTCGATTCCCCTCTGATGCCAATCGATGAGATCCCGATGTCCCCCGACTTTACGCGCAGTTTGCAGATGCCCCGACGCGAAGAGCTTGGCCTCTTCACGATCGGCAACGGTTCCGGCCTGTCGATATCGGCACTGCCGAACGGCACGCTGTTTGCCATCGAATATGCCGACGACAAGGGATCAGTGCAGATCAACCAGATCCAGGGATCGCCGCTCATCGGCGGCATCGGCCGCCTGTATCTGCGCATCGGCGGTCCCGTGCCCGATGTCGTCGAGATCGTCGGCCCTCGCGCCGCCGGCAGCTTCGGGTCCGATGCGACGAGTTTTTCCTGGAGCGGCAAAACAGGCGATATTGGCTACAAGGTCCGCCTCGAGCTTCATCCATCCGAAACCGCCTGGTTCTGGCGCGTCTCGCTGCGGCATCTGAAGCGTGGAAACATTCCGGTGGATCTGGTGCTGGTTCAGGACCTTGGCCTCGGCGATCGCGGCTTCCTGATGAACAGCGAAGCCTATGCCTCGCAATATGTCGATCACCATATCGCCGAGCACGAGACATTCGGCCCCGTCCTGATGAACCGGCAAAACCTCAAGCAGTCGGGTGCACGCAATCCCTGGATCGTGCAGGGCTGCCTTGAGGGCGCGGCCGCCTATGCCACCGATGCGATCCAGCTGGTGCAGGCGAAAGAGCGCCGCGGCGACATGCTGGTCGGCCCCTTCGGCACCAGCCTGCCGAGCGAACGGCGGCAGCAAGAGACGGCATGTCCGGCCATCCAATCGAAATCCTTCCCGGTGCCGGCAAGCGGCACAAGCGCGACTTTCTTCGTCCTGTTTACCGCCGATCATCCCGAAGCATCGAGCGATGCCGATCTTTCGCTCCTTGATGGGTTCGCGGCGACGGAAGGTGCTGCAGCTGATATTGCAGAAGCCGAACCGGTCCGTAGCCTACTGCAGGATGCCGTCCTGCTGACGGCCGAGCCGCTCGATAAAAAGGCGATTGAGCGGCTCTATCCGGAGCGGAGCCTGGAAGAACGCGCCGGCGGAAAGCTTCTTTCGTTTTTCGTGCCGGACGGCGTCCTAAACCGCCACGTCGTCCTCAGCGAAAAGGAGCGCCTGGTGGCGCGCCGCCACGGCGCGATCGTCCGCAGCGGCCAGAACATGCTGCTCGACGATAGCACGCTTGCCGCCACGTGCTGGATGCAGGGCATCTTCGCCGCGCAGCTGACGATCGGCAATACCTCCTTCCACAAGCTCTTTTCGGTCTCCCGCGATCCCTACAATCTGACGCGCGCCAGCGGGCTGCGCATCATGACGGATGTCGGCGCGGGTTGGCAGCTCCTGGCCGTGCCTTCGGCTTTCGAGATGGGGCTCAGCGATTGCCGCTGGATCTATCGCTGCGCCGACCGCACGATCACTGTCGCGGCGGTCGTTTCCGGCGAGGATGCGGCCGTGCAATGGACCGTTTCCGTCGAAGGCAAGCCTTGCCGCTTCCTCGTGTTCAGCCATGTCGTCCTCGGCGAGCGCGAATATGATGCGGGCGGGCGGATCGACTTCGATGCGCCGGGCAAACGCATTCGCTTCCTGCCTGATCCGGGCTGGCTCTGGGGCGAACGGTATCCCGACGCCGCCTATTGGCTGGTGAGTTCGACGCCCGATGCCATCGAGGAGATCGGCGGCGATGAGCTGCTCTACAGCGATAGTGTCGCCCGCAACGGCGCCTTCGTCGCGTTGCGCTCCCGGCCAACGCAGGCGCTGTCCTTCGCCGTCGTCGGTTCGATGACCGATGCTGAAGAAGCCGAGCGCCTTGCGCAGCGGTATGAGGCCGGCATCGCCGACCAAGCCATGCTTGCGCCGGCATCGAAATTCTGGCGGAAGACCGTGCGTGGCCTGACGATCGGCGGCACATCGCCCGACCTCGCCGCGCAAACGACCCTGCTGCCCTGGCTCGCCCATGACGCCATCGTGCATCTGAGCGTGCCGCACGGCCTCGAGCAATATACGGGAGCGGCCTGGGGCACGCGCGACGCCTGCCAGGGGCCTATCGAATTCCTGCTTGCCTATGAACATGACTGCGAAGCCAAGGAGGTGGTGAAGACCGTCTTCAGCGAACAGTACCTGGAAAAAGGCGATTGGTCGCAATGGTTCATGCTGGAGCCCTATTCCAACATTCGGGCGGGCGACAGCCACGGTGATATCGTCGTCTGGCCGCTGAAGGCGCTCTGCGATTATATCGAAGCGACCGGCGATCTCGCTATCCTCGACGAGAAGGTCACCTGGCGCGACGAAAAGACCATGCAGAAAGCGGCGGAGATCGACACCATCGCGATCCATGTCGAGAAACTGCTCGATACCGTCCGCGAAGCTTTCATTCCGGGAACGCATCTGATCCGCTACGGCGAAGGAGACTGGAACGATTCCCTGCAGCCGGCCGACCCGCATCTGCGCGACTGGATGGTCAGCAGCTGGACGGTTGCTCTGCTTTATGAGCAGGTCGTGCGCTATTCCGCCATCCTGCTCCGTCATGGGTCCGGCGAAAAGGCCAAGGCGCTCAGGAAGATCGCGACGGCGATGCGCCGGGATTTCAATCGCCATCTCATCCGCGACGGCGTCGTTGCCGGCTATGGTATCTTCGATCCCGAACATGACGGCGTCGAATTGCTTCTGCATCCAAGCGACCGGCGCACCGGCCTCTCCTACTCGCTGATCTCGATGACACAGGCGATGCTCGGCGGGTTGTTCACGCCGGTTCAACGGCGCGATCATATGAAGCTGATCGAGGAGCATCTACTCTATCCCGATGGCGTGCGGCTGATGGAGAAGCCCGCGACCTATGCCGGCGGGCCTGAGACGCTGTTTCGCCGGGCGGAATCCTCCTCCTTCTTCGGCCGCGAGATCGGGCTGATGTATGTGCATGCCCATCTGCGCTATTGCGAAACGCTCGCGCTGGAAGCCGAGGCGGACGAACTCTGGAAGGCAATCGCCGTCGTCAATCCGATCGCCGTCACATCGGCGCTGCCGCATGCTTCGCTGCGCCAACGCAACGCCTATTTCAGCAGCAGCGACGCGGCCTTCCATGACCGCTATCAGGCGGCGGCCGAATGGGCGCGCGTCAAGGCGGGCAAGATCGCCGTCGATGGCGGCTGGCGCATCTATTCGAGCGGTCCGGGCCTCTACACAAGGAGCTTCGTCGAAAACATCCTCGGCTTCAAACGGCGCTTCGGCCGGCGCAGACGCAAGCCGCTTCTGCCCGCCGCTCATGCCTCCGTCGCTCTGCAAACCGATCACGCCGCCTGGCGGCGGCTGATGAAGTCTCGAACCGAAGACTAAGACGAGGTGCTGGCATCGCGCAGCTCTTCGAAGCGCGCTGTGCTTTTCGACAGGTGGGTCCGGATGGCGCGGCGTGCGGCGGATTCGTTGCCGTCGCGGATCGCCGCGAAGATGGCGTGGTGTTCTCTGCGCATGCGCGCCGCATGGCGCTTGCGCTCGGCGGCCGTCATCTTGTCCAAGCGCGCCCACTGCCGCGGCACCATGATGTTGCCGAACGTATCGAAGAGACGGCCGTAATAGGAATTCTGCGTCGCGACCAGAATGGACCGGTGGAAGGCATAGTCCTCTTGCGCGCCATATCCGCCTTCTTCCAGCGCCCTGTCGAGGGCGTCGAGGCGATCCTGCATGCGATCTATATCTTCCTGCGTGCGCCGCAAAGCGGCAAGGCCGGCGGCTTCATATTCTACCCCCATGCGCAGCTCCAGCACGCGCAGGACCTCGTCGATCGACTGCAGGTCGTTGGGAATGATCGAGAAGGATCGCGGCTTGGGATCGTCGGAGACGAAAGCCCCGAGGCCTTGATGCGTGGTGATCAGCCCCTTGGCGCGCAGCGTGGCGAGCGCCTCGCGCACGATTGTCCGGCTGACGCCGGTCGCCGCCATGATCGCCTGTTCGGTCGGCAGGCGCTGGCCGGGTTTCAGATCGCCGGACTCGATCTGCGCCGTCAGCGTATCCGCCAGGCTGCTGCGCAGGTTCGGCGGCTGGCGAGTGGCATCGAAGACCGTTTTGTCCCTGTCCGTCATCCCTTGTCCAAGTCCTGCGTGTCGATACAGCTGCGCCGGCCGCGCTGCTGTTGCTAGCGCATGGCGGCAGGAAAGGCAAAACGATGCGAGCCACGACGGAAGCGCCGTGGCTCGCCATTCGCTGAGGCGGTCAGCGTGCGAGCCAGCCGCCGTCGACGGGCAGCACGGTCCCGTGCACGTAATCGGATGCCGGCGATGCCAGGAAGACGGCGGCACCGCCGAGTTCGGCCGGCGTTCCCCAGCGCCCGGCCGGAATGCGGGCGAGGATCGCGGCATTGCGGTCAGGATCTTCGCGCAGCGCCGTCGTGTTGTTGGTGACGAAATAGCCCGGAGCGATGGCATTGACGTTGACGCCCTTGGCCGCCCACTCGCAGGCAAGCAGCTTGGTCAGTCCCGCAAGCCCGCTTTTCGAAGCGGTATAGGATGGAATGCGGATGCCGCCCTGAAAGGAGAGCAGCGAGGCGATGTTGATGATCTTGCCCCTGCCCTTCTCGACCATGTGGCGGCCGGCCGCCTGCGACAGGAAGAAGGCGGTCTTCAGGTTGACGTCGATCACCGCGTCCCAGTCTTCTTCGGTGAAGTCGAGCGCATCGGCGCGGCGAATGATGCCGGCATTGTTGACGAGAATGTCGAGCCCGCCGAAGGTGCGGATCGTCTCGTCGACGATCCCCTTGACCGGTTCGATGGTGGAGAGGTCGGCCTTGACGACATGGAAGCGGCTGCCCGCCTGCTTCACCAGGGCTTCGGTTTCGTCCATCGAGGAACGCCCGACGGCGACGATGGAGGCGCCGGCTTCGGCCAGTGCGCCCGCAATGGCCTGGCCGATACCGGTATTGGCGCCGGTGACGACGGCGGTCCTGCCGGAAAGGTCGAAGGGGCTTGCCACAGCGCTCACCTCAGATCTGCAACGGCGATGTGGTCCATGTCGGTGAAGCTCTTGTTGTCGCCGGCCATCGCCCAGATGAAGCTGTAGTTCCGGGTGCCGGCGCCGGAGTGGATCGACCAGGGCGGCGAAATGACCGCCTGCTCGCTGGCCACGACCATATGGCGGGTCTGCTGCGGCTCGCCCATGAAATGGAAGACGCGCTGGTCGGCTTCGAGATCGAAATAGAGATAGGCTTCCATGCGCCGGTCGTGCGTGTGCGCGGGCATGGTATTCCAGACACTGCCGGTCTCGAGCATCGTCAGGCCCATGGTCAGCTGGCAGGACTGGCAGATCTCCGGATGGACATACTGGTAGATCGACCGCTTGTTGGAGGTCGCCGGGTCGCCGGGGCTGAGATGCCTCGCCTTGTCGCGCGTGAGCAGCACGGTCGGATGCGTGGCATGGGCTGGCGTCGAGACGAGGTAGAATTTTGCCGGATCGGCGGCATCGACGCTTTCGAAGCGGATGTCGCGTGCACCCTTGCCGACATAGAGGCAATCATACTTGGCGAGATCGTAGCTCGTGCCGTCGACGACGATGCGGCCGGCGCCGCCGATGTTCAGCGCGCCGAGTTCACGTTCGGCAAGGAAGGTTTCCTGCCCGATCGCCGTCGGCGCCGTCAACGTCAGCCCGGAAGCGAGCGGCGTGGCGCCGCCGATGACCATGCGGTCGTAATGGGAATAGGTGAGCCGGATCTCGCCGCCTTCGAAGATGGTTTCCACCAGAAAGTGACGCCGCAGCGTCTCCGTGTCGAAATTGCGCACGGCCTCGGGGTGGGAGGCGTGCCTCACGTCGATCTGCATGTCCATTTTCCTTCAGCTTCGTTGTCGTCTGGCATTGGCGGAAGCCGGGATTTGCCCGCCGTCTTCCGTGCCGTGGTATCCGGCTAGTTACATAGTTGTACGACAAGTTGGGTGTCAACCGCTTTGTCCGGGTGGTTGCCTGATGAGATGCCGGGCCGGTCACAGCAGGGGAAGAAAATCTCGAAATGGGACAAGGGAAGTCGCTGGCGGTGGCGGCCAGAACGAAAAAAGCCTGCCGCGGGAGGAGGTGCGGCAGGCTTTCGATAAAACCGAACGACAGCTGGGAGGAGGAGTGCCGTCGTTCCCGCAAGCGACCCTGGGAGGAGGATGGGGCGCCTGCATGTCCGAAGGGATGCGGGAGGAGGTGCATCGCTTCGATGGAAATAATCATACTTATTTCCTGCTCAGTTGATAGGCATTTCTTTGCAGGGCAGCTATGCGCTATGCGAAAGGCGGGAGGCTTGATCGCGGCAGAGTGCCGTCGGGCGGCGGCACAAAAGCAAAGCGCCCGCTCGGGAGGAAGCAGGCGCTGGCAAGTTTCGAAGATGCTTGGTCTAAGCGGCCGTTAGCGGGCGATGGCTGCACGGGCGATGTTGCGGATGTCGCCGCGGCCGATGCCGAGGTCGTCCAGTTCGCGCGTGGACATACGGCCCAGTTCAGCGACCGTCTGACGGTACTTGCGCCAGTTGTTGAAAGAGCGTGCTACGTTCATGATGATCCCCTTTCCGTGGGCTTTCGAAGCTTAGCTGCCAGTCCTTGGCGCTTCGTTCGCTTCGATGAGCTTCATATAGTATAAGACCCTCGATTGTTGCAGCGCCAATGCATCACTGCACCTATGCAGGGAATGCATGGATTGTTGCGGAGGCTCAGAGTCTGAAGCGGTCGAAAGCCGTCAGTCTGAGGATCGGCGGATCCGCCTCGGCCCAGCGGTAGATTTCCGAGCGCAGGTAGGAAAGCTCTTCAGGGAGATCCTCTTCGCCGATTTCGATCCACCAGGATTTCAGACGACCGTCGCTGCCGTCCGACCAGCGGTAGCCTCGCGCCTTCAGATGATCCTTCATCTCGAAGGGGCTGTGTTCCGCAAAGATGCGGATACGGGAGCGCTGGCTGGCGCGGTAAAGCTCCGCGAAGGCCCTCTCTCCGTCGCCCTGCGCTCGGTCGAGTATTTCGAGCAGCGCGTGGCAGTCGTCCACGGCGCGATGGCCTTCGTGGAAATAACCGGCCTGGCCAACGAGATAGCCGAGCTTGGTGCCCTCGAAACCGCGAGCGCTCCAATCGATCTCCGAAACCGAGCATGCCCAGGCCTTGCCGGCGAAGATGTTCGAGAAGGTCTCGCAGAACGGCCGGTCGAAGCCGGCATTGTGGGCAATGATCAGATCCGCCGGCTCGATCAGTTCTCTCAGCGCGCGGATGTCGATCGCCTGCCCTTCGACCATGGCATCGGTGATCCCGGTCAGCCGGGTGATCTCGGCCGGGATCGGCCGGGACGGCTGCTGCAGGCCGCCATAGACGCCGACGACGTCGCCGACCACGCCGTCTTCGTCGAACGTGAAGGCGACCGCGCCGATTTCGATGATCTCGTCGCTGCGGTGGCTGAGACCTGTCGTCTCCGTATCGAGAATGACGCCGAGCCGCGAAAATCCTGGCCGCCTGGTTGCCGCAATCGGCCGCGGCGAGAGCTTCCTGAGGATGCGGTAGTTGCCGCTCTCCTCCAGTACCCGCGCCATGTCTTCATCGGAACGGACGGCAGCCTGCGGTGGCTGCCGGCGCGACGGACGGTGCGCCTTGGCCGTCACGGGCGATGCCTTGGCAAACATGTCGAGTTGCGAATCTCTGTGCACGCTCATTGAATTTATATGTCACGGCGACGCGGCTTAATCCATCGGGCGCGCGGCTTATCCAGAGGGGAAGCTCAGGCGGCAGACCGCACCGGGATTGCGGTTGGCAATCGTCACCTCGCCGCGGTGCAGGCACATGATGTCCCGAACGAGATTGAGGCCGAGGCCGGCTCCGCGCCCGTCGTGGTGGCGCTTGAAGAATGGCTCGAAGATGCGCTCCTGCAAATCGGCGGGAATGCCAGGCCCCTCGTCGCTGACCTCGACCCAGTTGGAGCCTGCGGTCAGGGAGATGATGCCTTTCCGGCCGCCATGATTGATGGCGTTCTGGAGGATATTCATCAGGGCGCGCTGCAGCGCCAGCGGGTCGCCATCGATCTCCCCGGCATGATCGACATCGAACTGCACCGTATATCCGGCGGCAAATGCGAGCGGCGCCATTTCGATGATGACCTTTCGCGCCAGCTGGCCGAGATCGACCTTGATAAATGGGGACTTGCCCTGTTTCAGCCTTTGAAGATCGAGCATCTGTTCGGTGAGTATGGCGAGCCTCGCGGCATCTTCCAGGAGATCGGTCTTGACGGGGCCGTGCGGCAGGGATCCGATTCTCGTATTGAGAATGGCTATCGGGGTGCGAAGCTCGTGGGCGGCATCGGTCAGGAACCGTTCCTGCCGCTCATAACCCTCGTCGAGACGGCCAAGCGCGCGGTTGACGGCGCGCACCAGCGGCGCGATCTCGTCGGGAACATCGTCTGCGGAGAGCCGGCCGCCGCGCTGATCGATATCGATCGTATCGGCCTGGAGCGCTGCCTTGTCGACCCCGACAAGCGACCTGCGCACGACGATAGGCGTGGCGATGAGCGCGCCCAATGCCATTACGGCGACAATGGGGATGACGACTTTAAGGATCAACGAAAGACCGCGCAGAAGAAACGTGCTGGCGGTGGGGCCGTCGGTGCCTGTCAGGAACTGCAGCTGACCCCAATCGGTGGGGATCCACTTCATGAGGGCAACGGGACGCTCGTGATCGCCGAGACCCTTGGCGAACTTCGCTTGGCCGATATGGTCGAGTGTGTTGCCGATGCTTGCGTATTCCGGAGGGATCAGGCCTTCCGTCAAGGTGTGTCCCTGGGTGTCGCGGATGGTAAACCAAAGATCCGGCGCGTCTTTGCGGAGCTGCCGCAAATCTTCGGTCTCCCTGACGCTCAGTTCTCCCGAGGGCTGACGGAAGACGGCCTGGCGCAGGATCTCGACCGTGCCGTCCGGCGACCTGAAATCGAATATTTGCCAGACGAAAAACAGCACGATCATCACGAGGATGAGAACGACCGACTGCAAGGCGAGAAGCCGCCAGAACAGACGCTTACGCAGTGAATAGCCGCATCGCTTTCTCATGATGCCTCGCGCAAGAGATAACCGACGCCCCGGATGACGTTGATGACCACGCCCGCCTGCGAGGCTGCCAGCTTGCGCCGCAGGCGCGAGATGTGAGAATCGAGCGCGTTGGACTGGATTTCGTCGTCGAAGCCGAAGACTGCCTCCATCAAGGTCGGCCGCGGCACCATGCGGCCGGCTCGCCGCATCAGGCATGCGAGCACCAGCGCCTCCCGGCGCGGCATGTCCAGAGGCTGGCCGGAGACGCTGACATCGCAATAGGTCGGGTCGAATGAAAGCCGGCCGATAGAGATCAGTGACGGGCGCAAGGTTTCGGAGCGGCGCATGACGGCACGCAGCCGCGCCAGAAGCTCATCGAAGACGAAGGGCTTGGCGAGGTAATCGTCGGCACCCGTCTCAAGCCCGGTGATCTTGTCTGGCACCTCTCCCTTGGCGGTGATGACGATGATCGGCAGCGTCAACCCCCTTCCGCGGATCTTCGGAATGAGCTCAAGCCCGTCGCCGTCAGGCAATTGCCGGTCCAGGAGAACGGCGTCGTAGGCGCCGTCACCGATCACCAGCTCGGCGTCGCAAAGGGTCGAGACATGGTCCATCACCATGTCGTGCCTGGTCAGCGCGCCGCGAAGCGCCACGGCCATTTGAGGTTCGTCCTCGATCAGTAATATGCGCATCTCACATTCCTATCGCGGCAGTCCTTTAGGGAAGGCGACCATATCACGCGCGGCGTCACACGATCAGGGCCATGGATCGACAGCCGCGGCCGAAGCGATAGACCGCAGCGGCCGGCAGAGACGCGCGAAATCAGAAGAGAAGATGTCGGAGTCGATCGAAACGTGGCTGGAACCTTCACCTAGACGGTCTGATTCCTCCTATGAAACGGCTCAACATTGCAGCAGTCTGTCAAAGCCCCGCCTGGATCATGCTTCTTCGATTCTGGTGAACTGATGTACTCGTTGCAGAAGGGAACAGGAACAGGTGCTTCATGCTCAGGCAACCGAACAGACATTGCGACCAGAGGAGAATTCATGCCGGGTGAGACCAGCAAGGGCGCTAACGAAGATGTCGTCATTGTCGGCGCCGGGGCCGCTGGCATTGCCGCTGCCCGCCGCCTTCAGTCAATCCGTCCCGATCTTTCCATTCTCCTTCTCGAAGCGGGAGATCGTCTCGGCGGCAGGGCGTGGACCGTTGGGCTGCCGGGCGTTGCCGATGTGGGGCTCGACCTCGGCTGCGGCTGGCTGCATGGCGCGCGTACCAATGCCTGGACTGAAGTGGCCGGCGAAGTCGGGCTGACGGTCGACCGCACGCCCGCTCCCTGGAATGGCGGTCGACGGCTTGAGCGGGACGATGCGGAGGTTCGTGCCTCGCAAGAGGCGGTCAGCGCCTATTTCGAACGGTTGGAGAACCACGAAGGCGATGATACCGACATGGCCCGAGCGCTGGAACCCGGAAATCCCCGGAACGGCCAGATCCGGGCGATCGGCACCTATATTACCGGCGCCGAACTGGAGCGGTCTTCGGTTGTCGACTATACCAGATATGACCCCGGCGCCGGACCGGATTGGCGGGTGCGCGAGGGCTATGGAACCGCAATCTCCCGCTATGGCGAGCCGGTGCCGGCAAGGCTCGGCGTGGAAGTCAGGCGCATCGACCATCGCCATGCCGGCCGCGTCGGCATCGAGACGAACAAGGGGACACTCAACACCCGAACGGTGCTCGTCACCGTTTCGACGAATGTGCTTGCCGCCGAAAAGATTGCCTTTGACCCTCCCCTGCCCAAGAAGATCGAGGCGGCGGCGCGTTTGCCGCTCGGGCTTGCCGACAAGCTGTTTCTCAGGCTCGCCAATCCGGAGGCGCTGCCGGCGGATACGCATATGCTCGGCTCGACCAGCCGCGGCGCGACCGGCACCTATCAGCTCCGGGCATTCGGCGCCCCCGTCGTGGAGGCCTATTTTGCCGGCGACCTCGCGCATGATCTGGAGCGGGCGGGCAGAGATGCCGCTTTCGCCTTCGCCGCTGATGAACTGGCGGCGCATTTCGGCGCGAATATTCGCAAGGAATTATCGGTGGCGGCGATCTCGGCCTGGGCCGCAGCACCTTATATCGGCGGCTCCTATTCCTACGCGGAGCCCGGCGCCTCCGATCTGCGCGGAGTTCTCGCGGCGCCGCATGAGGGGCGGATCTTCTTTGCCGGAGAAGCCTGTTCGCGCTCGCGTTATTCGACGGCGCACGGCGCTTACGAAACCGGGATCGCTGCCGCCGATCTGATCGTCGGCTCGTTTCCGCGACCCTGACCGTCTCCCGCCACGACGGCAGGGAAATATTTTTTCCCACTTGTGGCCCGGGCGGGATTGACTATGCTGCCCTTGCCCCTCGCGCTTCCCAAGCCCAGGGTGCCGTACCTCATCATCCCGGCGGCAAGCGGCCGCCTCAAGCACGACACTGTCATTGATTGCAGGAGCCCCGGCTTCTAACCCCGACGTTTTTGCGCGTCGGCTGCGGGCATCCGCATGAGGAGGAAAAATGGATTATCGCAAGCTCGGTCCCAGCGGGACCGTCGTCACCGCCTATTGCCTGGGCACCATGACCTTCGGCGCGGAGGCCGACGAGACCGCCTCGCACAAGCTGCTCGACGATTATTTCGCCTGGGGCGGCAATTTCATCGATACAGCCGATGTCTATAGCGCCGGCAAGTCGGAAGAGATCATCGGACGCTGGCTGAAGGCGCGCCCGACCGAAGCCCGCCAGGCGATCGTCGCCACCAAGGGACGTTTTCCGATGGGCAACGGCCCCAATGATATCGGCCTGTCGCGCCGGCATCTCGGCCAGGCGCTCGAAGATTCCCTGCGCCGCCTCGGCCTCGAGCAGATCGACCTCTACCAGATGCATGCCTGGGACGCGCTGACGCCGATCGAAGAGACGCTGCGCTTTCTCGACGATGCGGTTTCGTCAGGCAAGATCGGCTATTACGGCTTCTCCAATTATGTCGGCTGGCATATCGCCAAGGCTTCGGAGATCGCCAAGGCTCGCGGCTATACGCGTCCGGTGACGCTGCAGCCGCAATACAGCCTGCTGGCGCGCGACATCGAGCTCGAAATCGTCGCAGCCTGCCAGGATGCCGGCATGGGCCTCTTGCCATGGTCGCCGCTCGGCGGCGGCTGGCTGACCGGCAAGTACAAGCGCGACGAGATGCCGACCGGCGCCACCCGCCTCGGCGAGAACCCCAATCGCGGCAGCGAATCCTATGCCCCGCGCAATGCCCAGGAACGGACCTGGGCGATCATCGGCGCGGTCGAAGAGATCGCCAAGACCCGCGGCGTCAGCATGGCGCAGGTGGCTCTCGCCTGGACGGCGGCCCAGCCGGCCGTCACCTCGGTCATTCTCGGCGCCCGCACGCCTGAGCAGCTCGCCGACAATCTCGGCGCCATGAAGGTCGAGCTTTCCAACGAGGAGATGGCCCGGCTGAACGAGGTCAGCGCGCCGCAGCCTCTCGATTATCCCTATGGCAAGGGCGGCATCGCCCAGCGCCATCGCAAGATCGAGGGCGGCCGCTGAGCCTTTCGACCGGACAGGCCGACGCAAAAAGCCGCCATGGTTTCCGTGGCGGCTCGGACTGCCGAGAAGATCGGTCAAACCCTCATTTCGTCATGCTCGGGCTTGTCCCGAGCATCTGCCCCGGTCGATAGGGCAGCAGATCCTCGGCACAAGGCCGAGGATGACGTCAGGGGGAGAGCACGATTGCCATGAAACTGAGCTGCCGTGTTCGGTGGCGGCTTTCGTATCTTCAGGGCAACGAGAGAGCGTGTCGTTACCCTCAGGCGGCCTGTACGGCCGCATTCAGCGGGATTTCGACGTCGATCTCCAGCGTCGAGACATATTCGTTGCGATCGATCGTCACCTGCACCTTGTCGTGGTCGAGTTCGACATGCTTGGCGATCACCGCAAGGATTTCCTCGCGCAGCAAGGTGACCAGGTCCGATCCCGCCGAGGCGCGCTCGTGGGCAAGAAGCACCTGCAGGCGTTCACGGGCAGCGGGCGCGGTCCTCTGCTTGTTGAAGAGACGGAAAATATTCATGCCGCCCTCCGTCCGAAAATCTTGCCGAAAATATTGCGCTTTTCCTCGGGGATCGCCATCGGCAGGGTTTCGCCGGCGAGCCGGCGGGCGGCATCGAAATAGGCCATGGCGGCCGGGCTGCGGCTTTCGGCCAGCGTGACCGGCGCACCGACGTTGGAGGCGCGCAGCACATCCATGCTTTCCGGTACGATGCCGAGCAGCGGGATGGACAGGATTTCCAGCACGTCGTCAACCTTCAGCATGTCGCCGCGTTCGGCCCGGTTGGCGTCGTAGCGGGTCAGCAGCAGATGCTTTTCCATCCGCTCGCCGCGTTCGGCCTTCGCGGTCTTGGCATCGAGCAGACCGATGATGCGATCGGAATCGCGCACCGACGATACTTCCGGATTGGTGACGACGACGGCGACATCGGCATGGCGCATCGCAAGCGTCGCGCCGCGCTCGATCCCGGCGGGGCTGTCGCAGATGATCCAGTCGAAATAACGCTTCAGATCGTTGATAACGCGCTCGACGCCTTCGGGCGTCAGATTGTCCTTGTCGCGCGTCTGCGAGGCCGGCAACAGGAACAGCGTCTCCAGCCGCTTGTCGCGGATCAGCGCCTGGGTGAGCTTGGCGTCGCCCTGGATGACGTTGATCAGGTCGTAGACGACCCGGCGCTCCGCGCCCATCACCAGATCGAGATTGCGCAGGCCGACGTCGAAATCGACGACGACGACTTTCTCATTGCGTTGCGCCAGGGCCGCTCCCAATGCGGCGGTCGAGGTCGTCTTTCCGACCCCGCCCTTGCCTGACGTGACGACGATCACTTTCCCCATTTCTCTCTCCTTTGCCGTAGCTGCGACAAGTCAAAGTGTGACGGCGTTCGTTGCGCGTCTCGAAGACGCGCGGCGCCGTAATCAAATCAGTTTTTCCGCCATGATCGCATCCTCTTCGAGCCAGAGCTGAACAGCCTGTCCGCGAAGATTGGGCGCCATGTCTTCCGCCATTTTGTAGATGCCGTCGATTGCAACCAGCTCGGCTTCGAGCTTGCGGCAGAAGATTCGCGCGGATGCGTTGCCGATGGATCCTGCCATGGCGCGGCCACGCAGGGCGCCATAGATATGGACGGAGCCGCCGGCGATGACCTCGGCGCCCGAGGCGACGGAGCCGACGATGGTGACGTCGCCCTCCGGGAAGATCACCGATTGCCCCGAGCGCACCGGCTCCCTGATGACGATCGATTGCGTTGTTGCCGGACGGGTCTCAATGACCGCAGGTTTGCCGGCCGGCTCGGCCGGCTCGCTCGTCTGAACCTCGATGTCGGAAGCGGAGCGGCCGCCTTTGAGCGCCGGCGGCATGCCGGATCCGAGAATGGATGGCCGCGCGCCCTCGATGCCCATGATGCTGACATTGCGCTTGGCAAGCTCGGCGATGAGCTCCTTCAGCTGCGGCTTGTCGATTTGCAGGTCCGTCAGATCGAGCACGACAGGCCGTCCGAGGAAGAAACCGGCCGAACGTGCGGCCAGATCGTCCAGTCTGGCCAGCCAATCATCGAAAGGAAGGTCAGGGGACAACATGACGGCCAGGAAGGAGCGGCCCTTGATGCGGATAGAGCGAGCGTCTGTTAGCACTTTGGTCATCTGTGTGAAGAAATCGTTGACCATGTCTACCGCCGACATGGTTAACAAAAAGTTAACGCGGCCCCGAAATTCCCTAACGTAATGTCACTTCCTTCGGTCGAGAATTTTACTTAAGCGAATGAAAAGATTGAATTAATATGAAGAGTGAATAATCCTCATATATGATCGGGATAAAGATCTGTTGCTCGGCGATCACGTCGACAGCATCGCGCGGTTCTTAGGGCTGCGTTAACCCCTCTGCGACTCACCCCATGCGCCCGGAGGCGCTGATCCTTTCCGGCAATGAGGTTGCAGAGTCAGGATCTCATTCCTCCGCTGTTTCGCCCGCGATCCGTTTGACGGCATCCGCGGCGGCTTCGAGCAGACGCTCGGACATGCCCTGGTCGGTCATGATGCGAGAGATGGTTACGGCGCCCACCATGAGGGACAGGACGACCATGGCTTTGTCATAGGGGTTCCTGCCGTCCGATGCCGGGATCAATTCGTCGAGAACCTGAAGATGCGCCTCGATGCCATCCTGGAACGGAGCTCGCACCTCTTCACTCTGGCGCGCCGCATCCGACCCAAGTGCTGCCAAGGGGCAGCCATCACCTTTCTCTTCCTGGTGCCCGGTCGAAAGATACATGCCGACAACCGCGGCGAAGGGATCGGCACTTCCGGCCGCAACCCTCGACCACCTGCGAATGGCGCTCTCCATCGCTCGGCCGGATGCCAGCGCCGCAAGATCATCCTTTGATGCGAACTGCTTGTAGAAGCCGCCTTGCGTCAGACCGGCCCCTTTCATCAGGTCCTTGAGCCCGATGCCGTCGAATCCATGCTCTCGGAAAAGCCGGCTTGCGACATTGATCACCGTTTCACGATTGGCCTCGGCTTGAGCGCGACTGACTCTCATTGCGATCTCCAATTAGATTTCATTTGACATCTATAGCAGAATTAGAGTTAGATCGCAATCTAATTAAAGGGCTGCGCCCGTCAATAAGGCTTACTGACATGAACCGTAAAATCCTCCTCGCCTCTTTCGGCCTTCTGGCGGCTGCCGGCGCCACGACGTTCGTGCTTTTCGGAGTCTCCTCGAAAGGAGGCGCGCAAGCCGCCGATCCGCGAATCGCGCCGCCGTTCGTCAAACTGGTGGAAGCGAAGAAGCCGGAAACGGCCGAACGCACCTTTACGGGCACCATTGCCGCCCGGGTGCAGAGCAATCTCGGTTTTCGTGTGCCCGGCAAGGTCATGCAGCGTTATGTGGACGTTGGCGAGCAGGTCAAGGCCGGCCAGCCTTTGATGCGCATCGATGAGACCGATCTGCGTCTCGCGCTGACTGCGAAACACAATACCGTCGTCTCCGCACAAGCTGTGTTGACCCAAGCGCAAGCCGACGAGAGACGCTATGCTGCTTTGACGAAAAGCGGATTGGCGGCGGCTTCGCCGCAGCGCTATGAACAGGCAAAGGCTGCACTCGATACGGCGACGGCTCAACTGGCTGCGGCGGAAGCGGAGGCAAGGGTCGCTGAGAACGCCGCAACCTACTCTTTGTTGGTTGCCGATGCTGACGGGACCATTGTCGAAACGCTCGGAGAGCCGGGTCAAGTCGTGACCGCGGGACAAACCGTGATCCGTCTGGCGCAGGCCGGCCCGCGCGAAGCGCTCGTCTGGCTTCCGGAGTCGCTGCGGCCGCAAATCGGCGAGATAGCCGCGGCCAGCATCTACGGAAACGAGAGCCGGCAGGACAAGGCGCGGCTTCGGCAGATCTCCGACGCTGCCGATCCTCAAACCCGCACCTATGAGGCGCGCTGGGTTCTGGATGGCGCTGCAGCTTCGGCGCCGCTGGGCGCGACGGTGACGATCAGAATCTCCAGCAGCGGTGGCCAATCGCATGCCGCGGTGCCGGTCGGCGCCGTATTGGACGATGGCAGCCGAACCGGCGTCTGGGTCTTCGATCAGGCATCTTCGACCGTCCACTTCCGGCAAGTGAAAATAGAACAATTGGGCGAGGAGGTCGCGGTGGTTTCCAGCGTCAATGCTGGCGAGCCGGTCGTCGCTCTCGGCGCCCATCTGCTGCAGGACGGCGCCAGCGTGCGCACCAAGGTAGAACAGACAGAGGCGGCAAACTGATGACCTTCAATCTTTCCGCGCTCGCCGTTCGCGAGCGGGCCGTTACGCTGTTCTTCATCGTTCTGCTGGCCGCCGCCGGCGCCTATGCCTTCGTCAAGCTCGGGCGCGCCGAGGATCCCTCCTTCACCATCAAGACTTTGACCGTGACGACTGTGTGGCCGGGTGCGACTGCGCGCGAGATGCAGGATCTGGTCGCCGAGCCGCTGGAGAAACGCCTCCAGGAACTCACTTGGTACGATCGTGTCGAGACGACAACGCGGCCGGGATACGCCTTTTTGACCGTGACACTGAAGGACAGCACGCCATCCACGGCCGTCGAGGAGGAATTCTATCAGGCCCGAAAGAAGCTTGGAGACGAGGCTCGCAACCTGCCCAGGGGCGTGCTCGGTCCCTTTGTCAACGACGAATACTCCGATGTCAGCTTCGGCCTTTACGCGCTGAAGGCCAAGGGCATGCCGATGCGTGAGCTCGTGCGCCAGGCCGAGGTGATCCGCCAGGATCTTCTGCATGTGCCTGGAGTCAAGAAAATCAACATTCTCGGAGAGCGGCCCGAACAGATCTTCGTCGAATTCTCCTATGCCAAGCTCGCCACCCTCGGCATTTCGGCGCAGGACATCGCGGCCGCCTTGCAGCGGCAAAACACCGTGACGCCGGCGGGATCGATCGATACGCGCGGCCCGCAGGTCTTCATTCGCTTCGACGGCGCCTATGACAGCATACAGGCGATATCAGACACGCCGATCGTCGCGGCCGGACGCACCTTGAAACTCTCGGATTTTGCCGAAGTGCGGCGCGGCTATGAAGATCCGGCCACCTATCTCATCCGCCATGACGGCGAGCCCGCCATCATGCTCGCCGCGGTGATGCAGCAGGGTTGGAACGGTCTGGAGCTTGGCAAGGCGCTGGAGGAAAGATCCGCGGCGATCGCCAAGACCCTGCCGCTCGGCATGACGCTCGCCAAGGTCAGTGACCAGGCCGTCAACATCGACGAAGCCGTCGGCGAGTTCATGCTGAAATTTGCGATGGCGCTCGGCGTCGTGTTGTTCGTCAGTCTCGTCAGCCTCGGCTGGCGTGTCGGCATCGTCGTCGCTCTGGCCGTTCCGCTCACGCTTGCCGTCGTCTTCCTCATCATGCTGGAGACCGGCCGGTTCTTCGATCGAATCACTCTTGGCGCGCTCATCCTGGCGCTCGGCCTCCTGGTCGACGACGCCATCATCGCCATCGAGGTGATGGTGGTGAAGATGGAAGAGGGGATGGATCGCATCAAGGCGGCCGCCTATGCCTGGAGCCACACCGCGGCCCCGATGCTGTCGGGCACGCTTGTGACGATCATCGGGCTGATGCCGGTCGGCTTTGCCCGGTCGACCGCCGGCGAATATGCCGGCAACATTTTCTGGGTCGTCGGCTTTGCCCTGATCGTCTCCTGGATTGTCGCGGTGATCTTCACGCCCTATCTCGGCGTCAAGATGCTGCCGGCGATCAAGCCGGTCGAAGGCGGCCATCACGCCATCTACAACACCCCGAACTACCGGCGCCTGCGAGGGCTGATCGAGTTTGCCGTGCGCCACAAGTTCGTCACTTGTGCGGTGGTCGGCATCGTCATGGGGATCTCTGTCGTGGGCATGGGATCGGTAAAGCAGCAGTTCTTCCCGACTTCGGATCGTCCGGAGGTTTTGGTTGAAGTCCGCATGCCTGAAGGGACCAGTATCGAGACGACGGCCGCCACGGTCGGGAAGCTTGAAGACTGGCTGCAACAGCAGCCGGAAGCAAAGACAGTGACGAGCTATGTCGGTCAGGGCGCTCCCCGCTTCTTCTTTGCGATGGCGCCCGAGCTGCCGGACCCGTCCTTCGCCAAGATCGTCGTGTTGACTCCGGACGCTCACACACGCGAGGCTTTGAAGCTTCGCCTGCGCGCCGCCATCTCGGATGGGCTCGCTCCGGAAGCCTATGTCCGCGTCACCCAGCTCGTCTTCGGTCCCTATACGCCGTTTCCGGTCGAATTCCGCATCATGGGGCCTGACACCGACCAATTGTACCGGCTCTCCGAAAAGGCCCTTGAGATGATGAAGAGCGTGCCGGATGTGCGTCAGGCAAACCGTGATTGGGGCAACCGCACACCGGTGGTGCGCTTCGTTCCAGACCAGGAACGGTTGGGCCTGATCGGCCTTTCGCCGACGGAGGCCGCCCAGCAGATGCAGCTGCTGCTGAGCGGAATTCCGGTCACGGAGGTTCGCGAGAATATCCGCAACGTGCCTGTCATCGCACGCAGTGCTGGCGACAACCGGCTTGATCCGTCGCGATTGGCAGACTTCTCATTGATGAGCCGGGACGGCCGACAGGTTCCGCTCGATCAGATCGGTCATTCCGAAATCCGGTTCGAAGAGCCGATCCTGAAACGTCGCGACCGCACGCCCGTTGTCACGATCCGTTCCGATATCGACGAGGCGACGCAGCCCCCCGAGGTATCCCAGCAGGTCATGAAGGCGCTTCAGCCGCTGATCGCCTCGCTTCCTGTCGGATATCGTATCGAGATGGGCGGGAACATCGAGGAGTCGCTCAAGGCCAACGCCGCCCTCGTCAAAATCTTCCCGGCGATGGTTGCTGCCATGCTGATCGTGATCGTGCTGCAGGTCCGCAGCCTGTCGACGATGACCATGGTCATGCTGACGGGGCCGCTCGGTCTTGCCGGGGCGGTTCCGGTCCTGCTGCTCTTCAATCAGCCGTTCGGCTTCAACGCCATTCTTGGATTGATCGGATTGGCCGGAATTCTGATGCGCAACACGCTGATCCTGACGGAACAGATCAAGGAGAACAAGGCAGCCGGTCTCGACGATTATCACGCCGTCGTCGAGGCGACGGTGCAGCGGACGCGCCCCGTCATTCTGACGGCCCTTGCCGCCGTCCTTGCCTTCATTCCTCTCACCCATTCGGTGTTCTGGGGGTCGATGGCCTACACGCTGATCGGCGGCACGGCGGTCGGCACCGTGATGATCCTGCTCTTCCTTCCCGCTCTCTACGCCACGTGGTTTCGCATCAAGCCGACGAAAGATGAAAGCCATGAAAATACGCCGAAGGAAGTGGAGTTATTACCAACGGCAATGGCTGCCGAGTGATGTTCTCCGGGAGCGGTGATGGCATTTAACGTGCCGGAAACCGGGCGAATTCGTGAGAGCAACTCTGGTCGAAAAATCGCCGGGATAATGAAAAATTATTGATAATCAACTGCTTGATAAGAGCCAAGGAGCATGCATGTCTACAAACAAAGTTGTCGTGATTACCGGAGCATCCTCCGGAATAGGTGAAGCGTCAGCCCGCCTTCTCGCACAACACGGCTTCCAGGTCTTCGGCGGCGTACGCAACCCGGCGCGTGTCAATGGCATTCCCGGCGTGCGCTATGGAACTGTCGACGTGACCGATGACGCTTCGGTCTCCAATTTTGTTCAATGGGTTTTGTCCGAGGCAGGCAAGATCGACATCCTGATCAACAATGCCGGCGTTTCGCTGGTCGGGCCTGTCGAGAACACGTCGCCTTCCGAAGCGCAAACGGTATTCGATGCCAATGTTTTCGGCCCTTTGCGCATGATCCGCGCTGCCTTGCCCTCGATGCGCGCCGCCCGCAGCGGGCTGATCATCAATATCAGCTCGGTCCTCGGCTTCCTGCCGGCACCGTTCATGGGAATATATGCCAGCAGCAAACATGCGCTCGAAGGATTGTCGGAATCGCTGGACCATGAAATTCGTGAGTTCAACGTGCGCGTCGTGCTGGTTGAACCGACCTTCACAAACACCAGGCTCGATGTAAACGCGGCACAGACCGAGGCGCCCTTGGGTGCCTATGCAGCGCAGGCCGAGGCGACCATCAAGGCGGTGCAAGCCCAGATCAAAACCGCGCCGTCGCCTGCAAAGGTTGCCGAGAAGATATTGGCGGCAATCAATGGCCCGTACAAAATGCGTCAACCGGCCGGCGGCCAGGCAACGCTTCTAAGCCGGCTGCGCAGGTTCATGCCGGCAAAAGCCGTCGACAGCAGCCTGCGCAAGACATTCGGCTTCGGAAAGCGTGCTGCGTCCTAAATCTTGCTGAAACTTCCAGACGGCGTCGGCTGACCGGTCGATTAGCAGCGTGATAACCCCAGCGCGCCCGAGCGATTGGCGGAGCACGCTTGTCTAGATTTCCGGCTGGCCGGGGCGCTCACCCCATGCGTTCGGAGGCGTAGCTTCCGGGACTTGCCGGGAAGACGACGGTGCGGTTGCCGTTGATGAAGGTGCGGTGGTGGATATGGGCGTGAATGGCGCGCGCCAAAACCTGGGCCTCGACGTCGCGTCCCAGCGAGACGTAGTCTTCCGGGGACTGCGCATGCGTGATTCGGACCGTGTCCTGTTCGATGATCGGACCTTCGTCGAGATCGGCGGTGACATAGTGAGCCGTCGCGCCGATGAGCTTCACGCCGCGCTCATAGGCTTGTTTGTAAGGATTGGCGCCCTTGAAGCTCGGCAGGAACGAGTGGTGGATGTTGATGATGCGGCCGGACATTTTTTGGCACAGCGCATCCGAGAGAATCTGCATGTAGCGGGCAAGAACAACCAGTTCCGCTTCCGATTGCCCGACGATATCGAGCAAACGCGCCTCGGCCTCGGCTTTGTTGGCCTTGGTCACGGCGATGTGGTGGAAGGGAATGTCGTGATTGACGACCAGCTTTTGATAGTCGTGATGGTTGGATACGACGCCCACGATGTCGATCGGCAGCGCGCCGATGCGCCAGCGGTAAAGAAGATCATTTAGGCAGTGGCCGAAGCGGGACACCATGAGGATCACCTTCATCCGGCGCGAGGCGTCCACCAGTTCGAAGCTCATCTCGAACTGCCTGGCGACTTTCTCGAATCCTTCCCGGATCTCGGCCTGGGTTGCGCCGTCTTCCGAGACGAAGGTCACTCTCATGAAGAACTTCGTGCTCTCGAGATCATCGAACTGAGAGGAGTCGATGATGTTGCAGCCTTTCTCGGCAAGGCAACCCGAAATCGCAGCGACGATCCCGCGGGTCGACCTGCATGAAACCGTAAGAACGTACTGAGACATGGGACTATCCGACTAAAGAAAAAAGACCCGTGCCCGAGGCACGGGGCAGGTAGCCGCGAATGCGGCGGGAGCTCAAATGTCCAGAGTGGTGCTCCGTTCCCACTCGGTGAAATGCGAGCAATAGGTGTTCCACTCGCCGTGCTTCAGTTTGAGGTAGGCGGAGGAGAATTCCCGGCCAAGGGCCGCCCGCAATTCTTCGTCCTTCTCATATTCACGTAGCGCGTCGAGAAGGTTGAGGGGCAGCTTCGGAGCGTCGGTCACGGTATGCCCGTCGCGATACATATCGATATCATAATGGCTGCCGGGATCGGCCTTCGACCGGATTCCGGAAAGGCCGGCGGCAATGATGATCGCCTGCAGAAGATAAGGGTTCACCGCGCCGTCGGGCAGCCGCAGTTCGAAGCGGCCGGGACCGGGCACACGCACCATATGGGTGCGGTTGTTGCCCGTCCAGGTCACCGTATT
The DNA here is from genome assembly GCF_002211305.1 of Rhizobium sp. R634. GTDB lineage: Bacteria > Pseudomonadota > Alphaproteobacteria > Rhizobiales > Rhizobiaceae > Rhizobium. Next base: position 270,821 of record NZ_LOKW01000027.1, on the reverse strand, counting down.
CGGCGCCCATGTCGCGCCCGAGATCGTTCTCGGCGCGTTGATCCGCTTATAGGAATTGACCGTCGGGTTGGTGACGGCGGCCAGCGCCGACGCATGTTTCATGATGCCGCCGAGGAAGGTCTTGCCCTGAGCGGAGAGCCCGAAAGCCATTTCCTTGTCGGCGAAGGCGTTGACCCTGCCGTCGAGGTCCCAGACCGAGATGTGGGCATGGCAGCCGTTGCCGGTCAGGCCCTTGAAGGGTTTCGGCATGAAGGTGGCGCGAAGCCCGTGCTTTTCGGCGATCGACTTGACCATGAACTTGAAGAAGGAGTGCTTGTCCGCCGTCTTCAGCGCATCGTCATATTCCCAGTTCATCTCGAACTGGCCGTTCGCATCCTCGTGATCGTTCTGGTAGGGCTTCCAGCCGAGTTCGAGCATGTAGTCGCAAATCTCGGCGATGACGTCATAACGGCGCATCACGGCCTGCTGATCATAGCAGGGCTTTTCGGCAGTATCGAACTGGTCTGAAATCACCGAGCCGTCGGGAGAGATCAGAAAGAATTCGGGCTCGACGCCGGTTTTCACCCGGAGCCCCTCTTCCGCAGCCTCGGCGACCAGCTTTTTCAGCACCACGCGCGGCGCCTGCTCGACAGGCCGGTCGTCCATGACGCAGTCGGCGGCGACCCATGCGACGTCTTTCTTCCAGGGCAGCTGGATGACGGAGGAAGCATCGGGAACGGCAAACAGGTCGGGATGGGCGGGCGTCAGATCGAGCCAGGTTGCGAAGCCGGCAAATCCGGCGCCATCCTTCTGCATATCGGCAATGGCTTCGGCCGGAACCAGCTTGGCGCGTTGGCCGCCGAAGAGGTCCGTATAGCTGATCATGAAATATTTGATGCCTCTTTCGGAGGCGTATTGCGAGAGATCCAGTGTCACGTTTGTCCCCTTATGTTGATCTTCGACACTTGATGATGAAGCCGGCCGCATCCTCCCAAACGCGCCCGGCCGGCCATTCTTAAAAACCGGTCTTGCCGGGGATCCAGTTGGTGCCGGCGAGCGGCACCTGCGCCATGGCCGATGCCTCGATCGTCAGTGCGACAAGGTCTTCCGGCTCGAGGTTGTGCAGGTGGTTCTTGCCGCAGGCGCGCGCGATCGTCTGCGCTTCGAGCGTCATGACCTTGAGGTAGTTGGCGAGACGGCGGCCGGCCGCAACCGGATCGAGGCGCTTTGCGAGCTCCGGGTCCTGGGTGGTGATGCCGGCCGGATCCTTGCCTTCATGCCAGTCGTCATAGGCACCGGCCGTGGTGCCGAGTTTTTGATATTCCTCTTCCCAGTGCGGATCGTTGTCGCCGATGGCGACGAGTGCTGCCGTGCCGATCGCGACCGCATCGGCGCCGAGCGCCAGCGCCTTGGCGACGTCGGCGCCCGAACGGATGCCGCCGGACACGATGAGCTGCACCTTGCGGTGCATGCCGAGATCCTGCAGCGCCTGAACGGCAGGACGGATGCAGGCGAGCGTCGGCATGCCGACATTCTCGATGAAGACGTCCTGGGTCGCCGCCGTGCCGCCCTGCATGCCGTCGAGCACGACGACATCGGCGCCCGCCTTCACCGCAAGGGCCGTGTCGTAATAGGGCCGCGCCCCACCGACCTTGACGTAGATCGGCTTTTCCCAGTCGGTGATCTCGCGCAGCTCCATGATCTTGATTTCCAGGTCATCGGGGCCGGTCCAATCGGGATGGCGGCAGGCCGAGCGCTGGTCGATGCCCTTCGGCAGGTTGCGCATATTGGCGACGCGGTCGGAGATTTTCTGGCCGAGCAACATGCCGCCGCCGCCGGGCTTGGCCCCCTGCCCGACCACGACTTCGATGGCGTCGGCGCGGCGCAGATCCCTCGGGTTCATGCCGTAGCGCGAGGGCAGATACTGGTAGACCAGCGTTTGCGAATGGCCGCGTTCCTCATCGGTCATGCCGCCGTCGCCGGTCGTGGTCGAGGTGCCTGCGATCGTCGCGCCACGGCCGAGCGCTTCCTTGGCGTTGCCGGAAAGTGCACCGAAGCTCATGCCGGCAATGGTGATCGGCGTCTTGAGCGTGATTGGCTTCTTGGCGAAGCGCGAGCCGAGCACGACCGTGGTGTCGCACTTCTCCCGATAGCCTTCGAGCGGATAGCGCGAGATCGAAGCGCCGAGAAACAACAGGTCGTCGAAATGCGGAACCTTGCGCTTGGTGCCGGCGCCGCGGATGTCATAGATGCCGGTGGCGGCCGCGCGGCGGATTTCGGCAAGCGTATAGTCGTCGAAGGTCGCAGACTTGCGTGGCGGGGTGTAGGGGTTGTGATAGCTCATGAGTGTCCCTCGCCTTAATACGCGTCGGCGTTGTCGATGTTGAAATTGTAGAGCTTGCGGGCCGAGCCGTAGCGCTTGAACTCTTCGGGCCTGACGCCGGTGATCCCTGCCTTGTCGAGCAGCTCGGCAAGCTTCTCCCGATGCTCCGGCCGCATCTCTTTCTCGATGCAGTCGGAGCCGAGGCTCTTGACCTCGCCGCGGACGAAAAGCTTGGCTTCGTAAAGCGAATCCCCCAGCGCCTCGCCGGCGTCGCCGAGCACGACGAGATGGCCGGATTGGCCCATGAAGGCCGACATGTGGCCGATGCTGCCGTGCACGACGATGTCGATGCCCTTCATCGAAATGCCGCAGCGCGAGGCCGCATTGCCCTTGATGACGAGCAGGCCGCCCCGGCCGGTGGCGCCGGCATACTGGCTGGCGTCGCCCTCGATGACGACGGTGCCGGACATCATGTTTTCGGCAACGCCCGGACCGGCTGAGCCATGGACCGTAACATTGCCACCGTCATTCATGCCGGCGCAGTAATAGCCGACCGAGCCTCTGACGGCGACGGTGACGGGGCTGTCGATGCCGACGGCAACGGAATGGCTGCCACGCGGGTTGATGACCTCGAATGCGGTGTCGTTGGCGCCTTTGGAAAGGGCGTGCAGCGCGCTGTTCAGCTCGCGAAGAGGGGTGTTGGAAAGATCGAATGTGGGCATTGGTTCCTCGTTGATCTGGGAGGCGGGTTCAGCCGGCTCCTGGCTTTCAGGCGCCCCTCAGGCGGCCTTGTCGTGATCCCAGAAGTAGACGGTCGCCGGCTCCGGCTCCCAGACGCGGGCATTCTCGATGCCGGGAAGGTTGACCAGCGCGCGGTATTCCGAGCCGAAGGCGACATATTGCTCGGTCTCGGCCATGACGGCGGGCTTGCAGGCGATCGGGTCGCGCACCACGCCGAAGCCGGACTTGGTGCCGACGACGAAGGTGAAGAAGCCGTCGAGATCGTCGAGCGCGCCGGTCAGCGCCTGGCCGAGATCCTTTCCCTTGGCCATCTCGGCCGTGAGATAGGCGGCGGCGACCTCGGAATCGTTTTGCGTCTCGAAGCTCATGCCTTCACGGATGAGTTCGCGGCGCAGATTGTTGTGGTTGGAGAGCGAGCCGTTGTGCACCAGGCACTGGTCGGCGCCGGTCGAGAACGGATGGGCGCCGAGCGTGGTGACCGCGGATTCGGTCGCCATGCGGGTATGGCCGATGCCGTGGGTGCCGCTCATCGCACGCACGCCGAAGCGCGCCACGACATCCTTGGGAAGGCCGATTTCCTTGTAAATTTCGACGCTTTCGCCCGATCCCATCAGACGGACCGCCGGTCGGATCTCTGCAAGCGCCTTGCGCACGGCGCCAAGCTTCGAGGCTTCGAGCTCGACGACCGCATGCGTGCTCTTGACCGACACCTCGGCTTTGATGCCGGCCTTCTCGAGGTCGCCGGCGAGGCCTTCGAAGTCCGCGCCCGGATTGGCGGACTGAATGGTGATTTTGGCTTTGCCCTCGGCAGAACCGCCATAGATCGCGATGCCGGCCGAATCCGGGCCGCGATCCGTCATGGTGATCAGCATATCCGAGAGCAGATTTCCCAGCTGGGGTTCAAGGCTCTTGTCCTTGAGGAACAATCCAACAATGCCGCACATAGCGTGTGCCTCCGTTCATGTTGCGAAAGGAGTAACAGCTCTGTTTGCAGTCTTCAACTGGGAGGAATAAATTTTTCTTTTAAGGCAATATTAGCCTTTGGTGCTTTGCTGGGGATAGCTGATGATCGAGAGATAGCGGCTCGGCAGTTTCACCAACTGCTCCGGCCCGTGCGGTGCATCCGCGTCGAAGAACAGGCTGTCGCCCGGCTGCATCTGGAAAAGCTGGTCGCCGTGGCGATAGACCACCTCGCCCTCGAGCATGTGGAGGAACTCCATGCCCTCGTGCTGGAAGGTCGGGAAGACATCGGAATCGGCCGTCAGCGTGATGAGATAGGGCTCGACGATGACGCCGCTCGAATTGTTATCGATATGGCCGAGCAGATTATATTGATGGCCGGCGCGCGTGCCGCGCCGTTCGAGCTCGACGCCCTCTCCCGCCTTGACGAAGACGGCATTGCGCGGTTCCTCGTAGCGCCTGAAGAAAGCGGTCAGCGGCACGCCGAGCGCCCGCGACAGCGATTGCAGCGTCGTCAGCGATGGTGAAATGTTGCCATTCTCGATCTTCGACAGCATGCCGAGCGAGATGCCGGTGGCGGCTGCGAGATCGGTGACCGTGATGCCGAGTTTCTTGCGATAGGCCCGCACCTCATGGCCGATCGCCATTTCAAGGTTGTTTTCCTTCGGCTCCCGAACGGCGTGCGGGTCCTGGGAAAAGGGCGCGCGTCCGCCATGTTCCGGTTGCTCTGCCGTTTCACGCTTGGTTGTCATGAATGTCCCGCCGCCTGCTCTTTTGTCCCGATGCCAACCTATCCCCCTGGTGAAGGTTCCTCAACCGTGAAGAAAACCTAATCCCGCCTCGCTTGCCGCGGCGCAATGCCATAAAGGGCGCGGAACATCCGGGAAAAGTGGCTGAGACTGGAAAAGCCGGTGGCTACCGCGATCTCCGAGACGGAAAGTGGGCTCTGCTTCAGCAGGCGGTGAGCATGCTGCAGCCGGATCCTGTGATATTGATCGAGGAAGGTGGTGCCGAGACGGGCCGAGAAGAGCCGGTCGAGATGACGGGCGGAAACACCGGCGATGCGCGCCATGGCGGCGCGGTCGAGCGGCATCTCGATCGTCTCCTCCATACGCTCGAGAACGCTGAGCAGGCCGGGATGATGGACGCCGTAACGCTCGGCGAGCGACGCGCGCTGGGGCGCTGCCGGCTCGTTGACCTCTGTGTGCAGATACCAGTCGCTGACCCGGCGGGCGAAATCCGGCCCCATGCGCTCGGTAATCAGCACATGCATCATGTCGAGCGCTGAGATGCCGCCGCCGCAGGTGATTCTGCTGCCGTCGATCATAAAGCGCGCCTGGCGCGGCGAAAGATCGGGGAAGGCCTCGAGAAGAGCGGCGGCGTACTCCCAGTGGATGGTGAAGTCGCGGCCGGCGAGCAGTCCGGCGGCCGCCATCAGATAGGGACCGCCCGAAATGCCGCCGATCCTGACACCTTCGCGCGACAACTGCCTGAGGCAGGCGAGTACGCCCGGATAGCGCCAGTCGCGCGGCGAGCCGCCGGCGCAGACGAAGGCCGTGCCGAGCCCCGCGCCCCTGATGGGAAGAGGTTCGGCCGGCACCGGCACACCGGAGGAGGAGAGAACAGGCGCGCCGTCCGGCGAGAAGGTCCGCAGACGATAAATATCGCGTCCGGCCAGAAGATTTGCCGCCCGCAACGGCTCCGTCGCCGAAGCGTAGGACATCAGCGCGAATCCCGGGATCAGGATAAAGCCGATCTCCTGGACATTTCTGGTATCGGGTGAGGACATGTCCCTTTTATATTCATTAGTGTCCTAATTGCGCAAGTCCGCGCTGATCTTTCTGGCATCATGCGGCCACTCCATTCGGATTGACCCATGCGCTACTCCGCTCTCTCGATTTTCCTCAACGGCCTTCGCGGCAACAAAGGCTGGGCGCCTGCCTGGCGCGACCCCGCGCCGAAGCCGCATTATGATGTCGTCATTGTCGGCGGCGGCGGCCACGGCCTTGCCACGGCCTATTATCTCGCCAAGGAGTTCGGCATCACCAATGTCGCCGTCCTCGAAAAGGGTTATCTCGGCTCCGGCAATATCGGCAGGAACACCACGATCATCCGTTCGAACTACCTGCTGCCCGGCAACAATCCCTTCTACGAGCTGTCGATGAAATTGTGGGAGGGGCTGGAGCAAGACTTCAATTTCAACGCCATGGTCTCGCAGCGCGGCGTGCTCAACCTCTTTCATTCCGACGCGCAGCGCGACGCCTATACACGCCGCGGAAATGCCATGCGGCTGCACGGCGTCGATGCCGAGCTGCTCGACCGGCAGGCGGTGCGCAAGAAGCTCCCGTTCCTCGATTTCGACAATGCGCGTTTCCCGGTAATGGGCGCCCTGTTCCAGCCGCGCGGCGGCACGGTGCGCCACGATGCGGTCGCTTGGGGTTATGCGCGCGGCGCCGACAGCCGCGGCGTCGACATCATCACCCAGTGCGAAGTGACGGGCATCCGCAGCGAAAACGGTCAAGTCACCGGCGTTGAGACCAGCAGGGGCTTCATCGGCTGCGGCAAGCTGGCGCTGGCGGCGGCCGGCAATTCCACCGTCGTCGCCGATATGGCGGGCCTCCGCCTGCCGATCGAAAGCCATGTGCTGCAGGCCTTTGTCTCCGAGGGACTGAAACCCTTCATCGACAATGTCGTCACCTTCGGCGCCGGGCATTTCTACGTCTCCCAGTCGGACAAGGGCGGCCTCGTCTTCGGCGGCGATATCGACGGCTACAATTCCTATGCCCAGCGCGGCAATCTGGCGACGGTCGAGCATGTCGCCGAAGCCGGCGTGGCGATGATCCCGTCGCTGTCGCGGGTGCGTTTCCTGCGCTCCTGGGGCGGGGTCATGGATATGAGCATGGACGGCTCGCCGATCATCGACCGCACCCATATCGACAATCTTTATCTCAACGCCGGCTGGTGTTACGGCGGCTTCAAGGCGACGCCTGCCTCCGGCTTCTGCTACGCCCATCTGATCGCCCGCAACACGCCGCATCAGACGGCCCGGGCCTTCCGGCTCGACCGTTTCGCCCGCGGCTATCCGATCGACGAAAAGGGCGTCGGCGCCCAGCCCAATCTGCACTGAGGACACTCAACATGGCGAGCCTGATTTCCTGTCCCCATTGCGGCGCCCGGCCAAAGGAGGAATTCGCGATCCGCGGCGATGCCGGCCTTGTCAGGCCAGCGCCGGACGCCGGCGCGGAGGCCTGGTTCGACTATGTCTATCTGCGCGGCAATCCGCGCGGCCGCCACAGCGAATACTGGCACCATTCCTCCGGATGCCGCCGCTGGCTGATCGTCGAACGCGATACCGCCACCCATGCGGTCCATGGCGTCAAAGACGCCGCCCTTTCAAAGCTCGGCGGAGAACAGGCATGACCAGCTTCCGTCTTTCCTCGGGCGGCCGCATCGACCGCGCCAAGACACTCGGTTTCAGCTTCGACGGCAAGGCGCTGGAAGGCCATCCGGGCGATACGCTCGCCTCGGCGCTGCTTGCCAACAGTGTCCAGCTCGTCGGCCGCAGTTTCAAATATCACCGCCCGCGCGGCATCGTGACGGCGGGAGCCGCCGAACCGAACGCGCTGGTGACGACAGGCAGCGGCGGGCGCACCGAACCGAATACGCGCGCGACGATGATCGAGCTTTACCAGGGGCTGACGGCCAGGAGCCAAAACCGCTGGCCCTCGCTCGGCTTGGATATCGGCGCCGTCAACGGCCTGCTCTCGCCCTTCCTCAGCGCCGGCTTCTACTACAAGACCTTCATGTGGCCGGCAGCCCTCTGGGAAAAACTCTACGAACCGGTGATCCGCAAGGCGGCCGGCCTCGGCCGCGCCTCCTACGAAGCCGATCCCGACGCCTATGAGAAATGCTGGGCGCATTGCGACCTGCTGGTGATCGGCGCCGGCCCAGCCGGTCTTGCCGCAGCACTGACCGCCGGCCGCGCCGGCGCTCGCGTCATCCTCGCCGACGAAGGCTCCGAATTCGGCGGCAGCCTGCTGTCCGAGAGCGGCACGATCGAGGGCAAGCCGGCGGATGCGCTTCTCGCCGAGCTGCTGGCCGAACTAGAGGCGCTGGAAAATGTGCGCCGCCTGCCGCGCACGACCGTCTTCGGCTGGTACGACGACAATGTCTTCGGCGCCGTCGAACGCGTGCAGAAACATGTGGCGCTGCCCGATCCGGACCGTCCCGTCGAACGCTTGTGGCGCATCGTCGCCCGCCAGGCGATCCTGGCGACGGGCGCCGAAGAGCGTCCGATCGTCTTCGGCGGAAACGACATACCGGGCGTGATGATGGTGGGCGCCATGCGCAGCTATCTCAACCGGCAAGCAGTCGCGCCGGGCCAAAGCACGGTGATCTTCACCACCAACGATGCGGGTTACCGCACCGCCGCCGACCTCGAAGCGGCCGGCCTCGCCGTGGCGGCGATCATCGACAGCCGCGCGTATGGGGGGAAGACCTGGCAGGGCCGCGCCGAGGTGCTGAAGGGCGCCCGGATCGTCGATGCCCATGGCGGCCAGCGCTTGCGCGGCGTCAGCGTCGAAACCGCGGCCGGCACTCGGCGCATCGAGACGGATGCGCTTGCCATGTCGGGCGGCTGGAGTCCTGTCATCCACCTTGCCTGTCATCGCGGCGGAAAGCCGCAATGGTCGGACGAAGCGGCGGCGTTCCTGGCGCCGGCCACGCAGGAAGGCATTGCCGTTGCCGGCTCCGCGGCCGGGCTTGAGCAAACCGTGGCTTGCCTGGGCGATGGAGCCGCAAAGGCGGCGGCCGCATTGAAAGCGATCGGCTTCGCAGCAGAACCGGCATTTGCCTCAGCCGGCGAGACGGCGCAGCGCGCAAAGCCGCTCTGGTCGGTCAAGGGCTCGAAGGGCAAGGCTTTCGTCGACTATCAGAACGACGTCCATCTCAAGGACCTCGGCCTCGCCGTGCGCGAAGGCTACGGCCATGTCGAGCTTGCCAAGCGCTATACGACGTCAGGCATGGCGACCGACCAGGGCAAGCTTTCCAACATCAACGCCATCGGCATTCTGGCCGAAGTGCGCGGCGTTTCGCCCGCCGAAGTGGGAACGACGACCTTCCGGCCCTTTTACACGCCGGTTTCCTTCGGCGCTCTGACCGGCGCCTCGCGCGGCAAGGATTTCCAGCCGGCGCGCAAATCGCCGCTGCATGGCTGGGCTCAGAAGAACGGCGCGGTCTTCGTCGAAACCGGCCTCTGGTATCGTTCCTCCTGGTTCCCGCGCACAGGCGAGGCGACGTGGCGCGACAGCGTCGATCGGGAAGTGCTGAATATCCGAAAAAATGCCGGCCTCTGCGACGTCTCGACTCTCGGCAAGATCGAAATCTTCGGCCGCGATGCCGCGACCTTCCTCGACCGCATCTATTGCAACGGCTTCGCCAAGCTTGCGGTCGGCAAGGCGCGTTACGGCATCATGCTGCGCGAGGACGGCTTCATCTATGACGATGGCACGACCAGCCGCTTCAGCGACGAGCATTTCTTCATGACGACGACGACGGCGCTTGCCGCCGGCGTGCTCACCCATCTCGAATTCTGCGCCCAGACGCTTTGGCCGCAACTCGACGTCTGCTTCGCCTCCTCGACCGATCAATGGGCGCAGATGGCCGTTGCCGGGCCGAAGTCCCGCGCTGTCCTTTCGGAAATCGTCGACGAGGACATCTCCGATGCGGCCTTCCCTTTCATGAGCGCCCGCAAGGTTTCGCTATTCGCAGGCCGCCTCGAAGGCCGGCTGTTCCGGATCTCCTTCTCCGGCGAACTCGCCTACGAGCTGGCCGTGCCGGCCGGCTACGGCGAGAGCGTTGCCGACGCCATCATGGCAGCGGGCGAGAAACACGGCATCTGCGCCTACGGCGCCGAAGCGCTCGGCGTCCTGCGCATCGAAAAGGGCCACGTCACCCATGCCGAAATCAACGGCACGGTCACCCCAGGCGATCTCGGCTTCGGCCGCATGGTTTCATCGACCAAGCCGGATTTCATCGGCAAGGCGATGCTCGCCCGTGAGGGCCTGCAGGATCCGGAACGGCCGCGCCTCGTCGGCGTCAAGCCGCTCAACCCGGCAAGCGGCTTCCGCACCGGCTCGCATATCCTTGCCGAAGGCGCTGCGGCGACACTCGAAAATGATCAGGGCTATGTCACCTCAAGCGCCTTTTCGCCGACGCTCGGCCATAAGATCGGCCTGGCGCTCGTCCGGCGCGGGCCGGAGCGCATCGGCGAGAAGGTGACGGTCTGGAACGGCCTGCACAATGAATTCATCGAGGCGGTGCTCTGCCATCCCGTCTTCATCGATCCTGAAAACGAGAAGCTCCATGCCTGATCTTCCCCAGCACAGGCCGGTTCTCGCCGGCGCCAGATATAACGGTGCGGCAGGATCCGCCCTCCGGCTGGAAGCCTTGCCGGAAGGCCATCTGCTGCACGTGCTCGGCACGATCGAGCCGGCCGCACTTGCCGCCGAACTGGCAAAGATAGGCCTTGCGAACAGTTCGATCCGGCAGGCCGGCTTCCGCCAATGGTTCGTCGCCGGTGACGCGCCGCTTGCGCCGGCAAAGCTCGACACTCTTACCGCAGCGCTTGCCGGAAAAGCCTTCGTCATGGACCAGAGCCACGGACGCGTCCGCATTGGCATTTCCGGCCGGTCTTCGCGCCTGCTTCTTTCAAAGGGCACCGCCGTCGATCTCGATCCCGCCGTTTTTGCCGAAGGCAGCTCGGCCATGACGATGGTCGGCCATATCTCTGTGCAGATCGCCCGCACCGGCGACGACAGCTTCGAGCTTACGGTCCTGCGCAGCTTCGCCGAAAGCCTCTGGGACGAACTCAGGCATATGGCGGCGAGCGCCGAAAAGGACGGCGGCGTATAAGGCCATTCGTTCCGCCGACGCCGGACATTGACATGGTAAAGTTAGGCTCTTATGTTACATGTAACATTTAGTGGAGCTAACTAGTGGCAACGCCTGTCAATCAGAGAGTCCAAAAGCGCCGTGAGACCTTGCGGGCTGCTGGGCTGCGACCGGTGCAGATATGGGTGCCCGATACCCGCCGCCCGGGGTTCGCCGATGAATGCCATCGCCAGTCCGTTCAGGCCGCGCTCGCGGATGCAAGCGATCGCGATTTGCAGGATTTCCTCGATGCGGCTCTCGCCGACCTGGATTCCGAAGGTGAAACGTGAGGCGCGGTGACATCGTCACGGTTGCTATGACAGGCGATTTCGGCAAGCCTCGTCCGGCGCTTATCATCCAGGCAGATCAGTTTGACGCAACCGGCACAGTCACCGTGCTGCTGATATCAGGCACGCTCATCGACGCGCCGCTTATTCGGCCGATAATCGAACCGACGGCGCTCAGCGGCTTGCGCAAAGTCTCGCAGGTGATGGTGGATAAAAGCATGTCCGTAAAACGGGATAGAATCGGCCCGATAATCGGTCGCCTGGAAGATGATGCTCTCCTGGCGGTCACAAGATCGCTCGCCGTTTTTCTGGGTATCGCCTAAGCCACATCCAACCCGCTTTGCAGGTCGCATCCGCCGATGGGGCCTTAAGCCGGTTCCCGCGCGGCGGGACCGGCCTTCGCCCATTCGGGAAGTTCTCCGCCCGCTATCTCTTCCATGGCATCGGATGCGAAACTTGGCACGACGCCGGTCCACAGCAATGCGCCGTCGGAATTGGAATGGCCGTCGCCTTCGAGCTTGTAGATGCTTTCGACGATATACTGGCCGTCATCGTTGAGGCCCTTGATCTCGGAAATCTCGATGACCCGGCGTCTGCCGGTGCGCTTGAAGCGGGCGATCTGTACGACGACATCGACGGCGGAGGCGATCTGGGCGCGCAGCGGCCGGAGCGGCATGTCGATATCGGACATCAGCGCCAAGGTTTCCAGCCGGTGCAGGGCGTCGTAGGGGGTGTTGGCATGCACAGTCGAAAGGCTGCCGCTGTGGCCCGAGGTCATCGCCTGGATCATATCGAGCGCCTCGCCGCCGCGGCATTCGCCGACGATGATGCGGTCGGGCCGCATGCGTAGCGACGAGCGGAACAGGTCGCGGATGCTGGCGCCGCCGCGGCCGAAACGGTCGGGCTTCGTCACTTCGAGATAGACGACGTGCTCTTTGCGGATCTGCAGTTCCGACGTGTCTTCGATGACGATGATGCGCTCGTGGTCGGCAAAGGCTTCCGACAGCGCGTTCAGCATCGTCGTCTTGCCGGTGCCGGTGCCGCCCGAGATGATGACGTTCTTCTGCAGGCCGACGGCCGCCTGCAGCAGCGCAAGCGATTGCTCGGTCAGGCTGCCTTGGGTCACGAGGTCGCGAATGCTGCGATGTTCTTTCAGGAAGCGGCGGATGGAGATGCAGAGCCCGGTGCGGGCGGCGGGCGGCTGGATCATCTGCACGCGCGAGCCGTCCGGCAGACGAGCTTCCACGCTCGGCTCCTCCGGCGTCAAGCGCTTGCCTGAAAACTGCGCGATGCTGCGCGCGGCCGATTCCAGATCTTCGCGGCTGGCAAAGCGCGTATCGGCGCGTTCGAGCTTTCCCCGCCGTTCGACGAAGATGTCGGAGGTCCCGTTGATCAGGATTTCGGAAACGCTGGGATCCTCGAGCAGGAAACGGATCGGACCCAAGAGTTTGTCCAGCGCCCGGGTCAGGACCTGGAAGGTCGCCTGTTCGGCGGCGTCGTCGGAAACGGCCTTCATCAGAGCGGCATCCCGACAAGAACAGTGCTCATGCCGAACAGCGTGACCATCATCTGAACTGCGGTCGGGAAGAACATCATCAGTGGAATGAGGACCAATGCAAGTATCAAGACGCTGCTCATCGTTTCCATGGTTCTTTCTCCGGAACGATTGAAGGGTCATACCCAATATGTCGGATAAGCTTAATCCAGATCGCTAAGCAACGCCATGGGCGCGTGGCGCGCGGACGGGCGATGCGGCTGATCCGATCCGGATATTCTATCGCCTTGAAAGCATTGGCCGATTATGGGGCAGTGGACGATCGTCGGCCAAACGGCGGCGGGACGGTTACTTTGAGGTGAAAAGATAGCCGATTCAGCAGGTTAGTTGAAAGCGGCCGCCGTCAATTCCGTTTCATCAAGAGACGCCTCCAAGTCAGTTGGAAGCCTTCGTTTCGTTTGCTTGACGGAGGGCTGGCCTTGGGCGCACTCTTGGGTCTTAATGGTGTTGCTCAACAAGCGTTGGCCGCCGGGGAAGATAAACCGAAGCAGAAAATATCATTAGAACGAGCAACGTGCCGTTTCGAAACGATAGCGTATTCTTGCTTCATCTTCACCAAGGTCTTCGATCCGAAACAAACCTAGGAACGAGGAATACGCAGATGTTTGGAAACCTCAAGACTCTCGCAATTGCACTTCACAAGGACGAGCGTGGCGACATGGCCCAGATCGTGCTCGCCGTCGCGCTGATCGTCATTCCGCTGATGCTGCTCTTGCTCGCATTCGGCAAACAGATCGGCGAATGGTTCAACGAAAAGAACACGGCTCTCTCCGACGCCGAGAGAATTCCTGAGCCGGGCCAATAATCGGATCCGTGTCATGGACATGACCTATGATCTGACCCAGATGCCTGCGGCGACGGCTCTTGCCGTCGCCTGCGCCACGACCGCGGCGGTGCTCGATCACCGCCATGGTCACATCCCGAACGCCGTGACCTATCCCTGCTTGCTTGCCGGCTTCGTGCTGGCAGCAATCAGCGGCGGTCTGGCAGGGATCGGCCTTGCCTTTGCCGGCCTCCTTGCGGCCGGCATGATCTTCATCATCGCCTTCGCAGCAGGAAGCTGCGGCGGCGGCGATGTCAAGCTGATGGCGGCGCTCGGCGCCATCCTCGGCCTCTGGCCCGCCATCGACGTGATGCTCGCATCGCTCACCGTCGGCGGCGTGATCGCCGTCTTCTCCATGGCACGGCGGGTTCAATGGAGCGGCTTGTTGCGGGCGGTCGGACTGTTCGTCTTGCTGCTGCCGGCGGGTATCCGCGGCGCCGCTGCGGTGCTGAAGCCGCGCGAAACACATCATACCATCCGCTTCGGCGTCGCCGCCGCTCTCGGGCTCATCTGGTGCCTTTTCATGCCCGATTTCACCCCTCTTGCCTTCGTGAGGTAACGGCAATGCGCCCTGAACTCGAACGCCCCATTTTCGACGGTGCCTTCTGGAGTTCGATCCTGCACTCGCGGACCTTCTGGATTCCCGAGGATCACGGCGCCCTCTTCGGTACCTTTGCGATCGCCCTTGTGCTCTTCGCCTCGATGCTGCTGCTGCCGCGGCTTTCCGCCCGCCGGCGCCGGATATCGGAGCTTCATGGCGATATGTCGGGCAGCACCACGATGATGGACTTCGTGCTCGTCACGCCGGTCTTCGTCTTCTTCATGTTCGTGGTGTTCCAGTTCACCATTCTGGCAAAGAACCACCTTTTCACGCATTACGCCGCCTATGCGGCGGCGCGCAGCGCCCGCGTCTATTTCTGCCCGGCCCTGCCGATCACCATCCGCAGCCTGATCGACGCCAAGACCTGCGACGACGATGCTGCGCCAGGGAAGGCCGATCTTGCCGCTCGCCTGGCGCTGATCCCGGCCGCACCCTACGACCAGCTCAGATGCGTCGGCGCGTGCCAGCCGCCGGAAGAGGCGCTGAAGAACCTTGCCGATGCCTCGGGCCTTTCGAAGAACTGGCGCGCCATGCACAATCAGGCCCGCTACATGTTCGACCCGCAGAACGTTACCGTGACCGTCGACCGCGCGCCGATGGCGCTCTTTGCCGCCATCAACCGGTCGCCGCACGTGCCCGTCACCGCCAGGGTCGAAGCCCGCTTCCTGCTGCTCGAATATGCCGGCTGGGTCTTCGCCCGCGGCCAGAGGAAGGACGGCCGCTACTACACGATCTCGACCGCGGAGGTGAACCTGCTATGACACCGACGTTCATCAAACGCCTGCATCGCGACGACCGCGGATTCCTGTCGCCGATCATCCTCTACATGACGATTGCGCTCGCGCTGATGATCGTCTGGATCCTGAACACCGGGCAGATGATCTACGACAAGCAGCGCACGCAGGATACTGCGGATGCCGCGGCCCTCGTCCACGCCGATTGGGAAGCACGCTATCTCAACATCATGGCGATGAACAATGTCGCCTCTTCCCAGGCAACCGTGGTCATGGCGACGTCGGTCGCCTACCAGCTCACGACGGCGGAACTGGCCCTGCGCTCGGGCGTCATTCTGGCGAAACTTGCCGAATATTCCTTCACGGAAGGCTTCGGTCCGGCATCCCTGCTGCCGCCGCTTCCGCCGATGCCCTATTGCCCCGGCTGGCAGAAGGTCCCAATCGTCGGCGGCATTATCTACGGCGCTTGCCTGGCGTTTCAGGGCTTCCGGGCGACCGAAGCCACCAAAGCGATTGCCTATACGGTGGCCGCGCAAGTCAAATACGATCCCTGGGGTCTCATCAACAAGTCGAGCGACATCATCGATGCGATGAACGACCTGAACGATTACCTCGTGGAAAGCTTCCCGCAGCGCGTCGGCAACGAGGCCCTGCATCTGGTGCGCCTGAACAAGTCTGACCACGTCGTGTTTCATCCGCCGTGCGAATCCTGCAACGACGCCGGAGAAGGCGCCGGCGGCAACCTGCCGGTGGACCGTGATGGCGCCAATCCCGTCGCCGCCTATACGGAAATGTGCCTTGCCATGTCGAATGGCACCCAGGGACAGGATCCGCTTCTCATGCGCGGCGAGTTTGCCAACCGCGGCTTCCCCAACGGCAAGGGTCCGTTGACCGCGGGCGGCGTCGACGGCAGCCATATCCGTGATTGGGTCAATCATGAGAGCGGCATCGACGATCAGCTGGTGGAGTTCTACATCTTCTACGAAGCCTTCGGCCCGGCCTATCTCAGCAAAGTTCCCTTCAAGGCGATCGTCGAACAATGGGCCGGCGATCTCGGCTTCTGGGAAGAAGTAGCGCTCGATGTCAGCTTCTGGCTCGCCGACAAGGTCTTCGGTGTCGGCTTCGGCATCACCAACCCCTTCCAGCTGCCGATCGACGTGCCGCCGCGTTATTCCGACGCGCAGACCAAGGACGAGAACGATTTCACCCGCAAGTTCGACATGATCTGGAACCAGGTCTGCGGCCCTGCCGGCGGCGCGATCTCGGTGGCCGGTGCCAGCCTGCCCGTCCTCTCCTTCCCGAAGCCCTATTGGCTGAAGGGCCGCATTCCCTTCAACTTCACGCCCTTCGGCGGCGACCAGCTCACCGATTACCAGACGCTGGCGGTCGTTTCGCGTGCGCCGCGGGCGAGGCTCCAGGTCCGGCTGTTCAAGGACAAGACGCCCTCCGCCTATGCTTTCGCACAGAGCTGGGTGCACAATTACACGGCCTTCGATCTCTACACGCAGGACTGGCTTGCCTCGCTTGCGCCCGCGACGCTCGCCGACGATATCGGCGCCGTCTCCAACACCATCAAGCAGAGTCAAGCCGCCGACAGTTTCACCGGCTTGACGCGGGTCTTCGACCAGGGGGGAGCCAATGCCTGGGCTGACGTCAACACACACTGAGCATGCCGGTGGCGCTCCGGCCGGCGGCATCTTGATGCGGCTGCACCGCGACAGGCGCGGGCTTGCCTCGATCGAATTCGTGCTTGCTGCGCCGGTGATCCTGCTGATCGTGATTTTCGTCATCCATGCGAACAGGATTTCGACCAAGAAGGTCGGGACCATGCTCGCCATGCGCAACGCCGCCTTCGCCGAGGCCAACGGGCTGAACTGCACCTCCGACTTTTCGAACGTCTTCCCGCTCCCGGCCCTGCCGGCGCTGCCGGGACGCGATGCCATGAACTGCTCGCGCACGCCTTCCCATGAAGGCGACGGCGATCCGCAGCGCACCTTCGTCTGGGACGACGTGCAGAACACGCTGAAGAGCGACGGCCGTGATTTCGGCGATATGGTCGGCGATCTCGCCAACGAAAAGCCGCAGCTCGTCACGGCGACGGCAGACCGCGTCTACAAGTTCCGGGATTCCGACGATCTCGATACCATCCGGAGCCTCCGCTGGAAGGATGCCTTCACGGTGGACGACTCGACGCTCTTTGCCTCCCACAACAACGACACCACGAGCCGAGGCTATGACCCGACCCTGCGCCGGGAAATCCGCGATGTCGCCAGCGATTCCGGCGATCTCTTCGACGGCGTCTTCCCGGGGGCGAAATAAAATGAAACAGGCCGCGCGCATCTCCCGTCATCTGGCGGTCTTGGCTCTCCTCATCGGGATTGGCGCCCTGGTCGCGGCCACTCCAGGCCGCGCCGAGGTCTACAAGGATTTCAGGGCGACGCTGAATTCGATGCTGGCCGGCATTCTCGGCGCGCCGGAGCGCTCGCCGCGGGATCTCGTCATCAACGGCCAGCCGCTGCAGTTCACGCCCTATCAGAGCGATCGCAGCATTTCCGATATCACCGACGAATGGCTGCGGGTTCTGGCCGCCAATACCCGGCCCGCCTTGCCGAAAAGCAACGATAAAGACGAATTGACGGCCGTCATCGCCGCCAACATGCTGATCGTCCCGAAGACGAGCCGTATCCGCGACGATCTCGCCGTGGTCGTGCGCTTCTTCGATGGCGACGGCGAAGCCGCGCTTGAGTATCTGCGCCGGCAGGATCCGGAAAATCCGTCGGCACGGGGGCCGATACCAGGCGTTTCGATCATGATCCGCCGTCCCGCCGATGCGCCGGCGACCGAGGTGCTGATGAGCCGCTTCGACGATGTCGCCGCGACGCTGCCGGCCTTTGCAGCGCCCGCCGATACTGGCAAACTGCCGCCGCCGCTGCGCCCGCCGCCCGGCGTCGAGGTGCTGAGCGATATTGGCGACCGCGACAATGGCCACATGTCGCGCACGGTCGTCTCGAAAGGCACGCTGTCGGCCGCGCGCTGGTCCGATGCCCGCGCCGATCTTCTCGCCCGTGACGGTTTCACCATCGAGACGCCGCCGGCCCAGCGCGGCAGAGTGACGGCGCTTTATGGCCGGCGCGGCAGCGTCGAGGCCAATGTTCTCTACACCCGCAGCAAAAGCGACGGCAGCACCGTCGAAGTCATTCAAATCAGGCAACCCTTCGTAGAGGGAATCACACCATGAACTGGAAGCTCATTGCGGCTGTCATTGTCGGGCTCATTACGGGCGTCCTGCTGTATTTCTGGACGGAGAGCGTCAAGAACGAGCAGACGGCCTATGCCTTCATGCGCCTCCAGCCCGACAGGAAGGTGACGAGAGGGCAGGCGATCACGCCCGATATGCTCGCCGAACCGGTGATGCTGCCGGAGAGCTTCGGCGCGCTCGCCAAGCTCGCCGTGCCTGCGGCGAGCGCCTATCAGGAATGGCTGAAGGATAGGACCGCTGCCGCCGACATTCCGGCCGGTTCCGTATTGCTCTTCCAATATTTCGACGATGCCGACGGCGGTCGCCTGACGACGATGATTGCGCCCGGCAAACGGGCGCTGACGCTTCCCGTCAATGCGGCTGCTGCCGTCGGCCACTTCGTCGAGCCCGGCAGCTATGTCGATATCATCGGCACGGTCGACGAACCGGTCGAGCCTGTCGCGCCCCCTGCTGCGACCCAGCCGGGAGTCCCCGGCCAGGCACCTGCCGCTCCCGGCCAAGCGGCTGCTGCAGCCGGACAGCCGCAGGCTCCGGCCCAGCCGGCCTCGCCGGTCGAGCAGATGCTGAAGAACTATCTCACCCAATATCCCGGCGCCGACGAGAACGACGTCAACGCCTACCGCAAACAGGCACAGGACTATAAGCTCGGCATCAGCTCGCGCACCCGCGTCGTCACCCGCACCTTCCTGCAGAACGTCAAGGTCCTGGCCGTCGGCGCGGCGACGACTGCCGAGGGCGCCATCACCAAGGCCAACAGCACCTACAACAACGTGACCGTCGAGGTGACGCCTTCGGAAGCGGAAATGCTGATTTTTGCCCTGGGCCAGTCGAATGGCAGCCTGAACATGGTGCTGCGCAATCCGGCCGACAATAGCGTCGAGGACCTGCCGAGCATCAACTGGACGCGCATGTGACCGCCGCATGAGGGAGTGAGCCATGCTGTTGAAGATTTCCTATGAGGACGGCAGCGGACGGGAGGTGATCCCGCTTTCGGCGAACGAGACCTATTTCGTCGGCGAAAGCAGTACGCTTACGCTGCCCGCTGGGGCGGGCGTCGTGCGCCTGCGCGGCAGCCATGTCTCCTCGCCGCAATTCGTGCTGCGCAAATCCGGCCAGGGCTGGTCGGTTCAACATCATGGCCGCAATCCGACGCGTGTCGACGATCAGCCGCTGCGGGCGGGCACGCCGGTCGCGGTCTCGGCCGGCATGTCGATCTGGGTGCCGAATGTCACCATCGAACTGGTGGAGCCGGCCGCCGCTCCTGAGGCCGTCACGCAGTTTCCCGATCAGGAGCGCGTGCTCGCCCTGCAGATGGAAATCCACGAGCGTCTGCTGAAGGACACGCAATACGACCGGCTGGTGAAATCCTCCGATTTCGGCCGCGAGGAGACGCGAGGCCGCATTCGTGAACGCCTCGACATGTTCATCAAGGAAGCGCTCGACGCCGCGCCGCAGGATCTCGTCGTCCTCGTCATCAGGAACGCCGTCTATCGGTGGCTGGCAAAACGCATCGCCCGCACGACGCGGCGCGACGCCTCGTCGAATGCGGCGGCCCTGATACGCGAGGAGCAGGACAACCGCCGCCTCTTCGATGTCGGCAAGGCTCTGATCTCGGCCCTGCAGCTCAAGCTCAACCTCGAATCCACCCGCTCGGATTTTGCCCAGCTCGACACGCGTTTCAGCGCCGCCTTCCAAGCCCGGCAAGCTCTCTTCAATGCCGGCGACCGCTATGAGATCGCCCATGCGCACCTGCGTTCCAACATCGAAGAGCTGATGTACCGGTGGGGCACGATCTCCGAGCTCATGGATCTCGACGTCATCTCGGAAATCATGGTGACGCGCTATGACGAGATCTATGTCGAGAAATTCGGCCTGCTGGAGCGCTATCCCTTCGCCTTCGCCAATGAGCGGCAGTTGATGAAGGTGATCGAGCGCATCGCCGTCGATTCCAACCGTTCGATCAACGAGAGCGAGGCGATGGCCGACTTCCGCATGCCGGATGGTTCGCGCGTCAACGCCGTCATTCCGCCGCTGGCGGTCAGGGGCGCCTGCCTCACCATCCGCAAATTTGGCGGCAAATCGCGGCTCAACATCAGCAAGCTGGTCACGGCAGGTGCGCTGAGCGAGCCGATGCGCGCCTTCCTGGAAGCCGCGGTGCGCGCCCGCAAGAACATCGTCGTCTCAGGCGGCACCGGCTCCGGCAAGACGACGCTCCTGAACAGCCTGTCGCAATTCATTCCGGTCGGCGAGCGCGTCGTCGCCGTCGAGGACACGTCCGAACTGCAGCTCGACGGCATCCATGTCGTCTACCTGCAATCGCGGCCGAAGACGGCGGAATCCGAGACCAGCGTCACCATCCGCGATCTCGTGCGCAATGCGCTGCGCATGCGCCCCGACCGCATCATCGTCGGCGAGTGCCGCGGTGCGGAGGCGATCGACATGCTGCAGGCGATGAACACCGGCCATGCCGGCTCGATGACGACGGCCCATGCCAACACGCCGCAGGACATGATGACCCGCCTGGAGGTGATGGTTTTGCAGGGCCAGAGCTCTCTGCCTGTCATGGCGATCCGCCAGCAAATCGTCGCCGCCGTCGAACTCGTCGTGCAGCTCAACCGCCTGGAAAGCGGCCGGCGCGCCGTGACCGAGATATCGGAAGTGATCGGCATCGATCCCGATACCGGCCTCGTCATCGTCGAGCCGATCTTCAATCTCGTCGGCCGGGCCGGCGGACAGGCGGTGCATGCCTTCACCGGCTACCTGCCGACCTTCGTCGCCGAGCTCGTCGAGTTCGGCGAAGACGGCGAAATCAAGAAACTCGATATGTTCGTCTGAGGGGGAAGCCATGGATATCAGCATTCTGCAGATCTTTACGGTGGCTCTCGGGGCGGTGACGGCGGGATTGCTCGTCTGGGGTGCGCCGGTGAGCTGGCCGGCACCGCTCTTGCGCGCGACCGAGCGCGACATCGCGCTCGCCAGCGAAGCCGCGCAGGTCTTCGGTCGCGATGCCGTGCCGCCCTACACGATGATCCTCGCCTATATCATCACGGCGGTCCTCGTCTTCATCGTGATCTCGCTGATCTTCGGGCCGATCTTCGGCCTCGTCATCGCGATCCCCGTCGCCTTCTTCCTGCCCAAGGCGATGATCCGCTATTTCCTGCAGCGCCGCTGGCTGCAGATCGAATCCCAGCTTCCTTATGCCGTCGACCAGATCGTCTCGGCGGTCCGCACCGGCAAGCCGCTCGCCGTCGCCGTCAATGCGGTGGCCGATACCGGCCAGATGCCAGCCTCGCGTGAATTCGAGCGCATCGCCCGCGAGCAGAAGCTCGGCATCGGCCTGGTCGAGGCGCTGGACCGCCACGGCCGTAACGTACCGAGCCTGCACTTCAAGATGGTCGACGCCGCGCTCGGCCTCTTTGCCCGCCAGGGCGGCGATATTTCCGAACCGCTGACCGAAATGTCGAAATCCTTCAAGGAAATCTGGAAGCTCGACCAGAAGATCACGACATCCTCGTCGCAGGCGCGCATGAATTTCCGCGTCGTCAATGGCGGTGCGCTGTTCATGATCCTGATGATCTTCTTCGGTCAGCCGGAACTGATCGACAAAGTGTTCGGCAATGCCATCGGCATCGTCATCGCGATCGTCGGCGCCATTCTCTACGCAACCGGCTTCTTCTGGATGCGCTCGATGATGAAGGTGTCGGTATGATGTCTCAGATACCTCTCGCCCCGATCGCCATCGCTCTTGCCGGCATCGCAGCCGCGCTCTTCGTCTGGTGGATCGGCGATCTGCTCGGCAGTATCCAGGTTGTGCGGCGCACCGCCGGCGGCGACGGCCCGCCGCCGAATATCGTCGACAGCATCGGCATGCGGACGCCCGTCGAATTCGTGCTGAGGCATTTCGAGCCGCTGCTGGCAGATTTCGGCGCGCAGCTCGAGCAGAAGCTGATTTATGGCGGCCGGCCCTTCGGCGGCGTGACGGGACGGGAATATATCGCGCTTCTCGTCGTCATGAGCATATTCGGCTTCGTCCTGCTCGGCTTGCTGTTCGGCATCGCGAGCGGCAGCGTCATAGGCGGGCTTGCGGCGGGCCTGATCCTCGGCTTCATCCCCGCCATCTATTTCTGGGTCGTCGCCGACGACAAGATGCAGGACCGCAAGGAGCGGATTTCGCGCGAATTTCCCTATTTCCTCGATCTCGTCGTCATGACGCAGCAGGCGCAGGCGACCTTGCCGGAAAGCCTGAGGCTCTATGCCGAGGCCGCGCCCGGCACTGTCATGACCGAGGAGATCGAGCAGACGCTGAAGGACGTGGCGCTCGGCACCGGCATGATCGAGGCGCTGCAGCGCCTGGAGGCCCGCATGACCGCGGAGGAAGTGGTGCGCGTCATCCGCGCCGTCATCCAGGGCGAAGTCGAGGGCAGCAACCGCGTCGAGCTGTTGCGCGAACATGCGCGCGACCTGCGCTTCCGCCGCTGGGAGAAGGCGGACAGGGCCAGTGAAAAGCTGAAAGCCAAGATCGTCATGCCGGCGATGATGATCGTCGTCGCGATCCTTCTCCTGGTGCTGGCGCCAGCAATTGTCGAGATGATGTCGAGTGGGATGTTCTGATCATGGTCTTTTCCTTATTTCGTGGAAACAAGCCAAGCCTTCTGCAGACCGGCCCCGGCGGCCAGAGCCGCAGCCATGTGCTCGACCGGCCGGAAATGTCGATCGGCCGGGCGGGCAATGCCGATATCGTCGTCGACGATCCTTTCCTGGCGCCGATTCATGCCCGCATCGAAAAACAGAGCGACGGCACCTTCATCATCCGCCGCATGGGGCTGAATCCGATCATGCTGCGCGGCGAGGCGCTGCTGCAGACGGCCTCGCTGAAAGCTGGCGACAGTTTCCGCCTCGGCAAGGATGTCGAATTCCAGTTTCTGGAGAAGGCGCCCGCCAAGGAGGCGCCGAAGAAGGAGGCCGCCAAGGCGAGCGACGGCAAGCCGAAAAAGCCGCTCTTCAAGCAGCCTGCCTTCCTCGCCGGCATCGGCCTCGCCTACCTCGCGATCGTCGGCATCGTCGGCTACGTGATCCTGTCCGACAGCGGCAGCACGGAGGGCGGCCCTACCGCCGAGCGCATTCACGCGGAAGCCGCCCGCATCCCGACATGCATCAAAAACGCGCGCCGCATGCGACAGGTCTCCGAAGCAAGCTTCAACGGCGCCGTCGGCGGCCGCGTCGGTCGGGATGGCGACGCCACCTACGCCGCCCTTTCGCTGGCATCCGAACCCGCTGACGATGCGGCTTTGGCAAAAGCCGCCGAACCGATCGTCGAGGCGTACAAGCGCACGGCGCTGGCCGCGCTCGCCTCGGAGAACCGTGGCAACAACACCCTGGCGCAGACCCTCTACCAGCAGACCTACGATCTCGTGCCCGACGTCAACTGCTCGGCCGCCCGCTTTGCGCTGCAGCGGCGGGCGGCAGTGAAGCCGCCGGCGCGGCGTTGACCGGCGATGTCACGCGCTTGCCGGAATGCGAGCGATGACCTTTATCTCAAAGTCGAAGCCGGAGAGCCAAGTTACGCCGAGGGCGGTCCAATTCGGATAGGGCGGCTTGCTGAAAACCTCCTGCTTGACCGCCATGATCGTTCCGAACTGGTTTTCAGGGTCGGTGTGGAAGCTGGTGACATCAACGATATCATCCAGCGTGCAGCCGGCTGCGCTGAGCGTCGCCTTCAGATTTTCAAAGGCCAGCCGCACCTGGCGTTCGAAGTCGGGCTCGGGTGTTCCATCGGGCCGGCTGCCGACCTGTCCCGATACAAACAGCAGGTCACCGGACCGGATGGCGGCGGAATAGCCATGCTCCTCGTAAAGGGCATGTCTGTTGGCGGGAAAGATTGCTTGGCGTTGGGGCATTGTGATCTCTCTTTGTTGGCGATGGCGGATGAGAGCGCGTTATGCTTCACAAGCTCGCCCTTCATTTGATATACGGTACGTATGCGAAATATTGACATACGCATCGTATGTCAAGTCCAGATACGTGCCGTATGTGAATTGGAGCTTAGAATGGCGAAAACACGCAGCGAGACGATGCAGGAAAACCGCGCCAAATTGATAGCTGCCGCGCGGAAGGCTTTTGCCGAAAAAGGGTACGCCTCGGCATCAATGGATGAGCTGACGGCCGACGCTGGGCTGACACGCGGGGCGCTCTACCACAACTTCGGAGACAAGCGCGGGCTGTTGGCGGCGGTGGTCGACCAGATCGATACCGAAATGGCGGCGCGCGCCAAGGAGATCGGCGCTCGGACTGACAATGTTTGGCAGGGCCTGCTCGCTGAAGGTGCAGCCTATATCGAGATGGCGCTCAATCCGGAGGTCCAGCGTATTGTTCTGCTCGACGGACCTGCAGTGTTGGGTGATCCCTCGCTATGGCCCAGCCAGAACAGTTGTCTGCAAGTGACTAAAGATGCTGTGGAGCGCCTTGTCGCGCAGGGCATCTTGAAGCCCGTCGACGCAGAGGCGGCCGCCCGATTGCTCAGCGGCGCGGCCCTCAATGCCGCTCTCTGGATCGCCGCGAGCGAAAACCCGCAAAGCGTGCTGCCGAAGGCGGTCGAGGCTTTTCAAGCCTTGGCGACAGGTCTGCTTATGGAGCGTTCGTCATCTGCATAAGGGCAAACTGATGCTCCAAACTGGGGCTCTTGCGAAATGCGTCACCGCAGCTCAGCCGTCACCCGGAAAATCCCGCCCGCTGAAGCATCCGAGCAGACGACGAAGGTTGAGCCTTCCTGCGCCATGAAGGCGACGTTGCCGCCGGCTTCGCAGGGGGTGGCGCTCCATTGCAGGATGATGTCGCCGTTGTCGGGCAGCTTTTCCGTCGGGATATTGACGGCACTCGCCATCCATTCCGTCGCCGACGGCAGATGGACGGGGGCGTTCAGCTGCTTCGACAGCCAGGCGGTGTAGT
Source organism: Rhizobium sp. R634 (assembly GCF_002211305.1). GTDB lineage: Bacteria > Pseudomonadota > Alphaproteobacteria > Rhizobiales > Rhizobiaceae > Rhizobium. The sequence continues at coordinate 245,684 of NZ_LOKW01000027.1, read as the reverse complement.
TCTGCGCCTCGGCAAGCGGCACGTCGTCGGCCGGCTGCTGCGGATTGTCGGCATAGGCCTGGGCGGCGGCGGGATCGGAGTTGGCGGTATAGTATTCCGCCATTTCCGCGCGGGTGACGGCCCGCGTCTGCATGCAGAAGGATTTTTCGACCTTCACGGCGCCATCGGCAACGCCGAGCATCCCGCCGAGCTCCTTCAGCGAGGAGGTCATCAGCCGGACATTCTCCAGCGAATAACTTCCGGCCGGAACGGTTTCGAAGGCAAGTTTCGGTGAAACCGGGCAGAAGCCCTTCGCCGACAGTGCTTCGAGATCGGCAAGGATCGGCTGATAACCCGCGATCGCCAGCTTATAGGCCTCCGCGGAGTAGTGGCCGTCGGCTTCGCCGAGCTTCGGCTGGATTGCGGCAAGCGTCGGATCGGCGGCGCCGGCGCGGGTCGAGATCGAGGTGTAGAGATCGGCGACCTTCTGCTTCAGCGCCGTCGCCTCGTCCTTCGCCGCCATGATATCGGCAATCAAGGCGTCGAACAGCTTGCTGGCGTCGCCATAACCCGCGGTGGCCGCCGGCGTCTGCCATTGCTCGGCCTTCGCCTTGGCGTCGGTCATCAGCCCGTTCGCCTTGGTGAACTCGGGGCCTTCGCCGGCGCCGATGCGGGCGGCGGTGTCACGCTTCGTAGCTGCGTCTTTCTCCGCGGAGGCCAGGGCGGTCAGCGCCTTGGCGAGGTCGTCGAAGGATGTCTTCGCCGTGTCGTAGCCGCCGACCGCCCCGTGCATCTGCTGGGCGCTGGCGCTCTCGGCGGCAGCCTGCATCTTCTTGTCGGCCTCGGCGAAAGCGGGGGCCCTTTCGCCGCCCGCGGCGGAGGCTGCGGCTTTCGATTTCTCGGCATTTTCCTTCGAAATGGCGATCAGCGCCTTGCCGAGGCTGATGGCGGCCTTCTGGTAGCCCGGCAGCGCCTGTTCATAGTCTTCGTCCTTCAGCAGGGCATCGGCCGAGGTCAGCGCCGAGGCGCCGGCGTCATAGGAAAGCTTCGCCTCGTCCCCGGAGGGACGCTCCGGCGCCTTGGCGGCGATCGCCTTTTCCCGGCGGCTTTCGGCCTCCTTCTTCCAGACGCCGACATCGGCGACGAGCTTCGGGTCCGGCGCCAGCAGCTTCGGGACAGTGACGATGCCCACGCCGATGCAGATCAGAAGCAGGGCTGCGACCATGGAAATCTTGGCGGGCGTCCACTTCTTCGGCTTCGGCGTCTCCGGCTGCTGGGTCATGCCGCCGCGCGGATCCCAGTTCATCGGCTGGATGCCCGTCGTCACGCGGGTATATTCGCCGAGCGCATCGGCGCCCATGCGCGGCCGCTGCGCCGGGTCGCGGCTCAGCATTCTTTCGACCAGACTGGCAAGCCCTTCGGGAAAGCCGGGGATCAGCACGTCGAGGCGCGGGAAGACATTCGAAGGATCGAGGTGAATGTTCTTCCAGCTCTGCTCGCGCTGGTGTTCATCCTCCCAGACCATGACGCTGTCGAAGACGCTGGCATAGGTCTGCCGCGGCAGGAAGAGCTTGTAGGCGATCATGCCCATCGCATAGATATCGAGCGCGGCGGAGGCGGAAAAGGTGCCGCTCGCATAAATCTCCGGCGCGCCGAATTCCGGCACATAGGGCGGGATGATGTGCTCGCCGATCTTCGAGATCAGGTGCAGATTGCCGATCCTGACCGAGAGGCCCGAATAATCCTCCGACACATAGATGCACTGGTCGGTCAGCGCATTGTGGGCGTAACCCGCGCCGTGCAGCGTCGCCAGACCTTCGAGGATATGGCGGCCGATTTCGACGGCGCGATCATGGGCGACCATTTCCACTTCGTCGAGATACTGGTGCAGCGTCTTCGACGGCCGCTTTTCGACGATGTAGAAATTGTCGTCTTCCGGGGACGGCGGGATGAGGTCCTCGATTTCGACGAAGCGCCGGGCGGTCAGCGATTTGGCCTCGTTGATGGAGGTCCAGACCCGCTCGAACCGGGCCTTGTCCAGTTTCAACGCCACGTCGGGCGTGACGATGAAGACCGCGTGGTCCATCCGCTTGTCCTGAGCGGGATAGACGATGAACTCGTTCTCATAGACCGGCTCGCCGATCGTGTAGCGGGCGATCAGATCACTTCTCATGCACGTGTCCCCCTGCGATCATCATGAAACCGAATTTTATTCACCTGCCAGAAGCGGATCGCCGATCAGGCCCGCGGCCAAGAGGAGGCCGCTCCTCGTATCCCGAAGCGCGAAGGCGAAACGGGCATCGGCCGTCACGCGCACCAGTTTCGGATCTATGCTTCGCTCGGTGACGACAGCCGTTGCCGCTGCCGCTTCCGTGCCGTTTTCGTCCACCTTGATCATGGTCTTCTGCAGGACGCGCGACAAGCTGATGTTTTCCTTGGTGAACCCTGGAAAAGCCGCGTCCTTGGCCTTTTCGGGCGCCAGTCCCATCGCATTGAGTATAGGCATCAAATCACGGCCGTCATTCAGCGAAAAGCGGGGGAGGAAGATTTCGCCCTTGGCGGCCTCGAATTTTTCGCCCTGAAGCCAGGAGGAGAGCACCTTCAGGTCGGAGGCATCGACGCCCTTGCCGGTGCGTGCCGCAATGACGACCATGCGATAGGTTTCGCCCGCATAGACGAGATCGACGGCGGCGAAATTGTCGTCGAAGCGGAATTTCTGCCCGTCGCCAGCAAGATGCATCATCGGCACCTGGATCGTCGAGCCATCGGGACGCCGGAAGGGCGCCGCCGGGCTTTCCTTTTCGAAGGCGGTTTTCCAGCGCGCCTTGAAGGAGAGCGCGCCGAGGCTGACGAAGCCGCCGCCGGGCGGCGATTCCAGGATGGCGGGAATGGCGCCGCGCGTCGTCTGGCTCACCCAGGCGTTGATGCGCTCGACGGATTTCGGTCCGTCCAGATCCTCGATCGAGGGCTTGATGTGGTGGTCGGCGAGCATGGAGAGGGCATCGGGCACGAGCACCAGCTTGTCGTCAAAAACGATCGCGGCGCCCGTCGCCAGCGGCGCGTCGGCGGCCGGCTTCTCAGGGTTCATCGCGTCGAGCACCTTCTCCGGTCCCTTCACCTCGGCTCCGAAGCCGAGGCCTTTGGCAATCGCCGCCTTGCCTTCCCCGGAGGCGCCGAGGGCCGCCAGGCCGAGGGCGGCGGTCAGGCTTGCCGGCGATACCATGATGTTCGCCGCCCCTTCCTTCGCCAGCGTGCGGTCGATGAGGTCGACGGCAAGCCCGGCCTGCGCGGCAAGGATCGCCTTGCTGTCGGCGGCCTCGCCTGCATGAGCGGCCGGGGCAAGCGCCATCAGCGAAGCGGCAAGACCCGCCAGAAGGATGGATTTCGACATGGCTCCCTCCTCTTCAACGGATACGATAGAATTTGGAATCGAACGACCATTTGCCCCGGGCGCCCGTCTCGTCGTCGCCGACGATCCTGAGACTTCGGGCAAGGTCGTAGACATAGTTGAAGGCGGCGCGCTGGCCGACGAGCGGTGTCGGCACATCGGGCAGGTCGAGCACTTCGATCGGCTTGTCGCTGAGAATGGCAACGACCATGCCGACGCCGGCCGGCCCCTCCACCTGATATTCGAAGCCGATATAGGGGTTGCGCGCATCCGGCACGACGACCGGCCTTGCCGGATCGAGCCGGTTGTCGCCGCCCTTGGCGTTCGGCTTCAGGCCCATCGAGCGCTTATTCGGATAAAGCTGCGTCAGTTTTCCCGCCGCGTCGATATCGACCAAAATGAGATAACCGGGTTTCTTCGTGGAGACGCGCATCGCCACCTTGTCACCGATGCTGACGGTGGTGCCGGGCAGCACGTCGACGGCAACACCCGCCTCGTTGTCGCTCTTCAATGTGTTCTCGACGGCGGCGACCGGCGTCTTCGCCTCTTCGCCGGTGACGACGTCGCGGCCGAGCGCATCCGGCAGGCCGTAGAATTGCGGCACCGGCGTGAAGCGGCAGTCCTCGGCATGCGCCCGGCAATATTCGTCGGATTTGCGCCGGACGTAGTCGAGAAGCGCCGCATTGCTGACATTCGGCTTGTCCGATGCGCGCGCTACGCCTTCCTGCACGCCTTCGATGAAGCGGCGGGTGAAGACGCCGAGCGGCGGCTTGGCTTCCTGATCGACGAGCGCCCACTGGCCTGAATTGACGGCCGACCAGACCATCGCCGATTCACCGCCAAAGGAGAATTTGGCTTCCTTGCCTGACTTGTTCGGGGGTTCGAGCCCGGCCAGCGCTGGGCCAAGGCACCGCACGGTTCCGTCGTTCGGCGCGGCCACCGCGCTGCGGCTGCCGGGGCCGACATGGCAGGCGTCGATCAGCAGCGTGACGCGGCGGTCCTTGAGGCTGTTCAGCCGCGCGGCGATTTCCGTTTCCCGGATCTGGTTGGTGACGGTCACCTTGCCGCCCTCGCGCACCAGCTTGGCATCGGCTGCGACGAGCGTCGGGCTGGTCGTTGCTTCCGCGCCCATTTCCTCCGACCCCTGGCCGCTGAAATAGAGAAAGACGCGGCTGCCGGATTGCGATTGGCGCACCAGCCAGTCGTCGATTTCGGCAAGGATCGCCTCACGTGTCGCCTTGCGGTTGGTCAGGACATGGACCTGCTCCGGACGGTAGCCGAGCGTCTTGACGAGGAAGATCTGCATGGCCTTCACGTCGCTGGCGGACCCGATCAGCTTCGCCTCGCGCATTTCGTAATCGTCGATGCCGATCAGCAGCGCGCGGTCGCCGGGCGAGCTCTGGATCGTCGGAGTCTCGACGACAGGGGGCTGGACGGCAGGTTCGTTTGTGACGGGCTTGTCAGCGGTGGGCGTTTTCGTCGTTCCGGCAGGCGTCGTATCGCCGGCGGGCGGGGCGGTGATGGTGAGGTTGGCCAGTTTCTCCCCGGATGGCTTCTTATTCGTGCCGGCGCCGGTGTTGGTAGACGCGACCTGCTCGTCGGCAACGGGTCCTTCGACATCGGGCACGTCGCCATCGGTCTTTGCGGCGATCCAGCCGCGGAAGGCGGCGACGCGGGTGTAGACGCCGTAATGTTCGGCCTCGGCGCAGCCCGCACCCCAGCTGACGACGCCGAGTTGGATCCATTTCTTGTCGGGACGCTGGGCGACTAGCGGACCGCCGCTGTCACCCTGGCAGGCATCCTTTCCGCCTTCGGCGTAGCCGGCGCAGACATTGCGCTCGTCGATAGGGTTCATCCGCATCGAGCTCTCGCGATAGGCGGCGCGGCAGTCCTCGCGCGAGACGATCGGCAGCTCGACTTCCTGCAGCTCGGTCGGCAGGTATTTGTCATCCCAGCCGTGATCGGCCTTGGTGTAACCCCAGCCGGTGACGACGGCCGTGTGGCCGGCGGTTTCCACGGCCTCGTCCGAGGCGGAGGCGAGGAGCGCAGGCTTCGAGACGGCGGGCTGGGCAAGCTTGATGAGGGCGATGTCGTTGGCGAAGACCTTGCGGTCGAAATCCTCGTGGATGATGACGTTTTCCACGGCAAGGCCCGGCTTGTCGGGCCCGTCGACTGATATCACCTTGTCGATCTTCGACTTGCCTTCGACGATCAGCAGATCGCGGGCGAAGAGATCCTGCTTGCCGGAACGGCCGCTGGTGACGCAATGGGCAGCTGTCAATATCCAGCGCGGCGCGATCAGCGAGCCGCCGCAATGGCCGCCGAAGCGACCGCGCTGTTCGGGATCGGGGGCCAGGATCTTCACCTGCCAGGGCCATTCACCCTTCCTTGCCGCCTGGCCGCCGATGACGCGCCCGCCATCCTCGCCGGCGAAATCCGTATCCTGCTGCGCAAGGACAGGAGAGGCCAGAAGCAGAAGGGCGGCCGCAACGTTGAGGATGCTGCTGATCGACGTGCTCATAGCTTGGCTCCGGCGGAGGTATAGAGGACGGTAAATCCGACGCGTGCGCCCTCGGGCAGCAACTCGCCGAGGCGTTTGGCGATATTGCCGGCGGTGCGGCGCCTGTCGTTCTGCTTCAGGAATTCCACGAGTTCGGGCATCGGCCTCTCAGCGGTGACGGCGACAAGCAGGTCCGTGCCGAAGGGGGCGACGACGGAGAGATCGAGATCGAAGGTCGCAGACATCTCGGCATCGGCGTCCCTTTCGCCGGGATAGAGGAACTGCACCGTTCCATCGCCGGTAATATCGAACAGCACGAGCTTGCGGCCTGTCAGTTCGGAAACCGTGACGCCGACGCGCTCGCCTTCGCGGTGAACGGTATCGGAGGGCATCACACGCACGGTCTGCGGACTTGTCTCGGAGAGCCGCTTCAGCGTGTCGAGCGCGGCCATCCGGTCGATGACGAAAGGCATGTCGCCGGCGCCGACGCCGGAGGCGACGACATCGCCACCGGCGATCGCCTCGCGCTTTTGCGGATCGAAAACCAGTTCGGCGTCCGCGCCATCCGCCAGCTTGAACGGCGTGATGGCAGGCTCGATTCCCTGCAGCACCGGCTCTGAGCCGAGAGCTGCAACCATGATCGGTGCCGGCTCGGCCAGCGGCGGAACGCTTGACTTTTCCGCCGCCGCCTGCGCCCCCGCCCCTTCGTAACTATAGACGACGGTGCGGTCGAGATCGCTTCCCGGCGGGCTTTCGGTAAAGACGTTTTGCCGCTGGTCGGTGAACTGATAGACCGACTGGCGGACATATTCGAAGAGTTCGCGGCGGCTGACGGCGGCGTCGCCGTTCCGGTCGGCGGCGCCTTCGAAGGCGCGGGCGGTCGCATAGCTCAGCGCACCGCGTTTGACGGGAATGCCGGGAATGGTGATCTCCGGTGATTTGGTGTTGTCGTCGACGGCGCCGAGAAAAGTCAGCCGCTGGTAGTCGAAGCCGGTGGAAAGTGCGTCCGCCGTGGTCGAAATCGGCGCAAGATCGTCTTCCTCGATCGTGTAGGACGGCGCCTGCCGCCAGGTGATCTCGGCGCCGCGCGGATCGACGTCGCGGGTCATGCCGCCGGCATGGCAGGTATCGGCGATGAAGAGCACATCGGCGCCCTTGGCTTCCAGCTTGTGGATCAGCACCTTGAATTCGTCGCCGAAGATGCGCTCGCGCGATCCCGGCAGGCGTGTGTCGAAACCGGCAAGCACATAGACCTCGTCGCGGCCGCTCGGCTTCGAGCCCTTGACCCTCTCCGGCTCGCTCGAGCCATGGCCGGCAATGCCGAGGACAACAAGATCGCCCTCCTCGGCCCGTTCAGTAACGGATGCGATCGCCCGGAAGATGCCCTTGCGATCGGCCGCGCCATTCTTCAGCACGGTCATGTCCTCGACGCCGACTGAGCGCAGCGACAGCGACAGATCCTCGGCATCGGCGACGGCGCCATGCAGCGGCGGGACGTTGCGGTAAAGGTCGATGCCGATCAGCACGGCCCTGACGGCGCCGCGTGAGGGAGCTTCGATCGTCCTCGCCAGGCCGCCGGTCGCCGTCATGGCAAGAAGAGCAAGTGCTGCGGCCATGGAACGGGATGCGGACATGGCCAAACCTCCCCTCGCCCGGCTACTCGCGGCGCCATTCGACGCGGCGGTTCAGCGCGTCGATATCGTCTTCGGTGAGGTTGGCGGTCGCGGTCACGTCCACCGGTTCGGAGGAGCCGCGGCCTTCCGCGTCGATCGTCGCGTCGATGCCGTTCTTCTTCAGAAAATCGGCGACGGCCTGGGCGCGGCGCTGGGAGAGCTTCTGGTTATATTCGTCGCCGCCGCGCCGGTCGGTATGGCCGATCAGGATGATGCGGCCGGGATTCTGCTCCTTCAACGCTTCCAGCAATTCCTGGGCAGCCTCCGTGCCGATCGAGGTGAAGGTCGACTTGTCGAAATCGAAGGTGATCGGGACCGGGATGGATACCGGCACGATGCCGCGCACATTCTCGGAATAGATGCCGCCGAGCACGCCGCTGCGGTGATCCTTCTCGGCCGGCACGAAGCTGCCCTCAGGATTGTCGCTCGTCGGATTGGCGGCAAGGATGCGGGCCTGGGCGGCGCGCTGGATGAGATCGGAGATCGTCTCTGCCGGTGGCGCCTTCGGCGTGCGGGTCTCGTTCTTGATGATTTCGATCGCCTGCTGGTAATCGGCGGCGGCATCGGCAAAGCGGCGTGCGGAGAAATAGATCTCGCCGAGCGTGGCGGAAGCCTGCCACAACACCTGCGGGCTGTCGGCGGCGACCAGCAGCGGCTCGTAATCGGCGACCGGCTTGTCGGCAGCCATCATTTCCTGGGCTGCGGCAAGCCGCAGCGCGGCGACGCGGCGCTGGGCGTTAATCTGGAACTGGCCGCAATCGGCGCTGACCGCAATCGCATCGGCTTCGGTCGCGGCGGCATTGATATCCTTGGCGGCGACGGCGGCGTTCAGCTTGTCGAGAAGCGCGTTGCAAACGGGCGTATCGGCATTGGCCACCTCGATCTCTTCGCCTTCGCCGGCGGCCTGCGGCTCAGCCGAGCGGCCGAGATTTATCTGCGGCATCTTGATGCCGAAACCGCCGGGAAGCTTGAATTGCGGCATCTTGATCTGCGGCATCGGCAGTTTCGGGATCTTCGTCTGGGATGACTGGGACGATTGATAGGATTGCGATGATTGCTTCGGCCTGTTGGACGTGCTGCCGGTGGCGGGCCCGATCAGCTCCAGCTCGTCGGCGGCAAGCTCCTGGCCGGGCGCCAGATTGGTGACGATCTTGTATTTCTTCGACGGCTGCGAGGTGGCCTGCTCGACAGGTTTCGGGGCCGGCTTCTTCGGCTTTTCGATCACCGGCTCCGGCTTCTTGGCCACGTCCTGCTTCACGACAGGCTTCGGCTTCGGCGCAGCCTTGGGTTTCGTCGGGGTAACGGGCGGCTTTGCAGCCTGTTCGACCGGCGCGGGTTTGGCCTCTGGGGCCGGTGCTGCGGCGACGGGCGGAACGGCACCCATGCTGTCGACCGTCGTCAGTGTCAGCGTCTTGCTGCTGATCTTCGTGCCGAGGCTGCGGGCTTCTTCCAGGCTACGGGAAACGGCTTCCATGCCGCCGTCGATCGAGCGGAACATGCCGCTGCCGCTGCCGCCGAGATCGGCGAAGATGGTGAGAGGCTTTGAGGAGTAGAAGACCTTGATCTGCTCCTGGCCGACGGGGCCGGAAACCTGGAGCCTAGCGCCGCTTGCGGGATCCGGCACCTGCACGCGCTTGCCGGCGGCGACGAGGGCATCGGTCTGATACTTGTTCGGGAAGAGCTTCACGACGGCGCCGTTCGGCGAGACGTTCAGCACCGTGACATAGGCGTTCTCGCTCGATTGGATGAAGAGGCCGACGACTTCACCGATGGCATATTTGGCCTCCGCGCGATCGAAGGTGATGCTGACGGGTCCGCTCTGGGCCGGCGCTTCGCTGAGTGTGCGTTCGTTCTGTGCTTCGACGGCGGGAACCATCGAAAAGAGCGAAAGACATGTGGCTGCGGCTAGGATGGCTTTACGGCTCAGCATCGGAACCTCCCCCTTCGAACAATCTCACACTGTGTTGAAGATGAGAATAGCACTGACCGGCGAAATTGGGATGGCTTAGCCCGTCTTGCTTGAGGGAGGGTTACAAATTATTTGGAGACTCGAAGAAACCGTCGCGGCAAAGACGTGAGCAAGACTCGGGATCGGCAATATATCGGCTGATATAGTCCTTCTGGACTTGGGATCGGTGCTTAGTTCTTCGGCTTCTGCCCAGCCGATTTCAAGATCGAGATCAGGTCGCTCATTCCCTCGGGCGAGGAATTGTAGAGCCAGAGAATATCCGGATTGTCGGCCGTGAATTCCTTGCCGGGGCCTGAGCCCATGGCGCGTCCCGGCGACGTCGCATCCGGCAGCTTTCCTTCGCCCGGCGTCAGCCCTTGGGCGCGTTCGTGTTCGGCGATGATCGCGACGGCGGCGGCAAAGGCTTTTTCGTCATGCTGACGCAGCGCGGCAAGCGAAGGGTTTCTCGTCGCAAGCGCATCCTCGACCGGCCCGGCAAAGCCGAGCTCAGGGAGCTGCAGCGCCAGCAGAAGGCCGATCGACAGGGTTATGAGCCGGGATTTCGTCATCGTCGTCAAATCCATCATCAACGTTTCACGATAGCGCAGGCAGCACGACAATAGGGAGAGGCCGGAAGGAAGGCAACGGCGATCGCCGCCAAACGATTGGGAGGGTGGAAATCGACTGGCCGCGGGCTCAGAGGATCTTCATTTGCTGCAGGCCGAGGCGAAGATTGCGCAGCATCTCGCCGAAGATTTCCTCGATCTTGCCGGTCGACCAGACGACCATGGTGCCATAGGGCGAGCGCTTGCGCTGCATGAATCCCGCCGTCTCGAAATCGATCAGCGTCTTGCGGCAGGTCTCGCTCGACATCACGGCGACGAGGAAACGGGCAAGGTTGGACTGGTCGATCGCGCCTGCCTTTTCCGCCCAGTTCTGGATCAACCGCGGCTTGGTGTCGGCGGTGAACATCGAAGCGAGCGCGCGGTCCTGCGAAAGGCCCAGGCGCTGCAGCTTGGCCGGATCGCGGGTGAGCGAAACCACATAATCATTGTGCAAATCGGCGAAGCGTTCGATATCTTCCGCCGTGTTGATGCCGAAGACCTTCATGGAATAGAGGAACTCTGCCATCAGGTAGGTCGGCTCCGAGCGCAGCTGGGCCAGGTGTTTCTCGTCCGTGCTGGCCGAGGCCGCACAGACGCGATCGGAGAAACCTATCCTCGCGGCGCGTACCTGCTCCAGCAGGCTGACATCGAGCGCGAGTTCGTCACCGTTCCAGTCCAGCATGAGCATTCCCTGGCAGCAAAACTTTGAGATCCTGATCTTGTACTATCGCAGGCGCAGATCTCCAAATCGTTTGGAAAGCAACGGCTTGCTGAGGAGGCGCATCTATCCTAACATTTTAAAGACTTGACGGTCTTTCGGGGGTCGAGGCAATGCGTAGTTTCGGGTCGCATATTCTGCTTGCCGCAGCACTCGCGGTCGCCTCGCCAGGTTTTGCCAAAGACACTGTGATGATCGAGCTTCGCAGCGGCGATGGCGCCCGCTCGGTCGGCATCATTTCCGCCAGCGAGGAAGTGGAGGCATCCGGGCCGGCGGCGATCACCGTTGGCGACGATGGCACGATCTATATCCTCGATCAGAACAATGGCCGCGTGCTCGCCATCCATGCCGAGCGCTCGCAGGCCGATCCCGAGATCCTGCCGCTGCCGGAGAATGCCGCGCCGGAGGATCTCGCCGTCGTCCATAACGAACTCTACCTCTGGTCGGATGGCGTCGTGCCGCTTCAGCGCTCCACCACTGCCGACGGCCGGTCGCAGACACTGCGCGCCGTCGACGGCGGCGATGCCGACGACTATACGCGCTCGGTCTTCGCCTCGATGGGCTCGGTGCCGCCAGGCCCTTTGAACAGCATTATCGACGAGATCGGCCGCAGCACCAGCCGGCCCGAGGCCCGGCCGCCGATTATTCAATATGTGCCGAGCCGTGGGCTCGGTGATATCGTCGCGGAGGTCTCGGCTGCAAACGACAAGGCGGAAATCCTGCTTCGGCGCAGCAGCTCGGAGGAGAATTTCCTCTCGCTGCAGCTCGCCTCCGAAGGGCGGATCGGCACGGTCGAGCTTCTCGACATCGATACGACGGGCAGGCCCTATGCGCTGGTCGAACTCGTGCCCGCCGACCGGCCGGAACGCACCGGCATGCTGGTGGTGCGCTTTACGCCGAACGGGGTGATGGACCGGATCTACGACCTGCCGATCGAACCCGGCACAGTGTTTTCACGGCGTTTCGTCGCGATCGGCCCGCGCGGCGACGTGCTCTTTCTTCGTTCGCAGGAAAGCCGGGCGCAGGTGCTGAGGCTTGACGGCCGCGATCCCGGCCGCAAGCTCGCCGTCGCCAGGCCCGCCAAACCGCTGAATACCGGCAAGCCCGGCAAGACGCAGAAGGTGGCGATCGTGCCGAAATCGCGGGGCGACGTCATCGAGCGCGCCATCGGCTTCGAAACGCTGAACTGGTTGGTGACGCCGGCCGCCTACGGCCGGGATCCCGGGCCGGGCTGCGCCAACATGAACCGGCTGCGCCGCCCGATCTACCTGATCGGCAAACGCGGCCAGACCGTGAAAGGCGTCCCTTACTGCTGGGGCTGCAAGACGCCGCTCGAGGCTTTCGTGAGCGGCGTGGAAAAAGGCCAGACCGCCGGCAATGTCTGCACCAAGAGCGCGCCGCAAACCAACATCCTCGGCGTCGATTGCTCCGGCTTCGTCAGCGACGCCTGGGGGCTGAAGATGCATGTATCGACCCGCGCCATTCCGGGGATTACCAAGCGCCTCTCCGACCCCTGGTCTCTGCGGCCGGGCGACGCGCTGAACAAGCCTGGCTCGCATGTCCTGCTGTTCATGCGCTTCACCGACGACAAGAAGGTGGAAGTGATGGAAGCCTCGCCGAACGCCTGCAAGGGCCGCGTCTGCCGCAACACCTATTCGCTCGGCAATCTTCTGATGCGCGGCTACCAGCCGGTACGCTTCAGGGGGTTAGACGGTTGAACGACCGGGCGGCTTCGATGCGCTGGTCTTAAGGTCAGGCGCAGTAAGCGCTACGCCCAGTACGGGATCTCTCGATCAGATTGCCAGCTGAACATCTTGCGGGACGAAATCCGGAAGTCCGATCGAAGGCTGCGTCTTTGCAGCGTCGAGCGAAAGCGCCGCGACTGCAGCGCCTGCCGCTGGTGAAGCCAGGGAAAGCTCATCCGGTATCGAAATCATTCTGATATCGAGCTTGGCGTAGTCCACAGCGTAATATCCGGTTGCACCTCGAGACACGACATCCGGCCTGATCAGTAAAAGATCCTGCGCCATTGTGCCGACAAAGAGCGGGCCGCCCCAGATGTAGCGGAATGCATAGATCGGAATGCCGGCAGGAGAAGCGCCGACGCGACGAATATCCGTCTTCAGACGCCGGTCGGACCAACCGGGATCGCCGCCACCGGTATCGCCGCCGTCATTGCCGCCGGAATTGCCGCCGCCCATCCCGGACGAACTGCTTGAGCCGCCGGAACTCCTGTCCGAACGAGCAAAAGTCGACTCCCGGTCGTGGCTTTTTGCGGCGACCTTTTTCGCGGTCGGAGTCTTGTTGTGCGCCGGCTGCGCCTGCTCCTGATCGGCGAAGAGGGTCTTGCCGCCGGGGTCAAAGACGCAGCCCTGCAATATGATGCCGGAGCCGGCGATGAAGGTCGAGCAGAGCAGTACACGGATGAAGACTTTGCTGGTCATGTTAGGCGCCCCCGGGATCACCGTTTTAGAAAAGATCATATCGCGGATTTCGCTTTGCCCACGTCGCCTTCGCAAGAAGCGTCAGCCTCTCGTTGAGTGACTGCGTCTTCGGCAGAGCCTTCAGTTCCTGTGCAGTCAATTCCGTCGAAAACGCCTCTGCGGCCTTCTTTTTGGCAGAGTCCGCCAAGGATGCGAGCTCTCTCTCCGCCTGCTTTTTGGGATCGCCGGTTCCCGGCCTGTTGAGTGCGCTTGCAAGAGCGAAATAGTGGGCCGCTGTCGCTAAGCTTTCCGCATCCGAGCCGTCGGCCTTGGCTATCTTGGCCCGCTCGAACGCGCTCCAATAATCGCCGCGCTCGGCGCCCATTTCCAGCCAGGAGAGGGCTGCAGCCTCGTCTTTAGGCACCCCTAGCCCGTCTCTGTACATAAGGCCGATGTTCCGCGGGGCATAAGGCTGGCCGCCGTCTGCTGCCTTTTTGAAAAGCTCCAGCGCCTTCTTAAGGTCCTGCGGCACGCCTTTGCCGGCGCGATAAATCATCCCGAGGCTGTTCATCGAATAGATGTCGTCTCTCTTGAGGCCTGACTCATAAAAGCGGATGCCGCGTTCCATGTCCGATGAGACATTGACGCCGTTCGAGAAGATGTAGCCAAGTTCGTTCATTGCATAGGTGTGGCCGAGGTCGGCTGCCTGGAGCATAAGCTTCAGGCCTTCCTGGGTGTTGGCTTTCACACCACGGCCATAAAAGAGATTTTTGCCATAGGCGTAGAGCGCGTAGGGGTCACCCTTCTTTGCGCCCATGGCCGCCATCTGGCTCGATTTGTCGAGGCTCGCCTGAACGGATCCGCCGACCAGATAGAGCGCAGAGAGTTCCGAAATCGCCCTGACATGCCCGGCATCCATCGCCTTCTTGATCGTTGAAAAGGCCATCTTCGTCTCGCGGTTGGCGAGCTGGGCGCGGCCGAGCTGATAGACGAAGCGCGCGACCTCGGGATAGGTCTTCATCGCCTCCGTGCAGGCAGGTACGGCCACGCTTGGATCGATCTCGTTCGGCAGTTTGCCCGCGGTGACGCCTTGCAGGTCGAGCGGCGCTGCGGCTGCGCTATCGCAGGCGTCGAGTGCCGGCTTGAAGGTGACGGTCGCGGGCGGCAGGTTGTCGTTGGCGGCCTGCAGCGTCACGGCGAAGGTCTGGTTTTCCGTGCCGATCTGCGGCTCGTAGGAAAGCGCCGGAACATCCGCTGCCTCAAGCACATGGCCGAGCCCGATCACCCGGTCTCCGGCGCGCAGCGTGCCTTTGTCGGGAAGGGCTGCGACCTTGAAGGTCATTTCCGCGGCCGAGGCCGGCACTTCAGGCAGGTTCGCCTTGACGGGACCGACGCCGATCGTCGTATCGATGTCACGCGGCAGTTCTTTCAGATAGGCGCCGGCATCGGCAAGCCGTGTCTGCTTCTCCTGTTCGAGCTGTGCGAGCTTGGCGCCGGCATCGGCCGAGACGGTGATTGCCACCACACCCTGCGTCGCCTGGCCGTAAGGGTCGCTAACGGTATAACCGATCAGGCCGACGGTGCCGGCGGCGACGCCTGATGAATCATAGGTCAGTGCCGTCAGCGCCGCGGCGGGAAGCTTCGCGCCCTGCTCGACCGGCTTGCCGTCGAAGCTGAGCTTGCCGGTTTGGGGAAGCTGGTTGATCGTGACGAGCAGTGCCGAGCCGGTCTCGTCATGCGGCGGCGCGATCATCAGCTGCGTGGCGGCGGCGCCCTCCGGCACGCTCGCCTGCTGCATCGTCTCGACGCTCGGCGGCGGCGGCGCCGGAATGAAATAGAAGCTGTCCATCAAGGAGGAGTTTTCCCAGGGCACCTGCTTGCCGTTGGTCATGGCGATGACATCGCGGCGCACATCGGTCAGCACCTGACGGATTTCCTTGTTGGGCTCGCTGGCGCGCTTGATGAAGGATTCGGAATAGGGGCTGAGCGCGCCCTCGCCGTCGAGCGCCACCTGTCCCGGTTCGGTCGAAAAGGCGATGAGGCTGCCGAGATCGCTGTCGATGCGCGCAAGACCGCGTGTGGCGCCGACCGGTTCCAGCTTTTCGGCCATCCAGAATTTCTGCGCGTTGAACGGATTGTTGCGGCAGGCATCGAGGAAGATCAGCTGCACCCGCGAATTCTGCTTGAGGTGGTTCAGAATGAGGTCGAGCGGCATGGTCTGCGTCTCGACGTCATAGGGTGTCTCCAGGGTGGCATCGATCGGCACGATGAAATTCTGCCCGCCCACCTGGATGCCGTGGCCCGAATAGTAGATGAGGCCGGCCTCGGCATTGCTGGTCGAGCGCAGGAAGCGGCGCACCGTGTCTTCGAGCCCGATACGGTCGACATTGACGCCGATCGTCACGTCGAAACCGGCCGCGCGCAGCGTATTGGCGACCTCTTCGACATCATTGGCGGGATTCGGAAGCGAGGGCAGCGTCCTATAGACTGAGTTGCCGATCACGAGGGCGACGCGCCGGCCGCTCTCCTCGGTGACGGCGCCATGCGCGATGCCAACTGACAGCAGTATTGCCGCAGCCGTCAGCAGATAAGCGCACAGTCTCTTGACGTCGTGAAACTTCGGCATGGCGCGATCGCAAACATTCTATTGTTTCTGTTCAATAAAATTTGCTGGCCTGCTGACGCCGGCCCCCTGCGCATTCACAGTTTGAAAATATTCCTGACTGCTAAAAAAAGCAAGCTTCGCCGTCTCCAAGAGAATTGGAGCAGACCCATCAATTTGGAGGCCTGTCGCCGGCGGGAAAGACTATGGAAACTCAGAAAATGAACATGCGGCCGGCGGCGGATACGTCAGTCTCGATGAAGTTTCCTATCCGCGAAACGTATAGTTGCTGATCGAGGCCGGTTTCATCTCGATGGAGAAGCCCGGCAGCGTGGGCGGCATATAGGCGGCGTTTTCGATGCGGCAGGGATCGACGAAATGTTCGTGGAGATGATCGACATATTCGATGACGCGGCCGTCCTTGGTGCCCGATACGGCGATGTAATCGATCATCGACAGGTGCTGAACATATTCGCAGAGGCCGACGCCGCCGGCATGCGGCCAGACCGGCAGGCCGAACTTCGCGGCGATCAGCAGCACGGAGAGAACCTCGTTCAGTCCGCCCATGCGGCAGGAATCGATCTGTACGATATCGATCGCGCCCTCGGCGATGAACTGCTTGAACATGATGCGGTTCTGGCACATTTCGCCGGTCGCGACCTTCACCGGCGCAATCGCCTGGCGGATCTTGCGATGGCCGGCGACATCATCGGGGCTGGTCGGCTCTTCGATGAAGAACGGCTTGGCCGATGAAAGCGCCTTGACCCAGTCGATCGCCTGCCCGACATCCCAGACTTGGTTGGCGTCGATCATCAGGTAACGATCCGGACCGATCACCTCGCGGGCGATCCTGAGGCGGCGGATATCGTCGTCGAGGTCGCGGCCGACCTTCATCTTGATATGGTTGAAGCCGGCGTCGATCGCCTCCCGGCAAAGGCGGCGCAGCTTCTCGTCTTCATAGCCCAGCCAGCCGGCCGAGGTCGTATAGCAGGCGTAACCCTCCTTTTCGAGGACGGCGATGCGCTCCGCCTTGCCGGCTTCCGCTTTCTTCAGAATGGCGATCGCTTCATCGCGCGTCAGCACGTCCGTGAGATAGCGGTAGTCGACGATATCGGCGATCTCTTCCGGCGACATTTCGGCGACGAGCCGCCAGACGGGCTTGCCGGCCTGCTTGGCGAGCAGATCCCAGACGGCATTGACGACAGCGCCGGTCGCGAGATGAATGGCGCCCTTTTCCGGGCCGATCCAGCGCAATTGGCTGTCGCTCGTCAGATGGCGCCAGAATTTGCCGGGATGGGCGAGAACCTCGGCCAGGTCGGTGCCGACGACCAGGTGGCGCATCGCTTCGATCGCCATGCAGCAGATGTCGTTGCCGCGGCCGATGGTGAAGGTCAGGCCGTGGCCGGCAAGATCGGGCGCATCCGTATCGAGAATGACGTAGGCTGCCGAATAATCGGGATCGGGGTTCATCGCATCGGAGCCGTCGAGGCTTTGCGAGGTGGGAAAGCGGAGGTCGAAGACGCGGAGATCGGTGATGCGGGTCATAGTGTTTCCTCCGTGATGGGCCCGATTTCATGAGCAGCCGGTGCGCCCGGCGGTGTGCCGGCCGCACCGTCGCGCGGGGTCAGATCGTCCAGCCGCCGTCGATGGCGATCGCCTGACCTGAAGTATAGGTCGCGCCGGCGAGATAGACGGCGAGATCGGCGATCTCCTCCGGCGAGCCGAGCCGGCCCATCGGCTGGCGCGCGATAAAGGCGGCGCGCGCTGTGTCGTAATCGCCCTGCGCGCGCATGCGATCCTGCAGCGACGGGCTTTCCACCGTGCCGGGGCAGATGGCGTTGCAGCGGATTCCTTCCGCAACGTAATCGGCCGCCACAGCCTTGGTGAGCCCGATGACCGCCGCTTTGGTGACGCCATAGGCGAAGCGGTTCGGCACGCCCTTGATGCTGGAGGCGACGGAAGCCATGTTGATGATCGCCCCGTCCTTGCGCTCCAGCATGCCCGGCAGTACCGCGCGGATGGTGCGGATCATGGCCTTGACGTTGAGATCGAAGGCGAATTCGAGATCGGAATCCGGCATTTCGAGGATCGAGCCCGCATGGACGAAGCCGGCGCAGTTGAACAGCACGTCGACGGCGCCGATTTCGGCGACGAGGGCTTTGACCGCATCCGCGTCGAGCACGTTCAGCTTATGCGTGGAAACGCCGGTTTCCGCCGCGAGGGTGGCAAGCGCATCGGTATTGATATCAGTCGCGTGGACCTTGGCGCCGGCCGCGGCAAAGGCTGCCGCCGTCGCCCGGCCGATGCCCTGGCCGGCGGCGGTGATGAGAACGGTCTTGCCAGAAAGTCTGTCTGTCATGTCACGGGCCTTTTCTTGATGTGTCTACGCTCGACGATGGATGCGGCTGTGTCTCCGGTGAAGGCTTGGCCATGATGGAACAGCTCGCGGTCACCGTCTATCGTTCGCTTTCTTTGCGCGCTTCGACCGGGTTCTGGCAAGCTGCGCGCAGCATGCCATCTTGCGTTCGGGTGGCGGCTTGTCTTCAGCCATGATTTGTCTGTTTATAGACAAACAGACGATGGCCCCAGGGTCAAGTGCGAAGTTTTCCTTTTCCGGCCGCGGTTCTGCGTATATGCAGAGCAATATTCACAGGAGGAAGGAATGGAGACCGACGAGTCCGACCGCTACCGCGCTCCTGCCCTCGACAAGGGCCTCGATATATTGGAGCTGCTCGCCGGTGTCGACAGCGGCCTCACCCAGGCGGAGATCGCCAAGCGGCTCGATCGCAGCCCGAATGAATTCTACCGCATGCTCGACCGCCTGGTGCGCCGCGGCTACGTTACCCGGCTCGACGGCGATCGCTATTCACTGACGCTGAAACTGTTCGGCCTCGCCCAGCTGCACGCGCCGGTGCGCCGGCTCGCCTCCTATGCCACGCCGCTGATGCGCGAACTCGCCCAGCGCACGCGCCAGGCCAATCATCTCGCCGTCTTCGATCGCGGCGCTGCCGTCGTCATCGCCCAGCAGGAGGCGCCTGATTACTGGGGATTCTCGATCCGCATCGGCGCCCATATCAGCCTGTTCGACACCGGCTCGGGCCATGTGCTGCTCGCCTTCCGCAGTGACGAGGAGCGGGAGATGATGATTTCGGAACATGTGCGCAGCCGCGCCGACATCGAGCTCGGCGCCGAATTCTACGACCGTCTCGACCAGATCCGCGAGCGCGGCTACGAGATGATGGCGAGCGCCCAGACCGCTGGCGTCTATAATCTCTCCGCACCGGTTCTCGGGCCGGACCGGCGCTGCATCGCCGCCCTCACCTGCCCTTTCATCGCGCTCGTGAATGCGCCTTCGGCACCCGATATCAGCCAGACGATCGCGCTGGTGCAGAAGACTTCAGCCCAGCTTTCGCTGCTTGCGGGCGCCGACGTCGCCAACCTTGCCTGAGGGGCCGGAATTTTTATTTGAACAATCCATTCACCGGGGATAGGTTGCCGCAACACACTCCTGGAGGAGAAGAGCGTGCTCATCGATACCCATCTGCACATCATCGACCGGTCGGCGCTGCCCTATCCGTGGCTCTCAAATGTGCCCGCTCTCGACCACGATTTCCTCTATGAGACCTATGCGACCGAGGCCCGGCGCTGCGGCATCACCAAAGTGCTGCACATGGAGGTCGATGTCGATCCTGCCGCCATGCAGGCCGAGACCGATCATGTCAGGAGCATCGCGGCGCGCGAGGGCAGCCTGATTGCCGGCGCCATCGTCGCCTGCCGGCCGGAAGAGAAGGACTTTGCCGCCTATCTCGAACGGCAAAAGGCCGATCCCTTCGTCAAGGGGTTTCGCCGCGTGCTGCATGTCGTCCCTGACGATGTCTCCGAAGGCGCCCTCTTCCGTGAAAACATCCGGCGCATCGGCGGCAGCGGCCTGACCTTCGATCTCTGCACGTTGCCGCATCAGGCGGGCCGCGTGACCGCGCTGATCGATCTTGCGCCCGATGTGCAGTTCGTGCTCGATCATTGCGGCGTGCCCGATATCCGCTCGGATGCCTTTGAACCCTGGAAGGCCGGCATATCCGAGATTGCCCGTCGGCCGAACGTCGTCTGCAAGGTGTCCGGCGTCGTCGCCTATGCCGATGCCGAGACATGGGCGGCGCAGACGCTGAGGCCCTATATCGAGCATGTCATCGCAAGTTTCGGCTGGGATCGTGTCGTTTGGGGCAGCGACTGGCCGGTCTGCACGCTCGGCGGCGGTCTTTCCACATGGGTGGCTGCGACCCATGCGGTGCTCTCCCTCAGCAGCGAGGCGGAGCGTTCCAAGCTGCTTTTCGCCAACGCCCAGCGCCTCTGGGCGCTTTGAAACAGGTCGCGCTCGTCGGATTGGTCGCCGCGTATCGTTATAGCACAACCGCACACACTTTTGCGTGACGCGCTTTAATCTTCCATTTACGCAGTTTCCGGCAACGCTTCGCGCGTTGCTGGAGAAATCGTTGCGTATGTCTGTAGTTTCCAAGGGTGAGGAATGAAAGCGTTCCGCTTTTTCCTCGAATCACGGAAGTGCTCTATCGCTTGGTTTTCGCGTAGCACCTCTACGCACTTTTACCTTAGATCCTCAAAATGACGTATCCCACAAAAGTGCTACTTTGGCATGTTTTTTGCTGATGATAGAATGAAGCGCGCCGTTGTTTCGGTTTGGGACGACCTACAACCAAGCAATTGCGAGCTTTATTCATCTCGGGTAAAAGTTGTCAGGCAGGGATATGACGAATAACCTCATGTCCACTGTCCTCAGGAGGGAAAAGAAATGAAAGAAGAACCGCATGCAGTGGATGTTCACGTCGGAAAGACGATCCGTATACAGCGTCTGCTGAGGAAGGTTTCCCAGACGGAACTGGGCGAACGTGTGGGCGTCACGTTCCAACAGATCCAGAAATACGAAAAGGGCTCCAACCGTGTTTCCGCCAGCATGCTGGTCGAAATCGCCGGCGCTCTGAAGGTCGATGTCAGAACGTTCTTCGACGATCTGTCCGCTCCTGATACAGCCAACGATAATCCGGCTCCCAGCGAGGAATTCATTATCTCGCGCGAAGGCGTGCTTCTCAACGCGGCGTTTTTCTCGATCAAGAACGAAGCTCTTCGCAAGAAGATCCTCAAGCTCGTCCAGGCGATCGCCAATACCGAACAGTTGGAAGGTGACGCGGCCGAATAATCTGCCTTTCACGCGACCTCAACGGACCGCTTGAGAATCAATCGGGATCAATTGCCGTTGATCGATGAATTTCCATCGATCGGATCAATGTGCATTGATCGGGTTTAATGGCGATCGATCAGGATCAGATTCTCGCTGGCATCCTTCATTGCGATCTTGGCCTTGCTGCCGAGCAGCTTCTCGAGATTGACGTCAAGTTCCCTGTCGGGATCGATGCCGTCCCAATCGATGACGACCTGCAGCAGCGCCATGTTCGTCAGGTGCATCAGATTACGCAGCTGAAGTTTTTCAGCCTCCTCCTTGGCTGCCGACAGCAGCCGGAAGATCCTCGCGTATTCGCTGCCTGTACCCTCGGTATGTTGTTCAAACATCGTTCCCGCCTCGTTGGTCGTGAAACCCTACGATTCCATCGCCAGTACATCTTTCTGCCGCGACCGTTATTCTAGCGTTACAGGAGTCACATTCCGTGTGACTTCGGCATGCAAGAGCTCCCAGTGGGAAGTCGCGGCAAAGCGCCAGTCACGGTTGACGGGAAGGAATTCGTCGCGGCGCAGCCATTCCAACACCAGCCGGGCATCGTTGCGTTTGCGTTCGACGCGGTTGTTGCGGATAGCGGCGAGGATGTGATCGCGGCGCGGCTTGCGGGCGAAATGGCATTCATCGACGGCCTTCGCATAAGTGCGCTCGGAAAAATGCAGGAAGCGGCCGGCAAGCAGCAGTTTCTTGCGTTCGCCGGGTGTTATCTCGCCGCTGGCGTAAAGCGCGTCGATCGTCGGCTCGAAATCGACCCAAGGCACGGAAAGCGGCAGCCAGCCGAGCTCCTGCGGCGCATGTACGAGGGCCACGGCCTCGTCGTCGAGCAAGCGGCCGGTCTCGTAATCCTCGAAGATCGAGCCGATCCCGACCATGCCGAACGGAGCGCATTCGGCCGCCCGCAGTGCGCCCATGCTGGCACCGCCGGCCACGGCGACATTCTGTTCGAGTGCGTAGAGGATTTCCTTGTGCCAGACCGACGGCAGATCACCGAAATAGCCGTCAACGAGGCCGATTGCGGTGGCGCCGTCCTCGACGGCCTTCAGGATGTCGCCGCAGGCGGCCGGCGGCCGGAAGTCGATGCAGGAAGATGCCGCCCTTGCCGCGGCGAGATCGCTTCCGAGGCTCGGACCGACGAACAGCACCTTCATGATTGGGCTCCCCTCATGGTGTTGACCGCGCGCATGCCAAGCTGGATGTACTGGCCCGATATATCGACCTCCAGACCCGGTACGATCACCCTGACGACGGAGACCGGCAAGGTCTGGTGGGCAAACGGCACGACGACGATCTGCTCGATCCCGGTCGCCGCCAGCCGGCTCGCAATATGGTCGATGTTCTCCTGAATCGTCGCCTGCCGGCGATGACGCGGCTGGAACGCGCGCATCCGGCCGCCGCCCTCGCAAAGCTCGACCACCTGCTGCATCGCCGCACTTTGGTCGAGCCGCTGATAGATGCGCGGCGAGAAGTCGTCGCGGCTGCCGGCGATCGCGGTCAGCCGGCTCTGCGCCGCCTCGGTGATGGCGCGCAGCGCAGCGCGCACGGGATCGGGATGGCAGCCGCAGCCGCCGCAGACATGCGACCAGCGTGCATCGACACGATCCGAAAGATTGCCGGGCATGATGACGGCGAGAAACGCGGGAACGCCGATGTCCGTGGTCATGTCGAGCAGCAGCAGCCGCATGCCGGCGCGGGCGATCCGGTCGGTCATGATGTCAATGACGGTGTCGCCGAAGGAGGCGGGGTCGATGCGGCTTTCCTTCAGGCGTTCCGGCGATTTCAGCTGGGTCAGCGCCCAGGCATCGCGTTCGACCAGTTCGCAAAGCCCATGAAGGACCGCTTCGGATGGCGTATTGCCGGAGGCAAGACCGTCGCTCGACTGCTCGAAGCCCGGCGGCCTCTCCCCGCGATGGTCGAGGCCGACGAGCCACCAGGGCACGAAAACGGTGCTGCCGGACAGGATATCGAGGCCGGAGCACCAGGGAATGGGGCTTTTGCCGATCTCGTCGGGGGCGCAGCGCGCGACATTGTCGAGATCGATCATGGCGGCGCGCTCCGCCCGCATGCTCTCGACCGTCGCCTGCGTCAGATCGGCGGGCGGTATTTCCGCGATCCGCGTCTCGATCGCCTCCATGGCAGCCGAGGCCATGGCGGCCTCGTTATCGATGCCCTTGCCCTGGAAGACCGAGAGCGTATGGCTGTTCGGCCGCGTCGCGAACGCGACCGGAATGTTCAGGACATCGAGCGCGGTCAGAAGGCCGACGCGCGTGATGCCGAATTCACGCAGATACGGCCTGATCGCAGCCAGCGTCTGGGCCGGCGTGACTGCGCGGTCGTGATATTCGCTGACGCCGGCCGATGATCGTTTGAGGTCACCGGCAAGCGTCTCAAGATCGGCGAAAGCGGACATGCAATCTCGTCCTTAGCGGAATTTCAGAGCATGCGTCAGGTTTTCGAGGGCATTGGCGGAAACGTTGAGCTCGTCCTGTTTCATGGCCGCCCTGGCGGCTGCAGAGAAACGCAGCGACTGAGCCTGAACTTGGGTGGTTTCAGCATTCGTCTTCATGTTCGATCTCCGATTGTTCGGACAGCGTGTTGCTGTCGTTAGCGGTCGGAGGGAAACATTGCCCGCGTCATTTAAGCGTTACAGGCTTCGTTAAAAGGCGACGCAATCAGGGGAGACCGGCGAGCTGCAGGCCGTGAATCAGTGCTTCCGTATAACGGGGATCGCGATCCGGGACGAAGTGGCGGATATCCTCGCTGCGGAAATCCGGGAAATTCTCAAGGACGACCCTGGCGTAGTTCCCGGCTTTCTTCATATCGCCTGCCATCGCATGAGCGGCGGCGAGCAGGCGAGCGGTCGCCTGTTTGGAGTTCACAGGCTCGAGCGCCTCGATCGTCTTCTTGTAATCTTCACGGTCGAAATGAATGCCGCCGAGATTCCAATAATAATAGTCCGGCGGCAGGGGATTGAGCCTGAAGGCGGCTTGGTTCAACTCCAGCGCCTTGTCGAAATCACCATTGTGGCACAGAGCATCGGCATAATCCGCAAGGATATCCGCATCGTTCGGATTGAGATCCTGGGCCTGCTGGAAATATTCCAGGCTCTCGTCGAAACGGCGGCGGTAAAGCGCCACGAAGCCGAGTTCGCGATAGGCCCGGCCGCTGTTCGGGTCGGACTGCTGCGCCAGCCGGGCAGCCCCGTTCGCCTCGTCGAGAAGGTCGGTATCCTGCATGCCGCGGATCAGCCATTCCATGCCGAGCGCACGTGATACGCCGGCATGGGCAGCCGAGAAATGCTCATAACGGTTGAGCGAGGATTTGAACCATTTGCGGGCCTGGCGCAGGTGTTGCAGGTCGGTCTTGGCGATCAGCCGCTTGCCTTCCAGGTAGAGACGATAGGCGGAGGCCGGCGCATCGCCGATCGGCATCGCCAGTTCGTGGCGCTCGATCGTGTCGGCGAGCGAGGAGACGATCCGCCGCGTCAGATGCGCGAAGGATTCGCTGATCTTCTGCATCACCAGCGGCAGTTCCAGCGCCCAGATCACCTCCGACGTCGTCGTCCGCGTCAGACGGCAGGTCGCATAGACATCCTCGTCGCGGCCCTGGATGGTGACGTAGACCGCATAGTCGAAGCTGAGGTCGAGCGGGCCGGGCACGGCGCGCGCCGGATCGACCGAGCGGCTGAGGATCTCGAGGCTGGTATGCGCCGCGATGACCTTGAAGCCGCGCTGCTGGCTGAGGCCGATGGTTACGTCTTCGAGAAGCGCCCTGCCGACGCGCTCCATCAGCGGATCGGTAAAGATGCTTTCCGGCGGCAGGATGATGATGCGCGGCTGGCCGAGCATATCGGCGAACATGCCTGGCGCGGACGGACGCTCGGGCGCTGCGGCTTGTGCTGCCGGGATCAGGCCGAGTTCGCGGGCGAGCGCCGTGGTGCTTTCCTCCGGCTCGGTGTCGAACTCGTCCTTCAGCTGGCTCTTGCATTTCAGATAGGCCTGACGCGCCGCGGCCGGATCGTTCATCCCGACATAAAGGCGCATCAAGGCGCGATAGGCCGTTTCGCTGGCCGGGTCGAGTTCCAGCAGGCGCCTGGCAAGCGCGACCTGCTCTTCATCCGACCTGTCTTCGGCGGTTTCGACCAGCCGGGTGAGATGGGTCGAGCGCAATTCGTCGATACGCTGGCGCTCGAAGGTCAGCCAGTCCTCGGCGCCTTGCGTCGGCGATTTCGCGCCTTCCAGCAATTCGCCGTTGAGGATGCTGCTGTCTTCGGGGGCAAGCGGCCCTTTCTGCTTCAGGATGCGAACGTCGATCTCCCAGCCGTCGGCAAGGCCGATATGGGTCCTTGTCGCGGCGAGCAGCGGGGGAAGGTCGGCGGGAATGCTCTGCTCGATGCGCGCCAGCAGCTGGCGCAGGCTGCCTGCCCGTTTTTCCGGCAGTTCGGATTGCCAGAGCTGGCGCCTGATCGTTTCGCGGTCGAGTTCCAGATTGGATTCGGCAGCGAGCATGGCGAGAAGAAAATAGGATTTCTCCGGCAAGGGGAGCTCTCTCCCCGCCGCTATCAATCGCGGTCTTCCGAGCAGGCAGAGCCTGTTCGTCGACACCTCTGCGGATGTCTCTTGCATTTCGGTTCTCACCCCTGAAGCCCAAGGCGCGCAGAAGCGCCGGCCAGTGGGTAGCATGTTAGAGCGATAAGGGCGCCGCGCATAGCGGCTTTGCTATAAAAAGAAGAATTTTCGTCGAATAATTGCATCTTCTCGCACCATCTGTGGAGGAAAATGCTTACGGACACTTGATGCGAGACCGCCTCGGCGTCTCATTTCGGTACATTATTTGAACTGTCACCGTTCTTCGAAGCCGGCTACTAGAGTTTGCGCGGATCGAAGGCCAGCGGCACGCCCAGCGATCATAGGGCCCGGGCGATCCGTTTTGCGGCTGCTTCCGTCGCGGTTGCGGCCTCGACGAAATCAAGCCCGATATCGAGCACCGGCGCGCTGTGTGTCAGCCAGCCGACGGAAATGAGGTCGACGCCGGATGCCGCGATTGCCGCTGCCGTTGCCGGCGTGACACGGCCGGATGCTTCTGTGATTGCCCGGCCGGCGACGATGGCGACGGCTTCGCGCAGATGGTCCGGCGTCATATTGTCGAGCAGAACGGCGTCGACGCCGATCTCCATCGCTTCACGCAATTGAGCAAGCGTATCCACCTCGACCTCGATCTTCACCATATGGCCGACGCCGGTCCGCGCCCGGCGTATCGCCTCGGCAATGCCGCCGGCGATCGCGACGTGGTTATCCTTGATCAGCACCGCGTCGTAGAGCGCGAAACGGTGGTTCATGCCGCCGCCGGCCCGCACCGCATATTTTTCCAACGCCCTTAGCCCCGGTGTCGTCTTGCGCGTGCAGGCGACGGAAGCCTTGGTGCCGCCGATGGCGGCGGCAATCTCGGCCGTGACGGTTGCAATCCCCGAGAGATGGCCAAGGAAATTCAGCGCGGTACGCTCGGCGGTGAGGAGGCCGCGCGACGGGCCTTCGATGGTGGCGATTACGTCGCCAGGCTTGACCGCATCGCCGTCTTGGAGATGGCGGAGCGTGGTGATTTCGGGATCGACGAGGGAAAAGGCGAGTTCGGCCGCATCGAGGCCGGCGATCACGCCGGGCTGGCGGGCGGCCATAACAACTGTCGAGCGATGATCCGCCGGAATGACCGATGCCGAGGTGATGTCGCCGGCAAGACCAAGATCTTCAAGCAGCGCTGCCCGGACCAACGGTTCGACGATCAGGCGCGAAAGGGGAACGAGGCTCATCTCAGGCACTCCTTGCAAGCGAATAGGGCGGTGTCGCGCGTGCGATCTCCAGCGCGTCCGACAGGCGCATCTGACGTCGCCTTGCATCGGCATGCTTCAGCGGAAAATCGGTACGGGCGTGGGCGCCGCGCGATTCCGTTCGCAAGCTGGCAAAAACGGCGATCAGCAACGCCACGATGGCAGGATCGGTGGCGGGGCCGGTGCTTTCGGCAAGCGGCAGCAATGCGGCGATCGCTCCATTCACGGCGCCGGCGTTGCGCAGCACGCCGAGATGGCGCGAGACAATCGGCCGGACGAGCGAGGCATCGGCGGCCGCCGGCAGTTTTGCGGCGGTGATGGAGCCGGCACCATTTGCCGGTGCGTGGGACAGATCGCCTGCTGCCCGAATGCCCATCACGGCTGCCTCCAGCAGCGAATTGCTGGCGAGCCGGTTGGCGCCGTGCAGCCCTGTCGAGGCCGCCTCCCCCGCCACCCAGAGACCGGGCACCGAGCTGCGCCCATTCGCATCCGTGGCAATGCCGCCCATGTGATAGTGAACGGCCGGCCGCACCGGAATGAGGTCCGTTGCCGGGTCGATGCCGGCCTCGCCGCAGAGGGCTGCGATCACAGGAAAGCGTGCCGCGAACCGGCGGCCGAGCGCATTGCGGGCATCGAGGAAGACCCGGCCGCCACGGGCGATTTCGGCGCTGATGGCGCGTGCCACCACGTCGCGGGGCGCAAGTTCTGCGCCCGGGATACGGGCCATGAAGCGCTCGCCCTTTTCGTTCAGGAGCAAAGCCCCCTCCCCGCGCACCGCCTCGCTGACGAGCGCCAACGGCCGGCGGCGTGAATCGAGCGCGGTCGGATGGAACTGCACGAATTCCATATCGGCGAGAACAGCGCCCGCCCTTGCCGCGAGCGCGATCCCTTGGCCGAAATTGCCCATCGGATTGGTGGTCGCATCATAGAGCCCGCCGATGCCGCCGGTGGCGAGCACCACTTTGGACGTCGGAAGGATGGCGGCGCCATGGGTGGTCGCGCAATGCAGGCCCGCCACATGTCCGCCGTCCATCAGGATCCGTCGCGCCTCGAAGCCTTCGAGCACGGTGATCGAAGGCGTCTGCATCACCGCCCGCACCAGTGCAGCGATAATTGCCGCGCCAGAGCCGTCGCCTTCGGCATGGACGATACGGCGACGGCAATGCGCGGCTTCGAGCCCGAGCGAAAGCTCGCCCACGGCATTTCTGTCGAAGCGCACGCCGGCCCGTTGGAGCGCCGCGATCGCGGCCGGCGCCTCGGCGCAAATGCCGGCGGCGACCGCTGGATCACAGAGGCCGTCGCCGGCGGCAAGCGTATCGGCAAGGTGCAGCTCGGCGCTATCGTCGGCGCCCATGGCGGCGGCAATGCCGCCCTGCGCCCAGGCGCTCGACGTTTCCACGCCAAGAGCGGCGCGGGTCACGATCACGCAGGGCTCCGGCGCCAGCGTCAGCGCGGTCACCAGCCCTGCAAGGCCGCTGCCGACGATCACCGTGCGTCCGGCAAGATGGTCGAGAAGCTCGATCATATCGCGAGCATCCTCTCGACGGCGCGGCGTGCGGCCACGGCAATCGCCGGGTCGACGGTCACTTCATGACGGTTTTCTTCGAGCGCCGCACGGATATTGGCAAGCGTGATCCGCTTCATATGCGGGCAGAGATTGCAGGGGCGGATGAACTCTACGTTGGGGTGATGCACGGCGACATTATCGCTCATCGAGCATTCGGTGAGGAGCACGACCCGCGCCGGCTTCTGCGTGCCGACATAATCCGACATCACGGCGGTCGAGCCGGCGAAATCGGCTTCAGCCACCACATCAGGCGGGCACTCCGGATGAGCGAGCACTGTCACGCCGGGATGATTTTCACGCAGCTGGCGGACGTCTTCGGCGGTGAAAAGTTCATGCACTTCGCAATGGCCGTGCCAGGCGATGATCTCGACATCGGTCTCGCGGGCGATGTTGCGCGCCAGATATTCGTCGGGGATCATCAGCACCTTCGGCACGCCGAGCGATTCCACCACCTGCTTGGCATTGCCCGAGGTGCAGCAGATGTCGGAGGCGGCCTTCACCGCAGCCGAGGTGTTGACATAGGTGATGACCGGGACGCCGGGATGGGCCTGGCGCAGCAGCGCGATGTCCTCAGGCGTGATCGAGTCCGCCAGCGAACAGCCGGCGCCGAGATCCGGGATCAGCACCGTTTTCTCGGGGTTCAGAAGCTTGGCGGTCTCGGCCATGAAATGCACGCCGGCCAGCACGATGACGTCGGCATCGACCTCGATCGCCTTGCGGGCGAGCGCCAGGCTGTCGCCGACGATATCGGCCACCCCGTGGAAGATTTCCGGCGTCTGGTAGTTATGGGCGAGAATGACGGCATTGCGGCGGCGCTTGAGATCGAGGATCGCGTCGACGTCATTTTCGAACATCATCCATTCGGCTTTGGGGATGACGCGGCTGACGCGTTCGTAGAGCGAGGATGCGGAAACAGCGTGATTCATGACCGGCTCCTAATTATGCTCGGCTTGAGCATATTATAGGCAAAGACATATTCTCATGTTGAGCATATGTCAATTGCGGGAGAGCGGTAATTTCGTTCCGGCGAGCGCGCGTTCTTCAAGCACCGTATGGCGGAAGCGGAAGAGCTTGGCCGGCCGGCCGCCGGTTTCGCTTTCCGTCCCGCCGGTTTCCTCGACCAGTTCCTGCTGTTCGATCAGGCGGCGGAAATTCTGCTTGTGCAGCGTCAACCCGGCGAGCGCTTCGATGGTGCGTTGCAGCCTGAGCAGCGTGAAACTGTCGGGCATCAGCTCGAAGACGACCGGGCGATATTTGATTTTGGCGCGCAGCCTTGCGATGCCGGTCGCCAGAATGCGGCGGTGGTCGGCGAACATCGCCCGGCCGAGATTGGCTTCGGCGGCGCATCCGGCCTCGGCGACCAGCCCCGCTTCGTAAAGCAGTTCATAGCGCTGCAGCGCCAGATCCTCGTTCCAGCCGCCGCCGTCGAGGCCGAAGGTGAAATCCGCGCGGCGATGACGATGGTCGCGCCGCGCGGGATCGGCATCGGCCCAGTTCCGCAGGCGTGTCACGATCTCGTCGAACACGGCCGGCCGGCCTTGCCGATGATCCTCCCAGGGGAAATATTCATACCAGCCGTGCCATCCCGGCCGGCCGGCGCCGGACTGCTCGTTGACGAGGCCGAGATAGCTGATCGAGATCGTGCGCCCGCCTGGAATGTCGTTGTTCCGATCGCGGTCGGCGAAGGTGTAGAGCTGTTCGAGATAGCCGACCGGGTGCTCCGTCTGCTCCTGCACCCATTCGCGCAGGCCCGATTGCAGCGTGCGATGGCCCATTTCGAAGGGGCCTGACGGCAGCGCATTGCCGGAACGGATGGTCATGACGCGCGGCTCATCCCCCGTCACCGCGACGAGCACCGCAATCAATTCCGCATGCGCAAAGCCTATCGTCACAGGGGACCGAATACTCCGTTCCGAATGGGTCGAACGGATCATTCCTGACATAGGCGAAGGCGGAAGCCAATGGCGGGCTTCCCCTTTCCCCAGCGGGGCGAGGGGAAGCGCGGAGCAAGCAGTCAAGCTTTCAGTGATTGCCGATCTCGCCCGCCAGCCGATCCAGAAAAATCTTCAGCTCGGCTTCTTCGATGCCGACGAGATGGCGTTTTTCCGGATAGGCGCTGGATCTGACATCGTCGGCGAACTCGGCAAAGGCGGTGATGCGCTCGCGCTGCAGCCGGTCGTTTTCGGCCGCGAAGTCGCGATAGACCTTGGCATGGCGCGGATAATGGCCGCGATTGGCGCCGAGCACGTCGTCGGCGAAGAGATATTGGGCATCACAGCCGCTGCCGGCGCCCATGGAGATCATCAGCATCGAGGTGTTGCTGCTGATGGCGGCGGCGACCTCTCCCGGCACGACTTCGATTTCGGCGGCAAACGCGCCGGCTTCTTCCAGCGCCTTGGTCTGTCGCCAGATCTCTGCGGCGCTCGCCGCCGTCTTGCCGACGGCGCGGAAACCGCCGGTCCAGGTCGCTTTCGAAGGGATCAGGCCGAGATGGCCGCAGACGGGAATGCCTTCATCGCGCATGCGCCGGATGGTCTGCAGGCTTGCGGCGCAATAGACGGCGTCGCCACCGGCCTTCAGCGCGGCGAAGGCGGCGCGCAGGTAATCCTCCGCCGAGACATGGTCGCCATATTCGAGCCCGGGAATGGCAAAGGGCGTGGGCGCGATCTCGCGGAAGACCGGGCCGAGCAGCGAAGGCGGCACGGAAACGATATCGATCCCGGCCTTTTCGGCGGCCTCCGCCTCCTCCAGCGAGGTGACGCGCAGCATGGTGAGCTGGCGCTTGCCTTTTTCCGCCAGCAGGTCGGCGACCGTCGCGCGCTTGTGTTTCTTCATCATCAATTCCTTTAAAGAATAGCGGCCGCTCAGGCGGCCAACAGGGATTTCAGTTTGACGTTGCTTGATGTCAGCGCCGCCGGGTCGGGACGGGCGCCTGCTGCAATCAGCATTTCGGCGAGCCGGATGTCGCGCGCCACCGCATTGCCGCGTCCGATGCCGCTTGCGGCGATCAGCCGTCCTTCGGCGTCGAGATGGAAGAGAATGAAGGCGTCCGCGCTGAGATCGCGGCGATGATGGGAGGCGGCGCCTTCGGCAAGCCCTGATATCTGCAGCGTCATGTCATATTGGTCCGACCAGAACCACGGCACGGCGGAAACGGCTTGATCGAGGCCGAGCATGTTGGCCGCGGCCAATGTGCCCTGCTCCTGGGCGTTGCGCCAGGATTCGAGCCGCACCCGCCGGCCGCCATAGATCGGCAGCGGGAAAGAGCAGCAGTCGCCGGCGGCAAACACGTCAGGCGCCGAGGTCTGGAGATAGGTATCGACAGCAATGCCGTTCTCGATCGCGAGGCCCGCGCTTTCGGCGATCTCGACATTCGGCCACGCGCCGATGCCGACAAGAGCAAGATCGGCTTCGATCACCTCACCGGCCGACAGCCTGATCACGGCCTTCCCGCCTTCCTCGATCAGCGCCTCGATCGAGACGCCGCAGCGGATATCGACGCCCTCGGCGCGATGGCGCTCGGTGAGGAGATGGGCGACTTCCTCCGGCACGCCGCGCTTCAGCACGCGTTCCAGCCCCTCGATGACGGTCACCTCGGCGCCGAGCAGGCGCGCCGTCGCCGCAAGCTCCAGGCCGATGAAGCCGCCGCCGATAATGGCGATATGACGGCCCGGCTTCATTGCATCGCGCAGCGCTGCCGCATCGTGATAGGTCCGGAGCGAACGAATATGCGCGCTGCCCTTCGGCGCGCCTGGAAACGACCGCGCGCTCGCGCCCGTCGCCAGCAGAAGCTTGTCATAGGAGAGTGTCGTCCCGTCGGAAAGCGTGACGGTCTTGGATGCCGTGTCGACATCCCTGGCCTCTACGCCGGTCAGCAGCCGGATGCCGCTTTCGGTATATTTTTCCGCCGCAGCGATGAATTTCGGATCGCTGGCATCGGCGATGCCGGCCTTGGAAAGCGGCGGCCGCTCATAGGGATGGAGGGCTTCGGCGCCGACAAGCGTGATCTCGCCAGCAAAACCCTTTTCCCGCAAGGCGAAGGCGGCGCGCGCACCGCACTCGCCGGCACCCAGGATCACGAAATGAGCCACAGCAGCCTCCCTCAGACCGAGATGAAGACGGTGTCGCCTTCGACCTTCACGGGGTAGGTCTTGAGATTGACGCAGACCGGCGCGCCCTTGGCTTCGCCCGTCTTGTAATTGAAGCGGCCGTTATGTTTCGGACATTCGATGATCTCATCCATCACAAGCCCGTCGGCGAGGTGGATATTTTCATGCGTGCAGAGCCCGTCGGTCGCGAAGAATTCGTCGTCGGGGCTGCGGTAGACCGCGAAGGTGCGCCCGCCATGATCGAAGCGGATGACATCCTCTTCGTCGATCTCGTCCTTGCCGCAGACTTCGATCCAGTTTCCGCTCATCTTATCCTCCCTCGATCGTAATTATTGGGCCGCCGGGGCCAGTTCGTTGTGGAATTCCTCGCGATAGGGCCGCGCGGTGGCCGGCAGTTCGCGCCGCAGGAAATAATCCTCGTTGCGCAGCTGGCGCAGGAAGGCCGGGATCATCTCGCGATAGCCGGACCAGATCGACGCGTTCGGCGCCGGCAGATCGTGCTTGATCATCGCATGCAGCCTGGGCAGCGCGTGGTAGGGCACCATCGGAAACATGTGATGTTCGACGTGGTAGTTCATGTTCCAGTAAATGAAGCAGCTGATCGGGTTCATGTAGACCGTGCGGCTGTTCAGCCGGTGGTCGATCACATTGTCGGCGAGACCGCCATGCTGCAGCAGCCCGGTCAGCACATGGTGCCAGGCGCCGTAGAGGCGCGGCAGGCCGATCAGCATCAAGGGAAGGATTGAACCCATGGCAATCGCGGCTGCGATCGTAGCGATATAGATGGCGAGCCAGATACGGGCGATGCGGATCGCCTTCGGCTGCTCCATCTCCGGAATGAAAGTCTTTTCCGCCGTGCTGATGACGCCGAAGGCATTGCGCAGCATGTCGACGACGGCATGCCAGACATCGAGGATACCGAAGAAATTGAGGATCAGCCGGAGGAGATCCGGCGGCCGCATGACGGCGATCTCGGGATCGCGGCCGACGATGACGGTATCGGTGTGATGGCGCGTGTGGCTCCAGCGCCAGGTCACCGGATTGCGCATGATCATGAAGCAGGCGATCTGATAGACCACATCGTTCATCCAGCGCGTCTTGAAGGCGGTGCCGTGGCCGCATTCGTGCCAGCGGCTATCGGAGGCCGAGCCGTAGAGCACGCCATAGGCGAGGAAGAAGGGCACGGCGATCCACGAACCCCAGAAATAGATGCCGAGCCCGGCAAAAACCGCCATGCTGCCGAGCCAGATGGCCGTATCACGGATTGCGGGTGCATCGGAGCGCTGCATCAGCGCCTTCATCTCCTTGCGCGGAATGTCGGTGTGGTACCATTGCGCTGCCGCCAGCCCCGTCTCGACGGCAGTGCGGCCGCTTTCGCCGAGCAGGTCGTAGTCACGTTTCTTTGTCTGGGTCGCCATCGTCCGCCTCCCGCTATGCTGTTGGCAGGGAGAATAGGTTGACTTTGGTGGGTGCTCAATGCAGGCTTGATATATTCTATCAAAAGCCATCAGGAATGGCTTGCATTCATGATTGAATCTATCAGGAACGTTCATGCGCCGCCCCACCATATCCGATCTCGCCCGCGCCTCCGGCGTCAGCGTCGCCACCGTCGATCGCGTTCTCAACGCCCGCCATCCCGTGCGGGAGGAGACGGCGCGGCGGGTTTATGACGCGGCGCAGTCGATCGGCTATCATGCGGTCGGCCTCATCAGGCAGCGCGTCTTCGAAGATCTGCCGCAATACAGGCTGGCTTTCCTGCTGCAGAAACCGACACAGCAGTTCTACCAGGCATTCGCGCGTGAGATCGAAGCGGCGGCGCGAACGGTCACGAACGCTCGCATCCAGGCGCATATCGACTTTCCGTCAGCCGCCACGCCGGCTGCAATCGTCGAGAAACTCAAGGCTCTCGGTGCACGCAATCAGGCCGTTGCCCTAGTTGCGCCTGATTACCCCGCGGTGACGACCGCCATCGAGGAGTTGAAGGAAAAAGGCGTCCCGGTCTTCTCGCTCCTCTCCGATTTCGCGTCGGGCGTGCGCACCGGCTACATCGGCGTCAACAACCGCAAGGTTGGCCGCACCGCCGCCTGGGTGATTGCGCGGACGGCGCATAAACCCGGCAAGGTCGCCTGTTTCGTTGGCAGCCATCGTTTTCATGGGCATGAACTCCGGGAAATCGGCTTCCGCTCCTATTTTCGCGAAAATGCGCCGGAATTTGATGTCATCGACACATTGATCAACCTGGATACGCCCGAGATCACGCACGAGGCGACGTTAACGTTGCTACAGAAACATCCCGATCTTGCCGGGCTTTATGTCTGCGGCGGCGGCATGGAAGGAGCGATTTCGGCATTCCGGGAGGAGAACCTTGGCGGCAAGGTCGTGCTCGTGGTCAACGAATTGACGCCCGACAGCAAAGCAGGTCTTGCCGATGACATCGTCGCTATGGCAATCGGCACGCCCCTGCCCGCGCTCTGTCAGGAGCTGATGGCGCTGATGAGGAATGCGGTCGAAAACAGCGAAGCCGCCATCCCCGGGCAGTCCTTCTTGCCCTTCGACATCTACCTTTCCGAAAACATCTGAAGCATGATGGAATTCTATCATACCGGCTGAAATTCTCTCAGCAATGAGGGCGGTCGCCGGCGATGACGGATGGATTGGCGGGCGAATTCGGATAGAGATTCGCTCGCTCATTCACGAGGACCGCTCCGCCTGCCGCGGAGCCGAGGAGGATATATCCGTCATGACTTCGATCCGCTTTGCGCTCAACCATATGGCCGCGCCGTCGCTCGCCATCGATGATTTCTTCGCGCTTGCAAAGTCGCTCGGCATCGACTCCGTCGAAATCCGCAACGACCTTTCCGGCAACGCAATTCTCGACGGCACCAAGCCCGAAGCGATCAAGCAGGCGGCGGCTCAACATGGCCTGACGATCATTTCGATCAACGCTCTGCAGCGCTTCAACGAGTGGAATGAAACGCGCGCCAGGGAAGCGCAGGAATTGATCGACTATGCCCGCGCATCCGGCGCGAAGGCGCTCGTCCTCGTTCCGAAGAACGATGGCACCGGCTGCGCCGACGGTGAACGCCAGGCCGATCTGCGCCAGTCTCTGACGGCGCTGAAGCCGATGCTCGATGAAGCCGGCATCATCGGTCTCGTCGAGCCGCTCGGTTTCGAGATCTGCTCGCTGCGCTCGAAGACGGAAGCCGCCGAGGCAATCAAGGAACTCGGCGCGCAATCGACCTTCAAGCTCGTCCACGACACCTTCCACCACCACCTTGCCGGCGAAGCCGCGACCTTCCCGGAACTTTCCGGCCTCGTTCATATCTCGGGCGTCAGCGATCCTGCCGTCTCCGTTGCCGATATGCGCGATTCTCATCGGGTGCTCGTGGGCGGCGACGACCGGCTCGACAATGCCGGGCAGATCAAGGCGCTGCTGCAGGCCGGTTATGCCGGCCCGTTCTCCTTCGAACCCTTCGCGGCGGAAGTCCATGCGGTCAAGGATCCGGCCGGTGCGCTCCGCGCCAGCATGGATTATCTCACCGCCCGGGTTTAAAAACCGGGCAAGCTCGCTCTCATCGCTATACGAGAAGCCGCGCCATCGGCGCGGCCGATCACTTGAAGCTATTCCCGGCCCCTGAACCGGCGCTGATAGGCCGGATCATAGAGCGAGCTCTCGCGAAAATCCTCGGCTGCGAGCGAGGGGCCGACGAAAATAATTGCCGTGCGTTCGATCGGTTCGGCCGCAACCCTTGCTTCGATATCGGACAGCGTGCCCCACAGGATGCGCTCGTCCGGCCAGGAGGCCTTGACGACGATCGCGACCGGGCAGCCGGCGCCGTAAAGCGGCGTCAATTCCACCACCACCTGCTTCAGCGCATGGATTGCCAGATGGATCGCCAGCGTGGCGCCCGTCGCGCCGAATTTGGCGAGCGTCTCATCGTTCGGCATTGGTGAAGCGCGGCCGGAAACGCGGGTGAGCACAAGGCTCTGGGCCACCGAGGGAATCGTCAGTTCGCGCCCGAGCGCCGAGGCGGCGGCGGCAAAGGCCGGAACGCCCGGCGTCATCGTATAGGCGATGCCGTGTTTTTGCAGCCGGCGCACCTGCTCGGCCACCGCGCTCCAGACCGAAAGATCGCCGGAATGCAGCCGGGCGACATCCTGGCCGGCGGCAGCGGCGCTGAGATATTCCGCCTCGATCTCGTCGAGCGACATCGGCGCGGTATCGACGATGCGCGCCTCCGGAGGGCAATATTGCAGCAGTTCCGGCGAGACGATCGACCCGGCATAGAGACAGACCGGGCATGCGCCGATGAGGTTGCGGCCGCGCACCGTGATCAGATCTGCCGCGCCAGGCCCAGCGCCGATGAAATGCACCGTCATCGATTATCCTTTCGTCCAGCGCCACTGGGTGACCGGCATGGCCGGCCGCCAGCCGCTCATGCCGCCGAGGGGCTCGGCGCGCGATATGTCGATCCGCGTGAGCGAACCGCCGCGTTTTGTGTGTTCTGAGAGCAGTACGGCCTCCATCTCCAGCGTCACGGCATTGGCGACGAGCCGCCCTCCCCGCTTTAGCGCGGCAACGGCGCCGTCTATCACATCCGGTTCGCTGCCGCCGCCGCCGAGGAAGATCGCATCCGGCTCCGGTAATCCCCGCAGTGCATCGGGTGCCGAACCTTCGACGATGGCGAGATGCGGGACGCCGAAGGCGGACGCGTTGCGGGCGATGCGTGCGGCCCGCGCCGGCGACTGCTCGATTGCGATCGCCTTTAGCGACGGATCAGCCAGCATCCACTCGACGCCGATCGACCCCGAGCCCGCGCCGACATCCCAGAGCAATTCGCCGTGACGCGGCGCAAGCGCCGACAGCGTCACCGCCCGGATTTCGCGTTTGGTGATCTGTCCGTCATGCTCGAACAGATTATCCTCGAGGCCTGCGGCAAAAGGCAGGATGCGAGCCCCCTCCCCTGCCGCAACATGGAGCGCACAGACATTCACGGCATCGACCTCCGCGAGATCGAAATCCGCAGCCGCCGTATGCCTTTGCCGTTCTCGGTCGCCGCCAAGCGCCTCGAGTACGGTAAGCCGCGACCGACCGAAGCCAGCGGCGGCAAGCAAGGCGGCGAGTTCGCCCGGCCCCTTCTCGTCCGAGGTCAGCGCAATGATGTGCCGTCCGGGGTGCAGATGCGGCCGGATCAGGTCGAGCGGGCGTCCATGCAGCGAGATCGTTGTGACGTCCTGCAGCGGCCAGCCGAGACGGGACGCGGCAAGGCTGAAGGCGGACGGCGTTGGGATGGTGTAGATTTCCTCTGCCGCCACATGGCGGGAAAGCGTCGCTCCGACGCCGTAGAGAAAAGGATCGCCGGAGGCGAGCACGACGACCGGCGTGCCGCGCCTTTCAAGAATGGCGTCAATCGAGCGCTCGAACGGGCTCTGCCAGGAGAGCTTTTCTCCTGTAATCAGCGATGCGGCAAGCGCGTGATGCCGCGCCCCGCCGAAAACGGCCGGTGCGCTCGCAATGAGCCTTTTCGCCTCTTCGCCCAGCCCTGCTGGACCATCTTCGCCGATGCCGATAATAGTCAGCCAGCGTTGGCCGGGAAGAGAAGAAACATCAGCCATGGGCAGACCCCGCATCCTCATTCTCGGCGGCACCGGCGAGGCGCGCCTGCTCGCCGAGGCGCTGGCGGCGCGTGACGATCGCGATATTCTTCTGTCGCTGGCTGGCCGCACTGAAAAACCGGCCGCGCAGCCGGTTCCGGTTCGCATCGGTGGTTTCGGCGGTGCTGCGGCGCTTGCCGATTTTCTGAAAGCCGGCGAATATGACCTGCTGATCGACGCCACGCATCCCTTTGCCGAGCGCATTTCCGCCAACGTCGCCTTCGCGGCCGAAACCACGGGCATTGCTGCCATCGCTCTGCGCCGCTCCGAATGGCGCCGTCAGCTGGGCGACCGCTGGCAGGAGGTGTGGGGCATTCCGGCAGCCATCGAAGCGCTCGGCCGCTCCCCTCGCCGTGTCTTCCTGGCGACGGGCCGGCAGGGCGCGCATCACGCGGAAGCGGCGCCGCAACATTTTTATCTCATCCGCAGCGTCGATCGGGTCGAGCCGCCGCTCGCGCTCGCGAAGGTCGAATACATCCTCGATCGTGGTCCGTTCACGCTGGAAGACGAATGCGCTTTGCTGAGGAAACATGGGATCGACGTCATCATTGCCAAGAACAGCGGCGGAGGCGCCACCTATGCGAAGATCGAGGCGGCCCGCCTGCTCGGCATCAAGGTGATGATGGTGGTGCGCGAGACCGGCCCTGAGGTCGCAGTGGTCGAGACTGTCGAGGCAGCGCTTGCGGCGATCGATCACCTCTTCCCTCCTGCCATGAAGCGCGGAGTATAGACGAGGTCCCGCTTGCCGGAGCGCGCAACGACACGCGTTTCGGCCGAGCCGATGATGACGCAGGTCGCCATATCGGCAACCGACGCATCCGCCTCAGACAGCGGTTGCACCGCGATGCGCTCATCTGCCCTTCCGGCCGCACGGCCGAAAATCACCGGTGTTGTTGCCGGCAGATGCTGGCGCAACAGCTTGAAAGCCTCGCCGAGTTGCCACGGCCGCGCCCGGCTGATCGGATTATAGAGGGCGATGACGAAACCAGCCTTCGCCGCCAGCTCGAGACGGTTCTCTATGATATTCCAAGGCTTTAGGTTGTCTGAAAGCGAGATGGCGCAAAAATCGTGGCCGAGTGGCGCCCCGGCCCTCGCCGCCACCGCCAGCATTGCCGTGACGCCGGGCAGGACGGTGAGATCGACCGCACGCCAGGCCGCCGGCCCATTCTCGATCGCCTCGCAGATCGCGGCGGCCATTGCGAAGACACCGGGATCGCCGCCGGAGACGACGCAGACCTTCGCGCCGTCCGCCGCCATGGCGAGAGCTGCCCCTGCCCTATCGAGCTCCTCGCGATTGTCCGAGGCGTGCCTCAACTGATCGGGCCGGAGTTGCAGCCTGTCGAGATAGGGCCCGTAGCCGAAAAAGTCCGTCGCCGCATCGACAGCGGCTAGCGCTTCCGGGGTCATCTGCTCGGGATTGCCGGGGCCGGTGCCGATCACGAAAAGTCCGCCCTTCATCGGCTGCCCTCCCAGCCCGGCACCAGCACGAGCGAGAAATAGGGCGCATCGCCCTCGCCCCTGTCGGCAAGCTTCTCCATCGCCGCATTCGACATGGTGCCGCGCTCGACGTAGACGGCTTCCGCCAGCCGGCCGGCCGCGGCCAGCGCCCGGCGGATCTTCGGCAGATTTCGGCCGACCTTCATGATGACGGCCGCTTGCGTATCGGCGAGGCGGCGGGTCAATTCGGTCTCGGCCATCGTACCGGGCAGTACGGAAAGCACGTCGTCACCCTGGACGATCGGCATGCCTGCCAGGGACCAGCAGCCCGACATGGCGCTGATGCCGGGGATCACTTCCGTCGGATAACGCGTCGATAGCCTGATATGCAGGTGCATATAGGAGCCGTAGAACAGCGGATCGCCTTCGCTGAGCACGGCGACGGTCAGCCCGGCATCGAGATGGCTGGCGATATCTCGCGC
The DNA here is from genome assembly GCF_002211305.1 of Rhizobium sp. R634. Lineage (GTDB taxonomy): Bacteria > Pseudomonadota > Alphaproteobacteria > Rhizobiales > Rhizobiaceae > Rhizobium. The sequence continues at coordinate 205,532 of NZ_LOKW01000027.1, read as the reverse complement.
TGATTGATCGTAGAACTCCGTGATCTGGCTTTGGTAGCGCTCGTCGTTCTTGTCGATCTCGGTGGTGACGGGATAATAGAGCGGCACCAGCGTCACGCCTGGTTTCAGCAGCGGTTCGACGATCGCCTTGCCGTTTCCGCCCCTGCCCTGCTTGGCGAAGTACGCGATCACGTCAGCGTCTTCGATGGCGCGCACGGCTTTGAGGGTCAGGAGTTCGGGATCGCCGGGGCCTGTGCCGACGCCGATGAGACGGCCGTTTGTTGTCATAGGCCAGGCCTCGCCAGCGCATTGATGGCGGCGGCCGTCATCGCGCTGCCGCCGAGTCGGCCGCGCACGATGGCGAAAGGAACGCCATACGAATTTTCCGCCAACGCATCCTTCGATTCCGCCGCGCCGACAAAACCAACCGGCATTCCGAGGATCGCCGCGGGTTTCGGCGCGCCGTCGCGCAGCAGTTCGAGGAGATGGAAGAGCGCCGTCGGCGCATTGCCGATTGCGACAACGCTTCCGCCGAGCCTGTCGAGCCAGAGATGCATGGCGGCAGCCGAGCGTGTATTGCCGATCTCACGCGCGAGCTCCGGTGTTTCAGGATCGCGCAGCGTGCACACCACCTCGTTCAACGCCGGCAGCCGCGCGCGGGTGACGCCATGGGATACCATCTCCGCGTCGCAGAAGATCGGCGCGCCGCCCTTCAGCGCGTCACGCGCCGCACTGACGAAATCGGTGGAAAAGACGAAATGCTCCGTCGCTTCCACAAGCCCGCAGGCATGGATCATGCGCACGGCGATTTCGGCCTGATCTTCGGTGAAGCGCGAAAGATCGGCCTCGGCGCGGATGATCGCAAAGGAACGCTCGTAGATCGCGTCGCCGCTGCGGATATAATCGTAGTCTGGCATTCCTATTCCTGTCGCAGCGCCTTCAAAACGCCGGTTGCGCCAAGCCGTGTAAGGCAGGCGGCAGCCGATTCGCCAGCGCCTCTGTTGTCTTCGATGGACCGGGCGAGCCTCTCTATAGCGAAATCGATCCGACCGCCAGCGATCCGTTCATCCGGCTGATCCGCCGCAAGCCCATTGAGGACGAGGCCGTAACCCTCCGCCGAGCCTGTCAGGGTGAGCGCTGGCCTGGCATGGGCGCAGCCCTTGGCGCAGCCGGAGAGATGCAGCGTCAGTGAACCATCGAAGAGAACAGGCGCCACAGCGATGAGGCGGCGCGCTAAAGTTCTCGTCTCGTAGAAGGCTGCACCGCAGGCGCCCGCACCGGCGCAGGCCGCGACATATTCGCTCTTCTCACCGGGTTGCGTGCTGAAACCATGTTTGCGTGCGGCAATCTGCAGGGCCGGCGCGGCATCTGCCGGGAGCCCGGTGAAGAAGAAGCCTCGGCCGGGCGCGAGCCTGACGATGGGCGCGCCGTGGGTCCTCGCGCAATCGAGCAGGGCGGTCAGATCGGGCGCTCTTATCTGCCCGAATTCCGGCCGGACGCCGAGCACGCTTTTGCCGTCCTTAAGGCGGTGCAAGCCGGAAAGCGGCGCCTTTGCCGTGTGTGACGGAAGAACGCGGATCGCATCCATCGCGGGAAAACGCGCCCGTAGAAGCGCCGGATCGACATCCCGCGCCCGCTTGCTCTGCCCGAGCACCGCCAGCAGATGCAGAATTTCGCCGACGGCTGATATTGCCGCCTCTGCAGGGCCGTTTGCGATTGGCGTGGCTGTTTCGCCATCGCCGTTGATCGCCACGAGCCATTGTGCGTCCGGCTGTGCAACGACGCGGATATCGGCGAAAAGCGTCGATAAACCGAATGCGCCGCCGCCGTCGATGATGATCGAGAGTTTCGGCGCGAGCCAGGGGGAGGCGAGCAGATCGCTGAACTCCTCACGCAATAGCTTCTCCAGCGCGGCCGGATCGCTCGTCTCCTCTGGGTCGATGCCGTGCAGCGGCGATATCTCGATTGCCGGTCCGTCTGGCACTGCGATTCCCGCAACATCGATATCGGCGGCGAGCCGTCCTGCGGTATCGGCCCTTAGTCCCCGGATCTGCAGATTGCCGCGCGCGGTGATTTCCAGAATGCCGTTTCCATGCTCGCTGGCAGCGCCGGCGAGGGCGGCGAATTGCGATAGCGTCAAGGCGCCGCCGGCCGGACGCAGCCGCACGAGCAATCCGTCGCCCGTGGGCATGGGCGCGGCAAGAGCGGGACAGGCACCGCGCGGGCGCATCTTCGCCGACGGTCGATCATACGGATCCGCCTCGTCTTTGTTGTCGATCGCCTTGGCGGCCTTTGTGCCCATTCCTAGCCCTCTGATCATCTCTTACATGATCGCGGCCGGCGCGGCAAAGCTTGACGGAGAGGGCTATTCTTCGAAGTCACGTCCCTTGCGCAGGAGATAGATGTCCATGATCCAGCCGTGCCGCTCTCTGGCATAGGCCCGGAGCGCCATAATTTCTGCGGCGATATCGCCGAGCCGTCCCGATCGGATGATCTCGTCCTTGGTACCGAGGTAAGCGCCCCAGAAGATTTCGGCATCCGGATCGTCGATCTTTGCCAAAGCCTGTTCGCCGTCGAGCATGACGATCGTGCTCTCAGCCTGCAGCCCGTCTCGGGCCAGCCGGCGCCCTGTGGTCACCTCGACCGGCTTGCCGACGAGGTTGACCGGGATTTTGTGGCTGGCCGCCAGGGCCTGGATGCTGGTGATGCCGGGGACGACGCTGTAATCGAAATCAACGCTGTTCGTTTGCCGCACACGTTCGACGATGCGGATGGTGCTGTCGTAAAGACTGGGATCGCCCCAGACGAGAAAGGCGCCGGTGCCGCTGTCCGGGAGGCTTGAGATCAGTTTCGCATAGATATTGGCAATATCACCGTGCCAGGCATCGACGCTCTGTGTATAGGTTCTGTCCGCTGTCTGTCTTTGCGGCACGTCGAATTCCGCGATCCGGACACCTGACCGAGTGACATAGCGCTCGCAGATTTCCCGCCTTATCTCTGCGAGATCCTCCTTGCCGGCGCCTTTGAGCGGCAGGAAGATCACGTCGGCGGCGTTCATCGCATTTATTGCCTGTATAGTGACGTGCTCCGGATTGCCCGTGCCGATGCCGATGATACTGATATGTTTCAAGCGGATATTCTCCCCGTGAGTTCCGGCGGTCTTGCCGAAAAAGTCGGCCCGCCGCAAGGGTAGGGCAGGGAGTTGGCCGCGGCCAACCAGGCCATGCGGCCCCTCCGGCCCCTATTGTTGCCGTAAATCCCGAATCGTGTCACTTTCGATACGCTTTTTGACGCTAAGTTGACCGAAAAGCGCATCGAAAAGGATTGGGTGTTTTGGACAACATTAGCGTATCGACGACGGATGTGCGGATCGAGCGGCATGCGAACCAGCTTTCGCGGCAATTGAAGCTCCTCCGCGACAAGCTGTTTCCGCCGCTTTCCCAGAAGACGCTGCGCACTTTCTCCTCGGGCGAGGCTGCTCAGATGATCGGTGTGTCCGACGGCTATCTTCGGCAGCTTTCGCTGGATGGCAAGGGGCCGCAGCCGGAACTGTCGTCGAACGGTCGACGATCCTATACACTCGGCCAGATCAATGAGTTGCGCCACTATATGGCGAAGCTGAAGCCGAAGGATGCGCTGTCCTATCTTCCATGGCGCCGCCCCGGTGAAAAGCTGCAGACGGTGGCCGTCACCAATTTCAAGGGCGGTTCAGCCAAGACGACGAGCACGCTCTATCTGGCGCAATATCTGGCGCTGGAAGGTTACCGGGTGCTGGCGATCGATCTCGATCCGCAGGCTTCGCTCTCCTCCATGCTGGGCGTTCAGCCCGAATTCGATCTCTCCGACGGCGATACGCTCTATGGCGCCATTCGCTACGACGAGGCGCGCAAGCCGCTGAAGGACATCGTCCGCAAGACCTATTTCGACGGGCTCGATCTAGTGCCGGGCAATCTCGAACTGATGGAGTTCGAGCACGAGACGCCGCGTGCGCTGAATGACCGCCAGAAGCCGGCCGAGCTGTTCTTTCGCCGCGTCGGCGTCGCTATCGCCGAGGTCGAGGCCGATTATGATGTGGTGGTGATCGACTGCCCGCCGCAGCTCGGTTACCTCACGCTCGGCGCGGTCTGCGCGGCAACATCGCTGCTCATCACCATCCATCCGCAGATGGTCGATGTCGCCTCCATGTCGCAATTCCTGCTGATGACCTCGGATCTGCTCTCGGTCGTGCGCAGGGCCGGCGGCGATCTGCAGCATGATTTCATCAAATATATCGTCACCCGGCACGAGCCTTTCGACGCGCCGCAGTCGCAGATCGTTGCGTTGCTTCGCAGTCTCTTCGGCGACGACGTTTTGACGGCGACCATCCTCAAATCCACGGCGATCGCCGATGCGGGGCTGACCAAGCAGACGCTTTATGAAATCGAGAAGGGGCAGGTGCGCCGCTCGACATATGACCGGGCGCTGGAATCGGTCAACGCCGCCAACGGCGAGGTTCTCGCCGGCATTCACAAAGCCTGGGGCCGTACATGAGCAGACGCGATCGCCTGAAAGGTCTTTTCGATGATACGGCGCAGGAGTTGGCCGCGGCCAACTATGAGGAGCCTTCTGCGCGCGGATCCGCCGGCCCGGTTCGGACGATGGCGCTGACGCTTGGCCGTATGGAAGAAGAGAGCAGGGCGATGCAGGAAGCCTTGCTTTCCGGCGAGCGCATCGTCGAGCTGGATCCCAAATTGATCGATTCCTCCTTCATCCGCGACCGCCTTGCTGACCAGCCGCTCGATATTGAGGATGAGCTGGTTCAGTCGATTGCCGAGAACGGACAGGAAGTGCCGGTTCTCGTTCGTCGCCATCCCGATGATGAGAGCCGTTATCAGATTGCCTATGGCCATCGCCGCCTGCAGGCCGTCAAGCTGCTGGGCCGCAAGGTGCAGGCGATCGTCCGCAAGCTCGACGATACCGACGTCGTCATCGCGCAGGGCATCGAAAATTCGGCGCGCCGGAACCTTTCCTATATCGAGCGGGCGGTCTTTGCCCTCAATCTCGAACTCAAGGGTTTCGAGCGTCCCGTTATCATGAAGGCGCTGTCGACCGATAAGACGGAGCTTTCCAAGCTGATATCGGTCGCAAAGGCCATCCCGGCCGACATTGTCAGGTCGGTTGGAGCGGCACCCAGCGTAGGGCGCCGCAAATGGATGGCGCTCGCCCAGGACTGGAATGGCGGAACGGCAGCGCGGCTTGCGAAACTCATCGCTTCGGAACGCTTCATGGCGGAAGAGAGCGATCGTCGTTTCGAGCTTCTGGTCGCGGAGCTGGCCAAGAAAGAATCAAAGCCCGAAGCCAAAGAATATGACTGGAAGCCGAAGAGCGGCGGCAAGATTGCCGGCCGGATCAAGAGCGCCGGCAATTCCTTCACGATTGCGTTGAAGACCGGCGATGCGCCGGATTTCGGCGCTTACATTTCACGCCGTCTCGATGAGCTTTACGAAGCCTATCGGGCCGGCAAGTTGCAAGCAGGAGAGTAAGCCGCAAAAGAAAAAAGCCTCCGAACGTTGCCGTCGCGGAAGCCTTTCTCATATCTGGACAATCTGAGAATCGCACTTCCTCGAATCACTGTCAAGCATCTTCGGCATCCTTTTGGGTGGTAAGATTTCTTTTGCCTTGAAAAAAGGTGAGGGACATGGAGCCTCAATATGTATCGACGCCCTTTGGGCGGCGATCGATGACGCTTGGTATGCTGGCAAGCCAGGAAAGCGCCAGCAAGGTCGATCCGGATGCATCGGTCGACAAGTGGAAGATCTTTCGCGCGCTCTGCGAAGCGAAGGATATGGTCGGCGTATCCGACCGTGCGCTTGCCGTTCTCAACGCGCTGTTAACCTTCTATCCGAAGAACGAGATTGCCGAGGCCAACGGCTTCGTCGTCTTTCCTTCGAACGAGCAGCTTTCGCTGCGCACGCATGGCATGGCCGGCACGACGCTGCGGCGGAACCTGGCGATGCTGGTGGAGGCAGGGCTGATCATCCGGCGCGATAGCCCGAACGGCAAACGTTTTGCCCGTCGCAACGGCGAGGGCAGGCTTGGAGAGGCCTTCGGCTTCAGCCTGGCGCCCCTTCTTGCACGCGCGGGCGAGATCGAAGCGCAGGCGGCTCAGGTGATGGCCGACAGGCTCGAATGGAAGCGCCTGAGGGAGCGCCTGACGCTCTGCCGGCGCGACATCGCCAAACTCATCGAGATTGCACTGGAAGAGCAAATTGCGGGCGAATGGATCGAGATGCAGCGGCATTTCAATCTGCTTTCGGCCAGCCTGCCGCGTCGTCCGTCGGCTGCGGAAATGAAAAGCCTCCTGGCCGATCTCGAAGCGTTCCGCGAAATGATCGTCAAGACGCTGGAACTGAAGACGAAAACAGAAAAAACAGACGCCAATGATAGCCAAAACGGTCGGCACATACATAATTCAAACCCACACCCCTTATCTGAACTTGAACCAAGCTTCGAAACGAAGCAGGGCGCAAAGCCGGAGGAAGAGCCGCGGCCGTGGCGCGAGCCGCCGAAATCTTTCCCTCTTGCCATGGTGCTGCAGGCCTGCCCGGAAATTATCGCGTATGGCCCGGGCGGTGGAGTCGGCAGCTGGCGGGATCTCATGGCCGCGGCCGTTATCGTCCGTTCCACCCTCGGCGTCAGCCCCAGCGCCTATCAGCAGGCCTGTGATGTCATGGGGCCGGAAAATGCCGCCACGGTGATCGCCTGCATCCTGGAAAGGGGCGGACATATCAACTCCGCCGGCGGTTACTTGCGAGACCTCACACGGCGGGCGGAGCGCGGCGAGTTCTCGCTGGGGCCGATGCTGATGGCGTTGATGCGGGCGAATGGGCCGGCGACGAGGAGAACCGGATGAGCAGGCACGAAAAAGCTTCGCACCAGTCGCGGCAGTTAAACGAGGACGGCCTGCCTCTCAGCCATCTCGCGCGTTTCCATTGGGCACTTCGGTTGAAAAACACCATCACTCATGTCATAGATGACGGAACAAAACGCCTGCTTTGCTTCCATTTGTTAAAAACCGTAAAGGTTAACAATGCGCTACGACATCGATGGGGCAATGCTGCAAACCCTGCTTCCGGCCATCGCCGCTGCTGAGGATGCAATTGCGCGGCTCGACGAACGCGTGCTGCGTTCTCCGGTAGGCGAGGGATTTGCCGAGCGCAGCCACTTTTTTGATGCGGCAGGCGCCCTCTGGGTTGCCGGTGAACTCGTGCATGTCGAGGATCTCGTTCTGCACGATGCGCATATGGATAGCCGCGCTCCGAGCCACGAGCTGACGATTGCCCATTCCGTGTTGCGGACGCGTCGCCGCATCTGGACCGGCGAACCCTCCTGGGCGCTCGGAGCGTCGGGCCTTGCGACGCTGACTGCAACGCTCGGGGAAGGGGAGGGGAGCGCGCAGGAGGGGAAGCGTCCCGAAGCTGTCGTCGAGGCCGGCGAAGAGGGCGAGGATGAGGCCGGACCGCTCGCCGCCGAACTGGCGGAGATCGACGCGCTTCTCGCGCGCTCGCAGAAGCTCATCGATATCCATACGGGCAAGGCGCCGCCGAGCGAGCAGGCTGCGGTTCCCGCGACGAAGCGAAACGAAGATCCGCTCGGTTTGCTCGGTGACGATGAGTGGGACGAGGAGCAGCGGCTTGCGGAGTGGCGCAGCGTGTTGCCGCTGGCCGAAGCCTTGCCCCCGGTTCTCGGCGCCGCCATTCTTTTCGAAGCATGGGAGAGGATCGAACCGCTGCGGCGGCAGCATTGGCTCGGCGGCCTCCTGGTCGCAAGCCACCTGCGTGCCCGCGGTAAGGTCACCTCGCATCTCTTTTCCTTCTTCGGAGGGCTGAAGCTCGTGCGCCATGAGCGTCGCCGGGCGCGCGACCGGGGAACGCGGCTGCAGGCTTTTCTGGAGGCGATGCATCTCGGTGCTACGGCCGGCCTTAAGGAAATTGACCGCTTATCGTTGGCACGCACGCAAATGGAGCTGCGTTTTCGCGGCCGCCGTTCGAACAGCAGCCTGCCGGAGCTTGCCGATTTCATCCTGTCGCGGCCGATGGTTTCGGCTGCGATGATCGCCCGCCAGTTGCGCATCACACCGCGCGGCGCGCTGAACCTCGTCAACGAGATCGGCATTCGTGAAATCACCGGCCGGGGCCGTTACCGCGCCTGGGGCATCATCTGAAATGAAAACGGCCGGGCGTAAACCCGGCCGTTCCTTTTAAGGTGAGCACCCGATCTGCCATCCTGTCACAGATTTTAGACCGGGCGCTCTTGCGCTTCCATTGCCCCCAGAAGCGCGGTCCTATTCCCGCTCGCCCGTGAAGTTGAGCAGAAGCTGGAAGATGTTGACGAAGTTCAGGTAGAGCGAGAGCGCGCCGAAGACGGCGAGCTTCTGGTTCGATTCCTGATCGTAGTTTTCCGAATACTGTTCCTTGATGTTCTGCGTGTCGTAGGCGGTGAGGCCGACGAAGACGACGATACCGATCACTGAGATTGCGAACTGCAGCGCGCTCGAACCCAGGAAAATGTTGACGATGCTGGCGATGATGATGCCGAAGAGGCCCATCATCAGGAACGAGCCCATCTTTGAAAGGTCACGCTTCGTCGTGTAGCCGTAAAGGCTGATGGAACCGAACATCGCTGCGGTGATGAAGAAGGTCTGCGCGATGCTCGTCTTGGTGAAGACCAGGAAGACGGAGGCAAGCGACAGGCCCATCACGGCGCAGAAGGCCCAAAAGGTGATTTGCGCAGTGCTGGCGGACATCGTCTGGATGCGGAATGAGAAGAAGAAGACGAAGGCGAGCGGCGCCAGCATCACCACCCACTTCAGCGGGGTGTTGAAGATCGGCACGTAAAGCGCCGGCGTCGAGCCGACGATGAAGGCGACGACGCCGGTTATGACGAGGCCAAGGGCCATATAGTTGTAGACGCGCAGCATGTGCTGGCGCAGGCCTTCGTCGAAAAGGGCCTGCGAGCCGGCGTTAGCGCCGTAGCCGTAGCGGGGATTGATCGGGTTCATACTGATCTCCTCGGGTTGAACTAATAGAGCGAACGGGCGAGCCGTTCGGCCGCCTGATCGAGATTGACGCCGCCATCGTCAGCGATGAGCGCATAGGCGACCTCGCCGATCTGCCAATAGGCGGCTTCCGTTTTTTCGAGTGCAACATGGCTGACCGGCTGGACCTCGAAAGCGCCCGGCCGGACGGCGAAAAGCGAAAGCCGCTTTCCATTCGTTTCCTCGATCGACATTTCGACGCTGGGACCGAAAGCTGACGGGAAGATCTGCACATCGGCGACCTTCCAGTCCTTCGGCAGCTCCGGCATGATGATCGCCGTCGCGGCGCGAATGTCGTCGACATTATAGGTGGTCGGCGTCTGCGACGGCATCTGCTCGCGCAGCGCCGCGGTCTGATAGGCGCGAACGGCATCCTCGACATAGGCGGGTGCGGGAACGGAAGCCGCAACCTCGGTCGCCGAGAAGGCGCCGAAGGAATTGTGCGCCACCCAGCCGGCGGCAATCAGCACGCCGACGGCGGCGATGCGCTGCATGGTATGGAAGATGCGGCCATAGGAAAGGCCACGTTCCAGCCGGCGGGCGGCGTCGCGGGTTTCGGCGCGGCCGAAGGCGCTTTCGCCGGCAAGAGCCAGGCGCAGCTCGCCTTTCATGCTGAGGTCGGCCATGACCTTGGCGGCAATCTCAGGATGCTCGGATAGATAGGATTCCACCTGAATACGGCGGGCGACATCGAGCTCGCCGTCCACATAGGCGTCGAGATCGGCGTCGATGATCGGATCAATTGTCTTCATTGCCGTCCCCTCCGATTAATCTCAGATGCGAAACGCGGGGCGTTTTCTCCTCGAATTCGCGCAGCTGCGCGCGGGCGCGGGAGATGCGGGACATCAGCGTACCGACCGGAATGCCGAGCGCAGCGGCCGCTTCCTGGTAGGAGAGGTCCTCGATCGCCACGAGATGCAGAGCCTCGCGCTGTTCCTCCGGCAGGTCGAAAAAGGCCTCGCGCACCTGTTGCAGGCGCACGGCATGCTCCTGTCCCGCCGGCAGCGACTGCTCGGCTTCGGCAGCCGCCTCGTCGTGACGGCGCGTCAGCGATCGGTTCCGGCGAAGACGGTCGATATGGGCGTTATGCAGGATGGAAAGAAGCCAGGTGCGCAGGTTGCCGCCGCTGCGGAAACTCTTGCGCTTCTCGTAGGCGCGCACGAGCGCATCGTGCACCAGATCCTCCGCCTCGTCCGAGCTGCGCACCAGCGAGCGAGCATAGCGCCTGAGCGCTGCAAGCTGTCCGATGACGTCGAAGGGGCGTTCTTTGCGTTCCATGATTGAGTATACGCAAGTGCGGGGGATTTTATTCCCGACCAGTCGAAAAAATCATGCGGGCCGCGCGCACTCTTCAAATATTCCCTGTCCGTTGGACGCGCACCCCAAATCGGCGATTGTTTATGACAGATACATGACAGATCATCGCGCCGCTGATCTGAAGGGGAAAACCAAGAATGAAGGAAAAGAAGCGGGTCTACGAAGCTCTCGTGGACGGCGCCATGGAAGGGCTGACGGATCAGGCGCTCTATGATTTCGTCAAAGCGCGTTGCCCGAAGGCCACCAGCAAGAAGATCGTCAGGGCCTCACTTTTCGCCCTGACCGATCCTCATCTCAGGGACCGCAATATTCTCGACGTGATCTATTCGCTCGCGATCAAGCATCGGTTGGATGAAGGCGTGCTGGACGATGGCGAAGACGAGGAACCCGATGAGCAGGTTCGCTCTTCCCAGGCCGCCAACCAGAACACGCGTCAGCTCTCCTGAACGGCGCCGTCCGAAAGCCCTTCGAGGATCGGGCAGTCCGGCCTATGGTTTCCATGGCAGGCACGCACGAGGTGCTCCAGCGTATGCCGCAGTTCCGTCAGCTCTCTGATCTTGCGGTCGATCTCGACAAGCTTGATCTCAGCGATCTCCTTGACGTCGGCGCTCGCCCGACTCCTGTCCTCGTAGAGCGCGAGCAGTTGCCGGCATTCCTCGACGGAAAAGCCGAGGCCGCGTGAGCGCTGCAGGAAGCGCAGTTTGTGGACGTCGGCCGCATCATAGTCGCGGTAGCCATTTCCGCCCCTTCCGGGGCGGATGAGGCCGATATCCTCGTAATAGCGGATGGTCTTCGAAGGGAGGCCCGAGCGTTCCGATGCTTCGCCGATATTCATCGCCATCTCCTATAGTTTTGCAAAGCGCAGTCTCAGGGCATTCGAAATAACCGAGACGGATGAGAGGCTCATCGCCGCCGCCGCGATCATCGGCGAAAGCAGCAAGCCGAAGACCGGGTAGAGCACGCCGGCTGCGACCGGCACGCCAAGTGCGTTATAGCCGAAGGCAAAGCCGAGATTCTGGCGGATGTTGCGCATCGTCGCCTCCGCCAGCCGTCGTGCCCTGACGATGCCGGTCAGATCGCCTTTCACCAATGTAATGCCCGCGCTTTCCATCGCAACATCGGCGCCGGTGCCCATGGCGATGCCGACATCGGCTGCGGCAAGTGCGGGCGCATCATTGATGCCGTCGCCGGCCATGGCGATGACGGCGCCTTTGGCGCGCAACTCGTCGATCAGAGCCTTCTTGCCTTCCGGCAGCACGTCGGCTCGCACCTCGTCGATGCCGAGGCTTACCGCCACCGCGCGTGCGGTGCGCTCGTTATCGCCCGTTGCCATGATGATCTTCAGCCCGCTTTCGTGCAGCGCCTTGATGGCAGCTGAAGTCGTCGGCTTGATCCGGTCGGCAACGGCGACGAGACCGGCAAGCGCGCCGTCGATCGCCACGAACATGACGGTCTTGCCGTCACCGCGCAGGGCTTCGGTCTTCTCGGAAAGTGGCGCCGGATCGATGCCGAGATCGGCAAGCATCGCCGCATTGCCGAGCACCACCGTCGCGCCGCCGGCAAGACCTTGGACACCTTTGCCGGTCTTGGCTTCGAAGCCGCTCACCTTGACGAAGACGACACCGCGTTCCCCCGCGCCGGAAACGATCGCGTCGGCGAGCGGATGTTCGGAGCCGCGCTCCAGGCTCGCTGCCAGCGACAGCAGCCGACTTTCCTCGATGCCGCTAGAGGCGACCACATCGGTCAATCTCGGCTTGCCCTCGGTCAGAGTGCCGGTCTTGTCGACAATCAGCGTGTCGACCTTGGAGAAGCGCTCCAGCGCTTCGGCGTCCTTGATCAGCACGCCTTCCCCAGCGCCGCGTCCCGTTGCGATCATGATCGACATCGGCGTCGCAAGGCCGAGCGCGCAGGGGCAGGCGATGATCAGAACCGCGACGGCGGCAAGCAGCGCATTCGCGAGGCTCGGCTCCGGGCCGATCACGGCCCAGGCAAGGAAGGCAAGGATGGCGACGGCGACCACCGCCGGCACGAAGAAGGCGGATACGCGGTCGACCGCACCCTGGATCGGCGCACGCGAGCGCTGCGCCTTGGCGACCATGTCGACGATGCGCGACAGCATCGTGTCTGCGCCGACCTTCTCGGCCGTCATGATAAGGGCGCCGTTCTTGTTGATCGTGCCGCCGGTCAGCGTATCGCCCTTCGATTTTTCGACGGGCAGGGGTTCGCCAGATATCATCGATTCATCGACAGTCGACTGGCCCTCCAGAACGGAGCCGTCCACCGGCACCCGTTCGCCGGGGCGCACGCGCAGCCGGTCGCCGGTTTGGATCTCGTCCACCGGCACGTCGTTTTCGCTGCCGTCGGCATGGATACGCCGCGCCGTCTTCGGCGCAAGATCAAGCAATGCGCGGATTGCCGAGCCGGTGCGTTCGCGCGCCTTCAATTCCAGCACCTGGCCGACGAAGACGAGCGCGACAATGACGGCTGCCGCTTCGAAGTAAACCGGAACGGCTGCGCCATGGCCACGGAAGCTCATGGGGAAGATATCGGGGGCAAGTGCTGCGACGACGCTGTAGACATAAGCGGTGCCGACGCCGAGACCGATCAGCGTCCACATATTGGGGCTGCGATTGACGAGGGATGCCCAGGCGCGGCGGAAGAAGGGCAGGGCCGCCCAGAGCACCACGGGGCTCGCCAGCAGGAGCTCGATATAGGTCTCAAGCGGCTCGCCGACCGCTTCGCGAAGCGGCAGGCCGAGCATCGGCCCCATGCCGAGCGCGAGCAGCGGCACGGCGAGGACCGCGCTCACCCACAGCCGCCGGCTGAAATCGACAAGCTCCGGGTTAGGGCCTTCATCGGCGCGGGGAACGCCCATCGGTTCCAGCGCCATGCCGCATTTCGGGCAGTCGCCGGGATGGTCGCTGACGACCTCAGGATGCATCGGGCAAGTGTAGAGCGTGCCCTCCGGCGCCGGCTTTGCCGCCGGGCGCTTACCGTTGCGATAGGCCGAGGGGTCGGCCTCGAACTTCGCTTGGCAGCCGGCCGAGCAGAAGTAGAACTTCTCGCCTTCGAATTTCAGGAAATTTTTCGCCGTGGAGCGGTCGACGTTCATGCCGCAGACGGGATCTTTCGCGGTCAAGTAATCCTGCGGCGTGGCCGCAAACTTCGTCCGGCAGCTCTCCGAGCAGAAATGATAGGTGCGGCCCGCATGGTCGAACGATGGCTTGCCGGCCTTCGGATCGACCGTCATGCCGCAGACGGGATCGCGGATCACCGCGTTGGCCGCGTTCTCCTGAGGAGCATGGCTGCAATGGCAGTGATCGCCCCCGTGAGCGTGCTTGTGATGGTGATCGTGTTCGTGCTTGGTATCCATGACTATCTCCTGTGTCCCAAGGGCAGCTGGATAGGGCTTATCCACCTTCCAGCAACTGGAAGGTCAAGCACTAATTTGGAGAGTCGCATATTTAATCGTGCGGGAGGCCCGACGCTCAGATCGGGCTGATCAGCCCGACCGGCTGGCTTCCGAGCAAGGCGGCAACCGAGATGCTGCCCCCAGGTTCGATCGTCTTTCCCGTCACCAGATCCGCCTTCAGTCCGTGAAGCGGGGAGGGGATGGCGATCGCCGTATCCTCCCAGAATTCCGGACCGGCGAAGAGCACGCCGGGATCGAGCCAGCCGAACATCAGCCGCGGCGCCACGGTGATTGCGAACTCGCTGTTGTGCACCCGGGCGAAAGCGAGGACATGGTCGCGCCGGTTGCCGGTCGCCTTCAGCGGCAGGTAATCGCCTTTTGCGAAAAGGGTGGGATGACGCCGGCGCAGCTGCAGACCGATGCTGACGACGCGCTGCTTCAGTGCTGCCGCCTGCAGCTTGGCGATCGGTCCCGCTTCGGCCAGCCATGCAATCAGCCGATCATGCTCGACCGGCCGGCGGTTATCCGGATCGACAAGGCTGAAATCGAAAGCCTCCGCGCCCTGGTAGATATCGGGAATGCCGGGAGCGGTCAGCTTGAGGAGCGTCTGCGACAGGCTGTTGAGGTAACCGGCGGCGATGAAGGGCTGCAGCACTCTTTCGAAATCTTCGAGAAAGGTGTCATTTTCAGGCGACACCAGCGCCGCCGCATAGGCGGTGACGGCTTCCTCATAAACGTTATCCTGTTCCAACCAGTCGCTGCGCAGTTTCGCTTCGCGCACCGCCTTTCTCGCATAGTCGGTAAAGCGCTCGCGAAGCTTCTCCGTCTGCCCTCGGTCGAAATCCTCCGGCCAGACGCCGGCCAGCGCCTGATAGAGCATCCATTCGACATTCGGTTCCGGAACCGCGCCGTCCGGCAGATCCTTCAGCCAGGACCGGTTCATCTCACGCCAGCGTGCCATCGCCTGCACGAAAACATCCGCGCCTTCGCTCAGCGTGTAGAGCCTTGCGCGCGCATCCTCGCCACGTTTGGTGTCATGGGTGGTGCTCGCCGACAGGCCAAGCGGCTGCAGCCGCGCGCGCTCGGCCATCCTGCGATGAAAGCCCTCGGGACCTTCAGGCGTCCTGCCCGGTTCGCCGCCCACCTCGTTGGCGCCAAGCAGCCTGTTGTAGCGATAAAAGAGCGTGTCTTCCGTCGCCTTCGCCATGACCGGTCCGCTCAATTGCTGGAAGCGGATGCGGAATTCATGGGCCGCATCGCCTTCGACCTTGCCTTCAAGAAGCATCAGCACATGGTCGAGCGCCCGTCGATCATCGAGCTGTGCGGTGGCCTGCGATGCGGTCGCGGCCAGCACTGCCGAATCCTGCCAGGAGAGCGGGCCGCCGTCGCCATAGGTGCGGTAGACCGGAAAGGCGATCAGCAGTTCCCGCAATGCGCCGGCGATCTCGTCTCTTCTCTCCTCGGGAAAGATGCCGGCGGCAATCGACACCAGTCTGTCGGTCTCGCCTGCGAAATTGCGTTCCACCATCAGCCGCTTGGCGATCCGCCGGCTCTCTTCGAGATCACCGGCTTCGCCGGCGATGCTGTGATAGGCATCGTCCAATATGCGCAGTCCGGCGCCATCGATGAAGAGGTCGCCGATCGCGGCAATGAACTCATATCCCGTGGTGCCTGCGACCGGCCAGCTCTCCGGCAGAATCTCACTTGCGCCGAGGATCTTTTCCACGACGATATAAATGTCGGGTCCGACGGCTTCCCGGAGCCGGTCGAGATAGGCTTTCGGCTCTGCCAGCCCATCGACATGGTCGATGCGCAGGCCCTGCACCTTGCCTTGGCGCACTAGTTCGAGCACCAGCCGGTGCATGTCTTCGAACACCGCGGGATTTTCGACGCGGGTGCCGACCAGCCCGGTCACCTCGAAAAAACGGCGATAGCTCAGATGCAGCGCCGCTTCCTTCCAGTAGCTCAGCCGCCAATGCTGCGCCTCATGCAGGCTTCTAAGGAAATCTCGATCGGACGAGATGTCATCGAGTTTCTGCCGCAAGACCGCCTTATCGCCACCTTCGAAGAGGATGTCGCGCATCGCGCGGCGGAAGTCCTCGCCTGACGTGGCGGCCGCAGCCTCCGCCATTCTCGTTGCAACCGGATCGTCGAGCCGGTTTGCCAGCGCGCCATAGCTCCCAGGGTTCAGCGGCAAGAGCGTTTCGAAATAGGCGAGGGCGAAATTGCCGTGTGTTTCATCGAGCGTGACGCGCAGTTCGCCGGCGTTGAGCGCGCGGTCGAAATCCTGGCCGAGCTGCGGCAGGGTCACCGGCTCGCGCCAGTCGATGTCGAAATGGCCGGCATAGGCGCTCTGCTGGCCGAATGCCAGAACGTCGCGCCACCAGGCATTTTCCGGCGAGGCGGCCATATGGTTCGGGACGATGTCGAGGATCAGCCCCATGCCTGCCGAAGCCAGGCTTTCCGTCAGCCGGTCGAAGCCTGCGCGGCCGCCGAGCGACGGGTCGATCTCATTGGCGTCGGTGACGTCATAGCCGTGGGTAGAGCCGGTGACGGCGGTAAAGATCGGTGAGGCGTAGAGATGGCTGATGCCGAGCGTCTTCAGATAGGGGACGAGGCCGCAGGCGCGATCGAAGGTCATGCCGTTGCGGAATTGTATCCGGTAGGTCGCTGTCGGAAGTGTCATGAGGCCGTCTGACGTTGGAGGGAGACCCTCTCCAACGGTTGTGTCCGGGCTTTGGTTCCATTCAGCGCTGCGCGTCTGATCAGACGCGCAGCGCTGTAACACTTTGAGGCGTTAGTCGATGAAAACGCCGACGCTTGCGGCGCGACCGGCCGAATCGATGACGGTAAGCTTCGAATAGCCGCCGCCGTCCGGCAGCCATTGCTGGGTGCGCCGGCGCGACAGATCGGGCAGCGGCTTGCCATTGGCGAGCCAGCGGAAGGGCGCGCGGCCGCCCTGCAGCTTCAGCTGCAGCGGTGACAGGTCGCCCTCTTTCGCGCCGAGATCGATATGCGCGCCTTCTGGCGGATAGACGATCTGAGGCGCGGCCTCGCGGCCGGAGGCGACAAGCAGGCCGCTGGCGGAGAGCGCGAAACGCCGCTGGCTGATCGGCAGTTCGGATTGGGCGATGCGCACGGCGCCGGCGGGCGGCCGCGGCAGCGGCGTCGTCGCTATGCCGGATTTTGCGAAGCCCTCGAAGAGGATCGGCGCGGCGGTGCCATAACCGGTCAGGCCCGGCACAGCGCCGTTATCGGGCCGTCCGACCCAGACGCCGAGCACGTAGCGCCCGTCATAGCCGACCGACCAGGCGTCGCGGTAGCCGTAGCTCGTGCCGGTCTTGTAGGCGATGCCGCGCTGGGCGGCGCCGGCGGGAGGAATGACGCCGGAAAGGATATCGGCGACGTTCCACGCCGCGACCGGCTCCAGCATCGGCTCGCCGTCGATCTTGCCGGGTGCGCCGGTGATCCCGTCACCGAGCCGCGTCGGCTGGCCGCGATTGGCGAGCGCCGTGTAAAGCTGCACCAGATCCTTCAGCGTGACGCCGACGCCGCCGAGGCCGATCGCAAGCCCCGGCGTCTCATTCGGCGGCAAAGCCGGACGGACCTCGGCGCGGCGGAAACGCACCAGCAGCCGCGATGGCCCGACGGCGTCGAGCAGCTTCACGGCCGGCACGTTCAGCGAAAGCTGCAGCGCCTCGCGCACCGTGACGTCGCCCTGATAGCTCATGTCGAAGTTGCGCGGCCGATAGCCGAAGAAATCGGCGGGCCGGTCCTCGATGATCGTCTCCTGGGAGACGAGACCCTGCTCGAAAGCGAGGCCGTAGATGAAGGGCTTCAGTGTCGAGCCCGGCGAACGGTTGACGCGCGTCATGTCGATCCAGCCGGAGCGGCTGGTATCGAAATAATCGGCCGAGCCGACCTCGCCGACAATCTCGCCCGTCTGTGCATCCGCCATCACCATGGCAAGCGACAGCTTCGGCCCGAGCTTCATGGCCGCTGCCCGCGCGACCGACTCCAGCCCCTGCTGCACCTGCTTCTTCAATGTCGTCTGGTGTTTGAGGACCGTAGGATGCTTGCGAACGGCCGCCTCGGCGAGGTGGGCGGCGAGCGCCGGCAATTGCATGCGCCGCGAGGGAATGGCTACCCCCTCGGCCCGCTCCGCCTCGCCATCGCCGACGGCCTCGGCCACCGCGACGCGGTCGAGCACGCGCCTTCGTGCTTCCTCCGCCGCCTTGAGATTGCGGTCCGGCCGGCGCCGTTCCGGCAATTGCGGCAGGGCGACGAGCAGCGCCGCCTCGGCGACCGTCAGGCGGCGCGGCTCCTTGCCGAAATAGGCAAGGCTCGCGGCGCGCACGCCTTCGAGATTGCCGCCATAAGGTGCGTGGGTGAGATACAGGTCGAGGATCTGTTCCTTGGTCAGCCGCCGCTCGATCTGCACCGCCCGCGCAAGCTGCAGCAGTTTTGCCGAGAGCGTCCGTTCCGGGCGCGGCTCGATCAGCCGGGCCACCTGCATCGAAAGCGTCGAGGCGCCGGAGACGATGCGGCCATTGCTGACGAATTGCAGGCTCGCGCGCCCGAGCGCCCAAGGGTCGACGCCGCCGTGGCTGTAGAAGCGCTGGTCTTCATAGGCAATCAGCATGCGCAGGAATTGCGGATCGACGTCGGCAACTCCAGTCTTCAGCCGCCAGCGGCCCTCCGACGTCGCAAAGGCGCGCAGCAATTGACCATCCGCATCCAGCACCTCGGCGGAGACAATATCAGCCTTCTCCAGCGGCGGCGGAAAGGCCCGGTCGGCGGCGTCGAGCGCAAGCAGACCCGCGCCGGCGAGAACGACGCCGGCGGCGGATCCGATCGCAAACTTGCGCCACAGCCCCATTATTGTGCCGCCATGACCTCCATCTTGCCGGTCGCCGTGCGGGCCGAAAGCTCGGGCCTGTACATGTCCTCGACGGTTGCCGCCGGGTGATCGTAGGTGCCGGGAGTGACGGCGCGCACGACATAGGCGACGTTGAACTCGCGATCGTCGCCCGACCCGCGGTTGAAGGCGGCGACGAAGCGATCATAGCGGAATTCGGTATGGGCGGCGGAGATCTCGCCGATCCAGTCGAAATTCGTCATCTGGGCGCTGTCGACGAGGTTCGGATTGTCGATCTCGAAGCCGGCCGGCAGAAGATCGGTGATGACGATGCGCGACGGCCAGTCGTTGGTTTCCCGCACATGAATGACGACGACGTAGCGCTCGTTCTGCTTGGCTTCGCTGACATTCGCCTGTTCGCCGTCGAGCGTGTAGTAGCTGCGCTCGATGGTGAAGCCGTCGCCGCCGGCCGGCAGCGGCACGGTCGGGGCGGCCACGGTGGTGACGACAGCCGAAACCGCGTCGTTGGTCTGGTTGGTCAGCGTCAGCGGATGGCCGGCCAATGCATCGCCGGTCATGCGCGCCATGTAGGCGCCGGTATGCGCGGCGCCATTGACGTCGATTTTCAACCCGTCATCGCCGCCCTGGATGGCGCGCGCGGCAAGCAGCATCCAGGTCTCTTCCTGGGTGCTCTTATATTTGCTGCGCCCCCATTCCTTGGCCACGGCCTTGGAAAGTTCCGGAATGACCGGCGGTACCGGCCGGCTTTCGGCCGCCAGCGCCAGGATTGCGGCGCCGTCACGCAGGATCGTGCCGTAATCGGTGCGCGAGAGGTTGACGCGCGACACCATCGATTGTTCCGACATCTGCAGCGCATCGAGGAAGATGTTCTTTGAACGCTGCGCATCGCCGTAAAGTGCCAGGGCGGCGGCGATGTGCGCCTTGGCGAGTGGCGTCGGGAAGTCGTTGATCATCGTATCGGCATAATAGCGCAGATCGCTGATCGCGGCCTTCTTGTTGCGGGCCAGGACGTAGACGGCATAGGCGATCTGATCGCCCTGGCCCTTGATGTCGGTGGTGTAGGACAGCACGTTCTGCAGGTTTTCCAGCGCCTGCACGAAAGCTCTTTCCGGCACGTCGTATTTCTGTTCGCGGGCCCGCGTCAGGAAATCGGTGACGTAGGAATCGAGCCAGACATCGCCCGAGTCAGGACCCCAGAGGCCGAAGCTGCCGGCGGATGCCTGATAGGAAAGCACGCGGTAGATCGCATCCTGCACGCGCTGGCGCAAGTCATCGTCGTTTTCGATGCCGGCCTGCTTCGCCACTTCGGCAAGGTAGAGCAGCGGCAGCGCGCGGCTGGTGGTCTGCTCGGCGCAGCCGAAGGGATAGCGGTCGAGCGTCATCAGCAGCGCGGGAATGTCGAAGGCCGCCGAACGTGTGACGTTGACGCTGATCGAGGCGCCGGGCAGCACGCTGTCGGCCAACAGGTTCTTGTCGACGGTAAGCTTTGCCCCGGGCTTCAGCGCCAGCACCCTGCGCTGGGTGATCGGCAAGGAGGCCGGGCGCACCGGCACATCGACCGTCTGGTCGAGCGACAGGCCGGAAGCGTCGGAGAGGTTGATCGAGACGCTGCCGGCGCCCGGCTGCTTGCCGACGAGTGACAGCGTCAGCTCGGATTTGGCGCCGGCCTCGAGGCGGATCGTCTGCGAGGCGGAAGCCTGTTCGATGCCGAGCGCGTCGTTGCCCGTCAGCTGCAGCGTGTAGTCGCCGGCCGGGGCATCGGTGTTGGCGATGTCGAGACGCAGATTGGCTTTGTCGCCGGGGGTGAGAAATTTCGGCAGGCTCGCGGTGACCACAATGGGATCGCGGATGATGACATCCTTGACGCCGTGGCCGACGCCGCTCTTCGACCAGGCGACCGCCATGACGCGCGCCGTGCCGTTGAATTGCGGAATGTCGAAGGAGACATTGGCCTTGCCTTCGGCGTCGAGCTTCACCGGACCGGAAAAGAAGGCGACCAGCTTCTGTGTCGGCGGACTTGACTGCAGCGCCACGGCGCCGCCGTCGCCACCGGTCCTGAGCTTGCCGGTCACCCCAAGCGAGCCGTCGATCAGGCGGCCGTAGAGGTCGCGGATTTCAAGGCCGAGCTGCCGCTGGCCGAAATACCAGTCTTCAGGATTCGGCGGTTCGTAGCGCGTCAGGTTGAGAATGCCGACATCAACGGCGGCAACCGTCACATAGGCATCCTCGTTGGCGCCGGCGCCCGTCACTTGCAGGCCGATGTTCAAGGGTCCGCGCGGCAGCATCTTTTCCGGCGTGTCGAGCGCCACCTGCAGCGCGCGCTGCTCGGGATCGACCTTTAGCCATTTGATGCCGATCGAGCGCATCGGCATGTGGCTGTCCTGCGCATCGCCGGGACGGAAGAGTGTCGCGGTGACATAGGCGCCGGCACCCCAATCGGCCGTGACGGGGATATCGACCTCGCCGCCGGTCTCGCCGATCGTGGCGCTCTGCACGGCGACTAGCTTTTCGGTTCCTGATGTCACCATCAGTTCGCCGCCATAACGCGAGGTGACCTTCAACTTGGCCGTCTCGCCGACCTTGTAGCTCTCCTTGTCGAGGGCGATTTCCAGCCCGTCGGGTGTTTCGGTGGAAGTCGAGGCCACGAACCAGCCGGCCTCGAATTCGACGCTGGAGGTGGGGCCGTCGGCATCCGGACTTTCGACTTCGAGGCGGTAGCGGCCCCAGGTCACCGGCACGGAGATCTTGCCGCCGTCCATCGTCACGTCGACGCTGCCGTTGGAGATCTGCTCGGCGTTATAGACCGGCTCGTATTTCCATGCCGTGCCCTCGCGATACCATTGGTATTCGCGGTTGAGGCTGTAGAACTTCCAGCGCAGGCCCTTCGTCTCCTGCTTCCCACCGTCGGCATCGACGCCGATCACCGTGAAATTGGCGATCGCGTTTTCAGGCAGGTCGTCGGAAAACTCCGGCTTGATGCCGATCGAAGCGCCCTGGTTCTTCACCGGGATGACGAGCGAGCGCTCGATTGCACGCCCGCCCGCTTCCTGCATGCGCATATAGACCGTGGCGTTGAGCAACTGGGTCGTCGCCGGCAGGTCGCTGATGGTAAGGTCGGTCGAGGCTTCGCCGTTCTCGTCGAGTTCAGGCAGACCGTCGATCGGCAGGCGCGAATCCTCGCTTGCCTCCTCGTCGGCAAGCCCGAAGAGGAAGCCCTTATAGGCAGCGCTCTCACGCGTCGGCTTGACGACGACGTCGCCCTCGAGCGTCAGTCCCGCGGCCGGAGCGCCGTAGAGATACTTGCCCGAGATGATGATCGTCGCCGGCGTATCCGGACCGATTTCCTTGGCCTCGGTCTTGATCTCCATCTCGGTGCGATCCGGCACGAAATCGTCGACGAGAAAGCTCTTGGTGGCGATCGCCGTACCCTTGGGGTCGGTATAGACATTCATCGTCCAGGTGCCGCGCATGGCGTTTTGCTGGGTCGGGAAGTCGATGGAATAACCGCCGAGATTGCTGGTCTGGCTGACGATCCGCCGGTCTTCGACGCCATCGGGGCGGCTGAAGATGAAGGTGAGCGGCAGGTTTTCGATGGCGTTGCCGTCGGTATCGCGGGCGAGAGCCTGGGCATGCACCGTTTCGCCGGCGCGGTAGATGCCGCGTTCGGTAAAGGTCAGTACGTCAATCGCGCCGGGGGCGGCGCGGCCCGTCACGCCGCGGTCGGAGAGGTCGAAGCCGGCGCGCGTCATGTCGAGGAAGACATAGTCCGATGTGCCGTTCTTGGCGGCAATGACGGCGGGCGTGAGAGCCGCCGTGCCGCGGATCAGGCCGGCGGTGAAGATGGCGCGGCCGTTTTCGTCTGTCGTCGCGGTGCCGAGCACCTCATTGTTCTTGGCGAGCAGTTGCAGCTCGACGCCCGCGATCGGCTTTGCCGAGGCGAGCGAGCGGGTGAAGACGTTGAGCCCGTCGGTGCCGGCATAGGTGGTGATGCCGATATCGGAGACGAGGAACCATTGCGTCGCCTGCGAATCCCACTCCTGGGACGGGCCGGTTCCTGCCGTTGCAGTCATGACGTAGATGCCGGGCTTGCGCTCGGGCAGCGCCTCGTCGACGGGGAAGCTGGTGACGACGTCCTTGTTGAGCTCGTTGGCGATTTCGATCGAGCCCTGCCAGACGAGTTCGCCGCTCTGGTCCTGAATGTTCTGGGCGCTGTAGCCGTCGAGCTGGCTGAGGAACTGGGAGTTCGTCAGCAACGGCGCGATGCCGCGATCGCCGATGCGGTAGAGCTTGAGATTGGCGGAGGCGAGGTTGACCGAGACGATCGGGATGCCGCGGCGCGCCGTCGAGGGCAGCACGAAGCTGTCGCCGGTGAAGCGCACCATCTGAGTGCGGTCCTTGATGTAGACATCGATGCTGACGGGGGCTTCGAGAACTTCGTCGACGGCCGACGGCAGGCCGGTGCGGAAGGCGATCTTATAGGTCTCGCCATGCGTCAGGCCCTCGACGCAGATCTGCTTGCCCTTGGTTTCCACGGCCTTCGGCGCGGCGCCGTTCAGCGTCACGAAGGGCGTGTAGTCGGTGGTCTTGATGAGCGCCTCGGAGAAGGTGGCGCAAGCGCGCGGCGTGGCGCTGTCGGCATCGACCGTATGTTCGGTAATGCGGAACCCCTGCGTCGATTTCAGCTGCAGGTAGGCCGCCTGAACATCCTTGGCGCCGACCAACGCCAGGCTTGCCTTGTAGGCGTCGAGAGCCGGGCGGTAATTGCCGTTGCGTTCCAGGGCATTGGCAAGCACGGCGAGCGCCTCGGCCCGCTTGGCCGTCGTGCGCGTCAGCTCGTAGCCGTTCAGTGCGTCGAGCACGGCCTGGCCCGTGATGCTGCTCTCCGTGCTTCCGAAGGAAATTGCGGCGCGGGCGGTCTCGAGCCAGAGATCGGCGTCATCGGGCGTGATCGACAGTGCGCCATGGAAGGCGATCAGCGCGTCGGTCAGGTTGTTGACGGTCATGTCGAGGCGGGCATTGGCCGTCAGGCTGTCCACCCCCTGGCCCTGCTGGGCGTCGGTAAGGGCAAGATTGTCCTTGAAGTCGTGGGCCTGCTGGATGAGATCGCTCGTCAGGAAGGTCAGGCGCGGCGCCGCACCGATATCCGGCTCCTTTTGGGCCGCGGTCTCGACGATCTTGCCGGCGACGGCACCGGGAAAGGCGTTCATCGTCTTGAAATCGGACTTCAGAAAGCACCACTTCACCTTGGGATTGTAGGTGAAGGCCTTGCAGCTCTTGTCGCCGATGCACGAGGTCTTGCACTGGTCGAGCGAAACATTCTGCTCGGTGCGCAGATCGAAGCCGAAGAAATCGGCATCCTTGATCGTCTGAATGTCGCGCTTGGTTTCCGCCGCGGCCGCGGGAAAGCTGATGGCAATCGTGGAAAAGGCGATAGCGGCGAAAGCGAAAAACGAGCGCACGGACATAGATTCCCCCCAAGGATACAGGCGATGCTGGCTCTGATCGGCGGCACTCTCCTCACTCCTCATGAGATTGTCAACTCAACTTGAGCGGTGTTTCACCTTCACACAGGCGCTTTCGTTCAACCGTCACATCGGCGGGCGTGATTTGCGGCTTTTGCAAGGATGGGCAAGGATTTGGGCGGCCGCCAGAGACATCGCAACGTCCAGATCTTTCCGCCATGGCAGCCTTGCCACGGCCATTGCAGCCAATGGCCTGTTGCTCGCTGTAGGTGCAGCCGGCCCGCCTGGGCTCGCGTCTGCA
Organism: Rhizobium sp. R634; assembly: GCF_002211305.1. Taxonomy (GTDB): domain Bacteria; phylum Pseudomonadota; class Alphaproteobacteria; order Rhizobiales; family Rhizobiaceae; genus Rhizobium. The sequence continues at coordinate 181,106 of NZ_LOKW01000027.1, read as the reverse complement.
ACGGGATGCCGGCAATCGAGGGGGCGAGAGGCCGGATTAGCCTATTCTGCCGCGGCTTTTCCGCACAGGTCAGGCAGCCGCTTTTTTGTTTCACATCGATATGGTTAAAAATTTATCAACCTTAACAATAGGTTAAATACAGAGATTCGCGTTTCACAGCGGAACATAACGTTTAGTTGCCCGTTACTGGCATGAGTTTCGAGCAGGGACAGCTGCCGGAGCGGATCCCTCTTTCGAAGTATGTGCGTAACAAGGGGACGTATCATGGCCACCAATGTTGTGCGGCGCTAGCAACGAGATGACCTCATGAAGCAGAGAGTTTTGATCGTCGAAGATGAATTCCTGATCGCCCTGGATCTCGGGGCGACGGTGGAGAACATGGGCATGCAGGTCGCGGGCCTCGCGCATGATCGCGAACAGGCGCTGCGGCTGGCACCGCTTGCCGATATCGCCTTCGTCGACGTCAATCTCGCCGACGGGCCGACGGGGCCCGACATCGGCCGGCGACTGGCGGAAGAGCACGGCATCGCGGTCGTCTTCATGACCGGCAATCCCGAGATGGTTGCCGCTGGGGTCAAGGGCGCGGTCGGCGTGGTTCAAAAGCCGGTCATGCCTTCGGTCGTCGAACAGCTGGTCAAATATCTGGCCGCGCGCCGGGTCGGCATGTTTGCCGTGGTGCCCAAACAGATGACGGTCTTTGCCTGATTGGCCGGTCAGCCGGAAACGGTCGCAAGCTGCGGCGGAGGGCTGGCCTGCTCCGCCCCCGGTCTGCCATAGGCCTTGAGAAAGGTACGGACGGCGTTGCGCGCCGCCTTTTCCAACTCGCCGTCGCTCGGCATCCCACCGAACAGGACGGTCATCTGCAGGTCGGCATTGCCGAGCGCCACGAACTGGCGGGCAGCGACGTCGAAATCATCGATGATGAGCGCCCCCTTATGGGCAAGCCGCGCGAAAAGCGCCGACAGCGCCGTGGTCAATTTCCCCGGCCCGTGCTGGCGCCAGCTTTCGAAGAGGTGCGGATATCGTTCGCCCTCCATCTGCACCAGCTTGCGCAGGAATTTTCCGTCGTGATTGCAGATGCAGTTCCTGTTTAGGCGCATGACGAAAGCCGTCAGGTCGTCCTCCAGATTGTCGGCATTGTCGGGAAAGGTCGACAGCATGGAGAAGAGCATGGCGTTGGCGCGGTTCATCACGTCCTCGACGACGGCGACAAACAGGGTCTCTTTTTCGCGGTAGTGATTGTAGATCGTCTGGCGCGAGACGCAGGCTTTGGCGGCGATCTCATCGATGCTGGCGCCGGCAAAACCCTGGTTGCAGAATACCTCTGCGGCGGCCTCGAGAATCGACATGCGCTTGGCGCATTGTCCGCGCTGCGTATGCCCCGTCATCCTGGCTGCGGGTGTCATGCGATCTTTCATGGCACGAAGATAAGCCGTCTTGACGTTTTAGACAATGGCGTCTAATTTTACATTAGTGTCCAAATTTATAGACACTCTTGGTTCCGCCGCTGGAGATATGAGCTCCCAACTTCGTCTTCGCGCGAACGATCATCATTGAACCCTTAAGAGCAAGGCGGCGGAGCGACGATCCGACGCTTTCGCTGCGCTTTTATGAAAGATCATCCTTATGACGGCTTCATTCTTTCGCATCGCTCTCATTCTCGGCCTTCTCTCGGCCATCGGGCCCTTCGCCATCGACATGTATCTGCCTGCGCTGCCGTCCATCGGCCAGGATCTGCACGCCGATAACAGCGTCACCCAGCTGACACTTCTCGCCTTCTTCATCTCCTTTGCGCTCGCACAACTTCTTTATGGCCCGTTGTCGGATATGTGGGGCCGCAAGCTGCCGCTCTATATCGGTATCGGCCTCTTCGCGGTCGCGTCGGTCGGCTGTGCGCTGGCGACCGACATCGAAACGCTGATCGCTTTCCGTTTCGTCCAGGGTATAGGCGGTGCAGCAGGCATGGTCATTCCGCGCGCCATCGTCCGTGATATGCACACCGGCGTCCAGGCCGCGCGCCTGATGTCGCTCCTGATGCTGGTCTTCTCGATCTCGCCGATCCTGGCGCCGCTGACGGGCAGCGCCGTCATCGAGTTTTACGGCTGGCGCGGCGTGTTCTGGGCGGTAACGATCGCCGCCATGATCGGTCTCGTCCTGCTTTCCACACAGCTCGACGAAACGCGGCCCGCCAGTGAGCGCAGCGGCAGCGGCCTTGGAAGCGCCATGGCCGCCTACCGGCGGCTGCTTGGCGACCGCAATTTCCTGACGCTGACCTTCATCGGCGGCCTCGGCATTTCGAGCTTTCTCGTCTATCTCGCCAACTCGCCCTTCGTGCTGATCCAGCATTACGGACTGACGCCGACCCAGTACAGCTTCGCCTTCTCGATCAATGCCGTATCTTTCTTCGCGGTGTCGCAGGCGACGGGCTGGCTCGGCGAGCGTTTCGGTCTCGTGCGCGTCATGCGGCTTGCCGTCGGCGCCTTTGCGCTGTCCATGGTCGCCATGGCGGTGGTGATGGCCGCAGGCTTCAACCAGCTGCCGGTCATGGCGAGTTTCCTGTTCCTCGGCTACGGTTTCCTCGGCCTCGTCATCCCGACGAGCGCGGTGCTGGCGCTGGAGGATCACGGCGAGATCGCCGGCACGGCTTCGTCGCTGATGGGCACGCTGCACTTCGTGATCGCTGCCGTCGCCATGGTGATCTCGAGCCTGTTCTTCGACGGCACGGCCGTTCCGATGGCCGCCGGCATCGCGCTTTGCGCGCTCGCGGCCTTCGTGCTGACGCAGGCAACGATCGGCCGCCGCGCCGCCGTCGCCGCCGCCGAATGATCGTGATCGGCCGCACCCGATTATCGGGTTGCGGCCCCCGCTGTCCGGATCATGCCAGAGCAGGCAGCGCCGAGCCGGGTCTAAGGCGTCAACGCGTCAGCGTGAAAGCGTCGCTTTCGCCGGGAATGAGTTCCAGCGGCCAGATCCTGTTGCGGGCGCCTTGCGGATAGTGTTCCGCATAGGCCGGCATGGTGGCAAGCAGGGTTTCGCCGAGCTGCACGCCGAGATCGCGCAACGACATGCGGAAGGATGTCAGCGTCGGCTGCAGGAAATGCGTGCGCGGCTCCTCGCGGAACCCCAGGACGGCAAGATCGCGCCCCGGCACGATGCCGGCCTCTGCAAGCCGCCGGTAAAGCCCGATCGCCATCAATTCGTGGATCAAGATGATCGCGGTCGGCCGGTCTTCGATCATCAGCAGTTCGTGGCCGGCCTGATAGCCGCCCTGTTCGCTCGACTTGACGCGGATGACGAGGGCGGGGTCGAAGGGAATATCGTGTCGTTTCAGCGCCTCGCGGTAGCTGTCGAGGAAAATATAGCCGAGGTTGATATCGGAGGAGGGGGCGGCCACCGCGATCCGCCGGTGGCCCTTCGCGACCAGCCGGTCGACGCCGCGCGCCGCCACCCCTTCGAAGTCGAGATCCATCCAGGTATAGCTGCCGCCGGATGCGCTGCGGCCGAGCGCCACGAAGGGAATGCGCGCCTTTTCCAGGAGCTCGATGCGCCGGTCGGTGCGCCGGGTCGCCGAAATGATCATCGCGTCGACCAGCCGGCGCGCCACCATACGCTTCAGATATTCATGCGGATCCTCGTCATCGGGGCAAGGCAGCATGACCAGATCGAGCTTGTGGCGGGAGAAGACGCTCTGCAGCCCGTCGGTGACGCCAAGGAAGAAGTCGTCGCTGTTTTCGACCGTCTCGCGGCTGACCTCCAGCATCAGCCCGATGACGTTTGTCATGCCCTGGCGAAGGCTGCGGCCCGACTGGTTGGCGACATAGCCGAGTTCTTCGGCGGCGGCGAGCACGCGCCGGCGCGTTTCGTCGTTGACGTCGGGCTTGCCGTTCAGCGCGCGGGATACGGTCCCGATCGAAATGTCGAGATGCTCGGCGAGCTGTCGGATTCCCTTCATCTGCAGCGATCTTCCTCCCTTGCCTCGCCAAAGACGCTGTAACACTTCGATCTCAGCGTCACGCCCTTCTTGCCACAGGATTGCGCCTGCGAAAAGCGGGGGAGGGGTTAGGGCTCGAAGCTCCGGCGGATGACGAGTTCCGGAATGACACGCTCGTAAGCCGGCGGCGCATCCGGATTTTCAAGCCGCCGCTCCATCAGCTCGACGGCGCGCTGCGCCATGGTCAGCGGATCCTGGCGGAAGGTGGTTAGCTGGTAGCTCAGCCAGGAGGCTTCCGGAACGTCGTCGAAGCCGATGACCGCAAGATCCTCCGGAGCGCGCAGCCCTGCTTCCAGGCGCGCGACATCCATCAGCCCGAAGGCGATCAGGTCGTTGGCGCAGAAGACGGCTTCAGGCTTTGTTCTTTCCGAAAACAGCGCCCGGCCGGCGGTGACGCCGCCCTCGTAGTCGGAATCCCCGCCGCGGGCGACGGTAACCGATGCGCCGAGCGACTCGGCCGCCGCAAGGAAGGCGCTTTCGCGCTCGACGATAGCAGGCGTTTTCGAGTTGGAGCCGATGACCGCCAGCCGTCGCCGGCCGCTTTCGTAAAAGCCCGTCGCCGCCTTGCGCGAGGCTTCGGAGTTGCCTGCGCGCACATGATCGGCGTCGGGCTCCGAACGGCCAATGACGACGAGCGGCTGGCCGTTTCGCTGGGCGAGTTCGAGGAAACTTGCCGGCGGCGAGCCGGACAGGATGATGATCGCCTCGGCGCGGTGGCCGATCAGCATCTTCTGGGCGGCGAGCAGTTCGTCTTCCGTCTGGCCGGTATTGATGAGGATCGGAATGCTGCCGCGCCGGATCAGGAATTTGGCAAGGGCGGCGGCCAGATGGGCGCGAAAGCCGACTTCCGGCCGTGTCGCGACGATGCCGACGAGGCGGCTCTGATTGGCGAGCACGCCGCGAGCCAGGTCGTTGACGTGGTAGCCGAGTTCGTCAGCTGCCCGCAGCACCTTTTCGCGCGTTGCCGGAGCGACGCTTGCGCCCGGCGTGAAGGTGCGCGAGACGGCGGAGCGCGACACGCCCGCCAATTGCGCCACCTGCTCGGCGCTGACGAAGCGCATGCGTTCTTTCTTCGGCGTTTTGGAGCCGTTCACTGGACCATCATTCATGGCCCTCAGCTATTGGTCGACTCTGACAGCTGGATGACAGGCGGCGGCCTGCCGGCAAGATTTTGGAAAAAGGGGAAAATCGCAGGACAAGCTGAACTGGCGCAAAGGGCAGCCAACGTCATTGCGGAGAACTGCCGAGAGCGGCGCCGGCCAAAAATCAGCGCGCGCCGCTCCTGGAAATCCGGTTATTCGCAGACGCGGACGGTTTCGGTGTGATAGCCGCCGTCATAGCGATTGCGGACATCGCGGTCCTCATACCAGCACCTCGGCGCGGGTTCGACATAACGGGGGCCATCGACATAGCGCGGGCCGCCATTGGCGATCGCCCCGCCGATCAGACCGCCGACGACACCTGCGGCAACGCCGCCGGCGATAATGCGGCCGGTGTCATCATGGTGATGACGGTCACGCGCGGCAGCAGGCTGAATAGCCGATCCAACAAGGGCCGTCGCGATCAACAGGCTGCTCATAATTCTCTTCATAACATTTCTCCTCAGTGGCAATCGCCTCCGGATAGGAGAGAAATGCGGCAGCAAGTCGTTTGTTCGTTCAAACTTTGCAACATGCGTTAATGCATGCCATCCGCTTTAGGTCGCCGATTCCGCCGTCGTCTCTTCCAAAACCTCTTCGGGAATATCGTCGAAGGACGCGTAATTGAGGTTATAGAGCCTGGAATAAAGCTTGCCGTTCTTCATCAATTGACGGTGATTGCCGCTTTCGATGATTTCGCCGTTCTGCAGCACGATGATGCGGTCGGCCTCGCGGATGGTGGCAAGGCGGTGGGCGATGACGAGACCGGTGCGGTTTTCGAGCAGCTTCACCAGGGCCTTCTGGATCAGCATCTCCGTATAGCTGTCGATATTGGCCGTCGCCTCGTCGAGTACGAGGATCTTCGCATCCGCCACCAGCGCGCGGGCGAAAGAGAGGAGCTGGCGCTGGCCGAGCGAAAGATTGCCGCCGCGCTCGCCGAGCATGCTGTCATAGCCTTCCGCCATGCGCATGATGAAGTCATGCGCGCCGACGGCCTTGGCGGCTTCGATCACCTGCTCGCGCGTCGCTTCCGCCTTGTGGTAGCGGATGTTCTCGAAGACGGTGCCGGTGAAGAGGAAAGGTTCCTGCAGCACCATGGCGATCTGCGCCCCGAGCGAATCCTGCGTCAGCGCGCGCACGTCATGCCCGCCGACCAGCACCTGCCCCTGCTGCACCTCGTAGAAGCGGTGGATCAGCGACATGCAGCTCGATTTGCCCGATCCGGTCGGGCCGACGAGGGCAACCGTCTCGCCGGGGTTCACCTTGAAGCTGACGTGCTTCAGCACGGGATGTTTGGGATTGTAACCGAAAACGACATCGCGAAACTCCACCGAGCCGTCCATCTCGGCCGACAGCACCTTGGCGTCGGGCGCGTCCTGGATCTCGATCGGCACGTCGAGCACGTCGGTCAAACGCTGGCCCGAGGCCATGGCGCGCTGCATGACGGAATATTGCAGCGTCAGTGAACGGATCGGGTCGAAGAAGCGCTGGATATAGAAGAGGAAGGCGACGAGCACGCCGACATCGAGCGCCTGGTTCAGGACGCGCGCGCCACCGACGACGATGACGAGCGCCATGGCGATGCCGGTCAGCGAATCGACGATCGGCACCATGATCTGGGCATAACGCGCCGCCGTCAGATGCGTCTTGAGGTTGGCATGCGCCTTGTCGTCATAGAGTTGAAAGTTGACCTCCTGCCTATCCATACTCTGGACGGCGCGCACGCCATGGATCGCCTCGGCGAGCGCGCCGTTCGCCACCGAGTTCGTTTCATGCGCGGCCATGAAGGACTTGCGCGCCAGCGGCAGCCAGAACAGGCGCACGACGAACAGCACCGGCAGTGCGGAAAGCGTCAGCAGCCCCAGCTTGAAGTCGAGATAGAGCATCACGAAGACGATGCCGAAGAGCAGGAAGATGTCGCCGACGGAAAGCACGCAGGTTTCCAGAAATTCCTGCATCGAATTGACGTCGCCCTGCAGGCGCGACATCAGCCGGCCGACCTCCGTCTTGTCCATGAAGGAAAGCGAAACGCGCTGGAGATGCGAGAACATCGCCTTGCGGATATCGAAGAGCACGTTTTCGGCGACGCCGCCGACCAGCATTTCCTGCCAGTAGCTGGCGCCGTAGTTGATGAGGATGGCGATCAGGAAGGCGACGATCGCCCAAGTCAGCGCCGAATGGCTGCCGCCGGGCTGCATGCCGTGGTCGATGGCGTAGCGGATGATCAGCGGGATCATGAGCTGCATGCCGGTGAAAATAAGCACCGAAACGACCGACAGCACGACATCGCGCCGGTAGGGATGCACGAAGGCCCAGATGCGCTTGACGATGTTGGAATCAAAGACCTTGCCGAAGATTTCCTCTTCGATGCGATGCGACCCGACGACCGCCCTCGGCGGCCGCCTGCCATCCTCGTGAACGTCGGAGCGTTCGGTTTCCAGTTCCTCGGCCATCAATTTCCTCCAGCGCCGGTTTCTTACGCGCTTAAAGCGTCGTCGCCCGGCCGCACCTGCAAATCGTAAAGCGCCTTGTACCGCCCGCCGAGCGAAAGCAGCTCGTCATGGGTGCCCTGTTCGACGATGCGGCCGTCCTCGATGAAGAAGATCCTGTCGGCATGCATCAGCGAACTCAAGCGATGGGCGACGATGATCGTCACGCGGTCGGCGGCGTAGCGGCGCATGGCGCTGCGGATCCGCTGTTCCGTGGCCGCGTCGATCGCCGCGGTGGAATCATCGAAAACCATGACGGCGGGTTTGAGCATCAGCGCGCGGGCGATCGACAGCCGCTGACGCTGACCGCCTGAGAGCGAGACGCCGCGTTCGCCGACGACCGTGCCGTAGCCTGTGGGCAGGCCGAGCACATAATTGTGGAGCTGCGCGCTTTCGCTGGCGCGCTCGATGCGGCTTTCCTTTGCCCAGGGGTCACCATAGGCGATGTTGTTTTCGATCGTCGTGGTGAAAAGGAAGGAATCCTGCTGGACGACGGCGACGGAGCGGCGCAGCGACCGCAGCGTTGCCTTGCGGATATCCTGCCCGTCGATGGTGATCTTGCCTGCGGTGGCGTCGTAGAAGCGCGGGATGAGATGCGCGAGCGTCGATTTGCCGCTGCCGGGCGGGCCGACGATGCCGATCGTTTCGCCGCGCTTCGCCTCGAAGCTGACATCGTGCAGCACCTCACGCGCCGGCGCGCTCGGATAGGCGAAACTGACATTCTCGAAGCGCAGCGTGCCGTCCGTTACCGTCAACTCCTTGGCATCCGGCGCATCGCGCACGGCGATCTCCAGATCCAGAAGATCGAAGAGGCGCGTACCGCAGGTCGAGGCGCGGGCGAAGGCGTTGACCATCAGGCCGAGCTGGCGCACCGGCATCTGCAGGATGGTCATGAAGGTAAGGAAGGAGGCAAGCGTACCGACGGTAATCTCGCCGGAGAGCACCTTGCCGCCGCCGACCCACAGCACGAGACCCATGGACGCAAAGAAGGAAAAGGTCATGGCGCTGGTATTGGTGACGCGGATTCCGACGCGCTGATGGGCAAGCTCCAGCGCGTTCTTCGAAGCCTGATCGAATTTCGAGAGTTCATGCTCCTGCGCCGCGAAGGCGCGCACGACGCGGATGCCGCCGAGATTTTCTTCCATGATGCGGGTCAGCACCGAAAGCCGCTGCTGCAGGTCGAGCCAGGTGGCGCGCAGGCGAAGCTGGGTGACCGACGAACGCCAGCCGACGAAAGGGACGAAGGAAAGCGCCAGCAGGCCGAGCACCACGTCGGTCGACAACAGCATGTAAGCGCCGATGCCGATCAGCATCGAAAGCAGGAAGACGCGCACGAGCGCGGTGGAAAAATACATGCGCACGCCTTCGAGATCGAGCAGGCCGACGGTGATCAGGTCGCCGGAATGCACGGTGTCATGAAAGCTGAAGGAGAGGCGCTGGATCTTTTCGTAGCAGGCGAGCCGCAGCTCGTAGCCCATGTGGTGGCCGACGGATTCACTGAAATAGTTCTGCACCATGGTGAAGATGCCGCGCAGCACGCTGGCGCCGAGCAGAAGCAGCGCCGTCGTCAGCAGCGCATCCTGCGCCTGCTGCCCGACCGTGCCGCCGTGAAGTGCCACCTGCGTATGGTCGACGGCCTGGCCGAGAAGACGCGGGATCAGAAGCTGGAAGGTGGAGGCGATCAGCGTGGCGCCGATGGCAAGGCCGGCCTGCCAAGGGTGACGGAAGGCCATCACGGTGATGCGGACCAGTGTATAGAGGCCTCGGCCCCAGCCTGCCGCAGTTGCAAGCGCCATCGAAGCCGAAGGCTTCGCGGCGCGTCTGAACGCATCGCTGCTCACGGTATTTTTCCAATAGATGTGTGTTCGGACGCTGGCCCGAAAAGACGGCAAATCCATGAAGGGATTGATAGCACCGTCACTTTTGCCGATTCCATTTGGGGGTTCAAGTAAAGAATTCACCATCTGGTTATTTTTACGTGAGGCCTCCTCGCATGGCGGCGGGAACAATCGCTGCGCGGGCGGGTTGCAGCAGGCAAACCCCTGTCAGACAGCCGTTACCGGGAGAGAACCATGCCGCTGAAAGCCCTCGCTCTCAATTCCACGCTGAAGACCGGCGACGCCAAGGAGGCTTCCTCGACCGAGCGGATGATCGGCCTCATCGACAAGGCGCTGTCGAAGCACGGCGTTGTGACCGAAGTGATCCGGCTTGCCGATTTCAACATCAAGCCGGGCGTCACGTCTGACGAAGGCGAGGGCGACGATTGGCCTGATATTCGCGCGAAGCTGCTGGAGGCCGATATCCTGCTGATGGCAACGCCGATCTGGCTCGGCCAGCCCTCCAGCGTCTGCAAGCGGGCGCTGGAGCGCATGGACGCCTTCCTCGATGAGACCGACGATCAGGGCCGCATGGTCTCCTACGGCAGGGTCGCCGCCGTTGCCGTCGTCGGCAACGAGGATGGCGCCCACCATGTGTCGGCCGAGATCTACCAGGCGCTGAACGATGTCGGTTTCACCATTCCGGCGAATGCCGTCGCCTACTGGGTCGGCGAGGCGATGGGATCCACCAATTTCGTCGATCTTGACAAGGTGCCCGAGGTCGTGACGAAAGCCGTTGACATGCTGGCGCGCAACACCGCGCATCTGGCGGACCTTCTGAAAGCGAAGCAATATCCCGGCGAAAGCGGCTGACGTCGGCAGCAAATATTCTTTCGTTCCAATATCTTAATAACCAGAACCATAAAACCCCTTGCCACATTCGGCTTTTAGCGCTTTCATACACGACTAGTTTGATAGACTATGGGCGGGTCTAACTGCTCCCCTTATTCCCCTTGCGGGCCGCTGAGCGGACCCGATCCTGCGGCAGATGTTTGCGAATGGCCGCATGAACCTCATCAACGCGTGGCCGGTATCTATGCGTTGAAACCTCGATCGACACACGGTGCGGATAAACCGCAAAGGAGTTGCGATGACGGTTCAGGGACTATTTTCCGCGAAAGCCAATGCGGCGGCGCAAATATCGGCCGTGCCGCGCATTGCGATCGTTGGGCGCGGCTTTTCCGGAATGATGACGGCGATAGCGCTGATGAGGACGGTGCGCACGCCCTTCCATCTCCAGCTGTTCGACCCGAATTCGTCGGTGAGCGGCGGCCAGGCCCTGTCTTCAGCCCGCTCTTCCACGATCCTCAATACCCGCGTGCGCGATCTTTCGGTTTCGCTCGGCGACAACGACGATTTCAACGACTGGCTTTGTAGCAACGCTGCCTTTCGTGCCGCCGTGCCGGCTGCCATTCCCGGCTTCCGGCAGATCTTCGTGCCGAAGGAGATCTTCAGCGATTATGTCTACCAGCGCTTTTCGGAAGCGCTTGCCGCCCGCCGTGACATTACCGTCCAGGTTTGCAGCGATCCTGTCGTGGCGATCCGCAGGAGCCACGGCAACCGCTTCCTGCTCGAAAGCGCCAATCCCGCCAATCCGCTGTTCGATACCGTGATCCTCGCAACCGGCTACGGTATGAGCGGCAGGGATGCCGGCGAACAGGAGCCGTCGCCGGTCCGTGCCCAGCGCCTCGTCGCGCGGCCGCACACCGTGTTGCTCGGCAGCGGCATCCGCGTCGTCGACCAGCTGCTGCAGCTGCGCGATTCCGGCTATGCCGGCCAAGCGACGATCATTTCCCGGCGCGGCTTCCTGCCGCAGAGCCACACGCCGAATTCCGCCGATCCGGTCTTTCCCGCCGAGGCGCTGCCTGAGAGCCTGGCCGACATCGTGCGCTTCATCCGCCAGGCCTGCCGCGAGGCGGAAGAGCAAGGCCGAAGCTGGCAATCGGTGATGAACGGCTTGCGGAAACATGCCCGCTCGCTCTGGCGCTCATTGCCGGCACGCGAGAAGCATCAGTTCAACCGCCATTTGCGCGCAATCTACGACAGCCATCGCAACCGCCTGCCGGAGGCCATGCACCTGCGGCTGAAACGCGAGCTTGCCGAAGGCCGCACACTGCTGCGCCGCGGCCGGGCCGGCCGCCAGGGGCTGAGCGGGCTGTTCTTCACGCCGGCCGGCGCCTCGGCCGAAGAGGTCATTCATGCCGAGCGTGTCATCGATTGCCGCTGCCAGGCACCGGATCTATCGGCGCCGCTGATGCAGAGCCTGCTTTCCGCAGGCCTCGCCATGCCGGATGAGCTCTCCCTCGGGCTTGCGGTCAATGCGCATGGCGAGCCTTTCCTCGAGGATGGTTCGACGGTCGCCGGTCTCTTTGCCGTCGGCCCCCTTGGCCTTGGCAGCCTGCCCGACATCGATCTCGTGCCAGAAATCGTCTCGCAGGCCTATGCCGCCGCCGAGCGGGTGGGCGAACGGTTCTATCCGCAGGTCAAGGCCGTCTGAAAAAGTCTGATCTTTCCGGAACCATTCGCCTGCGGCTGCGTTATGTGCGCTGGTAACGCAGAGGGGCAGATGGAAGTGCTGGATCGACATGACACGTCTCTTACCGAAGAGGGACGTTTTCGCCTTTTGGTCGATGCCATCACCGACTACGCCATCTATATGCTCAGCCCCGAAGGCATCGTCACCAGTTGGAATACCGGGGCGCAGCGCTTCAAAGGCTACAAGCCTTCCGAAATACTGGGAGATCATTTTTCCCGTTTCTATCCGGAAGAGGACCGCGCCGCAGGCGTTCCGGAGCGGGCTCTCGCGACCGCGGCGGAGACCGGCCGCTTCGAAGGGGAGGGCTGGCGCCAGCGCAAGGATGGCACCCGCTTCTGGGCTCATGTGATCATCGACCCAATCCGCCACCCTTCCGGCGAACTCATCGGCTTTGCCAAGATCACCCGCGACCTGACCGAGCGCAGGGCTGCCGAAAACGCCATCCGCCAGAGCGAGGAACAATTCCGCCGGCTGATCCAGGGCGTTTCGGACTACGCGATCTACATGCTCGACCCCGAGGGCAATGTCAGCAGCTGGAATTTCGGCGCCGAGCGCATCAAGGGCTATCGGCCTGAGGAAATCATCGGCCGGCATTTCTCGACCTTTTATACGGCTGAAGACAAGGCGGCCGGCGTGCCCGAAACTGCGCTGAGCGTCGCGCGTGCCGAAGGCCGGTTCGAAAGGGAGGGCTGGCGCGTCCGCAAGGATGGGACCCGCTTCTGGGCCAGCGTCGTGATCGACGTTATCCGGGACGATGACGGCCAGGTGGTTGGCTTTGCGAAGATCACCCGTGACATCACCGAAAAAATGGAAACGCAGAAGGCACTGGAGCAGGCGCGCGAAGAGCTGTTCCAGTCACAGAAAATGGAGGCGATCGGTCAATTGACCGGCGGCATCGCCCATGATTTCAACAATCTGCTGATGGCTATATCAGGCAGTCTCGAAATCCTGAGGAAACGCATGCCGCAGGATCTTGCGCTGACATCGCTGGTCGATAACGCCATGCAGGGCGCTCAGCGCGGAGCGGCTTTGACGCAGCGCATGCTTGCCTTCTCCCGCCGGCAGGAGCTGCATGTGGAGCCGATCGACGTTTCCGGCCTTGTGCGTGGCATGATGGATATGCTGAGCCGCTCGCTCGGCCCCCTCACCATGATCGAGACCTCTTTCCCCGTCAGGCTGCCGACGATCCTGACCGACCCGAACCAGCTGGAGATGGCGATCCTCAATCTCGTCGTCAACGCTCGCGACGCCATGCCGTCCGGCGGCAGGATCACGCTTCGCGCTTCCGAGGAGGCGGTGGCGTCAGGCAAGAGGCCTCTGTCGCCCGGCCGCTATATCAGGATCGCCGTAATCGACGAGGGCGAGGGCATGGATGCCAAGACCCTGGACCAGGCCGTGACACCCTTCTTCACCACCAAGGGCGTCGGCAAGGGCACTGGCCTCGGCCTTTCCATGGTGCAGGGCCTCGCGACCCAGTCCGGCGGCTGTCTCTTTCTGAAGAGCACGCCCGGCGAAGGCACGACGGCGGAATTGTGGTTCCCGGTCGTGGCGGCCGATCAGGCGATGGAAGCCAATGCCGAGCCGCCGCAACGGCAGCAGGACGTGACCGACCGGCTGCGCGTTCTCGCCGTTGATGACGACGGTCTGGTCCTGATGAATACGACGTTGATGCTGGAAGATCTCGGCCATACCGTCCTCGAAGCAATGGCGGGGGCAGAGGCGCTCGACATCCTGCGCAAGGAGCCGGTCGACCTGGTGATCTGCGACCACGCCATGCCGCGCATGACGGGTGCCCAGCTCGCCCAGGCGATCCGCGAGGAGTGGCCGGAGATGCCGATCATCCTTGCGACCGGTTACGCCGAGCTTCCGGAAGGCGCCGGCATGATAAACCTGCCGCGCCTCGGCAAGCCTTTCTCGCAGGCTCAGCTCGCCGAGGCGATCAATCGGGTCGCTTCCTAAGGAACGTGAATGAGGTGAGCGACGGCCCGCGCTCGATTGCAGGCGGCTTTCGAACGGCTCCGGAACGCTGGAGAGCCGCTACGTTATGCGCGAAGCTTCCCATCGCCGCCGTCCTGGATGAGCGTGCGGCCGGTTTCCTCGGTCGTGACTGAAGATGCGCCGTTGAGAAGGCGCTTTTCGGTCTCTTGAAGGTCGAGGATCGCCTGTTCGATCCTCGCAGCCGGAGTTCCCCTCGCGACCAGGCGCCACCGGTGATGCTGCCAGAAGGTGACGAGCAGGCGCCGGCTCGGGACCTCTATCGTCTCATGGAGGAACCATGCTCCTCCGACTGCAACGAGAGACGCTGCCGCGATGAGCGCCGGTTCGGGCATCAGAGTTTCAAAGGCCCGGTGGACGAGGAACATGATCGGGACGTGGAAAAGATAGAGCGAGAAGCTGATCGCCCCTAGAAACCTCACGGGTGCAGCCGCCAGGATATGGGATGCGATAGGAGCTTGCCGCGCGACCAGCGCCACAATGACGGCTGCGGCGAGCGCGCTCTCCAGGCCCCAAAATTCGGGGGAAAAATTCGCCAGGAGATGCCTATAGGTGAAGAACACCACCAGAAGGACGAGAGTGAAAATTCCCGTGAGGGCGGATGGCGTCCATCTGTCCCCATAGGAATGCAGCTTCCCGGCCAGCGCGCCGAAAAGAAAGTAAGGGAGCTTGGAAACGAGCAGGATTCCAGGCCCCGGCAACTCAAGCAGACCATCCACGACGACAGCCACCGCAAAGGCTGCGATCAGGCTGCTATAGCGGTCCGGGCGGGCCAGGCAGAGCCATAGGACCGGGAAGAGCAGGTAGAATTGAATTTCCGGCGGGATCGACCAGAAAACGCCGCTCGAGCCCAGCAGAAAGGCATGGCGCACAAAGTCCGTGCCGCCTGTGATCGGCTGGACGAAGTTCAGACCCTGTATGCCGGACAGCATCGCCACGAGCAGGACGGCGACAAGGTAGACCGGATAGATGCGGGCAAAGCGGCTCACAAGGAAATCCAGGACGTTTTCCCGGGTCACCGGCCGTGAACCGTAGAGATGGGCCATCAGAAAGCCGCTGAGGGCAAAGAACAAGCCGACAGCCTCGCTGCCCATCGTCATCAAATGCTGGGCTGTGCTCGGAAAGACAAGGCCGATATGCGCTTGAACGACCAGAAGCGCGGCGACACCGCGCAGGCCATCAAGACTGGGGATGTAATCCGGCCGGCTCATGTGCAGCTTTTGTATATTCTGGACAGGCAAGCAGTAGCGGACATCGCTTTACAAGAGATTAATCCGCTGCGCTGAAGCCATTGCGGTGCGACAGCAGCCGGAGCTCGTCTTATTCGCGGCGGCCCCTTCCGATCTCGCCGCGAAGGATGAACACCAGCAATGCCAGTACCATCGCTGTCAGCCCGTACCACGTGACCGCATAGACGAGATGGTTGTTTGGAAAATGGATGACCGTGAGGCCGCCAACGGGCAGGCCGCCGGGATTGGGTGTAGCGTCCGCATCGATGAAATAGGGTGCGACCGCGTTGATGCCGCGTTTCTGCGCGATTGCCGCGACATCGCGCGAATACCAGCGGTCGGCGGCAATATTGTTGGCTTGCAGCAGCGAACCCTTTGGCTCGGTCATCCTCAGAAGCCCGGTGATCTCGACCTGGCCCGGCAATTCGCCTTCGCGGCGCGAGGCCGCATCGCGCCTGTCGGTCGGCACGAAACCGCGATTGATGAGAACGGCTGTTCCGTCGGCAAGCATCAGCGGCGTCATCACCCAGTAGCCCGGGCCGAGCGCTGTCGAGGCATAGACCAGCGTTTCCCTGTCGTTCGCCAAGGTCCCGGTTGCCGTCATCCGCCGGTATTCGTCGTCGGCGGCATTGATTTTGCCCCAGTCGGCGGCCGCCGGGGCGGGCACCGGCGCCGCATGCACCCGCTCGTCGACGCGGGCGATGAGGTCGCGCTTCCAGGCGAGGCGCTGCACCTGCCATGTGCCGAGTGCGGCGAGTGCCGCGGCCAGCAGCGCCAGGCAGAGGCAGAAGATCGCGACTTTTGCCGGCGAACGCCGTCTTTCCGATGTTTCCTGGAGAGCCTTGCTCATGTGCAGAACCGCCAAGGGCGGCGTTGCCGCCGCCCTTTTGCAAATCACGGCATGTTCTTCATCATCTCGGGGCTCATCGGCATCATGTTCGTGTTGAGATGGTGCATGACCCAGAGGGAGCCCGACAGCGCGATGGCAACGATGATGATGGTGAAGATCAGCGCCATCATCGTCCAGCCGCCCTCGCTCCTGGGGTTCATATGCAGGAAGAAAACCATGTGGACGACGATCTGGATGGCGCCGAGGCCCATCACCAGCACCGCCGTCAGCGCTGGGCTGGCGATCACGCCCGACATCACAAGCCAGAAGGGAATGGCGGTCAGGATGACGGAGAGCACGAAGCCCGTCATATAGCTGCGGAAGGTGCCGTGGCCGGCCTGATGGCCGTGGCTGTGGCCGTGATGGGCCTCGTCGGCATCCTCATGTGCGGGTGCTTGCGAACTCATCCGAGAACTCCCAAGAGATAGACGAAGGAAAAGACGCCGATCCAGACGACGTCGAGGAAGTGCCAGAACATCGAAAGGCACATCAGGCGGCGGCGGTTGGCCTCGATCAAGCCGTGCATCGATACCTGCACCATCAGCGTGACCAGCCAGATGATGCCGAAGGTGACGTGCAGCCCGTGCGTGCCGACCAGGGTGAAGAAGGAGGAGAGGAAGGCGCTGCGCGTCGGCCCGGCGCCTTCATGGATCAGGTGGATGAACTCATAGAGTTCGAGCCCGATGAAGGCTGCGCCGAACAAGCCGGTTACGGCGAGCCAGAACAGCGTTTCCGCCTTTGCGTTCCGCTCCATCTGCAGCATGGCGAAGCCATAGGTGATGGAGGAGAAGAGCAGCATCGACGTGTTCAGCGCGACGATCGGCAGATCGAAGAGATCGGCGGGCGACGGCCCGGCGGCATAATTGCGGCCGAGCACGCCGTGCGTCGCAAACAGCACCGCGAAGATCAGGCAGTCGCTCATCAGGTAGAGCCAGAAGCCGAGATTGGTGCTGTTCTCCGGATGATGATCTTCCGTCAGGTAGAATTCAGGCTTTTCGGCCGTGTCGACAGTGTGATCGCTCATGGTCTTACACCTGCTCGGCAAGCAGCGTCGTGCGCTTGCCTTCCGTTTCGATGACGTCTTCGGCGGGAATGTAGAAGTCGCGCTTGTAATTGAAGGTGTGGCCGATCGCCACGACGATCAGGGCGACGAAGGAGACGACGACCAACCACCACATGTACCAGATCAGGCCGAAGGCGAGTGCGACGCTGATGGCCGACAGGATCGCGCCGGTGCCGGTATTCCTAGGCATGTGGATCGGCTTGAAGCCGCCGAGCGGACGTTCGTAGCCGCGTCGCTTCATGTCGTACCAGCTGTCATGATCGTGCACGACAGGCGTGAAGGCGAAGTTGTAATCCGGCGGCGGCGATGAGGTCGACCATTCCAGCGTGCGGCCGTCCCAGGGGTCACCGCTGTCGTCGCGCAACTCTTCGCGCTTCATGAAGCTGACGACGATCTGGATCAGGAAGGCGGCGATGCCGAGCGCGATCAGGCCGACGCCAAAGGCGGCGATGATGAACCAGATCTGCAGCGACGGATCCTCGAACTGGCTCATGCGGCGGGTAACGCCCATCAGGCCGAGCACATAGAGCGGCATGAAGGCGAACCAGAAGCCGATCTGCCAGAACCAGAAGCTCATCTTGCCCCAGAAGGGATCGAGCTTGAAGCCGAAGGCTTTGGGGAACCAGTAGTTCACGCCGGCGAACATGCCGAAGAGCACGCCGCCGATGATGACGTTGTGGAAGTGGGCGATGAGGAAAAGCGAATTGTGCAGCACGAAATCGGCGGGAGGAACCGCCAGCATGACGCCGGTCATGCCGCCGATGACGAAGGTCACCATGAAGCCGACCGTCCACAGCATCGGCACCTCGTAGCGGATGCGGCCGCGATACATGGTGAAGAGCCAGTTGAATATCTTCGCCCCCGTCGGGATGGAGATAATCATCGTGGTGATGCCGAAGAACGAGTTGACGGAAGCGCCCGAGCCCATCGTGAAGAAGTGGTGCAGCCAGACGATATAGGACAGGATCATGATCACGCAGGTGGCGTAGACCATGGAGGCGTAGCCGAAGAGGCGTTTGCCGGAGAAGGTGGCGACGACTTCCGAGAAGATGCCGAAGGCCGGCAGCACGAGGATGTAGACCTCCGGATGGCCCCAGATCCAGATGAGGTTGATGTACATCATCGGATTGCCGCCGAGGTCGTTGGTGAAGAAGTTCGTCCCGGCATAGCGGTCGAGCGACAACAGAACGAGCGTTGCCGTCAAGATCGGGAAGGAGGCGACGATCAGCACGTTGGTGCAGAGCGCCGTCCAGGTGAAGACCGGCATCTTCATGAAAGTCATGCCCGGTGCGCGCATCTTGACGATGGTGGCGATCAGATTGATGCCCGAAAGCGTCGTTCCGACACCGGCCACCTGCAGACCCCAGATATAATAGTCGACGCCGACCCCAGGACTGTAGGCGGCGCCCGACAGCGGTGGGTAGGCGAGCCAGCCGGTCTGGGCGAATTCGCCAATGAACAGCGACAGCATGATGATGATCGCGCCGGCCGTCGTCATCCAGAAGGAGAAGTTATTCAGGAATGGGAAGGAGACGTCGCGCGCGCCGATCTGCAGCGGCACCACGAAGTTCATCAGGCCGGTGACGAAGGGCATCGCCACGAAGAAGATCATGATGACGCCGTGGGCGGTGAAGATCTGGTCGTAGTGGTGCGGCGGCAGGTAGCCCTCCGAACCGTTGAAGGCGATCGCCTGCTGGACGCGCATCAGGATCGCGTCGGAGAAACCGCGCAACAGCATGATGACCGCCAGGATCACATACATGATGCCGATCTTCTTGTGATCGACGCTGCAGATCCAGTCGCGCCAGAGCGGACCCCAGAACTTGAAATAGGTGATGACGCCGAGCAGCGCGAGGCCGCCGATGACGACACCGATGAAGGTCACGACCTGGATCGGCTCGTGATAGGGGATGGCATCGAGGGTCAACCGGCCGAAGATGAACTTCAGGAGGTCAGGATTGGAAAACATGGAACAACCCGTTCATTATGTCTTGCGACGCAAAGCGCCAGGTTAATTGTTGTTGTTGAGCTGCGCCGGCGCCGGATCGGCGCCATTGCTCATGCCGGGCATGGAATGACCCTCATGCTGCATGTCCTGCATGCCAGGCGTGCTTTGCATGCCGGGCATGTCGTGCTGCATGCTGCTGCCATCGGAATTGCGAGGCGGCTCGGCTCTCGCGGGAGCACCGGTCGCCGGCACGGTGGCCGCAGGCGCTACGATGCCTTCGCCGGCATGGCGGTTGTCATATTGCAGCTTCTCGCGGTTCTCCGCGCTTTCCTTGCCGGCGCCGCCCATCATGTCGATATGCATCATCTCGTTCATGCACATCTTGCCCGGCGTGGCGCACATATTGAGAATGGCGTTGTAGAGGTCGGCATCGGCGCCGGCGTAGTAGCGCACCGGTTCCTTCTCGCTCGGCTTCTCGAGCTTCAGATAGGCGTCGCGGTTCAGCATCGTGCCCTGCTGCTTGACCTGCGCCACCCAGGCGTCGAAACCTTCGCGGTTGAGGCCATGGAACTTGAAGCGCATATGGGAGAAGCCTGCGCCGCTGTAATTGGCCGAGAAGCCCTCATATTCGCCTTCTTTGTTGATGACGGCATGCAGCTTCGTCTCCATGCCGGGCATGGCATAGATCTGGCCGGCAAGGGCAGGGATGTAGAAGGAATTCATCACCGAGGAGGCAGTGATCTTGAAATTGATCGGCACGTCGACCGGGGCAGCGAGTTCGTTGACGGTCGCAATGCCGAGCTCGGGATAGAAGAACAGCCACTTCCAGTCGAGCGCCACGACCTCGACGATCAGCGGTTTGGCGTCTGCCGGAATGGCGCGCTCGGCGTCGAGCCGGTCGAGCGGCCGGTAGGGGTCGAGCTTATGCGTGGAAATCCAGGTGACCGCGCCAAGCGCAATGATGATGGCAAGCGGTGCCGACCAGATCACGATTTCGAGACGTGTGGAGTGATGCCATTCCGGCGCGTAGGTCGCCGCCGTATTCGAGCGCCGATAGCGCCAGGCGAAAAACAGCGTGAGGAAAATCACCGGGACAATGATCAGCAGCATCAGCACCGTCGAGATGACGATGAGATCGCGCTGCTGCGCGGCGATGTCGCCGGAAGGCGCCATGACCACCATATTGCATCCTGCCAGGAGAAGCAGCGGCAAGACGGATAGAAGGCGGGAAAACTTCGCGAGTTTTGGCACGTCTCTAAGCTCTTGTTGTTTCGTTTGTTCCGCGACTAAAGCACTGAACCCGATAGCGACATGAGGCGGAAGGTCGCAGTGCAGCATGCATGCCGCACTGCGGCAGAAATTATATTAAGCTACCGCCTTGAAATCCTGATGAAAACAGAAAGGATTTTCATGGGCGCGGGGTCGTTGCGATCAATATATCCGCAAGCACAGGACAGGCCAGCTTTCCCCGGGAAAAATAGCCGGCCGGCCGCGCTATTTTTCGCCTCAGCCTGATTTTCAGCCGTGATGATGAACTATTTACATCTGACGGGCTTGATAAGCCTGCGGGTTTGATCAAGATCAGGCTGAGGCGCCTTGCCGGAAGCGCCTTAACGAGGAGGCGTTTCATGGCAACAGCATCACAATACGGACCGTCGTCGTCGTCGCTGGAACGCGACGCGCGGCGCATTCACGACGACAAGCCGGTGTCCCCGGGCAGCATCGCCATCGGCGTGGTGATCGGGCGCATGTCGGAGTTTTTCGATTTCTTCGTCTATGGCCTCGCCTCCGTCCTGGTTTTTCCACAGCTGGTGTTCCCCTTCGCGCCGGACAGGCTGACGGCCACGCTCTATTCCTTCGCCGTCTTCTCGCTCGCCTTCCTGGCTCGCCCCGTCGGCTCCGTCGTCTTCATGACCATCGACCGGATGTACGGACGCGGCACGAAGCTGACGATCGCGCTCTTCCTTCTCGGCGGTTCCACCGCCTCCATCGCCTTCCTGCCGGGCTACAACGAGATCGGCGTCTGGTCGATTGCGCTGCTGGCGCTCTTCCGTCTCGGCCAGGGTTTCGCGCTCGGCGGCGCCTGGGACGGTCTTGCCTCGCTGCTCGCCCTCAATGCGCCGGCCAATCATCGCGGCTGGTATGCGATGATCCCGCAGCTCGGCGCGCCGATCGGCTTTGCACTGGCAAGCATCCTGTTCGGCTATTTCGTCGCCAATCTTTCCAGTGAGGATTTCCTCTCCTGGGGCTGGCGTTATCCGTTCTTCGTCGCCTTTGCGATCAATGTCGTGGCGCTCTTTGCACGTTTGCGCCTTGTCATGACCAAGGAATTCGGGACGCTGCTGGAGCAGCACGAACTGGAAGCGGCGCCGATCCTGGATGTGTTGCGCATTCACGGCCGCGATATTCTGATCGGCGCCTTCGTGCCGCTCGCGAGCTTCGCCATGTTCCACCTCGTCACCATCTTCCCGCTCGGCTGGATGAGCCTTTACGGCGATCAGCCGATCGGCGCCTTCATGGTGGTGCAGGTGATCGGCGCCATGGTCGGCGTCGTCGCCATCATCACGTCGGGCCTGATCGCCGACCGTATCGGCCGGCGCGCCCAGCTTGCCATCTGCGCCGTCATCATCGCGGCCTTCAGCTTCGTCGGGCCGATCCTGATCGCCTCCGGCAACAGTGGCCACGACGCCTTCGTCATTATCGGCTTCGGCGTGCTCGGCCTGTCCTTCGGCCAGGCGACGGGCTCGATCTCGTCGCGCTTCGGCCGCGGCTATCGCTATACCGGCGCTGCCTTCACCTCGGATCTCGCCTGGCTGATCGGCGCCGGCTTCGCACCGCTGGTGGCGCTCAGCCTCTCCAGCCGCTTCGGCCTGACCTTCGTCGGTTATTACCTGCTCTCGGGCGCCATCTGCACGCTGGCCGCGCTCGCCTTCAGTAAGGCGCTGGAACAGCGCGAATAGACGGGCTTGACCCAGAGCCCCTCATCCGCCTGCCGGCACCTTCTCCCCGCTTGCGGGGCGAAGGGGATAGGCCGCAGTCTCTCCGTTCCCCGCCGCCGTTTCGCATGGCAAGTCCCCTCGCCCCGTTTACGGGGTGAGGGGCAGTCATCGGCGCGAATTCCAGTTATTAATTGCATTGCAATCTATAATTAATTGCATATGATCGCCATCAGCGAGGATATGCCCATGACCCCGGAAACCATCGATCATTCGACCCTCTCCCGCCTTGTCGAAGCAGGAGCGGTCGATGCCGCGCATGTCGTCGGCAAAACCGGCGGCTGGTCCGTCGTCATCCGTTACGGCAAGGCCGAGCGCCCGCTCGCCGCCCAGCGCAGCCGGCAGGTGCGTCTGTTCAAGCGCATGGATACCTTGGTTTCCTATCTGAAGGATGTCGGCATTTCGCAGTTCGATGTCGATGCGGCCGATTACGCTCCCGAGACAGCTTCGCGGCCGGATCGGGCCGCCGCGCTGCGTCGGACCCATGAGGCGGCGGAATACGACAAGTGGTTCCGCGAACAGGTCGAGGAAGCGATCCGGGAAGCCGATGATCCGAATGCGGTCTGGATCAGTGCGGAGGATGCCGAAGAGCAGATGGATAAGCTTCGGGCCGAACTGCTCGCGCAGCTGCAATCCGGAGATAAAGCTTGATTGTCAGATGGCTGGCGCAGGCTCTTGTGGATCGGGAAAGGCAGATCCGGCACATCTTTACCCAGAATCCAACGGCTGCAATCGTACTGGATGATGTCATCCGTCATCAGGCAAAAATGCTCGTCGATCACCCCGAAGCAGGACGCGCCGGCCGTCTCGAGGGAACGCGGGAACTGGTCATTCCACGTACCGCATTTCTGCTGATCTATCGCCTCGACAGACATGCGCGGAGAGTGGAAATACTGCGCCTTCTTCACGGCGCGCAGCGATGGCCGCCGAAATCCTGAAAAGCGTTACTGCGCCATCTGCGGCTGCTTTGCCGCCCGGGCTGCGGTCAGTTCCGCTGTGGTGTGGTTCAGCCGGTCGGCGAGCACGCGCATGATTTCGACCGCCATTTCGGGGAAGTCGCTGAGCAGCTTCAGGAAGTGCTCCTTGCTGATGCGCAGCACTTCGAGCGGCGAGGTGGCGCGCACCGTTGCCGTGCGCGAGACGTCGCAAAGGATGGCGATTTCGCCGACGATGGAATTGAGTTCGACGTCGGCGACCTTGATCTCGCCGGCGGGCGAGGAGACGATGATGTCGGCGCTGCCGGAGAGGATGACATAGGCGGCGTCGCCGACATCGCCCTGGTGAAAGAGATCCTGACCGGCCTTGTAGGTCATTCGGTCGGAGGTGAAGGCCAAAAGCTTGAGCTTGGCCGGCGCAATCCTTGAAAAGATCGGCACCCGCCGCAGCATTTCGACTTCGTCTCTCAACAGCATGAGCGTTTCAATCCCCTGACGTCGGGCCGCGAGACCAGACGCCTTCAAACTCCGGCATTCCCCCGGGAACGCCTACATCGCCGCCCCAATAGAATATTACGATAACAGTTCCTTGAACATACCGTTTTTCTCGGAAAGTTCCGGATAGTTGCCAGCCTCCGCCAGGCCGCCGCGGTCGAACAGCAGGATCCGGTCGAACATCTCGGCGAGGCGCGCATTGGTGAGTACCCAGATGATCGCCGGCCGGTGGCCTTCCTCATGCAGGTCTTTGATGATGTTGCGGGTGATCTGATCCTGGACGCGCTGGTCGAGCGCAGAAAGCGGCCGGTTGAAGATGAAATAGTCCGAGCGCTTCAAAAGCGCGCGGGCGAGATTCAGCTTCTGCCGCTGCACCATCGTCAGTCGTTTGCCGGCCGAGCCGACATCGAATTCCAGCCCGATCGACAGCACGTCGTCATAAAGGTCGAGCGCGTCGAAGAGTTCACCCATGATGGCGCGGATGCGGTCGGAGGCATCGGCCTGCTGATAGGCGATACGGCCAAAAAGCACATTGTCCATCAGGCTGGCCGACGGGGTGAAGCGCTCGGCGTCGTAACGCTCGATCAGCTCGGCGAGATCGGCCGGAATATGCTCGTGGAACTGCTTGCGGGCGCTGACGATCTTGTCCATCAGCTCGTTCGTCAGCAAGCCGAAGCGGTGGCGCGGTTCGATATAGGCAAAGCTCAGCCGGATGATGGCGGAGCGTTCCTCCGGCGTGGCGTCCTCGAAGCGGCGGCTCTGCAGCTTCTGCAGCAGCGCCTGATAGGTCGGAATATCGTCCGCCGTCATGAAGGTCAGCTGCTGGAAGAAGGGATGGTCCGGCGGCAGGTCGTGGAAGAGTTCCACCGCGTTCTCAGCGATCTCGAGGCCCATGGCGTAGAGATCGGTGCTCAAACCCGTCTCGCGGAACAGCTGCTGGAAATAGGGGTGCGCAGCCAGCCTGCGGTTGGTCATCAGCGGCCGCTTCATCGTGCCGAAGAGCAGGTTCTCGCCAACCGTCGCCTGGGCGTTATAGGCGTCGAAATCGAAAGGCACGACGATGCCGTCGAGCCCCTCGTCGCGCAGCCGGTCTCTCAGCGAGGCGCGCAAGGCCACGACATGGTCGCTGACTGCCACATGCACGTCGGTATTAACGTTCGAGCGCAGCGCCAGGTCGAGGATGTCCTGCGAGATCAGAACGGCGTCGAGCACCGGGCGGATCGCTTTCAACAAGTCTTCCGGCCCGTTGGCGCCGGCCGCCTTGTAGTCCACCCAGTCGCTATTGAGGTCGAGCGTCGGATTGCCTGCTTTCACCGCCTCGGCGGAATGCCATTTATATTCCTGCGCTTCCTTCTCGTCATAGACGGGGTCGGTCATCGGCGCGTGCTTGAGACCATAGAGCAGGTTGCTGGCGAGCGAGCCGTGGAAGAAGAAGGTGTCGGCCGAAGCATAGGAGATGCGCCGGCCGGTGATCGATTCCGGCATATCAAGGAAGTCGCGCCCATCGATGGTGATGCGGCCGGAATCCGGCCAGACCATACGGCCGAGCGCTTCGGCGAAGGCTTCCGCGCCGCTGCCGTTCGGGCCGACGATCGCAACCGTCTCGTTCGGCTTGATCTCGACGGAGACATGATCGACGAGACGGGCGCCGCTGTCGTCGGAGACGGAGAGATTGGTGACGACAAGCGCGCTGGTCAACGCTCCGACGGGGGCCGTCGCCAGTTCCTGGATCTGGCTGTCGATCAGCGGCTCAACGTTGAACTGCTCATAGACCTGCTGGTACTTCACCTGCACGTCCTGGCGCATCTGGTCCCAGTCGATCAGCTCCTTGAGCGGCCCGGGCAGGTCCTTGTAGGCTGAGATGACGGCGACGAGCTGGCCGATGTCGAGGCGGCCCTGCAGCGCCAGATAGCCGCCGATCGCGTAAAACAGGAAAGGCGTGACCTGGGCGAGGAAGTTGTTGATGAACTTCACCAGGAATTTCCACTGGTAAAGGTCGTAGCGGATCGAGAAGATGCGGCCGAGCCGCCAGGCGATATCGGCACGTTCGAGGTTGGACGTGTCGTTGCCATGAATCGTGCCGATGCCATCGACGATCTCGCCGACGCGGCCGGAAAGTTCGCGCGCCGTCAGCTGCCGCTGGCGGCCGAGCTCCAGCAGGCGCTTGCGCATGCGCGGAATGACGACCGCCTGCACGCCGACGATGCCGGCGGCGATCATGCCGAGCCAGAAATTCTGCACGATGATGAAGGCAAGTGCCGTGATCGCCTGGCCGCCGAGAAGGGCGGGCGAGACGAAGGCATCGCCGGTGAAGCCGCCCATCGGCTCCACCTCGTCCTTGATCATGGTGGCGATCTCGGCCGATTTCACCCGCTTGAAATGGGCGGGCGGGAAACGCAGCACACGATCGACCAGCTCAAAGCGGATGCGGCGCAGCATGCGTTCGCCGAGCCGGCCCTTATAGGTGTTGATATAGAATTTGAAGAGGCCGT
Organism: Rhizobium sp. R634; assembly: GCF_002211305.1. Taxonomy (GTDB): domain Bacteria; phylum Pseudomonadota; class Alphaproteobacteria; order Rhizobiales; family Rhizobiaceae; genus Rhizobium. The sequence continues at coordinate 155,032 of NZ_LOKW01000027.1, read as the reverse complement.
TCAGCACCACGAGCGCCAGGAACACGAGGCTGAGGGCCATCAGCATCTGGAAGCGGTTGAGCTCCAGGCCTTGAAAGAATTCGACATGGCCGATCAGCGGAATGTCGTAGGCGATGTGCATGAACTTCTGTGTGGCGCCCGGCCCTTCGAATCCATCGCCCTGGATCGGCCCGTTGACGATCTGCTTGGGCAGATCGAAGGACAGGAAATAGGGAATCATCGAGGCGGCGACGACGGCCAGGATCCACAGCTGCTGCAGCCGCGTGTTCTTCCAGATGTAGCGGGCGAGGCTTTTTTCCATGGCTAACCGTCAGCTTGCTGGGAAATTCCGGGGGCCGGGATGGGGAGGAATTCTGAGAACAGTACCATGCAGCCGGACCGCCGATATCGCAATGAATACAAGGCGAAGCGACCGGCTGCAGACGTGCCGATTCTCGCCGGAACATTGCTTATATCACAGGATTTTTGGATTACAGCGCCGAGCGTCTGAAAAGACGTGCAAAAGAGGCGGTAAGGCTTGCAATTGCTGGATAATTTTATCCCCGAGTCGGTCTGCAACCATGCCGCAGTCGACGCTGCGAGCAAAGAAACCCCCGGAAAAAATCCGGGGGCCGGTCATTGGTCCGGGCGGTCAGGTTCAAGCCGCGACGTTGCGAAGCATGGTATTTGGATCGGCATGGCTCATCGCTTCCGCGATCATATCTGCATCCTCCTCGCCAATGCCGAACAAACCGAAGCGGAGCTGATAGCCCCAATTGGGGCCGGCCCTCGTGAAGGCGAGCCGGCCGAGCAGCGACCGGATCGGGGTTTCCTCTGCAGGCTGCCAATCGACATCCCGCCGCCAGGGCCTGAAACCACTTTCCATCTCCACCTGGTAGGGCGCGCGGTCGCGGGCCATGCCGATCGCGGTGAAAGCCTGAAGGCGGTCCTTGCCGCCAAAGACCACGGTGGGCGAATAATAGATCACGCGGTCCCCAAGCGTGATCCGCCTGAGGGGTGATGCCTTGCCGTGGCAGACCTGCATGAAGCCGGCTTGACGGCCGATGCGCACATGCTCTGCGGAGGCGACGGCGATCCAGGCTTTGGCCATGGCTCAAACCTCCGTCACGGTGTAGACGCGCAGGCGATGCCCATCAGGATCGGCGGCGACGAAGCTTCGGCCGAAATCGAGATCGGTCGGGGCCATGACGATATTCGCGCCCTTGGCCCGCCAGTCGGCGTGGGTTGCATCGACCATGTCGGTCGCGGCGACCTTGAACCCAATTTCGGAGCCGCCGCCTGCCGCTGCCGGCGCGGGCTCAACGCCCGCCTTGCCCCAGAGACCGAGCCCCAGGCCGGAGGGCAAGATGAACATGGCGAAGGTCTCGCTCGCTTCCACGGGCTCCTTGCCGAGCAGCTTGGCATAGAAGCGGGCGCTCGCCGGCGCGTCGGTCACATAGAGAAGAATGCTGTTGCTGGCGGTCATAAGGGTCTCCTGTTGTTCGTTGGACAACAGAACCTTATGACCAGACACTGCCAAATTCTGGCAGTATCATACGTCTCGATGCGATATTCCCTGGATCTCCCGCCATTGTTTCAGCAGCGTCTGCCGGCGCTTGGGATAACGCGCGTCGAGCGCTTGCGCATGAACGATTCGATCCGTGCGAAACGAGCGGAAATCCTGACGGAGTTCGCACCAGCCGAGGAGTAGGCGCACCTGGTCGAAAAAGGCAAGCGCGAAGGGCCACACCACACGCTCCGACGCTACGCCGGCGCCGTCGCTATAGGACAGGGAAAGCTTGCGTTCGGTGCGGATCGCCTTACGCAGCAGGGCCGGATCGACCGAGTCGGCAGGGAGTTTGACGCCTGGACCCACCAGAAGGGCGGAGGCCTCCAATGCGTCGCGCAATTCGGGCGGCAGCACGGCGGCAATCCGCGCCAGCGCATTTCGCGCCGCATCGCGTAAGTGATCGTCCCCTCTGTCCGCCACCCATCGGGAGCCGAGCACGAGCGCTTCGATTTCCTCAGGCGGAAACATCAGCGGCGGCAGGAGAAATCCCGGTTTCAGGACATAACCGACGCCCGGTTCGCCCTCGATCGCCGCGCCCTGGGCCTGAAGGCTGGCGATATCCCGATAGAGGGTGCGGATGCTGACGCCGATCTCGTCGGCCAGCACCCCGCCGCTGACCGGCCGGCGGTGGCGGCGCAATACCTGGAGAAGGTCGAGAAGGCGTTCAGAGCGGGACATGGGGTAAGCTTATACAGGCTTGCTGCTGCCAGATACTGGCAGGATGAAATTTGCCGTTTTTGCCGAAGCCGTGCGCCCGCTTCTTTAACCGCGGGCGCTCATCGAGATCCTCAAAGCTTTCAATTGCCGGCCAGAATGGCGCGGATGATGCCGGCCGTTTTCTCCGCCCCATCGAGATCGAGCGATACCGCGCCGCGCCCTGGTGCTGTCAGCGCCTTTTCGACGGCTTCCTTGACATGGCCTGACGTCAGCCCCGTTTCTGGCAGGATCTCGGCGAGATCAAGCGCCTGCAGGCGTTCTGCGCGCACCGTCTGCTCGGTCTCGCCGCCGGCGACGAAGGGAATGAGAATGGCCCGACAGTCGGTGCGCAAGAGATCGCCGACCGTGTTGTAGCCCGCCTGCGAGATCGAGACCTTGGCGCCGCGCAGCAGCGAGGGGAAATCCTTGCGGAAGCGCATCAGCGTCACGTTTTGCGGCGCATTTTGCGACAGCGCAGCGAAATCGGCCTCCGGCAGATTGGGGCCTGATATCAGCAGCCAGCGAAGCTGATCCGGCAGCATCGCCGCCGCCTCTTTCGCGGCGCCGATCAGCTCGGCGCCGACCGCGCCGCCGCCCGCCGAGGCGATGATGTCGAATGTCTCGCTCGGTTCCGGCGCCGCCGGCGGTGCGACGAGGCCGGTATAAAGCAGCTTGTCGGCGATCTCGGCTGTCAGCGGAAAGGTGTCCTCAAGCCTGACAAAGTTCGGGTCCCCGTGGACCAGCACGGCGTCGAAATGGTCCCTGACCAGCGCGACCGTCTCGGCGTCGCGGCCGGCCTTGCGGTTTTCCTGCAGGATGTCGCGTACCGAGCTCAAGAGTTTCGGCCGCGGTTCGGACTTGTCGATCGCCGCAAGCAGCGGCAGCAGTTCGAAGCGCATCTGCCGCCGGCCGAAGGGAAAGGCTTCGATGATCACAACATCGGGCCTTGCGGCATGAAAGGCGTCGAGCAGCAGGTCGCGGCGCGTGCTGAGGAAATCCTCGCCGGCCGGCCGGCCCTCGGCGTCGGCTAGGCCGGAGAAACCGGCATTGCTGGCAACGACCGCCGGCAGCGCCACGGTCTTGACGCCCTCGCCGGGAAAGCCCGGTACCGGCAGGCCGCCGGTCACGACCGTGACGTCGAAACCGTCCTTGACGAGCGCATTGGCGATGCGGCTGGCGCGGGCGATGTGGCCGATGCCGAGCAGGTGCTGGACGTAGAAGAAGATGCGCGGTGTCGTCATGAGGCCTTCTGCCATTCGGCCTCGAACAGGCCGCTGAGCTGTCGGATGCTGGAATGGTAGTCGAATTCTTCGCGCACCCGCCGTTCAGCCGCATCGCCGAGACGCTTGCGCAGCACCGGATCGCGGATCGCTGCCGTCAGGGCCTCGGCCAGCAGTGCCGGATCTTCCGGCGGCACGACAAGCCCGTTTTCGCCGTCCCTCAGCAGTTCCGGCACGCCGGACACGGCGGTCGAAACGCAGACGAGCCGCTGGCTCGAGGCTTCGACAAGCACGTTCGGCAGACCGTCGCGGTCGCCGTTGGCGGCGATCCGGCAGGCGAGCGCAAAGAGGTCCGCGCGGCGGTAGTGATCGAGCACGTCTTCCTGCGCCATGGCGCCCTTCCAGACGATGCGGCCGGAGAGGCCGAGCTCGCTGGCCAGCGCCTTCAGCTTTGCGAGCGCCTCGCCGCCGCCGATATGGTCCATGCGCCAGTGCAGATCGGCGGGCAGCAGGGCGAGCGCGCGCAGCAGCACATCGTAACCCTTTTTCTCGACGGCGCGGCCGACGCTCAGGATGAGGGCGGGATCGTCCGGGTCATTGCCGGTGCGCTGCGAACGCTCGCCGGCAAAGTGGGCGAAACGGGCGAGATCGAGACCGTGGTAACTCAAATGCACCGCATCCTTGCGCGATGTCAGCATGCGCATGTGCTCGTAGCCCGTCCGGGTGCAGGTGACGGTCCAGCGGGCGCTCTTCAGCTTTTCGGTGAGCTCCCAGTCGGGCGAGGTCCATATGTCCTTGGCATGCGCCGAACAGCTCCAGGGTGTTCCCGTCAGCATGCTCGCATATTCCGTCACCGAGGCCGGCGTATGGATGAAATGGGCATGTAGCCACTCGCCTCTATCCGGCCATTCGCGTCCCAGCACCAGCGCCTGGCCGAGGCGGCGGAAGCGGTTGCGGGAGAGATCGCGCCTGAGGTCGGCGAGGAAGCGCTTTATCAGGGCCTTGAAGCCCGGCTTGGAGAAGCCGGCGATCAGGCCTTTCAGCACCCGGATCGGCTCCTCGTGAAGATATTCCGGCAGATAGACGACGCGCGCCCGGATTTCGTCATGCACAGGATGGCGCTTCTTGTCGGTCGGCCGGCGCATCGAAATCAGAGTCAGGTCGAAGCCGGCCTTTTCCAAGCCGAGCAGCTCCTGAGCGATGAAGGTTTCCGAAAGGCGGGGATAGCCTTTCAGGACGACGAGGATCTTGCGGCGTGGCGGCAAGGCTGGGCCCTATTCTGCGCCGACGAGGGCAAGGTGGCTGCCGCGCCCGTCGAGCCACCGGCCGACGGTCTGCGAAATGTGATCCAGCCCCTCGAGATGCATGTTGCTGCCGCTCTTCGACGGCGGCAGGCGGGAGGGCAGACGCTTCAGCGCCTCGGCCATGACAGCCGGATCGGCAGATTGTTCCGGCAGCAGCATATCGATGAGGCCGAGCTCGCTGGCGCGTATGGCGCGCAGCAGCTGCTCCTCTCGTGGCTTGACGCGCGGTACGATGAGGGCGGGCTTGTCGAAGGAGAGGATCTCGCAATAGGTGTTGTAGCCGCCCATGGCGACGACGCCGGTGGCACCGGCGATCAGTTCTTCCATGTGATTGTCGAACTCGATCACCTCGATATAGGGGATCGCTTCGCCCTTCTGCACCAGCTTGGCGCGCTCGGCCGCCGGCATATAGGGTCCGAGCACGACGAGCGCCTTCTGCGTCAGCGTCGGATCGGCCTCGTAGGCGTTCATGACGTCGTGGACGAGATCGGAGCCGTCGCCGCCGCCGCCCGTGGTGACGAGGAGGTAATTATCCTTACGGGCGTTGATCGAGCTCTTGCCCCTGGAGACGCTGCGCTGAAGGAAGCCGACGAAATCCATCTTCCGGCGCAGGCTGGCCGGCACGTCGAGACCGATCAGCGGGTCGTAGAAGTCGGGCGGACCGTAGACCCAGACGCTGTCGTAATACTGGTCGATCTTCTGCATGATGCTGTTCTTCTTCCACTCGGCCTCGAGCAGATGCGGCGCATCCATGATCTCGCGCAGGCCTAGCACCAGCACGGTGCCGCGGGCCTTTAGATAGGCAAGCGTATCCTCGACCTCCCCCTTCAGCCCCATCGGCTCCTTGTCGACGATGAAGATGTCGGGCTGGAAGGTCTCAGCGGTGTGGCGAATGCTGGATTCGCGCATCTTCAGCGTTTCGTGCAGGTCGATGTGGCTGGCGAGCGACGTATATTCGCCGTTGCGCAGCTTGATGACGCTCGGGATCTTCACGAAGTCGACGCGGGCGCGGTAGTCGAAGGCGCCGGCGATCGTGGCACCCGAAATGATCAGGATATTGAGACCGCGATAATCCTCCACCAGCGCGTGGGCGATGGTGCGACAGCGGCGCAGGTGACCGAGCCCGAAGGTGTCGTGGCTGTACATGAGGATGCGCGCATCTTCGAGACGTCTGGCCATAGGCGTTCCCTCTGGGGTGAACAACATAGTTAGCACCCCCGCCGTCCGGAGGCCACGAGGCGGGGGCGGTGCCGGAAGGCGCCGCCGAGCTTTCCGCTATTTGTAGGGATCTGCCGCATCACGCAAGCCGTCTCCCAGAAAGTTGAACGCCAAAATGACAAGAACAACAGGAATGATCGGAAAGAGCAGCCAAGGATAGAAGGCGATGACACTGACGCTTTTTGCTTCGGTCAGCAGGATGCCCCAACTGGTGATCGGTGGGCGAAGACCGAGGCCGAGGAAGGACAGCGCGGTCTCGCCGAGAATCATGCCGGGGATCGAAATCGTCGCCGAGGCAATGAGATGCGACATGAAACCCGGCACCAGATGCCGGCCGATGATGCGCGGCGTGCTGGCGCCCATCAGTTGCGCGGCCTGCACGTAATCTTCCTCGCGCAGTGCCAGAAGCTTCGAGCGCACGGCGCGGGCAAGACCCGTCCAGTCGATGATGCCGAGGATGACCGTTATGCCGAAATAGATAACGATCGGACTCCATGTCACCGGCATGATCGCGGCCAGCGCCATCCACAGCGGCAGGCTCGGCAGCGACTGCAGCACCTCGATCAGGCGCTGGACGATGAGATCGAAAATTCCGCCCCAATAACCGGCAAGGCCGCCGATGACGATGCCGAGCACGAAGCTGATGGCAATGCCGATGAGGCCGATCGTCAGCGAAATCCGCGCGCCGTAGAGAATGCGCGAAAGGACGTCACGGCCGAGCCGGTCGGTGCCGAGCAGGAACATCTGGCCGCCGATCGCCGGGCAGACGAGGTGGTAGTTCGAGGTGACGAGGCCCCAGAACTTGTAGGAATCGCCACGGCAGAAGAAGCGGATCGGCTGCACGTCGTTCGGCCGGTCGGTATAGACGCGATGCAGCGTGTCGAGATCGAGCGTCATGCTGCGGCCATAGACGAAGGGACCGACGAAGCTGCCCTTGTCGAAGAAATGGACGCGCTGCGGCGGCGCATGGATGAAATCGACGTTGCGTGTATGCAGGCCGTAGGGCGCCAGGAACTCGACGATCAGGATCATCAGATAAACGACGGCGAGAAAGATGCCGGAGATCAAGGCCAGCTTGTGCTGCTTGAACTTCCACCACATCAGCCGCTTCTGCGAGGCGAGATGGATGCGCGATTGCGCCGCCGTCATGCTTTCGGTCGCGTGCGGATCGAAAGGCGCGGTCGAGACGTAGTGAGGCAGCGGCGCGCCGGGTGCGGGAAGGGGCGACATTATTTGGTGCTCCTGCCTTGCAGACGGATGCGGGGATCGAGGAAGCCGAGCGCGATGTCCGAGATCAGCACGCCGATGACGTTGAGGAACGCGAGGAACATCAGGAAAGAGCCGGCGAGATACATATCCTGGCTCTGCAGCGCCTTGATGAGCATCGGCCCCGTCGTCTCCAGAGATAGGACGATGGCGACGATCTCGGCGCCCGAAATGATCGATGGCAGGATCGAGCCGATATCGGCGACGAAGAAGTTGAGCGCCATGCGCAGCGGATATTTGACCAACGCCCGCATCGGATGCAGGCCCTTGGCGCGGGCGGTCGTCACATACTGCTTCTGCATCTCGTCGAGCAGGTTGGCACGCAGCCGCCGGATCATGCCGGCCGTTCCGGCGGTGCCGACGATGATGACGGGAATCCAGAGATGGGCGAGGATCGACTTCGCCTTTTCCCAGCTCATCGGCGCGTTGAGATATTGCTGGTCCATCAGGTGGCCGATCGAGAGCCCGAACCAGACATTGGCGAAATACATCAGGATCAGCGCCAGCATGAAGTTCGGGATGGCGATGCCGAGCAGCCCGAGGAAAGTCAGTCCGTAATCGCCCCAGCTATACTGATGCGTGGCCGAATAGATGCCGATCGGAAAGGCGATCAGCCAGGTGAGCAGGATCGTCGTGAAAGAGACGAGGATCGTCAGCCACAGCCTGTCGCCGACCACGTCGGAAACCGGCAGCTGATATTCGAAGGAATAGCCGAAATCGCCGTGCAGCATGCCGCCGACCCAGTAGAAATAGCGCACGATCTCCGGCTTGTCGAAGCCGTATTGCTGGCGCATCTCCTCGATTTCCTGGAGGTTGGCGGTCTCGCCGGAGGCGCGCAGCTCGGCGATCTGGCTCTCGAAGAAGTCGCCGGGCGGCAGCTCGATGATGGTGAAAACCAGCGCCGAAATGACGAAGAGCGTCGGCACCATGGCGGCGATGCGCCAGAGAATGTATCTGAGCACGCCTCAGGCCTCCTTGTACCAGAATGCATCCGGCATGTAGACGCCGAGATAGGAGGTGGGATCGAAGCCGTAGAGCGCTTTCGCCGGCAGGTTCTGCAGCTTGGCGGCGCGAAGGATCGGCTGCAGCGTGCTGTTGATCAGGCCGATCGAGAACACCTGCTGCGTATAGAGCGCCAGCATCTTGTGCCAGATCACCTGGCGCTCTTCGAATTTCGCGGTAGAGCCCCATTGCTTGAGAAGATCGACCAGCTCGGCCGCCTCCGGCAGATCGGGTGCTGCGCCTTCCTGGCCCGCGGAGAGGTAGTGCATGCCCCAGAGCGGCCATTGCAGCTGATCGTCGAGCGTCGGCGCGAGCCCGGAGGGCGACATGTCGGCGGTCGGCACGCCGTTGTCGAGGCCATACCAGATCGACATCATGATCGTGCCGCTCATGGCGCGGTTGCGGAAGACGTCGCGCTGCGAGGTCCGGGTATAGAGCGCAAGGCCGACATTGGCCCAGTGGTCATGCACGAGCTCCAGCACGTCGGTATCGAGATTGCTCTCGCCGGCGGTTTCGACGGTGATCTCGGCGCGCCGCCCGTCGGGCAGCAGACGGATGCCGTCATCGCCGCGCTTGGTCAGGCCGAGCTCGTCGAGCAGCCGGTTGGCCTCCTCCTGATCGAACTTCACATAGGCGTCGGCATATTCCTGCTTGAAGAGCGGGCTGTCGGGCAGGACGGTATCGGCGCTCGGCGTGCCGAGACCATAGAACGCGACCATGTTGATCTCGTGCCGATCGATTGCCAGAGACAAAGCGCGGCGCATGCGCACGTCGCGGAACAGGCCACGCCATACCTCGTCGGCGCAGTTGAGGTTCGGCAGCAGGGTGATGCGCGAACCGCGCGCGAGCTTCCAGAGGTCGACCTTGACGGGGAAGCGCTTCTCCGCCTCCTTCAGGAAGGTGTAATCGTTGAAATCGATGCCTGTCGCCTGCAGGTCGGCTTCTCCCGCACCGGCCTTGGCGGCGATGATCGACGAAGAAGAAACGTTGAGAACGAAACGGTCGAGATAAGGAAGCTGCCTGCCGTTCTCGTCGACGCGGTGGAAGAAGGGATTGCGCTCGAAGACGAACTGCTCGGCCGGCAGCGCCGTCGTATTGCGCCAGGGATCCAGTGTCGGCAGGTTCGGATTTTCGGGGCGGTAGGAGCGCGCCATCTTGATGTGCAGATCCTGCCACTTCTTGACGCGGTAGGTCTTCATCATCTGTTCCATCTTCGCCTCGTCCGGCTGGAACTTCTTGTGAAACTGCTTGAGGTAATGCCCCGGTCCGAAGATGACGAGCGGCTGCGGACCTGCCAGGCTCGGCAGGAACATCGGGTTGGGCTTTTCCCAGCTATAGCGCACGGTCAGCGGATCGAGCATCTCGAAGCGCGGCAGGTTGCCGTGCGGGCGCAGCTCCAGCGCGCCGCCGCCCGGCGTCAGCTTGTCGTTCAGGATGACGTCTTCCCACCAGTAACGGAAATCGTCGGCCGTGAACGGTTCTCCGTCGGACCATTTATGGCCCTCGCGCAGCGTGAAGGTGAAGACCGTGTCGTCCTCGGAACGGAAGTCGGCGAGGATATCAGGCTGGAATTGCAGGTGCTTGTCATAGCCGATCAGGCGGGAATAGCCGTAGATCGTCATGAAGCGGATGTCGCGCTGACTGCCGATGATGGTGCGCACCGTGCCGCCATAGGTGCCGGGGGCAAGTCCCATCTCCGCCAGGTTGACGACACGCGGGCGCAGCGGAATGCGCTCGGCCATCGGAGGCAGGCCGCCGGCGGCGAGCCGCTCCTTCAGGAATTCCGGCTCGCCGATCTGCTCGGCGCGAAGCACGGCAGGCGCGATCGCCGCACCGACGAGGCCGCCTAGGAAAGTGCGACGCGTCACCATCAGCGCAACTCCCTGATATCGGCGCCCTTGCGGGCGCGCACCAGATGGCCGTCGCCAAGGTCGGCATAGGCGAGTTCGGCGGCGTCATCATGCTCGGCGGTGAAGGTCTTGCCCCAGTTCTGCTTGTCGGCGGCGCCGTTTTCCCGGAGCGCCTTGAAATCGAGCGGCCGGTCGAGATCGGGGAAGGGCACGGCGGCGAGCAGTGATTTCGTATAGGGATGCACCGGATCGCGCAGGATGATTTCGCGCGGCGCGATCTCGACGATGCGGCCCTTGCACATGACAGCGATGCGGTCGGCCATATAATCGACCACGGCGAGGTTGTGCGAAATGAAGAGATAGGTGAGCCCCAGCTCTTTCTGCAGGTCCTTCAGCAGGTTGAGGATCTGCGCCTGCACCGAGACGTCGAGGGCCGAGACCGGCTCATCGAGAATGACGAGCTTCGGACCCAGCGCCAGTGCGCGCGCGATGCCGATGCGCTGGCGCTGGCCACCGGAGAAACTGTGCGGGTAGCGGCTGAGATAACGCTTGTCGAGGCCGATCGCTCCCATCAGTCCCTCGACCTTGCGCTTGCGCTCGTCGCTGTCGCCGCGGTCGTGGATTTCGAGAGGTTCGCTCAGGATGTTGCGCACCGTCATGCGCGGCGAAAGCGATGACACCGGATCCTGGAAGACCATCTGGATCTTGGTGCGCATGTCCTGGAGTTCCGCACCCTTGACGGAGAGGACGTCGATCACATCCTTGCCGTCGTTGAACACCACCGCGCCGGTATCCGGCGTGACGGCGCGCATCAGGATCTTGCTGAGCGTCGTCTTGCCGCAGCCGGACTCGCCGACGAGCCCGAGGCATTCGCCGCGGCGGATGTCGAAGCTGACATCGTCGACCGCGTGCACGACGGTGGCTTCCTGCCTGCCGAGGAAACTGCGCTTGCGCGTCTTGTAGGTCTTGGAAAGATTGGCGACGGACAGCAGCACGCCGGGCGCTTCGGCCTGGACAGGTTTCTTCTTGCCGACGAGAGTCTCGAGATTGACCGGCACGTCGCGCAGCGCCTTCAGGCGTTCGCCGGGCTTCATGTCGAAATGCGGAACGGCGGCCATCAGAGCCTTGAGATAGGGATGCTGCGGATTGCGGAAGATGGCGTCGACCGGCCCAGCTTCCATGATCTCGCCGTGATAGATGACGACCACCTCGTCGGCCATGTTGGCGACGATGCCGAGATCGTGGGTGATGAGCAGCATCGCCATGCCGAGCTTGGCCTGCAGGTCGCGCAGCAGTTCCAGGATCTGCGCCTGGATCGTCACGTCGAGCGCCGTCGTCGGCTCGTCCGCGATCAGCAGCGCCGGCTTGCAGATCAGCGCCATGGCGATCATCGCGCGCTGGCGCATGCCGCCCGACAGTTCGAACGGATACATGTCGTAGGTACGGTGCGGATTGGAGAAACCGACGAGGCCGAGCATCTCCTCGGTCCTGTTGCGCGCTTCTTCCTTGTCGACCTCCGTATGGATCAGCAGCGCTTCGCTGATCTGGTTGCCGACCGTATGCAGCGGCGAGAGCGAGGTCATCGGCTCCTGGAAGATCGTCGCCATGCGCCGGCCGCGCAGATCGCGCATCTCTTCGCTGTCGCGCGGCAGCGACAGGATATCGGTCGCGCTGCCGTCGAGCGGGTCGGTGAAGAGAATGCGGCCGGAGGCCTTGGCCGGATTGGGCAGGATGCCCATGACGGCCTGGCTGATCACCGATTTGCCGGAGCCGGATTCGCCGACGAGAGCGGTAACCTTGCCCGGAAGGATGCGGAGATTGGCTTCCTTTACGACACGGAGCCGGTCGCCGAAAACCGAGAAGGAGACGTCGAGGTTCTCAATACGCAACAGATCGGCAGCAGACGCCATACCAATGAAATTCCCCAGTCTTCTATGTTCCCGTTAAGGCACACTATCGTACCGCAAACGGGGTGTCTAGTTGATGACAATCGCAGGGGAAACCGCCCCGTTCCGCCGAAGTTCCCGGGGCAGAGCGCGCTCATTTGGCAGGGGTTGCAGCTTTTACTGGATGAACTTCTCCATAGTTGTACGGCCGACCTGTTTCTTGGCGTCGCGATGCAGGAGAATGACCTGCTCCGCTTCGGAAAGTCCATTCTGTCCGGCCTCGCGGAAGCTCTCGTCGGCGCTGATCTCGGGGGCCGGCGCGCGCGGCTGCAGCACCGTCACCTTCTGGCGGATGCCGCGGAGCTTTTCCTCGCCGAGCGTTGTCCATTCGCCGCCGCAATAGCCGGCGAAGGCCTGACTGGCGACGACTTCGCGGCCGTATTTCTTGGTCAGGATCTGCAGGCGCTGGACCTCGTTGACCGCCGAGCCGAAGGCGGAGAAGGTCAGGCGGTCCTTGAGCCCGACATTGCCGAACATGACGTTGCCGACATGCAGCCCGATGCCGTAGCCGATCCTGGAGAGGGCTTTCTGCTCGCGGTCCCTGTTGAGCTCGGCGACCCGCGCCTGCGCCTGATGGACGGCCGAAAGAGCCGCTTCGCAGGCGATCTTGGAAGGGTCCTTATGGCGCCCGCAGGGATAGACGGCGAGGAAGCCGTCGCCGAGGAAGCTCAGGATCTCGCCGCCATTGCGGTTGAAGGGGGCGGCAATCGCGTCGAAGAACTGGTTCAGCGTGTCGATATAGGCCTGCCTGCCTTCCTTTTCGGCATACATGGTGGATTCGCGCATGTCGCCCATGACCAGGGCCGCGCGGATCGTCTCGCCGTCGCCGCGGCGGATCTGGCCGTTCAGCACCCGCTTGCCGGCGTCGCCGCCGAGATAGGTGGTCAGCATGTTGTTGGCGAGCTTGCCGAGCACGGCCATTTTGGCCGCGACCGCCAGATGGTCCTGCATCCGCAGCAACGCGTCGATCATGTCGTCGGAAAAGCCGTTGTGGTGGTCCGTCGACCAGGAGCCCATCATGCCCTGCACCGAACCGTCGCCGAAAGGCTGCACGAAGGCGAGGTAGTCGGTGATGGCGTCCTTGCGCAGGTCCTCGAAGATCGGGAATTCATTCGGCCCTTCCTGCATCAGCCGGCGGCGAATGTGCTGCAGGTTGTTGTCGAGCAGATAATAATAGGGGCTCTGCAGGAAACGATCCGGCTTCTGGCCGGCGGGCATGCGGAAGCCTTCGATGGTGACGCCGCTGGCGCGCCGCCAGGTGAAGCTCAAGGCATCGTAGAGCGGGTGAAGCATTGAAAAACTGAGATGGACGCGCGCGATCGGCAGACCCGCCGCAGCAATTCTCTCGCAGAAACCGCGCACGATGTTTTCGAGGTCGTCACCTGCCAGCGAAGAGTTCGTCAGCCATTCGGCGACCCGGTCCAACAGGATGGAGGACACGCTGGATTCGATCGTGCTCATTCTCGGTATGATCCTCATAAAGCACGCCATCCCCAAGAACCAAAAATTCCTCTGCCGGCACATTTTCATGCGCAGGGCATAAGGAAATCAGGATGTACGAGCGGTATTATTGTGTCAACGATCTGCCGGAAGCCCGGCAGCGGCACCCCTCAGCTCCCCGGTCGGAGATCGGACGGGCAGTCCTTTCATGGCGGTTTATTATCAAAAGTCAAAATAGGGATGCTGCAGATGCGAAACAATGGGAGCCGGATTTTTTTGTGCTTTAAAGTTGCAGCAAAGCACGACGCCGGGGCATTTTCGCCACACCCGGCTAACGGATTAGAAGAGGGGGCTTCGTCGCCAACCGGCGGTATGCCGCCAGGGAGAAGAGGACCCCGGGTTTAATTCACCGCGATCATGCATTAGATCAGCTCCTGAATGTCCCATTTGAAAGATCCCGCCTTGGCCACCTCCACCTTCGATACGCTTTTGCAGAAGATCGAAACCCGCGCGGCGCGCGCCGGCATCATCGGGCTCGGCTATGTCGGCCTGCCGCTGGCGATGGCTGTGGCGCGCAGCGGTTTTGCAGTGACCGGCTTCGACATCGACCCTTCCAAGATGGTGGCTCTCGATGCCCGCCGCTCCTATATCGATGCTGTCAGCAATGAGGCGCTTACCGCCGAGATCGATGCGGGCCGCTTCCAGGCGACCACTGATTTCGCCGGTCTTGCCGCCTGCGACGTCATCATCATCTGCGTGCCGACGCCGCTCACCAAACATCGCGATCCCGACCTCTCCTTCGTCGAAGCGACGTCGCGTTCGATCGCCGCGCATCTGCGCCCCGGTCAGCTCATCGCATTGGAATCGACCACTTACCCGGGCACGACCGATGACGTGGTCAAGGTCATTCTCGAAGCCACCGGCCTGAAATCCGGCTCGGACTTCTTCGTCGGCTTCTCGCCCGAGCGCGAGGATCCAGGCAATCAGCACTATCACACCGCCACGATCCCGAAGGTCGTCGCCGGCGACGGTGCGCAGGCGCTGGCGCTGATGAAGGCTTTTTACGGTGCTGCGGTCTCGACCGTCGTCCCGGTCTCCTCGAATGCGACGGCCGAGGCGGTGAAGCTGACCGAAAACATCTTCCGTTCGGTCAATATCGCCCTCGTCAACGAGCTGAAGACCGTCTATGCGGCCATGGGCATCGACGTCTGGGAAGTGATCGACGCGGCCAAGACCAAGCCTTTCGGCTATATGCCCTTCTATCCCGGCCCCGGCCTCGGCGGCCACTGCATCCCGATCGATCCTTTCTACCTCACCTGGAAATCGCGCGAATACGAGCTGCCGACCCGCTTTATCGAGCTCGCCGGCGAGATCAATTCGGCGATGCCGCGTTATGTCGTCGGCAAACTCGCCGAAGCGCTCGACATTCGCGCCGGCAAGGCCCTGAGCCGTAGCCAGGTGCTGGTGCTCGGGCTCGCCTATAAGAAGAACGTCGCCGATATAAGAGAAAGCCCGTCGCTGCGGCTGATCGAGATCATCGAGGAACGCGGCGGCCGGGCGGATTATCACGATCCCTTCGTCGCCGAGATCCCGCCGACGCGCGAACACCAGGCCTTGAAGGGTCGCAGATCGGTGGCGCTGACGCCGGAGGCCATAGGCGGCTATGATGCGGTGCTGGTCGCAACCGACCATGATAAGGTCGATTATGCAGCGCTTTCGAAAAGTGCTTCGCTCATCATCGACACGCGCAACGTTTTCAACCGGCTCGGCCTCTCGGCCGATCATATCATCAAGGCGTAGTCGAAAGGCGACCGCGTTTTTGACTTTTCAAGAAATATGTACATATATCCGTACATTCGATAGTTGGGAAAGGATGCTTGATGGCACATGTTCGTTTGACGGAGTTCCGGCAGAACATCGCTACCTATTTTGATCAGGTCCTGTCTTCTCGGGCTCCTCTGCTCGTAACCCGTCAAGGTTCTGAAGCAATGGTCTTAATTGCCGAAAGCGAGTACGAGAGTATGCAAGAAACGCTGCACCTGCTCTCGACGCCTGCGAATTCTGCCCGACTGCGCGAGAGTATTGGACAGCTTCGCGAGGGCCGGGTGATAGAGAGCGATCCAACTCGCTGACATGAAGCTGCTATGGACCCAAAATTCCTGGGAAGAATACGAATACTGGCAGAAAACCGACCGGAAGATGGTCGAGAAAATCAATGAACTGCTGAGGGATGCAAAGAGGTCGCCCTTTCAAGGTCTTGGCAAGCCAGAGCCGCTGAAGGGCGATCTATCCGGATTTTGGTCGCGGCGCATCCTCGGAGAGCATCGGCTCGTGTATTGTGTAACAGGCAAGGGTTCCAGCCAGCAGTTGGAAATCATCCAGTGCCGATTTCATTATGAAAAATAAGCTTCCGCGCATTGCAGGTGGCGCCACGATCTATGTTACAGCGGTGCTATCGAAAGCGACTTGCCGGTCATCCGGCTGGCGGCTACGGCATAGCCGCCGGCTGCACCGTCGATGAAATGCATGTGGTCGCGTGAAATCGGCGTCGGCACGAAGCAGGTCATCAGCGCCGAGGACTGCCGGTGCAGGCCGTAGCGGGCAACGCCCTTCGCCCGCGCCTCTTCCAGCAGCGCCTCGATCCGTTTGAGGTGTGCGGCGTCGACGTCAACGGTCATTTTCAGCCCATCGTCGAATTTGCGGAAATCGGAATTGCCGGCGACGTCACCCTTGTAGCGGCGCGCATCGAAGCGGCCGAGCGGGATGCCGAGCCTGAAGCACACCACCGTGATGGCGAGCTGCAGGAAGATGATGAATTTCTGCCGCAGCCGCCGGCCGGCCGGCGCAGTGGCTTTGGCCTCACGATTGATGCCGTGCAGCGAGAAGGCAAGATCCGGCCCGTCCGCCGGCACGGGATGGCTGTCGCGGTTCTGCTCGGTGGTGATGGCGACGATGCCGTTGACGAGATCGCGGAATTCCTGTCCCGGCCGGCCTTCGCCGGGTATGGCAATGATCGAGACGATCTCACCGTTGCGCGCCTCGATCGGGCTCCAGCGACAGGAAAGCCCGGTCAGATCGGGCCGCGTTCCGGGTGCCGCGCGCTCGACGCCGTAATGGCCGAGCTTCATCTGTCTTTCGGCCCAGCTCGTGCCGCCGCCCCAGAACATCGCATAGGTTACGTGGGGACTTGCGGAATAACGCGCGACGCGGACGTCGAGACCCTGCGCACGGGTATCTGCCACGGGAACGATGGCGATGCGCAACGTCAGGCCCAGATCCTCCTCGACCCAGACCTGTACGGCGGCGAGCGCCTCGCGCGCCGTCTTCTCCAGCGAACCAGGCAGTGCGATCAGCGCGCCGTCGCCGCCGAAGACGAAGGGATAGTCGCGCTTGCCGACGGAATTCAATACCGCCGAGATGACGCTGGCGCCCGCCATGTTGACGTCCTTGTAGCGGCCGCCAGCGATCGCCTGCGTCGAGCCGACGATGTCGGCGAGCGCCAGCACCCATCCATCCGGAAGCGGCCTGTAGTTGGCAGCATCGGTCACGCCCTCGAACGCGCTGAAGAGCGGCATGGCGGCAAAGAAATCTTCGTCGGTCATAGTTGTCATGTCGTTCAGCTTAGCACAGACCCATGTTGCCACTGCAACGCCAATTCCCATTTACGGCAATCGACTTGGCAAGGTTTCATGTGTAAGCACCACAGAGTATTTTCATGACGGATACGGAATAGATGAGCCGCCTCGACAGCTTCATTCGCCGGTTGACGGCTCAACGCGATATTCTGAATGCGATTATCGATCTGGTCGAAGACATCGAAGGCCCGGTTTTGGAGTTCGGCCTCGGCAACGGCCGCACCTACGACCACCTGCGCGAGAAATTTCCCGGCCGGCGCATCGTCGCCTTCGACTGGGAAGTCCGCTCCTATTCGGCCTCGACACCGGCGCCGGAAGACATGGTGACCGGCAATATCCGCGAATCCGGCCAGGCCTTCCTCGGCATCGGCGCTGCACTCGCCCATGCCGATATCGGCACGGGGCATGACGAAATCGATGCCGTGACGCTGACCTGGCTGCCGCAACTGATGGCCGGCGTGCTCGCCCACAACGGCATCGCTGTCAGCGGCTTGCCGCTGGAGCATGCCGAGCTGGTGGCATTGCCGCTGCCTGAAGGGATCAAGGAAGGGCGGTATTTTCTCTATCGGAGGAAATGAGCAATAGTCCAGGCGTTTTCCACGTCGGTCGTTTTGGCCGTCCGGACGCATTATAACCTCGAACGCACGTAAGGGCGTAATGACGAACGCCTTAACTAATAAGCAGCTCTAAATTCTGAGCTTCGATAACCGCTTATTGCAATTTTTGCGCTTAAATTGTAGCTGTTTTCTATCCGGCACGACTGTCGTGGCAAGACGATGGTGAGTCGTCGGCGCGCTTGCAGCAAGCATAGATGGGGCATGGGTATGGGGTTTACTGAAGCTGTTCGGACGGTTCTAACGCAGAAATACGTCACCTTCTCCGGCAGGGCATCTCGCTCGGAATATTGGTGGTTTCAGTTGTTCAGTTGGGGGATAGGGGTCGCACTTTGGATTTTGAGCTTGTTGCTGACGCCGAACAGCGCTTCGTCAATGTCCAACCCTTTCTCGATCATCGGAGGATTGATTTCACTCGCATTCATTCTGCCACAGATAGCCCTTCAGGTTCGCCGCTTTCATGATCGCAACATTTCCGGTTGGTGGTATCTCGGACTTATCGTCGCGTGGATCATTCCTTTTGCTATTTTCATTTCGCTTATTGCGATTTTCGTGATCGATGTACTTCCGGGCACGCGGGGTCCGAACAAGTTCGGCGGGGATCCGCTGCGTCCGGAAGTTAGAGCAGAGGTCTTTGCCTAGAGCATGACCATTCGCAACGTCGGCCTGCTGGCGGCGCTATTTCTGGCCGCTTTGGCGCAATTTTCGCCTGCGCAAGCGCAGCAGGTCGAAGGCGGCGATCGTCAAAGGAGCGCCGCCGGGGCCGAATATGCCTCGCAGTGCTTGCAGAATGGCCTGCGGTGCAGGCTCGTCTATGGCGACGCCTCTGAAAAGACCGAACCGGCATCGAACACGACGTCGTCACCACCCCAGCGCAGGCCGCTGGCGATCCCGCGAGAGCCGGTCATCAGCGGTCCTTTGGCCGTGGTCGTCGTGTTTTTCGGTCTCATCGTGGCCATCGTGCTGTGGCTGCGTTTCGGCAATGGCGGCGTGCTGCTGTCATCGGCCCCGCGCGAGATCAAACGGCGGGGAGAAGCGCCGGAAAGCTGGCGCACGTCGGCAGCTGAGGCTGCGGAAGGGACGAGCGATTTCCTGGAACGCATTGCCGCCATGGCGGATCGAAAGCAGGCGCTCGTGCTGCTGCTCAGGCATTGCCTGCTTCACGCGGCGGATATCACGGGAACGCGCCTTTTCCGCTCGGATACGGAACGGGCCGTTTTCGCCCGCCTGCCGGCAAACTTGCCTGACCGCGATCGCCTCGAAAACCTGCTGACAGCGGTGGAACTCGTGCATTATGGCGGCCGCAGCTTTGCGGACAACCATTTCGGCGTCCTTCTCAAGACCGCGCGCGGCTTGCTCTCGACAGGCAGACTGGCCGCCCATGCGTAACTCTACCCCGCTTCTGTTTCTGGGACTGCTGCTCGCGCTGGCGGCGCTGGCAATCTTTGCGCTGTCCAGAGGCAGCGATTACGACCGCTCTCCTCTCGGCAACAAGGGATTGGAACTATGGCTGCAAGCCAAGGGCATACCAGTCCTCCGATCCGACCCTCATGTCAGCCAGGCGCATTCGGAAGTCTCGCTGCGCATCCTTCCCCTGTCGATACGCCAAGGCGAGACGGCCGCGCCGCAGACGGACGAGGAACTGGGTAATGTAGGCCCGGAAAACCTCATCGAAGAGGCAAGCCGATACGATCTGCCGACGCTGATCATTTTGCCGAAATGGCGCGGCAACGTGTCGACGGATGGTGTCGCCAGCAAATCGGGACTGGTCGATCTCGTCGATATCGGCCGCGAGCTGGAAAAGATCGGTTATTCGGATTTCGGCTTCGCCCGCAGCGAGACGGGTTTCGAAGAGGCGCAGCTGGACCTGAAACCAGGCCAGCCGATCAAGATCGCCCTCTATCACGCCCAGGCCTTCGAGCGCTCGAGCATGCCGGAGGGCTGCGAGGAGATCGTCGGCATGCCGTTGGGTGCGCTGCTCGCGCGTTGCGAGGACAATCCCAACGTCTACCTGCTGTCTGATCCGGATCTCTTGAACAATCACGGCCTGGCCTTGGCCGACAATGCCTCCTTCGCCGTGTCGCTCGTCACTGTGCTGCGTGGAGCGGCCGAGACACGGCCGGTCTATCTGGATACGGCCGGGCGGCCCCTGGATGACGAGGAGCGGATCGACGAGGGTCGCACCTATGAGCGCTCCGCCTCCGATCTCAAACGATTTTTCGCCTATCCCCTATCGCTGATCTGGGGAACGCTGCTCGCCGTGGCGGCGATCTGCTTCTGGCGCGGCGCCTATCGCTTCGGGCCGGCTTTGCCGGAGGCAGCCGCAAACACCGAAATGTCGAAAACAACAGCGATCGAGGCGACGGCGCGTCTGCTGCGCCTGTCCGGCAATGACGGGCGGATGACCGAGCAGTTCGTTCTCCATCTTCTTGCCGACAAGGCGCAACTGCTCTTTGGCCCGGGGGCCGGAAATCAGGCAGGCATAGATCGGCTGTTTCAGCGCCTGGCGCGCCGCGATCAGGCGGCGGCGCGGGCATTGCATACGTCGGCGCAGGCGCTGATCGAACGCGGGCATCTGATGACGCGGGCAAACCTGCATCGCAATCTCGAGACATTCAGAAAATCGCTGGGGAGCATGGACCTTGGATCTAGGTGAATTTCGCAATCTTATCGCTGCTGTTCGCGGTGAAATCGGCAAAGCGGTGCAGGGGCAGGATGCGATCATCGATCTCGTCCTGATCTCGATCTTTGCCGGCGGGCACTGCCTCGTCGAAGGCCCTCCCGGCACGGCCAAGACCTTGCTCGCCCGCTCCGTTTCCGCCGCGATGGCGCTGCAATACCGGCGCATCCAGTTCACGCCCGACCTGATGCCAGGCGATGTCCTGGGCGTCAATCTCTTCAATTTCCAGACCAATCAGTTCCACCTGACCAAGGGGCCGGTCTTTACCGACATTCTTCTGGCCGACGAGATCAACCGCGCTCCGCCGAAAACGCAATCCGCCCTTCTACAGGCGATGAACGAGCGGATGATCACGATCGACGGAACCGATTATTCGCTCGGACCGGATTTCTTCGTGCTCGCCACGCAAAACCCGATCGAGCAGCAGGGCACGTACCCTCTGCCGGAAGCGCAGCTCGACCGCTTTCTCTTCAAGCTTATCGTCGATTTTCCCGACCGAGACACGGAAATCGCAATCCTCTCCCGACATGCGGACCAGGCGCTGAAATCGGATGTGCGCAATGCCGGCATCCGTCCGCTTGTTACGAGCGAGGCACTCGCCGCCGGGCGAGCGCTGATCGATTCCATCCATCTCGACAAGACGATCCTGACCTATGTCGTCGATCTCGTGCGCGCCACGCGTTCCGATCCCGATATTCTTTACGGCGCATCCACTCGCGCAGCCGACGCCCTCGCCTCGGCCGTGCGCGTGCGCGCGGCGTTCGAGGGGCGCGATTACGGCTTGCCGGATGATGTTCAGGCTCTGCTGGTCCCGGCATTGCGTCACCGCATCGTGCTCTCGCCTTCGGCGGAAATCGATGGCCGCACGCCGGACGAAGTGCTGCGCAACATCAAGAACCGCGTGGATGCGCCCCGTTAAATGCGGCCATCCCCATATCTGATCGCGCTCGTTCTGATCTGTGCCGCGGTGACGGTCTTCGCCAGCGTCTGGTGGCGCGACATGACCTTCCCGCTGCTGCTCGTATGGCTTGCCCTTGCAATGTTAACGGTCGCCGATCTGGTCCTATCGAACCTCTCCGGCCGGATGGCGGTCAATGTCGATCTGCCGCCGCAAGGTTTCGTCGGCCATACCACCGCATTCACCGCCGGCATCCGGCCGCAGAAGGGCGCGCTGCCCCAGAAAATCGAGATCCGGGTCGATCTCGCGCCCGAACTGGTCATCGGCGAAACCAGATGGCTGAAGCCGGCACCGGACGCGGGAGAGAAACTTCTCAAGGTCTCTCTGGACCTGCATCTGAAACGGCGCGGACAGTTTGCGGTCAACGAGCTGTGGCTGAAGTGGCCGTCGCGATTGAAGCTGCTCGAATTGATTGCGCGCATGCCGGTCGGTAAGGAAATCGCCGTTCAGCCTGATATATCGCCCGTGCTTTCAGGAGCGATCAAGACCCAGATCCTGCCGCTGGAGGCCGGCCAGAAGGATTTGCGCTTGCGTGGCGAGGGATCGGAGTTCCATCAGCTGCGGGAATTTACGAGCGGCATGGACCCGCGCAGCATCGATTGGAAGCGGTCGGCGCGCATGCGCAGCCTCGTCGTGCGCGAAATGAGAGCCGAGCGAAACCACCAGATCATCCTATGCGTGGATTCCGGGCGGCTGATGGCCGAGCAGCTCGCCGGTTTCACCAAGCTCGATCGCGCCATCAATGCCGCACTTGCCATGTGTTGGGGCGCGGGCCTTGCCGGAGATCTCGTCGGCTTCTACAGCTTCGATAGCCGCCCCCGTCTTTTCGTGCCGGCCCTGCCTGGGCGCGCGGCCTTTCCGCGGTTGCAGACGGTGTGCGCCAAGCTACGCTACGAAACCCAGGAAACCAACCACACGCTGGGGCTGACCCATCTGTCCGGACGCCTGAAGCGCCGTTCGCTCATTGTGATATTCTCCGATTTCGTCGACACCATCACGGCGGAGCTGATGATCGAGAACATACAGGTGCTCGCCCGGCATCATTTCGTCGTCTATGTTGCCCTGCGTGATCCGATGCTGACGAAGTTCATCGAACCGGAGGAGACGACGCTCGATGCCGTCGCCCGCTCGGTTGCAGCGCGCCAGGTTTTGAACGAGAGGCGCGCGGTCATGGAAAAGCTGGCGCGCATGGGCGTACTCTGCCTCGACAGCACCCCGGAGGCGCTGACGTCGGATCTCATTGCGCGCTATATCGAAATCAAGTCCCGTGAGATGATATGATGGATATCGGTATCGACGGCAGGATAGATACGGGCGCGACGGTGAATGTCGGCGCCGTCCAGAACGATACGCTCCGCTCGGCCCGTTTCCGGCTGGAGCGCGAGGCGCACTGGCGTCAGTTGGACCAACTCGTGACGCGCGCCGAGAAGGGCGGCGCGGCCGCGCTCGGCTATGACGAGGTTCGCAATCTCGCGGCCGGCTACAGGCAGGCGATGAACTCGCTGAGCGTGGCGCGCGACATTTCTCTCGACCGCGCCCTCATCGCCTATCTGGAAAGCCTTTGCGCCCGGGCCTATCTCGTCGTCTATGCCCCACAGGAGAGCCTCGGCGGCCTGACCGCCCGCCTGCTGCTGCGGGGTATTCCGCAGGCCGTGCGCCGCTCGGCCCTGCCTCTCTTCATCGGCTTCCTGGCGCTCATTCTGGGCGCGCTCGCAGGGTATAAGCTGTGCGTAAGCGACCCGAGCTGGTTCTATACCTTCGTGCCGCCGGAGCTCGCCGATCAGCGCACGCCCGATGCATCGGCCGATTATCTGCGCTCCACGATCTACGGCGATGAAGGGCATGACAGCGACAGGCTCGCCGCATTTTCGGCCTTTCTGTTTTCCCACAACACCACCATCGTCATCCTCATCTTCACGCTCGGCATCTTCGTGTCGGTGCCGAGCTTCATGCTGACCTTCTACAATGGGCTGATCCTCGGCGCGTTTTTCGCGATGTTTGCGCGCAAGGGGCTTGGTTATGACGTTTTCGCCTGGCTCTCGATCCACGGCGTGACCGAGCTTGCGGCCATCGCCATTGCCTGTTCGGGCGGCGCGAGACTGGGCCTTGCCGTTCTCTTGCCCGGCGCGCGAACACGCAAGGAGGCCTTGCGCCACCAGGCGCATGACGCCGTGAAACTCGCGCTGCTTGCGGCATTGATGCTCGTCGTCGCAGCCTTCATCGAAGGATTCCTGCGCCAGCTGATACAGGACCCGGCCTGGCGCCTCGCCATCGGCTGGGGGATGGGCCTCTTTTGGGTCGGCTGGCTGCTGCTTGGAGGCCGCCAGGGCAAAGCTTCGCGTGAGGTGGCGCGATGAATCGAACGGACAAAGACGGCAAGCGCGTCGAGCAGTTCATTCCGCCGGAGGGCGTGCCGATCGATTTCGCCATTGCCTCGCTCGGAACCCGTTTCGGCGCGCAATTCCTCGACATGATCTTCACCGTTCTCATCGTTGGCATCATTGCTTTTTTGATCCTGTACACCGGCCTGCTGCCTGCAAGCGCGGAGGCGATGCTGACGGTGCTGCTGGGCTATCTGGTGGGGGTTCCTTATTATGTCCTTTCGGAGCTGATCTGGAACGGACGCACGCTGGGAAAAAGAATAACCGGCATCCGCGTCATCAACATGGATGGACGGCGGCTCACGCCGCATCAGGTGACCGCACGCAACCTCATGAAGGAGGTGGAGATCTTTGCCCCCATGGGACTGCTGGCCTCGGTCGGCACCCAGTCTGCCTGGGAAAACGGTCTGACCAGCCTCTGGCTTCTGGTGGTCGTGGTCGTGCCCTTTACCAATCGCCGCCGGCAAAGGCTCGGCGACATCATCGCCGGCACCCTTGTCGTCGACAATCCGCGCTCGGTGCTCCTCTCCGACCTCGCTCTGTCCGTCCCCGCCGCCGCGTCATCGCAGTCGGCCTTCGAATTCCTGCCGGAACATCTCGATATCTACGGCAAATATGAACTCCAGACCCTGGAGGACGTGCTCCGCGACGCCACGAAGACGTCCAACACCAAAGAGATCGTCCAGATCGTCCGAACCATCACCCGCAGGATCCGCTATGAGGATACTGTCAAGCCCGGCCAGGAACTCACTTTCCTCAACGAGTTCTACCGCGCCCAGCGCGAGCATCTGGAAAGCCTGAAGCTGTTCGGGACGCTGCGTGAGAACAAGTATCACGAGCATACGCGGACGGAGGCGAAAAAGCTTGTTTGAGGTGGGGTGAATTGCCCGCCAAGCAAACTTCCTCATTCCTGTGCCCGTCACAGGAAACCAGCCGCCGCGCGTCGGCGCGGTGAATGATTCACCTCTCGTAACAGAAAAGAAAAGAGTTTCTACTGACCAAGGACTTGGGAGGCTGGATCTCTGTGACAAGCACAGAGATGAGGGGAGGGCGCGCGGACCCGTCAGTGCGTAGACGGCTAACCATTCTCCCCAATCAGCTCCCATATATCCACCTTCTCAGCGCGCCCCTTCACCTGCGCCAGGCCGAGCGGCCGAAACGCGAAACGGTCCCCAACGGCATCGTGAATGGCCGCGCTGACCAAGATCGACGTAGCGAATTCCTTGTTCAATCCCTCCAGCCGTGAGGCGACGTTGATCGTATCGCCCATGGCTGTGTATTGCTGCCGCGAAATCGCGCCGAAACTGCCGACGACGGCGGGGCCGGTGTGGAGGCCGAAGCGCGTGATGAGCGAGGGACGGCCGTTCGCTCTGTTCTCGTCGTTCAGGCCGTCGATTGCCGCTTTCATGGCGAGCGCGCAGCGGCAGCCGTTTTCGGCGTGTCTGGCATCGGGAACGGGGGCGTTCCACATGACGAAAATGGAATCGCCGAGATATTGCACGACCGTCCCGCCATTGCGCTCGGCGATGGTGTTCAGCAGTTCGAAATAGGCCGACAGCGTATCGACCACGTCTTCGGGCGAATTCTGCTCGGATATGGTGGTGAAGTCCCGGATGTCGGTGAAGAGCACCGTCACATCCTGCCGTTTGGCCTTGACGACCGCTCGCCCTTCAGGGCTGACGATGCGCCGCACCACTTCACGCGGAACGTAGAGGGCGAACTGGCCGATGGCGTGGCGGCTTGCCGAGAGCGCGGTCGCCAGCGTGTTGATCTCCGTTATCCAGGAATGCGACAGGGCCTTCTCGCCGAGATCGAGATCGCCGATCCGGCGCGCTTCGTCGGAGAGCCGGTAGAGAGAGCGGCTGACCATGCGGGACAGCACCACCGATGCGCCGACCCCCGCGATCAACAGGGCACCGGCAATCAAGAGATTGCGCACGAGCAGCCGATTGGCCTCCTCCACCAGGTCCTCGAGCGGCACGACGATTGCGGCTGTACTCCCCTGAAACAGGCCGGAGACGCTGACGGGGGCGATTTGCACCAGATGGCTTTCGCCATCGAGATCGAGCCGCGCCAGACCGCCGCTTGCGAAGGTGGGATCTCTCCTCAGCCTAGCCACGGCTTCGAGGCTCCTGTCGAAACTGTTTGCCGTCGCGGCGAAGGCGCCTGATGTTCTCGCCCACAATCCGATGATCCTGCTCATGATTTGAGCATTGGAATGAGCGACGAGATGGCCGCCGCCATCGATGATGTAGGCTCGGGCATGGGGAGAAATCGCCTGCGCATTCAGCAGGCGGCCGATCGTCTGCAGATGAATGTTGATGCCGATAACCACCCGGCCGTCATCCTTCATCGGCGCCGCGATCGTCAGCGTGGGAACATTGAGCGTTCCCGTTACATAGGGCCCGACGGAAACCGGCACGCCGTCCTGGACGACGGATTGGTACCAGGGACGCTGGCGCGGATCGAAGGATGCATAATCGATGTCGCGCTCGCCGATCGATCTTGCCTGGCTGTCGAGAAAACGAAGTGTCGATAGGACATCTGTGCTTTGTCTCTCCGCGATCGTTCTGACCGCGAAGGCTGCGCCATCAGGCGCCGCCAATGCCTGCCGGACATCCTTCCTCGCGGTGTTGATGACCTGCAGATAGGAGCCATCGGGATAGCCGGTGTAGACGCTCGTCGCCTCGGGAACGTTTCGCAGAACCTCCAGAAAGAGTTCCTGTTTTGCCTTGATATCCTGAGACGGCGGGGAAATCAGCTGCGGCAGGGTCGATGCCAGCGACATCGCCTCGGTGCCGCCCCGCAGCGTATTGCGGTACCCCTCGACCAGCCGCAGGCTCATCTCGCGCATCTGCTGCGCGCCGGCGTTCACCGCAGCGGTGCTTCCCTGCTGGAATGCCATCCAGATGATCGGCATCGACGTGCAAATCAGCGACGCGACGACCAGGACGCCGAGATGCACTCTGAGCGGTTTGGACCAGCGCACGGGATTCCCCTCGAAATGCGGACACGTCTCAGCGCACCTATCGTCCCAATGCTCATCCAGCCGTGCGAAATGAACGTCCCCAACGATATCAGCTAACTGCTTTTTTGAGGCTTGCACAAGGCGTTGATGTCAGCACTCCGGCCGTCGCGGATAGCTTCATGGCAGCTGCGAAAATTGCCCGTCAGTGGCTCCATCTCCTCGCAGGCCTCCACTTCGTCAGGCCGGTTGTTGGGGCGCGAACGAAGAGCCCGCGATTGAATAGCCTCCAAGCCTCTCGAAAATTCCCGGAGCCTTTCTATTTGCGCCATAGCCGGTATTTCATCGGTTCGCCGTTGAGGCGGCGAGGGATGATTTTGGATGGAGCCGTTTTATTGATGCAAAATACTTCTCAGCCCAAGGCGGCATGGACGCTGGCCGATTTCCTCGACACTTATCGTTATTGGGCCCTGTTTCTTGCCTCGCTGCTGGCGGGGCTCGGCGGAGAGGGGCTCAACACGGTCCTTCCGCTGATCTCGCGGGAGACCGGGAGCAGCCATCAGACTATTGCGATCTTCTATCTCGGCTCCAATGCCGGCTGGATCATCGGCGCCTTCCTCGCCTTCGTCGTTGCCAGCCGCCAGGGCCGGCCGGCGCTGATCGTGCCGCTTGTCGTCTGTGCTCTTGTCGCCGTCAGTGTCGTGGCAGCGCCGTCGCTCTGGGCCTCGCCGGTCTTTCTGTTTCTGTTCGGATTGTCATTCGGCACGGTCCGGGCCGTGTTTCCCCTTGCGATTGCCATATTTCTGGTCGGGGGACGGCCCGGCAAGGTCGACTTCGGCTGCGCGCTGACGCTGATGTCGGCAACAATCCTGACCGCGGCCTTCGCGCCCATCGGCACCTCCTGGCTCTATCAAGGCGATCAAGGCGGGCTGCCTGTGATCCTCGGTTTCCTCGCCTGCCTGGTGATTGCCGTCATCCTGCTGCTGCCGGCGCGGCGCCTGTCTTTCGATGATATGCCGCGCCAGCGCCACAGGCCGCTCACGCCGCAAAAGCGATCGCCGCTCATGGTTGCCGCGATCCTGACCACGCCGCTGGCGCTGATCATTCTTCTCAGCCTCATCTACGGTTTTCAGGGCGGTGATATGGAGGCGAGCGGCTATTTCGAGATCACGCTGATTTTCGCCCTGCTGGTGCTCGTCGTCGCGATCGCCGCCTTCATCTACCTTGCCTACTGGTGCTATCGCATCCATGGCGAGCTTGCGGGGTCCGCACCCTCGCAGCGCCTGCTGACACCGCTTACCGCCATGCTGATCGCGATCCTCGTGCCGCTCGGTCTGCCGATTCTGCTGATGACGCTCGGCGATCTCCTCAACGATCGCGGCCGTGAGAGCGGTCAAGGGCGCCTGATTTCGATTGCTTGGCTCGCGCTCTGGAGCTTCCTCTTCCCGCCGGTCGCCATCGCTTTGGTGCAGAATGCGGCGAACAGGAGTTATGATTGGGTTTCCCCGGAGGCCGCTTAAGGACGGGTAGGTCGCCTCGAAACAGCGTGGCTGGAGAACGTCGCGTGAAAGCAATATCGCGAGCATTCGCGAATATTTACGGCAAAAACAGCACGTTATACTGATCGAATTCGCCTGGCAGATCGCGAACCTTCATTTCCACTTCGCGATCCTCGAAGAGGACGAGGCAATCTTCGTAGAAGCCGGACAGCATCGAGATGAAAGCTTTCGTACCCTCGGGACCATAGAAGAGCGGCGTGAATTCCATATAGAGCGGCACCCGGCGGGCAAGCAGCGGCTGCATCGACCGGCAGGCGACCGGTTCGTAGCCTTCGATGTCCATCCAGACCAAGCCGATTGCGGCCGGATCGATCGAAAGGCCGGACAGGATCCCGGATACCGGCTTTACCGGCACGCTGATCTTTTTGTCCGTCGGGCTCTGGCGGATGGCGCTGCTCTTGCCATGATTGTTGAGGTTCAAGAAAAAATCGATCTCGCCTTCGCTCTCACCGGCGGCGCAATTGACGAGACGGACTTTCTCTTCCAGCCGGTTCTGGCGGATGTTGTGGGCAAGCAGCGGGAAATTGCGCGGGTCGGGCTCGATGCTGACGATTTGGGCATAGGCGCCGCTCAGCGCAAAATAGACGGTTTGGGTGCCGATATTGCCGCCGATCTCGAGCAGCGCCGTTTCCTTCCTGAGCAGGCCGCGCTCACGCAGGATGACGATCAGCCGGTCGACGGCATCGCGTTCGAAATGGCCCTTCCGGAAGACCTTGCGGCCGATATAATCCGAGGGCGAGAAGGTCATCAGATGGTCGCCGGCATCGACCGTCATCGATACCACGCGCGGGCCGATATTCTCGATCAGCAGGCGGCGGCCGAAACGGGTATTGAAAAAACGTGAGGCCGCGGCGTTGCGCGCTTTGCGCAGGCGGCGGCTCCAATATTTGGCGGTGAGCCACGGCTTGCCGGGCATTAGTCTTTTCCTTCGAGCGGTTCTGCCGCTTTCTCTCTCGGAATGACATAGACTTTCAAGGGCAGGGCACGGCCGCGCACGCTGATTTCACGGCTTTCTATGCCGGCGAGATCGGCCCCGGAAAGGTTGGCCACAGGCTCGGAGATGACGACCGCCGCTTCGAACTCCTTGGCGGCGGTCTCGAGCCGGCTGGCGACGTTCACGGTATCGCCGATCGCCGTCATGCTGCGCACCCGGCCATATCCCATCGTGCCGACCACGGCGGGGCCGGTGTGGATGCCGATGGCGATGCGCAGCGGCAGCGTCAGCTCGTCGGCAAGTTCTGCGGCGAGCTTGTCGATCCCCGCGACGATCGCCGCCGCTGCGCTCAGCGCCTGGCGGCAGGCTTCGTCCGGTGCAGTGTTGAGGCCGAAGAGCGCCATAGCGCCATCGCCGATGAACTTGTCGAGCCGCCCGCCCGCCTGTTCCACCGCCTTGCCGATAATGGCGAAATAGCGGTTGAGCAGGAAGACGACGTCGAAGGGCAGGCGCGTTTCCGTCAGCGTGGTGAAATGACGAATATCGACGAAAAGCACGGCGATGTCTCGCTCGCGGCCCGGGCTGGTTTCCTGGCTGTTGGGGGGAAGCGTCGGTTCGACCGCCGGCACGAGAAGCGGTGCGACCGTAATGTCGGCGTTCGGGCGAAGTTGGCAGGCGAGCCGGACATCCGGGCCGGCCTTGATGCGCTTCAGCGTCGTCTGTTCCATCTTGTCGGGAGGCGGCAGATTTTCGTAGTCGCCGAGGATCTGCACCCGGCAGGTGGAGCATTGGCCCTTGCCGCCACAGACGGAATAATGCGGCAACCCGCCGAGGCGGCTGGCTTCCAGTACCGTGAAGCCGCGCGGCACGCGAATGACCTCGCCGCCCGGATAATGCACGGCCACCTGATCGAGCCGCTCCTTGATCCGGCGCCGCGCGCGGGCGGCAACGACGAGGAGCAGTGAGGCCGAGAAGGCGCCGTAGAGCCCGGCGCGGACCGTGGCGATCTGGCCGCGAACCTCCGGATCGGAGACATAATGGGCGTTGACGCTCTGCTCGTAGGGATTGATCGTCAGCTGATAGGAAGGGTCGGCGAGCGTGCGGCCCATCTGCACGAAGCCGAGGAGCGAAAGCACCGGCACGAGGATTGCCAGCGCCAGCAGCAGCGGCGTCAGGTTGATGTACCATGGCCGATAGCGGAGCCAGAAATGGATGCCGATGCAGCCGTGGGTCCATACCGCAAGCACGGCGAGCGCCTGCCGCATGCCTGTCGACGGCGACCTGATCCACTGCATGCTGACGATCGTCTCGTAGTCGTCGATATAACCGTAGAGTTCATGGGCGACGCGCGTGCCGATGACATGATCGATGAGAAGCAGCGGGATCAGCAGGCCGAGCGCGATCTGGGCTGTTTCCCCCTTGGGCATGACGAGGCTGCGGCGCATGTAGATGGCGCGCAGCACCAGGGTCATGTGGATCAGGATCGAGGAATAGAATACCGCCGTCCCGACGGGATTGCGCCATATGGCGAGAAAAAGGCCACGGGCCTTGTCGGCGGCGTTAAGCGAAATCAGCCCCAGCGCATGGTTCGACAAATGCAACAGGACGAAGATGAAGATGACGAGGCCGGAACCGAGCCTTGCCCTTCTGATCGCGCGTTCCGAAAAAATCCCTGTGGCCGAGACCGTCGTCATTCATTCCCATTCTTGTCGTGTCAGTTGAGTGGCCATAGAGATTGGGAACGAGGCGGAATTGCTTCGGTCGCGATCACATTTCATATGTTTATGCGCAACTTTTAGAGAAGGCGGCAATAACGGAATTTTTCGGCCGCAAGCCTGTGGTTTGCAACTATGCTGGCGTGCGCTCGGCCTGAACCTCCATCGCTTTGATTTCATTACATGTGATCGCAGAGTGGGCAGGCTGGAAATCATCCGTGATCGGGCGTCGGCGCCAACTTGGAAACAGTGTGTCTTCTGTGAGAGGTACGAATGCGGGTGGCTTTCTATGCGCCGATGAAATCGCCGAACCATCCGGTGCCGTCGGGCGACCGGCTGATGGCCCGGCTGTTGATCCGGGCGCTGGAGCTTGCCGGCCATGAGGTCGAGGTCGTTTCCGAATTCCGCACCTATGCCGCGACACCGGAGGCGGCGGCGGAACTCGAACCCGCCATCGATGGCGAACGCGAGCGGCTGCGGCTGAAATGGAAGTCCGAGCCGCGACCCGAACTGTGGTTCTGCTACCATCCCTACTACAAATCACCCGACCCCTTCGGGCCTGCAATTTGCGCCGAATTCGCCATTTCCTATGTCACGGCCGAAGCCTCCTATGCGGTAAAACGCAACCGGACGGGCTGGGCTGCCCGGCAGAAGCTTGTCGGGGAGGCGATCATGCAGGCGGCGGTCAATATCAGCTTCACGGACCGCGACCGGGCCGGGCTTGAAGCGGCCTTTTCGGGGGCGAAGCTCGCTGAGCTGAAACCGTTCATCGATACCGCGCTCTTCGACATGGTATCGCCGAAGCCCGATCCACGCCGGCTGATGACGGTGGCGATGATGCGGGCCGGTGACAAGCTGGATAGCTACGCGATGCTTGCAAAGGCGCTCCGGCTGGCCGAAGACCGGCCCTGGACTCTTGCCGTCATCGGCGATGGGCCGATGCGGCCGCAGGTGCAGGCGCTGTTTGCCGACCTTTCCGGCCGGATCGAATGGCTGGGCGAGCGCAATGCCGCCGAAATCGCCGCGCTGCTCGGAGAGGGCGGTATCTATGTCTGGCCCGGCTGCGGCGAGGCCTACGGTCTTGCCTATCTCGAGGCCCAGGCCGTTGGGCTGCCCGTCGTGGCGCAAAAAACGGCGGGAGTGCCGGCAGTGGTCGAAGCCGGTGTGACGGGGCTGCTGACGCCTGACGGCGATATCGCCGCCTATGCTGGTGCCGTGACGGCCCTGCTCGACGACAGTGAAAGGCGCGACGCCATGGGGCAGGCAGCTCGGCGCTTCGTGCTTGAGGAGCGCTCGCTCGCGATGGCGGCGCGGGCGTTGAACGGAATTTTGCGGGATCATGTGGGAACAGGAGTGACGTGATGACCGATGGGGTTTGGGACCCGCTGCGCCGTGAGCTCGATCGCTGGCAGGCCGCCGGCCGGATGGCACGGTTCTGGCTGCGGGACGACGATGCTGTCGAGCCGACGCAGGCGCTGGAGACGCTGATGTCGGTGACTGGCGAGAGCCAAGTTCCGCTGACGCTCGCCGTCATCCCCGGACGGACCGGTCAGGCCCTGGCTAAGCGCCTGGCGGAGGAGACCGGCGTCACCGTTGCAGTTCATGGCTGGTCGCATACGAATCATGCCGGGCCGGAACGAAAAAAGCAGGAACTCGGAAACGACCGGCCGGCGGGCGTCGTGCTCGGCGAGCTGCGTGATGGGCTTCATCTCTTGGAGCGGCTGCATCCGGCCCGCTTCCTGGCGATGCTGGTGCCGCCGTGGAACCGGATCGACGCCGCACTCGTCCCGGCGCTGCCGGGGCTCGGATTTGCAGCGCTTTCCGTCTATGGCCGGGCGAGGCGGTATAGCCTGATGCCGCTCCTCAACACCCATGTCGATATCATCGACTGGCACGGCACCCGCGGCGGACGGAGCGAAGAGGAGCTGGTGGCGGAGCTGGTGGCGGAGCTTCACGACCGATTTGCCGGCAATGACGAACCTGTCGGCCTACTCGCCCATCATCTGGTGCATGATGCGGCTGCGTGGAATTTCCTGTCGGCCTTGTTCGCGACGACAGGCCGCCATCCGGCCGTCCTGTGGTCATCGGCAAGCGAACTTCTAAGGCCGCTCGAGATGTAGCGATTAGGCGGAGTGAACGCGCCCAAGGAACTCCCGGATGAGCGCCACGACTTCATCGAGATGGGTTTCGAGCAGCCAGTGCCCGCCGCCGAGCAGATGGAGCTCGGCGTCCGGGAGATCGCGCAGATAGGCCCGCGCCGACTTTTCCGGCATGTAGTGGTCGTTGGGACCCCAAACGATCAAGGTGGGAGGCCGGTATTCCCTGAGGTATTTCCGGTGTTCCGGAAACCAGGCCCGGTTCTCCTTCAACCCGGCAATGAGGTCTACGGCGATTTCCTTGCGCCGGGGCGTGACCAGCGACCAATGCAGCTTCCAGAGGTCCGGCGGGATCCTGTTTGCAAGCGCGGGCGGTAGGTCGTTGAGGAACTCCTCTTTGAAGGCCTCCTCATTGACCGCTTCCGCCAGCGCTTTCCTCATTTCCGGCCGCGGAAGCGTCCACGTCGCTTCGATATCCGCATATTTCGGTCCAAGCGCATCCTCATAGGGAATATCGCCGTTCTGGATGATGAGGGCGGCGATCCGCTGAGGCGCCCTGATCGCCAGCCGGGCGCCGATAGGCGAGCCGAAATCGTGGAGGTAGAGGACGAAGCGATCGACTTTCAACGCGTCGACAAAGGCTTCCAGCCAGGCGGCATAACCATCGAAACTGTAGTCGAAGTCATCAGGCGTACCGCTATAACCTGCGCCCGGGAAATCCGGTGCAATCAGACGCCAGCGGTCGGCAAGGCGCGGCATGAGGTTGCGGAATTCGTAGGACGAGCAGGGGTATCCGTGCGGCAGCAGCAAGACTGGGGCATCTTGCCGCCCGGCCTCGCGATAGAAGGTCTCGATGCCTGTGACGGTGATCCGGCGATGCTGGACGAGAGTGTCCATCGGGAATCTCCTCTTCAGCGGTTATTTCGGTTTCCTCGGACAGGCCTATGAGGCGAAGGCCTACCTCCGGTCCTCTTCAAATTGCGCGGCGCCTTCCACCGGCCGCAGCCATGGTTCGCGGCGTTTGATCCAGAGTTCGTAGCAGGGAACAAGAGGGGTCGGGGCCTGCGAAAGCATGCCAAGCTTGATTTCCGCTTCCTTATCATCGGCGGAAAACAGGCGCGAACCGCAGCGGGGACAGAAACGTCTTCCCTGGAATTCGCCGGTTTCCCCGGAATGTTCAAATCGGCCGGCGGGCCAAACGCCATAGAAGGTAAAGGCCGAGCCGCTTTCCTTCCTGCAATCCGTGCAATGGCAGATTCCGACGCGCAATGGTTCGCCCCGAACAGAAACGTGCACCTGCCCGCAAAGACACTTTCCGGAAAGCACGGCCATAACCGATCCCTGTTTTGTTGATTTCGCGCTGACGGGAGAACGGTCTGGCCCGGCATCGGTTCCGTCGCGACGGCACAGGTGGGCTTCACGGCATCAACACGGTGAAGGCGGCCTGCGGCCGCCTGCTAGATCACCACGGTCTGATTGTCGCGCGCGGCAAAGGCTTCCGGGAAGGCGGCCTGCGCCTGTGCTTCCATCTGGGCCAACTGTTCGTCCGTGCGGGAAGGGGCGTGGTGGAACAGCGCGAAGCGCTTGGCGCCCGCCATCTTGGCGAGCTCGGTGCCGTGCTGCCAGGTCGAATGGCCGAAGCCCTTGAAGCGCTGCATCTCGTCTTCATTGTAGGTGCAGTCGTAGACGACGAGATCGGCGCCCTGCATCATTTCCAGCGAAACGGGATCGTAGCTGCCCGGGATATGTTCGA
The DNA here is from genome assembly GCF_002211305.1 of Rhizobium sp. R634. Lineage (GTDB taxonomy): Bacteria > Pseudomonadota > Alphaproteobacteria > Rhizobiales > Rhizobiaceae > Rhizobium. Next base: position 120,251 of record NZ_LOKW01000027.1, on the reverse strand, counting down.
TGTCATAGACGAGAGCGATCGACCGGCCCTGCCACTCGATACGGTAGCCGATGGCTCCGCCCGGATGGTTGAGCATGAAAGTCTTGATCTCGATGCCCTCGTGCGGGGCGAGGGTCTGGCCGGGATGGAAGTCACGGAAGTTCATCGTCGCCTGACAGATGTCGGTCTTGACGGGAAACCACGGCGGGCTGATGAACTGCTCGACCATTTCCCGCGTGCTCATCTTGCCGTCGAGATGGCCGGACCAGATGTTGACGTTGATCGAGGGATAGTAGATCGCCTTGAAAAAGGGCAGGCCGATGATGTGGTCGTAGTGGCAATGGCTGAAGAAGAGATCGACATCACTGACGCCATCGGCGAGCAAGGACAGGCCCGCCTCGCGCAGGCCGGAGCCGGCGTCGAAGATCAGCCGGTGCTTTCCGCAGCGGACCTCAATGCAGGATGTGTTACCGCCGTAGCGGTCGAACTCGGGACCTGACACGGGAATACTGCCGCGCACGCCCCAAAATTTAACTTGAAACAGTTCTGTCGTCATCGTTCTTCAAACCGGCCTTCCCGCGTCGCCATCGTAACCATAGTTGTTCCCGATGCGAAGCAGCAGAATTCCACGGGTTTGCCTGCGTCCCCTTTCATTCTCCTAACCGCTAGCGGAAGAAGAAGTACATTTTCCTAAGCAATCGGCTTTCGCCTCGGAAAGCAACCCAGTATGGTTGGTTTTCCGTAAATGGGCGTCTGCAGGCGGGGACATTTTCCCGTTATCATGCCTATTAGATGGTTGTGCGCGATTGAAAAAGCAAATCGCCCCCTGCCGCACCGCCATATCCTTGCCGACGAGCCTAAAGCGAAGCGGTAATCCCGCCGTCGACCATCAGCATATGGCCATTGACGAAGGAAGAGGCGTCTGAGGCGAGGAAGACGGCCGCACCGACAAGCTCCTTTACTTCGCCCCAGCGGCCGGCGGGCGTGCGGGTTTCCAGCCAGGCGGAGAATTTCGGATCGTCGACCAGCGCCTGGTTGAGCGGCGTCCTGAAATAGCCGGGCGCGATGGCATTGACCTGCAGGCCGTATTTCGCCCAGTCGGTCGCCATGCCGCGCGTCAGGTTCTTCACCGCGCCTTTGGTGGCGGTATAAGGCGCGATGCCGGGACGGGCGAGCTCGGCCTGAACGGAGGCGATATTGATGATCTTGCCGCGGCCGCGCGATATCATCGCCTGGGCGACCGGCTGGCTGACATAGAACAGGCTGGAGACGTTCGTCTTAAAGATTTCGTCCCATTTGTTGACGGGGAAGGATTCCAGGGGTGTCCGGAACTGCATGCCGGCATTGTTGATGAGGATGTCGATCGGGCCGATTTCCGCCTCGATATAAGCGATGGCGCTGCGGCTCGCCTCGGCATCGGTGACGTCGAAGGCGGCGCTGACGGCATGGCGGTTATGACTGCGAATATTCTCGGCGGCGGCTTCCGCCTTCTGCGCATTGCGTCCGTTGATGATGACGGAGGCGCCGTGCTCGGCAAGCCCGAGCGCTAGCGCATGGCCGATACCCTGGCTGGAGCCGGTGACGAGAGCGCGACGGCCGGAAAGATCGAAAAGGGGAAAGGTCAAGGGACTGTTCTCATCTTGGGACATCAGCTTGAAAAACATAGCACCTGGTGCTACTTAGAGTCATGGCGGAGCGGATATTCAAAACCGGTTGGTTTACCAAGGCGGCTCGCAAAGCGCGGATATCCGATTCCGAATTATTGAAAGCTATCAGGCAGGTTGCGGAAGGCAAGGCCGATGATCTAGGCGGGGGCGTATTCAAGAAGCGATTGAACGACAACCAGCATCGGTCGATCATCTTGGCGAAAGCTGGCCGATTTTGGGTTTACGAGTATTTATTCGCCAAAAAGGATAGGGCCAACATTGAAGACGACGAACTTGTGAAGTTTCGCAGACTTACCAAATCATATGCTGGTCTTTCCGATAACCAGCTTCAGGAGTTGATCGATATCGGTCATTTTGTGGAGATCGAACATGGCAAAAAGTCTTAAGTACAAGAGCGATGCGTTCGAAGCGATTCACATGTCCGCGGAGGCTCTCCATAAAATAGGAGCGATCGACAAGGAAACGATGCGCTCCTTCGATGAAAGCTGCCTCGCTTCGCCGGGCGCTCTCGATCCCGCAGAAATCAAGGCGTTGCGGGAAAGCAATCATGTCAGCCAACCCGTTTTCGCCCGCTATCTCAATACCAGCGAATCCACCGTCCAGAAGTGGGAAAGCGGCGCCAAGCGGCCCAGCGGAATTGCGCTGAAATTGCTCTCGATCGTGCAGAAGCACGGGCTCCAGGTTCTGAGCTAGGCGGTTCCAAGCCGCTTGATATTTGTCGTCAGCTCCTTTGCCAGCCGCAGGCTCGCGCCGGTTGCCATCGCCATTTGTGGCAGGAGGAGCCATTCGAGCGTCCAGGCGGCGCCCGAGCGTTCCTGTTCGTGGACGAGGGACTGGTGGATGCCGGACAGCGCCGTGGCGTTGAAGCGGGCGAGCGAGACCAGGACTTCGGCGGAAACTGGGTTCTGCTTGTGGGCCATGGCCGAGGAGGCGCCGCCGCCTGAGATTTCGATCTCGCCGCCGGCCTGGGCGAGCATAGCGATATCCTGTCCCATCTTGCCGAGGCTGCCCGAGATCGAGGAGAAGAGGCCAGCGATGTCGGCGATCGGCAGACGCCCGCTCTGCCATTGCGGCTGATCAGTGAGGCCGAGTTCCTGGGCTAGAGAGGCGCGGATGGCGGCGGCCTGCGGCCCGAGTTTGTCCAAAGTGCCGGCGGCACCGCCGAACTGGACGGGAAAACTCTGCTCAGTCAGCCGGTCGCGATAGGTCGTCAGCGGCGCGCGCCAGGCATGGAGACGGTCGGAGACAGTGATCGGAATGGCCGCCTGCATGCGGGTATGGCCCATCAGCCGGTTGCCGCCGAACCGGCGCTCGAGCGCGTCGAGCCCAGTGAGGATCGCGGAAATCCGGCCGGCAAACAGGAAGGTAACGGCCTTCAAGCGGATCATCAGGCTGGTGTCGATGACATCCTGGCTGGTGGCGCCGAGATGAAGGCTTTTGGCCGCTTCCTCGCCGACTTCAGCGCGAAGCTGTTTGACGAGGTCGGGCACGACGACACCGTCTTTCGCCGTTGCCGAGCGAAGGCTGACGAGATCCGGAGAAAAACCGGCGCAGGCTTCGGCAATCTTCCTTGCGGCTTCGCCGGGAATGAGGCCGTGTGCGGCTTCGGCCCGGGCGAGCGCGGCTTCGAAGGAGAGCATGGCGCGAATATCGGCTTCGGCCGAGAAGTAGGGCGCGATTTCATCGTCGCCGAGAAGGCCGGAGAGGAAAGGGTGGTCGAAGGGCGATGTGTTCATGGTCTGCTCTTTGTGACTGCGCCCCCTCATCCGGCCGCCGCCACCTTCTCCCCGAGGGGAGAAGGGACTTGGGGCGGCCCTCGACGCTTTATGAGCTGGCGATCTCGTATGGCACTGTTCCCCTCTCCCCTCGGGGAGAGGGTAGGGTGAGGGGGCTATTTGCGCAAGAGCCTTGGGAACAAGCTGGTTGCGCCCCTCAGATATCCAGAAACACAGTCTCTTTCGGCCCCTGCAGATGGACATCGAAATGGCAGGTCGCGCCGTCGCGGGTGGCGATCATGGTTGAGACGCGCTCGCGATGTTCGATGCGCGACAGTAGCGGATCGGCGGCATTGGCTTCCGCTTCCTCCGCGAAATACATGCGCGTGTGCAGGCCGATATTGATGCCGCGGGCGACGATCAAGAAGCTGATGTGCGGGGCTTGTCTGCGGCCGTCCTTGAAAGGGACCCGGCCTGGCTTGATGGTCTCGAAGCTATAGACGCCGTCCTCGGCGCGGGTCGGGCAGCGGCCCCAGCCTGAAAAATTCGGGTCGGCGGCGCCACGCATTTCCGACGGGCTGTTGTAGAGACCGGCGCTGTCGGCCTGCCAGATCTCGACGACGGCGTCGCGCACCGGTGCGCCGGCGCCGTCGAAGATCCGTCCGGTGATGGTGATGCGTTCGCCGAGCGTCTTGTCGTTGAGCATCGCCGTGCCGAGATCGCTGTCGTAGACGCCTGTTATGTCGCAGAAATTGGGCGTCAGGCCGATATGGACGTAGGGGCCTGCCGTCTGCGACGGGGTTTCCTTGAGGTAGCCGAGCTCTTGCATGGTCAATTGCCCTCCAGTCTGTTTTCGAACATCGTCGAGCGGCGGCCGCGGAGCACGATATCGAATTTATAGGCACGCGAATCCATTGGGATCGTGTTGCCCCAGTCGAGCGGCGCGATCAGCTGCTCGATCGCCGCCTTGTCGGGGATCGTGCCGACGATCGGACATTTCCAGATCATCGGATCGCCTTCGAAATACATCTGGGTGATCAGCCGCTGGGCAAAGCCATGGCCGAAGATCGAGAAATGGATATGCGCGGGGCGCCAGTCGTTGACGCCGTTCGGCCAGGGATAGGCGCCGGGGCGGATGGTGCGGAAATGATAGCGGCCTTCCTCATCGGTGATGGCGCGGCCGCAGCCGCCGAAATTCGGGTCGATCGCCGCGAGATAGGTTTCCTTCTTGTGGCGATAGCGCCCGCCGGCATTGGCCTGCCAGAATTCGACCAGCGCGCCGGCCACCGGCTTGGCGCGCTCGTCGAGCACGCGGCCATGGACGATGATGCGCTCGCCGATGGCGCTTTCGCCGGGGCGCGCGTAATTCAGGATCAGGTCGTTGTCGAGCTCGCCGATCATCGAATGGCCGAAGACCGGGCCTGTGATTTCGGAGATCGAGCCATCGAGCGAGAGCAGCGCGCGCTGCGGCGAGCGCAGCACCGAGGTCTTGTAGCCGGGGGTGAACGCGGGGGGATGCCAGGCGCGGTCCCGGGCAAAGAAGGCGCCGGTCTCGGGCTTGCGGTTGAATAGTTCGGACATGTTTCCCCCTCAGGCCGCCTTTTCGGCGTCCATTTGTTCAAAGGCCTGCTTGGCGATCTTGATCGCGTGGTTGGCGGCGGGAACCCCGGCATAGATCGCGACATGCAGCAGCGCCTCGCAGATGTCTTCCCGCGATGCGCCGGTGTTGGCGGTGGCGCGCACATGCATGGCGACCTCGTCGTCCTGGCCGAGAGCGGCAAGCAGGGCGATCGTGACGATCGAGCGCTCGCGCTTCGTCAGGGCAGGGCGCGACCAGACATGGCCCCAGGCGGCTTCGGTGATCAGTTCCTGGAAGGGGCGGTCGAACTCGGTCGCAGCGGCTGAGGAGCGGTCGACATGGGCGTCGCCGAGCACGGCGCGGCGGGTGGCCATGCCCTGCCGATAGCGCTCGGAGGAGGACGCGGTCTCGTTCATCGGTTGGTTTCTCCAGGCGGAAGGGATGTGAGGAAGGCGCGGATGATCGCCGTCAGCGCCTCTGGCTGCTCGACGCAGGGAATGTGCGCGCAATCTGGGATGACTTCGTAACGGGCGCCGGAAATGAGCTTTGCGGTCGAGAGCACGAGGTCGGGCGGGGTGGAGCCGTCCTGATCGCCGACGATGCAGATCGTCGGGACAGAGATCGTTTTGGCCGCTTCGGTGAAATCGAAATCGCGGATCGCAGCACAGGCGGCGGCGTAGCCCTCGACCGGCTGGCGCGTCAGCATGTTGCAGTAACCTGAATAGGCGGTGTTCTCCGGCCGGCGGAAGGCGGGCGTGAACCAGCGCTCCATCACGGCATCGACGATGCTGCCGATGCCGTTCTTCTCGACCGCCGTAATGCGGGCATTCCAGCTTTCTGCCGTGCCGATCTTATGGGCGGTGTCGCTGAGGATCAGCGCGCGGACGAGATCCGGCCGGCGCTGGTAGAGCGATTGGGCGATGAGGCCGCCGACGGAGAGGCCACAGATGACGGCATCCTTCACCGACAGCAGATCGAGCAGGCCGGCAAGGTCGGTCGCGTGGTCCTCGATCGACGCAGGGACCTGGCCGACATCGGAAAGACCGTGGCCGCGCTTGTCGTAGAGCACGATGGCGAAGTCGCCGGCAAGCCGCACCACGACATCGCGCCAGATGCGGAAATCCGTTCCGAGCGAATTGATAAAGACGATCACCGGCCTGTCGGCGGGCGCGCCGATGACCTGATAGTGGATTGTTACGTCGTTTATGCGGGCGAATTGCACTTCACGTCCTCATCAAGCTAGCTCGGCCGAGTGGCCGGCATGTTTGGTTTCCCGGCGAAGTGCGACAACGCCGCGAACGGCTCTGTCGTCCCCCATTCTCCGTCATGCTCGGGCTTGACCCGAGCATCCAAGCGGCACCCATAAGCAGCCGGGGCATGGATCCTCGGGTCAAGCCCGAGGATGACGGAGAGTGGGGAGGCTCTTCACCAAACTCGTCCCAGCATACAAAGCCCATCCAACGGCACCTACTCCTAACAACAAAACTGACCGGTTGATCCGGTTAAGTAAAATGATATTTAATGGCTTTTCGATAACCCTGGAGTTATGCGAGCGATGATCGATAGCCGCGTCAAGTTTCGCCATCTGCAGACCTTTGTCGAGGTGGCGCGGCAGAAGAGCGTGATGAAGGCGGCCGAGCTGCTGCATGTCAGCCAGCCGGCGGTGACGAAAACCATCCGCGAGCTGGAGCAGGTGCTTGGCGTCGGTGTGTTCGAGCGCGACGGCCGCGGCATCAAGATCACCCGCTACGGCGAGATCTTCCTGCGCCATGCCGGGGCGGCGCTGACGGCGCTGCGACAGGGTCTCGATTCCGTGTCGCAGGAGCAGTTCGCCGATGCGCCGCCTATCCGCATCGGTGCATTGCCGACGGTCTCCTCACGCATCATGCCGCGGGCGATGGAACTCTTCCTCAAGGAAGGGGCCTTGAGCCGGGTGAAGATCGTTACCGGCGAGAATGCCGTTCTTTTGGAGCAGCTTCGCGTCGGAGATCTCGACATTGTCGTCGGCCGCCTGGCGGGCGCCGAGAAGATGGCCGGCTTTTCCTTCGAGCATCTCTATTCCGAACAGGTGGTGTTTGTCGTGCGGGCCGGCCACCCGCTGCTCGACGGCAGGCAATCGCCATTCGCCGGTTTTGCCAATTACACCGTGCTGATGCCGACGCGAGGGTCGATCATTCGGCCGGTGGTCGAGAATTTCCTCATCGCCAACGGCGTTTCCAGCCTGCCGAACCAGATCGAGACGGTTTCGGATTCCTTCGGCCGCGCGTTTCTCAGGGCAAGCGACGCGATTTGGATCATTTCCAATGGCGTGGTTGCCGACGATGTCGCCGACGGACTGCTGGCACTTCTGCCGGTCGATACCGGCGAGACCAAAGGACCCGTCGGATTGACGATGCGGGCCGATGCGGTGCCGTCGCTGCCGCAATCGATCCTGATGCAGACGATCCGGGAAGCGGCGGGGGAAATTTCCGGTAAACCGTGATCGGGACGATGCGGTTGTGCGGCCTACTGTCCGCAGGATATTTTCTCGGCGGGCGACGCTTTAAATTTGCTTGATGAATGCCCAGATTTGGACTAAATCTATTTCAAGACAGGAGGCTTTCATGCAGCATGCCAGACAGTCTGAGCAAGCGGACGGCCAAGGGCCGCAGCGGCTGGATACCGGGCGCTTCGCCCCGGCAAACCGAAAAAGGCTGAGCGCGCCGGCACTGCGGACCTTTCTGGCGATCGCCGATCTCTGGGGCCTTACCGAAGAGCAGCGTCTGCTCGTGCTCGGTTATCCATCCCGCTCGACCTACCATAATTGGGCCAAGCAGGCGCGCGAGCACGGCGCTTTCACGCTGGATGTCGATACGCTGACCCGGATCTCGGCCGTGCTCGGCATTCATCAAGCGCTGGGGGTGCTTTTTGCCGACGAACGCGCCGGCGTTGCCTGGCTGCGCATGCCGCATCAGGCCCCTATTTTCGGCGGGCAGCCGCCGCTTTATGTAGTGACGAACGGCACCCAGGACGGATTGATGACCGTGCGGCGATTTCTCGATGGTGCTCGCGGCGGTGTTTATATGCAGCCGAACGCGCTGGATGAAGCATTCACGCCCTACGAAGCCGCGGACATCGTGCTCCGGTGAGTGACCGTTTTGCCCAGGCGCCGCGTCCGTCCTACCGGCTGATCCCGTCGCAATTTCCGCCGATCGGTCTTTTCGACACGGTGACGCGGGCGGCCGATCTCGATGCCGTGATGGATCTTGTCGGCTGGACCAACGACCGCCTCGTCGCCGATCGCATCCAGCGGCTTCCACAAGACGAGTGGGTCTATGGCATGCCGAACGCCAGTATCGTGATGGCGTCGTTCCTGCATGTCGCGCCCGGTGGAATGCGCTTCAACGGCCCCGATCTCGGCGCCTGGTATGCAGCCGACAATCTGAAGACAGCCGCCGCCGAGGTCGGCCACCATCTCCGGCGCGAGGCTGTCGCGCGCGGGGTTTCCACGATGGCCCGCACCTACAGATGCTACGCGGCCACTCTGCATGGCGACTACCTCGATATTCGCAGAGAACAGGCGCTGCGGCCCGAGATCTATGACGGCACCAGCTACGCCGCGTCGCAGGTGTTCGGCGAGCAGGTGCGTTCGAAAGGCGGCGCCGGCATCCTCTATGACAGCGTCCGGCTCAGAGGCGGGGTGAATATCGTCGCGCACCGGCCGCGCAACATTTGGGACGTCGTGCAGGCCGATCATTTCGAAATCACCGTTTCCGCCACCGACCGCCGCATCGATGTCAGGAAACTCGCGGCCTGACGATGCAATCCGGTTCTCAAACCGGCAGGCGGTCGGCCCATGCCCTTACCGCCTTCGCCATCGTGGCGAGGTGATCGGCGCTGGAGAAGCCGGAGATCTTCTTGCGCGGCTTGAGGTCATGGTCGCCGTCTTCGAGCCAGAGGATCTCGATCTTGTCGGAAAGATCGTAGCCCGGCACCTCGTCCCGCGTGCCGAATTCGTCGCGTGTTCCCTGGCAGATCAGCGCGGGCGTCGCCAGCCCCTCGAGATGGGCGGTGCGCAGCTTCTCCGGCTGGCCGGGCGGATGAAAGGGGTAGCCGAGGCAGAGCAGGCCGGCGATCTTTCCCCTGCCATACAGATCGTCGGCGATCATGCTGGCGACCCTGCCGCCCATCGACTTGCCGCCGATGATCAGCGGGCCGCCGGCGCCAAGCTCGGCAATGGCTGCTTCATATTCGGGATTGAGCGTTTCGGCGCGCGGCGGCGGCTTGCGGTCATCCGAGGTGCGGCGGGCGGCCATATAGGAAAATTCGAAGCGGGCGACGCGGAAGCCGGCGCCGGCAAGCGCCTCCGCCGCGGAGGTCATCGATGCAGAATCCATCGGCGCGCCGGCGCCATGCGCGAGAAGGATCGTGAAGCGCGCATCCGACGGCCCCTGCAGCAGAAACCTGTCCATCATCGGCATCCTCTATCCCGTCACCGGAACCATGTCGGTGGTCGTGACTTCTTCCTTGAAAGGAGACGGACCATGCCGACGAATGATGCAAACGTAAAGCCCGAACAGCGCCGCCCCCGCGATGTCAGGTCCATTCCCGAAAAGCCGGAGCCGGCTGACGAAGAATCCGTGGCAACACCGGTCGTCCAGCCGGGCGGCGTCAAGGACAAAAGTGAGCGGCCGGTGGTCAATCCCGTCACCGGCGTTGCCTTTTAACGGCCGGTCGTAAACTAGAGCATAATGCCGAAAAGTGTAGGCGGTTTTCGGACGACATCATGCTCTAACTCTATAATTTAGAACAGGATTCAGATTTTAGACCAGCCGGGCCTAAAATCATCCTGTTCTAGGGTGCAGGACGCCCCTTGAAACCCTGCGGTAAAAGGTACATATAGCGGCCCTGCCTGAAAAACGGATGCGTGGGGTATCGACGTCGTCGAACCGTTCGCCGTCCGACAGGATAAGGGCGCTCCCCGCAAGGGTCGAGCGCCCTTTTTGCTTTTGGCTCTGCCTAGAGCATGATGCCGAAAAGTGTGAGCGGTTTTCGGACGACATCTGCTCTAACTCTTTAATTTAGAACAGGATTCAGATTTTAGGCCGACCGGGCCTAAAATCATCCTTTTCTAAGCGGATTTTTCGCGCCCTATTGTCGATTTTCGCATCTGTCGTTCGTCATTCCAATGATGTGCCGAATTCCTTGTGGTTTCAGCACGTCTGGCAACAGAAGGAGGATATCGTCATGGATAATCAGCATCTGGTACCCGCCGCAGTGCTCGCGGCGAAGAACGGCGTTCGGTTCCCCAATGAGAGCGAGGCCTATCGCAGCGCCCGCGATGCGCTGCTCGCCGAAGAGATCGAATTGCGCCGGCACATCGAGCGCGTGGCAAGACAGCGCCGGGCCCTGCCGCCGGGCGGCGAGGTGAAGAAAGACTACCGCTTCGAAGGCAGCAATGGCCCGGTATCCTTCAGCGAGCTCTTCGCCGACAAGGACACGCTTGTCGTTTACAGTTACATGTACGGGCGTGAACGCGAGCGCCCATGCCCGATGTGCACCTCGTTGCTCTCGGCCTGGGATGGTGAAGTGCCCGATATGCAGCAGCGCGTGGCGTTTGCCGTCGTCGCCCGCTCGCCGATCGAAAGGCTGCTTGCCTTCAAGAAGGAGCGCGGATGGCATCACCTGCCGCTTTATTCGGACATGACCGATGAATACAGCCGCGATTATCACGCGATCGGCAGGGACGGCAGCGACGGCGCCGCCTTCAACATCTTCACGCGGCGCGACGGCACCATCCGTCATTTCTGGAGCGAGGAGATGGGCGAGGCGACGGCCGATCCCGGCGAGGATCCGCGCGGCGCGCCCGATCTGATGCCGCTCTGGACCGTGCTCGATGCGACGCCGGAAGGCCGGGCGCCGGACTGGTACCCGAAGCTATCCTATTGAGGCCGTGGGCCGTCAGCCGGTCGAGCGGTTTCTGGAGGTCTCGATCCATTCGAGATTGGTCACCGAAGCCTCCGGCAGCGGCGGCGCATCGATGTCATAGACATAGCCGGCGAGCATATCGGCGGCGCGTTCCGCTGCCTTGATCTTCGCCTCGGTTTCCGCGACCGCCTTGCCGATCGCTTCGATGCGGGCGCGGAACATGTGAGCGAGCACATCGCGGCCGGACTGTTTTTCGAGTCGTTCCAGATGCAGCCCGATTCGCGAGGCGTGACGCTCCAGTTCGCTCTTGCTGAAACGCGCCTTGCGCAATTCCTCCGAGAGGCTGTCCTGCATGACCGCGACGGGATCGAAGCTTCCCGGCGCCCGCTCGTCGAGCACCGCATCGGTGACGAGCTTCTCGATCATGACAAGCGCCTGCAGCTCGGCCGCATCGGCGAATTCAACGTCGTAGCCGGTATCGTCGTAAACCTTGCGGCGGACGGGATCGAGAAGCAGCGCATAGGCTTTCTGCAGATTGTCGAAGGCGTCCGTATCGCCGCCCGAATCGGGGTGGGCGACCTTGGCGAGGCGCCGATAGGCGGCCTTCAGCTTTGCCTCGTCCGCATCGCGGTCAACGCCGAGAATTTCGTATGGGTCCGTCACGCCTTCTCCCCTGCTGCCCCTGAAGTTGCGGGCAGTCTAGGTCTTCTTTTGCATCACAAAGGCAAAGTTTAGACCGAAAGCGGGAATGCCGTCCATGGCCCGATATGAAAATGATCGGCGCGAGAGGCCGCGGCCGGCGCATATTCATTTTTAATTTCAATATGTTACAGGAATGTCAGCCGGCGGTGATCGATACGAGATAACATTTTGCATCGCCGTCGATTTCAAGTTCGGCTCCGGCCGCATTCTCTATCAGCAACGCATCGCCGGCTGCCAGCGCGCCGGTCTCGTCGCCGCGCCGGAATGACAATACGCCGCTGTGGCAGAGCAACAGGCATGTCGGCGCTGGAAGCAGCATGCTGCTGCTGCCATCGAGTTCGATCCGGCTGAGCGTATGGGCGAGCCCTTGGCGGCGCGTCATGACGTTGAGATCGGTGATCGCGCCGTCCTGAAGCCTGGCTGCGACCGGAACATCCGCCGGGAAGGCCAGGGGATCGCTCGCCACCGTCAGCAGCACCGGTGCGCGGCCTTCGATGTCGAGCGCCATGCCGTTGCCGTCGAGAATCACAAGCGTGCGGTCGATGCTGGGAAAGATCGAAAACGGTCCGTCCGTCGCAACCGTCGCCATGCTGACGCGCCAGTCGAAGCCGGCAAGGCCGGCCTCTTCGGGCGAAACGGCGATCTCCACCGTTTCGCCGCCGCCGTTTTTCCACGGCATCCGCTTATGATCGCTGGCGTGCAGGATCCGCATGGGCTCAGTTCCTGAGGATGCCCGGCAGGCGCAGGCCCTTTTCCCTCGCGCAGTCGAGGGCGATGTCGTAGCCGGCATCGGCGTGGCGCATGACGCCGGTGGCCGGGTCGTTCCAGAGCACCCGCTCGAGGCGCTTTGCCGCATCGTCGGTGCCATCGGCGCAGATGACGACGCCCGAATGCTGGGAGAAGCCCATGCCGACGCCGCCGCCATGATGCAGCGATACCCAGGTGGCGCCCGAGGCGGTGTTGAGCAGGGCGTTCAGAAGCGGCCAGTCGGAGACGGCGTCCGAGCCGTCCTTCATCGCTTCCGTTTCGCGGTTCGGCGAAGCGACGGAACCCGAATCGAGATGATCGCGGCCGATGACGATCGGAGCGGAAAGCTCGCCATTCCTGACCATTTCATTGAAGGCGAGAGCCAGGCGGTGACGATCGCCGAGGCCGACCCAGCAGATGCGCGCCGGCAGGCCCTGGAAGGCGATGCGTTCTCTCGCCATGTCGAGCCAGTTGTGCAGGTGGGTATTGCCGGGGGTCAGTTCCCTCACCTTGGCATCGGTCTTGTAGATATCCTCCGGGTCGCCTGACAGGGCGGCCCAGCGGAAGGGGCCGATGCCGCGGCAGAACAGCGGTCTTATATAGGCCGGCACGAAGCCGGGGAAGGCGAAGGCGTTTTCCAAGCCTTCTTCCTTGGCGACCTGGCGGATGTTGTTGCCGTAGTCGAGGGTCGGAATGCCGGCGTTCCAGAAGGCGATCATCGCTTCGACATGCTCGCGCATCGAGGCGCGCGCCGCTTTTTCCACCGCCTTCGGATCGCTTTCGCGCTTGGCCTTCCATTCGGCCATCGTCCAGCCCTTCGGCAGGTAGCCGTTGATCGGGTCGTGGGCCGAGGTCTGGTCGGTGACCATGTCGGGGCGGATGCCGCGACGGACCATTTCCGGCAGGATTTCGGCGGCATTGCCGAGCAGGCCGACGGATTTGGCTTCGCCTGATTTGGTCCAGCGGTCGATCATCTCGAGCGCTTCGTCGAGCGTTTCGGCCTTGGCGTCGAGATAGCGGGTGCGCAGGCGGAAATCGATCGAATCGGGATTGCATTCGACGGCGAGGCAGCAGGCGCCGGCCATGACGGCGGCGAGCGGCTGAGCGCCACCCATGCCGCCGAGACCGCCGGTCAAAATCCACTTGCCCTTGAGATTGCCGCCGTAATGCTGGCGTCCGGCCTCGACGAAGGTCTCGTAAGTGCCCTGCACGATGCCCTGCGTGCCGATATAGATCCACGAGCCGGCCGTCATCTGGCCGTACATGGCAAGACCCTTCTTATCCAGCTCGTTGAAATGGTCCCAGGTCGCCCAATGCGGCACGAGGTTGGAATTGGCGATCAGCACACGCGGCGCATCCTTGTGGGTACGAAAAACGCCGACCGGCTTGCCGGACTGCACCAGCAGCGTTTCTTCTTCCGTCAGCGTCTTCAGCGTCGCTACGATGCGGTCGAAATCCTCCCAGGTGCGGGCGGCGCGGCCGATGCCGCCGTAAACGACGAGCTCGTTCGGATTTTCCGCGACATCAGGGTCGAGATTGTTCATCAGCATGCGCAGCGGCGCTTCGGTCATCCAGCTCTTGGCATTGAGCTCGTTGCCGCGGGGCGCGCGGATTTCGCGGATGTTATGGCGTGGATTGCTCATGGCGGTTCCCCTGTCGTGTGATCGTTATCGTTTCAGGCCGGGTGCGATCTGCTCGATGCGCACCAGAATGTCTTTGAGATGGATGCGAAGCCTGTCGGCCTTGGCGGCGTCATAGGCAAAGGGCGGCACCTCGCTTTGCAGATGGGTCGATTGCGCGAGCTCCATCTGGATCGCATGCACGCCGATCTCCGGCCTGCCGTAATGGCGGGTCGTCCAGCCGCCCTTGAAGCGGCCGTTGAGCACGCTGTCATAGCCTTGCGCGGCTTCGACGACGGTGAGCGTCGCCTGCTCGATGGCGCCGTCGCAGGTCTTGCTCATATCGGTGCCGATGTTGAAATCCGGCAGCTTGCCTTCGAAGAGGAAGGGAATATGCGAGCGGATCGAGTGGCAATCATAGAGGACGGCCACGCCGTGGATTGCTCTGACGCGCTCGATCTCGGCGGCAAGAGCCGCATGATAGGGCGCATGAAAATCCCTGAGCCGCGCCGCGATATCGGGCTCGTCGGGCGCCTGCCCATCCTTCCAGATCGCCTTGCCGTCGAAGTCCGTTTCCGGGACGAGACCGGTGGTGTTCTGGCCGGGATAGAGGCTGACGCCGGCGGGATCGCGATTGGCGTCGATCACGTAGCGGTGGAAGGTGGCGCGCACGGTCGTCGCGTCATCGAGCAGCCCGTCATAGAGCTCGTGGATGTGCCAGTCGGTATCGGCGAGGATCCGGCCGTTGTCGTTGAGGCGATCGTAAATCGCCGGCGGGACGTCGGTGCCGGTGTGGGGGAAGGCGAGGATGACAGGGGAGGTGCTCCGATGGATTTCGTATGGTTCGGTCATAAGCAAAGAGCTCCGGCGTCTCGGGCATTACCCCCCTCTGTCCTGCCGGACATCTCCCCCACAAGGGGGGAGATCAGCTGGGCGGTCCCGCTCGTTCCAGCATCGATTGTTTGGGGAGATTCCACCCGCGAGTCGATCTCCCCCCTTGTGGGGGAGATGCCCGGCAGGGCAGAGGGGGGTACCAAGTGCACAAACATCACGATCAACCCTCCAGAACCGGCAAGATGCCAGATGAAACCGAGGCGTTCAGCGCGCCCGTTGCCACCAGCTCGGCGGCGGCGGCGAGGTCGTTTGCCATGTAGCGGTCGATGTCGAGGCTCGGAACCTTGCTGCGGATCGCGGCGATCGCCTTCAAGAGCTCCGGGCTCGTCGACAACGGCGCGCGCAGTTCGACGCCCTGGGCTGCGGTCAGCGCCTCGATGCCGATGATGGAAAACAGGTTTTCGGTCATCTGCAGAAGGCGGCGGGCGCCGTGGCAGGCCATCGAGACATGGTCTTCCTGATTGGCCGAGGTCGGCGTCGAATCGACCGAGGCCGGGTGCGACATCTGCTTGTTCTCAGACATCAGCGCCGCCGAGGTGACTTCAGCGATCATCAGGCCGGAGTTCAGGCCGGGCTTCTTGGCGAGGAAGGCCGGCAGGCCGTAGGACAGCGTCGGATCGACCAGCAGCGCGATGCGGCGCTGTGAGATCGCGCCGATCTCGCAGATGGCAAGCGCGATCTGGTCGGCGGCGAAGGCGACGGGTTCGGCGTGGAAATTGCCGCCCGAGACGACCGAATTGTCCGACAGAACCAGCGGATTGTCGGTGACCGCATTGGCCTCGATTTCCAGCGTGCGGGCGACCGAACGCAAGAGGTCGAGGCAGGCGCCGTCGACCTGCGGCTGGCAGCGGATGCAATAGGGATCCTGCACGCGCTCGTCGCCCTCGATATGGCTCTGGCGAATGATGGAGTTTTCGAGCAGGGCGCGAAGCGCGGCTGCGGTATCGATCTGTCCCTTATGGCCACGCAGTGTATGGATATCGGCGTGGAAGGGCGCCGAGGAGCCCATCGCCGCGTCGGTCGACATGGCGCCGGTGATCAGCGCCGACTGAGCGGCGCGGTGGGCGCGGAAGAGGCCGGCAAGCGCCAGCGCCGTCGAGGTCTGCGTGCCGTTGATCAGCGCCAGGCCCTCCTTGGCGGCGAGCGCGACGGGCTTCAGCCCGGCCCTTGCGAGGGCCTCGGCGCCGGAAAGACGTTCGCCGGCGAAGAAGGCTTCGGCCTCGCCCATCATCACCGCCGCCAGATGGGCGAGGGGCGCAAGATCGCCGGAGGCGCCGACCGAGCCCTTTTCCGGAATCAGCGGGATGACGCCTTTCTCAAGCATGCCTTCGATCAGCCGCACCAGCTCCAGCCGCACGCCGGAGGCGCCGCGGCCGAGCGAAACCAGCTTCAGCGCCATGATCAGCCGCACGATATTTTCCGGCAACGGCGCGCCGACGCCGCAGCAATGCGACAGGATGAGATTGCGCTGCAGCGTGGCGACATCGGCGCTGTCGATCTTGATCGAGGCGAGTTTGCCGAAGCCGGTGTTGATGCCATAGACCGGCGCGTTGCCGGCGGCGATCTCGGCGATGCGGGCGGCGGCCTTGGCGATGCCGGCATCGAAGGCGGGATCGAGCCTTGCCGGCTCGCCGGTCCAATAGATGATTTCCAGGTCCTTAAGCGAGACAGAGCCCGGGTGGAGCGTAATGGTCATCGGCCGTTCCTTTCGCCCTTGAAGACGCGTGCATGAAGTGGGTTGAAGCCGATGCGGTAGACGAGCTCGGCGAGGCTCTCGACATCCCAGACGGCAAGGTCGGCAGACTTGCCGGCTTCGAGCGTTCCGGTCTCGCCGATGAGGCCGAGCGCGCGCGCACCTTCGCGGGTGGCGCCGGCGATACATTCCTCGACGGTGAGGCCGAACAGCGTCGCCGACATGTTCATGGTGAGCAGCATCGAGGTCAGCGGCGAGGTGCCCGGATTGCAATCGGTGGCAATCGCGATCGGCACGCCGGCCCGGCGCAGCGCCTCCACCGGCGGTTTCTGCTTCTCATGGATGGCGTAGAAGGCGCCGGGCAGCAGCACGGCGACGGTGCCGGCAGCGGCCATCGCGGTAACGCCGTCCGCGTCGAGATATTCCAGATGGTCGGCCGACAGCGCACCATAGCTGGCTGCGAGTTTGGCGCCGCCGAGATTGGAGAGCTGCTCGGCATGCAGCTTGACCGGCAGGCCAAGCGCCTTCGCCTTGTCGAAGACGCGGGCGATCTCGGTCGTGGAAAAGGCGATGCCTTCACAGAAGCCGTCGACGGCATCGGCCAGGCCGAGATTATGCACGTCATCAAGGCCGGGCAGCACGACATCGTCGAGATAGTCGCCGTTGCGGCCCTTGTACTCCGCCGGCGTCGCGTGGGCGCCGAGATAGCTGGTGGCGACCCGGATGGGCCTGATGTGGCCAAGAAGGCGGGCGCCTTGCAGCATCTTCACTTCGCCGAGCCTGCTCAGCCCATAGCCGGATTTGATCTCGATCGTGGTCACGCCTTCGGCAAGCAAAGTGTCGAGCCGCAGCAGGGCCTCGGCGACGAGTTCTTCGACCGACAGCGCATTGGTCGCCTTGACCGAGGAGACGATGCCGCCGCCGGCGCGCGCGATCTCCTCATAGGTCGCGCCCTCCAGGCGCATCTCGAACTCGCGGGCGCGATTGCCGCCGTGAACGATATGGGTGTGGCAGTCGACGAGGCCAGGCGTCACCCAGCGGCATTCGAGATCGACGATCTCGGAGTGCTCGATGGCCGATGCCGGCAGCTCGCTTTCGGCGCCGGCAAAGGCGATACGGCCGTTTTCGGTGAGCAAGGCGCCCTTTTCAACGATGCCGAGCCCTGCTTTGTCAGGCGCGAGCGTCGCCAGGCGCGCATTGCGCCAGAGCACCGGCCTGACGTCGGCGGATGGGGTACGTTCAGAAAAATTGTTCCCGGTCATCAGCTTTGCGCCTTTCCTTATGCCAAAACATGTATATACATAATAAGCAGGTGACAAGAGAAATTTTGCGCGCTCTTCTGGAAAAGAAAGATCGGCGGGCGCGGGCAGGAGGAAAGGAAGGTCATGACCACACTTCACGCAGGCACGGCGCTGACACCGCAAGGCTGGCAGAAGAATGTGCGGCTGACGCTCGAAGCCGGGCGGATCGCACGGATCGAAGCGGGCGTTTCTCCGGAGGCCGGCGACGAACGCCACGCTCTGATCGTTCCTGCCATGGGCAATCTGCACAGCCATGCCTTCCAGCGGGCGATGGCCGGTCTTGCCGAAGTGCGCGGCCCGGCAAACGACAGCTTCTGGAGCTGGCGCACCGTCATGTACAAGTTCGCCCTGGCGATGACGCCGGAGCATGTCGAGGCGGTTGCCGCCAAGCTCTATGCGGAAATGCTGGAGACCGGATTTTCGCGCGTCGGGGAGTTCCACTATCTCCATCATGACAAGGACGGCACGGCCTACGCCAATATTGCCGAGCTTGCCGAGCGCATCGGCGCTGCAAGCGAAGAGACCGGCATCGGCCTGACCCTACTGCCGGTCTTCTATGCCCATTCCGGCTTCGGCGGCGCAGCGCCGATCGACGGCCAGCGGCGCTTCATCAATTCGCTCGAAAGCTTCGAAAGGCTGATGGAGGGATGCCGGGCGGTGACCGGCCGGCTCGACGGCGCCGAACTCGGGCTCGCGCCGCACAGCCTGCGCGCCACGACACCCGAGGAGTTGGCAAAGCTCGTGCCGATGGCCGGCGACGGTCCGATCCACATCCATGTCGCCGAGCAGGTGAAGGAGGTCGAGGACTGCGTTGCCTGGTCCGACGCGCGGCCGGTGGAATGGCTGCTCGATCACATGCCTGTGGATGAGCGCTGGTGCCTGATCCATGCGACCCATATGACCGAAGACGAGACGCGGCGGATGGCGAAGAGCGGCGCGATTGCCGGGCTCTGCCCGATCACCGAAGCCAATCTCGGCGACGGGGCCTTTGCCGCGCCGCTTTTCCTCGAAGAAGGCGGACGTTACGGCATCGGTTCGGATTCCAACGTGCTGATCTCGGTGCCGGAGGAACTGCGCCAACTCGAATATTCGCAGCGCCTGGCGTTGCGCGCCCGCAACGTCATCGCAGCCCCCGGCGGCTCGACGGCGCTTCGTCTGTTCACAGAGGCGCTTGCCGGCGGCGGCGCGGCGCTCAAGGCCCCGGCCGGTCTCGCCGAAGGCCATCACGCCGATCTCGTTTCGCTCGATATTTCGGCCGTTCCCTATCTCTCCGGCGATCAGATCCTCGATCACTGGCTGTTTGCCGGCGGCGTTTCGGTCGATTGCGTCTGGACACGCGGCCGCAAGCAGGTGGCGGGCGGGCGTCATCTCAAGCGCGAGGCGATCGACCGCCGTTTCCTTGCCGCGATGGGCGAATTGCTGGCTGCCTGAAAAAGAGCTTTTCACAGCCGGGTATTGGATTTAGATCGGGGGACCAATCGGAACGTGGCGATGAACCAAAGCAAGGATCCCACCTTGCACCAGCGCATCCTGGGCGAGATCGAGGGCCGTATCGTCTCGGGCGAATGGCCGCCGGGGCATCGCATTCCCTTCGAGGTCGATCTCGCCACGCAGTATGACGTCTCGCGCATGACGGTGAACAAGGTTCTAACCCAGCTCGCCAAGGCCGGCCTCATCGAGCGCCGCAAGAAATCCGGCAGCTTCGTCACCCAGCCGCAGGCGCAGTCGGCGATTCTCGAAATCCACGACATCAAGGCCGAGGTGCAATCGCTGAACCTGCCCTATTCCTATGCGGTTTCGAAGAAGGTGAGCCGCAAGGCCAAGGCGGAAGACAGCCGCCGGCTGGAACTGCCGGCCGCCTCTTCGGTGGTCGAGGTGATATGCATCCACAATGCCGGCGCGCGGCCCTTCTGTCTGGAGGAGCGGCTGATCAGCCTCGAAACCGTGCCGGAAGCCGCCGATGCCGATTTCCTGACGGTGGCGCCAGGCCCCTGGCTGCTCAATCAGGTGCCGTGGAGTGCGGCCGAGCACCGGATCCATGCCATATCCGCGAGCGCCGAGCTCGCCACGGCTCTCGACATCCCGCGAAACACCGCCTGCCTCGTCGTCGAACGCCGGACCTGGAGCGGCGCCGGGCCGGTGACACATGTACGCTTTACCTATCCCGGCGACCGTCACGCGCTGGTGGCGCGTTTCACGCCGGCGTCGCAGTAGGTTCCATATACAAGATATCCGGTGTTTTACTCTTCGAACATCTTGCCGCTGCGCGCTTCCAGCCGATAGCGATAGCCGGGATAGACGAGGCGAGCGGTTGATACCACCTGTTTTGCGGACCATGTGCGCCGGCGGATCGTCAGGCACGGCTCGGTCTTCAGGATGGTCAGCAGCTTGCATTCCCAGGCCTGCGGCATCGCCGCCTCGACCACGTGCTCGGAGCCGCTGAGCGGGGCGGCGGCGGTCAGATAGGCGTTCGGTGTCAGCGTCGTGAAATCCTGATCGAGATATTCGGGTGCGGCCTCCGGATGGACGAACCGGTCCTCGATCTGCACCGGGACGCCGTTTTCGCTGTGCACGATCAGTGAGTGAAAAACCGCCGCGCCGATGGGAAGCTCCAGCGCGTCCGCCACTTCGGGAGAGGCTGTTTCCCGGGCCAGAACGACAACCGACGCCTGGTGTTCATGGCCGCGCTCGGCGATTTCCTCGGCAATGTTGCGCACTTCGAACAGTGCCGAATAGCCCTTGCGCTCGGCAACAAAGGAGCCGACGCCCTGGATGCGGACGAGTTCGCCTTCATTGGCGAGTTCGCGCAGCGCCCGGTTGGCGGTCATCTTGCTGACGCCGAGCTCGACCACCAGCTCGTTTTCCGACGGCACCCGATATTTCGGCGGCCATTCGCCGCTATGGATGCGATCGAGGATCACCTGTTTGACGCCGGCATAAAGGGGCGTGCTGTCATTTCCCGCCAGCTCGCGCTTCATCTCCCCGGAACGCTTCATTGCCTATTCCTTTTGCACGAATGGAATTCGCCACATAAACCGACTTTCCTCTTGCATATCACAAAATATCTCATATGGTACCATATACAACCTCCCAATCGATCCTTGAGACATAAATAGGGCTGAGAGGGCAAGCCGGCGAAGATCGGCGATGGTGCCGCACGGTCAGTTTCAACATCAGAGGAGAATTCATCGATGAAATTCAGCGCCATTCTGTTTTGCGGCGTCGCCGCCCTTTCTACCTTTGCAGCGCCTGCCTTCGCCAAGGACTGGACGAAGGCGACCATCACGCTCGAAGGCGCGTATGCGCCGTGGAACCTCACCAACGCCGACGGCACGCTCGGCGGCTTCGAGCCCGAGCTTGCCAAGGTGCTCTGCGAGCGCGCCAAGATCGAATGCACGCTCGTCGCTTCCGACTGGGACGGTATGATCCCGGCGCTCAACGCCGGCAAGTTCGACGTCATCATGGATGCGCTGTCGATTACCGAAGAGCGCAAGCAGATCATCGACTTCACCATTCCCTATGCCGCCACGCCCGCTGCCTTCGCCACGGCCAAGGACAGCCCGCTGGCCAACGCCGCCGGCACCGGCGCCACGATCAAGATGACGACCGGCCAGACCGGCGTGAAGGAGATCGATGCGCTCAAGGAACTCTTCAAGGGCAAGACGATCGGCATCCAGGCGGCCACCGTCTACGCCAAGTTCGTCTATGACAATTTCGGCGACATCGCCGAGATCCGCGAATACAAGACCGGCGCCGACCGCGACCTCGACCTGCAGAACGGCCGCATCGACCTCGGCTTTGACGACGCCGTCTATTTCGCCAATGCCTTCCAGACCGCCAACGGCGCGCTTGCCTTCACCGGTCCGGAGATCGTCGGCCCGATCTGGGGCGAGGGCGAAGGCCTCGGACTGCGCAAGGCCGATACGGACCTGCGCGACAAGTTCAACGTGGCGATCAAGTCGGCGCTTGCCGACGGCACGGTCAAGGACCTCTCGATGAAGTGGTTCAAGATGGACGTCAGCCCGCAGCAATAAGCGTTTCGGCCTTTCGGCCGCAGACACGGGTCTCCGGCTTTATCGCCGGGGACTGCGTGTTATTGTCAATCCACAAAACACTGCCGCGGACGGGGAACGGACGATATGGCAAGTTTGGAACTGCTTGGCTTCGGCTCGACGGGGTGGGGCGCGCTGCTCATTTTCGCCGCCTTGATGACGCTGGCCGTCACCGCGACGGCGCTTGCGATCGGCGCGGTGCTGGGCGCGATCGTGGCGGGTGCGAAACTCTCCGGTAATCCCTTCTTCGTGGCGCTCGGCAATGTCTATACGACAGTGTTCCGCGGTGTACCGGAACTGCTGATCATCTATCTCATCTATTTCGGCGGCTCCTCGGCCGTGACCTCGATCGGCAAGGCGATGGGTTACGAAGGGTTCCTCGGCCTGCCGTCCTTCGCCGCCGGCGCGCTTGCCGTCGGCATCATCTCCGGCGCCTATCAGGCCGAAGTGTTCCGCGGCGCCTTCCTGGCCATTTCCAAGGGCGAACTCGAAGCGGCTTCGGCGATCGGCATGCATCGCGCCATGCGCTTTCGCCGCATCATCATGCCGCAGGTGCTGCGGCTGGCCATTCCCGGCCTCGGCAATGTCTGGCAGCTCAGCCTCAAGGACTCGGCGCTGATCTCGGTCACCGGCCTTGCCGAACTGATGCGCACCAGCCAGGTCGCGGCGGGTTCCACCCGGCAATATTTCCTGTTCTTCATCGCCGGCGGCTGCCTCTACCTGATCCTGACCAGTCTCTCCGACCGTATCTTCAACGGCGCGGAACGCCGCGCCAATCGCAGCATGCCGGCTTCCGCCATGGGCCAGGCGTAAGGAGGCGACGATGGATTTCACCTTTCTCGCCTCGACCATGGTGACGCTGCTCAAGGCGGTGCCGACGACGCTGATCCTGTTTTCGCTGTCGATCTTCTTCGGCGGCCTGCTGGCGCTGGTCATCGTCACGATGCGGGTCAGCGGCAACCGCTATCTGTCGGGCTTCGCCAAGGGCTATATCTTTGTCTTCCGCGGTTCGCCGCTGCTGATCCAGATGTTCCTGGTGTTCTACGGCCTCGGCCAGTTCGGCGTCATCCGCTATTCCTTCCTCTGGCCTTTCCTGCGCGAGCCGATGGTCTGCGCCGTGCTGTCGCTGGCGCTCTGCACCGCCGGCTACACGGCGGAAATCTTCCGCGGCGGCATCCGCGCCGTGTCCCCGAAGGAGATCGAGGCGGCCCGCTCGATCGGCATGTCCGGCTTCCTGCTGGTGCGCCGCATCCTGGCGCCGATCGCCTTCCGCCACGCGCTGCCGGCCTATTCCACCGAGATCGTGCTGATGATGAAGTCGACGGCGCTCGCCAGCCTCGTCACGGTCTGGGAAGTCACCGGTGTCGCCCAGCGGCTGATCTCGCAGACCTACCGCACGATGGAAGTCTTCCTCTGCGCGGCGATCATCTATCTCGTTTTGAACTTCATCATCCTGCAGGGCATGGCCCTGCTCGAATATTCGCTGTCCCGGCACCGCCGTGCGATTCCGCAGGCGCTGAGGGCATAAGCGATTTGACCTGATTGGAGCTACCATGCCAGGCGTAACCCGACTTTCGGTCCGCAATATCCGCAAGAGCTTCGGCACGCACGAGGTGCTGCGCGGCATTTCCCTCGATGCCGAGGACGGCGATGTGATTTCGCTGCTCGGCGCTTCCGGCTCCGGCAAATCCACCTTTTTGCGCTGCATCAACATGCTCGAAACCGCCAGCGACGGCGAAATCTGGGTCGATGGCGAGCACATCGAAATGGTTCATAAGAACGGCAAGACAAGGCCGGCGAGCCAGAAGCAGGTCGACCATATAAGATCCGAACTCGGCATGGTGTTCCAGTCCTTCAATCTCTGGTCCCACATGACGATCCTGCAGAATGTCATCGAAGGGCCGATCCATGTGCTGAAGCGGCCGCGCGCCGAATGCGTCGCAGAGGCCGAAGCGCTGCTCGAAAAGGTCGGCATCGCGGATAAACGCCATGCCTATCCCGCCCACCTTTCCGGCGGCCAGCAGCAGCGCGCGGCGATCGCCCGGGCGCTGGCGATGAAACCGAAGGTCATGCTCTTCGACGAGCCGACCTCGGCGCTCGATCCGGAACTGGTCGGCGAGGTGCTGCGCGTCATGCGCGCGCTTGCCGAGGAAGGCATGACGATGCTCGTCGTCACTCATGAGATGAGCTTTGCCCGCAACGTCTCGAACCGCGTCGTCTTCATGCGCGAGGGGCTGGTCGAAAGCAGCGGCAAGCCGGACGATATGTTCGGCGGCGGCGCGTCGCCGGCCTTCCGCCAGTTCATCGGCCATTTCGGAACAGGGCAATGACGATCACCATCGATAGAGTGCTGACCTGGCGCGATGTCGCGCGCGTCGGGGCAGGGGAGCCGCTTGCGCTGTCGCCGGCCGCCTGGGCGCGGATCGAGCAGGCAAGCCGCATCGTCGCCAGCATCGTCGAGACGGGCGTGCGCGCCTATGGCGTCAATACCGGCGTCGGGGCGCTGGCCGATACGGTGGTCGACCGTCCCTCGCAGAGCCGGCTGTCACGCAATATCGTGCTCAGCCATGCCTGCGGTGTGGGACCGCTGCTCGCCGCTCGCGAAGTCCGCGCCATCATCGCCGCTCAGATCGCCAATTTCGCCCACGGCCATTCCGGCGTGCGCCGCGAGATCGTCCAGCATCTCGCGGCCTTGCTGGAGCATGACTGCATTCCCGACGTGCCGTCGAAAGGCTCGGCCGGTTATCTCACCCACAATGCCCATACGGCGCTCGTTCTGATCGGCGAAGGCAGCGCGACGTTCGGCGGCCGGCGCATGAGCGGCCGCGAGGCGCTGGCGGCGATCGGCCTCGAGCCGCTGGTGCTCGGCGCCAAGGAAGGCCTGAGCCTCGTCAATGGCACGGCCTGCGCTACCGGCCTCATCGCCATGGCGCTCTCTCGCGCCGAACGGCTGCTTGATTGGGCCGATGCCACTGCGGCGCTGACGCTGGAAGCGGCTGGCTGCCAGATCGCCGCCTTCGACGAGGCGGTGCTCGCACTGCGCCCGTCTGCCGGAATCGAGACGGTCGGAGCCTCACTGCGCGCCCGGCTGCACGGCAGCGGCTTGGTCGCCGCCGCCTTCGGCCGGCGCACCCAGGATGCCCTCAGCCTCCGCTCGGTGCCGCATGCGCATGGCGCCGCCCGCGACGTTTTCGACAACTCCGCCCGCATCGCCGATCAGGAACTTGCCTCGGTGACGGATAATCCGGCTGTGTCAGGCACGCCGGAGCAACCGATCGTTTCCTCCGAGGCCCATGCCGTGGCGCCGGCGCTCGGGCAGGCGGCCGACAGCCTCGCGATTGCTCTGGCGCAGATCGGCGCGATCAGCGAACGGCGCACGGACAGGCTGGTCAATCCCTTGATAAGCGGCTTGCCGCCGTTCCTGGCGAGCGATGCCGGCAGCCATTCCGGTTTCATGATCGCCCAATATACCGCAGCCTCGCTCAGCAACGAGAACCGCCGGCTTGCTGCGCCCGCGGCCATGGATGGCGGCCTGACCTCCGGCCTGCAGGAGGATTTCCTCGCGCATCCCACAGCCGCCGCCGGCAAGCTGCTCGCCGTCATCGACAATGCCGAATATATCCTGGCGATCGAACTGATGGCCGCCGCCCAGGCCCATGATTTCCTGGCGGCGACGGCGCCGCGGGCGGCAGGCACCGACGTCATTTACAGGGTCGTGCGGGACCTTGTTCCTCACTATGGCGACGAGCGGCCGCTCAATGGCGATATCGAGGTTGTGCGCAATATGATCCGCGACACAGCGCCGCCGACCGGCTGAGCCGAACGTCAGAACGGTTTGCTGGTCGCTGAATCCTGCTTGGCCGTTTCGCCGGCTTCCAGTCGCTTGAGGCATTGGGAGAAGGTCGGGTAGAGCTGGTCCACTCTGGAGAGCGGCAGCGTCCAGTCGCCTTCGTCGCCGGCAAAGGTCAGTTGCACGTCGGGCGTTCCGGCAAAGGAATTCTTGATGATCTTTTTCAGGCCGGCGCTTCCCTTGCTGCCCAGGGGCCAGAGGCGAAGCGTGGTCTTGTCGAAGAATTCGGCGGCGACCACTTTCGTCACGTCGCGATCGGTCAGCGTCACCTCGGTCTTGGTGCCGGCCGGAATGTCCCAAGTGTTCTTGGCGACCAGCCAGAAGGTCTCGCTGGCGCTCTGGCGGAACTCCATGGTCTTGCCGATCTCGCTGTCCCAGCGCAGGCGGCAATAGGATTGCGGGCCGTGGTTCTCAAAGCCGACCGACCATTGTCTCGCGCCGCCCATCCATTCGGTCTCGCCCAAAGCCGAGGCCGGCTGCAGGGCAGCCGCCATCAGAAGCATCGCGGTCAGAATTTTCATCGCTGAACCATCTCCAGGACAATCGGCTCAAGCCATAGCAAAAGAAGGTTTAGCCTTTGCTACCGGGCGGCTCCGAGACCGGCCGTCGATGGCCGCAAGTTTCCTTGACCGACGCAAGGTCTTGAATTTGCGGCCCACCTTGCCGATTTGGCGAGGATCGGCATGATGTGAAGGGAGTTCGACGGCGGCATGAGCGAGATCCAACGACGCGGATTTTTGGCGCGACTCACGGCCTATGAGCCGTTGACGCTGATTACCATGGCATCGGTCGCAGGCGGGCTGTTCGTGCTGCAGCGGCTGACGAGCGAGGTTCTCGAAGGCGAGACCTTTCGTTTCGATGAGGCGATCCTGCTGGCGCTGCGCCAGCAGGGAGATCTTGCCGTGCCCATCGGCCCCGCCTGGCTGACGCATGCGGTTGACGATATCACCAGCCTCGGCGGGGTCACCGTGCTGACGCTGCTGACCGGCCTCATAACCGTCTATCTTCTGCTCGACCGGCGCTGGCAGATCGCCCTCTTCGTCTTTTCCTCGGTGCTGACAGGCTGGCTGGCGAGCACGCTTCTGAAGATCCTGGTGGCGCGGCCGCGCCCGGATGTCGTGCCGCATCTCGTCGAGGTGAGCGATCTGAGCTTTCCCTCAGGACATGCCATGGTCTCGGCGGTGACCTATCTGACGCTGGGGGCGCTGGTGGCGCGCACGCAGCGTTACCGCTCGACGCGGATCTTCGTCATGGGCGCCGGCGTCTTCCTGGCCGTCATCGTCGGCCTCAGCCGCGTCTATCTCGGTGTCCACTACCCGACGGATGTTTTCGCCGGATGGTGCGCCGGCGCGCTCTGGGCGCTCGGCTGCTGGCTGATCTCGAAGCGGTTCATTCCAAGCCGCTCCTCCGACGATGCCGCCGAAACCGAAAACGGCGACGACAGGTAACACTGACAGCGCCGCGCATCCTTTCAGACACGCGGCGCTCTAAGAAATGAACTGCACGCCCTTGAGTTGGATCAACCCAGCAATTTTTCGTCGTCCGGAGGGACCCGAAAACGTGAATGAATAGTTCCGCTCAACGCGCTTCAGCTCGGAGACGAGAACGAGCCGGGCGGCTACGGCGGCGGTGGAACTGGAGATGGCGGCGGCTAGTCTCTCATTTAGAGGTTTTGCGGCCAAATATGCCGCCAACAGTCGTCGTGATGATCGTGAAGAAGCCATTTCTTTCATCGTGCGGATTGCTGCTTATCCGCAGATTACCAGCACCCAACTTTTATTGGTGCCGGGCTAATAGAAGTCACGGTGCGAACAATCTGCGTGAATCGTTACGATTGACTTGCCGCTTTTTTCGCATCCGGATAGTTACCCGTCGCCGAAGTCAAGCGGACTTTCGGAAAGACGTTTTTCGACCTTTCCAGAGATTAACTACTCAGTACATGAGGAGTGTCTATGCAAACATAAGTTGTCTAGGTGGTTATTTTAGCTTATACTTGTTTCCGTTGGGATTGTACTTAGGGGGACCAAATGCCACAGGCAGACACAGCACAAAATGACGCGGAACAGGACGGCCCAATCCCTCCTCCGCGAGAGACACAAGCACAAGGTCAAAAAGACGCCAAAAAAGATTCCTCGGTCCGAACGCTGTCAACGGCAGAGGAAAAAGCAATATCTGCCGTCAAGCGCTACGACCCTAAGGTGATATCAGTTGACACTTATGACGAAATTCCTTGTTACGGAGGAGGAACTTTGGTTCTAACCGAAGTCTACTACAGACCTCGCGACGGCGAGACCGATCTTGTAGGACCAAGCGAATACCAGGTCCTCGTACGGAAGGAGCGGTCAATCGTATTCAACGATTGGCAACACGCGCTCAGAGCCGGGTCAGGACAGGGAGAGGTAATTTCTACTTTAGCCTCCCCTGATGTGGTTACCGCTGCTCTCACCTTCGTCCTAGTGATCTCTTACATCATACTGGTGACCATTACTACAGACGCCGATCCGAACGCTGAAGCTCTTAAGGCATTAGGGCCCGCGTTGACCACGGTGCTTGGCTTTTGGTTCGGTAGGCAGTCTAGATAGTGCTGGCTCTCGGAGGCTGGGATGAAAACATCCAAGGTCAACTGTTTGCTTGCGGCGCCAGATCCAACAAGACGCGGTCTACGCTTCGCGATTATGCCGAATTTCAGTGCCCCAACTGCGGCCGCTACTTTCCCGATGCCATGCGCAGATTTGCGCAGGCTCTCAGCATCTCGGTGAAATCGGAGGTGGAAGGAGAACAGCCCCGCTTGACACAGGCCAACTGCAGAAACAATCTGCAGTGGAGATTTCGATCCACAAGTGCCGCAAGCAAAAGGAGGCTAAAGTGGCGTCACGACCAAGACCAAGCTCACCCACCCCAAGTTCGCCGCGCCCTACTCCCCCAGTTGGGCAGCCGCCAGGAGTCAGACCGCCCCCGCGCTGGTACATGCTGATCGACGTGTGAAATGCAGCCCGGCGACGCCCTACCGAGGTGGGATTTACAATGAAACGGTCCGTCAGGGATCTCCGCTTCGACGCTCTTCGCAATGGCCTGTACCATACCGCCCGCCGGATGACCTTCGAGCGACGGAACCGGATCTGCAACTTCCTAGTGATCATCTTGGGAGCCGCGGCGATGGGTGATGCGTTCAAGCCATACGGATTCGATATCCAAAAAGGATGGTTTGGCGCTTCGGTGGCAATTATCGGAGCAGCGCAACTGGTATTCGATTTCGGCGGCCGAGCGAGAGACCATCAATCCCTGCAGAAGGAATACTATCATCTTCTCGCGGATATCGAAGCTTGCCTCAGCCCCACAGATGAGCAAGTTGCGGTCTGGAATGGCCGAATGACAAGGATATTAAGCGACGAGCCGCCGACGTATCGTGTGATTGATGCGAAGGCTTACAACGACGCGTTGGATTCTCTCGGGAATTATGATCGATCGAACAGGCTCATCATTCCCTACTCTCACCGGCTTCTTGGCAGCCTATTCACGTTTGACGGCGCCCCTTACGACACGATCGCGGAGTCTGGTGAGAAGAAGAAATCGGTCCTTAATTCGAGCGGATGATCGGGGCAGACGGTCGTAAGCATCGCCTTTGCGAAGCTCATCATTTGTTCTGGCGTGGCCACTTTATCGGCGTGTCCGGCCAATTCAAATTCTCTGGAGGAAAGCCTTTGCGAGATAAAGTCGCCAGCTGACTGCCCCTGTCCTTCAAATCTGACGATGATGGCGTGAATGTGCCGCGACTCTCGATCGTCGACATGTAGCCATCGATCAAATCGTAAGGCACCTTGTCCCTCAGAAGCTCAAAAACAATCGCCTCCAGGTTCTCCACCTTTTATCGGGGTGTGTGCTCATTAAATCCCTCCATTACGATGGCTTTCGTTCTGTTGCTTCTCTTGCGGTCAACGAAACGCTGAATGGAGCTGGCGCGCAAGCCTTACAAAGCATGGTTCCTTTTGGCCCAGGGCTTCCCCGATACAAATGAGGCCCGAACTGAAATTCGTTCGTGCAGCTGTCGCAGCTGTAGAAGTATTTCCCGTCGCGCATTTCTTTGAAAGGCATTGGCCCACCCCTCGATTCGCAATGAGTTTCTCATATCGGCCGGCGGGAGCGCAAGGCGAACGAACGATCCGATCTAATATGCTGTCAACTCAGCGGGGAAGCCATGCGAAATGATGCGCAGGGCGCACCATTCATCTTTCACGCCTGCGCCGCTATGGTCTCTGGAATGGCAATTTGCGATGCACCCCGGGGAGTCGAATGGCATACGGAATTGGCCCACCTAGTTACCTCGAGCGCGCGAAACGCCGGCTGGAAGAGAAAACCGAGGAAAGCCTTTTTTACGCAGCACTAGAATTGCGAAGCTATTTGGAGTCCCGCCAGGATCAATATCTCGACGCGCAACGTGCGTATGCAAAATCGTTTCCGTCTGCATGGGAAACCTCCAAACAATGGAAGTCGCTGCGGAAGATTTTCAAAGATGACAAGATTCAACACCTCGCCTTTAAGTTTGAGGACGGTTGGGCATTTGATGCATATCATGTGCCCGTCACGGAAACTTTCCGGAAAAGCGCAGAAAAGCTGTCTGACTTGCTTCATGCGCAATCGATCTATCGAGCACCTGGAAATACTTGGTGGGAAGAAGCGCGCGAGAAGGTGGTTGCAGTCTATCGATCGGCCTGGATCTGCCAGCAAGGCAACCTGCTTTGTCCGGCCCTTATCGACAAAGACATGATCAAAGGGCGGCTCGCTCTTGAGCTTCCAGCAGGAGAACCGGAAGACTACAAGAGACACTTTGCCAAAGATCAGACGATGCTCCTGAATGTCAACTACCTGGCGATTAATCCTTCTGAGTGGATACCAGACTTATAACTGCCGGTGCTGCAAAACTTTCAATTCTCGCGCCGATGTATCAGGTGCGCGGCTTCAGATTTTCCGGGTCGTAGATCGGCTTGTAGCCGACGCCGACGACTTCCACCGGATAGGTCTCGTCAAAATACTCGACATTCAGCTTGCGTCCGACCTGGCAATGCGACCAGGGCAGGTAGGCCAGAGCAATGTTCTTGCCGACCGTCGGGCCGTAGGCGATCGAGGTCGTGTAAGACCGGCGGCCGAGCTCGTCGATCAGGACCTCTCCGGTGGCGGGATCGACGACCGGCAGGTTGCCGAGCGGATAACGCTTGACGCCCGCTTTGTCGGTATTCTCCGTCATCACAAGCGTGCAGAGCATGGCCGGCTGGTGTTCGCGCGCCTTGTATTCGAGATGTTTTGCCTTGCCCCGGAAATCGGCTTCCTTGACCTTCGGACGGGCGAGATCGGCTTCGATCAGGTTGTACTGGGTCAGCAAGTCGGCATTCTGCAAGCGCAGGCTCTTTTCCATGCGCCGAGAGTTTGCATAGGTCTCAACGCCGAAAGCCATCACGCCGGTCGAGCGCAGCGCATCCCAGACGGCGAGGCCGTCTTCGTACTTCATGTGCAGTTCCCAGCCCTGCTCGCCGACATAGGAGATGCGGAAGGCGGTGACAGTTTTACCGGCGATTTCGATCGGCTTGATCGCTGCGAAGGCAAAGTTTTCCTGATCGAGACCGGCGGGATCGGCCACGACCTTCTTCAGCGTGTCGCGGGCGTTCGGACCCCAGATGCCGACCGTTACGAATTTTTCCGAGACGTCGGTGATGGTGACGTCGAGGCCGCGGTCCTGGGCGACGCGCTTCATATAGTGCAGGTCGCGCGGGCCGGCATCGGCGCCGTTGACGAGACGGCAGCGGTCGGCCATGCGGAAGACGGTGAAGTCGGCGCGGACCATGCCTTCGTCGTCGAGGAAGTGGGTGTAGACGCCCTTGTCGATGTTGGCATCGCCCCCGACCTTGGCGGCGCACAGCCATTCCATCAGCTCGACATGATCAGGCCCCTCGATATCGACCATATGGAAGTGGCTGAGATTGACGATGCCGCAATCCTCGCTCATCGCCAGATGCTCGGCATTCGAGACGCGCCAGAAATGGCGGTTGTCCCATTCGTTCTCGCGAACCGGAACGCGGTCGCCGTATTTTTCCAGCAGGTGCTCGTTGGCGGCGTAGCCATGCGCACGCTCCCAGCCGCCCAGTTCCATGAAATAGCCGCCCAGCTCCTTTTCGCGCTCGTAGAAGGGGGAGCGCTTGGCGTTGCGGCCGGATAGATAGGGTTCGCGGGTGTGAACGGCCGGGAAATAGATCTTCTGAGCAGCTTCGTAGCAGCGGCCTTCGATGAATTCTTCCGTCAACTGATGCGGATAGAAGCGGGCGTAATCGATGCTGTTGTGATCGATTTCGGTGCGGCCGTCGGTCATCCAGTCGGCGATCAGCTTGCCGTAGCCCGGGCCGTCCTTGACCCAGATGGCAACGCAATACCAAAGACCGCGCACCTTCTGGCTTTCGCCGCAGGATGCGCCGCCGCCGGCGGAAACCTGCAGCAGGCCGTTGAAGGAGTGGCCTTCGTTATAGCCGAGTTCGCCGAGGATCGGCGTCAGTTCCATGGCACGCTCGAGCGGCTCGATGATCTGTTCCATTTCGAGATCGCGCTGCGAGGGCGAAAGGCGCGCTTCGTGTTTTTCGAGAAGCTCGCGTGGATGGCACATGCGCGGATTGGTGGCTTCGTAATAGCCCCACTCGATCTGGCCGCCCTCGGTCGTCGCCGGGTCGCCGGTATCGCGCATATAGGCGGAGTTGCCCTGGTCGCGCAGCAGCGGGAAGCCGATTTCCTTGCCGGTGCCTTCGAACTCGTTATAGGGGCCGAAGAAGGTGAGCGGGTGATCGACCGGCATGACCGGCAGGTCTTCGCCGACCATCTCGGCGATCAGGCGGCCCCAGAGGCCGGCGCAGACGATGACGTGGTCGGCCATGATGGTGCCGCGATGGGTGACGACGCCCTTGATGCGGCCGCCTTCGACGACCAGCGACTTCGCCGGCGTATTGCCGAAGACCTTGAGCTTGCCGGCCTTTTCGGCGGCATCGACCAGCTTGCCGGCAACGGTCTGCGAGCGCGGAATGACGAGGCCGGCATCCGGATCGAAAAGGCCGCCCATCACCTGATCTTCCTCGATCAGCGGGAACTTTTCCTTGATCTCGGAAGGGCTGACATAATGGGCGCGCGTGCCGAAAGCGCGGGCCGAGGAGAGCTTGCGCTTGATTTCCTCCATCCAGGCATGGTCGCCGGTGCGCGCCACTTCGAGGCCGCCGATGCGGGCGTAGTGGCCCATCTTCTCGTAGAAATCGATCGAATATTGCGTGGTCCAGACCGAGAGATAGTCGTGGCTCGTGGTGTAACAGAAGTCCGAGGCATGGGCTGTCGAGCCGATATCGGTCGGTATGCCCGACTTGTCGATGCCGACGATATCGTCCCATCCACGCTCGACCAGATGGTGAGCGATGGAGGCGCCGACGATGCCGCCGAGCCCGATGATGACGACCTTTGCCTTTTCCGGAAATGCTGCCACGTGCTGTTCCTTCTACTTATGGCACGAATTAAAATAACCTAGCCGCGCTGGGTTGCGCTTCACGCATGAGATCCAGGAGCCATGTCAGCCTCGTAACCGTGTCACGTTTACCGAAGCTGCAAACCCCCCAAGGCCTCTTCGCATGGAAGCTGTGATGAGGGCATTATGCCTAAGGCTCATGATCGTCATTGGTCCTACGCCGCCGAGTAACGGCGCAATTACGCCAGTCCGGATCGCCGCTGAAGCAAAGCGTTTCTTCGTCACGGCGCAGAAATCGCCTTCAGCCGGTCGATGTCCACCAGCACGATCTCTTCCGAAACCGGCTCGCGATTGTGCAGGCGGAACCATTCCATCGCCTCCCGCACGCGCTCTCCATGCGGCGATGGATAGGCGCCCAGTCCGAGAACCCATTCGCGCACGGTTTCGCGCTCCATCCGCCCGGCCCGGTATCGGTCGCAGACGGTTTTCGCCGAGGCGACGAGATCATTGATGCTTTTCACGGGGCTGCCCCTCAATGCACGGAAGGCTCTTCATCTTCGAGAAAGGAACGGATGCCGTCGCGCGCCACCACAGCCAGGAATTCGTCGAAGGCCTCCCGATCGGTCGCAAAGGGCTCGTCCCAGCGGATCAGGTCCTCCGCCTGGGTGACGACTTCCATCGTCCAGTCCTCGTTGCTGCCCGAGGTTCGAAATATATCGACGAGCACCGTAACCCCGTCCTCGGTGAATTCGCCCGCCAGTTCGGAGTGCTCAATTTTCTGCTTCTTTGCCATTCATCCGCCAGCCCCGGGCGGGGCGTCGTTTTTGAGATGTTCTTCGTATTGAACCGTCTCGGTTTCGTTCGTGTCGATCGAGGCATTCGCGCGTTTCGCCAGGCGAACGCCGGCACCGCCGCCATTCTCCAGTATGAAAAGCACGCCGGCCGTTTCGAAGCTACGCTTCATATCCTGCAGGATTCGTTCGGGCGGGGAAAGTATCCCGGCCTCGAAATCGGCAATCGTCTCCGTGGAGATTTTCGAGGCGGAAGACAGCTCATCCAGAGACCATCCGATGAGAGCACGCGCGGCGCGGCACTGAGCTGGAAGTAGAGACAAGATAACCATCCGGCATTGAAATTTCGATCTTTGCTGGGTCAGCACTATCAAGATGTGCCCGCAGGTGAAGAAGACAAGCACACTGTCCTCGCGATCGGGAATCGTGCTTGCTTGCCCGTTTCTCACCCCGTCACGCAGGGTGGAAACCGGGCGCTTACCGGGCACGAAATTCCCGCAGCCTTGGTATCTAGCCTCTTTGGGCGATAGGCAGGGTTGATTGACTGAATATCATGAAGGCCTAATTTAAGGTCTCTTTGTCACGCGAGGGGAGGCTACGATGCGTGAGCCGGATATGCAGAAACTCGATGCGCTTGTCGGTCGTCTTGTCGGCGACGTCGGCGCCGCCATGTCGGGCGCTTTGGTCGTGCTCGGCGACAAGGTCGGACTCTACAAGGCGATGGCTGACGGAAAGCCGATGAGCATTGAGCAGCTTGCCGCCAAAACCGGGGTGAAGGAGCGTTACCTCAAGGAATGGCTGAGCGCCCAGGCGGCGGCCGATTATGTCACTTACGATGCAAAGACCGATCGTTTCAGCCTGACGGCGGAGCAGGCGATGGTGTTTGCCGAAGAAAACAGTCCGGCCTTCTTCGTCGGCGCCTTCGAGGTCGTGCAATCCATGTGGATGGACGAGCCGAAAGTGGCCGAAGCCTTCCGCACCGGCCAGGGTCTTGGCTGGCATGAGCACAGCACCTGTCTCTTCCGCGGCACCGAGCGCTTCTTCCGCCCGGGCTACAACAGCCATCTTGTCAACGAATGGATCCCGGCACTTGCCGGCATGGACGAAAAGCTGAAAGCCGGCGCCAGCGTCGCCGATGTCGGCTGCGGTCACGGTGCATCGACCATCCTGATGGCGCAGGCCTATCCCGCCTCCCGCTTTACCGGTTTCGATTATCACGGGCCATCGATCGAAAAAGCCAGGGAAGCCGCAAAAGAAGCGGGCGTTGGAGACCGCGTGACTTTCGAGCAGGGCAAGGCTGCCGAATTTCCGGGGCGCGGCTATGACATGGTCGCCATGTTCGATTGCCTCCACGATATGGGCGATCCCGTCGGCGCCGGCCGGCATGTCAGGGAAACGCTTGCGCCGAACGGCACGTGGCTGATCGTCGAGCCCTTCGCCCATGACCACCTCAAGGACAATCTCAATCCGGTGGGCCGCGTCTATTACGGCGCCTCGACGATGATCTGCACGCCGGCTTCGCTTTCCCAGGAGGTGGGACTGGGGCTCGGCGCCCAGGCGGGAGAAATGAAACTGCGGAAGGTCGCGCTCGACGCCGGATTCAAGCATTTCCGCCGGGCGACGGAGACGCCGTTCAACATGGTGTTCGAGGTGCGGGCGTGACTATCTCGGCTTGCCGATGCTGGCATACATGCCGGTCGTGCGGAATTCCGTCGGGTTGGTGCCATAGACACGGCGGAAGACCTTCGAGAAATAATTGGCGTCCTCGAAGCCGCACATGATGGCGACCTCCTTGACCGGCAGGAAGTCCGCCTTGGTCAGAAGCTTGACGGCGCGCTGCAGGCGCTGCTGCAGCACGAATTCAGCCGGCGGCACGCCTTCGCTTTCGGCGAAGCTGCGGGAGAAATGCGCGCGGCTGAGGCCGACGATGGCGGCGAGTTCGCCGACCGGCAGCGGTTTGTCGAGATTGGCGTTGATATGGTCGATCACCGGCTGCATGAGGCTGAGCTCGGCGGCAAAGGCCGGCGAGCCGAAGACGTCGTCATAAAGCGCCATCGCCGCTTCATAGGCGATCGCCGAGGCAGCCCCCGGCGAGGTCGCGCCTTTGACGAGACGCAGACTGCAATCGGCGAGATGATCGACGGTCGAAGGCTGCAGCTTCAGGACCGGACCGGCTGTCGACAACACCAGCTGATGGATGCGCAGGGTTTCCTCGCCATTCATCGAGATCCAGAAATATTCCCAGCGCTCGCCCTTCTCCAGCCAGTAGCGATGATTGTGCGGGACGAGCACCAGCAGCGTGTCGCCGCCCTGCAGGCGATAATTGCGGTTCTGGTAGCGCAGCCGTCCGGTGCCGCTGATCGTGTGCTGCAGCACGGTGAAAGGGGTCTGGCCGCGCTTTCGGCCATCCCAGTCATAGGGCTCGTTCTCGCGCACTTCATAGCCGGCGCTGGTCGGCATGGCGTGCAAACGCTGGCGGCCGCGGGGCAGGGAAACCGTCCTCATCGACTGTCCGTTGGCGATCAAATCCTGCAGCACAAAATTACCCCTGAAAGCATAATCCTTCTCTGGTCGGCCTGCCGAATTCGGGCATAATCCCGGTCGACAAGAAGAAGGGACGACGGCCGGGATGAGCGGCCGGGAGGAAAACAGGCAGGTTTTTCGGCTTTTTCAACCACATGCGCCGGCATGCGGCCTGATCCTCCATAACCCGTCTTTTCTCTAGCATTCCATTGGGTCGAGGTGAAGATCATGAGTTTCAAAATCGCTATCATCGGTGCGGGCAGCGTCGGTTTCACCAAGAAGCTGTTCACCGACATATTGTGCGTTCCGGAGTTCCGCGACATTGAATTCGCGCTGACCGATCTCAGCGAGCATAATCTCGAAATGATCAAAGCGATCCTCGACCGCGTCGTCGAGGCGAACGGGCTGCCGACCAAGGTGACGGCGACGACCGATCGGCGCCAGGCGCTGGCAGGCGCGCGTTACGTCATCAGCTGTGTCAGGGTCGGCGGGTTGGAGGCCTATGCCGACGACATCCGCATTCCGCTGAAATACGGCATCGACCAGTGCGTCGGCGATACGATCTGCGCCGGCGGCATCCTTTACGGTCAGCGCAACATCCCCGTCATACTCGATTTCTGCAAGGATATAAGAGAGGTCGCCGAGCCGGGTGCGAAATTCCTGAACTATGCCAACCCGATGGCGATGAACACCTGGGCCGCGATCGAATATGGCAAGGTCGATACGGTCGGCCTCTGCCACGGCGTCCAGCACGGGGCCGAACAGATCGCCGAGGTGCTCGGCGCCAAGTCGGTGCGGGAGCTCGACTATGTCTGCTCCGGCATCAACCACCAGACCTGGTTCATCGACCTGCGCCTCAACGGCCGCAAGATCGGCAAGGACGAGCTGGTCGCCGCCTTCGAGGCGCACCCCGTCTATTCGCAGCAGGAGAAGCTGCGCATCGACGTGCTGAAGCGTTTCGGCGTCTATTCGACCGAGAGCAACGGCCACCTTTCGGAATACCTGCCCTGGTATCGCAAGCGGCCGGAGGAAATTACCCGCTGGATCGATATGTCGGACTGGATCCACGGCGAAACCGGCGGCTATCTCCGCCATTCCACCGAGACGCGCAACTGGTTCGAGACCGAATTCCCGCAGTTCCTGGAATCCGCTTCGAAGCCGATCGATCCGGCCAAGCGCTCGAACGAACATGCGAGCCACATTCTGGAGGCCCTGGAGACCAACCGGGTCTATCGCGGCCACTTCAACGTCAAGAACAATGGCGTCATCACCAACCTGCCGTCCGATGCGATCATCGAATCGCCCGGCTTCGTCGACCGCTTCGGCATCAACATGGTTTCGGGCGTCACGCTGCCGGAAGCCTGTGCGGCCACTTGCATTGCCTCGATCAACGTCCAGCGCATGTCGGTGCATGCCGCCATAACGGGCGACATCGACCTGTTGAAGCTTGCCGTGCTGCATGATCCGCTGGTCGGCGCCGTCGCCACGCCGGAGGAGGTCTGGCAGATGGTGGACGAGATGGTCGTCGCCCAGGCCCGGTGGCTGCCGCAATATGCCGATGCCGTGCCGGCCGCCAAGGAGCGGCTGTCGAAATCGAAGGTGCAGACCCGCGACTGGGCAGGGGCTGCGCGGCGCAATGTCCGCTCCATCGAGGAGCTGCGCGCTGAAAAGGCGGC
This sequence comes from Rhizobium sp. R634, assembly GCF_002211305.1. Classification (GTDB taxonomy): domain Bacteria; phylum Pseudomonadota; class Alphaproteobacteria; order Rhizobiales; family Rhizobiaceae; genus Rhizobium. The sequence goes on along the minus strand of NZ_LOKW01000027.1, from coordinate 82,073 downwards.
GCTGAAACAGGCCGTCTGAGTTCGTGGAGGACGGGCCGCCATGGCTTTCCGGGAGGGAAGGCCATGGCGCAAGCCCGCTTTCACGTCGTTCGAGGAGAAGGGAGCCGCGTGAGCCGCGCTCCGGAACAAGAGGGAGAAACGATGATGAATTTCCGCACAGCAGGCATTCTCGCCGGGCTGGCGTTCAGCGTCTCGGCCGCTGCGCTGAACGCCTATGCCTCTGAACCAACCAATCCGCCGGTGGCGCCGGAATTTCCGGCGGAAGGCAAGATCAATTACGTCGCGCGCGACTCCATTCTGGAGTTCAAGGCGCTGCCCGAATATCACGAGCCCGATTGGGTCACCAAGAATTTCGTCGCCACCGGCAAGCTGCCGCCGGTGAAAGACCGGCTGCCGAAGGAGCCGCTTGTCTTCAAGACGGGCAATATGCCCGATGGCATCGGGGTTTACGGCGATACGATGCGCCATGTGATCGGCGGTCGGCCGGAAGGCTGGAACTATGGCGCCGGCCAGACGCAGGGCTGGGGCGGCATCGACATCGGGCTTTCCGAATGCCTGACGCGCACCGCGCCGCTCTTCCAGGTCGAAGCCAAGGATACCGAACCGCTGCCGAACCTTGCCAAGAGCTGGGATTGGTCCGAGGACGGCCACAAGCTGACCATGCATCTGATCGAGGGCGCCAAGTGGTCGGACGGCGCGCCGTTCAACGCCGACGACATCATGTTCTACTGGGACGACGAAGTCATCGATCCGAACGTCTCGCCGCTCGGCGGCGGCGCTTCGCCTGAAGCTTTCGGTGTCGGCACGACGCTGAAGAAGATCGACGACTACACCGTCGAATGGACCTTCAAGGAGGCCTTCCCGAAGCAATATCTCTACACGATGGCCTACCCGAACTTCTGCCCGGGTCCGTCGCATATCCTGAAACCCCAGCATCCGAAATATTCGAAGAACACCTACGACCAGTTCAAGAACGCCTTCCCGCCGGAATACATGAACATGCCTGTCATGGGCGCCTGGGTGCCGGTGGAATATCGCTCCGACGACATCATCGTGCTCCGCCGCAACCCCTATTACTGGAAGGTCGACGAGAAGGGCAACCAGCTGCCTTATCTCAACGAGCTGCACTACAAGCTCTCGACCTGGGCCGACCGCGACGTGCAGGCGGTGGCGGGCTCCGCCGACTTCTCGAACCTCGAGCAGCCGGAAAACTTCGTCGCCTCGCTGAAGCGCGCCGCCGAAAAGACCGCGCCCGCCCGCCTGGCTTTCGGCCCGCGCCTGATCGGCTATAACCTGCGCATGAACTTCTCCGCCAATGGCTGGGGCAACCCGGATGAGCGCGGCCAGGCGATCCGCGAGCTGAACCGCAACGAGGACTTCCGCAAGGCCGTGACCATGGCGCTCGACCGCAAGGCGATCGGCGACTCGCTGGTCAAGGGGCCGTTCACGGCGATCTATCCGGGCGGGCTTTCCTCCGGCACCAGCTTCTACGACCGCACCTCCACCATCTACTATCCCTTCGATCTCGAGGGCGCCAAGGCGGAGCTCGCCAAGGCCGGTCTCAAGGATACGGATGGCAACGGCATCGTGAACTTCCCGGCCGGCACGGCGGGCGGCAAGGATGTCGAAATCGTCATGCTGATCAACAATCAGTACACGACCGACAAGAGCCTTGCCGAAGGTGTCGTCGCCCAGATGGAGAAGCTCGGCCTCAAGATCGTCATCAATGCGCTCGACGGCGCCAAGCGTGACGATGCGCATTATGCCGGCCGCTTCGACTGGCTGATCCAGCGCAACACCACGGAACTGTCGTCGGTGGTGCAGAATACCGAGCAGCTTGCCCCGGTCGGCCCGCGCACCAGCTGGCAGCATCGCGCCGGCAAGGATGATCAGCTCGATCTGATGCCCTTCGAGAACGAACTTGTCGATGTCGTCAACAAGTTCAGGACGAGCCAAGACAATGACGAGCGCGTCAATCTGATGAAGCAGTATCAGAAGATCTCGACGGAACACGTCAATACCGTCGGCCTGACGGAATATCCGGGCGCGCTGATCATCAACAAGCGCTTCTCGAATGTGCCGCAGGGAACGCCGATCATGATGTTCAACTGGGCTGAAGACTCGGTCATCCGTGAACGCCTGTGGGTGGCTGCCGACAAGCAGGGCAAATACGAGCTGTTCCCCGAGCAGCTGCCCGGCAAACCCGGCGACAAAGGCCCGATAAACTGATGCATCGCATCAGGAAATAAAGAGCAAAAGCGTCGCATGTTATGCGACGCTCTGGAGAGCTCCCTCCCAGCTGAAGTGAGCTTCCGGCCGCGCGTGGCGCGCGGCCGGACAAGAACAACGAGCCGGCCGCGCTGACAAGGAGCGACTGGCGGCAAGGAGAAGCGAACCGTTCGATGTTACGATTCCTGCTCGTGCGCATAGCCTCCGCGATCCCCGTTCTCTTCATCCTGAGCGTGGTGACCTTCGCGATCATCCAGGCCCCGCCCGGTGACTACGCCGATTATATTAGATCGCAGCTGATCAACCAGGGCGGCGCATCTTACGCCCAGGCCGAAGCCCAGGCGCAGGCCTACAGGATCGAGCACGGGCTCGATAAGCCGCTGGTCGTCCAATACGTCAACTGGATCGGCGGGATCGTGACGCGCGGCGACTTCGGATACAGCATGTTCTACAACAAGCCGGTCGCCGACGTCGTCGCAGAGCGGCTGCCGCGGACCTTGCTCCTGGCGCTCGTTTGCCACATCTTCGCCTCGGTGCTCGGCATCGGCTTCGGCATCTGGGCGGCGACGCGCCAGTACAGCTGGATCGACAGCCTGCTTTCGGGAATTTCCTTCCTCGGCATGACGGTGCCGCGCTTCCTGATGGCGCTGATCATCGTCTATCTCCTGGTCTTCCAGTTCAACGTGACCGAGATCGGCAGCTTCTTCTCGCCGCAATATGGCGGGGCGCCATGGTCCTGGGCGAAATTCGTCGATCTTATCCACCATGTCTGGCCTGTTGTGGCGATCGCCACCTTCGGCGGGCTCGCCTACAACATGCGCGTCATGCGCGGCAATCTGCTCGATACGCTGAATGCGCAATATGTCGAGACGGCCAAGGCCAAGGGGCTTTCCGGTGGTGCTGTCGTTATGCGCCACGCCGTGCCGAATGCGCTGCATCCGCTGGTCATGTATCAGGGCGTCGTGCTGCCCTACATGCTGACCGGCGAGATCGAAACCGCGATCATCTTCGCGCTGCCGACCGTCGGGCCGGCGATCGTCGGCTCCATGGCGATCGGCGACGTCTATGTTACCGCCACTTTCATGATGGTGCTGTCTGCGACGCTGATCGTCGGCAATATCATCGCCGACATGCTGCTCGCCCTGCTCGATCCGCGCGTCCGTCAATTCGGAGGAGCCTGAGATGCTTGCTTTCGACTCTTCCGACACGCCTCCGACAGCCGAGCGCGCGATCAAGAAGCCGCCGCACGGCAATGAGAGCTATCTCGCGCTCGTCTGGCGCCGGCTGCGGCGGTCCTGGACCGGCATGGCGGGCCTCGTGCTGGTCGGGCTGCTGCTCCTCATGGCGGTCTTTGCCGATTTCTTTGCGCCGATGGACCCGAAGGCGACCGATGTCGGCTTCGCGCCGCCGCAGGTGATGAGCTTCCACGACAAGGACGGCAACTTCGTCTTCCAGCCGCGCGTCTATGCGCTGTCGGATTCCGAGGAACTCGATCCGGTTACCTTCCAGCCGATCGTCGGCATCGACTACGACAATCCCCGCCTGCTCGGCTTCTTCGTCAAGGGCGCCGAATACAAGCTGTTCGGCTTGATCCCCGCGAACCGGCATTTCTTCGGCTCGACCGATGGCCAGCCGGTGCATTTCCTCGGCACCGACAAGTTCGGCCGCGACGTGCTGTCGCGCGCCATCATCGGCTCGCGCATCTCGCTGATGATCGCGCTCACCGTCGTCTTCATCGTCACCCTGATCGGCACGACCGTCGGCATGGTGTCGGGTTATTTCGGCGGCACCTTCGACGTCTGGCTGCAGCGCTTCGTCGAGCTGGTGCTCGCCTTCCCGCAATTGCCGCTCTATCTGGCGCTGACCTCGCTCATTCCGGTGACGGCACCGACCAACGTCTTTCTTGCCTTCGTCATCTTCGTCATGTCGGCGCTCGGTTGGGCACAGATGTCGCGCGAGGTGCGCGGCAAGACACTGGCGCTTGCGCGTATCGATTATGTCAGGGCGGCCATGGCGGTCGGCGCCACCGACCGGCGCATCATCATCCAGCATATCCTGCCGAACGTGATGAGCCACGTCATCGTCGCGGTGACGCTGCACATTCCGAGCGTCGTGCTGCTCGAATCCTTCCTTGGCTTCCTCGGCTTTGCCGTCAAGCCGCCGCTGATTTCCTGGGGGCTGATGCTGCAGGATACGGCGACCTATTCGGTCATCGGCTCCTATCCCTGGATTCTCTCCCCTGTCGGCTTCGTGCTCGTCACCGTCTTCGCCTTCAATGCGCTCGGCGACGGACTGCGCGACGCGGTCGATCCTTATTGAGGTGATTGATATGGCTCTTGCACTGGTCAATTCCTTCGCCCCGCCCGTCCGCCATGATCATGATGGCCGCGCGGAGACGCCGATCATCGACGCCCGCAATGTGGCGGTGAATTTCAAGGTCGAGGACGGCATGGTCGAAGCCGTCAAGGATGTGTCCTTCCAGCTCTATCGCGGCGAGACCATCGCCATCGTCGGCGAATCCGGCTCCGGCAAATCGGTAACGGCGCGTACAGTGATGGGGCTCTTGTCGAAGCGCGCCGTCGTCTCGGAGAAATCGACAGTCTCCTATGACGGCAGCAATATCCTGAAATTCTCCGAGCGGGCGCGCCGCAAGCTGCGCGGCGACCGCATCTCGATGATCTTCCAGGAGCCGATGAGCTCGCTGAACCCGATCTATACGATCGGCAGCCAGATCGTCGAAGCGATCCGCGTGCATCGGCGCATGAGTCGCGGGCAAGCGGAAAAGCGGGCGCTGGAGCTGCTCGAACATGTGCAGATCCCCGATCCCGCCGCGCGGCTGAAGCAATATCCGCATCAGCTTTCCGGCGGCCAGCGCCAGCGCGTGATGATCGCCATGGCGCTCGCCAACGATCCCGACGTGCTGATTGCCGACGAGCCGACGACGGCGCTGGATGTCACCGTGCAGGCGCAGATCCTCAACCTGATTCGCAACCTGCAGAAAGAGCTGGGGATGGCCGTCATCCTCATCACCCACGATCTCACGGTCGTGCGGCAGTTCTCTGATTACGTCTATGTGATGCAGCATGGCGAGGTGCGCGAGCACAACGTGACCGAAGCGCTGTTCGCCAATCCGCAGCACGCCTATACCAGGCATCTGCTCGCCTCCGAACCGCGCGGCGAGGCCAATCCGCTGCCGGAGGGATCGGATATCATCCTCGATGCCAAGGGCGTGCGCGTTGCCTTCATGATGCGCCACGGCACATTCCTCAAGCCCGAGATGCGCGAACTCGTCGCCGTCGACAGTCTTGGCCTGACGCTGCGCCGCCACGAGACGCTCGGTCTCGTCGGCGAATCCGGCTCCGGCAAGACGACCTTCGGCCAGGCGATCCTGCGGCTGAACAATGCCCAGGCCGGCGAAATCCATTTCGACCGGCAGCCGATCCATGGCCTCTCGCGCGCCGAGATGCGGCCGCTGCGCGCCCGCATGCAGGTGGTGTTCCAGGATCCGTTCTCATCGCTCAACCCGCGCATGACGATCGGCCAGATCATCGAGGAGGGGCTCGTCGTCAACCGGCTGGGCGCCACCAGGGGCGAGCGGCAGGACCGGGTGCGCGAGGCGCTTGTTGCCGCTGGCATGCCGGGCAATATCCTGTCGCGTTTCCCGCATGAGTTTTCCGGCGGCCAGCGCCAGCGCATCGCCATTGCCCGCGCCGTCGCCCTGGAGCCGGAATTCATTCTGCTCGACGAGCCGACATCAGCGCTCGATCTTTCCGTCCAGGCCCAGATCATCGAACTCCTGCGCAAGCTGCAGGACGAGCGGGGCCTCAGCTACCTCTTCATTTCGCACGATTTGAAGGTCGTCCGGGCGCTCTGCCATCGCGTCATCGTCATGCAGCATGGCAGGATCGTCGAAGAAGGACCCGTCAACGAAGTTCTCACCCATCCCAAGACCGCTTACACCGAACGGCTCGTCAAGGCCGCTTTCGAGGTAGCGTGATTGACCCGCATGCCGGAGGTTATAATGGCAGCAAATCCCAAAATCACTTTCATCGGAGCTGGCTCCACCGTCTTCATGAAGAACATCATCGGCGACGTTCTGCAGCGTCCGGCACTTTCGGGCGCGACGATTGCGCTGATGGATCTCAGCCCGCAGCGGCTTGAGGAAAGCGCCATCGTCGTCAACAAGCTGATCTCGACGCTCGGCGCCAAGGCCAAGGCCGAGACCTATTCCGACCAGCGCAAGGCGCTCGCCGGCGCCGATTTCGTCGTCGTCGCCTTCCAGATCGGCGGCTATGAGCCCTGCACCGTCACCGATTTCGAGGTGCCGAAGAAATATGGGCTGCGCCAGACGATCGCCGATACGCTCGGCGTCGGCGGCATCATGCGCGGGCTTCGCACCGTGCCGCATCTCTGGAAGGTCTGCGAGGACATGCTCGCCGTCTGCCCCGAGGCGATCATGCTGCAATATGTCAACCCGATGGCGATCAACACCTGGGCGATCTCGGAGAAATATCCGACCATCCGCCAGGTCGGCCTCTGCCATTCGGTGCAGGGCACCGCGATGGAGCTGGCCCACGATCTCGACATTCCCTACGAGGAAATCCGTTATCGCGCCGCCGGCATCAACCATATGGCCTTCTATCTCAAATTCGAGCATCGCCAGGCCGATGGCTCCTATCGCAACCTCTATCCCGATCTGCTGCGCGCCTATCGCGAGGGCAGGGCGCCGAAGCCCGGCTGGAACCCGCGCTGCCCGAACAAGGTGCGCTACGAGATGCTGACGCGGCTCGGCTATTTCGTCACCGAAAGCTCCGAGCATTTCGCCGAATACACGCCTTACTTCATCAAGGAAGGCCGCGAGGACCTGATCGAGAAATTCGGCATCCCGCTGGATGAATATCCGAAACGCTGCATCGAGCAGATCGAGCGCTGGAAGGGCCAGGCGGAAGCGTATCGCAGCGCCGACAAGATCGAGGTTCAGCCGTCTAAGGAATATGCTTCCTCGATCATCAATTCGGTCTGGACCGGCGAACCCTCCGTCATTTACGGCAATGTCCGCAACAATGGCTGCATCACCTCGCTGCCATCAAATTGCGCCGCCGAAGTGCCCTGCCTGGTCGACGCCTCAGGCATCCAGCCGACCTTCATCGGCGACCTGCCGCCGCAGCTGACCGCGCTGATCCGCACCAATATCAACGTGCAGGAGCTGACGGTGCAGGCGCTGATGACGGAAAATCGCGAGCACATCTACCACGCCGCGATGATGGACCCGCACACGGCAGCCGAACTCGATCTCGACCAGATCTGGTCGCTGGTCGACGACCTGCTCGCCACCCACGGCGACTGGCTGCCGGAATGGGCCCGCACATCCAAGAAAGTCCAGGCCGCCTGACCTTTTTCTCCCGGGTTAGGCATCAAGGAGCCCCGCGGTGTGGCAACGACCGCGGGGCTTTTGTTTTGGGGAGGATTGGGCGCTTTGCGATTAGCGGGCCGCTCGTTTCTGCCGTTTCATTCCAGCTCGCACCATCCCGAACGTCATGAGCCCGAATTGCGTGCAGCACATGACCATCACGTTATATACCAGGCTCGGAGGATCAAAGACGTAGATAAGTCCCCACCCCGCCGCAACGAATGCGAGATAAAGATACAGCGGCTTGAAGGCCGAACTGCGCAACGTCGCTATTCTTTTTCCGATGGTGAGTTGCTGCGTCGGCTGCGGCATACTTCTTGGAGGCGGATCTGCCTCCATCAGGCTTGCTGGATTAGTCCGGAACCTGTCCCGAGCCCGGCAAAGAGCCTTCGGAGTTCCTCCGATTTACTGGGATCTTCTTCATCTGAGATGCGAACTGGCCGGTGCCCGAACGGCGGGACCAGCGCCTCGGGTAAAGTCCAGGGAAGATCAGAAGCCTTATGGGTGCGCGCAAACTCTCGCAGCTCTTCGGCTTCTTCAACTGTCCAGCTGCACACCTCTTCGCCTTCCCACAGCTCTTGTCCCCCATAGTAAATTTCCGATCGGCTATAAAAGCCGGCATTGACGCGGTCGACCAGCCTCTTGATCGTCAAATTGTCTTCTTCGAAGGTGTCGGGATGTTCAAGACACTCCAGGGGGCCTGCTCGCCAGAAGTAGCTTGCGGCAGTTGCCAAATCGCAGCCCGGCTGCGTCAAAATCCACTCGAACACATCTTCAGCGAAGTCGAAGTTCAGATCTTCTGCAATGGCATGGCGAGCATCGGGAGACCGGCCGGTCAACCAATTGATCATGGCCCGCTGTTCGGCATCATAACTATCAAATTTGCCGTCCATCTCTCTCCCCGCGGAATGCCCGATCGCCTACTACGCTTCAAAGCCATTCTCAGCAATCGCGGGGGCATGGGAATGCATATCGACATTCAGTTGCAGGAACGATTGTTGTTGGGCGGCGAGTCCTTAGATCCCTGACCCATCGAGCTGCTGAGCGTCGTCGCCTTCCCAGGGTGAAGGCATCGAGGTGCGATTGGCCGAGGGCATCGGCATCCAACACTTCAATTCCGGCTCGGCATATTCGATGATGTGCCCGGGCGAGGAATCGGAGGCGCGCCAGCCTTCTCCTGCGAATTGATCGCCATGCGACCAATAGGCGAGATCAACTTCCGCCGGCCCCTGTTCGGACGCGCGGATCGTCACCAGAATCCGGCTACCGTCTTTTGGTGCGCTTGCCATCTGGCGCCAGCGATCTGGGTCGTCCATAGTTTCCTCCTGCCTTGCTGCGAGTTGAAGTGTCGCTTCGCTATCGGAAACGGTCAATTGAAACTTTGCGAACCCCCGTCGCTTGTTGATGCTCAACCGTGATGCATCCGATCGTTCCTCACCCAGCCATTGCTGATCAATTCTCTTCAAATGGAGGATGCAAGCGCGTATCTGAACCGAACTGGCCGTGCTACGCATCGGATATGGGATTCGGGGTTTTCATCCACCGCTCAGATTCGATCTATGACGACAGCCCGGCAGAACAATATCAGTTCCCGCGCCAGTATCTCGGTCGTGTGCAAGCCTGCCTCGGAGAATGGATCATTTATTACGAGCCGCGCAAGGTTGCGACGAGCCGCGGCTATTTCGCCATCGCCAAGGGGGCCCAAGTCATTCCGGATCCGAAGGCACCCGGCATGTATCTGGCACTTATCGAGCCAGGCAGCTACCTCGATTTCATCAACGCTGTTCCGTTCAGTGGGCCGGACGGTGTCATTGAGCGAGGCGTGTTGAATGAGGAGGGGCGGATTTCCGGTAGAGCACAAGCTGCGGTGCGCCCGATATCCGCAACGGATTTCAATCGTATCGTGTCGATTGGGCTGGATGAGCACGAGCCCGAACTGCCTCGGTTGGGGTGAGGTGAGCGTAACCCGCCCTGCCGATGGGTTTGAAGACGGAGTTCAGGCGCCGTTCCTATTTGAGCACGAGCGAGACCGGACTACACAGCTCTCATCGCGGATCGTTCGCAATCGGCTGTTTCGCCGGTTCGTTCTGCAGGCCTACGATAAACGATGTGCAATCACAGGCCTGAAGCTTATAAACGGTGGCGGGCGTGCTGAAGTCGATGCTGCGCATATTCGTCCCGTGGAGGCAAACGGACCTGACATCCTCACCAATGGCATTGCTCTGTCCGGCACCGCACACTGGATGTTTGACCGTGGGCTCATCTGTCTCTCGGACGACCTCGACATCCTGATCTCGCGGCAAGCCAACGATCCGGAAAGCATCCGCGGTCTGATCAATAAGACGGGAAGAGCAATCGTGCCCTCAAAACCGTTCGAGCGGCCTCATCCTCATTTTCTCCAGTGGCACCGTCAAAATTGCTTCAAACAGTAGAAGGGAGCGATCCTAAGCCGTTTAGCTACGCCTAAACATCGCAGACAATATACTGGTGATCTGAGACGCTTCCGGCGGGCTGGACGACGACCCTGGTGCTGCGCTGGCAATTGACCGACGTGATCACCTTTTTCAACCTGAAGGCCCACCCTGTGGCTCGGGGATCACCGGAGAAAGCCCGACCATCACGGAAATCTACGGGATCAACGATCTGCCGACGACGTTGCTGATGTTCGAGCTCGCGGAAGAGGATCATGCCCTCATCGCCTATTAGGCGTGAATGGGGCGCTGTCTCCGCATTTGACGCGCGCTGCCGGACTGCGGCGCATGGCCTAACGTCCGTGGGCATCCGCCCATCTCCCCCGCGCGACTCACCCCACCTCACCAAACTCCGCCGCCAACACCGCATCCTTCAGCGCCCTTGAATACTCATGCTGCGGATCATCCAACACCGCCCGCGCCCGCCCGCGCTCGACGATCTCGCCCTTCCTCATGATGATAATATTGTCGCTGACGTAATAGGCGGTCGCGAGGTCGTGGGTGATGTAGATGATCGAAAGGCCGAGTTCGTTTTTCAGGCGGCCGAAGAGGTTGACGATCGCCATGCGCAGCGATGCGTCGACCATCGAGACGGGTTCGTCGGCGACCAGCAGGCGGGGTTGGGGGATGAGGGCGCGGGCGATGGCGACGCGTTGCAGCTGGCCGCCGGAGAGTTCGTGGGGGAAGCGGCCTTTCACCTCTTCGAGGGTGAGGCCGACGTGATGGAGGGCGGCGTCCGCCATGCGCTCGGCCTCCTGCTTGTCCGGCCGCTTTCCCGACGCGGAGAAATTGCGGGCGGTTTCGAAGAGGTAGCGGTCGACCCGCTTCAGCGGATTGAAGGCTTCGAAGGGGTTTTGCAGAACCGGCTGGACCTCCTTCATGAAGGCCTTGCGTTCGGCTCTGTTATGGATGGCGACGGTGCTGCCGGCGAATTGAAGCTCTCCTTCCGTCGGCTCGGTCTGGCCGAGGATCATCGCCGCGACCGTCGATTTTCCCGAGCCGGATTCGCCGACGATCGACAGGATTTCCGGCTCCTCGCCGAGTTCGAAGCTGACGTCCTTGACGGCCGTGATCAGGCGCCGGCCGAGCATGCCGCCCTGGCGGTAGATTTTCGTGACATGCGAGAGGCTGAGCAGAGCGGTCAAACCTGATCTCCCGTAACGGCAAAACACGCCACCCGCCGCTGCGGCCCGACGGTGACGAGCGGCGGAACCTTCTGCGAGCAGATCTCCATGCGCTTCGGACAGCGCGGGTGAAACCGGCAGCCTTCCGGCGGCATGGCGAGGTTCGGCGGGCGGCCTTCCAGCGAGGGACGCGTCGTGGGGTCGCCGATCTTCGGCAGGCTGCCGACCAGATGCTGCGTATAGGGGTGGAGCGGCATGCTGAAGAGCTTGGCGGTCGGCGCCTCCTCGACGAGACGCCCGGCATAGACGATGCCGATGCGGTCGGAGACCGTCGCGTGAACCCCCATGTCATGGGTGACGAACAGGAAGGACGAGCCCATCTCGCGCTGGATGTCGCGGATCATCGTCAGCACATCGCGCTGCACGATGACGTCGAGTGCGGTCGTCGGCTCGTCGGCGATGATGAATTCCGGCGTCAGGATCGTGGCGAGCGCAATGGTCATGCGCTGGCGCATGCCGCCGGAGAGTTCGTGCGGATAGGCGTCGAGCAGCTGCGGATCGAGCTTCAGCCTCTGCAGGTGCGCGGCCACCTTTTCGAAGAAGATGCTCTTGCTCACCTTCATGTGGCGGAAGGCGAAATCGGTGAAGGAGTGGCGAATCCGGCGCACCGGATTGAGCACGTTCATCGAGCCCTGCATGATATAGGACAGATGCCGCCAGCGCAGCGCCATGCGCTCCTCCGGCTTCATCGCATAGAGATCCTGAGTGCCGCCGCCGAAATGGAATTTCACGTTCCCGGATACGACCCTAAGCGGCGGGCGGATGGCGCCGGCGATCGTCTTGATCAGTGTCGTCTTGCCGCTGCTCGATTCTCCGGCGACGCCGTAGACCTCGCCGCGGCCGATCGTCAGGCTGATATCGTCGACGGCGCGCACCTCGCGATCGACGCCGTAAAGGAAGGCGCGGTAATAGGCTTTCAGATTCTGGATTTCGACCAAAGCATCCATTCTAACTTCCCATCCGGTTCAGCCGGCTGCGCGGATCATTGTATTCGTTCATCGACATCGACAGCAGGAAGAGCGCCAGGAAGAGGATGACGATGACGGCGACGGGGGCGGCCACCCACCACCATATTCCCGAGATCAGCGCCGAATGCGCATTGGCCCAGTAGATCATCATGCCCATGGTCGGCGTCTCGATATCGGTGAAGCCGAGCACCGAGAGCGTGATTTCCATGCCGATCGACCAGATCATGTTGTTCATGGTGGTGGCGAAGACGATCGGCAGCACATAGGGCAGGTGCTCTTCGACCAGGATCTTGCTCGTGCTCATGCCGGAATAGACGCTCTGGGTGGTAAACGGCCTGGTCTTCAGGCCGATCGCCACCGAGCGGATGAGGCGGGCATCATAAGACCAGCCGAGCGAGGCCATGATGACGATCAGCGCCATCCAGGTCATGTTATCCTTCAGCACGAAATAGAAAAGGATCAGCAGCGGAAATTGCGGGATGACCATGACGCTGTCGTTGATCGCCATCAGCACCCGGTCGACCGCCCCGCCGGCATAACCGGCGACGAGGCCGACGACCAGCGAGATGATGCGCGAGAGAAAGGCGACGCCGATGCCGAAATAGAGCGTGTTGCGCAGCCCCGTCGTCAGTTGCCAGAACACATCCTGGCCGCGCGATGTCGTGCCGAGCCAATATTCGCCGTCGGGCGGCATGTCGGGCGGCAGAAGATAGATGTCCGTTGCGCCATAGGGCGAGAAATAAGACAGGATCACCAGGCCGACGATGACGGCGAAGAGCAGCAGGCCACAGAGGAATTCCATGTTGTGGCGCGAGAGGTCGCGGACGATGGTAAACATGTTCTATTCCACCTTGATGCGCGGATCGATCAGCGGGCTGAGCACGTCGATGATGAAGACGGCGGCGGCGACGCCGACGATCGACAGGGCGCTGAGGCCGAGCACCAGGCTGTAGTCGCCGGCATGCACCGCTTCGATCAGCAGATTGCCGATGCCGGGATAACCGAAGACGATTTCGGTGATGACGGTGCCGTTGAAAATCGCGCCGAGCGACATGGCAAGGCCTGTGAACTGCGGCACCATGGCGTTGCGGGCGATGTAGGAGCGGAGAATTTTTCCCTTCGGCACGCCGCCGAGCTCGGCAAAGACGACGTAATCGTCGGTGATGATGTTGGAAACCAACGCCCGCATGCCGATCAGCCAGCTGCCGGCGCCGACCAGGATCAGCGACAAAGCCGGCAGGATGGAATGTTTGAGGATATCGAGGACGAGCGCGAAGGAGAGGTCCAGATTGGCGTTCATCTCATAGCCGCCATTGATCGGCAGCACCGGCCAGATGAAGCCGAAGACGATGAGCAGCACGAAGGCGAGGATATAATAGGGGATGGGCAGCAGCGCGATGAAGACGAGGCTGACGGCCTTCAGCACCATGTCCTTGCGGTAATAGCCGGCGAGCGCGCCGATGGCGTTGCCGAGCACGAAGGTGATCAGCGTCGACACCGTCATCAAGCCGATCGTCCAGGGGAGCGATCGCAGGATGATGGTGGAGACAGGGGTCGGAAAGGCCGAGAGCGAGGGGCCGAGATCGCCGGTCGCAAGCCGCAGCCAGAAATGCAGATATTGCTCCCAGATCGAGCCCTGCATTCCATATAGCTCGCGCAGCGACTGGCGCATCAGTTCGATCGCATTCGGGTCGGACTGGCCCATCTGCGTGATGGCGCCTATGCTTTCTTCGACCGGGTCGATCGGGGTCAGGTGGGTGACGAAGAAGGTGATCGTCACGCCAAGGAATACGACGAGCAGAAACTGACCGAACCGCTTCAGCACAAAGATCAGATAGGGCGTCATAAGGCGTTGGTTCCTCTCAGGTTCCCTTTCAAAGCAAGGAAAGGATCGACGGGCATTTGCCCGTCGATAAGGGGGCCGGCGCGATGGCTGCGCGCCGGCTTTGGGAGGATTATTTCGGTTGTGCCGGCTTCAGCTTGACCATCATGAGCCTGGAATTCGCCCAGTTCGGCACCGGATCGGTATAGGGATCCTTGATCGTCGGATAGCCGGTCCAATAGGTCGTATCCATCGAGGTGAAGACGTTGTAGGACATCAGCGGGATCGTCGGCATTTCGCGGGCGACCAGCTTCAGATAATCCTTGCCGAGCTCGATGCCCTTGGGATCGTCGGCGCTGATGCCGCGGATGTTCTCGATGATCTTGTCGAGCTCCGGATTGGACCAGCGCTGCCAGTTGCGCGGCGGCTGAACGTCACCCTTCTTCGCCACGAACTGCGAGTGCCAGCTGTCGAGGAAGAAGGAGAGGTCGGGATCGCCGCCCCAGGTTTCGACGCTCCAGGCGATCGCCACCTGGAAATCGCCGGGCTGCAGCGCCGTCTGCCAAAGTTTCGCGGCCGGCACGGCTTTCGCGTCGATACCGAAGGCCGCCCATTGCTGGGCAATCAGCGTGCCGGCGCGGGTGAAGACCGACCGTGTGTCGCCTTCAACCGTCATCCGGATCTTGAAGGGCTGGCCGTCCGGGGTCAGCCATTTGCCGCCGGATTTCTTGAAGCCTGCCTTTTCCAGAAGTTCGCCGGCCGCTTTCGGATCCGGTTTCCACCAGCCATAGCCGAAGGCACCGCTGATCGCCTGCGGGTCGGTCGGGATCTGGTCCTTGAACTTCGGCTGCTTGCGCAGGATATCGGCGATCTGCTGGCCGATGGTCGGGTCGTAGGGCTTGATCTTGCTCTTGCCGGTATCGATCTCGAAGTCCTTCAGCCAATCCTGCATCGGCGCCTGATAGTCTTTCATCGTGGCCGCCGTCGGCGGCACGCCGAGCGCAGACAGCGTCGCCGCGCCGCGGTAGCTCGCCATGTCGACCGCCTTGATGTCGATGAGGAGCGCCAGCGCCCAGCGAACATCGGCATTGTCGAAGGGCGGATTCTGGGTGTTGAAGATGACGGCCGGCAGCGTCGGATCCGGATGGGCGAAGGGGAAGCCCGGGAACCACGTGTCGATGGTCTTCGACTTCTCCTTGAGGGTGAACATGCCCTCCGGCGTGTTGTCGTGAATGATATCGAGATTGTGCTCGAGCTGGGCGATCGTCCGTTTATCCGGCGGGCCTGGATCGGTATAGGTCACATATTTCGGAGCCGGTTCGCCGAAGCGGGCAAGCGAGGTCCGCTGCCAGTCGTCGCGCTTCTCCCAAGTATACCATTTGCCCTGAGGGTCATAGGCCTTCAGCTTATAGGCGCCGAGC
The DNA here is from genome assembly GCF_002211305.1 of Rhizobium sp. R634. Classification (GTDB taxonomy): domain Bacteria; phylum Pseudomonadota; class Alphaproteobacteria; order Rhizobiales; family Rhizobiaceae; genus Rhizobium. Next base: position 66,568 of record NZ_LOKW01000027.1, on the reverse strand, counting down.
GAGACCGGGTTGGCGAAATCGTAACGAAGCGGATCCTCCACCTTCTCGAACACGTGCTTCGGCATGATCCAGGCGCCGTTCCAACGCACGGTGAAGATGGCATGGAAGCGCGAATTGGGCTTCTTCAGCTTGAACACGACCGTCTGCGGATCGGTCGCCTCGACGCTCGCCACCTGCACGGAGAAGGCCGCGCTCCAGACCATGCCGGGGTGGTCCATCTGCGTCTTGACGGTATAGACCACGTCGTCGGCCGTGAACTCGACGCCGTCGCTCCAGAAGAGCCCCTTGCGCAGTTTCACCGTCATCTCGGTGAAGTCGGCATTGTATTGCGGTTTGTCGGCGGCGAGCGAATTGTCCCAGGCCGCGCCGCCGAGCCCCTGTTCGGGGTCGATGAACCAGAGCGTATCCATCGTCAGCTGCTGCAGGCCGGTCGAAACACCGCCGCCGCCATTGACCCAGATGTTGAACCAGCCGGGATTCTTGATCGTCCCTTCCGGATTTTCGACGATGAGCGTCTCCTTGCGCGGCAAGGAGGTGTAGTCATCGGCCTTGGCCGCCGCCGTCAGGCCGAGTGCGGCCAGCGCGACGCCAAATGCGAGCCTCTTCCACTGTTGCATGAACTCCTCCCTAGAAAGCGACGATCTGGCGGCCGCAAAGGCACGCATGGGCACGTCGCGGTTGTCGGTTTGCGGAGGCATCGGGACCTTAAGTCCAGCGCTCCAGCGAACCATCCCTCCGGCCCGCCTGCCTCCTCGCAGGTGAGCCGAATCTCTCAGCCGGTCATCTATCCGGCGGCGGCTGTCACACGGACAGCCGGATGACGTTGTAGGACAGCGGCTTCAGCGCCGTCCGCAACCTTCCGTCCTCGATCTTGGCGCTCTCGACATTGACGGGAGCGACCGTCTGCGGCCGTGCTGCCGTGTTGACGGCTTCGAGATCGCCATGGGTCATCTCCACCTGCTCGATCAGGCGGGCGGCGCCGAAGCCTTCCAGCCTCACGTCCAGGTCGAGTGCTGTCTGCGGATGGCGGTTGACGGCAAAGAAGGTGAGCGTCCTGCCGTCCTCGGAATGAACCGCTGATACGTCGAGATAGGGAACATCGTTCTCCTCGTCGCCGTCATAGGTCGGGCCGTCGACGACCAGCTGCAGCGCCGCGCCGCGGCCATAGCGGGAGGCATAGTAGAACGGGTAATAGATGGTCTGCCGCCAGGCAGCGCCGCCATCCTCGGTCATGATGGGAGCGATGACATTGACGAGCTGGGCGATGCAGGCGATGCGCACCCGGTCGGAGCGGCGGATGAAGGTGTTCAGGATGCCGCCGACCTGCAGCACGTCCTCGAAATTATAGACGTCTTCCAGCAGATGCGGGGCATCCGGCCATTCGTCGCGCGCCAGGATCTCCTTGTCCTGCTGGTTGGAATGGTACCAGACGTTCCATTCGTCGAAGGAAATGCCGATCGTCTTTTTCGAGCGCTTTTTCGCCTTGATGTAATCGATCACGCCGCCGATCGTGGTGATGTAGCGGTCGAGCTTCGTCGCGCGGGCGAGGTAGTTCAGCGTATTCTTCTCGCGGTTGGCGAAATACATATGCAGCGAGATGTAATCGGCGCTGTCATAGCACTGCTCGAGAACCTGGGCCTCCCAATCGGGATAGGTCTTCATATCGGAATTGGACGAGCCGCAGACCACGAGTTCGAGCGATTTGTCGAAGCCGCGCATGGCCTTCGCCGTCTCATCCGCCAGCCGGCCATATTCATAGGCGGACTTGTGGCCGACCTGCCAGGGTCCGTCCATCTCGTTGCCGAGGCACCATAATTTGACGTCGTGCGGATTTGACCAGCCGTGCTTGCGGCGCAGATCCGACCAATAGGTACCGCCGGGATGATTGCAATATTCCAGGAAATTGCGGGCGGCATCGAGGCCGCGGGAGCCGAGATTGACGGCGAGCATCGGCTTGGTGTTGGCCTTCTTGCACCAGTCGACGAATTCGTTGACGCCGATCTGATTGGCTTCGCGGGTGCGCCAGGCAAGGTCGAGGCGAACCGGGCGCTCCGAACGCGGGCCGACGCCATCCTCCCAGTTATAGGCCGAGACGAAATTGCCGCCGGGATAACGGCAATAGGGCGTGTCGAGATCGCGGACCAGATCGAGCACGTCGCGGCGAAATCCGTCTTCGTCGGCTGTGGGATGTCCGGGCTCGTAAATGCCCCCGTAGATCGCTCTGCCGAGATGTTCGAGGAATGAACTGTAGAGCCTGGCGTCAATGGTCGCGATGCGAAAATCGCGGTGGGCAACGACATTCGTCTTCAACGGATCCTCCCGTTTATATATCAAGATTTTTGTTTTCTTGCCTCTAACTTGATATCAGGAATGTCGTGCTGTCAACCGAGTCAGGCTTTTTATCATACTAATTTTAATTTCGACAAAAATAGTTCAATAACAATATGTTGGATCGATTTTTTCGCCGCTGAAACTCGATGGGATCGCTTTTTATAAATCAGAATTTCCGATAGTATGTGATCACACGTGCAGCCGCATGATGATATCGCGGCCGTGATTTCCGAAGCCGCGGCCGAAAATATTGACGCCGCCGGTATGACCGGCATTCTCCGCGATGCCGACGCGGAGCCGAATGGACGAATGCTGACCGAGCGCGAGATCGGCGAGCGTAACATTCGACGCGGCGACACCGTCGATGAAGGTTCCGCGCGTCGAGATGCGCCAGGTCTTCATCGCCCCATATTGCGAACCTTCGAGCTTCCACCAGGCCGGGGTGAAGGCGCCGCGCTTGTCGCCATAATCGCCGGGCGACGTCCAGGTTCCAATCGCCATGCCATTGACCCAGAGCGTGATGTCGGACGGCCAGTCCGGATTGGTGCCGGGCACCTCGGAAGACAGTTCCAGCGAAAATTCGATGGCACGGATATCCTTATTCAACACCTTGGCATTATTAGGAAATTTGTATTCGACATAGCCCCTGCCGAACCAGACGAGCCCGGCCTGCATGCGCTGCGGATCAAGGAAATAGTCCGGCACATCAAGGGGACCGATGACGCTCTCGGTGGAGCAAAGACCGCATGGCGCATGCACGTCGCAGCTGGTGTACAGGCCCACCGGCATCTCGACTTCGATGATATTATTGGCCCGCTGGGCGGCACTTTCCTCGAAGCTGATCAGGATCTCGCTATAGATCGCCGAGCAGATCTTCTGGTTGCCTTTGCGGGCCTTGGCCAGTTGCGAGTCGACGAGCCGCGCATCTTCCAAAATCTGAATGCCCGTTGCGACCGTGGATTGGGGGAGGGACAGCGCGCGGGCGATATCATTGATATTCATCGGCCCTTTGGCGCAGAGCAGCTTGAGAATCTCGATGCGCGCCGGGGCAGAAAGCGCGCGTATCGCGTCACTATTCTCGCCAGCGGCAATCGTCAAAAACGAACGTTCCATCATTTCCCCATCATTTCCGATGTTATGATGTATATCGAGAAATTTGATACATCAAGCCGTCTTCAGTCAGCTCGGGGGATTCTTTTGTTATTGTCAGATCTCAAGCATCTTTTCGCTATGGCAGCGGAGCCGGCCCGCCTACCGCCGCAGCAGCGGGCGCAACGCAGCCTGCGTTTCTTTCAGCAACTTGAGATAACGCTCCTTCATTTCCGCAGCCGGAACGAGGGCGGCCGGCGCGCCGATATTGATTGCCGCGACCGTTTGGCCGCGGTCGTTTTCGACGGGCACGGCTATCGAGCAGAGACCGATCTCCAGCTCCTGATCGATGATGGCGTAGCCTTCGGCGCGCACGCGCCGGAACTCGGCGATGAGTTCCTCAGGGTCGGTCTTGGTATTCGGCGTATTTTGCTTCAGCTCGCTGCGGGCAAGAATGGCGCGCGCCTCGTTCTCGGCGAGGGCCGCGAGCAGCACCCGGCCCATCGAGGCGCAATAGGCGGGTAGGCGGCTGCCGGGCGTGAGATTGATCGACATGACGCGGCGCTGCGAGGCGCGGGCGATATAGACGATTTCGGTGTCGTCGAGCACCGAGGCCGAGGCGCTCTGGCCGGCGCGTTCCGAGAGAAGATCGAGATGCGGCTGCAACAGCGCCGGAAGCGGCGTCGCTGCGAGATAGGCATGTCCAAGGCGCAGGATCTTCGGCGTCAGCGTGAAGAACTTGCCGTCATAATCGGCATAGCCGAGTTCGGCGAGCGTCAGCAGCGACCGACGTACCGTGGCTCGGTCGAGCTCCGTCAGTTTCGCGGCCTCGGCGATGGAAAGCCGCTGCCGCGTCTCGCCGAAGGCTTCGATGACTTTCAGGCCGCGGGCGAAGCCGCTGACGAAATCCGTTTCGCGCATGATTCAAGTCTCCAATCAGTCGCATCAGTCTGTGCGATATATGAACAAATGTCAAATAACGCACAAATTATCTTGCCGCTGCGGCAACCGCGTTTTATCCCTGACGTTAGAACGAGAGAGGAGACCCCACATGGACAAGACAGTCGAGAGCACGGCAGAGGCCGTCTCCGGGATCGGTGACGGCGCCACCGTCATGATTGGTGGTTTCGGTGGTTCGGGTGCGCCCATCGAATTAATCCACGCCCTGATCGACAACGGCAGCAAGAACCTCACCGTGATCAACAACAATGCCGGCAACGGCCGCATCGGTATTGCGGCGATGATCGATGCCGGCATGGTCAGGAAGATGATCTGCTCATTCCCGCGCTCGTCGGATCCGCGTGCTTTCACGGACAAATATCTGGCCGGCGAGATCGAGCTCGAACTGGTGCCGCAGGGAACACTTGCCGAGCGCATCCGCGCCGGCGGGGCCGGCATTCCGGCCTTCTACACGCCGACGGCCTATGGCACCGAACTGGCCGCGGGCAAGGTCATCGCCGAATTCGACGGCCGCCACTATGTGCAGGAACGCTGGCTGAAGGCCGATTTCGCCATCGTCAAGGCGGAGATCGGCGATGTCCATGGCAACCTCACCTACAACAAGGCCGGCCGCAACTTCAATCCGCTGATGTGCATGGCGGCGGCAAAGACCATCGTCCAGGTCTCATCGATCGTGCCGGCCGGCGGCATCGATCCCGAGCATGTGGTGACACCCGGCATCTTTGTCGACCGCGTCGTTGCCGTTCCCAATCCCCAGCAGGAAGAAGAGCTCATTCGAGCCGGAGTGGCCTACGTATGACCGTCGATATCCGCCCTATAAACACCCGTGAAGACATCAAGCTCACCAATGCGCAGATCGCCTGGCGCGCCGCGCAGGATATCGCCGACGGCGCCTATGTGAACCTCGGCATCGGCTTTCCCGAGATGGTCGCCCGCTATCAGCCGCCCGGCCGCGAGGCGATTTTCCACACCGAAAACGGCATCCTGAATTTCGGTGAGCCGCCGGCGGAAGGTGAGGAGGACTGGGATCTGATCAATGCCGGCAAGAAGGCGGTGACGCTGAAGCCGGGCGCGGCCTTCTTCCACCACGCCGACAGTTTCGCCATGGTGCGCGGCGGCCATCTCGACGTCGCCATCCTTGGCGCCTATCAGGTCGCCCAGAACGGCGATCTCGCCAACTGGCGGGTGGGCAGCAAGGGCGTGCCGGCGGTCGGCGGCGCCATGGATCTCGTGCACGGCGCCAAGCAGGTCTGCGTCATCACCGAGCATGTCACCAAGACGGGCGAGCCGAAGCTGGTGGAGAAATGCACCTTCCCGCTGACCGGCGTCGCCTGCATCACGCGCGTGTATACCAGCCATGCCATCATCGACATCGTCGATGGGCGCTTCGTCCTGCGGGAGAAGCTGGCTGCGATGTCGCTGGAGGAATTGCAGGCGATAACCGGTGCGCCGCTGCATCTCGACGGGCCTGTTGCCGATCTCGTCGTTCCGAAACTCTAAAGGAAAAGCCATGACCGAAGCCTTTATCTGCGACTATATCAGGACGCCGATCGGCCGCTTCGCCGGCTCGCTCTCGCAGGTGCGCGCCGACGATCTCGGCGCTATCGCGCTGAAGGCGCTGATGCAGCGCAACGGCGGCGTCGATTGGGAAGCCGTCGACGACGTGATCTTCGGCTGCGCCAACCAGGCGGGCGAGGACAACCGTAACGTCGCGCGCATGTCGGCGCTCTTGGCCGGTCTGCCGATCGCCGTCCCGGGCACCACGATCAACCGGCTGTGCGGCTCCGGCATGGATGCGGTGATCACGGCCGCACGCGCCATCCGCGCCGGCGAGGCCGAACTGATGATCGCGGGCGGCGTCGAAAGCATGTCGCGCGCGCCCTTCGTCATGCCGAAGGCCGAGACGGCCTTTTCGCGCGCGGCCGAAATCCACGACACCACCATCGGCTGGCGTTTCGTCAACCCTCTCATGAAGAAGCAGTACGGCGTCGATTCCATGCCGGAGACCGGCGAGAATGTCGCCGAGGATTATAAGATCAGCCGCGAGGATCAGGATGCCTTTGCGGTGCGCAGCCAGGCGAAGGCGGCGGCCTCCCAAGCGAGCGGACGGCTGGCGAAGGAGATCACTGCGGTGACCATCCCACAACGCAAGGGCGATCCTGTCATCGTCGAGAAGGATGAGCATCCGCGCGCGACGACGGTGGAGACGCTGGCGAAACTCGGCACGCCTTTCAAGAAGGAAGGCGGCACGGTGACGGCAGGCAATGCCTCCGGCGTCAATGATGGCGCCGCCGCGCTGATCGTCGCTTCGGAAGCGGCGGCGCGAAAATATAGCCTGACGCCGATCGCACGCATCCTCGGCGGTGCCGCCGCCGCCGTTCCGCCGCGGGTGATGGGCGTCGGCCCGATCCCGGCCTCGCGCAAGCTGATGGCCCGGCTCGGCATGACCCAGGAACAGTTCGACGTCATCGAACTCAACGAGGCCTTTGCCAGCCAGGGCCTGGCGGTGCTGCGCGCGCTCGGCATTGCCGACGACGACCAGCGGGTGAACCGCAATGGCGGCGCGATCGCGCTCGGCCATCCCCTGGGCATGTCTGGCGCCCGCATCACCGGCACGGCGGCGCTGGAGCTTCAGGAAACCGGTGGGAAATATTCGCTGTCGACCATGTGCATCGGCGTCGGGCAGGGGATCGCCATCGCGCTCGAAAGGGTTTGAGCGCTCGGCCCGTTGCGCGCCATGTCGGGCTTCTGTAGAAATCGGGCATGCTGATCCGGCCCGCAGAAAACGACGATCGAGATGCCATCTGGAGGATCATCGGCCCGACGATCCGTGCCGGCGAGACCTATGCGCTCGACCGCGATCTCTCGGAAGCCGATGCGCTCGCCTACTGGATGGGGCCGGACCGCGAGACCTTCGTCGCCGAAGAGGATGGCGTCATCCTCGGCACCTATTACATCAAGGCCAATCAGGCGGGCGGCGGGCGCCATGTCTGCAATTGCGGCTACATGACCGATCCGGCCGCAAGCGGCCGCGGTATCGCCCGCCGCATGCACGAACATTCGCTGGAGCATGCCCGTGCCAGGGGCTTTCGGGCCATGCAGTTCAATTTCGTCGTCAATCGCCGCGCCGTCGAGCTCTGGCAATCGCTCGGCTTCGAGACCGTCGGCCGGCTTCCCGACGTCTTCCTGCATCCGACCGAAGGGTATGTCGACGCGCTGGTGATGTTCCGCACCCTGTAGGACCGTACGGAAAAAGATGTGACGGCGCTGTCGAAATCGCAGCGGTTCAAACGTCTTTGATCGTAGGCGAGATGCGGCCGGCCGCTTGCCTCGCGATCACTCTGTCGGCAGGGAGGTTTCAAGCCATGGGTGTTTCCTATCGTTGGGTCATCGTCGCCGTGGGCGCATTGATGTCGTGCGTGGCAATCGGCGCGATGTTCTCGCTGGCGATTTTTCAGGAACCGATCGCCAGCGCCACCGGCTGGTCGCATGTCGGGATTGCGAGCGCGATGACGCTGAACTTCATCGTCATGGGCTTCGGCGGCTTCCTCTGGGGTGCTGCCAGCGACCGCTTTGGTCCGCGGATCGTGGTGATAACAGGATCCGTGCTGCTCGGTCTGGCGCTGGTGCTTGCCAGCCGCGCCGAGACGCTCACGCAGTTCCAGCTGACCTACGGCGTGCTCGTCGGATTGGCCGCCAGCGCCTTTTTCGCGCCGATGATCGCCGCGACGACCGCCTGGTTCGACGAAAACCGCGGGCTTGCCGTGTCGCTCGTCTCCGCCGGCATGGGCGTGGCGCCGATGACCATCTCGCCTTTCGCGCGCTGGCTGATTTCCGCCTATGAATGGCGTCCCGCCATGCTGATCATCGGCGTTGCGGTATGGGTGCTGCTGCTGCCGGCCGCCCTGCTGATCAGGCGTCCGCCTGCCGCTGCCGCCGAAAGCGATAGCGAGTTCGCGGTCGATGGCGCCCGGCCACAGCTGTCGAAAGTCTTCCGGTCGCCGCAGTTCATCGTACTTGGCCTGACCTTCTTTGCCTGCTGCGCGGCGCATTCCGGGCCGATCTTCCATATGGTCAGTTATGCGACGATCTGCGGCGTCGCCCCGATGGCCGCCGTCAGCATCTACAGCGTCGAGGGCCTGGCGGGACTGGGCGGCCGGCTGCTTTATGGCAGCCTTGCCGACCGGATCGGCGTGAAGCCGGTGCTGGTTGCCGGCCTCACGGTGCAGGCGGCGGCACTTGCGACCTATCTCTTCGTCAGCCGGCTCGGCGAATTCTATGCGCTCGCCATCGTCTTCGGCAGCGCTTATGGCGGCGTGATGCCGCTTTATGCGGTGCTGGCGCGGGAATATTTCGGCCAACGCATCATCGGTACGGTCCTAGGCGCGGCGACGATGCTCTCCAGCCTCGGCATGGCTTTCGGTCCCCTGATCGGCGGCTGGATCTTCGACACCTACGCCAATTATTCCTGGCTGTTCATCGGCTCCGCCATGGTCGGGCTGGGCGCGGCGGCGATCGCGCTGGCCTTTCCGCCTCTCACTCGCGAGAAACCGCAGCCGGCTTTCGGCGTAACTTCTTGATTAGATGGAGCTAGGCGAGGTCAGCGCCTCATCCGGCTGCCGCCACCTTCTCCCCGCTTGCGGGGAGAAGGAGACAAGCCGGGGCCTCTCCATTCCCCCGCTCCCCTCTCGCAGGGTACGTTCCCTCTCCCCGTCAGAACGGGGAGAGGGTTAGAGTGAGGGGCAATTTGCGGGGCGAGCAAGACAGCATCGCATCCCCCACCATACCAATCCTCGCCTTTTCGTGCATTGCCCTCCTCGGATTTCGACTGCTAGACTTCCCAGGTCTGTTTCATCACCTATGTCCGTGATTTTGGGAGGCTATCTTAGCCATGGCAGAACTTGCTCAATTGCTTGCATCCATCAAACTGCCGGATCTCGCCGGCAAGGCCGTGCTGATCACCGGCGCCTCGACCGGCATCGGGGCGGCGCTCGCCCGCGCCTTTGCGGCGCAGGGCGCCAAGGTTGGCGTGCATTACAATTCCAGCCGCGAGCCGGCGGAGAAGCTCGGCGAGGAAATCCGCGCTGCCGGCGGCACGGTGCATCTGATCCAGGGCGACGTGTCGAGGGAAGGCGAGACCGAGCGGGTCGTGGAGGAGACGGCGAAGACCTTCGGCCATCTCGACGGCCTCATCAACAATGCCGGCGGCATGCTCGGGCGCAAGCCGACCTCGGAATATACCGACGAACATTATGCCGCGGTGATGGATCTCAACGCCCGCTCGGTGCTGGTGGCGACGCGTGCGGCGCATCCCTGGCTGAAAAAGCAGGGCGGTTTCATCATCAACACCACCTCGATCGCCGCGCGCAACGGCGGCGGCAATGGCGCGATCCTCTATGCAGCGTCCAAAGGCTTCGTCTCGACGATCACGCGCGGCCATGCCAAGGAATTCGTCGCCGACAGGATCCGCGTCAACGCGGTGGCGCCCGGTGTCATCGCCACGCCCTTCCACGAACGTTATACTAACGACGAGCAGATGGAGCTGCAGCGCAAGTCGATCCCGATGGGCTTCGTCGGCACGTCGGAGGATTGCGTCGGCGCTTATCTCTTCCTCGCCTCGCCGACGCTTTCGGGTTACATCACCGGTCAGATCATCGAGGTCAATGGCGGCCAGCTGATGCCGTAGGACTGCCGCCGAAGGCATCCGTTTCTTTTCCCCTTCCGAGGGGAACTTTAGAACCACCATCACGTTTCCTGCTTGGTCATATTTTCAAGCGGGGCGCCATGAGCTTTTCATTCTCGGAACTCGACTTCCTCAAACCGGAACTCGGGGCGGAATATATTGGTTCAGGTACCCATTTCGCCGTTTTTTCGGCCCATGCGGAACAGATAGAGCTTTGTCTCTTCTCGCCCGACGGAAAGGAAGAAGTCGCCCGGCTGCCGCTGCCGAAGCGCGAGGGAGACATCTGGTCGGGTTATATCGCCGGCGTCGGTCCTGGCACGGTCTACGGCTATCGCGCCCATGGCCCCTACGATCCGCAGGCCGGCCATCGCTTCAATCCGAACAAGCTGCTGCTCGACCCTTACGCCAAACAGGTGACGGGCGATCTGAAATGGCACGACGCGCTTTTCGGCTATCGGATCGGCGAGGACGATCTCTCTTTCGATGAGCGAGACAGCGCCCCCTTCATGGTCAAGAGCGTCGTCCAGGATCCGGATTTCGACTGGGCGGGTGAAGAGGCGATCCGCCGTCCCTGGCCTGATACCATCATTTACGAGGCGCATGTCCGCGGCCTGACGATGACGCATCCGAAAGTGCCTGACCGGCTGCGCGGCACCTTTCTCGGCATGTGCAGCGACCCTATCATCGATCATCTCCTGAAGCTCGGCATCTCGGCGATCGAGCTTCTGCCGATCCAGTATTTCCTTGACGATCGTTATCTCCTGGAAAAGAACCTGAGCAACTATTGGGGCTATCAGACGCTCGGCTTCTTCGCCCCGCAATCGCGCTACATGTCCAGCGACAAGATCACCGAGATCAAGACCATGGTGAAGCGGTTCCATGCCGCCGGCATCGAGGTCATCATGGACGTTGTCTATAATCACACCGCCGAAGGCAGCGAGAAGGGGCCGACGCTGTCGTTCCGCGGGCTCGATAATGCGAGCTATTACATTCTTTCCCCCGACGATCCCCGCCACACCTTCGATACGACGGGCACCGGCAATACGCTGAACGTCGCAAATCCCATGGTCATGCGCATGGTGCTCGACAGCCTGCGTTACTGGGTCGGCGTCATGCATATTGACGGTTTCCGCTTCGATCTCGCCAGCACGCTCGGACGGCAGGATCTCGAGTTCGACCGCCAGGGTCTGTTTTTCGGCGCCATTCGCCAGGATCCGATCCTTGCCGGCGTCAAGCTGATCGCCGAACCCTGGGATATCGGCGAGGGCGGCTATCAGGTCGGTGGTTTCCCGCATCCTTTCCGCGAGTGGAACGATAAGTTCCGGGACGACGTGCGGCGTTTCTGGAAGGGCGATGGCGGCATGGTGTCGGAGCTGGCGGCGCGCGTCACCGGCTCGGCGCTGCAATTCAACCATTCGGATCGAGGAGCGACCTCCTCGATCAATCTCCTCTCGGCCCATGACGGCTTCACGCTGATGGACACCGTGTCTTTCAACGACAAGCACAACGAAGCGAATGGCGAGGACAACAGGGACGGCCATTCGGACAATCATTCCGACAATATGGGCGCTGAAGGCGCGACGGATAATGACGATATCAATGCGGCGCGGGCACGGCGGCGGCGCAACATGATGGCGACGCTGATGCTTTCGCAGGGCGTGCCGATGATCCTTGCCGGCGACGAACTCGGCAACAGCCAGGGCGGTAACAACAATGCCTATTGCCAGGACAACGAGATCGGCTGGACGGGCTGGGAAGGGCTCGATGATCCATTCCTAGAATTCTGCCGGCAAGCCGTCGCCTTCCGCAAGGCTCATCCGGTTCTCAGGCAGGAGCGGTTCCTGACGGGCGAGACCAGCGATGACGGCCGCATCGAGATTGCCTGGTACAAGCCGGACGGCAGTTTCATGGATGACGGCGCCTGGAACGACGACGAATTGCGCGTGATCGGTGTCTACGTCTCGAAGAGCGCGCAGGCGCCGGATACCGAGGCGATGGATGACCTCTTTCTCGTCTTCAATGCCGGCGGCGACTGCGAGGTCCACCTGCCGGAGGTGAACGGCCTGACGCAGTGGTCACGGGTTCTCGACACCGGTGCGGAAACCGGCGCTTTCGACGTGCACGATCACGATAACCCCGTGATGGTCTATACCCAGAGCGTGGCGGTCTTTGCGCCGACAGGCCAGACCCAGCCGCCGGAGGGCGCGACCAAGGCCCAGCGCCGCCGGTGGTTCCAATTCGGTCGTCGCAGCAAGTAGCAGGTCGCGTAGAGCATGAATGCCGAAACCATCACCGAACTTGGTCTTGTTTACGTCAGCGATACCGAGCCTGGCATTCGAAGGCGAAGGAAGGGCAAGGGGTTCAGCTATGTGATGCCTGACGGCACGACGATCACCGACGAATTGCAGCGCGCGCGCATCCGTTCTCTTGGACTGCCGCCGGCCTATGAGAATGTCTGGATCTGCCTTTACGAAAACGGGCACCTTCAGGCGACCGGTTTCGACGCGCGCGGACGCAAGCAGTATCGCTATCACAAGGAATGGCAGTCCTTCCGCAGTGCCGGAAAATTTCACCAGCTGATCGAGTTCGGCCGGGCTTTGCCGAAGATACGCCGCACGGTGCTGCGTCACCTCGACACCGGCACGGAGGATATAAACGGCGTGCTCGCGGCGTTGACGACGCTGCTTGACGAAGCGCATTTACGCGTCGGCAACCAGGCCTATGTCAGGGAAAACGGCACCTATGGCGCGACGACGCTGCTCAAGCGGCATCTGAAGATCGTCGACGGGCAGATCGAGCTGAAATTCCGGGCCAAGGGGGGCAAGCGCGTCCAGCGCAGCCTCAGGCATCCGAGGCTGCAGAAGATCCTCGAGGAGATAGCGGATCTGCCCGGCCGCCAGCTCTTCGTCTGGAAGGATGAAAGCGGCACGCTGAAGCCGGTCGATTCCGGCCGATTGAATGCCTACCTTGCTGAGATATCGGGAATTCCCATTTCGGCAAAGACCTTCCGCACATGGGCCGGATCTCTCGCGGCCTTCGGCGTGGCGCGCGAGAGGATCATCGGCGGCGGCCGTCCGACGGTCAAGGAAATGTCGGAGGCGGCGGCTGAAGCGCTACACAACACGCCGGCGATCTCGCGATCGAGTTACATCCATCCATCGATCATTGCGCTGGCCGGCAACGATCATTCGATGCTCGAGAGCGACAATGAACCATTGCGCGGCTTGCGTGCCGAGGAAAACAGGCTACTTGATTTCCTGACACGCGAGATCGAAGGATGAGCCCGAGCAATTCGCCTAGATCAGATGTATCGCTGACCCATCCCGACCGGCTTTATTGGCCGGACGAGGGCGTGACCAAGCAGGGGCTGGCGGATTATTACGCAGCGGCCTGGCGCTTCATGGCGCCCTATGTCGTCAATCGGCCCCTGGCGCTGCTGCGCCTGCCGGACGGGATAAAGGGTCATCAGCGATTTTTTCAGAAACATGCGTGGAAGGGCATGAACCCGCATATCGAGGAGATCGCCGATCCGCAGGATGCCGACGGCGAAAAGCTGCTGCGCATTGGCGATTTCGATGGCCTTGTGGCGCTGGTGCAATCGGCCGTGCTCGAAATCCATCCCTGGGGTACGACAACAGGCAATTGGGAACAGCCGGACATGATCACCATGGACCTCGACCCCGGCGAGGACGTCGCCTGGAACGCGGTGATATCTGCGGCGCTCGAAGTGAAGGCGCGACTGGAAACTCGCGGCCTCGCAGCTTTCGTCAAGACGTCAGGCGGCAAGGGCCTGCATGTGGTGGCGCCGCTTGCGCCGAAGGCCGGCTGGAGCGAGGTGAAGGATTTCGCCCATTCGCTTGCCGAGAGCATGTCGGCCGACGCGCCGGACAAATATCTGGCGACCGCCACCAAAGCAAAACGCGGCGGGCATATCTATATCGATTATCTCCGCAACGGCCGCGGCAACACCGCCGTCGCTGCCTATTCGACGCGGGCGCGGCCCGGGGCACCAGTCTCGATGCCGCTCGATTGGGAGGAGTTGAGCGATGTGAGCGGTCCGGCCGCTTTCACGCTCGCCAACGTGCCGCAGCGATTGGAGACGCGGCCGAAGGACCCCTGGGGCGATTTCTTCGAGGCGGCCGTGCCGCTCGAATGAGGCTTCACCTCATTCCGCGCTGTCGAGTTCGGGGTAATGCCGAAAGATCCCTTGTTCGTTGAAGGCGAGGCGGCGAGGGGAGGCGAGATAGCGGGCGATGTTCGGACGCTGCGCTACCGCATCATGGAGGGCAACGAGCCCGGGATACTCCGCTTCGCGTTTTGCCATGGCTTTCGGAAAGGCATAGCGCAGACCCGCGATCACCTGAAAGAGCGAAAGATCGACATAGGTCAGCGCGCCGCCGACCATATGGTTCGAACCTTTCGGGTTCTGCTGCAGCACGCGCTCGAAATAGCCAAGGAATTTCGGAATGCGGTCGCGGATGAAGGCAGCGGAGCGGGCTTTCGCCTCCGGCTTCTGGTCTTCGTAATAAAGCGACAGATCGATCGGGTGGTGCGTGTCGTGTGCTTCGGCGACGAAATCGGTGATGGTCAGCTGCAGACCGTTGGCGACGTGGCGAAGGCCTTCATCCTCCGGCGCAAGACCAAGCTTCGGGCCGAGATAAAACAGGATGTTGGCGACATGCGGGATGATAAGGTCGCCGTCCTTGAGGAAGGGCGGCGCAAAGGGGATATGCGGCTTGCTGTCGCTTTCCATGATCTCGACCATGGCGCCTGTGCCGCGCCTCTGATCGCGGACGACGTCGATGTAGTCGGCGCCGGCTTCCTCCAGCGCAAGGCGAACGAATTCCCCACGGCCCTGGATGCCGTCCCAGTAATAAAGCTCATATGCCATCTACGCCCTAACCTTTCGGTTTCCGACCAAAATCTTTTCGCAATTCGTCCTTGGCTTTTTCAAGAGTGTCCCGGCGCTTTTTCGTCAACTGCTCCCCCGCGCGGTTGATGTAGAATGTCAGCATCGACATGGCGGCGCGGAAGGGGCTCGATTTGCGGCGATGGCTCTCCTCGGCGGAGTGCTTGACGGAACGGGCGATCTTTTTCGGATCGTCCGATTTGAAAACACCTTCCTTCAGATCCATCGCGTCGCTGTTTTCGGTAACGTCCTGCGACCATTTCTTCTTCGATTTGGCCATGGCTGAATCCTTTGCCGGATCTCCCTCGTTAATGGTGGCTGTGGTGCTCGTTGCGCTTGCGGGTCGCGGCTGCCTTCTTCGCGGAGGCCGACTTCTCCTCCTTCGAGCGGGCGGCGGATGCAGCGCCGCCGGCGCGGCCACCCTTCCTGGAGGATTCATGGGTGTCCTTCTCGCCGCGGCCGGAGCCGGATTTGTTGCCGCCGCCGCTTTCCTTATTGACGGTCGCCCAGGCGCGCCGTTCGGCCTCCTTCTCGGAAACGCCGCGGTCCTCGTAGCTCTCTTCGATGTGCTCGGCCTTGCGTTTCTGCTTGTCCGTGTAGTCGGACTTGTCACCTCTCGGCATCTTCGCCTCCTCTTGCGGGTAAAAGAGTCGAACCGGCACGTCTTCCAAAAGTTCCGGCCCCATGGC
The DNA here is from genome assembly GCF_002211305.1 of Rhizobium sp. R634. Lineage (GTDB taxonomy): Bacteria > Pseudomonadota > Alphaproteobacteria > Rhizobiales > Rhizobiaceae > Rhizobium. The sequence continues at coordinate 50,907 of NZ_LOKW01000027.1, read as the reverse complement.
TGTCGGACGCAGGGGGCAGGAAATTCGGAACAAAAGCCGTCAACATAGAGGCTTGCAGAGAGAGGGAAAGGGCGGGGTGGAAATATCCTTAACTCAAGGCGTTCAACAGTTTAATCGGTCTGGAGACGCCGCCTTAAGCTCTTACTTCCGATAGAGCTTTTGCGATGCAGCAAAAGCGCGGGCAATATTGAACAGCGGCGGTTGTATCGGCGCGCGCGGGTCGCGGAAGATAAATCCGACAAGATTGTCGACGACCAGGATGAAGCCGAGTGCGAGACCGAAATAAAGCAGCGCGGCGATGAGGAGGAGCGACATCTCCATTCCTCACATGACCGCGGTGAAAACGCGGGCGCCGATGGAGAAGCGCGGGACGGAAAGGATGTCGATACGAGCATCATTCATGGCAGCTTCCCCTGTTTGCCCATAAACAGACATTGCCTGTTCTTGTTCCAAGGGTAGGGGTGCAGGCTCAATTTTTTTGGAAGCGTCAGAACTTGCAGCGTCATCCGGCCTCTGTTTACCCCCGTGTAGAAGCCAACCCCACAAATTTAATAAAGCGCAACTAATTCAGACATATGACAAAAGGGATCGAAGGGCGCCGCCGCGACGCCCTTTTTTGTTGATGTGGCTTGGTATTCCGGTCTCAGGATGCCGTCTTGCGGCTCGCAGTCCGTTTTGGCGCCGGCGTAACAACGCCGTTCGTCGTCTTGGTGCCGGTCACGGTGCGTTTTGCCCTGGGCTTGGCTGCCTTGCCGTCGGAAGCCGCGGTAGACCCATCGAGCGCTTCGCGCTCCTGGCGTGCCTGTTCCCAATGGATTGAATCTCGCCCTGTCGGATAACCCTCTTCTTCCCAGAGGGCGTATGCACGTTTTTTGATCCACTCTTCCCGAGTTTCTGCCATCGCTGATCTCCAGTCACATGATGCCGTCGTTCGAACGCGATACTGGTTAGATGGTTCCAGAGGAGCGGGACCGATTCAAGTGAAATCACGCTGCAACCGCAAATATTTCGCGTTGCAGCATATCAGGGTTATGAATCGGCGTTCATTGCTGCCGAAACTCCGCCGCCTTGTGCAGATCTGAGACGAAATCCCGGCGCTGCCGGTGCCGGTCCGCCTCGTCGCGGATGCGCAGGAGGTAGGAGGGGTGGATGGTGACGAGAACGGGCGGATGGTTCGCGGGATACAGGATATGCCCGCGTTCCGGCGTCAGCTTCGCCTTCGGTCCGAGCAGGGCGTAAAGCGCGGTCGCGCCGAGCGCCACGACGAGTTTCGGCCGCAGGATGTTGAGCTCGGCGCCGAGCCACCAGGCGCAACGCCTGATTTCGCCGGCATTCGGCTTTGCGTGCAGCCGCCGCTTGCCGCGCGGCGTGAACTTGAAGTGCTTGACCGCATTGGTGACGTAGCAGCGCTGGCGATCGAGACCGGCCTCTTCGAGGCAATGATCGAGCAGCCGTCCGGCGGGGCCGACGAAAGGCCTGCCGGCCAGGTCTTCCTGGTCGCCCGGCTGCTCGCCGACAAGGACGATCTCGGCCTTCCCGGGGCCTTCGCCAAAGACGATCTGCGTGGCGTTTTTGTAGAGATCGCAACGGGTACAGCCTTCGGCCTGGCGCCGGAGTTCGGCTATGCTTTCCGCATCCGCGACGTCGAGCGCCAAGGCGGGACCGACATTGGCTGCGATGTTCATGGGCGATCCTCATCTCTTCGGGGTCAATCGATCCGCGCCGCGATTGTTCCCGCCATCGAACGCGCTGCGGCCGGCAAAATGATCACGGCGAAAAATTTCGCGTCATGGGAGAAGGGCGGCGTGATTGAACGCGGCCGTTTCCCAGCTATATTTGCCGGCGATGTTCTATCTCCTGTCGACCTACTGGCCGCATATCCTCTTTGTCGTCTCGATCGCCATGGGGGCCGCGGCGGCGATCCATGCCGCCATGACCAAGGAAGAGGTGCGCGCCGCGATCGGCTGGGTCGGCGTCATCATCCTTTCCCCGATCATCGGCGCGGTGCTCTATGCGATCGCCGGCATCAACCGCATTCGCCGGAAATCGCTAAGCATTCGCCGCGACGCGCTGCTGCGCGCAGCCGAGATCGATGAACTGGAAACCTTCGACGCCGAGGCCGAGACGGTGATCAGCCAGTTCGGCCGCCGCTTTGCAGCGCTGCAGACGCTCGGCGACCGGGTGACGCGCAATCCGCTGACATCAGGCAACACGATCGATGTGCTGGAGACGGGCGACGAAGCCTATGCGGCGATGAAATCAGCCATCGACGAGGCGCAGCGCAGCATCCTGCTCGAAACCTATATTTTCGACCGCGATGTCATCGGCCTTCGCATCGCCGATGCGCTGATCGCGGCGGTCAAACGCGGCGTGGAGGTTCGGGTGCTGATCGATGCGGTCGGCGCGCGGTATTCGGTGCCGAGCATTCTCGGCCATCTCAAGGAAGGCGGCGTCACCGTCGCCGTCTTCAACGGCAATGTCATCATGGGCTTGAGGCTGCCCTATGCCAATCTTCGCACCCACCGCAAGATCCTGATCGTCGACGGACGCATTGCGCTGACAGGCGGGATGAACATCAGGGCCGGGTTCAGTGAAGAGGCGATAGGAGAGAGCTTCGCCCATGACACGCATTTCAGCGTTACCGGTCCTGTCGTCGCCGATCTCTTCGATCTTGCCGCCGAAGACTGGCGCTTCACCACCGACGAGCTGTTGAACGACGAGGCCTGGCGCATCGAACCGCCGCAGCGCAGCCCCGGCGATCCCATCCTGATGCGCGTCGTCGCCTCGGGGCCCGACCGCAGCCTGGAAACCAACCATAAGATGCTGATGGGCGCCTTTTCCGTGGCGCGCCAGTCGATCCGCATCATGTCGCCCTATTTCCTGCCGGACCGCGAACTCATCAGCGCCCTGGTGACGGCGGCACGGCGCGGCGTCGAAGTCGATATCGTCGTGCCAGCGGTCAACAACCTGCTGCTGGTCGACCGGGCGATGACGGCGCAGTTCGACCAGATCCTCAAGAATTACTGCCGCATCTGGCGCTCGACCGGCAGCTTCAGCCATTCGAAGCTGCTGACGATCGATGGCACCTGGGCCTATGTCGGCTCCTCCAATCTCGACCCGCGTTCGCTGAGGCTGAATTTCGAGGTCGACCTCGAAGTGCTGAACGAAGGCTTCGTCGCCGAGATCGACGAGCATATCGAGGAAACCCTGAAATCGGCGACACCGGTGACGCTCGAGGGCTTGCGCGCGCGACCCTTTCCGGTGCGGCTCTTGGAGAAGGTGCTGTGGCTGGGCTCGCCCTATCTCTGAGCGGATTTTTCTGCGATGGGACATGGCAAGTTCCGCCGCCTTGCCTATACTCCCCGCAAGAAGCTTTTTGATCAACGGAACAAGTGCGCCGTCCGATGCACGCCAGAAAAGACAATCTTCCCGCCAGCATTCTCGCCTCGATCAGGAACAGGAAAAAGCGGCTCGATCCGGCCTATACGGAGGCAAGGCCGCGCAGCGCGGGAACGCTGATCGCGTCCTACAACGTGCACAAATGCGTCGGCACTGACCGGCGTTTCGATCCGGAGCGCACCAGCCGGGTGATCCATGAAATCGGCGCGGACGTGATCGCGCTGCAGGAGGCCGACACGCGTTTCGGCGAACGCACGGGTATTCTCGATCTCGGCCGGCTGGAGCGCGAGACGGGGCTGATCCCGGTGCCGGTTGCCGGCATGGCCAAGGCACATGGCTGGCACGGCAATGTCGTGCTCTTCAAGAAGGGGCTGGTGCACGACGTGCACCAGGTCAAGCTGCCGGGGCTGGAGCCGCGCGGCGCCCTCGTCGCCGAGATCGAGCTGGAGCAGGGCGGGGTGCTGCGCATCATCGCCGCCCATTTCGGCCTGCTGCGCCATAACAGAGCCCAGCAGGCTCATACGCTGGTCGAGCTCATCAAGGACAGGCACGAGATGCCGACCATCCTGCTCGGCGACCTCAACGAATGGCGGCTCGGCGACCGCTCCTCGCTCAACACCTTCCAATCCGCCTTCGGAGAGTTGCCGCCCGCCGTGCCAAGCTTTCCCGCCGGCTTGCCGCTGCTCGCCCTCGACCGCATCATCGCCAACCGCAAGGGGATTATCTCGACCGTCGAGGCCCATGATACGCCGCTGGCGCGCATTGCCTCGGATCATCTGCCGATCAAGGCGTTGGTCGATCTGAAGCCTGTGGTGGGTGGGTGACCAAGAGTTCTCGTTCCTGCATGATGGAAGGTGCCGACGTCAGCGGGTACGAGATCGGCAAAGGGTCTTCTCAAGGTGCCTGATGTTGATCAGGTCGGCGAAGGTTCACTTCGAGCGAAATAAGCCGGTGAACCGGCGAAGCCGCTGAGCCCACAGGGATGGATCGGTGGCTTCGGGCGACGAAGGCGCGACCAGCCGGTCGAGGCGAGGCAGAAGAAAGGCGGCCCAATCGTCGAGATCGGATCTGCTGAAGTAAGGCAGCCAGACGTCGGCGGGGCCATCCCATTGTCTCGGATTTGCCTTCGCCAGGTCACCGAGTTTGACCAGGACGGTTTCACCGTGGTCACCGACGACTTCAACGTCCGGATCGGGATCCGGCCGGGGAAGACGCGAGATGATGAGTTCTTCCAAAGCTTTGCCGGCGGCTCGATCCGAGTCGTCGAGCTGACGCAAGATGCGTGTGTCGCTGGCGGCCCCGGCGCCCTCGGTCATGTTGATGGTAAATTTGGCGCCGGTCACGCTGTTCGAATATTGGGATATTTGTAACCAGAAAACCCTTCTGCCAAGGACAAAGCTGCATTTGCCGGTTGCTTGCGATTCCCAGCCCAATTCCTGAAATCGCGAGGCCAGCAGCGACCGCATATGGCGGTGAAAGTCTTTGCTTTTCACATAGTCGCGCATGCTTCAGAGCCTATGTTTTGGCTGCAACTTCCGGAGGATGTCATGACCTGACCAAAGGGACAATGCCTGGCCTTCTGCAAATGCCCGGGACAATATCGAGATCGGTACAGTTGATCGCGCCCACGCCCTCAAGGGTGAACGTGACCGCAGATTGGCGTCCTGAGGGGACAGATTGCGCTTGTCCCCATTCGCCTCGGTGTGTTCTAGGAGTGTTCCAGGACTTGCACTGGAACCGCTGGCGAGCATGAAAGCTGAAATGAGCGAAATCGCAGTACGACTGGAAAATGTTACCCGCCGCTTCGGCATCACGCCAGCCGTGCGCGATCTTTCTCTTCATATTCGGCGCGGAGATGCGGTTTCGCTCGTGGGCCATTCCGGTTGCGGCAAGTCTACGCTCTTGCGCATGATTGCCGGTGTCGAGGTACCGGAATCCGGTCGCATCTTTCTCGAAGGTCGCGAGGTGGCAGGTTCGGCCGCTTTTGTCGAGCCGGAGGCGCGTGGCGTCGGCTTCGTCTTCCAGGACTATGCGCTCTTTCCGCATCTGACCGTACGGGACAATATCCTCTTTGGTCTCAAGCGACATCCGAAGGGTGAAGCAACTGCGCGGGCAGAGGAGATGATCAGCAAGGTCGGGATCGAACATCTGGCTCATCGCTATCCGCACACCCTTTCCGGCGGCGAACAGCAGCGTGTCGCACTCGCCCGCGCTCTGGCGCCCCGGCCGAGCATCGTTCTGATGGACGAGCCCTTTTCCAATCTGGATCAGGGTCTGCGCGGGAAGGTACGCAGCGACACCTTGAACCTGTTGCGGGCACTTGGCACGACCGTGATCATCGTGACGCATGATCCGCAGGAGGCACTTTCCGTCGGCGACCAGGTGGTCCTGATGCGCGCAGGTGAAATCGTCCAGTCCGGCTCCGCCTATGATCTGCACGACCGTCCAGCGAATGCCTATGCGGCAGAGTTTTTTTGCGCGTCCAGCAAAGTTCCCGGCGTTTACCGTGGCGGATGGATCGAGACCGCGATCGGTAACTTCGCCCATACGCTCGATCGTCCGCCGGCAAGCGCGGTGACCGTTTATGTCAGGCCGCATGCTATCGCGCTGTCCTCCACCTCGGGGATCCCCGCTCGTATCGAGAATCGTGTTTTGCATGGCGAATTCGAGCAGATCACGGTGAAGGTCGACGGCCTCGACGCGCCGCTTAAGGCGAGAGCCTTGGAGCGTCTGCCCGCTGATGCCGAGAATATCCAGATCTCGATCCTTCCTGAGCGTCTGCTGGCTTTTTGACAGCTGACGTGTGAGCGCATTCTGCTGACCTTCTCATCAAGTTTCCGTGATATCCGGGTTCAGCTTCCCGGGAAAACTTGACTCTGACGGTCATGAACTGCTGCAAGCAATGCGCATTCATTCGCGGAGGGACATAATGAATTCGCGCTCTATCCTTACACCCATGCTGCTTGCTGCCTCGGCGCTGATGTCGCCGTGCATCGCTGCCGCCGCAGAAATCAACCTTTACACGACGAGAGAACCGGCTCTGATCGCACCTCTTCTGGAGGCGTTCACCAAATCGACCGGTACGAAGGTGAATACCATTTTCCTGAAGGATGGCCTGGCAGAGCGTGTCAGCTCCGAAGGCGCCAGCTCGCCGGCTGACATCCTGATGGCCGTCGATGCCGGCAACCTCGTCGATCTGGTCGATAAAGGCGTAACGCAACCGGTGGAATCATCTGTTCTGAACTCGGCTATCCCGGAACAGCTGCGTGATGCCAAGGGCAATTGGTTTGCACTCTCGATGCGCGCCCGCGTGCTTTACGCGGCCAAGGATCTTGATATCAGCACGTTCAATTACGAGGAGCTTGCCGATCCCAAGTGGAAGGGCAAGATCTGCATTCGCTCGGGCCAGCACCCCTATAATACGGCCCTGTTTGCTGATTACATCGCCCATTATGGCGCGGAAGAAGCCGAGAAATGGCTGAAGGGTGTCAAGGACAACCTCGGCCGCAAGGCAGCCGGCGGCGATCGCGATGCGGCCAAGGATATCCTCGGCGGCATTTGCGATATCGGTATCGCCAACTCCTATTATGTTGGCCTGATGCGATCCGGCAAGGGTGGCGAAGAGCAGGTCAAATGGGGCGATGCCATCAAGGTCGTCCTGCCGACCTTCAAGAACGGCGGGACGCAGGTGAATATCAGCGGCGCGGCAATCGCCAAGCATTCACCAAACAAGGCTGAAGCCGTGAAGCTTCTCGAATATCTCGTCTCTGACGAAGCGCAGAAGATCTATGCCGAGGCTAATTACGAATATCCTGTGAAGGCGGGTGTCGCGGCCGATCCGATCATCGCATCCTTTGGCGAACTAAAGATCGACAGCAAGCCCTTGTCCGAGATCGTCAGCCATCGCAAGCAGGCGAGCGAGCTCGTGGACAAGGTCGGCTTCGATAACTAAAGAACAGGGAAGGCGCCTCTCAGCGGCGCCTTCCTCCCGAGAATGGATCGAGTGATGTTTCCCAGCCAGGCGCCCGCCCGCTCTGCAAAGCGCACTGGCAGCGCATGGCTGGCGGTTGCCGCTGCTATCGCCCTCATTGCCATTCTGCCGATCGCGGGATTGCTTCTCGAAGCTTCGAAGGGCTCGGCCGGTCTTTGGGGGCATCTTTTCTCGACCATCCTTCCGGTCGCGCTTCTCGACACCGTCATCCTCCTTGCGGGGGTCGGGGTCATCACTGCTGTGGTCGGCACGACGACGGCATGGCTGGTGACGGCCTATGATTTTCCCGGCAGGCGTGCTCTGGAATGGATGCTGCTTCTGCCGCTTGCCGTTCCGACCTACATCGTCGCCTATGCCTATCTGGATATTCTGCATCCGATCGGTCCGGTGCAGGATGCCGTCCGCTGGCTGCTCGGCTACGAGAGCCCGCGCCAGTTTCGCCTTCCGGACGTCCGCTCCATGGCCGGCTGCATCCTGCTTCTCGGGATCGTGCTCTACCCCTATGTCTACATTCCGACCCGCGCGATGTTCCTCACCCAATCCGGTAATCTCGTCGACGCGGCACGCACGCTCGGCACATCTCGCCGCGCGGTCTTCTGGCGGGTCGCCCTGCCGCTCGCGCGGCCGGCTGTCGCCGTGGGTATCAGCCTTGCTCTAATGGAGACGTTGAACGATATCGGCGCCGCCGAATTCCTCGGTGTCCGGACGATCACCGTCTCAATCTACACGACCTGGATCACCCGCTCCGATTTATCGGGAGCGTCGCAGATCGCCCTTGCCCTTCTTCTCATCGTCGTTGCGATCGTTGCGGTGGAGCGATGGGCGCGACGCAAGCAGCGCTACTCGATCGATGTACGCCGGATGCGGCATTTCCAGCCGCGGCGGGTGTCCTTGGGAAAAGGCATGCTGCTGTTTCTCGGCGGTCTTCTGCCGGTCATCCTCGGCTTCGCCGCGCCCGCGCTCTATCTCTTGATCGAAGCGGCAAAACGCTATCGGTTCGCCGGAATATCCCCTCGCATCATCGATGAGGCCGTGAATACGCTTGTCATCGCCACCCTGGCGACAGCGGCGACCGTCATCCTTGGGCTTCTCGCTGCCTACGCGACCCGCCTGCGCCCGGGCCAGCCGTCCTCCTGGCTCCTGCGCTGTTCGACAATGGGCTATGCTGCTCCCGGAACCGTGGTCGCCATCGGTGTGCTGATCGTCCTTGCCGGACTCGATCAGTTTATCGATCGCGCCGCGCTTTCCTTGTTTGGTGTGTCGACTGGCCTGCTCCTCATGGGATCGGGTGCTGCCGTCTTATATGCGCTCATCGTGCGGTTTCTGGCGATCTCCGCCGGCGGCATAGAAGCCGGTCTCTCGCGCATTTCCCTGTCGCTTGATCATGCTTCGCGTTCGTTGGGGCAATCCACCGCCGGCACCCTGCGATACGTGCATCTGCCGCTCTCGAAAGCGGCAATCTCGGCTGCAGCCCTCCTGGTCTTCGTCGATTGCGTGAAGGAGCTGCCGGCGACGCTCCTCCTGCGGCCACTCAATGTCGAGACTTTCGCGACTCATCTCTATGGAGAGGCTGCGAGAGGCACTTACGAGGAAGCCTCGATTGCCGCGCTCGCCATCGTGTTGATCGGCATTCTACCGGCCATTCTGCTGTCGCGGATCGGGCGTATCCGCTAACCGGCCGACCTCGACCGTCAGGCAAAGCTTAGACGGACGATTGCTCACCCTGCTCCAGCGCTCATTGATGTAACGGCTGAGCTAAACGGCATTTCGGAACGACAGTCGGTTCCGGGATCGAAGATACCTGCGCGCTTTCTGAGAGACGAAAGGGACATTCTGAAGGGGCGAGATCAGAAATTGACGTCGCCGACTTGACGGCTCCCGCTGTTTGAGAAATGCTAAGATGTCAGACCAATTTTTAGGGCTGGCTGCCTGACAAGAAAATGGGGAACCATGAAGGCAAATCGCAGCGACAGGCCGGTCATCCGGCCGCTTCCCACGATCGACCGCGCGCGTCAGGTGACTGATGCGCTGGCGGATTATGTCGAGCAAGCCAGCTTGCAGGCGGGGGACCGGCTGCCGGCCGAGCGGGAGCTGATGGCCGCACTTGCCGTCGGACGTTCGACCATCCGCGAGGCGATCCGTCATTTCCAGGCGCTCGGCGTCATCGAGACGCGCAAGGGCAGCGGCACCTATCTTCTGAAGCCGGTTTCCAGGGCGACGATCCATATGCCGCTGTCGTTCGACGCGGTGCATCTGCGCGACGCGTTGCTGCAGACGCTGGAGGTTCGCCGCGGCATCGAATGCGAGGCGGGCATGGTTGCGGCGCGGCGGCGTACCGAGAAGGATCTTGTCGTCATCGAGGAAAAGCTTGATGAAATGGAGCGGGTGCACCTGGAGAAGGGCACGTCAGGGCCGGAAGATCTGGCCTTCCATCTCGCCGTCTACGACGCAGCCCACAATCCGCTGTTTCGCCAGCTTCTCGAGCAGATGCGCGAGACCTTCGAGCGCTTCTGGGAGCATCCGTTCGACCGGCAGGATTTCGCCCGGCGGTCCTTTCCCTTTCACCGAACGCTTTTCAACGCGATCGCTGCCCAGGACCCGGAGGCGGCGCGCGCGGAAACATTGAAGATTCTCGAAATCGTCGAGGAAGACATCAAGGAAATGTCCAAATGAGCAGCGGCGCAGAACCGTTCGATCTTGCTTCCCTCATCACCGCCCACGACGAAGGCAACTTCGCCGAGGCCGTCGTGCCGCCGATCTTTCAGACATCGCTTTTCACCTTTTCCGATTATGACGAGATGATTGCCTCCTATCGCGGCGAGAAGGTGCGGCCGATCTATACGCGCGGGCTGAACCCAACGGTGCGCGCCTTTGAGGAAATGCTGGCAAAGCTCGAAGGCGCCGAGGATGCGCTCGGTTTTGCGAGCGGAATGGCGGCAATCTCTTCGGCGGTCTTAAGCTTCGTCGAGCCGGGCGACCGCATCGTCGCTGTCAAGCATGTCTATCCCGATGCCTTCCGGCTGTTCGGCACCATTCTGAAGCGGATGAAGGTCGAGGTGACCTATGTCGACGGGCGCGACGAGGAGGCGGTCGCCAAGGCGCTTCCCGGCGCCAAGGTTCTGTACCTGGAAAGCCCGACGAGCTGGGTGATGGAAGCCCATGATGTCGGCGCGCTGGCAGCGCTTGCGAGACGGCACGGCGCCGTCTCGATGATCGACAACAGCTGGGCAAGCCCGTTCTTCCAGCGGCCGCTGACGCTCGGCGTCGATCTCGTCATCCATTCGGCCTCGAAATATCTGGGCGGCCACAGCGATGTCGTGGCGGGCATCGTCGCCGGTTCGAAGGACATGATCGCGCGCATCAAGGCCGAGGCCTATCCCTATCTCGGCGGCAAGCTTTCGCCCTTCGATGCATGGCTGCTGATCCGCGGCCTGCGCACGCTGCCGCTGCGCATGAAAGCACACGAAGCCTCCGCCCTGGAAATTGCCAAGCGCCTGCAGCGGCTTGAGGTGGTGGAGACGGTCTGCCATCCCGGCCTCGCGAACAGCCTGCCGGCCGGGCTCAACGGCACATCGGGCCTCTTCTCGTTCATCTTCCGCGAAGGCGTCGATATCCGCGCCTTCGCCGACCATCTCAAGCTTTTCAAACTGGGTGTAAGCTGGGGTGGGCACGAAAGCCTGATCGTACCTGGCGAGGTGGTGCTGCAGCAGAAGGCACAGCCCAATTCCGCGCATGCCTTCGGCATCCATGCGCGATCCGTACGCCTCCATGTCGGCCTCGAAGGAACCGAGGCGCTGTGGAGGGACATCGAGGAGGCGCTCGCCGCCGCCTCACAATCCTGAAACCCGAGAGAAACCTAAAAGGGGGAACTGAGCATGAAAAAACTAATAATCTCGACGCTCTTCGCTTCGATGATGGCGGGTACGGCCTTTGCCGACACCACGCTCAAGCTCGTCGAAGTCATCACCAGCCCGGAGCGCACCGAAACGCTGAAATCGATCGTCGGCAAGTTCGAGGCCGCCAATCCCGGCACCAAGGTCGACATCATCTCGCTGCCCTGGAACGAAGCCTTCCAGAAGTTCGCGACCATGGTATCGGCCGGCGACGTGCCCGACGTGATGGAAATGCCCGATACCTGGCTGTCGCTCTATGCCAATAACGGCATGCTCGAAAGCCTGGAGCCCTACCTCGAAAAGTGGGAGCACACCAAGGAGCTGACGCCGCGCGCGCTCGAACTCGGCCGCGACGTCAAGGACACCGCCTATATGCTGCCTTACGGCTTCTATTTGAGGGCGATGTTCTACAACAAGAAGCTGCTTTCGGAGGCCGGCGTCGCCGAGCCACCGAAGACGATGGAAGAGTTCACCGCCGCTTCGGAAAAGGTTTCCAAGCTGCCGGGCAAATACGGCTACTGCATGCGCGGCGGACCGGGCGGCCTCAACGGCTGGATGATCTTCGCCGCGTCCATGGCCGGCTCGAACAAATACTTCAACGAGGACGGCACCTCGACGATGAACAGCCCTGGCTGGGCCAAGGGCATCGAGTGGATGGTCGATCTCTACAAGAAGGGTTATGCGCCGAAGGACAGCGTCAACTGGGGCTTCAACGAAGTCGTCGCCGGCTTCTATTCCGGCACCTGCGCCTTCCTCGACCAGGATCCGGATGCGCTGATCGCCATCGCCGAGCGCATGAAGAAGGAAGATTTCGGCGTCGCACCGCTGCCGAAGGGTCCCGACGGCAAGTCCTTCCCGACCATCGGTTACGGCGGCTGGTCGATGTTCACGACGAGCGGAAACAAGGACCTCGCCTGGAAGCTGATCGCCACCCTCGAAGGGCCGGAAGGCAATCTCGAATGGAACAAGCGCATCGGCGCCCTGCCGGCCTATACGTCGGCCGAGAAGGATCCCTTCTATGCCGGTGATCAGTTCAAGGGCTGGTTCGAGGAACTGGCGGACCCGAACACGGTGCCGACAGTGATGCCGACCTACCTCGAGGAGTTCGCCTTCTTCAAGGATTCGCTGGCGATCAAGACCTCGCAGCAGGCCTTGCTCGGCGACATCTCGGCAAAGGACCTGGCCGACCAGTGGGCGGACTATCTGACCAAGGCGCAGCAGAAGTTCTTGAGCAAGAAGTAAGGGTCGAGGCCTTTGAGCCAGAAGCCCCCTCATCCGGCTGCCGCCACCTTCTCCCCAAGGGGAGAAGGGATTCGCGGCGGCCCCTCACTCCTCCTTCTCCCCCGCGGGGAGAAGGTGCCGGCAGGCGGATGAGGGGGCTACCTCCATACACACATGATGGAAACTGCAATCCGATGACCATTTCCGCCGACACGATCGACATGCGTCGCGACCGCAGGCCGTGGCTGCGTCGCCTTGCGGATGCTTCGGAGCCTTATCTCTACAGCGCGCCGTCGCTAATCCTGATCATCGCAGTGATGCTGGTGCCGCTGACATTGGGCGTTTCCTATGCCTTCCGCGATATCCAGCTGCTCAATCCGTTTTCCGGCGGCTTCATCGGGCTCGATCATTTCCGTGCGCTTTCGAGCGACGTGGCCTTCTATGGCGCCTTGAGGAACACGCTTTGGTGGACCGGCGCCTCCGTCGTCCTGCAGTTCATCTTCGGGCTCATTCTGGCGCTGCTGCTCGACAAGCCCTTCCGCGGCCGGGCGATCGCGCAGGCGCTGGTCTTCCTGCCCTGGGCGGTGCCCTCCTTTCTCGCCGGCCTCAACTGGGCCTGGCTGTTCAACCCCGTCATCGGGCCGATCCCGCACTGGCTCTTCGCGCTCGGGCTGATGCACGAGCCGGGCAATATCCTCTCCGATCCCAACTATGCCATGTGGGGGCCGATCGTCGCCAATGTCTGGTGGGGCATCCCCTTCTTTGCCATCACGCTGCTGGCCGCCCTGCAGGCGATCCCGCGCGATCTTTACGAAGCGGCGTCGATCGACGGCGCCGGCTGGTTCCAGCGCTTCCGCTCGATCACCCTGCCGTTTCTGGCGCCGACCATTGCGATCACTGTGCTGTTGCGTACCGTTTGGATTTCCAATTTCGCCGATCTCATCGTCGTCATGACCAATGGCGGGCCGGCGGACCGCACGCAGATCGTCGCCAGCTACATCTTCACGACCGCCTTCAAGCGGCTCGATTTCGGTTATGCCTCGGCGATCGCGCTCGTGCTGCTGGTGCTGCTGCTCGCCTATTCGATGCTGATCATCCTGCTGCGGCAGACGCTGCTGAACAAGGATTGAGACCATGAGACGATCCATCCTTCCCACGATCGCGCACCGTCTGGCGATCCTCTGCTATATCGCCTTCGCGCTCTTCCCGCTGTTCTGGCTGCTCAAGGTGTCGGTGACGCCGAACGACCTGCTCTATACCGAGGGCGTGCGCATGTGGCCGTCGCGCACGAGCTGGGATCATTACGCCTTCGTGCTGCAGCACAGCGCCTTTCCGACTTTCTTCAAGAACAGCCTGATCGTGTCGGCCTCGACGGCAGTGACGGTGACGATCTGCGCCTCGCTCTCCGGCTACGCGCTGTCGCGCTTCAATTTCCGGGCGAAATACTGGATCGTCGCCTTGATGCTGCTGACCCAGATGTTCCCGCTCGTCATGCTGGTCGCGCCGATCTTCAAGATCCTGTCGCCCTTGCATCTGACGAACAGCCTGACCGGGCTCGTCATCGTCTACACCGCCTTCAATGTGCCCTTCGCCACCTTCCTGATGCAGTCCTTCTTTGACGGCATTCCGAAGGATTTGGAAGAGGCGGCGATGATCGACGGGGCGACGCAATTCACGGCGTTTCGGCAGATCATCCTGCCGCTGACGCTGCCCGGGATCGCCGCCACCCTCGGCTTCGTCTTTACCGCCGCTTGGAGCGAGCTGCTCTTCGCGCTGATGCTGATCAACGGCAATGACGCGGCGACCTTCCCGGTCGGTCTGCTTACCTTCGTTTCGAAATTCTCGGTGGATTTCGGGCAGATGATGGCGGCAGGCGTCATGGCGCTCATTCCGGCCGGTCTCTTCTTCCTGCTCATCCAGCGTTATCTCGTCCAGGGCCTGACGGCCGGCGCGGTCAAAGGTTAAACAGAATGGCATCGATCGATATCCAGAATATCCGCAAAGCCTATGGCCATGTGCAGGTGCTGCACGGCGTGGACCTGAAGATCCGGGACGGCGAATTCGTCGTGCTGGTCGGCCCTTCCGGCTGCGGCAAGTCCACGCTCCTGCGCATGATCGCCGGACTGGAGGACGTCACCGGCGGCGAGATCCGGATTGCCGGCGCCAGGGTGAACGAGCTGCATCCCAAGGACCGCGACATCGCCATGGTGTTCCAGTCCTACGCGCTCTATCCGCATATGAACGTTGCCGGCAATATGAGCTACAGCCTAAGGCTGCGGAAGACGGCCAAGGAAAAGATCGCAAGCGCGGTGTCCGCCGCCGCTGCCAAGCTCGGCCTCGATCCGCTGCTCGAGCGCAGGCCGAAGGCGCTTTCCGGCGGCCAGCGCCAGCGCGTGGCCATGGGCCGCGCCATCGTGCGCCAGCCGAAGGCTTTCCTGTTCGACGAGCCGCTCTCCAACCTCGACGCGCGCCTGCGTGAACAGATGCGTGCTGAAATCAAGAAGCTGCATGGCGACCTCAAGGCGACCTCGATCTACGTCACCCATGACCAGATCGAGGCGATGACGCTGGCGGACCGCATCGTCGCCATGCATGGCGGCGTCGTCCAGCAGGTCGGTAGTCCGCTGGAACTCTACGACCGCCCCGCCAACCTGTTCGTCGCCGGCTTCATCGGGTCGCCGGGGATGAACTTCCTCGACGCGACCTATGACGCAGGCGGCGTGAGGCTGAAGGACGGCACGATCGTGCCGCTCGCAAAACCGCTGCCACTTGCCGACGGCGCAAAGGTCACCCTCGGCATCCGGCCGGAGCATGTGCAGATGACCAATGACGGGACCGGGCTTGCCACCGAAGTGGAGCTCGTCGAACCCACCGGCTTCGGCATCATCGTGCACCTCGCCCTTCACGGCCTGCCGTTCAAAATCTTCACGCTCGATCGCGATACCTTGAGGGCGGGGCCGAAGGTCAACGTCGCCTTCCCTCCGCAATATCTGCATGTGTTCGATGGCGAAGGACAACGCGTCGAGTGAAAAAGTCGAGGACCGCCCCCTAAGGCGGCGATATCTCTTGGTTGTCCTCACCGTAAAAAGCACGCCGGCGAGAAAAAGGTCTATCGGATTCAAGGGGATGAACAAGACTCAAAAAACGCGTGAATCATTCTGGTTAAGCCCTTGAAATTTGATTCGTTTTGACTCGGAACCAATCGTAAAGTGATTCGGTTGACTCGCACTGGTTGCGGCAGGAGCGCGTGCGAAATGGTTGCCCCGAGAGCGAATTGGAAAGGCTTTATCAAGTTCGGGGAGGTGGCTTTCCCGGTGGCGCTCTATACCGCCGCCTCCACATCCGAGCGGATCGCATTTCACACACTGAACAGAAAGACCGGCAACCGGGTGCGCCGAGAATTCGTGGACGGCCAGACCGGTGACCCGGTCGAGCGTGAGGACCAGGTCAAGGGTTTTGAGATCGAGGACGGTCGTTACGTTGTCCTCGAGCCCGAGGAGATCGCGGCCGCCATTCCCGAGAGCGACAAGACGCTGAAGGTGGAGGCGTTTATCCCTTGTGACGAGGTCGACGACGTCTATTTCGACAAGCCCTATTATCTGGCTCCCGACACGATGGGCAGTGACGCTTTCAAACTCCTGAGGGACGGCATGAAGAAGGCCAAAGTCGCGGCCATCGCCCGGACGGTGCTGTTCCGGCGCCTGCGAACGCTCCTCATCCGCCCCCATGGCAAAGGGCTGGTCGGCGCCACTTTGAATTTCGACTATGAAGTCCGCTCCTCCGACAAGGCATTCGACGAGATGCCGGATCTCAAGATCGGAGGCGAGATGCTGGAGCTTGCCAAGCACATCATCAATACCAAGAAGGGCGAGTTCGATCCGAAACAATTCGACGACCGTTACGAAGCGGCCGTCGCCGAATTGGTGAAAGCCAAGATCGAAGGTCGCACGCTTCCGAAGAAAAAGGCGGCGCCGGCTGCGAAACCAAACGATCTGTTGCAGGCACTGCGCGAAAGCGCCGGCATGACGACGCCAGCAAAGACGAAGCGCACCGCTGCAAACGCCAATGCCGGCAAGAGCAGGCAGAAGGCCGCACGCGCATCGTCGCCGAAATCACGCAGCCCAGGCCGCGCTCACCAGCGCCGCGCCGGATGATCGGAGGTTGCCATGGCGATCCGCCCATACTGGAAAGGCTACCTGAAGCTATCGCTCGTCACCTGCCCGGTGCAGATGATGCCGGCCACCTCCGAAAACGAGAAGGTGCGCTTTCACACGCTCAATCGCGCAACTCAAAACCGCGTCATCAGCCATTATGTCGACGCCGTCACCGGCAAGGACGTCAAGGATGAAGACGAAGTGAAAGCCTATCAGCGCGGTGAGAACGAATATGTCATGCTCGAAGACGATGAGCTGGAGAACGTCGCGCTCGAAAGCACCAAGACGATCGATATCGAGGTCTTTACGCCGCGCAACGGTGTCGACTGGATCTGGCTCGACACTCCCTACTATCTTTCACCTGACGATCCAGTCGGCCAGGAGGCGTTCTCGGTGATCCGCGATGCGATGGCGGCCGAGGACATGGTCGGCATCTCGCGACTGGTGATTGCGCGCCGCGAGCGCGCTGTGATGCTGGAGCCACGTGGCAAGGGCATTGTCCTTTGGACCCTGCGTTACGGTGACGAAGTGCGCGGCGCGGAGAGCTATTTTGAACGCGTGGACGATCAACCGGCGGACAGCCAGATGATGCCGCTCGTCCAGCAGCTCATCAAGAAGCAGACGCAGCACTGGAACCCGAAGATGATCTCCGACCCGGTGCAGGACAGGCTGCTCGAGCTTATAGAGGCCAAGAAGAAGCTGATGAAGAAGCCTGTCAGGGCAAAAGCAAAGGGCAGGGAGAAGGCAGAGCCGGGCCCCAGCAATGTCATCAACATCATGGAGGCGCTCCGCAAATCCGTCGATGCGGAGAACCGATCCGGCAGGCATTGAGCAATGACCAGACCACGGCGCCCCTCCGCCCCCCTCCTGCGCGACTCCAGTTCTTCGATACAATCGCGACCCGTGCGCCGGCGTGACCCCGACCAGCCAAACCTGCCGTTCGATGCAATGCCGTCCAGAGTGGAGCCCTGCCTGGCGCTGCTGAAGCAAATGGTGCCGCAGGGGCCGGATTGGCTTTATGAGGTGAAGTGGGACGGCTATCGATTGGCGATCCACATCGAACCAAAGAGCATTCGTATCCTCACTCGCGGCGGCCATGACTGGACCCATCGCTTTCCGGCTATCGCCGCAGGTGCAAGAGAACTCGGTGTGTCGACCTGCATTCTCGATGGAGAAGCCGTCGTCCTCGATGAAGAGGGCCGCTCCGACTTTGGAGCGTTGCAGCGCTCGCTCGGCGGCAGGGGCGGCAAGCGCATCTCGACCGAATCCATCTTCTGCGCCTTCGATCTATTGTACCTCGATGGTCACGACCTGACGCGGACCGAGCTCTCGGTCCGCCGCCATCTTCTGGAAGATCTGATCCTTGAGACCGATGACGCTGCCATTCGGTTCTCGCAAGAGCTCGATCTCGGCAGCGAGGAACTGCTCGAGCATGCATGCCATCTGGGCCTGGAAGGGATCATTGCAAAGCGCAGGGACAGCCCTTACCGGAGCGGTCGTCTGGGGGATTGGCAGAAGATCAAATGCGTTCAGAGCGACAGCTTCATGATCGTCGGTTACGAGGAATCGGCCAGCACCCGCGGGGGGCTCGGCAGTCTTTTGCTTGCGGGTCGGAAGGGCCAAGACTGGATCTATGTCGGCTCCGTCGGCACGGGGTTCAATCGGGAGGAGGCAGAATATTTGCGCAAGACGCTGAACCGCCTCCAAACGAAAAAGCCTGCCGTGCCTCTGAAAGGAAAGCGGCTTGTTTTTTCCCAACCGACCCTGATCGCCGAAATCGAGTTTCGCGGCTGGACGCGCGAAGGTAGCCTCCGCCACGCCTCATATAAGGGCCTTCGTGACATTCAGGATAATGCTGCCGTCTTCGATATGGCTGATGCCGCTGCGATCACATGAAGTCCTGCGGGCGATCAAGACCTCGCAGAGTCCAGCGGCGCCCTGTGCCCGTCATGGCCGTGTCAGGCGGCATGCTTGCCGGTCCGGCCGAGCTTCTTGATAGCCTGCTCCAGGGAACGCTGCCCCTCACAATAATCCTTCCATGCGGCTGACTTCGATAGCAAAGCAGGCACGGTCCGGACCGTGAACCTCTTGGGGTCAAGGTCTGATTTCACCTGCGTCCACGTCAGAGGCATTGACACCATCGCTCCTGGGCGGGCTCGAGGAGAAAGTGGCGCCACGGCAGTCGCCATGCGATCGTTGCGCAGATAATCAAGGAAAATGCGACCGCCCCTCAGGCTCTTCGTCATTTTGATAAGATAGAGATCGGGATTGTTGCGGGCCATCTGCTGGCAGACGTCATGCGCGAAGGCCTTTGCATCGGGCCAGGATAATGGCTTTCGCTTATTGACTGCCAGTGGGGTCACGACATGCAGGCCCTTGCCGCCGGTCGTCTTGCAGAAACTGATCAATCCGAGGTCTTCCAGCCGGTCGCGCATTTCGCGGGCAGCAGCAACAACGGTGGAAAAAGGAACATCGGGGCCGGGATCGAGATCGAATACAAGGCGGCCAGGCACTTCCGGTTGCCCGGGTTCACAATTCCACGGGTGGAGCTCGACCGCTCCGATCTGGGCGACGGCGGCAAGCCCTTCGATGCGATCGATCTGCAGATATGGCTTCTTGTCGCCGAATACCTTGACCAATTCCAGCAGGTTGGATTGTCCGGGCATCGCATGACGCTGGAAGAACTGCTCGCCACCAATCCCATCCGGGGCACGGATGATCGAGCAGGGCCTGCCCTTGATGTGGTCGATCATCCAGTCCCCGACCGCCTCGTAATAGCGGGCTAATTCTTCCTTTGTTACCGGCTCCCCGTCGTTATCATCCGGCCACAACGGTTTGTCCGGATTTGAAATGAGCACGCCCATGACATCAGCCTTCTGACCCTTGCGGCGCGTCGGTTTCTGTGTGGGCCTCCCAGCCGGCTCCGCAACTTCAGCTCTAGAGGGTCTCAGCGGTCGCTCCGCTTCGACTTCCCTGGCCGGCTTATCTTCGCGCAATCCTTTAAAGGCCGCCTGCCGGACGAGACCGTCCGCGGTCCAGCCCTCGAATTCGATCTCGGCGACAAGCTCGGGCTTTACCCAGGCGACCTCCGCCTGCTTCTTCGGAGCGCCGATTCCGGTGAACGGCGACTTCGCCGTCTCCAGCGCCCTCAGTTTCGGAAGCAGCGTTTCCACCTTGCTGGCGCCGTAGCCGGTGCCCACACGGCCGACATAGACAAAATGGTCGCCGCGAAAAACACCAACGAGAAGGGAGCGGAACTTGCCGTTGGTCTTGGCATAGGCGCCGATGACCACCTCATGCCCCGCTCGGCATTTCGACTTCGCCCAACTTGCCGTTCGTCCGGATTGATAGGGCGCATCTGCCTGTTTTGAGACGATGCCTTCCAGCGAGAGCTTGCATGCCGACCTGAGGACGGCGTCACCGCCGGTTTCGAAATGTTCGACGTAGCGGATGCGAGGATCGTTGCCGGCGCCGGCGAGGAGCTCCTGCAATCGCCGCTTTCGCTCGATGAGAGGCTTCGAGCGGAGATCCTCGCCGCCGTGATAGAGCAAGTCGAAGGCGAAAAAGACGAGGTTGCCGGTCTTGCCCTCCGATAGCGCAGCCTGTAGCGCGGCGAAATTCGGCGCACCGTGTTCGTCGAGCGCGCAGATTTCGCCATCGACGATACAATCAGGAAGCGTTGACGCCGCCCCGGCGATTTCGGTGTACTTGGCCGTCCAGTCGAGACCTTTCCTGGTTTTCAACGTCGCGTCGCCATCGCGCACGCGCATCTGTATGCGGTATCCATCGAACTTGATCTCGTGGATCCAGCCGTCTCCGCCGGGCGGCCGCTCCAGCTTCTCGCAAAGCTGCGGTGGGATGAAATCCGGAAGATCCACCGCCGTAGCAGTGCGGGCGCGCTTTCCGCCGCCCGCCTCCTGCCGCTCCTCGGCGGCCAATCCATGATTGCTGTCCCAGACGGCGTCCGCCTGGACCTTGCCGCCTTCCACCATGAAGGGTTTCGGCTTGCGACCCTTGCCGGCTGCGATCATTTCCATGCTGCGCCCTGAGGCCACCGAAGTGATGTTTTCTTCCAAGATGAAAGCACCGTTCTCCTCCACGGAGAAATCATCATGATGCTTGATCAGCAGCCAATTGGTACGCTTGCTGCGTTCGCGATCATTGCGCATGCGCACGAGCACGAAGCTCCCGTGCAGGCGCTCGCCTTCAAGCGTGAACTTGAAGTCGCCCTTGGAAAGCGCTTGCTCAGGGCTCTTTCTTCCCTCCGGCTCCCAATAGCCACGATCCCACAGCATGACGGTGCCGCCGCCATACTGGCCTTTCGGAATCGTGCCTTCGAAGTCGCCGTAATCGAGCGGATGGTCTTCGACCTCGACAGCCAGGCGTTTGTCGTGCGGATCGAGCGATGGACCTTTGGTGACGGCCCAGCTCTTGAACACGCCGTCGAGCTCAAGCCGCAGGTCGTAGTGCAGCCGTGTCGCATCGTGCTTCTGAATGACAAAGCGGCGGCGGTTGCTCTTTTTGATGCGCCGCTCCCCGCTCGGCTCAGCGGTCTTTTGAAAATCGCGTTTTGATCGGTAGCTCGATAGCTTGTCGCTGGCCATGGCTGTCCCCGGGCATTCGGTCCTCAAACGAAATAGCCATCATCGTTGTTCCAACGGCGAGCGATGGCCGAATCCCTGAAAAGGAAGGGGCGTCTGCCGCCAGGCTGGCACGAACCGACTGTCTCGTCACTTTATGATCGCGCATCAGCGATTGCAGCGCCAGGAGCATTCGCCGAGCGGAAAAAGCTTTTGCCGCATCGCCCGCAAGGGCTATATCGTCAGATAACCTTGCTGGACTGGATGCCATGACCGATACCGTTCTAGACCGCTTTCTCCGTTATGTCGTTATCGACACGCAATCCGACCCTTCCTCGTCGACGCAGCCGACCACCGAGAAACAGAAGAATCTCGGACGGCTTCTGGTTGACGAGCTGTTGAAGATCGGCGTTGCGGATGCGCATCTTGACGAGCACGGCTATGTCTATGCGACGATTCCCGCCAATAGCGACAAGCCGGTGCCAGTCATCTGCTTCTGCTCGCACATGGATACGGCGCCCGATTTCACCGGCACGGATGTCAAACCGCAGATCGTCAGGAATTATGCGGGCGGGGATATCCAGCTCACCGGCGACCCGAGCCGGGTGATCCGCATTTCCGAACACCCAGAGCTGAAGAACCAGATCGGCAACGACATCGTGACGACCGACGGCACGACATTGCTCGGTGCCGACGACAAGGCGGGACTGGCGGAAATCATGACGGCGGCGCAGATCCTGGTCGACAATCCCGAGATCCGGCACGGGACGATCAAGATCCTGTTCACGCCCGACGAGGAAGTCGGGCGCGGCGTCAACAAGGTCGATCTCCAGAAACTCGGCGCCGACTTCGCCTATACGATGGACGGCGAGACATCAGGCCATATCGAGGACGAGACCTTTTCGGCCGATGGTGTGGAGATCGACATTTCAGGCGTGGCGATCCATCCGGGTTTTGCCAAGAACCGCATGGAAAACGCCATCAAGATCGCAGGCGCCATCATCGACCGCTTGCCGAGGGATATTGCGCCCGAGACCACAGAGGGCAAGCAGGGCTTCATCCATCCGGTCGACTTGAACGGCTCGATGGAGAAAGCGGCCTTGAGCCTCATCATCCGCGATTTCACGGAGGAGGGGCTCGTGGAAAAGGAGGCTATGCTCGAAGCCATCGTGAAGGACGTACTATCGGCCTATCCCGGCTCGACCTACCGCTTCGAGGTGAAAGAGCAGTATCGCAACATGAAGGTGGTGCTCGATCGTCATCCCGAGATCGTCGACAACGCCATCGAAGCCGTGCGGCGGGCCGGCATGACGCCTGTGCGCGGCAGCATTCGCGGCGGCACGGATGGCTCGCGCCTCTCTTTCATGGGGCTGCCGTGCCCGAACATCTTCGCCGGCGGCCATGCCTTTCATTCGCCGCTGGAATGGGTCAGCCGTCAGGACATGGAGAAGGCCGTTCGGACGATCGTTGAGCTTGCCAAGGTCTGGGAAGAGCGCGCTTAGACGCTCTTCTTGTTCTGAATTGGTGGCGTCAGCCGCCAATCGCCGGAGTGTCGCCGCGCAGCATCACGCTGTCATAGGCGGGGCGGGGAGTAGGGATCGCGATCGGCATTCCCGGCTCGGGCTCGATCGAGGTTTCCGGCTGGGTCACTGGCGCGGTGATGTGCATCTGTGCCGTGCTTGCTGTGGACATGGGGTCGGGAGCCGGCAGCGGAACGGGTACGGCCGAAGGTATCAACGCCTCGAATTGCGGCGGCAGCATGCTCTCACCGGGAACATAATTCATTGCCACCTCATAGGCTGGCAGCGGCGCCGGCGTTTGGAGCGTGCCATTGGGATCGCGCTTCTCGTAGAAGGCGTTGCCGCCGGCAACCGTGACATAATGCATGTTGTTGTAAGGGAATTTCAGCCCGTCGGTATGGAAGAACATCGCATCCTTCACCGCAGGATGGCGCGCACCTTTCATGAGGATGGCGTCGGCCGCGGTGGCAAGCTGCGGCTCGGCCTGCGACTTGACTTCGCGCGTCATCACACCCGGCGCAAACTGCTTCTCCTGGGCGACAACGCCGCAGATCGACTGAGGATAGGCTCCTGAAGTGAGCCTGTTCATGACGACGGTGCCGACGGCCAGATAGCCGTCTTCATCCGAATGCTGCGATTCGAAATACATCGCGCGCTTCAGGCAGTCGCGATCCTTGGCCGTATAGTTGAAAGTGACTTTCGCCGGTTGAACCTGTGCTGTCTTCGCCGCCGTTGCCACCGGCTTCGTCGTTGTCGTGCAGCTCGCGGCTGCCAGTCCTACGAACAAAATCCCGCCCAGGGATTTTGCAAAGGAAATCTCCGCCCTCAACGCCAGGTGCCTCCTATCGGATTAGTCCAGCCCTTTATGATTAACGCGAAAACGTTTTACTCGGCATGTGACAAAAATACAAACAACCCAGGATCACAAAAAGCTTGAGGGACTCTCGCCGAATACGATTCCGGCGAGGATCCGTTTCCATCAGCCACGGAACAGCTTCCAGCGGGTGGGCTTGAAGGCCACCCGGTTGCGGTCGAGCCTGTCGGCCTCGCTCGGCGGCAGCTCGATTTCGATATTCGGGCGGCCGTTGCCGATATCGAGTTCGATATGGCGGGTGCCGGCGACGCGGCGGCTGGAAACCGGGTGCCCGGCGATGCAGTTTTCCGCCGATTCGCAGAGCCTGACGTCGTGCGGGCGGAAATAGAGCTGCGCCGGCCCATCGGGCTCACCCTCGGCATTGAGGCCGAGCGAGCGGCCTTCGAAGCGGATGTCGCCGTCTGAAATATCGACCTGCAGGCAATTCGACTGGCCGATGAAGCCGAAGACGAAGGGCGAGTTGGGATAGTCGTAGACCTCGTCCGGCGTGCCGACCTGTTCAATTGCGCCCTGGCTCATGACGACGACCCGGTCGGCGAGCTCCAGTGCCTCGTCCTGATCGTGGGTGACGAAGACGGTGGTGTGGCCGGTGCGGTCGTGGATCTCGCGCAGCCATTTGCGCAGATCCTTGCGCACCTGGGCATCGAGCGCGCCGAAGGGTTCGTCGAGAAGCAGGACGTTCGGCTCGACGGCCATGGCGCGGGCGAGCGCCACGCGCTGGCGCTGGCCGCCGGAAAGCTGGGCCGGGTAGCGTTTTTCAAGACCGGAAAGCTGCACCAGTTCGAGCAGTTCCAGCGCCCGCCGGCGGATATCGGCCTTCGCTGGACGTCGCGCGCCGCTTCTCACTCTCAGGCCGAAGGAGACGTTGTCGAGCACCGTCATGTAGCGGAAGAGGGCATAATGCTGGAACACGAAGCCGATATTGCGCTGCTGCACTGACTTCTTCGAAGCATCCTCGTCGCCGAAGAAGATCTGTCCCTCGGTCGGGCTTTCCAGGCCGGCGATCAGGCGCAGCAATGTCGTCTTGCCGGAGCCCGAAGGACCGAGCAGTGCGATCAGCTCGCCGGAGCGGATATCGAGCGAGACATCGTGCAGCGCCGGAAAACGATCGAATTCCTTGCGGATGTTTTGAACGCGTACTTCCATTCCAGATCCTTCAGTGCCGCCGGCTGGCGGAGATTTCAGCGCTGTAGCGCATTTCCAGCAGCGTCTTCAAAACAAGAGTTACGAGTGCCAGCAAGGCCAAAAGCGTGGCGACGGCAAAAGCGCCGGTGAAATTATACTCGTTATAGAGAATCTCGACCTGCAGCGGCATGGTGTTCGTCTGGCCGCGGATATGGCCGGAGACGACGGAGACGGCGCCGAACTCGCCCATGGCGCGGGCGTTGCAGAGCAGCACGCCGTAGAGCAGGCCCCATTTGATGTTCGGCAGCGTCACATGCCAGAAGGTCTGCCAGCCGCTGGCGCCGAGCGAAAGCGCTGCCTCTTCGTCCGCCGTTCCCTGTTCCTGCATCAGCGGGATCAATTCGCGGGCGACGAAGGGGAAGGTGACGAACATGGTCGCGAGCACCAGGCCCGGTACGGCGAACAGGATCTTGATGTTGTTGGCGCTCAGCCATTGGCCGAGATAGGTGTTCGCCCCGAACAACAGCACGAAGACCAGGCCCGATATAACGGGGGAGACCGAGAAAGGCAGGTCGATCAGCGTTGTCAGAAACGCCTTGCCCTTGAACTCGAACTTGGCGATCGCCCAGGCGGCGGCGACGCCGAAGGCAAGGTTCAGCGGCACGCTGATGCCGGCGACGATCAGCGTCAGGCGGATCGCCGAGAAGGTTTCGGCATCGCCGAGCGCCGTGATGAAGGGGCCGGCTCCCTTGCGGAAGGCTTCGACGAAGACGGCGGTCAGCGGCAACAGCAGGATCAGCAGCAGGAAGACGAGCGAGAGAGTGATCAGGCTGTAGCGCGCGATCCGGTGTTCGGTCGTCACCGAACGCAGCTTGACAGGTTGAACGGTCGCATCAAGCGCCATAGCCGTACCTCCGCCTGCTCCAGCTCTGGATGAGATTGATGACGAGCAGCATGGCGAACGAGATGATCAGCATGATCGCCGCGATGCCGGTCGCTGCCGCGTAATTATACTCTTCGAGTTTGATGACGATCAGCAGCGGCGCGATCTCCGATTTGAACGGCAGGTTGCCGGCGATGAAGATGACAGAGCCATATTCGCCGACGCCGCGGGCAAAGGCGAGCGCGAAGCCGGTGAGCACGGCAGGCGCCAGCCCCGGCAACAGCACCCGGAAAATCGTCTGGAAGCGGTTGGCGCCGAGCGTCGCCGCGGCCTCTTCCACTTCCTTGTCGATCTCCTCCATGACGGGCTGCACCGTGCGCACCACGAAGGGCAGGCCGACGAAGATCAGCGCCACGACGATACCAGCCGGCGTGAAGGCGATCTTGATGCCGAGCGGCGTCAGGAACTGGCCGATCCAGCCGTTCGGCGCATAGAGCGTCGTCAGCGCGATGCCAGCAACCGCGGTCGGCAGCGCGAAGGGCAGATCAACCATGGCATCGATGACGCGCTTGCCGGGGAAGCGGTAGCGCACCAGCACCCAGGCGAGGATGATGCCGAAGACGGCATTGACGATCGCGGCGATGAAGGCGCTGCCGAAGCTGATGCGCAGCGCGTTCAGCGTGCGCGGATCGAGCGCGATCGACCAGAATTTCTCCCAGCCGAGCGCGCTCGACCGGACGGCAAGGCCCGAGAGCGGGATGAGGATCAGAAGGGTGAGCCAGGTCAAGGTAAGGCCGAGCGCCATTCCGAAACCCGGAATGACGCTCGGCCGTCTGAACCGCCACCGTGTGGGGCTATGTGCTTTCATGAAGTCTATTATTGGGCCGGCTTGTAGATCTGGTCAAATACGCCGCCATCGCCGAAGAATTTCGGCTGGGCTTCCTTCCAGCCGCCGAAGTCGTCGATGGTGGCGAGCGTCAGCTTCGGGAAACGGGCGATGTCGGCCGGATCGGCAGCTTCCGGCTTGATCGGCCGGTAGTAATGCTTGGCGGCGATCTTCTGGCCTTCGTCCGAATAGAGATAGTTGAGATAGGCTTCGGCGACCTTGCGCGTGCCCTTCTTGTCGACATTGCCGTCGACGACGGCGACCGGCGGGTCGGCGCGGATGGAAAAGGTCGGCGTTACGATCTCGAACTGGTCGGGGCCGAGTTCCTCAAGCGAAAGATAGGCTTCGTTTTCCCAGGCGAGCAGCACGTCGCCAAGGCCGCGCTGGACGAAGGTGGTCGTGGCGCCGCGCGCGCCTGTGTCGAGAACCGGAACGTGCTGCAGCAGTTTCCCGACGTAATCCTGCGCCTTGGCGTCGTCGCCGCCATTCGCCTGCTTGGCCCATGCCCAGGCAGCCAGGAAGTTCCAGCGGGCGCCGCCCGAGGTCTTCGGGTTCGGCGTGATGACCTGCACGTCGTCCTTGATCAGGTCGCCCCAATCCTTGATGCCCTTCGGGTTGCCCTTGCGGACCAGGAAGACGATCGTCGAAGTATAGGGCGTCGAATTGTTCGGGAGCTTCGTCTTCCAGTCGGCCGGGATCTTGCCGGTCGCCTTGGCGATGGCGTCGATGTCGCCTTCGAGGGCCAGCGTCACGACATCGGCGTCGAGGCCGTCGATGACCGAGCGGGCCTGGGCGCCGGAGCCGCCGTGCGAGGCCTGGATCGTAACGGTTTCACCCGTGTCCTTCTGCCACTTGGCAGCAAAGGCGGCGTTGAAATCCTTGTACAATTCGCGGGTCGGATCATAGGAAACATTGAGCAGCGACTGGTCCGCGAAGACGGGAGCTACGCTCCCGATTGCGAAGCTGCCTGCCATGACCGCGGCCGCGAGGAGCCGGGTGAGCCGTTTTGTCTGCATGGGAACCCTCCTGTTATCTGTCTTAACTCTATCAAGTCAGTCGTATAATGAAACGAAGGTTCTTCCGGTTCCTCGGCTACTCGTAGAATGTCATTCCATTTGAGGGCGTTTATTGAAATGGACGTGCCGAAGTTGGCCGCGGCCAATTTTCGCCTGCCGCGGTCCTGCCGCAGATCCGTGTTTTTTCTGCCACAGTTCCTCCACAAGAGGCGAGCGCGCGCTGATTTTTGCCCGGTTTTCGCCGCGATGACACTTGCGGATTCCTATATGGCGGCGGTGCGGCCGTATTTGCCGACCGCTACGTGGGGGCATCCTTGAAATGCGCCTCACATTCCAAACCTGTTAAGGGCCATTAAAATGAATATCAGAACTATCCTTTTTGCTTCCGTTGCCGCCCTTGCCGCGGCATCCGGAGCCCGCGCTGCCGACGCCATCGTGGCGGCGGAACCCGAGCCCGTGGAATATGTTCGCGTTTGCGACGCCTACGGTACCGGCTATTTTTATATTCCGGGAACGGAAACATGCCTTTCGATCGGCGGTTACATCCGTACCGAAGTGCGCTTCGGCGATAACATCGCCGGCGATTCCGACGTGAATTTCTGGACGCGCGGTCAGGTCACCTTCCAGGCCAAGAACGACACCGAGTACGGCACGCTGACCGGCGTCATCACGCTGCGTTACAATGTCGACAACGCCTCCGACCAGGAAGCGCTGCTCGACGAAGGCTACATCGACATCGCCGGTTTCCGCGTCGGTAAGCTCTACAGCTGGTGGGACGACGACATGAGCGGCGAGACCGATACGCTCGCCAGCAACGAGACGACCCACAACTCGATCCGTTATCAGTACGAGAATGGTGCTTTCGCGGCCGGCCTCTCGATCGACGAGCTGGAAGACGACTACGCCACCAAGCCGGGCGAAGGCCCGAACAACTTCGGTGTCGCAGGCCAGGTCTCCTACAAGGCCGGCGCCATCAGCGCTTACCTGCTTGCCGGCTACGACACCGACACCAGCGAAGTCGCTGTCCGCGGTATCGTCTATGCCGACATCGGTCCCGGCACGCTCGGCATCGCCGGCGTATGGGCAAGCGGCGCCAACTACTACTACGAAGAGTCCGAATGGACGATCGCAGCGGAATACGCCTTGAAGATCAACGAAAAGTGGTCGGTCACCCCCGGCTTCCAGTACTTCGAGAACATTGCGCTCGAGGCTGACGGTAACGGCTTTACCGGCGGCAGCGCCTACACCACCGGCGTCACGATCGATTACCGCATCGTCGACGACCTGCGTTCGAAGCTCAGCGTGCAATATCACGATGAGGACGAAGGCGACGACGAAGTGTTCGGCTTCCTGCGCTTCCAGCGCGATTTCTAAGATCGTCTGATTGCAGACGAGCGGGCGCGGCCTTCGGGCCGCGCCTTTTTCATACCCGGGAATCGGCGATGAAATCGGAATAGAATTCGTCGACCGTTCTTGCCTTGCGCATGGCGGCAAGCACGCCGTCCGTTTGCAGCCGCCGCGCGATGGCGGACAGCACGTTCAGATATTCGCCGCGATTGTTTTCCCCGAAGAGCAGCACGAAGGCGATATCGGTCGGGATATCGTCGATCGCCTCGAAATCCAGCGGTTGGGTGAAGCGGATGAGGAGGCCGCGCGGGCTGGTCATGCCGTCGATTGCCGCATGCGGGATGGCGATGCCGTTGCCGATCCCGGTGGAGCCGAGTTTCTCGCGCGTTTCGAGCGCCTTCAGGATGGTCGGTCCGTCGACGGAAAAAGCCTTGGCGGCCTTGTCCGCTATCGTCTGCAGCGCGCGCCATTTCGTCGGCGCCGACACGCCGATGAAAGTGTGCTCCGGCCGAATGATGCTGGGAAGGTTCATGTCATTCTCAATGCTGTTCTGGCTCGATACTGTTCGGGCAGCGGGCGGGAAGGGAGGTCAATCCGGTTCCCTGAGCCGGTAGCCGACGCCGGTCTCGGTGGTGATATAGTGCGGCTGGTCCGGAATCTGCTCGACCTTTTGCCGCAGCTGCCTGATATAGACGCGTAGATACTGCACATCAGCCGCCGGCCCCCATACCTGCTTCAAAAGAAACTGGTGGGTCAGCACCTTGCCCGCATGCTGGGCGAGCACGCGCAGGATGTCGTATTCCTTCGGCGACAATTTTATTTCCTCGCCATCGACTTTGACGATGCGCTTGACGAGATCGATCGACAGCCCGCCGGTCTGGAAGATCGCCTTTTCCCCCTGCTGCTGCAGCCGGTGGCGCAGCGCCACGCGGATGCGGGCGCCGAGTTCGTTGATGCCGAAAGGCTTGGTGACATAATCATCGGCGCCGCTTTCCAGCGCCTTGACAATGCCGGCCTCGTCGGTGCGGCTGGAGAGGATGACGACGGGCATGGAAAGCCCTTCATCGCGCCATTCCTGCAAAAGGTCATGGCCTGACTTGTCGGGCAGACCGAGATCGAGCACGACGAGGTCGGGCATATCTGCGGCGACCGATTGGCGGGCGCTGGCGGCGTTCGGCGCCTCCTGCACCTCGTAGCCCTGCGCGGTCAGGCCGACGCGGAGCAGCTTGCGGATCGGAGGCTCGTCGTCGACGACGAGGATTTTGACGGCTGAACCGGTCATCTGAGTTCATCCAGTTTGGGAATGTCGTTGGGTTTCGGCAGGCAGATGGTGAAGACGGCGCCCGGGCGGCTCGTCCGGTTGCCGGCGGCGATCGTGCCGCCCATCGCCTCGATGAAGCCGCGGCAGATGGAAAGGCCAAGCCCGGTGCCGGCGCGCACCTGATCGCCCTTGCGTACGCGGTAAAAGGTGTCGAAGACACGGGTGAGGTCGGCCGGCGGGATGCCCGGGCCTTCGTCCGAGACCTGCAGGACGACGTGGTCGGCATCGGCCCAGCCGCCGATATGGATCACCGATCCCTCGGGCGCGTATTTCGCCGCATTGTCGAGCAGGTTGAAGATCACCTGCTCGAACAGCACAGGGTCGACGCGCACCATCGGCAGATCGGCGGGAATGCGCATCTCTGTCTTATGGTGTTCGAGGATCTTCGCGGCGCGGGCGAGCGCGCTGCCGACGATATCGCCGGCATAATGCAGCGCGGAGTTCGGCTCCATCGCCCCGGATTCGATCTTGGTCATGTCGAGCAGGTTGGCGATGAAGCGGTTGAGCCGCTCCGATTCGTCGACGACGGTTGCGAGCAGGTCGGCGCGATCCTCCTCGGGCATGGAGGTGAAGTAATCGCGCAACGTGCCGGCGGCGCCGAGGATGGCGGCAAGCGGCGTCTTCAGGTCATGCGAGATCGAGGTCAGCAGGGCCGAGCGCAGCCGGTCGGCTTCCGCCGCCAATCTCGCCCGGTCGACATCGGCGACGAGCTGGACGCGTTCGATGGCAAGGGCCGCCTGGTCGGCCAGCGCATCGAGCAGCCGCTGCTGCTCCGGCGTCAGCAGCGGCCCGTCGCGGCGGTCGCTGTCGAGGCCGATGACGCCGATGGCGGTGCGCCCGGTTCTGAGCGGCACGTAAAGCCGTTTGGCGCCGGGCAGGGTATCGGCGCCGCGGCCGGCGGCGTGATTGTGCTCCCAGGCCCAGCGGGCGGCGGCGATATCGGCATCGTCGAGCGTGTCGTCGGGCGGATAACCGGCCTTGACGGCGATGGTGCCTTCTTCCGGCAGCAGCAGCACGACGCGGACCTTCAGCATCGATGCGAGCTGGAAGGCGGTCGCCCAGAGCACGTCGTCGAGCGTGCCGGTGCCGGCGAGCTTCTTGGAGAAGAGGTATAGGTCTTCGGTCGTGCGCGCCCGCTGCCGGGCGGCGGCGGCCTGGCGCTGCACGGTCGCCGTCAGATTGCTGGCGATGATCGCGACGCCCAAAAAGAAGAAGAGGGCAAGCACGCTTTCCGGATCGCTGATCGTCAGCGTGTAGCGCGGCGGCAGGAAGAAGAAGTTGAAGGACAGCGCGCTGAGGATGCAGCTGTAGAGCGCCGGCCGCAGCCCGTGGATGACGGCCGACGTCAGCACCGCCATCAGGAAGACCAGGGCGAGGTTGCGCACGTCGAGCACCTGGTCGAGCACGACGCTGACGCCGAGCGCGACGGCGACATAGGCTGTCGCCAGCAGATAGGCCCAGAGATCCAGCTGCGGCGCGGTTGCGGCCGCGCTGACGCCGCGCGCCGTGGTGCCGTCCTTCTCGTTGCCTGAAATGACATGGACGCTGATCTCGCCGGTCTTGCGGATCAGTTCGTCGGTGATGGAGCGGCTCCACCAATCGCGCCATGTCGGCTTCTTCGGTGCGCCGATGACGATATGGGTGACGTTATTGGCGCTGGCGTGGCGGACGAGTTCCTCGGCCACCTCGCGGCCGGGAATGGTGATCGCCTCGCCGCCGAGCTGCTCGGCAAGGCGCAGCGTGGCCGCGACGGTATCGCGTTCCGTTTCCGTCAGATTGATCGAGCGGGCAGTCTCTATGTAGACGGCGGCCCAGGGGGCGCGCAGCCGCGATGCCATGCGCGAGGCGTAGCGCACCAGCGAAGCGGAACGCGGGTGATGGTCGATCGAGACGAGGACGCGTTCGCCCGCCGCCCAGGGGCCTGATATGGCATGGGCCTGCATATGGGTGAGCAGCTGATCGTCGACCCGTTGGGCAGTCTTGCGCAATGCCAGTTCCCTGAGCGCCGTCAGGTTGCCCGGCGTGAAGTAATTGGTCAGCGCCCGCTCCGCCGTTTTCGGCATGTAGACCTTGCCGTCATGCAGGCGCTTGATGAGATCGTCGGGCGTCAGGTCGATGATTTCGACGTCATCGGCCAGATCGATGATCGAATCCGGCACCGTCTCGCGCACGCGGATGCGGGTGATCTGCGAGACGACGTCGTTGAGGCTCTCGACATGCTGGATGTTCAGCGTCGTATAGACGTCGATGCCGCGGTCGAGCAATTCCCTCACGTCGAGATAGCGCTTCGGATGCCGGCTGCCCTCGGCATTGGTGTGGGCGAGTTCGTCGACCAGCACGAGATCGGGCCTGCGGGCAAGGATGCCGTCGAGGTCCATTTCCTCGAGCGGCCGGCCCTTATAGTCGATTTCGACGCGGGGGATGATCTCGAAGCCGGCAAGCAGCGCCTCGGTCTCCTTGCGGCCATGGGTCTCGACGACGCCGATGACGACATCGAGGCCATCGTCGAGCTTGGCGCGGCCGGAGATCAGCATCTCGTAGGTCTTGCCGACGCCGGGGGCGGCGCCGAGAAAAATCTTCAGACGGCCGCGCGTCTCGGCCCGGGCTTTTTCGAGAAGCGCATCGGGCGAGGGCCTGCCGGCCTGGTCGCGATTGTCGTCTGGCATGCGTTTGGTCTTTCTGCAGATGCCTGTGCTGGAGGATGGGCGCTACGCCTCCTTCTCCTCATTCCTGTGCTCGTCACAGGAATCCAGCCACGCGAATTCCTTCGCGTGAAAGGAGTCTCCCGCGCCGCCGACGCGGCGCTGCTGGATCCCTGTGAGAGCACAGGGATGGGGGAGAAGGAGAAGGCGTGCCCAGCCAACGAAACTCACTCAGTCATAGAAGCATCAAGGCTCTGGTTCAACGCCAGAACATTGACTCTGGGCTCACCGAGAAGGCCGAGTTCGCGAGCCTGGACGGCGCCGTCGACCAGCGCCTTGACCTTGGCCTCGTCCAGGCCTCGCGCCTCGGCGACCCGGGGCACCTGGAAGTAGGCGGCGTCGGGCGAGATGTCAGGATCGAGACCGCTGCCGGACGCCGTGACGAGGTCGGCGGGCACTTGCGTATTCGGGTTCGTCGCCTTGGCGGCCTCGTAGTCGCTCTTGACGCGGTCGATCAGTTTCTGGCTGGTCGGGCCGAGGTTGGAGCCGCTGGAGGCGGCCGCATTGTAACCGTCGCCGGCCGCCGAGGGGCGGCCGTGGAAATATTTGTCTGCCGCGAAGGCCTGGCCGATCAGCGCCGAGCCGATCACCTGACCGTTCTTCTCGATCAGGCTGCCGTTCGCCTGGCTGGGGAAGAGGGCCTGGGCTGCACCCGTCATCGCGAGGGGGTAGAGAAGGCCGGTGATGGCGGTGGTGGCGATAATCATGACGACCGCCGGGCGGAATTCTTTCAACATTATTCTTACTCCTTTAAGCGAGGCCGAGGGCCGCGACGGCCATGTCGATCGCCTTGATGCCAATGAAAGGCACGATGATGCCGCCGAGGCCGTAGATCAGCAGGTTGCGCGACAAGAGCGCGCCGGCGCCGATCGGGCGGTAGCGCACGCCCTTTAGGGACAACGGGATCAGCGCGATGATGATGAGCGCGTTGAAGATGATCGCAGAGAGGATGGCGCTCTGCGGGGTCGAAAGCCCCATGATGTTGAGCACGCCGAGCTGCGGATAGAAGGTCAGGAACATCGCCGGGATGATCGCGAAATACTTGGCGATGTCGTTGGCGATCGAAAAGGTCGTCAGCGCGCCGCGCGTCATCAGCAGCTGCTTGCCGATTTCGACGATCTCGATGAGCTTCGTCGGATCCGAGTCGAGGTCGACCATGTTGCCAGCCTCGCGGGCGGCGACCGTGCCGGTGTTCATGGCGACGCCGACATCGGCCTGGGCGAGAGCCGGCGCATCGTTGGTGCCGTCGCCGCACATGGCGACCAGCTTGCCCTTGGCCTGTTCCTCGCGCATCAGCGCCAGCTTCATCTCCGGTGTCGCCTGAGCGAGGAAATCGTCGACCCCGGCCTCGGCGGCGATGGCCGCTGCTGTCAGCGGGTTGTCGCCCGTGATCATCACGGTGCGGATGCCCATGCGGCGCAGCTCCGTGAAGCGCTCGCGGATGCCGCCCTTGACGATGTCCTTCAGCTGGACGATGCCGAGCAGCCGGCCGTCGCGGGCGACGGCGAGCGGCGTGCCGCCCGATTTGGCGACGTCGTCGGCGATCGACTGCAGTTCGCGCACGACCTCGCCGCCATTCTTCGAGGGCGCGTCGCCGGCGACATAGGCGAGCACGGTATCGACCGCGCCCTTACGGATCGAGGCGCCTTCGAGATCGACGCCGCTCATGCGGGTCTGGGCGGTGAATGGCACGAAGGTCGCCTTGAGGCTCGCCATGTCGCGGCCGCGGATCGCATATTTCTCCTTGGCGAGCACGACGATCGAGCGGCCCTCCGGCGTTTCGTCGGCGAGCGAGGCAAGCTGGGCGGCGTCGGCGAGATCCTGTTCGGAAACGCCGCGCACCGGCCGGAAGCTGGTCGCCTGGCGGTTGCCGAGCGTGATCGTGCCCGTCTTATCGAGCAGCAGCGTATCGACGTCGCCGGCGGCTTCGACCGCACGGCCCGACATGGCGAGCACGTTGAAGCGGACGAGGCGGTCCATGCCGGCAATGCCGATCGCCGACAGCAGCGCGCCGATCGTCGTCGGAATGAGCGTGACGAAGAGGGCGACCAGAATGATGATCGGGATCGAGCCGCCGGCATAGATGGCAAAGCTCGGGATCGTCGCGGTGGCGAGCACGAAGATCAGTGTCATGCCGGCGAGCAGGATGTTGAGCGCGATCTCGTTCGGGGTCTTCTGGCGCTGCGCCCCCTCGACCAGCGAGATCATCCGGTCGAGGAAGGTCGAGCCGGCGGCCGCGGTGATGCGCACGCGGATCCAGTCGGACAGCACCTGCGTGCCGCCTGTGACCGCGGAGCGGTCGCCGCCGGATTCGCGGATCACGGGGGCGGATTCGCCGGTGATTGCCGCTTCGTTGACGGAGGCGACACCTTCGATGACCTCGCCGTCCGACGGGATGATGTCGCCGGCTTCGACGAGAACGATGTCGCCGACCTTGAGGCTGGTGCCCGGCACCATGCGATAGTCCGTGCCGTTATTGCCGGTCAGCAGCTTGGCCTGGGTTTCGGTGCGCGCCTTGCGCAATGAATCCGCCTGCGCCTTGCCGCGGCCTTCGGCGACGGCCTCGGCGAAATTGGCGAAGAGCACCGTGAACCAGAGCCAGAGATTGATCTGGAAGGAAAAGCCGAGATTGCCGTTGCCGGCGATGAGGTCGCGCAGGAATAGCACGGTGGTCAGCACGGAAACCGTGGCCACGACAAACATGACCGGATTTCTGGCAAGGGCGCGCGGGTCGAGCTTTTTGAAGGCGGCGCCCACGGCCGGAATGAGGATGCGAGAATCGATGATGCTCGCGGATTTTGCCTGGCTCATAAGAGACTCCAGCTTGAAACAAGGATGGCGAAGGACCCCGGCGATGCAGGGTCGGGCATCGCCTCAGAAGGTTTGCCCGGCGACCGCGACCAGGTGCTCGACGACGGGGCCGAGCGCCAGAGCCGGGAAGAAGGTGAGGCCGCCGACGATCAGGATGGTGCCGACGAGCAGGCCGACGAAAAGCGGGCCGTCGGTCGGGAAGGTGCCTGCCGAGGCCGGAACCGTCTTCTTGGCGATCAGCGAGCCGGCGATGGCGAGCGCGGGGATGATGACTAGGAAGCGGCCGGCGAGCATGCCGATGCCGAGCGTTACATTGTACCAGGGCGTATTGCCGGTCAGGCCGCCGAAAGCCGAGCCGTTATTGGCCGCTGCCGAGGTATAGGCATAGAGGATTTCGGAGAAACCGTGCGGGCCGGCGGTGCCGATCGAGGCGACGGCAGAAGGCAGCACCGTGGCGATCGCGGTGAAGACGAGCATGGCGAGTGGCAGGCAGAGGATGGCGAGAACGGCCATCTTCATTTCCTTCGCCTCGATCTTCTTGCCGAGATATTCCGGTGTGCGGCCGACCATCAGGCCGGCCACGAAGACGGCGACGATGATGAAGAGCAGGATGCCGTAAAAGCCTGCGCCGACACCGCCGACGATGACTTCGCCGAGCTGCATGTTGATGAGCGGGACGAGACCGCCGAGCGCGGTGAACGAGCCGTGCATCGCATTGACCGCGCCGCAGGAGGCGGCCGTGGTGATGACCGCAAACAGCGAGGACAGGGCGACGCCGAAGCGGACCTCCTTGCCTTCCATGTTGCCGCCCTCAAGACCTAAGGCATGCATCAGCGGATTGCCGGCGGCTTCCGCCCAATAGGTGATGGCGACGCCGGCGACGAATAGAATGCCCATCGTGGCGAGGATCGCCCAGCCCTGGCGCTGGTTGCCGACCACGCGGCCGAAGACGTTGGTCAGGGCGGCGCCGATCGCGAAGATCGAAACCATCTGGATGAGGTTGGAGATCGCATCGGGGTTTTCGAACGGATGGGCGGAATTGGCGTTGAAGAAGCCGCCGCCATTGGTGCCGAGCATCTTGATCGCCAGCTGCGAGGCGACGGGTCCGACGGCAATCGTCTGCTGCGCGCCTTCGAGCGTCGTCGCATTGACATAGGGGCCGAGCGTCTGCGGCACGCCGAGATAGACATAGACGAGCGTCAGCATGATCGAGATCGGCAGCAGCACGTAGAGAGTCGCCCTCGTCATATCGACCCAGAAATTGCCGACGGCCTTGCCCGAAGCGCGCGAGAAGGCGCGGATGAAGGCGAGCGCGATGGCAATGCCCGTTGCCGCTGAAACGAAGTTCTGGACGGTGAGGCCGGCCATCTGGGTCAGGTACGACATGGTGCTTTCGCCGCCGTAGTTCTGCCAGTTGGTGTTGCTGACGAAGCTGACGGCGGTGTTGAAGGCTAGCTCAGGCGGGACCGCAGCCATGCCGGCCGAATTGTAGGGAAGACCGGCCTGCAGGCGCTGCAGCGCGTAAAGCGCGACGACGCCGATGAGGTTGAAGAGCAGCATGGCGAAGGCATGGGAGGTCCAATGCTGTTCCTCGCGCTCGCTGGTGCCGGCGATGCGATAGAGCCCTCGTTCGATCGGAACGAGGACCGGTGACAGGAAAGTGCGCTCGCCGCCGAAGACGCGCGTCATATAGGCGCCAAGCGGTTTGACGAGCACGAGGACGATCCCGCAGAAAAGCAGGATCTGAAGCCATCCGTTGAGGGTCATGGAGTTAAACTTTCAATACCCGGCCGCTTGGTAGTCAGAAGCGTTCTGGGCGAAGGAGAGCATAGGTCAGGTAAACGGTGAGAAACACGGTCACGGCACCGCTCAAGACATAATCGAGGGTCATCGTCGTTTCTCCGGCTAGAGCCTGTCGCAGGCTCTGGTATAGGCAAAGCACAGCGCGAAGAATATGATCGCGGTGCCCAGCAGAATGATATCCATCATGATCGTGACTCCTGTTGTTCTTCTGGGAGTCAGACAAGACAAAGGGCGTCATTCCCTTGGAAGGCCGCCTTTCATACTTTCTGGCGCGGAGATGATCTTTCGATCTCTCGGACATCAATATGGAGCCGGAAGGCATAAAGGTTCGAGACGGGCGAGCGGCCGTCAATATAAAAATCTTATAAATGCTTTCAGGAACGAATTAAGGATCGACCCGGAACTGATACTGGCCCTCGGCGCTGTGGCCGTCCATCGAGAGTACGCGCCAATCGAGGGTATAGAGGCCGGGCGCCATGGAGGGATCGAGCGGGACCTTGAAAATGGATCCCTCAGGGCCGGAGAGAAACGGCTTGCCGGTGGGAAGGACCATGCCCTGGGCATCCATGAGGACGGCCGTCGAGCGGGCAAGATCGACCGGGCCGGTGAAGCTAAGCTCGAGATTGGCCGGCACCAGCTTTTCTTCCTGCTCCTGTGGCGGCAGCGATGCTTGTTCCAGCGCCGCAGACGCTTCACTTGCCGCGAAGAGAAGGGATGCGAACAGGCAGAATGACACGATCGACTTCATGATGGTCTTCCTTATCTTGCCGATCTGCATGGTGCCCCGGAGCCTTCATGCTTCCTTAGCGCCATGCCGGCGCATGGCTAATAACGCTGTCGGGCACGATTTCGATCCCTCGCCTCTGCGACAACGCGCATCGGCTGCGGCTGGCGGCTTTGCCAGAGCGCGGCGATCGGCTCCATGAGCCGATGCCAGAGGGCACGGAACGGCCTTGATATCGCCGAGCCGTGAGGATGATTTCTGCCGGAATTCTTGCGCTCGTGCTTCATTTCTCTGGCTGTCCTCGTTGCCGCATATCTCGATTTGATAATGTACTCTCCGGCGGCCCCGGGTGAAATCATACGGAGGTCTTGGACGGTGAATCTTTCGGATTATGGAAAATGGGCATTTCATCAATCATTGAGCAAAAGCTTGATTGGCGCGATTGAATTGCCGCCCCTTCCGGTCTTATAGTCAGGCCAGCGGCGCTCGATGAATCGTGGGCGCCACAGGGAAGGAAACCGATCATGACCAAAGTCCGTGCGCTGGTACTGGAGCGCCAGCATGAGCTTGCGCTTCGCGATATCGATCTGCCTCTGGAAACGGGACCGGGGCAGGTGAAGATCAGGATTCACACCGTCGGCGTCTGCGGCTCGGATGTGCACTACTACACCCACGGCAAGATCGGCCCCTTTATCGTCAACGCGCCGATGGTCCTCGGCCACGAAGCGGCCGGCACAGTGGTCGAGGTCGGGGCTGGCGTGACACATCTGAAGGTCGGCGACCGAGTCTGCATGGAGCCCGGCATTCCCGATCCGAACTCCAAGGCAAGCCGGCTCGGCATGTATAATATCGATCCCGCCGTCACCTTCTGGGCGACGCCGCCGATCCATGGCGTGCTGACGTCGGAGGTCGTGCATCCCGCCAATTATACCTTCAAGCTGCCGGACAATGTCAGCTTTGCCGAAGGCGCGATGGTCGAGCCCTTCGCGGTCGGCATGCAGGCGGCGGCCAAGGCGAAGATCTCGCCCGGCGACACTGCCATCGTTCTCGGCGCCGGGCCGATCGGTACGATGGTGGCGATCGCTGCGCTCGCCGGCGGCTGCGCCCGCGCGATCGTTGCCGATCTCGCCCAGCCGAAGCTCGATATATCAGCGCAATATCAGGGTGTCATCCCCGTCAACATCCGCGAGAAGAACCTGATCGAGGAAGTCGGCCGGCTGACCGACGGCTGGGGCGCCGACGTGGTTTTCGAATGCTCCGGCTCGCCGAAGGCATGGGAGACAATCATGGCGCTGCCGCGCCCGGGCGGCGTCATCGTTGCCGTCGGCCTGCCGGTCAACCCTGTTGGTTTCGACGTCTCGACCGCGACCACCAAGGAGATCCGCATCGAAACCGTGTTCCGTTATGCCCACCAGTATGAGCGCTCGATCGCTCTCCTGGCGTCGGGCCGCGTCGATCTGAAGCCGCTGATATCGGAGACCTTCAAATTCGAAGATTCGATCAAGGCTTTCGATCGCGCCGTCGAGGCGCGGCCGAGCGACGTGAAGCTGCAGATCGTGATGGAGTAGGGCGCCCAGTCTTTATAAGTGGCCGGCGCTCGGTTTCATCTTGCGGAAGACAAGGACCGCAGCCGCGACGAAAGCCGCGGCCGCGACCGCGATCAGCAGATGGCGGTGAAGCGGAAGGTGGCCCAATGTCTGCTGGATGCCGTGCCCGAACAAATAGCCGAGCGCGGTGAAAAGCTGTCCCCACACCAGCGCGGCCAGGGCATTCAGAACGACGAATTTTCCGGTCGATATCCGCGTGGTGCCGATGACGACAGGGCTGATGGTCCGCAAGCCCACCAAAAAACGAAAGGCCAGGATGAAGCCGGTCGGGTATTTTTCCAGAAGCCTGGTTGCGCGGGCGAGCGCCGGCTTTTCCATCAGCCGGCGGACGAGGGGCCATCGCGCGGCGTAGCGGCCGGCGAAGAACCAGAACTGATCGCCGGCGAAGGAGCCTGCGGTGGCCGCAAGCGACGCCGACCAATAGGTCAGCAGGTCGCGGTGAGCGACCACGCCGCCGAGAAAGGCGGCCGTTTCGCCTTCGAAGGCTGCGCCCAGGAAGATTGCCAGCAGGCCGTAATTCTCGATCAGCGCTTCGATAGACATGCCCGCCTCCAGTCGTTCCCGAGATCAGGTCACGGCTGAACCGGCTTCAAATCCCCAAGCAGCGTCGGGATCAGTTCCGACACCGTCGGATGGATCGGCACCGACCATTGCAGCGTCGGATAGGTCGTTCCCGCATTCATCGCATCAATGAAGCCGTGGATCGCCTCGTCGCCCTCGATGCCCAGGATTGCCGCGCCGAGGATTTCCTTGGTCTCGGCGTCGGCGACCACCTTCATGAAGCCCTTGGTCTCGCCGCGTTCGTTGGCGCGGCCGACGCGGCTCATCGGCCGGGTCGAGACCATGATCCTTCGCCCCGAGGCGCGCGCCTGCTTCTCCGTCATGCCGACGCGGCCGAGCGGCGGATCGATATAGAGCGCATAGGCCGGGATGCGGCTCGAGACCCTGCGGTCCTCGCCGTCGATGAGGTTGGCGGCGGCGATCTCGTAATCATTGTAGGAGGTATGGGTGAAGGCGCCGTGGCCGTTGCAGTCGCCCAGCGCCCAGATGCCATCGACATTGGTGGCGAGCCGGTCGTCGACCTTGATATAGCCGCGTTCATCGGTGGCGACGCCGGCGGCATCGAGGCCGAGATCATCGGTGTTCGGTTTCCTGCCGGTGGCGATCAGCACATGGCTCGCATCGATCTTTGCAGCGCCGGCGGTGACACTGACGCCGCTGCCGTTTCTGGCGAAGGCGATGTTGCCGGCATTGGTGTGGACGGCAATGCCCTCGGCCTGCAGAATATCGGCGATCGCATCCGATACATCCTCGTCCTCGCGCGATGCCAACTTCGGCCCGTGCTCGACGACGCTGACCTCGGCGCCGAAGCGGCGATACATCTGCGCGAATTCCAGCCCGATATAGCTGCCGCCGATCACGACGAGATGCCTCGGCAGCGTGTCGAGCCCTATGATCGAGGTGCTGGTGAGGTAATCGATATCGTCGATACCAGGCAGAGCGGGGATGACAGGCCGGGCGCCGACATTGAGGAAGATGCGCGGCGCAGTCAGCGTCTCGCCATTGACGCTGACGGTCTTCGCGCCTTCGAAACGGGCATGGCCTGAGATCACGGACATGCCGTCCATGCCGCCCAGCCAGCCGATCAGACCGTTGCGGGCGTTCATGGTCACGGTCTCGGCGCGGGCCCTGACCACCTTCATGTCGATGGCGACCTCGCCCGGGATCTTCACGCCGTAGGCGGCGCCGGTCCGGGCGACATGGGCTGCCCGGGCGCTGGCGACCAGCGTTTTTGTCGGCATGCAGCCGGCATTGACGCAGGTGCCGCCGATGTACTTGCGCTCGATGAGCGCCACCTTCATGCCTTTCTCGACCATGCGGGCGGCAAGCGACGGGCCGGCCTGGCCGGCGCCGATGACAATGGCGTCGAAGCTTTTCATGCGACGGCCCCCACGATCAGCACCGCGCCGATGACGGCGACGGCATCCTCGATGAGAGCGGCCGGCAGATCCTTGCCGAAGGAGGCGGCAAGTCTGCCGCGCACGGCGGCCCCGCCATAGGTGCCGATGACGGCGCCGATCACGCCGGCAATCAGCCCGCCCGAGAGCAGGCTGCTGGCCGCGCCGATCGTCGCCCCGGAAAGCGCGCCCATGATGATGCGGGCGCCGAACTGCACCGGCACCTTGCGCGACGGCGTGGACGGCAGCTGGTCGGTGATGAATTCGACGACGGCGAGGATAGTGAAGACCCACGGCGTCCACTGATAACCCATGAAGGCAAGCGGCGTTTGCGAGACATCGAACCAGCCGAGCGCCGCACCCCAGGCGACGGCGGCCGGCGCCGTCATGGCGCGAAGGCCTGCGATGACACCGATCAGCAATGCAAGAAGCAGAAACATGCATGATCCCTCTCTTTGCCGGCTTTGTGCCGCGAGAGGGAAGGTTGCACATTGTCAGGCACGTGGCAATTCGCCTTGCCCGGCGGGCCGGTTAGTTGGCAAAGGCGGCGATGCCGGTGATGGCGCGGCCGATGATCAGCGCGTGGATGTCGTGCGTACCCTCATAGGTGTTGACCACTTCGAGGTTGACGAGATGGCGGGCGATGCCGAATTCGTCGGAGATGCCGTTGCCGCCGAGCATGTCGCGGGCCGCACGCGCGATCTCCAGCGCCTTGCCACAGCTGTTGCGTTTTAGAATAGAGGTCAGCTCCACCGGCGGATGGCCTTCCTCCTTCATGCGGCCGAGCCGCAGGCAGCCCTGCAGGCCGAGCGAGATTTCCGCCGCCATGTCGGCGAGCTTCTTCTGGATCAGCTGATTGGCGGCGAGCGGCCGGCCGAACTGCTTGCGCTCGAGCGTATATTGCCGCGCCCTGGCATAGCAATCCTCGGCAGCGCCGAGCGCGCCCCAGCCAATGCCGAAGCGGGCCGAGTTGAGGCAGGTGAAAGGCCCCTTGAGGCCGGTGACGCCGGGCAGCAGGTTTTCCTCGGGCACGAATACCCCGTCCATCACCACTTCGCCTGTGATCGAGGCGCGCAAGCCCACCTTGCCGTGGATGGCGGGAGCCGAAAGGCCCTTCCAGCCCTTTTCGAGAATGAAGCCGCGGATGACGCCGTCCTCGGTCTTTGCCCAGACGACGAAGACATCGGCGATCGGCGCGTTCGATATCCAGGTCTTCGAACCGGTGAGGCTGTAGCCGCCATCGACCTTCTTGGCGCGCGTCGCCATCGAGCCGGGGTCGGAGCCGTGGTCGGGCTCGGTCAGGCCGAAGCAGCCGATCCATTCGCCGCTCGCAAGCTTCGGCAGATATTTCAGCTTCTGCGCCTCGGACCCGAAAGCGTCGATCGGCAGCATGACGAGCGAGGACTGCACGCTCATCATCGAGCGGTAGCCGCTGTCGATCCGTTCGACTTCGCGGGCGATCAGGCCATAGGCGACATAGCCGAGGCCGGCGCCGCCGTAATCGGGCGAGATCGTCGGGCCGAGCAGGCCGAGTGCGCCCATTTCGCGGAAGATTTCAGGATCGGTCTTTTCATTGCGGAAGGCGTCGAGAACCCGGGGCGCGAGCTTCTCCTGCGCGTAGGAATGGGCGGTCGCCTGCACCATACGCTCTTCGTCGGTCAGCTGCTCCGCCAGCCGGAAGGGGTCGGTCCAGTCGAAAACCTCGCGCGTATGCTGCATGGCGGCGTCTCCTCACCCTTGCATTCAGGCTTGCCTCGTCAGGTTCGGGATAGACCTGACAGCCGATCGCGTCAACCGAGGGCGATCCGGCGAAAAGACGGCCGCTTCATCTTTTCAAACGCGGCGGCATGATCCACTTTGCGCCCGTTCGATTCTGCAAAGAGGAGGCGGAAATGTCGTCAAGCGATCTGTTCGTATCGGCCGAAGGCGCCGAGTGGGTCAATCCCGAGCCCGGCGTCACCAGGCGCATCATGACCTATCTGCCCGAGATGATGATGGTGGAAGTGGCTTTCGAAAGCGGCGCCGTCGGTGCTGCCCATTCGCATCCGCACATCCAGGCAAGTTATGTGGCGGAAGGCAGCTTTGAAGTGACGATCGACGGCCGGACCGAGGTGCTCCGCCAGGGCGGCAGCTTCATCGTGCCCCCCAATCTCATCCACGGCGTCAAGGCGCTGGAAAAGGGCCGGCTGATCGATACGTTCACGCCGCACCGGGCCGAGTTCCTCAAATAGCCGGATTTCGGCCTCCGGCCGCTGGGCCGGCGGCCGTGACATAGGGCGGCATGAAACGGGCATCCTCGCCGCGGACCGCCTCGCGCAGGAAGTCGATGACGGCGCGCACGCGCGGCGCTTGTTTCAGGTCTCGGTGGCAGGTGATCCAGTAATGCCGCTTGAGGTCGATCTCATCGGGCAGCACGCGCACCAACTCGGGATAACGGCTGGCGAAGAAATAGGGCAGGATGCAGAGGCCGAGACCGTTCCGGGTGGCGGTGAGCTGCGCGAAGATGCTGGAACTCTGGAACTGCGGCTTGATACGCGGATGCACATCGCTCAAGTAATCCAGACCCGGCGCGAAGATCATCTCCTCGATATAGCTGACGAAGGGATGGCCGAGCAGGTCCTCGCGGCAGGTGATCTCAGGCGCTTTTGCGAGATAGTCGCGCG
Source organism: Rhizobium sp. R634 (assembly GCF_002211305.1). Lineage (GTDB taxonomy): Bacteria > Pseudomonadota > Alphaproteobacteria > Rhizobiales > Rhizobiaceae > Rhizobium. The sequence continues at coordinate 6,429 of NZ_LOKW01000027.1, read as the reverse complement.
AACCGTAGATCTGCAGGTGGTAGTCGGTCAGCTTCTCGGCGAAATAGGGTCCGCCCTTCGGTTCGTCGAGCACGACGGAAAGATCGGCCTCCTTGCGCGATAGCGACATGATCTGCTGGATCGTCACCAGCTCCAGCGACAGATGCGGATGCTGGGCAGCAAAGCGCGGCAGCACGCTCGCAAAGAAGAAGTTGGCAAAACCCTCCGGCGCGCTGAGCCGCACGAGCCCGCGCTGCGCCATCGAGCCGTCGGCAAGATCGGCGCGCAGCCGCTCGGTCTCCTGCTCCATCCGCTCGGCCGTCTCGATGAAACGCGTACCCATGGCGGTCAGCACGTAGCCGCGCGGATTGCGCTCGAAGAGCTTGACCTTGAGGGCAAATTCCAGCCGGTCGATGCGGCGCGAAACGGTGGCGTGGCTGGAGCGCAGCTGGCGGGCGGCCGTCGAAAGCTGTCCGGTGCGGGCGACGGCTAGAAAAAACTGAAGATCGTCCCAAGTAAACTGCGGTGGATTGTTCATCGCGATCCCTGTCTGTTCAAAAACGAACAGATACTGTTTGGAATTAGTTGTAAACCACCCGTTGCTTCAAGGCGGAATTTCCTTGATCGTAAGCTGAGGGTTGGCCGCTCTGAGGAGTGCGGCTGGCCAAATCTGAACAGATCCGTAAGCTGGCTCATCTCTGGGAGGAGAGAATATGCGAAAGAATCTCATTGCATCGGTTGCATTTCTGCTTGCAAGCAGCACGGCGGTGTTTGCGCAGAGCGCGACCGACGGCAAGGTCAAGATCGGCATTCTCAACGATCAGTCGGGTGTCTATGCCGACTTCGGCGGCAAGTCCTCCGTCGAAGCCGCCAAGATGGCGGTCGAGGATTTCGGCGGCAAGGTGCTCGACGTTCCGGTCGAGATCGTCGATGCCGACCACCAGAACAAGCCGGATATCGCCTCCAACATCGCCCGCCAGTGGTATGACACCGAGCAGGTCGATGCGATCATGGAACTGACGACCTCGTCGGTGGCCCTCGCCGTGCAGGCGATCGGCAAGGAAAAGAAGAAGATCGACATCGTCACCGGTGCCGCGACGACCGATCTGACCGGCAAGGCCTGCTCGCCCTACGGCTTCCATTGGGCTTACGACACACATGCTCTGGCCGTCGGCACCGGCGGGGCGCTCGTCAAGCAGGGCGGCGACAGCTGGTTCTTCCTGACCGCCGACTATGCATTCGGCTACTCCCTGGAACAGCAGACCAGCGATTACGTCAAGTCGAGCGGCGGCACGGTCGTCGGCTCGGTTCGCCATCCGCTGTCGACGCAGGATTTCTCGTCCTTCCTGCTGCAGGCGCAATCCTCGGGCGCCAAGGTGATCGGCCTTGCCAATGCCGGTCTCGACACCTCGAACGCCATCAAGCAGGCGGCCGAATTCGGCATCACCCAGGGCGGCCAGCATCTGGCAGCGCTGCTCTTCACGCTGGCCGAAGTCCATGGACTCGGCCTCGAAGCGGCTCAAGGGCTGACGCTGACGGAAGGCTATTACTGGAACCGCGACGACGAGAGCCGCGCTTTCGCCAAGAAATTCTTCGACCGCACTGGCAAGATGCCGAACATGATCCACGCCGGCACCTATTCGGCCGTGCTGCAATATCTGAAGGCGGTGCAGAAGGCCGGCACGGACGAAACGGAGGCGGTCGCCAAGCAGCTGCATGAAATGCCGGTCGACGACGTCTTCGGCCGCGGCGGCACGGTTGGCGCCAATGGCCGGATGATCCACGACATGTATCTGCTGCAGGTCAAAAAACCTTCCGACAGCAAGGAGCCGTGGGATTACTTCAATGTGCTCGCCACCATTCCCGGCAAAGAAGCCTATATCGATCCCGCCAAGAGCGGCTGCGATCTGGTGAAGTAAGCAAATGGCGGTTTCCGCGATTAAACCTCAGGTAAAGCCGCGGGTGGTCCTGTCCGCCCGCGGCCTGCGCCGCGATTTCGGCGGCTTCACGGCCGTCAAGAACGTCGATCTCGACGTGCATGATGCGAGCGTCCATGCGCTGATCGGCCCGAACGGCGCCGGCAAGACGACGGTCTTCAACCTGCTGACGAAGTTCCTGCAGCCGACGGCGGGCACGATCACCCTGATGGGAACCGACATCACCGGAACCGCACCCGACCGGGTGGCGCGCATGGGGCTGGTGCGCTCGTTCCAGATCTCGGCGGTCTTCCCGCACCTCTCCGTTCTCGACAATGTGCGCGTGGCGCTGCAGCGCCCGAACAATCTCTCCACCCAATTCTGGCGGCCGCTGTCGGCGCTCGACCGGCTGAACGAACGCGCCGAGCAGCTGCTTGCCAGCGTCGGGCTGTCCAAGGAGCGCGATCATATCGCCGCCGACCTTTCCTACGGCCGCAAGCGCGTGCTGGAGATCGCCACGACGCTGGCGCTGGACCCGAAGGTGCTGCTTCTCGACGAACCGATGGCCGGCATGGGCCATGAGGATGTCGGCGTCGTCTCGTCGATCATCCGCGACGTCGCCCGCGACCGGGCAGTTCTGATGGTCGAGCACAATCTCTCCGTCGTCGCCAATATCTGCCAGCATGTCACCGTCCTGCAGCGCGGCGAGATCCTCGCCGAGGGCGATTATGCCACCGTCAGCCAGGACGAGCGCGTGCGCGAGGCCTATATGGGCACGGAGGAGCATTGATGGCCGCCCTCCTCGAAGTTCAGGGCCTCAACGCCTGGTATGGCGAAAGCCACATATTGCATGGAGTCGACATGCATGTCGGCGAAGGTGAGACGATCACCATTCTCGGCCGCAACGGCGTCGGCAAGACGACGACGCTTCGCACCATCACCGGCATCGTGCGCGCTCGCAAGGGCAGGATCAGCTTCGCCGGCAGCGACATGCTCCAGGTGCCGCTGCACAAGACGGCGCATCGCGGCATCGGCTTCGTGCCGGAGGAGCGCGGCATCTTTTCGACGCTCACCGTGTCGGAAAACCTGCTGCTGCCGCCCGTGGTGGCGGATGGCGGCATGACGCTCGATGAGATCTACGAGCTTTTTCCCAATCTCTACGAACGCCGCGGCAGCCCCGGCACCAAGCTTTCCGGCGGCGAGCAGCAGATGCTAGCGATCGCCCGCATCCTGCGCACCGGCGTCAGGCTGCTCATTCTCGACGAACCGACGGAAGGGCTTGCCCCCGTTATCGTCCAGCGGATAGGCGATGTGCTGAAGAAACTCAAGGAGCGCGGCATGACGATCCTGCTCGTCGAGCAGAACTTCCGTTTCGCCAGCCGTATTGCCGATCGCTTCTATCTGATGGATCATGGGCAGATGGTGTCGGAATTCCCGGTCGGCGAACTGCCGCAGCGCATGGATACGCTGCACAAGGTTCTGGGAGTTTAAGTATGGTTGTGACCATCAGATATGCTTCCGGGATATCGGATCTCAACATCTCCTCCCTCATCCCTGTGCTTGTCACAGGGATCCAGCAGCGCCGCGTCTGCGGCGCGGAGGAGTCATTCCGGCCCAAGGACTTGGGCCGGCTGGATTCCTGTGACGAGCACAGGAATGAGGGTGGTAGAAATGGTGGCTCCATAGGCGGAGCCGATCTCTTCCAGAGGAGGATGCCATGACGATGATCTTCGGCATTCCCCTGCAGGCGCTGCTCGGCCAGCTCTTGATCGGCCTGATCAACGGCTCCTTCTATGCGCTGCTGAGCCTCGGCCTCGCCATCATTTTCGGCCTGCTCAGGGTGATCAACTTCGCCCATGGCGCACAATATATGCTCGGCGCTTTTGCCGCCTATCTGCTCTTGACCTATGCCGGCATCGGCTACTGGCCGTCGCTGATCCTGGCGCCCGTCATCGTCGGTCTTGCCGGCGCGGTCATCGAGCGGCTGTTTCTGCGCCAGCTCTACGATCTCGATCCGCTCTACGGCCTGCTCTTCACCTTCGGGCTGGCGCTCGCCGTCGAAGGCACCTTCCGCTATCTCTACGGCTCGTCCGGCCAGCCCTATGCAACGCCGCCCGCCCTTGCCGGCGGGGCCAATCTCGGCTTCATGTTCCTGCCGATCTACCGCGGCTGGGTGGTCATCGTCTCGCTCGTCGTCTGCCTCGGCACATGGCTGCTGATCGAGAAGACCAAGCTCGGCGCCTATCTCAGGGCCGCCACGGAGAATGCCGTGCTGGTGCAGGTCTTCGGCGTCAACGTGCCGATGCTCCTGACCTTCACCTATGCGCTCGGCGCCGGCCTCGCGGCCTTTGCCGGCGTGCTGGCCGCGCCGATCTACCAGGTCTCGCCGCTGATGGGCTCGAACATGATCATCGTCGTCTTCGCCGTGGTCGTGGTTGGCGGCATGGGGTCGATCATGGGCGCGATCGTGACCGGTTATGTGCTCGGCATCGCCGAGGGCCTGACCAAGGTCTTCTATCCCGAAGCCTCCAACACCGTGATCTTCGTCATCATGGCGATCGTGCTTCTCATCAGGCCCGCGGGCCTCTTCGGCCGGGATGCTTGACATGGCTGACATCACCGAAACCATCCGAACGGAAAAAAGCCGGACCGCCTTTTCAGTGCAGGCGGGCTTCCTGCTTGCGGGGCTGGTGTTCCTGCTGCTGGCGCCGTTCTTTTTCTATCCGATCTTCCTGATGAAGCTGCTCTGCTTCGCTCTCTTTGCCTGTGCCTTCAATCTGCTGCTCGGCTATACCGGCCTGCTTTCCTTCGGCCATGCCACCTTCTTCGGGGGTGCGGCCTATTTCACCGCCTATACGGTGAAATCATGGGGGCTGCCGCCGGAACTCGGCATCCTGGTCGGCGTGGCGGGCGCGGCATTCCTCGGGCTGGTCATGGGCTTCTTCGCCATCCGCCGCCAGGGCATCTATTTCGCGATGATCACGCTGGCCTTGTCGCAGATGTTCTTTTTCTTCTGCCTGCAGGCGAAGTTCACCGAAGGCGAGGACGGCATCCAGTCGGTGCCGCGCGGCCATCTCTTCGGCTTCATCGACCTCAGCAACTCGACCAACATGTATTATTTCGTGCTGGCGGTCTTCCTCGTCGGCATCCTAATCATCTGGCGTTTCATCAATTCGCCGTTCGGCATGATCCTGAAATCGATCCGTGAAAACGAGAACCGCGCCACCTCGCTCGGCTACTCCGTGGCGCGCTACAAGCTCGGCGCCTTCGTCATGTCGGCAGCGCTTGCGGGGTTGGCGGGCGCGATGAAATCGCTCGTCTTCCAGTTCGCGACGCTCACCGACGTCGCCTGGCAGATGTCGGGCGAGGTGATCCTGATGACGCTGCTCGGCGGCATCGGCACGCTGGTCGGGCCGCTCTTCGGCGCGGGGCTCGTCGTGGCGCTGCAAAATTATCTCGCCACGTCGGAATTCCCGGTGACGATCATCACCGGCGTCGTCTTCATGATCTGCGTGCTGATTTTCCGCCGCGGCATCATCGGCGAATTCTACGCTTCGCGGCTCGGGCGGAAACTGGGCTTCGTCTATCGCCGCTGAACGGGCGGACCTCTCTTTCCAGGGACGATTTCCTTCCCGGCAAAGAGATTGGCGGCGGCAATGCGACTCTCCCTCTCCCCGTCCCGCGGGGAGAGGGAAGCGGGAGGCATCTGGGGCTTCGTGCAGGGCACATGGATCGTTACGACTACATCATCATCGGGGCAGGCAGCGCCGGCTGCGTGCTTGCCAACCGGCTTTCCGCCGACGGCAGGAGCAGGGTGCTGCTGCTCGAAGCCGGCGGCAAAGACAATTACCACTGGATCCATATCCCGGTCGGTTATCTCTACTGCATCAACAATCCGCGCACCGACTGGTGCTTCACCACCGCGCCGGAAGCGGGATTGAACGGCCGGGCGCTGAGCTATCCGCGCGGCAAGGTGCTCGGCGGCTGCTCGTCGATCAACGGCATGATCTACATGCGCGGCCAGGCGCGCGACTATGATCTCTGGCGGCAGATGGGCTGCACCGGCTGGGGCTGGGACGATGTTCTGCCGTTCTTTCGCAAGTCCGAGGATTTCTATCGCGGCGAAGACGCGATGCATGGCGCCGGCGGCGAATGGCGCATCGAGAAGGCGCGCGTGCGCTGGGCCGTGCTCGACGCCTTCCAGCAGGCGGCGAAGGAAGCAGGCATTCCGGAGACGGCGGATTTCAACCGCGGCAGCAACGAAGGTTCCGGCTATTTCGACGTCAACCAGCGTTCGGGCATTCGCTGGAACACCTCCAAGGCCTTCCTGCGCCCGGCGATGAGACGCCGCAATCTGACGGTTCTGATCAAGGCGCAGGTCCGGCGGCTGCTGGTGGAAGAAGGAGCCGTCGCCGGCGTCGAGTTCCAGCATAATGGCGTGGCCAAACGCGCCTATGCTGCCCGGGAAACCGTCCTGTCCGCCGGTGCGATCGGTTCGCCGCACATCCTTGAGCTCTCAGGCATCGGCAAAGGC
>NZ_LOKW01000026.1 GCF_002211305.1 Rhizobium sp. R634 | reverse complement strand
CCAAGCGACTATTCGGTCGTACGTGACGATGACGAAGATCCCAGGCTCATTCACGGTTGTAACCGGAGGGAGGGCGGGCGACTTCGTCACGCCTCTGGCCGGGTGGCCACCCGGCCAGAGGCGCAATGGCTTCCATCGCACAAAATCTCTAACGTGCAGATACAAGGGTGGAGAATTGGCGCTGTAGCCAATCTCATTTGACGTACGTTCCACAACAATAATCTAGGAGGAGGCCGCACCTATGATCCGCAATCCCATCCTGCCCGGGTTCAACCCCGATCCGTCAATCTGCCGCGTCGGCGACGATTATTACATCGCGACCTCCACTTTCGAATGGTATCCGGGTGTGCAGATCCACCATTCGCGCGATCTGGTGAACTGGACGCTGGTGCGCCGGCCGCTGGAACGGAGATCGCAGCTCGACATGCGGGGAAATCCTGACAGCTGCGGCATCTGGGCGCCCTGTCTTTCCTATGCCGACGGGCAATTCTGGCTTGTTTATACCGACGTCAAGCGCTTCGACGGTAATTTCAAGGATGCGCCGAACTATATCGTCACCGCGCCTTCGATCGAAGCCGAATGGTCCGATCCGGTCTATGTGAATTCCTCCGGCTTCGATCCCTCGCTCTTCCACGACGATGACGGCCGCAAGTGGTTCGTCAACATGCAGTGGAACCACCGCACCGAAAGCTTCGGCGGCTCGCCGAAATCGCCCGCTTTCGACGGTATCCTGCTGCAGGAATGGGACCCGGCGACGAAGGCGCTGAAAGGCCCGATCAAAAACATCTTCGCCGGCAGCCCGCTTGGCCTCGTCGAGGGACCGCATCTCTTCAAGCGCAACGGCTGGTATTATCTGACGACCGCCGAAGGCGGCACGGGCTATGATCACGCCGTCACCATGGCGCGCTCGCGCCGCATCGAAGGGCCCTATGAAATGCACCCGAACATGCATCTCATCACCTCCAAGGATCATCCGGGCGCGGTGCTGCAGCGGGCAGGGCACGGCCAATATGTCGAGACGCCGGATGGTCAGGCCTATCACACCCATCTCTGCGGCCGGCCGCTGCCGCCGAAGCGGCGCTGCACGCTGGGACGCGAGACGAGCCTGCAGAAGTGCGTCTGGCGCGACGACGACTGGCTCTACCTGGAGAATGGCACCACGGTTCCCGATGTCGATGTGCCGGGCCTCTTCGGCGCGGTGCCGGCGGAAAAGCCGATGCGCACCGAATACAATTTCGACGGAGGCAAGCTGCCTGGCGATTTCCAGTGGCTGCGAACGCCCGAGCCACAGCGGATATTCAACCTGACGGAACGGCCCGGCCATCTCAGCCTGATCGGGCGCGAAAGCATCGGCTCCTGGTTCGAGCAGGCGCTGGTCGCCCGTCGGCAGGAGCATCACAGCTTCCGCACCGAAACCGTGATCGAATTTTCACCCGATACCTATCAGCAGGTGGCGGGGCTGACGCATTATTATAATCGCCACAAGTTCCACGCGCTGGCTGTGACGCTTCACGAGACGCTCGGCCGCTGCGTCACCATCCTGTCCTGCAACGGTGACTATCCGAACGGACGCCTGAGCTTCCCTGCCGAAAGCGGTGTCGCCATATCAGCCGAGGGCCGCGTCCAGCTCGCCATGGAAATCCGCGAGAACGACCTGCAATTCTTCTGGCAGACCGAAGGGATGGGCGCCTGGCAGCCGATCGGCCCGGTTCTCGATGCCGGCGTGATTTCCGACGAAGGCGGGCGCGGCGAACACGGCTCCTTCACCGGCGCCTTTGCCGGCATGTTCGCCTTCGATACGTCAGGGCGCGGGAAGGCCGCCGATTTTGATTGGTTCAATTACGACGAGTTGTGAGGGAGCGCTCCCTACGCTACTCCCCGTAAAAAAGAAAGCCGGCCCGGGGGCCGGCTGAGACGAACGCGGCTGGACAGGGGATACTGGCCGGTTCCAAGCAGTTGGTGACTGACAATAACTTTCATTACATGCCGAGGCAGCGGAAAATGGCGCAACGAGAACGCCGAAGGACGGCTCCGCAAAGGAATGGGCGGCGGGGCGGATGCCGGTGCTTGCCTCGGCTCTCTTATCGGGCACGAAGATCACCGGATGATGACATTTCAAACCGGCTTTGAGCTTTCTTTTCCGCGGAGGCGGGTGGTTGCGATGTTAATCGAAAGCCGGCTTCTCAATCTTGTCACCGGCAGGTGATGCAGTTGTGGTCGAACGGTGTTGGTGCTGCGTGAATGCAGTGTTCACGTTCCCGAAGGATGTCAAAGCGTCACAGACAGCTTATATAGCGGGCCGAAATACTTTCCGAATCCGCAAGAGTCCTGCATGGCCCCCATCATTTCCGTTCAGAACCTCACAAAGACCTATGCCAATGGCTTCGAGGCCCTGAAAGGCATCAACCTTACTGTCGAAAAGGGCGAGATCCTGGCGCTGCTCGGACCGAATGGCGCGGGCAAGACGACGCTGATTTCGATCATCTGCGGCATCGCCAATCCGAGCGGCGGGCAGGTGTTGGTCGCCGGCCATGACGTGGTGAAGGATTTCCGCGCCACCCGCTCGATGATCGGACTGGTGCCGCAGGAGCTGACCACGGACCAGTTCGAAACGGTGTTCAATACGGTCAGCTTTTCGCGCGGGCTGCACGGCAAGAAAGCCGATCCTGCCCATATCGAGAAGGTGCTGCGCGCCCTTTCACTCTGGGACAAGAAGGACAATATGCTGCGTCAGCTCTCCGGCGGCATGAAGCGGCGCGTGCTGATCGCCAAGGCGCTCTCCCATGAGCCGGAGATCCTTTTCCTCGACGAACCGACCGCCGGCGTCGACGTGACGCTGCGCAAGGACATGTGGCATGTCGTCGAAGGGCTTCGGGCCTCCGGCGTCACCATCATTCTCACCACCCATTACATCGAAGAGGCCGAGGAGATCGCCGATCGCGTCGGCGTCATCAATGGCGGCGAATTGCTGCTCGTCGAGGACAAGGCGGCGCTGATGGCCAAGCTCGGCCGCAAACAGCTTATCCTCGATCTTGCTGAACCGCTGGAACGGCTGCCGGACTGTTTTGCCGGCAACGGACTGACGCTGGAAGCCGACGGCAACCGGCTGACCTATGACTTCGACAAAGACAATGAGCAGGAGAGCATCGCGGCATTGCTGACGAGGCTCGGCGAGAACAATATTCATTTCAAGGATCTCTCGACGCGGCAGAGCTCGCTGGAAGATATCTTCGTGGCGCTGGTGGGAGCGGGCAAATGAACTTCGAGGCGGTCAAATCGATCTATTTCTTCGAGATGGCGCGCACGCGCCGCACGCTGCTGCAGAGCGTCATATCGCCCGTCATCTCGACCTCACTCTACTTCATCGTTTTTGGCGCCGCGATCGGCTCGCGTATCCAGGAAGTGGAAGGCGTGTCTTACGGCGCCTTCATCACGCCTGGCCTGATCATGCTGACATTGCTCGGCCAGTGCATCAGCAATGGCTCCTTCGGCATCTATTTCCCGAAATTCACCGGCACGATCTATGAGGTGCTTTCCGCGCCTGTGGCGATGACGGAGATCCTGCTCGGTTATGTCGGCGCGGCCGCCACCAAAGGCGTGATCATCGGCGCGATCATCCTCTTGACCGCCAATCTATTCGTCGACGTCAGGATCGAGCATCCCTTCATGATGATCCTGTTCTTCCTGCTGACGGCGATCACCTTCAGCCTGTTCGGCTTCATGATCGGCATCTGGGCCGGCAATTTCGAGCAGCTGAACCTCATCCCCATGCTGGTCGTGCCGCCGCTCACCTTCCTCGGCGGCAGCTTCTATTCGGTCAGCATGCTGCCGCCTTTCTGGCAGGCGGTCAGCCACTTCAACCCGGTGCTTTATCTCGTCAGCGGTTTCCGCTGGAGTTTCTACGGGATCGCCGACGTCAATCCCGTCATCAGCCTGGTGATGATCACGGTGTTCCTGGCGATCTGCCTGGGAACGCTCGGGTGGGTCTTCAAGACCGGTTATCGGCTGCGCAACTGATGCGCTCTAAAGGAGCGCCGCAATTTCAACATCAAGATTGCTCAGCAAGGCTTGGTTGGTTCATGGGGCAATCGGGATGGGTGGAAGCAATGTGTTCGGATATTTCGCAATCGCCTCCATCTTTTGCCTAGCTCCGCAGCACAGTCTGTCGGAGGAGGCCACCCAACCCATCAGGGTTACCTATGCCGTGGCGATCGAGGGAAAGGAGCCTTTCTCTGCTGAGGTATCATGCCTTCCTGACAGTACCTGCAGCCTCGCCGATCAACGCGAACCCACTATCAATCTTGCGATCACATTGTATTCGGGCTCAGGGGCGAATGGTGAATTGAGCATTTATTGCTCGCCGAATCCTTGCTCCTTTCAAAACTCGCGAGCTCAGCTAGAATTCTCCGGTCGGCGAGCGACTGTCGATATTTTGTCGGGTGAGGCTGACTCTGGTATCACGACTCTGCTGGTTGTAAGGCGACGCCAGCGGATCGGTGAAGTTCTCATCTCTTATTGATTTTCTCATGCACCGCTGACGAGAAGGGCGCCTGACAGGATGAGGAGGGTGCCGGCGGCGAGCCTGACCACGTCGAAGTCGGACGCTTCGCCGAGAAGCAGAGCGCCGATGGCCAGCGTCACCAGCACGTTGCAGCTCCAGATCGGGGCGAGTTTCGAGACAGGGATGCCGTAAGCGAAGAGCGCGAAGCTGATGAGGCCGGTGCCGAAAGCGAAGCAGGCGCCTGCGATGGCGGCAAAACCGAGACCTTCGATAGTCCAGGGTGCAGGGCGCCAGATCAGCGCGGCGATCAGGCCGGCCAGCGCGCAGGCGGCGCCGAAAGCGATCAGATAGACGGCGGAGCCGGTGGCTGATGTGGCGCTCTGTTTCTGGAAAATGGCGGTGATGCCCCAGAAAATGGCGGGCAGGACGCCGCCGACGATGATGGGCCAGAGTGAATTCATCGCGAAACTCCTGTCGCACCCATGGTTGAGGGTCTTCGCCTCAGGCGAAGGCCGGTCGAGCATACGGGGTGCCACCAGACTAGGAGTTTCTTTTTGCTCTTTGTGGTCTTGTTGTTTTGCGGGTGAACGTGACAGATCCGGCCCGTGCCGTAAAGCGCATCTTCCCCGAATGCGCGTTGACGAGACGCGGATTTCTTTCTAGTTGTAGCGGCTATGAAGATCACAATGGTTCGTGTCGTGGTGATAGGGCGCATGGGCAGGATGGTGTAACCATCCGGCGATCAGCCCCATGCGCGGTCAATCAAGCTCCTGACGGGGCTTTTTTTGTGCCCTGAATTTGCGCTTCGCCTCGTCAGGCTTCCCCCACAATCTCGATGACAAGACGGGCAAGACCATGACACGCGACGATTCCGCGCAGACTTCCGCCAGCCGCATGACCGAGGACACGGCTATGGCCTCGACCGCAGCGCCGCGGCGCTCGATCCTTCTCCTGTTGACGGCGCTCTCCGTGCTGCCGGTCAATATTTATCTTCCGGCGCTGCCAAATTTAGCCGCCGAATTCCAGGCGGATTTCGCACTCGTCAATCTTTCGATTGCCGGTTATGCGATCATCAATGCGCTGACGGAGGTCATCGCAGGCGCGATGTCGGATCGATATGGGCGCCGTCCAGTCGCGCTGATTGCCGTTTCCATTTTCATCGTCGCGTCGATCGGCTGCGCCCTTGCTCCCACTATCGGTGTTTTCCTGCTGTTTCGCGTCATGCAAGCGTCCATCGCCGCCTGCTTCTGCGTTGCCCTCGTCGTCATCAAGGAGACGGCGGGCGAACGCCAGGCTGCCAACAGGATCGGCTACGCCGCCATGGGATGGGCGATCGCGCCAATGCTAGGCCCCACCTTCGGCGGCATGCTGGACGAAGTCTTCGGCTGGCGGGCGATCTTCGTCACGCTGGCATTGCTCGGCGCAGCCATCCTCGCCATATCGATGCGCGAATTGAAGGAAACCGCCGGACACGCGTCGAGGCCGAGAGGCAACTACTTCGCTTCCTACGGGCAGTTGCTGAGTTCGGCGCGGTTCTGGGCTTATGCACTGTGCATGGCTTGCTCCACAGGCACTCTCTATATCTTCCTCGGAGGCGCATCGCTCGCCGTTGGCGCGTCGCTCGGCGGATCGAGCGCGAAACTGGGCTTTTTTATGGGAATGGTGCCCGCGGGATTTATTTTCGGCAGCTATCTCGCCGCCCGATTCGCCGGTAGCTCGCTGAGCAAGACCCTTGTCGCGGCACGCCTGTCGACCTGCATGGGTCTGTTATTGGGGCTGGTTCTCTCGGTCTCCGGCGTCACGCATGTCATAGCAATTTTCGGCCCTTGCATCTTCATCGGCATCGGCAATGGATTGACCTTTCCTGCCGCGAACCTCGGCGTCATGTCGGTTCGCACCAATCTCGCAGGCACCGCCGCGGGGCTTGCGGCCGCGATGTCGATCGCCGGCGGAGCGTTGATCGCTTCGATCTCCGGCCTGTTTCTTCAGGCGGCAGGCGCAGTTCCGACGCTTTTCATGATGTTGCTGACATCGGCATCGCTTGCCTTGTCGGCAGCGCTATTCGCGGCTTTTATAGAACAGCGATCGACGGAGCGGCTTCCTCGTGGAGAGCCTGCCGAAAGCGGCTGATGAGATCTTAGTCTCGCATACGCAGTTCGTCGGTCTGCATCTGCAGGGAGCCCAGCGTTTCCAGGAAGCTCATGCCGAGCAGGCTCTGGTCGAGCCGGCCGTCCTCGGCGACGCTGGCTGCGACATTGTTGCGGACGATTGGGCCGACCGCGACCTGATCGAGCGTGATGGGCGCGGCACGGCTGCCGCCGTTGGCGGTCATGACGGTCATGGAATAGGTGAGGCGGGAGAGATCGATCCCGATTCTTTGGGCGTCCTCATGCGAAAGCGCCACCATGCTGGAGCCGGTATCGACGAGCATTTCGACCGTCTGGCCGTTGACGCCGACATCGGCCTCGAAGTGGCCGTTCAGCAGCTTGTGCAGGATCACTTCCTGGCCGCCCTCGCTTGTGGTGACGACGACGGCGCGGCCGGGAACGAGGCCGGCCAGCAGCCGGTTGCCGACGCCGAGCGCTTCCTGGCGATAGAGATAGACGGTGGCGAGCGCCAGGATGATGACGAGCCAGATCATCAGCTGGCGCATCGTTTCGCCGACGCTGCGCCGGCTCGCCCAGATGCCGGCCGACAGCATCAGCGCGATCGGCAGCAGGTAGATGAAGCGGCCGAATTCTTCGCTCTGCAGGCCGAGGATGCGGCTGCTGTCATTGTTGACGATCAGCACGGCAAGGCCGATGCCGATCACGACGAGGAGGAGGGTGAGACGAATCATAAAGGCCGCTCCGGCGCGCCGGCAAAGTTTGTTTTTGTCTGGTTTGAGCCCATGACGGCGCCCGAAAGCCTTGCCGGCAGCAGCGCCATGATCCGGTGTCTCTCAGCATCGGAATAGCCCATCCAGCCGCCGATTTCCTGGAGAGTGCGGCCGCATCCGGCACAAAATCCGGAGCCGGGATCCATTGAGCAGACGTGGATGCAGGGTGTTTGCATGAAAGACATATCGGGGTTTCAAAGAGCCGTGGCAAGGGCGCAGATGGCGGCGATTTCGCAAATCTGCTGCATCGCACCGAGCGTGTCGCCGGTGTGGCCGCCGAGCTTGCGGCGAATGAAGGCGGTGAAGGCGAGCCCTGCAATTCCGGTGGCGAGCAGGCTCGCAACGAGCGGCAGCAGACCGAATGCCGGCCAGATCAGCAGTGCGCCCAAGAGGCCGGCGGCGGTGAGCGCAAACTGCATCGCCGCTTCATCAGGCTGGCCGGTGGAGGCGGCGATGCCATCGGCCTTTGCCGGCGGCAGCCGCTGCCAATGCCAGGCGATGGCGCCGCGGCTGAGAGCGGCGACGGCGGGAATGGCGAGAGCGGCGGCGAAGGCCGGGGAATCGTCAGCGATGGCGGAGAGTGCGGCGGCGCGGATCGCGAAGGAGAGGATCAGCGCTATTGCGCCATAGGTACCGATCCGGCTGTCCTTCATGATCAGAAGACTGTGTTCGCGGCTCTTGCCGCCGCCGATGCCGTCGGCCGTGTCGGCGAGGCCATCCTCGTGCAGCGCCCCTGTTACGACGACCTGGACGGAAAGCGCGATCAGCGCCGACATCAGAGGATCAGCCCGCAGGCCCAAAAGGAGGAGGAGGGCGAGGGCAGGGATGAGGCCGAGGACGGTGCCGGCGAAGGGAAATGCGCGCACCAGCCGGCCGAGCCTGCCGTCATAGCCTTCGAACAGCCATTGCGGCATGGGAATGCGGCTCAAGAAGGCGACGGCGCGGGCGGTATCGACCGCATGATCCTTGATCTTCATTCTGCTTCATCCGCCGGAGGTCGCGGCGCTTTTGGAGTTGTTCGCGTCGTCCGCCCGCTTTAAGAGAGTTGCCACCGCAAACAAGCTGATTTGCTCGACCCAAACAAGTGGTTTGCGTGAAACAAGAATCCCGGATTCATAGGAAAACCGCACAGATGAGCGTTTCAGGCCTGCCGTTCGACGATTTCCGTACCCTGCTCCGCGACCTGCCGGGACCGGATGCCCGAGCGCTGGTGGCCGCGCGCGAACGCGATGCGCAGCTGACCAAGCCGCCAGGCGCGCTCGGACGGCTGGAGGAAATCGCTTTCTGGCTTGCCGCCTGGACTGGCCGGCCGCCTGCCGTCAACCGGCCGCTGGTGGCGATCTTCGCCGGCAACCACGGTGTGGCGAGGCAAGGCATCACGCCCTTTCCGCCCGCGGTGACCCAGCAGATGGTCGAGAATTTCGCGGCTGGCGGTGCTGCCATCAACCAGATCTGCGTCGCCTATGACCTCGGCCTGAAGGTCTTCGATCTGGCGCTCGATTACCCCACCGGCGACATTACCGAAGAGGCAGCGCTTTCCGAGCGCGATTGCGCCGCGACCATGGCCTTCGGCATGGAGGCTATTGCCGGCGGCACCGACCTGCTCTGCATCGGCGAAATGGGCATCGGCAACACCACGATTGCGGCAGCGATCAATTATGCGCTCTACGGCGGCTCGGCGCGCGACTGGGTCGGACCCGGCACCGGCTCGGAAGGCGAGATGCTGGAGCGCAAGATCGCGGCGGTGGAAAAGGCGGTGGAGCTGCATAGCGACCATCTCGACGATCCCCTGGAGATCATGCGGCGCCTCGGCGGCCGCGAGATCGCGGCGATGGCTGGCGCCATCCTTGCGGCGCGTATGGAACGCATCCCCGTGCTGATCGACGGCTACGTCGCCACCGCGGCGGCGGCGATCCTGAAAGCTGCCAATCCGTCCGCGCTCGACCATTGCCTGATCGGCCATGTTTCCGCCGAGCCCGGACATCTGCGCGCGATCGAGATGCTCGGCAAGACGCCGCTTCTGGCGCTCGGCATGCGGCTCGGTGAAGGCACCGGAGCGGCGCTTGCCGCCGGCATCGTCAAGGCCGCCGCCGCCTGCCATTCCGGCATGGCGACGTTTGCCCAGGCAGGTGTGAGCGGCAAGCAATAGGAGGGGTATCTTGACGAAGCCTGCGGTGACCAAGGAGACCGGATTTCGGCATTTCATCGCAGCCGCCAGCTATTCCTGGGCCGGCTTTCGCCGCGTGTTGAAAGAGGCGGCCTTCCGCCAGGAGCTCGGCTTCTTCGTCGTGTCGCTCGCGGCGCTGGCGCTGGTCGGGGCGAGCGCCGGCGAGATCGTCGTCGCGGTGCTTCTGTTTCTCGGGTTGTTTTCGATGGAGGCGATGAATACCGCCGTCGAGGAAGTGATCGACCGGATCTCACCGGAGATTTCGATCGTGGGCAAACACGCCAAGGATCTCGGCTCCTTTGCGGTGTCCTGCATGATTGCCGCCTGCTGCCTTTATCTGGCTTTTGTGCTCGGCAAACATCTGTTTTTCAGCTGATTCAGGCGAAACTCTTGCGCTTGCGGGCAACCGCCTGCGCCTCTTCGACCGCCGGCAGGCTCTGGAGCACGCGCTTGGCGGGCAGGATGGCGATGACCTCCGTGCCTTCGCGCAGCTTCGATTTCAGCAGGAACTGCCCGTCATGCTTGGCAAGGATCGCCTGGACGATCGGCAGGCCGAGGCCGGTGCCCTGTTCGGCGCTCTTGATGGCGATCGAGCCCTGGCCGAAGGCCGACAGCACGACGGGAATCTCGTCTTCCGGAATGCCGGGGCCGTTGTCCTTGATCGAGATGTACTGGCCGCCACCGGCCGTCCAGCCGACCTTGACGTGGATCTCGCCGCCCTGCGGCGTGAACTTGACGGCGTTGGAGAGAAGATTGAGCACCACCTGGCGCATCGACTTCTCGTCGGCCCAGATGGCCGGTAATTGCCGCTCGAACTGATCCGATATGGCAATGTTCTTGGCGCGGGCGCGCAGCTGGACCATGCCGATGCAATCCTCGGTGATATCGAGCAGGGAGATCGCCTCCTCGCTCAGCTCGTATTTGCCGGCTTCGATGCGCGAGAGGTCGAGGATCTCGTTGATGAGATCGAGCAGATGCTGGCCGGAGCGGTGGATGTCGCCGGCATATTCCTTGTAGGTCGGATTGGCGAGCGGCCCCAGCACTTCCGCCGACATGACCTCGGAGAAACCGAGGATGGCGTTGAGCGGGGTCCTGAGCTCGTGCGACATGGAGGCGAGGAAGCGGGATTTGGCAAGGTTTGCCTCTTCTGCGCGGCGGCGGGCCTCGTCCGACATGGATTTGGCCACTTCCAGCTCGGCGATGAGATCGTCCTTTTCCGACTGGTAGGAAAGGATCATCAGGTTCGACCGGAAGAGCCGGTCGCTGATATAACTGAAGAAGACGACCGTGGTGGTGAAGACGGCGGTCAGGCTGATTTCGAGGAAGTCACGCGACAGGCCGCTCTTGGCGGTGAGCGCCACGACCGCCGGTGCGAAAGCGACCAGCACGGAGGGCGTCAGCATGAAATTCGACATCGCCGTGACAGAGAGCGCGATCAGCAGCGTCGCGCCCTTATAGAGTATAAAGCTCGACGGCTCGCAGGTGTCGCAGCCCTGCAGCGCGAAGACAGCCCAGCAGCAGCCGAGCAGGAACTGGCCGGCAAGCAGCAGGCGGCGCCATCTGCGGGCGCTCTCGGCGGTGATCTCCTGCCGGCGGGCGCGCCGCGCGAGCAAGATATTGCCGGTGTGGCAGGTGAGCGTCAGAAGCGCCCAGAAGAGCAATTGCGTGTTCTGAGTAAAGTAAACACCGAGCGCGGTAATGATGACGACGAAGAGCGGCATGATCGTCGCGCCCTGCAGCGCCGATGCCACATACATCTTAAGTACATCGCGGTCGAAGGAAGAATTGGACGCATGACCAGACTGAAGACGTTCGCGGGTCTGCCGCACGGCCTTGGAAACGGCCTTGTTGCGGTGGCTGCGCGACTTGTCGACGATAATCTTGTCGGTCGATGTGCTTACGCCGGTACTCATGTGCACGTTGAAACTTCATCCCAGGGTGGATAAGAGCCTAACCGACAATTCTTAAGAAGATGTTTGCCATCTTTGCCAAGGATTTGTTTTTTAAGGAGGCGAAAGCGTGACAAGAGGCCTGCGCCTGATTCGCGACGGCGTGACCGCATTTGCCTTGCTGGCGCTCATCGCGCTGATCGCCGCCAAGCTCAACGATGCGGCGAGAATCGAGCATGCGGGTGCATTTCACGCAGCCGACGGCGACAGCCTGACATTGGGAGAAGAACGGTTGCGCCTCGAAGGCATCGACGCGCCGGAGCTCCATCAGAGCTGCGAGAGAGCCGGGAAGGCCTGGGCCTGCGGGCGCGCGGCGCGCGAAGCGCTGCAGGCCATGGTGCTGACCGCAGGGACGACATGCCGGGGCAATCGCCGCGACCGTTACGACAGGCTGCTCGTCGTCTGCCGGAATGGCGCGCGCGGCGACATCAATGCAGCCATGGTGCGCGGCGGCATGGCCATCTCCTATGGCGATTATGGCAAGGAGGAGATTGAGGCGAGGGCTGCCAAAGCGGGCCTTTGGGCCGGGACTTTCGAAAGGCCGCGCGACGTGCGTGATCATGCGCGCCAAAGCTCCGGTTTCGACAACGCCTTGCGTTTCATCGGGCAGATCGCCGGATGGGAGTGAAGACATGACCGACGAAGCCAGGCTGGAGAAGCTGCGGCAGGAGATCGCCCGGTGCCGCATCTGTCGTGACGCACCGGCAAAGGGCGTCGAAGACCGGCTACCGCACGAGCCGCGGCCGGTGGCCGTAATCTCATCGGCCGCGCGCATCCTGATCGCCGGGCAGGCGCCAGGGATTCGGGTTCACGAGAGCGGGCTGCCGTTCGACGATGCCTCCGGCGACCGGTTGCGGTCATGGCTCGGCGTCGACAGGGCAATCTTCTACGACCGCGACCGATTCGCCATCGTGCCCATGGGTTTCTGCTTCCCCGGTTACGACGACAAGGGCTCCGATCTGCCGCCGCGCCGCGAATGCGCGCCGTTCTGGCGGCAAAGGGTGATCTCGGCCATGCCGCAGATCGAACTGGTGCTGGTCATCGGCCAATATGCGCAGGCCTGGCATATGGCCGGCGAGGGGCGGGGCAATATGACGGAGACGGTGCGGGCGTGGCGCGACACCCTTCTTTCCGACCGGTTGCCCGCCGTGCTGCCCTTGCCGCATCCGAGCTGGCGCAACAGCGGCTGGCTGAAGCGCAATCCATGGTTCGAGGAAGAATTGCTGCCGATCCTGCGGGAACGGACGAAAAAGCTGATTTTCTGAAACAAAATTCTTTTCGTCGCTCGGAATCGGGTTATACAAAGAAAATAATTCGAAAGGACTGTTGTGCGCATGGACCGCCTCGACCGAAAGATACTGCGTCTTCTGCAAGAAGATTCGACCCTTGCAGTTGCCGATCTCGCCAAGAAAGTGGGGCTCTCGACGACGCCTTGCTGGCGACGCATCCAGAAGATGGAAGAGGACGGCGTCATCAAGCGCCGAGTCGCCATCCTCGACCCCGAGAAGGTCAACACCAAAGTTACTGTTTTCGTGTCGATTCGCACGGCCACTCATTCGATCGAATGGCTGCGGCGTTTTTCCGAGGTGGTCGCCGAGTTCCCCGAGGTGGTCGAGTTCTACCGGATGAGCGGCGACGTCGATTATCTCCTGCGAGTCGTGGTGCCTGATATCGCTGCTTATGACGCTTTCTATAAGCGAATGATCGCCAAGATAGAGATTCGCGACGTCTCTTCGGCTTTCGCGATGGAGCAGATCAAGTATTCGACTCAGTTACCGCTCGATTACATGATCCTCGATAATGCCAAATCCAACGAGGATTGAGCTCAAGCGGTTGAGTCCACGTGAGTTTTTGCTACCGCACGCTGACGTGCAACTGCATGGGAAATGAGGCCGGATCGGCATTTTCGTTATAGGCGGAAATGCGGCCGGTACGGCGGCTGAGATCAAAATGAGCGGCTCAGACTGTAGAAAAGCCGCGGGAATAGCAAAAAAATGCTCGAATCCTGCCGGAATCCAGAAAAATACATAGCCCGGTAACCTTTGCCGGGCTATGGTGAATGGAACCAGTGAGGCCAATGTCATGATTTTGACTCATTGGTATCGAAATCAGAACATCATGTTCTAAGCTGCCACCTTGTGTGTGTTGATTAGCCGGCGGTAGAGTTTATTCGCTTCACCAGGATGTTCGACGGGGGTCGGACGGTGAAGAATTTGACAAATGGGGTGTATTATCTGCGGCTTGCGATGGAGGATTTCCGTCGCGGAGCCGCTTGTCGTGTTTTCAATCTAAATATCTGAAGTTGTTGTATAAAAATCACGTTGCCGGGGAAAGTTGGCTGGCGCAGCCCATCTGGCGTGCATCGAGAATTGCTTGATTAATCCCGGTATGGGATGACGGTTCGGCGGTTCGATCGATCCGCACGCCGAGATGGCTGTTCAAACTGGGCCGGCTTCAAATCGACTACCCGATGGGAAATCAGCCCCGATCGACAAAGGAATGGATTGGTAAATGAACATCAGAATGGTTTTGCTTGCATCAGCAGCAGCATTTGCTGCATCGACGCCGGTTCTTGCAGCTGACGCTATTGTTGCTGCTGAGCCGGAACCGGTTGAATATGTTCGCGTCTGCGACGCTTACGGCACCGGCTACTTCTACATCCCGGGCACCGAAACCTGCCTCAAGATCGAAGGCTACATCCGTTTCCAGGTTAACGTTGGCGAAGACGTCGGCGGCGATTCTGACTGGGATGCAGTTACCCGCGGTCAGGTTCAGTTCACGGCCAAGAGCGACACCGAATATGGTCCGCTGACCGGCGTCATCGTCATGCAGTTCAATGCTGACAATGCCTCCGACCAGGAAGCCATCCTCGACTCCGCTTACCTCGACGTCGCGGGCTTCCGCGCCGGTCTCTTCTACAGCTGGTGGGACGATGGTCTTTCGGGTGAAACCGACGACATCGGTTCTGTCGTAACGCTGCACAACTCCATCCGCTATCAGTATGAAAGCGGCGACTTCTACGCTGGCCTCAGCGTCGACGAACTGGAAGACGGCGTCTACAAGGCCGGCGAAGAAGCCAACAACGTTGGCGTTGCCTTCGGCGTTGGCGGCACTGCCGGCGCATTCAGCTACCAGATCACCGGTGGCTGGGACTTCGACAACGAAGACGGCGCTATCCGTGCAATGGGTACGGTTGAAATCGGCCCCGGCACGCTCGGCCTCGCCGGCGTTTACTCCTCCGGCCCGAACTCCTACTACTCGTCGGCTGAATGGGCTGTTGCTGCCGAATACGCCATCAAGGCAACTGACAAGCTGAAGATCACCCCGGCTGTTCAGTACTACGGCAACTACTTCGGCGGCGGCAAGGTTGTTCCGGATGACTTCGACGGTCTCGGCGATGCCTGGAAGGTCGGTCTGACGGTTGACTATCAGATCGTCGACAACTTCTACGCCAAGGCTTCGGTTCAGTACCTCGATCCGGATGATGGCGACGACTCCACGACGGGCTACTTCCGCCTGCAGCGTTCGTTCTAATCTGCCTACTGATGCTCCCGGTTTTTGCCGGGAGCATTTCAAATCAGTTTCTGATCCGAGTGACCTCCGATCAGCTACGGGGACGGGTCCGGTCTTCCCTGCCGGACCGTCCTTGCAGCGTTTTTCCCCTACATTTTTCAAGGCATCCTTCTACGGAGCCTTCGCAGATGAGACGAACCGGCGTGGCGTATCGCACGTCGGCATCATGCCTGCCGCCCCTAAGACCGTCTCTTTTCAATTTCGAAGCCATAGCATCATTATGCCGAACGAGGCTGCGAAGCCGCGTGCCAATCGCTATCGGCTGGCTTTGCCGCAACAGGTCGCCAGAAGAAGGTTCGATGCCGACAATGTGATCACAGCTTTCCCGGGGAGCGGATACAACCCTGCAGGGGGGCCGCTCTTCATTTCTACTCTCGGGCAGCTTGTACTTATGGACGATCTCAACGACTACTATTACTTCGCCGCCGTCGTCTCCAGCGGTGGTTTTGCGTCTGCAAGCCGCGATCTCAAGATACCACGTTCGAAACTGAGCAGGCGGGTCAGCCGGCTTGAAGAAGGACTTGGCGCGAGGCTGATAGAGCGTTCGACCCGTCACTTCCGGGTGACAGAGATCGGCCAGGCTTTTTATGAGCGATGCCAGACCATCCTGCAGGAGGCCGATCGCGCCAAGTCGATCGTCACCGAAGCTCAGTCCGATCCGCAGGGCGTGGTGCGAATGGGTTGCCCACTCGGCCTTGTCGATATTTCCGTCGGAGGTATCCTGCCTGAATTCCTCGAACGCTATCCGAAGATCAAGCTGCAGATTATCGGTTCAGAACGGCGCGCAGACCTCATCAACGAACGTATCGACCTTGAGGTGAGGGCAACCAACGAGCCGGAGACGCAGACGAGCCTGACGATGCGCAAGCTCGATCGGGCGCGGCGCATTCTCGTCGCAAGTCCCTCGCTGATCGAGCGCGTCGGCGGCATAACTGACGTGGAAGAACTCGCCGATCTGCCGACGCTGGCGATGACGTCATGGGTGTCGTTCCATACCTGGGAACTGATTGGCCCGAATGGCGCCAAACAGGTGATTCGGCATCAGCCGCGACTCACCTGCCGCAGCATGACCGCCATCCTCGACGCGGCCCGCGCCGGCCTCGGATTCGGGCTTCTGCTCGAAAGCGCCTGCGAGAACGACCTTCAGGCCGGCAAGCTGGTGCGGGTGCTGCCCGAGTGGCAGTCGGAGGAGAGCGAGTTCTACATCGTTTTCACCACGGCCAAGGGCATGCCGCCGGCGGTGCGTGTGCTGATCGATTTCCTCGTTGAAAAATCCAGGCCTCATTGAAGAAGAGGTGGAGGGCCGCAGCATTGGCCGGCGTTCACCCTCAAGCACGTCACGATCTCTCGGATACACTCCCCGTGCTTTTTGCGTGACTTGCTTTATCTCAACCGCGCCAGCAGCTTTTCGTCGCCGAGTTCCCTGACGGCATCCTTGCCGATCCAGCGGGCGGTTTTATCGGGGCTTTCCGCCAGAACCTTTGCGAGCGCCAGTGCCGGCGCGTGGCAGGCGAGATTGCGCTTGCCGATGCTGCGCAATGCCCAGTTGACGGCCTTGCGCACGAAGTTGCGGGCATCGTCCGAATGGGCTTCGATCAGCGGCATAAAGCCGAGGATGGCCGCATCGGACTCCTTCTTCCGGTGGACGGCGGCGCCGGCGATCATCGCGAAGGCGGTGCGGCGCACGAATTGGCGCTCGTCGGCGGCGAATAGCCAGATGAGCTCGTCCAGCCGGGCCTCGACGAAGAGGTCGGCGGCGCAATCGACGATCTCCCAGGAATTGAAATCATCGGCCCAGTGTCTGGCTTCGTCCTTCGTCAGCCGCTTCGGCTCGGCTGTGTAGAGAGCGAGCAGGCGGGCTTCGCGGATCTCGCTCCGCCAGAGCTCCATCGCCCTGAGGTGATCCTTCTTTGCCTGCCTGGAGACGGCCCGGAGGTCGGGATTGGAAATGCCGAGCGCGCGGTCGGTCACGATACCGAAGCGCGCCATGGCGGCGACATTCTCCTCCGAGCGCAGCGTTTCGAGATGCGCGATCAACTCGGCTGCACTGGAGGAGGGGCCGATCATTTTTCCAGACGGGCAAGCAGCGAAGACGTGTCCCAGCGACTGCCGCCCATCGCCTGAACATCGCCGTAGAACTGGTCGACGAGGGCGGTGACCGGCAGCTTGGCGCCGTTGCTGCGAGCCTCGGTCAGTACGATACCGAGATCCTTGCGCATCCAGTCGACTGCGAAGCCGAAATCATATTTGCCCGCATTCATGGTCTTGTGGCGGTTTTCCATCTGCCAGGAGCCGGCCGCGCCCTTCGAGATCACCTCGACGACCTTTTCGATATCGAGGCCGGCGCGCTTACCGAAATGCAGCGCTTCGGAAAGTCCCTGGACGAGGCCGGCGATGCAGATCTGGTTGACCATCTTGGTCAGCTGGCCGGAACCGGCCGGGCCCATCAGGCCGACCATGCGGGCATAGGCGTCGATCACCGGCCGGGCACGTTCGAAGACGGCTTGGTCGCCGCCGCACATGACCGTCAAGACGCCGTTTTCGGCGCCGGCCTGGCCGCCGGAAACTGGGGCGTCAATGAAATCGACGCCTTTTTCCTTGGCGGCGGCGTAAAGTTCGCGGGCGACCTCGGCGCTGGCCGTGGTATTGTCGATCAGCACCGAGCCGGGCTTCATGCCGTGCAGGGCGCCATTTTCGCCCGATGTCACCGAGCGGAGATCGTCGTCATTGCCGACGCAGACGAAGACGAAATCGGCGCCGGCGGCGGCTTCGGCCGGGGTGGGGGCCGACTTGCCGGAGAATTTTTCGGCCCAGGCGGCGGCTTTCTCGGGCGTGCGGTTATAGACGGTGACATCGTGGCCGCCCTTCGTCTTCAGATGCCCTGCCATGGGGAAGCCCATGACGCCGAGACCGATGAACGCGACTTTTGCCATATGTCCTATCCTTATCCAGAGTGTGAGGCCCTGAGGATTAACCGAAACAGCGGAAGCAGAAAAGGCGGGAACACGGACTTCCTTCCGATTGATGCGTGTGAGGCTGGTCAGCATTCGACCGAGCCCTAGATGGGACGAGAGCATGGTTGGTCCCGAGGGTGACATGAGCGAGATTCCGACGATCAAGCCGCGGCGCAAAGGCCGCAACGGAATGCAATCGATGCTTATTCCATCCGAGCAGATGGTCGTAGAGCAGATCCGATCAGCGCCTGAAGGTGTCTTCACCGAAGCTGGTCTCGTCCGCCGTCAACTCGCGGCCAAATATGGAGCGGACGCCTGTTGCCCGGTGACGGTGCAGCGGCATTTGCGTGCGATCGCGGAATTCTCCTTCGGCGCGCTGGAGAAGGGCGAACCGGCTTCGATGGTGACGCCTTATTGGCGCATGGTCGATCCGGCGAGCCTGCTGGCGAAACGGCTCGCGGGCGGTCCCGACTTCATTCGCCAGCAGTTGGCGGCCGAACGCCGGGAGCCGTAGCAGGCGCGCCGATAGCGCTGTGGTGGTGATTTCGAGCAAAATTGAGCGGGCAGGGATGGGCAGGTCCCTCATGAGATAAAACGCGGAAAATTATTCCGCGAAGCGCACAAGAATGGCAAATTGATATTATCGATATAATCTCTAGTCTATGTCAATATTTAGCGATTGGAGGCAGACTCTAAACGAGCCTCGCAGCCGCCATCGACCGACAGGACATTTTTAGATGCTCACGCGCAGACAGGGATCCGACATGCTCCACGCCGCAACCGCGGCGGCGGTGTGCGCGCATCTCCTGCCGCATTTCTCTCGCCGAGAGCCGGCTCATCGCGCGCGCTGATCTTCGAATTTCGCAGCAAAGGACGCTTTCCATGACCGCCACCACCGATCCCATTAATTTCCTCTGGTTCATCCCGACATCGGGCGACGGCACCTATCTCGGCTCCTCGGAACTCAACCGGGCGCCCGAGATCGGCTATCTCACCCAGATCGCCCAGGCCGTCGACCGGCTCGGCTATTCCGGCGTGCTGCTGCCGACCGGGGTTGCTTGCGAAGAATCCTTTGTGACGGCCGCCGCCCTTGCCGCCAAGACCGAAAAGCTGCAGTTCCTGGTGGCGATCCGTCCGGGCACCGCATCGCCCGCCTATTACGCACGCCTGGCCACGACGCTCGACCGCATTTCCA
The DNA here is from genome assembly GCF_002211305.1 of Rhizobium sp. R634. Classification (GTDB taxonomy): domain Bacteria; phylum Pseudomonadota; class Alphaproteobacteria; order Rhizobiales; family Rhizobiaceae; genus Rhizobium. Next base: position 423,848 of record NZ_LOKW01000026.1, on the reverse strand, counting down.
ACGGCCGCCTGCTGCTCAACATCGTTGTCGGCGGCAGCCCGGCCGAGCTTGCCGGCGACGGCATTCATCTCGAGCATGACGAGCGTTATGCCCACGCCGAGGAGTTCTTCACCGTCTTCGAGGAGCTGCTGGACAAGGGAACGGCTAGCTTTGACGGCAAATATATCAAGGCGACCAATGCGCGCCTTGGCTTTCCCTCGGTGCAGAACCCGCGCCCGCCGCTCTATTTCGGCGGTTCGTCGGATGCCGGCATCGATTTTTCCGTTGGCCGGGTCGACAAGTACCTGACCTGGGGCGAGCCGCCGGCGCAGGTGGCGGAGAAGGTCGCCAAGGTACGCAAGGCGGCCGCCGAGCGCGGCCGCGAGGTGACTTTCGGCATCCGCCTGCATTTCATCGTGCGCGAAACCGACGAGGAGGCATGGGAGGCGGCTGAGCGGCTGATCCGCCATCTCGACGACGATACGATCCGCGAGGCGCAGGAGCGCTTCGTCCATGAATCCGACTCGGTCGGCCAGAAGCGCATGGCCGCCCTTCACGGAGGCCGCCGCGACAAACTCGAGGTGTCGCCGAACCTCTGGGCTGGCGTCGGCCTGGTGCGCGCCGGTGCCGGCACGGCGCTTGTGGGGTCACCGAAGACGGTGGCCGCGCGCCTTGCCGAATATCAGGAAATCGGCATCGATACGGTGATCGGCTCAGGCTATCCGCATCTCGAAGAAGCCTATCGCGTCGCCGAGCTGCTGTTCCCCGAACTCGGCATCACCCGCGAACAGCAGCGCCTGGCTTTCAACAACGAGTTCGGCCGCAAGCAGGTTTTTGCAGGCGGCAGCCATGGCGGCAACCTGAAAGTCGTCTCCGGTTCCTGAGATCAAACGAGACTGCAGTGCCTGACATTGCCGGAAGCCACCTGCGGCTTCCGGCATTTTGTTATCATGGCATAGTGAGATAGTCTCATCCACATAGCCGATGAGCTATGCCTGTTCCGTACGTTTCGGATCGCTGTATCCGCTCGCGAGCTCGCTTGCGGTTTGGTGCTTGACTCATTCATACCTCTGTGGCTATACGTCAATTCATAGCTGAAGAGGTATGAATTCCAGATGTCGGACGCTCATGACGTGCTGTTCAGAACACTTGCCGATCCGACCCGGCGGGCGCTTTTTGAGCGTTTGTGCCGGGAGGGGGAGAAGACGGTTGGGGCGTTGACGGCGCGCGCCGGAGTTTCGCAGCCGGTCGTTTCAAAGCATCTCGGAATCCTGAAGCAGGCCGGGCTGGTGCGCGATCGGCACGAAGGCCGGCAGACGCATTATAGCGCGCAGCTCGGGGCGTTGGCGCCGCTGGTCGACTGGACCAGCGAGATGGCAAGCTTCTGGCAAAGCCGTTTCGACGCTCTCGAAGATTTGCTGAAGAGGATGGATCAATGACCGAAATCTCGACCGAAACCCGCTCCGTCGTCATCGAAAGGGTGATGCCTTTTCCGGCCGAAAAGATCTGGCGGGCGCTGACGCAGCCGCATCTGATCGCGGAGTGGCTGATGAAGAGCGACTTCAAGCCGGTCGTCGACCATCGCTTCAACTTCAATGCGGATTGGGGCTCCGTCGATTGCCGGGTGCTGGAGGTCGAGCCGAACAAGACGCTGGCATATACGTGGGGCGCTTACGGCCTCGAAACCATCGTTACCTGGACGCTTACGCCGACGAATGCGGGCACACATCTGCGCATGGAGCAAGCGGGCTTCCGGCAGGATCAGCGGCAGGCTTATGGCGGCGCCAGGAGCGGCTGGCCGCAGTTCTTCGACAAGCTGGAACAGGTGCTGGCAGGGGTGGAGTGAGGTCTTAGCCGGAGGAGGAAAGCCGGCTGATTTTTGAGGAGGAATCGTCGTTGAACTGGAACAACTGGTTTCGGCAGGTCCATCGTTGGCTGTCCATTGCCTTTACGCTGGCCGTCACCATCAATATCATCGCCATGCTGCAGGAGAGATCGGCCGTCTGGGTTGGAGTCCTGGCGCTGGTGCCGCTCGTTCTGCTTCTCGTTACCGGTCTTTATTTGTTCGTACTGCCCTATGCCGCGAAACGGCGCGACATGGGACGCACCGGCGGATAGGAGGAAACGCTATGGCGGGCAGAGTGCCGAAGAACGCGGAGAAGGTCACAAAAAAGACGGTCGCCAAACCGACCGCCGCGCAGCCAAGGCTTCTTTCCGGCGGAAACCCGCAGATCCCCAAAGGCTATGGCGATGCGCCCGTGCAGGCCTATATCGCCGCCATGCCGGGCTGGAAAAGCGATATCGGGCGCCGCCTCGATGTGCTTATCACCCGTATCGTGCCCGGCGTCTCCAAGGCGGTCAAGTGGAACTCGCCTTTCTATGGCATGGAAGGAGAGGGCTGGTTCCTCGGTATCCACTGCTTCACGAAATACATCAAGGTGGCCTTCTTCAAGGGCGCATCGCTGGATCCGCTGCCACCGGGCGAGTCCAAGCAGAAGGAGGTGCGATACCTCGATATCCGCGAGGACGATCCCTTCGACGAGGCGCAGATCGCCTCCTGGGTGGAGCAGGCAAGCCGTTTGCCCGGCGAACGGATGTAAAGCCATCGATGGCGAGAATGGGAAGCGATAAGATGAGGAAAGCGACTGCAATCATGACGAAGACCGAGTCCGGCGACAAAAATGGAGGAGCTACTCCCTCGCAACTGATCGATGCGAGGATCGACGAGCTCAAGGATTGGCGCGGCGAAGTGCTCGCCCGGGTTCGGGCGCTCATCAAGCAGGCCGAGCCCGAGGTGGTCGAGGAATGGAAGTGGCGAGGGGTTCCGGTGTGGGAGCGCGGCGGCATTATCTGCACCGGCGAAACCTACAAGAGCGCGGTGAAGCTCACCTTCGCCAAAGGTGCTGCGCTGGAGGACCCCGCGGGGCTTTTCAATTCCAGCTTGGAAGGCAATACCCGGCGCGCCATCGATTTCCATGAGGGCGACGAGATCAATGAGGATGCGTTGAAGGCGCTCATTCGCGCCGCTGCCGCGCTGAACATGTCAGCGAAGGCGGGCAGCGCGCGGAAGAAGGCAAGCGGCTGAGACTCTGGGTCTAGTGGATCGGGCTCGTCTCGCGCTCGAGAAACAGTTCGAGATTGTCGAGGCCGATTTTCGTGCCCTGGAGGCGGGCGCCGTTGTCGGCGTAGCCGTCGAGGAAGACCACCTGCTCGGTGAAGAGCATCCTGGTGCCCTTGGCTCGGGCTTCGAAGGCGACGGTGGCGAGCGAGGCGGAAATGCGGGTTTCGCCGAGCTTCATCTCATAGGCATAGATGATGCGGCTATCCGGCACGATATCGAGATAGTGGGCGTCATAGGCGTGCAGAAGCCCGTCGGTGTCGGCGACGTGGTTCCTTTCCGCGCCGCCCGGTCTGAAATCGAGCGTGTATTCCAGCGGCGTCCAGTCACCATGGCAGGCAAACCATTGACGCTTGGATTCCGGCACCGACCAGGCGCGGAAGACACGGGAGACCGGCGCCTTGAAGCGGCGCTCGATGACGAAGGTGGTGTGTTCGGCGGAGCGTGTCGTCATTCGGGAAGGGTCTCCGTTTCATCGGCGAGAAATTGGTCCAGCCTGTCGAAGGCGGCATTCCAGCGGCTCTTTCGGTGTTCCACCCAGCGCTCAACGGCGGCAAGCGCATCCTGCTGGAGACGGTACGTCCGCACCCGGCCGGACTTTTCCGAGAGCACGAGGCCGCTGTCTTCCAGCACCTGCAAATGTTTCATCACCGTCGGCAAGGCGACGGCGAGCGGGGCGGCGAGTTCGGTGACGGAGGCCGGACCGCGGCCGAGCCGGTCGATCATGCCGCGGCGGCTGCGGTCGGAAAGCGCGTGAAACATGCGGTCGAGATCCGCCTGACTGTCGATCATCCCGCGGCATCCCGGAAGCGGGCGGGCAGCCGCTCATGATAGGGGTAGAACTTGAAATAGGGGCGGGCCTCTTCCAGCGCCCTTGCAAAGGACGGGCGCGCCAGAAGCCCGTCGTAGTAGGCGCGAAGCTTCGGCTGGTCCTCCAAGAACGGGACCAGGGTCTCGGCGTAGAAGAGGGCGGGGGCCGCGGCGCAATCGGCCATAGTGAAGGTTTCGCCCGTTATCCATGGGCTCTCGCCGAGCTGCTTTTCGATCATCGCATAGGCGGTGGCAAGCGTCGTCCTGCAGGCGGCGACCTCGATTTCATCCGCCTTGCCCACGGGACGCCTGTGATGACTGACGATGGTCTGCATCGGCACCTGGACATAGTTGTCGAAGAAGCGGTCCCAGAGGCGGACTTGCAGCGCCCGGTCGATTTCCAGCGGCAGCAGCGAAGCGGCGCCAGGATAATAATGGTCGAGATATTCGATGATGATCGAGGTTTCGGGAATGGTGCTGTCACGCGCCTCATCCCTGAGCAACGGCATCTTGCCAAGCGGCCAGAAGCGGAAGAGATCGGCGCGCGAAGCCTCGTCGGATAGATCGACGAGACGATTTTCGAAGGGTGTCCCGTTCTCATAGAGCGCGATCAGCACCTTATGGCAGAAGGAGGCGAGCGGATGCCCATAGAGCACGAGCGACATGGGACGACCTTTCCTGTTGAGTGAAAACTTTACTGATCGACTAAGTATCAGATCAGCGAGCGCCGCGCAACGAATACTTCGCCGTTCGGGAAACTATTCCCTCAGCCTATATGTCGGGCGATCACCAGATGGCCGGGCGTCGGATGGCCGTCTTCCATGCGCACGTTGATATCCGAAATCTCGACGAGTTCGAAACCGGTGGCGGTCAGGCGTTCCCTCACATAGGCATCGGCATGGGCGAAGCGCTGATGCGGGCCGACCATGTAGGCGCGACCGGCGAGGATCTCCTCGGAGAGGGTTTCGGAGGAGAAGATGAACAGGCCGCCCGGCGTCAGGTTTTCGGCGGCGCCGAAGAACAGCGGTTCGAGCGCGCCGAGATAAGGCAGCACATCCGTGGCGGTGATGATGTCGAAGGCTTCCTCGTCGTTGTCGTCGAGAAAATCCTCGACTTCGGCGACGAAGAGCGTCTCGTAGAGATCCTTCTCGTGAGCGATCTCGACCATGTTCTCGGAAATGTCGATGCCGGTCATGTCTTCGCAAAGGTCGCGCAGCGCGCCGCCGGTGAGACCCGTGCCGCAGCCGAGATCGAGCAGCCGTTTGAACGGCCCGAGCTTCAGCGCCTGCAGGCGCTGGCGCACCAGCATCGGCACGTGATAGCCGAGCTGCTCGACGAGCACGTCCTCAAAGACTTCGGCATGCTGATCGAACAGGGTCTCGACATAGGCATCGGGCGCCTTGACCGGGATTTCGCCGCGGCCCATCGCGGCGATGCGCACGGCGGCACCGCCGTGATCGTCGGGATCGATCGCCAGGACTTCCTCATAGGCTGCCACCGCTGCGTCGATGTCGCCGGCCTTTTCCAATGCCAGCGCGCGGTTATAGGCCTCGCCAAGGGCTTCTTCGTCGATCTTCTTCGCCATAGCGGTCCACATCCTTCTGTTTCAGGCATGGCTCTAAGGCGGCTTTCGACGTTTTGCAATGGCGCGGCGACGGGCGCAGAATGGCTGAAAAGAAGACGAAGGGAGAAATGCCATGAAAGTGGAGGAAGACAGAACGCCATCTGCATGGGAAGGAGAGGGCGCCCGCCCCCTGCTTTTGCCAGGCACCCCGGGCGAGATCACCAATACGCTCAGTCATTATTATCGCGGCGAACTCGGGCGGATGACGAGCTGGCGGGACCGCATCGACCGGACGTCCAATTGGGCGATCACCGTGGTGGCGGCGCTGCTCTCCGTGTCGCTGTCGACGCCGACTTCGCATCACGGCGTGCTGTTGTTCGGGATCATGCTGGTGACGCTGCTTCTGATGATCGAGGCGCGGCGCTACCGCTTCTTCGATATCTACCGCGCCCGCATCCGCCAGATCGAACGAAGCTATTTCGCGCAGATCCTGGCCCCAGACGCGGCGGCCGGCGGCGAATGGGCCACGGTCATCGCGAGCAGCCTGCGCAAGCCGCGCTTTTTGCTCAGCTATCATGAAGCGATGCACCGTCGGCTCAAGCGCAATTACGGCTGGATGTATTTCATCCTGTTTCTGGCCTGGTGCCTGAAGATCACGACGCCGAAACTGCAGACGGAGGGCATGCCGGCACTGCAGGCGCAGTCATGGACCTATGTCATCGACAATGCCGTGCTCGGGCCGATTCCCGGCCTTGCCGTCATCATCGGCGTCGTCATCTTCTACCTTGGCATCCTCGGCTTCGCGCTGCGCCCGGACCGCGACGAAGGCGAATTCGGCCACGGCGAGGCGCATGTCTGACGCGCTCAGATCAGTGCAGGATGAACTCGCCCTTCAGCGCCCGCCACTCGGTGGCCGAGATCAGCTTGCGGTGGACATAGCGCACCGAATGAAGCGGCCCATCGAGCTTTTCCTGCCAGAACTTCAGGAAGCCGCGCATCTCGGGAAAATCGGGGGCGAGGTCGTAATCCTGCCAGACGTAGGTCTGCAGGATCGCCGGGTGGTCCGGCAGGTGGTAGAGGATCTGGGCGGTCGTCAGACCATAGCCCTGCAGTTGCTTTTCCATGTCCTTGTGCATCGTATTCAGCTTCTCGTTCCCACTTGCGCTTTATTAGTGCTACGTGAAATGGAAGCACGCGAATGGTTAACGCAAGCTTAACGGATGCATTGAAAAAGAGATATTCTTTTTAGTTTCAATGGCTTGGCAGCATCGTGTGGCGAGTGCTGCCAGTCCGTTCAGCGTTTCAGGTGCCGCGTCAGCCGGCGCTCGATCCACGCCCAGAGATGGCGCAGCGCTTCGACGATGGTGAGGTAGAAGATCGCCGCCCAGAGATAGGTCTGGTAGTCGAAAGTGCGGGAGAAAGCGTAGCGGGTCTCGCCCATCAAATCGAGCACGGTGATGATGGCGACGACCGCCGAGCCCTTGATCAGCAGGATGATCTCGTTGCCGTAGGGGCGCAGTGCGACGATGAAGGCCTGCGGCAGGATGATCTTGCGGAAGGCAATGGCCTTGTGGATGCCAAGGGCTGCGGCTGCCTCGCGCTGGCCGTGCGGCACGCTTTCGATCGCACCGCGCAGGATCTCCGCCTGATAGGCCGCGGTGTTGATCGTCATGGCGAGGAGGCCGCAATACCAGGCGTCGCGGAAGAACCACCAGAGGCCGACGGCTTCCAACTGCGGCCGGAACACGCCAAGGCCGTAATAGACCAGGAAGAGCTGGGCAAGCAGCGGCGTGCCGCGGAAGAAATAAATATAGCCGTAGGAGAGCCAGTTCAGCGCCTTGTTCTTCGACAGGCGCGCCATGGCAAGCGGCAGCGACAGCACGGCGCCGCAGACGACCGAAATGCCAACGAGGCTCAGCGTCACCCAGAGGCCGTGCAGATAACGCGGCCCATAGCGAGTGAACTTCTCCAGATCCCAGCCATTGATGACGGTGAAGATCAGCAGCGCTGCAAATAATGCCCAGATCGCAACGAGGATGTAACCGGCGAGGCGCGTCGCCGTCATCGGTTTTGCCGCTTGGCGGGGCGCGGGCTGGGGCGGGATCAATGTTTCGGCGTAACTCATCGGCGGACCTCCGAACGCTTGGCCCAGCGGTCTACATAGGCGAGCAGGAAGGAGGAGAGGATGGCAAGCACCAGATAGAGACAGCAGGCGATGCCATAGAAGAAGAAGGGTTCCTTGGTCACGCGCACGGCGACATTCGTCTGGCGCAGGATATCCGCCAAGCTGATGATCGAGACGTAGGATGTGTCCTTTAAAAGCACCATCCAGAGGTTCGTCAGGCCGGGAAGCGCAATGCGGATAAGCTGCGGGAGAACGACGAGCCGCAACGTGCGGCCGCGATGCAGGCCGAGCGCGTCTCCGGCCTCATATTGGCCCTTGGGAATGGCGCGGAAGGCCGACAGCAGCACTTCCGAGCAATAGGCGGAAAAGACGACCGAAAGCGCGATCACGCCGGCAAGGAATGCATTGATTTCGATCGGCGGCCCGTCATAGCCGGCAAGCTCCAGAAGAGACTGGATGAGCATCTGCATGCCGTAATAGATGATGAAGAGCGTCAGAAGCTCGGGCAGGCCGCGGAAGATCGTCGTGTAGATGCCGGTGGCGAGCCGCAGCGACTTTTCTTCCGACTGCTGGCCGAGCGCCACGAGGAAGCCGATGACGAGGCCGATCGGCAGGGTGACGATCGCCACCGATACGGTGACCTGGAGACCAAGGGCGATCTCGTCGCCCCAGCCGGTGTCGCCGCAGGCAAGCACCGTCGACTGACCCAACCAGGTGAAGATGCCGACGGGTCCGCATAGCGGATCGAAAATGTGCACAAGTGCGCTCCAGAAGGAGCCAAGCGCGGAAAACAATCCGCCCATGCCGGAATTCCCCTCACGGCTTTTGCCGTTTTGATCTTGCCACCTTTGTCAAACAAAAATGGCGGAAGAGCAAGCCTTCCGCCATTCGCTTGATCGGCCAGATACCGAATTTCTCAGTCGCCGTAAACGTCGAAATCGAAGTACTTGTCCTGGATCTTCTTGTACTCGCCGCTGGCGCGGATCGCAGCGATCGCCGTGTTGAGCTTTTCCTTCAGCGGATCGCCCTTGCGGATGGCGATGCCGGCGCCTTCGCCGTTGATTTCCTTGTCGACCGGCAGGGTCGACAGGATCTTGCAGCAGGAACCGGCGTCGGACTTGACCCATTCGGAGAGCACGACGACGTCGTCGATGACGGCATCGACACGGCCGCTGGAAACGTCGAGCTTATATTCGTCGGCCGTCGGATAGAGCTTCAGTTCGGTGTCGGCGAGGTGCTTCTCGGCGTAGTTGGCATGCGTCGTGGAAGTCTGCGCGCCGATCACCTTGCCCTTGAGGCCGGCGACATCCGTGATCGTCGAGTCCTTCGGCACGGCGATCGCCGGCGGGGTGTTGTAGTACTTGTTGGAGAAGTCGACGAGCTTGAGGCGCTCAGGCGTGATCGACATGGACGAGACGATCATGTCGAACTTCTTGGCGTTGAGAGCCGGAATGATGCCGTCCCAATCGGTGCTGACGAAGCTGCATTCGGCCTTCATCTCGGCGCAGAGCGCCTTGGTGATATCGATGTCGAAGCCCTGAATGGTGCCGCTGGCATCAACGAATTCGAAGGGCGGGTAGGTCGAATCGGTGCCGATCACATATTTCTCGCCGTCGGCCATGGCCGAGCCGGCAAAGAGGGACATCGCCGCGATCGATGCTGCCGCGATGATACGAGTGGAGATTTGCATGAGGATCCTCTCTGTTGGTAGCCGTCGCGCTTTTTTCTCGTGGCTGACGGCTGCTGTTCAACGGTGCCGGGACACCGCCTTGCGGCGATAATCAGACTTTTTTTCATGGAAATGCAACAGAAATTCCCCGGCAATTTTCGATGCGGATAGCGCGTGAGATGAACGGCGGCAGACCGCAACATTCACGTGAGGTTAATCCCCGGCTTCCTAGAACCGGAACAAATCGGCGGATTGGCGCTTAGCCATTTCGCCGTTTCGCCTCAATGCGTCGCTAGGGGCGGAACCAGGGCCTGTCGGCCTTCAGGAAGCTCAAACAGGATCGAGGAAACCCGATGGGCAAGAAATCAAATCTATTCGCGAGCGCAGCTTTCCCGCTGCTTTCCCTCACGCTGGCCTTCCAGCCGGCCACCGCCATGGCTGCCGCGCGCAGCGTCGGGACTGAGCCCGCGGCCGTGCGGCAGATCGAACAGGGCAGCTTCGAAGTGGCGCAGGATGCGCCTTCCGAGGAAGAGCTCTTGAAGAAGAAGCGCAAGCAGAAGGAGGAGGCTCCGGCTGAACAGGCGCCGGCCGCGGAACAGCCGAAGGAGGCGCCCGCCGAGAAGCCGAAGGCCGAGCGCAAGGAAGCGCCGGAACCCAAGGCAGAGCCGGAGCCGCCGAAGGCCGAAGCCGCGCCGAAGGAAGAGCCGGCACCGCAGGCCGAAAGCAAGCCCGAGCGCAAAGCCAAGAAGGAAGCCCAGCCGGAGGCGAAGCCGGAAGCCGAGCCCCAACAGGAGCAGCAGCCGGTAACGCAGGAAAAACCGAGAAAGCCGAAGAAACAGGCCGAGCCGGAGGCCCAGCCGGAGCCCGAGCAGCAGCCGGCCGCCAAGGAAGCCCAGCCGGAGACGGAACAGGCGCAGCCCGAGGCGAAACCCGAAGGCGGCAAGAAGGGCCGAGATAAGGCCAAGGCGAAGACCGAAACTGCCGCTCCCGAGGCGGTAACGCCGGCCGAGCAACAGGCCACGCCTGAAACCAAGCCGGAAGCCAAGCCGGAGGTAAAACCCACGGCGGAAACTCCTGCCGCGAAGAAGCCTAAGAAGGGCGAGGCTGCCGCACCCGCGGAGAAGGCAACCGAAGACAAGGCGGCGGCCCCGGAAGCTGCGCCCGCCGAAAAGCCCGCCCACGGCACGGCTGCAAAGCCTGCCGCCGAGCAGCCCAGTGCCGAGCAGCCTGCTGGTGAAAAGCCGGCTGCGCCCGCCACCGACACGGCCCAGCCGGCGCCGGATGCCACCGGCGGACAGCAGGTGGAGCAGGCGATTCCGGCACCGGAAAAGGTTTCTCCCGAGGAACTCGAACGCCGCAAGAAGATCGCCGAAGATCCGGCCAAGAGCAGCGAAACCGTCGTGCTGCCGGTCGAGAACGGCGCGGCCGTGCTCGACAGCGACAAGGATGCCGACCGCAGCAAGGGGCGGGAGGGCCGCCGCGACCGCGACAAGCTGCGCGCCGAAAGCCAGGAGGTGAAGCTGCCGACCTCGGACGCCGATGCGCAGGCCGCTGCCGCTGCGGCGCCGACCGTCAAGCTCGAGGCTGTAACCAGCGAGAGGGGCACGAGGCTCGATACGCGGCCGCAATTTGCCCGTCCCGAAGGCGCTCGGATCGACGACCGCACCGACGACAACCGCGTGATCATCCAGTACAACAATCAGGTGATCGTGCGCAGCGACGACGACAGACGGTTCCTGCGCGACGGCGAGCGGCCGATCTACGAGGAGCTGTCCCGCGATCGCTACCGCGAGACCATCACGCGGCCGGAGGGCTATCGCATCGTCACGATCCGCAACCGCTATGGCGACATCATCCAGCGGTCGCGCGTCGATGCCCGGGGGCGTGAATATGTGCTCTACTACTCGCCCGATCTCTACGAGGATCCGGATCGCGACTACTTCGAGGATCCGGGCGCCGATCTGCCGCCGATGCGGCTTCGCGTGCCGCTCAACGACTATATCATCGACACGAGCAGCGAGCCGGACCGGGATTATTACGAGTTCCTGAGCGAGCCGCCCGTCGAGCAGGTGGAGCGTGTCTATTCGCTTGACGAGGTGAAGTATTCCGCTCGTATTCGCGACAAGGTGCGCCGCATCGATCTCGATACGATCACCTTCGCCACCGGCAGCGCCGACATCCCGATGACCCAGGCGCGCACGCTACGCAAGGTCGCCGACGCGATCAACCAGGTGCTGGAGAAGGATCCGAGCGAGACCTTCCTGATCGAAGGCCATACGGATGCGGTCGGCTCCGACCAGAGCAACCTGATCCTCTCCGACCAGCGGGCGGAATCGGTCGCCAACGTACTCTCCGACGTCTACGGCATCGCGCCGGAAAACCTGGCGACGCAGGGCTATGGCGAGCGCTACCTGAAGGTCACTACTTCAGGCCCGGAACAGGAAAACCGCCGCGTCACCATCCGCCGCGTCACGCCGCTGGTCCGCCCGGTCGCCGCCAAGCAGTAAACGATTTGCCCCTCTCCATTCGTGGGGAGGGGCAATTGGACTGGCTGTCCCAATACTCGATGGGGACAAAAGTTGGATGGGGACGGCATGCGGGCTTCGAGACCTGCCGCCCCCATCCTGCCGGTTCTACTCGCCGGCTTTTCTGGCCGCCTTTTCGATGACGTCGGCGACTTTTTCCGGTTGGGATGCGAAGACGGCGTGGCTGGACTTGATCTCGGTCACTTCGCTGCCGGCGCGTTTCGCCATGTCGCGTTCGAGCTCGGGGTTGATGGAGCGATCCTCGGTGGCGACGATCGACCAGCTTGGTTTCGTGCGCCATGCCGGCTCCGCGATCTTGGCCGCGAAGGCCTGTTTCGAGGCGAAGACCTGCGATTTTGCCAGGAAGTCGGTCTCGGCTTTGGGGAGGTCGGCGGCGAAAGCCGCCGCGAAGGCGGCGGGGTCGAGATAGAGATATTTGCCGTCCTTCGTTTCCTTGATGTCCATGCTGCCGGCCGGCTTCGAGCTGGCGAGGCTCAGCAGGCTTTCGCCTCTGTCGGGCTGGAAGGCGGCGACATAGACGAGGCCCGCGACATGGGGATCGTTGCCGGCCTGCGTGATCACCATGCCGCCATAGCTGTGGCCGACGAGCAGCGTCGGTCCTTCCTGGAGGTCCAGAACCCGTTTCGTCGCCGCCACGTCGTCATCGAGCGAGGTGAGGGGTTCCTGGACGATGGTGACGTTGAAGCCGCGCTTTTCCAGAATTTCGGTCGCCTTGCGCCATCCCGATCCGTCGGCCAGCGCGCCGTGGACGATCACGATGTTCTTGACCGCGGCGGCCTCGGCTGCGAACGCGATTCCGGCGGTTGCAAAGGCAAGAGCTGTGATGAAAGTCAGATGCTTGTTCATGGGGTCACTCCTTATGGTCGATGTTGAAGTTCTGGATGGAGAACGGGCTCAGCCGAAGGTGAAGGCGTAGGCCTGGACGCCGGGATCGAGAAAGCGGATTTCGAAGTTGCGGGCCGTGACGGTGCCGGACTGGCGCACGAGCTGGTAAAGCCTGGTCGCGGTGACGGTGCCGTTGCCATCGGCAGCGATATCGGAGCCGTGGTCTGCACCCGGAACCTTGCCGTCGATCTTCACCTGGAAGCGGACCGGTTTAGCTTCATCGCCAGGCCCGAGAACGAGATGCAGGTCACGGGCGCTGAAGCGATAAGTGATGCCGCCGCCTGCCTGATCGAGTGTTGCCTGATCCTTGCCAACAGTCCAGGTTCCCGACAGGCCCCAGCCATTGAGGCCCGGCTCGCTGATCGAGTAGTTCTGCGGAGCATTCGCCTGCAGCCCCTCGGGTGAGCTGAAGTTCGTCGCCTGCTCATAGCCGAGATAGGTCTCGCCGGAGCGGATGTTGCCGAGATCGGGCCCGGCTTCCACGCCCTTGGCATCCGGCGCTACGGGCGCGCTTGCCTTCATTTCGCTGCCGGCCTCGCGGAGCAGGTCCTGAATGGCCTTCTCGGTCGTGCCGTAATTGCCTTCGCCGAAGTGGTGGTAGCGGATCTGGCCCTTGGCATCGATCAGGTAGGCGGCAGGCCAGTAGCTGTTCTCGAAGGCGCGCCAGATCTTGTAGTCGTTGTCGACGGCAATGGGATAGCCGATCTTGAAGTCGCTGATCGCGCTTTTGACGTTGTCGATCTTCTTTTCGAAGGCGAATTCCGGAGCGTGGACGCCGATCACCACGAGACCTTGATCGGCATATTTTTCCGCCCAGGCTTTGGTGTAGGGGATCGTGCGAATGCAGTTGATGCAGGAATAGGTCCAGAAGTCGACGAGAACGACCTTGCCGCGCAGCTCTTCGTTGCTCAGGGGCTTGGAGTTCAGCCATTCGACCGCGCCATCGAGCGAGGGCGCAGAACCCTCGACGGGGAGATCGCTGCGGAAGGGCTTCTTCGCATCGGCCGCTACGATCGTCGCGTCGTTGCTCGCGACCTCGGAGGAGGCACCGTCGAGCGGCTTTGCATGCAGCCGGTCGAGCACGGCCTGTTCCAGAGACGCGGTGCTGGCGTAGGAGAGGCGGGACAGCAGGCTGGTGTCGAGGCCGAGCGCGATGATGGCGACACCTGCGAGCACGGCAGCGCCGAGCACCTGGCGAATGCGATCACCGAGACCGAGCGAGCGCTTCATGGCGGCAAATATCTTTCCGCCGACCGACAAGGCAACAGCAAGGGAGGTTGCCGCACCGGCTGCGTAGGCAGCAAGCAGGAAGCTGGTCTCGAGGTTGGCGCCCTGCAAGGCAGCGCCCGTCAGCACGAGGCCGAGGATCGGGCCGGCGCAAGGCGCCCAGAGCAGGCCGGTTGCGACGCCGAGAATGAGGGCGCTCCTGACCGTCGGCGCCGTGCGTCCGCTGCCGCTGGCGTTTACGAGGTTATTGCCCAGATCCACGATCGGACGGGCAAGGGTGCTGGCAAAGCGCGGGGACAGCAGGCTCACACCGAAGAGGGCGAGCAGGACGATCGCGGCAAGACGGCCATATTCATTGGCGCGGATGGCCCAGCTGCCGCCGACCGCGGCAAGGGTGGCAACGAGCGCGAAAGTGGCGGCCATGCCTGCCAGCATCGGCAGCGTGCTTTTGACGAAGGGCTGGCCGGCGCGGGCGAAGACGAAGGGGAGAATGGGGAGGATGCAGGGGCTGAGAATGGTCAGCACACCTCCGAGATAGGCAATGATCAGAAGTGTCATCATCGTTTCCTTTGAAACCGATTGATCGGGCTCTGGACGGCGATGGGCCTGAACCAGCAACGGCGCGATGTAGCCGGGCGGAGGTATCTCCGATGTGTCTGGTTTGGCGGGAAAATGTACCGAACTATTGCGCTGGAGCGCCTGCGATACAAAAGAATACAAATGGGCTTGTCCGCTCTGGCGGCGGCGCACAGCAATGCTCGACCTGAGGGAGTGCATTTGTATCAGAATGTATCTCGGTGGGCTGAGCTTACATTTACATTCAAAAACCGCGGCTTATGACATACGGGCGATACAAGCCGAACGTCTTCTGAGCGCCGTGATCCATTCGACAGGAAAGACCGATGTCAGAGCAAATCAACCATGAACGCCGCCGCTTTTTCGGCATGACAGCCATCGCCCTTGCGGCGGTCGAATTCGGCGTGGCCGGCGCGGCCGCTGCCCAGACCGCGCCGGCTTCGCCCGCGGCCTTGCCTGATGTAAAGAGGGGAACCCATACGTCCTTCGAAGCGCTGAAGCAGATCAAGACCGATGTACTCGATATCGGCTATGCCGAGGCGGGAAAGGCGGACGGTCCTGTGGTGCTGCTGCTGCACGGCTGGCCCTATGACATCTATAGTTTCGTCGATGTCGCCCCGCTGCTTGCCTCGGCCGGCTACCGGGTGATCATCCCTTATCTGCGCGGCTACGGCACGACACGCTTCCTGCATGACAAGACCGCGCGCAACGGCCAGCCCTCGGCGCTTGCCGCCGATATGATCGCCCTGCTCGATGCGCTAAAGATCGCGAAGGCGGTGATCGCCGGCTACGACTGGGGCGGGCGCACCGCCAATATCATGGCTGCACTCTGGCCGGAGCGCTGCAAGGCCATGGTATCGGTCAGCGGCTACCTGATCGGCAGCCAAGCGGCCAACGAGAAGCCTCTTCCGCCGAAGGCCGAACTTGCCTGGTGGTACCAGTTCTACTTCGCCACCGAGCGCGGCCGACTGGGCTATGCGAGCAACACCCATGATTTCGCAAAGCTCATCTGGCAGACGGCTTCGCCGAAGTGGAATTTCGACGATGCGACCTTCGACAGATCCGCCGCCGCCTTCGACAATCCCGACCATGTCGACATCGTCATTCACAATTATCGCTGGCGCCTCGGGCTCGTCGAAGGCGAGGCCAAGTACGACGCCTATGAGAAGAGGCTTGCCGCCTTGCCGATGATTTCGGTGCCGACGATCACCATGGAGGGCGATGCCAACGGCGCGCCGCATCCCGAGCCCTCCGCCTATGCCGGAAAGTTCTCCGGCAGATACGAGCATCGCACGATCGGCGGCGGCATTGGTCACAACCTGCCGCAGGAGTCGCCGCAGGCCTTTGCGCAAGCCGTGATCGACGTCGATCGTTTCTGATCGATGGCAGAGCCTCGTTGCCCGGGCCAGTGGAATATGCGTAGGTCGCGTCTGGCGCTTCGGTATCGTGAACGAGGCGGTGGGCGCGGCCATATCGTTGAGGAAGAGCAAATATGGATCATGTCGATCACATCCTGGTCGTCGACGACGATCGTGAAATCCGCGAGCTGGTCTCGGGCTATCTGCAGAAGAATGGCCTGAGGACCAGCGTTGCGGCGGACGGGCGCCAGATGCGCAGTTTTCTGGATGCCAATGCCGTCGACCTGATCGTGCTCGACGTGATGATGCCGGGCGACGACGGGCTGGTGCTGTGTCGCGAACTGCGCGCCGGCCGGCACAAGGCGATCCCGATCCTGATGCTGACGGCCCGCACCGACGAAATGGACAGGATCCTCGGGCTGGAGATGGGCGCCGACGACTATCTCGCCAAACCCTTTGCCGCGCGCGAACTGCTGGCCCGCATCAAGGCGGTGCTGCGGCGCACGCGCATGCTGCCGCCCAACCTGCAGATCAGCGAGGCGGGACAATTGCTGACCTTCGGTGACTGGCGGCTCGATACGGTCGCTCGCCACCTTCTCGACAAGGAAGGGACGGCGATTGCGCTGAGCGGCGCCGAATACCGCCTGCTGCGCGTCTTCATCGATCATACGCAGCGGGTGCTCAACCGCGACCAGCTTCTGAGCCTGACGCAGGGGCGCGACGCCGAGCTCTTCGATCGCTCGATCGATCTCCTCGTCAGCCGCCTGCGGCAGCGCCTGGGAGACGATGCGCGCGAGCCGACCTACATCAAGACGGTGCGCAGCGAAGGCTATGTCTTCTCGGTTCCGGTCGAAATTTCGGAGCCGCGCCAATGAAGGCGGCGATCCCCAAGCTTCCGGGCCTGGTGTGGCCGAGGACGTTGCGGTCGAGGATCTTTCTCATCCTGCTGACCGGCCTGGCGCTGGCTTATGGGCTCTCCTTCAGCGTTCTCTACATGGAGCGCTACATGTCGGCCAAGGCGGTGATGCTCGGCACGCTGGAGAACGACGTCGCAACGTCGGTTGCCGTTCTCGACCGGCTGCCGCCGGAAGAGCGCGGCGACCTCGTGGATTGGCTGAGCCGCGGCAACTACCGTTTCGAGCTTGGGCCCGGCCTCGCCGGCGTGCCGGACACCTCCAGCAAGGGCAGGGAGATCGCGGGAAAGATAGAGGCGGCCGTCAGGCACCGCTTCCCGATCCGCATCGAACGGATTCCGGGCGAGGTGAACCGGCTGCAGGCGCATATGACGCTGAGCGACGGCAGCCCGCTCACCATCGATGTGACGCCGAGAGGCGTCATGCCGATCGCGGAATGGCTACCCTATGTCTTCGCCGTCCAGATGGCGCTGCTCATCCTCTGCGCCTGGTTTGCGGTGCGTCTGGCGATCCGGCCGCTCGGAGAGCTTGCCGCCGCCGCGGACGCGCTCGATCCCGATAGGAACGGTCCTGGTTTGAGTGAGACGGGGCCGAGCGAAGTCGCGCATGCGGCGAGGGCGTTCAATGCGATGCGGGGGAGGATCGCCCATTATCTCGAAGAGCGCGTCCAGATACTGGCGGCGATCTCGCACGACCTGCAGACGCCAATCACCCGCATGCGGCTGCGCGCCGACATGACGGAGGATTCGCCCGAGAAGGACAAGCTGGTGAGTGATCTCGCGGAGATCCAGCGCCTCGTGCAGGACGGCATTGCCTATGCGCGCAGCGCCCACGGCAGCGGAGAAAAGAACGCCCGGATCGATCTCTCCTCGTTCATCGACAGCATAGCCTACGACTATCAGGACACCGGGAAATCCGTCACGGTCGTCGGGCTGGTTGAGGGCGCCGCCTTCACCAGGCCGCATGCGCTACGCCGCATCCTGTCGAACTTCATCGACAATGCCCTGAAGTTTGCAGGCTCCGCCGAGATCAGCGTCGAGCACAACGCGGAAAAGGCGGTCGTCATATCGGTCATGGATCGCGGGCCGGGGATTCCGGACGATATGCTGGAAGCTGCCATGCAGCCGTTCTTCCGGCTGGAGCAATCCCGCAACCGCGAGACCGGCGGCACGGGCCTTGGCCTTGCGATCGCCCAGCAGTTGACGGCGAAGCTCGGCGGTTCGCTCAGGCTCTATAATCGGCCCGGCGGCGGACTGGCGGCGGAAGTCACCCTGCGGTGATCTCGGGACCGCCGGAGGTTTTCCGGCGGTTTGTACGCAAATATGTCCCGGATGCCGGATGCTACGTTTTGTGACATTTCGGTCGATTTCGGAAACATGCAGGATATATCGGCCGGTCAAAACTCACTTCGTCAACCCGGCCGCAGCAGCGATCTCCTCGCCTCAGCGGCCAATCTACGGAGTGTTTCCATGACCAAGATCGAAAAGGTTCTCTATACCGGCAAGACCCGCACCACCGGCGGACGCGACGGCGCTTCGCAAAGCGACGACGGCCAGCTCGACATCAAGCTCTCGCCTCCCGGCAGCGCGCGGCCCGGCACCAATCCCGAGCAGCTTTTCGCCGCCGGCTGGTCCGCCTGCTTCATCGGTGCGATGGGCATTGCCGCCGGCAAGCTGAAGATCAGGCTTCCCACAGAGGCCGCGGTGAATGCCGAAGTCGATCTCGGAACGACGGACGGTGACTATTTTCTGCAGGCCCGTCTCAAGGTCAGTCTGCCCGGCATCGAGCCGGATGTCGCCAAGGCGCTTGTCGACGAGGCGCACCGGACCTGCCCGTATTCGAAGGCGACACGCGGAAATATCCATGTCGAGCTGAGCATTGCCTGACGGCGGCAGCGGAAAGGAAACAGGGCGAGGCCCGGCCGGGCTTCGCCGATGGAGGCTTCAATGAGATTGCTGATTATATCCGTTCTGGCAGCTGCGGTCTTCGCCGCCCCCTGTATTTACGACATCAGCTCGCACGAACCATCGCCGCTTGCGGGACTTGTAACGGCAGCTTCCGCGGTTACTTCTGCGCATGAGCAACCGCTTTTCTGAATTCAGCCGGGAGAATGACAGTGAAACTCTACCAGAACGAAATTTCCTCTGCGACCTCAAGGGTCCGGATCGCGTTGGCGCTCAAGGGGCTGACGGCGGAAGCGCTGCCGATCAGCATCCTCGGTGAAGAAGCCGAGAGCCGGCAGTCCGGTTATCGCAGCGTCAACCCGCAGGGGCTGGTGCCGGCCTTGCTGACGGACAGCGGCCAGCTCATCACCCAATCGCTGGCGATCGTCGAATATCTCGACGAGGTGCAGCCGGAGCCGCCGCTGCTGCCCGATACGGCTGAAGGCAGGGCTCAGGCCCGTTCGATCGCGCTGGCGATCGCAGCCGAGATCCACGCGCTGCTGCCGCCGCGGATCGGCCTGCATCTGAAGGCTACCTTCCAAGCCGATGCCGACGCCGTTGCCGCCTGGAGCCGTCATTGGGTCGGCGAGGGAATGGCCGCGGTCGAGACGATGATTGCCGGGCGCAGGCAAGGCGCCTTCGCCGTCGGCGACCGGCCTGGCATTGCCGATATCTTCCTCTTTCCGCAGGCGATCAGCGCAAGACGCATGGGCTTCGATCTCGGCCGGTGGCCTGATATTGCGGAGATTGTCGGCAGGCTGGAGGCCATACCGGCTTTTCAGGAGAATGCGCCGGCGCCGAGGAAATGAATTTCGATGAGAAAGCGGCCGCAAATGTGCGGCCGCTCACCTGTCACCGATTGACCCTTGCCTGCAGATGCGGAGGGTAACGATCGCCTTCGACCTTGATGGTGGCCAGCGCGCTTTCGATGCTGGCAAGGTCATCGGCGGTCAGTTCGACCTCGGCGGCTGCGATATTTTCCTCGAGGCGATGCAGCTTGGTGGTGCCGGGGATCGGCACGATCCAGGGCTTTTGCGCCAGCAGCCATGCGAGAGCGACCTGGGCGGAGGTGGCTTTCTTGCGTGCGGCGATCTGCGCCAGAAGATCGACAAGCGCCTGGTTGGCTTTTCGTGCTTCCTGGGAAAACCGCGGCACGATGTTGCGGAAGTCCTTGCTGTCGAAGGTGGTCGTATCGCTGATCGCGCCGGTGAGGAAGCCCTTGCCGAGCGGGCTGAACGGAACGAAGCCGATGCCGAGTTCTTCGAGCACCGGCAGGATCTCCTGCTCGGGCTCGCGCCACCAGAGCGAATATTCGCTTTGCAGCGCGGCGACCGGCTGGACCGCATGCGCACGGCGGATGGTCTGGGCGCCTGCTTCGGAGAGGCCGAAATGGCGGACCTTGCCTTCTGATATCAGCGCCTTGACGGTGCCGGCGACATCCTCGATCGGAACGTCAGGGTCGACACGATGCTGGTAGAACAGGTCGATGACGTCGGTTTTCAGCCGCTTCAGCGCCTGATCGGCAACCGCGCGGATCTGCTCCGGCCGACTGTTCATACCGCTCTGGCCGCCATTGGCATCGAAGTTGAAGCCGAATTTGGTGGCAATCACCACGTCGCTGCGGAAGGGTGCCAGGGCCTCTCCCAGGAGTTCTTCGTTCTTATAGGGTCCGTAGGCCTCGGCGGTGTCGAAGAAGGTGACGCCGCGTTCAAAAGCCTGGCGGATCAACGCAATCGCTTCCCGCTGTTCGGTCGCCGGGCCGTAACCGTAGCTCAGCCCCATGCAGCCGAGACCGATGGCCGAGACCTGAAGTCCGCTCTTTCCCAGTTGACGCTTCTGCATCGCCGTTTCCTTTCAGCCTTGATATTCCGGGTCGGTGACATGCTCCATCCAGTCGACGACCTTGCCGTCGAGTTGTTCCTGGATGGCGATGTGGGTCATTGCTGTCGTCGGCGCTGCACCGTGCCAATGCCGTTCGCCAGGCGCGAACGAGACGACGTCTCCCGGGCGAATTTCCTCGACGGGGCCGCCTTCGCGCTGGACGCGGCCGCAGCCCGAGATGACGATCAGCGTCTGGCCGAGCGGATGGGTGTGCCAGGCGGTGCGGGCTGCGGGCTCGAAGGTGACGCTGGCGCCGGCGGCGCGAGCCGGATCGGTGACGGAAAACAGTGGATCGATGCGCACCGTGCCGGTGAACCAATCCGCCGGCCCTTTGGCCGAGGGCTGCGAGCCGTTTCGTTTGATTTCCATGATCATGCTTCCTGTGTCTAAGGTTGCCGACGACATCGTGCGCCTTGGTTCAGGATAGTTAGTGCGTCGCTGTGCTTCGGTTAGATGGTGTATGTGGCAAGGACTTATGAGAAAATTTCATGAATGCCCGTGTCCTGCCATGATGACTTGATCGCCGTTGCGCGTGCACAAAGCTTTACGAACCGCCGGGAAGCTCGGCGTGTCGCAATCGGCGCTCAGCCACACCATCCGAGGGCTGGAAGAGCGGCTCGGACTTCGACTGCTGACGTGGACGACGCGCAGCGTTTCGTCGACGGAAGCCGGGGAACGCAGTGCGAAATCATGCTGTTTGGATTATTTGACATTCGATCCTTCGCCACTAATTCAAGGTTAAAAACGAAGGAACCAATGGATGAATACTGCTCTGCCTGCTACGAAAGCTCGGACCGGCGTGTCCGGTTTGGACACAATCCTGGCAGGAGGCCTTTCCGCAGGCCACGTGTTTCTCCTGGAGGGAAATCCTGGAGCTGGCAAGACCACCATTGCACTGCAGTTTCTGATCGAAGGCGCGCGGCTTGGCGAGCGCGGGCTCTACATTACGCTCTCGGAAACCGAGAGCGAATTGCGGGCCGGAGCGGCCTCGCACGGCATGATCATCGACGGCAATATCGAGGTCTTCGAAGTCGTGCCTCCGGAAAGCCTGCTGGACTCCGATCAGCAGCAGAGCCTGCTTTATTCCTCGGACCTCGAGCTTGGAGAGACCACCAAGGAGATCTTCGCCGCGTTCGAACGGGTGAAGCCAAGCCGCGTGGTTCTCGACAGCCTGTCGGAAATCAGGCTGCTGGCGCAGAGCTCGCTGCGCTATCGCCGGCAGATCCTTGCGCTCAAACATTACTTCGCCCGGCAGGGGGCGACGGTGCTTCTGCTCGACGACCTGACCTCCGACGTGCTCGACAAGACGGTGCACAGCGTCGTGCACGGTGTCATCCATCTCGAGGAACTGGCGCCCGGCTACGGCTCCGAACGGCGACGTTTGAGGGTCATAAAATATCGCGGGCAGGCCTTCCGTGGCGGTTATCACGATTTCACGATCCAGACCGGCGGCGTCGTCGTATTCCCGCGCCTCGTTGCCTCCGAGCACAGGACGAGTTACGCCCGCGACGATGTTTCGAGCGATATTGCGGAACTGGACCTCCTGTTGGGCGGCGGGCTGGAGAGGGGCTCCAGTACGCTCATCCTCGGGCCCGCCGGCACTGGCAAGAGCACTTTTTCGTTTCAATTCCTGGCGGCAGCGATCGCGCGCGGAGAGAAGGCGGCGGCCTTCATTTTCGATGAAGAGATTGGGCTGCTTTTCGGGCGGCTCAAGGCGCTTGGAATCGATCTGGAGGCGATGAGAGACTCTGGTCTCGTTCATATCGAGCAAGTGGATGCCGCCGAGTTGTCACCCGGGGAATTTGCGCATCGCGTGCGAGACTGCGTGGACAGATCCGGCGCCAAGACCGTCATCATCGACAGCATCAACGGATATCAGGCTTCGATGCCCGACGAGAATTCGTTGATCCTCCATATGCATGAGCTGCTGCAATATTTGAACCGGCAAGGTGCGAACACCTTCCTGACCGTGGCCCAGCACGGTCTGGTCGGTGACATGAAGGCGCCGGTCGACGTCACCTATCTCGCCGATACCGTCATTCTGCTGCGTTATTTCGAAGCGGCGGGAAGAGTGCGCCGCGCCGTTTCGGTGATCAAGAAGAGGACCGGATTTCACGAGGATACAATCCGAGAGTATCGCATCGGCGCGGCGGGCCTGACATTCGGAGGGCCGCTTGTCGGGTTCCAGGGAGTGCTGCGCGGCGTTCCGGAGTTTGTTTCAGATACGACGTCCCTTATGTCGCGCGATGGCGGGGATAGCGGCAATTCCTAATTCCGGCAAACCAAAGGCGCTGATCTACACACCCACAGGCCGCGATGCTCTGGTGGCGGTATCCCTCGCCAACGAAGCCGGCGTGACGGCGGTTACTGCTCCCGACCTTCCGATGTTTGCGGCACTGCTCGATGAGGACGTCGCGTTCGGTGTCCTGACGGAGGAGGCCGTCCGTTCAAGCGATCTGAAGCCGGTCGCAGCCTGGATCTCGGCGCAGCCGAGCTGGTCGGATCTGCCGTTCATCGTGCTCACAACGCGGGGCGGCGGACCAGAGCGAAATCCGGCCGCTGCCAGGCTTTCCGAGGTTCTCGCCAACGTTACCTTCCTGGAAAGACCTTTTCACGCGACGTCCTTCATCAGCATCGCCAGGACCGCGTTAAGGGGACGGCTGCGACAATATCAGGCGCGCGCCCATCTGGGGGCTCTCGGTGAGGGAGAACGGCGGCTGCAGACCGCGCTTGCTGCCGGCCGCCTCGGTGCATGGGAACTCGAACTGTTTTCGATGAGGTTGTCGGCGTCCGACACCTGCAAGGCCGTCTTTGGGCGAGGGCCGGATGAGGATTTTACCTATGAGGATCTGGTAAAGAGCATCTATCCCGACGACCGCGGTCTCGTGCAGTCAAGTCTGGACCGGACGATCGAGACAGGACGCGACTATTCCGTCGAACACAGGACGATCTGGCCGGATGGATCGCTGCATTGGGCGGCGGTGCATGCGCAGCTCTATGTCGACGGATATGGCTCGGCGAAGAAGCTCGTCGGCGTTTCCTCCGATGCCACGGCGCGCAAGACCACCGAGGAGAACCTCAGACGGCTGAATGAGAGCCTCGAAGAGCGGGTGAGGGAAAGGACCAGCGAGGTGCATGCCGCCCATCAGAGCTTGCTCGAGGAGGTGGCTCAACGAGAAAAGGCGGAGGAGCAGCTTCGCCATTCGCAGAAAATGGAAGCCATTGGCCAGCTGACCGGCGGCGTCGCGCATGATTTCAACAATCTGTTGATGGTCGTTCTCGGCAATCTCGAATTGCTCGGCAAGCATGTAGCGGGAGACCGGAAAGCGTCGCGCCTGATCGAGGGCGCACTTCAGGGCGCCCGTCGCGGCGCGGCCCTGACGCAGCGTCTGTTGGCTTTCGCCAGACGGCAGGATCTGCAGGTGAAGCCGGTCGATCTGGCTGAGCTGGTATCGGGCATGAACGATCTGTTGCGCCGTTCGGTCGGATCGTCGGTCAGCATAGAAACACAGCTTTCGCCGGCGCTGCGGCCGGCGCTGGTCGATACCAATCAGGTCGAACTGGCGCTGCTCAACCTTGCCGTCAACGCGCGCGATGCGATGCCGGATGGAGGAGTTCTGCGCATTTCGCTGCGCGAAGAGCGGGTCGTGGGTGACGGCGGCGATCTCAACGAGGGGACTTACCTCGTCCTCGGCGTCACCGACAATGGCAGCGGGATGGACGCGGAGACGCTGAAGAAGGCCGTCGACCCCTTTTTCTCGACCAAGGAGCTCGGCAAGGGTACGGGCCTTGGGCTATCGATGATTCACGGCCTTGCGGTTCAGCTCAACGGCGCGCTGCGCCTGACGAGCACGCTTGGTGTGGGAACCACCGCCGAGTTATGGCTACCCGCGACCGAACGGTGCCCTGAACAGCCGGCGGAAACCGATCTGCCCCTCGCGCAAACCGCATCGAAGCTGAAGATCCTTCTGGTCGACGATGATACCTTGATCGCCATGAGTTCGGTCGAGATGCTTGAAGATCTCGGCCATGATGTCGTGGAGGCAAACTCCGGCTCGCAGGCGCTGGAGCTGATCAGAAGCGGCGGGCATTTCGACGTGATGATTACCGATTATTCGATGCCTGGAATGACCGGCGCCCAGCTCGCTCAGGCGGTGCGGACTATTCGACCGGCGCTGCCGATCGTACTGGCAACGGGTTATGCCGATCTTCCTGCCGGCGCGGAGGTCGATCTTCCAAGACTGGGAAAGCCGTACAACCAGGCCCAGCTTGCAAGGGAAATTCACAAAGCGATGGCAAGCGAAACGGACCTGCCTCTCAAATCGGCGAGTTAGGGTCGAGCCTCAAGGCCGACAATTTCAGCGATGAAATCGGCGATGGCGGCGGTGTCGTCGAGATCGAAGACGGGCAGGGCCGTGTCCGCGACTGGGTGATCGGCGGCGATGGCTGCGATGTGGGGATCTTCCGGCGCCAAGGGCGTGCGATTTGCAGCTTCAAGGCGGCGAGCCTCGATCTTCGGGATCGGCTCGCGTTTATAGCCCTCGATCAAGACGAGATCGCAAGGGGCAAGCCGGGCAAGGATCTCCTCGAACTCTGGTTCTGGAGCGCCGCGGAGCTCATGCATGATGGCATAGCGAGTGCCGGAGACGATGGTGACCTCGTGGGCGCCAGCCTGGCGGTGGCGGTAGCTGTCGGCGCCGACCTTGTCGATGTCGAAGTCATGATGGGCATGCTTGATCGTCGATATCTTATAGCCACGGCGGGTGAACTCGGTCACCAAACGGACGGCAAGCCCTGTCTTGCCCGAGTTCTTCCAGCCGGCGATGCCGAAGACTTTAGGTGCCGTCATGTGCGAAGGGCCTCCAGCCAGCGTTCCGCCTCGGCGAGGTCGTCGGGCGTGTTGATGTTGAAGAAAGGATCGAGCAGGCTGGCGCGGGTCGGATGCAGCGGAAAGGCTACTTCCGTAACGTCATGCCGCAACAGGAAGTCGCGCACGCGGCGCTTTTCGTCAGCGGCGATCCAGGCTTCCAGATCGGCCGCCAATGTCACTGGCCAGAGACCGAAGACCGGATGGCTGCGGCCTTCGGAGGCGGCGATCGCGATCTGCGACGGATGATCGACTGCTGCCGTCAGCCGGGTGACGAGATCGGCCGGGAAGAACGGGCAATCCACAGAGACGGTGACGACATGGGTGACCGAGGGGATGCCGGCGGCATAGACCATGGCCGCATGGATGCCGGCCATCGGGCCGGCCTTGCCGGCAATATGGTCGGGAACGACAGGCACATCTTCGGCGGCGGCATCGGCATTGACGGCGATCGACGAGACCTGCGGCGACAGGCGGGCCAGCACATGGCGAAGCAGGCTCTCGGTCCCGAGCATTACGCCGGCCTTGTCGCGGCCCATGCGCTGCGAGCGGCCGCCGGCGAGCACCACGCCTGCTATCTCGGATTTGTCCAAGGAGAATTCAGCCACTATCTGCCTCGCAATCCTGCGTCACACCGGCACGCGCGGTTCGGATTCCTGCGCGATGGGTGAAACGTGACGCTTGGCCTCACGATAGAACGTATAGAGGCCGGAAGCGATGACGATTGCAGCGCCTATCAGCGTCCAGTGGTCCGGCACTTCCGCGAAAAAGACAAAGCCGAGCAGCGAGGAAAAGATCAGGCTCGTATAGCGGAAGGGCGCGACGAAGGAGATTTCGCCGGTGCGCATCGCGAGGATGACCGACTGATAGCCGACGAGCACCAGCACCGAGGCGAGAAGGAGATGGCCGAGCGAGGAGGCGCTGACCGGCTGCCAACCACCGAGCACGGGGATCAGAAGCGCGCCGAAGAAAGCGGCGGAGGAGGCGGTGATCACGGTGATCATCAGCGAGGGTATTTCCGGATCGATCGAGCGGGTGGCGAGATCGCGGCCGGCTGTCGTCAGCACCGCGCCGACGCAGAGAAGGGCGGCGGCGGTGAAGCCTTCGGGGCCCGGGCGGATGATGATCATCACGCCGACGAGGCCGACGAGGATCGCCGACCAGCGGCGCCAGCCAACCGGCTCACGGAAGAACAGCGCGGCGCCGAAGGTGACGACCAGCGGCAGCGACTGCAGGATCGCCGAGGCATTGGCGATCGGCATCATGCCGAGCGCGGTGATGTAGGTGACCGCGGAAAGTATTTCGCAGACGATGCGGAGAATGATCAACGGCTTCAGCACGACACGCCAGGAGCGCAGCGCGCCCATTTTCCAGGCGATCAGAAAGACGAGCAGGCTGGTGAACAGGCCGCGCAGGAACATGATCTCGCCGGCATTCATATAGGCGATCACCGATTTGGAGAGTGCGTCGCTGGAGGAAAAGCCGGCCATCGCCATGCTCATATAGATGGCGCCCTCAGTATTGCGTGACCGCGGCATGAAGAGATTCCCTTTACCTGTGCGTCTCTTCTTAGTCGGGAAGACGCATGAAGGGAATCGGATGGATGTCACACCCGGGATAAATCGATGATGCGGTGCACAAGGGCGCTTACGTTACGGCAGGAGCCTCTGTGAAAACCGTGGCAAATGACCGTTTTATTTGGCGAATCCTCATTTCGATCGCAACTCCGCTGCGAAACTGAGCGCTGCCAGGCATCTTTTCATCGGCGGCTTTTGTTTTTGCGCGCGGGAAACGGGTGGCTGCGCCGCCTGATGTCTGAGATTTGGGATGCCTCAATCACTGAGGAGAAACGGACATGACACTTTTGAAGGACAAGATCGCAATCGTCACCGGCGCAAGCTCCGGTATTGGCCGGGCGGCGGCGAAAGTCTTTGCACGGGAAGGCGCGAAGCTGGTGATCAACGGAAGGCGACAGGATGCGCTCGACGCCGTCGTCGCGGAAATCGAGGCGGAGGGTGGAAAGGCCGTCGCCGTTGCGGGCGATGTCAGGGACGAGGCGCTGCAGGCGAGGCTCGTCGACGCGGCTCTCTCGCGCTTCGGCAGGCTCGATATTGCCTTCAACAATGCCGGCAGCATTGGCGAGATGGGGCCGGTCTCCGGGCTGACGCTGGAGGGCTGGCGCGAGACGATCGAAACCAATCTGACCGCCGGCTTCCTGGGCGCCAAACATCAGTCGGCGGCGATGGGCGAGGGCGGATCGCTGATCTTCACCTCCACCTTCGTCGGCTACACCGCCGGCATGCCCGGCATGGGCGCCTATGCGGCGAGCAAGGCCGGTCTGATCGGTCTCGTGCAGGTGCTTGCCGCCGAACTCGCATCGCGCAAGATTCGCGTCAACGCCCTTCTGCCCGGCGGCACCGATACGCCGGCCAACATCACCAATGCGCCTGATGCGACCGCGGAAGTGCTCGCCTTCGTGGAGGGGCTGCATGCGCTGAAACGCATGGCGCAGCCGGAGGAGATCGCCAATGCGGCGCTCTTCCTGGCGTCCGACCTGTCGAGTTTCGTGACGGGTACGGCGATGCTGGCGGATGGCGGGGTTTCGATCACTAGGACGTAGGTGAGGGCGTCGGTTGCCTTTCGCTTACCGCTCAAGGCGTTCGTCGCTAGTGCTCCTCACCCCCCTCATCTGCCCTGACGGGCATCTTCTCCCCGCTGGGGCGAAGAGGGAGCAAGACGCACCGCGTCGCCCCAAGCAAAAGCATAAAGGGAAGCGAGCGGCGGCGGTTCCGCTTCTCCCCGGCGGGGAGAAGATGCCGGCAGGCAGATGAGGGGGTGAGCGGCGAAGCCGGGAATGCTCTGAGCGCGAGCAAAGGCAAGGCAGCGTTTTATACAGTTTCAGTGGCGCTGCTTGCCGCGCTTACGACATAATCAACCCGCCATCGACATTGATCGTCTGGCCGGTGATGTAGGCGGCGTCGTCGCTGGCGAGGAAGGTTACCAGGCCGGCGACGTCCTCGCCGGAGCCGGCGCGCTTCATCGGGATGCCTTCGACCCATTCCTTCATCAGTTCGCCGGGGGCGTAATTGCCAAGCAGTTTGCCCCAGGCCTGGTCGTTATAGGCCCACATATCCGTCTCGATGATGCCGGGGCAGAAGGCGTTGACGGTGATCTTTTCGATCGCGACTTCCTTGGCGAGGCTCTGGGTGATGCCGACGACGCCCATTTTCGATGCGGCGTAGTGCGGCGTGTAGATGAAGCCGTCGCGGGCCTGGCCGGAGGCGGTGTTGATGATGCGGCCGCCGCGCTTGTGCTTGCGCATTCTTGCAATGGCCTCCTGGGCGCAGAGGAAGACGCCCTTGGTGTTGACGGCCATGACCTTGTCCCACTCGTTTTCGGTCATGTCCTCGATGCGGGCGATGGTGATGACGCCGGCATTCTGGATCGAGACATCGACCGCGCCGAATTCCTTCTCGGCCGTATCGTAGAGGGCGATGACACTCGTCTTGTCGGTAACATCGCCGATGAAGGAGATGGCCTTGCCGCCTTCGGCCCGGATCGCTTCGGCAACGCCGTGGACCAGATCCTCATTGGCCGAGACGACGAGATTGGCGCCGTCGCGCGCGAAGCGCCTGGCGATGGCGGCGCCGATGCCGCGGCTGGCCCCGGTGATGACGACAGTCTTGTTTTCGAAGCGTTTCATCCTCTTTCCTTTCAGATATCCCTAGGGAGACGGCAAATCCGGTGAACGAGTTCGCGCAGTCTCGAGCGCCAATGACGGCGCCGTGGCCTCAGCGTGTTCCATCGGCGGGAAGGGCGGGCGGACGGCGATATTGCGCCGTCTTGCCCGTTGGTCCCTTCAGCGCCTCGATCTCAGCCAGGGAGGAAGCGAGATCGGTTCAAGTTCTAAAATCAGCGTTCCGATCGCATCACCAGCAGCAGAAGCCGCCGTCGACGAGAAGATCGACGCCGGTCACGAAACTTGCCGCGTTCGACAGCAGGAACACCGCCGGACCGACCATTTCGTCGACATCAGCCATGCGCTGCATCGGTGTCTGCTCTTCGAAAAGCTTGGTCTGATGAACCATCTCCGGACGGGTGTTCATCGGCGTTGCCGTATATCCGGGGGAGATGGTGTTGACGCGAATGCCGCGGCCGACCCATTCCATCGCCATGGACTTCGACATGTGGATCACGCCGGCCTTGGAGGCGTTGTAATGCGCTTGGCTGAGGCCCCGGTTGACGATCACGCCCGACATGGAAGCGATGTTGACGATGGAGCCGCGCCCATTCTTGAGCATGGCGCGGGCCTCGGCCTGGCAGGAAAGGAATATGCCCTTCAGGTTGATATCCATCAACGTCTGGTATTGGTCCTCTTCCATATCTTCCGCCGGGTTCGCGTTGGCGATGCCCGCAGCGTTGACAGCCAGCGTCAAGGCGCCAAGATCCGCTTCGGTTCGTGCGACGGCATCGGCAAGCGAGGATTTGCTCGTGACATCGGCAGCGATCTCGATCGAACGGCGGCCGGCGGCGCGAATATGTTCGGCCGTCTTGGCCAGTCCGTCGTCGGTACGACGGTCGAGCAGCGCCACATCAGCGCCGCATTGCGCAAGGCCGATGGCAATGCGCTGCCCGATGCCGCTGCCGGCACCGGTGACGATGGCAACCTGGCCGCTGAGATCAAAAAGCTTCGGGGCGTTCAGAGTGATGTCAGACACCGCTCTTCCTTTCTCTGTCTGTTTAGATGGTCGCTAACTCCATGACCGAGACGTCATTTGCCTGGTCACGATCGAGAATGCCTGCCTGCTTGCCTTGGGCAAGCACGAGAATGCGATTGGAAATGCCGAGAACTTCCTCGAGGTCCGAGCTGACTACGATGACCGCCACACCCTGTTTGGCAAGGTCGACGATGATGTCGTAGATGCCCGCGCGGGCGCCGACGTCGATGCCCCTTGTCGGTTCGTCGAGGACGACGACCTTGGGATCGCGCAAGAGCCACTTGGCGATCACGACCTTCTGCTGGTTGCCGCCGGAAAGATCGGAAGCGTATTGCTCGGCGCGGCCCTTCACGCCGAACTTGGCAACGGCCTTTTCCGCGAAGGAGCGCTTGAGGCGCGGCGTAATCCACCCACCGCCGAGTTTATCCAGATTGGCATAGATGATGTTTTCGCTGATCCGGTGCCCGACGATCAGGCCTTGCTCCTTGCGATCTTCCGGAACCATCACGATGCCCTTGGCGACGGCGTCGGCCGGGTCGCGCAGCCTGAGTTCCTCGCCTTCCAGCTTGATCGAACCAGCGCTGATCGGATCCGCTCCCGAAATCGCACGCACCAGTTCGGTGCGGCCGGCGCCGACCAATCCGGCGATGCCGAGAATTTCTCCGGCCCGCACTTCGAAGGTAACGTCACGAAACGAGTCCTCGGGCGAACTCAGTCCGGACACCTCAAGGACCGGGCGGTCCGTCGGAACCGGCAGGGTAGGGAACAGGCGATCAAGCGGGCGTCCGACCATGCTCTCGACGATCGTTCGCACCGGGGTGGCGCTGTCTGAGAATTCCTGCACCCGCTCCCCGTCGCGAAGAACGACGATCCGGTCGGTGATCTGCTTGATCTCTTCCATGCGGTGGGAAATGTAGACGATGCCGACACCCTCCGAGCGAAGCTTGCGAACCTGTTCGAACAGGGCTTCCGTCTCCGCGCCGCCGAGGGCGGCTGTCGGTTCATCAAGGATCAGGAGCTTGGCGTTGAGAGCCAGCGCCTTGGCGATTTCGATGAGCTGTTGATTTGCGGTGGAAAGGCCGGCGACCATCCGTGTTGCCGGTATATGAAGGTTCAAACGCGCGAGCTGGTCCTGGGCCCGGCGAACCATCTGAGCCCGGTCGACGACGCCGTTCTTCATCGGCCAGCGTCCGATGAAGACGTTTTCCGCAATCGACAGCTGCGGCAGAAGCTGCAGTTCCTGATGGATCAGGACGACGCCCTTGTCGATCGCGTCGCGTGGGGTGGCCGGGGCATAGGGCTGCCCCAGCCATGTCATTGATCCCTCGGAGGGTGTGCGTGAACCGGCAATGATGCCCGACAGTGTCGACTTGCCTGCTCCGTTTTCACCGAGAAGTGCGACCACTTCACCGGGATAGACGTCCAGGCTGACATTCTTCAGCACCTGGAGCGGCCCATACCACTTGGATATGCCCCTCAGGGAAAGAACGGGATCAGTCACGGCACACCTCCTCAAGACCTCGGCTTCATTAGAGCGCCGTGCGTCCTTTCGGACGCACAAAGGACGCTAGGGATGGTTGGCGATGAAGCCTGCGACGTTTTCCTTGGTTGTCAGCGTGGCATCCAAGAGCTGTACCGGCGGCACTTTTTCACCGGCGACAAGCTTGGCGGCGTTTTCGACTGCATCGCGGCCCATCTTCTGCGTCTGCTGCGTCGCCGTCACATTGAAGACGCCCTTGCTGAGGGCTTCGAGAGCCGCGGTATCGCCGTCGAAGCCGCCGACCACGATCTTCTGCGAGGGATTGGCGACCTTGATCGCCTGGGCGGCGCCAAGCGCGAGACCATCGGCCTGTGCGAAGACGATCGAGACGTCGGGGTTTGCCTGCAGCATATTCTGCATGATCTGGAAGCCCTCGTCCTGGCTCCAGATGTTCGAATATTGCTCGGCGACAACCTTCACATCCGGATAGGCCTTGAGCGATTCACCGCAGCCCTTCGAGCGATCGACTTCCGGCGTCGTGCCCTTCTGGCCGTGGATGATGACCATCTTCCCCTTGCCGCCGGCTTCCTTCAGGATGTAGTCGCACACCGCCTTGGCAGATGCGACGGAATCCGTTGCGAGGAAAGTATCGCCCGGCGCGCCTTCGGCGTTGCGGTCGACGTTGACGACCGGAATGCCGGCGCTCTTCGCGAGCTTGACCGGAACGGTCGCCGCTGCCGCACCTGCCGGAATGTAGATCAGCGCGTCGATTTTCTGGGTCAGAAGATCCTGGATCTGATTGACCTGCGTCGGTCCGTCGCCCTTCGCGTCGACCGTGATGACTTCGATGCCGCGCTTCTTGGCTTCGGCCTCGACCGATTGCTTGATCTGGTTGAAGAAGTTTGCCTGAAGGTTGGCAACGGCCAGGCCAAGCTTCTTCAGTTCCGCCGCGTGTACGGGACCGAGCATGAGACCGAGCAGTGCAGCGGACGCGAACATGGTGCGCGCAATTTTCATTGTAGTTCCTCCGTTTTTTGATGGACCCTAGGGTATGTCCTCCCCCTGGGGTTATTGATCCGCCCCGAATTTCCGGGACGGAATTCCGTGTCCGCCAGCGCGGCGGAGCATGCGCGTCAGGCGCGACGCCGACGAATGGTCTCTGCACCGACCGCGAGCACGATGACGATCCCGATGATCACCTGCTGCAGGAAGGGCGAGACGTTGAGAAGGTTGAGGCCGTTGCGAAGCACACCGATGATCAGGACGCCGATCAGCGTTCCCCCGATGCCGCCCGCGCCGCCGGAGAGCGATGTGCCGCCGATGACGACCGCGGCGATGGTGTCCAGCTCATAGCCCAGGCCGCTGGACGGCTGGACAGAGTCCAGGCGGGCGGCGAGCACGATGCCTGCGAGCCCCGCAAGGACGGCGCTCACGACATAGACTGATATCGTCACCAGCGGCACGTTGATGCCGGCCAGTCGCGCGACTTCGGGGTTGCCGCCGACCGCATAGAGCATGCGGCCTTCGGAGCGGAAGTGCAGGAAGAGCCACGCCGCAAGAACGACGGCGAGCATCAGGAAGACCGTGGCGGTCATGACGCCGAAATGGCGATCGATCGCCAGCATCATGAACCAGTCGGGGAAGCCGACGATCTGCTGACCGTCGGTGATCATGTTTGCAACGCCCCGCGCCGCCGACATCATCGCAAGCGTGGCGATAAAGGCTGGAACCCGGAACTGCGTCACCAGAAGTCCGACGATGAGGCCTGATACCGCCGATGCGATCAGCGCGAAGGCGATGCCGACGGGCAGCGGCAGGCCGGCGACATTGGCCGTCCAGCCCATGACCATCATCGCCAGGGCGAGGGCCGAGCCGACGGACAGATCGATGCCGCCGATCAGGATGACGAACGTCATTCCGACCGCCATGATGCCGAGGACGGTGATCTGGTCGAGGATATTGAGGCCGTTTCGAACCGAAAGAAACGTGTCTGTGCTGAAGCTCAGAAAGATGCACAGCGCGAGCAATCCCACGAGCGGACCGGTAGCTCCCTTGAGCTTACCGAGCCAAGCGCCGGACGAAAGCCTGTGTTCATTGATATCGAGCGCCACCATTGCTCCTCCCATGCCTAGGCTTGTATCCGATATTTGTGCAAGCTAGAATAATTATTCACCGTTGCTGGAAAATTCATTAACAACTTGCTTTTCGCCTGTCAACAGGATTTGTTCCAGCATGGCACCGTCGGCTTCCCGTTTAGAGGCTTGACTAATCGGCGTGTTGTGCAAAAATATTGAAGACTGAATATTTATGCATAAGAGGAACCCATGGATACGACAGAACTTGAGCGCATCGCCCGCCAGATCCGATTGCGCGATCTCCAGGCGGTCTTTGAAGCGGGCGCCGGCCATATTGGCGGGGAGATGTCGGTCATCGACATTTTGACCGCGCTCTATTTTCGTGTGCTGAATGTCTGGCCGGACCAGCCGAAGCATCCCGACCGCGACAGGTTCGTTCTGTCAAAGGGACATACGGCTTGCGCCCTCTACGTGACGCTCGCAAAGCGCGGCTTCATCCCGGAGGAGGAGATTTCCACCTTCCTGCAGCCGCATTCGAGGCTGAACGGGCATCCGAACTGCAACAAGGTTCCGGGCGTCGAAACCAATACCGGTCCGCTCGGCCACGGCCTTCCGGTTGCGGTGGGCATGGCAAAAGCCGCCAAGCTCTCGGGCGCTGGATATCGCACCTATGTCGTCACCGGCGACGGCGAGATGCAGGAAGGGTCCAACTGGGAGGCGATCATGGCGGCAGCTCAGTTCAAGCTCGATAACTTGACGCTGGTCATCGATCACAACAGGTTCCAGCAGGGTGCCGCGCTTGCCGAAACCAACGATCTCGCTCCGCTTCGTCCGAAGCTCGAAGCCTTCGGCTGGGAAGTCACCGAGATCGACGGCAACACTATGGGCGAGATCGTTCCGGCTCTCGAACACCGGGGGGCAGGACCGCACTGCATCGTCGCCCATACTAACAAGGGCCACGGAATCTCCTTCATGCAGGACCGGGTCGAATGGCACCATAAGGTGCCAAGTAGGGAACAATACGAAATCGCATTGGCAGAATTGTCGGAGGCACTGTAATGAACGCGCCAGTAAACCCACCCAAGCTTCACGATTGCCGCGACGCATTCGCCTCCACGCTCGAACGGCTGGCAGCTGAAAACGAAACGATCGTCGCCGTCTGCAACGACTCGGTCGGTTCCTCCAAGCTCGGCGGCTTCAAGTCGAGGTTTCCGGAGCGCCTCGTCAATGTCGGCATCGCGGAGCAGAACATGGTCGGCGTCGGAGCAGGGCTCGCCAATGGCGGGCGGCTGCCCTTCGTGTGCGGCGCTGCGCCGTTTCTCACGGGCCGGTCGCTGGAGCAGATCAAGGCCGATATTTCCTACTCTAACGCCAACGTCAAACTGGTGGGCATCTCTTCGGGAATGGCCTATGGCGAACTCGGTCCGACTCATCACTCGATCGAAGACTTTGCCTGGACGCGCGTATTGCCCAATCTCCCCGTCATCGCACCCTGCGACCGGATCGAAACCGCTGCTGCCGTTGCCTGGGCGGCGACCTACAACGGGCCCTGTTTCCTGCGTCTGTCACGGGTCGGAGTGTCCGACCTTCTTCCGGAGGGGCATAGGTTCGAACTCGGCAAAGCCAATCTCCTGCGCCAGGGTTTCGACGTCACTCTGATCGCCAACGGCACTTTGACCCATCGCATTGTGAAGGCTGCCGAGATTCTCGCCGGCCGCGGCATCGATGCCAGGGTGCTCAATCTCGCAACGGTTCGTCCGATCGACGAGGAGGCCATTATCGCCGCGGCGAAGGAGACCGGAGCGATCGTCACGGCCGAAGAGCATTCGATCTTTGGCGGGCTCGGCTCCGCGGTGGCTGAAGTGGTGGTCGACAATGCCCCGGTGCCGATGAAACGTCTCGGCGTTCCCGGCGTCTACGCGCCGACCGGCTCGGCAGAGTTCCTGCTCGACGAATACGGGATGTCGCCGTCCGCAATCGCCGACGCCGCACAGGCGCTGATCAAGCGCAAGTAACTGGGGATCGCGTGAAGCGGCCGGGGCGCATTTTGCCGCTGCGGCCGCCACCTGATCTGTGGAGGATAGAATGCGGGCAATTCTGGCAATCGACCAGGGTACGACCAATTCAAAGGCAGTTCTCGTTTCCGAAAAGGGAGAAATTGTCCGCCGGGGTTCGGCGCCGGTCGGCATCTCCTATCCGAGGGAGGGCTGGGTCGAACAAGATCCACGCCGGCTTTACGCCTCGGTCTGCGAAGCGATCGACGCATGCCTGAAGACCAGCCCCGACGTGACGATCGAGGCGGTCGCTATTTCCAACCAGCGCGAGTCCGTTACCGCGTGGGATGCTGAAACAGGAGAACCGCTTGGACCGGTCGTCAGCTGGCAGTGCCGTCGAACGGCGCAGGATTGCGAACGTCTGATTGCCGACGGCCACCTCGGCCGTGTGCAGGCGCTGACCGGCCTGCCATTGGATCCGATGTTCCCGGGTTCGAAATTCCGATGGCTGCTCGACCGGATTCCGGCCGGGCGATCGGTACGGCTGGGAACGGTCGACAGTTGGCTCATTCACTGCCTGACGGGCGGGCGCCGGCATGTCTGCGACGCTTCGAATGCCGCCAGGAGCCAGTTGTTCGATCTCAGCGAACAGAGATGGAGCGAGGAACTGGGCGAGATCTTCGGCGTCGATATCGCGCTGCTGCCCGAGGTGCTCGACAGCTCTGCCGATTTCGGCAGAACGCAAGGATTGCCAGGGGTGCCGGATGGCACGCCTATCATGGCCGCGATCGGGGACAGCCACGCGGCCCTGTTCGGCCATGGCGCATTCAAGCCGGGCGACGGCAAGGTTACCTTCGGAACCGGCTCTTCGGTCATGACGACGCTGCCGCAATTCATTGCGCCTCGTAACGGCGTCACAACCACCGTCGCATGGCGCATCGCGGGAAAGCCGACTTTCGCTTTCGAGGGCAATATCCTCGTTTGCGCCGCCAGCCTTCCCTGGATGGTTGACATTCTCGGCCTGGCGGATGTTGCCGCCCTTGTCGAACTTGCGGCGAGCGCCGGGCCGGGCGCGCCTGGCTTCGTGCCGGCGTTTGTGGGGCTCGGTGCGCCTTACTGGAATTCCGACGCCCGTGCTTTGTTCTCCCAGATCAACTTCAATACGACACGCGCGCAGATGGCGCGCTCGGTAACCGATTCCATCGCCTTCCAGGTGCATGATGTGATCGCGGCCATGCGGGCACAGAGCGGCGGCGCGCTCGGCGCGCTCTATGTGGATGGGGGACCGAGCCAGAACCGCTTCCTGATGCAGTGTGTCTCGGATCTTATAGAGCATCCCGTGATCCAATGCGAAGCACCCGAGGCGTCGGCTCTCGGCGCCGCTTATCTGGCGGGGCTCTCCCTCGGCTTGTGGAGTGATCTCCATGTCGTCTCGGAGCTGCCACGAAACAACCAGACCATCGAGCCGCAGGCCGTGGACCGAGAGGCCCTTCTGGCGACCTGGAATGATGCGCTTGCCCGCTCGACGTCCCGCGAAACACAGGCTAAAGGTGAATAAAAATTCACTTCGGGATCAGCGATGACTCGCCTCAACGAACTCCGCCTCATTTCAAGGGTCGCCCAGATGTACCACATCGAGGGGCGGCGGCAGGCGGAGATCGCACAACACCTTCGCCTGTCGCAGGCGACGGTGTCGCGCATGCTCAAGCGCGCCGAGGCGGAAGATATCGTGCGAACCAGCGTCATCCCTCCCGTCGGCACCTATAGCGAATTCGAGGGCGCGCTTCGCCAGAAATACGATCTGCCGGAGGCGATCGTCGTCGAATGCACCGAAGATCGGGACGGGGCCATCATGGCCCGTATCGGCGAGGCGGCGGCGCATCTCCTGGAGGTGACGCTTGCGCCAGGGGAGATCATCGGCGTTTCGAGCTGGAGCCAGACCATTTTCAAGATGGTCGAGAACATTCATCCCCAGAAGAGCGCTCAGGCGAAGTACGTCGTCCAGACCCTCGGAGGCATGGGTGATCCCTCCGTGCAGACGCATGCGACACAGCTGACCACGCGGCTTGCACGGCTGACCGGCGCCGAGCCGAAACTGCTGCCGGTGCAGGGCGTGACGACATCAAGAGAAGCAAAGCTTCTGATGCAGGCCGATCCGTTCGTCCGCGAGACGATGGACCTGTTCGGCAGCATCACGCTGGCGATCGTCGGAATCGGAGCCGTCGAGCCCTCCGAACTTCTGGCACGCTCCGGCAATATCTTTTCGGCTCGCGAACTCTCCGATCTCGCGGAAGCAGGCGCCGTCGGCGACATTTCGCTGCGTTTCTTCGATAAAACCGGCAAGCCGGTCAAGACGCCCCTGGACGACCGGGTCATTGGGCTGCCGCTTGAGGATCTCGAGCGGGTCGACCGGGTCATTGCCCTTGCCGGCGGGTCCAAGAAGACCGATGCCATTGCAGGTGCGCTCCGCGTAGGGGTCATTGATATGCTTGTTACGGACAAGTTTACCGCGCAGCGATTGATCGACTGACGATACGGGCGCAAGCCCAATCTTCTCTGTGTGATCCCTCTTGAAAATATCCCAGCCGTATGTTCTCGGTGGGTTAGGCACCGGTCGGGAAGCCACTCAAGAGGATGATATGAAGGACATGGATCCTCAAGGCTTGTACGAGGCTTTGGGTGTGCAGCCGTCGGCAACGGCTAAGGAGATTAAAAGCGCATTCTGGCGACTTGCCCAGCAAACGCATCAAGATATGTCTGGCGCAAAATCGGCCTCAAAATTCCACGAGGTTTCCAAGGCGTACGACGTTTTAAACGATCCCGTTCGACGCGCTGAATATGACGGCTTGCAGTATCAAAAGGCTGTACCGGAGCCTGAGCTTCAGTATGAAGTGATCAACCCGATATCGTGTTCGCGCTGCGGATCGGTCACTCCTCAGCCGCGTTATGTCGCCTTCTCTCGGGTCTACAGTTTCCTTTTTTGGACAACCTGCTCTCCTTCGGAAGGAATATTCTGCGCGAGCTGTGCGCGCAGGGAAGGATTGAAGTCCTCATTCATAACGATGCTTGCTGGGTGGTGGGCTGCTCCATGGGGTATCCCATATTCTGTTGTTTCGATCGTGCGGAATGGGTTTGGTGGTAAACGAGATCGGAAATTGGATGAGGAAATGCTTTGGCACAACGCCGTGGCATTCCTGACGCGCGGAAATTTCCTATTGTCCTATGCTCTCGCGGTTCCTTCAAAGAGGGCGCGCGATAAAGGCATAGTCGAATGCGCGGCAATATTAATTGAACGGTTGGAGGAGAAGGGCATCGGTCGTTATCGGCCCCACCTGAAAGACCCTTGGCGCCTGTCCGTCGGCACGGTTTCGACGCATCTATTCATGGCTTTTTCAGTGCCCGGGATTATCGTGGCATTTTTCGTTATGGATTCAATGAGCCGGCGCGCTTCGTTTGAATCATATTCTTTGCCTCAAACCGCGTTGCTAGAACGTGCCCCCTCCGTGGTAACTCCGTATGTGCCGAACTGTACCATCCCAGTGCAGAATGGGAAGATTTTAGGAGGACGTCTCTGGACATCCGAGGTTGGTCACGAGTTGGAGATATACAATGGGAGCAAAGTGGATGCGATTATCAAGCTGAGAGACGCAGTTTCGGGTGTCTTGGTGAGTGCCTTCTTCGTCGCCCGCGGCCAGACGGCGCAATTGAGCGGTATTCCGGATGGCCAATACAAAGTGCAGTATGCTTTCGGTACCCAACTCGCCCTTGGTTGCCAAGGCTTCGCTGACACTATCGGCGCCGGCGAAATGCCTTCAGCGAAATTTTTGGTTACCGACATCAGCGGAACACAGCCGGCCACCACCAAGCTCGTCTATCGGATTGCGAAGACCCCTGCCACAGGGGACAGAGAGATTAGCCCGCTCACCATATCTCCTGAAGAATTTAGTCGCCCTTGAAGGGGGATTTTGCCTTATTGTTTCCAGGAAAATGCGGCTCTAAGTCTCCATTGAAACCCAGTTCAGCCGTCGCAAGCCGCCGGCGAACTACATGTCGCCGGAAATGATGATGCGGCATCAGAGCATGCCGCTCTCGCGCGCATTTCGGCAAGGAAATGCTAGCGGAAGCGGTCGTCAATCTCCTCAGCAAGGCGGGCTTTGTGGACATCGTGGTCGACCACAAGCTCGGCGATATTCAATGGGCGGCAGGCGCGCAAAATGCCGGTTCTGAGAGGGCTGGAGCGGATGGTGAAGGAGTGGTTTGCAATTTGTGCGCGTAAGCCTGGGTGATGTGACGCATTCTATGGATGTCACGGAGGCGACGACCGGTCCTGTGGTGGCGTTCCATAAGCCGTACGCGGAAAATCAGCACCGGGCATTACCCACTCTCCCTGATTTCTGCGACGAGCACAGGAACGAGGGTGGGTAGTAGGCGTTCTCCTCAACTTGACGCCGGCATTCGCTCTCTAAGGCAGAAATCTACCGCAAACATCACCCACCCGTGACACTCATGTGCCGGGCCACCGCCGGGCGATTATGCGTGCGGTCGATGATGAAGTCGTGGCCTTTCGGCTTGCGGGTGATGGCTTCGTCGATGGCGGCGTGGAGGAGGGCGTCGTCTTCGGTGGCGCGCAGTGCGGCTCTGAGATCGGCGGCGTCGTTCTGGCCGAGGCACATATAGAGGGTGCCGGTGCAGGTGAGGCGGACGCGGTTGCAGCTTTCGCAGAAATTATGGGTCAGCGGTGTAATGAAGCCGAGGCGGCCGCCGGTCTCTTGGACCCTGACATACCGCGCCGGGCCGCCGGTCTGGTAATCGATATCGGTCAGGGTGAACTGACGTTCGAGATCGGCGCGCAGCTCTGAGAGCGGCAGGTATTGATCGGTGCGGTCCTCTTCGATCTCACCCATCGGCATGGTTTCGATGACGGTCAGGTCCATGGCCCGGCCGTGGGCGAAGCGGACCATCTCCGGCATTTCCACGTCGTTGAAGCCTTTGAGCGCCACGGCATTGAGCTTGATCCTGATGCCCGCCTTCTGGGCGGCGTCGATGCCTTCCATGACCTTGGCAAAATCGCCCCAGCGGGTGACCTTGCGGAACTTGTCGGGATCGAGCGTATCGAGCGAAACGTTGATGCGGCGCACGCCGCAATCGTAAAGCTCCTCGGCATGGCGGGCGAGCTGCGAGCCGTTGGTCGTCAGCGTCAGCTCGTCGAGGCCGGAGCCGATCCGCTGGCCGAGTTGCCGTACCAGATACATGATGTTCTTGCGCACCAGCGGCTCGCCGCCGGTCAGCCTGATCTTCTTCACGCCCTTGGCGATGAAGGCGGAACAGAGACGGTCGAGCTCTTCCAGCGTCAGCAGATCCTTCTTCGGCAGGAAGGTCATATTCTCCGCCATGCAATAGGTGCAGCGGAAATCGCAGCGGTCGGTGACGGAGACGCGGAGATAGGTGACTGCCCGGCCGAAAGGGTCGATCATCGGGTGGGCATCCGCCGTGAGCGGCGATGCATTGCCTATGGTTTCGACTCTGGTGTTCACCTGTATCTCCGTACTCTTCCCAATGTGGGCATATGCTATTGTCGCGTCAAGGGAAACAGCCGATGCGAAGAGGCCAATTTCAGCTTGCGCTGAAAAAGAGCAACGCCTAATCCTCGCATGAGAAGAGGACGAAATGATGAGCGATATCTGGCCGAGCGAACTTCGCGTTTCGAAAGACCGGCAGCGGCTGGTGGTGACCTTCAACGACGGCAAGAGCTTCGATCTTTCGGCCGAGCTTCTGCGCGTGCTGTCGCCCTCGGCGGAGGTGCAGGGGCACGGGCCGGGGCAGAAGGTGACGGTGCCGGGCAAGCGCAATGTCGCGATCGTTTCGATGACGCCGACCGGCAATTACGCCGTCAGAATCGGGTTCGACGACATGCATGATACCGGCATCTACACCTGGACCTATCTGCGCGAACTCGGCGAGCGGGGAGCGGAGCTGTTTTCGGCCTATGAGGACGAGCTCAGGGAAAAGGGCATGAACCGCGACACGGCGGAAAAGCCGCGCTGAATTTCACATAACCGGCCATCGGGGGACACATGGCGAAAGCGACTAGAAAGAACTGGCTGCGCGCCAAGGGCAGTGCGGCCGGCAGCAAGGTGACTTTCCTCGAACTGTTCTTCGACCTGGTCTTCGTTTTTTCGATCTCGCAGCTTTCGCATGCGCTTGCCGCCCATTACACGCCGCTCGGCGCGGCCGAAGCGGCGCTGATGACGTTTGCCGTCTGGTGGGTGTGGATCTTCACCACCTGGGTGACGAACTGGCTCGATCCCGACAAGATCCCGGTACGCGGCATGCTGGTCGTGCTGATGATGCTGGGCCTGGTGCTTTCCGCCTCCATCCCCGAGGCCTTCGGCGACAAGGGGTTGCTCTTTGCCGGGGCCTATGTGGCGATGCAGGTCGGGCGTTCGCTGTTTGCGACCTATGCGATGACTCGCGTCGACCGGGCCAATACGCTGAATTTTGCCCGCATCACAAGCTGGCTCGCTGTGGCCGCGATCTTCTGGATTGCCGGCGGATTGCTGGAGCACGAAGCCCGGCTGATCGCCTGGATGATCGCGCTGGCGATCGAATATGCCGGCCCGGCCGCCGGTTTTGCGGTGCCGGGGCTCGGCCGCTCGACGCCGAGCGATTGGGACGTTTCCGGGGCGCACATGGCGGAGCGCTGCGCGCTCTTCGTCATCATCTGCCTCGGCGAAGCGATCCTCGTTTCCGGCCGCACCTTTGCCGAGCTGCCGATCTCAGGTCTGACGAGCCTTATTTTCGTAACCGCCTTCATCGGCACGGTCGCCATGTGGTGGCTCTATTTCCGCTTCGGCCATGAGCGCGCCGCCCATCGCATCGAGCACGAGGAAACGCCCGGGAGGCTGGCGCGGCTCGCCTTTACCTATGGCCATATTCCGATTCTGGCCGGTATCATCGTGCATGCGGTGGCCGTGGAGTTCATGTTCTCGCACCCGCATGAGACCGGCGATGTCGGCGTCGCCGCGGCGGTGCTCGGCGGCTCCGGCCTGTTCCTGATCGGCAATCTCTGGTTCAAGGGCGCGACCAGCGGGCGGATGCCGCTATCGCACCTCGGTGGTCTGGTGGCCGTGATCCTGCTTGCCTTCGTGGCGCCCTTCATCGAGCTCTATTTGCTGGGCATTCTGGCAACGCTGGTGTCGATCGCCGTCGCCGCCTGGGAATATCGCTCGCTGAGCGGCACATCGCCCACGCCGACGCTGCATTGACCGTCAATCTTCGTCGCTGAGGTCCTTGAGCAGCACGGTGATGATGCGCTCCATGGAGGAGGCGGTCGCCATGCATTGCTCGATCGGCTCGTCGGAAAGTGTGCGTTCGATGAGGTCGGTCTGGATCGCCATGGCCGCCTCGGTCAGCCTGCGGCCTTCTCCGGTGAGATGGAGGCGGAGCACACGCTTGTCGCGCGCGTCGCCGCGCCGTTCGATCAGCCCGCGTTTTTCCATCTGCGGCAGGAGCATGCTCATATTGGAGCGGCCGACAAGCAGCTTGCGCGCCAGCTCCTGCTGGGAGATGCCTTCGAAGCGATAGAGATTGACCAGAATATCGAGATGCGGCGGCTTGATGTCGAGTTCGGCAAGCGAGCGCGCCAGGGACTGCTGCATGAGTTGGCAGGCGCGAGCCACCGCGATCCAGCTGCGAAAACGCGGATGATCCCAGGGAAGGGATTGATTTTTGTTCATCGTTGTACTTTATTGTTCAGTGTTGAACATGTTTTGGATTCCCACTATGGCAAATTTCGCGCTCAAGGTCATCCGCCT
Organism: Rhizobium sp. R634; assembly: GCF_002211305.1. Classification (GTDB taxonomy): domain Bacteria; phylum Pseudomonadota; class Alphaproteobacteria; order Rhizobiales; family Rhizobiaceae; genus Rhizobium. The sequence goes on along the minus strand of NZ_LOKW01000026.1, from coordinate 380,305 downwards.
GGGATTTTCGGGCCTGCAGGCGGTTTCTCCGACGCTGGCGGGCAGGGCGGCGTTCCAGCTGTTCTGCCGCACGCCATCGCCGCGGCCAAAGGGCGGCAAGGCGAAGGCGGCGCATGCGGCGGGGGCGGCGCGGCTTCAAGGCGCGGAGCGCTTTGTGCTGAAGCTTTCCGGCGGCGCGAAGGCACATGCCTACCGGCTGAACGGCGGGGCGCTCGGCAAGCGCAAGCGCTATCTCGTCACGCATGGCTGGGGCTCCAGCGCCGTCTACATGGCCGATCTCGTTTCCATGCTGGCGGCAACGGGAGCCGAGGTCGTGGCGCTCGATTTTCCCGGTCACGGGCGCGCGGGCGGGCGTTTTCTGCATATGGGGCTTGCGGTCCAAGCGATCGCGGCGGCAGAGGAGCGGTTCGGCGCCTTCGACGCGGCGATCGGCCATTCCTTTGGCGGGGCAGCACTGATGGTCTCGGCAGCCGGCCTGCTTTCCGATGTCGCGCCTATCAACGGCGAGCGACTGGTGCTGATCGGCGCGCCGAGCGAGATGGCCTGGCTCTTCACCGATTTCGGCCGGATGATCGAGCTTCGTCCTTCAGCGCAGGCGGCGCTCGAAAACGAGGTTCACCGTGTCACCGGACGGCGACTCGAGGAATTCGACGCCAGCAATACGGCGGGCGCGATCACGCAGCCTGTGCTCGTCATTCACGCAGTGGACGACAAGGAAGTGTCGGCGGCCCATGCCAGGCGTTATGGCGCAGCCGCCAAGAACGTGCGGCTGTTCTGGGCGAACGGCTTCGGACATCGGCGCATCGTCGGCGCGGCCCCCGTCCTCGGAGCAGTTGCGGCTTTCCTGGACGGTAGCCCGCAAGAGGAGACCAGCGAAACCATCAAAAAAGATGCGGAGATCATTCCGTTTTTTGAGCTTCCGGTCAGGCGCGCGGCATTGTAGCGTCCGCGCGGATATCAAGCCGCGGCGGGACGCCTCATGAAAATCATCAGCAGCATCGAAGAGCTCAATACGATCTACGGCGCAGGCCTATCGCAGGCATCGGTCGACAAGGTGACCAAGCGGCTGACGCCGCACTATCGCGAGATGATCGAGATCTCGCCCTTTGCCGCGCTTGCGACCGTCGGGCCGGAAGGGCTCGATTGTTCACCGCGCGGCGATCTCGGCGGCGTGGTACGCGTCATCGACGACGAGACGCTGCATCTGCCGGACTGGCGCGGCAACAACCGCGTCGATTCGCTCTCCAACATCGTGCGCGACCCCCGGCTTGCGCTGATGTTCCTGATTCCCGGCTCCAACACGACGATGCGCATCAACGGTCGCGGCGTCGTCTCCAATGACGAGGCGCTGCTTTCGAGTTTCGAGATGGACGGCAAACATCCGCGCACCGTCATCGTTATCGCGATCGACGAGGTCTATTTCCAGTGCGCCCGCGCCGTGATGCGGGCGGAACTCTGGAATGCCGCGCATTTCGCCGATCCGGCAGGCCTGCCGACGCCGGGGCAGATGCTGAAGGCTGCGGTGAGCGATTTCGATCAGGAAACCTACGACCGGGAATGGCCCGGCCGCGCGGCGAAGACGATGTGGTGAAACAGTCACCAAGCGGTGACGGGCGTCAAGCCTTGTAGATCAGCCAGCTCTTGGTGAAATCCTTCTGCATGCCATCCTCATAAAGGATGGTGCAGTTGCGGCCGGCATTCTTGGCGCCGTAGAGCGCGATGTCGGTCTTGCTGTAGAGTTCGCCGGCGTCCTCTGCATTGGAGGCCATGCAGACGCCGATCGAGACGGTGACCGGTCCGTAGTTCACCCGCGTGCGGGAATTCTTGAAGGGGGTCGTTTCCAGCGTCCGGCGGATGCGCTCGGCGATCGCCATCACTTCCTCGGTCGTATTGCCCTCGATGATCAGCGCGAATTCCTCGCCGCCGGCGCGGGCGACGAAAACATCGCGGCGGACATTGCTGCGGATGACGGATGCGACGGTGGCCAGGATCTTGTCGCCGACCGGATGGCCGTAGGTGTCGTTGATCTTCTTGAAATTATCGATGTCGGCCAGCAGCAGGGCAGTGACCGGCCGCATGCCGGGATTGTTGAAGACGGCGGCGAGGCGATCGTCGAAAGCGCGGCGATTGGAAAGGCGCGTCAGCGAGTCGGTATTGGCGATGCGCTTATATTCGTCGAGTTCCTTGCGGACCTGATCCATTTCCTGCGAACGCTGGACGACATCCTCGACGGTGCGTTCGCCATGCGCCATGGTGTCGCCGGTCGCCTGGCTCAGGAGTTCGATCGCGCTTTCGATCAGTTCGACGCTGGCATTGCTTTTGGAAGTGATGCGCTTATGGGTTTCGCCGAGCAGCCTCGTATAGCTTTCGAGCGAGCTTTGCTCCTGCCTCAGGATCCGCAGCAGGCCGTCAAGTTCGCCCGAGATGCGCGTATGGGCGTCATCATAGACGCGGGCAGGGCTGTTGGTGAAATACTGCGCGCCGAGCGCATCGAGTTCGGCCTGGGTCGCCTGGCTGCCGAGAGCTGCGAGCTCTCGGGTGAGAGCCGGATTGGAGCCGATATAGGCTTCGTAGAAGAGTTCGTAATTGCGGGGTATCGGCGCGACGCCCATCGAGCGCATGGCATAGGTGATCTGACCCGCTACGTCGGGAACCTGCACCTTGGGCGCGACAGCCGTGTTCATCCGGCGAACTCCTCATGTATTCGAAGGCAATATTTTATTTCGTAGCTTAAATTTCTTGGGAAAAGATTAAAGCGATATATACCAAAGATTACATATGAGAACTTCGAAGTGAGGCAATATCTCAAGCAGGCCTATGATTTTGCATCGAAAAACGTATCTTCGGCGGAGCAATGCATACCCGCTTGGCGGGTACGGTGTTTAAAAAACTTACAGTTATTCTCTGGCCCGTGGATCGTATTCATCTTGTCGACACCTAGTTTTGGTCGCCTCCTATTTCAGCGCAGACATTCTGAAGCGATATTTTCCGGCGAAAATCCAGCTGTCGCCAGCAAACCAGGGCATGAGATCATGAAAAGGTCTCGTTCCGTTTCTGTTGTCATACTAGCGTTCACCGTCATCGCCGGCGGTGCTTTGCTGCTGGAGCATAACGGCATCTTCGCCGGGGCTTTTCGAACGGAGATCCTGGCGAGGGTGGATGATCGGGATGTCGCCCGTCCAGGCGCAACAGCTGTGCTGGCACAGGATGTCGGTCTATCAGATAAGACGCAGGCACAGTAAAGGCGCTGTGAAGGTCTAATAACCGCGGCGGCGCCGGTTGTTTTTCATTGCCCTTTGTTAAGTTCAATGCACTCGCGGCATTGCCGCTCGCTTCTCAACCGGCTGCCTGCCGAAATCAACCCAAATTCAGTTCCTGGAAGAAATCATTGCCCTTGTCGTCGATGACGATGAAGGCCGGGAAGTTTTCGACTTCGATCTTCCAGACGGCTTCCATGCCGAGTTCGGGATATTCGAAGACCTCGACCTTGCGGATGCAGTCCTGGGCGAGGCGGGCTGCGGGGCCGCCGATCGAACCGAGATAGAAGCCGCCATGCTTCTTGCAGGCCTCGCGCACGGCGCGCGAGCGGTTGCCCTTGGCGAGCATCACCATCGAGCCGCCGAAGGACTGGAACTGGTCGACGTAGCTGTCCATGCGGCCGGCCGTCGTCGGGCCGAAGGAGCCGGAGGCGTAGCCGGCGGGTGTCTTGGCCGGGCCGGCATAGTAGACCGGGTGGTTTTTCAGATAATCGGGCATGCCTTCGCCCTTTTCCAGCCGCTCGCGGATCTTGGCGTGCGCCAGGTCGCGGGCGACGATGATGGTGCCGGTCAGCGACAGGCGCGTCTTGACGGGATGCTTCGACAGTTCGGCGAGGATGGCGGCCATTGGCTGGTTGAGGTCGATGCGCACGACGGATTCGGAAAGCTTCGCCTCGTCGATCTCGGGCATGTATTTCGACGGATCGGTTTCGAGCTGCTCGACGAAGATGCCATCGCGGGTGATCTTGCCCTTGGCCTGGCGGTCGGCGGAACAGGAGACGCCGAGGCCGATCGGCAGCGAGGCGCCGTGGCGGGGCAGGCGGATGACACGGACGTCATGACAGAAATATTTGCCGCCGAACTGGGCGCCGACGCCCATCTGCTGCGTCAGCTTGTGGATTTCCTTTTCCATCTCGATGTCGCGGAAGGCGTGGCCGCTCTCGGAGCCTTCGGTCGGCAGTTCGTCGAGATAGCGGGTCGAGGCGAGCTTGACCGTCTTCAGGTTCATCTCGGCGGAAGTGCCGCCGATGACGATCGCCAGATGGTAGGGGGGACAGGCAGCCGTCCCTAGCGTGAGGATCTTCTCCTTAAGGAAGTCGATCATCCGGTCATGGGTCAAAAGCGAGGGCGTACCCTGATAAAGAAAGGTCTTGTTGGCCGAGCCGCCGCCCTTGGCGACGAAGAGGAAATCGTAAGTATCAGTGCCTTCCTCATAGATATCGATCTGCGCCGGCAGGTTGTTCTTGGTGTTCTTCTCCTCGAACATTTTTATCGGCGCGAGCTGCGAATAGCGCAGGTTCTTCTTTTCATAGGCGTCGAGGACGCCGCGGGAAAGCGCTGCCGTGTCCCCGCCCTCGGTCCAGACCCTGCGGCCCTTCTTGCCCATGATGATCGCAGTGCCGGTGTCCTGGCACATGGGCAGCACGCCGCCGGCGGCGATATTCGCGTTCTTCAGGAGATCGTAGGCGACGAAGCGGTCGTTGTCGGTGGCTTCAGGATCGTCGAGAATCGAAGCGAGCTGCTTGAGGTGGCCGGGGCGCAGCAGGTGGTTGATGTCGGCAAAGGCGGTTTCGGCAAGCAGGCGCATGCCTTCCGGCTCGACGCTCAGGATCTCCTGGCCCTTGAAAGTGTCGACAGAGACGTAGTCGCTGCTGATCTTGCGATAGAGGGTGGCATCCTTGCCGAGGGGGAAGAGATCGTCAGCCATCGAAGTGACCTTTCTGGTGGGCGTGCGTCGCTAGATTGGAACCGGTCTAAATCCGCCGCCGGATAAAAGCAATCTGGATGCGCGCCGACTCTGCAGTCGGCCGTGTCGTGCCGCATTTCGCAGTTGGTCTACTACACGCGATAGGCGAGTTGATAAAAAAGAAACCGACATTTGTCGCGAAGCCGACGACTTCAGGTTGCTTTCAGTCCGAGGCCGGTTCATATTCCCGCCAGCGTGAACCTGCCGGGGGCTTCCAATGACAAATGCAAAGCCAACTGCTGTCGACGACCTTCTCGTATTTTTCGAAAATGATTTGATCCGCGGAGATCTGCTGCGCCTCGCCAGCGATCCCGAGGGAGCGCAGATGTATGCCCGCTTCGTCAATGGTGTGCGGATCGACGCCAAACATGGGCCTGACCACGAAACGATCATTGAGGGCAAGTACGGAACCTTCAAGGTGAAACCTGACGGTCACTTCACGTACGAGCTGGACTATACGCTCGATGTGGTGAAAAATTTGGGGAAATCCGATCAGCTCATCGAGACGCTGAGCTACAAAATGTCCGATGGCTCAGGGGGCACGGACCTCGGCGTGCTGACGCTGGCGATCGACGGCGTCAATGAAGGCGAAAAATACCACGAGATCCTGGATTTCGACGACATGGGCGTCACGTCGAGGGCGGATAATTTCTTCCTTCCCAACTATCGTGGTTTTGCGCTCTCCGTGAACGGCAGTCAGGAACTGACGCTTCTGAACGGTATCGTCTACGATACCATCCCGGGCGTCGACGCCATCACCGAGGACGGCTTCAGCGATACCGTGCTATCGCCGGGTTCGGCGCCTGTGACGTTGACAATGGTCGACGGCGGGGAGTTCACCTTTCAGGGCGTCTCGATCGCCGAATTGTCGGCGTCACCGTTTCTACTGACGCTCACCGCCTTGAACGACGGGCAGATCGTCTATCAGCAGGAGCTCGAGGTTACCGGTCCCAATCTCGAGGTCAGCATCGAAGACATCGACGAAATCCGTTTCGATTTCATGGGTAATTCTGTCGTGATGGACAATTTTTCGCTGTTGGTGTGATGTTTGGCGCCAACACACTCTCCCTCATTCCTGTGCTCGTCACAGGAATCCAGTGCGCCCAAGTCGTTGGGCGCGAAAGACTCTTTCCCTTGAAGTGTTGATTCATTCACGACGCGCCGTGGCTGGATTCCTGTGACAGGCACAGGAATGAGGGAGCAAGTGGCTGGCCTGTCCTCTTCCTCTCGCTCCTGGCGGACGAGAGAGAGGAATGCGGCGTCACCACGGACCTCTTCTCCCCAGCGGGAGAAGAGGCTGAGCGCAAGCGAAGAGCAACAATGGACGGCGTGCGTGTAGCCGGCGTCAACCGTCCTATCTCGGGCCGATCATCGTCTCCGGGCGGACGATCGCGTCGTAGTCTTCGGCTGTGACGAGGCCGCTGGCGAGCGCCTCTTCCTTCAGCGTCGTGCCGTTCTTGTGTGCGGTCTTGGCGATCTTGGCAGCGGCGTCGTAGCCGATCTTCGGGGCGAGCGCGGTGACCAGCATCAGCGAGCGTTCGAGGCCGGCCTTGATGTTGTCTTCGCGCGCTTCGATGCCGACAACGCAATTGTCGGTGAAGGAGACGGCGGCGTCGGCGAGCAGCTGTACCGACTGCAGGAAATTATAGGCCATCATCGGATTGTAGACGTTGAGCTCGAAATGGCCCTGGCTGTCGGCGAAGGTCAGCGCCGCGTGATTGCCGAAGATGTGAACGCAGACTTGCGTCAGCGCCTCGCATTGCGTCGGATTGACCTTGCCGGGCATGATCGACGAGCCGGGCTCGTTTTCCGGCAGCGCCAGTTCGCCGAGGCCGGCGCGCGGGCCGGAGCCGAGCAGGCGAATGTCGTTGGCGATCTTGAAGAGGGCGGCAGCGGCGGCATTGATGGCGCCGTGGGAAAAGACCATGCTGTCATGCGAGGCGAGCGCCTCGAACTTGTTCGGTGCGGTGACGAAAGGCATGTCCGTGATGGCGGCGATCTCTTCGGCCACCTTCTCGGCAAAACCCACCGGCGCATTGAGGCCGGTGCCGACGGCAGTGCCGCCCTGGGCGAGCTCGCAAAGGCCGGGCAGGGTCATTTCGATGCGCTTGATGGCGGAGCCGACCTGGGCAGCGTAACCGGAAAATTCCTGGCCGAGGGTCAGCGGCGTTGCGTCCTGGGTGTGGGTGCGGCCGATCTTGATGATGTGGCTGAACTCGGTGACCTTCATGTCGAGGGCGGCATGCAGGTGCTTCAGGGCCGGCAGCAGGTGATGGGCGATCCGTTCGGCGCAGGCGATGTGCATGGCCGTCGGATAGGTATCGTTCGACGACTGGCTCATGTTAACGTGATCGTTGGGGTGCACGGGCTTCTTGGAACCCATGACGCCACCCAGCATTTCTATGGCACGATTGGAGATCACTTCGTTGGCATTCATGTTGGACTGCGTGCCGGATCCGGTCTGCCAGACGACCAGCGGAAAATGGTCATCGAGCTTGCCGTCGATCACTTCCTGGGCGGCGTCGACGATGGCTTTGCCGAGGGCCGGATCGAGCTGGCCGAGCGACATGTTGGCGCGGGCGGCCGCCTGCTTGACGATGCCGAGTGCGCGCACGATCGACAGCGGCTGCTTTTCCCAGCCGATCTTGAAATTGCCGAGCGAGCGCTCCGCCTGGGCGCCCCAATATCGGTCGGCGGCGACGTCGATGGGGCCAAAAGTATCGGTTTCCGTGCGGGTTGCGGTCATGGGCCTTGCCTTCCCTTTACATGCTGTTTTCTGGCATATTCCAAAGATGTGGTCTTATAGGTTGGAAACCGTGACAAGAAAACCGGATACCGCACGAAATATTGAATATTGCACTCATGTTTGGTTTGGCCGGACGGCGTGCTTTTTCGGCCACTTTGGAAATTTTATGCGTCGGCACGTTTTTGTCGCACTGGTCCGGCGGCGAAAATTCGGTAAAAAATTAACCAATAATTTCATAATTTTGTGTGAACTGTTGCGCGGCGACGCGCAGGATTCCTCTCACATGAAATTGAGTCCGCCGGCGCTGGCGGCGGAGGCGAATTTCTGATGAAGGAACCGACGCTGCGTGAGTTTCGCGGGATTTGAGCTTGAGCTTTGCGCTCGTGACAAGAACAGCATGACACCGGGACTGGAAGATATATGACGTTCGTTTTGAAAGGCGCGGTATCCGCATTGGCAATTTCCTGCGGGCTGGCGGTAATGAGTGCCGCTCCCGCGCATGCCTATACGCTGATGGATATGCTGCGCGGCGACAGGCAGCGGACCCAGAGCACCATCTTCATGGACCAGATGCCGCCCGGCCGGGTGGCGCCGCGCGGCGCGACCGGCGGATCGCTGGGCGGGCTCGATCCGGAAGCGCCGCTGCCAAAGGTGAGCGGTCCGCGCTACTACACCTACAAGACCGAAACGCTGCAATTCGTCGATACCAGCAAGTTCGCCGATCCGATCGTCACCGGTGCGGTTGCCGAAGTTTCGCCGGGCGGCGATTCCACTGCCGAACCCGTGGTGCAGCGCCGCTTCCTGGCGCAGGCGAAGGTCCGCGCCAATGCCGACGTCGCCAAGGCGCTCGAAGCCTATTATGGCGACAACCGCAATCCACTCGTCTGGGTCGACGGCAACCAGATCAACGAGCGCGCCAAGTCGGCGATGGCGACGCTTGCCGATGCGTCCTCGGTCGGGCTCGATGCGGCCGATTATGCCGTTCAGGCGCCCGAGATCGATCCGGCAAATCCCGATCCCGCCGTACGCGACCGGGCGTTGACGCAATTCGAACTCGATCTTTCGGCCAAGGTGCTGGCCTTCGTGCAGGACACGGTGCGCGGCCGCATCGATCCGAACAAGATTTCCGGCTATCACGATTTTCAGCGCAAGGTCGTCAATCTGACGCCGGTGCTGAAACTTGCCCGCATGAGCCCCGATGTCGGCGCTTACATCGCCAGCCGTTCGCCCGACAGCCCGCAGTTCCTGGCGCTGAAGACCGAGCTTGCGAAGCTGCGGGCCGCTGATGGCGGTAGCGAGGAGCACATCGTCATTTCGCTCAGCGGACTGCTTCGGCCGGGCGACAGCTCTCCGGAGATCGCCAATATCGTCAAGGCGCTGCAGAAGCATGGTTCCGAGACGCTGAAGACCGATCATGCGGCGACGCTTGCCGCCTACACCGGCAGCAGCGACTATTCTCCCGACATCGTCTCGCTGGTCGAGGACTTCCAGAAGGAGCGCGGCCTGAAGCCGGACGGCGTCATCGGCCAGGCGACGGTACGCGCCATGACCGGCGGCGACACCAGCGCCTCGAAGATCGACAAGCTCGTCGTTGCCTTGGAGCAGGCGCGCTGGCTGCCGGAGGACCTCGGTTCCCGTTACGTCATGATCAACCAGCCCGCCTACATGGCCTACTACCACAATGACGGCAAGGAACAGCTGTCGATGCGCGTGGTGGTCGGCGGCAAGAACAATCAGACCTATTTCTTCAACGACGAGATCGAGACGGTGGAGTTCAACCCGTTCTGGGGCGTGCCGCAGTCGATCATCATCAATGAGATGCTGCCGAAGCTGCGCTCGGACCCGAACTATCTCGACCAGCTCGGCTACGAAGTCGAAGTCAACGGCCACGCCGTCGCCTCGTCCAGCGTCGATTGGTACGGCTCGACACAGAACGTCTCGGTGCGCCAGCCGCCAAGCAGCGACAATGCGCTCGGCGAACTGAAGATCCTGTTCCCGAACAGCCATGCGATTTACATGCATGACACGCCTTCGAAGAGCTTCTTCAAACGGGACATGCGGGCTCTCAGCCACGGCTGCGTGCGCCTTGCCGATCCGCGCGCCATGGCGGCGGCCGTGCTCGGCACGACTGTCCAGGAGGTCGCAAAGCAGATCGCTACCGGCCAGAACCATGCGGTGAGAGTGCCGCAGAAGATCCCGGTTTACGTTTCCTATTTCACCGCCTGGCCGAACAAGGACGGCGTGGTGGAATATTTCGACGACGTCTACGGCCGCGACGCCTATGTCGACAAAGCTTTCGACGCGACGACGAAGGCGCGTGGGGCGCAGATCTGATACAGGTTTGTCGGGTTATTGATTGGGCGGTCTTCGGGCCGCCCATTTTGTATTGGGCGAGGAATAGGTGAGCGTTGTGTTTGGCAGACCGGTGCGCCAAACTCGTCCCTCATTCCTGTGCTCGTCACAGGAATCCAGCAGCCGCGTGTCCATGTGGCGGGAAATTACCGTTGATAAATGGTGCGATCGCAGGAGCGATCTCATATTCAGCTCAGAGTCTATTCTGCTTGCGGACGCAAGCCGGCTGGATTCCTGTGACAGGCACAGGAATGAGGGAGGATAGGTGAGCGGACGCTTCAGACCGCAACCTTCTCCGCATACTCTCGCAGCAGCCTCTCCACCAGCTCCACCGTCAGTTCATCATAATGCGTGATGATAACATCCGGGTTCAACGTCGAGACCGGCACGTCAGAATAGCCGAAGGGCACGGCGATCGATGGCACGCCGGCGTTTCTCGCTACGGCGATATCGTTGATGCTGTCGCCGATCATCACGGTTCGGGAGAGATCGCCGCCGGCGCGCTCGATGGTGCCCGTCAGATGGCGAGCGTCGGGTTTGCGGTGTTCGAAAGTATCGCCGCCGGTGATGGCGGTGAAATAGTGGGTGAGATCGAGCTTGTCGAGCAGACCGAGCGCGAGGCTCTCCATCTTGTTAGTGCAGACGGCAAGGTGATAGCCGGCGGATTTCAGCCGCTCCATCGCGGCGACCAAGCCTGGATAGGGTTCGGTGTGGCCGGGCATATTGCCGGCATAATGGGCGACGAAGCGTTCCATGAGCGGCTGCACGGCGTCTGCGGCGAGCGGATGGCCGCGCAGGCGGCAGGCGCGTTCGATCATTACCCGCGCGCCCTGGCCGACGAGATGGGTGAGATCGTCATAGCTGACCGGTTCGAGGCCGAGGGCTGCGATCGTATGGTTCAGGCTTTCGACGAGATCGGCATGCGTATCGAGAAGCGTTCCGTCGAGATCGAAGACGACAAGCGCCTGATGAGCGGGGGCAGGGGTCAAGGGTTTGCCTCTTTAAGCGATGGGGCGTGGTGAGCGTCGCCTCAGGGGGCGACTGCGTCCTTCTGGGAACGACTGCGTTGTCCCTGGGGTAGGCGATTGCGCGGTGGAAAGCAACGGCCTGGGGATGAGCGGGGAGGCCGCAGGCATTTGTTTCGGCTTTTCATTTTCCGTGATGATTTTGACTTTCGTTTGCCTGGCGAGCCGTGTAAACAGCACATCCAACGCAATATCAGGAGCTGGCGGCGCATGGATGCGCGCGAAATGAAGATCAAGGCCGCCGAGGCCGCACTTGCCCATGTCGAAAGCGGGATGCGCCTTGGGATCGGCACCGGCAGCACGGCCGAAGAATTCGTCCGGCTGCTGGCGGAGAAGGTCGCCCGCGGCTTCAAGGTCGAGGGTGTCCCGACGTCCGAAAGAACCGCGCGGCTCTGCGTCGAACTGGGCGTGCCGCTGAAGTCGCTCGACGAGCTGCCGGCGCTTGATCTGACGATCGACGGCGCCGATGAGGTCGACGCAGCGCTGAGACTCATCAAGGGCGGCGGCGGCGCGCTGCTGCGTGAAAAGATCGTTGCCGCCGCTTCGCAGCGGATGATCGTCATCGCCGACGAGAGCAAGCTGGTCGACACGCTCGGCGCCTACGCGCTGCCGATCGAGGTCAATCCGTTCGGCCTCGTCTCGACCCGGATGGCGATCGAAAAGGTTGCGGCGCGGCTTGGCCTTTCCGGTGAGCTCAGCCTGCGCCAGTCGGGTGACGGAGAGTTTACCACGGATGGCGGCCATCACATCATCGATGCATCTTTTGGCCGCATTCCTGATGCAGAGGCGCTTTCGAGCGAGCTGAATTCCATACCCGGCGTCGTCGAACACGGGCTCTTTATCAATATGGCGGCACTTGCGATCATTGCCGGTCCTGCGGGTGCGCGCACGCTGCAGGCGAACAGATAACAGGAGCATACACTCATGATGAACATTGCAGGTCTTGGCCGTTTCGCCGCTGCGACCATCGTTCTTTCCGGGCTTGCCTTCGGCTCCGCCGTCAAGGCGCAGGAAGCCTCCGATGAGCAGCTGAAGGCTGCGCGCGCGGCGATCGACGCCATCGGCGCCACGGCCCAGTTCGACAACATCCTGCCGGGCCTTGCCGAGCGTCTGAAGGCCGGCCTCATCCAGGATTCGCCGAACTACCAGGACATCATCTCTTCGACGGTCGATGCGCAGGCGCTGGCACTGGCGCCGCGCCGCGGCGATCTCGAAAAGGAAGCCGCACTCACCTATGCCAAGGCTTTCACGGTCGACGAGCTGAAGGCGATCGCCGCCTTCTACACCTCCGACGTCGGCAAGAAGCTGCTGCGCGACGGCCCGGTCGCTTCGCGCGAAACCGCGAAGGCCGCCGACATCTGGGCGCAGGGCATTTCCCGCGATCTGGAAAAGCAGAGCAACGCCGAACTGTCCAAGGTCATCAAGGCGCCGCCGCCGGCAACCGACAGCCCGGTTGCCCCGGCACCGGCCGCCCAGCAGTAAGGCCTGCCTGTCAGAATTTGCGAAAGCCCGGCATTGTCCGGGCTTTTTTGTTATGATGGATGCCGCGATGACCGACGAGGCAACATGTCCGATCAATACGAGGCTGTACGAGCGCGGATATCTGGCAAGGTCCAAGGCGTGGGATTTCGCATGTGGACGCGCGACGAAGCGTTGCGGCTCGGGGTCACAGGCTGGGTACGCAACGAAGCGGACGGATCGGTCGCCGCTTTGATCGCCGGACCGGATGGCGCGATTTCGGCGATGATCGAGCGTTTGAAGCGCGGCCCTGCGGGCGCATCGGTTTCAGGCGTCGAGACAGAAACGATCCGCCTCGAGAAGAGGCCGGCGGATTTCCGCATCACCGGCTGATAGCAGGTGCGGCCTGGCGCTCAGCCCCAATCCTTCGAACTCTTGGCCAATTGCCATACGCCCGTCTCGTCCGGCTCCACGCGCTTATTGCCGCGGTAGAAGATCGGCAGTCCGGTTTTCTTGTCCATGGCGAAGCGGCTCGGCGTGAATTTCTCGTTCTCGTGGCCCTGGATGGCGAGGTTGAGCGCTTCCTTGAATTTGCCGGCCTTGCACAGGTTGGCGAAGAGAGTTTGATCCATAATCTGCTCCGGCATGCTTTTCCGTTTCCCTGCATTGCCCTGCCAGCCGCAGCGGGCCTGGTCAACCCTGACGACGACCGTGGTCAACGCTGACGGAGCAAGATTCGGCGATGGAGAACGGGAAGACGCAGGAGCGGGGCTTTTGTTTTGATGAGGATCGCCCCTATATCAGGGACGTCCTTCCTGCGATTCCTTCCGGAGCTTCTCATGTCTTCCTATGATTACGACCTCTTCGTCATCGGCGGCGGTTCCGGCGGCGTGCGCGGCGCTCGTGTCGCCGCTTCGCTCGGCAAGAAGGTGGCGATCGCCGAGGAGTACCGCTACGGCGGCACCTGCGTCATCCGCGGCTGTGTGCCGAAGAAGCTCTTCGTCTATGCCTCGCAGTTCCACGAGCACTTCGAGGATGCGGCGGGCTTCGGCTGGACGGTCGGCGAAAGCAGCTTCGACTGGAAGAAGTTGGTGGCGGCCAAGGATGCCGAGATCGCCCGGCTGGAAGGCCTCTACAAAAAAGGCCTCGTCGGCGCCAATGCCGAAATCCTGGAAACACGCGCTGAACTCGTCGATGCCCATACGGTGCGACTGATGAAAACCGGGCAGATGGTGACGGCGAAGACGATCATGATCGCGACCGGCGGCCGGCCGAACCCGCATGTCGCGCTTCCCGGTCACGAGCTTTGCATCTCCTCCAACGAGGCTTTTCATCTCGAGGAGCTGCCGAAATCGATCGTCATCGCCGGCGGCGGTTATATCGCCGTCGAATTCGCCAATATCTTCCACGGTCTCGGTGTAGACACGACGCTGATTTATCGCGGCGCCGAAATCCTGTCGCGCTTCGATGAGGATCTGAGGCGCGGGCTTCACGAGGCGATGGTCGCCAAGGGCATCCGCATTCTCTGCCATGACACGCTGCAGCAGGTTTCGAAAGGCGAGGACGGTCTCGTTCTCGAGACGTTGAACAGCGGAACGCTGCGAGCCGACGTGGTCATGCTGGCGCTCGGGCGCGATCCGAACACGGAGGGCCTCGGCCTCGAAGCGGCCGGCGTCGCCGTCGACGAGCGCGGCGCCATCATCGTCGACGATTATTCCCGCACCAATGTCGAAAACATCTATGCGCTCGGCGATGTCACCAACCGGGTACAGTTGACGCCGGTGGCGATTCACGAGGCGATGTGCTTCATCGAGACCGAATACAAGAACAATCCCACCCGGCCGGACTACGAGCTGATCCCGACCGCCGTCTTCTCGCAGCCAGAGATCGGCACCGTCGGCCTGTCGGAAGAAGAGGCGGGCAAGCGGTACGGCGAGCTCGAAGTGTACCGCGCCCAGTTCCGGCCGCTGAAGGCCACGCTTTCCGGCCGGCCCGAGCGGATGATCATGAAGCTGATCGTCGATGCGGCGAGCCGCAAGGTGGTGGGCGCCCATATTCTTGGCCATGATGCCGGCGAAATGGCGCAGCTGCTCGGCATCACGCTGAAGGCCGGCTGCACCAAGGACGATTTCGACCGGACGATGGCGCTGCATCCGACCGCGGCCGAAGAGCTCGTCACCATGTATGCGCCGAGCTACCGAATCCGCGACGGGCAGCGCGTTTGAGACTCCCGTGTGCGCTTAGCTGGTAATGCGCGGCGCACGGATGACCTTGAGGAAGAGTGCCTTCATCGCATCGGCGATACCTTCGGTCGGCGTCACCTCGAAATAGAGGCCTGGCGAGGCGCATTCCTGCATCTTCGTCGGGATCTGGCTCTGGAAGGGGCTGATCCAGGTATTGTACCAGCTGTTTTTCGGCAGAGGCAGGTAGGTCGTGTAAAGCACCGCAATCCTGATGCCCTTGTCCTTCAGCGGCTTGCAGAAGGAAGTGTCGATCGGCTCCTGGCACCGTTTGCCGGTGAGTTTCTTGGTGCAGCCCTTCGGCTTCTCGCTGTCGCCGACGCCGTCCGAGACGAAGAACAGGATCTTCTGCCGCGTCGTGGCGGTGCTGCCGTCGCCGGGGGTGGTGATGATGTCGTTCATCTGCGTCAGAGCGTTGTCGAAGCTTGTCTGCTGGTCGTTATTGTAGCCCTGATACGGAATGGTCATCAGGTCGACGGCGTCCGTATAGGTGCGTACCTGATCGAGATTGTCGGTCGGATCGGAGATGGTGGTGAGCTTGGCGTCTTCGGCCTTGGTACCGAACGTATAGACGCCCATTTGGAATTGATTGGTGGAAACCCGCGTCGCTTTTGCGGTCTGCGTCAGTTCCTTGGTTGCCTGGCGCACGACGTCGATGCGCATGCTGACGCCGAGCTTCTTGGCGAGATTGTAATAGTTGTTGCTGTTTTGCGTTTCATGGCAGGCGAAGGCGCAGCTATCACTGGTGTTCTTTTCCATCGTCGAGACGTCTTTTGCGGTGGCGCCGACGCCCATTGACGGGGTGTTGTCCAGCAGGATGTAGAAATCCATGAAGGAAGCGGTCTGATATTCGGCCGTCGCCGTGCCCGAGATGGTGATCGAATCCCGGCCGAGAACGCGCATGAAGGTGGTCGGCACGGTCGCCGTAAAGGAAACCTGCGAGTTCAGCTTGTTGGCGGCCTTGGTGACGTCGATGCCGAGATCGACTTGAATATCGGTGAGCTCGCCCGACATCTGAGACATGAAGATGTTGCGGGCATCGGTTTTGCCAAGCGAGATCGTGCCGTTGCCGCTCATCGTCATCGCGGCGGCGACCGCTCCGGATTTTTCGGCGATCGAACCGACGGCGGCGGCATCGGCGGCGGCATAAAGCTGAGTCCTCAGGCTCAATGCATGGGCGAAATCCACAGCCATGCCGGCGGCGCCAAGCAGCGGCAGCATCAGCAGCGCAGTCATGATGCCAAAATTGCCCGAGCGGTCCGATATGAAACCGGGCGGAAGGATCGCCATCACATGTCCCCAATGTTGAAACTCTTTCCGCTTCTACATGCAAAGTCTAAAATATGGGGAAAGCGACATGGTATATTCCGGTTTAACCCGTGAATGCGGACTGCAGAGGCGCGGCGATAAGCTTGCGGCGATTGGCCTTTGCAAGGCTGATCTAAAAGTCTATAAGCCGCCAAATATTAAGACAGGGCATCCCGGCGATGGATGTGAGTGAGGTGAGTGTGATGGCAGAGAATTGGACCCCGAGCAGCTGGCGGCAGAAACCGATCCTTCAGGTTCCCGAATATCCTGATGCGGCTGCTTTGGCGGCAACGGAAGCCCAGCTCGCCAGCTATCCGCCGCTCGTCTTCGCAGGCGAGGCGCGCCGCCTGAAGAAGCATCTTGCCAATGTCGCAGAAGGCAATGGCTTCCTGCTTCAGGGCGGCGACTGCGCCGAAAGCTTCGCCGAACACGGCGCCGACAATATCCGCGACTTCTTCCGCGCCTTCCTGCAGATGGCCGTCGTACTGACCTTCGGCGCGCAGCTGCCGGTCGTCAAGGTCGGCCGCATCGCCGGCCAGTTCGCCAAGCCGCGTTCGTCCAACGTCGAGAAGCAGGGCGACGTGACGCTGCCGGCCTATCGCGGCGACATCATCAACGGCATCGAGTTTACCGAGGAGTCGCGCATTCCGAACCCGGAACGCCAGGCCATGGCCTACCGCCAGTCGGCAGCGACGCTGAACCTGCTGCGTGCCTTCGCGATGGGCGGTTACGCCAATCTCGAAAACGTGCATCAGTGGATGCTGGGCTTCGTCAAGGACAGCCCGCAGGGCGAGCGCTACCGCAAGCTTGCCGACCGCATCAGCGAAACCATGGATTTCATGAAGGCGATCGGCATCACTTCGGAAAACCAGCCGGCGCTGCGCGAGACCGATTTCTTCACCAGCCATGAGGCGCTGCTGCTCGGCTATGAGGAGGCGCTGACTCGCGTCGATTCCACCTCGGGCGACTGGTACGCCACATCGGGCCACATGATCTGGATCGGCGACCGCACGCGCCAGGCCGACCATGCGCATATCGAATATTGCCGCGGCATCAAGAACCCGATCGGCCTGAAATGCGGCCCGTCGCTGCAGGCCGACGATCTGCTGCAGCTGATCGATATTCTGAATCCGGCCAATGAAGCCGGCCGCCTGACGCTCATCTGCCGCTTCGGCCATGAGAAGGTCGCCGAAAACCTGCCGCGCCTCATCCGCGCGGTCGAGCGCGAAGGCCGCAAGGTCGTCTGGTCCTGCGATCCGATGCACGGCAACACGATCACGCTCAACAACTACAAGACCCGTCCCTTCGAGCGGATCCTGTCGGAAGTCGAAAGCTTCTTCCAGATCCACCGCGCCGAGGGCACGCATCCCGGCGGCATCCATGTCGAGATGACCGGCAAGGACGTGACGGAATGCACTGGCGGCGCCCGCGCCGTCACCGCCGACGATCTGCAGGACCGCTACCACACCCATTGCGATCCGCGCCTCAATTCCGACCAGGCGCTCGAGCTCGCCTTCCTGCTCGCCGAGCGCATGAAGGGCGGCCGCGACGAGAAGCGCATGGTCGTCAACGGCTGAGACCAGGCTGAAACGAATAACGGAAAAACCCGGCGTGATGCCGGGTTTTTTATTGCCTTCAGATGCTCGCCTGGACACTGTGCAAGCTGGCGTAAACGCCGCCTTGCGTCATCAGATCGTCATGCGTGCCCTGTTCGACGATGCCGTCGCCCGTCAGGACCAGGATGCGGTCGGCATGATGGACGGTCGACAGGCGATGGGCGATGACCAGGGTGGTCCGGCCGTTCGCGAGACTGAGCAGCGCCTGCTGCACCGCCCGTTCGCTCTCATTGTCGAGCGCGCTGGTCGCCTCGTCGAAGATCAGGATCTCCGGATCCTTGAGGAAGGCGCGGGCGATGGTGATGCGCTGGCGCTGGCCGCCGGAAAGCTTGACGCCGCGCTGGCCGATATCGGTGTCATAGCCATTGGGCAGGGCCATGATGAAATCGTGCGCATTGGCGGCGCGAGCGGCCGCTTCGAGATCGGCATCGCTGGCGTCCGGCCTGCCATAGCGCAGGTTTTCCGCAACCGTGCCGGCGAAGAGATAGACGTCCTGCTGCACCACGCCGACATGGCGCCGAAGCGAGGCGAGCGTCACGTCTCTTACATCGGTGCCGTCGATGCGGATTGCCCCGGCCTCGACATCGTAGAAACGCGGAATGAGGGCGCAGAGCGTGCTTTTGCCGACGCCGGAAGGACCGACTAAGGCGACGAACTCTCCAGGCGCGATGGTCAGCGACAGCCGCTCCAGCACCCTGGGGCCATCGGCCTCATAGCCGAAGGCGACGTCGGAAAAGCTGATCTCGCCCTTGGGCGCCGGCATCTTATGGGCACCCGGCCGATCGGTGATATCGGGCGCGATCTCCAGGATTTCCATGGCCCTGACGAAGCCGGTATAGCCCTCCTGCCAGAGCCGCACGAAGTTGGCGAGCCGCTGCACCGGATCGACCAGCACGGCGACGCAGAGCAGGAAGGTCAGCATGTCGGGGACGGTGAGATCCGCCGAAAGGATTCGCAAGCCCCCGACGATGATCACCAATATGGTGACCAGCTGGGCGAAGGTTTCCGTGCCGACCGAAAACCAGGCCTCGCTGCGGTAGCCTTCGGCGCGGCTCTGCAGGAAGCGCTGGTTCTGTGCGTCGAAGCGCTGTCTTTCCAGCGCCTCGTTGGCGAAGGACTGGACGACACGGATGCCTGCCAGGGCATCCTCCACCCGCTCGTTGACGGCGGCGATCTGCTGCTTGCTGGCTTCAAGGGCGCGGTTCATGCGCCGGTTGAAATAGAGCGCGTAAGCCACCGCGACCGGCGTGAGCAGCAGGATGAGGGTCGCCAAAGGAGGATCGATGAAGAACAGCACCAGCATGGCGCCGCCATATTTCAGCACGGCGATGGAAAGATCCTCGGGGCCGTGGTGGAAGAGTTCGCCGAGCCAGAGAGAGTCATTGGTGATGCGGCTCATCAGCTGCCCGGTGCGCTGGCGGTCGTAGAAACTGAAGGAAAGTTTCTGGCAATGCTCGAAGAGCTCCTGCCGCACCGTTGCCTCGATACGGGCGCCCATGACGTGACCGCGATAATCGACGAAGAAGATCGCGGCGATCTGGACCGCCAGAACGGCCAGCATGACGCCGCCCATCGCCAGGATCTGGGCAAAGACCTGCGGCGCGTCGGGCAGCGTCAGAAGACGGCTGGTGACGATATTGGCGCAGAGCGGCAGTGCCACCGCCGTGCCGGCAACGAGGATGGCGCAAAGCAGATCCGCCAGCAGCAAAGGCAGATGCGGGCGGTAGTAAGAGAGGAACTTGCGCATGCGCGACCAGCGCCGCTCGCGGTCGGCGGCATTCCAATAGTCGCGGAAGAAGTTCAGGAAGAGGTTATGACGTCGCGAGCTTTTCCTCGCGCGGGAGAACGGAGTGTGCATGAAGCAGAATGTCCTTGTGGGCGATGTTTCCTTTCTTTTTGGACAGGGTCGCTCTCATGTCAGTCTCCCAAGCTTGAATGAATTGAGCCGGCAGTATCACCGAGAACCGGCATCAATTCAACGCGGGACGGGAGGAGATAGGCGAGTGTTGTCTATGAGCAACAGCGGGAGGTTGTCCCGCGAAGCGGGCGGGCTTCAAGATTTCTGATCTTTCGTTGAACGGAATGGATTTGACGCATGGTCCGAACGGCGGCAACCTTCTGAAAAAATGGAGGAGTGGTCATGACCGAACGGCATACAGGCGGCTGCCTTTGCGGCGCCGTGCGATATTCGATTGCGGGCAAGCCCGGCCCCGTCGTCGGCTGCCACTGCTCGCAATGCCGCAGGCAGACGGGGTTTTATTACGCGGCGGTCAACGTGCCGCGCACGGCTCTTTCGGTCGAAAACACCGAGGCGGTCCGCTGGTATCGGTCGAGCGGCGAGGCCCAGCGCGGCTTCTGTTCGAATTGCGGTTCTGCGCTGTTCTGGCAGGGCGACGGAGCGGTGGAGGTTTCGGTTCTGGCCGGAAGTTTCGACGAACCAAGCGGCCTTGCCTTCAGTCACCACATCTACTGCGCCGACAAGGGCGATTTCTACGAGATATCAGACGGGCTGCCGCAATATGACAGGTATCCCGTTTAGCTCTTCGCAGAGAGTGCGGCGGTGAGGCGAGCGACATCTTCGCGCAGCGCCGTCAGCTCGGTCAGCACGCTCATGTCGATCTTCTGGTGCAGGGAGAGCACTTCGAGTTCGGCCTTCAGGTTCACTTCATAATCCTTTGCGGCCTCGAAGCGGTCGCGCTCGGCTTGGCGGTTCTGCGACATCATGATGATCGGCGCCTGGATGGCTGCGAGCATCGACAGGATCAGATTGAGGAAGACGAAGGGGTAGGGGTCGAAGGCGCCGCTTGCGAGGATAATGGTGTTGATCAGGGTCCAGACGACGAGGAAAGCCAGGAAAGCGAGGATGAAGGACCACGAACCGCCGATGCGGGCGATGCCATCGGCAACGCGCGCGCCGAACGAGGCCTCAGCAGAAAAGGCGGCGTTGACGTCAGTCGAGATGATCTTGCGCTCGTGCGCTTTCGCGAGCACCCGCTTTTCGATGGCGCCGAGTTCATCGGCCGGCTTGTCGAAATGATGGTGCACGAAGTTCGAAAGATTATACATGGCCTTGTTTCCGGTGCTGTCGCTTTCGGCGCAGTATTCCGCTCCGGCGGCAAATTGCAATGCGGCGTATCGGTGCCCCGGTAACACGGAGATCGCGACGATGACCAGCTGAAGAACTAAACCTTCAAGCGCCTTGTGAATGTCAGATCTATTTTCACTCGTGTTATTCTATGCTAGGTTGAGTGCCGGGTGGCTGGGGAGACACGACAATGGATGTGATGGGGACGGAAAACGCCGCTTTATCCAGTGAGCAGAGATGGCTTAAGCAAGAGCATAAGATGTTTTCTCGGATCGAGAATGACCTGCGTTACTATAACGGTGAAATAAAGCTGTGCAGAGTTGCTCAAACCAATTTGTCTATCGCGGTTATGATATTCGGCGTGCTTACGCCCGTCGTCATCGCTGAGGCCGGCAAAACAGATAGCTTGTTTGGCTCGTCTGCGTTGCTGACGACGGTTGCAACCGGCATGGCCGCGCTTGCGGCAATCCTTGAAGGAATACGCCGCATAGGCCGGTTTGACCGGCGATGGATCGCCAACTATTCGGCGGCAACCAAAATCAGGCGACTACGCGACCAATACAGATTGAGACAGATAGGAAAGCCTGTCGGTTCCGACGACTGGAAGGAAAATATCGTCCACTATCAACAGTTGATCAACGACGTTCTCGACAAGGAGACGGCGATATTTTTCAAAGACCTGGACAAACCCGAAGATGAACCTTCACCAGAGAAGGATCAGACCGGCAAGGGGACAAAGCCAAAGAATTAGCCAGTGCAACGGGACAATTCCGCGAGTGGCTCAGGCGACCTTCGCCATCATCATCCAAGACCCTGGGATCGACCTCCTTGCGCGAAATCGCTCATCTCTCTTGCCCAGCGAGCTGAAGTAATCCGGTCACAAAAATTTCGTCACTGCCAGGCGCTGCTTTCATTGCGAACAGGTTGCCGTTGCGGAAGCTGCAGGCTAAATAAATGACATGACACAGGAAAACGCTCTCTCCGATATCTTCCGCATCGCGGTCGGTCAGCTCAATCCCACAGTCGGCGATGTCGCCGGCAATCTTGCCAAAGCCCGCGAGGCGCGCGCCGATGCGGCGCGGGAAGGCGCCGATCTGCTTGTCCTGACCGAGCTTTTCATCTCCGGCTATCCGCCGGAGGATCTGGTGCTGAAGCCTGCGTTCATCCGCACCTGCTGGAAGGCGGTGGAAAGCCTGGCGGCCGATACCGCCGATGGCGGGCCGGGCGTTCTCATCGGCTTTCCCCGGCAGGATGAGACCGGACGCTACAATTCCGTCGCCGTGCTCGACGGCGGCAAGGTGATCGCCGTGCGCGACAAGGTGGACCTGCCGAATTACGGCGAGTTCGACGAGAAGCGCGTCTTCATCCAGGGCGCCATGCCCGGGCCCGTGAATTTCCGCGGTGTCAGGCTCGGCATTCCGATCTGCGAAGATATCTGGGGCGAACTCGGCGTCTGCGAGACGCTGGCCGAAAGCGGTGCGGAAATCCTGCTGTCGCCCAACGGCTCGCCCTATTATCGCGGCAAGTTGGATATCCGCCATCAGGTGGTTCTGAAGCAGGTGATCGAGACCGGCCTGCCGCTGGTCTATGCCGCCCAGCTCGGCGGCCAGGACGAACTGGTCTTCGACGGCGCGAGCTTCGCCTTCAATGCCGATAAGTCGCTCGCCTTCCAGATGAGCCAGTTCGAAACCGCGCTGGCGGTGACGACATGGAAGCGCGGCGAAGCCGGCTGGCATTGCGCCGAAGGGCCGAGGGCGCATATTCCTGAGGGTGAGGAGGCCGATTACCGCGCCTGCCTGCTGGGCTTCCGCGATTACGTCAACAAGAACGGCTTCAAGACTGTGGTGCTCGGCCTTTCCGGCGGCATCGACTCGGCGATCTGCGCGGCCATCGCCGTCGACGCGTTGGGCGAGGAGCGGGTGCGCACCGTGATGCTGCCCTACCGCTATACTTCGGAGGATTCGCTGAAGGATGCGGCCGATTGCGCCAAGGCGCTCGGCTGCCGCTACGACATCGTGCCGATCGAAGAGCCGGTGACCGGCTTCAGCAGCGCGCTTGCCGATCTCTTCGAGGGGACAGACAGCGGCATCACCGAGGAAAACCTGCAGAGCCGCGCGCGCGGCGTCATCCTGATGGCGATCTCCAACAAGTTCGGCGCGATGGTCGTGACGACGGGCAACAAATCGGAAATGTCGGTCGGCTATGCCACGCTTTATGGCGACATGAACGGCGGCTTCAATCCGATCAAGGACCTCTACAAGATGCAGGTCTATGCGCTGGCCCGCTGGCGCAACGAAAACGTGCCGCCGAGCGCGCTTGGGCCGTCAGGCGAGGTGATCCCGCAGAATATCATCGACAAGGCGCCATCCGCCGAGCTGCGTCCCGACCAGAAGGACCAGGATTCGCTGCCGCCTTACCCCGTCCTCGACGATATTCTCGAATGCCTGGTGGAGAAGGAGATGGCGGTCGAAGAGATCGTCGCGCGCGGCCATGACGTGGCGACCGTCCATCGCGTCGAACATCTTCTCTATCTCGCCGAATACAAGCGCCGGCAGTCGGCGCCGGGCGTGAAGATCACCAAGAAGAATTTCGGGCGAGACCGGCGCTATCCCATCACCAACCGGTTCCGTGATCGCTAACGCAATAGAGATCGCTAACGCAATCGAAATCGCTGACGCAATCGATATGAGGGAGGAGCAGACATGCGCAGCTCGGTCGAGATCTACAATGTCAGGACGGGCAGGGCGCGCGAGGTCTGGCAGACCGACAAGCTGGTGGAGGCGCCGAATTTTGCTCCCGACGGCTCCTATCTGCTGCTGAACGATGATGGGCTCCTCTTCCGGATTCCGCTTGATGGCGGCGAGGTTGTTCAGGTCGATACCGGCTTTGCGGTCAACTGCAATAATGATCACGGCATCTCTCCCGACGGCACTGAGATCGTCATCTCCGACAAGACCGAATTCGGCAAATCGTCGATCTATATCCTGCCGATCGAAGGCGGCACGCCGCGGCTCGTCACCGAAAACCAGCCGTCCTACTGGCATGGCTGGTCGCCGGATGGGCGCCGGCTCGCCTATTGCGGTATTCGCGACGACCTCTTCGACATCTATACGATCTCCGTCGACGGCGGCGCCGAGACGCGGCTGACGCATGGCGAAGGTCGCAATGACGGGCCGGATTATTCCGCCGACGGGCAATGGATCTATTTCAATTCCAGCCGCACCGGGCTGATGCAGATCTGGCGCATCCATCCAGACGGCAGCGGGCTCGAACAGGTGACCTCGGACAATCAGGGCAATTGGTTCGCTCATCCATCGCCCAAGAACGACAAGGTGCTGATCCTGTCCTACGATCCCAGCGTTTTCGACCATCCACGCGATCTCGACGTGCGGCTGCGGCTGATGGATATGGATGGCGGCAATCTGAAGACGCTGTTCGAGTTATTCGGCGGGCAGGGCACGATCAACGTGCCCTGCTGGTCACCGGACGGTGACGAGTTTGCTTATGTCAGGTATTTTCCGGTGAACTCTTGAGAGCGGCGCACTGCCATTTGATGATGGGGCGGTGGGGTGACGGCTTTGCGGCTTCACTGTAGACGTTGCGCCTCGAGCAAGATCGGGAAAGCCATAATCAAAACTGCAGCGAAAAATGGAATGAAAGCAATTATAGCCACACTCGTCGTTTCGTGCCCAATCGCATGGGCGAGTTCGGCCGCTGCAGAAACGGTCAAAATATTGGTCGCGGGCGGAGAGGTCGCGCCGTCCAACATGGGCGACCGAATTTGGTTAACTCTTACGCTGGCCAGCTCTAACGATTTGTCTAAATTCATGCGGCGCCAGGTCGGTAAGGACATAGATGTCCTAATCAACAAAAATGTTGTCTCATCGCCGCATATCGTGGACCCGCTTCTATTTTTCGGAAAACCGCTCCAGATTCCAATACCTGCAGATGCCACGCGTACTGAAAGCAGGGAAACAATCCACAAGCTAGTTTCCGGAACGTCGATCCTTGAACTCAGATCCCGTGACGGTCAATAGGCGAAGGCGGCACCGCGGAGACTCATTCTCTCACGCAGTTAGTCCAGCGGGCCAGACTCTCTATAGACCTGGATCAGTGGGCCGCTTTTGGGATTGCTATCTCATCAGATGACTATGGGGCGGTGGGGCTACAGATCGCTACTGGCGACTACTGATGAGAGGCGCTGGGATGGACCCGCCTTAGTTTAGCGTTTCGATTGCAATCGAACGCGTTTTAGTACGGCCTCCACGCAGAGACATGTCAACGCACAGCCGTTGCAAACGGCGATCATGATGATGAGATAAAAAAGCAACGGTTGTTCTGCGGCTTTGATGATGGAAGTCTTAGTGTGCAGTTCCCCCTCATATAGCCATAGCAGCGGGATGCTTAGCGGCACGGGACAAAACAGCAGCAATCCGGTGATCGCTAACCGGGTCCAAAGCTTTTCGATCATACCTTTGCATTTGCCCTGCAGAGCTGCTCGCCTTGACACAAGTTTCTCCTGCCGCACGACCCGGGCGCTAAACTGCTTGCCAGCCAGTATAGAGCGCACAGTTTTACACATCAATTTATGATGGGGCGGTCAGGCATCATCATAAAGCCTCACGCAACCCTTCTGAAATAGGCATTGGCCATAGGATGGGGAAATCGATGCCGAATATGCCCGCAATTTCAGCTGTCGACTCCGTATGCAGATTGGGGCGGTTGGGGACAGGTTGTTCTCTATAGGGCTTCGCCATCTGATATTGTAGTGAGCCCAGATAGGTCCCGCCAATGAGGTTAAAGGAAGTCGATCGTGCGCGCCTTATTGTTCGGGACATTAGCCATCATAACCTGCTGTCCTATTTTACTCTTTGCCGCGTTTCCGGTGGAGTACCTACGGTTGTTAGGAAAATACCAAGAGTCTCAAGATCTAAATCAGATGGCGGTTCCCATCGCCAAATTCTATATTCAGAACGATATGAGATATGCTTGCGGTAACGAGACGTACTTCAGGAATTATAATGCCATGAGCTTTTTTGATGACCTGCCGCTTCGCCGGAAGAGGAGCTTATGCTCCAGTCACAGGACAAGATTGCGCTCTTGTTTTTAAGTGACGTCGTTTATGACGAGAATGAATATCTCGACTCTATCCGAACCGTGACCGCTTATAATATGGTCATCGCCTCCAAGTGCCTGCACAGGCGCACGTCGTGAAAAGCCCTCACCGGCGATCGAGCCAACATTAATGACGGGGTGGTGGGTGGCGAGATTGTACTTTAACAATCACCGTCTCAAGTTTTTACCGAGCAGGGAAGCTTAATTTCAATGACACCTGAAGAAAGAGCGATCCTTAAGGCTCTGGCCTCCATGTGTGTCCAGTATATGGATGATGGTCGAAACGGGCTGGTTCACAAGTCCATGAGTGCCGGCGAAGGCGCGGTCGAAGTGCTGGCTTCCTATGGTCTGGTCAAACCGGAACCATGGGGCGGCTTCTGGACCGATGAGGGCCTGCATCTTTTGGACGAAGATTGACCTGTGAATGCGCGGCGGATATCTGCCCGCCGCGCTTGATAGTGCCGTTCAGGCTGCGAAGGCCGCGTTGCGTCGCTCGCGGGCGGCTTGTGCCAGGTCGTCGAGCACCGCGACCGACATATCCCAGTCGATGCAGCCGTCGGTGATGGACTGGCCGTAGACGAGCGGCTTGCCGGGAACGAGATCCTGGCGGCCGGCGACGAGGTTGCTTTCGATCATCATGCCCTTGATGTGGTGGTTGCCGGCCGCGATCTGTCCGGCGACGTCCTTGACGACGCGCGGCTGGTTCATCGGGTCCTTGCTGCTGTTGGCATGGCTGGCGTCGATGAGGATGCGCGGATCCACGCCGAGCTTGACGGCTTCGCTGACGACCGCCTGGACGTCGGCCGCCTCGTAATTCGGGCGCTTGCCGCCGCGCAGGATGATGTGGCAATCCTCGTTGCCTCGGGTCGAGGCGATTGCTGCCTGTCCGTCTTTGGTGACGGCGGGGAAGTGATGCGGCTGCGACGCGGCGAGGATTGCGTCGAGCGCGACGCGGGCGCCGCCATCCGTGCCGTTCTTGAAGCCGATCGGGCAGGAGAGGCCGGAGGCGAGCTGGCGATGGATCTGGCTTTCGGTCGTGCGTGCGCCGATCGCGCCCCAGCTCACGAGATCGGTAATGTATTGCGGCGTGATCGTCTCGAGGAATTCGACGCCGGCTGGCAGGCCCATGGCATTGATGTCGAGCAACAGGCGCCGGGCAATCCGAAGCCCTTCCTCGATGCGGTAGCTGCCATCGAGATGCGGATCGTTCATCAGGCCCTTCCAGCCGACCGTGGTGCGGGGCTTTTCGAAATAGACGCGCATGACGATTTCGAGATCGCCGGAGAAGCGCTGCCGCTGTTCCGCCAGCCGCTCGGCATATTCGCGGGCGGCAGCGGGATCATGGATGGAGCAGGGGCCGATGACGACGATCAGGCGGTCGTCGTCTCCCTCCAGAATCTTATGGATCGCATGGCGGTTGCTGGTCACCGTCTCGCTGACGGCAGCGGTTTGGGGGATTTCCGCGATGATATCGGCGGGTTTGGTCAATGGGGTGATTTCGAGGATACGCAGATCATCGATGGTATCGGACACGGTATGGCTCCTGTTTGGTCATACCGAGCGGAACAAAAAAGCCGCCAGGTAGACTAGCGGCTGTTCGGGTTGTCGTCGCGTTGACTTCAGTTACGCATAGACCCGCATCCGCTGGGAGCAGCGGTACGAATAAAAT
This sequence comes from Rhizobium sp. R634, assembly GCF_002211305.1. GTDB lineage: Bacteria > Pseudomonadota > Alphaproteobacteria > Rhizobiales > Rhizobiaceae > Rhizobium. Next base: position 352,687 of record NZ_LOKW01000026.1, on the reverse strand, counting down.
CGCGATGCGTAGACTGATGTGATCGACATGAGGCGTGTTTAGCGTGGCGGCCTCGCCTTGTCACGCAGAATCTACAGCCGGAAAATCGAGCCTCCGGATGCTCTTATAAAGAACGCCGCAATCGGTTTGCCGATGCGACGTTCTTTCAAGTCTTTGTTTCTGCATGCCTTTCTTAGGAACGACATGCAGCTTTGGCAAATCAGAGGGCGTCGACGTTCACGCCGATGGTGATGGCGCCGATCGGTGTGCCCTTGTCGTCGGAGATCGTCACGCTTGCCTGCGACTGCAGCGTCTGGGTCGATTCGTCCTTCTCGATTTCGTCGATGAAGACGGCGTCCTTGCCCGCGCCGAAGGATTTCTGGAACTTGGCTTCGTCGCCCTGCCAGTAATCGGATGTGACGTCGCTCTGGCCGACATTCAGGCCCTTTGCGTCCATGACGAAGATCTCGGTGATCTTGCCGCTGGAAGCAGCCTTCTTGTCCTGGAGGAATTTGGACAGCGCATTGCCCAGCACGCCGTCGATCATCGAATGATCGGAGCCATCGACCTCGGCGCGCCACTTCTTGTCCAAGGCGTCGATATCGGCCGCGCTCAGATTGGCGTTGGTGGCGTCCTGCGCCTTGAGGGCATCGACGATGGCGGGGTCGCTGAGCCAGGGCGTGACGTCGCTCTTCACGTAGTCGGCGATCGGGGCGAGCTGAGCGGCATCCTGCGCCATGGAGACACCCATGGGCACGGCAGATGCGCTGCAGGCCAGAAGCAATGCGGTTACAACTCTTTTCATTGTGTTCCCTTCCTGATGATCGGTTGTTGAGGAATAAGTTATCGAAGGCATATGGCGTCAGAACTCTTCCCAGGCGCCGGGAGCGGCGGCAACGGCGGCATTTCCTGCGTGTCGCTGCGTAACGACCCGCTGCTCGGTGCGAGACTGGCGAACGGGTTGAGCGGGTTTGGGCTGGCTGGCGACAGAGCCGCCGACGGTGAACCTGCCGGCCGAATCCTGCAGGAGACGGCCCTGCGTCAGCAGTTCCTGGCAGGCTGCGTTCGTTTCTTCGACCATTGCCGCATTCTGCTGCGTCGCCTGATCCATCTGGTTGATCGCGCCGTTGATTTCCTGCAGGCCGGTCGCCTGCTCGCGATAAGACTGGACGATGGAGGCGATGCTGTCGCTGATGCGGTTGATCTGCTCCTCGATCTTCAGGAGGGCATCGCCCGTCTGGTTGACGAGCCCGACACCGGCGGCGACCTCCTGGCCCGATACGCTGATCAGGTTCTTGATTTCCTTCGCTGCATTGGCGGAACGCTGGGCGAGTTCACGCACCTCCTGCGCGACGACCGCAAAGCCCTTGCCGGCCTCGCCGGCACGGGCCGCCTCGACGCCGGCGTTCAGCGCCAGCAGGTTCGTCTGGAAGGCGATTTCATCGATGACGCCGATGATGCGGCCGATCTGGCTCGAGGACGTCTGGATGCGGTCCATGGCGCCGATCGCATCCCGCACCACCGTTGCCGAGACATGAGCGCTGCGCTTGGTCTCCTCGACCTGCTGCCCGGCATTTTCAGCCCGCTGCGACGACGTCCTGACCGTCGAGGTGACCTCGTCGAGCGCGGCTGCAGTCTCTTCCAGTGCCGCGGCCTGCTGTTCCGTGCGCCTGGCGAGCTGATCGGCAGAGGAGGCAAGCTCGCTGGAGCCGCCTTCGACGGCGACCGATGCCGTCTTGATCTCCGTCAGAGCGGCGGCGACCGCTTCGACCATGCGGTTGAAATCCTGCCGCAACTTATCGAATTCGGGACCGAGATCGGCGAGCTTGATCGAGAAGTCGCCTGCGGCAAGCCTTTCCAATGCGTTGGCGAGCGTGCTCATGACCATTCGTTGGGTATTGCTCGCTTCTTCCGTCAAGGATGCGTTGCGCGCCCTTTCGGCATCGAGCGAGGCGCTCTGCTCGGCAACCGCCCGTTCTCTTTCGACCTTGGCAATCGCTTCCTCACGGAAAACTTCCAATGCCCGCGCCAGGAAGCCGATTTCGTCGCCATTTTCCCTGTAGGTGACGGGAGAAGCGAGGTCGCCCTTCTGCAGGGCGCTGATTCTTGCGCTGAGGATCCGAAGCGGGCGGCCGACGAGGCTGCGCATGGCGAGAAGGAACGCCGCGACGGCGAGCGCGGTGATCACCGATTGGGTGATCAGCGAAACGAGGACCTTCTGCTGGACTTCGGAGGCGATCTTCTCGACGGACCAGTTCGTAACGACGTAGCCGGTGCTCTTGCCGGATTTGTCCAGCGGCAGCGGCGCGATGATCGTCACCACGCCGGACGACACGCCAGTGTCGTCGATCACCGTTTTATCAGGCTTGGCGCCGAGGCTTTTCTTCAAATCGTCGACGGCAGGTAAGCCGGTGCTTCCCTCGCGCATCCAGCTATCGACGGCGGCAAGATCCGCGTTGAATGCGGCGAACTGGACGAGGTCGAGCGAAGGGTCGTCACGGTAGAGCGAATAAGCGTCGCGGACGGCGTTCGCCTTGCCCCATTTGACGCCGCCTGCGGCGAGAGACGCGAACTGTTCCGCATCCTTGGCCCAGTTCGCCTTGGCGCCATCGACCAATGCCCGCGTTTCGTACATCCAGCTATAGGTGGCGAGGGCGGAGATGCCGCAGAGATTGACGCCGACGATGATGGCGGCCAGCTTTGCCGTCAGTGGCATCGTTTTCAGAAATTGGAACATGCCGCGGGGCCTCGAAATGCGGCTCAGTCGGATGTACTTCCCGACCGGCGTATCAATACGGCATCCACGCTGGCGGCCGCAGCATGAGCACTCATGCCCATGTCCTCCTTGCAGCCCAAAACGCGCAATCGCAGTGTGTATTTTTTTTGTAAAGAAAAGATAAAGTGAAATAGGGATCCGTGCTTGCGGCTGTATCACGGCCGGCACGCTCGGGAATTTGCCGAAGTAAGGACCATGAGACTTGTCGACTGGCCTCTCTTCGAGCCCGGCTTGCCCCAGTGTCGGTTTCCTGAAATAGATGCGCCGTCAGGTGCCTGCCGTCGAGGCGGGAGAATCGGGAATCCGGTGCAAGCCCGGAACGTGCCCAACGCTGTAAGGCCGACGCCTGCCGCTTCATCATGCCACTGGCTCTCGCCGGGAAGGCTGCGGCAGACGGATGACGCCAAGTCAGAAGACCGGCCTGGCGAGATAGACCCAACCCGCGCGGACGGCGGGCGGTTGCGTTGTTGGGGATTTGACGATGCGACCCTTTGACGAGGATGCCCTGTCGGTGGCATCCGGTTTTTCCATGGCCGAACGTGAGGCCGTCTATCACGCGATCATGACGCGGCGTGACGTGCGCAGCCAGTTTCTGCCCGATCCCTTGCCGGAGGATGTGGTGGAGCGGCTGCTGACGGCTGCCCATCACGCGCCCTCCGTCGGCTTCATGCAGCCGTGGAACTTCATTCTGGTCAGGAATGCCGCGGTGAGGGCGCGGGTGCGCGATGCCTTCATGAAGGCCAACGAAGAGGCGGCGCTGATGTTCGAGGGCGAGCGGCGCCAGGCATATCGCTCGCTGAAGCTCGAAGGCATCGTCGAGGCGCCGCTCGGCATCTGCGTGACCTGCGATCCGACGCGCAGCGGCAGCGTGGTGCTTGGCCGCACCCACAATCCGAGGATGGATTCCTATTCGACCGTTTGTGCCATCCAGAACCTCTGGCTTGCGGCGCGGGCGGAAGGCATCGGCATCGGCTGGGTCAGCATTTTTCGCGAAGACGATCTGAAAGCCATTCTCGGGATACCGAGTCATATCGAAGTGGTCGCCTGGCTCTGCGCCGGATTCGTCGACCGGCTTTACGACGAGCCGGAACTCGCGGTCAAAGGCTGGCGGCAACGGCTGCCGCTCGAAGAGCTTGTCTTCCATGATGGCTGGGGGCGGAACGAGGGCTGACCCGCCGCGATCACTGCTGTTGCGGCTGAGGGCCGGGCGCCGCAGGATTGGCGAGATCGATGGTTCCCTGGTCGCCGGCCAGGAATTGCGGGCCAACCTGACGAACCTTGTTCTGCGCGGGATCGTAGGGACGTTCGGGCACGGATGGCTGCGGCACGGGGGCCGTCGCGGTCTTCTCCGGCGGATTGGTGCGGATGGTGGTGATCGAGCCCTGCTGCGGCGGTTCGTTCACGGCCTGCTTGCCGCGCATCTCATTGTAATAGGCGGTGAGATTGCAGGCGCAGGCGTTTTTCTCGCCGGGCGCCCGGTTCTTGTAGGCGAAGGCGTTCTTCATGGCGCTGTAGGGCGTGCCCGTCGCCACCGAGATCATGTTCGAGGCTTCCGTGCTCCTTACGTCGCGATAGAAGAGCTGGGTTTCGATGCCGGGGCACATCTTGGCGCAGGTCTGGGCGTCACGGCCGAAATCGACAGAAGTGGCGTTCGAACTGATCGGAAAGAAACCGCCGTCGCAGCTGCGCACGCAGATGGTGCTGACGGGCGAGAGCATCTCGGCCTGCGGCAGGCCGTAATGCGGATCATATCCGCTGCCGCCGAGCGGAATGAAGGTGTCGCCGCGCATCGCCTGTTCCTCGATGCTCGGGGCGGGATAGTTGGCGCTGCGTTCGGACGGCGCATAAAAATTCTCGCTGTTGCAGCCGTTGCGCTCCAGAGCGGCCATCAGTTCGCGGCGCGCGCCGTCATCGCCCTGGCTGCGCAGCTCGTCGCGGCGGTCCTGGAGATAGCGAATATTGTCGATCATCCGGGCTTCGGCCTGCGAGAGCTCGGCGCAATAATCAGCATTCTCACCGCCGATCACGACCATGCTGCCCGAGGTGCAATCATAGCTGCGCAAATCGTTGCGGACCTTGCGGAGCTCGAGGTTCTGCTCGGCAATCGCGCTGGCATATTGACGTGCTTCCGGACCGTTATTGTTGCCGATCGATCGCGGCAGGTCGGCGAGACGGCCGCGCAGGTCGTTGCAGATGGCGCTGGACTGCGCAGCGGCGGGCGATGCCAACGCAAGAAGAAGTACGAGAGACAGGTTTCGGCGTTTCACGGCGTCGTCCCGGAATGAGCAAACGGTCGATGGGTCGATGCGACGTCACTTCGCCGCGCGTGTTCTCTTAGCGTGTTTCTCTTAAGAAGCTCGGAGAAATTCTTAGCGCATTTTCGCGATTTTATCCAGCGGCGGTGGTGATCGGCCTTCTGGTTTCGCTCTCTACGCGGAATTGTGCTATCGCGAGCCTTGCTCCTTCCCAGATGAGATCGAAACGTGAAAAACGTCCTCTTCGTATGCAGCCAGAACAAACTTCGCAGCCCGACGGCAGAACAGGTTTTCGCAGACTGGCCCGATATCGAGGTTTCCTCTGCCGGCACGAACAATGATGCCGAAAATCCCCTGTCGAGCGAGCTGGTCGAGTGGGCCGATATCATTTTCGTGATGGAGAGAACTCACCGTACGAAAGTCCAGAACAGATATCGATCAGCTCTCAAAGGCAAACGTCTGATCTGCCTACATATTCCCGATGACTACGACTTCATGGACCCCGGGCTCGTCCGGCTGCTGAAGGCAAAGATCCCTCAGCATCTGTAAGTTCAGTTTGCCGAGATCGCTCGGCAGCCGGCTCACGCCGGCTGCGATGCCTCGACGACGGCGAGAGCCGCCATGTTGACGACGCCGCGGGAGGTGACCGACGGCGCCAGGATGTGGGCGGGCATGGCGGCGCCGAGCAGGATCGGGCCGACATGCAGGCCGTCCGTCATCGACTTGACCACGCCGAGCGTGATGTTGGCGGCGTCGAGGTTCGGGAAGACCAGCAGGTTCGCCTCGTCATGCAGCGTGGTGTGCGGCATGACGCGCTTGCGCAGGGCTTCGGTGATGGCGCTTTCGCCGTGCATTTCACCATCGACTTCGAGATCGGGGGCGGCGTCACGCACGAGCTGCAGGGCGTTGCGCATCTTCGTCGCGCTTTCGGATTCGCGCGAGCCGAAATTGGAATGCGAGACCAAGGCGGCGCGCGGGGTGATGCCGAAGCGGCGGATTTCCTCGGCGGCCATCACCGTTGCCTCGGCGATCTCCTCGGCGCTTGGATTGAAGGTGACGTAGGTGTCAGTGAAGAAGGTGGCGCCGCGCTGCGAGATCATCAGGCTGAGCGCGGAGAAATCACGCACGTTCGGACGCTTGCCGATGATCTGGCGGACGTCGCGCAGGTGCTTCTCATAGCGGCCTTCGAGGCCGCAGATCAGCGCATCGGCCTCGCCGCGCCTCAGCGCCAGCGCGCCGATGACTGTCGTGTTGGTGCGCACGATGGTGCGGGCGGCTTCGGGGATGACGCCGCGCCGGCCGACGAGCGAGAAGTAGAGATCGACATATTCGCGGAAGCGCGGATCGTCTTCCGGATTGATCACCTCGAAATCCTGCAGCGGCCGGATGCGCAGGCCGTATCGCTTCAGACGCGTTTCGATGACCTGCGGGCGGCCGATCAGGATCGGTTTGGCCAGGCCTTCCTCAAGCAGCACCTGGGCGGCGCGCAGCACGCGCTCGTCTTCGCCTTCGGAGAAGATGACGCGCTTGCGCTCGGCGGCCTTGGCGGCGGTGAAGATCGGCTTCATGACGAAGCCGGAGCGGAAGACGAAACGGTTCAACTGATCGAAATAGGCATCGAAATCCTGGATCGGGCGGCGCGCCACGCCGCTCTGTTCGGCGGCTTTGGCGACAGCAGGCGCAATGCGCAGGATGAGGCGCGGATCGAAGGGCGAGGGGATGAGATAGTCCGGGCCGAAGACCGGGGTCTCGCCGGAATAGGCGCGGGCGGCGACATCGGACGGCTCTTCGCGGGCGAGCGCCGCGATGGCGCGCACGGCCGCCATCTTCATTTCCTCGTTGATCGTCTCGGCGCCGCAATCAAGCGCGCCGCGGAAGATATAGGGGAAGCAGAGGACGTTGTTGACCTGGTTGGCGAAATCCGAGCGGCCGGTGCAGATCATCGCATCCGGGCGGGCGGCGCGGGCGAGATCCGGCATGATTTCCGGCGTCGGATTGGCGAGCGCCATGATCAGCGGCTTGTCGGCCATCTGCGCCAAAAGCTCCGGCTTCAGGACGCCGGCGGCCGAGAGGCCGAGGAAGACATCGGCGCCGCCGATATTTTCCGCCAGCGTGCGCGTATCGCTCTTCTGGGCATAGACGGACTTCCATTCGTCCATCAGCTCGGTGCGGCCTTCATAGACGAGGCCTTCGATATCGTGGACCCAGATGTTTTCGCGTTTTGCCCCGAGGGTCACCAGCAGGTTGAGGCAGGCAAGCGCGGCGGCACCCGCGCCGGAGGCGACGATCTTGACGTTCTCGATCGACTTGCCGGCGAGCTCCAGCCCGTTCAGGATTGCCGCGGCGACGATGATTGCGGTGCCGTGCTGGTCGTCGTGGAAGACCGGGATCTTCATTTTCTCGCGCAGGCGCCGCTCGACCTCGAAACATTCCGGCGCCTTGATATCCTCGAGGTTGATGCCGCCGAAGGTCGGCTCCAGCGAGGAGACGGTCGAGACCATCTGCTCGACGCTTGCGGCGTCGATCTCGATGTCGAAGACGTCGATGCCGGCGAATTTCTTGAAGAGAACGGCCTTGCCCTCCATGACCGGCTTCGAAGCCAGCGGGCCGATATTGCCGAGGCCGAGCACGGCGGTGCCATTTGAGATGACGGCGACGAGATTGGCGCGGGACGTGTAGTCGGCCGCCGTTTCAGGATTGTCGCGGATGGCAAGGCAGGGGGCGGCGACGCCCGGGGAATAGGCGAGCGCGAGGTCGCGCTGGTTGCCGAGCGGCTTGGTCGCCTGGATCTCGAGCTTGCCGGGGCGGGGATAGCGATGGAAGAAGAGCGCCTGCTCGTCGAGATCGCCGCCCGGCAGGTTCTTTTCCGTCTTGGATTTATCCTGATGATCCATTGCCGCCTCCGTGCACGTCTTTTTCTGGAGTTCCCTCCATACATCAATCGGATACGGGCGACAGTATGGAAATGGCGGATGGGCGAAGTTTTCGGCGGGGCGGATGGCAGCCGTCCGCGGTACTAATCCTTTTGGAAAACTTGTTTGAGGGCTGCAGCGAGCGCAAGATGCCGCCGCGACGGTGCGGGGCGCCGGTCGCATGGAGGAAATCATGGACAATTTGAACCTGACGACCCTGCAAAGGGGTCAGACGATGGTCAATGATGTGGCCATCGATGCATTTGCCGCCGGATTTCGCGGCAGTCTCCTGACCGGTAAAGACATGAATTATGATGAGGCGCGGTCGATCTGGAATGCGATGATCGATCGCCGTCCGGGCCTCATCGCGCGCTGCGCAGGGGCGGCCGATGTCGTGCGCGCCGTGCGCTTTGCGCGCGACAACAGCCTGCTCGTTTCGGTGCGCGGCGGCGGGCACGGCATTGCCGGCAATGCCATGTGCGAGGGCGGTATCGTCATCGATCTGTCGCCGATGAAATCCGTGCGGGTGGATACCGAGACGCGCCGCGCCAGGGTCGAGCCGGGTGCGACGCTTGGCGACGTCGACAAGGAAACGCTGGCCTTCGGGCTGGTGCTGCCGACCGGGATCAATTCCACGACCGGCATTGCCGGACTGACGCTCGGCGGCGGTTTCGGCTGGCTGACGCGGAAATTCGGGCTGACCCTCGACAATCTGATTTCGGTAGATGTGGTGACGGCCGATGGCGAGCTGGTCAAGGCGAGTGAGACGGAAAGACCGGACCTCTTCTGGGCGCTGCGCGGCGGCGGCGGCAATTTCGGAGTCGTGACCTCCTTCGAATTCCAGCTTAATCCGCTCCATTCCGAGGTTTTGGCCGGGCTTGTGGTGCATCCCTTCGCCGATGCGGAAAAGGTGCTCCGGGAATATCGGCAAGCGCTGGAAGCCGCACCCGACGAGCTGACCTGCTGGGTGGTGATGCGCCAGGCGCCGCCGCTGCCCTTCCTGCCGGCCGAATGGCACGGCAAGGAGATCGTCGTGCTCGCCATGTGCTATTGCGGAGATATCGCCGCGGGCGAAAAGACGACAGCCAGATTGCGCGGCATCGGAAAGCCGATCGCCGACGTCGTCGGCCCGGTGCCGTTCGTCGGCTGGCAGCAGGCCTTCGATCCGCTTCTGACGCCGGGCGCGCGCAATTACTGGAAGAGCCAGGATTTCGCCTCCCTCTCCGACGCGGCGATCGACATCCTTCTCAATGCGGTGCGCAAGCTGCCGGGGCCGGAATGCGAGATATTCGTCGGCCATGTCGGCGGTGCGGCCGGCCGCATCCCGACCGAGGCCACGGCATTTCCGCAGCGCAGCTCGCATTTCGTCATGAACGTGCATGCGCGCTGGCGGGAGGTCGGGATGGACGCAAGCTGCATCGGATGGGCGCGCGAACTCTTCGAGGCAACCAAGCCGCATGCGGTCGGCACCGCCTACATCAACTTCATGCCTGAGGACGAGACCGATCGGGTCGAAATGGCTTACGGCGCCAATTACGCCCGTCTTGCCGAAATCAAGCTGCGCTACGATCCGAGCAATCTGTTCCGGATGAACCAGAACGTGAAGCCGATGGCGGCCGTGCGGGCTGCCTGAGGAGAAAGATTGAGCTTGTTGACGTCTCTGCCGCGCGTTCGGTCTGGCGCGCGGCGATTTTATGTCGCCAAGCAGTGACATGTTCGTCGTATGTCATCCCCGGTAAGATCGATCAATTCCTGCAGCAGAGCTGTGTCGTCGGACGCGGCTTGGTCGTCAGGCCGCAGAACATGCGTGAGCCATGCGCCGTCGGCGGCGAGGCGCACGACTTCGAGGCGTGTTCCGGTATCGGTCGCGGCGTGTCTGGTGAGCCGGTCGCTGATCCATTTGTGCCAGAGGCTCTTGGAATAGGGATCGGCAAGGACCGTCATGGTCTGCGCCGACCACGGGCTGCTATTGAGAGCGCGGTCGGCAAAGAGCGTGCGCACATAGGCGCGGGTGAAGGTGCCGTGGCCACCCTTGTCCTTGTCCAGCTCCTCGTCGATCTCGCGGTCGAAACTTTCCATCATGCCATCGAACACCGCCTCGACGAGAGCCTGCTTGTTGGGGAAATGGTGAAACAGTCCCCCCTTGGTCACGCCGGCGGCACTGGCAACCGCCTGCAGGCTGACGGCGGCCAGACCATGCTCCAGCGCCAGTTTCGTGGCGCAATCGAGGAGAGCCTGCCGCACGACATCAGGCTGTTTCTTTCTGTTTCGAGGGCTATCTATCAAGGCATGACCCGTATTCATGAGGAGCTTGGTGGCGCGGGCGCCCCGGAGTCAGTAGCACTCCCGGGGCCGCGGTGCCATGGGCTCTTCCAGTGTGATAATGCTATCATACCGACCGGTAGGTATCTTGCAAAGCGAAAAAATATCCGTTACTTGTCGGTTCAGGAGGCCCGCCGAACGTCATTTCGGCGGGCTGTGTTTTTTTAGACTATAGTGGCCATCCAAGAAGGCTGATAAACATGCTTCTTCGAACCAAATCACTGCGTTATGCGCTGATCCTGGCGTCTTTCCTCTGCGCCGGACTGCCGACTCACGCACAGGAAGGCGGCGCGATGCCGCCGGCCGCCGTCAGCGTGCTCAAGCTCAATACCCGCCCGGTTCCCGTCGTCAGCGAGCTGCCCGGCCGCATTGCCGCGACGCGCGTTTCCGAGGTGCGGGCCAGGGTTTCCGGCATTCTGCAGGAGCGGGTCTTCGAGCAGGGCAGCCTCGTTCACCAGGGCGACGTGCTTTATCGGATCGATCCGGCGCTGTTTCGCGTGCGGGTCGCAAGCGCGGAAGCCAGCCTTGAACGCGCCAGGGCGACACAGCTGAACGCCCGCCAGCAGTTGGAGCGTCAGAAATCGCTGCGCGATCGCGATGTGGCGAGCGGCGTCGAATATGATGCGGCCGCCGTCGCGCTGGCGCAGGCGGATGCCGATGTCGCGCTGGCGCAGGCGGCGCTCGAAGAGGCGAAGATCAATCTGGGCTATACGGAAGTCCGTGCGCCTATCACGGGCATCATCGGCGGCGCGCTGGTGACGGAAGGCGCGCTGGTGACGGCCGATGCCGGCGATGCGCTGGCGCTGATCCAGCAGATCGACCCCGTCTATGCCGATTTTACGCAGTCCTCCGGCGAACTGCTGGCGCTAAAACGGGCCGTCGAGAGCGGCGCCCTTGCGTCGACGGAACCAGACAAGGCCGATATCAAGCTCGTCTTCGACGATGGCACGGTCTACGGCCAGGCCGGAAAACTGCTCTTCAGCAGCGCGAGCGTCGATACGACCACGGGCCAGGTCACCCTTCGCGGCGAATTCCCCAATCCCAAGGGCGACCTGCTGCCGGGGCTTTACATCAGGGTGCGCATCGAGCAGGCGATCCGCGAGAATGCGATCGTCATCCCGCAGCGAGCCGTCGTTCGCACCGCCGAAGGCAAGGCGCAGGTCTATGTGGTCGAAGAGGGCGATGTCGTTCAGCCGCGCGATGTCGAACTCGGCCAGTCCTCCGGCAATGAATGGGTTGTCGAGAGCGGCCTGTCGGCTGGCGAACGCCTGGTCGTCGATGGCGTCCAGAAGCTGCAGCCGGGCGCGAAGGTCGCGCCCGAAGAACAGCGCGAAGGCCAGGTGGCGTCCGGCGACGCCAGGAAGCCGGAGTAAGATCGATGGCACGCTTCTTTATCGATCGCCCGATCCTTGCCTGGGTCTTTGCGATCTTCATCTCCATTGCCGGCCTGATCGCGCTTCCGTTCCTGCCGGTCGCCCAATATCCGAAAGTCGCGCCGCCGCAGCTCAGCATCAGCACGAGCTACCCCGGCGCATCGCCGCAGGACATCTATCAGGGTGTCACCCGCCAGATCGAGGAGGAGCTGAACGGCGTCGAAGGGCTTTCCTATTTCGAATCGACCTCGGATACCTCAGGCGCGATGACAATCACCGCGACCTTTGCGGCCGGCACCGATATCGACCAGGCTTCCGTCGACGTCCAGAATGCCATACGCCGCGTCGAGCCGCGGCTGCCGCAGACGGTCAAGGACCAGGGGATCACGGTCGAGGAGGCGTCATCCGGCTTCCTGATGTTTATCTCGCTGACCTCGACGGACGGAAAGACCGACGAGGTGGCGCTCGGCGACTATCTCAACAGGAACGTCATCGGGGAACTGCGCCGTCTCAACGGCGTCGGCCGCGCGCAGCTCTTCGCATCGCAGCGGGCGATGCGCATCTGGATCGATCCCGACAAGATGGTCGGCCTCAACCTGACTGCCTCGGATATCAGCGCGGCGATCACGGCGCAGAACGCGCAGGTCGCGGCCGGCCAGATCGGCGCAGCACCCAATCCGATCTCCCAGGATCTGACGGCAACGGTGCTGGTCAAGGGGCAGCTGACGGATACCAAGGAATTCGGCAATATCGTGCTGCGCGCCAATGCCGATGGTTCGATCGTCCGGCTGCGCGATGTCGCGCGCATCGAGGAGGGCAGCGAGAGCTACAGCTTCTCCACCCGGCTGAACGGACAGCCGAGTGCTGCCATCGCCATCCAGCTGTCGTCGACGGGCAATGCCGTCAATACGTCCAATCTGGTCAGGGCGAAGATGGAAGAGCTGTCACGCTTCTTCCCCTCCGGCGTTGAATATGCCGTTCCCTACGATACTAGCCCGTTCGTCTCCGCATCCATCGAGAAGGTGGCGCATACGCTTGCCGAAGCCGTGGCGCTCGTCTTCATCGTCATGCTGATCTTCCTGCAGAGCCTCCGTTACACGGTCATTCCGACGCTCGTCGTGCCCGTCGCGCTGCTCGGGACGCTCGCGGTGATGTTTGCCGCCGGCTTCTCGATCAACGTGCTGACGATGTTTGCGATGGTGCTCGCCATCGGCATTCTCGTCGATGACGCCATCGTCGTCGTCGAGAACGTCGAGCGCCTGATGGCTGTGGAAGGGCTGTCGCCCAAGGAGGCGACCAAGAAGGCGATGCGGCAGATCACAGGCGCGATCCTCGGGATCACGCTGGTGCTCTCCTGCGTCTTCGTGCCGATGGCCTTCTTCCCGGGCTCTACCGGCATCATCTACCGTCAGTTCAGCCTGACCATGGTTGTGTCGATCCTGTTTTCGGCCTTTCTGGCGCTGTCGCTGACGCCGGCGCTTTGCGCGACGTTCCTGAAGCCGATCAAGGGCCATCATGAGAAGAAAGGCATTGCCGGCTGGTTCAACCGCAATTTCGACCGGCTGACCGGCCGCTATGCCCGCACCGTCGGCGGACTGGCCAAGCGCTCCTGGCGCATGATGGCCGTCTATGTCGCGCTGGTCGTCGGTCTCGGCTATCTCTTCGTCAACCTGCCGAGCAGCTTCGTGCCGGATGAGGACCAGGGCTTCCTGATCGTCGACGTGCAAGGCCCGCCGGAGGCGAGCCGGAACCGGACGGTGGCATCGCTGGAGAGCATCGAAGCGATCTTCCGGAAAGAGCCGGCCGTCGACAACATTGTCGCGATCCAGGGCTTCAGCTTTTCGGGGCAGGGACCGAACGCGGCGCTCGTCTTCGTGACGCTCAAGGACTGGGCCGAGCGCGGCGAGGGCAATTCGGTTCAGGAGATCTCCAATCGCGTCAACATGCAGTTGTTTGCGCTGAAAGATGCGACGTCCTTTGCCCTGTCGCCGCCGCCGATCGAAGGTTTCGGCACGACCAACGGCTTCACCTTCCGTCTTCAGGATCGCGGCGCGAAGGGGCAGGCGGCGCTGACCGAGGCGGCGGGAATGCTGCTCGGCAAGGCGTCGCAGAATCCGGTGATCGCGGGTGTCCGGCCGGAGGGCATGCCGGATTCGGCGCAATTGGTGCTCGTCATCGACCGTGAAAAGGCAAACACCTTCGGCGTAGCCTTCGCCGACATCAACAGCACGATCACCGCTAATCTCGGCTCGAGCTATGTCAACGACTTCCCGAATTCGGGCCGCATGCAGCGCGTCATCGTCCAGGCGCAGGACAAGAGCAGGCTTCAAGCCGAAGACCTGATGAAGCTCAACGTGCGCAATGCGAGCGGCGGCATGGTGCCGTTGTCATCGTTTGCCATCGCCGAATGGCGCAAGGGACCGGCGCAGATCGTCGGCTACAACGGCTACCCCGCCGTTCGCCTCTCGGGCGCACCGGCGCCGGGCTATTCGTCGGGCGCGGCGATCGCCGAAATGGAGCGGCTGGCTTCGGAACTTCCCGAGGGCTTCGGCTTCGAATGGACGGGGCAATCGCTGGAGGAAATCAGGTCGGGCACCCAGGCACCGATCCTTTTCGGCCTCAGCATCCTCTTCGTCTTCCTGCTGCTGTCCGGCCTTTACGAGAGCTGGTCGATCCCGCTGTCGGTGATGCTGGTCGTGCCGCTCGGCGTGCTCGGCTGCGTGCTCGCGGTGATGAGCCGCGACATGTCCAACGACATCTACTTCAAGGTCGGCCTGATCGCGATCATCGGCCTTTCGGCCAAAAACGCGATCCTGATCGTGGAATTTGCCAAGGACGGCTTTGCCGAGGGCAAATCGCTGATGGATGCCGCGATCGAAGGCGCTCGTCTCCGCTTCCGGCCGATCATCATGACCTCGCTCGCCTTCACGCTTGGCGTCGTGCCCCTGGCAATCGCCACCGGGCCTAGCGCTTCAAGCCAGAATGCGATCGGCACGGGCGTGCTCGGCGGCATGATCTCGGCGACGGTGCTGGCGATCTTCTTCGTTCCCGTCTTTTTCGTCTTCGTGCTGCGTCTGCTGAGGACGAAGCGGCCGGCGGCGGTGACCGAACAGGCCGCGGCAAGCGAGGAGCCGGCGACCGTGACGTTGGCGACATGACGTAAAGCGCCGGCGGATTGCCTTGGGCTATCGGCCGGTTTTCGGCGTGAGCGTGACGTCGGCGCCATGGGCGTCCCGCAGCTGACTTTCCTGTCCCGGCTGGCGGTCGGCGGCCTGGTGCAGCAGGATGGTGTCGTAGCCTTGGCGGCGCGTGCCCTCGATCAGCGTGATGTCGGCATTTCCGGGATTATCGGAGCGCTCGAACCAATCGACGGAGTGATGGAGGAAATTCATTTCGACGGCGCGGTTGGTGACGCCGTGGCCGACGATCGCAACATTATGGTCGCCGCTTTCGGCCTCGTGCATGACGGTCTGGAGGAACAGGCGCACCCGCTGCGCCACATCCGCGCGGCTTTCGCCATCCGGCGGGCGCGCGTAAAACTTGCCGCTGTTGTTGCGCAGCCTTGCCCATTTTTCGAATTCCTCGGGGAATTTCTGCCTTTGCTCGGCGTGATCGTAGATTTCCGTGAAGAGGCCGAAATCCTGCTCACGCAGCAGATAATCCTCCCTGACATCGCCGACGAAACTCTCCGGCAGCGCTTGAAGCAGCGCATCCTTGCTCTGCCGGGTCCTCAGAAACGGTGAATACCAGATGTGCAGCTTCTGGAATCCCTGGCTCGGCAATCCCGTGAGATAGGAGGCGATGACGGCGCCTGCTTCCGCCGCCTGGCGATAGCCCCATTGGGTCAGCGGCACGTTGTGATCGCCGAATTGGCGATAAGCGCGCTCGTCGATATTGCCGAGGGATTCGCCGTGGCGAACGAGAAAGAGACGCATCAGCCATCCCGCATTGTCCGATAGGAATCGGCGCCATCATGAACGCGCTCCATTCCCAGGGCAACATGCCATGCAGGATGCCGCCCGGCGCGCAAGCAACAGGTTTGCAGGGCTTTTCCCCAGTCTGTCATCTTCCTGAAACACGAGTCTGGTTTTGGAAGGCTAGATGAAAGATGGGGCACGAGCACTGTTCGTGACAGACATGATGGAACCCAGGCATTTCCGCACACTCTTCATTTCCGATGTGCACCTCGGCTCGAAGGCCGCGAAGGCTGATTTCCTCCTGGATTTTCTGCGCTACCATGAAGCCGATACGATCGTGCTCGTCGGCGACATCGTCGACGGCTGGCGCCTGAAGCGCAGCTGGTA
This sequence comes from Rhizobium sp. R634, assembly GCF_002211305.1. Classification (GTDB taxonomy): domain Bacteria; phylum Pseudomonadota; class Alphaproteobacteria; order Rhizobiales; family Rhizobiaceae; genus Rhizobium. Next base: position 336,766 of record NZ_LOKW01000026.1, on the reverse strand, counting down.
TTGGCCACAGGTTTGCAACGACGTCGTCCAGAAGCTGCTGCGCAAGGCACGCAAGGGCACGCGCGTCGTCTACATCCCCGGCAATCACGACGAATTCCTGCGCGACTTCCCGGGCATGCATTTCGGCGGCATCGAAGTCGTCGAGCGCATGATGCATGACGGCGCCGACGGCAAGAAATACCTGATCCTGCACGGCGACGAATTCGACGTCGTCGTCCGCAACGCCCGGCTGCTCGCCTATCTCGGCGACTGGGCTTACGATACGGCCATCCGCATCAACATTCTGCTCGCGGCCGTCCGCCGCCGCCTCGGCATGCCTTACTGGTCGTTTTCCGCATGGGCCAAGCTGCAGGTCAAGCATGCGGTCAATTTCATCGGTGAATTCGAGCGTGTCGTGACCGAAGAAGCCCGCAAGAGCGGCGCCGACGGCGTGATCTGCGGCCATATCCACCACGCGGTGATCCAGGACATGGACGGGATCCGCTACATCAATACCGGCGACTGGGTGGAAAGCTGCACGGCGGTCGCCGAACATGAGGACGGCACCTTCGAGCTGATCACCTGGCGGGCGCTTGCGAGCACCGTGCCGGCGCTTGTTGCCGTCGAGCGCTCCGAAGACGCGGAGCTCGCCCCGCAGGCAGCCTGATTTCGGCGTCGCCGCTTGCCGCGGCGGCTCTGCAGCAATTTAGCCGTTACCGCGAGGTGACAGGCCCTATTTATTTTCTAAAACGTTTCCGGACGGCTATTTCTCGCAATAGTCGCCTCCAGGGTGCTGTGTTAGGACAAGGATCAGTTTCCTTCAGGTCCACCCATGATTCCCGCTCAACATCTCCCGGGTGAGGGAGCGCCGCCGCGCTTCCGGCTGCTCAGCGCGCTTTCCTATTGCGCGCCGCTGCTCGTCAATGGCGTTGTCCTGCCGTTCTTCCCGGTATGGCTCGAAACCCACAGTTTCAGCGATCATGAGATCGGCATCATCCTTGCCATACCGATGGTGGTCCGCGTGCTGGTGGCGCCTGTGGTCGCCATGATCGCCGACCGCCTGAAGGAGCGCGCCGACGTGCTCCTCTGGTCCGGCTCTCTGTCGCTGCTGACGGCGATCGCACTGTACTGGACGACCAGCTTCTGGCCGGTGACGATCGTCTTCGCGCTTCAGGGCGCCACCTTCGCGCCCTATGTGCCCGTGGTGGAATCGATCGTCATCTCGGGTGTGCGCCGTTGGGGGCTCGATTATGGGTCGATGCGGGTGTGGGGTTCGGTCGCCTTCATCGTCTCGACGCTGGTCGGCGGCCAGCTGATCGGCCGCTGGGGCGGCGGGATGGTGCTCGTCGTCATGGTGTTCGGTTTCACCATGACCGTCGTGATGGCGATCTTCTGTCCGCGTATCGGGCCGACGCGGCGGCGCGGCCAGCCGATCGACCTACCGGCCGCCACCGGCAGCGGGCTGCGCGAGCCGCATTTGCTGCTGCTCCTGATCGGTGTCGCCATCCAGCAGTCGAGCCATGCGGTGCTCAACGCCTTTTCCTCGATCTACTGGCATCAACTTGGCTTTTCCGGCACTGAGGTCGGCCTGCTCTGGAGTGCCGGCGTGGCGTCCGAAGTGACGGTATTCTTCCTGTCGAAGCGTCTCAACCGGCGCTTCAATGCCTGGACGCTGATCCGCTTCGGTTGCGCCGTCAGCGTCTGCCGCTGGATCCTGTTTCCGATGAATGCCGGCTTTGCCGGCTTCTTCCTGCTGCAATGTTTCCACGGCTTCACCTATGCCTTCGTGCATACGGGCGTGCAGCGGCGGATCGTGGCGACGGTGCAGGAGACGCAGGAATCATCGGCGCAGGGCGCCTATTTCTTCTATGTCGGCATGGCGATGGGGCTAATGACCATCGCGTCGGGCTATCTCTACGCCTGGCTCGGGCTCGTCAGCTATTACGTCATGGCGCTCGTCGCGCTTTCCGGCCTCGGGCTGGTGATCTACGCCTATTACCTTCAGCCCCAGAGGGCGTTTTCCGGCGGGAAGACCAGAGAAGCGGCATAATGCAGGCCGGGCTCGCGGTCTCGGGCGAGCAGCAGCGGACCGTCGAGATCGACAAAATCGGCATTCTGGGCGAGCAGCACCGCCGGCGCCATGGCAAGCGAAGTGCCGACCATGCAGCCGATCATAATGGAAAAGCCGAGCCGCTCGGCTTCCGCCTTCATCGCCAAGGCTTCCGTCAGGCCGCCCGTTTTGTCGAGCTTGATGTTGATCGCATCGTAGCGGTCGGCAAGGCTTGCGAGATCGCCGGTGTGATGAACGCTCTCGTCGGCGCAGACGAGGAGTGGGCGGCGGATCTCGGCAAGCAGCGCATCCTGGCCGGCCGGCAAGGGTTGCTCGACGAGGGCCACACCTGCTTCCGCGGCGATATGAAGGTGACGTTCCAGCACCGCTTCGGGCCAGCCCTCGTTGGCGTCGAGAATGATTGCGGCATCAGGTGCTGCCGCACAGACGGCGCGGATGCGGCTTTCATCGTCGCCGGTTCCGACCTTGACCTTGAGCAGAGCGCGGCCGGCATGTTCGCGCGCCTGGGCGGCCATCACCTCCGGCTCGCCGAGCGAGATGGTGTAGGCGGTGGTGAGCGGCTTGAGCGCGGTGAGGCCGAGCCGGGCAGCGACAGCTTGGCCCGTGCGTTTGGATTCGAGATCCCAGAGCGCGCAATCGACGGCGTTGCGCGCCGCGCCCGGCGGCATAGCCGACAAGAGATCGGTACGCGAGATGCCGGCTTCAACAAGCGGGCGCGCGGCCTCGATCTGGGCGAAGACGCTCTGCATGGTCTCGCCGTAGCGGCGGTAGGGCACGCATTCGCCGTGCCCCTGCGCGCCTTCTTCGGTGAGCGTGCAGGTGATGACCTCGGCCTCGGTCTTTGCGCCGCGCGAGATGGCAAAAGTTCCGGCAATCGGGAAGGAATTCATCTGGATATCGAGTGTGCGCGGCATTATTGCTGTCCTGCGAGCATGGAAATTGGACGTTGCTTCTGTATATTGACGCGCCGGGTCACGAACGATCCGCTTCGCGATTCGGCAATGTCGCCATAAGCCTTGAAAGACATAAGTATCTTGAACGCCGAGAATCGCAACGCCGCCTCGCTTGACGTGGACGACCATGCCGATGGTTCCGGGCAGCATGTGCGTCTCAGCGGCAATTGGCGCAGCGCCTATGTGCATTTCGTTCTGCGCGATTTCGAAAAGCTTCGGCGAGCAAAGACCGGCGATCTGACACTCGACCTCTCGAATGTTTCCGACATCGATACCGCCGGCATCTGGCTGCTCTGCCGGCTGAAGAAGGAAGAGGAAGCGGCCGGGCGCACGGTGCGCTTCGTCGGCACCAATCCGCATATCGACGAAATGCTGGAGATGTTTTCCGAGGAGCCGGCCAAGGCGGAGCCGGAGCAGAAGGAAAAGGTCTCGCTCGCCGCACGCATCCTGGCGCCGATCGGCAAGATGACCTACGACGTCTGGGACAATCTCGCCGCCTCCATGTATATCCTCGGCTCGGCGGTGCGCGGCGCGCAGATGAAACTCGGCCGCGGCAGCGGCGTTTCGCCGGCTTCGATCGTCAACCAGATTGACCATATGGGCGTGCGCGCGGTTCCGATCATCCTGCTGATGTCGTTTCTGATCGGCGCGATCATCGCCCAGCAGGGCGCTTTCCAGCTGCGCTATTTCGGCGCTGAGGTTTTCGTCGTCGATCTCGTCGGCATCCTGCAATTGCGCGAAATCGGCGTGCTCCTGACCTCGATCATGATCGCCGGCCGCTCCGGTAGCGCGATCACCGCTGAAATCGGCTCGATGAAGATGCGCGAAGAGATCGACGCGCTGAAGGTCATGGGGCTGAACCCGATCGGCGTGCTGATCTTTCCAAGGCTGGTGGCGCTGACCATCGCGCTGCCGCTTCTGACGGTATTGGCGAACTTTGCCTCGCTCGCCGGGGCTGCCGTCGTCGCCTGGGGCTATTCCGGAATCACTTTCGCCAACTTCCTGGCGCGCCTGCACGAGGCGGTGACGCTGTCGACCGTGCTCTCAGGCATGATCAAGGCGCCCTTCATGGCGCTCGTTATCGGCATCGTTGCGGCCGTCGAAGGGCTGAAAGTCGGCGGCAGCGCCGAATCGCTCGGCCAGCACGTGACGGCCTCGGTGGTGAAGGCGATTTTCGTCGTCATCCTGATGGACGGGCTTTTTGCGATGTTCTATGCAGCGATCAACTTCTAGCATGGCGGGTGGCGTGGACGAGCAACCGATCGAAGGCCAGGGACGGGGCAGGGATGTCGTGCTTTCGGCGCGCGACGTCACGGTCGCGTTCGGCTCGAAGGTCGTGCTCGACAATCTGAACCTCGATATCTATCGCGGCGAGATCCTCGGATTCGTCGGTGCGTCCGGCACCGGCAAATCGGTGCTGATGCGCACGGTGCTGCGGCTGCTGCCGCGCCGCTCCGGCACAATCAAGATCCTCGGGCAGGACTTCGACGAACTCGACGAACCGCAGCGCAATGCGCTCGACATGCGGCTCGGCGTGCTGTTTCAGCAGGGGGCGCTGTTCTCGTCGCTGACGGTGAAAGAGAATATCCAGGTGCCTATGCGCGAATATCTCGACCTACCGCGCTCGCTGATGGACGAACTGGCGCATCTGAAGATCCGCATGGTTGGGCTTGCGGCCGATGCCGCCGACAAATATCCGTCCGAACTATCCGGCGGCATGATCAAGCGCGCAGCACTCGCCCGCGCGCTGGCGCTCGATCCGGAACTGGTGTTCCTCGACGAGCCGACCTCCGGTCTCGATCCGATCGGCGCGGCCGAGTTCGACGACCTGATCGCCAACCTGCGCGATAGCCTGGGACTGACTGTCTATATGGTCACACATGACCTCGATAGTTTGTTTTCGGTCTGCGACCGTATTGCCGTGCTCGGAAAGAAGCGGGTAATGGTGGAAGGCACGATCGACGATATGCTGGCCTATGACGATCCGTGGGTGCAGGCCTATTTCAAGGGTAAACGGGCGCGATCGATCGTGCCGCAGGACAGTGGCGCGCGGCACAGCGGCGGCGGGAAGTGACCGGATAGATGGAAACCAAAGCCAACTACACAATTGTCGGTTTTTTCACGGTGCTGGTGATCGCGGCGGCGTTCGGCTTCGTCTACTGGATGGCCGAATATGGCCGCGGCGGTCCGATGACGGAACTGATCGTGCGTATTCCGGGCTCGGCCAACGGCCTCAGCGTCGGCTCGCCGGTGCGCTTCAACGGTATTCAGGTGGGCTCGGTGCAGACACTGTCGATCGATGCCGACGATCCGCAATATTCGCTGGCCTTCACGCAGGTGCGCACGGATGCGCCGATCTATCCCTCCACCAAGGCCGCCCTTGAAATCCAGGGCCTGACGGGCGCTGCCTATATCGAGCTGTCCGGCGGGCGCAAGGGCGAGGAAAGCATCCTCCAGCATGCGATCGATACCGGCAAACGCGCCGTCATCATCGCGGACCAGTCGAGCGTCACCAATCTTCTGGCGACTGCCGACAAGATCCTCGATCGCGCCAACGATGCGGTCGGCGAGCTGCAGGGTTTCATCGAGGATTCGCGCGGACCGCTGACCGAGACCTTCAAGAATGCCGAGACCTTCTCGGAGGCGCTAGCCAAGAATTCCGGCAATATCGACGCCTTCCTGCAGAGCGTCGGTGAGCTTTCCAACACGGTGAAGGCGGTTTCGGGCCGTGTCGATTCGACGCTTCAGGCTGTGGAATCGCTGGTCAAGGCGGTCGATGCGCAGAAGATCGACAACATCGTCTCCAATGCCGAGAAGATCACCGCCAATGTCGCGGATGCTTCCGGCGACCTCAAGGGGGCGATCCAGAAGTTCGACGAGACGGCCACGACCTTCAACAATTTCGGCAAGCAGGCGCAGGCGACGCTCGACCGCGTCGATACGCTCGTCGCCCAGATCGATCCGGCGAAGGTGAAGGGCTCGGTCGACGACATCTCGCAGGCGACCAAGGACGCCCGCGCCGCCGTCGCTTCGATCCGCGACGTCGCCAATACGGTGTCGGCGCGCCAGAAGGATATCGACCAGACGATCCAGGACGTGTCGCAGCTTGCCAACAAGCTGAACTCGGCCTCGACCCGCATCGACGGCATTCTCATCAAGGTCGATGCGCTGCTTGGCACCGACAATACGCAATCGCTGTTCACCGAGGCGCGCGCGACGCTCGAATCCTTCAAGAAGGTCGCCGACAACCTGAATGCGCGCATCGGGCCGATCGCCGACAATCTGCAGAAGTTCTCGAGCGGCGGCCTGCGCGACGTGCAGACGCTCGTCAACGACATGCGCGGCACCGTGAACAATCTGAACGATACGATCACCAACTTCGACCGCAATCCGCAACGCCTGATCTTCGGTGGGGACACGGTCAAGCAATATGACGGCCGGACGCGGCGTTAACAGGGAAGTCAGGGGTAGCTTATGGTCGCATCGCATCTGTTGTCGCGCCGTTCATGGATCAGGGGAACGGTGATCGCGCTGCCGCTCACGGCGCTGATCCTTTCCGGTTGCGGCACGTCGGCCAAGAACGACACCTATGATCTTTCCGCTTCCGTCAGCGGCGACGGCCCGGCGGCCAAATCTCGCCAGATCCTGATCGCCGGCCCGACGGCGCTGAGGGCGCTCGACAGCGAACAGATCGTCATCCGCGTGTCGCCTTCGGAAATCCAGTATCTGTCGCGGGCGCAGTGGGGCGACAAGCTGCCGCGCATGGTGCAATCGAAGCTGCTCGAAGCTTTCGAGAACTCCGGCAAGCTTGGCGGCGTCGGCATACCAGGGCAGGGACTGGCGATCGACTACCAGGTCGTCACCGATATCCGCGCCTTCGAGATCGACGCTTCGAACGGCAACCAGGCGGTGGTCGAAATATCAGCCAAGCTCCTCAACGACCGCAACGGCTCGGTGCGCGCCCAGAAGGTGTTCCGTGCCACGTCGCCGGCCGGCGGCGACAATGACGGTTTCGTCAAGGGCCTCGACCGCGCCTTCTCCGCGGTTGCCTCCGAAATCGTCACCTGGACGCTGCGTTCAATCTGAAATGGCTTTTTCGCTATCGCTGCTTCGACATCGAGGGTTGTGAAGCCTGAAAAATTTGAGGCCGATGAAGTCCAGGGCCGCCATCGTATTCAATTTCTTCACGAATTTGTGGAACCCATCATGTTAACGCTGTCAGGAGGCATGCTGCATGGTGGTCGCACGCGTATTCGGAAAGTCGTCGTCGGAGGCTATTCAGCGCGAAAACGAGCGGCTGGCTGCGCTGCAGCAGCTCGATCTCCTCGACACGCCGCGGGACGAAGGATTCGAGCGCATCGTGCGCTTGATAAAGCAGATCTTCGCCATCGACATCGGCATCGTCTCTCTGATCGACGGGCATCGGCAATGGTATAAGGCCTGTTCCGGCTTGGCAGCCGACGAGGTGGCGCTCGATGATACGTTCTGCCGCTGCGTGGTTGACTGTGACGAACCGGTCATCGTGCAGGATGCGACCAAGGATTCACGCTTTGCGCGGCATCCTTCGGTGACGGGCGCGGACCATATCCGCTTCTATGCCGGCGTTCCCTTGCGGACGAAGGCCGGGCACATGATCGGAACGGTATGCGCCATCGACCGCAGGCCACGATCCTTCGGCAATAGAGACCTTGCCATTCTCGAAGAACTGGCGGGAGCGGCGATGGACCGCATCGAACTCATGCAGTCGGCCGCCACCGACAGCCTGACAGAGGCGATGACGCGGCGCGCCTTCAAGCAGGAGGCCGATCAGTTGATTTCGCTTGCGCTGCGGCATCAGCATGACCTCTCATGCATCGTCTTCGATATCGACCACTTCAAGAAGGTCAACGATACGCATGGACATGCCGCGGGAGACGCGGTTCTCAAGGCGGTTGCGTCGATCTGCAAGGCCACCCTCCGCGTCGGTGATCTCTTCGGCCGCATCGGAGGCGAGGAATTCGCCGTCGTCCTGCCGCATGTCGACCGGGAGGGTGCGGTTGCGGTCGCCGAAAAGCTCAGAGCCGCCATCGCCTCCCAGCCGGTTTTCGGCGATCACGGCTCCCTGAACGTGACGGCCAGCCTTGGAACGTCGGCGCTTTCCATCGTCAGCAAGGACATAGAGACGCTGCTCGCTCAGGCGGATGCCGCGATGTATCAGGCCAAACGCGACGGGCGGAACCAGTGCGTGTCGTGGAGCTCCATCCACGCCGATCATGCCATCGGCGCCCGGCGGCGGGTGCTGAAGGCGGGTTCGATATTGTTCAACGACCGGCGCTCGACCATCGACTGCACCGTCAAGTCCATCGGCTCGGAGAGCGCGGGGATCTCAGTCTCCAATACGACCGGGATTCCCTCGGAATTCATTCTCGCCATCAAGGGAGAAGGATTCGAAACGAATTGCCGGGTGATCGCACAGGACCGGCAGCACCTGGAAGTGGCTTTCCGATAGCTAAGCCAGCAGCAGCCTATTTGGTCGGCTGCGCGTCCGTCATCGTGGCTCCCGGCTGGCCGGTTGCCGTGACCGTAGGCGACGACGGCAGATAGTTGTCCAGCAGGCCCGCCATCTTGTCGTCGCGCAGGCTTGCGGTCTTTTCGCCCATGACGACGCCCACCACGCGGCGGCCGTCCTTCAGCGCCGACGTCACGACATTGTAGCCGGATGCGTCGGTGTAGCCGGTCTTGATACCGTCGACGCCGTCATAGCGGTACATGAGGTTGTTATGGCCGCGCAACTTCATGCCGCGGAACTGGAAGCCGCGCATGGAGAAGAGCTTGAACTCTTCGGGGTAGTCCCGCATCAGCGAAACGCCGAGGGTCGCCATGTCGCGCGCCGTGGTGACCTGCTCGGGATCGGGCAGACCCGACGGGTTCTTGAAGATCGTATCCTTCATTCCGAGCTGGTGCGCCTTGTCGGTCATCGTTTTGGCGAAGGCCTGCTCGGAGCCGCCGAGCTGCTCGGCGATCGCCACGGCCGCGTCATTGGCCGAGAGCACGACGATGGCTTCGACCGCTTCGCGCAGCGTCACCTTGCGGCCGGCGCCGACGGCAAGCTTGAAGGGCTCCTTGCTTTCGGCATTTTCCGACATGGTCAGCTTCTGATCCCAGGCGAGGCGGCCCTCATGCAGGGCCTCGAAAGCCAGATAGAGCGTCATCATCTTGGTCAGCGACGCCGGATAGTTCAAGTCGTCCTGGTTGGAAGCTTCGAGGACCTGCCCGGAATGCACATCCACGACGAAGCTTGCCTGACCTGCCTCCGCCAGAGTGAAAGCGCCAAGCAGGAAGGCGGACGAGAGCGCTGTGGCAAGAAGCCGGGATGTCGTCTTGGTCATCAATGTTGCTGTCTCTATCGGTTGAAGGTCGAACGAGCCGTTCAGTTGATTGTAGCGCATTGGAAAAGTTTGTGACGGAATGAAGGACGGGCGGCTACAAAAATTGGTGATCCACAGGTGATTGGGTTTGTTCAGCACTTCGCCTAAAACGAGATGCCGATGAATATTCACGGAGGAAGTGAAAGTCATGCTGATCATCTTCGGCGGCTTGCCGGGAAGCGGGAAAACGACAGTCGCCCGCGCGCTCGCGAAACGGCTTGACGCGCTACATCTCAGGGTCGACACGATCGAGCAGGCGATCAGGGCGTCGGGCGATGCTGAAAGAGACATTGGTCAGGCCGGTTATGTCGTCGCCTACGGGGTGGCGCAGGATAATCTCACTCTCGGCAGATTGGTCGTTGCTGACTCGGTCAATCCCCTGGAGATAACACGCAGTGCATGGCTGGCGGTTGCGGCGCGATCTGCGGCGATCGCGGTCGAGGTGGAGGTGATCTGTTCCGACAAGACCGAACATCGCCGGCGAGTCGAGACGCGGAAAACCGATGTTGAGGGACTCGTGAAGCCGACCTGGCAAGAGGTTGTCGATCGGGTTTACGAGGATTGGGGGCGGAGGCCAATCGTTGTCGATACGGCTGCCAAGAGCGTCGAGGAGACCGTGGACGGGTTGGTCGCCAAATTGGGGATTGATCGCCGGCCCTCGATTTGATGCCAGCTTTCCTTTGGCGCGCCGCCCCTTAGAAAAGAATGTCTGCGGCAGGACGGACGGCCACCGTGACTTTGCCGGCGTCGAAGCCGTCGAGCGTTTCGTTGTGGTGTGCGACGATCTCCGCGAAGGTGAGGGTTGCCGTGTCGCCGGTGGTGTGGCCATCGGCAATCAGCGTCACATCATATCCGAGCGATACGGCGCGCCTGACCGTCGTATCGACGCAGAATTGGGACATGCAGCCGCCGACGATCAGATGAGTGACCGATCGTTCGTCCAGGCGCTCCGCGAGATCCGTCTCGAAGAAGGAGTCGGCGCTTTTCTTGCGCACGACGACTTCGCCCTGCCTCGGCGCAATTTCCGGGTGCAGCGCCCATCCCGGCGTGTCGACGGCCAATCTGTGGCCGCTGCCGCCATCATGCTGCACCAGCACGACAGGCACGCCGGCCCGTCTTGCCTTTTCCTGAAGCGAGGCAAGCCGGGTGACAGTCTGATCGAGTGCGGAATCGATGTGCGGCTGCCGCTCCGGCGTGGCTTTCCCGGAAAGAATTGCGTTCTGAACGTCGATGATGAGAAGAGCCTTGGTCATTCGCACGCTTCCTGCTCACATGATCTAAAACGAAAGCCGCCTGACACGGTGTTCAGGCGGCTTTCCAGTCGAGATATCAATCAGCTCAGCTGAGCCTGCCTGCGGCGTGGGCGAGCATGGTGTAAACCTTGCCCGTGTCCGAGGTGAGGTAGGACTGCGAGACGATCTGGTTCGGGTCGCTGCGGGCGACGTCGGCAAGCAGCTTTTCGAAATCGCCGATGTAGCGGTCGACGGCGGTGCGGAATTCCGGTTCGCGGTCGTATTTGCGCTTGATCTCGTCGAAGGTCTGCTGGCCCTTCAGCGTGTAGAGGCGACGGGTGAAGACGTCGCGCTCGCCGCGCTGGTAACGCCGCCAGAGATCGACGGAGGCGTCGTGATCGATGGCGCGGGCGATGTCGACCGAGAGCGAATTCAGGGATTCGACGACATGGCGCGGATTGCGGACATCGCCGCTGCGCGCTGACGGTGCTGCCTGTGCGGCCGGGGCGCGGGCGGGCGCTTCCTCGGCGGCTTCCTCACGCGATGCGCCGCGCAGGAGATCGCTGATCCAGCCGCCGCTTTCCGCTCTGGCCGGCTCCTGGCGGGCAGGTGCGGGCTGCTGCTGGGCGGGGCGCTGAGGCGCGGCAGCGGGTGCCGATGGCGCGATCGTTCCGCGCAGACCCGTGGCTTCGATCGGCGAGGGGGCGGGCTGCTGCGGCTGGGCGGCGACCTGCTGGGTTACGGCCGGCTGAGCGGGACGTGGGCCAGGTTGCGCGGGGCGCTGGGCAGGCTGAGCCTGGGCGAGCGTGCGGGCGACGGGTTCGGATATTTCGAGCTGCTGGCTACTACGGCCGACGAGCTGGGAAATATCCTGCAGCGCCTTGATCTGCTCGGCGACGGCCCGGCGCATGGCCGAGGCGCTTTCCTTGGCTTCCTCGGGAAGATCGAAGGCGCCGCGCTTCAATTCGGCGCGGGTGGCGTCGAGCTCGCTGCGGATATCGGCGGCGGAGCGGCGGATATCTTCGGTCGCGCCGGAGAAGCGGCCGACGGCATCCTCGATCGCTTCACGCAGCGATTCCCGCATGTTCTGCGCGGCGCCGTCGGAGGCGCGGCCGGCTTCGGCGAGCATGCGCTCGACTTCCGACAGCGAGGCCGTGAGACCGCCGCGAATGCGGTTGGAGAGATCGCCGGAGCGACGCTCGACATTGGCGAAGGTGGTGTCGATCGTCGTATTGGCTTCGTCGCCGGCTCGGGTAATCGCCTCGCGCATCGTTTCGGCCGCTTCCTGGGCACGCTTCTCGGTCTCGCCAAGAATGCGGCCGACATCGGCGAAGGAGGACTGGACGCCCTGGCGCAGATTTCCGGTGACCTGAGTGGCGCGTTGCTCGGCCCGTTCGAAGACGGACTCGATCATGCCGCCGAGGCCGCGCATGGTCTTTTCAATCTCGTCGGAGCGCTGGACAAGGCCGACCGAGAGCGTCTGCAGCGCGCCTTCGCGCTCTTCCAGCGTCGAGGCGAGGTTGGACTGGGCGGCGCCGAGAAGCTGGGAGGCCTGGGTCAGAACCTTCGAGTGTTCGTCGAAGCGGCCGATGATGCTTCCGACCTGCGACAGCGTCTGGCCCGATATATCGGAGAGGCGGTCGACCTTGCCTTCGAGAAGCCTGGTCGAGGCGGAAACCATTTCGGCGGCCTTGGTGGCGGAGTCGGCAAAGCGCGTGGTGGTCTCGCCGAGACGGCTGTCGACGCCGGTCAGCTGTTCGGCGGCGCGGTTCATCATCATCGCCATCGCCGCGCTGCTTTCCGACATGCGCTGGACGAGGCCGTTGACGTTTTCCACCAGGCTGTTCTCGATGGCAGTGACGGCATTGGTCACATTCTCGGTGCGGGCGGCAACGGCGCTGGCAAGCGCTTCGTTTTCCGCGCGCAGACGATCGGCGCTGAGATTGGCCGCCGCGGTGATGCGGGCGGCGGCCTGCTCGCCGGCATCGGTGTAGCGGTCGATGATCGGACGCGCGGTCTCGTCGAGGATGCGTGTCAGTTCGACCGAGCGGCCTGACAGCATCGAGTTGAGGTCGCGGGTGCGCTCCTCGAGCGTGGTGCGGATCGAATTGCCGCGCGCTTCCAGCGCCCGGTCGATATCGGAGAGCGTCGTATCGATCTCGCGGGTACGCTCTTCGAGATTGGAGCGGATGGCGCTGCTGCGTGCTTCCAGCGCCCGGTCGACATCCGCCATGGTGGCGGAAATCTCGCTGCCGGCCCCCGTCAGCGTCGAGCGGATGGCGTTGCCGCGCGCTTCCAGCGACTGGCCGGCATCCGACAGAGCCTTGGAAATCGCATTGACCTGCGTGCCGACGATGGTTTCGGCCTCGGCGACCTTGTTGACGATGGCGTTGCCGGCTTCCGAGAAGGTCTGGGCGACGGCTGCGGCCTGGCTTGCCAGCCGGTTCTGAGCCTCGGCGACGCGGGTGACGATCTGCGACGAGCGCTCATCCATCGTGCGGGTGAATTCGTCGCTTTTCGTGTTGAGGTCCTCGGCGAATTGCTGGCCGGTCTTGCCCAGCAGTTCGGTGGTCCTCGTCGCTTCGCCTTCCATGCCCTGGGCGGCTTCGGCAACTGCGCTGCGCAGCGTCGAGGCGAGGCCGGCGGCCTTGCCTTCGATGGTGCGGTTGACGGCTTCAAGGCCGACGGTCAAGGCGCGGTCCATGGTGGACAGGCGTTCCTCGATGCGTTCATTGCCGCGGTCGAGGGTTTCGCCGAGGGTCGCCGTGCGGCCTTCGATGGCCCCCGTCAGGGTCGTGGTCCTGGTGTCCAGCGTCTCGGCCAGATTGGCGGTGCGGCTGTCGATCGCCTGGGTGAGGTTCGCAGCGCTGCGTTCGAGCGTTGCCGAGATGCGCTGGCTGGCGTCTTCGCCGAGCGCGCCGATCCGCGAGATGCCATCGGTAAGTACGCCGGAGAGCTGGCTGCCGACCGATTCCACTCTTTCGGCAACGCCGCCGACACCGTCACGGATGCGGGTCTCGATGGCGGCGAGGCCGGCTTCGACCCGCGATCCGGTTTCTTCGAAACGGCCGGTCAGGCTGTCGACGGACTGGTCCAGATGAGAGGAGAAATTCTGGGCGGAGGTGGAAATCGCATTTGCGGCTTCCTGGAACCGACCGGCGATCTGCCCGGCGCCGGCATGCATGCGCTCTTCCAGTGTCTGTGCGCTGGCTTCGATCGTCTTCCGGAGCGAAGCCTCGCGCTCTTCCAGCGACATTTCGAGCATGCTGACGCTCGTCGCAACCGAGGTGCCGATGCTGGTCGCCTGTTCGGTCAGCGTATCGTTGATCAGCGCATGGGCCTGGTTCAGCGACAGGTCGATGGCGTTGGCGCGGTCTTCGAGCGTGGTGCGGATGCGGTCATGGGCGGAGGCAAGGCCGCCTTCGATGCGCGCCGCAGCCTCGTCGGCGAGGCCTCCGAGTCGCGCATGGGCATCGGCCAAGCGGCCTTCGATCCGGCCGGTCAGGCCGCCGACGAGATCTTCGAAGCGGGCGCCGCCGGCATCCAGAACGCCGGAGAGAGCCGCACTGTGTCCGGAGAGCGCATTTTCGAGCCGCTGCTGATTGTCGGTATAGGCGGCGTGGATGGCGTCTGTCTTGTCGGCGAAGGCGCCGGCAACGCGTGCCTCGGCACTGGCGACGGCCTCCATCATGGCGTTGCTGCGGGCTTCCAGCGCGCTGTCGAAGCGGCTCTGGTTGTCGTCGAGCGAAATGGCGAGCGCCATAGTCTTTTCATCGAGCGAATCGGTGAGCCGATCGTGGCTTGCCGCCACGGCGCCGATGATCGCGGCGGTGCGGTGGCCCAAGCTCTCTTCCAGGCGAGCCTGGCCGTCGCTCAAAGAGGCGGCGAGGGCGGCCGCCTTCTGGTCGAGCACACCATTCAGCTGTTCATGCGTGCCGGCAACCGCATTGGTGATCGCGTCGGCGCCTGATGTCAGCGTCTCTTCGAGACGGCTCTGGCTTTCGTTCAGAGAGATGGCAAGCGCCATCGCCCGGTCGTCGAAGGTCTCGGACAGGCGGTCATGGGTGGCGGAGATCGCGCTGAGGAAGGACTCCGAGCGGGTTTCCAGCGTGTCCTGCAGGCGGGTCTGGCCCTCGTTGAGCGAGGCGGCAAATACCGATGCCTTTTGGTCGAGCGTTTCGGAAAGGCGCTCATGCGTACCGGAGACGGCCTTGAGGAAGGATTCCGAGCGGGATTCCAGCGTGTCTTCGATGCGGGACTGGCTCTCGTTGAGCGAGATTGCGAGCGTCATCGCCTTCTCGTCCAGCGTTTCCGACAGGCGCTCATGGGTGCCGGAGACGGCATTCAGCAGCGCTGCCGACCGGGATTCCAGCGTGTCCTCGATGCGAGCCTGGCCTTCGGTCAGCGAGATGGCAAGCGCCATCACTTTTTCGTCCAGCGTCTCGGAGAGGCGCTCATGCGTGCCGGAGACGGCATCCAGCAGGGCCGCGGAGCGGGTTTCAAGCGTATTTTCGATGCGGGCCTGGGTCTCGTTCAGCGAGGTGGCAAAAGCTGTCGCCTTGCCTTCCAGAGTCTCGGCAAAGCGTTCATGGGTCCCGGAGACGGCATTCAGCAGGGCGGCGGAACGGGTCTCGAGCGTATCCTCAATGCGGGCCTGGCTCTCGTTCAGGGAAATGGCGAGCGCCATCGCCTTTTCGTCGAGCGTTTCGGCGAGACGGTCGCTGGTGCCGGATACGCTGTTCAGCAACGCTTCGGCGCGCGTTCCGAGCGCCCCTTCGATACGGGCATGGCGCTCGTCGAGCGCGCTCGTCAAGGCGGCCGCCTTGGTATCCAGCGTTTCCGACAGGCGATCATGAGTACCCGAGACGGCATTCAGGAAGGCCGTGGAGCGAGTTTCCAGCGTGTCTTCGATCCGGCTCTGGCTTTCGTTCAAGGAAATGGCAAGCGCCATCGCTTTTTCGTCAAGCGTCTCGGAAAGGCGGTCATGGGTGCCGGAGACGGCATCGAGCAGGGCCGCGGAGCGGCTTTCCAGCGTATCCTCGATGCGGGTCTGGCTCTCGTTCAGGGAAATGGCGAGCGCCATCGCCTTTTCGTCGAGCGTTTCGGCGAGACGGTCATGGGTGCCGGAAACAGTATTGATGATGGCGTCGGAGCGGCTCGTCAGCGCTTCCTCGAAGCGGCCGTGATGGGTGGTCAGCGCATTGACCAGCGCACCGCCGCGTTCGGCCATGACGCTGTCGATACGTTCGTGGGCCGTGCCGAGCGCCTCGCGGATTTCCGCGGCGCGTGCTGCAAGCACGCCGGTCAGCTCTTCGGCGCGGCCGCCGAAGGCTGATGTGACCTGCTCGGTGCCGGCGGCAACGGCGGCGGTCAGATCGGTGGTGGTGGTGCGCAGCGTGTCGCGGAATTCCACCGAGCGGGCCTGGAGATTGTTCTGCAGGTCGGAGGTGCCCGATGCCAGCGCCAGCGCGATGTCCGACGTGGCGCTCTGCAGCGCTGAGGTCAATTCGCCGGTGCGGCCGGAGAGCGCCGTGGTGATTTCCTCCGTCCGGGTGCCGAGCGCGCTTTCCAGCACTTCATGGCCGGTGGCGAGCGCGGTGGCGAGCGCCAGCGACTGGTCGGTCATCGCGGAGCTGATCCGTTCGACGCTGGAGCTGAGAATGCCCTCGATCGAATCCGAACCGCCGGACAGCGTCTCGTTAATGCGGGCCAGGCTTTCCATCAGCTTGGTGTCGAGCGAACCGGTGCGCTTGTCGAAAGCGCTGGTGAATTCGGCGACGCGCTCGTCGAAAGCGGTCGACAGCTGGGCGACAGTCGTCTGCAGCCGCTCCTCGAAGAAGCCGGAGCGCACGTCGAGATCCATGACGGCATCGTCGGCGGTGCTCTGCAGGCTCTGGCGGAAGCTTGCGCCCTTTTCGTCGAGTGCGCTGTTCAGCTTCGACAGCACGTCGTCGAGCGTGCCGCTGATCGTGCGCTCGCCCGATGTCAGGCTTTCGTTGATCTCGCGGGTGCGGGCGATCAGGATCTCGTTGAGCTGGTGCGTGCGCTCGTTCAGCGCCGCGTTCAGCTTCTCGGTGCTGCTGTCCATGGTCGAGGCGCGCGTCTCGAACTGGCTGAGCAGCTTTTCGCCGTGTTCATTGAGATTGACCGAGAGGGCTTCGAGGCGGTTGTCGAATTCGGTGGCCAGCGCAAAACCGGAGGCGTTCAGCGTCTGAAGCAGGCTGTCGGTCTTGGCGGCGAGCAGGCTGCCCATCGACTGCAGGGCGCTGTCCGACTTTTCCAGGATCGTCGCGGCGCGCGTGTCGATCAGCGAGGCAAAGGCTTCGCCCGATGTGGCGAGCCGCACGGCGATCTCTTCGGTCGCCAGCGAAAGTTCTTCCTTCAGCTGATCGTGGACGCTGCCGATCGAGGTGCGGATGCGGTCGGCATGATTGACGATCGCTTCGCGCTCGGAGCCGAGTTCGTGGACGAGGCCGCGCACGCGCAGCTCGTTATCGGCATAGGAGCGTTCAAGCGCATTGACTTCGGAATGAACAAGGGTTTCCAGCTCGGAGGCGCGCGCGATAGTGCGCTCGATGCCTTCGTTCATGGCCGACACTTCACGGCGCACGGCTTGGCCGACGGTCATGATGCGCTCGGAGGCAATGGTTTCCGGCTCCGCAAGGCGCAATGCCACCTCTGCCATCGAGCGGGCGGCGTTGCGCATGTCCTGGGCGCGGGAAATCATGATGGCGAAGGCATAGAACATCATCACCGGGATGATGATGCCGACGAGGCCGGCGATGACGCCGGGCAGGGCGACGAGATCGGCGACCGAACGGATCTGCCAGATCTGCGGCGCGTAGAGCAGAGACATCAGGCCGAGGCCGGCCATGACCCAGAGGACGGAAAACAGGGTGGCGGTGCGCACGGCCGAGCGGCTGGAGGCGCCATCGAAGGATTTCAGGATAGAGGCGGGCGTATTGCGGCTGGCATCGTTGGCCGGCGCGAAGGCCGGAGCCCTCGAAGCCTGCTCGCCGGCGCCGCCGCGGCGGTTGCGGCGCTGCGCTTCTTCCTGGGCCTGCTGATTACGCGCATTCGATGGTTCAGACACATTAGCCTCCGGGGCCTGGGGCGCGCTGCCGCGGCGAGACGGCACGTTTTCCTTGCCGAAATCGATCTGGAGCGCCTCGTCCAATGCCTTGAACGCCTTGTCCTCGATCGACTCATTATATTTGTTGTTCGCCATTCGGTTATGCCTCGTTACTGTCAGCCGGTCCGGCACAGCATCCCGGGCTTCCGCCTTATCCGGGTAACAACTTCGCCGTTCCAGCCTTCCATCCCAACCGCGGACGGATAAGCATGTCATTTCAGAGTAGATAGCCGCTTTTTCAAACGGAAGGTATCAAAACACTACCATTATCCACTCGCTCGGCAAAGGCGCGTACCATAAACCCGCTCTACCAGTATCGTAGTGACACATCTGGGCTCTTCACACAATTAATGAAGGCTTGAGATTCACGGCTCGTTAACCCGTTGTTAACATCTTTGAATCCGTCGCCGCGCTTAAAAACCAATAATTTAGGGATGTTTAACGGATGTTAACCATATGGCGAGATTTCCGCCCTGAATGTGCCGGAATTTAACGTGATGGCCACCGTCCTGGCGCAGAACTGTAGCAACTGCGGACGATAAGAGACGGGAGAATTGGCAAATGGCAGCCCAGATGGCAGCATTGAGCATCGTATTCGAGGCGCCGGACAATGCAAAGGGACCCTGTCCCTCCAAAGTCCGGCCGATCGATCTGGTCCATCTTGCAAAGCAGACGATGGGTGACAAGACGCTGGAAATCGAAGTCCTTCAGATGTTTGCGCGCCAGGCGCGCGCCTGCCTGCAGGATATCGCCAGCGGCGAAACCAGCCGGGCGGGTGCTGCGGCACACCGGCTGAAGGGAGCGGCAAGCTCGGTCGGCGCGTTCCGCGTATCGCAGACGGCAGAAGCCATCGAGGAAACCGGCTGCGACGCCGCGGCGATGGCAGCGCTGGGTGCCGCCGTTGTCGACGCCGAGAATTTCATCCTGAAACTCTGCCGCGGCTGACCTCTCTCCAGCCATCGTTCGACCGAGGCCCGTTGTTTCATTGCGAAACCACGGGTCTTTTTGCGACGTGCCATATGACGCATTGAAGACGGCGGGCGACAGCTCGATCTGCGAGGTTAGAACACGTTCCGCAATGTTGACTGATGCGTCGAATTGTCGGAAGAAAATCCGCCCATCATTAGAAGACCGGAAAGTCCTGATGCCCAAACTTACCATCGTCGCCTTCGACGGCACGCGCTTCGACCTCGACGTCGACCAAGGCTCCACCGTGATGGAGAATGCCGTGCGCAATTCGGTGCCCGGCGTCGAGGCCGAATGCGGCGGCGCCTGCGCCTGTGCGACCTGTCATGTCTATGTCGATGAGGAATGGACCGAGAAGGTCGGCCAGCCCGAGGCGATGGAAGAGGACATGCTCGATTTCGCCTTCGACGTACGCCCGACCTCGCGGCTGTCCTGTCAGATCAGGATGAAGGCCGCCTATGACGGGCTCGTCGTGCACGTGCCGGAACGCCAGGCCTGAGGCGCGACGCCTCGACTGCCAGCGTTCGTCGAGAACTTCCCATACCCACAAAAAAGACGCCTCGCGCGCTGGTGCGAGCGAGGCGAGGCGGGCGCATTACCAACGGATGAGGGAGGAACATCCGCGGCTTCGGAACGCGCCAGGAGAACCCAGCGATGAAAGTGCAGATGCCGTACCTGAACTTTCGAATGTGTTCATATTAACGCGTTCCGGTTGAGTCTGCCAGGATGAAAAATGACCATTAAATCGCTGGGGAGGGCGTAAGTTTCCCACAGGTTTCGTTGCGCAGCTAAGCTTTCTCACTCGCAATCCGCTTGGAAAAGCCTTATTTTCCGCTGGCTCTGCCGTTGATTCGATTATTCAGCAATCTCAGCATACGCTTCTGAAAATTGACCGCCTCGACCCGGTCGAATTGCGCCTGCTGCCGGTCGTGCTCCTCTATACCGCGAGCTGATTCGTTGGAAACGAGTTCCTGCATGGCCTCGCAGCTGCGCTGCACCGGCAAAGCGCGAATGGCCCGCTCCATGGCACGGGCCTGATTGCGGGCGATCTCGGCGTGGCGTTCCTCGTGGCGCTTGATATCACTCGAAAGCGCATCCCAGATCATCGACAGTTCTTTGCTCGCGCCCTTGCGGCTGCTCCAGCGCGGCAGGATGATCTGGGTATGGACCGTGACCTTGACGTTGCCGACGCGGCAGCGCCCATCGTCCTGGATATAGGTGGCCTCGCCGCCGAAGCGGATCTTCGTGGCGCCTGGATGGCGCGCCGAGGAGCCGCTCGCCGTCGGGCCGCGCCGGCTGAGTTCGCGATCGAGCTCATCCGCCGTTTTGCCGCGGATGTCGAAATAGGAATAGCTTTTCGATGCAATCACTTCCGCTGCCGCTGGGCCGCAGAGGCAAAGAGCAATGGAAAAGGCGACAGGAAGGTACATATAACGCACTGCAAGCGGCATTCTGAATGCAACCCGTGTTGAAATCGGCAGGAGCTTGGGGCATAGCCACCACAAGCGCAATATCGGATGACGGTTTTTTCGTCATCAATGGGATAAGTCTGGTGACAGGGCTAGAAGGCAGTTTATGGCGCGTCGCCCATGGCCGGGAGATCGAACTCGGCCGTCGGTCGGCGATCATGGCGATCATCAACGTGACGCCGGACTCCTTTTCCGACGGCGGGCGCTTCGAAACCGTCGAGGCGGTCGTCGAGCATGCGTTGCAGGCAGTCGCCGACGGCGCCGCCATTATCGACATCGGCGGCGAATCGACCCGGCCGGGCGCCGCAGCCGTCAGCCCTTCCGAGGAACAGGCGCGCGTGCTGCCGGTGATCGAGGCGCTGCGCGGACGCACCGAAGCCCTCATCTCCATCGATACCTATCGCGCCGAGACGGCGCGGCTTGCGATCAGCGCCGGCGCTCATATCGTCAATGACGTTTTCGGGCTGCAGAGGGAACCCGCTATCGCCGATCTCGCCGCGGCGACCGGGGCCGGGCTCTGCATCATGCATACCGGCCGCGACAGGGCGAAGCTTCCCGACGTGATCGCCGACCAGATGCACTTCCTCAAGCGGTCGCTGGCGATCGCCGCAGCGGCCGGCGTCGGCAACGATCATATCGTGCTCGATCCGGGCTTCGGCTTCGCCAAGGAGACGGCCGAGGAGAACCTGGAATTGATGGCGCGGTTTTCCGAGCTTTCCCGCTTCGGCCTGCCGCTGCTTGCCGGCACCTCGCGCAAGCGCTTCCTCGGCACCGTGACCAGGCGGGAGGCGCCGGAGCGGGACGTGGCGACGGCTGCATCAAGCGCGCTGCTTCGCTTGCAGGGAGCTGCGGTTTTCCGGGTGCACAATGTCGCAATCAACAGGGATGCGCTCGATATCGCCGATGCTATGCTCAATGCCCGCCAGGATTTCGAGAGGAAGCGGCCGACATGACCATCTACACGATCACGCTGCAGAACTGCGCCTTCTTCGCGCGCCACGGCGTGCATGACGAGGAGGAGTTCCTCGGCCAGCGCTTTTTCGTCGATGCCGAGCTCGATGTCGTCGCGGGCGAGGCGCTGGAAAGCGATTCAATCGACGACACGGTGAACTACGGCATCGCCTTCACGGTGATCGAGGAGATCGTTACGGGCAAGCGGCGCTATCTGATCGAGGCCTTGGCGCTCGATATCGCCAAGGGGCTCTGTCAGAAATTTCCGCAGGTGCGGCGGGCGAGGATCACGGTGCGCAAGCCGAATGCACCGGTGCCCGGCGTGCTCGATTTCGTGCAGGTGAGCGTTGAGCACTTTGCCTGAGGCCGCATTGCAATCGGCCACCCTCGGCCTCGGCGGCAATATCGGCGATCCGGTAAAGGCGATGGCCGCGGCGCTGCAAAGCCTGGACCGGCGGGACGACTGCCGTGTCAGCGCCGTCTCGCGGCTCTATCGCACGCCGCCGTGGGGCAAGACCGACCAGTCGTTCTTCTTCAATGCCTGCGCCGCCGTCGAAACCTCGCTTCCACCGGAAGCATTGCTCGATCTCTGCCTGTCGATCGAGCGCGAGATGAAACGCGAGCGCATCGAGCGCTGGGGTCCGCGCACGCTCGATATCGACGTACTGACCTATGGCGACGTCGTTCAGGAGGCGCCGCGGCTGGAATTGCCGCATCCCCGCATGACCGATCGCGGCTTCGTGCTGATGCCGCTTGCCGATATTGCGCCGGGCCTTCTCGTCAAGGGCAGGACGGTCGGCGACTGGCTGTCGGATGCCGATGTGGCGGGCATCGAGGTCGCCGATAACAGCCGCGACTGGTGGCGGAAATTCTGAAACGAAAAACGGCGGGAAACCCCCGCCGCTTTTGGAAAATCCTGGATGCCGTCTTACTGAATGGAGCCGACAGCCATCTCATCGACCTGGCGGGTCAATGTCAGGCCGATGACGGGGATCATCTGGCTTTCGACCTTGACCGAGACGGTGATGTTCATCGTCTTGTCGTCCCGTACGCGGGCGATCATCGCGCCGTTCAGCTTGGCGCGGTTGATGCCGACAACGACGGTATCCTCGGTCACGGCGCCGGAGACGACATCGAGGCCCTTACCGGCAGCGCCATCGAGGAACTTGCCCTTGTAGGTGGAGCCAGCCTGCGAGATGACGGCGGTCATCGGCTGCTTGAAGACGCCGACGCGGCACGTGCCGTCGAGCTTGATGCCGGCGCTGCTGTCGCCGGTCGGCTCGCCGATCAGGTTGCAGGTGAATTTCGTGCCTTTATACTTTCCAGCGACGATCTCGCCCGGACCCTTCCAGGAGCCGGCGACGGATTCGAAGAAGGCCTTGTCACGGGTCGCAGCCGTGGCTGCCGGAGCGACATCTGCGACGGGAGACAATGCCGCGGCGGCAAGGCCGCAAACGAAGAGAAACTTGCGCGAATACATGGATTTTCCTTGGCAAACACCACTCACGAACTGGCTGCAAGTTTTGCCGAATAATGGTTAATCCTTCCTTTCGATCGTCCCGAAATGCACGGTAGCACAAGGGTTTTCGCGCGGCGCGGACTTCAGCATCCTGCTGCTAATCTCTTGAATCCACTTCAATTTCTCCAACATTACGCCACGTATGGTGAAAGCTGCCGAAACGTTACTGATGTCAAGGAGTGTTGCCGCGCGGTGACATCGAAGGCGTGAGATCGCCGATGAAATCGCCGATTCCCGGCCGTTTCAGCGCGCGGAAGGCGAGCGGGCGGCAGAGATCCATGGCTGCGATTCCAATGCGGGCGGTCATCAGACCGTTGATGACGCCTTCGCCAAGTCGGGCGGAGAGCTTTGAAGCCAATCCGTGGCCCAGTACCTGCTGGACGAGGCTGTCGCCGACGGCGATCGAGCCGGTGACGGCAAGATGGGCGAGCACATCGCGCAGCAGGCGGAACATTCCGAGCGTGCCGGGACGGCCGCCATAGAGCTCGGCCATGGCGCGGATGAGGCGCACGGCCTCGTAAAGCACATAGAGCAGGTCGACGACGGCGCGCGGGCTGACGGCGGTCACGATCGAGACACGCTTCGAAGCATTGACGATGAGGGCGCGGGCCTTGCGATCGAGGGGAGCGAGCAGCTCGCGTTCGGCGAGCGCAATCAGATGCGGGGCATCGATGACCTCGCCCTCGGTCGCCTTCAGCGTCGCGCGGCCCTTCGATGTTTCGGGATTGGCCGAAAGCAGCGTGGTGAGACGCGCGACGACGGCGCGCGCCTTTGCCGGCCGCGTCTCGAGGATGGCGGCTTCCGCTTCGGCCTTGATCGTCTGAACGGCGGCAAGGCGCATCATGCCCACGGTTTCGCGGATGACGAGGGCCAGCACGGCGAGGATGCCGACCGCCAGCACGGCAAGAGCGGCATAACCGAGCCAATCGGCGCGGGCGAAGAGATCGCGGATCAGCCGATCGGTCCAGAGGCCGATGCCGAGAGACAGCAG
This sequence comes from Rhizobium sp. R634, assembly GCF_002211305.1. GTDB lineage: Bacteria > Pseudomonadota > Alphaproteobacteria > Rhizobiales > Rhizobiaceae > Rhizobium. The sequence continues at coordinate 313,096 of NZ_LOKW01000026.1, read as the reverse complement.
GATGCCGAAGGCGCCGGCGGCGATCTTGCCGAAGGAGGTTCGCCTCTTGCGCGGCGTAGCGACCGGCACGGCGCTCAGATCCCTATCGGGATTGAGGAATGGATCGTCCTCGTCACCAGTCAAGACGATGTTCTCTGAGAAGCTTTCCGGTCTGCGCCGCGCCTGTTGACCCCGGCCGTTTTCGCGCGGCTCCGGGTTCTCTTCTTCATAGATGAAAGCGGCGGGCGGGCGGCGCGGCGGGTCGGATGGGGGCTTGCTCATGCGAGACGGTCTCCGAACAGGAACTGCATGGCGCGGTCGAGGCGGATATGCGGGACCGACAGCTTGACGCCGCCGCCGGCCTCCTCGAGATGCGGCGGGCGGAATCTGACGACATTGACGTCGGGCAGCGGCTCGACTGTCTCGCCTGAAGCGATGCGGTCAAACAGGCTCTCCGGATCCTCCGGCAGGTCGCCCGGGAAGATCGCGGTCTTTCTCTGTCCGTCGAAGCGCTCGCCGGCGATGGTTTCGCCCTCCATCGGCGTGCCGACGATGACGGGCAACTCATGGCCGTCGCGCTTGACCGTCGCCTCGCGGGTCGCGCGCACGGAGGCCAGCGCCATGACATCGATGCCCGCACCCGCCATGCCAATGCGGGCAATGGCGCGATCGACGAGGCGGCGGGTCAGCGCATCGAGCCGGTCATGGCTCTCGTGATGGAGATGATCGGCCTTGGTTGCGGCGACCAGCACGCGGTCGATGCGGCGCCCAAGCAGCGAAGAGAGCAGCGAATTGGTGCCGGGGCGGAAGCAGGCGAGCACATCGGTCAGCGCGCGTTCCAGATCCTGTACGGCCTCGGGGCCGCGATTCATCGCCTGTAGCGCATCGACCAGCACGATCTGGCGGTCGAGCCGGGCGAAATGCTCGCGGAAGAAGGGTTTGACGACGACCGATTTGTAAGCCTCGTAGCGCCGCTCCATCATCGCCCAGAGCGAGCCGCGGCCGGGATGCCCGTGTGCCGGCAGCGCCAGCGGCGCGAAGGTCAGCGCCGGCGAGCCGTCGAGATCGCCGGGCAGAAGCAGGCGGCCGGGCGGCAAGGTGGAAAGCGAGCGTTCGTCGGCCTTGCAGGCCTTGAGATAATCGGCAAAGGCGGTGGCAAGGCCGCGGGCGATCATTTCGTCCGCCTCGGCGCCAATATCAGCGCCGTGGGTGAGCGCCAGCCATTCACGCGACAGCTCGGAGCGGACGCCGGTTTTCGCGAGCGCGATCGTCTCCTCGCTGAAGGTGCGGTAATCCTTGCCGAGTAGCGGCAGGTCGAGCAGCCATTCGCCGGGGTAATCGACGATATCGATCGACAGCCGGCCGGGCGAGAACAGGCGGTTCCAGCCGCTGGCGCTTTGATAATCCAGCGTGATGCGCAGCTCGGAAATCGCGCGGGTCGAATCCGGCCAGATGCGATCCTTCACCAGCGCGCGAATGTGATCCTCATATTGGAAACGCGGCACGGCATCGTCCGGCTGCGGCTCCAGCCGCACCGCCGAGACGCGGCCCGACTGCACGGGGTCGAACAGCGGCAGGCGGCCGCCATGCAGCAGGTTATGGACCAGCGAGGAGATGAAGACCGTCTTGCCGGAGCGGGAGAGGCCGGTAACACCGAGCCGCACGGTCGGATTGACGAGGCCGCTTGCCCGGTCGGCAAGATTATCGAACGCGATGCGGGCGTCGTCGGCAAAGGATGTCAGGCGTGGCGGCAAGGCGCGATTCCGGGTGGTGACTGCCGGCAATATAGGAAGGACGCGCCGCCCGAAAAAGAAGCGGCGCGAAAGACTTCAGACGACCACGAAATCGGCAAGGCGCCAGGCGTTGACCGACGCAGCGAAATCGATGACGGCAAGGCCAGCCGTCGGAAAGCCGCCGGGAAGGGCGCGGACCATCGCTTCGTGACCGATCAGCGCCTCCAGCGCCTGCTCCATGGTGGGGTTGTGGCCGACCAGCATGACGGACGCCGCATCCTGCGCGTCGATGATCTCGATATAGGTATCGACGGTGGCGTTATAGAGCGCATCGACATAACGCAGGTCGAGCGTGAGCCCCATCGCCCGGTGGACGGCGTCGGCCGTGCCGCGGCAGCGCCGCGCCGTCGAACTGATCAGAAGATCGGGGCGATATCCTTTGTCGGCGGCCTTGTCGGCGATGATTTCGGCATCGCCATAGCCCTTCTCGTTGAGAGGCCGGTCGAAATCGCGCTGTCCGGGTTCGGCCCAGGCGGCCTCGGCATGGCGCAGGAGATAGATGCGGTTGGGCGGAGGCAGGGGTACGGTCATGGGCAAATCCAGGATCGAGCGGGTCTTTTCAGTAATGGCTGCAATCGGCCGCCGTCAACCGGCAGGCGTGCAGCGACTGGCCGAAAGCTGGCCGACAACACGGCGTTTTGAAGGCGAAGCAAAAAACGGCAGCCGGAATAATGATGAGAAAATAGATCGTTAGCCGGAAATTGTAACAGATTTAAAAATCTGTTTACCTGTCGTATTTGGCTTGAATCGCGGCCAGCGCTTGGGATATACAGCCCGCCATGAGATGTTCTTCAGGAGAATCGCGTTGAGTGAGAAGATCGATCTTAGCAATTACGTTCCCTCGGAAGAGGAAGAGTTCATGAACGTAAACCAGCGTGCCTACTTCAGGGCGAAGCTGGTAGCCTGGAAAAACGATATCCTTAGAGAAGCGCGCGAGACACTCGACCATCTGGCCGAGGAAAGCGCAAACCATCCCGATCTCGCCGACCGAGCGTCATCGGAAACCGACCGGGCGATCGAACTTCGCGCCCGCGACCGGCAGAGAAAGCTGATTTCCAAAATCGACGCGGCGCTGCAGCGCATCGAAGACGGCACATACGGCTACTGCGAGGAAACCGGCGAACCGATCGGCCTCAAGCGTCTCGACGCCCGCCCGATCGCGACGCTGTCGATCGAGGCGCAGGAGCGTCACGAGCGCCGCGAAAAAGTCTATCGCGACGAGTGACGGTTTTCGTGTCGCCGTGAAATGGAACAAGGCGCCGCGATCCTATCGCGGCGCCTTTCATTTATAGGGGGTTACCAGTCGCGGCCGGCCTCCACGATTGCTCGCGATCGGCCTCCGTGGTGAGGTCAATCAAAATGCGGGCGCCGTTTCCGATCCGCCGCCGCAAAGCGGCTGCACCATCGGTGTCGATCAGAAGCTTGCCGTGTTCCTGAAGAGCCTGCAGCCGCGAGCGCGACACTTTCAGCTCCGTGGCCAGCAGACGGTCGAGGCGCGTGCTGATCGGCAACGGGACCATCAGCTCGATTTCCAATCTCGTCCAATCTGCCGTTTGACGCCGTATCTGCTTTGTAATGTCGAACTCGGCGAATTCGTCCACGCGTGGTGACTTACGCCTGAGAGCCTCGATATTGAAGGCTTCTGCGCGGATCCAATCCGGGTCGTTGGACTGCAGCGCATTAAGAATCACTGGATCGATGCCGCGAACATTCCGCCGTTCCAGGATTGGCCGGTTCCATGTCTTCTGGCAAATCAGGCATTTATAGATGAGCCAGGCATCGAGCTTGCGGCCGTTGGCGTTGAGCCGGATCCTGTCGCTGCTCCGGAAGGCTCTCAAACCTCCGCATCCGCTGCATGTTATCCAAGGCTGAGGCGCTGTCTGAGGGGTGATGGTCCACCGGACCTGAAGTGTCTTGCACATATCGTGTTGGTCTTCCGTTCGGAAGTCCACCAGGATGGTGCATGAGAAAACCCTTACGGGACGCGGCGTGGCGATGTTGTGGGCGGCTGAAGAGCTTAAGCAGCGGAGCTGCACCTGGCACAATTGACAATGCCAAACCGGTCTCTCGCCACCACCCGATGAACATGTTCATACCGCGGACGGCATCTTGCCGCCCTGAAGTACGGGTGAAACTGGAGTGAGACCGGTATTTACTTAGGCAAAGTGAACCTCAGTGCGCCAACGCTCTTCGACCTTGAGGGATAACAAAGGATCGACGCCAAGGGGAGTCCGGAGCGTTTCTAAAAGCTAAAAGCCACAACACTTGCGGCTTTTATGCAACTTTGTGATGAAGGCAGGGAAGCGCTACGCTTCCCTCACTTGTCGCGATTGACGCTCATCTCGCCGAAGATGCGGGCGACTTCCTTCTGCAGCTCGGTGTCGGCGCCGGTGATGGGGGCGAGTTCGGGATCGCGGCGCGGCAAGTTGGCGGGCTGCGGCTGGGCTTGGCGAGGGGCCTGGTTTGCCGGGGCAGGCACGATGCGTTCGGCCGTCAGATTGTTCGACATTTCCTCCTCCAGCACGCGCTGGAAATCGCGCCGAATCGCTGCTGCCGATTGCGCTGCGGCATCATCCTCGGGCGTCGCTGTGCGTGCGGCGGCCGGCATGCTCTGGATCGGCGGGGCGGAAACTTCCGGTTCGATTCGCTGCTGCGGCAGCACACGCTGGCGGGCCGCATCGAGGATCTCGGCGGCGCTGGCGGTATCGCGGAAGGGCGCGGGCTGCGCGGCGGCAATGGGAGCGGCCGGACGTTCCGGCGGGCGCGGCTGAGGGGGGGCGGCGCGCAGCGGAATATCGCGTTCGGCGGCCAGAGGAGGTGTTGCCTGCTCTGCCGGAAGCGGACTGGTGGCCACCGGCGGCGGCGCGGCCGGCTGGACAGGCGGTTCAGGGCGCGAACGCGGTTCCGGCGAAGCGGGCGCCGAGAAGGAAGGTTCGGCCACCGGCTCCGGGCGGGCTGCCACCGGCGGCCGGGTGGGAACGACGGGCGGCGTTTCCGGCCGCGCGACCGATATCGGACGTTCCTCCGCCGGCTGCGGCCGATAGGGGTTTTCCGCCGGCTCGGCCGTCTCCGTGAGGATGCGGCTTTCGATGACGATATCGGTCGGGCCGCCGATCATGATCAGGTGCTCGACGTCGTCGCGGCGGACCAGCACCAGCCGGCGGCGGGCATCAACGGCAGCTGCATCCAGCACCTGCAGACGCGGCTGACGGTTGCGGCCGCCGCGCACGAAGGGCGAGGGGGCGCGATTGCGGAGCAGCCAGAGCGCAATGATGAGCAGGAGAAGCGCCAGACCGACGCCACCGGCGGCAAGCAGGAAACGGCTGCCGTAAGCTCCGACAACATCATCGAACATAGTCACTCACTCCATTTTACGTCGGGCACATATTGACGACTTTTCCGTTCCTTAGGCAAGGGTACAAGGTCCTGTCCAGTCACGCGCGAACGCAATTTCGTGTTGTGCCGGTTCGGGGGCTGCTGGCTTCGCGGGCAAGGCGGCTGCGGCTAGCTTTCGGGGCAGATGGCGCTCTTGCCTGTGAATTCAAGCAGTCTTGCCAGCTACCGCTGTTTTTGCCGGCGTGGCAAATTGCTAAGAAGAAAAGAGTGCCTGATTCCTGCTTCGTCTTCGTGCTACGGACTAAGCTGGAAGGGTTTATGTGAGGAATAGATGACGAAACCGCGTCAGGCCGACGACTATAACGCACCGCTTGTGGATCGTGGGGGGCGTTCTGGCACGGTTTTGCGCATTCTTTTCCTGGCGATCGTGCTGATTGCGGCTGCCGGCGCTTTCGTCGTTTTCAAGCACTCGCTCGACAATGAGATCGTGCTCGGCGGTCTCGGCGTGCTCGCCATGGTCGGCATCTTCTTCCTGGTATCCTCGGTCATCGGCTTTATCGAGGTGATGCCGCAGCGCCAGTCCGACAGTCTCGCGCGGGCCTTTCTCAACAGCCATCCCGACGGCACGCTGATCACCGACGACAAGGGCCGGATCATCTATGCCAACGCCGCCTATGGCGCGCTGACCGGCGCCCGCAAGGCGACCGAGGTGCAGACGCTGGAAACGCTGCTCTCGCGCCATCGCGAATCCAACGAGGCACTGTACCGGCTGGTCAATGGGCTGCGCGAAGGCAAGGAGGGCCGCGAGGAATTCCGCCTGCTGCGCGCCGTCGGACCCGGCAGCAACAGCTCCGGCGCGCATTGGTACCGGCTGAAGGCTCGGCTGCTGGAGCCGGAGGATAACGGCGGCAAGCCGCTGCAGATCTGGCAGATCACCGACATCACCGCCGAACGCGACGACCAGGAGCGCTTCTTCAAGGAACTGCAGAACGCGATCGATTATCTCGACCATGCGCCGGCGGGCTTCTTCTCGGCCGGCAGGAAGGGCGAGATCTTCTATCTGAATGCGACGCTCGCAGAATGGCTGGGCCTCGACCTCACCAAGTTCATACCCGGCTCGATGACGATCGGCGATGTCGTGGCGGGCGAGGGGCTGGCGCTGATCCAGTCCGTGCAGGCCGAACCCGGCCTGAAGAAGACCGTGACGCTCGATCTCGATCTGCGCAAGACGAACGGCCAGAGCCTGCCGGTGCAGATCATCCACAGCGTCACTTCGATGCGCGACGGCGCGCCGGGTGAAAGCCGGACGATCGTGCTGGCGCGCGAAAGGGGCGACGAAAGCGGCCACTCGGCCTCGGCCGCCGCCATGCGCTTCACCCGCTTCTTCAACAATACGCCGATGGCGATCGCTTCGGTCGATGGCGAAGGGCGCATCCTGCGCACCAATGCGCCGTTCCTGAAGCTGTTTTCCGGCGTCGTCTCGCGCGACGATCTCGAAAAGAAGCCGCGGCTCGAAACCATCGTGCAGGAAAGCGACCGGCCGACGCTCGCCGAGGCGCTGGCGGCGGCGAAAGACCGGCAGGGCGATATCACGCCACTCGATACCCGCACGCCGACCGACGAAGCGCGCTACTTCCGCTTCTATGTCAACGCCGTCATCGACCAGAGCGATGAGGCGCCCGAGGAGGCGGCGATCGTCTATGCCGTGGAGGTGACCGAGCAGAAGGCGCTGGAAGCGCAGATGGCGCAGACGCAGAAGATGAATGCTGTGGGAACGCTCGCCGGCGGTATCGCGCACGACTTCAACAACGTGCTGACGGCGATCCTGCTTTCCTCCGACCATCTGCTGCTGCAGGCGCGGCCCTCCGACGCGAGCTTTGCCGACCTGATGGAGATCAAGCGCAACGCCAACCGCGCCGCGGTGCTGGTGCGCCAGTTGCTCGCCTTCTCGCGCAAACAGACGATGCGGCCCTCGGTGCTGAACCTGACCGATGTCGTCGGCGACCTGCGCATGCTGGTCGATCGGCTGCTTTCCGGCACCAACGTCAAGCTCGACGTCCAATATGGCCGCGATCTCTGGCCCGTCAAAACGGATCTCTCGCAATTCGAGCAGGTGCTGATCAATCTTTGCGTCAATGCGCGCGACGCCATGCCCGATGGCGGCACGCTGACGCTGCGCACCCGCAATTTGACGGCCGCCGACGTCGCCGCCTTCAACTATTCCTATATGCCGGCCGAGGACATGGTGCTGGTCGAGGTTGCCGATAACGGCACCGGCATCGCGCCAGAGATCATGGACAAGATCTTCGAGCCTTTCTTCACCACCAAGGATGTCGGCAAGGGCACCGGTCTCGGCCTCGCCATGGTCTACGGCATCGTCAAGCAGTCGGGCGGATACATCCAGCCGGAGTCCGAAGTCGGCAAGGGCACCACCTTCCGAGTCTTCCTGCCGCGCCACATTCCGGAGCCGGCGGTTGCGGCAGAGGCGGGCGCGATCGACGGCGCCATTGCCGGGACAGAAGTGCCGCCGCCCGCATCGCCACAGCAGCCCGAGGACCTGACCGGCTCGGCCGTCGTGCTTCTCGTCGAGGATGAGGAAGCGGTGCGCCGCGGCGGTAAACGCATGCTGGAAACACGCGGCTATACCGTGCACGAGGCAGGCTCTGGCGTCGAGGCGCTGAGCATCATGGAAGAGCTCGACGGAAAGGTCGACATCGTCGTTTCCGACGTCGTCATGCCTGAAATGGACGGCCCGACGCTGTTGCGCGAGCTGCGCAAGAACTATCCCGACCTGAAATTCATCTTCGTCTCCGGCTATGCCGAGGACGCCTTTGCCCGCAACCTGCCGCCGGACGCGAAATTCGGCTTCCTGCCGAAGCCGTTCTCGCTGAAGCAACTGGCTGTGGTGGTCAAGGAGACGCTGGATAGCTAGCGGTTACGGCTTCGTGGTTTCCGGATAGGGCGTTCGACGTGGCACCCCCCTCTGTCCTGCCGGACATCTCCCCCACAGGTGGGGAGATTGGCTGGGCGCACCGGCGTTCCCCAGCAACAAGCGTTGCAATCCGGCGAAACAGTAGAGAGGCGGGAGGGGCACGCCTCTTGTCGATCTCCCCACTTGTGGGGGAGATGCCCGGCAGGGCAGAGGGGGGTGACCCACGGCAATCCGCTAAAGCCAGGGCGGGACCTGCCTGCCTCTCAAAAATTACTCACCCAACGCCACGGCAATCTCCGCCGCCAGCCGTGCATTATTCTCCACAAGCGCGATATTCGTCTTCAGGCTCTGGCCGTCCGTCAGGTCGAAGATCGTCGAAAGCAGATAGGGCGTCACCGCCTTGCCGGTGATTTCGTCACGCTCGGCGCTATCGAGTGCGCGTTCGATATAGATCTCCATCTCCTCGCGCGGGATCTCATCGGCTTCGGGTACCGGATTGGCGATCAGCATGCCGCCGTCGATGCCGAGCTGTTCACGCGTCGTCTGGAAATTGGCGATTGCGGCCGGGCTGTTCAACGACAGCGGGCTGCGAAGACCCGAGGAACGCGACCAAAAGGCGGGGAATTCCTCGCTCTCATAGGTGACGACGGGCACACCGCGGGTTTCCAGCACTTCCAGCGTCTTCGGAATGTCGAGGATCGCCTTGGCGCCGGCGCAGACGACGATGACGCCGGTTCGCGCCAGTTCCTCGAGATCGGCGGAGATATCGAAGCTTTGCTCGGCGCCGCGATGCACGCCGCCGATGCCGCCGGTCGCAAAGACACGGATGCCGGCGCGGGAGGCCGCGATCATCGTCGCCGCAACGGTGGTGGCGCCGGTTCGCCGCTCGGCGATCGCGAAGGCGAGATCGGCGCGCGACACCTTCATCACCTCCGTCGCCTTGGCAAGCTGCTCCAGTTCGGCGGACTCTAGACCGATATGCAGCGTGCCATGGATGACGGCGATGGTTGCCGGCACGGCGCCCTGTTCACGGATGATCGTCTCGACGCTGCGGGCCATCTCGATATTGCCGGGATAGGGCATGCCGTGGGTGATGATCGTCGATTCCAGCGCCACAATCGGGGCGCCGCGCTGCTTGGCGCTGGCGACTTCCTTCGAATAGGCGATCGGCAGAAGAGGGGAGATGGGCTTGGTCATGATCTTGTCCTGTGATCGATAGAGCATGATGCCGAAAAGTGCTGGCGGTTTTCGGGCCGCATCGTGCTCAAGCTATTTTGTTTGGCCGCTTCAATGCAGAATTCTGACCTTGGGAACAAGAGCAAGCGCCTCATTCAGCAGGTCCGGCGTCAGATTTTCGTTGACCGCGTGCCGCGACTGGACGGTCAGCACCGCCGCTGCGGTGCCGTGGCGGATGGCTTCCTCGAGCGGCAGGCCTGATATCAAGGCGGCGAGCGTGCCGGCGGCGAGGGAATCGCCGGCGCCGGTGACATCGGCGACGGTCTCGGCGACCGGCGGCTGAAGCGTCACGGCGCGGCCCGGGCCAAGCGCCACGAGTTCCCGCCGGCCACGGGTGATGACGGCGTTCCTTACGCCGATCTCGTTCAGGAGCGGCGGCCAGTCTTCCGCGTCCTCCGGCTGCCTGCCGGCAAGGACCGCTGCTTCCGCCTCGTTCAGGAATAGATAGTCGATATCCCCGACGCAGGACCGCAGCTTCACGACCTTGGCCGGCGAAATGGCGATCGCGGCGACAGGCTTCGCGAGCGAATGCGCCTTTGCGACGATGGCCGCGACCGTCTCTTCCGGCAGATTGGCATCGAAAAGGATCAAATCATGGGCGGCGAAGGCATCTCGCACCCAGCGGATCGAAAGGCGTCGCGGCACAAAGAAGCGGTAGAGATCCATATCGGCAAGGGCGATGACGAGATTGCCATCCTTCTCGATGATCGCCGTGTAGCTTGGCGTCTTGCGGTCGAGAAAGACGAAGGGCCGGTCGTCGATGCCGGCGTAATCGGCGGCTTCGCTCACCATCTCGCCAATGGCGTCGCCGCCGCGCGGCGAGATCATCGTCACTTGAAAACCGAGCCTTGCAAGATTGCGCGCCGCATTGAAACCGCCACCGCCAGGCTCCTCGAACCACGTGCCGGGATTGCTGGCGCCCGGTGCGGTGTCACCAGAAATACGGCCGCGCCGGTCGATATGAGCACCGCCGAGAACGAGAATCTTTTTCTTCATCTGCGCGGCTCTCCCGACGCCGGACGAGCGAATCGGCGGCCGATACACGCTTCCGCCAAAGCTGGTTCAGGTGGCTTAAGCCTTTGCTTTGCATCGATAAAACAAATATAGAACACGAACCGTTTTACCTTTTTCTTTCAACTGTTTGATCGCCTATTGCGGGAGTGGAACAAATAGGGTACAAACTCGACATTGCTTGAGCGGCTTCAATAACCTAAAGGTGGATCGGATGTCTCAGAATTCATTGCGGCTGGTAGAGGACAAATCGGTGGACAAAAGCAAGGCGCTTGAAGCGGCACTCTCACAGATAGAGCGGTCGTTCGGCAAGGGCTCGATCATGAAACTCGGCTCCAACGAGAACGTCGTGGAGATCGAGACGGTTTCGACGGGCTCGCTCGGCCTCGATATCGCGCTCGGCATTGGCGGCCTGCCGAAGGGCCGCATCATCGAAATCTACGGTCCGGAAAGCTCCGGTAAGACGACGCTCGCGCTGCAGACCATTGCGGAAGCCCAGAAGAAGGGTGGCATCTGCGCCTTCGTCGACGCCGAACACGCTCTCGATCCGGTCTATGCCCGCAAGCTCGGCGTCGATTTGCAGAACCTTCTGATCTCGCAGCCCGATACCGGCGAACAGGCGCTCGAAATCACCGATACGCTGGTGCGCTCCGGCGCCGTCGACGTTCTGGTCGTCGACTCGGTCGCCGCGCTGACGCCGCGCGCCGAAATCGAGGGTGAGATGGGCGACAGTCTTCCGGGCTTGCAGGCGCGCCTGATGAGCCAGGCGCTGCGCAAGCTGACCGCTTCGATCTCCAAATCGAACTGCATGGTGATCTTCATCAACCAGATCCGCATGAAGATCGGCGTCATGTTCGGTTCGCCTGAGACAACGACTGGCGGCAATGCGCTGAAATTCTATGCCTCCGTGCGCCTCGACATCCGCCGCATCGGCGCGGTCAAGGAGCGCGAAGAGGTGATCGGCAACCAGACCCGCGTCAAGGTCGTCAAGAACAAGATGGCGCCTCCCTTCAAGCAGGTCGAGTTCGACATCATGTATGGCGAAGGCGTATCGAAGACCGGCGAACTCGTCGATCTCGGCGTCAAGGCCGGCATCGTCGAAAAGTCGGGTGCCTGGTTCTCCTACAACAGTCAGCGTCTCGGCCAGGGCCGCGAAAACGCCAAGACCTTCCTGCGCGACAATCCGGATCTCGCCCGCGAGATCGAGCTGTCGTTGCGGCAGAATGCCGGTCTCATCGCCGACCGCTTCCTGCAGAATGGCGGGCCGGATGCCAATGACGGCGATGACGCTGGGGAAATGTAATTTCCGCGCGGAGCTTTTCCGTCAGTCCGCCTGAAGTTCACACCGGCCGCATTCTCTGATCAGAATGCGGCCGGTTCTGTTTGTCGGCTGGACAGTGGCGGAGGTGAACGTTAAAAGCCGATGGATTTGTATTTACCTGCCTCGGGCAGCATCGAAGGGCATAGAATGAGCGGCGTGAACGATATCCGGTCGACCTTCCTCGACTATTTCAAGAAGAACGGCCACGAGATCGTTTCCTCGAGCCCGCTTGTGCCGCGCAACGACCCGACGCTGATGTTCACCAATGCCGGCATGGTGCAGTTCAAGAACGTCTTTACCGGGCTGGAAAAGCGTCCTTATTCCACAGCGACGACCTCGCAGAAATGCGTGCGCGCCGGCGGCAAGCATAACGACCTCGACAATGTCGGCTATACCGCGCGTCACCTGACCTTTTTCGAAATGCTCGGCAATTTCTCCTTTGGCGACTATTTCAAGGAGAATGCGATCGAGCTTGCCTGGAAGCTCGTGACGGAAGGTTTCGATCTGCCGAAACATCGCCTGCTGGTGACCGTCTATTCCGAAGACGAGGAAGCAGCGGCGCTGTGGAAGAAGATCGCCGGTTTCTCCGACGACAAGATCATCCGCATCCCGACCTCGGACAATTTCTGGCAGATGGGCGATACCGGCCCCTGCGGCCCCTGCTCTGAAATTTTCATCGACCAGGGTGAAAACGTCTGGGGCGGTCCTCCCGGTTCTCCTGAAGAGGATGGCGACCGGTTCCTGGAATTCTGGAACCTTGTTTTTATGCAGTTCGAGCAGACCGAGCCGGGCGTTCGCAACCCGCTGCCGCGTCCGTCGATCGATACCGGCATGGGTCTTGAGCGCATGGCCTGCATTCTCCAGGGCGTTCAAAGCGTCTTCGACACCGACCTGTTCCGCACGCTGATCGGCGCGATCGAAGACACGATGGGCGCCAAGGCTGAGGGAAGCGCCAGCCACCGCGTCATCGCCGACCATCTGCGCTCCTCGGCTTTCCTGATCGCCGACGGCGTTCTGCCGTCGAATGAAGGTCGCGGTTATGTGCTGCGCCGTATCATGCGCCGCGCCATGCGGCACGCTCAGCTTCTCGGCGCCAAGGAGCCGCTGATGTACAAGCTGCTGCCGACACTGGTGCAGGAGATGGGCCGCGCCTATCCGGAGCTCGTGCGCGCCGAAGCGCTGATCTCGGAGACGCTGAAGCTGGAGGAAGGCCGCTTCCGCAAGACGCTGGAGCGTGGCCTGTCGCTGCTGTCGGATGCGACGACGGACCTCGGCAAGGGCGACATGCTGGATGGCGAGACCGCTTTCAAGCTCTACGACACCTATGGTTTCCCGCTCGACCTGACGCAGGATGCCTTGCGCGCCCGCGAGATCGGCGTCGATATCTCCGGCTTCACCGACGCCATGCAACGCCAGAAGGCCGAAGCCCGCTCGCACTGGGCGGGTTCCGGCGAGAAGGCTACCGAAACTGTCTGGTTCGAGCTGAAGGAAAAGCATGGCGCAACCGAGTTCCTGGGTTACGACACCGAGGCCGCTGAAGGCGTGGTGCAGGCAATCGTTAGGGAAAGCGCAGTCGCTGACGAAGCCAAGGTCGGCGACAAGGTGCAGATCGTCGTCAACCAGACGCCGTTCTACGGCGAATCCGGCGGCCAGATGGGCGATACCGGCGTGATCTCCTCCGACCATGGCAAGATCGAAATATCGGACACGCAGAAGAAGGGCGAAGGCCTGTTCGTGCATTCCGGCACTGTGGTCGAAGGCGTGATCAAGGCCGGCGACGCTGTTGCGCTGACCGTCGATCACGCCCGCCGTTCGCGCCTGCGCGCCAACCACTCGGCAACCCATTTGCTGCATGAGGCGCTACGCGAAGTGCTTGGCACCCATGTGGCGCAGAAGGGTTCGCTGGTCGCGCCCGAGCGCCTGCGTTTCGACGTTTCTCACCCGAAGCCGATGTCGGCCGAGGAATTGAAGATCGTCGAGGACATGGCCAACGAGATCGTGCTGCAGAATTCGCCCGTCACCACGCGGCTGATGAGCGTCGACGATGCAATCGCGGAGGGCGCGATGGCGCTGTTCGGCGAGAAATACGGCGATGAGGTGCGTGTCGTTTCGATGGGCACCGGGCTGCATGGCGCAAAGAGCAACAGGCCTTACTCGGTCGAGCTTTGCGGCGGCACGCATGTGTCGGCCACCGGTCAGATCGGCCTCGTGCGCATCCTCGGCGAAAGCGCCGTCGGTGCAGGCGTTCGCCGTATCGAAGCGGTGACCGGCGAATCGGCGCGCGAATATCTCGCCGAACAGGACGAGCGCGTGAAGACGCTCGCTGCCTCGCTGAAGGTTCAGCCGGCGGAAGTTCTGTCGCGCGTCGAAGCACTCATGGACGAGCGCCGCAAGCTCGAGAAGGAATTGGCCGACGCCAAGCGCAAGCTCGCCATGGGCGGCGGGCAGGGTGGTTCTGCCGATGCCGTGCGCGAAGTCGCCGGCGTCAAGTTCCTCGGCAAGTCGATATCGGGCGTCGATCCCAAGGACCTCAAGGGCCTTGCCGATGACGGCAAGACCAGCATCGGTTCCGGCGTCGTCACGCTGATCGGCGTGTCCGATGACGGCAAGGCGAGCGCCGTCGTTGCAGTGACGCCGGATCTCGTCGAGCGCTACAGCGCTGTCGATCTCGTCCGCATCGCCTCGGCCGCCCTCGGCGGCAAGGGCGGCGGCGGCCGCCCCGATATGGCGCAGGCTGGCGGTCCCGATGGATCGAAGGCCGATGAGGCGATCGAGGCGGTGGCTGTAGCACTCGCCGGGTGAGCTGACGGTTTATTTCTGAGTTTCGAAAAGGCGTGAGTTCGGCTTCCGCCTTAACTTGTTGCTGGACGTTCCCCAAACCTCCCTCATTCCTGTGCTTGTCACAGGAATCCAGTGCGCCCAAGTCCTTGGGCGCGATAGACTCTTTCCCTTGAAGTGTTGATTCATTCACGGCGCGGACGCGCCGTGGCTGGATTCCTGTGACGAGCACAGGAATGAGGGAGGTGAGGTGGCGTAGTCGGCATGTAGCGACGTCTCTTCTACCGTGTAGCGTTGGGATCCGGAGCCAGCAACTCAGCAGGATTTGTCAAATCGAGATATGGTTCTCTCCAGCCGATCGATTTGCATGAGGTTCGATATGAATGGCGAAACGGCATGGGCGCTTTATGAAAACCGTCTGAGACGGGTTTCGGCCTATATTCACGACCACCTCGACGAGGAACTGGATATGGAGCGTCTGGCCGACATCGCCTGCATGTCGAGCTATCACTGGCACAGGATCTACCGGGCGATCTATGGCGAAACGCTGGCGGCGACCGTCAAGCGGCTGAGGCTGCATCGCGCGGCGGGCGACCTGGTCGGCACCGAACTTGCCGTCAGCGAGATTGCAAAGCGATCGGGCTATCCCAATCTCCAATCCTTCAATCGCATCTTCAAGTCGGTCTACGGCATGCCGCCGGCCCGCTACCGGAAAGAGGGAAGCCACACTGCGTTCCAACCCTCACCCAACGGAAAGACTAAAGCCATGTTCGACGTTACCATACGTGAGATCGCGCCGACCGAACTGATCGGCGTTGCCCATACCGGCTCCTACATGCAGATCGGCAAAGCCTTCGAGACATTGTTCGGCACGCTTTATGCGCGTGGCCTCGCCAGGCCCGACATGCGAATGATCGGCGTTTATCTCGACGATCCCGACATCGTGCCGGCCGAACAGCTGCGCTCGATCGCCTGCGTGACAGGCGGCTCCGGGGTTTCCGCCGAGCCGCCCTTCGAACGGCGCACGATCGAGGGCGGCGAATATGCCGTACTTCGGCACAAGGGTCCCTATGCCGATATGCACAAAGCCTATCAGTGGCTTTATGCGGAATGGTTGCCCAAATCAGGGCGGCAGCTGAAGGACAGCGTCATGTTCGAGGAGTATCTCAACAACCCGCGCGACGTGCCGCCGACCGAGCTGATGACGGATATTCACATGCCGCTCGCCTGAGAGCGCGGCAGAGCTTCGAAGGGTTGCAGCGCCTTTTCGCATCCCAAAAGATATGCGGCGCTGTAATCGCTACATCTGATGCGCTCAGGCCGCCTGCATCGTTTTGCCGGCCTCATCATCCAGCGCATTGGCGCGTTTGTAGGCCTCGCGTTCGCTGATGCGGCCGAAGTAATCGATGAAGGCCTGGCGTTTTTCGATGCTGCCGAAGCCGAGGCCCCAGCCGATATGGGCGCCGACATAGACGTCCGCGGCAGTGAAGCGTTCGCCGGTCACATATGTCGAGCCGGAGACGGCCATCTCGAGCGTGTTCATGACATCGCCAAAACCGCCGCAGCCGGCCATGCGCAGGCGTTCCGCAGGAATTTCAAAGCCGAGCGCCTTCATCGTCACCGCCGATTCCAGCGGGCCGGCGGCAAAGAACATCCAGCGGTAATAGGCAGCGCGTTCTTCCGGCTTCGGGGCCAGCGCCTTTTCCGGGAAGGTCTCGGCGAGATAAGCACAGATCGCCGCGCATTCGGTGACGATCGTGTTGCCGTGACGGATCGCCGGCACCTTGCCCATCGGATTGATCCTGAGATATTCCGGCGCCTTCATGGTTTCGCCGAAGGTCAGAAGTTCGGTGCGATAGGGCTGACCGATCTCTTCCAGCATCCAGCGCGCGATGCGGCCGCGCGACATCGGGTTCGTATAGAATACCAGTTCTTCGGTCATGACATCCTCCTCGTGTTCCCGTTATTCCCGGGCCTTGCCGTCGCCCGGAATCAATAGCGCGGCGCAGTCTTTGTGCAAGTCCCCGACGTCAAAGCGCCTTGCGGTACTGGATAAAGCCCGAGCGTTCGGCGATCTTGTCGTAGAGGCGCCGTGCCGTGGCATTGCTTTCATGGGTCATCCAGTAAAGCCTGCCCGCACCGTTTGCACGGGCCAGATCCGCGACGGCCTCGATCAGCGCGGCGCCGGTGCCGAGCCCGCGTTGGCTATCTGCGACATAGAGATCCTGCAGGTAACAAGTCCATTGCGGCAGCCAGCAGGAGCGGTGAAAGATCGCATGCACGATGCCGACGAGGCGGCCGTCGTCGTCGAAGGCGCCGAGCGCATGCATCGGTTCTTCAGGATCGCGGAAGCGGCCCCAGGTGAGGTCCGTCGTCTCGGAGGGGATGACCACTTCATAGAAACGCTGATAGGCCGCCCATAAGGGCTCCCAGGCGGCGCGGTCAGAAGGTTCGAGCGGACGCACGGTCGCCGTCATTTCCTGTTCTCCCAAAATGAAAACGGCGGGGAAATCCCCGCCGTTTCAATGCTATCCCGAAAGGGCCGGCTTACGCCATTGCCTTCTGCAGGTTCTGGTCGATCTTGTCGAGGAAGGCGGTGGTGGAGAGCCACGGCTGATCCGGGCCGATCAGCAGCGCCAGGTCCTTGGTCATGAAACCGGATTCGACGGTATCGACGCAGACCTTTTCCAGCGTGGAAGCGAACTTGGCGAGTTCGGCATTGTCGTCGAGCTTGGCGCGATGCGCGAGGCCGCGGGTCCAGGCGAAAATCGAAGCGATCGAGTTCGTCGAGGTTTCCTGGCCCTTCTGGTGCTGGCGGTAGTGGCGGGTCACCGTGCCGTGGGCGGCTTCGGCTTCGACCGTCTTGCCATCAGGCGTCAGAAGAACCGAGGTCATCAGGCCGAGCGAGCCGAAGCCCTGGGCGACCGTATCGGACTGGACGTCGCCGTCATAGTTCTTGCAGGCCCAGACGTAGCCGCCCGACCACTTGAGCGCCGAGGCGACCATGTCGTCGATCAGGCGATGTTCGTAGGTGATGCCGGCTTCCTTGAACTGATCCTTGAATTCGGTTTCGTAGACTTCTTCGAAGATGTCCTTGAAGCGGCCGTCATAGGCCTTGAGAATGGTGTTCTTGGTCGACAGGTAAACCGGCCACTTGCGCATCAGGCCGTACATCATCGAAGCGCGGGCGAACTCGCGGATCGATTCATCGAGGTTGTACATGGCCATGGCAACGCCGGCGCCCGGTGCGTTGAAGACTTCCTTCTCGATGACGGTGCCGTCTTCGCCGACAAACTTGATCGTCAGCTTGCCCTTGCCGGGGAATTTGAAGTCGGTGGCGCGATACTGGTCGCCGAAGGCATGACGGCCGACGACGATCGGCTGCGTCCAGCCCGGAACAAGGCGGGGAACGTTGCGGCAAATGATCGGCTCGCGGAAGATGACGCCGCCGAGGATGTTGCGGATTGTGCCGTTCGGGCTCTTCCACATTTCCTTGAGGTTGAATTCCTTGACGCGGGCTTCGTCAGGCGTGATCGTCGCGCACTTGATGCCGACGCCGTACTTCTTGATGGCGTTGGCGGCATCGACGGTCACCTGGTCGTTGGTGGCGTCGCGGTTCTCGACGGAGAGGTCGTAATAGTCGATATCGAGGTCGAGATACGGATGGATCAGCTTGTCCTTGATGAGCTGCCAGATGATGCGCGTCATTTCATCGCCGTCGAGATCGGCGACTGGATTGGCGACCTTGATCTTCTTCATGTATCTGCCTCGTAAGCTGGAAGGGATGGTTGTCCCGGCTGGGTGATGTGGTCCGGAGCGCTATAGCACTGTGTACCGGGAACGCAAAGCAGAACGGGCAGGGACATGACGTTTTTGCCGCCATTGCCAAGTGCTGGAAAAGGGATAGTCTCGCCGCCATCAGCCCCCTTGAGTCCCGGACATTTTGCCAATGAAGAAGATCGCCGTTCTGCTCGCCGGCCTCGTTGCCGCCCTGTCCGCTCTGCCAGGCCTTTCGCTTGCGGCCGATGCGACTGCGCCGGTCGAGGAGATCATGAGGGACACGCAGAAGAACTGGGCGGGAGACGACAGCGACTGGATAGACATTTTTGGCGAGGCGATGCTGAGCCGGCTCTACAGCCATGATTTTAGCGACAAATACAAGGCGGCGGTCCAGAACCCGGCGGCGGACGAGGACGGCATTTCGCCCTTTGACTACGACGTGATCGTCAACGGCCAGGATGCCTGCCCGCTGCAGAACCTTTCCATCGACAGTGGCCAGCCGGCGAACGGCGCCACCGAGGTGACAGTGAAATTCAAGGCCGCGACCTGCATGGAGGGAACGCCCGACAAGGATGCCATCACGACCGTGCGTTTCGACGTGATCGAGGAGGACGGTAAGACCGTCATCGACGACATCATGATCCAGGGCGAAGAGGGGAAGGGGCCGATCTCGCTCAAGGAAGCCATGGTGCAGATCGCCAAGGGCGAATGAGGCGGTCATCCAGTCAGGCTTTGCTACACTTGGCCGCGTTCAGATCCACTAGATACTTTTTTTCGTGTTGAGCGGGGACCTCTCCCGCCAAGTAGATCGGTGCGACACAATCAAATCCGCGGATCGGCTGCACCAATTACACTTGAACTTCAACCCTATGGCATTCCCACCCGGCGGCAGAGCCATCAAATCCAGTTCGTCATGGATGCCGCACGGATCACAGTAAAGATCATAGCGCAGGCCCATAGCTATTACGTCCGCCCATGTGGCGTTCGAGGCCCTAGACATCACTTTCCGCGCTCCTCATCTCTGCAGTCCACATCATGAACATAAAGGGAACATTACCATAATTCTATGGCTCCTCAAATCAAGCTCATTGCTCTCGCAAACCGTAGCCAGCAATGCCAAGGTGTGATTTGATTTTTGTTGTAGCGGCGGTATCTCGCTCTCGGGACGGCTGCCTCCGGCGCGCATGAGGACTGGCGAGGGTGATTTCCGGCTTTGAGTTTCGAGACTGGCTGCTGGCCAATGACCCGGCGCTTTCGCGCCTGCGCATGGGGTCGCGCGTCACGCTGTCGATCGTTCTGTCCTTCCTGATCCTTTATGCGATCAGCACGCTCATCGTACCGCTGCCGGTTGCTTCCTATGGCCTCGGCATCGTGCTGTCGATCGAAGGCGGGGTCGCGGTGCGCGACAAGGGCTCGACGCGCCAGCTCATCACCCGATTGCTCGGCTGTCTTGCGAGCATGGTCGTCGTCGGCCTTGCGGCGGCACTCGAGTCGCAGCGTATTGTTTCGGATGTCATTTTTCTCGTGGTGATCTTCCTCGCCTCGTCCGGCCGCGTTTACGGCCCCCGTGGCTTTGCAATCGGCATGTTTGCCTTCACTTCCTATTTCATGGGATCTTATTTTCATCCGAAGATGGCAGCGTTGCCGCTCGTGGTGGTCGGCCCGATCGTCTCGGCGCTCGTCAGCCATTGGGTGAGGGCGGTGCTCCTGCCCGATAACTGGCGGCGCGATCTGCTGCGGTCGCTGGAGAGCGTGCGGGGCCGCATCAACCAGATCCTCTTCAAGCTTGCTGCCCTTGCAGCGGATGGCAAGATCGAAGACACCGACCGGCAGGAACTGCGCCAGCTGGAGGAGCGGCTGAAGGAAGTGGTGCTGATGGCCGAAAGCTTCATCCCGCGCCCGCCGGGTGGCGTCTTCGACGGCGCCTCCGCACCGGCCGCGGAACTGGCGATCCGGCTGTTCGATGCGCATCTGGCGGCGGAGAGCGCGATCGTGCTGAGCTTCCAGAGCCCGCCCTCCTTTGCGCTCGTCCACGCCGTCATCGAGGAGGACAAGGCGGTGCTTTCGGAGGAGGAGAAGACCGTTGACGATAAAAAGGGGCAGCCGCAGGGTGAAACGGTGCGCGCACTTCTCTGGCTTGCCGCCGCACGCCGGCAACTGATGAAAACGATCGATGCCGGCCGCAGCTCGAACTTCGCGGAGATCGCCGCAGTCGACGAGATCAGCACGGCAGCACCAATCGATTTTTCATTGAAAAATCCGCTTATCCGCTCGGCCCTTCAGATCACCTTGGCAGCGGCAATCGCCATGACGCTCGGCCTGGCGCTTTCCCGCGAGCGCTGGTTCTGGGCGGTGCTAGCGTCCTTCCTCGTCTTCACCAACACCAATTCGCGCGGCGACACGGCCATCAAGGCGCTGCAGCGGTCGATAGGCACGTTGTTCGGCATCGCTTTCGGCCTGGTGCTGGCGACGCTGCTTGCGGGACATCCGGCGATTGCCATTGCCGTTTCGGTCGTCTGCATCTTTCTTGCCTTCTTTTTCCTGCAGATTTCCTATGCGACGATGACATTCTTCATCTCGATCGTTCTCTGTCTCGTCTATGGCATGATGGGCGTACTGACCTTCGACCTCTTGAAGCTGCGTCTCGAAGAGACCGTCATCGGCGCGGTCGCGGGAACACTGGTGGCTTTCCTTGTGCTGCCGGCGCGTACCCGCGGCGCGCTCGATACGGCGATCGCCAAATGGTTCGATGCCTTGAGGGAGCTGCTGTCGGCCGTATCGGAGAAGAAGAGCCAGCCGGAGCTCATCGTCATCTCGCAGAAGGTCGATGCCTGTTACCGCGACATTACGCTCGCCGCGCGCCCGCTCGGCTCCACTTGGTCCATTGTCACCAGGCCGGGACAAATCCGCCGGACATTGGCAATTTTTCTCTCGGCGACCTATTGGTCGCGCATCCTGGCGCGGAACCATGTCGCTGATGCCGTCGATGACGATCTGAAGCGGCGGATCGCTGCCGATATCGGCACGCTGGAGAGGGTTGCCATCCGCGGCTCGGAATGTTTCCTCATCACCCGCAAGCAGATGAGGCCGGCGAGCCGCCACCTACCGCTCTGGCGAGAGGGGGCGCGGCTCGCCGTCGAAATGATCGGCTCGACGCTGGAGCGGCTCTATCCCGCGGAGACGCAGGACTTGCCGTTTGCGGCTGGCAAAGCTATTGCGCCCCTGAATCAAGAATAATGGGCACTCAGGAATAGGAAGCACGATAGGCACCATGGCCGGCACCAACAGCGAGCGTCAACTTCTGGCCGAAGGGCCGGTTATCATTCTGGTCGAGCCGCAGATGGGCGAGAATATCGGCATGGTGGCGCGCGCCATGGCGAATTTCGGGCTTGTCGATCTTCGCCTCGTCAATCCGCGCGACGGCTGGCCGAATGAGAAGGCGCAGGCCGCGGCCTCCAAGGCCGATCACGTCATCGAGGGCACCAAGGTCTTCGCCACACTGGAAGAGGCGATTGCCGATCTCAACTTCGTCTACGCGACGACGGCGCGCAGCCGCGACAATTACAAGCCGGTGCGTGCGCCGGTCTTTGCCGCCACAAATCTGCGCAGCCGATTTCGGGCAGGCGAGGCGACCGGCATCCTCTTCGGCCGCGAGCGCTGGGGCCTGACGAACGAGGAAGTGGCGCTGGCCGACGAGATCGTCACCTTCCCGGTCAATCCGGCTTTTGCCTCGCTCAATATCGCCCAGGCTGTGCTGCTGATGTCCTATGAATGGATGAAATCGGGCATGGAGGATCTGGAAGCCGTGCCGTTCCAGGCGCTCGAGCAGCGGCCCTCCACCAAGGAGCAGCTTTTCGGTCTGTTCGACCAGCTGGAAGAGGCGCTCGATTCACGCAACTATTTCCATCCGCCCTCGAAAAAGCCGAAAATGGTCGACAACCTGCGCGCAGTCCTCTCCCGCCGGGCATTCACGGAACAGGAAATCAGCGTGCTGCGCGGCGTCATCTCCTCCCTCGACCGCTTTTCGCGCAACAGTCCGCGCAAAGGCGGCTCCACCAGATCCGGCAAGAAAGCGCTCGCCGATGACAGCGCCGACGAATGAGCTGAAACCCGTCCTTGTCTTCGATTCAGGGATCGGCGGACTGACGGTGCTGCGCGAAGCGCGCGTGCTGATGCCCGAACGCGGCTTCATCTATATCGCCGACGATGCCGGCTTTCCCTATGGCGGCTGGGAAGAGCAGGCGCTGAAAGAGCGGATTATCGGGCTCTTCGGCACGCTGCTCGAAGAGCATGATCCCGAGGTCTGCATCATTGCATGCAATACCGCCTTCACGCTGGTCGGCGCCGATCTGCGCGCCGCCTTTCCCCAGATGACCTTCGTCGGCACGGTGCCGGCGATCAAGCCTGCCGCGGAGCGGACGCGTTCGGGCCTCGTCTCGGTGCTCGCAACGCCGGGCACGGTGAAGCGGGCCTATACGCGCGACCTCATCCAGTCCTTCGCGCAGCAATGCCATGTGCGGCTGGTCGGCTCGGAGAACCTCGCGCGCATGGCCGAGGCCTATATTCGCGGCGATGCTGTTTCCGATGAGGCGGTTACGAGCGAAATCGAACAATGTTTCGTCGAGAAGGACGGCCGCAAAACCGATATCGTCGTGCTCGCCTGCACGCATTATCCCTTCATGGCCAACATGTTCCGGAGGCTCGCGCCCTGGCCGGTGGACTGGCTGGATCCGGCGGAGGCCATTGCCCGGCGCGCCCGCACGCTGGTGCCTGAGGTCGCGGATGCCGTTCACCCCGACAATTTCGACTTTGCCGTCTTCACATCGGGCAATCCCGATTTCGCCACCCGGCGGCTGATGCAGGGCTTCGGGCTGAAAGCGTAATGCCGGGAATTGTCCTGTGGGTTGGCAAAATCCACTCCTGAAAATCAGCAGATTCTTTGATAGACGGGGCGTTGCCGTTTCGGAAGAATGGCGCTTCGTTCATGTGAGTCTCTTCGTCGCGAGGATCAGTATTGCAAGTTGGCATCGATATGGGATTGGCGTCCGGCGCTCCGGCGACACTCGATATCGAGGAGTTGCTGGCGACGCGTCTGCTCGTGCAGGGCAACTCAGGATCGGGCAAGTCGCATCTGTTGCGCCGCCTGCTGGAGCAGTCCGCGCAATGGGTGCAGCAGGTCATCATCGATCCCGAAGGTGATTTCGTCACGCTGTCCGATCGTTTCGGCCATGTGGTCGTGGATGGCGAGCGCACAGAGGCCGAGCTTGCCGGCATTGCCAACCGCATCCGTCAGCACCGCGTTTCCTGCGTTCTAACGCTGGAAGGGCTCGATATCGAGCAGCAGATGCGGGCGGCGGCGGCCTTCCTGAACGGCATGTTCGATGCCGATCGCGAATATTGGTATCCGGTTCTGGTTGTCGTCGACGAAGCGCAGATGTTTGCGCCTTCGATTGGCGGCGACGTCTCGGAAGATGCGCGCAAGATGTCGCTCGGGGCGATGACCAACTTGATGTGCCGCGGCCGCAAGCGCGGGCTTGCCGGCGTGATTGCCACGCAGCGGCTTGCCAAGCTCGCCAAGAACGTCGCTGCCGAGGCCTCGAATTTCCTGATGGGCCGTACCTTCCTCGATATCGACATGGCGCGCGCCGCCGACCTGCTCGGCATGGACCGGCGCCAGGCCGAAATGTTCCGTGACCTGAAACGCGGCAATTTCGTCGCCCTCGGGCCGGCATTGTCCCGTCGGCCATTGCCGATCCAGATCGGCGCGGTCGAGACCTCGGCGCGCTCCTCCAGCCCGAAGCTCATGCCGCTGCCGGATGCGCCGCAGGATGTGGAGGATCTGATCTTCACGCCCGATCCGGAGGAATTCCAGCGTCCGCTCGTGCGCCGCGCGCCGCCGGCGCCGCGGCCGACGACCGATATTCTGGCGGAGCTCTCGCGCTCGACGCCGGCGGCATCTCCAGCGCCGGTCGAGGCGAGGGCGAGCCAGCCGGAGATTTCAGCCGAGGAACGGGAAGAGCGGCTTGCCGGCGTGCTTGCCGAAATACTCGACGATCCCACGTCCGCCTTCCGCACCGATTCCGTGCTCTATCAAGACTTCCTCGTGCGGCTGCGCATGCGCCGCGTGCCGGGGCCGCCGATCGCGCTGCCGGATTTCCGCCGGCGCGTGGCGATCTCCCGCTCGGGCGTCGATGCGGCGACCGCCGCGACCGATGCGTGGACAACGGCGCTGTCGCTGTCGGCAAGTGTGACCGACGATCTTCAGGGCGTCTTCCTGATGCTCGCCAAAGCCGCCGTCTGTGGTGAGCCTTGCCCATCGGACGCCCGCATCGCCCGTGCCTACGGCACCCATTCGGCGCGCCGCGCCCGCCGCCTGCTCGGTTATTTCGAGGAGCAGGGGATTGTCGTCGTGCACACGGATTTTTCCGGCAAGCGCATCGTGGCTTTCCCGGACATGAATTGCCAGACCGCGCCGGGTGACGCCAATGCGCCCGATACAGGCGATCAGCCGCTGGCTGCGGAATAGTGGCGCTTTCGGGCTTTGGCGCAGTTGACATTTTCATGACGGGCCTCTAAAGACCGCGCCAAGCACCGGGCAGCAATGTCCGGTGTTTCATTTGACATGTCCCGTGGATCGTTTCTGTTCGCTAACCGAAACATCCTGTCAGGTCTCCCAAAGAGGTCAGAGGAGGGCGTGTTTCCTTCGCGCGGTTTGGCAACAAATCGCCTTAAACATTTGAAAGGAAATGCGATGAGCAAGCGCGAATCGTCCAAGTACAAAATTGACCGCCGTATGGGCGAAAACATCTGGGGCCGTCCGAAGTCCCCGGTGAACCGCCGCGAATACGGCCCGGGCCAGCACGGCCAGCGCCGCAAGGGCAAGCTTTCGGACTTCGGTGTGCAGCTGCGCGCCAAGCAGAAGCTCAAGGGCTACTACGGTGACCTGCGCGAAAAGCAGTTCCGCGCGATCTTCGCCGAAGCCGACCGCCGCAAGGGCGACACCTCGGAAAACCTCATCGGTCTTCTGGAATCCCGCCTCGACGCGATCGTCTACCGCGCCAAGTTCGTTCCGACGGTCTTTGCTGCCCGTCAGTTCGTCAACCATGGCCACGTGACCGTCAACGGCGTGCGCGTCAACATCGGCTCCTACCGCTGCAAGGCTGGCGACGTCATCGAAGTTCGCGAGAAGTCGAAGCAGCTGGTGACCGTCCTGGAAGCCGTCAGCCTCGCCGAGCGCGACGTTCCGGATTATATCGAAGTCGATCACAACAAGATGGTTGCCACCTTCGGCCGCGTCCCGACGCTCAGCGACGTTCCCTTCCCGGTCGTCATGGAACCGCATCTGGTCGTCGAATTCTATTCGCGTTAAGAAAAACCAGGCGTTTTCGCTTATGGAAAAGCCGCTCTTTCGGGCGGCTTTTTTGTTATCCGGAGAGAAGCGATGGCGGATTTGCAGGCGACCCTCGACAGCATCTACACCGATATTTTGCCGCGCATCGGCGAGGGCAAGGTCGCCGATTATATTCCCGAGCTTGCCAAGGTCGATCCGCGGCAGTTCGGGATGGCGATCGTCACCGTCGACGGCAAGGTCTATCGCGTCGGCGATGCCGATATTTCCTTCTCGATCCAGAGCATCTCCAAGGTCTTCATGCTGACGCTGGCGCTCGGCAAGGTCGGCGAGAGCCTGTGGAAGCGCGTCGGGCGCGAACCTTCCGGGTCGGCCTTCAACTCGATCGTCCAGCTCGAGCATGAGAGCGGAATCCCGCGCAATCCCTTCATCAATGCTGGTGCGATCGCCGTCACCGACGTCGTCATGGCCGGTCACGCGCCGCGCGAGGCGATCGGCGAGTTGCTGCGCTTCGTGCGGTATCTGGCCGATGACGAATCGATCACCATCGACGACAAGGTGGCGCGCTCGGAGACGCAGACCGGCTACCGCAATGCCGCGCTCGCCAACTTCATGCGCGCCTACCGCAATCTCGACCATCCCGTCGATCATGTGCTCGGTGTCTATTTCCACCAATGCGCGCTGTCGATGAGCTGCGAGCAGCTGGCCTGCGCCGGGCTGTTTCTGGCAGCGCGCGGCAGCAATCCGATGACCGGCCATTCCGTGGTGTCGCCGAAGCGGGCGCGGCGCATCAATGCGCTGATGCTGACCTGCGGCCATTACGACGGTTCGGGCGATTTCGCCTATCACGTCGGCCTTCCCGGCAAGAGCGGCGTCGGCGGCGGCATCTTCGCCGTGGCGCCTGGTATCGCCTCGATCGCGGTCTGGTCGCCGGGGCTGAACAAGGTCGGCAATTCGCAGCTCGGCGCCGTGGCACTGGAAATGCTTGCCGCGCGCACCGGCTGGTCGGTTTTCGGCGATTGAGGCTGTGTGGGCGAAGGTCTTTCTGCTAAGGCAAGATGAAGCTTCGATGGGACCAAGCAATGAATATCGCAGCCAACATTGATGACCTGGAAACCGGCGAGGCCGACAGCGCTATCGGCCATGCGCTGTTTGCCGATGCGCCGCGCTCGGTTTCTTTCAACAAGCTGCGCAAGCGGCTGCTGAGACAGGTGCGCCAGGCCTTCGATGATTTCGGCATGCTGAAGGGGCAGAAGCGCTGGCTGGTCGGCCTTTCCGGGGGCAAGGATTCCTACGGATTGCTGGCGCTGCTGCTCGATCTGCAATGGCGCGGGCTGTTGCCGGTGGAGCTCATCGCCTGCAATCTCGATCAGGGCCAGCCGAACTTTCCCAAGCATGTGCTGCCGGATTATCTGACGAGGATCGGCGTGCGGCATCGGATCGAATATCGCGATACCTACTCCATCGTGAAGGAGAAGGTCCCGGAGGGCGCGACCTATTGCTCGCTCTGTTCACGGCTGCGCCGCGGCAATCTCTACCGCATTGCGCGGGAGGAGGGCTGTGATGCGCTGGTTCTCGGCCACCACCGCGAGGACATTCTCGAAACCTTCTTCATGAACTTCTTCCACGGCGGACGCCTCGCCTCGATGCCGGCGAAGCTTCTGAACGACGAAGGCGACCTGATGCTGCTGCGGCCGCTCGCCTATGCCGCCGAGGATGACCTCGCCAAATTCGCCGCCGCCATGCAATTCCCGATCATCCCCTGCGATCTCTGCGGCTCTCAGGATGGGCTGCAGCGCAATGCGATGAAAGACATGCTCGCCGATATCGAGCGGCGCATGCCAGGCCGCAAGGACACGATGCTGCGCGCGCTTTCGCATGTGAACCCGTCGCATCTGCTCGATCCGAAACTCTTCGACTTTTCCAGCCTAGGTGTCACCGATCCTTCATGAAGGGCCGGCTATGCAGGTTGTTCATTGCATGAAGGACAGATTTCGCATGACTATTTCTGATAGGGACATTCTCTTTCTCGGCGAGTGCGTGAAGGAGGCGGCGCGCGCGGAGATCATGCCGCGTTTCCGCAATCTCGGCACTGCCGACGTTTCGGAAAAGACCTCGGCAATCGACCTCGTGACGCAGGCGGATCTGCTCGCCGAACACCGGATTACCGCGGCGCTGAAAGAGCGCTTTCCCTCAGCCCTCATCGTCGGTGAGGAAGCTTATGACGCCGACCGGTCCGTCGTGCCGGCGCTTGCCGACGCCGAACTTGCCTTTGTCATCGATCCTGTCGATGGCACCTTCAATTTCGCCGCCGGGTTTCCCGTCTTCGGGACGATCCTCGCCGTCACCGTCAAGGGCGAAACCGTCGCCGGCATCATCCATGATCCCGTGCTCGGAGACACCGTCACGGCAATTAAGGGAGCGGGCGCCTTCCTGACGCGGCAGGATGGGCAATCGAGCAAGCTTGCTGTGGCCGAGCCTGCCGCCTTGAACCAGATGGTCGGCGGCATCTCGTGGGGCCATATGGAGGACCCGGATCGCTCGCGCATTTCAGCCAACATGGCGAAGATCAAAATGACCTTCGCTTTCAATTGCTCGGCCTACGAATATTGGATGGTCGCCTCGGGCAAGCTGCATTTCATCGGCCATGCGAAGCTGATGCCCTGGGATCATCTGGCCGGCGTGCTCGCGCATCAGGAGGCGGGCGGTCATACGGCCAAGTTCGACGGCACGCCCTATCGTCCGGGCGAAACGACTGGCGGCATCATTTCCGCGCCCGACAGGGAAAGCTGGCAGCTTATCCAGCGCGAGATCGTCGGCATCTGATTTGAGGCCTTTCCGGAAAGGCCGAACCGAAAGGATTTGGACATGACTGCGACTGTCGACGTGACCGCTCTTGCCGATCTCTTGCGCCGAGCGGCGCAGGCGGAGATCCTGCCGCGCTTTCGCCGGCTCGGCGGTGAGGATGTGCGGGCCAAGAGCGAAGCGACCGATCTCGTCACCGAGGCGGACGAACAGGCCGAGCGCATGATCAAGGCGGAAGCCGCGCAGCTCTGGCCGCAAGCGCTGTTCCTTGGCGAAGAGTCGGTCGCGGCCGAACCGGCTCTGCTCACCGGGCTCGCGGATGTCGATCTTGCAATTGTTGTCGACCCTGTCGATGGTACATTCAATTTCGCTTCGGGCATTCCCGCCTTCGGCGTCATGGCCTCCGTCGTTTCCGGCGGCGAGACCATCGCCGGGATCATCTACGATCCGATGGGCGACGATTGGGTGATGGCGGAGAAGGGCGGCGGTGCTTGGCTGCGGCGCCCGGATGGCGAAGCGCAGCGGCTGCAGACGGCCGAACCGGTCGCGCTCGACCAAATGGTCGGCATGGCCTCGACCGGATATCTGCCGCAGGAGAAGCGCGCCGAGATACTCGGCAATCTCGCCAAGGTGCGCTTCCTCACCAACTACCGCTGCGCGGCCCATGAATACCGCACCTTTGCCGGCGGGCATGTGCATTACCTGATGTACAACAAGCTGATGCCCTGGGATCATCTGGCCGGCACCTTGATCTCGCAGGAGGCCGGCGCCCATGCGGCGCGGCTCGACGGATCGCCCTACCTGCCGCATCACCTCGACGGCGGGCTGCTGGTTGCGCCCGACAAGGCTTCGTGGGAACTGCTGCGGCGTGAGGTGTTTACGGTCTGACAAACCGACCCTTGCAAGGGCCGGTGGGGGCAGCCGAATTTGCGGCGGGCTCACGCACGCTCATGCGCAGGGCTTTTCCATCAAGAAGTTTTCCAAGCTTTGGCCGCGCTTCTCGACGATTTGCCTGGCGACCATCCGGAAGCCCTTACGCTCGAAGAATGGCCGGGCGGTTCTGCTGGCTTCCGTATAAATTCGGCTGTACCCCAACCTGAGAGCCTCTTCCTCAACCCTGCGCAACAGGCGGGTTGCCACTCCAACTCCCTGAAATTCGGGGTGAACGAACATCATATCCAGGCATCCATCGCCGGTCAGATCGGAAAATCCTACCGGTTTTCCGCCGATTTCCGCGATCCAGCCAGGCCTGCTCATCCTCCGTTCCGCCCATAGGCTGCGGTCTTCCACCTTTGCCCAGGCATCGATCTGAGCGGCGGAATAGTCTTTCGAGGAGACTTCCCGGATCGAGCGCAGGAAAATCTCGATCGTCGCGTCCACGTCGTGTGGCACGTAGGGCCGGATCAGAATTCGCTCGTCCATCGAGATATCCTGGATTGATCCGCGCCTCCTGGCTCAGAAGTGAGCAGCGCCCGGATCGAGCTGGGGGCTATCTCCCGGATGCGTGAAGAGCTTGCCGTTTTCCGCCCAGAGGGTGGCGGCGATCGTCACCAGGCCAAACAGCGCGAAGCCGCCGAAGAGAGGCTGCACGGTGCCATTGAACATCTGGCCGACCAGGCCGCCGAGGATGGCGCCGAAGGTGGTCGAGACGAAGCCGGTGACGGCGGTCGCCGTGCCGGCGAGATTGCCCATCGGCTCGAGGCTGATGGCGGTGAAATTGGTGGCGATCACGGCAAACATCATCAGCACGATGGTGAAAATGCCGTAGGCGACGGCGAAATCGGGCTTGCCTGCCAGCGAATAGAAGAAGCCGGCGGCCGAGAGCGCCGTGAAGATCAGCAAAGCCGCGTGTGAGATGCGCCGCATGCCGAATGTGCGCACGAAGAAGCCGTTGGCGAAATTGGCGACCGCTATGCCGCCGGCGGTGGCCGCAAAAGCGATCGGCAGCCAGTCGCCGAGGCCGTAGACCTCACCGAAAACCTGCTGCACCGAAATGACATAGGCGCTGATGACGCCGGTGAACATGGTGAGGCCGATCATGTAGCCGCAGGTGATGCGGTTGGTGAGTACGGTCTTGAAACCATCCGCGACGGAACCGACCGACAGCGGCAGGCGCTCTTCCGGCGGCAGCGATTCCTTCAGGCGCAAAAGCGCCCAGACGAATAGGACGGAGGCAACGATGCCGAGCAGGATGAAGATCCAATGCCAGTTGGCGTACATGATGATCAGTTGGCCGACGGAGGGAGCAACGATCGGCACGATCATGAAGACGATCATGACATAGGACATGACGCGGGCCATCTCGCGGCCGCCGAAGCAGTCGCGCACGATGGCCATGGTGGTGATGCGCACCGCCGCACCGCCCACGCCCTGGATGAAGCGCATGACCAGCAGCATTTCGAAGCTGCCGGTTGCCGCGGCGGCAAACATGGCGAAGAGGTAGCAGACAAGGCCGCCAAGCAGGATGTTGCGGCGGCCGAACGTATCCGAAAGACTGCCGAAGAATATCTGCGAGACGCCGAAGCCGAGGAAGAAGACGCCAATGATGAGCTGCGCATCGTTGGTATTGGTGACGCCGAGGGAATGGCCGATATTCGGCAATGCCGGCAGCATGCTATCGATCGCCATGGCGATGCTGGCGGTCATGATGGCAATGGTGACGACGAATTCGCCGAAACCCATGCCGATGCGGCGGGAACCTTGGTTTTCCTGATGGGGTTTATGCGGCGGCGTCATGTGGAGATATCCCAAATGCGAATGGCCCGGTCGTTCAGACGGCCGGGTTCTGCTGGTGGAAGAGGCGGCCTTTCTCGGCGATCAGCACAAAGACCAGCCCGACGACCGACACGGCAAAGTAACCGGCGACCATCGGCAAGGCAGTGCCGTCGAAGGCCTGGCCGATGCCGGCGCCGATAAGGGCGCCGCCGACCGTGCTCATGAAACCGAGGACGGAGGAGGCGGTGCCGGCGACGTGGCCGAGAGGCTCCATGGCGAGCGAATTGAAATTCGAGCCGATCCAGCCGAACTGGAACATGGCCAGGCCGAAGAAAGTGATGAACAGCGCGAAAGGCATCGGCTCCGAACTC
This sequence comes from Rhizobium sp. R634, assembly GCF_002211305.1. GTDB lineage: Bacteria > Pseudomonadota > Alphaproteobacteria > Rhizobiales > Rhizobiaceae > Rhizobium. The sequence goes on along the minus strand of NZ_LOKW01000026.1, from coordinate 281,691 downwards.
GCCATCTGGACGATCAGCCAGATGGTGTTGATGGCGATGAAGCCGAGGAGCGAGCCGTGCGACAGCCGGCGCATGCCGATCTTGCCGACGAAACGCGAATTGAAGAAGGACGACAGCGACATGAAGATCGCGACGCCGGCGAAGGCGACAGGGAAATAGACGCCGAGACCGTAGATGCCGACATAGATCTGCTGGGCGGAATTGATGAAGCCGAACAGCGCCCCGAAGATGAAAGTGCTGGCGATGGTGTAGCAGAGCGCCACCCGATTGGTCAGCACCAGCTTGAAGGCGCCGAAGATCGAACGGGCGGTGAAAGGCCTGACATTAGCCGGATGCAGGGTTTCCGGCAGGCGCAGATAGGCCCAGACGGCGATCGCAGTCGCCATGGTGGCGATGAAGAGGAAGATCAGGTGCCAGTTGCCGAAGAACATCACCACCTGGCCGGCGCCCGGCGCAATCACCGGCACGATCATGAAGACCATCATGATCAGCGACATGACCTCCGCCATCTGGCGGCCGCCATAGATATCGCGAACGATGGAGATGGTGATGACGCGGGTGGCAGCCGAACCGACGCCCTGGATGAAGCGTAGCACGAGCAGTCCGGCGAAGGAGGGAACGAAGACGCTGCCGATGGCGGAAAGGATATAGATAGCGAGGCCGATCAACAGCGGCAGGCGGCGGCCGAAACGATCCGAAAGCGGGCCGTAGAAAAGCTGGGCGCAGCCGAAGCCGAGCAGATAGGAAGAGATGACGAACTGGCGGTGATTCTCGCTTTCGACGCTGAGGCTGGCGCCGATCTGTTGCAGGGCCGGGAGCATGATGTCGATCGCGAGCGAGTTGATAGCCATCAGGAAGGCTGCAAGCGCGATGAACTCACGCTTGCCCATGGGCAGGCGGCCCGCGGACACGGCTTGTGATGAATCTGTCACAATGAAATTCCCATAAACAGGCCAAGGCGCTGCTCAGCGCAGCGCCTCGGACTCGAGAAACAGATTTGGAAACCGGACGGACGCCCGGTGACCGGTCAGGCGGCGCCGCGAACGGTGACGCCGTTTTCCTGGAGGTGCTGCTGCAGCTCACCGGCCTGGAACATCTCCCGGACGATGTCACAGCCGCCGATGAACTCGCCCTTTACGTAAAGCTGGGGGATCGTCGGCCAGTTGGAATAATCCTTGATGCCCTGGCGGATTTCCGAATCGGCAAGCACATTGATGCCCTTGTAGTCGACGCCGATGTAATCGAGAATCTGCACGACCTGCCCGGAGAAACCGCACTGCGGAAACTGCGGCGTGCCCTTCATAAAGAGGACGACGTCGTTGCTCTTGATTTCGTTGTCGATGAATTCGTGAATGCCGCTCATGGGATCTGATCCTTTCAACAGGCGAGTTAAAGGCCCGCCGTTTCAATCGTTTCCCTTAGATAGCATGCGACGGCAGGAATTCCAGCCGCCCGAACCAAAAAAAGACCAATCTGGTCAGACCACTTTGGGATTGTTGCCGTCGCGTTACGGTGGGGAGCGCGGCGAGATTCGCGCGGTCTCAACTGCGGCGCTGACGGCTGCGTCCGGCGGATGTGCGGCGCCTGCTCACCTGTTTGCGGGCGGGTTTGCGTTTGGCCGTGGTCGTCTTGCGCGCTGCGGTGGTCGCGGCGGGGCGTGTTTTCCGTCTGCCGCGCTTCGTCGTGGTGCGGCCGGTGGTTTTCTTGAGGATTTCCTTCAAGACGCTGTCTACGACGCCTGAAATCAATTCTTTGACGAGATCGGCCACAAAACCCTCCGTTCGTGATGGAAACGACATCGCTGCTATTGAATTCCTGATGACTTCGGTTAGCAAGGCGGCTTCGAGACCATCCCTGCTTTTTCGCCGATATCGGCCGCTAAGCAGCCGGATCGCAACAACATGCCAGGCAGCCGCCCGGCCGAAAGAGCGGAATGAAATTCATCGAGAAGCGCGTCGTCCTGCATTTTCCAGGCTTCGAGCCGCTTGACGGCCTTGCCCACAGGGCGCGCTACGAACGCTCTGCCAGGCAGAGCTCCGCGGTCTGGGGCTACTCGATCAAGACGGGAACGCCGGATGACGGCAGCGATCCCCTCAGTTTCGAGGTCACGACGAGCGAAGCGGCACCTGGGAACGCCGACGAGGGGGCAACGGCCGATTCTGCCGGCTGGCAGACGAAGAGCCGGATCCACATGGTCGAGCACGATGCGCTCGTGCGCCGGCTGCGCAGCGGCAATACGCTCAGTCAGATTCTTGCGGGCTTCCGAAGCTTCGCCCAGATCATCCTCGAAGGCGGCATGCGGGGATATTTCCGTCATGCCTGGCGCTTCGGATTGTTCTTTCTCTTCCCCTTCCTGCTGACGGCGCTCGCGCTCGCGCTGACGGTGCAGATCGCTATCCTTCCAAACGAGGTCGGCTTTTCGGCTTGGCACATGCTCTGGAGTGCGCCGCTGGCGCTCTGTTTCTTCATCTTCGCCTTCCTGCCGTTTTCCGAACGTTTCCATACGTTGCATCTCTTCGCCGATTGGGAAATGGCAGTGGCGCTCGGCCGTATGGACCGGGCCGATTTCAACGAATGGCTGGAGAACCGGGCCGATTCCGTGCGCAAGGCGCTCATGGAAGAGGCGGATGAATATGTGATCTCGTCGCACAGCATGGGATCGAGCGTCGCTGCCCATGTGATCGGCATTCTGCTCGAAAGGGAGCCGGAGATATTCAAGGGCAAGCGCGTGGTGTTCGCGACGCTCGGCAGCGCTATCCTGCAATGCGCGCTCTTATCGTCGGCGACGCTGCTTCGCGCCCGCGTCGGGCTGATTGCCCGCTGTCGCGAGATTTCCTGGCTCGACGTGCAGTGCCTGACGGATTCGATCAATTTCTATAAGGTGCCGGTCGTCGCCGTCTGCGGCCATGGCGATGCGCCGCCGGCGAAGATCCTTCGTATCCGCGTCAAGCAGATGCTGACGGGCGAGCATTACCGCAAGATCCGCAAGGACCAGCTGCGGGTGCACCGGCAATATGTGCTCGGGCCCGATCTCCAGGCACCATTCGATTTTACGCTGATGACATCAGGACCGATGCCGGCCTCGGTTTTTGCTGATCCGGACGAAAAGAGAATGCCTGGCTGAGGGTTGTGCTTTCCGAATAGCAAGATGCTGTTAGGCACGCCGAGCCCATTAGATAAGAGCAGTTCTCAGTGAAGTGCTCGATTTAGGGTAGGCCGCTACCCCGCACTCCTCATTCCTTTGCTCGTCACAGGAATCCAGTACGCCCAAGTCCTTGGGCGCGAAAGACTTTTTCCTTCGAAACAGGTGAGTCATTCACCGCGCAGACGCGCGGTAGCTGGATGCCTGTGACAAGCAGAGGAATGAGGGAGGTTGGAATTGAGCGAACTGTTAAAGCTGGACTTCTTTGGCGATCACCGCGCGTCCACGAAAAACAAAGGGCCCGGCAGGAAAAGTCCTCCTGCTGGTCGGTTCATCGCAAACTTTGAACCGACCAGGGGCAGCCGGTCAATCCGGTGCCGAGGTCTGCAATGCGAGCGCGTGCAGGACGCCGCCCATGTTGCCCTTCAACGCCTCGTAGACCATCTGGTGCTGCTGCACGCGGCTCTTGCCGCGGAAAGCTTCGGCGACGACTTCGGCGGCGTAGTGATCGCCATCGCCCGCCAGATCGCGGATCGTCACCTTGGCACCGGGAATCCCAGCCTTGATCATATCTTCGATATCGCCGGGTTTCATGGCCATGATCGTTACTCCTTGCGCATCATTCCGCAGCCAGTTCGCCGCGGCCTTCCATGTAATCAGGGAACCACGATTCATGGGCATCGCGCAATTGCTGAATCGGCAGCGAGATGAGATCGCCGACGGTGAGCGCCGTGCCCCCGACGGTGCCGAGGCGGCGGAAGGGAACGCCGGCGCCTTCCGCATTCGAGCAGACGAAATTCGCCACATCGGCCGGCACCGTCAGCACGTAGCGGGCCTGGTCCTCGCCGAAGAGCAGCGCATGCGGGGCGCCCTTGCTTTCACCGAGATCGATGGTCAGGCCCTTGTCCGATGCCATGGCCATCTCCGCGAGCGCGACGGCAAGGCCGCCGGAGGAAATGTCGTGGCAGGCGGTCGCCTGGCCGTTGCGGATGACGGAGCGCACGAAATCACCATTGCGGCGCTCGGCGAACAGATCCACTTCAGGCGCCGGGCCTTCGCGGCTGGAGAGCACGTCTCTGAGGTAGACCGACTGGCCGAGATGGCTGCCGTCGACGCCGATCATGATCACCTTGTCGCCGTCATTGGCGGCCCCGATGCGGGCCATCTTGCGCCAATCCGGCAGCAGGCCGACACCTGCGATCGTCGGGGTCGGCAGGATGGCGACGCCGTTGGTTTCGTTGTAAAGCGAGACGTTGCCCGACACGATCGGGAAGTCGAGCGCGCGGCAGGCTTCGCCGATGCCCTTCACCGCCTGAACGAACTGGCCCATGATCTCTGGCTTTTCCGGATTGCCGAAATTGAGATTGTCGGTGGCGGCGAGCGGCTCGGCGCCGGTCGCGGTGATGTTGCGCCAGCATTCGGCGACCGCCTGCTTGCCGCCTTCGAAGGGATCGGCCTCGACATAACGCGGCGTGACGTCGGAGGAGAAGGCGAGCGCCTTGCTCGGATGGCCGTCGACACGCACGACGCCGGCGTCGCCGCCCGGAAGCTGCAGCGAATTGCCCTGGATCAGCGTATCATACTGCTCGTAGACCCAGCGGCGGCTCGACTGGTTGGCGGAGCCGACCAGCTGAAGCAGCGCCTGGCCGTAATTTTCGGGTGCTGCGACGAGATTGGCGGGCAGGGGCGCCTGCTTGCCGGATTCGCGCCAGGGGCGGTCATATTCCGGCGCCTGATCGCCGAGATCCTTGATCGGCAGGTTGGCGACTTCCTCGCCCTGGTGCATGACGCGGAAACGCAGATCGTCTGTCGTCTTGCCGACGATGGCGAAATCGAGGCCCCACTTGACGAAGATTGCCTTGGCTTGCTCTTCCTTCTCCGGCTGCAGCACCATGAGCATGCGCTCCTGGCTTTCCGACAGCATCATCTCATAGGCCGTCATCCGCTCTTCGCGCACCGGCACCTTGTCGAGCTCGAGCAGGATGCCGAGATCACCCTTGGCGCCCATTTCGACGGCCGAGCAGGTGAGGCCGGCCGCACCCATGTCCTGGATGGCAATAACGGCGCCAGTCTGCATGAGCTCGAGGCAGGCTTCCAGCAGGCACTTTTCGGTGAAGGGGTCGCCGACCTGCACGGTCGGGCGCTTCTCCTCGATCGATTCGTCGAATTCTGCCGACGCCATGGTGGCGCCGCCGACCCCGTCGCGGCCGGTCTTGGCGCCGAGATAGACGACCGGAAGGCCGACACCCTTGGCTTCGGACAGGAAGATGGCGTTGGATCTCGCGATACCGGCGGCAAAAGCGTTGACCAGGATGTTGCCGTTGTAGCGGGCATCGAACTCGACTTCACCGCCGACCGTCGGCACGCCGAAGGAATTGCCGTAGCCGCCGACGCCGGAGACGACGCCGGAGACGAGATGGCGGGTCTTCGGATGATCCGGCTCGCCGAAGCGCAGCGCGTTCATCGCGGCGATCGGGCGCGCGCCCATGGTGAAGACGTCACGAAGGATGCCGCCGACGCCGGTCGCAGCCCCCTGGTAGGGTTCGATGTAGGAGGGGTGGTTGTGGCTCTCCATCTTGAAGACGACGCAGTCGCCGTCATCGATATCGACCACGCCGGCATTCTCGCCCGGACCCTGAATGACGCGCGGCCCTTTGGTCGGCAGCGTGCGCAGCCACTTCTTCGAGGATTTGTAGGAGCAGTGCTCGTTCCACATGGCCGAGAAGATGCCGAGCTCGGTGAAGGTGGGTTCGCGGCCGATCAGATCCAGAATGCGCTGGTACTCGTCCGGCTTCAGGCCGTGGCTTGCGATGAGTTCCGGCGTGATCGGGATGGTGTTTGGAATGGTCATGAGCGGAAAGTCCCTGGCGCGTTTTGCGCTGTCTTTAGCTTATGTAGCGGCGCCGCGCGACAGGAAAATGCCCGCCGTCAACACAGTGAACTGACTCTCGAAAGTTGGACACCCAACTTCGGTGTCAGTTCACAGGGGCGGGCAGAGTTTTCCGATAAAAGAGCTGAGCGATCAGAACTTGTAGCCGATCTGCAGGCCGGCGCGCGTCATGCCGTCGTTCGGGCCGTCGCAGAGATTGGCATGGGAGGAGTGGGCGATCTGGGCCATCACGTTCCAATTGCGGGTGAAACGATAACCGGCGCCGACATATTCGTGGAAGAGGACGCGACAGCCGAGTCCCGGGCCGTCATCGTCGTCATTGAGATCGCCGGTGTGAACGACGCCGCCGAAACCAGCTTCGGCAAACAGTTTCTCGTTGAAATCGACGGTCCAGGTAAAGCCGGTGAAGAATTGCGTGGCTTCTCCCGATGTGCCGATCGAGGTGCCGACATGGACGCGCGGGCGCAACAATTGCTGCCAGCCGGCCGTGTCATCATAGCCGAAGGGATCGAAGAGGGCGGTAACTTCGGGAAAGACGCCGTTTTCCCTGGAGTGCCCCGATTGTACCGAGGCCGAAACGCCGAAGCGCAATTCGTCAAATATTTGCTCACCTGCACTTGCGGAGCCGGTCATGGCAAAAAAGCCGATTACCGCTGCCGCCGACGCTGTACACAAGAAGGGCAGAGCGACTTTACCGAAGTCGATCTTCATCTGCTGTCCTTTGATTCCCCGACTCGCGGGATGACCAAGGCGTAGCATGGCGGTCGGGGCGGCACAGCTTCGCAGTTCCGCGCCGATATTTTTTTGGAACTATGACGTGTATTTGCAACAGGTCATATTTCACCGTCATAGGTGGAGCCGCCATTTTCCAGTAGACGGCGCAGGATCATCAGACCCGCGACCAGCTCCTGTCCCGTCTTCGGCGAGGAAAAGCCGACGCGAACGCGGTGATAGGTCTTCTCACCACGCGCCGTCTTGAACTCGTCCTCGTCGTCGACGAGCACGCCGTCGCGGAAGGCGGCGTTCTTGAAGGTGCCGGACATCCAGGGCTCCGGCAGCTTCAACCAGAGGAAAGGCGCGTGCGGATGAGATTGGAAATCGAAACCCTGCAAATGCTCTCTGGCAAGCTGGGTACGACGGGAAAGTTCTTCAACGCTCGCCTTGCGGATATCATGGGCGGCGCCGCTTTCGACGAGCCGCGCGCAGGTCTCGGCCAGAATGAATGGCAGGCCGCCGGTGATCATCCTGTGGGTTACCTTGATGCGCTGAGCAAAATGCGGCGGGCAGGCGACCCAGCCGCCGCGCACGCCGGCGGCAACCGATTTGGACAGGCCGTTGACCAGGAAGGTGCGGTCGGGCGCCAGTGCGGCAAGCAGGGGCGTATCGTCATCGGCCATGCCGCCGTAGAGATCGTCCTCGATCAGCCAGACCCCATGCTTCCTGGCGATGCCGGCGATTGCCGCACGCCGCTCTTCCGGCATGATGGCAACCGTCGGATTGTGAACCGTCGGCATCAGGAAGGCGAGCTTCGGATGCTGCTGCTGGCAAAGCCGCTCGAAATCATCGGGGATCACGCCGAATTCGTCGGAATCGACCGTCACCGTGCGGCGCCCAAGAAGGCGCGCGCTGCGGCTGACCTGCGTATAGCTGAGATTTTCGAAAACGATCTTGTCGCCCGGCGCCGAGACGGCGGCGATCACGGCGACGGCCGCCGCATGGGCGCCAAGTGTCGGCGCGATATTTTCGACGTCCGGCGTCCAGCCGCTGCGGGCAAGCCAGCGGCGTCCGGCTTCGAACCAATTCGCCGGGAAACTTCTGGAATAGGAGGAGATTTCCGCGAGATGCTGTTCGCCGATCTCCGCCAGAATACCAGCGATGATCTTGCCCTGACCGAGATCGGGAGCGGCAGTAGTGTCGAAGCGGATCTTGTTTGCAGGCGCATCCTGGAAACGGGTGCCGCCAAGCGAGACGGTCAAGGGATCGCTCTGTTCGCTGGGCGGCGTCTCTGAGCGGTTCAGCACATAGGTGCCGCGCCCCACTTCGCCTGCGACCAGGCCGCGTTCGTGCACCAGCGCATAGGCGCGGCCGATCGTGCCGATCGTTACGCCGATGTCATAAGCAAGGTTGCGCTGCGGCGGCAACTTGCTGCCCGCGGGCAGGGCGCCGCTCGCGATGGCGGATTCAATGCTGTCGGCAAGCCGCAGATAGACCGGTCCGGAGCCGCGGGAGAGATCAGGGAGCCAATTTGTCATGGTGACAATTACTTATATTGTCACATTGTCCCTGTCAAGATTAGGAGTCAATTCCAACGGATAACCGAAAGGATTCTTGGAATGTCCGCCTTACCTGAAATCAAAATGCCGATTGTATCGATTGTCTCCCTTGATGATAGGAGACAGGTTGCCTTGCCGGCCGCGCCCACCGAGGCGACGACGCGTCTAGGCCGGATCTGGGCGGCCGTTCTTCTCTGGCATCAGAAGCGGGAAGGCCGCCGGGCGCTACGAGGCCTGACGGCGAGCGAGCTCAAGGATATCGGCGTGTCGCAATCCGACGCGGCGCGCGAAGTCGGCAAGTCGTTTTTCTGGGATTGATCCCCAGAACAGGATAATTTTAGGCCCGTTCGGCCTAACTCTGAATTCTGGTCTTAAAGAGTTAGAGAATGATGTTGTCCGAAAACCGCTCACACTTTTCGGCATCTGCTCTAGCGGATCGGTCACAGCAATCAGCTGCAGGCCTTGTTGCCTGCCGACCAGCGATTGACGTCGCCGGCAATACGCCCGGCCACCGGCTCCTGCATCATCGGCCCGAAGGCCTGGAGACGCGCCGGGCTTCCCTCGGCCTGCACGACGAGCAGCGGCCGGCTTTCCGGGCTGCCCTTGTGAACGAGGAGAATGCGCGGCCGGCCGGTGAAGGAATTGAGCTCCGGAGCGAGCTTATAAGCGGCAAAGGCCGGATCGCCTGATTTGAACCAGCAGGCGTTGGCGCCGAGCGCCACGCGCTCCATCGTCGGCAGGGCGGCGCGGTTCGGGCTTGTTGCCGGCGCCGTCGACTGGCAGGCCGCCAGCATGGCTGCGAGAACAGTCGACAAGGCAGCGTTTGCGACGGAGAGGCGAGGGCGCATTGGTCTTGCTCCAGGGATGAAAGCCTTGCATGCCGTTGCCCGTGGTCGGCCCGCGGGCGGCATGCGTTCAGGCGGGCTCAGGCGGCGATGACGTCGAGCGCCGAAGCGAAGAGGCCGCGGCCGTCCGAACCGCCATGAGCGGCTTCGATCAGGTTCTCGGGATGCGGCATCATACCGAGCACATTGCCCTTTTCGTTCATCACGCCGGCAATGTCGTTGATCGAGCCGTTCGGATTGCTGCCTTCGGCGTAACGGAACACGACCTGGCCATTGCCTTCGAGCTTTGCCAGCGTCGCTTCGTCGGCGAAATAATTGCCGTCGTGATGGGCGACCGGGCTGCGGATGACCTGACCCTGCGCGTAAGCGCGGGTGAAATCCGTATCGGCATTGACGACTTCGAGCTTGATTTCGCGGCAGACGAATTTCAGCGAGGCGTTGCGCATCAGCGCGCCGGGCAGCAGGCCAGCCTCGACGAGAATCTGGAAGCCGTTGCAGACGCCGAGCACCTTCACGCCCTTATCAGCCTTGTTGATGATCGCCTGCATGACCGGCATGCGGGCGGCGATCGCGCCGCAGCGCAGATAATCCCCATAGGAGAAGCCGCCGGGAATGACGATCAGATCGACATCGGGGATTTCGGTCTCCGTCTGCCAGATCGTCACGGGCTTTTGGCCGGAGATCTTGGTCAAGGCGGCGATCATGTCGCGGTCGCGGTTGAGACCCGGAAGTTGAACGACGGCTGATTTCATGGGGTCCCTGCGCTTGGCGAAAGAAATTGAACGGGAACGCTTTCGGCGAGCCATACTCCATTGTCGGAGACAAAGAAAGAATGGCCTTTTGAAAACATGGCGGCTGCGTCGACGCGCAGAATGATATAATCGCCCTTGCGACGCGTGGCGACGATTTTCGCGGTTTCGATATCTGCCGACAGATGGACGTGATGCCGCTCCATCTTCTTCAGGCCTTCACGCTCGATCGAAGCCCAGTTCGCCTGTGACGTACCGTGAAACAGGATTGCCGGCGGTTCAACCGCCTTCAATGCCAGGTCAACCTCGACACTGTGACCCTGATTTGCGCGGATCCTGTTGTCGGCGAGCGTGAAGCGCTTCTTCGGATTGTTGTCGATGATCTCGATGATATCGGCGCGGGAAACGTCGTATTTCGACGTCAGTGCCTTTTCGAGCTCATCGAACGAAACCCAACCCTCGGCGTCGAGCGTCAGGCCTGCGGCCTCGGGCGCATGGCGCAGAACATAGCTCATATATTTCGAGACTTCCGTCTCCAGCTTTGTCTTCGTCATGACGCCTAATCCTCAAGGCCTGCCAGCCGGCAGCCTGTGATCGTCAATCGATCGCGATCGCGTAGTTTTCGATCACCGTATTGGCGAGCAGCTTTTCGCACATGGCCTTGAGGTCGGCTTCGGCCTTGGTCTTGTCGGCGCCTTCCAGCTCAAGGTCGAAGACCTTGCCCTGCCTGATATGGCCGACGCCCGAGAAGCCGAGGGCGCCGAGCGCGCCTTCGATGGCCTTGCCCTGCGGATCGAGAACGCCGTTTTTCAGCGTGACGGTGACACGAGCCTTGATCACTTTGTCTTTCCTGCCTTACTTGACGAGAACCGGGCCGGTGCCGCGCACAGGCTCGTTTTCATTGATGATGCCGAGACGGCGCGCGACTTCGGAATAGGCTTCGAGCAAGCCGCCGAGATCGCGGCGGAAGCGGTCCTTGTCCATCTTCTCGCGGGTTTCGATATCCCACAGCCGGCAGCTGTCCGGCGAGATCTCGTCGGCGAGGATGATGCGCATCAGATCGCCTTCGAAGAGGCGGCCGCATTCGATCTTGAAATCGACGAGCTGGATGCCGACGCCGAGGAAAAGGCCGGTCATGAAATCGTTGACGCGGATGGCGAGCGCCATGATGTCATCGAGTTCGGCCGGATTGGCCCAGCCGAAAGCGGTGATGTGCTCTTCGGAGACCATCGGATCGTCGAGCGCGTCGGACTTGTAATAGAATTCGATGATCGAGCGCGGCAGGACGACGCCTTCCTCGATGCCAAGGCGCTTGGCGAGGGAACCGGCGGCGACATTGCGCACGACGATCTCCAGCGGGATCATCTCCACTTCCTTGATCAGCTGCTCGCGCATGTTGAGGCGGCGGATGAAATGGGTGGGGATGCCGATCTTGTTCAGATGGCTGAAAATATATTCGGAAATGCGGTTGTTGAGGACGCCCTTGCCGTCGATGACTTCGTGTTTCTTCTTGTTGAAGGCAGTGGCATCGTCCTTGAAAAACTGGATCAAAGTGCCCGGTTCCGGGCCTTCATACAGAATCTTTGCCTTGCCCTCGTAGATACGGCGGCGACGGTTCATCGTGGTTATTCTCTGTTGTTGGCGCTCTTGGGATAGCGCGAGTGGATCGATCTCGTGGCGTCCCCATAAAGGAAAAGAGAGTGTTTCACAATCCGCCTGTCGCTCCTTCCCCCGTTTCGGGATTTCTGGCCCCGGATTCCGGATTTTACGGAATGCCGCCAAGAGAATCGAATGAATTCGCCGGATTAATCTAGCGCCTTTTCCTCTACGGTGGAATGAAGGCGAAATGGCGGGCCGCTTATGCAGGTTTTTATTTGGCGGTCCTGCCGCCAAGCGCGCGGCCAAACTGGGGGTGCGAGGTCCGAACGGCGGTTTGCCCGTGGCGCCAGCTTCCGGAGCGGATGAAGGAGGGGATCTGCATGGCCGGCATCGGCCTGGCCAGCGCATAGCCCTGCAGCATGTCGCAATCGAGTTCTTCGAGGATGCGGATATGATCCGCGGTCTCGACACCTTCGGCGATGACGAGGATATCAAGCGAGCGGCCGATATCGATGATCGAGCCCACGAGTTTGCGCTGCTCGGCCGATTGCGGCAGCATGCGGATCAATTCTCGGTCGATCTTCAGCGTGCCGGGGCTCAGCCGCAGCAGGCTGACGATCGAGGCATGGCCGGTACCGAAATCATCGATCTGGATGTCGATGCCGAGCTTGCGCAGCTTTTTCAGATTGGCGGTCATCGTCTCATCGCAATCGTCGAGCGAGATCGATTCCAAGAGCTCGAAGCAGACCGTCCCAGGCTCGATCTTGAGCGCGCGGAGCTTCTTGCCGAGATCGGGATCGGCGAGCCGCCTGGCCGATACGTTGACCGATATTTTCGGGACCGGCAGCCCATCCTTGATCCAGGCCTTTCTATCGGCGAGAGCACGCTCGAGGATCAGCGCGTCGATGGTCGAGACGACATCGAGATCCTCGGCGATATCGAGGAAGCGGTCGGGCGCCAGCAAACCGTGCACCGGATGCTGCCAGCGGGCAAGCGTTTCGATGCCGGTCACATCGAGGGTGCAGGCATCGAATTGCAGCTGATAGAAAGGCACGAATTCATTGCGTTCGAGACCGATCAGGATCTCGTCGGCGAGCTGCTTGGCGGAGACGATGTCGAGGCGGTCGGAGGCCGAGAAGAATTCGAAGCGATTGCGGCCGAGGCCCTTGGCCCGGTAGAGCGCGATATCGGCGTCGAGCAGCATCTGCTTGCCGTCGAGCTCCGGCCCGCTGTCGACGGCGATGCCGATGCTGGCGCCGAACCGGCAATCGTGCCCCTCATATCTGACCGGCTTGCGCAATTCGCGGATGACGCGTTCGGCAAGGCCGACGACCTTCTTCGACGCGGCATCGACGGCGCAGAGGATGACGAATTCGTCACCGCCGATGCGGGCGACGAAATCGGCGGCGCGGACGCAATTCCGCAAGACGCCCGCGGCATGTTTCAGCATGGCGTCGCCGGCCCGGTGGCCGAGCGTATCGTTGATCTGCTTGAAACGGTCGAGATCGATATGCAGGATTGCCAGTGCCTGGCCCTTGGCACGGCATTCGGCCGCGCGCTTTTCCAGCATCTTGTCGAGATAGCGGCGGTTCGGTAGGCCTGTGAGGTAATCGTGCAGGGCGAGGTGCTCGATGCTTTCCTTGGCGGCCTCCAGTTCGCCGTTGCGGGCCTCGGCCAGATCCTTGGCACGCCGCAGCTCGTCGCGAAGCTTGACCTCCTCGGTGACATCCCAATTGGCGCCGATCACCTTGCGCTTGCCGACACCGTCGACGAAATAGGCCGCACGCGAGCGGATGACGCGCTCCTTGCCGTCGCCGCGAATGATGCGGTATTCCTGCTGGAAATCACTGCCGCTTGCGACGCTGCGGTCGACCAGGCCGAGCACACGGTCGCGATCGTCAGGGTGCAGGCTTCTCGCCCAGACCTCGCCGGCGTTCTGACGCGAAATGCCCTGCAGCCCATAAATGGCCATAAGGCGGTCGTCCCACTCGACCATGTCCTGCTCGATATCGGCCTCGAAGACGCCGATGCGGGAGATTTCCAGGGCAAGATCGAGCCGGCGCGACAGACGCGACAGCGTCTCCTCGGCCTCCTTGCGGGCGGTTATATCAGTATCGGTGCCAACGATGCGCGTTGGAACGCCGGCCTCGTCCCATTCCACGCAGGCGCCGCGGCATTCGATCCAGATCCAGCGGCCGTCCCGGTGGCGCTCGCGATATTCAAAGATCTGATAGTCGGGATCGCCGGCATTCTGACGATCGATCGCGTGGACGACGAAATCGCGATCATCGGGATGAACGAGCTGCAGCCAGGCATCGTAATCGCCGGCGGCTTCCTCGTCCGGCGCCATGCCGCGCATGGTCTTCCATGTCTCCGAGTAATATTTCCGGCCGAGACGGTAATTGTGATCCCACACGCCGAGGTTCGAACCGACGAGCGCATAGTTCCAGCGGCTCTCCCTTTCGGAGAGGTCGGAATCGTCGGCCGCCGTCCTTTTGCCGAGGCCTGCCTCAGCCGCTGCGGCATCGCCATGCGGATCGTCGGCCTCTGGATGGGCTTTCTTCACGGGCATTCTCGCTTATTTCATCCGACTCAGTCTGCGGTCTTTCCATTAAGAAAGACTTAGAAAGTAATCGCTCAATTAGCGAGATGGCAAGTTTTACGCAATCAGGCGGAGAGCCGGCTGAGGAACTGGGCAAAGACCATGGTGCCTTCGGGCCAGGGGCCATGACCGGAATCGGCGTTGATATGGCCGGCCTCGCCGGCATCGACGAGGAAAGACCCCCACGTGTTGGCGATATCGTCGGCATGGTCGTAGCTGCCGAACGGATCGTTGCGGCTTGCCACCGTGATCGATGGGAAGGGCAGCGGATCGCGCGGATAAGGGCCGAAGGTCATCAGGTGTTTCGGACGGATCTCGGGATTGGCGACATCGGGCGGGGCGACGAGGAAGGCGCCCGCCACCCGCTTGCGGAAATGCGGGATGGCATGGATCGCCGAGGGAACGCCGAGCGAATGGGCGACGAGGACGACAGGGCGTGTGGAAGCATTCACTTCCTCGGCGATGCGGGCAATCCAGTCTTCGCGGACCGGCTTCGTCCATTCGGCCTGTTCGACGCGCCGCGCCGTGCTGAGCTTTGCCTCCCAACGGCTCTGCCAATGGCCGGGGCCTGAATTGGTATAGCCGGGGATGATGAGAATATCTGCGTCTGAGGCTTTCATAGTGCCGCCGATGTGAGAAGGCGTGGCGGAGATGTCAAGAGGCGATGCAAGGGAGAGAGCGACACGGGCGCTAAAACTTGCTATATAAGTCAAGTGCCGGTTGCGGGTTTCGTATCGGCTTATCGCCGATGCTTTCCCCGTCGACCAATCTCGGCTGAGGAGGAGAAAGCCATGGCGGCATTTCATGTCATGACGGGTGCCAGCGAAAACATCGCGCGGCCCGTGGTCAATCGCATCAGCATCGCCGACGTCTTCGATGCGCTTAAGCGCGGGCTGGATGATTTCAGCGAGAAGCCTTCCCATTACGTGTTCCTGTGCCTGATGTATCCGATCGCCGGTGTCTTCCTGACGCTGTGGACCTCCGGCGCCAACCTTCTGCCGATGGTCTTTCCGCTGATGTCCGGTTTCGTGCTGATCGGCCCGATCGCGGCGATCGGCCTCTATGAGATCAGCCGCCGGCGCGAAGAGGGTCTCGACACATCCTGGACGCATGCGCTGGAGGTGCGCCATTCGCCGGCTTTGCCGTCGATCGCCGCAGTCGGATTGATGCTCTTTGGCCTCTTCGTCGTCTGGCTGGTAACGGCGCAGACGCTCTATACCGGCCTACTTGGCGATGTCTTCCCGCGCACCATGACGGATTTCACCCGCCAGGTCTTCGGCACGCCTCAGGGCATGCAGTTGATCATCTGGGGCAATCTCATCGGCTTCGTCTTCGCGCTTGTCGTGCTGGCAATATCGGTCATCACCTTTCCGATTCTGCTCGACCGCGATGTCGGGGCGGTTGCCGCCGTCGTGACCTCGATCCGCGCAACGATCGCCAATCCGGTGCCGGTGCTGCTCTGGGGTCTCATCGTCGCAGCACTCCTCGTCATCGGCACGATCCCGGTCTTTGCCGGGCTTGCGGTCGTCATCCCGATCCTCGGCCATGCGACCTGGCATCTTTATCGCAAGCTGATTGCGCGCGAGGCCATGTAATCGCAGCCGGCCTCCCGGACTTCCGTCCGATCTGACCTCCTGAGCGGGAACCTTCGAACCTTCCTCGGCGTTTTTGAACAGACTCCGAGGAAGGATTTCAGAGGTGACGATGAAGCATTTGTTCGCCCGCTTCGCGACCAAAATATCGGAATGGGCTGGCAAGCCCATCATATTCATACTGGCGCTGACGGTCGTCATCATTTGGGCTCTGCTCGGCCCCGTCTTCGGCTATTCCGAAACCTGGCAGCTGATCATCAATACCGGCACGACGATCATCACCTTCCTGATGGTCTTCGTGCTGCAGAACGCGCAAACGCGCGACACCAGGGCGATCCAGGCGAAGCTCAACGAAATCATCCTGACGAGCCACGCCGAAAACCGCTTTATCGGCATCGAACATCTCGACGAAGAGGAGCTGAAACGTCTCGACCAGCTGGTGGCCAAGGCGGCCGAGGGCAGGGCGGGGACGGAGGCTTGCAGGACGAGGAAGGTGGAGAAAATGGAGACGCCGAAAAAGAAGGAGGCGAGGAAACGGCCAGCTGCTGCCAAAGCGGCAAGGCAGACATAAACGGTCCGTGTTGCGCCGCCAAGAATGACGGCGCCCACGGGCGGCGATTTTGTCGGCTCACGCCGCCCCAAACACCCGCCGGAAAATCGTATCAACGTGCTTGGTATGATAGCCGAGGTCGAACTTCTCGCGAATATCCTCCTCGGATAGCGCAGCGCGGACCTCCGCATCCGCCAACAGCTCTTCCAAAAAGTCCTTGCCCTGTTCCCAGACCTTCATGGCGTTGCGCTGTACCAGCCGGTAGGCGTCCTCGCGGGAGGTGCCGGCCTGGGTCAGCGCCAGCAGGACGCGCTGGGAGTGGACGAGGCCGCGGAATTTGTTGAGGTTCTTCTCCATGTTCTCAGGATAGACCAGCAGTTTTTCGATGACGCCGGCCAGGCGCGACAAGGCGAAGTCGAGGGTGACGGTGGCGTCGGGGCCGATCATGCGTTCGACGGAGGAGTGGGAGATATCGCGCTCGTGCCAGAGGGCGACGTTTTCCATGGCCGGCATGGCGTAAGAGCGGACCATGCGGGCGAGGCCGGTCAGGTTTTCGGTCAGCACCGGGTTGCGCTTGTGGGGCATGGCCGAGGAGCCCTTCTGGCCGGGGGAGAAATATTCCTCCGCTTCCAGAACTTCGGTGCGCTGCAGGTGGCGGATCTCGGTGGCGAGGCGCTCGATCGACGAGGCGACGACGCCGAGGGTGGCGAAATACATGGCGTGGCGGTCGCGCGGGATGACCTGGGTCGAGACCGGCTCGGCCTTCAGGCCGAGGGCTTCGGCGACATGTTCCTCGACGCGGGGATCGATGTTGGCGAAGGTGCCGACGGCGCCCGAGATGGCGCAGGTCGCGACTTCCTCGCGGGCGGCGACGAGGCGCTGGCGGCAGCGCTCGAATTCGGCATAGGCGAGCGCCAGCTTGACGCCGAAGGTGGTGGGCTCGGCGTGGATGCCGTGCGAACGGCCGATGGTGACGGTGTCCTTGTGTTCGAAGGCGCGGGTTTTCAGCGCCGCCAGCAGCCGGTCGAGATCGGCAATCAGGATATCGGTGGCGCGCACCAACTGAACGTTGAAGCAGGTGTCGAGCACGTCTGACGAGGTCATGCCCTGGTGGACGAAGCGCGCATCCGGGCCGACGATTTCGGCGAGATGGGTGAGGAAGGCGATCACGTCATGCTTGGTGACGGCCTCGATCTCGTCGATGCGGGCAACGTCGAAGGTGGCGGCTCCGCCTTTTTCCCAGATGGTCCTGGCCGCCGATTTCGGGATGACGCCGAGCTCGGCCAGCGCGTCGCAGGCATGCGCCTCGATCTCGAACCAGATGCGGAACTTGGTTTCGGGAGACCAGATGGCGACCATTTCGGGCCGGGAATAACGCGGGATCATGGGCGGCTGCCTTCACTTCAAGAGATTTGAGCGTTTCGTTTTCACGCAATTCAGGACGGAATACCGGTGGGCACTTTTTCCGAGAACTGCTTCAGCGCCCCTGTAGCAAAGACGGGCGGCAATCTCAACGCATGCGTTTGGCAAGATGATAGC
This sequence comes from Rhizobium sp. R634, assembly GCF_002211305.1. GTDB lineage: Bacteria > Pseudomonadota > Alphaproteobacteria > Rhizobiales > Rhizobiaceae > Rhizobium. The sequence continues at coordinate 263,910 of NZ_LOKW01000026.1, read as the reverse complement.
TGCTGGCGACAAGACAGACCAGGCCGAGCGGCAGAAAGAGGCGCAGGCCGATCACCAGGAACTGGTAGACGGCGCTGATGCTGGTGAAAACGAACTGGAAGGCCCAGACGATGCTGCCGAAAGGCGCGTGCCAGCGCGAATAGAAGAACCGGTATTCCATGGCGAAGAGGAAGGCGGTCATCAGGACCGTTGCCGCCGTCAGCGTGACGAAGAAGGCGGCGAACCGGGCTTCCGGCGGCCTGTCATAGGCAAAGAACCGGGCGACCGGCAGTGCGAAGGGCCAGGAGAGCAGTCCGCCAAGAAAATAGAGTGTGGCGACCTCGGCAAGCCGGCTCGTCTGCAGGCCGTTGCGGAGATAGAGGCCGAGCATGGATGAAGCCAGCATCTGCGTGCCCCACAGCAATGCGCCGGCTATCAGATCGGAGTAGGGCGGCTTTGCGGCCCGCAGGCGGTTCCCCCGGCTATCCATTCCTCCATCCACGCTCAGGGATGAACCGGGACGGCGATCCAGCGTCCGTTCCTCTCCGCATCGAAGGCCAGGACGAGGGCGACGTGAACCTGGTTTCCGCCTTCCGGCTGATAAACCATCGCGCCGCCGATCCGGTATTCCACCGAACATGCCCGCTCGGCCGGAACTGCCGTTGCCTGGCGCGCCGCCTGGCGGTTCGGAGCGCCCTCCTTTTCGATCATCTGCAGGCTGAAACCGATGACGCGCTTGTCGATCGCGGCGCAATCCTTCGGCGTCGGCACCGGCATTTCGGCGAGCGAAAGCGTGTAGGGCGATTTCGGCGGGCCGTCGGCGGCGAGCGTGGTGTAGCGCAGCGTCTTCGAGGGAGAGCCGAGCTCGGTCGGCGGATTGAAGGCGGCAATCAGGCCGGGATTGGTCAGCAGATCGTACTTATCCATCTGGCTGCGCGCCGCCGTGAGATTCTGCCGCCGCGCCTTGGAAAGATTGGCGTCCTTTTCGGTAAGCTCAGTGCGGAAGGGCGTGCCCTCAAGATACTGACCGTTTTCGGTATCGATGAAGTAGGTGTTGGAGTAGGGGGTGTTGGCACCCTCCTCGATGCCGAATTCCTGAAATGCGAAGACCTTGCCGTCGGCGGAAAAGCCGATCGGCTGGATGCTGGCGATGTCTCCGGCAAGTGATGTGCCGGGCAGGCCGGCAAGCGCGGCGGCAAGCATGCCGCCGAAGATCAGACCCTTCTTCATGCTCGTGCCCCTTCGGCTGCCTGACGCAGACCGGCGACGGTGTTGCGATAATCCTCAACCGTATCGCCCTTGAAAATCGCCGACCCGGCAACGAGAACGTTGGCGCCGGCCCGTGCGATTGCCGGCGCCGTTTCCACCGTGACGCCGCCATCGACCTCGAGTTCGATCGGACGATCACCGATCAGTGACTTCGCGGCGGCGATCTTGGCCGTCATCGCCGGAATGAATTTCTGTCCGCCGAAGCCGGGATTGACCGACATGATGAGGATGAGGTCGACATCGTCGAGCACGTTTTCGATGGCACTGAGCGGGGTCGCCGGATTGATCGTCACCCCGACTTTCTTGCCGAGATTGCGGACGGTCTGCAGCGAACGGTGCAGATGCGGTCCGGATTCGGCATGAACGGTGATGCGGTCACAGCCTGCCTTGGCGAAAGCTTCGAGATAGTCGTCGACCGGCGCAATCATCAGATGGCAGTCGAAAGTAGCTGATGTATAGGGGCGCAGCGACTTGATGACATCGGGGCCGAAGGAGATGTTCGGCACGAAATGGCCGTCCATGACGTCAAGATGGATCCAATCGGCGCCGGCGGCCGTCACGTCGCGCACCTCCTCGCCGAGCCTGGCGAAATCCGCCGCGAGGATCGAGGGGGCAATACGAATGGGCAGCGTCATCAGGTCTCACTCCGTAGGAGGGCGCCAGAACCGCGGCGCCCGAATTCAGGGCTCGCGGCGCGCTTATTGCGTCGGCGCGGCAGGTGGAAAAAAGCCGCTGCCTCGCCATTCGAGCAGTCGGTAGGGATTGTGCGAAAGCTCATGCGCGCCGGTGAAGCCGATGGCGCCGACCGGCGTCTGGAATGTCGTGCCGATAAGCGTCTCCTGCAGCGGCTTGCCGGCGGCAGCGGCGGCTTCCGCCGCCTGGCCGGCAATGAGGGCGGCCGCCAGCGACGGCAGGACGTAACCTTCGGGTTCGACGCCTTTGGCACGCAGGGCCTCGGCCGCGGCCGCGCCTTCCGGCAGTGCCGCATATTCCGGCAGCGTGACGGCGCGCACGCCGTCGGCAAGGGGCAGCGGCTGGTTGGCGGCGCGCATGGCGTCACCACCGAGAATGGAGAGCGGGATGTTCTCGGCCTTGGCGTCCCGAGCGATGACGGAGATGTCGTTGCGGTCGCCGCCGACGAAGACCCTGGTGGCGCCGGCCCGTTTCAGGCGGCGGACAAGAGCGATCTGCTGCTCCTGGCCCGGGCGATATGTATCGGTGAAGACAGGCTTCAGGCCGTTCTGCTCCAGCGCGTTGCGCACCGCTTCCGTCAACTCGCGGCCATGGATGGTGCCGTCCTCGATGAGCGCGATCGGATCGGCCGCCCAGTCCTTCAGGATCACCTCAATGATCTTCTCAGCTTCTGCGCCGTCGGCGGGCGCGAGGCGGAAGAGCGGCCAGCCGTTCTTCAGCGCATCCTCCATCAGGATGCGGGAGCGCACGGAGACGGTGATGGCCGGAATATTGGCGTCCTTCAGCTTCGGCAGCGCGCCTTCCAGCGTTTCGCTGCAGAGAAAGCCGACAGCAACCTGCACCTTGGCATTGACCAGCGCATCGGCAACCGCTGCACCGCTATTGTCCTCGCAGGGTTCGTTGATGGCGACGAGGGTATTTCCGGATTGCTGGATCTCGAAACCGGCGCCGGCGGCGATCTGTGCACCGAGCAGGGTAAGCGGTCCGCCCTGAGGCGCGACGACGCCTATCGTCACGCCGGCCGCATGGCCTTGCGCCGCCGCTACCAGCAGCGTCAGAAAGGCTGCTATGCCACGCAGGTTGATCATGAAAGGCGGAGATCCCTAGCCATCGTCCATGCCCTTTTATCCGCAAGGCCGCGATCGTCAAAGAAAAACAAGCGTAACTCCATGCTTTTCACCGGTCCTATTGTAGAAAAGGTAACCCATGCTCGCCATATTGGCGCGATGGAAAGTCGAACTGCAGCGCAGGGCGTCCTTTCGGTGACGCAAAGGACGCTGCAGCACTTTGCACTGCTGTGTAATTGTATGCAGTCGGCAGAAGAGCGCACGGAGAAGCAGGTGTTGAACAGGCAGCATATCGACCCCGGCCTTTATCGGGATGCCATGAGCCGTTATGCCGGCCATGTGCAGCTCGTGACGACGGCGATGGAAGGCATGCGCCGGGGCGTCACCATCACCGCCGCCTGCTCGGTCTCGGACAATCCGGCCTCCGTGCTGATCTGCCTCAATAATACCAATCCGAAGAACGAGATCTTTTTTCGCAGCGGCATCTTCGTGCTCAACACGCTCGGCGCCCATCACCAGGGCGTCGCCGATGCGTTTTCCGGACGCACGGCGCTTGCCGAAGACGACCGTTTCACCAGTGCCCGTTTCGACACGCTCGTCACCGGCGCACCGGTCCTTGCCGATGCGCTTGCCGCCTTCGACTGCCGGGTGACCGACATCAAGGAAATGCCGACGCACAATGTCATCTTCGGCGAAGTCGCGGCCGTCCGCTTCAGCGAGAAGCATCCGGCGCTCATTTACATGAACCGGGACTATCACACGCTGTGATCGGCGTAGACTGATTTTCGAGAGGGTATAGAATGGACAGTGCCGGGATCGAGGAAATGTTTCAGGGGCTCGGGCCGGTCACGATCAAGCGCATGTTCGGCGGCAAGGGCATCTATCATCTCGGGCGCATCATCGCGCTCGAAGTGCGCGACGAGATGCTGCTGAAGGCAGACGAGAAGAGTGCCCCGGAATTTGCCGCCGCCGGCGCCACGCAATGGACCTACGAGGGCAAGAAGGGTAAGCCAGTGAAAATGCCCTACTGGTCGATCCCCGAAGAGGCCTATGACGATCCCGATCTGATGGCGAAATGGGTGCAGCTGGCCTACGAGGCGTCGCTTCGCGCCGATAGCTAGGCGCGTTCAGCTGAGGGTAGGGCCGATATCGCCGCCTTGGTGAAGGCGGACAGCGGCTCGGGCAAATCGCTCAGCGGAAACCAGCCGAAATCCGAAAGCTTCTCCGGCTCGGTCAATTGCGGCTCGCCTTCGATGTCGCGAGCGAGATAAAGGATGGAAATCCAGTGCTGGCGGTCAGCATCGATGATCTGTTCGGTCATGCCGATGCGCTCGATCCGGCCGATCGTCAGGCCGGTTTCTTCTTCCGCCTCGCGACGAGCGGCCTTTTCAGCCGGCTCCATGTGATCGACCTTGCCGCCGACGATGTTCCAATAGCCGGCTTCAGGCGCGTTCACGCGTTTGTAGAGAAGTATCCTGTCGTCTCTGATAATCACCAGACCGACGCCGAGGCCCGGGAAATCGACACCGGGCCTGCCCATGGCTGTTGTCAGACCTTGGCGCTGCCGGCGATCAGCATGAAGGCGGGGATATCATCGCCGAAGCCAACCGGGGTCGGGCCGTCGTCGTGATCGCGATGGCGGCGGCGGTCGCGGCTGTCGTCGTTTGCCGGGTAGGGCCGATTGTTGCGCGCATTGTTTTGCGGCTTCTGCTCTGCTTTGCGCTCGTTTTTCACGACTTCGGCCTTTGCTGGTGCTGCTGCGATCACTTGGATGTCATTATCCTGTATGTCGTTGTCAGATTTATGACTCGCAACACCGTGTTTGCTGCGCCCGCGTCCGCGATCCCTGTCGCCGCGTTCGCGTCCGTTGCGGCGCGGACGGTCGCTGTCCTTGCCTTCTTCCACCGGCGGCAGCGCGCTCAGGTCGCCATTCAGCCATTCGACATTTTCGCCGATCAGCTTCTCGATCGCGTCGACGAATTTCGTGTCGCGCTTGGTGACGAGGGTGAAGGCGGCACCCGACCGGCCGGCGCGGCCGGTGCGGCCGATACGGTGAACGTAATCTTCGGAATGGATCGGCACGTCGAAATTGAAGACGTGGCTGACGTCGGGAATGTCGAGGCCGCGCGCAGCGACATCGGAGGCGACCAGAAGCTGCAGGTTGCCGTCACGGAAATTCTGCAGCATCGTCGTGCGCGAACGCTGGTCCATGTCGCCGTGCAGGGCGCCGACCGAGAAGCCGTGGCGCTCGAGCGACCGGAACAGATCGGCGACATCCTTCTTGCGGTTGCAGAAGATGATGGCGTTCTTGAGTTCGGTCTGGGCGCGGACGAGTTCACGCAGAACGGCGCGCTTCTCATAATCCTTGCTGTGCGAGGCGACGAAGCGCTGCGTCACGGTCTTTGCGGCCGAGGCCGGCTTTGCCACTTCGATGCGCTCCGGGTTCTGCAGGAAGCGATCGGCAAGCTTCTGGATTTCCGGCGGCATGGTGGCCGAGAAAAACAGCGTCTGGCGGGTGAAGGGGATGAGCTTGGCGATGCGCTCGATATCGGGAATGAAGCCCATGTCGAGCATGCGGTCGGCCTCGTCGATGACGAGGATCTCGACGCCGCTCATCAGGAGCTTGCCGCGCTCGAAATGATCGAGCAGGCGGCCCGGCGTGCAGATCAGCACGTCGGCGCCGCGCTCGAGCTTGCGATCCTGGTCCTCGAAGGAAACGCCGCCGATCAGCAGGGCAACGTTGAGGCGGTGGTTCTTGCCGTATTTCTCAAAATTCTCGGCGACCTGGGCGGCGAGTTCGCGCGTCGGCTCGAGAATCAGCGTACGGGGCATGCGCGCGCGGGCGCGGCCCTTCTCCAGAAGCGACAGCATCGGCAGAACGAAGGATGCCGTCTTGCCGGTGCCGGTCTGCGCGATGCCGCAAATATCACGGCGCTCGAGCGCAAAAGGAATGGCGCCCGCCTGAATAGGCGTGGGGATCGAATAGCCCGCGTCGGCAACAGCCGATAGCACTTTTTGGCTCAAGCCAAGGTCAGCAAATGTCGTCAAAGGGAAAACTGTTTCCGTTCCGGTTCGGCCGAACTCTGAACGAGTCGGCGGGATTGCATGCCGCAATGCAGCGCGACATAGCCCTGAATGGCCGGCAAGTCAAGAAATAGAGAGGCCGCACCCCGTGCAGAGTGAAGCTTTGGTTACCAGGCGGGTATTACTTGATATAGGTGGCGAGTTTGAGGCCGGCATTCATGAAATATACTGGATCGACAGCACGGCCATTCTGGCGCACTTCATAATGCAGATGCGTGCCGGTCGAACGGCCGGTGCTGCCGGCAAGGCCGATGACATCGCTGCGGTCGACCGTCTCGCCGACCTTGACCAGCACCTCGGACATATGCCCATAGCGCGTCGATATGCCGTTGCCGTGGTCGATCTCGACCATGTTGCCGTAACCGCCGGTCCAGCCGGCGGAGATCACCTTGCCGGGTGCCGTCGGACGGATCTTTTCGCCCGGGGAAAAGCGGAAATCGACGCCGGAATGAAGCGCCAGGCGGCCGAGGAAGGGATCGCGCCGGTTGCCGAAGGGGCTGGTCACTTCCTTGCCGATGGCGGGATTGCGGAAGGGCAGGGATTCGGCCGTGCTGCGCACGGCTTCGAGCCTTGTCAGGGCGCCATCGAGAGCGGCCAACGAATTGTTGAAGTCGTCATTGCTCTCCGGCTCGATATAGGGGCCGCCGACAGCGCTGTCATCGTCGTCCCGCTTGGCGGCGGCTTCTTCCGGAACCGGGATCTTGAAGCGGGTCAGCACGCCCTCGATGGCATTTGCGGCAGTGCCGGCGTCGCTCGTCAGCTGCTCGACGCGGTTGCGCTGATCCTGTTCGACATCCTTCAGCGACAGCGTCACTTTGGAGAAGACGCGGTCGGCGCGATCCCCCACAGTCTCGGTGGCCGGCACGTAGGCAAGCGTCGTATTGTCGGGCGTGGCGTCGGCCGGTGCGCCGCTTGCCAGTTGCTTCTCGATCGCCTCGATGCCGCCGCGGTCAAGCGAAGCGCGTTTGTCCTTGATGGCGGGGGCATAGGACTGGACGGGCGAAGACGGCGCGGATGGGGCGACGTCCTTATCCGTCAGGCCCGAGCTTTCAGCGCGGTCGAGCAGGTTGTCGAGCTTGCCGTGGCGCGAGGTGAGCGCCATCTGCTGCTCCATCAGTTTGTCCACCTTGTCTTCCACCACCTGCTGGTCGAGAAGCTGGCGGGAGGTGATGCGGTCGACCTGGGCGCGAAGGGCGGCGATGCGGTCTTCATAATCGTGCTGCATACGGGCCTGGCGGGCCATGGTTGCGCCGATCAGGTCGTCGCGCAGCACGAGATAGGAGGTCGCCAGGAGATAGCCGATCGAAAAGACCCCGACGAAGCAGAAGGCCAGCGCCCCCATCCAGGGCTTGACCGTCATGTGGCGGACCTTGTCGCCGCTCGCCAGAATGAGGATGTGTTCCTGCGCCCGCTTGCCGAATACCCGGTGCTGATGTCCGCTGTTCACGCAGGCTCTCCCGATTGATGCTCTACGCCTCTTTCGGAAATTAGACACGCTTATGGTTAATGAATGCTTTCTTTCTCGCCGTCCGTGTCGAAATTGGCAATGGTTTCAGGCGTGGCTGATCGATGCCAGCGAGCGGTAGAAGGATGGGGTCAATCCGGCTTCGGCGCGGGCGAGATCGTTGAAAGGCGGCTTCAGAGGGCCGCGAAAATTGGCGCGCACCAACTCCTGGAAGGCCTTTGCCGGATCGCGCTTTTCGCGCGCACAGAGGAAGCGGAACCATTTGGCGCCGACGGCGACATGGCCTTTCTCGTCGTTGTAGATGACGTCGAGGACCGCGGCACTTTCGAGATCGCCGGTCTCGCGCATCTTGGCCTGCAGCGACGGCGTCACATCGAGGCCGCGGGCTTCGAGAATCAGCGGCACGACGGCAAGCCTTGCCGTCAGATCGTTGCGGGTGGAGTGGGCGGCCTGCCAAAGCCCGTCATGGGCGGGAAGATCGCCGTAATCGGCGCCGAGGTCGTTGAGGCGGGCGCGCACCATGCGGAAATGCTTCGCCTCCTCGAAGGCAACCTGCATCCAGCCGTCGAAAAAGGAATTGGGCACCTGTTCGCTGGCGAATCGCGCGACGATATCGAGCGCCAGATCGACGGCGTTGAGCTCGATATGAGCGATGGCGTGGAGCAGGGCGATCCGCCCTTTCAGCGTATGCAGCGAGCGCTTCTCTACCTGGGTCGGCGGCGTCAGCACCGGTTTTTCCGGCCGGCCCGGCCGTTCCGGCAAGGCGGCGTCGAGCGGCGAGCGCAGCGACACCCGGCGGGCGAACCAGCGGGTGGCGCTTTCCTGCGCAAGCGCCGTCTTGCGGTCGAGATCGGCGGCGCGGATGGCATCGATCGCACCGCCGCGCAGCGAGGTTATCGCAAGGTCTCCGGTCACGCGGCGAGGTTCCTCACCGCCTCGAGCACGGTCTCGGCATGGCCCTGCACCTTCACCTTCTGCCAGATGGTGGCGATCGTGCCGTCCTGGCGGATGAGGAAGGTGGTGCGCTCGACGCCCATGAAATTACGGCCGTACATGCTCTTTTCCTTCCAGACGCCATAGGCCTGCAGCGTGGTCTTTTCCTCGTCCGAGGCGAGCGCCACCGAAAGACGGTGTTTCTTGATGAACCTGTCATGGCAGGCGGCCGAATCGGGCGACATGCCGATGACGGCAGCTCCCACCGCCTCGAATTCGGGCGCGAGTGCCGTGAAAGCCAGTGATTCGGCCGTGCAGCCCGTGGTGTCGTCCTTGGGATAGAAGAACAACACGAGCGGCTTGCCGTGGAAATCGGCAAGCGAAACGCGACCGCCGCCGTCGCGGGGGAGGTTGAAATCAGGGGCCAGGGCACCGATGCCGGGAACCGCCATTATGAAAACCTTTCTTTTGCCGGGTTTGTGGATGACACACTCTCTCCCCGAATTATATATTGGACGGAAACCCGTCCAGCATGGCCGGGTTCAATTCTTCAATTCAAGGGAGAGCCCGAGGGCGCATGTCAGCCATCCGCGGCGAAAAGGTCACGTTTCGCAAGAAGGATATCGTTGCGCTGGACCGCTTGCCGTCCGCCCAGGCCGAGGATCCGATCATCGTCCATTGCCCGCCGCCGCGCTCGCCGATGCGGCGCACGGTAAAGCTGACGTCAATATTTCTCGGACTGATTCTCCTCATTCTCGCGGCCATCGTCTTTACCGTTGAAAGCGGCATGTTCGACAAACCGCTGTCGCAGCAGGCGCAGGCGGCGCTGAACGGCGCGGCCGGGCCGCGCTACCGCGCCGAGGTCGGCTCCACCGTCATCCGCTTCACCTCGGGCCTTCGGCTGGCGCTCGAAGCGCGCGACGTCAACATGATCGACCAGCAGAGCGGCCAGCACGTATCGACGACGGGTTCCGTGCGGCTGGGGCTCGATCCGCTGCAGCTTTTCCGGGGCCGCATCGCCGTCACGGATATCGAGGCCGAGGATATCGCCCTCGATACCGCGCTTCTGCCCTCCGGCAACCCCGTCAAGCTCGATGATCTGCGCATCGACGCCATGCCGGCGGCGATGGAGAGGATCTTCTCGCAATTCGACATGTTCGACAGCATCGTGACGCGCGGTTCGACGAGTTCCGTGCGCATCTCGGGCATCGACATCAAGCTCGCCGACACCGCCAACGGCCCGCTCTCGCTCGTCGTCGACAATGTCGTCTTTGCCCATGCCGGCCCGACCTCGCTGCAATTGACGGGAGAGGTTGCGCTCAACGGCGAGGTGGCGGAACTCGACGTGCTGGCCGAGAAAGAGGACGGCCATGTGTCGAAGGTGGTGGCGACGCTGAAACATGCCGACCTCACGCCCTTTACGCTCAAACGCAACGATCAGGGAGCGATACGGCAAGGGCTCAACGGTTTTGCCGACCTGACCGTGTCGGCCAGCAGGGCGCGCGATGGCGTGCAGCCGGCGCTCGCGGCGACGATCGACATCGACCCCGGCCTGATCTATGCGGACGGCGATGCCCAGGAACTGTCGGGCGGGCAAATCAACCTCGTCTATGACTTCACCAAGCAGACGATCGAGATCGCCAAATCGAACGCGCAGTTCGGCGCGACCACCCTTCCCATCAACGGCGCACTCATCGATCTTGACAAGCTCGACCCGCAGGCCGGCAAAGGCTTCGGCATCGACCTGCTCGTCAGCGGCGGCACGGCAGCACCCGGCGGATCCGGCGAACAGCCGCTCTCCTTCGACATCCAGGCGACCGGGCGCTACATGGTCGCCGCCCGGGAATTCCAGTTTGCGAACATGACCGTCTCCAGCCCGCTCGGAGCGCTTTACGGATCGCTCGATATAAAGCTCGGCGACAAGTCCCCGCAGATCAGCTTCGCCGGCCAGTCGTCACAATTGCAGACGACGGCTATCAAGCAGCTATGGCCATTCTGGATGGCGCCGAAGGTACGCACCTGGGTACACGGCAATCTCTTCGGCGGCACCGTCACCGACGCGTCCATCTCGGTCTTCATTCCCTTCGGCAGGCTGGACGAGGCAGCCGGCGGCAAGGGGCTGAAGCTCGACGCCAACCAGATCCGCATCGGCTTCGACATTGCGGGGACGCGCATGAATGTCGCCGGCGACATTCCGCCGGTGCGCGACACGGCGGCGCATTTCGACCTGACAGGCCCCGTCGCGACGGTCTCTATCAAGAGCGGCAAGTCCTATTTCCCTTCCGGCCGGTCCGTCGGTCTCGGGCAGGGGACCTTCGTCATACCTTCGGCCTACGACAAGCCGCTGATGGCCGATATCGATCTTGCGGTATCGGGCGCGGCGGACGCCATCGGCGAACTCCTGACCTACAAGCCGATCCGGGTGCTGCAGCGCGCCGGTTTTACGCCCGACGATTTCAAGGGGCACATCGACGCCAACGTGAAGGCGCATTTCGGGCTGCTGTCCTCGCAAAACCCGCCGCCGGCCGAATGGAAGGCGGTCATGAAGCTCGCCGACGTCGATCTTGCCAAGCCGTTTTCCGGCCGCACGATCAGCAATGTCAGCGGCGTGCTGAACGGCGATCCGAAGGCGATCACACTTGACGCCAAAGGCGAGATCGACGGCATCCCCGCCAATATCGAGCTGACCGAGCCGGTCGAGGCGTCCTCCGGCGTCGAGCGGCAGCGCGTGATCACGGCGACGCTTTCCGACGACCAGCGCAGCAAGGTGATGCCCGGACTTTCCGATATCGTCAGGGGCAATCTGAAGATGGTGCTGACGCGTGTTGACGACGACCGGCAGAACGTTCAGCTCGACCTCACCAAATCGATGCTCGATCTGCCCTGGATCGGCTGGTCGAAAGGCGGCGGCATTTCCGCCTCCGCCGAATTCGAGATGTCCGGCCCGGCCGAGAACACCGAGATCAAGAATTTCCGGCTGAAGGGTGACGGTTTCGGCGCCAGCGGATCGCTGAACGTCGGCAAGACCGGCTTGATCTCCGCGGATTTCGACAGCGTCAGGCTTTCCTCGCTCGACGATTTCGCGCTGTCGGTCAAACGCAGCAAGGGCAATTTCGATGTCTCCGTATCCGGCGACAGCGCCGATGCGCGCCCGGTCATTGCACGCTTGAAATCAGGCTCGGACAGCGAGGAAGATGGCGATGGCGACAACACTCCCGTATCGGTGCGCGCCAAGCTGAAGAATGTCATCGGCTTCAACGATGAGAAGGTCGGCAATTTCCAGGCGCAGGTGTCACTGCACGGCGACAAGCTGCAGGCCCTGAATTTTTCCGCCATCACGGACAGCGGCGAGGCCGTGGTCAGCCAGATGAAGGACGGCGGCGTCATCAACATCACCAGCGGCGATGCGGGCGCAGTCTCGCGTTTTGCCGATCTCTACCAGCACATGCAGGGCGGCCTTCTCAATCTCGCGATCCGGCTCGGAGCGCAGGGAGGCTGGGACGGCTCGCTCGACGTGCGCCGTTTCTCGATCGTCAACGAACAACGCCTGCGTTCGATCGTCTCGACGCCCGTCGGGAATGAGCAGCGAAGCCTCAACGAAGCGGTAAAACGCGATATCGATACGTCATCACAGCGCTTCCAGCGCGCCTTTGCCCGCATCGTCTCGCGCGGCGGGATGATCGGCATCGAAAACGGTGTGCTGCGCGGCGACCAGATCGGCGCAACATTCCAGGGTATCGTGCGCGACCGCAAGGGCAACATGGACATGACCGGCACCTTCATGCCGGCCTACGGCCTCAATCGCCTGTTCGCCGAACTGCCGCTGATCGGCGTCATCCTCGGCAACGGCAGCGACCGCGGCCTGATCGGCATCACCTTCAAGCTGACCGGAAAGTTCGACCAGCCGAACCTGCAGATCAATCCGCTGTCGATCATCGCGCCGGGCGTGTTCCGTCAGATCTTCGAATTCCAGTGAGGCAGGACGCGATCTAAAGCACGTCACGATCTTTCAGATTCGCTCGCCGTGCTTCAAGTCTTTGTTTTTACGCGTGTCGTTATGGCAAAACCACACTTTTGCGCGACACGCTTTAGATATCCTTCCGCCTGAGGAGATAGTCGAGGCCGCCGACCCGATACCAGCGGTAGCCGTAGGCGTCCAGTACGACGGTATGACGGCCTTTCTCGTCCGCCTCGCTGCTCGCGCTGTCGGCGATATCGATCAGAAGCCGTCCGTGTTCACCGATATCGGGATCGAGGGTCACTTCCGCCGGATGCGGATGCAGGTTGTGCAAAATCAGCACCGAATTGCCGCGCCAGTCATAACGCAGCGCCAGCACGCCGTCGTTGCCCGTGTCGACCGCTGAGAAATCGCCCCAGCCGATCTCGGGAGCCTCCTTGCGCATCCGGATCATCCGCTCCGTCCAGTTCAGCAGCGAGTTCGGGTCGCGCCGCTGGACGGCGACGTTGACATGTTCGAAGCCGTAGGGACCGTCTTTGATGACCGGCGAAATGGGCTTCTCACTTTTGGTGAAGCCGCCTTCCGGCTCTGTCGACCATTGCATGGGGGTGCGTGCGCAGTTGCGCTCCGGCAGGCACAGATCATCGCCCATGCCGATTTCATCGCCGTAGCGGATGACCGGCGTTCCGGGCAGCGAAAACAGCAGGCTGTAGGCCATTTCGATCTTGCGGCGGTCGCCGCCGAGCATGGGCGCCAGGCGCCGTCGGATGCCCCTGTCATAAAGCTGCATGTCCTTCTCGGGTCCGAATGCAGCAAAGACCGCGTCGCGCTGCTTGTCCGTCAGGCGGCCGAGATCCAGTTCATCGTGGTTGCGAAGGAAGAGGCCCCACTGCGCTGTCGCCGGGCGCGGCTTGGTGGCCTCCATCGCCTTCTTCAAAGGTCGCGTATCGGCCGTCGCGAGAGCATAGAACAGCGTCTGATTGACCTGGAAGTTGAACATCATCTGCATGCGGTCGCCATCGTCGCCGAAATATTCGAAATTATCCTTCGGCAGGATATTGGCCTCCGCCAGGATGATGGAATCGCCCAGGCGCCATTGCAGGAATTCGCGGAATTTCCTCAGCATGTCGAACTGCTCGACCGGTTTGGTCACATCGGCGCCTTTGGTCGCAATGATGAAGGGCGCGGCATCCATGCGGAAGCCCGAGACGCCGAGCTGGATCCAGAAGCCCATGATCTTCAGGATTTCCGCCTGCACCTCGGGATTGGAAGTGTTGAGATCGGGCTGGTGATCGTAGAAGCGGTGGAAATAATAGGCTTTGGCCTTCTCGTCATAGGTCCAGGTGGTCTTCTGCACCCCGGGGAAGACCATGCCCTGATCCGCGTTGGCAGGTTTTTTCTCCGACCAGACGTACCAGTCGCGGTAGCGCGAGTGCGGGTCGCTTTTGGCGTCCTGAAACCATGGATGGTCCTTCGATGTGTGGTTGATAACCAGATCGATCAGCACTCGGATGCCGCGCTGCTTGGCACCATGGGTAAATTCGACGAAATCGCCGAGCGTGCCGTAACGCGGGTCGACGTTGTAATAATCGGAGACGTCGTAACCGTCGTCGCGACCGGGTGAAGCCTGGAACGGCATGAGCCAGATCGCCGTGATACCAAGGCCGGAGAGATAGTCGAGACGGCGCATCAGACCCTGGAAGTCGCCGACGCCGTCGCCGTTGGCGTCCATGAAGGTCTCCACCGACAGGCAGTAGATGACGGCGTTCTTATACCAGAGGTCGTTGATCATGCCTGCACTCCAAATCCATCTGGTCGCAAATCCCAACAGGCGGAAAAGGTTCCGAGAAGGCGGCACGCGTCTGACAACCACGTCGACAATTTCGTCATCGACGCCGGAACGTTTTAGCGTATCCTGATGTAAGGTAGAGTTTCGGCCTGAATTAAAGGCCGGCGGAGAATGCCATGCTGTGCGCCCGGACAGTCTCTTTCGCATCGGCCACCGTGATCGCCGTCGCAATCGGTCACCAGGCTTCCTATTCGGCTGACAAGGTTGGTCGGCTGAAATCGCCCGAGGTCATCCGCTCCGACCACATGCTGATGGTTCCCCTCGACGCGACGGTTACCGCGCCGATCTTCTCAATCAGCTGGTGGTCACGGGTAACACCCGCGCCGGGCATCGATCCCCCGAGCCGCCTGCTGCGCGAAGACCAGCGAAACGATCTGACATATCAGCGGGGAGCGCAGTGATTGCTTGGCTGGTCGCGCCAACGCGCCACCCCGGGTGGGAGCGGCGCGTTGGTGAGTTCCGGCTTGCTGCGGCGTTCTTAGGCCGCGCGGCGGATCAGGATGTGTTTCTTCTTGCCGAGCGAGAGCTTGATGACGCCATCGGCGGTAATTTCGCCGCTACCGATCAGGCGGCGCTCATCGCTGACCGCCTGGTCGTTGATGCGCACGGCGCCGCCCTGGACATGGCGGCGGGCTTCGCCGTTCGAGCCTGCCAGACCGGCGCGGACCATCAGCGAGAGCAGGCCGATGCCGCCGTCCAGTTCCGTGGCCGGGATCTCGACCGAAGGCAGGTTTTCAGAAAGACCACCTTCCTCGAAGGTCTTGCGCGCCGTTTCCGCGGCCTGCTCGGCGGCCGGGCGGCCGTGCAGGATCGCGGTGACCTCGGTCGCCAGGATCTTCTTGACCTCGTTCAGCTCCGAGCCGCCGATTGCCGAAAGCCGTGCGATTTCGTCCATCGGCAGCGTGGTGAAGAGCTTGAGGAAGCGCGGCACATCGGCGTCCTCGGTGTTGCGCCAATATTGCCAAAAGTCATAGACGGGCAGCAGGTCGGCATTCAGCCAGACCGCGCCGGACGCCGACTTGCCCATCTTGGCGCCGGACGAGGTCGTCAGCAGCGGCGAGGTGAGCGCATAAAGCTGCGGCGTCCCCATGCGGTGACCGAGATCGATGCCGTTGACGATGTTGCCCCATTGGTCCGAACCGCCCATCTGCAGACGGCAATCGTAGCGCTTGGCAAGCTCGACGAAATCGTAGGCCTGGAGGATCATGTAGTTGAATTCCAGGAAGGACAGGGACTGTTCGCGGTCAAGGCGCGTCTTCACGCTGTCGAAGGACAACATGCGGTTGACCGAGAAATGACGGCCGACGTCGCGCAGGAACTCGAGGTAGTTCAACGAACGCAGCCATTCGGCATTGTTGATCATCAGCGCGGCATTGCCGGGCTTTTCGTAATCGAGATAATTCGAAAAGCAGCTCTTGATCGAGGCGATATTCTGCTCGATCGTCTCGACAGTCATCAGCTTGCGCGCTTCCTCCTTGAATGAGGGGTCGCCAACCATGCCGGTGCCGCCGCCCATCAGCGAAATCGGGCGGTGGCCCGTCGCCTGCAGCCAGTGCAGCATCATGATCTGGGTGAGATGACCGACGTGGAGGCTCGATGCCGTCGGGTCGTAGCCGATATAGGCCGTCACGGTTTCCTTGGCGAAGAGGTCGTCGAGGCCGCTTTCATCAGAGATCTGATGAATGAAGCCGCGCTCTTTCAGCGTGCGGAGGAAATCGGACTTGAACTCGGACATGGCTTTCGTCTCTTGGTGTCTGCGCGGCCCCGTGGGTTGGCGCAACTTCGTTGTTGTTGATCTGTCGCGGCGCGTTTAGCACTGTTTTTACGAAAGTGCATCCGGGAATCGCATGGGAGGCAAGCCTCATGGATGTCATCAGGACTGCGATCGGGCTGATGAGCGGCACGTCGATGGACGGAATCGACGTCGCGCTGATCAGAACCGACGGCCGCGGCTTCATCGAACGCGGGCTGTTCCTGGGCGTGCCTTACGACGCGGCTTTTCGCGACCGGCTCAAGCGGGCGCTGGAACTGGCTCGTCCGCTGACCGATCGAAACGAACGGCCGGCCGAGCTGCGCGAGATCGAACTTGAACTGACTTTACGTCATGCAGATGCCGTTACGGCATTTCTGAAGCATTTCGGGCTCTCCGCCGATGCCGTCGATGTTTTGGGCTTCCATGGCCAGACCGTGCTTCACCGGCCCGACGAGGGACTGACGATCCAGATCGGCGACGGCCAGGAATTGGCGCGCCGAACCGGCATATCGGTGGTCTACGACATGCGCGCCAACGACATGGTGCATGGCGGGCAAGGCGCGCCGCTGGTGCCGGCATATCACGCAGCGCTTGCGGGAAAACTCCAGCAGGCCGGACAAGCGGTGTGCTTCGTCAATATCGGCGGCATCTCCAATCTGACCTTCATCGGCGCGGACGGCCGCATATCGGCTTTCGACAGCGGGCCGGGCAATACGCTGATCGACCAATGGGTGGAGATGCAGACCGGCAAAACCTTCGATCCCGGCGGAGAAATCGGCGGTCGCGGCAAGGTCGTCGCCGCGATCGCGGAGCGCTATCTGGAAAGCCCGTTCTTCCGCGGCAATATTCGCCGCTCGCTCGACCGCGGCGATTTTGCACCGCTTCGTCAGGCGGAGGCGAGCCTTGAAGACGGCGCCCGGACGCTCGCGCATGTCGCGGCCGCCTCGATCATCAAATCGGCGGGTTTCCTGCCCGAGAGCCCATCAATCTATATCGTCTGCGGCGGCGGGCGGTTGAACCGCACGCTGATGGCGGAGTTTTCAGCCATGGCCGAAGAGCTGGGATCGCGCGTGCTGACCGCCGAGGAGGCGGGATTCGACGGCGACGCGATGGAGGCCGAGGCCTGGGCTTATCTCGCCGTCCGATCGCTGGACGGACTGCCGCTGACGTTTCCCGGTACGACCGGCGTCAGCGCCCCAGTCAGCGGCGGAGTGCTGGCAAAGCCATAACTGCTGAAACGGCTACTGAGACACAGCCGGAGAGGTCTAACTCTTGACCGCGATCGGCCGGACTCTTCCGCCCTGATTGCCGTCCTCGACGCCCCTGACCTGGGCGATGAACGAGAACTTCTTGCGAAGCCCGAGGATCGGTTTCTCGATGAAGTGCCAGGACAGTACCGCGACCGCGAGCGCCGATGGCAGGCCGACGGCATAGAGCGCCAGCGCACCATATTTCGGAAACAGGAAGACCGACGGGAAGGCGCTGATCCAGATCTGCAGGAACGGGTCATGGTAGAGATAGACGCCGTAGGAATAATCGCCTTTCCTGAAGAAGGCGGGGATCGGAACTTCCGACAGGCCGATGAAAACAGTCATATAGACGAGGGCGCTGATGACGATGGGCCGGTTGATCACCGACTCCGTCGCCCGGCCGTCGAGAGTGAAGATGGCGACTAGGCAGACGAGGCAGGCGGCGGCGAATAGCCAGCGGGAATGCGGAATGACCGCCCTGAACTGAAAGACGGCGATGCCCATCAGGAATGCCGTTATCAGCTGCGAGCCGCGGCTCATGAAGAGGAAGCGGGCGACCGGCTTGATCGAACCTGGGAACAGATATGGCATCTTCTGCACGACAAGGCCGATGAAAATATAAGCGATCAGCACGGCGAGCAGCTTATAGCGCGTCTTGACGATCGCGGTGATCATCAGGAACGACATGATGATGTAGCAGAAGATCTCCCAGGGAACCGTCCACAGAGCGCCGTTGACGCGCTGGCTCGGATTATCCTGGAAGACGCCCGGCAGCTCGTAATGGATCCAGCCGACGATGTTCAGGAAATATTTGAAAAACCGCGGATCGGTAAAATAGTCGGCGTGGTAGACGACCGTGACGATCGGCCCGATGATCAGCGAACAGACGACGATATCGACGGCAAGGGCCGGGACGATGCGCAATCCGCGATTGATCAGGAAGTTCCGCAGGCTCAGGCGTTGCGCGCTGCCGGCGATCAGGAATCCGCTCAATGCGAAGAACATCGGAACAAGAGCGTATTCGGTGAACCAGAATACCGACCCTCTGATGAAGTCATCATTCCCGGTCAGCAAAAACGAATGGGTCAATACGATAGAAAAGGCGAGCCCTATTCGAAGAAAATCAAACCCCGGACCGATTCCCTTATACTTATCCAGGACTTCCCCGAACGACTTGGTCATTTGCGGACCTCGCTTCTGTTTGGATCGCGAGGAACCTACCGCACTGCAATATATATTGCAACACGGTAAGTGATCTGTTTCGGCACAAGAGGCCCGGTTGGGCTGGAACGCTCTGCAGGAGACGCTGCGTTCGCCTTGTGGTTTAGCGGATACGCTTGGCCGCCGGTTCCGGCACCAGCTCGCCGTTGAGGCGGCGGTCGAGATAGTCCTCGCATTCGCCCATCAGCGTTTCCACCTGACCGTTGAAGAAGTGGTTGGCGTTGGAGACGGTGCGATGGGTGATGAGGATGCCCTTCTGGGTCTTCAGCTTCTCGACAAGGCCGTTGACATCCTTTTCCGGCGCGACCTTGTCGGCCTCGCCGTTGATGATCAGGCCCGAGGACGGGCAGGGTGCCAGGAAGGAGAAGTCGTAGGTGTTCGGCTGCGGTGCGATCGACATGAAGCCTTCGATCTCCGGCCGGCGCATCAGAAGCTGCATGCCGATCCAGGCGCCGAAGGAATAACCGGCGACCCAGCAGGTCTTGGAATCGGGATGCAGGCTCTGCACCCAGTCGAGTGCCGAGGCAGCATCGGACAGTTCGCCGGCGCCGTGGTCGAATTCGCCCTGGCTGCGGCCGATGCCCCGGAAGTTGAAGCGCAGCGTCGTGAACCCGCGCTTCTGGAACATATAGAAGAGCTGGTAGACGATTTGGTTGTTCATCGTGCCGCCGAACTGCGGATGCGGATGCAGGATGAGCGCTATGGGCGCGCTTTTTTCCTTGGAGGGCTGGTAGCGGCCTTCAAGACGGCCGGCAGGGCCGTTGAAAATAACTTCGGGCATTGGTACTCCGGGTTTTATTTCGCGTTCGCGCTGCGTCGGACGACAACATGACTTGACTCGTGTTGTCAGCTTTTTTAAAACGCAGTTTAGAACAATTCGAAACTTGCATGGCGATCCACGGCTTCGTGGAACGTGTCATAAGGCAAGCCCGGCGGAAATTTCAAGAAAAATGAACCGCGGCCGCTGAAGCAAGCTCGTCAAGCGCAGGACTGAAGATCATGGCGCCGCCACGCCTTTATCTCGACTGGAATGCCACAGCGCCGCTGCACCCCGCAGCGCGCGAGGCGATCATGCGCGCCATCGACGTGTTTGGCAATCCGAACAGCGTGCATGGAGAGGGGCGCGCCGCGCGCGCCGCCATCGAGGGCGCGCGACGCAAGGTGGCGGCACTGGCCGGCACGGATGCCGGCAATGTCATTTTCACCAGCGGTGCGACGGAAGCCGCCAATCTGGTGCTGACGCCGGATTTTCGCATGGGCCGTACGCCGCTTCAGCTTGGCCGTCTTTATTTTTCGGCGATCGAACATCCAGCCGTGCGCGAGGGCGGCCGCTTCCCCAAGGAGAAGATGACCGAAATTCCGGTGACGGAAGCCGGTATCGTCGATCTCGACGCGCTTGACCGCCTGCTTGCTGCCCATGACAAGGCCGCCGGCCTGCCGATGGTCGCCATCATGCTCGTCAACAACGAAACGGGCATCGTCCAGCCGGTCGAGGCGGCGGCAAAGATCGTGCATGCCCATGGCGGGCTCTTCGTGGTCGACGCCGTGCAGGCGGCCGGCCGAATCGCGCTCGACATCAACAGGATCGGCGCCGATTTCATGATCGTCTCCTCGCACAAGATCGGCGGGCCGAAGGGCGCCGGTGCGCTGATAGCGCGAGGCGAGGCGCTGATGCCGCGGCCGCTGATACAGGGCGGCGGGCAGGAGCGCGGTCACCGCTCGGGGACGCAGAATTCACTGGCGCTGATCGGCTTCGGCGCGGCGGCAGAGACGGCCGCGGGCGAACTGGAGACGCGCAATGCGGCAATCGGCGCGTTGCGCGAACGGCTGGAAACCGGCATGCGGGGGCATGCTAGCGACGTGATCATCCATGGCGAGGATGGCGAGCGTGTCGCCAATACGATCTTCTTTACTCTGCCGGGATTGAAGGCCGAGACCGGGCAGATCGCTTTCGATCTCGAAGGTGTGGCGCTTTCGGCCGGTTCGGCCTGCTCGTCGGGACGGCTCGGCGAAAGCCATGTGCTGACGGCGATGGGACGCGACGCCAAGCTCGGCGCACTGCGCATCTCGCTCGGCTTTTCCACAACGGAAGAGGATATAGACAGGGCCATTGCCGCTTTTGCGAAGATCGCCTGCCGGCGCAGGTCCGCGGGCGAGGCGGCCTGACCGCATCATAAACTTGCGGAAATGCAAATTTCCGCTTGCCAATCGGGCTGAAAAGTCCCTTTTGGCCACCTACATCAGGGCAAAGGAATTTGCCCGTCCGCTACAAGCTGCCGGACCTTGTATCCGGCGAGATTGGAGAACGAAATGGCTGCCGTGCAGGAAACGATCGACCAGGTCCGCCTGATCGATGTGGACCAGTACAAATACGGTTTCGAGACCGTCATCGAGATGGACAAGGCGCCGAAGGGCCTGTCCGAGGATATCATTCGTTTTATTTCGGCCAAGAAGCAGGAGCCGGAATGGATGCTGGAATGGCGTCTGGAGGCCTATCGGCGCTGGCTGACGCTGGAAGAGCCGACCTGGGCGCGCGTCAATTATCCGAAGATCGATTTCAACGACATCCATTACTACGCCGCGCCGAAGAGCACGCCGGGCCCGAAGTCGCTCGACGAGGTCGATCCGGAACTGTTGAAGGTCTATGAGAAGCTCGGCATTCCGCTGCGCGAACAGGAAATCCTGGCCGGCGTCGAGAAGCCGAAGATCGCCGTCGATGCCGTTTTCGACAGCGTCTCGGTCGTCACTACCTTCAAGGCGGAGCTGAAGAAGGCCGGCGTGATCTTCATGTCGATCTCGGAAGCGATCCGTGAATATCCCGATCTCGTCCGGAAATATCTCGGCTCGGTCGTGCCGACCTCGGACAATTATTATGCCACGCTGAATTCGGCTGTCTTCACCGACGGCTCCTTCGTCTTCGTGCCGAAGGGCGTGCGTTGCCCGATGGAGCTTTCCACCTATTTCCGCATTAATGAGAAGAACACGGGCCAGTTCGAGCGCACGCTGATCATCGCTGAAGAGGGCGCCTACGTCTCCTATCTCGAAGGCTGCACGGCGCCGCAGCGCGACGAAAACCAGCTTCATGCCGCCGTGGTCGAGTTGGTTGCGCTCGATGATGCCGAGATCAAGTATTCCACCGTCCAGAACTGGTATCCGGGCGACAAGGAAGGCAAGGGCGGCATCTACAACTTCGTCACCAAGCGCGGCGATTGCCGCGGCAACCGCTCGAAGATCTCCTGGACGCAGGTCGAAACCGGCTCGGCGATCACCTGGAAGTACCCGTCCTGCATTCTGCGCGGCGACGACTCCAGAGGCGAGTTCTATTCGATCGCCGTGTCCAACGGCCATCAGCAGATCGACAGCGGCACCAAGATGATCCATCTCGGCAAGAACACGTCGAGCCGCATCGTCTCCAAGGGTATCGCTGCCGGTGTTTCCAACAACACCTATCGCGGCCAGGTCTCGGCTCACCGCAAGGCGTCGAACGCACGCAACTTCACCCAGTGCGATTCGCTGCTGATCGGCGACAAATGCGGCGCCCATACCGTACCCTACATCGAGGCGAAGAATTCGACGGCGCAGTTCGAGCACGAAGCGACGACCTCGAAGATCTCCGAGGACCAGCTGTTCTACTGCCTGCAGCGCGGCATCCCGACCGAGGCGGCGATCGCGCTCATCGTCAACGGCTTTGTCAAGGAAGTTCTGCAGGAACTGCCGATGGAGTTTGCCGTCGAGGCGCAGAAGCTGATCAGCATTTCGCTGGAAGGGAGTGTCGGCTAAACACGGCCTCCGTCATCCTCGGGCTTGTCCCGAGGATCTGCTGCGGTCAAAGGACAAGGATGACTGGTTTCGTCTATATGATGTCCGATAAACCGCGGGGTGTGATCTACACAGGCGTCACCAGTGACCTGCACAGTCGCATATGGGAACACCGCAACGAAATCCAGAAGGGTTTCACGCAGAAATACAGAGCAAAAAATCTCGTTTGGTTTGAGAACCATCCGAATATCGTGTTGGCGATCCAGCGGGAGAAATCTCTGAAGCGCTATATGCGCGAGTGGAAAATCAAGCTCATAGAGGAGCTCAATCCGACCTGGATAGACCTCTACGAGCGGATTGATGAAATTGAGAATGTCTATCGGCCGCATCCGAATACGCGGGAGTGGAGCGATTACAACTGAGGGCTTAGATCCTCGGGACAAGCCCGAGGATGACGGATCGAGACCGCTGCGAACGGTCAATTGGGCGGGTCCTTGAAATCCGCCGGATAAGAGGAAAGACAAAGATGCTTGAAATCAGAAACCTTCATGCCCGCATCGCCGAAGACGGCACCGAGATTATCCGTGGTCTGAACCTGACGGTGAAGGCCGGGGAAGTGGCCGCGATCATGGGGCCGAACGGCTCCGGCAAGTCGACGCTCTCCTATGTGCTGTCCGGCCGCAGCGACTATGAAGTCACCGAGGGTGACATTCTCTACAATGGCGAGAGCATCCTCGAGCTCGATCCGGCCGAACGCGCCGCCAAGGGCGTCTTCCTCGCCTTCCAGTATCCGGTCGAGATCCCGGGTGTCGCCACCATGCAGTTCCTCAAGGTGGCGATGAACGAGCAGCGCAAGGCGCGCGGCGAGGACGAGCTGACGACGCCGGACTTCATGCGCCGCGTCAAGGATGCCGCGGCTAAGCTGCAGATCAACACCGAGATGCTGAAGCGTCCGCTCAACGTCGGTTTCTCCGGCGGCGAGAAGAAGCGCGCCGAGATCCTGCAGATGGCGCTGCTCGAGCCGAAGCTCTGCGTGCTCGACGAAACCGATTCCGGCCTCGATATCGATGCGCTGAAGATCGTTGCCGATGGCGTCAACGCGCTGCGTTCGCCCGACCGCGCCGTCGTCGTCATCACCCACTATCAGCGCCTGCTCGATTATATCGTGCCTGACACGGTCCACGTTCTCTACAAGGGCCAGGTGATCAAGTCGGGCGACAAGACGCTGGCCCATGAGCTGGAAGCCAATGGCTACGCCGATATCATCGGCGCGGCAGCCTGAGTTTCGGGCGGAAAGGACGACGTCCATGAACATGCAGACGACGAGCCGCCTGACCGCGGCCGAAGCGGCGCTGATCGAGGCCTTCAACCATCAGATCGGCGACCTGCCGGGCAATGGCGCGGTGACCGCACTGCGCGACCGGCTTCTGGATGACCTGAAGCAGGCCGGCCTGCCGACGCGGCGCATCGAAGCCTGGCACTATACCGACCTGAAGAACCTGCTGCGCAGCCTGCCGGCGCAGGCCGGTGATGCCGGCTCCAGCGCGCTCGAGCCGCTTGTTGCCGGTTCCACGGTTCTGGCCGTCATCCAGGGTCGTTCCGATGAAAAGGCAATCGCCGGCGATCTCGGCGTTTCGGCCTATTCCGAACATCTGCTCAACGGCTCTGCCGCAGAAAGCCTCGATGCGCTCGGCAGCGACGATGCCATCGGCCGCATCAACGGCAGCTTCGTGCGTGACGGCTATGTCGTCGACGTGCCTGCCGATACCGAGCTCGAAGCCCCGCTTGAAATCCAGTTCGTCCATGCCGGCGGCCAGACGCATACGCGCCTCCCGGTTTCCTTCGGGGCCGGTGTCAAGGCAACCGCCATCGAGCGTCACCGCGCGGTGACCGGCGATGCCGCTTTCGTATCTCACATCAGTGACATCACCGTCGGCGAGGGGGCTGAGCTGACCTGGATCATCCTGCAGCAGCAGGGAGCCGACGATACGCATCTCGGCCAGATCCGCGTCGATCTCGGCGCCAATGCCAAGCTTCGCCTGTTCGTCATCAATGCCGGCGGCAAGCTGGTGCGCCAGGAGCTGCACATCAAGGTGACGGGCGAGGGCGCCGATCTGACGCTGCGCGGCATCAATCTGCTCGGAGCAGAGACCCATACCGACGTGACGATGGTGCTCGGCCACGACGTGCCGCACACCGGCTCGACGGAAGTGATCCGCAACGTCGTCTTCGACCGCGCCAAAGGTGTTTTCCAGGGCATGATCCGGGTCGCGCCCGATGCGCAGAAGACCGATGCGAAGATGGCCTGCAACACGCTGCTGATGTCCGATGATGCCGAGTTTTCGGTCAAGCCGGAGCTCGAGATCTTCGCCGACGACGTGCAGTGCGGCCACGGCGCGACGGTGACCGATATCGACGCCAATCATCTCTATTACCTGATGGCGCGCGGCATTCCGGAGAACAAGGCACGCGCCATGCTCGTCAATGCCTTCGTCGCCGAGATCGTCGAGGAACTGGAAGACGAGGCCCTGGTCGAAGCGCTGGAAAGCGTGATCTCGGCCTGGCTCGAAAAGCACGCCTGATCGGATATCCGCCATGGACAAGATAGCACCGGCCACACAATACGACGTCGAAGCCATCCGCAGGGATTTTCCGATCCTTGCGGAAAAGGTGCATGGCAAGCCGCTGGTCTATCTCGACAACGGCGCATCGGCGCAGAAGCCGCAGGTGGTGATCGACGCCATCTCACATGCCTACAGCCACGAATATGCCAATGTGCATCGCGGGCTGCACTATCTCTCCAATGCGGCAACGGATGCCTACGAGGCGGCGCGCGAGAAGGTGCGCCGCTTCCTGAACGCGCCTTCGGTCAACGACATCGTCTTCACCAAGAATTCGACGGAAGCGATCAACACCGTCGCCTATGGCTGGGGTATGCCGAAGATTGGCGAGGGCGACGAGATCGTTCTAACGATCATGGAGCACCACTCCAACATTGTGCCTTGGCATTTCATTCGCGAGCGGCAGGGCGCCAAGCTGGTCTGGGTTCCCGTCGACGACGAGGGCGCCTTCCATATCGAGGAATTCGAGAAGAGCCTGACGGAGCGCACCAAGCTCGTCGCAATCACCCATATGTCGAATGCGCTCGGCACGATCGTTCCCGTCAAGGAGGTCTGCCGCATCGCGCATGAGCGCGGCATTCCCGTGCTGATCGACGGCAGCCAGGGCGCCGTGCACCTGCCGGTCGACGTGCAGGACATCGATTGCGACTGGTATGTGATGACCGGTCACAAGCTCTACGGCCCGTCCGGCATCGGCGTGCTCTACGGCAAGAAGGAACGGCTTTCGCAAATGCGTCCCTTCCAGGGTGGCGGCGAGATGATCTTCGAGGTTGCCGAGGATGTGGTCACCTATAATGATCCGCCGCATCGCTTCGAAGCCGGCACGCCGCCGATCGTGCAGGCGATCGGCCTGGGTTACGCCCTCGACTACATGGAGAAGATCGGCCGGGAAGCGATCGCCCGCCATGAGGCCGATCTTGCCGCCTATGCCGCCGAGCGTCTCAGATCGGTGAACTCGCTGCGGATGTTCGGGACGGCACCCGATAAGGGAAGCATCTTTTCCTTCGAACTCGCAGGCATTCATGCCCACGACGTCTCGATGGTGATCGACCGGCAGGGTGTGGCTGTGCGCGCCGGCACGCATTGCGCCATGCCGCTCTTGAAACGCTTCGGCGTCACCTCCACATGCCGTGCATCCTTCGGCATGTACAATACCCGCGCCGAGGTCGATGCGCTGGCCGATGCGCTGGAATATGCGCGCAAGTTCTTTGCCTGAGGAGTGTCCTTAATGAGCCTGGACGAAAGCGAACAAAAGATCGACGTGCGCGAGGGCATCGTGCATTCCAGCATCCCGGCCGATGAACTGGCGCGGCTGAGCGACGACGTCATTGGAGCGCTGAAAACCGTCTACGATCCGGAAATCCCGGCCGACATCTTCGAACTCGGTCTGATCTATAAGATCGATATCGAAGACGACCGGATGGTGAAAATCATGATGACGCTGACAGCCCCCGGCTGCCCGGTGGCCGGCGAGATGCCCGGCTGGGTCGAAAATGCCGTCGGCGCCGTCGAAGGCGTGTCCGGTGTCGAGGTCGAAATGACCTTCGATCCGCCGTGGACGCCGGACCGCATGTCCGAAGAGGCGCAGGTCGCTGTCGGCTGGTATTGATGCGCTGCTATTGATCCGTTTACCCAGCGCGACTACATTTTGAATCACGAAGCGCCGGATCTTGACCCCGGTTGCGGAAGGAGAAAAATCCGATGGGCTTTGCAGTGATGAGCATGACGGACGGTGCCGCGGCCCGCGTCAAGGCGATCGTCGAAAATTCCGGCCCGGAGGCCAAGGGCGTTCGCGTCGGCATCAAGAAGGGTGGCTGCGCCGGGATGGAATATACCATCGACCTGGTGACCGAACCCAATGCCAAGGACGATCTGATCGAGCGCGACGGCGCCAAGGTCTGGGTCGAACCATCGGCCGTGCTCTATCTGCTCGGCACCGAGATGGGCTTCGAGCAGACGACGCTCCGTTCAGGCTTCACTTTCACCAACCCGAACCAGACATCGGCTTGTGGCTGCGGCGAATCCGTCGAACTGAAGCCCGCCGACCTTGCGGCCCTTGCCGCACAGCGCCAGAGCGAACCGGCGCATTCCTAAAGAATCGCGACTGCGGAAAATTTCGGCCGAGCTAGGGCGCGACCTCTCTTAGGAGCGCGCGCTCAGTCGCGCTTGATGCTCATCAGCATTTCCCACAAGTCGGCGCCGGTTTCGAAGACGACGGCGTTCGCCTTGTAGCTTTGCTCGGCCTGGAGCATATCGGTCAGCTCGGTGGCGAGGTCCACGTCCGACGACGTCGCTTCAAAAGTGGCGCGAACGCCCGGCTCTGTGGAGGTGAGGCTGGTGTTCAGTCTGGCATAGTCGGGCGTGCTGCTGTTTGCAACATTGCTGGCGATTGCGCCGATCCGCGTCGTCTGCGCCCGCATTCCCGAAAGAGCAATGTTGGTAATGCCCGATATGCTCATCAGCCGTTCCCCAGATCTGAATGGAATGCTTGTACCCGCAATGGCTTAGGGAATGCTGAAGGCGTTGCGTTAGCAAAGATCTACGGGCACGGAGATCACACCGCCCCACCTGTTCCGGACTGAGACAAGAAGGGAGCCGTGACCGGCTTGCTATCGCGACGCCACCCAGTCGTGCCAATCGCTTTCGCTGCCGTTGAAGACGTTGAGATCGATCTTGCCGTCGACGCCGTCAGAAAGACCCGAACCGGAATATTGCCAGAAGACCCACTTGCGGCCGGGATAGACCTTGGAGGGGTGGGCCGCGACCGAGCGCAGCCAGAAGGGATAGTCGAGCATCTGGCCCTTCAAATTGTCGCGGTAGAAATCCGGCGCCGTGTAGATGATCGGGCGCTGGCCGTAATGGCGCTCCAGCTTGTCCATGAACACCTGCATCTTTTCCCGGACGCGGGCGGGCGAAATACGCCGCTTGCAGCTCGATTCGCCGTTCCATTCGACGTCGATGACGGGCGGAAGCGCGTTTGCTTCTCTCGGCACGTTGCGGATGAACCAGTCAGCCTGTTCGCCGGCTGTCCGGCACCAGTAGAAGAAGTGATAGGCGCCATGTTTCAGGCCGGCTTCCTTGGCGCGACGCCAGTTCTTCTTGAACATGGGGTCGAGATGATCGCCACCGTCTGTCGCCTTGATGTAGACGAAGTTCGCACCTTGCTTTCGCAGCGTTTCCCAGTCGATCTCGCCCTGCCAGCGCGATACGTCGACGCCGTGCACGGCCAGATTTCTCGGCGAGGTTCTACCAAAGTTGATCGGCTTGGCGTCGCGGAAACGGTGGCCGTAGATCCGCCCGCGCGACGGCGATTTCATCCCGGCACCAGGATCGATCGCCGGGTTGTCGGGCATGAGCATCGCGACGGGTCTTTCCGTCGGCATCGGCATGCCGACCGGCCTTTCCGCGGGCACCAGCGCCTGCGGCTCCGGAATAGGCCCTGTCCAGCTCAGCGCCTGCTGCGGCGCGCTTGCCTGTGGGGCGGCATCACCCACGGCAGCAGCCGGGATCGGGCCGCTGGGCTTCGTGATCGCATTGGTCGTTTCCGTCGACGCCACAGGGGTGAGCACATCTTCGGCGCCGGAACTGGCGGCGCATCCCGAGAGGATCAGGGTGGCGAGGAGAATTGCTGGCACAGCCGATGGACGCATAAGAACCCGCACGCAAAACAGAGATCAGCGGCAACATCCATGATGAATGGAAACCGCCCATTTCGAATTGCTAACAGAGACTTGCTAAGAAAGGTTAAATTTGAACCCTATGCTCCGAAACGGATGTCGCCCGGGTTCGTGCAGTGCATGACAGGCGCGACGCGCAAGCAGCCCCTCTCAATCCGTGAGAGGGGCCTGCCGAATTTATGTTATTCCGCCGCCTCGGCGTAGCTTTCGACCGGCGGGCAGGTGCAGATCAGGTTGCGGTCGCCGTAGACGTTGTCGACGCGGTTGACCGGAGACCAGTATTTGTCGACGCGGAAGGCGCCGGGCGGGAAGCAGGCCTGCTCTCTGCTGTAGGGCCGGTTCCATTCGCCGACGAGGTCTTCGACGGTGTGCGGCGCGTTCTTCAGCGGGTTGTCGAGCTTGTCCATGCGGCCTTCTTCGATGGCGCGGGCTTCCTCGCGGATCGCCAGCATCGCCTCGCAGAAACGGTCGAGCTCGGCCTTGGTCTCGCTTTCCGTCGGTTCGATCATCAGCGTGCCGGCAACCGGCCAGCTCATGGTCGGCGCATGGAACCCGCAGTCGATCAGGCGCTTGGCAACATCGTCGACGGTGACGCCTGAGCTGTCGACCAGCGGGCGGGTGTCGATGATGCATTCGTGCGCGACGCGGCCGGTCTTCGACTTGTAGAGCACGTCATAGGCGCCCTTCAGCCGGGCGGCGATGTAGTTGGCGTTCAGGATCGCCACCTTGGTGGCCTGCGTCAGGCCTTCGCCGCCCATCATCAGGCAGTAGCTCCAGGAAATCGGCAGGATCGATGCCGAGCCGAAGGCCGCGGCCGAAACCGCGCCCGGACGGCCGTCCGTTTCCGGATGGCCTGGCAGGTGGGGCGCCAGATGGGCCTTGACGCCGATCGGACCCATGCCCGGGCCGCCGCCGCCATGCGGGATGCAGAACGTCTTGTGCAGGTTGAGGTGCGAGACGTCGGAGCCGATGTCACCAGGGCGGGACAGGCCGACCATGGCGTTCATGTTGGCGCCGTCGAGATAGACCTGGCCGCCCTTGATATGCACGAGATCGCAGATTTCCTTGACCGTCTCCTCGAAGACGCCGTGCGTCGAGGGATAGGTGATCATGCAGCAGGAAAGGTTTGCCGCATGTTCCTCCGCCTTGGCGCGGAAATCCTCCATGTCGATGTCGCCATTCTCGCGCACCTTGACGACCACCACCTTCATGCCGACCATCTGGGCCGAGGCCGGATTGGTGCCGTGCGCCGACGTCGGGATCAGGCAAACGTCGCGATGACCCTCGCCATTGGCGATATGGTAATTGCGGATGGTCAGCAGGCCGGCATATTCGCCTTGCGCGCCGGAATTGGGCTGCATCGAGAAGGCGTCGTAACCGGTGACGGCGCAAAGCTTTTCCGTCAGGTCGTCGAGCATCTCGCGATAGCCGAGCGCCTGATCAACAGGCACGAAGGGATGGATATCGGAAAATTCCGGCCATGTGATCGGCAGCATTTCCGCCGTCGCGTTGAGCTTCATCGTGCAGGAGCCGAGCGGGATCATCGAGCGGTCGAGCGCCAGATCGCGGTCGGAGAGCCGGCGGATATAACGCGTCATCTCGCTTTCGGCGCGGTTCATATGGAAGATCGGATGCGAGAGGTAGTCGCTGGTGCGCAGCAAATCCTTCGGCAGGCGGTAGGACGGCTCGAAATCGGCGATGGCGAAATTGCCGCCGAAGGCGCGCCAGACGGCCTCCAGCGTGGCCGGTCGCGTGCGCTCGTCGAGGCTCATGCCGATCTTCGTCTCGCCGACCTTGCGTAGATTGACGCCTTCGGCGACGGCTGCGCGCAGGATGAGGCCCTGCATGTGGCCGACATCGACGGTGATCGTGTCGAAGAAGCTTTCGGGTTCAACCTTATAGCCGAGCCTCTCCAGGCCCTTGGCCATCAGCACGGCCTTCTGGTGCACCTGCTGGGCGATCGCCTTGATGCCATCGGGCCCGTGGAAGACCGCATACATCGAGGCCATGACGGCAAGCAGCACCTGTGCGGTGCAGATGTTCGACGTCGCCTTCTCGCGGCGGATATGCTGCTCGCGGGTCTGCAGCGACAGTCGGTAGGCACGGTTACCGCGGGCATCGACGGAGACGCCAACGAGGCGGCCGGGCATGGAGCGCTTGATGGCATCCTTGACCGCCATATAGGCCGCATGCGGGCCGCCGTAGCCGACCGGGACACCGAAGCGCTGCGAGGAGCCGACGGCGATGTCGGCGCCCATTTCGCCGGGCGATTTCAGCAGCGTCAGCGCCAGGATATCGGCCGCGACCACTGATATGGCGCCGGCCTGGTGCAGGCGTGCGATCAGGCCGGTGAAATCATGCACGTGGCCATGGGTGCCGGGATACTGGAAGATCGCCCCGAACACGTCGACGGGATCGAGATCGGTGAAGGGATTGCCGACGATGACGCTGCAGCCGAGCGGCTCGGCGCGGGTGCGGATCAAGGCAATGGTCTGCGGATGGCAGTCGGCATCGACGAAGAAGGCCTTGGCCTTCGACTTGGAGACGCGCTCGGCCATTGCCATGCCTTCGGCGGCGGCCGTCGCCTCGTCGAGCAGCGAGGCATTGGCGACATCGAGGCCGGTCAAGTCGCAGATCATCGTCTGATAGTTGAGTAGTGCCTCCAGGCGGCCCTGGCTGATCTCCGGCTGGTAGGGCGTATAGGCCGTGTACCAGGCAGGGTTCTCAAGGATGTTGCGCTGGATTACCGGCGGCGTGATCGTGCCGTAGTAGCCCTGGCCGATCAGCGAGACCAGCACCTTGTTCTTGTTGGCGGTCTCGCGCAGCTTGTCGAGCGCCTCGCGCTCGGTCATCGGCGCGCCCCAGACAAGCGGCGCCTTCTGGCGGATCGCGGGCGGCAAAGTGGCGTCGATCAGGCCATCGAGGCTGTTATAGCCCATCACCTTCAGCATATCGCTCATTTCAGCCGGCGAGGGGCCGATGTGGCGGCGATTGGCGAAGTCGTAGGGCTGATAGTCGGTGAACTGGAATTCGGTCGGCGTCGTCATTACGCGATGAGCTCCTTATAGGCGGCCTCGTCGAGCAGGCTGTCGGCATCGGCACGATTTTTGAGCTTCAGCTTGAAGAACCAGCCGGCGCCCTGCGGATCGGAGTTAACGAGTGAGGGATCGGCGACGATCGCCTCGTTGACCTCGGTGATTTCGCCGTCGAGCGGACAATAGACTTCGGAGGCAGCCTTGACGGATTCGACGGTCGCGGCGTCGTCGTTCTTCGCGAAGCTCTTGCCGACTTCCGGCAGCTCGACGAAGACGAGATCGCCGAGCTGTTCGACGGCAAAGGTGGTGATGCCGACGGTCGCGACATCGCCGTCGAGCTCGAGCCATTCATGTTCAGCGGTAAATTTCAGCATGGAAATATCCTCTCGGAAAACAGGGTTCAACGTTTGTAGGTCGGCTTGACGAAGGGCAGGGCGGAGATGGCAACAGGCAGGAACTTGCCGCGGACTTCGGCATAGACCTGAGTGCCTACGGCAGCGTGGGATACCGGCACATAACCCATGGCGACGGGGCCTTCGACGGAAGGCCCGAAGCCGCCCGAGGTGACTTCGCCGATTTCGGTTTTGCCCTCGGCATCGGCATAGAGCTTGGCATGGCCGCGCACCGGCGCCTTGCCCTCCGGCTTCAGGCCGACGCGGCGGCGCGCAGCGCCATTTTCGAGTTCGGACAGGATGCGGCCGGAGCCGGGGAAGCCGCCGGCGCGCGCGCCGGCGGAGCGCCGCGCCTTCTGCATGGCCCATTCGAGGGCCGCTTCGACCGGCGAGGTCGTGGTGTCGATATCGTTGCCATAGAGGCAGAGACCGGCTTCCAGACGCAGAGAATCTCGGGCGCCGAGACCGATCGCCTGGACGTCGGGATGCTCGAGCAACCGCATGGCGACATCCTCGGCCTTGTCTGATGGAACCGAGATTTCGAAGCCATCTTCACCGCTGTAGCCGGACCGCGAGACCAGACAGGAAACGTCATGCAGGCGGCAGTGGCGCACGTCCATGAATTTCATCGCCGCGACGTCGGCCCAGAGTTCAGCGAGAACCTCGACGGCGCGCGGTCCCTGCAGCGCGATCAGGGCGCGGTTCAGGAGAGTGATATCGCAACGGTCGCCGATATGGGCTTGCAGATGGGCGAGATCGGCCTCTTTGCAGGCGGCGTTGACGACGACGAAAAGATGGTCGTCGAGATGGGTGATCATCAGATCGTCGAGAATGCCGCCGGTCTCGTCGGTAAAGAAGCCGTAGCGCTGGCGGCCTTCGGCCAGGCCGAGGATATCGACGGGGACCAGGCTTTCGAGCGCAAGCGCTGCGTCCTCGTAGCTGCCGGATTTCGCCTTCACGATGACCTGCCCCATGTGGGAGACATCGAAGACACCGGCTGCGGTGCGGGTCTGGAGATGTTCCTTCATGACGCCGGCGGGATATTGGACCGGCATGTCATAACCCGCGAACGGCACCATACGGGCGCCGAGCGAAAGATGCAGGGCATGCAGCGGGGTTTTCTTCAGGGCAGCATTATCGTCCAAAAGACGCCTCCGGGGTTTGCGCCTCTCTCAAAGGCGCGGGCTCAAATCTGAAGGCGCGATTGCGCGCTTCTCTCCTGAGCCCCCTCTGTCCTTGACGCCTGAGATTGTTATCCCTTCGGCGAGCGTTTCGAGAACGCTTCTCTCCAGAGTTCCGTCTGCCCCTTGCTGGTCCTTTTGCCTGAGAGTTTCCGGGGCGGTTGCTCCTTCGGCACCGGTGGCGAAAGCACCGGATTCTCCCAACATGGTTGGCGCAATTATCCGGTGGGTACGGCGCTTGGCAAGACCAAATGTCGTGACCTGACAAATTTTTGTCGCCACAGCCGGGGGTAAGCCCGTGATCTCAAGCAAATCTGCTTTTGCATTCGGGTGCGAAACCGGCTATCGCGACATGCTGTTGAAGGGGATCTCATGCGGCAGACCGGACTAAAAGCGACGCTCTTCCTGCGCATGCTTTGCGCACTGAGCCTGCTTTTCCTTGGCGTTGCCCACCGGCCGCCACAAGCCCTCGCTTCAGATGGTTATGACGCCGCCGCCTATATGCTGCCCGACGGCACCTTTGCGTCCCTCTGCGTGACGGCAAAGGACGACGATGGCAAGACGGCCGCCTTCAAACCGAATTGCGAAGTCTGCCGGTTGTCGGCTTCGGTCATGTTGCCGACGCCCGATGCGGGCTCATGGCTCGGGCGCAAAGTCGCCTCGCTCGTCAACGCGCCGATCGAGACCGCCGCCGTTGCCGGGGCAAGTGCCGTCAGCCGGGCGAATTCTCGCGCGCCTCCCATCCTCGTCTGATTTTCCCTCGCAATCAGAACGCAACAGCCGGTTCGCCTTAGAGAAGGCCGAGGCCGGCGAGGAGATATCCGATGAAAACGATCGAAACACAGACTATCAAGACCTTGGGGCTCGCCGCCCTTCTTTCCGCCTGCGTAGCAGCCGGCGCGGAGGCGCATGTGAGCTTCCTCGATAAGGAAGCGACGCAGGAAAGCACCATTCTCGCGACGCTGCAGGTCCCGCATGGCTGCGACGGCAAGGCAACCACCGAGGTGCGGGTCAAGCTGCCGGAAGGCTTCGTCTTCGCCAAGCCGCAACCGAAGGCCGGCTGGGAGCTCGAGGTGATCAAGGGCGATTACCAGAAGACCTACGACAATCATGGCGACAAGGTGAAAACAGGCGCGGTCGAGGTGCGGTGGAAGAACGGCGACCTCTCCGACGACTTCTACGATACCTTCGTCATCCAGGGTAGGGTTTCGGGCGTTGAGGCCGGCACAGCGCTCGCCTTTCCGGTGACGCAGATGTGCGGCGAGGCGGTCGAGGCTTGGGATCAGGTCGCGAAGGACGGCGGCGATTCCCATAGCCTCAAAAGCCCGGCGCCGATCTTGAAAGTGGTCGCCGGCGAGGATCACGACCATGGCGACATGGCCAGCATGGATATGACCGGTATGTCAGCTGCCGCGCCGGCCGGCGAGGCGGTCAAAGCCGGCGATCTGGAAATCTCCGGCGCCTTCGCCAAAGCGATGCTGCCCGGCCAGCCGGTCGGCGGCGGCTTTTTCACGGTGAAGAACGACGGCAAAACAGATGACCGCCTTCTATCGGTATCGTCGCCCGTGGCCGGCGAAGTTCAGATCCATGAGATGGTGACCAAGGACAACGTCATGCGGATGCGCCAGTTGAAGGACGGCATCGCCATTGCTGCGGGTGAGACCGTGAAGCTCGAGCCCGGCAACCTGCATCTGATGTTCCAGAAGGTGAAGACGCCGTTCAAGCAGGGCGACACGGTGCCGGTGACGCTGACCTTCGAGAAGGCCGGCAAGATCGACCTGGTGCTGCAGGTGCTGTCGGCTCAGGGCAAGTGAGCGGAAACTGATCAAAACAGAAAAGCCCGCGACGCGGGCTTTTCGTTGGAGGCAGTTGCTTCAGAAATCTTCGTAGGATTGCAGCGCCTGCTTCAGGCCGGCCTGCGGCTGGCGGTTGCCCTTCGTCATCAGGTCGAGCGCCACTTCGGTCGATTGAATGATGCTGGAGGGGTCGTCCACCCCTTCGGTGCTTTCGGCCTTCAGTTGCCGGTCCGCGAGACGGCGAGATTCGCGCGCGGCGGTGCTGTTGGCGACACGCTGCGGTATTCTCAGCGTTTCAGCGGCAATAGCAGCGGTATTTGCCGAAATGGAAAGGAGCTGGGTCATGCCGGCACAGTAACCGGCAGGATCTTGGCGCCAGCATAAGAAAACCTCTGGCATTTTACTGAATTATAAGAATTTATTCCGTCACGTTGAAAGCGTTCTCAGGTCAGGATGTTCCGCCCATGATCCAGGCTCTCCTCGTCGCCGTCGGCGGCGCTATCGGTTCCGTGCTCAGATATTATGTCGGCCGATGGGCGCTGAAGCTCATGGGGCCGGCGTTTCCCTGGGGCACGCTCGCCGTCAATGTCGTCGGCTGCTTCGTCATCGGTGTCTTTGCGGAACTGATCGCGCGAAAATTCAACGCCTCGACGGAACTGCGCCTGCTGCTCATCACCGGCTTCCTCGGCGGCTTCACCACTTTTTCTGCCTTCTCGCTCGACGCCATCTCGCTGTTCGAGGGCGGCGAGGCGGTCGCCGGCGGCATCTATATCGCAGCCAGCGTCGGCCTTTCGATGGCGGCGGTGTTCGCCGGGCTCGCCATCATGCGCGCTTTGGTCTGATTCCGGTTTCCGTTTTCGATGAAAATGCTCTAAAGGCTCCGGCAAGAACGCCGGCTTGGCCGCGCTGCAATTTCCGAAAGGCCGTTCATGGCTGGCATAGAACATATCAAGGTTGAACCCGACGAAGCGGGCATGCGGCTCGATCGCTGGTTCAAGGTGCATTTTCCCGGGCTCGGCTTCGGGCCGCTGCAGAAGCTCTTGCGCTCCGGCCAGGTGCGCGTCGATGGCGGACGTGTGAAGTCCGATGCGCGCGTGCAGCCCGGCCAGATGGTGCGCGTGCCGCCGCTGGATGTCGATGCGAAGCTGAAATCCGGTCCGATCGCCGGCAAGGATCTCAAGCATTCCAGCGATTTCGAACTCCTGTCGCGCATGGTGCTGCATGAGGACGAAAAGGTGATCGTGCTCAACAAGCCGCCCGGTATTGCGGTGCAGGGCGGCTCCGGTGTGGCCCGGCATATCGACCAGATGCTCGAAGCCTGGACCAGCCCGAAGGGCGAAAAGCCGCGGCTCGTTCACCGCCTCGACCGCGACACCTCGGGCGTTCTTGTTATCGCCCGCACCCGCGGCGCCGCACAGAAGCTGACCGCCGCCTTCCGCGAGCGCGACACCAAGAAAACCTATTGGGCGCTGGTCAAGGGCGTGCCGCGCAAGCACGAGGACAAGATCTCGACCTGGCTCGTCAAGGAGCCAACCGCCGATGGCGACCGCATGCGCATCGCCAAACACGGTGAAGACGGCGCCGACCATGCGATTTCCTTCTACCGCGTGCTGGAGACGGCGGCGCAGAATCTCGCATGGCTTGAAATGGAGCCGTATACCGGCCGTACCCACCAGCTGCGTGTGCATGCCCTGCATATCGGCCACCCGATCATCGGCGATCCGAAATATTTCGACGACGATCCGAACTGGCCTTTCCCCGGCGGCATCCAGAAGAAGCTGCATCTTCACGCGCGCCACATCGACATCCCGCATCCATCGGGCGGGCGGCTGCGCGTCAGCGCGCCGCTGCCGCCGCATATGGTGCAGACCTGGAACCTTCTTGGTCTCGACCTTGCCGGCGCCGAAAGGGATAGCGAATGAAACTCGCGCTTTTCGATTGCGACGGCACGCTGGTGGACAGCGCCGGGCTGATCCACGAAACCATGCGCCGCACCTTCGAAAAGTTCGGCAAGCAGGAACCGCGATTTGAGGATACCAAGGCCATTATCGGCCTGTCTCTCGATATCGCGATCGCCCGCATGCAGGGCAAGCCGCATGTCGAGCAGGAAGACATCGAGATGACGGCGCATTACAAATCGCTGTTCTCGGTCGTGCGCCAGGATCTCGACTACAGGGAACCGCTGTTTCCCGGCATCCGCGAGATGATCGATGCGATCACCGGGCGCGAGGATCTGCTGATCGGGGCGGTGACGGGAAAATCCCGGCGCGGGCTGAATCTGGTGATGGAGACCCACGGATTCGACAAATATTTCACCGTTGCGCGCACGGCCGACGACTGCCCCTCCAAGCCGCATCCGGCGATGGTCACGGAATGCTGTGACGAAACCGGCATGAATGCGCGCGATGCCATTGTCATCGGCGATGCGGTTTACGATATGCAGATGGCAAAGGCTGCCGGCGCCAAGGCGATCGGCGTTGCCTGGGGCTATGCCAGCGTGGATGAGCTGATCGCCAACGGCGCCGATGCGATCGCCTATCATCCGAACGAGATATTGCGCCATTTTTCCTGAGGTGACGCCATGCGCGATCTTCTGAACGATCTTTCCGAGGGACTGAGCCATCCCGACCCCATCCGCCGCGCGCAGATCCAGATGAAGAAGCCGCTGCCGAAGCGTTTCTATTCCGAGGTCGCCGTCGCCGAGCACGAGGATGGTTTTGCGATCACACTCGACGGCAAGCTGGTGCGCACGCCGGCGCGGCAGGCCCTTGCCGTGCCGACCGAGGCGCTTGCAAGGCTCGTCGCCGCGGAATGGGAGGCCCAGAGCGAGGTCATCGACCCGGTCACCATGCCGGTCACGCGGCTGGTCAACACCGCAATCGACGGGATCGCCACCAATACGCAGGCGATCTTCGAGGATATTCTGCGCTTTTCCTCGACCGACCTCATCTGCTACCGCGCCGAAGGGCCGGAACGGCTGGTCGAGCGCCAGGCCGAGCGCTGGGACCCCGTCATCGACTGGGCGGCCAACGATCTCGGCGCCCGCTTCATTCTCGTCGAAGGCGTGATGCATCACGAACAGCCGCGCGAGGCGACGGCCGCCTTCGCCGTCACGCTCAAGCGGCATGAGAGCCCGATGGCGCTCGCCGCTCTTCACACGATCACGACGTTGACGGGGTCGGCGATCCTGGCGCTCGCCTTCGCCGAAGGCCGGGTGACGATGGAGGAGGCGTGGTCGCTTGCCCATCTCGACGAGGACTGGACCATCGAGCATTGGGGGAGCGACGAGGAAGCCGAGGAGCGCCGCGCCAAGCGCTTTGCCGAGTTCAAGGCGGCGGCGGATGTTTTTTTCGCCCTAAGCGCCTGAAACATATTGCCTTCCCAGGCATTATGACGAAATCTGCGACTCCAATGGAGAGTGCGGGATTTTGCAATGAATTGGCTGAGGTCGTGTTTCTGCCGGGCCGCACTGATCTGCATTGCGCTCACGGCCTGCGTCAGCTTCTCGGCCAACAAGCCGGAGGCGCCGCTTTACGACGTTCGAAGCGCCGTCGTTCTCTCAGGCCCGAACATGCCGGCCGAATTGCTTTCCGGCATCAATGACCGCGTCAATGCCGCAATCAACGCAACCGTGCGCGACACCGTGCTGCCGCGGGTGGTGCTGACGATCCGCGTGGTGTCGATCCAGAAGGGGCTCGGCTTTCAGAAAGACCGCAACGTTGCGAAAATCAGCATAGACGCGGCCTCGGTCGAAGACGGCTCGGTGATCGCCGTCAGCGCGTTCGACGTCACCAGCATGGCAGCCGACCCGAAGCTTGCCGACGAGATCATGGCCGAGGATGTCGCCGCACGCATTCGCTCGGTTTTCTCACTCAGCGGACGCAGCCGCTAACCACATCGACCACGGAGCGGCGAGGGGAGATCGCATGAAGGAAATTCTCGAAGAACTGGAACGCCGCCGCGGCGTCGCCCGCCTCGGCGGCGGCAAGGAGCGCATCGACGCCCAGCACAAGCGCGGCAAGCTGACGGCGCGCGAACGCATCGATCTCTTCCTCGACGAGGGCTCCTTTGAAGAGTTCGACATGTTCGTCGAACATCGCTCCACCGATTTCGGCATGGATAAGAGCCGTATCGCCGGCGACGGCGTCGTTACCGGCTGGGGCACGGTCAACGGCCGCACGGTCTTCGTCTTCGCCAAGGACTTCACCGTCTTCGGCGGCTCGCTTTCGGAAGCGCATGCCGAGAAGATCATCAAGGTGCAGGATATGGCGCTGAAGAACCGTGCGCCGATCATCGGCATCTATGACGCGGGCGGGGCGCGCATCCAGGAGGGTGTCGCCGCACTCGGCGGCTATGCCGAGGTCTTCCAGCGCAATGTGCTGGCCTCAGGCGTCATTCCGCAGATATCCGTCATCATGGGGCCGTGCGCGGGCGGCGACGTCTATTCGCCCGCCATGACCGATTTCATCTTCATGGTGCGCGATACGTCCTACATGTTCGTCACCGGTCCCGATGTGGTGAAGACCGTGACCAACGAGACCGTGACGGCGGAAGAGCTTGGCGGCGCCACCGTGCATACGACGCGCTCGTCGATTGCCGACGGCGCCTATGACAATGATGTCGATACGCTGCTGCAGGTGCGCCGGCTCATCGATTTCCTGCCGCAGTCGAACACGTCGCCGGTGCCGGAAATCGAATGTTACCAGTCGGTGACTGAGACGGACAATTCGCTGGACACGCTGATCCCCGCCAATGCGAACAAACCCTATGACATCAAGGAACTGATCCAGAAGGTGGCGGACGAGGGGGATTTCTTCGAGATCCAGGCGAGCTTTGCCAAGAATATCGTCTGCGGTTTCGGGCGTATCGAGGGTTCGACGGTCGGCTTCGTCGCCAATCAGCCGATGGTGCTTGCCGGCGTGCTCGACAGCGACGCCTCACGCAAGGCGGCGCGCTTCGTGCGCTTCTGCGACTGCTTCAACATTCCGATCGTTACTTTCGTCGACGTACCGGGTTTTCTGCCCGGCACAGCACAGGAATATGGCGGGCTTATCAAGCACGGCGCCAAGCTGCTCTTCGCCTATGCCGAAGCGACGGTGCCGAAACTCACCGTCATCACCCGCAAGGCTTTCGGCGGCGCCTATGACGTGATGGCGTCGAAGCATCTGCGCGGCGACCTGAATTATGCCTGGCCGACGGCGCAGATCGCCGTCATGGGCGCTAAAGGCGCGGTCGAGATCATCTTCCGCAAAGATATCGCCGATCCGGAAAGGATCGCGGCGCATACGAAGATGTACGAGGACCGGTTCCTCTCGCCCTTCGTCGCGGCCGAGCGCGGTTATATCGATGAGGTGATCATGCCGCATTCGACCCGGCGGCGGCTGGCGCGCGGCCTGAAGATGCTGCGCAACAAGGACCTCACCAATCCCTGGAAGAAACACGACAACATCCCGCTTTGACATTCGTCGGCGAATAGAACCGTTCGCTCAAGTGTTTACCTGATGTCGAGCAGGTCTTTCCCGCTGTCGAAAAAGTGAACGGCCGTCAGTGATCCGTGTCTTCAAACCTTACCGGGGACAAGCTAACGCTCGGCTCTTATTCTTTTAAAGGAGAGGTTTAATGTCAAGTTTCGAGCGTCTTTCCGCCTATCGCCCCCATGCGCTGGCCGCTCTCAGAATCATCACCGCGCTCTTGTTCATCGAGCACGGCACGATGAAGCTTTTCGGTTTCCCGGCTTCGCAAATGTCGGGCTCATTGTCGCCGCTGATGCTTTTCGCGGCCCTTCTGGAACTGGTCGGCGGCCTGCTCATTCTCGTCGGCCTGCTGACGCGTCCGGTCGCCTTCCTGCTGGCCGGCGAAATGGCGGTCGCCTATTTCATGGCGCATGCTCCGAGCAGCTTCTTCCCGGCCGTCAACCAGGGCGACGCCGCGATCCTGTTCTGCTTCGTTTTCCTTTATCTGTTCTTTGCCGGTCCCGGCGCTTTTTCCGTCGATAACCGCAAGACGGCCTGAACGATAAAACGAGGGGCGTCGGTGACGCCCCTCGGATCCCATCAAGCTGTAAGCTTGAGACCGGCGATACCGGCGACAATCAGCATGATGCAGGCAAGGCGGGAGACACTTGCCGAATCGCCGAGCAGCCAGATGCCGAGAATCACCGTGCCGACCGTGCCGATGCCGGTCCAGACCGCGTAGGCGGTGCCGATCGGCAGGTGCTTCACCGCAAGACCGAGCAGCACGATGCTCACCACCATGGATATGACGGTCAACGTCGTCGGCAGCGGCCGCGTGAAGCCTTCGGTGTATTTAAGACCGACCGCCCAGCCACA
Source organism: Rhizobium sp. R634 (assembly GCF_002211305.1). Taxonomy (GTDB): domain Bacteria; phylum Pseudomonadota; class Alphaproteobacteria; order Rhizobiales; family Rhizobiaceae; genus Rhizobium. The sequence continues at coordinate 222,599 of NZ_LOKW01000026.1, read as the reverse complement.
TTCGAAAAGACCAGCGAGAAAAAGCAGAATCCAGGCCATGCGCCTCTCCTTATTAAAGAGCGAGGCCGTCCCCGCGACGTTGCATCCTCGGATGCCGCAGTCGTCTGCGATAGCATCTATATGCGCGAGGAGACGGCCGCCTTCAAGGTAGGAATCGGCATGGCTGCCATGCCACCCGTTTCCTGCCGCCTTGCAGGGCCGGGCATCATCGCGGCCCGCCGGCCTCGCTGGAAAGGCTCTTGGCGCGGCGGCAGAGACGGTCGAAGGTTTCGAGGAAGCGCGAGCGGTCCTTGGGGCTGAAAGCGGCGTTGTAGCCTTTGCTCTCGCCGGTTTCGCGCAGGTGCGCGCCGAGATCGCGCATAGCGCTCGCCATGCCGATATTGGTCTCGTCGAAGACACGGCCCGTCGGACCGCTGACGAAGGCGCCGCCGGCAACACAGCGCACGGCGAGCGGCACATCGGCGGTGACGACGACATCGCCGGCGCCGGCGCGCTCGGCAATCCAATTGTCGGCGGCATCGAAGGCGTTGGAGACGATGACGTTATGGACCATCGGATCGCGCGAAGGCCGCAGGCCGGAATTGGCGACGAAGGTGACTTCGAGGCCATGGCGCTCCGCGACCTTCAGGACTTCCGGCTTCACCGGGCAGGCATCGGCATCGACGTAGATCATAGCGATATCCTCATGCCGGCTGAGCGGCCGGCTGGCGGACCATATCGATATGGGGAATGCCGTCTTCCAGATATTCCTGCGATGTCCCGATAAAGCCGAAGGATTCGTAGAAGCGGCGCAGATGGGCCTGCGCCGACAAGGTGATCGGGTTTTCCGGATAAAGCCGCTCGCAAACGGCGATCGCATCGCTCATCAGCGCGTCGCCCAGGCGCTTGCCGCGATGGGCAGGCGAGACGACCACGCGGCCGATCTTCGACGCATCCCGCGGCTCATGCGGTTTCAGGATCCGCGCCGCTGCCAGCAACTGCCCACCCTCCAGCAGCCGCAGATGCAAGGCATCGATATCCTTGCCGTCGAGTTCCGGGTACGGGCAGTTCTGCTCGACGACGAAAACGTCGACGCGCATTCTCAGGAGATCATAGAGTTCCCGTGCGGAGAACTCATCGAAACCCTTGAGATCGGTCGTGTAAGTCGTCGGAGCCATGAATAGAAACCACGTTTGGATGCCTCGCCGGAATGCACGAAGGTCGAGGTTATATGTACGACGGGGCTGCTGACTTCAAGCGAGGAAGTGGCGGGCTGGCCCGCCCTGCCTCAGGCGAACTCCATGATCACGGCATCGACGGCCAGGCTTTCGCCGGCGGCGGCATTGATCTTGGAGACGACGAGATCCCGGTCGGCGCGCAGCACGTTTTCCATCTTCATCGCCTCGACCACGGCGAGCGTTTCGCCGGCCTTGACCTCTTGGCCCTCGGCAACCGCGATGGCGACGACCAGCCCGGGCATCGGGCAGAGCAGCAGCTTGGAGGTGTCGGGCGGCAGCTTCACCGGCATCAGCCTGTCGAGCTCCGCATGGCGCGGCGAAAAGACCTTGGCGACAACCGAAAGCCCTTGCCAGGCAATGCGCAGGCCGTTCAAAACCGGGCGGATCTGGGCGGTGACATCGAGGCCGCCGACCTTGCCGCTCCAGACCGGGTCGCCCGGTCTCCAATCGGTGACAACGCCCGAAGGCTCGCCCTCTATCGCCATCTCCATATCGAAGGGGATGGTGACGAGACCGTCGAGCAACTTGGCGGCGACATAATTTTCCCCGAGCTTGATCACCCAGTCCTCGCGCAGCGCGCCCGAGGCAACACGCAGACGATCGGCGAAACGCTCGCGGCGGTTCGTCTCGATCAGGAAGGCGGAGAGGGCGATTGCCGCAAGCACGGCCTCTTCGGCCCGGTCCGGCTTCATCGGTGCAAAACCGTCGGGATATTCCTCGGCGATGAAGCCTGTGGAAAGCCGGCCCTCGCGCCAGCGCGGATGTTTCATCAGCGCGGACAAGAAGGGAACATTGTGCTCGATGCCATCGACGACGAAGCCGTCGAGCGCCTGGCCCATGGCATCAATCGCTTCGCTGCGCGTCGGCGCCCAGGTGCAGAGCTTGGCGATCATCGGATCGTAATACATCGAGATCTCGGCGCCTTCGAAGACGCCGGTATCGTTGCGGACGACGACATTGCCGGTCCTGCCCTCCGCCGGCGGACGGTAGCGCGTCAGGCGGCCGATCGAAGGCAGGAAGTTCCGGTAGGGATCCTCCGCATAGAGCCGGCTCTCGATCGCCCAGCCGTCGAGCCTGATCTCTTCCTGGGTGAAGGGAAGGGGCTCGCCTGCGGCGACGCGGATCATCTGCTCGACGAGATCGATGCCGGTGACGAGCTCGGTGACGGGATGCTCGACCTGCAGGCGGGTATTCATTTCGAGGAAATAGAAGTTGCGGTCGCGATCGACGATGAATTCGACGGTGCCGGCGCTCTGGTAATCGACCGCCTTAGCCAGCGCCACCGACTGTTCGCCCATGGCCTTGCGGGTCTTTTCGTCGAGGAAGGGCGAGGGCGCCTCTTCCGCCACTTTCTGGTTTCGCCGCTGGATCGAACATTCGCGTTCGCCGAGATAGACGACGTTGCCATGCGCATCGGCCAGCACCTGGATTTCGATATGACGCGGCTCGACGACGAATTTCTCGATGAAGACGCGATCGTCGCCGAAGGAGCTTTTCGCCTCCGAGCGGGCGCGCTCAAAGCCATCGCGCACTTCCGCCTCGTTCCAGGCAATGCGCATCCCCTTGCCGCCGCCGCCGGCGGACGCCTTGATCATGACGGGATAGCCGATCTCGTCGGCGATCGTTTCGGCGTGGGCGGCATCCTCGATGATGCCGAGATGGCCGGGGACGGTGGAAACGCCGGCGGCACTAGCGAATTTCTTCGATTCGATCTTATCGCCCATCGCCATGATGGCCTTCGGCTTCGGGCCGATGAAGATGATTCCCTGCTTTTCCAGCTCGGCGCAAAAAGAGGCGCGCTCGGAGAGGAAGCCGTAACCGGGATGCACCGCCTCGGCGCCTGTCGCCTTGCAGGTCGCAATGATCTTCTCGGCGACGAGATAGCTCTCGGCGGCGGCGGCAGGACCGATATGAACGGCCTCGTCGGCCATCTCGACATGCAGGGCATCCCGATCCGCATCCGAATAGACCGCGACGGTCAAAATACCCATGCGGCGCGCAGTCTTGATCACGCGGCAGGCGATCTCGCCGCGATTCGCGATCAGGATTTTCTTGAACATCGAGACTCCACCCAGAAATGCGTTCCGAAGTTTTACGCATAAAACACCGGAACGCACAATCGGGCTTGAGGCAGGCGCGCCAAAGGCAGCAGATTGCGCTTCGAAGGTCAGGCGACGGCGGCGGCCGAGACGGATTCCTCGTCGACGATGCGCAGCCAGCGGCTGCGCCGCGGCTCGGGACGATCACGCAGCTCGACGGCGGCCATGATGCCGGTCCAGTGCGGGTGATTCGCGCCCGGCAGGGTTGCCTGCTCGATCTGCCGGAGCACGCCATATTCGGCCGGCGAGACCGGGATGACACCGCCTGCCGAGATGCTTCTGAAGATGCGCATCGCGAAATCGACATCCTGGCGGGCAATGCTTCGGCGATCGACGGCGCGCGATAGGTGGTAGCCGCCGATGCCGTCGGTGATCGCCAGACGAAGCTGATCGAGGGCAAGTGCTCTCAGTTCCCCCGGGACTTCGGCCGAAATCTCCATGACGTGGAGAATGAGCTCGAGCTCCAGCGCCGAGTTAACGACGCCCTCGGTCGTGAACATGCGCATGATCCAGGCAACGTTGATTTCGTCAAGCGAGCCTTGCGGATAGGTGTGATTGACGATGAAACCGGCCAGCTGCTCCACGAAGAAAGCATTCCACTCGGCACATTTTTCAGGACAGGAATTGTTGAGCGCCAACATCGCCACGACATCCTGGGACGTCCGGATCCCCTCGGGAAAAGCATGTTTGCGCAGCAGCACTATATCTTCGGCCGTCAGCCGATGCTTGCCGGCCACGACACAGGCCGGAAAAGCGAGACGGAATTCGCTCATGTTTTAACTCCAGGCTTCATCATGAAGCCGGCAACAGTTTTACCGCCCGCGAATTGACGATCCCTCAAGAAGGGGAGTTAACCCTCCCTTCCCCAAGTCACGAGGATTTTAACGATCGCGTCTGCAGCCGCTCGCGCCAGATGATGAAGAGGCCGGAAGCGACGATGATGAAAATGCCGATCCATTTGGAGAAGTTCGGGAAATCGTTGAACAGGGCATAGCCGAGCACTGTCGCCGAGATGATCTCGAAGTATTGGAACGGCGCAAGCAGCGACAGCGGCGCGAGCCTGAAGGCCTTAACGACCAGGATATGCGCATAGCCCGAGATCGAGCCGAGGATGAGAAGCAGGACGAGGCCGAGCGCGGAGGAGGGCAGGGAAACGGCAAAATCGGCATTGCCGACACCGCTGCCGACGAGCAGGGCCGCGGCCATGAAGGCCGTTCCGCCGATGCCGGCCATCGTCTGCATGGTCAGCGGCGAATCGGCGACGCCGATCGCGCGGTTAAGGAAGAGGTAGAGCGAGAACAGAAAGGCGCAGGCCACCGGCAGCAGCGCCTTCAGGCCGAAAATCTCGTAGCTCGGCTGAATGACGATCATCGCGCCGCCGAAGCCGACCACGATCGCCATCCAGCGCCGCCAGCCGACCTTCTCTCCGAGAAACAAGGCCGACATGGCGGTCAACATGAAGGGCTCGACGAAATAGATGGCGAAGACATCGGCAAGCGGCATGTATTTGACGGCGACGAAGAACAGCAGGCTCGCCGCGCCATGCAGCACGCCGCGCAGCAGGTTCATCCATGGCCGTTTGGCCGAAAGCGCTTTTCGTCCGAAAAGGGCGAAGAGAATTGGCACGGTGCAGGCGATCTGGAAGAAGAAGCGGTAGAAAGTGACCTGGCCAGGCGACATCGCCTCGAAGGTCGCCATATATTTGGCGATGGCGTCCATGATCGGCAGGATGAGCATGGCGCCGGACATGATGGCCATGCCCTGCATGGTGTTTTGATGGGCTGGATGCTCTGCCATGGCTGCCGATTCTTGCGGGAACGGCTCCATCAATCACGGGAAAGCCGGGCAGATCAAGCCACGGTTTCGCCGAAAACCGCCTCGAAAGCGGCGCGCAGCCGGATATCAACATCCGACATCATGACCGGCAGGCCGAGATCGACGAGGCTGGTGACGCCGTAGGCAGATATACCGCAGGGCACGATGCCGCTGAAATGATCGAGATCTGGATCGACGTTGAGCGACAGGCCATGGAACGTCACCCATTTGCGCAGCCTGATTCCGAGGGCGGCGATCTTGTCCTCGGCCATGGCGCCATCCGGAAGCAGCGGCTTCTCGGGGCGGCGCACCCAAACGCCGACGCGATCCTCGCGCCGCTCACCGCGCACGTTCATCATGTCGAGCGTGCGGATGACGACATCTTCCAGGGCGGCGACGAAGGCGCGCACATCCTGGCGCCTGCGCTTCAGGTCGAGCATGACGTAAGCAACGCGCTGGCCGGGCCCATGATAGGTATATTCACCGCCGCGCCCCGTCGCAAAGACCGGAAAGCGGTCCGGCTGAACGAGGTCGCTCGCATTGGCGCTGGTGCCGGCGGTATAGAGCGGCGGATGCTCGACGAGCCAGACGAGCTCGTCGCCGCCATCGGCGATTGCCGCCACCTCGCGCTCCATCGTCTCCACTGCTTCCTCATAGGGAACGAGTCCCTCGGCAATGCGCCAGCGCACCGGGCGGGCGCCGGATTTCGGAAGCATGGAGAATTCGAGATCAGTGCGAAGCATGGCCATTCCTTGCCGCCTCCGCGAAAAGCCTGAAAAAAAGGGCGGCAGAAGACCTATATGGACGCGTTTCGGCGGCAATTCAAATGCTGTGAAAGGTTTTGAAAAAAACTGTCATATCGCCCTTGTGCACCCCAAATGCTTTTGCTACATGCTGCCCCGCCGACGCAAATCGGCACCTACCACGATGCGGTCGTGGCGGAATTGGTAGACGCGCAGCGTTGAGGTCGCTGTGGGGCAACCCGTGGAAGTTCGAGTCTTCTCGACCGCACCATCTCCTTTCAGGAGAGCAATCGCCGAGCGATAATTCCGGCAGATCCCCTCTATTTGATATGCCTGTAGCTGTGGCTGCCGCCTGGCGTCGCGGCCGCCTTCTGCGGCCGAAACGAAGTAACAAACCATCGCCATCGTGAGAATTGAGTCGGTTGTCTTAACCGACGATTAGCTGTCGCAAAGCTATAGATCAGCTTACTCTTATGGATGCGAAAGTTTGCGATCAATGAAAAAGAAGGCGGCGTCAAGCTGGTCACTCCTCGACGTCCATTTCGCTCTCGATATCGTCGAGAAGGTACTTATCAGCTATTTCTTTGTCGCTATCGTCATGCGCGTGCTGCCGCAGATGCAAGACAATCGTGCAGTCATCGATTGCCTGCTGCTCATTTCCGAGGGCGCGGCCACCTTCCTCATTCTGATGCGCCGGCCGACGAGAAATACGTCGCTGCGCCTCTTCGACTGGACGGTCACGGCCGTCGGCACGCTTTTCCCGTTGCTGGTTTTGCCTTCGGCGACGCAGCCGCTCGCGCCTCTTACGCTTTGCGTGATGGTGATGGCTTTCGGCCTCGCCCTGCAGATCTCTGCAAAGCTGACATTGCGGCGAAGCTTCGGTCTGGTACCGGCCAATCGCGGCGTCAAGATCGGCGGACCCTACAAGTTTCTCCGCCATCCGATGTATGCCGGTTATCTGCTAACCCATATCGGCTTCTTCCTGGCTCACCCGAGCCTTTGGAATTTTGCGATCTACGCAACGGCTCTTATGGCGCAGTGCTTCCGCCTGATGGCGGAAGAGCGTCTGCTCAAACAGGATGCCGCCTACACGGCCTTCATGGCCACGACGCGTTACCGGCTCGTTCCATTCGTGTTCTGAGGCGCCAGCGGACATTCATCGACAAGAAAAAGGGCCGTTTTCCGGCCCTTTCCTCCCGATATATGTCGCCGTCGCTCAGTGGGTCGCACGGCATGCATCCGTGCGGGACGCGCCGCTGTCGGCACCCTTGGTGTGGGAACCGCTTGGGCCGATCATGCTATGGCACGGGGGCAGGGGCTTGATGCTGGCGGTCGCGGTCTTGTCGACCGAAGGAGCCGTCATAGCGACGGGGGCGAATCCATCGCTGTCGTTGGTGTAATCGCTGGAATAGGCCGGAGCCTTGTGGTTGTTGCTGTAGTGAACGGGGGCAGGCTGTGCCATCTTGCTCGGGGCAAAGCCGTCACTGTCATTGGTGTAGTCGTCGGAATAGGTGGGCTGGGCGAAAGCGGCGCCTGCAAGGCTGACAGCGAACAGGGACGCGGCGAGGGCAAATTTGATGCGCATGGTTCATCTCCTCAATCTGCTGTTGAATTCAACAACATAAACCAACCCCTGGCGCTTCCAAGTTCGCGCCCCAATTCTGGCAATTTTGTGAACGAAAAATGCGCTGCCCGCGACCTTTTGTCCAAATGAAATCACAGTCTTGTCAAGGATTTTGACGTTTTCGTTACAGGGGCTACATGACGAAAGCAGGCGGCCGTCAGCAGCTTTACCCACAATCTGAAATTGTTAACTTTTGGTAATGTGGAATGGAGATATACGGGAGGCAGCGGACTGCCTCCCGTATAAGATTCCGTTCGTTCTGGGGTGTGATCAGTCCTCATTCGGAATATGCGCATCGACGCCGGTCAGCTGCAATTTGTTGCGGACATGATGAACGCCGTCGACCGAAAGCGCGCCGAGCTCGACCTTGCGGGCCATGCCAATGGTCTCCACAGAGCCTTCCAACGTGACGACATGGCCATCGGCGTGAACTTCGATACTTTCGATGTCGACGCCGGGGATGTTCTCGATATTGTCGTTCACACGCGCTTCGAGATCGTCGCTTTCGTCGCGGTCGATCATGCCGGCGCGCAACGAATCCTTCAGACGGTTTTCGTTGCCGTCCTCATCCGTGCCATCGATCCGGAAACCCTGGGTGGGATCGCTGTCGAAATTGGCAGCCGTTTCGCCATAGGGGCGGTTGGCAGGGTCGCTGGCGCCATTGCCGTCGGCATAGGGCCAACCGTCGTCGAGATTGCGTTCCTCGAGGTCGCGATAATCTTCTTCGCGCGAAAGCTCCAGCTTTTCGCGAGACGGCGAAGTCTTTTCACCTGTTCTTGCCATTGCATTCGCTCCTTGTTTCTCTGCTGGAAACGCCGGCAGCTGCGAATGGTTCGGCATGGAACGGGCGATTTGTCAGCCCTGCGCCTTCTCCCATTTCTTGACGAGGCGCTCGCGTTTCAGCCGGGAAAGGCGCTGCAGCCAGAAAATGCCGTCGAGCTGGTCGACCTCATGCTGAATGCAGATGGCGAGAAACCCTTCGGCAGCATCCTCATGCACGGCGCCTCCGGCATCCTGGTAGCGGAAGCGGATCGCCCGCGGGCGCGTAACCTCGTCTGTTGCGCCGGGCATGGAAACGCTGCCTTCGGCATGGCTCATCGTCTCCTTCGAAAACCATGTGATCTCCGGGTTGACGTAGAGGCGCACGCCGTCGTCCTTGTCGAGTTCCAGCACCGTCACGCGGCTCGCGACACCGATATGCGCGGCGGTGATGCCGACGCCGGGAGCAGCGCGCATCGTCGCCAAGAGATCTTCGGCAAGCTCGGCGAGCGACGAATCGAAGGCCGTTACCGGCGCGCAAACAGTCTTCAGGCCAGGATGCGGATAGCGCAGAATCGGACGAATGGGCATGTGACGGGCTCTCTCTGCATGGATGGCGGCGGAAACTATCGCCGGCCGCGGGCATTGTCATCACGAAGCATGGTTTGCCGCTTTACGACAAGCACGCTTTGAGCTAGCAGGAGCAGGAATCCGGCTGCGGGAACACCGCGTAGGATTTGCTTATCCGCTTGTTGATAATGTGTTTTCCGCCGACATTTGCGAATGCGGGCGGCAGTCGTTGAAATTCGAACCATGCGAGGGCGGCAGATGACGACGACCGACACAGACGACCGCATCCGCAGGCGTCCCGACGACGAGGAAGCCGATATCTACGATGAGGACGGCAATGTCCGCAGCGATTTCCTGGCGCTCGTCGGCGCCGCGATCGCCGACCGCGACACGCTGTTCCTGCGTGAGAATGTCGCCCGCCTGCATGAATCGGAGATAGGCGACCTGCTGGAATCGATCCAGCCGGATCAGCGCCTTGCGATGGTGCGCCTGCTCGGCGACGATTTCGACATGACGGCGCTGACCGAGGTCGACGAGGCAATCCGCCGCGAAATCGTCGACCAGATGCCGAACGACCAGATCGCCGCGGCGATCGGCGAACTCGATTCGGACGATGCGGTCTACATTCTCGAAGACCTCGACAAAGAGGATCGCGAAGAGATTCTCGCCCAGCTGCCGTTCACCGAACGCGTGCGGCTGCGGCGGGCGCTCGACTACCCCGAAAGTTCGGCTGGGCGCCGCATGCAGACGGAATTCGTCGCCGTGCCGCCGTTCTGGACCGTCGGGCAGACGATCGACTACATGCGCGACGAGGAGGATCTGCCCTATTCCTTCTCGCAGATTTTCGTCATCGATCCGACCTTCAAGCTGCTCGGCGCCGTCGATCTCGACCAGATCCTGCGCACCAAGCGGCAGACGAAGATCGAGCAGATCATGCGCGAGACCAACCATCCGATTCCCGCCGAGATGGACCAGGAAGAGGCCGCGCAGCTCTTCGAGCAATACGACCTTCTCTCGGCCGCCGTCGTCGATGAGAACGGCCGGCTGGTCGGCGTCTTGACCATCGACGACGTCGTCGACGTCATCCATGAGGAGGCGGACGAGGACATAAAGCGCCTCGGCGGCGTCGGCGACGAAGAGCTGTCCGACAATGTGCTTTCGACGGCGCGCTCGCGCTTTCTCTGGCTACTGATCAACCTCGGCACGGCGATGCTGTCGGCGAGCGTCATCGGCCTGTTCGACGCCTCGATCGAGAAGATGATCGCGCTTGCGGTGCTGATGCCGATCGTCGCCTCGATGGGCGGCAATGCCGGCACGCAGACGATGACCGTGACGGTGCGCGCGCTCGCCACCCGCGATCTCGACATTTACAATGCCGGCCGCATCATCCGCAGGGAGGCGGGCGTCGGCATTCTCAACGGCATGGTCTTCGCGACGATCATGGGCGCGATCGCCGGCACGTGGTTCCACGACTACCAGCTCGGCGGCGTGATCGCGGCGGCGATGATCATCAATCTGATGGCGGCGGCCCTTGCCGGCATCCTTCTGCCGCTGCTGCTCGACAAGATGGGGGCCGACCCGGCGATCGCCTCTTCCGTCTTCGTCACGACGGTGACCGACTGTACGGGCTTTTTCGCCTTTCTCGGCATCGCCACATGGTGGTTCGGCATCTAAGCCGGCTGCACAAATTGACTATTACGTAAAAGTCAATATTATGGCCCATGCAGATGGGGAAGACATGCCGGTGAACAAATATTATAGCATAACGGAGCTGACGCGCGAATTCGGTGTATCCACGCGCACACTTCGCTTCTACGAAGACGAGGGACTGATCCATCCGGAGCGGAGAGGGCGTACCCGTCTCTTCCGGCCCGCCGACCGGCGGCTCATCGCCGAAATCCTCCGCGGCCGGCGCATCGGTTTCACCATCGCGGAGATCCGCGAAATCATCCAGGTCTACAAGGAGCCGCCGGGCGAACTCGGCCAGCTGAAGCTCCTGATGAAGCGCGTGGACGAGAAGCGCGAGGACCTGCGCCAGAAGCGCAAGGATATCGACGACACTCTGACGGAACTCGACAATATCGAAGAGGCCTGCCTCGGCCGCCTCGCCGAAATCGGCGTTACCACCTGAAAACTTTCACCGGGCGCTCGCCGCCCTCTATTCCGCTTCCGCGCTGCATTGCGCGGCAATCGTCTGTACGCGCTCGTCGTTCTGAACGTCGATCGTGCCTGCCTGCAATGGTGTGAGCAGAGCCTGCGACTGCAATTTCTGCAGCGTGCATTCGCAGAAGCTGCGGCACAGCGCTTCGCCCTGCTGCATCACGCAGGCGGCGTTGCATTGCTTTCGGTAAGTCTCGACCGGATCAGGCTTGGCCGGCGGGACCACGAGGGAAAGCCCGTAGGCAATGGCGATCAAAACCGGCTGATGGATGAGGTAGAAGGCAAGGCTGTGACGGCCGAGCCTTGCCGGCCACCAGGAGCCGGTGCCGATGGCCGCAAGCCGGTGCAGGAGCCCGGTTCTGAGCGCGATCGAGGCGAGGCTCAGCCCGACAAAAAAGGGCGTCGCCCAGGGAAAGAGCGGCACATAATCATTGGACCGCTCCGGCATCTCGGCAAGGCCGATCCAGGCAAGATATCGGGGATCGAAGAAGGATGACCGAAGCAGGCCGGGCGTTCCGAAATTGTCGGTGATCCAGGCGGCAAGGAGGGCGACGGTCATGACCAGCGTAAAAGCAAGCGGCAGCCGCACGAAGACCACGCCGATGAGCGTGAGCACCGCGATGCAATGCAGGATGCCGAAGTAGATCCACTCGTTGGGCATGGCGATGCGCGTGGCGACCGAAATGAGCGCGGCCGCCGCCGCGATCATGCCGAACCGTTTCCAGAAGGAGGGCCAGCGGATCTCGGGCGTGCTGGAGAGCACCAGGCTGATGCCGACGATGAAGATAAAGGTCGTGGCGATCGCCCGGGCGTAGATCTTCAGCCAGCCGGTCTCCGCCGCGCCGGCCGGGAGATAGCCCATGAACTCCATGTCCCAGCTGAAATGATAAGTCGCCATGGCGATCAGCGCGACACCGCGCGCGGTGTCCAACAGACCGATGCGCGGCGGTCTGGCCGCCGCATCGGCTTCAATTGCCGGCAATGTCATCAGAGGCCCTCGGGCAAATCGTTTCCGTCGCGCGACGGTATATCGCGGCGAATAGCAGAAAGGTGGAGATTTGATGGCGAGCCGACATCCATGATCGCCAAACGCGCCTCCGAAAAGAACTGCCGGCGTGCGAGCACGAAGATGACGACCGCCGTCGTCACCATGAAGACATAGGGATTGATGAACCAGCCGAGATAACCGATCGACAGGAAGATCGCCCTGAGACCCTCGTTGAAATTGCTGCCCGCGATGACATTCATGCGGATGACGCGTTCGGCGGCCCGCTCGGCGGCAATGACGTCGTTCTCGCTGTCGCGCATCATCGGGATGGAGCCGAAAAGGATGGTGCAATAGTTGAACAGCCGATAAGACCAGCCGAACTTGAAGAAGGCATAGCCGAAAAGCGCCGCCAGCCCACCGACCTTGAGCTCGAACGCGGCGTGGCCGCCATGGAAGACGAAGGGCAGGTCGGCGAAAACGGCATCGACCTTTTCCGTCGCCCCGAGCAGCGCAAAACAGCTGCCAAGCGCAAAGATCGAGGTCGAAGCGAAAAAGGCGGTGCCGTTCTGCAGGCCGGACATGATCTGCGTATCGATCATTTTCAGGTCGCGGCGCAGCGAATTGTAGATCCACTCCCGGCGCCGTTCGGTCATCGCATGCGTCAGGCTGGTGCGTCCGAAGAAGGTGCGGCCCTTCAAAAGCCATGAATAGCCCATCCAGACACAGGCAAAGAAGGCCAGAGCGAGGTAATCCGCCGTCGTCATCAGTGATTCAGTCTCCGCATGAACGCGGGCCACTCTACATATGCATTGAAATGCTGCAATGACTGGTAAGGCGGCTCGTCTGCATTTAGTGTTTAGCCGGAATGTCGCACCGGCTCCATGCGATGTCGGTCCGCCGCCCGGGTCGCAAACCGGCCTCGCTTAAGCTTGCATCCTCCTGTTCAGAAAGTGCATCCATGTTTCTTTCGGTATTCGATGTCTTCAAGATCGGTGTCGGACCGTCGAGCTCCCACACGATGGGTCCGATGTCGGCGGCCAACCGCTTTCTCGAGCTGATCCTGTCGAACGAGTGGCCGCGTCCGTCATCGGGCGCACAGGTCGCCGCGATCAAAGTCAGCCTGCACGGCTCGCTCGCCCATACCGGCATCGGTCACGGCACGGGCAGGGCTGTGATTCTCGGCCTGATGGGCGAAGCGCCCGACAGCGTCGATCCCGACAAGATGGACGGCATTATCGATACGGTGGAGCGCAGCGGCCGCATCACGCCGGCCGGCCATCCCGGCTATCAGTTCCAGCCGAAAACCGACCTGATCTTCGACAAGAAACAGCCGCTGCCCGGCCACGCCAACGGCATGTCGTTCTCCGCTTTCGACAGGGACGGCCGGCTACTCCTCAAACGTATCTATTATTCGGTCGGCGGCGGTTTCGTTGTCACCGACACCGAACTCGAGCAGATGCGCGCAAAAAAGAACGCCGCCGGCGGTGCACGCGTACCCTATCCCTTCTCGACCGCCAGACAGATGCTCGACATGGCCGAGCGCTCCGGGCTTTCGATCGCTCAGATGAAGCGTGCGAACGAGGAGAGCCAGCGCTCGCGCGAGGAGCTCGACGAGGGGCTCGACCGCATCTGGGAGGCGATGCGCTCCTGCATCGAGCGCGGCCTCAAGGTCGAGGGTATTATGCCCGGCGGTCTCAACGTCAAGCGACGCGCGCGGCGAATTCACGACAAGCTGCAGGAGGAGTGGCGCAGCAACCGCATCAATCCGCTGCTCGCCAATGATTGGCTGAGCGTCTACGCCATGGCCGTCAACGAGGAGAATGCGGCCGGCGGGCGCGTCGTCACCGCGCCGACCAACGGCGCGGCCGGCGTCATTCCGGCGACGATCCGCTACTACGAGCATTTTCACGAGGATTGGGACCAGAACGGCATCCGCGACTATCTGCTGACGGCCGCCGCCATCGGCGGCATCATCAAGCACAATGCCTCGATCTCCGGCGCCGAGGTCGGCTGTCAGGGCGAGGTGGGCTCGGCGGCTGCGATGGCGGCTGCGGGGCTTGCCGCCGTCATGGGGGGAACGCCCGAGCAGATCGAAAACGCTGCTGAAATCGCGCTCGAACACCATCTCGGCATGACCTGCGATCCGGTCGCCGGCCTCGTCCAAGTTCCCTGCATCGAGCGCAATGCGCTCGGCGCCGTCAAGGCGGTCACAGCCGCCTCACTCGCTGTCAAGGGCGACGGCCAGCATTTCGTACCGCTCGACGCCTGCATCGAGACGATGCGCCAGACCGGCCACGACATGAGTGAGAAATACAAGGAAACCTCGACCGGCGGCTTGGCCGTCAATGTCGTCGAATGCTGAGGGTGTGAAGACTTTCGCTTCACACTTGACGCCCGCTGCCAAAAGGATTTCAACGGCGGCATGGCATTGCATCTCATCAAACTCTGTGTCGGCGCCGACTCGATCGACGATCTGCGCGAATGGGTGGCGGAACGGTCGCTGCGCGCTATCGCCGCCGGGCTAGAGCCGCATTCGGTGCACACGACGCGCATGGTGCCCAAACGCATGGAGGAGCTGCTCGACGGCGGCTCGCTCTATTGGGTGATCAAGGGGCAGGTGCAAGCGCGCCAGAAGCTGCTCGACATCGAAACCTTCACGGACGGCGAGGGGATTTCGCGCTGCCGCCTGATGCTCGGACCTGAGGTCATCGAGACCGCGGTGCAGCCGAAGCGTCCTTTCCAGGGCTGGCGCTATTATGTGCAGGACGACGTGCCGGCGGACCTGACAAGCCTTGGTGCCGGCATTGCGGAAATGCCGGCCGACCTTCGCCGCGAGCTTACTGAACTCGGTTTGCTCTGAAACTCAGCGCAGACGCAGTTGCACCGGCGCACTGCCGTCCGGCGACGTCACATGCAGATGGATGCGGGCTTCGGGCTGAGAATAGCGCCAGGCGCGGGCGCCATGGCAAAGCAGCAGATTGATGAGATCCCGGGTCTTTGGCGATTTCGCCCTTGGCCGCTGCAAACCGATTTCGGCAAGGCGCATCGCCGCCTCGTGCAGAGGATGCAAGGATGAACGCGTCCTGGCCGCAGCGCGGCGCTCTGAAGGCGTTCCCGGAACATTCTCATTGATCGCCATTGTTTTCCCCGTAAGCAATACTGATCGAGTTCAAAAATGGTGGCCGGAAACGCAAACACCGATTCCGGCCGTCACCGATGCCGCCGGCACTTCTGTGGGCAGCATCGAATTCCTCATTGGGCGGCTGCCCAGCACTTGACGCCCGCCTTCTTCAAGGCCTTGCAGGCGTTGACGGCATCACGCTGATCGTCGAAGCCGCCGAAGCGCGCACGGTAGACCTGGTCGCTGCCAGCGCCGTAGGCGACGGCAAAGGGCTTTGCCGAAGCCAGCGCTTTGCCGCCCTTGCTCTTGGCGCCTTCCAGCAGGTCCATTGCCATCTGCCGGCTCGGCGAAACGCCGACCTGCACGACCCAGCCGGTCGGGCCGGCATTCGTCGAAGCGGCGCTGGTCGAAGCGGTCGTGACGTGATCGACGCCGCTATCGCCTTGTTCCGCCGGAGCAGCGGCCGGAGCCTGCGGCTTGAAAGTCGAGATCTTGACCTTGGTCGGCGCAGGCATCGCCTGTGTCACCAACGGGTTATCTGTTTTCGGTGCAGCGGTCTCGGCATAGGCGACTTCGGTCTCGGCGACCTGATAGCGTGCATCCGGCAGCGGCCCCTTATGCGGCAGGCTGAGATCGGAGGCGGCAGCAGAAACCGGCGGCTGCGCCGATGTAATCGTCTTTGCGACCTGCTGCGGCGTCTTCTTCGGCATAACGGGAGCGGGCGTTTCGATGATCGCCGGCGCCGGGGCAGGGGCAGTCTGGGCGATCAGCGCCGAGGACCCGCCACGGCTCGATGCCTTCGGCAGATAGGTCGCGATCAGGTTGCGCATCTGGGCGTCGCGGGCAGGCGTCGAAGTGCCGCCCATGACGACGCCGACGATCGACTTGCCGTCCACCTGCACGGAGCTCACCAGATTGAAGCCGGCAGCGCGGGTATAGCCGGTCTTGATGCCATCGACGCCGCGCACGGAACCGACCAGGCGGTTGTGGCTGCGGATCGTGCGGCTGCCGAACTTGAAGGCACGGGTGGAGAAATAGCCGTAATATTGCGGGAAATGCTGACGAAGGGCGATGCCGAGACGAGCCTGGTCGCGCGCCGTCGTCATCTGCGCCGTGTTCGGCAGGCCGTTGGCATTGCGATAGGTCGTGCGCGTCATGCCGAGAGCGTGCGCCTTGGCGGTCATCAATTGAGCGAAGCGATCCTCGCTGCCGGCAAGCATTTCGCCGAGGGCGGTCGAGGCATCATTGGCGGACAGGGTGACGAGACCGAGAATACCCTGCTCGACGGTGATGGTGCCGCCGGCGCGCACGCCGAGCTTCGTCGGCGCCTGGGCTGCAGCATGAGCGGAGAAGGGAACCGGCGTATCGAGACGGATGCGACCCTGCTCCAAGGCTTCGAAGACCAGATAGAGTGTCATCATCTTGGTCAACGAAGCGGGATATTGCAGCCGGTCGGCATTCTCGCTGTAGAGAACGTTGCCGGTCTTGGCGTCGACGACGATGCCGGCATATTTCGGATTGGCCGTTTTCGCTTCGGCGCCTACCGAATCGACCAGGACGATCGTGACAGCCACCGAAAGGATCGCCAGCAGCTTTGCGACAAAACTGCCGGATCGGGACGATGATACGGAGGAGACTGACCTTGACACTATTCCACTCTTCGCTTGCAATTCAGTTATTTGGCGGGAACCGCACACACCCCCCGCCGCACAGTCCGTCTTTTGAAATTACCGATTGGGCGTTACCAATCCGTTTATGATGAATCGTTTATTTCATTGTCCGGGAAGCATTTTAGGGACTTGTCGCAGAACGGTTCATAAGACGCGCCTCCACAAAAGTCCGGATAGCGGCATCAATATGTTCCCAGTCACCGAGATGGCCGCTGGAGAAGCGATAAAGCACGCTGAGATCCTTGCCGACCTTGATATCTCGCTGGCAATCTCCGCTCGCCGCGTTGTCGGGGGCTGAAGGCAATATGCAGCGCACGACGTAATCCGGTCCATCCTTGACGGGGGCCGTCAGCAGTACCTCGTCGCCATAACCCGCGTCGGCGCGCAGACGATGCAGCGTCAAGCCGTCGCGAAACGGCTCGGCCGCGCCTTCGAGCAGATGGGAATAGATCGGCTCCAGACGCCCGGACATGTCGCGCGACATCGTGCTCTGGGCGATCTGCAGGAAGATCAGGCCGGAGGATTGGGAGACATCATCGAATCGGAGATGATTTTCCTTGCCGTACCCCCGCATTTCCGGCCAGGCGAGATAGAGGTCGACGCGTTCGGCGGCGCCATCATGTCTCTGGCTTGGAAAGCGGATGGCGTTCTCGGGAAATTTGACGGTATCGCGGCCGATGGTCAGCGTGATCTCGGCGGTGCTGTCGGTGTTGCCGGCAAGCGAGATATGCCGGCCGAACCAGCGCCCGCCGATGCTGATCGCAACGGTCAGCACCGCAAGGACGGCGACCACCGCCATGGTGCGGAGGAGGAAGCCCATGGAAAGAAGCGGCTGCTCGTCGGGTGCGCTCTGCACGGCGTGGCTCATGGCGGTTCTTCGCGTTTCGGCCCGCCGCAGGAAGAACATGAGCCGCCGGCGCCGATGATGAATCTCATCGGCATGATCGGACCGGCAAGGTTAATACTTCGCTAAAATTTCAGGGGCGGGCTTCCAGGGAATGAAACGCCTGTGCCAAAAAAGGGCGAGCCGTTCCCGGGACAGCGGGAACGGCTCTTGGGCACCGGTCGGGGACGGGATGCGGGGACTGACCGGGCCGAGGCCTTCTGCCGGTATCGCCGGCGGCCTGTTCTTTACTTGACGCTGCCGACCGCCTCAGCGCGGCCGTCCTGAAGCTTCGACCAGCGGCCCGGATCGCTGGCGGACTGGCGCTTCAGATAGGTATATTCGGTATCCGACCAGAGCAGCACCTTGTTGCGCATGTTGTCGAGGATGAAATCGCCGTGGTCGGTGCGGACGGTCAGCACGGCATGGCCTTCGCCGTTCGGCTGCAGCACGACGGTGATCAGCGTGTCGGACGGCGAGAAACCGTCCTCGATCAGCATCTTGCGCTTCAGCAGGACATAATCCTCGCAGTCGCCGACGGTGGTCGGATAGGCCCAGCGCTCTTCGACACCGTAGATCTGTTCATCCGTTTCCGGCTGAATCGACGAATTGACGGTGTAGTTGACCTTGAGGATTTCCTTCCAGCGGTCCTCGGTGAGAATGGCCGGTCCGGCATCGCCGCCGGAATAGGCGCATTCCTTCGGGTTCGCCTTGCAGAATTCATAGTGTCCGATCGGCGGGCTGGCATTGCCTGCGAGGGCCATGCTGGCGGGCGTCGCCTGTCCCGAACCCGCCATTGCCATCATGATCGCACCGGCCAAAAAGCCGCCTTTCAGGATATTCGCACTTGTCATTGCCGTCTCCCCGTAAGTTGGGACGACAATGGCACACACGTTTTTATCTCACGGAAAATTACGCAATAGAATTAAAGGCTTAGTTGATTCAAATGCCGATAAATCTTGACTAAAAACAATCTCGAATACGCATAAAATTTGAAGCGGATTTGTCTCGAATTCGATTAAAATTGAAACATGCGCAACAAGGCTTTCGTTCGTGAAAGGCTTGCATTGCCATTCCCGCGTTAAGGATTTGCTGAGCCGGATAAACTGCCGCGGCGCTGCCAATGGTGGCTGGTCGGCGGGCGAATACTGTCGAGACGGATCGATTCGGCCGGTTCAGAACCGGAATATCGCTCACTTCCCTGATTTCGACGGAAAATTATTTTTGAAAAAATCGCGAAATCGATCGGTGGCGGCGACGATTGCCGCACTCATATCGGGATTTGACGTGGAATGGGCGGCACGCGGCAGAATCCTGAGCTCGCTCTGCGGCCAGGCACGCGCCAGTTCCCATGCGGTGACAAGCGGCGCCTCGATGTCGAATTGCCCCTGGAGGAGGATGCCTGGAATGCCGGCAAGCCGCCCGGCGTTCTTCAAAAGTGCGCCTTCTTCCAGCCATGCGCCATGCACGAAGTAATGGGTGATGATGCGGGCGCGCGTCAGCAAAAAGGCCGGATCGGCCCAACGGGACGGCAGGCCTGCGGGGTCGGCAAGCAGGATCGACGCTGCTTCCCATGCATGCCAGTCGCGGGCCGCCTTGAGGCGCGTCTCGGCGTCCGGATCGTTGAGGAGACGGTGATAGGCGGCAACCATATCGTCCCCTCGGTCCTGACCGCCCAACGGAATGGCCTCGCGGAAACGGTGCCATTCCTCGGGAAAGAGGGGCGCCATGCCGCGATAGAGCCAATCTATTTCAGAGCGCCGCGTCGTGGTCACGCCCGCAATCACAATGGCAGCGACGCGCTCAGGGTGGGTTTCGCCATAGGCGAGCGCCAGCGTCGAGCCCCAGGAATTGCCGAAAAGAAGCCAGCTGTCGATGCCGAGATAGGTCCGCAGCCGCTCGATATCGGCAACGAGATGCCAGGTGGTGTTGAGGGCGAGGTCTGTTTCGGGGTAGGCGGCACTTGGCAGGCTGCGGCCGCAATTGCGCTGATCGAAGAGAATGATTCGATAGGCATCTGGATCGAACTGACGCCGCGCCGCGGCCGAACAACCGGAGCCCGGTCCGCCATGCAGCACGAGCGCCGGTCTGCCTGCCGGATTGCCGCAGGCCTCCCAATAGATCAGGTTGCCGTCGCCCGTATCGAGCAGGCCGTGATCATATGGTTCGATCTCAGGATAGAGAGGTGACATCGGCGCGCCCAAACGAGGAAACGAACCTTATCCGCCATATCGGTGACGAGTAAAAGACAGCCTAGAGGAATTCGCGCAACGTCTCGCGGGACTGGATCGAAAGGAATTCGATCGCGACGCCTTCGACGAAATGGCGCACGACACGGCCGCGCATATTTCCGAGACGCACCGCCGTACCGATCGAGGGGCGCATTTCGACGTCGATGGCGGCGCCTGACAGCGAAAGGTCCATGATGCGGCAGGAATAGCGCGTGCCGTCATCGAGCGTGAGTTCGGTCTTCACGTCGCGCGGCGTCAGACGGTCGTGGCGGCGATCCTCGGGCAGGCCGAGCTCGTGTTTGTTGGCAAGCCAGGTGAGCTGGGCGGCGAGCTTCTCACGCTTGCGTTCGGTCGCGTTGATCGACATGGTGAAGCCGCGGCCGTCGAGCGTCTGGACATAACCTTCGACGCGGCCAAGATGGTCGATATAGGCGACGACGCGCTCGTTGGCGCGCGGCCGGCCGATGCAGGTGACGTACATGTCGCCGGGCGACATGTCGATCACCATGCATTCGAATTCTTCGTAATTCGCAAGCATCAGCCGGCCCTGCATGTTGATGGGCACACGCTGAAAAACGCCCTGTTCAGGGCGCGGCGCAGGTCGTTGCGTCTGTGCTGGCTGGAACGAGTGCATCAAAGGGCTTCTTCATCAAATCTGAGAGTCCGATCATTACCCGCAATCCATTAACAGAAGGTTGTTTCGCCTTATTCCCGTATAGCCGAAAACGAGTATGCCGGATGTTCCGAAACGGGACTGTCAGCGCGCCTCCGCGCTCAGCAGATGCGACACCATGCGGCGCATGACCTGGCCGAAACGGGCGCTTTTGCCGGCGGCGATCTTGTTGATCGGACGCATCTCGACCGACGCAGCCTTGCCGAAACGTGTCGGCAGCAGACGGCTGCGGTCGAGCGCCAGGAATTCGAGCGGCACGATCTCCAGCCAGCTTGCGGCGGCGGCCGGCGTGATTGCGCCGAGCAGCCGGTCGCAGGCGCCGTCCTGTGAACGCAGCGGCATCATGATGATCTCGAAGGAGGCCTGGTGACCAACGGTGCTGTAGCCGGTGGCATTGAACAGGGCCGGCATGGCATGGTCCATGACGCCCATCGCCGTGCGTTCGATATCCATATGCTGACCATGCGCCCATAGCGACGAGAAACGCTCGCCGCGCAGATCGCGTCCGAAGAGATCGCAGATGCGTGTGCCGGCAAGCCGGAAGCCGATGTCTCTGCCTTCGCGCATCTCCAGAATGAAGAGGCTCTGGAGAAGATGGGGGACGGCAGAGGGTTCGACTTGTGACTTCAACGGCGCATCCGCAGTGCCGCGGATGCGATTCCAGTAGTCGAAGATTTCGATGGTCGTTTGTAAACGCATTTCACACCAACCTGTCCCATTCCGGAGCAATTTCAGGCCCTCATGGCCCTTACAGGCTTTACCATGCGGATTTCATGCCAAAGCCGGGCCGGTAAGGTTAACGAATGGTTTCGGTTGAGCTGCGATGCCCGTCGTGACACTGTTTCACATCGCTTCGACTTTCGAAGTTCTGCACAGCCTGACCGGGCCAAAGTCTTTCCTTGGGATCCCGGTACGCCGTCCGACACTCCGGGCGGCTTTTTTTTTGACAGGCGCTCCTGTATGGCTGTGGCCTCAACGAGGCGAAATACAGATGAACGAGCAGACGGCCGAGCCGAACACGGTGCCCGAACCTCCAAGGGGCCAGCCGCCGGCACAGCCGCCACGCGTACCGGTCTTCAACCTTCCGCCGGCGCTGTTCTTCAGCCTTTGCCTGCTGGTCGCGATCTATGCGGTGCAGGCGCTGGTGCTGTCCGACGATGCGGTGGAGTGGCTGCTTTTCACCTTCGGTTTCATTCCCGCACGTTATCTGATCCCGCTGTCGCAGCAGGGGCCGGAACTGTTCTGGACGCCGGTCACCTATTCGCTGCTGCATGGCGGCGTCGAACATATCGTCTTCAATGCCGTCTGGCTGATGGCCTTCGGCGCGCCGGTCGTGCGCCGCATCGGCACGCTGCGCTTCGTGCTCTTCTGGCTCTTTTCTTCCGTTGCGTCCGCGGCCCTGCACACGGCGTTGAACTGGGGGAACATATCGCTGCTGATCGGCGCGTCCGGCGTCATTTCCGGACTGATGGGGGCGGCCTGCCGATTCGCTTTCCCGCCTGAACGGCAGCCGATGCAGCCGGCGCATCTCAATGCGCGGCTTTCCATTTTCGAGGCGATGAGGAGCCGGACCGTCGTCATCTTCATGCTGTTCTGGCTGTTCGGCAATGCGCTGATTGCCGTCGGCGTCCCGCTCGTCGGCGACGGGAGCCAGGAAATCGCCTGGGATGCGCATATCGGCGGCTTCGTCTTCGGCTTCCTCCTGTTTGCGCTTTTCGACCGGGCGCCGCGGTCGCCTGTGGAACCTGCCGAAGCGCAGAAGGATCTGTTGCAATCCTGAGCCGGGCGGTGCACGATCGAACGATCCGCGATGGGGGGAGAAACTGCCGCGGATGCCTGTGACACTTGTTTCACGGACATAGGAGGTTCGAATGACCAGTTCAGTCAAAGCAATCCTCGACCTGAAGGGTAGGGACGTCGTCACCGCCGCGCCGAACACCACCGTTGCCGAGGCGGCCGCCATTCTAAGCAAGAAGAAGATCGGCGCCATCGTGGTCGTCGGCATGGAAAACCGGATTTCCGGCATGTTCACCGAGCGCGATCTCGTGCATGCCATTGCCAAGCACGGCAAGGAGAGCCTCGATCAGCCGCTCTCCCAGGTCATGACGTCGAAGGTCTATCGCTGTCACGAGGAGACGACCGTCAATGAGCTGATGGAACTGATGACCAGCCGCCGTTTCCGTCACGTGCCGGTGGAAAGCAACGGCAAGCTTGCCGGCATCATTTCGATCGGCGACGTGGTGAAGTCGCGCATTGCCGCGGTCGAGCGTGAGGCCGAGGAAATCAAGGCCTATATCGCCGGTTGAGGTTTCGTTGCCTCGTTCCGTGCCGTTGTCCCAAGCCGCCTTGGGACGACGTCTGCATCAGGGATGGCTGGCGTAGACTTCCTGCATACGCTTGATTTCGGGGAGTCTGGCCCTCGCTTCCTCATAGCCGCGTTCGATCGCTTCACCGGCCCGGTGAAACTCGGAAAGGCCGATGTCGCTCAGACGCGGCTGCAGAGAGATATCAGGCGGGTCGCCGGCAAGGCGGGCGCGGGCAATCCTATCCTGGATGATGTTGAAGGCCTGCACCATGACGCCGGTCATGCCGAGCCGCGCATAGGGCGCCTCTTCCTGCTTCTGAACTTCCTGCGGCGAGAGGCTGGCATTATGCCGGACGACGGCAGAGCGGCCGTAGAGATCGTAATTGAGATTGACGGCAACGACGAGCAGCTGCTCGTAAGCGCGGCAGACGGAGACGGGAACCGGATTGACCAGCGCTCCATCGACCAGCGTGCGGTGATTGCTGCGCACCGGCTCGAAAATGCCGGGCAGGGCATAGGAAGCCCTGAGCGCCGTGATCAGCGAACCGTTCGCGATCCAGACTTCGTGGCCGGTATTGACCTCGGCCGCGACCGCGACGAAAGGCCGGTCGAGATCCTCGACGTTGAAGCCTTCGAGATGTTCCTGCATGCGTTTGGTCAGCCGCATGCCGCCGAAGAGGCCGCTGCCGCCGATCGTGAGATCGAGCAGGCTTGCGATGCGGCGCATGGTCAGCGAGCGGGCGAAGCTTTCGAGCTCATCGAGTTTGCCGGCGAGATAACAGCCGCCGACCAGCGCACCGATCGAGGTGCCGGCAATCATGCCGATCTCGATTTTGGCCTCGTCGAGGGCGCGCAGCACGCCGATATGGGCCCAGCCGCGAGCCGCTCCGCCGCCGAGCGCAAGCGCGATCTTGATTTTTTTTGCAGGCGCGGGGGGAGGGATCGTTTCGAGTGTGGTGGACATGCCGGAGCCGGAACCCTCGCCTTCAGAGCTTTGACGATGCAGACTCCAGCTCAGCATGGCGCTCTCCCCTCCCAGCAGAACACGTGATTTCCGACAGTGTGCCCGATCCGTTTCCAAATCGTATATAGGGGCGGTTTCTGGCGCAATAAGGGACAATTGTCAGGGAATTCGGGCTATTTTCCGTAGATGTCCTTGGGATCGAAATGACGCTCGTCGTCAACGATATCGAGCATCGGCTTTCCGTCCTGAAGGGTGACCGTCCGGTAGAAGCAGGAGCGCCTGCCGGTGTGGCAGGTGGCGTCGTGACCGGCGACCTCGACTTTCAGCCAGATGGCGTCCTGATCGCAATCGGTGCGGATTTCCTTGACAGTCTGGAGATTGCCCGAGGTCTCGCCTTTTTTCCAGATCTTGCCGCGCGACCGGCTGAAATAGTGGGCCGTGCCGGTCTGGATGGTCAGCGCCAGCGCCTGGGCATTCATATGCGCCACCATCAGCAGTTCGCCGTCGCCGGCATCGGTCACAATCGCGGTGATCAAGCCGCGATCGTCGAAACGCGGCGTGAAATCGCCGGCATCTTCCAAGGCGGACTTGTCCTCGGACGGTTGATTGAAGATCAGTTGCCCCATCGCGGCCCTCCTGAGGGAGCCGGTATCAGCGGCTCCGCACCATGCTCATGAAACGGGCCTGGTCGGCCGGCTCGGTCTTGAACGTTCCCGTAAATGTCGTCGTCAATGTGTTCGAACCTTGCTTCTGAACGCCGCGCATCGCCATGCACATATGTTCAGCCTCGATCATCACCGCAACGCCGCGCGGATTAAGGGTATCGTCGATCGCCCGGGCGATCTGCGCGGTCATGGTTTCCTGCGTCTGCAGACGGCGGCCGTAAATCTCGACCACGCGGGCGATCTTCGACAGGCCGAGCACGCGGCCATCGGGCATGTAGGCGACGTGGGCCTTGCCGATGATCGGCACCATGTGGTGCTCGCAATGCGAATAGAAGGGAATGTCCTTGACGAGGACCATGTCGTCGTAGCCGGCGACCTCTTCGAAGGTGCGGCCGAGCACGTCTTCCGGCGCCATGTCGTAGCCGGAGAAAAGTTCGCGATAGGATTTGACAACACGGGCCGGCGTTTCGAGCAGGCCTTCGCGCGTCGGATCGTCACCGGCCCAGCGCAGCAAAACGCGGACGGCTTCCTCCGCCTCCTGCTGGGAGGGGCGGTCGGACTCGCGGTTCGTCTGCGGAAAGTTCTTCACGATGGCGTCCATGATCAATGGTCTCCTGGTCCGCACCGCGGACCCATCTGTCGGAATTGCCACTGGTCAGTCCCATTCGGGAATTCTTGCACCTTTGGCAGGCTCCGGGGCTTTCAGGGCCATTCAGCCCGTCCGGCACGGTTTCCCAATCAAACTTACACGAGGCCATTGCATTTTCATGGCCTTCGAACGACATACATATAGGAAGACGGCCGTGCTATGTAAGTATCCTTAGAGGACACGGTGTGTTTTTTGTTTCAACGACAATAACAGGCTGAAAAACGGCCGATCCGCAGCGATTTTGGAGCGGAATCCAGCATGGACGACATCTACAACAGCAAGATCCTCGAATTCGCCGGTAATATTCCGTTGACCGGGACGCTCTCGGACGCCGATGCGAGCGCCCAAGCCCATTCCAAGCTCTGCGGCTCTAAGGTGCGGATCTGGCTGAAGATGGACGGCGATACGGTGACGGGTTTTGCCCATGACGTGAAGGCTTGCGCGCTCGGGCAGGCGTCTTCCTCGATCATGGCCCGCCATGTCGTTGGCGCGACATCGGTCGAGGTGCGCCAGGCACGCGAGGACATGCTCGCCATGTTGAAGGCGGATGGGCAAGGCCCCGTCGGGCGGTTCGAAGACATGCGCTACCTGCTGCCGGTGCGGGATTACAAGGCCCGCCACGCCTCGACGATGCTGACCTTCGATGCGGTCGTCGATGCGATCGGGCAGATCGAGGCGAAACGGACGGAAGTTGTCGAGGCGTAAGCGAGATGTGCGAGTTCTGCGCCCAGCAGATCGGCGATGAGGACGACGGCGGCGCCGCCGGCCCCGAAAAGCCGCGCAAAGCGCCGGCACACCGATCCCGCAACTATGCCGGCCCCTTCCGGAAAACTCCCGACCGCCTGCTCGGCATGGGACTCATCCGTTTCTATCAGCTGACGCTCTCCGGTTTTGTCGGCAATTCCTGCCGCCATATCCCGACCTGTTCCGAATATGGCTACGAGTCGATCGCCCGCCACGGCCTTTGGGCAGGCGGCTGGATGACGTTCTTCCGCGTCGGCCGCTGCGGCCCCGGCGGCACCAGCGGCCTCGACCAGGTGCCCGAGAGGCTTGGCGACGATTTTCGCTGGTGGACGCCGTGGCGCTATCTCGCCCTCGGGCGCAAGACGGGGTGAGGGTGATGAGCATGTTCGTAGCGCTTCTGCACAGCATCGTCCTGACGCCCGACCGGCGCGTCATCATGGAAGATTTGCGCGCACTTGCCAAAGAGCTTGGTTATCGGGAGCCGCGCACGCTGGTTTCGACAGGCAATCTCGTCTTCGAAGCCGACGACGTGCGGCCGCACGAACTCGAAGTCGCGCTCGAAGAGGCCTTCGAAGAGAAGTTCGGCAAGCATGTCGACATCATCGTGCGCAGCGACTGCACCTGGATGGCACTCTGCGGCACCAATCCCTTCAGGGATGGCAGCGGTGATCAGGTAATCGTCCGGGTGATGCGCCTGCCGATCGATCCCGAGAAGGTGGAGGCGCTTAAACCGCTGATGGCGGAAGGTCAGCGTATCGCCGTCGTCGGCGGCGATCTCTGGATCGATTTTGCCGGCAAGCTGAGCCAGTCCAAGCTGCTTTCGGCGCTGACCACCAAGCGGCTCGGCATCGGAACGATGCGCAACTGGAATACGGTCTGCGGCCTCGCTCAGATGATCATGTAGGACGGCTTCTTCTTTACTCCCGCGGCAAATCTCAGTATCAGGCGACAGCGCATCCCACAGCGATGATGCTTCCGTTTCAACCACCCGCATTCGTTGGCGGGACTGGACAAGGAGAATTTCGATGTCCCAATCCGTTTCCCTGACATTTCCCGATGGTTCGGTGCGCAGCTTCCCGGCTGGCGCGACCGGCAGGGATGTCGCCGAATCCATTTCCAAGTCGCTTGCCAAGAGCGCCGTCGCCATTGCGATCGACGGCACCGTGCAAGACCTTTCCGATGCCGTCACCGACGGCAAGATCGAGATCATCACCCGCAAGGACGGCCGCGCGCTGGAGCTTATTCGGCATGACGCCGCGCACGTGATGGCAGAAGCCGTGCAGGAACTCTGGCCCGGCACGCAGGTGACGATCGGCCCCGTCATCGAGAACGGCTTCTACTACGACTTCGCCAAGAACGAGCCCTTCACGCCCGACGATCTGCCGAAGATCGAAAAGAAGATGAAGGAGATCATCGCCCGCAACGCGCCCTTCACCAAGCAGGTCTGGTCGCGCGAGAAGGCCAAGGAAGTCTTTGCCGCCAAGGGCGAGCAGTACAAGGTCGAACTCGTCGACGCGATTCCCGCAGGGCAGGATCTGAAGATCTACCATCAGGGCGACTGGTTCGATCTCTGCCGCGGCCCGCATATGGCCTCCACCGGCCAGGTCGGCACCGCGTTCAAGCTGATGAAGGTTGCCGGCGCTTATTGGCGTGGCGACAGCAACAACGCGATGCTGTCGCGCATCTACGGCACGGCATGGGCCGACCAGGCCGATCTCGACAACTACCTGCACGTGCTGGCGGAAGCCGAAAAGCGTGACCACCGCAAGCTCGGCCGCGAAATGGATCTCTTCCATTTCCAGGAGGAAGGCCCGGGCGTCGTTTTCTGGCACGGCAAGGGCTGGCGCATCTTCCAGACGCTCGTCGCCTATATGCGCCGGCGGCTGGCCGCAGACTATCAGGAAGTCAACGCGCCGCAGGTGCTCGACACGTCTCTCTGGGAAACTTCGGGGCACTGGGGCTGGTATCAGGAAAACATGTTCGCCGTGAAATCGGCGCATGCGATGACGCACCCGCAAGACAAGGAAGCGGACAACCGCGTCTTCGCGCTGAAGCCGATGAACTGCCCCGGCCACGTGCAGATCTTCAAGCATGGCCTCAAGTCCTATCGCGAGCTGCCGATCCGCCTCGCGGAATTCGGGCTGGTGCATCGCTACGAGCCGTCGGGCGCGCTGCACGGTTTGATGCGCGTGCGCGGCTTCACGCAGGACGACGCGCACATCTTCTGCACGGACGAGCAGATGGCCGCCGAGTGCCTGAAGATCAACGATCTGATCCTGTCGGTCTATGAAGATTTCGGCTTCAAGGAAATCGTCGTGAAGCTCTCGACCCGTCCGGAAAAGCGTGTCGGTTCCGACGCGCTCTGGGATCGCGCCGAAGCCGTCATGACCGACGTTCTGAAAACGATCGAGGCTCAGTCGGAAGGCCGCATCAAGACCGGCATTCTGCCGGGCGAGGGCGCCTTCTACGGACCGAAGTTCGAATATACGCTGAAGGATGCGATCGGCCGCGAATGGCAGTGCGGCACGACGCAGGTCGACTTCAACCTGCCGGAACGTTTCGGCGCGTTCTACATCGACAGCAACTCCGAAAAGACGCAGCCTGTCATGATCCATCGCGCCATCTGCGGCTCGATGGAGCGCTTCCTCGGCATCCTGATCGAGAACTTCGCCGGCCATATGCCGCTCTGGGTATCACCGCTGCAGGTGGTGGTGGCGACGATCACCTCGGAAGCCGATACCTACGGGCTTGAAGTGGCCGAGGCGCTGCGGGATGCCGGTCTCAACGTCGAGACCGACTTCCGCAACGAGAAGATCAATTACAAGATCCGCGAGCACTCGGTGACCAAGGTTCCTGTCATCATCGTCTGCGGCAGGAAGGAAGCCGAGGAGCGCACGGTCAATATCCGCCGCCTCGGCAGCCAGGATCAGGTTTCGCTGGGGCTCGACGCCGCCGTCGAGAGCCTGGCCCTCGAGGCGACACCGCCGGACGTGCGTCGCAAGGCCGAAGCAAAGAAAGCCAAGGCGGCTTGAAAATAGCCGGAATACGACAGCGCCGAACCTCGGCGCTGTCGAAATATGAAAGCGTGGCCCTCCAAGACCGGCTGCTCTTCGAAGTATCTCTTCGCTAATGATGGAAACCGGCGCTTAAAGCGCTGGCCGATCCGCTCGATCTTTCACGCGTCCAAGGCGCGCAGCAAAATCAATCCAGGCTGGCTCCGTCGCCG
The DNA here is from genome assembly GCF_002211305.1 of Rhizobium sp. R634. Classification (GTDB taxonomy): domain Bacteria; phylum Pseudomonadota; class Alphaproteobacteria; order Rhizobiales; family Rhizobiaceae; genus Rhizobium. The sequence goes on along the minus strand of NZ_LOKW01000026.1, from coordinate 193,493 downwards.
CCTTTCGGTGCGAGCTCTTCATAGGAGGGCAGCGGCGCTTCCGGGGCCGGCTGGACACCCGGCGGCGGCGGCGTGCCGGCCGGCACCTGCTGCACCGTGCGCGCCGCACTTTCCGGCTGCTGCGGCTGCTGGTCCTTCATCAGAACCTCGACATCGGTGTTCCTGCCGGCGATCACTTTGAAATCGCGCTGGTAGATCTTGTCCTTGTTGCGGGCGACGGCGGAATATTCGCCTTCGGCGAGAACCATGGTCGGAAAGGCGCTGACGCTTTCGCCGACGCTGTCGCCGGCTGCCGTCAGGATCGACCAGGCGGTATCGGCGATCGCTTCGCCCCCGGCCTCCGAGACCAGCTTGAAGGTGACCTGTGCGGCGCGGTGCTGGATCGTCGCCTCGGTGAGCTTGCCGGCTTCGACCTGGATATCGGCGCGGATGACGGCGTTGACGCTGCCATATTCGGAAACGATGTGATAGGTGCCGGCATTGAGGCGTACGACAGTGTTCGGCGAGACATCCGCCACCACGAGACCGCGCTCGCCATCGTCACGCACTTCCGAAGAATAAATCGAGAAACTCAACTGATCCGGGCGGATGCGGGAGTCGGTGCCGGAGACGGCGTTGAGCAGGAGACCGCCGGCATCGAGCACCATCACCTGCTTGTCGACCTCGCCGTCGGCAGGCACGGTCAGCTTCTTGGTAACGCCGGCGCGGCCGAAGGAGACATTGACGAAATAATCGCCGGGCGAAAGCTGAAAGGCGGCTGGTCCGCCCTTGGCGCTGGCGATCAGCGGAAGCTTGCCGTCCGTTCCGGCGATCGGGCTGAAGACGTACCAGGAAAGCCCATCCTCGACCGGCGTGCCATCGGCCGTCAGCTTGGCTTCCATCGCGACGTCGCGCAGCTTGTTGCCTTGCGACGCAGTGCCCGGCGCGATGAAGGCGTTGAGCTTCGGCATCTTCGATGTCGAGTCGAGCTGTTTGAAATCCTTGAAAGCATCCTGCGCGCCGGCGCCGAGGGGCATCAGGACCATCAGGGCGATGGCGAGGCCGGTGCGTGCAAGAGGCGAAATGCCAAACATCTGTTTCGTGAACCGATTGACTTCTGAAATCGCAAAGGCCACTTCAAGACCAACGCGGTGGCAAATTCAAGACCCACCCTTTGCAGCAGCATAAAAATGAAAGCTTCTCCCGTATGAAATCCGATATCAAGCTGATCGACTACCTCGCGGTGCGCCGCTCCACCCCTGCTTTCCAGATGTGCGAACCAGGCCCCGAGAAAGCCGAGATCGAGGAGATCCTGCGTCTTGCCTCGCGGGTTCCCGATCACGGCAAGATCGTGCCCTGGCGCTTCATCGTCTTTCGCGGGCGGCAGCGCGCCGAGCTCGGCGAGGAGCTTCTGAAGCTCGCGCTCGAAACGAAGCCCGAGCTTTCCGAGGAGATGATCCAGGTCGAACGCACCCGTTTCACCCGCGCGCCCGTCGTCGTCGCCGTCGTCAGCAAGGCAGGTCCGCATATCAAGATCCCGGAATGGGAGCAGCTGATGTCGGCGGGCGCGCTTTGCCTCAACGTCATCCTCGCCGCCAATGCCAGCGGCTATGTCGCCAACTGGCTGACGGAATGGTTCGCCTATGACGAGCGCGCCTATCCGCTGCTCGGCGTCGAGGCGGGCGAAAAGGTCGCGGGCTTCATCCATATCGGCTCGACGACATTTCCGGCGATCGAACGTCCGCGGCCGGAGCTTGCCGATACGGTGACCTGGGTCGGCGGAGAAGACTGATGTTCTACACCACCGACGGCAACCGGCACGGGCTCGCGCATGATCCCTTCAAGGCGATCGTGTCGCCGCGCCCGATCGGCTGGATCGGCAGCAAGGGCAGGGACGGGTCGATCAATCTTGCGCCTTATTCCTTCTTCAATGCCGTTGCCGACCGGCCGAAGCTGGTGATGTTTTCGTCCGCCGGGCGCAAGGACAGCCAGCGCAATGCGACCGAGACCGGCGTGTTCACCTGCAATTTCGTCAGCCGCGATCTTGCCGAGAAGATGAACCTCTCCTCGGCGGCGCTGCCCTACGGCGAGAGCGAATTCGGCTTCGCCGGGCTGACTCCGAAGCAGGCCGAACTGATCGACGCGCCCTATGTCGGCGAGGCTTTTGCGGTGCTCGAATGCAGGGTCACCGAGATCATCGAGCCGAAAACGCTCTCCGGCACGCCGTCCGAAAACGTCATCGTCTTCGGCGAGGTGGTCGGCATCCATATTGATGAGGCGATTGTCAGGGACGGCCGGCTCGACATGTCGATCGCCCGGCCTGTGGCGCGCATGGGCTATATGGATTACAGCGAAGGCAGCGATGTCTTCGAGATGTTCCGGCCGCAAATGCCAAAGGCGGACGTCTGAGCGCAAGGCATACAAAGGCTTAAGAAATATGGTGAACCAATCTTAAACCTTTTGCCGCTACGGTCGCAGCAATGAAAGGAACGCGAAGGAATCGCGTTCAAGTGCTGGGGCGTCGCGTGATCGTAGAAGCTTTCCTTCGTTGGATCGAAACCGCAAAGACCGGCGACCGGGCGCGCGCAGCCAACGCACTCGGGCGAGCCTATCTGCAGTCCGACATGTCCAGCGATGAAAAGAAGGCCGCCGAGATGGCGATGACCTTCCTGCTCGACGACCCGTCGCCGCGCGTGCGGCTTGCGCTCGCAGAAGCGATCGCCTGGTCGCCGGACGCGCCGCGCAGCCTCGTGCTTTCGCTCGCCGAGGACCAGCCCGAGGTCGCCTGCCATGCCATCACCTGTTCGCCGCTTTTGAGCGACGCCGATCTTGTCGACCTCGCCGCGCGCGGCAACGGCGCCACCCGCATGCTGATCGCAGCTCGAGCCCATGTCACGCGCCCGGTCTCCGCCGCTCTTGCGGAGGTCGGTGACGAAGAGGAATTGCTCTGCCTGCTCGAAAACGACGGTGCGGCTATCTCCAGCCAATCGCTGAAACGCATCGCCGAACGGCTCGGCGACAGCTGCGACATCCGCAACCTGCTGCTCGACCGCACCGATCTTCCGGCCGATGCCCGCCAGCTGCTGACCCAGCATGTCAGCAATGCCCTGGTCGGCTTGCCTTTGGCACAGGCCGCGATCGGCCTGCAGCGGCTTCAGCGCATCAGCCGCGAGGCGACCGAGGCTGCCATCGTTTCGATCGCCGGCGACATCGCGCCGCGCGAAATACCCGATCTCGTCGAGCATCTGCGCCTCAACGGCCGGCTGACGCCGTCCTTCCTGATGCATGCGCTCTGCGCCGGGAAGGTGGATTTCTTCGCGGCTACGATCGTCGACCTGACGGGTTGCGGCGAGCGCCGGGTGCGCTCGATTCTCGCGACCGGACGCATGCATGCGGTGCGCGCGCTCTATGAATCCGCCGGCCTGTCGCGGGACATCAGCGTCATCTTCGTCGAGGCGACGCTGCTCTGGCGCGACGCCGCCAGGAAAGCGCCGGACAGCGTGCTCGGCAATATTTGCGGCCGCCTCCTCGAAAAATTCCGCCATCACGACGGTGCACATGGTGCGATCGGCGAATTGCTCGATATGGTGGAAAAGCTTGGCGTCGCCGAACAGCGGCAATCGGCCCGCGTCTATGCGGCGCTTGCTGCGGCCTAATCGTTCAGCCGCGTCACCACCCAGGAATAGCTGGTCGATACGAAGTGCACGGGCTTCGATAGGGTTTCTTTGACGTCGCGGCCGGATGGAAGATGCGCGCGGACCTGGCCGGCGATGTTTTCAGCGAAGCCGGCCAATCTTCCCACCGGCTCTTCGGCAGGCTCGAGAGCAGTTCCCGCTGCGGGCAAGGGCGCAGGCTTCGGCGGCTCGGCGGCGGCAAGCGCTTTCGGCGCCTCGCAAACCGCGATGACCGAGGGGTAGCTGACATTGGCATAGGTTTTCAGCCGGCGTTCGGCCTCGGCATCGCAAGCGGCAACACTTTCCCAGCGCTTGTCGACCGTCGCGACATAATTGCACTGGGTAACGGAATCGTCGCAACCGAGAATGGTCATCGCGATGAGCACCGCTTGCATATTCTATTTCCTTGATTATTGAACCTGACATCGCCTTAGACGGCGCAATTCCAACCGAAACAAGGCGGAGACATTAACTCTTCGTCATGTCAGGGAAAATTGCGGCTCTTGCAAACACCGGGAATCAGCATGTCCGTCACCATCGCCCAGGAGCCGCCGCGCCAAGACGGCATCATTCGCCTTCTCGATCTGTCCGATGCCTATGCGCAATCGCTCTATCCCGCAGAGAGCAACCATCTGGTCGATCTGTCATCGCTGGAGAAGCCTTCGGTGAGCTTTTTCGTCGCCCGCAACGACGGTGCGATCGTCGGATGCGCTGCGCTGGTCGAGGCAGGCGACGGCACGGCGGAGATCAAGCGTATGTTCGTCGATCCCGGGGCGAGGGGACTGAGGATCGCCAGTGGGCTGATGAATGCGCTGGAGGCGATCGCGAGGGAAAAACAGCTGACGGCGATCCGGCTCGAAACCGGCATCTATCAGCCCGAGGCGATCGCGCTGTACCGCAAATACGGATATCGGGACATCGAAGCTTTCGGCAGCTATCGGCCGGACCCGCTCAGCCTGTTCATGGAAAAGCGGCTGGGATAGCGCTCGGCGAAGGCGGCTCAGCCCTCGGCGACCCGGGGAATCGGTTTCGACGGGGGCGGCGCCTGTTCGTCGATGAGGACTTGCGGGCCTGTTTCAATCTTTTCGGCATTGCGCGCCTCGTGGATCCATTCACGCCAGATGGCGACGATCAGCGCCATCAGCACGGGACCGATGAAGAGGCCGAGGAAGCCCATTGTCTTCACGCCGCCGACGAGGCCGAAGAAGGTCGGCAGGAAGGGCAGCTTGATTGGGCCGCCGACGAGTTTCGGCCTCAGCGTCTTGTCGACGATGAAGAGCTCGACAGTGCCCCACACGAAGAGGCCGACGCCAGCGACATGCGAGCCGCTCGCCAGGAGATAGACCGAAACCAGCGTAAAGGAGAGCGGCGCACCGCCGGGTATCAGCGCCATGACGCCGGTGAGCACGCCGAGCGTAACCGGCGAGGGAACGCCGGCGATCCAATAGGCCACGCCAAGCACGATGCCTTCGCCGATCGCGATCAGCGTCATGCCCATGACGGTGGAGCTGATCGTCGCCGGCACGACGCGGGAAATACGCTCCCAGCGATTCGGCAGGATGCGCTCGCCGAGCATATCGATCTGCTTGGAGAAAGAGAAACCGTCGCGATAGACGAAGAACAGCGCGATCAGCATGAAGAGGAGCGTCAGGAGAAGGTGGAAGGCGCCGCCGCCAGCCGCCAGCACGGCGCGATAGATGTTGCCGATATGGGCGCCGCTGACCGCCTGAATGAGTTCACCCAGCGCGCCGGGGCTGCCTATATATTTTGTCCAGAGGTCATCGAGATAGGGGCCGGCAAAGGGAAGCGCGACGATCCAGTCGGGCGTCGGCGCGCCGGCGCGGTTGGCATGGATCGCCCAGGCGAGCCATGTGCGGACTTCACCTGTCGTATAGGTGACCGCAAGCCCGATCGGAATGACCAGAAAGGTGACGATCATGACGATGGCGATGGTCGCGGCGATCGTCGTATTGCCGCCGACACGGGCGAGAAGCTTGCGATAGAGAGGCCAGCTGGCAAAGCCGATGACGAGGGCGGCGAGCACCGGCACGAGGAAGCCGTAGAAGAAATAAACGCCGGCCGCGACGATCAGCACCAGCAGCCAGCGCGCCGCCGAGATGGATGGAATCAGCGGCGTGCGCGTTTGCGCTGACGACCCCAGCCATCGCGGTTCATGATTGGTTTTCTGACGATCGAACACACCCACGCGCGCCTCTTCTTTTTATACTCTGGTTATGGGCCATGATCCGGGCGGTTTCAAGGTGCGTGGCGTGAAAGCGTATACAAAGCGTCGCTATCCGTCCGTCAGACAGAGCATCTTACTGCCGCGGACGGCGCAGAACCTTGAAGGCGTAAAACTGCGTTTTCTGAGCGGCCGAGAAGTTGTTGTCGGAGCCAAGGATGAGAACGTCGGTGCCGTCCTTGCCCTTGCCGAGCGACATGGCCTCGATATTGTCGGGGACGAGACCGATCGCTCTCAGATCGAGGACCTGGCTCTTGCGGACCGGAATGACGCGCTGGTCGTTCTTGGCGAGCGAGGCGATGGCAGATATGTCGGTCGCGTCGGCGAGGTCCATCATCATGATCTTGATGTTATTGCCAAAGCCTTCGGCATAGCTGCGCTCGACGGCGAGCAGACGATGATCGTCGAGAGCAAGCATTTCCGACATGCCGTTGTCATTGCCACCGTCGGCCTTGGGGGCTGCCTGCGGGATTGGCGAGACAGGGTAGACATACTGCGCCTTCGGCTCGCCGGTTGCGCCGTCATAACGGATGATGCGCGACAGACTGCCCGTCGTCAGCGACGGCTTCGGGCCATCCTGATAGAGGGCGGCTTCGACGCCGACGAAGACGTCGCCCGATGGCGCGACGGCGAGATCCTCGAAAGCGAGGTTGTCGCGGATGCCGGTCGACTTGTCGACGGTCGGAGCAAAACCTTCCGGCAGCTTGAATTCACGCACGAACGACCCATCCGGCGCGGTGACGCGGACGAAGGGCGGCAACAGCACCTTGGCGTCGCCCTCGCTGCCCCAATAGATGCCGTCCTTGCCGAAACGGATCGATTCCGGATCGACGGTCTTGGCAGCGAAAGGCTCGCTATTCTTGTCCTTCAGCGTCACGTGCTTGACGACGGAAACACCCTTGAGGCCGGACGCATCGACATCGATGTCGAGTTCATAGAAGCGGGCCGGGGCCTTGTCCGAACGATCGTCGCTGATGGCGATATAGTGCCCGGTAGCGGCATCGAAATCGAGGCCGGAAATGCCGCCGAATTCGACGCCGTGTTCCATCTGGCCGGTGGGGATGACGAATTCACCGAGATAGGAGAGCGAAATGCCGGCGGCGCAATCGCCGAAAGGGCAGGCGGTTTCGAAGGTGGCGCCGATATCTGTAGCGCTGGCGGTGACGGTGCTGGACAAAAGAACGAAAGCGGCAGTCGCGGCAAAACGCTTGGTCATGGCAAATATCCGGCAAGGGTTGAAAACGGTTCGAACCGGCGCAGCCAAGGGAGGCCGCGCACCGACCGCTTCATGCGCCGGTTGTTTGACGGAGTTGTTACGGTTCTTCGTCAGGTGAAATCGAAAATGCTAATGTATGGCGCGCCGAATGGTATCTATCCGACCGTTCGGCGCCGCATATGCTTTAAATATCGAGGTTCTCGGCGAAGGCGGCGCGCTCCTGAATGAAGCGGAAACGGGCTTCCGGCTTGGTGCCCATCAGATCGTCGACGGCGCTGCGTGTGCCCTCGAAATCCACCTCGTCGATCAGCACCCGGAGCAGGGTGCGCTTGGACGGATCCATGGTGGTTTCCTTGAGCTGGGCGGGCATCATCTCGCCAAGACCTTTGAAGCGGCTGATCTCGACCTTGGCCTTGCCCTTGAACTCCGTCTGCATCAGTTCGGCGCGATGATTGTCGTCGCGCGCATAGGCGGATTTTGCCCCTTGCGTGATCTTATAGAGCGGCGGCACGGCAAGGAAGAGATGGCCGCCACGCACCAGCTCCGGCATCTCCTGATAGAAGAAGGTGATGAGCAGCGAGGCGATATGGGCGCCGTCGACGTCGGCATCGGTCATGACGATGATGCGTTCGTAGCGCAGGTCTTCGTCGCGGTATTTCGAGCGTGTGCCGCAGCCGAGCGCCTGGATGAGATCGGCGAGCTGCTGGTTGGCGCCGAACTTCTCGCGGCCGGCGCTGGCGACGTTGAGGATCTTGCCGCGCAAGGGAAGGATCGCCTGATTGGCGCGGTTGCGCGCTTGCTTGGCCGAGCCACCTGCCGAATCACCCTCGACGATGAAGAGTTCGGCACCTTCGGCGGTGTTTTGCGAGCAATCGGCGAGCTTGCCGGGCAGGCGCAGCTTGCGCACCGCCGTCTTGCGGTTGACTTCTTTTTCCTTGCGGCGGCGCAGCCGCTCCTCGGCGCGCTCGATCACCCAGTCGAGCAGCTTGGCCGCCTCGTTCGGGTTGTCGGCGAGATAATGGTCGAAGGGATCGCGCAACGCATTCTCGACGATGCGCTGGGCCTCGACGGTCGCCAGCTTGTCCTTGGTCTGGCCGACGAATTCCGGCTCGCGGATGAAGATCGACAGCATGCCGACGGCCGAGATCATTACGTCGTCGGTAGTGATCTGCGCGGCGCGCTTGTTCTGCGTCAGCTCGGCATAGGCTTTCAGACCCTTGGTCAGCGCGATGCGAAGGCCGGCCTCATGCGTACCGCCCTCGGGTGTCGGGATGGTGTTGCAATAGGAATGCACCTGCGGATCGCCGCCATACCAGGTGATCGCCCATTCCATCGAGCCGTGGCCGCTGGTCTTTTCCGTCTTGCCGGCGAAGATTTCGCGGGTGACGGTGAACTCCTTGCCCATCGTCGCCTGGAGATAGTCCTTCAGGCCGCCCGGGAAGTGGAAGACAGCCTTGTCTGGAACCTCGGAACCTTCCGGCAGCACGCCCGCTTCGCAGCTCCAGCGGATCTCGACGCCGCCGAAGAGATAGGCCTTGGAGCGCGCCATGCGGAAGACACGCGCGGCGTCGAACTTCATGTGCTCCCCGAATATCTGGGGGTCGGGATGGAAGCGTACGCGGGTACCGCGGCGATTGTGGACGTCGCCCAGCTCTTCGAGCCCGCCCTGCGGCAGGCCGCGGGAGAAGCGCTGGCGGTAGAGCTTGCGGTTTCGCGCCACCTCGACTTCGAGAAAATCGGAGAGCGCATTGACGACCGAGACGCCGACGCCGTGCAGGCCGCCCGAGGTCTCGTAGGCCTTGCCGTCGAATTTGCCGCCGGCGTGCAGCTTGGTCATGATGACTTCGAGCGTCGACTTACCCGGAACCTGCGGATGGTTCTCGACCGGGATACCGCGGCCGTTGTCGGTGACGCTGAGATAGCCCTGAAGATCGAGATGCACCTCGATGAAATTGGCGTGTCCGGCGACGGCCTCGTCCATCGCATTGTCGATGACTTCGGCGAAGAGGTGATGCAGCGCCTTTTCGTCGGTGCCGCCGATATACATGCCCGGGCGCATGCGCACCGGCTCGAGCCCTTCGAGGACGCGGATCGACGAGGCGCCGTAGTCATCCGCATTCGAGGCGGCGGGCGCAGGGCGGGGAGAAACGGGCGGGGCAGCCGCCGGCGCGCGTTCGGCCGCGGCGGCGGGCTTCTGTGCCTCCTCGCGTTTTTCAGAAAGGGGCATTCCGGAAAAAAGGTCGTTGCTGTCGTCCATGGAGCCGTTCAGATCTTTATCCTGTCTTGGGCTGGCATCCGCCACCGGCCCAAAATCACCGCATTTCACGTCACGTTTGCGAATCAGGCAGATTCTGCCAGAAAGCACCTCTATACGCGACACCGCCTCATTTGGCGGGCTTTTCAGAAATGATTTGCGTTGCCGGGCGCGGAATGGCAAGCGGCGGCAGGCTTCAGGAAACCATCCGCATGCGAATGTCCACAAGTCATTGCACTGTTATATCGGTAATTGCGGCCTTTTTGCTGTCCGCAGCTCTCCTTTCCGCCGCCGGACCGGCGCGGGCGGCCGATGCGCTGCCGCCTTTCAAGGACGATCTCTTCTCGAAACAGACCGTGTTGCAGACAAGCGACGGCGGCGCTTTCGAGGTGATCGACTATGACGAGATGCGCGATATCAACGGCCGCGACCAGATCCCGGAGAAGCGGGCGCAGCAGAAATATGTTGCGCTCGGCATCCGCAAAGCCCAGACCGACGAAACCCTCTCGCTCGACGGCACCAGGCTCGATGTCACCAGGGTGGGACCTGCTCAGAATGCCGCGTTCACAGTGATCTTCATCCACGGCCGCGACGGCGACCGCCGACTCGGCGCCAATGACTACAGCTTCGGCGGAAACTTCAACCGGCTGAAGAACCTCGTCGCCGGCAATGGCGGCGTCTATTATTCGCCGACGGTCAGGAGCTTCGACAGCAACGGCGTTGCTGCGATCGAAGGCCTCATCCGCTATGCGAGCGCGCAATCGCCCGGCCGGCCGATCATTCTTGCCTGCGCCTCCATGGGCAGCCAGATCTGCTGGGGCATTGCGCGTGACGGCGACAGCGCCAAGCGGCTGAAGGGCATGCTTGTCATGAGCGGGGTCACCGATCCCGGTTTCACCAAGAGCGCCTTTTACAAAGCGAAGCTGCCGCTCTGGTTTGCGCATGGCAGCCGTGATCCTGTCTATGCAGCCAGCGACCAGCAGGCGCTGTTCGAGAGCCTGCGCAAGGCGAAATATCCGGCGCGCTTCACGCTGTTTCAGACCGGAAACCACGGAACGCCGATCCGGATGATCGACTGGCGCAGGGTGTTGAACTGGATTCTTGCCCGCTGACGGCGATTTCGGCAGAAAAATGCGCGAGATCGCAGAGATTCCCGTTACGTCAAGGGCATGATGCTTTTCATTGCCGCAAGCTTTTGATAATGCGGCCGGGGATATGAAGTTAGGAAGGCCGGCATGACACCTGACGTGCGCCCGCTGGTGGCGGGAAATTGGAAAATGAACGGCATGCGTGCCTCGCTCGATCAGATCAAGGCGATCGCCGAAGGCGTTCGACCGCCGCTCTCCGGCAAGGTCGAGGCGCTGATCTGCCCGCCGACGACGCTGCTCTACGTGGCAACCGCGCTCTGCACCGACAGCCCGCTTGCGATCGGCGCGCAGGACTGCCACCAGAAGCCGTCAGGCGCGCATACCGGCGATATCTCGGCCGAGATGATCGCCGATAGCTTCGGCACCTATGTGATCGTCGGCCATTCCGAGCGTCGCACCGACCATGCCGAAACGGACCATCTGGTCCGCGCCAAGGCGGAGGCTGCTTTCGCCGCCGAGCTCACGGCGATCATATGCATCGGCGAGACGGCCGACGAACGCCGCGCCGGACAGGAGCTCGACGTCATCAAGCGCCAGCTTTCCGCCTCGGTTCCGGATACCGCGACTGCCGAGAACACCGTTATCGCCTATGAGCCGATCTGGGCGATCGGCACCGGTGTGACGCCGACATCGGCCGATGTCGAAAAGGCCCACGCCTTTATGCGCGCGGAACTCGTTGCCCGCTTCGGCGATGAAGGCCGCAAGATGCGCCTTCTCTACGGCGGCTCGGTCAAGCCCGCCAATGCCGTAGAGCTGCTCGGCATCGCCAATGTCGACGGAGCGCTGATCGGCGGGGCGAGCTTGAAAGCCGCCGACTTCCTCGCCATCTACCGGGCCTATGAGGCACTGCTCGCCTGATGCATTGTTTATTCCTGGGTTTATTCCTGGCCGAAGGGCTTGGAATAGGCGAAAGCCTCATGTAAAGACCCGCCAGAATTCTTACTTATGTCCGTCTCCAGGCGGGCAGGACTGGACCCATGCAGACAGTATTGATTGTCATCCATCTCATGATCGTGCTCGCCCTCGTCGGCGTCGTGCTCATCCAGCGCTCGGAAGGCGGCGGCCTCGGCATCGGCGGCGGATCGGGCTTCATGTCGGCCCGCGGCACGGCCAATGCGCTGACGCGCACGACCGCGATCCTGGCGACCCTGTTCTTCCTCACTTCGCTCGGCCTCGGCATACTGACGCGATATGAACGCCGTCCGACCGACATTCTCGACCGCATTCCGGCGACGAGCGGCCAGGGCAACGGCATTCTCGATTCGCTCGGCGGCGGCGCGCAGGCTCCGGCAACACAGCCGGCCGGCAACGGCGTTCCGAACGGCGGCGCTGCCGCTCCGGCACCGGCCGCCCAGGCTCCCGCAACGCCTGCGCCCGCAACTCAGGCACCGGCCGCCAACGCACCTGCGGCGACTGCCCCGGCAGCTCCGTCGGCGACTGCTCCGGCAACGCCCGCGGCTCCGGCCACGCCGGCACCGGCACAGCCCTCCGGCGTCCCGACGGGACAGTAAACCGGGCAACGACATAAACCGCCGGCAGGCCCTCGGGTCTGCCGGTTTTCTTTTGTTCAGATTCCCGCGGCACGCTCCGAAAGTTCTGGAAAAGAATTTTTGGGCTGGTGGAATCGTTTTTGAAAAGGTATCCGGTGAATCCCATGGCGCGATACGTATTCATCACTGGCGGCGTGGTTTCTTCCCTCGGAAAAGGAATCGCGGCCGCGGCTCTCGGAGCGTTGCTGCAGGCCCGTGGATATCGGGTGCGGCTTCGCAAGCTCGACCCCTATCTGAACGTGGACCCGGGCACGATGAGCCCGACCCAGCACGGCGAAGTCTTCGTCACCGACGACGGCGCGGAAACCGATCTCGATCTCGGCCACTACGAACGCTTCACAGGGCGTTCGGCGACCAAGACCGACAACATCACCACCGGCCGCATCTACAAGAATATCATCGACAAGGAGCGGCGCGGCGACTATCTCGGCGCGACGGTTCAGGTCATTCCGCACGTCACCAACGAGATCAAGGATTTCGTCATCGAGGGCAATGACGACTACGATTTCGTCATCTGCGAGATCGGCGGCACGGTCGGCGATATCGAGGCGATGCCCTTCATGGAAGCGATCCGCCAGCTCGGCAACGACCTGCCGCGCGGCACCGCCGTTTATGTCCACCTGACGCTGATGCCCTATATTCCGGCGGCCGGCGAGCTGAAGACCAAGCCGACGCAGCATTCCGTCAAGGAACTGCAGGCGCTCGGCATCCACCCCGACATCCTGCTGGTGCGCGCCGACCGCGAAATTCCGGAAGCCGAGCGCCGCAAGCTCTCGCTGTTCTGCAACGTTCGCCCGTCCGCGGTCATCCAGGCGCTCGACGTCGCCAACATCTACGATGTGCCGATGGCCTACCACAAGGAAGGCCTCGACGGCGAAGTGCTGGCTGCCTTCGGCATCGAGCCGGCGCCGAAGCCGCGCCTGGAACAGTGGGAAGAGGTCTGCAACCGCATCCGTACGCCGGAAGGCGAGGTGACGATCGCGATCGTCGGCAAATATACCGGCCTGAAGGACGCCTATAAGTCGCTGATCGAAGCGCTGCACCACGGCGGCATCGCCAATCGCGTCAAGGTCAAGCTCGAATGGATCGAGTCGGAGATCTTCGAGAAGGAAGATCCCGCACCCTATCTGGAAAAGGTCCACGGCATTCTCGTGCCCGGCGGCTTCGGCGAACGCGGCTCCGAAGGCAAAATCCTTGCGGCCCGCTTCGCCCGCGAGCGCAAGGTGCCGTATTTCGGCATCTGCTTCGGCATGCAGATGGCCGTGATCGAAGCGGCCCGCAACCTGGCCGACGTCGAGGCCGCATCGTCGACCGAATTCGGCCCGACGAAGGAGCCCGTGGTCGGCCTGATGACCGAGTGGGTCAAGGGCAATGCGCTGGAGAAACGCACGGCAGCCGGCGACCTCGGCGGCACGATGCGCCTCGGCGCCTACAAGGCGGCGCTGAAGAAGGGCACGAAGATCTCCGAGATCTACGGTTCGACCGATATTTCCGAGCGCCATCGGCATCGCTATGAAGTCAATGTCGATTACAAAGACCGGCTGGAAAACTGCGGCCTCGTCTTCTCCGGCATGTCGCCCGACGGCGTGCTGCCGGAGACGATCGAATATCCCGATCATCCCTGGTTCATCGGCGTACAGTACCACCCGGAACTGAAGAGCCGTCCACTCGACCCGCATCCGCTGTTTGCAAGCTTCATCGAAGCAGCAACGGAACAGAGCCGTCTCGTCTGACCACTGCCAAGGCCAGATCGCGCAGCTTCGCGCGGTCTGGATAAGGCCGGTATTTGCGCTATCTCACCGGCATGACGACAGGACGCAGCACGACCGTTTCACGCCTCATTGCGGCGCCGCCGGAGCGCATTTACCGTGCTTTCCTCGATGCGGAGGCCGTCGCGACCTGGCTTCCGCCCGCCTCGATGACGGGCATCGTCCACGCCTTCGAAGGCTGGGAAGGCGGCGCCTTCAGCATGTCGCTCGTCTATCCCGATGACGAAACTTCGCAACTCGGCAAGACCTCGGAGAAGACGGACCGGTTCGAAGGCCGCTTCGCAAGGCTCGTCGCTGACCAGCAGATCGTCTGGGTCACGGTTTTCGATTCCGAGGACGAGAGCTTTTCCGGCGAAATGACCCTTGCGACGACATTGTCGCGTGTCGATGGCGGCACCGTTGTAACGATGGTCTGCGAAGACATCCCCTCCGGCATTCGGCTCGAAGACAATGAGGAAGGCTGCCGTTTGACGCTCGACAAACTTGCCGCCTTCGTCGGCGGCTGAAGATCGGCGGCAGGAGTTTCCCGCCACCGAATTCAAGCTTCAGGCAGCGGCCGGCAATGGGCCGATATAGACCGAGCGCGGGCGGATCAGCCGGCCGTCGAGCGCCTGCTCGCGGGCGTGCGCCAGCCATCCGACCGTTCGGCCGATCGCAAAGACGCCGGTGAAAGCCTCACGCGGGAAGCCGAGTGCCTCGAGCAGCAGAGCGGTGTAGAACTCGACGTTGACGTCGAGCAGCCGGTTCGGCTTGCGGACTTTCAAAACTGCCAATGCAGCGGCCTCTACCGCCTCGGCCAGTGCGCCGCGAGCGCTGTCCACCTGGCCGGTTGCGATCAATGGCTTCAGTACGCCTTTCAGCGCATCGGCGCGCGGATCGCGGACGCGGTAGATGCGGTGGCCGAAACCCATCAGCCTTTCGCCGCGATCGAGCGCTTCGCCGAGCCATTGGCCGGCATTCTCCGCCGTTCCGATCGCATCCAGCATGTCGAGCACCGGACCGGGCGCGCCGCCATGCAGCGGTCCCTTCAGCGCGCTCAGCGCCGCCAGCACGGAGGAGGTGAGGCCTGCCTGGGTCGAGGCGATGACGCGTGATGCGAAAGTCGAGGCGTTGAGACCGTGATCCGAAATCGTCACGAGATAGGCATCGAGGGCTGCCGTCTGCTCCTTGCTCGGCGCGTTTCCGGTCAACATGCGCAGGATATCGGCTGCCTGTGACAGCGAGGCGTTGGGTTCGATCGGCTGTTCGCAGCGCTGAAGGCGCAGGATCGCCGGCAGGAAGACCGCCGGTGCGGCCAGAAGGGCGAGGACGGTGTCGAAATCTTCGCCGTCCGACAAGCGGGCGATCAGCGCACGCATCGCATCGACCGGCGGCAGAGCGAGCAGCGAAGGATCGGCCGCCTTGATGTGATCGAAAACCCTGGTTCGCGCTTTCGCCAGCCATTCGCGCAGCTGCGTTTCGTCGAAGCTTCGTTCCACCAGTCCGTCGAGCAACAAGGCGGCGACGCCCTCATAGCTGCTGCCCCCGACCAGCTGATCCAGCGATATGCCGCGGATGATCAGCCGTCCCGCTTCGCCGTCGACATCCGAAAGCTGCGTTTCGGCGGCAATGACATCTTCCAAGCCGTTTTTCATGATGTTTTCTCCTTTACGGTCTGGATGATCCGATCTAGTTTTATTGACGTCAATCTTGATGCAATCGATCAATATGGGGCCCCGATGTCGTGGCTGACCGCCGAGGAGGCGCTTCGGGCGCTGAAGACCAAGCCGCAGACGCTCTACGCGAATGTCAGCCGCGGGCGCATTCGTGCCAAGCCCGATCCCGCCGATCCACGCCGCAGCCTTTACCAGGCGGCCGACGTGCAGCGGCTGGCCGAGCGCCATGCCGGTCGCCGCAAGGCAGAGACCGTCGCCGCCGAGACGATCCGGTGGGGTGACCCGGTTCTCCCATCGGCAATCTCGACCATCATCGGCGGACGCCTGTTTTATCGCGGGCGGGATGCTGCCGATTTTGCCGAGGCGGCGACCTTGGAACACGCCGCCGCCTTGCTCTGGAACGGGGCGGCAGCAGCTTCCTCGGACAGCGCCGGCAAATATGTCGCCCCCCTCGCTTCAGACGGCCTTTCTGGCACTTGCCGGGCGGGTGACGGCGGATCTACCATCGCTCGGCCGATCGCAGGCAGCACTTCGGCGCGACGCGCATGATGTTCTGTCCACGGTCGCCGATGCATTGGCTCCCGGGCCCTCCGACCAGCCGCTGCATGTCAGGCTGGCCGCAAGCTGGCAGCGGCCGCAGGCGGCCGATTGCCTGCGCTGCGCTTTGGTGCTGCTTGCCGATCACGAACTGAATGCCTCGACTTTCGCGGCGCGGGTGACGGCATCGGCGGGTGCTGCCCTTTCGGCCTCGGTGCTTTCCGGCCTTTCGACCCTGACAGGACCGTTGCACGGCGCCGCCTGGCAGAGTGTCGACGCATTGATCGAGGCGACGGCTGGCGTCGGGGCGGAGCAAGCGATCCGCCGCACGCTTGCACAGGGCAACTCCCTTTCGGCCTTCGGCCATCCGCTCTATCCCGACGGCGATGTCAGGGCCTTGACGCTACTGTCGCATTTCCCTCTGCCAGCGAAATTCACCGAACTCCGGGACGCCGGCGAGGCGATGGTCGGCGAGAAGGTCAACATCGATTTCGCGCTTGCCGCGATGGCCTCCGCCTTCGATCTTCCCAGGGAGGCGCCGATCATCGTCTTTTCGCTTGCCCGCACGACGGGCTGGCTGGCGCATGCGATGGAGCAGATCGAAAGCGGACAGTTGATCCGGCCGCGAGCGCGCTACGCCGGACCGGCGCCCGAAACTATCGCCAGCCGCTGAGGGCTTGGGGCAGTTTTTTTCGCATGGGGAAATATCTGAATTCAGCTATCATGCCCCAAATGGAAGAAGACGGTTGGCGGACACTTTCGTAAAAGCTG
The DNA here is from genome assembly GCF_002211305.1 of Rhizobium sp. R634. Lineage (GTDB taxonomy): Bacteria > Pseudomonadota > Alphaproteobacteria > Rhizobiales > Rhizobiaceae > Rhizobium. The sequence goes on along the minus strand of NZ_LOKW01000026.1, from coordinate 176,698 downwards.
CTCCGCACAGTCAAAGGGGCTTTCCATGACTAAGATGCTTCGCAGTCTATTTACTGCCGCACTCGCGGTCGGGCTGTTTCCCTATGGGACCGCCTTTGCTCAGTCCGCCGGCTGCTCGGTGTCGCGCGATGCTAGCTCCCGTCAGGTGCTCACTTGCCCGGGCGGCGTCAAAGTGACCGCGGAAGCCGGCGCGTCCTTCCGCCTCAGCGATCGCAATCGCGACGGCAGCCCGGATTCCCTGTCGCTGCGCAGCAAGGCCGTCCTCGTCGATGTCGACAGCAGCCAGCACGCGGGCGGTTTTCAGGTCGTGACGCCGCAGGCGATCGCCGCGGTGCGCGGCACGCAATGGGCTGTCGACGTTGCAAGCGGCAAGACCTCGGTGCTGGTCGTCAGAGGCAGCGTCGCCGTCCGCCGGCCGGCCGGTGCGCCGGTAGTGCTGTCGCCGGGCGAGGGCGTCGATGTCAGTGGTGGAACCGAGCCGCTTGTCGTGCGCCGCTGGCCGGCGACGCGTGCGGCCGCGCTTCTTGCCCGCCTGGGCCAATAAATCCATGAATCATCGCCTGCTGACGATGATCATGCTGCTGCTCGCCGGCCTTTGGGGGGCTGCGCTCGGCTATCTCAATCTCGATGCGCGAATCGGCCTTCTCGACCGGATGGAAGCTTCGCTCACCGACATCCGCAGCGTCGTCGTCGGGGCGAAAGCGCCGCCGCCTATCGTCTCGATCGTCGCGATCGACGACCGCACCGCCGTAGCCCACGGCTATCCGCTCGACCGGGCGACGCTTGCGCGGCTCCTCAGCGCGATCAACGCGCTGAAGCCGAAAGCCGTGGCGCTCGACATCCTGCTCGTCGACCCCGGGCCGGAGGAGGGTGACGCTGCGCTCGCTTCCGCCCTCCGCCAGGGGTCTTCGGTGATTGCAGCGGCGGCCACCTTTGCCCGGAGCAGCCAGCAGGTCACAGATGCGGCCGGCGATCCGCTTGCCGCCATTCCGGAGGCAAATCATCTTCTCTTGCCGCTTCCGCGTTTTTCCGACGCGGCGGCAGTCGGCGTCGTCAATGTCGCAACCGACCAGACCGGCACACCGCGCTTCATTCCGCTGATCTCGCGCGCCGCCGACCGGCTGGATCCGGCTTTTCCGCTCCGTGCCGCTTCGGTGGCGCTCGGTGTCGATCCCGCGATCGAACCCGGTGCCATCATGCTGGGGAACCTGCGCATTCCCACAGATATCGGCCTGCGCCTGCCGGTGACTTTCTATGGTGGACATGGGAGCATCGCCACCTTCAGCGCCGCCGATGCGCTGGACGGCAAGCTGCCGGCGGATGCGGTTTCGGGCCGCGTCGTCGTCATCGGCTCCACCGTGACCGGCGGCGGCGATGTCTTCCCGACGCCGTTCGATCCCGTCATGCCAGGTGTGGAGGTGATGTCGACGGCGATCACCCATCTCATCGCCGGCGACGGCATGGTGCGGGACCACAGGATACGGCTGATCGACGCCGGCATCGCTGTCGGGCTGTCCGTCCTGCTCGTTTCGCTGATTGCATGGCGGCGTAGTGCCGCCGGCTATGTCGTCATCGTGCTGACGCTCATCGTCTGGGCGATGCTCAACCTGTCGGCCTTTGCCCATGGCTATTGGCTGAGCGCAGCACTGCCGATCGCGGCTGCATTGCCGCCGGCGCTGATCTTCGGGGCAGCCGAGCTTTGGCTCGACCGCGGCCGCGCACGCCATTTCGCGGCTCAGAGCGCGCTCCTGCAGCGCATCGAGGCGCCCGGCCTCGGAGAGTGGCTGGCGCACAACCCGGATTTCCTTGCGAAGCCGGTGCGCCAGGACGCCGCCGTCGTCTTCATCGATCTCTCCGGCTTTACCGGCCTCAGCGAAGACCTCGGGCCGGTAAAGGTCAGCGAGGTTCTGAGCGGCTTCTTCGAGCTGATCGACGAGGAGGCACGCGCTCACGGCGGCGCCATCACCAGCTTCATGGGTGACGGCGCGATGATCCTGTTCGGCCTGCCGGAGCCCGCCGACGACGATGCAGCCCGTGCTGTCGCCTGTGCGGTCCGCCTCTGCGACCGCACGCGGGCATGGCTTGGAAAACATGCCAGCTTCGCTCAGAAGAAGATCGGCTTCAAGGTCGGCGCCCATTGCGGGCCGATCGTCGCCTCGCGGCTCGGCACCGGCGACCGGCAGCAGATCACGGCGGCGGGCGACACGGTGAATGTCGGCAGCCGCCTGATGGAAGTGGCCGCGCGTCACGGCGTCGAGCTGGCGCTCAGCGCCGAAATCGTTGCCGCCGCAGGCGAGGACAGCGTGCTCCTTGAATCGGGCCAGATCGAAGGTCCCCTGGAAACGGAGCTGCGCGGCCGTACAAGCCATATCGATGCCTGGCTGTGGCGAAGCCGCACGCTTTGACAATCGCCGCGGGAGCGGCTAGGAACGGCGCAAATATCCCGCCGGCTGGCTCCGGCCATGGCGCAGTTCGCGCCTGACAGTTCCGAAAGATCGAACCCATGACAGATTTCAACGGCGTCGTTCCGGCGATCGCCAAGGCGTTGCAGAAGCGCGGTTACGCCGAACTCACCCCGGTGCAGCAGGCGATGCTCGATCCTGACCTTGCCGCCTCCGACGCGCTGGTTTCGGCCCAGACCGGCTCCGGCAAGACCGTCGCCTTCGGACTGGCGCTGGCGCCGACGCTGCTTGAGGGCAGGGAGCGCTTCGGCAATGCCGGCGCGCCGCTCGCCCTCGTCATCGCGCCGACGCGCGAACTCGCGCTGCAGGTGAAGCGCGAGCTGGAATGGCTCTACGAGATGACTGGTGCGGTGATCGCCAGCTGTGTGGGCGGCATGGACATCCGCAGCGAGCGCCGCGCGCTCGAACGCGGCGCTCATATCGTCGTCGGCACGCCAGGCCGCCTTTGCGACCACATCCGCCGCAATGCGCTTGATATGACGGACCTCAAGGCTGCCGTGCTCGACGAGGCCGACGAAATGCTCGATCTCGGCTTCCGCGAGGACCTGGAATTCATTCTCGAAGCGGCCCCGGACGAGCGCCGCACGCTGATGTTTTCGGCGACCGTGCCGGCAGCGATCGCCAAGCTCGCCAAGAGCTATCAGCGCGATGCCGTGCGCATCAGCACTGCGGCCGAGGAAAAGCAGCATGTCGATATCGAATATCGCGCACTGGTGGTTGCTCCGAGCGACCGCGAGAACGCGATCATCAACGTGCTGCGCTATTACGAGGCGACCAACGCCATCGTCTTCTGTTCGACGCGCGCTGCCGTCAATCATCTGACCGCGCGCTTCAACAACCGCAATTTTTCCGTCGTGGCTCTCTCCGGCGAGCTGACGCAGAACGAACGCAGCCATGCGCTGCAGGCGATGCGCGACGGCCGCGCGCGTGTCTGCATCGCAACCGACGTCGCCGCCCGCGGCATCGACCTGCCGGGCCTCGATCTCGTCATCCATGCCGACCTGCCGACCAATCCGGAAACGCTGCTCCACCGTAGCGGCCGCACCGGCCGTGCGGGGCGCAAGGGCATCAGCGCCCTGATCGTGCCGCTGAACGCGCGGCGCAAGGCGGAGAGGCTGCTGGAGAATGCCGGCATTTCGGCTGGCTGGGCGCGGCCGCCGTCGGCCGAGGAGGTGAGCGAGCGCGACGACGAGCGGCTGCTCGCCGATCCGATCTTCCATGAAGCGCCGCAGGAGGAAGAGCAGGGACTGGTGCAACAGCTACTTTCGAGCCACGGCGCCGAAAAGCTCGCCGCCGCTTTCCTGCGTCTCTATCGCACCAATCATTCGGCGCCGGAAGACCTGATCGAGGTCACCGTGCAGGACGATCGCAGCCGCAAGCGCCGCGACAATGCTGCGCCCTACGAGCCAGCGCAGAAGGGACCGCGCGAAGATTTCGGCCCCAGCGTCTGGTTCTCCGTCTCGGTCGGGCGCAAGCAGAATGCCGAGCCGCGCTGGCTGATCCCGATGCTCTGCCGCAACGGCAATGTGACGAAGCGCGAGATCGGCGCGATCAAGATGCAGCCCGAGGAAACCTATGTGGAGATCGCCGCAGCGAATGCCGATAGCTTTCAAGAGGCGCTCGGCCCGAACAAGACGCTCGAACGCGGCATCCGCGTAACCCGGCTTCCCGGCACGCCGGATTTCAGCCGCGCGCCTGCGCCAAAGCCCTATTCCGGCAAACCGTCGCGTGACGAACGGCCAGGCGACTCCTTCCGCGATGAGCGGCCGAAGAAGAAGTTCGGCAAGGGTTCGGGCGGCGGTTATGCCGCAGCCGACGCTGGCGGCCAGGAGAGAAGGGACAGCAAGCCCTGGAGCAAGAAATCCGGCAAGCCCGGCTTCGATGGCCCGAAATCCGACAAGCCCAGATATGACAAGCCGAAATTCGAGGGCGGCAAATATGAGGGCAAAGGTGGCTCCGGGCCGAAAAACAAGTTTTCGAAGAAGAAGCCCGGCTGATTTCGTCGGCTGCAATGCCGAATCATTGGATTTCGTGACCGGCGGTATCAGATGATGATGAAACGCCCCGGCACGCCGCGTCCCGATCCGGCCACCTTCATCCAGGCCAATCTGCCGATCTCGCCGGTGCCCTCCATCCCCGAGATCCGGCTTCACACCGCGGGGCCTGCGAGCGGGCTTTGGCGGCTTGCCGGCCGCGGAGAAGCCGATCCGCCGCCTTACTGGGCCTATCCCTGGGCCGGCGGCGCCGTCCTTGCCCGCCATCTGCTCGACCGGCCGGAAACGGTCGCCGGCCGCCGCGTCCTCGATTTCGGCGCCGGCTCCGGACTCGTCGCCATCGCGGCGGCGAAGGCCGGGGCGCGCGCGGTCACTGCGGTCGATATCGATGTCAACGCGGTTGCTGCAATCGGCCTCAACGCGGCTCTGAACGATGTGCACATCGCTGCCGCCGCGACTGACATAATCGACGGACCGCCGCCGGAGGAGACTGATCTCCTTCTGGTCGGCGACCTGTTCTACGATCCCGCACTTGCCTTGCGGGCGATGGCTTTCGTCAGGCGTTGCCAGGCTGGCGGTATTGAGGTGCTAATCGGCGATCCCGAGCGCGCGCATCTTCCGCATCGGGAACTCAATCGAATCGCAAGCCATACAGTTGTGGATTTCGGCGCGGGACGTGGGCCAGTACAGGCGGGCGTCTACTCGCTCGTCTGATCCAGCAGAAGGCGTCTAAGCCAGCAGGTCCGGCCGCAACAGCATGACCGGGCAGGGCGCTCCGGCCGGCAGTTCCGGCGCGTGCGGCGGGCGGATGATGAGGCAGTCCGAACGGGCAAAGGTTTTCATCATCGAGGAATCCTGCTTGTCGAAGGGCTCGACCAGCCGGTTTCCGGCAGCGGATTTCGAAAGTTTCGCCCTGATATAGTCCTGCCGGTGGTCGTTGGCACGCAGCGTCACGGCCGCCTCCACCATTGTCTCTCGCTGCACTGGCGGCAAGCAAGCGAGCTTGCGGATCAGCGGCTCGAGGAAGAGCAAGGAGCAGACGAGGCTCGAGACCGGATTGCCGGGCAGGCCGAGCACATGCGTCTCGCCGAAACTGCCGACCATGAGCGGCTTGCCGGGGCGCATGGCGATGCGCCAGAAATCCAGCTGCATGCCGGCCTCGACCAGCGTCGCCTGCACCAGATCATGATCGCCGACCGAAGCGCCGCCGAGCGTGACGATGACATCGGCCTTGGCGCCCCGTGCTGTGCCGATCGCTGCCGTGATCTTAGCCTTATCATCAGGCACGATACCGAGATCGAGCACCTCCGCGCCGGCTCTGCGGGCGAGGGCTGCGATACCGAACGTGTTGGATGCAATGATCTGCGAGGGGCCGGGCGTGCTTCCGGGCGGCAGCAGTTCGTCGCCGGTTGCGAGAATGGCGATCAACGGGCGGCGCAGCACCTCGAGATCGGGCCGATTCATGCCGGCGGCAACCGTCAGCCGCGAGAAATCAAGCACGGTGCCGGCAGGGAGCACGGCTTCGCCTTCGACGAAATCCTGACCTCGGGGACGCACATGCTGGCCCTGGCGGACGGGGAAATTGGTTCGGATGCCGCCTTCGGTCTTTTCAGCATCCTCCTGCAACAGGACGCTATCGGCGCCTGCGGGAACAGGGGCGCCGGTGAAGATGCGGACGGCTTCTCCCTGGCCGACGCTTCCCTCAAAGCCGTGGCCGGCGGAGGAGGTGCCGATGACCTTCAGCACGGCGCCCGGCTCCGGCGCGTCTTCGCGGCGCAGCGCATAGCCGTCCATGGCGGACGCGTTGAAGGGCGGCTGGGTCAGACGGGCAGTGAGATCGACGGCAAGGACGCGGCCTTCAGCCCCGGTGAGTGGCAGCGTCTCGGATGCCGCGATCGGCTTTGCGCGGGAGAGCAAGCGGCTCAGCGCCTCAGCGACCGGGAGAAGGTTCATTTCGCCTCCGGATGGCGGAAATCGCCGGATTTGCCGCCGGACTTTTGGAGCAGCCTGATACCGCCGATCTCCATTGCCTTGTCGGCAGCCTTGGCCATGTCGTAGATCGTCAGGCAAGCGACCGAGACGGCGGTCAGCGCCTCCATCTCCACGCCGGTCTTGCCGGTCAGCTTGGCGGTCGCGGTAACGCGCAGACCGGGCAGGGCGGCGTCCTCCTCGATCTCGACCGCGACCTTCGTCAGCATCAGCGGATGGCAGAGCGGGATCAGATTGGCGGTCTGCTTGGCGGCCATGATGCCGGCAAGGCGCGCCGTCCCGATTACGTCGCCCTTCTTGGCATCGCCCTGGCGGATGAGCGCGAGTGTTTCCGGCGCCATCTTCACATAGCCTTCGGCCGTGGCGATGCGCACGGTCTCAGCCTTGTCGGAGACATCGACCATATGCGCCTCGCCGGAGGCGCCGATATGGGTCAGGCCGGGCTTTTCGCCGCTCATGTCACTCGGCCGCGATGGCGGCTTCGCCCAAGAGCAGCGCACGAGTGGCGGCCGCCACGTCGTCCTTGCGCATCAGGCTTTCGCCGACGAGGAAGGTATTGATGCCCGACGCCTGCAGGCGCTTGCAATCCGTATTGGTGAAGATGCCGCTTTCGCCGACGAGGAGCCGATCGTCAGGAACCATGGAGGCAAGCGTCTCGCTGACCGTCAGGCTGACCTCGAAGGTCCTGAGATTGCGGTTGTTGATGCCGATGAGCGGCGAGGAAAGTTTCAGCGCCCGCTCCATTTCCGGCGCGTCGTGAACCTCGACCAGCACGTCCATACCGAGCGAAAAAGCTTCGTCCTGCAGGCGCTCCGCATCGTCATCGCTCAGCGACGCCATGATGAGCAGAATGCAGTCGCCCCCCCAGGCGCGCGCCTCATGGACCTGATAGGTCTCGAACATGAAATCCTTGCGCAGCGCGGGCAGGGCGCAGGCGGCCCGAGCCGCCGTCAGGAATTCCGGGGCACCCTGAAAGCTCGGCGTATCGGTCAACACGGAAAGGCAGGCGGCGCCACCAGCTTCGTAGGCCTTTGCCAGCGCCGGCGGATCGAAATCGGGGCGAATGAGACCCTTCGAGGGGCTCGCCTTCTTGATCTCGGCGATCAGGCCGAAATTGCCGGCGTCGCGCTTGCCGGCAAGCGCCTTGTGGAAACCGCGCGGAGCGGACTGATCGGCCTGCATCGCTCTGAGGTCGGCAAGCGATACGGCAGCCTTCGCCGCGGCGATTTCCTCGCGCTTATAGAGTTCGATCTTCTTCAGGATATCGGTCATCGGCCAATCCTAGTCGATATCGTTCGAAACGGCGACGAGTTTGTCGAGCGCAAGCGCAGTGGCGCCGCTGTCAAGCGAATGGGCGGCAAGCGCCATACCGTCACGGATCGTCTCGGCCTTGCCGGCAATGACGAGCGAGGCCGCGGCATTGGCAAGCGAGACATCGCGATAGGCATTCCTGGCGCCGCCGAGAACCTCACGAAGCGCTGCGGCATTGGCGACGCCGTCGCCGCCCTTGATGTCGGCGAGGACGCAAGGGCTGACGCCGAAATCGGCAGGCGACAGCTCGAAGGTGCGAATCTTGCCGTCTTCGAGCGCCGTGACCTGCGTCGTTCCCGTCGTGGTGATCTCGTCGAGGCCATCGCCGTGCACCACCCAGACGCATTCGGAGCCGAGATCGCGCATGACTTCGGCGAGCGGCACCAGCCATTGCGGCGAGAAGACGCCGAGCAGCTGGCGGCGGACGCCGGCCGGGTTGGAGAGCGGCCCGAGCAGGTTGAAGATGGTACGAGTTGCGAGTTCGACCCGGGTGGGGCCGACATGGCGCATGGCGGAGTGATGGAGCTGGGCGAACATGAAGCCGACGCCGGCCTCGGCGATGCAGCGCGTGATAATCTCCGGACCGACATCGATATTGACCCCGAGCGCCGCGAGATTGTCCGCCGCGCCGGATTTCGAACTCAGCGCCCGGTTGCCGTGCTTTGCGACGGGCACACCGGCGCCGGCGACGATCAGCGCCGCCAGCGTCGAAATATTGTAGGTGCCGCTGGCATCGCCGCCGGTGCCGACGATGTCGATCGCATCGGCCGGCGCTTCGACGGTCAGCATTTTCGACCGCATGGTGGTGACGGCGCCGACGATCTCGTCAACGGTTTCGCCGCGTACGCGCAGCGCCATCAGGAAGCCGCCGATCTGCGAGGGTGTCGCCTGGCCCGACATCAGGATGTCAAAAGCGGCGCGGGCCTCGTCACGCGTCAGCGGCTCGCGGCTCGCGGCCTTGGCCAGGAACGGCTTCAGATCGGTCATGCGGTTTCAAGCCTCCCAGAGCATGATGCCGAAAAGTGTGAGCGGTTTTCGGCATCATGCTCTAACTCTTTAATTTAGAACAGGATTCAGATTTTGGGCCGACCTGGCCTAAAATCATCCTGTTCTAGCGGACGGTCGCCTGTTCTGCGAGCGTCTGGTTGATCTGCGCGCCATACTGCGTCTGCAGCAGGTTGACCATCTGATCGAGAATATCGTCGCCGGCGGCATTGGCCATGGCGGTGATCTGGGCGTCGCGGTTGTTCAGCACGTCGCCGGTCGGCTGGGAGTTGACCTCCGTCACCTTCATCAGAATCTGCGTGGAAGGATCGGCACCGACAGCACCGGCAACCGCATCGATGGGGCCAGAGAAGGCGGCATTGATGCCTGCGCGGCCGAGAACCGGATCGTCAGTGGAGCGGGTGAAACCGCTTTTGCTTTCGACGGCGATGCCGAGCGGGGCTGCGATATCGGCAAGAGCGGTGCCTTTGGCCGCCTCGGCCTTCAATTCGTCAGCCTTCTTGGCGAGTGCCGCCTTCTGCTGTTCCGCCGTCCAATCCTCGACGGCCTTTTCGCGCACTTCGGCGACAGGCCGCTCGCGGTCCGGCGTGATTTCGCGGACGTTGAACCAGACATAACCGTCATTGCCCATCGGGAGCGGCGGCGCATCGACGCCGACCTCGGTCTTGAAGGCTTCGCCGAGCAGTTGTTGCTTGATCGGGATATCCTTGACCTCGTTGCCGTCCTTGCCGGCGCCGGTCATATCGACGGCATCGACGGTCACCGCCTTGAGCTTCAGCTGACCGGCGATATCCTCGAGCGTCGAGCCGCCGGCACGCATATCCTCGATGCGGTCATGAACGTTGATCACTTCCTGAGAGGCATTGGCGAGCGCCAGCTGCTTGCGGATATCTTCCTTCACCTCGTCGAAGTTCTTGACGGTCTCAGGCTTGATATTGGTGATGCGCAGGATGACCGGGCCGAAAGAGCCGTCGACGACCGGCGTGGTGCCGCCATCCTTCGAAACCGCGAAGGCGGCATCGGCGACGGCCTGATCCGGGACCTTGTCCTTGGTGAATTCGCCGAGCAGCACGTCGCTCGCCGTCTTGCCCTGGTCCGAAACCAGCTGATCGAAGCTGGTGCCGCTCTTCAGCGCCGTTTCGGCGGCGGTGGCGAGATCCTTGCTCGCGAAGGTCAGCTGTTCGATCGTGCGGCTTTCCGGCGTGCGGTAGGCATCCTTGCCCTTGTCGAAGGCTTCGCGGATCTGATCGTCGGTGACGGTCGCGGCGTCGGCGATGTCGGCGGGCTGCAGCTTCAGATAGATGATCTTGCGGTATTCAGGTGCGCGGTAGCGCTGCTTGACGCCTTCGAACCAAGCCGCCAGCACGTCATCGGCCGGTGCCTTGATCGGCTCGATATTGGCGTTGGTGAGCAGCAGGTAATCGACGCTGCGGCTTTCATCGCCATAGAGCTTGAGAGCGTCGACCAGTGTCTTCGGCGCCGTGAAGCCATTGGAGACGGCATCGACGATCTGGCTGCGGACCGCGACCTTGCTGCGCTCCTTGATGTAATCCTCCTGGCGGATGCCGGCATTGCGCAGGCGCGAGATGAAGAGCTCGCGATCGAACTTGCCGTTGACGGCCTTGAAAGCGGGATCGTCGCCGATCAGCTGAGCGAGGCGATCCTCGGACAGACCGAGATTCATGTCTTCGGCGAGCTGATCGAGCGAGGCGCCGGCGACGAGCTGGGCTAGCACCTGCTGTTCGACGCCGAAGGCGCGGGCCTGCTCGGGGGTAAGGCGCATGCCGAATTGCTGGCTGAGGCTTTGCACCTGGCGCTGATAAGCGAGATGGAATTCATTGACGCCCACCTGCTGATCGCCGACGGTCACAACCGTGTTGCTGTTGCCGCCCGTCAGCAGCTCACGCGACACGCCCCAGATGCCGAAGGAGGCGACGAGCAGCAGCAGGAGCAGCTTGGCAACCCAGGTCTGAGCAGCTCTTCTCAGAAAATGGAACATGGAAACGCAAACCTCGCAGTATCATTGACCCGCACGCGGGCAGACATTCGTCGTTCCTTAAAACAAACCCGACAGGAAATGAAGGGTTTGTCGCGCGAAAAGCTGCGTGGGGCGGTGGCAGGCGCGAACGTCCCTAGCGGGGAACAAAAGATCGGCTGGAACGGAACCTTTCCGGCCGCCATTTCGTTGAAGCGGCATCCCATGAAACAGGAGCAGACCATGGCAGAATTGAAAACCGCTTCCGCCGAATCCACCGCTGCGCGCGTCAAGGCTGATATCGCAGCAGACGATCTGTCGGCGCAGGTCACGGCGCTGCGCGAAGACCTCTCCAGGCTGACGGAAAGCGTGCGGGCGCTGGGACAGGGGGCAAAGTCGGTGGTAACAGATGAGGCTTCGCTGATGACGGAACGGCTGCGCGATAAGGTACGCGAAGAACCGCTCATGGCGCTCGCGGTGACGGCAGGCGTCGCCTATCTTTTCGGCCTGCTGAGCCGCCGCTGAATTCGGAAATCGGACAAGGAAAAGCCGGACGCGATAAACGCCCGGCTTTCAGTCGTGACTATGACCAATTGGGTCAGCGGCGGATGACTCGCCCGAGCGCGATCAGGATGCACGCGCCGACGAAACCGGTGATCAGGTAACCCAGCCAGCCGGCGAGCGGCTGAATGTGCAACAGACCGAGAATCCAGTTGGCGACGATGGCGCCGACGATGCCGAGCAATATGTTCATGAGCAGGCCCATATTGCTGCTCATGACCTTTTCCGCCAGCCATCCGGCGATACCGCCGATGATGATGGCCGCGATCCAACCCACGCCTGCGTTTTCCATATAATTTCCTCCTGATGAAATGCCTCGTCACTATGCACGAAAAGAAAAAAAGTTCCACTCCTAGAGGAACTTAAGCATTTACGGCTGCAGGAGGGTGACGGGAGTTTCCAGCGCGTAAACGGCCAACTGAAAAAGAAGGCCAGTAACGGCGAGCAAGGCGAAGCCGACCGGCATGATGAGGCTTTTGCTAAACATCTTCTTCTCCCCCTTTTTATGAAGCATAAACCGACGCGGGGGGCACGCAAGGCTATTATTAATAGTTAGTTAAGCCTCATTTTTAAGTAAAATTCAAAATATCGAAATGGCATATGTCGTTATCTTGCGAAACAATGAACGAAGTACACGGACACCGGTCCAACTGTCTTCGCGCTGACTTGGAAATGTTTTTATGACCTATACTGGCGTAAACGTCGTCAACCAATACTAGCCATTCCGGATTATTGCGTCGCATATACCGAGGCGGCCGGTGGCCACAGTCTCTCTGAAACGTACATTTCGGGAGCCGCAGACTGTGCCAAAGCTGTTCAGCAGCGGACTGAGATCAGGGCAATTGCGCGGTCTTCACGTTCTGTGGATGAGCAGCATGAAGAACAGGAAGGATGCTGTTGCGACGGTTGCGGCGAAGGCGATTTGATAATCCATATCGTTGACCCCGGTGGATGGCTCTCATAAACGCCCGCGGCGTCGCCGGGTTCCATACCCGCGATCGTGCCATCCCATCGGCGGATTGATTTTACCGCAGAGTGTATCATTTTCTTCAGATCGCAATTCATTTGGGGAAGATACCTGATGCCACAAGCTGCCATCGCCATTGCCTGCATCTGCCTGCTTACGCTTTCCGGTTGCGGCAATACCGCATACGGACTGAAGAAGGACGGGCAACAAACGAGCCATGCATTGGACAATGCAACACATCGGGTACTTTCAGCCGGCGCCAAGAAGTGAAGCCGCGACGCAATGACCGTGTAAAAAAAGCCCGCCTGGGGTGAGGCGGGCTTGGACTAACGGAGAAAATGGACGGGTGAAACCGCCTTCTTGAAAAAGCACTTCCTTAAGTGGATGGCTTTTGCGTCATGCGAGCGACCGACGCTGTTAGAGCAGGCGGTCGCGAGGATAGAATCAGAAGTTGCCCCAGTTTTGAGCGCGGGCACGAGCGCGAATGATCCGGTATTCGCGACCGCCATAGAGCGAACCGATTGTCAGCAGCAGCGTAAGAACGTCCCAGATGATATGCATCATACCCTCCTAAGGTTGGACGGCTCTGCCGTCGATCGGTGGAGCTACAATAGCAATCTTTCGAATCTGCTTATATGACAAGAAATCGGGATAAGCGGAGAAGCGGGCAGGGCGCTTCCAAGGGAGAGGCGGCATGGCCGCTTTGGAGCAGCAACGTGAATAGATTGCGGGGCGGCGGCCCATGACAATTTTCACCGTCCGCCATATCACCTCCTATCGCTATGTCAGAGAGGTCTATTTCGGGCAGCACCGCCTGATGTTCCGGCCACGCGACAGTTTCGACCAGCGGCTCCTGGAGGCGTCTCTGGCGATCTATCCGGAGCAAGGCCGGGTGCGCTGGATCCACGACGTCTTCGGCAATTGCGTCGCACTCATCGATATTCCGACACCGTCCGACGAGCTTCGGTTCGAAACCTGGATCACGCTCGACCATACGCCTCAGGTCGCACTCGATCTCAGGGTCGACAACGCCGCCCTGACCTATCCCTTCCCCTACGACCAAGACGAGATCGCCGATCTCGCGCCCTCGGTGCAGCGCCATTATCCCGATCCGAACAACGAGGTCGGGCGCTGGGCAATGCGGTTCGTGCGCCAGGGGCGGCCGACGGAAACCGGGCATCTGCTGATGACGCTCTGTTACGCTATCCGGGAAAGCTTCGTCTATTCGCGGCGCCTGGAGCATGGGACGCAGCCGCCTCTCCAGACCTTGCAGCTTCGCTCCGGCACCTGCCGCGATTTCGCGCTTCTGATGATGGAAGCGGCACGCGCGCTCGGCCTCGCGGCGCGCTTCGTCACCGGCTATGTCTATGTTCCCGACCGGGACGGCTCCACCGTGCTCGGCGGCGGCTCCACGCATGCATGGTGCCAGATCTATCTGCCCGGCGCCGGTTGGGCGGAGTTCGATCCGACCAACGGAATCGTCGGCAATCGCGACCTCATTCGCGTCGCCGTCGCCCGCGATCCCCGCCAGGCCGTCCCGCTGAGCGGCAGCTACGATGGGGGCCAAGCGGATTTCGACAGCATGACGGTCCAGGTCAACGTCACGACCAGCTAACCGCGGAGACGCTCGCAGTCCGTGGAACCGCGCCGCGCCGATCAACGTTCGATAGGCAGCCGCATATGCGCAGACGCGACGAGGAAGCCGCCATGAGGATACGCGCCGGGTTTCATCTGGGGTACGAATGCGTACAGCCGACACCCATGCTGCTCGTCCTCAACATTCATCCCTCCCGGCGCGCCGATCTTTTGAGCGAGCAGGTGCTGACATTCGACCGGCCGATCGAGGTCTGGGAGTATATCGACGTGTTCGGCAATGCCTGCAGCCGGATCGTCGCGCCGCCGGGACTGACGACGATTTCCACCGCGTTCGAGATCTACGACACCGGGCAGCCCGACATCGTTCCTGAGAATGCCGTTCAGCACGCGATCAGGGACCTGCCCGACGAGGTGCTCGTCTTCCTGCTCGGCAGCCGCTACTGCGATACCGACAGGCTTTCGGATTTCGCCTGGGCAACCTTCTCGTCGACCCCGCTCGGATGGGCGCGGGTCCAGGCGATCTGCGATTTCGTCCATAACCACATTACCTTCGATTACCAGAAGGCCGACGTGCTGAGGACCGCGCATGGCGGCTTTACCGACAAGAACGGCGTCTGCCGCGATTTCGCTCATCTCGCGATCGCGCTCTGCCGGTGCCTAAATATCCCGGCCCGCTACTGCACAGGCTATCTCGGCGATATCGGTGTTCCGGTCGATCCCAATCCGATGGATTTCAGCGCCTGGTTCGAGGTCTTTCTCGGCGGTCATTGGCATACGGTCGATGCCCGCCACAACACGCCGCGTATCGGCAGAATATTGATGGCGACCGGCCGTGACGCCACTGACGTCGCAATGTCGACGGCCTTCGGCCCGGCGACGCTTTCCCGTTTCGAAGTCATCACGGAGGAGGTGCCGCAGGAGACCCCCGACGATCCTATGCCTTCTTCAGGAATTCCGTTTTCAACACCAGACCCTTGACCTGCTTGGTGTTGCACTCGATTTCGCCGGGATTGTCCGTCAGACGGATGCCCTTGACGAGCGTGCCGCGCTTCAGCGTTTCCGAGGTTCCCTTGACCTTGAGATCCTTGATCAGCGTGACGGAATCGCCGTCGTGAAGCTGGCTTCCGTTGCTGTCCTTTACGATTATGCCGTCGGTCATGATGTCCTCGCTGATGGATGCGAGAGGGGAGATCACGGCAGCACGGGATAGTCAACCGCCGACACAGGATCGCTCTCGGGCCTTCAATCAGGTCGCGGCACAGGCATCGCGAAGGCAGCCGCGCAGCCAGCGGTGGGCGGGATCGGCATCCATCCTGGGATGCCAGAGCAAGGAAACCGTGATGTCAGGCATCGATACGGGGAGCGGAAAACTGTGCATTCCCGCGCGCAAGACGCCGGTATGCCGTTCGGGAACACTGGCGATCAGATCGGAAGCCCGCGCGAGGGCGAGTGCTGTCGAAAAGCCGCCGACGATCGTCACGATCTGCCGTTCCAACCCGAGCAGATCAAGCGCCTCATCGATCGGCCCTTTCTCGAGGCCGCGCCTGGATACGCTGACATGCCGGCCGGCCGCATAACGGGAGAGCGTCATTTCGCCCTGGCAAAGCGGATGTCCCGCTCGCACGACACCGACGAAGCGATCCCGAAACAAGGCTTGCGCCCGCACTTCGGGTCCGGTCGCCTTGCCGACGACACCAGTTTCCAGATCGACGGTGCCGTCGCGCAAGGGGGCGCTGTCTCTATCCGGCTTCTGCACGAAGCATAGCCGCACGCCAGGCGCTTCTTCGCCGATCCGTGCGATGAGACCCGGCCCGAAGTTCTCGACGAAGCCTTCGCTGGTGCGCAGCGTGAATGTCCGGTCCAGCCGTTTCAGGTCGAGCGTCTCGACAGGGCGCAGCACGGCTTGCCCCTCCTCGACGATCCGGCCGACGCGCTCGCGCAGTTCGAGCGCCCGCGGGGTGGGGACGAGACCGCGTCCGGCACGGACCAGCAGCGGATCACCCGTGGTTTCGCGCAATCGCGCCAATGCCCGGCTCATCGCCGAGGGACTGAGCCGCAATCTGCGGGCCGCGCGGGCAACGCTGCCTTCGGCAAGCAGCACATCGAGAGTGACAAGCAGGTTGAGATCGGGTGTCGACATCGGTCGACGATAACACGGTTCGATCGTGACGTGGCGTCAAATGCATCAATGAAATGCAAATCGTGCGCCTTCCGCCATATCAAACAGGTCACTAGGCTTCGACGCTCCATTCCCGAAAACGCCAAAAGGAGGTCATGATGAAGCCGGTCACTGCGGAACGAGGCGAAGCAATTGCTGAGCGGGCGCCCTCGATCCGATGGACGCTCGCCAGCCTTTCGTTCTCCATGCTGCTGCCATCACTTGGCACCAGCATCGCCAATGTCGGCCTGCCGAGCCTGGCGCAGGCTTTCGATGCCGCCTTCCAAGATGTTCAGTGGATCGTGCTCGCCTATCTGCTTGCCATCACCACGCTGGTCGTCAGTGCCGGGCGGCTCGGCGACATCGTCGGGCGCAAACGGCTGCTGCTCATCGGCATCCTGCTGTTCACGATGGCGTCTATCCTGTGCGGCCTCGCGCCTACTCTGTGGGTGCTGATTGCAGCGCGTGCCCTGCAAGGCCTGGGCGCAGCCATGATGATGGCTCTCACCATGGCCTTCGTCGGCGAGACGGTGCCGAAAGCGAGGACCGGCAGCGCCATGGGGCTGCTTGGAACGATGTCGGCGGTCGGCACCGCTCTCGGTCCGTCGCTCGGCGGCGTTCTGATCGCCTCGTTCGGCTGGCAGATGATCTTCCTCGTCAACGTGCCGCTCGGCGTGGTCACCTTCGCTCTCGCTTTTCGCCATCTGCCCGTCGATACCAGCGGAAAGAAGACGGATCGGGCACGCTTCGACATTGCCGGCACGTTGCTGCTTGCGCTGACGCTTTCGGCTTATGCGCTTGCGATGACGATCGGGCGGGGCAGGTTTGGTCCGCTGAACGCAGCCCTGTTGCTGGCCGCCGCTTTCGGCATCGGTCTCTTCATCTTCGCCGAGGCGAGAACAGCATCGCCGCTGATCCGATTGGCGGCGTTCCGCAACTCGGCATTCAGCGCCAGCCTCGCCATGAACATTTTGGTCTCGACGGTTATGATGGCGACGCTGGTGGTCGCGCCCTTCTACCTTTCCCGTGCGCTCGGGCTCGACGAAGCCTTCGTCGGCATCGTCATGTCGAGCGGCCCCGTCATCTCCACTTTGAGCGGTTTGCCGGCCGGTCGTCTTGTCGACCGCCTGGATGCGCCCTTTGTGATTGTCGCAGGGCTCATTGCCATGGCGGCAGGCTCGATCGCCCTGGCCGTGCTTCCCGGTATTGCCGGCTACATCGCCGCCATCGCCATCCTGACGCCGGGCTATCAACTGTTCCAGGCGGCCAATAACACGGCCGTCACGGCGAATGTCCGGCCCGATCAGCGAGGCGTCATCTCGGGCATGCTCAACCTGTCGCGCAATCTCGGCTTGATCACCGGCGCATCCGTGATGGGCGCCGTGTTCGCTCTCGCATCGGCGACATCCGATATCGCCACGGCGCGCCCTGAAGCGGTCGCGTCAGGAATGCGGATAACCTTTGCCGTCGCCGCGGCGCTGATTGCCGTTGCACTCGTCGTCGTGGTCGTTCTCTACCGTCACCTCCCACGCTCGGAGCGGTGATAGCGTGGGTTAAATGCTCGAAACTGAGACCAAAGTCCGATCCATCCCGGACTTCGTGCCCATACCAAACCGTGGATCGCTGAAATAGATCTTCGCGGGGGCGTGCGGAGATTCGGAGTTTTCTAATGACAAAAGTCATCGTCCTTGGATTGATACTTACGCCTATTGTCTTTTGGGGCTCCGTCGGACTGCTGATATACTCGTTCTTCTTGTAAACATTCTTCATTTCCTGAAATATAAAGTGATCTTGAAGATGTCACGGAATGAGAATGATAGGACCTTGCGTTCGGCGCGCTTCCAAATCTTCGTGCACCTTGACCGCATCGCCGAGCCTGTATCTCGATATATTAGGGACCTTGACGATGCCGGCCTCGATGGCGCCTAAGAGATTGCTCGCCGCCGCCTCGTAGTCGCTGCGATCGGCCGTGTAATGGGCGATGGACGGACGCGTGACGAACAGCGATCCTTTTGCACCCAGCGAGGGAACGTTTAGAGGTGCGATCGGACCGGAGGCTTCCCCAAAGCTGACGAGAGTGCCGCGGGGACGCAGGCAATCCAGAGATTTGGCAAACGTGTCGGCGCCGACCGAATCGTAGACGACACGCACGCCCTTGCCACCGGTGATCTCGGCCACGCGGCCCTGGAAATCCTCCTTGGTGTAAACGATCGCGTGATCGCACCCGTTGGCGCGCGCGATCCCAGCCTTTTCCTCCGAACCGACAGTGCCGATCACCGTCGCCCCGAGATGTTTCAGCCACTGGCACGCGATCGATCCGACCCCACCTGCGGCGGCATGGAAGAGAACGACGTCACCTTTCGCCACGGGCACGCAGCGATGGATCAGGTATTCGACGGTCAACCCCTTGAAAACCAGAGCAGCGACGGTTTCGCTGTCCAGCCCCTCCGGCACGGGCAAAGCACGCGCGGCAGGCAGGTTTCGATGCGTGGAATAGGCGTTCGGGGGACCGCCGACATAGGCCACGCGGTCACCAACATTGAAGGTTTTAACGCCGTCGCCAAGCGCCGTGACGATGCCGACACCTTCCACGCCGAGCCCGCTCGGCAAGGGAAGCTGCGCCGCGAAGACGCCTTTGCGGTGATAGATGTCGATGTAATTCACGCCGATCGCCAGATGCCGGATCTGGATTTCGCCGGCAGCGGGCAGGGCCAGCTCGAGACTTTCCTGGCGCAGGACGTCAGGCGTGCCGAATTCAGAAAATCGGAAAACATCTGTTCTCGTTGTCATGTTTGCCTCGCGAGAGAAATATTAAACGGCGGATCAATTCGACCGGCCACGGAAGATATCGACGGCGGCGGCGACCAGCGCGGCATTGCCGCACGCGGTCGTTCCATCCGGAAGATGCTTTCCATCTTCCAGGCCGACGCGGGTGGAAAAGCGCCGCTGACGCGCCAATTCGACGAACGGCCAGACCGTTGCATCGAAACCGTGCAGAAGAATGGGTCGTGTCACGCCGCCACGTTCGAGCACCTCGAGAATGCCGTCCTGAACAGCGCGGGCACGTTGCCAATCCTGTTCGTGATCGAGCTCGATCAGCACGCGAAAGACCCGCTGGTGGTCTTCGAGGCTGATATAACGTTCTGCATCGGCGACTGATGCCAGCCCGACTTCGATCCCGACGCCCCTGTCGCGAAGCAGTTGCATGATAGCGGGCGCATCGTCTTCGGAGAGGTTCACCGACGCGTAATCCGGCAATACCCGCCACTGGCGGATGGCTTCGCGCGTCCGTTCCCGATCGCCCTCGATCCAGGCGCCCGTGGAAACTCCGACCAGCGTCCCCGGACAGACCCGCCGGATCGCGCAGACGGTTTCGTCGACAGCGGCGAGGCTTTCCCGGCCTTCGGCTCCACGCGGATGAAGGTGAAGTTCGGCAGCGCCGGCAGCGACCGAAGCCGCAGCGTCGCGCGCCATGGCTCCCGCCGTCAGGGGAATATGCGGATGGAAATCGCTCGGCCTTGCGCCGTTGATGCAAGCTTGAACGATCATGAGAATTGCCTCGCGCTTTGTTGCGGAAGCACGACGCTCTCGGATTCGTGCCGAAAACGTCGGCATAGCAAATTTGGAAAACTGAAGGACCGGAGTGTGCCGCTTCTGCGACCGTCCTGTTGCCGTTTCTGGTCCGATGATATCAAATTGGCTGCAATAGACCACTGCCGTTTTGGGCAAGCGCCGTTCCAAAATTGGAAAGCCTCATGGACTGGAATGACCTGAAGTTCTTTCTTGCCGTCGCAAACTCCAGGTCGCTCAGCGCGGCAGCGCGCCGGCTGGGCGTTAGCACATCCACCGTGTCGCGCCGAATAACGGCGCTCGAGCAAGCACTGGGATCGACGCTGTTTCGCCATCACTTCGACGGATACGAAATGACCGAAGCAGGCATCGGTCTTCTGGCGCCGGCCGAAACGGCCGAAGCGTCTTTGAAGGCTTTCGAAAGGTCGGCCAGAGACAGTAGCGAAAGCGTGTCGGGCATGGTCCGCATCGACGCGCCCGAACTGCTGGGCCAGCAGATCCTCATCCCCAATCTCGGGGGCCTCATGCAGGATTATCCCGGCATTCAGCTCGACATCAGGTCCAGCGTCCGGCCGGCGCCGCTCGCGACCCAGCAATCCGATATCGCCCTTCGGATCGTGCCGCCGGAGCGAGGCAGCTACCGGATGCGCACGGTGGGCAAGGTCACATTCGGCTTCTACATCAATCGCAGCTATCTGGAGTTATATGGCAAGCCGTCGAACGAGCGCGACCTCCACTCCCACCGGGTGATCGGATGGAGCGAAGACCTGCGTTACCTCTCGATGTCGATCTGGCTGGAAGAGATTTTCGCCGATTGCCAGCCGGCGATGCGCCTCAGTTCGTTCACCGCGCAGCTGACGGCGGTCGAAAACGGCCTCGGTATCGGGGTCCTGCCTTGTTTCGCCGCTTGCCGAACCGATCTCGTGCCCGTGCTGGAAGATGTGCCCAAGCTAACGCTCGATCTGTGGCTTCTCGTGCAGGACCAAGCGGCCCGGACGCCGAGATTCCAGATCGTGAAGGAGCAATTGATAAAGATACTGACGGAGAACGCAGTCCGGCTGGAGGGCTGAAACGGCGCGATCGAAGAAATACGGCCAAAATGGCGGAAGAGGTGGGATTCGAACCCACGGTACGGTTTCCCGCACGCCGGTTTTCAAGACCGGTTCCTTAAACCACTCGGACACTCTTCCAGGCAAATTGAGAAGCCCATGGAAATGCCGTTTCGGCATTTCCTTTAGATCGGCGCTTACGCCGACGTGCGACCCATTCACTCACAGGCCGGCTTTGTAGCAGCTTTGACCGCAGCGTCAACTTGTTCTGCAGCACTTGCCGGAGGAGGGAAGCGGCTTTGCGGGCCGCTTGCCTGATGTCGTCAGACGAGGACCGTGAAGTTGTCGAAGGCGAGCTGCGGGAAGCCTGTGGGCTCCACGTCCGGGTCGATATCGAAGCGGACGAAGTCGACCGCGCCCAGCTCTGCCAGTGAAATATGCTGGCCGTCGGCAATGGTATCGCCATAGACCTTGACGGTCATCTCGCTCACCTTATTGCCACCGATGTAGCCTTCGAAGGTGACGAGGGCATCGCCCCCTTCGTAGCCGGGGTCGAAAACGGTCGCGACGTCGACGCCCTCTACCGTGAAGAGCTTACCGTCAACACGGTCGAAAAAGGGATTGTAGGGATTGGTGACGACGTATTCGTTACCGCTGGCTTCAGCGACCGCCCAAAGATTGCCGTCGACCTTGTCGCCGAACTTGAAGCCCGCATAACCCGAAGCGATATCAGGCTGCCCGGGATATTCCGTCGGGGCATTTTCGAAATCGATCGAATAGAGCCCTTGCGGCGGCGCGTTGACGGCGATGTGAAAATTGGCGACGTCAGTGCCGCCTTTTCCATCGGAGACCTTGAAGGAGAATTTTTCGGAGAAGGCTTGACCGGGCTCAAGGCTTTCCGGGTCAGTGACCGTGTAACTATAGCTGCCATTGCTCCAGATGGTCAGCGTGCCGTGCTCACCTTCGATGGTCAGATATCCGGGTTCACCTGCCTTGTTGGGAATTCGGACACCATTGACAAACTGAACCTGAAGCAGATCGCCATCCTGGTCCGTCGCGCCGTCGAGAAGGCTTCCTTCGATGGCTTCCGTTGGTGAATAGTCGTGGATCGACACGCTAGGCACTGCTGGTTTGTGATTTGCCATGGCTCGTCCCCCTAAAGATGAGCGTGGAAAGGACGCCGGGCTTCACCCGAACGCCGCAACTAAACTTTCTACTCCACTTTGAGTCAAGCAACAAACTACACGGTGCAGGGGTAGCGCAGTCGATACGGTGCTGACCGGCGATAACTTCAGAGCGATCTTTTTGAAATAAAACTACCAGTGGGTGAAATCCGCAACCTCGGCCGGCGCCACCGATCGAAAGCTTTTTGAACGCGCAAATCCCTTCGGCCATCTACTATGTGTCACGTATCGGCACGGCGATTCCGGGGTCTCATTGCGGCGGCGGAGGGCAGGGTGCAGGCCTCAATGTTAGTAGTTTATAAACCATAATTATCGGAATTGGGGCTATCGCTGCGAAATCGTTCGTAAATTTGCCATGAAGCTCACAAGATTAAAGTCTCGTTAGGCGGGCGGGGATAAGGCGCTATTGACCCATTATCGGGCAGAGTTCCTTAACCATATGAGCGGCGTGGGACATATGAGACTGGATTACGGGGCGGCGTCATTCGCAACGGCAGCGCGATGGCTGGCGATATCGGCGATGTGTGCGACGGTTGCGGCGTGCGGCACGACGCAGGCGGTGCCGAAAAAGAAAGCCCACGGCAAAGAGTATTTTTCCGAATCCGAATATGGCGTGAAGGCGAGCCCGCGGGTCGCCACCGGCAACAACATCCCGAAGGGCGGCGGCCGCTACATCGTCGGCAATCCCTACGAGGTGAAGGGCAAGTGGTATTATCCGAAGGAAGACTTCGCCTATAACAAGGTCGGCGTCGCCTCCTGGTATGGCTCCGCCTTTCATGGGCGCCTGACGGCAAACGGCGAAGTCTACGACCAGATGCATCTTTCGGCCGCCCACCCGACCTTCCCGCTGCCGAGCTACGCCCGCGTCACCAATCTCGAAAACGGCTCCTCCGTCGTCGTGCGCGTCAATGACCGCGGTCCTTACCACGAAGGCCGTATCATCGATCTTTCCAACAAGACGGCCAACATGCTGGATCTGCAGCACAGTGGCACCGGCAAGGTGCGCGTTCAATATGTCGGCCGCGCCCGCATGGACGGCCATGACATGCCCTATCTGATGGCATCTTATGTGCCGAAGGGCAGCCGCATTCCGGCAATCAATCCTGAGGGACAGATCGCAACCGGCGTGATGGTCGCCTCCAACAGCCGCAAGATCACGCGCGACCAGCTGCAGAGTTCGGAGAGCTATGAGACGCCGGCCAACGTGCCGGTGCCGATGTCGGCGACCTCCTATGCCGGTTCGACGCCAAGCGCGCGCTACAATGCGGCGCCGGCGCTCGCTGCTCCGGCCAATGTTCTGGTCGCACCGTCTGCCCAGTCGGCAGGGAATGGTGCTCCGACCTTCGAGCAGATGGTCGTGCTGCCGGAGATCGGACCCATGCCTTATGAGCGCCCCTATGGCGGGCGTCAGGGTTCGCTGGCACTCGGCTACCAGAACGAGGACGTGAAGACAGTGACGGTCGATCTCGCCTTCGACGCAGTGATGGTGCGCAATGACGGGCTGACGCAGCAGTCGATCCTGGCCTCTGCCAAGCGGCAGCAGGCAAAATCCGCGGCACGCTAAGCATGGTAATTGCATCGGATTCCCTCTCGCTCTAACCTCCTGAAATCCGCCGCTCGATCGATGGAAATCGCGATGCTGAAGCCCTTGCTTCGCCTTTTTGCATGCCTGATACCCCTGGCCACCGGCGCGCTCGCTGCCGATGGCGGCGCTGGCGGATTTGCCACGAAGGCCGCGCAGGCCTACATGATCGAGGCCTCCACCGGCACGGTGCTTCTCGCCAAGAACGAGGACCAGGGCTTTTCGCCGGCCTCGCTCGCCAAGCTGATGACGGTGGATATCGCCTTCGAGGCGGTGACGAAGGGTCAGATCACGCTCGACACAGAATATCCGGTTTCGGAATATGCCTGGCGAACGGGCGGCGCACCCTCGCGGACGGCCACGATGTTTGCCGCGCTCAAATCGCGCGTGCCAGTCGACGACTTGCTCAAGGGCATTACCATCCAGGGCGCCAATGACGGCTGCATCGTGCTGGCCGAAGGCATGGCGGGAAGCGAACAGCAATTTGCCGAATCGATGACCCGCCGCGCCCGCGAACTCGGCATGGAGAAGGCAGTATTCGGCAACTCCACCGGCCTTCCCGATGGCAAGAGCAAGGTGACCACGCGCGAAATGGTGACGCTTGCTGCCGCCCTGCAGCAATCCTATCCGAACCTCTATCCCTATTTCGCGCAGCCGGAATTCGAGTGGAACAAGATCCTCCAGCGCAACCGGAATCCGCTGCTCGGGCTCGATCTCGGCGCCGATGGACTGGCGACCGGCTTTGCCGAGGGCGAGGGCTATTCGATCGTCGCCTCGGTCGAGCGCGACGGCCGGCGGCTGTTTCTGGCCCTTGCCGGCATCCCTTCCGACAAGGAACGGACCGAGGAGGCCAAGCGCGTGCTCGAATGGGGGCTGACGGCCTTCGAGAACCGCCAGGTCTTTGCCGACAAGGAAGTGATCGGCTCGGCCAGCGTCTATGGCGGCACGGCGCGCACCGTCGATCTCGTCGCCAAGGCGCCGGTCAGCGTCTATATCCCGGTCAGCAATCCGGACCGGCTGTCGGCACGCATCGTCTACCGCTGGCCGCTGATGGCGCCGGTCAAGCCGGACTATCAGGCAGGCACGCTCAGGATTTTCGCGGGCAGCCGGCTGCTCCGCGAAGTGCCGCTCTATACCGTGCAGGCAGTGGAGGAGGGCTCGCTCAGCAGCCGGGCCGTCGATGCCATGCTGGAACTCGGCGAATCGCTGTTCTTCTCCTGGCTCTGGGATAAGTCCGCGCCGGGCTGAACGCCTTCTTCCGATGCGATTTACCGGGAAAGGTGAATATGTCGCCGCGCCGAAAGGTTTTCCTCCCTGGCATCTTCGGATAGATAGAAGGAACGAGGCGCATATGGCGCCTGGAATGCGGGAAGCTGTCATTGTCGTCCGGTACGGGATTGTTCGTTACGTTTGAAGGCGGGGAAGGCGCTGGGAAATCCACGCAGATCCGCCGCCTTGCCGAGGCGTTGAAAAGCGAAGGCCACGACGTGCTGGTGACGCGGGAGCCGGGCGGATCGCCCGGCGCCGAAGCCGTGCGCCACGTGCTTCTCTCCGGCGCCGCCGAAGCCTTCGGCACGCGCATGGAGGCGATCCTGTTTGCGGCAGCGCGCAATGACCATGTCGAAGAGGTGATCCGGCCTGCACTTGCCGAAGGCAAGGTCGTGCTCTGCGACCGCTTCATGGACTCCTCCCGCGTCTATCAGGGCGTCACCGGCAATCTCGAGCCGGAGTTCATCGAGACGCTGCAGCGCGTCGCCATCAACGGCGTCATGCCGGATTGCACCGTGATCCTCGACATCCCCGCCAGGATCGGATTGGAGCGGGCACAGAAACGCGCCGCAGCCGATGGTCCCGACCGCTTCGAAAAAGAGCAGCTCGAAACGCATGAGAAACGGCGCGAAGCCTTTCTCGATATCGCCGCCCGCGAGCCCGAGCGCTGCCACGTCGTCAACGCTCTGCAGACGGAAGAGGCGATCGCCGCCGAGATCCTGGCGATCGTCAAGCAGCTCAGGTCGTCGCCCGCGGGCCATGCCCGCACACCGGAAGCCGCCCACCATGAATGAGGAGAGGCCCGGACTGCTCGACGGCGCGATCTGGCCGGCGGAAAATACCAGGCTGTTCGGCCATGAGGAGGCGGAGGCATTTCTTGCCCAGTCCTACCGGTCCGGCAAGGGCCATCACGCCATACTGATCGAGGGGCCTGAAGGCATCGGCAAGGCGACGCTCGCCTTCCGCTTCGCCAATCATGTCCTCTCCCATCCCGATCCCCAGACGGCGCCGGAGACGATCGGCGATCCCGACCCGGCTTCGCCCGTCAGCCGGCAGATCGTCTCCGGTGCTTCGCACAATCTCCTGCACCTTGCCCGGCCGGTGGACGAAAAGACCGGCAAGGTAAAGTCGGCGATCACCGTCGACGAGGTGCGGCGCGCCGGCAAGTTCTTCTCTCAGACCTCAGGCACCGGCAACTGGCGGATCGTCATCATCGATCCGGCCGACGACATGAACCGCAATGCGGCCAACGCCATCCTGAAGATCCTGGAGGAGCCGCCGAAGCGAGCGCTGTTCCTGGTGCTCTCGCACGCGCCGGGACGCCTGCTGCCGACGATCCGCTCCCGCTGCCTGCCGCTGAAACTGGCGCCGCTTGCCGACGACGCGCTCATTGCCGCCCTTGGCCATCTCGGCATCTCGGGTGAGGGCGGGTCGGTGCTTGCCGCCGCCAAGGGCAGCGTCGGCGAAGCCCTCAAACTCTTGAACTACGGCGGCGGCGAAATCATCGCCGCCTATGACGAGATGCTTTCATCCGAAGGGCCGGGCGCGCGCAAGGCGATGCATCGATTGGCCGATGCCCTGTCCGGCAAGGAAAGCGACACGATCTTCGATTTCTTCGTCAGCCATATCGGCGACGACATCATGAACCGCGCCCGTGCGGCCGCGGCTGAGGGGCAGATCGCTGCTGCGGAGCGACTGGCACGGCTCTATTCCGAAATTACCGAGCGGCTGACCGTTTCCGATGCCTACAACCTCGACCGCAAGCAGACCATCATCAGCATTCTTTCCGACATCAAGCAGCCGGGCCTCTGATCAGCCGATCAACAGCTTCGATGCGACGACTGCCAGCGTCACGGCAAGGACGATACGGATGGTGCGTTCGTGCAGCTTCGGCGCCAGAAGGCTTCCGGCGATGATGCCGGGAATCGAGCCGATGAGCAGGGCAAACAGCATCGACCAGTCTATCTCGCCGATGAACCAGTAACCCATGCCGCCGATCAGGGTCAGCGGCACGGCGTGGACGATATCGGAGCCGACGATCTCGCGCACATCGAGCCTGGGATAGAGGACCAGCAGGATGGTCACGCCGAGCGCGCCTGCGCCGACCGAGGTCAAGGTGACGAGGACGCCGAGAAGGAACCCGAGGACGACGGTGAAGGCGACGATAGTCGCCGGCTTTGGCGGCGTGCGGTCACCGATGGCGCGACGCGCCATTTCGAGTATCGGGCCTCGGAAGACCAGCATGATCGCGGTCATGACGAGAAGCCAGCCGAGCGCGGTGGTGATCGTGTTCGTCACGCCGATGCTCTTGCGGTCGACGCCGGCCAGCAGCCAGAGCATCAGCAGGGCGGCGGGCACGCTGCCGGCGGCAAGGCCGCCGACGATCTTCCAGTTGACGCGCCCGTGCATGCCGTGAACGGCCGTGCCGGCCGTCTTGGTGATCGCCGCATAGAGAAGATCGGTGCCGACGGCGGTGGCGGGATGGACGCCGAAGAGGAGCACCAGCAGCGGCGTCATCAGCGAGCCGCCGCCAACGCCGGTAATGCCGACAAGGGCCCCCACAACCAGGCCCGAAAGCGAATAGAGAGGCTCGAAAGTCAATCAAGCGTCTCCGACGGCGCACGCCCACGGCGATTCCGGTAGATGAAAACTGGCACTGCGTTCTTGTCCCGCCCTCTTTTCCAAAACGGGTAGATTGCGTGAGAAGCTGAGTCAAGTTCACGCTCCCCAAGTCTCGGAAATCATCGACGACTGGAAAGTTGAGGTTTCGCTTGACGGTGACATGCGCTAAGAGCGGCTGACCATTTATATAGAGTAAGCCGGACATTGGCCGCCATGACAGACAAGACACCTTTCTACATCACCACCGCGATTTCCTATCCCAACGGCAAGCCGCATATCGGCCATGCCTATGAGCTGATCGCGACAGATGCGATGGCGCGCTACCAGCGCCTGGACGGCCGGGACGTGTTTTTCCTGACCGGCACCGACGAACATGGCCAGAAGATGCAGCAGACCGCACGCGCAGA
Organism: Rhizobium sp. R634; assembly: GCF_002211305.1. Classification (GTDB taxonomy): domain Bacteria; phylum Pseudomonadota; class Alphaproteobacteria; order Rhizobiales; family Rhizobiaceae; genus Rhizobium. Next base: position 148,997 of record NZ_LOKW01000026.1, on the reverse strand, counting down.
GGGAATAACGCCTCAGGCGCTCGCCGATCGCAACTCCGGCGAATTCCAGGCAATGGCGAAGCTGCTCAACGCTTCGAACGATGACTTCATCCGCACCACGCAGGAGCGTCATCACGAGACGTCGCGCAACATCTGGAACCTGATGGCCGATAGCGGCGACATCTACAAGGACAGCTATGCCGGCTGGTATTCGGTGCGCGACGAGGCCTATTACCAGGAAAACGAAACGGAGCTGCGCGCTGACGGCGTGCGCTACGGGCCGCAGGGCACGCCTGTCGAATGGGTGGAAGAGGCAAGCTACTTCTTCAAGCTTTCCGAATACCAGGACAAGCTGCTGAAGCACTACGAAGAGAATCCCGACTTCATCGGTCCGGCCGAACGCCGCAACGAGGTGATCTCCTTCGTCAAATCAGGCCTCAAGGATCTCTCGGTCTCGCGCACCACCTTCGACTGGGGCATCAAGGTGCCGAACGATCCGGCCCATGTCATGTATGTCTGGGTCGACGCGCTCACCAACTACATCACCGCGACGGGCTACATCGAGGACAGGAACGGTCCCAGGGCGAAATACTGGCCGGCTGATGTCCACATCATCGGCAAGGACATCATCCGCTTCCACGCGGTCTACTGGCCTGCCTTCCTGATGTCGGCGAAGCTGCCGCTGCCGAAGCGCGTCTTTGCCCACGGCTTCCTGCTCAACAAGGGCGAGAAGATGTCGAAGTCGCTCGGCAACGTCGTCGATCCCGTCAATCTCGTGAACCATTTCGGCCTCGACCAGGTGCGCTATTTCTTCCTGCGCGAAGTTTCCTTCGGTCAGGACGGAAGCTACAGCGAAGAGGCGATCGGCACGCGCATCAATTCCGATCTCGCCAACGGCATCGGCAACCTCGCCAGCCGCTCGCTGTCGATGATCGTCAAGAATTGCGACGGCAAGATCCCGGAATGCGGGCCGCTGACCGACGAGGACAAGGCAATGCTGGCGCAGGCCGACGCGCTGCATGCCTCGACGCGCGAGGATATGAGCAAGCAGCTCATCCACCGGGCGCTCGCCTCGATCATCGCTGTCGTTTCGGAGGCCGACCGCTACTTCGCCGGCCAGGCGCCGTGGGCGCTGAAGAAGACCGATCCGGCGCGCATGGGCACGGTGCTTTACGTCACGGCCGAGGTCGTGCGCCAGATCGCGATCTTGCTGCAGCCCTTCATGCCGGAATCGGCGGGCAAGCTGCTTGATCTCGTGGCAGCGCCTGATGACAAGCGTGACTTTGCCGCGCTCGGCGAAGCGGGCCGCCTCGTTGCCGGGACCGCGCTCGAAGCACCGGCGCCGGTCTTCCCGCGCTATGTCGCTCCGGAGGCCTGAATCCGTGCTGATCGATACGCACTGCCATCTTGATTTCGCCGACTTCGAGGCGGAGCGCGACGAGATCGTCGCGCGCGCCCATCAGGCCGGGGTTAAACAGATGGTGACGATCTGCACGCGGGTGCGCAAGCTCGACGGGCTGCTCGCCATCACCGAAAAATATCCTTCCGTCTTCTGCTCGGTCGGAACGCATCCGAACAATGCCGGCGACGAGCTGGACATCCAGACGGACGACCTAGTGCGCCTCGCCAATGCTCATGAAAAGGTGGTTGCGATCGGCGAGGCGGGCCTCGATTATTTCTACGATACGCAGAAGCCCGAGGACCAGCAGACCGGCTTTCGCCGGCATATTGCCGCCGCCCGGCAGACGCAGCTTCCGCTCGTCATCCACAGCCGCAGCGCCGACGAAGACATGGCCGACATCCTGGTCGAGGAGACAGGGAAGGGGGCCTTTCCCTTCATCCTGCACTGCTTCTCGGCTGGCCCCGAACTGGCGAGGACAGGCGTCGAACTCGGCGGTTATATTTCTTTCTCGGGCATCCTGACCTTCCCGAAATCGGAAGAGCTGCGCGATATCGCCAAGACCATCCCGCATGAGCGGCTGCTGGTGGAGACCGATGCGCCCTATCTCGCGCCGAAGCGCTGGCGCGGCAAGCGCAACGAGCCGTCCTATGTGGTGAACACGGCCGAAGTGCTCGCCGATACGATCGGCCTTTCCTATGCCGACGTCGCGCGGATCACGACGGAAAACGCTTTCCGCTTATTCTTGAAGATGCCGAGGATCTAGCGCGTGCTCTATCGGCGGCGTTTCACCATCCTCGGCTGTTCGTCGTCACCGGGCGTCCCGCGCATTACCGGCGACTGGGGCGCCTGCAATCCCGACAATCCAAAGAACCGGCGCACACGCGCCTCGTTCATGGTGCAACAAATCGGGCCTGATGGTGGTGTGACAACCGTCGTCATCGATACGGGGCCGGATTTTCGCGAGCAGATGATCAGGGCAGGGGCCGACCATGTCGATGCCGTGCTCTACAGCCATCCGCATGCCGATCATATCCACGGCATCGACGATCTGCGCGGCTATTTCCACAATACGCGCCGCCGCGTGCCAATCTTTGCCGACCAGTTTACGATGGACAGGCTGCGAGATGCCTTCGGCTATTGCCTGGAAACGCCGCCCGGCAGCAACTATCCGCCGATCGCGCTGCCCATCGTCATCGAAAACCTCGATGAACCCGTCGAAATCCGCGGTCCGGGCGGCCGGATAAAATTTCATCCCCACATTCAGCAGCACGGGGATATTCATTCGCTCGGTTTCCGGATCGGCGATGTCGCTTATTGCAGCGATATCAGCGATTTCCCGCCGCAGACCGTCGAGAAGCTTCAAAATCTCGACGTGCTGATCATCGACGCGCTGCAGTACACTTATCACCCCAGCCATCTGTCGCTGGAACAGTCGCTCGACTGGATCGGCCGGCTGAAGCCGAAACGGGCGATCCTTACGCATATGCACACGCCGCTCGACTACGACGCGGTGATGGCGCAGACGCCGGACCATGTGGTTCCGGCCTATGACCAGATGAGCTTCGAGACCGAGTTCAGGACCGAGGGCTGAACCTACGACATCGCGTACAGGCATCGGCCCGTTGCACCACGCACGGGGCGTCAGCCCCGTAGCGTCATGCACGCCGGCTCGTTTTATTACACGTACGGCATAATCTCGACAGCGCCGCGATAGATCATGTCGAGCGAGACGTAGAGGATGATCAGCAGGCCGACATAGGCGATCCAGCGGTGGTTGTTGAGCAACCGTGCGATCAGGTTTGCAGCAAGGCCCATCAGCGCGATCGACAGTCCGAGACCGATGATCAGAACGCTCGGATGTTCGCGTGCTGCGCCGGCAACGGCGAGCACGTTGTCGAGCGACATCGAAACGTCTGCGATAACGATCTGGGTGGCAGCCTGGAAGAAGGTCTTTTTCGGCGCGCCCTGGGCGCCCGCCGATTCGTGATGCTCGCCATGGCCGGCGCGAAGCTCACGCCACATCTTCCAGCAGACCCACAGGAGCAGCAGGCCGCCGGCCAGCAGCAGACCGACGATTGCCAGCAGATATACCGCGACGCTGGCGAAGAGGATGCGCAGAACAGTCGCGGCCAGGATGCCGACGATGATCGCCTTGCGGCGCTGTGTAGCTTCAAGGCCCGCAGCGGCGAGACCGATGACCACGGCGTTGTCGCCGGCGAGAACGAGGTCGATAGCAATGACCTGCAGCAAAGCCGTCATAGCGGCTGCCGAAAAGAAATCCATGATGAATTATCCCCGATACGTTGAAAGCGTGCTAGCGCCTCGAAGGTTTGACGTCAACCGCTGACGGCCCGCATCGGGCAGCGCAATCCACGAGACTTGGTATCCGAAGCAGAATGGCCAAGTTATGGAACCGCAGGCGAGGGCGGCTGCTCGCTCGTCCTTCCGTGGAACATTCACCGCATCCGCCGGTTTTTCGAGTCAGGAAGCCAGACGTCTATTGCGGCTGGATCTGCACATCGAGAGGAGAGTCCCGTGAGCAGCATTTACAACGATACCAATCCGGCCTTTTCAGGTCCGACGGGCGGCAGCAGCCTTGCCGCGTTTTTCGATAGCCGGTCAGAAGCCGAGTCCGCCGTTTCACGTCTTGAAGACGCCGGCGTGCCGGTCGCACGAATACGGCTGCTGCCGGGATATGAGGCCGACGGAAAAAATGCCGGCACGATGAGCGACGACCGCAGCGGCTTCTTTGACGCGCTGGCAGATTTCTTCTTTCCCGAAGAGGATCGCGCGGTCTATGCCGAAGGGCTGCGGCGAGGCGGCTTCCTCGTCCAGGTCAATGATATCGATGACGCGCTCTATGAGACCGTCCACGATATCCTGGACGACGAAGGCAGCATCGACATGGATGAGCGGGCGGATCTCTGGTCGTCCGAAGGCGCATTCCAGGGTGCCTCGAATACCGGCTATGCCGGGTCGGCCCATGGCGGGAAAGCCTCGGAAAATCTCGCCGTATCGGAGAGCGCATTCGACGATCCGCGTCCGATCGCCACGCGCGATACCACGCATGGAAGCGCCAAGGTGCGTGCCTATACCTTTACCGGCCCGGCGCCTTCGACCGATGCCGACCGGCAGTCGCAGAGCCAGTCACAAGGCGGATCGCAGCAGAGCCAGGGTTTCCGGCGCGATCACTAATGTTCACGAGGCCGTGCGGTAATGCGGGGCCTCAATTCGTCCTGCTCGCATTCGAGGATACGTCCATGCAATCATCCATCAACCGCCACGGCTTTCCGCCTGATCCCGATGAACTGATCGCCGAAGGCGAGCCGCCTTTTGCCGATGCCGCGAGCGACAACGCCGACGAAAGCCTGGCTGCTCTGCGGCACGAGGTAAGGCTGCTGCGCGCCCGCATCGGCATGCTGCGCGAAGATGCGGAAGCAGCGCTGAAAGCCAAGGCGACGTCGATCGATGCAAACGCTCACGTCCAGCTGGGAGACTATCCCTGGGCAAAGCTTGCGCTGGCAACAGGCGCTGCCTTCGTTGCAGCCAGGATCATCCGAAGCCTTCCGCTCGGCGTCGTGCTTGCCGGCTTGGCGGGGCATATCTCGGATGCCAGACGGCGGTGACAGGTCGTGTGCATCGAACGTCGTGTGCGATGCGCATGGCAACCGGAAAGAATTCGGCACGTTTGGCCGGCCAATTCAGGGCAGGATGCTGTAAACACTCGCGTATCCGAGCGCGCATTAATGTTCCATAATCTATCTTATGCGATATTCTGTTGTAGCGGCTATTTAGTAATGCGACAGTTGGGCCAGTTAGAGATGCGACAGTCTCGCCTCTCGACGTGCTGGTCAATGCCAACGTTGGGAGCAAGGATGACGACCTTCAGCCTGGTCGAGACCATGAGCGGTCGGAGTCGTGCTGTCCTGTTTGATCACCATGTCGCAGAAAGAATTGCATCGCCTCGAAGTTGTTCAGAAGATCCGTGATCGACGCCTGAGCGTCGTCCAGGCGGCTGAGGTGCTCGATCTCAGCCGCACTGTGGCGGCACCTGCCAGAGCGGCGTGCGAGACGCAGATCGCGGCATGCCGCCGGCGTCACGGTCGCCGCTTCAACCCGGAACTCAACATCCTTCATCGTCCCGATACTGTCGCCGAGCGCAAGCGGCGGGTTCTACTTTCAAATGCAACGAGAAGAATAATGGCCACGATTTTAGGAGGACGGGATGGGCCACTCTTATGGATGAACGTCGCGTCATCGCGCGGATGCATGAGAAGGAGATCTGTCAGGCAGAGATTGCCCGCGCTTCGTCGTGACCGCTCAACGATCTGTCGGGCGTCGGAACTACTGGCATGATCGCGAGCTTCCTAATATAGCGGCTAGTTCTCGGCCGTTGCCAACGATATCACCGACCGGCGGTCGACAGGCAGGCCGATCGCTGAACCACCCTGTTCCGATACACCCTCACTTGCTGATTTTCGATAGCGGAGGCGAAGAGCAGCGCCCTCACCTCACCGCTCCGTCTTCCCAACCCATGGCGCGGTCAGCTTGTTCGCCCGAGTGTCGACAGCGCATCATATAGCCTAAGGGTCGCCAGGGCTTTCGTCGCCTCTTCGGGAGGCCACCCAGCCTCCACGGCAGCGGCAAGAAGCGCCGACTCCGTCTGCATTTCCAGCTTTTCGTACAGCGGCTCGAGAGCCTCGCGGGCTGTAACGACGTGTTCATCAGGTGGCGTCACCTGCGTCGCTGCGAACGTAGGCATGAAATCCTCCTCTTCTTAACACCGAAGAGCGACAACGCGGAAAGCATGGACTTGTTCCGCATGCGATTGCTTTTTCTCACAATTGCAGCTGCAGGTAGTTTCCTCGCGCGCGAAGCCGCCGTAACAAGCAAGAGAAGTTGCCTGGATGGAGTGGTAAAGGAGGTATCCGAGCCCCGGCCTCGATCCGCCGCTCGTTTAATGCTTGCGGGCGCGAAGCAGCAGGTTCATGCTGGTCGCCGTTGAGGCCCATTGGTTGCGGCTGAAATAGCGCAACGCATCGGGTTTCGTGAGACGCGTCCGATGGAATGCGCCGGCTGCGGTTTCGATATTCAGAGCGATTTTGCCTTCTGTCCGCGGTGCGGCGCAAGGCAACCGCTTTCCTGTGCTGCCTGCGGCTACCCCTGCCAGCCCGATTTCGCTTTCTGCCCAAAATGCGGCGCTTCGATATCAGGCAAAGTCCAACCTGCATCGAAGCCGAACATTGTCACGATACAGTCTAATTCGGACGGCGATGCCGACCGGCGGCCGGTGACGGTTCTCTTTGCCGATCTCTGCGGCTTCACGACGCTGAGCGAGCAGATCGATCCCGAGGTCATGCGGGTGCTGCAGAACGAATTGTTCGAAGAGATGACGCAGGCGGTCGAGGCTTATGGCGGCTTCGTCGACAAGTTCGTCGGCGATGCGCTGCTGGCGCTGTTCGGTGCGCCGGTTGCCCATGAGGACGATCCAGTCCGGGCGCTGAGTGCCGCCCTCGATATGATCCGTCGAGCGACCGAAGTCGGCGATCGCTGGCATACGCGTGCCGGCGTGCCGCTGCGTCTGCATATCGGCGTCAACAGCGGCCCTGTCGTGACCGGCGGCTTCGGCGCGGTCAGCACAAAGTCCTACTCCGTGACCGGCGACACGGTTAATACCGCACAGCGGCTGCAGTCCATGGCCGGCGAAAACGATATCCTCGTCGGGCCGCTGACCTATCGCCTCACCCGCCATGCCTTTGCCTTCGACAGTCTCGGCGCGCAGACGCTGCGCGGCAAAAGCGGTAACGTTCTCGTCCATCGGCTGACAGGGTTGCTGGAAGCGCCGCATAGAGCCCGCGGGCTCGAAAGTTTCGGCCTTCAGGCGCCGATGATCGGACGGGACGCGGAACTCACGCGGCTGCTCGCATGCCTCGATCTCGCCTGCGGCGGCGCGGCGCAGCTTGTCCGCTTGATCGGCGAAGCGGGCATCGGCAAATCGCGGCTGGCGAACGAATTCGTGACGATTGCCGGCGATACCGGCCGCTTTGCGGGCCTCGCCATCCGCAAAGCTACCTGCTCCCCCCTCGGCGAACAATCCTATGGTACGCTCGCCGCCGTTGTGCGCAGCGCCTACGGCATCGGCGAGCGGGACGATCCCGACAGGACGCGGCAATTGCTGGCGACCGGCTTTCGTGCGCTCGACCTCACCCAGGATGACGTCGAGGGACTTTTGCCCCTCTTCCTGCACGTCCTCGGCCTCGGCGATCCCGATGGCACGCTGCGGTACATCGAGCCGGAGCAGTTGCGGCGGCAGATCTTCTATGCTGTTCGCACCGTCTTTGAGCGGCGGCTGGCGCAAGGCCCGCTGCTGCTCGTCATCGAGGATCTGCATTGGGCAGACGCCGCCTCGCTGGAAGTGCTTCGCTTCATGATGGACCGGCTGGAACGCAGCCGGCTGATGCTGCTGGCGATCTACCGGCCGACATCGCAAACCGACCCGCTGAATTCCGATCGCGTCAGCGTCACCGTACAGCGTCTCGGCCCGCTCGCTGCGGCCGACGGGCAGAAGCTGCTTACCGCCTTTTTCGGCGAAAGCCATAGCAAGCTGCCCGTCGCCATGCGCAGGCGCATCCTCGAGCGCGCCGGCGGCAATCCGCTTTTCATCGAAGAATTCCTTCGAGGGCTGATCGACATGGGCACGCTGCGCAATGACGGTCAGCGCTGGCATGTTGCCGCCGAGGATACGGATGTCGATATTCCGGTCAATCTGCACGCCTTGCTGCTGGCCCGCGTCGATCGTCTGCCGCAGGAGATAAGACGGTTGGCTCAGGAGGCGGCAGTCGTCGGCCCGAAGTTCGATACCGCCCTACTCCGCACCGTCGCAACCGATCCGGCCGCCATCGACGCCGCACTGGATTATCTCTGCGATGCCAACATCGTCGAGGAACTTCGCGGTCCCAGTGCCGGTCAGTCACGGGGCTATCGCTTCAGCCAGACGCTGATGCACGACGTCATCTACCACAATCTCCTGCAGCAGCGGCGCATGGAGCTTCATCGGCGGGTCGGCCAGGTTCTGGAGCGTCAATATGGTGAGGCGCCCGACCGGCCCGAGCATCTGGCGCAGCTCGGCCACCACTTCAGCCTGACCACCGAAAAGGCCAAGGGGGCGGCCTATCTGATGGCGGCCGGCGATCTGGCGCGCAAGGCCTACGCCAATGACGATGCAATGCGCCTCTATCGTCAGGCGCTTGCAGCCTTCGCGGACGAGGCGAAGGCGCCCCCGGAGCAATTGGCGCTGCTCGAGCGTCTTGCCGATCTCTGCGGCCCCGCCGGCCTGCGCGAGGCAGCGCTGAACCACTATCAGCGCGCGCTGACGATCCACCGCAGCAAGGACGACCCGATCGCCGCGGCGAGGATATTGCGCAAGATCGGCCGCTTGCACCTCGATGCAGGCCGCCGCGATCAGGCGGAGACGCATTGCGCCGAAGCCGAAGCGATGATCGCAACGATCGATGCGCCGGTCGAGCGGGCACATGTCCTGCAGGAGCGCGGCCATCTGGCCTTCCGCATGGGGGATCAAGCCGCTGCCGCCGAATGGGCGACGCAGGCGCTGCAATGCCTGCAAACGCTGCCGATCGACGCAACGACCGAGGCTGGACGGGAGACCGCGCGGGCAATGGCGGAGGCGCTGAACACCAAGGGCGCTGCCTTTGCGCGGCTTGGACGCCGCCGCGAGGCGGTGCAGGAGGTGGAGCGCAGCCTTTCCGTCGCCGAAAAGGCCGATTTGCAAAGTGCTGCCTGCCGCGCCTATTCCAATCTCGGCGTGCTCTACACGATCGTCGACCCGGCCACCGCCATCAGGATCTGCCGGCGCGGACTGGAGGTTGCCACCCGTATTGGCGATCTCGGCTTCCAGGCGCGCCTTCTCGCCAATCTGGCGGTTTCCTGCTGCACCTTCACCGACCGTTGCGCCGCCGAGGGCGTGCCGGCAGCGGAGAAGGCCGCCGAGATCGACCGGGCGCTCGATCAGCGCGACCATCTCTCCGTGCCGCTGATCGTCCTCGGGCAGATTCATCAATGCCATGGGCAGCCGAAGCTAGCTCGTAAGTATTACGAGGAAGCCCTTGAGGTTGCGAAGGAAATTGACGAGCCGCAACTGCTCTTTCCGTGTTATGATGGCTTGGCGACGCTGAGCCTCGAACATGACGATATGGACGAGGCGGAACGGTATTTCACGCTGGCACAGGATGTGTGCATGCGCCACAACCTCGACCCCGGCACACTCGTCGTCTTGCCGTTTCTCGATTGAGCACCCGCGCCGCGAGGTTCGCTCGATATCGATTAGATCAAGCGATTCAGACAGATAAACGGAGGAACGAACAATGCAGGAGAACCACGCCGATAGACCACTACAGCCTGGAGATCGCGCGCCGAACGTGGTGCTGGATGCGATCACCCGCCAGGGCAAGATCGCCATCGACGATTTCCGCGGCCAAAAGCCGGTGTTCGTCGGCCTGTTCCGCGGATTGCATTGCCCCTTCTGCCGCCGGCAGATCGCCGCCATGGCCGAACTTACCGATGCGTTGCAGGAGAAAGGCATCGACAGTCTGACCGTCGTCAATACGCCCATCGAACGCGCCCGCCTCTATTTCCGCTACCACCCGCTTCCCAATCTGCTGGCGGCCTCTGACCCGGAACGGGTATCGCACAAGGCCTTCGGCCTGCCGATGCTTCAGATGACCGAGGCCGAGAATGACTGGCCGCGTAAAGTCAGCAGGAGCACGATGATGTCGACGCGCATCGACATGCCCGGCGAGCTTCCAGCACCCATGGACCTGATGGCGGCGGTGGAATACCTCGATAGGGCGGACGGCTATGAATTCACCGAGGATGACAGGCAGATGATCGCCACCGGCGAAGGACAGCTCGTTGGTGAATTCCTGCTTGACCGCGATGGAGTCGTGCGGTGGTCCTTCACCGAAGTCGACGACGGAGGCCGCCACATGTTCGGCGCCCCCGCCCCTCGGGAGGTGATGTCGGCAGCGTCGAACATGGCGGTCTGGCACTGACGATCGTTTGCTGGGCCGCTCTCGGAATTCTATTCCGGAAGACCGGCTTTGCTATAGCCATCGACAAAATGGTCGAGCGTGCGGGCGTCGCGGAATGGCTCCGTCTCAGCCCAATGACGCGTCGAAAATTGCGGATTGGCGACAAGGAACAACTCGGCCTCGGCGCGCGCTTCATCGAGCCGGCCGAGTTGGGCGAGGCTTGCCGCCAGGAAGCGGCGTGAGCTCGTGTGATAGGTCTCTTCGCTGCGAAGCGTTTCGACAGCGGCTTCGTATTGCCCGGCGGCATATTGCGCCTGGCCGAGGGTCAGATAGTACCAGCTTGCCGGAAACGGGTTTAGCCGGAAAGCCTTGCGAATATGCTCAAGCGCCTCCTCGACCCGCCCGGCCAACACGGTGATGTCGGATAGTGCCGCGAAGGTATCAGCTTCGTTCGGGTCGAGTTCGATTGCCCGGGCGAATTCGACATCCGCCTCGGCGAAGCTGCGCTCATAGGCAAGCAAGTAGGCCAGAACCCAGCGGCAGCCGGCGTCGTTGGGGTCCATCGCCACCGCCTTGCGTGCCAATTCCAGCGCAAGGCGTCGGGTCGCATCCGTCGGTCCGCCGCTATGGACCCATCCCATCCAGTGGTTCATGGCAAGCCAGCGATAGGCCTCGGCATAATCGGGGTCCAGGGAAATCGCCCGCGTCAGCATCAGATGCGCTTCCTGAGCGGCCTGCGGGGCATCATCCATCAGCTTGCGCGCCCGAACGCAGAGATCGTAGGCTTCGAGGCTTTTCGGCCGTTTGCGCGGCGGCGGTGCGCGCAGCCGGCCGAGCAAGGCCTCGACGATCTTGGCCGTCACCTCGTCCTGAACGGCGAAGATATCGTCCAGGCTGCGATCGAAGCGTTCTGCCCATAGGTGATCGCCGCTCACCGCGTCGACCAGCTGGGCGTTGATGCGGACGCGCCCCGCGGCGCGTCTTGTACTGCCTTCCAGCAGGTAGCGCACGCCAAGCTCCCCGGCGATCCCGCGCACATCCATCGCCTTTCCCTTGTAGGCAAAGGCCGAATTGCGGGCGATGACGAAAAGACCCGGCACTCTGGAGAGATCGGTGATCAGGTCTTCCGTCAGCCCGTCCGCGAAGGATCCCTGCTCTGGATCGTTGCTGATATTCAGGAAGGGCAGCACGACGATCGACGGCTTGTCCGGCAGCGGCAGAGTTTTTCGCTTTGCGCCGGCGTGCTGATGTGTGGCGCCCGTAAAGCGGTAGCCGATGCGCGGAACAGTGGTGATCCAGTCGCCGCCGCCGACGGCAGGACCAAGCAGTTTGCGCAGCTGCGCAATCTGGACGGTGAGATTGCCTTCCTCGACCGCCATGCCCGGCCAAGCCGCATCCATCAGCTCCGCTTTGCCGAGAATTTCACCAGGCCGTTCGACAAGCGCCGCGAGCAGCTTTATGCCGCGATGGCCGACGGCAACGGGCTCATCGTTCCGAAGGAGCGTCCCCGCATCCGGATCAAGCACGAACGGACCAAAGGCAAAATGCGATCCCTGCATAGAGCGAATCTATAGTCCGTTTGGAAGTTTTTGAGAACTTTTTGGGAGCGCTTAATTACGCCACCCCCTGTCTCCGGCAAAATCCATACTCCTGCAGGTCGAAGGCTCTGCCCTCCTAGCATCCCGAGGATATCAGCATGACTGCCGCAAGCATGACATCACCGAGAGAGGAACGGATCGCATGGGCTGCCATGGCCGGGATCATCGCCACCGTGACGGTGTTCGCCGTTGCCCAGGGGCTGACCTATCCGTTGCTCAGTTTCATCCTGGAGCGGCAGGGAACGGCATCAAGCCTGATCGGCGTATCGGCAGCGATGACGCCGCTGGGTTTCATCCTGTCCGCACCGTTCATTCCGATGCTTTCGCGGCGCCTGGGCGGCACGCGGCTGGCGATCGCCTGTTCGATGCTCGCCGCCCTCGCCCTGGTCGCAATTGCCTGCACAAGGGACGCCCTGATCTGGATACCGCTGCGCCTCCTGCTCGGTTTCTTTGCCAATCCACTTTATGTGGTCAGCGAAACCTGGCTGATCTCCATCACACCGGCGCCACGTCGGGGCCGCATCATGGGCCTCTATTCATCGATCGTTTCCGCGGGCTTCGCGCTCGGTCCGCTGTCGCTCCGCCTTGTCGGCACCGAGGGTTGGCCGCCCTTTCTGATCGGCATTGCCGCATTCCTTCTCTGCGGCCTGGTCGTGCTCGCGGTCTCCCGGCGCCTGCCGGATATGCCTTGGGAAGGCGAAGCAGCATCCGTCGGCGGCTTCTTCAGGCAGGCGCCGCTCCTGCTGTTTGCGGTCTTCACTGCCGCCGCCTTCGAGCAGATCCTGCTTTCGCTGTTTGCGGTCTATGGTGCGGCACTCGGCAGCGCCGAGGGGCGCATTGCTTCGCTCATCACCTGTTTCATCGCCGGCAATGCCATGCTGCAGATCCTCCTCGGGCGCATTGCCGAACAATCGGGTTCGACGCGGACCATGCTGGTCTGCGTCCTGGTTTGCCTGAACTGCTGCCTTCTACTGCCGCTCACCTTCGACACATGGCTCGTCTGGCCGCTGATTTTTATTTGGGGCGGCGTTTCTTTCGGGATCTACACACTGTCGTTGATACAGCTCGGCGAACGCTTCACCGGTCAGATGCTCATCGCCGGCAACGCGGCTTTCGCTTTTGCATGGGGCATCGGCGGCATCGTCGGCTCACCCGCCGCGGGACTGGTGATGCAGGCAATCGGGCATCAAGGCCTGCCCTCCTTCCTCGGCCTGCTCAGCTTTGTGTTGGCGGTTTTGCTGGTGGTTCGGAGACGGCGGCCCTGATCAGGGCATTTGCCGCGCCCCACCCTGCCCCTGGCTCCGGCCCTGCAAAGAATTGCCCCTCAATATATAACGCGTTATATAACAACCAATCAAATGGAGGATCGCCATGGTCGAGGATGTGGTCCGGGCGCTCGGATTTCTGTGCATGGGCAGCCGCCTGCGGCGGATCGGCGAGAGGCTGCAGGCCGATACGCAGCAGATCATCGATGCAGCCAGTCTCGGCATCCAAGCGGGCCAGTTTCCGTTTCTCGCCGCGATCGACCGCGCCGGGCCGCTGACGATCGGCGAACTTGCGCAGGCGGTGGGCATCACCCAACCCGGCGCAACCCGTACCACGGGCCAGCTTCTCGAACTTGGCTTCGTCGATATGCAGCCGGCACCGGATGATCAGCGCCGCAGGCTGGTCTCGCTGACTGAGAAAGGACAGGAACTGGTCGACGATGCCAAGAGATCGGTCTGGCCGCGTGTCACGGCAGCCGTTGCGGATCTCTGCGGCAATCTCGACGGGCCGATCCTCGAACAGCTCGCAGCCATCGAGGACCGGCTTGCACAGGCGCCGCTCAAGTTTCGCGGCGCGGCCAAGGAGGAAATAGGATGAGGCATGTTCTCGACCGGCCGATCTGGAGCGCGCTGGAAACCGCGCATGCGGATCTTGCCGAAGGCAATAGGCACGCGCGGCGATACCCGCCTTCAATCGTCCCTTTCGCCGCCTCCGCCGACGATACGCCGGAGAGCCTCGGCGCCCTGGAGAATCTGCCCTCGCCAGATGAAAGCATGTTTCTCGTTGAGGCCGGACCGATCGCAATACCGCCGGGCCTTTCCGTCACCACGGAAGCATCGGTCGTCCAGATGGTTGCGGCGCGACTCCATGAAAAGATATCGGACCCCCGCATTCAGCCGCTGACAGAGGCCGATGCTGCCGACATGCTGGCTTTGGCGACATTGACCAAACCGGGGCCGTTCACGCTGCGAGCCCAGAGCCTTGGCAGCTTCTGGGGGATCAAAAGCGAAGGCCGCCTGGTGGCGATGGCGGGGCAGCGGATGCGACAGACAGGCTTCATCGAGCTCAGCGGGCTCTGCACCCATCCCGATTTCCAGGGACGCGGCCTCGGCACCCTGCTCTTCCGCTTCGTCGCCGGCGAGATCGCGTCAAGCGGCGATACTGCCTATCTGCACGCCTACGCGGCAAACAGATCGGCGATTTCGCTTTACGAAACCCACGACTTCACCGTCCGCTCGCTGATGAATATGCGCGTGGTCAAGCGCCGCTCCTGACCGCACCTCCGCCTGGGCTGTCAGATCACTGTCATCGAAAGCACTTAAGGGATTGCGCCTTGCTGCTATCAAGGAGACGTTTTCGATGGCGACATTGGAGCAGGTCGCTTTCCGGGCAGGCTGTTCGCTGGCGACAGCAAGCCGCGTTCTCAACCGCAACGGGCCCGCCAGCGATCTGATGGTGCGCAAGGTGCGCCGGGCCGCCGCCGAACTCGGCTATCATTCCGCCGGCCGGCTCGGACGGCGGCCAGTGGTCGGCGTGCTGATCCCAAGCATCACCAACCCGGTCTTTGCCTCGTCGCTGTCGAGCATCCAGAACCGCATGCTGGTGGCCGGCCACGGCGTGCTGATCGCCCAGTCGAATTACGATCCGGCGCGCGAGGCCGATGCCGTCGCGGCACTCCTCAACGACCGGCCGACCGGGCTGATCCTCACGGTCTGCGATCCATCGACCAGCGAGGCGCTGCTCGCCCGGCTGCCGCCGACGGTACTCCTTCACAACCTGCCGACAGCGCAGTTTCCGGCGGCGGTGACCGCCGACAATCGGGGCGCAGGGCGTGAAATCACAACTTTCCTGATCGGCATGGGCCATCGTCGGATCCTCTTTCTTTCCGGCAATTTCGCCGCCTCCGACCGCGCGCGCCTTCGCTACAAGGGTTATCTCGATGCCATGGCGGAAAGCGGGCTGCAACCGCTCGATGCCGTGCAGATCCCGTTCGTCGGCGGTTATGACCAACTCGATCTCAGTGCTGTGATGACCTCGCTTTCGCCGACGGCGATCATCGCTTCCAACGATCTGCTGGCGCTCGGCGTCATCGGCGCACTGAAACGCGAGGGACTTTTGGTACCCGGGGATGTTTCGGTCGCCGGCTTCGACGGCATCGCCATCGGCCGGCTGATCGATCCGCCGCTGACGACGATCGAAATGCCCGACGCCAGCATGGGTGCGACGGCCGCTTCGCTGCTCCTCGACATGGCGGAGAATGCCGCCCCTGCCCGCCATCTCGATGTCGCCTATACGCTGCGCCGCGGCGGCACGGTGCGCGCCATCTGAAAAGCCAGGAAAAGAAGAGGCCGCCACGCGCTTGGCGTGGCGGCCCCTATCCTGTTGCCTGCGGGGAAGCCGATCAGCTGCGCGGCAGCATGCCCTCGACATCGGCGGCCGCGTCGTCAAGCGCTTCCTTCGGATCGGCCGACTGGTCGACGATGCGCGAGAGATTGTCGACGATCGTCTGCGTGACCTTGACGCCGTTGGAGCCCGGGAAAGCATACCAGGGGATCATCACCGGCATCTGGCTGAGGCCTGCCTGGAACAGCGGGTTCTGCTTGTAGAAATCGCCGAGATATTCGGGCGACTTGGCGGCAAGCTCGTTGTTCGGGACATAACCGGTGCCCGGCACGACCACCGAGGCGCCATAAGGGCCTGCGGCGAATTTGGCGAACTTCCAGGCGGCGTCCTGCTTGGCGGCGTCGTGCGTCAGGATGACGACCGCGTTGCCGCCCGTCGGCAGGCGGCCGTTCACCGGATCGATCAGCGGGATCTTGGCGGTGCGCAGATCGAACTTGTCACCGACATTCTTGATCGTGTTGCGCAGCGCGCCCGTCGTCTGGAATTCGAAGCCGACCTTGCCGGCCGCGAAGGCCTGCTCACCGGCAGGTTTGGTGAAGACGGGCATGCCGCCTTCGGTGGCGAGACGATGCAGAACTTCGACGGCCTTCTGGCCTTCCGGACCGTTGAAGGCGACCTTGCTTTCATCGTCGCTCAGCATCTTGCCGCCGGCGCCGAAGAGCAGCGCGGAAAACATCCAGTCGTCGCCCTGCCAGCGGAAATCGATGCCGTCGACGCCATTGCCGAGCGCCTTGATCTTGCCGCCGAGCGCGATGACCTCATCCCAGGTCTTCGGCGGATTGTCGGGATTACCGCCGGCTGCCTTCACGAGATCGGCGTTGTAATACATGATCGGGTTGGACGTGGCGAAAGCGAGGCCGACCTGCTTGCCCTTGACCTGGGCGAGCTTGAGGATCGTGTCGGAGAAGCCCTGCTCGGCCATGTTGCCGTCCTTCTGGACGAGCGGGCCGAGGTCGACGGCGACGTCGCGCTCGTCGAGCATGCGCAGGCGGTTCAGGCCGATGAAGGTGATGTCGGGCATTTCGCTGGTGCCGGCCTGGCGAAGGATCGTCTGGATGCCTTCCTCATAGGTTGCCGAGGGGCTGGCGAACTGGATCTTGATGTCGGGGTTCTCTTCCATGAACTTCTTCGAGATCGTGTCCATCACGTCCTTGAAAAAGCCCGGCATCGGGTAGTGAACCGTCAGCGTCGTCTCGGCACGCGCGGGGAGCGCGATTGCCAAGGATACGGCCGCTGCGGCGAGAAGCTGGGTGATATGTTTCATCGCTCGTTCTCCTGGTTGAAGCCGGTCAGCCTTTGAGACCGGTCATGGTGATGCCCTCGACGAAACGCTTCTGCGCAAGCAGGAAGGCGGCGACGAGGGGAAGGGTAATGATGAGGGTCGCCGCCATCAGCGCGCCGTAATCATCGCCGGCCTCGGCGGCTCGGAAATACATGAGCCCGAGCGGCGGCGTGGCGTAGTCCTGCTTGCTGATGACGACCAGCGGCCAGTAGAGATCGTTCCAATGGGCGACGACCGAGAAGATGGCGAAGGCGGTGACGGCAGGCCAGGCATTCGGCACGATGATGCGGGCGACGATGCCGAACTCCGACATGCCGTCGAGACGGGCGGCATGGATGAGATCGTCCGGCATGGCGCGGAAGAACTGCAGGAACATGAAGATTGCGAAGACAGAAATCGTGAAGGGCGCGACAAGGGCGACATAGCCGTTGAGCAGCGAGGCACGGTCGAAAGCGACGTAGAGCGGCAGCGCGGTCGCATGGATCGGCACCAGAAGGCCGAGCATGACAAGCACCATCATGGCGCGGGCGGCGGCGAAGCGCAGTTTCGCCATGGCATAGGCGCAAGGGATCGCCACCAGAACCTGAAAGAAGAAGATCAGCCCGCAGACGACGACGCCGTTCCACAGGAGCCGCGGCATCGGCACGCGGCTCAAGGCCTTGGCGAAATTTTCCGCATAGGTGAAATGGGCGGGGATCAGCGACAGCGACGAGGTGAAGATATCGCTCTGTGCCTTGCCCGCCGCCGAAATCATGAAGACGTAGGGCGAAAGGAAGATGATTGCGCCCAGCGAAAGCAGCGTCAGGCGGATGATCCTGCCAAGGAAAAAAGCGCTCGTCATGTGTAATGCACCCGGCGATCGAGAATGCGGTATTGCAGGAACATCAGCACCACGAGGATCAACAGGAAGACCACGGTCATCGCCGAGGCGTAGCCGACGCGCAGGTAGACGAAGCCCTCCTGGTAGATCGTGAACAGCAGCACTTCCGACGCCTTGTTCGGGCCTCCCTCCGTCAGCGTCTTGACCGTCTCGAAGACCTTGACAGCATTGGTGATGCTGATGGTGATGACGAAGAGCGTCGTCGGCCCGAGCATCGGCCAGGTCACCAGCAGGAAGCGGTCGAGAGAGGATCTGGCGCCGTCCACTTCGGCTGCGGCGTAAAGCACGCGCGGGATTGCCGTCAGGCCGGCCAGGAACAGCACCATGTTGAATCCGGCCGATTGCCAGACGCCGATGATCGACAGGCTGTAGAGCACCGTGCCGGAGCTGCCCAGCCAGTTCGGCCCAGGCAGGCCCGCCAATGCCAGAAGCGCATTGATCGGCCCGATAGTGGGGTGGAACATATATTGCCAGACGGTTGCCATGGCGACGATCAGCGAGGCGACCGGCAGGAAATAGGCGGTGCGGAAGAAGCTGCGCGCCGCCGTCTCGCTCTCGATCAGCATGGCGACGCCGAGGCCCAGAAGGATCGAGACCGGTGCAACGATCGCGGTATACATCGTCGTATTCCACAGCGACTTGCGGAACGTGCGGTCGGTGATCAGATGGGCGTAATTCTCGAAACCGACGAAGCGGAACTTGCCGTAGCCGAGTTCGAAATCGGTAAATCCGAGGAAGATCACAGCCGCAACCGGCAAAAGCACGAAAAGGAAGAGCAAGACGAGTGCCGGCAGCACCAGCATCCAGGCCATGCGGGCCTCGCTGCGCCGATGCGCGATGGCGGGATTGGCCGACAGGCCGACGGAAACGACACTAGCCATGCGCCCTCTCCCGCCTGATATCGCCTGCGGCGAGACCGCTGCCGCCTTCCGCGCGAGCGGCAAGCCGATTGCCATCCTCGGCGAAAGCCATTGTCCGGCCTGCCGAAAGCCGCAGCCCAATGGGATCGCCGGCTGCGAGGCCGGCGGCTTCGGGCGGCTGAACCTTGGCGACCACGGTCTCGCCGATCGCGTCGAGGCGGCAATAGAGGATGACCTCCGAGCCCAGGAACTCGACACGCTCGATCCGGGCGGCAAGCCCGCCCTGGCCGGCTCTCTCGATAGAGACGAACTCCGGGCGAATGGCGAGCATGACCGGCATCTTGCCGGCAGACGGATTTTCAAGCGTCAGGCGCAGGTCGCCAAAGGCCACCACACCGCCCTGCGCTTCCGCGGGCAGCAGGTTGATGCGCGGCTGACCGATGAAGCGGGCGACTTCGATATGGGCGGGATCGTCGTAGATGACCTCAGGGCTTGCGATCTGCAGCAGACGGCCGCCCATCATCACGGCGACGCGATCGGCCATCGACAGCGCTTCGGCCTGGTCATGGGTGACATAAAGCGTCGGCACGCCGGCGCGGCGATGCAATTCGACGATTTCGCCGCGGGCATGGACACGCAGATTGGCGTCGAGGTTGGACAGTGGTTCGTCCATCAGGAAGATGCTCGGCCGGCGCACCATGGCGCGGGCAAGCGCCACGCGCTGACGTTGGCCGCCCGACATCTGGCCGGGCTTGCGGTCGAGAAGGTGATCGATTTTCAGCGATTTCGCCATTTCCTTGACGTCACGAGCGATGGCAGCGCGAATGGCCCGCTGGCCCGGCAACAGCGATAGGATGAAAGGTAGCCGCTGCATGGTCGATAGCCGGCGCATCGCCAGCGGCACGGCGATGTTCTGCGAAGCCGTCAGATGCGGATAGAGCGCGTAGGACTGAAAGACCATGGCGATGTTACGGTCGGAGGCCGCCACGCCGGACATGTCTTTCCCGCCGATCAGGATCTCGCCGCTATCGGCATGGTCGAGGCCGGCAAGCACGCGCAGCAGCGTGCTCTTGCCGCAGCCGGAGGGCCCGACCAGAGCGATGAATTCGCCCGCCCCGACATCGAGACTGATGCCGCTCAAGATCTGGTTGCCGCCGAATGCCTTGGTGATGTCGCGAAGCGAGAGCGCGCTCATTCGACCGGCTCCCGCTGCTTGACCGCCTGGGGATAGACCTCATGCACGACATCGTCGAGCACATGCGCGGTCATGCCGGGAACAGCGACGATCGTGCTTTCGACCGACGTACCGAACTCATGGACGACAGCACCGATCAGCCGCTCGCCCGGCATTTCCCTCTCCATCTTGTCGATGATGAAGGCAGCGGACGGACCCCATGTCAGCTCCGTATTGCCGAAGCGCCCCTGCCAGGCCCAGTGAAGGTGGCCGCTGCCGAAGAACGCGACGTCATGGGCCGCGATCAGATCATAGAGCCGGCGGCGCTGAGCGGGACGAACGCTCCAATATCCGGTATCGCCTTCGTCCGGAGCGTCGACGAACAGGGGTTTGTGCGCAAAGAGCGCCACGCGCCGCCCTGCCCTTTCGGAGAGCGCCTTGTCCAGCCACGCGAACTGGGCCGCTTCTTCGTCATCCTCGTGGCCCATGAGCAGCGAGTTCAACCCGATGAAGCGCCAGCCGGCCGCATCCTCCAGCCAGCGGTCGTCTCCGGCAAGGCTGCGCCAGCGCGCGAGCCGCTCGGCATTGACAGGTTGACCGGAGTCTTGGAAGTGGCCGACATCGTGATTGCCGGGGACGATCAGCATCGGGATCGACACCTGACGCATCAGGTCCATCGAGAAAGTAATGTCTTCGTCCTTGTCGGCGCCGTCGACGGTGAGATCACCGGTATGAACGATCAGGTCCGCGCCGGTCGTCTCGATCCAGGTCAGGAGCGGCGCCCAGTTGCCGTTGAAATGCGGCTTGTTCGGGCTGAAATGGGTGTCGGTGATCTGGATGATTTTCATGGGGCGCGCCTCCAAGACCTTGGAAGCGCTGCATGCACGCCTCCTTCTCGGGCCTTCTCTAGAAGGCTCCCATGTCAATCAGGTACTGACAGTTTTCAGCTGTTTTTCAGTTTCGACATCAAACTGTCATGCAGGCCAACCTGCCGTCTGTTGGTTAGCGCCGTGGAGCATTGGCGGGGATGGATGAAACCGTTGCCGAAACAGGGTCGCTCGCTGGAAATGTATCCTCGAGCCCCTCCTCGAGTTCGTCTTCCAGCGTTTCTTTATCTCCGCTGGAACGTGCGCTGGGCTGGCCGATCAGACCCTGGCTGCCCTCGTCGAAGTTGCCGTTGCTCAAGGCATCATAGCGGTTGACGCTGCCATCGGCGCCTGGACCCGTAAAGGCGGTCAGCTGAACCATCATGACCTTGGCGTGATCCACCGCTGTTTTCTCATCGAGTTCGCCATTGGAGTTGTCGATCCTGACGGAAATCGATTCCCCTCCCTCGCCCAGAAATTCGACGGCAAAGAAGGCGCCGGCCTGTGTCACTCGGGTGTCGATCAATTGCATGGAAACCTCCTGTGCTCACCGACATCAACGGTGAGGACGGTTTGGAGTTCCAGCGGAGCCTCTTGCCGCCGTGGCGGCGATCGCGCCGAAATGCCTCCTCGATGGCGCTTATGGTTAATTTATTAATAATTCAGGATTTATAAATGGAACCCAGCAGCCTGTCCGAATGTTGATGATGCGCCGCGGAGGAAGTCCGATGTTCCTGAAAATCCTTGCCCCGAAGATCGACGCCGATAGCCATGACACCGGCACCTATGCCGATGGAATTTTTGCCGAAAACCGGATCGATTTTTCCATCCGCCGCGACGGCCGTCGCCGCTCGCCACATGAACGCGACTACGGCGCCGACAGGAAACTGGAAAACCTGCCGCTCGGCTTCGCGTGAGGCGGATGACAAGCCGATCGCGGGCTGCCTGACCAAGCCCGTCTTGCGCGCTCTCTTGCCGGCATGAAGTTACAGGCCACATTCTCCCGTCGACACTGCCTCGTGCCGCTTAGGAGAAACCCTTGCCCTGGATCGCCTATATCGCCCATTTCATTGCCGCCGCGTTTTTGACCAACGGCGTTCCGCATTTCGTCAACGGCGTCTGCGGCCGGTCCTTCCGGTTTCCGTTCGCGCGGCCGGCGAAGGTCGCTTCGCCAACGGCAAATGTCATCTGGGGCTGGGCGAACTTCTTCATCGCCTTCCTGCTCTTTGCCAATATCGGACCACTCTATATCGGAACGCCAGGCGACACTGTCTTCGTTGCAGCCGGCATGCTCGTCACCGGAATCCTGCTCGCCCGGATCTTTGAGGCCGGCGCACGATAGTTACTTGCATGATGATAGTCACTGCTATAGTGACTATCATCATGCAACGGACAAGCTTCAGTCACTTCAAATGCCCGGCGGCGCGCGCGCTCGAGAGCGTCGGCGACTGGTGGAGCATTCTGATTCTGCGTGACGCCTTCCAGGGCCTGTCGCGCTTCGACGAATTCCAGAAGAGCCTCGGCGTGGCGCCGAATATCCTGACGCGCCGGTTGAAACATTTGACTGATGAAGGGCTGTTCGAACGGCGTCTCTACCATCAGCGCCCTGCCCGCTACGAATATGTGCTGACTGCAAAGGGCCGCGACTTCTTTCCTGTCCTGATGGCGCTGTTTTCCTGGGGAAGCCGGCACATTCCGGAGGAGGATCTCGCCTTTCTGCTTGGCGACGCCGCTTCCGGCACGCCGCGCGAAACAGTGCTGGTCGATGCCAGAACCGGCGAAGCAGTGACACCCGAAAATACCAGCCTGCTTGCTGGTCCCGCCGCAGACGACGAAGTGCGTGAACGGATCGCCCGCATGCGCGCCTGGTATCTCGGCATCGACGCGTAGAGGAGAATAAAATGGATCGTATCGTTGTCACCGGCATGGGACTTGTCTCGCCACTCGGCACCGGCGTCGAGCCCGCCTGGAAGCGCCTCATCGAAGGCGCCTCGGGTCTGAGGCTGCTGGCGGAGGATGTCGTCGGCGAGCTTTCGGCCAAGGTCGGCGGTGTCGTTCCCGCTATTGCCGAAGATGCGCAGGCCGGTTTCGATCCGGACCGATACATCACGCCCAAGGACCAGAAAAAGATGGACCGCTTCATCCAGTTCGCCATGGCGGCAACGGAGGAAGCGGTAAAGCAGGCCGGCTGGATGCCCACCGACCAAAGCGCGCGCGAGCGCACGGCGACGATCATCGCCTCCGGCGTCGGCGGCTTTCCCGCCATTGCCGAGGCGGTGCGCATCGGCGAGACGCGCGGCGTGCGGCGGCTGTCGCCCTTCACCGTACCCTCCTTCCTCGTCAACCTTGCCGCCGGCCAGGTCAGCATCCGCTATGGCTTCAAGGGGCCGCTCGGCGCGCCGGTGACGGCGTGCGCGGCAAGCGTCCAGGCGATCGGCGATGCGGCGCGGCTGATCCGCTCCGGTGAAGCCGACGTGGCGATCTGCGGCGGGGCCGAGGCCTGCATCGACAAGGTGAGCCTCGGCGGCTTTGCCGCTGCGCGCGCCCTTTCCACCGGATTCAATGAGACCCCGGAGCTTGCCTCACGCCCCTTCGACACGGCGCGCGACGGTTTCGTGATGGGCGAAGGCGCCGGCATCCTGGTCATCGAAACGCTGGAGCACGCGCTTGCCCGCGGCGCGACACCGATCGCCGAACTCGTCGGCTACGGCACGGCGGCGGATGCCTATCATATGACCTCGGGCCCCGAAGACGGTGATGGCGCCCGACGCGCCATGGAGGCAGCACTCAGGCAGGCAAAGATCTCCGCTTCCGAGGTCAAGCACCTGAACGCGCATGCGACCTCGACGCCGGTCGGTGACAGGGGTGAGATCGCGGCAATCGGCACGGTTTTCGGCCGCAACGGCGGCATTGCCGTCAGCGCGACGAAGTCGGCGACCGGCCATCTGCTCGGCGCTGCCGGCGGGCTGGAGGCGATCTTCACCATTCTGGCGCTGCGCGATCAGATCGCGCCGCCGACCCGCAATCTGGTAGAGGCCGATCCCGACGCCGACGGCATCGATATCGTCGGCAAAACGGCGCGGCCGATCGCCGTGGACTATGCCATCACCAACGGTTTCGGCTTCGGCGGAGTGAACGCCAGCGCCCTCTTCCGGCGCTGGTCGTAAAGTCCGCTTTTCTTGCGCGGAAATTGGCCTACACTTCTGCTCCATCAGGGATCATTTCCTGGTGGAGCCGGAGATCAATCCATGCGCGCCTTTTTCGCAGTTTTCATTCTGTGTGCCGCGTCCATCCTCTCCTCTGTATCGGCTCACGCCGAAGATCCGATCGATACGACGCGGACGATGATCGAGGAGCAGATCAAGGCCTTCCTCAAGGACGATGCCGAAACCGCCTATTCCTTCGCCGCCCCAGGCATCAAGGCGATGTATCCGGACAAAAACCTGTTCTTCGCCATGGTGAAGAAGAGCTACGAGCCGGTCTATCATCCCGGCAACTACGCCTTCGGCCGTAGCCGCTCCATCGACAACGGCGCACTGATCTATCACGAAGTGCTGATTTCAGGCCGTGACAGAAAAGACTGGACCGCGATCTACCAGATCACCCGCCAGCCGGACGGCAGCTATCGGATCAACGGCGTGCAGATCATACCGGATGCGGACAGTAAGGGTATTTGATCCCGCTTCCCCCTTTGAGGAAAGCCGGACAACCACACAGATTCCTTGCACTAACAATTTGGAAATCCTCCCAGAGTAGAAAAGTGCTAGCGGAGGACTATTGTGGTGAACACCGGCAAGCAATTTTTCACAGCTCTTGAGGCGTTGCGCGGAGTTGCGGCCATTATGGTCATCTTCCGGCATACGGAGGGCGCACTTGGCCCGATACAGCCGAATATCAGTTACCTTGCCGTCGACCTTTTCTTTCTTTTAAGCGGTGTCGTTCTTGCAAATTCGTATGAGAGGCGACTGATAATGGGGAATATCTCGCCTGCAGGATTTCTGTTGCAACGTATCATACGACTTTATCCTCTTTATCTTCTTTCGCTTCCGATTGGCCTTGTGAGCTATGCAGTTCAGATCGGGTTGGACTATTCCACCCTGGCGGGACTTCTACTGAAGGGGATCCTATTCATTCCAAGCTCGAGTTTCGGAAGTCTTTTTCCTTTCAATGGACCTAGCTGGTCGCTCTTCTTCGAGCTCTGGGCCGGCGTACTGTTCTCCGTTCTTCTGATACGACTGTCACTGAGAAGTTTGCTCACCATCTCGCTGGCGGCGGCTGGCGCGGCCATGTATGGAACATTGTCGGCAGGAAATCTCGACATCGGTTTCCAGCCAGCCTACTTCATCTTTGGCTTTTCAAGAGTTCTGTTCTCATTCTCGCTCGGGATCTGCCTTTACAGGCTATATGAGCTGCGGAAACCGAATACTGCCGATCACGGCAACATCATCGGCCTTCTTCTCTGTGGTTGCCTGATCCTCATCACAAACATACCAGCCACCACGTTCTTTGGTTTCCCGTATTTTGATTTTTTAATATGCCTCGTAGTCTTCCCGGCAATCGTCTGGATCGCGATGCGCACGACACAGACCGGCCTCGTCGAACTAATGTTTCGGTGGCTGGGGAGGCTTTCCTATCCGATTTATATCCTGCACGGGCCGATCTTCAGCCTGCTTCAAACCCAGCGACAAAAGGGCTACGATCTTCCTGCTTCTCCGGCAGCCGGCATGGTTGTCGTTATCGCGATTTTCGTTGTGGCCGCCATCGCCGCCGTTCGCTTCGATGAGCCGGTACGCAAAAAGGTCAAAATGATTCTTTCACAGAATCCGGCGTCTACGACGCCCACGACCGGCAACGCAGGCGGCGCTTAGACCGGTTCGAGATCGCCCCTCGCCCATTCCTCCATCGTCTCCACCATGAAATCGGCGAAGCGGCCCTCGTCGATCGCCTTGCGGATGCCCTGCATCAGTTCCTGGTAATAGGCGAGATTGTGCCAGGAGAGCAGCATGCCGCCGAGCGCTTCGTTGGAGCGGACGAGATGGTGCAGATAGGCGCGTGAATAATCGCGCGAGGCCGGGCAGTTCGACAGCTCGTCGAGCGGGCGCATATCCTCCGCGTGGCGTGCATTGCGGATATTGACCTTGCCGCGGCGGGTAAAGGCCAGGCCATGGCGGCCGGAACGGGTCGGCATGACGCAATCGAACATGTCGATGCCGCGGGCGACCGATTTCAGAATGTCGTCGGGCGTGCCGACGCCCATGAGGTAACGCGGCTTTTCCAGAGGCAGGACGGGAAGCGTTTCCTTGAGCATATTCAGCATCACCTCCTGCGGTTCGCCGACCGCAAGACCGCCGACGGCGTAGCCCTTGAGATCGAGCTTGGTGAGCTCCTCGGCGGAGCGGACGCGCAGCGCCGGGATATCACCGCCCTGGACGATGCCGAACATCGCCTTCCCAGGCTGCTCGCCGAAGGCGACCCGGCAGCGTTCGGCCCAGCGCAGCGACATTTCCATGGCGCGCTCGATCTCCTTCGGCTCGGCCGGCAGCGCCACGCATTCGTCGAGCTGCATCTGGATATCGGAGCCGAGCAGCCCCTGGATTTCGATGGAGCGCTCCGGCGACATATGATGCAGGCTGCCGTCGACATGCGATTTGAAGGTGACGCCCTGCTCGTCGAGCTTGCGCAGGCCGGAGAGCGACATGACCTGGAAGCCGCCGGAATCCGTCAGGATCGGATGCTCCCAGCGGATGAGCTTGTGCAGGCCGCCGAGGCGGGCGACGCGTTCGGCGGTCGGGCGCAGCATCAAGTGATAGGTATTGCCGAGGATGATGTCCGCGCCGGTCTCGCGCACCTGGTCGAGATACATGGCCTTGACCGTGCCGACGGTGCCGACCGGCATGAAGGCCGGCGTGCGGATTACGCCGCGCGGCATGGAAACCTCGCCGAGACGCGCACCGCCATCGGTCTTTTTCAGGGTGAACTGGAAGTTCTCAGTCGTCATCGGTCTTTCCGGAAAAGAAGGCTCGCATCGCCGTAGGAATAGAAGCGGTAGCCTGTCGAAATCGCGTGTTCATAGGCCGCGTGCATGGTCTCGAAACCGGCGAAGGCCGAAACCAACATGAAGAGCGTCGAGCGAGGCAGGTGAAAATTGGTCATTAGGATATCGACCGCCTTGAAGCGGTAGCCGGGCGTAATGAAGATGCCGGTGGCGCCGGCCCAGGCTTTGATTTCGCCACTCTCTCCCGCGGCACTCTCGATCAGCCGCAGCGAAGTCGTACCAACGCAGATGATACGCCCGCCCCTCGCCTTCACGGCGTTCAGCCGTGCGGCGGCCTCGGCACTGACATAGCCGCTTTCGAGATGCATCTTGTGATCGTCGGTATCGTCGGCCTTCACGGGCAGGAAGGTGCCGGCACCGACATGCAGCGTGACGAAATGGCGTTCGATGCCGGCCTTATCCAGCGCTGCAAATAGATCGGGCGTGAAATGCAGGCCGGCGGTGGGGGCGGCGACGGCGCCCTCCTCGCGGGCATAGATCGTCTGGTAATCGGCGCGGTCGCGCTCGTCCTCGGGACGCTTGGCGGCGATATAGGGCGGCAGCGGGATATGGCCGACGGCGGCGATCGCCTCGTCGAGCGCCGGGCCTGTGAGATCGAAGGCGAGCGTCACTTCGCCCGCTTCGCCCTTTTCCTCGACGGTGGCATCGAGCGAACCGAGGAAGCAGCTTTCGCCGGAATGACCGAAGGCGATGCGGTCGCCCTCCTTGATGCGTTTGCCGGGCTTGGCAAAGGCCTTCCAGCGGCTGGGGCCGATGCGCATGTGCAGCGTTGCCGACACCTGCTGGCCGCCGGCGCCGTCGCGATGACGGATTCCTTCGAGCTGGGCGGGAATGACCTTGGTATCGTTGAACACGAGCGCGTCACCGGCGCGCAGAAACGACGGCAGATCGTAAACGTGATGATCCGAGAGCGCGCTTTCCGCATCGGGATCCACGACGAGCAGGCGCGCGCTGTCGCGCGGCTCGGCGGGCCGCAACGCGATGCGTTCATCCGGCAGATCGAAATCGAAAAGGTCTACGCGCATAACGGCACTTTCATGCAAAGCGAAACCCGCCCCCGCGCGGTTGACGCGCAAGAGCGGGTTTCAGCAGAAATCACAATCAGACGTCGGCGGCAACCCGCATCGAGACGATCGAATCCGGATCGGAAACCGGCTCGCCGCGCTTGATCTTGTCGACGTTGTCCATGCCTTCGATAACCTGGCCCCAGACTGAATACTGCTTGTTCAGCCACGGTGCGTCGGTGAAGCAGATGAAAAACTGCGAGTTGGCCGAATTCGGGTTCTGCGAACGCGCCATCGAGCAGGTGCCGCGAACATGCGAGGTCGCGGAAAATTCAGCCTTCAAGTCCGGCTTGGAGGAGCCGCCCATGCCGGCCCGGCCAGGATTGAAGGTTTCCGAGCCCTTCTTGCCATATTCGACATCGCCCGTCTGGGCCATGAAATCCTGGATGACGCGGTGGAAGACGACGCCATCATAGGCCTTCTCGCGGGCGAGTTCCTTGATGCGGGCGACATGCTCCGGGGCGACCTGCGGCAGAAGCTGAATGACAACCTTGCCCTTGGTGGTTTCCAGAATGATGGTGTTTTCGGGATCCTTGATCTCGGCCATTGTCTTCTCCTCTTGTTTCTCTCGTAACTTACTTCTTGCCCAGGGTGACCTTGACCATCCTGTCGGGATTCTTGACTTCGCCGTTCTGGCCTTCGCCGCGCTTGATCTTGTCGACGTTCTCCATGCCGGAGACGACCTTGCCGACGACGGTATACTGGCCGTTGAGGAAGGAACCGTCGGCGAACATGATGAAGAACTGCGAATTGGCGGAATTCGGATCCTGCGAGCGGGCCATCCCGACCGTGCCGCGCACGAAGGGCGTCTTCGAAAATTCGGCGGGAATGTCGGGCAGGTCGGACGAGCCGGTGCCGGCGAGGCTCGCGTCGAAGCCCTTTTCCATGTTGCCGTATTTGACGTCGCCGGTCTGGGCCATGAAGCCGTCGATGACGCGGTGGAAGGCGACGTTGTCATATTCGCCCTTCTTAGCCAGCGCCTCGATCTGCGCGACGTGCTTCGGCGCCACATCGGGCATCAACTGGATGACGACGGGGCCGTTCTTCAGCTGGATGGTCAGATAATGATCGGCCGACTGGGCCAGCGCATCCCCCGCGAAGGAGGCGAGATAGAGCACGCCGGCAAATGCGAGATAAAAGAGTTTCATGTGAGCTCCGTTGCGGCGTTATCCGCCTAGTTTGGGCGCTTGGACGTGAGGGCTTGGAGGACGGCGGCCGGCACGAAGGCGCTGACATCGCCGCCCATGGCGGCGATCTGGCGGACCAATGTGGCGGTAATGGGCCGCGACGCCGTGCCGGCAGGCAAAAAGATGGTCTGGATATCGGGCGCCATCGTCCTGTTCATGCCAGCCATCTGCATTTCGTAATCGAGGTCGGTTCCATCGCGAAGACCGCGGATCAGAAGCGTCGCCCCATGGGCGCGGGCGGCATCGACGACCAGATTGTCGAAGGCGACGACTTCGATGTCACCGGCCTTGCCGGGCAGCGCCTGAGCCAGCGAAAGGCGGATCAGCTCGGCTCTCTCCTCGAAGGAGAAGAGCGGCGCCTTGCCGGGATGGATGCCGATCGCGACGATGACCTTCTCGGCGACATTAAGCGCCTGGACCAGCACATCCACATGTCCGTTGGTGATCGGGTCGAAGGACCCCGGATAAAAAGCTGTCGTCATCTGACCTGGCCGTTGGTTTGACGCCTTTTGTCATGGATGCGGCCTTGCCGCAAGTCATTTGGCCGCAAGTGATTTCGCCGCTGAACGATAGATGAATGTGCCGTTCAAGCCCGTTTCAGACGCAACCTGCTTAACTCGGATCATCAAGTCGGCCGATGCCATTCCGGCATCCGGCGCTCCCGGAAAGACCAGGTTCATGCTGATCGTGCTCATTGCACTTGCCGTTGTTTTCTCTCTCGCCGCCGAGATGGCCTACAGCTATTTCGCCGAGCGCTACGAGATGAACTGGGTGCGGCCTGAACTTGCCGAACATGCTGCGATCGTGCGCGCCACTCAGGGCCGACTGCGCCAAAACCGCGCCTCGAATCTGAACGCCAGATGAACGAGACATTCAAAGTCGCTTCAGATCGAGCTTGGTAAATCCCCCCTCAACATCCGGCGGAACCAATTTTAGACGGATGCGTTCATTCAACCGATACATAGATGCGACAAGCGCGCCAGGAAGGACCGAAGATGCCCGGCAAGATTACGATGATTAACGTGCTCTGGATGGCAATGATCACGGGCATGCTCACCGCAACCGTCGCGCTCTATGATCAGAAGGTCGATACGTCCAAGGTTTATGGTCCCTATGCTTCGGCCCGTACGGCCGTAGTGGGCCAGTACTGAGGGGCGAGAACGCAACTCCCCAGGAAAGGAATGCCTATGTTCACGATCTTGACAGTGCTCACCGCCCTCATCAGCGTCATGTTCATAGTGTCCGTGGCTTCGACGATCTCCGCGCTCAGGCGCGAAGGTGAAGAAGTAAAGGCGCTGAACGAGAAACATAGCGCATTCTGACCATCCTCTCTTCCCCACCTCGAGCGGCACCCTTCCGCCGCCGAGGCCATTCAAAGCCGGATGCACCCAGCATCCGGCTTTTTTCTGAATTGCGCCAGCAAGCTGGCTATTTCCTCCCAGTCGCAGCCAGACGGATTTCAGTTTTTATTCTGCGGCAACGTGGCTTTCCCGGAGGTCAGGCTGCCTTTCGGCTGGGGCCGCCGGTCCTCCAGAAGGCGCATAAGCACGTTCCGTTTTCTCTGGCGCGGCACAAGATCGATATCGCTGACCAGCTTTGCGCCGCCTTCGCGCCGCTCCAAGGTAATCTTGCGGCTATGAAAGGCCTCGAGTTCGGCGCGGTGCGCCACGCTGATGATGGTGACCTTCGGCAATTCCCGGATCACCATTTCCATCATCTTGTCCTGGCTCTTCTCGTCGAGCGCGGACGTCGCTTCATCGAGCACGATGATATCGGGATTGTGCAGGAGCAGACGCGCAAAGGCGAGCCGCTGCTTTTCGCCGCCCGACAAAGTCTGGTCCCATGGCCCCTCTTCCTCGATCTTCTCGTTCAGGTAATCGAGCCCCACCTTGCTGAGGGCCGCCTTGATCTCATCAAGCGACCAACCGTCGGCCGCGCGGGGATAGGCGACGGCGCGGCGAAGCGTGCCGGAAGGAATGTAGGGCCGCTGCGGCAGCATGAACAACCGTCTGTCCGTGCGGAAACCGACGCTGCCATGGCCCCACGGCCAAAGACCTGAAATGGCGCGCACAAGGGTGCTCTTGCCCGAACCGGATTCACCGGCGACAAGTACCCGTTCGCCCGGCTCGATCTCGACCCGGGTTTCCTTGACCACGGCGGTGCCGTCGTCCAGCGACACAGAGAGATCATTGAGGCTCAGCATCGCATCGCTTTTCGTCTCGCCGTGTTTGATGCGCCCCAGAGAATCACTCTGTTCAGCACGTTCCAGCCCATCGAGCGACATCATCAGCGAAGCGACGCGCCGCGCGCAGGCGTTCCAATCGGCAAGACGGGGATAGTTGTCGACCAGCCATCCGAAGGCAGACTGAACGATGGCGAAGGCAGAGGCAGCCTGCATGACCTCCCCCAGCGACATGCTGCCCTCGAGGAATTTCGGAGCGCACAACAGGACGGGTACGACGGGTGCAATCAGCATCGACCCATGCGACACGAACGTCGTGCGCATATACTGGTGCGCAAGCAGCGCCCATTGCCGCAGCACATTGCCGAAAGTCTTGTCGAGATCGTTCCGCTCTTCCTCTTCGCCGCCGAGAAGAGCGATGCTCTCGCCGTTCTCACGCACATGGGTCAGCGTGTAGCGGAACTCGGCTTCCAACTGGTTCTTGACCTCGGACACCTGGACGAAATGCCGGCCGATGATCGCGATGGTGGTCGACGTAATGACGGCGTAGAGCACGGCGGTGACGACGAGAAAGCCGGGAATGGTAACGGTCACCCCGCCGATCGGGAGAGTCAGCGCTCCGCCGATCGTCCACAGCACCACGATGAAGGTCGAGGCCGACAGAAATGCGGAGGTGACGCCGGCGAGAAAATCGACCGGGGCCTCGGTAGCGATCCTGAGATCCTCCGAGATACGCGCCTCGGGGTTCTTATGATCGCCGCCGATGAGGTTCAACTGATAATAGCGGCCATTTGCGAGCCAGCGCGCGATGAGCGCCGTCGCGAGCCAGGAACGCCAGCGGCGCTGAATCATCATGCGAAGGTAGACTTGCGAGGTGACGAGGGCGACGCTTCCGAGCACAAGCGGCGGGAAAACGGCACTCAGATAATAGACGGTGCCGGCATCGTGCCGCTCTATGGCATCGAAAATCCCGCGGTTCCAGCGATTGATGCCATATTGGAAACCGACATTCATGACGATCAGGAGCAGCAGTCCAATGCAGCACGGCCAGGCAAAGCCATCGCCGCGGCGACTCCAGTAACCGCGTGCGCTGATCCAGAAGCGCTTCAGCAAATATTTCTTCCGCGCCTTCTCGGCGTCCTCGGGCGTCAGCTTTGGATCGTCTTCGATGATATCCGGCGGTGGCGCGACTTCGACAGTCGATGCCTTCTCATGGTGCGGCGGCTTTTCGGCACCGTCGGGCCTGGTGCCGTCGACCGATTTCGGGTTCAATCTAGCGTCGGTCATAAGCGCAATAACGGCTTAAAAATCAGAAGGTTTCATGGCCATGCCGAAGATGGCATCGGAAGGCCGCCGAAGAAGCGAAATGCCGTGGCTGGCAGGGCCCCTGGCCATCAAAAGAAAAGGGCGGCTCGAAGCCGCCCTTTTCCTTTATCATTCCTCGGCAGGTCCTGCCGGATCGCCATCGGCAGCCGGCGCGTCGTCGGCAGCGCCGCCTTCGGCGGCCTCGACCGCCTCCTCGGTCTCGTCCTCTTCCGGCTCGCTGATGCGCTCGACGGAGACGACCTTTTCGTCCTTGGCTGTCGAGAAGATGGTGACGCCCTTGGTGGCGCGGCTGGCGATGCGGATGCCGCCGACCGGTACGCGGATCAACTGGCCGCCGTCCGAAACCAGCATGATCTGGTCGCCGTCATCGACCGGGAAGGCGGCGACGAGTTCGCCGATCTCGCCCGTCTTCGACGTGTCGGTGGCGCGAATGCCCTTGCCGCCGCGGCCGGAGATGCGGAAGTCATAGGAAGACGACCGCTTGCCGAAGCCCTTCTCGGAGACGGTGAGCACGAACTGCTCGCGCGCCTTCAGCTCTTCGTAGCGTTCGTCGGAGAGCTGTCCCTCCTCGGTGACTTCCTCGCCGACCAGTGCGATATCCTCTTCATCCACGCCCGTCGCGCGACGTTCGGCGGCGGAGCGCTTCAGATAGGCGGCGCGCTCCCACGGCTCAGCATCGACATGGCCAACGATCGTCATCGAGATGATGCGATCGCCCTCGCCGAGATTGATGCCGCGCACGCCGATAGAATTACGGCCGGCGAAGACGCGAACGTCGTCGACGGAGAAGCGGATGCACTGGCCGAGCGCGGTCGTCAGCAGAACGTCGTCATGTTCCGTACAGGTCTCGACGGAGAGGATTTCGTCGCCCTCTTCTTCGAGCTTCATGGCGATCTTGCCGTTGCGGTTCACCTGAACGAAGTCCGACAGCTTGTTGCGGCGAACCGTGCCGCGCGTCGTCGAGAACATGACGTCGAGATTGTCCCAGCTTTCCTCGTCCTCGGGCAAGGGCAGGATGGTGGTGATGCGTTCGCCGGGGGCGAGCGGCAGCATGTTGATCAGCGCCTTGCCGCGCGAGGTCGGCGTGCCGATCGGCAGGCGCCAGACCTTTTCCTTGTAGACGATGCCGCGCGAGGAGAAGAACAGAACCGGCGTATGCGTGTTGACTACAAATAGCCGGCTAACAAAATCCTCGTCACGGGTGGTCATGCCAGAGCGGCCCTTCCCGCCGCGGCGCTGGGCGCGATAGGTGGTGAGCGGCACGCGCTTGATATAACCGAGATGCGAGACGGTGACGACCATGTCTTCGCGGGCGATCAGATCCTCATCGTCCATTTCAAGACCGCCATCGACGATCTCGGTGCGGCGCGGCGTGCCGAACTCGTCGCGCACGGCGGTGAGTTCATCCTTGACGATGGTCTGGATGCGGATGCGCGACGAAAGAATATCGAGATAATCCCGGATTTCCTCGCCTATCTTATTGAGTTCATCGCCGATTTCGTCACGGCCGAGAGCGGTCAGGCGAGCAAGACGCAGTTCGAGGATGGCTCTCGCCTGCTCCTCCGACAGGTTATACGTCATGTCCTCGTTGATGCGGTGGCGCGGATCATCGATCAGACGGATCAGGCTTTCGACATCTTCCGCCGGCCAGCGTCGGGTCATCAGCTCTTCGCGGGCCGATTGCGGATCCGGCGCTTGGCGGATAACGCGGATGACTTCATCGATGTTGGCGACGGCAATCGCGAGGCCGACCAACACATGGGCGCGCTCGCGCGCCTTGCGCAGCAGGAACTTCGTTCTCCGGCTAACGACTTCCTCGCGGAAAGAGACGAAGGCGCGCAGCATGTCGAGCAGCGTCAGCTGTTCCGGCTTGCCACCGTTTAGCGCCACCATGTTGCAGCCGAAAGAGGTCTGCAGCGGCGTGTAGCGATAGAGCTGATTGAGGATAACCTCGGCATTGGCGTCGCGCTTCAGCTCGATGACGACGCGATAGCCCTGGCGGTCGGATTCGTCGCGCAGGTCGGAGATGCCCTCGATGCGCTTTTCGCGCACCAGTTCGGCCATCTTCTCGATCATCGTCGCCTTGTTCACCTGATAGGGAATTTCGGTGATGATGATCTGCTCGCGGTCGCCGCGCATCGGCTCGATGGCGGCGACGCCGCGCATGATGACCGAGCCGCGGCCAGTCTCATAGGCGGAGCGGATGCCGGCGCGGCCGAGGATCTTGGCCCCCGTCGGGAAATCCGGGCCGGGAATGATCTGCATCAGTTCCGGCAGCTCGATTGCCGGATCGTCGATCAGCGCGATGCAACCGTTGATGACTTCCGACAGGTTATGCGGAGGGATGTTGGTCGCCATGCCGACGGCGATGCCGCCGGCGCCGTTGACGAGCAGGTTCGGGAACTTGGCGGGAACCACGACCGGCTCGGAGAGCGTGCCGTCATAGTTGTCGCGGAAGTCGACCGTTTCCTTGTCGAGATCGTCGAGCAGCGAATGGGCGGCCTTCTCCAGCCGGCATTCCGTGTAACGTTCGGCCGCCGGCGGATCGCCGTCGACGGAGCCGAAATTGCCCTGACCGTCGATCAGCGGCAGCCGCAGCGACCAGGGCTGCGCCATGCGGGCGAGCGCGTCGTAGATCGCGGCGTTGCCGTGCGGATGGTATTTACCCATCACGTCACCGGTGACGCGGGCGCATTTGACGTATTTCTTGTTCCAGTCGATGCCGAGCTCGGACATGCCGTAGAGGATGCGCCGGTGCACGGGCTTCAGGCCGTCGCGCACGTCGGGCAGCGCGCGGCTGACGATGACGCTCATGGCGTAATCGAGATACGACCGCTGCATTTCCTCCATGATGGAGATGGGCTCGATGCCTGGCGGGAGCTTCCCGCCGCCGGGGGGTGTTTGCTCAGTCAAAACAGATCACGATCTCTTCTAGAATCACTTGAAGATTTATAGCGGAAAGCCTGTTCCCACGCCAATTTCACAGAGCGTTTTGAACAGGCTTTTGCGGCCTAAAAAGGGTAAAGCATGCGGTTTTGGCCGCTGGACCGGGCAAATCCTTCAGGGACCGCCGCGGGCTATTTGCCAAATCGGAATCCCCGCTTCACAATCGCGAAAACCCAGGCATTCATATGGGGTTCGGGAGAGACGATGGCAAGCGCCGACCAACTGATCAACGCCTTTACGACGCTCATCGTCACCATCGATCCGCCGGGGCTGGCGCCCATCTTCCTGGGTCTGACGATCGGCATGAGCCGAGCTCAGCGCACCCAGGTGGCGCTGCGCGGCTCGACCATCGCCTTCATCATCCTCGCCGTCTTCGCTCTGTTCGGCTCGAGCGTGCTCGGCGTGCTCGGCATTTCGATCGGTGCCTTCCGCATCGCGGGCGGGCTGCTGCTCTTCTGGATCGCCTTCGAGATGGTCTTCGAGAGGCGCCAGGAGCGCAAGGAGAAGGCCTCCGAGGCGGCTGTGACCAAGGATCATATCGAGAATGTCGCCGTCTTCCCGCTTGCCCTGCCGTTGATCGCAGGCCCGGGCGCGATCTCGGCGACGATCCTGCTTGCGGGCACGCTGCCGACAACCGTCGAAAAAGCCCAGCTCATCGCGGTCATCGCCGCCAATCTGCTGCTGACTTTCCTCATGCTGCTCATCGCCGAAAGGCTCGACCGTTTCCTCGGCGTCACCGGTCGAGCAATCCTGACGCGGCTTCTCGGTGTCATCCTGGCCGCGCTGGCGGTGCAATTCGTCGTCGACGGTGCGAAATCGGCCTTCAATCTCATCAGCGCGACGCCGCGCTGAACGGCGGCAGATGCTTCAGCTTTCAAAGAGTGAAACCTACTGATCGAAATCAACAAAAAGAGCATGACGCCGTTCAAGGCATCATGCTCTCAAGTCTCTCACTCGGGAAAGGCCGCCGATCAGAACGGGATGTCGTCGTCGAGATCGCGCGAGAAATTGCCGCCGCCACCGCCGCGGCTGGACGACGGGGACGAGGACGGCGCGCCGTAATCATCGCCGTAATCATTGTTGCTGCTGCCGCCGCCACGCCCGCCGCCGAAGCCGGAGCTCGCGCCGCCGCCATCGCCACGGCCGTCGAGCATAGTCAGCGTCGAGCTGAAGCCCTGCAGCACCACTTCCGTCGAGTAACGATCCTGGCCCTGCTGGTCCTGCCACTTACGGGTC
Organism: Rhizobium sp. R634; assembly: GCF_002211305.1. Lineage (GTDB taxonomy): Bacteria > Pseudomonadota > Alphaproteobacteria > Rhizobiales > Rhizobiaceae > Rhizobium. Next base: position 112,244 of record NZ_LOKW01000026.1, on the reverse strand, counting down.
TGCAGCTGGCCTTCGATATAAAGCTTTGCGCCCTTCTTCACATATTGCTCGACGACCTTGCAGAGGCCCTCGTTGAAGACGACGACAGTATGCCATTCGGTCTTTTCGCGGCGTTCGCCGGAATTGCGGTCGCGCCAGGTCTCCGAGGTTGCGATACGAAGATTGGCGATCGGCCGGCCGTCCTGCGTGCGGCGGATTTCGGGGTCTGCACCCACGTTTCCAACCAGAATTACCTTGTTTACGCTACCAGCCATTTCTCACCCTGCCTGCCGCCCTGCCCGGCGGCGTTTCAATCGATCGGCGCACCTTAAACCATCACGGACCGCCGGTGCGCATCAGCGGTATTTAATCCACATATTTTATCCATCAGAAAACCGCATGCATTCATCAGGAATTTTGTTCTTTATTTGTTCTAGTTTATCCGTATGATCCTGTCAACAGAATCGAAAACCTTGAGCCTTCCAGGATATTCAGCCTCGACTCGCCGGTCGTCATCACTAAATAAGGGCTGTTATCCAGAAAACCAAAGCAGAGACGATGAGCGAACTGAAGACGATCTCCATCCGCGGCGCGCGCGAGCACAATTTGAAGAGCATCGATCTCGATCTGCCGCGCAACAAGCTGATCGTCATGACCGGGCTTTCGGGCTCGGGCAAATCCTCGCTGGCCTTCGATACGATCTACGCCGAGGGACAGCGGCGCTACGTCGAGAGCCTGTCGGCCTATGCCCGGCAGTTCCTCGAAATGATGCAGAAGCCCGATGTCGACCAGATCGACGGGCTGTCGCCTGCCATCTCGATCGAGCAGAAGACCACCTCGCGCAACCCGCGCTCGACGGTCGGCACCGTCACCGAGATCTACGACTATATGCGCCTGCTCTTTGCCCGCGTCGGCGTTCCCTATTCGCCGGCGACCGGCCTGCCGATCGAGAGCCAGACCGTCAGCCAGATGGTCGACCGGATCCTCGATTTCGGCGAAGGCACCCGTCTTTATATCCTCGCCCCGCTCGTGCGCGGGCGCAAGGGCGAATACAAGAAGGAACTGGCGGAGCTGATGAAGAAGGGCTTCCAGCGCGTCAAGGTGGACGGCCAGTTCTACGAGATCGCCGAGGCGCCTGCTCTCGACAAAAAATACAAGCATGACATCGACGTGGTGGTCGACCGCATCGTCGTGCGCTCCGATGTCTCGGCGCGCCTGGCGGATAGCCTTGAAACCTCGCTGAAGCTCGCCGACGGACTTGCCATCGCCGAATTCGCCGACAAGCCGCTGCCGCCGGAAGAAACTTCGGCCGGCGGTTCGGCCAACAAGTCGCTGAACGAAACGCATGAGCGCGTGCTGTTTTCGGAAAAATTCGCCTGCCCGGTCTCGGGTTTCACCATCCCGGAGATCGAACCCCGGCTGTTCTCCTTCAACAATCCTTTCGGCGCCTGCCCAACCTGCGACGGCCTCGGCGCCCAGCAGAAGATCGACCCTGACCTGATCGTGCCCGAACCCGAGCGGACGCTGCGCGACGGCGCGATCGCCCCCTGGGCAAAGTCGACGTCGCCCTATTACAACCAGACGCTGGAAGCGCTCGGCAAACATTACGGCTTTAAACTCGGCACCCGCTGGAACGATCTTTCCGCCGAGGCCAAGGACGTCATTCTCAACGGCACCGACGACAAGATCGAGTTCCACTACGCCGATGGCGCCCGCTCCTATACGACCCACAAGAATTTCGAAGGCATCATCACCAATCTTGAGCGCCGCTGGAAGGAGACGGATTCCGCCTGGGCGCGCGAGGATATTGAGCGTTTCATGTCGGCCGCCCCCTGCCCCGCCTGCAACGGCTTCCGCCTGAAGCCGGAGGCCTTGGCCGTGAAGATCAACACGCTGCATATCGGCGAAGTGACCGCCATGTCGATCCGCATTGCGCGCGACTGGTTCGAGGCGCTGCCGGCAAGCTTCAATGCCAAGCAGAACGAAATCGCCGCCCGCATCCTCAAGGAAATTCGTGACCGGCTGCGCTTCCTCAATGATGTCGGCCTGGAATATCTCAGCCTGTCGCGCAACTCCGGCACGCTGTCGGGTGGCGAGAGCCAGCGCATCCGGCTCGCCTCGCAAATCGGCTCGGGGCTGACCGGCGTTCTTTATGTGCTCGACGAGCCGTCGATCGGCCTGCATCAGCGCGACAACGCCCGGCTGCTCGACACGCTGAAGCACCTGCGCGATATCGGCAATACGGTCATCGTCGTCGAACATGACGAGGATGCGATCCTGACGGCCGACGACGTGGTCGATATCGGCCCGGCCGCCGGCATTCATGGCGGCCAGGTCATCGCCCATGGCACGCCGCAGGATATCATGGCCAATCCGAAGTCGCTGACTGGCAAATATCTGTCGGGCGAACTCGGCGTTCCCGTTCCCGACGAGCGCCGCAAGCCGAAGAAGGGCCGTGAGATTAAGGTGGTCGGTGCGCGCGGCAACAATCTGAAGAATGTCACGGCATCGATCCCGCTCGGCGTCTTTACGGCCGTGACCGGCGTCTCGGGCGGCGGCAAGTCCACCTTCCTGATCGAGACGCTCTATAAGTCAGCGGCACGCCGCGTCATGGGCGCGCGCGAAATTCCGGCCGACCACGACCGGATCGATGGTTTCGAGCATATCGACAAGGTGATCGATATCGACCAGTCGCCGATCGGCCGCACGCCCCGTTCGAACCCGGCGACCTATACCGGCGCCTTCACGCCGATCCGCGATTGGTTTGCCGGGTTGCCGGAAGCCAAGGCGCGCGGCTATCAGCCGGGCCGCTTCTCCTTCAACGTTAAGGGTGGACGCTGCGAAGCCTGCCAGGGCGACGGCGTCATCAAGATCGAGATGCACTTCCTGCCCGATGTCTACGTCACCTGCGACGTCTGCCACGGCAAGCGCTACAACAGAGAGACGCTGGACGTCACCTTCAAGCAGAAATCGATCGCCGATGTGCTCGACATGACGGTCGAAGAAGGCGTCGATTTCTTCGCGGCGGTGCCTGCCGTGCGCGACAAGCTGCAATCGCTGAAGGATGTCGGCCTCGGTTACATCAAGGTCGGCCAGCAGGCCAATACGCTCTCGGGCGGCGAAGCGCAGCGCGTCAAGCTCGCCAAGGAACTGTCGAAGCGCTCGACGGGGCGCACGCTCTATATTCTCGACGAACCGACCACTGGCCTGCATTTCCACGACGTCGCCAAGCTGCTCGAAATGCTGCACGAGCTGGTCAATCAGGGCAATTCGGTGGTGGTAATCGAGCACAATCTCGAAGTCATCAAGACCGCCGACTGGGTGCTCGATTTCGGCCCCGAAGGCGGCGATGGCGGGGGCGAGATCGTCGCCACAGGCACGCCGGAGGCGATCGTCAAGGAGAAGCGCTCCTATACCGGACAGTTCCTGAAGGAATTGCTGGAACGGCGGCCGGCGAAAAGGGCGGCTGCGGCGGAATGACGATGAGGCTGGCGTCGCGCGACGATCTTCAAACGATCACGACGCTGACGGCAGTCGCCTATCTGCCCTATACCGAACTTTTCGGCGTTCCCCCTGTGCCGGTGACAGAGGATTACGCGCCGCGCATCGAACGCGGCGAGGTATGGCTGCGCGAGACCGGCGATGAAACGGGCCGGCCTCGTGGTCGTCGAGCAGCATCCCGACCACCTCATGCTGTTCAGCATCGCGGTCTCGCCCGCCTTTCAGGGCGCCGGGCACGGCCTGCGATGCTGCGATGGCTGGAAGACAAGGCGCGGAAATGGGCCGTGCCGGAAATCCGGCTCTATGCGAATGCGCGGATGGAGCGGAACATCGCGCTCTATCTCGCCTTCGGATTTCAGGAAACGGGTCGCCGGCCAAATCCTTATCGGCCAGGATGGACGCTCGTCGACATGACGAAAGAGATTGTTGCGGCCTGAGCGGCTGCCAAAAGGGAGGACGACATGACGAAATCCGGCACTATCCGCACCGGCATCGGCGGCTGGACCTTCGAGCCCTGGCGCGGGCATTTCTTTCCCGATGACCTCAAACAGAAGGACGAACTGCATTATGCCAGCCGCCAGCTGAAGGTCATCGAGGTCAACGGCACCTATTACAGCACGCAGAAACCTGCAGTCTTCGCCAAATGGGCAGCCGATGTTCCCGACGGCTTCATCTTTTCGCTGAAGGCGACGCGGTTCGTCACCAATCGGCGGGTGCTCGCCGAAGCCGATGAATCAATGGAGCGCTTCCTGTCGTCCGGGATCAGCGAACTCGGCGACCATCTCGGCCCGCTGCTCTGGCAGTTCGCACCGACCAAGAAGTTCGATGCGGAGGATTTCGAGGCCTTCCTGAAGCTGCTGCCGGAAAAGCAGGACGGGCTGAAGCTGCAGCACGTGGTCGAGGTACGCCACGATTCCTTCAAGGTGCCGGAGTTCGTCGCGTTGCTGGCGAAATACGGCGTGGCGCCGGTTTGCGCCGAACATTTCGAGTATCCGATGATCGCCGATGTGACGGCCGATTTCGTCTATGCGAGGCTGCAGAAAGGATCGGACGACATTCCAACCTGCTACCCCGACAAGGACCTGAAGGCCTGGGCAAAGCGGCTCGAGACCTGGGCCGAAGGCAAGGTCCCGGATGATCTGTCGCTGATCGATAAGGATCGCAAGGTGAAGGCCGAACCGCGTGACGTCTTCGCCTTCATGATCCATGAGGGCAAGGTCAATGCGCCGCATGGAGCCATCGCCCTGCAGCAGGCATTGGCGAAATAGGCCGGGTTCATCGGTGGGCAATGACCGCATGGGCAATCATCGCCGCATGCGGATCACTATTCGTCCGTTTCAAGCGCAGGCTGGGTATGACGTCTGGAAAGCCGCGACTTTTGAGATGCGCGAACGCGGAAGCATTTTGAGTTGATTCACTTCTTCTCGTCCGCCAGCGCTTCTTTTTGCCGGCGGCGAGGCAGAAGCGATTTGAGATATCGCCACGCCGGCGAGACGACGTAGCCTGCGAGCGGGATTGCGACCAGACCGACAACGATGCCGATAATGCCCGCTCCGGCGGCCTCGACGATCCAGCGCAGCACGGATGGCAGAACGGGAACGGCATGGGCAATCGCCTCTCCGGCATCATGGATCAGATGCGCAAGGCCGCCGAACCCATAAGCTTCGAGGCCGTGAACGATGATGCCGCCGCCGACCCAGATCATGGCGGCGGTTCCGACGATGCCGAGGAGTTTCAGGAAATAGGGCATGCCGGTGACAAGGCCTTTTCCGATCGAACGCAGGAGCGCGCCCATCGCAGATACGGTGCGCACCCGCGCCAGCATCAAGCCGAGATCGTCAGCCTTGACGATCAGCGCCACGCCGCCATAGACCGCGGCGGTTATGCCCAATCCGACGACGGCAAGGATAACGGCCTGCGTGACCATGCTGCCTGACGGCACCGCACTGAGCGTAATCGCCATGATTTCGGCCGACAGGATGAAATCCGTCTTGATCGCACCGGCGACCTTCTCGTCTTCTATCGATTTGGCATCGAGGCTTGTCGCCTCCAGTGCCGACTCGTGGGCGTGAGCCGCATGCGGCATGACCAGCGCGTAGACCTTTTCCACGCCCTCGTAGCAGAGATAAAGCCCGCCGATCATGAGCAGCGGCGTGATCGCCTGCGGCGCGACAAGGCTGAGGACGAGGGCTGCCGGGAGCAGGAGCAGAAGCTTGTTCTTCAACGAACCGATGGCGATCTTGCCGATGATCGGCAATTCGCGCGCTGCCGAAAAGCCGGTGACGTAGCGGGGTGTGACCGCCGCATCATCGATGACGACGCCCGCCGCTTTCGCGCCTGCCTTGGCGGCCTGGCCGGCAATATCGTCGAGGGACGCCGCAGCCACCTTGGCCAATGCCGCGATATCGTCAAGAAGGGCGATCAGGCCAACACTCATTCGAGCCTCCGTCGGAAAGACAGATTTACACAGAAAACCGAAAATCCATTACCCGAGACCTACTGCATAATTCCTTAAATCGAAATCGATCTAAGGAATTATGCAGGAATTTAAACTGTTGCGGCGTCGTTTGTGTCTCTGGAAAGAAGCGAGGCGCTAAAGCGGCAACACCTCGGCTGCGAGCTCCTCGGCCGTCAGCCCCTTGCCGGCGCGACGGCCGGCCTCTCCATGCAGCCAGACGCCGGCGGCGGCGGCCTCGAAAGCCGGCAGGCCCTGGGCGAGCAATCCGCCGATGATCCCGGCAAGCACGTCGCCGGAACCGGCAGTCGCAAGCCAGACCGGGGCATTGGTATTGATGAGCGCACGCCCGTCCGGCGAGGCGATGACGGTGTCCGCCCCCTTATAAACGATGGCGGCATTAGCGCGCCGCGCGGCGGCCACGGCCTTGTCCACCTTGCCGAGCGTCTCGTCGGCGCCGATATCGGGAAAGAGCCGCGAGAACTCCCCTTCATGCGGCGTCAGCACGAGACGCGGCTCACCGCGGAAAAGCTCATAAAGCTGCTCCGGATCGTCCTTAAAGGAAGAGATGCCGTCGGCATCGAGCACGAGACGGCGCTCGGCAAGGACCTTGACGAAACCGCGCGCCCTGGCGCTGACGCCGAAACCGGGGCCGAGAATGAAGGTCTGCATCCGCCGGTCGGAGAGCCAGTCCTCGAGTTCGGCTTCGTCATCCACCGCATGCAGCATGACGGCGGTCAGATGCGCCGCATTTGCAGCCATCGCCGCCCGGGGGGCGGCAATCGTCACCAGACCGGCGCCGGCCTTCAGGCCCGAGATGGCCGACATGCGCGCAGCCCCCGTCTTATCGGCCTCGCCGGAAAAGACAACCAGATGGCCGCGCTTGTATTTATGGGTTTCCAATTGCTCCGCCGGCAGCACGCCCTTCCAGGGATCGGGCGTGTTCTCAGCGATCAGACCGCTCGCCTCGGCCCTGATGATGCGGGCGGGAATGCCGATGTCGAAGACCTGCAGGTCACCGCAAAGCTCCCTGCCCGGCATCAGCAGATGGCCTGGTTTGCGGGTCATGAAGGTCACCGTGTTGTGCGCCCGGAAGGCGGCGCCCAGCACCTTGCCGGTGCGGCCATCGAGGCCGGAGGGCAGATCAATGGCAAGTACGGGAATACCGGCTTCGGTGACGCGGCGGATCAAGGCGCGCGCATCCTCCGGCACCTCGCGGCCAAGGCCCGCACCAAACAGGCCGTCGATGACGACATCGCCTGTTGAGGGCTGGTAGAGGCGGAGTTCCCGTCCCTCCAATGCGCAGCCGGAGCGCGCCCGGGCGGCATCGCCCTTCAGCCTGGAGGGATCGCCGAGATGGAAAAGCGCCACCGCCGCTCCGCTCTCCTGCAGATGCCTTGCCGCGACATAGGCATCGCCGCCATTGTTGCCGGGGCCGCAGAGCACGACGAAACGCAGAGAGCCGGGATGAAGCCGCAACGCGGCTGCGGCGACGGCAGCACCCGCCCTCTCCATCAGGCCGAACGAATCAATGCCCGATGCGGCGGCAGCCGCGTCGACGGCCGCCATTTCAGCGGGGGTGAGAAGAAGTTCTGGCAGATCGCTCATTGGCCCATTCAATTCAAAAAACGCCTAAAAAACAACCGACTGAAGCGAAAAACAACAGCACTTATTTTATGCATTTGCCTATATTTTAATCTAGCCGCTCGGTATTTTCGCGATTGCGAATGCATGGGATTTTTGTGGTTTTCGATAGGATTTTGATGAAGTGATGCGGTTTTTCCCATATGTCCGCCACCAAAACGCCTTAGAATTCCCCGCAAACGCGCCGGTTTCGTCAAAAACGGCGTCTTTTTTCGAAAAGATGGATTTCAAACTGGCATGATATCTGCATCATATCGGCGAGCGGGAAAGATCCTGCCATAACGGGAGAAGCGGAGAGACATTTTCTCATGAAAAAGATCGAAGCGATCATAAAGCCCTTCAAGCTGGACGAAGTGAAGGAAGCCCTTCAGGAAGTCGGCTTGCAGGGTATCACAGTCACGGAAGCCAAGGGCTTCGGTCGTCAGAAGGGCCACACGGAACTCTACCGCGGAGCCGAATACGTCGTCGACTTCCTGCCGAAGGTCAAAGTCGAGGTCGTGCTGGCCGACGAAAACGCGGAAGCCGTCATCGACGCGATCCGCAAGGCGGCGCAGACCGGCCGCATCGGCGACGGAAAGATCTTCGTCTCCAACGTCGAAGAGGTTATCCGCATCCGCACCGGCGAGACCGGCATCGATGCCATCTGAGCCACTTTGCCAATCGCGCAAAGTCCGATACCGTCAACGAGCACCCACCTATTTTTATTGTAAATCGGAGGAACGTATTTAATGGCGACCGCAAGCGAAATTCTGAAGCAGATCAAGGAGAACGACGTAAAGTTCGTCGATCTGCGTTTCACCGACCCGAAGGGTAAGCTGCAGCATGTGACGATGGACGTTGCCTGCGTCGATGAAGACATGTTCGCTGACGGCGTCATGTTCGACGGCTCTTCGATCGGCGGCTGGAAGGCCATCAACGAGTCCGACATGGTGCTGATGCCCGACACCGAAACGGTGCATATGGACCCGTTCTTCGCTCAGTCGACCATGGTTATCGTCTGCGACATCCTCGATCCGGTCTCCGGCGAGGCCTATAACCGCGATCCGCGCGGCACCGCCAAGAAGGCCGAAGCCTATCTGAAGGCATCCGGCATCGGCGACACCATTTTCGTCGGCCCGGAAGCCGAGTTCTTCGTTTTCGACGACGTCAAGTACAAGGCCGACCCCTACAATACCGGCTTCAGGCTCGATTCGACCGAACTGCCGTCGAACGACGACACCGACTATGAGACCGGCAACCTCGGCCATCGCCCGCGCGTCAAGGGCGGCTATTTCCCGGTTCCGCCTGTCGACAGCGCCCAGGACATGCGCTCGGAAATGCTGACGGTGCTCGCCGAAATGGGCGTCGTCGTCGAAAAGCATCACCACGAAGTCGCCGCCGCCCAGCACGAACTCGGCATCAAATTCGACACGCTGGTGCGCAACGCCGACAAGATGCAGATCTACAAATATGTCGTGCATCAGGTGGCGAACGCCTACGGCAAGACGGCAACCTTCATGCCGAAGCCGATCTTCGGCGACAACGGCTCGGGCATGCATGTGCACCAGTCGATCTGGAAGGGCGGCAAGCCGACCTTCGCCGGCGACGAATATGCAGGTCTTTCCGAAAGCTGCCTCTACTATATCGGCGGCATCATCAAGCATGCCAAGGCGATCAATGCCTTCACCAACCCGTCGACGAACTCCTACAAGCGTCTCGTGCCGGGTTACGAAGCGCCGGTCCTGCTGGCCTACTCGGCCCGCAACCGCTCTGCCTCCTGCCGCATTCCGTTCGGCTCCAACCCGAAGGCCAAGCGCGTCGAAGTCCGCTTCCCGGATCCGACCGCCAATCCCTATCTCGCCTTTGCCGCGATGCTGATGGCCGGCCTCGACGGCATCAAGAACAAGATCCATCCCGGCAAGGCCATGGACAAGGACCTCTACGATCTGCCGCCGAAGGAGCTGAAGAAGATCCCGACCGTCTGCGGCTCGTTGCGTGAAGCGCTCGAAAGCCTCGACAAGGACCGCAAGTTCCTGACAGCAGGCGGCGTTTTCGACGACGACCAGATCGATGCCTTCATCGAGCTGAAGATGGCCGAAGTGATGCGTTTCGAAATGACGCCGCACCCGGTCGAATACGACATGTACTATTCGGCCTGATCGGCCCGAATACGGAAAGCCCCGGTTCGCCGGGGCTTTCACCTCTCAGGACACGGACGGCAGATGGCGAGGAGATGACGTTCATGTGACGAACGGTGCTCAAAAATCTTGATTTATGGAGCGCCAATCACCAACTTGGGTGATGAAAGGAAGTCGTACCATGAAAGAAAGAATAGCAAAGTTCAGTATTGGCGAAGTGGTCCGGCATAAGGTTTTTCCGTTTCGCGGCGTCATCTTCGACGTTGATCCGGAGTTCGCGAACACGGAAGAATGGTGGAACTCTATCCCCGCCGAGGTGCGTCCGAGCAAGGACCAGCCCTTCTATCACCTGCTCGCCGAAAACGACGAGAGCGAATATGTCGCTTATGTCTCCGAGCAGAACCTGGTGAATGACGAAAGCGGCACGCCGCTGCGCAACCCGCAGATCTACCAGATTTTCGATCAGGCCCCGTCAGGGCAGTTCAAACCCAAGATGAGCTTCGCCCATTAAGTCAGGCGTTTTGATCAATGAAACACGGCCTCGCCTCTCCCAGCGAGGCCTTTTTCTTTTGGCAGCTATCCGGCTTCTGCTTTTCGCTGGGAAGCCCCTCATCCGGCTGCCGCCACCTTCTCCCCGTTCTCACAGGACGAAGGAAGCAAGCCGCGACCTCTCGGTTCCCATATCTCGCGCAGGGCACGTCCCCTCTCCCCGTCAGGACGGGGAGAGGGTTGAGGGGCAAACCGCGGCGCGAATCGTACAACCGGCGCACGGCGGAGGACGGGCGGCGGTCTAGCAACAAAAAACCCGGCCTAAAGCCGGGTTTCTATTCAATATGAAAGCAGGATTACTGCGCCTTGGCGGCCTTCTGGGCTTCTTCCAGCTTCTTGCGGGCTTCGTCGGCCTTCTTCTGCATGCCTTCCTGGAGGCTGCGCTGGCTTGCGGCGAGCTTGGATTCGGAAACTGGCTCGCCGTCATAAGCGCCGGTGAAGCCTTCGAGCGAGATCTTGATCGGGTTCGGGGCGCGGCGGAAGTTGATCGAGGTGAAGATCACGTCGCTGCCCTTCTTGAGGCTGGCGATCATCGCGTCGGTCAGCGGAATTTCGGCGGTGCACTTGTCCGGCAGGCAGACGGCGTAGTCGAGCTTCTGGCCCTTGCCGCCATCGATCTGCATGATGATGCCGGGGGGAATCAGACGTGCTGTGGGAACCGATACCTGCAAGAGCTTGCGGTTGATCTTGCCTGAGACCGAGATCAGGCCAACGGCCGTCACGAGCTGGCCGCCATTGGCGAGGATCAGGTTCTGGACGACACAGATGTCGTTGTCTTCCTGCTTGCTGCATGTCTTGTACCAGCCGAGTTTCGGCGCTCCAGCGGCCTGCGCTGGGGCATCGGCGGGAGCCTGTGCCGCCGCATCCTGTGCGAAGGAGGAGACCGGTGCCGAAGCGACGCCGAACATCACTGCCAGAACGGACAGTGCTGCCCGCATTTTCTTTTCAGACTTGAACATCATAACGAATTCCGTCTCCTGATATCCGTTCGAGGCAGCGACCTGCCGCCCCAACCATCGGGTCGTTCGGCACTCCACCTCATGGAAAAATGAGGCAAATGCATGACCCCGAAACTTCGGGTTCACCTGTTACATCGCAGCGTTCAAGATATCCAGCATTTCTTTGGCAATTTCGGGAGCAATTTCGTCGCCGTGCCAAAGAAATGGTGCCGAAGTGTTGGAATCGCTCGACCAGATGATAGTCTCGCGGTGAATCATGCCCGTTTCACGGATCAAGGATTGCCGAATGCTCCGGATCGTTGTCCCTCTCGTCTTTTCGCTGCTGTGCGGCACTGTCGCCGCCGAGCCGCTGCACGGTATCGCGATGCATGGCGAGCCGGCCCTGCCGGCTGATTACAAGCACTTCCCTTACGTCAATCCGGACGTGAAGAAGGGCGGCAAGATTACCTACGGCGTCGTCGGCACCTTCGACAGCCTCAACCCGTTCATTCTGAAGAGCATGCGCACGACGGCGCGCGGCATGTGGGACCCGGAATACGGCAATCTCGTCTACGAATCGCTGATGCAGCGGTCGCGCGACGAGCCCTTCACGCTTTATGGCCTGCTGGCCGAGACGGTCGAGTGGGACGACAACAGGAGCTTCATCCAGTTCAACCTCAATCCGAAGGCGAAATGGTCCGATGGCCAGCCGGTGACGCCTGAGGACGTGATGTTCACCTTCGAGCTGATGCGCGACAAGGGCCGTGTGCCCTTCTCCAACCGCCTCAAGGTGGTCGACAAGATGGAGAAGGTCGGCGAGCACAGCGTGCGCTTCACCTTCAACGACAAGGCCGATCGCGAGACGCCGTTGATTTTCGGCCTTTTCCCGGTGCTGCCGAAACATGCGATCGATCCCGAAACCTTCGACCGCACCTCGCTGACGCCGCCGGTCGGTTCCGGCCCGTATAAGGTCAAGACGGTCAAGCCGGGCGAGAGCATCACCTATGAACGCGACCCCAATTACTGGGGCAAGGACATTCCCGCCAAGGTCGGCACCGACAATTACGACCAGATCACCGTCCAGTATTTCCTGCAGGACACGACGCTGTTCGAGGCCTTCAAGAAGGGCGATGTCGATATCTATCCCGACGGCAATCCCGGCCATTGGGCCAATGCCTATAATTTCCCGGCGGTGACCTCGGGCGCTGCGATCAAGGACGTGTTCACGCCGAAACTGCCGAGCGGCATGCTCGGCTTCGTGTTCAACACGCGCCGGCCGATCTTTGCCGATGCGAAGGTGCGTGAGGGCTTGTCGCTGGTGTTCGATTTCGAATGGGCGAACAAGAATCTCTATTCCGGGGCCTACAAGCGCACGCAGAGCTTCTGGCAGAATTCGGAGCTTTCGAGCTTCGGCGTTCCGGCCAATGCCGCGGAGATTGCCCTACTCGGGCCGATCAAGGACAAGATCGCGCCCGATATTCTCGACGGCACCTATAAGCTGCCGGTCACCGATGGTTCCGGCCGCGACCGCAATGTGCTGAAGCAGGCCGTTGCACTGCTGAAGCAGGGCGGTTATGCGATCCAGGGCGGCAAGATGCTCGACGCCTCCGGCCGTCAGCTCGCCTTTGAAATCATGACGCAGAATGCCGACCAGGAGAAGCTCGCCGTCGCCTACCAGCGTTCGCTGCAGGCGATCGGCATTGCGGCCTCGATCCGCACTGTTGATGATTCGCAGTATCAGAGCCGGACAAACAGCTTCGACTACGACATGATCATGAAGTCCTACACATCCTCGCTCTCCCCTGGAAATGAGCAGCTCGGCCGCTGGTCTTCGGCTGCGCGGACGCGCGAGGGCACGGACAGCTTTGCCGGCGCCAACGATCCCGACCTCGACACATTGATCGATCGCGTCTTGCGGGCACGCTCGGCAGAAGATTTCACCGCAGCGGTACGCTCCTACGACAGGCTGCTGCTTTCCAGCCATTACGTGCTGCCGCTCTATCATATGGACCAGCAATGGGTGGCCCGCAGCAAGCGCATCGGCCATCCCGACACGGTGCCGCTTTATGGCTACCAGCTGCCGGTATGGTGGGATACAAGCGCCCAATAGAAGCGCCGAACGCCTCGGCCCGATGTCTCCTCCGGGAGACGCACAGAAATAAGGAATATCATGATGGAGCGCATCACCATCGACGTCGTCTCGGATGTCGTTTGCCCCTGGTGCTATCTCGGCAAGGCACGGCTTGAGCTCGCCATCGCCGAGGTTCAGGACGAGGTCGGCGTCGATATCAACTGGCGGCCCTACCGGCTCAATCCCGACTATCCCAAGGAAGGCGTCGATCAGAAGAAGGCGCTGGCACAGAAGCTCGGCGGCGAGGAACGCGTGGCGCAGGCCCACAAGATGCTGACCGATCTCGGCCGCGAGGTCGGCATCGCTTTCGATTTCGAGGCGATCAAGATCGGCCCGAACACGCTCGATGCCCATCGGCTCATCCACTGGGCGATGATTGAAGGCCGCGAAAAGCAGGACCGGGTCGTCGCCGCGCTGTTCAAGGCGAATTTCGAGGAAGGCCGCAATGTCGGCGACCATGCGGTGCTGCTCGATATTGCCGAAAAAACCGGCCTCGACCGCTCGGTCATCGCCTCGCTGCTCGCCTCCGATGCCGATCGCGATCTGATCGTGGCCGAGATTCAAGCGGCCCAGGAAATGGGCGTCAACGGCGTGCCCTTCTTTATCTTCGACCAGCAGTATGCGGTCAGCGGCGCACAGACGCCCGACGTGCTGGCGGGCGCACTGCGCGATATCGCCAAGGCGAAGGCCGAGGCGCGATCGGGGCTTAACTGAGGTTAGACCTCTTGGCGATTAGCCGCGTCCCTCCGACGTGGCTCACCCCAGAACCGGAACGCAGCGCACCTCGGTTTTCACCGAATTGGCGATGAAGCACTCATCGTGCGCGCGATGATGCAGGGCTTCGAGCTCGCTCAGCGAGGGCCGCTTGTCGCGGGAGAAGACGACCTGCGGATGGAGCGTTACGACAGTCATCGCAAGGCGGCCTTCGGCATTCTTCTCCATGATGCCTTCGGCGGCATCGGTGTAGCTGTCGACGCAAAAGCCCTGTTTGGCGGCGATCGACAGGAACCAGAGCATGTGGCAGCTGGAGAGCGAGGCGACGAAGGCCTCCTCCGGATCGATGGCGTCTTCGGCGGAATAGGGCAGCGGAACGACATGCGAGGACGAGGATGCCCTCACCTCGATGCCGCCGTCGAAGGTCCAGCGATGGACGCGGTTGTAGCGATTGTCGGTGAAGGTCTCGCCGTTTCGCTGCCAGGCGATCGTTGCGCCGTATGTCGCCATCCCGCTTTTCCTCCGATCTCTTTGTCCTTACGCATTCCTGGCAAAAGCGCTTCGCGCTTTGCCTGGCAAAACCGCTGCGCACTTTTGCTGGAACTGCTCCTATTTCGCCATCTCGGCCAGTTGCGTCATGATAACGGCAGCGCCCTGCAGGCGTTTTTCCGGGGTCGGCAGATCGCGGGTCAGGAACAGGCTGTGGTCGGGGCGGATCTTCGCCATCGTGCCCTGTTTGCCGATATAGCCGACGAGGTTTGCCGGGTTGGGGAATTCCTTGTTGCGGAACTGCACCACGACGCCCTTCGGGCCGGCATCGAGTTTTTCGACATTGGCGGTGCGGCAGAGCGACTTGATGTAGACGATCTTCAGGAGATGCTGGACTTCGATCGGCATCGGCCCGAAGCGGTCGATCATCTCGGCGCCGAAGCCGTCGATCTCCTTGAGTTCCGTGAGTTCGCCGAGACGGCGGTAAAGCGCCATGCGCAGATGCAGATCGGGAACGTAGTCTTCCGGAATCATCACAGTCGTGCCGACCGAGATTTGCGGCGACCAGCCGGTGTCGTGGATCTCATCGACGCCCTTGACCTCGGCGACCGCCTCTTCCAGCATCTGCTGGTAGAGCTCGAAGCCGACTTCCTTAATATGGCCGGACTGTTCCTCGCCGAGCAGATTGCCAGCGCCGCGGATATCGAGGTCGTGGCTTGCCAGCTGGAAGCCGGCGCCGAGCGTATCGAGCGACTGCAGCACCTTGAGCCGGCGTTCGGCCGTCGCCGTCAGCACCTTGTTCACAGGTAGGGTGAAGAGCGCGAAGGCGCGCACCTTCGAACGTCCGACACGGCCGCGCAGCTGATAGAGCTGCGCAAGACCGAACATATCGGCGCGGTGGACGATCAGCGTGTTGGCTGTGGGCACGTCGAGGCCGGATTCGACGATGGTGGTCGATAGCAGCACGTCGTAGCGGCCCTCGTAGAAGGCGTTCATGATGTCTTCCAGCTCGCCGGCCGGCATCTGGCCGTGCGCCACGGCGACCTTCAGTTCCGGCACGTCGGACTGCAGGAAGGCGTGCACATCAGCGAGGTCGGCAAGCCTCGGGCAGACATAGAAACTCTGGCCGCCGCGATAGTGCTCGCGCATCAGCGTCTCGCGGATGACGAGGCTATCGAAGGGCGAGATGAAGGTGCGCACAGCCATGCGGTCGACCGGCGGCGTGGTGATCAGCGACAGTTCGCGCACGCCGGTCATGGCCAGCTGCAGCGTGCGCGGGATCGGCGTGGCCGACAGCGTCAGCACGTGCACATCGCTTTTCAGCTCCTTCAGCCGCTCCTTGTGCTTGACGCCGAAATGCTGCTCCTCGTCGATAACAAGCAGGCCGAGATTGGCGAATTTGATGCCGGCGCCAAGCAGCGCATGGGTGCCGACGACGATATCGGTCTTGCCTTCCGCCACCTCCTTCTTGGTCAGCGCCAGCTCCTTCGATCCGACAAGGCGTGAGGCCTGCTGGACACGCACCGGCAGACCGCGGAAACGCTCGGAAAAAGTCTTGAAATGCTGGCGGGCAAGCAAGGTCGTCGGCACGACGACGGCAACCTGGACGCCGTTCATTGCCGCGACGAAAGCGGCGCGGAGCGCCACCTCGGTCTTGCCGAAACCGACGTCGCCGCAGACGAGGCGGTCCATCGGCCGTCCGGCGCCGAGATCCGAGCGCACCGCATCGATGGCGTTGTCCTGGTCTTCGGTCTCGTCATAGGGGAAGCGGGCGGCAAATTCGTCGTAGAGGCCGTCCGGCGTCGTCAACATCGGCGCATGACGCGTCAGGCGCTCGGCGGCGATGCGGATCAGCGCATCCGCCATATCGAGGAGGCGCTTCTTGAGTTTCGCCTTGCGCATCTGCCAGGCGCCGCCGCCAAGCTTGTCGAGCTGAGCCTCGGTGCCCTCGCCGCCGTAGCGCGAGAGAAGATCAATGTTTTCGACCGGCAGGAAAAGCTTGGCTTCGTCTGCATATTGCAGTTCGAGACAGGCGTGCGGCGCGCCTGCCGCTTCGATGGTCCTGAGGCCGACGAACCGGCCAATGCCGTGTTCGGCGTGGACGACGATCGAGCCCTCGTCCAGGCCCGCGACCTCCGAGATGAAATCCGCTGCACGCTTGCGGCGCTTGGAGCGGCGCACCATGCGGTCGCCGAGGATATCCTGTTCACCGATGACGATGAGATCGCCGGCCTCGAAGCCGGATTCGAGATTGAGCACGGCAGCGGCCGCCTCGCCTCTGGCCAAGGAGCCGATATCCTTCAGCGCCTCGATCGGCTTGACCTTTTCGAGGCCATGTTCGTTCAGAACTTGCAGCAGGCGTTCCAGCGAGCCTTCGGTCCAAGCGGTAACGAGAACCTTGCCGCCGCCGGCACGGCGGTCGGCAATATGCTTGACGACCGCATCGAAGACATTGATGCGTTCCGCATCGCCGCCGCCTTCGGCATTGGAACGCGCCCAGCGCTGCCCCTGGCGGGCGTCGACATTGATCACCCGCCGTGCCTCGCCCTCGTGCTCGTTGAAGGGGCTGATGCGGATCGCGCCGAGCGCATCCAGGGTTTTTGTGAAAAGCTTGCTGTCGAGATAGAGCTGGCCCGGCGCAACCGGCTTGTAGGGTGTGCCCTGCGCCATCTGGCTGCCCTTGGCAGGCTGGCCGGAATTCAGCCGCGCTTCGAAATAATCGAGGACGAGCTTGGAGCGCTCCTCGGCCGCCTCACGCACCGTATGGTCGGTGACGACACGGAAGCCGCTGAGATAATCGAAGACGGTATCGAGTTTCTCGTAGAAGAACGGCAGCCAGTGCTCCATGCCCGGATAACGGCGGCCTTCGGAGACGGCGAGATAGAGCGCGTCGTCGCGGGTCGCTGCGCCGAAGGCCGAGAGATAGTTCTTGCGGAAGCGGCTGATCGTATCCGGCGTCAGCGTCACCTCGCTCATCGGGTTGAGATCGAGGGAGCGCACCTGCCCGGTCGTGCGCTGGCTCGCCGGATCGAAGCTGCGGATCGATTCCAGCGTATCGCCGAAGAAATCGAGGCGGACCGGCTCTTCCGAACCCGGCACGAAGACATCGAGAATGCCGCCGCGCACGGCATATTCGCCGACCTCACGAACGGTCGCGACGCGATCGAAGCCATTGCGCTCCAGCCTTCCGGCGAGATCGTCCATGCGCAGCTGGTTGCCGGGGCGAGCCGAAAAGCTCAGGCTCTCGATGACGTCGTGCGGCGCCACCTTCTGCAGCATGGCATTGGCGGTGACGAGCACGATCGCCGCATGCGGCTTCTTCCGATGCGCGATAAGGCCACCCAAGGCGGCGAGCCGGCGAGCCGAATTGTCGGCGCTCGGAGAGACGCGGTCATAGGGCAGACAGTCCCAGGCCGGCAACGTCAGCACCGGAATGTCGGGGGCGACGAAGCCCAGCATCTGTTCGAGATCGGCCATACGGTGCCCGTCTGACATGACATAGGCGACCGGCTCTCCCGCCCGGGCGAGCTCGGCCAGCAGCAGCGGTTCGAGGCCGGCAGGCACATTGCCGATCGTCAGCGGCTCGGCAATCGCCGCAAGCTTCTTCGCATCGAAACCAGGGATCATTCCGGCGTCCTGAGGGGCTTATCGAAATCGGGCGTGTAGGCGGCGAGGCGGGCAAACATCGGTGTCTGGAAACGCTCGGGAACCGGCCATGTTCCCATGATCCAACGAAGAAGATCATTGTCCTCTTCCGCCATGATCGTCTCGAATTCGTCGAGCTCGACTTCCGAAAGCGTCGCAAGCTCCGCCTCGGCGAACTGGCCGAAGACCAGGTCCATCTCGCGGATGCCGCGATGCCAGCAGCGGAAAAGGATGCGGCGGCGGCGCGGGTCGAGACCGGCACTCGTGAGCGTGACACCTGTCATGGCATTACCTTCCTGTTGATGCGCCTCTATAGACCCTGGAAAGCGGCTTGTCAGCCTTGCCAAGGCCGCATTGTTCATCGCATTTTGGCCGCATGCGCCCCGCCATTCTCGATCCTCTGTTTTCTCCCGTTTCGGGGCTCCCGGGCGTCGGCCCGAAGATCGCCGAACTGCTCGTCAAGCTGCTCGGGCGCGAGACGCCGGAGGATTGCCGGACCATCGATCTCCTCTTCCACGCGCCCTTTTCACTGATCGACCGGCGCAACCAGCCGGGAATCGCCCGTGCGCCGCAGGGTGCGATCGTGACGATCACGGCACGCGTCGACCGGCACCAGCCAGCGCCGCGCGGCAAGAGCAATGTTCCCTACCGCGTCTTCCTGCATGACGAGACCGGCGAACTGACGCTGGTGTTCTTCCGCGGACAGGCGGCCTGGCTGGAAAAGCAGCTGCCCGTCGACGCGGAAGTGACCGTCAGCGGCAAGGTCGACTGGTTCAACGGCCGCGCCTCGATGGTGCATCCCGACTATATCGTCAAAGCGGAGGAAGCGGAGAACCTGCCGCTGGTCGAGCCGATCTATCCGCTGACGGCGGGGCTCTCGCCGAAGACATTGCGCAAGATCATCGATGCCGCCTTGCCGCGCTTTCCCGAGCTGCCGGAATGGATCGATCCGGCGCTGGCGCAGAAGCAGGGGCTGCCGTCGATCCGCGACAGCTTTCATATGCTGCACGAGCCGCGCGACCCCTCCGATATCGATCCGCAGGCCCCTGCCCGGCGGCGGCTCGCCTATGACGAATTCCTCGCCGGCCAGCTTTCGCTGAGTCTGGTGCGCCAGAGGCTGCGCAAGGTGGCGGGCCAGCCGGTCAATGCGACGGGTGCCGTCAGCGGCAGGATCCTGAAGGCGCTGCCCTTCTCGCCCACACCAAGCCAGAACGAGGCGATCGCCGACATTCTGAAGGACATGGCGGGCACCGAGCGCATGCTGCGGCTGCTGCAGGGCGATGTCGGCTCCGGCAAGACGCTGGTGGGGCTGATGGCGATGGCGGCGGTGATCGAGAGCGGCGGCCAGGCCGTGCTGATGGCCCCGACCGAAATCCTGGCGCGCCAGCATCACGCGACGATTTCGAAATTCGCCGCCTCTACCGGCCTCGGCATCGAGGTGTTGACCGGGCGCACCAAGGGACGCGAACGGGAGGAGATCCTGGAGCGCATCGCCTCGGGTGCCGCGCAGATCATCATCGGCACGCATGCGCTGTTCCAGGATACCGTTTCTTACGCCAACCTCATGCTTGCCGTCGTCGACGAGCAGCACCGCTTCGGCGTGCATCAACGGCTCAGGCTGACGGCCAAGGGGATCTCGCCGCACATGCTCGTCATGACGGCGACGCCGATCCCGCGCACGCTGGTGCTTGCCGCCTTCGGCGACATGGATGTCTCCAAGCTCACCGAGAAACCGGCCGGCCGCAAACCGATCCAGACGATCACCGTACCGATGGAGCGGACCGGCGAGATCGTCGGGCGGCTGCAGAGCGCGATCGCCGAGGGCAAGAAGGCGTACTGGATCTGCCCGCTCGTCGAGGAATCTGAAGAGCTCGACCTGATGTCGGCCGAGGAGCGGCATGCGACACTGGTCGCCGCCCTCGGTCCCGACATCGGCCTCATCCACGGCCGCATGAGCGGGCCGGAGAAGGATGCGGCGATGATGGCCTTCAAGAACGGCGAGACCCGGCTGCTCGTCGCCACCACGGTCGTCGAAGTCGGCGTCGATGTGCCGGATGCGTCGATCATAGTGATCGAACATGCCGAGCGTTTCGGCCTGGCGCAGCTTCACCAGCTGCGTGGCCGCGTCGGGCGCGGCGATGAGGCCTCGACCTGCATCCTGCTCTACAAGGGACCGCTCGGCGAGACCGGCCATGCCCGGCTTTCGATCATGCGGGAGACTGAGGACGGCTTTCGTATCGCCGAGGAAGACCTGAAACTGCGCGGCGAAGGTGAGCTGCTCGGCACCCGGCAATCGGGCACGCCCGGTTTCCGCATCGCCAGCCTCGAGGCGCATGCCGACCTTCTGGAAATCGCCCGCAAGGACGCCGCCTATCTCATTGAGCGCGATCCGGAGCTGACGAGCGAAAGAGGGGCGGCAATCCGCACCCTGCTCTATCTCTTCCGCCGCGATGAGGCGATCCGGTTCTTAAGAGCGGGATAAAGCGCGCCAAAACCGCTAAACAGTTTTGGGCGACATGCATCAATCTGCCTTCGAGACCGCCACAGGCTTCGGCCGCGGCAGATGCTTCTGCTTCGGCTCGCACGGCTTGTGCTCGGGGGCGACGAGGCCGCCCGATATCAGGAACTTGGCGGCATCTTCCGGGCTCATGTCGAGCATGACGATCTTCTCGCGTGGCACGAAGATCAGGAAGCCTGCGGTCGGCACGGGTGTCGGCGGCAGGAAGACGGCGACCATGTCCTGGCCCATGGCGTTGAACTTCGAGGCGATCTCGCCCTTTGCGTCGGTGGCGATGAAGACCAGCGCCCAGAGGCCGGGACCGGGATATTCGATGAGGCCGACCTTCTTGAAGGAGTTCGCCTGCTCCTTCAGCACGGTTTCGAAAATCTGCTTCACGCTTCGATAGACGGTGCGCACCAGCGGCATGCGCTGGACGATCGATTCACCGAACCGGACGATGCTCTGGCCGATCAGGTTCTTGCCGAGGAAGCCGACGACGGTGATCAGCACGACGGCGATCAGCAGGCCGAAACCGGGAATGGCGAAATTGAGATAGCTTTCCGGATTCCAGCGCGCCGGAATATAGGGCCTGACCCAGCTGTCCGACCAGTGGATGAAGGTCCAGGTCAGCCAGATGGTAATCGCGATCGGCGCGCAGATGATCAGGCCTGCGAGAAAATTGTTCCTCAGCCGGGTCGCGACCGGCATTCTGGGGGTGTTGTCGGTCATCTCTCCTGATGAGCTCCATCTCGGTCCTGGACAGGCCGGAACGCCGGCCTTTCCCCCTTGTCCGCCTGGTAAAACTGCCAGAATTCGGGGCGTGGCACAATATGTTTCAGCGCGAAGATCGGGTCCTCGTGGGCTTATTCCACGGTCACCGATTTCGCCAGATTGCGAGGCTGATCGACATCGGTGCCCATGAAGACGGCGGTGTGATAGGCGAGCAGCTGGATCGGCAGCGAGAAGATCATCGGGGCGATGATTTCATCGACGACAGGAAGGGTAATCGTCGCCATGGTCGGCAGTTTCGAGGCCGCCGCTCCCGCCTCGTCGGTGATGAAGATGATGCGGCCGCCGCGGGCTGCGACCTCCTGCATGTTCGAGACCGTCTTTTCGAAGAAGCGGTCATAGGGGGCGATGACGATAACCGGCATGTTCTCGTCGATCAGCGCGATCGGTCCGTGCTTCAGTTCGCCGGCGGCATAACCTTCGGCGTGGATATAGGAAATTTCCTTGAGCTTCAGCGCGCCTTCCATAGCAAGCGGGAAGCTGGTGCCGCGGCCGAGATAGAGCACGTCCTTGCACTTCGACAATTCGCGCGACAGGCTTTCCATCTGCGGCTGGATGAGGTTCAGCACCCGGCTCATGATGCGCGGCATTTCGGCGAGATGGCGCACCAGCGCCCTCTCCTCCTCGGCGCTCACCGTGCCGCGCGCCTTGCCGGCGCCGATCGCCAGCGATGCCAGCACGGCCAGCTGGCAGGTGAAAGCCTTGGTCGAGGCGACGCCGATTTCAGGGCCGGCCATAATCGGAAATACGGCGTCGGATTCGCGGGCGATCGTCGATTCGCGGACATTGACGACGGCGCCGATCTTCAGGCCGTTATCGCGGCAATAACGCAGCGAGGCCAGCGTATCGGCGGTCTCGCCGGACTGCGAGATGAATAGCGCTGCCTGCGACGGCGAAAGCGGCATTTCGCGGTAACGGAATTCAGAGGCGACGTCGATCTCAACAGGCAGGCGGGCATAACGCTCGAACCAGTATTTGCCGACGAGACCGGCGAGATAGGCGGTACCGCAGGCCGAGATCGCCAGGCCGGTCGCCGCCTTGAAGTCGATCGCGTCAGCATTGGCGCCGATCGTGTTCTCGGCGAAATCCACATAGTGGCTGAGCGCATGGGAGATGACCTCCGGCTGCTCGTAGATTTCCTTCTCCATGAAATGGCGATGGTTGCCCTTGTCGACGACATAGGCGGTCGCCTGCGAGATCTGGCGGGCGCGCTTGACCGGTTTGCCGGCGAAATCCAGGACCGAGACGCTATCGCGGGTGATGACGGCGCAGTCGCCGTCGACGAGATAGGTGATCTCGTTGGTGAAGGGCGAGAGTGCGATCGCATCCGACCCCAGGAACATCTCGCCACGGCCGTAGCCGACGGCAAGCGGGGGGCCGGAACGGGCGGCCATGATCGTGCCGGGATCGGCCTTGAGCATGACGGCCAGCGCATAGGCGCCGGTCACCCGGTTCAGCATCTTCAGCATGGCGGCGCGCGGCTCAAGGCCCTCGCGCAGGTATTTCGCCATCAGCTGGGCCACGACCTCGGTGTCGGTCTGGGTTTCGAAGACCGCGCCCTCCGCGGTCAATTCGTCCCGCAGCTCGGAGAAGTTCTCGATGATGCCGTTATGGACGACGGCGACACCTTCGACGAAATGCGGATGGGCATTGGTTTCGTTGGGAACGCCATGGGTCGCCCAGCGCGTATGGGCAATGCCGACTAGGCCTGGCAGCGGCTCGGCGTCGAGGCGCTTTTCCAGATTGAACAGCTTGCCCTCGGCGCGGCGGCGATCCATCACGCCCTCATGGATGGTGGCGACACCGGCGGAATCATAGCCTCGATATTCGAGGCGCTTCAGCGCATCGACCAGGCGCCCGGCAACAGGCTGAGTTCCGACGATCCCCACAATTCCGCACATGCAATATCCCCATGAGCCTTCGACAACGAGGCCAGTCCTAACGATTTCCGCTTATTTATCAATTGCCTCGGCGGTCACTTTCAATTTCTGCCGGTTACGCAAAGCGTGCCTCAGGCTTTCGCCTTCTTCGCGGCCTTGATGGCGAGCGCGCGCTCGCGCAACAGCGTTGCGCGGCCGGGCTTGATCTCCTGCCGGGCGCGGCCGAGGGCCAGCGCGTCGGCCGGCACATCGGCGGTGATGACGCTGCCGGAGCCGACATAGGCGCCGTCGCCGATCGTCACCGGCGCGACCAGCGACGAGTTGGAGCCGATGAAGGCGTTCTCGCCGATAACAGTCTGGCTCTTGTTGACGCCGTCATAATTGCAGGTGATCGTGCCGGCGCCGATATTGCTGCCGGCGCCGACGACGGCATCGCCGATATAGGTCAGGTGGTTGACCTTGGCGCCCTCGCCGATCCGGCCGTTCTTGACCTCGCAGAAATTGCCGACCTTGGAGCCATTGGCGAGGTCCGCACCCGGCCGCAGCCGCGCGAAGGGTCCTACGGTCGCGCCCTGGCTGACATGAGCGCCTTCGATATGTGAGAAGGCATGGATGACGGCGCCGCTGTCGATCACCGCGCCGGGACCGAAGACGACATTCGGCTCGATCAGCGCATCCTGGCCGATGACGGTGTCATAGGAGAGAAAGACCGTTTCCGGCGCGATCATGGTGACGCCCGCCAGCATCATCTCGCGGCGGCGGCGCTCCTGCCAGAAGCGCTCGATGATGGCGAGCTCGGCGCGGTTGTTGCAGCCGGTCATCTCGATTTCAGGCGCATCGACGGCGGTGACGCGGCCGCCCAGCGAACGGGCGATCTCGACGAGGTCGGTCAGATAGAATTCGCCCTTGGCATTGGCATTGCCGATACGCGAGAGAAGATCGAGCGCCTTGCGGCCGTTGATCGCCATCAGGCCGCTGTTGCACCAGGTGACGGTGCGCTCGGCATCGGTCGCGTCCTTCTCCTCGCGGATGGCGATGAGTTCGCCGTCCTTGACGAGCAGGCGGCCATAGCCGGTCGGACGGTCGGTGTGGAAGCCGATGACGACGATGTCGCTGCCATCGGCAAGACCCTGGCGGGCGGCCTTCAGCGGTCCGTCGGTCTGGAGCGGAACGTCGCCATAGGTGACCAGGATATCGTCATAGCCCCTGGCGATTGCTTCGCGCGCCGCCAGCACCGCATGGCCGGTGCCGAGGCGTTCCTTCTGCAGATAGGATTCGATGCCGACGCCGCCGATGCTCGCCGCCTTCGCGACGTCTTCGGCATCACGGCCGACGACGAGTGCGACGGACGAGATGCCGGCGGAGGCAACTGCCTCGACCACATGGGCGATCATCGGCCGTCCGGCGACCGGATGCAGCACCTTCGATTTCGAAGATTTCATCCGCGTGCTGTCACCGGCGGCGAGAATGACGGCAAGACAAGTGCGTTCCATGATTTGCTCCGCGAATCCGCGCCATGAGGCGTCTTTCCTGCCTCATACTGCATAATTTCTTAAATCGGAATCGATTTGCGGATAAATTATGCGGCAGCGATAGCGTCCCTTGCGCGTCTCAAAGATGCGCGGCGCCGTAAGTAAGCGAAGCCTTCACAAAGGTGAAATTGCAGCCGAGATCGGACCTGTAACGGCTTCGGAACCGCGGGCCGCGAAGGCCTCGCGCACATGATCGCGGCCGTCCACGATCACATCCTCCATCGCGCGCCGCGCGGCAGCGCTGTCTCCGGAAACGATCGCATCGACAATGCGCATATGCGTGTCGGCAATATTGGCGAAACCGTTTTCCGAGGGCGGCGTGCTCATGCGGAACATGCCGACGAGAGCCGCCTCGATGAGGCTGCCGAGGGTCCGCATGAAAGGGTTGTGCGAGGCTTCGGCGATCGCCAGATGAAAGCGCAGGTCGGCGAGCGCCATGCTGTCGGCGGTATGGCCGCTTGCCGCCATCTCGAGCGCCAAGCCGCGCAGCATTTCGATATCCTCGGCCTTCGCCCGTTCGGCGACGAGGCCGGCCGCGAAGGGCTCAAAGGCAAGGCGAATATCGTAGAGCTGCAGCAGGAACTCTTCCGTCACGCCGTTGTCGAAGTGCCAGGCGATGATCTCGCTGTCGAACATGTTCCAGAGGTTCTTTTCGGTCACGCGTGTGCCGACACGCGCCTTGGCAACGACCATGCCCTTGGCGGCGAGCGTCTTCATCGTCTCGCGCAGCACCGTGCGCGACACCTTGAAGCGTTGGGCCAGCTCCGTATCGCCCGGCAGGATCGAGCCGACAGGATAGGTGCCGGCGACGATCGCCTTGCCGAGCTCGTCGACCACCTGCGCATGGCTCGTCCGGGTTCGGCGCCCTGTCTTGCCTGTCTCGATCAATTTGTTGCGCAAGTGACCCGCCTCCCCTAGGCATACCTCTTGTTCAGACTGGAAAGGAACAGGATGGCTTTCTGCATCAGGATGAACGCAAAAAGCAGAAGGCCGATCAGAATCTTGGTCCACCAGCTCGACAACGTGCCGTCAAAGGTGATGTAGGTCTGAATGAGCCCCTGGATCAGGATACCGATCAAGGTTCCCGCCACAAATCCCGCTCCTCCCGTCAGCAGCGTCCCCCCAATGACGACCGCCGCGATAGCATCGAGTTCGACGCCAACTGCCGCAAGAGAGTATCCGGCAGAGGTGTACAGCGAAAAAACGATTCCGGATAGGCCCGCCAGAAAGCCCGACAGCGCATAGATCTGGATCGTCGTGCGTCCCACAGGCACGCCCATCAGCCGGGCCGTCTGCACGCCGCCGCCGAGCGCATAGACATTGGTTCCAAAGCGGGTGCGGTGGGCGATGAAGATGCCGGCCGCGAAAACCAGAAGCATGATGGCGCCGATCAGCGTTAACCGGCCGCCCCCGGGCAGACGGTAATAGAGGCTCGTCAGCGTGGAATAATACTCGTGATCGATCGGAATGCTGTCGATGGAGAGCACGAAGGCAATGCCGCGCGCCAGGAACATGCCGGCAAGCGTGACGATGAAGGCCGGCATTTCGAGATAGTGGATGATTGCCCCCATGACGGCGCCGAAGGCGGTGGTGATCACGAGGACGAGCGCGAAGGCGAGCAGCGGATGGATCGCGGTCTTCTGCAGGATGACCGCGAGGAAGACGCCGGTGAAGGCGATGACCGAACCGATCGACAAATCGATGCCGCCGGAGATGATGACGAAGGTCATGCCGACCGCGGCAATCCCGAGGAAGGCGTTGTCGGTCAGGAGATTGCCGATGACGCGCGTCGACAGCATGTTCGGATATTGCAGCGTGCAGCCGGCATAGGCGAGCACGAAGATGACGATTGTCGCAAGCAGCGGCAGATATTTGGAGTTCATTTCGGCTGCTCCCTTCCGCCCTGCCGGCGGCTGGCGAAGATGGCGAGCGACTGCACCGCCGGAGACTGGATGAAGAGGATCACGATGATGATGACGGCCTTGATGATCAGGTTGAATTCCGGCGGGAAACCGGAGGACAGGATGCCGGTATTCACCGCCTGAATGATCATCGCGCCGATCAGCGATCCAAGAATGCTGAACCGCCCGCCAAGCAGCGAATTGCCGCCGACCACCACCGCCAGAATGGCGTCGAGTTCCAGCCAGAGGCCGGCATTGTTGGCATCGGCGCCCTTGATGTCAGCCGCAACGATGATGCCCGCGATCGAGGCGCAAAGGCCGCTCAGCATGTAGACGGCCATCAGCAGCACCGGCGTCTGAATGCCCGAAAGCGTGCTGGCGCGGCGGTTGATGCCGACTGCCTCGATCAGCATGCCGAGCGCCGTGCGGCGAACGAGCAGGATGACGAGCAGGCCGACGAGCAGCCAGATGACGACAGGCATCGGCAAGAGGGCCATGGAGCCGCTGCCGAAGAAGATCAGGCCGTCATCGTTGAAGGTCAGGATGGCGCCTTCGGTGATGAGCTGGGCGATGCCGCGACCGGCGACCATCAGCACCAGGGTGGCGATGATCGGCTGGATATTGAGCACGGCCACCAGGAAACCGTTCCAGACGCCGCAGGCAATGCCGATGGCGAGCGTTAGGACAACGGTGTAGGTGACTGAATTTCCTGATACAATCGACGATGCGGCAACCGCGCCGCAAATGGCGATGACTGCACCGACGGACAGGTCGATCCCCTTGGTGGCGATCACCAGCGTCATGCCGATCGCCAACAGCGCCACCGGTGCACCGCGGTTCAGCACGTCAATCAGGCTGCCGTAAAGGCGTCCATTTTGAACCACAACATTAAAAAACTGGGGCGACGTTATGAAATTCAACAGAAGAATGATAACGAGCGCGATCAATTGCGGCGCCAGGCGATAGACCAGCGCGTTCCGGGAGGATTTCATGCGTCCTCCGTCTTGTGTTCGGCGGCGGCAATCGCATCGACGATACCGGCGGCCGTGATGCGCTCGCCCGTGAGTTCGGCGATATGCTGCCTGTCGCGGAGCACGATGACACGTGAGCTATAAGCGACAAGCTCTTCAAGTTCCGAGGAAATTACGATCAATGACATGCCTTCGGCGCAAAGCTGTTCGATGAGCCGGATGATTTCGGCATGGGCGCCGACATCGATACCGCGGGTCGGCTCGTCGAGGATGAGAAATTTCGGATTGGTCGCCAGCCAGCGGGCGAGGATCGCCTTCTGCTGGTTGCCGCCGGAAAGCAGCCGGATCGGCTTTTCGCGGTCGGTGGTGCGGATATCGAGCGCCTTGATGTAGCGATCGGCCAGTGCATTCTGTTCGGCGCGCGAGAGCGGCCGCGTCCAGCCGCGGCGCGCCTGCAGTGCAAGCGCGATGTTTTCCCGGATCGACAGGTCGCCGACGATGCCATCGGTCTTGCGATCCTCGGGGCAAAAGCCGAAACCCTTTTCGATTGCTGCGCGCGGGCTGGAAAGCGTCGCCGGCTGGCCATCGATCGTGGCACTGCCGCTGTCGGCATGTTCGATGCCAAAGAGCAATTCGGCGGTTTCGGTGCGGCCGGAACCGAGCAGGCCGGCAATGCCGACCACCTCGCCTGCGCGCACATCAAGATCGAAGGGTTTGACCTTGCCGCGTTTGCCGTAGCCTGCGAAACGATATCTGATATCGCCGGCCGCGAGGCTGTGTTTCCTGACCGTTTCTTCGGCCTGCGCCAGTTCACGGCCGAGCATCATGGCGATCAGGCCTTGGCGCGGCAGATCGGCGGCTTCGCGGGTGCCGACCAGCTTGCCGTTGCGCAGCACGGTGATGCGATCGCTGATCGCATAAACCTGCTCGAGAAAATGCGTGATGAAGACGATGCCCAGTCCGCGCTTCTTCAAATCCTCGATGATGCGGAAAAGCAGCGCCACTTCCTGATTGTCGAGGCTGGCCGTCGGCTCGTCGAGGATCAGCACCTTGCCGGAGAGATCGACGGCGCGGGCGATGGCCACAACCTGCTGGACTGCGACGGAGAAGCGGCTGAGTTCGGCGGTGACGTCGATATCGATGCCGTAGCCGGCAAGCAGTTCGCGCGCCTTGCGGTTCATCGCGCGCACGTCGGTCATGCCGAAACGCCTTGGCTGGCGTCCGAGAAAGAGATTTTCGGCGACGCTCAGATTGGAAAGGAGGTTGACCTCCTGGTAGACCGTGCCGATGCCGAGCTTCTGGGCGGCGAGCGTATTGGCCGGATTGATTTCCTGGCCGTCCAGCATCAGGCTGCCTTCGTCACGATGGTAGGCGCCGGTAATGCATTTGATCAGCGTCGACTTGCCGGCGCCATTTTCGCCGAGAAGCGCGTGCACCTCTCCCTTGCGAAGGGTGAAATCGACCTTGTCCAGCGCCACCGCGCCGGGAAAGAATTTCGATATTCCGGAAGCCGCGAGAATATTCTCGAAATTGTGAACCATGAGGGCTGCTGTTTCCTGATATTGCGCCTTGCGCCTGTGCCAGGGCCGGACATGATGCCCGGCCCGACATCGGCAGTTCCGCACCGGTCCATGATGGGCCGGTGCGGTTCCAGGTTCAACTCAGTAGCCCTGGCTCTTCTTCTCTTCGTAGACCTTCATCGGCTCGTCAGCAGGCGTGTAGAGCTTGGATTCGGTCTGGATCCACTTCGCCGGAGCCTTCTTGTCCTTGAGATAGGCTTCGAGCGCATCGAAAGCCGGACCTGCCATGTTCGGCGTCAGTTCGACCGTGGCATTGGCTTCGCCTTCCGACATGGCCTTGAAGATATCGGGCACAGCGTCGATGGAGACGACGAGGATGTCCTTACCGGGCTTCAGGCCAGCTTCCTTGATCGCCTGGATGGCGCCGACGGCCATGTCGTCGTTATGAGCGTAGAGAGCGCAGATATCCTTGCCGCCATTCTCGGCCTTCAGGAAGCTTTCCATGACTTCCTTGCCCTTGGTGCGGGTGAAGTCGCCGGTCTGGCTGCGAACGATCTTGAGGTTATCGTGGCCTGCAAGAGCTTCTTCGAAGCCCTTCTTGCGGGCGATGGCGGGCGAGGAACCGGTCGTGCCCTGGAGTTCGACGACGTTGCACTTCTTGTCGCCGACATTCTTCACCAGCCAGTCGCCGGCAACCTTGCCTTCGTGAACCAGATCGGAGGTGACCGCCGTCAGGTAGAGATCGTCGGGAGCCTTGATGGTACGGTCGAGAAGAATGACCGGAATATTGGCTTCCTTGGCTTCCTTCAGAACGTCGTCCCAGCCGGTTTCGACAACGGGAGCGACGAGGATGGCATCGACGCCCTGAGCGATGAAGGATCGCAGAGCCTTGATCTGATTTTCCTGCTTCTGCTGCGCATCGGCAAACTTCAGATCGATGCCGCGCTTTTCAGCCTGCTGCTTCGTCACGGTCGTTTCAGCCGCGCGCCAGCCCGATTCCGAGCCGATCTGCGAGAAGCCGACGGTGAGGCCGGCGGCCGAAGCCGAACCGAACATGCAGGCAGCCAGAATCGTGGCACTCAAAAGTGCAGTCTTCAATTTCATGATTTCCTCCCAATGCCGCATCTCGCGGCGCAGGGTCAAAAAATCATATAGTATTACTTTTGTAAATCAGAATCTTTGCATGCACTGCAGCAAAAAAGGGCGCCCCAGGGAGCGCCCTTCGCACCTGCGAATTGATGCAGCTTATTGCGCCGGAAGCTTGTCGTCGACGCCTTCGACGTAGAAGTTCATGCCGAGCAGCGTGCCGTCATCGGCCTTCTCGCCGGCCTTCAGCCAGGGCGTGCCGTCCTGCTTGTTGATCGGACCGGTGAAGGGGTGCAGCTCGCCCGACTTGATCTTGGCTTCGGTTTCCTCGGCCATCTTTTTCACGTCGTCAGGCATGTTGGTGTAGGGCGCCATCTTCAGGATGCCGTCCTTCAGGCCGTCCCAGCTCTGCTCGGACTTCCAGGTGCCGTCCAGAAGGGCGTGAACGCGCTTGGAGTAATAGGTACCCCAGGTATCGACGATCGCTGTCAGCTGCGCCTTCGGGCCAGCTGCGATCATGTCGGATGCCTGGCCGAAGGCGTGGATGCCACGTTCTTCGGCCACCTGCATCGGCGCCGTCGTGTCGGTGTGCTGCGTCAGCACGTCGACGCCCTGATCGACCATCGCCTTGGCGGCATCGGCTTCCTTGCCGGGATCGAACCAGGTGTTGACCCAGATGACCTTCAGCTTGAAGCTCGGATCGACCGACTTGGCGCCCTGCTCGAAGGAGTTGATGCCCATGACCACTTCCGGAATCGGGAAGGAGGCGATGTAGGCGGCACCGTGATTCTTCGAGGTCTTGGCGGCGATCTGGCCGAGGATGTAGCGGCCTTCGTAGAAGCGCGAATTATAGGTCGCCAGGTTGGGGCCGGACTTATAGCCGGTGCCGTGCTCGAACTTGACGTCCGGGAACTTGGCGGCGACCTTCACGGTCGCATCCATGAAGCCGAAGGACGTCGTGAAGATCAGCTTGCAGCCGGAGCGCGCGAGGCGTTCGATGGCGCGCTCGGCATCCGGGCCTTCAGGCACGTTTTCGAGGTAAGGCGTTTCGATCTTGTCGCCGAATTCGGCCTGAACCTGCTGACGGCCGAGATCGTGCGCCTGCGAATAACCGCCATCGGTGTGCGAACCGACATAGACGAAGCAGACCTTCGTCTTGTCCGCGGCCTCTGCGGCGGAGGAAAGGCTGATCACGGCGGCAGCCGAGGCGGCGAGTGCAAATGCGAATTTCTTCATGGTGACCCCTGTTGGTTTGAAGTTATTCCGGAAACCCGTCCTTATGTTCTTCTTTATCGCTCCGGCACGAAGGCTTTTCCAAGCGACGCGGGCGTGTTGATCAACGTCGTGCGCCGATTATGGGAAATGATGATGAGAACCACAATAGTCGCGGCATAGGGCAGCATCGAGAGGAACTGCGCCGGAATACCGAGACCGAAGGCCTGCGCGTGAAGCTGCAAAATGGTGACCGCGCCGAAGAGATAGCCGCCGGCCAGAACCCGCCACGGCCGCCAGGAGGCGAACACCACCAGCGCCAGCGTGATCCAGCCGCGGCCGGCCGACATGTTTTCAGCCCATTGCGGAGTATAGACGAGCGAAAGCTGAGCACCGGCCAGACCGGCACAGGCACCGCCGAACATGACCGCGAGATATCGCGTGCGGATGACGTGAATGCCGAGCGCATGCGCCGAGCCGTGATTATCGCCGATGGCTCTCAGCTTCAGGCCGGTGCGGCTGCGGAACAGAAACCAGCTGACGCCGATAACGAGCGCGATCGACAGATAGAAGATCAGATCCTGCCTGAAAAGCACAGGGCCGACGAGCGGAATATCCGACAGAACGGGAATGACGATCTCTTCCAGCCGGACGCCTGGCACGCTGACATAGGCCTCGCCGAACATGCCGGACGCGCCAAGGCCGAGAAGGGTGAGCGCCAGCCCCGTCGCCACCTGGTTTGTCACCAGCGTCAGCGTCAGGAAGGCGAACAGAAGCGAGAAAAGCGCACCAGCCGCGATGCCGCAGATGATCCCGGCATAGGGCGAGCCTGACATCTGCGCACCGGCAAAAGCGGCGACCGCACCCATGATCATCATGCCTTCGACGCCGAGGTTCAGAACGCCCGAGCGCTCCGTCACGAGTTCGCCGAGAGCAGCGATGACGAGTGGCGTCGAGGCGGTTATGACGGTCAGGAGAATGGCTTCGAAGATGCTCATGCCGCCCCACCCCTTACCCGCGACCAGACAATGCGGATTTTGTAATAGATCAACGTATCGCAGGAGAGCACGAAGAAGAGCAGAAGGCCCTGGAAAACGCGGGTGACCTTGTCGGAGACGCCGAGCGAAAGCTGCGCGGCCTCGCCGCCGAGATAGGTCAGCGCCAGCACCAGGCCCGATGCAATGATCCCGAGCGGGTTGAGACGGCCGAGGAAGGCGACGATGATGGCGGTGAAACCGTAGCCGGGCGAGATGGCCGGCTGCAGGTGGCCGATCGAGCCGGAGACCTCGGCTATCCCGGCAAGCCCGGCAAGAGCGCCGGAGAAGAGGAAGCTGAACCAGATCATCTTCTTCGAGGAGAAGCCGGCGAAGCGCCCTGCCCGCTCCGACTGGCCGAGCACGACGATCTCGAAGCCCTTCAGCGTATAACGCAGCATGAACCAGACGCCGATCGCCGCGACGATGGCGAAGATGAAGGCCCAATGAGCGCGGCCCGACTCCTCCCAGATCGCCGGCAGCACCGCTTCCGGCGCAAAATCGCGCGAGACCGGGAAGTTGAACCCTTTCGGATCGCGCCAGGCGCCCCGGATCAGCCAGTCGAGGAAGAGCTGGGCGATATAGACCAGCATCAGCGACGTCAGGATCTCGTTGGTGTTGAAATGCGCCTTCAAGAGCGCCGGGATGGCGGCGAAAAGCGCTCCACCGAGCGCGCCGAGGACGAGCATCAGCGGCAGGACGAGCGGCGAATGCCAGTCGTAAAAGACGATCGGCAGATAGGAGCCGGTAATGGCGCCGATGGTGAACTGGCCTTCGGCGCCGATATTCCAGTTGTTCGAGCGGTAGCAGACGGCAAGGCCGACAGCGATCAGTATCAGCGGTGCCGCCTTGATCGCCAGCTCATGCAGCGACCAGACCTCGAGCAGCGGCTCGACGAAAAAGGCATCCAGCGCCTCGACCGGGTCCTTGCCGAGCATGGCGAACATGATGGCGCCGAAGGCAAGCGTCAGGACAAGGGCCAGCAGCGGCGAGACGAAGCCGAAGAGCGTCGAGACGTCGGGCCGTTTTTCAAGTTCAATGCGCATGGGCTGCCTCCGCGGCAGAACTGCTCTCATGCAGGCCGCCCATCAGCAGGCCGATTTTTTCGCGCGTCAACTCGCCCGCCGGGAACGGCCGGGAAAGGCGGCCTTCGGAGATGACGGCGATATCGGTCGCGACCTCGAAGATCTCGTCGAGATCCTGGCTGATGACGACGACGGCCGAACCGCTTCTGGCGAGATCGACCAGGGCCTGGCGGATGCGGCTTGCCGCCCCGGCATCCACACCCCAGGTCGGCTGGTTGACGACGAGCACCGCCGGCTGGCGGTCGAGCTCGCGGCCGACGATGAATTTCTGCAGATTGCCGCCGGAGAGCGAGCCCGCAGCCGGATCCTCGCCGCTCTTGCGGACATCCATCGCTTCCGAAATGCGCCTGGCAGCGGATTTCACCGCACCGTGGCGGATGATGCCGAGCAGGCCGAGAAACGCCTTGCGATCCGACTGGCTGCGGGCAAGGACGAGATTGTCAGACAGTTTCATGGCCGAGACCGCGGCGTGGCCATGGCGCTCCTCCGGCACGAAACCGGCGCCGAGAAGACGGCGGGCGGTGATGCCCTGATTGCCGACAGGTCTCTTACGGATCACGATTGCCTCGGCCGACGCGACCGGATATTCGCCGGAGAGAGCATCGAAGAGCTCGCTCTGTCCGTTACCTGCCACACCGGCAATGGCGAGAATCTCGCCTGAGCGTACAGCCAGGGAAACATCGCGCAACGGCATGGCGAAAGGCGTGCGGGCGGCGACGGAAAGATTGGCGACGGCAAGCTGCACCTCGCCTTTGTCGCTGCGCTCCGGATGCGTAACGGCGGCCACCTCGCTGCCGACCATCATGCGGGCGAGCGAGGCAGGCGTTTCCTGCTTCGGATCGCAGGCGCCGGTCACACGGCCATGGCGCAGCACGGTCGCCTGGTCGCAAATGCGCTGCACCTCTTCAAGACGATGGCTGATATAGAGAACCGAACGCCCCTCCGCCCGCAGCTTGAAGAGGGTTTCGAACAGCTTGTCGGCCTCTTGCGGCGTCAGCACCGAGGTCGGCTCGTCGAGGATGATCAGCTTCGGGTTCTGCAGGAGGGCGCGGACGATCTCGATGCGCTGGCGCTCGCCGACCGAGAGATCGGCGACATGGGCATGCGGATCGAGCGGCAGGCCGTAAGCAACGGACAACGCCCTCGCCTCTTCGACGATCCTATCGATAGGGATGGCGTCATCGAGCGACAGCGCGATGTTTTCAGCGACCGTCAGCGCCTCGAACAGGGAGAAATGCTGAAAGACCATCCCGATGCCGAGCTTGCGGGCCTCGCCGGGCGATGTGATCGAGACCGGCCTGCCCTGCCAGAGAATTTGCCCGTCCGTCGGCTCCAGGACACCGAACAGCATCTTCACCAGCGTCGATTTGCCTGCGCCGTTTTCGCCGAGAAGCGCGTGAATTTCGCCCGGCGCTATATCGAGATCGATTTGATTGCAGGCGGCAAAGCCGCCGAAGAACTTGGTCAGCTTCTGGACCGATAACAACGCACCGGAATCCGGCACATTCAATGGCGACACGTTCCCCTCATTTCTTCTGCCAACCGGTCCGTTCGGATCTCATGGAATCAGCAGCGTCGTTCCTGTTGTTTTTCTTGTTTCCAGATCCGCGTGAGCCCGCCCAACCTCACGCAGCGGATAGGTTTGATTGACATTGATACGCACTTTGTTGCTTTGCACAACATCAAATAGCGCTTTCGCACTGTCGATCAGTTCCTGGCGCGCGGCGATATAGGTGAAGAGGGTCGGGCGCGTCGCAAAGAGCGAACCTTTCTGGGCCAGCGCCGACAGGGTGAAATTCTCGATCGGCCCGGAGGATTGGCCGAAAGAGGCAAAAAGCCCGCGCGGCTTCAGGCAGTCGAGCGACTGTGGAAAAGTATCGCGGCCGATCGAATCATAGACCACGTCGACGCCCTTGCCGCCGGTGATCTCCCGGACGCGCGCGACGAAATCTTCGCTCTTGTAGTTGATCACGTGATCGTAGCCATGGGCGAGCGCCAGACCGACTTTGTCTTCGGAGCCCGCCGTGCCGATGACGGTGGCGCCGAGCGCCTTTGCCCACTGGCCGGCGATCAGCCCGACGCCGCCGGCCGCGGCATGGAACAGGAGCACCGTCTCGGGGCCGACCTTGAAGGTGCGGTTGAGCAAATATTCGGCGGTCATGCCCTTGAGCATCATCGCCGCCGCCGTTTCAAGCTCTATGCCGTCGGGCACATGCACCAGATGGCGCGCCTCGATATTGCGCTCGGCGCTATAGGCGCCGTCGGCGCTGGCATAGGCGACACGGTCGCCGATCTTGAAATCCGCAACACCGGGCCCGACCGAGGTCACGGTGCCGGCGCCCTCCTTGCCGGTGACGAAGGGCAGATGCGGCGCCTTATAGGTGCCGTTGCGAAAATAGACGTCGATGAAATTGAGGCCGATCGCCGCCTGGCGGATCTGCACCTCGCCTGCCGAGGGCGGCGGGAGCTCGACTTCGACATAGTCGAAAACCTCCGGACCGCCTGTCCTGGAGAATGAAACCGCCTGTGTTTTTGTCATTTGCCTGTCCTAAGCTTTGCGTCCGAGGGCGGGGAAGAATTGCAGCACCGCGCCGATAACGTAAAGATAGATTCCGGTGACGATGAAGAGAATGAGAGCCCATTCCGGCGTTTCGAAATGCATCAGCAGCGAATAGACGCCAAGCGCCGACCACAGCAGAAAAATGCCGAGATTGAGTGGCCGCAGTCGCTTGACGCGCACCGGATGCAGAAAATTGATCGGCAGGAAGGTCAGCACCACAGAAACGGTCACGACGATGAGTGCGGTGGTTGCGCTGGCATCGATGACGAACAGCGTGAAGACGATCATGTTCCAGACGACAGGAAAACCGGAGAAGAAATACTCGTCCGTCTTCATGCCCATATCGGCATAATAAATGGCGCTGGAGACGACGATCATGCCGGCGGCGACAAAGGACCATGGCTCGCCGATCATGCCGCTCTGATAGAGCGCAAATGACGGCAGCAGCACATAGGTGACGTAATCGATAATATTGTCGAGCGTATCCCCGGACCAGTTCGGCAGCACTTCTTTGACGCGCACCTTGCGGGCGATCGGACCGTCTATGCCGTCGACGAGAAGAGCAAGGCCGAGCCACCAGAACATGTCGATGAAGCGATGCTCTGCGGCGGCCACGACGCCCAGAAATGCGAGGAAAGAACCCGATGCCGTCAGGATATGGACGGAAAAGGCGCGCATCTCCGCGTAAGGAACACGCTTGTAATTGAAAATCTTCATATTCCCCCGACCGCTCTGTCGCGCTCGCCCCGGCAAGCGTCTTTCGCCACGATCGCCAGACCCCGTCTCTGAATCGGGCTCGACGTCGTAGGTCTTTGTTGTCGCACCGTTTTTTCCGAAAACCGGCATCCGGCCCCGGCGCGCCGCTCTAATATGCATCCTTTGCCGGGCTTCGCCAGCGGGAAATGTGACATTCGCCACAGGCCATTGAATCCTGACAATGACATGCATATTTCCCTTCAGGAGCGCTGCGTGGAATGGAATGCCTTTAATTTCGGCCGGATATGTAATATCTGCCTCGCATCCGATCAGTTCATCGACGAAACGGGATCCTCTACCGCAATGAACGCGCCTGCAAAGACCGAAGACTTCGCCTCGTCCATCCCCGCCGGCGTCTACGCCGAGACGGTGCTTGCCGTGACGCATTATACCGACCGGCTCTTTCGTTTCACGATGACCCGGCCGCAGGGCTTCCGTTTCCGTTCCGGCGAATTCGCGATGATCGGCCTGATGGTCGAGGGCAAGCCGGTCTTCCGCGCCTATTCGATCGCGAGCCCTGCCTGGGCCGAAGAGCTCGAATTCTTCTCGATCAAGGTGCCGGACGGTCCCCTCACCTCGCATCTGCAGGCGATCAAGCCGGGCGACCAGGTTCTGATGCGCAAGAAGCCGACGGGCACGCTGGTGCTCGATGCGCTGACGCCAGGCCGCCGTCTCTACATGTTTTCGACGGGAACGGGCGTTGCGCCTTTCGCCAGCCTGATCCGCGATCCGGAAACCTATGAGAAGTTCGAGGAAGTCATCCTCACCCATACGACGCGCGACGTCGCCGAATTGAAATACGGCTTCGACCTCGTGCACGAGATCCAGAACGACGAGCTGCTGAAGGAAGTCGTTGGCGACAAGCTGCGCCATTATGCGACCGTCACGCGCGAGGATTTCGAATATCGCGGCCGCATCACTGACCTCATCTCCTCGGGCAAGCTGTTTACCGATCTCGGCGTGCCGCCGCTCGATCCGGCGATCGACCGCGGCATGATCTGCGGTTCCTCGGCCATGCTGAAGGACACCAAGGAACTGCTCGAGCAGGCCGGCCTGAATGAAGGCGCCAACAGCAAGCCCGCGGAATTCGTCATCGAGCGCGCTTTCGTCGGCTGAGATCTTTCCGACGATCAGATCTGACAACGGCTCCGGAAACGGGGCCGTTTTTATTTGTGGGCGAGATAGTCGATCAGCACCGCCATGTCGGCGCGCGCCTCCTCCGCCTTGCCCTGATGGATGGCGCGGATGACGGCGACATGCAGCGCGATGGCGCGGTCCATGCGTTCCGAACTTGCGGTGGAGTACCACAAACGGCGGGAATGCGTCTGTACCGGGCCGAGCGCTGCCATGATGAAGCCGTTCGGACAGGCATCCTCAAGAATTTCGTCGAAGGCCTTGTCGGCGGCGAAGAAGCCGGCGAGATCGCCGGTCACGGCGCAATCATCCATTGCCCGGGCGCAATCGATGAGACACGCACGCTGTTCGTCCGTCGCATGTTCGGCGGCAAGGCCTGCGGCGATCGGCTCCAGCTCGCGGCGCACCTGCATGACATTGGCGTGATCCTCGGGCGCGATCTCGGCAACCTGCAGCCCGACACGCGGCTTCACCAGAATCAGGCCCTGCCAGGCCAGCTTCTGGATCGCCTCGCGCACCGGCGTGCGCCCATGGCCAGCCATATCGATCAGCTGCTTTTCGGTGACGAGCGCTCCGGGTTTCAGCGCCAGCGTGACGATCAGATGCTCCAGCGCCAGATAGGCAAGATGGCTCTGTGAAGTCTGCATGCCGAAATCCGTCGTCCAAAACTGATATATCACATAGTGGCACGCCGAAAAATTCAAGGCAAGCCATAGGTGGCCACCGGGCCTCGCTGAAAATCGGCCGAGTATCTCACTCGTGCCGAAGCGCCTCGATCGGGTTGAGCTGGGCCGCTCGTCTTGCCGGGAAATAGCCGAAGATCATGCCGATTGCGGCGGAGAAGAGGAAGGCGACGGCGATCATCATTGGGCTGAAGACGAAGGGGACCTTCAGGAGCGTGACGGCGCCGAAGCCGAGGGTCAGGCCCAGTAGGATACCGGTGATGCCGCCGAAGAGAGACAGTGCCACGGCTTCGACCAGGAACTGGGTGAGCACCTGGTTTTCGAGCGCGCCGATCGCCAGCCGGATGCCGATCTCGCGGGTGCGCTCGGTGACGGAGACCAGCATGATGTTCATGATGCCGATGCCGCCGACGAGCAGGCTGATGGCGGCAACCGCGCCGAGCAGACCGGTCAGGAGCGTCGTCGTGCCGGTCATCGCCTCGGCGATCTGCGTCATGTCGTTGACGTTGAAATCGTCCTGGCGGCCCGGAATGATCTTGCGGCGTTCGCGCAGGAGATTCTCGACGTCGGATTGAACTTTGGCGGTCGACACGCCGTCGCGCGCTGAGATGACGATGGTCGGCACGTTGGAGCTACCGCTGATGCGCCGCTGAAAAACCTTCACCGGCATGATCACGACGTCGTCCTGATCGTTGCCCATGCCGGACTGGCCGCGCTTCGCAAGCACACCGATGACGGGGCATGAGACCTTACCGACGCGGATCTGCTGGCCGATCGGATCGGCAGCGCCGAAGAGCTGCTCGCGCACCGTCCCGCCGATAATGCAGCGCGACTGGCCGCGCTCCTCGGGCGGCGTGAAATTGCGCCCGAGCGTCAGGCTCCAATCCTGGGCCACGAGATAGTCGTTGGTCGTGCCGTAGACCGTGGTGGAATGGTTTTGCCCGCCGAAGATGACCGTCGCCGTCGACTGATTGGCGGGCGCGACCGCCCGCAGGCCGGAAACCTGATCGCGGATCGCCGCCACATCCTTGAGCGAGAAGCGCCGTGCCTCGGAACTCGCGCGGCCGGGGCCGAACTGGCCGGGACGCACGAACAGCATGTTGGTTCCGAGCCGCGATAGCTCGGTCGAGACCTGCGCGGTGGTGCCGTTGCCGATCGTCACCAGTGCGATGACCGCCGCGACGCCGATGACGACGCCGAGCACGGTCAGGAAGGAGCGCAGCAAATTGCGGCTGATGGCGCGCAGGGCGAGCTTCAGCGTCTCAAAGAACATGATCCGCCCTCCTCCGGTGCTCGAGCTCAGTCTCCAGCTTGCCGTCGACGAAACGCAGCAGCCGCTGGGCATAGCCGGCGATATCGGGCTCGTGGGTCACCATGACGATGGTGATGCCCTGCTCGCGGTTCAGCCGCGTCATCAGATCCATAATTTCGACGCTGGTTTTCGTGTCGAGATTGCCGGTCGGTTCGTCGGCGAGCAGCAGCGCCGGCTCGGTGACGATGGCGCGGGCGATGGCGACGCGCTGCTGCTGGCCGCCTGACAGTTCCTGCGTCTTGTGATGTTCGCGGCCTGACAGGCCGACCAGCGCCAGGGCTTCCCGCGCCCGCTCCCGCCGCTCGCGTACCGCCATGCCGCGATAGATCAGCGGCAGCTCGACATTCTCGACCGCCGAAGTGCGAGAGAGGAGGTTGAAGCCCTGGAAGACGAAACCGAGCATGTGGCGGCGTAGGAGCGTCAGCTGGCTACGGTCGAAACCGCTGGTCGGGATGCCCTGGAAGATGTAATCGCCGCCGCTCGGCACATCGAGGCAGCCGAGGATGTTCATCGCCGTCGACTTGCCGGAGCCTGATGGCCCCATGATCGCGACGAATTCATGGGCGTTGATGGCAAGGTTGACACGGTCGAGCGCACGGATCGCCGCCTCGCCCTCACCGTAGATTTTCGAGACCTGCCTGAATTCGATGAGCGGCGGGCTTGCCATCCGTGTCTCCGCCTAGTTGGTCCGCACCGTGGCATCGATCACCAGCGCGTCGTTTTCCTTGAGTTCGCCGGAGACGACCTGGGTGAACTGGCCATCGGAAGACCCCACCTGAATGACGACGGGCGTGGGGCGGCCGTTGCGCAGCACCCAGACGCGGCGCTCGGCGCCCGTCAGCGCCGGACCGGCATTGCGGCGCTGGCGCGGCGGACCGAAGAGGCCGAAAATGCCGCGGGCGCGCGTTTCGGTCTGCTGCGGAGCATAACGCAGCGCGCTGTTCGGCACCATTAGCGTATTCTTGACGGCCTCGACGGTGATATCGGCCGTCGCCGTCATGCCGGGGCGCAGCAGCAGATCGGCATTGTCGACGGAGAGTACCGCCTTGTAGGTCACGACATTGTTGACCACTTCGGAAGCAAAACGGATCTGCTCGATCTCGGCCGGAAAGGTCCGGTCCGGATAGGCGTCCACGGTAAATTTCGCCTTCTGGCCGACCGCGATCTGGCCGACATCGGCCTCGTCGACATCGACCTGCAGCTCCATCTTCTTCAGGTCGCCGGCG
Organism: Rhizobium sp. R634; assembly: GCF_002211305.1. Lineage (GTDB taxonomy): Bacteria > Pseudomonadota > Alphaproteobacteria > Rhizobiales > Rhizobiaceae > Rhizobium. The sequence continues at coordinate 70,901 of NZ_LOKW01000026.1, read as the reverse complement.
ATCGTGAAGAGGACCGGCGCCGAAAGCGAGGCGGCGACCGTGGCGCCCGGGTTGACGGAGCGGGTGAGGATCACGCCGTCGATCGGCGAGACGATCTTCGCCTTGGCGAGATTGACCTCGGCAAGCTGCAGATCTGCCTCCGAGGCCAGGACCTCGGCTTCGTTGATCTGTTTGGCGGCAACGGCGGAATCATATTTGTAGGTGGCGTCGTCGAGGCTCTGCTGCGTGGAGACATTGCTCCGGACCAGGCTCTTCAGCCGCTCGAGCGAGGTGCTGGCCGATTCCAGATCGGCATTGGCCTTGGAGACGTTCGCCTTGGCCGAATTGAGCTTGGCGCGTGAGCTCTTCACGTCCGCCTCGAGTTTGTTGGTGTCGAGCAGCGCCAGCACATCGCCTGCCTTGATCGAGCTGTTGTAGTCGACGTTGACGTCGCGGACCGTGCCGGAAAGCTCGCTCGATATATCCACCTGCTCCGTCGGCTGCACCGAGCCGGTGGCAGTGACAAGCACCGTCAGGTCGCCGCGTTTTGCCGGCTGGGTGGCATAACTCATTTCGCTTCGTCCGCGGCCCATATAGGCATAGGCAGCGATTGCAGCGGCGGCGATGACGACGAGGAGGATAAACAGCCGCCCGCGCCAGCGGCGGCGCTTGCCCTGTTTGCCCGACGCGGCAAGAACCGCGGCGAGGTCGGGCGCTGCGCCAGCCTTTGCTCCGGTTTCGTTGCCGCTTACGATTTTGTTCATGTCGTCCTCGATCAGTCAGTCGCCGCCTCGGCCCGGCAGCGAAATAATCACACTGCAGATGAACCGACGATTAGCGTGCCGCCGAACTGGCACGGAATTGCGGATGGGGGAAATGAAATATTGGTAAGAAAAGTCAAGTTTCGGCAGGGCGAGCGCCCGTCAGTCCGAATCCTGGTCAAATTGGCCGGCGCCGGGCAAAGGATGCAGCCATGGTTCGCGCCGTTTGATCCAGATCTCAGTATCGGGCGCAAGGTCGGTCGGCGGATTGTCGAGGGATCCAAGGCGGATTTCAGCCGCGGCCTCCTGGAGACAAAAAAGTCTGCTGCCGCAGATGGGGCAGAAGCTGCGGCCGGAGAAGGTGGCGATCTCGCCGCTGTGAGAGAAAGCCTGGCGCGGCCAGACGGCAAAGAAGACGAAGGCCGAGCCGCTGGATTTGCGGCAATCGGCGCAATGGCAGAGACCAACGCGAAGAGGCTCGCCTTCCACCCTGTAGGCGACCGCCCCGCAAAGGCAGCTTCCGGTTCGGATCTTCATCGGAGCCGTCAGCCGTCCGGGCTGGTCGGCAGGCCGGGCGGACGCCGCTTTGCCGCCATCAACAGGTCGAGCTCGGTGGCCGATGGGCCGAATTTTTCGTAAAGCCGCTTCGCCTCCTTGTCGTCGAGCCGGTATTTTCTCGCGAACTCGCCAATGCTGTAGGGGCGGCCACGCAAAACTCTCCGCGCCGGGGTCGCCGTGTTCGGTGCGTCGGTCATGCTTTCCTCCTTTCATAGGTGCTTTGTAAGCTAGAGCAGCCTGTCCAATTGAAAAGAGCCCGCAGGTCCTACTGGGCGTTGCGACGCGAAGGGATCAGCTTGATTTTCCTGGAACCTTCGGCCGAAAGCCGCATTCCCAAATCGAGGTTGCGGACCGCGCCAAGCGGACGCGGCGGTGCTGGAGAACACCGGGATTTTTCCGCTTTCTTCCGGTGGCCAACGAAATGGCAGACGAGCTCCCTACCCGCCCGGTTCGCTTCCTCATCCCAATGTTTCGACAAGAGATCACGAAATATTAAAATGGGGAACGCATGTGCCGAAGTGAGGTTCTTTCCATCGAGGTCGACGTGGCCTCAGTTGAAAAAACCAAGGAGAAACCAGATGGCCAACCAAGGTGGAACCCACGAACAGCACGTCAAAGCCGGGCAGCAGAGTCACAAGAACGACTCCAACACCCGCAGCGCCTCATCAGGCGGCCGTGACGCGCAGTCCAGCGGAACCCGCGGCGGCAGCCATGAACAGCATGTAAAGGCTGGTCAACAAAGCCACAAGAACAGCCACTAACGCTGTCTGATATGAAAATTCGGCCCGCGCTTCGGCGCGGGCTTTCTTTTGCCTCATGACACGCGCCGTCCATCCTCGCCGAAGAGATGCAGCACCGCCGGATCAAGGCGCAGCGGCAGGCTGTCGCCCGATTTCACCCGCTGTTGGCCGGCAAAGACCGCGATCAGTTTCTTGCCGGCCGCTTGCACGTGGACGACGGTCTCGGAACCCAGTTCCTCGACAAGAATGACGCGCGTGTCCAGCCGGCTTGCGGCAGCCGCATCGGCCAGGGTGACGTGCTGCGGGCGGATGCCGATGCTGACCCTCTCGCCTGCCGGGCGCGTCTCCCCGGCGATGACCGACAGACGGTGGCCGCCGACGGTTTCGACCTCGGCAAAACCGTTCTCGTGGCCGATGATCGAGCCCTCGAGGAAATTCATGTGCGGCGCGCCGATGAAGCCGGCAACGAAGCGGTTGGCCGGATTGTTGAAGAGTTCGAGTGGCGTTCCCACCTGTTCGATCCGGCCGCCTCTGAGCACCACGATACGGTTTGCAAGCGTCATTGCCTCGACCTGATCATGGGTGACGTAGATCATCGTCGCCTTCAGCCGCGCGTGAAGAGCGGCAAGCTCGGCGCGCATGGAGACGCGCAGTTCGGCGTCGAGGTTGGACAGCGGCTCGTCGAGCAGGAAGGCATCCGGCCGGCGGACGATGGCGCGGCCGATGGCGACACGCTGACGCTGGCCGCCGGAGAGCTGGCCCGGGCGGCGCTGCAGGAAAGGCTCGATCTCCAGCATGCGGGCGGCATCAGCGATGCGCGCTTCGATCTCGGCCTTCGCCACCTTGGTGTTTTCGAGACCGAAGGCAAGATTTTCCCGCACGCTCATATGCGGATAAAGCGCATAGGACTGGAAAACCATGGCGAGGCCGCGGTCGGCAGCGCCAATCGCGGTGACATCCTTGCCGTCGATGAGAATGTTGCCGCCGGTGGGCTTGTCCAGGCCGGCAATCAGACGCAGCAGCGTCGATTTCCCGCAGCCGGACGGGCCGACGAAAGCCACGAACTCGCCATCGTTGACGGCAAGCGAGACATCGCGGATGACCTCGACGGAGCCGAAATTCTTGACGATGTTCCTGAGCTCGAGCCCGCTCATACACTCTCCTGTTTCATATTATTTCAGTCCGGAGCCGGCGATACCCGTGGTGATGAAGCGCTGCAGGAAGACGAAGATCAGCACCACAGGGATCATCGAGACGACGGTCATGGCAAGGATATAGTGCCATTGCACATTCAGCTCGCCAGCATAGACGTTGAGGCCGACCTGCAGCGTGTAGAGCTCTTTGCGCGAGAGCACGATCAGCGGCCAAAGGAAGTCGTTCCAGCGCCAGACGACCGAGAAGATCGCCAGCACCGCCAGTGCCGGCGCCGACAGCGGCAGGATGATGCGCCAGTAGATCTGCCATTCGCTGGCCTTGTCCATGCGCGCCGCGTCGATCAGTTCGTCGGGAATGGTCAGCATATATTGCCGGAGCAGGAAGACGCCCGTCGGGGTGGCGACCGTCGGCAGGATGACGCCCCAGAGGCTGTCGAAGAGGTTCAGCGTGCCGATGACGGAATAGAGCGGCACGACGATGACCGAGAGCGGCACCATCAGCGTCGCCAGGATCATCAGCATCACGGCAGTGCGGCCGGGGAACTGGTATTTCGAGAGCGCAAAGGCCGCCATCGAATTGACGAGCAGCGTTATGGCCGTCGCGACGACCGTCACGAAGACGGAGTTGCGCAGGAACAGGAAGAAATCGAAGCGTTGGAACGGTTCGGTGTAGTTGCCGGCGGCGAATTCGACCTCGCGCACCGGCGTGCGGTCCTTGATGTTGACCTTGACGATTTCGCCGGGCTGTTTCGGATCGACCATCTGGCCGATAATGCCGATACGGCGGACTTCGGCGAGCACGCGGCTGCTGCCGTCAGGCATGGTCACGTTGTAGAGCGGCAAGGGTTTGTCGTGGCCCGGCACGACGGCCTGCTCGGTGACATAGGGCAGCAAGGACGGCGGGAATTCGGCAAGCGCGGCCGGCGTCTTGAAGGAGGAAAAGACCAGCCAGACCGCCGGTCCGAACATCAGGAAAACACCCGAGACCAGCCAGATCCAGGTGACCACGTCAGTCCAGTGCCAGCCGCGGCCGCGGCGGCGCAGCAGGAATGCTCCGACCGCGCTCATTGGCGTGTCCCCCTCTTCTCATTTCGGCTGCTGGCCCCAAGCTGGATGAGCGTCAGAATGACCAGCACGATGCCCATCAGGATCGAGGCCGCCGATGCAAGCCCGGGATTGCGCAACGAACTCGCAAAACCGGTCTCGTAAATATATTGGGTGATGTACATGGTGCTGGTGCCCGGCCCGCCGCCTGTGAGAACGAAGACCTCGTCGAAGATCTGCACGGCGCGGATCAGCGCCAGCACCAGCACGACGATGAGGTTCGGCATCAGCAGCGGCAGGGTGATGCGCCGGAAGATGCGGGTCGGGCTCGCCTTGTCCATCGCCGCCGCCTCGTAGAGATCTTTCGGGATCGCCTGCAGGCCGGCGAGCAGGATCAGCGCGTAAAAGCCCATATGCGCCCAGACCGATACGAAGACGGCGAAGAAGAAGGCCCAGAAACGATCGCTGAGCCAGGAGAAGGGCTCGAAGCCGAAGGGGCTCAGCGCATAATTTAACAGGCCTTCCCGCTGCAGTATCCATTTCCAGATCAGGCCGACGACGACGGGCGACAGAAGCACCGGAAAGAAGAAAACCGCGCGCCAGAAGCCGCGATTGGAAAGCTCGCGGTTGAGGATCAGGGCCGTGGCCAGCGCCGTGATCAGCATCGCGGTCACCTGGAAGAGGACGAAGACGGCGGTGTTGCGCACCGCCGCCCAGAAAGTGTCGGCCGCGCAGGTCGACGGATCGAGATAGCTGCCGCAGTCGAAGAGAATGCGGTACTGGTCGGCGCCGACATAGGTCCTGTTCGGAAGGAAAATGGCGCTGCCGCTGGTCGTCGAATAGATGAAGTTGATGACCAGCGGCAGGAGCACGAAGACGTTGAAGATCAGCATGTTGGGCGCCAAGAAGACGCCCGCCATGCCGTTCAGTCCCGTCAGCTTCTGCCAGGCGCGCATGGGAATATCGACCATCCCCATGACGAGACGGACAGGAGCGCGAAGCGCCTGCCGCAGACCGGCTTTCGCCGGCGGTTCGGTGGAAACCGTCTTCAACGCCATCCGTTCTTCCGTCAGTTGCCTGCGACCTTGGCCTTGATGTCCTCGTCGATGCGGGCATAGGCATCGTCGAGCTTCATCTCGCCGGCGATCACCTGGCTGATGCGGGCGACGATGGCGCTGTAATAGGCGTCCGACCACTTCCAGCCCGGCAGCTTCATGGCAGGTGCCGCCGTCTGAGGGGCTGCTTCGACGAAGGCTTTCAGCGCGGCCTGCACATGCTGGTTGTCGGTTTTGAACTCCAGCTGGCCGGAGGCCACGCCCTTATGCGCCGGAATGAACAGGCTGCGCTCGGCGAATTCCTTCTGCACCTCGGCGCTTGCCAGGTAATCCATCACCTTGGCGACATCCTTCGGGTTCTGGGTGTATTTGATTGCGACCAGGCCCGCCCCGCCCTGCATGCCGCTGCAGGCGACCGTGCCGCAAGGGCTTCCCGCCATGACCCAATCGAAATTGTCGCCGATCTTCTGGGCGAAGGCCGAAACCTGCCAGCTGCCGGAGTAATAATAGGCAAGACCGCCATTGATGAAGTCCTCGGCCGCGGCGCGATAGGTGGTGCCGGCGGCGCTGACCCATACATCCTTGTTGATCGTGCCATCCTCGTTCCACTTGACGAAGCGGCTGAGGAAATCCTTCGAGCCCTGGTCGATCGGCGCCGGCTTGCCATCGGCAGCGATGTAATTGGCGCCGTAAGAAATGTTCGGGCCGGAGACGCGGTGGCCGGAGCGGTCGATCGCCATGGCGAAGACCTTCTGGCTGTCTGCGACCTTCTTGGCAGCTGCTGCCCAGTCGTCCCAAGTGGCCTTCGGGCCGGGAATTTCGACGCCGGCCTGTTCGAAGAGCGTCTTGTTGACGAAGCCGCCTGTCAGCGTCAGCTGCGTCATGAAGCCGGTAATGGCATTCGAGCCGTCGGGACGCATCCAGTCGGCCTGGGCGCCGAAATTGTCGTCCCAATATTTCGCATCGGCAAGCAGCGGGCGAAGATCAAGCCAGTGCTGTGCCTGCGCCTTCAGATTGGTGACGCGGGCAATGTCCGGCCCCTTGCCGGCTTCGAGCTGCACCGGCAGCTGCTCTTTCACGACATCGTAGGAAACCTCGTCGAGGATGACGTTGACATCGGGATTGGCCTTGGAGAAGCGCGACAGCAGGTCCTTGATCACCTCGCCTTCGCCGCCATCGGAATACCACATGATGCGCACGTCGCCGGCGTGGGCGGCGACCGAACTCAAGAGAACCGCAGCCAAAGCCGCGCCGATCGATTTCATTCTGGTCATTTTCTCCTCCTCCTGACCGATGAATTGCTATGGGCGGCCGGTCCTCCTCCTGCCGGACATGCCGTCTACGAGGCCGCGCGCCGAGGCTGCCTGCCCGGTATCTGAAGATGTACCGCGTCTCCTCGAACCGACCAGTCCGATGGACGAAGAATACGGCCCTCGGCTCGCACGGTTCCCTCCTGCTCGAAGACGACCTGACCATAATCGGGATCGACGATGATCAATGCGCCTTCGTCGTCGCGGCGGGCTGCGAGCCCGGCAAAACGCGCCCGCATGCCATCGAGGCCGTCTTCGCGGCCGAGATCGGAGAGACGGACGATCCAGCGGCCCTTGCGGCCGGAGAGCCGCAGCTCGACATCCGTCGTCGGGCCGTGCTTCACCGGATCGAGCGGCCCGTTGCCGATCAGCATCGCCAGCCCATCGCCGGAGCGGGCGAGTGCCACATTACCGTCGACCACCGTGTCGTCGAAGGCTTCGAGCGGGAACCACGCATGGGTGAAATCCGGCTGCCCCTCATGAATATCGAAATCGAGGATCGCCAGATCACGATATTGATGCACGCGCGGGAGCGTTCCGCAGCCGCCCCAGAAGCTCGGCCGGCCGTAACCGAACTGGATGGTTTCGCCGGGATGGTTGATCCAGATCTGCGCTTCCGGCCGGTTGCCCAAGCGCAGATGCAGCACCGTCTCCTGATAGCCCCAGGCGCCAGGGCGATAATGCGCGATGGTGCCGAGCGCGGTGTCGCGTGTCTTGTAGTGGTAGAGGGCAGCAAACCGGTTCTCGCCCTGGGAGAAGCTCCACTCCTGCGCCTCGGCGGTATCATGCGCAGCGATCGCAGCAAGGCTTTCGGGAAATTGCAGGCCGTGGTCTCGGATGCAGACGGCAAGCTGCGGCAGCGCGTGCACGCGCCGGCCATACCAGCCGCGGCCCCAGAGCAGACGGGCGATGGCGGAGAGTTCGACAGAGCGGCCGGGCCGCAGCGTATGTTCGTAGGAGCGGCCCTGGCTGCCGGTCAGCATGCCGTGATGGGCCGAGCGGGCGACGATCTCCATCAGGCGAATGATGCTGGCATTCGCGCGGGCGCGGATCGTCTCATCCGGCGCGCAGGCGGCAAGCGCCGTCAGACCTTTGAGGTCGATCGGGAAATAGGGAACGGAATTCCACTCGGCCATTTCCCAGCGCTCGAAATGATCGAGCCAGGCGCGGACACGCTCTTCGCCGACCTTCATCTGCTCGGTGCCGGTGCGGCCGGAACGGACGAAAATGGCATCGGGGAAAAGCCTGCCGCCGAGATAGGCGGCGGTGTGGAAGAGCAGCGCGTGGTTTTCCGAAAAATACCACTGAACGTCGTTGCCGGGCTCGTCCATCCAATAGCGGTAATTGAGAACGGCGTGCTCGATCTTGCCGCGCAGTTCCGGCGACAGCAGATCGCTCCAGCGCGTATAGGCAAACAACAGCGGCACCAGCACAAAATCGGCGCAGTCGTGGCAGTCTTCGATGATGGGTAGCATGGCCGAGATCATCGCCTCGGTCTCCTCGCCGCCCTGCCCCAGCGCAAGACGGGCGAAAGCGCAGACCGTGTCGGGCTCGGAATGGGCGGCGACCTCGGCAAGCGCCTCGGCGACGCGGTCCGCCAGGGCGGCAGGCGCAGGCCCCTGGCGGTCGGGATGACAGATCTCGACGCCGAGCGTGCGGCCGAGCGACAGCGCGCCAGTCTTGAAAGTGATGCGGAAATGGCGGAAATCGGCCGGCATGCGTGCCGAGGTTCCGAGTTCCAACTTGGTCGTGCCCTTCTCCAGCGCAAAGTCATAGTCGAAGCGCTCGGTCGACATGAAGTCGCCTTCGATCTCGACATGACAGCTCAGCGCTAGCGGCAGCGGCGCGGGGAAGAGGATCGTCACATCCTCGCCGAGATAGGCTGCGCGGTCGAAGCGCATGCCTTCGAGGATCGCCTCCAGCCCACCCGCAGCATCGGCGGCGATCGGCACGGGGACCGATGTCTCGACCTCCGGTCCATCGAGATAGTCCAACTGGAAATAGAAGCGGGCATCGCGTTCGGCGAGGTCGTCAAAATAGATGCGGATCTCGTTGAGGCCAGCGACAAGCTCCACCTCGAAGATCTGCTGGGCTTCCAGATTGCGCTCGTAAGGCGCCATGAAGCCCTGTTCGCGGCCGTTGACGAGGAGGATGGCGCCGCCGCAGGTCGACAGGCGAAGCTTGGCCGGCCCGGCAGTCGGGGTATCGAGGAAGGTGCGCGCCCAGCAGCCGATGCGCGTCGGGCGAAACCAGAAGCCGGAGAGATCGACACGCGGCGAGGCAAAGGGAAGCCACCAGCGGACGGCTTCGAATTCGGTGATCGGTTTCGGTGTCAGGCCGGCGAAGGACGCTTTGAATTCGGTGCGGCAAGGATATTCATGCGGGATGAAATTCTTCGTCTTGGTGACGAAGAAGAAGGGATCCATCCTGCCTTCCATCGGGCGATCGGCGACGTCGTAGCGTGCCTGCGAGAGATGGCCGAGCTGCCAGTAGACGATCGGGCTCTGTTTCGGGGTCTTACGACGGATATGGGATTGCTGAGCGGCGGCCATGTTTCAGCCCGCTTGAACCTGAAGACAGCAGGCGAAACACCGGCGCATGGACTGCCCGTAAAGCCGCATCTTCAGCCTCCCTGCTTTGTTGCGGTCTCCTCGCGGGCAATTGTGCATAGGCATTTCATTTGCGCAATCTGAAAGATTTTTGCATAAATGACGAGGGAGCGAGGAGATCTCATGGCGGCGGAGCAGAAAAAAGGCAGGCGCACGCGTCTCGATGATATCGCCGCCCGATGCGGCGTATCGATCAGCACGGTGTCCCGGGCGCTCGCCGGGGAAAAGGGCGTGAGGCCCGAAATCCGCAAGCTGGTGCTGGAAACGGCGAGCGCGGTGAGCTACGCCCTGCCGGCGAGCGTCGCCGGCAAGAAGGTCATGCTTGTGGCCTCGGGCGCGGCAATGATCGATTACGTCCGCAACCAGTTCACGCTCCACGTTCTCGAAGGTTTGAATGCGCGCGCAGCCGCCCTCGGCATCGAGGTGGCGATGCGTCCTATTGCCGACAAAGCCGACGAGGCGCGTGTCATTGCGGAGATGCACGATGATGCGAGCTTCGGCGGGATGCTGATCCTCACCGTCGACGAGGAGGACATGCTTGCGGCGGCCGCCGATCTTGGAAAGCCCGTCGTGCTCGTCAACAGCGACGATCCCTATATGCGGCTTTCCAGTGTCACGCCCTGCAATCGCTCGGCCGCCTTCATTGCCGCGGAGCGGCTGATCAAGGCCGGTCACGAACGCATCCTGTTCATGCTGAGGCCGGGGCGACGGACGATCGAGCGTCGCCTGGAGGGCTGGCGCGATGCGCTGCAGAACCATGGGCTGGCAGCCGGTTGCGAAATGGTTCTCGAGGTCGACGACTGGCTGCCGGATCTCGGCGCCGAGGCTGTCACCCGTCTCGTCCGCGACAAGGGCCTCTTCTTCACCGCCATCCTCACGGCAGGCGACAGCCTTGCTAACGGCGCCCTGCGCGGTTTGCAGGCAATGGGTTATGCCGTGCCGCAGGACATTTCCGTCATGGGTATCGACGACCTGCCGCAATCGGCCTTTCTCAATCCGCCGCTTTCGACAGTGCATATTCCGATGCGCGAACTCGGCGCCACCGCGCTCGATCTCTTGCGCGACATGATGCTCGGCCTTGCGATGCCGCGGCGGCGCGTCGAGCTTTCCTGCCATCTCGTCGAAAGGGGCAGTGTCGCAGCCGTCAGCCGCCCGCAGGAGATCATGCCGCGATCATGAAATTTCTGGCCATTTCAGGAAGTGTCCGCCGCGCCTCCACCAATACCGCCATGCTTTATGCGCTGCAGTCGGCTGCCGGCTCGACGTATGCGGTTTCGATCTATGACCGCGTGGGAGAACTCCCGGTCTTTTCGCCCGATCTGGAAGACGATCCCCCGCGTGAAGTCGCGGCTCTCGCGAGAGCGATTGCCGATGCCGATGGGCTGATCCTGGCAAGCCCCGAATATATCAGATCAATTCCGGGCGGACTGAAGAACGCCATCGACTGGCTGGTGTCCCGCAATGAGGTGATCGGCAAACCGATCGTACTTGCGCATGCGTCACATCGCGGCGACGACATGCTCCAGCAACTTCGCGTAGTGCTCGCCACGCTCAGCGATCGCTTCAACGAGCAACTCTTCCTCCGGCTCCATCTGATGAAGCTTTCCCCTGATGAGGTCGCTGCTTATCTTTCCGAGCCTCGGCATCAGGAGGAGATGCGCCGTTTCCTCGACGCTTTCGCAAACTATTGCGCGGTTGCCTGACCTTTGCATTGTGCGGCTGCGGCGCCCTTAAGCTTCCATGAAGCTCGCCTCGAACAACTCGCGCGCATAGGCATGGTGCGTGGTGCCGGCCTGCAGATCCGCCTTGGTGAGTTCGTCGACGAAGCTGCCGTCCTTCATGATCAACACCCGGTCGCACATATGGGCAATGACCGCGAGATCGTGGCTGACGAGCAGATAGGTTAGTCCCTTTTCCTCGCGCTGATCGGCAAGCAGGTTCAGGATTTCGGCCTGGATCGAGACATCGAGCGCCGATGTCGGCTCGTCCAGCAGTAGGATCGGCGGCGACAGGATCAGGGCTCGGGCAATCGCCACGCGCTGCCGCTGGCCGCCGGAAAGCTCGTGGGGAAAGCGGCTTGCAAAATTCGCGGGCAAGCCCACCTGGATCAATGCTCTTTCGACCTTGGACCAGATATCGGACTGGCGCATGGCGCGCAGCGGCTCGGCGAGCGCGGTGCCGATGCGATGGCGGGGATGCAGCGATCCGTAGGGATCCTGAAACACCATTTGGGCGAGCGTCAGTTCCTCGCGGGAGCGCTTCTTTCCGATCGGCTTTCCACCGAGCTCTATCTGGCCTGTCCAGCCGGCCTCCATGCCGGCAAGGCAGCGCAGCACCGTCGATTTGCCGCAGCCGGATTCGCCGACGATGCCGAGCGTCTCGCCGGGCTTGACCTGAAAATTGATGCCCCTGACGACATGGTTCCTGTTCTTGCCATGGGAAAAGACGACATCGAGGTCACGGACATTGATCATTGTACCGCCTCCAGATCGAGTTTCGTCCTGTCGAGAACCGCAAGCCGGCGGACAGGGTTCTTCGGGTCGGGCAGCGCCGATATCAGCCCGCGCGTATAGGGATGGCGAGCATCTTCCAGGCTGGTCAGGGTTTCGACGATCCGGCCGGCATACATGACGATGATGCGTTCGCAGAAGGCCGCGACCATGCGAATGTCGTGGCTGATCAGAAGCAGACCCGAATTGTTTTCACGCACCAGTTCGTCGAGCAGCAGCAGCACGTCCTTTCGCACGCTGACATCGAGAGCCGAGGTCGGCTCGTCGGCGATGACGAGCTTCGGCCGCGCCAGCAGCATCATCGCGATCATCACGCGCTGGCCCATGCCGCCGGATATCTGGTGGGGGTAAAGCGCCATGACCCGGTTCGGATCGCTGATGCGCACGCGCTCCAGCATGGCGCGGACCGCATCCTGCGCCGGTTTGCCGCGCAGGCCGAGGTGCAGCCGCGCGGCTTCGGCGATCTGTTTGCCGATCGACAGAACCGGATTCAGCGAATAGCGCGGATCCTGCATGATCAGCGCGATATCCTTGCCGCGCAGCGCGCCCATCTGACGCTCGCTCTTCGAGAGAAGCGAACTGCCGGCAAGGTCCAGGCGCTCGGCAGAGACCACGGCGGCCGGCGGCAGAAGACGCATGATGGCGCGGCCGGTCGTCGACTTGCCGGAGCCGGATTCGCCGACGATGCCGACACGTTCGCGCCCGACGTCGAAACTGACCTTGGAAACTGCGGGCACCGCGCCCCGCCCGAAACGGACGCTCAATTCCTTGACCGAAAGAACGGGCTGGAGATCACGATCTTGCATTTCACGACCTTGCATGACGGGGATCCAGAATGTCGCGCAGAGCATCTCCGGCGATGTTGAAGGCAAGGCTCGTCAACAGGATGGCGATACCCGGCATGACGGCGACCCACCAGTAGTCGAGCATGAACTTGCGGCCGTTCGAAATCATCGCACCCCATTCCGGCGCGGGCGGCTGGGCGCCGAGGCCAAGGAAGCCGAGCGAGGCTGCCGTCAGGATGATGCCCGCCATGTTGAGTGTCAGGCGAACGATGACCGACGGGATGCACATGGGCGCGATATAGAGAAGCAGGATGCGCAGCGGTGACGCGCCGTAAAGGCGGGCGGCGACCACATAATCCGCGTTTCTCACGACGAGCGCCTCTGCCCGGGCAAGCCTTGCGATCGGCGGCCATGCGGTGAGCGAGATGGCGATGATCGCCGTGCCCAAGCCTGCGCCGAGGGCGGCGGCAAAAGCGAGCGCCAGGATCAGCGAGGGAAAGGAAAGAACGATATCGGTGGCACGCATCAAAAAGGCATCGGTATTGCCGCCGAAGAAACCGGCGACGACGCCGATCAGCAATCCGATCGGCCCGACGATTAGGGAGACTGAGAGCACGGTCTGGATGGTGATGCGCGTCCCGAAGATCAGACGGCTCAAAATATCGCGGCCGAATTCATCGGTGCCGGCCAGATGCGCAAGGCTCGGAGGCTGTAGAGCGTCGCCAAGCGCCTGAATGGTCGGATCGTATGGCGCCAGAAGCGGCGCGAAGATCGCGACCACGCAGAGGATGCCGAGGACGACGAAGCCCGCAAGGCCGAGCGGCTCATCGGCCAGTTTCCGGCCGGCGCGCGCAAACGAGGCTGCAACGCGGCTCGGCACGCTTGGAGGACGGATCGTGATCTCAGTGTGAACGGCATCGCTCATCGGGCCGCCTCCCTCATGCGCGGATCGAGCACGGCATAGGCGACGTCGGCCAGGAAGTTTAGGAACATGAAGATGAATCCCACGATGATGGTGGCTGCGACGATGGCGTTCATATCGCCGATCATCAGGGCATTGGTCATATACTGGCCGATACCCGGCCAGGAGAAGACGATCTCGGTGACGACGGCGCCTTCGAGCAGCCCGCCATAGGAAATGGCAAGGATGGTGATCAACTGCACCGCGATATTGGGCAGGACATGGCGCAAAATCGTTCCGGTCGGGCTGACGCCCTTGGCGCGGGCGGCAATGACATAGTCCTGGCTCAGCTGCTCCAACGTGAAGCTGCGGGTCATGCGGGTGATATAGGCCATCGCGGCGTAAGCGAGGATGATGGCCGGCAGGATGATGTGGCCGAGCGCATTCCAGAAGATCTCGGTTTCGCCCTGCAGCAGGCTGTCGATCAGCAACAGCCCTGTCTGGGGGGTGACGAGGCCTTCATAGAAGACATCGACCCTGCCCGGTCCGCCGACCCAGTTGAGCCCGGCATAAAAGATGACGAGTCCGACGATGCCGAACCAGAAGACCGGTATCGAATGGCCAACCAAGGCGACAACCCGGGCGATCTTGTCTATCACGCTGTCGCGAAACAGCGCCGCGACCAGGCCGAGCGGCACACCGACGAAGGTCGAAATGATCACCGCCAGCGTCGCAAGTTCGAATGTCGCGGGAAAGGCCTGCGCGAGGTCCGAAGAGACGGGGTTGCCGGTGAGCACAGCCGTGCCGAAATCACCATGGGCGAGCCCGTTCAGATAGAGGAAGAACTGCTGATAGATCGGCAGGTCGAGCCCCAGGCGCGTCCGCATCGCCGCATAGGCGGCGGGATCGGCGAGTTCGCCGACGATCGCGCCGACGGGATCCGTGGGCAGGACGCGGCCGATCACGAAGGTCACACATAAGAGAATGAACAGGCTGACCAGCAAATGCGCCAGGCGTCGGCCAAATTCGGCTACAGAGAGTTCCTTCATGATCGGCTGCCTCGGGAGTATTACTGGGTTTCAGACTTCGTGACGTTCTCGAGACGAGTCAGCTGGGTCGGATGCCCGACATATCCCTCAACCTTGCTCGACAGGACGATCGGCTCGAAACGCTCGAACATCGGAAGCACTGCCGGCTTCTGTTCCACGAACATCTTCTGCATCTCGACGTAGAGCTCGCCGCGCTTCTTCGGGTCAGGCTCCATCGATGCCTTCGCCGTCAGGGCCGTCAGTTCGGGGATATCCCAGGCCGAGCGCCAGACGAAGTTGCCGGCATTGTTGGCTTCCTTCGAATTGTCCGGATTGGACGAGAACTGCTCCATCGAGCCGAGCACGTTCGGCATGTAAGCGCTGGTCTGCGGGATCAGCAGATCGAAATCCCGGGCGCGATGGGCCGCAATGATTTCCGAGCCGTTGCCCTGCTGGATGTCGATCTTGATGCCGACCTGGGCGAGCGATGCCTGGATGGCCGTGGCAAGGTCGATACGCGGCGTTTGCGCGATCGTCTTCAGCGACAGCGTAAAACCATCCTTGAACCCTGCCTCGCTCAACAGCTGCTTGGACTTTTCGACGTCGAGATGCCAATCGGGGTTCGGGACGGCATATTCGAAATTCTCCGGAACGGGAACGTTTCTCGCCCGCCCGTACGGCCCCATGATCGTCTTCTCGATGCCCTTGTAGTCGATGCCATAGGCAATGGCCTCGCGAACCTTCGGGTTGGAGAGGTACTGGTTGCCGGCATTCATCGACAGAACGTAGAAGCCGCCTGTGGGAATGCGCTGGATGGTGAAGCCCTGCTTGTCCTTAAATGTCGCGAGATCGGCTGCGGTCAGCGCACTGGCGATGTCGATATCGCCGCGTTCGAGCATCAGCCGCTCGACCTGGCTTTCCGGAACGTGGCGGACGATGACCCGCTTCATCTTAGGAGCGCCGGCCACATAATCCTTATTGGCATCGAGAATCACCAGTTCGTTCGGAGACCAGCGATTGAGGGTGAATGGACCTGAGCCGGCCGAATGGGTGCGCATCCAGGCATTTCCCCAGTCGTTGTCGGTGACATGCTTCTGCACCTCGACACTGTCGACGACGCTGGTGGTCGATGCCGCGAGCCGGTAGAGCAGCATCTCGGCCGTCACCTGGCCGGAAAAATCGATGCGTACGGTTTTGTCGTCGACTGCCGTGACGAGCTTGTCCACATTGTCCTTGTCGTAGCCGATGCGCTTGAGGTTGGCGGCGGCAGCCTGGTCGAGCTTCAGCAGCCGTCCCAGAGAGTAGACGACGTCCTTCGATGTCACAGGGTTGCCGGAGGCGAAATTAGCCTGGCGCAGCGTGAAGGTGATGCCCTTGTCGTCAACCTTCCAGCTTTCGGCCAGCTGCGGCACGATCTTCCCGTCAGCCGTGCTGTTGACCAGCCGGTCGTAAAGGTTCGACATGATCTCGACGGCCTTGCCTTCGGTGGCCTGATGCGGATCGAGCGACAGGACCTGGGCCAGCGATGTGCCGATCACCAACTGGTCTTTCGGCGTGGCCGCCTGCAACTGCGGTGCAGCGATCGTCAGAGCGCCGATGACGGCGCCGACGAACAAGCCTTTAGAAAAATGCTTCATTGTAGCTCCTCCCTGGACTACTATTAAGAGACATATTATGTCGTCCGTATGTCGTATTATGATTTATCCAAGTCCGATACGATTTGCAAGACCCGAGCGGGCGACTTGATGGAAGCGGATTGGGGAACGGAAAATGACGACATTCAGCCGGGGCCGGCAAAGACTGGCGCAGCAGGTCATCGATCAGCTGCGGGCGCAAATCGAAACGGGAAAACTGCGCGTCGGCGACCAGCTGCCGACCGAGCCGCAACTCGAATCGACATTCGGCGTCAGCCGCACCGTGGTGCGCGAGGCCATTGCCGATCTCAGGGCGGCAGGCTTCGTCAAGCCGATCCAGGGCAAAGGCGTTTTTGTCGCCGATCCCAAGTCGCACTCGGCACTGTCCTTGACCCCAGTGGAAATCAAAAGCATTCCGGAAACCCTGGAATTGCTGGAGTTCCGCATGGCGGCCGAGGGTGAGGCCGCAGCCATTGCAGCCTATCGCCGCACGGCCGAGCAGGAGGCCGCGATTCGCGAAGCCAACCGCAGAATGGCGCAGCTCATCGAGACAGGACAGCAGACGGTGGAGGCCGATTACGCCTTCCACATGGCGATCGCCGCCGCCACGAACAACCGATTCTACGTCGACGTTCTGCGCCATTTCGGCCCGCGCGCCATCCCCCGCGGCCAGTTTCCGACACTCCCCGAAGCCAATGACCGCGATTACCTCCAGAAGGTTTATGCCGAACATGTCGAAATCCTGTCGGCCATCGCCGACCAGGATCCGGAGCGCGCCCGCCAGGCGATGCGCGCACACATGATGGCGAGCCAACGCCGCTATCGCATGCTCGCCGAGCAGCAATAAGGCTCGACTCTCTCAAAAATTCATATTATGTCATACGACATCACTGAATTTGAGAGGGTCTCTGATGTATCTGGGAACACAGGTGGCAGCGCGCGACGATGACGATTATCGGATCTTTGCGCAATTGGGCGTCAAGCATATCAGTGCGGACCCTCCGGGAAAGCCGAGCAGTTGGACGCTTGCCGATATCGAGCGCCATCGCGACAAGGTCGAAAGCTTCGGCCTGATCCTCGACATGATCCAGCTGCCCCTGCCCTCGCAGCCGATCGAGAAGGCATCCTATCCCGACATTCTGCTTGCCGGCCCCGAGCGCGACCGACAGATCGACGCTGTCTGCAAGATGATCGAGGATGTCGCGGCTGCCGGCATTCCCGCGGTCAAATATAATCTCAACCTGATCGGCATCCCGCGCACGCCAGACGAGCCGGGACGCGGTGGCTCGCTGAACGCCAGCTTCCGCTGGGACAAGACGGACCAGCATGCAGCACCCGGCCTTGCCGGCGTTTTGTCCGAGGACGAAAACTGGGAGCGGATCGACTATTTCCTGGAGCGCGTCGTTCCCGTCGCCGAAAGCAACCGCGTCCGGCTCGCCTGCCATCCGCACGATCCCTATACGCCGCCGGGCTATCGCGGCGTCACGCGCGTGCTCGGCACGGTCGAGGGCTTGAAGAAGTTCGTGCTGATGCGCGAAAACCCCTATCACGGCCTCAATTTCTGCCAGGGCTCGGTCGGCGAGATGCTCGAAAATCCCGGCGAGGAAATCGACGACATCATCCGCTGGTTCGGCCAGCGCAACAAGATCTTCAACGTTCACTTCCGCAACATTCGCGGCGGCAAGCTTTCCTTCATGGAAACCTTCCCCGACGAGGGCGACATGGACATGGCCCGTTCGGCCAGGATCTACAAGGAAGTCGGCTTCAAATATATGCTGATGCCCGATCATGTGCCGACCGTCAGCGGGAAGGACCCTTCCGCCACGGCCTTCGCCTTCTGCTACGGCTATATCGCAGCACTTCTGCAGACGCTCGAAAGCGCCTGACACGGCCGATTTTCAACACGTAAGGAATAGGACTTGATGATGAACCCGATTGAATTGAAGAAGGCCGTCGGCAGTGGTCTGCTCTCGTTTCCGGTCACGCATTTCGACGATCAGCTTAAATTCGACGAGGCGAAGTACCGCCGCCATGTCGAGTGGCTTGCCGGTTACGACGCCGCCGCTCTCTTTGCCGCCGGCGGCACCGGTGAATTCTTCTCCCTCAACCCGAGCGAGATCCCGCAGGTCGTCAAAGCCGCCAAGGCCTCTGCCGGCAATACGCCGATCATTTCGGGAACCGGCTACGGCACGTCGCTTGCCATCGAGATCGCACAGGCGGCCGAAAAGGCCGGCGCGGACGGGCTGCTGCTTCTGCCGCCCTATCTGATGTTTGCCGAGCAGGCCGGCCTGATCGCCCATGTCAAGGCGGTCTGCCAATCGGTCGGCGTCGGCGTCATCGTCTATAACCGCGACAACGCCATCCTGACGGCCGACAGCATCGCGCGGCTTGCGGAGGAATGCCCGAACCTGATCGGCTTCAAGGACGGCGTCGGCGATGTCGACAAGGTCATCGAGATCACCACGCGGCTCGGCGACCGTCTCGTCTATGTCGGCGGCATGCCGACCCATGAGGTCTATGCGCAAGCCTATTTCGCCGCCGGCGTGACCACCTATTCCTCCGCCGTCTTCAACTTCGTTCCCGCCCTCGCCCAGCGTTTTTACGGGGCGCTCCGCACCGGCGACCAGGCAACCGTCGACCAGATCCTGAAGGGCTTCTTCTTCCCCTTCGTCGCACTGCGCAATCGCAAGAAGGGCTATGCCGTCTCGATCATCAAGGCCGGGCTGCGCGTGCTCGGCCAGAACCCCGGTCCGGTGCGGCCGCCCTTGACGGATCTCACGCAGGAAGAGCTCGCGCTTCTCGAGAAGATCGTTCAGGCCAACGGCGTCTCACGGATTGCCGCGGAATAATAGCCGTGACCGGGAACGGCGGTGGCACTGCCGCCGCAGACTTTTCCTGCGGCTCAATTTGTTGAGAGACCTCGATCCTCACTTAACGTCATCCTCGGCCTTGTGCCGAGGATCTGCTGTGCATCGACCCGTGGCAGATGCTCGGGACAAGCCCGAGCATGACGAAAGAGGAGTTAGCGCCAATCATCAGGTCTTGGTGACTGCGCTTACCCAGCGGTCCGGTCGTTGTTGGGCTGAATGAGAACCGCGCCTACAGCGCCACCCCGCTGCCGCGGTCGAACACGTGCACCTGGTCGCTGGCGATGCTTGCCTCGAACACCGCGCCGTAGCGGGCGGGGTATTCGCCATCGACGATGGCCGTGACCTGCTGGCCGGCGAGATCGAAGACCACATGGGTCTGCGCGCCCGTGGGCTCCACCAGCATGGTGCGGCCGGCAAGCGGAGTGCCGCCAGCTATGCCGGGAATAAGATGTTCTGGGCGCAGGCCGATAGTAATGGCTTGGCCGGGTCTGACCCGACGGTCGGGCGCGATACGGATTGCCGTGCCGTCTTCGAGGCGGGCGGCGGGCTCGCCGTTTTGACCCTCTACCGTGCCGTCGAGCATGTTCATCGCCGGCGAGCCGATGAAAGCGGCGACGAAAAGATTGGCTGGCTTCTTGTAAAGTTCGAGCGGCGTGCCCGCTTGCTCCACCCTGCCCTGGTTGAGCACGACAATGCGGTCGGCGAGCGTCATCGCTTCGATCTGGTCGTGGGTGACATAGATCGAGGTCGTCTTCACCTTCTGGTGCAGCGTCTTGATTTCCGAGCGCATCTGCACGCGCAGCTTAGCGTCGAGATTGGAAAGCGGCTCGTCGAAGAGGAAGACGGCGGGATTGCGCACGATGGCGCGGCCCATGGCGACGCGCTGGCGCTGGCCGCCGGAAAGCTGGGCCGGCTTGCGGTCGAGCAGCTTGGCGAGATCGAGCATGCGGGCGGCCTCACCGACGCGGGCCTCGATCTCGGGCTTTTGAACGCCGGCAAGTTTCAGGTTGAAGCCCATGTTTTCAGCGACCGTCATATGCGGATAGAGCGCGTAGGACTGGAAGACCATGGCGATGTTGCGCTCGCGCGGCGTCATCGCATTGACGATATTGCCGCCGATCGCGATCTCGCCGTCGGTGATCTCCTCGAGGCCGGCGATCATGCGCAGCAGTGTCGATTTTCCGCAGCCGGACGGGCCGACCAGGGCGACGAATTCGCCATCCTCGATATGAAGCGAAATGCCATGGATGACATCGACGGCGCCATAGGCCTTGGTTACATCGTGCAGTGAAACGGATGCCATAATTGCAGCTCCAAAAGTTCGGCTCAGGACTTGACGGCGCCGGCGGTCAGGCCGGCGATGATGTGCCGCTGGGCGACGAAGAAGACGATGATTGTCGGAAGGATGGTCAGCGTGATGAAGGCCAGCACCAATTGCCATTCCGTGCCGTATTCGCCGCGATAGACCATGATGCCGAGCGGCCAGGGATATTTCGATTCCGAGTTCAGCATGATCAGCGGCAGGATGTAGCTGTTCCAGCTGCCGACGAAGGAGATGATGCTGACGGTGGCGACGATCGGCCGGGAGAGCGGCAGCGAGATATGCCAGAAAAACCTGAGATAGCCGCAGCCATCGACGAAGGCCGCCTGAAACAATTCTTCCGGAAGGTTACGGAAATAGTTCCGGAACAACAGGATGCTCATGCCGAGGCCGAAGGCCACCTGCGGCAGCACTACGCCCCAATAGGTGTTCAACAGGCCGAGATCGCGGATACGGATGAACAGCGGCAGGATCGCGGTCGCTGCCGGAAACATCAGGCCGAGCAGGAAATAGTTGAGCAGGAAGGACGAGCCGAAGAAGCGCACATGGGCGAAGGCGAAGGCCGCCATCGACGAGACGATCAGCGTCAGCAGCACGGTCAGCGCTGCAATGATCAGCGAATTGCCGATCTGCAGCCAGTAACGCTCGCCGAAGAGAATGTCGGTATAATTCGCCCACTGCCATTCCGTCGGCAGGCCGAAGGGATTGGTGCGCAGGTCGCCCAGCGTCTTGAAGCCGCCAAGCGCCGTCGTCAGCAGCGGGATCAGCACGATCGCCGCAATCAGGGTCAGCGATACGTAGAGATAGATGCGGGTCGAGGCGCGCATGCGGATGGAAGAGCTCATATCAGTCATGGCGCATGAAGATCCTTTTGTAACCGAAGGCGAGCGTCACGCAGATGATGAAGAGCACCACGCCGACGGCGCTGCCGAGACCCACCTGCATGCGCATGACGCCATAGGTGTAGAGAAAGGTGACCATTGTCTGCGTCGAGTTGGACGGGCCGCCGCCGGTCAGCGGCATGATCATGTCGAAGAGCTGCAGCGAGCCGACGACGGCAAAGAAGATCGACAGGCGTAAGGTCGAGCCGAGCAGCGGCAGCGTGACATAGCGGAATTTCTGCCAGCCGGTGGCGC
Organism: Rhizobium sp. R634; assembly: GCF_002211305.1. Classification (GTDB taxonomy): domain Bacteria; phylum Pseudomonadota; class Alphaproteobacteria; order Rhizobiales; family Rhizobiaceae; genus Rhizobium. Next base: position 49,506 of record NZ_LOKW01000026.1, on the reverse strand, counting down.
CGTCGATTTCGGCGGCCTCCAGCACGCTCTTGTCGACCGATTGCAGGCCGGCGATGAACAGCATCATGTGAAAGCCGAAATATTTCCAGACGATGACGCCGAGTACGGCGTAGATAGCCACGTCCTTGTCGGCGAGCACATAAGGATTGGCGAAGCCGAAGAAGTTGGAAACGGCGGCAAACAGGCCGTAATCGCCGTCATAGACGAAGCGCCAGATCAGGCCTGCGGCAACGTCGGCCAGCACATAGGGCAGGAAGAAGATCAGCCGGTAGCCGACGACGCCCGGAATGCGGTGGGCTAGCATGGTCGCAAGCCAGATGGCGAGCGGCACCTGGATGCAGATCGAGATGACGATGATCAGGCCATTATTGACCAGCGCCTGGGTGAAGGCCGCGTTGCGGAACAGAACCTGGAAATTGCGCAGCGCGATGAACTCGGTCGGCGTGCCGTAGCCGTTCCACTTGTAGAGGCTGTACCAGGCCGCCTCACCCATCGGCATGATGACGAAGAGCGTGAACAGCAGCAGCGCCGGCGGCAGAAAGAGCAAGAGCACCGTCAGCCGGTCGTGGGCGACCGAGCTCCTGCTGTTTGCGGCTCTTCGTGCCGGCCTTGCGGCTGATGTCATCGAGGGGACTGAAATATTGGCCATGGATCCTGCTTTCGTTCGTCGGCAGCAATGCCGGCGCTCCACTGGATCGGGAGCGCCGGGAAGGTTCTATGGGCGCTGGTTATTGCTCCAGTTCGAAAGCGTCCTGGATCATCTGGGCGCCGTCCTTGGAATTCATCTGGCCGGAGACGATTTCCACCGAGACGTCGTTGACGACACGGCCGACAGCCGCGCCGAGATCCTGGTCGAAGAAGTTCTGATGCCAGGTCGAACCGGCAAGCTGTTTGGCCGATTCGGCCAGCAGCGGATTGACGACGCCGTCATCGGCGCCGACGGCAACGGGAAGCAACATGCCGGCCTTGGCCATCGCCCGCTCGTTGTCGGCATTCGTCAGGAAAGCGAGGAAATCGAGCGCCTCCTTGGAGGCCTTCTTGGTGACGGCCCAGCCGTTGAGGCCGCCGAGCGTATCCGTCGGCTTGCCGGCGCCGCCCTCGACCGTCGGGAAGACGAAACGGCCGATATTGTCGGGTGAAAGCCCCTTGCCGTCGCCGGCATTCTTGCGCTGGTTGGCCTCGGTGGCTTCGAAACCGAGGATCATCGCCGCCTTGCCGTCACCGAAAACGCCAAGCGTCTGCGGCCAGGTGGCGCCGAGATAACCGGGCTGGAAAGGCTCGAGCTTGCCGAGTTCGGCGAGATCGTCGCCGGCCTTGATAATGGCGGGATCGAGGAAACCTTCGCCCTCGCCGTTCTTGGCGGCTTCGAAGACCTTCTGGCCGCCTTCGCGCATAACGAGATAGCTCCAGTAAAAATGGATCGGCCATTTCTCGCCGCCGCCGCCGGCAATCGGCACGATGCCGGCCGCCTTGATCTTCTTCACCGCTGCGAGAAAATCGGTCCAGGTCTTGATGTCCTCAGCCTTGACGCCCGCCTTGGCGAACAGGGCCTTGTTGTAGAAAAAGCTGACCAGACCGACCTTGTAGGGAATAGCCCAGGTCTTGCCCTCAAAGGTCAGGCCGTCGACCGAGGCCGGGGTATAGGCCTTGCGCAGCTTGCCGCCATCGGCATCAAGCGCTGCCGTCACATCCTGCAGCGCGCCGGTCTCGGACTGCTGCTTCAACACGCCGCCGCCCCAGCTGAAAAAGAAATCCGGCACGTCGTCGGATTGCAGCAGAGTGGGAAGCTTGGCCTTGAAGGCCTCGTTTTCGAGGAACTGCATCTGAATGTCGACGTCGGGATGCTGGGCTTCGTATTTCTTGACAATGTCTTCCCAGGCCGCAACGTTTTTCGGGTCGAGCTCGAGATGCAGCCATTTGACCACCGTCGTCGCGGAGGCGGCACTCGCTCCCGCCAGCAACATGCCGGCTGCCGCTGCCATGGATACGATCCGCCTGCCACCGAAAGCGGCGTTTTTCAGCATAAAATTCATGATTTTCCTCCCAGGGGACCTATCCTCACAATTTTTCCCCTATGCGGATTAATTCACCGGAGCTTTTGCCGGATGTCAACCCAAGTGCCGCTATTTTTACCAAATGCGCTTGACAGGCCCGTGGGATTGCCTGCTATTTATTTCGTAACCCGTTAAAAATATTGGCTTCCGCCCAACGAACGATGCCGGCTAGTTTTTCATGAAGACCGCAGATCCAGAATTGATGCGCGCGATCAATCGCTTGAACGTGCTCGATACCATCCGGCGCCATGGTCCGATCTCGCGCATCGAGATCAGCGAACGCACCGAGCTTTCCACCACCACCGTTTCCGCCATTACCGCCTCGCTGCTCGACGACGGGCTGATCCTGCCGCGTCACGAAGGCGATATCCGCAATGAGGCGGTGCGCGGCAGGCCGCGCGTGGCGCTGGAGCTCAATCCCGATGCCGCCCGCGTCGTGGGCGGCAAGATCGCCGCCAACAGAATGGTTTTCGTGGTCACCAATTTCCGCGGCGACGTGCTGTCGAAGCTTGCCCTGCCGATCCGCATCGACCGGCAGCCGATCGGCGTCATCGCCGATCTCGTCGAAGACGGCGTACGGCGGTGCGTCGTGGACGCCGGTCTTTCGCTGGAGGACGTCGAAAGCATTTGCCTCGGCTTCCCCGGCGTCATCGAGCACCGCACAGGCTACATAAGAAGCAGCCCGATTTTTCGTGACACCAATGTCGATTTCGCCGCGGAGATGTCGGCGCGGCTTGCAACGCCGACCATCGTCGAGAGCGACGCTCACGCCATCACGCTCGGCCATCACTGGTTCGGAAAGGCGCGCGATCTGGAAGATATGGTGTTGATTTCGCTGGAACAGACGCTCGGTCTCGGCGTCCTGCACGGCAACAGCCTGTTCCGCGGCGCCGGCGGCCTCAGCCACAATCTCGGCGATCTCGTGCTCGGCATGGGACCGCAGGGCGTGGTGCGGTTGTTCAGCCAGGCCGGCGAGAGCGCGATCCTCGGCGAACAGCAGGCCGACGGCCGTTTTGCCGAAGCGATCCGTCTCGGCCGCGGCATGACCCATGCCCAGGCGCTGATCAAGGCCGATGACGACCGGCTGATCGGCGCTGCGATCCGCGCCGGCGAAGCCGTCGGCTTGACCATTGCCAATATCGTCACGCTGTTTGCGCCGCCGCGGGTTATCCTGGTCGGCTCCAGCCTGGCGCTCGGCGAACCCTTTCTGAACAGCCTGCGCGATGCCTATGCGCTCGCCATTCCGCCCTCGCTGAAGGGGGTGAGCGAACTCGTCTTCGACGATTCGAGTGATGATTTCTGGGCGCAGGGTGCGGCCGCGGTGGCGCTCTACGAACTCTACGAATCGCCCTGGAGCACCACCGGGCCGGCGCTCTGACGGGCGTCATAATCAATATAGATGGAGGAATTCATGGAGAGAGTCGGTATCGGCATCATCGGATGCGGCAATATTTCGGGCGCCTATCTCAAGGCGATGGCATCCTTTCCCATTCTCGACATCCGCGGCGTCGCCGATCTCAACCGGGAACTGGCAGAGGCCAAGGCGCGCGAATTCAACGTTCCCGCCAGGACAGTCGAAGAGCTGTTCGCCGACCCCGACGTCGAGATCATCGTCAACCTGACGATCCCAAAGGCCCATGTCGCTGTTGCCCTGCAGGCGCTCGAAGCCGGCAAGCACACCTATTCGGAAAAGCCGCTCGGGATTAATTTCGCGGAAGGGAAAAAATTGGCGGAGGCGGCGCGCGCCCGCAATCTGCGCATCGGCGCTGCCCCCGATACCTTCCTCGGCGGCGGCCATCAGACGGCCCGCGCACTGATCGACCAGGGCGTCATCGGCCAGCCGGTCGGCGGCTCGGCGAGCTTCATGTGCCCCGGCCATGAGCGCTGGCATCCGAACCCGGCCTTCTATTATGAAGTCGGCGGCGGACCGATGCTCGACATGGGTCCCTATTACATCACCGACCTCGTCAATCTTCTCGGGCCGGTCGCTCAAGTCGTCGGCTTTGCGACGACGCCGCGGGCCGAACGGTTGATCACGAGCGAGCCGCGCAACGGTGAGCGTATTCCCGTGCATGTGCCGACCCATGTCGCCGGCATGATGGCTTTCGCCAATGGCACCGTTGTCCAGATCGCCATGAGCTTCGACGTCGCCGGCCACAAACATGTGCCGCTCGAAGTCTACGGCACCGAGGGCACGTTAATCGTGCCCGATCCCAACAAATTCGAAGGCCCTGTCGAATATCTCAGGAAGGGCGGCCAATTCGAGGATCAGCCACTCACATCACCCTATGCCGACGGCAATTATCGCTCGCTCGGTGTCGCCGACATGGCGCATGCGATCCGCTCCAACCGGCCGCATCGCGCCAACGGCGACCTGGCACTGCATGTGCTGGAGGTCATGGAAGCGTTCCACACCGCGTCGGCGACCGGCCGGACAGTCGCGATATCAACGGCGGTGGAGCGCCCTGCCCCCTTGTCCGATTCCATCGTCGACGGACGGCTGGCGAAATAAATTCAGGAGGAATAACTATGCGTGAAGCACTGATCGTCTGGGGCGGCTGGAGCGGCCACGAGCCGCAGGAATGCGCCGAAATCATCAAGTCCATGCTCGAGGAGGACGGCTTCAAGGTCTATCTCGAACACGGCACCGAGGCGCTTGCCGATCCGTCCGTCCATGATCTCAGCCTCGTCGTGCCGATAATGACGATGTCGAAGATCGAGAAGGAAGAGGTCAAGAACCTCGCCGCCGCAATCGAAAGCGGTGTCGGCATCGCCGGCTATCACGGCGGCGCGGGCGATGCCTTCCGCGACTCCGTCGACTATCAGTTCATCATCGGCGGCCAGTGGGTCGCCCATCCCGGCAACATCATCGACTATACCGTCAACATCACCCGGCCCGACGATCCGCTGATGGAGGGGATTGCCGATTTCCCCTATACGTCGGAGCAATATTACATGCATGTCGACCCCTCGAACGAGGTTCTGGCGACGACCAAATTCACCGGCGAGCACGCCTACTGGATCGACGGCGTCGTCATGCCTGTCGTCTGGAAGCGCAAATACGGCAAGGGCCGCGTCTTCTATTCCTCGCTCGGCCACCAGGCCAAGGAGTTCGACGTGCCGGAGATGAAGACGATCTTCCGCCGCGGAGCGAATTGGGCCGCGCGGTAAGATAGGGCGGTTCGCGGGGGACCAAAAGACCCCTCCCCACAAGGGGGAGGGACTAGGATGCAGCACCGCTTTACATAAACTCTGTCGTATCAATCCGTCAAACGGTAGCAGCCAACACGACCTCTGCTTTTGGCAGCCGCCGGACACCACAGCTTAGTCCCTCCCCTTGTGGGGAGGGGTTGGGGAGGGATTTTTGGCAATCTCAGCGAATGATCAGCGCCGTCCCATAAAGCCCCAGCGCGAACACCGTATGCGCGAGCAGATTGAAGCAGCGGACCTTCATCGGCTTCGGATGTTTCGAAGCGGCCCAGCCGAGGCCGAGGCCAGGCTGCAGCAGGAACCACCCTGCCCCGACCGTGACGATGCCGAAGATCCAGGCGGGAAGGAATGTCGGCGCGGCGAACCATCCCTGCCCCATGATGATCGCAAAGATCAAGCCGTAGAGAATGCCGACGGCGTAGTGGCTGAACCAGCCGAGCGCCAGTTCGTGCTGATAGGGTTCGGCGTCAGCAATACTCTCATGAAAGACCTTGCCGCGGCCGAGATGCCAGAACCAGCGTCCGACCGGCGCCCAATTGGCCGGCGGCTGGCCGAAGACCTTGGCGAGCACGATCGCCCAGAGATCCATGAGGATGGTTGCGCCGGCGCCGATCGCCAGGCCGCGCCACAGAATATCGAACATCGGGAATCACCGGAAAGCGTTAACGTGAAGGGGTGCCAGAAGACCATTGCAAACGTCTTCGCGCAATGGGTTCGACGCAAGTCGGACCTTGCCTCCTCCGTCAGCCGCCCTCGCCACGGGTTTCGCGCGGATCTCGCGCGCTGCCGGCAATATCGCCGCTGATATCATTGGCGAACTTCCGCATCAGCCGCACCAGCTCATTGAAATCATGCTCTTCCCAGTTCTCGAAGATGGCGCGTCCGATCTTCTCGCGGGCGGCGTCGATGCGATCGGTCATCGCCTTGCCTTTGGGGCTGATGACCGCCTCGCGGACACGGCGATCTGCGGCGCTTCCGCGGCGCTCCACCAGTTCCAGACTTTCGAGCTTGGCGACCTGGCGACTGACGGTGGTGTAGTCGCGCCCGGCGCGGTCGGCGAGTTCGACCACCCCGATCGGCCCGAGACGCTCCACCGCGACCAGCAGCGGAAACAGCGCGCGATCGAGCGAAATCCCGGCCTCGCGGACCATCTGCTCGTCCCGCTGAGGGCGGTTCATGACGCTGACGATCTCGATCAAAGCCCCATGCAACTCACGCAGTTTTTCGGATATGTGTGTATTTTGCACATTATTTGTTGACGCCATATCGATTCTCCTATTATGTGCATAATACACATATGGAGATGAAGATGACAGAACATTCTACAGTCGACGTGTTGATATCGGGCGCCGGCGCAGCCGGGCTGACGATGGCGATCGAGCTTGCGCGGCGCGGCATATCCTTTCGCCTGATCGAAAAACTCGACGATCCGTTCCGCGGCTCGCGCGGCAAGGGCATCCAGCCACGAACCCAGGAGATCTTCGAGGACCTCGGCATCCTCGACCGTATCGTCGCACTCGGCGGCTTCTATCCCCGGCAGCGGGAATATAGTGACGACGGAAGCTTCACCGAGTCCGACGCCGTGCTGCGCGAGGAGCCGACGCCGGCCGAGCCCTATCATCTTCCGCTGATGGTACCGCAATTCCTCACTGAAGCCGCGATGCGGGAACGCCTCATCGAGCTGGGGCACCGTCCAGAATTTGGATGCGAACTCATCGGCTTCGAACAGGACGAGGCAGGCGTGACGGCACGGCTCAAGAGCCAATCCGGCGAGGAAGCCATCCGCGTGCGCTGGCTGGTTGGCGCCGATGGCGGCCGCAGCTTCGTACGCCACGCGCTCGATATCGGCTTTCCCGGCAAGACGCTCGGCGTGCGTGCGATCGTTGCCGACGTCGTGCTGACGGGACTGGATCGCGATGCCTGGCACCGCTTCGGCGAAGGCGACATGCGGCGACAGATCGCGCTTTGCCCACTGGCGGGAACGGAGCTGTTTCAGATCCAGGGACCGATCCCGCTCGAAGGCGAGATCGATCTCTCGGCAGCGGGCTTGACGGCGCTGGTGAGCGAGCGCACCGGCCGCGACGATATTCACGTCCACTCGGTTTCCTGGGCATCGGCCTTCAACATGAACGCCCGGCTGGCGGATCGCTACCGGCTCGGCCGCATGTTTCTGGTCGGCGATGCCGCGCATACGCATCCGCCGACCGGCGGACAAGGTCTCAATACCAGCGTCCAGGACGCCTATAATCTCGGATGGAAGCTGGCGGCAGTCGCTACCGGCGCCCCCGATGCGCTGCTCGACAGCTATGAGGAAGAGCGCCGTCCGATTGCTGCGGCGATGCTCGGCCTCGCGACCAAACTGCTCGACGCTCTGAAGCGCGGCGATATCAGGCGCGGCCGCGAGGTTCATCAACTCGATATCGGCTATCCCGACTCCTCCTTTGCACTGGAAAAGCCGGAACGGCATGGCGGCCTGCTGGCCGGCGACCGTGCCCCGGATGCGCCACTGATGGGCGCAGCCGGCCAGCCGGTGCGTCTGTTCGACCTGTTCAAGGGCGCGCACTGGACGCTACTGGGCTATGAGGTGGAGCAAGCAACGATACCACCGCGTCCAGGACTGCACATCCATAAGGTCGGCCGGCGCGGCGATGTCATCGACGAAAGTGGGCATTTCCGCGACGCCTACGCCCCGGCCTCGGGCGACTGGGTGCTTGTGCGACCGGACGGTTATGTCGGCGCCATCGTTTCGTCCCGCGACGCCTGGGCGCTCGAGGCTTATCTGGACAAGGTCGGTCTCGGTCCGGCTGCGGTACGGTCATGATGTACGAGGAAGGATGTTCGACCGGCGCTGCCGCAGGTGCCGCTTCGCAACGGCTTGACCGGCGGCTGATGCTGCCGGTCTTCATCATCGTCAGCCTCGATGCCGCCAGCAGCGGCGCCATCCTGCCGATCCTGCCATTCTACCTCAGGCATCTCGGAGCGTCGCCGCTCGTTCTCGGGCTCGTCCTCGGCACAGAAGCGCTCAGCCAGTTCGTTGCCGCGCCGTGGCTCGGCCAACTTTCCGATCGTTTCGGGCGCAAGAAGATCCTGCTCGCAAGCCAGGCCGGAGCGCTTGTCAGCCTTTTCCTGCTGGCGCTCGCCAACAGCGTGATCTTCGTGCTGCTGGCGCGGATCCTGCTCGGCCTTACCGCAGCGAATTTCTCGGCGGCGGCTGCCTATGCCGCAGACAATAGCGGCCCCACCACACGGCGTCAGGCCATCGGCATGCTGAGCGCGGCCCTCGGTCTTGGCGGGATGATCGGCCCCGGTCTTTCGGGATATCTTGCCGACATTTCGCTGACGGCACCGATCTGGTTCGCGCTGGGCCTGTCGGCCACCAGCATCGTCGTAACCAGTTTCTGGCTGAAGGATGCTCCCGTGCCCACACAGCCGGAGAGCCATTCAAGTGACAATGGTAAGGAAGAGAGGATCGACCGGAAAGCGCTTTCATTTCGAAACCTCCTCGCCTCGCCTGTCATTCGCGCCCTCGTCGTCGTTCTCCTCTGCCACTATTTCTCATATGGAATGTTCAGCTCGCAGCTCGCCGTATTCCTTGGGAACACCTTTATCTGGAATGAGCATGCCTTCGGACCGAAGGAGCTGGGTTATATCCTCACCGCCGACGGCGCGATCAACATCCTCGCCCAGCTTTTCCTCCTAAAATGGCTCAGCGGCTATTTCTCCGAACGAAGCCTGATCCTCCTCGTCTTCGCCATTCTCTCAGTAGGTTACGTCACAGCAGTTTTCGCCGACAATATTCCAACCCTTGCCTTCGCAGTGGCATGCGTCAGCACCGGCGTGGCACTGGCGCGGCCGACATTGGTTGCAGCGCTTTCCGTGCACGTGCCGCAGCAACGGCAGGGCATCGTCATGGGAACAACACAATCGCTTGTCGCCGTCACCGATATCGTCACACCGGTCCTTGCCGGCTTCATTGTCGGGCAGAGCTTGTACGGCGCCTGGATCGGCGCAGTAGTGGCGATCGCGGTGACGGGGGCGGCCATCGCACGCAGCCGGCTCCCAAAGGTCGATCCGGAAACCGCAGGCGGCTGACGGCCCAACAGATCCAGCTCCCGATCCCGACAGAGGCTGCCGCCGCACTGTTCTTTAGAGGGCGTCGCTGGCGCAGATTTTTGCAGTCGTTGAGCAGCGAGCGTATCGCCGCCCTGGCGTTGTCGTCATGCCAAGCAAGCACGGCTTCGACTTCCCAGGTTTGATCGGACCATGCTTGATCGTGTTCCAAGGTCTTGCCGGCTACATCAGTTCAACGCCAGCGGCAACTGAACCGGGCGAGGCAATGGCGGCAGCGGCCGGCTGAGTTCGACCTTTTTCTGCCATTCGGCACGCCGCAACTGATCCCGCTCGCGGGTCGCACGGGATGCTTCGACAAGGGCTAGGGCGTTGGCGATCACCTGTTCGGTATGCGTCATGATCATCTCCAATGTTCCTGTTTTGTTCCAATTTAGAACTTCGACCGAAGAAGTCAAGCGCTGGATGATCTTGTGTGTCGGAGAGGGCGATCGAGCCGCGAGCTAGGATCGAAGCGCGGCAGGCTTTCAGTCCGCGGCTTCTATGACGGCGATGCCAGCCTCGTGGGCCGCTCTTACGAATGCCGCGCGAACCTCTTCCGGCCTGAGGTCGCCAATGATCGCGTCAAGGCACGCCTTTACCGCTTCGAAATATTCTTCGCCGTCGTCCACCGGCCAATCGTGGAGGAGCGTGCGCGCGGCGTCCCATACAGAGTTAATGACGGCATAATGACCTAGCCCCATTGAGGCCAAGCCGAGCGGTCGAAAATTTGCCGTCTGTCTCACTTTCCTACAGCTTTTCCTAGTTTCGGTGAGCTCATCTCTATCGTGCAATTTGCGTGCCGAATGCGCGCCAAGTCAATGCGGGTCGCGGGCGAAGGTTCGGAAGATTATCTCGCTCAGCGCTGGCGATGACAGCCATGTCTCCCGGATCCCCTGTAGGCTTTCGGCGCACCTGATAGAGCGTCGAGCTTTTGAAACGCCCTAAATGCAGCCGAGGTTCCAGCGTCGGCGAAGGCTTTCTGATTAAAATCCAGGCATTCCCTCACAACTTGCAGCAATCTCCGGCACAATCATGTATCTGCCTTTCATATCCCTATTTGACAATGTAATTCATCGGCAAACTCAAGAAATCGTTCGGATCTTTCGATGCCGTTTGCTTTAGCGAAAGCATCGTCAAGATTTCAATTCTGTTCCTCGACTGTGCCCGATGTAGACGGAACAGCCCTCAGACCGTACAATGCGGCACGTTCACATGGTTCTGATCGGGAGGAGCGCGCGATGCCCATCTTCATGGACCGGCACTATCTCGAAGGCACCTCCCCCGCCGAGGTGGCCCAGGCACATCGCATGGATATCGACATTCAGGATCGATACGGCGTCAAGTTCCTCACCTACTGGTTCGACGAGCGGCGCGGGACAGCCTTCTGCCTGGTGGATTCGCCCGATATAGAAACCGTCCAATGCGTGCATCGCGAGGCGCACGGTTTTGTCGCCAATGAGATTGTCGAGGTGGCTCTGTCAGCGGTCGAAGCCTTTCTCGGCCGCATCAACGACCCTGATCCGGCGCCTGGCCAAACGTCGCCGCAAATGGATCCAGGCCACCGGGCGATTCTCTTTACCGATATCGTGGGCTCGACCGAGATGACGGCACGCCTCGGCGATCGCATGGGGACAGAACTGGTCCGCGCCCATGACGCGATCGTGCGCCGATGCCTCGGCAAAAATTCAGGCCGCGAAGTCAAGCACACCGGCGACGGCATCATGGCAGCCTTCGCGGCGACAACGGCGGCCGTCGAATGCGCCATGGCGATCCAGCAGGAATTCCAACATTACAACAGCGGCAACAACGCCCAGCCGATCCATATCCGCATCGGCCTCGATTGCGGCGAACCGGTCGAGGACAGCAATGACCTCTTCGGATCGACCGTGCAGTTGGCGGCCCGCCTCTGCGCGGCAGCCGCCAGCGACCAGATCCTGGTGTCGGAGAACATATTCCGGGAATACGGCACCACCGATCTTTTCGCTCACGCGACGCGGCGGCGGCTCAAGGGGTTTTCGAAGCCCATGCTGGCCTTCCGATGCGACTGGGCTCATGCCGGCCCCGGCGAAAGGTCGACATCCGCTGGATAGCCCTTTGCCTCCAGCAGTTGGCAATACACATCGTGGTGAATGAGAGGCGGCTATCCAAGCAGCGGACAAGAGTATTGGACCGCGCCGCGAATGACAGCGGCGCGGTATCAGAGCTTCAGGCGTTGCCGATATTTCGATTGCCGATCGCCCGCTCGAATTTGGGGCCACCCTCAAGCACGCCCGACATCTTCAGAAAACGCCGAAAATTCTCGCGCGCAGCGCTGAGCGGGAAACGCCCGCTCGCCGTATCCCTGCATGCTTTCAAGAGAGTGTCATATGCCAGGCCTCGCTTTTCCTCCGGCCATTCATCCAGGACATCGAAGATTTCATCGAGGCATGTGATCTGATCGATGAGATGGTTTCGATGAAGAAAAACCGGATCAAACCGAGCTTCAGACATAGTATCCTCCCATTTATATTACTTTTTTATGCTTTAATTCTAATAAAAAACAATGACGCGTTCAAGACAAAATAGGAATAAAACGACTTCAACCGCCATGACACTACTTCCACAACGGCAGAATAGCCCGATCAGATTATGCTGAAATCAATTTGACCACCGGCCGGGAATCAATTGCGCAAACACAGGCAAGCCGCGCCGATCAGATGCGCGTGATCAAACCAGCCAGTCCTCGCATATGCTTGTAATGGCATGATAGGTTGCATCGAGAACCAACCTGCCAAGGAGAAGCTCGGATGAACAGATTTCTTACATTTGTCGCTGCCGGCGCGCTGATGGGCATGTCCACGGTGGCTTCCTCCTGCACGTCGTCTGGAAGGCCGGAGAGCCAAGACTACCAATATCAGCGGGACACGTCGGTAAACCCGGCATGTGCGGGTGGATTCAGACCTGGCAATGCCCGGTCGTGCAGCTATTGAAAGATGTGACCTCGACAAGCAAGCGAAGCTTACGACAGCGCGAAAATCTTGACTTCCCTGCCGATGCCTTGGAGTTCCGCCATACGGGAAGCCGATGCGATGCCGCTGTCACGCAGGATCTCCGAGACGTGCGCATCTTCGACAATCGCCTCGGTCGTCATGATCACATTGGGATCGGCAAGCCCCTGAACGCGGGAGGCGATGTTGACGGTCTGACCAAAATAATCCTGCCGATCGTTCAGGTTGACGGCGAGGCATGGCCCCTCGTGGATCCCGATCTTCAGGAGAAGATCGTCGCTGCCGTGTTCGGCGTTTAGCCGAAGCATCGCCTCGCGCATCCTGAGTGCAGCCGCCACCGCACGGTCCGGGCTCGGAAAGGTCGCCATGACGGCATCGCCGATCGTCTTGACGACCGCACCGGCCTCTGTGGCGACGATCTCATGAAGAACGCGGAAATGCGCACGCACCAGATCGAAAGCGGCAAGATCTCCCACCCGCTCATAAAGCGCGGTCGAGCCCCTCAGGTCGGTGAAGAGGAAGGTCAGGCTGGTGATCTTCAGGCGCTGGTCGACATCGAGCGTGTCGGTCCGGTAAATGTCGCGGAAGCTCTGGTTGGTCAGCAGGCGCTTGGCGGTCAGGAAAGGCCGCCTGCGGCCCAATAGGTCATGCAGGTCATCGCCTGCAATGCACACGTTCGGCACCACCCTGCGATCGGTGTGGTTCTCAAGGATAAGCCGCAACGAGCCGGGACGCAGCGTCACGGTCTCGTTCAGCGCATGCCCCCGGCTAATGACCATCGAGAGGGTTTGACGTTCGTCGGTGGGTTCCCCCTGCACATCGATGAACTGCGCCGAGTGCGTGACCGCATCGAAGATGATGACGAACTGCGCCGGCAATTGCAGCGAGAGGAAAGCCTTCTCGCCCGGAGCCAACTCGATCATCTCCAACAGGATGCGCGCGAACTTTGCTTCCAGGTTCTCCGGCAAGTCGACACCGGAGCTGAAGAAGATCTGGCGGTAATACTCCAGCGGAGGCAACCGATCGGGATCGTGGGCGGCAATCCTGCGCACGCGGGGACTGACCGTGAAGGTTACCTCGACCATCTCGTCGAGGGTCGGCTCGTATCCGGCCGCGCAGAGCGCGCAGTGGTACGTGTCCTGGGAGACACCCTTGAGGGTGGCACCGCTGTCGAGGACGCCGCCGCATCCCGGGCAAAGGACATTCCAGGTCATCTCGAAGGTGCCGATGCGGGCTGCATGCAGAAACGCCGCGATCGTCTTTTCCTCATCGAGATGATGCTTCTCGGCGAAGGCGAGCGCGTTGATGCGATTGAGATCGCGATCCGAGCCACGCCTGACGACGTTTTCGATACACTCGACCGTCTGCGGGTCGGCCGCCTGTCGCAGGGTGGCAAAAAGCACGTCCACTTCACTCATTAGACAAGTCTCTGTGCAAGCAACACGGCGAACGACGCCAGGACCGAAATCATAACACGGGAACTTGCTAATAGAAATCTATGGGCTTGATGCTGCCGGCAGGCCGATCGACAGGGCCGCTCCCGTCAGGGTGGGAGGACTTTGCGACAGAACCAATCGGATGGTTTACGACGGCCTCACTGTGGAGCGATGGCTTTTTCCGGAATCGTTTCGGCCGCTGACGGCTGAGTGGGATCGGCGGGGTGACCATAGATCGTGTAAGCCGCCCCTGCCAAAATGCCCAGGACGAGAAGAGCCAATACGTACAGCATCATTCCGCGGATTGCGGTTTTGGGTGTTTCATCCATGAGGAATCTCCAAGATTGCTCAATGGTCAAATCGAGCCCGCGCGGATTTGGTTCCAAATGGAAATCGGAGAAAGCAAACGCTGCCGATGGCCACTATAAGGGAACAATCTGGCGCGGATCCGGTTTAACGCTCACCCCTGTCCCTAGCGGAGGCGACGATGTGGGCAATCCTGATTGGTGCCGCTCTCATCATTGGCGGACTTCTTTTTCTGTTTCAATTAGCTCTCGGCCGAAGGCCGAGTAATCCGCATCGGATGCCGCAAGGCGGCGCCACGCTGGAACCACGGCGCCAAGGCCTGAGGTTTCTCGGCCTATACAAAAACTGGCCGGCCCTGGCAATAATCGCGATTGGTGCACTTCTCTTGGCTTTTGGCGCGTATTCCTGACCAAGCGCGGCTGCCGACCATCCTTTTCCGGTCGAGATAGCAGTAGACGCGGGCTTTCACCCACCGCATCCAGGGATCTTCGCTGCTCTATCCAGCTCAGCGCTTTTCTTAAAATAAGAAGACATTGGAACTTATGGTGAGAGCGTCGGGGTTCGAACCCGAGACCTACTGATTAAAAGTCAGTTGCTCTACCGGCTGAGCTACGCTCTCCCGCTCCGCGGGTGTGAAGCACCCCGGCTGGAAGTGGGCGGAACATAGGCAGGCGACCCATTGCGGTCAACCGAAAAATTTGGCTTTTTTCGGCGATCGGCACATTTCTTGCGCGCGCAAGCCATGTCGCTTGCGCTGGCAAGCCATATTCCTGGCGCACGCAAAAAGGTGATTGGCAATCAGGGGGCTGCAAAGCTAGGAACAGGGCGCAGATTTGCAGCCGGAGAGAATGCGTGTCGATTGCCGATATTTCCCTGTGGAGCGCGTTGATTGCAGGGGCGCTTTCGTTTCTTTCGCCCTGCGTGCTTCCCCTCGTCCCGCCGTACCTGTGCTACATGGCCGGCATATCGGTCGAACAGTTCCGCGGCGGCGGCGCGGTTGCGGTTGCGCCTGACGTCAGGCGTGAGATTCTCTTTTCCGCCCTGCTCTTCACGCTCGGCTTCGCCACGGTTTTCGTGGCGCTCGGCGCCGGCGCTTCCAGTATCGGCATGGCGCTCCGCCAGCATCTCGACCTGCTCTCCAAGATCGGCGGGCTGATCATTATCGTCATGGGGCTGAATTTCCTCGGCCTGTTCCGAATCGGCGTACTGGCGCGCGAAGCGCGCTTCCAGGGCGGCGGCAAACCGGCGACGCTGACGGGCGCCTATATCATGGGCCTTGCCTTCGCCTTTGGCTGGACTCCCTGCATCGGCCCGGTGCTCGGCGCCATCCTCGGCGTTGCCGCCTCGCGCGAAACGGTCGGCTCCGGCGCCGGACTGCTCGCCATCTATTCGCTGGGTCTCGCCATTCCCTTCTGGATCGCCGCCGGCTTTTCCGGCGCTTTCATGCGTTTTCTGTCGCGCTTCCGCCGCCATCTCGGCACTGTCGAGAAGATCATGGGCGTCTTTCTCATCCTCACCGGCCTCGCCTTCCTGTTCGGCTGGGTGAGCGATGTGGCGATCTGGTTCCAGCAGACCTTTCCGATCCTGATGCAAATCGGCTAAACAGCTCTTACCCCGCCAATCATCCCCGCGCTTTGGAAGATCTCTTTGGCCGATATCGTCAGCCTGCTCCTGCCGTTCTTCGGCCTGATTCTGATCGGCTACATCGCCGCCAAGGCGACGAAGCAGCCGGCCGAGGCGCTCGGCTGGCTGAACACCTTCATCATCTACGCCGCCTTGCCTGCTCTCTTCTTCAAACTCGTCTCGCGCACGCCAATCGAAGAGCTGACGCGGGTCGATTTCATCGTCACCGATGTCGCTGCGACCTATACGGTCTTCATCCTGCTCTTCGTCGTCGGCCGCGTGCTGCGCGGCAATTCGCTCGCCGACTGCACCATCCAGTCCTTCGCCGGCTCCTACGGCAATATCGGCTATATGG
The DNA here is from genome assembly GCF_002211305.1 of Rhizobium sp. R634. GTDB lineage: Bacteria > Pseudomonadota > Alphaproteobacteria > Rhizobiales > Rhizobiaceae > Rhizobium. The sequence goes on along the minus strand of NZ_LOKW01000026.1, from coordinate 33,425 downwards.
GACCGGGCCTAACGCTCCTGGCACTTGGCGACGGGGCGGCCGTGCCGGTGGCGCTGATCGTCTGCTTCGAAAACGCGCTGCATTTCATCGTGGCGCCGGCGCTGATGGCAGTCGCCGGCGGCGACAAGCGTTCACCCGGCCGGCTCGCCGCCGATATTGCGCGGAAGGTGGCGCTGCACCCCTTTATCCTATCGACGGCGGCAGGCTTTGCCGTGGCGGCCCTGCACCTCGACCAGCCGCCGGCGTTTCTGCGCCTTGTCGATTACCTTGCCCAGGCAGCCGCTCCCTGCGCCCTTTTCGCCATGGGCGTGACGCTGGCGCTCCGGCCGCTGAAGCGCATCCCGGCGGAGATCGGCTATATCGTGCCGGCCAAGCTGATCCTGCATCCGATCGCGGTTTTCCTGGCGCTGACCGCGATCGGCAGTTTCGAACCGGTCTGGATACAGGCCGCCGTGCTGCTCGCTTCGCTGCCGACGGCGACCAACGTCTTCGTCATCGGCCAGCAATACGGCGTGTGGCAGGAGCGCGCGTCGGCGACGATCCTGATCACGACGGTGTTTTCGGTGGTGAGTGTTTCGCTCTGGCTGATCGCGATCCGCTCAGGCCTTCTTCCGTTTCAGCTTTTCCCGTAGGGAATCGGGAATATGGCGGAAGCCGCGGCCCGGCTCGATCCCCTCGCGCATGACGATGTTGCGCAGCGGCGGAATGGCGGAGAGGATATGGAGCCCTGCGGCGCGTAGCATCTGCACGGGTAGGAAATCCGAAAGCAGCGAGCGGTTGAGAAGATCGACGCTGGCCGTGCGCGTCATGATATCGGCGCGGCGCCGGCGGTCGAAGCTGTCGCCGGCATCGGCCGGCACCGGCAATTCAGTCCTGTCGCAAAGGATATCGGTCAGCACCATGATATCGCGCAGGCTGAGATTCAGCCCCTGCGCTCCGATCGGCGGGAAGACGTGGGCGGCCTCGCCGATCAGCGCGATGCGCCCTTTGCCGAAACGATGCGCCATCATGCCGGAGAGCGGCCAGACCTGGACGCCTTCCTCGACGCTCACTTTGCCGAGCATGGACTGCATACGCGCCTCGACGAGAAGCCCAAGTTCGGCAAGGGGCAGTTCCATACGGCTTGCTGCTTCGGCGGGGTCTTGCACCCAGACGTGGCTGGAGCGATTTCCCGGCAGCGGCACCTGAGTGAACGGGCCGTGCTTGGTGTGGAATTCCGTCGAGATATTCTGGTGCGGCAGGGAATGCGCGAAATTCAGCACCATGGCCGATTGCGGATAGGACCAGTTGCGGACGCCGATATCGGCCGCCTCGCGCAGCTTCGAACCGCGGCCGTCGGCGCCGACGGCGAAATCGGCCGTGAGCGTGTCGCCGCCGGCAAGCGTGATCGACACGGCATTCGGGGCAATGTCAATCGATTCGGCCATATCGGTGAAGTGGGTGATATTGCCCTCGCCGGACGCGGCCTCCTCAAGCACGTCGATCAACGTCTTGTTGGGGAAATTATAGCCGAAGGCATTGAGGCCGACTTCGGCCGCGCGGAAAGTGGTCGTCGGCGCCCGCAGCAGCCGGTCAGTGCCGTCGATGATTCGCATGCTGGTGAGCGGTGCTGCAGCTGGGCGCAGCTTTTCCCAGAGCGTCAGGCGGTCGAGGAAGCGGATAGACTGATCCATCAGCGCCGTGGTGCGCCGGTCTTCTTTTGCGGCAAGGGGCGCGACAAGCGCCACGCTACGGCCGCCGCGGGCCAGTGAGATCGCAGCAATCATGCCGGCGAGACCGCCACCGATCACCGCCACTTCGAATGTCTTCATGCTACCGTTCCGTCATCGTAAAACGGCGGATCGGTCGCTTATGCGGCCGGCTTCGCCTGACGGCGCCAACTATAGCCCTTGCCGGCTTCGGCGTCACGCACCGCCGGCTGATAATGATGGGGAATGGCGGGAAGACGGTTTTCGGCCAGCCGCTTCAGCGCCGTGGCGTTGCTGACCGAGAAGCTGTCGATGCCGACGCGCAGCATCAACGGGACCTGGTCGATCAGCACGTCGCCGACGGCGCGCAGTTCCTTGCCGTAGCCAAGGCGCTGGCGCAGCAGCGAGGCATGGCTGAAGGCGCGGCCATCATTGAAGGCCGGAAAGGCGACAGCGACGATTGCCAGGCGATCGAGATAGGGCTCCAGTCGGCGCACGTCATCGGCCGGCTTGATCAGCACGCCGAGACCGACATCGTTGCTTTCGTCGGCCTTGGCGATCAGCTCGTCGAGGCCGAGCAGCTGTTTCTGCTCCCCTATCGCCTTCACCTCTTCGGTTTCGATCACCCAGGGATCGTTTTCGACAAAACCCGTTTCTCTCCAGATCTTCGTCATCATCGCCTCCTTATGCCGCTTCCGCGGCCGAGCCATAGAGCGCAGCCTTGAAAGGCTGCGGCCCGACGCGGCGATAGGCGGCAAGGAAGGTTTCGGACGGATCGAGGCGCAGGCCGAGATAGGTGTCGACGATCGTCTCGATCGCGTCCGTCACGCGGTCCGGCTCGAAGCCGCGGCCGATGATCTCGCCGATCGAGGTATGTTCGTCGCCGGAACCGCCAAGCGTGATCTGGTAGAGTTCGGCGCCCTTCTTCTCCACACCGAGCAGGCCGATATGGCCGACATGGTGGTGGCCGCAGGCATTGATGCAGCCGGAGATCTTGATCTTCAGCTCGCCGATCTCGGCCTGGCGTTCGGGATTGCCGAAGCGGCGGGAGATTTCCTGCGCGACCGGAATGGAGCGCGCATTGGCGAGCGCGCAATAGTCCAGCCCAGGACAGGCAATGATATCGGTAATCAGCCCGGCATTGGCCTCCGCCAGGTTGATGGCGACGAGGCCGCGATAGACGGCTTCGAGATCGGCCAGCGCCACATGCGGCAGGATGAGGTTCTGCTCATGGCTGACGCGGATTTCGTCGAAGGCATATTCCTCGGCGAGATCGGCGACGGCCTCCATCTGCGCGTCGGTGGCGTCGCCCGGAATGCCGCCGATCGGCTTCAGCGAGATCGTCACCATGCCGTAGTCGGGGTTCTTGTGCGGCTGCACATTCTGCTGGACCCAGCGGGCAAAGGCCGGATCGGCCTTCTTCCAGCGGGCGAGATTTTCCCAGCCCTCGGCACGCTCGGGCAGAGCCGGCGGCGCGAAATAGGCGGCGATCGCCTCGACATCCTGTTCCGGCAGCTTGAGCTCGCTATCCTTCAGTGCCGCAAATTCGGCTTCCACCTGACGCGCCAGCTCCTCGGCGCCGGTCTCGTGGACGAGGATCTTGATGCGGGCCTTGTATTTGTTGTCGCGACGGCCATGCAGATTGTACACGCGCACGATCGCCGTGGTATAGGAGAGCAGATCCTCCTCGGGCAGGAAGTCGCGGATCAGCTTGGCGATCATCGGCGTGCGGCCCTGGCCACCACCGACATAGACGGCAAAACCGATTTCGCCCTCGTCGTTCTTCTTCAGGTGCAGGCCGATGTCATGAACCTGGATGGCCGCGCGGTCGCGCTCGGCGCCGGTGACGGCGATCTTGAACTTGCGCGGCAGGAAGGAGAATTCCGGATGGACCGACGACCACTGGCGCAGGATTTCCGCATAGGGTCTGGGATCGGCGACTTCGTCGGCGGCTGCACCGGCAAAATGATCCGCCGTCACGTTTCTGATGCAGTTGCCCGAGGTCTGCAGCGCATGCATCTCGACGCTTGCAAGATCGGCCAGCGCATCGGGGATTTCCGACAGCTTCGGCCAGTTGAACTGCAGGTTCTGGCGCGTGGTGAAGTGGCCGTAGCCGCGGTCATAGGTGCGGGCAATATGGGCAAGCATGCGCATCTGACACGCGCTCAGCGTTCCATAAGGAATGGCGATGCGCAGCATATAGGCATGAAGCTGCAAGTAGACGCCGTTCATCAGGCGCAGCGGCTTGAACGCATCCTCGGCAAGCTCGCCGGAAAGGCGGCGCTCAACCTGGTCGCGGAACTGCTCGACGCGCTCGGTGACAAAGGCATGATCAAATTCGTCGTAACGGTACATCGTCTTCCTCAGACTGCAATGAATTCGGGATCGGCGGGAGCGTAGCCCGGTGCGTATTCCATGGTCGGGCCCTGCGCGCGGATGCGCTCGCGGAGGCGAAGCGGCCAGAGAACGCCGTTGGTTTCCTGAACTTCGACGACGGCGACGTCAACGACCTCGTTGTCGGCATAGGACTTCTTGCCGATTGCCTCCAATGCTTCGACGGCTTCGTTGTGACGGGCGACGAGCGCCTCCTGCAGCGAGGTCGACCACTTGCCGTTCGCATCCAGCCAAACGGCAATGCCGTCCGTCAGCCGGTTGGCGGTCAGAACCTTGTCTACCATATTCAGCTCCTTGCAAGTTCCTCGAGCCGGGCGTTCACACGCACCAGCGGCTCGGACAGTTCGAAATTGGCGCCCGCGACGGCATCGCCGATAATGACCATGACCGGGCCGGTCAACTCATCGCGGTGCTGCAGATCGGGAAGATCGGCAAGCGTGCCGTGCAGCAGGCGGCGCTCAGTGCGGCTGGCATTTTCGATGACGGCGACTGTCGTTTCGGCGGGAATGCCGGCCTGCATCAGCCGCTCAGCGACGGAGGCGGCAACCGTGCGGCCCATGTAGACGGCGATGGTCGCGCCGGAAACGGCAAGGCTTGCCCAATCGGGCAGCACGTCGCCGGTGAGATCATGGCCGGTGGTGAAAACAAGCGAGGAGGCGACGCCGCGCAGCGTCAGCGGCAGCTCGAAATCGGCAGCGGCGGCGAAAGCCGAGGTGATGCCGGGCACGACCTCATAGCTGATGCCGGCAGCGCGCAATGCGGCCATCTCTTCCCCTGCCCGGCCATAGACCAGCGGATCGCCCGACTTGAGGCGGACGACGCGCTTGCCGTGGCGACCGAGCTCGACCAGGAGCTCGTTGATCTCTTCCTGTGACTTCGAATGGCAGCCCTTGCGTTTGCCGACCGAAAGCCGCTCGGCATCGCGGCGCCCCATATCGACGATCGCCTGCGGTACGAGCGCGTCGTAGACGATGACATCGGCCTCCATCATCACGCGCTGGGCGCGCAGCGTCAGGAGATCCTCGGCGCCCGGACCGGCGCCGACCAGCCAGACGTGGCCCGCGACCCTGTCCATCGATCCCAGCAGCCGATCGGCGGCGTGGCGGGCCTGCGGCAGGTTGCCGTTGGCAACAGCATCGGCAACGGCGCCCGAGAAGAAGCGGCGCCAGAAGACGCGGCGGGAAACGCCACGCGGAATGAGCTGCTCGACGGCCTTGCGATAGCTCGTCGCCAGCGCTGCCAAGCGCCCGAGCGAAGGGGAAAGAAGCTGATCGATCTGCGCGCGGATCATCTGCGCCAGAACCGGGCCAGCCCCTTCCGTGCCGATTGCGACGGCAACAGGGGCACGATTGACCAGCGCCGGGGTAAAGAAATCGCAGTAATCCGGCTGATCGACGGCGTTGGCCGGAACTTTCGCGGCACGGGCGGCATCGACGATCTCGCGGTCTTCGGCTTCATTGCCGGTGGCGGCGAAGACGAGCGCGGCCCCTTCGACTTGCTCGGCGGAAAAGCCGGCGCGCACAGTTTCGATGCGATTGGCGATGAGGAAGGCATGATAATCGGCTTCCGGCCTCTCGGCATAAGCGACGATCCGCGCCCGCGTATTGAGCAGCAGCCGCACCTTGGCGAAAGCTTCGTCGCCATTGCCGAAGACAGCCGTCTTCTGGCCTTCCACGCGAAAGAAGGCGGGAAACACCGAAAGCTGTTCAGTCCTGGGAGGCATCATCAATCCACTTCGAAGTTGCCAGAATATGCCCTTGATCGGCAAGGGATTGAAGAAACAGAAATTCGAAAGCCCGAGCATGCGCGTATTCTTTTGCTCGTCCTCTCAATGATTTGAGAAAAGTCACCCATGCTGACCAAAACAGCACACTCCGCGCATTTGCTGCAGCGCAGTGTAAAGCCTGTGGCAAACGACGTCCACCGGCGTTTGGCGCATTTCACTTGCGCCGCCGAGGCGGTAGACTGAGGGAAAACCGGAGATATCAATGCCTGACAAGACGATCGCCTCTCGCCTGCTTTCGGTCATCGAAGATGATATCCTGCCACTGACCGAGCGCGGCGTTTCCTTGGGCAACAAGGTGTTCGGCGCGGCGATCCTGCGCAAATCCGACCTGTCGCTCGTTGTCGCCGAGACCAATAGCGAGTTGGACAATCCGCTCTGGCATGGCGAGGTGCACACGCTGAAGCGCTTCTACGAACTTGGCGACAAGCCGGCGACCAAGGATCTAATCTTCCTTTCCACCCACGAACCCTGCACCATGTGCATGTCAGCGATCACCTGGGCGGGCTTCGACAACTTCTACTATTTTTTCAGCCACGAAGATTCCCGCGACGCGTTTGCCATTCCGCACGACCTGAAGATCCTGAAGGAGGTCTTCGGGCTTGAACCCGGCGGCTATCGCAGGCAGAACGCCTTCTGGAACAGCTTTGCCATCGCCGATCTCGTCGAGACCGAAGACGCTCAACTGAGAGAGGCGCTGAAGGCGCAGACCGTCCGCATCAAGGCGCGCTACGATGCGCTTTCCACCAGCTACCAATCGTCAAAGAGCGCCAACGATATTCCCCTCAATTGAGGATGCTGAACCGAGGCACCATGGAACCTTCAAAAGACATTTCGCGGCTGATCGAGATCATGGCGGCATTGCGCCATCCCGAGACCGGCTGCCCCTGGGACATCGAGCAGAATTTTCAGACGATCAAGCCCTATACGATCGAGGAGGCCTATGAGGTTTCCGACGCGATCGAGCGCGGCGATATGGACGACCTCTGCGACGAGCTGGGCGACCTGCTGCTGCAAGTGGTCTTCCATGCCCGCATGGCCGAAGAAGCCGGCGAGTTCTCCTTCGGCGACGTCGTCAACGCTATCACCACCAAGATGATCCGCCGCCACCCGCACGTCTTCGCGCGGTCGGAAGCAGATACGCCCGACGCCGTGAAAATCCAATGGGACGAGATCAAGCAGGCGGAAAAACGCGAGCGCGCCGAGCGCCGAGCAAGACGCGGCATCACCGAGGACTTCGAAGGCGGTTTCTTGGGTTCCGTCCAGCGCAGCTTCCCGGCCTTGACGGAAGCGCTGAAGCTGCAGGAACGCGCCGCCAAGGTGGGATTCGACTGGTCGGCGCCGGAACCGATCCTCGACAAGATCGAGGAAGAGATTGGTGAGCTGCGGGTGGCGCTGAGAGAAGGTGACCGGGCGAAAGTCAGCGACGAACTCGGCGACCTGATCTTCGCCGTCGTCAATATCGGCCGGCATGTGAAGGCCAATCCGGAGCAGGCGCTGCGCGGAACGAATACGAAATTCCGGCGTCGGTTCAATCACATCGAGCAGGTTCTTGATGCAGAAGGCGAGACGCTGGAGGCGGCGAGCCTGGAGCGGATGGAGGAGATCTGGCAGGCGGCCAAGGCCATTGAAAGAGCACTCGTGGCTGAGTAGGTCCGGCGGAGTTTGGCGAGAAGCAAACCCCACTCTCTCCTCGGCCTTGAGCCGAGGACCCATACCACGGAAGCCGATGATGCGGCAGCGCCAGCTTGTCGACGGCGAAGCGAGCAAGCTGTGACGTCGGAACCGGTTGAGCAGAACGTCGCCGCGTCTCCCTTCTCCCCAGCGGGGAGAAGATGCCGGCAGGCAGATGAGAGGGTGAGCGACGGCAGGAGCGAATGCACGAAGCGCAAGCAAAGGGCAGCATGAAGCGCGTACCGTGTGCCCCCTCATCCGACCCTTCGGGCCACCGACCGGGGTCGAGCCACAGGTCTCGACCCGTCCTTCGGACCCCCGCTGAGGAGAAGGGAATGCGTCACCGCTCCCAATCCTCGCGCGGCGGCTTGGGGCTGTTGCCGATGCGGCGTTCGAGTTCGGCGGCTTCGGTTTCGGAGAGGCGGAGATCAAGGGTGATCGAGCCGTCCTCATTGTCCTCGCGACCATCGACGATCGCGTGGTCGTAGAGCCAGGGCAAGAGCGCCAGCTTATCGACGGGAAGGCGGATCGTGGTTTCGGTCATCACCCCGGAGAGACGGCGGCTGATCTCTTCCATCAGCGTGTCGACGCCCTCGCCGCTGACGGCCGAGACCGCCACCACGTTGGTGGCGCCGGCCGCCTTCTGCACCATGGTGTCGTGCACCTCCGGCTCCAGCCGGTCGATCTTGTTCCAGACTTCAATCAGCCGTTTGCCGGCTTCGGCCTCGTCGATCCCGAGATCACCAAGGATGCGCATCACGTCGGCGCTCTGCGCCGGGTTGTCGACATCCGACATATCGCGGACATGCAGGATGAGGTCGGCTTCCAGCACCTCTTCCAGCGTCGCGCGGAAGGCGGCGACGAGGTGGGTCGGCAGGTCGGAGATGAAGCCGACGGTGTCGGACAGGATGACAGTGCGGCCGTGCGGCAGCTTCATGCGGCGCAGCGTCGGGTCGAGCGTGGCAAAGAGCATGTCTTCGGCCAGCACGCCGGCGCCGGTGATGCGGTTGAACAGCGTCGATTTGCCGGCATTGGTATAGCCGACGAGCGCCACGATCGGATGCGGCACCTTGCGGCGCTTGGCGCGGTGGAGCTGGCGGGTGCGCACGACCTGCTCCAGCTCGCGTTCGAGCTTGATGATGCGGTCCTGAAGCAACCGCCGGTCGGCTTCGATCTGGGTTTCGCCGGGGCCACCCATGAAGCCGCCGCCCCCGCGCTGGCGCTCAAGGTGGGTCCAGCTTCTGACCAGCCGGCCCTTCTGATAATTCAGATGCGCCAGATCGACCTGCAGCGTGCCTTCCTTGGTGGAGGCGCGGCGGCCGAAGATTTCGAGGATGAGGCCCGTCCGGTCGATGACCTTGGCGTTCCATTCCTTTTCGAGATTGCGTTGCTGCACCGGGGTCAGCGGATGATCGACGATGACGAGACCGGAATCGCGCTCATCGAGCAGCGCCTTGATCTCCTCGATCTTGCCAGTGCCGAGCAGTGTCGCCGGTCTCGGGTCGTTGACCGGCACGACCTGGCCGCTGACGACATCGAGATCGATCGCCTGGGCAAGGCCGGTCGCCTCTTCCAGCCGGCTTTCCGGCGTGCGGGTAGAGGCCGATTCGGTCTGGCCGCCGCGACTGCGGGATTTCAGAACCGGCACGACGACGGTCGCACGCATATCGTCCCTGTGCTTGGCGGCCTCAGGGATGATCGAATCGTTCTTGGTATCGCGTGTCGAAATGACGGCTGATCCTGTTAGGACGCGGCTTCTTCACTCTCGAACATCTGCATCGGCTGACCCGGCATGATCGTCGAGATCGCATGCTTATACACCAGCTGCGAATGGCCGTCACGGCGAAGAAGAACACAGAAATTGTCGAAGGAGGTAACAACGCCCGTGAGTTTCACGCCGTTGATCAAAAAGATTGTCAGGGAAATCTTTTGCTTGCGAACAGTATTGAGAAATAAGTCCTGCAGATTCTGAGAACGTTCCGCCATCGCGCCGCTTCTTTCTTTATTGCCGGCCTGAACTGGCCGGTAGAATATCAATCAACCTCTCCATGCAAGACCGGCGGCACCCTCATTCCACCTGTCCAGCAAATCTTGGTATCAAATCGCAATCTTTTCCGCAACGTCGAAAAAGGCTTCGCGGACTTTCTGCGAGACGCTGCCGGGATGGCCGTTGGCGATGGTCTGGCCATCGACGGAAACGACCGGAAAACAAATACTTGTGGCTGCGGTGATGAAGACCTCGCGGGCTGCGAGCATCTCGGAAACGGAGAAGTTCCGCTCGGCGATCTTCAATTCCAGCCGGGCCGCCACATCCATCAATGTGGTGCGGGTAATGCCGCGCAGAATGCCGTGTTCGGCCGGGCGCGTCACCAGCATTCCATCCGAATCGACGATCCACACATTGGTCGCCGCCCCCTCCTTCACCAGGCCGTCGGCGTCGACGTAGATCGCTTCCTGGGCGCCGGCCTCTTTCGCCTGCTGGCGGGCCATGGCGTTCGGCAGCAGACCGACGGACTTGATGTCGACGCGGTCCCAGCGGTTGTCTGCCACGGTGATCGCCTTGATGCCGTTGGCGTTCTTGGCGGCGATGATTTTGGGATCGGTGCTCTTGGCGGTGATGACGAGCGACGGCGGCGTGCCCTCGGCCGGGAAGACATGATCGCGCCGCGCAACGCCACGCGTCACCTGCATGTAGAAAAGCCCGTTGCGGACATGATTGCGGCGCAAGGTCTCACGAATAACCTGCGTCAGCGCCGCCCGGCTCATCGGCCAGGCGATGCGCAGCTCGCCCAGCGACCGGTCGAGACGGTTCAGATGGCGCGTGAGGTCAACGATATAGCCATGGCGCACCTCGCAAACCTCGTAGACGCCGTCGGCGAACTGGTAGCCGCGATCCTCGATATGGACGCTGGCATCGGAATGCTTGACGTAACGGCCGTTCACATAGGCGATTCTCGGCATGGGAAACCTGGTCTTCCGGGAAGCGATGGAGGGATACGGCGCGGCCTCTGCCGCGCCTGCTAGATCAAAAAGCGCAGCATGATGTTGCCCGAAAACCGCTGGCACTTTTCAGCATCATGCTTTAGACGCCGAGCGACTTCAGCTTGCGGTGCAGCGCCGAACGTTCCATGCCGACGAATTCGGCGGTGCGCGAGATGTTGCCGCCGAAACGGTTGATCTGGGCGATCAGGTAATCCTTCTCGAACATCTCGCGGGCTTCGCGCAGCGGCAGCGTCATGATGTGGTAATCGTTCTTGGCCGAAACCTTGGGCAGCATATCGCCGAGATCGGTCGGCAGCATGTCGGCGGTGATCGGCGCATCCGGCCCGTCGGTGCGGGCAAGGATCATCAGCCGCTCGATATTGTTGCGCAGCTGGCGGATATTGCCCGGCCAATCATGGGCCTGCAGCACGGCCATGGCGTCGTCGCCGATGCGGCGCGGACGGATGCCGGCCTGTTCGGAAATCTGGCGCATCAGCTGATCGACGAGGAAAGGAATGTCCTCGCGCCGCTCGGCCAGCGCCGGCACACGCACCGGCACGACGGCAAGGCGATGATAGAGATCCTCGCGGAACCAGCCTTCGGCAATGCGGCTTTCGAGATTATAAGCTGTGGAAGAGATGATGCGGACATCGACCTTGACGCGCTTGGAGCCGCCGACACGCTCGAATTGCTGGTCGACCAACACGCGCAAGATCTTGTTCTGCGTCTCGCGCGGCATTTCGCCGACCTCGTCGAGATAGAGGATACCGCGATGTGCCTCTTCCAGCGCGCCGATCTTGCGCGCCTGGCCCGGCGTACCCTCAGTGCCGAAGAGCGCCACTTCCATGCGATCCGGCGTGATGTTGGCGGCGTTCAGCGCCACGAAGGGGCCGTTGGCGCGCGTCGACTTCTTGTGGATCATCCGCGCCACCAGCTCCTTGCCGGAGCCGGACGCGCCGAGAATCATGATGCGGCTGTTGGTCGGCGAAACCTTCTCGATCGTCTGGCGCAGCTGCGAAACGGCGACCGAGGTGCCGATCAGCTCCAGGGCATCGCCGGTGCGCCGCTTCAGCTCGGAAACCTCGCGCTTGAGCTTGGAATTTTCCAGAGCCCGTTCGGCGATCAGGATCAGCCGGTCCGCCTTGAAGGGCTTCTCGATGAAATCGAAGGCGCCGCGCTTGATCGCCGAGACGGCCGTTTCGATGTTGCCGTGGCCCGAGATCATCACCACCGGCAGATCCGGATGGCGAGTCTTGATCTCATCGAGCAGCGACAGGCCGTCGAGCTTACTGCCCTGCATCCAGATATCGAGGAAGATCAGCCGCGGCACGCGATCCGAGATCGCCGCCAGCGCGCTGTCGCTGTCATGGGCCGTGCGCGTCTCGTGTCCCTCGTCCGAGAGAATGCCGGAAACGATCTCGCGAATATCGTGCTCGTCATCGACGACGAGAATATCAGAGGCCATAAACGCTTTCCTTGTCATTGGCTGCGGGAGCGGCGGGCGTCGGATCCCGGCGTGGCAGATGCACGCGGATCATGGCCCCTCTTCCCCGGTCAAAATCGGCGGGCGCATCGTGCAACTCGAGCTGCCCGCCATGTTCCTCGATGATCTTCTTGACGATGGCGAGGCCAAGACCCGTGCCTTTCTCGCGCATCGTCATATAGGGTTCCAGAATGCTGTGGCGGTTCTCCACCGGCAGGCCGCGGCCATTGTCGATTACGTCGACGGTGAACCGGTCGCGGCCGGCATCGAGTGCTGCACGCACCAGAATTTTGCGTTCGTCGCGTTCGTCGCTCGGGACGGCTTCGATCGCCTCCACGGCATTCTTGATGAGATTGCCGAAAGCCTGGCCGAGCATGCGGCTGTCGAACAGGCCCTCCAGCGGCTGATCGCCGAAATCCTGCTGGAAGGTGACGTGATTGTTGCCCATCTCGCGCAGGAAGATCGCGTCGCGGAGAATATCGCGCAGGTCGCTCGGCTCCTTGGTCGGCTTCGGCATGCGGGCGAAAGCGGAGAATTCGTCGACCATGCGGCCGATATCGCCGACCTGGCGGATGATCGTATCCGTGCACTGGTCGAAGACGGCCCGGTCGCCCTGGTCGATCTGCTTGCCGTAGCGGCGCTGGATGCGCTCGGCAGAAAGCTGGATCGGCGTCAGCGGGTTCTTGATCTCGTGGGCGATGCGCCTTGCGACATCACCCCAGGCGGTCGAGCGCTGGGCGATGACGAGGTCGGTGATGTCGTCGAGCGTGATCACGTAGGATTCGCTCATGTCGCGCACTTCCTCGCGGGTGACCTGGACGCTCAGCGTCCTGACCGTGCCGCCGCGCACCAGCGCGATCTGCTTGCGGAGATCGCCGCGATGGCGCACCGCCGCCTCGGTCAGCACCTGATCGACCTCCGGCGCGATGTCGGCGAGCTGCTTGCCGAGCATCTGGTCGGCCGACAGCGACATCAGCGTTTCGGCCGAACTGTTGACGATCGCGATGCGGCGATCCTGCTCGACGCCGATGACAGCGGCAGTGACGCCCGACAGCACGGCTTCGATGAAGCGGCGGCGGTCGTCGACCTCGTCCTTGGCTTCGAGGATCTCATCGCGCTGAGTGCGGATTTCCGAGATCATCTTGTTGAAGGTGCGCGACAGATTGGCGACGTCGCCATCGACGGAATGCACCGGCACGACGATATCCATATTGCCCGAAGCGACGCTGTCGGCCGCCGTGATCAGCAGCCGAATCGGCCGGACGATGCGGTCGGCGACGGCGATCGCGGTCCAGATTGCCGCCAAGAGCACGATCAGCGCAAAGCCGATGTAAAGCACGGCGAAGGCGATCTGCAGCGAGAAGCGGTTGGCCTCCATCGAGCGGTATTCGGTGGCGTTCTCCTCCATCATGCGCATGGCGCCCATGACCTTGGGATCGACGGCGCGCACCGTATAGAGGAAGGTGCCCTGGATGGCATCGAGCTTGATAATCGCGCCGACGAGATTGGTAACACCGGGCGGAATCAACGTCGGCTGGCCGGCCGCCGCTTTCTCCAGCGCATCCTGCGGAATGGCCGGCAGCGGCTTTTCGGTGGCGATATCGGCCTGGACGATCACCGAGCCGTCGCGCTCGACGAGGAATGCGCCGAGCAGGCCGCGGCCCCTCGCCTGGCGCGTCATCAATTCGGCGAAACCCGTCCTGTCGAGACTGTAGAGCGCGCGGTTGCGCTCGAGGTCGTTGGCCATGGAAACCGTCTGCCCCTGGAGGTAGCTGGCGTTCTCCATCATGTAGGCCTGGCCGATATTGCGCGACGAGCTGACGATCGACTGGGTGCGCAGCGCAAACCAGCGGTCGAGGCCGGCATTCAGCGTAATACTGGCGAAGATAGCGACCAGGATCGCCGGCGTGATCGCGACGATCGAAAAGAGCACGACGATGCGGATGTGCAGCCGTGCCGCCGCGCGGCCGCGCGTGCGCGCCTTCAGCAGCCTTGCCACCTCGCGGCCGATGAGCGCCAGCAGCGTCAGGACGAAGAAGGAGTTGACGATCACCGAGGTGACGACGACATGCGAGGTCGGCGCAATCGGCGTCAGGCCGAGCAATACGAAAAGCGTGATCGTGGCACAGAGAAGCGCGCCGCCGGCAAGCACGAGGCCGGGCACCGCAAAAAGGGCACGGCGATCGGTCACCGTCGTCACCGCCTCGCCCGCCGCCGGCGATACCCCATCCTGCGTCATTCGGCCTCTCTTCAGACGGCACTTTACCGCCCCGCCATCCGATCTAAATCAAACAACGCCGGCTCAAAAAGCCAGCGCCGCTACGACTCGATCGGGAGCGAATGTCCAAAACCCTTGCGTGACCTTTAAGCAACGCATTGTGGCGAAAATGCAACGCGGCTTGTCACGTTGTCAAGCCGCGCCTGACCCTCGGACCGTCACAATGGAGTGTTGCCCAGGGCTATTGTCGCGCCGCCCGCCGACGTCCGCCGGCAATCGTCCTCGAACATCGGGGGACTGGGCAAGGACTTGAACGTCCGGAGATTTCCGCGCCTCCGATGACCGGTTTCAGCGATATTTCGCGTCCATTGAGTCGGCGGTCAGCCCATACGTTCCGACGCGTAAGAACCGGGTGAAGCCGGGAAGACGACGGTCTTGTTGCCGTTGATGAACACCCGGCCATGGATGTGGGCGTGGATGGCCCGGGCGAGCACCTGGCTTTCGACGTCGCGGCCGAGGCTGACATAGTCCTCGCCGCTCTGCGCATGGGTGACGCGGACGATGTCCTGCTCGATGATCGGCCCTTCGTCGAGGTCTGCGGTGACGTAGTGCGACGTTGCGCCGATGAGCTTCACGCCCCGTTCGAATGCCTGCTTGTAGGGATTCGCCCCCTTGAAGCTCGGCAGGAAGGAGTGGTGGATGTTGATGATCCGCCCGGACATCTTGCGGCACATGTCATCGGACAGGACCTGCATGTAGCGGGCCAGCACGATGAGTTCGGCGCCCGACTCCTCGACGATCTGCATCTGCTTCGCCTCGGCCTCCGGCTTGTTTTCCCTAGTCATCTTGATGCAGTGGAATGGGATGTCGTGGTTCACGACGACCCGCTGGTAGTCCGTGTGGTTGGAGATCACGCCGACGATGTCGATCGGCAGCGCCCCGATGCGCCAGCGGTAGAGCAGATCGTTGAGGCAGTGGCCGAAGCGGCTCACCATAAGGATCACCTTCTTCTTTTCGCTCTCATCGAAAAATTCGGCGCTCGCCTCGAACTTCCCGGCGATCGGTTCGAAACCTTGACGAAGCTGGTCCAGCGTATGTCCGTCATGCGGCTGGAAGCTGATCCGCATGAAATAGCGCCCGGTG
The DNA here is from genome assembly GCF_002211305.1 of Rhizobium sp. R634. Classification (GTDB taxonomy): domain Bacteria; phylum Pseudomonadota; class Alphaproteobacteria; order Rhizobiales; family Rhizobiaceae; genus Rhizobium. The sequence goes on along the minus strand of NZ_LOKW01000026.1, from coordinate 18,060 downwards.
TCGGCGTCGTCGAATTGCGCGCTGTCGGAGATGTTGCAGCCGTTCTGGGAGAGATAGCCGGCGATGGCGGCCGTCACGCCGCGGATCGACGGGCATGCGACACGCAGAGCGTAGCGAGGGGCCGTGATGGTCATGTCTATCTCCTTGTTCGTCGTCTCAAGCCGTGGTGATCATCGCGTGATGGCGGCGGAATGCGGTGAGCGTGTTGGACAGCAGGCATGCGATCGTCATCGGGCCGACGCCGCCCGGCACCGGTGTGATGGCGCGCGCGTGGCCGGCTTCGCCATATGCCACGTCGCCGACGATCCGCGATTTTTCGCCGTCCTGAATCCGGTTGATGCCGACGTCGATCACGACGGCGCCGGGCTTGATCCAGTCACCCCGAACCAGGCCCGCTCGACCGGCCGCGACGACAAGAATGTCGGCCGCCCGGCAAAGTTCTGCCGCGTTCCTCGTCTGCGAGTGAACGACCGTGACGGTACAGTGGGCATTCATCAGCATCTGCGCCATCGGCTTTCCGACGATGTTGGACTTGCCGACGATGACGGCATGAAGGCCGGAGAGGCTCTCGCCGAGCGTATCCTTGATGAGCATCATGCAGCCGAGCGGGGTGCAGGGAACCAAAGTCGGGTTGCCCGTTGCAAGGCGGCCCGCATTCGACACATGGAAGCCGTCGACATCCTTGTCGGGATTGATGGCCTGGATCACGGCGTTCGGATCCAAATGCGCCGGCAGCGGTAACTGCACAAGAATCCCATGCACTTCTGCATCGTCGTTAAGGTGATGCACGAGGTCAAGAAGTTCGCCCTGCGTGGTTTCCTGAGCAAGCCGGTATTCGAAGGACTTCATTCCGGCGGCAACCGTCTGACGGTGCTTTGAAGCCACATAAATTGCGCTTGCCGGGTCGTGTCCCACCAGAACGACGGCCAGACCGGGAACGGTTCCAGTCGTTGCCTGCAACGTTTCGACATCGGCCTTGATGCGCTGCAGGAGCCCTGCCGCATACTCTTTGCCGTCGATGTTTGCGGCGCGTGTGAATCTGTCCATTCCCATGGGGTGCTCCATTGCATCCAAGCTCGAACCGGCGAAATGCCGCGCCCAGAGATGTGGGCGGGGCATTTCCGCATCCTGGGTACGTTGCCTTAGTGGCCGTAGACCGGGAACTTCTCGGTCAGTTCCGCGATCTTCGCCCTGGCAGTTCCGACGATCTCGTCGGTCCTGCCCTCTGTCTCGGCGTCGATGAGATCCGCGATGACATGGCCGAGGACCCGGAATTCCTCTTCCTTCAGGCCACGTGTCGTCGCAGCGGAGGAGCCAAGGCGCATGCCGACCCACTCCGGAGGACGAGGGCTGTCGCCGGGGATCGGGTTCTTGTTGGATGTGATGTTCGCCTTGGCGAGCAGCGTCTCAGCCTGTTTTCCAAGCAGTCCCTTGCTCGACAGATCGAGCAGGATGATGTGGGTATCGGTGCCGCCGGAAACGATGCGAACGCCACGATCCGCCAGCGTTTCGGCGAGGACTTTCGCGTTGGCAACGACCTGGCGGGCATAGAGCTTGAAATCGTCGCGGAGGGCTTCGCCCAGGCAGATCGCCTTGGCGGCCAGGACGTTGCTGTGCAGCGATCCCTGGACGCCGGGAAACACCGCCGCCTGCAGCTTCTTGTACCATTCCTCGTTGTTCGTCAGGATCAGGCCGCCACGCGGGCCGCGCAGCGTCTTGGTCGTGGTGCAGGTCACGATGTCGGCATGCGGGAACGGCGAAGGATGGACGCCACCGGCAACGAGGCCGGCGATGTGGGCCATATCCACCAGGAAGTGAGAGCCGACCTTCTTTGCGATCTTCGACATGCGCTCGAAGTCGAGTTCGCGCGGATATGCCGAACCACCTGTTATCAGCAGCTTCGGGCGGATTTCTTCAGCGATGCGTTCCATCTCATCAAGGTCGATGACCTCGTTCTGCGGGTTGACGCTGTAATTGTCGGCATCGAACCAGCGGCCCGACAGGTTCGCCTTCATGCCGTGTGACAGGTGGCCGCCGGCCGCAAGGTCCAGCGAAAGCACCTTTTCGCCCGGCTTCAGCAGCAGGAAGAAGACAGCCAGGTTGGCCTGCGTCCCCGAGTGCGGCTGGACGTTGGCGTAGCCGCAATTGAACAGCTGCTTGGCGCGGTCGATTGCGGCCTGCTCGGCAATGTCGACGAACTGCCCGCCACCGTGAAAACGATTGCCCGGATAGCCTTCGAGTGTCTTGTTGGTGATCTCGTGCCCCAAGGCGTCGAGAACCGCACGGCTGACGATATTCTCCGAAGCGATGAGCTCAATCTGGTTCTGCTGGCGGGTCCGCTCGGACGCGAGGGCATCGGCGACGAGTGGATCGGCCTCCTGGACGGTGGTGTTGAAATGCACCCTTGCAGCGTTGGTCATCTGAGTTCTCCAATTCCTCGAATTCGTGAGGCGGAACCTAGATCGATCGAAACACCAGAAAAAGTTAATAATATTTGCTTATATGTTCAGACATGCTAATGATTTCCGAGCTGCGAGGAGGTCGTTATGGATGTCGGACGTCTGCGGGCACTGCGCGAACTGTCGATCCGCAAGACCATGGCGGCGGTGGCAGAAGCCTTACACGTCTCGCCGTCGGCCGTGTCGCAGCAAATTGCGCTTCTGGAAGAAGAGGTGGGCATACGGCTCGTCGAGCGACGCGGCCGGGGCGTCGTCATGACGCCCGCCGGCCAGCAGCTGGTACTGCGGGCAGAGAAGATCCTCATCGAAATCGAATCGGCGAAAGCCGACATCGCCGAATTGAAAAGCGTCGTTTCCGGCGAACTTCGGGTGGCGGCGTTTCCTTCCGTGGCGGCCGCCGTCATTCCGAAGGTCGTCTACGATCTTGCCGAACGGCACCCTCACCTCACCGTCCAGTTCGAAGAAATGGAGCCGGGCGAAAGCCTTGCCGCGCTGCGAAGCTGGCAGACGGATGTCGCGATTATCGATGACTTGAATATACCGACCGGCGCGCTCGATCCCAATATCGAGACGATCTTCCTGATGGAGGACGTCTTCAACGTCATGGTCTCCAAAGATCACAGGCTGTCGGAGCGGCCAACCGTCGGCCTGCATGAGCTTCGGGAGGACCGGTGGGCGATCGACACCGCGTCCGACACCTATACGAGGATGCTGGTGGAGGCCTGTCAGGAAGAGGGCTTCAAGCCCAACATCGTGGCGAGGTGCAAAGGTTTCGAAGTGACCATTGCGCTGATCCGGCAGAATTACGGCATCTCGATACTGCCTGGGCTGCGCGCCAGCTACGATCTCGAAGACGTCTGGGTCTGCAGGCTCGTTCCGGAAATCCGCCGGAGGATATTTATCGCCTTCCGCAAAGAGGAAAAGCGCAGTCCGGCCCTTCAAGTGTTCCTTGACCGAATGGCCGAGAAGCCGCCGCTGTCTTGACGCTGGGTGTCAGCGCAACCGCGCACATGCCGACCATCTCAATGCGGTGTTGAGGCAACAAAACAACAGATTTCCTAATGTATCACCTCAGGAGAATTAAGTAGATTTGAAGAGACCCCACTCCTACTCTCCATCTGCCAATTGATGGGACTGGGAGCGAGGATCGCACGCAGACCTTGGCCAATAGTGGGAACGACGCAGTCAGAAAGGCGATAACGCCTCCAGCGTCTTACCGGACTTTCGATCGAGCCATCGCTCATTGATTTGGCGCCACTGTCACTACGCGATCCGAAAGGGGAACTTCGATGAAACTACTCAAAATCCTGACTGCCGGTGTTTTCGCAGGCGTTGCGTTCACGTCGGCCAATGCTTCCGCTTCCGTTCTGGACACGGTCAAGCAGCGCGGTGTGCTCAACTGCGGCACCGATAACACCGCTCCCGGCTTCGGCTATCTCAATACCACGACCGGACAGATGGAAGGGCTCGACGTCGACTTCTGCAAAGCGGTTGCCGCCGGCGTTCTCGGCGACGCCTCCAAGGTCAAGTTCATCACAGTGACCGACAAGAGCCGCTTTGACGCAGTCCTTACCGGCCAGGTCGATGTCGTCTTCGCCCACACCACAATCAAACCGGCGCGCGAATCGTCGATCGCGATCGATTTCCTGCCGATCAACTTCTACGATGGTACCGGCCTCATGGTGAAAACCGATGCCGGGATCAAGGAATTCGCAGACCTCGATGGCGCAACGATCTGCACCACCCAGGGATCGGCCACCGAGACCGTTCTGGCTGCTGCCTTCAAGGCACGTGGCTGGAAGGACTCCAAGGTCCTGACCTATGAAAACCTCGAGAAGCTTTTCTCCGCTCTCAACTCGGGTCGCTGCAACGCGATGAGCACCGACAAATCAGCCCTTGCCGCCTGGGCGGGGAATGCACCGAAGCCGGCCGACTATCTGATCCTCCCGGACACGCTGGACAAATCCCCGTTCGGCGGCTTCGTGGCTGCCAACGACTCCAAGTGGCGCAACGCGCTGCGCTGGATCGAATACGGTCTCTTCCAGGCTGAGGAGTCCGAGATCACCCAGGCCAATCTGGCCGAAAAGCTGAAGAGCGAAGATCCCTTCATTCAGAAGTTCCTCGGCGTCGGCGGCGGCTACGGCAAGGACTTCGGCCTCTCCGACGACTTCATTGCTCAGGCGATCAAGGCCGTCGGCAACTACGGCGAGGCCTATGATCGCAACCTCGGTCCGAAGACCAAGATGTATCTCGACCGCAAGGGCACGCCGAACGCCTTGTGGACGCAGGGTGGCGCAATCTACTCGCCGCTCTGGAACTGATGCCTTCCGGGGGTCGGAACCACAACGTTTCGCCCCCCAAGCTCTTGGAGCCTGAACATGACAATCCACGAAACGAGTGCGATCCGCGGCATGGCAGAGAATGATAGGCTCAGGTCGCGGCGCCTGCGCAATCGCATCCGGCACGAAGCGATCCAGCTCGGAATCGTCGCTCTGGTCGTCGGGCTGCTCGGCATGCTGGCATATGCGGTCAAGGCTGGCCTTGCCGAGAAGGGCATACGCTTCAGCTTCTCGTTTCTTGCCAACACCGCCGGCTTCGATATCAGCGAAGGATGGACGCTGACGTCTGGTGAAGGCTTCGTTCCCAGCCTCGCCCAGTTCTCTTCGGAGATGTCGATCGCGTCGGCTTTCGTCACAGGCATTTTCAACACCGCCAAGATCGCACTGCTGGCAATCATCCTCAGCACGATCCTCGGAACGATGCTGGGCGTCGGCCGTCTCTCCACGAACTGGGTGGTGAGGAACCTCTGTTTCTGGATCGTCGAGTTCGTCCGCAACACGCCGCTGCTCATACAGCTCGTCTTCTGGTATTTCGCGGTCGTCCTGCACTTTCCGCCAATGGCGTCTGCAGCAAAGCTCTATGGCGGCCTTATCGTCAGCCAGCAGGGCATATACGTCCCCACGCTGTCTTGGACCGGAGGCGCATCCACCCTTTCGCTGATCCTGGTCACCGCCACAGGAGTGTCGGCCTTGGGCGCAATATTCGACCCCGTCCGTGGAGCGCGGCGGATATGCGTCGGCGCGGCGGTCGTCTGCCTCGGGCTGCTGGTCGCGACCGGCGGGATGACCGTGAATTTCCCCGTCGCCAACAAGTTCAAGGCCAGCGGGGGAACCAGCATCAGCCCGGAGATGGCAGCCCTACTGCTTGCCATCGTCGTGAACAGCGCTTCCTTCATTGCCGAAACCGTCCGCGGCGCAATCGATGCTCTTCCGAAGGCACAGTGGGAAGCCGCGGGATCGCTGGGGCTCAGCCGGCGCGACACCGTCAACGACATCATCCTTCCGCAAGTGTTCCGCGTCGTTCTGCCCTCTTTCGGCAACCAGTATATCAGCCTGTCCAAGAACACCGCGCTCGGGATCGCGGTCGGCTATCCGGATCTGTTCAACATCTACGGGACGATCGCCAATCAGACCGGCCACAGCCTTGAAGGCATCATCATCGTCATGGCGTCCTACCTGATCCTCAGCTGGATCATCAGTTCAGCCGTGTACTGGGCGAACCTCCGTCTTAACCCCATGGGAGTGCCGCAATGATCGCCACCTCAATAAAGTGGACCCGTCACAACCTGTTTGGAAAACCTTTCGACGTCGCCCTGTCGCTGCTGGTCATTCCGGGCGTTCTCTGGATTGCCTATTCCATCTCGGACTGGGCGCTCACCACGGCAAGGTGGGACATCATCGTGCAGAGCCTGCGAGTGTTAATGATCGGCGTTTTTCCAGCCGATCAGGCGTGGCGGGCTTGGACGGCGTCGGCGATCATCGCAGCGACCCTCGGCGCCGGCCTTGGCTGCGTGTTTTCGTTCAAGCCCCACCATGGGCTGGTTCTCGTCCTCGTCCCCTTGTTGATTTTGATCGTCGATCATGGCGATCCGGGGAACGCCCTATCTGCGGCAGGCGTCGTTGCCGCAACCTCGCTCGGATGGGTGCTGACGTCGTATGTGCCATTGTCCAGAAAGGTGATGCCTGCTGCGGCGTTTACGGGCTTCATCGTCGTCGTTGCGGTCATGGCCCCTCCGGGCGTGGGGCTCTGGGGCGGACTTCTTCTCAGCGTCCTGCTGACGCTGGTGACGTCGGTCCTGTCTCTGCCGATCGGCATCCTGCTCGCGTTCGGACGGCAGAGCCGGCTCTCAAGTCTCAGGATCATCTGCACCTGGTACATCGAGGTCATGCGCTCGGTGCCGCTCATCCTCGTCGTTTACTGGATCTGGATCCTCATGCCGGTGCTTGCGCCGCAGTGGGGACTGGCCGACGTTGCGCGCGGCATGATCGGGTTCACGATCTTCTACTCCGCCTACGTCGCCGAATATGTCCGAAGCGGGCTTCAGGCGGTTCCGCGCGCCCAGACCGAGGCGGCAAGGTCTCTCGGCATCAGCGAATTCGACATCAACCGTTCGATCGTCCTGCCACAGGCGCTCCGGGTCGTGGTGGCGCCGCTGGTCGGCAACGTGCTCGACATCTTCAATTCCGCGCCGCTCGTCTTCATAATCGGGCTGACGGATTTTCTCCGCGCGGGGCAGATGATCCTGGCGAACCCGCAATATGGCGAGCGGACTTTCGAAGTCCTCTCGTTCCTGCTCGTCACCTATTTCCTGGTCGGCTCGATGATCACCTATGCCGCCAGAAAGCTCGAAGACCATTTGGCAACGAGTGCCCGCTGAGTTGTTCCAACACGGAGACATCACGATGAACGCCATCGTCGAAATGAAAAGCATGAACAAGTTCTACGGCGCCCACCATGTGCTCAAGGACATCGATCTCGCCGTCACACGCGGCGAAGTCATGGTCATCCTCGGGGCCAGCGGCTCAGGAAAATCGACCCTCATCCGCTGCGTCAACGGCCTCGAAATGTACCAGAACGGCAGCCTCGTCGTGGACGGCTATGAAATGCCGGTCGAGGCCGACCGGAAGCTTGGCGGAGAACGCGAACTCGCGGCAATCCGCAAGGGCGTCGGCATGGTATTCCAGCAATTCGGCCTGTTCCCGCACAAGACCGTGCTGGACAATATCACCATCGCGCCGATGCGGGTCCGCAAAAAGTCGCGGGAAGAGGCCGAAGCGACCGCCATGAAGCTCCTCGACCGCGTCGGCCTCAAGGCGCATGCGCACAAGTATCCGGACCAGCTGTCCGGCGGCCAGCAGCAGCGCGTGGCGATCGCCCGCTCGCTCGCCATGGAGCCGCATCTCATGCTGTTCGACGAGCCCACGAGCGCGCTTGATCCGGAAATGGTCGGCGAAGTCCTCGACGTCATGCGGGAACTGGCCACCGAAGGCATGACCATGATGGTCGTGACGCACGAAATGGGGTTCGCAAGAGAGGTCGCCGACCGCGTCGTCTACATCGACCAGGGCTCGATCATCGAGATCGGGAAGCCGGACGAGTTCTTCGACAATCCGAAAAACGACCGGGCTCGCTCTTTCCTCGCCCGCGTCCTAAGACACTGACCAACCGCAGCCCGGCTCACGAATGGAAATGTCCATGAACACGATACTGCCCAGTGATCCCGCTCGCGATGATGTTCTCGCCGGCCGACCGACCCTCTGGCTCAATCCATCCTACCGGAAACAGGCGATCGATACCTCGGACCTGCCGGTTTCACCGGCCGACGTGCAGAGCGCGCGCCAGAGCTGGCGGCGCTTGGCGCCGCTTCTTGCCGAATGCTTTCCGGAACTGAAGGATACGGGCGGCGAGATCCGCTCCGAACTGGTCGAACTCAAGGAACTTCGCGAGGCGCTCGGCTATCGAACGAGAGAGTTCGGCAACGTCTTCATCAAGGCCGACAGCCACCTGCCGGTTGCCGGCTCCATCAAGGCGCGCGGCGGCGTCTACGAGGTTTTCCTGTTTGCCGAAAGCCTCGCCCGTCAGAACGGACTACTCGGTGACGGCGAGGATATCCGGAAGCTGGCAACCGAAGAGGCCCGCTCGTTATTTTCAGGCCATACCGTGGCGGTGGGCAGCACCGGCAATCTCGGCCTGAGCGTCGGCATCGCCGCGCGCGCGCTCGGCTTCAAGGCCACGGTTCACATGTCGTCCGACGCCAAGGCCTGGAAGGTCGAGCGCCTGCGGAAGCTCGGCGTCGATGTCATCCAGCACGAGGCGGACTACACGACAGCCGTCGAGAACGCCCGCGACATCGCCGACGCCGATCCGACGATCTATTTCGTCGACGACGAACAATCGCGGCACCTGTTCCTCGGTTACAGCGCAGCGGCGTCGGAGCTGGCATCGCAGCTCGACGAGCGTGGGATCACGATCGATGAGGAAAATCCGCTTTTCCTCTACCTGCCCTGCGGCATCGGCGGCGCACCGGGCGGCGTCGCCTTCGGCGCCAAGGCAATCTTCGGCGACCATGTGCACGCCTTCTTCGTCGAGCCGGTTCAGTCGCCCTGCGCCCTCGTCCACATGATGTCGGGTTCGCAGGAGCTGGTGTCGGTCTACGACGTCGGCCTGACCAACAAGACCGAAGCCGACGGCATGGCCGTCGCCCGCATGTCGGCCTTCGTAGCCAAGGTGATGCGCGAGATGCTCGCCGGCGTCTACACGGCCGCCGACGACGACCTGTTCAAGCTGCTTCGCATGGCGTGGATCACCCAAAGGCAGAAGCTGGAGCCTTCGGCCGCCGCCGCCCTGCTCGGCCCGGACTTCCTCTTGCGCCATAAAGAGGGCCGGCGTTTCCAAACCCTGAACGGCATCGAGGAGAAGATGTCGCGGGCGACACACATCCTCTGGACGACAGGCGGCTCGTTCGTCCCGGAGGAGCAGTTCCAGAACTTCCTCCGTCAGGCGGAAGCTCTCGCTTAGTCCCGCAGGCCGAATGGTGCCACAGGCGCGGTCGGGAACGATCCGCGCCTGTCGACCTGATGCCGCAGCCTTCAGGCCTCTGTTTTCATGCATGTCGTCAGCGCACAGTCTCGCCCGACAGGTTCTAGAATCGACGCGGGCCTTCCGGTTTGTTTCCCACAATCCCGTCGATCCGGTCCAGTACCTCGGGCGTCATCTTCTGCCTGTGGGACAGGGCCGCAAGATTGTCCTGGAGCTGGCTGGCGCGCGAGGCGCCGAGAATGACTGTGGAGACGTTGCGATTGGCGAGGCACCACAACAAGGCGAGATGGGTGATCGACAGGCCGATCTCGTGGGCAAGCCTGGCGAGTTCGCCAACTTGTTTGAGCTGGGCGCGGCCGGCGTCGCTGGACCACTTCTCCTTCAGCCATTCGTAGCCCGGCAGGTTCATGCGGCTGTCGGCCGGCACGCCGTTATTGTATTTGCCGGTCAGGACGCCGGAAGCGAGCGGCGACCAGATGGTGGTGCCGAGGCCGATGAGGTCGTAGAGCGGGAGATAATCGGATTCGACCTTCTGGCGTTCGAAGATGTTGTACTGCGGCTGCTCCATCGTCGGCGGCGTGATGCGCAGGTCGCGGGCTACGGCATAGGCTTCCGTCAATTGCTGCGCCGACCATTCCGACGTGCCCCAATAGAGCACCTTGCCCTGGGCGATGAGATCGTGCATCGCCCGGACCGTTTCCTCGATCGGCGTGTCGACGTCCGGGCGATGGCAGAAGTAGAGGTCGAGATAGTCGACCTGAAGCCGCTTCAACGCCGCATGGCAGGCGTCGGTCACATGCTTGCGCGACAGGCCGCGCTGGGTCGGCTTCTGGCCTCCCCAGAAAACCTTGCTCGAGACGACGAAGCTGTCGCGGCTCCAGCCAAGCGACTTCAGCGCCTCGCCCATCACCAGCTCGGACTTGCCGCTTTCATAGCCTTCGGCATTGTCGAAGAAGTTCACCCCATTGTCGTAGGCAAGCTTCATCAACTCGACGGCATCGCCTCCTTCGACCTGCCTGCCGAACGTGACCCATGAGCCGAAGGAGAACTCGCTCACCTGCAGGCCCGACTTTCCCAAACGACGATATTCCATCATCCAACTCCCAGACGTTATGAACATGTGCGGGGCAACCGGCGTCGACGTCGCACGAGCGATCCGCGTAATCTATGGCATGAACAAAGATATGCGAGGCTTGGCCCCGCCAAATCGACCGGCATGAAACACGATGTCGCAGCCCGCGTCAGCCCCACTCGTAAAGAAAAAGGGCGCTCCGCGACATCAGTCGGGGCGCCCATGGCATGCGGTCGACGACAGTTGCGGCGGAAATCGACAGCAGCAGCGGCAGATGACGAGATTCGGAACGGATAGGCAACATGGAAGCGAAATTGGGGACGCTTTCGCCTGCCGATCGGCCACGTCATCCACCTGTTATCCACAGCTTATCCACAGGAGCGGCCGCGACGATCTCAGCAACTTCAATGACATTCGGCCGGCGGCAAACAATAGCTCGCAAATACTATGTGACCGTAGAATGACACTGCGTTTTTGTTTGCCGGCGCAGATACAAACCGCCATCCTGCTCGGATACATTCAGTTTGTTCCCGACCGTGGCGGCGGATACTGGGGAGGAGGAGGCGGTGGGCAAACGAGGAGCCCACCGCCTTTTTTCAGGCGGTGCGGGAGCTTCTATAAACAGAGACGCCCAATTCCCTGATCTTCTTGCGCAAGGTGTTGCGGTTGAGGCCGAGGAGATCAGCCGCCTTGATCTGGTTGCCGCGCGTTGCCGTGAGTGCTGCGAGAATCAGCGGATATTCCATTTCGGTCAGCACGCGGTCATAGAGGCCGGGCGGCGGCAGGTTTTCGCCGAAGCCTGCAAAATAGGTGCGCATGTTCTCTTCGACGGCTTGAGCGATCGTCATCGCGCCGTTGCGGATCGGCCCCTTGTCGATCGGGCTGTCGGGCACGTCGGAGCGCAGCTCGGCATCGATGATCTCGCGGGTGATGACATCCTGCGGATAGAGCGCCATCAGGCGGCGGATGAGATTTTCCAGCTCACGGACGTTGCCAGGCCAGGCATAAGCCTTCATCAGTTCCAGCGCTTCCTGGTCGAAGCGCTTGGAGCCAAGCCCTTCCTTTTCGGCCTGCTGGATGAAATGGCGCACGAGATCGGGAATGTCCTCGGCACGGTCGCGCAGCGGCGGCAGGCGCAGCGGCACGACGTTGAGGCGGTAATAGAGATCCTCACGGAAGAGGCCCTGGTTGATCGCCTGCTTCAGGTCCTTGTTGGTGGCGGCGACGATGCGCACGTCGGTGCGGATCGGCGTGCGGCCGCCGACAGTGGTGTATTCGCCCTGCTGCAGGACGCGCAGCAGCCGGGTCTGCGCATCCATCGGCATGTCGCCGATTTCGTCGAGGAAGAGCGTGCCGCCTTCGGCCTGTTCGAAGCGGCCGGTCGAGCGGGTCTGTGCGCCGGTGAAGGCACCCTTCTCATGGCCGAAGAGCTCGGATTCGATCAGGTCGCGCGGGATCGCCGCCATGTTGATCGCGACGAAGGGGCCGTTGCGGCGCTTGCCGTAATCATGCAGGGCGCGGGCGACGAGCTCCTTGCCGGTGCCGGATTCGCCGGTGATCATCAGCGTCAGATCCGTCTGCATCAGGCGGGCGAGCACGCGGTAGATTTCCTGCATCGCCGCCGAGCGGCCGACGAGCGGCATGCCGTCCTGCATGTCCTCTTCGAGCTTGGCGGGCTTGCGCTTCGGCTCGGCGAGCGCCCGGCCGATGATGCCGATTAGTTCCGTCAAGTCGAAGGGCTTCGGCAGATAATCGTAGGCGCCCTTCTCGGAAGCCTTGATCGCCGTCATGAAGGTGTTCTGCGCGCTCATGACGAGGACCGGCAGATCGGGACGCGCCTTCTTGATGCGTGGCAAGAGGTCGAAGGCGTTCTCGTCGGGCATCACCACATCGGTGACGACAAGATCGCCCTCGCCCGCCGAAATCCAGCGCCAGAGCGTAGCGGCGTTGGAGGTGATGCGAACGTCATAACCGGCGCGGCTCAAAGCCTGGTTGAGCACGGTCCGGATGGCCGCATCATCATCTGCAACGAGGATCGTAGCTGTCATCGAGAAGGTCCTGTCGAGCTTACGGTAGAGGCGTCTTCAAGCGAGGCATCCTTCGATGCAGGCATGAGAACGCGGAATGTCGTGCGGCTGTTCTGGCTGTCGCATTCGATGATGCCGCCGTGATCGCCGATGATCTTGGCGACCAGCGCCAGCCCGAGGCCGCTGCCGTTCGTCTTGGTAGTGATGAAGGGATCGAAGAGATGCGGCAGCAGGTCGGCGGGAACGCCGGGGCCATTGTCGTGGACGCAGAATTCCAGCGGCAACGAAATCTTTTCGCGCGTGCCGGCGACGGAAAGGCGGATGCCGGGGCGATAGGCCGTCGTCAGCAGGATCTCGCCGTCCGGCCGGTCGCCGACCGCTTCGGCGGCGTTCTTCACCAGATTGAGGAAGACCTGGACGAGCTGGTCGCGATTGGCATAGACCGCCGGCAATGACGGGTCGTAGCTCTCGGTAATGCGGATGTTGCGGGCAAACCCCGCCTTGGCGACGGCCTTCACGTGATCGAGCACGGAATGGATATTAACCGGCATGCGGTCGACCGGGCGCTCGTCGGAAAAGACTTCCATGCGGTCGACCAGCGAGACGATGCGGTCGGTCTCGTCGCAGATCAGCCGGGTCAGCGCCCTGTCGTCGTCGAGCGCGGATTGTTCGAGCAGCTGGGCGGCGCCGCGGATGCCGGAGAGCGGGTTCTTGATCTCATGCGCCAGCATCGAGGCAAGACCGGTCACCGAACGGGCGGCAGCGCGATGCGTCAGCTGCCGGTCGATCTTGTCGGCCATTGACCGTTCCTGGAAGACGATGACGACGGCGCCCGGCTCGCTGAGAACGGGAGCGACGTAAAGATCGACGAGCTTGTCCTGGCCGAGCCGGGGCGAGCTCAGGTCGACGCGATATTCGTTGACCGGCGCCTTGCGCTCGCGCACCTGGTCGATCAGGGCGAGCAGCGGGCTGCCGAAGGGAATGAAGGTCGAGATCCGGTAACGCGCCAGATGCGAGGCGCTGGCGCCGAAGAAGGCTTCCGCCTCCCAATTGGCGAAGGCGACGAAGCCGGATTCGTCGACCATGACGACCGGGTTCTGGATGGCGTTCAGCACGGCCATGGCGACGGTTCCGCCGGCGTGATCGGGCGGAGATTTCGTATCCTTCGTCATGCCGCCTCCCGGCTGTCGAGCGCACCTGCATCCAGCGCATCGTAAAGGCGCGCGGCAACCTCACGCGGATCACGCGAGGTCATGATCGCTGCCTTTTCACTGCCGGCAAGATCGGGGGCGAAACGCTCCAGATACCAGCCGAGATGCTTGCGGGCATGGCGGACCGCCACCGCCTCGCCGTAGAAATCGAGCATCATCCGGTAGTGTTCGACGGCGATTTCGGCAATCTTGCCCGGCAGCGGCTCCGCCGCACCGGCAAGCACGCCGGCATGCCACGGCCTGCCCTGGCAGCCTCGGCCGATCATGACGGCATCGGCGCCGGAACGGCGCAATATTTCCTGGGCGTCGTCAGCAGTCTCCACATCGCCGTTGGCGATCAGCGGAATGGAGATCACCTCGCGCACGGCGCGGATCGCATCCCAATCGGCGCGGCCTTCGTAAAATTGCATGCGGGTGCGCCCATGGATGGTCACAAGCTGGATGCCGGCCGCTTCGGCGCGGCGCGCAATATCGGGTGCGTTGATCGAATTCTCATCCCAACCGAGGCGCATCTTCAGCGTCACCGGGATGTCGACGGCCTTGACCGTCGCCTCGATCAGGCCGAGCGCGTGATCGGGATCGCGCATCAGCGCCGAGCCCGAATAACCGCCGATCACCTTTTTCGCCGGGCAGCCCATATTGATGTCGATGATATCGGCGCCATGGTCGGCGGCGATCTTTGCCGCCTCCGCCATCCAATGCGCCTCGCGGCCCGCAAGCTGCACCATATGCGGCCGGAAGCCGGCGGCTCTCAGCCGCGACCAGGATTCGGCCGTGTCGTTGACCAGTTCGCGGCTCGCCACCATTTCCGTGACCACGAGGCCGGCGCCGAAGCGCCAGGCAAGCTCGCGAAAGGGCATGTCCGTGACGCCGGACATTGGCGCGAGCACGACGCGGTTCCGCACGGAGACAGATCCGATTCGGAAAGGCGCTGCGAGGTCCTTGGAAATCAACTGATTATCTTTCGGGCACACCATAGAACTGCATTATTTTTAGCCATTGTTCCGCGGCTTGCCAAGAGGGCTGGGATCGAAATCGATATTTTTCGGGCAGATGCTGGAAAAGGCCAAAGCAAGACGTTAGAGCACTCGGGTCAATTCCGGATCTTTCGGGGATTTATGCTGCAAATGCCTTCCAAGCAACCAATATCGGCCGGAATTGTCATCGTCGCCGCCGGCCGCGGCGAGCGTGCAGGAGCCTCCACGGAAGGCCCGAAGCAATATCGCATGATCGGCGGCAAGCCGGTTATCGCGCATACGCTTGAAAACTTCGTGACATGGGAACCGGCAACGCAGATCGTCGTCGTCATCCATCCCCACGACGAGGCGCTGTTTGCGAGAGCCTTCCGCCACATCGTTTCGGCAACGCCGATCGAAACGGTACTCGGTGGCGCGACACGGCAACAATCCGTGCTCGCCGGCCTTCGGTATCTTAAGGACAAGCACGTCAGCCACGTGCTGATCCACGATGCCGTGCGCCCCTTCTTCGATCATGTGCTTCTCGACCGGATCGCCGAGAGCCTCGGCGATGGAGCACCGGCGGTCCTGCCGGTCATGCCCGTGACCGATACGCTGAAACGCGCCGACAGCGCCGGCACCATCTTGACGACGGTTTCGCGCGAGCAGCTCTACGCGGCGCAGACGCCGCAATCCTTTGCTTTCGAAGCGATTCTCGACGCCCATGAAAAGGCGGCGGCGAGCGGGCGCAGCGATTTCACCGACGATGCCTCGATCGCGGAATGGATGGGCATTGCGGTAACGATCGTCGAAGGCACGGCCGACAACGTCAAGCTGACCGTCAAAAGCGATATCGCCAAGGCCGACGACAAGCTTTCGGCGCCGCCGCTTCCCGATGTGCGCACCGGCAACGGCTACGATGTGCACCAGCTCGAAGCCGGCGACGGCGTCACCCTTTGCGGCGTCTTCATTCCTCACGATCAGAAGCTCAAGGGGCACTCCGATGCCGACGTCGCCCTGCATGCGCTGACGGATGCCCTGCTCGCCACCTGCGGCGCCGGCGATATCGGCGACCATTTCCCTCCCTCCGACCCGCAATGGAAGGGTGCGGCCTCGCGCATTTTCATCGAGCATGCCGCCCGGATCGTGCGCGAGCGCGGCGGCACGATCATGAATGCCGATGTCTCGCTGATCGCCGAGGCGCCAAAAGTCGGCCCGCATCGCGATGCTATGCGGGCGAGACTGTCGGAATATCTCGGCATCGATATCGAGCGCTGCTCAGTCAAGGCGACGACCAACGAGAAGATCGGTTTCGTCGGCCGGCGCGAAGGCATCGCGGCAATCGCCACGGCGACCGTCGTCTATGGCGGGAGGAAAGGATGAGCCTGTTTCCGCGGGATATCATTTCGGCGGCCGAGGCGATCATCCGTGATTTCACCGCCGCCCGGGTGATGATCTCCACCGCCGAATCCTGCACCGGCGGGCTGATTGCAGGCGCCTTGACCGAGATATCCGGCTCATCCACCGTCGTCGATCGCGGCTTCGTCACCTATACGAACACGGCGAAGATCGAGCTGCTCGGCGTACAGGAGGCAACGCTCATCTGCTTCGGAGCGGTCTCCGAGGAGACCGCGCGGCAGATGGCGCACGGCGCCCTCTTCCGCTCGCGCGCAGACATCTCCGTTGCCGTCACCGGCATTGCCGGCCCCGGCGGCGGATCGGCGGAAAAGCCGGTCGGCCTCGTGCATCTCGCCGCCAAATCACGCACCGGCGCGCTCATTCACCGAAAAATGCTCTATGGCGACATCGGCCGCAGCGAGGTTCGGCTGGCGACAATCCGGACGGCGCTGGACATCGTGCGCTCGCTCTTTTCAGACAGATAGAGGTCGCTCAAACCGGAGCGTAGATCTTGCTTGCGCGCGTCTCGAAGGCCTCTGTGAACATCCGGAAGGCCCGATCGAACATCGAACCCATCAGAGCGCCGAGGATGCGGCTCTTGAACTCGTAGTCGATGAAGAAATCGATGGTGCAGCCTCCGGACGGCGTATCGGCGAAGTGCCAACGATTGTCGAGATATTTGAACGGGCCATCGATATATTTGACCTCGATGACGCGTTCGGCCCGGTTCAGCAGCACCTGTGTCGTGAAGGTTTCCCGGATTGCCTTATAGCCGACCGTCATTTCGGCGACGAGCAGGATCCTGCCATCGCGCTCCCGGCGGCTCTTGACGACCAGCGCCTCGCAGAGCGGCAGGAATTCCGGATAGCGCTCGACATCGGCAACGAGGTCGAACATCTGGTCGGGCGTGTGCGGGACGGAACGGTGCGTTTCGAATTGCGGCATAGGCGGCACTTAAGCGGGCCGGTCCAGAAGATCAAGAAGCTCGCGCATCTGGCGGCGGGATTTTAGCTGGAGAACCGGCACATCGGGGCCGTGTTCGGCGATACCGGCGGCGACGCGCGGAGCAAATTTCTCCTCGAAGGTCCAGATGTAGCGCAGGAATTCCAAATCGAGCTTCTCAAAGCAGCCCGGGGCCATTTCCGGGCGCGTGCGGCCGATCCATTTCGCCCATCGGCTGATTGCACCCCAGATGCACAGCAGCCGTGGCATGCGGACCCATATGACGAAATCGGTCCGCGGCAGCCGAATATCAAAGGACGAGGGGTTGGTGCCGTCCATGATCCAATGCTCTTCGAGGATCCGCCCGGCGATGATATTTCTTTGCTCGCCCCTGTCGCGCGCCACCCAACCGGGAAGCCAGAACACGTCGCGATCGAGGGAAATGTACGGAAGCCCGAAACGCTTGGCGATTTTCCGAGAAAGAGTTGATTTCCCGCCACCCGAGCAGCCCACGACGCGAATGCGTCGGGCCGCACGAATGCCTTCGGCCGCCTGATCGAGGTCGGTGATCTGCTGACGCAGCGGCAGCTCCGCTCTCTGGTCCATCATGCAACACCCTCATGTCCGTGCGCGGTCGCATCCTTGAATGCGAAGAGCGGCGAGCCGGTTGCTTTGGGTGATGTCGTGATGCAGGTATCCGTCGACCACCCAAAGAAAAACCGCGGCGAAAATCGCCGCGGTTCGATCAAAAAGCAAGGGGTGGATCTTACTCGGCTGCGATCAGCAGCTTCTTCTCCCGTGCCGCCCTCAGCCTTGCGAAATCGTCACCGGCATGGTGGGAGGAGCGGGTCAGCGGGCTTGAAGCGACCATCAGGAAGCCCTTGCTGTAAGCGACCGTCTCATAGGACTTGAATTCCTCGGGCGTGACGAAGCTTTCGACCTTGTGGTGCTTGCGGGTCGGCTGCAGGTATTGGCCGATCGTCAGGAAATCGACATCGGCGGTGCGCAGGTCGTCCATCAGCTGGAGAACTTCATTCCGCTCCTCGCCGAGGCCGACCATGATGCCCGACTTGGTGAACATGGTCGGGTCGAGTTCCTTCACCCGCTGCAGCAGGC
>NZ_LOKW01000025.1 GCF_002211305.1 Rhizobium sp. R634 | reverse complement strand
AACACAAACCAGCAATCGCCAATCCGCTTGAGTTTCTTTAGAACGAAAGACTTCGTCGCCAGCAGCGCCGCCGCCCTCGTTCAGTGAGTGGGCTTATAGAACCAACCCCTTTTCTAAGTCAACAGCCCTTTTTGAAAAAAACGATATTTCTTTCATCTCATTGTTTTCACATAGAAATTTCGCGGGGCGCGAAAATCGGCTCGTTTTCCGGATTCCGAACGGCCCGATATGGGCAGCAAAAGTGATCGTCTTTCGACTTTTCGGGGAAAGAACGCTCTTTCGTCTTCCGCGCCCCGACATCATCACAATCTGCTGGTCTTAAGGGACACACGATTCACACAGGCAAAGGCAGGTAAAACTGCCTTCTCTGCGTGATTTGACTTCCATGCCTAAAATATGCACATCTTTCGCCCCAGCCAGGACGGCCAAGAAATGCTCCCAGAGACGTCGAATGTAAGGACGCGGACCCGACTGCCATGATGACGGAGAAAATGATGATCCGCTCGTTGGGCAACGAGCCTCCGCTTCTGGCCGACGGCAGGCGTGCCCCGGACCGTCGCGAGGTTTCCTTGCGCTGGCTCTCGGGCACATTCCTCACCGGCATCACATCTTCGGTCCTGATGGGTGTCGCGCTTTTTGCCGCCCTCGACGGCCGCCAGCAGCTGGCGATCCCAGCCGAAGCCTATGCGAGTGCGGCGGCAGACGCGCATGTCGATACGACGGTGGTGCGCGGCGGCCGGCTGATCGCGCCTGCCATCGCCGCCAAACCTTCCGACCGCGCCATCATGGAAGTTTCGACCGTCGTCCACGAGGGCGAGAAAGAGGTCGTGCGCCGCCAGCCCTTCGCGCATGTGAAGATGACGCTGGCCGCCAACCACGTGGCGACCGAAGATTATCCGGATTTCGACCCTCTGGCGATCTTTTCCGCCGACGAGCCGCAGCCCGCGCCGCAAAGCCGGACCGGCGCGATTTACGGCTCCGACGTCGAATCCGAAGTCAGCCTGAAGACCATTCCCTTCCCAATCGGCAAGACCGAAATGAAGATGGCCGCCGGCCTGTCGCTGGAAGAGGTCGAAGAAAACGTCCGCTCCAATGGCTCGGTCCTGACCGACGGCAACACGCAGCTTGCGGCGCTCTATTACGTCGATCCGCGCCGCTTCTCCAACGAGGATGCCGATGTCGATCTGACCGCAGGCCTCTCCGCCCGCGTGCTCGAACAGAACATGACCGTCTCCGCACCGGAATCGATCACGCCGGAGACCGAAGAATTCGCCGACGACGTCCTGCCCGTGCGCGCGGACACGACGATCTCCAAAGCGCTGATGGACTCAGGCTATCCGCAGCAATATGCCGATGGCATCGCCGGCTATATCGCGCAGCAACTGGGTTCCAACGAGCTCGAGAACGGCGACGTGCTGCGCATCGGCATCATTCAGAAGGGCGAGCAGGCCAAGATCATCCGGGCCAGCGTCTATCGCGGCACCCGCCACCTCACCACGGTGGCCCTCGACGACAAGGGCAAATACGTGGAGGGCACCGCGCCGCCGATGCTCGATGCCATCGCCACGGCCTTCGAAGACAATTCCTTCGCGCCGCCGCCCGGCCAAAACCTGCCGCGCGTCTATGACGGCATCTATCGCGCCGCCCTTTCCTACGGCATGACCAAGGATATGACGGCGCTGATCATCAAGCTGCTTGCCAGCAACGTCGATTTCCAGGCGCAGCTGAGGCCGAGCGATACGCTGGAGGCCTTCTTCTCCGTCGCCGACAGCGCCGGCAAGGCGACCGAGGATTCCGAACTGCTCTACGTCAACGCCCGTTTCGGCGACACGCAGACACGCTTCTACCGTTTTCAGGATCCCGAAGACGGCACGGTCGATTATTTCGATGAGAACGGCAAGAGCATCCGCCAGTTCCTGCTGCGCAACCCCGTTCCGAACGGCATTTTCAAATCGGGCTTCGGCATGCGCCGGCACCCGATCCTCGGTTTTGCCCGCATGCACACCGGCGTCGATTGGGCGGCGCCCCGCGGCACGGCGATCATCGCCGCCGGCAACGGCACGGTCGAAAAAGCCGGCTGGGATTCCGGCGGTTACGGCAACCAGACGATCATCCGTCATGCCAACGGCTATGAATCCTCCTACAATCACCAGAGCGCCATCGCCAAGGGCGTCGTCCCCGGCGCCAAGATCCGCCAGGGCCAGGTGATCGGCTGGGTCGGCACGACAGGCGAATCCACCGGCCCGCATCTGCATTACGAGCTGATCGTCAACGGCACCAAGGTCGATCCGCTGCGCATCCGCCTGCCGGGCGGCAAGTCGCTTCAGGGCGAGGCGCTGGCGAAATTCGAGGACGAGCGCAAGCGCATCGATACGCTGCTGAACAACCAGACGACGGATCAGGTGGCGAGCAAGTAACTGCCCGCCAGCAAAAATGGCGACCGAAGCCGCCATCTCTCATCTCGCAAACCGGTTTACGCCGCTTCGCTCACCGTCTGCCGCGTCTTGAACTGCAGCCGGTCCGAACCGCTCGTCACCTTTACCGTCGATCCGTCCGGCACCTGGCCGGACAGGATCTGCTCGGCGAGCGGATCTTGCACGAACTTCTGGATCACCCGCTTCAGCGGCCTTGCGCCGTAGACCGGATCGTAACCCTTGTTCGCCAGCCAGTGGCGGGCGTCCTCATCGAGATCGATGACGATCTTGCGCTCGGACAAGAGCGCCACCAGTCGTTTCAGCTGGATATCGACGATCGCGCCCATCTCTTCGCGCTTCAGGCGATGGAAGAGGATGATCTCATCGATGCGGTTCAGGAATTCCGGCCGGAAATGCCCGCGCACGACATCCATCACCTGCTCGCGCACCGTATCGCTATCATCGCCGTCCCTGAGCTGCGTCAGATATTCGGCGCCGAGGTTCGAGGTCATGATGATCATCGTGTTGCGGAAATCCACCGTCCGGCCCTGGCCGTCCGTCAGGCGTCCGTCATCCAGCACCTGCAGCAGGATGTTGAAGACGTCGGGATGCGCCTTTTCGATCTCGTCGAACAGCACGACCTGATAGGGCCTGCGGCGCACGGCTTCCGTCAGCGCCCCGCCCTCGTCGTAGCCGACATAGCCGGGAGGTGCGCCGATCAGCCGGGCAACGGAGTGTTTCTCCATGTATTCCGACATGTCCATGCGCACCATCGCCGTCTCGTCGTCGAAGAGGAAGCGGGCGAGTGCCTTGGTGAGCTCCGTCTTGCCGACGCCGGTCGGGCCGAGGAAGATGAACGAGCCGATTGGCCGGTTCGGATCCTGCAGGCCGGCGCGTGCACGCCGCACCGCCCGCGACACGGCCTGGACCGCGTCGCCCTGGCCGATCACCGATTTCGCCAGTTCGTCTTCCATCCGAAGCAGCTTGTCGCGTTCGCCCTCGAGCATCTTGTCGACGGGAATGCCGGTCCAGCGGGAAACGACATGTGCGATATTGTCGGGAGTGACCACCTCTTGCACCATCGCACCGCGTTCACCATCCTGGTTCTCGGCTTCGACGAGTTGCTTTTCGAGATCCGGAATGACGCCGTAAGTCAGCTCGCCGGCGCGCTGGAACTCACCCTTGCGCTGGGCGATCGCCAGTTCGTTGCGGGCATCGTCGAGCTGCTTCTTGAGATCGGCGGCAAGGCCGAGCTTCTGCTTTTCCGACTGCCAGCGGGCTGTCAGCGCATCGGCCTCTTCCTCGAGGTCGGCAAGTTCGGTCTCCAGCCGCTTCAGCCGGTCGGCGGAAGCGACATCGGTTTCCTTCTTCAGCGCCTCGCGCTCGATCTTCAGCTGAATGATGCGGCGGTCGAGCTCGTCGAGCTCTTCCGGCTTGGAATCCACCTGCATGCGCAGCCGAGCTGCCGCCTCATCCATCAGGTCGATCGCCTTATCGGGCAGGAAGCGGTCGGTGATATAGCGGTTCGAAAGGGTCGCAGCCGCCACCAACGCCGCATCGGCGATGCGCACCTTGTGATGCTGCTCGTATTTTTCCTTCAGGCCGCGCAGGATCGAGATCGTGTCCTCGACCGTCGGCTCCTCGACGACCACGGGCTGGAATCGGCGGGCAAGCGCCGGATCCTTCTCCACATGTTTGCGATATTCATCGAGCGTAGTCGCGCCGACGCAATGCAGCTCGCCGCGGGCAAGAGCAGGCTTCAGCAGGTTGGAGGCATCCATCGCCCCATCCGCCTTGCCAGCGCCGACCAGCGTATGCATTTCGTCGATGAACAGGATGATCTCGCCGTTTTCCGCCTGCACCTCGTTGAGTACGGCCTTCAGCCGCTCCTCGAATTCGCCGCGGTATTTTGCACCGGCGATCAGCGCGCCCATGTCGAGCGCCATCAGCTTCTTGTCCTTGAGCGATTCCGGCACGTCGCCATTGACGATGCGCAGCGCCAGGCCTTCGACGATCGCCGTCTTGCCGACGCCGGGTTCACCGATCAGCACAGGGTTGTTCTTGGTACGGCGCGACAGCACCTGGATGGTGCGGCGGATCTCGTCGTCCCGGCCGATCACCGGATCGAGCTTGCCCTCGCGGGCTTCGCCGGTCAGATCGCGCGCGAACTTCTTCAGCGAATCGAAGCCCTGCTCGGCATTGGAGGAATCTGCGGTCCGGCCCTTGCGGATATCGTTGATGACCTGGTTGAGGCCCTGGGCCGTCACGCCGGCGTTCTTCAGCGTCGAAAAGGTCGAAGCCGAAGATTCGATCGCCAGCGCCTGCAGCAGGCGTTCGACAGTGACGAAGCTGTCGCCGGCCTTCTTCGCCGCCTCTTCGGCGGTCGAAAACACCTTCGCGAGCGGCTGCGCCAGATAGATGTTGCCATTGCCGCCGGAGATTTTCGGCAATTTCGCGAGGGCCGCATCATTTGCAAGGCGGGCAGCCTTGGCATCGCCGCCGGCGCGTTCGATCAGCGATGCGGCCATGCCCTGATCGTCGTCGAGCAGAACTTTCAACACATGCTCGGGCGAAAATTGCTGATGCCCCTGCGCCAGCGCATAGGTTTGGGCCGACTGAACGAAGCCGCGAACCCGCTCCGAATATTTCTCGATATTCATATTTCACCTCCATGGATCGCCCTGCCCTGGTTGAGGCGCAGACCGATGATTGAGATCGACCCCCTGAAAAGGCGGGCCGCGCTTGGCCCGTTTGGGTTTTGGGCGAAGCAGTCGAGGAGAATATGGTAGCCTGTTCCAGCAGTTTAAAGAGCCCGGAAAATGAAAATCCCCGACGCCGGGTCGGGGATTTTCCAAGGAAATTCGCGTGGATCACGTGAGCGTCCGGCTCCCGTGACGAGGGAGGCAAAACCCCTCACTCCGATGTGGCATCCGCCATAACAGGCGCTTCGGCGGAAGCACCTTCGCCTTCCGAGCCGGCATCGCCTTCTGCGCCACGGCGTGGGCGACGCGGACGGTTTCCGGCGCTGCGGCGGCGGGGCTGGCGTTCGCGCGACTGTCCGGCGGCACCTTCCTCGTCCATGGCGACCTCGGCGGGAATGCCTTCGATCTCCGGCTGCGGGCCGGTTCCATCCATAACTTCGGACTGGGGTGCCGGGGCGGGCGCTGCGACAGGCGCCGGCTTCGGTTGTGCCTGCGGCTGGTGCTGCCTGCTCTGCGGCGGCTGGACAATAATGACATCGTCGCCGTCATTGTCGTTCGTATCGATGTCGTCGCCTTCACGCTCGGCAGCTTCGCGATCATTGTATTCGCCACGGTCGTCGCGCTGGAAGCGTTCCTGCATCTGCGCCTGGGCGCTCGCGATGATGCGATTGTAATGTTCGGCGTGCTGAAGATAGTTCTCGGCGATGACGCGGTCGCCGGAGCTCTGGGCGTCGCGGGCGAGCTGCGCGTATTTTTCTGCAATATGCTGGGCAGTGCCGCGGATTTTCACATCGGGGCCGGAGCTGTCATAGGTCCGGGTCAGCGGGTTGCCGCCCTTGCGGTTGAAATTGTTGTTATTGTTATTTCCACCGCCGCCATTGTTATTGTTGTTGTTACCACGCCCTCGACCGCGCTTGTTCTGCTGTCCTGGCCTCATAGATCGTTCACCTGAATTCTCTGTTTGTGATGGATACATGGCACCAACCGCCATGACCGGAAAACCGGGTCAGGACCTTTGTGCCGCGAGCATACTGCGCCTTTGCGCCGACCTGCCGCTTGGTTCTCAAGTCAGTTTGACTGATTCACGCGTTGGGTCGTGTTCAACCGTTGAAACTCTCGTTTAAAAGAGCGGACCCCCGAGGCAAACCAAGTACCGAACGAATCTCGTTCATTCCTATCTGCCCAACACGTGACCGCAACCTATATTGCTTCCCCCGGAAATCCAAGCCTTTTCTTCGCAATAGCAATAATGTTCTGTTCAATGCCGGCAATGATCGCCCGTCACGTGAGCGCGAACACGAGCACCCTGTCGTTCTGACCGTAATCTCTAACGGATTTGAGGCACTTGAAGCCTTTCGCTTCGAAGATCGCCGTCACATCGTTTCGCTGATCGTAGCCGATTTCCAGTCCCACGAACCCATCAGGCCTCATGAACCTTGCCACATCCTTGGCTATGGCTTTGTAGGCGTCAAGCCCATCCGGGCCGCCATCCAGCGCTGCAACCGGATCAAATTTCGTCACTTCGGGAGCGAGATCGTGAATGACATTGGAGGCAATATAGGGCGGATTTGAGACAATCACGTGAAACGAGCCCTGGATGTTCTCGAACCATCTCGACTGCACAGCCTGAAAGCGATCCTGCAACCCGTTTCTTTCTGCGTTTGACTTTGCCGTTCGAAGTGCATCCGACGATATGTCGCTGCCGATACCTGACGCATCGGGACATTCGCTCAAAAGCGCGAGGCATATCGCCCCGGTCCCGGTTCCTATATCAAGGATATGGAGATTGCCCTCAGCCTTTGCAAGGTCCCTGAGATAGGGAAGCACCGTGTCGACGAGGATTTCCGTATCCGGGCGCGGTTCCAGCGTTTCCGCCGAAAGCCGAAGCGCCAGGCCGTAGAATTCCCGTTCGCCGAGGATGCGGTGCACCGGCTCGTGGGCGAGCCGCCGTTCCAGCGCCTTGAAAATCACCTCCGCCTGCTCGGGAGAAAGCCCCTCAGCCGATCGTGTCAGAAGCTCGGTCGACGACAGTTTCAGAAGACCTGCGACCAGCAGGCGCGCATCGGTCGCCGGGTCGGCGATACCGCCCTTGGTAAAGCGGCGCCGCGCCTCGGCCAGCATATCGGCGACCGTCGGACTCACGGCTGTTCGCCGAGCTGCGCCAGCTGGCTTGCCTGATAGTCGGCCATCAGCGCGTCGACGACTTCCTCGATCTCGCCTTCCATCATCCGATCAAGCTTGTAGAGCGTCAGGTTGATGCGGTGGTCGGTCACCCGCCCCTGCGGGAAATTATAGGTGCGGATGCGCTCGGAGCGGTCGCCGGAACCGACCTGGCTCTTGCGGTCGGCCGAGCGCTCGCTGTCGGCGCGCTGCCGTTCGGCATCGTAAAGCCTGGAGCGCAGCACCTGCATCGCCTTGGCGCGGTTCTGATGCTGCGATTTTTCCGAGCTGGTGACGACGATGCCGGTCGGCAGGTGAGTGATGCGCACCGCCGAGTCGGTCGTATTGACGTGCTGGCCGCCGGCGCCCGAAGAGCGCATCGTGTCGATGCGGATGTCTTCCGGCCGGATCTCGATATCGATCTCCTCGGCTTCCGGCAGCACCGCCACCGTCGCGGCCGACGTATGAATGCGCCCGCCCGCCTCGGTCTCCGGCACGCGCTGCACGCGGTGCACGCCGGATTCGAATTTCAGCTTGGCGAAGACGCCCCTTCCGGTAATCGTCGCAATGATTTCCTTATAGCCGCCAGCCTCACCCTCGCTCGCCGAGAGCACCTCGACTTTCCAGCCCTTCTCGGAAGCGAAACGCTCATACATGCGAAAGAGATCACCGGCGAAAAGTGCCGCTTCCGAACCGCCGGTGCCGGCGCGGATTTCGAGGATCGCGCTTTTTTCGTCCGCCGCATCCTTCGGCAGAAGCAGGATCTGCATCTCCTGCTCCAGCGCTTCGATCCGCTCCTTCACTTCGGGCAGTTCGAGTTCGGCGAGGTCGCGCATCTCGCGATCGACCGACTTGTCCTCCAGCAGCGCGTCGAGATCGGCAAGCTCGGCGACCGCCTTCTCATAGGCGCGGATCTTCGTGACGACAGGCTGCAGCTCGGAATATTCGGATGCAAGCTTCACATAGACGTCGGCGGCAGGGCCGGCCGACATGCGCGCTTCGATCTCGCCGAAACGGCGTTCCAGCTCGCGCATCTTTTCAACGGGAAGCTTCGCCACCCTTCACTCCGATTCTTCTTGTATATGCCTAGAGGGGAATATTGTGGCTCTCGGCGAAGCGGGCAAGCACCTCGCGCATCGGTACGGTGGCGCTGTTGTCGTCCAGCACTTCATCCATCGCCTTCGTCAGCGCGCCGACATCAAGGCCGAGCAGCATCGCTTTCACCGGCCCGATCGAGGCCGGCGACATCGAAATCGAGCGGAAACCGATGCCGAGCAGCGCCATTGCCGAGAGCGGCTTGCCGGCAAGTTCGCCGCAAAGCGTCACCGGCGTCTTGTTTCGGTCCGCCCCGCGCACGATGTCGCGCAGGATGCGCAAGAACGGCTTGCCGAGCGGATCGAAGCGGTCCGACACCCGTGCATTGCCGCGATCGACGGCCATCGAGAACTGGAAGAGGTCGTTCGAACCTACCGAAACGAAATCGACCGCCTCCATCAGCTCGTCGAGCTGCCAGAGCAGCGCCGGCACCTCAAGCATCGCCCCGAATTGCAGCTTGCGCGGCAGTCCGTGGCCGAAACGCGAGAGATGCTGCACTTCCTTCTGCAGGAGCTCGCGCACCGTCCTCAGTTCGGACACCTCGGTGACCATCGGCACCATCAGCTTCAGCTCGGTGTCCGCCGACGCTTTCAGCAGGGCGCGCAACTGAGTGCGCAGCAATCCCGGCCGATCGAGCGACAGCCGGATGGCGCGCCAGCCGAGCGCAGGGTTTTCCTCCTCGTGGCCGCGGAAATAGGGCACGACCTTGTCGCCGCCGATATCGAGCGTGCGGAAGGTCACGACGCGGCCTGCCGCCTGTTTGATCACATTGCGGTAGAACTGCTCCTGCTCGTCCGCCTTCGGCATGGTGGAGGCGATCATGAATTGCAGCTCGGTACGGAAGAGACCGATGCCCTCTGCACCCGATTCAGAAAGCTGCGGCAGATCGACCAACAGGCCGGCATTCATCATCAGCGAGATCCGCTGGCCGTCCTTGGTGACCGGTTCGATGGCGCGCAGCGCCCGGAACTGTTCCTGCCGCCTGGCGCGGAAGCGAACCTTTTCCTCGTAGGAACGGCGATGATCAGCCATCGGCCTGAGATGCACATGCCCCTCGTCGGCGTCGATGATCACGGCATCGCCGTTTTCGGCCAGCGCCACCACCCCGGCCGCCTGGCCGATGACCGGAATGCCCATGGCGCGGGCGACGATCACCACATGGCTCGTCACCGCCCCTTCTTCCAGCACCAGGCCGCGGACGTTGGAGCGCGGATAATCGAGCAGTTCGGCCGCACCCATGGCGCGGGCCAGAATGATCGCATCATTCGGGAAGCCTTCGGCGGTCGTCCGGCCGGTATAGCCGGTCAACTGCCTGAGCAGCCGGTTCGCCAGATCCTCGAAATCATGCATGCGTTCGCGCAGATACGGGTCGGTCAACCGCATCATCCGCGCCTTGGTGTCGCTCTGCACCTTCTCGACCGCCGCTTCGGCCGTCAGACCGTTGCGGATCGCCTCCTCGAGCTTGCGCACCCAGCCCTGGTCATGGGCGAACATGCGATAGGTTTCGAGCACTTCGCGATGCTCGCCCTCCATCGACACGTCGCGGCGCGACAGCATGTCGTCGATCGAGATCCTCAGCGAACCCATGGCTTCCGCCAGCCGCCGGATCTCCTTCTCCGCATCCTCGTTGAGAAGATTGGTGACGACGATGCGCGGTTCGTGCAGCACGACATAGCCGAGGCCGATGCCGTCATTATAAGTATCGCCGTCGATCGTCACCGAGCGCGTCAGGTCGAGTTCGAGGCCCGGTTTGGTGATCTTCTTGAGCTCGCCGGTGGCGATCATCTCGGCGAGCACCATCGCCGTCGTTTCGAGCGCCTCGACCTCTTCGTCGCGATAATTGCGGCTCGCCTTGTTCTGCACGACGAGAACGCCGAGCGACCGTCCGGTTCTCAGGATCGGCACGCCGAGGAAGGAATGGTAGATTTCTTCGCCCGTCTCGGGCAGGTAACGGAAGGCCGGATGCGACTGCGCGTCGGAGAGGTTCAGCGGCTGGGCCGAAGCCGCGATCGTGCCGACGAGGCCCTGGCCCATCTTCAGCTGCGCCAGGTGCACGGCTTCGCGGTTGAGACCTTCGGTCGCATAGAGTTCGAGCACGCCGTCGGCGCGCAGCACATAGACGGAGCAGACTTCCGCCACCATGTTGCCGGCAATCTGTCGGACGATCCGGTCAAGACGATCCTGCGGCTCCAGCGGCTCTGCCATCAACTCGCGCAGCCGCCTGAGCAGCACGCGCGGACCGCCGGAAAGGTCTCTCATGACGTCTCAAGCTCCCGAAACAACGCTCTCTGTCCCGGCGGGCCTGCCTCCGTCTCCTCAACCTGAAGGGGCAGGCCGCCCACTGGGAATCAATTCTTATCCAGACCGTAGCAGGAATGCAAAGTCCTGACAGCGAGTTCTGCATAGGGACCGTCGATCAGGATGGAAATCTTGATCTCGGAGGTGGTGATCGCCTTGATGTTGATACCTTTTTCGGCAAGTGCACGAAACGCGGTCGCGGCAACGCCGGCATGGCTGCGCATGCCGATACCGATGACGGAGACTTTCACCAGGCCCGATTCGTTCTGCACAACATCGTAGCCGATCTTCTCCTTATGGTCGCCGAGCACCTTGATGGCCTTCTCGACGTCGCCCGACGGCACGGTGAAGGTCATGTCGGTCTTCGATCCGTCCTCGGAAATATTCTGGACGATCATGTCGACATTGATATGGGATTCGGCAAGCGGCCCGAAGATCGCGGCGGAAACGCCCGGCCGGTCGGCAAGACGGCGAAGCGAGATCTGAGCCTCATCCTTGGCATAGGCGATGCCGGTGACTACTTCCTGTTCCACGATTTCATCCTCGTCACAAATCAGCGTTCCGGGCGGGTTCAACAGATCGCCCATGCCCGGAGCATCGGGATCTTCGAAAGACGAGCGCACGAAGGTACGCACCTTGTGCACCATGGCAAGCTCGACCGACCGCACCTGCAGCACCTTGGCGCCGAGCGAGGCCATTTCGAGCATTTCCTCGAAGGCGATCTTCTTCAGCCTGCGCGCCTGCGGCACGATGCGCGGATCGGTCGTGTAGACGCCGTCGACATCGGTATAGATATCGCAGCGATCCGCTTTGACAGCGGCCGCGATGGCAACGGCCGACGTATCCGATCCGCCGCGCCCGAGCGTTGCGAGGCGATTGTCGGGCCCCAATCCCTGGAAGCCGGCGATGACGGCGACCTGCCCCTCGCCCATCCGCTTGATGATGTCGGAACCGTCGATCTCCAGGATGCGCGCCGCGCCATGGGCGTTGTCGGTGCGGATCGGGATCTGCCACCCCTGCCAGGAGCGCGCATTGATATCCATTGCCTGCAATGCGATCGCCAGCAGACCCGAGGTCACCTGCTCGCCGGAAGCGACCACCGCGTCATATTCGCGCGCATCGTAGAAGGGGGAATTGGCGCCGATCACCTTCGGCATGCCCTGCACCCAGCCGACCAGCTCATTGGTCTTGCCGGACATGGCCGAGACCACCACCGCCACCTCGTGGCCGGCATCGACTTCGCGTTTCACGTGGCGGGCAACGTTCTTGATGCGGTCCAGGTCAGCGACGGACGTGCCGCCGAATTTCATTACGATGCGTGCCATATGCCTCTACCACGACTGGCGCCGGAAAGCGGAAACCCGGACCCGGCATCACGAAAGCTCTGGGGCGGACCGCTTGGCGAAAGAGCCGCATCCCCATTTCTGGAACCGCTCTAAAGCCCAGGCCCCTGAAGGCCCCAAGTTGCGGCGTCTCTTAGCGAGTTTGGCGGGGGGAGGCAAGCGTACACGACAAAAGCAATTGCCGGCCATTTGCGCGCTCACGCCTCCCCTGATGCGCCGCCCCTTGACTTATGCCCCCGATCATCCGACTTCACAGGACACGAACGATGGAGAACACCATGACGGAAGCCGCCAGAAGCACGATCGACCAGGGCGAAGTGGACCGCTTCTCGGCGATGGCGGCGGAATGGTGGAGCCCGACCGGCAAGTTCAGGCCGCTGCACAAGTTCAATCCCGTCCGGCTCGCCTATATAAGAGACAAGGCCTGCGAGAATTTCGGCCGTGATCCGAAAAGCGCCCGCCCGCTCGAGGGGCTGCGTGTGCTCGATATCGGCTGCGGCGGCGGCCTCTTGTCCGAACCCGTCGCCCGCATGGGCGCCTCGGTCATCGGCGCTGATCCTTCCGAGAAGAATATCGGCATCGCCTCGACCCACGCCAAGGCGTCCGGCGTTCCGGTGGACTATCGCGCCGTCACTGCCGAGGAGCTCGCCGAGGCCGGCGAAACCTTCGATATCGTCTTGAACATGGAAGTCGTCGAACACGTCGCCGACGTCGAACTCTTCATGACGACCTGCGCGAAAATGGTCCGCCCCGGCGGCCTGATCTTCGTCGCCACCATCAACCGCACGATGAAGGCGGCAGCCCTTGCCATCTTCGCCGCCGAGAACATCTTGCGCTGGCTGCCGCGCGGCACGCATCAATATGAAAAACTGGTGCGCCCGGAAGAGCTGGAAAAGCCGCTCAACGCAAGCGGCCTGGAAATCACCGACCGCACCGGCGTCTTTTTCAATCCGCTGTCGAACCAGTGGAACCTGTCCAGGGACATGGACGTGAACTATATGCTGCTGGCCAGGCGCGAAGCGTAATTCGGCAGCCAATTAGCCGACTAAACTTTTAGCGTTTGGACGTAGGCAAGCAGATCCGTCTGGGTTTCGGCATTGCGTGCAGCAAGTTCCTTGACCCGATCGCGATCGATCGAGATCTGGGCGCCCTCAGGCCCGTAGGGCTGTTTGAACGTAAAAGCGTGCGGACTCGACCCGTGGTCAGCGAGATACTCCAGGCGCTCGACCACTTCCTGCCAGTCCGGCCGATGATGAGCCGCAACCCACCACAAAACCAGCGGCGGCCATGTCGGCTTCACGTTCCAATTGCGGGCATTCTTCAAGGCCTCGGCGTGCACGCCGTTATAGGTGAAGGCCATCAGGGACTCGATGTCTGCCCAGAGCGAAAGGGACGAAGGGGCAGAGTCAAAACCGCTGCCTTTCATGTAACGCGGAAAGACCTGAACGCCCCAGCTCCGAGCGCCGGGATAACCGGCATAGCCGGAGCGTCCGATGAAGCCGCAGGCGCGAGCGGCGGCTTCGAAATTCGCAGGTTCGCGCAGAACGAAGCCTTTGACCGCTTCACTTTCGGCAGGGGCGACATGCAGGCCGAAGTTATAGAAGGCCAGACGCGCGGACTGCATATCAATTCACATCCTCGGGCAAAACCGGAATGGCGGCGATCTCGATGCCCTCCTCCACGAGCGCCTGCGCCTCGTCGATGGTCGCCTGGCCGATGATGCCGCGGGCGTCCGCCTCTCCATAATGGATCTTGCGCGCTTCCTCGGGAAACTTCGTACCGACATCCTCGGAATTGGCCTTCACCGCCGCGACAGCCTCTTTCAGCTTGTCGAGGGCCTCACGGCGCATGGCGTCCATCGCCAGTGTCTGCCTCTCGTCCTTCTTGCGCGCGGTCGACACCGAAGGCGCCATCAGGAGTTTGGAAACAGCGGCGGAATGGCAGACAGGACAGGTCAGGAAACCGGTCGCGACCTGGCGGTCGAAGTCGGCGCTTTCGGAAAACCAGCCTTCGAATTCATGGGCGCTGTCACAGGTCAGGGAATAGCGGATCAAGCGGCGACGCCTCCTGCGACTGCCCCCGCAATCTTCTCGACCGAGAATTCCCGGCCGTTCCTCAGGTTCGGGATCTTGTCGTGCGCGGCCTTGACCGCGCTGGGATCGATCTCGGCAACGATGACTGCCTCGCCGCTGGCGCCGGCAGAGGCCAATACAGTGCCCCAGGGGTCGATGATCATCGAATGGCCGAAAGTCTCGCGCCCGTCCTCGTGCCGGCCGGCCTGCGCGGCGGCAATCACGAAGACGCCGTTCTCGATGGCGCGCGCCCGGAGCAGGATTTCCCAATGCGCCTCGCCAGTCTGCCTGGTGAAGGCGGCGGGCACCGTCATCACTTCAGCGCCGGCAATGGCCTGGGCGCGAAAGAGCGCCGGGAACCGGACGTCGTAGCAGATGGCAAAGCCCATTTCGGCGAAGGGCAGCGACAGGACGCGCGCTTCCGAGCCGGCCGTATAGGCCGCACTTTCGCGCCAGCTCTCGCCATTATCGAGATCGACGTCGAACATGTGGATCTTGTCGTAGCGATTGAGGATGCGTCCGTCGGGACCGAAGAGGAAGCCGCGATTGGCAATCTTGCCGTCGGCGAGCGCAATCGCCGTCGAGCCGACATGCATGTAAATGCCAAGTTCCGCGGCAAGCGCCGAACCGGTTTTGACGATGATATCGCGCGTCTCATCGGCAAGCACGGCGCGTGCCGCCGCTCGATCCCGCTGGAGCATGCCGGTCATTTCGGGCGTCTGCACATAGGTCGCCCCCTGCGCGGCGGCCTCGCGCACCAGCCGCGCCATGGCGGCGGCGTTCTTTTCCGGATCGACCCCTGAACACATCTGGACGGCGGCGGCCTTGAAGCTCATCGGTTCGTCCTCAGACCGCCAGCATCGGATCGAGCTTGCCGGCCCGATCGAGCGCGAAGAGGTCGTCGCAGCCGCCGACATGTTCGGCGCCGATGAAGATCTGCGGAAATGTCGTGCGCCCGTTGGCCTTGCCGATCATCTCCTGGCGAAGGTCCGGCGAATATGTCGCATCGTGCTCGACATAGTCGACGCCCTTTTGTTCTAGAAGCGACTTGGCGCGGGAGCAGTAGCCGCAGAACTGCCGTGTATAGATGGTGACGGGTACCATGATATCTCCAGACGGATGCCGGGTATTTTCTGTCATATAGGCTCGGAAAGAGCCCTTGCAAAGGTCAAAACCGTGATCTCGGCCGCGCCCGCCTTGCGCAGCGTCCGGCTTGCAGCGGCGACCGTCGCTCCCGTGGTATAGACGTCGTCGACGAGCACGATACGCTTGCCGAAGACGTCATTTTCGCAACCCTTGGCGATCGCGAAAGCGCCTCTGACATTGTCTTCGCGCGCCTTTGCGCCGAGGCCGACCTGCTGGCTCGTGCGCTTGACGCGGATCAGCGTCGCCGCAAGCAGCGGCTTGCCCGAGAGCTTCGCCATATGGCGGGCAAGCTCGGCTGCCTGGTTGAACTTGCGCGACAGCATCCGGGTGCGGTGCAACGGCACCGGGATCAGCGCATCGCAGCTTTCGACCGTGCCGTCGGAGGCGCGCAGCATCCAGGCGGCCATCATCGGCGCCAGATCGGTGCGATCGCGATATTTGAGCCCATGAACGAGGTCGCGCACCGCATGGTCGTGGGTCGCCGCCGACCGCAGCCGGTCGAAGGGCGGCGGATTGGCGATCGCCTCGGCGCTCAGAATGCCGGCGCCGAGATCGTGCGAGAAGGGAATGCCGAGCACCTCGCAATAGGGCCGCTCGATGAAACGGATGCCGGACCAGCATTTCACACAGAGCCCGCGATGATCCCCGGTCGAGATGCCGCAGACGGAACAGGCAGGCGGATAGAGAAAATCGGCCAGCGCCGAAAACGGCCGCAGGAGGCAGGCCCGCAGCAGCTCTGCCGATTGTTCGAAGTTAACAGGCTTCATACGACCGAGACTAGCCTGTTCTCTTCCAAAGGAAAATCGCCTTGCCGCGTAGACCCCGCAGGACTAAGGACATCGGCATGGAAACGATCTTCGACAGAGCCCTGATCGCCGCACATCGCCATCGCGCGCTTGTCAACAACGACCCGAAAGCCGCCTTCCTGCTCGATATCGCCGCCGAGGAAATGGCCGAAAGGCTTACGGTCGTCGAGCGGACATTCGAGACCGCCGTCGAGCTGCATGGCACGACTGGAGCCGCTGCCCGCGCCGCAATGGCGACGGGCAAAATCGGCAGGATGATCCGGATCGAAAGCGAGAGGGCCTATGCGGGCCCGGGTGAGACCTTGATCGAGGCGCCGCTCGAAGACGTGCCGATCGAGCCGCAATCGGCCAATCTCGTCCTGGCGCCGCTCAGCTTGCATCTGACCAATGATACGCCGGGCGTTTTCATCCAGATCCGGCGCGCCTTGAAGCCGGACGGCCTGTTCCTGGCCGCGATCCCCGGCGCCGGCACGCTGCAGGAGCTGCGCGAGGTGCTGCTGGCCGCCGAAGTCGAGATGACAGGCGGCGCAAGCCCGCGCGTCATCCCCTTCGCCGATGTGCGTGATGTCGGCAGCCTCATGCAGCGAGCCGGCTTCACCCTGCCGGTGATCGACGCGGAGAACTATACGGTACGATATGACTCGCTCTTTCCGCTGATGCGGGATCTCAGAGCCATGGGCATGAGCAATCCGCTCGCCGCCCGCGGCCGCGTGCCGCTGACGCGCGCCTTCTTCCTGCGCGCAGCGGAAATCTACGCCGAGCGCTATTCCGATCCCGACGGGCGCATCCGCGCGACCTTCTCAATGATCTATGTCTCGGGATGGGCTCCGCACGAGAGCCAGCAGAAGCCGCTCCAGCCTGGTTCCGCCAAGGCCCGCCTGGCCGATGCGCTGAAGGTGGACGAGCACAAACTCAGGCAATAGAGCGTGTCGCGCAAAAGTGTGCGCGGTTTTGCGATAACGACAGGCGAGAAAATAAAGACCTGAAGCACGGGGAGCGAATCTGAAAGATCGCGACGTGCTTTAGGACATCATACCGAAACCGTGACCGGTTTTGCGACAGCATCATGCTCCAATTCTTGGATCAGCCGGCCGGCTCTTCAATTCGTCGGCAAAGCATCGATGATCACGTTGAAGACGTTCTGCAGGCTGCCGGTAAAGACGCCGAGGCCGGCGATGAGCGCGGTGCAGATGATGGCGGCGATCAGACCGTATTCAACCGCCGTCGCGCCTCTTTGATCTGTAAGATATGCTTTCAAAAGGCGCATTGCCCCAACCCTCTGCGCGAACCGACTGCAATCATAAATTCTAGGGCCACCGGACGATGGCCGGCATTTTCAGCAACCGGCGCCGACGCCGTATCCCTGGACGACGCAGACCGAGCCGGGCGTCTCCTGCAGGACGCTGCGGCGGATCGTGTAACGCTTGCCGCTTTCGGTCTTCGGGATCGACCCTGTGGTGATCGTGTCGAAATCCACCGGCGCGCTGGCAAACACGCTTTTCTTCGAGGAATCGGCAAGCATCGGCGTCAGGATGAGCGTCAGCGCGACCACGGCCGTACCGAAAAGAAGGGCGATATTGAGCGCACCCGTCCTGCGCGAGGCAGACGAAGCCCGTTCCTTTTCCCGGACAGCTTTCCAGAAATCATCGTCCATGACGTCAAGCCTTTTAATACACGCACGCCAGATGCTTGATTGAGGCCGATCTTTGGCAGAAGGTGTTAAACGATCCATTAATATCCACAGCCGAAAACGGCGTGGCACAATAATAATCAGCTAATGCTAATACATATTCTCGGGAAGTGCGCAGCGTTTCTGAAAAAACGACATGCGCAAGAATAAATCCATAGCGCGAGCAGTTCTCAAAAGAGACAGTTCGAACAAAGGACGGCTTATGATTTGTCGCGTCCGGTGCTGCGTCGCCATTGGCTCGGCGTGGCCGAAAATCTGGCACGGAACATGCGGTTGAAATAGGTGAGATCGTTGAAGCCCGAGCTGAGCGCGATTTCTGTGATCGATCGCTGAGCAAAGGCCGGAGAACGAAGCTGCGAGGCTATGTTGTCGAGGCGCCTCTGCAGCAGCCAAGCTCGCGGCGTCGTTCCATTCTCATGGAACAAGCGCTGCAGGCTTCTGAGCGACATGCCCTGCTGCCGCGCGTAAACCGCGAAATCGAAGCCGTCATCCAACATCTGATTGGAGAGCTTGGCGACGATGCGCTCGAATAGAGACGCAGACCGGGCGCCGCTGCCCTCGCCAAGCAAGGCC
This sequence comes from Rhizobium sp. R634, assembly GCF_002211305.1. Taxonomy (GTDB): domain Bacteria; phylum Pseudomonadota; class Alphaproteobacteria; order Rhizobiales; family Rhizobiaceae; genus Rhizobium. The sequence continues at coordinate 469,482 of NZ_LOKW01000025.1, read as the reverse complement.
AATGCGGTCGCGATCAAATCGGCGCCCGCTATCTCGAAGCTCTCCACGGCATCGGGCGAAAGAGACTGAGCGTGTCCGGCCAGCAAGTTTACAAAGCCGGCCACGAGCGCACCAGGCCCGCTGCCTGAATCATACGCCCGAGCCGTCATGTGGGATAACCGCGGCATCCTGCATTCCATCAGCGCGCGCGGCATGCGGAAGACCATTTGTTCGAACGGGCCATCGGCGTGCAGGCGATATGGGCGGGTTGAATCATAAATCGCAAACTGGCCGGGAAGGAGTTCGGTCCTGCGATCGTCCTGCTCCAGATACCAGTGTCCAACGCGCATGAAAGACAAAAGCAGATATTCGCTGCGGTCGGTTCGAACCAGTGCCGGTGTCCGTTCTGTGATCTGCGCCGTTGAACGTACAAGCGTAAAACGTGGCGATCCGGGAACGATCTGTGCCACCGAACCGTAAAACTCCGACGAGTCCGAACGGCTCTCCAATCGCACGTAGTTCGACCAGAGTTGGTCGCGCCACGTACCAAGGATTGCTGCGGATCCCGTTCCCACCGTCGTTCTCTAAACTTTGTCGCCCCAGTCTGCACACTATGGCGCGTCAGTCCTAGCGGCGCAACGGCCGCATGGCCATTCTAGCTTCCGCGCCCGCCTGAAAGCCTCCTGAACAAGAGAGGAGAGTCGGCTCGCGGCGTTGACGGATTGACTGGGCACCGTGGAGGTATGACATGAAACCCATCAAAGCAGCGGTGGTGCAGGCCGCACCGATATTTCTCGATATCGAAGCTTCAATCGACAAGGCGGAAAGGCTGATTGCCGAGGCAGCAGCCAATGGCGCCAAGCTGATCGCATTCCCGGAAACCTGGCTGCCGGGTTATCCTTTGTTCGTCTGGCTCGGCGCTCCGATCGAGGCCATGCCATTCATACCTCGTTATCACGAGAACAGCATGGCGGTTGATTCGCCGCAGATGCGCAGGCTGCAGAAGATCGCTCGCAAGCACGAGATCACCGTAGTCATGGGCTTTTCCGAGCGAGACGGCGGAAGCCGTTACATGTCTCAGGCAATCATCGGCGAAGACGGGGATCTTCTGCTCGTTCGCCGCAAGCTCAAGCCCACTCACGTCGAGCGCACTGTATTTGGCGAAGGCGATGGCTCCGATCTCGCGGTTGTCGATGCCGCGTTCGGACGCCTCGGCGCGCTGAATTGCTGGGAACATATCCAGCCGCTCGTCAAAATGGCCATGTATGCGCAGCATGAAGAAGTGCATGTCGCCGCCTGGCCGAGCTTCTGCCTGTACCGCGATGTCGCCTATGCGCTGGGGCCGGAAGTGAATTCCGCGGCCACGCAGCTCTACGCCGTGGAAGGAAGCGCCTATGTGCTCGCCTCATGCGCGGTCATCAGCCAGGAAATGTTCGACGTCTTGGCCGATACGGAACGAAAGGCTTATCTGCTCAATCCGCGCACGTCCAAACCGGGCGGCGGTTACTCAATGATCTATGGTCCGGACGGAAGGGCTCTGTGCGATCCCCTGCGGGATGACGAGGAGGGTATTCTCTATGCCGATCTCGATCCCGCGATGATCGCCATTGCAAAGGCCGCGGCCGATCCTTCCGGGCACTATTCCCGAGCGGATGCAGTGCGCCTCGTGGTAAACCGCGAAAGGCGCCGTGTAATGACCGAAGTCAATGTCTCACCGGCCACGCGCTTCACCCCTATCCCGCTCCTCGATAACGCAGAAACGCCTGCCGAACCGGCGTAACGGAGATTTGTGCGCCCGAGGCTCATAGCGTCGGGCGCCGGCACCTTGAATTTCTCAGGCACAAATTCGCGCTACTTGTCCCGTAGCCGCGTGGCCAGGAAATCAATCAGTGCACGAGCAGCCATCGGAAGATGCTTTCGGGAAACGTATAGCGCATGGATGCCGAGCGTGTTTGGCTCCCAATCAGGCAAGACAACTGCGAGCTTGTTCGCCTGCACCTCCGGGTCGGCGGCAAACCGCGGCAGCATTGCGATGCCGAGATCGGAAAGCGCTGCGCGCTTCAGGGCAACAGCGTCGTTGGTTTGGAAGCCTCCGAGCACTGGCACGACAAGCTGCGCCTCATGATTTTTCAGGGTCCATTCTGTTCCTCCAAGGTGCGTATAGGTGAGACACTTGTGGGCGCTCAGATCATCCGGTCTGGCCGGAGCTCCGTATTCCCTGAGATAGCGTGGCGAAGCGTAGAGCCGCGACGGACATTGTCCCAGTCGTCTTGCGATCAATGACGGGTCGAGGTGATTGGCAATCCGGATCGCCACGTCGATGCGGTCTTGCACGAGGTCGACCGTGCGGTCCGAAATCTGAAGATCGATCTTGATACGCGGATAGAGATCCGCAAACTTTGCAAAGAGCGGGATGAGCTGTGCCTCCGCCAGGATGCTTGGGGCTGTCACCCGGAGCAGACCATGAGGCGTGTCGGCATGGCTTGCGACTTCCGTCACGGCGTCGGCGACGCGCACGATTTCCCTGCACAATTCAAGAACGCGTTCTCCGGCAGAGGTCAAGCTGAGCTGCCGCGTCGTTCGGTGCAGCAGCCGCGTGCCGGACCAATCTTCCATGGAGGCGATGTAACGCGACGCCATCGCCCTGGACATGCCCAGCTCTTGAGCTGCGGCGGAGGCGCTGCCCCGTTCAACCGTCTTCAGGAGCACTTGCGCTGCGATTACCCGGTCCATCTATTCGCTCGATCTATGCAACATTTTGTGGCTCACATTGGCCTTTATCTCCGATCTTCGCAACATTACTTTCGCTTCAACAAATGGAGGTCACATGAACACCGACGTCGAGCTTGAGTATTATTTCGACCCCTTCTGCGGCTGGTGCTACGCGAGTGCCCCTGCGCTCGCCGGTCTTGCCGAGAATTTTTCGCACCAGCTCAAGATGCTGCCGTCCGGCCTATTCGTCGGAGGCAGACCGATCTCATCAATCGCCGAGCATGCCTGGCGCAACGACCAGAGGATTCAGGCGCTGACAGGGCAGCCCTTCTCCGAAGCCTACCGCCAGAACGTCCTATTGGCGCCGAACGGCATTTTCGACTCGGGACCGGCGACGCTGGCGCTCACCGCGCTCGGGGAACACGATCCGAGGCTGGAGCCTCGTTTCCTGCATGCGATCCAAATCGCCCGCTATGTCGCCGGGCACGACACGTCCGGCATCCAGGAGGTTGCGACCGTCGCCGTTCAAGTCGCCGCCGAGCATGGCATCGAGCTGACTACCGAGGCGTTCGGCGAGAGGCTCCGGAGCGATACCGACCTCAGAGAGCGCACGCTGGAGCGGATAGAAAATACGCAACGCCGGATGAACATCCTCGGCATTCGCGGCGTCCCGCAACTCGTCGCCCTCGTCAACGGCAAGGCCCACATCCTCAGCGGCGAGACCCTGTATCAAGGTCCGGCCGGTCTCGCCGCAGCGCTCGACGCGCTACGCGCAGACGCATGAATCATCCATCCCAACAAGGAGTATCACTATGAAAATTGCTCTTATCGGAGCTTCCGGTCAGGCCGGCTCCCGCATCCTGGCCGAATTGTCAGTGCGCGGCCATACCGTTACCGCGATTGCCCGAGACCCGTCCAAGGTCGCATCTCTTCCGAACGTCACCGCCGCCTCTGGCGATATCGCTGCGCCTGAAGCTCTGGCAGAGATCCTGAAAGGCCATGACGCGGTCATCAGCTCGGTGCATTTCTCCGCCAGCGATCCGGACAAGCTGATTGCTGCGGTGAAGACCTCCGGCGTGCGTCGTTACTATGTGGTGGGTGGAGCGGGCAGTCTCGAAGTCGCTCCGGGCGTCCTCCTCGTGAACACGCCCGATTTCCCGGCGATCTACAAGTCTGAAGCGCAGGGCGGCGTCGACTACCTGAATAAGCTCAAGGCTCAAAACGACCTCGACTGGACCTTCTTGTCGCCTTCGGCCGCATTCGTGCCCGGCGAGCGGACCGGCACCTTTCGACTCGGCAAAGACGAACTCCTGACGAACGAAAACGGCAGCAGCATTTCCTTCGAGGATTTCGCGGTTGCCCTCGTGGACGAGATCGAAGCGCCGACCCACGTCAGGCAGCGGTTCACCGTCGGCTACTAATTCGATCGACAAATCTCAACGCTTCATGGCAGCGCGGTCGGCACCGGTCAGGTGCCAGCTGCCTGGCCAGTGAGAAAAACGGCAAAATTCGCGGCTATCCAGGCCGCGAATTCCCCGACCCGGCGCTTATCGAAACTCCGTCGACGCCGCTGCCCAGCCTGTTAAAGCAAATCCTGCAGCATCGGGATGAGCGGCTCGTCGGCCGGCGGCATCGGGTAGTCGCGCAATGCCTGCGGCCGCACCCATTTCAGCGCCTGGCCCTCGCGGCCCTGTGGAATGCCCTCGTAGCGCCGGCAGATATAAAGCGGCATCAGAAGGTGGAAGGTCTCGTAGGAATGGCTGGCGAAAGTAAGCGGTGCGAGGCAGGCGATCTTGGTCTTGATGCCGAGTTCTTCCTCGAGTTCGCGCACCAGCGTTTCCTCCGGCGTCTCGCCGGGCTCCACCTTGCCGCCGGGAAATTCCCAGAGCCCGGCAAGCGATTTTCCCTCGGGGCGCTGTGCCAACAGGATACGCCCATCGGCATCGATCAGCGCACAGGCGGCGACCAGCAATATCTTCCGGCCTGCATCGCTCATCGCGGCTCCTGCTGCCAATAGCAATAGTGATAGGCGTCGCGAAAGCCGAGGCGCTCATAGAGCGCGATAGCCGGGCGGTTGGAAAGCTTGACCTGCAGCCAGGCCGAGCGGGCGCTGCGCATGCGCGCCCAACGCAGCGCCGAGGTCAGGATCTCGGTGCCGAGCCCCTCGCGCCGATGCGCCTCCAAGACCGAAAGCGACATGATGCCGGCAAGATCGTTGTCCTGCACGCAAAGCACCGTCGCAAGCGGGCCTTCAACAGCATTCTCGATCATGAACAGGCCCGACGGCGGCTTGATCGCCGAAATGATTTCGGCAAGCGCCGGCTTCAGCGACGGCGGGGCCCCGTCGACCGCAAGGTTGGCGTCGACGAAGCGGCCGACGTCATGGGTCGGCAGGTGATCGAGCGTATCCGGCAGTTCCGCCTCGGCCAGATCGCAGGTCATCACCACCGTCTCGTCGAACTGCGTCCAGTTCTGCGCCCGCAGAAGCTCGATCAGCACTGGCGAGGCGAGCGGCGTCTGGCGAACCACGGCGGGGCGGCCATAGGCTTCGAACTTCCGGCTTGCCTTTTCCAGCCGGATTTCGACATCGCGGTGATCGGAGGGGTCAAGCGGCACGATGGAATTCAGCCGGTTGGAGGGGTGGCCGGCCGTCAGCCGCACCTGCCAGCTGCCGTCATATTGCACGGATGCCGCCGGCCAGGCGCGGAAACCGACGGCCTCCAGCCTGCGGACCAGCGGCAGATTGTGTTGGGAAATGGATATCTGCGGCAATGAACGATCAGCTCCGATAGTCGCCATTGATCGCAACATATTCCTTGGTGAGGTCGCAGGTCCAGACGGTTGCCGTGCCTGCGCCGAGGCCGATATCCACTTTCACGGGGATATCCTGCGCCTTCATGACGTTCGAGGCGGCCTCCTCGGAATAATCGGGATCGCGCTCGCCGTTGACGGCGACCCGGACGTCGCCGAACCAGATGGCGAGCCGGTCGCGATCGGCCATCTCGCCCGATTTGCCGACGGCCATGACGATGCGGCCCCAATTGGCGTCTTCGCCGGCAGCCGCCGTCTTGACCAGCGGCGAATTGGCGATCGACAGCCCGATGCGCTTGGCGGCGGCATCGCTTTCGGCGCCGGTCACGGTGATTTCGAGCATTTTCGTAGCACCCTCGCCGTCACGCACCACCTGCAGCGAAAGATCTTTCAGCACTTCATTGAGCGCGACGCGGAAAGCGGCCAGACGCGGATCGTCGGCGCGTTCGATGAGGGCCTGGCCGTCCTCGGCCGCAGCACCCGTCGCAAACAGCATCAGCGTGTCGGAGGTGGAGGTATCGCTGTCGACGGTCATGGAATTGAAGGTCGGGCCGACGCCGTCGGAGAGTAGCGCCTGCAGGGCGGCGGGCGCGATGTCGGCATCGGTGACGACGAAGGAGAGCATCGTCGCCATATCGGGCGCGATCATGCCGGCGCCCTTGGCAATGCCGTTGATCGTCACGGCAACGCCGCCGATCTCGGCGCTGCGGGTCGAAACCTTCGGATAGGTGTCGGTCGTCATGATCGCCTTGGCGGCCTCGAACCAGAAATCGCCGGTCGCCTCGGCTTGCATCTTGTCCAGGACCCCGGCGAATTTGGTGGCATCGAGCGGTTCGCCGATGACCCCGGTCGAAGCCAGATAGACCTCGTTTTCGCTGCAGCCGACAGCAGCGGCAGCCGACTTCGCCGTCAGCTCGGTCGCCTGGCGGCCCTTCAGGCCGGTAAAGGCATTGGCGTTTCCGGAATTGACGACGACGGCGCGTGCAATGCCGTGCGGCAGGTTTGCGCGGCAGAAATCGACCGGCGCCGAAGGGCACTTGGAGCGGGTGAAGACACCCGCGACGGCGGCCGGCTTGTCGAAGACCATCATCAGCACGTCGGTGCGGTTCTTGTACTTGATGCCGGCGGACGCCGTCGCCATGCGCACGCCGCGCAGCGAAGGCATCGGGACGAAGGATTTCGGTGCGAGCGGAGAAACGGAACCGGACATGATGAAACCTGTCAATGAGCATTTCCCGGCGACTGAAACCGGCTCGCCGTCCGGAAATGCGACAACAACGATAAGGAAGGGCCCGGTAGAACCGGGCCCTGATGCGGATATTACTGCTTCGGCGCCGGCTGGGCAGGCTCGCTGCCCGGCTCAGGCTGCTTGTTGGCCTCGTCGTAGCCCTTGCGCAGCGTCTCGTCCGCGATCTCGATCTTGGAGGACGACTTCGCCTGGGCGAGAAGCGCAAGATACTTGTCGCGCATGACGAGCTGACGAACCTGATCCTGCACCTGCTCGAACGGCGGCGGTGCGGCGTCGCGCTTATCCTCGACCTTGATGACGTGATAGCCGAAGTCGGTCTTCACGGGCGTCTTGGAATAGGTGCCCTTCTCGAGCGCGAAGGCCGCGTCCTCGAATTCCTTGACCATGCGGCCACGCGTGAAATAGCCGAGATCGCCGCCTTCCGACTTGTTCGGATCGGTGGACTTCTCCTTGGCGAGTTCGGCGAAATCCTTGCCGGCATCGAGCTGCTTGATGATGTCCTTGGCTTCATCCTCGGTCTTGACGAGGATGTGGCGAGCGTGGACTTCCTCCTGCTTCGGCAGGGCGGCGACTTCCTTGTCGTAGCGCGCCTTGATTTCTTCCGGCGTCACGGTGTCGACGACATGCTTCTTGAAATAGGCGTTATGCAGCTCGCGATCGGAGAGATACTGCATACGCTTCTTGAATTCGTCCGTCTGGTCGAGCTTCTCGGTGATGGCGTCGGCGGCGAGCAGCTTCACGTCGATGGCGGCGGAGAGAGCCGCGACCTTCTTCTGGTCGTCGGGAAGCTGCGCTAGCTGCGGATCGAGATTGGCGACGGCAAGATCGAGTTCCGACTGGTGGATTTCCAGATTGCCGACCTTGGCGACGACGGCGTCGTCGGCATGGGCCGGAGCCTGGAGCGCAACAAAAGTCGCAAATGCCAAAACGGCGAATTTATTGGTGCTCAACATCAAATAACCCTTCACAGTTCCATCGCCGGTTTCAGCATCCCCTGAATCCAGCCCAAAATAGCCATCAACACCGGATTGTGGCCTTTCTGTATCCGCCAAATCCGTTGACATCATTCGACCCCCCTCTTATCTGTCACGCAACCTCGCGTCCAGAACAGTTTCCGGGCGTTTCAGCGTGCGCCTGATTTTCGGCTGGGCCGCGAAAAAGAAACGCCAGGGATGAATATTGAGAAAGGGCCAGTCACATGGTCAGCTTTGGCGGTATAGCCCGCAAGTTATTTGGATCGTCCAATGATCGCCGCGTGCGGTCCTACCAGCCGAACGTCGCCGCGATCAACTCCATCGAAGAGAAGACGAAGGCGCTGACGGACGAGCAACTCGCGGCGAAGACGGCGGAATTCCGCGCGCTTCTCGCCGAGGGCAAGACGCTCGACGATATCCTGATTCCCGCCTTTGCCGTCGTGCGCGAGGCCTCGCGCCGCGTTCTCGGCCTGCGACCTTTTGACGTACAGCTGATCGGCGGCATGATCCTGCATTCGAATGCGATCGCCGAGATGAAGACCGGCGAAGGCAAGACCCTCGTCGCCACCCTGCCGGTCTATCTGAACGCGCTTTCCGGCAAGGGCGTGCACGTCGTCACCGTCAACGATTATCTCGCCCAGCGCGATGCCGCGACCATGGGCCGCGTCTACGGCTTCCTCGGCATGACCACCGGCGTCATCGTCCACGGCCTGTCCGACGAAGAGCGCCGCGCGGCCTATGCCTGCGACATCACCTACGCCACCAACAACGAACTCGGCTTCGATTATCTGCGCGATAACATGAAGTACGAGAAGAACCAGATGGTCCAGCGCGGCCACAATTTCGCGATCGTCGACGAAGTGGACTCGATCCTCGTCGACGAAGCGCGCACGCCGCTGATCATCTCCGGACCGCTCGACGACCGCTCCGAACTTTATAATACGATCGATGCCTTCATTCCGCTGCTCGTAGCCAGCGATTACGAGATCGACGAGAAGCAGCGCTCGGCCAACTTCTCCGAAGAGGGCACCGAGAAGCTGGAAAACCTGCTTCGCCAGGCCGGCCTCTTGAAGGGCAATGCGCTCTACGACATCGAAAACGTCGCGATCGTCCACCACGTCAACAATGCGTTGAAGGCCCACAAGCTCTTCCAGCGCGACAAGGACTATATCGTCCGCAACGACGAAGTCGTCATCATCGACGAGTTCACCGGCCGCATGATGCCGGGCCGGCGTTATTCGGAAGGCCAGCATCAGGCGCTCGAAGCCAAGGAAAAGGTGCAGATCCAGCCGGAAAACCAGACGTTGGCCTCGATCACCTTCCAGAATTATTTCCGCATGTACGCCAAGCTCGCCGGCATGACCGGCACGGCGCAGACGGAAGCGGAAGAATTCGGCAACATCTACAATCTCGATGTCATCGAGGTCCCGACCAACCTGCCGATCAAGCGTATCGACGAAGACGACGAGGTCTACCGGACCTTCGACGAGAAGTTCAAGGCGATCATCGAAGAGATCCTCGACGCCCATAAGCGCGGCCAGCCGGTGCTCGTCGGCACGACCTCGATCGAGAAGTCGGAACTGCTCGCCGATCGCCTGCGCAAGCAGGGCTTCAACGACTTCCAGGTGCTGAACGCCCGCTACCACGAGCAGGAAGCCTATATCGTCGCCCAGGCGGGCGTGCCCGGCGCCGTCACCATCGCCACCAACATGGCCGGCCGCGGCACCGACATTCAGCTCGGCGGCAACCTCGACATGCGCATCGAGCGCGAACTCGGCGAAGTCGAAGCCGGTCCGGAGCGGGATGCCCGGATCCAGGCGATCGTCGAGGAGATCAAGGAACTCAAGCAGAAGGCGCTCGCTGCCGGCGGCCTCTACGTGATCGCCACCGAACGCCACGAAAGCCGCCGTATCGACAACCAGCTGCGCGGCCGCTCCGGCCGTCAGGGTGACCCGGGCCGTTCGAAATTCTACCTTTCGCTTCAGGACGACCTGATGCGTATCTTCGGCTCCGACCGCATGGACAGCATGCTGACCAAGCTCGGCCTGAAGGAAGGCGAGGCGATCGTCCATCCCTGGATCAACAAGGCGCTGGAGCGCGCGCAGAAGAAGGTCGAAGCCCGCAACTTCGACATCCGCAAGAACCTTCTGAAGTATGACGACGTTCTCAACGACCAGCGCAAGGTGATCTTCGAGCAGCGCCTCGAACTGATGGAATCGACCAATATCTCCGAAACCGTCTCCGACATGCGCCGCGAAGTGATCGAGGACTTGGTCGAAAAGCACATCCCCGAGCGCGCCTATGCCGAGCAATGGGATGCCGTCGGCCTGAAGACCGGCGTCACCAACATCCTCAACCTCGATCTGCCGATCGAGGACTGGGTGAAGGAGGAAGGTATCGGCGAGGACGATATCCGCGAGCGCCTGACGCAAGCCACCAATGCCGCCTTCACGGAGAAGGCCGAGCGTTTCGGCGACGACATCATGCATTATGTCGAACGCTCGATCGTCATGCAGACGCTCGATCACCTCTGGCGCGAGCATATCGTCAATCTCGACCATCTGCGCTCCGTCATCGGTTTCCGCGGCTATGCCCAGCGCGATCCGCTGCAGGAATACAAGTCGGAAGCCTTCGAGCTTTTCACCGCCCTGCTCAACAATCTGCGCGAAGCCGTCACCGCCCAGCTGATGCGCGTCGAACTGGTGCAGCAGGCGCCCGCCGAGCCGGAACCACCGGTGATGCAGGCCCATCATCTGGATCCGACGACCGGCGAGGACGATTTCGCCCCGATCTACCAGGCCTCCGAAGTCATCGTCTCGCCCGAGAACCGCAATCCCGACGATCCCGCCACCTGGGGCAAGGTCGGCCGCAACGAGACCTGCCCTTGCGGCTCCGGCAAGAAATACAAGCATTGCCACGGCGCCTTCGAACAGGTCTGAGGTTAGTCGCAAGAAACTTCGGAATGCCGCCTTCGGGCGGCATTTTCTGTTTCTGCGGCAGCGTCGAAAACCGGTATCTCCGGGCCGGATGACGATCCCGATCCGGAACCGTTTCTTAACCCTGTTCTGTCAAGACTTCGCGGACGATTTGCCTGACCTCAGAGTTTTGCGTGTTCATCATGGCGGTCATAGAAACAGCGGAGAAGATGCTGCCCGCGGGCCTGCGCCCGATCGGCAGCCGGACGCTGCGCATGTTTGCCGCCGTGCTCACCGAACGCGGCGAGAAGGCGGCCGCCCAGCGCATGGCGCTGACGGCCTTTTCGATCCGCATCTTAAGCGCCGCCCTCGCCTTTCTGTCCCAGATCGTGCTCGCCCGGCTGATGGGCGAATATGAATACGGCATCTTCGTCTTCGTCTGGGTGCTGGTCGTGGTCTTCGGCGATCTCTCCTGCCTCGGCTTCCATACGGCGATCGTCCGTTTCCTGCCGCAATACAGGGCTGCCGGAGCCTTCGAGGAAATCCGCGGCCTCACCGGCACGGCGCGCATCTTCGCGCTGCTATCCGGAACGGCGATGCTCGTCGCCGGCATGCTCGGACTGCATTTCTTCGGCGATATGATCGAGACCTATTACCTCGTGCCGATCTTCATCGGCCTGCTCGCCATGCCGATGATCGCGCTCGGCGATATCCTCGAAGGCACCTCGCGGGCCAACCACTGGCCGGTCATGGCGCTGAGCCCCGTCTATATCATCCGGCCGATCCTGATCATCGCCTTCATGCTCGCCGCGATTGCGATGGGCGCGGCGCATACGGCGGTCACCGCCATGCAGGCAGCGCTCGCCGCCACCTTCGTCACCGCGCTTGGCCAGTATGGCGCCACGCTCTACCGCCTTCGCCGGCATTATGACGAAGGCCCGCGCAAGGTCGATTTCCTCTGCTGGCTCAGCGTTGCCTTCCCGATCTTCCTGATCGAGGGCGTCAGCTTCCTGCTGACCAATTCCGATGTCGTCGTCGTCGGCATTTTCCTTCAGCCGCACGACGTCGCCATCTATTTCGCCGCCGCCAAGACGATGGCGCTGGTGCATTTCATCAATTTCTCCGTCAAGGCCGCCTCCGGCCCGCGCTTTTCCTCGATCATCGCCGCAGGCGATCACGCCCAGCTGGCGATCGCCGCCACGGATGCCGCCCGCTGGACCTTCTGGCCGGCGCTCGGCGTCGGTCTCGTCGTGCTCGCGGCCGGCCATCTGCTGCTGTCGCTCTTCGGCGGCGCCTTCACCTCGGGTTATCTCGTCATGGCGATCCTGCTTGCCGGCATCCTTGCCAAGTCGCTGGTCGGCCCGGCCGAAACGCTGCTGATGATGGCGGGCAAGCAGAACCTTTGCGTCGCGCTCTATGCCGGCGCATTGACTGCCAATATCGGCCTCAACCTTGCTCTGATCCCCCATTACGGCATCGAAGGCACCGCCGTCGCCACAGCCTCGGCCATGGCGGTCGAGGCGCTCCTGCTGCATGTCGCCGTGCGCCGCACGCTCGGCATCGTCCTCTTCGCCTTCGCCAGCCCCTCCGCCGCAACGCCAGAAATGAGAGTTCGATAGATGGTGCGCCTGCCCCCCGTCACCGAAAGCACCAACAGTCTCACCAACCGCATGGTGCATGATCTGGCCTCGCTGCATTTCGAAGCACCGCAGGCGGAAGCCCGCGCCGAGATCGGCCGGCCGGGGCGCGAGCTTTGCCTCTATCCCGGCAAGCTCGGCTACGAGCTGCAGGAAGAGCTCGACTTCCTCTCCAACCGGGCGATGGAACCGAACGTCTTCTTCTCCGGCCGCTTCCTCGCGCCCGCCATGCCGCGGCTCGAAGACCGGCAGGTGAATTTCGCTCTGATCCGGGATCACGGCGCCGGCCGCAGCCGCATGCGCTTCCTCATGCCCTTTTCGGTCGACAAGCCCGGCTTTGCCGTCGGCCCCTCGATCATCCGCGGCTGGTCGAACAGCTTCGGCCCGCTCGGCACGCCTCTCGTCGATAGCGAGGATGCCGCCGAAACCCTCGACAATCTCTTCGAGGGATTGACCGCCCCCGACCTCAACCTCCCGACGACGCTGGTTCTGCCGGATCTCAGGCTGAACGGTATCTTCGTGCGCATGGCCAAATCCGTGGCGCTCAGCCGCAACCTGCCGCTCACCGTCACCAACCCCTATCTGCGCCCGATGCTGCAGAGCGAGGAAGAGGCGCCCGCCTATCTCGCCAAGACCATTTCCTCATCGCATATGCGCGAGATGCGCCGCCAGTGGCGCCAGCTGGAGGAGCTCGGAACGGCGGTCTACGCCGTCGCCCGCCAGCCGCGTGAAGTCCACGTCCGCTTCGAGGAATTCCTGGCGATGGAAGCCGGGGGCTGGAAGGGCAAACGGCGAAGCGCGCTCGTCACCGACCGCTATCACACCGCCTTCGCCCGCGAGGCCGTGTCGAACCTTGCCGCCGTCGACGCCGTGCGCATCCACACGATCGATCTCAACGGCAAGGCGATCGCCGCCATCGTCGTCCTGATGATGGGCGGCGAGGCCTATACCTGGAAGACCGCTTACGACGAGAATTATGCCCGCTATTCGCCGGGTAAGCTTTTGATGAGCGAACTCACCGAATGGCATCTCGACGACGCCAATATCGTGCGCTCCGATTCCTGTGCCGTCTCCGACCATCCGATCATGAGCCGCTTCTGGCAGGAGCGTGAAGAGATGGGAACGCTGGTGATCGGGCTGACGCAGAACGGCGACCGCGACATGCGCCAGGTCGCCGCCCAGCTGCACATGTACCGCAGCACCCGCAATATGGCGAAGATGCTGCGCGAGAAGATCATGTCGCTCGCCGGCCGGAGTTGAGGCGTCAGCCGTCGGTTGCCGCCCTCTCGCGCAACAGCCGGCGGATCACCTTGCCTGTCGTGGTCAGCGGCAGCGACTCGACGAATTCCACCTCGCGCGGATATTCGTGCATCGAAAGCCGCATCTTCACCCAATCCCTGATGTCGGCGGCCAGCGCCTCGCTCGGCGCATGGCCCGGCGCCAGCACGATATAGGCCTTGACGATCTCGGTGCGCACGGCGTCCGGTTTGCCGACGGCGGCGGCAAGCTGCACGGCGGGATGGCCGATCAGGCAGTCCTCGATTTCGGCCGGGCCGATGCGATATCCCGAAGAGGTAATGACGTCGTCGTCGCGGCCTTCGAAGGTAATGTAGCCCTCGTCATCCTGGCGGCCGATATCGCCGGTGAGCAGCCAGCCCTTGACGAATTTTTTCTCGGTCGCCGCCTCATCGTTCCAATAACCGAGGAACATGACGGGATCGGGACTGGCGATGGCGATCTGGCCCGGCTCGCCGGCCGGCAGCTCATCACCCGCTTCGCTGACGATCGCGACACGGTGTCCCGGCACCGCCCTGCCGATGGCGCCGGCCTTGGTCACGCCATGGGCAGCGCTCGACGAGAGCACGAAATTGCACTCCGTCTGGCCGTAGAATTCGTTGACGGTGATGCCGAGCGCGCGCCGCGCCCATTCATAGGTCTCGCGGCCGAGCGCTTCCCCGGCCGAACCGATGGTGCGCAGCACCAGATCATATTTCGAGCGTGGATCGGCAACGGACCGCATCAGCCTTAGTGCCGTCGGCGGGATGAAGGCATTGCGCACCTTCATCTCCGCCATGATCCGGTAGGCCATGTCGGCATCGAATTTCTGCGCCGGCGAGGAGACGACGGGAACGCCGAGCAGAAGGCTCGGCAGCAGCGCGTTGAGCAAGCCGCCGGCCCAGGCCCAGTCGGACGGCGTCCAGACCTTGTCGCCTGCGCGCGGAAAACCCTCGTGGGCGAACTGCATGCCGGGAATATGCCCGGGCAGAACACGGTGGCCATGCAGCGCGCCCTTCGGCGGCCCTGTCGTGCCTGAGGTAAAGATCATCAGCGCCGGATCGTTCGGACCGGTCTCGGCGACGTCGAAGACCGAAGGGTGAGCATCCGTAAGCTCGGCAAATCCCAGCGCGTCGTCATTTGCCCCGTCGATGCTGACCACATGTTTCAGCATCGGCAGGCGCTCACGGATCTGCCGGACACGATCGAGACCGAAACCATTGGTGACGACGGCCGCAGCCCCTGCCGCCTTCAGCCGGTATTCCAGCGCCTCGACGCCGAAGAGCAGCGCCAGCGGCAACGCGACCGCGCCGGCCTTGTAGATCGCCACATGCGCGACCACCGTCTCGAAGCACTGCGGCAGGAGCAGCGCGACGCGATCGCCGCGTTCGATCCCGAGCGAAACCAGCGCATTGGCGAAAGCCGAGGAACGGTCGGCGAGCGTGCGGTAGGTCATCGAGCGATGATCGCCGTCCGGGCTGAAATGCTCGAGGCAGACGCGCTCCGGCGCCCGGGCCGCCCAGTCGTCGCTGACGGCACAGCCGATATTGAAATCCTCCGGAATCCGCCAGGAGAAATCACGATAGAGATCGTCATAACGATCATGAGAGGGCAGTTGCATCGTCGGATTCCGGTAAAAAATGCTGCAGCAGCTAACACCTTGCGGCGCCGATGTGCAAGCAGGAGCGCGAAATGGCGCGGAAAACACGGCTTCAGGCGGTCACGGATGATTGTGCACCTGCAGCACAAATTCTTCGTTGTGCTCCCCTGCGACTTCGGCGGCTCCGCACTAGATGATGGAAAGCCGCCGGGGAGCACCGTCAGATTCATCACGGAGTCGTTTCATGGAATACGCAAAATTCGGAAAGACCGGCCTCGAAGTCTCGAAGATCTGCCTGGGCTGCATGACCTTCGGCGATCCCGGCCGCGGCAACCATGCCTGGAGCCTGCCGGAGGAGGAAAGCCGGGCGATAATCCGGCAGGCGATCGACCTTGGTATCAATTTCCTCGACACCGCCAACACCTATTCCAACGGCTCTTCCGAGGAGATCGTCGGCCGCGCCATCAAGGATTTTACGAAGCGCGAGGATATCGTGCTGGCGACCAAGGTGTTCAACCGCATGCGGCCGGGCCCGAACGGCGCCGGCCTGTCGCGCAAGGCGATCTTCGATGAGATCGACAATAGCCTGCGCCGCCTGGGCACCGATTATGTCGACCTCTACCAGATCCATCGCTTCGACTATACGACGCCGATCGAGGAAACGCTGGAAGCGCTGCACGACGTCGTTAAATCAGGCAAGGCGCGTTATATCGGCGCCTCCTCCATGTATGCCTGGCAATTCGCCAAGGCGCTTTACGCCTCCCGGCTGAACGGCTGGACCGAATTCGTCAGCATGCAGGACCACCTGAACCTGCTCTACCGCGAGGAAGAGCGCGAAATGCTGCCGCTCTGCGAGGATCAGAAGATCGCCGTCATTCCCTGGAGCCCGCTTGCCCGCGGCCGCCTGACCCGCAACTGGGACGAGGCGACGGCGCGCAGCGAAACCGACGAGTTCGGCAAGACGCTCTACACCCAATCGGTCGACTCCGACCGCAAGATCGTCGAGGCCGTGGCCGAGATCGCCAAGGCCCGCGGCATCTCCCGCGCCCAGGTGGCTACGGCCTGGATCCTGCAGAAAAGCGCGGTGACCGCCCCGATCATCGGCGCTTCCAAACCGCACCATCTGAAGGACGCCGTCGCCTCGCTGTCGGTCAAGCTCACCGCCGAGGAAATCGCCGCGCTGGAAGCGCCTTATATCCCGCATGCCGTCGCCGGCTTCAAATAATCGCCGGCCCGCTTTCAGCCTTCAAACCACCAGGACAGCTCCCTCCCCGTTGACGCGAAGGGAGCGCTCGGCGGCAGGACGATGGAATTCGAGCAGACGCTGCGAAGCGAACTGGCCGCTCTTTCGCCGGATGGAAAATTCACCGAGATCGTCGAGAGCAACGCCCTCATCGCCTTCCGCGACTGAGCTTATTTCTGATTGCCGTGATTGGGATCGAGCTGGCGGCGCATCGTCACCAGAAATTGCTCGGCAAGCGCTCGGTCCTCGACCGCACGTGCCAGGATGACGGCGCCCATCATCGAGGAGAGCGTGGTGGCGGCATTGGCGCGGCGTTCCTCTTCGCTCTCGCCGGGAACGATATCGGCGAGCGTGTCGACCAGTACGGAGAGCCCGTCGCTGAAGACGGCGCGCACCGCGCCGCGGCTGCGGCTTACCTCCTGGATCAGTGTCGCGAAGACGCAGCTGCCGCCCGGATCGTCGACCGTGCGCCAGTGGATATAGTGGTCGAGCAGTGATTCCAGCGGCCGGTCGGGAGACTGCGCGATATGCTCCTTCCAGCGCGTTTCGACCTTGTCGATCAGCTTGCGGCTGACCTCCAGCGCCAGCTCGTCCTTCGAAGCGAAATGACCGTAAAAACCGCCATGCGTCAGCCCCGCCGCCTTCATGATGTCGACGACGCCCACCCCATCGAAACCGTTCTCGCGAAAGAGCACGCCGGCAACACTCAGGATTTTCTCTCGGTTTTCGGCGAATTTCTCGCGGGTGACCCGCATTTTTCATCTCCGGAAATAGCTGCTTGACAAAATATATGACGTCCATCATCAATAGGCAAGAAATATGATGACCATCATGTAAATCCCGCCTCCGTCTTCCCGACCCTGACTCCGAACGGAATCTCCTTATGGTTTCTACAGCGCTTGCCTCCACCCTTGCCCGGCGCAACATCCACTATGGCTGGGTCGTCGTTGCCGCGACCTTCCTCACCATGTTGGTCACGGCAGGCGCCATGGGCGCCCCCGGCGTGCTCATCAAGCCGCTGCAGGACGAGTTCGGCTGGGAGACGTCGCAAATTTCCTCTGCCCTCGCGATCCGCCTCGTCCTCTTCGGCCTGATGGGTCCCTTTGCCGCCGCCTTCATGAATTATTTCGGCGTCCGCAAGGTCATCGTCTTTGCGCTGGCGCTGGTCGGCGCAGGCTTCATCGGCTCGCTGTTCATGACCAAGCTCTGGCATCTCTTGGCGCTGTGGGGCGTCGTCGTCGGCTTCGGCACCGGCCTGACGGCCATGGTGCTGGCGGCAACGGTTTCCACGCGCTGGTTCGTCAAGCATCGCGGCCTCGTCGTCGGCATGCTCTCGGCAAGCTCGGCAACCGGCCAGTTGGTGTTCCTGCCGCTGATGGCGGAACTCACCGAGCGCTATGGCTGGCGTGCCACCGTCTTTTTCGTCTGCGCCATGATCATGGTCGCGGCCCTGCTCGTCCTTCTCCTCATGCGCGACCGTCCCTCGGATGTAAGTCTGCCGCTGCTGGGAGAAACGCACGTCGCCCCTGCCCCGGCACGCGGCACGCTCAGCGCAGCGCTTGCAACGCCGATCACCGTGCTGAAGGAAATTTCGACAACCTCGACCTTCTGGATCCTCTTTGCCACTTTCTTCATCTGCGGCCTCAGCACCAACGGTCTGATCCAGACGCATTTCGTCACTCTCTGCGGCGATTTCGGCATCGCCCCGGTAGCCGCCGCCAGCGTGCTTGCCGTCATGGGCATCTTCGATTTCTTCGGCACGATCGGGTCCGGCTGGCTCTCCGACCGGTTCGACAATCGCTGGCTGCTGTTTTGGTATTATGGTCTGCGCGGCCTTTCGCTGCTCTACCTGCCCTTCAGCGATTTCAGCTTTTACGGCCTCTCCTTCTTTGCCATCTTCTATGGCCTCGACTGGATCGCCACCGTACCGCCGACCGTCAAGATCGCCGCCGATCGCTTCGGCCGCGAAAAGGCCGGCCTCGTCTTCGGCTGGGTCTTCGCCGGCCATCAGCTGGGCGCCGCCACCGCCGCTTATGGTGCCGGCCTCTCGCGCACCGAGCTTTCGACCTACCTGCCCGCCTTCTTCGTCGCCGGCGCCTTCTGCCTGCTGGCCTCGGTCCTGGCGATCACGCTGAAGAAGTCCGGCCTGACCAACCCCGTACCCGCCGCCGCCCATTGATAACAACGGCATCCGGCCTCGAAAACGACGAGGCCGGATCTCTCACGGGGAACCGCGATAACTTCGCCCGACCGTCTTGCGCGCGCGGGCGCCCGCATGTTAGACAGCCGCCCGTCTGTATCCGTTGCCCCATTGGCGGAATTGGTAGACGCGCTCGACTCAAAATCGAGTTTCGAAAGAAGTGCTGGTTCGACCCCGGCATGGGGCACCAGCCTCCGCTCTGTGAGCTTCGGCTTGGCGGGCCGAAGCTCACAGAGCGGAGGCTGTCGCGCCGTAGTTCCGTCAGGAACGAAGGCGGACGGGTTTCACCCCGCGGCCCCGATCCAGATACGCATACGGATACGGAACGAATTGGCATCCGACTAAAATTACTTATTCTTCAACAGCCATATCTTGCCGGCCATGGTGATGCCGTAGACGTCTTTCGAGACATCGTCGTCCAGGTGCCGCCGCTCGAGGAAACCCGACTCCGTCAACTCCCCCAGCGTCTTTGCCGTGACCGATTTGACTTTCTGCGGCCGCTCTTTCCAGCGGTCGGATTTGGCGTAGGTCACGGTCGCGTTCTGATGCGTCCATTTATTGGCTGGCTGAGGATAAAGATCTCCATCCCTGACGAGTTTGAGTGCAGCGATCTGGGATGGGGTAAGCTCAATCATATTGAAAAATCCTGCGAGGTGTTGGCGTGAGACACGCGCTTTGAACGAAGGCGCGCTCATAGCATCGACGAGTGACTTCCACCACCACATTGCGATAGCGGACCGACGAAAACCCGGCTCGCTGGAACCGGGCTTCGTCTTCATGCCACATACCGTCAATAGCAGCGCCGGACCGTCCTGGTAACCTCGCCGTCCTCTGTCTGGCGGGTGACGCTCCTGGTTTCGCAGCCGTCGTCGCGATGGCGGCGGCGCTCGCGTTCGCGCACCGCGCCGAAGGTGATGCCGCGTTCGCTGATGGTAACGCCCGGTCTCACCCGCTCATGGCGATAGCCGTCGTCATAGGAACGCTCCCTGACATAGACACTGTCGGCGAGAACGGGCGCGGCAAACGAGCAGACGGCAAGCGCCGTCACAGTACAGTTCAGGATGATCTTTCGCATATCGTTTCTCCTTCTCCTGATGAAAGAGCAACGAGACAGGCTACAAGTGGTTCCAACATCGGCGACGGCAGGATTATGGGTGGGCAAGGGAGAAACGCCCGCTTGCGCCAGATTAATTTAGGCGCCGAACAGTCGCCATATCTCGCGAATCAACTGTTTAATTTTGCGTGCACTTCGTCCAAAGTGCGGCCCTTGTCATCCGGAAGGGCCAGACGTGCATCAGGAAGTAGGACTCATAGCAACGGTCGCCGTTAGCTTCGTTTTCGCGGCGATCCTCGGTTACGGCGCCGATCGCCTGCGGCTGCCGCCGCTCGTCGGTTACCTGATGGCCGGCATCCTGATGGGGCCGTTCACGCCGGGTTTCGTCGCCGATACCGCCCTTGCCGGGCAGCTCGCCGAAATGGGCGTCATCCTGCTGATGTTCGGCGTCGGCCTGCATTTCTCCGCCTCCGACCTGCTTGCCGTGCGTGGCCTCGCCGTGCCGGGCGCGATCGGGCGCATCATCCTCGCCACCCTGTTGGGCATCGGTCTCTGCAAGCTCTGGGGCTGGAGCCTCGGCGCCGGCCTCGTCTTCGGCCTCAGCCTGTCGGTGGCGAGTACCGTCGTTCTCCTGAAAGCACTGGAAGAGCGAAACCTCGTCAACGCGCCGAGCGGACGCGTCGCCGTCGGCTGGCTGATCGTCGAGGATCTGGTGATGGTCCTGGCGCTGGTGATGCTGCCGGCGCTCGCCGAACTGCTGGGCGGCCACGCCGGCGAAGCAGTCACTCACGGCCTCGGCGACCTGCCGCTGGCGCTGACGATCGGCCTGACGCTCTTGAAGGTGGCGGCGTTCGCCGCCATGGCGATCTTCCTCGGCCCGCGCATCGTGCCCTGGCTGCTGACGATGATCGCCCGCACCGGCTCGCGCGAGCTTTTCACGCTGACGGTGCTGGCGATTGCACTCGGCATCGCCTTCGGCTCGGCGGCGATCTTCGGCGTCTCCTTCGCGCTGGGTGCGTTTTTCGCCGGCGTCGTCATGAGCGAATCCCAGCTCAGCCACAGGGCGGCCGCCGATTCACTGCCACTGCAGAACGCCTTCTCCGTGCTGTTCTTCGTCTCCGTCGGCATGCTCTTCGACCCCTCGATCCTGGTGCGCCAGCCGGCGGCTGTGCTCGGCGCGCTGGCGCTCATCATCCTCGGCAAGGGCATCATCACCTTCGGGATCGTCATGCTGCTGCGCTATCCGATCGGCATGGGGCTGACCTTGGCCGGCGGCCTTGCGCAGATCGGCGAATTTTCCTTCATCCTCGCCGGTCTCGGCGTCTCGCTCGGCCTCCTGCCGCAAGAGGGCCGGGATATGATCCTTGCCGCCGCGATCCTGTCGATCACGCTCAACCCGCTGGTGATCTTCGCGACCGACAGCCTGAAGAAATACATGCGTTCGAACTGGCCGTCCCTCTGGGAAAACTATGGCAGGGGCCGCCAGAAGGCCCTTGGCGTCGAACTCGAAAAGATCAGGGCGCTCGGCGAAGAGCGCGAGCGCCAGCACCAGCTGAAGATCCAGCAGCTGATCGAAACCTTCCCGCTATTCTCCCAGGTCAATGAGGACGCGCAGGAGGAGCTGCTGCTGCTCTTCAAGGCGAAATCCGCCCCGCCCGGCCAACGCGTCATCCGTCGCGGCGACCGGGGCGACGGCATGTACTTCATTTCATCGGGAGCCGTGGAAGTCCGCCTCGCCAGCGGCGCCATCCGGCTCGAGCCTGGCGCCTTCTTCGGCGAGATGGCGCTGCTGACCGGCGACCGGCGCACGGCCGACGTCATCGCCGTCGATTTCTGCCAATTCGAACTGCTCGAACGGCGCGACTTCAACATGTTCATGTCGCGCCATCCCAATCTGCGCGCCGTCGTCAGCGAGATGGCCCAGAAGCGCACGGAAATGAACGTCCTGCGCCAGCAGTGGGAAAAGTCGATGGATCTGTCCTGAAACCGCAGCCTCAAGCTGCGGCGCGATTCCTCATATCGTCCGCTCAGGAAGAGACCGGCCAATAGGCGTCGGAACGAAAATCAACGGGGATAGGGTCGAGCCGCGACAGCGCGTCGGCGACGAAATCGAGCTGCAGCGACAGGTATCTGAGCGCCGCCGGCATCTGCGCGCCGGTGGCAAATTCCCGGACGCGGGAAACGTGATAGCCGCTTTCGTTGAGCCGCCGCGCGGCCTCCCGGCGGACATCGTCCCGGCTCGGTCCGAAATTGCCCTCGGCCCGGACTTCCATTTGCACGGCCTGCCCACGGTCGCCTTCGATCACTTTGAACATGCTCTCGCCATCCTGCGCGTCCATTCGAAACAGCTTGCCGCAGAATGGCCGATTCGCAATCTCATGAAATCTTGGGAGACGCGCCCGCGCCACGGTTCACGAAATTTTTAAACGACGGTGGCGCGAAGGACACGGGCGAGCATTTACAGTGCCGCGCATGGCCCCTAAAGCTTTTTGCACCGCAACAGGAAGGGAATGGAATGCTCCGCAGACTTTACGACTGGACCATGTCTCTGGCCGCACGCAAATCGGCCGAAGTCTGGCTCGCCGTCATCGCCTTCGTCGAAAGCTCCGTCTTTCTCGTGCCCGCCGATGTGCTTTTCCTGCCGATGGCGCTCGCCAAGCCGGAACGCTCCTATCGCTACGCGCTGGTTGCGACTGTCGCCTCCGTGCTCGGCGGCATCGCGGGATGGGCGCTCGGTCATTACGCTTATGAGGCGGTGGCGCGGCCGGTTCTCGAATTCTACGGCAAGCTCGATGCCTTCGAGCAGATGAAGGCCTACGTCACCTACGAGTGGATCCTGCTGCTGCTTGTCACATCAGGTCTTGCGCATCTGCCGCCGATCAAGATCGTCACGATCCTGTCCGGCGTCATCAACGTCAATCTGGGGCTTTTCATCGTTTCGGCGATTATTGCACGCGGCGCGCGTTTCCTCTTCCTCGCCTGGCTGCTGCGCCGCTACGGCGAGTCGATCCGTGACTTCATCGAGAAGCGCCTCGGCCAAATCGTTGGCATCGGTGCCGGTGCGGTGATCTTGCTCTATGTCGGCTACCGCTCTTTCGCCCACTAGAGCAGTTTCGTTTTTCTTAGAATGACGAAGATGCTCTATTTCTCTAATTTTACGCAAGTCCGGACGCAAAACCGCTTCACACTTTTGCTGGAATTGCCCTAAGCCAAACCTGCGGAGTTCCGCCATGACTGTCACCGCCTCGCCGCTCGCCCGTCCGGGCTTTATCTATTCCATACTGCTCGCGATCGGCATGGCGGCGGTGGTCGGCGCCGCTCTCGGCTTCCAGTACATCGGCGGCTATATTCCCTGCGCGCTCTGCCTGTTGCAGCGCCAGCCCTATTATTATGCTATCCCGATCGCCCTGCTCGGCACCATCTCCGCAATGGTCGGCCTGCCGAACTGGATCACCCGCGCCCTCATTCTCGCAGCCGGCATCCTGATGCTGGTCACCGCGGGCATGGGCGTCTATCACGCCGGCGTCGAATGGCATTTCTGGCCGGGGCCGGCCACCTGCTCGACGACGGCAAACAGCATGATGGGCAATGCCGGCGATCTGCTCACCGAGCTCAATACGATCAAGGGCCCCTCCTGCACCGATGCGGCGCTGAGAGTGCTCGGCCTGTCTTTCGCAGGCTGGAATGTGATCGCAGGAATTCTGCTCGCGGCCTTCGCCTTTGTCGGCGTCCGCAAGGCCGCGTGACCAGGGTCGGTCAGGGCTGCAGTTCGGTATCCCAATAGAGATAGTCGAGCCAGCTGTCATGCAGGTAGTTCGGCGGAAACAGCCGGCCGTTATTGTGCAGATCCTGCACCGTCGGCTGGTAGGGCTTCTGCGCCGGGAACATGCCCGCCTGCTTGGGAAGCTTGCTGCCCTTGCGCAAATTGCAGGGCGAGCAGGCCGCCACGACGTTCTCCCAGGTCGTCTCGCCGCCATGGGCGCGCGGGATGACGTGATCGAAGGTCAGGTCGTCATGGGCGCCGCAATACTGGCATTCGAACCGGTCGCGCAGGAAGACGTTGAACCGGGTGAAAGCGGGATTGCGGGACGGCTGAACATAGGTCTTCAGGCATACGACACTCGGAAGCCGCATCGAAAAGCTCGGTGATGAAACCGAATGTTCATATTCTGCGATGATATTCACACGGTCGAGAAATACCGCCTTGATCGCGTCCTGCCAGGACCATAGCGACAAGGGGTAATAACTCAGCGGCCGGTAGTCAGCGTTCAGAACGAGCGCCGGCAGGGCCTGCGGGGAGACTGCAATCGTCAAGGGACTCTCCTGATCGATTCGGCATCTGCACCTGTATATTAGGCCGGTTGTTACAGGATTGTGAAGTCCAATAAATTCAGAGGATAAAGGCAATTTGAAGAGTGTTGCCGATCAGCCGACCGGCACCATGTCGCGGCGCATTTTCGCGGCGTAATAGGCCCAGAAAAGCCGGGCCGCGACCGAACGCCATGGCGACCAGGCTTCCGCCAGGCGAGCCAGCGCCTTTGCCTGCGGCCGGGCCGCAAGCCGCAAGCCCGTGCCGACGGCATTTTGCAGCGCGACATCGCCTGCCGGAAAGACATCGGCATGGCCGCCGCAAAACATCAGATAGACCTCCGCCGTCCATGGCCCGACACCCTTCAAGGCGGTGAGCTCGGCAAGCGCTTCGCCTGGCGGCTTCAGGCATAGGCCGGAAAGATCGAGGCGGCCGGCGGCAACGGCCTCGGCGATCCGCGACAATGTCTCGGCCTTAGCGCGCGACAATCCGAACTCCCGCCACGCATCGGCATGAAGCAGCGCGTAGCCTTCGGCGGTCAGCGCACCGTCCGCCGGCAGCATCCGCCGCCAGATCGCCTCGGCGCTGGCGCGCGATACCATTTGCGAGACGATGATATGGGCAAGGCCGGCAAATCCGGGCTCGCGCAGCCGCAGCGGAATGGGGCCCGCATCCGCTGCGATCGGGACAAGGCGCGGATCGAGACGAAGCAACGCTTCCACTCCTTGCCTGACATCGTCTTCATTGCGAATGATCTGCACATCGCCTCGCAGTGGTTCCAAACGCGAATCCATGGCAGAAGAAAAGCATGACCACGAGTGAGCGTCAAAAGCCCGTCTTTCGTTTTGCCCCGAGTCCCAACGGACCGCTGCATCTCGGCCATGCCCTGTCGGCGCTGTTGAACCGCGATATGGCTGAGGCCGAACACGGCCGCCTCCTGCTGCGCATCGAGGATATCGATCAGGCACGCTGCACGCCGGAATTCGAGGCCGGAATCTTCAGGGATCTCGACTGGCTCGATATCCGCTGGGAAAGCCCGGTGCGGCGCCAGTCGGAGCACTTTCCCGAATATCAGGCGGCGCTGCATGCGCTGATCGAACGCGGACTGGTCTATCCCGCCTTCCTAACGCGCGGCGAGGTGAAGGCGCGCGTTGCTGCCTATGAGGCGGCGGGGCAAGCCTGGCCGCGCGATCCGGACGGCACCCCGCATTATCCGTCGATCGACCGCGAGCGGCCCGAAGCTGAATGGCGAGACATTCTCGCCTCGGGAAAGAAGCATGCTTGGCGGCTCGATATGCGCAAGGCGCTCGACCTCATCGGCGAACTCCTGTTCTGGACGGAGACCGGCGACGGCAGGACCGGCGAAATCGCCGCAGAGCCCGGGGTCTGGGGCGATGTCATCCTGTCGCGCTCGGACGCCCCATCGAGCTATCATCTTTCCGTGGTCGTCGACGATGCGCTGCAGGGTATCACCCATGTCGTGCGCGGGCTCGACCTTTTCCATGCGACATCGGTGCACCGGCTGCTGCAGGTGCTGCTCGACCTGCCACAGCCCCGCTATCACCATCATCGCCTCATCCTCGACGAAGACGGCCGCAAGCTTTCGAAAAGCGAAGGCGACAGCGGGCTTGGCGAATTGCGTGCCCAGGGCCTGTCAGGGCCCGACATTCGCCGCCTTGTCGGGCTCTGACCGCCTTTCGACGCGCTCTCTGCCGACGATCGAAAGCGTATGCGAGAACATTCGGAAGACGCGGAACTTGATCAGCGCCGCGTTGATCTCCGCTCCGATGATGAAGATGACGCCGACCATATAGAGAAAGATCAGCACGATCATGACGGAGGCGAGACCGGCATAGGTCGCCGTATAATTGGCGAAGGTCGCGAGATAATAGGCAAAGATCAGCGCGCCGGCGAGCCACAGAAGCAACGTCAGCAGCACGCCGGGGATGACGTCGAAAACGCGCCGCTTGCCGGATGGCAGCCAGAGATGCACCACGAGCAGCCCGACGGTCAGCACGACGAGCGTGCCGTAGACGCGCCAGCTGAAGACGATGTCGAGCGTGTCGGCAAACAGCGGGAACCAGCCGCGCGCATAATCGAGGGCGAGCGGCAGGGCGACGAGGAGAATGCTGATCGCCGCGAAGATGATGACCGCGATCAGCACATAGCCGAGGCTGGCGAGGCGGGTGAAATACCACGGCCGCGTCTCCTGCACCCGGTAGGCGCGGTTGAGCGAAATGCGCAGCGCCTCGACGCCGTTCGAGGCGAAATAGGCAGCCGCCAGCACCGAGATCGTCAGCAGCCCGCCGCGCGGAATGGTCAGCACCTGCAGCACCTGATCGGCGAGCGGCTTGGCGATCGCTTCGGGCCAGGTGTCGAAGATCAGGTGGATGGCGGTGGAGGAAAACTGATCGGCGCCGAGGAAGCTTGCAAGCGCGGTGCCGAAGATCAGGAAGGGGAAAACCGCAAGCAGGCTCGAGAGCGCCACATGGCTCGCCATGGCAAAGCCGTCGTCCTCGACCATGTGACAGATCGCGTCATAGACCACGTCATAAGTCGTGCGCAGCACTTTCCGCATTCCGTCTCCGGCTTTCCAGATTGTATCGTCTGGCCGAATATGGGAAACGAGTCCCATTTTGTACAGGAATCATTCCATGGCGGCAGAGCGCACCATCGTCGTGACCGGATGTTCGTCCGGCATCGGCGCTTACTGCGCGCGGGCGCTGAAATCCGATGGCTGGCGCGTCTTCGCGACGGTGCGCAAGGCGGAGGATCTTTCAGACCTGGAAGCCGACGGCATCGAAGCCTTTCTGATGGATTATGCCAGGACCGAGACGATCTCGGAACTGGTCGGAACAGTGCTCGAACGCAGCGGCGGCCGCATCGACGCACTTTTCAACAATGGCGCCTACGGCCAGCCGGGCGCCGTCGAGGACCTTTCGACTTCAGCGCTGCGCGCGCAATTCGAGGCGAATTTCTTCGGCTGGCATGAGCTGACGCGTCAGGTCATCCCGGCGATGCGCAGGCGCGGAGAGGGGCGGATCGTGCAATGCTCGTCCATCCTCGGCATCGTTCCCTATCGCTACCGCGGCGCCTACACCGCCTCTAAATTTGCGCTCGAAGGCCTCAGTATCACCCTGCGCATGGAGCTGCAGGGCAGCGGCATCCATGTGAGCCTGATCGA
Source organism: Rhizobium sp. R634 (assembly GCF_002211305.1). Taxonomy (GTDB): domain Bacteria; phylum Pseudomonadota; class Alphaproteobacteria; order Rhizobiales; family Rhizobiaceae; genus Rhizobium. The sequence goes on along the minus strand of NZ_LOKW01000025.1, from coordinate 442,340 downwards.
GCCGGGACCGATCGCGACGCGCTTTACCGCCAATGCGCTCGCCAAGATCAAGGAGCATATCGACCTCGTAAACTCGCCGCACGCGCCCGATTATGCCAGGCAGTTGGCGAGGCTCGAAGGAGCGGGACCGCCCAACCGCCACAAACTTGGCCCGGATGCGGTCTATTCGGTATTGAAACACGCATTGAACTCGAAAAACCCAAGGCCACATTATCCTGTAACGACTCCGGCTAAACAGGGCATGGTCCTGAAGAGGCTGCTTCCGGCAGACCTTTTCTACCGCCTCATGCGATGGACGGACTGAGAAAGCTGAATGCCATGTCCACGGTCACCTATATCCTCGCGATCATCGTCATGGGCGTCGTCGCCCTCGTCCTGATCCGCGGCCTCTTCAACATGATGAAGGGCGGCGATGCCAACCTTTCCAACAAGCTGATGCAGCTGCGCGTCCTGTTGCAGGCGATTGCCGTCATCCTGATCATGCTGACGCTCTGGCTGACCGGCGGCGGCCGTCCGACTTGAGAAAGCATGGAGCGGGGATTTGATGAAACGCGCAAATAAATCCTCCCTCATTCCTGTGCTTGTCACAGGAATCCAGCCACGGCGCGTCCGCGCCGTGAATGACTACTGCCTGCCATTGAAAACGTATTCCGCGCCCAAAGACTTGGGCGCACTGGATTCCTGTGACGAGCACAGGAATGAGGGAAGCGAGACGAGCGCCGGCTTGAGGAAGCGCCCCGACGCGGTATGCGTCATTATGCCGGGGCGAGTTTGGCGAGAAGCCCAACCCAACCCTCCGTCATCCTCGGGCTTGACCCGAGGATCAATCCTCCTAACCGCTGACGGATACGGTGTGGATGCTCGGGTCAAGCCCGAGCATGACGGAGGTTGGGGACACGCAACAGCTTTCCCCTCAATCGGCGGTGCTGCATGGTGAAACTCAACAAGATCTACACCAAAACAGGCGATGACGGCACGACCGGCCTGGTTTCCGGCCCGCGCCGCACGAAGGACGACCTGCGCGTCGAGGCCTACGGCACGATCGACGAGGCCAATTCGGCGATAGGGCTCGCGCGGCTGCACACGGCCGGCCTGCCCGATCTCGACGCCAAGCTGATGCTGATCCAGAACGATCTTTTCGATCTTGGCGCCGATCTCGCCACGCCCGATACCGGTGAGCCCCCGGCCTATGAGCCGCTGCGGATCGTCGAGACGCAGGTCGATCGCATCGAGCGGGATATCGACCGGCTGAATGCCGGATTGGAGCCGTTGAAATCCTTCATCCTGCCGGGCGGAAACCCGGCCGCCGCGCATTTGCACCTTGCCCGCACGATTGCTCGCCGCGCCGAGCGTCTGATGGTGGCGCTTGCCCGCACCGAGGGCGAGATCGTCGGTGCGTCTGCGATGAAATACGTCAATCGCCTTTCCGACTTCCTCTTCGTCGCCGCGCGTCATGCCAATGATCATGGCCGCGCGGATGTGCTTTGGGTTCCGGGAAAAAACAGATAGGCTCGCCCCCGATCACGATCGCCGGGGGGCGCCTGCATGTTCATACCATTTCACGATGCCAATACGCTCAAACACATCAAGGTTCAGTGGGTGACGCTCTCATTGATCGCGCTGAATGTCGCGGTCTGGCTTCTGACTGCCCTGGAAAGCGAACAGGCAGCCCAGGCGACGACGGTCGGGCTCGGTTACATCCCGGCGATCGCCTTCGGCCATGCGGTGCTGGCGCAGGGCCTCGAAATCGTGCCGGAGCCGCTGACCTATCTCACCTATGCCTTCGTCCATTCCGGCTTCTGGCACCTGGCTTCCAACATGATCTTCCTCTGGGTCTTCGGCGACAATGTCGAGGACGCGATGGGGCATCTGCGCTTCCTGATCTTCTACCTCGCCTGCGCCGCCGCCGGCGCGCTCTGCCACGGTCTGCTGGGCACGACGTCGGAAGCGCCGCTGGTCGGCGCATCGGGGGCGATCTCCGGCGTCGTTGCCGCCTATGTCATGCTACATCCGCGCGTCAGGGTCTGGGTGCTGGTCTTCTTCCGCGTGCCCTTGCCGCTGCCGGCCTTCATCCCGCTGCTTTTATGGATTGGCCAGCAATTCCTCATGCTGGTCATCGCTTCCGGCGGCGATGTTTCCTGGGGCGCCCATGTCGGCGGCATCCTTGCCGGCGCTCTTCTGATCCTCGTCATGCGCCGGCCCGGGGTGCCACTCTTCGACCGGCAGATCGTGACGCCCCGCTCCGTGAGAAACGAACCCGCAACCGGTCCGACTGTCGCTGCCGGCCCGGATGGGCGCACGGTGCAGCGCTTTCCCTGGGGCCGGCGCTGACTGCGATATTGACGTAGACGTAAACGTCCATATATTGCCGGCAAATTGCCTGTCGGCGTCATGGAACCGTTGAATTTGGAGGAAAAACGCGTATCCATGTCGCCATTCGACAATCGGAGCGGCGCCCGAGCGCGCATTTTCCCTACAGCCTCGCTGAAGCCAGTTCTCTCTTGAAGGAAGGACCCCATGAAGATTCTCGTCCCAGTCAAACGGGTTGTCGACTACAACGTGAAGATCCGGGTGAAGCCGGACGGCACGGGTGTCGAGCTTGCCAATGTGAAGATGTCGATGAACCCGTTCGACGAGATTTCGGTGGAAGAGGCGCTGCGGCTGAAGGAGGCCGGCAAAGCGGAAGAGGTTGTGGTCGTGTCGATCGGCCCGGCCAAGGCCGAGGAGACGCTGCGGACGGCGCTCGCCATGGGCGCCGACCGGGCGATCCTGGTCGAGACCGACGATCAGGTCGAGCCGCTCGCCGTCGCCAAGATCCTGAAAGCAGTCGCCGATGCCGAACAGCCAGGCCTGATCATCGTCGGCAAGCAGGCGATCGACGACGATTCCAACCAGACCGGCCAGATGCTGGCGGCCCTGCTCGGTTCTGCCCAAGCGACCTTCGCCTCGAAGATCGAGATCGGCGATGGCAAGGCGACCGTGACCCGCGAGGTCGATGGCGGCCTGCAGACGATCGAGATCAAGCTGCCGGCAGTCGTCACCACAGACCTGCGGCTGAACGAACCGCGTTATGCCTCGCTGCCGAACATCATGAAGGCGAAGAAGAAGCCGCTCGACAAGAAGAGCCCGGCTGACTTCGGCGTCGACACGACGCCGCGGCTGAAGGTCTTGAAGACCGAGGAGCCGAGTGGCCGCAAGGCGGGCGTCAAGGTCAAGTCGGTGGCCGAACTGGTCGACAAGCTGAAGAACGAAGCCGGCGTGCTGTAATCGGGCAGGAACAGGAGCAACTATCATGACCATTCTTCTTCTGGCCGACCATGACGGCAATCATCTCTCCGACCAGACCGCCAAGGCGCTGACGGCAGCAAGCCAGATCGGCGGCGACGTGCACGTGCTGGTCGCCGGCAAGGCCGCCAAGGCCGCGGCCGATCAGGCCTCCAAGCTTTCCGGCGTCTCGAAAGTGCTGCTGGCCGAAAGCGATGCGCTTGCCAACAATCTCGCCGAGCCGCTGGCCGATCTGATCGTCTCGCTCGCCGGTTCCTACGACACGATCCTGTCTGCCGCCACCTCGGTCGGCAAGACCGTGCTGCCGCGCGTCGCCGCCCTGCTCGACGTCGCCCAGATCTCCGAAATCATCGAAGTCGTCTCATCCGATACCTTCAAGCGGCCGATCTATGCCGGCAACGCCATCCAGACGGTGCAGGCAAGCGATGCGAAGAAGGTGATCACCGTGCGCACCGCCTCGTTCGCTTCGGCGCCTGAAGGCGGCTCGGCCGCTGTCGAGGCGATCCCGGCCATCTCCGATCCGGGTCTGTCGCGGTTCGTCTCCGATGCGCTGTCGGCCTCGGAACGTCCGGAACTGACGTCGGCGAAGATCATCATCTCCGGCGGCCGCGCCTTGGGTTCGGCGGAGAAGTTCAAGGAGGTCATCCTGCCGGTTGCCGACAAGCTCGGTGCCGCCGTCGGCGCCAGCCGTGCGGCCGTCGATGCCGGTTATGCTCCGAACGACTGGCAGGTCGGCCAGACCGGCAAGGTGGTCGCCCCCGATCTCTACATTGCCGCCGGCATCTCCGGGGCCATCCAGCATCTGGCCGGCATGAAGGATTCGAAAGTGATCGTCGCCATCAACAAGGACGAGGAGGCGCCGATCTTCCAGGTCGCCGACTACGGCCTCGTCGCCGATCTCTTCGACGCACTGCCGGAATTGCAAAAGGCGCTCTGAGCGGCCTCCATGCTTTTCTTTCGCACTTGCGAATGACAGGAAAATTGTCTTTTATCTGCTGCCGGGCGATCTTTCGTCCGGCAGTAATGCTAAAATAATCGGCAACGCGGGGGCGATTGCCGAGCGGGGGTTTGGAGATGAGTGCGGTGTTGAAGAATATTGGTATCATCGGTGCCGGCCAGATGGGCTGCGGCATCGCGCATGTTTCGGCCGCCGCGGGTTACAGGGTTCACATTTACGATCTCTCCCAGGACCGCATCGAATCCGGCCTCGCCACCATAAACGGCAATCTCGCCCGGCTGGTGACGAACGGCAAGATGACCGACGAGGAGCGCAAAGCGACCTTGGCGCGCATCAGCGGCTCCTCCGATGTCAACGATCTCGCTCCCTCCGATCTCGTCATCGAGGCCGCCACCGAGGACGAAAGCGTCAAGCGCAAGATCTATACGCAGGTCTGCCCGGTGCTGAAGCCGGAGGCGCTCCTCGCCACCAACACGTCTTCCCTTTCTATCACCCGGCTGGCAGCCGCCACCGACCGCGCCGAGCGCTTCATGGGCATACATTTCATGAACCCGGTTCCGGTCATGAAGCTGGTCGAGCTGGTGCGCGGCATCGCCACCGACGAAAAGACCTTTAGCGCCGCCAAGGAATTCGTCGCCTCGCTGGAAAAGACGGTCACCGTCGCCGAAGACTTCCCGGCCTTCATCGTCAACCGCATCCTGCTGCCGATGATCAACGAGGCGATTTATACGCTTTACGAAGGCGTCGGCACGGTCGATGCCATCGATACGGCGATGAAACTCGGCGCCAACCACCCGATGGGACCGCTCCAGCTTGCCGATTTCATCGGGCTGGACACCTGCCTCTCGATCATGCAGGTGCTGCATGACGGCCTGGCGGATTCGAAATACCGTCCCTGCCCGCTGCTGGTGAAATATGTCGAAGCCGGCTGGCTCGGACGCAAGTCCGGCCGCGGCTTCTACGACTATCGCGGTGAAGTGCCGGTCCCGACCCGCTAAAGCATGGCCCGCAAAAGTGGGCAGCGGTTTTCTCAGGCAAAGCGCGAAGCGCTTTTGCCGCAACGACATGCCTGAAAATAAAAACTAAAGCGCGGGGAGCGAATCTGAAAGATCGCGACGGGCTTTCGACTATCACTAGAAAGGGCGAGTGGACCGAACGCCCGCGACATGCTTTCCTTGCCGGGAACGGGAGGAAACGCCATGTCGACCGAAACACCCATGTTCCTGCTGCAATGCTGCGTCCTTATCGGAATTGCGGGCGTTTTCCTCATCAGAGGAGACGGCGACTGAGCAATATCCTTACGAGCCGATCGCGCCCTTGATCAAAGCCTTGGCGTCCTCGCTGTCCCAGGCGGCCGGGCCATTCATGGCGGAGATCAGGCAACCCTTCTCGTCGAGCAGCAGCGTCACCGGCAGGCCGAAGGCAAGACCTTCCTTCTTCAGGCTGTTGAACACCCCGATCGTGTTGTCGCGATAAAGCTGCAGCGCATCGACGCCGATTTCGTTCAGGAAAGTCTTCGGCTTCTCGTCGTCGCCGGTGTCGATATTGACCGGCACGACCTGGAACTTGTCGCTTCCCATCTCCTTTTCCAGCGCGTTCAGGACCGGCATCTCTTCGCGGCAGGGCACGCACCAGGTGGCCCAGAGATTGAGAAGCACGGTCTTGCCTGCGAAATGATCGAGCGTCAGCGGCTTGCCGTCGGGGCCGTTGAAGGATACCGCCGTCAGCTTGCGCGGCTCGTTGGCCGCCACCATGGCAGCAACCTGCCCCTTCATCAGCGGCGTCAGATTGGCGGCGCGCTCCTTCGCCAGCGGGCATTCGGCCGAAGCGCTGCTGCCGATGCCATTGCCAATCCCCGCCTCCTTCACGTATACCGCTGCCGCACCGGCAATAACGCCCGCGACGGCGGCAATTGCGATCAGTTTTACGGACGGCAGGCCGAAGGGTTTTTTCGTCGTCATTTCATTCTCCAGGACGGGCATCTTCCATGGCCGAGAGCAACACGGACACCAAATCCTCCAACCAGATGTGGGGTGGGCGCTTCGCCTCCGGCCCGGACGCGATCATGGAGGAGATAAATGCCTCGATCGGTTTCGACAAGAAGCTATTCGCACAGGATATCCGCGGTTCGGTCGCCCATGCGACGATGCTCGCCCATCAGGGGATCATTTCGTCGGACGATAAGGACAAGATCGTTCACGGGCTAAACACGATCCTGTCAGAAATCGAAAGCGGCAATTTCGAATTCTCGCGCCGGCTCGAAGACATCCACATGAACATCGAAGCGCGCCTGGCGACGCTGATCGGACCGGCGGCCGGCCGGCTGCACACCGCTCGCTCGCGCAACGACCAGGTGGCGCTCGACTTCCGCCTCTGGGTGAAGGAAGAGCTGCAGAAAACCGAGCGGATGCTGACCGGCCTGATCGCCGCCTTCCTCGACCGCGCCGAGGAACATGCCGAAAGCGTCATGCCGGGCTTCACCCACCTGCAGACCGCCCAGCCGGTCACTTTCGGCCATCACTGCATGGCCTATGTCGAAATGTTCGGGCGCGACCGCTCGCGTGTACGCCACGCCATCGAGCACCTGGACGAAAGCCCGATCGGCGCTGCTGCGCTGGCCGGCACCGGTTATCCGATCGATCGCCACATGACCGCCAAGGCGCTCGGTTTCCGCGAGCCGACCCGCAACTCCATCGACACAGTCTCCGACCGCGACTTCGCCATCGAGTTCCTGTCGATCGCCGCGATTGCAGGCATGCACCTGTCGCGCCTGGCGGAAGAGATCGTCATCTGGTCGACGCCGCAGTTCGGCTTCGTGCGCCTGTCCGACGCCTTCTCGACCGGTTCCTCCATCATGCCGCAGAAGAAGAACCCTGACGCAGCCGAACTGGTGCGCGCCAAGACCGGCCGCATCAACGGCTCGCTGATTGCGCTGCTGACGATCATGAAGGGCCTGCCGCTCGCCTATTCCAAGGACATGCAGGAAGACAAGGAACAGGTCTTCGACGCGGCCGAGAGCCTGGAGCTGGCAATCGCCGCCATGACCGGCATGGTGCGCGACATGACCGTCAACACCGCGCGCATGAAGGCTGCCGCCGGCTCGGGCTTCTCGACGGCGACCGACCTTGCCGATTGGCTGGTGCGCGAAGCGGGCCTGCCCTTCCGCGATGCCCATCACGTCACCGGCCGCGCCGTGGCGCTGGCCGAAAGCAAGGGCTGCGACCTGGCCGAGCTGTCGCTGTCCGACCTGCAGGCGATCCATTCCGCGATCACCGACAAGGTCTATGACGTATTGACGGTCGAGGCATCCGTCGCCAGCCGCAAGAGCTTCGGCGGCACGGCGCCCTCCGAGGTGCGCAAGCAGATCTCCTTCTGGCGCGCCCGCAACTGAGGAATGCCGGGCGTGGCGAAAGCCGCCTCGCCCCTCGCGCAAGGCCGGCAGGACCGTCCAACAATCAGGGTGCACAAGGCGGATAAACTTCGCTATGAAGATCCCCGTCATTCGAAATGAATGATGTCCGCCATATCTCGTACAAGAGGATATCCATGCAGAAGAGCTTGCCGCACCTCATCCGCCTGACGGCGGTGCTCGCCGTCATCGGCCTTGCCGTTGCCGGATGCGGACGCAAAGGCGACCTCGATCCGCCGAGTGCTGCGGCAACGAAGGAAGGCGACGTTTCGAAACCGACGAAACAGCCGGGCACTGTCGACAAGCCCTTCCTTCTTGACCCTCTTCTTTAAGGCGCACATCCCGTGAACCATTTCGATTATCGCGACGGCATCCTTCACGCCGAGAACGTCCCCGTTCCCGAGATCGCCAAGGCGGTCGGCACGCCCTTTTACGTCTATTCCACCGCGACGCTGGAACGCCATTACCGCGTCTTCTCCGAAGCCTTCGCCGATGTCGACTCCATGGTCTGCTACGCGATGAAGGCGAATTCGAACCAGGCGGTGCTGAAGACGCTCGGCCGCCTCGGCGCCGGCATCGACGTCGTCTCGGAAGGCGAGCTGCGCCGCGCGCTTGCCGCCGGCATTCCGGCGGACCGCATCATGTTTTCGGGTGTCGGCAAGACGCCGCAGGAGATGGATTTTGCCCTTGAGGCCGGCATCTACTGCTTCAACGTCGAATCCGAACCGGAGCTCGAGATCCTCAACCAGCGCGCCGTCAGCGCCGGCAAGAAAGCGCCGGTCTCCTTCCGCATCAACCCGGATGTCGACGCGAAGACGCATTCGAAGATCTCGACCGGCAAGAAGGAAAACAAGTTCGGCATCTCCTGGGAGCGCGCCCGCGCCATCTATGCCCATGCCGCCAAGCTGCCGGGCATCGAAGTCACCGGCATCGACATGCACATCGGCAGCCAGATCACCGAGCTGCAGCCCTTCGACGATGCCTTCAAGCTGCTCAGCGACCTCGTCGCGACGCTACGCGCCGACGGCCACACCATTCACCACGTCGATATCGGCGGCGGCCTCGGCGTCCCCTATAAGGACGACAACAATCCGCCGCCGCTTCCCGATGCCTATGCGGCGATCGTCAAGAACCAGCTGCGCGGCCTGAACTGCAAGATCATCACCGAGCCCGGCCGCCTAATCGTCGGCAATGCCGGCATCCTCGTGACCGAAGTCCTCTATGTGAAGGACGGCGGCGAAAAGACCTTCGTCATCGTCGATGGCGCGATGAACGATCTCATCCGCCCGACCCTCTATGAGGCCTATCACGAGATCCGCCCGGTCACGATCTCGGCGGCCAATGCCCCGCGCATCCGCGCCGACGTCGTCGGCCCCGTCTGCGAGACCGGCGATTATCTGGCGCTCGACCGTGAAATGGCGATGCCGAAGCCCGGCGATCTGATCGCCGTCAGCACCGCCGGCGCCTATGGCGCGGTGCAGGCAGGCACCTATAACAGCCGCCTGCTGGTGCCCGAAGTTCTGGTCAAGGGCAGCGATTTCCATACGATTCGCCCGCGCAGAACCTACGCCGAACTGATCGGTCTCGATTCAGTTCCGGCCTGGCTCGACTGACAAGGCCATCACTTTTTGGCGAACAAACGTGAAAAGCCGGTATTACCGGCCGCTCGCCCTCGCCTTCGCCACAAAGAGTGTTATCCTTGTCAATCATGAGCGTATTGCCCCGCAATCGCCGGAAGCGCCCTCTGTATCAGAACGCCAGATCGCGGAGACCGGACCGATGACAAGCCCTACGAGGCAGAAGAAAGGTGCATTCGCGCTCCGCCCCTCGCTTGCCCGGCTGGTAACGACGAAGCGCCTGCTGGCGCGCATCGTGCTCTTCTTCGAGCAGCTGCTGCCGCCGCTGATGCCGGTCCTCTCGGTCATCGCTTTTTATCTTTCCGCGTCCTGGTTCGGCCTCTTCCGCAGCGTGCCGGACTGGATGCGCATCCTGCTGCTGATCGCTTTCGCCGCCGCTTTCCTCGTTTCGCTCGTCCCCTTCCGCAATCTGCGCTGGCCCAAGGTCGCCGAAGCGGACCGCATGCTGGAAGAGCGCAATGGCCTGCCGCACCAGCCGGTCACCGTCCAGGAAGACGATCCGGCCTTCGATACGCCGTTCGCCCGGGCGCTTTGGCGCGAGCACCAGGCGCGCATGGCCGAGAAGATCGCCGCCCTCGATGCCGGCATGCCGAGACCCGATATCGCCGCGCATGACCGCTTCGCCCTTCGCGCCATTCCGGCACTGCTTGTCGTCACAGCCTTCGGCTATTCGCTGTCGATCAACGGCGGCTCGGTGGGCGACGCCCTGCAGGCGGCCCCCGAACAGGTGACGGTCGATCCGGCGGTGCGCATCGACGCCTGGGTGACGCCGCCCTCCTATACCGGCCGTGCGCCGGTTTATCTCACAGCCGACGGCAGCGAGCAGGCGGCGATCGGCATTCCGCAATTTTCGGGCCTCACCGTGCGCGTCAGCGGCGGAAAGACGGCCGAGAAAGTTGTTTTCCGTAGGGCGAACGGCGAGGCGCGAGATATCCCCGTGCAGGGAGACACAAAGGCGCAGCAGGCAGCGGCGCCCGCCGTGGAGCAGCCGGCGACCGGCGCACCGGCCAACAATGCCCTCGTCGCGCAGACGCATGTGATGAAGCTCGAGGAAAACGGCGCGCTCGAGGTTAATGGCCGCCGCTGGAGCTTCGACGTGCTGCCCGACAAGGCGCCGGAAATCGCCTTCGACGGCATGCCGAAGCCGAGCGTCAACGGCGCGCTCGAAATCGGCTTCACCGTCAAGGACGATTACGGCGTTCAGGAGGCCCATGCGGAAATCGTGCCGGTCGAAGCCGATCCGACGGCGACGCCGCTCTACCCGCTGCCGGAATACCGGCTGGATATCCCCCGCCGCAACGCCCGCGACGCCAAGGGCGTGACCAGCCGAAACCTGACCGAACATCCGCTTGCCGGCAAGCGCGTGCGCATCACCCTCGTCGCCAAGGATGCCGCCGGCCAGACCGGCCGCAGCCCGCCCTATGACATGATCCTGCCCTCGCGGCCCTTCAACGAGCCACTTGCCGCGGCCGTTGCAGAGGAACGACAGGTCTTCGCGCTCGACACGCGCAAGATGCCGCAGGCAATCGCGCTGAACGAGGCGCTGACCATTCGTCCTGAGGAGACCATTCCCAAGCTCACCAATTATCTGCTGCTGGAATCCGCCTTGGCCCGCATGAAGCTCGCAAAAACCGAGGATGCGCTGAAGGATACGGCTCAATATCTCTGGGAAATCGCGCTTGGCATGGAGGATGGTGATCTTTCGCTGGCCGAACGCAAGCTGCGCGAAGCCCAGCAGAAGCTTGCCGATGCCTTGAACCGCAATGCGTCCGACGAGGAGATCAAGAAGCTGATGGACGAGCTGCGCAAGGCGATGCAGGATTACATGACCGAGCTTGCCCAGCGCATGCAGAACGCCCCGATGCAGCCGAACCAGAATGCCCAGAATATCCTGCGCCAGCAGGATCTGGAACGGATGATGGACCAGATCGAGAATCTCGCCCGCTCCGGCAATCGCGACGCGGCCCAGCAGATGCTCTCGGAATTGCAGCGCATGATGAACAACCTGCAGGCCGGCCGGCCGCAGCGGGGTCAGCAGGGCCAGGAAAACAGCGAAGCCCGCAAGCAGATCGACAAGCTCGGCGAGATCCTGCGCGACCAGCAGAAGCTGATGGAAGAGACCTTCCGCCTCGATCAGCAGCTCAAGGATCGCATGCAGCGCGGCGAATCCGATATGGGCGAGAACGACCCGCTCCTCGACCAGATGACCCCGGGCGAGAACGGCGAGCCGCAGGACCAGCAGCAAGGTCAGCAAGGCGAGGGCCAGCAACCTTCCGACCAGATGACGGCCGAGCAGCTGAGGGAGGCGCTGAAACAGCTGCGCGCCCAGCAGGATGCGCTCGGCAAGCAGCTAGGCGAATTGCAGAAGAAACTCGGCGAAATGGGCATGAAGCCCGGCCCGGGCTTCGGCCAGGCCCAACGCGAGATGGACGGCGCCGGCCGCGAGCTCGGCCAGGGCCGCGGCGACACGGCCGTCGAAAACCAGGGCCGCGCGCTGGAAGCCCTTCGCCAGGGCGCCCGCGACATGATGAACCAGATGATGCAGGCGCAGCGGGGCCAGCAGGGACAGGGCCCGAACGGGCAGGTCGGCCAGGGCGATCAGAACGGCCGCGACCCGCTCGGACGGCCACGCATGAGCAAGGGCTATATCGACGACGACGGCGTGAAGGTGCCCGACGAAATCGACGTCCAGCGGGCGCGCGAAATCCTCGACGCGATTCGCGAAAAGCTCGGCAACAATCCGCCGCAGGAGATGGAGCGGCGATATCTCGAACGGCTTCTGGATATCCAGTAGGCCTGCGTCATCAAGCAAAGGATATCAGGTTTTGACGCGCGTAACCCCGGAAATCCCAAGCGATTTCCGGGGTTACGCGTGAATTCCGAGGAATGAAAATGCGTTAAGCGACGAGCGCCCGGGCGACAGCCTTGCGTATATCGGGAAGCGCGAAGGGCTTGGAGACGACGTCGATGATCTTTTCCGCGAGGTCGTCGGCGCGCTCGCGCTGTTCGGCATAGCCGGTCATCAGCAGGATCTTCAAAGCAGGAAAAGCGTCCTTTGCCTGATGGGCGAGCTCGATGCCGTCCATCACGGGCATGCGGATATCCGACAGCAGCAGATCGTAGACCCCGTCCTTCAGCTTCTCCAGCCCTTCGGCGCCGTCGGCGGCTTCATCGGTCTCGTGACCGTCGAGCCGCAAGGCCCGGGCTACGAAAGACCGCAGGGAGTCCTCGTCTTCCGTAATCAGAATTCTTGCCATATGTGCATTGCTCCGTCTTCAGCCCCGCGACGGAAATCACCAGACTTTCCTTTTCGATCGGTAAAGATGGCGAAGCGATGAACGGAATGGTTAACAACCCGTCTCGGGCGACAGCACAGCGCCGCGCGTCTTTTCAGACGTGCGAAGGCGCTGCGGTGCTCCCGATAATTCAGGCGTCGCCGGTAACCACGCCGACGAAGGGCAATTCGCGAAAGGCATAAGCGACATCCATGCCATAGCCGACGACGAAATAGTCGGGGCATTCGAAGCCGACATAATCGGCTTCCAGCTTTTCCTTGCGCTTGACGCGCTTGTCGAGCAGCACGGCGATCGTGACGTTGCGTGCGCCGCGCTCGAAGAGCAGCTCCTTGGCAAAAAGCAGCGTCCGGCCGGATTCGAGGATATCGTCGATCAAAAGCACGTCGCGGCCGTGCACGTCGCTGTCGATATCCTTGACGATGCGCACGCCCTGGGAAACGGTGCCGCTGCCGTAGCTCGACAGCGTGATGAACTCGACCTCCGGAGCAAGCCCGGTGTCATGCAGGGCGCGGATCAGGTCCGCGGCGAAGATGAAGGAGCCCTTGAGTACCGCGATGACGAGCAGGTCCTTGGTCGGACCGTTGGCGATCTCCCGCGCCATCGAATGATTGCGCTCGGCGATCTGCTCGGCGGTGAAGAGCGGCTCGATGTTTTTTCCGCGCACGACAGGCATAAGGGCTTGCTCCATGAAAAGAAGGGTAAGCCGTTAGCACATATGCGAGCCTGAAACAGCCTCGCTCGGCATGAAATTAACGCGATTCATGCAGACTTGCGGCCGTAAGCCGGCCGTCACGCCTCCCGCGGCGCTATGGCAGAAAGGAAAGCCTGACCTCCGGCATCTTGCCGCCGGCATGCTGGACGCGGGCCGAGAAACCCCGGCTTTGGCCGGCATAGACGACGTCGGCGGGCGGTTCGATGACGATGCTTGCTGTCAGCCGTTCGTCGGTCACGAGATCGGCGCGGATCGGATGCACCGTCTGCGTGGTGCCGCTTTCGTTTTCGATGATGCCGTTGATATCAAGCACGCGCATGCCGTTGGCATCCCGCGGCGTCACGGTCACATGGGTGAAATGCAACGGCGCTCCGGAGGCGGCCCCCTCGGCGGAAAGGCCTGAAAAGCCGCCTGCAAGCCCGAAGACGAGCACGGCAAGGCCCAGCACCAAGACTGCGAAGCTGCGTAGCGACGCGCGCTGCAGCCAGGATTCCGCGCTCCGCAGAGCCGAAGCCATTATTGGTAGAAGCGTCGGCTGCGCACCGGCTGCGGCGGCCATGCGTCTGCGATTGTCGTTATAAGTCCTTGCGTTGAATTCCCTTGGCCGGACTTTGCCGACCGTGACGAACTCGGCGTCGGAAATATCGGCAGGGCGTGCCGTGCGGTATTGGCGGCGTGCGGGTTCCGGCGGCAGGAAATCATAGGCCTGGCCCGGTGTCCGGCGGCTGAAGGAGGATGCTTCCATGGTGGCTGCCTCGCAGATGTCCACATGGTTTCGATGCCGGTCGAAATCTTGGCATTGAAACGAATCCTCCTCAGTCGTAAATTTTAATGGTTAATGCTTCGCAAAGATTGCCATCAAACGGGCGTCTTTCCGGCAAAATTTACCGGCTGTTAACGGTGTTGGTTAACAAGTCGCGCGGTGAAACCAAGAACAGACTGAGCTGCCCGTTGATCCACTTCGAGAATGTCGGTTTGCGCTATGGCATGGGCCCGGAAATCCTCCGGGACCTGACCTTCGACATTCCGAAGAAATCCTTTCAGTTCCTGACGGGCCCATCGGGCGCCGGCAAGACGTCGCTGCTCAGGCTGCTCTTCATGTCGCTGCAGCCGACGCGCGGCCTGATCCGCATGTTCGGGCGCGACATTTCCGAAATCCCCCGCCCCGAACTGCCGCTGCTGCGCCGCCGCGTCGGCATCGTCTTCCAGGATTTCCGCCTCCTCGACCATCTCACCACCTATGAGAATGTCGCTTTGCCCTTACGGGTGCGGGGCAAGGAGGAGAGCTCCTACAAGACCGACGTCATCGAACTCCTGAAATGGGTCGGTCTCGGCGAACGCATCAACGTCCTGCCGCCCGTGCTTTCCGGCGGGGAAAAGCAGCGTGCCGCGATCGCCAGGGCGCTGATGGACCGGCCGGAAGTGCTGCTCGCCGACGAGCCGACCGGCAATGTCGACCCACCCATGGCACGGCGCCTGCTCAATCTTTTCCTTGAGCTCAACCGGCTCGGCACCGCCGTGGTGATCGCCACTCACGATCTGGCGCTAATGGAGCAAGTGGAAGCCCGCCGTATGATCCTTTCGGGAGGGCACCTCGATATCTATGACTGAGCCCCCATCCAGAGACCGAGACAAGGCGCCGGCGCAAAACCAGCAGAAACGGCCGGAAATGCGCGTGCGCCCGACGGCGCCGATCCTGCCGCCTTCCAACATCCAGGGCAACGCCCTGATGGTGGTCATATCGATCATGGCTTTCCTCGCCTGCCTGACGCTCGGCGGCGTCAGCATGGTGCGCTCGACCGCGGCAAGCTGGGAGAGCCAGATTTCCCGCGAGATCACCATCCAGATCAAGCCGGACGACAATCTCGACATGGAAAAGGCGCTGGCGCAGGCACGCGATCTCGCTTTGACCTTCGTCGGCACCAAGAGCGGCCAGATCGTCGACGAGGCGGCCACCGCTCGCCTGCTGGAACCCTGGCTCGGCCCGGGTCTCGATCTCAAGGATCTGCCCGTTCCCCGCCTCGTCGTCATCACCATCGACGAGAGCAATCCGCCGGATTTCGATGCGATGAGGGGATTGCTCAAGGAGAGCATCCCGCAGGCGAGCCTCGACGACCACCGCACCTGGGTCGACCGGCTGGTCTCCATGGCGCATACGACGGTGCTGATCGGCACCGGCATCCTCCTGCTGGTCTTCTCGGCAATGGTGCTGACCGTCGTCTTCGCCACGCGCGGCGCGCTGTCGGGCAACCGCCACATCGTCGAAGTGCTGCATTTCGTCGGCGCCGAAAGCTCCTTCGTCGCCACCGAATTCCAGAAGCATTTCCTGAAGATCAGCCTCAAGGGCTCAGCGATCGGCAGCGCGCTTGCCGCGCTCTTCTTCGCCACGGCCGGCTTCTGGCAGAGCCGCACGCTGGCGACCCCTGAAACCGACCAGGCGACGGCACTTTTCGGCACCTTTTCCGTTGGCGTGCTCGGTTATGCCGGCATCTTCGCGACGATGATCGTCATCGCGCTGCTCACGACTTTCACCGCGCGGCTGACCGTCATGCGGACGATCTACGAAATCGATACATTGCGTTCGGACCCGACACGGACTGACGGCATCGCAAGTTGATCGCAACCATGCCGTTTTGTCATGTCAGCGTCTGTTCTGCGCCGCAATCAGCGTATAATCACGATTCATGACCATGGGCCATACGACACGCAACCCGATTCGGCAGGACCCGGAGCTTCAGCGCCCGGCGGGTCTGCCGCCGCGGCGCGGCCCCATCCGCCGCCTGCTGCGCTGGGGCGGCTTTGCCTGCGTGCTGGCGATCGCCCTGGTGTTCGGCGGCTTCCTGCGTTTTGCCGACTCGGTGACGACGCTGAAGCCGCCCGCCGAACCCAAGGCGGATGCGATCGTGGTGCTGACCGGCGGCTATCAGCGCATCGACCAAGCCGTGGAATTGCTGCAGAAGGGCGCCGGCAAACGGCTACTGATCTCGGGCGTCCACCCGACGACGACGCCGGCGCAGATCCGCAGGATGACGCAGGGCTCGGCCGATCTCTTCTCCTGCTGCGTCGATATTGGCCACGATGCCATCGACACGATCGGCAATGCCGAGGAGGCCTCCAACTGGATCCATGCGAGGGGATACAGGAGCGTCCTCGTCGTCACCAACAATTACCACATGCCGCGCAGCCTCGCCGAACTCTCCTATGTCGATCCCGACATCGAGTTCATCCCCTATCCCGTCGTCAATTCGGATTTGAAGACCCGCAACTGGTTTACCGATCCGAACGCGATGCGCGTCATGCTCGCCGAATATGTAAAGGTGCTCCTGGCCGGCGCCCGCAACATTACCGGCTTCGGCCGCCACACCGGGCTGCGCTCGGCCAGCGTCTCCGCCGCCGACTGAGGCCTGACCTAAAATGAATCCTGTTCTGGGGCATCATCAAACGCTTTTTATGATGGGCAATATCGTGTAGGCCGGTCGCGTGAGCATGCCTCGGGAAAATTTCATGATCGCCCTGCGTTCCATCCTCTTCAACACGATCTTCTATGCCAACCTCATCATCCGGATGATCGTGCTCTCGCCCTATTATTTCGTGGTGCCGCGTCTGACCGCCTATGAAATCCCGAAAAACTGGGCGCGCTCCAATCACTGGCTGATGCGCGTGATCGTCGGCACGACCTTCGAGATCGAGGGCTTGGAGAACCTGCCAGACGGCAGCTACATCCTGGCGCCGAAGCATCAATCCTTCTGGGATACTTATGCGCTGCTGCCCCGGCTCAAGGACCCGGTCTACATCCTGAAGCGCGAGCTGATGTGGATTCCGCTCTTCGGCTGGTATGCCAAGAAGCAGCGCATGATCCCGGTCGATCGCGGCGCCCGCGGCAAGGTGATGGTGGAAGTGCTGAAACGCACGAAGGAAGAGCTTGCCACCGGCCGCCAGCTCATCATCTATCCCGAGGGCACCCGTCGTCCGCCGGGCGCGGAGCCGGTCTATAAATACGGCATCGCCCGCATGTACCGCGACCTTGGCATCCCCGTGGTGCCGATCGCCATGCATCCCGGCCTCTTCTGGCCGCGGCGGAGCATCCGCCGTTATCCCGGCCATTTCAAGGTGAGGATCCTGCCGCCGATCATGCCGGGCATGGATCCGGACGCCTTTTTCGCACACCTGATCGAAGTCACGGAACGAGCGAGCGACGAGCTTCTCATCGATACCGTCGAACGCAACCCGCACCTGCCCTTGCCGCCGACGGCAGTCAAAAGGCTGGCCGAACTGCGCAAGCTGAACGCTGCCATGGCGTGATTAAAGCATGTTGCGCAAAAGTGTGCTGCGGTTTTGCGATAACGACATGCGAGAAAATAAAGACCTAAAGCGCGGGAAGCGAATCTGAAAGATCGCGACGTGCTTTAGGCGGCGCGCAGCCGCTCCACTTCGTCGACGACCTGTTCCAGCCAATGGTCCCGGATGCCCATCTGCTTCAGATGCGCGAGCGTATTGAAGACATAGGCATCGTTCGGGCCGGATTGCCCCTTGGCCTCGTTCACCACCCGCGCCGCCGCAAGCGCGTCGAGCGTACCGGCATATTGCTCATGGCCGCGATCGGCGATGTAGGTCACCGCCTCCACCCTGCGGCCGCCGGCAAACTGCAATCGCACCCGGCGTTCCAGATAGACGTTGGTGACGAGCTCGCGGGCGCGCAGATAATCGATCACCTCGTCCCATTTGTCAGGCGCAATGCGGAACGCCATGCCGCGGCAGGCGCCGCCCCTGTCGAGGCCGAGAACGAGGCCCGGATTGTCGCGCGTGCCGCGATGGACGAAGGAGCGCACACAAAGTGAACGCCTGTAACCATGCACCAGAGCTTCTGCCCGTTCTAGGAACTCGAAGCCCGGATTCCACATCAGCGAGCCGTAGCCAAACACCCAAAATTCGTCCATATCGCACGCCAGACCGGAATCACTTTGCGATTCACCATTGGAGAACATCATGGCAGCGTCAAGCCGATCCGGCAGCGGCGAATCTGGCAGTAGCAAGAAATTCTGGTTGCTGGGCGGCGCCATTCTCCTGGCGATCGCGATTTATACCGGCGGCTGGTTCTATGCGGCATCGGCGCTGAAGACGACGGTGCTGCAAGCGATCGCGCCGCGCGACCAGGCGGGCGTCAGCGGCGAATGCGCCGATATCGAATTCCGCGGCTATCCCTTCCGCATCGGCTTGTTCTGCTCCAAGGTCGATGTTGACGACAATGTCAACGGCGTCTCTGCCACCTTCGGCGCACTGCGCTCGGCAGCCCAAGTCTATGCGCCCGGCAATATCGTCTGGGAACTCGATTCGCCGGCCGAAATCCGCACGACAAACGGCCTGACGATCTCGGCGCAATGGACGAACCTCCAGGCGAGCCTCGCAACCAGGCTGAAAGGCATCGACCGCAGCTCGACGGTCATCGAGGGCCTGAAGGCGACGGCGGTTTCCTCGTTCACCGGCCAGACCGTCAACTTCGATGCGGCCCGCACCGAAATTCATCTGCGCCAGAACGGAGCCGATCTCGACGGAGCGATCTCCGTGGAGAATGCAAACACCGCGATCAAGGACTGGCCGCAGATCTTCCCGAAATTCTCCGCCAGCATCGATCTCACCGTCGCCGGCAAGGCCGGGCTGATCGACGGCAGCGATCCGAACGGCCTCAACGGCTCCGCCGGCGAGCTGCGCCGCATCGTCGCCAATATCGGCGACGGCAAGGTGATGACGCTCAGTGGCCCCTTCTCCTTTGATGAGCAGGGTTTTCTCTCCGGAAAATTCAAGCTGGAGATCGAACAGCTCGGGCCCTGGGGCGATAGCCTGAAACAGGCCTTCCCCGACATTGCATCGACCGTTAACACGGCGACGAAGCTCCTGCAGTCGCTTGCCGGCGGCAAGGACAAGGTCTCGGTCGATCTCGTCGTCGATCATGGCAACGCCACCGTCAGCGGCTTCATCCCGCTTGGCCGGATACCGCCGATCTGACAGGCTCCGCTTTCAGCCGATGTGCTTGATGAAGAAAACCTCGGGCACCGATTGCAGACCGGGCAGCTCGATGGCGCCGGTTTCGGTAAATCCGTTGCGGCGATGCCAGTCCTGAGGCCGGCTCTCGTCGCATTCGCTCGACGTCATCAGCATGCGGGCGCCCTCGGCCAGCATCGCCTCTTCCCAGGCAAGAAACAGCGCCGTGCCGACACCCAACCGGCGATAGGCAGGCTGGATGCGGATCATTTCCATATAGGGAACCCTGCCCCAGAAACGGGAGAAGCGCAGGAAGCCGACGATCTCGCCGGCCTCCCTGGCCACGAGATATTCGCCGAGCGCCACGCATCGCGATATCCATGCCTTGCCCGCATTGGCATCTTCGCGCACCAGCCAATCGATATCCGCCTGGCTCGCGCTCGCCACCTCCACCATCGCGCGGCTACTTCTTGTCCAGCGGGTGGGGGCGGCCGAAATCCGGTGCGTCGACGTCCTGGCCGGCCTGGACGATCGAGCGGCGGATGGCGCGGGTGCGGGTGAAGAGTTCGAAAATCTTGTCGCCCTCGCCCCAGCGGATCGCCCGCTGGAGATAGGCGAGATCTTCCGAGAAGCGCGCCAGCATTTCGAGGATCGCATCGCGATTGTGCAGGCAGACGTCGCGCCACATGGTCGGATCGGAGGCGGCGAGACGAGTGAAATCGCGAAAACCGGAGGCCGAATACTTGATGACTTCCGATTCCGTCACCGTCTCCAGATCGTCGGCGGTGCCGACGATGTTGTAGGCGATGATATGCGGCAGGTGCGAGACGATCGCGAGCACCTTATCATGGTGTTCCGCATCCATCTCGTCGACCTTCGAGCCGAGCGCCTGCCAAAAGCCGCGCAACCGCTTCAGCGCCATTTCGTCGGTGCCTGCGACCGGCGTGAAGATGCACCAGCGGCCTTCGAAGAGGCCGGGGAAGCCGGCATCGGGACCGGACTTTTCCGTGCCGGCCAGCGGATGGCCGGGGATGAAATGCACATTGTCAGGCATATGCGGCTGCATCTGCGCGATGACGGAAGCCTTGGTGGAGCCGACATCGGTGACGATCGCGCCCGGCTTCAGGCTCCCGGCGATTTCCTTCGCGACACTTTCCGAAGCGCCGACGGGCACCGAAACGATGATGAGGTCGGCATCCCGCACCGCCTCTGCCGAGGAGGTCGTATAGCGATCGCCGAGGCCAAGCTCTTCCGCGCGCTTCAGCGTATCGGCGCTGCGCGTGGCGACGACGATCTCCTTCGTAAGCCCGAGCCGCCGGATGTCATGGGCGAGCGAAGAGCCGATCAGGCCGATGCCGATCAGCGCGATCCGGTCGAACAGCACGCTCATGCCTGACGTCCCATGAATTC
Organism: Rhizobium sp. R634; assembly: GCF_002211305.1. GTDB lineage: Bacteria > Pseudomonadota > Alphaproteobacteria > Rhizobiales > Rhizobiaceae > Rhizobium. Next base: position 421,654 of record NZ_LOKW01000025.1, on the reverse strand, counting down.
GCGCAGCGTTGCGATGACGCCGCGATTGGCCTCTTCGGGACCGATGCTCATGCGCAACGCATTGGAAAAGCCGTAGCTGCGCACGGCGCGCAGGATGTAACCGCGGCTCGTCAGCAGTTCGTCGGCATCGGCCGCGCGCTTGCCGTCGATGTCGGGGAAATGGATGAGGACGAAATTGGCGACGGAGGGCGTCACTTTCAGCCCGATCGCTTCGAGAGCCTCCGTGAGCGTCTCCACCCACATCTGGTTGAAGGAGACGGCCTGCTGGACGAAAGCCTGATCGCGGATGGCCGCGGCACCCGCGGCAATCGCCGCCGCGTTCAAGTTGAACGGAGCGCGGACACGGTTGACGGCATCGACGATCTCCGCGGGCGCATACATCCAGCCGACGCGCAGCGCCGCAAGACCGTAGGCCTTCGAAAAGGTGCGGGTCATCACCACGTTGGAATTGGAAGACACGACCTCGATGCCGGCTTCGTAATCGTTGCGGCGCACATATTCGGCGTAAGCCGCATCGAGCACGAGGACGACGTGTTTCGGCAGGCTGGCCTGCAGGCGGCGGATCTCGCTGACGGGAACGTAGGTGCCTGTGGGATTGCCGGGATTGGCGATGAAGAGGATCTTCGTCCTTTCCGTCACCGCGGCAAGGATCGCGTCGACGTCGACGGTATAGTCCTTCTCCTTGACGACGACGGGCGTGGCACCCGTGCCCATGATCTGGATCTTGTAGACGAGGAAGCCGTGCTCGGTGATGATGCCTTCATCGCCCGGGCCGAGATAGACATGGCAGAGCAGACCGAGCAGTTCGTCCGAGCCGTTTCCGCAGAGGATGTTTGCCGGATTGAGGCCATGCACGGCCGCGATCGCCTCGCGCAGTTCGACTGCCTGCCCGTCGGGATAACGCCCGAGATTTTCGGCAGCCGCCTTGACCGCCTCGATCGCTTTAGGGCTGGCGCCGAGCGGCGTTTCGTTGGAGGAGAGCTTGTAGACGCGGGCAACACCCGGCGCATGTTCCTTGCCCGGCACATAGGATGCGATATCGAGAATACCGGGACGCGGAACGGGCTTGCTCATCTCAACGCTCATGGGTCGACCTTGGATTTTCCGGAAAATGACCAAGTGGCATTAAAGCGGAATGTGGTTCTTGTCGAGAGCCGGGAGCGGGCTCACCGGCTGCGCGTCGTCGGCACACCATGCGGTGCGAGAACGGGCACGAAGACGCGGCGAGACGCGCGCGCCGCTACCGGCAGCCCCTGATAGAGCCGCTTCTGCGCCTCGACGATGATGACACCCGAAAAGGCCGGCCACAGCGTCCGGCCGATCCGCTCGAAGGCGCGGCGAAGCCGCAGGATCGTCCTGAGCTTGGAAGGCGGAAAGAATAGCGCCTCGGCCGTCGCCCCAGGCGTGAAATTCGTCTCCCGCAGCAGATGCGTCAGCTGGCCGCGCGAATAGGGCCGGCCCGAACCGAAGGGTGTATGCTCCATGCGCGCCCAGACCCCACGCCGGTTCGGCACGACGATGACCAACCGCCCGCCCGGCGCAAGCACCCGCCAGAGCTCCTTCAGCGTCTCGCGCGGGCTTTCGGCGAATTCCAGCGAATGCACCATCAGCACCCGGTCGATCGAGGAATCCGGCAGCGGCAACTCCTCATCGAAAATCAGCGTCGTCGACGACAGCGAGCCCATCGGCCAGTTCACCGCACCCTGCCCGGCCGGCATGAAAGCGAAGGTGCGCTCGGTATCGGCCTGGAACCGGTCGAGGAACGGCACGGCATAACCGAGGCCGACCAGACGCTCCTGCGGCAGCCGCACCCAGAGCGAGGAGAGCGCCATGGCGATCGATTGCTCGGCAAGACGGCCGAGATCGGAATGGTAGAACTGACGTAGGTCGACGATATCGGCGTGCATTGCGATAAATGTTATCAGCGGGCGGTTGGACTTCAAGGCCGGACCCTCTACATTCCCGCAAGACTCGCATGACAAAGGATTATTTGAAGATGAAACCTTTGGAATTAGACGTTTTTCTCTGCCGTACCGATAATTTCGGCGTTCTCGTGCACGACGTGGAGACGGGCTTTACCGCGGCGATCGACGCTCCCGAGGAAGCGCCGATCCTGGAAGCGGCGACGCGCCGCGGCTGGAAGATCACCCATATCTTTACCACCCATCACCACACCGATCACGTGGCCGCCAATCTGGCGCTGAAGCAGCAATTCGGCTGCGAGATCATCGGCCCGATCAACGAGGCGGTCGCCATTCCCGGCCTCGACCGGACGATGGCCGATGGCGACAGGTTTCTCTTCGGCGACCATACGGTCAATGTCATCGAGACACCCGGCCACACCGCCGGCCACATCTGCTATCACTTCGCCGACGACAAGCTGCTCTTTGCCGCCGACACGCTGTTTGCGCTCGGCTGCGGCCGCCTGTTCGAACGCCCCGCCGCCGACATGTGGCATTCGCTGCAGAAGCTCGCCGTGCTGCCGGATGAGACCGCGATCTATTTCGGCCATGAATACACGCTCTCCAATGCCCGCTTCGCGCTGACGGTCGATCCCGACAATGAGCGTCTGAAGACCCGCGCCGCCGAGATCGAAGCCTTGCGCGCGGAAGGCAAATTCACCGTTCCGACAACACTCGGACTGGAAAAGGAAACCAACCCCTTCCTGCGCGCCGCCGATCCGGCGATCCGCCGCAACCTGATCATGGAAGGCAAGACCAACGAGGAAGTCTTTGCCGAGATTCGCAAGCGCAAGGACAATTTTTGATGTCTCCTGAGGAGATCATCCGCACGCTCGGCATGGAGCCGCATCCGGAAGGCGGCTGGTACGTGCAGACCTTCCGCGATACCTCGGGAGGCGCGCGCGGCCATTCGACGGCAATCTATTATCTGCTGACGGCGGGACAGCGCTCGCACTGGCACCGCGTCCATGACGCGGCCGAGGTCTGGCACTATTATGCCGGCGCACCGCTGGCGCTGCACCGCTCGGAAGACGGAACGACGAGCGAGACCCTGATGCTCGGAACCAGCCTTTCCGCCGGCGAGCGGCCGCAGGCGATCATTCCCGCCAACTGGTGGCAATCGGCCGAAACCTTGGGTGATTTCACCCTGGTCGGCTGCACCGTCTCGCCCGGCTTCGAATTTTCGAGCTTCGAGATGGCCCCGCCGGGCTGGAAACCCGGCGGCTGAGGCTACTGCGCCGCAACCGGCTTCACTTGGGCCTTGCGGCGGAACATTTCTTGAGCGGCGAGCACCGCCCCGCCCGTGACGAGCAGGCAGGCGAGCGCGATCCGCCAGCTCGGTTCGGCAAATCCGAACAGCGTCAGGATCAGCGTCGAAAGCAGCGGCGCGGCATAGCTCGCAGCGCCGAGGATCTGAATATCGCCGTTCTTGACGCCGTGATCCCAGGCATAGAAGGCAGCCCCGACAGGCAGGAGCCCGAGCCCGATGACGGCGATCCATTCGAAGCCCGTTTCCGGCCAGACGGTCGCCTCGAGGCCGAGATGGCAGAACAAGGACAGGATTGATGTCGCAAGGCAGAAACCGGTGACGACGTCGGTGGAGACGGCGTCGAAACGCCGCGTCAGCAGCGAATAGCCGGACCATGTGAAGGCGCAGAGGAAGGCGGCGCCATAACCAAGGGCATAGGCGCCGTCGAAATCGATGCCGTTGCGGCCGACGATGAGGAAGGTGCCGCAAAGCCCGGCAAGCGCGCCCGCCACGTGGTACCAGCGCAGCCGCTCTCCCGGCAGCAGCGCCGAGCCGACGACGATCAAGAGCGGCCAGAGATAGGCGATCAGCCCTGCCTCAACCGCCGGCGCGTTTCTGAGCGCGGTGAAATAGAGGAAATGATAACCGAAGAGCCCCGCAATGCCCGTCGCCCAGACCTTGGCCGGCTGCTTCAGCAGCGCCAGCCGTGAAGGATTGAGGATGAGCGCCAGAATGCCGGGAATACTGCCGATCGCAAAGCAGATGGCCGAGAGCTGGAACGGCGGCATCTTTCCCGAGGCCGCGGTGAGCAGCGCCAGGAACGACCACATCAGAATTGCGGTAAAACCGACCGCCGTCGCACGAAGCTTCACCTGTCCTCCTCCACGGAGGCGAAAGCTCCGTCAGCCGACGCTGCCATATTTGACGGCGGTAATCGTCACCATTCCATATTCGGTCGGAATGCGCACATAGACAGGAGCATATACATTTGCCGCATCCGACTTGGCAAACCAGATCTCCATGCGGTCGCTTTTGCTAAGATAGTCGATGTCCTTGCGGCCCTTCTTGTAGCCGGAACGCGGCACGAAGCGCACACCGCAGACGACCGCCTTGCCCTTGAAGCCGTCGGTCGAGAAATCCTCGTCGCCCTTCGGCGAGAGCACCAGGTCCATGCGCGTCTCGCCGTCGAAGATCGGCAGCGTCTGCGAACAGACCTTGGTATCCCCAGTGAAGACCAGGCCGGAGATCGGGTCGAGCACCGAGCGCATGTCGCGCGGCGTAACGTCGATCCAGTTCTTCGGCCGCTTCGGCGGTGGGGTCGTCGTCGCCGAGATGATATCGCCGTTGCGGTAGCTGACCTCGTAGACGCGGGCTTTCTTGCCTTTCTTGTAGTAGAGCGAATATTTCAGCGCCTGCAGCCGGTCGTTACGGACGACGCCGGTAACGCTGGTCTTTGCCGAGATGGTCGTGACGAGATCGGCAAGGCCTGAGGATTTGATGTCGCCGGCGATCTTGTAGCTGCGATCGTCCTCGATCTGCGTCAGGAACGCGGCGCGCGCGATCGGCAGGCCGGCAAGCGTCACCCGGTAGACCGTCCGGTGCTGGATCTCGGCGGCCGATGCCGGTATGGCAAGGAGCGCGGCAATGGCGGAAATGAAAATGCGTCTGCCCGAATGAGCCATGTGTGTAGCCTTGTCCAACCGCGCGCGGCAGCCCTTGCCGACACGCTCTATACTCCTGCCCGGAGGGGAAGAAAACAGCAGCTTTTTGACAGAATTGCGGGAAAGGCCAAGGTTTGGCTTGACGCGAGCAGGCTCTCTGACTATAGAACCGCAACTTTCCAATCATGCCTGTTGGATTGCGAGCCCGGTTTTGCCGGGGATGGCAGTCCGATGGCCCGAGAAAAACAAGAATAGGTGTTCCATGTCCCGCGTGTGCGAATTGACCGGCAAGGCCGTCCTGACTGGTAACAATGTCAGCCATGCCAACAACAAGACCAAGCGCCGGTTCCTGCCGAACCTGTGCCAGGTGACGCTGATTTCCGACGCTCTCAACCAGCGTTATCGTCTTCGCGTTTCGGCTGCTGCTCTTCGTTCCGTCGAGCACCGCGGCGGCCTCGATGCCTTCCTGATCAAGGCAAGCGAAAACGAACTGTCGATGCGCGCGCGCCTGCTGCGCCGTCAAATCGTCAAGAAGACCGCCGAAGCCGCTGCTGCGTAAGCTTCTGCCCTTCTTCATACGGTTTCAAAAGGCTTGACGGATAATACCGGTCAAGCCTTTTGCTTTGCCGGTCCGTCTCTCCAACTGGTGGCATCACCCAGGATAAAAAAATGCTGAAGACCCGCTATACCATTGCCTATGTCGCGCTGATGACGCTTGTCGTCGTCGCCTCCAACTTCCTCGTCCAGTTTCCGCTGAACGCCGAAGTCGCCGGCATCAATCTCGCCGACATCCTGACCTGGGGCGCTTTCTCCTATCCGGTCGCCTTCCTGATCACTGATCTGACCAACCGCCAGTTCGGCCCGCAGGCAGCCCGCAAGGTCGTCTTTGCTGGTTTCGTCGTCGGCGTCGGCCTCTCTTTCTTCACCTCGGTGCCGCGCATCGCCATCGCTTCCGGCTCGGCCTATCTTGCCGGCCAGTTGCTCGATATCGCCGTCTTCACCCGCCTACGCAGCCAGGCCTGGTGGCGCGCGCCGCTCGTCGGCTCGCTGATCGGCTCGGCGCTCGATACGGTGATGTTCTTCTCGCTTTCCTTTGCGGCACTTTTCGTCGTCCTCGGCCCGAACGAACCTTTCGCGCTCGAATCGGCCCCCATCCTCGGCGTCTTCGCAGCGGAAGCTCCGCGCTGGATCTCTTGGGCGATCGGAGATTTCGCCGTCAAGATGATCGTCGGCCTCGTCATGCTGCTGCCCTATGGCGCGCTCATGAACGTGCTGCGGCCGATGCAGCCCGTCCGCGCCCGCTAAAGCCTAGGAAAGTCACCGCCGCCGCCGGACCGCACCGGCGGCGATAGCCGGGTGCAGCAGCACCTCCGCAGCCAGATCGTCTAGTTCGCTCGACGAATCGAGCCTGAGGACAGGCGCCGTCTGCGTTTCCAGCCATTGCTCATGCGCCGCAAGACTGCGGCGCTCCGGTCCGGCCGTGTCGTAGCTTGCCGCCCATTCCAGGAACTCGCCGCTCTTGACTTCCATGTCGCCGCCAGGCCCGATCCTGTTGCCGTATCGGGCGGCCTCCCGTGCGCGGATCCGCGCCATGCGAAGCTCCGGCTCGATCCTGAGGAAGACGATCAGATCGTAGAGCGGTTCGAGCGGCCTTCCCCATTTCAGCGCCGATCCGGAAAGAACCCAGCCGTCATGCCGCGCCGTCTCATCGAGGAGCAGCCGGATGCGTTCACCGGCCTCCCTCGGCGTCGTGAACGGCGGATCGGTAGGCAGCCAGAAGAAATCGTCGGTGTCGAGGTGGGCGATATCGAGCCTTTCGGTAAGCGCAAGGCCGAGCGATGTCGTGCCGGAGCCGGACGCGCCCATGACATGGATATGCACCACGACTTCCCTCCGAATGTTGCTGACTGACCGACCGCTGACTCAGATAGCCAAGCCATATGACGTCAGTCTGACGACACCTGCTTGGCACCGGTTTCCGAAAGCCGGAACTCCAGCATCAGATTGCGCTGCAGGATCGAATGATTGTCGTCCGACACCAGAATGATATGGGTGGTGCCGTCGGCAGCCTGGAAAGCATCGAGCCCTTCCATATTGTCGATCTGCGAGTTGAAATCGCCCTCGAGCAGGAGCTCGCCGCTCACGACGGCGCCGGGCCGGATATCGGCGCCTTTGATGCGCCGAAGCCGCATGCCGATGCCCTCCGCCATGTTGAAGCGGCGCTCGAGCAGCAGCAGGTCGCCGTTCGGCAAGAAGGCGCCGTCGGTGACATCGAAGCTGCCATCACGCTCGATTGAAAAACGCCCTTTCAGCGGCCCGCTGAGAATGGCCGCCATCCGGTTGCCTTCGCTGTCGAGGCCGCGCTCGGAGACGATCACCACGCCGCCCTTGAGCGGGCTGGATGCGGGCGCCACGGTGATGGTCTCGATGCCGCGATTGTCACTCAGCATCTTCCGCGGGATGAGCATCGGCAGCGTGGCGATGGCGCCCGATTCGGCAAAGCCGGGATCGGGGTAGACATCGACGCGATGCTCCTGCTCGAAGGAGACCAGTATTCTATCGCCATCAAGCGCCAGGCCCTCGGCATCCATGTGGCCCTTGCCCTCGAAGCTCTTCCCCGAGCGGTTCTTCATCGGCGTGATTTCGACATTGGCAAGACCGGAAAGCCTGCCCTTGGCGTCGCGTTCGATGCTGCCGGTCAGCCACTGGCCGGTATCGAGCACGACGATGAAATGTTTCTGGTCCTGCTGGAAACGGATGGAGGAAAGCGAGCCGAACAGCGCCCGGCTGGAAACCATCTCCAACCCGCCGAGAAATTCCAGCGAGCCGAATTTCGTCTCCGATGATCCGATCCTGAAATCTGTAATTTGCCGGCTAATGACCGGCACGTCCTCACCGGCTGACGACGAAGAAGCGCCCGCTGCGAGGCAGAAGGCAACCAAAGCCGCGCGGCAGAGGCGCTTGACCGTCATTCCACGCGTTTCCTTCCAGCGGCGTCAGCCGGCACGGCGTAGCCGGCCGCCGCGCGGCTGGGCGGATTGGTCTTCGAAGAGCGAGGCAAGCTGCTCGGTCATCGCGCCGGCAAGCTCATCGGCATCGACGATCGTCACGGCGCGGCGATAGTAACGCGTCACATCGTGACCGATACCGATCGCCAGCAGTTCCACAGGCGAACGCGTCTCGATCTGCTCGATGACGGCGCGCAGGTGCCGTTCCAGATAATTGCCGGGATTGACCGATAGCGTGGAGTCGTCGACCGGCGCCCCGTCCGAGATCATCATCAGGATACGGCGCTGTTCGCGGCGGGCGAGCAGGCGATTATGCGCCCAGATCAGCGCCTCGCCGTCGATATTTTCCTTGAGCAGGCCCTCGCGCATCATCAGCCCGAGATTGGCCCGCGCCCGCCGCCACGGCGCGTCGGCGGATTTGTAGACGATGTGGCGCAAGTCGTTGAGGCGGCCCGGCGTCTGCGGCTTGCCGCCGGCCAGCCAGGTTTCGCGCGCCTGCCCGCCCTTCCAGGCCTTTGTGGTGAAGCCGAGGATCTCGACCTTGACGCCGCAGCGCTCCAGCGTGCGGGCGAGAATGTCGGCGCAGGTGGCGGCAACCGTGATCGGCCGGCCGCGCATCGAGCCGGAATTGTCGATCAGCAGGGTGACGACGGTATCGCGGAACTGCGTGTCGCGCTCCATCTTGAAGGAAAGCGCCTGCATCGGGTCGATGATGATGCGCTGCAGCCGGGCCGGATCGAGATAACCTTCCTCCAGGTCGAAATCCCAGGAGCGGTTCTGCTGCGCCATCAGGCGGCGCTGCAGTCGGTTGGCGAGGCGGCCGACCGCGCCTTGCAGATGCGCCAGCTGCTTGTCCAGAAAGGCGCGCAGGCGCTCCAGCTCGGCGGCGTCGCAAAGCTCCTCGGCGGTGATGATCTCGTCAAACTCTTCGGTATAGACGTGATAATCGACCTTTTCGTTGAAATCGGCGAAAGGCGTGTTCGGACGGCGGGTCTCGCCCGGCGTTTCCGAATCGTCCTCGCCCTCTTCCATCATATCGTCGTCAGAGATTTCGGCGCCTTCGGTCTCGCCGTCCTCCATCTGCTCGTCGGCGACCTCGCTGTCTTCCACGGGGGCGGCATCGGTGCCGGCATCCTCGTCGACCTCGTCCTGGTCCTGCTCGTCGCCGCTCGGCTGATCTTCCTGCTCCGACTGGTCCTCATTGTCGGCCTGGCTGTCGTCGTCGCCGTATTCCTCCGCCATTTCCATGGCCGACAGCATGTTGCGGATGACCTTGGCGAAAGCCTGCTGGTCGTTGATCGCCTCCGACAGGTTGTCGAGCTCCGAGCCCGCCTTGTCCTCGATGAAGCCGCGCCAGAGGTCGAGCACCTTGCCGGCGGAAGCGGGCGGTCGCTGACCGGTCAGCTTCTCACGCACCATCATCGCAACGGCTTCGCCGATCGGCGCATCTTCCTGGCGCTCGATACCGGTGAAATTCGCCTTGGAATATTTCTCTTCCGTCATGGAGCGCAGGTTCGCCGCCACGCCCTCCATGCGCAACGCACCGATCGATTCGACACGCGCCTGCTCGACTGCATCGAAGATCACCCGGGCGTCCGAGCCCTGCGGCGCCATCGTCGTATGCACCTTCTCGTCATGGCAGGCGAGCCGCAGCGCCATGGAATCGCCAAGCCCGCGGGTGACCGCGAGCTCGTGCGTCGTCGGCCGCTTGGAAAGCTCCGGCAGCCGGATACGTTCGCCGGTCATTCCAGGCCGTTCGTTGGCGAAGGTTACCTCGACATCGCCGTCGCCGGCGATCGAGCGTACGCAACCTGATATCGCCCGGCGCAACGGCTCGACGTCGACGGGCGCACCGGGCTTTGCTTTCGAATTGTCACCGCGAGCTGCCATGATCGGTCGGTCTCAGGCTCCGAGAACGATGTTGGCGGCACTTTCCTTCAGCTCGACGCCGAAGGCGCGCTGATAATGCTCGGCAACCAGCGGGCGCTCCAGCTCGTCGCACTTGTTGAGGAAGGTGACGCGGAAGGCGAAGGCGAGATCACCGAAGATTTCGGCGTTTTCGGCCCAGGTGATGACGGTACGCGGGCTCATGACGGTCGAGAGGTCGCCATTCATGAAGGCAGCACGCGTCAGGTCGGCGACGCGGACCATCTTGGAAACCGTCTCGCGGCCGTTCTTGTCCTTGCCCAAGCTCTTCACCTTGGCGGCAACGATATTCACTTCGTGATCATGCGGCAGGTAGTTCAGCGTCGTCACGATCGACCAGCGGTCCATCTGCGCCTGGTTGATCTGCTGCGTACCGTGATAGAGACCTGTGGTATCACCGAGGCCGATGGTGTTAGCGGTTGCAAACAGGCGGAAGGCCGGGTGCGGCCGGATGACGCGGCTCTGGTCGAGCAGCGTCAGGCGGCCGGAAGATTCCAGCACGCGCTGGATGACGAACATCACATCGGGGCGGCCGGCATCATATTCGTCAAAGACGAGCGCCACATTGTGCTGATAGGCCCAGGGCAGAATGCCGTCCTTGAATTCGGTGACCTGCAGACCGTCCTTGACGACGATCGCATCCTTGCCGACGAGATCGATACGGCTGACATGGCTGTCGAGGTTGATGCGCACGCAAGGCCAGTTGAGCCGCGCCGCCACCTGCTCGATATGCGAGGACTTGCCGGTGCCGTGATAGCCGGAGATCATCACGCGGCGGTTATGCGCGAAGCCTGCGAGAATGGCGAGCGTCGTCTCGCGGTCGAAGAGGTAATCGGGGTCGAGATCAGGCACATAGGCGTCGCCCTTGCTGTAGGCGGGAACGCGGATGTCGGAATCGATGCCGAAGGTCTCGCGGACCGAAACGGTGGTGTCGGGCAGTTCTGAAATATCGAGGTCGATCTTGCTCATCATGTCTCCAAGGCGGGTGATGCCACCCGGCCATACTGTCTCAGGCCATGTCGCAACCGTGACGCCGCGATTTTATTCCGCGCCCGTCCAGGTCGGAACGTCGGCGATACTTCTCCGGGACTGAAACGAAACCTCGGCGGGATAATGACCGCGTGCGAGCATTCTTGAGAGAGTCCCGGACAAGAAACGCCGCGTCCGGAAGGTCGGCGGAGGCGATGGGTAAACACGCAAATAGGAGCCGCGTTCGCCTGCGGCCTCAGCCGATTTGGACCATACCCGATTGAAGCCCAAGAGCAAGGACGGGAATTAACAAAAACCGTTCTGCTTCAACAATTGATAGGCCTGAATGACGGCGCGGAAGCGCTCCTCCGAGCCGCGGTCGCCGCCATTGGCATCCGGATGGTGCTTCTTGACCAGTTCCTTGTAGCGGCTCTTGATCTCCGCCGAGGTCGCGTTGGCATGGAGACCCATCGTGTCGAAAGCCTTGCTTTCCAGCGATTTCAGCTTGCGCGCCTGAGGAAAGCGCGGCCCGCTGCCCTTGCCGCCTTCCTTGACGAAGCCGAAGGGATCGCGGACGCGCGAATAGGCGCCGGAGCGGACTTCGGAATGCAGCGGGCTGTCCTTGGCGGATTTATTGACGCCGACGGTCCATGTCGGCCGGTGGCCGGTGATCGCCTCTTTCTGATACCTGGCGATCTCGCCATCGGAAAGGCCGGAGAAATAATTGTAGCCCTTGTTGTATTCCTTGACGTGCTCGAAGCAGAACAAAAAGAACTGACCTTCGGCGTTGCGCCCAACCGGAGCGCGATGCGCACCTTTCTTGTCGCAGCCATCCCATTGACAGGTAGGCGGCGCCTGCTCTGTCTCCTGCTCGCGTTTGCGGCGTGTTCGGATGCGGTCGAAATATTTGGAATCGAGTCTCATGGCGGCGCTAATTATGGGGCTGCCGCGATGCGACAACAAGAATTGACAAACAGGAATGTTGCTGGCTTGGTGGGAACCCTTTTCGCGAAGCAACAAGACCGGATGATGACCCTTAGGACCCGCATCGAAGAAAAACTCGTCGAAGCCTTCGCCCCCGAACGCCTGAGCGTCATCGACGAAAGCCATCTTCATGCCGGCCATCAGCCCGATATCACGGGCACCGGCGAAACTCATATGCGGGTGAGGATTGTTTCGGCGAAATTTTCCGGCATGTCGCGGCTGGCGCGCCACCGGGCAATTACCGAGCTGTTGAAACCCGAACTCGATGCCGGCCTGCATGCGCTGGCGGTCGAACCTGCAGCACCTGACGAACAGACCCGCTGGTAGCAGCACCGCAGCCTATGTGGGTAGGCATCGCCGGCAATCCAAGCGGCATCAGGGTGCTTTCGCGCCGTCTTCTCCCGCCGGACGGATGCGCAGCTTGGTGATCCGGTTCTTCTCCCGTTTCATGACGACGAAGCGCTTGCCGTAGAAAGTGAAGGCTTGGCGCTCTTCGGGAATGGTCATGGATTCGTGAATGACCAAGCCTGCGATCGTCGTCGCCTCCTCGTCGGGCAGGTTCCAGTCGAGCGCGCGGTTCAGGTCGCGGATCGGCACGCCGCCGTCGACGACGACGGAACCGTCCGCCTCCTGGCGCACGCCCTGCATCTCGATATCGTGTTCGTCGGAAATATCGCCGACGATTTCCTCGAGAATATCCTCCAGCGTCACGATGCCCTGCACCTCGCCATATTCGTCGACGACGACGGCGAAATGCTGCTTGCGGCGCAGGAAGGCGTTGAGCTGGTCCTCGAGATTGGTGCTGTCGGGCACGAACCACGGCTTCTGCGCGATCTTCACGACATCGAGGTTGTGCGGTTCCATGTTCGGCTCGGCCAGCGCCCGCAGCAGATCCTTGGCGTGCACGACGCCGATGATGTTGTCGATCGTGCCGCGCCACAGCGGCATGCGCGTATAGGGGCTTTCGAGAATGGCGCGCACCACGGCTTCCGGCGGATCGTCGGCATTGATCGCCCGCATCTTGGTGCGGTGGACCATGATATCGGACAGTTCCAGCTGGCTGAGGTCTAGCACGCCGCCGAGGCGGTCGCGGTCGGCCTTCACCACCGATCCCTCGCGGTGCAGGAGATCGACGGCGCCGCGCAATTCCTCATGGGCCGTCAGCATCGACACCTCCCGCGACAGATTGATGCCGAAGAGCGCCAGGATCCGCCGTACGACCCCGTTGACGAAGGAGGACACCGGGCCGACGACGGCGACGAAGATCCTTGCGGGAAGCGCGACGGCAAGCGCGAAGCGTTCCGGCGTCGAAATTGCCCAGCTCTTCGGCAGCACTTCCGCGAAGACGACCAGGATGACCGTCATGGCGAGCGTCGCCAGCGCCACGCCGGAACTGCCGAACAGGCCGAGGAAGAGGCTGGTGGCGATCGACGACGAAAGGATGTTGGCGAGATTATTGCCGATGAGCAGCGCGCCGATCAGCCGGTCGCGCCTTTCGATCAGCTGGCGCACCAGGCCGGCCCGTTCGTCGCCATTGGCTTCGAGCGTATGGATGCGGCTGCGCGACACGGCGGTCAGCGCGGTTTCCGAGCCGGAAAAGAAGGCCGACAGGAGCACGAGCGCGGCGATCGAAACAATCTCCGGCCAATATGCCGCGAGAAATTCCAGAGCGCCTTCGATTGTCATCGGGCGTGCTTTTCCCTGAGAAAGCTGACGACCTCGGAGGCCGGAACATCGTCGGCGACGAAGGACTGGCCGATGCCGCGCGTCAGGATGAAGGTGAGCCTGCCGCTCTTGACCTTCTTGTCCTGCGCGATCGCCTCCATCAGCGTTTCGGCCGGCGGCAGCGCGCCCGGAATGTCGGACATCAGGGTCGGCAGGCCGACCTCCTTCAGATGCCGCTCGACGCGGCGCGCATCGTCGGGGCTGGCAAGGTTCATCCGTGCGGAGAATTCATGCGCCAGCACCATGCCGATCGAAACGCCCTCGCCATGCACGAGCCGGCGGCTGTCATAGGCGGTCGCCGCTTCCAGCGCATGGCCGAAAGTGTGGCCGAGATTGAGCAGCGCCCGCTGGCCGTTCTCGCGCTCGTCGGCGACGACGACGTCGGATTTGGCCCGGCAGCTTGTGGCAATCGCCTCGATGCGAGCAGGGCCGCCCGAAAAGACGGCTTTCCAGTTCGTTTCCAGCCAGGCGAAGAAATCCGGCTTGTCGATCAGCCCATATTTCGCCACCTCGGCGTAACCGGCGCGGAATTCGCGCTCGCTCAGCGTATTCAAGACGTCCGTGTCGGCCAGGACCAGGTCCGGCTGATGAAAGACGCCGATCAGGTTCTTGCCGTGGCGGGAATTGATGCCGGTCTTGCCGCCGACCGAGGAATCGACCTGCGCCAGCAGCGAGGTCGGCACCTGCACGAAGCGCACGCCGCGCCGGACGATACCGGCGGCAAATCCTGTGAGATCGCCGATGACGCCACCGCCGAGCGCAATGACGCAATCGTTGCGCTCGACCCGGGCTTCCAGCACCTTGTCGCAGACCGTCATTAGATGTTCGAAGCTCTTCGTCTTCTCGCCGGCCGGCAGGACGACCGCGGCCGAGACAATGCCCGCTTCATCGAGACTTGTGACCAGCGCTTTGAGATAAAGCGGCGCGACATTTTCGTCGGTGACGATGGCCGCCTTGCGCCCCTTGAGACGCGAGGCGATCTCGGCGCCGGCGCGCGCGATGAGCCCCGGACCGATCAGGATATCGTAGGCGCGCTCGCCGAGCGGCACGTGCACCGTCTGGACGGCGGGAGCGGAGCTTATCGCATTCATGAGGCTGCTCTTTCCTTATGGGCTTCGATCACGGCATTCAGCACCTCGTCGGCCATGATTTCCTTGCGCACGTCGCGCGAGAGCACGGTGAGGTCAGCCTGCGCATAGATCGGATAACGCGCGTTCATCAGGTTTTCGAGCGTCTGTTTCGGATTTTCGGTCTTGAGCAGCGGCCGCGTGTCGCGCTTGTTGACCCGTTCCCAGAGCACGTCGAGATCCGCTTTCAGCCAGACGGAGACGCCGCCCTTCTTGATATGCCTGCGCGTCCGCTCGTTGATGAAGGCGCCGCCGCCGGTGGAGACGACCCGCGGTCCGCCTTTCAAGAGCCGCTTCATCACCCGCGTTTCCAGCGCCCGGAACTCTTCCTCGCCATAGGCTGCGAAAAGCTCGGTGATCGTCATGCGCGACACTCGCTCGATTTCGTGGTCGCTGTCGATGAAGGGGATGCCGAGCTGGCTGGCGACGATGCGCCCGACTGCGGATTTTCCCGCACCCATCAGGCCGACGAGGATCAGATTGCGTGAACCGAGCGCGGCGCGAGCTCTGTCTTTCAGGCTGTCAGCAACGGTCAGCAGTGGTTCACTCATCGGTCCATTCACACTTTGTTTGCAAACCGTATCGACAAATGCAGGTGGAGCGTCAAGTCGCGGACAAGGGAATCATGGCTTGAATGGCGCTTCTTGCACTTGCGAACACGCTTCTTATAACAGAAGCACAGCATGAAGGAGTTGCCGGATGCCGACCCTGTTCCGTTTCCTGTTCTTCTGCGCGATCATCGCCGGGACGGTCTACGGAGCGATGTGGGCGCTTGTGACCTTCGTCGAGCCCGAGCCGCGCGACGTAACGATCCGCATTCCGTCCGAGCGGGTCAACCCGCCTCCGACGGGCACGATCGATCCTAGCAGGAAATGACGCCATGAGGGATCTCAGCCGCGTCCACGTGGAATCCTTTCTGGAGATGATGAGCGCCGAGCGCGGCGCAGCCGCCAACACGCTGCAATCCTACGAGCGCGACCTCGACGATGTCCGTTCGTTCCTGAACGGCAGAAACGTGCGCCTGACCGAAGCCGTCTCTGCCGATCTTGCCGCCTATCTCTCCTCGCTCGCCGGCCAGGGTTTCAAACCCTCCTCGCAGGCCCGCCGGCTTGCGGCGATGCGGCAATTCTACAAGTTCCTTTATGCCGAAGGCATTCGCACCGACGATCCCACAGGCATTCTCGACGCGCCGAAGAAAGGCCGCCCCCTGCCGAAGACGATGGGCGTCGAGGAGGTCGGCCGGCTGCTGTCGCAAGCGCAGGCCGAGGCCGACGATCCGGCTCCCGGCCAATTGCAGCGCCTGCGCATGCTGGCGCTGCTGGAGCTGCTGTATGCGACCGGGATGCGCGTCAGCGAGCTGGTTTCGCTGCCGGCCCGCGTGCTCGACCAGGAAGGCCGCTTCCTGATGATCCGCGGCAAGGGCAACAAGGAGCGGCTGGTGCCGCTGTCGCAATCGGCGATATCGGCCTTGAAATCCTACGGGCGCCTGATGGCGGCGGAAAACGCCGCGGCCAGGGATCCGCAGGAAAGCCCCTGGCTGTTTCCCGCCGCCTCCAAGGAAGGCTATCTGCCGCGCCAGGTTTTCGCCCGCGACCTCAAGAACCTTGCGATCCGCGCCGGTCTGACGCCCTCGATGATCTCGCCGCACGTCATGCGCCATGCCTTTGCAAGCCATCTGCTTGCCAATGGCGCCGATCTGCGCGTCGTGCAGGAACTCCTCGGCCATTCGGACATTTCGACCACACAGATCTACACGCATGTGCTCGAAGAGAGGCTGCAGCAGCTCGTCCAGACGCATCACCCCCTTGCCAAACAGGCGAAAAAGCACGAATAGGACCGGCGACAAGGGGCGGAGCCAGGAAAACGCCCCGGGCACAAGGAACGGAAACGCACCTCATGCACAATTATCTCGACTTCGAAAAGCCGATCTCCGACCTCGAAGGCAAGATCATCGAGCTGAAGAAGCTCGCAACGGAAGACGAGAGCATCGACACCACCGATGAGATCGGCAGGCTGGAGGTTCGCGTCCGCGAGGCGATCGTCGAAATCTATTCCAAGCTCAATCCCTGGCAGAAGACGCAGGTCGCCCGCCATCCGCAGCGCCCGCATTTCGTCGACTACGCCAAGACGCTGTTCCAGGAATTCACGCCGCTCGCCGGCGACCGCAAGTTTTCCGAGGATGCCGCGATCCAGGCAGGCCTTGCCCGCTTCCGCGGCCAGCCCGTCGCGGTCATCGGCCAGGAAAAGGGCAACGACACCAAGACGCGCCTGAAGCACAATTTCGGCAGCCCCCGCCCGGAAGGCTACCGCAAGGCGATCCGCATACTCGAAATGGCCGACCGTTTCGGCCTGCCGGTCATTTCGCTGGTGGACACGGCGGGCGCCTATCCCGGCGTCGGCGCCGAAGAACGCGGCCAGGCGGAAGCCATCGCCCGCTCGACGGAAATGTGTCTCGGCGTCAAGGTTCCCCTCGTTTCCGTCGTCATCGGCGAAGGCGGCTCGGGCGGCGCGATAGCGATTGCCACCGGCAACCGCGTCTACATGCTCGAGCATTCGATCTACAGCGTCATCTCGCCGGAAGGCGCAGCCTCTATCCTCTGGCGCGATTCCACCCGCGCCCGGGAAGCGGCGACCAACATGAAGATCACCGCCGAAGACCTGAAATCGCTCGGCGTCATCGACGGCATCATTTCCGAACCGCTCGGCGGCGCCCATCGCGACCCCGACAGCGTGATAGCCGCAACCGGCGATGTCATCGCCAATGCGCTCGGCGAAATGGCCTCACGTTCCGGCGAGCAATTGCGCAACGAGCGGCGGCAGAAATTCCTGAATATGGGCCGTAATCTCTAAGCAAGACTTGGCGCCCCGTCGATTGCGGCCAAACCTTGGCCACAATAATGTTATCTGTGACATTTGCGCTTGCGGGGGTGTTCCGGGCACGTCATAGGCTGTTAAGACTTTGTGAAGTATAAGCCACTTATGATTCCGCTTCGTGCCCGGACTCCATAGGCGGACCGGGTCGCATCATCTTTATGGGCTAGTTTGAATGCGCATACGTCATTTTGCCTATGTTTCCCTCATGGCGCTGGCTCTGGCCGGCTGCAACGATACGTTGGAAACGGCGCAGGTCGATCTTTCCAAGGTCAAGAACAAGGTCGAGCAGCCGCTTCCTTCCCATGTCCTCGCCCAGATGTCCGCCAAGGGCATGGATCGCAATTCGCCGATCATGATCCGCATCTTCAAGGAAGAAGGCGCGCTCGAAATCTGGAAGGCGAAGACCGACAGCCGTTTCGACAAGATCGCCGATTACAAGATCTGCGCCTGGTCCGGCCGTCTCGGTCCGAAGGTCAAGACCGGCGACCGGCAGGCGCCGGAAGGCTTCTACGACCTGACGCGCGCCAACCTGAACCCCAATTCGAAATATTATCTGGCGATCAACACCGGCTTCCCGAACCGCTACGACGCGGTGAACGGCCGCACCGGGTCCGATCTGATGATCCACGGCGCCTGCTCGTCCTCGGGCTGCTATTCGATGACCGACCAGCAGGTGCTCGAGATCTACGCCTTCGCCCGCGATGCCTTCAAGGGCGGCCAAACGAGCGTGCAGCTGCAGGCCTTCCCCTTCCGCATGACGGCGGAAAACATGGTGAAGCACCGCCTCGACCCGAACTACGACTTCTGGAAGATGCTGAAGGTCGGCTACGACAATTTCGAAGTGACGAAGCGCCCGCCTGAGGTGAACGTCTGCGAGAAGAAATATGTCTTCAACCAGCAGGCAACCGATGGCGGCGCCTTCAATGCCGGCGGCAAATGCCCTGTGATGTCGACACCGGCGGCGCTGACGGCGGCCCTTGCCTCCTACGGCAAGACCTATGACGCCGACTATGCCAAGGCCATGAGCAAATATGACGGCATGGCCTGGTACGATCCGTCCGAAGCAGAGCGCAAGGCCGTGGTCGCCAAGCTGCGCAAGGGCCGCGAACTCGCCTTCGCGCCGACCGGCACGTCGCTCGAAGCCGGCCGCATGGTCAAGGTCGCCGAACTCGAAGATATGATGGCCAAGCGCACCGCGCAAAGCCTCACCGCCAACTCCGCGGCGGGCGCCACGCCCGCGGCACCCGCCCAGCCGCAGGCAACGGCCGTTGCCGCCGCAACACCCGCGGTCGTGCCGGTGCCGACGCAGAACCCGCTGGCCTATACCGCGCCTGAACCGCAGGAAACGGCGGACGCCGCGACGAAGAAGCCCTTCTGGAAATTCTGGGCGCGGAACTGAACGGCTTGAACCCCGTTCTCTACGATCTTCGCGGCCTGAAATGCCCACTCCCCGTGATGAAGACGCGCAGGAAGCTTGCCGCCATGGCAAGCGGCGCGCTCATCCTCGTCGATACCAGCGACCCTCTGGCGGTGATCGACATGCCGCATTTCTGCAATGAGGACGGCCACGAACTGGTCGAGACGGAAAAGACCGACAACGGCCACCGCTTCCTGATCCGCAAGCGCTAAATTTCTCATCCATGAGCAAGCCGAAGGCGGCCGTCGCGCCTTCGATCCCTGCGCGCGCTCCCGCCGTCGAGGATGATGCCGAAGCAGCCCCGAAAATTCATCATACAACTTTGCAATTTTTGTATGTTGACATTATCCCTTGCTGGTTTTAGCCATAATGCGCCGGTTGGAGGAGCGGCAGGATAAGGGGTCGATCGAGACCTTTGTTCCACGAGAAGAGCGCAAGTGCGTGCATGCAGATGTAAGCAGCCGTGCCGTCGGCCTCCGATGGCCACGTCGAGCTGCATTTGGCATGGCCGTTTGGCCTCTTCCCACACAACTTCTCAATCGTACCGACGCCAGTGCCTGATTGTGGAATATCGCCGGAAGAAGGCGACGCGTGCAGGGCTCTTTCCCTGGATTCGCAAAGCTGGCGTACCGACTGTGAAAAGTGAATTGTCATGCAATACGGGAGGATAGCATGAAGAATTTCGTTAAATTGGCGGCAGGCCTGATGGTTGCCGCAGCGTTCATGAGCAGCGCTGCCAGCGCACAAACCGTGCTGAAATCATCCGATACCCATCCTGACGGTTATCCCACGGTCGAGGGCGTCAAATATTTCGGCGAGCTGATCAAGGAGCGCACCAAGGGCCGCTATTCGGTCGAGGTGTATCATTCCGCCCAGCTCGGCGAGGAGAAGGACACGATCGAGCAGGTGCGCTCCGGCGTGATCGAGCTGAACCGCGTGTCGATGGCGCCCTTCAACGGCACCGTGAAGGAATCGATCGTTCCGGCCCTGCCTTACATCTTCCGTTCGGAAGAGCACATGCACAAGGTCATGGACGGAGCCGTCGGCGATCAGATCAAGAAGGCGTTCGAACCGGCCGGCCTCGTCGTGCTGGCCTTCTACGATGCCGGCGCGCGCTCCTTCTACAACAAGACGAAGCCGATCAACTCGGTGGCCGACATGAAAGGCCTGAAGTTCCGCGTCATCCAGTCCGACATCTTCGTCGATATGGTGGCGGCTCTCGGCGCCAATGCCACGCCGATGCCCTATGGCGAAGTCTATTCGGGGATCGAAACCGGCGTCATCGACGGCGCCGAGAACAATTTCCCGAGCTACGACACGGCCAAGCACGCCGAAGTGGCGAAAAACTACTCGCTCGACGAGCATACGATCCTGCCGGAAGTGTTCGTGATGAACAAGGCCGCGTTCGACAAGCTGACGCCGGAGGATCAGGAGATCTTCAAGCAGGCAGCCAAGGACAGCGTCGGCAAGCAGCGCGAACTCTGGTCGGCCAAGGTCGCCGAATCGCGCGGCAATGTCGAAAAGCTCGGCGCGCAGATCACCACGCCGGAGAAGCAGGGCTTCATCGACGCCATGGCTCCGGTTTACGAAAAGCACGTCAAGGACGACGTGCTGAAGAAGATGGTCGAAGATGTGAAGGCTGTGCAGTAATCGCAGCCTGCCTTCTTCTGATGGAGGATGGCGTCGGCGTCGGGGTGGAGGCATTTCCACCCCGGTCCCTCCGCCGTCTCCTGCCCATCTTCCCGATCCGCCCGATAAGGGACAGCAAGCGCCCATTTCGACGAGGTCCTTATGTCGAACACCCTGACACCTGCCGCCAATTTCATGACGCGGCTGAGCAACGCCGCCCTATGGCTCGCCGGCATCGGCCTGGTGCTGATGACGGTCTTTGTCGCCTGGCAGGTATTTTGCCGCTACGTGCTGAACGACTCGCCGAGCTGGACGGAGCCGGGCTCGGTCATGCTGATGAGCTGGTTCATCTTCCTGGGCGCCGCCGTCGGCATCCGCGAGAACAATCATCTTGGTTTTGACGTGCTGCTTTATGTGCTGCCGAAATCCGGAAAACGCGTGCTGCGCATGATCTCTGACGTCGTCATCCTCGCCTTCGGCGCAGGCATGATCTGGTATGGCGGCGCGCTCATGAGCTTGACCTGGAACACTACCCTGCCGTCGCTGGGCATCTCGGGCGCGTTCGATTATCTGCCGCTCGCCGCTGGCGGCGTGCTTGCCGTGATCTTCTCGCTGGAGCGCATCGTGCTTCGCCTCGCCGGCGAACCGATCGACGAGGTGCTGGATGAGGTTCTGCCGGCGGAAATCGCCGTCGAGATCGAAAACATCAATGCCGACCCGAACGCCAAATTGAAGGTGTAACGCGATGGAACTCTGGATCCTGTTTGGTGTTTTCACCGCCCTGATGCTGATCGGCACGCCGATCGCCTTCTGCCTTGGCGTCGCCAGCTTCGCCACGGTGCTTTACATGGGCCTGCCGCCCCTGGTCATCTTTCAGCGGCTGAATTCCGGCATGAGCGTCTTCTCTCTGCTTGCCATCCCCTTCTTCATCTATGCCGGCGACCTCATGGTGCGCGGCGGCATTGCGAGCCGCATCGTCGCCTTTGCCGCCTCCCTTGTCGGCCATGTGCGCGGCGGGCTTGGACAGGTCAACATCGTCACGGCAACACTGTTCGGTGGCATTTCCGGTTCGGCGGTGGCAGAGGCCGCAGCCGTCGGCGGCCTGATGATCCCGCAGATGAAGCAGCGCGGCTATGGCGCCGACTATGCGGTCAACGTCACCTCGATGGCGGCTTTGATCGCACTGCTCCTGCCGCCCTCCCACAATATGATCATCTATTCGATCTCGGCCGGCGGCAAGATCTCGATCGCCGACCTCTTCACCGCCGGCGTATTGCCCGGCCTGTTGCTTGCTGCGGCGCTCATGGTGACTGCCTACATCGTCGCGCGCTCACGCGGTTATCCTACCGAGCCCTTTCCCGGCCTCGCCATGGTGGCGCATTTGCTTGCTGTCGCAGTGCCCGGGCTCCTGCTGATCGCCATCATCTTCGGCGGCGTGAGATCCGGCATCTTCACGGCGACGGAAAGCTCCTGCATCGCCGTCATCTACGCGCTGCTGGTGACCATCTTCGTCTACCGGCAAATGAGCTGGAAAGACTTCGTCCACGCCACGCACGGCGCCGTGCGTACGACGGCAATGGTGCTTCTGATCATCGGCACCGCGGCCGCATTCTCCTGGCTGATGGCCTTCCTCAAGGTGCCGGCCTCGCTGGTTCTCTGGATGAAGTCGGTCGCTGACGACCCGCTGACGGTGCTGCTCCTGCTCAACGTCCTCATGCTGGTGCTCGGCACTTTCATGGACATGGGCCCGACCATCATCATCTGCACGCCGATCTTCCTGCCGGTGGCGCAGGCCTACGGTGTCGATCCGGTGCATTTCGGCGTGATCATGATCCTGAATTTCGGCATCGGGCTGAACACGCCTCCGGTCGGCGCGGTGCAATTCGTGGCTTGCGCGGTCGGCAAGATTTCCGTCTGGGAGGCGATGCGGTCGATCTGGCCGTTCTATGGGGCAGGCCTCGTGGTGCTCGGGCTGGTCACCTACATCCCGGCGATTTCGCTGTGGCTGCCGGCCGTGTTCAAATAGGAGGCCGACATGGCTGCCGATACAGCCGTTGATCTGAAGATCGAGCGAAAGCCGAAACTTTGCGAAAGCGTGGTTTCGGCCATCCGCGGCCAAGTCTTGTCGGGCGAATACACGCCCGGCGAAAAACTGCCGACGGAGACGCGGATGGGCGAACTTTTCGGCGTCAGCCGCACCGTCGTCCGCGAGGCGATCGCAACCCTTGCCGCCGACGGCCTCGTCGAGGCGCGGCAGGGGGCAGGCGTTTTCGTCAAGAACCATCCGACGATCGCCTTCGGTTCGATCAGCTTGGATGTCGGCAACAAGATTTCCCATGCGCTCAACGTCATCGAGGTGCGCATGGGGCTGGAGATCGAAAGCGCCGGCCTTGCCGCGCAGCGCCGCAATGCCGCCCAGGAGGCGCAGATCCAGGAAGCGTTCTTCGAATTCGACCGGCTGCTCGAGCGCGGCGAAGCGACGGGCAAGAGCGACTTCGCCTTCCACCGGCAAATCGCCGCGGCCACCAACAATTCATATTATGTGGAAGTTCTCGACGCGCTTGGCATGCGGGCCATCCCCTGCGACGTCGCCTCGCCCTGGGGTACGGACAGCACGCTGTCGCGTGACTATCAGGAAGGCCTGCAGCGCGAGCATCTGGCAATTCTGAAGGCGATTTCGGCCGGCGACCCGGAAGCCGCCCGCGCCGCCATGCGCGCCCACCTGACCGCAAGCCAGGAGCGCTATCGCGTCCTATTGAGCGGCCAGCAGGCCCGATGGCTTTCAGCGGCCCCTAAACGCACGGCTTGACGAAGATGGCGCGTTAGAGCATGTCGCGCAAAAGTGTACAGCGGTTTTGCGACAACGACATGCGTGAAACAAAGAGTTAAAGCGTAAGGAGCGAATCTGAAAGATCGCGACGCGCTTTAGATCCGCATGCCGGGAATGGCGAGCGGATTGTCCGACAGCGCTGCGCGATCCGGCGTATCGATGCGCGGCTTGCCGAGAAAGGCATCGAAGAGATCCTTCACGAAAGCCTCCGGCAGGTCCTTGGTGATCAGCACCATGCGCGTGCGCCGGTCCTGCGGGTCCGGCCAGGCGGCAAGACGCACCGGCGGATGGAAAATGCTTTGCACGCCATGCAGAACCAGCGGTCGCTCCGGCCGGTCGGAGACGGAAACGATCGCCTTCATCCTGAGCAGCTTCTCGCCATGGGCCGAGCGCAGGAGATCGATGAACATGTCGAGCGCCATCGGATCGATCGGCTTTTCCTCGATGATGGAGAAGGATCGGATCGACGCGTCATGGCGGTTGACGTCATGCGGATCCTGGTCCGCCTGGCCGTGATGGTGGTCGTGGTGATGGTGATGCCCATGATCGCTGTGATGATGATCATGACCGTGATGATGCGCCTCATGCGCATCCTCGTCCTGCAGCCAGCGGCCGACATCGGCAATCTTCGTCGCCGGATCGTAGAGCCCGTTCACCAGCACCGCTGCCGTGCCTGCCTCGGCGCTGTCAGCATCCATTATCGCAGCGCGCGGATTGAGTACTCTGAGACGCGTTTCCAACGCGTCCATCTCACCGGCCATCGACCTTTTCGAGACGATCAGCCGGTCGGCGACCGCTGCCTGCTTGCGCGCTTCCTCGTGATTTCCGAGCGTCTGCAGCCCGTTCACCGCATCCACGACCGTGACGACGCCGTCGAGCTCGAAATTCGTGGCGATGATGGGATTGCCCATGATCGCCTGCATCACCGGCGCCGGGTCGGCAAGGCCCGTCGTTTCGATGACGACGCGCTTCACCGGCTTGACGCGGCCCGTCTGCACGGCGTCCATCAGGTTCGCCAGCGTATCCACAAGTTCGCCGCGCACGGTGCAGCACAGGCAGCCATCCGACAGCTCGATGATCGAATCGCCGGAGCTTTCGACCAGCAGATGGTCGATCCCGACATCGCCGAACTCGTTGATGATGACAGCCGCGTCCTTCATCAGGGGATCTTTGAGGATGCGGTTGAGCAGCGTCGATTTTCCGGCGCCGAGAAAGCCGGTCAGGATGGTGACCGGAATCCTGTCGTTGAGCGCACTCATCTCACTTCGCCTTTAGAAAGCTGTCGGGCGCGGCATCGGCACCGGAATATTGGCGATCGTTCCCGCCGTATCACCGCGCGCCACCTTTTCCGGCTTCTCGGCCGGCTGCGGGTCCTGTCCTGGAATGAGGCCGGCAAAGACGAATTGCGGCTCATGGTCCATTTCCCGGATATAGGGCGACTGCACCTTCATGCGGCCGACCTCATCGCGCGTTTCGCTGCGTATCTTAGCGCCCTTGGCGCTGCAGATATCGGCGCTGATATCGGTCACCTGGTCCTGGCCCGGCCCATATGGCCGCAGCGAACCGAGCGTGTCGGGAGCGGGCATCTGGGTGGTGAAGCCCTTCTGCAAGAGGTTCGCCGTCGCATCGGCGCGCGCCGCAAGGCTGTCCGTGCCGAGCACGACGGAAACCAGCGTGCGGCCGTTGCGCGTCGCCGAACCGATCTGGTTGAAGCCCGAGGCACAGATGAAACCGGTCTTCATACCATCAGCGCCGGCGAAACGGCCGATCAGCATGTTGAGGTTCGGCACGTTCTGCTGGCCCGTCGTGAAGCCTTCGAGCGAGAAATAGCCGGCATATTGCGGAAAATCGCGGCGCAGAGCCACCGTCAGCACCGCGAGATCGCGCGCCGTCGTATATTGGCCCTTGCCGGGCAGGCCGTTCGGGTTGACGAAATGCGAATCCGTCATGCCGAGCTTCAGCGCCGCGCCGTTCATGCGCGTCACGAAGCCTTCCTGCGTGCCGCCGACGGCTTCGGCGACCGCAACCGCGACGTCGTTCGCCGATTTCACCAGCAGGATCTTCAGCGCGCTGTCGAGCGTCAGCTTCTGGCCCGGCTTGAAGTACATCTTGGCGGCCGGCTGCGCGGCGGCGCGCTTGCTGATGACAATAGGCGTGTCGAGGCTGATCTGACCGGCGCGGATCGCGTCGAACACGGTATAGACGGTCATCAGCTTGGTGAGCGAGGCCGGATACCATTTGCGGAAGGCTTCTTCGTGCTCGAGTACACGGCCGGTCTGCACGTCGACGAGAATATGCGGATTGGCCTGGGCAAGCGGAACGGAAGCAAGAAAACCGGCAGTCGCGGCGACTATGAAGCTAAGTGGCCGCAATGCGGCAAATAAACCAAAGTGGCTCGTCGACACGGCTCATCCTTCAGATATCAGGAAATCTCGAAAGCTTCACCTATCTAGCCTATATGGCTATGACATGGCAAAGGTCATTGACGAAGTAATTTGTACAGCCTCACGCCCTTGTGAAGCGATCAACGATTGCCGGGATTGATAACAGGAACGCCAATATGCCGATTTTGAACAGAGCCGCCGAATTGCAGGACGAAGTCGCCGAATGGCGCCGCCATATCCACGCCCGGCCCGAGCTTCTTTTCGCGGTGGAAAACACGGCCGCCTTCGTTGCCGAAAAGCTCAAGGAATTCGGCGTCGACGAGATCGTCACCGGCATCGGCCGCACCGGCGTCGTCGGCCTGATCAGGGGCAAGGGCGAAGGCCGCCGCACGGTCGGCCTGCGCGCCGACATGGATGCGCTGCCGCTCACCGAAATCACCGGCAAGCCCTGGGCATCGAAGACGCCGGGCAAGATGCATGCCTGCGGCCATGACGGCCACACCGCCATGCTGCTCGGCGCGGCGAAATACCTGGCCGAGACCCGCAATTTCAACGGCAATATCGCCGTCATCTTCCAGCCCGCCGAAGAAGGCGGCGGCGGCGGCAACCTGATGGTCCAGGACGGCATGATGGAACGCTTCGGCATCGAAGAGATCTACGGCATGCACAACCTGCCGGGCCTGCCGGTCGGCCAGTTCGCCATCCGCAAGGGCGCCATCATGGCGGCGACCGACGAATTCACCGTCACCATCAAGGGCCGCGGCGGCCATGCCGCCCAGCCGCACCGGACGATCGACCCGATCGCCATCGGCGCCCAGATCGTCACCAACCTGCAGATGATCGCCTCGCGCACCATCGATCCGCTGGCCTCGGTCGTCATATCCGTCACCAAGTTCAATGCCGGCTTCGCCCATAACGTCATCCCGAACGATGCGACCTTCGCCGGCACCGTCCGCACCCTCGATCCCGAGATACGCACGCTCGCCGAGACCCGGCTGCGGCAGGTCATCGAAGGCGTGGTCGCAGCCCACGGCGCCGAAGCCGAGATCAGCTTCCACCGCAATTATCCCGTCACCATCAACCACCCCGACGAGACCGAACATGCCGTCGCCGTCGCCGGCGCCATAGCCGGCGAAGCCAACGTCAATCCGGAGATCGATCCGATGATGGGCGGCGAGGATTTTTCCTACATGCTGAACGCCCGCCCCGGCGCCTTCATCTTCATCGGCAACGGCGACAGCGCCGGCCTGCACAACCCGGCCTACGACTTCAACGACGAAGCCATCGCCCACGGCATCTCCTACTGGGTCCGCCTCGCCGAACAACGCCTCGGTGTCTAAAGCGTATCGCGATCTTCAGATCGCTCCTCGCTTTAGGTTTCTTGTTTTTTGCGCATGTCGTTATCGCAAAACCGCCGCACACTTTTGCGCGACATGCTTTGGCAACAATTAAGGCTTGGCTTCGCGCCAAGCCTTTTGTATGCATGGCGTCAAGTGGTCCCGTAGCTCAGCAGGATAGAGCACCAGATTCCTAATCTGGGGGTCGCGCGTTCGAATCGCGCCGGGATCACCAGCCTTCAAGCGCTTGGCAGATGAAACCAGATCGCCATCACGGCATGGCTTATTCCTTAATGGGTATCCCTGCCTCAATCGCAGCCTCGATGAAAGCCTGCCGCGCCTCTTCCCGGCTTCGCTTGCCTGACATGACATCCGCGCATACGGCGCAAGCCCGGTCCAGGGCGGGACCCTCGTCTGTCGGCCAGTCTTCGATCAGCGCCCATGTTGCAGCCTGGGTGGTCTGGATCACCACCCATTGGTCCGGCCCTTCGAGGGCGATCGTCACCGGCTTTTTCCAAATGGTTTGCATTGTCTCTGCCTGCCTTACGTGCTGCGGGAGCAGTTAGAATGGCCGGTCTCGTTTTGTAAACCGGCGAACGGATGCCTCTGTACCCCTTCACGGCACCTGACGATAGGCTCGTCGTCTGCGCACGACGCGGCGCGTCCCGATCCCCAGCAGCGCAGCCATGATCCACCCGCCGATAAACCCGATCGCGCCCCAAGCGAGACCGGCCAAACTGACGGGTACGCCGGGCACGAAGTCGCGCCAGGTATTGGCGAAAACCACATCATCGGCATTCCGCATCAGCACGAAGGGCTTGGCGACGGGCGCGGCGATGCCGAGTTTCAGCTGTTGCGAAAGCAGCGTTTCGTAGCGTGTGATCGTGCTCTGCATGGAAACGCCGCGGTCGCGCAAAAAATCGTCGGGGGATTGGGCATAGGCGTTGAGCGCCTGCTGGCGATCGAGCTGGTGCGCGGCCGCCTGCCTGTTGAAGTCCTCGACGATGACGCGCAATTCGTCGAGCGCGCCGCCGATCCGCTGGCGGTATTGCTGGGCGAATTCAGGCGCCTGCGAGAAGACCGTACCGCCGGCAAGCCCGGCAATAATGGCGACTATTCTGGCAATCGGTCCCATGATCGGTGCCTCCGGCTATCCCTCTGCGCTAACGAGCCGGCGAGCCAAAGGTTTCTCCCTTCGACACAATCGGTAACCCTATGTGATTGAACCGGCAACGCTTCCGGCGAGTTGATGGCGTGACCCAACAAGTTGCTCCCGTGAGCAACTGAGAAAGAGAGGCTCGTCATGAAACAGCTTATCCTCGCCTGCACGCTCGCCGCAGCATCCGTTTTGTCAGCCGCGCCGTCTCAGGCGGCCAGCGTCACCATCACCACGGACAATCCCCGTCCCTATTACGGCGAATCCGAACGGCCCTACTACCGCCACCGTCCCTCCTACCGCCATCACATGTCGCATCGCGTGTCGCGTGATTGCTTCACCAAGACGGAAAAGATCCGCCGTCATGGCCATACGGTCGTCAAGGAAACCCGGATCTGCCGATAAGGCAATCTCATGCTTGAACAGCCCGGCCGCTCCTCCCCGGCCGGGCTTTCATCTGATTTCGCCATGAGGAACTTCGCAATATCAGCCGCGTTTATCGCGAAACAGGAGTATCGATCATGCGTATCAAGATGACTCTTCTGGCGATCGGCTATGTCGCCGTCAGCGCCCTGCTGCTTGCCATCGCCCATCAGCCGCAGGGGCCGGTGACCACTGGAAAGACCGACCGGATGGCCGGCTCTTCCTTCCTGGTCGAGCGTTTCGCCGGTTGATCGCCGAGCGCCGGCTCAACAGAAAGCGCCGGCAGCCGGCGCTTTGAAATAGACTTAAGCTGATATCAATGTGGCTCGCCCGCAGAGGGGCCACCCAGCAGAATCCGGTTCTGTACCGCACGCACGCCCTCTACAGCCCTGGCGATCGCCGTTGCCCTTTCGATCTCGCCGACCGTGCCGACGGTGCCTGTCAGCACGATCTGATCCTCCTCCATCGTCACCTCAACATCCGATGCGTCGATGCCGCCGGCAATCGCCAGCGCATTGGCAACGGCCGCCTCGACCGATGCGCGGTTGGCCACTTCTGCTTCTGTTTCAGGCTCGAGCCCATGAAATGTCGGCTCTTTGAAAACCATGTTCCGTTCCTCCTTGAAACCTCAGGGAGAAACGCCACCGATCCCGTTTTGGTTTCGTGCCCTTACCACGTGACGCGATAGCGCAGATTGACGCTGCCGGCCTCATCCGGTGAAAACGGATTGCTCATCGAGGCATCGAGGTTGAGGTTCGGCAGGATGGCCTGCTTAAGCGCCACCGTGCTGGAGAAGTCGCCGCTGGCGTTGGTGACACCCGCGCTCGCCGAAAGCGTGGTTCCCGTCCAGGGATGGATCAGTTTCAATGCCTGCGACGCCGTCACCGAGGACTGCCTGGCATCGACCGGGTCGTAGCGAACGCTGACGGAACGGCTCGATTGCATATCGAGCGAATCCGACAGGATCCAGCTGCGCGAGCGGCTAAGGGTCAGGGCGCCGCTGCCGCGCAGCGTATCGACGCTGACCCTGGCGCCTCGCTGCGATTGGCCTGCCGGGGTGACGGTCGTCTTGCTGATCCTGCCCCACAGCATCGCCTGTTCGGAATCGGGCAGCAGCGCTCCGCCTTTGGTCGAGGCAAGGGCGAGATCGGCGCCGGCGCTCGTTTCCCACTCCGCCGGCAGGCGAAAACCCATCGTCGCCTTGTAGGACCGGTCCGATAGCTTGGCCGGCGTCCAGATCACCAGGTCGTCCGCCTTCGCCGCAGCAGCGGCAAAGGACAGAATGGAGAAAAGAATGCATGCTGTTTTGAATGTCGTCATGAGATCCGGTCGTTTTCACCTGACATAGGGCCGCAGCAGCCCCGAGAACCGCCGGCGGCATATGAAGTGCTCGCAGCGAACGCGCGCGGGAATGCGGCCAAGCTGCGATCCCGATTCTTCTTGTTTCAATTTTTGGCCGGAAAGGCCGTCGGCACCGAAGCGCCTGTTGGACACGGCAGCGTCCTCGTATTGCCTGCGACCGCGAACGGCTGCGGCAGATCCCGATTCGCTCGGGGTGTTATAAGGATCACATTCCGGCGGTACCCTGTAAACCCCTCGAGGGCTGAAATCTCCTGCACCGCACACTTGCCGCTCCCTCCAAAGCCTAGTAGAGCCAGAGCTTAACGAGAGAGATTTTCGCGAAATTCCATGATGACCGGCAACACCGCGCCGCGGCGCCTCAGCATCTTCGGCTCGACCGGATCGATCGGCCGCAACACCCTCGATGTCGTCGACCATCTGGCTGGCCGGGAAAACTTCGAAATCTCCGTGCTGACAGGCAACGGCAATATCGAACTGCTCGCCCGGCAGGCCAGGTCGTTCGGCGCGCGGATGGCGGTTACGGCGAACGACCGGCATTACCAATCCCTGAAAAACGAATTGTCAGGCAGCGGCATCGCGGTCGCCTCCGGAAAATCCGGCCTGATGGAAGCGGCGGACCGCGAAGCGGACTGGGTGATGGCGGCGATCGTCGGCACAGCGGGCCTTGCGCCGACGCTCGCAGCCGCCCGCCGCGGCGCCGATATCGCCCTTGCCAACAAGGAATGCCTGGTCTCGGCCGGCGATCTCTTCATCAAGGCGATCCACGAAGGCGGCGGCAGGTTGCTTCCTGTCGACAGCGAGCACAATGCAATCTTCCAGGTGCTGGAAGAAAACCAGCGCCATGCCATCGAGCGCGTCATCCTGACTGCCTCGGGCGGTCCCTTCCGCACCGCATCTCTGGAAGAAATGGCCGGTGTGACGGTCGAGACCGCGCGTACCCATCCGAACTGGTCGATGGGCTTGAAGATCTCGATCGACAGCGCCTCGATGTTCAACAAGGCGCTGGAGATGATCGAGGCCCGGCATCTTTTCGGGCTGAAGCCCGAACAGATCGAAGTCATCTTCCATCCGCAATCGATCATTCATTCCATGGTCGGCTATACCGATGGTTCGGTGCTGGCGCAGCTCGGCGCGCCGGACATGCGCACCGCCATCGGATATGCGCTCTCCTTCCCGCGCCGGCCGAACCTCCCGGTCGAGCGGCTGGATTTCGCTAGGCTCGCGCGACTGGATTTCGAGGCGCCGGACGAGCGGCGATTCCCGGCCTTGCGGCTGGCGCGACTGGCAATGACACGCGGTGGCGTTCAGGGCGCGGTGCTGAACGGCGCCAAGGAAGTGGCGCTCGAAGCCTTCATCGAAAGGCGGCTGTCCTTCCTCGCCATGGCCGACATCACCGAAAGGGTCATGGACGATCTCGCCGACCTGCCGCCGGCTTCCGCCATGGACGATGTCTTTGCGGCTGACAGGCAGGCCCGACAAAGGGCAGCCGAGCTCATGAAGCTGGACGCCGCCGGCTGAAGGCCGCGCTTACCGCAGCCGGCCGCCGGCCTCGTCGAACAATCTGCAGTCCGCCGGTTCGAACAGCAGACTGACCTCTTCGCCCGCCGCGATGCTGACCGGCGAACGATGCTCGACCGTCAGCGACTGGCCATCGGCCAGTTGGCAGTAGAGATATTGCGTTCCCCCGAGATATTCCGAGAAATCGACCGTCGCCGTCAGCTTGCCCTGATGGCCAGATGCCACTTTCAGATGCTCCGGCCGCAGGCCGAGCGTCACCGCGCTGCCGGCCGGCCTGTCTGTTCCGGCTAGGCCGCTTTCGATGCGCGAGCCGGCGACTTCGACTAGGCCTGCCTCGCCCCAGCGGGCATTCAGCAGGTTCATCCGGGGAGAGCCGATGAAGCCTGCCACGAACGTATTGGCGGGATCCTCGTAGATTTCCCGCGGCGTTCCGGCCTGCTCGACGCGGCCGTCGCGCAGCACGACGATCTTGTCGGCGAGCGTCATCGCCTCGGTCTGGTCGTGGGTAACATAGATCATCGTATTGCCGAGCTCGCGGTGAAGGCGGGCGATCTCGATGCGCATGGAAACGCGCAGTTCGGCGTCGAGATTGGAGAGCGGCTCGTCGAACAGGAAGACGTCGGGTTTGCGCACGATCGCTCGGCCGATGGCCACCCGCTGGCGCTGGCCGCCGGAAAGCTGTCCCGGCCGCCGATCGAGCAGATGGTCGATCTTCAGAATCGCGGACGCCGCCTTGACGCGCGTCTCTATGTCGGCGGGGCTGGTG
The DNA here is from genome assembly GCF_002211305.1 of Rhizobium sp. R634. Taxonomy (GTDB): domain Bacteria; phylum Pseudomonadota; class Alphaproteobacteria; order Rhizobiales; family Rhizobiaceae; genus Rhizobium. Next base: position 389,348 of record NZ_LOKW01000025.1, on the reverse strand, counting down.
CGCGCCATCTTCAGCCCGAAGGCCAGGTTGTCGCGCACGCTCATATGCGGGTAGAGCGCATAGGACTGGAAGACCATGGCGATGCCGCGCTCGGACGGATCGAGATCGGTGACGATGCGCCCCTTGATCTCGATCTCGCCGTCGGTCACGTCCTCCAGGCCGGCGATCATGCGAAGCAGCGTCGATTTTCCGCAGCCGGAGGGACCGACGAAGACGACGAATTCGCCTTCGGCAATCGTCAGGTCGATCCCGTGGACCACCTGCAGACTGCCATAGCTTTTCCGCACGTCCTGGAGCACGACGCTCTTGTTACCCATACCGTTCGTCATCCCCAAGCGACCTATCTGCCCGACTGAACCCAGACGAGCATCTCTCCGGGCGCACGGTTGTCCCAGAGATGATAGGGCACGAAGCGTGCCGTGGCGACCTGCCTTGCAGCCGGCGCCTTGCGATAGAGCGGCGTGCCCCAGTCCGACGTTTCCTCGCGCTCGACCTTGAGATCGAGGGCAACAGCATCGTTGAGGTCCTTCAGCACGACGGTTTCGGCTGCCGAGAGTTCGCGCGGCAGAACGATGGCGTTCAAGCCTTCGCCGTTGTCAGTCGTTTCCACGCAATAGACGAGCGGGCCGCGCATCAAGGCAACGCGGCCAGCATCCTGGCGCACCTTCGGATTGGCATATTGCGGGCGAAGCGCCAGCGGCAGGAAAAGCGCGATGCGGTCACCATCGGCCCACTCTCGATCGATCCGTGCATATCCCTGGCGAACATGTGCATTAAGGTCGAGCATCGCACCGTTGACGCTGAGGGTCGCGCCCTCCGCCCAATCGGGAATGCGCAGCGACAGCGCAAACCGGGCCCGCTTCTTCAGCCTGGTCGTGAAGGCGACGGCGCCGTCCCAGGGATAGTTTGTGGCCTGCTCCAGCTCCACCTCGGCGCCATTGGCAAGCTTCAACCGGGCGGTACTTTCGCCATAGAGATGGACAGCGACCTCATCGTCGGCAACCGCATACATGTAGGAGCCGATCGACGTCACCAGACGGGCGATGTTGGGCGGGCAGCAGGGGCAATGGTGCCACTTCCAGCGATGGTGCTTGCCGGCACTTTCGAGCGGATTGTCGTAGAAGAAGGTCTTGCCGTCTGTGGAAAGGCCGGGCAGCGCGCCGTTATAAAGCGCCTGCTCCATGATGTCGGCATAGCGCCGGTCCGGCCCGCGTCCAAGCATGCGGCTCGCCCAGAAGACGAGGCCCACGGAAGCGCACGTCTCCGCATAGGCCGTGTCGTTGGGCAGGTCGTAGTAATCGGTGAAGCCTTCGTTGGAGGCGGCAGGCCCGATGCCGCCGGTGATGTACATCTGCTTGGTCGTCAGGTCGTCCCAGAGCGTTTCCAGCGCCGCCGTCAGGCTGTCGTCCTTATATTCGGTGGCGATGTCGGCCATGCCGGAATAGAGGTACATGGCGCGCACGGCATGGCCGACGACCTTCTTCTGCTCGCGCACCGGCTGGTGCGCCTGCCCATATTCATAGGTCTTCTGGTGATAGTCCGACAGGCTGCGGCCGTCGCGAACGGCCTCCGCCGTAAAGAAGTGCGGCTCGGTGCCGCGCTCGTCGATGAAGAATTTCGACAGGTCGAGATATTTCTTTTCGCCGGTGACGCGGGCGAGCTTGACCAGCGCCAGCTCCACTTCCTCATGGCCGCAATAGCCCGGGATCTGGCCTTCGCCATGACCGAAAACCTTGATCATGTAGTCGGCATAGCGGCACATGATGTCGAGCAGCTTGCGCTTGCCGGTCGCCTGATAATAAGCGACCGCGGCTTCCATCAGATGGCCGGCGCAATAAAGTTCATGATGATCGCGCAGATTGGTCCAGCGGCGGGATGGCTCGACGCGCTGGAACCAGGCGTTCAGATAGCCATCCTCGTCCTGCATCCTCTCATACATGTCGATGATCTCGTCGGCGCGCGCTTCCAGCTTCGCGTTCGGTCGGCGATAGAGCGAATAGGCGATGGTCTCGATCGATTTGCCAAGATCGGAATCCCAGAACATCTGCGTCGTCCCGCCCCAGGGCTGGATGGGAATGACGACGCCGGGGCTCGGCTGGCTGACATCGATCGCCTTCAGCATGCCGGCCTCGACGCAGCGGTCGAGCAGGGTCTCGGCGGTCGAATTGCAGACGGCGTCCTGCCATTTGCCCCAGAACCCGCCGAGTTCGACATCGGGAACGGCGACGGGGCGGAACTGGCGGTCATTGTTTGATGTAGTCATGGGCTCGACTTTCTCTCATTTCACCGCGCCGGCCATCAGCCCGCGCATGTAGTAGCGTTGCAAGAGCAGGAAGACGATCAGGCAGGGGATCGTCATGACGACGACACCGGCCTGCACCGCTCCCCAGTTGATGGCGCCGAGCCGCCCGGCGCGAACCGCCGTCATCAGCACCGGCAGGGTGTATTTCTCATTGCTGGAGAGCAGCACGAGAGCGGCGAGGAACTCGTTCCAGGCATTGAGGAAGGCAAAGATCGCGACGGTGGCAACGCCGGGAAGCACCAGCGGCAGGAGAACCCGCGCGAGCAGCCTCAGGTCACGCGCACCGTCGATGCGCGCCGCCTCTTCGATTTCCTTCGGCACGGCGTCGAAGGCGTTGCGCATCATGAAAACCGAGAAAGGCAGTTGCAGCGTCACATAGACGAGCGTCAGCCCGATGAGCGAATTGTTGAGGCCGAGCTTTGCGAGGATGATGAAGAGCGGCGTCAGGATCGACTGGAACGGGATCATCAGCGTGGCGATGATCAGCACGAAGAGCACGTTCTTCATCGGAAAGCGGTAACGCGAGAAACCATAGCCGGCGAGCAGGCTGACGAGAACGGTCAGCACGACTGTGGCGACCGAAACGAACAGCGAATTGATCATGTGCCGCCAGATGCCTGCGCCGAACGTATCGAGCAGCGCGTAGGCATCGAAGCTGACGCCCGATGTCGGCCATGGCGGCAAGGGCGGCAGGCTGGATTCGGCGCCCGGACGGAAGGAGGCAAGGATCGCGATGACGAAAGGGGCGAGGAAGAAGATCGAGATTGCGACGCCGGTCAGATGATAGGCCGATTTCGCGCGGATGGCCTTGCGCTTGCGCCGTTCCTTTGACGTGCTCATCAGCGCTCCTCCCCGACCCGCAGCAGCCAGAGCTGCACGATGCTGATGGCAACCAGGATGGCGAGAAGGGCGATCGAGAGTGCGGCGCCGTAACCGAGATTGAAGGAGACGAAGGACTGGTTGAAGATGTAGTAGACCACCGAGATCATCTTGTTCTGTGGTCCCCCCGACGTCATGATGTAGAACTGGTCGAAGGCGAGGATCGAGCCGGTGACGGAAACGATCAGCGCCAGCGCGATCGTCTTGCGCATCAGCGGCAGCGTCAGGTGCCGGAAGCGCTGCCAGCGGCCGGCGCCGTCGATCCGGGCCGCCTCCGTCAGCTCGGACGGAATGGCCTGCAGCCCGGTCAGAAGAATGATCATGGTGAAGCCGGCGATCTTCCAGACGACCATCACCACGATCGTCAGAAACGCCGTGTCGAAGGTGGCCAGCAGATTGGGGCTTTTTTCGACGAGACCGAGCGCTCTCAGAGCAGGGCCGATGAAGCCGCTGTCGACATTGGCGAGCCAGACCCAGAGCAGCGAGGCGGTCGCAAGGCCGACAACGACGGGCAGGAAGATGATCGTGCGGTAGGCGCTGACGAACTGCCGCTCCTTTTCGACGAAGATCGCCAGCGGAAAGGCGACCGCGAAGATCGCGATGGTGACGATCACGGTGTAATAGGCGGTGAAATTCAGCGCCGCCATGAAACGCGTATCGTTGACCATGCGAAAATAATTGTTGAAGCCGATCCAGCGGGACGCGCCCATCAGCGGCCAGTTGTGAAGGCTCATCCATCCGGTGAACAGAACCGGCATGACGAAGAAGACGATGACCAGCGCCATGGCAGGCGCGATATAGAGAAGGCCGCGCCAGTTCGATCTGCGCCGTCGCTTTCGCCGAGGCAATAGGATATCCGAACCGGAACCGGTCATCGAAACGCTCCGCATCTGTCAATTTGAAATTGGCCGGGAAGCTGCCACCGCTCCCCGGCCGCGGCCGTGGGAGAGTTATTGGCCGCTATCGATGATCGATTGCATTTCCGACTGGGCGCTCGAAAACGCGCCATCGACGTCGTCGCCGAAGATCGCGGCATTGGTGAAGGTCGCCCAAGGGCCGTTGGCGCTGTTGATCAGGTCGTTGAACTGCAGCGTATAGGGCGTCTTGGCCACGCTGATCGCCTTGAGGCCGACCTGCATGCGCGGGTCGAGACCTTCGAGCACCTTGTCGGCGATGTCGCCGCGTGTCGGCAGGCTGCCATATTTAGCCATGACCTTCTGGCCGTCTTCCGAATAGATATATCCGAGGAACTCCTTCACCGCGTCGATCTTCTTCGTGCCCTTGGTGATGACGAAATTGTCGCCGCCGGCAAAGGACGACGGCTTTCCGTCGACGCCGGGGATGAGAGTCACGCCGAAATTGATCTCGGGATGTTGGGTCACCAGCGTGCCGATGGCGAAGGCGCCGAGGCTTTGCTGGCCGATCTTGCCGTTGGTGAAGGTCAGGAAGTTCGTGCCGTTATCGCTGGCCGCACCTGCCGGCACGAGGTCCTTCTTGACCATGTTGCGGTAGATGTCGACAGCCTTGCGCATCTGAGGCGTATCGAGCGTCGCCGTCTTGCTGTCGGCCGACAGGATGTCGGCACCTGCGCCCCAGGTGAGCGGCGTGAAGGTGAAGATCATGCAGCCGCCGCAGCCGCCGCCGGAGAAATAGAAGCCGTAGGTGTCGTCACCCAAGGCCCGGATCTTCTCCGCATTGGCGGTGATCTCCTCCCAGGTCGCCGGCGCCTTTTCCGGGTCGAGACCGGCTTTCTTGTAGAGATCCTTGTTCCAGGCGAAGACCGATGTCTCGACCGAGAGCGGCAGGCCGTAGATCTTGTCCTGATAGGTGCCAAGACGGACATGCGAGGGCGAAAGCGAGTTGAAATAGGGAAGTGACTTTGCCCAGTCCGTCAGGTCTTCCAGCTGGCCGGCCGCGGCAAAGGCGGGATTGTAGATGAGGTCCATCGACAGCGCATCCGGCGCCTGCCCGCCGGCAATCGCGGTGGCATATTTCTGCACCAGTTCGGAGAACGGCACTTCGGTCATCACGACCTTGTTCTCATGGCTGGAATTATAGGCTTCGACGACCTTCTTGAAGGCGTCGCCGATCCCCGAGCGAACCCACATTTCAACATTTTCGGCGGCCGATGCGGCCGACACGAGGCACAAGGTAGCGATGCCGGTCGCCGCCAATAGACGCTTGATCATGACACTCCTCCCAATATGGCGCATCTCCTCGCGCCTTTGCTCATTTCCTCATTCCCATCCCGGGGCCTTATCCCCCGCATGACTGCCGGACGACGAGCCGGCAGGGCAATTTCCGCACGCCGGGCTCGACGGCCCGTCCCTCCGCAAGCGCCAGCACCGTCAATCCGGCCTGCCGCCCGAGCTCCTTCAACTCCATGTCCACCGTCGTCAGCGGCGGTCGCGTCTGGGCTGCGACAATCTCCCAATTGTCGAAGCCGATCACCGAAACGTCCTGCGGCACCTTGATGCCGCGCTCGCGCAGCGCATCCACCGCACCGCGGGCGATCTGGTCGTTGCCGCAGAAGAGCGCATCCGGCTTTTCTCCCGGCCGCCTCCAAAGCTGCTCCACCGCGTCATGGCCCCAGCTTTCCGACCAGACGCCATAGAGCACCGGCTCGCGGTGACCCGCCACCTGATGATAGGCGCCCGCACGCTCCCGCACCGAAAAGAAGTCCTCCGGTCCGGTGATATGCGCGATCCGCCGCCGCCCGATCTTCGCCAGCCATTCGACGGCCAGTCTCGCACCCTGTTCGTCGTCCGAACGAAACGTAACGCTGTTCTGCGTCCCCTCCGTGAAGGCATAGACGACAGGCACATGCAAATTCGACAGATCGACCGGCAGACGCCTGTCCAGGCGCTTTCCGGTCGCGATGATGCCATCGACCTGTTTATCCAGCATCGCATCGACATGGGTCTGGGCGAGCGCCGGATCGTCTTCGATAGCGCAGAGGAAAACCGAAACCCCATGATCGACGAGGGCGTCGGAAATGCCCGCCATGACAGGCAGCGTGAAACGGCCATAGGTATCGTTCGTCAGCAGTCCGATGGTGAAACTGCGCTTGCTGAGAAGGCCTCTCGCCAGCGCATTCGGCCGATAGCCGATTTCGCCGGCAATCCGCTTCACCCGCTCGCGCGTTTCCGCGCCCATTCGGCCGGTATCGTTGAGCGCCTTCGACGCCGTCGAGATGCTCACCCCGGCAGCGGACGCCACCTCATGGATGGTGATCCTGCCTCTCTTTCCTCCCGATATGTTCAGGCATGTCCTCCTTCTGAAGTTGGACTGAGAAAAGCTTTTACCAACTTCATTGTCAAGTGAGAAAAGGTTTTCTCATTTAAGTCGGAAGATCTGATCGAAGAGTTCTGCGCGATGAAAAGCACGCGTACGGAACCTGCCGATGCGGTAGGCATGTTCCCACACGCCAGCGCCGGATGATGCTGTTCAGTTGGAGAAAGGCTTAAGACGAGCTCTTACGGCTGCAAAACAATCGCGGCCAGAACCCGATCGAGATTCTGGCCGCGATTCGAACCGGACGATATTGAGAGAATCAGGCGACGTGCCTTGCCAGCGCACAGCGCGACCAGAGCGAATGCAGCGCTTCGACGAGATGGGCGATGTCGGCATCGGAGTGCAACGGCGTCGGGGTAATCCGCAGCCGCTCGGTCTTCTTCGGCACCGTGGGATAGTTGATCGGCTGGACGTAGACACCGCAATTGTCGAGCAGCAGGTCGGAGATCCACTTGCACTTGGCCGCATCGCCGACCAGCACCGGCACGATATGGCTGGGATTTTGCATGTGCGGAATGCCGCGTTGATCGAGCAGCGAGCGCAGCTTGCGCACCCGGTCCTGATGGCGGGCACGCTCGAACTGGCTGACCTTCAGGTGCTGGATCGAAGCGACCGCCCCGGCGGCGAGCGCCGGCGGCAACGCGGTGGTGAAGATGAAGCCGGAGGCAAAGGAGCGGATGAAATCGCAAAGAGCCGCCGAAGCAGCGATATAGCCGCCCATGACACCGAAGGCCTTGCCGAGCGTGCCCTCGATGACGGTCAGCCGGTCCATCAGCCCCTCGCGCTCGGCAATGCCGCCGCCGCGCGGGCCGTACATGCCGACCGCATGCACTTCGTCGAGATAGGTCATCGCGCCGTATTTGTCGGCGAGATCGCAGATTTCCTTGATCGGGGCGATATCGCCATCCATCGAATAGACGCTCTCGAAGGCGATCAGCTTCGGCGCCTTCGGATCTGCGGCCTTAAGCTTGGCCTCGAGATCGGCGATGTCGTTGTGCTTCCAGATCACCTTGTCGCATTTGGCGTAGCGGATGCCCTCAATCATCGAGGCATGGTTCAGCGCGTCGGAAAAGATGATGAGCCCCGGGATCCTGGCGCCGAGCGTGCCGAGGGCTGCCCAGTTGGAGACATAGCCGGAGGTGAAGATCAGTGCCGATTCCTTGCCGTGGAGATCGGCAAGCTCACGCTCGAGCATGACGTGATGGTGGTTGGTGCCAGAAATATTCCGGGTGCCTCCCGCACCCGCGCCACAGTGGTCGATGGCGTTCTTCATCGCCTCGATCACCTTGGGGTTCTGGCCCATGCCGAGATAGTCGTTGGAGCACCAGACCGTGACTTCCTTTTCGCCATCGGCCGTATGGCGCGTCGCGCGCGGAAAGTTGCCGCGGTGACGCTCGAGATCGGCAAAAACGCGGTAACGGCCCTCGGCGTGAAGCCCGTCCAGCTCGTTTTTGAAAAACGCTTCGAAATCCATCATATGCTCCAGTATCGCGCGGCCGTTCTTGCCGACCGGACGTCCGCGCGTCAATGCTTACCCTTTGCTTTAACATCAACTGCGGCAAAAGGCCCAGTTTTTTGAATGATTCCAGATAAAAAAATACGCAAGCTGGGATGAATGAATCGATGCGGCATAACCCCATCGAAATTCGCGAAAACCACCCGGCGACGACAATGTCCCCATTGCAAAAAAATCGGCACAAGAGTGGACAACCCTTTCTTCCGACATAGTTTTCGCACTAGCGTGGCAAAAAAGACTAGGGACGGCCTATGCCCATTGGGCGACAACCCAGGAGAAAAGTAATGAAGAAAGCTGTCATACTCGCATTGATCGGCCTGTCGATCGCAAGCTGCACGCCGACCCAGCAGGGTGCCGGCATCGGCGCTGCATCCGGTGCCGTCATTGGCGGTGCGGTCACCGGTGACGTTCGTGGCGCGGCCGTCGGCGCCGCTATCGGCGGCGTGTCCGGCGCCCTCATCGGCAGCGTCGCCGAACAGCCGGGCCAGTGCTACTATCGCGACCGCTACGGCCGCCGCTACATCGACGCCTGCCCGCGCTGAGAGCGCTTGCACAGCGGCCAAATCAGGAAATCCCGGACACACATCCGGGATTTTTTGTGCTAAATTAGCGCGCCAGCAATTTAAAATGGTACACCCCGCGCGATTTTGCCGCTAAGCTGTTCACGGCTGGGCAACGAAGCTTCATTGTAGGCGTAACCAAAAGCAGCGGATGCGGATAAGAGGGACAGGCCCGAAAACAGGTATTGCGTATCGGCGAACAGGCACCATGATGGTGGTTGCAGCGGCAGCTGCATTCTCACCGGTCCTGATCGGCGATGCTTACGCCTTCAAGCTTTTCGGCATCACCATCTTCGGCAAAGAGGAAGACGAAGGCGAGCAGGTGCCCGATCCTGTGCGCTACCAGGTCGATCTCAAGGCCGATACCGCCGATCCCGACCTCAGGGAAGCCTTACAAAACAGTTCCCGCCTCGTCAGCGACCAGAAGCAGCCGGTGTCCGGCGATCTCGGTGTCGTCGTCAAGGCGCGCGACGACCGTGAACGGCTGATTGCCGCCTTATATGAAAAGGCCCGCTACGGCGGCGTGGTGACGATCACCATCGACGGCAAGAACATCGACGATTTGCCGCCCAACCCGACCTTCGACCGCTCCGGACCGATCCCCGTGACCGTCGATATCACTCCCGGCCCCGTCTTCACGGTCAAGGAGGTTCAGTTCGGCGGCGACGCCGCAAGCCGCAATCCGGCCGATTACGATCTCGCCCCGGGCGCTCAAGCCGGCTCGCTCGCCATCATCAAGGCCGGCGACAAGATCGTCGAACAATTGAAGAGCGAGGGCCGGCCCTTCGCCAAATTGACGGAACGCAGGGTCGTCGCCGATCACAGGAGCGACACCGTCGATATCGTGCTTGCCGCGGAAGGCGGGCCCATCGCTCCGATCGGCGATGTCGGCGTCACCGGCGAAAAGACCGTCAAGCCCGGCTTCATCCAGCGATATTCCCGGCTGAACAAGGGCGAGGCCTACTCCCCGGAAGCGCTGAAGAAGGCCGGCGAACGCCTGCGCGCCCTCGGCGTCTTTTCGAGCGTCACCATTCATGAAGGCGACGCGCTGGCGCCGGATGGCACGCTGCCGATGACGATCGAGGTTTCGGAAGGCAAGAGGCGCTATTTCGGCGTCGGCGCGCAATATTCCACCATCGATGGCTTCGGCGTCCAGGGTTATTGGGGCCATCGCAATCTGTTCGGCGAAGCCGAAACGCTGAGGATCGAGGGATCGGTCTCGCGGCTCGGGGAAACGACGGATGTCGGCAGCCTCGATTATTCCGCCGGCATCCTCTTCACCAAACCCGGCGCCTTCTTTCCGGCCGCCACGCTGAAAGCCGGCATCGTCGCCAAGACCGAGAATCCGGACGCCTATAATGCGACGCTGATCACCGCTTCGCTGGGCCTTTCCTACGAGTTGACCGATCAGGACACGATCTCGGCGAGCGGCGAGGTCAGCTGGGAGCGTGACGACGATGCCTTCGGTACCAACGACTATCTCACCATTACCCTGCCGATCCAGTATGATCGCGACGCGCGCGACGACAAGTTCAACCCGACGGAGGGCTATCGCGCCACGCTCTCGGCAAAGCCCGGCTACGAGATCTTCAACGCCACGCCCTATGCGGCCTTCGAGGGCTCGATCTCCGGCTACCTGCCGTTCGGCGCCGAAGACCGTCTGGTGCTCGCCGGCAAGGTTGCCGCCGGTGTGCTGATCGGTGGCGGCGGGATCGAGGATATTCCCGCCACGCAGCGCTTTTTTGCCGGCGGCGGCGGCTCGGTGCGCGGCTACGGCTATCAGGAAATCTCGCCCTATAATGACGAGGGCGAGGCCACCGGCGGCCGCTCCTATGTGACCGCGTCGCTGGAAGCCCGCATCAAGATCACCGATACGATCGGCATCGTGCCCTTCGTCGATGTCGGTACGGTATCGGACAGCACCTTCCCCGGTTTTTCCGACATCCGCGCCGGCGCCGGCGCAGGAATACGATATGCAACGCCTTTCGGCCCGCTGCGGCTTGATTTTGCCATGCCGCTGAACAAGTACGAAGATGGCACAGATTACGGAATTTACGCCGGCATAGGCCAATCCTTCTAGGATTGCCGTTACCGCTTTGTTTTCCAACCTGTGGGCCGTCATGAAAACGGGGTAGTGTCCGCGCCGATGCAAACGCTGGCAAAAATCGTCAACTGGATCATTCGGCTCACCGGCTATGCCGTGGGCGCCATTTTGATTCTCGCGGTCGCAGCGCTTGCGATCTTCGGCTTCACCAGTTTCGGCGCCCGCATCGTCACCGAAAGGATCGCCTCCACCCTTTCCAACCGCGACATGACGATCGAAGTTCGCGAACCGGAGGGCCTCCTGACCGGCGGGCTTCGCGCCGCCGAGATCTCCCTTTCCGACACCAAGGGCGTCTTCGCCGAAATTCACGGCATCGCGATCGACTGGAATCCGTTGGCGCTGCTAACCGGAACCTTCCACGCCAAACGCTTCGAGATCGATTCGGTCAACGTGCTGCGCAAACCGGTGCGCACCCTGCCCTCGCGGCCCGCGGCTGAAAATTCCGGCGGCTTCAGCCTGCCGATCAAGGTCGATATAGACCGCGTGACCCTGCCCGATATCAAACTTGCCGAACCCTTCGCCGGCCGCGCCTTCGCACTTGCCGCCGAAGGAAACCTGTCGGCGGACGCCAACGGTGGCGAGGGCGCCATCAACGTCAGCCGCCACGCCGTCCCGGATGCCCGGCTAACCGCCGACATCGCCTATGCACCGGCCGAAAACAGGCTGCAGTTGAAAGCCAATCTTTCCGAGCCGAAGGGAGGGCTGGTGGCCGGCTTTCTCGGCCTGCCGGGTGATCCCGCGGTCAACATCACTCTCGACGGCCAGGGACCGATCTCCAATTGGACGGGCAAATTGCAGGCCGCGCTCGACGGACAGCAGCGCGCCGCAATCGAGGGCCGGCATGCCATCGCTGCGGACGGGCTCCACCATCTCGACCTCAAGGGCGGCGGCGATCTGAGCTCGCTTCTGCCGGCGGCGTTCCGGCCGCTTTTTGCCGGCCAGACCAATATCGATCTTGCCGCCACCTTCGATAACCGCGGCAAGATCGATATCCAGACCGGCAACCTTGCGACCGGCAGCGTCGTGATTGCCGCATCGGGCACGCTCGATCCGTCCGGCAACAACAGCCTGAACGCCAATCTGCTCGGCACATCCGGTCCTGTCGATTTTCGCTGGCCGCTCGCCGAGGGCGAAGCGCGCTTCCTGATATCGGGTCTCAACCTGGCGCTGACAGGCGACGCGCAGGCGGCCCGGCTGAACGTCAGCGGCTCCCTCGATTCCGCCAGGCTTCCGCAGGCCGATATCGGCAACGTCAAGCTGACGGCCAAGAGCGACGCCTTCAATCTCGCCGCCCGCTCCGGCAGCGTTCAATTGCGCCTCGTTGCCGGCGACGCGACCTTCACCGACCCGAACCTCAATCGCGCGGTTCAAGGGCCGGTGACGATCGCCGCGCCCCTGCAGATCTCGCGCGACGGCATCGGCTTCAACGGCACCACTGTCGAAAGCGCCAATATCAACGGCACCCTCAACGGTTCCTACCGGCAGGCGGATCAGGCGCTGACCGGCAACGTCAAGCTGACCATCGAACCGGCAGCTTTGCCGGTTGCGCTGACGGGCAAATTCGATGGGCCGATTTCGCTCGAAAGCCAGCTGGCCGGGATCATCCCGTCGAAATTCGCCTTCAGCAACATCGCCCTCACATCGACGACGCTCGAAGCCGCCGGCAACGTGGCGCTCGACGGCTCGGCGTTGAACGCGGATCTTTCCGGCCGGCTGCCCGATATCGGCAAGCTGATGGCGGGCGCCAGCGGCAGCGCAGGCTATGCATTGAGAATGGGCGGCGAGCTGCCGGCCATCTCCGTGACGGCCAATCTCAAGGCCCCCCGCCTGGAGATGGCCGGCCGCGAGCTTACCAACCTCAATGTCGACCTTTCAGGCATCGCCGATCCCAAGGCGCCGCAGGGCAAGATCGCCGCCACCGGGGCGATCGACGGCCAGCCGATCGGCATCAACGGCGACATTCTCTCGGAGAACGGCAAGACGAGAATTCCGGCACTGACCGCCAAAATCGGCGGCAACCGGCTGACCGGCAATTTCGAAGTGTCGCCTTCCCGGGAGCCGACCGGCGCATTGACCTTCGATTTCCCCAATATCGGCCTGCTCGCCGCGCTCGGCGGTCAGAAGGCCGAAGGCGATCTTAAAGGTTCGATCGACGTCAGCAGCGATAGCGGCAGGACCGGGCTCAAGCTGCTTGCGTCAGGCAACGCGATCCGTCGCGATACGATTCTGATCGTTAAGCCGGATATCGACGTCACGATCAGCGACCTCGGCGCCTTTGCTGCAAACGGCACGGTGAAGGCTGAAGAACTGAGCGCCGGAACCAACAGGCTTGCCGGCCTCTCGCTCGGCTTTACCAAGCAGCAGGACCGTACCGACTTCGACCTCGATGCCGCCTATGACGGCAATCCCGTCATGGCGGACGGCAATATCGAGACGGCGGACGGCAATATCGGGCTGAACCTCGATCGCTTCTCGGCAAGCCCGCGCAACATTCCGATCGAGCTTGCCGCACCAACGCGGGTCACGGTCACCGGCGGCACCGCCAATCTGAACGGGCTGACATTGAAGACTGGAGCCGGCTCCGTCTCGGTTACTGGCTCGGCCGGCGAAACGCTGAAACTCAACGCCGATATCAGGGAGCTGCCCGCAGCCCTCGCCAACGGTTTCGTACCGAACCTGTCAGCTGGTGGCACGATTTCCGGCACGATTGCCGTAACGGGAACGCCCGCCGCACCCGTGGCCGACTTCAAGCTTGACTGGAAGGACGCAACGACGGGCCAGACCAAGGGGGCAGGCCTTGCGCCGCTCGGCATCACAGCCGGCGGCAAATTCGCCGACAAGAGGCTCGATTTCGATACGACGGTCGGCGGTGCTGACGGTCTTTCGCTCAAGGCCGGCGGCAATGTTGGACTCGCCGATCCGGCGGCCCCGGTCCTCGATGTCAACGCCGATATCGTCAACCTGCCGGCCCGCATCGCCAATGGCTTCGTTCCCGACCTCGCCGCAGAAGGCACGATAACAGGAAAACTGGCCGCCTCCGGCTCGGTCAACGCTCCCACCGCCGATTTCGATCTCGATTGGAAGGGTGCTGCGACCAGCCATACCAAGCGCGCCGGCCTTGCCGGTCTCGCCGTGAAGGCATCGGGGCGCTTCGCAAACAGCAAGCTCGATTTCGACACGGCGGTCACAGGCGCCGACAGGCTGTCGCTGAAGGCGAACGGCAATATCGGCATCATCGGCACGACGGTCGGCGACGTCAGGGTCGATGCGGCGCTGGACAATGTCCCGGCCAGCATCGCAAACAGCTTCGTTCCCGATCTCGCCGCAGAAGGCCTGATCTCGGGCAAACTCGCGGCCGCAGGCTCTCTTTCGGCGCCCACCGCGAATTTCGACCTCAATTGGAAGAACGCTGCGGTCGGCCACACCAGACGCGCCGGCCTTGCCGGCCTCGGCGTGACTGCGTCGGGAAAATTCGCCGACAACAAACTTGATTTCAACGCGGCGGCGAGCGGCGAGAAGGGCCTCTCGCTGAAGGCCGTGGGCAATGTCACTCTTGCCGGCACGGCGGTCGACAACATGAAGGTCGATGCCGAGATCGCCAATATTCCCGCCAGCCTCGCAAACGCCTTCGTTCCGGATCTTGCCGCCGGCGGTACGATTTCGGGCACTATGTCGGCCGCCGGCACCCCTGCCGCACCGAAGGCCGACATCAAGCTCGACTGGAAGGACGCTGCGACCAGCCACACCAGAAGCGCCCGTCTCTCCGGCCTCGCGCTGGCCGCATCCGGACGTTTCGCCGATAACCGGCTGGATTTCGACGCCAATCTCGGCGGCGAGGGCGGCCTCTCCCTGAAGGCCGCCGGCAATCTCGCGATAGAGGGAACCTCGGTTCGCAATCTCGACGTCAAGGCCGATCTCGCCAATCTGCCCGCGGGCCTTGCCAATGGTTTCGTGCCGGGTCTCGCCGCAGAAGGCACCGTATCGGGAACGGCATCTGCTTCCGGAGCGCTGCCGAAGCCGGCGGTCGATTTTAAGCTGGACTGGAAGAATGCCGCAACCGCACAGACCAAGAGCAGCGGCCTTTCCGGCCTTAGTGCTGCGGCATCCGGCAAATTCGTCAACGACAGGGTCGATTTCGATGCCAACCTCACCGGCAGGGACGGCGTGCTGGCCAAGGCGAAGGGCGGCGTAACAATCGCGGGGACCGCCATCCGCGATCTTTCGATCAATGCGGATATCCCTGCGCTGCCGGCAAATATCGCGAATGCCTTCGTCCCCGGTCTCGGCGCCGAGGGCATGATTTCGGCAAGCGCGATCACGTCGGGAACCCCGACCGATCCGATCGTCGATTTCAAGCTCGACTGGAAGGATGCCGCGACCAGCCACACCAAGGCTGCCGGCCTTTCCCGCCTCGCGCTGGCGGCGACCGGAAAATACGCCGGCGACAGGCTGGATTTCGATGCCAATCTCAGCGGCAGCGGCGGGATTGCCGTGAAGGCAGCCGGCAACCTCGCCATTGCAGGCACCTCGATCCGCTCGGTCGACGTCACGGCCAATGCCGAGAATGTCCCGGCCGGCATCGCCAATGGCTTCGTTCCCGGTCTTGCCGCCGAAGGCACTGTCTCGGCAACCGCAAAGGCGGCGGGGGCGCTATCGGCGCCCTCCGTCGACTTCAAGGTCGATTGGAAGAACGCCGCGACGAGCCAGACGAAAGGCGCCGGCCTCTCGCCTTTCACCATCGGCGCATCAGGCAAGCTTGCCGACAACAAGCTGACGGTCGACACCAGCCTCGCCGGTGACGCCGGCATGTCGCTGAAAGGCGGCGGCAGCGTGATGATATCTGGCAATCGCGCCCTCGACATGCGCTTCAACGGCAATCTTCCCTTCGCCGTACTCGGCACGCCGCTGGCCGAGCAGGGCTTCGTCGCCGACGGCGTCGCCACCGTCGATCTCCGGATCGGCGGAACGGCCGCAGCACCCGTTATCAACGGCACGGTCGCGACGTCAGGCGCAAAACTCGTCGATGTCAGACGTAATCTCGCCGTCAACAATCTCGCGGTAACCGTGACCTTCAATGGCAACCAGGCCGTCATCTCCCGCCTCAGTGGCAATCTCGGCGGCGGCGGTACGATTTCGGCAAGCGGCACCATCGGCATCCAACCGGCCGGCGGATTCCCCGCCGATGTTTCGATCAAGCTCGACAAGGCGGTCTATGTCGATGGAACGCTCGTCGTCTCGACCGTCAGCGGAAACCTCGGGCTGCGCGGACCGATCATGAGCGCGACGCTGAACGGCAAGCTTCAGCTGGAAAAGACCTCGATCACCATTCCGGAAAAATTGCCGACCTCGCTGCGGGAAATCGACATCCGCCACAAGAATGCGCCGCGTGCGGTGCTTGCGCAGCTGCGCGACGAGGGCGAGCGGAAGCCGGGAGAGAAATCCTCGGTTCTCACCCTCGATCTCCAGATCGACGCGCCCTCGCATATCTTCGTGCGCGGCCGCGGCATCGATGCGGAAGTCGGCGGCAGCGTCACGATCCGCGGAACGGCGGCTGCACCGATCGTGACCGGCGGTTTCACCATGCGCCGCGGCCGGCTGACCATCCTCAACCGCCGCCTGGATTTCTCCGACAAGAGCAGGATCACCTTTGCCGGCGACCTGACGCCGGCGCTCGACATGGAAGCGACCTCCACCTCCGGCACGACGACTCTGACCGTCGATGTCGCCGGCCTTGCCACCGATCCCTCGATCACCTTCTCCTCCTCGCCGCAGCTGCCGCAGGACGAGGTGCTGGCGCAGCTGATATTCGGCCAGTCGATGTCGAAACTCTCGCCGGTGCAGATCGCCCAGCTCGCCGACGCCGTCAGCCAACTGGCCGGCAACCGCTCCACCTCGCTGTTCGAAGGCCTGCGCAACCAGCTCGGCGTCGACGACCTCGACATCAGCACCGACGAGAAGGGCCAGACGAGCGTCAGTGTCGGCCGCTATCTCAACGACCGCACCTATTTCGAACTGCAGCAGGGTGGCGCGGCCGGCGCCAAGGCCATCATCAACCTCGATGTCGGCCGCGGCGTCAAACTGCGCGGCGCAGCCGGCGGCAACGGCGACGGCGAAGCCGGTATCGTCTATGAACGAGAATACTGAGCCGGCTGGGACTGCTTAGAAACCGGTCTTGCTCGTCTTCAGAAGAATATTGGTCTCGGTCGAGTTGATGCCGTTGATCAGCCGGATGCGGCGCAGGGTCTCGTCGAAGGAAGCAAGGTCGCGATCCTCGAGTTCGGCGACGAAATCCCATTTGCCGTTGGTGCTGTGAAGGGCGCGGACCTGCGGCAGGCCCCTGAGCTGATCGGCGACCCTGTCAGCGAGCTTGCCGAGCACCTCGATCATCACGATGGCGCGCACGCCGGCGGACCGGGTCTCGTGGCTGGTCCGAATGGTGAAACCGACAATGGTGCCACTGGCCACCAGCCGGTCGATGCGGGCGGCCACCGTCGCCCGCGATGCGCCCGTAATCGCCGCAAGCGATGAAACGGAAATTCGGGCGTTGTGGCGAAGGGCGCTCAGAAGTTCGGTATCGAGATCGTCCACGATGATCACTTTGTCAAAATAGCTTTATCAATCTGCGCAATCATAATTCATTTCTGACACTTTTCCATCTTTTTGCCGGCAACCCATTATCCCACTATCGGCCAAAACAGGCCTCAATCCGGAGCCCCCCGAATGAATGTCCAATCGCGATCTGTCACCCTCATCGGCGCACCGCTGGAAGAAGGCTCCGGCCGCCGGGGCGCCGCCATGGGCCCTGCGGCGCTCCGCATTGCCGGCGTCGACCAGACGCTGATCGATCTCGGCCATGATGTCGCGGACAACGGCGATCTCAGCATCGTGCCGGCGATGGATCTGCCGAATCATCCCAAAGCCCATAATCTGAGGATCGTCGGCGCTTTCACCCGCGCGCTCGAAAGCAGCGTCTATGAGGTTGCCGCCGCCGGCCGCTTTCCGCTGATTCTCGGCGGAGACCACAGCCTTTCCATGGGCAGCGTCTCCGGCATGGCCCGCTATGCCGCCAGCAAAGGCCGGCCGCTCTTCGTGCTTTGGCTCGATGCGCACGCCGATTTCAACTCTCCCGCCACCTCGCCCTCCGGCAATATTCACGGCATGCCTGTCGCCTTCTTCTGCGGCGAGGCGGAGTTCGCCGAAATCCTGCCGAAGGACCGTCCCTTCGTCGACCCGAAGCATGTCTTCCAGGTCGGTATCCGTTCGGTCGATGCGCGCGAGCGCGAGGAAATCCATGAACACGGCGTCAACGTCTTCGATATGCGGGCGATCGACGAGCAGGGCATCGGCGCCATCATGCGGCATATTCTCGACGTCGTCGCCAAGGCGAACGGCCTGCTGCATGTCAGCCTCGATCTCGATTTCCTCGATCCCGATATCGCCCCTGGCGTCGGCACGACGGTACCCGGCGGCGCCACCTTCCGCGAGGCCCATCTCGTTATGGAAATGCTTTCGGACAGCGGCCTCGTTTCGTCGCTGGATCTCGTCGAGCTCAATCCGTTTCTCGACGATCGCGGCAAGAGCGCCCGCATCCTCGTGGAGCTGACGGCAAGCCTCTTCGGCCGCCGCATCTTCGACCGCCCGACACGCGCAGCATAGAGGGGAGAAAGCCATGAACACGTCGGAAAAACTGATCGCCACGGAACAGCGGCTCGGCGCCAACAATTATAAACCGCTTGATGTCGTGCTGACGCGCGGCGAAGGCGTTCATGTCTGGGATACCGACGGCAATCGTTATCTCGATTGCCTCTCGGCCTATTCCGCCGTCAACCAGGGCCACTGTCACCCGAAGATCCTGGCCGCCATGGTCGAGCAGGCGGGAAGATTGACCCTGACCTCCCGCGCCTTTCGCAACGACCAGCTCGCCTATCTCTACGAAGAGCTTGCGGCGCTCACCGGCTCCCATAAGATCCTGCCGATGAATTCCGGCGCCGAAGCCGTGGAGACCGCCATCAAGGCTGTGCGCAAATGGGGGTACGAGGTCAAGGGCGTGCCCGAGGGCAAGGCGGAGATCATCGTCTGCGCCGACAATTTCCACGGCCGGACGCTGAGCATCATCAGTTTCTCCACCGATCCCGACGCCCGCACCGGCTTCGGCCCCTACACGCCCGGCTTTCGCACCATTCCCTTCGGCGATGCCGAGGCCTTCGAGGCCGCGATCAATGGCAATACGGTTGCCGCCCTGATCGAGCCGATCCAGGGCGAAGCCGGCGTCATCATCCCGCCGGCCGGTTATTTCACCCGCATCCGCGAGCTCTGCACTGATAACAACGTCACCCTGATCCTCGACGAGATCCAGACCGGTCTCGGCCGCACCGGCAAGCTGCTGGCCGAGGAGCACGAAGGCATCGAGGCCGATGTGACGCTGATCGGCAAGGCGCTGTCCGGCGGCTTCTACCCGGTATCGGCCGTGCTTTCGAATTCCGAGGTGCTGGGCGTGCTGAAGCCCGGCCAGCACGGCTCGACCTTCGGCGGCAATCCGCTCGCCTGTGCGGTGGCGCGCACGGCGCTCAAGGTGCTCGTGGAGGAGGGCATGATCGAGAACGCCGCTGCCATGGGCGACTATTTTCTCGAAGGCCTCCGCTCGATCCGCTCGAACATCGTCAGGGACGTGCGCGGCCGCGGCCTGATGATGGCGATCGAACTCGAGCCCGAAGCCGGCGGCGCGCGGCAATATTGCCATGCGCTGAAGGAACGCGGCCTTCTCGCCAAGGACACCCATGACCATACGATTCGCCTCGCCCCGCCATTGATCATCACGCTGGAACAGGTGGATTGGGCGGTCTCACAGATCGAAAAGACGATCAGCTGAAGTAAATCCAGGCCGAAAACCTTCATAAACGCGTCTGCCGATTTAGATTTGGGCAACACTCTTTCGCTAATGTCGTCGTAACCGTAACGATGCTTCGCCAAGCGCCAAGCCATCGCGTGGTGTGAAGGCAAGGCTTGTCAGCGCCAATGGTGGCGCACCCGCTTCTGCTTTGGCTTACGACAGTTGGGAAGAATTCTAATGGCCACGATCAATTCCACTAGCTTCAGCGGCGACACGCTCGAAATCATCGCCTTCCGCCTGCATGACCAGGAATTCTGCGTCAAGACCACGACCATCCGCGAAATCCGCGGCTGGGCGCCGTCGACGCCGATCCCGCATTCGCCGGCCGACGTCATCGGTGTCATGAACCTGCGCGGCTCGGTCATCCCGATCATCGATCTCGCCTATAAGCTGGGCATGAAGAGCACGGTAGCCAATGAGCGGAGCGCCATCGTCGTCGCCGAAGTCCACAGCATGGTCATCGGCATGCTGGTCGACCGCGTCTCGGACATTCTCACCATCTCCTCCAGCCAGGTCCAGCCGGTGCCCGAGGTAACCGCCTCCTTCGACCGCGCCTATTGCGAAGGCATCATCGCTTCGGAAAATGGCATGATCTGCTTCCTGAACCTCGCCAAGATGTTCAAGGAAAACGAGACGGACGAACTGGCCGCCTGATCTTCCAAAACAATTCGGCAATGAAAAACCGCCTCTCCGGGCGGTTTTTGTTATCGGTCACAGCGCAGTCTATGCTTGCCGTTAGTGTGCGATACTTTAAAATTAGCGATCGCTTTTATACGCAATATTAACCACGCGCCACCACTATGGGTGACGAAGCCTACGGATGACATGTCTCCGGTCCTCGGAATGCCCCGCTTCGCTTCTATCAGGCCGAAACAGCGACAGCTGTGGACTTCAGAGAGACGGATATGTTTGGGCTATCCTCCGATTCAAAATACATTCTCGATGCCATCTCCAAATCGCAGGCAATCATCGAATTCGATCTCAAGGGTAATATCCTGGCGGCGAACGAGAATTTCTGCCGTGCGCTTGGCTATAACCTGAACGAAATCCTCGGCAAGCATCACAGCATGTTCTGCGAACCGGCCTATACGGCGACTGCCGATTACCGCGAATTCTGGGCACGGCTCGGACGCGGCGAATATGATGCCGGCGCCTACAAGCGTTTCGCCAAGGGCAACAGAGAAATATGGATTCAGGCGTCCTACAACCCGGTTTTCAGGGGCGGCAGACCGTTCAAGGTCGTAAAGTTTGCAGCCGATATCACAGCGGCGAAACGGAAGGCCGTCGATGATGCCGGCAAGCTGGAAGCGATCTCACGCTCGCAGGCGGTAATCGAATTCACGCCCACGGGCGAAATCCTGACCGCCAACGAGAATTTCTGCAATGCGCTGGGATATTCGCTCGCCGAGGTCGCCGGCAAGCACCACAGCATGTTCTGCGATCCCGCCTATGCCAGGACAGAAGACTATGCCAATTTCTGGAAGCGGCTGGCGCGGGGCGAATTCATCGCCAACGAATTCGTCCGGTTCGGCAAGGGCGGCCGGCAGATCTGGATACAGGCAGCCTATAACCCGATCCTCGATGCCGACGGCAAGGTCAACAAAGTCGTAAAATTCGCAACCGACGTCACCGAACGCATGAGTGCCATTGCTCAGCTCGGCACCGCGCTGCGCGACCTCTCCGAAGGCAACCTGACGCGGACGGTGGATACGCCTTTCGTTCCGTCGATGGAACAGCTGCGCCACGATTTCAATACCGCCATCGGCGACCTTGCCGAAACCATGAAGACGATCGGCGAAAACGCCGGCGCGATCGCCGCCGGCTCGCGCGAAATCGGCGCATCGGCCGATACCTTCTCCAAGCGGACGGAACAGCAGGCCGCCTCGATCGAGGAGACGGCTGCCGCGCTGGAGGAGATCACTACCACCGTCAATGATTCCAGCCGCCGCGCCGACGAAGCAGGCCGGCTGGTCGCCAAGACCAAGCAAGGCGCCGAGCAATCCGGCGTCGTGGTCCGCAATGCCGTCGCGGCCATGGGCCAGATCGAGCAGTCCTCGCGCGAGATCAACAACATCATCGGCGTGATCGACGATATCGCCTTCCAGACCAATCTTCTGGCGCTGAATGCGGGCGTCGAGGCGGCACGCGCCGGCGAAGCCGGCAAGGGCTTTGCGGTCGTGGCCCAGGAGGTCAGGGAACTCGCCCAACGCTCCGCCAAGGCCGCCAAGGAGATCAAGGCGCTGATCAACACGTCGAGCGAACTCGTCAGGAACGGCGTCGGCCTCGTCGGCGAGACCGGCCAGGCGCTTGAAGAGATCGTTGCCCAGGTTGGCGATATCGACGGCAATGTCGAGGCGATCGTCAAGGCGTCGAAAGAACAGGCCGTCGGTCTCAAGGAAATAAACCAGGCGGTCAACACGATGGACCAGGCAACGCAGCAGAATGCCGCGATGGTCGAGGAGAGCACGGCCGCCAGCCACAGCCTTGCGAGGGAGGCCGAAACGCTGCGTGTCCTCTTGTCGAAATTCCGGCTCCCGGGCCAGACCCAGCCTGTCAGCAGGCCCGAAACGCGACAGGCGGGATCACCGGCGCTGCATCTCGTCGCACGCGTCGCCAAGGCCCACGGCGCTGCCGCGCCAACTGCCCAAAGTTGGGAAGAATTCTGATGTAACGCATGTCGCCCAAAAGTGTGCAGCGGTTTTGCGGCAACGACATGCGCAAAACAAAAACCCAAAGCGCAAGGAGCGAATCTGAAAGATCGCGATGCGCTTTAGAGCGCGCCGCCTGGAACTAGGCGGCGCGCTTTTCACCAGTCACCCGAAGAGGGCGAAAGTCGCCTTCAGCGTCACCCAAACGCCCCAGAGCAGCGGAATGCCGACCACGGCCCAAGCGAGCATGGCCTTGCCGTCCAGCCCGCCGGTGCCGATGCCGAAGGAACCGGTCGGACCGGTATTGACGGCCGCCGACTTCGCCTGCAGCGCCGCAACCTCGTCATCCCTCATGAACCATTTGTCCGGAAGCGGCCTGACAAGCGCGTTGGCGACGAGGCCGAGCGCCAGCATGCCGGCGAGGATATACATGGTTCCGGTATAAAGGGCCGGACCCGGTGCGACGCCGGCGGCGATCTGCGCTTCGCGGATATAGTTCACCACAACAGGGCCGACGATGCCGGCCGTTGCCCAGGCCGTGAGCAGCCGGCCATGGATGGCGCCGACGAACTGGGTGCCGAAGATATCGGCAAGATAGGCCGGGATAGTCGCAAAGCCGCCGCCATACATCGACAGGATGATGCCGAACGAAAGAACGAACAGCGCCTTGTTGCCCATGCCGGCGAAGGTCGGCGCCAGCGCATAGAGCGCGATACCGATGATGAAGAAGCTGTAGTAAGTATTCTTGCGGCCGATCTTGTCGGAGAGCGACGCCCAGAAGAACCGTCCGCCGATATTGAAGAGCGACAGCAGGCCGGCAAAACCGGCGGCGATCGTCGCGATCGATGCCTTCTGTGCGGCATCGAGCTGTGCAAAGCCAACATCAGGCAGGCCGATCAGCGAACCGGCGAAGATTTCCTGCAACATCGGCGAGGCCATGCCGATGACGCCGATACCGGCCGAAACGTTGAGGCAAAGCACGGCCCAGATCAGCCAGAACTGCTTGGTCTTGTGGGCGTCACGCAAGTGCACATGCCGGGTGGTGATCATCGTGCTCTTGGCAACAGGCGGGGTCCAGCCATCGGGACGCCAGCCGGCCGGCGGAATGCGGTAGCCGAAGGCGCCGCCCATCATGAACACGAAATAGATCGCCGCCATGACGATGAAGGTCTGCCAGACGCCCACCGACGTATCGGTCTTGAAAGCATTCATCAGCAAGTTGGCAAGCGGAGCACCGATCATCGCGCCGCCGCCGAAGCCCATGATCGCCATGCCGGTCGCCATGCCTCGACGGTCCGGAAACCACTTGATCAGCGTCGAGACCGGCGAGATATAACCGAGGCCGAGACCAATGCCGCCAATCACCCCGGCGCCGAGCCACATCAGCCAGAGTTGATGGGTGATGACGCCGATAGCAGCAAGCACGATGCCGCCGCACCAGCAGCAGGCGGAAACGACACCCGCCTTGCGCGGGCCGGCCCGCTCCAGCCAGCCGCCCCAGATGGCGGCCGACGAACCGAGCAGAACGAAGAACAGCGTATAGATCCAGCCGAGATCGGCAACGCGCCAGTCGCAGGTCGTGGTGAAGAGCGCCGAAGCGAGCGTCAGGTCGGGGCAGGCCGTCGGGGCCGTAATGCCGAGCGACTTGGAAAGCGGCAGCCAGAACACGCTGAAACCATAGGCCATGCCGATGCAGAGATGGATGGCAAGCGCTGCCGGCGGCACCAGCCACCTGTTGAAACCGGGCCTTGCGACAATTCTTTCGCGATCGAGCAGGCCTGAGCCCGCCACCGCTCCGTCGGTACGTGTTTCCGCTGCAGTCATGAACAACTCCTCCTTGTTTCAGACCTTGCTGTGATTGGAGCGCTGCCGTCTTTTCAGGAGCGCAAAGGACGCTGTAACACTTTGAATTTCTGTCTAATTTACATTTAAATCGATTTAAATTCCAGCTATGCGATGGCGCATGCAGGGAGTGTGCTTCTGCCTCCCTCTGCACACGCCACTTTGGATTACCGGATCTGCTGTGCTTCCGCCTCCGGTTTGCGGATCATCGGAGCGGCCTGCAGCACGAGGGCATCCAGGCCGTTTTCCTCCTTTTCGATAATTTCGAACAATTGCCGCCGCATGCGCGGCTCCCAGAATTTGTTGATATGGGTAGCCACCCCCTGCACGGCTTCGTCTGCCGGCTGGCTCTTGAAGAAGGTTGCGATCTGGTTCGCCATGTAGACGAGCTTGGTCTTGGTATCATGCGACATCGGCGATGCTTCCGGGCGAGATGCGGTGCGGGTGTGTGAAAATCTCGAAATCCTCGCCGCGCACCAACGCGACGAGCGTCATGCCGGCCTCTTCGGCCGTGCGGATGGCAAGAGCGGTCGGCGCTGAAATAGCGATGAGCACGGGACTGCCGAGGATTGCCGCCTTCTGGACCATCTCGACCGAGAGCCGGCTGGTCACGGCAACGGCGCCGCTACCGCCGCTTTCGCCGGCGCGGATGACGGCCCCGCAGAGCTTGTCCAGCGCATTGTGCCGTCCGACATCTTCGCGCACCGCAAGCAATCCTCTGGCCGGAAGATAGAAGCCGGCGCCGTGCACCGCCCGCGTCTCCCGATGCAGCGGCTGCGCCTCGTTCAGCAGCGAAACGGCGCGCACGATATCGGCATGCGACAGCGACAACGGCGATGCCGAGACATCGGGCACCTGCCGCACCGCCTGCTCGATCGATTCGATGCCGCAGAGCCCACAGCCGACCGGTCCCGCCATGCTGCGCCGCCGCGCCCGCAACCGATCGGCGACATCGTCGACAAGGCTTACCTGCACGTCGATGCCCTGCTCGCCTTCGACGATCTCGATCGCCGATATCTCCGCCCGCTCGGTGATGATCCCCTCGGTCAGGCTGAAGCCGACGGCGAAATCTTCGAGATCATCAGGCGTCGCCATCATGACAGCATGCGTGCTGCCGCCATAGGAAAAGGCGACCGGCACTTCTTCCGGCACGATGCGCGAGCCGGTCTGCATGATCCCGTTGCGGCGGGCGGTTTCGGGAACGCGGGCGGTGGTCGGAAAGCTCATGGCATACGCCCCCTCATCCGCCCTTCGGGCACCTTCTCCCCGAGGGGGGAAGGGAGGATCTTGCCGTCGACGCCAGCCCGCACCCCCATCGTCACTCCGCCGCCTCGAGCTTGCCGGCGATGCGGCGCGATTGCCGCGCCTGCTCGTCATATTCCATCTGCCAGTCGGTCGGCCCGTTGGAGGGCGAGACCTGCACCGCCGTCACCTTGTACTCAGGGCAGTTCGTCGCCCAGTCGGAGAAGTCGGTGGTGATGACGTTCGCCTGCGTCGTGGGGTGATGGAAGGTCGTGTAGACGACACCCGGCGCCACGCGATCGGTGATCAGGGCCCTCAGCGTCGTGTCGCCGGAGCGGCTGACGAGCTTCACCCAGTCGCCGTCGCGAATGCCGCGCTGCTCGGCATCGTGCGCATGGATTTCCAGCCGATCTTCCGCATGCCAGGCGACATTCTCGGTCCGGCGGGTCTGCGCCCCGACATTGTACTGGCTGAGGATGCGGCCGGTGGTGAGCAGCAGCGGGAAGCGCGGGCCGGTGCGTTCGTCGGTCGCCACATATTCGGTGCGGATGAACTTACCCTTGCCGCGGACGAAACCGTCGACATGCATGATCGGCGAGCCGAGCGGGTTCTTTTCGTTGCAGGGCCACTGCACCGAACCCATCTTTTCGAGATAGTCGTAGGTCACAAGCGCGAAACTCGGCGTCGTCGCGGCGATCTCGTCCATGATCTCGGATGGATGGGTATAGTTCCAGTCGAGCCCCATCGCCTGGGCAAGCTTCTGCGTCACTTCCCAATCGCCATAGCCGTTGCGCGGCGACATGACCTTGCGAACGCGGTTGATGCGCCGCTCGGCATTGGTGAAGGTGCCGTCTTTCTCGAGGAAGGTCGAGCCCGGCAGGAAGACATGGGCGTAATTGGCGGTCTCGTTGAGAAAGAGATCCTGCACGACGACACATTCCATGGCCGCAAGCCCGGCCGCGACATGTTTGGTATCGGGATCGGACTGGAGAATGTCCTCACCTTGGATGTAGATGCCCTTGAAGGAGCCGTCGACCGCCGCATCCAGCATGTTCGGAATGCGCAGGCCCGGTTCGTTGTTGATCTTCACGCCCCAGAGCTTTTCGAAGATGTCGCGCGTCGCATCGTCGGAAATGTGCCGGTAGCCCGGCAGCTCGTGCGGGAAAGAGCCCATGTCGCAGGAGCCCTGCACGTTGTTCTGGCCGCGCAGCGGGTTCACGCCGACGCCGGGACGGCCGATATTGCCGGTCGCCATGGCAAGGTTGGCGATGGCGATGACGGTGGTCGAGCCCTGGCTGTGTTCGGTGACGCCGAGGCCGTAATAGATCGCGCCGTTGCCGCCCTTGGCATAGAGCCGCGCCGCACCGCGCAGATCCGCCGCCGGCACGCCGGTGAAGATCTCGGTCTCTTCGGGGCTGTGCTGCGGCTCGGCGACGAAGGCGGCCCAATCCTCGAACTCCGACCAGTCGCAGCGCTCGCGGATGAATTTCTCGTCATAGAGACCTTCGGTGACGATCACATGCGCCAGCGCCGTCATGACGGCGACATTGGTGCCCGGCTTCAGCGGCAGATGGTAGGACGCCTCGACATGCGGCGAACGGACGATATCGGTGCGGCGCGGATCGATGACGATCAGCTTGGCGCCCTGGCGCAGCCGCTTCTTCAGCCGCGAGGCGAACACCGGGTGCCCGTCCGTCGGATTGGCGCCGATGATGACGACGACATCGGAATACTCGACACTGTCGAAGTTCTGCGTGCCGGCCGAGGTGCCGAAGGCCTGGCCGAGACCGTAGCCGGTCGGCGAATGGCAGACGCGGGCGCAGGTATCGACATTGTTGTTGCCGAAACCGGCGCGGACCAGCTTCTGCACCAGATAGGTTTCCTCGTTGGTGCAGCGCGAGGAGGTGATGCCGCCGATCGACTCGCGGCCATACTGATACTGAATGCGCCGGAACTCCGACGCCACATGCGCGAAGGCTTCGTCCCAGCTCACCTCCCGCCAGGGGTCGCTGACCTTTTCGCGGATCATCGGATTGAGGATACGGTCCTTATGGGTGGAATAACCGTAGGCGAAGCGGCCCTTGACGCAGGAGTGTCCGCGATTGGCCTGGCCATCCTTCCACGGCACCATGCGCACCAGCTCCTCGCCGCGCATTTCCGCCTTGAAGGAGCAACCGACGCCGCAATAGGCGCAGGTAGTGACGGCCGAATGTTCGGGCTGGCCGATCTGGATCACCGACTTCTCCGTCAGTGTCGCTGTCGGACAGGCCTGCACGCAGGCACCGCAGGAGACGCATTCGGAATCGATGAAATTCTCATGCATGCCGGATGACACGCGGGAGCCGAAACCACGCCCCTCGATCGTCAGCGCAAACGTGCCCTGCACTTCCTCGCAGGCGCGCACGCAAAGCGAACAGACGATGCATTTGGAGGGATCATAGGTGAAATAGGGATTGGACTCGTCCTTCGGCATCCATTTCAGATTGATGTCGCCGTTGTTACGCGCCTTGACGTGGTTGTCGCCCTCATAGCCGTAGCGCACGTCGCGCAGGCCGACAGCGCCCGCCATGTCCTGCAATTGACAATCGCCATTGGCGGCGCAGGTGAGACAGTCGAGCGGGTGATCTGAAATGTAGAGCTCCATCACGCCGCGGCGGATATCCTTCAGCCGCCCCGTCTGCGTGTGCACCACCATATTCGCGGCCACCGGCGTCGTGCAGGAGGCCGGCGTTCCGGCCCGGCCCTCGATCTCGACGAGACAAAGCCGGCAGGAGCCGAACGCATCGACCATATCGGTGGCGCAGAGCTTCGGCACCTGGATGCCGGCCTCCATCGAGGCGCGCATGATGGAGGTGCCCTCCGGCACGCTGATCTGCTGCCCGTCGATGGTCAGCGTCACCATCGCCTCGGATTTGGAAGCGGGAGTGCCGTAGTCGATTTCATGGATGAGAGACATGGTCGGCCTCCTGTATGGACGTGGAGATGAGCGATTCGGAGGAAGTTGACGGGTAGAAAGTCATCATTCCGCAGCCTCCACGATCGGCGCCGGCGAAAAATCTTCCGGGAAATGCGTCATGGCGCTCATGACGGGATAAGGCGTGAAACCGCCGAGCGCGCAGAGCGAGCCGAATTTCATCGTGTTGCAGAGATCGGCAAGCAGCACCCGGTTTTTCTCCGGCTCGATGCCTTGGGCGATCTTGTCGGCCGTCTCGACACCGCGCGTCGAGCCGATGCGGCAGGGCGTACACTTGCCGCAGCTTTCGACGGCGCAGAATTCCATGGCGAAACGCGCCTGCTTCAGCATGTCGGCCGTATCGTCGAAGACCACGATGCCGGCATGGCCGATCAGCCCTTCCCTGGCGGCGAAGGCTTCGTAGTCGAAAGGCGTGTCGAACAGCGCCCGCGGGAAATAAGCGCCGAGCGGACCGCCGACCTGCACGGCCTTGACCGGCCGCCCCGTGGCCGTACCGCCGCCGATCCTGTCGACGATATCGCCGAGCGAAAGACCGAAAGCGGTCTCATAGAGACCGCCATACCTGACATTGCCCGCGATCTGCAGCGGGATTGTGCCGCGAGAGCGGCCCATGCCGAAATCGCGGTAGAAGGCAGCGCCCTTTTCCATGATGACGGGCACCGAGGCCAGCGAGATCACATTGTTGATGACGGTCGGACAGTCGAACAGGCCCTTATGCGCGGGCAGCGGCGGCTTGGCGCGCACGATGCCGCGCTTGCCTTCGAGGCTGTTCAGCAGAGCCGTTTCCTCGCCGCAGACATAGGCTCCCGCGCCGGTGCGCACCTCGATGTCGAAGGCGCGGCCCGAGCCGAGCACCGAAAGGCCGAGAATACCGGCCTGCCGGGCGATGCCGACAGCCTCGGTCATCGCCGCAATCGCATGCGGATATTCCGAACGCGTATAGACGAAACCCTTGGTCGCCCCGGTCGCAAGTCCAGCGATCGCCATGCCCTCGATCAGCACGAAGGGATCGCCCTCCATGATCATCCGGTCGGCAAAGGTGCCGCTGTCGCCCTCATCGGCATTGCAGACGATATATTTGCGGTCGCCGGCGGCATCGAGAACGGTCTTCCACTTGATGCCTGTGGGGAAACCCGCGCCGCCGCGTCCGCGCAGGCCGGAATCGGTGACCTCCTTGACGATCTCGGCAGGCGTCATCGAAACGGCGCGGCGAAGGCCGGCAAGGCCGCCATGCGCCTCGTAATCGGCGAGCGACAGCGGATCGGTGATGCCGCAGCGGGCGAAGGTCAGGCGGGTCTGTTCCTTCAGGAACGGGAGGTCTTCAACCTCCCCGAGACAGAGCGGGTGCTCTCCGCCGCTCATCATGCCGGCTTCGAAGAGAACAGGCACATCCTTCGCCGTCACCGGCCCGTAGCCGATGCGCTTGCCGGCAACCTCGACTTCGACCAGCGGCTCCAGCCAGAACATTCCGCGCGAGCCGTTGCGCACGATCTCTGCGTCGAGGCCGCGGGCGGCGATCTCCTGGGCAATCGCCTTTGCCACCTTTTCGGCCCCGAGCGCCAGCGCAGCGGCATCGCGCGGAACATAAATCTTTACTGTCATCGACGTGCCTCCGCGACGAGTTCCGCCGCCATCTGATCATCGACACGGCCATAGACCTCGCCGTCGAGCATTGCCGACGGCGCGCAGGCGCAGAGCCCGAGGCAGTAGACCGGCTCCAGCGTCACGCTGCCATCAAGCGTCGTCTGGTGAAAATCGATGCCGAGCAGCCTTTTCACGCGCTCGGCCACCGCATCGCCGCCCATAGACTGGCAAGCCTCGGCGCGACAGAGCTTCAGCACATGCCGTCCGGCGGGGTGATTGCGATAATCGTGGTAGAAGGTCACGACCCCATGCACTTCGGCGCGCGAGAGGTTCAGTTCCTCTGCAATGACCGGTAGGGCTTCCTGCGGCACATAGCCGAATTCTTCCTGAACTTCGTGCAGAATGGGGAGCAGCGGCCCTTCGAGGAAGCGAAGATCGGCGACGATGGAACGGGTACGCGCTGCAATATCGCCTTCGGCGATATGAATGGTCATAAGGCAGCCCTCCCACGGCTTGCTCGTTGCAAAATGACGGCCTCCCCCAGCCTGAGTGTCATTTTCGCAAGCAGCATCTCAAGGAAGCAGCTGGCAATCAATAAAGCTATCTCGTTGCTTGATAGCTTTTTCCTATTGAAGTTCTTCCTCTTGGACCAGCACTCTGGCTTCGTGCAGCAGTGCCGACACCAGTGGCGTGAAAGGCTCGCGATAAGGCGCCACAAGGCCGACCAGATGATGCGCCTCCGGCTCGACGATCGGGATCATGCGGATTTCGACGGGAAATCCGAAGGATTTCGCCACATTGCGCGGCATGATACTCGCCCAGCGGCCGGTCCGGACATGCGAGAACAGCACGATCATCGAGTTGGATTCGAGTGTCGGATGCACCGTGGCGCCGGCTTCGATCAAGTGCCGGTTGATGATGCGGCGGTTTTGCATGTCCGCGGTCAATAGACAAAGCCGAAGATCGCCGACCTCCCGCCAGGTGACGCTGTCTCGATCGGAGAGCGGGCTGCCCGCCGCCGTGATCAGATTGTAGCGCTCGGCATAGAGAGGAACGGTGGTGACGCGGCCGAGAGGCTCGTTTTCGAGATAGGTAATGCCGGCGTCGATTTCGAGATTTTCGAGCATGCTCAGCACCTGCAGCGAATTGCGCGAGACGATCGAGAAGGTGACGCCGGGATGCCGCTCCTGAAAGGGCGTGGTGATGCGCGAGAGCATGGCGAGCGCCGTCGGAATGGCGGCAAGGCGGATGTGGCCGGAAAGACCGCGTCGTGCGGCGCGCATCTCCTCGCGCATGGTGCGGGTGTCGCCGACGATGCGCCGGGCCCATTCGAGCACGCGCTGCCCCTCCGGCGTCAGCCCCTGAAACCTGGAGCCGCGCTGCACCAGCATGACGCCGAGCTGGTCTTCGAGCTGCCGGATGCCAGCCGAAAGCGTCGGCTGCGAAATTCCGCACTCCTCGGCTGCGCGGCCAAAATGCTTTTCATTGGCAAGGGCGATAAAGAATTCCAGCTTGTCGATCATCCCCTTATCTTCGACATAGCAGCCGCACTCCGCAAGGGCGGGAGCTAACTGTTTTCTGCAGCCGGGAAAAGTTCGAACAGCGTTTCGAGGAAGGCAAGCACGCTGACATTGCCGATGCTGTAATAGACCATCCTGCCCTCGCGGCGCGTATTGACCAAGCCTTCGAGCCTCAAACGCGCAAGCTGCTGCGAAACCATCGCCTGCTGAATGCCGAGGATGGTTTCGATTTGGCCCACCGTCCGCTCCTCATTCGCCAATATGCAGAGGATCAGAAGGCGTGTCTGGTGCGCCAGCGCTTTTAGAAGATCGCTCGCTTCATGGGCTTTTCCAGCGAGTTTGTGCAACTCCTGGCCGGTCATCCCCGGCTCCGGTTTAGGCAACGGCATTCGAAATCTCGGAAGGGAAGCGATGAGGTAGATCAGTACAATAGCATATTCGCAGAAACGAATTGGCCAAAAGTCATGAAATGCCAAAAAAGGTCCAAACAAATCAGCAGATAAGCTGACCGCCGTTGATTTCGATCACCTGGCCGGTGATGTATCCGGACAACGAAGGAGCCGCCAGGAAGAGATAGGCCGGCGCACAATCCTCCGCCGTGCCGAGCCGCTGCAGCGGGATCGATTTTTTGGTCTGCTCCAGCTTCTCGCGGGAGGAATAGCGCTCATGGAAATCGGTCTCGATCGTTCCCGGCGAGACGCAGTTGACGCGGATCCCGTCGGGCGCGAGCTCGCGGGCGAGCGCCTTGGAATAGGTCGCCACGAAAGCTTTCGAAGCCGAATAGATCGAGGAACCGGGGCTGCCCCCGGTCAGCGCCGAGATCGAAACCGTGTTGACGATGGTCGCCCCCTGAGCCGCCTTCAATGCCGGCAGCAGTGCGCGTGTCAGCGCCACCACCGATGTCTGGTTGAGCCGCACGACCGCCTCATAATCCGCATCGGTAAGCGTGCCGGCCGGAAAACGGCCGAGCATGGTGCCGGCATTGTTGACGAGCACATGCACCTTGTCGAAGAAGGCGAGAGCGTCTTCGGCAAACTGCGCCGCGCCGCCGACAGCCGAGAAATCGGCATTCAGCAACAGCGCCCGCCTTTCGGATTCGGCCGTCAGCAGGAAATCCGGCAGATCCCGTCCGGGCTTGCGCCCGGTATGGACGATCACCTTCGCGCCGCAATCCAGAAACTGGCGGGCCACTTCGAGGCCAATGCCGCGACCGGCGCCGGTCACGACGACATTGCGATTTTCAAACAGTCTGGGATGAAACACGAAGCCGTCCTCCTCGCGGACATGGCCGCCGGTTGCGCCATTCGCTGTTAACATATGAGTGCGCAGACCGAAAGAAAGGCGCGCATCGATCTTCACGGGAGAAATCTTACTGGGGAGACTTCCCCGGGCAAACTAGCTCTCGTCCTCCAGAAGCCGAGCACCCGGTCCTTCCCTGCCGAGCCGGTCACCGGGATTGCGCAGCGGACAGCTTTCGATCGACAGACAGCCGCAGCCGATGCAGCCGGCCAGCCTGTCGCGCAGCAGGCTCAATTGCCTGATTCGCTCGTCGAGATCGTCCTTCCACAGCCCCGACAGCGTCTGCCAATCGGCGGCTGTCGGCGTGCGCCCCTGCGGCAGCGATTCGAACGCCGCCTGGATTTCCGAAAGCGGAATGCCGACGCGCTGGGCCACCTTGATGATGCCGAGGCGTCGCAGCACATCGCGGCCGTAGCGCCGCTGATTGCCGCGGGTGCGAATGCTCGAGATCAGCCCTTTGGTCTCGTAGAAGTGCAGCGCCGAGACGGCAAGGCCGCTGCGCTCCGCCACTTCGCCGACCGTAAGCAGCCTGCCAAGCGCGGCCGGAGAAAATCTATCCATCGCCTGTTGACCTCAATATTAGTTGAGGTTTTATAAATCTTGCTCCTGCAGCCGTAAAGCCCGGCCGCCGGAAGGAGGCATACCTGCCTCGCCCGTCGAAATATCAGGCTTCGGTTCCGTTCCCGGCAGGTACGGAACCTCGAGAAACACCCGGACAGGACCTCCGTCCGGGTGTTTTTCCTTTACATTCGGCTCATCCCGACCACACGGACGGGTTGCGAACTTTGCGGTTGCGGGAGGAGACCCCCGGTGATAATTTCCGCGCCGATTACAGGGGAGCTCCGTATTGCCGGGGCTGAGATGTGAGGCGCAAGCTTCTGGACCCTTCAAAGCTGATCTGGGTAATGCCAGCGGAGCGAGGTCCAAATGTTTTCCGGCGCACAAGTGTCGCTCTATCCGATGTCCGGCAATTTCGTCGGCATCATCCTTGATGCCGTCAAGGCGCTCGATCCCTATCGTGACCGGCTGCGCATCGAGACCGACGATATCTCCACGCTGCTGGTCGGCCCGCCCGACATCCTCTTTTCCGCCCTGCGCGATCTGTTCGTCGCCGCCGCAAAAACCGGCGAGCATTGCGTGCTCTCCGCCGCGGTCTCACGCGGCTGCCCGGGCGAGCCCGACGACGCCATCTGCGGCGTCAATTCTTCCTCCGGACAGGCGAAACCGCTTGCCAGGCGCATAGACGCTGCACTGGCCGCCGTCGAAGCCGCCGGTGAAACCGGTCAGCCGACCGCCGCCCAATTCTCGCTCTACGTCATGGGAAGCGGAACCCATATGGACGAGATCTATGGCTGCATCGACTTCCTGAAGCGCTCCGGAACCTTCGATCGCTCGAAGAATTTCTGCACCAGGCTGAGCGGCGATGCCGGCGCTATCTTCGCGACCATCCGCGAGGCTTTCCATCGCTTCGGCGATCCCGAGGGACATGTGACCCTCGACATCACGATTTCCGCCAACAGCCCGACGAAAGCCTGAAATCGAACGTGACGACATCGCCGCAACCATCGGATTGGCGCCTTCCCGCGCTCCGCGCCGCTCTCTACCGGGGCATGCCCGCCTTGCTCGCCGGCTGCGCCTTCCTGGCGGCCTGGGAACTCTATGTCGATCTTTCCGGTATTAAGCCTTCCATCCTGCCGGCCCCCTCCCGCATTCTCATCCAGGGTTGGCTGAACCGCGAGGCGCTGGCCGCCAATACCTGGCCGACGCTCAGCGCGACGCTCGGCGGCTTCGCGCTGTCGCTGGCCTTCGCCTTCGTCTCCTCGATCCTCATGGATTTCGTTCCGTTCATGCGCCGCGCATTGCTGCCGATCTTCATCGCCAGCCAGACCCTGCCGCTGGTAGCGATCGCGCCCCTCGTCGTGCTCTGGTTCGGCTTCGGCCTGCTGCCGAAGATCCTGCTGGTGGCGCTGGTAACCTTCTTCCCTCTGCTCGTCGCCTTGCTGCAGGGCTATGAATCGACCGACCGCGACATCGCCGAACTCCTGAACTCGATGAAGGCGAGCCGCTGGCGCATTTTCCGCCTCGCCCGGCTCCCCTCCGCCCTGCCCTATTTCTTCGCCGGCCTCAGGATTTCGATCACCTACGCCGTCGTCGGCGCGATCTTTGCCGAATATGCTGGCGCCGCGAGCGGCCTCGGCATTTATATCCTCAACGCCAAGAACAATTTCCGGCCCGATCTGGTGCTCGCCGCCGTCATCGTCAGCGCCGTGCTGACGCTCTGCCTCTTCGGGCTGACGCTGATGATCCAGCGTCTCGCCATGCCCTGGCAGCCACCCCGGGAGCGGCGCCGATGACCGATATGCTTGAACTGCGCAACATCTCGAAAACCTTCGACGGCATGAAGGTTCTGGGCGACATTTCCCTGAGCGTCGCAAACGGCGAGTTCGTGTCGATCGTCGGCCCGTCCGGCTCCGGAAAATCGACGGTGCTGAGATTGCTGACGCAGGCGCTTCAGCCCGATTCCGGCGCCATGCTCTTCAATGGCGTACCGCTGGAACAGGCGCCACATTCCTTCGCCTTCATGCCGCAGCGCGATGCGCTGATGCCCTGGCGCCGGATCATCGACAATGCCGCGCTCGGCCTGGAGGTAAAGGGCATGAGCCGCCGCGCCGCCCGCGCCGCCGTCGCGCCTCTGTTCGAGCGGTTCGGCCTTGCCGGCTTCGAGCACCACTATCCCTCCGCGCTTTCCGGCGGCATGCGGCAACGCGCGGCACTGCTGCGCACCGTCGTCCAGACCCAGGACATGCTGCTGCTCGACGAGCCCTTTGGCGCACTCGACGCCCTGACGCGCACGCAGATCCAGGAATGGCTGCAGGGCATGTGGACCGAGCACCGCTGGACGGCGCTGTTGATCACCCACGATGTCCGCGAGGCCGTTTTTCTTTCCGACCGAATTTATGTGCTCTCTGCCCGCCCCGCCCGCGTCATCCGCGAATTCCGCGTTCCCCTGCCCCGCCCGAGAAGCATCGCCGATCTCGGATCGCCGGCGGCCCAGGCGATCGAGACTGAAATCCTGCAAACCCTGCTTCATCCGCTGGAACAGGATGATTTTAGGCCAGGCGGCCTAAAATCTGAATCCTATTCTCATTTAAAGA
The DNA here is from genome assembly GCF_002211305.1 of Rhizobium sp. R634. Taxonomy (GTDB): domain Bacteria; phylum Pseudomonadota; class Alphaproteobacteria; order Rhizobiales; family Rhizobiaceae; genus Rhizobium. Next base: position 353,539 of record NZ_LOKW01000025.1, on the reverse strand, counting down.
GTTAGAGCATGATGTCGTCCAAAAACCGCACGTTTTTCGGCCTCACGCTCCACAGACCTGAGGAGGTCACCATGCCGCTTCTCACCCGTCGCCAGACGATCCTCGCCGCCATCGCAACAAGCCTCGCCGGCCGCGCCGCCTTCGCCCAGTCGGCGCCGGCAAAGGTTCGCATCGCGCTCGACTGGACGCCCAACACCAACCATATCGGCATCTATGTCGCCCAGGCGAAGGGCATCTATGCCGCCGCCGGCATCGATGTCGAAATTCTTCCCTTCACCGACACCAGCGCCGGAACGCTGGTGTCCAACGGTGTCGCCGATTTCGGCATCAGCAGCGAGATCGAAGCCATCACGCAGCGCGCCGGCGGCGGCGACGTGAAGATGGTCTACGGCGTCGTCCAGACGGAAACCGCACGCCTGATCTTCAAGGGCGGACGCGACGACATCAAGAGTCCCAAGGATCTCGACGGCAAGACCTATGGCGGCTTCGGCGGCACCTGGGAGAGCGCGCTGGTCTCCGCGATGATCCGCAACGACGGCGGCAAGGGCGACGTCAAGACCGTCACCCTCGGCACTTCTGCCTATGAGGCGCTGGACAATGGCTCGATCGATTTCACGCTGGAGATCTACACCTGGGAAGGCATCGCCGCCGAACTGGAAAACCGGAAGATCAGCCGCTTCCACTATTCCGATTATGCCATTCCCGACGAACAGACGACGGTGATCGTCTCCAGCGACGCCTATCTCGCAGCGAGCTGGGAACATGCCCGCGCCTTCATCCAGGCGACGCGCCAGGGCTACGCCTATTCCATCGACCATCCCGACGAAGCCTGCGACCTGCTGATGTCAGGCAGCAATGGCGCATTGATGAATACGGAACTGGTGAAGGCCTCTCAGAAGGCTCTGATCGAAGGGCACTTCCTGAAATCGGAGGCGGGCGTGATCGGCAACCTCGACCCGGCAAAGGCCGAAGCCATCGGCGGCTTCCTCCTCGAAAACGGCATTCTGGTCGATGCGAACGGCGCCGCACTCAAGGAGAAGCCGGACTTTTCCGCCTATTATACCAACGAACTCCTTGGCTGAACCCAATCCCAGCCTTGCCCGGCGCGGCGTTCCACGTCACAATCGCCGGGCAAGGCGAGGGGGCGCGATGAGACAAGAGGAAAGACTGGCCGGGGCGGACTTTCTGCGCGCGACGGCCTGTCTGCTGGTGCTTGCCCACCATCTCGTGCTGCGGCTGGATATGCGCAGGATTCCCGACGAGCTTGCGCCGGCCGCTCATATCGCCCGCTTCGGCAATTTCGGCGTTGCCATTTTCTTCGTGTTGAGCGGCTTTCTTCTGGCTCGTCCCTTCTGGCGCGCGCTCGACGCGGGCGGCGATATGCCGAACCTGCGGCAGTATGCGATCCGCAGGGCGGCACGTATTGCCCCCGGCTTCTGGGTCGCCGCCACCGTCAGCTTCGCCCTTAGCCTGACGCTGCTTGCCCTGCCGCTGACGCCGGAGCTTGCGCTCCGCTACGTCTCCGGCATGCTGTTCATGAGCCAGTGGCATTGGCGAACCCTCTTTCCCGTCGATGCCGATGGGCCGCTCTGGTCCATTCCTTTCGAGGTCACCAGCTATGTGCTGCTGCCCGCCTGCTTCTTCCTGCTGTTTCGTTCCCCGACCTTGAGAAAGCGCCCCTTGCTTGCCCGCTCCGCCTGGTTTTGCATCATCGGCGGCGTGCTCGTTGCCCATGTGCTGATCCTGACCTTCTTTGCGCTCGACGACATCGGGCGCGGCTGGCAGTACGGCCTGCAGGGCGGGGCGAAGGAATGGATGCCCAAATATAATCCGATCGGCTTTTTCGCCGTCTTCGCGATCGGCGCGCTTGCCGCCGGCATCGAGGTCATGCTGCCCTTGAGGCGCTCCGCCTGGTTCGATGCCGCTGCACTTCTCGCCCTCGTCGTTGCCGCTTACCGGTTGGTCATATCGCCTGGCGGCACGCCGGAAGCTTTCGGCTGGCTCGATATTCCTTACGGCTTTCCGGTCTTCCCGCTTGCGGTCGCGACCGCCTTGGTATCATTGACGCGTTCACTGGTCCTGGGCAGGCTGCTCGACAATGCTCCTGTCCGCTACACGGCAAAGATCTCCTTCGGCATCTACATCTGGCAGGAGATCATCCTGATATTGATCCAAAGGCTCGATCCCGGCTCCTTCGGTGCTTCCACCGAAAACGTCGTGACCGGCTGGCTTCAATCTTGCGGGCTGGCGTTGGTGCTCCTCTTCCTGGTTGCGACCCTCAGCTACTATCTCCTGGAAAGGCCGGCGATCCATTTTGGCAGCCGGCTTGCGAGCGGCCAACCCAATCGGGCTACTCCTTTCAAAGTATAAATTCCCCGTCACCTCAACTACAGGCATTAAGGTTAACGGGAAATACTCCCATTTTTGGCGCCTTCATGCTTACTAATTTCTTATTTATACCGATGACAAACGATAGCTGAGCATGTATTTGTTTCGCTGCGGTTCAGTGTTAGAATAATCTTGTGGACATTCTGTAATGAATGCTTTTCCTTCGAAGAGGAACGCGCGCTTCGATGCGTCTCGGCGTCAGGACAAAATCAAGGCACTGGTTATAGCGAATTCCAATATTCGCCAGCCGGATAGCTTTCCCGATCCGAAAAGAGAGATGGTGTTCCGACTGGTCGTGAAACGATTCATCGACATCATCGTATCGGCCAGCGCCCTGATCGTGCTGGCTCCTCTTTTTCTGGCAATCGCGCTTTTCATCAAACTCGACGATGGCGGCCCGGTGTTCTTCCGCCAGATCCGCTGGGGGCTGAACGGCCGGAAGATCACGGTCCTCAAGTTCCGGTCGATGCGCACGGAAGCCTGCGATCCCAGTGGTATTCAGCAGACCGTTAAAGGCGACGTCAGGGTCACCGGCATCGGCGCGATCCTCCGCAAGACCAATATCGATGAATTGCCGCAGCTTCTGAACGTCCTCCAAGGCGACATGTCGCTGGTCGGCCCGCGCTGCCATGCCATCAATATGCGGGCAGCCGGCAGGCTCTACGAGGAGCTCGTGCCGGATTACCACCACCGCCACATCATGCGCCCCGGCATCACCGGTCTTGCGCAGACACGCGGCTGGCGCGGCCCGACGGCGCGGCCGCTGCAAGCCCGCGCCCGCATCGCCTGCGATATCTTCTACGTCAAACATTTCAGCCTGCTGCTCGACATGAAGATCCTGTTCAAGACCCTGGTCATCGAACTGCGCGGCGGCACCGGTTTCTAAGACGGACCTCATCACGACTACCGCAGAACGGCCACCCACGGCCGTTCATTCATTTCAGCCGTTCTATGACGCCATTCCCATATCCGAGAGAAAAGCAGAAACGAAAAAGGCGGCCGTAGAGGCCGCCTTCGATCGATGCCGTTGAATGGCGATCAGTCTTGCTGGACGATGCCGCGCAGATGCGTCAGTTCCATGATGAAATGCTCGAGCTTCGACTTGTGTTCGTGATGCTCGGCATCCTCGAGTTCCTTCTTCGCAGCTTCGATGCGGCGGGTCAGTTCGTCCTTGTTGAGCTCTTCCACTGGTACCGCGGATTCGGCGAGCAGCGTACAGCCGGTCGGCAGAATATCGGCAAAGCCGCCGAACACGACATAGTCCTGCTTCTTGCCGGAAGCCGAACGCACGCTCACAACACCCGGCTTGATCGTCGTCATCGTCGGCGCATGGTGCGCCATGACGGTCATTTCGCCCTCGGTCGCGGGAATGACGACCTCCGTCACCATCTCCGACAGCAGCAGACGCTCCGGCGAAACGAGCTCAAAGTTGAAATTGTCAGCCATCAGTGACTTACCTTCTCGGCTATGGCTTTTGCATCTTGCAATTTGGTCCCGCAGAACGGGCAGTGCAGTATCGCCTGGTCGAGATATCCGAGGCCCTCCTCGGTCTGAACCAACCCCACGACCATCATGATCACGCCGTTATCGGCACGGTAGACGGTGGGTGCTGCCGGTTCCGGAAGTTCCGCCACGACCCCTTTCAGGGAGTCGCAGCAGAATATCTCGTCCTGAGCATCGCTCATCAGGCAGCAGCGAGCTTCTTGGCCTTCTCGACAGCTTCGTCCATCGAGCCGACCATGTAGAAGGCGGCTTCCGGCAGGTGGTCGTATTCGCCGTTGACGAGACCCTTGAAGCCCTTGATCGTGTCTTCGAGGGCGACGAGCTTGCCCGGCGAACCGGTGAAGACTTCGGCGACGAAGAACGGCTGCGACAGGAAGCGCTCGATCTTGCGGGCGCGGGCAACGGCGATCTTGTCCTCTTCGGACAGTTCGTCCATGCCAAGGATGGCGATGATGTCCTGCAGGGCCTTGTAGCGCTGCAGCGTCGACTGAACCTTACGAGCGACTTCATAGTGCTCTTCGCCGACGACCATCGGGTCGAGCATGCGCGAGGTGGAGTCGAGCGGGTCGACGGCCGGGTAGATGCCCTTTTCGGCGATCGAGCGCGACAGAACGGTCGTTGCGTCCAAGTGGGCGAACGAGGTTGCCGGCGCCGGGTCGGTCAAGTCGTCGGCCGGAACGTAGATGGCCTGCACCGAGGTGATCGAACCCGTGGTCGTTGTGGTGATGCGCTCCTGCATCTGGCCCATGTCGGTTGCCAGCGTCGGCTGGTAGCCCACAGCCGAAGGAATACGGCCGAGCAGAGCCGACACTTCCGAACCTGCCTGCGTGAAGCGGAAGATGTTGTCGACGAAGAACAGAACGTCCTGGCCCTGGTCGCGGAAGTGTTCTGCGACGGTCAGACCGGTCAGAGCGACGCGAGCGCGGGCGCCCGGCGGTTCGTTCATCTGGCCGTAAACGAGCGCAGCCTTGGAGCCTTCGCCGCCGCCATGCTTGTTGACGCCCGATTCGATCATTTCATGGTAGAGGTCGTTGCCTTCGCGGGTACGTTCACCCACGCCTGCGAAAACCGAGTAACCACCGTGCGCCTTGGCGACGTTGTTGATCAGTTCCATGATCAGAACGGTCTTGCCGACGCCGGCGCCGCCGAACAGGCCGATCTTGCCGCCCTTTGCGTAAGGCGCGAGAAGGTCGACGACCTTGATGCCGGTGACGAGGATCTGCGCTTCCGTGGACTGCTCGACATAAGCCGGAGCGTCTTGGTGGATGGCGCGCTTGTGAGCGGTGGTCAGCGGACCTGCTTCGTCGACCGGCTCGCCGATGACGTTCATGATGCGGCCGAGCGTTTCATCGCCGACAGGAACCGAGATCGGAGCGCCGGTATCGACGACCCGCTGACCGCGGACGAGACCTTCGCTCGAGTCCATCGCGATGGTGCGGACTTCGTTTTCGCCCAGATGCTGAGCGACTTCGAGAACCAGGCGGTTGCCGTTGTTGTCGGTTTCAAGCGCGTTCAAAATCGCCGGCAGTTCGCCTTCGAAAGCAACGTCGACGACGGCGCCGATAACCTGGGTGACTTTGCCGACAGAGCGGGTAGCTGCCTCAGCCATATTCTTACCCTCTTTCCCTAACTCAGAGCGCTTCCGCGCCCGAAATGATTTCAATCAGTTCCTTGGTGATCTGAGCCTGACGCTGACGGTTGTAGCTCAGCGTCAGCTTGTTGATCATCTCACCGGCATTGCGCGTCGCATTGTCCATAGCGCTCATCTTGGCGCCCATCTCGCCCGCGACGTTCTCGAGGAGAGCACGGAAGATCTGGACGGAGATGTTGCGCGGGATCAGATCGTCGAGGATCGACGCCGGATCCGGCTCGTATTCGTAGACGGCGCCTGCATGTTCCGCATCTTCGGCAACGGCCTCGGGAGCCTTGGCCGGGATGAGCTGCTGCGCGGTCGGAACCTGGCTGATCACCGATTTGAACTCGGAGTAGAACAGCGTGCAGACGTCGAACTCACCGGCGGCGAACATGTCGATGATGCGCTTGCCGATCTGGTCGGCATTCTCGAAACCGATCTTCTTGACTTCGCGCAGTTCCTTGCGCTCGATGATCAGCGACGCATATTCACGGCGCAGGATGTCGTAGCCCTTCTTGCCGACGGTGAAGATTTTCACCGTCTTGCCTTCGGCCAGCAGCTTGCGGACATGGTCACGCGCAAAGCGCGCAATCTGCGAGTTGAAACCGCCGCAAAGACCGCGCTCCGCCGTGCAGACCACCAGCAGATGGACCTGGCCCTTGCCGGTGCCGGTCATCAGCGCCGGCGCGCCGTCCGCATCGGTGACGGCCTTGGCGATGTTCGCCAGAACCGCACCCATGCGCTGCGAATACGGCCGGGCGGCCTCGGCCGCCTCCTGCGCACGCCGAAGCTTCGCCGCGGCGACCATTTTCATCGCCTTGGTGATCTTCTGCGTCGCCTTGACGGAGGCGATCCGGTTTTTCAGATCCTTAAGTGAAGGCATCCGTGATCCGTCCTAACTTAGGGCCTGATTACGAGAAAGACTTTGCGAAGCTATCGAGAGCAGCGGTGAGCTTGCCCCTGGTATCGTCGCTGATTGCCTTTTCCGTGCGGATCGCGTCGAGGATGGCGGAGCCTTCCGAACGCAGATAAGAGAGGAAGCCCTGCTCGAACTTGCCGACCGAAGCGACCGGAAGCTTGTCGAGATAGCCGTTGACGCCGGCGAAGATCACCGCGACCTGCTCTTCCGTCTTCAGCGGCGAGAACTGCGGCTGCTTCAGGAGTTCGGTCAGGCGTGCACCGCGGTTCAACAGGCGCTGCGTCGCAGCGTCGAGGTCCGAACCGAACTGGGCGAAGGCGGCCATTTCGCGGTACTGGGCGAGCTCGCCCTTGATCGAGCCGGCGACCTGCTTCATGGCCTTGATCTGAGCCGAGGAACCGACGCGGGAAACCGACAGACCGACGTTAACGGCCGGACGGATACCCTGATAGAACAGGTCGGTCTCAAGGAAGATCTGGCCGTCGGTGATCGAGATCACGTTGGTCGGAATGAAGGCCGACACGTCGTTGCCCTGCGTTTCGATGACAGGCAGAGCGGTCAGCGAACCGGCGCCCTTGTCGTCGTTCATCTTCGCAGCGCGCTCGAGCAGGCGAGAGTGCAGGTAGAAAACGTCGCCCGGATAGGCTTCGCGGCCCGGCGGGCGGCGCAGCAGCAGTGACATCTGGCGGTAGGATACGGCCTGCTTCGACAGGTCGTCGTAACCGATCAGCGCATGCATGCCGTTGTCGCGGAAGTATTCGCCCATGGCGCAGCCGGCGAACGGAGCGAGGAACTGCATCGGAGCCGGATCGGAAGCGGTCGCGGCGACGATGATCGAGTACTTCAGCGCGCCGCGCTCTTCGAGCACCTTGACGAACTGCGCGACGGTCGAGCGCTTCTGGCCGACGGCGACGTAGACGCAATAAAGCTTCTCGCCTTCCGGACCGTTATCGTGAATGGCCTTCTGGTTGAGGAAGGCATCGAGAAGAATGGCGGTCTTGCCGGTCTGGCGGTCGCCGATGACGAGCTCGCGCTGGCCGCGGCCGACCGGGATCAGCGCGTCGATGGCCTTGAGGCCGGTCGACATCGGCTCATGAACCGACTTGCGCGGAATGATGCCGGGAGCCTTGACGTCGACGCGCGAACGGCGGGTCGCGTTGATCGGACCCTTGCCGTCGATCGGGTTGCCGAGCGCGTCGACGACGCGGCCGAGCAGTTCCGGACCGACTGGAACGTCAACGATGGCGCCCGTACGCTTGACGGTGTCGCCTTCCTTGATGTCGCGGTCGGAGCCGAAAATAACGACACCGACGTTGTCAGATTCAAGGTTCAGGGCCATGCCGCGGATGCCGCCGGGGAACTCGACCATTTCACCGGCCTGGACGTTGTCCAGACCGTAAACGCGAGCGATACCGTCACCGACGGAGAGAACCTGGCCGACTTCCGAGACTTCTGCCTCTTTGCCGAAATTTTTGATCTGGTCTTTGAGAATTGCGGAAATTTCCGCGGCGCGGATATCCATCAGCCGACCTCTTTCAATGCAAGCTTAAGGGTAGAGAGTTTGGTACGAAGAGACGTATCAATCTGACGGGACCCGACCTTGACGATCAGACCACCAAGAATTGACGGATCAACCGTGACGGCAATCGCCACGTCTTTGCCGGTGACGCCCTTCAGCGCCGCCTTCAATTCATTTTCCTGCTCTGCGGTCAGAGCATGGGCCGAGATAACCTCGGCAGAAATTTCGCCGCGATGGTTGGCGGCAATCACCCGGAAGGCCTTGATCATGCCCGGCAGGGCGAACAGGCGGCGGTTGCGCGCCACGACCTTCAGGAAATTGGCGAAGAAACCGGAGATGCCGGCCTTTTCGCTGACGGCGACGATCGCCTTCAGCTGGTCTTCGGCGGAGAAAACCGGGCTCAGGATGAAGCGCTTCAGGTCGTCGCTCTCATCCAGCATCGCCTGAAAACGGTCGAGATCGGCGGTTACCCTGTCTACGGCGCCTTCTTCGAGCGCCAGCTCGAAAAGCGACGAGGCATAGCGCTCTGCAACACCAGAAGTAAGCTGGGACGTGTCTGCCACTGGCACAAATTTCCCTGATTTCAATCCAAAATCCGGCTTTCGGCGGGCGCCGAGCCTATGACTTTGAATTCGTTTTGATTTCCCCCAGAAATCACAAGAGAAGCCTCTTGCTTCTTCCGAAATTCGGGGTCCGTCTAACATAGGATGTTCGGACTCGCAACACGCGTAATGCCCGAATACGCCTTTCACATGAATTTCTGTCCGCAAAATTGCGCAATGACTTGGAGGCCGGCCGAAGAGGCCGTCCGCAGGTGGCGAAATTCACGCCTGGATGAAGCCGAAAACATAAAGCAGGGGCAATGCAGCCAAAGCGATCTGCACAACCAAGAGTAAATAGTTGACGATATTACTCCCCTTATCGGACAGGATCGAGATGATACGGGCAAAGGCGGCCATCACAAAGGAAGCGCCGAGCGCCATATAGATCCAGTCCTGGGCGAGCATGATCGCCGAGGCTCCGAAGCCGAGATAGAAACCGCCCATCGAGCGCGCCTCGCCATAGCCTTCCGGCCGCCCCTCGCGCGCCTGCAGGCCGAGAAGACGCAAGGCGTGGCCCGGCGCGAACATCATGACGAAGCCCGCCAGCGCGGTGAAGGCCGCGGAGCAGAACGCCAGCTGCTCGCCAAGCTCGGTCGGAAAATAAAACTCCATGCTTCAGCCCCAAATCACTCGCGAATCGCTGTTTTATGGCATGGGCCGGAAAAGGATGAAATGGCGGCGGCGCCAGAAAACGCCGGTGGGCGATACGCAGCAAGCTAAAGGAAACTCTGCGGATCGATATCGAGCTGCACCTGCACCGATCCGCGCTCCCTCGGCGATTGCGACAGCATCGCCCGCAGGAAGCCTTGCATGTCGGAGTTCCGCCGCCCGTGCACCAGAAGACGGAAGCGATGGCGGCCGCGCACCAGCGCCAGCGGCGCTTCCGCCGGTCCGAGCACCGAAATGCCCGAAACCTGCGGCGCCGCATTGCGCATGCCGCGCGCATGGTTTTCAGCGTCATGGCGGGTTTCGGCCGAAACGATGACCGAGGCGAGCCGGCCGAAGGGCGGCAGTGCGGCGCGTTCGCGCTCGGTGATCTCGCGCTCGTAGAAGGCACCGGAATCGCCTGAGACGATCGCCTGCATGACCGGATGCTGCGGCTGGTAGGTCTGCAGCAGCCCATGGCTCTTGAGGCCCGTGCGCCCGGCCCGGCCGGTCACCTGCGACAGAAGCTGGAAGGTGCGCTCGGCCGCGCGCGGATCGCCATTGGCAAGGCCGAGATCGGCATCGACGATGCCGACCAGCGTCATCAGCGGAAAATTATGGCCCTTGGCGACGAGCTGCGTGCCGATGACGATATCGGCCTCCCCCTTGGCGATCGCCTCCAGCTCCAGCCGCAGCCGCTTCACGCCGCCCATGATATCGGAGGAGAGAACGATCGTGCGGGCCTCGGGGAAATGCCGTTCCACCTCTTCGGCGATGCGCTCGACCCCCGGCCCGCAGGCGACCAGATGGTCGAGCGTGCCGCATTCCGGGCATGCCTCCGGCGTGCGCTCGGCATGGCCGCATTGATGGCATTGCAGCTGTTTGCGGAAGCGATGCTCCACCAGCCAGCTCGAACATTGCGGGCACTGGAAACGGTGGCCGCACACCCGGCAGAGCGTCAGCGGTGCGTAGCCGCGCCTGTTCAGAAAGAGCAGCGCCTGTTCGCGCCTCTCCACCGTCTTGCCGATTGCCCGGATCAAGACCGGCGACAGGAAGCCGCCGCGCTCCGGCGCATGCCTGCGCATATCGACGAGATGCAGGTCCGGCAGCGCGGCATCGCCGAACCGCGTCGGCAGATGGACGGTGCTGTAACGCCCGCTCTGCCCGTTGACTTGGCTTTCGACCGAAGGCGTCGCCGACACCAGGATGACGGGAAAGTCGCCGATGCGGCCGCGCACCACCGCCATATCGCGGGCATTGTAGAAAACGCGGTCTTCCTGCTTGTAGGCAGGATCGTGCTCTTCGTCGACGATGATGAGGCCGAGATCTTCAAAGGGCAGGAAGAGTGCCGAGCGCGCGCCCGCCACGACCCTGACTTCGCCTGTTACCGCCTGGCGCCAGACCTTTTCGCGCATGCGCGGCGGCAGATCGGAGTGCCATTCGGCGGGCTTTGCGCCGAAACGGTCCTGGAAGCGTTCGAGGAAACTTGCCGTCAGCGCAATTTCCGGCAGCAGGATCAACACCTGCTTGCCGCGCTTCAGCGTCTCGGCGATCGCCTCGAAATAAACCTCCGTCTTGCCCGAGCCGGTTACTCCGTCGATCAGCGACACCGCGAATTCGCCCTTGCGAACGTCGCCGACGATCTCCTCAGCCGCCTGCTTTTGCGGCCCTTCCAGCCGCGCGGCGGCGAAATCGGGATCGGGTTTCGCCACCACCGGCGGCGGCGGCAGGAATATCGTCTCGAAAATGCCAAGCGTGATCAGCCCGTCGACGACGCTCGTCGAGACACCCGCAGCATGCGCGAGGCCGCTACGCGTCCACGACAAGCCGTCCGCGGCGGCATCGAGCACCCGGGCGCGCGCCGGCGTCATCCGCTCCGGCTCGCCGCCGACTAGCTTCAGCCCTTCCACCATCGGTTCCGGCTCGAAGGCGTTCGGCGCCCTGAGCGCCATGCGCGCGACGAGCCCAGGCGGCGAAAGCGTGTAGGTCGCAACCCAATCGATGAAATCCCGCATCTCGCGGGAGAGCGGCGGGCAGTCGAAGACATGGCTGATCGGCCGGAGCTTCTTCGGATCGACGCCATCTTCGCCGCCGTCCCAGACGACGCCGATCACCTGACGCGGTCCGAGCGGCACCTGCACGACCGAGCCGGGCTCGACCGCCATGCCCTCCGGCACCGAATAGGAATAGGGTTTCGGCGCCGGCATCGGCACCAGCACGGGAACCGTTCGGTTCGCGGGCGGTGCCTCGAAAAGCGCGCCAAAGAGATCGGACGAATCTGTGCTCATCGCGCGAGACCATGCCCGCAAATCAATGGAATTGGAACCGCAAAGAGGAGGCGGCGCATCGGGCGAGGACTATGGCTGCGAGACGCGGCCAGAATTGACGGTCCCCTCGGGAAAGGGTTGCCGGACGAACGATTGGCCGCATAGATTACCGGAACGCTTTGTTCGATCGCGGAACCGGAGAAGAACGAATGGCCCGACTGACCGAAGATGCCAAGGGCGTCTATGTGATTGCCGTCACGCCCTTTACCGACGACGGCGCGCTCGATCTTGCCAGCATCGACAGCATGGTCGATTTCTACGAGGGTGCCGGTGTCACCGGCCTGACGGTCCTCGGCCAGCTCGGCGAAGCACCGAAGCTGACGGCCGAGGAATCACGGGTGGTCGTCGAGCGTGTGCTGAAGCGCCTGGATGGACGCCTTCCCGTCGTCGTCGGCGTTTCGGCGCCAGGGCTCGCGCCGATGCGCGAACTCGCCGAAGCCGTCATGGGCGCGGGTGCGGCCGGCGTCATGGTCGCGCCGCCCTGGACTGTTAGGACCGACGATCAGGCCTTCTCCTTTTATCAGTCGGTCGGCGAGGCGTTGGGTGACACGCCCTTCGTGCTGCAGGACTATCCGCTGACCACCAATGTGACGATCGCCGCTGGCGTCATCGAGCGCATCGTCAGGGAAGTGCCCAATTGCGTCATGCTCAAGCATGAGGATTGGCCGGGCCTTGCCAAGATCACCGCGCTTCGCGCCGCCAGCGGCAGCGGCGCCATGCGGCGCATTTCGATCCTTTGCGGCAATGGCGGGCTTTTCCTGCCAGAGGAGATGGGCCGCGGCGCCGACGGCGCGATGACCGGCTTCTGCTATCCCGAGATGATGGTCGGCGTCGTCGAGGCCTATGCCGCCGGAAATCCCGATCGTGCCCATGAAATCTTCGACGCCTATCTGCCGCTCGCCCGTTATGAACAGCAGCAGGGCATCGGCCTGGCCTGCCGCAAATACGTCCTTGCCAAGCGCGGGGTCATCAAGTCCGCCGCTCTGCGCAAGCCCGGCGCCCGGCTCTCGGCGCCCGACATTGCCGATGTCGAACGGCTGCTCGCCCGCCAGGCCATCCGCCTCAAGGAGATCGGCGCATGAGGCCGGATCAACGCAGCTCAAGACTATGCGTATAACGGTGATGCTTGCGGGGCTGGAACCCTAACGACTCCCAGAACTTCGCCGCGCGATCATTTCCCGCGTGAACGGTGGCGAGCGTGCAGAAGGATCGCCCATGGTCCAGCAGAGCCTGGGCGAGCATCCGGCCGATGCCGTGCCCGCGCATTGCAGGTTGGACATAGAAACGCCGCATCCGCAACGCCCCCGCCACGGCGTGTTCGACGGTCATGCCTCCGACACCGGCGAGCGCCTGATCGGCATAAGCGCCGAGCAGCTTTTCGCCAACATCGTCAAACCTGACTTCGCCAGCGGACCATTCTTGAATGAGCCGGGTGATATGGAGATGGCCTTCGCACCGGGCCTCGCTCCCGAGAGCCACGATCTCCTGTGGCAGTCGATCGCGTATTACCCGGATATCGATCATCATAACGATGCTGCTATCTAAACCGCAGGAACCGGCAGGTCGCGGTCAGACGCTGCTGCAGCCGGCAGGCCGACCGGCACGAAGGCCGCGTCACCATCCGCCGCGAGATCATGCACCGTATGCTTCTCCAGCGCCTTCGTCACATCATTGAGGTCGCCGTCCAGATGTTCGGCCGGAATGAGATTGCCGATGACGAAATCGAAACGGTCGCCGCGCTTGTTCAAGAGCTCGTGGAACACGGTCATGTCGCGAAGTTCCGTCGACCATTTCGCCAGCCAGTAAAATAAGCCGGAATTGCGCGCCGTCATATGGACGGGAAGGATCGGCAGATTGTATTTGCGCGCCAGCCCGACGGCCGAGGTCTTCCATGGGCGCTCGTTCAGCCGTCCATTCGCCCAATAGGCGATGCGGCCCGAGGGAAAGAGCACTGTCGCCTTGCCTTCCCTGACCGCATGGTTGGTCAGCTGCAGCGTCTCGCGCGCCTTGAGCTTGCTCTTGTGCTCCTCCCGCCATTCGACGGGAATGATCATCTCGGCAAAGCGCGGATTGACGCGGATCGCGTCCCGGTTGGCGAAGAACATCATGTCGGGCCGGCGCGCTTTCAGGAGATCAAAGACAGCGACGCCATCGGCAATGCCGGTCGGGTGATTGCTGACGAGAATGAAGCCGCCTTTATCGGGAATGCGTTCGCCGTTGGCGATGCCAATATCGAGTTTCAGCACGTTGCTCAGATATTCGAACGACTGGAAGCCCGGCATCTTGGCAACCGCATTGGCGAATTCGATTGCCTTGCTGTAGCGCAGGAGCGTGTAGAGGAATGGCCGCATCGCCGGCCAGAGCGGGTGTTTGACGATCCTTTGGCCGCGTTCGGCAATCAGCGTATCGACGATATGACCGGGTTTTCCATGTGAAACGAGGGCGATCGCTTCCGCGAGCTGTCCGAAAGCCGTCATGGAATCGCGCCGTGCCATGAAAGATCCTGTCTATGGGGTATAAAGCTATCGCAGTAGAATATGATCTAGGGATGACAAAGGTTTGGCCGGCATTAGCAATTCCATAACCGTTCCTGCTTCAAATTGGCGAGCTTGAAGGCAAATTCAAGGCCCTGCCACGTGAATGAACTGTTGATCATCGCCGATCCGCGCCTGATGGCGGAACGGGCTGCGTGGCTCGACAACCTCGCCCGCGAGCGCCGTCTTTCCGAGCATACGCTCGACGCTTACGAGCGCGACACCCGCCAGTTTCTGACCTTCCTGACCGGCCATCTCGCAGGACCGGCGACACTTGCCGATATCAGGGAATTGCGCCCCGCCGACTTCCGCGCCTTCCTGGCGGCCCGTCGCAAGCAGGGCTCCGGCGCCCGCTCGCTCGGCCGCAATCTCGCCGGCCTCCGCTCGCTGCTGCGCCACCTCGAAAAGAAGGGCTTGGTCAATGCCGCGGGTGCTGCCGCAATCCGCTCGCCGAAGCAGCCGAAATCGCTGCCCAAGCCGCTTTCCGACACGCAGGCGATCACCGTCGTCAGCGACGAGGCCCAGCTCCATGACGAACCCTGGATCGCCGCGCGCGATGCAGCCGTCATGACCCTGCTTTACGGCTGCGGGCTACGCATCTCCGAGGCGCTGGATCTCGTTCCCGCCGATCTACAGAAGGGCGCCACCGCGCTGCGCATCACCGGCAAGGGCAACAAGACGCGGCTGGTACCGCTGCTGCCCGTGGTTTTCGATGCCGTCGAGAAATATCGCACGCTTTGCCCCTACCATCTGGAAAGCGGCGAACCGATGTTTCGCGGCGCCCGCGGCGGCAAGCTGCAGGCGGCGATCATTCAGCGCGCCATGCAGAAGCTGCGCAGCGCCTTCGGCCTGCCGGAGACCGCCACACCCCATGCACTGCGCCATTCCTTCGCCACGCACCTGCTTGCCGGCGGCGGCGACCTGCGCACCATTCAGGAACTGCTCGGCCATGCCAGCCTGTCGACCACGCAGGTCTATACCGGCGTCGATGCATCGCGGCTGCTGGAGGTGTATGATCGCGCGCATCCGCGAGCCTGATGCAGGTCGCCCAAAAAGCGTGGACCGACGAGATGCATGAAGTTTCAACCGTTCGTTAACGCATTTTCTTAAAGGAATATGCGCAAGCCGGATGTAGAGCGTGACTGATATAAGGCATGATGGGAAACCCCCTATGACGACATCAATCGGCCGCCGGACGTTCCACTTCATCGCGCCGGGCAATCTGCTGCTCTGGTTGATCGCAGCCTTTCACATGCTGCTTCTCGCAGCCCTTTTTGTCGCCTTTCTGACGGCTCGGCCGGCAGCCGCGGGCGATGAGACCTGCACCGGCCGCAACCTGATGGCCGAGCTGCAGCAGAACGACCCAGCCCGCTATGCCGAGGCTCAGAAGGAAGCCAACGCCACGCCGAACGGCAAGGGTATCTTCTGGAAGATCGAGAAGCCGGGCGTCCAGCCTTCCTGGCTGCTCGGCAGCATGCATGTCACCGATCCGCGCGTGCTTGCCCTGCCGCCGCGCGCCCAGGCCGCCTATGACGCGGCCGGCACGATCATCATCGAATCCGACGAGATCCTCGATGAGCGCAAGGCGACCGCTGCCCTGCTCGCGAAACCGGAGTTGACGATGTTCACCGACGGCACGACGATCGACAAGCTGCTTTCCTCCGAGGATTACCAGCGCCTCGAAGCCGGCCTCAAGCAGCGCGGCATTCCGCTCGGCGCCGTCTCCCGCATGCGGCCCTGGATGATCTCGAGCGCCGTCGCCCTGCCGGCCTGCGAAATTGCCCGCAAGGCGAAAGGCGTAAAATTCCTCGACCAGAAGATCGCCGCCGATGCCGCAGCCGAAGGCAAGCAGGTCAAGGGGCTGGAGACCCTTGCCGAGCAGATCCAGGCCATGGCCGACCTGCCGGTCGAATTCCATATGAAGTCGCTGATCGAGACCCTGGAGCTCGGCGACAAGATGAACGACGTCGTCGAAACGATGACCGATCTCTATCTCTCCGGCGATATCGGCATGACCATGCCGATGCTGAAGACCGTGACGCCGGAAGACGAAGGCGAAACCAGCGATTACGCCGCCTTCGAGCAGCGCGTCATCCTCGACCGCAACAAGGTGATGGCCGAACGCGCCGCGCCCATTCTCGACGGTGGCAACGTCTTCATGGCCGTCGGCGCCCTGCATCTGCCCGGCGAGCGCGGCGTTATCGAACTGCTGCGTAAGCAGGGTTTTACAGTGACTGCCGTAAACTAAACCTTCTTCTGCATCGGCAGATGGGCCGCAACTAAAACAGCCGCTCACCTCACAGTGAGCGGCTGCGCGCTTGGCCAGGAATATTTAAAGCTTACATGTGGATCGGCTTGAAGAAGGTCGCGAGCGCCGCTTCCTTCACCGCTTCCGACATCGTCGGATGCGCATGGCAGGTCCGGCCGAGATCTTCCGACGAACCGCCGAACTCCATCAGCACGGCGATCTCGTGGATCATTTCGCCGGCGCCGAAGCCGACGATATGGCCGCCGAGCACGCGGTCGGTTTCCTTGTCGGCGAGGATCTTGACGAAACCATCGGTCGCCAGCATCGCGCGGGCGCGGCCGTTCGCCGTGAACGGGAACTTGCCGACCTTGTAGGCCACACCCGCCGCCTTCAGCTCTTCTTCGGTCTTGCCGACCGAGGCGACTTCCGGCTGCGTATAGACGACACTCGGAATGGCCTCGTAATTGACATGGCCATGCTGCCCGGCGAGGAATTCGGCAAGCGCCACGCCCTCGTCTTCCGCCTTGTGCGCTAGCATCGGCCCCTTCACCACGTCGCCGATCGCATAGATGCCGGCGACATTGGTCCTGAAGTGACCGTCGATCTCGACGCAGCCGCGATTGTCGAGCGCAACGCCTGCCTCTTCGAGGCCGAGACCTGCCGTATAAGGCTTGCGGCCGGTGGCGATCAACACGGCTTCGGCGTCGAGCGTGACGGCATCACCGCCCTTGACCGGCTCGAAGGTGACCTTGGCGCCCTTGCCGCCCTTTTCGACGCCGGTGACCTTGGCGCCGAGATTGAAATCGATGCCCTGCTTGGCGAGCATACGCTGGAACTGCTTGGAGACTTCGCCGTCCATGCCGCCGAGGATGGTGTCGAGATATTCGACGACGGTGACCTTGGCGCCGAGACGCGCCCAGACCGAGCCGAGTTCGAGGCCGATGACGCCGCCGCCGACGACGATCAGCGTTTCCGGAACCTTCTCCAGCGCAATGCCGCCGGTGGACGAGATGATGGTCTTCTCATCGATCTCGACCTGCACGCCAGGAATGCCCGCGACGTCGGAGCCGGTGGCGATGACGATGTTCTTGCCCTCGATCTCCTGCACCTTGCCGTCTTCGGCGGTGACGGAAACCTTGCCGGCCGAGACGACCTTGCCGGTGCCCTGGAAGGCGTCGATCTTGTTCTTCTTGAACAGGAAGGCGACGCCGTCGACATTCGACTTCACCGTCGCATCCTTATGCGCCATCATATTGGTGAGATTGAGCGTCGGTGCCGGCACGTCGATGCCGAGGGCGCTCAGTCCGTGGCCGGCCTGGTGGAACATTTCGGAAGCATGCAGCAGCGCCTTCGACGGAATGCAGCCGACATTCAGGCAGGTGCCGCCATAGGTCGCGCGCTTTTCGACGACGGCGACCTTGAGGCCGAGCTGAGCTGCTTTGACTGCGCAGACATAGCCGCCCGGGCCAGTTCCGATAATGATCACATCGTAGGACATTGCTTTTTTCCCTTTGGATTTTTCGTTTAGTCGGCCGCGCGCGACAGAGCGAGGCGGAAGCCGAAGCCGACGAGTGCCGCTCCGGTGATGCGGTTGAACCATTTGCCGCTGGCGATGAAGCGGTCACGGATTGCCTTGACCGTGAAGAAATAGGAGACGCCGGCAAACCAGGCGACCAGCGCCGCCGCCATGCCGATGCCGTAGGAGAATTGAATGAGCGCGGGCGTATCGTGATGCACCAGCGTCGAAAACAGCGACAGGAAGAACAGCACCGGCTTCGGGTTCAGCGCATTGGTGATGAAGCCCATGCCGAGGCATTTCAGCATCGAGACCGGCTTGCGGTCTTCGGCCGTCACCTCGATCTCCCGCACGTTGAAACCGGGCTCGCGGAACGACTTGATGCCGAGATAGACCAGATAGGCGACACCCGCCCATTTGATCATCGAAAACAGCATCAGCGATTTCGACACGATGAGGCCGAGGCCGAGGATGGTGTAGCTGATATGGAAGAGCAGGGAAAAGCCCATGCCGATCCCGGTCATGATGGCGGCGCGGCGCCCATGCACAATGCTCTGGCGCAGGATGACGGCGAAATCGGCGCCCGGCACGACGATGAAGATCGAGAAAACGGCCATCAGGCCCATGAATTCGAGAATATATTGCATGCTGTTTTCGCCCTGTCTTCTAACGGCCGCCGCTGACGTTGAGGATCGCGCCGGTTATATAGGAAGCCGATGGAGAGAGAAGATAGAGGATCGCGTCCGCCACCTCTTCGGCCGAACCGGTGCGCTGCATCGGGATCGACGGCGCCATGTCGCGCGGCCGGTCCGGCAACCCGCCCGAAGCATGGATGTCGGTTTCGATGATGCCCGGCCTGACGGCGTTCACACGAATGCCTTCCGCCGCCACTTCGCGCGCCAGCCCGACGGTGAACGTATCGATGGCAGCCTTCGAGGCGGCATAATCGACATATTGCGTCGGCGAACCGAGGACCGCTGCCATCGACGAGATATTGACGATCGCCCCGCCCTGCCCGCCATGCCGGCTCGACATGCGGCGAACCGCTTCCGCCGCGCAGAGGATGGAGCCGGTCACATTGACGCGCAGCATGCGCTCGATGCGCTCCACTGTCATCTCGTCGATCCGCTGCGGATAATCGACGATGCCGGCATTGTTGACGAGCCCGTCGATCCGGCCGAAATGGCGATCGACGGCAGTAAACATCGCAACGATATCGCCGGCCCTGCCGACATCGCCCTCGATCGCTATCGCCTCGCCGCCGCTTGCGACGATCGCCGCGACGACGGCATCGGCAGCCGCGCGGTTGGAGGCGTAGTTCACCGCGACACGCCAGCCCTGGCGCGCGGCAAGGCGCGAGGCGGCAGCGCCGATACCCCGGCTGCCGCCGGTCACGAGAACGACAGGTGCACCGCTCATGTTGCGCATTCCTTGAATGTCAGCACGTCCCATGGCGCCACGGAGGCCTTGCCTTCACCCCAGGCGCTGGATTCGCGAATGGCAGGACCAAGGCCGGGCAGCACCAGCCTTTCGGCGGCGGCAGCGCCCTCAGGCTGCAGATTGTCCATCTCGCCCTTCTCATCCATGCCGTAGACGGCGCCCTGCCAGACCGTGCAGGCATCGAGATCGGCGCCGGTCACGTCGCCCTCGGGGCAGTTGAACATCAGGATGCCGATGGCGCGCACCGGATCTTCCGACGGCATGACATAGCCTTCCATCACGACGGATGTCTTCAGCGCACTGACCTTGAACTGGTTGCTGGCGGCAGCCGACGAAGAATTCAGCGGCGCAAAGCGCAGTTCATAGGCGCCGTCGCGATCGATATAAACCGCCCGCTCCTGCTTGCAGTCGGCGCCGGACACGGCGGCCGGAACGGCAAAAAGCATGGCGGCCGCAATTGCAGCCACGCTTTTCCATCCCGTCATGATGCCGATCCCCTCGCTCATTGTCCTTGTTGCTCTCTCCGCCCGTCGGCATCCTCGATCACGCCGAAATCCGTCAGCAGCACCAGCGGATGGCCGTCCTTGTCGAGCCCCCAGAAAACCGGATAGAAGCCGTCGCCCCAGCCGCTCCAGAACACCGCGACATTGCCCTTCTTGCCGGCGACCGGCCGGTGCAGCGCATAGGCGCCCTTGTTGGCATCGAGGTCAGACGCCAGCACGTCGTCGTAATAATTGATGTCCGCGTCGGGCTTTTGCGCCTGAACCTGCGCTTGACGCTCTCCGATCAGATCAAGCGTATCGGCATCCATGTAGCAGCCGAGGCCGGCATCGACGGGATAGCCGAAGATCTCGCCGTCTTTCAGCGTCGCGGGGTCCTGGCCGGGAAGGACGGCAAGCTCCCAATGATCCGGCTTGCCCTCGGCAAACCGCATGCTGGCAGCGGCAATACGCCCGAATGCCCGGTAGAGCGTGACAGGATAGTCGCCCGGCGCAACCGTCCTGGCGAGCGCCGGCCGATCCGGCTGGGCGAGCGGGTCGGCAGCAACGATGCGCCCCGAGGTCAGCTCGACATTGCCCATATGGATCACAGTGATCGACCGTCCGGAGAGTTCGGCATCGCCAAGCGCCACCAGCTCGAAATTGCTGCTGGCCTTGCTGATGTCCCAACCGGCCGCCGACGCGGAAACCGGGACATGCGCGGTGGCAGCACAAAGAAGAAGGCGTGCCGCTCGCATCATCCGGTTCCGCATCGAAAAACTCCTTAGAGGTCGAGAACCAGACGTTCCGGATCTTCGAGGCTTTCCTTGACGCGCACGAGGAAGGTGACCGCTTCCTTGCCGTCGACGATGCGGTGATCGTAGGACAGCGCCAGATACATCATCGGACGGATGACCACCTGGCCGCCGATCGCGACCGGCCGCTCCTGGATCTTGTGCATGCCGAGAATGCCGGACTGCGGTGCATTGAGAATCGGCGAGGACATCAGCGAGCCGTAGACGCCGCCGTTCGAGATGGTGAAGGTGCCGCCCTGCATGTCGGCCATAGAAAGCTGGCCGTCGCGGGCTGCCTTGCCGAGGCGGCCGATTTCCTTTTCGATCTCTGCGATCGACATCTGGTCGGCATCGCGCACGATCGGAACCACGAGGCCCTTGTCGGTGCCGACGGCGACGCCGATGTGGCAGTAGTTCTTGTAGATGATGTCGGTGCCGTCGATCTCGGCGTTGACAGCCGGCAGTTCCTTCAGCGCATGCGTCACGGCCTTGGTGAAGAAGCCCATGAAGCCGAGCTTGACGCCGTGCTTCTTTTCGAAGACGTCCTTGTACCTGTTGCGCAGGTCCATGACCGCCTTCATGTCCACCTCGTTATAGGTGGTCAGCATGGCGGCGGTGTTCTGCGCGTCCTTGAGGCGCTTGGCGATCGTCTGGCGCAGGCGCGTCATCTTCACCCGCTCTTCGCGCGAGGCATCCTCGACCGTCGACGGACCGCGCGCAGCGGCAGGCACTGCTGCGGGTGCCGGAGCGGAAATGCCCTTGGCGACGGCCGCGATGACGTCACCCTTCAGCACCTGGCCGCGTTTGCCGCTGCCGTCGACCTGATCGGCGGAAAGATTGTTTTCGGCCAGCATCTTCGAAGCCGCCGGCGCCGGCGGCATGGTGGAGACGGAGGCGCTGGACGACGACGATGCCGCAGCCACAGCGGCGGGCGCGGCAGGTGCCGGAGCAGCAGGAGCGGCGGCCGGTGCGGCAGCAGCCGGCGCGGCGGCAGCGACGGCACCTTCGGCGATCTGGCCGAGCAGCGCCCCGAGGCCAACGGTTTCGCCGGCAGCGGCGACGATTTCGGAAAGGGTGCCGGAGGTGGGCGCGGGAACTTCGATGGTCACCTTGTCGGTTTCAAGCTCCAGAATCGGCTCGTCGGCCTTGATGGCGTCGCCGACCTTCTTGAACCAGGTGCCGACGGTTGCCTCGCTGACGGATTCACCGAGAGTTGGAACGCGGATTTCTGTGGCCATTGTTCAAATCCTGATTTCGTGTGTTTTCGTTTAAACGTTTCAGACGGCGGGCGGCCGCAAGATGATCGAGGGCATCGGCAGGATATCGAAACGGAAGCCGAAGCCGGAAGCGATGATCGGATCGTTATCGGCAAGAGCCTGCGCCGCCGCCTGATCCTCGACCTCGACGACTGCCATGCCCCAGGCGCCTTCCCCCTCGAAGACGGGGCCGACCGTCACGGCCGATCCCGCAAGGGCATTGCGATGCCAGTATTCGACATGGCGTTTCATCGCCGCCATTTCCTCCCCAGTCCCGTCATGCGGGAAAGTAGGGCGCGGCGGCTGCAGTCTCAGAAAGAAGTAAGCCATCACGCCCTCCCTTGTTTTAGCTGCCCAACGCATCCTCGAGGAATGCCGAAAGCTGCGACAGATGCTTGGACATCAGACCTGTTGCCGGCGAGGCTGCCGGCGGGCGGCCGGTGTAGCGGACGCGCTGGTATTTCGCATCGATATGGGCGAGCACCCATTCGAGGAACGAGTCGATGAACGACCATGCGCCCATGTTTTTCGGCTCTTCCTGGCACCAGACCATCTCGGCGTTGCGGAAGCGCGAGAGCTCGTTGATGAGCGCCTTTGCCGGGAACGGATAGAGCTGCTCGAGACGCAGGAGATAGATGTCGTCGATGCCGCGCTTTTCTCGCTCTTCCAGCAGATCGTAGTAGACCTTGCCGGAGCACATGACGACGCGGCGGATCTTGCTGTCCTTCTGCAGCTTGATCGGACCGTCCTTGATCACCTCGGCATCGTCCCAGAGCAGGCGATGGAAGGAGGATTCGCCGGCCAGTTCGGAAAGCGTCGAGACCGCCCGCTTGTGGCGCAGCAGCGACTTCGGCGTCATCAGGATCAGCGGCTTGCGGAAGTCGCGCTTCAGCTGCCGGCGCAGGATGTGGAAGTAGTTCGCCGGCGTCGTGACGTTGGCGACCTGCATGTTGTCTTCCGCACAGAGCTGCAGGAAGCGTTCCAGGCGAGCCGAGGAGTGCTCCGGACCCTGGCCCTCATAGCCGTGCGGCAGCAGGCAGACGAGGCCCGACATGCGCAGCCACTTGCGTTCGCCCGACGAGATGAACTGGTCGAAGACCACCTGCGCGCCGTTGGCGAAGTCGCCGAACTGGGCTTCCCAGAGGGTCAGCGCATTCGGGCGGGCGAGCGAATAGCCATATTCGAAACCGAGCACGGCCTCTTCCGAAAGCATCGAATTGATGACTTCGTAACGGGCCTGCGTCGGCGCCAGATTGGCGAGCGGGATGTAGCGCTCTTCGGTCTCCTGATCGTAGAGAACCGAGTGACGCTGCGAGAAGGTGCCGCGTTCGCAATCCTGTCCGGACAGACGGATCTTATGGCCTTCGACGACGAGCGAGCCGAACGCAAGCGCTTCCGCCATCGCCCAGTCGAGGCCTTCGCCGCTCTGGATCATGTTGGAGCGGTTTTCCATGAAGCGCTGGATCGTGCGATGGGCGTTGAAGCCCGCCGGGATCTCGGAAAGCTTGCGGCCGATCTCCTTCAGCGTCTTCATCGGCACGGCGGTCTTGCCGCGGCGCTGTTCGTCCTGATTGTCGGCCGTGCGCAGGCCGGACCATTCGCCGTCCAGCCAATCGGCCTTGTTCGGCTTGTAATGCTGGCCAGCCTCGAACTCCTGCTCGAGATGGGCACGCCAGTCGGCCTTCATCTTTTCGACTTCGCCGTCCGTCAGCAGGCCTTCGCGAACCAGACGTTCCGCGTAGAGCTGCAGGACCGTCTTGTGACCACGGATGACCTTGTACATCTTCGGCTGTGTGAAGGACGGTTCATCGCCTTCGTTATGGCCGTAGCGACGGTAGCAGAACATATCGAGCACCACAGGCTTGTGGAACTTCATGCGGAATTCGGTTGCGATCTTGGCCGCATAGACGACGGCTTCCGGATCGTCGCCGTTGACGTGCAGGATCGGCGCTTCGATCATCTTGGCGACGTCGGACGGATAGGGCGACGAGCGCGAGAAGGCCGGGTTGGTGGTGAAGCCGATCTGGTTGTTGATGATGACGTGCATCGTGCCGGCGACGCGGTGACCGCGCAGACCGGAAAGACCGAGGATTTCGGCAATGACGCCCTGGCCGGCAAAAGCTGCGTCACCATGGATCAGCAGCGGCAGCACCTTTGCGCGTTCGGAAAGAGGAATGATGTCGCCATCCCAAACCGTCGCGCTCATGTCCTGCTTGGCGCGGGCCTTGCCCATGACGACCGGATCGACGATTTCGAGATGCGACGGGTTTGCCGTCAGCGAGACGTGCACCTTGTTGCCGTCGAATTCGCGGTCGGAGGAGGCGCCGAGATGGTACTTGACGTCGCCGGAGCCTTCGACCTCGTCAGGCGCGTAGGAGCCGCCCTTGAACTCGTGGAAGATGGCGCGGTGCGGCTTGCCCATGACCTGAGACAGCACGTTCAGGCGGCCGCGATGGGCCATGCCGAAGACGGCTTCCTTGAGACCGAGATGGCCGCCGCGCTTCAGGATCTGTTCGAGCGCCGGGATCAGCGATTCACCGCCGTCGAGGCCGAAGCGCTTGGTGCCCTTGAACTTGACGTCGAGGAACTGCTCGTAGCCTTCGGCTTCGATCAGCTTGGCGAGGATCGCCTTCTTGCCTTCAGCGGAGAAGGCGACGCCCTTGTCCGGCCCTTCGATGCGTTCCTGGATCCAGGCCTTCTCCTCAGGGTTGGAGATATGCATGAATTCGACGCCGAGGGTCGAGCAGTAGGTGCGCTCGAGGATCTCGATCATTTCGCGGATCGTCGCGTATTCGAGGCCGAGAACGTTGTCGATGAAGATCTTGCGGTCGTAATCGGCTGATGTGAAGCCGTAATTTTCCGGCGACAGCTCGCGATAGTCGTCGACGGCAGCGGCGATGCCGAGCGGGTCGAGCTTGGCATGCAGGTGGCCGCGCATGCGGTAGGCGCGGATCATCATGATGGCGCGCACGGAGTCGCGTGTCGCCTGCAGCACGTCGGTGGTGTCGGCGGGCTTGCCCTCGGCTGCGGCCTTCGCCTTCACCTTGGTCTCGATCACCTTCTCGACGATGCCCCAGTCGCCGTCGAGAGCCGATACCAGATCGCCGGCGGCTGCCAGCGGCCAGTTCTTCCTGCGCCAGGAAGCACCCTTGGCCGCCTTCTTCACATCGGCAGGATCTTCTTCCAGCGCCTTGAAGAAGGTGCGCCACTGATCGTCCACCGACGCGGGATCCTCTTCGTAGCGCGCATACAGCTGCTCGATATAGGCTGCGTTGGCGCCATCCAGAAACGAGGTGATCTGAAACTGCTCGTTGGCTTCTTGCCGTGCCATGGTGATATGCGAACGCTTCCGTCCGCCTCCTGACTTTGATGAATTTGCCGGCTTGATCGCCGGCTGCCGCATTCCGATTGCCGCCTGTCCGCGGCGCATCTGCTTGTCTCGTGCATAAGGCCGGGCGGAAGGCGCAGATGCCGTTCCTCCGCCCGGTTATAGGTGGTTTCAGCCCTTGAGGACTTCAACCAGCGTCTTGCCGAGGCGGGCCGGAGACGGCGACACCTTGATGCCGGCCGATTCCATTGCCGCGATCTTCGATTCCGCGTCGCCCTTGCCGCCGGAGACAACCGCGCCGGCATGGCCCATGGTGCGGCCCTTCGGTGCCGTGCGGCCTGCGATGAAGCCGGCCATCGGCTTCTTGCGGCCCTTCTTGGCTTCGTCCTTCAGGAACTGCGCGGCGTCTTCTTCGGCCGAGCCGCCGATTTCGCCGATCATGATGATCGACTGCGTGGCTTCGTCGGCCAGGAACATCTCGAGCACGTCGATGAACTCGGTGCCCTTGACCGGGTCGCCGCCGATGCCGACGGCCGTCGTCTGGCCGAGGCCCTCGTTGGAGGTCTGGAAGACGGCTTCATAGGTCAGCGTGCCCGAGCGGGAAACGATGCCGACCGAACCCTTGCGGAAGATCGATCCCGGCATGATGCCGATCTTGCACTCTTCCGGCGTCAGAATGCCGGGGCAGTTCGGGCCAAGCAGGCGCGACTTGGAGCGGTCGAGGCGAGCCTTGACGCGGACCATGTCCATGACGGGAATGCCTTCGGTGATGCAGGTGATGAACGGGATCTCGGCGTCGATCGCCTCGATGATCGCATCCGCTGCACCGGCCGGGGGAACGTAGATGACGGTCGCGTCGGCGCCGGTCTTTTCCTTGCCCTCGGCGACGGTCGCGAAGATCGGCAGGCTTTCGCCCTTTGCGCCTGTCCAGGTTTCGCCGCCCTTCTTCGGATGGATACCGCCAACCATCTGGGTGCCGTAATAAGCGAGCGCCTGTTCGGTGTGGAACGTGCCGGTCTTGCCGGTCAGACCCTGAACGAGGACCTTGGTGTCTTTATTGACGAGAATAGACATTCTTTCCGATCCTTCAAAATTAGCCGTTGATCGCCGCGACGATCTTCTTGGCCGCATCGTCCAAGTCGTCAGCCGCCGTGATCGCGAGACCCGACTCGTTCAGGATCTTCTTGCCGAGCTCGACATTGGTGCCTTCAAGGCGCACGACGAGCGGAACCTTGAGGCCGACTTCCTTGACCGCGGCAATGACGCCCTCGGCGATGACGTCGCACTTCATGATGCCGCCGAAGATGTTGACGAGAATGCCTTCGACCTTGGGATCTGCGGTGATGATCTTGAAGGCTGCAGCAACCTTCTCCTTGCCGGCGCCGCCGCCGACGTCGCAGAAGTTGGCCGGCTCCTTGCCGTAGAGCTTGATGATATCCATCGTCGCCATGGCAAGGCCTGCGCCGTTGACCATGCAGCCGATATTGCCGTCGAGCGCGACATAGGCGAGGTCCCACTTGGAAGCCTCGATTTCCTTGGCGTCTTCTTCGGTCTCGTCGCGCAGCGCCCGGACGTCGTCGTGACGGAAGAGCGCGTTGCCGTCGAAGGACATCTTCGCGTCGAGAACGCGCAGGTGGCCATTCTTCATGACGATCAGCGGATTGATTTCGAGAAGGGACATGTCCTTCTCGTTGAAGGCCTTGTAGAGCAGCGGGAAGAGCGACTTGGCGTCTTCTCCGGCAGCGCCTTCGAGCTTGAGGGCCGAGGAGATCTTGGCGACGTCGGCAGCCGTCACGCCGGTCTCAGGATCGATGGCGATCGTCTGGATCTTCTCGGGCGTGTCGTGGGCGACGGCCTCGATGTCCATGCCGCCTTCCGTGGAGACGACGAAGGCGACCTTGCCGACCGAGCGGTCAACCAGCAGCGAGCAATAGAGTTCGCGGTCGATGTCGGCGCCGTCCTCGATGTAGAGGCGGTTGACCTGCTTGCCGGCTTCGCCGGTCTGTGCGGTCACCAGCGTGTTGCCGAGCATTTCCTTGACGTTGGCGACGACGTCTTCGATCGACTTGGCGAGACGCACGCCGCCCTTGGCTTCGGGTGACAGTTCCTTGAACTTGCCCTTGCCGCGGCCGCCCGCATGGATCTGGCTCTTGACCACGTAAAGCGGGCCGGGAAGCGACTTGGCGGCAGCCTCGGCCTCTTCGGCCTTGAGAATAGCCACGCCTTCTGCGACCGGCGCGCCATAGCCCTTCAGCAGAGCCTTGGCCTGATATTCATGAATGTTCATGGGTCTATCCCTGTTTGGATTGCTTCAGCGCCGATTACTTGAGGGCAGGCGCGATATTGATGCAGGCCTCGCAGAGACCGGCAACGGCGGCCACCGACTTGTCGAAGGCCTCCTTCTCGGTCTTGTTGAGGTCGATCTCGATGACGCGCTCGACGCCGCCGGCGCCGATGACGGTGGGAACACCGACATACATGTCCTTGACGCCGTACTGGCCGGTGAGATGGGCAGCGCAAGGCAGGACGCGCTTCTTGTCCTTGAGGTAGGATTCGGCCATTTCGATCGCCGAGGCAGCCGGCGCATAATAGGCCGAGCCGGTCTTCAGCAGTCCGACGATTTCGGCGCCGCCGTCACGGGTGCGCTGGATGATCTCTTCGAGGCGCTCCTTGGTGACCCAGCCCATGGTGACGAGATCGGTGAGCGGAATGCCGCCGACCGTCGAGTAGCGGGCGAGCGGCACCATCGTGTCGCCGTGACCGCCGAGAACGAAAGCCGTCACGTCCTGAACGGAGACGTTGAATTCCTTGGCGAGGAAGAGGCGGAAGCGCGAGGAGTCGAGAACGCCGGCCATGCCGACGACCTTGTTGGCCGGAAGGCCGGAGAACTTCTGCAGTGCCCAGACCATGGCGTCGAGCGGGTTGGTGATGCAGATCACGAAGGCGTTCGGCGCATACTTCTTGATGCCGGCGCCGACCTGCTCCATGACCTTGAGGTTGATGCCGAGAAGATCGTCGCGGCTCATGCCGGGCTTGCGCGGAACGCCGGCGGTGACGATGCACACATCGGCGCCTTCGATTGCGGAATAGTCGCTGGCGCCGGTCAGATTGGCGTCGAAGCCTTCGACCGGAGAGGACTGTGCGATATCGAGGCCCTTGCCCTGGGGAATGCCGTCGGCAATGTCGAAGAGGACGATGTCGCCCAGCTCCTTCAGGCCGGCGAGATGCGCCAGCGTGCCACCAATCATGCCAGAACCAATGAGTGCGATCTTGTTACGCGCCATTTCGCTGTTTCCTTTGCGATCAAATTCGTCGAACGACGCTGAGGCACCGCTCAATGACGCAATCGCATAGACCCAAAGCCTAAAAATGGCAATCCATTAATTTTGATGCAGCGTTTTCAATCGTTTAGATACTAAAATTCTTACGTAAACGTAAGATATTTTGTCACCGGATTGTTACTCCGCAGCCCGTTTTTCATGGTGCAGCGCAAGATATTCTGCGCTCCGCATTTCGAACAGGCGCGATGTCGTGCGGTCGAATTCGAAGCCTTCCGTGCCCCGGCGGTTGACGAGCAGCTCCTCGGGCATTGCCGCCGCGGATATGTAAAGCCGCACCGCATGATCGTAGAACGTATCGACCAGAATGATGAAACGCTTGATCTGGTTCCGTTTCTCCGGCCCGAGCAACGGAACGTGATCGACAAAGACCGTATCGAAACGCTCGGCAATGGCGAGAAAATCGGCCGCGCCGAGCGGTTTGTCGCAGAGATCGGCGAAGGAGAAGCGGGCCATGCGGTCGGCGGCGAGCGGCACGTGGATGGAGCGCCCCTTCATCGGGATATCCAACGGCTGCGCCTTGCGCCCGTGCAGCGCCTGCGTCCAGGACGCCTCCATCGCCATGTCGTTATGTTCGTTGATCGGCACGAGATAGACGGGCTGGCTGTTCAGCTTTTCCATCCGGTAGTCGGTCGGCGAATCCAGCGTGACGATATCGACATGTTGCTTGAGCAAAGCGACGAAGGGCAGGAAGAGACCGCGATTGAGACCGTCCTTGTAGAGATTGTCGGGCTCGACGTTCGAGGTCGCGACCAGTACGCATCCCCGCGCAAAAAGCTCGGAGAACAGCCGCGACAGGATCATCGCATCGGCAATGTCGGTGACGGTGAACTCGTCGAAACAGAGCAGTTCCGCTTCTTCGTAAAGCGCTGCGGCGACCGGCGGCATCGGGTCGGCCTGCTTCGTCTCGCCGTTCTTGAGCTTCAGTCGGTGCGCCGCGATGCGGTTGTGCACGTCGGCCATGAATTCGTGGAAATGCGCTCGCCGCTTCTTCCTGCACGGCGCCATCGAGAAGAACATGTCCATCAGCATGGTCTTGCCGCGTCCGACGCTGCCGTGGATATAGAGACCCTTGATGCCGCCCGCGGCCTTCTTCTTGGAGGCGAACAGCCAGCCGAGCGCGCTCGATTTTGCCGCCGGCCGCTGCTGCTTCAGCCCGGCCAGCACCCGGTCCAGGCTTCTCGCCACGTCCATCTGGGCGGCATCTACCTGCAGCGCACCAGCAAGCGTCAGCGACTTGAGCTGTTCGCAGACGCTGAGGGCATAATCTGGCATTGGCTGCATGAGGGCATATCCGCCTGTCAGTCATCGGCGGCGATCCGCCGGATCGTCTACCGCGCCGGTTGATTACCGGCTGAGGCTGATCTGCTGGCCTGTGCTGGTCTGTCCCTCAAAGCGGTTGTCGGCCGTCTTGTAGACGCTGCCGATCTGGTTACCGGAACGGTCCTTGAGCAGAACCTGCTTGCCTGCAACCTCCCAGGAGCCCATCGCCGTCAGCTCGCCGACGCAGCCGCGCGTGCCGCCGCGCGAACCGCTGCCGAGATTGGTGAGCGTTAGGAACATGTCGCAGCTGCCGTTGACGCGCCAGCTCCCGACCATCGATTCCTTGGTGACGTCGAGCGCATTCGCGGCGACCGCGCCCGGCTGCGCACCCGGCATCGGCGAAGCGGACGCCGGCGCGGCCGGAAACTGCGAGCTGCCGCTCGGCGGCGGAAGCTGCCCGCCTTGCACCGAGGGAACCGGCTGCGCCGTCAATGGCGTCGGCACCGAGTTTGAGTTGGAGTTGTAATTATATGCCGTCCGATCACAACCGGCTAGCGCGAGAGCCAACACCAGACCTGTCATCGCATATCGCAACTGCATCATCATACTCCTGAATTCGGCTATCGCCGCAGAGAAACGGGCGTGAGACAAGTTCGATTACCGTAATTCGCTTTGGTTAATCAAGTCGCACAGCATAAATTGCCGATGACAACACCTAATCGAAAAACGATACAGTTCAACTGTCTCGCTGCAAAACTTCCTGCACATAGAATTTGTCAGCAAGGTGTTGTGCGGTTCATCTCTGCAAGGATCCTTGCCGAACTCCCGCAATGTCCCGGAAAGATCGTACCGCCACCGAGACGGCTTCGGGGTCGAAGCCGTCCATCGCACTATCGGCATGCGCGCTGGTCAAACCCGGCGTTCGACCATCATCTTCTTGATCTCGGCGATCGCCTTAGCCGGGTTGAGGCCCTTCGGGCAGGTCTGCGCACAGTTCATGATCGTGTGGCAGCGGTAGAGGCGGAACGGATCCTCGAGATTGTCCAGGCGCTCGCCGGTCGCCTCGTCTCGGCTGTCGATCAGCCAGCGATAGGCCTGCAGCAGAACGGCCGGGCCGAGGTAACGGTCGCCGTTCCACCAGTAGCTCGGACAGGAGGTCGAGCAGCAGGCGCAGAGGATGCATTCATAGAGGCCGTCGAGCTTCTGCCGGTCCTCATGGCTCTGCTTCCATTCCTTGGCCGGCGCCGGCGACACCGTCTTCAGCCAGGGCTCGATCGAACGATGCTGGGCGTAGAAGTTAGTGAGATCCGGAACCAGATCCTTGACGACCGGCAAGTGCGGCAGCGGGTAGATTTTCACCGCGCCCTTGATATCGTCGAGACCCTTGGTGCAGGCGAGCGTGTTCGTGCCGTCGATGTTCATCGCGCAGGAACCGCAGATGCCCTCGCGACAGGAGCGGCGCAAGGTCAGCGTCGGATCGATCTTGTTCTTGATGTAGAGCAGACCATCGAGCACCATCGGGCCGCAATCGTCGACATCGATGTAGAAAGTGTCGATCGACGGGTTCTGGCCGTCGTCCGGGCTCCAGCGGTAGACGCGGAACTCGCGGGTGTTCGTCGCACCCGCCGGCTTCGGCCACACCTTGCCTTCGCGCATCTGAGAGTTCTTGGGGAGAGCGAGTTCAACCATGATAGGTTCCTCTTGAAATCAGTATACGCGAGCTTTTGGCTCGATCTTGTGCGGATCGATGCCTTCCGCGATCAGCTCGGTGTGAACTGGCCGGTAATCGAGTTTCACGTCGCCCGCCTCGTTCACCCAGGCAAGCGTATGCTTGCGCCAGTTGACGTCGTCGCGGCCGGCGAATGCGCCCTCGGTATAGTCCTCGCGGGCATGCGAACCGCGGCTCTCCTTGCGGGCCTCGGCGCCGTAGATCGTCGTGATGGCGTTGGCCATCAGGTTCTGCAACTCGAGCGTTTCCACGAGGTCCGAGTTCCAGACCATCGAGCGGTCAGTGACCTTGATGTCGCGCATTTCCTGCCAGATCGCCGAGATGCGGCGGCAGCCGGATTCCAGCGATTCCTGCGTGCGGAACACCGCCGCGTCTTCCTGCATGGCGCGCTGCATCTTCTCGCGCAGGTCAGCCGTCGGCGTGCTGCCGCTGGCGTGGCGCAGGCCGTCGAAGCGATCCATGATCTTGTCGCAGGCCGCGACGTTGAGATGCGGGATCGGCGCCGCGCGGTCGATGACCTCGCCGGCGCGGATCGCGGCGGCGCGGCCGAAGACCACGAGGTCGATCAGCGAGTTGGAGCCGAGGCGGTTGGCGCCGTGCACCGAGGCGCAGCCTGCCTCGCCCACCGCCATCAGACCGGGGATGATCCGCTCCGGATTGGCGCCGTCGGCGTTCAGCACTTCGCCCCAGTAGTTCGTGGGAATGCCGCCCATATTGTAGTGAACGGTCGGCAGAACCGGGATCGGCTCGCGCGTGACGTCGACGCCGGCGAAGATCTTCGCGCTCTCCGAAATCCCCGGCAGGCGTTCATGCAGAACGGCCGGGTCGAGGTGGTCGAGATGCAGGAAGATGTGATCCTTGTTCTTGCCGACGCCGCGGCCTTCGCGGATCTCCAGCGTCATGCAGCGCGAAACGACGTCGCGCGAGGCAAGGTCCTTGGCCGAAGGCGCGTAGCGCTCCATGAAGCGCTCGCCCTCGGAGTTGACGAGGTAGCCGCCTTCGCCGCGCGCGCCCTCGGTGATCAGACAGCCCGAACCGTAGATGCCGGTCGGGTGGAACTGGACGAATTCCATGTCCTGCAGCGGCAGGCCGGCGCGCGCCACCATGCCGCCGCCGTCGCCGGTGCAGGTATGGGCCGAGGTCGCCGAGAAATAGGCGCGGCCGTAGCCGCCGGTCGCCAGCACCACCATCTTGGCGGCAAAGCGATGGATCGTGCCGTCATCGAGGCACCAGGCGACGACGCCGGTGCAACGGCTGCCGTCTTCAGACATGATCAGGTCGAGCGCGAAATACTCGATGAAAAATTCGGCGTTGTGGCGCAGCGACTGGCCGTAGAGCGTGTGCAGGATGGCGTGGCCGGTCCGGTCGGCGACGGCGCAGGTGCGCTGCACCGGTGGGCCTTCGCCGTAATTCTGCATATGGCCGCCGAACGGACGCTGGTAGATCTTGCCTTCCTCGTTGCGCGAGAACGGCACGCCGTAATGTTCGAGCTCATAGACCGCCTTCGGCGCTTCCATGGTCAGATACTGCATGGCGTCGACATCGCCGAGCCAGTCGGAACCCTTGACCGTGTCGTAAAGGTGCCACTGCCAGCTGTCCGGCGTCATGTTGCGCAGCGAGGCGGCGATGCCGCCCTGTGCGGCGACCGTGTGCGAGCGGGTCGGGAAAACCTTGGTGATGCAGGCGGTGCGGAAACCCTGTTCGGCCATGCCGAGTGTCGCGCGCAGCCCGGCGCCGCCGGCGCCGACGACGATCACGTCATAGGAGTGGTCGACATAGTTGTAGGCCTTGCCATTCTGGGCGGGTGAAGTCGGTGCCATAGCGAGCTTATCCTACGAATGCGATTTTCAGAATGGCGAAGAGACAGAGGCCGGCGATCACGATCGCAAAGAACGTGTTCAGCATCAGCAGCGCGATCTTCCCGAACTCCCCACGCACGTAATCCTCGATGATGACCTGCATGCCGAGCTTCATATGGATGACGCCCGAGATCACCATCAGACCCATGACCACGGCGACGAACGGGTTCGACAGCGCGCGGACCACATCCGCATAGGGCGCGCCGGCATAGGCGATCATGAAGATGACGAAGAACAGGATCAACGGAATGTTGGAGACGGCTGTCAGCCGCTGACGCCAGAAATGGCTCGTGCCTTCCTTGGCGGAGCCGAGCCCGCGAACCTTGCCGAGGGGGGTGCGCATATCCATGAGAGGACCTTCAGAAACGAATGAGGAAGCCGATCACCCAGACCAGTACGGTCAGACAGAGCGACCCGACGACATTGGCGATGGCGAGCTTGGTCGAGACTTCCTTCTCGAAACCATAGCCGAGGTCCCACATGAGATGGCGGAAACCGCCGAGCATGTGGTGCAGCAATGCCCAGGTGTAGCCGAGCAGCACGAGCTTGCCGAGAAGGCTGCCGAGCACCCAGTTGGCCCAATCATACGACGCTTGGCCGCTTGCCGCCGCGATCAGCCACCAGGCGATGAGCAGCGTGCCGACATAGAGCGCACCGCCGGTAATGCGGTGGACGATGGACATGACCATGGTGGGAATAAGCTTGTAGACTTGCAAATGCGGCGACAGGGGCCGGTTATTTGTCACGTTCGCCATCAGAACCTCGCGGCGGCTTCTCTGCGCTCCCGGATTTCGGAGCATGCTCAGTCAACCACACGAATGACAAAATTCTCTGTGTGCGTTGCATCAATTGCGACGTTTACTCACCGGAAAGCCCGACGACAAGCACAATCGCTGTCTGCTTTTAATTTAATCGATTCGGGTTACCGGGAAGTTTGCGGCCTACCGAAACTGGCCTTTCACGCTCAATATTTAAGCCGCTCCTCCCGGATGAATGGACAAGCCGCGGCTTTTGGCGCAATCTGGCGTTAACGATTTGTTAACGGTTGGATTTCCGGAGTCCGGCGCCCATGTTCCGCAGTCTGTCCGCAGTCACCCTGCTTGCGCTTGCCGCACTTGCCGCACTGCCGGCCACAGCAGGCGAGCGCCGTCATGATTATCGCTTTGCCGGCCATCGCCACGCGCTTCACAACGGATTGTTTCTCGGCGAACGGGCGAGCTGGCGCGATCGCGGCATCCGTTTCCGCCATGCTTACGGCCATCGGCCCGGCAGGAATAGGATGCCGACACTGACGCGTTTCTCGTCGGGGACGACGCATCGCACGGCGCGCAGTCTCGTCATTTTCGCGCCGCAAGCGCCGGGTTGGGATGGCGGTGGCACCTATTCCGGCTCGACCTATGTCTATCAGGTCGATGGCGGAACCTATGTCGGCGGCAATGGCTACGGCTTCTATCCGGCGGCGCGGCCGGAGCCGCTGATGCCGAAGGCGAAGGTCATCCACGTCGCCGTGCAGGACGACCCCTGCAGCTACGAGGCCAATGTCTGCGTCATCCGGCCGTGAAATCTCAGGTGAAACGCCAGACCGTCGTCTTCTTGATTTCGCTGTCCTCCAGCGCCCGCGTCACCGGCACCTGATAGACCGCGCGGAATTCCAGCCGCTCCCGCGGCAGGTAGCTTCGGCCTGGGTCACCGACCAGAACCAGTTTGCCCTGCTGCGCGAGCCGCGAGAACCAGGGGATGAGCGCATCTGCGAAAGTGCGGTCGTAAAAGACATCGCCGGCAAGCAGGATATCCGCATCGACGGTCTCTCCGATCAGATCTGCGCCCGTAAATTCGACTAAAACGCAATTGACCTCCGCGTTCAACCGGATCGCCGTCTCCGCCCAGGGATCGATATCGCTCGCCGTGACCTCCCGGGCGCCGGCCATGACAGCCGCAATGCCGACGAGACCGGAACCGCTGGCGAAATCCAGCACGCGCTTGCCCCGCACCGTTTCCGGATGATCGAGGATATAGCGCGCCAATCCCTGCCCGCCCGCCCAGGCGAAAGCCCAGAAGGGCGGCGGCAGACCGATCGCTTCCAGCTCCTCCTCCGTCTTCAGCCAGAGGTCATGCGCCTCGCTCGCGAGATGGAGTGAAATCTCCGGCACGTGCGGCGGCGCCATGACGCTGGTATTGGCACGGATGAAGGCTTCGGGATCGGTTTTCAACGCGGCGGATTGTCCAGCCCGCCCATGCGGCAGACTTCGGCCCATTCGTCATCGGTCACCGGCTGCACCGAAAGCCGCATGGAGGTGACGAGCGACATCTTGGCGAGTTTCTCGCTCGCCTTCACATCCTTCAGCGTCACCGGCTTCGGCATGTCCATGACGGCGCGGATATCGACGCAATCCCACTTCGGATCGCCCTTGGCAGTGGAATCGGGATGCGACAAGGCGCAGACCTCGACGATGCCGACGATCTCCAACCCATCATTGGAGTGGTAGAAGAAACCCTTGTCGCCGATCTGCATCGCCCGCATGTTGTTGCGCGCCAGATAGTTGCGAACGCCGGTCCATTCCGTACCCTTTTCGCCGGCAGCCTTCTGCTGCTCCCAGGACCAGGAGGCGGGTTCGGATTTATAGAGCCAGTGCGCCATGCTCACGCCTCCGGCTTGTTGAAGACCCAGTTGAAGGCCTTGACCTCCACGCTTTCGAACAGGCCGGCCTTGGCGTAAGGATCGGCATCGGCAAGCGCACGCGCAGCGTCCTTCGTTTCCGCTTCGACGACGATGAGGCTGCCGCAGGCTTTGCCCTCGTCATCGAGAAATGGGCCGGCGATTTTCAGCGTGCCCGCAGCGTTCAGGCCGTTCAGATATTCGAGATGCGTCGGCCGCGTCTCCATGCGGACGTTCAAATGTCCCGGCTTGTCCTTGCAGAGAAGGGCGAACAGCATGTCTATTCTCCTATTCGGTGGTGATTGGACGCGTCATTAACTGCTCGATGGCGTCCGATATGTCGAGCTTGCCGTCGATGATGGCGGAAACGGCATCGGTGATCGGCATGCTGATCGAAAGTTCCGCCGCAAGCCGCGAGGCGACGGAGGCGGCAAGCGCGCCTTCCACCAGTGCCCCTTGCAGGGGATCGACCTTTTCGCCGCGCCCGAGCGCGATGCCGAAGCGCAGGTTTCGCGATTGATGGCTCGTTCCCGTCAGCACCAGATCGCCGAGGCCGGAAAGCCCGCGCACGGTATCCGCCTTCCCGCCCTTGGCGACGACGAAGCGCGACATTTCCGCAAGTCCGCGCGCAATCAGCGCCGCACGCGCCGAATCGCCGATACCGCCGCCTTCGACGATGCCGCAGGCGATCGCCAGAACGTTCTTCAGGGCGCCGCCGAGCTGTACGCCGACCCGGTCGTCGGAGGCATAGAGCCGAAAGGTCCGGCCGGAGATCGCTTGCGCCAGCCGCTCCGCGGTCTCCATGTCACCAGCCGCGATCGCCATCGCCGTCGGCAGGCCTTTGGCGATATCGGCGGCGAAGCCCGGACCGGAAAGTACGGCGACCGGATGGTCCGGCAGCTCCCGCTCCAGCATGTCGGTCAAAAGATTGCCCGTTGCCCGCTCGATGCCCTTGGCGCAGCTGACGACGACGGCATCCTTGGAGAGGCAAGGGCCATATTGCCGCGCGGCGTCGGCCTGGGCTTGCGAGGGCATGGCAAAGAGCACGATGGAGGCCCCGGCGATCGCATCCGCCTCGGCCGAAAACTCCAGCGACTCGGGCAACGGGATGCCGGGCAGCACCGCGTCATGCAGGCGTTCGGCCTTCAGATCGGCGATGAGCGACGGATCGCGCCCGACGAGCGTCACCGCGCTCCGCCCGGTAAGAGCGATAACGGCGGCGAGCGCCGTGCCGAAAGCCCCTGATCCAACGACGGCGATCTTTTCGCTCATGCCTTGGCCCCTCTTTTTCCGAAACCGATCAGCGTCTCCGCCTTGGAATCGAGCGGCCAGCGCGAACGCGGCTGCACGTCGAGTGTGTCAGGCGCTGCGCCTGTCGCCATGCGCTCCAGTCCCGCCCAGGCGATCATCACGGCATTGTCGGTGCAGAGGCTGAGCGGCGGTGCAATGAAACGGAAACCGTTCTTGTCGCATAGCGCCTGCAGCGTGCCGCGCAGTTCGAGATTGGCGGCGACACCGCCGGCAACGACGAGCGCCGGCTTCTCGCCGGTTAAAGGAAATTCCGTCTTGAACCGCTGCAGGCCGCGGCCGATGCGGTCCTTCAACGTGCGCGAAATCGCCTTCTGGAACGAGGCGCAGATATCCGCGACGTCCTGATCGCTGAGCGGCGCGATCTCCTGTGCGGCCTGCCGCACCGCCGTCTTCAACCCGGAAAAGGAAAAATCGAGCCGTGCCTCACCGACGAGCGGGCGCGGAAAAGCGAAACGATCGGGGTTGCCGTCCCGCGCCATCCGCTCCACCGCCGGGCCGCCGGGATAGGG
The DNA here is from genome assembly GCF_002211305.1 of Rhizobium sp. R634. Taxonomy (GTDB): domain Bacteria; phylum Pseudomonadota; class Alphaproteobacteria; order Rhizobiales; family Rhizobiaceae; genus Rhizobium. Next base: position 315,743 of record NZ_LOKW01000025.1, on the reverse strand, counting down.
CAGGCCGAGCAGCTTTGCCGTCTTGTCGAAGGCTTCGCCGAGCGCATCGTCGATCGTCGTGCCCCAGCGCTCATACTGCCCGACGCCGCGCACGAGGATCAATTGCGTATGGCCGCCGGAAACGAGCAGCATCAGATAGGGAAAGGATAGCCCGTCGGTCAGCCGCGCCGTCAGCGCGTGCCCTTCGAGATGGTTGACCGCATAGAGCGGCTTGCCGGCAGCTCTCGCGATCGCCTTGCCGGTCATCAACCCCACAAGCAGCCCGCCGATCAGCCCCGGCCCCGATGTGGCGGCGATGGCGTCGACATCATCAAGCGACACATTGGCGCGCGCCAAGGCCTGCTCTATCAGTTCGTCCAGCGCCTCGACATGGGCGCGCGCGGCGATCTCCGGCACCACGCCGCCATAGGCGCTGTGCTCGTCGAGCTGGGAAAGCACCACGTCGGAGAGTATCCTGGAGCGCCCTTCCGCATCGCGCTCGACGACCGCCGCGGCGGTTTCGTCGCAGCTCGTTTCGATGCCAAGGATGCGCAGAAAGGGAACCATAAGGCCTGTTCGTTGATTGCGATGGGGCCGAAACCCGTTTACGAGAACTCCGGTAACAACGGAACAGAGCGGATGCAAACAAAACCTTTCCGGATTGGCACGCGAGGCAGCCCGCTGGCGCTTGCCCAGGCGCATGAGGCCCGCGACAGGCTGATGGCGGCGCATCACCTGCCTGAGGAGATGTTCGAGATCGTCGTACTCTCGACCAAGGGCGACCGCATCACCGACCGGTCGCTCGCCGAGATCGGCGGCAAGGGCCTCTTTACGGAAGAGCTCGAACAGAAGCTTGCCGCGGGCGAGCTGGATTTCGCCGTGCACTCCACCAAGGACATGCCGACGAAGCTGCCCGACGGCCTTCATCTCTCCGCCTACCTTCCGCGCGAGGATGTCCGTGACGCCGTCATCGGCCGCACCGCGCCCAAGCTGATCGACCTGCCGCATGGCGCAACCGTCGGCTCCTCGTCGCTGCGCCGCCAGGCGCTGATCCGCCGCATGCGGCCCGACATCAAGGTCATCACCTTCCGCGGCCTGGTCGAAACGCGCCTGCGCAAGCTGGAAGAGGGCGAAGTGGATGCGACCCTGCTGGCGCTTGCCGGCCTGAAACGGCTTGGGAAGGTCGAGGTGCTTACCGATATTCTCGACCCGGACACCTTCCCGCCGGCGCCGGCCCAGGGCGCGATCTGCATCGAAAGCCGCATCGGCGACACCAGGATCGACGATCTCCTGGCGCCGGTCAACGACGCGCCCACTTTCGACACCGTCTCCTGCGAACGCGCCTTTCTCGCCGCGCTCGACGGCTCCTGCCGCACGCCGATCGGCGGTTATGCCGTCTGCGAGGGCGACCTCATCCGCTTTTCCGGCCTCATCATCACGCCCGACGGCCGCAGCCAGCATGCGGTGACGATCGACGGCCACCGCCGCGATGCGGCCGCCCTCGGCACCCGCGCCGGGCAGGACGTGCGCGCCAGGGCCGGCAGCGCCTTCTTCGACGACTGGCACTGAAGCAGCCATGCGCGTGCTCGTCACCCGCCCCGCGCATTCGGCCGAGAAAACCGCTCAACGTCTGCGCGATATGGGCCACGAGCCGCTGCTGCTGCCGCTGCGCCAGCCGCTGCACGACAGTGCCGCCGCCGCGCGCGCGCTTGCAGCCGGCAGCGGCCCGATCGCCGTGACCAGCGCCGAAGCCCTCAGGGTCGTTTCCGATCTCGGCGAGACGCTTCGTCCTCATCTTGCCCGCCCGCTTTTTGCGGTCGGCGAGGCGACGGCGAAAGAGGCCGAAAGCCTTGGCTTCCGATCGGTCTCCTCATCCCTAGGCAACGGCCGCGATCTCGCGGACCTGATCGCGGCGCAGAAAGCGGACGGCTTGCTCTACCTTGCCGGACTGCCGCGAGCGGAAACTTTCGAACGGGGATTGCGCGATCTCGGCATCCGCTTTTCCGTCGCCGAATGTTATCGCATGCAGCCGGCCGCCCCCGGCCCCGCCGCGATCGAAGCGCTTTTCTCGGCCGGCCGGCCCGAAGCCATTCTGTTCTATTCCCGGCAGACGGCCGACGATTTTTTTCGTCTGCCCGATTTCCGGGCAGCCTTGCCGGAAGCCGGAGAAATCCGCCTTCTCTGCCTCAGCGAGGTGGTGGCGCAAGCCATTCCGGCGGATTTGAAAGACAAGGCGACGATTGCGCCGATGCCGGATGAGAAAAGTCTTTTGTCGCTGCTTTGAATGCTTTAGCCGCCCAAATTTGATCTAACCTCTTCCCTTAACTGGCATCACTGTCTAGTTTCGTTGCAATGCAGGATAAAGAGGACCTCATGGTATCGGGAAATCCGCCACGCCATTCCAAGAGCGCCGAAGAGCCGGTCACGATCGACCTCGAATCTCAGGATTTCGCCTCTGCTGACGATGCCGAAAAGCCGGTGGAGAAGGATGCCGGCGACGCGGACAGCACCACCGCAGATCTGGGTGCGCAGCCCGAAACGGACCCCGTGCCGCCTGCCGAACATGAAGGCGAGCCCGTGATGGACGCGCGGGAAGAAGAGCCGGCAGCACCGGAGCCTGCCTTCACGCCCCCTCCCGAACAGCCGGCTCCGCGGGGCGGCACCTCGGGCCTCATCGCCGCCGGCATCTTCGGCGGCCTCGTCGCTCTGCTCGGTGCAGGCGCCATTCAATATGCCGGTTACCTCCCGGGTTCCTCCTCGCAACAGACCTCCTCGGCGGAGACCGCCAATCTTTCCGGCGAGATCGACGGGCTGAAACAGGCCGTCGCCAATCTGGCCGCCAACCCGGCAAGCACGGATGACGCGGCGCTTGAACAGCGTATCGCCGCGCTGGAAACGGCGGCCAAGGCTCCCGCAGCCGGTGCACCGGCCGATTCGGCGAATGTCGATGCGCTCAGCCAGAAGATTGCGGAGTTGAGCGGTCAGGTCGATCAGCTGCGTTCGATGCTCGCCCAGTCCTCCGACCAGCAGACGAGCAGCGACGCCGATATTGCCAAGCGCCTCGCCGAGGCTGAAAAGAAGCTCAACGAGCCGCGCGAGGATGTCGCCGTCGCCCGGGCGATCGCGGCAGCCGCACTCAAGGCGGCGATCGATCGCGGCGGCCCCTTCCTTGCCGAACTCGATACTTTCGCCGGTGTGGCGCCCGACGATCCTGCCGTCGCCGACCTGCGCGCCTTTGCCGAGACCGGCATTCCCTCGCGCGCAGAGCTGATGCGTCAGGCTCCCGACGTTGCGACCACGATCGTCGAAGCCGTCAACCAGCCGGACCCGAACCAGAGCTGGTCGGACCGTCTGATGGCGAGCGCGAAATCGCTGGTGACCGTCCGACCCGTCGGCAATATCGAAGGCGAGAGCGTCGAAGCGATCGCCGCCCGCATGGAGGACAAGGTGAAGAACGGCGACCTGCCCGGCGCGTCTTCCGAATGGATCAATCTGCCCGCTCCCGCCAAGCAGGCCTCCGCCGCCTTCAAGCAGTCGCTGGAAGCGCGCATCCGCGTCGAGGAACTGGTCGGCGGGGCACTGTCGAAGGCCGTCACCGGCACCGGCAAGGAGGGGTGAGACCATGATCAGACTCGTCGTCTTCGCCGTCCTGGTGCTGCTTCTCGCCTATGGCTTCTCCTGGTTCGCCGATCGTCCCGGCGACATCTCGCTGATCTGGGAGGGTCAGATCTATCAGACGAAGCTGATCGTCGCCGTGAGCGCGATCATCGCTCTCATCGCCGCCGTGATGATCGTCTGGTGGTTCGTTCGCCTGATCTGGACCTCGCCGCATTCCGTGACCCGCTATTTCCGCGCCCGCAAGCGCGACCGCGGCTATCAGGCGCTGTCCACCGGCCTGATTGCCGCCGGCGCCGGCAACGCGCTGCTCGCACGCAAGATGGCCGCTCGCTCGCGCGGCCTCATCCGCGCCGATCAGGAACCGCTGATCAATCTGCTCGAGGCTCAGGCTGCGCTGATCGAAGGCCGCCATGATGAGGCGCGCGCCAAGTTCGAAGCCATGGCCAACGACCCCGAGACGCGCGAACTCGGACTGCGCGGTCTCTATCTGGAAGCCCGCCGCCTCGGCGCCAACGAGGCCGCCCGCCAATATGCCGAGAAGGCTGCCGACAATGCGCCTTACCTGCCCTGGGCCGCACAGGCGACGCTCGAATATCGCAGCCAGGCCGGCCGCTGGGACGATGCAATCCGCCTGCTCGAACAGCAGAAGGCGGCCCGCGTCGTCGAAAAGGCCGAAGCCAACCGCCTGCATGCCGTCCTCCTGACGGCGCGCGCAGACGAAAGGCTGGAAGGCAACCCGGCCGGCGCCCGTGACGACGCCCTGCAGGCGCTGAAGCTCGCCGCCGATTTCATCCCGGCCGCCCTCATCGCCGCCAAGGCTCTCTTCCGCGAAGGCGGCTTGCGCAAGGCCGCCTCGATCCTCGAGCAGGCATGGAAATCGGCGCCTCATCCCGAGATCGGCCGCACCTATGTCAAGGCGCGCAGCGGCGATTCCACCCTCGACCGGCTGAAGCGAGCCGAACGGCTGGAAGGAATGCGTCCCAACAATGTCGAATCCCTTCTCGTCGTCGCGCAGGCCGCTCTCGACGCGCAGGAATTCGCCAAGGCCCGCGCCAAGGCGGAAGCGGCCGCGCGCATAGAGCCACGCGAAGCTGCCTTCCTGCTGCTGGCCGACATCGAGGAAGCCGAAACCGGCGACCAGGGCCGCGTGCGCCACTGGCTCGCCCAGGCGCTGAAAGCCCCGCGCGATCCGGCCTGGGTGGCCGACGGCTTCGTCTCCGACAAGTGGCTGCCGGTATCGCCGGTGACCGGCCGCATCGACGCCTTCGAATGGAAAGCACCCTTCGGTCAGATCGAGGGTCCGCTCGAGGACGGTTCGGCGCCTGCTTCGATCGAAACCGCGCTGAAGACGCTGCCGCCTCTGCGCGACGTCAAGCCGGAAAGCCCGGTCAACGACCATCGCATCATCGAGCTCGAACGCGCGGCAACCATTGCCGAGGCGGTCCGGCCGGCGCCCAAGCCGGCGCCGACGAAACCGAAGCCCGAACCGGCGGCCGGCGATAAGGTGCCCGCGCCGAGCGAGGCCAAGCCCTTCTTCGGTGGATTGCCCGACGATCCGGGCGTTCGCGATCCCAGGACGGAACCGGAATCCAGGACACGGCTCCGCCTTTTCTGAAATGGAACGACAACCGCATGTTCGAACGCTTCCAGGCCTTCTTCCATAATCTGACCTCCGATCACGCCAGGAAGGGCTTTGCCCCCGACGATCCGCGCATCGCGGTGGCGGCGCTTTGCATGCAGGTCATGGAAGCCGACGGCCAGATCAAGACCAGCGAAAAGAAACGGCTGCGCAAGCTCCTGAAGGAGCAATACGCGCTCGACGGCAAACAGCTCGACGCCCTGATGGCCGCCGGCCTAGAGGCCGAAAGCACCGCGGTCGACTATTACCGCTTCACCTCCGATCTCAAGCGCCACCTCAACACCGAGCAGCGGCTGGAGCTGATCGGCGTCCTCTGGGACATCGTCTATGCCGATGGCGAACGCAGCGAGATGGAAGACCACGTGATCTGGCGGATCGCCGACCTGCTCGGCGTCTCCTCGCGCGAGCGCATCCAAAAGCGGCAGGAGGCCGCCGCCAGGGTGACCGATGTCCAGGTTTTGCAAGATGACAGCGACTGAGCAAGATCCGAACCGCGACTGGCGTCCCATCCTCATCGTCCTGCATCAGGAGCGGTCGAGCCCCGGCCGCGTCGGCCAGTTGCTCGTCGAAAAGGGCTACCGCCTCGATATTCGTCGCCCGGTTCTCGGCGAGCCGCTTCCGGCGACGCTTGCCGATCATGCCGGTGTCGTCGTCTTCGGCGGGCCGATGAGCGCCAACGATCCCGATGACTTCGTCAAGAAAGAGATCGACTGGATCAAAATTCCGCTGCGGGAAAAGCGCCCCTATCTCGGCATCTGCCTCGGCGCGCAGATGCTGGTCCATCAGCTCGGCGGCAAGGTGCAGCCGAATGCCGACGGCTCGACGGAGATCGGTTGGTATCCGCTGAGACCGACGGAGAGAGGCAGGTTGCTGATGCACTGGCCGAAGATGGTCTATCATTTCCACCGCGAAGGCTTCGAGCTGCCGCATGGCGCCGATCTCCTGGCCGAAGGCGATGCCTATCCGAACCAGGCCTTCCGCTATGACGGCAATGCCTGGGGCCTGCAGTTCCATGCCGAGCTCACCCGGGTGATGATGCATCGCTGGGTCGTGCATGGCGCGCACCGCTTCATCCTGCCGAACGCCCAGCAGGGCCGCGAACATCTTGAAGGCCGCATGCTGTTCGACGCGCCGCTGAGAGCCTGGCTGACCGAATTTCTCGATATCGTCTTCGAAGGCAAGACGGCGAAAGCAGCCTCCCCGATCACGCTTTCCGCATAGACCGCCGCGGCCCGGCAGGCCAGACCGTTATGCTGATCCGCTGGGCGCGTCGAGGGAATCGATCCGGCGTAGTTTCGGGAAACTCGAAGCCCAGATCGCCGCGACCGCGAGCGTTCCGATACCGCCGATGACGACTGCCGGCACCGCGCCGAAGATCGATGCCATCGTGCCTGCCCTGAATTCGCCGAGCTCGTTCGACGCGCCGACGAAGACCATGTTGACGGCATTGACCCGGCCGCGCAGATGATCCGGCGTCCACAGCGCGATCAGGCTCTCACGCACATAAACCGATATCATGTCGGCCGCCCCCATCAGGGCGAGGGCGGCGATGGAGACTTCGGTGCTGGTCGAGACACCGAAGATGATGGTACCGACACCGAACAGGGCAACGCCGATGAACATATAGAGGCCGGCGCGGTGCTTCAGCGGATAGGCGGCCAGGAAGACCGCCATGACGATGGCGCCGAGCCCGGGGGCGGCGCGCAGCAATCCGAGGCCCCAGGGCCCGAGCGTCAGGATATCGCGTGCGAAGATCGGCATCAGCGCGGTGGCGCCGCCGAGCAGCACGGCGAAAAGATCGAGTGAGATCGCCCCGAGCACGACTTTCTCGGCGCGGATGAAACTGAAACCGCCGAGGATCATCGCCCAACTCTTCGCCTCGCCTGTCGTTTTCTGTTCCGGCTTCGGGATCATATAGAGAAGGGCTGCGCCGAGGATGGAAAAGACCACCGCAACCGTATAGGCCGTCGAGGCGCTGATGCCATAAAGCAGACCGCCGAGCACCGGCCCGGTGATCGCCGCCAGCTGCCAGGAGGAAGAGTTCCAGGCGATCGCGTTGGAAAGGGCATGCTCCGGCACGAGATTGGGCGCGAGCGACTGCACCGCCGGCGACATGAAGGCGCGTTCGATGCCGAAGATCAGCAGCACCGCAAAGACCGGCCAGGGCGCGAAAGCCTCCGTCGCCGTCATGACGAGCAGCGCCAGCGTGCAGAGCGCGCTCACCAGCGAGCACAGCGCGGCGATGGCCCGGCGATTGTGCCGGTCGGCCACCGAGCCGGTGACCAGGATGAGCAGCAGCGACGGCAGGAACTGCACGAGGCCGATCAGGCCGAGATAGATCGCCTTGCCCGTCTGATCGTACATCTGCCAGCCGACGGCGACACTGACGATCTGCTGCGAGAAGGAAAGCAGAAAGCGCGCGAAGAAGAAGCGGGTGTAAGACGAATGCCGGAACGCGGCAAAACGGTCTCCGGTGGGCGAAAACGACATGAGCCTTGTCCGAGGAAGCGGGCGCCGGAATGGCTGCGAAGCCGCCCGTTAAACATGATCTGCCATGCGTTTCGACACGGCACTTGCCCGTTTAGTCGCCAATGTCTACATGTCTGTCAACAACCAATTGGAGACGACGATGTTTGCCTTGTTTCAAACCATTGATTTGGTTTTGAATATTTACACCTGGATACTGATTGCCAGTGCCGTTTTCTCCTGGCTCTATGCGTTCAACGTCATCAATTCCAGCAACCAGTTCGTCAATTCGGTGGGCATGTTCCTCTACAATGTCACCGAACCCGCGCTGAAGCCGATCCGTCGGCTGCTGCCGAATCTCGGCGGCATCGACATTTCTCCGATCATCCTGCTGGTGATCATCTTCTTCCTGCGCACCTTCCTTTGGACCACGCTTTACCCGCTGGTCTCTTGAGCCCTCCCTGGAGGCTGTTCGCTGATCATCTGCGCCTGGCCATTCGGCTGACGCCGAATGCCGGGCGAGACTCGCTCGACGGCATCGAGGCCGATGGTGAAGGCGGAACGCTTCTCAAGGCACGCGTCACCGCGGTGCCTGAGAAAGGCAGGGCCAACAAGGCTCTCATCCTTCTCGTCGCAGACTCCCTGCATATTCCCCAATCGTCCGTCAGCCTCGTCTCCGGCGAAACCGCACGTAAAAAAATCCTCCGGATCGATGGCGATCCGGAGGATTTGGCAAGAAAGCTCGAGGCCTCTTTTTCGGCTGAATGATCAGCCCTTCGTCGTCTTCGCACGCTCGATGGCTTCGAGGATGAGGGCGCCGGCTTCCTGGGCGCTGCCCCAGCCGTAGATCTTCACCCACTTGCCGGGCTCCAGATCCTTATAGTGCTCGAAGAAGTGCTCGATCTGCTTCAGCGTGATTTCCGGAAGGTCCGTGTATTCCTTGACCTTCTCGTAGCGCAGCGTCAGCTTCGGCGACGGTACGGCGATGATCTTCTCGTCCTTGCCGGAATTGTCTTCCATCTTCAGGACGCCGATCGGGCGCACGTTGATGACGCAGCCCGGGACCAGCGGACGGGTGCTGGCGATTAGAACGTCGATCGGGTCGCCGTCTTCCGAGAGCGTATGCGGCACGAAGCCGTAATTGCCCGGATAGGTCATCGGCGTATAGAGGAAGCGGTCGACGACGAGCGTGCCGGCTTCCTTATCCATTTCATACTTGATTGGATGACCGCCGACCGGAACCTCGACAATAACGTTGACGTCTTCAGGGGGATTCTTACCGATTGAAACGGCGTCGATGCGCATACGAAACTCCTGCGAGGTTGAATTGCTCGCAGCCAGATAATCAGTTTCATGCGGCAACGCAACATTTGACATCACCAATGCGTGATGGCATCGGCGCGCAGCCACATCAAAATTCTAGCGAGAGATGAGCGAACTGCCCGCCAGTCGGTTTCAGTTCCAGATAAAGCCGATTTTCTTCAACTGCTTGTGGTCGAAATTTTCCATGCCCTCGCAGAAATCCATGCCGCCGTGACTGCGATAGAACCGGCTGGCATTCTCGTTGTCCTCAAGGCACCAGACGACCAAACCATTGCATCCGAGCGACTTCAAGAGCCGGCGCGCCTCGCCGAACAGCATCCTGCCGAGGCCGATGCCCTGATATTCGGGGCGCAGATAAAGCTCGTAGATTTCGCCTTCCTGCGGCAAGGCGCGGGCGCGGTTGAGACCGAGCGTCGCATAACCGGCGACCGTGCCTGCGACATCGAGAACCAGCAATGTCGCAGGTCCGCGCGTCGCCTTGCGCCACCAGTTTTCGCCGCGCCGCTCGATCATCTGCGTCAGGGCGCGATGCGGAATGATCCCCGCATAGGTGTGCTGCCAGGCGAGCCTGTGGGTCTCCGAAATGGCTCGGGCATCATGCGGCTCGGCCCGCCGGACATCGATCGACAACGTCTTCATAACGTTTACTCTGGTCCTGCCGGGGGCAATTAACCATATGCGATGACGCATTCGGCTCGATTGCCCACAGACTTAACATGTGGACGATGGTCAAATTTTAACGCTTTTTTAACGATTGTCACAAGTCGGAATCAGCGCAGCGCACAATAAAAAAAACCCCGGCTCGAAGGCCGGGGTTCTCAAAGAGTATCTCCGAATTCTCAGAGGGCCGCTTTGGATTTTTCGAAACGCTTGCGGTCGTTTGCGTCGAGATACATCTTGCGCAGACGAATATTCTTCGGCGTCACTTCCATCAGCTCGTCGTCCTGGATCCAGGAGAGAGCGCGGTCAAGCGTCATGCGGATCGGCGGCGTCAGCTTCACCGCTTCATCCTTGCCGGCGGCGCGGATGTTGGTGAGCTGCTTGCCCTTCAGGACGTTCACTTCAAGGTCGTTGTCACGCGAATGGATGCCGATGATCATGCCGGCATAGACCTTTTCGCCCGGCTCGATGATCATCGGGCCGCGATCCTCCAGGTTGAACATCGCATAGGCGACGGCTTCGCCGGAAGCGTTGGCGAGCAGCACGCCGTTGACGCGGCCGCCGATCGCACCCTTGTAGGGCTGGTAGTCGTGGAACAGGCGGTTCATGATCGCCGTGCCGCGCGTATCCGTCAGCAGTTCCGACTGGTAGCCGATCAGGCCACGGGTCGGGGCGTAGAAGCGCAGGCGAAGGCGATTGCCGCCCGACGGGCGCAGCTCGACCATTTCGGCCTTGCGCTCCGACATCTTCTGCACGACGACACCGGAATGTTCTTCGTCGACGTCGACGACGACTTCCTCGATCGGCTCCAGAAGCTGGCCGCTTTCATCCTTGTGCATCACGACGCGCGGACGCGATACGGCAAGCTCGAAGCCTTCGCGACGCATGGTTTCGATGAGAACGGCGAGCTGAAGTTCGCCGCGGCCGGAGACGTAGAACGAATCCTTGCCTTCGGCTTCTTCGATCTTCAGGGCGACATTGCCTTCGGCTTCCTTGAAGAGACGGTCACGGATGACGCGGCTCGTCACCTTGTCGCCTTCGGTGCCCGCCAGCGGGCTGTCGTTGACGATAAAGGACATGGTGACGGTCGGCGGATCGATCGGCTGCGCCTTCATGGCTTCCGAGACGGCCGGATCGCAGAAAGTATCGGCGACAGTACCCTTGGAGAGGCCGGCGATCGCGACGATGTCGCCCGCATGCGCCTCGTCGATCGCCGTGCGCTCGATGCCGCGGAAGGCGAGGATCTTGGAGATTCGGCCGGTTTCGATCAACTTGCCGTCCTGGCCGAGAACCTTGACGGCCTGGTTCGGCTTGATCGAGCCCGAGGCGATACGGCCGGTGATGATACGGCCGAGGAAGGGGTTGGCTTCGAGGATCGTGCCGATCATGCGGAACGGGCCTTCCTCGACGGTCGGCTCCGGAACGTGCTTGAGCACCAGGTCGAGAAGCGGCGCAAGACCCTCATCCTTCGGACCTTCCGGATTGACGTTCATCCAGCCGTCGCGGCCCGAACCGTAGAGGATCGGGAAGTCGAGCTGCTCGTCGGTCGCGTCGAGATTGGCGAAGAGATCGAAGACTTCGTTGATGACTTCTTCGTGGCGGCCGTCCGGACGGTCGATCTTGTTGATCGCGACGATCGGGCGAAGGCCGACCTTCAGCGCCTTGCCGACGACGAACTTCGTCTGCGGCATTGGGCCTTCCGAGGCATCGACGAGAACGATCGCACCGTCCACCATCGAGAGGATGCGCTCGACTTCACCGCCGAAGTCGGCGTGGCCGGGGGTGTCGACGATATTGATGCGGACACCCTTCCACTCGACCGAAGTCGCCTTGGCGAGAATGGTGATGCCGCGTTCTTTTTCGAGATCGTTCGAGTCCATCACGCGTTCGGCAACGCGCTGATTTTCGCGGAACGAGCCGGACTGCTTGAGAAGCTCATCCACCAGGGTCGTCTTGCCATGGTCAACGTGCGCGATGATCGCGATATTGCGGAGTGCCATATGTGAAATCTCTGAGGCTGCGGCGCACGCTCTTGAGGACGCGCCTATTGGTTTGGGGCGTCCATACATTTTTTTTTGCGTTTGCGAAAGAGGGGAACGCGCAAAAGCTGCGGCAAGGCCGTCGCCATGCCGCATCGAAGCGTGTCATCAAATTGTCTTAGGCGTCGCTGCCTGTCAATTCCTCGAAGGTCGAAAGTCCCTTTTTGACCAGCATCGCATCCGGGCTCGGCAGCTTGCCGCGGAAGGCCTTGTAGGCGTCCTCCGGATCGACCGAGCCGCCGACGGAATAGATATTCTCCTTGAGTTTGCGCGCCATCTCGCCATTGAAGGCGTCCCCCGTCTCCTCGAAGGCGGCGAAGGCATCGGCATCAAGCACCTCAGACCACATGTAGGAATAGTAGCCGGCCGAATAGCCGCCGGAAAAGATGTGCTGGAAGTGCGGCGTGGCATGGCGCATGACGATCGATTTCGGCATGCCGATCTCGGCCAGCACCTCGGCCTGCACCGCCATCGGGTCTTCGACGGCCTCGCGCGTGTGAAACGCCATATCGACCAATGCCGACGAGGTGAACTCGACGGTGTTGAAGCCGGCATTGAAGGTGCGCGCCGCCAGCACCTTGTCGAGCAGGGCCTCGGGCATCGGCTCGCCGGTTTCGAAGTGCACGGCATATTCCTTGAGGATGGCGGGAACCGTCAGCCAGTGCTCGTAGAGCTGCGAGGGCAATTCGACGAAATCGCGCGAGACGCCGGTGCCGGAAACCGAGGGGTAGGTGACATCAGAAAGCATGCCGTGCAGCGCATGGCCGAATTCGTGGAACAGCGTGCGCGCATCGTCGAGCGACAGCAGCGCCGGCTTGCCTTCGGCGGGCTTGGCGAAATTGCAGACATTGTAGATGATCGGCAATTCGCCGCGGCGGCCGTTCTTGAGCTCCAGCCGGTGCTGCGATTGCAGCGAGCTCATCCAGGCGCCGGACCGTTTCGAACTGCGGGCGAAATAGTCGCCGAGGAAGAGGGCGACCAGCCTGTCGTCGCGGTCCCTGATTTCGAAGACCCTGACATCGGGATGATAGGCCGGCACGCCTTTCTTCTCGACCGCGCGAATGCCGAACAGCCGGCCCGCCACATCGAAGCAGGCGTCGATGATCTTCTCGAGCTGCAGATAGGGCTTCAGTTCCGCCTCGGAGAAATCGAACTTCCGCGCCCGGATCTTTTCGGCGTAGTGGCGCCAGTCCCAGGGCATCACCTCATGGTTCCGCCCCTCTTCGGCGATCAGCGCCGCGATGTCGATCTCTTCTTCGCCGGCGCGCTTCACCGCCCGCGCCCATACGGCCTTGAGCAGGTCGTTCACCGCATCGGCCGTCTTGGCCATCGTATTGTCGAGCTTCAGCTCGGCGAAATTCCCGTAGCCGAGCAGCTTCGCCACCTGGTGGCGCAGGGCGAGCGTTTCCTTGATGACGCCGCGGTTGTCCGTCTCCCCGCCGTTTGCGCCGCGCGCCACCCATGCCTTGAAGGCCTGTTCGCGCAGGTCCCGGCGCTCAGAGAAAGTCAGGAACGGCTCGATGATCGAGCGCGACAGCGTTACGGCATATTTGCCTTCTTCGCCCCGTTCACGCGCCGCCGCCGCCATCGCATCGCGCAGGAATTCCGGAAGGCCGTCGAGCTCGGCGCCTTCGGAGAGCACGAGCGCCCACGCCTTCTCGTCGGCCAGCACGTTCTGGCCGAATTGCGTGCCGAGACCGGCGAGCTTCTCGTTGATCGCGGCGAGCTGCTCCTGCTCAGCCTTCTCAAGCTTGGCGCCCGATTTGACGAAGCCTTTCCAATGGCGTTCCAGCACGCGCGTCTGTTCGAGCGTCAGTCCAAGGTTCTCGCGGTTCTCCCAGAGCGTATCGATACGGGCAAACAGCGCTGCGTTCATTCCGATCTTCGAATAATGGCGCGACATTTTCGGCGAGATCTCCCGCTCCAGCGCCTGGATCACGTCGTTGGTGTGGGCTCCCGCCCTGTTCCAGAATAGCGACGAGACGCGCGAAAGCGCATCGCCGGCGATCTCGAGCGCGACGATCGTATTCTCGAATGTCGGCGCATCGCTGTTTCCGGCGATCTCGTCGATCTCCCTTTCATGCTCGGCGAGCGCGGCCTCGAAGGCGGCGGCAAAATCGCCGTCGTTCAAGGCATCGAAACGCGGCAGGCCGTGGAGGCCGTCCCAGTTGACCAGCGCCGGATTGAAATCATGTGGAGAAGGCATCGGAAAATCCTTTTTGGCATGCGAATGGATCGTCAATATAGGAGAACGGCCGCGGAATTGGTATGTCGCAGGCAGGGCCTTTTGCCTCGCCCGCCAAATCCGGTGGACATCCGTAAAATCTGGTGGACAAATTTTGACGCGTGAAAATTAACCATTTGTTAACGATTGACGCGAATCAGGCACAAGCGCTAGTTTCCTGGTGATCTTCCTGCCAGGGGACATGCGTCATGGAAATTTTTTCCCTGCGGTCTTCTCAGAGTTTGCTATTTAAAAACAACCCTAATAACGCAAAAAATTCGAAGACTGCCGATATTCACATCGAGACCAAGGCTCCGGCCCCCGTCTCGTTCCAGATCGAAGACAGCCTCGATGAAGGGCCTGATTTTACTGCGGTCAGCCCCGGAGAGCTGCGCACTTACGCGCGCCAAAGCTTCGACAGCGGCGTGATCGATCAGACCACCTACGCCGCGATCTCCGAGCCATTGCCGATGCATGCGATCGATCCGCTCGGTAACGTGATCGACCTCTCCAGCGTCACCGACGGCACGAGCTTCAATTTCCTCGACTATTACCGAAACCAGCTTCAGATCGCCATGTCGATCGGCGATCCTCATGAAGTCCAGACCCTGAAATCGATCGTCAATTTCCTGGATGGCTGAGTTAAGCCTTGCGCCAGCCGAGCAGGCCGGGCGTCGCGTGCCATAGCGCCTGGACCGCGAAACCCATGAAAAGCACGCCGGAGGTGCGCACGATCAGCCGCTCATGGGCGCGATAGAAGCGGCGCACCGCACCCGCGCCGATGACGCCGATCAGGATAATGTCGGCGGTGACGAAGCCCAGAAAGGACACGGCGAGAAGCACCGGCAGCGCCTCGAAATCGAGCGCGCCGGCAGAGCCTGCGACCAGCGCGGTGAAGGTGGCGAGAGCGACCGGATAACCCTTCGGATTGGTGACGCCGAAAATCAGGCCGCGGCGAAACGGCCGCTCGACCATGACGAGCGCCTGCCCATCCGCTTTCGGCTTGGCATTGACGGCGCTCCAGCCGATCCAGGCGAGATAAAAGCCGCAGGCAAGGCCGAGCAGATCGAAGACGAAGGTTCCGATCGTCTTCGCCCCGACGATCGCGATCAGCGCCAGCGACGACCAGATGATGTCACCCACAAGATGCCCCATCATGAAGAGGGCGCCGGCCTTGCGGCCCTGCCCGGCGCCGATGCCGAGAAGCTGCAGGAAGGCAGGCCCGGGAATGAGCACGTAGAAGAGCGCCGCCAGAAAGGCGCCGAAGAGCAGGGACTGCGTCATGGAAAAGCTCCGAGGATAATCGCGGCAGAGTAAGTCATCCCCGGTATCCGTCAAGGGCATGGCGGCGGCTTCCGGCTCAAAGCGGAAGTTGCCGAGTTGGCCCTTTAGTGGTGCGCGCTGCCGATTGCCGGTACGGTAAACGTCACGACCTTTCCGCCGAGTACTTCATGTTCCGGCGTGGCCATTTCGATGAGCACCTTGTGCTCGCCTGGCGGCAGCGCGGTGAGGACGATAGCGCCGGTGCCGCCCGCATCGGCCCACCGCCAGGGCAGGTCGTCGATGCTGACATGAAGGTGACCGGCCCTCGGCGAGACGTCGCTGGCGCTGGCGCCGAAGATCGGCAGGATGCGGAAATTCTCGGTTCGATAGGGAATGATGGCCACCGCTCGGCTCGCGAGCGGTCCGGCAAGGGGCTGATCCACGACGAGTTTCGGTGCGGGCTCGTTCTTGATGGGAAGGAACTGCGTCGCCGTTTCCGCGTGGATGGGCGTGCCAGCGGCAAGCAATAAAGCTGCCGCCGCGAGGGCTCTTGCGATCGTGGTCATGACAATATCCTCTGGTGTTCGCGCCGGTCCTGGCCGGCATCTCCTCCGGACGCCGGCGCGATATCGGGTTGGAAGGCCTTGATCGGAGACCGATCAGGCGACGTTGAGTTCGACGGCGATATTGCCGCGGGTGGCCTTGGAATAAGGGCAGAGCTGATGAGCCCGCTCGACCAGGGACCTGGCGAGATTTGCCTCGATGCCCGGCAGCTTCGCATTCAGCCGTGCCTGCAGCACATAGCCGCCGTCATTCGAGACTAGGTCGATCTCGGCATGGATGGCAGCGTCGGCGGGCACGCGAAGCTGACGCTCCGCGGCCGCTCTTCCGATAGCGCCGAGGAAGCAGGCGGACCAGCCCGCGGCGAAGAGCTGCTCGGGATTGGTGCCTGCACCCGAGGAACCGGGCGGGGACAATGTCACGTCGAGACGTCCATCGGAACTGCGCGACGCGCCGTCACGCCCGCCGGTGGTACTGGTTTTGCCTGTGTAGATGACTGTCGACATTCGGATACTCCTTGTAGGATTTCAGCCGGCTGAGATAGCCGCGGCTGGCACGCGCCGCCCAGGATCAATGGGGCTTTGGGCTGCGATGACGGGAAGATGAGCTTCGCAAGGCCGGTCCGGTAGCGAGCAGAAGCAAGAGTGAGCCTCTCATTTTCTCTCGCTACCGCCGGTGCCGGAGTTACGCGATCTTCAGGGCATCAACCGAAATCGCGACCGCTGAAGCGATCCGCTTTCACATCCGTCCGGGAGACCGCCATGAACACGCATTTCAAACGCAAGATTGTCTTCGCTCTGTCGATGGGCGTCGTAACGACAGGACTGATCTCTTTCACGCTGCTCGCGCTTAATCTGGGCTTCTCGAAGGGGTTCGTCCTGACATGGCTCCGCTCGTGGAGCATCGCCTATCTCATCGTCATCCCCGCCATCCTGCTGATCGGTCCTCGCCTTCAGGCGCAGATCGATCGCGTCATCCGTGACGTCTAGAACAGGATGATTTTACAAAGATGGGGCGCTTCATTCCGGCGAGGGCGCATCGCCATAGCTCCCGCAAGCCGCGCGAAGCCGGGGGAGCGTCCAATCGATGAAGGCGCGCACCTTCAAAGCGAGTAAGCCCTGACGCGAATAGACGATGTGGATCGGCTTAGGTTCGCCGTCGTAGTCCTTCAAAATCTGCACGAGCGCGCCCGAGGACACCTCCTCCGGAACTTGGTAATCGAAGAGGCGGGCAATCCCGACCCCATTCAGCGCGGCGGCAACGCAATTGGCGGCCGTGTTCACCTCGATCCGGCTCCGTGGCATGACCTCGACGGGCTTTCCCTCGATCTCGAAACTCCAGAAGAACGACCGCTTGTGAAACATGATCCCATCATGATTGGCGAGCTCGGTGGGATGTTGCGGAACGCCATGCCGTTCCAGATAGGCCGGACTTGCGCAGGTCAGCAGACGGAACTCGCCGGCCTTGACGGCGTAGTGCGAACTGTCGATCAACTCACCAAGCCGGATGGCGACATCGACCTGCTCATTGACCAGATGAACGGAGCGGTCGAGCGAAAGAACGTTCAGCGTTACCTCCGGATGCCTGTTCACGAAGTCGAGTGCGATCGGCAGAACATAGCGGTGGCCGAACTCGATCGGCATCGTGATGGTCAGCAGCCCCCGCGGCATCTGATATTCGCCCGACGCCCTGCGTTCGACCTCCTCCAGATCGGCGATGATCTTTCGCGCCGCCTCGACATAGTCGCGCCCGGCATCGGTGAGCTGAAGGTTGCGGCTCGTTCGGATGATGAGGTTGGTGCCGAGATATCGCTCCAGATCTGCGACCTTGCGGCTGACGCTCGGCAGCGGCGCGTTCAGCTTCCGGCTGCCCGCCGACAAGCTTCCGGCGTCCACCACCGCAAGCAGAACCCGCATTGCATCAAGCCGATCCATAACGCCCCGACGATTAGAAGCCGCGATGTCGGAGGATATGAAAAATCGGTTCTGCTGAATAGGCGGTACAGCTGTCTCGGCGACGCGATGGCCGCTCGGGCGTTGCGCAAGGCCTCGAGAAATCGATGAGCATCGAGAGGGTGGCTCTCATTTTCACCGAGTACCGGCCAAGGCTCTCGGCAAGTAAGTTTCGGCTACTCGATCAAAACGTTCGGCGTCACGGAGGCAAAAGCTCGGGGCGCGCGCGCAACGTCAAAGGGGTGAAGATTATGGACAGATCCTTCTATATCGGCGTGTCGGCCGCTCTCTTTGCGGCCTTTGCCTTTTCGCTCAACTTTGTCGTGCCCTTCATCATCGGCGACTATTCCACCTTCGATTTTGCTCTCATCCGTCATCTCGTCTCAGCTCTCGTCGGCCTGTTCATCCTGTTTTCGGAGAAGCACGTCGCACGCCATCTCACGCTTCGGAACGTTCTGCAGGCCCTCTGGCTCGCCTTCGTCGGATATGTCGGTTACTTCCTCACGGTAACCGGAGCGGCCATCTTTGCCGGCCCCGTCATCGCGCCGGCCTTTCTCGGTCTGGTACCGATCGTCTTGATGGTCATTGGCAATCAGCGGCAGGGCTCCTTGCCATGGCGGTCCCTTATGCCACCTTTGGCGCTGGTGCTGATCGGCCTTGTTCT
This sequence comes from Rhizobium sp. R634, assembly GCF_002211305.1. Classification (GTDB taxonomy): domain Bacteria; phylum Pseudomonadota; class Alphaproteobacteria; order Rhizobiales; family Rhizobiaceae; genus Rhizobium. The sequence goes on along the minus strand of NZ_LOKW01000025.1, from coordinate 297,355 downwards.
GATCAATGGCACGGCATTCACGGCTGAAGGACTGAATTCGGTCGGATCCTTATGGGTCGGCATACCGCTGGCGCTCGCTGCCGTGGGACTTTGGGTCTGGTTCGCTCTTGCCAATCAGGCTGCACTCGCCGCCCGGCCGGAAATGCCTTCCGGTGTGTGGTCGGCGCTGATACTGGTGGGAGGTGGCGTCTTGATGCTGGCCTTCTATCCCCTCGGTGCCGCGATGGACCTCTTCAAGCTCCCGGCATTGGGATTTGGCTGGAGTGCCGCCGGCAGCTTGTATGTTTGGGGTACATCTCTCGCGCTGCTGGCGACCGTAGGCGGCGTCTGGGCCTGGAACATTGCGTCACGCAGCCTGCCCGTCGCCCTCGCCGCGCAATTGATCGTTTCGGAAACAGTCTTCGGCGTCATCGGAGGACTTGTCGTGCACGCCCGCTGGCCAACCCCGATCGAAATCGCTGGGGTGGCTGTGCTGATCGCCGGCGTCGTTCTGTCGGTGCGAATTTTCTACGATCGTCAATTTGCATCGGGCAGGACATTGCTTGCACAGGAGTGACCTCTGCGGTCATCTCGAATGTTCTTAAGAGACACGAAAAAGCCCGCGCGGCGATGCCGGCGGGCTCATCTCTGTTCGAAAGCGAAACGCGATTACTTCGCGAGGTTCCGCTTGCCGAGCGTGCGTAGGCGCAGCGCGTTGAGCTTGATGAAGCCGGCCGCGTCCTTCTGGTCGTAGGCGCCCTGGTCGTCCTCGAAAGTGACGAGCTTGTCGGAATAGAGCGACTTTTCGCTTTCGCGGCCGATGACCATGACGTTGCCCTTATAGAGCTTCAGCGTCACTTCGCCTTCGACATGATCCTGGCTCTTGTCGATGAGGGCCTGCAGCATCTCGCGCTCCGGCGAGAACCAGAAGCCGTAGTAGATGAGCTCCGCGTAGCGCGGCATGATCTCGTCCTTGAGGTGGGCGGCACCGCGGTCGAGCGTGATCGATTCGATAGCGCGGTGCGCCGAGAGCAGGATCGTGCCGCCGGGCGTTTCGTAAACGCCGCGCGACTTCATGCCGACAAAGCGGTTCTCGACGAGGTCGAGACGGCCGATGCCGTTGTCGCGGCCATAGGTGTTGAGGGTGGCCAGCAACGTCGCCGGCGACATCTCGACGCCATTGATCGAGACGGCATCGCCCTTGCGGAAGCCGACCTTGATCACCGTCGCCTTGTCGGGCGCGGCCTCGGGCGAGATCGTGCGCATATGCACATACTCCGGCGCCTCCTGGGCGGGATCCTCGAGAACTTTGCCCTCGGAGGAGGAATGCAGAAGGTTGGCGTCGACGGAGAACGGCGCTTCACCCTTCTTGTCCTTGGCGACCGGGATCTGATGCTGCTCGGCGAAGGCCAGCAGGTCGGTGCGGCTCTTGAACGCCCAGTCGCGCCACGGCGCGATGATCTTGATGTCGGGGTTCAAAGCATAAGCGGACAGCTCGAAACGAACCTGGTCGTTGCCCTTGCCGGTCGCGCCATGGGCGATCGCATCCGCGCCGGTCTTGCGGGCGATGTCGATCAGATGCTTGGAAATCAACGGCCGGGCGATCGAGGTGCCGAGCAGATAGACGCCTTCGTAGACGGCATTGGCGCGGAACATCGGGAAGACGAAATCGCGCACGAATTCCTCGCGCACGTCCTCGATATAGATCTCCTTGATGCCGAGCATCTCGGCCTTCTTGCGCGCCGGCTCCAGCTCTTCGCCCTGGCCGAGATCGGCGGTGAAGGTGACGACTTCGGCGCCGAGTTCCGTCTGCAGCCACTTCAGGATGATCGAGGTGTCGAGGCCGCCGGAATAGGCGAGCACGACTTTCTTCACGTCTTTGTATGATGCCATGGTGATGAGGTCCGTTACATAAACCCGGCGAAAACCCGGTGTCGCGGCACTTTTAGCGAGATTGACGCGTGACGCAAGGGCAAGTGCAGCGGCTGACGGCGGCGATAGCGTTTGACAGCGCGAATGCGCAACCCATATTCGGCTGCGTCCGCACAATGTCCGAGGAGGGGCTGCCCGTGACGAATATTCAAGACATCTTCAAGAAGTCCAATGTCGCCGTCATCACCGGCGGCGCCTCCGGCATCGGCTTTGCCGCAGCGAAATATTGCGCCGGCCGTGGCATGAGCGTCGCCATCGCCGACCTCGGTGGCGACCGGCTGGCAGCTGCCGCGGACGAACTCAAGGCCATTGCCGGCGAAGAGGACGTGATGGCTGTCGAGACCGACGTCGCGAGCCGCGATTCCCTGGAAGCGCTCGAACGCGCCGTGCTGCAGCGTTTCGGCCGCGTGCACGTGCTGATGAACAATGCCGGCATCGGCCCGGAAACTTCGATCTTCAGCCCGCAGGCCAACTGGGACCATATCTTCGCCGTCAACCTGATGGGCGTCATCAACGGCACCCGCACCTTCGGCCCGAAGATGCTGTCGCATGGCGAGCCCGGCCTCATCATCAATACCGGCTCCAAGCAGGGCATCACCACTCCGCCCGGCAACCCCGCCTACAACATCTCCAAATCAGGCGTGAAGGTCTTTACCGAAGCCCTGGAACATGAGCTTCGCAACATCGAAGGCGGGAAGATCTCGGCGCATCTTCTTATCCCCGGCTTCGTCTTCACCGGTCTCACCAAGGGCGACCGCGCGGAAAAGCCCGCGGGCGCCTGGACGCCGGAGCAGACTGTCGATTTCATGGTCGAAAGCCTCGAGCGCGGCGATTTCTACATCCTCTGCCCCGACAATGACGTTGCCCGACCGGTCGACGAACGCCGCATGGCCTGGGCTGCCGGCGACATAATCGAGAACCGCCCGCCGCTCTCGCGCTGGCACAAGGATTATGCCGACAAGTTCAAGGCCTTCCTGGGCCAGAAGTAATGGCTGACACTGCATGTCGCCCGACAGCCTGCAGCGGTTCCAGGATGACGGCATGCACAAAACAGACAGCGAATGCGCGTCGCATGAATCAAGTTTAGTGCGACTGGCATGAGAAGGTTTGATTGGTAATTTTTCGAAAGCCGGATAAGAGATCGTCAGGTCTTTCCGGCTTTCGGAGTGTGCCATGGATTTCCTGCCCAGCCTGCCGACGCTTCTCGGCTTTGCCGCCGCCACGCTGCTGCTCGCGGCGACCCCCGGTCCCGATATGACGCTGTCGATCAGCCGCGCGCTCGCCCAGGGCAAGAATGCCGCCCTCTTCGTCGTCGTCGGCACCAGCCTCGGCATCGTTGTCCATACCATGCTGGTCGCCTTCGGCATATCGGCGCTGATCACCGCCTCGCCGACCGCCTTCCTGATCCTGAAAACCGGTGGCGCCGCCTATCTGTTCTGGCTGGCGGTGCTGGCGATCCGCTTCGGCTCGAAGCTCACCGTCGCCAAGGTCGAGACGCAGAAGGGCACGGCGCTTGCGAACATTTCGTCGGGCTTCTGGGTCAATCTTCTGAACCCGAAGGTCATCATCTTCTTCATGACCTTCCTGCCGCAATTCGTCAGCGCCGGCGATCCCGCCGTGACGCAGAAGCTGCTTTTCCTGGGGTTTTGCTTCATCGTGATCGGTATGCCCGTCAATGCCGGCGTGATCCTCGCCGCCGACTGGCTTTCCTCCTGGCTCCAGAACAACAGGAAGGTGCTGCGCGGCATCGACTATGCCTTTGCCGGCGTCTTCTCGCTCTTCGCAGCCAAGATCCTGCTCACCCAGGCGAAATAATCGGTCGGCGTACCCGATCCACACGCCGGCGGACCGGCAAAACCGGCCGCGGGCTAGCCGATCAGCACGCTGTCGGCGCTAGCCGATCAGCAAAGCATCATCATCGAGCGTCTGTCCGCGCATCTTGCGGAACATGGCGATCAGGTCCTCGACCTGCAGGTTCTTCCTGTTGTCACCCGCCACGTCGAGAACGATCTCGCCGCCATGCAGCATGATCGTGCGGTGGCCGTAATCCAGCGCCTGGCGCATGGAATGGGTCACCATCATCGTCGTCAGCTTGCGCTCGGCAACGATCTTCTGCGTCAGGTTCATCACGAACTCGGCCATCCCGGGATCGAGCGCGGCCGTATGTTCGTCGAGCAGCAGCACTTCCGAACCGGCAAGTGTCGCCATGACCAGCGAAACGGCCTGCCGCTGCCCGCCGGAGAGCAGATCCATGCGGTCCTTCAGCCGGTTTTCCAGCCCGAGATTGAGTTCGGCGATCCGCTCCTTGAAATAGTCGCGCCGCTTGCCACCGAGCGCCGGCACGAGTCCGCGCCTCTCGCCGCGCCGGGCGGCCAGAGCGAGATTTTCCTCTATCGACAGCGAACCGCAGCTCCCCGTCAGAGGATCCTGAAAGACGCGCGCCACCAGACCGGCGCGCGCCGCCGTCGATTTGCGCGTCACATCGCTTTTGCCGATCAGCACCTGCCCTTCGCTCGGCAGGACGTCACCGGCGAGCACGCCGAGCAGCGTCGATTTGCCGGCGCCGTTGGAGCCGATGACGGTGACGAAGGAGCCCTGCTCGATGGTCAGGCTGACGCCGTTCAGCGCCTGCTTCTGCAGCGGCGTGCCGCGTCCGAAGACGACCTTGATGTCCTTGACGCTGATCATGATGCGGCACCTCTGCGAAGGCGGGGAAGAATGAGCGCGAAGGTCACCAGCACCGCCGTCACGAAATTGAGGTCGGAGGCCTGCAGGCCGATGACGTCGCTCGACAGCGCCAGCTGGATCGCGATGCGATAGAGGATCGAGCCGAGCACGCAGCCGATGAGCGCGATCAACAGGCCGCGACGCCCGAGCAGCGTCTCGCCGATGATGACGGCGGCAAGACCGACGACGATCGTGCCGACACCCGAGGTGACGTCGGCAAAGCCGTTCGTCTGGGCAAACAAGGCGCCGCCGAAGGCCACCAGCGCATTCGAGATCGCCATGCCGAGGTAGATCTGCCGGCTGGTATCGACGCCCTGGGCACGGGCCATCCGTGCATTGGCGCCGGTCGCGCGCATGGCAAGCCCGGCATCGCTTTCCAGGAAGCGCCAGACCAGGATGAGCGCGACGACAACGAGAACGCCGACAAAGAGCGGCCGCACGTAGAAATCGCGAAGGCCATGGCCGAAGAACGGGCTGATCATCGTATCGGCATTGATGAGGGCGACATTGGGCTTGCCCATCACCCTCAGATTGACGGAAAACAGCGCGATCATCGTCAGGATCGAGGCGAGCAGGTTGAGGATCTTGAAGCGCACGTTGAGCAGCGCCGTCACCATGCCCGCGCCCGCACCCGCCGCCATCGCAATCAGCGCCGCAAGCCAGGCATTGACGCCGGCGATGATCAGCACCGCGGTCACCGCCGCGCCGAGCGGAAAGGAACCGTCGACCGTCAAGTCGGGAAAGTCGAGGACGCGGAAGGCGAGATAGACGCCGAGAGCGACGAAGGAATAGACCAGGCCGAGCTCGACGGCCCCCCAGAATGCGATTTGGCTCAAGGCTTTCAGCCCCTTTTTGTTACCGTTCCGCCCGTCGCGAAACCGCAGCCTTGTAATACTTCAGCCGCCCCCGCGCAAACGGGAGCGGCTGAATGTGAATGGTCGATGGACCTGCGGCCGACTATTCGATGACCTTGTTGGCGCGCGAAAGCACGCTCTCAGGCAGGGTAACGCCCATCTTTGCCGCAGCAGCCTTGTTGACGACGAGATCGCTGCCGGCGGCGGTCTTGACCGCGATATCGCCAGGGTTTTCACCCTTCAGCACGCGCACGACGATTTCGCCCGTCTGCTTGCCGACATCATAGTAATTGAAGCCGAGGGCAGCGACCGAACCACGCGAAACCGAATCCGTATCGGCGGTGAAGAGCGGCAGCTTGCTCTCCTCGGCGACCGCGACGGCGCCTTCGAGCGCCGAGATGATCGTATTGTCGGTCGGAATGTAGATCGCATCGGCGCGGCCGACGAGGGCGCGGGCCGCACCCTGAACTTCGGCCGACTTGGTGGCAGCCGATTCCACAACCGTCAGGCCGGCCTTTTCGGCTTCGGTCTTCAGCACGGCCAGCAGCGAAACCGAATTCGCCTCACCTGAATTGTAGAGATAGCCGATCGTCTTCACGTCAGGCAGGATTTCCTTGATCAGCGCCAGGTGCTCGGCGACCGGCGACATATCGGAAAGGCCGGTGACGTTGCCGCCGGGCTTGCCCATGTTCTTGACGAGCTGGGCGCCAAGCGGATCAGAGACGGCCGTGAAGACGACGGGAATGTCGCGCGTTGCGGAGACGACGGCTTGGGCCGACGGCGTGGAGATCGGCACGATGACATTCGGCTCGTCGCCGGCAAACTGGCGGGCGATCTGGGCTGCCGTCGCGGGATTGCCCTGCGCCGATTCGAACACGAATTTCAGGTTCTCGCCTTCCTTGTAACCGGCGGCCGTCAGCACATCGAGAACGCCCTTGCGGGCGGCATCCAGCGCCGGATGCTCGACGATGGCCGTTACGGCAACGGTCACGTTATCGGCTTTGGCGGGCAGGGAAAGCGCTAAAGTGGCGGCAAGAGCGAGCAGAATCGGGCGCATGGGTGTCCTCCTGATTGATTTTGGCGGCACTATTAGGAAAAGCGCATGCTTAAATCAATGCAGGAGAATTGTAGCGTGGATCAAACTTGCTGATCAGTCGTCGGCGCCGTGATTGGCGATCATCATCGCCTCGAAGGCCAGGCGCTCGGTCTTGCGCATGCGTTCGGATTCGGATTTCAGCTGGCCACAGGCGGCAAGAATGTCGCGGCCGCGCGGCGTACGGATCGGCGAAGCGTAACCCGCCGAATTGATGAAATCGGCGAACTTCTCGATCTGCTCCCAGTCGGAACACTGATAGTTGGTGCCGGGCCAGGGATTGAACGGAATAAGGTTTATCTTAGCCGGCACGCCTTTCAGGAGCTTGATCAGCCCCTTGGCATCTTCCAGGCTGTCGTTGACATCCTTCAGCATCACATATTCGAAGGTGATGCGTCGCGCATTGGAAAGGCCGGGATAGGCCTTGCAGGCATCGATCAGTTCCTTCAGCGGATACTTCTTGTTGATCGGCACCAGAATGTCGCGCAGGTCGTCGCGCACCGCATGCAGCGAGATCGCCAGCATCACGCCAATCTCCTCGCCGGTGCGGAAGATCTCCGGCACGACGCCCGAGGTGGACAGCGTCACGCGGCGCTTGGACAGCGACAGGCCGTCGCCATCGGTGGCGATCAGCAGCGCCTGCTTGACCGCATCGAAATTATAGAGCGGCTCGCCCATGCCCATCATCACGATATTGCTGACCTTGCGGCCTTCGGCCGGCATGATCGTGCCCTGCGGCGCTTCGCGATCGGGGAAGTCGCCGAGCCGGTCGCGGGCGAGCAACAGCTGCGACAGGATTTCCTCCGCCGTCAGGTTGCGCACCAGCCGCTGCGTGCCGGTGTGACAGAAGGAACAGGTGAGCGTGCAGCCGACCTGGCTGGAAATGCAGAGCGTCCCACGGCCCTCTTCCGGAATGTAGACGGCTTCGATCTCGACCGGGCGGCCTGCGCCCCGCGCAGGAAAGCGCAGCAGCCATTTGCGGGTGCCGTCGTTGGAAACCTGCTCCTCGACGATCTCAGGACGCGCAATGGTGAAATGCTGCTTCAGCATTTCACGCATGTCCTTGGCGACATTCGTCATGTGATCGAAATCGGAGACGCCGCGCACATAGATCCAGTTCCAGAGCTGCGCGACGCGCATCTTGATCTGCTTCTCGGCCACGCCCTTTTCCCTGAGCGCCGCCGCCATCTCCTCGCGGGAAAGCCCGATCAGGGACGGCTTCTCGACGCCGGAAGAGGCGCGCGGCGTCTCAGGCTTGGTGACAACGATCGCATCCATGACGGACATAGGCATTCATCCCGAATTCGAACACGTAACCGTTCCGCAAGCCGCGGACCTCAGGGCTAAGCCGGAAGACGTGGGGCGCATGACGGCACATTGGCAGAAATTGAATGGCGGAACGGCGACTGATATCGCGATCTGTCCGCTGTTGGCGCGGGCTTTAGCATCATTTTGCCCGCGCGTCACTAGAGATAGAAATGATGAGGGCCGGCGCAAGGCCGGCCCTCTGAAACTTCTCAGACGAGATGTCGCTTACTTGCAGGTTTCGATCTGCTTCAGCGCAGCCGAAATGCCCGAGAGCGAATAGCTGTAGGAGGTGCCCGTGCCCTTGCGCGAAGTGGCGTTCACCGTCATCGAGTGACCGGTCTTCATCGCGGCGACGAGCGCCGGCTCCTGTGCCGCGTTCTCGACCCAGCCAGCCTTGTCCTTGGTGAACATCACGAAGGTCTTGTTGTCGATGACGACGTTGATCTTCGAATTTTCCTTCACCGTATAGCCCATCATCGCCTGCGGCTCGTAGGAGATGTTCTGGCCTGGACGCTGCGAGACGATGAAGAAATTGTCGCCGTGATCGACGCTTGCCGGCTGCTTTGCCGTCGGAACGGACAGCACGTAGCAGACGGTGCTGTTGCCTGACTTGTAGGAATAAGCACCCCAGGCCTGGAACTGCTGGATGCGGTTCGGCGCGGCCTGCTGCGCTGCCGCCACTCCGGCCATACCAAGGGTGAGTGCGAGGGCGGATACGATACTTTTTACAAACATGGATTCCTGCCGGTTCTTGCGATTCAAGGCCCGAAGCGATCATAGCGGGCGCCGCATAATCACGATCTGCTTTATTTTGACTTAATTCAGGTTACCAAATGGTCAACAATAGCTGCAATTTGTATTGGCCTGTGTCATTTCAGCTCGGGTATCAACTTTCGCCCCTTTGACGGTCTCGTTCGTGACACCATGTCCTGATGACACCCGCCGTGCGTTCGGCTGAATTTAAGACACAAAGATTCAGGCAAGAGTTTGACCTTTCTCAATTCCGTTGTACCTCATTAACACTTGGAAATTCGGGACAAAATTTTCGCCGCAGGGGGCTCGTGAGAGGACATGGATGCCGAGGAAAGACAGCGTTTCGCTGCCCTCGCGAAGGCCGTCGCGGACAACCGCGACCAGCAGGCCTTTTCCGTCCTGTTCGACTATTTCGCGCCCCGCCTGAAGGCCTGGCTGATGCGCCAGAGAATGACGGCAGGCGAGGCCGAGGAACTGGTTCAGGAGATCATGATCGTGCTCTGGCACAAGGCTCACCTCTACGACGCGACGCGATCTTCGCTTTCGACCTGGCTTTTCCGAATCGCCCGCAACCGCCGGATCGATCTGCAGCGCCGCACCAGCATCCGCGTCTTCGACGAAACCGATCCGACCCTGCAGCCGCCGGCCGGGATCGGCGCGGACGAAATAATCGCCAATGACGACCGTGACGCCAAGATACGCGCCGCCGTCGGCCAACTGCCGGAAGAGCAGCGCGACATGCTGCGCGCCGCCTTCTTCCTCGGCCAATCGCATTCCGAGATCGCCGAGGCGACCGGGCTGCCGCTCGGCACGGTGAAATCGCGTATCCGGCTTGCTTTCGCCAAGCTTCGCAAGGTGTTGGAGCAGGAGAACGCTTGAAGCGTGTCGCCCAAAAGTGGGCGCGGTTTTGCGATAACGACACGCGTAAAAAAGACCCAAAGCACAGCAGCGAATCTGAAAGGCCGCGGCGTACGTCAGATCGTCTTCATCGCTTCATCAGGCCCATCGGCAAGAACACGGTCGGCCGATTCATAGTGGCGCGGCCGGATATTGCCGCGCACCATGGCGAAGGCGGCCGAGAGCACGGCGATGTCATCCGAAAAGCCGATGACGGCGAAAATATCCGGGACGATATCGACCGGCATGACGAAGTAGGCGAGAGCTGCGAGCAGCACGCCCCGCACCTTGGTCGGCGTCTGCGGATCGAGCGCGCAGTAAAAACCGGCGACGACATCGCGCGAAAACGGAATCTGCCGCACCGCCCGCCGGAAGGTCGGCCAGAATTTCTGCCGCACCGTCTTCTCCCGTCGGCTCTGCGTATCTTCGTCGCCCGGCAGCAGGATTTCCCCGAATTTGACGTCGTCCATCCCTGATTCCCTTTCCGTCCCAGCGAACATATGGTGATGGCGGTTCCGCTTTCAATCGGTACGCCTTCAGCCGGCGCGTCGCGCGGCCGCCTTTTCCATCGCTGTGGCGAGCTTGAAATCCAGTTCCGTCAGTCCGCCGGCGTCGTGCGTGTTCAGCGTCACATCCACCTTGGAATAGACGTTGAACCATTCGGGATGGTGGTTGAGTTTCTCGGCCGTGATCGCGGCCTCCGTCATGAAACCGAAGGCGTCGATGAAATTCGAAAACTTGAACGTTTTCGATATGGAGGAGGCGGCGTCATTGAGCGTCCAGCCCGGAAGCGCCCTTAGTTCTGCCTCTGCCGCCGCCCGTTCCAGTCTTTCCCGTTTCATGCCATGGTCCTCTTATCTATCCGACAGGCCTACCGATGAAACGCATCAGCATCCTCTTCGTTTGCATGGGCAATATATGCCGTTCTCCGCTCGCCGAGGGAATTTTTCGCCATCTGGTCGCCGAGGCGGGCCTGGCCGGCCATTTCACGATCGATTCCGCCGGCACCGGCGGCTGGCATGAAGGCGCGCAACCCGATCGCCGTTCGATCGCCATCGCGAAAAGCCACGGCGTCGACATATCAGGACAGCGCGCTCGCCGCATCCGGCCAAGTGATTTCGACAGTTTCGATCTGATCCTCGCCATGGACCGCGACAATCTGGCGGCGCTCGGCAAGGTCGCGCCGCCCGAGGCCAATATCCGGCTCTTCGGCGATGCCGCACTTACAACGGGAGAGGATATTCCCGATCCCTATTATGGCGGCGCTGATGGTTTCGAGCTGGTCTACACCAGGCTCTTGACCGGCTGCAGCAGCCTGCTCGAGACGCTCGGCGTCGAGCGCGCCTCGTGCAGCGGGAACACTTCCTCGGTGAGGTAAGGGCCGCCGCCGACCGATTCGCGCGACGACAGCAGCACGAAGCGCGGCGCCGTGAAGGTCGCAGTATGGAAATTGCCGCGTCCGGCCAGATATTGCACGACATCGTCGAGCCGCGAGGATTTGAGCCTTGCGAGCGTCACATGCGGGGTGAATTTGCGGGGGTCCGGCGGCAACCCGATGCGCTGGCAGATGCGCTCGATCTCACCCTGCAGGGCGTACATCTCAGGCGATTGCGAAACGCCGGCCCAGACCGAATGCGGCTTCTTCGAGCCGAAGGAACCGATGCCTTCGAGGCGGAACTGGAATTCTGGCCGGTCGATCCGGTCGAGCCGTTCGACGATTTCATCGGCCGTGCGGCCGTCGACATCACCGATGAAGCGCAGCGTGATGTGGTAATTCTCCACATCGATCCATCGTGCTCCGGGGAGGCCACCGCGCAGCAATGAAAGGCTCATTGCCGCATTGCGCGGAATTTCGAGGGCGGTAAACAGTCTCGGCATAACGAGCACTCCCCGAATCTTTTGCAGGTGCTTACACGGAATCACGCAATCAATGACCGCGCAAGCCCCTATTTCTTCACAGAAGAAATCGTCCCGACGAAATTTGTGACATCGGCTTCCATCTTCTGAACCATGACATCCACGCCCTTCGCATTCGGATGCATGCCGTCGCCGAGTTTGAGCCCCGCATCGAGCACCACACCGTCAAGGAAGAAGGCATAAAGCCGAACTCCGTGTTTCTCCGAAAGTTTCCGGTAAATCGGATTGAAGCGTTCGGCATAATCCGCGCCCATGTTGGGCGGCGCCATCATACCGACGAGGAGCACGGCAATGCCGCGTTCCTTGAGCCGCGTTATCATCTGGTCGAGATTCTTCTCGCTCTCTTCGGGCGGGATGCCGCGCAGCGCATCGTTGGCGCCGAGTTCCAGGATGACGCCGTCGGTGCCGTCTGGCACCGACCAGTCGATGCGGGCGAGGCCGCCGGTCGTCGTGTCGCCCGAGACGCCGGCATTGGTGATGGCAACGTCGAGCCCCTTCGCTTTCAGAGCCGCCTGCAGCTTTTCGGGAAAGCCGTCGCCGGGCGGCAGCTGATAACCTGCCATCAGGCTGTCCCCAAATCCGACGAGATTGATCGTCCGCGCATTGGCGCCGCCGGCAAAGATCAGTGAAAGCGCAATGACGGTGAATTGAAGGACGGCAACTTTAAATCTCATCCTGCTTTCCCTAGATTGGCGGGGTGCCGTTATGCGGCAATTTGATTACGGGCTTATATAGGGCGATTTCCGTTGGCAAAAACCATCATCGAGTTGAAGAGCGCCGATCTGACCCTTGGCAGCGCCGCGGCCTCCGTCCATGTGCTGAAGGGTATCGATCTCGATATAGCAGCAGGCGAATCCGTCGGCATCGTCGGCCCTTCCGGGTCCGGCAAGTCGACCCTGCTGATGGTGCTTGCCGGGCTGGAGAAGCTCGATAGCGGCGAAATCAACATCAACGACACGCCGCTCCACAGCCTGAGCGAGGATCAGGTCGCCGATTTCCGCGGCCGCAATATCGGCATCGTCTTCCAGTCCTTCCACCTGATCGCCAACATGACGGCGCTGGAAAACGTCGCCGTGCCGCTGGAACTTGCCAATGTTCCCAATGCCTTCGACATCGCCCATCGCGAGCTGAATTCGGTCGGCCTCGGGCAGCGGCTGAACCATTATCCCGGCCAGCTTTCCGGCGGCGAACAGCAGCGCGTAGCGATCGCCAGGGCGCTCGCCCCCTCGCCCGCTCTGCTGATCGCCGACGAACCCACAGGAAATCTCGACACCGAGACCGGCCGCCAGATCGCCGACCTGCTGTTTGCCAAGCAGGCCGAGCGCGGCATGACCCTGCTTCTCGTCACCCATGACGTGTCGCTGGCAAACCGCTGCTCGCGCCAGATCCGCGTTCGCTCCGGCAGGATCGAAGGCGACAGCGCCGCCCGCCACAGCGAGGCGGCATTCGCATGAGGATCATCACGCCGCGTGTTTCGCTCGCTTTTCGCCTGGCGCTCCGCGAGCTGCGCGGCGGCGTTCGCGGCTTCTACATCTTCCTTGCCTGCATCGCGCTCGGCACGGGGGCGATCGCAGCCGTCAATTCCGTTTCGCAGTCGATCACCGATACGATCGCTTCGCAGGGCCAGGAGCTGTTGGCCGGCGATGTCCGCTTCGAGCTCAACAACCGCGAGGCCACGCCTGAGGAAATGAATTTCCTCGAAGGTCTCGGCAAGGTCTCGGTTTCCACAGGCCTGCGTTCGATGGCCCGCAAGCCCGACGGTTCGGACCAGGCGCTGGTCGAGGTCAAGGCGGTCGACGACGCCTATCCGCTTTACGGCCGGTTCGAAGCGGAGCCGAACTACCCCCTCGCGGCGCTTTTGTCCGGCGAAGGCGGCACTTACGGCGCGGTGGCAGCACCGCTGCTTCTCGACCGGCTCGGCATTTCGGTCGGCGACGAGCTGCTGCTCGGCAACGTCAAGCTCAGCATCACCGGCACCGTTAAAACCGAGCCGGATGCGCTGTCGGAAGGTTTCGGCTTTGCGCCGCGCCTGCTCGTCAGCCGCCAAGCGCTCGAAGCCTCGGGGCTGATCCAGACCGGAAGCCTGGTGGAACATGCCTACAAGATCCGGCTGGAAGACAGGGGCGCGATGTCGGACATCCAGGCGCGCGCCTCCCGGGAATTTCCCTCCGCCGGATGGGCGATCCGCACCAGCGACCGCGCCGCACCCTCGCTCACGGAAAACATCACCCGCTTCTCGCAATTCCTGACCCTTGTGGGCTTGACCGCGCTGATCGTCGGCGGCGTCGGCGTCGCCAATGCCGTGCGCGCCTTCCTGGATTCCAAGCGCACCACCATCGCCACCTTCAAATGTCTCGGCGCGCCCGCTGCCACCGTCGTTCTGATCTATCTCTTCCAGATCGCTATCATCGCTTTCGCAGGCATCATAGCCGGCCTCGTCATCGGCGCCCTCTCGCCAATATTTGCGGCGCAGTTCCTCGCCCAGTTCCTGCCGGTCTCGACCGCACCGGCCCTTTACCCCGGCGCCCTGCTGCTCGCGACCCTCTTCGGCATCCTGACGACGCTCGCCTTCGCCATCCTGCCGCTCGGCCATGCCCGTGAAGTGCCGGCGACGGCACTCTTCCGAGAGCAGGGCTTCGAGGCCCGCCACCTGCCGTCCTGGCCCTATATCCTGCTGGCCGCCCTCTTCATGGCAGCCCTTGCCGGCCTCGCCATCCTCACGGCTTATGACCGCTTCATCGCCGTCGTCTTCGTCGGTGCGATTGTCTTCGCTTTTGTCGTCCTGCGCCTCGTCGCCGCGTTGATCGGCTGGCTTGCGCGCCGCAGCCCGCGCGTCAACTCGCCGGCGCTGAGACTTGCGATCGGCAACATCCACCGGCCAGGTGCGCTGACGCCCTCGGTCGTGCTTTCGCTCGGTCTCGGCTTGGCATTGCTGGTGACGCTGACCTTGATCGACGGCAACCTGCGCCGGCAATTGACCGGCCGCATGAACGACGGCGCGCCGAATTTCTTCTTTGTCGATATCCAGAGCGCCGAGGTCGCCGCCTTCCGGAATCTCGTCCAGGCGCAGGCGCCGAACGGCAAGCTGATGGAAGTGCCGATGCTGCGCGGCCGGATCGTCGCCTTCAACGGGGAAGACGTGAGCAGGATGAACGTGCCGGCGGCCGGCCGCTGGGTGCTGAACGGTGATCGCGGCATCACCTATGCCGAAACCTTGCCGGAAAATGCGGCGCTGACCGAAGGCAGCTGGTGGGACAAGGACTACAGCGGCGAACCGCTTGTCTCCTTCTCCTCCGAAGAGGCGCACGAGCTTGGCCTCAAGATCGGCGATACCGTCACCGTCAACGTGCTCGGACGAAATATCACAGCGAAGATCGCCAATCTGCGCCGTGTCGAGTGGGAATCGCTGTCGATCAATTTCGTCATGGTCTTCTCGCCCAATACCTTCCGCGGCGCCCCGCATGCCTGGCTCGCGACGCTGACCGATCCCTCCTCGACGCCGGCCGAGGATGCGGCGATCCTGAAATCCGTCACCAACAGCTATCCGACGATCACCAGCGTCCGCGTCAAGGATGCGATCGATATCGTCAACCAGCTCGTCGCCCAGCTTGCGACGGCGATCCGTGCCGCAGCGTCGGTGGCCCTCATCGCCTCGATCCTCGTCCTTGCCGGTGCGCTCGCCGCCGGCAACCGGGCGCGCACCCATGACGCGGTGGTGCTGAAGACGCTCGGCGCCACCCGCGCCATGCTGATCCGCGCCTTCAGCTACGAGTATCTGATCCTCGGACTGGCGACCGCGATCTTCTCGCTGATCGCCGGCGCGGCCGCCGCCTGGTTCATCGTCGCCCGCATCATGCGCCTGCCTTCCACCTTCCTGCCCGATGTGGCGGGGCTGACGCTCGTCACCGCGCTCGTCCTGACTGTCGGCATCGGCCTCATCGGCACCTGGCGCATCCTGGGGCAGAAGGCAGCGCCCGTTCTGCGCGAACTTTGACGAGGCAGCGGTCTCCAGAAGCCCTTCACCTTACGGCGATTTAACCCGGCCGACCCTCTGCAAGCCCCTTGTTTACAATGGGCGAAGGCCTCATATTGTCTGCAGGCATGCTGGAGCTCCGCAGCGGCGCCCGGGTCGAAAACCCGACACCGTATCTTCATCGGAGCTTGTAAGAGGAAACTATGGCTGATCTTCGTAACTATCAAAGCCGCGCTCAGACCGGCGAGATGATTGATCAAGGCCTGCGCGCATATATGCTCAAGGTCTACAACCTGATGGCGCTGGGTCTGGCGATCACCGGTGTGGCCGCATATCTCGGATTCAACTTCGCCGTTCAGGACGGTCACCTCACCCAGTTCGGCGAGCTTCTGTTCCGGTCGCCTTTGCGCTGGGTCGTGATCCTTGCGCCTCTTGCGGCCGTCTTCTTCCTGAGCTTCCGCATTAATCGCATGAGCGTGGCCGCCGCGCAGACGACCTTCTGGGTCTATGCAGCCCTGGTCGGCCTGTCGCTCTCGTCGATTTTCCTGGTCTATACGGGCGAAAGCGTCGTTCAGACGTTCTTCGTCACCGCCGCCTCCTTCGGCGCGCTGTCGCTATACGGCTACACGACGAAGCGTGACTTGTCGGCGATGGGCTCGTTCCTGATCATGGGCCTCTTCGGCCTGATCATCGCTTCGATCGTCAACATCTTCCTGGCTTCGTCCGCTCTGCAGTTCGCGATCTCGGTGATCGGCGTGCTGATCTTCGCAGGCCTCACCGCCTACGATACGCAACGGATCAAGGAGCTTTACTACGAAGCCGATGATGTCGCTGTGGCCGGCCGCAAGGCGATCATGGGTGCGCTGACGCTCTATCTCGACTTCATCAACCTCTTCATGTTCCTGCTGCAGTTCATGGGCAACCGTAAATAAGCAGGGGCAGATCGAGATCGAAAAGGCGGCTTCGGCCGCCTTTTTTGTCGTGACGAATGTCGAAGGGGTTAGGCATGCTGCTTCAAGGATTTGTTTTCATCCCGTGCTTTGTCGTTGCCGTACTGTTGGCGAAAGGGTTGCCGGATAGCCTGATCTATTCGGTCATTGCTTGGCTCAGCGCCGTCATTGCCGCCTTGGCCGGCGCAATTTTAGGGGTTCTGGCAATCGGCTATTGGCAGCTGGTACCGATCGACCCGCATACGGGAAATGACCTGGTGCTCTCTGGTGTGGTGCACGTCGTCATGGCTTTCGTCTTGTCGCCATTGCTGATCATGTATGTGAGGCGCAAGGCGCGCAAGCAAGCCGAAAGCTTGAGGATCAAGATTCTCGAATAGCCGCAGAATGGGCATATCGCACCTCGGTTTGCGTCGGCTTTTTTGTTGCACTGGTTTCGCAGGAATGGTTTTAGAGGAGCCTGCCCCGCCGCTGGACCAGCCGCCCGATGTCTTTCTTTCTGCGCGACGCCTCGCAAGCCGATATCCCCGCCATTACCGATATCTATCGTGAATCCGTCCTGAACGGCACGTCGAGCTACGAGATCGCACCACCCTCCAAGGCCGAGATGATGCAGCGTTTCGCAGCGATCGTCGGCCAGCACTATCCCTACATCGCCGCAGCCGATACGAACGGAAACCTCCTTGGCTACGCCTATGCTTCGGCCTTCCGCACCCGCCCCGCCTATCGCTGGATGGTGGAGGATTCGATTTACCTGGCGCCTGAAGCTCGCGGCCGCGGCATCGGCAAGGCGCTGATGAATGAGCTGATCGACCGCTGCACTGCCCTCGGTTTCCGTCAGATGGTGGCCGTCATCGGCGGCGCAAGCCCTGCCTCGATCGCGCTTCATCTCAAGGCGGGTTTTGTGGAGGTCGGCCTGATGAAGGGCACAGGCTACAAGCACGGCCGCTGGCTCGACACGATGCTCATGCAGCGCAGCCTCGGCGAGGGCATGACGACCGATCCGGATCCGTCCGCCTATCCCGGCACGCTGTTCGCAGGCTGAGGACTTACTTGTCGACCAGCTTCAAGGCCTTGTCGAACACCTTGAGCACCTGGTTCAGCTCGTGCCCGCGCTTCAGGATCATGCCGTTGATGTTGATAACGGAATAGGCGCCTTGCTTGGCGGCGAGCTTCGGGTTCTTTTCGATACGGAAAAGCGGCATTTCGCCGGCGCGCTTGAAGACGGAAAACACTGCCCTGTCCTTCAGGTGATCGATGGCGTAGTCGCGCCATTCACCCTCGCCGACCATGCGGCCGTAGATCCAGAGGATCGCGTCCAGCTCGCGCCGGTGGAAGGTCACCGGAAGCGGATCCTTGCTTTGTTTGTATTCCCTGAGATCGACGACGACTGAGGAACTATTGTCGACGGAGCGGCTTTCGCCGTGTCGCAAATCCGGCTGATCTGTCATCAGTCTCCCAAGGCCTCCGCTTGTGACAGGAGAGTGACAGTTTGCCCGAGCCGTCACAAATTGCAAGACCGCTGCCCGTCACATTCGGCCGCACCGCAGCGCGGCGCATGCAGCACATGTCCTGGGGGAGAGCCGACGCTTTCTCGGCAGCGCCGCATTTCAGTCAAAACAGCGCCTCATTTGCGGGGGATTTATGCATCCCGGTTTGGCGCCAGCGCGCCAAAGGGCCCGGCGGAGCGTATCGACCTTAACCCCAGCCCCGAATACGCTCGGCCGGGCCGCCCGGCACTTCATCCCTATCGGGATGACATCTCAGATGTTTTTTCCCGCCATCACCACTGTCGCGCCAAGGATCTCGGCCGGATCGCCGTCAGCGGTCGCCGATTGCAGCAGGATCGCGCAGCCCTCGAGCTGCGGCCGCTGCAGGACAGTGGCCGGCAGCGTCAGATTGGTCGCCTTGCCGTCCCACATGCCGACCGTTTCGACATTCGTGACACTGTGCAGGTAGGAGATTTTCTTGCCGCTGTTCTCGCCCTTTTCGACGTCGATCGTCTTTTCCTTGTCGAAATAGACCATCACCACATTGGCCTTGCCCTGCCCTGCGCCGATCTTGATTTCCAGCTCGTCGCCGCGCATCTCAGCGCTGATCGGAATGGTCAGCCCATTGCCTTCGCTGCTGTAACTGTCGATCTTGCTGTTGATGCCGTTGAGATCAGCGCCGGCGAGATGACTACGGCCGTTGACGATGGCCTGCGGCGTATAGACGTTGCTGCGGCCCATGGCCCTGGCATAGCCATATTGCCGCTCGGTGTTTTCCTTCGAGCTCAGCGTGTCGGCCCAGCCGAGATAATTCCAATAGTCTATGTGGTAGGCGAGCGCGATGACGTCGCCCTGGTCCACCAGCTTGCGGAAGGCGGCGTCAGCGGGAGGACAGGAGGAGCAGCCCTGCGAGGTGAAGAGTTCGACGACGCCTTTCGGCGTGCCGTCTTCGGCATGCAACGAGCCTGCGAGAACAACGCCGGCGATCAGCGGAATCAAAAAACGGGGGGACATTCACCTGCACCTCTTTTTCAGCGTCGCCGGCGTGTTGGGAGCCGGAGGCCCTGACATATGAACGTACGAATAATCCTTCCGGGTCCAAACGAAAAGTCACGAACGGGTGAGACGTAGCTCGGCGGGAATGCGCTTGAAACAAATCATCGTGAGCCTGCCCGAATACTGTTGCCGCAAAGAAAAGCCGCCGGAAATTGCTCTCCGGCGGCCATTATCATAGCAAGCTGTTAACAATCAGGCAGCGAGATCGCGCAGAACCGTCTGCAGGATGCCGCCATTGTTGAGGTAGATCACCTCGTCGAGCGTATCGACGCGCGAC
Source organism: Rhizobium sp. R634 (assembly GCF_002211305.1). Classification (GTDB taxonomy): domain Bacteria; phylum Pseudomonadota; class Alphaproteobacteria; order Rhizobiales; family Rhizobiaceae; genus Rhizobium. The sequence goes on along the minus strand of NZ_LOKW01000025.1, from coordinate 278,152 downwards.
AGCAGCGGAACTTCCTTCACGGAGCCGTCGCCATAGGTGATCTTGGCAATCTTCCGCTCGCGCGGTTTGATCTTGTCCAGGCCCTCGATGGTGACGAGCTCGTCGCCCTTGAGGCCGAGGCTCTGCCAGGTCGTGCCCTCTTCAAAGACGAAGGGGATGACGCCCATGCCGACCAGGTTCGAGCGATGGATACGCTCGAAGGACTGGGCGATCACCGCCTTGACGCCGAGCAGGTTGGTACCCTTGGCAGCCCAGTCGCGCGACGAGCCGTTGCCGTATTCGACACCTGCGAAGATGACGAGCGGCACGCCTTCGGACTTGTACTGCATGGCAGCGTCGTAGATCGAGGTCTCTTCCTTCGACGGATAGTGGATGGTGTAGCCACCTTCCTTGCCGTTCGGGCCGAGCATGTGGTTGCGGATGCGGATGTTGGCGAAGGTGCCGCGCATCATCACTTCATGATTGCCGCGGCGCGTGCCGTACTGGTTGAAGTCGGCAACCGCGACGTCATGGCCGATGAGATAGGCGCCCGCCGGCGATGCTGCCTTGATCGAACCGGCCGGCGAAATGTGGTCGGTGGTGATCTTGTCGCCGAACAGGCCGAGGACGCGGGCGCCCTTGATATCGGACACGCCGGTGCCCTTCTTGCCCATGCCGACGAAGTAAGGCGGGTTCTGGACATAAGTCGAATTATCATCCCAGGCATAGGTCTGGCCCGGCGGAACCTGAACAGCCTGCCAGTTGACGTCGCCCTTGAAGACGTCGGCATACTTGCTTTCGTAAAGTTCGCGGGTGACGTACTTCTGGATGAACTCCTGCACCTCGTGCGAGGTCGGCCAGATATCCTTGAGATAGACCGGATTGCCGTTCTGGTCTTCGCCGATCGGTTCCTTGGTCAGGTCCTTCTGCACCGTGCCGGCGAGCGCGTAAGCGACGACGAGCGGCGGCGAAGCGAGGTAGTTCGCCTGGACGTCAGGCGAGATACGGCCTTCGAAGTTGCGGTTGCCGGAGAGCACGCCCGATACGATCAGGCCCTTGTCGTTGATCGTCTTCGAGATCGGCGCCGGCAGCGGGCCGGAATTGCCGATGCAGGTCGTGCAGCCGAAGCCGACGAGATTGAAGCCGAGCTTGTCGAGATCGGCCTGCAAGCCGGACTTGGCAAGATATTCACCGACGACCTGCGATCCCGGCGCGAGCGAGGTCTTGACCCACGGCTTGGTCTTCAGGCCCTTGGCAACGGCGTTGCGGGCCAGAAGGCCGGCAGCGATCAGAACCGAAGGGTTCGACGTGTTGGTGCAGGAGGTGATGGCGGCAATCGCCACGTCGCCATGGCCGAGATCGAAATCCGTGCCTTCGACCGCATAGCGGTTGGCAAGCTGGCCGGGCTTCTTGTAGTCGGCATCCATCGAACCGGCGAAGCCGGAAGCGATGTTTTCGAGCGCGATGCGGCCTTCCGGACGCTTCGGGCCGGCCATCGACGGCACGACGTCGCCGAGGTCGAGCTCCAGTGTATCGGTGAAGACGAGATCGGAACCGTCACCTTCGCGCCACATGCCCTGGGCCTTCGAATAGGCTTCGACCAGCGCGATCCGGTCATGCGTGCGGCCGGACATGGTGAGGTAGTTGATGGTTTCGCCGTCGACGGGGAAGAAGCCGCATGTGGCGCCGTATTCCGGACCCATGTTGCCGATCGTCGCGCGGTCGGCGAGCGGCATGTTGTCCATGCCCGGGCCGAAGAACTCGACGAACTTGGAAACGACGCCCTTCTTGCGCAGCATTTGCACGACGGTCAGAACGAGGTCGGTCGCGGTGACGCCTTCCTTGAGCTTGCCGGTCAGCTTGAAGCCGATGACCTCAGGCAGAAGCATCGAAACCGGCTGGCCGAGCATGGCCGCTTCCGCTTCGATACCGCCGACGCCCCAACCGAGAACGCCAAGACCGTTGATCATCGTCGTGTGGCTGTCGGTGCCGACGCAGGTATCGGGATAGGCGATCGTCTCGCCGTCCTCTTCCTTGGTCCAGACGGTCTGGCCGAGATATTCGAGGTTGACCTGGTGACAGATGCCGGTGCCGGGAGGAACGACGCGAAAATTCTTGAATGCCTGCTGGCCCCACTTCAGGAAGCGGTAGCGCTCGCCGTTGCGCTGATATTCCAGCTCGACGTTCTTGGCGAAAGCCTGCGGCGTGCCGAATTCGTCGACGATGACGGAGTGGTCGATGACGAGGTCGACGGGAACGAGCGGGTTGATCTTCTCGGGATCGCCGCCGAGCGACACCATCGCGTCGCGCATTGCGGCAAGGTCGACGACGGCGGGAACGCCGGTGAAGTCCTGCATCAGCACGCGCGCCGGGCGATAGGCGATTTCGTTTTCGACCGCACCCTTGTTGTTCAGCCACTCGGCAACGGCCTGGATGTGCTCCTTGGTGACCGACTGGCCATCTTCGAAGCGCAGCAGGTTTTCGAGCAGCACCTTCATCGAATAGGGGAGCTTCGATACGCCGGCCAGACCGTTTGCCTCAGCCTTGGGCAGGCTGTAATAGACGTAGTCCTTCCCGTTCACGGAAAGCGTGGAACGACAATTGAAACTGTCAAGAGATTTAGACACGAGAAACCCCGTTCTGATAGCCAACACAGTCGTGCGAACGCCTATGCACTTAATGCACATCAGGATGCGGGTACGGCCATTTCCGCTGTCCGCACGTGGAGGAGACGCTCCAAGTTCGGCGCAAGGATGAAATTCACGCCGACCGCTGGCGTGGTTGCCGGTCTTATAGATAATTTCCTAAAAACTTGCCATACCCGAGAACGATCAAAATCCGACATTTTTTGACCCCGCCGGAAGCCGCAACGAAGAAAGAGCAGACGCATGCATCTCACCGCCGAAAATCTGGCTGCAAGGCGCGGTGAAGATCTCATTTTCGTTAACGTTTCCTTTTACTTGGCGGCAGGAGAAGCGCTTGTCCTGACCGGCAAAAATGGATCGGGAAAGTCCACTTTACTGCGCGTTGCCGCCGGTCTTCTCAGGCCGGAAAAGGGCACGGTGATTTTGCATGACGAAGAGAGCCCGCAGGGCCGTCATCCCGGCGAGGTCAGCCACTACCTCGGCCATCGAAATGCGATGAAGAATGAACTTACAGTTGCAGAGAATCTGGATTTCTGGCGGAGCTTTCTCGGCAATGCCGGCCTCTCCACGGAGGACGCCGCCGAGGCCGTCGGCCTTTCCGGAATCACCCATCTCCCCTTCGCCTATCTCTCCGCCGGCCAGCAGCGCCGATTCGCCTTCGCCAAACTGCTCGTCGCCCACCGCCCCGTCTGGATCCTCGACGAACCCACCGCTGCATTGGATGCCAGCGCCGACCGGCTATTCGCAGGATTGATCGAGGCGCATCTGGCAAAGGGCGGCATCGTGCTGGCGGCGACACATCAGCCGCTGGGGCTGAAAAATGCGCGGGAATTGAAGATGACGGGCTTTGCGGGTGTGGATCAGGGGGTGTGGGGATGATAGCTACCACGCACGCAGAGAGCCACTCCGCATGACCGCCCTCTTCCTCCGCGATCTCAAGCTCTCGATCCGCGCCGGCGGCGGTGCGCTGATCGGGGTGCTGTTCTTCCTCACGGTCGTCGCCGTCATCCCCTTCGGCGTCGGCCCCGATCTCAAGCTGCTTTCCCGCATCGGCCCTGCCATCGTCTGGATCGGCGCGCTGCTGGCCGCCCTTCTCGGGCTCGACCGTCTGTTTCAGGCCGAGCGCGACGACGGCTCGCTCGATCTGATGCTGATGCAGGAAACGCCGCTCGTCCTCACCATCCTCGTCAAATGCTTTGCCCACTGGACGGCCACCAGCCTGCCGCTGGTCATCGCCTCGCCGTTGCTCGGCCTCTTCATGAACATGGACGAGATTGCGATCGGCGCGACCATGCTGACGCTGCTCGCCGGCTCGCCGGCGATCACCTTCATCGGCGCCGTCGGCGCCGCCGTCGCCGTCGCGCTGCCGCGCGGCGGCCTGCTGGTCTCGATCCTCGTGCTGCCGCTGACCATCCCCGTGCTGATCTTCGGCATCAGCGCCACCTATGCCGCGGTCGAGGAGCCCGCGCCCTTCCTTCCGCCCTTCCTCATCCTGATTGCGCTGACACTCTTCTTTGCCGTCATCGGCCCGGCCGCCGCTGCGCTCGCATTGCGAAACACGTCGGATTGAATGCCATTCGATTGCGGGAAAAGCCGGATCAAGGTAAGGAAGCGCTCATGAGCCAAACCACCCTTGCCATTAGCAAAATCAGTGATCTCGCCAACCCGACGCGGTTTCTGGCGCTGGCGGCCCGCGTCATTCCCTGGATGGCCGGCATCACCGCCCTCTGTTTCGCGGTGGGTCTTTATCTGAGCTTCGCCACCGAAGGCGATTACCAGCAGGGTGAGACCGTGCGTATCATGTATGTCCACGTTCCCGCCGCCTGGCTTTCGATGATGTGTTACACGGTGATGAGCATCTCCGCGATCGGCACGCTCGTGTGGCGCCACCCGCTCGCCGATGTCTCCGCCAAGGCCGCAGCGCCGCTCGGCGCCGCCTTCACCCTGCTCGCGCTCGTCACCGGCTCGCTCTGGGGCAAGCCGATGTGGGGCACCTGGTGGGTCTGGGATGCCAGGCTGACCTCCGTCTTCATTCTCTTCCTGATGTATCTCGGCCTGATTGCGCTCGGCCGCGCCATCGACGATCCGTCGAAGGCCGCGCGCGTCTCCGCCGTGCTCATCCTCGTCGGCTTCGTCAACATCCCGATCATCAAATTCTCGGTCGATTGGTGGAACACGCTGCATCAGCCGGCAAGCGTGATGCGCCTCGACGGACCGGCGATCGATCCGGAATTTCTGCGCCCGCTCTTCGTCATGGCGATCGCCTTCACGCTGCTCTTCTTCACGCTGCACTTCATGGCAATGAGAAACGAGATCTGGCGCCGCCGCATCGCCGCTCAGCGCCGTCTTGCCGCCCGCATGGCCAGCCGGGAGGAATAGGCCGTGACGCATGCCTTTTATGTCTACTCATCCTATGGCTTTGCAGCGCTCGTCGTGGTCGCCGTCATCCTGTGGACCTGGGCAGACGGCCGGGCGCGCCGCCGGGAACTCGCAGCCCTCGAAGCCGCCGGCATCCGCCGCCGCTCGGCGCGCCCAAGGAATGGCGAATGAGCGAGACGCGTGAAACCAAGATCAAGCCGCGTGGATTTGCCAGCTATGCGCTGGCGCTTCTGCCGCTCCTCGTCTTCGGCGGCATTGCGGCGACGGCCGCCAAGATGCTCTACGACCAGGATTTCCACGGCAAAAACATCGCCGAAATCCCTTCCGCCCTGATCGGCACCAAGGCGCCGTCGCTGAACCTTCAGCCGCTCGACGGTTCGAACCTGCCGGCGCTGACCGACGCCGCGGTCAAAGGCAAGCTGACGCTGGTCAATGTCTTCGCCTCATGGTGCGTTCCCTGCCGCGACGAACATCCTATTCTGAAGGATCTGGCGAAAGACGGGCGCCTGAACATCGTAGCCATCAATTACAAGGACAAGAACGAGAACGCCCTGCGTTTCCTCGGCGAACTCGGCAATCCCTACCAGGCGATCGGCGTCGATCCCAATGGCAAGGCGGCGATCGACTGGGGCGTTTACGGCATTCCGGAAAGCTACCTCGTCGGCCCCGATGGTAGGATCCTCTACAAACGCGTCGGCCCCTTCGACGACATCAGCCTGAAGGAAGGGCTGTTTCCAGCGATGGAAAAAGCGCTGGGGAAGCCGGCTTCGTAATTATCACCTATAGCCCACCCTGCCAGACCTTGATCGCCTCCATCGGCCAAATCAGCATCACCACGTTGAGCGTCAGATTGTCCCGGATTACATAACCGGTGAAAATCTCGAAGAAGATGGCAATCGCCACCGTCAGCGCCACCGGTGCGCGCCAGGCAAAGAAGAAGCCGAGGCACATGAAGGCGGTGTCCATTGCCGAATTCAGGATGCTGTCGCCGTAATAATCCAGCGCGATCGTCGCCGTCCGGTAGCGGTCGATGATGAGAGGTGAATTTTCCAGGAGTTCCCAGGCGGATTCGATGAACAGCGCCATCAACAGCTTTGCCGCCAGCGGTTTGCGGCGCAGGACTAGGTGGCTGAGCCCGTAGAACAGGAAGCCGTGTATGATGTGCGACGGCGTGTACCAGTCCGACAGATGCTGCGAATTGCCGCTGGTATTGACCCCGCCCTCCCACAGCTTGACATAGCCGCAGGCGCAGATCGGCACGCGGCCCATCATATATTCGGCGACGATCTGGGCGACCAGCACTGCGAGGCAGGCGACGAACCAGAAGCTCTGGTGTCTCACACGATATTCGGCTTCTGCAGTGCTCATTTTTCGCCGTCCGTCTCCGGGTTGAGGCTATGCTTGAGCACCAGCGGCATCTGCGCCAGGGTGAAGATGATGGTGATCGGCATCGTGCCCCAGACCTTGAAGGCGACCCAAGTATCATCCGAAAAATTGCGCCAAACGACTTCGTTCAGCACCGCGAGGAACAGGAAGAAGACGCCCCAGCGGATGGTCAGCTTGCGCCAGCCTTCGGCATCGAGCTGGAAGGCGGCGTTGAAGACATAGCCGAGCAGCGACCGGCCGAAGGCGAGCCCGCCAAGCAGGACGACCCCGAAAAGCGCGTTGACGATAGTCGGCTTCATCTTGATGAAGGTCTCGTTCTGCAGCCAGATCGAGAGCGAGCCGAAGATGACGACGACGATGCCTGAGACGAAAGGCATGATCGGCAGATGGCCGAGCACGACCTTGGAAACGGAGAGCGAAATGACCGTCGCCCCCATGAAGAGCGCGGTCGCGACGAAGAGCGGGCCGCCCAGTTCGGAGAGAGCCGGAAATTTCTCCACCAGCCACTGACCGCGCAGATTGGCAAAGAAGAAGATCATCAGCGGCCCGAGTTCCAGCGCCAGTTTCAGCATCGGATGATGGCGGTCGGCCGCGCTCGGCGTGATATCGCTTTCGGTGGTCATGCGTTCTTCGAACCTGCTATTTCTGAAAATTCGTTTCCCGAGCGTCCCTTGCAGGCCTTCGGCGGCTTATCTGTGGCATCATTGGGGAAGCCCGGCAATGGCATGGGCGAAATCCTCGGCCTCGAACGGCTCCAGATCGTCGACACCCTCGCCGACGCCGATGAAGTAGACCGGCAGCTTGTGCTTGGCGGAGATGGCCACAAGAATGCCGCCGCGCGCCGTGCCGTCGAGCTTGGTCATGATCAGCCCGTTGACGCCGGCGACATTGCGGAAGATCTCGACCTGGCTCAGCGCATTCTGCCCCGTCGTGGCGTCGAGCGTCTGCAGCACCGTATGCGGCGCATCGGGATCGAGCTTGCCGAGCACGCGCACGATCTTCTCGAGCTCGGCCATCAGCTCGGCCTTGTTCTGCAGGCGGCCGGCGGTGTCGACGATCAGCACGTCGCACTTCTTGGCCTTCGCCTGCTCGAAGGCGTCATAGGCAAGGCCGGCGGCGTCGGCGCCGAGCTTGGTGCCGACGAATTCGGAATTGGTCCGCTCGGCCCAGATCTTCAGCTGCTCGATCGCCGCCGCGCGGAACGTGTCGCCGGCAGCCAGCATCACCTTCAACCCGGCGCCGGAAAGCTTCGCCGCGAGCTTGCCGATCGTCGTCGTCTTGCCGGTGCCGTTGACGCCGACAACGAGGATGACATGCGGCTTGTGCGAGAGGTCGAGCTGCAACGGCTTGGCGACCGGCTTCAAAACCTTGGCGATTTCGGACGCCATGATGCGGCTGACATCCTCGCCGGTGACGTCCTTGCCGTAGCGCTCGGAAGCCAGCGTATCGGTGACGCGCAGCGCCGTCTCGACGCCGAGATCGGCCTGGATCAGCAGGTCTTCGAGATCCTGCAGCGTCTCGTCGTCGAGTTTGCGCTTGGTAAAGAGCGCAGTGATCTGGCCGGTCAGCTGCGAGGAGGTGCGCGCAAGGCCGTTGCGCAGCCGCTGGAACCAGCTGAGTTTCGGCTGCGGGATTATGGGTTGCGGTTCGACGATCGCAGGGCCGGTGGCGAAGCCTTTTGGGAGAATCGGCTCGACGACTGGCGCTGGCTCTATCGTCTCCGATGGCGGCAGGGGCGTTTCGACGGAAAGCTCGCGATCTGTGGCTTCCCTCCCTACCCTGCCGGGCATCCCCCCCACAGGTGGGGGGAAACTAGCGGCGATGTCTTCCGCCACATTGACGGCATCATCCGCAGCAGCCGGCTCACTCTCCACATCTGCGGGCGCACTCTCTAAATCTATTGATTGGCGAGCGGCATCCAACTGCTCAGTCCCCCCACCTGTGGGGGGGACGCCCGGCAGGGTAGGGAGGGTATTTTCCTCCGCTTCCGCCTCGGCCTCCAGCAGCGACAACGGCACGACGCCCATGTCGCCCAGATGATCGGCCGGCGGCAGCACTTCGGTTTCGGCGTCGGCAGATTCCGGCTCTACTGACGCTTCATCAATATCCGCCGCCGGCCCGCCGGCCGTATCCATCTCCTCGGGAAGAACGGGATCGTCCGCGATCGGCAGATCTTCGTCGCGCGAGCGCGGCTCGAGTTCCCTTTCCACGGCCTCGGGCACGGGCTCTTCAGCCGGCTTGCCGAAGGTGAAGACCTTTTTGATGAAACTGAGCGCCATGGGGATTCCGTGAAAGTCAGGCCGCTGCGGCCGTCAATTGCATGTCGAGATGCTTGCCATTGTGGCCGGTGATGGTGGCCGGCACAAGTTCGCCGGGGCGGAGGCCGGCCGCTGCGACCAGCGTGAAGTTCTCCGTATGCGCCAGGCCGTTGTTTTCGACAAGCAGCCACTGCCGGGTTCCGATCATGCCATCGAGATGGAATTGATGGAGCTTATGTCCAGTGGCGCGCAGCCGTGCGGCGCGATCCTTAACGAGCGCCCGGTCAAGCTGCGGCATGCGGGCGGCCGGCGTGCCGGGACGCGGGCTGTAAGGGAAAACATGCAGATGCGCGATGCCGGCCTCTTCGGCCAGCCGCACGGCATTGCCGAACATCTCTTCCGTTTCTGTGGGGAAACCGGCGATCATATCGGCGCCGAAGCTCATCCCGGGGCGCAGGCGGCGCGCGTCTTCGATGAAACGCAGCGCATCGGCGCGCGAATGCCGGCGCTTCATCCGCTTCAGGATCATGTCGTCGCCATGCTGCAGCGACAGATGCAGATGCGGCATGAAGCGCGGCTCGTCGGCGATGAGATCCATCAAATGGGCATCGGCCTCGATGCTGTCGATCGACGAAAGCCTGAGTCGGCTTATATCCGGAAGCTGTTTCAGCAGCGTCTTCGCCAGAAGGCCGAGCGTCGGCGTCCCCGGCAGATCGCCGCCATAGCTGGTGGCGTCGACCCCCGTCAGCACGATCTCGCGATAACCGCTGTCGGTAAGCCTGCGGGCCTGATCGACGACGGCGCCCATCGGCACCGAGCGGGAATTACCGCGGCCATAGGGGATAATGCAGAAGGTGCAGCGGTGGTCGCAGCCGTTCTGCACCTGGATGAAGGCGCGCACGTGCCCGTCAATGTGCCTGACCATCTGCGGCGCCGTCGCCTTGACGCTCATGATATCGTTGACGCGCAGCTTCTCTTCGGCCGAAACGCCGAAATCCGGCAGGCTGCGATAGGAAGCGCTCGAAAGCTTCTCCTCGTTGCCGAGCACGGCATCGACCTCCGCCATGGCGGCGAAGGTTTCTTTTTCCGTCTGTGCGGCGCAGCCGGTGACGATGATGCGCGCATGCGGATTGTCGCGCCGCGCCCGGCGGATCGCCTGGCGGGCCTGGCGCACGGCCTCGCCGGTCACGGCACAGGTATTGACGAGGACGGCATTGTTGAGCCCCGCCTTTTCGGCCTGCGCCTTCATCACTTCGGATTCATATGTGTTGAGGCGGCAGCCGAAGGTAATGACCTCGATGCCGCTCACTGCGCCTCGGCTCCCCGGTCCGCATCGCGCGACCATAAGCCGGTCGAAGGATCGAGCCTGCCAGACCATTCCCATTCGGCCGGGCCGGTCATGATGACGTGATCGTCGCGCTCGCGCCATTCGATCGAAAGTGTCGCCGGCGGTTTGGCGCTCGCCACATTGATCGTCACCTTGCGGCCGGTGCGGCCGGTGCGCGCGGCGCTGACGGCGGCAGAACAGGCGGCAGAGCCGCAGGCAAGCGTCAGGCCCGCGCCGCGCTCCCAGGTGCGCGTCGTCATCGATGTCGGCGAGGTCACCTGCGCCAGTGTGATGTTGGCGCGCTCCGGAAACATCGGATGGTTTTCCAGCAGCGGCCCGAAGCGGGCGAGATCGTAGGACATTACGTCCCGGTCCACCCAGAAGATCGCATGCGGATTGCCCATCGACATGGCCGAAGGCGAATGCAGCACCGGATTGTCGATCGGGCCGATCTGCAGCTCGATGCGGCTGGTATCGTGGAATTCTTCCGAGAGCGGGATCTTGTCCCAATCGAAAACCGGCCGGCCCATATCGACGGAGACCGTCCCGTCCTCGTGCTCGACGGCATTGAGGATGCCGGCGACGGTCTGGAAGGTGAAGGCCTTCCGGCCGGTCTCGGCGGCAAGCGCCTGCACGACGCAGCGCGTGCCGTTGCCACAGGCCTGCGCCTTCGAGCCGTCGGAATTCAGGATATCGATGAAGGCATCGGTGCCGTCAGCCTTCGGATCATGGATCGCCATGATCTGATCGAACTCGGTCTCAGGATCCGCATTGAGCGCGACCGCCGCTGCGGACGTCACTTTATCCGGCCGCCCTCGCATGTCGACGACCAAGATCTTGTTGCCAAGCCCGTTCATCCTTGCGAATTCGACTGTTGCGCTCATCGTATATTCCGTCCGTCTTTCCGCTGTATATGGCGGAAATGCGAAGGAATTACCAGTGGGTGAGTACCGCGCAGGCGCTGCAGCCGGCTGAGCCTTGAAACCGCCCGGCTTCTACCGCTGCCCGCCTTCGGCTTCGAAGGACGCCGCATGCGCCTCGACGATCGCGGCGGTGATGACCTTTCTCAGCTCGTAGACCATGGAGCGGGACCGTTTGCGATCCAGATCCTGTGCCGCCTTTGCCAGATTCAGGCCTTCGTTCAGGACAATATGATGGGCCCGTGCCAGCGCCCAGCTTTCAATATCAGCATTGATCATCGATATCTCCGCCGGATCATCCGGCATCAAGGATATTCACGAATCATTTTACAGGATGCACTTAAGTAGAAAGTAGAATCACAAGCAGAATATTTTGCAACTGGCCGCTACAGCGAATTTGGACTGCGGACTGGAATTTTTACTGCGTCGCGCCCACTTCGTGCGGCGTCTGAAAAGCCCGCATGCGGTCATTCCGCGTATTCGCCTTGACTTTCCCGGCGCTTTCCTGTTTATCGCGCCCAATCCGCGACGAGCCGCATGACTCCGAGCCGCCGACCGGGACTTCGAGATCCCGGAGGTCAACACCCGACAGCGCGATGCGCCCTCGGGTGCTTTTTGGCTTTGCGTCTTGTTTTCGTCAAGGAAAAGCACGACGTTTCGGGCAGATCGAACCCGCCCGAAACGTATCAAGGAAGAGCCGATGTTTGAAAACCTCCAGGACCGTCTTGGATCCATTCTGAATGGACTGACAGGCCGTGGCGCGCTTTCGGAAGCCGATGTTTCCGCAGCGCTGCGTGAGGTTCGCCGTGCGCTGCTGGAAGCCGACGTCGCCCTCGACGTCGTTCGCTCCTTCACCGACCGCGTGCGTGAAAAGGCCGTCGGCGCCGAGATCCTGAAGTCGATCAAGCCCGGCCAGATGGTCGTCAAGATCGTCCATGACGAGTTGATCGAGATGCTGGGCGGCGAAGGCGTCGGCATCGACCTGCATGCGCCCGCCCCCGTCGTCGTCATGATGGTCGGCCTGCAGGGCTCCGGCAAGACCACGACGTCAGCCAAGATCGCCAATCGCCTGTCGACGCGAGAGAAGAAGAAAGTGCTGATGGCGTCGCTCGACACGCGCCGTCCCGCAGCCCAGGAGCAGCTTCGCCAGCTCGGCGCCCAGGCCAATATCGATACGCTGCCTGTTATATCAGGTCAGTCGCCGACCGATATCGCCGCCCGCGCCGTACAGGCGGCCAGGCTCGGCGGCCATGATGTGGTCATCCTCGACACCGCCGGCCGCACGCATATCGACGAGCCCTTGATGGTCGAAATGGCCGACATCAAGAAGAAGTCGAACCCGCACGAAATCCTGCTGGTCGCCGATAGCTTGACCGGCCAGGACGCCGTCAACCTCGCCCGCAACTTCGACGAACGCGTCGGCATCACCGGCCTCGTGCTGACCCGCATGGACGGCGACGGCCGCGGCGGTGCCGCCCTTTCGATGCGTGCCGTCACCGGCAAGCCGATCAAGCTGATCGGCGTCGGCGAGAAGATGAGCGAGCTCGAAGAGTTCCATCCCCGCCGTATCGCCGACCGCATTCTCGGCATGGGCGACATTGTCTCGCTCGTCGAGCGCGCGGCGGAAAACATCGACGCCGAAAAGGCGGCCGCCATGGCCGCCAAGATGGCCAAGGGCAAGTTCGATCTCAACGACCTCGCCGATCAACTGCGCCAAATGCAGAAAATGGGCGGCATGGGCGGCATCATGGGCATGATGCCCGGCATGGCTGGTATGAAGGACAAAATGGCCGCCGCCGGCCTCGACGACAAGCTTTTCGGCCGCCAGATCGCCATCATCCAGTCGATGACCAAGGCCGAGCGCGCCAATCCCGACCTGCTCAAGCATTCGCGCAAGAAGCGCATCGCCGCCGGCTCCGGTACCGATGCCGCCGCCATCAACAAGCTTCTGAAAATGCACCGCCAGATGGCGGACATGATGAAGATGATGGGCGGCAAGGGCAAAGGCGGCATGATGAAGCAGATGATGAGCGGCCTTGCCGGCAAGATGGGGCTTGGCGGCATGGGCGGCATGCCCGATCTCTCGAATATCGACCCGAAGCAGCTTGAAGCGCTGCAGAAGCAGGCGGAAGCGGCGGGTTTGGGAAAGCCGGGTGGGGGCATGCCCGGTCTTGGCGGCCTGCCGGGTGGTTTGCCGGGCCTTGGCGGCGCCAAGCTGCCGGGTCTCGGTGGTGGTTTCCCGGGATTGCCCGGCTTGCCGAAGAAGAAGTGAAAGGATCGCTTGCCCCATGATTGATCCAGCCGTCAAAGCCCAGCTCGCGAGCTATCGCCAGTCGATCGACAATATCGATGCCGCTCTCGTGCACATGCTGGCCGAACGCTTCCGCTGCACCAAAGAGGTCGGCGTGCTGAAGGCCAAATACAATCTGCCGCCGGCCGACCCGGCGCGCGAGGAATACCAGATCGAACGCCTTCGCCAGCTGGCGAAAGCCGCCAATCTGGACCCGGATTTCGCCGAGAAGTTCCTGAACTTCGTCATCAAGGAAGTCATCCGGCATCATGAGCAGATCGCTGCGGATCACGCTGAACAGAGCGCCGCAGCCCGATAACCATTACCGCCTCACGAAGCGGTCAAGAAAAGCCTAAGGAGTAAAGAACATGGCACTGAAAATTCGTCTCGCCCGCGGTGGCTCCAAGAAGCGTCCGTACTACCACGTCGTCCTCGCCGATGCGCGCAGCCCGCGTGACGGCCGCTTCCTCGAAAACCTCGGCTCCTGGAACCCGATGCTCGCCAAGGACGACGAGAAGCGCGTTCAGCTGAACGCCGAGCGCATCAAGCACTGGCTCGACAACGGCGCCCAGCCGACCGACCGCGTTCTGCGCTTCCTCGATGAAGCCGGCGTTGCCAAGCGCGAAGCCAAGAACAACCCGGTCAAGGCAAAGCCGGGCAAGCGCGCCCAGGAACGCGCCGCCGAAAAGGCTCAAAAGGCCGCTGACGCTGCAGCTGCTGCTGCCGACGCCGCGGAATAATCGGAACCTTTCCCTACCAGGCGGGCGGCATGGCGACATGCCGCCCGTTTTCGTTTCCAATCGCCCGCACTTCGTTTATGAGAGGCCTGTCTTTCCGGCTTCACATGAAGGAACCCATGACAAAGCTTGAAAACCCCGTTCTGATGGCGACGGTCGGCGGCGCGCAGGGGCTGCGCGGCGAAGTGCGCGCCAAGGCCTATACGGCCGACCCGGCCGCGCTCGGCGATTACGGCCATCTGCACAGCATGGACGGACGCAGCTTCGAAGTCCTCGAAATCCGCGAGATGAAGAACATGGTCGTCGTCCGCTTCCGCGGCATCAACGACCGTAACGCCGCCGAGGCATTGAACGGGCTGGAACTCTACATCGAGCGCGACAACCTGCCCGACGAGGAGCTGGAGGACGACGAGTTCTTTTATGCCGATCTCGAAGGGCTCGAGGCGCGCGACGACAAGGGCGTCAGCTACGGCACTGTCACCGGCGTCTTCGATTTCGGCGCAGGTGATCTGCTTGAACTGAAAGGTCCGGGCAAACGCCCGGTGCTGATCCCCTTCTCGGAAGCCTCAGTGCTGGAAATCGACCTCGAAGCCGGCACGCTGCTGATCGACCCGCTGGCAGCAGGACTGGTCGATGACCCGGAAGAGCTGTCGAAATTCGCTCCCGACAAGCCGAAAAAGAAGAAGTGATGACGTTCCGGGCAAGCGTGCTGACACTCTATCCGGAAATGTTTCCGGGGCATCTGGGTTTTTCCCTCGCCGGCAAGGCGATGGAGCGCGGCCAGTGGTCGCTCGATGCCGTGCAGATCCGCGATTTCGCCACCGACAGACACCGAACGGTTGATGACACCCCCGCCGGCGGCGGCGCCGGCATGGTGCTGAAACCGGACGTTCTCGCCCGTGCGATCGACAGCGTCTCTGAAAACGATGCCCGCCCGCGCCTGCTGATGAGCCCGCGCGGCCGGCCGCTGACGCAGGAACGCGTGCGCGCGCTGGCGGCCGGCGAAGGCGTCATCATCGTCTGCGGCCGCTTCGAAGGCGTTGACCAGCGGGTGATCGAGGCGCGTGGACTGGAAGAGGTCTCGATCGGCGACTACGTGCTGTCGGGCGGCGAACCGGCCGCACTGATCCTGCTCGACGCGATCATCCGCATCCTGCCCGGCGTGATGGGCAACGATCTTTCCGGTCTTCACGAAAGCTTCGAAGGCGGGCTGCTTGAGCATCCTCATTATACGAGGCCGCAGGAGTGGGAGGGCCGCGAAATTCCCGCGATCCTCACCTCCGGCAACCACGGCGCCATCGAGAAATGGCGCCGTCAGCAGGCCATGCAGCTGACCGAGAAGCGCCGGCCGGATCTGCTCGAAAAGGCGAAAAACGAGAAAAACGGCTGATTCCGCCGGCCTTTTCACAAAAATGTCGTGCGAGGGATGACAAGCCCCGGCCTTTCGTGTATTGGCGCACGCGGAAATGGGGTTAGCCCCGTCTGCCAGCAAACAAAGAATGGCGAATCCGCTCCCGTCCGCAAGGGCAAAATCCTGAGGCTATCCCAAAGGATCAGTGTCGAGCGCTCTGGCTGTTTCAGAAGAACCAAAGGTTAAGACGATGAACATCATTCAGCAGCTCGAGGCCGAACAGGCCGCCAAGATCGAAGCCAAGCGCACGCTTCCCGAATTTTCCCCGGGCGACACCGTCCGCGTCAACGTGAAGGTCACGGAAGGCAACCGCACCCGCGTTCAGGCCTATGAAGGCGTTTGCATCGCTCGCTCCGGCGGCGGCCTGCAGGAAAACTTCACGGTCCGCAAGATCTCCTACGGCGAAGGCGTCGAGCGCGTATTCCCGGTCTACTCGCCGATGATCGAAAGCGTCGACGTCGTTCGCCGCGGTAAGGTCCGTCGCGCCAAGCTCTATTACCTCCGCGACCGTCGCGGCAAGTCCGCCCGTATCGTTGAAGACACCGGCGTCCGCGCCCGCAAGCTCAACGACGCCGAGCGCGCCGCCGTTGCCGAGGAAAAGGCACGCATCGAAGCCGAAAAGGTTGCAGCAGCTCAGGCGCTCGCCGCCGAGAAGGCAGCAGCAGAAGCTGCGGAAGCCAAGGCCGCTGCCGAAGCCGCCGCAGCAGCCGAGAAGGCAGCAGAATAAGATCTGCAGAAAATTCTGTTTCTTGGAAAGGCGGTCTTCGGATCGCCTTTTCTATTTTTTCGGCGCCCATGCAGCCGGCGGCCTTGCCTCAAGCCTATTTTCCGTGACAATTTTCGCTTTCAATTCTGGAGCTGTTCCATGCTGTTTCGTCGTACCGTTCTTGCGAGCTTTGCCGCCCTTTCTCTTCTGCCCTTCGCCGCAGCGGCTGCCGAGCTGCCGGATCTCGGCGGCAAGAGCGTCGTCGTCGTCACCGAGAATGCCTACCCGCCGCTGCAGTTCGTCGATCCGAAATCCGGCAAGGCGATCGGCTGGGAATATGATGCGATGAACGAGATCGCCAAGCGGCTGAACTTCAAGGTCGAGTACCAGAACACCAGCTGGGACGCGATGATCCAGGCGGTTTCCGACGGCCAGTACAACATCGGCATGACCGGCATCACCATCAAGGACGACCGCAAGCAGAAGGTGGATTTCTCCGATCCCTATATGCGCTCGCAGCAGTTCATGCTGGTGCGCGGCGACGAGAAGCGCTTCACCGACGCCAAGTCCTTCGGCGCCTTCAGCGACGGTCTGATCGGCGCGCAGCCCGGCACCTCGCCTTTCTACACCGCCGTCTATGAAATTCTCGATGGCAACGAACAGAACCCGCGCATCAAGCTTTTCGAGACCTTCGGCGCAACCGTTCAGGCCCTGAAAACAGGCGACGTCGATCTCGTGCTGACCGACAGCGTCGCCGCCAAGGGCTATGTCGATTCCTCGAACGGCGCCCTGAAGGTGGTCGGCGAACCGCTCGGCACCGAGGATTTCGGCTTCATCTTCCCGAAAGGGTCCGATCTCGTCGCCCCGGTCAACGCCGCCATCGCCGCGCTGAAGGCGGACGGCACCTTCGATGCGCTGAACAAGAAGTGGTTCCTCGACTATAAGATGGGCGAATAATTCCCCGAGCGATCGCAGATGGCGCCACAACCATCCCCGCGACAAGAGAAGGACGACCGCCCCTGGTGGCTGGCCGTCCTAGTCCTGATCGGCATCATTCTCGCCGTCGTCATCGTCACCAACGACATTTACGCGCAGGTCTTCCGGACCGTGGCGAATGGCGCCGGCATTACCGTCTTCGTGACGCTCGTCGCCTTCATACTGGCAACGGTGCTCGGTCTCGGCATTGCGCTGCTCGGCCTGTCCGACAGCATCGTGCTGCGCCAGATCGCCCGATTCTATATCGAGATCATCCGCGGCATCCCAATCCTGGTGCTGCTCTTCTACATCGCCTTCGTCGGTGCGCCCGGTCTTGTTGCGGCTTATAACTTCATGATCACGCCCCTCGTGAAGGCGGGCATTGCCGAGCCGATCCTCGTGCGCGACCTGTCGCTGATGTGGCGCGCGATCTTCGCCCTGATGATCGGCTACTCCTCCTTCATTGCGGAAATCTTCCGCGCCGGTTTCCAGTCGGTCGATCTCGGCCAGATCGAGGCTGCGAAGTCGCTCGGTCTCTCGCGCTACCGGCGTTTCCGGCTCGTCGTCTTCCCGCAGGCGATCCGGGTCATCTTCCCGCCGCTCTCCAACGACTTCGTCTCGATGGTGAAGGACTCGTCCCTCGTCTCCGTTCTCGGGGTCGCCGACATCACGCAGATGGGCAAGGTCTATGCTTCCGGCTCCTTCCGCTTCTTCGAGACCTATTCGATCGTCACCTATATCTACCTGATCCTGACGATCGGCCTGTCGCTCTTCCTGCGGCGGGTCGAGAAGAAGATGAAACAGATGCCGCGGCGCTAGCGCGATGCGCTTCAGGGCGCCGTACGATTCGAATTGCCGTTTCGATCAAAAATCGCTATATCCAGCGCCATGGAATCCAAGTTCAGATGCACTGGTGCGCATATTTTCGTGCTGCAGGATCATTATCGCCTGCCGGCACGGTTCTTCGCGTGCGTATCCGGTGCGCTCAACAGCCGACTTCGTTGATCGAATGACGGCCGGCGGAGCCTGATCCGCTTTTTCCGATTTTCCAAAGCTTCCAAAAACGGACTTAACGCCATGAGCGCACCGCGTACCCTCTACGACAAGATCTGGGACGACCATCTGGTCGACGAACAGGCCGACGGAACCTGTCTTCTCTACATCGACCGTCACCTGGTCCACGAAGTCACCTCGCCGCAGGCTTTCGAAGGCCTGCGCATGAGCGGCCGCAAGGTTCGCGCGCCGGAAAAGACGCTCGCGGTCGTCGACCACAACGTTCCGACGTCGCCGGATCGCCATCTCGGCATCAAGAACGAGGAAAGCCGCATCCAGGTCGAGCAGCTCGCCAAGAATGCCGCCGAGTTCAACGTTGAATATTATTCCGAGAACGACAAGCGCCAGGGCATCGTGCACATCATCGGGCCGGAACAGGGCTTCACCCTGCCGGGCATGACGATCGTCTGCGGCGATAGCCACACCTCCACCCACGGCGCTTTCGGCTCGCTCGCCCACGGTATCGGCACGTCTGAAGTCGAGCACGTGCTCGCCACCCAGACGCTGATCCAGAAGAAGGCCAAGAACATGCTGGTGCAGGTCGATGGCCAGCTGCCGGCAGGCGTCACCGCCAAGGATATCGTTCTCGCCATCATCGGCGAGATCGGCACGGCGGGCGGTACAGGCTACGTCATCGAATATGCCGGCGAAGCGATCCGCTCGCTGTCGATGGAAGGCCGCATGACGATCTGCAATATGTCGATCGAAGGCGGCGCCCGCGCCGGCCTGATCGCACCTGATGAGATCACCTTCGAATATCTCAAGGGCAAGCCGCGCGCGCCGAAGGGCGAAGCGCTCGAACAGGCGATCGCCTACTGGAAGACGCTGAAATCGGACGAAGGCGCTCATTTCGACCGCGTCGTCAAACTGAACGCCGCCGAATTGCCGCCGATCGTCTCCTGGGGTTCCTCGCCTGAGGACGTCGTTTCCGTTCAGGGCATCGTACCGAACCCGGATGAAATCCAGGACGAGACGAAGCGTGCCTCAAAGTGGCGCGCGCTCGAGTATATGGGCCTCAAGCCGGGCACGCCGATGACCGACATCAGCATCGACCGCGTTTTCATCGGCTCCTGCACCAACGGCCGTATCGAAGACCTGCGCGCCGTCGCCAAGGTCGTCGAGGGCAAGACCGTTGCCTCGACCGTCAACGCCATGATCGTTCCGGGCTCGGGTCTTGTGAAGGAACAGGCTGAAGCCGAAGGCCTCGACAAGATCTTCAAGGCCGCCGGCTTCGACTGGCGCGAGCCGGGCTGCTCCATGTGCCTCGCCATGAACGACGACCGCCTGAAGCCGGGCGAACGTTGCGCCTCGACCTCGAACCGCAACTTCGAAGGCCGCCAGGGCTTCAAGGGCCGCACGCACCTCGTCTCCCCGGCCATGGCCGCCGCCGCCGCGATCGCCGGCCACTTCGTCGATATCCGCGAGTGGAACTGATCCGTCTCAATGGATGAAATTGAAACCGCCCGACGCGTTGAGGACGCATCGGGCGGTTTCGTATATCTCCTGATGTGCCAGACGACTGCCGGTCGGTTCGTCCGGTCAGAATGACGCCGTCATCGGGTCTGGCCCCATGCGGGCGCCGGCGCTGTCGAGCTTGGCGATCGCAGCCATGTCATCGGCATCGAGCTTGAAGTCGAATACCTGGAAGTTCTCCTCGATGCGCGACGGCGTGACCGACTTCGGGATGACGACGAGACCGGTGTCGATGTGCCAGCGGATGATAACCTGGGCCGGCGTCTTGCCGTGTTTCCTGGCGATCTCGCCGATGACCTTGTTCGAGATGAACTTGCCCTGGCCGAGCGGGCTCCAGGATTCGGTGACGATGTTCAGCTTGCTGTGCGCCTGCTGCGCCGCCTTCTGCTGGAAGTCGGGATGCAGCTCGATCTGGTTGATGACGGGAACCACGCCGGTTTCGCCGATGATCCGCTCCAGATGTTCGGGATAGAAATTGGAGACCCCGATCGAGCGTGCCCGGCCCTCTTCCCGAATGCGCACGAATGCCTTCCAGGTCTCCGTGTAGAGGCCGCGATGCGGCGACGGCCAGTGAACGAGATAGAGATCGACGTAGTCGGAACCGAGCTTCTTCAGGCTGCCGTCGAAGGCGCGCAGCGTATTGTCGTAACCCTGATCGGTGTTCCTGAGCTTGGTGGTGACGAAAATATCCTTGCGGTCGAGGTCGGAGGAGCGGATGCCTTCACCCACACCCTCTTCGTTGTCGTAACCGGACGCCGTATCGATATGGCGATAGCCGGCGGCAATGGCCGTGCGCACCGTCGGCGCGGCAATCTCCTGCGGCGTCTGCCAGACGCCGAGGCCGACCTGCGGAATGGAATGTCCGTCATGGAAAGTGATGATGGGTTGAGCGGTCACAATATGTCTCCGGAAGTTTGAAGAATTGGACGAGGCATGGATTTGCACCCGCAATCTGCAGGCGTCCCTGAACGCATCTCAGCCCGCGCGTCCGGTCACCGAAAGCATATAGGCGCCCGCCCTCACAAAACAATCAGAGCACGCGGACAATCGTCCCCTTGCGAAGGTGCGGCAGGAGGCGGCGCATATCGCTGAGACTGACCGCCACGCAGCCGGCCGTCGGCTCGTAGCCCGGCCGGATGAGATGGAAGAAGATCGCCGAGCCGCGGTTGCGCGCCCGCGAGGAAATGTTCCAGTCCATCACCAGGCAGATATCGTAGAGCCCATCGCTGCGCCGCATCTCCTCATGGCCGGCGCCGAACGGCGCCCTGACGAGGCGGTTGTAGTTGGCGTTGCCGGATTGATCGCACCAGAGCATATCGGCGCGGATGCGGCGAAGCGGCAGCGAAGTCACGAGCCGGCCGTTCCGCTCGCCGCGCCTAAAGCCCGATATCAGCCTCATCGACGTGATCGGCGTGGCCCCGTCGCCCTCGCGTTTCATCACGGTGCGGCCGGAGCGCCCGATGGCAGCTTGAACGGTGATTGCGCCGATGCTGACGATCGCGCGGCTCTTCTTTCCAGGCGCCGGACGCACCACGACCGTGGACGGCTTCATCCCCCGGCTCCGCCTTGCTTTTTCCATTTTTCTCGCATGTCTTGCATTGCTTGAGGCTTTCATTGAAATCATATGAAAACCTGGCCGGCAACAGCTCCGCCGGCTGATCCTTGCCAAACCCGCAATTTGGCGTAGGACTAGGAGACCTAACATGAGGACGCAACGGCATGACCGCACGCACCATTCTTCTGGTGGATGATGACGAGGACCTTCGGCAGACGCTGACGGAGCAATTGTCGCTTTATGAGGAATTCACGGTTTTGCAGGAAGCCAACGCCGGCAAGGGTGTTGCGACCGCCCGCTCGACGCCGGTCGATCTCTTGATCATGGATGTCGGCCTGCCTGATATGGATGGCCGCGAAGCAGTGAAGCTCCTGCGCAAGGGCGGCTTCAAGGCGCCGATCATCATGCTGACCGGTCACGATACCGATTCCGATACGATCCTTGGCCTCGAAGCCGGCGCCAACGATTACGTCACCAAGCCTTTCCGCTTCGCCGTGCTGCTCGCGCGCATCCGCGTGCAGCTGCGCCAGCACGAACAGAGCGAGGACGCCACCTTCACCGTCGGCCCCTATCTTTTCAAACCGAGCCAGAAGCTGCTGACTACCGACAACGGCCAGAAGATCCGCCTGACGGAAAAGGAAGCGGCGATCATCCGTTATCTCTACCGCGCCGAGCAGAAGGTCGTCACCCGCGACGTGCTTCTCGAAGAGGTCTGGGGCTATAACTCGGGCGTGACCACGCACACGCTGGAAACCCACGTCTACCGGCTGCGCCAGAAGATCGAGCGCGATCCCTCCAATGCCGAAATCCTGGTGACGGAGAATGGCGGCTACAAGATCATACCCTAGAGCATTTCCGGTTCTCCGATTGACGGAAATGCTCTATCTCTTTGTTTTCACGCGAAACTGTTCCGCGCTTTTGCTGGAATTGCTCTAAGGCGAAAAGCCCCAATGGCGCTGACCGACGACATTCATCTGCTCTCTCAGCTTCCGCTGTTCAAGGACATGAGCGAGGACCAGCTGCGGCTGATCGCCTTCGGTGCCGACCGCCGCGTGATTGCCGCCGGCCAGTTGCTGTTTCGCCAGGGCTCGCCGGCCGAGAGCGCCTATGTCGTCCTCAGCGGGAGCCTGGAGCTGAGCACGACGAGCAGCGACGGCATGCAGCGGGCCGAGGCCGTCGCCGGCCCGGGAACACTGATTTCGGAGCTTGCACTGGTCACGCTGGTGGAGCGCAAGTTCACCGCGATCGCGCGCGAAGACACCAGCATCATCCGCATCACCCGCGCCCTCTTCCACCGGCTTCTGGAAGAATATCCCGACGCGGCACGCCTGATCGAAAACCGCATCCGCGACAACCTCGCCGAACTTGCGGCCAAGGCCGCAAGCCAGTTCCACCGCTTCAGCTGATCGCTATCAGAAATCGAAATGCGCCGTCACCGGCACATGGTCCGAAGGCCGGTCCCAGCCGCGCGCCTCCTTCAGGATCTCGATCCGCTTGAGATGCGGCCCGAGATCGGAGGACGACCAGATGTGGTCGAGACGGCGGCCGCGGTCGGCAGCTTCCCAATCCTTGGCGCGATAGCTCCACCAGGTGTAGAGCTTTTCGCTGGCCGGCACGTGATGACGCATGAGATCGAGCCAGCCGCCGCGCTTCATCACCTCCAGCAGCCCGTCCGTTTCGATGGGCGTATGGCTGACGATCTTCAAGAGCTGCTTGTGCGACCAGACGTCGTGTTCCAGCGGCGCGATATTGAGGTCACCGACGAGAATGGCGGAGGTGTTGGTCTCGCCATTGGCTTTCAGCTGCTTCATCTCCTCGATGAAATCGAGCTTGTGGCCGAATTTCGGGTTGATCGTGCGGTCCGGCTCGTCGCCGCCGGCAGGCACATAGAAATTGTGCAGCCGGACGCGGCGATTGCCGCGCTCGAAGATCGCCGATATGTGGCGGGCATCGCCGACGCCGCAATAATCCTGCCGGTGATCCTCCGTCAGCGGAATGCGCGAGGCGATCGCCACACCATGATAACCCTTCTGGCCGTGGATGATGATGTGGTCGTAGCCCATGGCCCGCAAGGGTGCTGCCGGGAAGAGCTCGTTCGGCACCTTGGTTTCCTGCAGGCAGAGAATGTCAGGCCTGTGCTTGAGAACAAGCTGCTCGACGATCGGCATGCGCAGCCGCACCGAGTTGATGTTCCAGGTGGTGATCGAAAAGCCCATGCCCACGCCCTTTCCCGCACGCCGGGTTTCGAGGCGGCGTGCTCTCATGAAAGGGCTTTAGAACAAAGGCGGACGGGAGGGAACCGGCCGCGTGCAAAAGCCTGAGGCGATCAACCGAAAACCGTCAGTCGCGCGAGGCTGCCGTGCCCGGAATGCTTTCATAAGGCACCCGGAAGACGCGGTCGTCGAACTGCACGCCTGTCTTGACGTTGAAGATCATCACCGACGTGTCCTTGCCCTGGTTGTCGGTGATCGTCCACTGGCGCAGGTCATAGGTCTTCGGGTCGAACATCATGGTGATGGTCGAATTTCCGAACACCGTATTGTTGCCGAGCGCGATCGTCGTCAGATCCGACTCCTCCTTCACACCCTTCACCATGCCGGCCGACAGGTCGATCCGCTGCGCCAGCAGCAGGCTGAGCGGCGTCTTGGAGAGCGGATAGAGGTCCCAGGTCTTGAGCTTCATATTGCCGATGGCGACATTCTTGCCGTCTGCGATCACCCGCATCGGCGATGGGTCGTCATAGTTGAAGCGCAGCTTGCCGGGACGCTGGATGAAGAACTTGCCGCCGGTCTGCTCGCCGCGCGGGCCGAACTGCACGAATTCCCCCTGCATCGTCGTGACGCCGGAGAAATGGTCGGCGATCGCCTGCGCGGTGCCGGAAGCCGGGGCCGCCGCCTGCGCAAGGGCGCCCAGGGGAATGGTGCTCGCCACGGCAGCTACGGCAAAGGCGCCCAGGAATTCGCGGCGCGTCGTCAGGCCGGAGAGGAAGGAATCGGAGTTACTCATCTAAATCTCCTTTATGCGATCTGCATGCCGCCGAATGGCGGCGTCTTCAAGGCGCCGCGATCATCCCCGCGAGAAGCGATGGCTTCCATGCTATCAGCTCCCCGCGAAAACGCTCGCATGGGAAATATATGGCTGTTATTTCAGCGGTCGAGGATGTCCGCCTCGGTCGGAACGAGAATTTCTCGCTTGCCGGCATGGTTGGCGGGGCCGATGATGCCTTCCTTCTCCATCCGCTCGATCAGCGAAGCGGCGCGGTTGTAGCCGATGCCGAGCCGGCGCTGGACATAGGAGGTCGAAGCCTTGCCGTCGCGCAGCACGATGGCGACGGCCTGATCGTAGGGATCTTCCGAATCCGAAAGGTTCGACGTGCCGGCCGGGCCGCCGCCACCGTAATCGCCGTCCTCGTCCTCATCGGCGGTGATGGCGTCGAGATATTGCGGCGCGCCCTGCGTCTTCAGATAGGAGACGATCTCTTCCACCTCGACATCCGAGACGAAGGGGCCGTGTACGCGCTGGATACGCCCGCCGCCCGCCATGTAGAGCATGTCGCCCATGCCGAGCAGCTGTTCGGCGCCCTGTTCGCCAAGGATGGTGCGGCTGTCGATCTTCGAGGTGACCTGGAAGGAGATGCGGGTCGGGAAGTTCGCCTTGATCGTGCCGGTGATGACGTCGACCGAGGGGCGCTGCGTCGCCATGATCACGTGGATGCCGGCGGCGCGCGCCATCTGCGCCAGACGTTGGACGGCGCCTTCGATATCCTTGCCGGCGACCATCATCAGGTCGGCCATCTCGTCGATGATGACGACGATATAGGGCATCGGCTTCAAGTCGAACTCTTCGGTCTCGTACATTGCCTCGCCGGTGTGACGATCGAAACCCGTCTGCACCGTGCGCGAGATCACTTCGCCCTTCGACAGAGCCTGCTCGACGCGGGTATTGAAGCCGTCGATGTTGCGCACGCCGATCTTCGACATTTTCTTGTAGCGCTCTTCCATCTCGCGCACCGTCCATTTCAGTGCGACGACGGCTTTCTTCGGATCGGTAACGACAGGCGAGAGCAGATGCGGAATGCCGTCATAGACGGAAAGTTCGAGCATCTTCGGATCGATCATGATCAGGCGGCACTGCTCCGGCGTCATGCGATAGAGCAGCGACAGGATCATCGTGTTGATGGCGACCGATTTGCCCGAGCCGGTCGTGCCGGCGACGAGCAGGTGCGGCATCTTGGCGAGATCGGCGATGACGGCTTCGCCGCCGATCGTCTTGCCGAGCGCCATGGCGAGCTTCGCCTTGCTGCCCTCGAAATCGCGCGATGCGATGAGTTCGCGCAGGTAGACGGTCTCGCGCGTCTGGTTCGGCAGCTCGATGCCGATCGCGTTGCGGCCCGGCACGACGGCGACGCGGGCGGCGATCGCGCTCATCGAGCGGGCGATATCGTCGGCAAGGCCGATGACGCGCGACGATTTGATGCCGGGCGCCGGCTCCAGTTCGTAGAGGGTGACCACCGGGCCGGGACGGACATGGATGATCTCGCCCTTGACGCCGAAATCCTCGAGCACGCCTTCCAGCATGCGGGCATTCTGCTCCAGCGCGTCGGCCGAAAGCGTCGAATCGCGCACCACGTTCTTCGGCTCGGCGAGCAGGTGCATCGACGGAAGCTGGAAACCTTCGGGACGGATGAACGAACCCTGTGCTTCCCGCTCGACACGGGCACTGGGCTTCGGACGCGCGCTCGCGGGAACGACGCGCGGCTCAGGCTTGTCGGCAACCTTTGCCGGGGCACGGATCATCCAGTCGTCGTCATCGTCGTCGGGCAGGATATCGGCCGGGCGCGGCGGCATGTCGGCATCGAAGGGCAGATCGTCGTCATCATCGTCGTTGACGGAAAGCGACGGCGCGGAGACGACGCGCCGCGGCGAAGCCGCCCTTGCCCCCATCGATGGCTCCATCGACGGTTCCATGCGTTCGCCGCGCCCAGCCGGCGCCTTGGCGCGGACTGGCTCATTGAGCGTGCCGAACTCGTCATCGTTGAAATCGTAAGGCGATTCGAAATCGCCCTGGCGGCGCTTGCGCGGTCCCATGCCGAAGATTCGGCGCAGACGGCCGTGGCTCATATACCAGGCATGCGTCACGGCACCGCTGAAAGCGACCCAGCGGGATTCGTCCTCCTCGTCCTCGTCGCCGACCACGCGGGCCTTGCTCGCTGTATTGGCATAATCCTCTTCGATTTCTTCGTCCTCGGCATCGCTGCGGCCGACGAGGCCTGATGCAAACAGCATCATCCACGCGGTCGGCAGGGCGAAGATGCAGCCGACGACCATGGCGAAAGTGCCTGTGGGATAAGCGCCGACGAAGAGCGCGGGAAAGCGCAGGATCATGTCGCCGACGACGCCGCCGATACCGTTCGGGATCGGCCAGGTGAGCGGCGGCGGAAAACAGCCGATGACGGCGGAGGAAAGCACCGAGCCGGCAAGCCAGGCGCCGGCCCGGGCAGGAATGCGGCTGAAGCGGCGGCCCGAGATCAGCGCCAGCGCCCAGGCGACGACCGGCAGCATCGAAACGACGCTGGCCAACCCCAGGAACTGCATGACGATATCGGCGAACGCAGCCCCGCTGTAACCGAGGATATTCGTCGGCAGATTGGCGGTGGCATAGGAGTAGCTGGGATCGGCGACGTTCCATGTCGCCAGCGCCGCGACGCCGAACGCCAGGAGCAGAAAGATCGCAAAGCCGATCAGCGCCTGGATCTGCCGCAGCATGAATGCCGAGAAGGAGAACCGATCCGGACGGCCATCCATTACCGGCGACGTGCTTCTTGCCATATGTCTAACCCGTCCAATGCCTGGGCACGCGAATCACGAAACTCGCCATGCCAAAATGCGTCCGCTCCACCTAATCAGAGCCCGGTTAAAGCGATGTTAACCATGCATGTCCGGAAGCGCATTCCGGCCGACAAAAAGAAAAAAGCCCGAACCTTGGAGGGTTCGGGCCAAATGCGGTCTATGACAGCTTTTCCGGGTCTAACCCAGAAAAGCTCTAGATAGGCCGCGACGGGCTGTGGAGGGCGCCCTGCAGGGCGCCCGAAGCTCGTATTAGGAGTGGTAAGCGGCTTCGCCGTGGGTCGAAAGGTCGAGACCTTCGCGCTCGGCTTCGACGCTCACGCGCAGGCCGATGACGACGTCGACGATCTTGTAGAGGATCGCCGAACCGATGCCCGACCACAGCAGCGTCGTCAGCACGCCCTTGGCCTGGTTCCAGACCTGGGTTGCCGTGCCGGCATAGGTGGCTGCGAAATCGGGCGTCGAATAATCGACGATGCCAGCGCCGCCGAGCGCCGGATTGACGAGAATGCCGGTGCCGAGAGCGCCGATGATGCCGCCGACGCAATGGACGCCGAAGACGTCGAGGCTGTCGTCGTAGTTGAACTTGTTCTTCACGACGTCGACGAAGAAGTAGCAGACCGGCGAGACGACGAGGCCGAGAACGATCGAACCCATCGGGCCGGCAAAGCCTGCCGCCGGGGTAACGGCGACGAGACCGGCGACAGCGCCCGAAGCACCGCCGAGCATGGAAGCCTTGCCGCGGGCGAGGCTTTCAACGATGCACCAGGAAACGGCGGCCGCAGCCGTCGCGACGAAGGTGTTGATCATGGCAAGCGATGCGTAGCCGTTGGCCTCGAGGTTGGAGCCGGCGTTGAAGCCGAACCAGCCGACCCACAGCAGCGATGCGCCGACCATGGTGAGCGTCATCGAATGCGGAGCCATGATCTCCTTCTTGTAGCCGGTGCGCTTGCCGAGCATGATCGCGCCGACGAGGCCTGCAATACCGGCATTGATGTGAACGACCGTACCGCCGGCAAAGTCGATTGCGCCGTAGGAGAAGATCAGGCCGGCCGGCGAGGTGTAGGAGCTCGGACCGCCCCAGAACCAGACCATGTGCGCCATCGGGAAGTAGATGAAGGTCACCCACAGCACGACGAAGAGCATGACGGCCGAGAACTTGATGCGCTCGGCGAATGCGCCGACGATGAGGCCGGGCGTGATGCAGGCGAAGGTCATCTGGAAGACGATGAAGGTGTATTCAGGGATGGCGACACCCTTCGAGAAAGTCTCGACGAGCGACGACGGGTTGACGCCGGCGAGGAACGCCTTGGAGAAGCCGCCGATGAAGCTGTTCAGCGAGCCGCCGTCGGTGAAGGCGAGCGAATAGCCGTAGGTCACCCAGATCAGCGCCACGACGGCGGTGATCATGAAAACCTGCATCAGCACGGAGAGCATGTTCTTGGCGCGCACGAGGCCGCCGTAGAAGAGCGCGAGGCCCGGAATGGTCATCAGAAGGACGAGCGCCGAGGAGACGAGCATCCAGGTATTGTCACCCTTCTCCATCGTCAGAGCAGGAGCAGCGGCGGCAGCAGCGGCAGGCGCAGCCTCCTGGGCAAAAGCGACGGCCGGCGCGAGAAGCGCAGCCGTTGCTGCGCAAACCCGCGCAAAGGTGGAGGAAAACTTCGAGATCGACATTGAAAAAAGCTCCTTGGTCTGCCGTTCTTTACAGCGCTTCTGAATCGGTTTCGCCCGTACGGATGCGCACGGCATGGTCGATCGAATAGACGAAAATCTTGCCGTCACCGATCTGGCCGGTCTTGGCCGACGCCGCGATGGCTTCGACAGCCCGATCGACGAGTTCGGATGCAACGGCGATTTCGATCTTGAGCTTCGGCAGGAAGCTGACCGCATATTCGGTGCCGCGGTAAATTTCGGTATGCCCCTTCTGGCGCCCGTAGCCCTTCACTTCGGTCACGGTCAGGCCCTGAATGCCGATCGCCGTAAGCGCTTCGCGGACCTCATCGAGCTTAAACGGCTTGATAATAGCCATCACAATTTTCATCTGGTTTCCCATCCTTCGTTATCCTCGGCGCGGAGCCGACTCTCCTTGCCGCTGACGTTCCTGAACAGCGACCGGCGATAGACATTCAAAGGGCGTGCCAGATTCGAGACGTGGCGTAACTTATTGAAATATAAAGAATTTGTGAAACAGTGCCAATAAACAGGCAAATGATTGGCCGATAAGCGCACAAATAATGCGCAAATTTCTAAATATGCACGCTATTTAATCATTTGCCTTTTTCCGAATCAGCCCCTCCTGAGCGACGGAGGCAATCAGCACGCCCGAGCGGGTAAAAAGGCTGCCGCGAGTCAGGCCCCTGGCGCCCGAGGCCGAGGGACTGTCCTGCGTATAGAGCAGCCAGTCGTCGAGTTTGCAGGGTCTGTGGAACCACATGGAATGGTCGAGGCTTGCCACTTGCAGGCTCTGATCGAAAATGGATTTGCCATGTGCATAAAGCGAGGTATCGAGCAGCGTCATGTCGGAGAGATAGGCGAGCACCGCAGCCTGATAGAGTCGGTCGTCGGGGACCGGGCCTGTGGCGCGCACCCAGACGTCCTGCTTCGGGTCGAGTTTCTTGTCGGAAAAATAATGTGTCAGCGAAACCGGACGGATCTCGATCGGCCGCTCGCGCTGCCAGTATTTGCGGATCGCTTCCGGCGCGTGCGCGAGATACTGCTCCTTGATCTGCTGCTCGCCGAGCAGCGTCTCCGGCATCGCCACCTCGGGCATGACGATCTGGTGCTCGAAGCCCGGCTCCTCTCCCTGGAAGGAGGCCGACAGCGCGAAGATCGCCTTGCCGTGCTGGATCGCCACGACACGCCGGGTATTGAAGCTCGATCCGTCGCGGATGCGCTCGACCTGATAGATGATCGGCACCGAGGGATCACCGGGGCGCATGAAATAGGCATGCAGCGAATGGACGAAGCGCTCGGCCTCGATGGTGCGCTGCGCCGCCATCAGCGCCTGACCGATCACCTGGCCGCCGAAGACCCGCTGCCAGCCGACCTGCGGACTGCGGCCGCGGAAGATATCGACCTCGATCGGCTCCAGATCGAGCGTCGAAAGCAACGTCTCCATCGCCGAAGATCCCGATGTCTCGCGCGTCATTTTGTATGCCTCCCGGCGGTAGGAAGTGAGGTTGCGATGATCTATATAGATCACATCTGAGGCACAAGGTACGGGAGCGGCGCGATGCTGGATATGCTGGTTGTGGGCGGGGGTTATGTCGGCCTTTCCGCCGCGGTCGCGGTCAAACAGGCAGCCCCCCATCTCGATGTCGCCGTCGTCGAAGCGGCCCCCGAGCATGTCTGGAAAGGCGATACGCGCGCCTCCGCCATTATCGCCGCGGCGTCGAAGATGCTCGAAGTCTTCGGCGTCTGGAACGAGATCGAGCCCGAGGCCCAGCCGATCAGCAAGATGATCGTCACCGATTCCAGGACCTCCGATCCGGTGCGTCCGGTGTTCCTGACCTTCGACGGCGAGGTGGAGGAAGGAAGGCCCTTCGCCCACATGATCCCGAATGTCGCCATGGTCGCGGCGCTGCGCGGCCTCTGCGAGCGCCTCGGCATCGAGATCCGCCACGGGCTGGGCGCCACCGAACTGAAGACGCACGATAGCCATGTGACTGTCACGCTTTCCGACGGCAGCCAATTGGAGACCCGGCTGCTGGTCGCTTGCGACGGCGTGCGCTCCAAACTGCGCGATCTCGCCGGCATCAAGACCGTCACCTGGGACTATGGCCAGTCCGGCATCGTCGCCACCGTCGAACACGAGCGGCCGCATGAAGGCTGCGCCGAGGAGCATTTCCTGCCGGCCGGCCCCTTCGCCATCCTGCCGCTCCGCAACAACCGCTCCTCGCTCGTCTGGACGGAGCGGACGCATGATGCCGACCAGTTGGTCAGAGCCGACGATCTGATTTTCGAAGAAGAACTGGAACGCCGCTTCGGCCATAAGCTCGGAGCGCTGAAACTTGTCGGCGACAAGCGCGCCTTCCCGCTCGGCCTGACGCTCGCCCGCTCCTTCGTCGCGCCACGTCTCGCGCTCGCCGGCGACGCCGCCCACGGCATTCACCCGATCTCGGGGCAGGGCCTCAATCTCGGCTTCAAGGATGTGGCGGCCCTTGCCGAAACCATTGTGGAGGCCGACCGCCTCGGCCTCGATATCGGCTCGATCAACATTCTCGAGCGCTACCAGACCTGGCGGCGCTTCGATACCTTCCGCATGGGGGTGACGACCGACGTGCTGAACCGGCTCTTCTCCAACGATGCGACGCCGATCCGCATCGCCCGCGATGTCGGCCTCGGCATCGTCGACCGCCTGCCGCGCCTCAAATCCTTCTTCATCGGCCAGGCGGCGGGAACGACGGCAAAAGACAATCCGCGCCTGCTGGCCGGCCAGACGATTTAAGCGATCTGAAGAACAGTCTATTCGTCGAGGCGCCTGGCCTCGGACACCAGCATGATCGGGATGCCGTCGCGGATCGGATAGGCAAGCTGCGCCTTTTCCGAGACGAGTTCGTTGTGCTCGCGATCATAGGAAAGCCGCCCCTTGGAGAGCGGGCAGACCAAAAGTTCGAGCAGTTTCGGATCGACGCGGCTGAGTTTTTCGTCCATGGCCGAGTTTACTGCAGAACCGTGTCGGAGTCACCGAAGACCCGCGCTAGCACGATCTCGGTAATGGCGATCAGCGTCTCCGCCCGCGTCTTCAGATCCGGCGCCTCGAGCAGCGCCTGCTTTTCCGCCGGCCCGAAGGGCGACATCATGGCGAGCGAATTGACGAGCGTCAGATTGCTCGCCCGTTCGACGCTCTCCCAGTCGGCCTCCAGCTTGTTGGCATCGAGATAGGCCTTGAAGGCGGTCAGAAGCGCCGTGCGATCGACAGCCTCCTCCTCGTTCCCGGCCGAAAGGTCGGCGATGAAGGGGGCGATGCGGAAGGTCCGGAAGGGATCGCCCGTCACTTTCTCTTCCAGCAGCCGGAAGCGGCAAACGCCGGTGAGCGAAACGATATAGCGCCCGTCGCCGGTCTCGGCGAAGGAGGTGATGCGGCCGAGGCAGCCGACGCTGGCGAGACTGTGCTCGCCGCCCTTGTCCTCGTGCTCGCCGAGCGCCGGCTGCACCATGCCGATCAGCCGGTTTCCGGCAAGCGCCGAATCCAGCATCGCCAGATAGCGCGGCTCGAAGATGTTGAGAGGAAGCTGCCCGGCCGGCAGGAGAAGGGCACCGGTCAGGGGGAAGACGGCGATCGCATCAGGCAGATCGCCCGGCTTCAGGTATCTGGCATTCCCGACTTGCATGAAACCGTCCCGCATTCTTGTAACGGGCGTGCCCGTCTGACGAGAATGTGGTGCCCCCGCCCAAAAACGCAAGGGCAGATATTGTAAACTTAGGAAAACAGCATCGCCGAAAGCTTGCGCCGGGCAGCAACCGTCGCCGGATCCTTGAATCCCCAGACCTCGAAGAATTGCAGCAGCTGGCGCCGCGCGCCGTCATCGTCGAAGGCGCGGTCCTTGCGCATGATCTGCAGCAGGTGCTCGGCCGCCTCGTCGCGCCGGCCTTCGACATTCAGGATCTTGGCGAGCTTCAGCCGCGCCTCGTGATTATCGGGGTTCGCCGCCAGCTCACCTTCGAGCGCGACGGGATCGCCGAGCTTGCGGGCCTCCTCGATCTGATCGAGCTTCTTCAACACCGCCTGAATGCCGGCATCCTTGGCGATCTCCTCCGGCAGATCGGTCAGCGTTTCGCGCGCCCGCTGATGCTGGTTTGCGGCGATCATGCATTCGGCCATCCCGGCAAGCGCCTTGGGATTTTCGGGAGCAGCCTGCATCACGGCGGCATAAAGCTGGGCGGCCTCGTTGATATTGCCGGCGGCAAGCAGCTCGGCCGCTTCCGCAAGCACGGCTTCGATCTCGGCCGCCTCGTCGGCGCCGGCGGGGCCGCCGATCCGGTCGATGAATTGGCGCACCTGGCTTTCCGGCACCGCGCCCATGAAGCCGTCGGCCGGACGGCCGTTGACGAAGGCGATGACGGCGGGAATGGACTGGATGCCGAGCTGTCCGGCGATCGAGGGATGGTCGTCGATATTCATCTTGACCAGCTTGACGCGGCCCTGTGCTTCATTGACCACCTTTTCCAGAACAGGCGTCAGCTGCTTGCACGGACCGCACCATGGCGCCCAGAAATCGACCAGCACCGGCTGGTTGCGCGAATCTTCGATGACATCCTTGGAGAAATTGGCGGTGGTCGTGTCCTTGATATAGCTGCCGGCCGCAGCGGCCGCGGGCGCAGGCTGGGCGCCGAAGCTTGCCGTCGCCGACATCTGATTGCCGAAGGAACTGTTATAGGGGTTGTCGCTGCCGCTCATAGGTCTCTCCCGCCGCGCCGATCCTGCCGGCATCTCTGCTAAAGCATGTCGCGTAAAAATATGTAGCGGTTTTGCGATAAGGACATGCGCAAAACCAAAGACTAAAACGCGGCTGGCGGATCTGAAAGACCGCCACGCGCTTCAGCGCTAAAATCGTATGTCAGGACGTCACTTTCAAGACAAGCGGCTTATGTCCCGTCGCTTCCATGAAACGGACGAGGTCGCCGCTTGCAATCGACGTCGTCGCATCATTGGCCAGCGGATGGCAATTGATGATCTCCTCGCGCATGAGATCGGCATCGAGCACGAAGGTCACGCTTTGGGCGGTATCGTTGATCGCGCCGAAAGCGGTGACCGCGCCCGGGATGACGCCGAGATACTCCATCAGCTTCTCCGCCCTGCCGAAGGAGACGCGACCGGACCCGCCGATCAGATTATGCACCTGCTTGAGGTCGACATCGGCATTTTCCTCCACGGTCAGCAGGAAATACCTGTCCTTCTTGTCCTTGATGAAGAGGTTCTTGGTGTGACCGCCGGGGATCTCGTCGCGCAGCGCGACCGATTCGGCCACGGTGAAAACAGGCGCATGATCGACCGTCTTATGGGCGATGCCGAGGCCGTCGAGGAAGGCGAACAGTTCTTCTCTTGTCTTCGGGGTGTTTTCGGACATCGGGCAATCCATTGTATGGGATAGGAAAAGGTCGAGGCGTCCTGATTAAGTCCGTCCACAGCATTTGGCAATCTTCGCCACCGACGCTCTACCCCCACATTTGCGGCCTTTTCGCCCCTCTCGCACGACCTCGAGAATTTTTCTTCGCCTCTTCGTCATTTCCCTGTTGCATTTGAAAATCCGTTAGGCCATATAGCGCCCGTCGCCACGAGGCGGCGCCCACGGTCCAACGACTACCCCGGACCGATGCGGATTGAGCGGGTGTAGCTCAGGGGTAGAGCACAACCTTGCCAAGGTTGGGGTCGAGGGTTCGAATCCCTTCGCCCGCTCCAGTTTTCCCAATGTGCATGCCGACGATTTAGATAACAAGCTCGTGCCGAGCGCGCTGTCGATTGTCTTTCCTTCGCGCCCTTCAGCGATATTTCGCCGCCAGCAGCGCCGCCAATTCCACACGGCAGTCGATAAGCGGGCCGACGTCCTGGCGCGCCTTAGACATCGCCATGGCGCCGGAATAGCTGGCGATCACAAGGGTCGCGAGGCTCTGCGGGTTGAGTTCCCGCGCGCGGTTTTCTTTAACATCCGTCTCGAAACTGGCGGATAGTGCTTCGTGCCAGGCGCCGAATACGGCGCTGACAGCTCCGCGCATTTCCGCGTCATGCTGGGAAATTTCCATCGCCATGTTGTTGAGCGGGCAGCCGGAAACCCTGCCGTTCTGCGTCAGCTCGCCGATGATGCTTTCGAAGATCGAATCGATCGCGGCCGGCGCATTCGTGCCGGTGTGGAACGGCTCGATCCATGTTTGCCGAACGGCTTCGGATACGCGGTCGCGAATGACCGCAAGCCCAAGGTCGCGCTTGACGGGGAAATGATGCGCCATCGCGCCGCCGGAGACGGAAGCCCTTTCGCGCAGCTCCAGCATGCCGGTCGCGAGATAACCCTGGGTGACGAAGGCATCATAGGCGGCAGCGACGATCCGGCGGCGCACGCCCTCGGGGTCATTGGTTCTTCTGTTTTCGCTCATGATGTCTCAACCGGGTCAGCGCGCAGAATAGCATCTTGACAAAACAGGTCAATTGCCCTGTTCTTAAAACAGGATGATCGACCTGTTGAGGAAACCATGAATCCGCACACCATCTTCGAGCTTCGCCGCTACCGGCTTCTGCCCGAGAGCAGGGAAGCATTGATCCATCTGTTCGGCCGGGAATTCGTCGAACCCCAGGAGGCGCTGGGCATGCGCGTCGAAGCGGAGTTCCGCGATCTCGACGATCCTGATTCCTTCGTGTGGGTTCGCTCCTTCAGGGACATGGAAGCCCGGACGGAGGCACTCGCATCCTTTTATTCAGGCCCCGTCTGGAAAGAACATGGACCAGCCGCCAATGCGACGATGCTCAATTCGGACAACGTCCTGCTCCTGAAGCCGGCTGCCGGGATCGACCCGTTCCCGCATAACCTGCCAAGGGATGCGGAGGCAGGCCGATCCCGGGCGAAGGGCCTGATCGTCGTCAATATCTGCTCGCTCGCGCCTGGAACGGAAGAGGATTTTTCCAGGTTCTTCCGCGACCATGCGCTCCCGCTCATTCAAGAGGCCGGTGCGCGCATCGATGGCTTGTTCGTGACCGAGCGAAGCAGGAACGGCTTTCCCAGGCTGCCGGTTCGCGAGGGCGAGACGGTGTTCGTCTGGCTTGAATGCCACGCGGATCAGGACAGCCGAACCGCCTATCAGGACCGGTTGCGGCAGAACCGCGTTTGGACGGACGAGATCTACCCGACGATGGATGGTCAGTGCTGGCGGAAGATCGAAGTCGCGCGTCTCACGCCGACATCGCGGTCGCTTTGCGCCTGGTGAGCGGCTTCATTTTCTAATTTATTGCGGTTGATTGGCTCGCTTTGCGAACTATCATCGGGATCGGACAATTCGGCGCCTCTTCGAATCGAAACCCTCCATCGCCGCCCTTATTTCCTGATCGGTCCCAACGTCAGCAGAGGTTCATCATGCGCATCGCCATCGGTGGCATTCATATCGAGTGCAGCACTTACAATCCCGTCCTGAACGAGGAGAAGGATTTTCGCGTGCTGCGCGGCGCCGCGCTGCTGGAATCGCCCTATTTCGCGTTTCTCAGGGATTATGACGCCGAATTCCTGCCGACCATCCATGCCCGCGCCATCGCCGGCGGCCCGGTGTCTCGCGCCACCTATGAGACCTTCAAGAGCGAATTCCTCGAGCGGCTGAAACCGATGCTGCCGCTCGACGGGCTCTACCTCGCCATGCACGGCGCCATGTATGTCGAGGGCATGGAGGATGCGGAAGGCGACTGGATCTCCGCTGCCCGTGGGCTGGTCGGGGAGCAATGCACGGTTTCGGCAAGCTACGACCTGCACGGCAACGTCACGCAGCACATCATCGACGCGCTCGATATCTATTCCACTTATCGCACCGCGCCGCATATCGATGTCGAGGAAACGATGCGCCGCTCGGTCTCCATGCTGGTGAAGAGCCTGAAAACCGGCGTGCGTCCGGTCGTTCTCTGGGCGCCGATCCCGGTCGTCCTGCCCGGCGAGCGCACCAGCACCGTCGATGAGCCGGCTAACAGCCTCTATGCCTTGCTGCCTGATATCGACGCGATGGACGGCGTCTGGGATGCGTCGCTGATGGTCGGCTATGTCTGGGCCGACGAACCGCGCGCCACGGCCGCCGCCATCATGACCGGCACCGACCGCGCGGTGCTGGAGCGAGAGGCAAAGCGCCTCGCCCAAGCCTATTGGGACGCACGCGGGGACTTCGTCTTCGGCTGCGAAACCGGCTCGATCGAGGAATGCGTGGCGAGAGCCGTCGCCAGCCCGACCGCACCGGTCGTGCTCGCCGAATCCGGCGACAATCCGACCGGCGGTGGCGTCGGAGACCGGGCCGACGTGCTGGCCGAACTGATCGCCAAGGACGCGACAGACGTCGTCTTCGCCGGCATTGCCGACAAGGCGGCGACCGAGGCCTGCTATGCCGCGGGCATCGGTACCGGGCTCGACCTCAGCGTCGGCGCCTCGCTCGACAGCCAGGGCAGCCAGCCGGTCACCGCCCGCTTCATTGTCAAATTCCTGCATGAGACCGCCGATCCCTCTGACCGGCAGGCCGTCGTTTCGACCGGCGGCATCGATCTTGTGCTTTCGGCCAAGCGCCGGCCCTATCACAATATTGTCGATTTCACCCGGCTTGGCCTCGATCCGCACCGGGCGAAGATCATCGTCGTTAAATCGGGCTATCTCTCGCCGGAGCTGGCGCCGATCGCCAATCCGAACCTGATGGCGCTCTCGCCCGGCGTGGTCGATCAGTTCGTCGAGCGCCTGCCGCGGCTGCGCAAACAGCGCCAGACCTACCCATTCGACAAGGATTTTGCCTTCGAGCCGCAGGTTTTCCTCTCCGCACGCGCGGCCTAGACCGATCCCTCAAGGAATGCTCCTCCGGAAAGGAACGCCGACATGACCGCATTCACGACCCGTCCCGAAATCCTCGGCACCTTCGGCGTCGTCACCTCGACGCACTGGATCGGCTCGGCGGTGGGCATGAGCATCCTCGAAAAGGGCGGCAACGCCTTCGACGCGGTAATAGCCGCGGGTTTCGTGCTGCAGATCGTCGAGCCGCACCTCTGCGGCCCGGGCGGCGACCTGCCGGCGCTGATCTATTCGAAGAAGAAGGACAAGGTCGAAGTCATCTCAGCGCAGGGGCCGGCTCCCGCCGGCGCGACGATCGAGCACTATACCGGGGAAGGCCTGTCGCTGATCCCCGGCGACGGTCTGCTCGCGACCGTCATCCCCGGCGCCTTCGACGGCTGGATGCTGATGCTGCGCGACTACGGCACGATGAGCGTTCGCGACGTGCTGGAACCGGCGATCTTTTATGCCGAACACGGCCATCCGCTGTTGCCGCGCGTTTCAGCCACCATCAAAGGGCTGGCGGCTTTCTTCGAGAAGGAATGGCCGACCTCCTATGAAACCTGGTTGCCGGGCGGCAGCGTCCCAGAAGCTCACTCGAACTTCCGCAACCCGGTGCTGGCCGAAACCTGGAAACGCGTCATCGCCGAAGCCGAGACGACGAGCGGCCGGGAGGCGCAGGTGGAGGCGGCGCGCGACGCTTTCTATCGTGGCTTCGTCGCCGAGGCGATCGACGATTACCTGAAGACCGCCGAGGTGATGGATGCGAGCGGCAATCGTCACAGGGGCGTGCTCACCGCAGATGACATGGCGGGCTGGTCGGCGACGATCGAGGAACCGCTGACCTATGATTACCACGGCTGGACGATCGCCAAGACGGGGCCTTGGGGCCAAGGCCCCGTCTTCCTGCAGGCATTGTTGATCCTGAAGGGTTTCGATCTGGCCGCGATGAACCCCGCCGGCGCCGACTTCGTCCATACCGTCACCGAGGCGATGAAGCTCGCCTTCGCCGACCGCGAAGTCTATTACGGCGATCCGGATTTTTCTGAAATCCCCGTCGCCCATCTGCTGTCGGAGACCTATGCGGCCGAGCGCCGCAAGCTTGTCGGCGCGGAGGCTTCCTTCGATCTTCGCCCGGGTGTCGTTGCCGGCTTCGAGGCGCAGCACGATCTGACGATGAAGATGCTCGGCGCCGACTCCAAGACCGGCATCGTCTATGAGCCGACCATGGCGCATCTCTCGGAAAAACGCGGCGACACCGTGCATATCGACGTGATCGACCGCGACGGTAACATGGTTTCCGTCACGCCCTCCGGCGGCTGGCTACAATCTTCGCCCACCGTGCCGGGTCTCGGCTTC
Organism: Rhizobium sp. R634; assembly: GCF_002211305.1. GTDB lineage: Bacteria > Pseudomonadota > Alphaproteobacteria > Rhizobiales > Rhizobiaceae > Rhizobium. The sequence continues at coordinate 239,357 of NZ_LOKW01000025.1, read as the reverse complement.
TGCCTTAATTCCCGCGCGCAAATGTTTTGGCTGAAGCCAGGCCTGCCGACCTCACTGGCGCCGGGCAAACGGCCGCGCACGACGCTGACGCCTTCGCTCGGCCTCTATGAGGGTCGCCCGACGCTCGCCTTCGGCACGCCGGGCGGCGATCAGCAGGACCAATGGCAGCTCTCCTTCTTCCTGCGGCATGTGCATCACAAGCTGAACCTGCAGGCAGCGATCGATCAGCCGCTGTTCCACACCGCGCATTTTCCGAGCTCCTTCTATCCGCGTACCCGCGAGCCCGGCAGCCTGATGGTGGAGGCGAATTTCGGGGCCGATGTGCTCGATGCGCTCGCCCGCAAAGGCCACAAGCTGACCGTCGCCGATCCCTGGACCATCGGCCGGCTGACCGCCGCCCGGCGCGATGCCGACGGACTGATGCGCGCTGCGGCGACGCCGCGCCTGATGCAGGCCTATGCCGTCGGCCGATAGCTTTTACATGCTGCTGGTAGGAAATTATTGCAGAAAACAGCGCAAATAGGCCGGTGAAGCGTGGTCTTTTTGCTGCACTGCTTATATTACTTATCCTAGATACTATTTCACTGATAATTGTTAACGCCAACCCTCCCGCTTTTGTGTTCTCTTATCCCTGCGAATCAAAAAGGGTTGATTTGCCGGGGGACGCCTTTCATGTTGAAGCATGGGGCGATGCAACAGTTGGGTAGGAGCCTATGCTGCAACGGATTGAAGACATTGATGCCGCGCTAATCGACAGGTTGCAGCATTCAGCGTTCAAGTATTTCCTGAAATATTCCAATCCCGAAAATGGCCTCGTGGCAGATACTTCGATCGGCGGCGTGCCGGCGAGCATCGCGGCGGTCGGTTTTGCGCTTTCCTCCTATCCCGTCGGCGTCGAGCGTTCCTGGATCAGCCGCAGCGAAGCGGCCGAGCGCACGGTCAATACGCTGCGCTTCTTCGCCGAAGCCCGTCAGGGCGAAGAGCGCCACGCGACCGGCCATCGCGGCTTCTTCTACCATTTTCTGCACATGGATACCGGCAATCGCGCCTGGAACAGCGAGCTTTCGACCATCGACACGGCGCTGCTTCTCGCCGGCGTGCTGACGGCGGCGCAATATTTCAATCGTGAGGACGAGACGGAGACCGAGATCCGCGAGCTCGCGACCTTCATCTACGAGCGCGTCGACTGGCGCTGGGCGCTGAACAAGGGCGACACCATCTCCATGGGCTGGAAGCCCTCTTCCGGCTTCCTGCGCTGGCGCTATCACGGCTTCGACGAGGCGATCATCCTCTACGCGCTGGCGCTCGCCTCGCCGACGCATCCGATCCCGCAATCCTGCTACGACGCCTTTACATCAAGCTATTCCTGGATGATGTTCAACGAGCAGCCCTATCTCTATGCCGGACCGCTCTTCATCCATCTCTTCTCCCACGCCTGGATCGATTTCCGCAGCATCCAGGACAAGCCGATGGCCGAGCGCAACTGGGATTATTTCCGCAACACGCAGGTCGTCATCAACATGCAGCGCGACTATGCCGAGCGCAATCCCGGCCGTTTCGTCGGCTACAACCGGAATATCTGGGGCTTCACCGCCTGCGACGGCCCGCCGCCGACGCGGCGCATGCGCGGCGGCCGCCAGCCGAAGGTTTTGGGTTATGCCGCGCGCGGCGCCCCGCTCGGCCCGGATGACGGCACGATCGCGCCCTGGGCGGCCCTTGCCTGCCTGCCCTATGACCGGCAAGCCGCGCTCGACGGCACCAAGGCGCTTCTGACCACCTATCCGAACCTGCTCTTGGAAGGCGGCTTCCCCGGCGGCTTCAATCCGACCGTCCAGACGAAGCGGCCGGAAGGCTGGGTCGACGACCGCACCGTCGGCATCGACCAGGGCCTCGTCGTCATGACTGTCGAGAATGAGCGCTCCGATTTCATCTGGAAGCTGATGCGGCAATCGCCGGTGATCCGTCTCGGCCTCGAACGCGCCGGCTTCACCGGCGGCTGGCTCGAAGGCATCGAGCCGGAAGAGCTGGTGCGCAAATTCGGCTGAGCAACGCATACCGCTCGGAAGCGCGCAGCGGTTCCGGCATATCGATGCGAGGCGCCTCAGCCTTCGAAAACATGCGCCTTGCCTGAGATATCCAGGCGAACGAGATCGCCTCGCGCCGGAAGCGCGACGCTCGAGGTCTTGATCCTGATCGGCGGCAATGCGACGCCGTCGAGCGAGACGGCGACGGTGCAGACCGCGCCGCCGAACTCCACCTCCACGACCCGTCCGGCATGATTGCGGTCGCTGTCATCGGCAACGACGCGGATCTGCTCGGGCCGCAGCATGATCTCGGCCTTGCCCTGACGGCTGCCCTCGACGGCGACATGGCCCAGCGCGCAATCCGCAAGCCCGTTTCGGATGATGGCGGGAAGCAGCACGGCATCGCCGAGGAACAGCGCCGTTTCGCGATCCCGGGGATGTAGATACAATGATTGCGGCGAGCCGGCCTGGATCAGCCGTCCTTCCCTCAGCACCGCCACCTGATCGGCAAAGCTCAGCGCCTCTTCCTGATCATGCGTCACCAGAATGGCGGTGATGCCGGCCGCCTGCAGCACGCGCGCGACCGCCTTGCGCATGTTTTCGCGCAAGCCTGTATCGAGCGCCGAAAACGGTTCGTCGAGCAGCATCAGCCGCGGCTTGCGGCCGAGGGCGCGGGCAAGCGCCACGCGCTGCTGCTGGCCGCCGGAAAGTTGATGCGGGCGCCTGACCAGCATGCCACGGTCAAGCTCGACCATATCAAGCAGCTCAACGATGCGCTTCTCGCGGTCCGCAGCCCCTTTCTCGAAACCGAAGCCGATATTGTCGGCAACGCTGAGATGCGGAAACAGCGCGCCGTCCTGCGAGACGATGCCGATGCCGCGCTTGTGGGCCGGCACCGCTGCCGGGCCATCCGCCAGCACTTCGCCATCCAGCGTCACCGTGCCGGCATCCGGCTGTTCGAAGCCGGCGACGATGCGCAGCAGCGTCGTCTTGCCCGAGCCGGAGGGGCCGACGACAGCCGTGCGGCTGCCCGCCTGCACTTCGAGCGAGATATCCTTCAGCGCCTGCACCGGGCCGTATCGCTTGCTGATAGTGTCGATCGTAAGCAGCGTCATTGGCCGGCGGTCCGTTTCGATTGCGTATAAAGCATGAGGGTGAGCGGCAGCGACAGCACAATCATCATGAAGGCGTAGGGGGCGGCCGAGACATAGTCGATCTCACTGGTCAGCGACCAGAATTTCGTCGCCAACGTATCGACGCCATTGGGCGACAGCATCAGCGTCGCCGTGAGTTCGTTGGTGATGCCGAGGGCGGCGAGCGCCACGCTGGCGGCCGCTCCGGGGGCTGCAAGCCGCATGGTGATCTGCCGCACCGCCTGGCCCGGCGTGCGGCCGAGGCCCATGGCAGCGCGCTCCAGCTCCACCGGCGCCTGGGCGATGCTGGCGCGCAGCCCCACCATGGCGCGCGGCAGGAAAAGCATCACATAGGCAACGAGCAGCGTCGCGAAGGTCTGGTAGAGCGGCAGCACGAGACGCACGGTGATCGTCACCAGCGCCAGCGCCACGACGACGCCAGGCAGCGAGCCGACATAATAGTGGCAGGCTTCGAGCAGGCGCTGGAAGCGGCCGGGCGCGCGCACGGAAAGCCAGGCCATGGGTGCCGCGGCAATCGTCGCCAGCACGCCGCCGGCAACGGCGAGCACGATCGTCTGCAGAAAGGCGCTGCCGACCTCGATGCGCCAGATTTCGAGACCACCGAGATAGAGCCAGCGTCCGAGCGTCACCAGCGGCACGCCGAGAGTGAGCACCGCGAGCACTGCGGGCAGCAGGAGAGCCGGCGCGGCAAACCAGCCGAGCCGCCGGCGATCGGCCGGACGCGGCGCGCCGGAGCCGACGCGGGCATAGCGTTCATTGCCGCGCAGCAGCACTTCGAGGCCGAGCAGGAAGAGACAGCAGGCGACAAGCACGCCGCCGAGCATGTTGGAGGCCGGGCTGTTATAAGAGGACTGGAACTGGTCGACGATCGCCGTTGCGAAAGTATCGAAGCGGATCATGACGAACAGGCCGTATTCCGACAGCAGATGCAGCGCGATCAACAGCGAGCCGCCGCAGATGGCAAACCTGAGTTGCGGCAGCACGGCGCGGAAGAAGACGCGCCAGGGATCGAGGCCGAGCGAGGCCGCGGCATCCTCGATCGCCGGATCGAGGCGGCGCAACGCGGCGGCGACCGGCAGGTACAAAAACGGATAATAGGCGATCACCGAGACGAAGACGCCGCTCTGCAGGCCGCGCATGCCGGGAATGAGGCTGACCCAGGCATAACTGTGCACGAAGGCGGGCACGGCGAGCGGAGCGATCGCCAGCCAGGCCCAGAGCCGCGCGAAGGGAATGTCGGTCCGCTCGGTCAGCCAGGCGAGCGTCACGGCAAGCGCGATCGACAGCGGAATGGTGATCGATTCCAGGAGGACGGTGTTGACGAGGAGTTCGCCGACGCGCGGCCGGAAGACCAGCGCCTTCACCGTTTCCCAGCCGACATCATAGGTGATCCAGCCGATGAAGCCGAGCGGCACGAGGCTGAAGATCGCCACGATGGTTGCAAGCAGAACCACGGAAGCGTGCGGCATGCGCCCGCGCGGCAACACCATTCGCACGGCTGCCGTCGCGGCCGGCGCCTCGGTGCCGGATGCCAGCAATCTGTTGTCCTGCAGCAAGGCCGATGCCTTCACACGCTGAAAAAGGAAGGCAACCGCTTTCGGAAAGCGGTTGCCGGATATCGTCATGCCCTAAGGTTTTCTTGAGCCAAAAGCAATAGTTTTGGCCGGATGAAGCCTGCGGCAGAAAGGTCAGATCAGGCCGGCGGCCGTCATCAGTTCCACGACCTTCTTGCTGTCCAGCGTCGAAGCCTCGACCTTGGGAGCGTTGAGATCGGAAAGCGGGACCAGCTTGTCGTTGGAGGGAGCATCCTTGCCGACGGCATATTCATAGGACGTGCCGTCCTTGAGAACCGCCTGGCCGGCCTTGCCGGTGATGAACTTCAGGAAGGCCTGGGCTTCCTTCATGTGCTGCGTGGATTTCAGGATACCGCCACCCGAAACGCTGACGAAAGCACCCGGATCCTGGTTCTTGAAATAATGCAGGCCGACATTCTTGCTGTTTTCGCCGGTCTTCGCCTGATCGCCGAACCAGTAGTAATGGTAGATGACCGCGCCTTCGACTTCGCCTGCATTGACAGCCTTCATGGCCACGCTGTTGCCCTTGTAGGGCATGGCGTTGTCCTTGAGGCCCTTCAGCCATGCCTTGGTGGCGTCTTCGCCCTTCAGCTGCAACAGGGCCGCGACGATAGCCTGGAAGTCGGCACCGGCGGGGGCCGCGCCCCAGCGGCCCTTCCAGGCCGGGTCTGCGAGGTCGAGCAGCGACTTCGGCAGCTTGTCTTCGGTGAGCTTGGTCTTGTCATAGGCAAAGACCGTGGTGCGCGCGGCAATGCCGGTCCACATGCCGTCGGCCGGGCGGTACTGCTCCGGAACCTGATCCAGCGTTTCCTTGTCGACAGGGGCGAAGAGGCCCGCACCGTCGACCAGCGTCATCGCCGGCGAGTTCTCGGTGAGGAATACGTCTGCCGGAGAGGCGTCGCCTTCCTGAATGATCTGGTTGGCGAACTGCATGTCGCTGCCCTGGCGCATGGTGACCTTGATGCCGGTCTCCTTGGTGAAGGCATCGATCCATTCGCGGCCCAGACTCTCGTGCTGGGCGTTGTAAACAACGATACCTTCGTCCTGCGCCTGGGCGCCGCCGGCGAGCGTCGTGGCGGCGAAAAGAGAAGCGGCAAGCGCGAGTGCGTGGGAAAAATGATTAAGAGCGACAGTCATGATGGCCTCCATGGCGATGCCACCCAAGCTCCCAGGGGTGGTGAGAGGCGTATATTTTTCTTGAATGACGATTTCAAGTTTGATCGTCAGGAAAAGAGCATCACAATATCTTGACTAAGTATATCATATTACAACGGAATAAATCGCAATTCAGCTGAGAAGGGCGGCGCTCCTCGAGCGCCCGCCCTGTGGTATCGCGGCTTATTCCACGTCGAACTTGACGCCCTGGGCCAGCGGCAGGGTTCTGCCGTAATTGATCGTGTTGGTGGCGCGGCGCATATAGGCCTTCCAGGCATCCGAGCCGGACTCGCGCCCGCCGCCGGTTTCCTTCTCGCCGCCGAAAGCGCCGCCGATCTCGGCGCCCGAGGGACCGAGGTTGACGTTGGCGATGCCACAATCCGACCCGTTTGCGGAGACGAAGGTCTCAGCCTCGCGCATGTCATTGGTGAAAATCGACGACGACAGCCCCTGCGGCACGGCATTGTGCAACGCCAGCACGTCGTCGAAATCGCTGTATTTCATCACATAGAGGATCGGCGCGAAGGTCTCGTGCTCGACCGGCCCCGTCTGCTCGGGCATTTCAACGAGCGCCGGGCGAACGTAGAAGGCATCGGCCGAACCATTGTCGACGCGCTCGCCGCCGGTCACCTTGCCGCCGGCCGATTTTGCCTCGCCGAGCGCGGCCTGCATCTTCTCGAAAGCCTGGCCGTCGATCAGCGGTCCCACGAGCGTGCCGGTTTCCAAAGGATTGCCGATGGTGACGGAGCCGTAGGCCTTCTGCAGCCGCGGCACCAGCTGGTCGTAGACGCTTTCATGCACGAAGAGACGGCGCAGCGTCGTGCAGCGCTGGCCTGCCGTGCCCATGGCGGAGAAAGCGACGCCGCGCAGCGTCAGGTCGAGATCGGCGCTCGGGCAGACGATCGCCGCATTGTTGCCGCCGAGTTCGAGAATGGCGCGGGCAAAACGCTGCGACAGGCGCGGACCGACGGCGCGGCCCATCGCCGTCGAGCCGGTGGCCGAAACGAGCGGGATCTTGGGATGGTCGACCAGCACCTCGCCGACGTCGCGGCCGCCGATGATCAGCGTCGACAGATTGGCCGGCGCCTTGCCGCCTTCAGTGACGAAGCGCATCAGCGCCTTTTCGAACAGCGCCTGCACGGCGAGCGCCGTCAGCGGCGTCTTTTCGGAGGGTTTCCAGACGGTGGAATTGCCGCAGACGATCGCCAGCGCCGCATTCCACGACCAGACGGCGACGGGAAAATTGAAGGCGGAGATGATGCCGACCACGCCGAGCGGATGCCAGCTTTCCATCATCCGGTGCTCGGAGCGCTCGGTGGCGATCGTCAAGCCGTAGAGCTGACGGGAAAGGCCGACGGCGAAATCGCAGATGTCGATCATCTCCTGCACTTCGCCAAGGCCTTCCGAGGTGATCTTGCCGACCTCGATCGAAACGAGACGGCCGAGCGCCGTCTTTGCGGCGCGCAGTTCCTCGCCGAGCAGGCGGACCAGCTCGCCGCGCTTCGGCGCCGGAACCGAGCGCCATTCCAGGAAGGCACTATGCGCTTCCTCGATCGCCGCCTTCGTCTCGGAAACGGTGTGCTGTCTCAGTTTGCCGATTTCCTTGCCCGTGACCGGCGACGTGACGGACAGCGTGCCGCCCTGATAGCGGCCGGCATCGACGCCGAGTTCGGCAAGCAGCTTGGCGGTTTCGGTGGCGAGATCGAGGACGGCGATGGTCATTGTCGTGGTTCCAATCTTGATTTTGTCAGAAGCGGGCATCGGCGAAATGGGCGACCTGCGCGCCGGCTTCGTACCATATTTCCTTGAGCGCCCGGAAGCTCGGTTCGGTGGGCGCAGTCAGCGGCAGCGGCAGATCGGCCTCTGAAAGCCGGCCCAGAATGTGCTCCGCCAAGGTGCGGCCGAAGACCGTTCCCGGCGCGATGCCGCGGCCATTATAACCGGAAAAGCCGACGATCCCCGGCGCAAATTTGTGGAAGCGCGGCAGTGCATTGTCGGTCATGCCGATCTGGCCATACCATTCGCATTCGAATTCGACATCGCCGATGATAGGAAAGAGCCGCTTCAAGGCGCGCTTGGCCCAGCCCTTGTGTACGGCAAGCCCGGTATTGCGCAACGCCCCGACGCTGCCGAAAACGAGGCGGCCGGCCTGGTCCGTGCGGAAGGAGGAGAGGATGTCCTTGGTGTCCCAGGCACCCTCCCGCCCCGGCAGGATCGACTGGCGCAGATTATGGCCGAGCGGCACCGTGGCGAAATTGAAATAGGGCAGATAGACCTGCTCGTTGCGCACCTGCTCGAACGGGCCGGTGCTGTAGGCATCCGTCGCGACGATGATCCAATCCGCGCTGACTTCGCCCTTGGCCGTCTTCACGCGCCAGCGGCTGCCGCTGCGCTCGGTCGTAACGACCGGGCTCGATGTATGGATGGCGACGCCCGCCTTGACGGCGGCATGGGCGAGACCGCGCGCATAGGCAAGCGGCTGCAGCGTTCCGGCGCGCATGTCGAGCAGCGAACCGGCATAGGCATCGCTGCCGATGCGTTTGGCGGTCTCCGCCGCGTCGAGCAGTCTCACGGGCGCGCCGCGGGCGGACCATTGCGCCGCGCGCTCCTCGATCTCCTTCAGCCCATCCGGCCCGACAGCGCAATGCAGCGTGCCGTTCCGTTCGAGCTCGCAGGCAATCCGATGCCTGTCGATCAATTCCATGACGAGCTTCGGGGCGCCGCCGAGCAGGTCGAGCAGGCGTTCGCCATGCACCGGGCCGAGCACGCCGGGCAGATCGTCGGGCATCACCCACATGCCGGCATTGATCAGCCCGACATTGCGTCCCGCGCCGCCGAAACCGATCTCCTTGCCCTCCAGCAGCACCACCTTCGAGCCGGCTTCTGCAAGATGCAGGGCGGAGGAAAGACCGGTGTAGCCGCCGCCGACGATGACGACATCGGCCGTAGCCGCGCCTTTGAGAGACGAGGTCGCCGGCGCTTCGGGGGCGGTCTTTTCCCAGAGGCCGTGGGAGCGCGGATCATTCAGCATGGCTCGGTCCGATCGGATGGAATTACGGTACTCTAAAGCATAAAACGAGGACTTGAAGGGCCGCCTGGCACCGTTGGGACACGAAGACCTTCGGCATCCGGAAGCTCCGGCTCATTCCGTTTTTGCAGGATGAAACTCTTTACAAGCTCCGGAAAGCCGGAAATATCGAAATTTCGGAAATAGCTCATTCTGAACCGGAATGACCATGCTCGCTTCAAGACGTTTTCTGCCATCGATCTCGCATCTCGCCGCCTTCGAGGCGGTCGCCCGCACCGGCAGCGTCACCGCCGCCGCGCGCGAGCTCGACCTGACGCAGAGCGCCGTCAGCCGCCAGGTGAGCGCGCTGGAAGAGCAGCTCGGCGTCGAGCTCTTCCTGCGCGAACGCCAGACCATGCGGCTGACGCTTGCCGGCGACGGCTATGCCCGCGAGATCCGCGAGGCGCTGCGGCGCATATCGAGCGCCTCCTTGAACCTGCGCGCCAATCCGCATGGCGGCACGCTCAATCTCGCCATCCTGCCGACTTTCGGCACGCGCTGGCTGGCGCCGCGCCTCGGCCGCTTCCTCGCCGCCAATCCCGGTGTCACGATCAATCTGGTGACCCGTCTTTCGCCCTTCGATTTCCGCCTCGATTCGATCGACGCCGCCATCCATTTCGGCCATCCGCATTGGCCGGGCGCCGAACTGGCTTTTCTGATGTCGGAGCGCACGGTGCCGGCCTGCAGTCCCGATTTTCTCAAGCGATACGTGATCTCGCGGCCGGAAGACCTGCTTGCCGTTCCGCTTCTGCACCTGACGACGCGGCCCGACGCCTGGGAGCAATGGTTCGCCGGCAACGGCGTGTCCTTCGAAAGCGTGCACGGCATGCTCTTCGACCAGTTCGCCACCGCAGCACAAGCCGCCGCCGCCGGCCTCGGCGTCGCGCTGCTGCCGACATTTCTGATGCAGGAGGAACTCAGGCGCGGCGATCTCGTCGCCGCCGTCGACCGCGAGATGGAAAGCCGCGAGCGCTATTATCTCGCTTTCCCGTCCGAGCGCGCCGACTATGCGCCGCTTACCGCCTTTCGCGACTGGATCGTCGCGGAAGCCGCCGCCAACCCGGCGGCGTGACGAACGGCTTGCATCCGTACGGTGCTTTCGACCATTATGCGTGCAAACAAATCTTTCAGGAAATTCCCATGAAGCCGATCTTCGTCCAGCTCCAATGCGCACCCGGCAAGACCTACGAGGTCGCCGACGCCATCTACCAGACCGAACTGGTCTCGGAGCTCTATTCCACAAGCGGCGATTACGATCTGCTGCTGAAGGTCTACATCGAAGAAGGCCAGGATATCGGCAAGTTCATCAACGACAACATCGCCAATATTCCAGGCATCGTCCGCTCGCTGACGACGCTTACTTTCAAGGCCTTCTGATTCCCATCAGAGACGGTTAACCTTTTTCGCGAAGAATCGACTCCGCAGGACGTGGCTGAAACCACGCCTTAACGCCCGAGATATCTGGTCGCTGCTATAAGATCCGCGCCAACACGAGCTTGGCACGCGCAGCGACAGGTGGAAAATGGCGATCATCGAGGCAGACAGGGTGCGCGAGAATCCGCAGCCGGAAACGGCTCCGCTGATCGTCCATGTCGTGCGCCAGTTCCTGCCCAATCGCGGCGGCCTGGAAGACGTCGTCGCCAATCTCGGCCGCCAGACCCTCCGCCGCGGTTATCGCGTGCGCGTCGTCACCCTCGATTCGCTCTTCACCGCCCCTGAGAAAAAGCTGCCGCCTTGCGAAGATATCGACGGCATCGAAGTCGTGCGCATTCCCTGGTCCGGCAGCAGCCGTTATCCGCTGGCGCCACAGGTTTTCCGCCATCTCGCCGATGCCGATCTCCTGCATGTCCATGCCATCGACTTCTTCTTCGATGCGCTCGCCTGGGGCCGGCTGCTGCACGGCAAGCCGATGATCGTCACCACCCATGGCGGTTTCTTCCACACCAGGAAATATGCGGCGATCAAGAAGATCTGGTTCCGCACGTTGACCCGCGCTTCGGCGATGGCCTACCGCCGCGTCGTCTGCTGCAGCGCTTCCGATCTCAAGCAGTTTTCCGAGATCGTGCCTGACAGCCTGTTGATCGAAAACGGCGCCGATATCGGCAAATTCGCCGATACCGCTTCGCGCCGGGCAAGGCGCCGCATCGTCACGATCGGCCGTTTCTCGGTGAACAAGCGGCTCGACCATCTGCTCGATGCGATGGCCGTGCTGAAGGCCCGCGACCCGGAATGGCATCTCGACATCGTCGGCGCCGAATCCGACCTGAACCGCAGGGATGTCGAAAGCGAGATCGAAAACCGGAACCTGACCGGCCGCGTCACCCTGCATGTGTCGCCCGACAACGATACCATCCGCCGCATCATCACCGAGGCTTCGCTCTTTGCCTCCGCCTCGGAATATGAGGGTTTCGGGCTGGTGGCGCTGGAGGCGCTGAGCGCCGGTCTCCAGCCGGTGCTGAACGCCAACGATGCCTTTGCGACGCTCGCCGCCCGCCATCCCGCCATCAAGCTCACCGATTTCACCAATCCTGAAATAGCCGCCACGGCGATCGTATCAGCCTATGAAGCACTTTCGGGCGAACCGGACATCGTCCGCGCGAGACTTCTCGACGCCGCTCGCGGCTATTCCTGGGATATCGTTGCCGGGCGCTACATCGATCTCTACAGATCGTTGAACATCGGCGCTGCCGAAAGTCTCTGAACCCACTCGTTGAAAATTGCGATCATGCTCTGGCGAGGCGGATGATCTCGTCGAGCACGAATTTGCGCGACTGCGGCGGCGTCAGATTGTGGTCGGCATCCGGCAGCATCAGGAGCCGCACGTTCGAATAACGGGAAAGCTTGGCGCCGCGCGGTCCGAAGTGGAAATAGACGTGGTCGAGCCCGACGTCGCCTTCGCTGTAGATCAGCGTCAGCGGCACCTTGCGCTTGCTGAACAGCGCGAAGGAATGCCGGACCTCGCGGGCGATATGGCGCCGGTCGGGAAGCAGCTCGAGCAGCGGCGCGACAAAGGGCGACAGCCGCCGGCCGCCGGCAATGACGATATTCTGCAGCGCCGCCACGACATCCACCTGGCCGCTGACGAGCCGCTTCAGCGTATCGAGCCGCGCCAGGCGCTGGCCGTAATCGTCGAGGCTCCGGGGGACGGAAACGACATGTTCCCTGCGCACCGGCACCTCGGGATCCCAGTAATAGACGAAAGGATTGATCGAAACGACCGCCTTCAGCCGCTCGTCGGCGACGCCGGCGCGGAAGGCGACGTAGCCGCCGCTGCACCGGCCGGCCACCATGACGGGACCGGCGACGACGCTTTCGAGCAGATCGAGCGCGGCGATCGCATCGTCGGTCTGCGTCTTGGAGTAAAGCACCTGCTCTGGCGCATCCGGCCGCGGCGGGCTGTCGCCGACGTTGGCAGAATCGAAGCGCAACGAAACGACGCCCTGGCGCGCCAGTTCGCGCGCCATATCCACTGTCGTCCGTCCCCAGCCGGCATGCCGGTCATAGGCAGTCGACAGGAAGAGCACGCCGTTGCCCTTGATCTCGCCGACCGGCCGGCTGACGACGCCAACCAGATGATCGTGGCTTCCGAAACGCACCGGCATTTCCACGAAACCCTCACCGGCGAGCGGCGTGCTGCCGATCGTTGCCGGCGAATGCGCGGCGGATGTCTCCGTCGTCGCGCTATCGAGCCACGCCGTCAGCTGCTCGACAACGGCCATGGGCGTCTTAGCAAAAAGCGGATTGGTGACGAGTTCGTCATAACCTTCGAACGCCGTCTGCTCGACATCGGCCCCGAGCGCCCTCAGTGCATCGGCAAAGCCGGTATCCTCGGCCCGGATCGGGCGTTCGAGGATCAGGTAGCGGGACGCTGCGAGCCCCTGCGGCGAGGCGATGTTGAGCTTGCCGAGCTCGGCGGCGATCTCCTCGGGCATGACGAGCCCGGCGATCTGCACCTTGGCGGCCTGCACATGCTCCTTGCCGAGGCCGAGATCGGCATCGATGATCTTCGACCACATGTTGAGTTCGCGCAGATAGGCCCGCCCGCTCAGCACCGGCGCCAGCATGACGAGACTGTCGACACCGTCGATCGAAGAGCCGATCCGCTGGGCGAGAGTCCCGCCGAGGCCCTGCCCGATGAGGATGACGCGATCGCAGCCGGTGAGCGACTTCAGCTTGGCGGCCGCCGCGCGGATCGAATTTTCCCAGGTTTCCAGGCTTGCCGGCAGCGCGCCGAAATCGAGCGCATCGCCGGTGCCGCGATAGTCGAAGCGCAGGCTCGGCACGCCGATATCGGCAAAATGCTCGGCCGCAACACGGAAGAATTTGCGGCTGCACATCTCCTCGAAACCCCAGGGGCTGACGAAGAGCACGGCGGCCGAACGCTTCTTCACGTCGGCATTCTCCGGCATGAACAGGCCGATCGTGCCATCGAAGACGACGGGCAGGGCAGCGCTGCGCCCCGCGCCCTCGGCAGGCTCCAGCGAGAATTCGCCGGGGGCGACCTTGGCGCGATCGGGATCGTCGGGAAGCCGCGGCGCAATGAAATTGATCATGTGGCCGACCGGCCGCCGCAGCGCGGACGGCATCTTTTCGAGAATGGAGCGCATCACTTCCACATCCTCGCGCGGCACGGCGCGCAACACGCGAAGCGCGGCGAAATGGGCGAAGGTGCCGGCGATGATCGCGAAGACGAGGCCGACCGGGCCATGGACGAATTCGAGAACGGAAATTGCCGCGCAGGCGCACAATACGGAGGCGAGCATCACCTTCGTCAGGCTTGCATAGAGACCCGAAAGCTGGGACCCGAACCCGGTCTGTCTGATCATCATCACCGACATCGCAACGAACACGAGAATGCGCACGATTGCGGCCCCCTCGGCGGCAAGCCTAGGTACGATCAGTAAACAACCCGCTACCATGAGGAGGCCACCTATCACACTGATGTTCAGGCGGGAGCGGGCCTTGTCCATCGACAGAAGATAGAGGCTGAGGATCTGCATGAAAGTATAGGCGGGCGCGACGAGCGCGAGCAGCGCCACCACCGTGCCGCTGCGGCGGAACGCTTCGCCGAACACCACATACACCAGCTCGCTGGAGATCGCCGCAAGCCCGAGGCTCATCGGCAGCACGATATAGGCCATGCTGCGGGTGACGGCGGCGAAGACTTCGACCGGCAAGGTGGAATCGTCGCTGCTGTGCCGGCGCTCGGAATAATAGGGCAGCAGGCTGCCGGTCATCTGGATCGGCAGTTGAAGGGCGATATTCGCGATCGACAGGCCGACGGCATAGTAGCCGACCATTTCCACCGACCAGAACTGCTGCAGGAAGAGCAGCTCGAGCCGGTTGAGAAAGATCGAATCGATGATGAACTGGATCGACAGGATGACGGAGGAAGAGGCGAGGTATTTGAGCGAAACCCCGCACCAGTCGCGCCGCGCAAGAAGGATCGGCAGCGTGGCGAAAAACAGCACGAGCTGGCCAAGCGCATAGCCGACGAGGACGCCTTCGACGCCATAGAGAACAGCGCCGCCGGCGACCCCGGCGAGCTGGATGATCGAGACGGCGACCGTCAGCTTGAAGAAGCTGCCAAGCTTCTTTTCGCCGATCAGGTAGAATTTGACGAAGGATCCGATCGCCTGGACGAAGAACAGGGCGCCCGTGACCAGAGCGACGGAAGGCGCGGTTTCCGCCCAGTGCATCTTCTCGGACGTCAGGAAAAACAGGGCGTAGAGCGCCAGCAGCACGACGGTCGAAAACATCATGAAGCTGACGAGGATGGAGGCAAAGCCCCGCCGGCGGCGGGCATCATAGCCCTCCGCTGAAAGCTGCGGCAGCGTCTTCAGCAGCGTGATGCTCGAGCCGAGCTCGGCGATCGAGGCGCCCGTCACCACCAGCCACAGCGAGAAGGCGACGATGCCGTTTGCCTCAGGTCCGAGCAGCCGGGCGGTTATGATCGAGGAGACGAAGCCTGTCAGCAGCAGCAGCATGCCCGCCGCCGCATTCATCACCGAGTTTGCGATAATACCCTTCGACATCTATCCATCCGCCAGGATCGGCCTAAGGCCGGATACCCGCCATCTCTAATGCGAAAATGTTAAAATAAAGCGGAGCGGTGATCTCACCTTAGCTGGCTTGCATCGCTATCAGCTTCTCGAGCGCCTTCTCGTAGCTGTTCTCGGCGAGGTAGCGCAGCAGGAATTCCCGCGCCTTGCCGGCCTTCTCCCGCGCAAGCTCGGGCGCGCGGAAAATCTCTCCCAGATGCGCGGCCGCGATTTCAGGAGAGGGATCTGCCCAGACCGCGTCCTTGAGCCCGGCAAATTCCGGATGCGTATCGACAACGGGAATGAGGGGAGAGGCGACCGGCCAGCTATTGTCGGGGTCGCAGAAGTCCACTGTCCCCGACCAGGCGGTGGATATGACGGGCGTCCCCTGCATGATCGCCTCGGCAACCGTCAGTCCGAAACCTTCCGAGCGGTGCAGCGAAAGATAGGCATCGGAAGAGCGGATGAGACCGTTGATATCGGCATCCGACAGCCTGTCGGTGACGATCTTGATCCTGATGTCGCCCGCAACCGAAGCGATCAGCTCGCGCAGGTCCGCATCCTTATCGACATTGCCGCTGGCCTTCATCAGCAGAAAAGCACGCGGGCATTCGGCGGCAAATATCCTGAAGGCGTCGATTACGGCCTGCGGGTTCTTCCTGTTGATCGACGATCCGGCGCTGAAGATGAAGCTGACCAGAAAAGCGTCCTTTTCGATGCCGAATTTCTCTCGCATGCCTTCCGTCGCCGCCTTTTCGGTGACGGGATGCGGAACCACGATAACGGGCGCCTTGGTGAGAGGGGCAATCGTGCGCCTGGTGAATTCCGACGGCACGAAGATCGCATTCATGTAACGCAATCCGTTGCGCCATTCCGCCGGCACCACCTCAAGCTCCCAGGCGAAATAGCCGATGTTGAAGGCGCGGGTGAAGTTCGCGAGCCCCTTCTTCAGGATGGCGCGCGGCAGCATCGGCGGATTGAGATGCCAGATCCGGCTCCCCGGCGGTACGGTGGAGAGATGCGATGGCGCCCAGCCGGCAAAGGACTTCTCATCCGGATGCGTGCTCACATCGGACAGCGAAATTGCCTGCCCCGCCTCCGCAAGCGCACCGGCGCAGAGCCTTGCCGATTCGCCGACGCCGACGGCCATCGAGAGATAGCCGACGATTTCGACGGGCTTGCGCGGATTGAAGGCAAGGCGCGACCGAGGGATCAGCCGCTGCAGGACGTGAGCACGCAGAAAGCGGTATGTCGTTCTCAAAACACGGTCTTTCTCAATGGATGGGCGCCCGGCGGAAGCTTTAGCCCGCGAACGCGACGCGATGCGAACTGCCTAGACTTCTGATTTCGCCCGTCGGCGGAACATCGCTCTCGATACCGGACAGCGCGTGGAGCCTCACGCGCCGCAATGCGCCGGGGGCAAGGTGGAACCAGTCGTCGTCGGCCCTATAGCCTTCGACGTCGATATGCACCGATTGCGCCAGCCGGTCGGTTCTGAGGTCGACGACCCAGTCGTCGCCGTCTCTGCCGAGCGACGCCTCGATGGCTGCGTCATGCAGCGCTTTTCCGCGCCCGCAGGGAAAATGGAAGCTTTCCGCCAGAACCGCACCGTCGGCGAGCGAGCGCAGGCGCGCCACACTTGCATCATGTGACGGCGGCCCGAAACGGAAGGCATAGGTCGTATCGAAAAAGGCGCCAAAGAGCGCGGTCGAGGCAAAACGCTGCGTGTCCCTTGCCGCCAACTTGAAGGCCAAGCTGCCGCTGACGACCTGCTGCCTTCCATCGCGCAGGCAGGCAACTTCGAGTTCGACGTCGAGGTCGGCGTCCGTCTCGTTGACGACATGCACGTCGAGGCCGTTGGTTCCCTCGTCGGTGAAGATTACCTGGATCGGCCGGAACGCGCGGTGCATCGCATACCAGACGGGTTTCGGCTCGCCGGTGGAATCGATCACGCCCCAGCCGGGACCGGGCATGAGGTCCTGCAGCGTCCAGACGAGCGCTCCGTTGCAGGCCGAACCCTTGCGCCGCCATTCGGCGAAAGTCTCCTCGATCACCTCGCCGGTGACGGCGCGGGAGAGATCGAGATAGCGTTCCGGGTCTTCGCGGCGGAGCCGGGCCGGATCGAGACCGTAGAGAAGCTCCAGATAGAAGTCGCGAACATCCTCGAAATCCCAGGATGCGCTGCGGTCGCGCGGCACGCGCGCCTTCCAGAGCGGGCTGTGCACGGCGGGCACGTCGAGATGACGCTGCAGCGTCCTTTGCTGCGGCACATGCGCGAAGGCGAGGCTCTCGGAGGCAAAACGCACGTCGGCGCGACGCGCATCCGCGATCGGCCGCATATAGGCGCCGACCCCGTAATAATGCGCAATGCCTGAATTGGGCGAGAACGGCATCGCTCCGCCATGGGGCGAGTTCGGAACATAGGGCACATCAGGACGCATGCGCGCGGTGATCGCCGGGATGATTTCGTCGGTGACAGGACCGCTCCAGAATTCCATGGGCAGGCCGAGCATCGCCGCCTGCTGGTGGATTTCGCTGCCGCCGCAGAGGACCGCGAGAGAAGGCGAACCCTGGACGCCGTGCAGGAATTCCTCGACCTCGGCATGAACATGACCGAGGAAGGCCTTGTCGTTGCGCGGATAGTCGAAATTGGCGAACATGAAATCCTGCCACACCAGCAGGCCGAGTTCGTCACAAAGGGCAAAGAAATCGGGCGTCTCGTAAGCCATGGTGCCGCCGATGCGGATCATGTTCATGCCGGCTTCACGCGCAAGCCGCAGGAACGGCTCGTAATCCGCCCGACTGCCCGGCAATCGCGCGATGTCGGCCGTCGTCCATACCGCGCCGCGGCAGAAGATGCGCTCGCCGTTGATCACGAGCCCAAAATCATCGCCATCGGCGCCGCGCTCGACCTCGATGCGCCGGAAACCGGTCTTGCCGAGCGGATATTCCGCCCCATCGGAAACCAGTGTCAGATCATAAAGACGTGGAGCGCCATGCGTATGCGGCCACCAGGGCTCGATGTCGGAAAGCTTGAGGATGGCGGAATAGTGATTGTCGCCGACCTTCTCGAAGGGCTGTTCCATGCCGCCGCAGTGCAGCAGCATCGCCGGCTTCTCGGCATTGCTGTGCAGGGAAACGCTGAGACGGCCGGCGCCGCTCTCATCCAGCGCGGCCCGGATGGAGACATTGTCGATCGAGATGGATTTGCGCCGCACCAGCGAAATCGGCCGCCACGGCCCAACGGCATGGATCTCGGGGCACCAGCCGGGCATATGGCCGAGCAGCGTCGTGCGGAAATTCTTCAGGCCCGCCGGCGTGATCATCTGCGGCCGCCAGCGCGCACGTGGGCCTGGCTCGGACAGGCGCGGCCCGAGCGCGCGGAAGCAGAGCGCCAGCTCGTCGCCGCCCAGAAGCGTCACCGGGAGCTCATGCGCCGTGAACATGCTCTCGGAAAAGAGGATTTCCTCGCCATTAAGGAAGACATGGCACAGCGTGGCGAGACCCGCGAAACGCAGGATCGCTTCACCGGGCTCGGCATCGAAGAGCCGGCAGAGATACCAGGCGTCTTTCGTGTTCAGCGGCTCGGGATTTTCCCGGTCGAATAGTCCGGCTTTTTCGAGCGCCGCGGCAACAGTGCCGGGGACGGGTGCGGGAATGAACTGCGCGGAAAGGTGAATGTCGTGCGGCACGGCGCAGGCGCCCGGCTCCGTCAGGATCAGGTTCCAGCCTTCGGAAAGCACGCTTTCCTCGGCTCCGATGCTTGCCAAACGCCCCCGCATGGTCTGATCTCCGGCCTCAGATTCGCTCCGCAAGCGATATCATCATGGAATCCCATGCATCGGCGGCTGGATCAAGTGCCGCCTGCAGCGGCTCGAACCTCCTGCGGGCGACAGCGCGGGCAAGCTGGAACTGCACGGATTTCGCCGCGTCGGAAATACGCCGGGCATCCTCGGCAGCCGCCGCGAATTCCGGAGAGAGCCAGGCCAGGTAATCGGATGCCAGCTCGAAATTGGCGCCGACCTGCCGAAGCGTGTTGAAGGCATATTTGTGGAAGAAGCCGAACGGCCGCTCCGCCACTGCCTCCACCTGCCGCGGAAAGACGGCTGAAAAGGCACGGATCGGGTTTTCGCGCGGACGCCTGGCGAAGTGAAAGTCCGCAAGCCGCCGCGCGGTTGCGCGCAGATGCGCTTCATCGGCGGGCTTGTCCGGAAACCGTGCAAACTCCGTATAGGGCAGAAAAGGTGGATCGCTCTCCGCCAGATGCTGCTGGAACAGCCCGTCGAAATCCTCGCCTTCCAGCTGGAAATAGCCGGCATTGTGGAAATACTCGACCCGCTTTGCTGCGACATCCAGCCGGTTGATCGCAACCGTCGTCTTGCCGTGCTCCTGCCGGTAAGCAGTTCCGCGCGTATCCGGCATGTAGAAGGAATCCATCTCGATCAGGCAGAGGCGGCCGCGCGCGATCTGCACGTCGACATGCCGTTCGACGCGGTCGTAGATCGCAAGCTCGGTCGCGCGGATGCCGTAGAGCGCTTCGAGATCCTCGAGCGGCACCTTGAAGAAGGTGAACTGATCGCCCTCGAAATCCTGCGCCAGGGTGAAACCCAGCATCGCCTCGGGGGCGACGCCCGCCGTCGCCAGCACCTCGATCCAGAGATCGACATAGCAATTGGTTTCCGGCCATGCGCGCTCGCCGGAATGCAGCGCGTGCTGCCGGTAGGTTTCCGGGCTGATTCCCGGGAAGACCGATGTCATCGACGTCATCAGCCCCACAGCGTTTTCCGTACGCTGGCCGGCCACTCCTTCACGTCGAGCCCGTGGTGGTGGAAGAGCGCGAGCGCGATGCGTTCCAGCCCGAAGCCGACGCAGGCCGTATGCGCAACGCTGCCATCCTCGAGATTGAGGCCCCATTTCAGGCCGAAGGAATCCTGATGGTAGTTGAAGCTCATGCAGGCCGTCGGCTTCGCCGCCGATGTGATCGGGATCAGCAGTTCGAACTTCAGGTTCTGGTCACGCTGATTGTTGACCATCATCTTGCCGGCACGGCCGAAGAACGGATCGTTGGCAACATCGATGGTCACATCGAGGCCGAGCTGCTTCATCATCTCGACACCGCGGTCCATCCATTTCTGGCGGAAATCGGTGACGTGCTCTTCCGTTCCCATGCAGACATATTCGCGCATGCGGAAAAGCTGCTGGCGGGCGGGATCCTTCGAGGGCTCATGACGGAAGCAGTAGGACTGCAGGTCGAACAGGCCGCCCGTCTTCGGCAGGTTGCCGCGCTTGGCGACCGTCGGATAGAGCGGATAGCAGGCAGCCGGCGTCAGCACGATATCGGTCGCTTGCTGGCCCTTGGTCCAGTCTTCGCCGACTTCCATGCATTCAAGCAGGCTCATATGGTCGAGCTCGCTGCCGCAGAAACTGTGCACCGTGCCGGCAAGCTGCGGGAAGCTCTTCATGTAACCGCTCTTTTCGAAAAGCGCGCGGTTCATGCCGGGCGGAAAACGCATCGCTTCGGCGCCGTCGGCGCCGCCGAACGTATCGATCAGCCGTTCAAAGGCGGTGATGACATCTTCGAACTGGCCGCTGCGGCCATAGAGACCGTCAACGCCGGTATCGATCAGCAGGCCGGATTCGAAGAGCCGGTCCAGAAACGAGGTCTGCATATCCATGACTGTCACCCCAGTAGGCTAGTGTCCTGCTTGTGGACGAGAAGCATGCTCGACGTATTGCCGAGGATGCGGTCGTTCGAAATCATCAGCTGTGCGGAATGCGCGTCGCGCAGATGGCGTCCGAGGCTGAAGGGCGTACCGTTCTTGTAGCCCATGATGCCGCAGATCAGCATGGCGTGATTGACAATCTCCAGGATCGTCTCGGAAGAGGCGATCTTGACGTTGTTCATCGCAACCGCAAAGCCCATCGACGACAGCCTGTCGGAATCCGCCTTGGCGTCCTCATAGGCCTTGAGACCGGCAACGACGTTGGATTTTACCATCTGCAACAGGTTCGAGACCTCGGCGAGGCGCAGCGCGCCCGGCGGCTGCGCATCCGGCGCCTTGCGGGCGGCGGCGCGAACGAAGGCCTGGGCGCGAGCGACGGCATCGACCGCAATCCCGTACCAGACGCCGCTCCAAAGCAGATGCGAGGAAGCCAGCATCGATTGCGCGGCGATCTCAGCGAAAGGCTTCGGCAGGATCTGTCGCGCCGGCGCTTCGCCCTTGAAGAGGAAGCCGTCGGAACAGGTGCCGCGCATGCCGAGCGTATTCCAGGCATGCGTCTTTTCGAGCGTGTACTGATCCCTGAGGAAAGCCGTCAGCACCTGATCGGAGGAGGCTGCCTGCGCGTGGGCGCGTGACGTGATGAGAATGGCGTCGGCATGCGAGCCGTAGGAAATGACGGTGGCATCCTTTTCCAGCCGGCAGATGTCGCCGTCGACCTCGATCGCGCAGATGCTGTTGCGCAGGTTGCCGCCGATGCCGCCCTCGGTCGTGGCCGATGCGATCAGCAGCTGGTCGGCAGCGATGGCCTGCATGAAACTGCGGTGCCAATCGCTGTCGGCGCCATGTTCGACGAGGCTCGACAGCTTGATGTGGTGCATGGCGAAGACCATGGCGCTTGCCGCGCATGCCTGGCCCAGCATCGAGCACAATTCGGCGATTTCGGTGGTCGACGCCGATTCACCGCCGAGCTGGCGCGGCACCTGGATGCCGAGAAGCCTTTCGGCCTTCATCGCATCCACGGCCTCTCGGGGAAAGCGGCCCTCGATATCGACGGCATCGGCGTGTCTGGCCGCAATTTCGGCGACACGGGCGACCCTTGCGACAAGATCGTCCTGCATGATCTTGACGGGAAAGTTCATCAGGCGACCTTCCGGCTGTCCTGGATGATATCGACCGTCTTGGCGATGGCCGAGATGCTCGCGAAGGATTTGCGGTTCAGGAGATTGTCAGGGAATTCGATGTCGAACGCCTCTTCGATGCCCAGCATCAGCTGCACCGAGGCAAAGGACGTCAGACCCGCCGCATAAAGATCGGCGTCGTCGGCAACCTGGTCGATTGCGACAGGAAGCTTGCCGAATTTGGCTACGAGGTCGCGGATTGTCTTATTCATCCCATCACTCCAAGATTCTCATGATCCCGAACCGGCGTTCATCGCCTTATCATGAGCGTTCTTTTAGTGCGGAAAACAGAACATTCCGCTAATGTGTTGGGTTAAATATGATTGTTGCTCATAGTTAGAATTTTACCGATCCGTTCGGATAAGCGGCGAATATTCTCACTATATCAATGATCTAGCATCATTTCGGCTGCAATGTTCTTCACGGGTTGCGGTGAAACGAGTACAGAAATGACACGGAAAAGCGCCGCTTTGCCTTAATCAGCAGGCGGATAGGAATGCTCGCCGCCGCGATAATCCGAAACCGAATAACAGCCGTCGCCCGTTGCCCGGACTGTGCTTGCGCTGACGACGGCCTTGCCGTGGCCGCCTGGGATGTCGAGGATGTAGGTCGGCTGGCAGAGACCGGAAATCCGGCCGCGCAGCGCCGCCACGATCCGCTGCCCCTCCTCGATCGTCAATCGGAAATGTCCGGTGCCTGGCGCGAGATCCGGATGATGGAGATAGTAGGGTTTGACGCGGATCTCGACGAAAGCCTTCATCAGCTCCGCCAGCACATCGGGATCGTCGTTGACGCCTTTCAGCAGCACCGATTGGCTGATCATGGCGATACCGGCATCGACGAAGCGGGCGCAGGCGGCGCGTGCTTCCGCCGTTAGCTCCCTGACATGGTTGGCATGCAACGCCACATAGACTGTCTTGCCGCTCGCCTTCAGTGCAGCGATCATCGCCGCGTCGATCTTCTCGGGGTCGACGACAGGAACGCGCGTATGGAAACGCACGATCTTCACATGCGCGATATCCGCGAGCGCCGCCATGATCTCGCGGAGCCGGCGCGACGAAAGCACCAGCGGATCGCCGCCCGTCAGAATGACCTCCCAGATTTCCTGGTGGTTTCTGATGTAATCGAAGGCCGCTTCCATCGCAGCCGCATCGAGCGTGCCAAGGCCTTGCGGCCCCACCATTTCCCGTCGGAAACAGAAGCGGCAATAGACCGGGCAGACATGCACGGCCTTGAGCAGCACGCGGTCGGGATAGCGGTGAACGACGCCTTCGACCGGGCTATGGGCATGATCGCCGATCGGGTCGGCGCGTTCCTCGGGCGCGATCGTCAATTCGCCTGCGTCGGGCACGAATTGCCGCGCGATCGGATCAGCGGGATCGGCGCGGTCGATCAGCCTGGTGATGGCAGGCGTCAGCGCGATCGCGTAACGCGCGGCAACCGCCTCGAGCGCTGCGCGGCCGGCAGGCGCGGCGAGCCCCGCTTTGACGAGATCCTCGACGCTCTTGATCGCTTTGACGGCATTCATTTTCCGTACTCCGAAACCGGCGCCCAGAGCACCTGGTCGATGCGCGCGGCCCCCGTCGCCAGCATCACCAGCCGGTCGAAGCCGAGCGCGATGCCGCTTGCCTCGGGCATCAGCGAAAGCGCGGCCAGGAAATCCTCGTCGATCGGATAGGTCTCGGCGTAGATCCGCGCCTTCTCGGCCATCTCGATCTCGAACCGGCGGCGCTGTTCGGCAGCATTGGTGAGTTCGCCGAAGCCGTTGGCCAGCTCGACGCCGCAGGCATAAAGCTCGAAACGTTCGGCAACCCTGGGATCGCGCGCCGAGGGACGCGCGAGCGCGGCCTCCGAAACCGGATATTCGTCGAGGATGGTGATCCGGCCGAAGCCGAGATGGGGCTCGATCTTTTCGACCAGCACCCGGCTGAAGAGATCGGCCCAG
This sequence comes from Rhizobium sp. R634, assembly GCF_002211305.1. Classification (GTDB taxonomy): domain Bacteria; phylum Pseudomonadota; class Alphaproteobacteria; order Rhizobiales; family Rhizobiaceae; genus Rhizobium. The sequence continues at coordinate 215,496 of NZ_LOKW01000025.1, read as the reverse complement.
CCGTCGTCCTCGGCAACGCGCATGCCGGTGCGCCTGAGCTCCGCCGCCAGATGATCGCGATCGGTCGAGCCGTCGGCGGCGACGGAGGCGAGGAGATCGATGCCGGCATGGCGTTCGAAGGCTTCGGCGACACTGAGCCGCTCCGGCCCGGCGAAAGGATCGCTCTCGGCGCCGCGATAGGCGAGCGTCTTGGTCTTCATCGTTTCCGCCGCCAGCGCCAGGATGCGCACGCAATCCATCATCAGGCTCTCATAGCTTTCGCCGGCGCGATACCATTCCAGCATGGTGAATTCGGGATGATGCAACGGCCCGCGCTCGCGGTTGCGATAGACACGGGCAAAGCAGGAAATGCGTTCCTCGCCCGCCGCAAGCAGCTTCTTGCAGGCAAATTCCGGCGAGGTGTGCAGGTAGAACGGCGCCTTTTGCCCATCCGTCGTCAGCGCCTCGGTGGCGAAAGCATGCACATGCGCCTCGTTACCCGGGGAGATCTGCAGCGCCGCCGTGTCGACCTCGATGAAATCCTCGTGCGCGAAAAACCCGCGCAACGCAGCCTGGATCGCATTGCGCCCGATCAGGAAAGGGCGGCGATCGGCATGCACGGACGGGGTCCACCAGGGGGACGCTTTGGCCGAAGAGTTCATTCCAAGCTTTCTTCGCCGGAGAAGCCGGCATGGGGGGTGGCTATTTCCCGGATTTTAGGTTAGTTGCGCCCCCAAAGAAAAACATTTGCGTCTTCTGGGCGTCTCGTCAGTCCTCTACGACGCCGAAAGCCGAGTTACAAGGAAGTCTTATGGTCAAGGTCATCGCCTCTTCGGTCCGCAAGGGCAACGTTCTCGACGTAGACGGCAAGCTCTACGTCGTTCTTACCGCTCAGAACTTTCACCCCGGCAAGGGCACGCCCGTCACCCAGGTCGACATGCGCCGCATCGTCGATGGCGTGAAGGTCTCCGAGCGCTGGCGCACCACCGAGCAGGTCGAGCGCGCCTTCGTCGAAGACGTGAACTTCCAGTATCTCTATGAAGACGGCGAAGGCTTCCACTTCATGAATCCGGCGAACTACGACCAGGTGGTCGTCAGCCAGGAAACCATGGGCGACCAGAAGGCCTATCTCCAGGAAGGCATGACCTGCATCCTGTCGATCCACGAAGGCATTCCGCTGGCGCTCGAACTGCCGCGCCACGTCACGCTCGAAATCGTCGAGACCGAACCGGTCGTCAAGGGCCAGACGGCATCCTCGTCCTACAAGCCGGCCATGCTCTCCAACGGCATCCGCACATCGGTCCCGCCGCATATCGACGCCGGCACCCGCGTCGTCATCGCCACGGAAGACAATTCCTACGTCGAACGCGCCAAGGATTGATCCCTGGTTGCATCTCGCGCAAAAGGCCGGTTCAGACCGGCCTTTTTGTATCCGCCGATATCAGAGATGCGGGTTGCGCGGCCGGTATTTCTTGACGAGCTTCTGGTTGATCTCGGCGGCACCCGGCATGTTGGCGCTGAGATAAACAGGCGCATCGCCTGACTTGGAAAGCTCCGAGGCGACTTCGGCGAAGATCGCATTGATGACCGTCACCCCGACCGCCGTCGAGACCGGCCCGACCCGAAGGCCGGTGCCTTCGAGATCGACGACGGCGTCGCCGGGCGGCAGTCCGTTGTCGAGCACGATATCGGCGACCTCGGCGAGCCGCCGGCGGCCATTGGCGATCGCCGTCGAATAGGCGATCGAGGTGATGGCGATCACTTTCGCGCCGATTTCATGCGCGTAGTCCGCGGCCTCGATCGGTGCGGCGTTCACGCCCGAATTGGAGGCGATGATGATGACGTCACCCGGCTGCATGCCGTATCGCTCCAGCATCGGCCGCACGAGGCCCTGGGTCCGCTCATAGACCGAGCTGATGACCGCTCCTTCGTGCAGCATGGCCGATCCGACGAGTACCGGCACAGTGAAGGCGAGCCCGCCGGCGCGATAATGCACCTCCTCCGCCAGCATGTGCGAATGGCCGGTGCCGAAGACATAGACGCGCTTGTCGCCGCGGGCGGCATCGAGGATCACCGCCGCCGCCTGCGCCATCGGCCCGGCAAGTGCCTGCTTCAGCGTCTCCAGCCGGCCGATCAGATTGGAGAAATAGGCATCCGTGATCGCAGTCATCCCAGGTCTCCCAAAGCAATTCCAGGAAAAGTGCGAAGCGGTTTTCCGTCCGGAATTGCGTAAAAGCAAAAGGTTAGAGCGGTTCTGCGCTTCGTTGAAAGCGGAACTGCTCTTGATGTCAGGCCGCCTCGCCGGCAAGCCAGGTGGCAGCAACGGTCAGTGCATCGGTGAGATGGACGAGATCGGCGCGCGCGCCCGGCGAAAGCTGGCCGCGATCGGCGAGCCTCAGGAAGCGCGCGGGATAGAGGGTCGCCATGCGCAGAGCCTCGGCGAGCGTCAGGTCGAGATAGGTGACGCCGTAGCGGATCGCCGAAATCATATCGACATCGGAGCCGGCGAGCGTGCCGTCGGAAAGCACCAGCTTCGAGCAGAAACCGCCCCTTTCGCGCCGGACGGTGCGGCCGTTCAGCGTGAACGAATCCTTTTCCGAGCCGACGAGCGACATCGCATCCGTGACGAAGAACAGCTTGCCTTCGCCGCGCTTGGCCCGCAGCGCCGTGCGCAAGGCCTTGGGATCGACGTGATGGCCGTCGGCGATGATGCCGCACCAGGTTGAGGGATGGTCGATCGCCGCGCCGACGAGGCCGGGGGCGCGATGCCCCATCTGGCTCATCGCATTGAAGAGATGTGTGACGCCCCGCGCCCCGGCGTCGAAACGTTCCTCTGCCGCCTCGCTCGAACAATCGGAATGGCCGATGCTGACGGTGACGCCGGCTTCTGCAAGCGCGCGCACCTGGGCAACGGTCACCTGTTCGGCGGCAATGGTGACGAGCAGCGTGCCGATCGCTTCGCGCGCCTGAATGAAGGCTTTGACGTCGCGATCCTCGACCGGCCGCATCAATTCGGCGAGGTGGGCGCCTTTGCGCGCCGGCGCCAGATGCGGGCCTTCGAGATGCAGACCGGCGACGCCGCGGTTGGCCTTGACGGCCTCCTTCGCCGCCTCGATGGCGGCCGACGATGCTTCCGATGTATCGGTAATCAGCGTCGGCAGCAGCGACGTCGTGCCATAGGGCCGGTGCCCGCCGGCGATAATGTCCATCGAGGCGGCGGAAGGTTCGTCGTTCAGCATCCGGCCGCCGCCGCCATTGACCTGGGCATCGATGAAGCCGGCCGACAGGATGCCGCCCGCAAGCGTCACCGTCTCGCCGACCGGCAGATCGTTGCCTGCGACGATTGCTTCGACGCGGCCGCCGGCAACGACGAGCGCCTTGTCGTCATGAAAGCGTTCGCCGTCGAAGATGCGGGCGCCGATGAAGATCTTGCGGACCATCAGACCGTCTCCGTCACCTTGAGCAGGTTGGCAGGCCGGTCGGGATCGAAGCCCTTGCGGCGCGTCACCGACTCGATCAGCCGGTAATAGACGAGCAGCGATACCAGCGGATCGAGGAGGCCGTTGCCCGTCGTCGGCACGCGCAGATTGATGCCGGAAAGCGGCTGGGCCGAGAAGCCGACGGTGGTGGCGCCGAGTTTCTGCAACCGCTCCAGCGCCTTGCCGTTATTGTCGAAGGCCGCATCATCAGGCGCGAAGGCGACGATCGGAAAGCCCGGCTGCACCAGACGCATCGGGCCATGCATCAATTCCGCCAGCGAGAAGGCTTCGGCATGCAGGCCGGAGGTTTCCTTGGCCTTCAGCGCCGCTTCGAGCGCAATCGCGAAGGCCGGGCCGCGGCCGGCCGTATAGAGCGAGGTCGCGTTGAAGAGCACCTCCTCGGCCGCTGTCGTATCGATCCCGGCGGTTGCCGAAAGCGCCTCCGGCAGGTTGGCGAGCGCGGCCTGCAGGCCGGACGCACCGCCGATCGCAGCCGTCACGCCGGAAAGGGCGGCGACGGAGGCGATGAAGGATTTCGTCGCCGCGACGCTCTTTTCCGCGCCGGCATTGAGGCCGAGAACGATATCCGCCTGCTTGGCGAGCGGGCTGTCGGTGACGTTGACGACGGCGATCGTCGTCGCCCCGCCCTTCTTCGCCGCCTCCTGCAGCGCCACGATATCGGGGCTCGCACCCGACTGCGAAACGGTGAAATGCACGCCGCCCTTCAGCTGGAGGGCAGCGCCATAGACGGAAGCGATCGACGGGCCGACCGATGCGACCGGAACGCCGCAGCTGATTTCGAAGAGATATTTGAAGAAGGTGGCGGCATGGTCCGAGGAACCGCGCGCCGCCGTCGTCACCACGCTCGGGCGGGTCGACGAAAACAGCCGGGCGATCTCGGCAAAGACCGGCTTTTCCTTTTCGAGAAGCGTGGCCACCACCTCCGGCGATTGGCCGGCTTCCTGCAGCATCAGCGACTGGTTTTCACTCATCGTTCATCTCCAATTCTCAATTCCGCAACGAAATCATAGGCATCACCGCGATAATGCGAGCGGGTGTATTCGACGACGCGCTGATCTTCCAGGCGCGAAACACGTTCGATCAGGAGCGCTGGCGCGCCAGCCTTGACGTTCAGCATCGCGGCGTAGGACGCATCGAGCGTGACGGCGGTCAGCCGCTGCAGCGCGCGCACCGGGCGATGGCCGTTCGCCGCCAGCGCATCATAGAGCGATCCTTCGCCGCCGGCATCGCCGCCGAGGAACTTGACCGGCACCACGGCCCGCTCGATCGCCAGCGGCAGCCCATCGGCGAGGCGCAGCCGGTCGAGCCTCAGAACCGGCTCGTCGCTGCCGAGGCCGAGCAGGAAGGATTCCTCCGGCGACGGCGTGTTGACTTCCCGCGACAATATCCGTGCGGCCGGCAGACGCCCGCGCGAGCGCATATCGGCGGAGAAGGAGGAGAGCCGCCAGAGCGACTGTTCCATGCGCTCCACCTTGCTCGATACGAAAGTACCGCTTCCGTGACGCGATTCCAGTGCGCCTGATGCCATGAGATCGCGATAGGCGGTGCGCACGGTGACGCGGCCGAGCTTCAAGGCCTCAGCAAGATCGCGCTCGCCCGGCAGCGCCGTGCCGGGCTTCAGCAGGCCTTCCTGAATGAGGCTGGTCAGCGCCTGCGCCAGCCGCTTGTAGAGCGGGCCGGTCAGAGCTTCGTCGCGCAGCCCGCGCCTGCTCAATTCCGCTACCAGACTGGTTCTATCCATGGAGACACAATAGAACCTATTTAGAACCAATCGGCAAGACCAAATCGGCTGCTGACAAGAAAAAACCCTCTCCGGACTGGAGAGGGTTCATAGCGATCAAATTTGACAACCGTACTTCCTACGACGCTCAGCTCTTGGTGAAGATATAATCCGTCTCCTGGCGCAGCACCTCGCCCGGGCGCAGGACCGCATTCGGGAAACCCTCATGATTGATGGCATCCGGCCAGACCTGCGTCTCCAGGCAGAAGCCGGCGAACGGGCCGTACTTGCGCCCGCCAAGGCCGGGAGCCCCTGTATTCAGCTTGAAGCCCGCATAGAACTGTACGCCCGGCTCGGTGCTGCGCACCTCCAGCGACACGCCCGAATAGAGGCTGCGGGCAAGCACAACGCTGCGCTTGGCGGTACGTTCGGCCGACAGGCAGAAATTATGATCGTACAGCGCCTGCTCGCCGCCGGCGAAACGCTTCATCGGCGCCATCTCGCGGAAATCGAACTCCGTGCCTGCGACGGAACGAATCTCGCCGGTCGGCACCTGCCTCTCGTCGGTCGGCAGATAGTGGTCGGCGGCGATCATGATGTCGTGGCCGAGCGCGTCCTCGCGGCCGTCGAGATTGAAATAGGCGTGCTGGCAGACATTGGCGAGCGTCGGCTGATCGCTGGTCGATTCATAAATGACCGACAATTCGCCGTTGCCGTGCACCCAGAACGTTGCCTGGATGGTGCAATTGCCGGGATAGCCCGCGCGGCCGTCGGGATCGACGATCTTCATCACCAGGCGGTCGACGTCATGCTCGACGATCGTCCAGTTGCGCTTGGCGATATTGTCGCTGCCGCCATGCAGGTGGGTGACGCCGTTTTCGTTCGGCTCGAGCTGATAATCCGTGCCGTCGAGCGTGAACCTGCCGCCGCCGACGCGGTTGGCGCAGCGGCCGGGCGTCGCGCCGAAATAGGCCGAATAGAGCGGGTAGCTGTCGAAATCCTCGAAACCGAGCTGCAGCGGCGCATCATGTCCTTCGAGGCGCAGATCCTGGATCACCGCGCCCCAGGTGATGATCTTGGCCGTCAGCCCGCCGCCCTTGATGACGACACGGTGGACAGTCTCGCCCGCCTTCGTCTGCCCGAAAACTTCCCGCTCCAACTTATCCGACATGATCGACCGTCCATTCTATGCGCGTTCGATAAAAACGCGCGGCGCTATAGGGTTCGGACCGGAACCTGCCCGCATTTGCTCCAAACCGCAACCGGGCAGATCGGAAAGAAACGCCGCTCAGAGGTCCATGCCGATCTCTTCGACGTCGTAGGGCGTCGTCTGATAGATCTCGTTGATCCAGTTGCCGAACAGGAGATGCGCATGGCTGCGCCAGCGGTTCTGCGGCGGAAGGGCGGGATCGTTATGCGGGAAGTAATTGTGCGGCATCTTGATCGGCACGCCGGCATTGACGTCGCGGAAATACTCGTCGGAGAGCGAGGTGGAATCATATTCGACGTGGTTGAACATGTAGAGCCGCCGGCCTCGCTTTTCGTGCACAAGGCAGACGCCCATCTCGCTGGATTCCATCAGGATCTCCAGGCTGTCCGATTTCTCGATATCGGCGCGGCGCACCTCGGTCCAGCGTGACACCGGCACTTCGAAATTGTCGGAGAAACCGTTGAGATAGATCGAGGAGGGCTTGAGGTTCCGGTGACGATAGACGCCGAAGGCCTTCTCCTTGAGCTCGTACTTCGGAACGCCGTGGAAGTGATAGATCGCCGCCATCGCGCCCCAGCAGACGTTCATCGTCGAATGGACGTTGGTTTCCGTCCAGGCGAGAATCTCCCGCATCTCCGACCAATAGGTGACGTCCTCATAGGGCAGGAGCTCGATCGGCGCGCCGGTGATGATGAAACCGTCGAATTTGCGCTGCTTTACTTCCTCCCAGGTCTGGTAGAAGGCAAGCAGGTGATCTTCGGAGGTATTCTTCGCCTTGTGCCCGCCGATGCGGATGAGCGACAGTTCCACCTGCAGCGGCGAGGCGCCGACGAGACGCGCCATCTGCACTTCGGTCTTGATCTTGTTCGGCATCAGGTTGAGCAGCCCGATCTGCAGCGGTCTTATATCCTGACGGATCGCCATCGTCTCGGTCATCACCCGCACACCCTCTTGAACCAGGGTTTCGAAGGCAGGCAGCGTATCGGGGATCTTGATGGGCATTGCGGTCACTCGATCAAAAACAAAAAACCGGCGGCGACAAAAAATCGCTACCGGTCCGCACGCGGCCCTTTAGCGAATTTTTTAACGTGGCTGCAAGCCGGCCGGCCAAATCACCACGGAGTGTCTAATTAGCCCCAGTCGGGCGACGAATCAACTGCCGAATGCATGGGCGAGCGGCCCGTGCAAGCATCATCACAGTTTAATGACTGATAGAATCTGTTGATAGACCGGTAACGCCACCATGTTAATAATGAGGGGTATGGGCGGTGTTGGAAAAGCGTGATGGCAGATAAAAGCAAGGGGAGGCCGGGCATCCGAAGGCAGGATGGGGTAGGGTATGATTTCAGCCTGACATATCGCCTCGGAGTGATGTTCTCAGCATTCTGGAATTCTGAAGTGCGTGGCAAGGTGCTGTTTTTGGCGACCGTGCTGATCCTTGTCATCCTGGCGACCGCCTATGGCCAGGTGATTCTCAACGAGTGGAACGCCCCATTCTACGACTCGCTCGAACGCCGCGACCTCGGCGAATTCTTCCATCAGCTCGAAATCTTCGCGATGATCGCCGGCACGCTGTTGCTGCTCAACGTGCTGCAGGCCTGGCTGAACCAGATGACCGCACTCTATATGCGCGAGGGCCTGTCACGCGATCTCGTCGACCAGTGGCTGAAGCGCAAGCGGGCGCTGCGGCTCGCCTCCAGCGGCCTGATCGGCGTCAATCCGGACCAGCGCTTGCATGAGGATTCCCGCAATCTCGCCGAAAGCACGACAGGCCTCGTGCTCGGCTTGCTGCAATCGACCATTCTTCTGGTGAGCTTCATCGGCGTGCTCTGGGAGCTGTCGAGCGGCTTTATCTTCCATATCAGCGGCCACAGCTTCTCCATTCCCGGCTACATGGTCTGGGCGGCGATCTTCTACGCCGCCTCCGCCTCGGTGCTGAGCCAGGTCGTCGGCCGCAAGCTCGTGAAGCTCAATGCCGACCGCTTCTCGAAAGAGGCTGAGCTTCGCTTCACGCTGATGCATGCCAACGAAAACATGCCGGCGATCACCGTCGCCCGCGGCGAGGAGAACGAGCGCCGGCGCATCAATACCGACATCAGTTCGGTGCTGAGGGTCGTCAAGCGGCTCGCCATGGCCAATACCAATCTCACCTGGGTCTCGGCCGGCTACGGCTGGCTGGTCATCGTCATCCCGATCATCGTCGCCGCCCCCGCCTATTTCTCCGGCGGCCTCACTCTCGGCCAGCTGATGATGTCCGTCGGCGCCTTCAACCAGGTCAACACGGCGCTGCGCTGGTACGTCGCCAATTTCGGCCCGATCGCCGAATGGCGCGCCACGCTGATGCGCGTCACCGATTTCCGCCAGGCCTTGCTCGACATGGACGAGGACTTCGATGTGAAGGACAGCATCGCCTATGAGAACACCGCGCCCGACACGCTGACCCTGAAGAATGTGGTCATCAACGCGAAGGTCGGCGAAGACATCGAGGAATGCGGCGGCTTCCGCCTGCGCGAAACGGATGTCGTGATCAAGGCCGGTGAAAAAATCATGATCAACGGCGACCACAGCGTCAATCGCAAGCTCTTGTTCCAGGCGATGGCCGGCCTGTGGCCATGCGGCAGCGGCACGATGGGCCTGCCGCCGGCCGACGACATGCTGTTGGTTCCACAGATCGCCTATGTCCCCGGGGGAACGCTGCGCGAAGCGCTGGCCTTCCCGGAAAGCCCCGATACCTATGAGAAAGCGGCCGTCGAGGCGGCTCTGGAAAAGGCCGGCCTGCACTCGCTGATCGCAAGGCTCGACACCCGCGCCCGCTGGGACAAGCTGCTCGACGGCGACGAACAGAAGGCGATCGGCTTTGCCCGGCTGCTTCTCGTGCGCCCGCGCTGGATCGTCTTCGACGAAGTGCTTGAGGGCATGGAGCCGGAATGGCAGGAAACCATGTGCAGCGTGCTGACCTCCATGCCTGAGACCGGCATGATCTATATCGGCCGCTCGGAAACCTATCTCGAGACCCTGCAGCCCCGCGTCCTGCATCTGCAGGCGCTGCCGGCAAAATCCGAAGCGCCGCCCGTCGTCCAGACCGGCGCCAGCGCCGGTGCAGGCACCGCCGCCGTTCCCGCACCGGCGCTCTAGAACAGCGCTTCGCCAATATAGCAAAAACGGTGCAAATTTTGGCAAACTATGCCATAATGGCTGGGCGAGGTAATTGATATGGCGACCATGAATGTTTCCCTGCCCGATCCGATGAAGGAATGGGTCGATTCTCAAACCAAAACTGGTCGTTACAGCAATGCGAGCGACTATGTTCGCGACCTGATACGACGCGACCAAGAGCGTTCGGATAAACTGGCGGAACTGCAACGCTTGATCACGGACGGGTTGGAAAGCGGTGTCAGTGATCGCTCCAAGGAAGATATCCTTCAAATTGCACGTGAACGGCTGCCTCAGCGCCGCGTATGAAATACCGCACAACCGTCGAGGCGGATCAGGACATCGTCGAAATTTATGTTCTCGGTGCCGACCAGTTCGGCGTACGGCAGTCAGAACGATACATCGAAGACCTCTTCAGCACTTTTGAATTGCTCGCCCGCAATCCACGCATGGCTCGTGAGCGCCATGAATTGAACCCGCCGATGCGGCTTCATCCTCATCATGCGCATATAATCGTCTACCTGATCCGCGAGGAAGACATCCTGATTGTTCGCGTGCTGCACGGGCGAGAAGACTGGCAAAGCCTCTTCGCCTAGAACTGCAGGAGCCTTTGCCGGCCCCGTCACATCGGCGGCGTGATGCCGTTGAGGCCGACGGCGACCTGGCTGGCCGAAATGCTGCCATCCACTGCCTTCTCGCCTGGTAACGATGACGCCTGCGCCGGCCTTCAGATCGCCCTTGGTCGCGGGCGCCAGGGTGACGATCGGCGTGGCGTCGGCGATGGTGATGGTCTTTTCCTTGCCCTGATAGGTCAGCGTGATCGTGTGGCCATCGACGGATTTGACAGCATTGCTGACGGTCGCGTTGGTCATCTGGCTGTTCGGCTGCGCATCCCAGGGACGGTTGCCCTCGCCGGTCCCCTTCATCGACGCCGGAAAGATCAACACTTCGATCGCCCCATCCGGGCCGCTGCCCTTCGGAAGCGAGGCCACGCCGACGAAATCGCCGGGCTTTATATCCTCGACCGAGGACTGTCTGACGCCCGCGACCTTCCAGCCGGCTTTCAGCGCGATGGTCGCATCGCCGCCTTCGCGTGTCCTGACGACGAGCTTATCGCCGCTGAGGCTCTCGATCACGCCGCGAACGCGAGTGCGCTCGCCATCCTGCGCCTCGGCGGCCTGCAACAGGGCGAGCGCGACGAAGCTGCCGGCGGCAAGTGTTCTGTAAAAATGGGAATGGGGCTTGCGAGACATATGACCTTCCTTGGTCGCCATTGCGATCGGCATGTTCCCGGCTGCCGGACGGCACCTTATGCCGCACGGCGATACACAGGCGAATCAAGGAAAGGTGAGCCGTCGAAGCTGGGAAGGCTCAGCCCTCCAGTTCCTCCCGCAGCATTTCGAGCTCCAGCCATTCCTCTTCCATCTTCGTGAGGCCGGCACGCAGCTTCTCCATCTCGGCGGCCAGCCGGTTGAAGGCGGCGGGGTCGCGGGTGAAGAGGTTGGGATCGGCCATCACCTGTTCGCGCTTGGCGATCTCTGCCTCGGCCTTGGCCATCTCCTTGGGCAGGTTTTCCAGCGCGAATTTCTGCTTGAAGGAAAGCTTGCTCTTCGAGCCGCCGCCGGATGGTGCTGCCTCCTGCGTCTTCGGCTTCTCCGCCGCCTTTTCGGCCTTCCTGCGCTCTTCGAGCGCGCCCTTGCGCTGCGCCAGCATGTCGGTGTAGCCGCCGGCATATTCGATCCACCGGCCGTCGGGCGCATCCGGCACCGCCGGCGCGATCGTCGACGTCACGGTGCGGTCGAGGAAATCGCGGTCGTGGCTGACGAGGATGACGGTGCCGGGAAAACCGGCGACGATTTCCTGCAGGAGGTCGAGCGTCTCGATGTCGAGATCGTTGGTCGGTTCGTCGAGGATCAACAGGTTTGCCGGACGCGAGAGAATGCGCGCCAGCATCAACCGGGCGCGCTCACCGCCGGAGAGGCTTCTGATCGGCGTCCGCGCCTGTTCCGGCTGGAACAGGAATTCCTTCATGTAGCCGGTGACGTGGCGCTGCTCGCCGTTGACGAGCAGGTTTTCGCCGCGCCCGTCGGTCAGATAATTGGCGAGCGTATCCTCCGGATCGAGATCCTCGCGCTTCTGGTCGAGCGTGGCGATCTCCAGATTGGTGCCGAGCTTCACCGTGCCGCTGTCGGGAGAAAGCTGCCCCGTCAGCATCTTCAGGAGGGTCGTCTTGCCGGCGCCGTTCGGCCCGACCAGGCCGATGCAATCGCCGCGATGCACCCGGATCGAGAAGGGCGCAACGATCACGCGGTCGCCGAAGCTCTTGGTGATCTTGTCGGCTTCTATGACCAGCTTGCCGGATTCCTGCGCATCCGAGGCCGTCGCCTGCACCGTGCCCTGCGGCCCCTTGTGGCCGCGATATTGCGAACGCATCGTCTGCAGCTCGCCGAGGCGGCGCATATTGCGCTTGCGCCGCGCCGTGACGCCGTAGCGCAGCCAGTGTTCCTCGCGCTCGATCGCCTTGCCGAGCTTGTGCTGCTCCAGCTCCTCGGCCTCCAGCACCTGATCGCGCCAGGCTTCGAAATGCCCAAACCCCCTGTCGAGTCGGCGTGACGTGCCGCGGTCGAGCCAGACGGTCGCCGTCGAGACCTTTTCGAGGAAACGCCGGTCGTGCGAGATCAGCACCAGAGCGCTGCGGGTTTTCTGCAGCTCGCCTTCCAGCCATTCGATTGTGGGAAGGTCGAGATGGTTGGTCGGCTCGTCGAGCAGGAGAATGTCGGGTTCCGGCGCCAGCACGCGGGCAAGGGCCGCCCGGCGCGATTCACCGCCGGAAAGGTTTTTCGGATCTTCCTCGCCGGTCAGTCCGAGATGGGACAGAAGGTAGGTGACGCGATAGGGATCGTCGCCCGGCCCGAGGCCCGCCTCGGCATAGGCCTGAACCGTGCTGAAGCCGGCAAAATCGGGCGCTTGTTCGAGATAACGCACCGTCGAGGATGGATGGCGGAAGACCTCGCCGGACTGCGCCTCGACCATGCCGGCGGCGATCTTCAACAGCGTCGACTTTCCCGAGCCATTGCGCCCGACGAGACAGATCTTGTCGCCGGGCTCGACCTGCAGGGAAGCGCCAGCCAACAGCGGCGCGCCGCCGAAGCTCAGGAAGATATCGTCGAGTTTCAGAATGGGAGGGGCCAAAAATCAGACTCCGGAAAGATCATAGGGTCGGGCAAGCACGATCGCCCGGCCGCTGCCGAGCGAGAAGCGAACCTTGCCTTCCGCGACATTGGAAATGGTGCGCGACGAGCCGAACGGCAGATGGAAATCTGTCAGCGGATAACGCGCATTTTCGATGGAAAGTCCCTTCAGCTCACTGAAACCGGGAACGGAAAACAGGCTGCCCTTGGGAAGGTCCAGTTCGATCGTGCCGGCAAGCAGCGGCACCGCCTCTTCCCTGCCGGAGGTCAGCAGTACGTCGAAACCCTCTTCGGCGAGACTGACGGCCGACAGCAGATGCTGAAGCGCATGGTCGGAGCGTTCGCCGCCGAGCGCGCCGACGAGGACAAGACACCGGGCGCCCCGCGCGATCGCCTCCGAAACCGCGATTTCGCCGTCCGTCGCTGCCTTTGCCGTGGGATAAGGCTGTTTCGGCACGTGGGGAAATGCGCCGTCCAGGTCATCAGGCGTCGAATCGAAATCGCCGACCCAGAGCTCCGGCGTGACACCGAGTGCCGCCGCGTGCCGCATGCCGCCGTCGGCGGCGATGAAACGGCTGCCGGCGACGACATGGCGCAGCCGTTCCGTCAGGCTGAGTTCGCCGCCGAGCAGGATGGTGAAGGTGGATTGGCTCATGGGCATTGCCCTTAGCGCAAACGGGGGGTCAAGGGGAAGGGGCCTAGGGATCAGCGGGTTTTTTCAGCCCGGCGTATCCTTGTCGCGCGACAGGAAGACCGCCTCGTAACCGCCGATGAAGCGTTCAAAAAGGGCTGCGAAGCGTTCGACATCCTCCTGCTGCCAGTCGGAGACGATTTCGGAGATGACCGCTAATTTCTGCGCGAGGATCGCGGCAAGCAGGTCCTGGCCGGCCGGCGTGATGACGACGACGATCCGCCGCGCGTCGGCCTGCGAGGCCTCGCGGCGCAGCACGTTGCGCCCGACCATCTCGGCCACCACGCGGCTTGCCCGTGATGGATCGATGCGCAGCATCTCCGCGATCATGCCGACCGTGACCTCACCGGCCGGCTGCGCCCTGCGCACGGCATCGAGCACATCGAGATGCGAAAGTTCGAGGCCCGGCGCAGCACTCTGGATCGCCAACCGCCCGATCAGCCGCCGCCCGGTCATCAGCCGCATGCGCGCCATGCTCCGGCCGATGCGCGGCACGTTTTCGCCGTCCGGATCGGCCGGGTTTTTCGACAGGTTCTTCGTCATCGCGTCATTCATCATAGGACCATATCAGAGCGGACTCGGAAAATAAATATGCTGGTGTCATTCATGTGCCATTGACAATTATATGCTAATAGCACATAAAGACATCTCAAACCGGAATGTCATCCCCATGGACATGCAACTCGCGCCTGCGCCGCTCGTGACGGATCCCCGTCGCCGGCTCATCCTCTTCTTCTTCCTGATGACGGCCATGTTCATGGCGACGCTTGATAATCAGATCGTTTCCACGGCGCTGCCGACCATTGTCGGCGAATTCGGCCATCTCGAGCGCTTCGGCTGGATCGGTTCGGCCTATCTCCTGTCGCTCAGCGCCGTCATGCCGCTCTACGGCAAGCTCGGCGATCTCTTCGGCCGCAAATATGTGATGATGACGGCGATCGCGATCTTCACGGCCGGCTCGGCGGTCTGCGGCCTTGCGGTCTCGATGAACACACTGATCGCCGCGCGCGTGCTGCAGGGGCTCGGCGGCGGCGGCATCATGGTCTCGATCTTCTCCGTCAACGCGGACCTGTTCGAGCCGCGGGAGCGGGCGCGCTACCAAAGCTATTCCAGCCTCGTGCTGATGGCATCGGGCGCGATCGGCCCGGTGCTCGGCGGCACGATGAGCGATCTCTTCGGCTGGCGCTCGATCTTTCTGGTCAATGTGCCGATCGGCTTCATCGTGCTCACCGGCCTCGCCTTCATGCTGCCCTACCGAAAGCCGCATCGCCGTCCCAAGATCGATTATGCCGGCGCGCTCCTGCTCGCACTGACCACAACGAGCATCGTGCTCGCCACCGACAGCAGCGAATTGTTCGGCTCGTTGATCTCGCCGCAGAGTATCGGCATCGTCGCCTTCGGCGCCGTCTGCGCCGTCGCCTGGGTCCTCGTCGAGCGCCGCGCGCCGGAGCCGATCGTGCCCCTGCAGCTCTTTCGCAATTCGACCTTCAGCCTGCTCCTGGTGATCTCGGTCATGGGCGGCGCCATCGCCATCGGCATGGTCAACTATCTCGCTCTCTTTCTACAGACCACGACCGGCCTTTCACCCTCCGCCGCCGGCCTTCTCTTCATTCTGCTGACCGGCGGCCTCGTCTGTGGATCGCTGTCCGCGGGCCGCATCATCTCGACGACCGGACGCTACAAGCCCTTCGCCATCGCAAGCCTCACCTGCAGCGCCGTCGCCTTCGCCCTGATGTCGCAGGTCCATGCGGGAACGCCCATCGCCTTTATCGGCGCGATCATGATGCTGCATGGCATCGGCATCGGTCTCGCGCAGCAGGTTCCCGTCATCGGCGTGCAGAATGCCGCACCCGCCCGCGACGTCGGCGCCGCGACCGGCGCGGTGACGCTGTCGCGCATGGGAGGCGCCTCGATCGCCATTTCCATCTATGGCGCCATCATCGCCTCCGATCTCGGCAAGGTCGGCGTCTCCATTCCCGGCGTCGCCGACATAGAGCAGCTGACACCGAAGATGATGGCCTCCCTTCCCGAGGCCAGCCGCCAGGCCGTCGCCGATCTCTATGCCGCCGCCTTCTCGCCGCTTTTCATGACTTTCAGTGCCATCGCTCTCACCCGGTCTCGTCGCCGCATTCCTATTGAAGCCGGTGCAACTGCCTCGCGCCGGCAAGACGGCGGCGCAAACGCCGGCCGCGGAAGCTGCGGAATAGCCGAATCGCCGGAATGCTTCATCGGAAGAGGTTCGGGAATTCGCCGCATCCATCCTCAGTTGTAAAATTCCCGCTGGATTGCCTTCGCCGGGCCGGTTACTTCAATCGGCCCGTTCTTTTTCCGCGCCGCCGACGAATCTCATCCTGGTGATGGAACTTTCGCCATAATTTCATCCGAGCGAAGGAGAGCTTCAACCTCTGAGGCATTGCCAAAATGCAACGCCGCCACATTTAAACAGAGTCTCGCTATGCAACCGATGCGTAAATCAGCTACAGCAACGACTCGTATCGGCCGTTTGTGCAGCGCGAGATCAGGGGCAGGCACCTGTTGAATTCCCCTTGCCACGGCCGGTCCGAACATGCGGCAAACCGGCAAAACAGCGACATGATGCGGAGAACCAGACTGGACTGCTTGACGACGTGGACATCGCTTGCGCTTTCCAGTGATGCCGTTTCCGCGCCGCGCCGCTTCGCGCGTCGCCTGATGCTGCTTTCGGCCATGGCAATCGCGCTGAACGGTTGTCAGTCGCTGATCGAACAGTCCTATCAGCCGAGCGTGTCGCCGTCTTCCAATCCGCAGATCGTTGACGAAGTGCAGAAGAACGATCCGCGCGCCGCGATGGGCGCCCGCGAGCATCCGCGCATCGTGGCAAGCTACGGCGGCGAATACAAGGACGCCAAGACCGAGCGGCTCGTCGCCCGCATCGCCGGAGCGCTGACGGCGGTGTCGGAAAATCCCAGCCAGTCCTACCGCATCACTATTCTGAACTCGCCGGCCATCAACGCCTTCGCCCTGCCGGGCGGCTATCTCTACGTCACCCGCGGCCTGCTTGCGCTGGCCAACGACGCCTCCGAGGTCGCGGCCGTATTGTCGCACGAAATGGGCCACGTGACTGCGAACCACGGCATCGAGCGGCAGAAGCGCGAAGAGGCCGAGGTCATTGCCAGCCGCGTCGTCGCCGAGGTTCTATCGAGCGATATTGCCGGCAAGCAGGCGCTTGCCCGCGGCAAGCTGCGGCTCGCCGCGTTCTCCCGCCAGCAGGAACTGCAGGCCGATGTGATCGGTGTGCGCATGCTCGGCGAAGCCGGCTACGATCCCTATGCCGCCGCCCGCTTCCTCGATTCCATGGCGGCCTACAGCCGCTTCATGTCGGTCGACCCAGAGGCCGATCAGAGCCTCGACTTCCTGTCGAGCCATCCGAATTCCGCCCAGCGCATCGAGCTTGCCCGCACCCACGCCCGCGCCTTCGGCCAGGAGGGTTCCGTCGGCGACAAGGGCCGCGACTATTATCTCGACGGCATAGACGGCCTGCTCTATGGCGACAGCCCGGAAGAGGGCTATGTCCGCGGCCAGACCTTCCTGCACGGCGGCCTCGGCATCCGCTTCGACGTGCCGCCGGACTTCAAGATCGACAACAAGGTCGAAGCGGTCATGGCGACCGGCCCGAACGATATCGCCGTCCGCTTCGACGGCGTTGCCGACAACCAGAATCAGAGCCTGACCAATTATATCTCCAGCGGCTGGGTGACCGGCCTCGATCCGTCGACCATCCAGCCCGTCACCATCAACGGCATGGAAGCCGCGACCGCCCGCGCAAGCGCCGACCGCTGGGATTTCGACGTTACCGTCATCCGCAACAATTCGCAGATCTTCCGCTTCCTGACGGCCGTCCCGAAAGGCAGCGACGCCCTCGAACCGACCGCGAACGTCCTGCGCGCAAGCTTCCGGCGCATGACGCCGGCCGAGACCGCCTCGCTGAAGCCGCTGCGCATCCGGGTCGTCACCGTCCGTCCGGGCGAGAACATCTCGACGCTTGCCGCCCGCATGATGGGCACCGATCGCAAGCTCGATCTCTTCAAGCTCATCAACGCCCTGCCGACGGGTGCGGCGGTTTCGCCCGGCGATCGCGTCAAAATAATCGCCGAATAAAAAAGCCCGGCTCGCGCCGGGCCAGTCAGTGCTGCTGGAAGGTAAAGACGTTCAGGCGTAGGCCGCCATATGCGGGTCGGCGCTGACGAGCGCGCTGCGAAGCTTCTCCATCGCCCGGCTTTCGATCTGGCGCACCCGTTCCTTGGAAATGCCGAGATCGGCGCCGAGCTCTTCAAGCGTGGCGCCGTCTTCCGCCAGACGCCTTGCGCTGATGATCTTCATCTCGCGTTCGTTGAGGTGTTTCAGGGCCGAGGCGAGCCAGACGCGGCGGCGCTCGCCGTCGATCATGTTGGAAACCTGTTCGTCCGGCAGGGGATCGTCACTGACGAGGAAATCCATCTTCTCCGCACTCTCCGCATCGCCGGAGACCGACGGCGCCTGCAGCGAAGCATCATTACCGGAAAGCCGCGCATCCATCGTCTGCACATCGGCGAGGCTGACGCCCAGCGCCGCGGCGATCTCCTGATGAATGGATTGCAGCGTGAGCTGCGTGTCGCCCTTGGCAAGCTTGGCGCGCAGACGGCGCAGATTGAAGAACAGCGCCTTCTGCGCCGAGCTCGTGCCGCCGCGCACGATCGACCAGTTGCGCAGGATATAGTCCTGGATCGATGCCCTGATCCACCAGCTGGCATAGGTCGAAAAGCGCACATCGCGTTCGGGCTCGAAGCGAGCGGCGGCCTCCAGCAGGCCGACATAGCCCTCCTGCACGAGATCGCTCATCGGCAGGCCGAAATTGCGGAACTTACCGGCCATGGAAATGACGAGACGCATATGGGCCATGGCGATCTGGTTGCGCGCCCCGCGGTCGTCGTGATCCTTCCAGCGGGTGGCGAGATCGTGTTCTTCCTGACGGGCGAGATAGGGAGCGGCCATCGCGATTTTGATCATGCGCCGATCTGCAGACATGTTCTTCATTTCGATCTCCTGAAACAGGCCTCTCGCCCAAAATGAACAATAAAACTCACATTCCGGAACATCGCTGTCCGGACCGAATCGGTTCTGAATGCATAAAAGGCCTCGCCCCTGGACTTTTCAGGGGGAGGCCCTATGTCTCATCATGTGCCGGTAAGACGGCTGGGCTGGACCTGTTTCTTCACGCTGCCGGATGGGCAAGACTGAAAAGGCATGATCCGCTCCTCATCGAACATTGACGGAATAGCGGTTCGCCCGTCGAGGCATTGCCTGGCGAGCAGTCCGCAATTACGTGTGTTAACGCGCCAGCGCGGAAAAAGTTCCAATAAAAAACCCGGCTCGAAGGCCGGGTTTTTTGATGGAGTAGACAGGCCGCCTTATGCGGCTTCGTCCTGCGAATCGTCTTCTTCGATTGCCTTGCCACGCTTCGGCCCCTTGTTGAGATTGGTCTCGACGAGGCGGACGGCTTCGGTTTCCGACATCTTGTTGACGGCGGCGATTTCGCGCGCCATGCGGTCGAGTGCAGCTTCATAGAGCTGGCGTTCGGAATAGGACTGCTCGGGCTGGTTCTCGGCACGATAGAGATCGCGCACGACCTCAGCGATGGAAATCAGATCGCCGGAATTGATCTTGGCATCATATTCCTGGGCGCGGCGGGACCACATGGTGCGCTTGACGCGTGCCTTGCCCTGCACGACCTTCAAAGCACGCTCGACGAAATCCGTTTCCGAAAGCTTGCGCATACCGATGCTCATGGCCTTCGCGACCGGCACCTTGAGGCGCATCTTGTCCTTTTCGAAATCGATAACGAAAAGTTCGAGCTTCATGCCGGCGACTTCTTGCTCTTCGATAGCGGTGATGGTACCGACGCCATGAGCGGGGTAGACGATCGATTCACCGGTCTTGAAGCCGTGACGTGCTGTAGAAGGCTTTTTCTGCTGAGTCGTCATTCTATTCAAAAACTCCCTGTTACGCTTCCGGCGGCGGCCGGAGCCGGGTCAGTCAGGCCCGGATGAGACGGGTAGATCCGTCGGGTGACTTCACTCTGGTCCCATCAGGCAAAAGCAAATATGTCTTGCGCGCGATCTTGGGATGCGACGCTCAAGGCGTTGATATGTCACGGAAACCGTGGGACGGATTTGTTTTGCTTTCGTGATGGTTTTGGGCATGCGTCATGCCACAAATGGAACAGTGCACGGAACCTATCACAAAAATATGAGGAAATCAATAATTTGCTTCGCTTGAGTCATGCGGGCAACACACGTCACCCATATGCCAGGCGCAGGATTTAAAACGTTTCACCGCATGGCCGCCCGAATTCGGGCACCGAATGTGACGGTTCCTCAGTCGCCGGAACCGGGCTTCTCCGAGAAATACTTCTCGAACTTTCCGGTCTCGCCATCCATTTCCTTGGCCTCGGGCAACGGATCCTTCTTGACCGTGATATTCGGCCAGATGCTGGCATATTCCGTGTTGATCTTCAGCCACTTATCAAGGCCCGGCTCGGTATCCGGCTTGATCGCCTCGGCGGGACATTCCGGCTCGCAGACGCCGCAATCGATGCATTCGTCGGGATGGATGACGAGGAAGTTCTCGCCTTCATAGAAACAGTCGACGGGGCAGACTTCCACGCAGTCGGTGTATTTGCACTTGATGCAATTGTCGGTCACGACATAGGTCATGAAGAACTCCAGGATTTCCATGCAGATGGGGCCGGGCAACCTGGAACGTCGCGCCTATCCCCGTGCCGGAGGAACAGCGTAGGCAGGCTTGAGAGGCAAGCACGCGGTCCGGCGGGTTGTCAGTCACGTATCGGCTTTGGCGCCGGATTTCAAGGACAAACGATCTGCAAAAACCGCCGCCGCAGGCAGAGTTTTCTAATCCTCGTCCGACATCAGCTTGTCGATCGCGCGTCTTTCCTTTTTGGTGGGACGGCCGCTGCCGGTCGCTCTGATTGCCTGCTCGTAAGGGGTGAGGCGTTTTGCCTCACCTGGCGGGGACAGGTCTTCATAGAGCAGCCGCGCCTCCTCGTAAGGCCCTCGCCGCTCGCCGGCAAGGCGTACGACGAGAACGACGTCGCGCCGCTCGAGCGTCAGCTCGACGCGGTCTCCCGGCTTGACCATCTGGCTCGGCTGACTGCAGCGCTCGCCGTTGATGCGCACGTGGCCCGACTGCACATGGCTCTGCGCCAGCGAGCGCGACTTCACCATGCGCGTGAAGAACAGCCATTTATCGATGCGCTGGCGCGAACCGTTTGCCGGCTGTGTCTCCCCGCTCATGATTACTTCTTCATCTGCTCCTTGAGGGCAGCGAGCTTGGCGAAAGGCGAATCCGGATCGATCGGCTTCTCCTTGCGCGGCGGCTTGGCCTCGAAGCGCAGCGGCTGCGAGCCGCGATTGTTGTTGCGATCGTTGCGATCATTACGCTCGCCGCGATCCTTGCGGTCGCCACGGTCCTGCCGGTCGCCGCGCGGCTGGTCACCTCGTGGCTGGTTGTTGCGATCGCCTCTTGCCTGCTGCGGCCTGCCGCCGTCGCGGCCGTCGCCGTCCTTGGCGCGGTTGTGGCGATTGTTGTCGCGGCCGTCACCGCCGCGATTGCCTTCGCCGCCACCTGGGCGGCGATTTCGGTCGCCGCGTTCCTGGTTCTGGCCGCGTTCCTGGCCTTGACCACCACGGCGTTCGCCATGACCGCCGCGCGCCTGGCGCTGGTTGTCGTTGCGGCCGCCGAGACGCCACAGAAGAACAGGCTTCGGTTCGACCGGCTCGCCGGCTTCCTCAGCAGCGGATCCCTCCGCCGGAGCGGCTGCCTCAGCTGCTTCGGTGGGCGCCTGGGTCTCGCTGGTGTCCGCGACCGACGCATCGGCGGCTGCCGCCGCCTCGGTTGCGGGCGCTTCGGCAGCGGTCTCCTCCGCCGATGCATCGGCGTCGTCGTGATCGGCTTTTTCGGCCGTCTCGTCCGCCGGCGCTTCCGCAGAGGCGGCAGGCGCGGAAGCCGTATCCTGCGCCGCAAGATGGGCAGACGCTTCCTCAGCCTTCACGGCATCGGCGCGATAGCCGAGACCCTTGAGGATTTCCTCCATATCCTCGAGCGTCGCGCCGAGGATCGACAGCATCGCCGTCGTCGTCGTGAAGCGGCGGCCGTCATAAGCGCCTTCCGGACGGTTGCTCTGGCCGGGCTTCCATTGCAGCAGCGGACGGATGATGTCCGCCAGCCGTTCGAGAATATCGATGCGCACGGCACGCTTGCCAAGGAAACGGAAGCCGGCGAGCTTGTAGAACATCCGCTCGAAGCTCGGATCGGTGACGACGGAGGTGCGCCCGGCCGCAAGCACCGGAATGAGATCGCCGTAGCCGGGCTTGTCCAAACCATCGTTCTTCAGCGCCCAGAGCAGCGTGATGAGTTCGGCCGGGGCCGGCTTCAGAAGTGCGGGAACGAAAATGTGGTAGGCGCCGAACCGCACGCCGTAGCGGCGCATGGAGGCGCGCGCTTCCTGGTCCAGCGACTTCACCTCTTCCGTCACATCGCGGCGGAAGAGCACGCCGAGATTCTCGACGAGCTGGAAGGCAAGCCCCTTGGCGAGACCCTGCAGGTCTTCGGCGCGCGACAGATCGTCGAGCGGCTTCAGCACCGTGCTGATATGATGATTGACGAAGCGCTCGATCCGCGCGGCGACGTGATCGCGGGCATTGCCCGTCAGCTGCTCGTCGGCGAGCAGAATCACCCGCGGGCGCATGACGTGATCGCTGCCCGAAAGCCGCGCCACCGGATCGCCGAGCCAGCGGATCAGCCCATCCGAGCCGATCGCCAGGTCGCTATTGCCGGCGGCATGCAAGCGGGCCGCACGGGCTTCGAATTCGAGCGCGAGCGCCTTCTGCGACGCAGCCTGAACCGCCTTGGCATCCGGTCCGTCCGTTCCCGCCACCGGCGTGAAACGGAATCCGCTCAACTGCCCTACATGATGTCCTTCAACGAAGACATCGCCATTCACACTGATTTCAGCTTCCAGCATCGCATTCTCTCTCAGGCGCTTCATGAGCACAGATGTCCTGCGATCAACAAAGCGTTTCGTCAACCTTTCATGTAACGCATCGGACAATCGATCTTCGATTTCCCGCGTCTTTTCCTGCCAATGTGTCGGATCGGCCAGCCAGCCGGGCCGATTCGAAACATAGGTCCAGGTCCTTATCTGCGCGATTCGCGCCGAAAGCGTGTCAATTTCCCCATCAGTCCGATCGGAGCGATGCACCTGCTCCGCGAGAAACTGCTCGTTCACCGTGCCATAGCGCACGAGATCGGAAAAGAGGGTCGAAATAAGATCGGCATGTTGTGCGGGAGTGATACGCCGGTAGTCGGGCAGCGCGCAAGCCTCCCAAAGTTTTTCGACGCGCGCCGGCCTGTCGGCGAGGTCGATTACTTCGGGATAGCGCGAAAGCTGCTCGAGCGCCTGCTGGTCGACCGCGGGCAGCGCCCGCGTCAGCCCCGGCACGCGCGGCCCGGCCTCGAGGCTCGCCCGCAGCGACTGGATCGAGGAGAAGTCCATCTCGGTCGTGCGCCACTGCAAGACCTTGACGTTGTCGAATTCATGCCCCTCGATGCGCTGCACCAGCTCCTCGTCGAAGGGCGAGACCTGTCCGGTGACGCCGAAGGTTCCGTCCCGCACATGCCGCCCGGCGCGCCCGGCGATCTGGCCGAGTTCGGCCGGATTGAGATTGCGGAACTGGTAGCCGTCGAATTTCCTGTCCTGGGCGAAGGCGACGTGGTCGACATCGAGGTTGAGGCCCATGCCGATCGCATCGGTCGCCACCAGATATTCAACGTCGCCCGCCTGGTAGAGCGCCACCTGCGCATTGCGGGTGCGTGGGCTGAGCGCCCCCAGCACGACAGCCGCGCCGCCGCGCTGCCGGCGGATGAGCTCGGCGATGGCATAGACCTCGTCGGCGGAAAAGGCGACGATGGCCGAGCGCTGCGGCAGCCGGGTGATCTTCTTCTGCCCGGCGTAGAACAGATGCGAAAGCCGCGGCCGCTCGACGATCGTGATGCCGGGCAGGATCTGCTGCAGGATCGGCCGCATCGTCGCCGCACCGAGCAGCAGCGTTTCTTCGCGACCGCGAAGATGCAGGATACGGTCGGTGAAAATATGGCCCCGCTCGAGATCGCCGGCGAGCTGCACCTCGTCGATCGCAACGAAGGCGGCCTTGGTCTCTCGCGGCATCGCCTCGACCGTGCAGACGGAAAAACGCGCATTGGGCGGCGAAATTTTTTCTTCGCCGGTGACCAGCGCCACGTTCTGTACGCCGACCTTCTCCACCACCCGCGTATAAACCTCGCGCGCCAGCAGCCGGAGCGGCAGGCCGATCACGCCGGTTCCGTGCGCAACCATGCGCTCGATGGCATAATGGGTCTTGCCGGTATTGGTCGGCCCGAGCACGGCGGTCACACCGCGCCCGCTCAGAATCATCGGCTGCGAAGTCAGAGTCATCGGTCCATGCAAACGAGGCGGGCAGCCCCAGGAAAATCTGCTCCTCCGGATGGAGGCACAGAACACATGGACAGCCGCCGCCGCAAACGCAAGGGAAGATTTCAAAATGCTGATCGGAATTACGACCTTTGCGAGTCGTCCGGAACACTCGACTTCGCGATTCGGAACACCCTGAGAACGAATCAGCGACGAATCGCTGACTCCCGCTGATTCAGCTTTTGTTCACGGCTAAGTATTGATTTTGAATCACTTTTTCCCACTAGATGCTGAATCGCGAGACTCACGCTCATCCTCATTTTCGCCGCCGCGCTCGACGATTTTCGGTCCCGCGCCGGCAATCGAAAATTGCGCCCGAAATTAACGTCTCGACCAAAGCCGGAACGAATCGGCGACGAATCGCCGACCGCGCCGTTTTCGCCTTTCGTTCACGGCCATATCTGGTGGCCGGGTTCGGCTGGAGCGCTAGATGCGGATCGCTGGAAATCATCTCGTTGCGCATGTCGGCATCGGCATTAATCTTTGCAGGGCCGGATTCAGAAGGCGTTAAGCCGAACCGGCCGATATCGGCGTACCGATCAAAAACGGAACGAATCGCTGACGAATCGGCGACATCGGGACTTTCTCCCTTTGTTCACCGCAACATATTGTATTTAAACATCTTTTTAACCATATGAATGGGTTTTCGAGATAACGGGAGCTGGAACCCGCCACATTTACTGGCTTAACCGGGAACAAAAATCGCCAATACGTGTTTTCAATCCATCCAAATTGCGGATGAAATGAAGGAAACACACCATGCTTGGCACGATACTTCTTATTATCCTCATTCTGCTCCTGATCGGAGCCTTGCCGAATTGGGGTTACAGCCGTGGCTGGGGCTATGGACCTTCTGGCGGTTTGGGGCTAGTTCTCGTGATTATCATTATCCTTGTACTAATGGGCCGCATCTAAGGCCCACCTAACCTGGGGAGTTACGACATGATGAAGAAGATCGTTCTTATTGGCGCGCTCGTCGGCGCTTTGGCATCCTGCACGGCGACCGAGCAAGGCACGGCGATCGGCGCCGGCACCGGCGCGGTCATCGGTGGCGCCGTCACCAACAGCTGGGGTGGTGCCGCAGTCGGCGCCGTTGCCGGCGGTCTGACCGGCGCCCTCATCGGCCAGTCGGTCGAACGCCGCGGCTACTGCATCTATCGCGACCGCTACGGCCGCCGCTACGAGGCCCGTTGCCGCTACTGATCGGCGAAAAGCATATCGGACTCCCAACGGGCGCTTCTGCGCCCGTTTTTCTTTGCCGGTTGCCTCCGTCAACAGGACGTTGACGATCGGTCGCAAAAGTCAAACCTACCGCTGGTCACGACACGGGCACATATTCTTTCATGAGCACAAGGGCAGGCAGAAGCCGCCCGGGCAGGCAAGAGCCGTCCGGGGCAGCCAAACGGCCCGTGCCTCTGAAAGGAATGCTTCCATGGCCCAGATTTTTCTGAACTCCGCCGTCGCGGTCCTTATCGCCTCGGCTTTCCTGACAACGGCGATCTCAGCTCTTCGCGGCGAAGATCGCTCGTTGCGGAAAGTGCCGGTCAAAGTGCGCGCGAAGCGTCATCAGACTGGCCGCCGCTCTTAGGTTTTGTGAAAACAAATCAGAGGCCCACAGCATCGCCGACGCCGGCATATGCCTGGCAGATCGGTTTGAGCGCGGTAAATTCCCAAACCGACGATGTGCAAGACGCACTCATTTCGCTGCTGGCATCCTCGGCCTAGTTGAAGGCCGAGGATGCTGCATATCGACTGGAGCCGATGCTCGGGGACAGGCCGGGCATGGCGAAGAGAGGGCTTTCCCAGCCCGTCATGCGCTAGACGAAGAACTGTCCGCCATTGGCCGTCAGCGTCGAACCGGTGATGAAGCCGGCATCGTCGGAGGCGAGGAAGGTGACGCAGCGCGCGATTTCCTCAGGCTCGCCGAGACGGCCGACGGGGATCTGCGGGATGATGCGCTCGTTCAGTACCTTCTCCGGCACGGCGAGCACCATCTCGGTGCCGATGTAACCCGGGCAAATGGCGTTGACGGTGATGTTCTTCGCCGCCCCTTCCTGAGCGAGCGCCTTGGTGAAGCCGAGATCGCCGGCCTTGGCGGCGGAATAATTCGCCTGGCCCATCTGGCCCTTCTGGCCGTTGATCGACGAGATGTTGATGATGCGGCCGAAGCTGCGGTCGCGCATGCCGGTCCAGACCTGGTGCGTCATGTTGAACAGGCCGGTGAGGTTGGTGTTGATCACCTCATGCCACTGCTGCGGCGTCATCTTGTGGAACATTGCATCGCGGGTGATGCCGGCATTGTTGACGAGGATTTCGACCGGCCCGATCTCGCTTTCGACCTTGGCGATGCCCTCGCCGCAGGCGGCGTAATCCGAAACATCCCATTTGAAGACCGGCACGCCGGTGGTCTCGTGGAAGGCTTTGGCTTTCTCGTCGTTGCCGGCATAATTGGCGGCAACCCTGTATCCGGCATTTTTCAACGCCACGGATATTGCCGCACCGATGCCGCGTGTACCCCCTGTGACCACTGCCACTCTGCTCATGTTCCGCTCCCTCTCCTTGTTCTATGCCCGCCTCCCGGCGGGCTTTTCAATCAATGACGGATCGTATGCTATTTAAAGTGCTTCGAAGCACATGGCGACACCCATGCCGCCACCGATGCAAAGCGTGGCAAGGCCCTTCTTCGCGCCGCGGCGCTTCATTTCGAACAGCAGCGTGTTGAGAACACGCGCGCCGGAAGCGCCGATCGGATGGCCGATCGCGATCGCTCCGCCGTTGACGTTGACGATCGAGGGATCCCAGCCGAGATCCTTGGTGACAGCGCAGGCCTGCGCCGCGAAGGCCTCGTTGGCCTCGACAAGATCGAGGTCGCCGACCGACCAGCCGGCCTTTTCGAGCGCCTTGCGCGAAGCTGGGATCGGGCCGGTGCCCATGATCGAAGGATCGACGCCGGCCGTCGCCCAGGAGACGATGCGGGCGAGCGGCTGGATGCCGCGGCGCGTCGCTTCGGTTTCGCTCATCAGCACTGCGGCGGCAGCACCGTCATTGAGACCGGAGGCATTGGCGGCTGTCACCGTGCCTTCCTTGTCGAAGGCCGGGCGCAGCTTGCCCATCGCCTCCAGCGTGGCGCCGTGGCGGATATATTCGTCGGCATCGACGGTCACATCGCCCTTTCGCGTCTGGATGATGTAGGGAATGATCTCGTCCTTGAAGCGGCCGGCCTTCTGTGCCGCCTCCGCCTTGTTCTGCGAGGCGACCGCGAACTGATCCTGCTCGTCACGCGACAGCTGCCACTGGCGCGCGATATTCTCGGCGGTGATGCCCATGTGGTAGCCGTGGAAGGCGTCGGTCAGGCCGTCCTTGATCATCGTGTCGACCATCTTCGCGTCGCCCATCTTGACGCCGCCGCGCAAGTGCATGGCATGCGGCGCCATCGACATGGATTCCTGGCCGCCGGCAACGATGATCTTGGCGTCGCCGGTGGCGATCTGCTGCATGCCGAGCGCGACGGCGCGCAGGCCTGAGCCGCAGAGCTGGTTGACGCCCCAGGCCGTCGCTTCCTTCGGAATGCCGGCCTTCATCGCGGCTTGACGGGCGGGGTTCTGGCCCTCGCCGGCGGCAAGCACCTGACCGAGGATGACCTCATCGACTTCGCCGGCATCGACGCCGGCGCGCTCGAGCACACCCTTGATCGCGGCCGCGCCGAGTTCATGTGCAGGGACCGTTGCGAAAGCGCCGTTGAACGAACCGACGGCGGTCCGGCCTGCGCTGGCGATGACGATGGATGAATTGCTCATGGGGAGGCTCCTCGCTTTTTTCGTCCCACTTACATAAGTGGAAACTGGCAAAGCTTTGAGCGCAAGTCAAACGCGAACACCGGCCGCCGGCATTTTTCGGCGGCACGCCACCAAAGCCGATTCATCTGGTCTGTTAAAGGTTTGCCGCAACGCACAAAGAGATTGTCACCGGCCTTCTTTTGCGTTTACAGTCTGAGGTGGAGGAACATCCATAAATCAGACGGGGGTTCAGGAGACTGATATGGCGAAGAATGAGGGTCAGATTGTCATCAAGAAATACGCCAATCGCCGCCTGTATAACACAGGCACCAGCACTTATGTGACGCTGGAAGATCTGGCGGAAATGGTGAAGAAGGGCGAAGATTTTATCGTCCAGGATGCAAAAAGCGGAGATGATATTACCCATTCGGTGCTGACCCAGATCATCTTCGAGCAGGAATCGAAGACCGGCAACACGCTGCTCCCGATTTCCTTCCTGCGCCAGCTCATCACCTATTACGGCGATCAGATGCAGATGGTCGTGCCGAGCTTCCTCGAACATTCGATGCGCGCCTTTACCGAACAGCAGGCCCAGATGCGCGAACAGGTGAACCGTGCCTTCGGCGAAACGCCGCTCGGCAAGAACCTGCAATTGCCGATGCAGATGGTCGAGGATCAAGTACGCCGCAACACCGAGCTGTTTCAGCAGGCGATGCAGATGTTCTCGCCCTTCATGACGCCGCCGGCCAAGGAAAGCCGCAAGGCCGAAGCCAAGGATATCGACGAACTGAAGGAACAGCTTCGCGCCCTTCAGAACAAGCTCGACAACCTATAATCCGATAGAGACATCCCGCCCGGCGCTTCGGATCGAGACGGCAAAACCGCCGATCACATCGATCAGAGCGATCGTCATCAAAATGAAGAATACCTGTGTCGCAGCATCCTGGACGAGCAGAAACTCGACCAGGAAGGCGATGAACACCAGCATCGACAAGATGTGGTTGAGCAGGTTGCCGGGGCCGGTTCTGGTTGCCTTCAGGATTTCGAAGAACAGAACCACAAGCGCTATGACGATGAAGAGATCGCCGAGCGCCATGCTCCAGATCGCGCCCGATAGCATCGACAATACGATAATGTCATGCTGCAGCGCTGCAATGCCGCCGTCGCCCATCATGCCGAGCATCGCCAGATTGTAGAGAATAAACGGGATAATCATCAGCGGCATTGCGGCAATCATCGGCAATCTCCTTAGAGCATGATGCCGAAAAGTGTGAGCGGTTTTCGGGCGACATCATGCTCTAACTCTTTAATTTAGAACAGGATTCATATTTTAGGCCAAAAGGGCCTAAAATCATCCTGTTCTAGCGGCTGGAAGAATACTGCCGCAAACCGTCGGCTCACCGCAAGTGACCTCAAAGATTATATCGCCGGAATGCAAAAGGCCGGCGTGACGCCGGCCTTGAAACTTTACGATCGGACGAGCCGGATCGGAAAATTATGCGCTTTCCTTCGGCGTCAGAACCTGGCGGCCGCGATACATACCGGTCTTCAGGTCGATATGGTGCGGGCGGCGCAGTTCGCCGGAGTTCTTGTCTTCGACGTAGGTCGGAGCCTTCAGTGCATCTGCCGAACGGCGCATGCCGCGCTTGGACGGGCTCGTTTTTCTCTTCGGTACAGCCATTTTTCTTACTCCACTTGCGGGCAAAACATTCCCACGGCCAGACTGGCGGCCGAAACGGACATGTCGCGATTTCGGAAATTTTGCGCGCTTATACATGCAAGGGGCGGCCTTGACCAGTCCCCATGCGCATTTTTTGCGAAGCCGACGAATCGAGCCTCAGACCTCGTCTTCCGCGACAATCCAGGACTCGGCGCGGGCCGCCTCTTCCCATTTCCGCCAGGCCGGATGCGCCTTCATCGTCTTCATATAGGCCAGCGTATCATCCTGGCTGACGAGATCATAGATGTCGAAGCGGTTGACGACAGGCGCGAACATCGCATCCACGCCGCTGAACGTGCCGAAAAGAAACGGACCGCCGGATTTCTGCAGAAGGTCGCGCCAGATCGTCTCGATACGGCCGACATCGGCTTCGACGCCTTCCGGCAGCGCGATCTTGCCCTTCGGCCTGCGGATATTCATCGGGCAAGCATTGCGCAAGGCCCGGAAGCTCGAGAGCATCTCCATCGAAACCGAACGGGCGAGCGCCCGGTCGGCGCGATCAGCGGGCAGGAGGCCGGCATCCGGATGAAGCTCGGCGGCATATTCGATGATCGCCAGCGATTCCCAAATCTTCAATCCGCCATGCTGCAGAAGCGGTACGCGGCCGGTCGGCGAGATGGCTTTGATATCCGGATTGCCGCCGGGATAGTCGAAGGGGATCAGGATTTCCTCGAAATCGACGCCGGCGCCCGTCAGCGCCATCCATGGCCGGAACGACCAGGACGAATAGTTCTTGTTGCCGATGTAAAGCGTCGGTCTGTTCATGGGCTTCTCCCGTTCAGGCGTCGATATCGAAAATCAGCAGTTCGTGGAAATGGTTCATGTCGTCAAACACGCAGAATGCCGGCGGCGTCAGCTCCAGGACGGGTGCCTTGCGGCGGATATCCGCGGCCACCGCGTCGAGCATCGCCTGCCAGCGCGGCAAGGCTTCATCCTCCAGCCATTCGATCGGATAAGCGAAGGTGATGTGAAATTTGTAATCCAGATGGTTCGGCTGGCGATAGCCGAGAAGATCGGCGAAGGCATTGCGCCAGGCGCGCATGATCTGACGGTCGTTCTCCGTCGCCCCGTCGACCAGCAGGCCTGACGGGCGGGCTCCGACGACGGCGACCTTGAAAGGCTCCGCCATCGAAAAACCTTCGAGCCGCGCCGCCAGCAGCGCGGTCATGTCGTCAATCGGCGCATCGAGAGGGAGATCGCGCGGCCAGCACTCCTGCCGCCGCCTGGTCTCGATGATGCCCTCGAAAAGCGTCATATGAAGGCTCGAAATCGGCGTGAAGAGGAACTGCGGAGCCTCGGGCATCGCCAGATATTTTTCGCGCGCCTCGATCAGCACCGCCTGCGTCCGCGACGCCTCCTCGACATGACAGACGATGGTATTGCCGGCTTCCGGCAGGAAGCCGGCAGCCTTGCGATAACGGCTGCCGAGATGGGCGGGCGGATTTGGATTGTGCCTCTTCGAATAAAGAAGAAGCTCGGGAGAAAAGGTCATGGCGGTCATGGGCGACTCGGGGGTTCTGGTTGGACTGTATTCGCCCATATGGCAGAACCAAGAATGTCAGATGACGCCTGCCGCTTCTAACGACAAGTTCTGATCTCATTCATAGATGCACTTGATGTAATCGCCTGAGCCCTGCGCACGCCTTTCGATGACACCCGCCAGCCGGCGAAGGCCGCGTCCCGGCTTACCGGCATTGCGGTCGATCGGGTTCGGCAGCGAAACGGCGAGCAGCGATGCCTGGCGCCGCGTCAGCTTCGAGGCCGACACCTTGAAATGATGCTGGGCGGCCGCCTCGATGCCGTAAATGCCGGGACCCCATTCGGCGATATTGAGATAGATTTCCATCAGCCGCCGTTTCGACAGGACGAAATCCGTGGTGACGGCGAGCGGAAGCTCCATCGCCTTGCGCACGAAGGAGCGGCTGTTCCACAGGAAGAGGTTTTTCGCCGTCTGCATCGGAATCGTACTGCCGCCGCGCGTCGCCTGACCTTTGAGCGTATCCTCGACCAGCATGCGCATCTCGGCCCAGTCGACGCCGCCATGGAAACAGTATTGACCGTCTTCCGACATCATGACCGACTGCACCAGAACCGGCGCAACCTCGTCCAGGGAGACCCATCTGCGGTCATAGCCGCGCAGCAAGAGGAGATCGCGCAGCATCAGCGTCGAGACGGGATGGATGAAGGGCAGCAGGTAGAGGAAGATCAGGACGTAGGGAAGGACCAGCACGGCCACCAAGCCGAGAACGATGCGCTTGAGCACAGGCCGATCTTCGAACCATCGCCGACGGGCCGGCATGTCGGCGATATCCTCTGTCTCCGGCGCTATATCCAATGTCCCCAGTCCACTTCGCTCCCTGTCGTTCTCATAACGCCTGTGAGCCGCTTATGCCAGAGCACATGGGAAATCTTGCTGCAGTCATCGACAATTCCGTTGCAAGCCCCGGTGCCCCATGCCAAACAGCGCCCATGGACGCGAACCGGGACACCTTCGAAACGAGGCTCAGCAAGAACGCCCGCGAGACCGAGGCGCTGCTCGACACGTTGCTGTCACCGAGCCCCCTTTCCGATGAAATTGCCCGACCCGATACGCTGCGCAGCGCCATGCATTATGCCGTGCTGAACGGCGGCAAACGGCTGCGCCCCTTCCTTGTGACGGAAAGTGCCGCCCTCCTCGGCGGCGACGCGCAGGCCGCTCTTCGCATTGGCGCAGCACTCGAATGCGTTCACTGTTATTCCCTCGTGCATGACGATCTGCCGGCGATGGACGATGACGATCTGCGCCGCGGCAAGCCGACCGTGCATATCAAGTTCGACGAGGCCACCGCGATCCTTGCCGGCGACAGCCTGCTGACCTACGCCTTCGACATCATCGCAGCGCCGGAAACGGCTCTTCCCGATACAAGCAAAGCGGCGCTGGTGCTGGCTCTTGCCCGCGCCGCCGGCCTTGGCGGCATGGCCGGCGGCCAGGCGCTCGACCTGGCGGCGGAAAAACAGGCGCCCGACGAAGCGGGCATCATCCGCCTGCAGGCGATGAAAACAGGCGCGCTGATCCGCTTCGCCTGCGAAGCCGGCGCCATCATCGCTGGAAACCCGCCGGAAGATCGCCGCCGCCTGCGTGCCTTCGGCGAAAAGATCGGCCTGGCCTTCCAGCTCGCCGACGACATTCTCGACCTGACCTCGGATGCCGCGACCATGGGCAAGGCGACCGGCAAGGATGCGGCCCGCGGCAAGGGAACGCTGGTCGCACTCCACGGCATGGATTGGGCCGAGACCGAACTCCGCCAGCATGTCCGCGATGCCGAGGATCTGCTTGCCCCCTACGGCGCCCGTGCCTCGATCCTCACCGCAGCGGCGCATTTCATCGCCGACCGGAAGAGCTGATCGGAAAGTCAGGCGATCAATATTTCCTTCAGAGCCGAAACCAGCCGGGCACATTCTTCATCCGTGCCGATGCTGATGCGCAGGAATTCCGAAATGCGCGGCTTGGCGAAATGCCGGACGAGGACGCCGCGCTCCCGCAGCGCGGCGTTCAGTGCCGCGCCGGACCGGCTTTCATGCCTTGCGAAAATGAAATTCGCCTGCGACGGCAGGACCTCGAAATTCAGCGCTTCGAGCTCGCGTACGAGGTTTTCCCGACTGGCGATGATTTTCCGCCGGCATGTCTCGAACCAGGCTTCGTCCCGGATCGCCGCCGTGGCGGCGACCTGCGCCAGCTGATCGAGCGGATAGGAATTGAAACTGTCCTTGACGCGCACCAGCGCCTCGATCAGATCCCGCTGCCCCAGCGCGAAGCCGACCCGCAGACCCGCGAAGGAACGGGATTTCGACAGGGTCTGGACCACGAGCAGGTTTGGATATTTGGAAATCAGCGGCACGGCGCTTTCACCGCCGAAATCGACATAGGCCTCGTCTATCACGACGACCGCATCCGGATGGGCGGCAAGAAGCGCCTCTACCCCGGTCAGCGGCAGGCCGGTACCGGTCGGCGCATTCGGATTGGGAAGGATGATCGCGCCGCACGGCCTATCGTAGTCCGACAGCCGGATTCGGAACTGCTCATCGACCGGCACCTCGATCGCTTCGATCTCGTATAGCAGGCTATAGGTCGGATAGAAGCTGTAGCTCACATCAGGATAAAGGAGCGGCAGCTCATGTTTCAGCAGCGCCTGAAACGTGAGAGCGAGAACCTCGTCCGAGCCGTTGCCGACGAAGACTTCTTCCGCCGCGAGCCCAAAACGCGCCGCGATCGTTTCGCGCAATTCGGTGGCGGCGGGATCGGGATAGAGCCGCAGGCGATCGTCCGCCGCTTGCCGGATCGCTTCCAACGCCTTCGGCGAAGGCCCGTAGGGATTCTCGTTGGTATTGAGCTTGACGAGGCCGGGGATGCGGGGCTGCTCCCCCGCGACATAGGGCCGAAGCGTGCTGACGATATCAGACCAGTACCGGCTCATCTGATCTCGCGGATCTTCATTCCGCGGCCGTCCGCCGGCCGAAACGCTTCTCGATATAATCGATGACAAGCGCCTCGAAATCGGAAGCGATATTCGGCCCGCGCAGCGTCAGCGCCTTCTTGCCATCGATGAATACGGGCGCGGCCGGCGTCTCGCCGGTGCCGGGAAGCGAAATGCCGATATCGGCATGTTTGCTTTCGCCCGGCCCGTTGACGATGCAGCCCATGACGGCGACGTTCAGCGCCTCGACACCGGGATACTTCTCGCGCCAGACCGGCATGTTCTTGCGGATATCGTTCTGAATGTTCTGGGCGAGTTCCTGGAACACCGTCGAGGTCGTGCGGCCGCAGCCGGGACAGGCGGCAACGACGGGCACGAACTGACGAAAGCCCATGACCTGCAGGATTTCCTGCGCCACCTGGACCTCACGCGTGCGATCGCCGTTCGGCTCGGGGGTCAGAGAGACACGGATCGTATCGCCAATGCCATGTTGCAGCACGAAGCCCATCGCCGCCGACGAGGCGACGACGCCCTTGGTGCCCATGCCGGCTTCGGTCAGGCCGAGATGCAGCGCATGATTGGAACGGTCGGCGAGCATGGAATTGACGGCGATAAGATCCTGCACCTGGCTGACTTTGGCCGACAGGATGATGCGGTTGCGCGGCAGGCCGATCTCTTCGGCAAGGGCGGCCGAAAGCAGCGCCGACTGCACGATCGCCTCGCGCGTCACCTGCCGGGCCGAAAGCGGCGAACCGGCTTCGGCGTTCTGGTCCATCAGCGCCGTCAACAGATCCTGGTCGAGCGAGCCCCAGTTGACGCCGATGCGCACCGGCTTGTCATAGCGGATCGCCATCTCGATGATCTCGGCGAACTGCTTGTCCTTCTTGTCCTTGAAGCCGACATTGCCGGGATTGATGCGGTATTTCGCCAGCGCCTCGGCGCAGGCGGGATGATCGGCAAGCAGCTTGTGGCCGATATAGTGGAAATCGCCGATCAGCGGCACATCCATGCCGAGCCGCAGCAGCCGCTCGCGGATCTTCGGCACGGCGGCCGCACTCTCGTCGCGATCGACGGTGATGCGCACCAGTTCCGAGCCCGCCCGGTGGAGCGCCGCAACCTGCGCCACGGTCGAATCGATATCGGCAGTATCCGTGTTCGTCATGGATTGCACGACGATCGGCGCACCGCCGCCGACGATGACGCCGCCGACATCGACGGCGACGGAAGCACGGCGCGGTTTCGGATCAAAATCGGCGGCTGACAACATGAAGAGCTCTTGCACCCCTAAAAATAGTGCCTTTCAGGTGGATCATGACCGCTTTCTTGTCAACCGCCTCCCATATCACTTTTGCTTGGAGGCCGCTCAGTGGCCGCCTCCGGAGACCCCGTCGGCATAATGGGCCAGCTTGGAGAACGCCAGTACGAACAGCAGCAGCACCGGCAGCGCCATGAAGACGACGGCAAAGCCGATATGCTCCGCGACGAATCCGATCACGGACGGCGCGACAAGCATGCCGGAATACCCCATGGTCGTGACGACCGAGATGCCGATGCCGGGCTTGAGGCCGGGAATGTTGCCGGCCGCCGAGAAGGCGATCGGCACCATGTTGGAAATGCCGATGCCGCAAAGGGCAAAGCCCAGGATGGCAATCTCCGCGTCCGGCGCGAGGCTGGCAAGCAGCATGCCGGCGATGGCAAACAGCGTGCAGATGCGCAGCGTCTTGACGCCGCCCAAACGGTCACGCACCAGGTCGCCGGCAAAACGCATAATCGCCATGGTCGCCGAAAAGGCTGCAAAACCGAGACCGGAAAGCGCGACCGACGCATTCATTTCCTGGCGGAGATAGAGCGCGCCCCAATCCAGCACCGCGCCTTCCGGCACCATGGAAAAGAGTGCCATCAGGCCCAGCAGCCATGGCAGCGGCACCATCGGCAGCTTGGTCTTTTCCTTCTTGGCATCGGGATGCGGCGGATCGGCGAGAATCATCGGCCAGGCGACGGCAAGAAAGATCGCGGCCAGCACCGTTGCCAGCTGCGCATGGCCGAGGATGCCGAGCTTGGAGATCACGATGCCGCCGAGGCCCGAGCCGATCAGGCCGCCAAGGCTCCAGAAAGCGTGGCAGGACGACATGATGGCGCGGCGCATGGATTTTTCGACCGAAACCGCATTGGCATTCATCGCCACATCCATCGCGCCGATGAAGCCGCCGAACAGGAAGAGCGCGATCGCCCCGGTGATCACGTTCGGGGCGAGCGTCAACGCCAGGAGCAGCGGCAGCACGCAGACGGCCGTTGCCCGAACGACGACACGCGAGCCGTGTTTGGCAATCTGCGCACCGGCGATCGGCATCATCACCAGAGAGCCGACACCGAAGATCAGGATCATCAGCCCGAGTTCGAACTTGGTCAGCCCGAGACGGTCGGCGAAATCGGGGATCTTGGGCGCCCAGCAGCCGACGACGAAGCCGTTCATGAGAAAGAGCAGGAAAACCGCGGCCCTGCTTCTGGTAATGAAGCCGCTCCTGGCTCCCCGCGGTGCACTCACATGACTGTCCATTTCTCGGTCTTTCCTCTTTGCCGGGTTTGTATGCACCCGGTTTTCCTAAACTCTATGACAGCGTCTCAGTTCATTTGCTCGGCGATGACGGTCCTGCATCCACGCTCGCGATAGCCCGCAAGGATGGCCGGATCAGCATCGTGCTCGACGACGAGGCATTCGCAATGTGCGATCGGCAGGATGCTATGTGGCGCAGCCGTGCCGAATTTCTCGGAGGTCACCGCCGCCAGCACTTTTCTGCTCCTGGATGCCGCAAACCGCTTGAATTCCGCATCTTCGAAGCCGAAAGCCGTGATCCCGGCTTCCAGGTCGACGCCGCAGGCGCCGAGAATGCAGAGATCGGGTGAAATTTGCTCCATATCGCGCAAGGCTTTGGCGCCGAGCGCGCCGCCCGTCTGCCGATCCACCATGCCGCCGATCAGGATGACGTTGACGGCAGGCTTGTCGATCAGCGCTGCGGCAATCACCGGCGCATTCGTCGCGGCCGTCAGTTCCAGTTCGCCCGGCAATGCATTGGCGATCGCCAGATTGGTACTGCCGGCATCGAAGAACACGCACGAACCGGCAGCGATCTGCTGTGCCGCGGCGCGGGCCAGCGCCTGTTTGCGGTCGGCGGCAAATCCCATGCGCTGCGTCAGGCTTCCATGCGCCGGCGATACCGGCAATGCGCCGCCATAGACCCGTTCGCAAAGCCCTGCCGCCGCCATCTCGCGCAGGTCGCGCCGCACCGTGTCCTCGGAGACGCCGAATTCAAGCGCCAGTTCCGCCGCCAGCACGCGGCCGTTCAGCCGCAGCCTCTCGGAAATCACACCTTGGCGCTCTCGCAACAGAAAATCCTGCATGTTTCTACCGGCTCAACAGCTGAAATAATGAAACCGTGCATAAACACTTACGATCGTGCAGGCAATATGCACGATCACACGTTTTCTGACGTTATGAAACAAACCCGCCACCGCAGCGATTATGGCTATTGACCAGTACAAAGGCCGGGAATACCGATAAGGGCATTCCCCGATTCCCGCCGGCCTATCCGCCACCCTGGTGCATTCCCCGTGAAAAACTCCGTCAGCCTGGGCATTCTGCTCACGAGCGCCGCCTATATGGCGTTCACTTTTCATGATGCGATCATCAAGATCCTGACTTCAAGCATTCCGGTCTGGCAGATCCTGTTTTTCCGCAGCCTCACGATCCTTCTCGGTTGCCTGGCCTACGGCCGCGGCAGGCTGGCCCGCCAGGTCATGACATCGCCGATCATCAAGCCGATGATCGCGCGCAGCGTTCTTCTCCTCTGTGCCTGGCTTTCCTATTATTCCGCTGCAAGCCGTCTGCAGCTTGCCGAGGTCACCACGCTTTATTATGCGGCGCCCGTCGTCGGCACAGTGCTTGCCTGGCTCATCCTGAAGGAAGAAGTTACGCCGGCGCGCTGGCTTGCCGTCGGCGTCGGTTTCGTCGGCGTGATGATCGCCTGCAATCCCGTTGGCCTGGCGATTTCCTGGCCGGTCTATCTGGCGCTGCAGG
Source organism: Rhizobium sp. R634 (assembly GCF_002211305.1). GTDB lineage: Bacteria > Pseudomonadota > Alphaproteobacteria > Rhizobiales > Rhizobiaceae > Rhizobium. The sequence continues at coordinate 177,463 of NZ_LOKW01000025.1, read as the reverse complement.
CGGCCGTCCTCTGGGCTGCCGCCATGGTGCTGCTGCGCAAGACCTCCCTGCATGAGAAGACCGTCGTCCAGCTTGCCGTTTCCAATATCTTCTTCCTTGCGATGACGGGCGTTGCCGTCCTCTACACCTGGAAGACCCCTGATATAACACAGCTGGCGCTTCTCATCGCCATCGGCGTCGTCGCCGGCGCGGCGCAATTCGCTCTCTTCGAGGGCATGCGCCTGGCGCCCGTCTCCGTGCTTGCGCCGTTCGAATACACCTCCCTCGTCTGGGCCTTCCTGCTCGGCCATCTGATCTGGGCCGATATGCCGACGCCGAATGTCGTCGCCGGCGCGGCCATGATCCTCGGCGCCGGATTGATCATCATCGTCACCGAAAGATTGCGCCGCCGCATTACCGCATGATGCCCGTTTCTGCAGGATTCATGGCTTGGGGCGCAGCATGAGAAAAATATTTGCGGTTGCTGCTTTTATTCGCAGTTTTCTTCGCTTTCGCCGCCCTAGTTTTCTGCAAAGTATCCCTCATCCGATCACAACCTCCCAAGGATGGATAGAACAATGAACTGGTTGAAAACCGTCGCCGCCGCTGCCCTCATTCAGGCTGCGGCCCTCCTGCCTGCCCATGCCGGCGAAAACCTTGCGGCCATCAAATCGGCCGGAGTCTTCAAGATCGGCACCGAAGGCACCTATGCGCCCTTCACCTACCACGACGAAAGCGGCAAGCTCGTCGGCTTCGATGTCGAGATCGGCGAAGCCATTGCCGCCAAGCTCGGCGTCAAGGCCGAATTCGTCGAAGGCAAGTGGGACGGGCTGATCGCCGGCCTCGACGCCAAGCGCTACGACACGGTCATCAACCAGGTCGGCATCACCGAAGCCCGCAAGCAGAAATATGATTTCTCCGAGCCCTATATCGCTTCCAAGGCGGTGCTGATCGTTCGCGAAGGCGAAGACAGCATCAAGACCTTCGCCGACCTCAAGGGCAAGAAGTCCGCCCAGTCGCTGACCAGCAACTTCGGCAAGCTCGCAACCGAAGCCGGCGCCGAACTCGTCGGCACCGATGGCTTCGACCAGTCGATCCAGCTCGTGCTGACCAAGCGCGCCGACGCGACGATCAATGACAGCCTGTCCTTCCTCGATTTCAAGAAGCACAAGCCGGACGCGCCGGTGAAAATCGCCGCCGAGCAGGAGAATGCCGATTATTCCGGCATCATCATCCGCAAGAACGAGCCGGAGCTTCTGGCCGAAATCAACAAGGCGCTCGCCGACATCAAGGCCGACGGCACTTACAAGAAGATCGCCGACAAGTATTTCGGCCAGGACGTTTCGAAGTAAGTCCCACTCCACCCAAAGGCCCTTCCCCCTTGTGGGGAGGGGTTGGGGAGGGGTAAACCTCGAACGCACCAACCCACGAGAGGGATTACCCCTTGCCGCACTGGCTCCAACTGATGGCGGAATCGCTCCCCTCGCTCCTTTGGGCGGGATTAATCTTCACCATCCCCCTCACGCTGCTGTCCTTCGCCTTCGGCCTGATCCTCGGGCTGATCACCGCGATTGCCCGCCTTTTCGGGCCAGCGCCCGTCGCCGCCGTCGCCCGCTTCTATGTCTGGGTCATCCGCGGCACGCCGCTGCTCGTCCAGCTCTTCGTGATCTTCTACGGCCTGCCGAGCGCCGGCATCCTGCTCGACGCTTTTCCCGCCGCCCTCATCGGCTTCACCCTGAATATCGGCGCCTACAGCTCCGAGATCATCCGCGCCGTCATCTCCTCCGTGCCGAAGGGCCAATGGGAAGCCGCCTATTCGATCGGCATGAGCTGGCGTCAGGCAATGAGCCGCACGATCCTGCCGCAGGCCGCCCGCGTCGCCGTGCCGCCGCTGTCGAATACCTTCATCTCGCTGGTCAAGGATACTTCGCTGGCCGCCGCCATCACCGTGCCGGAACTCTTCCAGGCAGCGCAGCGCATCGTCGCCACGACCTATGAGCCGCTGATCCTCTATATCGAAGCGGCACTCATCTATCTCGTCCTGAGCTCGATTCTTTCGCAGTTGCAGGTGCGCCTGGAGCGCCGCTTCGCACGTTACGGCGGCATGCTGGAGGCAAATGCATGATCGAGCTTTCCAACATCGAAAAGCGCTTCGGCGACGCCGTCATCCTGAAGGACATCAGCATCCGCATTCCCGAGGGCAGCGTCACCGCCCTGGTCGGACCATCCGGCGGGGGCAAGAGCACGCTGCTGCGCTGCATCAACCTGCTCGAAATCCCGACGGCGGGCACGATCCGCCTTGGCGAGGAGACTCTTTCCTTCGCGCCCGGTAAAAGAACGAGCTGGCCGGCGATCCAGAAGATCCGCCGCCAGACCGGCATGGTCTTCCAGAATTTCCAGCTTTTCCCGCATCAAACCGCGATCGAGAACGTCATGGAAGGCCTCGTCACGGTGCTGAAATGGCCGAAGGAGAAAGCACGCGACCGCGCCATGGAGCTTTTGACCAAGGTCGGCATGGCGCACAAGACCGATGCCTGGCCCTCGACGCTCTCGGGCGGCCAGCAGCAACGCGTCGCGATTGCCCGGGCGCTGGCGCCGTCGCCGCGCGTACTTCTCTGCGATGAGCCAACCTCGGCGCTCGATCCGGAACTTTCGGCCGAGGTCGTCGATGTTCTGGGCCAGCTTGCCCGCGAAGGCACCACGATGGTCATGGCGACCCATGATCTGCGGCTCGCCTCGAAGATCGCCAATGACGTCGTCTTCCTGGAAGCCGGCAGCGTGGTGGAAACCGGCAGCGCCAAGGCGATCTTCAGCGCGCCGCAGCGCGAACGCACCAAGCGCTTCATCTCGACGATTAACGCTGCCCATACCTACGATATCTGAAATTTCTCACGTGAATCGTAATTCACGTGAGACGCTTCCGTGTGATCTGCCTCAGGCCGCGGTAACGACCGAGCGCGCCGCCTTGAGCGCATTGCCCCACCAGATGAGCTGGTCGAGCTGGTTTTTGGCCGCCTCGTTGAGGTGCGGGTAGTCGCTGAGGCTTTTGCCTTCCTTGAGCACGCTCAGATATTCGCTGAAGGCGATGTGCACGCCCGTTTTTACCGAAGCGGCCGCCATTTCCACGAAGATCAGCCTGAGATGCTCGACGGCACGCGCGCCGCCGACGCCGCCGTAACCGACGAAGGCGACCGGCTTGTGGATGAATTCGCCGAGATCGATGGCGTTCTTCAGGACCGCGGTCGGCGCATGATTATATTCTGCGGCAGTAAAGATGTAGCCGTCGAATTCGCGCAGTTTCTTCTTCCAGCGCTCGGCCGTCTCGTTTTCCGCCTCGGTCGCGCGAGCTTCGCCGAAGAACGGCAGCGGATAATCGCGGAGATCAAGCACCTCGACGGCAAGCTCGGAACGCTCCTTGGCAATGCCGGCGATCCATTGAGCGGGATGCTCGGCGAAGCGGCCGATACGCGTGCTTCCGACGATGACGGCGATTTTCAACTGGCTCATGGGGTTCTTTCCTGTTGAATGGCGGGTTTGCTGGAGCGCCGCGGCCGATCGGACGCGATATACTCCTCGCTTTGAAATGGCGCATAGCCTTGGGTTTATGCGCCAGCCATTTCTAGGAAATTAGCAGCATGCCGGGCAAGCCGGGCGAGGCAAGGAAAAGAAGGAAAGTTCCATTATTCCGATCAGCCGAACGCACACAATCGAGTGATCGGCGACCGTTGGCTGCCGGAGCGGCTTCGATCGCTCCGGCAGCCCAACTGTTTATCCGCCGTAGACGACGAGCAGATCCTTCGCATCGATCTGGTCGCCGGCTTTGACGAGAACTTCCGAGATCGTGCCGTCCTTTTCCGCATGGATCGCAGTTTCCATCTTCATTGCCTCGATGGAGACGAGCACGTCGCCGGCGCTGACGGTCTGGCCTGATGAGGCGAAGACGCGGCTGATGACGCCCGGCATCGGCGCGCCGACATGGGCTGCATTGCCGGGCTCGGCCTTGCGGCGCACCGCCGCACCCGTCGCCCCATGGGCTCGGTCCGGCACCTTGATGCGGCGCGGCTGGCCATTGAGCTCGAAGAAGACGGTGACCATGCCCTGGCTGTCGGTGGCGCTCATCGCCTGATTGACGATGACGAGGGTCTTGCCTCGTTCGATATCGGCAAACAGCTCCTCGCCATCGGCCAGCCCGTAGAAATAAGCAGGCGTCGGCAGCACCGAGACCGGACCGTAGGTATCGGAGGCGAGCGCAAAGTCGGTGAAGACCTTCGGATACATCAGATAGGAAGCGAATTCGAAGTCACTGACCTCGCGCTCCAGCTTGGTCTCGATGACCTTGCGCTCGGCATCGAGATCGGCTTCCTTCAGCAGCGAGCCGGGCCGCACTGTATAGGGCTTTTCGCCCTTCAGCGCCTTCTTCTGCAGCGCTGCCGGCCATCCCGACGGCGGCTGCCCGAGATCGCCCTTCAGCATCGACACCACCGATTCCGGGAAGGAGATTTCGCGCTCGGGGCTGACGACGTCGGCGACCGTCAGATCCTGGGACACCATCATCAGCGCCATGTCGCCGACCACCTTGGACGACGGCGTCACCTTGACGATATCGCCGAACATCTGGTTGGCGTCGGCATAGGCCTGCGCCACCTGATGCCAGCGGGTCTCGAGACCGAGCGAGCGGGCCTGCTCCTTGAGGTTAGTGAACTGGCCGCCCGGCATTTCATGGAGATAGACTTCCGAGGCCGGACCCTTGAGGTCGCTTTCGAAGGCGGCATACTGGTTACGCGCCGCTTCCCAATAGAAGGAGATGCGGCGGATCCATTCCGGATCGAGGCCCGGATCGCGCTCGGAGCCGGAGAGCGCCTCGACGATCGAGCCGAGACAGGGCTGCGAGGTATTGCCGGAAAGCGCATCCATCGCCGCATCGACGGCATCGACGCCGGCTTCGACGGCGGCAAGAACGGTCGCGGCGGCAATGCCCGATGTGTCATGCGTGTGGAAGTGGATCGGCAGGCCGGTCGCTTCGCGCAGCGCCTTGAACAGCACCTTCGCCGCCGCCGGCTTCAACAGACCCGCCATATCCTTGACTGCGATGATATGGGCGCCGGCCTTCTCGAGCTCGACGGCAAGGTCGGTATAGTATTTCAGGTCGTATTTCGGGCGGGCCGAATTGAGGATATCGCCGGTATAGCAGATCGCCGCCTCGCAGAGCTTGTTCTCTTCGGCGATCGCATCCATCGACACCCGCATGTTCTCGACCCAGTTCAGGCAGTCGAAGACGCGGAACAGGTCGATGCCGCCCCTGGCCGCCTGGCGGACGAAGTATTTGACGACATTGTCAGGATAGTTGGTGTAGCCGACGCCGTTGGCGCCGCGCAGCAGCATCTGCAGCAGCAGGTTCGGCGCCCCCTCGCGGATCAGCGCCAGCCGCTCCCACGGATCTTCGGTCAGGAAGCGCATCGAGACGTCAAAGGTGGCGCCGCCCCAGCATTCGAGCGACAAGAGGTTCGGCAGCGCATGCGCATAGGTGCCGGCGATGCGGGCGATGTCATAGGTGCGCATGCGGGTCGCGAGCAGCGACTGGTGGCCGTCGCGCATCGTCGTATCGGTCAGAAGCACGCGCTTCTCGTTGCGCATCCATTCGCCGAATTTCTTCGGCCCGAGCGTGTCGAGAAGCTGCTTCGTGCCGTCCTTCACCCCGTTGCCGTTGGAATAGGGCACCACCGGCTGGGCGGCGTTATCAAGCGGTCGCGGCCTGTCCTTGGCCTCGGGATGGCCGTTGACGGTGACGTCGGCGAGATAGGTGAGCAGCTTCGTGGCGCGGTCCTGGCGCTTGACCTGCTGGAAGAGCTCCGGCGTCGTGTCGATGAAGCGGGTGGTGTAACTGTTGTCGCGGAACTTGGGGTGACCGATGATCGCTTCGAGGAAAGTCAGATTGGTGGCCACACCGCGGATGCGGAATTCGCGCAACGCGCGGTCCATACGGCTGATCGCTTCGGACGGGTTCGGCGCCCAGGCCGTCACCTTGACGAGCAGCGGATCGTAATAGCGGGTGATGATGGCGCCGGAATAGGAGGTGCCGCCGTCGAGACGAATGCCGAAGCCGGACGCCGAACGATAGGCGGTGATGCGGCCGTAATCCGGAATGAAATTGTGCTCGGGATCTTCTGTGGTGATGCGGCACTGCAGCGCATGGCCGTTGAGCCGGATGTCGGCCTGAGCGGGGACGCCGGATTCCGGCGTGCCGATCGCGGCGCCATCGAGGATATGGATCTGCGCCTTGACGATATCGATGCCGGTGACGACTTCAGTCACCGTATGCTCGACCTGGATGCGCGGATTGACCTCGATGAAGTAGAATTTGCCGGTATCGGCATCCATCAGATATTCGACGGTGCCGGCGCCGATATAATTGGTCGCCGCCGCGATCTTCAGCGAATAGGCGGCAAGCTCCTGGCGCTGCGCTTCCGAGAGATAGGGTGCCGGCGCGCGCTCGACGACCTTCTGGTTGCGGCGCTGGATCGAGCAGTCACGCTCGAAGAGATGCACGACATTGCCGTGCGTGTCGCCGAGGATCTGGCTTTCGACATGGCGGGCACGCTCGACCAGCTTTTCCAGATAGACCTCGTCCTTGCCGAAGGCGGCCATCGCCTCGCGCTTGGCTTCGGTCACCTCGCGGGCGAGATCCTTCGGATCGCGGATGGCGCGCATGCCACGGCCGCCGCCGCCCCACGAAGCCTTGAGCATGACGGGATAGCCGATCTCTTCGGCCATCTTCGCCACTTCGGCCATATCGTCCGGCAGCGGCTCGGTCGCCGGCACGACCGGCACGCCGACCGAGATCGCCAGGTTGCGCGCGGCGACCTTGTTGCCGAGCTGGCGCATCGTATCGCCCTTCGGGCCGATGAAAATGATGCCGGCCTTGTTGCAGGCATCGACGAATTCGGGGCTTTCCGACAAGAGGCCGTAGCCGGGATGAATGGCGTCGGCGCCGGAAAGCTTGGCGACGCGGATCACCTCGTCGATCGACAGGTAGCTTTCGATCGGGCCGAGATCGCGGGCCAGATGCGGGCCGCGGCCGACCTGATAGCTCTCGTCCGCCTTGAAGCGGTGCAGCGCCAGCTTGTCTTCCTCCGCCCACATTGCCACCGTTTTTATTCCAAGCTCGTTGGCCGCGCGGAACACGCGAATGGCTATTTCAGAGCGGTTGGCAACGAGTATCTTGGAAATGGGCAAAACGGTTTCCTCCACGTTCAGACGCGGGCATGCTGCACCCGCGAAGAAAATTCTTAACTTCTTGTCACAGGAAGTTCAATTTCTCTTGCGACTGCGAAATGCACTTTCTCGCCATGCCGATGCGCGCCGCCGCGAAAATAGGCAGCGTCGTTTATACGACATATGCAGAGAGGGCGCTTTAGCTTATCAGGCCATGACGGAACGCAAGCGCCACCGCCTGCTGTCTGTTCTTTGCCTTCAGCTTGTCCTGCAGACCGTTCATGTACCAGTCGACGGTGTGGTTGGAGATCTTCAGCAGTTTGCTGATCTCCATCGAGGTCATGCCTTCGGCAAGGTAACGCAGGATTTCCATCTCGCGCCGAGTCAGCGGTGTCTCAGCCGGAAGCACGGTTTCCAGCGCCTGCGCCTCGCCTTTCAGATCGAGCAGCCGCCAGAAAGCCTTGCGCGCCACCGCTTCGAACAGCGCGAGTTCCACCGGCGACAGTTCGACCGGTTTGCCACTGATATTCAGGCTGCCCAGAATGCCGTTGCGCCCATGGAGCGGAAAAACGTAGCCGTCCTCCAGCCCATGGCCGAAAGCGTCGACCATCATCTGCTCCATGCGCCGCTCATGCGCATCCTTGCGGAACGCCTTCATGCTCTCCCGCCAGCGAAAGGGCCGCTGGGCGTGGTTGAGATAGCGCACCATCGGGTCGATCAGGACATATTTTTTCGCGGCATAGATCTGCGGCCATTGTTCCGGCCAGCGGTCGGCAAGCGCCGCCGCCCAGGGTTCCGGCTTCTGCTGGGAATGGCGCACGAGGCCATAATAGTCGAAGCCTGAGTCCCGGATGACCTGTTCGAGTTCGCCGACCAACGCCTCGGGCTTCGAGTATTCCTCCAGGACGACAAGCAATTGAATTAACGAATTAATATTCACAAAATGCCCCTTGCGAGGCCGTCGGCGGCTTTCGGATTGGTCGCGAAACGGTCTTCTTCAAAAAATGCAGTCTCTAATTTAATGCTGCGCTAAATATTTATTAAAATGCAAGCGCAAATTGTTCGCGCATATACCCCGGCGATAATTTTCCCGCCACAACCATTTTCGTCGCATCCTGCGATAGTACATTCGTGTTAATCACCCAGGCCGGCAAACCCTGAATGCGCCGTTAATCGCCGGTTCAGGTAGCCTTTTGTAGCATCGCATCATCCCCGTTTTCGCAGATGCACAAGAGGTTAGACGTGTCGCTTTTCAAGGTCTATGCAAGAGCTCTGCGCTATCTTGGCGCCTATAAGCTCCGCGTATCCCTGGTCGTTCTCGCAAACATCGTTTTGGCGACCATCACGATTGCAGAGCCGATCCTGTTCGGTCGCATCATCGATGCGATCTCGGGCAAGGGTGAGGTCAAGCCCATCCTCTTCATGTGGGCAGGCTTTGCCGTCTTCAACACCGTCGCCTTCGTCCTGGTGGCCCGCGAGGCCGACAGGCTCGCCCATGGCCGGCGGGCGACGCTGCTGACGGAAGCCTTCGGCCGGATCATTTCCATGCCGCTCGGCTGGCACCATCAGCGCGGCACCTCCAACGCCCTGCATACATTGCTGCGCGCCTGCGAGACGCTGTTCGGCCTCTGGCTGGAATTCATGCGCAACCACCTGTCGACGGTCATTGCGCTTGCCCTTCTAATCCCGACCGCAATGGCGATGGACCTGCGCCTTTCCGCCGTGCTCGTGGTGCTTGCCGTCGCCTACTGGCTGATCGGCCGCGTCGTCATGAGCCGCACCAAAGACGGCCAGGCTTCGGTCGAAAATCATTATCACACCGTCTTTTCACATGTCAGCGACTCGATCAGCAACGTGTCTGTCCTGCACAGCTACAACCGCATCGAGGCTGAAACAAAGGCGCTGAAATCCTTTGCCGACCGCCTGCTCGAAGCTCAGTATCCGGTGCTCGACTGGTGGGCGATCGCCAGCGCGCTGAACCGCATGGCGTCGACCATAGCGATGATGGTTGTCCTGATCATTGGCACCATTCTCGTCCAGGCCGGCCAGCTGCGCGTCGGCGACGTCATCGCCTTCATCGGCTTCGCCAACCTGCTGATCGGCCGTCTCGACCTGATGCGCCAGTTCGCGACGCAGATTTTCGAGGCCCGCTCCAAGCTCGAAGAATTCTATGCGCTCGAAGACTCGGTGCAGGAACGTGAAGAGCCGGCCGGCAACGGTGAGATCAAGGACGTCAAGGGTGCGATCGAATTCCGTGACGTCTCCTTCGGCTTCGGCAACAGCTCGCAGGGCCTGCACAATGTCTCCTTCTCGGTGAAGGCAGGCCAGACGGTTGCGATCGTCGGCCCGACCGGCGCCGGCAAGACGACGCTGGTCAACCTGCTGCAGCGCGTCTACGACGCCCAGGGCGGCCAGATCCTCGTCGACGGCACCGATATCACCAAGGTGACCCGCAAGTCGCTGCGTCGCCACATCGCCACCGTCTTCCAGGATGCCGGCCTGCTGAACCGCTCGATCAGCGACAATATCCGCCTCGGCCGCGAGGGGGCCAGCGAAGAGGAAATGCGCCGTGCGGCCGAAGCCGCCGCCGCTGCCGACTTCATCGAAACCCGCGAGGACCGTTACGATACGCATGTCGGCGAACGCGGCAACAAGCTCTCCGGCGGCGAGCGCCAGCGCATTGCGATCGCCCGCGCCATCCTCAAGGACGCGCCGATCCTAGTGCTCGACGAGGCGACCTCGGCGCTCGACGTCGAGACCGAAGCCCGCGTCAAGGCCGCGATCGACAATCTGCGTGAGAACCGCACCACCTTCATTATCGCCCACCGCCTGTCGACGGTCCGCGAAGCCGATATGGTGCTCTTCCTGGACAACGGCCGCGTCGCCGAGCAGGGCAGCTTCGACGAGCTCAGCCACAGCAACGGCCGCTTCGCCGCCCTGCTGCGCGCCAGCGGCATCCTGACGGACGAAGAGGTCCGCAAGGCCCATACGACCGAAGCCGCCTGATCGGGTTCGGCTCTCAAAGATCAAGGCCGGGGGATTGTTCCCTCCGGCCTTTTTGTTTGGTTGCGTTAAGCCAGTCCAATTCCTGCGACACACTTCAGGACTTCGTTTCCAAAACCGGTGCTGACGACACACAGCAACGGTGTACCATAGGGCCACCTCCTCCCCTGCAGGGAATCTTCCCCACAAGTGAGGAGATTGGCTGGGCGCGATAGTTTCCCCAGCCAACAACGAACCTGTTCCGCACGGCGGCGGAAAGGGACTGGGGGCCAACCACTGGCCAATCTCCCTTCTTGTGGGGGAGATGCCCGGCACAGCAGAGAGAGTGTCACACTCTGCAACGTCCGCGTTGCAAGCCCAAACCAATTGACGCTCCTACCGATCTTCCTACCTTCCGCCTTGTCCCCAAGCATTGGAAGGAAACCCCATGAAGGTCCTGCGCATCGTCGCCAATATCGAGGCGCCCGACATCACGCCGGCCAGGCGCTTCTACCAGGATATCCTCGGTCTCGACGTGGTGATGGATTACGGCTGGATTACGACCTTTGGCGCCGCCAGGCCGATGAACGTTCAGGTGAGCGTCGCCACCCAAGGCGGTTCCGGAACGCCGGTGCCCGATCTCTCGATCGAGGTGGACGAGCTCGATGCCGCTTTCGAGGCGATGAAGACCGCCGGGCTTCCGATCGAATACGGCCCGGCCGACGAACCTTGGGGTGTCAGGCGCTTTTACGTGCGCGACCCCTTCGGCAGACTGGTGAACATCCTCGCCCATAAAAATTGAGCCGGCGGCCATCAGCCACCGGCTCCTCATGTCGATCGAAGACCGAGTGTTATTTCCGATCGGCCCTGTGATAGGCGTTGGCTGCCCCGCGGACACGAACGGGGACGGGTATGGTGGCGGGCTCGGTGACCAGTTTGCCCCTGACCTTGTCCTGCTGGCGCTTGTGCTCGAGATAGTAGGCGTAGGCAAATTGCGTCGCGATCCCCGCTATGACGAAGAGCGGCCCGACCAGCGGATCCTTGTTGGTGATGTAGAGCACCACCTGTCCCACCATGGCGAGGATCGTGCCGGCGACGAAGATGTTCAGCGAATGACGGCCGAGGATCGTCAGCGGATGGTCGGCGGGACGGCGCAGGATACGCGAAACTGCGGGAATGCTGATGACCAGATAAGTCAGCGCCAGCACATGCAGCAGTCGCGGCAGCGACAGGAAGGTCTTGTCGAAGCCTGTGATGACGGTCGGCAAGCCAAGTGCCGCCAGCGAGTTGCCGAAGGCCCAGAGATGGCCCATGACCCAGACGAAAGACAGCAGCACGTAGCCGGCAGCAGCCGCAAACAGCAGCGGATGGCGCGGGATTGTGCCGCCGCGCTTGATATGCAGGATCGAGACGATGCCGATCGTAAACAGGAACTGCCAGGAGAGCGGATTGAGGAACCAGTAGCCCTCGATCAGCAGGTTGTGCGGCGCCACCTCATAGATGCCGGCAAGCAGCCAGACCGTGCCGGAGACGGCGAGCGCCAGCAGCGGGCTGCGCGCATTGAGCAGCAGAATGACCGGCACCATCAGCAACAGCGCGCCATACATCGGCAGGATGTTGTTGTAGCCGATCTGGTGGCCGAGCAGCAGCAGCGCCGGAATGCCTTCCTTCAGGTTCATGAGAACCGCCAGGATATTGATTTCGACCAGCAATCCCGGCCGGTGGAACAGCCAGGCGCCGCAGATGAACAATGCCAGGGTCATGAAGGTGGTGATCATATGGGCAAGGTACAGCGTGAAGGCGCGCCGCGCCGCCTTGATCGCCGTCTTGATGCGCGCACCCGGCTTGAAGCGGGACCCGTAGGCGAGGCCGACGGCAATGCCGGAGATCAGGACGAAAGCCTCCGCCGCATCGGAGAAGCCGAAATTCTTGGTCGTCACATATTCGAAAATCTGCCCGGGAACATGATTGATGAAAATCATGATCAGGGCCAGGCCACGCAGCACATCAAGCCGTGTATCGCGTCCCGGCGCAGCCGCGGATAAGCAACTGCGCTCGGCGCCGATGGCTTCGGTCAGCGTGCTTGCCATAGAGGTTTCTCCTGTTATCCGATTTTGCAAACGCGACGACGGCCAAAAGGGTTCCCTTTGGCCGTCGCGAATCGCCGTGTTCCTCAGCGTGGAGAACGCTGCTATCCGAGCGGATATCCCTCTTCGGGATCGGTGACTTCGCTGCCGTTGATCGACAGAGTGTAGCCGCTGGCATTGGACGCTTTTGAGACCGAAATGCGGTATTTGCCGCCTGCCTGCTCCACCTCTGCCGCAAATCCGTCCCATTCCGACGGAAGCGACGGGCGCACGTAAAGCCGGCCGTCCTTCAGGCGGATACCGAGAATGCCTTCGACGGCAGCGCGGTAGAGCCAGCCTGCGGAGCCCGTGTACCAGGTCCAGCCGCCGCGCGACGTATAGGGCTCATGACCGTAGACGTCGGCTGCCACGACGTAGGGTTCGACGCGATACTGTTCCGCCGAAGCCTTGTCGAGCGCGTGGGTGATCGGATTGAGGATCTGGAAGCAGCGCAACGCATCGTCGCCGCGCTTCAGCTCTGCCAGCGCCATCACCACCCAGGTCGCGGCATGGGTATATTGCCCGCCGTTTTCACGCACTCCCGGCGGATAGGCCTTGATATAGCCGGGATCCCGCGCGGAATTGACGAAAGGCGGCGTGAACAGCCGGATGATGCGGGCTTCCTCGTCGACCAGCTGATCGAGCACGGCATCCATCGCCTTGACGGCGCGGGCCGGGTCGCCCTCGCCGGACAGAACGCTCCAGGACTGCGCGATCGAGTCGATCCGGCATTCCGGGCTTTCCTTGGAACCGAGCAGCGCGCCGTCGTCGAACGTGCCGCGGCGATAGTAGCCTCCGTCCCATGCCGCGGTTTCGAGCGCCTTCTTCAACTCGGTGAGATGCGCCGACCAGCGCTCCACGCGGGCCGTGTCGCCGCGCTCTTCGGCATAGGGAATGAAGGAGCGCAATGCCCCCGCCAGGAACCAGCCGAGCCAGACGCTGGTGCCGCGCCCGCCAATGCCGACGCGGTTCATGCCATCGTTCCAGTCGCCGCCGAGGAACAGCGGCAGGCCGTTTGCGCCCTTGCGGGCGATGGCGAGATCGAGCGCCAGCGCCGCGTGTTCGTAGACGCTCGCCTTATCCTCGGAAATCTCCGGCTTGTAGAAGGAATCGTGCTGCCCCTCCAGAAGAGCGGGGCCTTCGAGGAAGGCAAGCTCCTCATCGAGCACGCTCTTGTCGCCGGTAACACTGCAATAGTGATGGATCGCATAGCTCAGCCAGACGACATCGTCCGAGATCAGGGTGCGAACGCCCGCACCCGTTCCCGGCAGCCACCAATGCTGCACGTCCCCCTCGCGGAATTGACGCGAGGCGGCATTCAGGATCTGCCCTCGGGCGATCGAAGGTTCATGCAGCAGGAAGGCCAGCGTGTCCTGCAACTGATCGCGGAAGCCGAAGGCACCGCTCGCCTGGTAGAAGGCAGTGCGGGCCATGATGCGGCAGCCGAGGCTCTGATAGGGCAGCCAGCTATTGACGAGATTGTTCATCCCGCGATCCGGGGTCGAGATCTGCAGCCGGCCGGTGAACTCACGCCAGAAGGCGCGGTTCGCCTCGACGGCATCGTCGAACGAAGCCTCGCGGGTGCCGGCGATAACCTCACGCGCCTCGTCTTCGGTCTTGGTATCGCCGAGGAAGAAGGTGAAGTCACGCTCCTCGCCGGCGCCAAGCTCGATGTCGATCGCGAGAGCCGCGGCCGGATCGCCGTCGAGTTCCGTCGCACCGGAAAGCACGGCGGCCGAGGTGACGGCCTGCGGGGTCTGGATCGTTCCCGCCTTGCCGATGAATTCCCGCCGGCTTGCCGAGAAGCTCGAAAGCGTCTCGCTCGCCGCGAAGAAGGCAATGCGGTTGGAGTGGTCGATGCTGTAAGGATTGGTGGCGAACAGCGCGCCCGTCTCCCCATCATGCCGCGACAGGATGAAGGGCGCCGTGCGGCCCGGATTATTGCCGAGGATCCATTCGACATAACCATAGAGACGCAGCTTGCGGCCGGTCGAACCGGTGTTGCGCAGACGCAGGCGCTGCAGCTTTACCGGCTTGTCGCGGGCGATCGTCTGCGTCAGCTCCAGCGCGATATCATGCTGGATGCTCGAGAAGACCGAATAGCCGAGCCCGTGGCGGGCTTCGAAACGAATGTCCGGCCGGCGCGAGAGTGCCGCGAAGGGCGTCATAACAGCACCGCTGTCGAGATCGGCGAGATAGAAGGCCTCGCCCGAACGGTTGACCACCGCATCGTTCGACCAGGAGGTCAGCTGGTAGTCGCGTGAATTGACGCTCCAGGTGAAGCCCGCCCCTTCCGCCGAGACGTGGAAGCCGAACTTGTCGTTGGAGATCACGTTGATCCAGGGCTGCGGCGTCGCATGGCCGCCGGGAAGACGAACGACATATTCGCGGCCGTCGCGGGCAAAGCCGCCGATGCCGTTCCAGAAGTCGAGATCGCCTTCCTCTTCGATGACCACGGCGGGCACAACAGGCGGCGGCACCGGGGTGACGCGCTTGACCGGAACTTTGTTTCGCTCGGCCCGCTCCATCTCCTGCTGTTCCTCCTTGGAGGGTGCAAACAGCGCGACGGCGCGGCTGATCTGATCGACCACCTTGCCGTTCTTGGCATGCAGGGTGACGCGGGAAGCCGCGATCAGCGCGTGATAGGTGCTTTCCTCCATCAGATCCTTGCGGACGGCGAAGATGTGCTGGCGCAGCCCATCGGCCTGGCCCATGCGGCGCACGTTCTCGCACATGGCGTCGAGCGCGTGCTGCATGTCCTGCGCATAGGAAGAAGCGCGTTCGTTCATGATGACGAGATCGGCGGTGACGCCGCGCGAACGCAGATATTCCTGCGCCAGCAGCGCCTCGCGGGCGATGTCGAGATCCATGTCGTCGTTGACGCGCAGGGTGAAGATCGGGAAGTCGCCGGAGATCGCCAGCGGCCAGAGGGCCGATTGCGACTGCAGGCCGGCCTCGACGGTCGCCTCATCCTTGCGCAGCTGCATGTCGGGATAGACGAGGTAGCGTCCGAGATGCTGGAAGGCCGCCGCCTGCTGCGAGGTGACGCCGACATGGCGCATCTGCACCTGTGTGCGCGTCCAGGCCTGGACGAGTTCGTGGTTGAAGGCGTCGGGGTGACGGTAGCGGTTGACCGCCTTGTCGACCTCGTCGCGGCTCGGTGCCGCGATCGTCCAGAAGAACACGCTGACCTTCTTGCCGGCCGGCACGCGCACGGTGCGGCGCAGCGACATGACGGCGTCGAGCATGAAGCCGTCGCTGCCGGAAAGCGTCGCGCCGGGATCGAAGGCCGCCGCATCGGCAAGGCTGCGGCCGCGGCCGATGAACTTGCGCCGGTCGGTCTCGAACTCGGTGTGACGGGTGTCGCCGGCATTGTCGACGATCAGATGGGCGATGCTGATATTCGGCTCGTTCGGATCGCGCTTGTTGCGCTCCGCGCGAATGACGTCGCCACGCTTGCCGATCTCGGTCCTGATGAACATCCGGGCGAAGGCCGGATGCGCATTGTCGGTATCGTCGGAGGTAATAACCGGTTCGAGGTAGGAGGTGACTTCGATGAAGCGGTCTTCAGTGCCCATGTTGAGGAGGGTGACGCGGCGGGCCTCGGCATCATGCTCGGTCGCAATGATGCATTCCACCTCGCTCGTCAGGTCGCCGACTGTCTTCGTGAACTGCGCCTTCTCGTCGGCGAATTCGACCTTGATCTTTTCGCCCTCGACACCCTTCGGCTCTGCTGTCGCCGACCACCATTCGTTGGTAGCGGTATCGCGCAGGAAGATGAAGGTGCCCCAACGGTCTTCCGTCGGATCGGCCTTCCAGCGGGAAACGGTAAGACCGTTCCAGCGGGAATAGCCGGCGCCCGTCGCCGTCAGCATCATGGAGTAGTGGCCGTTGGACAGGAAGACGAGTTCACGGTCGCGCGAGGCCGGGTCGCTGATCTTCCTGATCTCCGGCCGCAGCAAATCGTCCTGGATGCTGGCCGGCGTATCGGATTCATGCTTGCCGCTCATCACCGGAATGTCGCGCGGCGCCTTTTCCTGCAGCAGCAGTTCGGCCGCCTCGATCACCGGGTCGGAGTGGAAGAGCTCGCGCAGATGGCCGTTGAAGGCGACGTTGGCGACGGCCGCGATCGACATGCCGTGATGGTGGGCATAATAATTGTAGACCACCGCGCATTTCTTGCCTTCCGGCACGCGCGTCGGCGTGAAGTCGACGGCGTCATGGAAGCCGAACTTGCCGAGCGCGCCGAGCTTGCGCAGCTTCTGCAGGTTTTCCAGCGCACCCGGCGGATCGTACTGGCTGGCCAGCAGCGAGGCATAGGGCGCAATGACGGCATTGTGGCCGAGGCCGCGTTTCAGACCGAGCGTCGGCACGCCGAAATTCGTGTACTGATAGTTGAGGTTATGGTCGCGGGCATTGAAGGCCGCTTCCGAAATGCCCCACGGAATGCCGAGCTTGCGGGTATAGTTCATCTGTTCGACGACGACCAGATTGTTGGTCTGGTTGAGAATGCCTCCGCCGCGCTCCTGCATGACGAGCGGCGGCATCAAATATTCGAACATCGAACCGGACCAGGAGACCAGCGCGCCGCGTGATCCCACAGGCACGACCTGGCGGCCGAGGCGGTACCAGTGCTCGGTCGGCAGGTCACCCTTGGCGATGCCGAAGAGGCTGGTCAGGCGGCATTCCGAGGCGAGAAGATCGTAGCAGGCCTGGTCGAGCTCGCCACTTTCGACACGGTAGCCGATCGACAGCAAGCGGCGCTCCGGCCGGAACAGGAAGCCGAAATCCATCGAGAAGGCGAGATCGCGCGCCTTGTCGCGCAGCGCCACCAGGCGCGGCCTGAGGTCGTCGACCTTGGAAAGGTCGAAGGTGCTATCCGATATATGCGCCTCGCAGACCTTCACCAGCGACGCCGCCCATAGGGTGACCTCTTCGCTCTGCTTCGACTTGACCTCATGGTCGAGATTGGCGGCGAGCTTTTCGATGTCGCGCGCGAGAACGGCGAGGTTGATGATGCGGATCGAGGCGAATTCGTGCTCGCGCTTGACGGCGGCAAGCGCGTTCTGGAAGCCGACGATGCGCTCTTCCAGGCGCCGGCGCAGCGGGCGCACGGTCTTGCGGTCGTCGGGCAGGTCCGCCAGCACCTCGCCGAGAATGCCGGCCGTGTCGCCGACGCCGTCGAGATTGCCCTGCATATGGGCCGAGGGCGCCTCCGCCCAGTTGCGGCAAGCCGACGAAATGGCGATCAGATGGCCGGCGAGATTGCCGCTGTCGACCGCCGAGACGTAACGCGGTCCGAGCGTCTGCAGCGTATCGGTGTGATACCAGTTGAACAGATGGCCGCGGAATTTCTCCATCTTGTCGATCGTCGCGATCGTCTGTTCCAGCCGCTCGATCGTCTCCTCGAAGGAGAACCAGCCGAAATGCCGGCCGGAAACGACGGAGAGCAGGTAGACGCCGATATTCGTCGGCGAGGTGCGCGCCGCGACGATCACATGCGGCGTTTCCTGGATATTGTCCGGCGGCAGGTAGTTCTGCTCAGGAGTCGTGAAGGTCTCGAAATAGCGCCAGGTGCGGCGCGCGATCTTGCGCAGTTCGCTGGACACCGAGTCGGCGACTTCGAGCCGGTCTTCCGTCTCGGCCGACTGGCTGACATACCAGGCGACGACAGGCGAGAGGATCCACAGCAGCGCGAAGGGAATGCCGACGAGGAAGGCGTTGTCGCCGGGAAGCGCCGCGAAGGCGAGCGCCAGCAGCGCCAGCGCCGGCGCATGCCACATCGCCTTATAATAAGAGGCGAGGGTGCCCTGGCGGCCGGCCTGAACGCTGGCAGCGGTGCGCCACTGCAGCATCAGCTTGCGGCTGACGAGCAGGCGGTAGAGCGAACGGCCGATCGCATCCGCCATCATCGCCGCGGAATCGGCGATGAAAACGATGCGCAGCGCGACCTGCGCATTGGCGGCCGTGATATCCGACCAGACCGTATAGAGATGGGCACGCGCGACGATATCGCTGGTGCGCGGGATGATGCCGTTGATGAGCGATAGGGTCGGCGCGACGAAGAGGCAGAAGATCAGGAGAATCTGCCAGACGAGCGCGCCGAGCGGACCCATAAAGTACCAGCCGAGCACCGAAGCGAAGAACCAGGCGATCGGCGTCAGCGAGCGGCGCAGATTGTCGAACATCTTCCAGCGGCCGAGTGCCGTGACGCCGTATTTCGGATTGAACATGTAAGGCAGAAGCTGCCAGTCGCCGCGCGCCCAGCGATGCTGGCGCGATGTTTCCACCTCGTAGCGGATCGGGAAATCCTCGACCAGTTCGAGATCGGTGACGAGCGCGCAGCGCGCCATCGAGCCTTCGAGAAGATCGTGGCTGAGAACCGAGTTCTCCTCGATCCGGCCCTTCAGCGACGCTTCGAAGGCATCGACGTGATAGAGGCCCTTGCCGGTGAAGGTGCCTTCGCCGGCGAGATCCTGATAGACGTCGGAAACGGTGAAGACGTAAGGGTCGAGGCCGCGGTTGATCGAAAAGACGCGCTGGAACACCGATGCGTCCTTGCCCGTCGTCAGCGACGGCGTGACGCGCGGCTGCAGCACGCCGTAGCCGCTCTCGACGCGCCCGGTTTTCGGATTGATGACCGGGCGGTTGATCGGGTGGTAGAGCTTGCCGACGAGTTTGGTGACGGTATCGCGCATCAGGCGCGTGTCGGCATCGAGCGTCATGACATATTGCACGTTGGCCGGCACCGCATTGGCGCCCGGCAGATAGGTCGTGTCGCGGTCGCCGCGCAGCAGCATGTTCAGCTCGTGCAGCTTGCCGCGCTTGCGCTCCCAGCCCATCCACACGCCTTCGGCGGGATTGTAGAGGCGGCGGCGATGCAGGAGGTAGAAGCGCGTCTTGCCGTCATAGGCATAGCGGGCGGAAAGATTGGCGATCTCACGCCTTGCATAGTCGAGAACCTCGAGATCGGCGGCCGTCTCCTCGGCGTCGCTGTCGGGCCAATCGCTCAGCAGCGCAAAATAGATCTCGCCGCGCGGATTGGCGAGATAATGAACCTCGAGATTGCGCACCTGATCGTCGACGCTGTCGCGGTTGGAGATCAGGCAGGGCACGACGAGCAGCGTGCGCGCATCCTCCGGAATGCCTTCCTTGAATTCGTAGCCGACGAGCCGCGCCGGCGTCACGAAGAAGGACAGCAGAGTGTTGAAGAGGCCTGTCGCGCCTTCCGAGGCCGGCAGCGAGAACATGATCAGCAGCACGGCGATCTCGAGCGGACCCATGCCGGCATTCGCCATGAACTTGCCGACGACAGCCATGGCGATGACGGTCAGCAGCATGACGGGAACGGCGATCGCCAGCCAGTTGAACTGGCGCACGGCGCGGACGAAATGCTGGGTGATCGTCGGGCGGTAATTCGCCCGCGCCTCGAGCTTCGGCCGCTGCGCGCCGGACAGGAAGCCGCCGACATTCGGTTCGTGCGGCTGCGGCTCGCCGGAGGCCTTGGCCTCTTCCGTCATGTCGAGCGCCAACTGGGCGATTTCCATTTCCGTCAGCGGCGAGCGCTTGGCCAGCTTCTCGATCTGCTTGCGGTATTTGTTGCGCGAGCCGGAATCGAGGATGCCGTAGTCAGAATGCTCCCACAGCAGCTTATCGACGTGGCTGACCTGTTCGACCCAGACCGACCATTCCGTATCGTCGATCTCGCGAAGGCTGCGGATGATGTTGCCCATCGTCACGTTGCCGGAAGACAGGCGGCTGTGTTCGGCGGTCGTCGCCTCTTCGGTATTGCGGCCGAGCTCTTCCAGCCGCTCGTCGAGCCAAGTGATCGCCAGGCTCGATGTCTGCGAGCCGTCGCGCAGGCGGTAGAGGAACTGCGTCGAGAAGGTATTGTCCTCGGCAAGCGGCTCCAGCGTCTTCAGATAGGCGGCAGCCTTTGCCGGATCGGTCAGGCGGACCAATTCGTCGGCCGCCTCGTTGGCGCGCCGGCGCAGCCGGCGGCTGGCTTCCACACGGCTCGAAATACGGCGAAGGTTTTCCACCAGCACATAGCGCACGAGCGAGGGCAGGGCCCAGAGTTCACCGATCCGGAGCGTCTCGCTGGTCTGGAAGCCGTCGACCAGCGCCGTCAGGCTTTCCTGCGAGATCGTGCTGTGGGTATGGGCGACATAGAGCCAGGCAAGGACCAGGGTTCGCGGTATCTCGACACCCCCGACAGAAATAGTCGGCAATTCGCGGTAGAAACGCCGGGGAAAGTCGCGCCGCACCTCCTGGATCGCTTCTTCGACGATATAGTGGTTGTCCAGCAGCCATTCCGCCGCCGGGGTGATCGTCTCTCCAGCCTCGACGTCCGTTGCCGTGGTGCGGTAAACGCGCAGGATTTCCTTCTCGTTTTCCTTATGGCGCGCGAAGAAATCGAAGGGGGCGAAAGCCGGCAACTTGCTGACGCCGTTGCGGGCGACCGCCTCGCCCATCGCCTTGATGTCCTCGATGGAAAGATAGGTCGAGCGGATCGAATCATTGTGATCGATCTGCTTCGTATCGGGGTCGCGCGGAAGGCTCGGAGAAAGATTGGCAATAGACATGGGTTCGGTTCTGGATCCAAACAAAGTTATGGCTGTTTTGCTCAGCCTTTTGCACTGCTTATCATGACTGCGACATGAACGGAGCCCGATTCTTCGAAGATCGATGAAGCCGGGATGAACGACACTTGGGCGACGCGACGCAAACGCAATGAGCCCCGGTTCAGGGCGGCAGACGGATGATGGAAATCATCGATATCCTCTCCGCGAAAGCCATGGCGAAACTTGGACACGGGACAATTCAAGTCAAGAGGCGGGGAATGCGCCCTGCCAGGCTCGTCTCCGCGGCGGGAGGCGAAAATGCCGGCATCCGGCCTGGCGGCAGCGCATAAAGACAGGAAAGGCTGAAGCGCGCCGATGAACAAACCTCGTTGCGGCGCCCTGGCGTGACTGACACAGAGAAGAATGGGGATTGGGATAGCGCTCGGCTCTATGACCACTCTCCCGGGACAGGCTGATGCCGGGAGAGTGCTGGGGCCTGCGAGCGTCAGCAAAGGGCGGAAACCGCCGCGGCACCTGCCGAGCTTAGGATGCGCCGATTAGCCGACGAGGCCGCAAACCATGGCGACGACGAACAGGAATGCTGCCGTGAAGATCGCTCCGTGGAGCATGGTCTGAAGCCTGTGACGCGCGGTCAGCGGCTTCTTGTCCGCGACGGAACCATAGTGGTTCACGTGAGTATGCGAAATACCCAGATCTGCCATATGTTGCCTCCGTTGTTTTCCTGCGGCCGGTTGTGCGGCTCGGTTTATAAATATTTTCTCTATCAGGTAGGTAGAGATAAATTTCCGTCCAGAGCGAGCGGAAGAGAAAATTCAACCAGCTCTATCAGCAGAGCGTGCGCCAGGCCCAGATCCACGAGCGCTCGACGGCGCTCTCGTCCTGCGGCGGGTTGGAAGAAGTGTCGATCAGCCTGCGGTCCTTCTCGGCGGGAATGGATACCGAAATCTGTTCCCTGCGGTCGGCTTTGACGGGAGGATCGAGGTAACCCATAGTCATGCCACCGAGAAAGAACATGCCTCAACCTCCATCGATCACGAAAGCTAACAATCGTTAACAGGATCATGACAGAAGCGGGGCAGCTGTCAATAGTCTAGTTGGTTGGTCGTCTTTTAGGGAAGCATTAGCCTTAACGGCCTCGCGGGTCTTTTTTTTTCAAAGGCTTGAAAAGACTACCCCTTCAGGCTTTGACGAACCCCTTGCTGGCGATCATCAAATTTCTCGTGTAGTCCTCCCGAACTGCGCCTCTCGCCAGCTCTTCCGATCTCAGTCGTTCGACGACGGCACCGTTGCGCATCACGGCGAGCCTTTCGCACATATGGGTGATGACGCCGAGATCATGGCTCACCATCACGAAAGTCAGCCTGCGGTCGCGCCGGATCTGTTCGAGCAGGTTTAGAACCTCGGCCTGCACCGAGGCATCCAAGGCTGAGGTCGGTTCGTCGAGCAGCAGGATCGACGGTTCGACGATCAGCGCCCGGGCGATCGCCACGCGCTGCCGCTGGCCACCGGAGAGCTGGTGCGGATAGCGGAAACGGAAGCCGTTGCCGAGGCCGACTTCGTCGAGCGCCCGCGCAATGCGCCGGTCGCTGTCGCCGATGCCATGGATCGCAAGCGGTTCGAGCAGAAGCCGGTCGATCGTCTGGCGCGGATGCAGCGAACCGTAGGGGTCCTGAAAGACCATCTGCACGCGCCGATAAAAAGTCTTGCTGCGTTTTGCGCCTCTGAGAGCTTCCCCCTCGATCAGGATCGTCCCGCCGCTGACCGGCGCAAGCCCGGCAACGGCGCGCAGCAAGGTCGATTTTCCCGAACCGGACTCGCCGACGAGACCGAAGGACTCGCCGCCTTCGACCGCGACGCTGACATCCTTCAGCGCATGAAATTCGTCATAAACGACGCCGAGATTGTCGATCTGGAGCGTTGCGCTCATGCCGCCCACTCCGGCTTGCGGTCGAGCACCGGCAGCGGATGGCGGTTCGAACCGATCTCGGGCATGCAGTTCAGCAGTCCCCGGGTATAGGGATGCTGCGCATGTTTGAGATCGGCGGCCGCGAGCTCTTCGACGATCTTGCCGGCATACATGACGATGACCCGATCGCAGAAGGAGGAAACCAGCCTCAGATCGTGGGACACGAAGATCAGTCCCATACCGCGCTCGGACACCAGCCTGTCCATGATACGCAGCACGTCGAGCTGCACCGTCACGTCGAGCGCCGAGGTCGGTTCGTCGGCGATCAGCAGTTCAGGCCCGGCAATCAGCATCATGGCGATCATCGCGCGCTGCCCCATCCCGCCCGAAACCTCGTGGGGATGCAGGTCGAAGACGCGTTTGGGGTCGCGGATCTGCACCGCCTCCAGCATGGTGAGCGCCCGCTCTCGCGCCTCCGACTTGCCAACCTTCTCATGCGTGCGCAGCGTTTCGCAGATCTGCCTGCCGATCGTCATGACGGGGTCGAGCGAATATTTCGGATCCTGCAGGATCATGGCGATGCGCTTGCCGCGCAGCCGGCGCCTTTCGCCGGCGGAAGCCTTGAGGAGGTCGATGCCGTTGAAATCGAGCCTGTCGGCGGTGACGATGCCGTGTTTCGGCGTCAGCCCCATGATCGCCCGGCCGGTTTGCGACTTGCCGGAACCGGATTCGCCGACGATGCCGAGCCTTTCCCTACCGAGCCTGAAGGAGACGCCGCGAACGGCCTCGATCACGCCGGTGCGGGTGGGATAGCTGACCTTGAGCTTGTCGACCGTCAGAAGTGTCGTCATTGGCCGCTCTCCTTCGGATCGAGCGCGTCGCGCAGGCCGTCGCCGAGCAGGTTGAAGCCGAGGCTGACGATGAGGATGGCGATGCCCGGCATGGCCGCGACCCACCATTGATCCAGGATGAAGCGACGGCCCGATGCGATCATCGCGCCCCATTCCGGCAGCGGCGGCTGCGCGCCCAATCCCAGGAAGCCGAGACCGGCCGCCGTCAGGATGATCCCGGCCATATCGAGCGTCACGCGCACGATCAGCGAGGAAATGCAGAGCGGCATGACATGGCGCACGATGATGCGCAGCGGCGATGCGCCCATCAGCTTCACCGCCGAAATATAGTCGGAACGCCGGACCGTCAGCGTCTCGGCGCGCGCGATGCGGGCATAGGGCGGCCAGGAGGTGATGGCGATGGCGATGATCGCGTTCTGGATGCCGGGACCGAGTGCCGCGACGAAGGCGAGCGCCAGCACCAGCTTCGGAAAGGCGAGGAAAATATCGGTGATGCGCATCAGCGTCGCATCCACCCAGCCGCCGGCATAACCCGATACCGTGCCGACCATCAGCCCGACCGGCGCGGAGATGATGGCAACGAGCACGACGACGAGCAGCGTCAATCGCGATCCGTAGACCAGCCGCGAAAAGATATCGCGGCCCTGGTCATCCGTGCCGAGCAGGAACCCGCTCGTTCCCGGCGGGAGTAAACGGGCATTGCGCAGATCGCCGACAACAGGATTGTGCGTGGCGATGAGATCGGCAAAAGCGGCGACCAGCAGCAGCGCGACGATGATCATGAGACCGACGACGGCAAGCCTGTTTGCGCTAAACTGCCGCCACGTCACGTAAGCGCGGCCGAGGCGCGCCTGCATCCGCGATTGCGGCCGGTCGGAAAGCAGCCATTCGCGGCGGCTCATCACGGGAGATGGGGTGGCGGGCGCCGTCATCGGTTTCGCGTCCTCGGGTCGAGCGTCCGGTAGAGAAGATCGGACAGAAGGTTGATGCCGATGAAAACGGTGCCGATGACGATCGTGCCGCCGAGCACGGCATTCATATCGGCATTCTGCAGCGAATTGGTGATGTAAAGTCCGATGCCCGGCCAGGAGAAGACGGTTTCGGTCAGAACCGAACCTTCGAGCAGGCCGGCATAGGAAAGGGCGATGACGGTGACGAGCGGCACGGCGGCATTGCGCAACGCGTGGCCCCAGATCACCCGTGTTTCCGACAGCCCCTTGGCGCGCGCGGCGACGATATATTCCTGCGAAAGCTCGTTGAGCATGAAGCTGCGCGTCATGCGGCTGATATAGGCCAGCGAGAAATAACCGAGCAGCGAGGCGGGCAGGATGATGTGGCGGAAGACGTCGTAGAAGACGTCCCATTGCCCCTGCCAGGCGCTGTCGAGCAGATAGAAGCCGGTAATCGGCGTGAACGTATATTCGAAGACGATATCGATGCGGCCGGGAAAGGCCACCCAGCGCAGCTGCGCATAGAAGATGACGAGCGAGATCAGTGCCAGCCAGAAGATCGGCACGGAATAGCCGATCAGCCCGATCACGCGCACCACCTGATCGGCGATGCTGCCGCGGCGCACGGCGGCAAGAACGCCGAGCGGCACGCCAACGCAGGCGCCGATCAGTGTTCCGAGCGTTGCGAGCTCGATCGTCGCCGGCATGACGCGGCGGATGTCGACCATGACAGGATTGGTCGTCAGCACCGAATTGCCGAAATCGCCGGAAAGGATGCCTTTGATATAGATGAAAAACTGCTGATAGAGCGGCAGGTTGAAGCCCATTTCCTGCCGCACCCGCTCGACTACGTGGGTGGGCGCGCGGTCGCCGAGGATGGCGAGCACGGGATCGATCGGCACGACGCGGCCGATGAAGAAGGTGACGGCCAGCAGGCCGAGATAGGTGGTGACGGCGGCGAACAGGAAACGTCCCGCCGCCTTCACGAAGACGCCGGCACGGCCCTTGCGGGGCCGCGCCTCCTGCCTGGTTTCGACGGTGCTCAAGCCACTCAACCCCGCCGGATCATTCCTTGGCGATCGGGCCGACGAAGTTGGTGTCGAAGCTCGGACCCAGCTTGAAATCCTTCAGGCTCTTCCTATAGCCGGCCACTTCGGTCTGCTGGAAGATGATGACGAAGGGGCTGTTGGCGAGAAACTTCTTCTGGACATCCTCGTAGATCGCTGCGCGCTTGGCGCCGTCCCGCTCGAGCAATGCAGCCTTCGTCTGCTTGTCGAGTTCCGGCGCTTCCCAGGTGTTGCGCCATGCGAGGGTCTTCACCGTGCCGGCGTCGGAATTGTCGGGATTGCTCGTGAAGGTGTCGGCATTGGAATTCGGGTCGAAGTAATCGGAGCCCCAATTGCCGATATACATATCGTGGGTGCGGGCGCGATATTTGGTCAGCGTCTGCTTGCCGTCGCCGGGGATGATCTCCAGCTTCACGCCGGCCTGCGCCAGCGACTGCTGCATGGATTCGGCAATGCCGGTCACCGGCTGCGTGTTGCGCACGTCCATGGTCACCGAGAAGCCGTCGGGCAAGCCGGCCTTGGCCAGCAGTTCCTTGGCCTTGGCGACATCGAGCTTGTAGGGATTTTCGTCGAGCGCGCCGAGCTGGCCCTCCGGCAGGAAGGTCTGGTGGATCTCGCCGATGCCCTTGATCAGCGTCGCGCCGATCGCGTCGTAATCGACCAGATATTTGAACGCCTCCTGAACTTCGGGCTTCTTCAGGTTTTCGTTCTTGTTGTTCAGGCTGACGTAGTAGATCGTGCCCTTCGGCGCACTTGTCGTCGCCAGATCGGTATTCTTGGAAACGGCGTCGATATCGCCCGGCTCGAGATTGCGGGCGATATCGATGTCACCGGCTTCGAGCGCCAGCCGCTGGGCCGAGCTTTCCTTCATGTAGCGATAGATGACGCGGTTTAGCTTCGGCTTGTCGCCGTAATAATTGTCGTTGCGCTCCAGCACGACGACTTCGTTGGCCCGCCATTCGCGCAGCTTGAAGGCGCCGGAGCCGGCATAGCCAGTCTTCAACCATTCATTGCCGAAATCATTATCGTATTTGTGCTCGGCATCCGGCGTCACGGCCTTCACATGCTCCAGCACCAGCTTCTTGTCGACGACGGAAGCAACGGTCGCGGTCAGGCAATTGAGCACGAAGCTCGGCGCATAGGCCTTATCGACCGTGAGGACGAAGGTGTTGGCGTCGGCCGCCTTGGCCTTTTCCGTGACGTTGTCGCCGGTCAGGCCGAACTGCGTGAGAATGAAGGCGGGGCTCTTGTCGAGCTTGACAGCGCGCTCGAACGACCAGGCGACATCTTCGGCGGTGATCGGATTGCCGGAGGCGAATTTCAGGCCGGGTTTCAGCTTGAACGTATAGGTGAGGCCGTCATCCGAAACGCTCCAGCTTTCGGCGAGATCGCCCTTCACCTTTGACGTATCGGCGAGATCGAGACGGACAAGCAGGCTGTAGCTGTTGCTGGTGATCTCCGCCGTCGAAAGCTCGAAAGCCTCGCCCGGATCCATCGTGATGATGTCGTCGATGGCAAAACCTTCGACAAGCGTGTCCTTGGGCGTTTCGGCGAAGGCGGACGGTGCCGTCATCATCAGGAGCGAAAGGGCGGCTCCGGCGGAAAGCATGCGGATATTGCGGCTGAGCTTGGTGATCATCATGGTCTGTTCCCCTGTTCTTGATTGATTACGAAGCGTTAGGTCGGTCATTCCCCATTAAACTATTGTCCATTCCGAGCGCGTCCAGAGGCGCGCGGTGCTTTAGGCGCGGTCCTCCCGCCAAGCTTGCGCCAGAATACGAAGCCAATTTTCACGGGCAAGTTTCGTGAGATCCTCCTCACCATATCCAACCTCCCGGAGAGCGGCAATCAGCTTCTGATTGCCGGCCGCATCGCCGATTTCCTCAGGAATGGTGGCACCGTCGAAGTCCGATCCGAGCGCGACGCAATCGATGCCGATGCGGTTCACGAGATAGTCGATATGGCGGATCATATCGGCGAGCGGCGTATCGCTGTCCGAGCGGCCGTCGGCACGCAGCATGGCCGTCGCATAATTGACGCCGACGAGGCCGCGGCTTTCGCGGATCGCATCAAGCTGCCTGTCCGTGAGGTTGCGCGCGACCGGCGTCAGCGCGTGAGCATTGGAATGGCTGGCGACCAGCGGCTGGTCCGTCGTTTTCGCCACGTCCCAGAAACCCTTCTCGGTGATATGGGCAAGGTCGATGAGGATGCCGAGGCGATTGCACTCCTTGACCAGCGCAAAGCCGGCATCGGTGAGGCCGGGCGCGGTATCCGGCGACATCGGGAAGGCGAAGGGCACGCCATAGCCGAAGACGTTATGCCTGCTCCAGACCGGGCCGAGCGACCGCAGTCCCACCGCATGAAACACCTCGAGCACCGAGAGATCGGCGCCGATCGCCTCGCAGCCTTCCATATGCAGGACCGCGGCGAAAATGCCGTCCGCCACGGCGCCGCGGATATCCTTGACCGTCCGGCAGAGCCGCCAGGCGCCCGCCCGGTCGAGCCGCAGCGCGATCGCCGCCATCTCATTGGCAACGACAAGGGAGGGCAAGGGATCGAGAGGCGCCGCCATCGGCGTGACATAACGGCCTTCGGCATCCGGATCGGCAAAGACGAGATCACCGGAGGGAATATAGATGGCGCAGAGGCCGCCGGAGAGGCCGCCTTCCCTGGCTCGATGCGCATCGATATGGCCGGCCGTCGTGCCGTCTTTGAATTCCGCGATCGGATCGCTGCCGTCTTTTGCGTGTGTCCAGAGCCGAAGAAGAACGTCGTTATGACCGTCGAATACGAATTGCATTTGTCTTCCTGCACTGCCCGAGGCGGGGCCTATGACGTGGCAGAATAGAAAAGCTGGCGGGATTCGCCATCCCTTTTTTTAAAAATCTGCGTCCTCTTCAAGAGCTTCGCCGCAAACGGAAACGGGGGCCGAAGCCCCCGCATGATGATTGTTCTCGCTGATCGAGATCAGTGCTTGCGCCTTTTCTTCTGCCTGTAGACGTCGACGACGACGGCTGCGACGATGATGACGCCCTTGACGATTTCCTGGTAGTAGGCGTCGATCCTAAGGAACGTGAAGCCTGACGTCATGACGCCGAGGATGATGGTGCCGATGACGGTGCCAGTGATGCGCCCGACGCCGCCGGTGAGCGAAGTGCCGCCAATGACGGTCGCGGCGATCGCATCGAGTTCGTATCCGACGCCCATGCTCGCCTGTGCGGTTTCAGCGCGCGCCGCCGTGACGATACCGGCAAGCCCGGCGAGCAGTCCGGCAATCACGTAGACCTTGACGAGATGCGCCTCGATATTGATGCCCGAAACGCGTGCCGCCTGGGGGTTCGCGCCGATAGCATAGGTGAACTTGCCGTAGCGGGTGTAGCGCAGCGCAATGTGGAAGATCAGCGCCACGACCAGGAAGACGACGACCGGCCATGCCTTGGTCCCGATGAAGTGGAACTGCTCGGTGATGCCGGAAACCGGCTGTCCCTTTGTATACCACTTGGCGACGCCTCGGGCCGAAACGAACATGCCGAGCGTTGCGATGAACGGCGGGATCTTCGTATAGGCGATGAGCGCGCCGTTTATGAGACCGGCGGCCGCCCCGATCAGCAGGCCGATCATGATCGGCACGACGGCGGGCAGATCGGTCAGCGAGGGGAAGACGGCCCGTCCCCAGGTGGAGGATTGGGCAAAGCTCGTCGCGATCATCGCCGTCATGCCGACGACCGATCCCGACGAAAGGTCGATGCCACCGGTAATGATGACCTGGGTGACGCCGACGGCGATGATGCCGATGACGGAGACCTGCAGGATCATGATCGTCAGGCGCTGCGAGTTCATCAGGAAGCTCTGGCCGATGAACAGCCAGCCGAGCACTTCATAGACCAGCGCAATGCCGACGAGCACGAGGAAGATGCTGAGTTCCGGCGGCATACGCCGCCGTCTCGGCCGGGTTGCGAGCGGGGCGGCGCCCTCTGCTGCCTTGCTATTCATGTCAACCTCCCTTGGGCGATCACAGGCGGCGCGTCACCGCGCAGCCAGCTCCATCACCTTGATCTGCGTTGCTTCATCGCGATTGAGGAAACCGGTCACTCGGCCTTCATGCATGACCATGATGCGGTCGCTCATCCCGAGCACTTCGGGCATTTCGGACGAGATCATGATGATCGCCACGCCGTTGCGCGCCATTTCGGTGACCAGGCGGTGGATTTCGGCCTTGGCCCCGACGTCGATGCCGCGCGTCGGCTCGTCGAGGATCAGGATCTTCGGATGGGTGAGCAGCCAACGCCCGATCAGCACTTTCTGCTGATTGCCGCCCGAAAGATTCTCCACGCGTTCGTAGAGGTTGGGCGTCTTGACGCGCAGCCTCTTCGCCATGTCTTCGCAGGTCGCCTCGAGCGCGCCCTGCTGCACGAAGCCGCCCTTGACATATCTGTCCTGCAGAACGGCGATCTGCATGTTTTCGAGAATATCGAGGATCAGCAAGCAGCCGGTATCCTTCCGGTCTTCCGTCAGGAACGCCATCTGGTGGCGGATGGCGTCGGTCGGCGAGGCAATGTTCACCGGCTTGCCGAAGAGTTCGACCGAACCGGAGCTTGCCGGCGTCACGCCGAAAAGCGTTTCGGCCACGTTCGACCGCCCGGAGCCGACGAGGCCGGCCACGCCGAGGATCTCGCCGGCCCTCACTTCGAAGGAAACGTCGCGGAAGACGCCGTTGAGACAGAGATCCTTGACGGAGAGCACGACCTCGCCGATCGGCACTTCTTCCTTCGGAAACATCTGGGTGATCTCGCGCCCGACCATCATTCGGATGATGTCGTCGCGGGTGACCTCGGTCGAGGCATGCGTGCCGATATAGCGGCCGTCGCGAAAGACGGAGAACTCGTCGGCGATTTCGAAGAGCTCGTTCATCTTGTGGGTGATGTAGACGATGCCGATGCCCTGGGACCTGAGATCGCGGATGATGCGGAAAAGATGCTCGACCTCGCGCTCGGTCAACGCCGATGTCGGCTCGTCCATGATGAGGACGTCGGAATTATAGGAAACCGCCTTGGCGATCTCGACCATCTGCCGGTTTGCGACCGACAGGTGGCGGACTTCGATTTCCGGATCGAGCGCGATGTTGAGCCGGGCAAACAGCTCCTCGGTCATGCGGCGCATCGCGCCATGATCGACGAAGCCGAAACGGTTCTTCGGCTCGCGGCGGATCCAGATATTTTCCGCGACCGTCATGAACGGCATCAGATTCAGTTCCTGATGGATCATGGCAATGCCGTTCTCCAGCGCGTCGAGCGGGGATTTCAGCCGGATGTCGACGCCCTTGAGGCGGATATCGCCCTTGTCGGGCGTATAGATGCCGGCGAGGATCTTCATCAGCGTCGATTTGCCGGCGCCGTTTTCACCCATCAGCGCATGCACAGAGGCGCGCTTCAGCCGGAACTGCACGTCGTCGAGTGCGACGACGCCTGGAAATTCCTTGCGAACGCCCTCGGCGCTCAAGAGATATTCCGCATTCGGAACCGCGCCGCTTGCGCGCACGGCTGCCATGGTTGTCGGGCTGACGGCCATATCATCTCCTCCGGATACGGACAGGCTGAAAGGATGCGGGCCGAGCCCGCATCCTGCTTGGCGTTCGCCTCAGTTCTTGGCGACGAAGTCCTTGACGTTTTCAGGCGTGACGAGCTGGAAGGGGATGTAGACCTTCTTCTCGACCTTTTCGCCCTTGGCAATCTTGAGCGCCGTATCGAGCGCGCCCTTGCCCTGGCCGGCAGCGTCCTGGAAGACGGTGACGTCAAGGTCGCCTGCCTGCATGGCGGCAAGCGCGTCCTGCGTGGCGTCGACGCCGCCGACGACGACCTTGGTCATGTCCTTGCCGGCAGCCTTCAGCGCCTGGATGGCGCCGATCGCCATTTCGTCATTGTTAGAGATCACAGCGTCGAATTCGATGCCGCTGGAGAGCCAGTTGGTCATCAGGTCGGCGCCCTGGGTGCGATCCCAGTTGGCCGTCTGCTCTTCGACGATCTCGATGCCCTTGCACTCGTCGGTCTTGACGACGTCATGAATGTCCTGGGTCCGCATGCGCGCAGCCTGGTTGGAAAGCTCGCCCATGATGACGACAGCCTTGCCCTTGCCGCCGAGAATGCGGCAAATTTCCTTGGTTTCCAGCGTGCCGGATTCCTGCTCGTTGGAAGCGACGAAAGCCTGCTTTTCCGGCAGCGTGTCGACGTTGACCGGCTGGCGGTTGACGTAAACCAGCGGAATGCCGGCATCGGCCGCGAGCTTCGACATTGCCGTCGTCGCATCGGTATCGACAGGGTTGACGATGATCGCATCGACCTTGGAGGCGATGAAGTTCTGGATCTGGCTCTGCTGCTTGGAAACGTCGTTCTGCGCGTCTTCCACCTGCAGCGTGACGCCGTTCAGCGTCTTTGCATAATCGGTCATGCCATTGCGCAGAACGGTCAGGAAGTTGTCGTCGAACTTCGCCATCGACACGCCAACCGTCTCCGCGTGGGCCGCCGTCGACATGACGAGCGCCATCGCAGTGCCCAGGATAAACTTTTTCATTTCACTTCCTCCACAAATGGTGCCCGGCTGCACCCTCCTCACGCCGGAGCTCCAGGTTATTTGCCCTGAGAGCTGCATCCCCTGCATGCACCACCTCTCCCGTGGCACTCCGCAAAACGGAACAAACAAACCGTAAAATTTGTTCTGCGGAATATTCATTCCATTTTCTGGGAACGGCGTCAAGTCTCTTTAGCGGCGATGAGACACGGACGGCTGCGTGGTAACCCAGCCTCGCGACCATCGATGACATTCCCTCCATTGTGAAACACAAGGGCCGCCTCCATCTATGCGGGATCGCGGCCAGCTCAGGCCTTCGGCCTCTCGCTGCGGTCCGATCATTTGAGAATTTTGGAGACAGGACTGATGTCCATTTCGATCTATCGCCTCACCGTTCCCATGTTTCAGCGCGGGCTTGCCAGCCTGAAAACCTATCTCGACAAGGCCGAAGCCTATGCGCGGGAAAAGAATATCGATCCTGCCATTTTGGTTTCCGCCCGCCTTGCGCCCGACATGCTGCCATTTTCCGGCCAATATCAGCGCGCCAGCGACACCGCCAAATTTGCGCTCTCCCGGCTGACAGCGACGGAAGCGCCAAAATTCGAGGATAATGAGAAGACGATCGAGGAACTGCGCGAGCGGCTTGCAAAGACCGAAGCCTATCTCGCCGGCTTCTCCGCCGAAGCTCTTGATGGCGCGGAAAGCCGTGAGATCACCCTGCCGGGCAAGAGCGGCATCGTGCTGCCGGGCGACGAATATATCGCCACCTTCGCCCTGCCGAATTTCTATTTCCACGTCGCGACGGCCCATGCGATCCTGCGCAACCAGGGCGCACCGGTCGGCAAGCGCGATTATCTCGGCTGATCTGACACGGTAATATCAGGGCCGGCGGATCACCGGCCCTCTTTCCGTCAGCTCGGTATAGGCGAGCGTTTGGTCGAGATGCCGCGCCTTCAGCGAGAGCAGCTTTTCGGCATAGGCAAGCCGCACCGCCGCATAGGCCGGATCCGCCGCAATATTGTTCAGCTCCATGGGATCCTCGCGGAGATCGAAGAGCAGCGGCGGCAGCGCGGTGAAATGCACATATTTGAACCTGGAATCGCGGATCACTGCGAGATTGCATTCGTTGGAGCCGATGCCGAAATGGCGCTCCGCATCGCTGCCGGCGATGTCGCGGAAATCGAATTCCCAGAATGCCGCGTCCCGCCAGGCCTCGGCGCGCCCGCCCTGGACGAACGGCATGAGCGACCGGCCATCGAGGCCGTTCTTTGCATCGATGCCGAGCCTTTGGCAAAGGGTCGGAAAAATATCGGCGGCGCTGGTGAAATCGTCGACAACCCCGCCTGCGGCACCGCTTGCGGGATCGCGAATGACCAGCGGAATATGATAGCTGCCGTCGAAGAAGCCGCCCTTCCCCAGCGTCCAGTGATCGCCCGCCATCTCGGCGTGGTCGGAGGTAAAGACGACGAGCGTATTCTCCCAGGCGCCCGCGTCCTTCAGGGCCTGCCAGATGCGGCCGAGCTGGTCGTCGACCTCCGCTATCATGCCGTAATAAATCGCCCGGATCGCCGCGAAATCCTCGGCATTCCAGCCGCTGAGCGGCCCCGTTGCGCCATAGACGAAGCTGCCTTTGTCGGAGCGCGGCATGGCATAGGCGAAATAAAGGTGACTGTCCTCTTCCGCCTGGGCGTCTGCTGCGCGGGCAAAAGCCGGTCCGTCACCCGGCCTGAACATCCGGTTGAACGGTTCCGGCACGGAAAATGGCGGATGCGGACGCAGGAAAGAGACATGCGCGAACCACGGCCTGTCCTGTTCGCCCATCCAGCGGATGAATTCGCCGGCCAGGAAAGCCGTCTGCGTCTCGTCACGCGAATAGGCCGGCGCCGCATCGGAGATTTCTCCCGGCTCTGCGCCGACCGGAATATGGATGTCGCGGCTGACGGCATCGGCATGGCCGCGGGACCTGAGCCAGGAGAGCCACTGCCTCTCATGCTCCGGCAGAAGCTGGCGGGCGGTGAAGCCCGGCAGTAGACCTTCATAGGTCGTCAGGTGCGGATCATTGGCATCCATGCCGCGCGGATCGGGAGCGGTGTCGGTATAGCCGAACAGCGTCGGGTCGTATCCGGCCCGCCGCGCCGCCAGGGCCAGATTGTCGAAGCGGGCATCGAGCGGCGAACCATTGCGGCAGACGCGATGGTTCATCTGGTAGAGGCCGGTATAAAGTGTCGCCCGCGCCGGCGAGCAGGGTGCCGCCCCGGCATAGTGCCGCCGGAATAGCGTGCCTTCCCGCGCCAACGCATCGACGGCAGGCGTTTTCACGCAAGCATGGTCTAGGGAAGACAGGCAGTCGCCGCGCCACTGATCCGCCGTGATCAGCAGAACGTTCGGCCCGCGGCCCGTTTCAATTCCGGTTGGCTCAATGCTGGTTGGATTTTGCATGCCAGTCCCAGGCGGAGCGGATGATCTGAGAGAGATCATACTGCGGCACCCAGCCGAGCACATCACGCGCCTTGTCGTTATTGGCAACCAGCGTGTGCGAATCGCCCTCGCGACGGCCGATATATTCGACCGGGAAAGGCCTGTTCGACACGTCCTCGATCGCGCCGAGCAATTCCTTGACCGTCGTGCCGGTGCCGGTGCCGAGGTTGAGCGCGACGGACTCTCCGCCGTTGAGCAGATATTCGACGGCACGCACATGCGCATCGGCAAGGTCGAGCACATGAATATAGTCGCGCACGCAGGTGCCGTCGCGCGTCTCGTAATCGCTGCCGAACACCTTGAAGCCCTGGCGGCGGCCGAGCGCCGCATCGATCGCCAGCGGGATCGCATGGGTTTCCGGCTGATGCCACTCGCCGATCCGGCCCTCGAAATCGGCGCCGGCCGCATTGAAGTAGCGCAGCACCACCGAGCGCAGGCTCTTATACTGGTCGTAATCGGCGAGCGCCTGCTCGACGATATATTTCGTCCGGCCGTAGGGATTGATCGGCACTTGCCGATGCGTCTCGTCGAGCGGCACGCTCTGCGGCAGGCCGTAGGTCGCGCAGGTGGAGGAGAAGACGAAGGCGTTGATCCCGGCCGCCTGCGCCGCCGAAAGCAGCGTCAGAGTGCCGATCACATTGTTCTCGTAGAAGGAAACCGGATCCTTGACCGATTCGCCAACCTCGATCAGCGCCGCGAAATGCAGGATCGCCGCCGGCTTGTGCTCGGCGAGCACCTCGTCCAGCCGGGCGCGGTCGCGAATATCGCCTTCTTCGGCCGGCCCCCATTTGACGAACTCGCGATGGCCGTTCGAAAAATTGTCGAAGACGACAGGCTTATAGCCCTTGTTCGCCAGGTCGAGACACGTATGCGAGCCGATATAGCCGGCGCCGCCGACCACAAGAACCGTTTCACCTGCCATGCACCATCCTTGCAAATTCAATGAGAGATAGGCGGAACCTAGACGAGATACACGTCAATAAAAAGAAGGAACTTCAATCCGCTTGAACGGACAATACGTCGAATACCGAAGAGCTCCCGACCAACGCCGCTGCTGCGAGCCTTGGCGCATAATTCGCGTGATTTGCATAATCGTCTGATCTAGTGGGCGAAGAATGATTTGCGCGGAGGGCACGACATGAAGAAGGCGATCATCGTCTGGGGCGGCTGGCAGGGCCATGAGCCGGAACAATGCGCCGGCATCGTCGCCGAGCTCCTGCGCGAGGACGGTTTCGCCGTCGAAGTGACCGGCGATCTCGGCATCTTCGCATCGCCTCAGCTCGCCAAGGCCGATCTTCTCGTCCCCATCATTACCGGCGAGACGCTGGAAAAGCCCCATGCCAGCGCCCTTGTCGAGGCGGTGCGCGGCGGGCTGGGACTCGCCGGCCATCACGGCGCGCTCGCCACCTCCTTCAAGGAAAGCGCCGCCTTCCGTTACGTCTCCGGCGTCACTTGGGTTGCCCATCCCGGCAATATCATCGATTTCCACGTCGGCGTCACCCGCCAGGAAGACCCCGTCATGGAGGGCATTCCCGACTTCGACTATCACTCGGAGCAATATTATCTGCATTACGACCCGAGCGTCGAAATCCTCGCGACGACGACCTTTACCGGCGCTTATGACCCGGCGGCGCGCAATGTCGTGATGCCCGTCGTCTTCAAGCGCCATTTCGGCGCCGGCCGCATCTTCTATTCGGCTCTCGGCCACGTCGCCGCCGAATTCGACCATCCCTATATGCCGCTGATCCTGCGCCGCGGCCTGAACTGGGCCGCCCGCCAGTAACGTCGGGCAGGTCTCTTCTGTGCCAATCCGGGCAGGAAACCGCTCGGCACCTTTGCTGAGATCGCCTTAAAGAGCTGCTTTTCGCTGCCGCTCGTTTTCGACTTCGGGGACCGGCTCGTCATAGATCCGCATCAGCCGCCCGGCTGCCTTCAGCTTGGCGATGAGATCATTTCCATCGGGCGAGGCCTTCGTCAGCTCCAGCTGCTCGAATTCCTTGAGCGCCTGCAGCCAATGGCTTTCCCCACGCCCCTCCGGCCGGCCTTCCGATTCCCACAGCGAATAAGCGCGCTGGCTGACCCAGGCGTCCCTATTGTGACTCATAAACAAACCCCAGCCGAAAAATTTGGAAGCAAATATCGATAGCCAGCAAGGTGACAAACCCGGCTTTAGGAGTCGTTACGAGGCAGCGTTATTTTTTGGCTAACGGCCATGATTCAGCGAGACTAAGCGCCGATAAAATCATACGAATTCACGATACGATATACCGGCAACTCCTCCCTCGGCAGCTTGGACTGATGTGAATACCGAGTTAGGCTCGGCGCGAAACGACAGCGGGGGTCCATGGCAGCAAAGACAACTCTCAACGCGAAGAACCTGGAAGCTCTCGGAGCGCAACGTCTCGCCGAACTGCTGATCGAAATCAGCACCGGCAGCGCCGCCCATAAACGGCGGCTTCGCATGGAACTGGCCGGCAATCAGGGCAGTACCGAGGTCGCGCGCGAGATCCGCAAGCGCCTCGGCAGCATCGCGCGAGCGCAGAGCGTCATCGAATGGCATAAAGTAAAAACCGTCAACGCGGACCTTGAAACACAGCGATCTGCGATCGTCACCGTCGTGGCCGCCGACGATCCGAAGGAAGCATTCGACCTCATCTGGCAATTCCTTGCCGTTGCCGATTCGATATTCTACCGATCCAACAGCAGCGACCGCGCGTTCATCGAAACATTCCATCAGGCATGCGCCGACGCGGGCGTCATCGCCAGGGCTGCGGGGATCGGTATCGATGTCCTTGCCGACAGGATCTTCGCTGCGCTGCAGGATAACGACTACGGCCAATATGATCCGCTGATCGCCGAGATGGTTCCGGCGCTGGGCAAGGACGGCCTGGAGCGTTTGAAGAGCCTTCTGCTGGAATGGTTGAACGAACCGGAGGAGGAGCCTCTCGACGACGACCGGGAAATTCTCGGCTGGAGCGGCAGCGGACCGATCTACCAGAACGAGATCTATGCAAAGCATCGGCAATTGGCGGCGCGCATCGCTCTGCAGGAAATCGCCGATGCCCAGGATGATGTCGATGCCTTCATCGCCCAGCAGCCGGAAGAGACCTTAAGGGCGCCGATGGTCGCGACCGCGATTTCCGACCGCTTGCTCCTGGCTGGACGCGCCGAGGAAGCATTGAGGATTTTGGACGGCGTCGATCACCGGGGACGGTTCGAAATGCCTTTTGAATGGCAGGAAGCCCGCGTCGAAACGCTCGAAGCGCTCGGACGGGGGGAGGAAGCGCAGGCCTATCGATGGCAATGCTTCGAGCAGTCATTGAACGGGGAGCACCTTCGCGCTTTCCTGCGAAAGCTCGCCGACTTCGACGACATCGAGGCCGAGGAGAAGGCATTCGCCTTCGCCCAAGATTTTCCGGATATTCATCGAGCCCTTGCCTTTTTCCTTGCCTGGCCCTTACCGCCCGAAGCTGCGAAACTCATCTTCAAGCGCCAGGCGGAACTGGACGGCGACCTTTACGAGCTGATGACTTCGGCCGCCGAAATGCTGCAGGAGAAACATCCGCTCGCGGCAACCGTGCTGTTACGCTCGATGATCGGCTTCGCCCTCGACAACGGCCGATCCAGTCGTTACCGGCATGCCGCGCGCCATCTGGCGGAATGCGCCTCGCTAGCGCCTCATATCGACGATTTCGGCAGCGTCCAGCCTCACGACGCCTATGTCACCGAGCTGAAGCGTCAACATGGGAAGAAGCATGGCTTCTGGAGCCTGATGCATTAAGCCGAACAGCCGATTTCACGAACAAAAAGGACACCACATGACTGGAATTTCGTGGCACACAGATCCGCTCGCTTGGGGCAATGGCCCGTGCATTTTCGAAGTATTCCTAGAGCCCACCTGCCCTTACTCCGTCAGAGCGTTCAACAAGCTCGATGCCCTCCTCGATCAAGCCGGCAAAGACAAGATCACGATCAAAATCCGCCTGCAGTCGCAGTCCTGGCATATGTATTCCGGCGTGATCGTCCGCTGCATCATCGCGGCCTCGACGCTGGAGGGCGGCAAAGAGACGGCAAAGAAGGTCATGGCCGCCGTTGCCGCTCATGGCGACGAATTCGAATTCGAGCGTCACGCTGGCGGCGCGAATATGGATGCAACGCCGAACCAGATCATTGAGCGCCTCGAAGCCTATAGCGGTGTGAAGCTCAAGGAAGCCTTCGCGATTCCCGATCTCGACCGGGAGATCAAATGGCACTGCAAATACGCCCGGCAAAACGGCGTTCATGTCTCCCCGACCTTCATGATCGACGGTCTGGTGCAGGCGGATATGAGCAGTGGCGATGAGGTTGCGGTCTGGGTGAAGAAGGTGCTGGGCAACTGACGCCAGCTATGCCGGCGTCCGGAAATCACAAGCTGGCACCAGGAAAAATTATGGCGGAGAGGGTGGGATTTGAACCCACGATACCCTTGCAGGTATGCCGCATTTCGAGTGCGGTGCATTCGACCACTCTGCCACCTCTCCGCGGTCAGGTCGGCGCTTGTTCGGCGCGGGCGTTCTCATAACGGGCCTATGACAGGTTGGCAAGCCGAAAAGTCGAAGCATTCCATCCTTTTGCCTTGACACTTTTTTGTCACTCGCGTATCTCGGCTGCGCAATAGGTTTGGAGTAATCCGTGCCTTGCCAGTCTCGCGCTCGCGCGGGGCGTTTCACCGGCAGGAAGAGCTCGAGGCCAGCCCTCTGAAATCCCTGCTTAACTTCGACTGATAAAAAGACGGCCACCCTGCTGATCAGCGGGGAGAGCTGGAACGAACATGAAAGGATAAAAAATGTTCGCAGTCATCAAGACCGGCGGTAAACAGTACCGTGTGGCAGCCAACGACGTGCTGACCATCGAAAAGCTGGAAGCCACCGCTGGCGACTCCATTGAATTCACCGAAGTTCTCGTGATCGGCGAAGGCGCCGACGCGGCGATCGGTGCGCCCTTCGTAGCCGGCGCCTCCGTCAAGGCGGAAGTCGTCGACCAGACCCGCGGCAAGAAGGTCATCGCCTTCAAGAAGCGCCGCCGTCAGAATTCGAAGCGTTCGCGCGGCCATCGTCAGCATCACACGGTCGTCCGTATCACGGACATCGTGGCTGCCAAGTAAGATCAACGGGACAAGGTTTAAAGGAGAACTCCAATGGCACACAAAAAAGCTGGCGGTTCCTCGCGCAACGGTCGCGATTCCGAATCCAAGCGCCTTGGCGTGAAGAAGTTCGGCGGCGAAGCCGTCATCGCAGGCAACATCCTCGTGCGTCAGCGCGGGACGCAGTGGCATCCGGGTTCCAACGTCGGCCTCGGCAAGGATCACACGATTTTTGCGCTTACCGCCGGCAATGTGAACTACCGAACGAAGGCCAACGGTCGCGTCTACGTGTCTGTCATGCCGAAAGCGGAAGCAGCGGAATAAGCCGGTAGCGCTCAAAAACAGCCGGCGTCTCATCGACCCGGCTGGCCGTATCAGGTTCAGTCCAGAAAACAGGGGAGATGGGGCGCCATCTCCCCTTTTTCTTTGTCCAAACAGGAGGACTGAACATGCAAGGCGAATTGATAAGGGTCGACCAATCACGGTCGCCCAGGGAAGACCAGCGGTCTCCCAAGGAACGGCTGAGGCCGGAGCGGTTAAGGACCGATTGCCCTGTCTTGTTATCGGAAAGGCTCGTCATGCGCGCGCCCCACGAGGAAGACATTGACGCCCTTGCCCATCTCGCCAACAACGCCAAAGTCGCCACCATGGTATCGCGTATGCCGCACCCATATACCGCCAATGATGCCGCCGACTTTGTTTGGCGGACGCGAAATGGCGAGATTGGCAAGTGCGTCTATGCCATCACCAAAGCCGAAAACGGCGCCTTCATGGGGTGCTGCGGCGTCGAACCGCATACCGACGGCAAGACGGTCGAGATCGGTTACTGGCTGGGTGAGCCCTTCTGGAACCAGGGTTACACGACCGAGGCTTGCCATGCCCTCGTCGACATGGTGTTCAGGACGAGGCAGCAGGTCGACCAGATCGACGCCCGATGCCGGGTCATGAACGTCGCCTCGCGGCGTGTCATCCAGAAGTGCGGCTTCCAGTTCCAGGGATCGGGGCTTGCCGCGTCGCTGGCGCTCGGCAGCAACGTGCCGGTCGAATGGTACAGGCTCGACCGCAAGACCTGGATGTCCCTCAGAAGCTGGGGGAACATCGCATGAGCACGACGGCACTGCAAAGGCCGGAGTTGAAGTCGATGATGCCCGGCCCCGCGCCGGTCATCTCGACAGCCCGGCTGACGCTCCGCCCCCACAGGCTGAGCGATGCGCCCGCCATCGCGGAATCGCTTTCCGATTTCGCGGTGACGCGCATGCTTTCCCGCGTACCCGCGCCCTTCGACAGGCAGGATGCGCTGGACTGGCTGATCCCGGTCACGTCAGGCACGCTGCCGGACTGGCCGCTGGCGATAACGGGTAAGGACGATGTCCATATCGGCAACGTTTCGCTCGAGTTGCGCCACGGCCGCTGGCACCTCGGCTACTGGCTGAACCGCTACTATTGGCGGCGCGGCTATATGAGCGAGGCGGTGGCGGCGATCATCGAGCGCTTCTCGCGCCGCATGCCGGAGACGCCGATCCATTCCGGCGTCTTCGCCGACAACCCGGCTTCGCTACGGCTGCAGGAAAAGCTCGGATTCCGCATGACGGGTTGCGTCGAAATCTATTGTTTCGCCCGCAACACGATGGTGTCGCACATCGAAACCGTGCTGCAGCCTGGCATGCTGCAGCCGCGGAAGGTCGCCTGACAGAGCATGATCCCGAAAAGTATGAGCGGTTTTCGGAATAACATCATGCTCATACCAAAACGGAGACGCCGCCCACCGGCGGCGTCTTCTTCAGTCATCGATCTCGACCCATAGGGGGAAATGATCGGACCCAACGGATTGCGTATCGATCCGTGCGGATTTCAACCGGCCCTTCAGGCCGCAACTGACGAAACAATAGTCGAGATGCATGCGTTCGCCGCCATCCTCAGGATTCATCCAGCTGTAGCTTTCCGGGCGATAGGCATCGAGCGCGGCGAAGGCATCGATCGGCGTGCCGATCCTCGCAACCCGGCCGTAATATCCACCGGCAGCCCCCGCAAGCGCGCAATATTCCGGCGATTCCGGCTCCATGTTGAAATCGCCCATGATGATATAATTCTCCGGCAGCGGCGGCTCCGGCAGATCGAATTCGGCCGCCCCCGTCAGCGATCCACCGACCTGGACGAAGGCGTTGATATGCGTGTTCAGGAATTGCAGCTGGCGGATGCGCTCGTCGGGCGACACGTGGTCGAGATGGACGGAATAGACGCGGATCGCGCCGCCAGGAGCGGCGATCACCGCCTCGGTGGCGCCGCGCTGCGGATTGATCTTGCCGATCGTGCGGCTGCGCGGCAGAAGCAGCGTCCGCGTCGAAAGGATCGGCCAGCGCGACAGCACCATGTTGCCGAACTGGAAGCGGGTGCCGCGCCCCGGCCGCAGCCCGCTTTCATCAGCCTCGATATGCAGATCGCAGGCCGGCCCATACACCCAGAAATGGTCGGGAAAGAAGGCTGCGATATCGCCCGGCATATCGGCGAAACCGTTGCGGGAGAAGCCTCGGGTCACCTCCTGTAGAGAGATGACATCGGCGCCTTCGAGGCTCCGGGCAATACGTTCGAGATCGTATCTGCCGTCGAGACCGAAGCCGTACTGTATGTTATAGCTCGCAAAAATCACGATAATCTTTGACCTCCGTCGGAACCGCCTATATCGAATGGGTCAAGACGGGCCGTCCAACTGCCACCGGATACTGGAAGTAAAATGAAATTTCTCGACGAAGCAAAGGTCTATATCCGCTCAGGCGACGGCGGCGGGGGCAGCGTTTCCTTCCGGCGCGAGAAATTCATCGAGTTCGGCGGCCCCGACGGCGGCGACGGCGGACGCGGCGGCGACGTCTGGGTCGAGGCCGTCAATGGGCTCAACACGCTGATCGATTTCCGCTATCAGCAGCATTTCAAGGCGACGATCGGCACCCATGGCATGGGCCGCAACCGCACCGGCGCCAACGGCAGCGATGTGACGCTGAAGGTTCCTGTCGGCACCCAGATCTTCGAGGAAGACAGGGAAACGCTGATCTGTGACCTGACCGAGGAAGGCCAGCGCTTCTGCCTCGCCCATGGCGGCAATGGCGGCTTCGGCAACGCCCATTTCAAAACCTCGGTCAATCAGGCGCCGGATTGGGCCAATCCCGGCCTGCCCGGTGAGGAAAAAACCATCTGGCTGCGGCTGAAGCTGATTGCCGATGCTGGCCTCGTCGGCCTGCCGAATGCCGGCAAGTCGACATTTCTCGCATCGGTCACCCGCGCCCGGCCGAAGATCGCCAACTATCCCTTCACGACGCTGCATCCCAATCTCGGCGTTGCCACGGTCGACGAGCGGGAATTCATCCTTGCCGACATTCCGGGCCTGATCGAAGGCGCCCATGAGGGCGTCGGCATTGGCGACCGTTTCCTTGGCCATGTCGAGCGCACCCGCGTGC
Organism: Rhizobium sp. R634; assembly: GCF_002211305.1. Classification (GTDB taxonomy): domain Bacteria; phylum Pseudomonadota; class Alphaproteobacteria; order Rhizobiales; family Rhizobiaceae; genus Rhizobium. The sequence continues at coordinate 134,192 of NZ_LOKW01000025.1, read as the reverse complement.
TGCTGCATCTCGTCTCCGCCCAGGAAGAAAAGGTCGGCAAGGCCTATAAAACGGTCAAGCATGAGCTCGAAGCCTATGGCAACGAGCTGACCGACAAGCCCGAGATCGTGGCACTGTCGCAGATCGACGTGCTCGACGAGGCCGAACTGAAGAAGAAGACGAAAGAGCTGGCCAAGGCCTGCGGCAAGACGCCGTTCCAGATTTCGGCGGCCACCGGTAAGGGTATGACCGAGGTCCTGCGCGCGCTGCGCGACATCATCGTCGAGGCGAATACAGAGGAAAAACCGGCCAAGGTGCCGAAGCTCAGGCATCGCGACATGATTGTCACCGAAGAGGGTGAGGATGGGGTCGATGACCAGCCGTAAGCCACTTGGCCGCTACCGCCGTATCGTCATCAAGATCGGCTCGGCTCTCCTGGTCGACCGCAAGGCCGGACTGAAGAAAGCCTGGCTCGACGCCATGTGCGCCGATATATCAGGCCTGAAGGCCAAGGGCATCGATGTGCTCGTCGTCTCCTCGGGTGCGATCGCGCTCGGCCGCTCGGTGCTCGACCTGCCCTCGGGGGCGCTGAAGCTCGAGGAAAGCCAGGCGGCTGCCGCCGTCGGCCAGATCGCGCTGGCGCGCGCCTGGTCGGAAAGCCTGTCGCGCGACGAGATCGTCGCCGGCCAGATCCTGCTGACGCTCGGCGATACCGAAGAGCGCCGCCGCTATCTCAATGCGCGCGCCACGATCAACCAGCTTTTGAAAATCGGCGCCGTGCCTATTATCAACGAGAACGATACGGTCGCGACCAGCGAAATCCGCTATGGCGACAATGACCGCCTCGCCGCCCGCGTCGCGACGATGACCGGCGCCGACCTGCTCATTCTTCTCTCCGATATCGACGGCCTCTACACCGCGCCGCCGCATCTCGATCCGAATGCGGCCTTTCTCGAGACGATCGGCGAAATTACGCCCGAGATCGAGGCGATGGCCGGCGGTGCGGCCTCCGAGCTTTCGCGCGGCGGCATGCGCACGAAGATCGATGCCGGCAAGATCGCGACGACATCGGGCTGCGCCATGATCATCGCTTCGGGCAAGACCGAAAGCCCGCTGTCGGCGATCGAAAACGGCGCGCGCTCCTCCTGGTTCGCCCCTTCGGGCACACCCGTCACTGCCCGCAAGACCTGGATCGCAGGGCAGTTGCAGCCGGCCGGCGAACTGCATGTCGATGAGGGCGCCGTCACGGCGCTGGGCGCCGGCAAGAGCCTGCTTCCGGCCGGCGTGCGCAGCGTTACCGGACTTTTCAGCCGCGGCGATACCGTTGCGATCATCGGCCCTGAAGGCCGCGAGATCGCCCGTGGCCTCGCCAGCTACGATGCCGAGGATGCCCGCCGGATCGCCGGCCGTAAATCGGCGGAGATCGAGGCGATCCTCGGTTATGCCGGCCGCGCCGCCATGGTCCATCGCGACGACATGGTGATGACCGCGCAGCTCAGACAGAAATCGGAAAGGCAGAAGAAGGACGCGAGCTATGCTTGATACCGTTGCGCCGAGCCCTGACATTGACGCGCTGATGAACGACATCGGCCGCAAGGCCAAGGCTGCCGCGCGACCGTTGGGCTTTGCCTCCACCGAGGCGAAGAACCGCGCCCTGAATGCCATGGCCGATGCGATCCTCGCCAACAAGGCGCAGATCCTGGTCGAAAACGCCAAGGATCTGAAGGATACCGAAGGCAGCGAGATGCTTGCCTCCTTCGTCGACCGGCTGACGCTGAACGACAAGCGCATCGCCGAGATGGCCGAGGGTATCCGCGCCATTGCCGCTCTTGCCGATCCGGTCGGTGAAGTCATCGCCGCCTGGGACCGCCCGAACGGCCTGAAGATCGAGCGCGTCCGCACGCCGCTCGGCGTCATCGGCGTGATCTTCGAAAGCCGGCCGAACGTCACGGCCGATGCCGGCGCGCTTTGCCTCAAGGCGGGCAATGCCGTCATCCTGCGCTGCGGCTCGGATTCGCGCCGTTCATCGCAGGCTATTCATGCCTGCATGGTCGACGGCCTGAAGGCGGCAGGACTTCCAGAGCATGCTATCCAGCTCGTTCCGGTGTCGGACCGCGCCGCCGTCGGCGCCATGCTGCGCGGCCTGGACGGATCGATCGACGTCATCGTGCCGCGCGGCGGCAAGAGCCTGGTCGCGCGCGTGCAGAACGAGGCCCGCGTGCCGGTCTTTGCCCATCTGGAAGGCCTTTGCCACATTTATGTCGACGCATCGGCCGATATCGAGATGGCCAAGAAGATCGTCGTCAACGCCAAGATGCGCCGCACCGGCATCTGCGGCGCAGCCGAAACGCTGCTCGTCGATGGCGCAGCGATCGGCACGCATCTGACGCCGCTGCTTCAGGTTCTAACTGACGCCGGCTGCGAGATCCGCGCCTCGGCGACGGTGCTGAAGGTCGCTCCCGGCATGAGGCCCGCGACCGAAGAGGACTGGTCGACCGAATATCTCGACGCGATCATTTCTGTCGCCGTCGTCGACGGCATATCGGGCGCGATCGCCCATATCCAGAAATATTCCTCGAACCACACCGAGGCCGTGATCGCCGAGGACCCCGCCGTTGTCGAGCGCTTCTTCACCGAAGTCGATTCGGCGATCCTGCTGCACAATGCCTCGACGCAGTTTGCCGATGGCGGCGAGTTCGGCATGGGCGCGGAAATCGGCATTGCCACCGGCAAGATGCATGCCCGCGGACCCGTCGGCGTCGAACAGCTCACCTCCTTCAAATACCGGGTGCGCGGTGCCGGACAGACCCGACCCTGACGTGACGACGGAAAACCTGGACCGGCGTTATCTCCGCATGCCGCATAGCGAGCGCGGCATGATCATCGGCCTGTTCGGCGGTTCGTTCAATCCGCCGCATCAAGGCCATGCATTGGTCGCCGAGATCGCCATCAGGCGGCTCGGCCTCGACCAGCTCTGGTGGATGGTAACGCCGGGCAACCCGCTGAAAAGCCGCAATCTTCTCGCGCCGCTTGCCGCGCGCATCGCGGAGAGCGAGCGGATCGCCACCGATCCGCGCATCAAGGTCACCGCTTTCGAACAGGCGCTCGGCGTCAGCTACACCGCCAATACGCTCGCCCGCGTCAAAGCCCGCAATCCGCATGTGCATTTCATCTGGATCATGGGAGCCGACAGCCTGCAGACCTTCGACAAATGGCAGAAATGGCAGGAGATCGCCCGCACCTTCCCGATCGCCGTGATCGACCGGCCGGGCGCCACACTCTCCTACCTCTCCTCGAAAATGACGAGAACCTTCGATTTCGCCCGGATCGACGAGGACGACGCACGCGTTCTCTGGAAGAAGCCGGCCCCGGCCTGGACCTTCATTCACGGGCCGCGCTCGGGCCTGAGTTCGACGGCCATCCGCAACGGCTCGCTGCCGGGCACGGCCGAATAGATCGATTTTCAAGGATATTGCTGAAACGAGAAAGCCCGACGGGGGAGGAGATCCGTCGGGCTTATAAGCTCGATCGACAACTGGGAGGAGGAGTGTTGTCGATCCTGTCGAACGGCTATGGGAGGAGGAGAAAGCCGTTTCGATGAGTGTGTTGTACCATATTCCCTGGGAAGGTGAATATCGATTTGTGCAATGCAGCAATGCGGGCGATGCAAGACTGAGGGCGGGAGGCCTAGGCTACTGCCGATATTATCGGCAAGGCTCCGTGGAACAGCCCTTTCCCACAGCAGTTCACATGGTTTGGCGGCCGGCATCGCAAGCTTCTCGCGCGCTCACAGATACTCGGGCTCACAAATCCATGCGCTTCATGAAGACGTAAAGCGGCCGCCATTATGGTTATATTTCCACGGATATATCCCTAGCCAAAGCGCCGGCATCGTTATATTCGTCGAAATATTTCGAACTCTGGGGAGTGACAGCATGCAGAACCGCCGCCAATGGATGAAACTGGCAACCGCCGTGATCACGGCGTGCTTATCAGGAGCCGCGGCACTGCCGGCCCCGGCCGCAGCCGCCGAGAAACTGACCGTCTTTGCAGCGGCAAGCCTCAAGAACGCTCTCGACGCCGCCAATGCCGCCTGGACGAGCGAAAGCGGCAAGGAAGCCGTCGCCTCCTATGCGGCGAGCGGGGCGCTGGCCAAGCAGATCGAAAACGCAGCACCCGCCGATATCTTCATCTCGGCCGATCTCGACTGGATGGATTATATCGCCAAGAAGAACCTGACCAAGGCCGACACCCGCACGAACCTGCTGGGAAACCGGATCGTGCTCGTTGCCGAAAAGGACAAGGCAAAACCCGTCGAGATCAAGAAGGGCTTCGATCTTGCCGGTTTGCTCGGCGATAGCAAGCTCGCCATGGGTGAACCGAAATCGGTCCCCGCCGGCAAATACGGCATGGCAGCGCTCGAAAAACTCGGCGTCTGGACATCGGTCGAAACCAAAGTCGCCGGCGCCGAAAGCGTCCGCGCTGCCCTCGCCCTCGTCTCCCGCGGCGAAGCGCCCTATGGCATCGTCTACCAGACGGACGCGGCAGCCGATAAGGGCGTCGCCATCGTCGGCACCTTCCCGGCCGATTCCCATCCACCGATCATCTATCCGGTTGCAATTCTGACCGAGAGCAAGAACCCGGATGCGGCGGCCTATCTCGACTTCCTGAAATCAGACAAAGCGGCCGCCTTCTTTACAGCGCAGGGGTTTACCGTCCTGAAATGAGGGAACCGTTGGCATGATTGCGGAATCAATGGCGACAGCTTAGCCTGAGATCTCACTGAGCCTCAGGCTGCTGACAAAGTCGCTAATCTCTCTTCCGTCATGCTCGGGCTTGTCCCGAGCATCTGCCTCCGTTCGATAAGTCAGCAGATCCTCGGCACAAGGCCGAGGATGACGTCGGAGAAGGAGAGAGATTTGTCATCGAACGAAGGTTCGCCTCGGCGGGCCTCGATGTTGGAGACTACTGCATTTGGATATACTGGGCCTGAGCAATGAAGAATGGACGGCGATCCTGCTCAGCCTGCGCGTCTCGTTCGTCGCCATGCTGGCGAGCCTTCCCTTCGGCATTCTCGTTGCGCTGCTGCTTGCCCGCGGCCGCTTCTGGGGCAAGTCGGTGTTGAATGGCTTGGTTCACCTGCCGCTGATCCTGCCTCCCGTCGTCACCGGTTTCCTCCTCCTGATCCTCTTCGGCCGGCGCGGCCCGATCGGCAGCCTGCTCGATCAGTATTTCGGGATCGTCTTCTCCTTCCGCTGGACGGGCGCGGCGCTCGCCTGCGCCGTCATGGCCTTTCCGCTGATGGTGCGCAGCATTCGCCTGTCGATCGAAGCGGTCGACCGCAAGCTGGAAGAGGCGGCCGGCACGCTTGGCGCCGGTCCCGCCTGGGTGTTCCTGACGATCACCCTGCCGCTGATACTCCCGGGCATCATTGCCGGCATGGTGCTTTCCTTCGCCAAGGCGATGGGCGAGTTTGGCGCCACGATCACTTTCGTCTCCAATATTCCGGGCGAAACCCAGACGCTGCCGGCTGCGATCTACACGTTCACCCAGGTGCCGGGCGGCGATGCCGGCGCGCTGCGGCTGACGCTGGTCGCCATCGTCATATCAATGGCCGCCCTGCTCGCCTCGGAATTCCTCGCCCGCCTCGCCGGCCGGAGGATCGATCCGGAATGACGCTGATCGTAGAGGCAAAACAGAGGCTCGGCGCTTTTTCGCTCGACGCGGCCTTCACCTCCGAGCGCGGAGTCACCGCGCTGTTCGGCCGCTCCGGCTCCGGCAAGACGTCGCTGATCCGCATCATCGCCGGGCTTGCCCGCCCCGATGAAGGCCGCGTCGTGCTCGACGGCGAGGCGCTGACGGAGACCGCCGGCGGCATCTTCGTCCCGAAACACCGCCGCCGTTTCGGCTACGTCTTCCAGGAGGCGCGGCTGTTTCCGCATTTGAGCGTCCGCGCCAATCTTTCCTATGGCCGCTGGTTCGCGCCGCAGGCGGCAGGCCGCGAGAGCTTCGACCGCATCGTCGACCTGCTCGGCATCGAGGCGCTGCTCGAGCGCAGCCCCGCAAAGCTATCCGGCGGCGAGAAACAGCGCGTTGCGATCGGCCGCGCCCTTCTCTCTTCCCCCCGCCTGCTGTTGATGGACGAGCCGCTCGCCGCCCTCGACGAAGCGCGCAAGGCCGAGATCCTGCCCTATCTGGAGCGGTTGCGCGATGAGACGGAAATCCCGATCGTCTATGTCAGCCATGCGATCGCCGAGGTGGCGCGTCTGGCAAACCGGGTCGTCCTCATGCGCGACGGCAGAGTGGAAGCGACAGGCCCGGCCCTCGACATATTGAGCCGTCCCTCCGCGGCTTCCGACCGGAAGGAGGCGGGCGCTCTCCTGCAGGGCATCGTCGAAAGCTTCGATGCCGGTCACCACCTGTCGATCGTCGCCCTGAAATCCTGCCGGCTGCATATTCCCGGTGCCGCCCTTGCGCCCGGCAGGCCGGTCCGCATCCGCATTCCCGCACGCGATGTGATGCTGGCGACGGCAAGGCCCGAGGGGCTGAGTGCGCTGAACATTCTCGAAGGCAGGATCGAGGAAATGTCGCCTCAGAACGACGGAACGGTCGAAATCCGGATCGATTGCGGCGGCGATGCCATTCTCTCGCGCATCACCGCCTTGTCCTGCGAACGCCTCGATCTCAGGCCCGGAAAGGCCATTTTCGCTATCGTCAAGACCGTCGCCCTTGAAACCTGATCAGCCGCCCTGCGGCCGGCTACGCTTGCCTTCCAGCCAGGCGAGGTCCTCAGCGAGGCTCTCCCGCATCGTCTTTTCCATCCGGCGGAAGCGACCGAGCAACTCCTCGCCGAACGGCGTCAGCGCCGCACCACCGCCCTTCTGGCCGCCGCGCTGCGATTCCACCACCTGTTCTGAGAACATCCGGTTCATCTCGCTGACGAGCAGCCATGCCCGCCGGTAGGACATGTCCATCGCCCGTCCCGCCGCCGAAATCGAACCGGTCTCGCGGATATGTTCCAGAAGTTCCATCTTGCCGTGACCGAGACGATCCTCATCCGGAAAGCTGATTCGCAGGACGGGAACGATTAATTTTGCAGCCGTGTCGGTCATCGAAGCCAGAAATCGTGAAATTTGCCGCACTTTACGCTGCGGTATGGAAACTGTACACCGCCCGCAAGAAGCAGCTCCAGCAGCAATATTCTGTAATTCTAACGTAAGATCGGCTTTTCCGCCGCTCGGTACGTTAGCGCGTCTTGAAACATTAATGGTTTGATGCCTATCTTAACCATGATCCGGTCGTTTTCGGATTTCGTGTTGTGCATGGTTTGTCATTCCAGGAAAGGGAAAGCACTGACAACAGTACACGCCAAGGGAAAAACGCTTGCCGTTGTCCCGAAGAGTGCGGAACGTGGCGCCGATGCCGCCGCCCGTACCTTAGAAGCCGTCCTCGCCAGCCTCGAGGACTCAAAAGCTGAAGATATCGTCACCATCGACATTGCCGGGAAATCGGCGCTTGGAGACTACATGATCGTCGTCTCCGGCCGCTCGAACAGGCATGTCATGGCGATCTCGGATCATCTGCTCACCGATCTCAAGGATGAGGGCTTTGGATCAGCCCGCGTCGAAGGTCAGGAGGGCGGCGATTGGATCCTGATCGACACCGGTGACATCATCGTGCATGTGTTCCGTCCCGAAACCCGCGAGTTCTACAACATCGAAAAGATGTGGGCGGCTCCGGATATGGATGAAGAAACACGGCACTGACAGGCGGGCCGGCACTTCGCTCGGCGCCTGAGACGTGGCATTGACTGGCCGGGAAACAAGCAAGCCGGCCTGTGGCGTATCGCGCGCCTGAAGTGCCGCCATGAACGGGAGCGGGTGAATGCGAATTGGTCTTTTTGCTGTGGGACGGCTGAAGTCCGGCCCCGAAAAGGATCTTGTGGCCCGTTACTTGGACCGTTTCGCCAAGGCCGGCTCCGCGGTCGGCCTTGAATTCACCCGTGTCGCCGAAGTTGCCGAAAGCCGCGCCTCCAATGCGGAAACCCGCAAGCGTGAAGAGGCAGCCATGCTTTTGAAATCGCTTGCCGAGGGCAGCATCCTCATTCTGCTCGACGAGCGCGGCAAGGCGCTCGACAGCGAAGCCTTCGCCAACCTGCTGGGCGGCTATCGCGACCAGGGCAAGCGCGAACTGACGATTGCGATCGGTGGCGCCGACGGCCTCGATCCCGCCCTTTACGACCGTGCCGATGCCACGCTGTGCCTGGGAAAAATGACCTGGCCGCACCAGATCGTCCGCACGCTGATCGCCGAACAGCTCTATCGCGCCGTCACCATCCTGTCCGGCCACCCGTATCACCGCGTCTGAAAAGACCCGCGGCGCGTATGCGTCGGATTGTCACGCAGGCTTGTTTTGCCTGGCCATTCGTTTTGCACCAAACTTTCTGGCAAAGCGCGCCAAATCAGCTTAGTCTCCGCGCGATTTGAAAGAGTGCCCCAACACGCATGACGAGAACAGCAACCAGGCGACACCGCATGATCCTGCCGGCTATTGCGGCCGGTTTTGCTGCGGCGCTGGTCGTTATTCCGGCAAACCCCTTTTCGGTCCAGGCGCAGGATGCTGCTCCTGAGGCGGTGCAATCTCCGGCCTCGCCGGCAGCCGAGGCGCCGCCGCCCGATCCGGCCGCCGAACTCTCCGCCAAACGCGACCAGACCCGTGCCGAGCTCGACACCCTGTCGAAATCGATCAGCCTTTCCTCGGACAAGGTGAACGACCTCCAGCGGAGCATCGCCAGCCTGGAGAAGAGCACGCAAAGCATCCGCCAGGCGCTGATCGATTCCGCCGCCCGCCGCAAGGGGCTCGAAAAACAGATCCTCGAAAGCGAAAAGAAGCTTGCCGATCTCGGTGTCAAGGAAGATGGCATCCGCCGCTCCCTGCACGAACGCCGCGGCCTGCTGGCCGAGGTGCTGGCGGCCCTCCAGCGCATGGGCCGCAACCCGCCGCCCGCCCTGCTCGTCACTCCCGATGACGCGCTCGCATCCGTGCGCAGCGCCATCCTGCTCGGCGCCGTTGTTCCAGGGATCCGCAAGGAAACCGACAAGCTTGCCGCAGACCTTGCGAGTCTGGCCGCCTTGCAGACCGCAAGCGCTGCCGAAAAGGCCCGCCTGACGGCGACGATGACCGACAATATCGAGGAAGAGCGGCGCATGGATCTGCTGCTTGCCGAAAACGACAAGCTCAGCCGCAGCAATGCCGCCGAACTCGAGGCCGAAAAGAAGCGTTCGGAGGAACTGGCGGGCAAGGCGACCAGCCTCGAAAGCCTCGTCGCGTCGATGGAATCCGAGATCGCCTCGGTGCGCGAAGCCGCCGCCGCCGCCCGTCAGGCGGAGGAGAACCGCAGGCTGCTGACCGACGAGCAGCGCGCCCAGGCGAAGGCTTTGGCCGAAAGCGGTGTGCCCGATAAAAACCGCATTGCGCCCGCATATCCCTTCGGAGAATTGAAGGCGAAATTGGAACTGCCCGTGGCGGGCGATATCCTGCGTCAGTTCGGCGATGCCGACGGCACCGGGCATGAGGCCATGGGCATGACGGTCGCCACCAACCCGGAGACGGTGGTAACCGCCCCTGCAGACGGCTTGGTGGTTTTCGCCGGCGCTTTCCGCAGTTACGGCCAGATGATCATCCTCGACACGGGCGACGGATACCACCTGGTTCTCTCGGGAATGGATACGATCAATACCCGTCAGGGAAAATTCGTTTTCTCCGGCGAGCCGCTCGCCGTGATGGGAGCGAAAAGAGTGGCGAGCGCAACCGCATTGGCGCTGGAAACGGACCGGCCAACGCTTTACATTGAATTTCGAAAAGACGGTAAACCGGTCGATTCCCGACCGTGGTGGACCGCCAAGGACACTGGAAAGGCACGCAATGATTCGTAGGGCTTCTCTTGTTCTGGTCGGCGCATTGATGGGTGCGACCGCAATGAGCGTCATTTACTCGGCGGGTGTGCCGGCAGAAGCGGCCGGATCCTCCACCTACAAGGAACTCTCGATTTTCGGCGACGTCTTCGAGCGTGTGCGTGCCCAATACGTGACGCCGCCGGCCGAGGACAAGCTGATCGAGAACGCCATCAACGGCATGCTCTCCTCGCTCGACCCGCATTCGAGCTATATGAATGCGAAGGACGCCGAGGACATGCGCACCCAGACCAAGGGTGAGTTCGGCGGCCTCGGCATCGAAGTCACGATGGAAGACGAACTCGTCAAGGTCATCACCCCGATCGATGACACGCCCGCCGCCAAGGCCGGTGTTCTCGCCGGCGATTACATCTCCGAGATCGACGGCCAGTCCGTGCGCGGCCTGAAGCTGGAAGACGCCGTCGAGAAGATGCGCGGCGCCGTCAACACGCCGATCAAGCTGACGCTGATCCGCAAGGGCGCCGACAAGCCGATCGAGCTGACGATCGTCCGTGACGTCGTCGCCGTCCAGGCGGTCAAATCACGCGTCGAGGACGATGTCGGTTACCTCCGTATCATCTCCTTCACCGAGAAGACCTATCCCGACATGGAAAAGGCGATCAAGAAGATCAAGGACACCGTTCCAGCCGATAAGCTGAAGGGGTACGTCCTCGACTTGCGCCTCAATCCGGGCGGTCTGCTCGACCAGGCGATCAACGTCTCCGATGCCCTGTTGCAGCGCGGCGAGGTCGTTTCGACCCGCGGCCGCAATCCCGACGAAACCCGCCGCTTCAACGCCGGCCCGGGCGACCTCACGGATGGCAAGCCGGTCATCGTGTTGATCAACGGCGGTTCGGCTTCCGCATCGGAAATTGTCGCCGGCGCGCTTCAGGATCTGCGCCGCGCCACCGTTCTCGGCACCCGTTCCTTCGGCAAGGGTTCCGTTCAGACGATTATCCCGCTCGGCGAAAACGGCGCGCTGCGCCTGACCACGGCGCTCTATTACACGCCATCGGGCCGTTCGATCCAGGGCACCGGCATCACGCCCGACATCAAGGTCGAAGAGCCGCTGCCGGAAGAACTACAGGGCAAGATGGTGACCGAAGGCGAATCCAGCCTGCGCGGCCACATCAAGGGCCAGAGCGAGACCGACGAAGGTTCGGGCTCCGTAGCTTATGTGCCGCCGGATCCGAAGGATGACGTTCAGCTGAACTACGCGCTCGATCTCCTGCGCGGCAAGAAGACCGATCCGGCCTTCCCGCCGAACCCCGACAAGGCCGTCGTCGCCAAGTAATCGATCATCTCAAGGCCGGGCACCTCGCCCGGCCTTGAGCCTTTCTGCTGTTTCCCGGTTTTGGAGCGGGCGAGAAAATTGGGAACGGATCTGCATGCGCCTTTAGGCCGCAATCGCAAAGCCGGCAGCCGGCGCCCGGGCGTCCTGCGCCTCGGCCGCATCGTCGCCAGCCTTTGCCTTTTCGCCATAGGCGGCTTCTCCCTCTATACGGCGTTTCGCGGCGATGGGCTCGAACGCAAAAAAACCGTCTCGACCGAGCAGGCGACCGCACCCTCCGGCGCATCTCAACAGGTGCCGACGCAGGCTGGCCAGCCGGCGAACGGCATGCCCCGCGCCGAGCCCCGTTCGGGCGCCAATGTCGAGCAGATGGTCACCGGCGATGGCTCCGTCGTCACCAAATACAGCCCCCGCCCCCGCGACGGCAGCGGGCCTGTCCTGGTAGATGCGATGCAGATCGGCCAGGATCCGCGCATGGCGGCCCAACCCAACGAAACGCTGCTGGAAGAATCTCCCTATGGCAGGTTGCCGATCGTCGGCCCCGATGGCCGGCGGCCGATGGATCAATATGCGCGGCCCTCGTCCGGCGGGCGCGGCGTCCGGGTCGCCATCGTCGTCAGTGGCCTCGGGCTGAGCCAGACGGGAACGCAGCGCGCCATCGCCGAACTGCCCGAGGAAATCACGCTTGCCTTCGCAACGAGCGGCAACAGCCTGCAGCGCTGGATGCAGGAGGCGCGCCGCGGCGGCCACGAAATTCTTCTGCAGGTGCCGCTTGAACCCTTTGATTATCCGGCCAATGATCCCGGTCCGGAAACGCTGCTGACGTCGAAGCCGGTGGCCCGCAACATCGAAAACCTGCACAAGGCGATGGGCGAGATCACCAACTATACCGGTGTCATGAACTATCTCGGCGGCCGTTTCCTGTCCGATCCCACCGCAATGGAACCTGTCATGCGCGATATCGGCAAACGCGGCCTGCTGTTCCTTGACGATGGCAGCTCCGCGCAGTCGAAGACGGCGACCGTCGCCAAGGGAACGGAGCTGCCCTATGCCTTCGCCGATCTCCAGCTCGACGGCCAACTCGATATCAACGCCATCCTGCAGAAGCTCGACGAACTCGAGCGCATCGCCCGCAAGAACGGCCAGGCCATCGGCGTCGCCTCGGCTTTCGATGAAAGCGTCGACGCCATTGCCAAATGGAGCCAGGAGGCGGCGATGCGCGGCATCGAAATCGTCGGCATCGCCACCCTCGCCAATGATCCCAGGAATCCGTGAACGGAGAAGAAAATGAGCCAGGCGACTGTGAAAGCAGAGGATCTGCCTTACCGCCCCTGCGTAGGCGTGATGATCCTCAATCGCGACGGCCTGGTCTGGGCCGGGCGGCGGATCGCTGACGGAAATTCCGAATTCGACGGCTCGCCGCAGGTCTGGCAGATGCCCCAGGGCGGCATCGACAAGGGCGAGGACCCTTTGGATGCCGCTTACCGCGAGCTTTACGAGGAAACCGGCATCCGGACCGTGACGCTGCTTGCCGAGGCACGGAATTGGATCAATTACGATCTGCCGCCGCAGCTGATCGGCATCGGACTGAAGGGGAAGTTCCGCGGCCAGACGCAGCGCTGGTTCGCCTTCCGCTTCGACGGTGACGAAAGCGAGATCGCCATCAACCCGCCGCCCGGCGGCCACGAGCCGGAATTCGATGCCTGGGAGTGGAGGCCGATGCAGGAATTGCCGGGCCTGATCGTCCCCTTCAAGCGCGCCGTCTATGACCAGGTAGTCGCCGAATTCCAGCACCTGGCAACGCTTCAATCCGAAGATTGATAAGGGCGGACCGGCCTGCTCCTTCGCATTCGGAAAGCGGTAGAAGGGCGGCCTATGCATTCGGCGAATGCCGAATCGGAATACCGGCCGTCGGGGACGGCCGATATCGCTCGTAATTATTCGGCTTCGTTGGCGGAATCGGCGTTGAGCTGGCCGTATTTGCTTTCGCCGATTTTCTCGAGCAGATCGAGCTGGGTTTCGAGGAAGTCGATATGGCCTTCCTCATCCATCAGCAGCTCTTCGAAGAGCTTCATCGAAACGTAGTCGCCGGCCTCGTGACAGATATCGCGCGACTTCTTGTAGGCCGTGCGGGCGTCGTATTCGCCGGCAAGATCGGCTTCCAGGACTTCCTTGACGTTCTGGCCGATTCGCAGAGGCGCGAGGGTCTGCAGATTGGGATGACCTTCGAGGAAGATGATGCGTGCAACGAGCCGGTCGGCATGGTGCATCTCTTCGATGGATTCGGCGCGCTCCTTCTTGGCGAGCTTGGTGTAGCCCCAATCTTCAAGAAGACGATAGTGAACCCAATATTGGTTGACCGCACCGAGTTCGAGGAACAATGCCTCGTTAAGCCGCTCGATGACCTTTTTGTCGCCTTTCAATGTCCGCTCTCCTGTTTTCCTCATGGAATTGCTTCAAGCGCGACATGAAATCAAATATTTCGGCTTCCGTCGAGTGGCGACGGGCGTGATATTCCTCGGTCGTCTGGATAATGATGTCGACCACGTTGGGGAAACAGCCGCAGCAGCGGCCGCGTTTTTCCATGGCGTGATAGACCTTCGCCGGCACGATAAGCTGCCAACAGTCTTCGTCGAGAAGGTTGGTGATAACCTCTCGGATTTCCTTGTCGGTTATGTAATTGCAGCTGCAGACAAGCACGTCTTCATTTCCAAACATGACACTGACTATCGTGTTTTCTGCTAAAGAAGATGGTGGCTGTCAAGAAAAAATTCGAATCCGATCGCTTGGGGAGCAACGTCAGGCGGGGACTGTTGCAGATTGTCTAATATGATGCCGCACGTCCGCGACGATGAATTCAACCCGCAAAAGCCCGCCGCATGATCCCGGCCGAGGCGGCGCGCTTCAATGGAAGTTCCGCCCGCGCGGCATGACTTCGGCGGTTTCCGCCACGCCTGCATGGCGGCTTGCGGCAGCCGTCCCTCTTTCCTGACCCGGCCTCTTGCGCGCATCCGCGGCCTGGCGCTGGTCGATTCCCGGCCTCAGCACCTCGTCCGAACGTTCGCAGGCGCCGAAACGCCGGGCCTCGCGCTGCAGGATGCCGAGCGCCGGCGTCATGTCCTCGATATGCTCGACGACGGTATGGATCACGCCGCTATGGCTTTGCAGCCTGCCACGGATCTTCACGAGCCGGGCGCCCATGATCACCGCCCGATATTTGTCGAATATCGTATTCCAGACGATCGCATTGGCGACCCCGGTCTCATCCTCCAGCGTCATGAAGATCACGCCCTTGGCCGAACCCGGCCGCTGACGCACCAGCACGAGGCCGGCGATCGTCACCCTCTTTCCGTTCGGCACCCTCAGAAGATCGACATTGCGCGTGATGCCGATCTTCTGAAACTCCTCGCGCAGGAAGGAAACCGGATGCGCCTTCAGCGACAGTGAGAGATAACGATAATCCTCGATCACCTGCTCGCCCGGCTGCATGTCCGGGAGGTGGGCCTTGGGTTCAGGCTGGAGATCGACATGACGGACTTGTTCAAAAAGGGGTAGTTCTTCGGCCGCGCTCTTCACATCCAATGCCCTTACAGCCCAAAGCGCTTCGCGGCGTGACAGATTGATGGAGCGGAATGCGTCCGCATCCGCCAGTCGCTCGATGACGGATTTTTGCAGACCGGACCGCAGCCAGAGATCGCGAACTGACGCATATTTCTGACCTCGATTAGCGACAAGCCGTTCCATCTCGTCCAATGAGAGACCCTTGATCTGCCGGAAGCCCAGCCGCACCGCATGCCGGCTCTTGATGACCTCGCGCATCTTGTCGTGCCGGAAATCGACTGCTTTCCGGTCGAAGGCAGCCTCTTCCAAAGTACAGTCCCAGTCCGATTCATTGATGTCGACCGGCAAGATCTTTACCCCATGTTCGCGCGCATCTCGCACCAACTGGGCCGGAGCATAAAACCCCATCGGCTGAGAGTTCAGCATCGCCGCACAGAAGACATCGGGATAATAGGCCTTGACCCAGGACGAGGCATATACGAGCAGCGCGAAGGAAGCGGCGTGGCTTTCCGGAAAGCCATACTCACCGAATCCCTTGATCTGATTGAAGCATTGCTTGGCGAATTCTGGATCATAATTCTTTGAAACCATTCCCTCGATGAACCGCTTTTCGAAATCGCCAATCGTTCCGGTTCGCTTGAATGTCGCCATCGCCCTACGAAGCTTGTCGGCCTCTGCTGGTTTGAAGCCTGCAGCGGTGATGGCGATCTGCATCGCCTGCTCCTGAAACAGGGGCACGCCGAGGGTTCTTTCGAGGACCGCTTCCAGCTCCTTGCTCGGATATTCGATCGGGATGTTCCTGGCGCGCTGCTCCCGGCGTTTCAGATAGGGATGGACCATATCGCCCTGGATCGGTCCCGGCCGGACGATCGCCACCTCGATAACAAGGTCGTAGAATTCCTTCGGCTTCAGACGCGGCAGCATGCTCATCTGTGCCCGGCTCTCGATCTGGAAGACCCCAAGCGTGTCGGCCCGGCCCATCATCTCATAGACCGGCCTGCCCTCTTCCCCATGTTCCTTATTGCCGAGATCTGCCAGCGTCTTCTTGACATCATAATGCAGTTCAAGCAGCGAAAAGGCCTTGCGCAGACAGGTCAGCATCCCGAGCGCCAATACATCCACCTTGAGGATCTTGACGTTGTCGAGGTCGTCCTTGTCCCATTCGATCATGTATCGATCCGGCATCGCCGTCTTCATGATCGGCACGACCTCGTCGAGCCTGTCCCGCGTGATGACGAAGCCGCCGACATGCTGGGTGAGGTGGCGCGGAAAGCCGAGAAGCTCGGAGGCATATTTCAGCACGTTCTGGGTCACCGGATCCTTGACGTCGAGACCGGCCGCCTTCGCATCCCGATCGGAGAGATTGTCCTCCGACCAGCCCCAGACGAGACTGCTGATCGCCGACTGAACATCCTCCGACAGGCCGAAGGCCTTGGCGACCTCGCGGCCGGCCGAACGGGTGCGGTAGGTGGTAACCCCTGCGGTCAGCCCGGCATGTTCTCTTTTGTAGTTTTTGTAGATGAACTGGATGACCTCTTCACGCCGGTCATGCTCGAAGTCGACGTCGATATCCGGCGGTTCGTCCCGGTCCATCGAAATGAAGCGGTCGAAGAGCAGCGTGCTCTTTTCAGGATTAACCTCCGTTATTTCGAGACAATAGCAGATGACCGAATTCGCCGCCGATCCGCGTCCCTGGCACAAGACCTTGAGCTTATAACGGGCGTGCTGGATGATCCTGTGAACCGTCAGGAAATAGGAGGCATAGTTCTTCTTTCCGATGAGATCGAGTTCATACTCGATCTGCGGCGCAACTTTGGCCGGAATCCCCTCGGGATAGCGCTTTGCCGCCCCCGCCCTTGTCAGTCTCTCGAGGGTCTCCTGCGGCGTTTCGCCAGGATCGTTTTCAGGCGGATAATTATGCTCCAGTTCCTTCAGCGAAAAGGTCAACTTCCCGAAAAAGGTCTGCGTATTTTCGATCGCACCAGGATAGTCTCGGAAGATCCGGACCATTTCACGTGAATCCTTGAGATAGCGCTCGGCATTCGGCGCCAGCAGGAATCCGGCTTGCGATATCTGCACATGCTCCCGGATCGCGATCACGACATCCGAAAGGGGCCGGCGTTCAGGATGGTGGTAAAGCGGCTGGTTGGTCGCGATCAACGGCACGCGATTTCGGGCGGCAAGCATGGCAAGCGCCGCAAAGACCTGCCTGTCGCGACCGTCATAGGTTGGCGCCAATGACATATAAAAAGCGTTGCGGAACCGTCTGCGAAACCGTTCCAGATAATCCTCCAGCGCCGACTGGCCGGCTTGGGTCTCGACAAGAGTGCGATCGGGAACGAGTGCAAGCATCATCTCGTCGCCCCATTCCATGAATTCCGCTTCCGTTAAGATGCAGGTTCCCTTGACTGCTTCCTCCTTCAGATTGCCGGCGCTCAGGAGACGACAGAGATTTGCCCAGCCTCGCCGATTGCGTGGGTAGGCAAGGATATCAGGCGTATGATCGGAAAAAACGAGACGAGCGCCCGGCTGAACCCGGATAGGATCGAGAATTACTTCTTTCTTCCCGTCCTTCTCCGCTTGGGCCATAATCATATCCCTGTTCTTGTATCTCTCCTCAAGCTGCAACGCCTGCGCATGTGCCCTGACCACGCCGGCAACCGAATTCCGGTCCGCAATTCCGAGGCCACCAAGTTTGAGATGGGCGGCCTGTACGACCATCCCCTCGGGGCCTGAGGCGCCTTCGAGGAACGAGAAGTTCGTTTTGGTGCCGATTTCGAAGAATGCAGGCTCGGGTTTCATGCGAATACCCCATGCATGAACCAGCGAGGATCGAGCTCCTGGCCATAGAACCCTCGGCGATAAATCCAGAAGCGGTGCCCGGCCTCATCCTCGATACGGAAATAATCGCGCGCCTCCGCGTCGCTTCCGTCGATCCACCATTCCATGGCAATCCGCTCCGGACCTTCGCTTTTTGCCACTTGGTGCTGCATGCGCCGCCAGCGGAAGATCTGCGGCGGGCCATCCGGCACTTCGGCGAGTACGGTCTCGACAGGCTCCGGCGTTGCAAAAAGCCGTAACGGACGCTCTTCGCGGAAAGGGAGAGAACCGCTCTGTTCCGCCTTCCCTCGTCTTGAAAGCTTATCCATCGTCGGAACTGCGATGACGGCGCGTTCCGGCACATGGCTCTCACGGAGTTGGAAGCTTTGCAGACAATCCGCACCCAGCCGGGCGGAGACACGGTCGACGAAAGCCGAAAGGGAGATTTCTGCCTGACGATCGCCCTCGAAATCGGCCTGCGCTTCGTTGAAGGGATCGTGCCGCAACACATTTAGCCGGACGATCTCGAAACCATAGCCGGCATCGAGATCGTCATAGACCGCCTGCAGTCGTTCGGAAAAAAGCCCGGCGATAAATTTCGGTTCGCGAAGCGGTTGCGAAGCGCCGACGGAAATACGGAAGACCCTGCCGTCGACGCGGAATAGAACCAATTCGAACACCCGCCCGCCGGCGCCTCGTGCCTCCAACGACGGCTGCAGCGACACGGCGACCTGCCTGGTGACGGCAAGGATCTGTTCCTCCGTTCCGATGGGCTCGATCAGGCGGCTTTCTGCCGAAAGACTGGCGACGGGGCGACGGGGCGAAACCGGTTCTTCTTCATGCCCTAGCGCCTGGTCGAGACGCAGAAGCAATTCCGGCCCGAACCGGCGGGTCAGCGGCGCCCGCGGCGCATTGATGACGTCGCCGATATATTTCAGACCGAGCTTCTTCAGCCCATCGACGGTTTGCCCTTGCAGCCGCAAGGCTGCGATCGGTAAAGACATCAGCACATGCTTCCTCTCCTCCTCCCCGATCACACCGCTTTGCCCGAAACGCGACACGGCCCAGGAAAGGCCCGGCGACGATGAGATCGCGCCGCGCGCATCGATCCCCATATGAAAGAGCCGCGACATAACGTCCTTGAGAAGCGCCTTCTCTCCGCCGAAAAGATGCGTGCAGCCGGTAATGTCGAGAAACAGACCGTCCTTGCCGTCGAATGCCACCAAAGGCGTATAACGGTCGCACCAGTCGGCAATTGCCTCCAGCAGCCGTCGGTCGGCGGCCGGATCTTCTTCCACCACCTCGAGCGTCGGATACATGGCGCGCGCCTCGGCAACGCCCTGATCCTTCTTCAGCCCCAGCCGCTCGGCCAATTCGTCCAGCGCCATCAGCCGCATCGCATTGTTGAGCTTGCCGGAACAGACGATCGGTGCCGCTTCAGGACGCCCTTTCGAACGCCACGAGAGTCCCCATCGCCTGCGGGCGATGCGGTCTGTTGCCAGATGCGGGAAGCTGAGCGCCAGAATGCGCTGACTGTTCGCCTGGAGGGCGAATGAGGTTTGGTTCGGTGACAGGGAAAAATTCGCGTTCATAGGGGTTCCACTCCAGGAGAAAGGAGAGCGGGGCCGGATTGCGGCTCTTCTCCAGCGTGAGACGGAAAATCGGATTGCCGATGCTGCCGGCAAGCTTCGATCCGTCGGGCAATGGCCGCAGACCAGACGGTCCCGGTTCGACATGCAGGCGGAAGGCGGCACTGCTGGCCTCCTCCGCCCCTGCCTGCCGCACGAGAAAGAGCGGACGGCGGGCAGCATGCGCCCTGAGGCTGAGCCTGCGGCTTTCGGTCAGCCCGAAATGCGCAGGATTGCCCCGCACTTCGAGGATGACGGCCGAGAATGCAGCGCTTTCCACCGCCGCCTCCGCCAGCCAGAGCGCTTCGTCCAGCTTGCGTGGCGCAGCATGGAGAAATCGCTCAGGGCTCAACCCGAAATCTCGAAGCCCGGGAGCATAGGGACGGCCGGCCTCCAGCGTACCGACTGCATCGCCGATCCAGAGCAACGGCATAAGCCTGCCGGCATCTGATTCCTGTTTCTGCAGCCGCGCGGCAACAGCCATCGCCAGTCCGCTTGCCGCGCCGGCATCGCGAGACAGCACGGAACGGAATTCGATAATCGCATCGAGGGATAGGCCGCCCTCCAGCGCCCGATCGAGAAGCTCCACTCCGAACGGCAGGGATGGCAGAATGCGCTCCTGGCGCGTCTTGCATCCCTCTGCCAAGGCTTCCCGCTCCGCCGCCGCAAGCGCCGGCGCAGGCTTTCCTTCCAGCTTAGCGATGGTTTCGCGGAGCGCAAAAAGCCGCTCGCGCGCCAGGGCGTTCTGCGCCATGGCGTTCACTCCGTCCGTCTTGTTCCTGTTATGTTCTTATGGATTCCAGAGAGCCGGAGAAGAGTCAACAACCATTTTCTATGAATTTATTCCTGCCTTTGATTCCACACTCGAAAAACCGCGATAAAGGTTCTATATGGGCCCGCAAAGGAAGGAAGATTCATGGCCCGCATAGACCTGAGCGATGATTGGCGGGACCGCCATGCGCCGACGATCAGCACTTTCGAGTCGCTGGCCATGGAGGCCTATAGCCACTTGCCGAACGAATTCCGCCAGCTGACCACCAACCTCACGATCGAGATCGAGGACTTCCCCGATGACGACGTTTTCGAGGACATGGCGCTGGAAACCCCTTTCGACCTGCTCGGTCTTTTCGAGGGCAGAGGCATTTCCGAACGCTTCACGGTGGAAACCGGCGAGATGCCGAACCGCATCCGCCTCTACCGGCGTCCCATCCTCGATTATTGGGCGGAAAACGACGAAACGCTCGGCGATATCATCACTCATGTCCTGATCCACGAGATCGGCCACCATTTCGGGCTGAGCGACGAGGATATGGAGCGGATCGAGGCAAGCGCCGAGGAAGCCGCCGAGCGTTAGGCGCTCAATCCCGGAATGAAGTCTTATTGCTCCGAGAGCTTCATCTCAGGATCGTAATCCTTGCCCTCGACATTCTTGACGACGGCCTGGCCGCACTGCATCGCACCGGTCGCGGCGTTGAAGGCATAGGTCGGCGAGCCCTCCAGCGACCAGCCCTTATTGAGGGCGGCAGTCACCTTGTGGCAGAAGGAAGCGTCGTCGGGGCCGGTCAGGAAGCGATAGAGTTTCATCAGGCGGGCTTTCTTGCAGAAATCAGGCGAGCTTTATGGACCAGAGCTTCGGCCTGGACAAGGTGCAGCCGCTCGATCATCCGCCCGCCCGCATTGATGACGTTGAGGCCCTCGGCCTCAGGGTCGGCAAAGGCTGATATGATCGCTTCGGCTTCCCTTATCTCCTCCGCGCTCGGTCCGAAATGCCGGTTGGCGGCCGCAATCTGCGAGGGATGGATCAGCATCTTGCCGGTAAAACCCATGGCGCGGCCCTGCCCGCATTCGGCATCGAAGCCTTCGCTATCCTTAAAATCGTTGAAGACGCTGTCGAGCGCATCCAGCCCGTAAGCCTTGACCGCCAGGATCACCTGCATCAGCCAGGGCACGAGATAGCTCCGCCCCGGCTGCGGCAGCACGCCCGTTTCCTTGCGCAGGTCGTTGAGGCCGACGACGAGGCAATCGAGCCGCGATCCCGGCGTGCGGCCGGCTTCGGCGATCGCCCCGACATTCAGCACGCCGCGCGGCGTTTCGATCATCGCCCAGATCCGCAGCTCCTCCGGCGCATCCGCTTCCGCGAGAAGATCGCCGGCTGCCATAACATCCTGGGGCTCGTCCACCTTCGGCAAGAGAACGGCATCGGGCAAAACATCCTTGACCAGGTCGAGATCCGCCTCTCCAAACTCGGATGACAAAGAATTGATGCGGATGATCCTTTCCTTGCCCTCAAGCGGCGGCCAGGCAAAAAACCGTCTCAGATTTTCCCGCGCCTCCGCCTTCTTCTCCGGTGCGACGGAATCCTCCAGATCGAGAATAACGGCATCGCCATCAAGGGAATGGGCCTTTTCGAGCGCGCGCAGATTGATCGCAGGCACGCTCAGCACCGAGCGGCGCAGATTGAAGGAACGGAGAGGTACGGTTCGGCTCATGGAACATTAGTGCCAAGCTTCGCAAAGCCCGGCAAGACAACAAAAAGCCATGCTTGCCTTGCAGAGAGGAAAAAGAAGGACCACATTCCTTTCCGAAGAAAGGTCTCAAACCCATGCAGAACATACGCTCCATCTTCATCATGCTTGCCGGCGCCACGGTTGTCGTGGCCATGCTGCTTCTCACCTTCTCGGTGACGCTCGCCGTCGGCGGCATTCTGACCGTGCTCATGGTCGGCCGCGCGCTTTCGATGAAGATGAAGCCCGCTCCGGTCCGTGCCAAGGCGAACAACCGTAAGCCTGAGATGCGCATCTGGAACGACGGCCGCGGCACGATCATCGATCTCTGAGCCGCTTTGCATAAAAACTGACCGACATTGTCGGATCATGTTCCATGCTACGTCCTTGAAGCAGCCAGGCATTCCGCCGGCGCTTGAAAACGATGGAGGACGAGCATGGATACGACGACGGAAAACAATCCGGTTAAAATGCCGCCGGTCAAGAATGGCTTGCTGCCCTATCTGACGGTCGATGGCGCGGTGAAGGCCGCGGAATTCTACAAGAAGGCTTTCGGCGCTGAAGAAGCGCACAGGGTGCCGGTCGACGAGAGCGGCCGGACGATGCATGTGCATCTCTATATCAACGGCAGCTCCCTGATGCTGGCGGATGCCTATCCGGAATACGGCCATCCCTTCAAAGGCCATGAAGGCTTCGCCATCCAGCTTGTTATCGACGATATCGATTTCTGGTGGGAGCGCGCGGTTGCCGCCGGCGCCGAGGTCGTCATGCCGATCGAACTGATGTTCTGGGGCGACCGCTACGGCCAGCTTCGCGATCCTTTCGGCGTCCTCTGGGGCCTGAACGCCCCGACCAAGTAAGAACCCAGGCACTCTTGCGGCCGCGCGAAACATCGCGTGGCCGCCACTTTAGAAAGATTCTCCTTCATTTCGGCGAAAAACTGGACTAGATGCACATTCAGGAAAGTACATTTGCTGAAATGGAGCATGGGTCATGGATAAATTCGTGAAGCTCACGGGCGTTGCGGCGCCCCTGCCGGTCGTCAACATCGACACCGACATGATCATTCCGAAGGACTATCTGAAGACCATCAAGCGCACCGGCCTCGGCACCGGCCTTTTCGCCGAAGCCCGTTACAATGAAGATGGATCCGAAAACGCTGATTTCGTGCTGAACAAGCCGGCCTATCGCGATGCCAAGATCCTGGTTGCCGGCGACAATTTCGGCTGCGGCTCCTCGCGCGAACACGCGCCCTGGGCGCTGCTCGATTTCGGCATCCGCTGCGTGATCTCCACCAGCTTCGCCGACATTTTCTACAATAACTGCTTCAAGAACGGCATCCTGCCGATCAAGGTCAGCCAGGAAGATCTCGACAAGCTGATGGACGACGCCTCGCGCGGCTCCAACGCCATTCTGACGATTGACCTGGAGAACCTCGAAATCACCGGTCCCGATGGCGGCTCGATCAAGTTCGATCTCGATGCGTTCAAGCGCCACTGCCTGCTGAACGGCCTCGACGATATCGGCCTGACCATGGAAAAGGGCAAGGCGATCGACGAATTCGAAAAGAAGAACGCCTCTGTGCATCCTTGGGCTGCCTGAGCCCGAACGAATGACGATCGATCAAGCCGGGCTTTCGCCCGGCTTTTTTTTTGATAACAGATCAGAGAAACTTCTCTTTCCAGAGCCTCAGCTTTTCCAGCGACACGCCGATGCCGCCGCAGACTTCGATGAGCGGATTGTCGAAGCGCGCCAGCAGCCCGGCATGCACATCGGCAACGGCAAGCGCCGCCCCGCAGGCAGGCTCGACCAGAATGCGGTGTGCATCGGCAAATTTCAGGCAGGCGGCCACGGCGTCGGCATCGCTGACGAGAACGCTTTCGATCGGGTGCTGCTTTGGCAGGTCGAAGACATGCTGCGCCACCTGCCGTGCGCCGAGCGAATTGGCGATCGAGGTGATGGCGGGGAGCATAATACGCTCGTTTGCCTTGAGGCTTTCATGGAGCGAGGCCGCCCCTTCGGTCTCGACGGCGATGACCGGGACGTCTGAAAGCCCGTTCCGCTTCAGCCCCTCGACGATGCCGGCAAGCAGCCCGCCGCCGCCGACGCTGGTGACGACGCAATCGAATGCCGCGCCCTTCGCCACCACCTCGTCGACCAGCGTGGCATGGCCATCCCACAGAAGCGGATGGTCGAAAGGGTGCACATAGGTCGTCTCGCGGCTCTCGGCGAGGGCGACCGCATGGGCATTGGCTTCATCGAAAACCGAGCCGTGAACGAGAACATTGGCGCCTGTCGCGGCAATCGTCTGCCGGACATCGCCCGCCGTCGTCTCCGGCACGACGATCGTCACAAGCACGCCGAGCGCCCGGCCGGCATAGGCCGCGGCTATGCCGGCATTGCCGCCGGAGGCGCAGAAGATCTCGCGCGCGCCATTTTCCACCGCGTGCTGGCAAAGCCAGCCGACGCCGCGCAGCTTGAAGCTGCCGGAAGGCTGCAGCGCGTCGAGCTTCAGCCAGAGCGGCTTGCCGCTGGCGCTGTAGCCGGGAGCCGTGCGAACCAGCGGCGTATCGAGATGGAGAGGAGCTGAAGCCATAGCAAACATCCGCGGTCGTAAAAGATAGAACGCCCGTTCTAATCCGATTGCGGGTAGAGGAGCAACCGGCAGCGAAGCGTACCGATTCATCCCTTCTGTCGCTTGAAATGCCCATTTCCGGGGTCTAAGAAGCCGCAACTTGTTTTTCCAGGAGGGTTTCATGACAGCGCGCAATCTTTTCCTGCTGCCGGGCGACGGCATCGGTCCCGAGGCCATGGGCGAGGTCCGCAAGATCATCGCCTATATGAACGAGGCGATGAATGCCGGTTTCGTTACCGACGAGGGCCTTGTCGGCGGCTCCGCCTATGATGCCCATGGCGCGGCGATCTCGGAAGCCGACATGCAGAAGGCGCTCGCCGCCGATGCCGTTCTCTTCGGCGCCGTCGGCGGCCCGAAATGGGATAGCGTGCCTTACGAAGTCCGTCCGGAAGCCGGCTTGCTTCGCCTGCGCAAGGATCTGCAGCTTTTCGCCAATCTGCGTCCCGCCATCTGCTATCCGGCTCTTGCCGCAGCCTCCTCGCTGAAGCCGGAGCTGGTCGAAGGTCTTGACATCCTGATCATCCGCGAGCTGACGGGCGGCGTCTATTTCGGCGAGCCGAAGGAGATCATCGATCTCGGCAACGGCCAGAAGCGCGGCATCGACACCCAGGTCTACGACACTTACGAGATCGAACGCATTGCCGGCGTCGCCTTCGAAATGGCTCGCACGCGCCAGAACCGCGTCTGCTCCATGGAAAAGCGCAACGTCATGAAGTCGGGCGTGCTCTGGAACCAGGTGGTGACCGAGACGCACAAGGCGAAATATTCCGACGTCCAGCTCGAACATATGCTCGCCGATGCCGGCGGCATGCAGCTCGTGCGCCAGCCCAAGCAGTTCGACGTCATCGTCACAGACAATCTCTTCGGCGACATGCTCTCCGACGTCGCCGCCATGCTGACCGGCTCGCTCGGCATGCTGCCCTCGGCTTCACTCGGCGCGCCCGACGGCAAGACCGGCAAGCGCAAGGCGCTCTACGAGCCGGTGCACGGCTCCGCCCCCGATATCGCCGGCAAGGGCGTTGCCAATCCGATCGCCATGATCGCCTCCTTCGCCATGTGCCTGCGTTACTCCTTCAACATGGTGAAGGAAGCCGACGACCTGGAGAGGGCGATCGCCAACGTGCTCGACAAGGGCATCCGCACCGGCGATATCATGGCCGATGGCGCAAGGCAGGTCGGCACCGTCGAGATGGGCGATGCGATCCTCGCCGAGTTTAAGGCGCTTTCCGCCTGATATATTTCACGTGAAACAGCTCCAGCCCTTCGCATCACCCATGCGGAGGGCTTTTTATCGGAACAGACAAGCCGTCAGCTTGGCCGATTTATCCGAAACGGACTATCCTCGGCCATAATCTCGTGTATTTTTGCGCCGATTTAACGGGCGCATTCGGCGGCCGGAAGCGACTTCCGGCTTGTGCGCCAATTCAAAAGTGAGAACGCCTGTCGGATGCGCAGGCGCTCGAAGGCCAATCGAACGGACGACGGAATGCGGGCTTTTTGGGCTTCCCTGGACAGGCGCTGGCGCCGGAGCGGCGCGGCCATGCCGCCTTTGCGCTGGCAGGCCTGCCTCTTCATCACGATCAATGCCGTAATGCTTTCCATGCTGCTCTTCGATGCGCCGATCGGCGCCAGCGAGCCTCCAGCGCCGGTGAAGCAGCTTGGCGAGCTTCTGACCGGCTTCGGCGACTCCGCCTGGCTGATCCTGACCAGCATCCTGCTCTTCTTTCAGGGCAGGGCGGGCTACAAGCTATTGAAGACGGCGCGCTCCAGGGCGCAGGCACTCTATGTCAGCTGGATCGGCGCCTATCTCTTCACTACGGTCGTTTTCTCCGGGCTTCTCGCCAATCTCCTGAAGCGGGCGATCGGAAGGGCTCGCCCCGATCACTTCCACGACTACGGCATGTTTTCTTTCACACCCTTTTCAGGCCGTTCCGCTTTCGAAAGCTTTCCCTCCGGTCACTCCACCACGGTCGGCGCCTTCTTCGCCGCCTGTGCGCTTCTGTTTCCGCGCTACCGCGTCGCCTTCATCGCCTGCGCCATCTGGCTCGGCATGACGCGTGTCATGGTCGGCGCCCATTATCCAAGCGATGTCATCGCCGGCCTTGCCTTCGGCGGCTGGTTCTCGCTGCTGACGGCGATCGTCTTTGCCCGCTGCGGCTTACTTTTCAAACTGGCGCCGGACGGCTGGCCGCTCGCCAAGCGCCTCTTTCCTGACATGGAAAAGCCCGGCGCCTTGTGAGCGCCGGGCCGGTTTCTTAAGCTTCTGAGACGCGAGCGCGTCATCAATCCATTGCGTGGATGTCCCTGTTCTTTGTTTCCGGCAGGAAGATCAGGCCGATCACCAGCGTGATCGCCGCAAAGACGATCGGGTACCAGAGACCGTAATAGATATCGCCCGCCGCTGCACTCATCGCGAAGGCCGTTGCCGGCAGCAGGCCGCCGAACCAGCCGTTGCCGATGTGATAGGGCAGCGACATGCCGGTATAGCGGATGCGGGTCGGGAAGAGCTCGACCAGAAGGGCCGCAATCGGGCCGTAGACCATCGTCACATAGAGGACGAGGACGAACAGGATGGCGACCGTGCCGACCCAGTTGACGCGGGCGGGATCGGCGGTCATGGCGAAAGTGCCGCCGTTGGCGATGTTGTAGACCGCCATGTCGGTAACGCCATTGGCCTCATCTGCCGTCAGCAGCTTGCCTTCGACCAGCTTGGCTGCCGGCATGGTTTCCTTCTCGCCGGCGCGGATGGTTTCGGCATTGAGCGCCAGTTCCGGATTGGCGGCGATGAAGGCATCGAGCTTGGCATCCGGCACCTTGGCGACGCCGCGCTTCAGCGGATAGCCAGCATCGTGAAGTGCGATGTTGACGCTCTTTTCGAAGGCGGCAGCCATGCCCTTGGCCTTGTCGCCGGCGGCAGCGGCGTCGAAGCTCGTCACCGTCGCGTTGCCGATCTTCACGGTTGCCGGCTGTCCGGCAGGGCCGGCCACGACGTCATAAGGCACCGAGTTCTTCGTCAGGAACGCCGTCGCCACGTCGCAGGAGCTGGTGAATTTCGCCGTGCCCGTCGGGTTGAACTGGAACTTGCAGTCCGCCGGATCGGCCGTGACCGTCGCGCGGATCGAAGCCTGCGCTTCGGCAAGAGCCGGGTTTGCCGCCCAGGTCATCGCCTTGAACAGCGGATTATAGGTCACCGCGGCGATGAGAAGGCCGGCCATGATGATCGGCTTGCGGCCGATCTTGTCGGAGAGAGAGCCGAAGATGACGAAGAAGGGCGTTGCGAGCAGGAGCGCGATGGCGACCATGATGTTGGCCGATTGCAGATCCACCTTCAGCACGTTCTGCAAGAAGAACAGCGCATAGAACTGGCCGCCGTACCAGACGACCGCCTGGCCCATCGTGGCGCCGAGAAGCGCGATGATCGCGATCTTGGCGTTGCGCCATTGGCCGAAGGCTTCGGTCAGCGGCGCCTTGGAGCCCTTGCCTTCCGCCTTCATGCGCTGGAATGCGGGCGATTCGTTCATCTTCAGGCGGATCCAGACGGAAATGCCGAGCAGGACGACCGAAACCAGGAACGGAATGCGCCAGCCCCAGGCGGCGAATTGAGCCGGGCCCATGATGGACTGAACGACAATGATGACGATCAGCGACAGGAACAGACCGAGCGTCGCCGTCGTCTGGATCCAAGAGGTGAAATAGCCGCGGCGCCCGTTCGGCGCATGTTCGGCGACATAGGTTGCCGCACCGCCATATTCACCGCCAAGCGCCAGACCCTGGAGCAGGCGCAACGCGATGAGGATGATCGGAGCTGCGATGCCGATGGTGGCCGCGCCCGGCAGGATGCCGACGAGGAAGGTCGACAGACCCATGATCATGATCGTCACGAGGAAGGTGTATTTGCGGCCGACGAGATCGCCGAGACGTCCGAACACCAGCGCACCGAAAGGACGCACCAGGAAGCCGGCGGCAAAGGCGAGCAACGTGAAAATGTTGCGCGTTGCCTCGGGATATTGGGTGAAGTAGGTCGCGCCGATATAGGTGGCGAGCGAACCGTAAAGATAGAAATCGTACCATTCGAAAACGGTGCCGAGCGAAGAAGCGAAGATGACCTTCTTCTCCTCGCCCGTCATCGGACCGGCCTTCGCGCCGTCGATGCTTGCGACATTTGCCATTGTCTGTCCTCCACAGAGTGATGAGCAACGCGCGCGACCTACTCTCTCCTCAAAAGCAAATCCCCGGCCGCGACACGCCTGACGAGAGTGTGCCAGAAACGGCAGGCCAAAAAGAGGGATGCTTTGGGATTATGACTTTAGTCTAACAACGGCGAGCGTGTTATCCACATCCAGCCATACGCCGCCCTTGAGACGCGCCTCTGCGGCTATGCCCTCAGCGCCTGCGCCGGCGATTGCCTGTAGGCGAGCACCGCCGGCAGCGCGGCAAGAATCGCGACAAAGCCGAGCAGCACCGCGGCAAGCGCGAGATCCTCCCGGGCAAAGCCGACCGGCATGGCAATGCCGCTGGTCTGCGAGAGCAAGCCCGACAAGGTCAGCGCTGCGGCAAAGCCGAGTGCGAATCCGAACCCGATGCCGGCTGCGACGAGGGTGAAGAATTCCAGCCAGACGATGCCGAAGATCGCGCCGCGCGGTGCGCCGAAGGCTCTCAGCGCGCCGATCTGGCGGCGGCGCTGGCCGATATGAATGACGGTGACCAGCACGAGCGAGGCCGCCACAAGAGCCTGCGCGCCGGAAGCAACCGCGACGAGGATCTGCTTGGCGTCGCCGAGCGTGGCGTAGAGATTGGTCAGCACCTCGCCCGGGAAGACCGCGATGGTATTGCCGCTGCGATAGTCCTGCCGCAGCTTGTAGGCGTCGGCGATCGACTTCGGCTTGACGAGGATGGCGGGAAGGCCGGGAGCATTCGCAGTCCAGCTTTCGTCGAGCGCGGCATCCGGGTGGGCTTCGCCATGATGTTCATGCTCATGCGCATCGTGATCGGCGCCGGCCTGCTCATGATCGTGCTCTGCCTCCTCGGCGCCTTCTGCGTGTCCCTCTGCTCCCAGCCCATGAATGTGCCAGACGGCTTGGATCGGAACGAGAATGGCCCGGTCCCAGGCCGTTCCCGTGGGCTGCAGGCGGCCGGCGATATGATAGACGAGTTCGGTGTGGGTCTCGCCTCCTTCTTCCGCTAAGCCGTGCATCGGCTTGATCTCGCCAACGAGCGGCAGCTTGACGGCAGAGCCGATCACCGCCTCTCCCTCGCGCGCGAAAACCTTGCCCTCGGCAAAGCCGCCGGAGAGCTTGTCCGCCAGCGCCATCGTCGTACCGACGATGGGATAGCCGGAGAAGGAATCGCCGAAGCCAATCGGAGCGGCCCAGTCGACACGGGGGTCGGCGGCAAGCCTCGCCAGCACGTCGCCCGGCATCAGCGGCAAAGGCGAGGGCTGCAGAAAGACGGAAGACAGCACGAGCTGCGTCTCGCTGCCGCCGGCGCCGATGACGAGGTCGAACTTGTCGGCGGCACGGGCGCTGCCCAGACGAAGCGCCCGCTCCTGCAGCACGACGCAGACGCCGAGTGCGGTCGCAAGCGTCACCAGCAGCACGACCACCAGCGACCCCGCCCAGAGGCGGCGAAGATCGGCGAGGATGAAGCGGATCATGCAGCCTCCCCTGCCGCAGCAGCGGAATCGTCGCTGATCCGCCCGGAACCGAAGGTAATGCGCCGGTCGAGCCGGCTGACCAGGCGCTGGTCGTGCGAAACGACGATCAACGTGCTGCCTTCGGCCATGGCAAGATCGAGGATCAGATCGCCGACGGCCGCGCCGCTCTCGGCATCGAGGCTCGCCGTCGGCTCGTCGGCGATGATGACGCCCGGCTTGCGCAGCAGCGCCCGGGCGATCGCCACGCGCTGCATCTCGCCGCGCGACATGGTCTCGATCTTCTGGCCGGGGCGGGAAAGGCCGACTGTGCTCAAAAGCGCATGCGCCCGCTCGATGATGACGGCCGTGGTAGCGCCGGCAAGGCGCGCCGGCAGAAGGACGTTTTCCAGTGCCGACAGGCCTGGGAAAAGATGAAACTCCTGCATGACGAGGCCGATATTGGCGGCGCGGAACCGGTCCCGCCGGCTTTCGGAAAAGCCCGCAATATCCTCGCCGTTCCAGCGAATGCGGCCCTGCCGCGTCCGCTCCAGCCCGGTAACGATATTGACGAAGGTGCTCTTGCCGGAACCGGACGCCCCGGTGATGGCGACCCTGCTGCCGGCTTCGATCGACATGCGGCCGATCGCCAGCGCCGGCGAGGACAGGCCGGGGAAAGTAACGTCAAGGTTTTCAATATCGAGAGCGAGCATATCGGTTCAGACGGCGGAATATTCGGCTTGGCGAATGCGCAGAAGGCTGACGAAGCCGGTTTCCGGATCCGTCCAGGAGCCATACTCCAGCGTGCCGCGCACTTCGATCGTCTGGCGCGGCTGCACGAAGGTCTGCTTCTCCAAGAGATAGACGACGACGATATTGTCGGGCCAGTCCGCATCCGAGGAACAGAAGGGGCAGAGCGACATGGGCACTTCGGTCAGCACGAAGAATTGGGCCTCGGCCTTCAACGGCGGGGCCATGAAGCCCTTCATGCTGATTTCCTGGCCGGCGAGGCGCTTCACCTTGTCGGAGAATTCGAGGCCGAGCACGCCGAACTTGCCGTAGAGCTCACCGAAGGCGAGCGAAGAATCGGCAGCGCGAACGAGCGAAGCGGTGAAGGGAAGTACAATGGCGGCGCCGATCAGCCGGCGGCGGCTGAGATGCAACGAAGAAACTGTTTCCATGGCGACCTCCAAGAAGCAGGTCCCGGCCGTCCCCGGCCGGGACCATGATCGGTGAAAGAGCAAGGCCGGCAAGCGGCCTTGCAGGATCAATCCAGATCAGTTTGTCTGCTTCGCGCCGAGAGCAAAGGTGTCGGCGAGCACATGATAGACATCGCTCTGCTCCATGTAGCCGCGGAAGCCTTCGGCGCCCGGACCGGCCGACTGCAGGACGACGTCGTCGACGGCGTGAACGCCAGAGTCGCCGGACTTAGGAATATTGCCCTGGACGAAGACGGCGCCGGGAACATCCTTGTACTGCTCGTTGGCGACATATTCCTTCTTTTCGTTCTGGATAGCCGGAACGAACGGGCCTTCGAGCTTCGGACGGAAGGTCTCGTAGTGATCGGGGCCGTTATTGGCGTTCAGGAACAGGCGGCGGCTGACGTCGATCTTGTCGGGATAGCCGTCGCCGTTTTCGTCTTTGTAGTTCGGGAAGCCGGCTTCGGCATAGATCCCGACCTTTTCGCGCATTTCCGTGCCGGGCTTGTCATCATCGACCGTGCCGATGATGGAAACGCCGTGCGTATGGTCGCCGGTGACGACGATCAGCGTATCGGGATGGGCCTTCTGGAATTCGCGGGCAACACCGATGGCCTTGTCGAATTCGATAGTATCGACGACCGCGCGGTCCCAATCGAGCGGATGGGACATCTTGTCGATCGAGGAGGCTTCGACCATCAGGAAGAAACCTTCGGGATTCTTGGAGAGGCGATCGAGCGCGACTTTGGTCATGTCGACGAGACCCGGCTGGTTCGGGAATTTCTCGACCGTGCCCTTCTTCAGGAATTCGCGGTCGAGCATGACGTCCATATTGCCGGTGTGGAACAGCCCGAGCAGATTGCCTTCAGCCGATGCATTGGCTGCAAGTTCGTTCTTGTCGGTCGCGAGCTTGTAGCCGGCTTCCTGGAACAGCTTGATATAGTCCTGGTTGTCCTTGCGCTTGGAACCGGCGACCTCCTGGCCGAGGAAATAGGCCGAGCCGCCGCCAAGCAGCACCTCCGGCTTGACCTCGAGCAGCATGCCGACGATGTCGGCCTTGTCGTTGCGGTTGCGGGTGTGGGAGACGACCGCGGCCGGGGTGGCATCCTCGACTTCGGACGTTGCAACGATGCCGATCGACTTCTTGGTCGTGCGGCGAAGGGCTTCCGCGATGGTTTCGACACGCGGGTCATCGAGCGAGGACGGCGTGCGGTCCGCATAAACGCCGAGCGCGTTGACGGCCGTCTTGTGGCCCGTCATGTAGGCCGACATGGTGTTGGCCGAATCCGTGGCGACGGCGTTCGTCGAAGACGTGCCGATGAAAGCCATATGGTCGAGATCGTCCATGTTCAGGCGGCCATTCGCCTTCCCTTCGGTCATGCCCTTGGACATGATGCGGGCAGCCGTGCGGTGCGCAACGGAAAGCCCGTCGCCGAGCAGGAAGATGATGTTCTTGGCCTTCGGCTGGCTGGCGGTTTCGTAGACGTTCCAGGTCACGGATTTTGTCTCGTCGCCGGCAGTGACCTCGACCTTGTAGGCGCCGGCAGCCGAAATCTTCAGGCCGCGCAACAGGAGGGCGGAGCCGAGAGCCTTGTCTTCCTTGCCCTTTTCAAGCTCGACGAACTGCGCCTCGCTTCCGAGAACGGTCTTGTAATCCTGGCCGTTGACCGTGATCTTCACGTCTTCCGGCTTGACCTGCTTGTTGAGCTCGACCTTGAAATCGAACGGTGAACCGACAAGGATCGTCGCGCGATCAAGCGGATAGACCGTCGTCGCCTGAGCGGCGCCGGCGAGAATGGTGGTGGCCGCAAAAGCGGCGAGAAGCATACGCATGGAAAACCCCCGTTTTCGTTGCAGGCATAACAACCGCGCCGGAATATCTTCCATGGATGACAGCGGCATGACAAACGGCCGCGGATTGCGGACCGCTCGTCCGGCCTAAGCTATGCGCGCAAAAACCTTGACTCCTGTGGAAAACCTTCTAAGAGCAACAGCGGAAAAGGAATCTCCATGGTTCGCGACGAACACGCCATTGCTGAGTGCAATGACCGGGCACGGGTTGCCGGGGTGGAAATTGCCGTTCCGGTTTCTTCCAAAACCAAGGCCAAAACGACGACGAAAACCGTCTGACGTCTCTGGCCTGCCGCTCTCTCCCCGGCTCGGCTGGGGACAGGAAGACGCGAGTATTCGCGCCTTTCCCCTCACCGGATAGAGGAGAGAAGAGAAAGAGAGCTTGAGAAATGGGTTTCAAAGTAGCAGTTGCGGGAGCGACCGGAAATGTCGGCCGGGAGATGCTCAACATCCTCTCGGAACGAGGCTTCCCCGCCGATGAGGTCGTAGCGCTCGCCTCCGCGCGTTCGCAGGGCACCGAGGTTTCCTATGGAGACCGGACGCTGAAGGTCTCCAATCTGGAGAATTACGATTTCTCCGATACCGATATCTGCCTGATGTCGGCCGGCGGCGAAGTCTCCAAGAAGTTTTCGCCGAAGATCGGCCAGCAGGGCTGCGTCGTCATCGACAATTCCTCAGCCTGGCGCTACGACGCCGACGTGCCGCTGATCGTGCCGGAAGTGAACCCGGACGCCGTCACGCAGTTCACCAAGCGCAACATCATTGCCAATCCGAATTGCTCGACCGCCCAGTTGGTGGTGGCGCTGAAGCCGCTGCATGACTTCGCCAAGATCAAGCGCGTCGTCGTCTCGACCTACCAGTCGGTCTCCGGCGCCGGCAAGGACGGCATGGACGAACTCTTCAACCAGACGCGCGCCGTTTTCGTCGCCGATCCGATCGAGAACAAGAAGTTCACCAAGCGCATCGCCTTCAACGTCATCCCGCACATCGATAGCTTCATGGAAGATGGCTATACCAAGGAAGAGTGGAAGGTGCTGGCCGAGACGAAGAAGATGCTCGACCCGAAGATCAAGGTGACCTGCACGGCCGTGCGCGTACCCGTCTTCATCGGCCATTCGGAATCGGTCAACATCGAGTTCGAAAACGAGATCACTGCCGATCAGGCCCGCGATATCCTGCGCGACGCACCCGGCTGCCTCGTCATCGACAAGCGCGAGAACGGCGGCTACATCACGCCTTATGAATCCGCCGGCGAAGATGCGACCTACATCTCGCGCATCCGCGAAGATGCGACTGTTGAAAACGGTCTCAATATGTGGGTGGTCTCCGACAACCTGCGCAAGGGCGCGGCGCTGAACGCCATTCAGATCGCCGAGCTGCTCGTCAATCGCGGCCTCGTCAAGCCGCGCAAGCAGGCCGCTTGATACCATTTGTAAACCATAACGTGCTAAAGCCCCGCTCGGTGAGCGGGGCTTTCCGGCAGAAACGGCCATGGAAGCGCTCGCCAAAAGGTGATCGTGACAAAATCGCTGATGGCTGGCATTCTCCTGCCGGCCAAAAGCTATGCAGATCGAGAGCGGGGTTCTCAATGCGCATGACAAAGTTCTTTCTGGCGGCCGCCGTGGCAGTAGGCGTCCTCCACGCGGCACCTGCGTTCGCGCAGGGCGCACAATGTGGCAATACCGGCGCTGGCTTCGATGCCTGGGTCAGCGATTTCAAGCAGACGGCGGCAGCCAATGGCGTCAGCCAGTCGGTCCTCAACCGCGCCTTCGCCAATGTCAATTACAACAAGCCGACGATCGCCGCCGACCGTGGGCAGAAAAGCTTCAAGCTGTCCTTCGACGCCTTCATGAAGAAGCGCGGAGGCGCCGCCATCATCTCCCGCGGCCGCAGCATGAAGAGCGCCAACCAGGCGCTGTTCGCCTCGATCGAGCGCCGTTTCGGCGTTCCGGCCGGCCCCCTGATCGCAATCTGGGGCATGGAAACCGGCTTCGGCAGCTATATGGGCAATCAGCATACGCTGTCGGCTGTTTCGACGCTCGCTTACGATTGCCGCCGGTCGGAATATTTCACCGATCAGCTCTATGCTGCGCTCCAGCTCGTCTCCGAGGGTTATCTGAGCCCGCAGGCGAGGGGTGCTGCCCATGGTGAAATCGGCCAGACGCAGTTCCTGCCGCGCAACGTGGTCCGTTTCGGCGCCGACGGCGACGGCGACGGCCGCGTCGACATGGTTGGCTCCCGCGCCGATGCGCTCGCTTCGACGGCGAATTTCCTGAAGGGCCACGGCTGGCGTCCCGGCGCCGGCTATCAGCCGGGCGAGCCCAATTTCGCCGCTATCCAGGGCTGGAATGCAGCCAGCGTCTACCAACAGGCGATTGCCTATATCGGCGAGCAGATCGACGCCGGCAGATAAGCCGCCCCGACCAAGCCTTCACCGGCAACGAAAATCAAACGCCGCTGCAAATGCGGCGTTTTTCATATGCGGGAATCGAAGCCGCCGGCGGATGCCGCCTTGCGCCGCTCGTCCGGCGCCGGCATGATCGGCCCCGAAACGACGCAGTTGCGGCCGGAAGCCTTGGCAGCGTAAAGCGCCAGATCGGCACGCTTGACCAGATCCTCGAAGTTCCGGTTGAAAGCTTCGTTTGCCCGGCCGACGCAGCCGAAACTCGCCGTGACCTTCAGGCGATCGCCGCTCGCCAGCGGGATTTCCGCCGCCTCGATCGCCAGCCGCACGCGCTCGGCAACCCTTGCCGCATCATCGGGTGTCGAATCCGGCAGCAGCGCCAGGAATTCCTCGCCGCCATGGCGCACCAGGAGATCGAAGGAACGAAAATTCTCGCGCGCCACGCTCGCGACATGCCGCAAGACGGCATCGCCGGCGTCATGGCCGTGAACGTCGTTGATCTTCTTGAAATGATCGAGATCGAAGAGCACGACGGAGATCCAGCGCGACCCATGTTCGGCCTGGGTGAGAAGCGCCGATGCGGCGACCTCGAAGCCGCGCCTGTTGTAAAGCCCGGTCAGAAGGTCGGTCTGGGCGGCGTTGCGCAACTCGCCCACCAGTGTCTCGCGATCGCGCGTCAGACGGTCGATCAGCCGCAGGCCCCTTGCCGCCAATAGCATCACCAGCGTGGCGAGAATGAGCAGGCCGGCGCAGAGCGACAGGATCAGCGTCAGGTGAATGTGGGCCCGCGTCGAAAGGCCTTCGCCGGTCTCGTGGATATCGTTGGCCGCCTCGACGATCTTCTGCTGCAGGAAGGCCATGCGCTCGTTCTGCGCAGCGGTCCAGATGTCGCGCACCTCGCGCGTCGGCCGCGATCCGGCGAGAATGGAATCGGTGATCGCGTTCGCCTTCACCTGGCTGCTACGGCCGAGATAGGCAACGATGTCGCGCACGGTCGAGTTCGAGGAATGGAAAGACCATGTGGTCCATTCCGTCGCCGAGCATGACCTTGCCCTGCAAGAACAGTTCAATCGGAAATCTGGCGGAAGAACTCTGATCCAGATAACGGGTGCCGACGACAGTGATCAGCCTTTCGCCGTAATAGGTCAGCAGGATGCCCATCAGCTGGTTGGATTTCTCCAGCAGCACCGGATCGCTGATCAGCGGCGAGAGCGCATCGACGACGGCAAGCTGCTTCTGGGCCACATACCAATAGATATAGCCGGGATCGCTATTGGTATAACGGCCTTGGTCGACGGCGCTTCGCGCCGCCACGATGCGGCTGTAGGCAAGGTTGAGAGCCGACAGTTCGTCCACGAGTCCCTCGTCGAGCACATCGCGGGAGGGCAGGCTGGCGTAGAAGGCGCGGCGTTCTTGGTCGAGCATCGCCCGGCTCCGCTGCATCTCGGCCGCTGCCGGCTCGCTGGGCTGCGCGATGTAGCGGCGGGTGGCGCCGATTTCGGTCAGGATCTCCGTGGCCGCAATAGACCCGCCGCGGGCAAGCACATCGGCGAACTGCCGATCCTTCTCGAGATCCCAATATTCCTTCACCGAGGATCGCAGGAGGATGACGCCTTCAATGACCATGAAGACGAAAGGCAGCATGATGGCAGCCAGGATAACCTTCTTGATGGTTTCGAACTTCATCGCCAATCGCCACGGTGATCAAAATATCGGTCGTGCGCAACCAATCGACGGCGAGCTTATCAATAATTCTTAAAAAACTGATAAAGCGGCGCGCCCCTAGATTTCGGGACGAATGAAGTCGCGGGTTTCGGCGTCCATCACCCAGAGTTCCCCGGTCGAAATATCGAACCAGGCGCCGTGAAGATGCATTTCTCCTGCCTCCTCAAGCGCCTTGATTTCGGGGAAGGTCCGGAGATTATTGATCGAATTGCGGATGGAGACGCGCTCGAGCGCGGTCTGGCGCTCCGCCGCCGTCATCACGTCGTTGCTCTGGATCTGCTCGGCGGCAGGTTTGACCAGCGACATCCAGCGGCCGATGAAATCGCCGGGCGACAGCGGCTCGGCGTTCGGGTCCAAGGCAGCGCGGATGCCGCCGCAGCGTCCATGGCCCATCACCACGATGTCCGAGACCTTCAGCGCCTGAACGGCGAATTCGAGCGCGGCCGACGTCGAGTGGAAATGGCCATCCGGCTCGTAAGGCGGCACCATGTTGGCGACGTTGCGGATGACGAAGAGTTCGCCCGGACCGGCATCGAAGATCAGCTCCGGCGCCGCACGCGAGTCCGAACAGGCAATGACCAGGGTACTCGGACTCTGGCCGTTTTCGGCAAGCAGCCGATACCTGTCGCGGGCATCGGCATAGCGCCCGTTCATAAAGTTGCGATAGCCGTCCAGAAGGGGTGTAGGAAAACGCTGCATGTCTTCTGGATTAGCGCGCACCGAAGACAAGATCAACTGCTGCACTGCAAAATGAGTGCATTGGCAAATGCGTCATTTTTTCCGCCGCTGCGCCGGATGCACGAGCCGGCGCATCTGCACCATCGCCATCGGCGTCGAAAGGCTGGACGCATCGCTTGCCAGCATCAACTCGTTGCTGCCGCGCTTGACGGCGCGCGCAAGCACTTCGAAGACGCTGGCGGTGGCAAGCTGCAGCGCCTTTTCATCTTCCAGGCCGGACAGCAGGCGCGACAGGAAGACGGCGGCAAGCAGATCGCCGAGGCCGTTCGGCGGGTTTTCAACGACGCGATGCTCGGCCAGAAGTGCGTGGCGGCCGGAGAGATAGAGGTTGCCGGTGCCGCCGGACATCATCGGCACGGCCGAGGTGACGAGCATGCGCGACGGTCCGAGCGCCAGCGCCGCCTCCATGATCGCGCTGTTGTCTTCGAGGGCCGCCCCCGAAAGCCAGGCGAGTTCGTAGCGGTTCGGCGTGGCGAGCGAGGCGAGCGGAATGAGATGGTCGCGAATGGCCTCTGCCGTCGCCTCCGGCACATAAAGCCCGCCAAGATCGCCCATGACGGGATCGCAGACATAGACGAGATCGGGATTGTTTTGCCTCAGCGCACCGATCAGCCGGGCGACGGAGCGCGCCTGGGCGGCATTGCCGAAATAGCCTGACAGCACCGCCTTAACCTCACCGATCCACGGCGCGCGGATCAGATCGTCGATCGCCGCGTCGAAATCCGCTTCCGCAAATGTCAGCCGCGTCGCGCGGCCGTGGCCCGGGTGCCAGGGCAGCACGATCGTCGGCAATGCCCAGACCGGATGACCGAGCGTCTCCAGCGCGAAGACGGCGGCGCGGTTTCCAACCGAGCCGCGCACCACATGGCTGGAAATGACGATGACCGCACCCGCTGCATTTTCCGACATGATATCAAGGTCCGACTGATGATGGCGTTTGATGATCTTTTTGACGCCGCGCTGTCAACCATTCTTCACGTGAGCATGGAAATGTGCGGCGGAGCGAAAAACCGGAGAAGGGCCTTCCCGTTCGTTTTGGCCACGAAAGCGGAAAAATCTCTAACAAATTCCCATTTTGAGCGTCAAAAAAGCATCAAAGCGACCCTTCAGGCCTCTATTTTAGAGATTTTTTCGGGAAATCTTCTGCTAGCTTGCAGAAATAAGTCCATTGCGGGAGGCGATTCATGGCTGCAAGAAACAATCCGAAACGGGAAAAGCAGATCGAAAATGCACGCAAGATCGCCAAGGCGACGGGCGAGGCGCATCTCGATCCGGATATTCTCTTCGGCCGGGCCAGCAATGACGATCTCGAACATTATACGCCCGAAATGCTGGCACTCACCGCCGCGCATTCGGCCAGGGAACTCGCCACCTGGAACGGCAAGACCCCGCGCGTCAGCATCGACACCATTGCCGATGTGACGCCTGCCGGTACTGCCGTCTCGGTGCTCTCCGTGACCGACCGGAACATGCCTTTCCTCTATGAATCGGTCATGGGCGAAGTGACGAGCACCCACCGCGATCTCTTCATGGCCGTGCATCCCATCCTGGTGATGGAAAAGGGCAAGGCGCCCACGCTCTATTCCGCCGATCACCCGAGCGATCCCGCCGCCCGCGTCAGCCATATCCAGCTTCATATCGCGCCGCTCAATTCCGCCCAGGCCGCCGATCTCGTCAAGCGCATCCAGACCGTGCTCGAGCAGGTCCGCCTCTCTGTTTCCGACTGGAAGCCGATGCTTGCCAAGCTCGACGGCGTGATCGCCGAGCTTGCGGCCAACGGCGCCGGCCGCAGGAAGGCCGAACACGCCGAAGCGGTCGCCTTTCTGACCTGGCTGCGCGACGAGAATTTCACCTTCCTCGGCATGCGCGAATATGTCTATTCCGGCAAGGGCGCCGACGCCAAGGTCGAGCGCGACAAGGGGGCGGGCCTCGGCATCCTCTCCAATCCCGACGTTCTCGTGCTGCGCACCGGCAAGGACGCCGTGACGACCACGCCCGAAATCCTCGCCTTCCTCGACGGCCCCGACTACCTGATCGTCACCAAGGCGAATGTGAAATCGATCGTCCATCGCCGCGCCTATATGGACTATGTCGGCGTCAAGCGCTTCGACGCGAAGGGCAACGTCACGGGGGAACTGCGCATCGTCGGCCTCTTCACCTCGACGGCCTATACCTCGCTCGCCTCCGAAATTCCGCTGCTGCGCTCCAAGATCGAGAAGGTGAAGGAGCATTTCGGCTTCGACCCGATGAGCCATTCCGGCCGCATGCTCGACAATACCCTGGAATCCTATCCGCGCGACGATCTTTTCCAGATCGATACGACGCTGCTCGCGAGCTTTGCCGAACAGATCAACGATCTCGCCGACCGGCCGCGTGTGCGCGCTCTGCCGCGCATCGACCATTTCGACCGTTTCGTCTCGGTGATCGTCTACGTGCCGCGCGAGGAATATGACTCGATCGTGCGCGAGCGGATCGGCACCTATCTCAAGACCGTCTATGACGGTCGTGTCTCCGCCTATTATCCAGCTTTCCCGGAAGGCGGCGTGGCGCGCGTCCATTTCATCATCGGCCGCTCCGGCGGCAAGACGCCGCGCATTCCGCAGGCAAAGCTGGAGC
This sequence comes from Rhizobium sp. R634, assembly GCF_002211305.1. GTDB lineage: Bacteria > Pseudomonadota > Alphaproteobacteria > Rhizobiales > Rhizobiaceae > Rhizobium. Next base: position 93,659 of record NZ_LOKW01000025.1, on the reverse strand, counting down.
AGACGATCCGCGAAATCACCGCCCGCTGGGACGATCGTTTCGAGGCGCTCGCCGGGCCCAAGGCGCCCAAACTGTCTGTCGACCAGGCTTTCCAGGATTCCTTCACCCCTGAAGAAACCGTGGCCGACCTCCCCGATATCGGCGCCTGTGCCGCTGGCGAACCGCTCCGCATCCAGTTCTATCATCGCCAGGAAGATCATGGCCGCATCCTGTCGCTGAAGATCTTCCACGCCGCCGGCCAGCTGGCGCTGTCGCGCCGCGTGCCGCTTCTGGAAAATCTCGGTTTCAACGTCGTCAGCGAACGCACCTTTGACATCCGCGTGCCGGCCGCCGATGGGGAAACAAAGCTCGTCGTCCTGCACGACATGGAACTCGAAACCCGCACCGGCCGCGAAATCGATCTGCAGCGTTATGGCGCCGCGCTGGAGGAAGCCTTCGTCGCCGCCTTTGCCGGCACGATCGACAATGACAGCTTCAACAGGCTGATCCTGTCGGCCGGGCTTTCGGCCCGCGAGGCCAACGTGCTACGCGCCTATGCGCGTTATCTGCGCCAGGCCGGCATCGCCTATTCGCAGGATTATATCGCAACGACGCTCGACAAATACCCGACGATTGCCGCCGCCATCTTCCGTCTCTTCCACGACACGCTCGACACCAAGCTGTCGGAAAAGGCCCGCGTGAAGAGGCTTGCCGAGCTGCATCAGGCGATCGAAGCCGAACTCGCCGACGTGCCGAGCCTGGACGACGACCGCATCCTGCGCCGTTACGTCAATATCGTCGATGCGACGCTGCGCACCAATTATTTCCAGCGGAATCCGGACGGCTCGCCGAAGGCGATGCTGGCCTTCAAGCTCGATCCACACCTCGTCGACGGACTGCCGGAGCCGAGACCCTTCCGCGAAATGTTCGTCTACGGGGTCGAGGTCGAAGGCGTGCACCTGCGCTTCGGCAAGGTGGCGCGCGGCGGCCTGCGCTGGTCTGATCGTGCCGAGGATTACCGCACCGAGGTGCTCGGCCTCGTCAAGGCGCAGCAGGTGAAGAATGCCGTCATCGTGCCGGTCGGCGCCAAGGGCGGCTTCTACCCGAAGAAGCTCCCCGTTGGCGGCAGCCGCGACGAGATCTTCAATGCCGGCCGCGAGGCCTACAAGACCTATATCCGCACGCTGCTGTCGATCACCGACAACATCTCCGGCGCCGAGATCGTGCCGCCGAAGGATACGGTCAGGCTCGACGGCGACGATCCCTATTTCGTCGTCGCCGCCGACAAGGGCACGGCAACCTTCTCCGACACCGCCAATGCGCTGGCCCAGGAAGCCGGCTTCTGGCTGGACGACGCCTTCGCCTCCGGCGGCTCGGCCGGCTACGACCATAAGAAGATGGGCATCACCGCCCGCGGCGCCTGGGAAACCGTCAAACGCCATTTCCGCGAAATGGACATCGACATCCAGACGACGCCCTTCACCGTCGCCGGCGTCGGCGACATGTCGGGCGACGTCTTCGGCAACGGCATGCTGCTCTCGCCGAAGATCCGGCTGATTGCCGCCTTCGACCATCGCGACATCGTCATCGATCCCGATCCCGACATGGAAAAGACCCTGGCCGAACGCCAGCGGCTCTTCAACCTGCCGCGCTCGAGCTGGCAGGATTTCGACAAGAATGCCCTTTCGAAGGGTGCGATGATCATTTCCCGCGCCGCGAAATCGGTGACACTGACGCCGGAAGCGGTTGCCGCGATCGGCATCGACAAGGCCGTGGCGACACCCTTCGAGATCATGACCGCGATCCTGAGGAGCCCGGTCGACCTGCTCTGGTTCGGCGGCATCGGCACCTATGTGAAGGCTCCTTCCGAAACTGACACCGAAGTCGGCGACCGCGCCAACGATCCGATCCGCATCACGGCGACGGAGGTTCGCGCCAAGGTCATCGGCGAGGGCGCCAATCTCGGCGTCACCCAGAAGGGCCGCATCGCTTACGGCCTCAGCGGCGGACGCTGCAACTCCGACGCCATCGACAACTCGGCCGGGGTGAACACCTCCGACGTCGAGGTCAACATCAAGATCGCGCTCGCGGCCGCTATGCATGACGGGCGCCTGACACGGGCAAAACGCGATCAGCTCCTGTCGTCGATGACCGACGAAGTGGCGACCCTCGTGCTGCGCAACAACTATCTGCAGTCGCTGGCGATCTCGCTGACGGAGCGCAAGGGCACGGCAAACGGCCTGGAGCTCGCCCGCTTCATGAGTGTGCTCGAAGGCGCCAAGCAACTGAACCGCAAGGTCGAGACGCTGCCCGACGACGCCACGCTTGCCGAGCGTTATGCCGCCGGCAGGCCGCTGACGCGGCCTGAAATCGGGGTGCTGGTTTCCTATGCCAAGATCGTGCTCTTCGATGCGCTCGCCGCCAGCGATCTGCCCGACGATCCCTATTTCACCGCGACGCTTTCGAATTACTTCCCCGTGAAGATGCAGAAGTCGAATGCCGGCGATATCGCCAGCCATCGACTGCGGCGCGAAATCATCGCGACCGTGCTTGCCAACGAGGCGATCAACCGCGGCGGCCCGAGCTTCACCGTCGCCATGATGGATGCGACGGCGGCATCTGCGCCGGAAGTGGTGCGCGCCGCCATCGTCGCCCGCGACGGTTTTGAGCTGGCCCGGCTCTGGGCCGAAACGGACGCCCTCGACGGCAAGGTTTCCGGCGAGATGCAAAACCGAATCTATGAGGAAATCAGCCACAGTTTCATCGTGCTGACGCGCCTGCTCCTGAAGACCGGCATGGGCAAGGCCGATATGGCGGAAGTCATTAGCCGGCTGCAAGCAGCCCTGAAAAAGCTCAAGCCTGCCTTCGCCGAACAATCGGCCGCCGATGCCGCCGCGCGCCAGGCGGACTATCTCCAAGCCGGGGTGCCGGAAAAACTCGCCGCCGAAATCGCCAATCTCCAGAGTTTCGCGCTGGTGCCCGAGATCATGCAGATTGCCGAGCGTACCGGCGAACCCTTGGTGCGCGCCGCCGAGAACTATTTTGCGGTATCGCAGACCTTCCGTATCGCCCGGCTGCTGGCAGCCGGCGGGCGCATCCTCACCTCCGACCATTACGAGAACCTGGCGCTTGCCCGCAGCATCGACCAGATTGCCAGCGCCAGACGCGATATCGTCATCTCGGCCCTTTCCGATCACGGCAAGGAGAAACTGCCCGTTCAGGCCTGGCATGCGCAGGATCGCATTCGCATCAACCGCATCGTCGAGGAGCTTTCGAGCCTCAGCGACGGCGGCGATCCCAATCTTGCGCGCATTACCGTTGCCGCCGGCATCCTGACCGACCTTGCGCGCGACCGGGTGAGGTGAGACAGTCCGCCAAAAAAGGAGCGGATGTTGAATCGCATCGACTGGACAGGAACGCAGCCGCCGAAGGCCACGGAGAAGGGCATCTGGGGGTGGATGTTCTTCGACTGGGCCGCCCAGCCCTTCTTCACGGTCGTCACCACCTTCATCTTCGGGCCTTATTTCGTTGCGCGCCTGACCGATGATCCGGTGTCCGCCCAGGCGATGTGGAGCAACGTGGCGACGATCTCTTCGGTGATCATCGCCCTGCTCTCGCCCGTTCTCGGCTCGATCGCCGATCAGTCCGGCGCGCGCAAGCCCTGGATCGGCTTCTTCGCGGTCATCAAGATCGCGAGCCTTTTCGGCCTGTGGTTCGCCGCCCCCGGCTCGCCGATGCTCTATCCCGTGATCTTCATGATCCTCGCCTCGATCTCGGCCGAGTTTTCGATCGTCTTCAACGATTCGATGATGCCGCGCCTCGTCGACAGAACCGAAGTCGGCAAGCTTTCCAACACCGCCTGGGGGCTCGGTTACCTCGGCGGCATGATCGTCCTCATCGCTGTCGTGACGCTGCTTGCGGCAAGTCCCGAGAGCGGCAAAACCATCCTCGGCCTCGACCCGCTTTTCGGCCTCGATCCGCATGCCGGCGAGGATGCGCGCATCACCGGGCCGATTTCGGCCGTCTGGTATCTGATCTTCATCCTGCCGATGTTCCTCTTCACGCCCGACGTCCGCCGAGGCCTTCCCTTCGGCGCTGCCGTCCGCTTCGGCCTGAAAGAACTCAGAAACACCCTTGGGGAGCTCAAGGAGCGCCGCGGCATCCTCAAATTCCTGGTCGCCCGTATGATCTATCAGGACGGCGTCAACGGCCTGCTGATCCTCGGCGGCGTCTTCGCTGCCGGCATGTTCGGCTGGGCGACGATCGAGATCGGCATTTACGGCATCATCCTGAACATCGTGGCGATCCTTGGCTGCCTGCTCGCCGGCCGCGTCGACAAGGCTGTCGGCTCGAAGGCGACCGTCGTGATCAGCCTGACCATGCTGCTCCTCGCCACCCTCGGCATCATTTCCACAGGACCGGGTTACACCCTGTTCGGCTTGATGCCGCTGCCGACGACGGATTCCGGCGGTCTCTTCGGCACTGCCGCGGAAAAAGCCTATATCCTCTACGGCCTGCTGATCGGGCTCGCCTTCGGGCCAGTGCAGGCCTCGTCGCGCTCCTATCTCGCCCGCAGCGTCAGCCTGGAGGAAGCCGGCCGCTATTTCGGCATCTACGCGCTTTCCGGCCGCGCCACGAGCTTCATGGCGACGCTGCTCTTCTCGCTGGTGACCTATATGAGCGGATCGCCGCGGCTTGGAATGGCAACGCTGATCCTGTTCCTCGCCGGCGGCCTGGCGCTGCTGGTCCGCACGCCTTATCCGGCCGACCGCACGTAGGAAATACGACGCGCGCCCGGACCTGACGGCAGCCTCATTCAGTGCCGGAAATGGCGCATGCCGGTGAAGACCATGGCGACGCCATGTTCGTTCGCGGCATCGATGACCTCCTGATCGCGCATCGAGCCGCCGGGCTGGATGACCGCCGTCGCCCCTGCGGCGATCATCGACAGAAGGCCATCGGCAAACGGCAGGAAGGCTTCGGAAGCGACCGCCGAGCCGTTTGTCATCGGAACCGCAAGGCCGAGCGCCTTGGCCGCCTCTTCGGCCTTCAGGGCGGCGATGCGGGCGGAATCGACCCGGCTCATCTGACCGGCGCCGATACCGGCGGTCTGGCCGTCCTTGGCATAGACCACGGCATTCGATTTCACATGCTTGCCGACCTTGAAGGCGAACTTCATGTCCTCGAGCTCCTGTGCCGTCGGCGCGCGCTTGGTGACGACCTTGAGCTCCAGATCCTCGACCATGCCGTTGTCGCGGCTCTGGACGAGCAAGCCGCCGGAAACCGTCTTCGCCGTCAGGCCCGCGGCGCGCGGATCGGGCAGGCCGCCGGCCGACAGCAGCCGCAGGTTCGGCTTGCGGGCAACGATCGCCTTCGCCTCCTCGGTCACGTCGGGCGCGATGATGACTTCGGTGAAGAGCTTGACGATTTCTTCAGCCGTTTCCGCATCCAAGGTCTGGTTGAGCGCGATGATGCCGCCGAAGGCCGACACTGAATCGCAGGCCAGCGCCCGCCGATAGGCTTCGACCAGGCTCGCGCCGGTCGCGACGCCGCAGGGATTGGCATGTTTGATGATGGCGCAGGCCGGCGCCTTCTCCGGCAGGAACTCGGCGACCAGCTCGTAGGCCGCGTCGGTATCGTTGATGTTGTTGTAGGAGAGCTGCTTGCCCTGGAGAAGGGTGGCCGTCGACACGCCGGGGCGCTTCTCGCCGGTCACATAGAAGGCTGCCTTCTGATGCGGGTTTTCGCCGTAGCGCATCTCTTCCTTCAACGCGCCGCCGATGACGCGGTGACGCGGCGTGTCGATCGACAGCGCCTCGGCAAACCAGTTGGAAATCATCGCGTCATAGGCCGCAGTGCGGGCATAGGCCTTGGCGGCCATGCGCTGGCGGAAGGCATAGGCGGTCTTGCCACCATCGGCAGAAAGCTGCTCGAGCAGTTCGGCATAATCCGCCGGATCGGTCAGGATCGTCACATAGGCATGGTTCTTGGCCGATGCGCGGATCATCGCCGGACCGCCGATATCGATATTCTCGACGGTCGTCGGATAATCGCCGCCGGTCGCGCGCACTTCCTCGAAGGGGTAGAGATTGATGACGGCGAGATCGATGGCCTCGATGCCGTGCTTTTTCATCGCCTCCTGGTGCTCGCCATCGTCGCGGATTGCCAGCAGGCCGCCATGCACCGTCGGATGCAGCGTCTTGACGCGTCCATCCATGATCTCGGGAAAGCCGGTGATTTCGGAGACATCGGTGACAGCAAGGCCGGCAGCGGCGATCGCCTTGTAAGTGCCGCCGGTCGACAGCAGCCGCACGCCGCGTTCGGACAGGGAGCGGGCAAGCTCGACGACCCCGGTCTTGTCGAAGACGGAGAGGAGGGCGGTCTTGATTTCGACCTTGTCGGGGGCGGGGATCTTCTTGGAAATGACGGCCATGAAACCTTCTCCGTTCGGGCTCGGGAGACATCCGCAGGGGACGCCTGCATGTTGGCGTGGCGTTAGCACAGCTTTGCCCCCGCGCAAACAGGAGTCAGCACAGGATCTGAAAGATCGCCGGGCGCTCTAACCTTTGCGAGACAGGAACCAACGGATTTCCGTCTTGCCGGCAAGATCGAAATCGATCTCGATCTGGTCCGAGCCGCAAATGCCGGAGCTGTCGGCGAAGAAAATGTCTTCGGTGATCAGCACTTCATTGCCGGGCGCGGAAAACAGCCAGCTTTCGCCGTCCGGCGCCGTCAGCAGCACGGATTCGCCGTCGCTCTGCTCCAGCACGATCGACGGGTGAATATGAAAGCGGGCGACCGCCTTCAGCGGCTCATCACTCTCATATCCTTCCCGGACGACGAGCCGGTCGCGGCCGGTGACGATCGAGCCGGCGGCGTTGAGCGTCAGTTCACGCTCGTGCATCACGCCGAAGGTTCTGAGATAACCATCATGGCTGAGCTTGATGCCGTCGCGTCCATCCTCCGTTTCGGCCCGCTCGACGCTGACGGTTCTGACCGGCTCGATGATCGCGTGGCTGAGAAAAGGAGAATGTGAAAAACGGCTGGATGAGGTGTCGCTGAGGATGACGGTCGAATGGGCCGCCGTCGTGCGCGCCATCTGGACATAACGATGCCCGGCAAATTTCGGCGATCCGGAATTGACGATGAAGCGATGCCGGCCGGACGACATCTCGAAAGAGAGGCTGCCAGCATGCGCGGTCCGTAGCGCGCCTCCGGAAGGCGGCACGCCGGTATCGGCGATGATGACCGTCTTTCCTGCGGAAAGCCGCTGATAACGCGACTGCGGCAGAGCTTTGAACGGCTGGCCTGCCGTCTCGTCATATCTGAGCACCGACATCAGCTCGTTTGCGAGTGTCGAGGTGGCGCCGTTGAAAAGCGCCAGGTCTCCATCCTGATGGCGGAAGAACCGCAATGCCGGATACATGCGGTCGATGCCGGAGATCAGCTTCTGCGGCAGATCGTGGCCGAGATTGACATAGGTCTGCCGCAGCGGCAGCAGATCGAGCAGCAGTTCCAGGCCGGCGCGCGGGTTGCGCGAGACGTGGCCGCCATCCGGCAGAATCTGGCTATCGAACTCGCGGTCGAGGGCCCGCGCGGCTCTTTTCAACGTCGATGCGCGGGTCGGCATGGCGACGGAGGCCATGGCGAGCGCGATGCGCAGCCGAAACAGCTCCAGGCCGCCCAGCGTGAACGGCGCCATGCGGTGCAGGAATTTCACCTGGAACGCCAGCGATTTCATGAAACGGCGATAGAAGCCGCGATCGGCATTCTGCAGCACGACAGGCGAGTGCGAGAGCCAGGCAATGACGCGCTGGGCGGTGACGTCGGGCTCCCAGGCGACGCCCTCCATGCGGCCGGCATGGATGGAAAGCCAGCTGTCGACGATTGCACGGGCAGCGGCCGCGCTGCGCTCCGTCTTGTGCGCCCGCATATGCCGCAGCCAGCCGAAGCTATGGAGGCGGATCGCAAAAGGGCGCGAGGGCAGGGTGAAGGTAAAGGGCGATTTTCCACTGGTCTCGAGCATGCGCCCGGCCAGCAGAAAGCGCCCGTTGAGGATTTCGTCGGCGACATGCGGATCGATGCCGCGAAGATCGGTCGGCGCGACGATCAGGCGCTCGGGCGGTTTGATGGAATGGCGAATGAGCTTCAGGCGCAGCAACGCGACGCGGCGCAAGGCGCGCCGCCAAGCCTCCCGAACATACATGCTCGCAAAACGCGGACCGGACTGCATATTCTATTGTCTATTGACCCTCGTGGTTAAGAATAGGTGAAAAGCGGCCGATTTCATCGCCCGCAATGAATTAATTTGTGACAAGGTTCGAATATACTCAAATTCATGCGCGCCGCCGGAGATTATCCAACGGTTCTCGGAGCTGCGATTACGCTGTTCGACGCAGCACGGCCGCATAGAAGCCGTCGAGGCCGGAGGCAACACCACCGGTCATTTTCAGCATTGTGGGGAGGGTGCGGAATTCCCCGAGCGGCGTGACCGCCGCTTCGAGGCCCGGCCAGTCACGGGCGTCGATCGCAACGCGCTCGACCGCATCCGTACCGGCGAGAATACGGGCAACGACCTCTTCGCCTTCTGCCGGATCGAGCGAGCAGTTCGAGAAAACCAGCATGCCGCCCGGCTTCAGCAAAGTCAGCGCATGACGCAGCAGCCGCTCCTGCAGCGCCGCAAGCCGGGCGATATCGTCAGGCCCTTTGGTCCACAGCACGTCGGGATGCCGGCGGGTGGTACCGGTCGAGGAGCAGGGGGCGTCGAGCAGGATCGCATCGAAGCGCTCGGCCGGCTCGAATTTGGTCAGGTCCGTCGCGATCGTCTCGGCCTTCAGGCCAAGCCGTTCCAGGTTCGACCGCAGCCGTCTTAGCCGGCTTTCCGATTGGTCGAGGGCGGTGACGGCAGCCCCGGCAAGGATGAGCTGCGCCGTCTTGCCGCCGGGCGCGGCACAGAGATCGGCAGCGCGTTTACCCGAGAGATCGCCGAAAAGCTTGGCCGGAATGCTGGCCGCCGCATCCTGCACCCACCATGTGCCCTCGTCGAAACCTTCGAGCAAGGGAATGCCGCCTTCGAAGGCCGCAAGCCTCACGCCGCCCGTCGGCAGAACGACGCCGTTCAGGCGCTTCGCCCAATCTTCGGGTGCGGATTTGACGGTCAGATCGATCGCGGCGGGCTCGAGCTGGGATTCGGAAATCGCCAGCGCCGCTTCCCCGCCATAGGCTTTCTCCAGCCTCGCAATGAACCAGGCCGGCATCGGCGCAACCTTGCCGATCTCTTCCAGCACCTCGTTCTTCTCGCGGCCGAGACGGCGCAGGATGGCATTGACCAGCTTGGCGAAACGGCGATTGCGCGGATCCTGATTGGCCTGTTCGACGGCAAGATCGACGGCCGAATGATCGGGCACATCGAGATAGAGGATCTGCGCCGCGCCGATGGCGAGAACGTGATGCAGCGCCCGCGCGCCCTCAGGCAGCGGCGAATCCAGGAGGGCGGCGATTGCCGCGTCGATGCGCGGCAGATGGCGAAGTGTGGTATTCAGGATGGCGCGCACAAGCGCCCGATCGCCCTCGCCCAGCGCCTTATAGGCGGGATTGCCATGTTCGTGGTCGAGAGCGCCGTCGAGCGGCAGCTTGCGGTCGACCACGGCAGCCAGGATTTTCGCCGCCGCGGCCCGGGCCTGCAGGCCGGGCTTATCAGGCACCGATCGGGGCGCGGAGGGCTTCTGTTTGCGGAATGGCTTCTTCGTGCCGTCAGAATTCAAGACCACGGACCTTTTGGCGGTTGCGAACCACCGCGACCCGTATTCGGAACAGAGCGCGATTTGCGCGACGGATTAGCAGCACGGACCGGCCCAGTCGAGACATTCATGCCGCCCTGCGCCATCTCCTGCAGCGCGGCGATGCGGTTTTCGGTATTCGGATGCGTGGAAAACAGATTGTCCATGCGCTCGCCGGAGAGCGGATTGATGATGAACATATGCGCCGTCGCCGGATTGCGTTCGGCGTCTTCGTTCGGGACATGCGCAGCACCCCGCGCGATCTTGCCGAGCGCCGAGGCGAGCCAGAGCGGGTTGCCGCAGATCTCGGCGCCGCGCCGGTCGGCCGAATATTCGCGCGTGCGGCTGATCGCCATCTGCACCAGCATGGCGGCGAGCGGCGCCACGATCATCGCGACGAGGACGCCGATGAAACCGAGCGGATTGTTGTTCTCGCGGTTGCCGCCGAAGAAGAAGGCGAAATTGCCGAGCATCGAGATCGCACCGGCAAGCGTTGCCGTGATCGTCATGGTCAGCGTGTCGCGGTTTTGGATATGGGCAAGCTCATGCGCCATTACGCCGGCGACCTCCTCCGGGGACAATGCTTGCAGCAGACCCGTCGAGGCGGCGACGGCGGCATTTTCGGGATTGCGGCCGGTGGCGAAGGCATTCGGCTGCGGGCTGTCGTAGAGATAGACCTTCGGCATCGGCAGGCCGGCATTGCGAGCGAGATCGCGCACGATCGCAAAGAATTCCGGCGCGTTGCGTTCATCGACCTGCTGGGCGCGGTAGGCCGAAAGCACCATGCGGTCGGAGTTCCAGTAGGAGAAGAAATTCATGCCGGCGGCAATGACGAATGCGATCATCATGCCGGCCCGACCGCCGATCAGGAAGCCGACAAACATGAAAAGCGCCGTCATGAAGGCGAGCAACATGGCAGTGCGGACAAGGTTCATCGCGGATCTCCATCTCCGATTTCGGCGTCACGAGCTTTCAATCCCGGTGCCGGCGCATTATGATTTGGTTATTCACCCGCCATTTTCAATGTTTTCCGGCAGGAGAAGCCAATGCAGGAAGCCGACAACGACAACAGCGAAATCCCGGCCGCCGAGGGATCGGAGCCGCCGCGCAAGATGCTCTCTCCGGCTGCCCGGCGTGCGCTTGCCGAAGCCGAGGAACGGCGGAAGAACCAGAAGCCCCTGGAACTGCCGCCCGAGATCGGCGGCCGCGGCGGCGCCGAGCCCGCCCGCTTCGGCGACTACGAGATCAATGGTAGGGCGATCGATTTCTGATTCGGTCCCGAAGACGAGACTTCATCTACATTTTGTGATTTGTCCGTCAATCGAAACAAAGTCAGAAAATCATATAATACACTGATTTATCTACAATAATTTACTTTTTCGCAATTTTCAAGGCATCTACATGTTGGGTTTCTTGACTCCGCTGAGCGAATCCTCCTTACTTCGCTTTAGCAAAGAAAAAGCCGCCACCCCCCCGACCAAGGAAAAGTGACGGCTTTGGATTTGCATCCCGCCTATTGCGTTAGGCGCGGGACGCGGCATCCGTACAACAGTATTGAGTCAGAGATTATCGCCGTGGTCAAGCCTAACGTTTTCAAACGTAAGGAGGCCAATGTGGCCACACGTACATACCCATCCTATTGGATGTATAAGGATGCCCGTAACGAATGGCGTTGGAAGTATGATGCTTCCAACGCTAAGACCATTGCAGTTAGTAGTGAAGGCTATGTCAAGCGTGCTGACTGCGAACGGAGCATTGAAATCATGAAGGCGTCCTATGATAGCCCCGTTTGGTTTCCAGCTGATCTAGCTAACGCCGCATAAAGGCACTTGATTTTCCAACGTGAAAGAGAAGGCCGCTCCAACAACGAGGAGCGGCCTTTCTGTTTAGGCAGTCACTTTGTTCTGCCGGTTGGCGATCAGATCGTCGACGACAGCGGGATCGGCAAGCGTCGAGGTATCGCCGAGAGCGCCGAAATCGTCCTCGGCGATCTTGCGCAGGATGCGGCGCATGATCTTACCGGAGCGGGTTTTCGGCAGGCCGGGCGCGAACTGGATCTTATCGGGCGCGGCGATCGGTCCGATTTCGGTACGCACATGTTTCACCAGTTCCTGGCGAAGCGTGTCGGTGCCTTCGTGGCCGGCCATCAGCGTCACGTAGCAATAGATGCCCTGACCCTTGATCGAGTGCGGATAGCCGACCACCGCGGCCTCCGACACCAGATTATGCGAGACGAGGGCGGACTCCACCTCCGCCGTTCCGAGCCGGTGGCCGGAGACGTTGAGTACGTCGTCGACACGGCCGGTGATCCAGTAATAGCCGTCTTCGTCGCGCCGGCAGCCGTCGCCGGTGAAATACTTGCCCTTGTAGGTGGAGAAATAAGTCTGGATGAAGCGGTCGTGATCGCCATAGACGGTGCGCATCTGGCCCGGCCAGCTGTCGGCGATGCAGAGATTGCCGTCGGCGGGGCCTTCCAGCACCTTGCCCTCATTGTCGACCAGCTCAGGCTTGACGCCGAAGAACGGCACCGTCGCCGAACCCGGCTTCAGATCGGTGGCGCCCGGCAGCGGCGTGATCATATGGCCGCCGGTTTCCGTCTGCCACCAGGTATCGATGACCGGGCAGCGCTTGTCGCCGACGACGTTATAATACCATTCCCAGGCTTCCGGGTTGATCGGTTCGCCCACAGTGCCGAGCAGCCGCAGCGACGAACGCGAAGAGCGCGTGACGAATTCGTCGCCGGCGCCCATCAGCGAGCGGATCGCCGTCGGCGCGGTATAGAAGATATTGACCTTGTGTTTGTCGATGACTTCCCAGAAACGGCCCTGATCGGGGAAGTTCGGCACGCCCTCGAACATCAGCGTCGTTGCGCAGTTCGCCAGCGGCCCATAGACGATATAGGAATGGCCGGTGACCCAGCCGACATCGGCCGTGCACCAATAGATGTCGCCATGATGATAGTCGAAGACATATTCATGCGTCATTGAGGCATAGACGAGATAGCCGCCCGTCGTGTGCAGCACGCCCTTCGGCTTGCCTGTCGAACCTGACGTGTAAAGAATGAAGAGCGGATCTTCCGCCCTCATCTTTACCGGCGGGCATTCCGGCTTCACCGTGGCGACTTCCTGGTGATACCAGAGATCGCGGCCCGGCGCCCAGCCGGTCTTGCCGCCGGTACGGCGCACGACCAGCACCTTGTTGACATGCACATGCTGGCGGGCGGCGATGTGGATCGCCGTATCCGTATTGTCCTTCAGCGGCACCGGTTTGCCGCCGCGCAGACCTTCGTCGCAGGTGATGACGAAGGTGGATTCGCAGTCGACGATGCGCCCGGCCAGCGCTTCCGGCGAGAAGCCGCCGAAGACGACAGAATGCACCGCGCCGATGCGGGCGCAGGCAAGCATCGCGTAAGCCGCCTCGGGAACCATCGGCATGTAGATGGTGACGCGATCGCCCTTCTTCACGCCGTGCTTCTTCAGCACGTTCGCCATCCGGCAGACATGCTCGTAGAGCTCGTTATAGGTGATCTTCTTGTCGATATAGGGATTGTCGCCTTCCCAGATGATCGCCACCTGGTCGCCATTCGTCTTCAGATGGCGGTCGATACAATTGTAGGAAACGTTGGTCTGCCCGTCCTCGAACCACTTGATCGAGACCCTGCCGGTAAAGGAGGTGTTCTTGACTTTGGTATAGGGCTTGAACCAGTCGATCCGCTTGCCGTGTTTGCCCCAGAACTTGTCCGGATCCTCGACGCTCTCCTCGTACCATTTCAGGTACTTTTCCTTATCGATCAGGGCACGCGCCTTTACCGGCTTCGGCACCGGATGGATCTTCTCCGACATGGAACTCCTCCTCATGGGACATGCGACGGGCCAAGCGATTTATGAGCCCGGACTTCAAATCACGGCAATTCATAGCAGGTCGCATCGCCACGGCAATTAGACAAAGGTCATTTGATTTCGGAAGAATTGCAATTCTGCGACAGTACGGTTATATAGCGGCATATTTCCCGGACATTGTGGTGACAATCCACGGACCGCGACCGGCGCGGACGATAGAAGGACTATATCCATGGCTCAAACATTGCTCATGCCGAAGGCGACCGCCATCTGGCTTGTCGACAACACGGCGCTGTCTTTCGATCAGATCGCGCAGTTCTGCAAACTGCATCCGTTGGAAGTCAAGGCGATCGCCGATGGCGAAGCCGCCCAGGGCATCAAGGGCCTTGATCCGATCTCGACGGGACAGCTTTCCCGTGACGAAATCGCCCGCGCCGAAGCCAATCCGAACCACAAGCTTAAGCTTTCCGAACCGAAGGTGCGCGTGCCGGAATCCAAGCGCCGCGGCCCGCGCTATACGCCGGTCTCCAAGCGCCAGGACCGCCCGAACGCCATTCTCTGGCTCGTTCGCAACCATCCGGAGCTGAAGGACGCGCAGATTTCCCGCCTCGTCGGCACGACGAAATCGACCATCGAGCAGATCCGCGAGCGCACACACTGGAATTCCGCAAACCTGGCGCCGATGGATCCCGTCACGCTCGGCCTCTGCAGCCAGATCGATCTCGATATGGAAGTGGAAAAGGCTTCCAAGGGCCGTCCGCTGCCGACCGCCGCCGAGCTTGGCGCAACGCTGCAATCGGCCCAGGAAACCGAGCGCCTGACCCCGAGCTATGAGCGCGAAGAGGAAAAGGAAATCGACGCCGATGCCGTCTTCCGCAAGCTGAGCTCGCTGCGCTCGGCCCCGAAGGACGAAGACGACGAAGATCAGTACTGAGATATCAGCTGCCACATCAAAAACCCCGCCGGATGGAATGAACCGCCCGGCGGGGTTTTTTATTGGGGATCGCCTGTCCCGGATCAGCTGCGGAACAGCGTGAGGATGTTCTGTGCCGAGCTATTGGCGATCGAAAGCGACTGGATGCCAAGCTGCTGCTGCGTCTGCAATGCAGAGAGCTTGCTCGATTCTTCTTCCATATCCGCATCGACCAGGCGGCCGATGCCCGAATCGATGGAATCGTGAAGACCGCTGACGAAATTCTCCTGCAGCTGGATACGGGTCGAGATCGAACCCAGAGCCGAGCCGGCCGCGGTCATGGCTCCGAGCACCAGTTCGATGCCGGTCAGAGCCGAATCGAGCTGGCCCTGGGTGAAATTGGTGATGTCGAGCGCATAGATCGACGGCATGACGATGACCGTGCCGCCATAGGTCCCATTGAAGGCGGTTCCGATGATGCCGCTGGTGGTCTCGATCGCACCGGTGGAGGTCATGCCGAAGAGCACGTTTCCGAGCGTGCCCGAGTTCAGTACGTAATCCGTCATTTTCACCGAAACCGCATTGCTGCCGTCGCGGACGAAGGAAGAGACGACGCTCTTCGTGCCGGAAGCACCGGCGACCCAGTTCTCACCGGAGAAGGAAGCCGACTGAGCGATGCTCAGGAGCTGCTCCTGCAGCTGGTCGAGTTCCTGCTGGATCTTGGTCTTGTCGACGCCTTTTTCCGTGGCGGCGACGATCTTCGCCTTGATTTCGCTGACGACATCAAGAGCGCTGTCCATGGCGGCATAGGCGGTATCGACCTTGGCCGCGCCAAGACCGAGGGCATCGGAGACGGCCGAAAGCGCCTTGTTGTCCGAACGCATGGTCGTTGCGATCGACCAGTAGGCGGCATTGTCGGCCGCCTTCTCCACACGATACCCTGAGGAGACGCGACCCTGGGTGTCCTTGAGGCTATCGTTTACACCACGCAAAGTCTGCAGCGCTGCCATGGCAGCGTTGTTCGTGAGGATACTTGTCATGATCCGTCCCACAATCGTTGAGAAAGGGCATTCCGGACTGAGCCGGTAACGGCGACCGCGTCATGCAAAGCCTGCTGTGCAAGCCATTGCCGTTAACAAATCCTTGCGCAACATGGTTAATAATTTCTCAATTAGACTTTCGGAATGATTAATTTCACATCGGCAGGGAGCCGAAACCGCGTTTGCGCAGCGCCTCGGCGATCTCCTCCAAAGTCGCCGGATCATCAATGGTCGCAGGCATTTTCCACGGTATGCCGTCGGCGATTTTCTGCATCGTGCCACGCAGAATTTTTCCGGAGCGCGTCTTCGGCAATCGGTTAACGGTAATGGCCGTTTTGAAGGCCGCAACAGGCCCGATCGATTCGCGAATCATCGCCACGACCTCTGATTCGATCACCGCGGTTTCACGGGAAACATCCCGTTTCGGCACCAGGAAACCGCAGGGCGCCTGGCCCTTCAGCACGTCGTTCACGCCGATCACAGCGCATTCGGCGACATCGGGATGGCGCGCGCAGACCTCCTCCATCGCGCCGGTCGAAAGCCGATGACCGGCGCAATTGATGATGTCGTCGGTGCGCGACATGATGAAGAGATAGCCGTCCTCATCGACATAGCCGGCATCGGCCGTCTTGTAGGAACCCGGAAACTCGTCGAGATAGGCCGACCGAAAACGGTCGTCGGCCTTCCGCGGGGTCGGCAGGCAGCCCGGTGACAAGGGAAGCTTTATGACGATGTTGCCGAGCGTTCCCGCCTCGACCGGATGGCCGGCATCGTCGAGCACCGCGATGTCGTAGCCGGGCATCGGCAGCGTCGGCGAGCCGTGTTTGACGGGGAGGGCGCCGAGACCGAGCGGGTTCGCGGCGATCGGCCAGCCGGTCTCCGTCTGCCACCAGTGATCGATCACGGGCGCGCCGAGCATGCGCTCCGCCCATTTCAGCGTCTCCGGATCCGCCCTCTCGCCGGCGAGAAACAGCGCCCGGAAATCCGGCATGGAATATTTCCGCAGCAGTTCGCCCGCGCCATCCTCCCGCCGGATGGCGCGGAATGCGGTCGGCGCCGTAAAGAGAACGCGCACCTGATATTCCGAGACGATCCGCCAGAATGCGCCGGCATCCGGGGTCCCCACAGGCTTTCCCTCGAAGATCAGCGTCGTCACGCCCGCAATCAGCGGGGCATAGACGATATAGGAATGCCCGACGACCCAGCCGATATCGGAAGCCGTCCAGAAGACTTCGCCGGGCTTCAAGCCGTAGATATTCCGCATCGACCAGCTGAGCGCGACCATATGGCCGCCATTGTCGCGCACGACGCCCTTCGGCTGCCCCGTCGTACCCGACGTGTAGAGAATGTAGAGCGGGTCGGTCGCCTTGACGGAAACGCAGGCAATCTCGGCGCCGCGGTGGCGCGCCACCGCTGCCTCGA
Source organism: Rhizobium sp. R634 (assembly GCF_002211305.1). Taxonomy (GTDB): domain Bacteria; phylum Pseudomonadota; class Alphaproteobacteria; order Rhizobiales; family Rhizobiaceae; genus Rhizobium. Next base: position 76,687 of record NZ_LOKW01000025.1, on the reverse strand, counting down.
AATCCTGATCGCGGCCGCTGACGAGATCTGCCCGAAGCTCGGGCCGCTGCAGCACCAGGCAGTGCCCGGGCTTCGCTTGCGCGATCTCGGTCGCCTGATCCACCAAGGGTTTGTAGGCGACGGTGCGGCCGGGCTCGAGCCCGCAGCTCGCAGTGATCACCAGCTTGGCTCCGCTGTCGTCGATGCGCGCCGCAAGCTCGCTGGCGGCGAAGCCGCCGAAAACGACGGAATGGACAGCGCCGATGCGGGCGCAGGCGAGCATGGAAAACACCGCCTGCGGCACCATCGGCATATAGAGGATCACACGGTCGCCCTTGCCGATGCCGAACTCGAGCAGCGTCGCTGCGATCGCCTTCACCTCGGCAAGCGCCTCGTCATAGGTGAAACGGCGTTTCTCGCCGGTCATCGCGCTGTCGAAGAGGATCGCCGTCTCGCTGCCGCGTCCGGCGGCCACGTGCCGGTCCAGACAATTATGGCAGGTATTGGTTTCGGCCCCCGAAAACCAGCGGCCATAGACGCCGTCATCGGGCGAAAATATCCGCTCCGGCGGCTTGAACCAGTCGATATCGGCGGCGGCTTCGCGCCAAAAGGCTTCGGGATCGCGTTTCCAGGCCGCATAGACCTGATGATAGCCGTTCTGCATCTGCTCCTCCCCAGGACATGCAAAGCCTCGATATTAATCTAGGCAGCGGCGAGGGGAACGGGAAGCCCGACCAAAGCAGAGTATCAGCGCGCGCCGAAAATCGCCGACCCGACACGCACGCTGGTGGCGCCGAAGGCGATCGCCGTCTCGTAATCGCCGGACATGCCCATGGAGAGCTTTTCAACGCCGCATTTCAGGGCGAGCTTCGCTAGAAGCGCGAAATGCGGCCCCGGATTTTCCTCGGCCGGCGGAATGCACATCAACCCCTCGATGGACAGGCCGAGTTCATCGCGGCAGAGCGTGACGAAGGCCGGCGTCTCCTCCGGAGCGATGCCCGCCTTCTGCGGCTCGAGGCCGGTATTGACCTGGATGTAGAGCCGGCGCGTCTTGCCTTGCCGCTTCATTTCGTCCGCCAGGGCGCGGGCGATCTTTTCCCGGTCGACGGTCTCGATGACATCGAAAAGCGCCACGGCATCCGCCGCCTTGTTCGATTGCAGCGGCCCGATCAGATGCAGTTCGATATCGGGATGCTCGACCTTCAGCGCCGGCCACTTGCCCTGGCTTTCCTGCACCCGGTTTTCGCCGAAGACCCGCTGCCCGGCATCGATCGCCGGGCGGATCGCCTCCGCCTCGAATGTCTTCGACACGGCCACGAGCTGAACGGAGCCAGCCGGACGGCCTGCCTGGCGTTCCCCGGCCGCGATCCGCGACCGCACCTCGTCCAAGCGCTCTTGAAGTTCCATTGTTCTGCCTCGACATATCAGCGTGAAAAGAATGGCAATGAACTAGCCAGCCATTCTGTGCTTGCCAAGACCCGCTTTCGCGAAATCGCTTGCGCCACATGAAGATCGGACGCTTGCAGCGCCTGCAAAACTTGACGCTACCGTGGTTTCGTGGTGAAGGTCTCGACCAACCTCCCCTGATTTTCCGGAATTTCGAATACGATGGCCACCGAACGTTATAATCCGCGCGATGCCGAGCCCCGCTGGCAGCAGAAATGGAACGAAGACAAGGTCTTCGAAACCGACAATTCAGATCCGCGCGAAAAATATTACGTCCTCGAAATGTTCCCCTATCCCTCGGGGCGCATTCACATGGGCCATGTCCGCAATTACGCCATGGGCGATGTCGTCGCCCGCTACAAGCGCGCCCGCGGCTATAACGTCCTGCATCCGATGGGCTGGGACGCCTTCGGCATGCCGGCCGAAAACGCCGCCATGGAACGCGGCGTCCATCCGGCTTCGTGGACCTACCAGAACATCGCCTCGATGAAGGCGCAGCTGAAGGCCATGGGACTTTCGCTGGATTGGAGCCGCGAATTCGCCACCTGCGACGTCGAATATTACCAGCACCAGCAGCATCTCTTCGTGGATTTCCTGGAGAAGGGTTTGGTCTACCGCAAGCAGTCGAAAGTGAACTGGGATCCGGTCGACAACACCGTGCTCGCCAATGAACAGGTGATCGACGGCCGCGGCTGGCGTTCCGGCGCGCTGGTCGAACAGCGCGAACTGACGCAGTGGTTCTTCAAGATCACCGATTTCAGCCAGGATCTGCTGGACGCGCTGGATACGCTCGACCAGTGGCCGGAAAAAGTCCGCCTGATGCAGAAGAACTGGATCGGCCGTTCGGAAGGCCTGACGATCCGCTGGGAGATCGTGCCGGAAACGGCGCCGGCCGGCGAGACGGAGATTACCGTCTATACGACCCGTCCGGACACGCTCTTCGGCGCTTCCTTCCTGGCGATCGCCGCCGATCACCCGCTGGCCAAGGACGCCGCCGCCAAGAACGCCGAAATCGAGGCTTTCTGCGAGGAATGCCGCCGCGCCGGCACTTCGCTCGCAGCGCTCGAAACTGCTGAAAAGAAGGGCTTGAACACCGGCATCCGCGTCCGCCATCCGCTCGATCCCTCTTGGGAGCTGCCCGTCTATATCGCCAATTTCGTGCTGATGGATTACGGCACGGGCGCGATCTTCGGCTGCCCGTCCGGCGACCAGCGCGACCTCGATTTCGCCCGGAAATACGGCCTGCCGGTCGTGCCCGTCGTCATGCCGAGCGACGGCGACGCCGCGAGCTTTTCCGTTGGCGATACCGCCTATGACGGCGATGGCGTCATGATCAATTCGCGCTTCCTCGACGGCAAGACGACGGAAGAGGCCTTTAATATCGTTGCCGACCAGCTGTCGGCCGCGTCGCTCGGCAACGCGCCGCAGGGCGAACGCAAGATCAATTTCCGCCTGCGCGACTGGGGCATTTCGCGTCAGCGCTATTGGGGCTGCCCGATCCCGGTCATCCATTGCGATGCCTGCGGCGTCGTGCCGGTGCCGAAGAAGGACCTGCCGGTGAAACTGCCGGAAGACGTCACCTTCGACCAGCCCGGCAATCCGCTCGACCGCCATCCGACGTGGCGCCACGTCGCCTGCCCGCATTGCGGCAAGGACGCGCGCCGCGAGACGGATACGATGGATACCTTCGTCGATTCGAGCTGGTATTTCACCCGCTTCACCGCGCCGTGGGAAGCCAAGCCCACAGATCCTGAGGCGGCTAATCGTTGGCTGCCGGTCGATCAGTATATCGGCGGCATCGAGCACGCGATCCTGCATCTGCTCTATTCCCGCTTCTTCACCCGCGCCATGCGCGAGACCGGCCATGTCGCGGCGAGTGAGCCTTTCAAAGGCCTCTTCACCCAGGGCATGGTCGTCCATGAGACCTACAGCCGCGGCGCCGGCGCCAGCCGCGAGTGGGTGGCCCCCGCCGATATCCGCATCGAAGAGCTCGACGGCAAACGCCGCGCCTTCCTGCTGACCTCAAGCGAGGAGGTCGCCATCGGCTCGATCGAGAAAATGTCGAAGTCGAAGAAGAACGTTGTCGATCCGGACGATATCATTGCCTCTTACGGGGCCGATACCGCCCGTTTCTTCGTTTTGTCCGACTCTCCGCCGGAGCGCGATGTCATCTGGTCGGAAGCCGGCGTCGAAGGCGCTCATCGCTTCACCCAGCGCCTGTGGCGGCTGATTTCCGAAGCCGCGGAAGCCTTGTCGGCCGTGACACCCGCGCCGGCCACAGAAGGCGAGGCGCTGGCGATCTCGCAGGCGGCGCATAAGACGCTGAAGGCCGTTCAGAACGACTACGACAAGCTCTGGTTCAACAAGGCCGTCGCCCGCATCTATGAGCTCGTCAATGCGCTCGCCGCGCCGCTGACGAAGGTTGCGGCAGGCGAGGGCGATGCCGCCTATCGCGCGGCGGTGCGTGACGCTGCCGAAATCCTGATCCAGCTCGTCGCGCCGATGACGCCGCATCTGGCCGAAGAATGCTGGGCCGCGCTCGGCAATGATGAGCTTCTCGCCCGTACGGACTGGCCGCGTTACGACGAAACGCTGGTGATGGAAAACGACGTCGTTCTGCCCGTGCAGATCAACGGCAAGAAGCGCGCTGAATTGACAATTTCTCGCGACGCAGATCAGAATGCCGTCACCAACGCCGTGCTGGATCTGGATGCGGTGAAGAACGCGCTGAACGGGCAGGCACCGAAGAAGATCATCGTGGTTCCCCAAAGGATTGTGAACATTGTCGTCTGATATCGCTTGCAAGCTGGCCCGCAATGCCGGCATCGCCATGATCCTTGCCGCCTCGGCTTTTCTTTCGGCCTGCCAGGTCCGGCCGCTTTATTCCGAGCAATCCGGCGTGGTCGAAAAGCTGTCCTCGGTCGGCTTTTCCGAGGCGGGCAGCCGGGTCGAGCAGCAGGTGCGCAACCGCCTGATCTTCCTGGCGTCACGTGGCGCCGGCGAAGCGGTCAACCCGCAATATGAGGTCGAGATGCACGCCACCTCGGCCGTTGCCGATACGCTGCTCGTCGAATCCTCCGACACGTCGCGAGCCGGCCGCGTGACCGTCAACGTCACCTACACGCTGCGTGCGACCTCCGACAATCATGTCATCAAGGCCGGCAGCCGCCAGGCGACCGCGCTGGTGGACTTCTCCGAGCAGGAATTCGCCAAGCAAAGGGCGATTCGTGACGCGGAAAACCGGGCGGCGGATCAGGCGGCAGAATTCGTAGGAGCCGATATCGCCGCCGCCCTCAGCCGTTGAGGGCGGAGATGTGGCGGAGATAAAGTCCCACGAATTCGAAAACTTTCTGCAGAAATCGGCGCGGAACTACCGGATCTTCGTCATTTACGGGCCGGACCGCGGTCTCGTATCCGAGCGCGCGAGCCAGCTCGCCGGCAAGACCGGTGTCGCCCTCGACGACCCTTTCTCGTTGACGAAGCTCGATATCGGCGACCTGCAGAAGGATCCCGGCAGGCTGGTTGACGAAGCCCAGTCCATCGGCCTGTTCGGCGGCGAGAAACTGATCTGGATTCGCGGCGCCGCCAACGAAAAATACCTGGTCGATTCATTGGCGCTGCTGGCCGAAAAGCCGCTCGAAGCCGCCCATCTGATCGTCGAAGCCGGCGATCTCAAGAAGGGATCACTGCTTCGCAAGGCGGCGGAAGCCGCCCGAGCGATCATGACGATCCCCTCCTATGCTGACGACAGTCGCGCTCTCAACGGATTGATAGACGTTGAACTCGGCGCGGAAAAGCTCGGCATTACGCCAGCCGCGCGCCAGGCGCTGGTCGCGTTGATCGGCGGCGATCGCATCGCTTCCCGCAACGAAGTGCGCAAGTTGGCGCTCTACTGCCGCGGCTTGGATACCATTGAAGAACATCACGTCACCGAAATAATCGGCGATGCGAGCGCCATCTCGGTTGACGACGCGGTGGACGCAATTCTCACCGGCGATCTGAACGCCTTTTTGCACGCGATGCAGAAGATCAGCAGCTCGAAGACGGCGATTTTCCTCGTGCTCCAGGCATGCCTGAAGCAATTTCAGCTTCTCGATACGATGCGCGCCGAAATGGAAGAGAAACGAATTCAAGCGCCGCAGATCATGCAGACAATGGGCCGGCATTTGCATTTTCGCCGCAAGCCGATTATCGAGCAGGCGCTGCGTCACTGGAGTGCGGAAAGCATTGCCCGTGAATCGAACCGCTTGCAGGCCGCTATCCTGCAGAGCCGGCGGCGCCAAGTGCTGGAAGACAGCGTCGCTATGCAGACGCTTCTCTCCACCACCCTGCAGTCGGGCCGTAAGTCAGCTTGATTAGCGCCGCTCGAGCAGGCGGCAGATCTCTTCGAGCTGCTCCAGCGATTTGTAGGAAATCTTGATCTGGCCACCGCTGGTCTTGTGATTGATCGAAACCTCAAGACCAAGCGCATCAGACAATGTTCTTTCCAGGGCCAGTGTGTCGGAATCCTTCTGATCCCGCCGCAAGGCCGGCTGCTGCGGCTCCGACTGCGCCTTGATGTTATTCTGCGCCAGTTTTTCCGCGTCGCGCACCGACATGCCCTTCGCGACGATGGTTCGAGCAAGGCTGGCGGGATCCGGCGTCGAAACAAGCGCACGCGCATGCCCGGCCGACAGGCTACCGGCGGCAAGCAGATCGCGCACCGGATCCGGCAGCTTCAAAAGCCGCAATGAATTGGCAACATGGCTGCGGCTCTTGCCGATGATTTCGCCGAGGTCGTTCTGGGTATAGCCATATTCAGCGATGAGTTGCTCGTAGCCCAAAGCCTCTTCAAGCGGATTGAGATCCGCCCGCTGGACGTTTTCGACGATCGCGATTTCCAGTGCGGTCTTGTCGTCGACATCACGGATAATGACCGGAATTTCGATCAGCCCGGCAAGCTGGGCGGCGCGCCAGCGCCGTTCGCCGGCGATGATCTCATACTGATCCCGACCCATCGTCCGCACGACGATGGGCTGCACGATGCCATGCTGGCGAATCGAACTGGCGAGATCGTGCAGCTCGGTATCGTCGAAGAAACGGCGAGGGTTGCGAGGGTTACGGCTGACGAACTCGATCGGAATCATCCTATCGGCACTGACAGCCCGGTCAGCTTCGACTGGAACAGGCTGATCCATTTCGCCGATCAGCGCCGCAAGGCCGCGGCCCAAACGTCTTTTCGATACATCGTCATTCATGACCTAGACCCTCATGCAATAATATCAGGCAGCCAATCTTTGGCGTTCGCGCTGGATAACCTCGGAGGCCAGCTGCAGATAAGCCTGGCTGCCCGCACATTTCAGATCGTAAAGAATTGCTGGCTTGCCGTAGGAGGGCGCCTCCGAAACCCGCACATTGCGCGGGATTAAGGTATGATAAACCTTCTCACCGAGATGCGTGCGCACATCATTGACGACCTGCTGCGCGAGATTGTTGCGCGCATCGAACATCGTCAGCACGATACCCTGGATATCCAGTCGCGGATTGACGGTTCGGCGAACCTGACTGACGGTCTCAAGCAATTGGCTCAATCCCTCCAGCGCGAAAAACTCGCATTGCAGCGGTACCAGCACCGAATGCGCGGCCGCCATGGCATTCATCGTCAGCAGATTGAACGATGGCGGGCAGTCCAGAAGAATATAGGAGAAGGCCATCGCTTCCGGCGACGATAGCGCCTTGCGCAATTTGAAGACACGATCGCTTTCCTGCGCGATCTCCATTTCGACCCCGAGCAGATCCATCGTCGAGGGAACGATGAACAGGTTGGGCACGGCGGTTTCCAGCGTTACTTCGCTGATACCGTGATCACCGATCATCAGATCATAGGAGGAAAGTTTGCGGTTGCGGCGATCGATGCCGAGGCCGGTGCTGGCATTGCCCTGCGGGTCGAGATCGACGATCAAGACACGTTCGCCAATGGCGGCAAGCGCAGTTGCCAGGTTGATTGCAGTGGTCGTCTTGCCGACACCACCCTTCTGATTTGCGATGGTGATTATCCGATGTCGTTCGCCAGCCATTGCTGCAATATCCGATTTGTTAAACCAAGCGCCGGAGATTCGATACTTCCAAAATAACAGATTCCTGCTCAACGGCGCTCTTATGTTCTAGCAGATCGAATTCCCAGCGGCCACGCGCTTTCTCGATTTCCCTCAGGTAATCCCGGCCTTTGTGAAAAAAGCCGTGACAATTTTCTTGCGACAGCATCCAGGGCGCGGAATAGGCAATAAGCCCGTCGAGATCGGTCAGCGCGCGTGCGGAGATCGCCCCGCATTCGCCGATTTCCGCAGGGGCATCCTCGATTCGAATGGCGTGAACGCTTCCCCGCGCCTCCGTTTCCCGTAACGCCGTTCGCAGGAATGCCGCCTTCTTGTGGTTGCTTTCCACCAGATGGACCCATCCGTCCTGCAGCTCCGCCAGAAAGATCGCGGTAATGACGCCAGGGAAACCGCCACCGCTTCCCAGGTCTACCCAGGTGACCGGCTTGGGATGGATCTGGAAGATTTGGCTGCTGTCGGCAATATGCCGGTGCCACAGATCGGCAAGGGTTGATGGCGCCACCAGATTGATGGTTTTTGCCCACTTCTGGAACAGCGTGGCGAAGTGTCGAAGCCGCTCCTGTGTTTCACGTGAAACACGCAAACCGTTTAATTCCATTCTGAGGGACTCTCAACTTTTGTGTCAGGCGCTTTGCCGCGCCGGGGAATTGAGTCGACGGAGATGCACCAACAGCAGCGCGATGGCCGCCGGCGTCATTCCTTCAACAACAGACGCCTGAGCAATATTCACGGGACGGGCCGCATTCAGCTTGGCCTTCAGTTCGTTTGAAAGTCCAGAAAGACCGCTGTAGTCGAAATCCTGCGGTATCTGCCGCTGCTCATCTCGTTGTTGATCGGCAATCGCCGTGGCTTGCCGATCCAGGTAAACCGAATAACCCGCTTCGATTTCCAGCGCCTCTGCGACCTTGGGTGCGATTGCCCCGAGGGTCTCGGGCCATACGCGCTGAAGTTCGGCGAAATCGTAGTTCGGATAGGACAAGAGATCATAGGCAGTGCGGCGCTGTCCATCGAGGTTGATGTTCAAGCCCGCCCGCCGCGCTTCGTTCGGCGTCACGGCCAGCGATTGGAGCAAAGCTCGGCCGCCCTCGATTTCCGCCTGGTAGGCGGTGAATCGCTCCCCACGCTCGCCGCTCGCACAGCCGAGCTGCATCGCCAGGGGCGTCAAGCGGATATCGGCATTGTCCGCGCGCAATGTCAGCCGATACTCGGCCCGCGACGTGAACATTCGATACGGTTCCGTAACGCCGCGCGAGGTGAGGTCATCGATCATCACACCGATATAGGAGTTCGTTCGGCTGAATTGGAACGGATCCGAATCGCTGCTGTGCAATGCAGCATTCAAACCGGCCGCCAGGCCCTGAGCGGCCGCCTCCTCATAACCGGTGGTGCCGTTGATCTGGCCGGCGAGGAACAATCCTTTCAGCCGCTTGACCTCCAGCGACGGCGTCAGCTCCCGCGGATCGACATGGTCATATTCGATGGCATAACCCGGTTGCAGGATTTTCACCGCTTCGAGACCAGGAATGGTCTTGATGAAATCTGCCTGAACCTCTGCCGGCAGGGAGGTCGAAATCCCGTTCGGATAAACGGTGTCGTCATCCAGACCCTCCGGCTCGAGAAAGACCTGATGTCCATCCCGCTCGCCGAATTTCACCAGCTTGTCTTCGATCGAGGGGCAATAGCGCGGGCCAACACCCTCGATCTGGCCGGAATACATTGCCGACCGCATGATGTTCTCGACGATAATGCGGTGTGTCGCTTCAGTGGTCCTCGTCACCCCGCAGTCGATCTGCGGCGTCGTAATTCGATCGGTCATAAAGGAGAAGGGGACGAGCTCCTCGTCGGCGCCCTGCCGGCCCACGGACTGCCAGTCGATCGTCTTTCCGTCCAGCCGCGCCGGCGTTCCTGTCTTCAAGCGCCCCAACCGCAAGCCGAGCCGCGCCAGCGTGGCGGACAGTCCCATCGAAGGCGCTTCGCCGACACGACCGGCCGGGGTCTTTTCCGAACCGATATGGATAAGGCCGCGAAGAAAGGTGCCCGTCGTCAAAACCACCGCAGGCGTTTTAAAGGTTCGGCCATCCTTCATGATGACACCCGTCACGCCGCCATCAACGACATCCAGATCGAACACATCCCCTTCGATAATGTCGAGACCCGGCGTCGCTTCGATAGCGGCCAGCATCGCCAGCCGGTAAAGCTTTCGATCCGCCTGCGTCCGCGGTCCGCGAACGGCCGCACCCTTCTTCTTGTTCAGCATTCTGAATTGAATGCCGGCGGCATCGGCGATCCGGCCCATCAAACCATCCATAGCGTCGATCTCGCGCACGAGATGACCCTTTCCGAGTCCGCCAATGGCCGGATTGCACGACATGACGCCGATCGTGTCCCGCCTGTGCGTAACAAGCGCGGTCTTCGCGCCAAGCCGCGCAGCTGCGCTCGCCGCCTCCGACCCCGCATGGCCGCCGCCGATCACAATCACATCATAGACATCTACGGTCATTCCAAGACTCCAATCCGGCGGTAGCTTCATCTGAGACCGGTCAGCCGTCCAGGCTGAAAGGTTTCACGTGAATCATTTGCCGATACAAAACTCCGAGAAGATCACCCCAAGCAGCTGCTCGACATCCACTCGACCGGTAATCCTACCCAGATAGTCGGCGGCAACTCGAAGCTGCTCGGTTCGCAGTTCCAGATCCACATCGACCTGCGAAATCGCCTCGTCGAGGGCCGACAAACATTTCGCCAGCGAATCCTTATGCCTTTGCCGGCTGGGAATCGCCATGGACAGGCCACCGAAGCGAGCTGCGACGACCCTGCCGATCAGCTGCCGCAGCTCCGGCAAACCATCGCCTGTCGTCGTGGAGATCTGCAGGTCGTACCGGCCAGGGGCGATACCGATAAGGTCCTTCTTCGTGCCGACAGTAACATGCGGAAAAGTCGGCTCCAAGTCGCCAGGTATCTCGGGACTGGTCATGTCGACCAGCAGCAGCACGAGATCGGCGTTAAGAAGGGCAACACGCGCCCGCCGCACGCCTTCCATCTCCACCCGGTCCTCCGTCTCCCGGAGGCCGGCCGTATCGTAGAGTTTCACAAGATAGCCATCGATATCGAGATCGAGATGCAGCACATCGCGCGTCGTTCCGGCGATGTCGGTGACGATCGCGACGTCACGGCGCGCCAAGGCGTTCAACAGGCTCGATTTACCGGCATTCGGTGCGCCGGCGATCACCACCTTGAAGCCGTCCCTGATGATTTCCCCCGCCGAAGCAGCGCTCAAATGCTGAGCGATATCCGCGCGAAGCGTCTCCATATCGGACCAGACCATATCCGAGACGGAGCCCGGCACATCGTCTTCATCCGGAAAATCCAATTCCGCTTCGATCAGGGCCCGCGCACGGGTTAATCGTTCCGCCCACGAATCGTAAATCGCCGACAGGCCGCCGGCGCTATGTTCGACGGCGAGGCGACGCTGCATTTCCGTTTCAGCGCCGATCAGATCGGCCAGTCCCTCAACTTCGACAAGATCCAGCTTGCCGTTTTCGAAGGCTCGTCGCGAGAACTCTCCTTCGACGGCCATACGAACATTGGGAAATTCACCAAGCGCCTGAAACAATGCGGCCAGGACAGCTTTGCTGCCATGGATCTGCAACTCGGCAACGTCCTCGCCGGTAAACGAGTTGGGCGCGGGAAAAAACAGCGCCAGACCGCGATCGATCGGCTCATTGTTACGAGTTCGAATCGTTCGATAGGCCGCCGCCCGATCGGCGGGAACCGAGCCGATGAGGCTCACAAGCACGTCCTTGGTCGCTGGCCCGCTGATGCGAACCACCGAGACGCCCGAAGGCGGCGCCCCGCTTGAGAGGGCATATATGGTGTCATGCGATATGGCCATGCGTCTGTCTATCGGTTCGAATCCGAGTCGGTCTCTCTAAATAGAAAAGCTGGCGGCATCACGACGATGCCACCAGCTCTCGTAGATGAATCCGGCTAAGGATTAGGTATTCATCGAATCGAAGAAGTCGGAATTGTTCTTCGTCTGCTTGAGCTTGTCGATGAGGAATTCGATCGCGTCGGTCGTGCCCATCGGCGCCAAGATACGGCGCAGCACGAAGATCTTCTGCAGATCCTGGCGCGGAACCAGCAGGTCTTCCTTACGCGTGCCGGACTTGAGAATATCCATGGCCGGGAAGATGCGCTTGTCGGCGACCTTGCGGTCGAGCACGATTTCCGAGTTGCCGGTGCCTTTGAATTCTTCGAAAATAACTTCGTCCATACGGCTGCCGGTATCGATCAGCGCCGTGGCGATGATCGTCAGCGAACCGCCTTCCTCGATATTGCGCGCGGCGCCGAAGAAGCGCTTCGGACGCTGAAGCGCGTTGGCATCGACACCGCCAGTCAGAACCTTGCCGGAAGAAGGAACGACGGTGTTGTAAGCGCGACCGAGACGGGTGATCGAATCGAGCAGGATGACGACGTCGCGTCCGTGCTCGACCAGGCGCTTCGCCTTTTCGATGACCATTTCGGCGACCTGGACGTGACGAACCGCCGGCTCGTCGAAGGTCGAAGAGATGACCTCGCCGCGAACGGAACGCTGCATGTCGGTCACTTCCTCAGGGCGTTCGTCGATCAGGAGAACGATGAGATAGCATTCCGGATGGTTTGCCGTGATCGAATGCGCGATGTTCTGCAGCAGCACGGTCTTACCGGTGCGCGGCGGCGCGACGATCAGGCCGCGCTGGCCCTTGCCGAGCGGCGCCACCAGATCGATCACGCGCGGCGACAGATCCTTGGAGGTCGGAATATCCAGTTCCATCTTGAAACGCTCGTTCGGATAGAGCGGCGTCAGATTGTCGAAATGGACCTTGTGACGGATCTTTTCCGGATCGTCGAAATTGATGGTGTTGACCTTCAGCAGCGCGAAATAGCGTTCGCCTTCCTTCGGTCCGCGGATGGGCCCTTCGACCGTATCGCCTGTCTTCAGCGAGAACCGGCGGATCTGCGACGGGGAAATATAAATGTCGTCGGGACCCGGCAGGTAATTGGCATTGGCGGAACGCAGGAAGCCGAAACCGTCCTGCAGCACTTCGACGACCCCTTCGCCGATGATTTCCACATCCTGGCTGGCAAGCATCTTGAGAATCGCAAACATCAGTTCCTGCTTGCGCATCGTGCTTGCATTCTCGACCTCGAGCGACTCGGCAAAAGCCAGAAGATCCGTCGGGGATTTACTCTTAAGTTCCTGAAGCTTCATTTCAGCCATGAAGTGACCAATGCTCTTTTCAATTTTGAAGGGGAAAGGCGATGTTGGGTCGTATTCGGTACTGCGAAAGGGGCTCGCAGACGACTGAACTCTACACACATGCCACGTAGATGAGATGCGCGGAAAATAGCGACTCGTTATCGCCGCCGCAAGGGGGCTGCTTAAAATGAAGCAAATTTAACCTGAGGGGTGATTTTCCTCAAAATGGCTTCACCACGACGAGGATCACGATCAGGATCATCAGCAGCGTCGGCGCCTCGTTCATGAACCGCCAATAGCGGGCGGAACGGCGATTTTCATCCCGCTCGAAAGCCCTCACAGCCCGGCTGAAGAACACATGAACACCGGTCAGCAATACGACGAGACCGATCTTCGCATGCAGCCAGCCGCCCTGGAAACCATAGACCGACCAGGCCAGATAGAGACCGAAAATCCAGGTCAGCATCATTGCCGGCGTCATGATGATCCGAAGCAGCCGGCGCTCCATCACCTTGAAGGTTTCCGACTGCACCGAACCCGGTTCGGCATCGGTATGGTAGATGAACAGCCGCGGCATATAAAACAATCCGGCCATCCAGGAGATCACCGCGATGATGTGGAGCGCCTTGATCCAGAGATAGAGATTGTCCGGGCTCCAGGCGAAGAGCCCGACCGCTAGCAGGGCGAAGAAGGCCAACGCAAAATGCGCGCGGCGCCGGGCATAGGCGCCCGTCCTCTGATCCGTCTGCTTCTCCATCGTCACGTCAGACCCCGCACGCGGTCGACCAGCATGCGCACATGTTCTGGGTCGGCCTGCGGCGTGATGCCGTGACCGAGATTGAAGATCAGCGGCCCATTGCCGAGATGCTGGAGAATATCGTCTATGCCTTCTTCCAAAGCCTTGCCGCCGGCAACGACGCGCATCGGATCGAGATTGCCCTGAACCGGCCCGTCCTTCTGAAGTTCGGCGGCAAAGGCCAATGGCACCGACCAATCGAGGCCGATCGCATCCGCACCGGTCTTCTGACGATAGGTCTTCAGCTGGTAGCCTGCGCCTTTGGCAAAGGCGATGATGCGGGCATGCGGCCGCCGCGACCTGATCGAAGTGATCATCCGGGCGACAGGCCGGATCGCAAAAGCTTCGAATTCCTTTTCGCCGAGAACGCCGGCCCAGGAATCAAAGATCTGCACGGCATCGGCGCCGGCATCGATCTGCGCGACGAGATAATCGGCCGACACATCCGCCAGCAGCATCAGCAGATGCTCGAAAGCGCGTGGATGCTTGTAGGCGAAGAGACGGGCAGGGGCTTGATCTGGCGTTCCATGACCCGCGATCATATAGGTCGCAACCGTCCAGGGCGCGCCGCAGAAGCCAAGCAGGGTCGTCTCGTCAGGCAGCTCGCTGCGCAGCCGCCGCACCGTCTCCAGAACCGGATGGAGATAATCGACAACCTCTTCGCCGTTCAGCCTGCCGATACCGGCTTTATCGATCGGATCCATTTCAGGACCATGGCCTTCGGTGAAGCGGACGTTTCGTTTCATCGCATCGGGAATGACGAGGATGTCGGAAAACAGGATGGCCGCATCAAAGCCGTAGCGGCGGATCGGCTGCAATGTCACTTCAACGGCATAATCGGGCGTGTAGCAGAGATCGAGAAAGCTCCCGGCCTTTGCCCGCGTCTCCCTATATTCCGGAAGGTAACGTCCGGCCTGCCGCATCAGCCAGAGAGGAGGAGGGGAGAGGCTTTCGCCATCGAGAACCCTCATGATCTTTCGGCGCGTTTCGCTCAAGCGCTTCTTCCCTATAAAAAATCAAAGATATTTTAAAAGGTTTCTATTTCTTAGAGTCGGTGTCTATCAAGGATTAAAATCCATCCACCGCCGATGCCATTTGTCGCGCATCGCCAGAGAACGTGGCAAGGATTCTCCGGCTGTGCTCAAATTTCGGGGAGACGCCGAATCCGAAAGTGATTCCAGTCGCTTCCGAATGAATGATTTTCAGCTAGCTTGTGGATAAGCTGTGGACCTGCTCTAAGGAAATTGAACTGCTCCCCATCTTCCACAGGGCCCGATGAAACCGGTTTGCAAAATTCGTAATGTGGATAAGCAGCCATGTTTTCCCGAGCCCGGCCCCACCCTGGCTACTTAGCTCTTCATCATCCAGTCTTTTCAACAGGCAGCGGAAAATAGCGTGGAGAACAGAACGAACTTCTTTCATCTGCATCTGATTTCTGACTCAACAGGAGAGACTCTCATCTCTGCCGGCCGCGCCGCATCGGCCCAGTTCAGATCCTCCCAGCCGATCGAACACGTCTATCCCTTGATCCGCAATCGCAAGCAGCTGCTGCCGGTTCTGCAGGCGATCGACGACGCACCGGGCATCGTGCTCTATACGATCGTCGACCGGGAGCTCGCGAGCCTCATCGACGAGCGCTGCGCCGAAATGGGCGTTGCCTCAGTCAATGTGCTGGAGCCTGTCATGAACGCGTTTCAGGTCTATCTCGGCGCCCCGTCGCGCCGCCGGGTCGGAGCGCAGCACGTCATGAACGCCGGATATTTCGCGCGTATCGAAGCGCTGAATTTCACTATGGACCATGACGACGGCCAGATGCCGGATGACTATAATGACGCCGACGTGGTCATCATCGGGATCAGCCGCACCTCGAAAACGCCGACCAGCATCTATCTCGCCAACCGAGGCATCAAGACGGCGAACATTCCGATCGTCTATGGCGTACCCTTGCCGGAGAGCCTCTTTGCCGCAACGAAACCGGTGATCGTCTGCCTCATCGCCACCACCGACCGTATTTCCCAGGTGCGGGAAAATCGCATCCTCGGGACGACGCAGGGTTTCGACCGAGATCATTATACCGATCGCGCCGCGATCTCCGAGGAATTGAAATATGCCCGCTCGCTCTGCGCTCGCCACGGCTGGCCGCTGATCGATGTGACGCGCCGTTCGATCGAGGAAACGGCGGCGGCCATTGTTGCCCTGCGCCCGAAGCTGCGCTAAGCGCTGACGAAACGCCGGCACGTCGAGGACCGCATGACAGTAAAACTCATCCTTGCATCGTCGAGCCCCTTTCGACGGGCGCTGATGGAAAATGCCGGCCTGTCCTTCGAGGCGCAGGCCGCAAGGATCAATGAAAGGGCCGTCGAAGCCCCGTTGGAAAAAGCCGGCGCGGCACCCGATGCCGTGGCGCTCGTCCTGGCCAAGGCCAAGGCCGAAGAGGTCAGCCGCCGTTTTCCCGATAGCCTGGTCATCGGTTCGGATCAGACGATGTCGCTCGGTGAGCGCGTTTTTCATAAACCGAGAGACATGGCCGACGCCGCGAATCACCTCCAGACCCTGTCTGGAGCGACCCATCGCTTGAACAGTGCCGTGGCGATTATCGGCAGCGGTGTGGTCTTGTGGGAACATCTTTCCCATGCCGATTTGACGATGCGGCCGTTGACGGCGGATTTCATCACCCGGCACCTGGCGCGGGTCGGCGAACGCGCGCTTTCCAGCGTCGGCGCCTATCAATTGGAAGGAGAGGGCATTCAGCTTTTCGAAAAGATCAAGGGTGATTATTTCACTATTCTTGGTCTGCCGATGCTGCCGCTTCTCGAAAAACTGCGGGAACTCGGAGCGATCGATGGATGATTCACGTGAAACATTGGGGCCGAAAGCGTTTGTCACGGGCTTTCCGGTCAAGCACTCGCGCTCGCCGCTCATCCATGGATATTGGCTGAAAACACTCGGCCTGCCCGGCAGCTACCGCACCCATGAAGTAACGCCCGATGCCTTTGCGGATTTCATCGCCTCCCTGAAAGACGGCAGCTCCGGCTTTACCGGCGGCAATGTCACCATCCCTCATAAGGAAATGGCCTGCCGCCTCGCCGACAGACCGGATGAGCTGTCGCAGGAGCTCGGCGCCTCGAACACGCTCTGGCTGGAAGATGGCGTCCTGCAGGCGACGAACACCGACGGCCGCGGCTTCACCGCCAATCTCGACGAACGCCATCCGCGCTGGGACCGGCACGATACGGCCATCGTCTTCGGCGCCGGCGGGGCCAGCCGGGCAATCATCCAGGCGGTCCGCGATCGCGGTTTCAAGGAGATCCATGTCGTCAACCGAACCGTCGAACGCGCGCGTGAGCTGGCTGATCGCTTTGGTCCGAAAGTCCACGCCCACCCGGCCGGTGCGCTTGCCGAAGTGATGAAAGGGGCCGGTCTGTTCGTCAACACCACCTCGCTCGGCATGGACGGCGAAGCAGCACCTCAGCTTGATTTCACCGTGCTTGCGGCCGATGCCGTCGTCACCGATATCGTCTACATTCCCTTGAAGACGCCGATCCTGGCACAGGCGGAAGAACAGGGATATTCCATCGTCGATGGCCTCGGCATGCTGCTGCATCAGGCCGCGCCCGGCTTCGAGAAATGGTTCGGCAAACGCCCCATGGTCGACGCAGCATTGCGCGCCCTGATCGTCGCGGACATGGAAGCGCACTGATGCTGAAGATCGGTCTCACCGGCTCTATCGGAATGGGAAAATCGACGGTCGGCAAGCTGTTCGCCGACGCCGGGATACCGCTCAACGATTCCGATGCCGTGGTCCATGATCTCTATGCCGGTGAAGCTGCACCCCTGGTGGACGCCGCCTTTCCCGGTTCGATGAAGGACGGGGCGGTCGACCGGCATGAGCTCGGCCGCCAGCTCGCTCTCGATCCGGCCGGTTTCAAACAGCTGGAAGCGATCGTTCATCCTCTGGTCCGCAAGCGCGAGAACGAATTTCTGGCGCGCCAGCAGGCGGCCGGCGCCGAGATGGTCCTGCTCGACATTCCCCTGCTTTTCGAAACCAGCGCCTGGGAGAGGGTGGATGTCATCGTCGTCGTCAGCACCGATCCACAGATTCAGCGTCAGAGGGTGCTTGCGCGGGACGACATGACCGAGGAAAAATTCGACATGATTCTCTCCCGCCAGACGCCGGATGCGGAAAAACGCCGCCGCGCCGATTATCTGGTCGATACCAGCGGCAGCATAGCGGAGACGGGGGAACGGGTGCGTGAGATCGTCGCCGATCTGAAAATGCGAATTGCCAAAGGAGATTTCCGGAATGCGTGAGATCATTTTCGATACGGAAACCACCGGCCTCGACAACCGGACGGACCGCATCATCGAAATCGGCGGCATCGAGCTCTTCAATCATTTCCCGACCGGTAACACGATCCATATCTTCATCAATCCCGGTGATCAGAAGGTTCATCCGGATGCGCTCGCCGTCCACGGCATCACCGACGAATTCCTGAAGGACAAGCAGCCCTTCGGCGAAGTGGCCGAAAAAATCCTTGCCTTCTTCGGCGATGCCAAGTGGATCGCCCACAACGCCACATTCGACATGGGCTTCATCAACGCCGAATTGGCGCGGCTCGGTCTGCCGCCGATCCTGCCGGAACGGGTAGTCGATACGCTGTCCATGGCGCGTCGCAAGCACCCGATGGGACCGAATTCGCTCGACGCGCTCTGCCGGCGCTACGGCATCGACAATTCGCACCGCACCAAACACGGCGCGCTGCTCGACTCCGAACTGCTCGCTGAAGTCTATATCGAGATGATCGGCGGCAGGCAGGCGGCTCTCGGCCTCGGCATGTCGGGTCAATCCGGCCAGGCGGCGCGCGGCGACATGGCGATGGAAGACGATGCGGTGATATCGGCGGCGCTTGAACGGCCCCGACTGCTTGCACCCCGCCTCAGCCAGGCCGAGGCGCAAGCGCATGAGGCGCTGGTCGCCAAACTCGGCGAAAAAGGCATCTGGGCGAAATACGGCAGCCCTCCCGCATAATTCCCCAAAGCGCGTCGCGATCTTTCAGATTCGCTCTTCGCGCTTTAGCTCTTTGTTTTACGCATGCCGTTGCCCCAAAACCGCCCGCTGCACACTCTTGCGCGACATGCTTTAAAATCGGAATCGATTTGGCGCTGCAATGAAAAATGCCCGGGACTTGCCCGGGCATCTTGATTTTCAAAGCGGAAATGTCCGATCAGTTCGGAACAGCCTGAACCTTGGCGCGGGCCTGTTCTTCGGCAACGCGCTGGGCGAACATCTGCGTGAAGTCGATCGGGTCGATCATCAGCGGGGGGAAGCCGCCATTGCGGGTGACGTCGGCGATGATCTGGCGGGCGAAGGGGAAGAGCATGCGCGGGCACTCGATGAAGAGAACCGGCAGCATGTGCTCCTGCGGGAAGCCGGCAACGCGGAAGACGCCGCCATAGACGAGTTCGGTATGGAAGACCGTCTTGTCGCCGTCCTTGGCTTCGGCATTCAGCGACAGCACGACGTCGAAATCCGTGTCGGAAAGCGGGTTGGCGTTGACGTTCACGTTGATGTTGATCGTCGGCGCCTTGTCGCGGGCCTGCAGCGAACGCGGGGCGCCCGGATTTTCGAAGGAGAGGTCCTTGGTGTATTGCGCAAGGATCGAAAGGGTGGGGCTGGTCGCACCGTTGTTGTTATCGTCTGCCATTGGCTTTTCCTCGAAGGGCATGAATGGTGCCGCCATCTAACATTTCAGACAGGGGCTTACAACCCTGGGCGCTGGACGCGGCTGATCGGCCGCCGGACCTCAATCGCCGAGATGTTTGCCGAACCACGGCGAGTTCGGCTTCGGCTCCCTATGATAGTCCTCCTCGTCGAGATCGACCACCTTCGAATTCGGGTTGCGATCCCGGACATCGGGCTGCGGGCCGGGAGAATAGCCGCCCTTGGCATTGACGACGACGAAACGTCTGGCGATCGCCCGCCAGACGAGATCGCGCACCGGCGGAATGAGAATGAGGATGGCGATGAGATCGGAGAGGAAGCCGGGAATGATCAGCAGCAGCGCGGCGATGACGTTCATCGCCGGCCGCAGCAACTCGCGCCCCGGCATCATTCCGTTTCGCCCTTCGCTCGACATGCGCCGGAGAATGCCGATGCCCTGGCGGCGCAGCAGGATCATGCCGGCGACGAAGCTGAGCATCACCAGCGCCAGCGTCAGCGCCAATCCGAGCGCCCGGCCGACGACGACGAAACCGGCAATTTCGGCGAGCGGCAGCAGCAGAATGAAAGCTGGCAGGATCGAAAAACGCATGGTCGTCATTTCCCCGGCCTTGCCGGTCTCCTCTGGACGCCGGCGAAGATGCCAGCCATCATTTGAATCATCTGTATAGGCGGACTATATGGGAGTACAAATCAGAGATGTTAACGGCGGTTGCGATACGATATGAGTTCGAACGACTTCATCACATTATTCTTCCTGGTGGCGGCGGTGCTGATTTTCTTTCAGCTGCGCTCCGTGCTCGGCCGCCGCACGGGAAATGAGAAGCCGCCGCGCGATCTCTATACGCCGCGGGATGCGGCGCCGGCCGACACCGCCGATGGCGGTAAGGTCGTGACGCTGCCGCGCCGCGACGCCGCGAGCGAGGATGAGGATCGCTTTTCCGCCATCGATGCCGTTGCTGCGCCGGGCACGCCGCTCAACGAATCGCTGCGCGCATTGAACAAAGCTGATCCTTCCTTCACTCCGAAGGAATTTCTAAACGGCGCCCGGATGGCCTACGAAATGATCGTCATGGCCTATGCCGACGGCGACCGGAAAACCCTGAAGAACCTTTTGTCCCGCGAAGTCTATGACGGCTTCGACGCCGCGATCGGTGAACGGGAAAGCCGGGGCGAGAAGGTGAAATCTACCTTCGTCGGCATCGACAAGGCCGAAATCACCCATGCCGAGACGAAGGGCAGCGAGGCGCAGATCACTGTGCGCATCATCAGCCAGCTGATATCGGCGACCTATGACAAGGCGGATGCGCTGATCGAGGGCGACGCCGAAAACGTCGCCGAGGTCAACGATCTCTGGACCTTCGCCCGCGATACCCGCTCGCGCGATCCGAACTGGAAACTTGTGGCGACCGAATCGGAACATGAGTGACCAGGCATCGGACTTCGTCCTGCAGGCTGTGAGTTTCGATCATTTGGAAGGCTGGAAGGATGATAATCCCTCCGGCCTTTTTGAAGTCATGCGGAGCTGCCTTCGGCAGATCACCGAGGTCAAACCCTACCGCACCGGTACGCTTGGCCTGAGTTCGGACGATCTGCTTCCGCTTCTGATCGCCGCCGAAGATTTCACGCCTTCCTCCCCGGCGTCGGCGCGCGCCTTCTTCGAGAGGCACTGTCGGCCTTTTCTGATCCGCCGCAAAGACGGCAATCCGGGCTTCGTCACCGCTTTTTACGAGCCCGAGATCGAGGTGTCGGACCATCAGGACGAGATTTTCCGCTTTCCCTTCTATCGCCGCCCGGACGATCTGATCGATCTCGATGAGACCAATCGCCCCGCCGAATTGGATGCGGCTTATGTTTTCGGCCGTCTGCAGGACGGCCGCGTCGCCGTCTATCCGGATCGCCGTCAAATCGACCAGGGCTTCCTCGAAGGCCGCGGCCTTGAAATCGCCTGGGCAAAATCGAAGGTCGATGTCTTCTTCGTGCATGTGCAGGGCGCCGCCCGGCTGCGCTACAGGGATGGCCGCATCGGCCGCATCACCTACGCGGCGAAGGCCGGCCATCCTTTCTCGGCGATCGGCAAGCTGCTGATCGAGCGCGGCGAAATTGACCGTGCCGAGATTTCGATGCAGTCGATCCGCGCCTGGCTGGCGCGCAATCCCGAGCGGGTGGACGAGGTGCTATGGCACAACCGCTCCTATATTTTCTTCCGGGACGCGGCGGTCGCCGATCTTGAGGCCGGTCCGATTGCGGCCGCCAAGGTGCCGCTTCTCGCCGGGCGCTCGCTGGCGGTCGATCGGATCATCCACACTTTCGGCTTTCCCTTTTTCATTCGCGCCGAAAGCCTTACCCATCTCGATCATGGCCGGCCCTTCCGACGGTTGATGCTGGCGCTCGATACCGGCTCGGCGATCGTCGGCCCGGCGCGCGGCGACATCTTCACCGGCTCGGGGGATCTGGCGGGAGAAAGTGCGGGCACCGTTCGCAACCATGCCGATTTCGCCATCCTCATCCCCAATGCCGCCGCCGGACGCTTCGATTGATGGCCAGGGATCGTAAGCTCAGCGCCGATGAGAGGATCCTCTGGGGCAAGGTGGCCCGCAGCACCCGGCCGATGCCCGGCAAGACGGGTGAACTGAGCGAACTCGATGCCTTTCTTGCCGAGACGGAAGCAGCGGCCGAACGGGAGAAGACCGAAAAGCAGATGCCCGCCTCATCCGCGCCGGAACAGCCGGCGGCACCCTCGGCATCGAAACGGCCGGCCGGCGTGCATCATCCGCTGGAAAGGCCGGTCAAACGCAAGATCGCCAAGGGCCGGCTGGCGCTCGAGGCGCGCATCGATCTGCATGGGCTGGTGCAGAGCGAAGCCCATGCCATCCTTCTCGATTTCCTGATCCGCGCCCATGAGCGCGGCATGCGCCATGTCCTCGTCATAACAGGCAAGGGCAGTTCGCTCGGCAGCGACGGCGCGCTGAAACGCGCCGTGCCCCTCTGGTTTTCCAAGCCCGAATTCCGCTACCTGATCTCCTCCTATGAATCCGCCGCCCAGCATCACGGCGGAGAAGGCGCGCTTTATATCCGCCTGTCGCGGCGGCATGGGGAAAGGCCATGACGCCCTTCGGCGAGGCGGTTCGCAGGCTGAGAGCGCGCAAGGGCGTCTCGCAAAAGGAAATGGCGGAAGCGCTGAACGTCTCCCCCGCCTATCTCTCAGCACTCGAACACGGAAAGCGCGGCCTGCCGACCTTCGATCTGCTCCAGCGCATCGCCGGCTATTTCAACATCATCTGGGACGAGGCCGAGGAATTGTTCCTGCTTGCCCGCTCTTCCGACCCGCGCGTCGTGATCGACACCTCCGGGCTGCCGCCGGAATATACCGAATTCGCCAATCGGCTGGCGC
Organism: Rhizobium sp. R634; assembly: GCF_002211305.1. GTDB lineage: Bacteria > Pseudomonadota > Alphaproteobacteria > Rhizobiales > Rhizobiaceae > Rhizobium. Next base: position 54,019 of record NZ_LOKW01000025.1, on the reverse strand, counting down.
GGCGGATTCGCGACCTTGACAGCGCCGAGATCGCCCGGTTATCGGCTCTTCTTGAAAACGGTGCCAAAAACGACGGAAAAGCGTCATAATCCCCTGTTTTATGCCTTGTTCCGGGGGGCTTACCATTGGGAACTGACCTCAAAAAACCTATATACGAGAGTAAAGAAAGCCGGTGATTCGCAAGGCCCGCCGCCGCTTTACGACAACAGGGAAAATCTCGACAGAATGAGCGATACATCCGCGACGGAAAACGGCGTAAGCAGCGAATATGGCGCAGATTCGATCAAGGTCCTGAAGGGCCTCGATGCCGTACGCAAACGCCCCGGCATGTATATCGGCGACACCGACGATGGTTCCGGCCTTCACCATATGGTCTATGAAGTCGTCGACAACGCGATCGACGAAGCGCTCGCCGGTCACGCCGATATCGTCACCGTCACGCTCAATCCGGATGGTTCGGTCACGGTCACCGACAACGGCCGCGGCATTCCGACGGATATCCATACCGGCGAAGGCGTCTCTGCGGCCGAAGTCATCATGACGCAGCTCCATGCCGGCGGTAAGTTCGACCAGAATTCCTACAAGGTCTCCGGCGGCCTGCACGGCGTCGGCGTTTCCGTCGTCAATGCGCTTTCCGTCTGGCTGAAGCTGAAGATCCGCCGCCACGGCAAGATCCATGAAATGAGCTTCACCCATGGCGTGGCCGATGCTCCGCTGAAGGTCACGGGCGATGCCCCGGATGCAACCGGCACCGAAGTGAGCTTCATGCCGAGCACCGAAACCTTCACCATGACGGAGTTCGACTACGGCACACTGGAGCATCGCCTGCGCGAACTCGCCTTCCTGAATTCCGGCGTCCGCATTCTGCTGGCCGACAAGCGCCATTCCGATATCAAGCAGGAAGAGATGCGCTATGACGGCGGCCTCGAGGCCTTCGTCGCCTATCTCGACCGGGCCAAGAAGCCGCTTGTCGACAAGCCGGTCGCCATCCGCGGCGAAAAGGACGGCATCACCGTCGAAGTGGCGATGTGGTGGAACGACAGCTATCACGAGAACGTGCTCTGCTTCACCAACAACATTCCCCAGCGTGACGGCGGCACCCATATGGCCGGCTTCCGCGCGGCGCTGACGCGCCAGGTGGTGTCCTATGCCGATAATTCCGGCATCACCAAGAAGGAAAAGGTGACGCTGCAGGGCGAGGATTGTCGTGAAGGCCTGACCGCGGTCCTGTCGGTCAAGGTGCCGGATCCGAAATTCTCCTCGCAGACCAAGGATAAGCTCGTTTCCTCGGAAGTTCGTCCTGTCGTCGAAAGCCTCGTCAACGAGGCGCTGAACACCTGGTTCGAAGAGCATCCGAGCGAAGCCAAGATCCTCGTCGGCAAGGTCGTCGAAGCCGCTGCGGCGCGCGAAGCGGCCCGCAAGGCACGTGAATTGACCCGCCGCAAGGGCGCGCTCGACATCGCCTCGCTGCCCGGCAAGCTTGCCGACTGCTCCGAGCGCGATCCGGCAAAGTCCGAAGTTTTCCTGGTCGAGGGCGATTCCGCCGGCGGCTCGGCTAAGCAGGGCCGCTCGCGCGAGAACCAGGCGATCCTGCCGCTGCGTGGCAAGATCCTCAACGTCGAACGCGCCCGTTTCGACAAGATGCTGTCGAGCCAGGAAATCGGCACGCTGATCACCGCGCTCGGCACCGGCATCGGCAAGGACGAGTTCAATGCCGAAAAGCTGCGTTACCACAAGATCATCATCATGACGGACGCCGATGTCGACGGCGCCCATATCCGCACCTTGCTGCTCACCTTCTTCTTCCGCCAGATGCCGGAGCTGATCGAGCGCGGCCATCTCTACATCGCCCAGCCGCCGCTCTATAAGGTCGCGCGCGGCAAATCGGTGCAGTATCTGAAGGACGAAAAGGCGCTCGAGGAATATCTCATCGCCCAGGGTCTCGAAGATGCGGCTTTGAGGCTCGGCAGCGGCGAGGTCCGCACCGGTCAGGATCTGCGCGAGGTCATTCTCGATGCGCTGCGCATGCGCGCTTTGCTCGACAATCTCCATTCGCGCTACAATCGGGCCGTCGTCGAACAGGCGGCGATCGCCGGCGCGCTCAATGCCGAGCTCGTCAGCGACACCGAAAGAGCCCGGGCGCTGGCAACCGAGGTCGCAAGCCGTCTCGACATCATCGCCGAAGAGACCGAGCGCGGCTGGCAGGGCGATCTGACCAGCGATGGCGGCCTGCGCCTCGAACGCATGGTCCGCGGCGTCAAGGAAGCGGTCGTGCTCGACATGGCGCTGATCGGTTCCTCGGATGCCCGCCACATCGATCAGCTGACATCGCGCCTCAAGGAAATCTACCAGGCGCCGCCTTCGCTGCATCGCCGTGAAGGCGACATCGAGATTTCAGGGCCGCGCGCCCTGCTCGACGCGATTTTCGCCAGCGGCCGCAAGGGCCTCAGCATGCAGCGTTACAAGGGCCTCGGCGAGATGAATGCCGAGCAGCTCTGGGAAACGACGCTCGATCCGAATGTGCGCTCGCTGCTGCAGGTCAAGGTCGCGGACGCCACCGATGCCGACGGCCTCTTCGCCCGCTTGATGGGCGACGAAGTCGAGCCGCGGCGTGAATTCATCCAGGACAACGCGCTCAGCGTCGCCAATCTCGATATCTAATTGATATTTCTTCATTAAAAAGCCCCGCCGTTCCTGAGACGGCGGGGCTTTATTCGTTCGGCTATGGCTCAGTTCGCGATAAATCGGCCATTGAAGGCGACCTCGGAAAGCGGCTTGCGCTGGCTGGGGAATTCTCGCGCCTGGTTGCGTTCGGAAAGGACGCTCTTGTCGGCCAGGCGGCCGACGGCAACGCCGGCCTCGACGCGGAAACCCTGAGGGATGCCGAAGGTCTTCATGATGTCCTCGTGTTTGATGCCGCCCATGCCATGAGCGTAGAAACCGGAGAGCCGCGCCTGCAGCGCCAGGTGGCCCCATGCAGCCCCGGCATCGAAGGAATGCGTGTAGCTCGGCTTCTCCTCGCCGGAACCGGCCACCCCGGTGAAGGCGCGCGACACCACGAAGATCAACGCCGACGCGTTCCTTGCCCATTCCTGATTGGCATCGACGAGCAATGCGACGAATTTTTCCCAATGCTCGGAGCCCCTGAGGGCATAGATGAAGCGCCAGGGCTGCTGGTTGGAAGAGGACGGCGCCCAATGGGCGGCGTCGAGCAGGCTGAGCAGCTGTGCCTCCTCGATGATTTCGCCGGTAAAGGCGCGGGGCGACCAGCGGTCGAGAAACATCGGATCGATCGGATATTGGGATTCGCGGTTATTGCTTTTCGTCATGCTTGTTCCCTGGGGACATGAAATCGGGGTGAGGCTAGAGCATGATGCCGAAAAGTGTGAGCGGTTTCTCATGACATCATGCTCTAACTCTTTAATTTAGAACAGGATTCTGATTTTAGGCCAACCGGGCCTAAAATCATCCTGTTCTAGTCGGTCCAGACGATGTCGAGTTCCTCGCGGAAGGCGAAGCGCTTCAGATGATCGTCGATGACGCCCTGCATCCTTGCCTGCTGCGCGGGATCGGCGAAGGATAGCGTCATGGTCAGGGCCGCATCGTCGGCGGCAAAGGTCACCTCCGCCGTGTCGCTGAACGGCACCCGGCCCTTGTGCGGATCGAAATCGACGCTGAACTTGTGGCTCCAGTGCTTGCAGAGCTGCTGAAGATAGCGGCTTGCATGCTCGGTGCGCACGACGGCCTTGGAGAGGTGCATGTCGAACTCCATCTCATCTTGAACTGAAGCCAGTCATATTTTTGGCTTGCCGGCTTGGCAAGCGCGTCGTCGTCGCAGCCGGGTGGACGGACTGTCTTCAGAAAACCGGCCTTACGCATGTCGACCACATCAAGCGTGGCTACTACTCGGTGGAAAGCCTCAACCCGACGAAAATCGTCCCCGCCGGCCCGGATCTCTCTGAAATTTTCTAGGAGGCCGTACCGCTTCACGTCAAAGCCGTAATGACACCGATGAATAATTCGTTCATAGGTGGTTGCAAATCCCGTTTTCAATGAGGAGGCATTCCATGAAGCTGATGCGTGTTGGCGAAGCAGGCCGTGAAAAACCGGCGCTTCTCGATTCCGATGGCAAGATCCGCGATCTCTCCGGCCACGTCGGCGATATCGGCGGTGAGGCAATCTCGCCAGGGGGCCTTGCAAAGATCGCGGCGATCGATCCGAAGAGCCTCCCGGAACTTGCCCCGGGCCGCATCGGCGCCTGCGTGGCCGGCACCGGCAAATTCATCTGCATCGGCCTCAATTTCTCCGACCATGCCGCCGAAACCGGCGCCACCGTGCCGCCGGAGCCGGTGATCTTCATGAAGGCGACGTCGGCGATCGTTGGTCCGAACGATAACGTTCTCATCCCGCGCGGTTCGGAAAAGACCGATTGGGAAGTCGAGCTCGGCGTCGTCATCGGCAAGACGGCGAAATATGTCAGCGAAGCCGACGCGCTCGATTACGTCGCCGGTTACTGCGTCTCGCACGACGTTTCCGAACGCGCCTTCCAGACCGAGCGCGCCGGCCAGTGGACCAAGGGCAAGTCCTGCGACACTTTCGGGCCGATCGGCCCGTGGCTGGTCACCAAGGATGAGATCGCCGACCCGCAGAACCTTGCCATGTGGCTGAAGGTCAACGGCCAAACGATGCAGAACGGCTCTTCCAAGACCATGGTTTATGGCGTCGCCCACATCGTTTCCTATCTCAGCCAGTTCATGTCGCTGCATCCCGGCGACGTCATCTCGACAGGAACGCCTCCCGGCGTCGGCATGGGCATGAAGCCGCCCCGCTTCCTCAGGGATGGCGATGTCGTCGAACTCGGCATAGAAGGCCTCGGCAGCCAGAAGCAGAGCTTCGTCGCGGATCGTTAACGACGCTAACTCAGCTGAACTTTAAGCTTTCGGCTCTATGGTGATGCCAGAGATCAACACTTTGGCATTTCCTGTGCAGCTACGGCACGTCTATGTTGCTGTGCAACAAAAACCTGATAGTCTGCGTTACGTGCCAGCGTGCGGAAAGATTCGATGTCTATCAATCGACGTCATCTTTTCGATAGAGAAAGGTGGCGCCTTCTATGTTCTATCAGCTTTATGAATTGAATCATGCCGCCATGGCGCCGTTTCGCGCCGCGGCAGACATCATGCGTTTTGCCTATGCCAATCCGCTGAATCCATTTTCCAACACACCGTTGGGCCGGACGATGGCGGCAAGTCTCGAAATGTTCGAGCGTACGACGCGGCGCTACGGAAAGCCGGAATTCGGACTGAAGCAGACGACGGTCGGCGATCAGACGGTTTCCGTCCGCGAAGAGATCGTCTGGTCGCGATCCTTCTGCAATCTCCTGCATTTTTCACGAAATTTACCACCCGGCCGCGCCAGCGATCCCCGCATCCTGATCGTCGCGCCGATGTCCGGCCACTATGCCACGCTGCTGCGCGGCACCGTCGAGGCGCTGCTGCCGAGCGCCGATGTCTACATCACCGACTGGATCGATGCCCGCATGGTGCCGATGACGGAAGGCACCTTCGATTTCGACGATTATGTCGATTACGTCATCGAGATGCTGCATTTCCTCGGCCACGACACGCATGTCATCGCCGTCTGTCAGCCCTCCGTGCCGGTGCTTGCTGCAGCCGCGGTGATGGAGGAAGCCAACGATCCGCTTTCGCCGTCCTCTATGACGCTGATGGGCGGTCCGATCGATACGCGCATCAACCCGACGGCGGTCAACAAGCTTGCTCACGAACGCTCACTGCAGTGGTTTTCCGATAATGTCATCATGAACGTGCCCTGGCCGCAGCCGGGTTTCATGCGTCCTGTCTATCCCGGCTTCCTGCAGCTTTCCGGCTTCATGTCGATGAACCTGGACCGCCATCTCGTCGCCCACAAGGAATTCTTCATGCATCTCGTGAAGAACGACGGCGAGCCGGAAAAACATCGCGATTTCTACGACGAATATCTCGCCGTGATGGATCTCACCGCCGAGTTCTATCTGCAGACGGTGGAGGAGGTTTTCATAAAGCACTCCCTGCCGAAGGGCGAATTGATGCATCGCGGCAAACGCGTTGATCCTGCAGCGATCCGCAAGGTGGCGCTTCTGACCGTAGAAGGCGAGAACGACGATATTTCGGGCGTCGGCCAGACGAAGGCGGCGCAGACCATCTGCGTGAACATTCCTGAAGATATGCGTATGCACTATCTCCAGCCGGATGTCGGCCATTACGGCGTTTTCAACGGTTCGCGGTTCCGCCGCGAGATTGCGCCGCGCATCGTCAATTTCGTCCGCCAGCATTCCCGTTCGGGGATTAAGCGCCCGGTTCAGCGCGTCATCAAGGGCGGCCGAACCGGCTGATTCAGCGGCAGCTGAATTAGGAGAACCGATTCAAGACCTTGTCCGATTTCGCGGGCAATCGTCTTGAAGGCACCTATTGCGGTAACCACATCGATTTCAGCGTTCGGTATCTTGCCGGGCGCGGAAAGCAAGGATACCGCACGATGAACCAGTCAGCATTGCTTCGACCGGATTGGACTCCGGCTACCATTGCCCTGATGATTCTCGGCTTCATGGTTTTCTGGCCTCTGGGTCTGGCCATGCTTGCCTATATCATCTTCGGCGAGCGTCTGCGCGGCTTCAAGCGCGACGTCAATCAGGCGACCGATGGCTTCTTCGCCTCCTGCCGCCGTTCGCATGGCCGTTACCGCCCGCATTTCTCGACCGGCAACGTCGCCTTCGACGATTGGCGCAAGGCTGAGCTCGATCGGATCGAGGAAGAGCGCCGCAAGCTCGACGAAATGCGCGAGGAATTCGACGCTTATCTCAGAGAGCTCCGCCGCGCCAAAGACCAGGAAGAATTCGACCGTTTCATGCGCGAGCGCAAGAACGCCAGGCGCAATGACAATGGCGGCCCGGTCGCCGAATTTCAGACGCCGTGAATGGGCTAGCAATGAACAGATGCCGGCATCTCACCGATGCCGGTTTTTCCATGCCTGCCTACCCGGCAATCGTTTAGATTCCCCGGCGAATCGTATAGAAAACTCCCATGTTTCCGCTTCTGAAGACACGGCCAAAGGCGCGAAAGCCGGCTCCGCCCGAAACGCGGACGCTTGACGTCGCCGGCCGGCTCATGCCCCTGACCATCAAGCAGCATGACCAGGCGACGCGCATCACGCTGCGCATCGAGCCGGGCGGGCGAGCCCTCAAGATGACGGTGCCGAGAGGCCTTGCTGCGCGTGAGGTCAATGCCTTCCTCGATCGGCACCAGGGATGGCTGCTCACCAGGCTTGCGAAGTTTTCGACCGATACGGGCTTAGGCGACGGCGGCAAGATCCTCCTGCGCGGCGTTTCTCATCGCATCGAGCACACCGGCAGCCTGCGCGGCTTGACGGAGGTGGTCTCTGTGAACGGCAGCCCCGTGCTGCGCGTCAGCGGCATGCCCGAACATGTCGGGCGGCGCATCGCGGCCTTCCTCAAGAAGGAGGCGCGGGCCGATCTCGAACGACTGGCGACGATGCATGCCGCAACGATCCGGGCGCCGATACGGTCGATCTCGATGAAGGATACCCGCAGTCGGTGGGGTTCCTGCTCGTCGGAGGGAAATTTGAGTTTTTCCTGGCGCATCGTCATGGCGCCGCCTTCGGTGATCGATTATCTCGCCGCCCACGAAGTTGCCCATCTCAAGGAGATGAACCACGGGCCTCGTTTCTGGGCGCTTTGCAAAAAGCTTTGCCCCGGCATGGAGGACGCGAAATCCTGGCTGAAGCGGCACGGCAGCCAATTGCACGCCATTGATTTCGATTAGCTGAGCGTCCGCTAAATGCAGCGTTCTACGCAAATTGGCTCGACTCTTGCCGCATTTCATGTCACTTCGCTGCCATGAAACCCGATATCAAGATCTGTGGCTTGAAGACGCCAGAAGCGATCGATCGTGCGCTGAAACGCGGCGCGACCCATATCGGTTTTATCTTCTTCGAAAAGAGCCCGCGTTACATCGAGCCGGACCTGGCGGCAAAACTTGCCGAACCGGCCCGCGGCAAGGCGAAGATCGTCGCCGTCGTTGTCGATGCCACAAATGACGAGCTGGATGAGATCGTCTCGCTGTTGAAGCCGGATATTCTGCAGCTCCACGGCAATGAGAGCCCCGAACACGTGCTGACCATCAAGGCGCTTTATGGCCTGCCTGTCATGAAGGTATTTTCGGTGCGCACGGCCGACGATCTGAAGCGGGTCGAGGCCTATATCGGCATTGCCGACCGCTTCCTGTTCGATGCGAAAGCGCCGAAAGGCTCGGAACTGCCGGGCGGTAACGGTATTTCCTTCGACTGGAGCCTCTTGAGCTGGCTCGACGGCAGCATCGACTACATGCTGTCCGGCGGGCTGAACAAGAACAATGTCGCGGATGCGCTTGTGAAGACCAAGGCGCGTGGTATCGACGTCTCCTCGGGCGTAGAAACCGAGCCTGGCGTCAAAAGCGTCGCGATGATCGATGAATTTTTCGATGCGGTCGAAACGGCGGATGCGCCGGTCATGACCTCAGGGAGTTGAGAGTGAACGAAACGCCTAAACCGAATTCCTTCCGTTCCGGACCTGACGAAGATGGTCGTTTCGGCATCTACGGCGGTCGTTTCGTTGCCGAAACGCTGATGCCGCTGATCCTCGATCTGCAGGATGAGTGGAACAAGGCGAAAACGGATCCGGTGTTCCAGGCGGAATTGAAGCATCTCGGCGCCCATTACATCGGCCGCCCGAGCCCGCTCTATTTCGCCGAGCGGCTGACGGCCGAACTCGGCGGCGCGAAGATCTATTTCAAGCGTGAGGAACTGAACCACACCGGCTCGCACAAGATCAACAACTGCATTGGTCAGATCCTGCTCGCCAAGCGCATGGGCAAGACCCGCATCATCGCTGAAACCGGCGCCGGCCAGCACGGTGTCGCTTCCGCCACCGTTGCCGCGCGCTTCGGACTTCCCTGCGTCGTCTATATGGGCGCGACCGACGTCGAACGTCAGGCGCCGAACGTTTTCCGCATGAAGCTGCTCGGCGCCGAAGTGAAGCCGGTGACGGCAGGCAGCGGCACGCTGAAAGACGCGATGAACGAGGCGCTCCGCGACTGGGTGACCAATGTCGAGGATACCTACTACCTGATCGGGACGGCAGCCGGCCCGCATCCTTATCCGGAGATGGTCCGCGATTTCCAAGCGGTGATCGGCGCCGAGGCAAAAGAGCAAATGCTGGCGGCCGAAGGCCGTCTGCCGGATCTCGTCGTCGCTGCCGTCGGCGGCGGCTCGAATGCGATCGGCATCTTCCATCCCTTCCTCGATGATCCCTCGGTGAAGATCGTCGGCGTCGAAGCCGGCGGCAGGGGCCTGCAGGGCGAAGAACATTGCGCCTCGATCACCGCCGGTACGCCGGGCGTGCTGCACGGCAACCGCACCTATCTGCTGCAGGACGGCGACGGCCAGATCAAGGAAGGCCATTCGATCTCGGCCGGTCTCGACTATCCCGGCATCGGCCCCGAACATTCCTGGCTGAGCGATATCGGCCGCGTCGATTACGTGCCGATCATGGACCACGAAGCGCTCGAAGCCTTCCAGACGCTGACCCGCCTCGAAGGCATCATCCCGGCGCTCGAAGCCGCGCATGCGATTGCCGAGGTCATCAAGCGCGCACCGAAGATGGGCAAGGACGAGATCATCCTGATGAACCTCTCCGGCCGCGGCGACAAGGATATCTTCACCGTCGGCAAGATTCTGGGAATGGGACTGTAAGACATGACCGCACGCATGGACAAACGCTTTGCCGAGCTGAAGGCCGAGGGCCGTCCGGCGCTTGTGACCTATTTCATGGGCGGCGATCCTGACTACGACACCTCTCTCGGCATCATGAAGGCGCTGCCGGAGGCGGGGTCCGACATCATCGAACTCGGCATGCCCTTTTCCGATCCGATGGCCGACGGTCCGGCGATCCAGCTGGCCGGTCAGCGTGCCCTGAAAGGCGGCCAGACGCTCAAGAAGACGCTGCAGCTGGCGGCCGATTTCCGCAAGACCAACGATGCGACGCCGATCGTAATGATGGGCTACTACAATCCGATCTACATCTACGGCGTCGAGAAATTCCTCGACGATGCTCTGGCCGCCGGCATCGACGGCCTGATCGTTGTCGACCTGCCGCCCGAGATGGATGACGAACTCTGCATTCCGGCGATCCGCAAGGGCATCAACTTCATCCGACTGGCAACGCCGACCACCGACGAAAAGCGTCTGCCCGCCGTGCTGAAAAACACCTCCGGCTTCGTCTATTACGTGTCGATGAACGGCATCACCGGCTCGGCGCTGCCCGATCCGTCGCTGGTTTCGGGCGCCGTCCAGCGCATCAAGCAGCATACGGAGCTGCCCGTCTGCGTTGGCTTCGGCGTCAAGACGGCGGAACATGCCAAGGTCATCGGCGGCTCGGCCGATGGCGTCGTCGTCGGCACCGCCATCGTCAATCAGGTCGCCACCAGCTTGACCAAGGATGGAAAAGCCACGGCGGACACGGTTCAGGCGGTCGCAACGCTGGTGCGCGGCCTTTCCTCGGGAACCCGTTCGGCGCGCCTTGTTGCTGCCGAATAGTTTTCCCACATTGGCGCTATTCAGTTAGGAGAAATCGAGTTGAACTGGATCACCAACTACGTTCGCCCGCGGATCAATTCCATGCTGGGCCGTCGCGAAGTGCCGGAGAACCTCTGGATCAAGTGCCCGGAAACCGGGGAGATGGTCTTCCACAAGGATTTGGAATCCAACAAATGGGTCATTCCGGCGTCCGGCTATCACATGAAGATGCCGGCCAAGGCGCGTCTCGCCGATCTTTTCGACAACAGTGAATATGAATCGCTGCCGCAGCCGAAGGTCGCCCAAGACCCGCTGAAGTTCCGCGACTCCAAGAAATATAGCGATCGTCTCCGCGACAGCCGCCTGAAGACCGAACAGGAGGACACGATCCTCGCCGGCCTCGGAAAGGTGCAGGGCTTGAAGCTCGTGGCCGTCGTGCACGAGTTCAACTTCATCGGCGGTTCGCTCGGCATTGCCGCCGGCGAGGCGATCGTCAAGGCGTTCGAACGCGCGACCTCCGAAAAGTGCCCGCTGGTGATGTTCCCCGCTTCCGGCGGCGCGCGCATGCAGGAAGGCATTCTCTCGCTGATGCAGCTGCCGCGCACGACGGTTGCCGTCGATTTGCTCAAGGAATCTGGCCAGCCCTATGTCGTCGTGCTGACCAACCCGACGACCGGCGGCGTTACAGCCTCCTACGCCATGCTCGGTGATATTCATTTGGCCGAGCCCGGCGCCGAAATCGGCTTTGCCGGCAAGCGCGTGATCGAGCAGACGCTGCGTGAGAAGCTGCCGGAGGGCTTCCAGACCTCCGAATACCTGCTGGAACATGGTATGGTCGATATGGTCGTCAAACGTCACGACATTCCGGAAACGCTGGCGCGTCTCCTGAAGATCCTGACGAAGAAGCCCGTCTCGGCGGCCAACGACATGAATAGCGGTGCGATCGCCCTGGCGGCGAGCGCCTGATAACCGACAAGCAGGCGGGGTGCCGAATTGATACCCAGAGGCCAAACCGCGGTGAGTGAGGCAGCGCAAGAGATCGAAAAACTCATGGGATTGCATCCCAAGGGGTTCGATCTGTCCCTCGATCGCATCACCCGTCTACTCGATATGCTCGGCAATCCGCACAGGAAGCTGCCGCCGGTGATCCATGTCGCCGGCACCAATGGCAAGGGCTCGGTCACCGCTTTCTGCCGCGCCTTGCTCGAGGCCGGCGGTTATAGCGCCCATGTCCACACCTCGCCGCATCTCGTCAATTGGCACGAGCGCTATCGCATCGGTGTGGCGGGCGGACGCGGCCAGCTCGTGGACGATGCCGTCTTCGCCGATGCTCTCCGCCGCGTGGCAGAAGCCAATGCCGGGCAGCATATTACCGTCTTCGAAATCCTGACGGCGGTCACTTTCATCCTGTTTTCCGAACACCCGGCCGATGCCGCGATCATCGAAGTCGGTCTCGGCGGCCGCTTCGACGCCACCAATGTCATTTCCGATCCGGCCGTTTCGGTCATCATGCCGATCTCGCTCGATCATCAGCCCTATCTCGGCGACAGGGTCGAACTGATCGCGGCTGAAAAGGCCGGCATCATGAAGCCGGGATTGCCCGTCGTCATCGGCCACCAGGAATATGACGCCGCACTCGACGTCCTGATGTCGACGGCCGAGCGGTTGCATTGCCCGAGCGCGGTCTTCGGCCAGGATTTCATGGCGCATGAGGAATATGGCCGGCTCGTCTATCAGGACGAATATGGCCTTGCCGACCTGCCGCTGCCGCGGCTTCCCGGCCGCCATCAATATGCCAATGCCGCCGCCGCCATTCGCGCCGTCAAGGCCGCGGGCTTCACCGTCACCGAGACGATGATGGAAAAGGCGATGAATCTCGTGGAGTGGCCGGGCCGGCTCCAGCGCCTGAGCGAAGGCCGGCTGCTGGAAAACGCGCCGGCCGGCGCCGAGATCTGGGTCGATGGCGGGCATAATCCCGGCGCCGGTGAAGTCATCGCCGAAGCCATGGCCAATTTTGAGGAGCGCCAGCCGCGCCCGCTTTTCTTGATCATCGGCATGATCAACACCAAGGACCCGGTCGGTTACTTCAAGGCCTTCGCAGGCCTGGTCGAAAAGGTGTTCTGCGTGCCGATCCGCGGCAGCGATGCAATGATCGATCCGGTGATACTGTCGAATGCCGCCTATGATGCCGGCCTCGTCGCCGAACCGATGTCGACGGTCGCCGATGCGCTGGAAGCGATAAAGGCCGCGCTCGATCCGGAGGCATTGCCGCCGCGCATTCTGGTTGGCGGCTCACTTTACTTGGTGGGCGACGTGCTTGCCGATAACGGCACGCCTCCCAAGTGAGCGGCGACATGAAGAGCCTAAAATGAAAAAAGCCCGGTCGAAACCGGGCTTTTTCGTCAATGTGACATCAATCGATTAGGCAGCGTTCGAAATCCAGTTCGACAGAGCCGTCTTCGGCTTGGCGCCGACCGAAATATCGGCGACTTCCCCGCCCTTGAAGATCGCAAGGGTCGGAATGGAGCGCACGCCGAACTGTGCGGCGAGTTCCGGGTTCTCGTCGATATTGAGCTTGGCAACCTTGACCTTGCCTTCCATTTCGACCGAGATTTCTTCGAGGCTCGGAGCAATCATCTTGCACGGGCCGCACCATTCAGCCCAGAAATCAACGACGACGGGTTCTGCGGATTCCAGAACTTCCGACTGGAAGTTATTGATATCGACTTTCACGGTAGCCATAGGCTGCTCCTTTAACGGAATTATGTGTTGAACCACATGTGATGCTGTGGTGCCGAATTTTCAATGTCCGGTATTTCACTTTGTCTTGAGTCCTGCAAGCGCCAAACCGAGCGCCGTTTCGCTGAGCATATAGAGCGAGGCATTCTCTGTGTAGACGAGCATGCACTCGATGCGCTTGCCGGGATAGAGCGGCGCCAGGATCTCGCGATAGATCGCAAGCTGCGCCTTATGCGCAAAGGGGATCGCCTCCTCGCTCGCCGGCGGCACCCGGTTGGTCTTGTAGTCGAGAATGACGACGCGGTCGGCAAGCACGGCAAGCCGGTCGATGCGGCCGGAAACGGCATAGCGCTTGCCGTCCAGCGTCAGGGTTCCCATGATCGAGACTTCGGGCCGCGCCTGCTCGCCGAGCATGGGCCGCAGTCCTTCCTCGTCCAATAATTTCAGAACCGAATCGACCAGTTTGCGCCGCTCGGCCTCCGGCCAGAACCGGGCCGCCCGCTCGGCATAGCGCTCCGCAGCATCGGGCCGTTCCGAAGGCAGAATGTCGGGAAGCGCCTGCAGCATGCGATGGATCAGCCTGCCTTTCTCCAGCGACCGATCGCTGCGCGCCGTCTCGCCGAACAGCGGCGAAGTGACGAGCAGACCGCCCTCGTCTTCGTCGACGATCGTGCCGGCCCCGGAAGGGCTGAGCGGCCGCGGCAGCTCGGCCTGCGGCGGCAGAGGCCGCAACAGGCCCTCCGGCAGGGCCTCCTCGCTTTCGTGGTGCTGGCTGCGGTCGAGGCGTTCGAAGCTCAGCTCCACGCGCGGCACGCGCCATCTGGTGCCCTGCCATTCGCCGTCCGGGCCGGCGAATGTGGCGTTTTCCACATAGGGATGATTTTCGTGCAGCGCAGCCGAAATCATCATATGCCAGGTGTCGTTATTGGCACGCACGCCGCGATAGCCGCAGACGACGAGGCGATCGGCGGCGCGCGTCATGGCGACATAGAGCAGCCGGCGATATTCTTCTTCCGCCAGCTTCTGAATACGCGCCGCATCGCTCTGCGTCAGCGAGTTGGCGAGGTCGGAAGCAGGAACCCAGACCGGCATCGGCGGCTCGCCAGACCTCGATTCGATCAGCCGAAGCTTCGGCAGATGGGTATGCGTAAAGGCTTTCGAGCCGCCGTCGACAAGGAAGACGATCGGCGCTTCCAGACCCTTGGACGCATGCACGGTCATGATCCTGACCTCGTTGCGCCCCTTGTCCTGCTCGCGCTTCACCTCCGGCGCCTCGAGTTCCAGGGTCGAGATGAAGGATTGCAGCCCGGGAAGGCCGGATGTTTCGTGGTCGAGGGTAAACGTCAGGAACTCATCGAGAATATCGCTGACCTCGGCGCCGAGACGCGCCAGGAATTGCCGCCGCCCGCCATGGCTGCCCAGCACACGCGCATAGAAATCATGCACCGAAAGGCTTTTTGACTGGCGCAGAAAGAGCTCCAGCTTCTCGAACGCGATACGGAAACGTTCCGTGCCATCGGCGGCGAATTTCTTGAGATGGTTCCAGACGCTCTCATTGTCGCTCCGCAGGGCGGCGAGCGCGAAGATATCATCCTCCGAGAGATCGAAAAGCGGGCTCTTGAGCACGGCGGCAAGCGAAAGATCGTCCTCGGGCAGAAGCAGGAAGCGGCCAAGCGCCAGCAGATCCTGCACGGCGATATGGCTGGTCAGCACCAGCCTGTCGGCGCCGGCGACGGGGATGTCGCCGCGGCGCTTCAGCGCGCGCGTCAGCGCATTGACGAAGGCGTCGCGCTTGCGCACCAGCACGAGGATGTCGCCGGCTTCGATGAGGCGCTCCCTGCCTTTTTCGACGATCGTCTCGCGGCCGACGAGCGCGCCGATCGAATGGGCGATCCGCCGCGCCAGGATTGCGGCCGGCGCGCTTTCCGGCGTGGCGTCGAAGGGCGCCGTCCAGTCCTCTTCCTTCACAACGATTTCAGGGGCGACCATCTCCCAGAGATCGACGGCACCGGGATGGCCGATGCGGCTGGAGCGATGCACGACCGGTTCGCCGACCGCGCTGAGGCCGCGGGCATTGTCGGCTGACGTGAAGATCTGGTCGACGGCTTCGAGCACGTCGGCGGTCGACCGGAAAGAAAGCGGCAGCCGGATCGAGGAAAAGCTCTGGCCGCTGTCGGAAACGCGCCGGCGCGTCCGGTCGCTCTCCTCGGAGAACCGTTCGGGCCGCGCGCCCTGGAAGGAATAGATCGACTGCTTCTCATCGCCGACGGCAAAGAGCGTGCGCACGACCGGCCGGGCGCTTTCGCCGGAGAAGAAATCCTCGGCAAGCGACTGGATGACGCTCCATTGGATCGGGCTGGTATCCTGCGCCTCGTCGACCAGGATATGGTCGATACCCCGGTCGAGCTTGTAATGGATCCAGGGACCGACGCCGTTTTTCGTCAACAGGTCGGCCGTTCTGGTGATCAGGTCCTCGAAATCGAGCTGGCTGCGCTGCTTCTTCAGCTCCTCATAGTCATGGTTCAGCCGGTCGGCGAGCACGAGTGCGGCATGGGTGGCGCCGTACATCCGCATCATTTTCAGCCGGTCGCGGCTCGCCGCGACATGGGCGCGGGCAGCAGCAATGGCATCGGCCAGCTGCGGCGCTTCGGCAAGCATGGCCTTGACGAAGAATTGCGAATCCGCCTTCGGCTCGCCCTTCGCCGCCGTCAGGAAGATCTTTTCGAGCATTTCCGCGCGTTTCGTGTCGTCGCGCTCACGTCCGGCCAGCCTGAGGCCGTAGGCAACCTCCTGCGCCTTCGCACCGCCCTTCTGGTCGGCAAGGGAGAGATAAAGCTCCAGCGTGGCGCCCGAAAGCTCCGGCAACGGCCAATATTGTGCCGCGATCCCTCTTTCCGTGTCATCGGCGGCAAGGCCAAGCCTCCCGCGCAGCACCATCTCCACGCCGCCCTGCTGTTCGGCCGTCGCGGTGAAACGGCGGATGGCATTGCGGTTGGCGACGATGTCGCCGAGCAGATTCTCAAGACCGGATTCGTCGCCGAGATTGAGCACATAGGCAAAGGCCTCGGCAAGCGCGCTGTCTCCCGCCGGTGCGGTCGCCGTCAGCAAGGCGCGGCGTGCGTCGGAAAGCAGCGCCGCCGCGGCGCGATCGTCGAGAACCGAGAAATGCCCGGCGACATTGGCCTCCAGCGGGAACTGATGCAGCAGCGCCTCGCAAAAGGCGTGGATCGTCTGGATCTTCAGGCCGCCCGGCGTCTCCAGCGCCTTGGCAAACAGCCGCCGGGCCTCGGCGAGCTTGATCCTGTCGGGTGCTGCGCCCTCGATCTGGCTGATCCGCCGGCTGAGATCTTCATCGTCGAGCACCACCCATTCCGCCAGCCGCTCGAAGACGCGGTTCGACATTTCCGACGCCGCCGCCTTCGTATAGGTGAGGCAGAGAATGGCCGAAGGCCGCGCCCCGGCAAGCAGAAGCCGGATGACGCGCTGGGTCAGAACGTGGGTCTTGCCGGACCCGGCATTGGCCGACACCCAGGCTGAACGCGCCGGGTCGGAGGCGATCGCCTGCTGGATCGTCGTCCAGCCGATCCAGGCGCCCGGCTCGTCGTTGTCGGGAAGGTCGGTCGTTTCATTCATCGCCGCCGCCTTCCTCGTTTTCGGCCGTCGACCATTCGGAGACGCGGGCGAGATGATCGTAGTCACCGCCGAAATCGAATTGCTGCGCCGGAATGAGCCGCGAGGTGAAGCCTTTTTCGCCGGATTGCAGCAACCCCACGAATTTGACCAGCTGGTCGATCGATTCCTCGGCCAGATCCATTGCCGATTTTGCCTTGTCGCTGCGCGCCGAGCTCTCGTTATTGACGGTGTCGACCAGAAAACGCCGTCCCGGCCGCAGGCGGACATAGAGCAGATCCTGCGGCACGAGGCTGCCGGCATCGCGGAAGGCGCCGGCGCTGAGCGCTGCCGCCTCGAGAGCAAGCTGCGGATCGAGAAGCGCGCGCGCCTGCGCCGGCGAGGGATTGTAGCCGGTCTTGTAGTCGATGATATCGGCGCCGTTCGGTCCCACTACGTCGATACGGTCCGCGACGCCGGTGAGCCGGATATTGATCGGCTCCAGCTCGACGCCGCCCCGCACCTCCGTCAGCGTCTTGCGAATGCCCGGCCGCCGGTCGGCTTCCCATGCGAGGAAGGCGCGGGCCACCTCACGGAAGCGTGGCCGCCACACGGCGTCGATATGCGGCGGCAGCTTCTCCATGTCGAAAAGCTCGGAAAGGATGCGTTCCATCGCCGCAACCGCTTCCGGCGTGCCCGCGACATGCGCCTCGCGGATGAACCGGTCGATGATCTTGTGATAGAGCGTGCCGCGTTCGGCCGCTCCCGGCTCCCGATTGAATGCATCGACGGGGTCGAGCCGCAGAACACGGCGCGCATAGATCGCATAGGGATCACGGCGCAGCCGGCCGACTTCGCTGAAGGAATAGGATTTCGGCTGCAGCGCCAGCGGCGGTTTCGGCGAGGGCCGCTGCGCCGGAGCTTGCACCTCGCCTCGGTCGATGAGGCCCGCCCATTGCAGGAACCGGTTGCCGCGTCCTTTCAATTCCGCTTCGAACGCCTCGCCGCCGAGCGCCAATAACCGCTGCAGCCAACGCGAGGCGACGGTCGGCGTCGAACCCTGGCGCAGCGCTCTCGAATAGATCAGATGTCGCGTGCCGTTCGCCATCTCGAAATCATGCGCCAGCTGGCCGATGCGCCGTTCCGGCGGCTCCAGGCCGATTTCCGTCTTCATCATGCGCGGGATGAAGGGATTGTTGGCGGTCTGCCCTGGCCAGGAGCCTTCGTTCAAGCCGCCGAGGATCATCGTATCTACGCTCTGCAGGCGGGCTTCCAGCGTGCCGAAGACGAAGAGCCGGGGATGGCTGAGCGCCCGTGGCTTGACCGCATGGCCGGCGGCAAGGGCCGCCATGATGTCGATCCATTGCGGTCCGTCGGCTTCCATCTGGCCGTCCGTATCGATGACTTCACCGAGCAGCGAGGCGAGCGCATCGCCCGCTTCATTGGACCAGAGATCGGCAAGGTTGCCTTTCGGATCCACCGCGACAGCTTCCAGGCAACGGCCGGTGCGCTCCGCCCAGTCGGACAAGGTAAAGCTTGCCGTTCGACCGCGATCTTCCGGCCGGTGCCGCATCAGCGCCGAAGCCAGAGGCTCGGTTGCCCGCTGGACCCGGCGCGCGAGCTCGTAGGCGGCATCGGCTGCCTCGGGCGGAAGCGTCTTTCGCCATTGCGGCGCGTGCCTGTCCAGGGCTTGTTCGGCAAGCTGATGGGTAAGCAGCGGTTCGAGTGCACCGATATCCACCTCGGCCACGCCGCCGCGCAGCGCCAGCAGCTCGAGCGCCTCGGTGGCGGAAATCAGCGCGTCGCGTTCCAGTCCGAAACGGGCGAGCGGATGTTTGAGCAGTGAGACGATCGCCACCGGATCGCCCGGCCGCAGCGCTGCCTCCAGGAGCAATTGCAGCAGCGTGCCCTGCGGCGTGGCTGCAAGCGGCGTGCCGGCCGAATCGTCGGCGAGGATGCCGAAGCGGGAGAGCTCGGCCATTACACGCCGGGCGAGATTGCGGTCCGGCGTGATCAGCGCCGCCCGGCTCTCGCCATCCTGGCCCGGCCTTTCCAGCGCGAGCCGCAGCGCAATGGCGATCGCGGTCGCTTCTTCGCGCTCGTTGGCGGCTTCGATCAGCGAAACCTCGGCAAAGGCCGAGGATAGGGCGCCGGCGGGCAGGTCGTTCTTCCAGGCGCCCCAGTCGCTGGTTGCCTCGGACGGAGTGAGCGCGCGTGACAGGATTTCGGCGCGCCGATCGAGATCGGCCTCGGGGCCATCGAGGGGCGCGACGTCGGCACGCGTGAGTTTCAGCCGCTTCAGCAGCGATGACAGGCCATATTGCGGATGGCTGCGGCTTGCGGGGTTGGCATGTTGTCCGGGCGCCGGCTCCGGCGCGACCATCGGCCAGTGACGATCCGGCATGGAGAGATCGAGCCCAGGCAGCACGATCACGCCCTCGGGCAGATTGGCGACGGCGGCGATGAGATCGGCGGTGGCGGGAACGGAGCCCGTCGAACCGGCAATGATGATCGGCCCGGTCGGCGTCATTGTCGAAAGCCTGTTTGCCTCAGCCCGGAGAATGGCGTTCCGGTGCCGCGCCGGCGAAGATTTGCCGAGCTCGGAAAGCCGTGCCGGCCAGAATGCGCTGGCGATCTGCAGGAATTCCGCCGTCAGCTGCCACCAGGCGGCATAGTCGCCGGTGTCGAGCTTCGACAGCTCCGACCAGTCGAGATCCTCGGTCTCGATGGAATCGATCAGCTCCGCGAGATTGCGGGCGAGCCAGATCGCGTCCGCGGGACTTGCCGGCGCCACGAGCGGCGAGTCCGAATGAATGTGGCGGACGATCTCCGGCAGCTTGTTTCGCCAGGCAAGGATGAGGCGGGCAAGCTCCAGCAGGCGGGCGGTGTTCGACAGCGGCTGGGCGAGGTCGATGGTCGCCGGCAGCGCTTCGTCGAAATAGCCGCTGTCGTCATCGGTTTCGCCGAGCGGACGGATGACGGGCAGAATCGCCGAGCGGCCGCCGAGCACATCGACGAATTCCGAGCGCAGCACGCGCACGGCGCGCCGGGTCGGCAGGTAGATCGTCACCCCCGCGAGCGACAGCGGATCGTCGGCCTCATGCCGGAAGAGAGGCGTCAGCCGGCCGTCGCACAGTGTCGCCGCCAGGGTTTTCAGGAAGGGAAGGCCCGCCGGGATCGTCAGAATGCGTGGCTGGTGCCGCTCCGCCATAAGCTCACGCGAACGCCCGCAACCTGCGGATCGTTTCCTCCGCTTCGCCGATCGCCTCCGGTGTGCCCACAGTCAGCCAATGGCCTTCGAGCACCATGCCGAACAGCCGGCCGCGCGCGATCGCCTGGTCGAAATAGATATTGAGGTTGAAGGCATCCTGTGGCGCATCGTCGAACAGCGCCGGGTTCATGACAATCGCCCCGGCATAGACGACGGGATTGGACGGATCGTCGCGATACCGGGTCAGCTGGCCGTCCGCGGCAAGGCTGAAATCATTCTTGCCGTTATGACCGGTCGTATCCTCAATCCGGACGCAGAGCAGCGCCATGTCCATGCGCGCGGCATCGAAGAATCCGGCTAAGCGTTGGAGATTCGTCGGCCGCCCCGGCTTTTCACCGATCCAGAAGAGATCAGCGTTCATGACGAAGAGGTTATCGCGGCCGAGCAGCGTCAGGCCCTTCGCCAGCCCGCCGCCGGAATTCAACAGCGCCTCCCGCTCGTCTGATATGACGATGTCGAGGCCGCGATATTTCCCAAGATGGTCGAGCATCTGGCCGGCGTGATGGTGGACGTTGACGACGGCCCGTTCGACGCCGGCAGCGACGAGCGAATCCAGCGCATAGTCGATCATCGGTTTGCCGTCGATCTTCACCAGCGGCTTCGGGATCGTGTCGGTGATCGGGCGCATACGGGTCCCGAGACCCGCGGCCAGTACCATGGCTTGTCTGATCGTCATGCTGATCCGGAACTTATGATTCGCTTTGGCCTATTCCAGCCCTTGCGCACCAATCGCGCAAGGGGGCAAGCGTTTCGTGCTCGAGCGCGACCCGGAGATAGGCAAGCGTTCGCGGCATATGTTTGAGATAGCCGGACTTGCCGTCACGCTGCAACAGCCGCACCCAGAGACCGGCAAGCTTGCAATTGCGCTGCGCCGACATGATGGCCCAGGCCTTCATGAATTCGGCTTCGTCGAAGCCCGCCTGCGCCCGACGGATCGTCAGGTAATCGTCCATCAGCTGCCTGAAAAGATCCGGTTCGATGGTGACGCGCGCATCCTGGACGATGGAGGCAAGGTCATAGGCGGTCGGCCCGATCATCGAATCCTGGAAGTCGATGATGCCGATCTTGCGGACGCCGCTTTCATGCCCGCGCCAGATGATATTCGGCGAATGGAAGTCGCGAAGCAGCAGATTGATTTCAGCTGATTTCAGCTCGTCGATCAGATCGTCCCAGATCGCGAGATATTCCTCGCGCTCGGCATCCGTCGGCGGCGTGCCGCGCTTCCAGGCAATATGCCAGTCGAGCACCAGCCGCACTTCCATCTTCATCGCCGTGCGGTCGAAGTCGGGAATGTGATGCGTATGCGTGGCTGAGACCGGGATATCCCTCGGAAACTGCATGGAATGAAGATGCGCAAGGCAGGCGACGCTTTGCCGGTAACGCTCGGCGATCGGCCGCCCGGCTTCATCGAGCACGCCTTCGCTGCCAAGGTCCTCGATCAGCAGGATGCCCCGCTCGTAATCGACCTTGTAGATCTCCGGCGCGGCAAAGCCGCGTTCGCGCAAAGCATTGGCGATCGCCACGAAAGGATAGGCGTTTTCCGCGAGATGGGCGACCTTGGGGTAAGGCTTGCCGTCCAGCACCGGCGGCCCGTCCGGCAGCGGCGGCCAGTCCATCAGGATCTTGCGTTTTCCCTTTTTTGGATAGACGGATTCATAGGCGCGCAGCGACGCATCGCCAATCAGAAACCGCCGCCTGGCTTCCCCATAGCCGGCATCGGCAAGGAAGCTGCGGATATCAAGCACGCGGCGGATACGGGCCGCGGTTTTTTCAGCCGCCGCAATCGTCGCGCGGCGGCCGGCGCCTTCATGGTCGAGCCGCAGCGAGATGCGTGTTTCAGGCAATTCGCCTTGCGCCATCTCGGGCCATTCGACCAGGCAGATGCCGTTCTGCAGTGCCTCGTCGAAACCGAGTTCTGTCAGTTCGGCCGGGTCGCCCAGCCGGTAGAGATCGAAGTGCGAAACGGGGATTCTGAGATCGTAGGATTGCACCAGCGTGAAGGTCGGGCTTGGAACCTCCAGACCCTCGTCATCGGCCATGGCGCGCAGGATGGCGCGTGCGAGCGAGGATTTTCCGGCGCCGAGATCGCCCGAGAGCGCCAGGCAATCGCCGGCCTTCAGGGCGAGCGCCAGATCTTCTCCGAAGCGAATGGTGGCCGCCTCGTCCTTCAGGAAAAGCGAGATCGCGTCGCCGGTCGTCATTCGGCGGCGGCGGAATGCGGGATATCGACCGAAGGGATGCGGCAGACCACCGTCGTGCCCTTGCCCGGTTCGCTGTCGATCGTCACGTCGCCATGATGCAGGCTGACGAAACTGTCGACGATCGAGAGGCCGAGGCCGGCGCCGCCGCGTTTACCGCTTTTTGCTCCCGTCGCAAAGCGGTCGAAGACGGTCGCGATCATGTCGGGGGAGATGCCGGGGCCGTTATCCCTGACGGCGAAGACGAAATCGGTGCCTTCGCGGCGGCATTCCAGCGAGATCGAAGTGCCCTCGGGCGAGAAATTCGCGGCATTGGAAAGCAGTTTCAGCAGGATTTGCTTCAGCCGCTGCGGATCGGCGACGATCGAGCCGAGATAGGCCGGCGCGGTGATTTCGAGCGCCACGCCGCTCTCATGAAGGCGATCGGCGATCTGCATCGAGACGTCGTCGAGCAGGTCGTTGAGATCGATCTCCGCATAGTTCAGCCGCATGATGCCGGCATCGACGGTCGCCAGGTCGAGAATATCGTTGACGAGCGTCAGCAGAACCGAGGACGAGGTCGAGATGTGGTCGATATATTCGGCCTGCCGCTCGTTCAGCGGTCCGACGCCCTGCGTGCGCAGCAGGTCGGTGAAGCCGATGATGTTCGTCAGCGGCGAGCGCAGCTCGTAGGATACGTGCTGCACGAAATCGTTCTTCAGCTCGTCGGCCTTGCGCAGCGCTTCGTTTTTCTCGGTCAGCGCCCGCTCGGCGCGTACGCTGTCCGTCATGTTGACGAAGGTCAGCATGGTCTGCGCATTCGGCAGCGGGATGACGGCATAGTCGAGCACGAGGCCGGAAAAGAGTTCGAGCGTGCCCTGGCCCGAGCGGCGTTCGTCGTCGAAACTGGTGATCAGTTCGGCAAAGGTCTTCCAGCCGTCCGGCCGGTCGTAGGAGGGCGCGCAGGCCTCGCCGAGCGCGCGGATATGGGTGCCGGGCTTGGCTTCGGCCTCCGTGATCC
Organism: Rhizobium sp. R634; assembly: GCF_002211305.1. GTDB lineage: Bacteria > Pseudomonadota > Alphaproteobacteria > Rhizobiales > Rhizobiaceae > Rhizobium. Next base: position 30,576 of record NZ_LOKW01000025.1, on the reverse strand, counting down.
CCCAGAGCGCGCGGAAGGCCGGGTTCGACAGGCGAATACGCCCATCGGGGCCGAACACCGCCACACCTTCGGAGAGATGGTCGATGGTTTCGCCCTGCACCTTGACCAGCGTGTTGTAGCGGGTTTCGAGATCGACCTGTTCGGTCAGGTTTTCGAACACCCAGGTGGCGCCGCCCTGCGGGTGGGCAGTCGCGAAGACGCGCAGCGTCTGCCCGTTCGGCAGGTGCCAGAGATCGGATTGCGTGTCGAGCGCGCGGTAAACGGAAAGGGCTGCTTCCTTCCAGCTTTTCCAGTTAAGCTGGTCCGGCAGCTTCTTGGCCGCGCGCAGCCGCTCAAGCAGCTCGCTATTGTCGGGCCGGCCTTCGAGGAAGGCAATATCCAGCTCCCAGAGGGCGACGAAGGCCTGGTTGTAGAATTGCAGCCTGCGGTCGCCGTCGAAAATGGCGACGGGGGTGGCGAGGTGATCGAGCGTTTCGGCGTGGCTCTTCAGCGTCCGTTCCAGCTCGGCGCGCACCGCTTCTATATCGGAAACGTCGACCGCAATGCCGGCCGAGCCGCCGGGAACCTTGACGTCGACGACGTCGAAGAATGTGCGGTTGCCGCGCACCACCGTCGAGATCGTGTCGTGGAAGGGCGATTCCGGCGTCGTCGTCGCGCGGATGCGTTCGCGCGCCACGGTCGTCAGCATCTCGCGGCCTTCATTGATCGCCTGCTGCGGCGTGCGTGCCTCGACCGCCTCGCCGTAAGCCTGGTTGACCCAGGTCAGCCGGCCCGCCGGGTCGCGCTGCCAGGCCGGCATGTCGATTGCGTCGAGCATGGTCTGGAAGGCCGAGATCGAGGTCATCAGCCGGTCGCGCTCGATCCTGAGCTCGGCGAGTTCGGCACGCAGATTGTTGAGCGCTACGAAGCGAACGAAGGCGCGCCCGCCGGAAACCCGGCCCTGCGCCTCGAGGACTTCGTCGCGAATAGTTTCGACCACCATGTCGAAGCTCTGTGCGCCGTCACGCAGCCGGTCGATCGCCTTTTCCAGGTCGGCGGCCGAGCGTGATTTCAGCCACAGGCCGAAGGCCAGGAACTCGCCGTCCTGCGGTGCGCCGGTTTCCGGCGGAAGCTGGCCGAGAAGCTCGGGGCGCGTATTGCCGTCCCAGATGACGATCCGCCGGTTCTTGTCGGCAATCAGCGCCTGGTATTGCGAAATGCGCTGCTGTGCATCGGAAAGCGCCGAGCGGATTTCGCGGCTCTCGCTTTCCAGATTGCCGCGCTGGCGCACGAGCCACAGCGTCGAAAGCAGCGCTGCCGATATGACGCCGATGACGACGGAAACGCCGACCACCTGCGAGGATGTGAAGAGATGAGCCGAGGCCGCCGCCTGCTGCTCGGTCTGTGCCAGAACCGGCCGCGCCAGCGCGGCAAGCGCTGTGCCGGCCGCGCAGGTTTTCAGGAAGCGCGCCAATGATCCATGCTCTTGCTTTGCGGCCTCGTGCGCCGTTGCAGATTTATATCCTTGGCCTGCCGTAAACGGGCGGCGACCGGCGCGAGCGCCGTCATCCGCCTGACGGGGCAGGCTGTTTTTCATTTTCGACATCCGCGGTATGTCTCCGTCCTTCAATGTGCCGCATTACGACAAGACATCCCATTTTCGGGGCGGACGGATCGGGTCCGACGCCACGAATCAAGTCTTAAAACAATACTTCGGAAGGGAATCGGCGGGAAGGGAGCGTCCAAAAAATAAGCCGCGGCATTTGTCAATGCTGCGGCTTCTACATCTTGTGGATATTGATGATGAGATCAATATCTGTAGTGGTCGGACTTGAACGGGCCCTTCGGCGAGACGCCGATATAGGCAGCCTGCTCTTCGCTAAGCTGAGTCAGCTTCACACCGAGCTTGTCGAGATGCAGGCGCGCGACCTTCTCGTCGAGGTGCTTCGGCAGGATGTAGACCTTGTTCTCGTACTGGCCGGGCTTGGTGAAAAGCTCGATCTGCGCCAGCGTCTGGTTGGTGAAGGAAGCCGACATGACGAAGGACGGATGGCCCGTCGCGTTGCCGAGGTTGAGCAGGCGGCCTTCGGAGAGCAGGATGATGCGGTTGCCCTTCGGGAATTCGATCAGGTCGACCTGCGGCTTGACGTTCGTCCACTTGAGGTTCCGCAGGGCGGCGACTTCGATTTCATTGTCGAAGTGGCCGATATTGCCGACGATCGCCATATCCTTCATCTCCCGCATGTGGTCGATGCGGATGACGTCCTTGTTGCCCGTGGTGGTGATGAAGATATCGGCCGAGGAAACGACATCCTCGAGCAGAACCACTTCGTAACCGTCCATGGCGGCCTGCAGGGCGCAGATCGGATCGGCTTCGGTCACCTTGACGCGGGCGCCGGCGCCGGAAAGCGAAGCGGCAGAACCCTTGCCGACGTCGCCGTAACCGCAGACGACGGCAACCTTGCCGGCCATCATAACGTCGGTGCCGCGGCGGATGCCGTCGACCAGCGATTCCTTGCAGCCGTACTTGTTGTCGAACTTCGACTTGGTGACGGAATCGTTGACGTTGATCGCCGGGAAGGGCAGCAGGCCCTTCTGGCTGAGCTGGTAGAGGCGGTTGACGCCGGTCGTGGTTTCCTCGGTAACGCCCTTGATGGCGTCGCGCTGCTTGGTGAACCAGCCGGGCGAAGCGGCAAGGCGCTTCTTGATCTGGGCGAAGAGGATTTCCTCTTCTTCGGAATGCGGGTTGGAAAGCACGTCCTCGCCCGCTTCGGCGCGGGCGCCGAGCAGGATGTACATGGTGGCGTCGCCGCCGTCATCGAGGATCATGTTGGACAGGCCGCCATCGGCCCACTGGAAGATCTTGTCGGTATAGACCCAGTAATCCTCGAGCGACTCGCCCTTGATGGCGAAGACCGGAACGCCGGCAGCGGCGATCGCGGCAGCGGCATGGTCCTGCGTCGAGAAGATGTTGCAGGAGGCCCAACGGACTTCGGCGCCGAGTGCCACCAGCGTCTCGATCAGCACGGCCGTCTGGATGGTCATGTGTAGCGAGCCGGTGATGCGCGCGCCCTTCAGCGGCTTTGCCTGGCCGAATTCGGCGCGGCAGGACATCAGGCCCGGCATTTCGGTTTCGGCGATCGTAATTTCCTTGCGGCCGAAATCCGCAAGCCCGATATCGGCGACGACATAATCTTTTTCAGTGCTCATAGAGGTCTCCAGGCTGAAAAACGTCTCAAAAATTGGCGCAGGCGCAAGCAAGCGCACGGCATGCTCGCCGTTTAGCAGGCTTCGCAGGGGATGGCAATAAGGATATAAAGAAGTCTTTATATGTTTATATGATCTCTGCCCGCTGCATAATTCCTTCAATCGGAATTGATTTGAGGATGAATTATGCAGCAATCAAAACGTGCTACAGCGTCCCTTGCGCGTCTCAAAAGAAGCGCGGCGCTATGAGCTCACATTTCTTCGCCGAACTTGTTCTGGATTAGCTGATCCAGCGCCTCCAGCGCCTCGGCGGCCTGGCTGCCACTTGCCGAGACGAGAACGCTCGAACCAGGGCTTGCCGCAAGCATCATGAGGCCCATGATCGAGGTGCCGCCGACCGTCATTCCATCCTTGGAAACGGTGATGGCGGCATCGAAATTCTCGACCATCTGCACGAATTTGGCGGAGGCGCGCGCGTGAAGACCGCGCTTGTTGATGATGAGGAGTTCCCGGGAAAGCGACGTCATGAAGGCCCGTTATTTTCCGCTGAGCACACGGCTCGCGACATTGATGTATTTCCGCCCGGCTTCGGAAGCCTCCACCAGCGCTTTCTCCATGTTGTTCTCGCCGCGCACGCCGGCGAGCTTGATGAGCATCGGTAGGTTGACGCCGGCAATGACCTCGGTATGGCCGCTGCTCATGACCGATATTGCGAGATTGGACGGCGTACCGCCGAACATGTCGGTCAGGATGACGACGCCATGGCCGTCGTCTGCACCGGAAACGGCTGCCAGAATGTCCTGCCGTCTCTGGTCCATGTCGTCTTCGGGGCCAATACAGACCGTCTCGATGAATTTCTGAGGACCGACGACGTGCTCGACAGCATGACGAAACTCTTCAGCCAGCTTGCCATGAGTGACAAGCACAAGTCCGATCATGATATTACTGCTCCCATATCCGCAAACGGTGGCTGAGATATCGCAATGCAGCAATTACGTCCACCGGTGGCGGCACATCTTGGCGATGAAAAGCCGAAGTGCAAGATAAAAATGCAAATATATAAGGCGGATTGATCAATCCGGAAGCCTTCAGCACCCGATATCCGGCGCTTTCGCCATCAGGACCGCGAGCGGCGAGGGGATGTTTGTGAGCAACCGCAATGCGGGAAGCGAAAAACCGGGAGCGAGACTGACGATTTCGCCCTCGGGAGGGACGCGGTTTTCACCGGACGCGCTGCCGGGCAGGACGGCATAATGCATGATTGCCTGCGGGACGTGATCCTGCCGGACGATGCCGGTGCCGCGAAGCTCGATCAGCCCGGCGATCGACGGCGGGCACGAGGCAATCACCGAGCCGCTCTCTTCCGAGAGAAGCACCTGGTCGTCTGCGACCAGCGCCGTGAAGAGGCCGAGCCGGCGGGCCTCGCTCATGCAGGTAAAGGCCAGCATCGATTTCCCCCAGCCGGAAGGCCCGCTGAACAGGAGCCCCGTCCTGCCCACGACGATCGCCGTCGCATGGATGTTGGGAGCCTCGCTCATGCGGCGGCGTTAAGGGGAAGTGCGAGGATGAAGCGCGCGCCGATTATGCGTCCGTTCTCGCCGTCGGTGATGTTTTCCGCCCTCAGCGAACCGCCATGGGCTTCAGCAATCTGCCGGCTGATCGACAGGCCAAGGCCGGAATTCTGGCCAAAACCTTCCGATTCCGGGCGGTCCGTATAGAAGCGCTCGAAGATCCGGTCGATATTCTCCGCCTGGATGCCGGGACCGTTGTCCTCGATGGTAGTGACGCAGCGCGAGCGTGTGCGCACCAGCCGCACGGTGATCTTGCCGCCCTTCTCAGGCACGAAGGAGCGGGCATTCTCGATCAGGTTGGTTATGATCTGGCCGATGCGCAGGTCGTGGCCGTTGACGACGAAGCGCGTCTTGATGTTCGGCTTGCGTTCGATCGCATATTCGATCTCCACCTGCTTCTTGCTGCCCCTGATCTGGCGGGACACGTCGATCAGGTCGCGCAGCAGCACTTCCATGTCGACGGAGCCGGCATCGACGCGCGCAAGTTCGGCATCGAGGCGCGAGGCGTCGGAAATATCGCTGATCAGCCGGTCGAGGCGGCGCACATCGTGCTGGATGACGTCGAGCAGCCGTTTCTTGGAATCCTCGGATTTGGCGAGCGGCAGCGTTTCGACGGCGCTGCGCAGCGAGGTCAGCGGGTTCTTGAGCTCGTGGCTGACATCGGCCGCAAAGCTTTCGATCGCATCGATGCGGTCGTAAAGCGCCGTCGTCATTTCGCGGAGCGCAATGGAAAGATTGCCGATTTCATCCTGGCGGGCGGAGAAGTCGGGAATCTCCTCGCGCGTTTTGGCGCCGCGGCGCACCCGGATCGCCGCTGCCGAAAGACGGCGAAGCGGGTTGGCGATGGTCGACGACAGCACTAGTGAAAGCAGCACGTTGACGAGCGTCGCCACGCCGAACACCCGCATGATGGCGAGCCGTTCGGCATGGACGATATTGTCGATATCGCCAGCCTGCGTCGACAAGAGCAGCACGCCGAGCACGGCGCGGAAGCGCTGGATCGGCACCGCGACAGAAACGATGAGTTCGCCTTTTTCCGTTGTGCGCACGACCGCGCCGCGCACGCCGGTCAGCGCGTTCATGACTTCGGGATAGATCGAACCGTCGCCGCCTGGCGCTTCCTTATAGAGCGGCAGATTGCCCGGCTGCAGCGCCTTGTTGAACAGCGTCACGAACCAATCGCTCCAGGTCTGCTTCTCTTCCTCGACCGGCGGCAGGTCGAAGCGCAGCACCTGGCCGCGCGAATAGAGGTGGCGCGAATCGAGCAGCAGATTGGCGTCGGCATCGAAGATGCGCGCGCGCGTGCGCGTCGGAGAGATCAGCCGGCGCAGGACCGGGGCGACCTTCTCGGGATCGATCGGGAATTCGAGATCCTCGTCGTTCGGCACCGGCGTGATGCTCTGGCCGGCCTGCAGCTCGAGCAGCTTTTGCGGATCGATGGTGATCGAGTTCGTATCGACCGACGCGGAGGCTGAGACGGCGCCGGCGATGATCTCGCCCTGCGTCAACAGGCTTTCGGCGCGGGCGTCGATCAAGCCTTCGCGAAACTGATTGAGATAGAGGATGCCGCCGACGAGCACGACCAGCGCGACCAGATTGAAGAACAGGATGCGCCGCGTCAGGCTCGAAAACACGGCGTTGCCGAAGATGCGGCGGATCAGCGTGAAGGGATGCGACCAACGGCGGCCTCGGACGCGACGGGTGCTCACGCCCTCCGCATCGTCCAGATCCCTTTCCTGCACCAACTGTGCCAATGACAGGCCCTTTCAAAGGGCGGGGCCGGATGAACCGGCCCGCAGCCCTGAACGTTCTCTCGCGCCGCGCCCGCTGGGCTCAGGCTGCTTCGCGGAAGCGGTATCCCACTCCGTAGAGCGTTTCAATCATATCAAAATCGGTATCGACCATCTTGAATTTCTTGCGCAGCCGCTTGATGTGGCTGTCGATGGTCCGATCGTCGACATAAACCTGTTCGTCATAGGCTGCATCCATCAGCGCATCGCGGCTTTTCACGACGCCCGGGCGCTGCGCCAGCGAATGCAAAATCAGGAACTCGGTCACCGTCAACGTCACGGCCTCGCCCTTCCAGGTGCAGGTATGGCGTTCCTGGTCCATGACCAGCTGTCCGCGCTCCAGCGAGCGGGCCTGCTGCACGGCGCCGGCCTTTGGTGCGCCGCTCGGGCTCGTGCCGCCGGCAGCCGCGGCTTCGCGGCTCGAGGCGCGGCGCAGGACGGCGCGCACGCGCTCCACCAGCAGGCGCTGCGAGAAAGGCTTGGTGATGAAATCGTCCGCACCCATCTTCAGGCCGAAGAGTTCGTCAATCTCCTCATCCTTGGAGGTAAGGAAGATGACCGGAATATCCGATTTCTGCCGCAGACGGCGCAACAGTTCCATGCCGTCCATGCGCGGCATCTTGATATCGAAGATCGCAAGCTGCGGCGGTCGCGCCAGAAGGCCGTCGAGCGCTGAGGCACCGTCCGTATAGGTCTCGACCTTATATCCTTCGGCCTCCAGTGCGATCGACACCGAGGTGAGGATGTTGCGGTCGTCGTCAACGAGCGCGATTGTCGGCATGGTGTTGGTCTCCATCATCGGTGCGCAATCTCCCGGATTTTCGTCGTCCCCAGGCGGTCTCAGTGACCGGATGCGCTTATGGAGGATAAAGGTGGAACAAATTGTGGCAAAGATAAAGGGGAGGATTGTCTTAAAATTCGCCGGCAACTCAAAGTCGTGCATCCAAATGTTGCAACGCGGTGCATTCAAACGATTTAAAAATAACGGCGGAAATTTAAATCGATTAATTGTTTGATATTACTGAATTTTCTCAATTTCGGTCTCTTGTCTTTTAAAATTTCTCCCCGTATTTTCGCCCTTAGTTTTAACGGCAACGAGCCTGAGCAAAGGGAACTAGCCATGGAAAAGTTCGGAGTTCATAACCCGGCAACGGAGCTTGCAACGGTTGGATTGGGCAGCGCAGCCAGCGTTCGCTATAACTTTTCCGCCGCCGCGCTCTATGAGGAATCGATCCGCCGGGGTGAAGCCGAACTGACCGCTCAGGGCGCGCTCCGGGCTCTCACCGGCCAGCACACCGGCCGTTCGCCGCGCGACAAGTTCGTTGTTCGCGACGCCAATACCGACGGCGAAATCTGGTGGGACAACAACAAGCCGCTCTCGCCTGAACATTTCGCCCTGCTGCGCGCCGATATGCTGGCCCATGCCGCGGGCAAGGATCTTTTCGTTCAGGATCTCGTCGGCGGCGCCGAGGAAGGCCATGCCCTGCCGACCCGCGTCGTCACCGAGTTCGCCTGGCATTCGCTGTTCATCCGCAATCTCCTGATCCGTCCGGAGACGGCGGCGCTCGCGACCTTCGTGCCGAAGCTGACGATCATCGACCTGCCGAGCTTCAAGGCCGATCCGGCCCGCCACGGCTGCCGCACCGAAACGGTGATCGCCTGCGATCTCACCAACGGTCTCGTACTCATCGGCGGCACATCCTATGCCGGCGAAATGAAGAAGTCGGTCTTCACCGTGCTCAATTACCTGCTGCCGGCCAAGGGCGTGATGCCGATGCACTGCTCGGCCAATGTCGGCCCGGATGGCGATGCGGCAGTCTTCTTCGGCCTTTCCGGCACCGGCAAGACGACGCTTTCGGCCGATCCGGCACGCACGCTGATCGGCGATGACGAACACGGCTGGAGCGAAAACGGCATCTTCAATTTCGAAGGCGGCTGCTACGCCAAGACCATCCGTCTTTCGGCCGAGGCCGAGCCGGAAATCTACGCAACGACGCAGCGCTTCGGCACCGTGCTCGAAAACGTGGTGCTGAACGACCGCCGCGAGCCGAATTTCGACGACGGTTCGCTGACGGAAAACACCCGCTGCGCCTATCCGATGCATTTCATCCCGAACGCCTCGGAAACCGGCCGCGCCGGCCATCCGAAGACGATCATCATGCTGACGGCCGATGCCTTCGGCGTCATGCCGCCGATTGCGCGCCTGACCCCCGATCAGGCCATGTACCACTTCCTCTCCGGCTACACCGCCAAGGTAGCCGGCACCGAAAAGGGTGTCGTCGAGCCGGAAGCGACCTTCTCCACCTGCTTCGGCGCGCCCTTCATGCCGCGGCATCCGGCAGAATACGGCAACCTGCTGAAGGATCTGATCAGCCGTCACGGCGTCAGCTGCTGGCTGGTCAATACCGGCTGGACCGGCGGCGCCTACGGCACCGGCAAGCGCATGCCGATCAAGGCGACGCGCGCGCTTCTCGCCGCTGCGCTGAGCGGCGAACTCGGCCAGGTCGAATTCCGCGCGGATCCGAATTTCGGCTTTGCCGTGCCGGTCTCCGTCAACGGCGTCGACGGCGGCATTCTCGACCCGCGCTCGACCTGGGCCGACAAGGCAGCCTATGACGCCCAGGCCGAAAAGCTGGTCTCGATGTTCATCGCCAACTTCGCCAAGTTCGAGAACCACGTCGACGGCGGCGTCCGCGATGCTGCCCCGGGCGTAAAGGTCGCAGCCGAATAAGAAAAAGGGTCTTTGACTCACGTGAAACCCGGCATCTAAGGATTGCCGGGTTTTGCTTGCGAAGCCGATGTTTTCAATTGGCGGCTGATATGAGATAGAACGCCGCATGGCCAGCGACGCGCTCTATATCGATGACAGGATCACCATATCAGGATGGGAACTGACGGAACAATTCGTTCTGGCGGGCGGCCCGGGCGGGCAGAACGTCAACAAAGTCTCGACCGCGGTCCAGCTGTTTTTCAACATCCCGAACTCGCCCTCCCTCAATGATCGTGTCAAGGCCAATGCCATCAGGCTTGCCGGCCGGCGTATGTCGAAGGAGGGCGTGCTGATGATCGAGGCGAGCCGCTTTCGCAGCCAGGACCGCAACCGCGAGGATGCGCGCGAGCGGCTGAAGGAATTGATTCTGGAAGCGGCCAAGCCGCCACCGCCGCCACGCAAGAAGACCAAACCGACCAAGGGTTCGGTCGAGCGGCGCCTGAAAGAAAAATCCGGTCGGTCCGAAGTCAAGAAAATGCGCGGCCGCCCCGGCGGCGGCGAATGACATGCCCGGTCTTCTGAACGGCATCCGCCATCTCCCCGGCTATCTCGACCGGGCGCGTCAGGAAGAATTGGTCGAGGTGATCCGCGCCGTCGTTGCCGAGGCGCCGCTTTTCGTGCCCGTCATGCCCGGCACCGGCAAGCCGATGTCGGTCAGGATGACCAATTGCGGGCCGCTCGGCTGGGTAACGGACAAGGAGCGCGGCTATCGTTATCAGCCGGCGCACCCGGCAACCGGCAAGCCCTGGCCCGATCTGCCGCAGCTCCTGCTCGACATCTGGAATGACGTCTCGGGCTACGAGAAGCCGCCGGAAGCCTGTCTCGTCAATTTCTATTCCGACGATGCCCGCATGGGCCTGCATCAGGATAAGGATGAGACGGATTTGCAGGCGCCCGTCGTTTCGATCTCGCTCGGCAACAGCTGCCTCTTCCGCGTCGGCGGCCTCAGCCGTAATGATCGCACGCTATCTTTCAAGCTGTCGAGCGGCGATCTGGTCGTCCTTGGCGGCGAGGGGAGGCTCTGTTTCCATGGTGTCGACCGCATCCATCCGGCGACGTCGACGCTGCTGAAGCATGGCGGCCGCATCAATCTGACGCTGCGCCGCGTCAATCCTTGAAATCAATCGCCTTCTAAAGCACGTCGCGATCTTTCAGATTCGCTCCCCGTGCTTTAGGTCTTTATTTTTACGCGTGTCGTTATCGCAAAACCGCGCACACTTTTGCGCGACACGCTCTATAGTTTCCGCAGCGCGACCTGTTCGATCAGGTGATCCTTGCCCTTTTTCAGGATCAGATCGGCGCGCGGCCGCGTCGGCAGGATGTTCTGCCGCAGGTTCTTCAGGTTGATGTTCGTCCAGAGATCTTCGGCAATTTCGAGCGCCTCCGCATCGGTGATCGACGCGTAGCGATGGAAATAGGAATTGGGATCGCGGAAGGCGGTTTCGCGCAGCCGCATGAAGCGCGTCACATACCAGTTATGGATCTGGCTTTCCGCAGCATCGATATAGATCGAGAAATCGAAAAAGTCGGAAACCATCGGCACGATCTTGCCGTCGGCCGGCAGGTCGCGCGACTGCAGCACGTTGATGCCTTCGAAGATCAGGATGTCGGGCCGGTCGACGATCTTGTATTCGTCCGGCAGCACGTCATAGACGAGGTGCGAATAACAGGGCGCCCTCACATCCGGCTGCCCCGCCTTGATCGCGGAGAGGAAGCGCAGGATCGCGCCGGTGTCGTAGCTCTCCGGGAAGCCTTTGCGCTGCATCAGCTTTTCCCGCTGCAGCACGGCGTTCGGGTGCAGGAAGCCGTCGGTGGTTATCAGATCGACCTTCGGGCTGGAGGGCCAGCGCCCGAGGAGCTCCTTCAGGATACGGGCGGTGGTCGATTTTCCCACGGCGACCGAGCCGGCGATGCCGATGACGAAGGGCGTCTTCGTCACATCCGACATGCTGAGGAAGCGGTTGCGCTGGTTGAAAAGCATCTGCGAGGATTCGACATGCGACGACAGCAGGCGCGACAGCGAAAGATAGATCCGCCGGACCTCGTCGAGATCGATCGGGTCGCCCATTGAGCGCAGCCGCTTGACCTCGTCGCTGGTCAGCGTCAGCGGCGTGTCGGCTCGAAATTTCGCCCATTGTTCGGAAGAGAAGAAATGGTAGGGCGAATAGGATTCCGACTGGAAGTGATCCAACGTTTCCGGCACCCCGATAATCTCAGTCGCGATACTCATGAACTCTGCCGGCTGGCCTTTTCCTTGAGGCCGGACTGCGCGGTTCTGCGCTCGAGTTCGGCCATGACATTCTCTAACGGTATTTCAGCAATCCGCAATACGACCAAGAGATGATAGAGCACGTCGGCGGCTTCATAGGTCAGATTGTCGCGGTCATCGGTCACCGCCGCCATCACCGCTTCGATCGCCTCTTCGCCGAGCTTCTTTGCAGCTTTCGGCTGGCCGGCGGCCACAAGCTTGGCCGTCCAGGATTGATCCGGCGAGGCTTTCGACCGCTCCGCGACGATCCTTTCGAGATCGGAAAGGGAAAATCCGCTCATATCTGCGCTTTCAAGGTTCAGTCGAGACGCATGTCGATGCCGCACTTCGCCATATAATGCTTGGCTTCGCCGACGGAATAGGTGCCGAAGTGGAAGATCGAGGCGGCGAGCACGGCATTGGCATGGCCTTCCTTCACGCCGGCGACGAGATCGTCGAGATCGCCGACGCCGCCGGACGCGATGACCGGCACGCGCACCGAATCGGCGATCGCCCGCGTCAGTTCCAGATCGTAGCCGACCTTGGTGCCGTCGCGGTCCATCGAGGTGACCAGCAGTTCGCCGGCGCCGCGCGCCACCATTTTCTGGGCAAATTCAATGGCGTCGATGCCGGTCGCGTTGCGGCCGCCATGCGTATAGATCTCCCAGGCGCTGAGATTGTCGCCGCCGACCGCCTGCGTGCGCCGGCGCTTGGCATCGATCGAGACGACGATGCACTGGTCGCCGAACTTGTCGGCCGCCTCGGCGACGAAATCAGGATTGCTGACGGCCGCCGAATTGATCGAGACCTTGTCGGCGCCGCAAAGCAGCAGCTTGCGGATATCGGCGATGGTGCGCACGCCGCCGCCGACCGTCAGCGGCATGAAGCACTGGTCGGCCGTGCGCGACACGACGTCGAAGATCGTCTCGCGATTGTCTGAAGACGCGGTGATGTCGAGGAAGCAGAGTTCATCGGCGCCGGCCGCGTCATAGGCTTTCGCCGCCTCGACGGGATCGCCGGCATCGACGAGATTGAGGAAGTTGACGCCCTTGACGACACGGCCGTCCTTGACGTCGAGGCAGGGGATGACACGGGCCTTGAGGGTCATTACGCGGTCTCCTTGGCGCTGCTGGCCTTGATCAGCGCCAGCGCTTCCGTTGGGTCGATACGCCCGTCATAAAGCGCCCGGCCTGATATCGCGCCCTCGAGCTTTCGCGCATCGGGCTGCAGCATGCGCCTGACGTCGTCCAGCGAGGCAAGGCCGCCGGAGGCGATGACGGGAATGGAGACGGCCTCGGCAAGCTCCAGGGTCGAAGCCCAGTTGATGCCGGCAAGAATGCCGTCGCGGTCGATATCGGTATAGATGATCGCGGCGACGCCGGCGCCTTCGAACTTCCTGGCGAGCTCGATGACACCGAGTTCGGAAGCCTCCGCCCAGCCTTCGACCGCCACCTTGCCGCCCTTGGCGTCGATGCCGACGGCGACATGGCCCGGAAATTTCCGGCAGGCCTCGATGACCAGATCAGGATTTCTGACCGCGACGGTGCCGAGAATGACCCGCCGCAGCCCGCGCGCGAGCCACGCTTCGATATGATCGAGCGTGCGAATGCCGCCGCCGAGCTGCACCGGGTTCTTCGTTGCCTTCAGGATCGCTTCGACGGCATCGCCATTGGCCGAATGCCCCGCGAAGGCGCCGTCGAGATCGACCACATGCAGCCATTCGAAACCCTGCTCTTCGAAGGATTTCGCCTGGGCGGCCGGATCGGTGTTGTACACCGTCGCCTGCTGCATGTCGCCGAGCTTCAGGCGGACGCATTGGCCGCCCTTCAGGTCGATCGCGGGAAAAAGGATCATGTCGTCTTACGTCCGTAAAGTGGTCGGTACCATCAGCGCATTCCACGCATCTACGATATCCGAGCGAAAAAAGACAGCGGCAATGGTGGCCGCGCCGAAAAGCAGAAGAAGGAGCAGGATGACCGTGAAACCGGAACGCACCTGGCGCCAGAAGCCCAGCCGCTTCTTCATCGATTTTTGGATGTCGCTCATTTCGCGTAGCGCCGCGCTGTTGACCGCGGCGAGCCGGATTTCCGGCTCCATCGCCTCGACATAGGTCTCGGCATAGCTCGAAAGGATCTGCGAGGCGCGGTCGCGCAGCGTATTGCGCAGGTCGGTCGAGAGATAATTGCTGCTGACGGCGGCAAGTTCCGCTTCATTGGGCGAGCGGCCGGCATTGCGCTTGCGGTAGCTGAGCACGAAATCGCGCTTCTGCCGCTCGTAAAGTGCGTAAGCGAGCAGTCCGATCAGGTCGTCCTCGCCTTCGATATAGAATTCCAGCACGGCCTCGGTGATGTCACCGGCATTGATCCCATTGGCGCGCAGCTGCGAATTCTCATTGCCGGCAAGGAATTCGTGGATCATCGGTCCAGCCTTTCTTTCAACGCCTTGGCCGCATTGGAAAGCGCTCTTTTATGAATGGCCACATCGACGCGGCGAATGATCGTGCCATCGGGAAGCCGGATATCCGAGAAGGGCGGCAGCCCCTCGCGAACGGGCTTCAGCATATAGAACACCTTGCCTGATTTCCGCGAAGCCGGCATCGAGCGAACTCCTGTTCCGCCGTTTCCATAAAGGGAAAATAAGGCGGCCGTATTACGGGTTCCAGCGCAGGAAATTGGCAATCAGCGCCAGGCCAAGCTTCTGGCTCTTTTCCGGGTGGAACTGTGCCCCGACCATATTGTTGCGTCCGACGAGAGCGGTCATCGGGCCGCCATAGTCGACGGTTGCGATGACGTCGTCGGCATTTTCGGCGGCAAGATGGTAGGAATGGACGAAATAGGCGTGCAGTCCCTGCGGCCCGGTTGGAATGCCGTCGAGCAGGGGATGTTCGCGCTTCAGGTCGAGCGTGTTCCAGCCGATCTGCGGGATCTTGAGCGCGGGATCACCGGGCGTCATCTCGACGACGTCGCCGGGAACCCAACCGAAACCCTGCGTCACGGTCTTCTCGAGGCCGCGCGACGACATGAGCTGCATGCCGACGCAGATGCCGAGGAACGGCCGTGCTTTCTTCTCGACGGTCTCGATCAGCACCTCGGTCATGTCAGGCACGGCATCGAGGCCGCGCCGGCAATCGGCATAGGCGCCGACGCCGGGAAGCACGATGCGGTCGGCCGCGGCAACATTCTCGGCCTTGTCGGTGAGATCGATATGCGCATCGATACCCGCCTCGCGGGCGGCCCGTTCGAAAGCTTTGGTCGCCGAGCGCAGGTTGCCCGAACCGTAGTCGATAATCGCGACGCGCATCGTCAGCGTCCTCCATCAAAACCAAAGAGACCAAGCGATGTGGCCTGGCCATGCGGGCGGTTCGGCCGGGTCTTGTTCTCCCAGTCCGGCGCCGCGGCGGCATCGCTCTCCACAATATCTGCCTTGCCGGAGAAATAGACATCCTCGGCAATGCCGATCGTATCGGCTGCAACGAGTCCGTCTTCGTTCCAGCCTTTGGCGGAGAGGTTGCGGACACGCAAATTCTGGCCCTCCAGGCCGACCAGCAGATTGACGCCCAGCGTGATTGCCATGCCCGCCGGCCAGAGACCGGATTGATCCATCAGCCCACCGCCGATCGCCTGCAGGAGAAAGGCTGCAATCGCAGCCAGCCACAACCGATGGACCAACAGCCAGGCCCATGGAAACAGGAAGCCGAGCCAGGTGAAGCCGTCGCGGATCGTCCGCGTCTCGTCAGGGCGAGTGTCCGCGCTGCCGGGCGGCGTCAGGAAAATATAGCTTGATGTCATTCTCGCCGCTCCCTTGAGAGGCTCAGACGAGCGTGCCCTTCGTCGAGGGAACGCGGCCCGCCTGTCTTGGATCGATCTCTGTCGCCGTACGCAGCGCGCGGGCAACGGCCTTGAAGCATGTCTCGGCAATATGGTGGTTGTTGGCGCCATAATGGTTGAGAATATGCAAGGTGATGCCGGCATTCTGGGCGAGCGCCTGGAAGAATTCGCGGACGAGTTCGGTGTCGAAGGTGCCGATTTTCGGCGCGCTGAAGGCGACGTTCCAGACGAGGAACGGCCGGCCGGAAAGATCGACGGCAGCCTTGGTCATCGTCTCGTCCATGGCGAGATCGATTGAAGCGTAACGCGTGATGCCGCGCCGGTCGCCGAGCGCCTTGGAGATCGCCTGGCCGATGGCGATGCCGGTATCCTCGACCGTATGGTGGTCGTCGATATGCAGGTCGCCCTTGGATTCGATCTCCATGTCGATCAGGGAATGCCGCGAAAGCTGGTCGAGCATATGGTCGAAGAAGCCGACGCCCGTCGAAATTTTCGACTTGCCGGTGCCGTCGAGATTGACGGAAACGGAGATCGAAGTCTCGTTGGTCTTGCGGGAAACGCTGCCGGTGCGGCTTGCTGCGGTCTCGGCCATATGGCCCTCCATCGGGAATAAGGCCGTTCCTTATCAGGCGCATCGGCAAATATCCAGAAGCCGGGGAAGAGAAAAGCCCGCCCATTTGCAATCGGCTCCTGCCCACTTACATAGGGCTCAACAGGCCGGTGTGCGGCCTAACGCGATTGCCCGCGTCATGGGCAGACAGGTGTTTTATGACAACGATCATTACAGTTCGAAAAGGCGGCAAGGTGGTGATGGCGGGCGACGGCCAGGTGAGCCTCGGCCAGACCGTCATGAAGGGCAATGCTCGCAAGGTGCGCCGCATCGGCAAGGGCGAAGTGATCGCCGGTTTTGCCGGGGCCACCGCCGATGCCTTCACCCTGCTCGAAAGACTTGAAAAGAAGCTGGAGCAATATCCCGGCCAGCTGATGCGGGCCGCCGTCGAGCTCGCCAAGGACTGGCGGACCGACAAATACCTGCGTAATCTCGAAGCCATGATGCTCGTCGCCGACAAGTCGATCACGCTCGCGATCACCGGCAACGGCGATGTCCTGGAGCCTGAACACGGCACGACGGCGATCGGTTCGGGCGGCAACTTTGCTTTCGCGGCTGCGCGCGCGCTTATGGATACCGACAAATCGGCAGAGGAGATCGCACGGCGCGCGCTCGAAATTGCCGCGGATATTTGTGTCTACACGAACCACAACATCGTGGTGGAAACCTTGGATGCCGAAAGCTGACGCCACCACACACTACGCATTCCGCGGTGTGGTCGATGAGGATTTCCCTCTGCTCGCCCGCTGGCTGGCCGAACCGCATATCGCAGAATGGTGGGATGCTGTCGATGAGGAGCTTGCTTCGATCAAGGCGTCGATGACGAGTGTGGAAACCCGGCCGATGATCGTGGAACTGGATGGAGCGCCGCTTGCCTATATCCAAACCTATGATCCGCATCTTGAAGAGGATCATCCCTATCAGGATCAGCCGAAAGGCACGATCGGACTAGATATTTCAATCGGCAACAGCGATTTGCTGGGCAAGGGCCATGGCAGCGCGATCATTCGGCAGATGGCTGCCGAACTTTTCGCCGCTGGCGCGAAACGGATTGTGATCGATCCCCATCCGGCCAATACACGAGCGATCCGCGCTTACGAGAAGGCAGGCTTTCGGCACGTCGATACGAGAACTTCAATATACGGTCCGGCCCATTTCATGGTCTTGGACCCACCGCAAGAAACGGATGTGATATGACGACTTTTTCCCCTCGCGAGATCGTTTCCGAACTCGATCGCTTCATCATCGGCCAGCACGACGCCAAGCGCGCCGTTGCGATTGCGCTGCGCAACCGCTGGCGCCGCCAGCAGCTGGATCCCAGCCTGCGCGACGAAGTCATGCCGAAGAACATTCTGATGATCGGCCCGACCGGTGTCGGCAAGACCGAGATCTCCCGCCGCCTGGCGAAGCTCGCCGGCGCACCCTTCATCAAGGTCGAAGCGACCAAATTCACCGAAGTCGGCTATGTCGGCCGCGATGTCGAGCAGATCATCCGCGATCTGGTCGAAGTCGGCATCGGCCTGGTGCGCGAGAAGAAGCGGGCCGAAGTGCAGGCCAAGGCGCATGTGAGTGCCGAGGAGCGCGTGCTGGATGCCCTGGTCGGCACCACAGCTTCGCCGGCGACCCGCGAAAGCTTCCGCAAGAAGTTGAGGGATGGCGAACTCGACGACAAGGAAATCGATATCGAAGTGGCCGATGCCGGTTCCGGCATGGGAGGTTTCGAGATCCCCGGCATGCCGGGCGCCAATATCGGCGTGCTCAACCTGTCGGAAATGTTCGGCAAGGCGATGGGCGGGCGCACCAAGAAGGTCCGCACAACGGTCAAAGCCTCCTACACCGATCTGATCCGCGACGAATCCGACAAGCTGATCGACAATGAGGTGATCCAGCGCGAGGCCGTTCGTTCCACCGAGAATGACGGTATCGTCTTCCTGGACGAAATCGACAAGATCGCAGCCCGCGACGGCGGCATGGGCGCCGGCGTTTCGCGCGAAGGCGTCCAGCGCGACCTTCTGCCGCTCGTCGAAGGCACGACCGTATCGACCAAATACGGGCCGGTGAAGACGGACCATATCCTGTTCATCGCGTCGGGCGCCTTCCATGTCTCCAAGCCTTCGGATCTTCTCCCCGAACTGCAGGGTCGCCTGCCGATCCGCGTCGAATTGCGGGCGCTGAACAAGGAGGATTTCCGCCGGATCCTGACCGAGACGGAGGCGAGCCTCATCCGCCAGTATCGTGCGCTGATGGAGACGGAAAGCCTGAGCCTCGATTTCACCGAAGATGCGATCGATGCGCTTGCCGATGTCGCCGTGCATTTGAACTCTTCCGTCGAGAATATCGGAGCACGCCGCCTGCAGACGGTGATGGAGCGGGTTCTGGACGACATTTCCTACAACGCTCCGGATCGCTCCGGCACGGCGATCACGATCGACGCTGCCTATGTCCGCGAACATGTCGGCGATCTCGCGCAGAATACCGACCTCTCGCGATTCATTCTGTGATATCGGCGCACCGGTTCTTGTCTTTGCCGGCTTGAATGCCGCATTGTGATGAACTCTCTCTCGACAGCGGGCCTTTTACTTTCTAGTGAAGGCCCGTTTTGTTTTCCGCTCCGGCTTTATTCGGCCAAGATTCTGGTCCAGTCAGCCGCATCGCGAACAGGACGATGAACGGACGGGATAGCGGATCGTGCGACGCCTTTTGACAAGCCTTATGATTGCCGCTGCGCTGTTGAATTCGGCGCCGGCCTTCGCAATGCAGACGGTTCCGGCAGGCAACCGCCATGCCGAGCAGCCTGACATACCGGGCGCTTCTATCAGGCGCACCAAGGGCACCAAAAGCAGCTTCGATGTGAAATATGAGAAGGTCCACGACCTGCTGGCGACCGATCGCGAGCTGATGGCCAAGATCCGCAAGGTCTCCAGCGCTTACGGCATCAATCCCATCCATGTGGTCGGCGCCATCGTCGGCGAGCATACCTATAATGTCGACGCCTATGACCGGCTGCAGGCCTATTACGTCAAGGCTGCCTCCTATGCCGGAGAAAGCTTCCGCTTTGCCTATGAGGGCGAAAGCGTCGACGATTTCGTGGCGCGGCCGCAATTTGCCGAATGTAAGAGCAAGAGCGATTCCTATACGCTCTGGTCGTGCCGGGAAGACGTCTGGGAGAGCGATTTCCGCGGCAAGACCGTCGGTGGCGAAAACTTCCCCAATAACCGCTTCAGCGCGGTCTTCTTCCAGCCTTTCTATGCCGGCCAGACCTTCGGCCTCGGCCAGGTCAATCCGTTGACGGCGCTGATGCTCTCCGATCTGGTCAGCCGCGTATCGGGATATCCGAAGCTGAACGAGAAGAATGCCGGCGCCGTCTACAAGGCGATCATGGATCCCGATATCTCGCTCGCCTTCGTCGCCGCTTCGATCCGCAGGTCGATCGACGATTACAAGGAGATTGCCGGCATGGATATCTCGGGCAATCCCGGCCTGACAGCGACCCTTTACAATGTCGGCAATTCGCGCCAGCGCGCCGCGGCACTTGCTGCGAAAAACCGTTCTTCCGGCGCCACGGTCTGGCCGGAGGAGAATTATTACGGCTGGCTAATCAACGACAAGCTGGACGAACTCAAGGGCCTGCTCTAGCTTCAAGCTTGCCGGGAAGACGCCGATCTTCCCCGAAAGGCTTTGACGATGGACATGCGTCCTGATCCCTTCGTTCCGCCGGCGCCGCTACCGCGCACAGAGCCGCCGAGCCGGCTTGATATCATCCGCATCATCCTGCGCAATCCGCTCGAGCTCTGGGGCGAGCCGTCCTATACGCTGCCCTGGATCCGCACCAGTTTCTTCGGCCAAAGGACGCTGATCGTCAACGATCCCGGCCTCATCAAGCATGTGCTGGTCGACAATGCCAATAATTACCGCATGTCGGATGTTCGCCAGCTCGTCCTGCGTCCGATCCTCCGCGACGGCCTTCTGACCGCCGAAGGTCCCGTCTGGAAGAGATCGCGCAAGGCGGTGGCGCCCGTTTTTACGCCTCGTCATGCCCAGGGCTTTGCCGGGCAAATGCTGCGCCAGTCCGAGGACTATGTCCGCAAATATGAGAGCGCCGGCGAGGCAGGCGCAATTTTCGACATCAGCACCGACATGACGGAGCTGACCTTCGCCATTCTCGCGGACACGCTGTTTTCAGGCGAAATCGTCACCTCGAGCGGCCATTTCGCCGACGATGTCAACGAACTCCTGCATCGCATGGGCCGCGTCGATCCGATGGATCTGATGCGTGCTCCGTCCTGGGTTCCACGTGTGACACGCATCGGCGGTCAGAAGGTGCTGGAGAAATTCCGCGCCATCGTCCGCGACACCATGGATATGCGGCTCGCAAAGATGAAGGCGGACCGCAGCAGCGCGCCCGAGGATTTCCTGACGCTGCTCCTGGAGCAGGCCGGCCCTGACGGACTGACGAAGGAAGAGATCGAAGACAATATCCTGACCTTCATCGGCGCGGGGCATGAGACCACGGCCCGCGCATTGGCCTGGACGCTGTATTGCGTATCGAACAGCCCGCATATCCGCGAGGCGATGGAAGAGGAAATTGACGCGGTGCTTGCCACCGGGGTAGAGCCGGTAGAGTGGCTGGATATGATGCCGCAGACGCGCGCTGCCTTCGAAGAGGCCTTGCGCCTTTATCCGCCGGCGCCATCGATCAACCGTGCCGCCATATCGGATGATTCCTGGACGAGCGCCAAGGGCGAGCGGGTCGAGATTGAGACGGGTGTCACCGTGCTCATCATGCCATGGACGCTGCACCGCCACGAACGTCACTGGGACAGGCCGCGTGCCTATATGCCCGAACGCTTCCTGCCGGAAAATCGCGGCTCCATCGGCCGCTTTCAGTTCCTGCCTTTCGGGGCGGGTCCGCGTGTCTGCATCGGAGCGACCTTTGCGCTTCAGGAAGCAGTGATTGCTCTCGCTGTACTGATGCACCGCTATCGCTTTGATTCCACCGATCAGACCAATCCCTGGCCGGTGCAGAAGCTGACGACGCAGCCGCAGAACGGGTTGCCGATGCGCGTGACGCCGCGCATAATTTCGGAAAGAGCATAAATCTTTCGAATTATTGCTGAATTGACTGTGAATGAAAGCCGGGCAAAGTGTCGGCTTCCGAAAGCCGCTGCAGGGAGAATCTCGCATGAGCCGCATTGATAAGAACGGTCTTGCCATCGAAGCCGTCCTTCATGATTTCCTCGTCAATGAGGTGCTGCCTGGCCTGGCGGTCGATGCGGAAAAATTCTTCGCCAATTTTTCGGCGATCGTTCACGATCTCGCCCCGAGGAATCGCGCGCTGCTCACCAAACGCGACGAGCTGCAGGCAAAGATCGACGACTGGTATCGCCAGCATGGCGCGCCGGCGGATATGGACGAATACCAGTCCTTCCTGCGCCAGATCGGCTATCTCCTGCCGGAAGGCTCCGATTTCCAGGTTTCGACGGAAAAGGTCGATGCGGAAATCGCCTCGATTGCCGGCCCGCAGCTCGTCGTTCCCGTCATGAACGCGCGTTATGCCTTGAACGCCGCCAATGCCCGCTGGGGCTCGCTCTATGACGCGCTTTACGGCACGGATGCCATTCCGGAAAGCGACGGCGCCGAAAAGGGCAAGGCTTACAATCCGAAGCGCGGCGAGAAGGTCATCGCCTGGGTGCGCGATTTTCTCGATACGTCGGTGCCGCTGCAGGACTGGAGCTGGAAGGATGTCGGCAGCTTCGCCGTCAAGGATGGAGCGCTCATCGTCCGATCGACCGATGGTGAGCAGGTAGCGCTGCGGGATAGCGGGCATTTTGCCGGCTATCGCGGCGACGCCGCCACGCCCTCGCATATTCTCCTGAAGAACAACGGCATCCACATCGACATCGTCATCGACGCGTCGACGACGATCGGCAAGGCCGATCCGGCGCATATTTCCGATGTCTGGCTGGAATCGGCGATCACGACGATCATGGACTGCGAGGATTCGATCGCGGCCGTCGATGCCGAAGACAAGGTCGTCGTCTATCGCAACTGGCTCGGCCTGATGAAGGGCGATCTGCAGGAAGAGGTGGCCAAGGGCGGAGCGAGCTTTATCCGCAAGCTCAACCCCGACCTGGAATATACAGGCCCCGATGGCGCCGCCTTCGAGGTGCACTGCCGCTCGCTGATGCTGGTGCGCAACGTCGGCCATCTCATGACCAATCCGGCCATTCTCGATCGCGACGGCAACGAAGTGCCCGAAGGCATCATGGATGCCGTCATCACCGGCCTGATCGCGCTTTACGATATTGGTCCGGCCGGCCGGAAGAAGAATTCCCGCGCCGGCTCCATGTATGTGGTCAAGCCGAAGATGCATGGGCCGGAAGAGGTCGCCTTCGCCGTCGAGATCTTCTCGCGGGTCGAAGATATGCTCGGCATGGCGCGCAACACCATCAAGATGGGCATCATGGATGAGGAGCGCCGCACGACGGTCAATCTCAAGGAATGCATCCGCGCCGCCCGCGAGCGCGTCGTCTTCATCAATACCGGCTTCCTCGACCGCACCGGCGACGAGATCCACACCTCGATGGAAGCCGGCCCGATGATTCGCAAGGGCGACATGCGCCAGGCCGCCTGGATCTCGGCCTATGAGAACTGGAACGTCGATATCGGCCTCGAATGCGGCCTCTCCGGCCATGCCCAGATCGGCAAGGGCATGTGGGCGATGCCGGATCTGATGGCGGCGATGCTGGAACAGAAAATCGCCCATCCGAAGGCCGGCGCCAACACCGCCTGGGTGCCGTCGCCGACGGCGGCGACCCTGCATGCCACCCATTATCACCGCGTCAACGTCGCCAAGGTCCAGCAGGGGCTGAAGGATCGCGCCCGCGCCAAACTGTCGGACATTCTCTCCGTGCCGGTGGCAGTGCGGCCGAACTGGTCTCCGGAAGAGATCCAGCGCGAACTCGACAACAATGCCCAGGGCATCCTCGGCTATGTCGTGCGCTGGATCGATCATGGTGTGGGCTGCTCGAAGGTGCCCGACATCAACAATGTCGGCCTGATGGAAGACCGCGCGACCTTGCGCATCTCGGCTCAGCACATGGCGAACTGGCTGCATCACAAGGTCGTCACCGAAGCCCAGATCGTCGAAACGATGCAGCGCATGGCCGCCGTCGTCGACCGGCAGAATGCGTCGGACCCTGCCTACCAGCCGATGGCTGGCAATTTTGACGGCTCGATCGCCTTTCAGGCCGCTCTCGATCTCGTCCTGAAGGGCAGGGAGCAGCCGAATGGCTATACCGAGCCGGTGCTTCATCGCCGCCGCCTCGAATTGAAAGCGAAGCAGGCCGTGTGAATATGAAAAGGCCGCCGGAACGAGGTTCTGGCGGCCTTTTTTATACCGAATTCGGCATCTAGCTTACTGGATGACGATGACCTTGGAGGTGCCCTTGCCAGGGCGCACGCGGCTATAGAGGTCGATGACGTCCTGGTTCATCAGACGAATGCAGCCCGAGGAAGCGGCGGTGCCGATCGATGCCCATTCCGGCGTGCCGTGCAGGCGGAAGAGCGTGTCCTTGCCGTCCTCGTTGAAGAGATACATGGCGCGCGCACCGAGCGGATTGCTGAGGCCGGGACCCATGCCGTCTTCGACATATTTGGCGACGTCGGGGCGGCGCACCGCCATTTCCTTCGGCGGATGCCAGGTCGGCCATTCTTGCTTCCAGGCGACGTAGGCGGTGCCGGCCCATGCGAAGCCCTGCTTGCCGACGCCGATGCCGTAGCGCATCGCCTTGCCGTTGGCGAGGATGTAATAGAGGAAGCGCTCGCGCGTGTTGACGATGATCGTTCCCGGGCGCTCGGTGGTCTGGTAGCTGACGACCTGGCGGCGGAACTGCGGCTTGACCCGGCTGATCGGGATCGCCGGCAGGGAATATCCAGCATCCTTCGTCACGCCGTAGGCTTCATCGAAGATCTGTGCCGTCTGTACCGTCGGGCCTGCGCCCTGGCTGTCAACGGACGCGCTGTCTGATGTCGTGGAGCAGCCGGCCAGAGCGAGCGTCGTCAGCAGGCCAAATACAGGGAATGCATTGCGGATGCGCATGAATGACTCTTGAAAGTTTTGGGGCAAGGAGAAGGTCTTTCGACCATCGTTGATTATGGTTTATTTTCGATTAACTTGCGCTTTGCAAGACTGCTGCAGCGCGAGGAATTGGTCTGCCGCGCAAATTAAAAGCGCATGGTTTTTTTGCAACAACCCGCCAGCCCCTGGGATGGTTATCCATGACGATTTTGAGCGTTTACAATAACAATCCGTTAATCGACGGCCGGCAGTCGGACAGGGCCATGATGGTGCGGCGGGGCACGCAGATATTGCTGCATGAAATGCGCCACGCCGTGCTGCCGGAACTGCCGCTGGCGAGTGGCCGCCGCGCCGATCTGATCACGCTTTCGGAGAAGGGCGAGGTCTGGATCATCGAAATCAAGACGTCCATCGAGGATTTCAGGGTGGATCGCAAATGGCCGGAATACAGGCTGCATTGCGACCGGCTGTTCTTTGCGACTCACCAGGATGTGCCGCTCGATATCTTCCCCGAGGAATGCGGGCTTTTCCTTTCGGACGGCTACGGCGCCCATATGATTCGTGGGGCGCCGGAGCACCGCATGGCGCCCGCCACGCGCAAATCCGTGACGCTCAACTTCTCGCGCGCCGCCGCGCAAAGGCTGATGATGGCCGAATGGGCGAGCGGAAAACCGTTCACCGTGGACGATGTGTGACGGAGGCTTCGCCTATTTCGGCGCGCGCTTGGCGAGGATGCGCTGCAGCGTGCGGCGGTGCATGTTGAGCCGGCGCGCCGTTTCCGACACGTTGCGCTCGCACATTTCATAGACCCGCTGGATATGTTCCCAGCGCACCCGGTCGGCCGACATCGGATTTTCGGGAAGCTCCGCCTTTTCCCCCGGGCGCTGCGTCAGCGCCGAGAAGACGTCGTCGGCATCGGCAGGCTTTGCCAGATAATCGACGGCGCCGAGCTTTACGGCGGTCACCGCCGTGGCGATATTGCCATAGCCTGTCAGCACGATGATCCTGGTGTCGTCGCGCCGCTGGCGGATCGCTTCGATGACGTCGAGCCCGTTGCCGTCGCCGAGCCGGAGGTCGACCACCGCATATTTCGGCGGCCTGCCTTTCGATTTCGCAACGCCTTCCGCCACGGATTCAGCCGTTTCCACCTGGAAGCCCCGCGTCTCCATTGCCCGTGCCAGCCGGCGCAGGAAAGGGCCGTCGTCGTCGACGATCAGCAGGCTGGCGTCGGGACCGATATGGTCTTCATCGGAAGCGGCGAAATTGTCGTGATTTTGTTCTGTCATCGTCTTGGGTCCCGGCGGTTCCGCGCCCGAGCGCGGTCAACCGCAAATCCTGTTTATGCCCATAATCTCATTTTGTCGAATTTGCATCGATCAGCATCCGCGGCCATTCGATGCGGATGCGCGCACCGGCGCTTTCGGGGTCGCGGTTCTCGAAAATCAGCGATGCGCCCGAGCGTTCCAGCAGCGTCTTGGCGATGAAAAGCCCGAGCCCGAGGCCGCCGGCCGTATCCTCCTTTTGCCGCTTCGTCACATAGGGCTCGCCGATTCGCGTCAGAATGTCGGGCGAATAACCATTGCCGTCGTCCTCGATGACGATCCGCACCTTGTCGTGATCGTGCTCGACCGTCACGGTCACCTTCTCCCGGGCATAATCGACGGCATTTTCGATGAGGTTGCCGAGCCCGTACATGATGCCGGCATTGCGGTCGGTGACCGGTTCGCCCTTGCGCGGGCTCTTTTCGATGAGTTCGAGCGCGATGCCGAACTCCCGGTGCGGCGCGACGATCTCCTCGATCATCGAGGACAGCGGCAGCCGGCGCATATGCGCCTCGCCTTCCGAGGAAAGCGTCGTCAGCCGCCGCAGGATGTCACGGCAGCGTTCGCTCTGGCTGCGCAGCAGCATGACGTCTTCGCGGAAACGATCGTCGTCCTTGAGTTCCCGCTCCATTTCCTTGGCAACGACGCTGATCGTCGCAAGCGGCGTGCCGAGTTCGTGTGCGGCGGCCGCCGCCAAGCCGTCGAGCTGCGAAAGATGCTTTTCCCGCTGCAGCACCAATTCGGTCGCCGCCAGCGCATCGGCGAGTTGGCTTGCCTCCATCGAGACGCGGTAGGCATAGAAGGCGGCAAAGGCCATCGTCGAGGCGATCGAGCACCAGACGCCGAACTGCATGACGTTGTGCACGTTGATCTCGACCCCGTCGAACCAGGGCAGCGGGAAGGGCGAGAAGGCAAGCACCGTGACGCAGACCATCGCAAAGCCGATGAGCGCGGTGCTGTAGCGGATCGGCTGCGAGGCAAAGGAGATGATGACGGGCACGCAGACGAGCGCGGCAAAGGGATTGGCAAGGCCGCCGGTGATGAAGAGCAGCGCGCAGAGCTGCAGAAGATCGAAGCCGAGCAGTGCGAAAGCGGCAGGCGGCCCCAGCCGGTGCGTCGGCGGATAGCGGATCGTCAGGTAGAAATTCACCCAGGCAAGAGCGGCGATCAGCGAACAGCTGGCGATCAGCGGCAGCGGAAATTTCAGCCAGAAGGCAACGATGAACACCGTCGCCGCCTGTCCGCCGACGGCAAGCCAGCGCAGCCGCACCAGCGTCTGCAGGCGCAGTCTCCGGCTGCTGTGCCGGTCTTCCAGCGTGTGGCTCGCCGTCTTGTCGATTATGCCGGGCTTGTCGATCATGCCGGGGCTCCTTGGATCGCCTCATGTACCACGCGGTTTTGCCCGTGTCGTCGGCAGCGCCTCTTCCGGCCGCTCCGGCCAGGGATGGCGGGGATAGCGCCCGCGCATGTCGGCGCGCACGTCCTTCCATGAGCCGGCCCAGAAGCCCGGCAGGTCGCGTGTCGTCTGGATCGGCCGATGCGCCGGCGACGTGAGTTCCAGCAGCAGCGGCAGGCGGCCTCCGGCGATTGCCGGATGCTGCTTCAGCCCGAAAAGTTCCTGCACGCGGATCGTCAGCACCGGCTCCTCGCCTTCATACTGGATCGGATGCCTCTGGCCGGTCGGGGCCTCGAAATGCGTCGGCGCAAGCCGGCTAAGATCGCGCTGCAGCTCATGCGGCACCAGCGACATCAGCCCGTTCGAAAGCCCGCCTGCGGAAATATCGGAGAGACCGCGGGCCTCGCTCTGGAACGGCGCGAACCATTCGTCCAGCCGGGAAAGCAGGGCGTCGTCGCCGACATCGGGCCAGGGATCGCCGATCGTCCGGTAAAGGAAGCCGATCCGTTCGCGAAGCTGCAGGGCCTCCTTCGAGAAGGCAAGCTGATCGAGCCCCAGCTCGCGCACCCCCTCCATCAGCGCCCGGGTGACCGCTGCCCCGGAAGGACGCGGCAAGGGCGTCTCCTCGAAGACGATCGCGCCGAGCCGGGTCGCCCGCCGCGCCCTGACTTGCCGGCTCTGCCGGTCGAAGAATGTCTGGTCGTCGGTCCTGATCTCGCCGGGCAGTTCGGCTTCGATATCGCCGCGCGTCACCTCGGCTGCCGCAAGGATCCGCCCCTGCGCCGCCCTTCCGGTGAGATCGGCGATGACCAGCATCGGGCCGCCGGCCAGCCGCTCGGTTTCCAGTAGTTCCGCTCCCCGGCCATTGGCCATCACATACCGCCCGCGCCCGCCGCGCTGAAGCGCGATGCGGTCGGGGAAGGCGTGCAGCAGCAGCTGACCGGCAAGCGCCGGCGCCGTCGCGGCAATCTTGTCGAGGTCGGCGGCTAGCCGCCCCGCCAGCCGCCGCGAAGCTTCGGCCCTTTCGCCCCGCTCGGCCTTGAAGCGCCGCAGCCGCTCCTCGATGTCGATGCTCGTTCCGCCAAACCCTTGTTCGGTCAAAAGCACGGCGATCATCGCCGCCTCGCGAGCATGCCCCGTTTCCCCCGCTGAAACGACCATGGCGGCAAGCCGCGGTGGCAGGGCGAGATCGCGCATCACCTTGCCGCGGGCCGTCAGCGCACCGTCCCTGTCGAGCGCGCCGAGCTGGCCGAGCAATGCCCGCGCTTCTTTCAGCGTCGTTTCCGGCGGCTGATCGACGAAGGCGAGGGATGCCGGATCCTGCACGCCCCAATGCGCGAGATCGAGCACCAGCCCGGAAAGATCGCTGGAAAGGATCTGCGGCGGCGTGAAAGCCGGCAGCGCCGCCGTTTGTCCCTGGTGCCACAGCCGGATGGCGATGCCGGGCTCCGTTCGCCCGGCGCGGCCGGCGCGCTGATCGGCGGAAGCCCGCGATACCCGCACCGTTTCGAGCCGCGTGATCCCGGTCGAGGCCTCGAAAACCGGCAGGCGCTGCAGACCGCTGTCGATGACGATCCTCACACCGTCGATGGTGATCGACGTCTCGGCAATCGACGTTGCCAGCACGATCTTGCGCGTCCCCTTGAGCGCCGGCCGGATTGCCGCGTCCTGCTCCTTCTGGCTGAGATTGCCGTAGAGGGGCGCAATCAGCGTTCCGGGCGCCAATCGCCCCTGCAGGCGCTCGACGGTGCGCGTAATTTCCGCCTGGCCGGGCAGGAAAGCCAGGATCGAGCCATCCTCATCGCCATGCGCGTCGATAATCGCCCGCGTGACGGCATCCTCGATGCGCTCGCCGCCTGGCCGGTCCCGATAACGGATATCGATCGGAAAGCTGCGCCCGAGGCTTTCGATGACAGGCGGATGGTCGAGCAGGGCGGCCACGCGCTCCACGTCCAGCGTCGCCGACATGACGAGGATGCGCAGATCTTCGCGCAGCGCCGACTGGACATCGACCGCCAGCGCCAGTCCGAAATCGGCATCCAGCGAACGCTCATGGAACTCGTCGAAGAGCACGGCCGAGACGCCTGAGAGTTCCGGATCGTCGAGGATCATCCGGGCAAAGACTCCTTCGGTCACCACCTCGACGCGGGTCGCCGCCGATATCCTGGTATCCAGGCGCATGCGGTAGCCGATCGTCTGGCCGACCTGCTCGCCGATCAAGGATGCCATCCGGTTTGCTGCGGCCCGCGCCGCCAGCCGCCGCGGCTCCAGCAGGATGATCTTGCCGTCGCCGCGCCAGGCCTGGTCGAGCAGATAAAGCGGCACCAGCGTCGTCTTGCCGGCCCCAGGCGGGGCGGAAAGAACGGCGCGTTTCTGCGCGGCGAGCGCGGAGGCGACGGCCGGCAGGACATGCGAAACCGGAAGCTCCGGTAAGGATGCACTGATTGTCACTTGCAGCCCGCCACCGTCTCATAGGCGAGAATGGCGCCGGCGAGATCCTCGAGCGCCGCGCCGACCGACTTGAACAGGGTGATTTCCGTGTCCTGGCTTCGCCCGCTTTGGGAGCCGCTGACGAGCTCCGCAAGCTCCGACCTGATGCCGTTCGGTGGCAGGACACCGCTTTTCAGCGGCTGCACGATATCGCCGGCCTCGCTCATCGCACCCGCGCGGGTATCGACATGGACCGAAGCGCGGCGAATGGCCTCGTCGTCGCTTTCGCGCATGCTCGGCTTGAAGGCCCCGACGAGATCGAGATGGGCGCCGGGTTTCAGCCATGCGCCTGATATCAGCGGTTCGCTGGAAAGCGTGGCGCAGGAAATGATATCGGCCGTTCGCGCTGCGGCTTGTCTGTCCGCCACCGCCTCGGCATCGAGGCCGAGCGCTCGCGCTTCGGCGGCGATCTTCTCTGCCGCCTGCTCGTTGCGGCCCCAGATCCTGTATCTCTTGATTGGCCGTGCCGTGCCGTGGGCGAGCATCAGGTTGAGGGACAGCCGCCCGGTTCCGCAAACGAGCAGTTCCTCCGCATCCGGGCGGGCGAGATAGCGGGCCGCCAGCGCCGATGTCGCCGCCGTCCGCCGCGCCGTCAATTCACCGCCGTCGATGACGGCCAGCATTTCACCGGTGGCGCCGGAGGAAAGCAGATAGGTCCCTGAGATTGCCGGAAGGCCGCGCCGCATATTGCCTGGAAAGACCGAGACTGCCTTCACCCCGGCATAACGCCCTGGAACCCAGGCCGGCATCAGAAGCAGCGTCGCGCTTTCCTCGCCGGGCACCTCCATATCGTGATGATGGCGCACCGGCATCACGCATTCGCTCGTGAACATCGCGGCAATCGCCTCGATCAATTCCGGCCAGGGCAGCGCCGCACGCGTCTGTTCTTCGTCGAGGACTAGCATTCTTTCACTCCGCCGGATCATTCGTCTCGCCAAACTAGCGAGTGAGGCGCGTGACAGGCAAGCACCCTGGAAATCCTTATAAAGCTTCCCATATAGGGCTTGTCTCCACCCGCCGAAGCCACTCTTCGAGATTCGGCGGAAAATGAATCCCAAAAACCGCCCCACCATGCGGGGGTTTTGCCTGTTTTTGGAGATACGAGCTAAAATCCCTTGATTTTCAACCCGTTACAAAATTGTCAAAAAACTTTTGGTATGGCTGTTGACTTAGAAAAGGGGTTGGTTCTATAAGCCCACTCACTGAACGAGGGCGGCGGCGCTGCTGGCGACGAAGTCTTTCGTTCTAAAGAAACTCAAGCGGATTGGCGATTGCTGGTTTGTGTT
>NZ_LOKW01000024.1 GCF_002211305.1 Rhizobium sp. R634 | reverse complement strand
ACGGAAAGCCTGGACCAATCGTCATGCTCGACGGATGGCACCAGTTCCAGGCCACCAAACGCGGCGTAGACCTCCTCTTATCCGCTTTCGACAATGTGTGAATCTAATAGCCCCGCTGGGGAGAAGGGGAGATCGCGGTTTCGTCGTCGACCCATTGGTTCGAACGCGTTTGAATAGACAGGTTCCTTTGGGCAGCGCTAAAACGGCTTGCTCTCTCTTCTCCCCAGCGGGGAGAAGGTGGCCCGAAGGGTCGGATGAGGGGGCCGCACGGCACGCCCCTCATTGTAACCTTTTACTTACACTCAGACGCTTTCACCCACACTCTGCGGCAGGGATTGCAGCAGGGTCTGGCGGGCGGAGCATAGATGCACGCGGCAGGCTTTTTCGATCGCCGCCTGGTTTCCGGATTCGAGCGCCGCGATATAATCCAGATGTTCGTGGATGGCGCGTTCGTTGCGCTCGCGGGCGGCCGTCTTGTTCCACTGGTAGTGATAGTGGAAGACGATGGCGATCGCGTCGTAGAAGTCGGCGATGAAGCGGTTCTTCGAGGCGCGGTGGATCAGAAGGTGGAAGCGCTCGTCGAGAACGGAGAAGTCCCTGAAGCGCTGGTTGATGTCGTCGAGCATGGCGAGATGTTCCTCGCGCATGGCCGCGAGATCGACCCAGGCCTGATGGTCGCGGGAAAGCTTGCCGAACTCGGCGGCGGAATGCAGCTCGAACATCTCGCGCACATCGGCCAGTTCGAGCGCGAATTCGCGGGTAAAGCCCTTGAGCGTCCAATGACTGTTGGGGCGTTTTTCGATCAGGCCGAAGCGGGAGAAGCGGATCAGGAATTCGCGCACGCTCGTCGTGCCGGTGCCGATCTCGCGGGCAAGCTCCAGCTCGTTGATCTGCATGCCGGGCGCGGCATCGTCGGCAAGGATGCGCTGCATGAAGCTGCGCTCGATGATGTCGTGCAGCGAATCCGTCTCTTCGGAAGGAAAGAGATCGCGGTCGGTCGGCTGGCGCAGCACGATCTTCTGGCGTTTGTTCCAGCGGATGATACCTTCTTCGTTCAGCCGTGTGAGGATGGCGCGTGCGGTGGAGCGGCTGACGCCGAGCTGGGCGGCGATCTCGGGCTCCGAGGGCAGTGCCGTATCCGTCCGCAGCGCGGCGGCGTAGCGGTTATACGCTTCCTTGAAGACCGTGTTCTGCCTTGCCATAGACCCCCGCTTTTCCGCCCGGTGCCGCGGCTGCCGTTCCCGCTCGAAAGCAGGATGAAGCCGAGCCCAAAGGCTTGTCCGAACGACCTTTATCGCATTTTCGGCCGCCTGCGGCGCATTGCCTCCCTCGTCCACAGGATCAATATTCCCGTTGACTTGAAAATGTTTATTGTAGATAAAAAACAAAATCAATGCGCAATCGCCGATGCAGCGGGCGGGCTCACAGTTTTTGGCGTCATGCTCTAGGGAGAAGAGAGTGGACAAACAGCCTTGGATCATCCTCTCGGCCGGAGACAATGTCGCGGTCGCAACGGCCGCCATCCCTCAGGGTTCGACGGTTGCCGGCATAGAGGCCCGCCAGAAGATCGACCCCGGCCACAAGGTGGCGATTGCCGATATTCCGCTCGGCACGCCCGTCGTCAAATACGGCCAGGCGATCGGCCGCACGACGGCTGAGGTCAAGGCCGGCGACCATGTGCACAGCCACAATCTGCATTTTGAAAACGACCGGCTGGCGGCGACCGCCAATTCGGCGCCGGAAGCGGCGACCTCCGAGGACAAGGCGCGCACCTTCATGGGCTATCGCCGTGCGGACGGGCGGGCGGCGACGCGCAACTATATCGGCATCATTGCCAGCGTGAACTGTTCCACCACCGTCTGCCGGGCGATCGCCGACGAGGCGAACCGGACGATCCTGCCGCATTACGAGGGCATCGACGGCTTCGTGCCGATCGTCCACGACCAGGGCTGCGGCATGAGCTCGACCGGCGACGGCATGAACGTGCTGCACCGCACACTTGCCGGCTACACCAGGCATGTGAATTTCGGCGGCGTGCTGATGATCGGCCTCGGCTGCGAGGTCAACCAGCTGACGCTGTACGGCCAGAGCGGTGCCGGCGCCTCCAAGCGGCATTTCAATATTCAGGATGCCGGCGGTTCGCGCCGCGCGGTCGAACGCGCCATGGGCGTGCTGCGCGAAATAGCCGCCGATGTTGGCAAGGAAAGGCGCGTGCCGATCTCGGTCGGCGAGATCATCATCGGCCTGCAATGCGGCGGCTCGGACGGCTTTTCCGGCATCACCGCCAATCCGGCGCTCGGCGTCGCCGCCGACCTCTTGGCTGCGGCCGGCGGCACGGCGATCCTGTCGGAAACCTCGGAAATCTATGGTGCGGAGCATCTGCTGCGCAGCCGCGCCGTCAGCGACGAGGTGGCGAAGAAACTCGACGAGAAGATCGCCTGGTGGGAGGATTACGTCGCCCTGCACGGCGCCTCGCTCGACAACAATCCCTCGCCCGGCAACAAGCGCGGCGGCCTCACCACCATCCTGGAAAAATCGCTCGGCGCCGTCGCCAAGGGCGGGCGCTCGCCGCTGACGGCGGTCTACGGCTATGCCGAGCGCGTCACCGCCCCCGGCCTCGTCTTCATGGACACACCAGGCTACGATCCGGTCTCGGCCACCGGCCAGGTGGCGGGCGGGGCGAACATGATCGCCTTCACCACCGGCCGCGGCAGCTGCTTCGGCTGTCGTCCGGCGCCGTCGCTGAAGCTTTCCAGCAATTCGGCGCTCTATGCCTCGATGGAGGAGGACATGGATATCGATTGCGGCACGATCGCCACGGGTGACGCGACGATCAGCGGCAAGGGCCGCGAGATCTTCGAGCTCATTGTCGATACGGCCTCGGGCAAGAAGACGAAGAGCGAGCTCTTCGGCTACGGCGATAATGAATTCGTGCCCTGGCATCTCGGCGCAACGCTCTAATCCTTTGTTTTACGCAATTCCGGACGGGAAACCGCTTCACACTTTTCCTGGAATTGCTCTGAAATCCCAAGACTTGGCGAGGAGGCATGATGAAGACGAGACGGATCGGCAAGACCAGGCTTGAGGTGACCGAAATCAGCTATGGCGCGGCCCCCTTGGGCGGCCTCTATCGCGCCTGCCCGCGCGAGCAGGCGATGGAAACTCTGCAGGCCGCCTGGAACAGCGGCATCCGCTATTTCGACGTTGCGCCCTGGTACGGGCTCGGCCTGGCCGAACGGCGCGTCGGCGATTTCCTGCGCGATCAGCCGGATGGTTCCTACGTGCTCTCCACCAAGGTCGGCCGGCTGCTGAGGCCGGTGCCGACGGGAACCGTGCCTGACTACAGCTATGTCGATCCGCTCTCTTTCGATGCCGATTACGACTATTCCTATGACGGCATCATGCGCTCGGTCGAGTTCAGTTATGCCCGCCTCGGATTGAACCGCATCGATATTCTCTATGTGCACGATATCGGCGTCTATACGCATGGGGCGGCGAAGAATGCGGTCTATCAGAAGCAGCTTCTCGATTCCGGCGTGAAGGCGCTGGAAGAATTGCGCTCTTCGGGCGCGATCTCCGCCTTCGGCCTCGGCGTCAACGAAGTGCCGGTCTGCCTCGACGTCATGCGCCATGCCGATCTCGACTGCATCCTGCTGGCCGGCCGCTATACGCTGCTCGACCGCTCAGCGGCCGCCGAACTGCTGCCGCTCTGCCGGCAGAAGAGCACCTCGCTCGTCGTCGGCGGCGTCTTCAACTCGGGCATTCTCGCCACCGGCCCGGTGCCGGGTTCGCATTTCGACTATATGCCGGCGACCGACGATGTGCTCGCCAAGGTCGGCGCAATGGAGGCGATCGCCAAGCGCCACGGGGTGCCGCTCGCAGCGCCCGCCATGCAGTTTCCGCTGCGTGATCCGATCGTCGCCTCGGTGCTGATCGGGACGGCCAAGCCCTCGAGCCTGACGCGCAACATGGAGAGCATCGAGCCAAGGCTTCCCGACGATATCTACGCCGAATTCGAACCCTATACGCTGGTCGCGCCGCCGCTCGGCAGCGAAGCGGTCCGAGTCTGAGGAGAGAACATGCTGAAGGGTATTCATCCGCTGCTCGGGCCCGATCTGCTCCACGCCCTGAAGACCATGGGGCATGGCGACGACATCGTGATCTCGGACGCCAATTTCCCCTCGGGCTCGATGGGTCCGCCCGTCATTCGCGCCGACGGCGTCAGCGCCACTGACATGGCCAAGGCAATCCTCACGCATATGCCGCTCGACACTTTCGTGCCCGAGACGGCATGGCGGATGGAGGTGGTCGGCGATCCCGATGCGGTGCCCGAAGTGTGCGCGGAGTTCCAAGAAATCGTTTCCAGGCGCGCCGGCGATTTCCGCATTGTGCCGGTCGAGCGTTTCGCCTTCTACGCGATGGCGCGCAAGGCCGCCTATATCGTCGCGACGACGGAGTTCAGGCTGTATGGCAACCTGATCTTGAAGAAGGGTGTCGTGCAACCGCATGAAGTCGACATCGGCTGACGACCTATTTTAGGTCTTTGTGGTATTGAAATAAAATCAGTTGCTTGGGAGGTGTTTTCCGGAGCAAAAAAGCGAGATCGGCGCACTTGCAATTTGATTGCGCCTCGGCTAGCTTCTGTCTGCAAATGTTTTTTATCGATAAAAATCGTTCGCCTGCGTTCAGCGAACGATTTCCTAGGAGGAGAACGCACCCTGAGAGGAGAACTTTTATGAGCATCGTGAAATCCCTTCTGTCCCGCCGCGCCTTTACCGCGCTCGCCGGGGCAGCCGTCATCGCAACGGCGATGCCGGTCACGTCCTTCGCCGCCGATGTGACGATCCCGATCATCGTCAAGGACACGACGTCCTTCTACTGGCAGATCGTTCTGGCAGGCGCCCGCAAGGCCGGCCAGGATCTCGGCGTCAACGTGCCGGAGCTCGGCGCACAGGCTGAATCCGACATCAACGGCCAGATCAGCATTCTCGAGAATGCCGTCGCCGGCAAGCCGGCGGCAATCGTCATCTCGCCGACGGAATTCAAGGCGCTCGGCAAGCCGATCGACGAAGCTGCCAAGTCCGTTCCGATCATCGGCATCGACTCCGGCGCCGACTCCAAGGCGTTCAAGTCGTTCCTGACGACCGACAACGTCCAGGGCGGCCGCATCGCTGCCGACGGTCTCGCTGCCGCCATCAAGGAAATGACGGGCAAGGAAGAAGGCGAAATCGTCATCCTCACCAATCTTCCCGGCGTCGGCTCGCTGGAACAGCGCCGCGAAGGCTTCCTGGATCAGGTGAAGACCAAATATCCGGGTCTGAAGGTCATCGCCGACAAGTATGGCGACGGCCAGGCGACGACCGGCCTCAACATGATGACCGACCTGATCACGGCCAATCCGAAGCTCGTCGGCGTCTTCGCCTCGAACCTCATCCTGGCGCAGGGCGTTGGCCAGGCGATCGCCGAAAACAAGCTCGGCGACAAGATCAAGGTCATCGGCTTCGACAGCGACGACAAGACGGTCGGCTTCCTCAAGGACGGCGCGATCGCCGGCCTCGTCGTTCAGGACCCCTATCGCATGGGTTATGACGGCGTGAAGACCGCGCTTGCCGTCTCCAAGGGCGAAACGGTTCCGGAAAATGTCGATACCGGCGCCAACCTCGTCACCAAGGCGAACATGGCCGATCCGAAGATCGAAGCGCTGCTGAACCCGAAGATCAAGTAACCGACAAACGGGCCGCGCCGGCTTTCAAAAACCGGCGCGGCCTTTTCCATCCATGGTATGTTTCCCAGGGTGGAGTGCAGAGGCGACAAGAGGAGGAGAGGTCCATGATCGGACTGGAAGAGGTCAGTCATCGCCATGATGACAGTGCCACGCTGAAAGAGGCCAATCGGATTCCGACCGGGTCTCCTATCCTCGAACTCAAAGGCCTGCAGAAAAATTACGGTCATGTCCAGGCGCTGAAACCGGCGACGATGACCTTCCTTGCCGGCGAAATCCACGCCATCGTCGGCGAAAACGGCGCCGGCAAATCCACTCTCATCAAGCTGCTCACCGGCGTCATCACCCGCACGGCGGGCGAGGTGCTCTGGTGCGGCCAACCGGTGGGGCTGTCGACGCCGAACGAGGCGATCGCGCGCGGCATCAACGCCGTGCATCAGGAAGTCGTGCTCTGCCCGCACCTGACGGTCGCCGCCAATCTCTTCCTCGGCGACGAGGTCAACCGCTATGGCCTGATGCGCCGCAAGCAGATGGAGAAGCTGGCGCAGGCCGTGCTCGACGATCTGGGCTTCGGCCTGCCGGCGGCGGCGCTCTTGAGCTCGCTGACGATCGGCCAGCAGCAGTTGGTGGCAACCGCGCGCGCGGCCATGCGCGGCACGCAGTTCCTGATCTTCGACGAACCCACAGCCTATCTGACGCGCCAGGAATCGGCGCAGCTCTTCAAGCTGATCCGCCGCCTGCAGGGCGAAGGCGTTACCATCGTCTATATCAGTCACCGCATGGAGGAAGTCTTCGAGCTGGCCGACCGTGTGTCGGTGCTGCGCGACGGCACCCATGTCGGCACGCGGCTGATCGGCGAGACCAACGATGCCGAATTGATCGCATTGATGATCAACCGCTCGATCGAGCAGATCTACCACAAGGAAGAGATTGCGATCGGCGAGACGATCGTCGAGGTCCGCGGCCTTTCGGGTCCGGGCTTCGAAGATGTTTCGCTGAGCGTCAAGGCAGGGCAGATCGTCGGCCTCTATGGCCTGATCGGCGCCGGGCGCAGCGAATTCGCGCTCGGACTGTACGGGCGCCAGCCGATAACATCAGGCGAGATCGCGTGGATGGGCAAGCCTGTCGATATCAGGAACGAGCGCACCGCCATGGAACTCGGCATTGCGCTGGCGCCGGAAAGCCGGCGCGACCAAGGGCTTTGCCTCAACCTGCCGATCGGTCTCAACATCAATCTGCCGGTCTTCGGGCGGTTGAGCCACGGGCCGGTCATCAACCATGCGCGGGAATCGGCCAATGCCGACAAGCAGATCCGCGATCTCAGCATCAAGACGCCGAGCCGGCGGGTTCCGGCTTCGAGCATGTCGGGCGGCAACCAGCAGAAGATCGTCATCGGCAAGTGGCTGAGCCACGGCGCAAGGCTGTTCATCTTCGACGAGCCGACCGTCGGCGTCGACGTCGGCACCAAGGCGGAAATCTACCGGCTCTTCGCCAAGCTTTTGAAGGAGGGCGCAGGCATCATCCTGATCTCCTCCTACCTGCCCGAAGTCTATGAACTGGCCGACCGGCTGCACGTCTTCCGCGGCGGCAAGCTCGTCGCCAGCCATGATTTCCATGCGGCGACGCATGAAGAAGTGCTCAGCGAAGCGATCGGCGTCTGAGCATAAGCAATTCCAGCAAAAGTGCACCGCGGTTTTGCGTCCGGAAATTGCGTTAAGACAAATAGATAGAGCATTTCGTGGTTCGGAGAAAAACGGAAATGCTCTAAGAGGGAGAGAACTGATGACCACCACCCCCACCGAAATTGCCGCGCCGCCGCCGCGCCGGAAAATGAACATCCTGTTCGGCCTGACTTTGCTCGGGCTGCTCCTCTTCCTCTGGCTCGTGCTCGCCATCCGGACGGAGGCCTTCTGGACGCCGCTCAACATCTCGAACCTGCTGCGACAGGGCGCGATGACGGCAATCCTCGCGCTCGGCCAGACCTTCGTCATCATCACCGCCGGCATCGACCTGTCAGTCGGCGCCATCGTCGGCTTCTGCACGGTCATCATCGCCTGGCTGCTGCAGGCGGGCGTGCCGCTCTGGGGAGCGATCGCGCTGACGCTCGCGATCGGCGTGGCGATCGGCGCCTTCCACGGCTTCGGCATCGTCCATATGGGCCTGCCGCCCTTCATCATCACGCTGGCGACGCTGACATCGCTGCGCGGCATCGGCCTGCTGATCACCAACGGCTCGACGATCAGTATCACCGATGAGAGTTTCAGCAATTTCGCGCGCGCCGATTTCCTCGGCATTCCGAGCCTGTTCTGGATGGTCATCCTGGTGGCGATCCCGTCCTTCGTCTTCCTGCATCTCAGCCGCTGGGGCCGCTATCTCTTCGCGGTCGGCTCGAATGCGGAAGCCGCGCGTCTTTCCGGCGTCAACGTCAAGGCCATGATCTACCTTGCCTATATCCTCTCGGCCTCTTTCGCCGCCTTCGTCGGCGTGCTGCTCGCCTCGCGCATCGCCATCGGCAACGCAACGCAGGCCGACGGCTGGGAACTGCAGGCGATCGCGTCCTCGGTTATCGGCGGCACCAGCCTCTTCGGCGCGGTCGGCTCGGTTCACGGCCCGCTGATCGGCGCCTTCATTCTCGCCACCATCAACAACGGCGCAAACCTTCTGAACGTCAACTCCTTCTGGCAGCGTATCATCACCGGTCTCCTGATCATCGTGATCGTCTTCTTCGACCAGCTGCGCCGCCGCAAGAGCAATTGACCCAAAGAGAAAGCCGGTCTCGGAAGGGCCGGCTTCCTCATTCCAGCAATGCGAGATTTGTCATGAAAGCAGTTGTTTGCCGGGAGCCCGGCGTGCTCGACATCGCCGAACGTCCATCGCCCGTGGCACCGGCACCCGGCTGGGTGCGCCTTGCCGTCAGCCATGTCGGCATCTGCGGCACGGATTACCACATCTTCGAGGGCAAACATCCCTTCCTCGAATATCCCCGGGTGATGGGGCATGAGATCTCGGCGACGGTGCTGGAGGCCGGCGACGGCGTTGCTATGGCGCCCGGCACACCCGTCATCGTCAATCCCTATCTCTCCTGCGGCCAATGCATCGCCTGCCGCCAAGGCAAGCCGAACTGCTGCACCAATATCAAGGTGCTCGGCGTCCACACCGATGGTGCCTTCTGCGAAGAGATTTCGGTTCCGGCGAGCAATCTCTATCCCGCCAAGGGCCTGAGTCTCGAGGCGGCGGCAACGGTCGAATTCCTGGCGATCGGCGCCCACGCGGTGCGCCGATCGATGACCGGCGCCGGAGCCCGCTCGCTTGTGATCGGCGCCGGGCCGATCGGGCTTGGGACGGCGATCTTCTCGCGCATCGCAGGTCACGAGGTGACGCTGCTCGACACCAGCGCCGAGCGGCTGCAGATGGCAGCCGAACGCTTCGGCTTCACCTCAGGCATAGTCGCCAACGATAGAACGGCGGATGCCGTACGGGAGATAACCGGCGGCGACGGTTTCGACGTGGTTTTCGACGCGACGGGCTACGGCCCGTCGATGGAGAAGGCCTTTTCCTTCGTCGCCCATGGCGGTGCGCTGGTGCTGGTCAGCGTCGTCAAGGACGATATCCGCTTCTCCGACCCCGAATTCCACAAACGCGAAATGATGGTGATCGGCAGCCGCAACGCCACCCGCGCCGATTTCGAGCATGTGGCGGATTCGATCGCCAAAGGCCTCGTGCCGGTCAACCAACTCATCACCCACCGCACGACGCTCACCGATGCGCCGCGCGACCTCGCGCGCTGGGCGCATGAGAAGAACGGCCTGATCAAGGCGGTGATCAGGATTGGTGGTTAGGCGCATCCAAGAAGGTAGGAGCGGCTCTTCATCAGCAGACCGGCCGGTCGAATTGACGCCTGCGGCGCGTCGGGGAAAACAGAGCAGAAGCTTTAAGCGCTTCCACTCCTACCGGGCACAAAAAAACGGGCCGAGCGGCCCGTTTCTTATTTCTCGCTAATATCGCGCTTTCAGCTGACCCGCGCGGCGGCCCGGCGGCGTTCGTTGACCGGCTGGTAGGCGAGGCGCTGGTGGTAGCTGCAATAGGGCGAGTTGTCGGGGGATTCGCAGCCGCAGAAATGGAAGTCGTCCTTCAGCGGATCGCCGACCGGCCATTTGCAGGTGCGTTCGGTGAGTTCCGTCAGGCCGAGGCGGCGCGAGATCGGCACGACCACGTTGCCCTTCGGCACATATTCCATTTCCTCGACGGCTTCGACCTCGATCTCTTCCTTCAGCATCGTTGCGCCCTGCTGGCGGGTCACGGTGCGGGTGGTGATGCGCGAGGCATAGTTCGGCGCGCGGGGCGCCGAGGTATTGCGCTTCGGCGTGCGCGCGGCGGTCGCCGTGCCGCCGGCCTTGGCGCGGCCGGGAAGGCTCAGCCGGTGCACCTTGCCGATAACCGCGTTTCGGCTCACGCCGCCAAGCTGCGCCGCGATCTGGCTGGCGCTCAGTCCTTCGGACCATAGCTTCTTGAGTTTCTCGACCCGCTCGTCTGTCCAGTTCATGCCCTGTCTCCACCTTTTGCGTTGGTGATGGCAGAATCCCTCACCGTTGTCCCGGAAGCCTCCGAAACAAGAAACGCCTGATCAATTTTGGTGACTAGTTCCGCCGCATGCAGTCTAGTAATTGAA
Organism: Rhizobium sp. R634; assembly: GCF_002211305.1. Taxonomy (GTDB): domain Bacteria; phylum Pseudomonadota; class Alphaproteobacteria; order Rhizobiales; family Rhizobiaceae; genus Rhizobium. The sequence continues at coordinate 507,152 of NZ_LOKW01000024.1, read as the reverse complement.
CTTTAACCTAGTGTGAGGCGGACTCCGTGACAAGAGTCGCGGGAATCCGGATGAATCGAATTTCAAGTTTTCCCCAACTTGCTGCCCTCGCGTGTCATTTCTGCAATAATGCCTGTTGAAGGCTGAAAATGCCGCTGTACAAGCGTGCTGCATACGCTAAGGGCGCAGTTTTGTTGACATTGCAGCGCGAAAAGGAAATAGTACCGCTCGCCGCCGCAAGGCGGCATTTTTGATTTTTCGGGCATTGTTTTCTTAGCCGGAGTCCGCTGCCCATAACTTTAGATCGGGAGACCGCGCCATGGCTGAAGCCGCGCCGCTTTATGACACCTATTCTCGTGCCCCGTTGCGGTTCGAGCGAGGCGAGGGCGTATGGCTGATCACCGAAAGCGGCGAGCGGTATCTCGATTTCGGCGCCGGCGTGGCCGTCACGTCCGTCGGCCACAGCAATCCGCATGTGGTCGGCGCGCTGAAGGAGCAGGCCGACAAGGTCTGGCACCTCTCGAACATCTATGAGATCCCCGGCCAGGAGCGCCTGGCGAAACGCCTGACCGACATAACCTTCGCCGACAAGGTGTTCTTCACCAATTCGGGCGCGGAAGCGCTGGAATGCGCCATTAAGACGGCGCGCCGCTATCAGTTTTCCAAGGGTCATCCCGAGCGCTTCCACATCATCACCTTCGAAGGCGCCTTCCACGGGCGCACGATCGCGACGATCGCCGCCGGCGGCCAGGAGAAATATCTCGAAGGCTTCGGTCCGAAGGCGCCGGGTTTCGATCAGGTGGCCTTCGGCGACATCGACGCCGTCCGTGCCGCGGTCACCGATGCCACGGCCGCGATCCTCATTGAGCCGGTGCAGGGCGAGGGCGGTGTGCGCCCCGCCACCAACGAATTCATGAAGGCGCTTCGACAGCTCTGCGACGAAAAGGATCTGCTTCTGATCCTCGACGAGGTCCAAACCGGCGTCGGCCGCACAGGCAAGCTCTTCGCCCATGAATGGTCCGGCGTGACGCCCGATATCATGGCCGTTGCCAAGGGCATCGGCGGCGGCTTTCCGCTCGGCGCCTGCCTTGCGACGGCAGAAGCCGCCTCAGGCATGAAAGCCGGTACGCATGGCTCGACCTACGGCGGCAACCCGCTAGCCATGGCCGTCGGCAGCGCCGTGCTCGACGTCATTCTTGCCGATGGCTTTCTCCAGCAAGTGCGCGACGTCGCGCTGGTCTTCCGCCAGGGGCTGGCTTCGCTCAAGGATCGCTATCCCGATGTGATCGAGGATGTGCGCGGGGAGGGCCTTCTGCTCGGCATCAAGGCCGCCGTTCCCTCGGCCGAACTGCTGCAGGCGATCCGCGAGGCGCATCTGCTCGGCGTGCCGGCCGGCGATAACGTCATCCGCCTTATTCCCCCTCTCGTCGTCACCGCCGAGGAAGCCCGCGAGGGCCTCGTCCGGATCGAGCGCGCTGCCGAAAGCATTCGCGCCTCCAAGGTGAAGAAGACGGCTTGAACGAGGTAAAAACACGATATGGCTCCTAAGCATTTTCTCGACCTTTCGGCGGTCACATCCTCCGATCTCAGAACCATCATGAACGATGCGCTCGCTCGTAAGCAGGCCTTCAAGGCCGGCAAGGGCGACAAGCCTCTCGACGGCAAGATGCTGGCGATGATCTTCGAAAAGCCGTCGACGCGCACCCGCGTCTCCTTCGATGTCGGCATGCGCCAGCTCGGCGGCGAGACGCTGTTCCTTTCCGGCACCGAGATGCAGCTCGGCCGTGCCGAGACGATCGGCGATACCGCCAAGGTGCTGTCGCGTTATGTCGATGCGATCATGATCCGCACGACCGAGCATTCGCGCCTTCTAGAACTCGCCGAGCATGCGACCGTGCCTGTCATCAATGCGCTGACCGACGACACGCATCCGTGCCAGATCATGGCCGATATCATGACCTTCGAAGAGCATCGCGGGCCCATCAAGGGCAAGACCATCGCCTGGACCGGCGACGGCAACAACGTGCTGCATTCGCTGGTCGAAGGGGCCGCGCGTTTCGGCTACCGCATGAACATGGCCGTGCCTCTTGGTTCGGAGCCCAAGGATCACTATCTGAACTGGGCCCGCAATGAGGGCGCCGAAATCATGCTCTGCCATGATGCCGACCGTGCGGTCGCCGGCGTCGATTGCGTGGTGACCGATACCTGGGTCTCCATGAATCAGGAACATCGGGCCCGGGGTCACAACGTCTTCCAGCCTTATCAGGTCAACGCGGCCTTGATGGCCAAGGCCGGCAGCGATGCATTGTTCATGCATTGCCTGCCCGCCCATCGCGGTGAGGAAGTGACGGATGATGTGATCGACGGCCCGCAATCCGTGGTCTTCGATGAGGCGGAAAACCGCCTTCATGCGCAGAAATCGATTCTAGCTTGGTGCCTGGGCGCGATCTGAACCATAATCGGACGTCGTGAGTCAAAGCTCGCGACCGCGCGAGCGCCGGGCACCTTGGCCGTCGCTCTGACAATGAGGAGTGAAAGCCATGGCAGAAGCTGCAGCCGTTCTAGGCCAGTTCGATTTCGCCGGCGATGACCATGTCGTCCCCTTTCAGGTGGAAGGCCTGGATGTGCGCGGGCGCGCCGTCCAGCTCGGCCCGATGCTCGATGCGATCCTCGAGCGTCATCATTATCCGGCGCCCGTCGCCCGGTTGCTGGCCGAAGTCGTCGTGCTGACGGTGCTGCTCGGCACCTCCTTGAAGTTCGAGGGCAAGTTCACGGTGCAGACCAAGGGTGACGGACCGGTCGATCTTCTCGTCGCCGATTTCTCGACGCCGGAAAATGTCCGCGCCTATGCCCGCTTCGATCAGGCGCTGCTCAACAAGGCTGTCGCATCGGGCGAAACCGAGCCGGAGCAACTGCTCGGCAAGGGCGTGCTCGCCTTCACCATCGACCAAGGCAAGTTCGGCCAGCCTTATCAGGGCATCGTTGCGCTGGACGGCACCTCGCTCGAGGACATCGCCGGCGTCTATTTCCGCCAGTCGGAACAGATCCCGACGCGCGTGCGCCTTGCGGCGGCCGAGCTCTTCGATCGCGATGAAGCGGGCAAGCCGCGCCATCGCTGGCGGGCCGGCGGCCTTGTCGCCCAGTTCCTGCCGGAGGCGCCGGAGCGCATGCGCCAGCCGGATCTCCACGGCGGCGACGGCGACACCGGCGACCGCCCGCATGGAGAGGATGACGCCTGGGCCGAAGCGCGTTCGCTGGTCGAGACCATCGACGCCGACGAACTCACCGATCCCCAGGTCGGGACCGAGCGGCTGCTGTTCCGCCTGTTCCACGAGCGCGGCGTGCGCGTCTACGAACCGCGGGCGGTCCTCGATCGCTGCAGCTGTTCGCGCGAAAAGATCGGTACCGTGCTGAAGGGCTTCAGCGCCGAGGAAATCGAAGCGAGCCAGGAAAACGGCGAGATCGCCGTTACCTGCGAATTCTGCTCGACCACCTATCGCTTCCAGCCGGCCGAGCTTCAGCCGGCGGAATAGTTTTCGGCGGCGCTCCGATAGCTACCCTCACTATAACCCTCTCCCCGCGCGGGGTGAGGGGACTCACCCGCCTGTGTTGCGCGTCGCTGTTACTTTGAAACGGAATCGAGTTCAGAAAGCGCCTCAGTTGAGCACGCGCAATAGCCCCGGTGAATCCAGCGAGAAGGCGGGGATGTCGACATCGAACAGCTCGCCTTCATCAGTTTCCATCTGGTAATGGCCGAACATCAGGCCCGAGGGCGTATCGAGCGGACAGCCGGAGGAATATTCGTAGGTGTCGCCGGGGCTGAGCCGCGGCTGCTCGCCGACGACGCCGGGGCCGGTCACTTCGTCCACCTGGCCGTTCTGGTCGGTGATGTTCCAATAGCGGTTGACCAGGCGAACGGCGACGCCGGAATTGTTGCTGATGACGATCCGGTAACCCCAGACATAGCGATCGTCTTCCGGATCGGATTGCTCCTCCAGATAGAACGGTTCGACTACGACTTCGATATCTCTTGTGAGGGCGCGATACATGCCTTGCACCATAGTCAAGATATGTTACCCGTATCTTATAAAGAGGCCCTGTCCGTCAAGAAACGGAACGTTGATCAGGGATGAAACAAGCATGATCGAAGGGTTTTCGATCGTTAAGCCTAATCGTCAGTGTTAATTTTACTTCCGAACGCCTGCGCTGGCGATCTTGTTCCCCCGGCCGAGCAGGCGCGAGGTCCGGCCCCGGCCGAACCTCCGCAAGGTCCGCGAGCCGGACCCCGGCGGGTCCGGCCGCTATTCTCGATCAGGCCGAAACCTTGGGAAGCGCCTTCGCGAAATCCTCGATCAAGTCGTCGGTATCCTCGATGCCTGCCGAAAGGCGGACCGTGCCTGCGGAAATGCCGAGTTCGGCGCGCGCCTCGTCCGTCAGGTTCTTGTGCGTCGTCGTTGCCGGATGTGTGATCAGGCTCTTGCTGTCGCCGAGATTGTTGGAGATTTTGACGATCTCAAGCGCGTTCTGCAGCGCGAAGGCCGCTTCTTTGCCGCCCTTCAGTTCGAAGCAGACGAGCGTTGAGCCACCCGACATCTGCTTGGCGATGATATCGGCCTGCGGATGGTCCTTGCGGCCGGGATAGATCACCTTGGCGACCTTGCCTTGCTCCGCCAGGAAATCGGCAATCTTCGCCGCATTCTGGGTCTGCTGCTTGACGCGCAGCGGCAGCGTTTCGATGCCCTTCAGCAGCGTCCAGGCGTTGAACGGCGACATGGCCGGGCCGGTATGGCGGAAATAGTCGTGCAGGTTCTCGTCGATCCAGGCCTTGTCGGAAAGCACGACGCCGCCGAGGCACCGGCCCTGGCCGTCAATATGCTTGGTGGCGGAATAGACGACGATATGGGCGCCGAGTTCCAGCGGCTTCTGGAAGAGCGGCGTTGCAAAGACGTTGTCGACGACGACCTTGGCGCCGATCTGGTTGGCAAGCCTGGCGACGCCTGCGATGTCGATCACTTCAAGCGTCGGGTTGGTCGGGCTTTCCAGGAAGAAGACCTTGGTCTTCGGCGTGATCGCCTTTTCCCAGTTGGCGAGATCGCGGCCGTCGACGAGCGTGCAGTCGATGCCGTATTTCGGCGCCAATGTTTCCACTACCCAGCGGCAGGAGCCGAAGAGGGCGCGCGCCGCGACGATGTGGTCGCCGGCCTTCAGCTGGCAGAGGATAGCGGCAGTGACGGCGGCCATGCCGGAGGCGGTGGCGCGGGCGTCTTCGGCGCCTTCCAGAGCGCACATGCGCTTTTCGAACATGTCATTGGTCGGGCTGCCGTAGCGGGCATAGATGAAGCCGTCCGTCTCGCCCTTGAAGCGGGCTTCGGCCGCCTCGGACGTGTCGTAGACAAAGCCCTGCGTGAGATAGATCGCCTCGGACGTTTCGCCATATTGCGAACGCAGCGTACCGCCATGGACGAGTTGGGTTGCCGGGCGCCAGGTCTTGCTCATGCCATCACCTTCACATAACAAAAAAACCGGCCGCAAAAGCAGACCGGTTTCATACCCGGTCTTTTTAGCCACTTGTTTAACGTGGCTGCAAGCCGACCGGCCAAATCACCACGGGATAATTCTGCAATACTGCTGTTAGCTGCTTGCGTCAATTCCCCGAGTTTGGTTTTGTCTGCGGCAAATGATGGATGGGGCATGATGGCTCGCGAAACGGGAATTCTGGCTGACCGCGCAATCTCGGCGCTGTTCGAAACGGGGCGTCTTAACTCCGAGCGGGAGCTGGACCGCGATCAAATCCAGCCGGCAAGTCTCGACCTGCGCTTAGGAAGCAAGGCTTTTCGCGTGCGTGCCTCCTTCATGCCAGGGCCCTCGCATCTAGTGGCCGACAAGCTCGACCGGCTGAGCCTGCATGTGATCGATCTCTCCGAGGGCGCGGTGCTGGAGACCGGCTGCGTCTATATCGTGCCGCTGATGGAGAGCTTGGCGCTGCCGGCCGATATGTCGGCCTCGGCCAATCCGAAGAGCTCGACCGGAAGGCTCGACATCTTCACCCGCGTCATTACCGATTATGCCCAGGAATTCGACAAGATCCCGGCTGGCTATTCCGGCCCGCTCTATCTCGAAATCAGCCCGCGCACCTTCCCGATCGTCGTGCGCCGTGGCTCGCGCCTGTCGCAGATCCGCTTCCGCGTCGGCCACTCCGTCCTCGGCGAGCCGGAACTCTTGAAGCTGCATGAAAGCGAGACGCTGGTTGCCAGCAAGCAGCCGAATGTTTCCGGCGGCGGCATCGCGCTGTCGATCGATCTCAGCGGTGATAAGGACGGCCTAATCGGTTATCGCGGCAAGCATCACACCGCCGTCGTCGACGTCGACGAGAAAGATCAGCACGACATCTTCGATTTCTGGGAGCCGCTCTATAGCCGCGGCCGCAACGAGCTGATCCTCGATCCCGACGAGTTCTATATCCTCGTCTCGCGCGAGGCCGTGCATGTGCCGCCGGACTATGCCGCCGAGATGACCCCCTTCGACCCACTGGTCGGCGAATTCCGCGTCCACTACGCCGGCTTCTTCGACCCGGGCTTCGGCCATGCGCCGGCCGGCGGGCGCGGCAGCCGCGCCGTGCTCGAAGTGCGCAGCCACGAAGTGCCCTTCATCCTCGAAGACGGCCAGATCGTCGGCCGCCTCGTCTACGAGCACATGCAGGAAAAGCCGGCCAGCCTCTACGGCTCCGGCCTCGGCTCCAACTATCAGGCTCAGGGCCTCAAGCTCTCCAAACACTTCCGCATCTGAGGCGCAGCATTCGGGCGACTTGACAGCGACGCCCATCTGTTGGAAATCTCAGGGTATCGCGGGTGTAGCTCAATGGTAGAGCAGCAGCTTCCCAAGCTGAATACGAGGGTTCGATTCCCTTCACCCGCTCCCTTCCCTCAGGGCGTTTCGCAAATGTTCGTCCAGCAACGTTCAATATGACGTTTAAAATCAGTGACATCCGGATAACTGGTGCCTCGCGCGCGCGTAGTTTGTGCAAAGTCGTGCAGTGACAGCCAGCAATTTTTTCGGTACAAAACCACGGTATAAGGCTACTAGCATCGAGGCCGATACCGTAAATGGCGCTGACAGACGTTCAAATTCGAAATGCCAAAAAGTGGGAAAAACCCTACAAACTGCCAGATGGAAAAGGCCTTTACCTCTACGTGTCGACGGCGGGCGGCAAGTCATGGCGGCTAGATTACGCCTATTTCGGAAAACGAAAGACGCTGACGCTGGGTTCTTATCCTGCCCTCGGGCTTGCTGACGCGCGTAGCCGACGGGATGACGCCAAGCGAACGCTATCTGAAGGTTTAGACCCGTCCTTGACGAAGAAGCGGGAGCAAATGGCTGCCAAAGCGGCAGCCGGGAACACTTTCGGCCTGATCGCCGATGAGTTCATCGCCAAGTTGCGTCGAGATAAACGGGCTGAGCCGACTATCGACAAAAATACGTGGATGTTGAAGGTTCTGGCGAAGAAGCTTTTGCCGTACCCCATCACGCAAATTTCGGCGAAAGACGTTTTGGATGTCCTTACTGCTGTCGAAAAAAGCGGGCGCATAGAGAGCGCCCTTGCTACGCGTTCAGTAATAGGGCGCGTCTTCCGGTTCGCTATTGCAACCGCAAGAGCGGAAAACGATCCTACCTCGGCCTTGCGCGGCGCCCTTCAGCGGCATGTGCCCGTTAGCCACCCTGCACTCACCACTCGTGAGGAGCTTGGCGGATTGATGAGGGCCATTTATGGTTACGAAGGCTGGCCGTCGCTTGTCGCAGCGTTGAAAATTCAGGCTCTCTGCTTCGCCCGGCCCGGGGAAACAAGATCGATGGAGTGGCCGGAAGTCGACCTCGATAAGGCCATTTGGACAATTCCGGCTGCAAAAACAAAGATGCGCCGCGAGCATCAGGTCCCACTCTCCCGTCAGGCCATCGAGGTGATCAAACATATGAAGGACCTGTTCGGAGACAAACCGCAGGTTTTTCCGTCAATGATGTCTGGCAAGGCACTGCTCTCCGAAAATTCGATGAACTCTGCTCTGCGTCGTATGGGGGTAGGGGAGGAGGAGCATACGGCGCACGGATTTCGCTCGTCGGCTAGTAGCATCCTGAACGAGTCGGGGGAATTCGGGGCCGATGTTATAGAAGCCCAACTCGCCCACTTGGACACCTCAAAGGTACGCAGAGTCTATAACCGCGCTACTTATTGGGAGGAGCGTACGCGGATGATGCAATGGTGGGGCGATATGCTTGATGAAGAGCGGCTGAGACTGTCCTCAATTAAAATTCCTGCAGCGCGCCGCCCTTAAATATTTTTTAAAGGTCGAAACGCATGGCGAGTGAGTGCCCCGACTTAGCTTGGGGCACTCACAGAGTTGTTGCTTACGCCTTATCGTAAACCTGTGCGATTGGCGCTAGCCTCTTCGCTGCATCAACGCCGTTCTGGGCCGACTGCTTGGAGGTGTAAACCTCCGAATGGCAAAGCGTCTCGCCATTGCCTCCCTTCAAGCGCCAGAAGTAACCGCCGGAGCTTGCGCGGAGAATCTCGAACATACTGTTTGCCCTCCTTGGGGCGAGAATCTAACCCGGCCGAAGCGTCCGGGTTATTGATTTTTAAGGAGGGGACCGCTACGGTTCGTTTGCTTAGGACGTCCTAGCGGGCTTCGGCCCCGGGGTATTTGGAAATCGGCTGGTTTACGTGATCAGTCGATTTTCCATCCATGATGCCTTGGGAGTCAAATACGGCCCCTTAGGCGGGAGTTCGTCTGGATTCGCAGCGGCAGTATTTGGAAACCGAGTGCCGTCCTTGATCTCAGCAATCCTACCTTGATTAAGTCCAAAGAAAGCTGCGATGTCGTGGTGACGATCGCCACGATCAATCATTCCCTTGATGAGGGAGGCGTCGCTTTCCGATATTGAGAGGCCGCTCGGCCTCGCTCTTGCATTCATATATTTCTCCGTCTTGCTCTACACCTCGGACTCTAGATCCGATGTAAGCAGGATGGCAGAGATTTCCGGCTTGTCAACGATGGATTTAAAAATATTTCTTACCGTATTTGAATACGGCTTATCGAGACCGCCGTATTTTCTTGACATCGTATGCGAATACGGTCAATTCATAGGTCATGGTAAGAGAAAGCGACAAGCATAACAATCGAGAATTTCGCCTTGGAGATATTGCTAGGCTATTCGCTGGCGCGAGTACCACTCGGAGCGAAAATGCGGAAGGGATCCTCTTTCCAGTAGTGGGCGTTCGCCACTTAGATGATGGGCTAGTAACGCCCGTGTCGGAGCTAGACGTGATGCCATTTCCCTCAGAGGCCCGTGCTCTACCTTTTCAGTTGCGGGAGGGGGACATTTTAATCACCGGTCGCGGAACCGTTCTGAAATTTGGTATGGTTGGAGCTGAGACGGCTGGAGCGATCGCCAGTGGTAATATAATAATTGTTCGTCCCAGCCTGCCCATTCGCGGCGAAGTGCTGTTTGCAATTCTCTCGAGTGAGGCTTTCCGTCCAAAGATCGAGCTTCTCCAGCGTGGTGCCACCACCCTGTTGTCTTTGTCGCCAAAAGATCTCGCTAACCTCGAAATCAGTTTGCCGCCGGTTGAGGAACAGGACCTGATCTCTGAATTCGTACGTGCGTCATTAGCCACGTATGCAGCCGCCATTCATGCTGCGACAGCTCGTCGCGCGTTAGCGCGTGGCGTTTTGAACGCGCGCCTTTTTGGAACCCGAAAGAAAGACTGATTATGGCCAAACTCACACGCTCGGAGCTTGAAAACCATCTTTGGAGGTCGGCTGACATTCTGCGCGGGTCTATCGATAGTTCCGACTACAAGATATACATTTTTGGCTTTCTGTTTCTGAAACGCCTGTCCGATCGATTTGAAGAAGAAGCGCAGGAAGCTATCCGTCAGGGCTTGCCTGAAGATGTGGCCTATAATGATGCCGACGAGCACGAATTCTTTCTTGTGGAGCGCGCGCGCTGGTCATCGATCAAGAAGCTGACCACAGGCATTGGCGACCATCTCAATAAGGCATGCGCCGCAATTGAAGATGCCAACCCTTCAATTGAAGGCGTGCTGGCCAATATCGACTTTAACTCCGAATCACGGCTTGGCGATGCCAAGAACCGCGAAGGCGTTTTGTCGCGCCTGATCGATCACTTCTCGCGCATCGACTTGTCGAACGCTTCGTTGTCTGAGCCAGACATGCTTGGTCGCGCCTATGAATATTTGATCGATAAATTCGCGGACGACGCAGGCAAGAAGGGTGGCGAATTTTACACCCCCCATCACGTCGTGCGGCTGATTGTCGAGTTGCTGGACCCCAAGCCCGGCATGCGCATCAGCGATCCCACCTGCGGCTCGGGCGGCATGCTTGTTCAGGTCGCGGAGCATGTGGCGAAGCTTGAAGGCAAGCGGCTGGGCGAAGCGCTTAACATCACGCTGCATGGGCAGGAAAAAAACCTTGGCACATGGGCTATCGCCAAGATGAATTTGCTGCTGCACGGGCTTCGCGATGCGCGAATCGAAAAGGGTGACACGATCCGCAACCCACGCCTGCTCGATCAGGATGGCAACCTGTTCCTGTATGATCGCGTGATCGCCAACCCGCCCTTTTCGTTGGATAGCTGGGGCGCGGAGGATGTTTCAGGCGACACCGAGAAGAAGGGTCATAACCGCTTTATCTACGGCATACCGCCTAAGAATATGGGCGATATGGCCTTTGTTCAGCACATGGTAGCGACGCTCAACGCCAAAGGCGTGTGCGGCGTGGTAATGCCGCATGGCGTGCTCTTTCGCGGCTCGGGAGACGGCCGTATTCGCGAGGCGATGCTGAAAGCCGATCTGTTCGAGGCCATTATCGGTCTGCCGGAAAATCTGTTCGCCGGCACCGGCATCCCAGCTACCGTTTTGATCCTCAACAAGGCGAAGGCAGCTGAACGCAAAGGCAAGGTGCTGTTCATCCACGGTGCGAAGAAGTTTGAGGAGCGGCCCAAAAAGAACATCTTGGGCGAAGGCGATATCAGGGACATCCGTGACGCCTTCCGCGCATGGAAAAACGAGGACCGCTTCTGCCGGGTCGTGGATTTGAAAGAACTCGAGGAGAACGATTTCAACCTCAATATCTCCCGTTATATCGATACGCTTGAGCCGGAAAAGCCAATTGACGTCAAAGTTGAGCTTGGCAAACTTTGGGCTGCCGAGCAGGCACGCGATGAAGCCGCCGCACGCATGAATGCCCTTCTCAAGGAGATGGGCTATGTCAGGTGATTTCCATTGGCCCCCAGTGAAAATAGGCGACCTCATCAAGGAAAGCCGAATTAAGGGGAGCAACGGCAGCAATGCCAGAAAACTGACAATTCGACTTTATGGGCGCGGCATCGTTGCGAGTTCGGATCGTGGCGGAAGTGAAGCGACCAATTACTACATCCGCAAAGCAGGCCAGTTTGCCTATAGCAAGCTCGATTGTTTGAATGGTGCATTCGGGATCATTCCGCCGCATCTGGACGGATATGAAACAACGCTCGATCTGCCGACGTTCGACTTTGTCGGAGAAGTGGACCCGTCTTGGTTTCTAAAGACAGTCGCCCGTCCTAGCTTCTATGGGCGTTTCAAGTTTGCCGCGATCGGCTCGCGGAAAGCGAACCGTGTACCGACAGAAGAGTTTCTTGCCACTCGCCTAAGCCTTCCGCCGCTCGCCGAACAGTGCGCGATTGCCGAGGTCTTGGCTGCGGTGGAGGAGGCTATCGTAAAAACGGAGGCGTTAATTGCGGCGCTTGCCGACGCTAAGTACGCCACGATGCGCGAATTGCTGATGCTCGGCATCCGGCGCGAGAACGCGCCGAGAAAGCCCTTACCGTCGCGCTGGGTGCTTGGACGAGTAGCCGAAGGGATCACTCATATCCCAGCAGATTGGGACCTCGTGACACTGACGAAGGTAGCCAAGCTCGAAAGCGGCCACACACCGAGCCGAGAAAAGGCAGAATATTGGAACGGTGAAATTCCATGGTTATCGCTCGCCGACACCGAGGCTCTCGACGCGCTCGAAATCGATCAAACTTCTGAATGCGTCACCCCTAAGGGCATAGCAAATTCCTCAGCGCGCGTTCTGCCCAAGGATACTGTGGTATTTTCCCGTACGGCAACGGTAGGCAAGGCCTCGCGCATGAAGCGAGCGATGGCGACCAGCCAAGACTTTGCAAATTGGGTCTGTGGGCCAGCTCTAGTGCCGGCCTATCTCGTTCAGGTTTTCCGCCACATGGAACGCGAGTGGGATCGCCTGCAGGAAGGCAGTACTCACCAGACCATTTACATGCCGGTCTTCAAGAAGCTCCAGATCTTGCAGCCACCGACGACCGAGCAACAAAAGATCGCAGCCGTCGGCGAAGCATTTGACATGCGGATTGCGAAAGAGCGGGAGACCCGCAAGGCGTTGACCGAAAACCGGGATGCATTGGCTCAGGAACTGCTCTCAGGGCACATTCGCCTTCCGGAAATCATCATTGCGCGGCATAGGGACAGAGCTGGGCAAGCGGCATGAACGAGACTAGTGACCAGCTAGAGCGCGAATGGGTAGAGGAGCCGGCAACGGACCTGCTGCGGGTGCTGTTCGACTATAAGCCCTTGTCACCAGAAGATGTGCGACGGTTGCGCGATGGTCAGTCAACAGAACCAGTTCTTACGGTTCGCCTTGTGGAATGCCTGAAGCGCCTTAATCCGTGGCTTGGCGATGACGGCGTTCGCCGCGCTGTTGCCGCCGTCACGCGCGTGACGGCCGTCGATGTGATGGAGGCTAACGAGAGCGCCCATACGGCCGTCACCTACGGCGTGACGGCCGCCCATACGGAAGGCGGCAGACGACAGGACCGCAATGTTCGGTTCTTCGATTTCGATGAGCCATCCGCCAACACGTTCGAGTTTGCCCGCCAAGTCGCAATCAAGGGCGCTCGTCAGGACATCATTCCCGATATCGTCGTATACGTGAACGGCCTCCCGCTTGCGGCCATCGAATGCAAATCACCTTCACTGGCCGACCCGATGGGCGAGGCGATCCGCCAGTTCCGCCGTTATGAAAGCCGGGATGAATTCGCCGGGCTCGGCGCTCCTCGCCTGTTCGAGACGGCGCAAATTTCCATCGCGCTGGCGCGCGACGTCGCGAAGTACGGCACGACGCTGACACCTGCTCGGCAATGGGCTGAGTGGAAGGACCCCTATCCGCTCACGCTTGATGCGCTCGCGGCGCAATTGGGTCGAACACCAAACGGACAAGACATCTTGCTCGCCGGGCTTCTCTCCCCGGCCAATCTGCTCGATATCATCCGCAACTTCGTGATGTTCGAGACCATCGACGGGCGGCGCATCAAGAAGCTGGCGCGCTATCAGCAGTTCGTTGCCGTCGGCAAGGCGATTGAGCGCATCCGAACCGCACCCAACCCGCAGCGCCGTGGCGGGGTCATCCACCATACCCAAGGCTCCGGTAAATCACTGACGATGTTGTTTCTCGCAACCAAGTTGCGCCGTCTTGCCGAAGCCGAAAACCCAACGATTGTCATCGTCACTGACAGAACCGACCTGGATGACCAGATCACTGGGCAGTTCCAGCGATCAGGTTTCGCCAACCCCATACAGGCCGAAAGCGGAGATGCGCTGCGCAAGGCTCTGTCGGGCGGTGCCGGAACAACAGTTCTGACGACAGTCCATAAGTTTCACAGTGCCGTGCCGAAACGCTCTTCGGAAATCTCCAAGGCGCGGAACGTCTTTGTCATGGTCGATGAAGCGCACCGGACGCAATATGGCGCGCTTGCCGCCCGGATGCGGGCGGGACTGCCAAATGCTTGCATGATCGCCTTCACCGGCACCCCCATCGACAAAAAAGACCGGAGCACTCGGGAAGTCTTCGGCGATTACCTGCACCGCTACCTGATTGACCAAGCCGTGAAGGATGGAGCGACTGTCCCGATTTACTACGAGATGCGTGACGCCCCGCTCAGGATCCACGGTCGCGATCTCGAACAGGATATTCGGGCCGCATTCCCGGAATTATCTGAGGAAGAGATCGGTAAACTTAGACGCGGCACAGGGCTTCAAGAGAAGTTGGCTGGAGCGCGTGTTCGGGTGGAGACCATCGCCACAGATATACTTGAGCATTATCAGAGCACCATCGAGCCAAACGGGTTCAAGGCGCAGATTGTAGCCGCCAGCCGAGATATCGCGGTAACCTATACCGAGGCCTTGCGAGGTCTTGGCGCACCTGAATGCGCGCTGATCATGTCCGCTTCGAACAATGACAGCGCCCGGCTGCAAACCCATCACCTGTCCAAGCGCGACCGCGACATCTTGATAGGTCGGTTCAAGAAGCGCGACGATCCGCTAAAAATCTTGGTCGTGTGCGATATGCTCCTGACCGGTTTTGATGCGCCGGTAGAGCAGGTTTTGTATCTCGATGCGCCTCTGCGAGAGCATACGCTTTTGCAGGCCATCGCCCGTGTGAACCGTACTGCTGACGGAAAAACCTATGGGCTGGTCGTAGACTATTGGGGAGATAACCGGCGCATCGCAGATGCACTGGACATGTTCTCCGACGAAGATGGCACAGCCAGTGCCCTCCGTCCGCTGTCCGAGAAAATCCAGCTTCTCGAAAGTCGACACCGGGCGGCCATTCGGCTCTTTGAAGGCCTTAACCGTCAGGACGATACGGCTTGCGTTGAACTACTGCGTCCGGATGACGTCCGCGCCAAGTTCGAACTCGACTTCCTGCGTTTTGCCGAAGCGATGGACATGGTCTTGCCTGACCCCAAGGCATTGGAAGAACCCTATCCAACCGACTTGAAGTGGCTGTCGCGCATTCGCGTTCTTGCCCGCCGCGCCTATCACGAGGAGCCGTTTGATCCGAAAGATTATGGGGCAAAAGTCGGTGAGATCATCACCAGCCATCTTTCTGTGACGGGTGTCGAGCAGTTACTGGTGAAATTCGACATTCTCGACCCCGCCTTCCGTCCTCACCTCGAAAGCCTTCGGTCGAGCGATGCTAAGGCGGCAGAGATTGAGCACGCCATCCGACAAGAAATCCACGTTCATCGCGACGAAAATCCCACAGCCTACTCGTCGCTCTGGGAGCAGCTAGAGCGGATCGTCAACGACAGGCGGGAAGCCCGCGTTTCCGCCGCCAACGCGTTGACCCAGCTTGAGGCAATGGTGGGTCAGGCCGCGGATATTCGCGCGGGCGCGACGGGCAGGAGCGATGGCCTCACCGGAACGGCTGCCGCCATCCTGCCCTTCATTGACGCCGATCTACCCAACGCGGAGCGCTCCCGTAGCGCGGCCGGTATCACCAAGGCACTCGAGGAGTATGCCGACGTCGTCGACTGGAACCACAAGGAGGACGTGCAGCGGCAGATGCGCCGAACAATCAAGGAGCAATTGCGCAGCTTGGGATTAGATGCCCACAAGGTCGAAGCTACGACGGCAAAGATCATGGATGTTGCCCGCGCGAGATACGCGGGATGACGGCCCAACATTCCATCGTCTTTGGCGGCGAAACGTTCGCATTCGTTATTGAGCGGACAGCGCGCCGGAAGACTGTTGCAATATCGGTTGGCTTCGACGGAGTGCGCGTCCTCGCACCGTCTGACCTGGATGATGATCGCGTCCTTGGCCTCGTTCGGAAGAAAGGCGCTTGGCTGCTTCGCAAGCAGGCGGCATATCGCGAGCTTGGAGGACAGCCAGTTGCAAAGGAGTTTGTAAGTGGCGAGACCTTCCACTATCTGGGCCGTCAGTATCGCTTGAAGCTCATTCCCGACGAAACCGCGGTCACGACCCGTATTGCAGCGAGAGGTTCAACCCTTGTCGCGCCAGTGCTGCCACATGGCCATGTATCCGTTCAGCGTGCGGCAGTCCGCAGCGGGCTCAGGCACTGGTATCGAGCGCGTGCGATCGTGCATTTTCCGGTTCGGGCCCGGATGATCGCGGAGACGATTGGAATTCCTACGCCGACCGTTAACGTCGTCGACCAGTCCAAACGCTGGGGGAGTTGCGATGCGAGGGGACGCATACGCCTAAACTGGCGCTTGGTCATGGCACCAATGCAGTTGGTTGATTACGTTATTGCGCATGAGGCTTGCCATGTGCTTGAGCATAACCATTCGCGCCGTTTTTGGCGCTCGCTGGAAACGATTATGCCGGACTACGAGGAGCGGTTGCGAAGATTGGATAGGATGGGGCACCTATTCGTTTGGTGAGGGCATCCACCCTGTGGGGCTAGGACACTCATGTTGACGCTCTCAGCGGGAATTAACCGCCAGATTCTTGAGGACACGGTAGACTTGCATACGGGAGCAACCAGCTGCTTTCGCTATCGCGGACACGCCCTGTCCATCGTGGTGAAGTCGGGATATAAGGGCGTGGTCGAGCCGCGTTTTACCGCCTTTATAGACACCCTCCGCTCTTGCTTTTTCAATACCTTCCCGTTGCCGCTCCCTTATGAAGCGACGTTCCATTTGAGCGACCATACCAAGGACTGTGAGAATAACGTGACCCATCTCACCGCGGGTGGAAACGTGAGGGTCCAGGACGGTCACGTATGCGCCCCGTTGCTCGCACTCATGCACGATGTTGAGGACGTCGCGCGTGTCGCGCCCCAGACGATCCAGCCGCGTGACGACCAGCTCATCGCCTTCTCGTAGAAATTCGATGATGGTTGAGAGTTCCGTTCGTCCCTCGCGACTGGCACCTGAAACCTTTTCTGCGCGCACGATCACGCATCCTTCGGCCTTCAAACGTTGCTGCTGTATTTCGAAGTCCTGGTCAACTGTGCTGACCCGGGCATAGCCGATTTTTGTCATGTGTCACCTCAAGCTTTATGCCTGAAGCTACCCTGTAACAAATAGCCGACGTCAAGACCGATGTGACGATCGGTTGTGTAACCCGATGCGTGTAACAACCAGCTATACTCGAGTGTGACGTGGAAGCGATTGCAATGGAGAGGAGACGCATTGACCAGTCTACCGGTAACCGCGAGGGTACGGGCGAACTTTCGAAGATGCTTAAGGAAGCGCAGTAGATGACTGCTGAATTCAGCGACGATGGAGAGCAAATACGCCGGTGACCGGCATTTTGGCGCCGGCCTGTTAGCCGGGCACATCGTGCATTGGGCCATCAGCTCGGTATTGCCGTTGGTAGGCAATGCCGAACAGGCTCAATTCCTAGCCTCATTGGAAGCAATCCAGAAGCGTGGGGTAGCTTTCGGAACACGTTGATCGGGTGTAAGCTGAGAGAGCGTCGATCGGGAGGATAGCATGAACAGTTGCTCAGCGACTCTCGTTATATGCTGGGTCGGGGGAATGACCTTGCTTATACCTCTCGAGGTGCAAGCAAAGTCAAAGTGCGTTGTGCCGCCAATCGAAAAAAGGGAAGCAAAGGGTAGCTCCGCGCAAGCCGCTCGTTTTCACGCGGAGCGTAATATTGACACACACCAAGTCGGCTACGGTGACGTGTCGTTAGCACCCAGCGGTCTTGCCACCATCACTGCGACGTTCTCTAACGGCAAGAAGATAGCCGGAAACAAGTTTTATGCCGTAACCGGTTTTTTTGACCGCGACGACAGGCTGATCTTCAGCTACGTCCAGTGGAAAGGCCTCAATGGCTCATTCGGCGGAAAGGCGAGAGAGGGCTCGGTCACCGACCGCGTCCAGCTGTCACCTGCCGAGGTCCGGCGGTTGTGTAGGATCAAGTTCCGGTTCGGCACGCGGGACTGCGGACTCGAATTAATCAGCTTCAAAAAGAACACTTTGACTTTCTCCACCGCAGAGTGCCGGAACGCGCCTAAGCGCGATTAGTTGGCGCGGCCACACCTTGAGCGTCTGGCCGAGCACAATCAACGGCTAACCTGCAACTTCGCGGATACATGTGCAAATTAAGAACAGGGGTGCCGACAATGCGAATTGGCCTTATTCTGTCGGTCTTGTCGTTAGTAGCGCTGCCTCTCGACACGGCTGTTTCGCAGACGAAAGAAGGGTGGCGGGAATATCCACACTTGGTAAAAGTTTTCAATGAGGATAACAAAGCAAAATATTCTCTCTTAGTTAACGATCACGTAACTAAGAGAGATGTGTTCATTTTCAGTGAAGCCGTAACTATCAACGAACCTGTTTTGACTAATGGCGGAGATGTTATAATCGCCGCAAATGATGTCTATATAAATGCGCCCATAGATACTAGAATATATTTCAAGTATAAATATCTATACTGGCAACCGTACAAGAAAAATAGCAGAGCATATGGCATAATTACCTATTATGAAAAACCAATCGTAAGAAGTTTTAATTATTATTACAATTGGATGGAATACTATGATGACGTCGGCAAGGTATACAGCTTCAAGGGGTTTGAGGGGCCAGAAGATCGCCATCGTGCGAACGAGTATGTAGACAAGGTACTGGAAGTTCCGCAGCTTCCCTCTGCGCCAATGCTATTAGTTCCCACTGAGGTGAATCGGCAAGTTGGCGGCGATGCTCCCGATCACTCCGTGGTTTGGCCGAGTGTGCGCTCGGGGTCCATACGGATCTATGCTAGCCGCATACATTTTTGCGAGACCTGCCTCAAATCCATGGAAGTTGATCACCCTCCGATAACAGGGGGCGACCCCTATGACGAGACGCGAGCGGTATTCTTGCACGTCGGGGGGCTCAAGGGCGGAAGAGGCGGAGCCGGCATGACGACGGCCTGCTCCTACCATCCCAGCGCTCAGACCGACGCGTGTGATATCGATCGACCAAAACGCGGCGCGTTATCAGGAAAGCCCGGGAGGGGCGGCGACGCCGGTGAGATCTTCGTAAAGTTTGTTGGGCGTGAACCATCCGCTCAGGAGAGGAGTGACCTCCGCCTAGCGTCGAATGTGCAGGGCGGACGGCCCTCACATATTGCTCAGAAGCGCACCCCCAAGTTCAAGACGCTTTATGATAGACCTTCCCGAGCCATCTTTTCCGACGAGGTACCGGTGCACGAGGGAAATCTGTTCGGCAGCGACGGCCGCATCGATATTTTTTCAATCAATACCGACGAGGCGATATCCGAACTCTACGCGCTGTTGGCAAAGTACGAGACGAATGGAAACTATGCAATTGCGCCTCTCCTCAGAATGGCGATGGACAATCCCGCCATCTTCTCGTTCTCGCCGCGCGATTTATTGGCAATACTTTTGGAAGAGGAGATGACGCTCCTGCAGCAGGAGTTGCTAACGGCGTTACCCGGCGCATTGCGTGGCGCAAAACCTATTCGCTCCAATAGAGAGTTTTTTTCGTCTCTCAGCTGTAGTGACGAGATGTCGTTATACACTGAGTTAATCGACAGCCTCTTGCACGAAATATGTAATTTTAGAACACTAAATGACTTAGATTTTGTCAGATCATACCTGTTTCGAATTGGCGGCATATATAGAGAGGGAGAGGCTGACGTAAATGTTGGAATCAGACAGAATGACACGCTGAGTAAATTGGATAATATTGCGGTTATCATCAGGAAGTCTCTTGCGCAGCAAAAAGAAATACACCTGATGCTTTACGACAGCATGAAACAGGAGCAGCGTGATAAAATAGAGGTTGCCATCAGGGCTGTTAATGAACAGCGTCGACAACTCCTACAAACAGTTGAAGATAGGAAGAAGGCAAAAAAAGGTTTCGACAAACTGGTCGCGCCTATGGAGAAGGTCGCGGACGGGGTTGGTAAGCTTTACACGAAGGCAATATCAGGTCAGTGGGCAACGGCTGGGCAACAAGTCTTCGCTGTTGTCAAGGACATCTCCGATCTACGTCTGGTGGACTATGGGATGCCGCCGGCTGACACGGCGGATATCGATGAACGACTGAGCGCTTTGAAGCGAACGCTTCGCAGATTCATGGAAGCTACTGCCCAAGTGCGGGCCGAAATGCTAGCTTCCGCAAATGTCAATCTTCGCGAAATCGCAGATCTAAGGTGGGAAATAAAATCTCGTCAGCTGACATCCAAACTACGGTTCCCTAATTATATCCGGGCTTCGATACAGGAGTTCATCCGCACGAACGTCGATGCGGACAGAGTCCTCAAGAGCAATTTAGCGTTAATTGACCAATCCCTGGAGGGGGTGTTACGCGTTCCAACCGAACTCGACGTTACTGCACCAAAGCAATCCTGTGGACCTAATGAGAAGGGAATTCGTCTGCAAGACGCGGAGGGGCCGCTGGGCTGCGTTAGGATGAGCTCCATTGCCGCGACTTCCGCACTTGTCGTATCTGGCGACTGGCTGCGAGATTTTCCCCTTTTTGTAATCGAACCGGGAAAAAATACATTTCGGATTGATCTTGAATTTGCGTTTGATCGAAAGGACCTCTCGTTCGAAACGATGGATTTTTCCCCTTAGTTAATGGCCACCCTCGGGCTACGGAGGAGCGTAAACATCCTTTCCTCGAAGACGTTCACAATCCCATGCGTTGTCTCGCCATTAGATCAGATATTGTAAGCCGACGAAGTTGAAATGACAGAGCCCACGCAATGAAATCGGTAGTCCCACCCTGTTGGACCCTTGATCTGGAGACTTTGCCGGCCATCTGCATCGATCCCACCTCTCCGAGTCCGATCACGGCCCATTGACCAGCTTGAGGGTAGTTGGGGGATATTGCCGCCGTCGCCCATGAGTGGTGGAATCACATCAACGGTCATGCTGGCGAAGAGACTCAAAAGCCCGAATAGAGGGACCAAGTGGAAGTCATTAGCAACGACTGAGATGTTGCGGCTGTTTGCCAAACGACGGGACGCATTTGCCCGGTGCAGATCTTAGCGGAGGTCGTTCAACTCATAGACCGCCAGTTGATCAGCGGCTTCGCGCAGCCCCTTATAAGAAGCGTGGCGCAGCTTTCCATCATGCGTCCATGCGCGGTATTCGATCTCTGCAACAAGCTCCGGGCGGACGAAGACCGCAGTTCGCTTCCGCCCAGTGTCGATCACGGGCTTACGAACCATCAGCTTGTCCATCTGCTCCCGAAGTTCACCCGCGGAACGTTCGTTGAAGCCGGTTCCCACACCCCCGACATAGACGAGATCGTTTCCCTTGCGCGCGGCGAGCAGCAGCCGCCCAATGCGCCCGAACGAGGCCGTCGATTTCTCGTACCCGACAATGACGAAGCCGTCGCTCTGGATGCACTTAATCTTCACCCAGTCGCCGAGCCGGCCGCTGCGATAGGTGCTGTTCCGGTCTTTCGCAATGATCCCTTCGAGCCGGTGCTCGCACGCGATGCGCAGGAGCGCATCTCCCTCTGCCTCGATCTCCTCTGATAATCGAATGGCATCTTGGCCGCCCGCGGGGACAAGCCCCTCGAGGAGATGGCGCCGCGCGGTGAGTTCCGTTCCGGTGAGATCGTGACCGTCGAAATAGAGAAGGTCGAATGCCATGAAGACTGCTTCCCGAGACATCCGCTTTCCACCGCGGCCGCCGAGCGATTGCTGAAGTCTAACAAAGTCCGACCGGCCCTGCTCATCGAACACGACGGCTTCTCCGTCCAATATCGCTGTGGAAACAGGAAGTCGTCTTGCCTCAGCCGCGATGGCAGGGAAGCGATTGGTCCAGTCATGACCGCCTCGGGTCAGAATCCTGACGCCCTTGGGCTCGATGTGGACCGCCAAGCGGTAACCGTCCCATTTTACTTCAAACGCCCATTGCCGCCCCTTCGGCGGCCGCGGCTTCAGTAGCGCAAGGCATGGATCAATGCGCGTCGGCATGGGGTCGAGAGTGAGCTGAGGCTGGGCGGGGTCGCGCTTTTTCCGCGGCCGGCTACGCATCGGCGCTTCGGCTTCACTGAGGAGTGGCTTGACAGGCTTAGGTGGCGGCTTGGTCATGCCCGCACTTCATCAGCGACACCTTAAAAAGCAATTGACCTAGATTGATTATTGACTCGTCAGCTGAAGAGAACATAATAAGAACATCGGCGAGCGGCCGCCAATCTAAAAATTGAAGATTTGGAGAACGGATATGCGAGAGCAGCCGATTGGCGAAGCCGTGGATGATGACGAGGACCTAACCGGGGTGATGTGGCCACCGGAGACAGAGATCGAAGTCTCGGACGTGCACGCGAGCCTCGCCAAGGCCGTGGCGGGCAGTCGAGGCGTAAGATTTTTCACGACCAGACTTATCGACGTTCCGAGTGATGCCACCTTGGGAGCAGTTCAGATGGCGATCGATGAGACCGCAGGCGAGGCGTGCGGCATTTACCTGACCACGCATGTTGCGGATGTGGATGCAGCAACCGGAGATCCAGTTCTCGTAGACGAGGCCACAAGGCCTTTCAAATTTCCCTGCAGCGGCGGCTTCGACGAAGCTATATCCATTCTTTGCGAGAACATGCGGTTAGCGGGCATAATTCCTTGAGCGCAGCCATGGAAACCGAAGCTCTTTCATGCCCGCTCGCCAGCGAACTTGACGAGGTGGTTGCCTTTCACAATGGCGATATGCGAGCCGCTATAATTGCTCTGCTGGAGGATATCCGGCATCTGCGTCACCAGCTCGTATTGGCAGAGGGCGCTATGAGCAAAGGCATGGCGCGCGGCTGGCGTCCGACTTACGACCGAGACTGACGATGCCTGAAATGAACTATTCCAAGAAGTTGCGCGGCTGGAGCCTGCGCAACGCGGCCGATGCCAACCAATTACTGGAGGTAACGTGCCAATTCTGCAGAAGGACTTACCGTTTCTTCCCCAATGACCTTTTGAAGTTGACGGCCGATGTCAGCCTTGACCGGCTGGCAAGTCGATTCCGTTGTGAGATTTGCAACAGGGGCGATTTTATGAGCCTGAAGGTCGTGCAGATATGGGGGACTGAATACGGCAAGCTTCCCGTGCGGCGCTTGGTCAAGATAAACACCGTCAAAATGCCAGTATGGGAAGACGGGGTTTTATAGTGGCCTCCCGACGAGACAATCCCAATGCCCGATGGCGCTTGAACAAGGAGCTTTCCCATCATGTAATCGTCTACTGGGGGAACTATCATGCCGGCACGCAGGTCCATGACAGTCGCCTGAGGGGTGAAATCATCAGTTCCGCACTAGCCTATGACCGGGCGGCCAGGTCCTATCGTGCTTCGATTGAATGGGACGACTACGTTGTGTTCTGCTTCGGAAGCCGCGATGCTGCGAAACAGTTCAGAGACCGGTGGAATGGTCAGTTCATCGATACCGACGAAGTGAACCGGAATGGCGAGTGGACGCCGAAGGAGGGAGACGTGTGCAATCTATACCGGATGATGAGCAATCAAGAGGCCATCCGCGCGATTACCGGCGCTATGATCGACAGCACCGGAAACATGGAGCCGCAGCAGGAGATATGGCCCGACCGGATGGCTCCAATCGTCCGCAACACGCCCGCCGGGCGAGAGCTGGCCAACGTGCGATGGGGGCTGCCTAGCTCTTCAAAAGCTCTCCTCGACGCAGCGACCAAAAGGGCTGATGGTTTGCGCAAGAAGGGCAAGCCGGTTGATTTCAACGAGCTCCTGAAGATGGAGCCGGACGGCGGCACGACCAACGTCCGCAATGTCAGCAGCAAACATTGGGTGCGTTGGCTTGGCGTCGAGAACCGGTGCGTGGTGCCGTTTACCCGCTTTGCCGAGCCGGACCCCGCGAACAAGCCTGAAGGTGGCAGAACACCGAATGCGTGGTTCGGCGCACCCGACGAGGCGCTGATGTTTTTTGCTGGGCTGTGGGTGCCGCAGTGGACGAGCGTTCGGAAGATCAAGGAAGGTCTGATTACGTGCGACCTGTTCGGCTTTCTCACCACGGAGCCAAATGCCGTCGTTGCACCCATCCATCACAAGGCGATGCCAGTCATCCTTGCCAACCGGGAAGAAGTCGAAACGTGGCTGACGGCCCCTTGGGAAGAGGCAGGTAGGATGCAACGGCCACTGGCCGACGGTAGGCTCGCCTTGCTGCCGCCCGTGGAGACTCTGCCCGTAGCAGCGAATCCGCAACCCCTGTTGATTTGAGCGATGAACGACACTGACAAGCCGCCGCTGAATGGCGCATCACACATGTACATCCATTATTGCGAGGAGAACGGATGCAAAGCGTGGGGAGGCTTCGGCTTTAGCCCATCGAAGGCTGTGCCGTCGCGCTGGTGGTGTTGGCCACACTATCCACACAAGACCTACGAGCAGGAGAGGGCATTCAAGGAAAAGCTCGAAGCGGCTGCGAAGGCAACGACACAATGATTGCTGGATTGATCATCTGCTCGTCGCTGACGGCGGTCGATGGGGATACGGTGCGCTGCAACGGTCAGCTCATGCGTCTGCTTGGGGAAGGCGTTCCATACGTTTCCGGGATCGATACCCCCGAGATCGGCAGTCACGCAAAATGCCCAAAGGAACGCAAGATGGCGCTGATCGCCAAGGGCAGGCTCAAAGAGCTTCTTGATGAAAAAGGCCTCAGGGTCGTTTTCAGCGGCTCGGAAGACAAAACGCAGGCGCACCGGCCCCTCGTGAACATCTACAGAAAGAACGGCGAAGAAATAGGCAGGAAGCTGCTCGACGAGGGGTTCGCCAGAACCTGGAGCCCGAAACGAAGGAACGATTGGTGTGACTGACGGCCAGATGCGGTCCCCAGTTCGACAGGTGTGAAATCCATGATCCGCATTTTTTCCGCGTTGTTGGCGTTTCCGAGTGTTGGCGTTGCTCGAAGGCGAAGGCACGATCAGGTCGGCGCGGGGCAAAGTCACCATGCGTAATCGCACCAAACTTATCAGCATAGCGAGCGGGAGTTACAATCGCTTTGCGGCGGGAACAAATTGGCAGCACTAGTCGTATTTCGTCAGCCGCGCGGAGCTTGAATGGCAGCCAAGTCTTCATGACGCTCCGCCCGGCCCATCACAAGTTCCCAACTTGAGCCCCCGCTTTGCGCGGGGTCTCCTTTTAAAACCTGCGCTGGTAAGGCCGTGCCGGCGCCGTGGTGGTACTGGCCGCACTACCACAGGCGCTGAGACGATATCTTGAGACCAAGGGTGCGGAATTAACCGTTATTAATCACATAGATGAGAAGCATAGTCCATGCGGAGCCGAGTATGAATATTGCTGCCCATATCCGCATTAGCGGCTTCACCGCGTCAGGATTTCCTTTCAAGAGATGCAAGCCTACCGCCAACATCATCATCAGATAAACCTGCGGACACGCGACTAGCATTCCAAGAAGCGGGCCTCGGAATCGAAATGCATCGAAAATTTCTTCATAGAAGCTTTCATAATATGGTATCTGCCTAAACAATAAATAGAACGAGATAAAATATATAAGAGAAATTATTGCGAACAATTTTCTAATTATATTTAGTTTATTCAATTTCAAATTTCACCTGTGTTGTATGTAGATTGCTGGGCGCTATCTAACGTCGGCACGGTTATACATCAACGCGCGCCCACAGGCTTGCAACTGTCAGATACACCGGCACTTGTGGGAAATGCCGCTGTAAAAGGCTCATCAGTACTCGTTTGCCAAGATCGATTCTAGTATTTGAGATAAGCCGCTCATGCTACGGACTATTCAACCCCTTCATTGCGTAATCAATGGTGCGATTTTATTCGAGTGGTGATCTTGAATAATATCAAAATAATTAAAGCCAGCATTGCAGATCCGACAAAACTCAAAGAGTACAGGACGGAGAAGCCATACTCTTTGCGCCCGAGTAGGAGCTCTAAAGCGTAGCACTTACTAATCGTGCAAGCTTCTGAAATAGGAAATGTGAACACGAGTATGAAATAAATAATATAAACAATTACCATGAAGTATAACGTCCATGGCAGATCGCGTATTGTTGTTTCTGCGGTCTGAAAAAAAGGATCGCCGTGGCGATGCTTCTCTAAAACATATATCCCAACAAAGCATGGAGCCGTCGCAAACTGCCCTATCGTTACGACAACAGGGAGGTCGTACACCCCTAAAAACATCAGCGAAATCAGAGCGATGAAACCTAATGGAAAGAGAAACGCAGCAACAAAACGCTCACCAGTCATTTCTCTTCGATTTACGAGAGCTTCAGTAGTGATATAGGCCGACCAAATCGTCGCCAGAATTGGAACTGGGCCGGCGATCCAGGGCAGGCTAAAAGAAGACATGAGTTCCCCAACATCACGACGAATATTTCACGCACAGAGTCGTAAGCAATGCCAGAAGAAACGGAAAAGCGGAACTAAGGTCGCAAACAATATATCGGTGGTTCTCACTTCGGCCGAGCAGGCGACCCTGCGGCAGCAGAATCCGGGTCGGGTGTGCCATAGCAGGCCTTGAATTTAGAGATCGCATCGGCGGCCCCCGCGAGGCTAACAGCTACGCGCTCGCCCTTTGCGCCTGTCACCGCGAGTTCCTTGCCCTGCGCCATCTGATTCAGCAATTCGGTCGGCAGCTGACCAAACTCATGCCAAGTGGCGCCGTCGCCCTCTCTCCCGTTTAATACGTAGGCCGGCATGTCATCGACGTGCCACGTCGCCCTCGTCTCGCCGGTGAAAAGGCTGCTAACGAATCCCACGTGATCCTTTCCCGGCGACCCCATTAGGCCGACCATCACTATACCACGATGAGTTGATGCGAAGCATGTAAGACCCCCTTCACCCCGGGTGTAAAATTCCCAATCCGTCGGAGACTGCGCGACGGTGACAGGAGCATTCTGTATGCGCGAATTTGAGGACGCGGGCGCGAATGGCGAGGTGTCCGCAGTGCCCTCAATTGAGTTCGCCCGCAGCCCTCTGAGGTCCACATCGCAGCGGCTGAATGCCTCATTAAGCTCGATTGTTTGATATCGGTTCAGGGCAGGTACGGTCCACATCGGTTCATTGCCTGCGAACTTGACCGTGAGGGACGGGGGCTGCCGCGCGCCGAATATCTGTTGGAGGATGGTACTCAAAATTAAGCTACGTTCGTCAACAGATCCATCCGGAATTTCGTAATAAAGCTCTTCCGTGTTGATCGCTTTCATCGTGGCTTCGGCACCGATGCCGGCCACTGTCATGAAACCGACCGCCGTTGTCTGATTGAGCGGAAGTTTCCAGTTCTCCTTTCTGATGCGAATAGCCATCGTGACCGCGTCTGCGGCTCCAATCTGCGTTTCGACTGAAATCGTCCTTGTATCCCATAGCGACGTGCGAACAGCACAATATGAGTGTTCGTTAGGGGCCTCGGAGGTATGTAGAACGACCTCCCAAGGCTTGCTGTTATAGTAGTTCGTCTCGGCTGCTCCCACTCCTGACGCGGCTGCAAGGTAAGCCGAAAAGCCGACTGCGAGGACCTTTAAACTGTTAGGCAGCAGCATCGGTCTTCGCCCGCTTAGTTGAACGCCATGTGAAGAATGACATGACCGCCAGCGCCAAAGCGATAAAGCCCCAGATGGTGATGTCGCTAAAGCTGCCCGAGGTCGAGGCGATGAACGCGAAAGCTGCGGCCAGCGCGAACATGATCGAGCCGACAAGCGGCAGGGCGAACGAGAACGCCCCTGCGATAAAGAACAGCAGGCCGACCAACATGCCGATCGCCCCGGCACCTCCCGTGGCCTTGTCCTGAAGCAAGCCGCTGCCCGCCGTGACCGCGCATGACTGCATCAGCACGAGCAGGCCCAAGAAGATTCCAATAATTCCGACTGCTATTTTCATAAATTCCCTCTCGAAAGAATCACGACTAATGCCCCTCGTGATGTGGTTGCAATAATATGGGACTGTCAGTCCGTCGATTGTCAAGCTGTGAATATGGCTTTGTTTCCGCATGGACGTGCGGCAAACCATTGGCTGGAACTTGCGACGCTTGCGGGTAGCCAAAGGACTGTCGCAGGAGCGGTTAGCTTTGGCCGCCGAGATCGATCGCTCCTATGTGGGCCGAGTTGAACGCGGCGTGGAGAACGTGACCGTGTCGACGCTTGAAGCTCTCGCTGGAGTTCTCCAAGTGCCTGTGTCGGTCCTGTTTCAGCAGGTTGACGACACGGCAGCAAAGCCCCCTCCATTGCGGTCAGGTCGAAAGCCGAAGGCAGGTTGACCATCAGTATTCGTCCGCCCGCATTATCGTCAGCACACGGCGAGTGATATGCGGATTGGCAGGATCAGGTGACCCCATGTCATAGTCCTGATCGAAATAATCGATCTTCCAGAAATAGCTGACGCCATCCAACTCGATGACGCCGAAGTCATGCTCGTTGTAGGGATCGTTACCGGCATCAAATGCGGTGAAGCCCACGACAGCCCTCAGCAGGGCCAAGCGCTGATCTTGAGGCAGAGCGCACACTGCCGGCGTTATGACGGCCCGACCGGCAGTCGGATTGCGCCGGAAGGCGTCGTTGAGGGTGCGAATGGTGGCCGTCCTTTCGACGGCCGCCTGTTGATCAGGAGATGAAGTCATAGCGAGGCTCCGCATCGGTCGGCCTCACATCTTTATCGACGGATGCAGCAGCGCCACGTCTTCAAGCCGGCGGTTGAACGGCGGCAGGTCGAGGTAGTGCCGCCACTGGAGCCGCAAGACGTTGTCCGACTTCAGTTCAACGACGGTTGCTTCAAACCAGCCTTCGAGGGGATCCTCGGTTGCGAGCACCAAGCTGCCGACGGCGACCTTGCCCCAATCATCCGGAACGTTGCTCGGCGTTGCTGCGTGTCCCTGTTGCGAAACGTCAACCGGGGCAGTTCGCACTTCCTCCGCCTTGGCTCGGTCGGCTTCCGGCAGGTGAGCAGCGATCTGCTTGTAGAGGTCCTGCTTTACAAAGGGCACGAACGCCTTCCCGCTGTCGAACAGCTTTCCCTTTGGCAGCTTCGGCAACAGCGAGCGCACCGCGTCGTTGTCAGCTGGAAGGGCAAGCATACCCATCAGACTAGCGGCACGTGAGGCCGGCTGGGCGTCTGTCGCAGGGAAGAACGAGGCGTGGGCTTTGCCATTGTCGTCGCGGCCGAGAATGATAACGGGGTGGGGCAGGCTTATTCCGGCGGCGGCAAGGGCATTAGAAGTCGTCATGTAGCTCTCCAATTAAAAGAGGGGCCGAAGCCCCTCAACAAGCCGCCGATCGTCAGCGACGATATGTTATATCAGAACTCACGCCGATTGTCAATCGGAGGTTGATAATTATGCAATACGCACTACTTGGGGGTTGGTTCAGAAGTCAGATAATGCGCGAGCTAGATCCTGTTGATGTAGGCGCCGGAGAACTGCCAATTTCGCCCGCGTTTTTTTAAGGGCCCTGCGCTTAAGGTGTCTTCCATGGCCATTAGCAATGCACATGTCTTTGAAGGTTACGTCTCCGATGCAATTGATCGCTCGAATAAGGGCTGCAGGTCCTATCTTCCGCTTTTGATTCCTCCATCTAGAAGTGGGCACCTTAATGAGCTCGCCGGTGATCAGATCGGCCTGATCGGACAAGATCGGAAATGCTGAATATTCCGCGACTGGGCCTTTCGCTAAATAGAAGAGCATCTCGTCAACCTGTGCACCTGATCGGGTATCGTAATGAAAAGGTGTGGCGCCGGGAACGAAAGCTTTCTCGGATTTGTCCATAGCGCACTTTTTGGCTTGGATCGTTCCTTCCGGTACGCCCCAAACTATAAGATGGCAGTGCCATGACCCGTGCGGCTTGTAGCCGTCCGAGAGAAATGGTGATCGGTAGTAGTAGGCAAGGTCCGCAAGTCCGATAAAATCGAAACCCTCCAGCGCTTCGCGCACCCACTTGCGGTAGGATTTCAGATCAAAAGATGACACCTTGGAAAGTGACCCTGCGTGCTTATCCGAAATGAGAGTGACAAAATGCACTGGTTCCAGCTTTGCACGAATTCCCTGAAGTTCCATCATAAGAGCACGGGTGAATTCTATGCGAGCGATTGCATTAATCGCTTTAAGCGATTCTGCATTTCTCGCAGCAAGGTCTATTCGTGTCTGATCACTGAATAGGTGCCAGCACGCGTACGACACCCGATATCTCCGAAGTCGCTGATCTTCTGCGAGGGCCTGCCGCTCAAAACCCTGCATAGTTCTTACCCTGTAAAGTTTACGTCTGTTGGTGTTCATAGGCTCTCCTAATAATCGACAGGCAATGTTCTACCGTTCAGGCAGCCTTGCCTGTCGTAAATGATGAATTTTCGCGGTGGTGGGTTGGGTATTACAAGGTAGGGGCACGGGTCCCGGGCATAGCTTTTTTTGCCCGGATTTCCCTATCGTGCCATTCTTCGAAATGCGGCTCGAAGTGCTCGATCAGCGGAAGTTTTTTCACGCTTGCGATGCCGGTCATAATCTCTGCCTCACGTATACCGTCGGCGGATTCGAAGACACGAATTACGACGATGGCATCAAATTGCCGAGTCTCCTTGTTTATCGACTTTGCATGCCGATTTTCACGCAGCCTCAATAACAGGCCACCCCGATCGGCATTGGCACGTTTCATTTTCTCGACACCCCCGTTCTGCTCAAGCAGCATTGGAATTTCTTGAGCGGCTACGCCCTCTTGCCACCATCCCCTCATCGCATTGTTATAGCGGTGCACCGTGCTGTTCGCTTTCGCGCCGTCAAAGCCTACTGCGAAACGGATGGCGTGCTTAAGAGCGTTCTTTTGGTGTGCAGTTGTCGCGCGCGGCCTTCCTTTGAAGTTGAGCCACTCGTCCTGCTCGCAAAATGCTTGCCATTGATCTACGTCGTCCCGCAAATATTCAGCAGCGGCATAGACTTGGCCAAGTTGAACCCTGAGGCTATCATCAGTTCTCGTGAGCAACTGCACCATCTGAGACCGCACGTTTTTAAGATAGGTAGTTGCGCCGACCTCAAGCAAGTTCTGCGGCGCACATTCATAAATCGCGTTCATTTGTTGCTCCTGTTCTCGAGACGTTCAATAAGGTCGATGATGTCTTTGCCGCGCCATGCTGTGGTACGCGGTCCGAGCTTGATCGGCTGAGGGAACTCGCCTCGTCGCACCTTCAGCCACCAGCTAGACCGGCTGATCGGAAGCGGTCCAATCGGGCTCAAAATCGAACTCAGGCGGAGGAAGCTATCGGGATGGATTCTCGATGCGATCGTCAGTTTGCTTGCGTGTGTTGTTGTCATCGTCTGCTCCTGTGTGATGAAGACGAGACAAAGATGCACCGCGGCGACGGAGCTGACCATTTCCAGAGTTTTTTGGACTAGGCGAAAGAAATACAGACAACAGAAAAGTTGTGCGCCCGTAAAATGCTCTTCTAAAGGCTGTATGCCTTTTTGGTAAATGCCACATCGCTTGGCGTTAGCAAATTCAGTGAAAAGCGCTCGGGTTCCACTTTACGAAGTGGACGAATGTTCGCCTCATAGAGTTCGCTGTCTGGCATGCGACGGAGAACATGCTCGCAAAAGAATTTCGCCCGTCGCGCCCATTTTTCGAAGAGCTTACCGTGCTCTTCGAAGGTGGCATTCGCCTGAAGCAGTTTATCTAGTAGGGTGCCAATCTCCAGCTCAATGCTCTCTGCCGCACAGATCCAGGCGATTGTATCCTTGCATTCAGCCCATTTGGCGTAGATTGATGCCCTGGACATTATCTTGGGATCGATGAAGGTGCGTACAGTTGCCACGGCCTTGTTTACGGTCGGCTGAACCGACCCGTCTTCCGAAGTGCAACTCGCAACGTAAAGGCACGAAGCCATCATTTTTAAGATCGTATAGAAACTCTTTCGTTCATCATCGAAAAGGTGATCGGCGATAGTCCGTGAACCGAAGTCAGACAGCAGTTCCATTCCACCACCGAAGGGCACATAGATTTGTTCTATGAATTGCGGACCTGCTATCAAATGCCGAGCGATTAGGTCTCGCATAAGGATCGAATTTTCGCTGAAATCTTCTGACGCGATTGCTTCGGCCTTCGCGAGAAGTCGCTTAATGCAGAGGCCGATAAGTTCGAGCCTCACGTTCGGGTCGTTCGGTAAGATCACCCAGCTCGTAAAACTAGCGAACATAACCTCCTTATGCCCGAAAAATGAGGGGGAGGTGTCCAATAGAAGCGTTACAGCGTCTTTCGGCCGGTATTTGTCGCCGAGGCTCACTTTATAGAACGGTGATTCGCCGTTTGGTCGCTCGATCTGATTTTGTGCATAGAGGTCCTCAGAGAACAATCTGGCTTTCTCTATAAGGTCGATGCGCTCAAGGGCTCGTTCCATGCCGCCTCAACTTCAATACGTCGCGAGGATAGGTTCTACCGTGGATGGAGATTGTCTTACAAGGTTTTTATCGGCTATCTACATCCCGATCGCTTTTCGGTACAAATCTCGGTACTCTCGCACGAGCGTCAATGATTATCAAAATATTACAAGCCATTAAGTGACGATATCGATTCCCTTCACCCGCTCCAATTTTTCCGCAAACTGAATCGAACGCGCTTAATCGTCGAATAACCAGATCGGCCTGTAGCGGCGATGCGCGATGACCAGGCTTCTGTCGGGCCGGATGATGTAAGTTTCCTCCACTTGCCGGCCGTATTGGTCGATGAAATCGTGCGGAAAGGCGGAGCCGGGCGGCGATTTGGTGAGCTTGGTGCGCGGCTGGCCGCTATAGGTGATGCTGCCGGGTATCGGCTCAAGGCCGGGGCCGCTGTAGTTGGCGGCGGCGGTGGTGCACCCGGCAAGAGCCAGAGTGCCGATGAGGCCGATGATTGCGGGTTTCATATCCATCCCCCGATGAGCCGAACGATACGATCATACTCCCTATAAAGTCCCGCGCATCAAGCAAACGGCATGTCGCTCTCAATCTTTGGTGCGTGCTGCCTGAAAGCAAAGGGCGGCCGCAGCCGCCCCTCGACATGCCTGTATCGATCGGTTCAGAATTCCGTCCAGTCGGCATCCTTGCTGGATGATGCGCTGCTGCCTGCGCCGAAGGCGTTGGCGAGCTGTTGACCGAGTGTGCGGGCCGGCGAGGCGGTCGGGCGGGCCGTACCTTCCCTCGCGATGCGGATCGGCGCCTTGGCAGCCGGGCGCGCTACGGCGCGCGGGGCGGGGGCCGGGGGCCGGATCGAGGCGATCGGCGCGGCGGCGGCGAAGCTGCCGGTGCCCGTCAGGCGGAACTGGCCGAGCAAATTGTTGAGCGCGGCTGCTTCCGTGGCAAGGCTGTGGCTGGCGGCCGTCGATTGCTCGACCATCGCCGCATTCTGCTGCGTGCCCTGGTCCATCGTGTTGACGGCCGTGTTGATCTCCTGCAGCCCGATCGACTGTTCTCGGGAGGCTTCGGCGATCGCGTGGACGTGCTGGTTTATTTCCTGGACCTCGTGGACGATCGAATCGAGTGCCTTGCCGGTTTCGCCGACAAGCGAAACGCCGGTCTGCACCTGCGTGCCCGACGTGGTGATAAGGTCCTTGATTTCCTTTGCCGCCTTGGCCGAACGCTGGGCGAGTTCGCGCACTTCCTGGGCGACGACGGCAAAACCCTTGCCGGCTTCGCCGGCGCGCGCGGCTTCGACGCCGGCATTGAGGGCCAGCAGATTGGTCTGAAAGGCAATATCGTCGATGACGCCGATGATATTGCCGATCTCGGCCGAGGACTGCTCGATTTGCTGCATGGCGGAGACCGCCTTGCGGACGATCGCGCCGGATTTTTCGGCGCCGAGACGGGTGCGGGCGACGAGCTGGCTTGCCTCCTCGGCCCGTTTGGCGGCGTCGCGCACCGTCGTGGTGATCTCTTCGAGTGCTGCCGCCGTCTCTTCGACGGAGGCCGACTGCTGTTCCGTCCGCCTGGAAAGCTCGTCCGCGGAAGAACGGATTTCGTTGGCGCCGGCGCCGATCGCCCGGGCATTGGCGCCGACTGTATGCATGGTCTCGTTGAGCTTCTCGACCGAATTGTTGAAATCCTCGCGCAGCGCATCGAGATGCGCGACGAAGGGTTCGTTGATATGCGAGGCGAGGTCGCCGGCGGCAAGGCGGCGCAGGCCATCGCCGAGTGCTGTGACCGCGCGTTCGAGTTCGGAGGCTTCGCGGGCCTTCTGCGCCTCGCGCTCGCGGCGCTCGCCGTCGCTGAGGCTGCGGTCGGCCGCGGCGCGCGCTTCGATCTCGGCGCGCTCGATCGCGTTGTCGCGGAAGACCGACACGGCCTTGGCCATCTGGCCGACCTCGTCGTGGCGGTCGAGGCCGCTGATGTCGCTGTCCGTATCGCCTTCGGCAAGCCGCGTCATGCGCTGGCGCAGTTCGGCCATCGGGCCGGCAATGCCGATCTGGGCGACAGCGACGCCGAGGCCGATCGCGGCGAGAACAGCAATGCCGATCAAAGCGAGGTAAAGGTTGATCCGTCCATTGACGGAAGCCGAGAGTGCGTCGCCGCCATCGTTGAGCATCGCCATCATCGCATCGTTGTTGGCGATCATCTTCGGCGTCAGCGCGTCGAGCTTGGCATTGATCAGGGCAACGTTTGCCTTGGCGCTGGCGCTGTCCTTGGCTTTGCTCTGTACGATGATTTTGCCTGCCAGAGTTTCGATCTCGTCGATGCCGGCCTGGATTTCATCGATCGCCGGCTTGCGGCTGGGCACAAGCGCCACTGCCTGCTTCATCCGGTCCCGGGCCTGCGGCAGCTTGCTGGGTGTGGCGAGCGCGGTCTCGAACGCCGGGGTATCGGGCTTCATATCCGCAAGCAGGCTGACCTGAAGCACCGAGGCGACGACCGATGCGCTGGCGCGCGCGCTTTGCATCGAGGCGAGCGCCTCATGATCGATGAAGGCGCTGTAGGCCGTATCCGCACGGCGGAACTCGGCGATGACATAGATAAGTCCGGCCATGGCAACCAGTCCCAGCAGCGCCACGACCGATATGATCTTCGTGCGGATTTTCAGATGTTTCAGCATGGAAATATCACCCGATTGGCGGGCCTGTTGCGCCCGGCGCTTGAAATCAATTGTTGCAAACAGAGCTGCTGACGCGCGCATCATGCGATCGACTGGCGGGTCCGATGACGTCGCGATAAATAAAGGCGCTATTCTTTAATTCCGCCCTAACGCCGGGGTGGGGGATGCCCATAATTTCTGGGCTGAACGGTTATCCACCAGTATGTTGCGGCGGCAGCCGGATGAGCCGCCAATGCGGCACGATCCCGCCCATGCATATTCCCCGCCAGCCGTGACTCTGGTACATCTCGGCGATGCTTCGCGCTTAACCCGAGACCGGATCACGATGATGCAATCCAAGCTGTCGCCCCTGATTTTGAAGGGATTTTTTGTGGTCGGGCTGTTTCTCGGAGCGCTGTTTTCGAGTTTTACGGCATCCGCTCAGCAAGCGGCACCATCGCTGCCGCTGCTCTTCGATGCGCGTGAACGCCTGGCCAGGCCGGATCTTTCCTCGCTGGTCCGCCTGCGCTTCCTGACATCGGTCGATTTTCCGCCCTTCAATTTCACCGATCAGAACGGCAAGCTCTCCGGCTTCGATGTCGATCTCGCCCGCGAAATCTGCGCCGAACTGGAGATTTCGGACAAGTGCCAGATCCAGGCGGTCCCCTTCGCCGATCTCAAGGATGCGCTCGCCGCCTCGCAAGGCGATGCCGTCATCGCCGGTCTTGCCGTGACCCCGGAACTGCGCCGGCAGTTCCTTTTCTCAAGACCCTATCTGATGCTGCCGGCCCGTTTCGTGCGCAATCTCGCAGCGCCGCTGGACGGAAAGACGGCGGCCGCGCTTTCTGGCCATCCGGTCGGCGTCGTCAAAGGCACGGTGCACGAAGCGATGCTGGCTGCCTTCTTCCCGGCGATCAAGGCCCAGGCCTTCGACAACAGGGAGGCTCTGCTTACGGCTCTGAGGGATCGCAAGGTCGACGCCGCTTTCGCCGACGCCTTGCAGCTTTCCTTCTGGGTCTCGTCGCCCGCCTCGGCCAAATGCTGCGCGCTCTTCGACGGCCCTTATCTCTCCGAACATTTCCTTGGCGAGGGCATGACCATCATGCTGCGGCAGAAGGACAGCGTGCTGACATCGGCCATCGATCATGCGCTCGGCGCGCTGTCGCGCAACGGCCGTTTGCAGGAAATCTATCTGCGCTATTTTCCTTATGGGCTTTATTGAAGCGCCGGGGAAAGACTCTAGCCCTTGCGGAAGCGGGCAATGGCGCTGCGTTCGATCGCGGCGCAAGTGAGCTTGTCGAGGCCGAGCCGGTCGCGCAGCAGGCTGAGCAGCCGGAGTTCCTCGGCTTTGACCGAGAGATCGGCGGAGGCTACTTCGACGGCGAGCGCATAGGCCGTGTCGTAGAGCTTTGCCGGCAGGGTATCGCGCACCGTTTCGAGAACGACGTCGAGGCCCTCCGGCCCGGCAAGAAGCGAGGCGCAGTCGCGCGCGATCGAAATCAGCTTATCGTCATCGAAATCCTTGAAAACCGGCAGGAAGCCGATCAGTTGGCCGATCCTCGTCATCTCCCTGTCGTTCATCGTGCTATCGACGGCGGATGCCATCACCATCACGTAGATCAGGGCATCATGGGCGGAAAGCGGCTTGTTCATCTCTGATTCCTTTTTCGATTTGCCCAGATTAGGAAGTGGCGGCGGCCATTACAAGGGATCGCCCCCTACGAGAGGAAGCCAATCCCTGTCGCGGCGTATCGGTTATTTGCGGCGCGGATCGCCGCCATATATGCCTCTCCCCGCCTGCCTGGCTGTCTCGGAGATGGCGGCGAGAGGCGAACCTGCCGCCGCTTCCGCCCAGCCGTTTTCGGCAAGCCACGAGCCGAGATCCTGGGTGCCGAGCCGGCAGGCCGCCGTGATCGTTCCCTTCCATTCGGCTTGATCGAGATCGCAGACGACGCTGCGGTTGCGCAGCAACTGGCGTAGCGCCGTCTTCGCCATCATGCCGCAGGGCCATTGCCGGCCTGCCGGCCCGCATATCCTGTCGGCCGGTGTCGCGACGATGCCGGCAAGCTGAAGCCTGCGCTCGCCGAAGGAAAGATCGCCGGCATTTTCGACCTTCGGCCTCGGCAGCTCGATCGCCTTTTTCGCCGCGGGACTCGCCGTTTCGCTGGCGGCAGGCGCCGCTTGTTGCGCGAGGTCGGCGGGTTTGGGCGCCTTGCCATCGGGCGCTGCCGCAGCGGGCGGAGCCGCCGGTTCTGCGGAACGGGCGATCATCTCGGCACGTTCGTCGGATATCCTCGCTGTGGGTTTGGCTGTCTCAGGGGCAACACCCGGCGCTGCTGCGGCCGTCTCATCTGCGGGCGTGCTTTCTTCCCCTGATGAGCCGCCGCGAAGCCTTGCTTCGCCTGCCATCAGCAGGCCGGCTACCACCGCCATCCCTGTGAAACCTGTGAAGACGGCAGCAGGGCGCATGGAATATCTTCCTACTGACTGGCCCAGATGATGCGGGCGATCCAATCGACATCGGAAAGATCGAGGGTGCGGTTGGGGTGTTCGGGATTGAGCGACATCAGCTCGATCGACCGCGGGCTCTGGCGCAGCAGCACCTTGGCCATCACCTCACCCTCGCGCGTACGCACCACGACGCGGTCGTTGCGGCGCACTTGCGCGCCCGGTTCGACGATCAGCACGTCGCCGTCGCGGTAGAGCGGCATCATGCTCTCGCCCTGCACCTCCAGCGCATAAACGCCGGCCTTTTGCGATGGCGCCGCCGGAAATTCGACCACGTCCCAGCCCTGGCCGGCCGGAAAGCCGCCGTCGTCGAAGAAGCCGCCGGCGCCGGCCTGCGCGAAGCCCAGCAGCGGAATGGAGCTGCCCTGCGGCTGAAACGCGGCTTCCGGCAATCCGGAAGGGCTGCCGCCCGGCCGCATGAAGGCAAGAAACTGCTCCATGCTCGCCCCTGTCGCCTCGAGCACCTTGGCGATCGATTCGGTCGAAGGCCAGCGCAACCGCCCGTCGGCGGATAGCCGTTTCGATTTGTTGAAGGAGGTCGGGTCGAGCCCGGCGCGCCGGGCAAGACCGGACGGCGTCAGGTCGTGCCGTTCGGCAAGCCTGTCAATCGCTCCCCAGATCTGCTCATGTGACAGCATAGGCGCCCGATCCCGTGCGGCTCATCCAATGCCGCGCTTCAACCGAGCGGAATATTAACCGACCGTATCGCCCGAGTAAAGACGAGAAAGGAATAAAATCCTGTAAGCCGAGTGCCGTGCTCAGGCGACCATCGCCATATTGATCTTGCCGAGCTGGATGACGGCCTGTGTCCGGCTGTCGACATCGAGTTTCAGGAGAATCGCCGAGACATGCGCCTTGATCGTCGCCTCGGAGACGCCGAGTTCATAGGCGATCTGCTTGTTCAGCAGGCCTTCGGCGAGCATGGTCAACACCCGGCTCTGCTGCGGCGTCAGCGTGTGCAGGCGGTGGATCAGATCGGCGACATCAGGATCCTGCTCCTGACCGTCGCGATAGCTCTCGGGCGTGGCGATATCGCCGGCAAGCACCGTCTGGATGCTGCGGCGGATGTCCTCGATACCGGAGGATTTGGAAATGAAGCCGGAAGCGCCGAGTTCCAGGGCCCGGCGAATCGTCGTCGCATCGTCGGTTGCCGAGACGATGATGATCGGCAGGCTGCCGAATTCCGCGCGTAGCGCCATCAGACCGGAGAAGCCGCTGACGCCGGGCATGGCGAGATCGAGCAACATCAGATCGGCATCCGGATGCGTGCCCGCAGCCGTGCGTGCGGCAGCAAAATCGCCGGCCTCGACGATCGTCTGCCGGCCTTCCATGCCGATCACCGCCTGGCGCAGCGCATCCCGGAAAAGCGGATGGTCGTCCGCGATGATGATGGTCTGTTCCTGCATCGAAAACTCCCTCCCAAGAGTCCGATCACGCCTGCATGCGCCGCCATCCCCTCCGCGCCGCATGCATATCTACTGAAATGACTATATCAGATCATGTCTTCTGCGGAAGGGGATTGGCCTTTTCCTCGGCCTGGAACTCCTTCACCATCCCCATGAAACTCTTCATCATCTTCTCCATGATGCTGATCGAGCGGTCGATCTCGGCATCGCTCGGCAGCGCGCGCTGGACGAGGCTGCCCTGTTCCAGCTTGGTCACCCGCTCGGAAAGCCGGTCGAGCTCGTCCTCATAAGCTGCCCGCTCGTCGGCGGCCATCCGGCAGACGAGTGTGCCGTCCTTGTCCTGGCAGATCGACATGGCGCCGGTCTGCCGGTCGAGACGGACGAAATGATCGCCGCTCTTCTCCAGCTGGAAACGGCTCGCATCGGCTTCGGCCGCCGCGGCGCCGAGCGGCAGGAGAAGAACGCCAAGTGTCAGAACCAGAATCTTCATCGTCTTATCCTCCGGATTTGCCTGTCTCGGCCTCGTTTTTTAAACGCCGGGGCGTGGACATCGCCGCCTCTTTCCGGCAAAGCGCTGATGACCGAGGACCAGCAATCGCGAGGCCATGATGACCGTGACACCGACCCTTTACAAGATCGTGACGGAAGCGCTCTGGCAGGAAGCCAGACAAACCGGCATTTTTCATGGCGCCGGCATCGATCTCAAGGACGGTTTCATCCATTTCTCGACGGCAGACCAGGTGAAGCGGACCGCCGCGCTGCATTTTGCCGGCCAGTCCGGCCTCATGCTGATTGCCGTCGACGGCAGCGGCTTCGGTGACAAGCTTCTCTTCGAGCCATCACGCGGCGGCGATCTGTTCCCGCATCTCTATGCCGACCTGCCGCTTGCAGCCGTGCTCTGGGAGGCGCCACTGCCGCTCGATGGGGCCGGCGCTCACGTCTTCCCGGAGCTGCAACCATGATCGACCCCTTGAAGCGTATCGCCCGCAAGGGCCTCTTCATGTTCGATCCGGAAACGGCGCACGGCATGTCGATTGCGGCGCTGAAATCCGGCCTGGTGCCGGCCTGCCACATCGCGTCCGATCCGCGGCTCAGCCAGACCGTCGCCGGCCTCGTCTTCCAAAACCCGATCGGCATGGCAGCGGGCTACGACAAGAATGCCGAGGTGCCGGAAGCGCTGCTGAAGCTCGGTTTCGGTTTTACCGAGATCGGCACAGTGACGCCGAAGCCGCAGTCCGGCAATCCGCGGCCACGCATCTTCCGCCTGGTGGAGGATGAAGCGGTCATCAACCGTCTCGGCTTCAACAATGAAGGCCATGACGCCGCCTTCACGCGCCTTGCCGCGCTGACGGGCAGGGGCATCGTCGGCGTCAATATCGGCGCCAACAAGGAGAGCGAGGATCGCATCGCCGACTATGTCGCCGGCATCCGCCGCTTCTATTCCGTTGCACGCTACTTCACTGCCAACATCTCCTCGCCCAATACGCCCGGCTTGCGCGACCTGCAGGCGCGCGAAAGCCTTGCGGCGCTGCTCTCCGCCGTGCTCGCGGTGCGTGACGAGATGGCGGCGAATTCCGGCCGGAAAATCCCGGTTTTCTTGAAGATCGCCCCCGATCTCACTGAAGAAGGCATGGACGATATCGCCGCCGAAGCGCTCGCGCATCCGCTGGATGGCCTGATCGTCTCCAACACGACGCTGTCGCGCGATGGGCTCAAGGATCAGCGCCAGGCCAAGGAGGCGGGCGGTCTCTCCGGCGTGCCGCTGTTCGAAAAATCGACGTCCGTGCTCGCCAAGATGCGCAAGCGCGTCGGTCCTGATCTGGCGATCATCGGCGTTGGCGGCGTCTCCTCGGCCGAGACGGCGCTGGAGAAGATCCGGGCGGGCGCCGATCTCGTCCAGCTCTATTCCTGCATGGTGTATGAAGGTCCCGGTCTGCCGGGCGATATCGTCCGCGGCCTCTCCGGGCTGCTCGACCGGGAAAAAGCCGGTTCGATCCGCGCGCTGCGGGACACCAGGCTGGATTATTGGGCAGCGCGGAACGTCTGATCGGCGCGCGGCCGCACCAGCATAGCCAGGAAGAAGCCGCGGAAGAGCAGGAAGGCGTTCATCGCCAGCCACAGACCGTGATTGCCGAAAAGCGGCACGAAGACGGCGAGCATCACGAGGTAACCGGCAAAGGACATTAGCATCCGGTTGCGCATGTCCGCAGACCATGTCGCGCCGATGAAGACCCCGTCCATCAGGAAGGCCAGAGCGCCGGTCAACCCGGTCACCGCCGCCCAGGGCAGGTAGGCCCCGGCCGCCTGCCGCACCTCGGGCGAGGTCGTCAATACCGAGATCAGCCAGGGCCCGGCCAGGAAGAAGAAGGCCGAAACGATTGCCGCCAGACCGAAGGACCAGAGGGTCGTCAGCTTCAGCCCGCGGTCGAAGGCCGGCCGATACCGCGCGCCGATCGCCCGGCCGGTGATCTGTTCGGCGGCATTGGCAAGCCCGTCGAGATAATAGCCGGACAGCAGGAAGAAGTTCATCAGCACCGCGTTGGCGGCAAGCGTCACCGCGCCGAAGCCGGTGCCGATCCGTGTCATGATGGTGAAGGCGCCGATCAGCACGAAAGTGCGGATCAGGATGTCGCGGTTGAGCGCGAAAAGCTCCGCTAGGCGGTGGCTGGAAGTGATCTCCGACCATGCCGGCCGCTCTGCCTTGCCGAAGCCGCCGAGCACGATGGAGAGCCCGGCGAACGCACCGGCCATCTCGCCGGCCATGGTTGCCCAGGCGACCCCAGCCACGCCCCAGCCGAGCGACAGGCCGAGATAGATGGACAGCAAGATGTTGATGCCGTTGATCAGGGCCTGCAGCAGCAGCCCGACATTGCCCTGTCCGCGTCCGAGCACGAAGCCGAGGATCGCGTAATTCGCCAGCGCCGCCGGTGCGGCCAGCATGCGAATCGAGAAATAGGTGCTGGTTGCCTCGGCGATCGCCCCTTCTGCGCCCATCAGTTTCAAACCGGCCGCCATCAACAGCGGCGAAAGACAGAGCAGCGCCAGCCCGCAGCCGAGCGCGGAAATCAGTGCCCGCCAAAACACGGCCTGTTGCTCGTGCTGGTCTCGCCGGCCATAGGCCTGCGCCGTCAGCCCTGTCGTCGAGGCGCGCAGGAAATTGAAACTGCCGAGGATGAGGTCGAAGAGCATCGCGCCGATCGCAAGCCCCGCAAGCGCCTCGGGATTGCCCATATGGCCGACGACGGCGGTGCTTGTCAGCCCGAGCAGCGGC
The DNA here is from genome assembly GCF_002211305.1 of Rhizobium sp. R634. Classification (GTDB taxonomy): domain Bacteria; phylum Pseudomonadota; class Alphaproteobacteria; order Rhizobiales; family Rhizobiaceae; genus Rhizobium. The sequence goes on along the minus strand of NZ_LOKW01000024.1, from coordinate 465,196 downwards.
GTCGTCATGAAACCGAGCGTCATCGGAATGGCGATCGAGAGCACCAGCCGGTGCGTCACCTCGAAAGCGAACGCATTGTTATTGCTGCGCGTATCCATGCCGGCCTCATCTACAGCGTCTGAGCCGATTCCGATTTCGGGAATTATGCGGCGGAAGAATCGCCTCGGCTGGAGAGCACCATGGCCCAATAGGGCAGGTTCCGGGAAGATGCATTATGAGCAACGGCGACGCCGAGGCCGTCATAACGCCCGAGCATGTTTTCCAGATGATGTGGCGAGTTGATCCAGGCCGTCACCACGGCATCGACGCTCTGCTGGCCGGAGGCGATATTTTCCGCCGCCGGCAGCCGCACACCGCTCGCCTTGACGCGGGCGCCGAAGCTGTCGGTCATGCCGATCAGATGCGCCATCTTGCCGGAGCTCGCCATGCGTTTCGCCTGGAAGAGGGCGGCGGTCTGCGCCGCCGGATCGGGGCTAAGCGGCGGCAGGCCGTTCTTGGCTCTCAGCTGGTTGACAAGCGGCAGCACGCTTGTTGTCTCGTCCTCGCCGTTTGAGGGCGTGCCGGCAAGGCGGGGTGTCGTCGTGCAGCCGGCGATGCCGGCAGCGAGCGCGAGTGTGGAAAGGCGCAGCATGCCGCGTCTGGAAAGATCGATGGATGTCATGTTACCGGCGATAGCTGAAAAGGCGAAGGATGACGAAGAGCGGGATGACGATCGTCGCCCCGAGGAGGAGATAGTCGCCGACGCGCCCTAGCGCTGAAAAACCCCGATGCCAAATCTCCAGGATGAAGTCACGGAATCCATAGATGATGTTCCACGGCGTCAGGCCGAAGATGGTCATGACGAAACCGACAATCAGCGACACGACGATGAGTTTTATCAACGTGCGGCCGAGCGAATCGCCGAGGAACTTGTTCACCTGATCGGACATGCGCCATCTCCTGTTTGCCCCTGAATTAAGGTTGCGGCGCACCGCCCGCAAGCCCTTTCCTGGATTGGCCGTTCCGCCTCTGAAATAGGACTTGAGTTTTTTTGTGGCCGCCGCCAGATGCGAAGCCATGCAAACTGCGCAGTGCCACCATATGCGCAAAATGAAGAGCCGATGATGCAGCCCCACCAGCTTTCCTCAGGCGACGTCATCGCCGACCGCCGCGCCGATTATGCCAAAATGCTCGAAGAGGGCGGCGAACCGGAGGCGGCGGCCGAGCTGATGGAACAGGCGCTTGAGCTCGCGCCCGGTTGGGCTGCCGGCTGGTATCGCCTCGCCACCTATCGGGAAAAAGCGGGCAGGGCAGATGCCGCGATCGAGGCCTATCGCAGGACGCTTGCCCTCGATCCCGAAGATATTTTCGGCTCGGCCCTCAAGCTCGCCCTTCTCGGCGACGGAGCTGCGCCCGACCGGCCGCCGAGCCGCTATGTCGAGCGGCTCTTCGATGATTATGCCGACCGTTTCGAAACCTCGCTCGTCGAGAAACTCGACTACAGCGTGCCGCAGAAGCTTGCCGCGCTGGTCGCCTCCACCGCCAGGCGTTACGAATGCGCCGTCGATCTCGGCTGCGGCACCGGGCTGCTTGGTCCGGAAATCCGCGCGCATGTCGGCCGCCTCGAGGGCTTCGACCTCTCGCAGAAAATGTTGGCCAAGGCGGCGGAGAAGGGCGTTTACGATTATCTTGCCCAGGCCGATCTATCGCTTGCACCCGATCTTTCCGGCGTCCTTGCGGATGCCCTGCGCCATCGCACCGATCTTGTGACGGCAGCCGACGTCTTGATGTATCTCGGCAATCTCGAGAGCGTCTTTGCCATCATCGACGATCTCGCCGGCGCCGGCGCCGACATCGCCTTTTCCGTCGAGGATGCGGGGGAAGGCGAAGGTTTTCACCTCGCCCCGTCGCTGCGTTATGCCCATTCGGAAGCCTATGTGAGGAGGCTGCTTGGCCGCCACGGCCTCGAAATCCTCCAGACCGTCAAGACGGTTATTCGCAAAGATGGCGGTAAACCCGTTTTCGGCATTCTGTTCCTTACGCGCAAGGCGGGGTGAACGAATGTATCTTGCGATTTTTATATAGGTCAGCGTTGCTTACCTATTTTCCTTGATCCGCCGCCGGAAAGCCTGATATTTCAAAGGCGTACGACGAAGCGCGGCGACAGCATGTCGAGCGCTACGGCGCATTCACCTCAAATCCATCACGCCCGGAACTCTTCGGGTGTTCCCGAACTCGTCTGCTGTTGGAGACCGGCGCTATGACACAGCTCATCAATGCTCTTGGCGTCTGGAACACCAGCGCGACGCGCCACTCGCCGATCGAAGATGTGCAAGGCATTTTCTCCGGCAGCCTCGTCGCAGCGCTCGGCCTTTACGTTCTCGCCTGCGCCGGCCTTCTCACCGGCAGTACGGCGGGCGTCGCCTTCCTCCTGCATTATGCCTTCGGCCTCAATTTCGGCATGGCCTTCTTCCTGCTCAACCTGCCGTTCTTCTATCTCTCGTGGAAGCGCCTCGGCATGGCCTTCACCGTCAAGACCTTCATCGCCATCGGTTTGACGTCGGCGATGTCAGATCTGCAATCGCGTCTCTTTTCCATATCGAGCATCCATCCGGCCTGGGCAGCACTTCTCGGTGGCCTGCTGCTCGGCTTCGGCGCGCTGGCGCTCTATCGCCATCGCGCCAGCCTCGGCGGCGTCGGCATCCTCGGCATCTATCTGCAGGAGCGCTTCGGCATCCGCGCGGGTCTCGTCCAGCTTGCCATCGACATGTGCGTGCTTGCCGCCGCCTTCTTCGTCACCACGCCGCCCATCGTCTTCTATTCGGTGCTCGGCGCCGTCGTGCTCAACCTCTTCGTCGCCATCAATCACCGCGCCGACCGTTACATCGCCCTTTGACATTACAAATCGGTAAGCCATTCTAAACAAAACGTAACTTGCCTGTGATCGATCCTGGCGCGACACTTCTTTTCGCGCCGGATTTGATGAGGTGAACTATGTCAGATTTGGAAAAACTTGTGAGGCTCCGCATGCAGGAAGAATATGCCAAGGGCACTTCCGCAGAGGAAATCGCGAAAGTCGTCCGCGACATATTCAACAGCACCGATCTCTCGGGTAGTCGGCCTGGCTCTGCTGCCGCGCGAGCCGCTACCAATCGCGAGTGAGCATATTCAACCGACCCGAATTCTTCGGGTCGGTCGCCGGGATCTATCCCTTAAGCCGTCAAGCTGCCTTCTGAGCCGCATCGATCGGATGCTGCGAGCGGAAGCCGACCGCAAGCCGGTTCCAGATATTGATCGCACCGATCGCCACCGTGATCTTCGTCATCTCCTCCTCGGAGAAATGCGCCTTCAGCGCCTCGTAGTCGCCATCCGGCGCGCCTGTCTTGGCGATGTTGGTGACGGCGTCAACCCAGCCGAGCAGGGCGCGTTCGCGGGCGTCATAAATCGGCGACTCCCGCCAGACGCACATCAGGTTGATCCACTGCTCGCTCAGCCCATCGTGGCGGGCTTCCTTCACATGCATGTCGACGCAATAGGCGCAGCCGTTGATCTGCGAGGCACGCAGCTTGATGAGGTGGATGAAGCGGCGCTCCAGCCCGGAGGCCTGGACATATTGTTCGAGCGCTGCGACGGCCTTGTAGGCGTCCGGAGCGGCTTTGGCGAAATTGAAACGCGGTTGCATGATCTTCTCCTTTATGGCTCAGCGAGCCGTTTTGCGTTCATGGATTTCAAGGAAAGCGCAGCCTCGGGCTGCGATCGACCCGTCGTCGAGGGCATTCAGTTCGATGCCGATATCGGCAATGCTCGTCTTGGCGAGTTCGGCGCGGTAGACGCGTTCGGCCCGCAGCATCGCCGCGCTGATGTTGCAGGGCTTGGCGAAGAAGCGGTCGGAGACCGGGTTCGGCCCGCGCTGGCGTATTTCGGCGCAGCGGAAAGCCGGCGCCGGCCCTTCGACTGCAAGCAGGATGTCGAGCAGCGAAATCTCCGCCGGCGCCTTCGCCAGCCGATATCCGCCTTTCGGGCCTGGTACGGTATCGAGGATGCCGGCGCCGGACAGCGCCTGCAGATGTTTCAACAGATAGCTTGTCGATACGCCGTGGAATTCCGCCAACGCTGCTGCTGAAAGCACGCCGCCGTCCGAGAGGCCGGAAAGCATCGCAACGCTGTGAATGGCCTGCTCGACCCCATCGCTCATCTTCATAAATGGCTTCCTCTAATCGTGGATAAAAAATATCCATGATTGTCACAGTTGTCAACAGGCATCTCGCCGCCACTTGTCTTTACCGCCGCGCGGGATAGAAAGCGGAAAAGCCGACAGGGGAACATCATGGCGTCCAACGCTTTCGCGGGCTTTCTCAATTCCAGCGCCGATCGCCATTCTCTGTTCGACGATGCGCAGGGCATTGTCGCCGGCAGCATGCTCGCCGTGCTCGGCGTCTCGCTTCTCTCCGGCGCAGGCCTGCTTGCCGGCGGCACCGCAGGTCTTGCCTTCCTCGCGCATTACGCGACCGGCATAAGTTTCGGCCTCTGCTTCTTTGCGGTAAACCTGCCCTTCTACTATCTCGCTTTCCGCCGTTTAGGCCCCGCTTTCACCATCAAGACCTTCGTCGCGATCGGGCTCACCTCAATCCTGTCCGAATTCGCGCCCGGCTTCATCGGCATCGGGCATGTCCACCCCGTTGCCGGTGCGCTCTTCGGAGGCCTCGCCATCGCTGCCGGCATGCTGGCGCTCTTCCGCCACCGCGCCAGCCTCGGCGGCATCGGCATCCTTGCTCTCTATATCCAGGATCGTTTCGGCTGGCGTGCCGGCCTCGTCCAGCTCGGCTTCGATGGCATCGTGCTGGCGCTCTCCTTCTTCGTTGCCAGCCCCGTCATCATCGCCTGTTCCGTGCTCGGCGCGATCGTGCTCAACCTGACGCTGGCCATCAATCACCGCAAGGACCGCTATATCGCGATGTGAGCGGCGGCCGCTCTTCTTTTTCTTCCGCTTTTCACTACCTTCAGGGCGTGGACCAGATCGATTCCGAAGCCCGCGCCCTGCTTCCTGCCGCCTTTGCCCGCTGGTTTGCGGAGAAGGGCTGGCGTCCGCGCGCCCATCAGCTGGAGCTGCTCGCCCGCGCCGAGGCCGGCGAAAGCACGCTGCTGATTGCGCCGACCGGCGCCGGCAAGACGCTGGCCGGTTTTCTGCCGTCGCTCACCGATCTCACCCGCCGCGGCAAGATTCCGCCCGGCTCGGCCTTCACCGGCATCCACACGCTTTATGTCTCGCCGCTGAAGGCGCTGGCGATCGACATCGAGCGCAACCTGATGAAGCCGGTGGCGGAAATGGGCCTGCCGGTCACCGTCGAAAACCGCACCGGCGATACGCCGAACGCCAAGCGCCAGCGCCAGAAGCTCAATCCGCCGGATATTCTGCTGACGACGCCAGAACAGGTCGCCCTGCTTCTCGCCAATCGCGAGGCCGAACGCTTCTTCAAGGATCTGAAATATGTGGTGCTCGACGAATTGCATTCGCTCGTCACCTCGAAGCGCGGTCATATGCTCTCGCTCGGGCTTGCCCGTCTGCGCCGCCTTGCCCCCGGTCTGAAGACCATCGGCCTGTCGGCGACCGTGGCCGAGCCGATGGACCTGCAGAAATGGCTGGTCGCCCATGAGGAGGGGAAAGAGCATCATGCCGGCCTCGTCGTCGTCGAAGGCGGCGCCAAGCCCGATATCTCGATCCTGTCCACCGAAGAGCGCATTCCCTGGGCCGGCCATTCCGCCAAATACGCCATTCCCGATGTGTACAGGCAACTCCTCGATCACCAGACGACGCTGCTCTTCGTCAATACCCGCAGCCAGGCCGAAATGCTCTTCCAGGAACTCTGGACGATCAATGACGACAACCTGCCGATTGCCCTCCATCACGGCTCGCTCGATGTCGCCCAACGCCGCAAGGTCGAGGCGGCGATGGCTGAAAACCGGCTGCGCGCCGTCGTCGCCACCTCGACGCTCGATCTCGGCATCGACTGGGGCGATGTCGATCTCGTCATCCATGTCGGCGCGCCGAAGGGCGCCTCACGCCTTGCCCAGCGCATCGGCCGCGCCAATCACCGCATGGACGAGCCCTCGAAGGCGATCCTCGTGCCGGCCAACCGTTTCGAGGTCATGGAGTGCCAGGCGGCGCTCGACGCCAATTATATCGGCGCGCAGGATACACCGCCGGTCGGCCGCGGCGCGCTCGACGTGCTCGCCCAGCACGTGCTCGGCATGGCCTGCGCCGAACCTTTCGACATGCTGGAACTCTACGACGAGATCACCAGCGCCTCGCCCTATGCCGATCTCAGCTGGGAAAACTTCGAGCGCGTCGTCGATTTCGTCGCGACCGGTGGTTATGCGCTGAGGACCTACGAACGTTACGCCCGTATCCGTAAGACCAAGGAAGGCCGCTGGCGCGTCTCCAATCCCGCCGTCGCCCAGCAATATCGCCTCAACCTCGGCACCATCGTCGAAAGCCCGATGCTGAACATCCGCATGGTCAAGCGCGGCGAGGGCGGCCGGATCGGCCGCGGCGGCGCCACGCTGGGCAAGGTCGAGGAATATTTCCTCGAACAATTGTCTCCCGGAGATACTTTCGTCTTCTCCGGCAAGGTGCTGCGCTTCGAAGGGATCCGCGAAAACGAATGCCTGGCGTCACAGGCCTTTTCGCTCGATCCGAAGATCCCGTCCTATAACGGCGGCAAGTTTCCGCTGTCGACCTATCTCGCCGAGCAGGTGCGGGCGATGATCGCCGATCCCGACCGCTGGGGCCTTCTGCCCGATCAGGTCCGCGACTGGCTGTCGCTGCAGACGGACAAGTCGATGCTGCCGAAGCACGACGAATTTTTGATCGAAACTTTCCCGCGCGGCAGCCGGGGTTACATGGTCGCCTATCCCTTCGAGGGCCGTCTCGCCCATCAGACGCTCGGCATGCTGCTCACCCGGCGGCTGGAGCGGGCAGGCGCCAAGCCGCTCGGCTTCGTCGCCACCGATTATTCGCTGGCCGTCTGGGGCCTCGAAGATATGGGACTGATGATCGGCAATGGCCGGCTCAGCCTCTCCGACCTGTTCGACGAGGACATGCTGGGCGACGATCTCGAAGCCTGGCTCGACGAATCCTTCCTGCTCAAGCGCACCTTCCGCAATTGCGCCGTGATTGCAGGCTTGATCGAGCGCCGCCACCCCGGCAAGGAAAAGAGCGGCCGTCAGATCACCGTGTCGGCCGATCTGATCTACGACGTGCTGCGCAGCCATGAGCCGGATCACATCCTGCTGCAGGCGACGCGCCAGGATGCGGCGACCGGACTTTTGGATATTCGCCGTCTTGGCGATATGCTGATCCGAATCAAAGGGCACATCACCCACCGCGCCCTCGATCACATTTCCCCGCTGGCCGTGCCGGTGATGCTGGAAATCGGACGGGAGGCGGTGCCGGGCGAAGCTCATGATGTGCTGCTTGCCGAAGCGGCCGATGATCTGATCGCCGAAGCATTGGCCTGAAGAGAGCGGCCTGAAAATTTGGAAACGACGATAGTGATGAACCGCCTTGCGCTCGCGCGTGACATATCGGGATTGGCCGCGACATCAGGCGTCGAGACATCGGTTCACGGCATTGCCGCCGTCTGCGATCCATTCGGCGCCCTCTATCTGCCGGATGCCGGCATGCTCGTCGTGTCTGATCTGCATCTGGAGAAAGGTGCTGCCTTCGCGCGCCGCGGCATGATGCTGCCGCCCTACGATACGCTGGCGACGCTCACCGTCCTTGCCGCCGTCATTTCCCGTTATGACCCCAAACTCGTCGTCTCGCTCGGCGACAATTTCCACGACCGCGTCGGCTCACGACATCTGCCGGAGAATTTTCGCGCATTGATCGTCGGGATGGCGCGCGGCCGCGAATGGATCTGGGTCAACGGCAACCATGATCCCGACGGGGTCGTCGATCTTCCGGGCGCCTGTGTCGACGAGATGCACTATGCTGGCCTGACCTTCCGCCATGAGCCGAGAAATGGCTTGCAGAGCGGCGAAATCGCCGGCCACCTGCACCCTGCGGCGACCGTGCGCCGGCGCGAGCGATCCGTGCGCCGCCCCTGCTTCGCCACCGACGGCGCCCGCCTCCTGATGCCCGCCTTCGGCGTCATGAGCGGTGGGCTGGATCTTGCCCATCAGGCGATGAAAGGCCTGTTCGACAAATCGTCGTTGGTGGCCCATCTCCTGGGACGGGATCGGATTTATTCGGTCAGATATGGGAATTTGCGGGGGTAGGAACGCCGGATGGGGCGTGCCGTGTGGCACCCAACTGCCGTTAATTACACCCTTGTAACTGCTGCTGATACGTTCCCGCCATCCGCGCGAACTTCTGCGCCGTCTGCTGCAATTGGCCGTTCGAGCGCCAGTCACCGCGCTTATATCCCGTCGGCCCGGAATAGTAGGCAAGATAGAGATTATAGGCGTCGTTCAGCGGAATGCCCGTCTCGGCGCTGTTCTGATAGTGATACCAGCCGATGAAATCGATCGCGTCGGCGAAATTCGTCCTCCGCGCGTTCCAGTTTCTCGTCTGCGACTGGTAGTGATCCCATGTCCCGTCGAGCGCCTGCGAATAGCCGTAGGCCGTCGAAGGCCTTGTCCAGGGAATGAAGCCGAACAGCTTGGTGCGAGGCGGCCGCGCATAAGGTTGGAAGCCGGATTCGGTGTACATCGTCGCCATCAGGATCGGCACGGGCACGCCGTATTTTTTCTCCGTCCGCTCGGCCGCACTCTGCCAGCTGGAAAAAAGCCCCTCGCGCTGGTCGAACACGGAGCAGATGTTTCTCGTTTGCTTCGGCGCGGTCGCGCAGCCGACAAGCAGCGCGAGGCCCACGGCCGTCAAAACGATACGAGTACGCATAACCAAACCTCTCATTTCCGAGAGATTACTAACTCGTAAATGTTAAGAACCGGTTTTTAGTCGAATGCCGACTTTTCTGATCGATGACCCGGTCGGCTATGCCTTGACGGGCTCGTAGCGCAGGATCACCGCACCGGTTTCGGTCGTCGAGGACTCGATGAGTTTCAGCGGCACTTGGCCTTCGGCCGGCTTGAAAAGCGGATTGCCGCCGCCGAGAATGACAGGCACCACGCAAACCCTGACTTCGTCGATGAGGCCCGCTTTCATGAGCGTGTCGGCAAGCTCGGCGCTTCCGAAGATGAAGATCGTCTTGCCGCTCTCCTGCTTCAGCTTCGTCAATTCGGGGATCGGATCGCTGACGATGCGGGCATTGTTCCAGCCGGGCTCGGTCATCGTCTTCGATACGGCGATCTTGGCGATGGCGTTCATATAGGCCTTGATCTTGCCTTCGCCTTCGGCGGTCGGCCAGTAGGCGACCATGCCTTCATAGGTCTTGCGGCCGAAGACCAGCAGATCCGCCTCTTCGCCGACCCGCTCGGCATATCGCTCCAGCTCGGGTCCCCAGGCGAGATTATGGAAATCGATATCCCAGGGCTTCGTGCCCTCGAAATAACCGTCGAGTGTCATCAGGTTCCAGACCACAAGCTTTCTCATTTTATCCTCCTTTGGGCACAGAGGCCACAGCCGAAAACCAGTTGTTTTTAGCAACTGGTTGAAACGTAAAGTGACTGATAGCAAAATGCAAGCAGTTTTCCGAAGCATGATGAATGCTCCGCGATTGCCGGCTGTACAAAGGCTGGGAAAGAAGACGAACCGCCTAGCTGCGGATCAGTCCTTGCGGAAGATCAGGCTGGCGCTCCAGCCGGTGATGACGGCGAGCAGCACCGCCGCAAAGCCGTAGAGGATCGGCTGCTCATGCGCCGCGTCGGTGATCGTCTGCTCGATGCCGGTCTTGATGACGCGCAGCGGCAGCGATTTTTCGGTGACGAAATTGCCGCTCTTGAAGAGATAGGCGCGCACCGTATGCACGCCATTCGGTATGTTCGCCGGCAGGCGCAGGCTTGCCTTGAAGAGGTTGGAGGAGACGAACCGTACGCCGCTCGGGTTGCGGTCGTAGAGCGCGCCCGCCTGCTGCAATCGCAGGAAGGCCTGGCGGAACTCGCCGAGATTGCTGCCATCGCCGACGAAGCCGACGGGGGTCAGCGGAATGTGATCGATACCGATCCCGCGATCGGTCATGTCGAGCGGGGTCGTCAGGTCGTCAATCCCGCGCGAACTCGACATCGAATAGGAATGCGGCACAGCTTCGAACGTCATCGAGCGCCTGTTCACCCAGATGCCGAAGACGCGCTCTTTCTTGCGGACCGTCGCGTCCTCGCGTGGTCCTTCCAGCACCACGACGACATCATATTGGCCGATGGCGAGCAGCAGCTGGTCAGTGTTCGAAAGTGCGCCGAAGATCGTCAGATCCGCGCCGTGGAAATCCGAGGTGATGGCAATCTCGCTGGTTGATGTGCCGATCTCAAGCCCCTCGCGCACGGCTTCCGTGCCCTGTCCCGGCAGCCACTGCGCTCCGGCTGTCGCCGGCAGCAGGCAAAGAAAAGCGAGGAAGGCGGCAAGCAGGCGCATCAGTTGCCCGCTCCCATCACCACCGAATAGACATCGGCCGGCGTCACCACCAGCGCGACCGCAAGGCGCAGGCCGACGGCGAGCACCAGCAGGCCGAGGAGCGCACGCAGCTGCTCGCCGCGCAGCTTCTGGCCGACGCGCACGCCGTATTGCGCCCCGATGACGCCCGCCACCATCAGAATGAAGGCGAGCACGATATCGACGGAATAGTTCGTCGCCGCCTGCACGATCGTCGTATAGGCGGTCACGAAGATGATCTGGAACAGCGAGGTGCCCACCACGACATTGGTCGGGATGCGCAACAGATAGATCATCGCCGGCACCATGATGAAGCCGCCGCCGACACCCATGATCGAGGTGAGGATGCCGATCGCAAAGCCGAGCGCGACAATCGGAATAACGCTGAGAAAGATCTTCGATTTCTTGAAGCGCACCTTCAGCGGCAGTTTGTGCACCCAGTGCTGGTGGCCGGGCTTGCGCGGCGCAGGCGGCTCGTTGCGCGCCGCCCGCCGCATCGCATTGATGCTTTCGAGCAGCATCAGTCCGCCGACGGTGCCGAGGAAGATGACATACATCAGCGAGATGATGAGATCGAGCTGGCCGACGGCGCGCAGCAGCGAGAAGATCCAGATACCGACCGTGGCGCCCGTCAGGCCGCCGATCAGAAGCACCGTGCCGAGCTTGACGTCGAGCGTGCCGCGCCGGAAATGCGTGATGGCGCCCGATATCGACGAGGCCACCACCTGGTTGGCGCCGGTGGCGACCGCGACGACGGGCGGAATATTGTAGAAGATCAGCAGCGGGGTGATGAGAAAACCGCCGCCGACGCCGAACATTCCTGACAGGAATCCGACGGCCGCCCCCATGCCGAGAATGATGAAGATGTTCACCGACAATTCTGCGATAGGCAGATAGATTGTCACAACCGACCCCGAATGATGGCCGCTCCTGCCGAGCGGCTTTTGTCACGTCCCCGTTCGAATGCGCATCATATTGTGAAATCGTTGCCAGAGGCTTTCGATCGCTCCCCTGATGGCAATGAGGTCGCCGACAGGGGATTCGGCGGATGCGTCGAGCGATCTGTCCCGCATAATCCGGCTTTTTTCAGATTTCGTGGCAGGCGGCGGAGAAATTGTGAATGCCCAGATGCCGCAAGCCTTCTTTAGCGCGATTTGGGCAAAAGAGCCGTGCGGTTTGCGCCCGCGTTGGCGCAAACAAGACATAGTCATTTTCGCGACCGGCGGGAGCCGTTCTAGAGCGTGTCGCGCAAAAGTGTGCGCGGTTTTGCGAGAACGACACGTGTAAAAACAAAGACCTAAAGCGCGACGAGCGAATCTGAAAGATCGCGGCGTGCTTTAGATCGCCTTGGTGCCCTGCTTGTTGCGTTCGAGCAGTGCCTTCACGGTCGCGTCGGTCACCTTGCCGTCCGGCTCCTGGCCGATCGATTTCTGGAAGCTCTTGATCGCGGCGACGGTTTTCGCGCCCATTTCGCCATCCGGCACGCCGGCGTCGAAGCCGTTGTTGTTGAGAATCGCCTGGATGTTGCGGATCGCCTTCTTCATGTCGACGCTCGCCGTCTTCGTGCCGTTGCCGGCCCATTCGTCCGGCACGTCGATGCCGTTGGTGCGGTGATCGAGCGGCTCCGGCTTCCAGAGATCGGCCTTGGCGCGCGCCCGTTCGAGCTGATCGGGCTTCATGGCATTGGCCACTTCGTCGCGTTTCTGCGCCGCATCCTTGTCGCCTGCCTTGGCGGCGATCGCAAACCACTTGTAGGATTCTTCGAGATCCGCCGGCACCCCGTTGCCCCTCGCACAGAGAATCGCCAGATTGAACTGGCTGTCGGTGATGCCGAGGTTGGCAGCTTTGGTGAACCAGGAGGCGGCCGTCGCGTAATCCTGCTGACCGAGCGCACCGGAGGCGTAGAGAACGGCGAGATTGTGCATGGCGCTGGCGTTACCCTGGTTGGCCGCCTGCTCGTAAAAGCCCTTCGCCTTGTCGATGTCCCGTTCGACGCCGTTGCCTTTCTCATACATGCTGCCGAGACGGTATTGCGCTGGCGCAAAGCCCTTGTCGGCTGCGAGCTGGTACCAGCTTGCGGCTTGCTTCTGATCGACGGTCACGCCGTTGCGGCCGTCCGAATAGCGTGCGCCGATCTCGAACAGGGCAAGCGCATCGCCGCCGCGCGCCGCATCGGCCAGCGACTTCGGCTGTATCGTGTCGGGAACGGTGATCGCTGCCTGCGGTGCAGGTGCCGCCGTAGCGGGCGCGTCCGGAACGAAGCCTGAAGTCTCCTGTGTTGCGCCGGCCGAGCCGGGTGCGGCAAGAGTTGCCGCGCCTTCGCCGTCGAGCGGCGCCGTGTCGGTCAGATGCTCGCCGGCAACCGGCGGGGCTGCCTCCGGTTGCGCCTGTTCGGCGGCAGGAGGCGTTGCCTCGGCTGCCGGAGCGTTGGTGTCGGCAACGCCGGCGTCCGGCTGCGCGGGTGTTGCTTCCGTCAGGGCCGGCGAGGGGTCTTCCGTCGCCCCTGTCAGCACCGAGACTTCCGCCGGCGGCTGCGGTGCGGACTCGCCGGTCGTCAGCGTGCGGGCAAGCGGAAAGGCCATGATGGCAAGCAGCACCGCGCCGACCGCCAGCAGGATCGGCCGCCGGTAGCGCGAAAAAGCGCTGCTCTTGCCGCTTTTGTCAGCCTTGCCTGTTTTGTCGGCGCTCGCGCCCTTCTTGTCGGCCTTGACCGTCGCCGGCTTCGGATTGGCGTCCACCTCCATGGCGGCTGCCTGCGCCGCACGGCGGGCGGCGGCAATGTAATCGGCGCGATCGTTTTCGCCGGCTGGCTTGCCGCGCGCGGCACTCTGGCTGGCGCGCACCCGTTCAAGGATCTTCTTCACGTCGGGCGTGCCGGAACCCGGCTCAAGCAATTCGTTTGCCGCGTCCGTCGGCACCACGTCGGCGGGATCGATCGACGGCGCCGGGTCGATGACCGCGCGGTCGCTCGCCTTGGTCTCGGCCTTCTTGCCGGGGCGCAGCCGCTTGCCGAGGCTGGCGAGCAGGCCGGCCTTTGCAGGCACCGCTGCCGCAGCCTCCGTCGGCCGGGTCGCGGCTTCGATGGCGATCGCGCTCGCGCCGCTCATGACCGCGGCCTGCGTCGGGGCGGCAGGTTCCGCTGCAACTTCGGCCGTGCGGATGACTGGAGAAGCCTTTGCCGTCGGGGCCGCTGCCGCAGCCGCCTCGGCCTCGTCCACCATAAGCGCGTAAGGGTCGACATCGAAATCGACGTCGGCGACCGGCATCTGGGCGATCGGCCGTCCGCGCTCTTCCATGCCGTCGAGCCGGTCGGCGATATGCACCAGCGTCTCGTGCAGCGCCTTGAAGGTCTTGTGGGTGCGCTCCTCGCTGTCGCGGGTGATATCCTCGAGGTGGCGCAGATCCTCGGCGAGTGCGGTCAGCGCCGACATGTCGGCGGCGGGCACGGCGCCCTGGGCGCCGCCATTGCGCGAATAGGCTTCGACGACGGCTTCCGCCGCCTGGCGGGCGGCCTCGATGATATATTCGTCGCTCGTCGCCATATAGTCTTCGATCGCGCCCATGCGCCGGTCGAGGTCGGCGGGGATCGCAGCGCTTTCGCGCGGCTCACTCATCAAGGCCGAAAGATTGGCGATCTGGTCTTCGAGGTTTTTCAGCGCCCGCGGATCTGTCGCCGGTGCCGCCGTGCTCTCCTCCAGCCGGGCGGCAATGTCGCTCAGCCGTCCTTCGATACGGCGGAAGGCGCCATCCTCGATCGCGGCGGCCGGAGCCGGCGGCTGATGCGCCATCTCGTCGATGCGCCGGGCGAGGTAGTCGAGCCGCTGCGCCAGCACGTCGTTGACGGCGCCGTTCTCGAGCGCGTCGATCTTACGGGAAATGTCGGAAAGCGTGCCGGTGAGGTCGGCCTGCGGCGCGGCCTTCTGCGTGCGTTCCAGCAGATAGGAAAGATGTTCCAGCCGCTCGTCGAGCCGCGACGTCGCCTCCGCCTTCGTCAGTTCCTCGACGCGCGATGTCAGCGCCTCCAGCCGCAGCGCCAGCTCGTCGGCGGGCGTTGCGCGGCTGGCCGCGTCATGGCTCATCAGGTCGATCTGGTCGGCCAGCGCCGAGAGCCGGCTTTCCAGCCGCTGCATCAGCGCCGGATCGTTGGCGGCGGCAGCGCGCCCGCTTGCCGCGATCGCCCGGCTGATTTCGTCGAGCCGCATGTCCATGGCGGCGAATTGCTCGGACATAATCCGGTCGTGCGGCTGGATCATGTTACCGAACTGTTCCATCGCCGTGGCGATGGCGATGAGCTTGTCTTCCAGCGCCCGCACCGCCGGGCTTTCGCCCATGCCGCCGATGTGGCGTTTGATGTCGTCGAGCCGGTAGGCGAGCGAGACGAGCTCTTCCTGCAGCCCTTCGGTGTCGAGTGCCGCAAGCCGGCTTTCGAAGCCGTCCCAGCGGTTTTCCATGTGGCGCAGTGAATCCTCGCGCGCCAGCCCGTCCATCAGCGAGCGCAGCTCCTCGAAATCCTCGCGCAGGCCGGCTGCCTCCGGGCCGTTCGAACGGCCCGTCAGCTGGCTGATGCTCTGGGCGAGGCGGCCCATGTCGGCGCGGATGTCGTCGGCGAAACGGCCGTCCCCGGCATTGTCCTTGATCTCGCGCAGCTCGGCGCGCAGCGCATTCATCTCGCGGGTGACGCCTTCGGAAATGTCGCGTTTCAGATCCTGGCGCAGGTTGACGAGCGCCTGGGCGATTTCCGTCATCGTATCATCGCCTGCCCGGAATGCGGGCGCAGGCTGCGGCGCTGCGGCGCGCGGCGCGGGTTCGCGCAGCTGCGTGGCTTGTTCGCGTGCATAGGGCCGTTCGCGGCCGGCTTCGAGCGCGCGCTGGCGCTGGCGGATCTCGGCGAGCGGATCAGGCCGCTGCTCGATCGGCGCTCTTGCAGGGCGAGGCGCATAGGAGTTTGCGTAAGGGTCGCGCTCGGGCGTTGCCGTGCGCGGCCGCTGGTCGCGCCCGCTGCCCATCAGCCCTTCGATCCGCGCCTCCAGCCCTTCGATCGTGCGGTTCAGCGCATCGAGCGAGGTCCTGTCGGACTGCCGGGAAGGATTTGATCGCGATCCGTTCATCTTCTTGCTCGCTTCGACTGCTCGATCTCTCGTCAGAGCTCGATCCGTGGCTTTTCCGTCTTTGGCCAGCGTCTTCACGCGGACCGGAGCGCACCATTCATCAGAAGTTAGTCAATTAGACTTTCCTCAGGCTGAACGATGTAGCGGCATCCTTTAGAAACGCGAGACAGGGAAAAGGAATGCGGATCACTACTGCTCAATCCGCACCTTTCACGAAACGTGGTAAACAACCCGTTAATCTCGATGAGAATTTTTTAACGTTTGCGCTGCAGAAGCCGTTTTTGCCGGCAATTGCCGTTGAATTCGTCAAGTCGGATGGCGGGCCAGCGCTCAGGCCGGCCGCGGATATTGCAGCTCGATCTTCACGCCTTCGGGGCCGTAAACGAAGACCTGGCCAAGATCGGTGTCGGGAATATCGTAATATTCGTAGCGATAGCCGCTTGCCTTGATGCGCTCCAGCGCCGGCCCGAATTCGTAAAGACTGAAGGCGACATGGTTGAAGATGCCGGGCGGAAAATCGGTGTTGCGCGATGTCAGGCTGAGATGGATGACCGGGCATCCGTCGAGATAGAGCCAATGCCCAGGTGAGGCGAAGGGCGGACGATCACCTTCCTTCACGCCGAGCAAGGTTTCCAGGAAGCCGATCATAACAGGCGCATTGCGTGTTTCGATGGTGACGTGATCCAGTCGCGGCATCGGGTTCCTCCTAGCCAGCTCCGACAATATGAAGCTAGCCTTTTCAGGGTCACGGCGAAAGCTGTTTTGTCCGGCCTGCGCTGCCGCCGGAATTTCAGTGCGGCTCGCCCGCATCGATCGAATAGGCGCTGATGCGGGAGAGATGAATGAAGGAAAGCCCGGTTTCCTCGGCCCATTCATTGAAGGCCTGCTGGATCAGCTGCTGGTCCTTCTTCGCCGTGCCGGAGGCCGATAGCGGCACGCCGGCGGATCTCAGGCAGGCGAGGACATCCATCGTGGCGACGAAACTGTCGCGGCCGATGCCGCGCAGGAAATATTGCCCGGTCATGCCGCCGAGCCGGCTGCCGCGTTTGCTCAGCATATCGAGAAGGCCGATCTGGTCTTCACGCGGCCAATCGGCGAAAAAGGCGCCGGCGCTGCCATGTTCCCTCGCCAGCTCCCTGACAAAGGCGGCATTGGCCCGAACCGACATGATCTTGGCGCCGTTGCGGATGATCCGTTCGTCCGAGGTCAGGTCGTGCCAATAATCGTCGGGCGCGATGTTCAGCATTGCCGGATCGAAACCGGAAAAGGCCGCCTCGAAACCAGGCCACTTCGCATCGATCACCTTATGGACGAAGCCGCTATAGAAAACCCGCCGCGTCATGTCCGCAAGGATGCGGTCGTCTGATATGGCGCGCAGCCGGTCGTGATGCGGCTGGTGGTTATCGAGCATTGCCTGCAGCGCGGCTGCCCCGCCTTTTCGTTCCTCCGCACGCTGCCTTATCGCCTCGAAACTGATCATGCCGGCGGTCTCCTGAAGCATTGCAGCCATCGCCTAAATGAAGGACGTCCGTTCTTATACGACGTGCCCCGATGGACAAGGAAGGGGAGATGACGTCTCCTGCGCTCTGCTTTAATGCGCGGATTCAGGCTCTTGAGATTTTTTTCTCAAAAGGCGGCCAAGGTGCAGAATTTGACGTTTACGCAAACGTCAATATTTTGTAAGACAGTGCCCAAGGCCGGCGCGACCCGGTCAGTCGAATGGAGGAATTCGCAACATGCCAGTCTACAAGGCCCCGGTGAACGATACGCTCTTCGTCCTGAACGACGTGCTGGGCCTCGAACGCTACAACAATCTGCCGGGTTTTGCCGATGCGACGCCCGACATGATCGAGGCGATCCTCGGGGAGGCGGCGAAGGTTGCCGAAGAGGTTCTCTTTCCGGTGAACTATTCCGGCGATCAGGAAGGCTGCACGCGCCATGACAATGCCAGCGTCGCGACGCCCAAGGGCTTCAAGGAGGCCTACAAGTCCTATCGCGAAGGCGGTTGGATCGGTCTTGCGGTGCCGGAAGAATTCGGCGGGCAGGGGCTTCCCTACACGCTGCATGCCGCCGTCGGCGAATATACCTCCGCCGCCAATATGTCGCTGATGATGTATCCGGGCCTGACGCAGGGCGCGATCGCCGCGATCCTCGTCCACGGCACGCAGGAGCAGAAGGAGACCTACCTGCCGAAGATGGTGGACGGATCCTGGTCCGGCACCATGAACCTGACCGAGCCGCATTGCGGCACCGATCTCGGCATGCTGCGCACCAAGGCGGTGCCGCAGGCCGACGGCAGCTACAAAATATCGGGCCAGAAGATCTTCATCTCTGCCGGCGAACACGACCTGACCGACAATATCGTCCACCTGGTGCTGGCCCGCATCGAAGGTGCGCCCGAAGGCACCAAGGGCATCTCGCTCTTCATCGTCCCGAAATTTCTGGTCGGCAAGGACGGCGCGCCCGGCGCCCGCAACGCCGTTTCCTGCGGCGCGATCGAGCATAAGATGGGCATCCACGGCAACGCCACCTGCGTCATGAACTACGACGAGGCGACGGGTTTTCTGATCGGCGCCGAAAACCGCGGCCTCAACGCCATGTTCGTGATGATGAACGAGGCCCGCCTGATGGTCGGCCTGCAGGGCATCGCCATTTCCGAGATCGCCTATCAGAATGCCGCGAGCTATGCCCGCGACCGCATCCAGGGCCGCTCGCTCTCCGGCGTCAAGGCGCCGGATAAGAAGGCCGATCCGATCATCGTCCATCCTGATATCCGCCGCACCCTGATGACCATCCGCGCCTTCAACGAGGCCGGCCGCGCCTTCCTGCTCTGGACCGCGCTGAAATCCGATATCGCCCACCGCGCCACCGACGAGAAGGAGCGCCAGACGGCCGACGACATTCTCGGCCTCGTCACCCCGATCCTCAAGGGCGTGATGACCGACAAGGGCTTCGACCATGCCGTCATGGCCCAGCAGGTCTTCGGCGGCCACGGCTATATCGAAGAACACGGCATGAGCCAGTATGTGCGCGATGCCCGCATCGCCATGATCTATGAAGGCGCCAACGGCATTCAGGCGCTCGATCTCGTCGGCCGCAAGCTCGCCCTCAACGGCGGCCGCGCCGCCATGGCCCTCTTCAAGGAGATCGGCGATTTCTGCGAGGAAAACCGCAGCGACGAAAAGCTCTCCTTCTTCACCAAGCATCTGAAGAAGGGCTTGAACGACGTCCAGGGCGCGACCATGTGGTTCATGCAGAACGCCATGGCCAAGCCCGACAATGCCGGCGCCGGCTCGACCGACTACATGCACCTCTTCGGTCTTGTCGTTCTCGGCTATATGTGGGCGAAGATGGCGAAAGCTGCCGAGGACGGCCTTGCATCGGGCGGGGGAGACCGCGAGGATTACCTGAAGAACAAGCTGGTGACCGCCCGCTTCTTCATGGAACGCATCATGCCGGAAACCGCGCTGCGCAAGGCCCGCATCGAAGCCGGCGCCGACGCGATGATGGCGCTGGCCGCCGAAGCGTTTTGATTGTGTCCCCCTTCTCCCCAGCGGGGAGAAGATGTCCGAAGGACAGATGAGGGGGTGAGCGACGAAAGAGCGAACGACCGCGCGCAAGCGAGGTCGAGTTTGCCGCGAGCGCCCCCTCATCCGACCTCTTCGAGGCCACCTTCTCCCCGCTGGGGAGAAGGGAAAACACGAAATTCACCGGCGCCGCCGCGCCGCCAGGGAGACGAGACAATGACCGAGGTTTTCATTTACGATCACGTCCGCACGCCGCGCGGCCGCGGCAAGAAGGACGGCGCGCTCCATGAGGTGCCCTCCGTTCGCCTTGCGGCAAAAACGCTGGAAGCGATCCGCGACCGCAACGGGCTCGACACGCGAACTGTCGACGACATCATCATGGGCTGCGTCGATCCGGTCATGGATGCCGGCGCCGTCATCCCCAAGGCCGCTGCCTTCGAAGCCGGATATTCGACGAAGGCGCCCGGCATGCAGATCTCCCGCTTCTGCGCCTCCGGCCTCGATGCCGTCAATTTCGGCGCCGGCAAGATCGCCCAGGGCGCCGACGACATCGTCATCGCGGGCGGCGTCGAAAGCATGTCGCGCGTCGGCCTCGGCATGTCCGGCGGCGCATGGTTCATGGATCCCTCGGTGAATTTCCCGGCTTTTTTCATGCCGCAGGGCGTCTCGGCCGATCTCATCGCCACCAAATACGGTTTCACCAGGACCGATGTCGACGCCTACGCCGTCGAGAGCCAGAAGCGCGCTGCCCATGCCTGGCAGCAGGGCTGGTTCGACAAGTCGGTCGTGCCGGTCAAGGATCAGAACGGCCTGACGATCCTCGATAAGGACGAGCACATGCGCCCCGGCACCGATATGCAGGCGCTCGCCTCCCTCAACCCTTCCTTCCAGATGCCAGGCGAGATGGGCGGCTTCGAAGCCGTCGGCATCCAGGCCCATCCGGAGATCGAACGTATCAACTATGTCCATCATGCCGGCAATTCCTCCGGCATCGTCGATGGCGCCGCTGCCGTTCTCTTGGGCTCCAAGGCGGGCGGCGAGAGCATGGGGCTGAAGCCCCGCGCCCGCATCAAGGCCTTCGCCAATATCGGATCCGATCCGGCCCTGATGCTGACCGGGCCTGTCGACGTCACCGAAAAGCTGTTGAAGCGGACAGGCATGAGCCTTGCCGATATCGACCTCTTCGAGCTGAATGAGGCCTTCGCCGCCGTGGTGTTGCGCTACATGCAGGCCTTCGACATCGACCACGCCAGGATCAACGTCAATGGCGGCGCCATCGCCATGGGCCACCCGCTCGGCGCCACCGGCGCCATGATCCTCGGCACGGTTCTGGACGAGCTCGAACGCCGCGACTTGAACACCGCGCTGGTGACGCTCTGCATCGGCGCCGGCATGGGCACGGCAACGGTTATCGAACGCGTTTGATCGGATCCGAACCCTCCCCCCAGGGGAGGAGCTTCACCGCAAGAGAATTCAGGGAGAGGAATTCCCAAGATGAGCACCTACACCAATTTCACGCTCGAAACCGACGCCGACGGCATCGCTCTCGTTACCTGGGACATGCCCGGCAAATCGATGAATGTTTTCACCGCCGAGGTGATGGAAGAGCTGAACGCCATCATCGACGCCACCACGGCTGACGCCGGCGTCAAAGGCGTCGTCTTCACCTCGGGCAAATCCTCCTTCTCTGGCGGCGCCGATCTTTCGATGATCAAGTCGATGTTCGGTTCTTACCAAGAGGAGAAGGCCAAGAGCCCGGAAACGGCCGTTCAGACGCTTTTCGGTCTTGTCGGCCGCATGTCCGGCCTGTTCCGCAAGCTCGAAACCTCGGGCAAGCCCTGGGTGTCGGCGATCAACGGCACCTGCATGGGCGGCGCCTTCGAACTGTCGCTCGCCTGCCACGGCCGCGTCGCCTCCAATGCCAAGAGCGTCAAGATCGCGCTGCCCGAGGTCAAGGTCGGCATCTTCCCCGGCGCCGGCGGCACTCAGCGCGTGCCACGGCTTGCTAATGCTCAGGATGCGCTGCAGATGATGACCACAGGCCAGTCGCTCAGCGGCTCCCGCGCCAAGGCGATGAATCTCGTGCATCAGGTGGTCGAGCCGGATCAGCTGATCCCCGCCGCCAAGCAGATGATCAAGGACGGGCTGAAGCCGGTCGCCCCCTGGGACGAAAAGGGTTTCAAGCTGCCGGGCGGTGGCATCTGGACGCCGGCCTCGGCGCAGCTCTGGCCGGCCGCACCGGCGATCCTGCGCCGCGAAACCTCGGGCAATTATCCGGCCGCGTTGGCTATCCTGAAATGTGTCTATGAAGGCCTGCAGCTGCCCTTCGACACCGGCCTCAAAATCGAGCAGCGGTATTTCACCGAAGTGCTGCAGACCCGCGAAGCCTTCTCGATGATCCGTTCGCTGTTCATCTCGATGCAGGAGCTCGGCAAGGGCGCCCGCCGCCCGGCCGGCATCCCCAAGACGGAACTGAAACATGTCGGCGTCGTCGGCGCCGGCTTCATGGGCGCCTCGATCGCCTATGTCACGGCCGCTGCCGGTCTCCCGGTGACGCTGATCGACCGCGACATGGAAGCCGCCGCCAAGGGCAAGGCCGTCTGCGAAGGCCTCGTCAAGGATTCCGTCGGTAAGGGACGCCTTACGCAGGATGACGGGGTTGCGCTGCTCTCCCGCATCACGCCTTCGGCCGACTATGCCGATCTCGCCAATGCCGATCTCGTCATCGAGGCGGTGTTCGAGGATCGCGAGGTGAAGAAAGCGGTCATCGAGGCTGTCGAAGCCGTGCTGCCGGAAGGGGCAATCTTCGCCTCCAATACCTCGACTTTGCCGATCACGGGACTGGCGAAAAACTCGAAGCGCCCGGCCGATTTCATCGGCATCCACTTCTTCTCGCCCGTCGAAAAGATGATGCTGACCGAGGTCATCCTCGGCAAGGAGACCGGCGACAAGGCGCTGGCCGTCGCGCTTGATTACGTCGCCGCGATCAAGAAGACGCCGATCGTCGTCAACGACACCCGCGGCTTCTTCGTCAATCGCTGCGTGCTGCGCTACATGTCGGAAAGCTACGACATGCTGATCGAAGGCGTGCCGCCAGCCATGATCGAGAATGCCGCCAAGATGGCCGGCATGCCGGTCGGCCCGCTGGCGCTGAACGACGAAGTCGCGATCGACCTGTCGCTGAAGATCCTCAAGGCCACCGTCGCCGATCTCGGCGAGAAGGCAATCGACCCCCGGCATATGGAGTTGATCTCCCGTATGGTGGAAAAGGAGGGCCGCTTCGGCCGGAAGAATTCCAAGGGCTTTTACGACTACCCGCCGAAACCGGCCAAGAAGTCCCTCTGGCCCGAGCTTAAGGACTTCTATCCGCAGAAGAAGGCGGACGAGGTCGATGTCGCCGTGCTGAAGCAGCGGTTCCTCGTCACCATAGCGCTCGAAGCCGCCCGAACCGTCGAGGAAGGCATCGTCACCGATCCGCGCGAAGCCGACGTCGGTTCCATCCTCGGCTTCGGCTTCGCGCCCTATACCGGCGGGGCGCTGAGCTATATCGACGGCATGGGTGTGAAGGCTTTCGTCGAGTTGGCTGAGAAGTTAGCATCGGTTTACGGAAGCCACTTCAAGCCGACGCCGCTCCTGAAGGAGATGGCCGCCAAAGGCGAGACGTTTTATGGGCGGTTCGATCCCTATGCGAAGATGGGGGCGGCGGCGTAGGGCTGTTTTAGGGCGGGCTACCTTTTACCGTTGTACGTGGTCGCCCCCTGCCTGCCCGGCAGGGCAGAGGGGAGCGCCGCGGCATGACGGCAAAGATCCTGCCGCCCCAAGAGTACGAATTCCACTTTCCCTTGCGGACGCCTTGTCGCGAACACAATTCCCGATTAAACGTTCTCGCATCGATCTTGCTAGATGAACTTTGAAACGGCGTTCGCGTCGTTCCTGGCGACTTTCCTCCAAAATCGGTTTTCATCGCCGCTTGGGCTTTGCCCGGGCTGCAATCTTCTATGAGCGATTCGAAAAGGATATCGTCATGAGCACAGGTACCGTTAAGTGGTTCAACGCAACCAAGGGCTTCGGCTTCATTCAGCCGGATGACGGCGCTGCCGACGTTTTCGTCCACATCTCGGCCGTTGAGCGCGCCGGCATGCGTGACCTCAAGGACGGCCAGAAGCTGTCCTACGAGCTCGTCCGCGACAACAAGTCCGGCAAGATGTCGGCAGACCGCCTCCAGGCGGCCTGAGCCATTATAGCGCCGCGCGTCTTTTAGACGCGCAAAGGACGCTGTAACACTTTGACTTGCTGCATAATTTTGTCCTTAAATCGATTCCGTTTTAAGGAATTGTGCAGGAAGGCTTTGAATATCATCTCCGGATCGTGACCACGGATGTACTGGCACGGTTCGTCGAGATGGCAGGGAAGGTCGGGCTAGCCCGGCCTTTTTTTGTTTTGGCTTCGGTCGCATCCACTCAAGGCGAATTGTTCAGCCGCCCGACGCCTCATCCGCTTCCAGCAGCCCCATCACCCGCGCCATCACGGCCCGTGCCGCATCGAGCTCAGCCGATGTAAAGGCGGCGCCGAGCCCATCCGCCCATCCGGCCTGCGCCACCTCGATCATCCCCAGCCGCGCTGCCCCTTCCGTCGTCAGCAGCACCAGCTTGGCGCGCTGGTGCTGCGGATTGTCGGTATAGGTAATCAGCCCCTCGTTCTCCAGCACGTCGGCAAGCCGCTGCACACCCTGGCGGGCAAGGCCGAGCGCACGGGCGATCTGCGCCACCGACATGTCGCCGCTTCTCGCAGCCGCCAGCACCTGCCAGCGCGCGCTCGTCTGTCCCGCGGGCTTTGCCAGCCGGTCGCCCGCCGCGGTCAGATGTCCGGCGAGACGAAGGGCCGCGATCGCGAAAGCGGAAAAGGCATCCCCTTCCATCGTTCGCTCCGGTCGATTTTGTTTGACAACATGTTGTCTATTTTGTATCTCATCCATAATGACAACATATTGTCATATCGAAGGCCTTGATGCAATGCCGATAGAGGAGATCACCGTGAAGAAGACCTACAAGGGAAGCTGCCACTGCGGCAAAGTGCACTACGAGGTGGATATCGACCTCGAAGCAGGCACCGGCCGCTGCAATTGTTCGATCTGTGCCAAGCGGCGCTATTGGGGCGCCAACGTCAAGCCGGAGGATTTCCGGCTGATGTGCGACGAGGCGGAGATGTCAGACTACCAGTTCAACACGATGAGCGGCCATCACCGCTTCTGCCGCACCTGCGGCGTGCCCGCCTTCGGCGACGGTTATGTCGAGGCGATCGGCGGGGCATATGTCTCGATCAACATCGCCTGCCTCGACGATATCACCCCGGAGGAACTGGCGGCCTTGCCCGTCCGTTATTCCGACGGCAGGCACGATGCTTGGTGGAACGAGCCGGCGGTGACGAGTTATCTCTGAAGTAATTTCAACGGTTTTGCGTTCGGAATTGCGCTAGCGGAATGCACCCTTGTCGGATCGTCGTCCTCCCGTTCGTCCTCTGTCCATAACGGAAAAGGAGAGCGAGCGTGAAAGACGAAGCGAAGGTCAGGATTGAGGAAGAGGCGATCATCGCCATGCTGATGATGCGGGCCAAGGCGCTCGGCAAAAAAAACGCCGCGGAGGCGCTTTCCTATGAGGCCGAGGATTCCGTCGAGTTTTCGCTGGCGCCGCCGCTCGTCTCCACCGGCAAGGACGAGGCGGGCCTGCAGGCGTGGTTCGACACGTGGGAAGGCCCGATCGGCGGCGAAGTGCGCGATGCCAAATTGACGGTCGGCGGCGATGTCGCCTTCTGGAGCGGTCTCCTGCGCATGACCGGGACCAAGACCGATGGCACGGAAGTCGATCTCTGGTTCCGCCAGACCTTCGGCCTCGTCAAGCAAGACGGGCACTGGATCGTCGCTCACCAGCACGCCTCCGTGCCCTTCGCCATGGATGGCAGCGGCCGCGCATTGCTCGATCTCGAGCCGTGACGTGGCCTCGGATGTCACGCCGCATTCTCCGCCATCTGCCGCCGGCCGGCGCGCACGGCGATGAGCCCGGCGCCGATCAGAAGCAGGATTGCCGTCGCATAAATATCCGTCGTCACCTGGTAGCCGGCTGATTGCGCCAGGAAACCGGCAAGGATCGCCGGCAGACTGAAGGCGAGGTAGCTCTGGACATAGAAGGCGGCAAGCAGACCGGCCCGCTCCTCCGCCTTGGCGTGCGGCATGATCGTGCCGATCGAGCCCAGGAAATTGGTGCCGAAGCCGGCGCCGGTGAAGACGGTGCCGGCGAGAAGCAGCGGCACATTGGCAAGATGCACGCCGGCGACGACGGTCAGGATGCCGAGCGTCTTGGCCGTTACGCCGAAGTTAAGGTTGGCCGAGACAGACTTGCCGCGCCTGAGATAGACTGTGACCGCTCCGCTCACCATCAGCGCTGTCACCACCGCCCCGCCAGTCAAGGGCGCGGTGCTGCCGGTGGTGCCGGCGACCAGCGAGGGGACCAGCGAAAGATAGAAGCCCGCGAGCGTCCAGTTGGCGATGTTGATCGGCGTTACCAGCGAGAGCGGCCGTTTCGCCTGCGGCGGAACGGAAACCCGCGGTACCAGCGAGCCGAGCGCGCCCGGCCGTGTGCCGCCCGTCTCGCGGGTAAGCCAGATAGCGCCCGCTTGCAGCGTGAAGGCCACGAGCAGCAGCGCATAGATGAGATGCATCGGAAAGGGACCGTATTGGATCAAGGCGCTGGTGCCGACCGCCCCCACCGCCATGCCGGAAAGGGGCGCGATCGAGTTGACGATCTGTCCCTTCGCCCTGTCGACATCAACGAGCGCTGCTCCGAGCGACGCTCCGGCAATTCCGGTCGCGACGCCCTGCACGATCCGCGCCGCGATCAGCCAGCCGGGGCCGCTCGCGACGACGAAGAGCCCCATGGCAGCGATTTCGAGCACCAGGGCAAAGAAGATCACCGGCTTGCGGCCGAGATGGTCCGAGAGCGAACCGGCGATCAGCAGCGCCGCCAAAAGGGCAAAGGCATAGACCGCGAAAATGACGGTGATCAGCACCGGCGAGACGGCAAAGTTCTCCTGATAGATCCGGTAGAGCGGCGTCGGCGCCGCGGAAGCGCCGAAGAAAGTGGCGAGCGTCAACGCGTGAAAGCCGATCGAGGGACGTGGCGAATTCTCTGTGGCTTTGGCTGCGGCGAACATGTATAAGCCTCTTAAAGCTAAATCGTTGCGTTAGCCTATGTAGAACGGGTGCGGAGCAAAAGCAAATTCTTTGCGTTAATGGCTCTGTCAAAGTTTTTGAACCATCGGCGCTGAGGGATGTCGCCCGCAGGCGTGCAGTGGTTTAAAGGCAGCGGCAGGCTTAGAGCGAGGGGCGAAGTCAGGTTGAAGGCATGGCAGTAAAAGAGAACCTCCGTCCGGGAGGACGAAGCGCCAGGGTTCAGGCGTCTGTGCACAAAGCGGTTCGCGAACTCCTGGCCGAAATGAACCGCGCCGATGTGACGATCCCTCTGATCGCCGGCAAGGCAGGCGTGACGCCGTCGACCATCTACCGCCGCTGGGGGGACTTGCAGGAGCTTTTGGCCGATGTCGCCGTCGAGCGGCTGCGGCCGGATATGCAGCCGATCGATGCGGGCAGCGGCAAGGCCGATCTCGAAGCCTGGGCGGAGCAATATGCGGAGGAAATGTCCTCCGGGCCGGGCCGCGAAATGATCCGCGACGTGCTGGCGGCGCAGACAGGCGAAAATGCCTGTAAATGCTGCGAATATACGCGCCAGCAAATCGTCGCCATCGCCGACAGGGCGAAGGGCCGCGGCGAGGCCTTTCCTGACGTGGATCTCGTTATGGACCAGGTCGTGGCGCCGATCATGTATCGCATCCTGTTCGGCGACGTGCCGAACTCGGCGCGTGTGCGCGATCTCGTCTCGCGCATCATGAGCGCCGCCGGCTGAACTTGACCTCTACTCCGCGGCCGCGCGTTTCAGCCCTGAAATCTGGGTGATATAGGCGCGCAGCGCCGCCGGCCGCACCGGCTTGTGTTGAACGGCGATACCGTACCGCTCCGCCTCGCTGCGCACCTCAAGCGTGCGGTCGGCCGTGACCAGCAAAGCGGGAATGTCGGCGCCGAATTGCTGGCGCAGATGCAGGATCGCGGCCATGCCTGTGCCGTCGCCGAGATGGTAATCGGCAATGACGAGGTCGGGCGGCGGCCCGCGCAGATCGAACGCCATCGCTTCGGCAAGCGAGCTCAGCGCCCCTACTTCGCAGCCCCAGCCGCTGATCAGAAGCCGCATGCCTTCGAGGATCTTCGGCTCGTTGTCGATGCAGAGGATCTTCAGCCCCTTGAGCGGCTGTCCCGGCCGGTCGGCAGGGGCGATCGCCGCCACAGCTTCGGCCGGGCGCGAGACGTCGAGCGGCATGGAGATGCGGAATTGCGTGCCCTTGCCATGCGTCGACTGCAGCTCGACTGGATGGTTGAGCACGCGGGCGATGCGGTCGACGATCGAAAGACCGAGCCCCAGGCCGGAGGCGGTCTTCGCGCCTTCATCCAACCGCGCGAATTCCTTAAAGACCGTGCGGAACTTCGACGGCGGAATGCCGATGCCGGAATCGAACACCTGGATGATCACCTGGTTGCCGCGCCGCCGCGCCCCGACCAGCACCTTGCCGGTGACCGTATATTTGATGGCATTGGAAACGAGATTCTGGACCAGCCGGCGCAGCAGGTTCGGGTCGGAGCGGACGCGCAGCGATGTCGGCATGACCACCAGCTTGAGCTGCTTCTCGCGGGCGATCGGCGCAAAATCGGTCTCGATACGTTTCAAGAGATCGGAGAGGGCGACAGAGGCGAGCCGCGGCCGCATCGCCCCGGTATCGAGCCTCGAAATATCGAGCACTGCACCGAGGATGGTCTCGACCGATTCCAGCGCGGAATCGATGTTGCGCACGATCGGGCTGTTGTCGGATTGCGCCATGCGCTCGACCAGCGCCGAGGAATAGAGCCTGGCGGCATTGAGCGGCTGCAGGATGTCGTGGCCGGCGGCGGCGAAGAAGCGTGTCTTGCCGATGTTCGCCTCGTCGGCGGCGGCTCGCGCCTCGGCGAGTTCCCGGTTGACGCGGGTAAGCTCGGCCGTGCGTTCGGCGACGCGCTGCTCCAGCGTCTCGTTCGCCTGTTTCAGCGCCTGATCGGCGTTCACGCGTTGGGTGATGTCGGTAAAGGTCGCGACGATGCCCTTGTCCGGCATGGCGTTGGAACGCACTTCGATGATCCGTTCGCCGCCGCCGAGCACCAGCGAGAAGGGTTTGTCGAGTGTCAGGAAATGCCGCACCGTCTGGCTGAGATCACCGGGCGCGATATCGCCGCGCTCGCTGAGCGTCTTGACGATATCGGACAGCGGAAAGCCGACCTGGCCGGCATTTTCCGGCAGGTCCAGCAATTGCCGGAAGCGGCGGTTCCAAATGGTCAGCCGGTTGGAACTGTCGAAAACCGCGATGCCCTGGTCCATCTGCGAAAGGGCGGTCTGCAGCATGTCCTGGTTATATTGCAGTGCCTCGCTCGCCTGGTCGAGCAGCCAGGCGGTGTCGGAAGAGGCGTCCTCGATCTTCTGCAGGATCAACGACAGCACCAGCCGGGCGGAGGAGGAGCCGATGGCGCTGCCGAGCAGCTGTTCGCTGAAATGGATGAGCGCCATGTCGGCGGGTTGCTCGTCTTCCAGTTTGCGGCCGGAGCTTTGCTCATAGGTCGTGAAAGAGCGCTGCATGCGCTCTTCGCCGAGATAGCGCGAGATTGCCGCCTTCAGATCGCCGACGCTGATGCGCGTCTTCCAGCCGCGCGTGGCGAATTGCGAGCGCGAATGCCGCTTGACGAAGATGCCGGCCTGGATCCGCTCCAGCGGCCTGGCGTTGCGGGTGAGCGATCCGACGATGACGAAGGCGGTATTGACGAGCAGGCTCATGACGGTCGCATTGACCAGCGGATCGGCGTCGGGAGCGGTAAACAGCGTCGAGCCGGGGAAGATGAAGCCGAGCACGGCGCTGGCCACATGCGAATAATCGGGGCCGCCGAGCGAGGGTAGGAACAGCAGGTAGATCCAGATCACGAAGCCGCACGTCAGCCCGAGGATGGCGCCGCGCGCATTCGCCCGCCGCCAGATCAGACCGATGAACAGGGCAGGGGCGATCTGCGCGATCGCGGCGAAGGAGAGAAGGCCGATCGAGGCGAGGCCGGCGGTGCTGTCCGTCGAGCGGTAATAGGCATAACCGAACAGCAGCACGGCAAAGATGGCGCTGCGGCGGATGTTGAGCAGCGTCTTGGCGAAATCGTCGCGCTGGCTGGCGCGGCCGGCGAGTTTGCGCCTCAGGAAGATCGGCATGATGATGTCGTTCGACACCATGATCGACAGCGCGACGGAATCGACGATGACCATCGCCGTCGCGGCGGAGAAGCCGCCGATGAAGGTGATCAGCGTCACCAGAGGCATCTGGCCGGCCAATGGCAGCGACAGCATGTAGAAATCGGCGTTGCCCGTGCCGCCGAAGGTCAGGAGCCCGCCGATCGCCACCGGCAGCACGAAGAGATTGATGGCGATGAGATAAGTGGGGAAGAGGAAGCCCGCGAGTTTCAGCTGTTTCGGCGTGCGGTTTTCGACGACGGTGACGTGGAACTGCCGCGGCAGCATGATGATCGCGAAGGCCGATAGGATGATCAGCGTGATCCAGCGGCTGATCGGCGTATGGTAAGCGAGCGCCGACATGACCAGGTCGTTTTCGACGGTCTTGCGCCAGAGATCGGCGGGGCCGTCGAAAAGAAACCAGATGACGCAGACGCCGGCCGTCAGGAAGGCGACGAGCTTGACGACTGACTCCATCGAGACGGCGAGGATCAGGCCGTCCTGATGCTCCGTCGCATCCGTATGCCGCGTGCCGAACATGATCGCGAAACAGGCGAGCACCAGTGTCGCGACGAGCGGCAGGTCGAGGAAATAGAGATTGCCGCTGCCGATGCCGTAATCGGACGGGTTGACCATAGCACTGACGGTGCTCGAGATCGCCTTCAGCTGCAGCGCGATATAGGGAATGGTGCCGATCAGCGAGATCAGTGCGACGATCGTCGCGACCGTCGGGTTCTTGCCATAGCGCGCGGCGACGAAATCCGCGACCGAAGTGAGTTTTTCCGCCTTCGCAAGCTCGATGATGCGGCGAAGCAGCGGCATACCGAAGGTGAAGACGAGGATGGGGCCGATATAGATGCCGGCAAATTCCAGGCCGCGCTGCGCGGCAAGGCCGACGCTGCCGAAATAGGTCCAGGAGGTGCAGTAGATCGCCAGGCTCAGCGCATAGACCACCGGCCATCCGCCTTCCAGCGCACCCGGGCCGCGGTTCTTGCGGTCGCCATAGCTCGCCACGGCGAAAAGCAGGAGCAGATAGCCGAAGGCAGACGCAAATATGACCCAGCCTGGAAGCATTGACCCTCCGCCGGCGGAAGGCCGCCGGGACCTCCCGCAACATCGATCAGCTTAAGTCATTTCAGGGGCGTTGGAAATTCCTGCCCGTCTAGGTCTTAAGTCAAAGGCGGCGAGGCGCATCGCCAATTAATTGCGATTGTCGATTGATTAATTGCAATGAAGATGTAGCTAATGAAATCCTTCGCATACTGTCTGAACTGGATCGAAGGGAGACGGATCCGATGCTCAACGAATTCAAGGCCTTTATCGCCCGCGGCAATGTCATGGATCTTGCGGTCGGCGTCATCATCGGCGGCGCCTTCGGCGGCATCGTCAAATCTCTGGTCGACGACCTCATTATGCCGATCGTTGGCGCCATTTTCGGCGGCTTCGATTTTTCGAATTACTTCCTGCCGCTCTCCTCGGCCGTCAACGCGCCGACACTTGCCGCGGCCCGCGCGCAGGGAGCGGTCTTTGCCTATGGCAGCTTCTTCACCGTTCTCATCAATTTCCTGATTCTTGCCTGGATCATCTTCCTGATGGTCAAGGCTGTGAACATCCTGCGCGCCCAGGTCGAGCGCCAGGAAAAGGCCGCACCGGAAGAGCTGCCCCCGCCGCCCGCAGACGTTCAGCTCCTCACGGAAATCCGCGATCTTCTCGCCAAGCGGCCGACGGCTTGATCCGGGCTGGAGCCTGTCCGTTCCGGCCGGGCTCATTCATCACGAAAATCGATGTGCCATCACTGGATATCATGGGATTTGGCGGCGCAAATCTCTTATGAAGACAAAAACCGGAGATATGCATGTCGATCTTAAGCAGCCTTAGCCCGCGCGCCACTGCGGCGCCCGAAAGCGGGATCGTCGAAGTCGTCAACTATGCCCGCGGCCGCGAAGGCCTGCTGCCGCTCTGGGTGGGGGAGGGCGATCTGCCGACGCCCGATTTCATCAGCAAGGCGGCGATGGAGGCGCTTGCCGCCGGCGAGACCTTCTACACCTGGCAGCGCGGCATTCCGGAGCTCCGTCAGGCGCTCTCGGATTATTACCACAGGCACTTTTCCGTCCGGCTGCCGGTCGAGCATTTCTATGTCACCGGCTCCGGCATGCAGGCGATCCAGCTCGCCGTGCAGTCGCTGACCTCGCCGGGTGACGAATTCGTCTACCTCACCCCCGCCTGGCCGAACATTGCCGCTGCCCTCGAAATAGCGGGGGCGCGCTCCGTGGGCGTCGAGCTGCAGTTCCAAAACGGCAAATGGGCGATCGATCTCAATCGCATCGAAGCCGCGATCACGCAAAAGACGAGGGGCATCTTCATCAACACGCCGTCGAACCCGACGGGCTGGACGGCGACAAGGGAGGATCTCGGCCAGATTCTGGCGCTTGCCCGCAAACATGACCTCTGGATCATGGCGGATGAAATCTACGCCCTTTATTATTTTGCCGGCGGCCGCGCACCCTCCTTCCTCGACGTGATGGAGCCGGACGACAAGATCATCTTCGTCAATTCCTTCTCGAAGAACTGGTCGATGACCGGCTGGCGCGTCGGCTGGATCGTCGCACCGCCCGAGATGGGGCAGGTGCTCGAAAACCTTATCCAGTATTCGACGTCGGGTGTGGCGCAGTTCATGCAGAAGGGTGCTGTCGCCGCCCTCGATCAAGGCGATGATTTCGTGCGCGCCAACATCGCCAAGGCGGCCCGTTCCCGCGATATTCTCTGCGATGCACTTGTCGCCACCAACCGCGTCGAGACGCTGAAGCCGGACGGCGCGCTCTATGCCTTCCTGAAGATCGACGGCGTCACCGATAGCCGCAAGGCCGCAATCGACATCGTCGACAAGACGGGCGTCGGCCTTGCTCCCGGGGCCGCATTCGGCCGCGGCGGCGAACTCTTCCTGCGTGCCTGTTTCCTGCGTGATCCCGCCCAGGTGGCGGTCGCGGCCGAGCGCCTCTGCACCTATATCGCCAAACTCTGAAGTATCGGTGGTCCGGCCAATTTTGTGCCGGAATCGCCGGATCGATAAAACTCTAGCAAAGCCTGAAATCGGCCTCTAACCACGACTCCAAACATACCGGTTCAAAGCCTGCCAAACGGCGCTCCGATAAGAAGATTGGAAAGAAAAACCGGCGCCTGATGCCCCTGCCTATAAAACGAAAGCAGGGATGCGGGACATGGCGGTTTTGGTGACGGGCGGGGCCGGATATATCGGCAGTCACATGGTTTGGGCGCTCATCGACGCGGGCGAGGACGTGGTCGTGCTCGACCGCCTTTCCACCGGCTTCCGCTGGGCGGTGGCGCCGGCGGCGCGTTTTTATCTCGGCGACATCGCCGACCCCGACATATTGAAGAAGATCTTCATCGAAAACGACATCGAGTCGATCATCCATTTTGCCGGCTCCGCCGTGGTCCCGGTCTCGGTCGCCGACCCGCTCTCCTATTACGACAACAATTCCGGCAAGACCCGCGCACTTCTGAGCTCCGCGATCAAGGCCGGCATCCGCAATTTCGTCTTTTCCTCGACGGCGGCCGTTTACGGCCAGCAGAAGAGCGATCTGCCGGTGAAGGAAACGGCGTCCCTCAATCCGGAAAATCCATACGGCCAGTCGAAGCTGATGACCGAGTTCATGCTGCGCGATGCCGCCGCTGCCTATGATTTCAACTATGTCGCGCTTCGCTATTTCAACGTCGCCGGCGCCGACCCGCAACACCGCACCGGCCAGTCGACCTCGGGCGCCACGCACCTCATCAAGGTCGCCTGTGAAGCGGCTCTCGGCAAACGCGACAGCGTCCATGTCTACGGCATCGATTATCCCACCCATGACGGCACCGGCGTGCGCGACTATATCCACGTCACCGATCTTGCCGATGCGCATCTGAAAGCGCTGCAGCACCTGCGCAAGAACAAGGGCCCGCTTGTCGCCAATTGCGGCTATGGCAGCGGCTATTCCGTCCTCGACGTGCTGAACATGGTCACGCGTCTGCACGGCCATTCCTTCAAGATCCACATGGCGCCGCGCCGGGCCGGGGATTCGGCGAGCGTCGTCGCGGACGCTTCGCTCGCCAGGCAAGTGCTCGACTGGAAGCCCCGCTACGATTCGCTGGAAACCATCGTCCAGAGTTCGCTCGATTGGGAACTGTTCCTGTCGAACAAGAACGTCGACGACCTTCACAGTATCCACCGCGCACTCGCCGCTGCTTCCTTCTGAGCAGCGCACGCCGGCGGCAATAGCCTGTTTACCATCCCCGTGCCTGCGGGGCCCGCATGACGCTACGTGAATAAGGAAACATCAAGCTTTCTCTGGCTGGCTTCTGCCGACGGAAAAGAAAACATGAAGAACTTTCTGGCGGCGCTGCAGCTGCGACGAGACAATCCGACCTTTCTGATGGCGCAGTTCCAGGCCCTGGCGTCGCAGATCCCCATTCTCTACGTCCTCCTGATCATAAACGCCCTCGCGGTGGCGATCACTCATGTCAAATCCGCGCCGCTGTGGCTCTCGCTCTATATTCCCGTGGCCTTAAGCGTCGTCTGCGTCTTCCGTCTCTGCTGGTGGGAGGTCCGGGGCAAGGAAAACGTGACCGCCGAGCGGGCATACAGGCTGATGAAGGTCACCATATATGGCGCCTGCGTGCTCGCCGCCGCTTTCGGCGGCTGGGCCATCGCGCTTTACCAATATGGCGATGCCTATCAGCAGGGCCAGATCGCCTATTTCCTCGTCGTGACGGGCATTTCCTGCATCTTTTGCTTGATGCATCTGCCGATGGCGGCGGCGATCACCACGGTCATCACCTTTTCGGCGATGGTCGGGACTTTCATGTTTTCGGGCAATCCGGTTTTCGTGGCGACCGCCGTCAGCGGCCTCTTCCTGATCCCGCCCTTCCTGCGCGTGATCAACAGCTATTTCCAGAATTTCGTCGGTCTCGTGCAATTGACCGAGGAGCTGAAGCAGAAGCGGGCGGAAGCCGAGGAGCTCAACCTCGTCAACAGCCGCAACGCCCTGCAGGACCAGCTGACCGGCCTTGCCAACCGCCGCAGCTTCTTCCTCTCGCTGGAAACGCGGCTGCAGGAGAATCCGGCCGCGCCGCCCGTCATCGGCATTATCGACCTCGACGGCTTCAAACCCGTCAACGATGTCTTCGGCCATGCCGCGGGCGATCTGGTGCTCCGGGAGACGGTCCGCCGTTTCACCGCGCTGGTCGGCGAAGAGGGTATCGTCTCCCGCCTCGGCGGCGACGAATTCGGCATCATCTTTCCCTGCCCGATGACGGCAGGCGATTGCCGATCTCGGCCAGGCGCTCTGCGCCGCCGTCCGCAATCCCTATGAAATCCCCGACGGCTCGGTGCGCGTCTTCGGCTCCTGCGGCATCGTCTATCCCGATGCCGGCAGTTACACGGCCGAGGATCTTTACGAGAAGGCGGATTTCGCCCTCTACCAGGTCAAGAGCAAACGCAGCAGCGGCGTCGAGTTCTTCTCGGCCGATCACGAGAAGATCCTGAGCCAGCGTTACCTGATCGAACTCGAATTGCAGGCGGGCGACTTTGTCCGGGAACTGAAGCTCGATTATCAGCCGATCGTCGACTTGAAGAGCGGCCGCGTCGTCGGCTACGAGGCGCTCGCCCGCTGGGACAGCGCCCGCTTCGGCCGCATCAGCCCGGATGCCTTCATTCCGGCCGCCGAGCGTACGGCCGTCATCGGCCGCATGACCCGCATCCTCTTTGCCCAGGCGCTCGAAGCGCTGGCGATCATGCCGAAACATCTGAGGCTCTCCTTCAACCTCTCGGCGCGCGATATTTGCGACCATGAGACCTCGATGGCACTGCTTGCCAAGATCACCCGCTCCGGCATCGACCCGAAGCGCATCGAATTCGAGATCACCGAGACGGCGCTGCTCTCCGATTTCGACACCGCCGACCGGGTCATATCGATGCTGCGCGCCGCCGGCATCTGGATCGCGCTCGATGATTTCGGCACCGGCTTTTCGAGCCTCAGCCATATTCATCGTCTCGCCTTCGACAAGCTGAAGATCGACAAGGCTTTCGTGATGAATTTCGATCGCGACGCCCGCTGCATGAACATCACCCGCTCGGTCGCCAATCTCTGCCAGAATCTCGGCATCGCCTCCGTCGCCGAAGGCGTCGAAAGCGAGGAGATCGCCGAGGGGCTGAAGGCGATCGGCGTTCGCCTGGCGCAGGGCTATTATTTCTCGCGGCCGCTGCCGCTGGAACTCGCCATCGAATATGCCGCCAGATGCGACGGCGCGGCCTCCGCCCGCAATTCGCTTTCCGCCTGAACCGGTCCTCCCCCTCGCAAATCGACTGGAGCGACGCTCCATCGTCGTCTATTCATGTCCTCGAGTCTTTCCTAGGCGGAGTGCTTCAATCTGACCAGGAAAGACTCCAACAGCGGAGGTGGATCATGCAGGACGGCGAAGTCATCATCGAGCGGCGGGGGACTGCCGGCATCATCCGGCTCAACCGGCCGCGGGCGCTGAACAGCCTGACGCTGCCGATGATCCGGGCGATCGCCGAGGCCCTCGATAGCTTCGCCGGCGATGCCGAGGTGGCGAGTGTCGTCGTGACGGGGGAGGGCGAACGCGGCTTCTGCGCTGGCGGCG
Source organism: Rhizobium sp. R634 (assembly GCF_002211305.1). Taxonomy (GTDB): domain Bacteria; phylum Pseudomonadota; class Alphaproteobacteria; order Rhizobiales; family Rhizobiaceae; genus Rhizobium. Next base: position 428,979 of record NZ_LOKW01000024.1, on the reverse strand, counting down.
ATATCCGCGCCCTGCATGAGAGCGCCCGCGCCGGCGATGGCCTCGCCGGAAGTTTCTGGCGCGAGGAATTCCGCCTCAACCACCAGATCGCCCTCTACCCGAAACCCTATGTCGCGCTGATGGACGGCATCACCATGGGCGGCGGCGTTGGCCTGTCCTCGCATGGCCGCCACCGCGTCGTCACCGAGCGTACGCGCCTTGCCATGCCGGAAACCGGCATCGGCTATGTCCCCGATATCGGCGCCACCTGGCTTTTGCCGAAGGCACCCGGCGAAACCGGCACATGGCTCGGCCTGACCGGGCTCGATATCGGCGCGGCCGACGCGATCCATGCCGGCCTTGCCGATCTTCAGATCGCTTCGTCGCGGCTTGGCGAGGTGATCGATGCGCTGTCCGCCCTGCCGCGCGGCAGTTCGTCGATCGATGTCGATGCCGCCTTGCAGGCCTTCGCTGAGCCTCCGGGTGAGAGCCGGCTGCGGCAGAACGCGGCAGTGATTGACCGTGCATTCGGTTTCGACAGCGTCGAGGAGATTCTGACGGCACTCGCCCGGGAGGAGGGAGACTTCGCCGCCGAAACGCGGCGGGTGCTGCTGACACGTTCGCCGACCAGCCTGAAGCTCGCTTTGCATCTGCTGAGAGCCGGCCGCCGCAGCGCCTCGCTTGCCGAATGCCTCGGCCGCGAACTCGGCGCCTGCCTGCAGATGTTGCACAATCCGGATTTCTTCGAAGGCATCCGCGCCGCCGTCATCGACAAGGACCGCAATCCGAAATGGTCGCCGGCGTCAGCCGAGGCCGTGGAGCCGGCAATCCTCGACCGCTTCCTGAAACCGGCCGAGCCGCCGCTTTCGCTTTGACGCCGCACCCTCTGAATACTGAGTGCAGGCACCGTTCGGCAGGCGAGTGCCGTTGCTTCTTCACGCCAGTCTCTTCACCACCAAACCTTCGCGGTGGCCCGCTGAAGCTATAGGCTGGCCTATCCTAAGGCCTAGCTCTGCCTCTCCCTTGACCTGATCGACCGTCAGCACGCCCCGACATAGTGTCCGCGACGTGAGCCCTAACCGGCACCTCTCGATCACGCAAAACAGGAGCGCACCATGTCGCAGGCAGAAGCAAGACCCCGTATGACTGGTCAGCAGGAGACTGGCAGGCCGAAGCAGGAAGAATTGGTTCCGTCGCGTTACGCGGTGCGGATCGGCGAAATTGACGTGCTGATCATCAGCGACGGCGTGCTGCCGCTCCCGACCGCGATGCTGGGGCACAACGCCGACGCGGCTGACCGGGCCGTTTGGCTGGACGATATGTTCCTGCCGCGCGACGCTTTCGACTGGGCGCTGAACGTGGTCCTCGTGCGCAGCGGCACTCAGACCATCCTCATCGACGCCGGGCTGGGGCTGGATCCGGACCTGAATTTGCCGCGCGCCGGACAGCTGATCAAGCGGTTGGAGGGTGCCGGCATCGATCTGGCATCGGTGACCGACGTGGTGCTGACCCATCTGCACATGGATCACATCGGCGGTCTGCTGGTCGATGGGGTGAAAGACCGGCTGCGTCCCGACCTCAGAATCCACGTGGCGGCGGCCGAGGCCAAGTTCTGGGAGGCGCCCGATTTCAGCCACGTCTCCATGCCGCCCGGCTTTCCGGATGCGCTTCGGGCGACGGCAAAGCGGTTCCTCGGCGAATACGGCAGCCATCTCAAGCTGTTCGACGAGCAGTCCGAAGTGGCGCCGGGCGTGGTCGTCCGCCGCACCGGCGGCCACACCCCCGGCCATAGCGTCGTTCGCTTGGCATCGGGCGGCGACCGGCTGACATTCGCCGGCGATGCCGTGTTCGCGGTCGGGTTCGAGCATCCTGACTGGTACAACGGTTTCGAACACGATCCCGAGGAGGCGGCTCGTGTTCGCCTCGAACTTTTGCGGGAGCTGGCGGCGACCGGCGAACAGCTGGTGGCGACCCACCTCCCTTTCCCGTCCGCCGGCCGGGTGGCGGTCGAAGGCGAAGCCTTCCGTTGGGTGCCGGTATTCTGGGATTATTGAGCGCCAGCTCAAGACCGAACAAAAGCGCGTCGCATGGATCGGTTCTATGCGGCGCGCTTTAGCTCTTTGTTTTTATGCATGTCGTTGTCCCTGAACCGCTGCACACTTCCGGGCGACACGCATTATCGCCACATGCCGCGCATGCGGGCGCCGACATCGATGCGCACCTGCCGCGCTTGCGCCTGAGCGGCGGATTCCGATTTCACCTGGGGCCAGCTGCAGGCCTCGAAGAACTGCAGCAGCGTTGCCGGAATGAAGCGGCTGCGCGAGGCATAGACGTGCCGGTCGCCCTGGGCGTTCTGCCCATAGGTGAAGAAGCGCTGCGGCACGACGAGGTCGAGCCCGTCCCGGGCGCGCGTCATCGCCACATAGAGCAGCCGGCGTTCTTCCTCGATTTCGGCGGTGGTGCCAACGGCGAGATCGTTCGGAATGCAGCCGTCGACGACGTTCAGTATGAAGACCCTGGTCCATTCCTGGCCCTTGGCCGAATGAATTGTGGAAAGGATCAGATAGTCCTCATCGAGAAGCGGCACACCGGCTTGATCGCTGGTGGCATCCGGCGGATCGAGAGTAAGCTCGGTGAGGAAGCGCTCACGCGAGGCATAACCGCCGGCGATCTGCTCGAGCTGCAAGAGATCGGCCTGCCGCGTCGAAGCATCCTCATGCAGCCGTTCCAGATGCGGCGCGTACCATTGCCGCGCCAGCCCGATTTCGGCTGGCCAGCCGGCTTTGCCGGATTTCATCTCCTGCAGCATGGAAACGAATGCCGTCCAATCCTCGCCGGAGCGCGGCGGCGCCGGCATGGCGGCGAGCGCCGATAGCGGGCTCGCATCCTCGGCCATCAGGTCGAGCGCCTTCTGCGCCGTCGACGGCCCGACGCCCGGCAGGATCTGCATCAGCCGGAAACCGGCCACCCGGTCGCGCGGGTTCTGCGCGAAGCGAAGGGCGGCCAGCATGTCCTTCACATGCGCGCTGTCGAGAAATTTCAGCCCGCCGAACTTGACGAAGGGAATGTTGCGCCGGGTCAGCTCGACCTCCAGCGGCCCGCTGTGATGCGAGGCGCGGAAAAGCACGGCCTGCTGCTTGAGCTTCAGGCCTTCCTCGCGATTGTCGAGAACCTTGTCGGCGACATAGCGCGCCTGCTCGGCCTCATCGCGCACATTGACGAGGCGCGGCCGCTCGGCCGATTGCCGCTCGGTCCAGAGGTTCTTGGTGAAGCGCTCCGAGGCGAGATCGATGACGGCGTTGGCCGTCGCCAGGATCGGCTGCGTCGAGCGGTAATTGCGGTCGAGCGTGACGATATTGGCGGCCGGGCTGAAGGATGCGGGAAAATCGAGGATGTTGCGCACGGTCGCCGCGCGAAAGGAATAGATCGATTGCGCATCGTCGCCGACGACGGTCAGCCCCTGGCCTTGGGGCTTCAGCGCCATCAGGATCGAGGCCTGCAGCCTGTTCGTATCCTGGTATTCGTCGACGAGCACATGGTCGAAGCGGCTGCCGATATCCTCGGCGATCACGCTCTCGCCCACCATCTGCGCCCAGTAGAGCAGGAGGTCGTCGTAATCGAGCACGTTCTGGCTCTGCTTGGCCTCGACATAACAGGCGAAAAGCTCACGCAGCTGCTTCTCCCAGGCCGCGCACCAGGGAAAGGCGTCACGCAGCACGAGGTCGAGCGCCGTCTCCGAATTCACCGCCCTGGAATAGATGGCAAGGCAGGTGCCTTTGGCGGGAAAACGGCTTTCCGTCTTGGAGAAGCCGAGATCGTGCCGGATGAGGTTCATCAGGTCGGCACTGTCCTCGCGGTCATGGATGGTGAAATCGGGATCGAGGCCGATCTGCTGCGCATAGTCGCGCAGCAGCCGCGCGCCGATGCCGTGGAAGGTGCCCGACCAATGAAGCGCGTCGGCCATGACGCCGGCATTCGGCCCCAGCACATCGCGGCAGATGCGCTCGACCCGCCGCGCCATCTCGGCTGCGGCCCGGCGCGAAAAGGTCATCAGCAGGATGCGGCGGGGATCGGCGCCCTTGACGATGAGATGGGCGACCCGGTGCGCCAGCGTGTTCGTCTTGCCGGAACCGGCGCCGGCAATGACCAGCAGCGGCCCGGCAATATGGCTGCCGTCGGTGAGCGTGCCGTGCTCGACGGCCATGCGCTGCTGGGGATTGAGCTTTTCGAGGTACATCCAGCCGTCCGGTCGGGCTCCCGCAGAATCACCGGGAAAGATTAGATGTTCCTTGAATGTTCGCGATTTCAGCCTCTGTCAAGCGCCGCTGTGTCTGGAGCGAGTTTCAGTCGGGGGAATCCGGTCCGACCTCCCGCCGCACCAGTTTGAGGCTGCGATCCGGCTGGAGAATATAGGTCTCCTCCACGCGCTGGCCGCTCTCGTTGTAGAACTGATTATAGACGGCGCTGCCGACCGGCGATTTGGTGAGCTTCGTGCGCGGCTGGCCGCCATAGGTGATGCTGCCGGGAATGGGTTCCAGCGCCGGGCTGTCGGCCGAAGAGCAGCCGGCCAGCAACCCCGCGGTTAACAAGGCGGACAGAAGCGCTTTCATTGTCGTCATTCCTCTTTGACTGCAGTGAGATATGGAAACCGCCGTAGTTTCCGCCAAGGGTGTAACCCGCGATCCGTGAGGTCATCGCGCTTATGTCCCCGCATTGGCAAGGGAACCAAAGCGGCGCCCTGGGGGTTGTCATGCCGGATCTAAATGCTGGAGACCACCATGCAGCTCATTCTTCGCCTCTGGGCAGCGAGCCTGATAACAGGTTGCGGCGTCTTTGCCGGCTCCGCCTATGCCGCCCTGGAAACGACCGGCGGGGACTATTCGGCTCTGCCGAAGGATCAGATCGCCCTCAACGAACATACCGGAACGCCTGCCTGCGATCAGATGGAACCGCACTATCTGCCGTCCTTCATCCGCGCCGCGGATGGCACGATCATCGGTGTCGGTTATGTCGAGGTGGAGAGTGAGGGCGGCACAGCCTGCTGAAATAGAGGCCTGCTCGGACGAGGCTCGCCTGCGTTTCCGGTGACGAGCCTCTCACCATCATCATGATGGCTGGGTGTTTTCTATCGAAGCATCCGCGTCAGGTGCAACGCCTTTTGACCCAAAACCCGGCACCTCATCGATGCAGGGTTAAGTGAAAATTAAACAATGTATCGTTCCGGCACGCTTTTATTCAGCGAGAGCCGGAAATCCTGCTAAACCGCTAATGCAGCTTCAGCTTCGCCTCTTCGGCCGCCGCCAGGAATTCGGCTCTTGCCTCTTCCACGCTTTTGCGCCCGTCGAGCGCTGCCCGGCAGGTGCTGCGGGCCTTGATATAATGCAATCCGCGCGCGCTCGGCCAGAGATCCGCCAGACATTTCAGCGCATCGAACGGCCCGTTGACGGTTCTGAGGTCAGTGTCTTCGAAACCAACCTTGACCGGGTCGTTCCATTTTTCAGTTGCCATCGACGCTCCTCCGCGATTTTCGACAGAACCAGTGTGCTGCGCCTCCCTATCCTCAGGCGAGACGCCGCCATGATAGGCATTCTAGCGAGATTTTTGCGCTCAACAATGGTGAATCGTTCGTTGCCGATGAGGCGAAATGTCAGCCTGCGCAGGGGGGCGTCGGCGTTTGCATGCCAAAAGGAATTTTTCGCGGGTCGCACATAAGTTGTATGGCACCGGCGCGCTGCCACCGCTACCATGCACGGGAAAGCTGAGGGCTCGACATGGGTTTCGATCGAATATGGATCCAGGCTGCTTTTCTCTGCTCGGCTCTGGCCATGCCGGGCCTCGGTCACGGCGCAGAGGCGTCCCCACAAGAGGCGTTCTTGACGCGCATTTCTACCGAGATCGTTCCAAGAATGCAGCGGGAATATCTGCGGGCTACCCTGCGCCGGTACGGTGAAGGCACGGTGATAGATCTTGCTGCCTACGCTTGGTCGGAGAACTTTGAGCGGTGGTATATCGAAGGCATGTTCGATGGGACGACTGCATGGCCCCACACATCAACTCCAGGTGAGGAGCCGGTAACCGGCGAAGTGTTCGAGCTGTGGCAGTTTTCGCCGTTCGTACCCTATTATCTCGAGGTAACCGAAATTCCCGACTGCCCTGTAACGCTGTCCGATGGGTGCCCCTCACCCTAACCCTCTCCCCGTAAACGGGGCGAGGGGACGTGGCCTATGCGAAGCCTGCGAGGAGCGGAAAGGTTGCAACTTGTTCCCTTCTCCCCGTTCACGGGGGTCCGAAGGACGGGTCGAGACCCGTGGCTCGACCCCGGTCGGTGGCGGCAGCCGGATGAGGGGCCAGCCGGGTCCGCAAGAAATAATGTTGGAAATCCGAGAGAAAACTGGTGCTGCCGAGTGGGATTGAACCACCGACCTCACCCTTACCAAGGGTGTGCTCTACCACTGAGCTACGGCAGCAGGACCAGGACCCGTGCGAGCCGGGCGGCTCAATTGCGGGAACGGGGCGGCTATTGCCACAGCTTGACGACAAGCGCAAGCCGCAAAATCCAACTTCGCGTGGATTGCGATGCGAGGGACTTTTGGATCGGCGCGAATTCGGTTAATTCTGCTGACATGAACGAAAAGACCGAAACCGGCCAGCAGAGCCGCAAACAGGCGATCGAGGCACAGGCGAAACTGCGCCGCGAGCGCGCCGCCGAAAAGCTCAGGGAAAATCTTTCGAGACGCAAACAGCAGGTTCGTGCCCGCCGTTCCGGGCAGGCCGACGAGACAAATGGCCTGCCCGCCGCAAAAATGGACGAATCGTAATGTTCCGTCCGTCGCGAATTGAAGCGGCTTGATAAATCCCTTAAACACCACTCCTCCTTTCACGGCAGAACTTTCAGGAAGTAAGCGCACATGGATCGTATCAGAATTGTCGGCGGTAATGAGCTGAATGGCATCATCCCGATTTCCGGCGCCAAGAATGCCGCACTGCCGCTGATGATCGCCTCGCTTCTGACCAGCGATACGCTGACGCTGGAAAACGTGCCGCATCTGGCCGATGTCGAGCTCCTGATGCGCATCCTCGGCAATCACGGCGTCGATGTCGCCGTCAACGGCCGGCGCGAGCGCCAGGAAGATTCCTACGCCCGCACGATCCATTTCACCTGCCGCACCATCGTCGATACCACCGCTTCCTACGAGCTGGTCTCGAAGATGCGCGCCTCTTTCTGGGTCATCGGCCCGCTCTTGGCGCGTGAAGGCCATTGCCGCGTCTCGCTGCCGGGCGGCTGCGCCATTGGCACGCGCCCCGTCGATCTCTTCATCGAAGGCCTGACGGCGCTCGGCGCGACCATGGAGATCGATGCCGGTTACATCAACGCCAAGGCGCCGGACGGCGGCCTGATCGGCGCGCGCTACACCTTCCCGAAGGTCTCGGTCGGCGCCACTCACGTGATGATGATGGCGGCAACGCTGGCCCGCGGCACGACCGTTATCGGCAATGCCGCCCGCGAACCCGAAGTCGTTGACCTCGCTAACTGCCTGAATGCCATGGGCGCCAAGATCTCCGGCGCCGGCACGGCGACCATCACCATCGAGGGCGTCACCTCGCTCTCCGGCGCCCGTCACCGCGTCCTGCCGGATCGCATCGAGACCGGCACCTACGCCATGGCTGTCGCCATGGCCGGCGGCGACGTCGTGCTTGAAAATACCGATGTGGCGCTGCTCGACACCGCGCTGGAAACCCTGCGCCGCGCCGGCGCCGACATCTCCGCGACCAACAACGGCATGCGCGTCAGGCGCAACGGCGCCGGCATCAAGCCGGTCGATATCGTCACCGATCCGTTCCCGGGCTTCCCGACCGATCTGCAGGCGCAGTTCATGGCGCTGATGACCCGCTCCTCCGGCATCTCGCATGTCACCGAGACCATCTTCGAAAACCGCTTCATGCATGTGCAGGAGCTTGCCCGCCTCGGCGCCAGGATCACGCTCTCCGGCCAGACGGCGAAGATCGAGGGTGTCCAGCGCCTGCGCGGCGCACCCGTCATGGCGACGGATCTGCGCGCCTCCGTCTCGCTCGTCATCGCCGGCCTTGCCGCCGAGGGCGAAACCACGGTCTCCCGTGTCTACCACCTCGACCGCGGTTTCGAGCGGCTCGAGGAGAAGCTGACCCGCTGCGGCGCCGTCGTCGAGCGCATCAGCGAGTAAGCCCGCTCATCCCGGTTGCGTAATTCGCCGCAGCATCTTATTTCCCTTGTCTGACGCATCGCCATTCCGGCGGTGCCTGCTGGGATAAGACTGAATGACCGATCTGAAGCTTGTTGCGCTCGATGACGAGGATCTTGCGATCATTTCCGCGCATGTGCAGGACAGCGTCTTCAAGGTCGGCGACATAGACTGGTCGCCGCGCGGTGCGCAGTTCGCGCTTGCCGCCAATCGTTTCGTCTGGGAAGGTGCCGAGCGCAAGCGGAGGGGTTTCGAGCGCCGCCGGGCTGCGCTGGTTTTCAAGCGCGTGCTCGCTGTGCGCTCGCTCGGCTTCGATCGCGGAAAACGTGACGAGGTGCTGTCGCTCCTGGCACTGCGCTTCGAGAAGAAGGGCGAGGGGCCGGACGGGACGATCGAGCTGGCGCTGTCGGGAGCCGCTTCGATTGCGCTCGACGTCGAATGCATCGAAGTCCAGATGGCCGATGTCGGCGGCGCCTGGGCGGCGGTCGGCAAGCCTCGTCATCCGTGAAACGCGTGACGCCTGAAGTTTGAATATCGCGGTTTCGAGTTGAGAAGGAATATCGGTCTTGGCAATCTGGCTGGATCAGGCATCGGAAGGTTTCGAGCAGCATTTCGCTGCCTTTCTGACGACGAAGCGCGAAGTCTCCGAGGATGTGAACGCCGTCGTTCGCGCCATCATCGATGATGTCAGGGCGCGCGGCGATGTGGCGCTGGCCGAATATTCGCTGAAATTCGACGGCATCGATTTTGCAAAAGTCCCGATGCGCGTGACATCTGAGGAAATCGACGCGGCGATCGAGGCCGTGCCCGCGGAAGTGCTGGGCGCGCTGAAGCTTGCAGCACTGCGTATCGAGAGCCACCATCGCCGGCAGCTGCCGAAGGACGATGTTTACGAGGACGACATGGGCGTCGGTCTCGGCTCGCGCTGGACGGCGATCGAAGCGGTAGGCCTCTATGTGCCGGGCGGCACGGCGAGTTATCCGAGCTCGGTGCTGATGAATGCCGTGCCGGCCAAGGTCGCCGGCGTCGACCGCATCGTCATCGCCGTTCCGGCCACCGGCGGCGCTGTCAATCCGGCGGTGCTCGCTGCCGCGAGGCTGGTGGGTGTCACCGAAATCTATCGTGTCGGCGGCGCCCAGGCGATTGCGGCTCTTGCCTATGGCACCGAAACGATCGCGCCGGTCGCCAAGATCACCGGCCCCGGCAATGCCTATGTCGCCGCCGCCAAGCGCCATGTCTTCGGCACCGTCGGCATCGATATGATCGCCGGCCCCTCCGAGGTGCTTGTCATTGCCGACAAGGACAACAATCCCGACTGGATCGCCGCCGACCTTCTGGCGCAGGCCGAGCATGATGTCAGCGCCCAGGCGATCCTGATTACCGATGATGCCGCATTCGGCAAGGCGGTGGAGCAGGCTGTCGAGCGCCAGCTGAAGACGCTGAACCGCGCCGAGACGGCGGCGGCAAGCTGGCGCGATTTCGGCGCGGTCATCCTCGTTGCCGATTTGAGAGAGGCCATTCCGCTCGCCAACCGCATCGCCGCCGAGCATCTGGAGCTTGCCGTTGCCGATCCGGACCGGCTGCTCGACGGCATCCGCAATGCCGGTGCGATTTTCATCGGCGCCCATACGCCCGAGGTGATCGGCGATTATGTCGGCGGCTCGAACCATGTGCTGCCGACGGCGCGTTCGGCGCGCTTCTCCTCCGGGCTTTCGGTGCTCGATTTCGTCAAGCGCACCTCGATCCTGCGCCTTGGCCCGCAGCAGCTGCGCGACCTCGGCCCGGCGGCGATCGCGCTTGCCGTTTCCGAAGGCCTCGATGCCCATGCGCGATCGGTTGCGATCCGCCTCAACCTCGAAAGGTGAGGGCATGGCGAAGGGCGATTTCCGGCTTTGCGACGTCGTCCTTGACGATACGATCGGCCGCTCGACGCCCGATGTCGAGCATGAGCGCGCGGTCGCCATCTTCGATCTGATCGAGGAAAATAGCTTCGAGCCGCTCGGCCATGCCGGCGGGCCCTATCGCCTGAGCATTTCGCTGGTCGATGCGAAGCTGGTTTTCGGCATCACCACCGAAGAGGGCGGCGACGTCGCCACCCATATCCTGTCGCTGACGCCGTTCCGGCGCATCGTCAAGGATTACTTCATGATCTGCGAGAGCTATTACGAGGCGATCCGTTCGGCGACGCCAAGCCGCATCGAGGCGATCGACATGGGCCGGCGCGGCATCCACAATGAAGGTTCGCAGACGCTGAGGGACAGGCTGGCCGGCAAGATCGAGGTGGATTTCGACACCGCCCGGCGTCTTTTCACGCTGGTCTGCGTGCTCTACTGGCGTGGATGACGGCCATGGAACTCGCCGCCGACGTGGAGGACGGAAAGAGACCGGGCGCCATCCTCTTCATGTGCGGGCTGAACGCCATCCGCTCGCCGATGGCCGAGATCATCGCCCGTAGCATTCTGCCGGCCAATACCTATATACGGTCCGCCGGCGTTCGCGCCGGCGAGCGCGATCCCTTCGTCGATGCCGTGCTCGATGAGATCGGGCTCTCCCTCGGGCGCCGCCAGCCGCAGACGCTCGATGAGCTCGAGGACGACTATTTCGATCTGATCATCACGCTTTCGCCGCAGGCCCATCATGCCGCGCTGGAGCTGACGCGATCGAACGCAGTCGATGTGGTGTACTGGCCGACCATGGATCCGACGGTCGTCACCGGAACGCGCGAGCAGATTTTGGAAAGCTACCGCGAGGTCCGCAATCACCTCGCAGGCCTCATCGAAAGCCGGCTGCTGAAAAGAAAAGGCGTTGCCGCGCAATCGGCATGAAAACAAATGACGGAAAGCCCGATCAACAAGGTTCACAAACCTGCCTTGATTGTGTAGTTTCCGCGCAAATTTTAAAGGCGCGCGTTGCGCTGCCTCTTCAACCCACAGGAAGAAAACCACTATATGCCGAAAGAAGAAGTCCTCGAATTCCCGGGAATCGTTACCGAACTTCTGCCGAATGCGACATTCCGCGTGAAGCTTGAAAACGAGCACGAGATCATCGCCCATACGGCCGGACGCATGCGCAAGAACCGCATCCGCGTTCTCGCCGGCGACAAGGTGCTTGTGGAAATGACGCCCTACGATCTGACCAAGGGCCGCATCACCTACCGTTTCAAATAGGCTTACCCGGCCCCCGTCTGCCGATGGTCGAGGTTCCATGGCGCTGAAATACAAGCTCATTCTGGCCTCGGGCTCGCCCCGTCGCGTCGATCTGCTCAATCAGGCCGGCATCGAGCCTTCGCGCCTGATGCCGATGGATATCGACGAGACGCCGAAGAAGTCGGAGCATCCGCGCTCGCTCGCCCGAAGGCTTTCGGCGGAAAAGGCGGAGGCCGCCCTTGCCGCCATCAAGGGCGATATCACCTGGAAGGGCAGCTATATCCTCTCTGCCGATACGGTGGTCGCCGTCGGGCGGCGCATTCTCGGCAAGGCCGAATTCGCCGACGAGGCGTTGAGTTCGCTGCATCTGCTCTCCGGGCGAAACCATCTCGTCTACACCGGCGTTTGCCTGGTGACGCCGGATCGCAAGATCCGCCAGAAGATCGTCGAGACCAAGGTGCGCTTCAAGCGTCTTTCCGGCTTCGAGATCGAGAACTACCTGGCGTCGGGCCAGTGGCGCGGCAAGGCGGGCGCCTACGGCATACAGGGTCTCGCCGGCACCTTCGTGCAGAAAATGGTGGGTTCCTACACCAATGTCGTCGGCCTGCCGCTTTATGAAACCATTGTGCTTCTGACCGGCGAAGGCTTCGACGTGCATAGCCGGTGGCCCGAGGGCTGAGCCCGAAGGCCGGTCGATAGGACGGACGAGATATGCCTGAAGAAAAGAAAGCAGCCGCCAAGGTCGAGCCGCTGCGCAAGACGCGCCCATGCCCCGAATGCGGCAAACCCTCCAGCCGCGAACACTATCCCTTCTGCTCCAACCGCTGCCGCGAGGTCGATCTCTCCCGCTGGCTGACCGGTTCCTACGCCATTCCGGTGGCCGACGATGAGACCAAAGCCGATTATCCGGACGAGGAAAACTAAAGATTTCCGCCCGCGAAGCTCTTATTTTTCCTCATGAATCCGCAAAACCGGCACGGCCGTCAAAAAAGAGTCATTTGACGCTTGCCATGGCCGAACAAGATGCTATAACCCCGCTCGCTTCCGGGGCGAACCAAGGCCCCGCGGTAGAGATACCATTGGAAGCAGGTTAGCCCAGGTAGCTCAGTTGGTAGAGCAGCGGATTGAAAATCCGCGTGTCACTGGTTCGATTCCGGTCCTGGGCACCACACCATTTTTCCGATCTCACGACTGCCCAGAACGAACAGGCTCTCGTCGAGGCTGGCGATTCGCCGGTTTTCAGCGTCGCTGCCGATGAGCTGAGGAAGAATTGGCACAAAAGCCGCTTCCGCTTGCCAAAAAACCATAATTGTCTCACCTAGATATTATTTGGACCCCCGGCACGATGAATCGGATCAAGACTAAATGCGCATAGCCTATGTTTTTCTCGGTGCATTTCTTGCACTCGCACAGTCCGCATATGCAGAGGTCGCATCGCCGCCCGATCTGGCGCCGCTGAAGCGGCAGGCGCAAGCCGCTGAATTGAGCGCGGAATTTCTTTCGCGCTATAGCTATAAGCCTGTTCCGCTCGACGATGCCTTGTCGGCGCGGGTCATGGATCAGTTCATCAAGTCGCTTGATCCGGACCGCATGCTTTTCCTCCAGGCCGACGTCGACAAGTTCATGGCTGACCGCAACAAGATCGACGATGCCATCGAACGGCAGGACTTGAAGATTCCGTTTGCGATCTTCAACGCTTACGAACAGCGTGTCGTCGACCGCATGACCTACGCGCGCGGCCTGCTGAAGCAAGGCTTCGATTTCGGTGCGCAGGAGAATTATTCGGTGCTGCGCGACAAGGCACCCTGGCCGCAATCGAAAGCAGAGAGCGACGAGCTGTGGCGCAAGCGCGTCAAGAGCGACTGGCTGCGGCTGAAGCTCGGCGGCAAGACCGATGCGGCAATTCGCGAAACGCTCGACAAGCGTTATGAAAACACGCTCGAGCGTGCCTACAAGTTCAAAAGCGACGACGTTTTCCAGTCGTTCATGGACGCCTATGCCACGTCGATCGATCCGCATACGGATTATTTCGGCGCGGCCGCGTCAGCCGACTTCAATGTTTCGATGAAGCTTTCGCTGTTCGGCATCGGCGCGGTCCTGCAGGAACGCGACGACTACACGACGATCCGTGAACTCGTGCCCGGCGGGCCGGCGCAGTTGTCCGGCAAGCTCGCCGTCGGAGACCGCATCACCGGCGTCGGCCAGGGCAAGGACGGTCCGATCAAGGAAGTGGTCGGCACGCGCCTCGATGAAGTCGTGCAGATGATCCGTGGGAAAAAAGGCTCCGTGGTGCGCCTGGATATCCTGCCGGCGGATGCCGGAGCCGACGGCACGCACCGCGTCGTCAACCTGGTGCGCGATAAGATCAATCTCGAAAAGCAGGCCGCCAAGAAGTCCGTTCTGTCGGTGAAAGCGGGCGAAGCCACCCGCAAGATCGGCGTGATCACCCTGCCGGTATTCTATGAGGATTTTGAAGCCAGGCACAAAGGCGACAAGGACTATAAGAGTGCAAGCCGTGACGTCGCCAAGCTTCTCGGCGAACTGAAGCAGGAAAAGGTCGACAGCGTTCTCATCGACCTGCGCAACAATGGCGGCGGTTCGCTGGACGAGGCGATCGATTTGACGGGCCTGTTCATCGGTAAGGGGCCGGTGGTTCAGCAGCGCAGCAGCGACGGCAAGGTCGAGGTCAAAAGCGCCGAGTTTGCGGCGCCTGCCTGGGACGGCCCCATGGGTGTCCTGATCAATCGCGGCTCGGCCTCGGCTTCGGAGATTTTCGCCGCGGCAATCCAGGATTACGGCCGCGGCGTGGTCATCGGCGAACCCAGTTTCGGCAAAGGGACTGTCCAGACGGTCGTCGATCTCGACCAGATCGTTCGCAACAGCAAAGCTGAATACGGTGAGTTGAAGGTGACGATCGCCCAGTTTTTCCGGGTCAACGGCGGCACGACGCAGCTGCACGGCGTGACGCCGGACATCAGCTTGCCGGGACTTTCCGATCCGACCCTATTCGGCGAGACCAGTTACGACAATGCCCTGCCGTGGGCGGAGATTAAGCCGGCGAAATACGCCCCGGCCGACACCGTCGCGAAGCTGCTGCCGACATTGCAAAGCCGCCATGATGCGCGGGTCAAGGGCGATCCGGATTTTCAACGCCTGGTACAAGACATCGCCGACCTGAAGGCGCAGCGCGAGAAGGGCGTCATCTCCTTGAACGAGGCGGAACGCCGCAAGGAAGCGGCCGCTCGCGAGGCCCGGTTCAAGTCCCGGGCGCAGGCAAGCGGCGAAGATCCCGGCGAAGATGATGGCCTGGAGTCGGGCGAACGCAGCCTGAGCGCCGATATAGCCATTGAAAACGCCCGCAAGAATGCAAAAGACGTCCTGCTGGACGAAGCCGCCGCCATCGTTGGCGACGAGGCGGATTTGCAGCAAAGCGTGCTCAACGCAGCGACCAAATAACCGGGCAAACGGACGCAAGGCACTCATGCCGGCCGGCGCAAGCATATGCGCCGGCTTGCGTCGCCTCATCAGAGCCGGTGGCGCGAAGCCATCCCGGAATCCATGCCAGAATTGTGGAGCATTGACTTGCACACGCGAAAGGCTAAACTTTAAGCATCGCTAACATACTCCGTGCGGCAAGGCAGCGGAGATGCGAGTGGCTGGGCAACCTTGAGGAGGATGAGGTTTGCCGTGGATTACCGTGTTGTTCTGCTGATTGCCGTACCCGTCATTGCCCTTTCCCCTGCGGTCGCGGGGGCGCAGGAGGGTGATGCGACGGCGGGTGCCACCGTTTTCAAGAAATGCGCGACCTGTCATGTCGCCGATTCCGATACGAACAAGGTCGGTCCGTCGCTGAACGGGCTTTTCGGCCGCACGGCCGGGACGCATCCGGGCTTTGCCTATTCGAGCGGGATGAAGGCGGCCGGTGAGGGCGGCCTCGTCTGGGACGAGGCGACGCTGCGCGACTATCTGCACAACCCGAAAGCGAAGGTGAAGGGCACGAAGATGGCCTTCGCAGGGGTCAAGGATGATCAGGAGATCACCAATCTCGTCGCCTATCTCAAGCAATATTCCAAATGAAGGGCAATACCCCAAATGATCGGTTCCGGCTAACGGCGCCTGCTTAAATCGCCGTAATTGCCGAGATTTTCTATCTGTGCGATAATAAACTCGACATTTTTGTGGAATGAGGTTTCGCGGTCGCTCAGCCCAGGAGGGGCGGAAATGGCTGTTGTGCTGATTCTCGTCCTGCTTGTCGTCGGCTCCGTGCTCTTCCATGTGCTGAGCCCTTGGTGGTGGACGCCGATCGCGTCCAACTGGACCTATATCGACAGCACCCTTGTCATCACCTTCTGGATCACCGGCATCGTCTTCGTGGCGGTGATTTCCTTCATGGCCTATTGCGTCTACCGCTTCCGCCACCGACCGGGCAACCGGGCGCATTATGAGCCCGAGAACCGCAGGCTGGAGTGGCTGCTGGCGGGGGGAACTGCGGTCGGCGTCGCAGCCATGCTCGCGCCGGGTCTCATCGTCTGGAACCAGTTCATCACGGTGCCCGACGATGCCGTGCCGGTCGAGGTCGTCAGCCAGCAGTGGCTGTGGAGCTTCCGCCTGCCGGGCGCAGACGGCAAGCTCGGCCGCGCGGAGACGCGCGACATCACTGCCGAAAATCCGCTCGGGCTGGACAAGAACGATGCAAGCGGGCTCGACGACGTGATCGTCGAGGGCGGCGAATTGCATCTGCCGGTCGGCAAGCCGGTGCGCATATTGCTGCGTTCGGTCGATGTCCTGCATGATTTCTATGTGCCGGAATTCCGCGCCAAGATGGACATGATCCCCGGCATGGTCACCTATTTCTGGTTCACGCCGACGCGTATGGGAACGTTCGAGGTTCTCTGCGCCGAACTCTGCGGCGTCGGCCATCCGCAGATGCGCGGCACCGTCATCGTCGACAATGACGCTGACTACCAGGCCTGGCTTGGGCAGCAGCAGACATTCACCCAGCTGACGGCGTCTTCGGGAAACGCGCCGCCGGCGAACTGAACTGGCGGGAAGAGGGAAGGCCGCGTGCCGGTTGAAACCAACCGGCGGGAAGGAAACGGAGGAGATATCATGGTCGAGATTCCGTCCAGCGGCGCAGGCGCCATCCCAGCCGCCGAGGTCGAGGATGTCGAACTCTATCATCCCCACAGCTGGTGGACGAAATATGTGTTCAGCCAGGATGCCAAGATCATTGCCGTCCAATATTCGCTCACCGCCATCGCGATCGGGCTGGTGGCGCTGGTGCTCTCCTGGCTGATGCGGATTCAGCTGGCCTTTCCCGGCTATTTCACCTTCATCGATGCCGATCACTATTATCAGTTCATCACCATGCACGGCATGATCATGGTGATCTATCTCCTGACCGCGCTGTTTCTCGGCGGCTTCGGCAACTACCTCATTCCGCTGATGGTCGGCGCCCGCGACATGGTATTCCCCTATGCGAACATGCTGAGCTACTGGATCTATCTGCTCGCTGTTCTGATCCTCGCCGCCGGCTTCTTCGCGCCCGGCGGCCCGACGGGGGCAGGCTGGACGCTTTATCCGCCGCAGGCTGTTCTGTCCGGCACGCCCGGCGGCAAGGATTGGGGCATCCTGCTCATGCTCTCCTCGCTGATCGTCTTCATCATCGGCTTCACCATGGGCGGGTTGAATTATGTGGTGACCGTGCTGCAGGGGCGGGCGCGGGGCATGACGCTGATGCGGATGCCGCTCACCGTCTGGGGCATCTTCACCGCGACCGTGATGGCGCTGCTTGCCTTTCCCGCACTCTTCGTCGCCTGCGTCATGATGATGTTCGACCGCCTGCTCGGCACCAGCTTCTTCATGCCCGCCATCGTCGAAATGGGCGAGCAGCTGAAACATGGCGGCGGCAGCCCGATCCTTTTCCAGCACCTGTTCTGGTTCTTCGGCCATCCCGAAGTCTATATCGTCGCCCTGCCTGCCTTCGGCATTGTTTCCGACCTGATCAGCACCCATGCGCGCAAGAATATCTTCGGCTACCGCATGATGGTCTGGGCGATCGTCATCATCGGGGGCTTGAGCTTCGTCGTCTGGGCGCACCACATGTATGTCAGCGGCATGAACCCGGCCTTCGGCTTCTTCTTCGCGACGACGACGCTGATCATCGCCATCCCGACGGCGATCAAGGTCTACAACTGGGTGCTGACGCTCTGGCGCGGCGACATCCATCTGACGCTGCCGATGCTCTTTGCGCTCGCCTTCATCGTCACCTTCGTCAATGGCGGCCTGACCGGCCTCTTCCTCGGCAATGTCGTCGTCGACGTGCCGCTGTCGGATACGATGTTCGTCGTCGCGCATTTCCACATGGTCATGGGTGTGGCGCCGATCCTCGTCATCTTCGGGGCGATCTATCACTGGTATCCGAAGGTCACAGGGCGCATGCTGAACGAGGCGCTCGGCCAGATCCATTTCTGGGTCACCTTCCTCGGCACCTATGCGATCTTCTTTCCGATGCATTACCTCGGCCTGCTCGGCGTGCCGCGCCGTTACTTCGAGCTCGGAGAGATCACCTTCGTCCCGCCTTCCGCCCACACGCTGAACGTCTTCATCACAGTCATGGCGCTCGTGGTCGGCGCGGCGCAGATGGTCTTCCTGTTCAACCTGGCCTGGAGCCTTTTCCGGGGCCGGGAGGCGGGCGGCAATCCTTGGCGGGCGACGACGCTCGAATGGCAAACGCCGCAGACCCCGCCCGCGCACGGCAACTGGGGCAAGGATCTGCCTGTCGTCTACCGCTGGGCCTATGACTACAGCGTGCCCGGCGCCGCCGAGGATTTCATTCCGCAGACGGTGCCGGCAGATGGCAGCGCAACCCGGGAGAGCCCGGCATGAACGTCACGCTGATCTTCCTTGCCGCGATCGGCGCCATCATCGTCTGGTGGCTCGCCGGACAGCGGCTGACCTCGAAGCCCTGGCTCGAAACCGGGTCGGTGCAACTGCCGCACCATGACAGCGCCGACCGATCGCCCGTGCCGGCCGTGAAAATCGGCCTCTTCGTGTTTCTCGGTGTCGTCGGCGCCGTGTTCAGCCTCGGCATCAGCGCCTATTTCATGCGCATGGCCTCGGCGGACTGGTGGTCGACGCCGGTTCCACGCCTCCTCTGGGTGAACACTGCAGCACTCGTCCTCAGCAGCGTTTCGCTGGAATGGGCGAAAAGCGAAGCGAGGCATGGCCGCATGCAGCGCCTGCGCCCCGCACTTGCCGCCGCCCTTGCTCTTGCCGTCTTCTTTCTCGCCGGACAGATCCAGGCATGGCGGGAACTCGCGGCGGCGGGCTACGTGCTTGCCGACAATCCCGCCAACAGCTTCTTCTATATGCTGACCGGCCTGCATGGCCTGCATATTCTAGGCGGGCTCGCCGTCCTCGCGCACACGACGGTGAAGGCCTTTGCGAGCGAGGCTGCGACGGACAGGCTCAGCCTCAGCGTCGAGCTTTCCGCCCTCTATTCGCATTTCATGCTTGCCGTCTGGCTGCTGCTATTTTCGCTCTTTGCCGGATGGGCGAACGATTTCGTCGATCTCTGCCGCACATTGCTGAACTAGGAGATTTGTTGATGGCACAGACTGTCGAGACACATGGCGAAGCTGCTCTCAGGCCGGCAGGCCTGCGCGGTGTCGCCGCCGATTTCAGCTCGGATCAGCGCGCCTTCAAAACCGCCTCCTGGGGCAAGGCGATGATGTGGATCTTCCTGTTGAGCGACACCTTCGTCTTCGGCTGTTTCCTGATCGCCTACATGACCGCCCGCATGTCGACGCCTGTTCCATGGCCCAATCCGAGCGAGGTCTTCGCGCTGCATATCGGCGGCCAGGATGTTCCGCTGATCCTGATCGCCATCATGACCTTCGTCCTGATCTCAAGCAGCGGCACCATGGCGATGGCGGTGAACTTCGGCTATCGCCGCGACCGTCGCATGACCGCGATGCTGATGCTGCTGACGGCCATTCTCGGGGCGACGTTCGTCGGCATGCAGGCCTTCGAGTGGACGAAGCTGATCACCGAAGGCGTGCGCCCCTGGGAAAATCCATGGGGAGCGGCGCAATTCGGATCGACCTTCTTCATGATCACCGGTTTTCATGGCACCCATGTCACGATCGGCGTCATCTTCCTCCTGATCGTCGCCCGCAAGGTCTGGCGGGGCGATTTCGATGTGGAGCGGCGCGGGTTCTTCACCAGCCGGAAAGGCCGCTATGAGGCCGTCGAGATCATGGGCCTCTACTGGCACTTCGTCGACCTGGTCTGGGTCTTCATCTTCGCGTTTTTTTATCTGTGGTGAGGTCGTCATGAGCGAGACAACGGCGCATGCGCAAGCCCAAACGGCACATGTCGAGGCACACACCGGGCAGCAGCACCCGATCCGGCTCTATCTCGTCGTCTGGGGCCTGCTCTTCGTGCTCAGCGCTTTTTCCTATATGGTCGATTATCTCGGCATCCAGGGTTATATCAGATGGACGCTGATCCTCGTGTTCATGATGCTGAAGGCCGGCCTGATCGTCGCCGTCTTCATGCATATGGCCTGGGAACGGCTGGCGCTCGTCTATGCCATCCTGCTGCCGCCGCTGCTGGTGCTGGTTTTCGTCGCACTGATGGTATCGGAAGCGGATTACACCATCCTCACCCGGCTCGCCTTCTTCGGCGCTACGCCTTGAGGCGCTCCCCGAACTTAGGGCCGCCGCCTGTCGAGCCGCATTCTCTCGACGATGTGGCGGCCTGAGCCTTCCACATGCCGGGCGATGGCGCGCGCCGCGCCGTCGGCATCCTGTGCCTTGATGCAGGCGATCAATTCGCGATGTTCCTCCAATACGCTCGACTGGCGGCTGAGCGAGGTCGGAAAACCGCGGCTTATCGCCCAGAGGATCTGGCGATGGCGCACCCAGAGATCGACGGCATGGCGATTATAGTGGCGATCGTACATCAAGCGGTGAAACTGCAGATCCAGATTCGAGTGCTTCATCTCGTCGAGGAAATTTAGATCCTCTATTGCGGCCTGGATCCGCTCCAGTTCTTCGATATCCGCCATCGTGGCAATGCCGACGAACCAGCGCGTGAGCGCAGGTTCGATCAGCACTTCGATCTCCCAGATGTCCCGCACGAATTCTTGGTCGATCGGCCGGACGCGGGCGCCACGGTTCGGCGTCATGATGACGAAGCCTTCGCCGCGCAATTGCTGCAGTGCCTCGCGCACCGGATTGGTGGAGGTCCCCATGCGGCTCGCCAGCTCGGCAACCTTCAGGCGTTCATTGGCCTTCAAGCGGCCATGAATGATGTCGTCGCGAAGGCGCTCGTAGACGGAGACATTTCCATCTTCAGCCAGTTCATCTCCCTCGTAAACCGACGATTTCATGTCCGCTACCGTGCTCATGATCTTGCTTTTAATGCACTTTCCAGCCGGTTGCCAAGAGGAAAAGAACAATTTCATACACTGACGTTGACAAATAATGTACGATCTGAAAGTTTTCGTCCTACACAGCCACGGGTGCTGTCGTGAAGAAGATGGACGCCGGCGGAGAGGGTCGGCCATCAGGAGGAGAAAATATGGGATACCAGCAGATGCTGCGTGGCCTCGTCCTTTCGACGGGACTCTTGGGCGCCGCCATCCTGGGACCAATGGTCCCGGCCTGGGCGGCCGATTTCAAACAGGCGCCGATGCTTGATGAGCAGGTCAGAAGCGGCAAACTGCCTGCTGTCGACGATCGCCTTCCAGACAATCCCTTTGTCGAAACGATGATTGACGGTGTCGGCAAGTACGGTGGCACGTTGCGCACTACGATCCTTGCCAATGGCGATCAGTACAATCTGACCCGCACCATCGCCAACGAGCTGCTGGTTCGCTGGGATCCGGCCTGGCAGAAGGTCGTGCCCTCGCTGGCTGAGGAATTCACCGCGTCTGAAGATGCGACCACCTACACTTTCAAGCTGCGCAAGGGTCTGAAGTGGAGCGACGGTCAGCCCTTTACGGCCGACGACATCATGTTCTGGTACGAAGACGTATTCATGAACGACGCACTCTCGCCGGCCAAGAACCCGACCTTTACGGTCGCCGGAAAACCGGTGAAGGTTCGTAAGATCGATGATCTGACGGTCGAATTCAAATTCGATTCGCCCTACGGCCTCTTCCTGCAGCAGCTCGCCTACGGACAGGGCCATCTGCCGGTCATCTACCCCAAGCACTATCTGCAGCAATTCCACGAGAAATATAACAAGGATGGCATTCCGGCGCTCCTGAAAGCCAATCCGGCAGCAGGCGACTGGGTGGCGCTCTTCAATTCGAAGGTTTCGCTGACTTTCCAGCCGCCTTACTGGCAAAACCTCGAACTGCCGACGATGAATCCATGGGTTCTGACAGTACCCTATGCCGACAGCGAGCGCGTTGTCGCGACCCGCAATCCCTATTATTGGAAGGTCGATCCTGAGGGTAATCAGCTTCCCTATATCGATGGTGTTACCTGGGCCAAGCTCGACGATCCGCAGCTGATGGCGCTGAAGATGACTTCGGGCGAGTTCGATTTCGCCTTCCGTCACATCAACAACTCGACCTTCAAATCGGTGCTGTTCGACGGCCAGGAAACCGGCAATTACCGTTTCGTCGACGTCAAGGATCTGCCGGCCAACGATGCCGTCATCCTGCTCAATCTCAACTCGACCGATGATGTGAAGCGCAAACTCTTCCAGAACAAGGACTTCCGCATCGCGCTCAGCCACGCCATCAACCGACAGGAGATCATCGATCTCGTCTATGTCGGCCAGGGCGCGCCGGCTCAGGTCGCACCCCAACCGGAACACGAGCTCTTCAACGAGCGTGAGGCGACGCAATACACGGAATTCGATCCCAAGCTCTCCAACGAAATGCTCGACAAGATCATGCCGAAGAAGGATGCCGAAGGCTTCCGCCTCGATGAGACGGGTAAGCGCTTCACCATCAACTTCATGGTCGCGGACGTCTTCGGTCTGTCCTATCCCGATGTCATGCAGATGGTGCAGAAATATGCCAAGGATGTCGGTATCGATATCCAGCTGCGCACCACCGATCGCGCCCGTCTAAACACGATGTGGGCAGCCAATGAGCAGGACGCCTATATCTGGAACTGCGTCGGCGGCCTCTCGGAAGTCTATACCGATCCGCGCTGCTACATGCCTTTCCAGAAGGCCGACATCTTCTTCGCGATGCGCTGGAGCGAATGGTATTCCAATCATGCGACGGGCGAAGAGCCGCCGGAGCAGATCAAGGCGCTGATGGCGGCCTATGACAAGGTCAATGCCGCCGTCACCGATGACGACCGGCGCGACAAGATGAAGGAATTCCTCAATCTGTCGGCCGACAACTTCCTCAACATCGGCATTTCGCGCCCCATGCCGAAATACATGATGGTGTCGAAGAACCTGAAGAATGTCGTCAACGGTATCCCGATCACCGGCAACCTCTGGCATCCGGCTCCGACGCTGACCCAGTGGTACTTCGACAAGGCCAACTAAGGCTCCTCCTAGAGCCGGTGGAGGTATTGTGCCTCCGCCGGCCGCCCCTTCGATCCTATCGAACGGTCTGAGATCATGCTCCGTTTTATTGCCAGGCGGCTGGTGTTCGCGATTCCGACACTCTTCGCCGTCTCCATCATCGCTTTCATCATCATCCAGTTGCCGCCGGGAGACTATCTCACCACCCTGATGGCTGACTGGGCAAGCCAGGGCGGCGCCGTGGAAGAGGGGACCGTCGCCGCCATGCGCGAGCGCTACGGCCTCGATCAGTCCATCTACTTTCAATATTACAAGTGGATTGCCGGTATCCTGTTGCATGGCGATTTCGGCATCTCTTTCGAGCTCGGCAAGCCTGTGACGGAACTCATCTGGGGCCGTCTGGGTTTCTCGCTGCTGCTTTCGTTCCTGACGCTCTGTTTCGTCTGGGCCGTTGCGATCCCGATCGGCATCTTATCGGCGGTGCGGCAATATTCGATCTCGGATTATTCGGCGACTTTCCTCGCCTTCTTCTTCCTTGCGGTGCCTGACTTCTTGATGGCGCTTTCGGCCATGTATGTGATGTCGGCCTATTTCGGCCAGAGCGTCGGCGGTCTCTTCTCGCCTTCTTACATCGATGCGCCATGGAGCTTCGGCAAGCTCATCGATTTCGCCCAGCATGTCTGGCTTCCGGTCATCGTCATCGGCCTTGGCTCGCTCGCAGCTCTTGTCCGCATCATGCGCGCCAATCTCCTCGACGAGCTGTCGAAGCCCTATGTGACGACGGCGCGTGCCAAAGGCATGTCCGAATTCGAGCTTCTGATCCGTTATCCGGTACGTCTCGCTCTGAACCCGCTGATCTCGACGCTCGGCTGGATCCTGCCCGCGGTCATCTCGGGCGAGATCATCGTCTCCGTCGTTATGAGCCTGCCGACCACGGGGCCATTGCTGCTGCGTGCCCTGCTTGCTCAGGACATGTATCTCGCCGGCTCCCTCATCCTGTTGATTTCGGTGCTGACAATCATCGGCACGCTGATTTCCGACATCCTGCTCGCCATCACTGACCCGCGGATCCGGTTGCAATGACTGATATCACCCATCTCCCGCCGGAAGCCGGCCCATCCGTCAATCTCAGTGGCAGGGACATGGCCGTCGCCGGCCAGTGGCGTCTGTTCTGGCTGAAATTCAAGAAACACAAGATCGCGTTGGCGAGCCTCGTCGTCATCGTCTTCATGTATCTGATTGCGGCTTTCGCGGATTTCATCGCACCCTTCGATCCGAACGCCACCAATGCGCGGTTCACCTATGCGCCGCCGCAAGGCCTGTCTCTGCTCCACGACGGCTCCTTCCGCCCGCATGTCAGCCAGCTCAAGATGACGCTGAATACGGAATCCATGCGGCGCGAATTTGCACCCGATCCGGCAAAGCCCGTCGATGTCGGCTTCTTCGTCAAGGCGCCGCAGCCTTATTATCTGCTCGGCTTCATCCCGATGCAGACCAAGCTCTTCGGCCTGACGAACCCCATGCCGGGCGATAGCATGTATATCTTCGGCGCTGACCGCCTCGGCCGCGATATTTTCTCGCGTGTCGTTCACGGCGCCAAGATCTCGCTGTCGATCGGCCTCGTCGGTGTCTTCATGAGCCTTTTGCTGGGCGTCACCATCGGGGGTATCTCAGGCTTCTTCGGCGGCTGGATCGACCTCGGCATTCAGCGCATGATCGAGCTTCTGCGCTCGATCCCCACGATCCCGCTATGGATGGGCCTTGCCGCTGCCATTCCAGTCGGCTGGCCACCGCTTCGCACCTATTTTGTCATTACGCTTATCGTCTCGCTGATCGGCTGGACGAGCCTGGCGCGCGAGGTCCGCGGCAAGTTCCTGTCGCTGCGCAACGAGGATTTCGTCATCGCTGCCCGTCTCGACGGCATGAGCGAGGTCGGCATCATCTTCAATCACCTTGTTCCGTCCTTCATGAGCCACATCATTGCGACCCTGACGCTGGCGATCCCCTCCATGATCCTGGCGGAAACGGCGCTTTCCTTCCTCGGCATCGGGCTGCAGCCACCGATCATTTCCTGGGGCGTGCTCTTGCAGGAGGCGCAGAATATCCGTGCCGTGGCGCAGGCTCCGTGGCTTCTGTTCACGCCTGCGGCGGCCATCGTCATCACGGTTCTTTCCCTCAACTTCCTCGGCGACGGTCTTCGCGATGCCGCAGATCCCTACGAGTCGGTTTCATGACCATGACAAACGATACGATCCTCAAGGTCGATGACCTCAAGACCTACTTTCCGACCCGCACCAACGTATTCAAGGCGGTCGACGGCGTCTCCTTCGAGCTGAAACGCGGCAAGACGCTCTGCGTCGTCGGCGAGTCCGGTTCCGGCAAGTCGGTGACGGCCCGCTCCATCCTGCAGATCATCGACCGGCCCGGCCGGATCGAAGGCGGCTCGGTGGTCCTGACACGGGCAGACGGCACCTCGACCGATCTCGCAAAGCTCGATCCGCGCGGCAAGGAGATCCGCGGCGTACGCGGCAAGGAGATCGCCATGATCTTCCAGGAGCCGATGAGTTCGCTCTCGCCGGTCCACCGTATCGGCACGCAGATCGGCGAAGCGCTCAGGATCCATTTCGGCATTCGCGGCGAGCAGCAGCGCGAGCGGGTGCTGGAGCTGTTGCGGCAAGTGGAAATCCCGCGGCCGGAAACGGCGATCGACCGTTACACGTTCGAATTCTCCGGCGGCATGCGCCAGCGGGTGATGATCGCCATGGCGCTCGCCTGCAACCCCTCGGTTCTCATCGCCGACGAGCCGACGACGGCGCTCGATGTGACGACGCAGGCCGAAATCCTCGACCTGATCCGCAAACTGCAGCAGAGCCACGGCATGGCCGTGCTCTTCATCACCCATGACATGGGCGTCGTCGCCGAGATCGCCGACGAAGTGCTCGTCATGTACCGCGGCAAGGTGATGGAGAAAGGGCCGGTCGAGCAGATCTTCCATGCCCCGCAGGACGATTATACCCGCGGGCTGATCGGTTCCGTCGTCAAGCTGGAACGCAAGGCGGAAGTGCGTCTGTCGCGGCCGCCGATCCCGGTCGAGGCGCCGCCGCTATTGGAGGTGAAGAACCTCTCGTTGACCTTCCCGTCCGGCCTGCGCGCCGTCGATGATGTGTCGCTAATTGTCCGGCCTGGCGAAACGCTCGGCATTGTCGGCGAATCCGGCTCCGGCAAAACGACGATGGGCCGCTGCCTGCTGCGCATCTACGATCCGCAATCCGGCGCCATGGATTATCGCCGCAAGGACGGCAGCACGGTGGAGCTGCGCACCACCGACAAGGCAACGCTCAAGGATGTCCGCCGCGATATCCGGATGATCTTCCAGGACCCTGTCGGATCGCTCAGCCCCCGCAAGACGGTCGGCCAGATCATCGCTGAGCCGCTGAAGCTCGCCGGTATGAAAGGCAGGCCGCTCGAGGATCGGGTATCCGAGCTCATGCAGCAGGTCGGTCTCGAGCCCTCCTGGCGGGAGCGCTATCCGCATGCCTTCTCCGGCGGCCAGCGCCAGCGTATCGGCATAGCCCGTGCCATCGCAGTCAAGCCGCGCCTGATCATCGCCGACGAGGCGACCTCGGCGCTCGACGTCTCGCTGCGCTCGCAGATGCTGGACCTGATGATGAAGCTGCAGGACGAGCTCGGTCTCTCCTATGTCTTCATCTCGCACGACATGTCGGTCATCCGCTACATGTGCGACCGCGTCGCAGTCATGTATCGCGGCAAAATCATGGAAGCAGGCGAGACCGACCAGGTCGTCAACAATCCGGCGCATGATTATACGCGCGCACTTCTCTCTGCCATTCCCCATCCCGACCCGCGAAACCGGCGTATTCACAACCGGTTCCGCTACCACCCCACACGCACAGTTTCAGCCAACGGATAAGTCATGAAAATTACCGACGTCAAAATCATCGTCTGCTCGCCGGGCCGGAACTTCGTCACCGTCAAGATCTTCACAGATGAAGGCCTGACGGGCGTCGGTGACGCCACGCTGAACGGCCGCGAGAAGGCTGTCGTGGCCTATCTGCAGGATCACCTGGCGCCGCTTCTGATCGGCCGCGATCCTTCACGCATCGAGGATATCTGGCAGTATTTCTACAAAGGTGCCTATTGGCGCCGCGGCCCGGTGACGATGGCTGCTATCGCCGGCATCGACACGGCACTTTGGGACATCAAGGCCAAGGCCGCCAACATGCCGCTCTATCAGTTGCTCGGTGGCGCGAGCCGCGAGAAGGTGCTCTGCTACACGCACGCTCAGGGCACGGACATTGCGGAAGCCGTCGAGGCGGTCGGTCGCCGGATCGAGCAGGGCTACAAGGCGATCCGTGTACAGGTCGGCATTCCCGGTCTGCCGGATGTCTATGGAACGGGAAAGAAATCCGTCACCAACAATGCAGCCGACGATGCGGTTCCGCATGAAGAGGTATGGTCGACCTCGAAATATCTGCGCCATATCCCGAAACTGTTCGAAGCCGTTCGCGAGGCCTACGGTCCCGATGTCGAATTGCTGCACGATACGCATCACCGCCTGACGCCCATCGAGGCGGCCCGCCTCGGCAAGGATCTCGAATTTGCTCGTCTCTTCTGGCTGGAAGATACGGTCGCTGCAGAACATCAGGAAGGCTTCAGGCTCATCCGCAAACACACGACGACGCCGCTGGCCGTCGGCGAAGTGTTCAACACGATCTGGGACGCACGCCTGCTGATCGAGGAGCAGCTGATCGACTATATCCGCACGACGACCGTGCATGCCGGCGGCATCACGGCGCTCCGTCGCATCATGGATTATGCCGGCGTCTACAATGTGCGCACGGCTTGCCATGGCGCCATGGACATGTCGCCAATCTGCCTTGGCGCCAATCTGCATCTCGATCTCTGGGTGCCGAACTTCGGCATCCAGGAATATTCCGGCTATCTGCCCGAAATTCTCGAAGTCTTTCCCGGCGCTTGGACCCTTCACGGCGGTTATCTGCATCCGGGCGAAGCCATCGGACATGGCGTCGATATCGATGAGAAACTCGCCGAAAAATATCCATACCAACGCGCCTACCTGCCGGTGAACCGTCTGGAAGACGGCACCCTGTGGCATTGGTGAGAAGAGGGGATGACATGAAGATCACAGCGATCAAGTCCTATGCCGTCAAGGTCGGCATTCGCAACCAGCTTCTGGTGAAGGTCGAGACGGACGAGGGCATTTTCGGCTGGGGCGAGAGCGGTCTTTCCGGCCGCGAGAAGGCCGTGGTCGGCGCTCTCGAACATTATGCAGAATTCCTGCGTGGTCGCGACCCGTTCAAAATCGGCGCGCTCTGGCAGGAAATGTATCGCAGCCAGTATTTCGAAGGCGGCCGCGTGCTGCAGGCGGCGATCTCGGCGATCGACATTGCGCTGCATGACATCAAGGGCAAGGCGCTCGGCGTGCCGGTCTACGAATTGCTCGGCGGAAAGCAGCGCGACTGGATCCCAACCTTCGCGACGACCTTCGCCGAGCCCGGACCGGCGATGATCGAACAGGCGCAGATGCTTGTCGAACATGGATGGACGGCCATGCGCTTGTCGCCCGCCGGTCACGAGAACAAGGAAACCTATGAGCCGCGCGAACACATCGCGACGACCGCCAAGTGGTGCGTCAAGGCTCGCGAAATGCTCGGAGAAGACGTGGTTCTCGGCATCGATTATCACCACCGCCTGACGGTGGCCGAGGCCGCGAGCTTCTGCCAGAAGATGCCGAAGGGCACGCTCGACTTCCTCGAGGAGCCGATCCGCGACGAGACGCCAGGCGCTTATGAGGCGCTGCGGCGCATGACCGACATTCCCTTTGCGATCGGCGAGGAGTTTTCCTCGAAGTGGCAGTTCCTGCCCTATATCGAGCGCGACATTCATCAGTTCAACCGTCTCGATGTCTGCAATGTCGGTGGTCTCACGGAGTCGATGAAGGTCGCCGGCTGGAGTGAGACGCACTATGTCGACATGATGCCGCACAATCCATTGGGCCCGGTCTGTACGGCTGCGACCATCCACTTCGCAGCCGCAGTTGCAAATTTTGCCTGGCTGGAAACCCGCGCGAGCCCGGCCGAGACCCACCTCGGTTTCGACAATTCCGAATTTTTCCCGATCCAGCCACGGCTGGAAAAGGCGCATTACGCTGTCTCCGACGCGCCCGGTCTCGGCATTGAAGTCAATGAGGAACTGATCGCGAAACAGAGCTTTGAATTTTGGGAGGCGCCGCACCTCAAGCGTCGCGACGGTTCGGTGACCAACTGGTAGCCGGCCGCGCAAGTTCCTGAGATCGAGAGGTTGGCGCTGCGATCTCGGGGTATGGGGAAGCGGATATCCCATCCGTAGTTCGATGCGGGATGCCCGCCTCTTGCCTCAAAGGCACCTGCCTATTCAGACGGCGTTACACGCGTCCAGAACTCGTTGAACGCCACTGAATCGAAGAAGGCCGAGGCGCGTACGATGCGTCCGTCGCGCATGTCGAGGAACCAGGCATAGGTGTTGACGTAGGGCTTTCCATCGCGGGCGATGCCGCGGGCGTCGAAGAAGACGATCACGGTGTCGCCATCGGCATAGACGTTGCGGATGACGGGCTTCCTGTTTGCAGATCTTGCGCTGTGCCGCGCGTGTATAGCTGGCACGCTCGCGACGGTGGGCGTTATTGGCCCCTGAGGAGGGCGCGGTACTGGCCGGGCGTCAGGCCGGTCATTTTGCGGAAGACCCGCGTGAAATTCGCCTGCGAACCAAAGCCGGTGTCGAACGCGATCTCCACAAGCGAGGATCGCCCGAGCCGCAGCTTCTCCTTGGCCGCTTCGATCCGCCGCTCCGTGACGTAGCGATGCGGGGCCATGCCGGTAGCCTTGCGAAACATCCGGGCAAAATGAAAGGGGCTGAGGCAGGCTTCGGCAGCAAGGTCGTCCAGCGAAATTTCCGCAGCGATGCGGGCTTCGATGAAATCGAAGACGCGCTGCAGCCTTTTCGGACCGATGGTCGGCGCCCGGGCGGCGGGCTGCCATCGACCGGACGAATAGGTGCCGAGCAGGTGCGCCGCCAGCGTCAGCTGCAGCCCATCGAGGAAGAGCCGATCCGTCTGCTCCAGGGTGCGATTGAGCAAGCCGCGAAATAGCTGACCGATCTGCAGCACCATGGGATCGGGCACACCGCCCGCATAGGCGAGCTCCACCCTGGCCGGGTCGATGTCGAAATTCGAAAGCGCGGTCTGCCGGACGAGCGAGGGCGGCAGGAAGAAATGCAGGGATTCCGGCATCGTGCCGACAACCTCCACGCCGCTCTCATGGACACCTGCAGGACATACCCATGCGACGCCGGGGCGGGCGATCGCCTCCCGCGGGTGACCGTCCCCCGTCCACCTGATTTTCGATTGGCCTGAAAGCAGGACCGCTATCTCAGTGCATTCGAGGGTAAGGTCCAACTGCCAGCCCGGATCGAAACGCCGGAGTTCGACCTGCAGCGACGAGCATTCCACGAGCTCGCCCACCCGCTCGCTGGTCCGGTATTTTCGATCTCCTTGCGACTCCACGAAGGTCATGTCGCGTCCTCGCCGCAAAACCGGTTCGAGATTTTGAAGTCTTCAGGCTGGCGGGCCGATTGCCGCCGCCTTCAATCCGCAATCATTTCTAACTTAACAATATCGTGCCGTGAGCCAAACCGAGGTTGGGACAGCCATGAATTGCAGTATGGATTGTGGCGAAAGTTCACGCAGGCAGCAAGTGCTGCCGTCGCGAAGGTTTTCATATTGGCTGCGCATCGGACCGGGAGCAACCGTCAAACTCCTGCCATATGCGCTTCCTTAATTCGCTGAGCTATGATCCTGCCGATTGGAGACCCGATGCCCGCCATCTCTCGAAAGAAAGTTCACGGCGCCCGCACGCAAGGGCAGGTCATAGACGGCGCTGAGGATATCGGTGTCGCTTATCAGGTGTTTTCCGATACGGTGATTGAGGATGTCATCGTCAAGAATTCCCCGCGCGGCTTCAAATTTCACAACGGCAGAAATCTCGTCATCAGGCGCTGCGAAACCCAGAATGTGAAGGGCGACGGCATCTATCTGACGAAGACGGTGGACGTGCTGCTGGAAAACAACCGCATCGGAGCAGCGACCGGGCAAGGTGCCGACTGCTGCCAGTTCGCCTATCAGAACAGCGACACCAATATCAGTTCCGACGTCGTGATCCGCGGCAATCTCTTCCTTCAGTCGCCCGCCAGCGCTTCGAACAAGGGCGCTCTGGTCTGCGATAAAACCCGAAAATACCGCGTCGAATACAATTTCATCGGCGGCAAGAACTTCTCCTTTTCATCGATCGGCGATGATGCCGTCGTGCGCAGCAACATCATGCGCGATGGCAGGATGAACGACTACTCCTTCGGCTACGGCATCGGCGACAAGGCCGACCATGCCGGCCACCACGTTTATGATAACTGGATCGAGAACAACAATCGCGGCGTGGCCCTCAGCGGTTTCTCCGACCAGGAGCTCGCATTCCGCAAAGATATCGACATCCATGATAACGTGATCAGCGAATGCGACATCGCCTTCTTCGCCAATCGCGGATGGTCCGGGAGCTTCCGGCGCAACATATTCCTGCGCTGCAAACAGGATATTGTCCTGAAAGGACCCGGCAAGGAGACAGCCGGCGAAGTCGAAGGCAATTATGCCAATGACGGCAGTTTTCTGAATGTCACACCGCCGCCGCTTCGCTTCCGGCCCGACGACGGAAAAGCCTCCGTCGCCTCCGGCGAATGGACATCCGAGCCGGACGAGATCCGCATCCAGTGGCGCGATAAGGGGATCGATATCCCTGGCGCCAATCGGCCTTCAATCGCCCCCGAACCCGGCATGGAATTGTCATGCGTCTTGCTCGCCCGCAAAGGCCAGAATTGGATGCTGGCGATCGCGGAGACCGCCTACGACGAATTCACGCCGCGCGCATGGCAGGAGCATATGCTGCCCTGGCAGAAGAGGTATCTCTCGATTTAAGCGGCGGTCGTGCGGGCTGCCGCTGGCACTGGGCATTGCGCCAAAGTCAGGATCGGCGCCACTTGAGCCACCGGAGTCCGATTGTTTTTTTGCCGCTGATCGCCTTTCGCACCGGCTCGTCGTAGAGCCGGGTAACGACGATTGCCAGAAGGACGATAAGCGGAAGAACAATGGTGAAAATTGCCCAAGCCGGTGGTTGTCCCATTCCGGCTGCCTTCCAGGCGCCGAGCATCAGCCCGATCAGCGGCACGTGAATTGCGTAGAGCGCATAGGATGCCTCTCCGGCAATGAGAAGTGGCTGCCGCAATATCCCGTCGAAGTTGGATGCGTAAAGAACAAGCACGGCAACGGGAAATAAAACGGAGATAACAAGCAGGTCTTTGATGCCGATGAAGGCCGCTGGTGTCTGAAAGATGAGAAAAGCGGTTGCAATAAAGATCGTCGCCAGCGCGATTGCCTTTCCGAAACCAGAAGTCGGCGAAAGCCGCTGCCGATAGCGGTACATCAAGATGCCAATGGTGAAGGAAAAGAGAACGCGCGGAAATCCGGAGAGCAAAGCGCCGTCGAGCGGGATCAGATCGGCGCTTCCATGGCTCAGCGTCTGCGCCGCCAACCAGATCCATGACGCAATGAGGATAAGGACGAGCACACCGCTGGAGAGCAATCTGGCCGCATAACCGTAAGCCAGGTTGATCACAATTTCCAGGAAGAGGGACCATGACGGACCGTTGAAAGGAAAGAGGTTCGGGGACTTCAGCGACGTTCCGCCAATCGCCGGCAGGAAGAACATCGAGGCGGTCAGAGAGGCAGCGAACAGTACGGGGTCGATCTGCTGATTTCTGCTGAGCGACATGCCTGCGTAAGCGAATACGCCCAGCACCAGGCCAAGCAGATAAAGTGGATATAAGCGGATCAATCGTTTGAGGGCAAAATCATTGGCAGACAGCGACGATTCCTGGATCAGTTTCCTTTCATAGGCATGACCAATCACAAACCCGCTAAGGCAAAAGAACAGGTCGACGGCGAGATAGGCAGCAGGCGCCGCATCGAAACCGACAAATCCTTCTGTATGATGGACCGCCACACAGATAGCCGCCAAGCCACGAATCCCGTCGAGGCCAACAAGTCTACGATTGCCTGAACTCATATTCTTAACCTGATGCATGTTGTTCGCCGGCTTAGGTCGGTTTGCGGAAGCGGGACAGGAATTCCGGGCCCAGGCCCACAAGCGCGATCAGGGTATGAGGCCACAAGATGAAAGGGGCGAGCATCATTCCAGCTTCGGTGAACGCGCCGATCAAGATCAGAAGTATTATAACGACCTCCTTTCTCTTCGTGATGGCGAGGGCTTGATTCAAGGGCGACGAGGTCATTTTCGTCACCAGTCGCACCACGACGAACGAGGTCCAGATCACAGTGGCAGGTATGCCCATATTCAGCGCGAGTTCGATATAGGTGTTATGCGTGGACTGAGCGTCCCAGGTAAGACGGACATATTGCTCCATGATTTCCGGCTGTCGGAACAAGGCAAATCCCCAGCCCGAAAGCGGCCGCTCGGAAATCAGAGGCAGCAATTGCTCCCAAACATTTGTACGTCCGCTGAGCGTAAGATCTTTCCCGAATGACTCGGCAACCGCCTGCGCTACGCCCATCAAAGCGATGGAGACAACAAAGCCCAGCAAGGCGAATGCGAGAAGAACGATGAACGATCGCAGGATGCGACCCGGAAAGCGTTGGATAAAACGCATCCCATAGAACACTGCTATTCCGATCGAAAGCAGGACGACGGCAGTTGACGACTTCGCCAGCACGATGAGCACCAGGTAGAGCAGCATTGCTGTCCATCTCAGTAGGTCATAGTAGCGCAGTCGGCGGGTCGAAAAGACCGGAAGCAGCAATATGAAGTTCGTTGCCGAAAACTGGCCGAGCATATTTTTGTGATAGAATGCCCCCTTCACCATCCCGGCATAACTGCCTCTCATGACGGCGAACTGAGGAAAGGCTGCTGTGTAAAGAATGTTTATGAAAGCCGTCGCAATTGCGAACTTTGCAAGACTTTCAAACGTTTCGACCGCTCCGTAACGGGCTCTGTAAAGAATTGGCCCGGCTGACAGCAGCGCTACGGCTATGAACGCACGGAACGAGGAGCCAGGGCTGACGGAAAATACGATCGACAGAAAGCAGCATAAGCAGATTATACCGACCAACGGCGAGGCGCTACGGATCAGTTCAACGATCCGCTTGGGCTCCAGCATGCAGTACAGTCCAATGAGCGGAACGAGCGACATCAGCAACAGTCGCATCGGCATTGGATCTTTACCGGCACTCTCCTGGAAGTTGGCCGGCAGCCCATACCACATGCCGGTTGCCCGCCACAGCGTGATGTAAAATATTGCCGTGAGGACGATCCGAACAGTGGTTTCGCGCTTGATACGGTATTGCGCCCGAGGCCTGAGTCTGTGTCTTTGCAGGCCGATCGGCTGGTAGCTGTCGAATGAGGTGCTCATGACACTCCACTTACCTTTGCTGTCCCGAGGGACAAAGATCAGAGCCGCAGACCCGCTGCGGAAAGGAAGTTCCCGATCAGATTGTACGCCCCTTCCTCGAAATGAAGATGGTCCGGCTTGTAGTTGGGACACTCTTTATCGCTTGGCTTGCCGCACCGCAACATATCATCGTTCATTTGAATAAAAGTGACATGCGGCAATTCTGCTAGTGAAACCGCTATTAGCTTGTTGGCTGAAACACGTATATCCTCATAAAAAGCATATTTCTTGCCGCGAGGCGGTATGGACAAGGAATAAATATGGGCGCTCGGCCATAGAGACCGAGCCTTTTTGACGACCGCCGTAACCCCCGTCACGACAGAACAAGGATTTGTTTTCGGACCCAGATTGTTGGTGCCGATGAGGATGACGACATCGGCCGGGTGAAAATCTGGAAGATTTAGATTGTCGAGCCGATAAAGCGCATTTTGCGTGGTGTCGCCGGCAACCCCGAGATTCATCGGACGGCGGGTGGGGAAACTGTTCTTCACCCACGGCTGCCAAAGCTCGACAAGAGAATCGCCAATAAGGGCCAGATCATATCGGGAAGATCTGTCGCGATAGGTTGGAAGAGCCCGATCGTATCTCCTGGTCGGAGGTTTCGGTTGGCCTGACGCCGCTGTCGCTATTGCGGGTTCGGGGCATTCTTGCCCGAAAGACAGGTCGGCGGCGCCGATAACCAGAACAAAATTGAAGACGAAAACGACGGCTAGTTTGGCGAAAAGCCTCAACATTCAGCGTACCATGTCCTAAAATCTTTGGGCCGCATTATTGAGTAGGATATTGGGCGTGACAAGGGAGGAATGGTCCGGCACTCGGCCTGCGGCACTGAAGCGCGGTTTGCAGCGGCCGTGAACGATACTATCTGATCCGCGAATTCCGCATTCGCGGAACCAAAACGCAGGTCCGCCGTTCACTGCCATGTCCGCAGGTGTGCGGCAGGTGGGAACACATGGCACGTCAGACATTCTGGAAAGGCTATCTCAAGCTCTCGCTCGTCACCGCCGCCGTCTCCCTGACACCGGCGACGACGGAGAGCAACAAGGTGCGTTTCCATGTTCTCAATCGCCAGACCAAGAACCGCGTCGAGAGCCGCTATGTCGACAGCGTCACGCACAAGCCGGTGGCCGAGCGGGACCAGGTGAAGGGTTATCCGCGCGGCGAGGACGATTATGTTCTCCTGGAGGACGAGGAGATCGAGGAGGTCGGGCTCGAAAGCACCCGCACCATCGATATCGACAGCTTCGTGCCGCGCGGCTCGATCGACTGGATCTGGTACGACAAACCGCATTTTCTGGCGCCCGAGGACAAGGTCGGCGTCGAAGCCTTCTGCGTCATCCGCGAGGCGATGAAGGCGAACGACGTCGTCGGCATCGCCCGGTTGGTTCTCTATCGGCGTGAGCGGGCCGTGCTCCTGGAGCCTCAGGGCAAAGGCATCATTCTCTGGACCCTGCGGTACGGCGAGGAGGTGCGCGAGCCGGTGGCCGAACTTGACAGCGGGGCCAAGATCGACAGCAAGCTGCTGGCGTTGATGAAGCAGCTGGTGAAGGAAGAGACCAAGGATTGGAGCCCGGCCATGGTGCAGGATCCGATCCAGAAACGGCTGAAGTCGATGATCCGCGGCAAGCAGAAGAGCCTGAAGAAGGCCGCGCCCGCCAAAAAGCCGGCGCCGGTGAAATCGACCGGCAATGTCATCAATATCATGGATGCGCTGAAAAAGAGCCTGGCCGCGGAAGGCCGCCGGAAGCCGAAGTAGCTCCCTATCGCTTCTTCTTTTCCAAAGGTTTGGCCGCTGCGAAGAATCCGTCCCAGGGGTCTTTCGGCAATGCGTCGAGCCGCGTCGGCGTGTTATCAACGGTGAAATAGGCGGGCCCGATGTCGGCGCCGAGTTCGCTCCATTCCAGCGGCATTGAGACCGCGGCGCCGGGTCTCGCTCGCGTCGAATAGGGCGCGACCGCCGTATTGCCGCGGCCATTGCGGAGATAGTCGATGAAGATCCTGCCCTTGCGCTTGGCCTTGGTCGCCGTTGCAAGATAACGGTCGGGATCGTCGGATGACATGCTGTCGGCAAGCCATTTGGCAAAGGCCTTCACCTCCACCCAGCCGGCCTTCGGCGCAAGCGGCGTCACGACATGCAGGCCTTTGCCGCCCGATGTCTTGACGAAGGCCGCGAGACCTTCGGCCTCCAGGCGCTCCTTCAATTCGTAAGCGGCCGCGATCACATCCTCCCATTCCACGTCCTCGCCGGGATCGAGGTCCATGGTGATCATGTCGGGTTTTTCCCAATTGTCCGTCGTCGCACCCCAGGGATGGATTTCGAGCACGGCCGATTGCACCAGGGCGACGATGCCGTTGAAATCGGTGATGCGCAGCAGCTTTTCTCCCTGCTTGTCCTTCGGATCGATGATCTCGCCGATATGCTGGTTCATGCCCTTCCAGGCATGTTTCTGGAAAAACCGCTGGCGGCCGTTGATGCCGTCGGGCAGGCGCAGCAGCGCCAGCGGCCGGTTGACGACATAGGGGGCCATGAAGCGCCACACCTGGGCGTAATAATTCGCCAGCCCTTCCTTGGTCACGCCCTCGTCCGGCCAGTAGATGCGGTCGGGATGGGTGAGCGTCACGGCTGATTTCGGCAGCTCGCGTGTTGTCGTCTTTTCCGTCTCGCGCGTCACGCCCTTCGCCGGCTTGTCTTCGCGCAGGCCGCGAAAGGCGGCATGGCGCAGATTGCCGTCGGCCGACCAGGCGCGGAACTCCACCTCGCCGACCAGCTGCGGCTTCACATAAATCAGCCCGCGCCGCTCCTCGGCCGTCAGCTTGTCGTCGAATGATTTTTCGTTTTGCTGAAGCTGCGACAGCCTTTCATAAAGCATCTGTGCCATTGCCGCCGTATAGCCGGTGCCGACGCGGCCGACATGCTTGAGCTCGCCGTTCTCATAATAGCCCATGGCCAGCGAGCCGATCGCATTCTTCATCGCCGTCGAGGGCACATAGCCGCCGATGACAAATTCCTGGCGGTGCGAACATTTCGATT
The DNA here is from genome assembly GCF_002211305.1 of Rhizobium sp. R634. Lineage (GTDB taxonomy): Bacteria > Pseudomonadota > Alphaproteobacteria > Rhizobiales > Rhizobiaceae > Rhizobium. The sequence goes on along the minus strand of NZ_LOKW01000024.1, from coordinate 391,513 downwards.
TGATCCACTCGCCCTTGCGTCCCGACGTGTATTTGCTGTCACGCAGCTTGGAGATCACGCCTTCCAGGCTGAGCCGGCAGGCATGGTCGAGCACCAACCCGCCGCTTTCGTTGAAATGCGCACTGTAGCGCAGCTTGTCGCCATCGCCGGAGAGCAGGGCTTCGAGCAGGCGCTTGCGATCGATGAGCGTCGCGTTCAAAAGGCTGTGGCCGTCGAGATGGAGAAGATCGAAGGCATAGAAGACGAAGCGATCGTAGCGGCCGTCGCTGAGATCGTGCTGCAGCGCCGAGAAATCCGAAGCGCCGGTATCGCGCTCCACGACGATCTCGCCATCGATCATCGCCGACTGTACCGGCAGCGCGGCAAAGGCATCCAGCACGTCCTTGCCGAATTTCTTCGTCCAGTCGAGCCCGCTGCGGGTGAGCATCCTGACATCGCCATCCTCGATCCTGACCTGCAGGCGGTAGCCGTCGAACTTAATCTCATGGATCCAGCGGTCGCCAGCCGGCGGCTTCGGCTTCAGCCTGGCAAGCGCCGGCTCGATGAAATCGGGCAATGTTGCCTTTCGCGCCCCCTTCGGCCAGTCGCGTTGCTCGGGTGCCGGGGCTTTAGCTTTTCGCGCCGGCTTTTTGGCGGCGACCGCCTTAGAATTCCAGGTCGCGTCGGGGTTTTCCGCCACCTCTTCGAGCTGCCGGCCTGATTTGGCCGATTCCGGTCTTTCATCGAGAATATTGCCGTCGTGGCGCGCCTCTGCGTCGTCCCCCTTGATCAGCAGCCAGTTTTCGCCCTTTTCGCCGGGCCGGCCGTGCATGCGCACGAGATGCCAGCGGCCTTTCAGCTTCTCGCCGTCGAGTTCGAATTCCATATGGCCCTTTTGGTACGCCTTGCGGGCATCGCCATGCGGGGTCCACGTGCCGCGATCCCAGACGATGACAGTGCCGCCGCCATATTGTCCTTTCGGGATGATGCCCTCGAAATCGCCGTAGGAAAGCGGGTGATCCTCGACATGCACGGCCAGCCGCTTATCTTCGGGATTGAGGCTCGGCCCTTTCGTTACCGCCCAACTTTTCAGCACGCCGTCCATCTCCAGCCGGAAATCGTAGTGCAGCCGGGTCGCATCGTGCTTTTGGATGACGAAACTGTTGCCGCTCGTGCGCGCCTTTCGGCCGCGCGGCTCCGGCGTGAGCTTGAAATTGCGCTTCGCCTGATAGGTTTCGAGAGCCATCTCAGCTTGCCTTCTTCCTGCCGCTGTCGCTGCGCGCCGGCGCCTTCTTCTTCGCCGGCGGCTTGCCGCTCATCTTTGCGCTCTGGCGCAGCGCTTCCATGAGGTCGACGACCTTGCTTTCCCTAGGCGCTTTCCTCTTCGGCGGTGCGCGGCCCTCAATCTTCGCTTTCACCAACTCGACGAGCGCGTGCTCGTAGCGATCCTCATATTTGCTCGGATCGAAGCTGCCGTGCTTGGTCCCGATGATATGGCCGGCGAGCTCGAGCATTTCCTTGTCGAACTTGATGTCGGGAATATCCTTGAAGACGCTGTCGACCGAGCGAACCTCGTAGTCGAAATTCAGTATCGTCGCGACGATATAGTCGTCATGGGGGCGGATCAGCAGCGTACGGTTGCGCCGGAAAAGCACGGCTTCGGCGAGCGCCACGACCTTGCCGTCGCGCATGCCCCGGCTGATCAGCGACAGGGCTTCTTCGTCATGGGCATCGGCGGGCGCGAGGTAGTAAGGACGATCGAAATAAAGCTTGTCGACGGCGTCGGAGCCGATGAAGGCTTTGACATCCAGCACCTTGTCGCTTTGCGGCATGATCTCGGCGATCTCGTCGCCTTCGATGACGATGTAATCGCCATTCTCCATCTGGTAGCCCTTCACCTGGTCGTCGCGTCCGACCGGCTTGCCCGTCTCGCTATCGACGAACTGCCGTTCGACCCGGTGGCCGGTCCTGCGGTTGATGAGGTTGAAGGAGACGCGGTCGGAAGAGGAGATGGCGGTGTAAAGCCCAACGGCGCAGGCGAGGTCGCCGACTTTCAGATGACCTTTCCAGCTTGCCCGAGCGGCCATTCCGTCCTCCGTCGCATTCAAAGCCGACTGTTGCTCTTGTCGGTTTCGAGTTCCTGGAATGCCCAGCCGCCATCGGGTGAGGGGTAGGCGAGCAGCGCATCGCCGTCACCGATTTTCTGACGCGATGCGGCGTCCTTGGCGCGGATAATCGCTTCATCGGCAGTGGCATAGGTTTCAGAAAGCGTGTCCCCGAGCTTATAGGCCCAGCCATTGTCGTGCGGCACGACCTGATAGGTGATGTCGGCCATTTCGGATCTCCTCTCGTCATGGAGCATCATGCTCTCTAGTTCCGATTTGGTTTGCGCCTTTCGTCGAGCGCGATGATCTTCTCCAGGGAAGCGATATCCTCGCTGGTGACGACGGGGACCGGATCGGCCGCGATCGCCTCCAGCACCTCTTGAGATATGGCGCCGTTGCGGATTGCCCATTCCAGGGTCTCGCGTGTTTCCCGCTCGGCCTTCAGCTGGGCATAGAGCGCGACGATCAGCCGATCGCGGGCGTCCATCCGCCGGCCCTGGCGGTCCATGCTGCGGACATCAGCCATCGCAATCCACCTTTGTCACTGATTTCGTTCAGGTGTAATCAACTGATGAGGGATGGAAAGGTTCCGTTGCCGAGCGCTGCCGGCGCCCGTATGGGGCAGAGGGCGGAACGCTTTGTCTGAAAGGCTGTTGTCAGAGGATTTCATCATGGCAGATCTCAAGGCTCGTCCGCGTCCGACCGGCGCCACCGCCGTTCTCGGGCGCATGGGTTTTCCGCATGTCACGTCCACCACCAAGGGCGAGATCGATATCGTCACCGCACCGTCCCAGCCGGGCTTCAGCCCGCTCGATCTGCTCTATGCCTCGCTTTCGGCCTGCCTCGTGCTCAGCGCACGCATCGCCGCCAGCCAGATGGGCGTTTTGGACAGGATCACCGAGATCACAGTCGACGTCACCGGCGAGAAGGCGACGGAAGGTCTTTCGCGCGTTGCGAAGTTCAACATTGCCTTCTCAATCAAGGGCGATATCGACGAGGAAATGCGCGAGAAAATCGTCCGTGCAGCCGAAGACGAGATCTGCACGGTCAGCAATACGATCCGCGGCAATGCCGATTTTTCGACGACGATATCAGACTAGGCATAATCCATAATTATTATAGACAACTGCCGGCGGAGGATTGCGCGGCCAATGCCTGGCTTCTATGCTCGGGCATCGAAAGCGATGATCCGGCCACCATGCAGTTCAATCCACTCCTGAAGTCTCAACGGCCTGTCGTCGCCATCATCGGCGGCGGCGTTTCCGGCGCAGGCGTTGCCTACCATCTCGCCATGGCAAATTGCCGCGAACGTCCTGTCATCGTCGTCTTCGAACCGCGCGCCGAACTTGGCCGCGGCCTGGCCTATGACACGGCCGATCCGGCCCACCGCATCAATGTTCCGGCCGCCAAGATGAGCCTGCAGCCCGCCGACATCGGCGAATTCCAGGCCTGGATCGAAGCCCGGGATGCCGTCGCCGACGACCCCGAGGCGAAACAGCCCGATGGCATGCTTTTCCCGCGGCGCCGGCTCTTCGGCGAATATGTCGCTTCCCTGCTGAAGCCGTTGCTCGACGATGGCACCGTGCGTCATTGCCGCGCCGCGGTGACTGCCGTCGAGCGCCGTGGCGGCCGCTGGTCGATCCGGGATGACAAAGGCGGCGTGACGGAGGCCGATATCGTCGCGATCGCCACCAGCCATCCGCCGCCGGCAGCGCCCGGCCGGCTTGCGGCCAGGCTTGGCGCCCATCCCCGCTTCATCGCCGATACCACCAGGCCGGGCGCGCTCGAGGTGATCCGCCCGCACGACCGGGTGCTCATCATCGGCAACGGCCTGACGGCGGCCGATGTCATTGCCTCGCTGGCGCAGCGTGGGCATGCGGGGCCGATCACCGCGATCTCGCGCCGCGGCCTGCGTTCGCGCGGCCACGCGCCGGTGCCGCAGCAGCTTTTCGGCGATTTCGTCTCTCACGCCGCGCATTCCGCCGTTTCGCTGCTGGCGGCAATCCGCGCGGCCATCGATGCCGCCAAAGGGGAGGGCATAAGCTGGCACGGCGTGATCGATCAGGTGAGGGCGCAGGGGCATGATCTGTGGCAGGCGCTGCCGATTGCCGAGCGACGCCGTCTCGTCCGTCATCTCCGCCCCTATTGGGATGTGCATCGTTTTCGCATTGCGCCGCAGGTCGAAGCCGTGCTCGACGCGGCGACTGCCGCCGGCCGTCTCGATATCCTCGCCGGATCGGTCGCCGATGCGCGCATCGAGGGCGAGCTCATTCGTTGCGCCCTGCAGCCGCGGTATCAGCGTCAGCCGCTGGAGCGAAGCTATGACGCCGTCGTCGTCACCACCGGCCCGGCCCATGGCGGCATTCTCGAAACCCAGCCGTGGCTTTCCGCCCTTGCCGCAAATGGCCACCTGAGCCTCGATCCGACCGGCCTCGGCCTTGCCTGCACCGACCGTTCGGAGGCGATCGGCTCGACCGGGGCGGCAGATCCGTCGCTGCTGATCTCCGGTCCCTTGGCGCGCGGCACCTTCGGCGAGCTGATGGGATTGCCGCAGGTCACCGAGCATGCATTCTTCGTTGCGAGCGAAATTGCCGGGAAGCTAAAGGCAACTGCGGCGAAGCCACAACCGGCCTGATTTTCTATTTCCGATGTCGCTCTTTGACTGTCGCCACTGATCGGTTTCTGGTACTCAGTCGCCAGCCAATATCCCGCTGCCCTCCTGTTGGGCGGCCAAGAATATCGAGATCATGTCGCAGGCTGCCTCCACCCTTTCCGAAGCCTCGCCTTCCAATCGTTTTCCGCTGGCGATGCTCCTTCTCGGCGGAGCGGCGATCGGCGGCTCGCCGATCTTCGTCAGGCTGTCCGAGGTCGGACCGATGGCCACGGCCTTCTGGCGGGTGGCGCTGGCGCTGATCCCGATCTTCATCGTTTCGCTCATGAAGAAGAATGCGGGACCGAAACCGCAAAGCTTTTCCGACTATGGCATGCTGATCCTTCCTGGTGTCGTGCTGTCGCTCGATCTCGCTGCCTGGCACCTTTCGATCACCATGACATCGGTCGCCAATGCGACGCTGCTCGCCAACCTCGCGCCGGTTTTCGTCACCGTCATCGCCTTCCTCTTTTTCAAGGCGCGGATCAGCCGCGTCTTCGTGCTTGGACTTGTCACGGCACTGGCCGGCGTCGTCATCCTGAAGGGCGGGCCGGCCGCGCTTGGCAATGGCGACCTTCACGGCGATGGCCTGGCGATGATCGCCGCCTTCTTCTACGCCTGCTACATCCTTGCGCTCGGCAGACTGCGCAGCCGGTTCGATACGATGCGCATCATGCTGTGGAGCACGGCGTCCGCCGCCGTCTGCATCCTTCCGGTCGCCTTCTTCTTCGAGGGGAACATGGTGCCGGTGACAATCTACGGCTGGTCGATGGTTTTTGGTCTCGCTTTCATCAGCCATGCCGGCGGGCAGGTGGCGATCACCTATGCGCTAGCCTATCTGCCGCCGGCCTTTTCCTCGCTGACGCTGCTGCTGCAACCGGTCGTCGCAGCGATCCTCGCCTGGGCGCTACTCGGCGAGGCGATCGGCACGATGCAGGCCGTGGGCGGCGCTGTCGTGCTTGCCGGCATCATGGTTGCCCGAACAGCTCGGGCTTCGGCTTGACCGCCTGCTGTTCCAGCGGCGGCTGTTCGTCGCCCATTCTCTGCAGCAGCCACTTCTGGATGATCGGCACATCGGCATCGCCAAGGTCGTGGCCGCCGGGAATGACGTCGGAATCGACGGTGGCGCCCGAACTTTTCAGCCGTCCTTCCAGCTCGCTCGCATATTTGCCGTAGGCATCCGTCTTGCCGCTGATGACGAGCAGGTCCGTGCCCTTCAGATCGGCATGCGGATAGTCGCTGAGAACAGGCATGGAACGCAGCAGCACCGCCTTGTGAATGAGGTTCGGGTGCAGATAGAGCAGCGAGTTCAGAAGGTTCGCGCCGTTCGAATAGCCGACATAGACGACCTTCTGCGGATCGAGCCCATAGGATTTGACGGCGCCTTCGATGAAGGCCGCGAAAGCCTCAGCCTCAGTCTTGATATCGTTCTGGTCGAAGGAGAAGGGGGTGAGGCGCTTGTACCAGCGCGGAAAACCTTCCTCCGTTGCCCGCCCGCGTACGCCGAGCAGCGTCGCGCGGGGCGCCGCCTTGTTCAAGAGCGGCATCAGCGTCGTTTCGTTGCCGCCGGAACCGTGCAGAAGCACGAAGACGCTGCCGTCGGGATTCGGCGGCGTATAGAAGCGATGGACGAAGGGCAGTTCGCGGTAGTTGATGCGCGGTTCGCCAGGCATCGAAAATTGCGGCAGCACCACCTTCAGATCACCGAGATCGGTGATGGCGTCGGGCGGCGCGAAGAGCTTTTTCCCGAGCGCGGCCTGCTCTTCATCCACGATCATGCCGGGCTTGTCCGTCGCAAGCTCGATAAGCGTGCCGCCCGGTTCCCGAGCATAGAGCGAGCGGAAATATTTGCGGTCGTGCATGTTGGTCGGCGACGCCTCGGTCGTCTCCAATGCCCGGCGGACGGACAGCAGCGTCTCCTCATCGGGAGCGCGGAAGGCGACGTGGTCGACCGTGCCGGTGCCCGGCGCGCCGGACCAGAAGCCGCGCGCATCGCGCACGTCGATGATATCGCCGGATTGCGAGACCAGCCTGTCGATCGTGCCGCGGTTGGCCTGGAAGCGGTAGCCGAAATGGGTTTCGAGGAAGCTGCGGCTCTCGGCGGGCTTTTCGGTCAGCATGGTCGCGCCGCGCACCCGTTGGATGGTGTGCTCGACCGGGATCGAGACGCCATCCCAGACGGCTTGCGACGCGAGGCCCTTTGCGCCGGCGAGCTTGAGAATGATGTTGTCGGGATCCTTGAGCCGCAGGACGGGCTCGCCGAATTCCTCGGCCGGTCCCTCGGAGCGCAGGCCGAAGCTCATGGCGCGCGTCAGCCAATAGCCGATGCTTGTAGGGTCGATCGCCAGCGAAATTTCGCTGATCTGGCCGTAGCCGGCCCGTCCTGGCGCGCCGTCCTCCCAGGCGAGGAAGGTCAGCAGCGAACCCGGCGTTCCCGCCGCATCACCGTAGAAGAGATGCAGTTGCGTCGCGTCCTCGTAACCGGCCGTCTGCTTGACCAGCCGCATGCCGAGAAAGCCGGCATAAAAGTCCACGTTCGCCTGCACCTTCCGGGTGACGGCCGTGACGTGATGTATGCCTGATACCATCGAGAGCAGTCCTGATTGAATGGGCGTCAGGAGCGCGAGTATGAGAGCTGCGACAGTCATACCGTTGCCAATGACCATCGCTTAGTTTTGTTCCGCACAAAGCGCAAGCGAATCGCCGCGCTGCAGCAATTCCAGATGCTCCACATCCTCGAGTGCCTCTTCCAGTTGCTGACGGGTGGGTGGCTTGACCATATAGGCGAGTGCGCCGAGATCCCGTGCCCGCCGCATGTCGGTCTCGTCGCTCGAGGTGCTGAGGATGCAGACGGGAATCTGCTTGAGGCGGGCATCGGCCGAAAGCGCATGGAGCACCTCGAAACCGTCCATGATCGGCATGTTGATGTCGAGCAGCATCAGGTCGATCTGCGGCATGCCGGCAATGCCGGCGCGTTCTTCAAGCAGCTGCATCGCCTCGCGCCCGTTGGTGGCGACATGCAGGTTGAAATTCACCTTCTCGCGCCGCATCAGCTTGATCTTCAGAAGCTGGATGTCGGCGGGACTGTCTTCCACCAGCAGAACCTCGGCGAGCCGGCCGGAACCTTCGCCCAGATGTTCGCCGAGCCTGGCATTGTGCGTCACGGGCGAAACGGCGGGCGCCTGAGGCTTCACGACGGCGAGCGGCACCTCAACGATGAAGGTGGCGCCGGGTCCGTTTCCTGCCTCGCACCAGATCGAGCCGCCATGCAGCTGCGCGATGCGGCGGCAGATGGCAAGGCCGAGCCCGGTGCCCTCGATGCCGCGGCCGACGAGGCGTTTGAACGGCTGGAAGATCAGCTCGCGATGCTGCGGATCAATGCCTGGACCGTTGTCATGCACGGTGAGGCGGCAGACTTGGCCATTCGGTTCGCCCGAGATCCTGATCTCCGGAATCTTCTGATCGCAATAGCGGATGGCGTTCGACACTAGGTTCTGCAAGAGCTGGACTAGGAGAGTCGCATCGCCCATGACCTCCGGCAGCGGTCCGTGGATGATCACGGCCCCGCGGCTTTCGATCTGCTGGCGCAGATTGTCTTCCACCTGGCCGAGCACATCGGACAGCGACACCGGCTTCAGCTCCGGCCCGCCGGAGGCCTCGAGCTTGGTGAAGCCCGAGACCTTGACGATCAGGTCCTCCATATGATCGGCGGCACTCAGCACGTAATCGAGCAGTTCCCGGTCTTCGGCGGGAAGGGCCGCAGAACCGTGCAGGATCCGGCTGAAGGATTTGATCGTCCGGAGCGGCTCCTTCAGATCATGGGCCATGGCGCGCGTGAAGATCTCCAGCGATTGCCGCTTCTGCTCCAGCTTTGCTTCCAGCACGCCGTGCATGATAGCGTTCTGGATGCAGCGATGCAGCGTTTCCGGCGAAAGCGAATCCTTGGTCAGATAGTCGCGCGCGCCGCTCTTCATCACCTCGACGGCAACGGTTTCGCTGCCCTGGCCGGTCAGCACGATGACGTTGGCGGCAGGGTCGTCCTCGAGGATATCGGCAAGAACGCCGAGCCCGTCGCGCCCCGGCAGCGAATAGTCGAGCAGAATGCAGTTCGGCCGTCTGCGGCTGTTCAGCGCGCGCCCCTCTTCGCCCGTCTCGGCTTCGACCACCGTGTAAGCGATGCTGGTGACCCGGCCCAATATGCGGCGATAGACCTCGCGGTCGTCAATATTGTCGTCGATGATGAGAATGCAGCAGTCTTCCGCCAATCTGTCAGTCCTCGAGCGGAAGGATCGCGATTTCGAACCAGTATTCCTTCAGCCGCTGGATCGCGGCGAAGAGGCCGTCGAGATCGACCGGCTTCTGCACATAGGTATTGGCGCCGAGCGCGTAGCAGCCTTCGATATCGCGTTCGTCGTCGGAGGTCGTCAGGATCACCACGGGGATCTTGCGCCAGCCGTCGTTCGACTTGATCGCCTCCAGCGTCTTGCGGCCGTCGAGGCCGGGCATGTTGAGATCGAGCAGGATCAGCCCCGGTTTCGGCACCATCGCGGTCAGCATATCGAGCGCTTCCTGTCCGGAGGCCGCCCAGCGGATCGAGTTGCGCAGGTTGGTGCGTTTGAAGGCGCGCATCGTCGCTTCGAAATCGTCTTCGCTGTCTTCCACGATCAGGATCGGTTGCGTGTCACGCTGCTGCATTCTGCCCCTCGCGCTTTTTTCCCAGGGTGAAATAGAATGTCGTGCCGGTGCCGACTTCGGACTCCAGCCAGATATCGCCATTGTGCCGCGCGATGATCTTGCGGACGAAGGTGAGGCCTGCTCCGGTCCCGTCATCGGAATCCTGCGACTTTTCAAGCCGCTTGAAAATGCGGAAAATATCCTCGTGGAATTCCTGCGGGATGCCCTTGCCGTTATCCTTAACGAAAAACACGTTGCGGGCAACCGTGCCGTCCCTGCCGACATAGCGTTCGAGATAGCCGATCGAGACGAGCGGCGCCGGTTTGTCGTTGTACTTGATGGCATTGGTGATGAGATTACGGAATACTTCGGTCAGCCGCGGTGCGTCGCAGATCACGTCCGGGAGCCTGCCGTCGATGACGACCTTGGCATGCCGTTCTTCCAGGAGAAGCTCCATCGTCGCGACGACGTCCTTGACGATCAGGTTGATATCGGTGCGCTTGACCGCCAGTTGCTGGCGTCCGAGACGGGAAAAATACAGGAGGTCGTTGACCAGCTTCTCCATGCGCTGGCTGAGGCGCACGAGCCGGTTCAGCCGGCGCACGCCGTCGTCGTCGAGCTTGTCTTCGTAATCCTCCAGCAGGAAGCGGGAATGGTTGTGCAGGCCGCGCAGCGGCTCCTTGAGGTCATGCGAGGCGATGTAGGCGAATTCGTCGAGATCATGGTTGCTGCGCTCGAGATCGGCGGTATAGGCCTCGAGCTGGGCCAGCGTCGTCTTCATCCGTTCTTCCTGGCGGGCGCGCTCGCTGATATCGCGCACAATGCCGACGAAGGTCTTCGTATTGCCGGTGACGACGGCGCTGATGGAAACGTCGATCGGAAAGACGATGCCGTTCTTGCGCCGTCCCGAGACCATGCGCGTCGTTCCGATGATACGCTCTTCGCCGGTCTGCCGGTAATGGGCTAGATAGCCGTCATGCTCGGAATGGTAGGGTTCGGGCATCAGCATCTTGATGTTCCGGCCGGTCGTCTCCTGCGGGGAGTAGCCGAACATAGCTTCGGCCGCTGGATTGAAGCTTGTGATCGTTCCGCGCTCGTCGATGACGATGACGGCATCCGGCGTGCTGCGCACCAGCGCGCCGAAGCGGATACGTTCGGTCTCCAGGTGATGGCTGTTGCGCATGAAATAAAAGATCAGGATCGCGATCAGCCAGAGCGTGGCGGCCGTGATGGTGCGATTGGCGATTTCCTGCCAGAACGAGGCTTCGTCATGCCGGACGGCGAAGAAGCCGAGCATTAGCAGCACGGTGCAGGCAAAGGCGAAGAAAAGCGGCGCATTCCTGTTGCCGAACCACAGCGCCGTCAGCACCAGCGGCACGTACAGAATACCGTTGGCGACGCCGAGCGGCGTATAGAGATCGACGAGAAGGCCTGTGAAGCAGACCGCAGCCGGTATCCAGAGCGGGATCTGCGCCCGGTTCGCCGGCTGCATCAGCCAGGATCGGGCAAGAAGCCCCGAACCGAAGGTTACCATGCCGACGGCCGTGTGCAGCGCCATCGCCGCATAAGGCCCCCAGCGATAGCCCTGCTCGGCGGCGGTGACGTAACCGGCGAGCGCGATCATGCCGAGCGTGATGACGATATAGCTCGCCAGCTCCTGCACCACCTGACCTCTCGATTTCTCCATGCGAAGCGACAGCAGCAGGGAGAGATTGCCGATCAGGAACACCAGCGCCGTGTTCGGCCCCATGCCGCCGCCGATCTCCGCAGAAAAATCCGGCGCGACCAGCAGACCGGTCACGAGCGTGTCGACATAGTGGAAGTTCCGCCCGATCGTGACGATCTCCACGAGCCGGGCCGCGGCGATCGCAGCCGCCAGTCCCGCCGTGATCGCCGCCGCTGCCCGAAAGCGGCGGGCGGGAAATGTCGAGGTGACAAGCCCCGCGCCGGACAGCATGAAGCAGAGCGCGGTATTGAAGGCCATCGAGGGAAAGCCGGGAATGACCGAGAGAATCACCTTGATCTGGAACAGCCAGCCGGCAAGGACGGTCATGCCGAGAACGAACATCAGGCAGCCGACGGCGATCGCGAAGGCATGATAACGCCACCGCCTCCGCTGGTCTCGCAGGTCCACGTCGTTCCTATCCTGCACCCGCGTATCCTCCTCGGTTCGCGCGGTCATTTTTTCCGAAATCGAGGAATACTCAATAGGCAAGCCAGGGCTGTGCCGTGCTTTTTGTGAAACGATTTGTAGCAATGTATATCGAATTTTAGCAAAACGGCCTTATCGTGATGTCGAAGGACGGCGAGGACCATTCCAACAATATCTGAGTTGCGGTGCTGGATGCCTACTTTATTCTACGTCGACGACAGCAGGGATGACCTCTTCTATCTCGACTATATCAGCAGGAAGCAGCAGATAGATGTCGATCTATTCTGTTTTTCGACCGCCGAGACGGTATTCGAGGCGCTGGAGCGGCGTGTGGCGGAAGGCAAGAGCCCGCCCGACCTGCTGATTGCCGACCTCTATATGCCGCTGGATAGCGGCGTTGGGCTGATGAACCGGTTGTGCCGGGATGATCGGTTCAAAGCGATGCGGCTTGCCATCTGCAGCGGATCGGATGCCGATGAGGACCGTGCGCGTGCGCTGGAGGCCGGCGCCGATTTTTATCTCGAGAAGCCGCTTGATCTTGCTGCGATCATTCTCAATCTTTAAGTGTAGAAAACGATGGAAGCCTGAAGGCCCGTTTTCCGCCGTTCGTTCGCTGCGGTTGACAAACCGCAATTGACAAGGTCGAGGACGCATCCCAAGATGCAACCGAAGCGAAGAGACCGTAACGCAAAAATAAGCGCTGAGAGAACCGATTTACCCGCGTTCGCCGCCACGAACATCAGCCAACCCCTTAGCTGAATGGGCCAATCGGCTCTCTCGCGCTTACGTCTGGCACTGCCTTCCCGCATTCATGGATGTTGAACGCGGGGAGATTACGATACCCAGGTAAGAACTACTGCCCCCAGTAAAACTGCCCGTGCATCACCTGTAGTTGAGATAATTGATGATATCCGCCTTCCATATCGAAAGCCCCCGTTTCGATACTTGTCATCAACCGTCTCGCAATTTTTGTAGCTGTTCGCGTTTAAGACGTATATCCCAAGATTTCGGGATCGGAGGCATCGGGCGGGAGGAGAGGAAAGAGTGGGAATGAACAATGCTTCGGCAATTCCCTTTCATGCCGGACCGGAGCTTAGCCGGGCGATCAACCGCACCGATTTTTTCCGCCTGTTGAAGGCGGCGGCGCAGCATTACAACTTCGACAATTTCGCGCTTGCCCGCATTTCCGAGGCTTCGGCCCCCTTCGGCGAGCGGGATATCGTCATCACCAACGTTGCCGAGCGGCGCGTCGGCCTTTTCATTGCGACGTTGAAGGAAGCGCTCGGGACCGTGCGGGCAAAGTCCGCCCAGTTTCTGGCGACGCCGGTCCAAGGCAGGGGCGCCCAGCCGGAAGCCTATGCGTCCGATCTCGTCTTCAACGAGTTCCGGAGTGGTGTCTTTCTCTTCATTCCCCTGTTTACGCCGGAGGGGCGGCGATACTGCCTCGTGCTCAGCGGCGAACGCCAGGAGCCCGATCAGGGTGAGATCGCCGACATGCTGCTGGACGCGATGCGGATTTTCGACAAGCTCTACGAGGAAATTCTGACGCAGGAAATGTCCGGGCGGCTTACCCAGCGCGAATCGGAAATCGTCAAATGGACGAGCGAGGGCAAGACGTCGGCGGAAATCGCCATCATCCTCGGCCTGTCCGAACATACGGTCAATTCGCATATCACCGCCGCGGCGCGCAAACTCGATGCCGTGAACCGCGTCCACATGGTGGCGATCGCATTGAGAAACGGATTGGTTTCGTGAAGCTGGTTTCGGGACTGGGGAAATTGGGAAGATGAGCGCCGAAACAACGCGGAGGAGTGCTGTAAAAGTTCTCTTTGTCGACGACGAATTCATCGAATTCCGTGCGCTCAAGAAGAAGATCGCCGATCTTTCCGAACCCGCCGTCGAACTCGAATATTCGGCGTCGATCGGCGATGCGCTGGAAAAGATCCGCGCGGGGCGCTTCGATCTCATCCTGCTCGACAACCGTCTTCTGCCCAATGCGGATTTCCGTGAAACGGTGCCCGAACTGCGCGGCATCGGCTACACCGGGCCGATCGGCGTCGTCTCGACCGATATTTCCGGCGGCTATTTCCAGGAGTTTCCGGAGTACGGCGTCGATTTCCGCATCGGCAAGGACGAAATCGACGTCCAGACGCTCCAGCACATCATTCGCGAATATGTGACCTATGACGTGCCGGATTTCTGGAAGGACGATTACAGCATCTAGTTCCGAGACCCCACTATAGATGCTGGCATGACGCCGTGCTTTCGGCAAAGCTCCGGGCCGGCGTGCCCGTCCCGTGCTCCTTCAAAATGCCGGTAATCTGCTCGCCGTGAAACGGTTGCACTTCATTCTCTGGTCCTCTCAATGGGCCAGAGCTTACTTCAAAATCAATTATTTTTGACGTGGCAAGGTCACCCGATTCACCCAACCGGATGATTGTACTCACTGGTCCGGACTATAGATTATAGCAGGTTTTCGGCGACTCCGCGCGAAATGGTCGTCGATTTGGGGCTCGATCTTCGCGACGAACTCTTTTTTTCAGATCGTGCCCGGGCAAGCAGATGGGGCTGCTCTAAAGGAACCTTTGCGGCTGGGAGCTGCCTTAATTGGTCAGCAGGCCCCATGTCATCGGATGATGTTTGAGAGGTAACGACATGCGCAAAACAATAGCAGTCGGCCTGGCCGCGTTGATCGCCGTGTTCTTTCTCGGGGGCATGAGCGCGAGACATGAGATCTTTCCTTGGCCACAACTTTCCGCGCTGCGGAAAATGGTCGGCGCAGAGAAGGCGGCGGCTCCAAGCCGGTATACTTTCGACGACAAGGAACGACTGATCGGCGATGAAACAAAAACGCTTGTGACCTGCCCGACTCAAACCGATCGAACTGCCGTCTTGCTCATTCTTGGCCAATCGAACGCAGCCAACTACGGTGGACAACGGCACCGGTCCAACTATGGCGCTCGGGTCGTGAACGCCTTTGACAAACGGTGCTTCATCGCCGCGTCGCCCCTTCTGGGATCGACCAATACCAGGGGAGAGTACTGGACGCTTCTTGGGAATAAATTGATCGCATCAGGACAAAATGACAACGTCGTCCTCGCACCTCTCGCATATTCCGGATCTGAGGTCGCACGATGGGCGGCAGGCGGTGACTTCAATCCTGTTTTGGTCGATACAACGAAGAAGCTTCAGGATTCCGGTTATCGGATAACGGGCGTCCTCTGGGTGCAAGGAGAGGCGGACCTCGTTATGGGCACCACTGCGGAGGCCTATCAGGAACGTTTTATGTCGATGGTTGGCACGCTGCGTCAGCACGGCGTCGAAGCACCCGTTTACATTTCGATCGCATCGAAATGCCTCGAGCCGAGCAATGGCGGCTTTAAGGAGCATATTCCAGACAACGCGATAGTCCAGGCGCAATTGGCCCTGTCAAAAGGCGGCCACGGTATCCGAGAAGGCGTAAATTCTGACGTGCTGCTCGATGGAGATGATCGCTACGATGATTGCCATTTCGGGGGCACAGCCGGGGAGAAAGTGTCGCAGGCCTGGCTGAACCTTCTGCGCGGCGATCACCAGCTGGAAGCCTCGGATAGTCTTCGGTGAACCGGTTTTCGCGCCTTCAGGCAATGGGCAGTTGGATGGTGAAGCGGCTGCCCCTGTCATCCGAATGTTCGAGGCTGACATCGCCGCCGAGTGCCTTCAGAAACTCCCGCGCCGTCGGCAGCCCGAGACCGGCGCCGGGAACCGTTCCTGCCTTCGGCAGTTTCCAGAACGGCTCGAAGATCCGCTCCCGATGTGCGGGGTCGATACCCAGGCCATTGTCGGAAATGCGAATGAACCACAGCGGGCCGTCGCGGTCTGCTTTGATCGTGACATGCGGCGGCGAGTCGCCGCGATAGATGAGCGCATTGGAAATGAGATGCCTCAGCGCCAGGCCGAGCAGGGCTCGGTCGGTGCGGATGGAAGGAAGGCCTTCGCTTGCAAGCGCGGCATTTCGGACCGCCGTCTCGTCGATCAACTCGCCCCAGACATTTTCAACAAGCGCCTGCAGATCGACCTCTTCAGGCGTCACTTGAGGCGTGCCGCCGGCGAGACTCATCAGGGCCTTGGTCAGGCGCTGAGCGGTCTGCGCCTTTTCCATGATCATCCTGAGGCTCTGACGATGCTCATCCTCGAGCGTCTCCTCGAGGTCGTCGAGCAGCACTTCGGCATACATGGCGATATGGCGAAGCGGCGATTGCAGGTCGTGCGAGGCGGTTGCGAGGAAGCGTTTGATTCGCTCCTCATTGTCGGCAGCGCTGGTTTCCGGCGGTCTCGTCGGGTTGGATGACATATGGCGGTTTCCCCGATCATTTTTGGAGCGCCCCGCGTGGGAACGCACGATGCAGTGCCGACAATAGAAAGAGGGCGCCGGCTCTGCAACCGGCGCCCTCTTCAAGGATGCGTTAACAACCGAAGTTACGTCGCGGACTTGCGCGGGCGGCCCTGTTCGGGCGGGATGATGTCGACGTTCTCGTCGCTTGCCGGTGCCTTGGCATGGCGGCGGCGCCAATCGCCCAGGAAGAGCAGGATCGGGGCTGCGATGAAGATCGACGAGGCGCCGGCAACGAGAATGCCGAAGACCATCGGGATCGCGAAGCTCGAGACCGCGCTGCCGCCCCAGATCGCCATCGGCACCAAGGCGAGGAAGGCCGTCGCATTGGTGTAGAGGCTTCGTGCGAGCGTCTCGTTGATCGACTTGTCGATGATCTCGCGCAACGGCATCGACTTGTAGAGCCGCATGTTTTCGCGCATGCGGTCGTAGACGACGACCTTGTCGTTCACGGAATAGCCGACGAGCGTCAGGATGGCGGCGATGGCCGTCAGGTTGAAGTCGAGCCCGGTGATCGCAAAGAAGCCGATCGCCTTGGTGACGTCGAGCACCAGCGTAACGATGGCGCCGACGGCGAACGGCCATTCGAACCGCACCCAAATGTAGATCAGCATCGCGAAGCTTGCGATCACCACCGACAGGATGCCGGCCGAGGCAAGCTCGCCGCTGACCTTCGGGCCGATGACGTCGGTGCCTTCGACGGTGGCGGTCGCATCGATCCTGGCGACTTCGGCCTTCAGCTTGGTCACTGCTGCCGTCTGCGCCTCTTCACCGCCTTCCTGCCGCTGGGCGCGAACGAGAATGCTGTTGTTGTCGCCGAAGGACTGCAGCGTGATTTCGCCGAGGCCGAGGCTATCGAGACCCTCGCGGAACTTCGCGAGATCGGCCGCGCCCTGGGTCTTGACGGACATCTGGATGCCGCCGCGGAAATCGACGCCATAGTTCAGGCCGGGATGGATGAACAGCACGACGGAGGCGATCGACAGCAGCGCCGAAACGGTGACGCCGAAGAAGCGCGCCTTCATGAACTGGATGTGCTTGTCGTAAGGGCTGAAGGGGATCAACGGCCGGATGTTCAGCACCTTGAACTTGCGGCGGCGGGTGATCTCGATCATGGCAACGCGCACGAAGGCAACCGAGGTGAACATTGAGATGATCAGGCCGAGCGCCATGGTCACCGCAAAGCCGCGAACCGGCCCGGATCCGAAATAGAACAGGATGGCCGCAGCGATCAGCGCCGTCATATTGCCGTCGATAATGGTCGAATAGGCACGATTGAAGCCCGTATCGATGGCGGCAAAGGCGCCCTTGCCCTTGCGGGTCTCTTCACGAATACGCTCGTTGATGAGGACGTTCGCATCGACCGCGAGGCCGATGCCGAGAACGACACCGGCAATGCCCGGCAGCGTCAGCGTCGCGCCGACCAGCGTCAGGGCCGAGAAGGTCAGGATGGTGTGGATCAGCAGCGCCACGTTCGCCAGGATGCCCCAGGTTCCGTAGAGCACGAAGATGAAGGCAGCGACGAGGGCGAAGCCGACGATGCCGGAATAGACGCCCATCTTGATGGCGTCGGCACCGAGGTCGGCGCCGACGGTGCGTTCCTCGATGACGGTCAGCTTGGCGGGCAGGGCGCCGGCGCGCAGCATGGCGGCAAGCGTCGTTGCGCTGTCGGCCGAGAAGTTGCCGGAGATCTGGCCGGAACCGCCGGTGATCGGCTCGCGGATGACAGGTGCGCTCAGCACCTTGTCGTCGAGAACGATGGCGAAGGGATTGCCGACGTTCTGGCGGG
This sequence comes from Rhizobium sp. R634, assembly GCF_002211305.1. GTDB lineage: Bacteria > Pseudomonadota > Alphaproteobacteria > Rhizobiales > Rhizobiaceae > Rhizobium. The sequence goes on along the minus strand of NZ_LOKW01000024.1, from coordinate 373,792 downwards.
TGATATCGGCAAAGCGGGTGGCGCCGGCGCTGTCGAAGCGGAAGCTGACGACCGGCTCGCGGGTGTTGGGATCGAAGCTGACGCGGGCATCCGAAAGCCGGTCGCCCGATATTTCGACGCGGTCGAGGACAGGATAGGAGTTTCCTTCGTCGTCCTTCATCATCGTCACGCCGGGACCGGGCTGGTTGTTCGGCGCGAGCATGTGGAACGACATCTTCGCCGTGGAGCCCAGGAGTTCGCGAAGGCGCGACGGATCCTGCGCGCCCGGCAGCTGGACGAGTACGCGGTTGCCGCCGATGCGCTGGATGGTCGGCTCGGAAACGCCGACCTGGTCGACGCGCTGGCGGATGACTTCGAGGCTCTGCTGGACGGCGTTGTCGACATTGGCGGAGATGCCGGCCGGCGAGAAGCCGACGGTGACGGTCGCTCCATTCGCCGTGACATTGAGATCGGCCTGGCCGGCGCTGAGACCGGTGCTGATCGGGTTGGCGAGCGTCTTGAGTTCGGTGACGGCCGCATCGCTCTGCGAGGCATCGGCAAGCGTCACGACGATCTGGTTCTGGCTGCGCACGACGGCCTTCGGTTGGATGCCCTTTTCGCGCAGCACGCGGCGCGCGTCCTGGAGCAGCGATTGCAGCCGCTCCTTGGTGAGGTCCGCCTCATCGACTTCAAGCACGAGGTGGGAACCGCCGCGAAGGTCGAGGCCGAGCGACACCTGGTCATGCGGCAGCCACGCCGGGATGCGCTGGAGGGTGGATTGCGGCAGGACGTTCGGCAGGGCGATCAAGAGGCCCAGTATGATGATCACCGAATAGGTGAACACCAGCCATGGTGAGGTACGCATGTTGTATTCCTTAGATAATCGGGGGCCGGCGCTCCGGCGCTGGCGGTATGTCGTCAATGGTCGGAAGCGCCGCTCGGCGCTGGCCTCAGGCCGCTGCCGGCGGTGCGCGCGGCTGATAGGTCGTGGAGACCGCGGCACGAAGCGGGGCTTTAAATGCCGCAAGAGGCGCGGCGGCGGCCCAGCCGTCGGGATCCAAAGGTGGGACGGCGGCAAGCAGGGACGATCCGGTGTCGTGAGTGGTCTGCTTCGGCGCAAGCTTGCGCTCGGCGGCGAGCACCCCGCGCAGAGCCTCGCGCACGGTCAGCTGCGGCGGCTGCGGATCGCGGCCGGAAGAGGAAAGCGTATTGACCGCGGCGGCAGGCGAGAGAACCAGATTGCCGCCGAAGAGCAGGCCGAGATAGGCAAGGATGGCGACGGCAAGGGAAGCGGCGATACGGATCGTCAGACGGTGCTGGTCCAGCTCCATCTCCTCCGTTCCAGCGATGTCACTCCCGTATCGGCTCAAAAGCGCGCCAATCTCTTATTCTTTTTCCAGCGGAGCAGTGCCCGTCGGTATGATTGTATCAGGCTCGTGCCTGTCTTCATAGGGAACACTCTCATGATGCACTTGAGCGAGCCGGTCAACCATGCCCAGAGCGATTTCGCGTTCGCCCATGATGACGGTGTCGGCGCCGTATTGCTTCAGTTCGTCGACCTCGGCGTCGGAATGGGCGCGGGCGACGATGAGGATCGAAGGATTGACGCTGCGCGCCTGCTCGGCGATGCGGCAGGCCTCGAAGGCGTTCGGAATGGCGATGGCGAGGCTGCGCGCCGTCGAGAGATTGGCGAGATCGAGTGTTTCCCGCGCTACGGCATTGCCCATGAAGGCTTCGATGCCCTGCGCTTTCAATTCGCCGATGCGCTTGTCGGAATCCTCGATGACGAGGAAGGGCGTGCCTGACGATTTGAGGTTCTGCCCGACGATCCTGCCGACCCGGCCGTAGCCGATGAGGATCGCGTGGCCGCTGAGGGCAGTCGGATGCACTTCGTCGTCTTCGGGCGCCTGTTCCTGAGCGGCACCTGCCTCCGCGGCGGCGGCAGCGGGATCGGCTGCGGGCTCCTCGCGCTTTGCGCCTTCGAGAAGAGGCCGCATGCGGTCGCAGAGGAAGAACAGCAGCGGATTGAGAACGATCGAGATGATCGCTCCGGCGAGGATGAGGTCGCGGCCCTCCTCCGGCAGCAGCCCGAGTTCGACTCCAAGAGCGGCGAGGATGAAAGAGAATTCGCCGATCTGGCCGAGGCTCGCCGAGATCGTCAGCGCCGTTCCGAGCGGCTTCTTGAAGGCGAGCACGATCAGGAAGGCGGCGAGTGATTTGCCGATGACGATGATGAAGATCGTGGCGAGGATCAGCAGCGGCCTGTCGATCAGGATGTTCGGATCGAACAGCATGCCGACCGAGACGAAGAAGAGCACGGCAAAGGCGTCGCGCAGCGGCAGGCTTTCCTGGGCGGCGCGATGGCTGAGCTCGCTTTCGGCAAGCACCATGCCGGCGAAGAAGGCGCCGAGCGCCAGAGACACGCCGAAGAGCTTCGCTGCGCCGAAGGCGACGCCGAGCGCAATGGCGAGCACGCCGAGGCGGAAGAGCTCGCGCGAGCCGGTATGGGCGATGCGGTGCATCGTCCAGGGAATGAGCTTGCGCCCGAAGACCAGCATCAGCGCCACGAACAGCGCTACCTTCACCAGCGTCATCGCGATCATGGCACCGATGCCGAGATCGAAGCCGAACAGGCGGCTTAATCCCGCCGAAAGCGGCTCGACAGGGCCGTGGCCGTCACCGCCGATGCTGGCGGCTGCCGGTATCAGCACCAGTGCCAGCACCATGGCGAGATCCTCGACGATGAGCCAGCCGACGGCGATCCTGCCGCGCTCCGTCTCGACGAGCCGCCGCTCCTGCAGCGCCTTCAGCAGCACGACGGTAGAGGCGACCGAAAGAGCCAGGCCGAAAACCAGGCTGCCGCCGGTCGGCCATCCCAGGAAGGCACCAAGCGCCCAGCCGAGCAGCGTGGCGAAGGCGATCTGCGCGATGGCGCCGGGCACGGCGATGCCGCGCACCGACAGCAGGTCTTTGAGCGAGAAATGCAGCCCGACACCGAACATCAGCAGGATGACGCCGATTTCGGCAAGCTCGGGTGCAAGGCTCTGATCCGCCACGTAGCCGGGCGTATGCGGCCCGACCAGCACGCCGGCGATCAGGTAGCCGACGAGCGGCGGCATGCGCAGCCGATGGGCGATGGCGCCAAAGACGAAAGCCAGCACGAGGCCGCCGACGATTGTCGAGATCAAGGGCGTATCGTGTGGCATTGCTGTCTCCCGATCTGGAAATCCCGTTCGTAATATGACATATATGGTCTATATCGACCAATATGGGTAACTTGAAATCATGGGTCAAGGCGCCAGAGAAACAATTCTGAGCCCCGCTCTCTGCCGGGCTGCACGCGGTCTCCTCGACTGGACCCAGACCGATCTCGCCGAGAAGGCCGCCGTCTCGCGCAGCACCATCCGCGATTACGAGGGGCGCCACCACGATATCCATCGTGCCACGGAGGCGCAGCTGCGCCTCGCCTTTGAGGAAGGCGGGGTCAAATTCATCGAGATTGAAGGCGCGGGCACCGGCCTCTGCCTGCCCAATCGGCCAGGCTGACGCCGGCTCAGGGCGCCAGGCAGGCGGCCGAGACCTTGTAGATATAGAGCGACTTGCCCTTGTAGTAGCCTGCGGCCGGCTGCCAGTTCTTCAGCACCTCGGGCGTCTCGGTGGCGCAGGTGAGGGGGGCGTCCGTCAGGAAGAGCACGGTGCCAGTCATATCGGCGGGCAGGGCGAATTCCTGCTCGTAATAGCTCTCCGGAAGGCCTGCCGGCGCCCGCGCATAGATCCTGTAGGATGCGTCGCGCAGCGTATAGAAAAGATCGGCGACCATGTCGCGGTTGTTGGTGACGATGATATCGGTGCCGGCCGGGCCCGCAAGTGCCGCTGCCTCGCGGCTGACCTCGGCGCGGCCGAGATAGCGCTTCATCAGCTCGTCGCCGTTCGGCAGCAGCAGCTGCTGCGGAAAGATCGTCGCCAGGGGAAAGAGCAGGCTTGCGATGCCGTTGATGGTGAGCGACAGCCGCAGCCCCTTCGGCCACAGGCGATAGAGAAGCCAGACGGCAAGGATCGTCCCGGCGACATAGGCGGTCACGGCCCAGTTGGCATAGGCCTTTGCGACCGTCGCCTGCAGGGTGATCAGCACCACCACCGGCATCGACAGCCAGACCAGCATCTTCTCCCGGTCGTCGCTCCTGCCCTTGATCATGCGGTAGACCGCCCAGAGCATGGCGAAAAATATGATCGGCCCGACGACGCCGAACTGGGCGGCGAAGAATTCGAGCCCACGCCGCAGGTTGATCCCGAGTTCGCTCCAATGGGCGATATCCTGCGTATGGCGCACCGTCGTATTGTCGTGCTGCAGGTTCCACCAGAGGTTCGGCAAGGCGACGGCCGCCGACACTACGACCGCGATGATGAAATCGCGAATGGCGATCCGCGCAGCCGGAATGAGAAGGAGGGCAAGCGCGCCGCCGGGAACGACGAAGAGCACGGCATATTTCGTCAGGAAGGCGAGGCCGACCCCGAGGCCCATGACCAGCGCAAGTCCGACCGAGCGCCGCTGCGTCAGGCTGAAATAGGCAAGCAGGGCGATCGCGATGAAGAAGAGTAGGATCACGTCGGTCGAGAAGAACACCGAGGAAAGCGCCACGCCGGGAAGGGTAATGTAGGCGGCGCCCGTCCAGCCTTCGATCTCCGGGCCGACGAAACGTTTGGCCACCTTCATCAGCACCAGAGCCGCCGCCATGTGGATCAGCGGTCCGGAGAGCCTGATCCAATAAATGGCGTTGGAGCCGGAAAGCTCGGTCATCGCCCGGATCACCCAGGCGATCATCGGCGGCTTGGAATAATAGCCGAGATCGAGATTCTGCGACCAGAACCAGTACTGCGCCTCATCGACGAAAAGGTCCGTCGCATCGAAATGGAGCGAGACGACGCGCCAGAGCGTGAAGCCAAGGACGATGAGGAGACCAGATCTGGGGGACATGAACTTAAGTGTTCCGCTGACATGAAAGGCGCGAGTGCGATTACACCAAAGGCGCCGGACTGCCAACGGGAAAGGGTTCTTAGAACACCCGAAGCGGGCGGATGTCGCGGTTTGCCGCGATAAAATCGAGACGGGCGACGGCTGCAAGCACCGCTATTGCAATCAAGCAGGAACCCAATCCGAGAACAATCATTGCTCTGTCCTTGTCGACGTCATGTCTTGGTTATTGACCGGCATATAACACGGAGCTTGCGTGTGCCTTGTAGCAGCCGTGCAACTGCGCGGCAGTATTTCTTATGAGCTGCCCTGAATTGCTTCAAAAGCCAGCACTGGGAAAGGCTTATTAACCTTCAAGCAAGGAATTAACCATAAACATTGGGTTACACGTCGGAATGGGAAGATGCACTCGTTCCCACCAGGCATGACGCCGTACCGCCGTACCGGGTCGATCCGGTATCCATCTCTTCAGACAGCTTCGAAACATAGCTGATCAGAGGGCTTTTGTCGGCCGGTGCCAACCGGCGATGAAGACCGTCTCCACGCTCTGCGTTCATCGGATGCTGCAAAGGTTTTTGGCCAGGCATTCGCCTGGAAAGTGGGTTGGGGACAGGCGTTGAGGCAGGACATGCCATCAGATCAGGCTCGTGGCGCGCAGGCAGGCAGCTTGCGCGACCGCCTGCGCTTTGCCGGTCTCGATGCCGATCAATGTGAACTCGTGCGCCGCAACCGGCCCGCCCTCGAGGCGCATTTGAAGGCGGGTCTGCGCGATCTCTTCCACCGGTTCCAGTCATTTCCCGACGCCGCCCGCAATTTCGAGAGCGAAAGACAGGTCGATCGCCTGCATGATCTCCAGTCCTCGCATTGGGACGTGCTGACGGATGCGCGGTTCGACAGCCTCTATGCCGAGCGCGTCAAGGTTCTCTCCGATACCGAAAGCAAGATGGGGCTCGATCCGCGCTGGCACGTGGCCGGTCACGGCGTCATGCTCGAACATGTCGTTTCCGGCCTTGCCGAAGAGATCGCCGGCCGCCCCTTGCTGCCGTCGGCCAAGCGCCGCACGCGTGAAATCTCCGACCTGATGACGGCGATCATCCGCATCGTCATGGTCGATGTGGAAATTGCCGTCTCGCTCCGTTTCAACGCGTTGCGAGCCGCCCAGAGCCGTGCGCTCGCCGATCAGCGCGCCGACAGCGAGGCCGAGATCGCCCGGATCTTCGGCGATGTCATCGAAGGCCTGTCCGCACGCGACCTGACGCGGCGCGCGCCCGTCGATGGCGCCAATGCCGCGATCGCCACCGCTCTGAACAATGCCTTGGATGGCCTGCAGGCCGAGTTCACCGCCATCACCGAACGCACTGATAAGGCCGAGGCGGCGACAGGCTCGCTTGCCGGCCTGTCCAGACAGTTTGCCGGTAACGCTTCCGGCCAGGCCGATCGCCTTCAGCTTTCCGCCGCCGCTCTTGCCGGCATCGCCGGCAGTGTCCGCGACGGCGCCGCCGACAGCCGTGCCGCCGAACAGGCTGCCGCCTCGACCCGCGCCGCCGCCGAGGAAAGCGGCGAGGTCGTCGGCCGCGCGATCGCCGCCATGGCCGATATCGAACAATCGGCCGAAAAGATCGGCCAGATCATCGGCGCGATCGACGAGATCGCTTTCCAGACCAATCTCCTGGCGCTCAATGCCGGCATCGAAGCCGCTCGCGCCGGCGATTCCGGCCGCGGTTTTGCCGTCGTCGCCCAGGAAGTCCGGGCGCTTGCCCAGCGCTCGGCCGAAGCTGCGCGTGAGATCAAGACGCTGGTGACCACCACCAAGGCGCAGGTCGATGCCGGCGTGCAGATGGTCGGCCGCACGCAGGATTCGATCGGCAGCATCGTCCGCCAGGTCACCGACATCAATGCTGCGATATCAGGCATCGCCACCAAGACCGGCGAACATGCCGCAAGCCTCGACAGCGTCACCGTCGACGTCAAGGGCCTGGGCGCCGAGGTGGCCGATAGCGCGGGCTTTGCCGAGCGCTCGGCGGATGGCGCCGACCATCTCCATACCGTCATTCTCGAACTCGGCCAGACGATTCGCGAGTTCCGCATCGCCCGCGAAAACGCTCTTGCCGAGCGCCCGGCGCCGGCCCGCGTGATGCCGCCCCGCGCCATCGAGGCGGCCGCCCGTCCGGCACCGGTCGAAGACGAATACGAAAATGATGATTTTGGCCTTCCGCAGCCCTTCGCAAGCGTCGGAGGTGGGCGGAATGTTTACTAACCTATCGGATTATCGCCTCAGCTCATCTTCTCGGGCCGGGGACAAGGGGACAAGGAAAAGCTGATGGTAGCAAAGAAGAGTGGCAAGACGCTGAATTTGACAGCGGTGCTCGACCTCAACGAGGCTTCCGCCTTGCGCGATAAACTCCTCTCGCTCAGGGGCAGCGGCCTTTCGATCGACGCATCGGGCGTCGAGCGGATCGGTGCTCTCTGCGCTCAGGTTCTGATGTCCGCCGAGAAGACCTGGGAGCAGGACAAGCAGCCGTTCGCCTTTTCCAAGGTGTCCGATGCATTTCAGAAAACCATGCAGCTGGTTGGCGTCAATATTGACCACCTGCTCGCCAAGGAGATTCGGCAATGAAGAAAAAAGTGCTTACCGTGGATGACTCCCGCACCATCCGAAACATGCTTCTCGTGACGCTGAACAATGCCGGTTTCGAGACGATCCAGGCGGAAGACGGCGTCGAGGGCCTTGAGGTTCTCGAAGAGTCCAATCCCGACGTCATCGTCACCGACATCAATATGCCCCGTCTCGACGGTTTCGGCTTCATTGAAGGTGTGCGCCGCAACGAGAAATACCGGGCGATCCCGATCCTGGTCCTGACCACCGAAAGCGACGCGGAGAAGAAGAACCGCGCCCGCCAGGCCGGTGCCACGGGCTGGATCGTCAAGCCTTTCGACCCGGCCAAGCTGATCGATGCCATTGAGCGTGTAACGGCTTAAACCCAGGATTTTCTCCTATGGATATGAACGAAATCAAAGAGATCTTCTTCCAGGAGTGCGAGGAGCAGCTCGCCGAACTGGAATCCGGTCTTCTGAAAATGAATGATGGCGATCGCGATCCGGAAACCGTCAATGCGGTGTTCCGTGCCGTGCATTCGATCAAGGGTGGCGCCGGCGCCTTCGGCCTTGATGATCTCGTCGCCTTCGCCCATGTCTTTGAGACCACTCTCGATTGCGTTCGTTCCAACAAGCTTGAGCCGACCCAGGACGTCCTGAAGGTGATGCTGAAGTCGGCTGACGTGCTCGCCGACCTGACGAATGCTGCACGCGACGGCGGCAGCGTCGATGAAAGCCGCAGCCGCGGCCTCGTCAAGGAGCTGGAAGCGCTGGCCAACGGCGAATTGCCGTCTCCTTCGGCCGCCGCTGAAGCCCCTGCGCCGAAGGCCACCGCAAAACCCGCGCCGGCTGCTGCTGCACCCGCTCCGAAGCCGACCGACGATAGCGGCTTCCAGCCGATCCCCTTCTCCTTCGACGATTTTGGCGGCGATGAGGCGGATTCCGGCTTGCCGGCTTATGAAGTCACCTTCAAGCCGCGCTTCGAGCTCTACTCCAAGGGCAACGACGCCACGCTGCTGCTGCGCGACCTCTCTCGCCTCGGCGAGATGACCATCTATTGCAACGCGGACGAACTGCCGGGCCTCGAGGAGCTCGATCCGGAAGGCGCCTATTTCTTCTGGAACGTCACGATCAAGACGGACAAGGGCGAGGATGCCATCCGCACCGTCTTCGAATTCGCCGAGTGGGATTGCGACCTGACGATCAAGGCGGTCGACGAAGCGGCGGGCGATGCAAGCACCAACGAGGAACTGCCGATGGTGCCGGTTCCCTTCGACCTGTCGATCCTCGACGAAACGAGCGCAACGGAAGAGACTTCCGCCCGCGCGCGGGCCGACGAGACGGCCGCGGCCGTTGCCGCTGCGGAAACCGCATCCAACGTCACGCAGATGGCCGCAGCCGCCGCCCGCGTCGAAAAGAAGGAATCGGCAGCAGCCGCAGCCGCTGCCGCAAATGCCGCCGCGCAGAACAATGCGGCCGGTGCCGGCCAGACGATCCGCGTCGATCTCGACCGCGTCGACCGCCTCATCAACCTCGTCGGCGAATTGGTCATCAACCAGGCGATGCTGTCGCAGAGCGTCATCGAGAACGACACGACCGGCACCTCCTCGATCAACATGGGTCTCGAAGAGCTGCAGCAGCTCACCCGCGAGATCCAGGACTCGGTCATGGCGATCCGCGCGCAGCCGGTGAAGCCGGTCTTCCAGCGCATGTCGCGTATCGTCCGCGAAATCGCCGACATGACCGGCAAGTCGATCCGCCTGATCACCGAAGGTGAGAACACCGAAGTCGACAAGACTGTTATCGACAAGCTGGCCGAGCCGCTGACCCACATGATCCGCAATGCCGTCGACCACGGCATCGAAACGCCGGAAAAGCGCGCCGCCGCCGGCAAGAACACCGAAGGCACGGTCCGCCTCACCGCCAAGCACCGCTCCGGCCGCATCCTGATCGAGCTTGCCGACGACGGCGCCGGCATCAACCGCGAGAAGGTCCGTCAGAAGGCGATCGACAACGATCTCATCCCGGCCGATGCCAACCTGTCGGACGAGGAAATCGACAATCTGATCTTCCTGCCGGGCTTCTCCACCGCCGACAAGATCTCCGACATCTCCGGTCGCGGCGTCGGCATGGACGTCGTCAAGCGCTCGATCCAGGCGCTCGGCGGCCGCATCAACATCACGTCGAAGCCGGGCCACGGTTCGGTCTTCACCATGAGCCTGCCGCTGACCCTCGCCGTCCTCGACGGCATGGTCGTCACCGTCGCCGGCCAGACGCTGGTCGTGCCGCTGACCGCGATCGTCGAAACCCTGCAGCCGGAAGCCGCCGCGATCCACTCCTTCGGTGCGAACCACCGGTTGATCTCGATCCGCAACTCCTTCTGCCCGCTGGTCGATGTCGGCCGCATCCTGAACTTCCGCGCGACCCAGGCCAATCCGGTCGAAGGCGTGGCGCTTCTGGTGGAATCCGAAGGCGGCGGCCAGCGCGCCCTGATGGTCGATGCCATCCAGGGCCAGCGCCAGGTGGTCATCAAGAGCCTGGAAGCGAACTACACCCACGTGCCGGGCATCGCCGCCGCCACCATCCTCGGTGATGGCCGCGTGGCCCTCATCCTCGATGTCGACGCGGTTGTCGGCGCTTCGCGCGGCCAGTCGCTCAAGGCGGAAATGTCGTTAGCAGCGGTAGGGTAAGGCAATGTCGTACACCGTAAAAAGTCTGAGCGAAGGGGACCGCGAACTGATCGCGTTCCGTATCGGCGATCAGGAATTTTGCGTGAACATCATGTCGGTTCGCGAAATCCGGGGCTGGACCCCGGCGACCGCGATGCCGCACTCGCCGGCCTATATGCTCGGCGTCATCAACCTGCGCGGCGCCGTGCTGCCGATCATCGACCTTTCGGCCCGGCTCGGCATGAAGCCGGCCGATCCGACCGCCCGCCACGTCATCATCGTCGCTCAGGTCCGGCGTAAGGTCGTCGGCCTTCTGGTCGACGCCGTCTCCGACATCCTGACGGTGACCGACGAGGTCATCCAGCCGACGCCGGAGATTTCATCCGACCTCGAGCGCCAGTTCGCCCGCGGCGTCCTCGCCATCGATAAGCGCATGATCTGCCTGATCGAACTCGAAGCCCTCTTTTCCGAAACCGAAAGCGAAGCCGCATGAATGCAATGGGCGCAAAAGATCAGAGGCAGGGAGCCGACGAGGTCCTGGCGAGCGGAGAATATCCGCTGACGCGCCGCGACCTCACGGAAATCGCCGCGATGATCTATTCGGATGCCGGGATCTTCCTCAACGAGACGAAGGCTTCGCTCGTCTATTCGCGCCTGTCGAAACATATCCGCAATCTCGGCCTGTCCGGCTTCCGGGAATATTGCGCGCTCGTCGCCTCGCCGGCCGGCGCTGCGGCGCGGCGCGAGATGCTGTCGCATCTCACCACCAATTTCACGCGCTTCTTCCGCGAAAACCATCATTTCGAGCATCTGCGCGACCATGTCCTGCCGGAGCTTCTGCAGCGGGCGCGATCCGGCGGCAGGGTGCGCATCTGGTCGGCCGCTTCTTCCGACGGGCAGGAGCCTTATTCGATCGCGCTGACGGTGCTGTCGCTGATGCCGAATGTCGCCGACTACGACTTCAAGATCCTGGCGACCGACATTGACCCCAAGATCCTCGCGATCGCCCGCGCCGGCGCCTATGACGAGGCAGCGCTCGAAACCGTGTCGCCCGCCATGCGCAAGCAGTGGTTCAGCGAAGTCGAGGTGCAGGGCCGCAGGAAATTCCAGGTCGACGACCGCGTGAAGCGGCTGATCACCTACAACGAGCTGAACCTGATGGCGCAGTGGCCGTTCAAGGGCAAGTTCGACGTCATCTTCTGCCGCAACGTCGTCATCTATTTCGACGAGCCGACGCAGATGAAGATCTGGCAGCGTTTCGCCGGCCTGCTGCCGGAAGGCGGCCACCTCTATATCGGCCATTCCGAGCGTGTCTCGGGCGAAGCGAAACACGTCTTCGACAATATCGGCATCACGACCTATCGCTACACGACCAAGGGTCTCGGGAGGAAGGCATGAGCGCCCCGGCACGAGTTCTCGTTGTTGACGACTCGCCGACGATGCGCGGTCTGATCACGGCCGTCCTGAGTTCGGACCCCGAAGTCAACGTCATCGGCCAGGCCGGCGACGCACTGGAAGCGCGCGAGGCGATCAAGCGGCTGAACCCCGACGTCGTGACACTCGATATCGAGATGCCGAACATGAACGGCCTCGATTTCCTCGAAAAGATCATGACGCTGCGACCGATGCCCGTCATCATGGTATCCACAATGACGCATCGCGGCGCCGAGGCGACGCTTGCGGCATTGGAAATTGGCGCCTTCGACTGCGTCGGCAAGCCGGCGCCCGGCGAACCGCGGCCCTTCGGAGACCTTGCCGAAAAGGTCAAGGCGGCCGCGCGCACGCAGCGCCAGTTCTCCCAGCCTGCGGCTGCCGCCGTCACGCCGCCGCCTGCCGTCGCCGATTTCCGCGTCGGCCGCAAGATCGTCGCGATCGGCTCGTCCACCGGCGGCGTCGAGGCGCTGATTGCGGTGCTGCAGAAGTTTCCGGCCAATTGCCCGCCGACCGTCATCACCCAGCACATGCCGCCGACCTTCACCAAGAGCTTTGCCGAGCGACTGAACCGCCTCTGCGCGCCGGTGGTGCAGGAAGCGACCGATGGCGCCCGTCTTGAGATCGGCAAGATCTACCTGGCGCCCGGCGGCGAACGTCACCTTCAGGTCACCGGCGCCTCCGCGCCGTGCTGCCGCCTCGTCGACCGGCCGCCGGTCAACGGCCATCGCCCATCGGTCGACGTGCTCTTCGATTCGGTCGCGGAACTGGCGGGACGCAATGCCGTCGGCGTGATCCTTACCGGAATGGGCCGCGATGGCGCGGCCGGATTGTTGAAAATGCGCCACGCCGGCGCCAGAACGCTTGGCCAGAACGAAAAAACCTGTGTCGTTTACGGAATGCCAAGGGTTGCTCATGAACTTGGCGCCGTTGAGCAGCAGCTGCCGCTGTCTGCCATCGGTGAGGAAATATTGAAAATGACAGCCGCCCGAAAGGAAGGGACCGAATAATGTCGATCGCGGAGAAAATCAAAGTTCTGATCGTCGATGATCAGGTAACGAGCCGGTTGCTGCTCAGCGATGCGCTGACCCAGCTCGGGTTCAAGCAGATCACGTCCGCAGGCGACGGGGAGCAGGGCATGAAGATCATGGCCGAGCAACCGCACCACCTGGTGATCTCGGACTTCAACATGCCGAAGATGGATGGCATCGGCTTCCTCCAGGCCGTGCGCACCAACCCGAACACCAAAAAGGCGGCGTTCATCATCCTCACCGCCCAGGGCGACCGCGCGCTGGTGCAGAAGGCGGCCCAGCTCGGCGCCAACAACGTGCTCGCGAAGCCGTTCACGATCGAAAAGATGAAAGCGGCCATTGAAGCCGTGTTTGGAGCCTTGAAATGATCAATGAGGGGGCAGCCCGCCGCGTGCACATCATTCAGGGCGAGTACAAGGTTCTGAGCGACCCGAATGCGGTGCTCTCGACCATTCTCGGCTCGTGCGTGGCTGCGTGCCTCCGAGATCCTGTCGCCGGCGTCGGCGGCATGAACCACTTCCTGCTGCCCGGTTCGGCGACCTCGCCGACATCAGGCGGCGATGCCACGCGCTACGGCGTGCATCTGATGGAACTGCTGATCAACGGTCTCCTGAAGCAGGGCGCCAGGCGCGACCGGCTGGAGGCGAAGATCTTCGGCGGCGCGAAGACGATCTCGACATTTTCCAATGTCGGTGAGCAGAACGCGGCCTTCGCCATGCAGTTCCTGAGGGATGAAGGCATTCCGGTGGTCGGTTCCTCGACCGGCGGAGAACATGGACGCAAGCTTGAATATTGGCCGGTCTCCGGCCGTGCCCGGCAATACCCCCTGACCGGCGCCGAAACCCAGAGAACCGTCGCTCTCGAGCAGCGTCCCGCCGCTCCGCAGAAGCCCGCCGAAACCAGTATCGAATTTTTTTGATGGCGAGGATTTTCATATGACCTTTAACCCGGTGATCGAACCTCCCGCGCCAGTCGAAGCGCTGAGCGACATCCTGATGCGCATCGTTTCCGAACTGCACGATGTCGCCTACCTCATCGAGCGCATCGAGCCGCAGCTTCTCGATCTCGGCGGCGCCGAAATCCTGAATTCGCCGGATTCGATGAAGGTCATGCAGGGTATCGATCTCGCCGTGCAGAAATCGCGCGGCCTTGCCGAATTCATCGACACCATCACCGGCGAAATCCCGCAGGGCTGGACAGTCGACGTCGCGACCGCGCTCAGCCTCGTCAAGCTGGCGGAGATGCAGAAGGCGCTGGGTGGCGCCATGCGCCACGGCCATTCCCAGCCGCTGAGCAAGGCCGCCGGCGACTTCGATTTCTTCTAGGAAGGCTCACAGCCCGCCGGTCCATTTCGCTCCGCGCGCCCTTTACGAAACGCTCGCGCAAGTTTCGCCGATTATTCGTCAGATGAGGCAATAAGCCTGCTTTGTCTTTGACGGATCGTGCGAGAACAGAATGAATCTGTTAAATCAATTAGTTCAGATTTTTAAGAACTTTGGCGCCCTAGGCCGTACACGCCTGATGATTCTCGGAGGCGTCGGCGCCGTTTCCATCGCAATCGTCCTTGCGGCTGCCCTTTTCGTCAACAAACCGGCACAGGAAACGCTCTATGTCGGTCTGGATTCGCCGGATCTCAATCAGATCAGTATGGCGCTCGCCGAAGCCAACATCGATTTCCAGGTCGGCACGGACGGTTCCAGCATCACCGTTCCCGCGGGGATGACGGGCAAGGCCCGCCTGCTGCTTGCCGAACGCGGCCTGCCGAACAGCGCCAATGCCGGTTACGAACTTTTCGACAATGTCGGCTCGCTCGGCCTGACCTCCTTCATGCAGGAAGTGACGCGGGTTCGCGCGCTGGAGGGCGAAATCGCACGCACGATCCAGTCGATCTCGGGCATAACAGCCGCGCGTGTCCACATCGTCATGCCTGAAGTCGGCAACTTCCGGAAGGCGGAGCAGAAACCGACCGCTTCCGTCATGATTCGCGCGAGCGCCGCCGCGGGGCGCAGCGCCGCCACCTCGATCCGCCACCTCGTCGCCTCGGCCGTGCCGGGGCTTGACGTCGATGACGTGACGATCCTCGATTCCGCCGGCCAGTTGCTCGCCTCCGGCGACGAGACGAGCAACAGCTCGCTGAACCGCTCGCTCAACATCGTCCAGAACGTCCAGCAGGAAGTCGAATCCAACATCGACAAGGCGCTGGCGCCCTTCCTCGGCATGGACAACTTCCGCTCCAGCGTCACCGCCGATCTCAATACGGACGCCCAGCAGATCCAGGAAACGGTCTACGATCCCGAATCCAAGGTCGAACGCTCGGTCCGCTCGACGAAGGAAGCCCAGCAGTCGCAGCAGAGGCAGTCCGATAACGCCACCACCGTCGAACAGAACATTCCCCAGGCCGCTCCCGAGGCCGGGGGCGCCGGCGGACCGGAATCGCAGGACAAGTCCGACAAGCGCGAAGAGCAGACCAACTACGAAATCAACAGCAAGACGACGGCGACGACCCGCAACAGCTACAAGGTCGAGAAGCTTTCGATCGCCGTGGTGGTCAACAAGGGCCGCATCGCCAAGATGGTCGGTGAACCCGCCGACCAGGCCAAGATCGACGCCTATCTCGCCGAAATGCAGAAGATCGTCGCTTCGGCGGCCGGTATCGATGCCAAGCGCGGCGACGTCGTCACCGTCACGGCCATGGATTTCCTCGAAAATCAGCTGCTCGAAGAGGCGACCGGCGGCGTCCGCGTCATGGACATGCTGAGCCGCAACCTTGCCGGCATCATCAACTCGCTTGCCTTCGTCGCCGTCGCCTTCGTGGTGGTCTGGATGGGCCTGCGGCCCCTGGTGCGCAGCGTCAACGGCAGCGGCTCGGGTGCAATGCTCGGCGACGCCACGCCGGAAGCGGCCGGCCTCGAGCTGCCGGACTTCGCGCCGGCGGCCGGAGCGTCCGGAGGGGCTCTCATGGATGGCTTCGGATCCGACTTCGGCTTCGACAGCACGGAAGATCTGCTCAGCCTCGGCGACGACGACGGCAACTTCAACCGCCGCGTCAAGGAAGGTCCGGAACGCAAACTGTCCCGCATGGTCGAGATCAACGAGGAACGCGCCGCGAAAATCCTCAGGAAATGGGCGATCGACGACGCAGCATAAAAAAAGGGCCGGGCAACCGGCCTTTTTTTATGTGGGTACGAGGCCGGTTCCATTCAGATCGGAATAGGTCCAAGTCTCTTGAACGCCCGCCGGGAGAAGTTAGATAAAATTGTTGAGGATCACTCGCGTAAAACGCGAATCAAGTTGCGGTACAGCCAGAATCATCTTAGCCTTCCCTATATTCTGAGGGGCGCAATTGGTGCTCGAATCAGTGCATGGGCGACAGCGAAAGTAAATCCCCAGAAGTCGGAGATGGTGATTTACATCGGCTGACTTACCCTTAAGTGATTCGAAATGGGATTCGCGCGGGGCTTGAATTGAATCCTTTACACAAAAATTGCTGTCGCACCGAGTTTGATCGTTCCTCAGCCGCAGGAAATTGCCAATGGATATGACCGTATTTCAGGCGAGCAAAGGCGAGAGGCAAATGGCGAATTTCGCGAGCGTGATGGCGCCGGCACTCTTGCCGCGTGACGAGCTGATCCGGCGCCTGCACGGTGTCGCCGACACCGGAAGGTTGCAGTCCGGTCTGCGCGCTCTGACGGAGTATGTCGGTGCTTCGCACTATCTCCTGGCGCGCTGCGATCTCATTCAGGAAAGCGGCCTCGATTTCATCGTTGCATCCGACTGGCCGTTCGATCTGGTCAAGGATGTCGTCGACGATCTGATCAGCGGCTATGCCCGTTCGACCGAGCTGGAAAAATGCATGCAGGTCTTCCAGCCGAACTTCGCTCTTCTGCCCGATAGCGCCGATGTGCCGGAGGGCGCCAGCCGCCAATATTGTTCGCTGACCTTCAATGTCGGCCGGTCGCGGCTGGCTCTGATGTTCCTGTTCGGCGAAGGCTTCATTCTTTCGCCGGAGCGCTTGCGGGACGTGGGCCTGCTGGCAGGTTATGTCGCGAGCTTCCTTCGCTGCGGCGGTGCACGGGTCGATCGCGATTTCGAACTGACGGACCGCGAGCTGGAATGCCTGTTCTGGATCGCCGAGGGCAAGACCAGCGACGAGATCGCGATGATCCTCGGAATCTCCCGCAATACCATCAACAACTACATCACCAGCGTGATGCGCAAGACGGCGACCAAGACCCGGTCCGAGGCCATTGCCTTCGCTGTCCGGAATAATCTCGTATAGGGGGATCCATGGCCCATCCATCAGGCAGGACGATGAGCGGCGCGGAGCAGCTGCGCATGGTGCGTGTGAACAGGATTTCCAGCCGGTCCGATCTTTTCCCGCGGCTGATCGCGATGCAGAAGCTCGCCGAAGCCCAGGGCTTTGCGATCTATCGCGTCAGCGGTTCGGGCCTGCCGGCAAAGCAGCGCCTGGTCTGCGAGCTTGAGAACTGGGGCTCTTCGAACGCCGGTTTCGGCAAGGCTTTCACGGATGCCTACGGCGATATTCTCCTCGATCATATCGATAAATCGCTGCTGCCGCTCTCATGGGCCGGCGCTCACGATCGTGCGGCACCCGGCCCGGCGGACTTTTCGCCGTTCATGACGCGGCTGAAGGATGGCATCCTGCCTTTTTCCGGCATCGCTTTTCCGGTGCGGCTCGGCGCCGTCGGCAACGGCTTCATCCTTTTCACCGGCGATGAAATCGACCCCTCGAGCGATACGATCGTCGAGCTGCACGGCCGCTGCTGCCATATCATGATGGATCTGCTCTCGCTCGACGAACGCCGCACGGGTGCCGCCGAAGCCCTCAGCGAACGCGAGATCGCCTGTCTGCAGCTTGCCGGCGACGGTCGCATCAGTGAAGAGATCGCCGACAAGCTCGGCCTTTCCGTGCACACCGTGAACGCCTATCTCGGCTCGGCGACCATCAAGCTCGATTCCGTCAACCGCATCCAGGCGATCGCCAAGGCGATCCGGCTCGGCTATATCAGCTGAACCGGATTGAAGGCGTCAGCTCGCTAAAGCTTGCGGTGGCTGATTCACGTTGTAGCGCGATTCCCGCAGGCTCTTTTCGAGGAAGCGGGTATTCTCATCGGGATCGGCCGAGGGGTCCTGAAACGCGATGTGGTTGATCTCGATGCCGGCATGGTCTTCGGCGAGGGTGAGCTGGGCGTAGACCGTGACGCCGCGCGGCTTGATCTCCAGATCGAGAACGACCTCGGGCTTGCCGCCCCACTCAAGCGTATAGTTTCCGCCAAGGCCGAAATTCACCGTGCCCGGATGAAAGAAAAGCTCCGCCGCCGAAGCGACGAGATCGGAAAGATTGCCGTAGTACTCGAAGCGCAGCAGTGAAATGAGGTCAGAAGCGTCCAGAAGGCGCAGTTCCGTGGCAACTGGGCTGATGGCGTTTGCGAGGATCTTTTCACGTTGGGCAGAGTGAGGGCATTTTTTCATTCGGCTTATCTTACCCGTTTGTTCTTGGCGTCTGCGGCGTAGATCCGGTGGATCAGCTCCGCAACGGCCTTATAGAAGACTGACGGTATGACACTATCGACCGAGACTTGCGCAAACATGGAGCGGGCGAGCGGCGGATCCTCGAACACGGGGATGCCGTTCTTCTCGGCGATCTCCCTGATCTTCAGCGCGATGAGGTCCTGGCCCTTGGCCAGCACCACCGGGGCGTCGTTTTCTTCGCGTGCATAACGCAGCGCCACCGCATAGTGCGTCGGGTTGGCAATGACCAGTGTGGCGCGGTCCACGTTGGCGATCATGCGCCGGCGCGCGCGGTCGCGCATCAGCGAGCGCTGCCGGCTCTTGACGAAGGGGTCGCCCTGGGCCTGCTTGTTTTCTTCCTTCACTTCGTGCCGCGTCATCTTCAGTTCGGTGAACCAGTGATGGCGTGTCCAGAAAAGATCGGCGATCGCGACGATCGCCGTGGCAATCAGCACGACGATGATGATCTTGCGCATCGCCGTCATCATCCGCACGAGGATCGTCTGCGGGTCGGAAAACATCGCGTCGATCGAGCCGAAATATTCGCTTCTCAGCACGAAAAATAGGATGACACCGACGATGACGACCTTGAACAGCGACTTTCCGAATTCGACGAGGCCGGGCAGGCTGAAGAGCCTTGACCAGCCTTTGATCAAGGAGATGCGCGAGGCCTGCGGCCGGATGCGCTCGAGCACCGGCGTCGGCAGGTTCTGGAAGATGGAGGAGGCGATGCCGAACACCATGAACAGGATGAAGGCGGGGGCGAGCAGCGCAGCACTCGCCCAGCCGAGCCGGACGAAAAGCGCCAGAATATCCGGCCCCGTCTCGATCTTCCACTGGTCCGGCTGCTCGAAGATGTCGCGCAGCGTCTCGTTCATGCGGCCGACGCTGTCGGGAAGGAAGAACACCAGATAGATGAAGGTCGCGAGGATGGTTGCGAAGATCGACAGCTCGCGCGAAAACGGCACATTGCCTTTCTCCGCCGCATCGCTTCGCTTTTTCGCGGTCGGGGCTTCTGTTTTGCTGTCCTTGTCATCATCTGCCAAGTCGCTGCCCTCCGTCAGACAAACGGGCCGCAGCCAATGCATGCCGCCCGGCAGTGTGCAATGGTTTTGGGATGACGATATGCATCAAAGCAAAGACCTGAACGCCTTGCATGATTTACGTTCATGCAAGGCGCTCTGAAGCACGACTATTGATGGAAGGGTAGTCGCCCGCAGCAGGGCGATCAACAGCCGCCTTTCGGGATGCTGGATTTGTCAACAGTCTCGAAGCGTTAGGCGGCTGCCGAAGCGTCGCCTTCCTTCTCCTTGAGCTCGATCTGGCCTGAGTTGGCCAGGCGAATCGCTTCCTGGGCGACGGCGCGGCGAGCGATGGCGATCTCGCGCGGATTGACGCCGCCCATGCCGCTCTGCAGATCCGATTCGATCATGCGGCGCTGGCGCGGGCTGATGGCGGAAAGAACCGATTCGCGGATCTCCGGCGGCGAGCCGCGCAGCGCGACGGTGAGTACATCCGTGGAGATGTCGTTCAGCAGCATGACGCGGCTGCGCTGCGGCATATACATGAGGTCCTCGAAGAGGAAGATCTTCGGGCGAACCTTGTTGACCGCTTCCCGGCTGATCGATTCGAGCGAGGTGAGCAGCGTGTCGACCTGCGGCTTGTCGAGTTCGTTCATGAGATCGGCGACCTTCGTCGAACCGGCCGCATTGCGCTCCGCCTCGACTTCGGCGAGCAGCGTCATGACCTGGTTCTCAATGATCTGCGCGGCCTTCGGGCTGACGGTCTTCATGTTGACCGTGCGGTTCATGATGTCGGCCCGGCGATTGTCGGGAAGCTGCAGCAGCACTTTGGCGCCGAAGGCAGAGGGCATCATCGAAAGGATATAGGCGACGGTCTGCGGGTGTTCGCGCAGCAGGAACTGTGCCACGAATGCCGGTTCGGCCTCGCTGAGGCGATCCCAGATCGAGGTCTCATAGGCCTGGAATGCGGTGCGGCGGCCGAGCAGGCTGTCGACCTCGTCGGGCGTTAGCCCCTCTTCCAGGATCGCTTCGATCGCCTTGGCGTTGTCCATCAGGCCGGCGCCCTCGGTGAAGAGGTCTTCGAATTCCGCGACGAGCGACAGCAGCTCGTCCGGCGGAATGGCGCGCAGCGATTGGGCGGATGAGATAATGGTCTGCAGTTCTGCCTGGGTAAAATATTTCAACAGCCGGCCGGCGACTCCCTTTCCCATAGCGAGAAGAACAGCCGCCGCCTTTTCAGCCTGGGTCAACGGTTTCCCGGCTAGCGCGCCGCCGAAATCGTCAAAGTCCATCATGGTCTAACCTCTCCGTCCCACACAGGGATCAGGCTTTTTTCGTGCTCAAAACTTCTATCAGTTTCACACCGAATCGCGTGTCGTCGTTATCAAGCACCGTAATCTCGCCGCGTGCAATCCTGCGGCCATTCACCATAATCTCGACCGGTTCGCCGATCTTCTTGTCGAGGGCGATCGTCGCCCCTTCATTGAGATTCATCAGGCCGGAAACCTGCATGCGGCTAGTGCCGAGCATGATCTGGACGTCGATCGGAATGTCCATGATCAGTTCGAAGTTCGAGGTCAGCGCGCTGCCGAGCGGCGCCGGCGACGCCTCGAAGGAAGAGCTGCCGCCGAAATCCATGCCTGCGGCCGGGCTGGCATTGCCAGCGCCGAAATCGCCGCCGAAATCGTCGCCGCCGAACGGGGAATTCGAAGTCTCGCCGCCAAAGGCGGCCAGATCCGTTCCTGCACCGAAGGCATCATTCTCCAGGTCGCCGCCAAACTGCGACAAGTCGCCATCGGCATCCTGCTTCAGCACACCGCGCAGATCGTCGATCGCCTGGTCGAGATCGGCTTCACTGCCCGGCATATCCAGGGAGAGGTCGCTGTTCTGCTGTGTTTTCTTCGTAGCCATGAAATCACTATTCCAGTTGAAACTTGCCTCAAACTGCCTTTGCAGCCCAAAAGCCAGAGAACCGATTAATTCATTAAATGACGGATGAGTTCGTCATCCGAGTTCATCGTATCCTTGACGCGGACCATGTAGTTTTCGCCGGAACGCCCGAATTCGCACACATACAGTTCCTTGCTGTTGGCGCTCACCTCGACGCGTACGTCTTCGTGGTCGCGGAATGGAATGACGTCGCCGACCATCAGCTTCGATATAGTGCGCAGCGTCAGATCCTGTAGCCTGATCTTTGCCTCGAGCGTCACATGCGACCGGCGGACCTGGTCGCCGAGCTGCTCGGTCCATTCCGGCGATTTGCCGGCGGCCTGGCGCTTCGGCTTCGGCGGCGTCACGTTGGTCTTGAGAAGCGCCGTCTGAGGAACGATCAGCGAGAATTCCGAAACGATTCCGGCCAGCGTGATCGACATGTTGATGGCGGCGACGAACTCATCCGGCCGGTCTTCCGGCGGCCGGGCGCGTGTATCATGGGCGTGCGGGGCCGACAGGCTGGGTTCGAAGCCGCCGGGCGCGTTGACGGCCGAGCGCAGCACCTTGGCGATCTTGTCGAAGATCATGACAGCGAGGTCGAGCTCGATAACCGACAGCAGACGGTCGGCCGGCTCCTCGATCGTATCGGCGGTGGCGCCAAGCAGGTGTTCCATCAGCGTGATGACGAAACCGTTGCCGCAGGCAAGCGTGATGTTCTGCGACCAGTTGCGCAGCGTCGCGTCGACGAGCGTGACGTTGGCGCTCAGGTCGTCAATCAGGTGGTTCTTGTAGCCGATCTCGCAGCCGAGATAGTTGACCGTCACGTCGAGGCCGGTCTCGCTCTTGATGACGTCGGGAAAGAATTCGCTGTAAACTTCGCCGAAGGAGCTGCAGATCTTGGCGACCCTGCCTCTGTCGCCGAGCCCGCCCGTCAGTTTGGCCAGAAGGGCAGGATCCATTGCCGGTTTGTCATGCGAAGCATTGCTCGTGGTCATTTAAGCCGCCTTGTTTTCGCCGCCTGGGTTCATCATTTCCTGTTCGACTGCATCGATCGACGGACGCTCGTAAGCCGAGATCGTCTTGCGCCCGTATTCGAGAGCGACCTGCGGCACCGAGCCGTTCATGTAGGCAAGCAGCGTCTGCTTGACGATGACGTAGAGGCGGTGCTGCTTGTTGCGCACGATCTTGATCTGGGAGACCAGCGGCGAGCAGAGGCAGTAGGACAAGAGAATGCCGAGGAAGGTGCCGACGAGCGCCGAGCCGATCAGGTGACCGAGCACTTCAGGCGATTCATTGATCGCTGCCATCGCCTTGATGACGCCGAGAACGGCCGCGACGATACCGATCGCCGGGAAGGAATCGCCCATGATCTGGATCGCGTGGTAGGGCTTCATCTTGTCGTGCATGATGGTGTTGAGCTCTTCGTCCATCAGCGCCTCGATTTCGTGGCTGCGGGCATTGCCGATGATGATCAGGCGCACGTAGTCGCAGATGAATGCGGTCAATTCCTTGTTTTTCAGAACGGTCGGAGCCTGCTGGAAGATCGTCGATTCGGCTGGATTGTCGATGTGGGCTTCGATTTCGTTTCGCGACTTGGTGCGCAGGTCGCGCATCAGCGAATAGAGCACGCCGAGCGTGTCGAGATAGTTGCGTTCCTTCGGCACGGCGTGCTTGAAGGCTTCGCCGAGCGCCTTGCCGGAATCCTTCACCACCTTCATCGGGTTGGCCATGATGAAGCTGCCGAGACCCGCGCCGCCGATGATGACGAACTCGAAGGGCTGGAACAGAGCGTCCACGTGGCCGCCCATTGCCATGAAGCCGCCGATGACGCAGCCGCAAGTCACTATAAATCCGATAATGATGTTCATCGTCAGCCCAATCTGAACGTTGCTTTTCTTTGAGACCGATAGGGTTTCTGCCTTGCGTGAGGCTGATGAAAGGGCCGGTCGCGGGGCATTTCCGCGTGCCAGCTTCGCGCAAGCATCTGTCGTCAGGCTAAAGGTGACGAATGGGTGTCCGCACCCGTTTCTGAGATGCCGCCTCAGCGAATTCCGGCCGAACCACACCAAACGACGCCCGGCTTTTCGTTCCGTTCATCGCCAATGCTTGGAGCTTACCGACATGCAATCCGGTCTTTATGTTTCTCTGTCGTCGCAGATGGCTCTGGAAAAGCGCCTGAACACCATCGCAGACAACATGGCGAACGTGAATACGACCGGTTTTCGCGCCACCGAGGTGAAGTTCGACGAGATGGTGGCGAACACCAAGAACAAGCTGAACACCAAGGTCGCTTTCGTCTCGCAGGGCAATGACTATCTGAGCGAACAGACCGGCGAATTGCAGCACACCGGCAATATGCTCGATTTCGCCATCAAAGGCGATGCCTGGTTCGCGCTCGATACGCCGGCCGGCCGGGTTCTGACGCGGGACGGCCGCTTTACGATCAGGGAAACGGGCGAACTCGTTACTGTCCGGGGATATCCGGTTCTCGACGCCGGCGGTGCGCCGATCCAGCTCAACACTGCAGGCGGCGAGCCGGCCGTCGGCACCGACGGGGTGATCTATCAGGGCGGCCGTCAGGTCGGTTCACTCGGCCTGTTCGAGGCCGATGTCAGCAAGGGTTATCTCAGGTACGAAAACAGCGGCATCATGACCACCGACCAGCCGCGCGCCGTCGTGGATCGCTTCAATATCGGTGTCGAGCAGGGCTATCTCGAAAATTCCAACGTCAACGCCATGCGCGAGATCACCCAGCTGATCCAAGTCAACCGCGCCTTCGAAAGCATCTCCTCGCTAATGCGTGACAGCGAGGATTCGTTCAAGGAAGCCGTCCAGACGCTCGGAGGCAGCCGCTAATGCATGCCGCCCAAGAGAATGCAGCGGTTTTGGGAAGCTGCGCGACGCATTTTCGGGCGGGATTTGACGTATGAGCACCACGTTGCTGTCCGAGGAAAGCCTCTCTCCCAAACTGGCGCATCTGGCAGGCCTCGTCGACCGCTACGTCTCGCCGGACTTCGCCGTCGCCCATGGCGGGCGGGTTCAGACCATCGCCGCCGGCCACTATACGGTCCGCGGTCTCTCGCGCCATGTTCGTCTCGGTGAGTTCGTCGCCCACAAGTCGGCGACCGGCATCCATCTCGGAGAGGTCGTTCGCGTCGAGCCGGATCTGATCTATGTCTGCCCGATCGAACCCGGCGAGCCGATCGGTATCCACGATACCGTCATCCGCAAGGGCGCCTTCCGCATTTCACCCTCGGACAGCTGGTGCGGGCGCACCATCAATTCGCTCTGCGAGCCCATCGACGGGCTGGGCCCGATCACCGAAGGGCTCGATCGCCGGTCGATCTCCAATACCGCCCCGCCCTCGATGACCCGTAAGCGTGTCGAGGCCGGCTTCAAGACCGGCGTGCGCGCCATCGATATCTTCTCGCCGCTCTGCCTCGGCCAGCGCCTCGGCATTTTTGCCGGCTCCGGCGTCGGCAAATCGACGCTTCTGTCCATGCTTGCCCGTGCGGATGCCTTCGACAAGGTGGTGATCGCGCTTGTCGGCGAGCGCGGCCGCGAAGTGCGCGAATTCATCGAGGATACGCTCGGCAGCAATATGAAGAAGGCGATCGCCGTGGTCGCAACCAGCGATGAAAGCCCGATGCTGCGCAAGATGGCGCCGCTGACGGCGGTCACCATCGCCGAGCATTTCCGCGACAAGGGCGAGAACGTTCTTTTCATCGTCGACAGCGTCACGCGGTTTGCCCATGCGATCCGCGAGGTGGCGACGGCTTCCGGCGAGCCGCCGATTGCGCGCGGTTATCCCGCTTCCGTCTTCACCGAGCTGCCGCGCCTCCTGGAACGCGCCGGCCCCGGGCCCGAAGGCGCTGGCACGATCACCGCGATCATCTCCATCCTGGTCGACGGCGACAACCACAACGACCCGATCGCCGATTCGACACGCGGCATCCTGGACGGACATATCGTCCTGCAGCGCAGTCTCGCCGAAGAAGGGCGTTATCCGCCGATCGATCCGCTGGCCTCGATCTCGCGTCTTGCCCGGAAGGCCTGGACGCCGGATCAGGAAAAGCTGGTGTCGCGGCTGAAGGTGCTGATCCACCGCTTCGAGGAGACACGCGACCTGCGCCTGATCGGCGGTTATCGCCAGGGCGCCGATCCCGACCTTGATATGGCGGTCAAGCAGGTGCCCATCATTTACGACGTTCTGAAGCAGTCTCCCGGTGATCGCGAGTCGGCCGATGCCTTCGCCGATCTTGCCGGCGCGCTCAAGGCCGCGGCCGGCATGGGCAATCAGGGCGGTCCCATTCAGAGGAGATAGACGTGGCTGAATTCGACGACGAACGCATCGCTTCCCCGAAGCAGCGCAGGAAGACCGTCATTCTGGACCGGTTCCTGACGTTCGCCGGCCTGGCGCTCGCCGGCGCCTCCGCTTTCTTCCCCTGGTATGTCTTCTTCAATGAGGACAAGTTCGGCATCAACGTCGCCAGCAGCGACAATGCACGCGAACTGCCGGATTGGCCGGCCCGCAACGTTTTCAGCGTCTCGCCGCTTGCGATGGTCAACAAGAACGAGACGGACAAGAAGGTTCCGCCGGTTGATACGCTGACGACGGCTACGGTCTCCGATCTCGGCAAGGCGCGTGATGGCGCCATGCTCAAAGAGGACCAGCCTTTCCCCGGCAAGTCTTCCTTCCGGCTGCTGCACGTTTCCAACGGCCGGGCGCTGATCGAAGATCCCTCGGGCATGTACGTGGTGCGGATCGGCTCGATCCTGCCCGACGAGAGCCGTCTGGCGACGCTCGAACAGCGCGACGGAAAATGGGTGATCGTTACCTCCAAGGGCGAAATCTACCAGAACAACTGATGCTGCCTGCAAAAGCATGAGGCAACAGGGGCTCCGCCGCGAACCGGCCGGAGTCTTTGTTCTTTCAACGGCCTCCGGCACCGGCTGAAAAGGTCTCGAAGCCCGAATTCCCGTAAGTCCCACGCAAGATTACCTCACTAGGTTCGGGATAGTAAAAACGGAGAGTTCTCATGCAACCGATCCAACTTTTCGACTTGGCTTCGCGGCAGGCGGAATGGCTGACGATCCGTCAGCAGGTTGTTGCCGGCAACATCGCGAATGCCAACACGCCGAAGTTCCGCGCCAAGGACGTGACGCCCTTCGACGCCGTGCTTGATAGGTCCGAGATCACCATGGCGCGCACCAATCCGGCGCATCTGAGTGGCAATGATTTCAGCGCCAGCGGCGACATCGATGTCAAGGACGCGGCGCTCGACCAGGAGATCGGCATTCAGGAATCGGGCAACACCGTCGGTGTGGCCGAGGAACTTTCGAAGTCCGGCGAGATCAAGCGGCAGTACGAGCTCAACACGTCGCTGGTCAGCTCCTTCAACCGCATGATGTTGATGACCGTCAGGAAGTAAAAGTCATGGATCCGCTTTCAGCAGCAATGAAAATCGCCGGTTCCGGGCTTGAAGCGCAGTCGACGCGCCTGCGCATCGTCTCGGAAAACATCGCCAACGCCCGCTCGACCGGCGACACGCCCGGCGCAGATCCCTATCGCCGCAAGACGATCACCTTCGGCCAGCAGATGGACCGCACGAGCGGCGTCGAGACGGTCAACGTCAAGAAGGTCGGTGTCGACGAAACGGACTTCAGCACTGAGTTCGACCCCAGCAATCCGGCTGCGAATGAAAAGGGCGTCGTCAAGCTGCCGAACGTCAATATCCTGGTCGAGATGGCCGACATGCGTGAAGCCAACCGCTCCTACGACGCCAACCTGCAGACCATCAAGCAGACCCGCGACCTCATCTCCTCCACGATCGATCTCCTGAAGAGCCAATAATAATGATCAGCAGCGTCCAGAATGTCAGCAACCTTTCGATGACCCGTGCGCTCGGCGCCGTCGACACCGAAAATTCCGTCTCGTCGTCTGCCGCCGCCACCATGCCGGGTACTGCGGGCGCCGCCAACGGCATGAGCTTCGCTTCGGTCCTGGGCGGCATGGCCACTGACGCCGTCAACAGCCTGAAGGGTGCGGAAAGCATGTCCTTTGCCGGTATCAAGGGCACGGCGACGACGCGCGAAGTCGTCGATTCCATGCTGCAGGCCGAGCAGACGCTGCAGACCGCGATTGCCATCCGTGACAAGGTCGTCTCGGCCTTTCTCGAAGTCACCAAGATGCAGATGTAACTGATTTGAGGACGAAGACATGAGAGCGCTCGCCATCGCAGCAACGGGCATGGATGCCCAGCAGACCAATCTGGAAGTCATCGCGAACAACATCGCCAACATCAACACGACGGGCTTCAAGCGGGCTCGCGCCGAGTTCACCGATCTGCTCTACCAGACCGAACGTGCCAAGGGCGTTGCCAACCGCGCCAACCAGGCCGTCGTTCCCGAGGGCGCCAATATCGGCCTCGGCGTCCAGACCTCGGCGGTCCGCAATCTGCATCTCCAGGGCGAACTCACCCAGACCGGCAACGACCTCGACGTGGCGCTGATCGGCAAGGGCTTCTTCCAGATCCAGTCGACCGACGGCACCACGCTCTACACCCGCGCCGGCGCTTTCAACAAGAACGACCAGGGCCAGCTCGTCACCATCGACGGTTATGAGGTTCTTCCTGGCATCACCATTCCGCAGGGTTCCACCGAGCTGACGATCAGCCGCTCCGGCGAAGTTTCGGTCAAGTTGCCCGGTCAGACCGATACGACCGTGCTCGGTCAACTGACGCTTGCCGACTTCGTCAACGAGGCGGGCCTCCAGCCGATCGGTGACAACCTCTTCCAGGAAACGGCCGCCTCGGGCGAGGCTGTCGTCGGCAACCCGGACGAGGAAGGTTTCGGCTACATGAAGCAAGGTTATCTGGAATCCTCCAACGTCGATCCGGTGAAGGAAATCACCGAGCTGATATCGGCCCAGCGCGCTTATGAAATGAATTCCAAGGTGATCACCACCGCTGATGAAATGGCCTCCATCGTCAGCAAGAACCTGAAGTAAAGGGAAGGGCCGAAACATGATGTTTTGCCGGGCAGGACGCATCTCAGGATGGGTGGCGGCAGCCACGATCGCAGTCGCGGGCATCATTTTGCCCGCGGAGGTGGATGCCGGCATGGGTTATGCCGTCGTCCCGACGACGATCATCTACCCCGGCGACACATTGTCGGGCAGCCAGCTTCAAGAGGTCGAGGTCACCAACCCCAACCTCGCCGGAGACTATGCCAAATCGATTTCGCAGGTCGAAGGTCTGGTCTCCAAGCGCACGCTGCTGCCTGGCCGCACGATTTCGGTTTCGGCCTTGCGCGAGCCCTATACGGTGACGCGCGGCTCTTCGATCCGCCTTGTCTTCTCTCTCGGCGCAATGACGATCTCGGCCGCCGGCACGCCGCTCGAAGACGGCGCGACGGGGCAGCTCATCCGCGCGCGCAATATGGATTCCGGCGTCATCGTCAGCGGCACGGTGCTTGCGGACGGCACGATCCATGTGAGGGCAAAATGAAATTGTTCTTCCGTTTCCTGACCCTTGTCGCGGTTCTCGCCATGAATTTGGCCGACGTCGCGCCCGCCTGGGCGCTGACCTCCCGCATCAAGGACATCGCCTCCCTCCAGGCCGGCCGCGACAACCAGCTGATCGGTTACGGCCTGATCGTCGGCCTGCAGGGAACCGGCGACGGTTTCCGTTCCTCGCCCTTCACCGAGCAGTCGATGCGGGCGATGCTGCAGAATCTCGGCATCTCGACGCAGGGCGGCCAGTCCAGCGCCAAGAATACGGCGGCGGTGATGGTCACCGCCAACCTGCCGCCTTTTGCTAGCCCCGGCAGCCGTATCGACGTGACGGTGAGCTCGCTCGGCGACGCGACGTCGCTGCGCGGCGGCACGCTCGTCATGACCTCGCTTTCCGGCGCCGACGGCCAGATCTATGCCGTCGCCCAGGGCGCCGTCATCGTCTCCGGCTTTCAGGCGCAAGGCCAGGCGGCGACGGTGACCGAAGGCGTCACTACAGCCGGCCGCGTGCCGGGCGGCGCGATCATCGAGCGCGAGCTGCCGTCCCGCTTCAAGGATTCGGTCAATCTCGTCCTGCAGCTACGCAACCCCGACTTCTCGACGGCGATCCGTATCGCCGATATCGTCAATGGTTACGCCTCGGCGCGCTTCGGCGGCCCGGTGGCGGAAGCCAAGGATTCGCAGGAAGTGGTGGTCCAGAAGCCGCGCGCGGCCGATCTCACCCGCTTGATGGCCGATATCGAAAATCTCATCGTCGAAACCGATACGCCGGCCAAGGTCGTCATCAACGAGCGGACCGGAACGATCGTCATCGGCTCTGATGTCCGCGTCTCGCCAGTCGCCGTCAGCTACGGCACCTTGACGGTCCAGGTTACCGAGACGCCGCAGATCATCCAGCCCGAACCCTTCTCGCGCGGCCGCACCGCTGTCCAGCCGCAGACCGACATCGCGGCCGAACAGACCGGCGGACGCGTCGCCATCATCGATGGCCCCGACCTCAGGACCCTCGTCGCCGGTCTTAACAATATCGGCGTGAAACCGGATGGCATCATCGCCATTCTCCAGGGCATCAAGTCGGCGGGCGCCCTGCAGGCGGAGCTTGTGCTGCAATGATTGGCATCATCAATCCTGACATGACGGTCCTGCAATTGCTGCGCCGGCTGGCGCTGCCGGCGGCGGGCCTCGTCCTCCTCTCGATTCCCGGCGCTTTCGCACAGGAGCATCCGGAAGGCGCCATCACGCCCCAGGACGAGATCAAGCAGTTCTGCACGAACATCGCCGATCCCGCACGCGACCAGCGTTACCTCCTGCAGAAACAGGAACTGGAAAAGCTTCGCGCCGACATCGACGCCCGCATGGCCGAGATGGACAAGCGCAAGGCCGAATATCAGGACTGGCTCAAGCGTCGCGACGATTTCCTGAAGCAGGCGGAAGCCGGCCTCACCGAAATCTATAAGAAGATGAAGCCGGATGCGGCAGCGCTCCAGCTGCAGGACATGAAGATCGAGGTGGCGTCTGCCGTCATCATGCGGCTCGGCCCGCGCCAGTCGAGCCTCATCCTCAACGAGATGGACCCTGAGAAAGCTGCGGTCATCGCAAACATCATCGCCAGTGCGTCCGACCCCAATACGTCGAAGGATCCTTCATGAATATGCGTCTCCCGGCCGCGATCGCCGCCCTCGCACTCCTTGCAGGCTGCCAGTCTCCGACGGCGGTCAGCGAGATCGGCCGCGCGCCAGCCATGAGCCCGATCGGCAGCGGTCTCGCCTATGGCCAGACGCCGCAGATGGCGCTCTACCCGAAGCAGCCGCGCGCCGTCGCGCAGGGCTATTCGCTATGGAGCGATTCGCAGGCCGCCCTCTTCAAGGATGCGCGCGCCTTGAACGTCGGCGACATTCTGACCGTCGACATTCAGATCAACGACAAGGCTTCCTTCGACAACGAGACCAACCGCAGCCGCACCAATTCGAGCGGCATGAACTGGGATATCAACGCCCAGATCTTCGGCTGGACGCCGGAGTCCAAGACCGACTTGACCTACGGTTCCGACACCAGCACCGACGGCAAGGGCAAGATCGAGCGTACCGACAAGATTACCCTTCTGGTCGCAGCCGTCGTCACCGGCATCCTCGAAAACGGCAACCTCGTCATCTCCGGTTCGCAGGAAGTGCGCCTGAACCAGGAACTGCGCATCCTGAACGTCGCCGGTATCGTTCGTCCGCAGGACGTCAATGCCGACAACCAGATCTCCTACGACAAGATCGCCGAAGCCCGCATCTCCTATGGCGGCCGCGGCCGGCTGATGGAAGTGCAGCAGCCGCCGCGCGGCCAGCAGGCTGTCGATCTTTTCTCGCCGCTTTGAGGCTGAACGACGATGGCAGAGCCAGACGAAATCGCAGGTCAACCGAAGAAGAAATCCGCCGCGCTGATGACGATCATCGGCATTGCCGTGCTGACGCTCGTTGGCGCCGGCGGCGGCTGGGCGGTCGGCACGATCGTCGCGCCCAACGTCAAGGGCGCCAAGGAAGCGGAGCTGGCCAAGGAGGCCGAGGCCAAGAAAAAGGCCGAGGAAGGCCTGGCGCGCATCTCGACCGAAGAGAACAACGTCGTCCAGCTCGAGCCGATCACGTCGAACCTCGCTTATCCCTCTGAAAACTGGGTCCGACTCGAGGTCGCGCTGCTGTTCAACGGGCCGCCCGATGTCAAGGTTTCCGAGGATATTCATCAGGATATCCTCGCCTATATCAGGACCGTATCGCTCCAGCAGATCGAGGGGCCGCGGGGCTTTCAATATCTCAAGGATGACATACAGGAACGTGTTGACCTTCGCTCGCAAGGGCGGGTATCGAAGGTCATGTTCAGGACATTTGTCATCGAATGATTCGATTCATAGTTTTCCTTGCTGCCATGATGGCGGTACCGGAACTGGCGGTGGCACAGCAGCTGCCGACCGATTTGTTGAACGTGCCGGTCGACGGCTCCGTCGCCGCCTGGATCATCCGCACGTTCGGCCTGCTGACCGTTCTTTCGGTCGCGCCGGGCATCCTGATCATGGTGACGAGCTTCCCGCGCTTCATCATCGCCTTCTCGATCCTGCGCTCGGGCATGGGCCTCTCCTCGACGCCCTCCAACATGATCCTGCTGTCGCTGTCGCTGTTCATGACCTTCTACGTCATGTCGCCGACTTTCGATCAGGCCTGGCAGAATGGCGTGCAGCCGCTGCTCGCCAACCAGATCAACGAGACCGAAGCCGTTCAGCGGATTGCCGAACCTTTCCGTACGTTCATGGCGGCCAATACCCGCGACAAGGATCTGGCGCTCTTCGTCGATCTCGCGCGCGAGCGCGGGCAGAATATTCAGACGGCCGATCCGATCGACTATCGCGTGCTGATCCCAGCCTTCATGATTTCCGAAATTCGCCGCGGCTTCGAGATCGGCTTTCTCATCGTTCTGCCGTTCCTCGTCATCGACCTCATTGTCGCGACCATCACCATGGCGATGGGCATGATGATGCTGCCTCCGACCTCGATCTCTCTTCCTTTCAAGATTCTCTTCTTCGTGCTGATCGACGGCTGGAACCTGCTCGTCGGCAGCCTGGTGCGCTCATTCAGCTGAACGGCTGCCTTCACTACCGTCCCAACGAAAAAACCGCCGGATCGCTCCGGCGGTTTTTTTGTGCAGGTCGAAAGCCTCACTCGGCGGCGAAGGGCGCCGTGCGCGGCGGCAGCGCCGGAATGTCGATGTGCTCTGGCACAAGGCGCTGTTTGGCGCGCTCGGCCATGATTTCGTACGCCTGCTCCAGATGATGGCAGAAGCGTTCGGCGTCAAAGAGCGGCGCGATGTACCGCTTCTCCTTCAGATGCGCCTTGTATTCGGCGATCCGCCCGGGATTTTGCGCCAATTCGACAGCAAGGTCTTCATAAGCCTGCAGGTCGGCGGCGACGAGATCAGGCAGGTCGATTGCCTGGAGCAGACTTTCGCTGACGCGTGAGGCGAAATTGGTGCCCTTGACGGTTAGAACCGGCAGGCCGCCCCATAGCTGCTCCGAGGTGGTCGTGTGGCCGTTGACGGGGAAGGTGTCGATGCCGAGATCGGCCGCCTGCTGGCGGTCGATGTGCTCTTCATAGGGCGCGCGCGGGCAGAAGATGATCCGCTTGGCGGAAATGCCCGCGGCCTGGAACTGCTTCAAGAGGTTTGCCTGGTTGCGCGGCGTATTGGCCATCAGCCAGAGCACGCTGTTCGGCGCCCGCTTGAGAATCCGGCACCAGCTGTTGATCGTTTCCGGCGTGATTTTGCGGTTGCCGTTGAAGGAGGCGAAGATGAACGCCTCTTCCGGCAGGCCGAGCTGCTCACGGGTGACGGGACGCGGCTTCGGACGATGCGTCGGGTCGTTCGGCTGGTAACTCTCCGGAAGCCGGCAGAATTTCTCATGATAGAACGGCATTGCCACATCCGGCAGCACGAAATGGTCGCCGATGACGTAGTCGAGATCGATGTTGACGGTGCTGCCGGGGAAGCCGAGCCAGCCGACATGCACCGGTGCGAGCGGCAGGTTGAAAGCCGCCGCCCGGCTGCCCGACGTATGGCCCTTCAGGTCGACCATGATGTCGATGTTGTACTCGCGTACGATTTCGAGCACCGCCTGGTCGGAGAAGCCGTGAATGTCGACGATCCTGCCCCAGCGGCTGCGGTCGGTGTCGTTATGCTTCAGATATTCTGGGCCTGTATGGCAGAACAGCGTGACCTCGAAGCGATCCTTGTCGTGCAGTTCCAGGATGCGCTGCAGGAGCTTCATCGTCGCGTGGCGATCCCAGAAATCCGATGACATGTAGCCGATCCGGATCTTGTCGGACCATGTGTGCGGCTGGTTGCGGCGGAAAGCGACCCGTTCCTGGTTGAGAGGGGTCGTGCCGATCGTTGCGTGCCGGTTGAAATCCTCGTTGCCGCACCAGTGCAGATGATAGAAGGGGTTGTCCTTGCGCAGAATCTCGAGATCGCCCTTTGCCAGGGCCCCGTCGATCACCGCCTGATGCTTGGCTGCCTCTTCGAAGTCATTGAATTCACGTGCGAATACAAGGTGGAGAAAGCGGAAGGCATGATTGCCGGGAAAGCGCTTGAAGAGGTTGCGCGCAAGCGCCTGGTTGGTTGCGTCGTTGAGATCGTCGCTGAGCAGCAGGGCCGCCAGGCGCATGTGATCGGGATTCATGCTTTCCGACAGGATCGTCTTGAACGGACGGATGATATCCCGCTGCTGGCGCTTCAGATAGATCACTGTAATGATGAAGGCGAGCTCGGCATCTTCCTGCGCCCTGGTGAGGTTGCGCATGGCGATCAGCAGGGCTTCATCCTCGCTGCCGGTCTCATAATGCAGCTTGGCAGCCTGTTTCTGATATTCGTAAGCGTTCGGTCCTTCGCAATTGCCGGCAAGGCCATAGGCTTTCGCGGCATCGGCCTTGAAGCCGAGCTGCACGAGGTTCTTCGCCAGCAGCGCATAGGTCTTGGCGTCCTGCTGAGTATCGATGAGCTGGTTGAGCGCCGCCAAGGACTTTGTGTAGCGGCCTGCCTGGTAATCTTTGGATGCCGCAGAGAACGAAACTTTGCTGTTCAAAACCCAACTCCGTGAAGGAAATATTCTGGCGTGGCTGCCGATTGCGGACGCGCACGCGGGCCGTCCTCCCCGGTAAACGAGGGATCGGTCCGATGATGCTATCCCGGCATCTCACACACTGACATTCGAAGCTTGCTTGAAACCGGTGGCGCGATGGACCTGCGTCGTCCGCAAATCCTCACCTGTCTCAGAAAGAGCCCATTTTTGCCGGTAAAATTCGCTTTTGCTGCTCGAAATTCGAATGCCAAAACTATCTTCAGCAGCCATTAACTAAGCGTTGTGAGGAGGCATTAACTATGCGGTGTGAGGGGCCAAGCGGGACCCGGTATTTTTAAGAAGTTGGCAAGCATTGGCTGCGAGATTGCCCTGGACATGACGGGTTTGGGCCATAACAAGCAGGCGCCGAGTAGCATGAAGCTGGTCCGTCATCGCCGGTATTACAGTCCGGTATGTCCTCCTTTTTGTATCTAGTTTCCAGGGGACAGATTTATGACAAGCATTAACACGAATTCTTCCGCAATGGCCGCTCTCCAGACGCTGCGCAGCGTCAACCAGAGCCTCAACAGCACGCAGAACCACGTTTCTTCGGGTTACCGCGTTGAAAAGGCTTCCGACAACGCTGCCTATTGGTCGATCGCAACGACCATGCGTTCGGACAACAAGGCGCTTTCGGCTGTTTCCGACGCTCTCGGCGTAGGTGCAGCGAAGGTCGATACCGCTTACACCGCCATGGACAGCGCCATCGACGTCGTCGGTGAGATCAAGGCCAAGCTCGTTGCCGCGACTGAAAACGGCGTCGACAAGGCCAAGGTCCAGGAAGAAATCGGTCAGCTGCAGCAGCAGCTGCTGAGCATCGCTCAGTCGGCTTCCTTCAACGGTGAAAACTGGGTTGCCGGCGCTGCTGGCACCAAGAGCGTCGTTTCCTCCTTCGTCCGCGACGGCTCCAACGCCGTATCGATCACCACGACCGACTACGTTCTCGACAGCGGCTCCGCCGGCAACGTTCTGTTCGGCATGAGCGGCGGCTCGGTTGAAACCTCCACGGGTATTCTCGGCACATCGACGGGCGCGACGGGTTCGATCTACTCGATGGACATCACCAACTTCACCGCCGGTCAGATCCAGTCGGCTCTGACGAACGTTGAATCGGCTCTGAAGGCCATGACCAGCGCCGGCGCTGCTCTTGGCTCGCTCTCCAGCCGCATCGACAGCCAGGACGACTTCGTCTCGGCTCTCAGCGACTCGATCGACTCCGGTATCGGCCGCCTCGTCGACGCCGACATGGAAGAAGAATCGTCGAGGCTCAGCGCTCTTCAGACCCAGCAGCAGCTGGCGATCCAGTCGCTGTCGATCGCGAACTCCTCTTCGCAGAACATCCTGTCGCTCTTCCGCTAAGAGCGGTCGGCACAAGGCTTCCAAGTTTCGCGGCCGGGTCATCCCCGGCCGCGAAATGTTTTAACATAAGGTTAATGAAAATTCTTCTAAGTGTCAGATATTTTTACGCTATTTCCATTTTGAATTTAGCTTTCTTTAACCATCTTGCTGTTTTCTAGGCCCATCGAAACGGCGAGTTAACCCTAACAGAGATGGTTAACAGGCATGATGCTGATCGCTGTGGGCCGGCCGAAAATCCGGAATGTCCCTTTCTAAAATCTGCCAACAAGGGGCAAGCAAACTATGACGAGCATCAACACCAATAACGCTGCAATGGCAGCCCTCCAGACTCTCCGCGGCATCAACCAGGGTCTCCAGGAAACCCAGGCTCACGTTTCCTCCGGCTATCGCGTCGGCAAGGCTTCCGACAACGCTGCCTACTGGTCGATCGCGACGACCATGCGTTCGGACAACAAGGCTCTTTCGGCCGTTTCCGACGCTCTCGGTCTCGGCGCCGCTAAGGTCGACACCGCTTACTCCGCCATGGACAGCGCCATCGATGTTGTCGGTGAGATCAAGGCCAAGCTCGTTGCCGCCACGGAAAGCGGCGTCGACAAGGCCAAAGTCCAGGAAGAAATCAGCCAGCTGCAGCAGCAACTCCTGAGCATCGCTCAGTCGGCTTCCTTCTCGGGTGAAAACTGGGTTGCAGGCGCTGACGGCACCAAGAATGTCGTTGCCTCCTTCGTCCGCGACGGCTCCAACGCCGTATCGGTCGTAATGACCGACTACGTTCTCGACGACGGCTCTGCCGGTAACGTTCTGTTCGGCATGAGCGCCGGCGCGGTCGAAACCTCCACGGGTATCCTCGGCACGTCGAATGGTGCGACCGGTTCCGTCTACGCGATGGACATCACCAACTTCACCCTCGGCGAGATCCAGACCGCTCTGACGAACGTCGAATCTGCTCTGAAGGCCATGACCAGCGCCGGCGCTGCTCTTGGCTCGATCTCCAAGCGTATCGAACTTCAGGAAAACTTCGTCAACGCGCTCAGCGACTCGATCGACTCCGGTATCGGCCGCCTCGTCGATGCCGACATGGAAGAAGAGTCCTCCAAACTCAGCGCCCTGCAGACCCAGCAGCAGCTGGCCGTCCAGTCGCTGTCGATCGCGAACTCCTCTTCGCAGACCATCCTGTCGCTCTTCCGCGGCTAATAACCCGCAGAAAACATCGGTCCGCCGGCCTCGGCGGACCCCAGAGATTCGAGCCGCGCTTCGATGGAGCGCGGCTTTTTAATTTCTGTTAACGGTTGATTAACCATAATGCTGTTTTCTCAGGTCAACGAGACGGCGGGTTAACCGATACTAACAACCGGTTAACAGGCATGATGCTGATCCCCGCTCCCGGTAACATTCCGGAATGTCCCTTTTTTCCACCTGCCGACAAGGGGCAATCATTTCATGACCAGCATTTTGACGAATGTCGCGGCGATGGCCGCCCTTCAGACCCTCCGCGGTATCAACGACAACCTCGAAGATACGCAGAACCGCGTCTCGTCGGGTTATCGTGTCGAAAAGGCGTCCGACAACGCTGCCTATTGGTCGATCGCGACGACCATGCGTTCGGACAACAAGGCACTTTCGGCCGTTTCCGACGCTCTCGGTCTCGGCGCCGCTAAGGTCGATACCGCTTATTCCGCCATGGACAGTGCAATCGACGTCATCAGTGAGATCAAGGCCAAGATCGTCGCCGCGACCGAAAAGGGCGTCGACAAGACCAAGGTCCAGGAAGAAATCGGCCAGTTGCAGCAGCAACTGCTCAGCATCGCGCAGTCGGCTTCCTTCTCCGGTGAAAACTGGGTTGCCGGCGCTGACGGCACCAAGAGCGTCGTATCGACCTTCGTCCGTGACGGCAACGGCAACGTCTCGGTCAAGACGACGGACTACGTTCTGGACACGAGCTCCACAGGCAACGTTCTCTTCGGCATGACTGCGACCGGCACGATTGAGACGACCTCGGGCATTATCGGCACCTCATACGGCACGATCGGTTCGATCTATTCGATGGACATCAGCACCTTCGGTTCGGCTGAGATCTCCATGGCCCTGACCTCGATCGAGGCCGGCTTGGAAGCGATGACCAAGGCTGCATCGCAGCTCGGTTCGATTTCCACCCGTATCGAACTCCAGGAAAATTTCGTAGGAGCGCTGAGCGATTCGATCGACTCAGGCGTCGGACGCCTCGTTGACGCCGACATGGAAGAGGAATCGAGCAAGCTGACGGCCTTGCAAACCCAGCAGCAGCTGGCGATCCAGTCGCTGTCGATCGCCAATTCCAGCGCTCAGAACATCCTCACCCTGTTCCGCAGCTAACGCTCGGCTGAAGCTGGACCGAATCTTGCGCCGCCGTCCGTCGGCAAGCAGAAAACCTCACGAACCGCGCCCGAAACGGCGCGGTTTTTTATTTTATATCAATAGGTTGATTGG
The DNA here is from genome assembly GCF_002211305.1 of Rhizobium sp. R634. GTDB lineage: Bacteria > Pseudomonadota > Alphaproteobacteria > Rhizobiales > Rhizobiaceae > Rhizobium. Next base: position 335,650 of record NZ_LOKW01000024.1, on the reverse strand, counting down.
TGCGAAGTTCCGCTGTTTGCGCGCGTGGGCCGCGCCCTTGCCCAACAGCTTGGTATCGAGTTAACCTCGCCTTGAGTTGATTTGTTTTTGCGAGACGCCGACGGAACCCCCGTCGGAGGCATGACGCCACGTCAGTCGCCGCCGGCAATCCGGCCTGCCCTTTCACTTTATCCGAGACCCTGTCGATGACCGTTAAGATTACCAGCGCGGCCGCGGTGAATGCGCTTGCGGTGCTGCGCAGCATCAATAAAGAAGCCAGCCAGACCCAGCAGCAAGTTTCCTCGGGATATCGTATCGAGACGGCCGCCGATGATGCGTCCTATTGGTCCATCGCGACCGTCATGCGCTCTGACAGCACCAATCTCGGTACGATCGGAGATGCGCTCGGCCTTGGTGCCGCGAAAGTGGATGCGACCTATACGGCGATGAATTCGGCGATCGATCTCATCACTCAGATCCGTACCAAGCTGGTTGCGGCAAGAGAGCCGGGCACAGACAAGGACAAGATCAACGCCGAGATCAGCGAATATAAGCAGCAGCTGCAGACGGTCGTCGAATCGACGTCGTTCGCAGGCGAGAACTGGCTGCTGAACGGCGATTCTGCTGCCCCCCCGACATGGTCGGTCATCTCGGGCTTCGTGCGCGCCTCGACCGGCGAGTATCAGGCCCAGAGCATCGATTTTCCATCGTCGCAGACCATTCTCATCGATAAGAACAATGCCAGCGGCGGCCTGTTGACCAAATCGGTCGATGCGCAGGCAATCAACAACAGCGGGACCGGCCCCCGCAACTACTACCTGCTGAACGCGAGCTCGACGACGCCGGCGACCGGCACGGAAATCGCGATCGGCAAGAACACGACCGACGCGCAGCTCGTCGATATGCTCGATGTCACCGATTCCTTGCTCTCCACGTTGACGACAACGGCCGCTTCGATCGGCGTGATGAAAGCGCGCATCGACGATCAGATCGATTACACCGCCAACCTGTCCGATTCGATCGACAAGAGTGTGGGCGCGCTGGTCGATACCGACATGGACGAGGCGTCGATCCGTCAGAAGGCGATCGAGACGCAGAAGCAGATGGCCGTCGAAGCGATCTCGATCCTCAACACGGCGGCAAGCAAGATCCTCATTCTGCTGGAGTAAAGGTAGGCGCGAACACGGACGTTGGGAGTGCCATTCATCCTCGCGCAAGTTTGACTTCCTAGTTTCCGGCATGAAGGCATCGTCCGAATTCGTGCCGACGCAAGGCCAAGCCCTTGCCCGTTTCGAAACGGCATGCCGGCGCACAAGGTCATTTTGAGCGGGGTGGGCATGCGGCATGCCTCGCCAATGCTGGATGGGTTTTATGAGCATTTCGCTTTCCCGGTATTTGAAGGATTTCGGTGAACCGGAATCGCCAGCGCCGATCATCGACGTAGATGATTTCGCCGGCGCCGGTTTTCCTGAGATGCCGAGCGAGCCTGTCATCGACGTCGAGGCGGAGCGCCGCGAGGCCTATGCTGAAGGCCATGCCGCAGCGACCGCGGAATTGACGGAAAAGTACGAGCTCGAGGCGCGGGCGCTGGCCGAGGCCCACGCCCGCGAACTCGAGGAACTGAAGCTCCGCTACGAAGTCGAGGCGGCGGCGGTGATTGCATCCCGTATCCGCGATATCGCCGAGGAAGTCGCCGAACTGGTGAGCGCCGGTGCCGCGGCGGCAATCGCGCCCGTGATGACCGACGCGCTCGCCGTCAAGGCTGCGGAGAACCTCGCCGCACTGCTGCGCGATGCGATCCTGGAAGGCGCGGCCGGACCGATCGTCGTCAGAGGGCCGACACCGCTTTTCGATTGGTTGAAGGCCGAGCTCGGCGAACACGCCACGGCGGTTCGCCACGTTGAGACCGACGATATCGATCTTGCCGTGGAAATCGGCGAATCCGTCATCGTCACCCGTATGTCCGCCTGGGCGGCCAGCTTGAAGAAAGTTCTCGAATGAGTGAAGGCGAAAACCACCACCACGGCAAGAACGAGATCATCATCGTCAAGAGACATGGCGGCGGCGATCACGATGGCGCCCATGGCGGTGCGTGGAAAATTGCCTATGCCGATTTCATGACGGCGATGATGGCGTTCTTCCTGGTCATGTGGCTGGTCAATGCCGCCAACGAGGAGACCAAGGCTGCGGTCGCGACCTATTTCAACCCGATCAAGCTTGCCGACGAAAAGCCGACCGAGAAGGGCCTGAAGAAGCCCGTCAAAAATGACGAGGGCGAGGAGAAGCAGGAAAAGTCGAAGCAGAAGGAAGAAAATCCGACCGAGGGCAAGTCAGCCGCGGACGGTGACGACCAGACATCGACCTCAGGCGACCACACCAATTATTCGGAAGCCGACTTCTTCGAAAACCCCTATTCGGTTCTCGCCGAGATCGCGCAGGAAGTCGGCCAGCAGGCCAATGTCAGCGCCAAGGGCGATGGCGGCGCGGCTGATTCCGGCCCGGCGACCGGCGCTGATGGCGGCGAGGCCTATCGCGATCCCTTCGATCCGGATTTCTGGACGAAGCAGGTCGAGGTTACGACGGCAGGCAAGTCGCAGCCTCCCGGCAAGAGTGAGGAACAGGCGAGCGAAAGCGAACCGACCGAAATTGCCAAGGCCGAGAATGTGACGCCCCAGGATCTGAAGCCGGTGCCGGTGCCGGAACAGAAACCGTCCCAGGACGCGAAGGGCGAGGTGCAGGCCCAGGATGGCAAGGGGGACGGCAAAACGCCCGACGAAAAGAAGACCGACGCGCAAAAGGACGCCGACCACCAGAAGGAGGCGGACAAGAGCGCGGCCGAAACCGAAGAGCAGCAAAAGGAAGAGGCAAGGCAGCTCCAGGAGCAGATCGCCCAGCAGATCGGCGGAGTTGCCGGCAAACTCGCAGAAGGCTTGACGGTGACGGCAGCCGAAGGCGGGCTTCTGGTGAGTATCTCCGACCAGACCGACGACTCGATGTTCAATATCGGCTCCGCGGTTCCGCGCCAGGAGATGGTGCTCGCCATGAGCAAGATCGGCGAGATCCTGAAGGAGAGGGGTGGCGCGGTGGCTATCCGCGGCCACACGGACGGGCGACAATATAAAGGTACCCAGAACGAGAACTGGCGGCTTTCAATGGACCGTGCCCAGAGCGCCTATTACATGTTGGTGCGCGGCGGGCTCGACGAAAAGCGCATATCTCAGGTCTCCGGTTTCGCCGACCGCCGGCTGAAGGTGCCGGCTGACCCGTTCGATGCGGCCAACCGCCGGATCGAGATTCTGGTGCAGGCGGATTAAGGAAAACAGGATGGCGCGCCGTCAGCATCGCACCTTCGGATTTGTGGCCCTCGGCCTGGCGATACTCTCGCCAGCCGTAAGCAATGCCGAGGATCCGGACGATCTTGCGCCGTACAAGATGCTGCGGTCGCTGCAGTTCGTGCAGGATTCCGTCGCTGCCGGCGATCATTCGGCCGGCGAAATGCAGCGTTTCATGCTGGGTACGATCGATCAGCGGCTGCGCACTGTCGATCCCTCGATCTTCGACGACGACCGCAATGTAGACGCCGCATTGATCTACGCGATGAGCGGCGGCAATCCGCAGACGCTCGAATATCTGATCGCCCACGACGTCAATGGCTATTTCGACAATCGTGTCACCGATGTTCTGCGCAAATATCTGAGCGGCAAGGGGCTCCTCGTTGCGAAGACGCTGGAGGAGACGTCCAGGGAATATCGCGACAAGAAGATCGGCCCTTATCTTGCGCTGATCGGCGGCAATGTGCTGATCGCGACAAAGCCGACGGAAGCGCTGGATCTTTACGATCAGGCGCGTCTCGCGGCGCCGGGCACGATCGTCGAGGAGGCAGCGTTGCGCCGCTCCGTCGCCATCTGCCTCGATAAGGGAATGGTCGACAGGGGAATGGCCTATTCGCAGCGTTATATCAGGCGCTTCCTGCATTCGCCCTATGCCGGTCAGTTCGCCGATCTCTTCGTCAAGCTCGTCGTCGGTCATGATCACGATGTGAAGCCGCAGGATGTTATCGACATTCTGTCGTTCATGGATGCTCCGCGCCAGCGCGAGGTTTATCTGCGCATTGCCCGCGCCGCGGCAATATCGGGCAAGCCGGAGTTGGCGCGTATGGCGGTGGAACGCGTGCAATCGCTTGGTGCGGGAACCGACAATGCTTTCGGCCCGCTCGCCGATTTCTATGGCGGCATGGCCGGCTTGCCGACGGACGATATCGACCGGGCGGCGAAAAATGTCAGCGGCATCGATGGCAATGCGCTCTCGCCCCGGGATCAGGCGCTGCAGGAGGCGGCGAGATCCGTCGCGGAGCAGATCCTGCGCGCGCCAGATCCGGCAAGCCTGACGCAAGCATCCGCCTCTAACGATGAGCATCAAGAAATCACTTCTGAAAAGGCTGCGGCTCTAGCTACGCAACCGGGGGCGCCAAGCGCGCATCCCGAGCCTATTCCAGGAGGTGTGGCATCGACTGGCCAAAGCCAGGATACCGACCCCTCATTCAACGCATTTGTGACGACCAGTCGATCCAGGCTCGACGAGATCGACAGTCTTCTGGCGCAGGAAGGCAATTAACATGATGGATATGAGCGTTTCGGGCGGAGCCCCTGGTACGGAGACGGCCGCGGCCGCGAAATCCGCGCGCCAGGGCGGAAAGGCTGATGCCGCCGACCAGAAAAACGGGTTCTTCGATGCGCTTGCCAAGGCGAGCGGCGGCGCGGCCAACAGCGAGTCTGATGAGGCGCAGTCGGACGAGGGCGCGGTTGCCGAAGGTGCGGCGGAAAAGACGGCGCGGGCTATCCGCAGCCGCGGCGCAAAGCCGTTGATCGATCTCAGCGATGCCGCGCTGAAGGCGCAGGCGGAAGTGGAGCCGGGGAAAATCACCGATCTCGCCAATGCTGGAAAGGTCGCGGCAAAGCCTGCAAAGAACCAGGCAAAAATGTCGGCCGATCTCGCTTTCGGCACGCTCGATCCGAAAGACGCCGCTGCAGCCGATGTCGCCCAGGCAGCCAAAGGCGCCAAGCACGTGAAGGCCGAAGCATCGGAAACGGATGCGGATAAGGAGAGCAGCGGTGACGACGACGGCGGTATTTCCGATGTCCTAGGCCTGTTGAAGCAGGAGCCTTCCGAAGGTGCTGCGGCTTTGCCGGCGGCAGTCGTTGCGCATCAGGCGTCGGCCAAGGCTGATGAGGCGGCTGCATCAGACAGGAAAATCGACGGTATCAACGCCAAGGCCGACGGCCACGCGACCGATGCACTGGCGGCCGTCAGCAGCGTCGAGAGCGGCAAGGCGGACGACGCCATGCTTCCGGGAACGGAGAATGCCGACGCGGCCGATGGCAGGACGTTCAGGATCAGCCGCGCCGATGGCCGCGGCGTATCGATGGATATGCATATCGGCGCGGACCAAGCAGGACCGAAGGACGGGTCCAAAAAGGCCGATCTCGAAAATGTTTCGGTCCTCGAATCACGCCGCTATATCGGCCTGGCGCAGAATTCGAATTCTGCCGCCGTCACGGCCGCTCTCTCCGGCGACTCCGAATGGGCGCGAGCCATGCAGCCGAGCTCGGCCCTGTCCAACGCGGCGGAGTGGACGAGCACCGGCAAGGTGGTTAATACGCTGAAGATCCAGATGAACCCGATCGATCTCGGCCTGGTGACGGCGACCATGCGCCTGTCCGGCGACGCGCTGAACGTCGATCTCAAGGTCGAGACGGGCGCGGCTTACCGCCAACTGAAGGAAGATCACGGCAAGATTCTCGAAGCGTTGCGCAGCCAGGGTTACACGATCGAGAACGTGACGGTCAGCATGGCGCCCGTCGAGCGTGCCGATGCGGGCAACCAGGCAGGCAGCCAGGGCCAGGCCTCCCAGCAGCAGTCGCTTGCCCAGCAGGGGCAGGGCGGCGCGGCGCGAGAGCGCCAGAATCAGACGGCGCAGCGGACGGATGGAGGCTTCAATGGCGCAGGCGAGACCGGTATCGAAGACGTTTATGCTGGCCGGCCTGGCAGCAGCGGCGCTGGTGGCGTTTACCTCTGAGGTATCAGCCTCCACCGGCGCCTGCGAACGCGAAATCCAGTCGGCGGCTGCCAAATACGGCATCCCGGAAGGCATTCTCTATTCGGTCGGCCTGACGGAAACCGGCCGCAAGGGGTCGCTCTATCCCTACGCCATGAATGTCGAGGGCAAGGCAATCTTTCCGCCCTCCGAGCAGGATGCGATGAAGCAGTTCGATGTCGCCCGAAGGAGCGGCGCAAAGCTCATCGACATCGGCTGCATGCAGATCAACCACTACTATCATGGTGAGAATTTCGGCTCCGCCGAGGATATGTTCGACCCGCATCGCAACGTGGAGTATGCGGCGAAATTCCTCCGCAACCTCCATGATCGGCACGAAACCTGGACGATGGCGGTAGCCAGATACCATGCCGGCCCCAACAACGACCCCGCCCAGAAGCGATATGTCTGTCGCGTCATCACCAATCTGGTCGCCACGGGGTATGGCAAGTGGACTCCCAATGCGAGTAGCTTCTGCCGAAACTAATTCAATCAAAAATTGAAGCGGCCCATTGTGACGAAACTGTGTCATAATACGGCAGGAATCCGGCAGGAATCCTGTGCGCAAGTCATAATTAAGGGAGCGTTAACTTTTCCACGAAATTTTTGTGTGCATAAACAGGCGCTCCTACTAGATATAGATCAAATCGCCACCGAGATCTTAATCAATTATTAATTTCTGCCATTAACTTTAACGAGTTGTCGCCGATTCGTGCGATTCGTACCCATAGATCATCGAAGTGCCACACTGATTCGGAGGCGGACGAATGATCGTAGTGGTTGATGAGCGTGAGCTCGTAAAAGATGGATACACATCTCTGTTTGGCCGTGAGGGCATTCCCTCGACCGGCTTTGATCCAGCGGAATTCGGCGAGTGGGTACAGACCGCTGCGGATTCCGACATTGCGGCCGTCGAGGCTTTCCTCATAGGCCAGGGCCAGCGCAGTCTGGAGCTGCCCCGGGCAATCCGGGATCGGTCGATGGCGCCGGTGATCGCGGTCAGCGATCAGCCGTCGCTCGAAAATACCCTTGCGCTTTTCGATTGCGGCGTCGACGACGTGGTGCGCAAGCCGGTTCACCCCCGTGAGATCCTCGCGAGGGCGGCGGCCATCCGGCGCCGGCTGAAGGCGATTGCCAACCATACCGATATCGGCGCGATCCGCGTCTTTTCGGATGGCCGTGATCCCGAGATCAACGGCGAGGTCTTCGCGCTTCCCCGGCGCGAGCGGCGCATCCTCGAATATTTGATCGCCAACCGAGGTCGCCGGGTCACCAAGACCCAGATCTTCAACGCCATCTACGGCATCTTCGACGAAGAGGTCGAGGAGAATGTCGTCGAAAGCCACATCTCGAAGCTGCGCAAGAAGCTGCGCAAGAAGCTCGGCGTCGATCCGGTCGATTCCAAGCGCTTCCTTGGTTACTGCATTGATTGGGCTTGATTTTTCAGCCGGACGGAAACGCCCGGCTGAAGTTGAATATTTGGCCTCGCTGTCCGCATAACAGACAGCTTCACGCAAGGCCCGCCAAATACTCTTGAGCTTAACAGGTAAAACGAGGTTTTCAGATGAGCATTTTCGGCAGCATGAAGACGGCAGTATCGGGGATGAACGCGCAGGCGAACCGCCTCAGCACCGTCGCCGACAACATCGCCAACGTAAACACCACCGGCTACAAGGCCGTGTCGACGAGCTTCTCGACGCTGGTTTTGCCCTCCTCGGGCGGCAACTACAATTCCGGCGGTGTTCAGACGTCCGTCCGCCAGGCCGTCTCCGACCAGGGCGATATCTCGTACACCACCTCCACCACTGACCTCGCGATCTCAGGTGATGGCTTCTTCATCGTTCAGGGTGCCGACGGCACGCCCGTTCTGACCCGCGCCGGCGACTTCCAGAAGGATGATGAAGGCAACCTCGTCAATGCCGCCGGCTTCCAGCTGATGGGTTACTCCTACGATGCCGGCTCTCCTGCTGTCGTCGTCAACGGTTTCGACGGCCTCGTACCTGTCAATGTCAACCAAGAGGGGCTGACGGCCATCGCCTCGACATCAGGGATCTTCAAGGGCAACCTCGATTCCGGCGCTAATATTGCTCCGGTCGCTCCTGCGACGCTTCCGAGCGACAACGGCGCTACTGGTACTACGACAACCGACACCAAGAAGTTCTCGATGGTCGCCTACGACTCTCTCGGCAACAAGGTGATGTACGACTTCTACTTCACGAAGACCTCGGTCGCGGCGACGCCACCGCCGGCACCTCCCGCCGTTAACAGCAGCTGGGAGGTTGCGATCTTCCGCAACGCTGATGCGGCCGCCGGCGGAACGACCTCCTTCCCCTACACCAGCGCCGCAGTCGCTACGACCCAGCTCGACTTCGATTCCACCGGCAAGATTACCAACTCTACGGGTTCCGCAACTATCGTCGATCCGGTGACCGGCCTATCGATCGACATGGATCTTTCGGGCTTCACCCAGCTTGGCGCGGCCTTTTCGGGCACCGGCACGCCGAACGGCCAGGCCGCGAGCCCGGTCAAGGACGTCACCATCGATGGCGACGGCATTGTCTATGCCAAGTATGAGGACGGCAGCACAAAGCCGCTCTATCGCATCCCGCTCGCCAACGTCGCCAGCCCCGACAAGCTGACGCTGATGAGCGGCAACGTTTACAGCGCCAACGGCCAGTCGGGCGTCACCGTCACCGGCTTCCCGCAGACCAACGGTCTCGGCACGATCAAATCGGGCGCCCTCGAAGGTTCGAACGTCGACCTCGCCGGCGAACTGACCGAAATGATCGAATCGCAGCGCAGCTATACCGCCAATTCCAAGGTGTTCCAGACGGGTTCCGACATCATGGACGTACTCGTCAACCTCAAGAGATAAGTAGGGTACTGGTAAGCCATGTCGCTCACGTCAGCACTTAACACCGCGCAGAGCATATTCAACAATACTGGCACTCAGAGCAGTGTCGTATCGAACAATATCTCGAATGCCGGCAACAAAGATTACGTGCGCCGGCAGGCGATGCTTACCACGTCCTTGAATGGCGCGCAGGTCGTCCAGATCAACCGTGCACAGGAAGATGCCCTGCTGCGCCAATATCTGAAGACCTCTTCTCAGGACAGCGCCCAGCAGACCCTGCTGGGTGGTCTCGAGGACTTGAAATCGATCATGGGCGGCAACGACTACGAAACGTCGCCGTCCACCTATCTCGGTGTTTTCCAGCAGAAGCTTCAGGCTTTCAGGACCTCGCCGGGCAGCACCGTCGCGGCTCAGGGCGCCATCACCGCTGCCCAGGACGTCGCCAACTCGCTGAACAACGCGTCGAAAGCCGTGCAGGACGTTCGCGCCACGGCCGATAAGCAGATCGGCACTGCGGTCGATACGCTGAACACGCTTCTCAGCCAGTTCGAGAAGGCCAACAATGCGGTGAAGACCGCCACGGCTTCCGGTGCGGATGCATCCGGCGCGCTTGACGAGCGCGAGAAGGTCCTCAAGCAGATTTCGCAGATCGTCGGCGTCAGCGCGACGACGCGCGACAATAACGACATGGTGCTGAGCACCCCTGACGGGACGATCCTCTTCGAGACCATCCCGCGCAAGGTGACGTTCAAATCCCAGGATGTCTATACCGCCACGACCGTCGGCAACTCCATCTATATCGACGGCGTCGCGCTGCCGCTCGGCAAGGGCTCGACGACGACGGGGCAGGGGAGCCTGCAGTCGCTCCTGCAGATCCGCGACGAGATCGCTCCCAATTTCCAGAAGCAGCTCGACGAAGTCGCCCGCGGCCTTGTTTCGCTCTTCAAGGAGCAGAACACGGCAGCGCCCCCGGCCTATGTGCCAGGACTTTTCACCTGGAGCGGCGGCACGGTTGATACCGGCGGCACGGCCGTCGCCGGCATGGCGGCGACCATCACAGTCAGCGCCCGTGTGATTACCTCGCAGGGCGGCGATCCGATGCGCCTGCGCGACGGCGGCGTCAACGCCACGGGCCTGGTCACGAACCCCACCCACGTCAGCGGCTACACAACTGAACTTGATCGCCTATATACCGCGATGAGCTCCGACATCGATTTCGATCCAGCAGCGGGAACGCCGGTCGGCTTCGATGCCACGACGGGCATCGATTCGAACGTCAGCATCATGGAATACGCCACGAATTCGCTGGGCTGGCTCGAGCAGTACCGCAGCAACGCCACGACGGCGGCGGAGAATACCTCGGCGGCGTTGTCGCGCTCTGATGAAGCTTATTCCAACGAGACCGGCGTCAATCTCGACGAAGAACTGACGCTGCTTCTCGACATCGAGCAGTCCTACAAGGCGGCGACGAAGATCCTGAACGCCGTCGACGAGATGTTGAAGTCATTGCTGGATATTGCGAGTTAAGCCATGAAGAGCTCATTTATTTCAAGTTCGGCCATTCAGAATGCGATGCGGTTGACGATCCGTCAGGCGCAGAATCAGATGACCAAGGCGACGATGGAAGCAACGACGGGAGTCTATGCGGATATCGGTGTCTCGCTCGGCGGCAATGCCGCCAGGAGCGTGGACTTCAGCCGCGAGGTCGACAGGATAGACTCGATCAAATCAAGCAATTCGCTTGTCACGGCGCGTATGGAATCCTCGCAGCTCGGTCTGTCGAAGATGAAGGACGTCGGCGATGGCCTCGTTTCCAAGCTGACGGCGCTCCAGGGCAGCCGCGATCCCGGCAGCATCACCGTCGCCATCCAGTCGGCGACCAGCGCTCTCTCGACCATGATGGATACGTCCAACACCATGGTGAACGGCGAATATCTGTTCTCCGGCATCAATACGGATGTGCAGCCGCTGACCGACAAGACGACGGCGACGAGCGCGGAAATCGTTACGAGGTTGAACGCCTATGCGGCAAGCCTGACGAAACCGGTCAACGAGCTGACCGGCGCCGAGATGGAAACCTTCATCACGACTCAGGTCGAGACGATGTTCACGGAGACCGCTTGGACCGATCCGACGACGGGCTGGTCGCAGGCGTCGAGCCAAAACATGACGAGCCGCATCAGCAACTCGGAAGTGATCGAATCCTCGACCAACGCCAATTCCGAAGGCATGCGCTACTTCGCGCTCGCCTCGGTCATGACTTCGGCGCTGCTTAGCCAGAACCTCAGCACCGATGCGATGAGCACGGTTTCAAAGCAGGCGATCAGCTACACGACGAAGGCGACCACAGGCCTCGTGACCCAGGCAAGTCAGCTCGGCCTTTCCCAGGAGCGCGTCAAGAAGTCCAACGATGCGCTCGATGCACAGTCGAACATCATCAAGAACAAGCTCGTGGATCTGCAGGGCGTTGATCCCTACGAAGCCTCGACCCTGGTCAAGACTTTGGAAACCCAGCTTGAAACCGCCTACACGATCGTCTCGAAGATACAGCAGTTGAGTCTAGTAAACTACCTTTGATGAGCAAAGGCGCGCAATATAAAGAAGGATGCATGAATGTATCAGTTCTCATATGCCGAAGTCATGCAAGACTCGGTGGCCGACGCGAAAGAGCGGGAATGGCAGGTTCTTGACCGGTCCATAGAACTGCTGTCGTTGGCGCGCGACAAGGAAAAATACGGGCGGGAAGCCATTGAAGCCCTGTTTTATACGCGACGCGTATGGATCAGCTTCATCGAGGATCTGAAACATCCCGACAACCAGCTGGAGATCGAGCTCAGGGCCAACCTCATCTCGATTGCGATCTGGATCTTGAAGGAATGCGACAGGATCAGAAAACGTCTGACTAATAACTACCAGGGCATCATCGACGTTACCACCATCATCAGGGATGGACTTAAATGAAAAGCACACTTCGCATTTCTCTGAAAGCCGGAGAAAGAATCTTCATCAACGGCGCCGTCCTGCGTGTCGACCGCAAGGTCGCGCTGGAATTCCTGAATGATGTGACGTTCCTTCTCGAAAACCACGTCCTGCAGCCGGAAGGCGCAACGACGCCGCTGCGCCAGCTCTACTTCATCGCGCAGATGATCCTCATCAATCCCGAGGGCAAGGACCACTCGACGGCGATGTTCCGCAAGTCGATCACCATGCTGCTCACCTGCTTCAAGAACGAGGAAATCCTCGCCGAATTGAAGCGCATCGACGCACTCGTCTCGACTGGCCGCGCTTTCGACGCGTTGAAGGCGATCCGCGGTCTCTACGCCATCGAAGACAATATCCTCAACAACCACGAACTGCCGCCGACGATGGTCGAGCAGATCCGCAGGGAGATCGCACCATGGCGGTAGATGCAACATCGAACGTGAACAACACGAGTTCGACGACGAATACCACGAGTTCGGCTCAGAAAAAGGCGACGCTGAACTACGACAACTTCCTTCAGCTGCTTATCGCGCAGATGAAGAACCAGGATCCGACCGATCCGATGGATGCCAGCGAGCAGATGTCACAGCTTGCAAGCTTCTCGCAGGTCGAGCAGACGATCCAGACCAACAGCAAGCTGGACACGCTTCTGGCGAGCTCGAGCCTCACCCAGGCGAGCAGCTATGTCGGCAAGTACATGGAAAGCGCCGATGGCACCGTCAAGGGCGTCATCGATTCCGTGAAGGTTTATTCCGACGGCATCATTGCGACGACCACCAATGGCGGTAAGATACTCGTGCAGGCGGGAATCACCATTGCCGACGAGGCGCCGAGCAGCAGCTCGTGATGCGACGCGCCTGTTGATGCCAACCAACGCGGCCCGGCAATGGCGGGGCCGTTTCAAGGCGATATGAGGTTGCCTTCCGATGAATGAAGCTGATGCATTGGATCTGTTTCAGGCCGCGATCTGGACCGTCCTGATCGCCGCTGGTCCCGCGGTCATCGCTGCGATGGTGGTGGGTCTCGTCATTGCGTTGATCCAGGCGCTGACCCAGGTGCAGGAAGCGACGCTGACCTTCGTGCCGAAGATCGTCGCCGTGCTCATCACCGTCGGCGTTACCGCCCCTTTCGTCGGCTCGCAGATCTCGATTTTCACCAATCTCGTCTTCTCGCGCATTCAATCGGGTTTCTGAGCCACTTTCGCGCAAGCTTCGCCATTTAATTCTCGATCCGAATTGGGCGAACTTCATGTTCGCCTCCTCTCATGAAGAGACGGAATCGTCATGGCGCAACCACCCGCACTCCCCCTTCCGAAAGTCGCCCCGAGCCTGCGCGATGTCGGTTTTGCCCTCGGCATCATCGTCATCATCTGCATTCTCTTCCTGCCGATCCCGCCGTTCCTGATCGATATGGGACTGGCCTTCTCGATCGCCTTTTCGGTGCTGATCCTGATGGTGGCGCTGTGGATCCAGAAGCCGCTCGATTTCTCGTCCTTTCCGACCATTCTGCTGATCGCGACGATGACCCGGCTGGCGCTGAACATCGCCACGACACGCGTCATCCTGTCCCACGGCAACGAGGGCCACGATGCGGCGGGTGGCGTCATCGCCGGTTTTGCAAGCCTTGTCATGTCCGGCGACTTCGTCATCGGTCTGATCGTCTTCCTGATTCTCATCACCATCAACTTCATCGTCATCACCAAGGGCGCCACGCGTATCGCCGAAGTCGGCGCGCGCTTCACTCTCGATGCCATTCCTGGCAAGCAGATGTCGATCGACGCCGATCTCTCGGCCGGCATCATCGACGAGAAGGAAGCCCAGCGCCGGCGCAGGGAGCTCGAAGAGGAAAGCTCCTTCTTCGGTGCGATGGACGGTGCGTCGAAGTTCGTACGCGGCGATGCCGTCGCAGGTCTCATCATCACCGCCATCAACGTTTTCGGCGGCATCATCATCGGCTATTTCCGCCACGGCATGCCGATCGGCGAAGCTGCCGACGTTTTCGTCAAGCTCTCCGTCGGCGACGGCCTCGTCTCGCAGATGCCGGCCCTCATCGTCTCGCTCGCAGCCGGCCTTCTCGTTTCCCGCGGCGGCACCACCGGCTCCACCGACCAGGCGGTCGTCAACCAGTTGAGCGGCTATCCGCGCGCGCTCTCGGTTTCGGCCGTGCTGATGTTCGTTCTGGCCCTGATGCCGGGCCTGCCGTTCGTCCCCTTCGTCGTTCTCGGCAGTCTCCTCGCCTTCGGCGCCTGGTTCATCCCGCGCCAGGTCGAGGCTGAAAACAAGCTGCGCCGCGAACAGGAGGAGAAAAAGGTCGTACAGAGCAAGGAGCTGGAAAAGGACTCGGTCAAATCGGTGCTGCGCACCTCCGAGATCGAACTCGCGCTCGGCAAGATGGTCTCGACCCGCCTGCTCGGCGCCCATCAGGAACTCGCCTTCCGTGTCGGCAAGATGCGCAAGAAGTTCGCCACGCAATACGGCTTCGTCGTGCCCGAGATCAAGGTCACCGACGACATCGGCATCGCCGAGAAGTCCTACCAGATCCGCATTCACGGCACGACGGTGGCCTCGAACCTGCTGCGCGTCGGCGAAGTTCTCGTTGTCACAGGCGCGGGCCGCCGGCCGAGCATTCCGGGCGACGAAATTCGCGAACCCGCTTTCGGCATGCCTGCCGTCTCGATCCTCGAAAACTTCGCCGACGATCTGAAACGCGAAGGCTTCCAGCCGATCGACAACGTTTCTGTCGTGCTGACGCATATGAGCGAGGTCATCCGCAACAACCTGCCGCAGCTCCTGTCCTATAAGGACGTCAAGGTGCTGATCGATCGCCTCGATCCCGAATACAAGAAGCTCGCCGACGAAATCTGCTCGTCGCACATGTCTTATTCCGGCCTGCAGGCGGTGCTGAAGCTGCTGCTTGCCGAACGGGTCTCGATCCGCAACCTGCATCTCATTCTCGAAGCGGTGGCCGAGCTCGCCCCGCATGTCAGGAAGACCGAGCAGATCGTCGAGCACGTCCGTATCCGCATGGCCCAGCAGCTTTGCGGCGATCTCGCCGACAACGGCGTGTTGCGCGTGCTGAGGCTCGGCAGCAAGTGGGATCTCGCTTTCCATCAGGCGCTGAAGCGCGACGCCAAGGGCGAGGTGATCGAATTCGACATCGATCCCCGCAGCCTGGAAGAGTTCAGCGAGCAGGCCACCAAAGTTATCCGTGAGTTCATGGATCGAGGCCTGCCATTCGCACTTGTCACGTCGCCCGAAACACGCTCCTATGTGCGCATGATCATCGAACGGCTGTTCGCTACGCTGCCGGTCCTGTCGCATGTCGAGCTGGCCAAGGGCATCGAGATAAAGATTTTGGGCTCTATTTCATGATAACAGACCCGCAAGGGACCGTTCTCGCGCTGTTTCTGGTTTTCTGCCGGATCGGCGGCTGTGTCCTGGCTCTTCCGGGTTTTTCCTCGGCGCGCGTGCCCGAACAGCTGCGCGTCTTCATTGCGGGCGCTCTCTCGATCGCCGTCATGCCGTTGCTCTGGGACACGGTCTACCCGGCAATCCACACGGGGGCGGGGACCTATATCGGCCTGATCTTCAGCGAGACGCTGATCGGCGTGATGTACGGCATGCTGGCGAGGATCTACACGCTCGGCATGCAGTTTGCCGCCTCCATCATCGCCATGATGGTCGGCTATACCCAGCCGGGTTCCGCCGACATCATCGAAGACACGCCGGAGACCAGCCTTTCGGCCTTCATCACCTTTGCCGGCATCATGATTCTCTTCATCATGGATTTTCATCACATCGTCTTCCGCGCGTTGATCGATTCCTACACGACCATGCCGTTCGGCGGCCTGATGCAGATGCGCGCGACGTTGATCTCCTTCACCGACACGTTGGAACAGACGACCTACATCATGCTGCGGCTGTCGAGCCCCTTCCTGATCTACGGCCTGATCTTCAACGTCTCGATCGGCTTCATCAACAAGCTGGCGCCGCAGATCCCGGTCTATTTCATTTCCACGCCCTATTTGTTGATGGGCGGGCTCTTCCTGTTTTATGTCTCGGTCGCGGCGCTGGTCAGCCAGTTCGGCCAGGCCTTTGATTCGATCTATATCGGGCGATGAGGCTGATATGATCGAGAAGAGCCGCTCCCAAAAACTCAAGCGTCTGTTGTCGGTACAGCGGCATATCGAGAGGATGGCGGAGAACGACCTGGCCGAAACCAGCCGCCAGCGCGTCGAGGTCAATGCCGCGATGGACGATGTCATCGTCGCTCTCGGTTCGATGGACCCGGTCCACCACGCCTTCTCGCAGAATTATGCCGACCGATTCGGCAGGCTCACCATCAAGGATCAGCAGCTGACCGGCATGCAGCAGGTCCATGAGATGCGGCTGACCCGCGAGCGCGCCAAGGGCGATCGTCTGGAAGAAGGCATGAAAGAGGCGCTGGAGGTCGAGCGCCGCGAGGCCGACGACAATGCCGTCTATGATGTGATCGATCAGCAATTCGCAACGCCAGCCTCCAGCAAGCTTCAAAAACCATAGTCGTTACGATCTTAATTTAGAGGATTGTAACGTGGCTATTTCGCCCCCCAGTGATCTGGTCCTGGACGTTGTCAAAGCTGCCGACCCCATGGAGGTTCAGGTGGCCCAGGAAAAATTGAAGGCAAACCGCGCGGCCTTTGCCGCCACGAGCCTGGCCGAGAATGGCAAGGGCTTCTCCAATACGGTCGACGTTCTCGACCATATCGGCCAGAAGAGCGGTCTCTCCAACATCCAGAATCGCATCAAGACCGAGGAGGTTCCGGAAAGCTACCGGAAGTTCGAGGCCATGGTTCTGCAGAATTTCGTCAAGTCCATGCTGCCGAGCGAAAGCGAAGACGTCTATGGCAAGGGCGCGACCGGCGACATCTGGAAGGGCATGATGGCCGAACAGCTCGGCAACACCATGGCCAAGGGTGACGGCATCGGCATCGCCAAGCAGATGTACGGCGAGCTCTTGCGCCGGCAGGAGGGCAAGATCGTCAATGCCTCGACCGATAATGACGACCGCAACACCGCGCTCGGCATGATCGACGACTTCCAGCGCAAGACCTTTGGCACGCCGACCGCCGAAGCCAAGAACGCAAGCGACGCATAACCGAGGGTACAATGGAAATAGTTTCGAACGAATACAGGATCAAATCCGTTCTCGGACGCCTCGAAATGATCATCGACAATGAGAACACTCGGATCGGCAGCGACCCGCAGTTCGATCTCAAGGTCTCCAACGCGCACAAGAGCCGCTGCCTCTATGAGCTGTCGATGCTTTTCCGCGACACCGATCCGGCCGAGCTCGCCGCCGCCCATCTCGATCAGCTGCACGGCCTGAAGAAGAAGCTGGTTCTCAATGCCCGCCGTGTCGAGGCGCATCTCGAAGCGGTTCGCGCCGTGGCCGACCTTCTGAAGAATGCGGTTCAGGATGCCGATGCTGACGGCACCTATTCCCAGGAACAATTCGCCGCGCGTGGAAACTGATGATCAAGCTCGTCCTCACCGGTGTCTGGGTCTGCGCCATTACCTTGGCTTCCGTTTATTTTTCGGTGTACCTGGCGACCGCGCCGGCGCCTGTGGCAACGGATTCCAAGCAGAGCGCGCTCGAGCTGGTCAAGGGTGAAACGATCACGGTTCCGATCATCGGCGACGGTGCTGTCACCGGTTACTTCCTCGGCCGCGTTTCCTTCATGATGAACAAGGAAATGCTGAAAGGCGTGACGCTGCCTTTGACCGAGATGACGACGGACGAGCTTTTCAGCCTGCTCGTCGGCAACAAGATGGTCGATATCGCCCACGTCAAATCCTTCGACCCGCAGGCCTTCCGCGAGGCGGTCAAGAAGGGCATGAACGAGCGCCTCGGTGGCGAATATGTCGCCGAAGTGATGCTTGAGCAGCTCGACTACCTCTCCAAGGAGGACGTCAAGCAGGGTGCCGCCGGCAAGCCGTCGAAGGTCGGCAGTCCCGTCAAGATCGTCGAGGCCGCGCCGGCCGCGGAAGCGCCGGCAGCAGCCGCGCATTGAGACCTCATCGATCATCGATGAAAAGGCGGCGCCGAAGGGCGCCGTTTTGCGTTGGCGCGCGTGGTTAACAAACCACTTATGCGAGCATGGAAATCCGAAGAATTTTCCTAAGGGTTGTTTGAAACCGTCCTGTTATACCAAGCATCACAGCTTGGTCTGCGCTGCCTTCCCGTGATCGGGGGCGACGCCCTCCCGGCGTAACGCGACCGGTCCTTTCGAGACCTCCGGTGCGGAAGTATGGGCTTGTTTTCCGGGATATCGGGCGCATGACGCACCCTCGGCAGGAGGTTGGAATGAATCTGATTGCAAACTTCGCGGTGCTCGCATCGCGGCGGACGATTTTCGATCTGCCGGTATGCGATCTCGGCTGGGATGATGCCCTCGTTTTCATCAACGAGTTGGCTTCCATTCCGGTCGGCCAGACCGTGGTTTGCTTCGTCAACGCCCACAATATGCTGACGGCGCTGCGCGACGACGAATATTATCGGATCATGTCGCACAATCTGGTCCTGCCTGACGGCATCGGCCTCAACATCGCGTCGCAGATCGCCCATGGCGGGCCGTTTCCCGCCAATCTGAACGGCACCGATTTCGTGCCGGCCTTCCTCACCTTCATGGAGGCTCCGCGCCGTATCGGTCTCATCGGCGGCACGCGTTCGGTCGTCGAGGCGGCAGCAGAAAACTTCCGCAAGCACACGCCCTGGCACGAGTTCGTCGTCGTTTCCGACGGCTATTTCGACAAGGTCAATTCCGGCCCGGTCATCGAGGAGATCGAGCGCCAGAAGCTCGATATCCTGATCGTCGGCATGGGAACGCCGCTGCAGGAGAAATGGGTTCACGACAATATCCGCGCCGATCATGCGCGCCTGGTGCTGACGGTGGGCGCGCTCTTCGACTTCGTCTCCGGCGCTGTTCCGCGCGCCCCGAAGACGGTGCGGATGATGCGCATGGAATGGGCCTATCGCCTGATACAGGAACCGGCGCGCCTCTGGCGCCGCTACATCATCGGCATCCCGGTCTTCCTCTTCCACGTGCTGCGATACCGCTTCCGCCGGCGCGAGAGAATTCTCAGCTATCCGGAAGAGCAGACCAGCGCACCGCAGCAGCAGCCGCGGCTGGATCACAAGAAGGCGAGCTGATTGTCATCAATTGCCGCGGTTTCCTTCCGTGCCTCGAAAAGATGCGCGGCGCTATCGTTTCTTGCCGCTGCGGTTAACCATTTCTTTGCCATGAATATTTAGAGTAGCTTAATCATCTGCATGTCGTGCGGATGAGCGAACTCGGCCATCATGTGCATGAGATGTGGCGCAATGTACGATATCAGGGCGAGAAGCAGCTTCCACGATCGCGCCGCCGCGGGCCGGCGCGCCGCCGACGATCTTTATCGATCGCCCGGATCGAACGGGCCGGCTGTCGCGCCGCCTGAGGCGGAATTGCTGCGCGCCATCGGCCGCGCCCTCGAGGAGCAACGCGCAAGGGCAGCGCGCACGGCGCCGCTGGTCGACCGCATCGAAACCATTCTCGGCAATCGCCTGCGTGCCGCCAACGATGTCGGCCATCATCTTCCGTCGGGGCCTGCGCGCCATGACGCGCTGGCCGGCGAGCCGATGATCTCAATCGAACCGCCTGCTGAAATTTATCAAGAACCGGCCGAACTGCGCGCCACAGCGCCGCAACGCCGCGGGGGACGCTTTGGTCTGGCGGTGATGCTCGCCGCCGCAACGGCTCTCGGTGCAGGCCTGCCGGCGCTGATGCCGGCTCCCCCGGCGCTCTACCGTGCCGAGACGACGCTTGCGATAAAGACGGATGCCGCAAGCCGCGCCGCCTTCACCGAGGCTGCCGCAAAGGGGCTGCTGTCGGCACGGACGGTTTCTTCGACGGTCGCCGCCCTGAAGCTCGATCACGATCCCGAGTTTGCCGGCTCCAGCGCCAATGCGCTCGGCGTCGCACTCGATCTCCTGTCGGCCACGGGCGCTGCCGCCGATCCTGCCTCCCGGGCCGAGGCCGCGCTGAAGCACGCGGTCGAGATCCTGCCCGATGCGGCGGCCGGCACGATCCTCGTGAGGGTGACGACCGGCGACGGCGGCAAATCCACGCGCATCGCCGCAAGGCTTGCCGAAGCCGCCGGCGGCGACGGGCGAAGCGGCAACGCGGAGACCGATGCCGCCTTGCGCAAGGCCTATGACGATGCCAAGGCCGAGCTTGCCACCTTCACGGCAAAAAGCGGCGAAGGCAATGTCAAGGTGGCGATCGACCTCCGCCGTCAGATCGACGGGCTCGATGCCGATCTGAAAGAGGCTGAGCAGAACATCCTGACAGCGAAGGCGCAGGCCGATCGGCTGAAGGCCGCAAAGCTTGCCGAAGTGCTCGCCGGTTCGTTGCCCTCCGATATGCTTTCGCCGGCGCTGCAGGACTTGCGCGACAAATATGCCGTGGCCAAGACGACGCTGGCGCAGCTTTCCGCCGAGCTTGGCCCGCGCCATCCGCGCCTGCTGCAGCAGCAGACCGAAGCCGATGGTCTGAAGGAGAATATGAGCAAGGAGCTCACCCGTCTTGCCCAGGCCGCCAACACGGCCGCCAAGGCCGCTGTCGATGCCCGCAAGGCCCTGAATGACCGCCGCAACACGCTGATCGCCCAGAGCCGGGATACGGGCGTCGATTTGCCACGCCTGACCGAGCTGCGAGAAAAGGCGAATGCCGCGCGCTCGCGTCTGGAGGAGGCAACGTCCGCAGCGACGGGAACGGCCGCCGATGGTCGCATCGTTCTCCTGAAGCCGGCGTTCGCGACCGCAGTGTCGCGAACCGATGGTCTGACCTTCCGCTTGCTGGTCGGTGCCGCGGCGGGCCTTGCGATAGGCCTTGGCGCGGCATTCCTGCTGTGGCGCCGTAGGCCAGCCGTCGATCCCGCACGGGAGGATCAGCCGGTGTCCCGGCCGCACGCCGCGCCGTCGGTGCCCGTGCAGTCCTCTGCGCCGGTCGATGAAATGGACGTACTGCGCTCCGAGATCTCCGGCCTGCGCGACCGGCTTCGTATTCATGCGCGCGAAGCGCAGCACTGAACGAACATTTCCTTGCAAGTTTGATATTGCCTTGCCTCTTTCGGACAGGATAGGGCGTTAGCGGGCAATTGGCGCCCGCCGAACATCCATAGATTGGCGCGAAACAAGGCGGAGAGACGCGTGACGACAGTAATCGATGGCAAGAACGTAGCTGCATCCGTGATTCAGACGGTCAAGAGTGCAACGTCGGCGCTGGAAAAAAGCAGCGGCGTGACCACCGGTCTTGCGGTCATCATCGTCGGCGACGATCCGGCAAGCCATGCTTATGTCGGCTCCAAGAGCCGCATGGCCAAGGAATGCGGCTTCAAATCCGTCCAGCACACGCTGCCGGCCGAGACCAGCCAGGAGGAGCTCGCAGCCCTCGTCGCCACGCTCAACACCGATCCGTCGATCCATGGCATTCTGGTGCAACTGCCGCTGCCGAAGCCACTCGACAGCGAGCCGATCATCCAGTCGATCCTGCCGGAAAAGGACGTCGACGGCCTGAGCGTCGTCAATGCCGGCAAGCTCGCCACGGGCGATCTGAAGACCGGATTGGTTTCCTGCACGCCGGCCGGCGCCATGGTCTTCGTCCGCCGCACCCATGGCGAGGACCTCTCCGGCCTCAACGCCGTGGTCATCGGCCGCTCCAATCTGTTCGGCAAGCCGATGGCGCAATTGCTGCTCAACGCCAATGCGACGGTGACGATCGCTCACTCCAGGACCAAGAACCTCGCCGAGGTCTGCCGCAACGCCGATATTCTGGTTGCCGCCGTCGGCCGGCCGGAGATGGTCAAAGCGGATTGGGTCAAGCCGGGCGCGACGGTCATCGACGTAGGCATCAACCGCGTGGCCGCTCCCGACAAGGGCGAGGGCAAGACCCGGCTCGTCGGCGACGTTGCCTTCCTCGAAGTCTCCGAAGTCGCGAGCACCATTACCCCGGTTCCCGGCGGCGTCGGCCCGATGACCATCGCCATGCTGATGGCCAATACGGTCATCGCCGCCCATCGCGCCGCGGGGCAGACGCCGCCGCAGTTCTGATTAAAGCATGTCGCGCAAAAGTGTGCGGCGGTTTTGCCAGGCAAAGCGCTAAGCGCTTTTGCCGCAAACGACATGCGTAAAAGCAAAGGGCTAAAGCGCGAGGAGCGAATCTGAAAGATCGCGACGCGCTTTAGAGCTGCTGCGGGGCAGGGCCGGTCGAAGCCCTGACGATCAGCTCGGTCTTCCAGAGCTCCTGGTCGGGGAAGGGCCCGGCCTGCTTCACGGTGCCGATCAGCCGCTGGGCGATGCGCGCGCCCGCCGCCCGCAACGAAGAGCGTGTCGTCGTCAGCGGCACCGAGAAGCTCTCGGGCTTTAAGAGCGGCAGCACGTCGTCGTGGGCGATCAGAGAGATATCCTCGCCGAGGCGCAGTCCCGCTTGGTTGACCGCGCGGATCGCACCGAGCGCCAGCACCGTGCTGGAGCAGAGGATGGCGGTTGGCCGGTTCGGCAGTTGCAGGAACCGCTCCATCGCCAAGAGGCCCTGTTCGTCGGTCATCAAAGCATGGCTCATGCAGTCCTCGTCGAGGGTGAGGCCGCGTTCGGCAAGGGCTGATATGACGCCGTTCTTCCTGCGAATGGCGAAATCCAGATGCATCGGCCCGTTCATCAGCGCAAAGCGCGTATGGCCAAGCTGCAGCAACAGCCGCGTTGCATCGTAAAACGCTCCCTCATTGTCGATGTCGAGGAAGGGATAGTCCGGCTCGGATCCGAAAGAGCGGCCGTGCACGACATAGGGCATGGAGAGCGATTTCAGCATGGGAATGCGCGGATCGTGGCCGCGCATATAGGCGACGAACAACGCATCGACATTGCCGCTGATCGCAAGGCGCCGCAGCGCCGCCACCTCGTCATCGGGGTCGGACGGCATGATGACGAAATGGAAGTCGTGGCGGACGGACTCCTCGCCGAGGCCGGCCAGGAATTCGCCGAAATGCACGTCGGATTGATGGCCGGGCGCCGTCGGCATGACGAGACCGATCGAACCTGCCTTGCCGGTCGCAAGCCGCTGCGCCGCCTTGTTCGGCCGGTATCCGGTTTCCTTGACAGCTTGGAGCACGCGCTCCCGGGTCGCTTCGTTGACCTCGGGATAGCCGTTGAGCGCTCTGCTCACCGTCGTCTGCGACAGCCCCAGCAATTGCGATAGCTGTTTGAGATTCACCTGCTATGCTTCCTCCCGGCCCGCTCTGGCGCCGTCTGAAAAGGCGGGCCACCTCCCCGCGGCATCCAAAGCGCTTTCAATTATGTAGCATTTAGTGTGCTTGACTCAAGAAAAATCGCTCCATATTCCCCAATTGACGCAGCGTGGCTGCGCAATCCGCATGCCTATGGCGAGTTTTCGCAAAATGACTTGACTCCGTTCCACCGAAAATGGAATGAGTTGGTTGTCAAAGCGCTTTGAAATTTCCCTTTGAAGGAATTTGGCGCGGTTGGGATTGTGATGGGAGGTTGATCACATGAAGAAGACGTTTTTGATGGGCGTTGCCGTGGCGGCGCTTTTTGCTGGTGCTGCGTCCGCGGCCGATCTGAAATTTGCGCCCGGGCAGGATGCCAAGTTCAACTGGAAGAGCTATGACGAATTCAAGGCTGCCCATGCCGATCTGAAGGGCCAGCCGCTGACGATCTTCGGGCCGTGGCGCGGCGAGGACGAGGCGTTCTTCATGAGCGTTCTCGCCTATTTCACCGAAGCGACCGGCATCGAAGCCAAATACTCCTCGTCCGAAAACTACGAACAGCAGATCGTCATCGACACCCAGGCAGGCTCGCCGCCGAACATCGCCATTCTGCCGCAGCCGGGCCTTCTTGCCGATCTCGCCGGCAAGGGTTTCCTGACGCCGCTCGGCGACGACAATTCCAAGTGGATCAAGGATAATTACGGCGCCGGCGACAGCTGGGTCGGTTACGGCACCTACAAGGGCAAGGACGGCAAGGAATCCTTCTATGCCTTCCCCTACAAGGCCGATGTGAAGTCGCTCGTCTGGTATGTACCGGAGAATTTCGAGGAAGCCGGCTACAAGATTCCGACGACCATGGAAGAGCTGCACGCCCTGACCGATCAGATCGTCAAGGACGGCGGGGTTCCCTGGTGCATCGGCCTCGGTTCCGGCGGCGCCACCGGCTGGCCGGCGACCGACTGGGTCGAAGACATCATGCTGCGCATGCAGCCGCCGGAAGCCTACGACAAGTGGACGACGAACGAGCTGAAATTCACCGATCCGGCCGTCGTTGCCGCGATCGACGAATTCGGCAAGTTTGCCAAGAATGAGAAATACGTCGATGGCGGTGTCGCGGCTGTGGCCTCGACCGACTTCCGCGACAGCCCGAAGGGCCTCTTCGCCGTTCCGCCGAAGTGCTACATGCACCACCAGGCCTCGTTCATCCCGTCCTTCTTCCCGGAGGGCACGAAGCTCGGCCAGGATGCCGACTTCTTCTACATGCCGACCTATGCGTCGCATCCCGAACTCGGCAAGCCGGTTCTGGGCGCCGGCACGCTCGTCTCGATCGCCAAGGACTCGAAGGCCGCCCGCGCCTTCATCGACTTCCTCAAGACGCCGATCGCGCATGAGGTCTGGATGGCGCAGTCGAGCTTCCTGACGCCTTACAAGGGTGTCAGCACCGAGGCTTACGCCAATCCGCAGATGAAGAAGGAAGGAGAGATTCTGACCTCCGCCACCACCTTCCGCTTCGACGGTTCCGACCTGATGCCGGGCAAGATCGGCGCCGGCGCCTTCTGGACGGGCATGGTCGATTTCGTCGGCGGCAAGTCCGCAGAAGAGGCCGCTGGCGAAATCCAGAGCGCCTGGGACGGCATCAAGTAATCTTCCGGAATTATGCCGCCGGCTTGCCGGCGGCATGGTCTGCATGAGTGGCCGGATTCAAAAGAGTCCGGCCATCCGAGGATACTGTGGTCAAGTGGGGCAGGCTTATTGACGATGACCGGCGCTGACCCGTCAGAATAAACCGGTCGGAATAAGATCAGGGGAAGCAGGGGAGGGACGTAATGCTGTCGCAGATAGTGTCCGCTTTGGGCGTCGTGGTCGTCGCCGTTTTCGCGTGCTCGGCCTATTTCTATTTTTCGAACAAGATCCTGGACCTGGCGCTGCCGGTAAAGGACGGTGACATTCGCACCGCATCGCGCAATCTCAATCGCCGTGCAGTCATCCGGCCGTGGCTGTTTCTCGGCCCGGCGCTCTTCTTGCTCTTCGTTTATCTCGTCTATCCCGTCGTCGCGACCTTCATCCTGTCCTTCTACGATCGCGCCGGCCTGCAGTTCGTCGGCCTCGCCAATTACAAATGGGCGATCGGCGACCGCGAATTCCGTCAGTCGATCTTCAACAACATCCTCTGGCTCGCCGTCGTGCCGGCCGCCTGCACCTTCTTCGGCCTCGTCATCGCCGTGATGACCGACCGCATCTGGTGGGGCAATATCGCCAAGAGCATCGTCTTCATGCCGATGGCGATCTCCTTCGTCGGCGCCTCGGTCATCTGGAAATTCATTTATGAATATCGCGGCGGCAACGATGTCCAGATCGGCCTGCTGAATGCCATCGTCCAGCTGTTCGGCGGCACGCCTGAAGTGTGGATCTCGGTTCCCTTCTGGAACAATTTCTTCCTGATGGTCATCCTGATCTGGATTCAGACCGGGTTCGCCATGGTCATCCTGTCGGCCGCTCTGCGCGGCATTCCCGAGGAGACGATCGAGGCCGCCGTCATCGACGGCGCCAATGGCTGGCAGATCTTCTGGCGCATTATGGTGCCGCAGGTCTGGGGCACCATCGCCGTCGTCTGGACGACGATCACCATCCTCGTCCTCAAGGTCTTCGACATCGTGCTGACCATGACCAACGGCCAATGGCAGACGATGGTGCTGGCGAACCTGATGTTCGACTGGATGTTCCGCGGCGGCGGCGATTCCGGCCGAAGCGCCGTCATCGCCATCATCATCATGCTCGCCGTCACGCCGATCATGATCTGGAACGTGCGCCGTGCCAACCGCGAACTGAAGGGCCATTGAGATGACCGCTGTCGGAAGCTACTTCAAGATCGGCCCCGCCCGGCTCTTCGTTCACCTTGCGGTTCTCTTGATCGTCATCGTCTGGCTCATCCCGACGCTCGGCATCTTCGTCAGCGCGCTGCGCGACAAGGACCAGATCGTCGTGTCCGGCTGGTGGACGTCCTTCGTCGGCTCGACGCAGACCGTTGCAGTGCGCCTGGGCACGCCTGACCAGCAACAGCAGGAAGGCGCCAACTACGTCATTTCGGGCAATGTGCTGGAAGGACAGACCGGCCGTTCCGTGAAAGCCTTCGGCAACCGCGTGCAGCAGCCGGCCGCCTACGATGCCGGCACGACCGCCGATCTCGGCGACGGCGAAACGCTGCAGATCAACAGCGACGGCAGCTATCGCTACATGAAGAACGCCGCCTTTTCGCCTGACGAGCGGCCGCGGCGCATCTACGTTTCCGTCTCGGCGCCGCCCGAATTCACGACGCAGAACTACAATACGGTTCTGAGAGGCGAAGGCATCGGCCAATCCTTCATCAATTCGCTGACGGTGACGATCCCGGCGACGATCATCCCGATCCTGATTGCCGCCTTCGCCGCCTATGCCTTGAGCTGGATGGAGTTTCCCGGCCGGGCGCTGCTGATTGCGCTCGTCGTCGGCCTCATCGTCGTGCCGCTGCAGATGTCGCTGATCCCGCTGCTGCGTCTCTATAACGAAGTCGGCAACATGCTCGGCCAGCCGTCGAAGACCTATCCCGGCATCTGGCTTGCCCATACCGCCTTCGGCATGCCGCTCGCCATCTTTCTCCTGCGGGCCTATATCGCCGGCCTGCCGAAGGAGATCATCGAATCCGCCCGCGTCGACGGCGCGAGCGATTTCGAGATCTTCACCCGCATCGTTTTGCCTTTGTCCTTCCCGGCGCTCGCCTCCTTCGCCATCTTCCAGTTCCTGTGGGTGTGGAACGACCTGCTCGTCGCCATGGTCTTCCTCGGCACCGACAAGGACCACATCGTGCTGACCGGCAGCCTGAACGCGCTGCTCGGCTCGCGCGGCGGCAACTGGGAGATTTTGACGGCGTCAGCCTTCGTCACCATCGTCGTGCCGCTGCTCGTCTTCTTCGGGCTGCAGCGTTATCTGGTGCGCGGTCTGCTGGCGGGCTCGGTCAAGGGAGGCTGATCATTCCCGAACGTGACTTCAGACAGGATATTCCATGAACGTGGCTCCCCAATCGATCTTGACCGCCGATAAGGACTGGTGGCGCGGCGCGGTGATCTATCAGATCTACCCGCGTTCCTACCAGGATTCGAACGGCGACGGCATCGGCGACCTGAAGGGCATCACCGCCCGCCTGCCGCATGTGGCAAGCCTCGGCGCCGATGCGATCTGGATCTCGCCCTTCTTCACCTCGCCGATGCGGGATTTCGGCTACGACGTTTCCGATTATGAGAACGTCGATTCGATTTTCGGCACGCTGGTGGATTTCGACACGCTGATATCGGAAGCCCATCGCCTCGGCATCCGGGTGATGATCGACCTCGTCATCTCCCACAGCTCGGATCAGCACCCCTGGTTCGTCCAGAGCCGCTCCAGCAAGACCAACGCCAAGGCCGACTGGTATGTCTGGGCCGATGCCAAGCCGGACGGCACGCCGCCGAACAATTGGCTCTCGATCTTCGGTGGCTCGGCATGGGCGTGGGATCCGACGCGCATGCAATATTACCTGCATAATTTCCTGACCTCGCAGCCGGACATGAACCTGCATAATCCCGAGGTGCAGGACCGTCTGCTCGACGTCGTACGCTTCTGGCTCAACCGAGGCGTCGACGGCTTCCGCCTCGACACCATCAATTTCTATTTCCACGACCCGCTCCTGCGCGACAACCCGGCGCTTGCCCCCGAAAGGCGCAACGCCTCGACCGCGCCGGCGGTCAATCCCTATAATTTCCAGGAGCATATCTACGACAAGAACCGCCCGGAGAATCTTGCCTTCCTCAAGCGCTTCCGCGCCGTTCTCGAGGAATACCCGGCGATTGCCGCCGTCGGCGAGGTGGGCGATAGCCAGCGCGGGCTGGAAATCGTCGGCGAATACACGTCCGGCAACGACAAGATGCACATGTGCTACGCCTTCGAATTCCTGGCGCCCGATCCGCTGACGCCGGAGCGCGTCGAGGAGGTGATGCGGGATTTCGAAGCCGCCGCACCCGATGGCTGGGCCTGCTGGGCCTTCTCCAACCACGACGTCGTGCGCCATGTCAGCCGCTGGGGCGGACTGGTTGCCGATCACGACGCTTTCGCCAAGCTCTATGCCTCGCTGCTTTTGACGCTGCGCGGCTCGGTCTGCCTCTATCAGGGCGAGGAACTGGCGCTGACGGAGGCCGATCTCGCCTATCAGGATCTGCAGGATCCCTACGGCATCCAGTTCTGGCCGGAATTCAAGGGCCGCGACGGCTGCCGCACGCCGATGGTCTGGGACAGCCACGTCGCCCAGGGCGGCTTCTCAACCGTCAAGCCCTGGCTGCCGGTGCCGGTCGAACACATCCTGCGCGCCGTCAACGTCCAGCAGGGCGACGAGACTTCCGTGCTCGAGCACTACCGCCGCTTCATCGCCTTCCGCAAGCTTCACCCGGCCTTTGCCAAGGGCGAGATCGAATTCGAGGAGGTGCAGGGCGAGACTCTGGTCTTCACCCGCGAATATGGCGATGAGAAGCTGCTCTGCATCTTCAACATGAGCCCGGCCGAAACGGGCGTCACGCTGCCTGCCGGTGAATGGCAGGCATTGACGGGCCATGGCTTTACCAGCAACAACTATGGCGACAAGATCGATATTCCGGCCTGGGGGGCGTATTTCGCCCGTCTCGCCTAAGGATCAGGAGGGGAGAGAGAAATGACTGGACTGACGCTGAAGGATATTCGCAAATCCTACGGTTCCGTGGACGTTCTCCACGGCATCGACCTCGATATCAAGCAAGGCGAATTCATCGTCTTCGTCGGTCCGTCCGGCTGCGGCAAATCCACGCTTCTGCGCATGATCGCCGGTCTCGAGGCGATCACCGGCGGCGAGATGTATATCGACGGCCAGCTCGTCAACGACGTGCCGCCCTCCAAGCGCGGCATCGCCATGGTCTTCCAGTCCTACGCGCTCTACCCGCACATGACCGTCTACGACAACATGGCCTTCGGCATGAAGATCGCCGGCGAAAGCAAGCAGGAGATCGACCGCCGCGTCCGTGCGGCGGCCGAGAGCCTACAGCTGACCAAATATCTCGACCGCCTGCCGAAGGCGCTTTCCGGCGGCCAGCGCCAGCGCGTGGCGATTGGCCGCGCCATCTGCCGCGATCCGAAGGTCTTCCTGTTCGACGAGCCGCTGTCGAACCTCGATGCCGCGCTGCGCGTCGCGACCCGCATCGAGATCGCCCGCCTCAACGAGCAGATGGCCGATACGACGATGATCTACGTCACCCACGATCAGGTCGAGGCGATGACACTCGCCGACCGCATCGTCGTCCTCTCCGCCGGCAATATCGAGCAGGTCGGCGCGCCGCTGGAGCTTTACGAGCGCCCCGCCAACCTCTTCGTCGCGAAATTCATCGGTTCGCCGGCCATGAACATCATCCCCGCGACGATCACTGCAACCGGCAATGAGACGACCGTGACGCTGACCGGCGGCATGTCGGTGACGCTCGATATCGCGACCGACACCTCCGAGAAGGGCAAGCAGGCGAGCTTCGGCGTCCGTCCCGAGGATCTGAGGATCGCCGACGGCGCCGACTATGTTTTCGAGGGCGAGGTCTCGATCGTCGAGGCGCTCGGCGAAGTGACGCTGCTTTACATCGAAGGTCTTGTCCCCGGCGAGCCGATCGTCGTCAAGCTGCCCGGCATCTACGATGTCCACAAGGGCCAGAAGATGCGGTTTGCCGCCGACCGGCAGAAACTGCATCTCTTCGACGCGAGCGGCCACACTTACAGGAAATGAGCGAGCCATTTTTGGGGTAATAATCCCGGGAATTATACTTGGCGGAGCGAATTATCACTTTCTGTTAAAGATCGGCTGCTACCTTTTCCCAGTCAATTTATGAGGGGGATAAGCACGTGGCCGCTTCCAATCCGTCACAGCCAAAGTCTCATTTCCTGAGCAAGGAAGAATCCTTCATGTATGACCGCGAAGCGCGGTTCAAAATGGAGGACACAATGAATGCCGCGCGCATCGAATATACGGAAAAGGGCGTCATGCACGCGGCGTCGCGCCGCTGCGACATCGTCCGTATTTCGATGAGTAGCGCGACGCTCGCCATTCTGACCCAGTTCAGCCTGCCGAAGCAGTTCTATCTGGATATTCCGGATGCGCGCATCACCAAGGTCGGCTGCCTGCTGATGAAGGTGAATGCCAACAACACGATCGAAGTCCGTTTCCTGCGCCTGTTGACGCAGAAGGAGCTGAACAAGATCTTCGTCTACAGCACGCACCCGGCGCACAAGGATTACGTCCTCGATATCCGCGCCTGACGGACAGCCGGACTGACAATAAAGAAAACCCGCGGGACGCTTCGCGCCTCGCGGGTTTTTGCTTGTTTGCGTTGGTCGCGTTCAGTGGAAGAGAACGCTGGCCCCCTGATCCGAGGCGCCGACGGCGCGGCGGAACGGCGCGAAGAGCTCGCGGCCCATGCCGAATTCATTGTCGGAGAGATCGACGGTCACCGGTTCGCGCTCGGCCATGTCGGCCGCATCGACCAGCACTTCCAGCGTTCCCTTGATCGCGTCCAGGCGAATGATGTCGCCGTTCTTGATGCGGGCGATCGGGCCGCCATCGACCGCTTCCGGGGTGACGTGGATCGCCGCCGGCACCTTGCCGGATGCGCCGGACATGCGCCCGTCGGTCAGAAGCGCCACGCGGAAGCCGCGGTCCTGCAGCACGCCGAGCGGCGGCGTCAGCTTGTGCAGTTCCGGCATGCCGTTCGCCTTCGGTCCCTGGAAGCGCACGACCGCGACGAAATCGCGGTTGAGCTTGCCTTCCTTGAAGGCGTCCTGCAGTTCCTGCTGGCTGTGGAAGACGATCGCCGGCGCCTCGATGACATGGCGCTCCGGCTTGACGGCGGAGATCTTGATGACCGCCTTGCCGAGATTGCCGCGCAGCATCTTCAATCCGCCATTCGCCTGGAAAGGCGTCTCGATGCTGGAGAGCACCTTCGGATCATGGCTCTTTTCCGGCGACGGCTCGCGGAGCACGGTGCTGTTTTCGCCGAGACGGGCATCGACCGTATAGGCTTCTAGACCCTGGCCAAAGACCGTGCGCACGTCGTCATGCACCAGGCCTTGCTTCAGGAGCTCCTTGATGAGGAAGCCCATGCCGCCGGCCGCCTGGAAATGGTTCACGTCGGCAAGTCCGTTCGGATAGACGCGCGCAAGCAGCGGCACGACTTCCGAAAGCTCGGCGATGTCCTGCCAGGTGAGCTGGATGCCGGCTGCCCGCGCCATGGCGACGAGGTGCAGCGTGTGGTTGGTCGAACCGCCGGTCGCATGCAGGCCGACGACGCCGTTGACGATCGAGCGCTCGTCGATCATCTCGCCCGCCGGCGTGAACTCGTTGCCGAGCGCGGTGATCGCCAGCGCCCGCTTGGCGGCTTCGCGCGTCAGCGCTTCGCGCAGCGGCGTGCCGGGATTGATGAAGGAGGAGCCCGGCATGTGGAAGCCCATGATCTCCATCAGCATCTGGTTGGAATTGGCCGTGCCGTAAAAGGTGCAGGTGCCGGGGCCGTGATAGGATTTCGATTCCGCCTCCAGGAGCTCGGCGCGGCCGACCTTGCCCTCGGCAAAAAGCTGGCGCACGCGCGACTTCTCGTCGTTGGGCAGGCCCGTCGTCATCGGACCGGCCGGAACGAAGATCGACGGCAGATGCCCGAAGGAGAGGGCGGCGATGACGAGGCCCGGCACGATCTTGTCGCAGACGCCGAGAAAGAGGGCGGCATCGAACATGTTGTGCGAGAGGCCGACGCCGGCGGCCATGGCGATCAGGTCGCGCGAGAAGAGCGAGAGCTCCATGCCCGGCTGCCCCTGGGTGACGCCGTCGCACATGGCGGGCACGCCGCCGGCCACCTGGGCGACGCCGCCGGCCTCGGCGGCCGCCTCGCGGATGATCGCGGGGTAGGTCTCGAACGGCTGATGGGCCGAGAGCATATCGTTATAGGCGGTGATGATGCCGAGATTGGGAATGCGGTCGCCGGCGAGCGCGTCCTTCTCGGCGGGGGAACAGACTGCGAAGCCATGGGCGAGATTGGCGCAGCCGAGTACCGAGCGCTGGACACCTTGGGACGCTGCGGCGCGCAGGCGTTCCAGATAGCGCTCGCGGGTCGGCTTCGAGCGTTCGACAATACGGTTCGTGATCGCAGCAATGCGTGCGTGAGCGGACATGGAAAATCCCTGCCTTGTTCTGGTTCGTCTCTGTCTGTTCGCTGGTTCCGGCGGCCTGTCGGGCCGTGTCAGGGAGCCCAGTAGATCTCGACCGGGGAAGTGGCCCGGCGCAGAACGGCGCGGATCGGCATTTCTGCCTCGTCACCGCTGCCTTCCGCCTTGGCGAGAACGTCTTTTTTGCCTTCGCCCTCAATATGGAGAATGAGAAGTTTGGCATCTTCGAGAGCGGAGAAGGTGAATGTCAGGCGTGGCTCGCCGGCTCCTTCCGCTTCCATGGTGATGATGCCGCGCGGCGTCTGCGCATCGAGCGCGAGGCGCAGATTGCTGCCGCCGGGGAAGAACGACGCCGTATGGCCGTCTCCGCCCATGCCGAGGATGACGACATCGAAAGGGATGCCGATCTCGGCGCTTTTCGCCGTTGCAAGCCTTGCTGCCTCCTCGACGGAAGCCGCCGGCTGGTAGAGCGGCACGAAACGGGCCGCTTTGGCCTTGTTCTGAAGAAGATTGGCATCGACCAGCAGGTGGTTCGAGCGCGCATTGTCGGCCGGCACGAAGCGTTCGTCGACGAGGGTGATCGTCACCTTGTCCCAGGCGATGTCGCGCGTCGACAGCACCTGGAAGAAGACTTTCGGCGTCGAGCCGCCGGAAACGGCGATGGAGGCCGCTCCGCGGGCGGCGATCGCCGCCGAAAGTGTGTTAGCGACCTTATCGGCGAGACTGTCGGCGAGGTCTGCGGCACTGGCGAAGGAATGCAGGGTCGATGCCATCGATGTCTTCCTAGATGTTGTCGTGCCAGGTGCGGCCGTCACGCTCGATCAGTGCGATGGCCTGGCTCGGGCCCCAGGTGCCGGCCGTATAGCCCTGCACCTGCTGGCCGGTCGTTTCCCAACCCTTGAGGATCGGATCGACCCATTTCCATGCGGCTTCGACTTCGTCGCGGCGCATGAACAGGGTCTGGTTGGAGCGGATCACGTCCATCAGCAGACGCTCGTAGGCGTCGGGATTGCGGACATTGAAAGCCTGGGCGAAGCTCATGTCGAGCGAAACATTGCGCAGCCGCATGCCGCCCGGGCCCGGATCCTTGATCATCAGCGACTGCTTGACGCCTTCATCCGGCTGCAGGCGGATGATCAGCTGGTTCTGGCTGATGCGGCCGGCGGCCTGGTCGAAGATCGCATGCGGGATCGATTTGAAGGTGATGACGATTTCCGAAACGCGGCCGGCAAGGCGCTTGCCGGTTCTGATGTAGAAGGGAACGCCCGCCCAACGCCAGTTGTTGATCTCGGCCTTGATGGCGACGAAGGTCTCGGTGTTGGAGACGCCGCCTTCGAGCTCTTCGAGATAGCCTTTGACCGGGCCGCTGCCCGATGCGCCGGCGCGATACTGGCCGCGCACCGTCGCCTGCTCGACATTGGAGGCGTCGAGCGGCTTCAGCGCCCGCAGCACCTTCAGCTTTTCGTCGCGGACGGCTTCCGAATCCATCGAGGAGGGCACTTCCATCGCCGTTAGGCAGAGGAGCTGCAGGATGTGGTTCTGCACCATGTCGCGCAGGGCGCCGGCAGTATCGTAATAGCCGGCGCGCCCTTCGAGGCCGACGGCTTCGGCAACGGTGATCTGCACATGGTCGATATAGTTGGCGTTCCACAGCGGCTCATAAAGCGCGTTGGCAAAGCGCAGCGCCATCAGGTTCTGCACCGTTTCCTTGCCGAGATAGTGATCGATGCGGAAAATCTGCTCTTCCTTGAAAGCGCGGCCGATATTGTCGTTGAGCTGCAAGGCAGACGCCAGATCGCGGCCGATCGGCTTTTCGACGACGATGCGGGTCGACTTGGTGATGAGCTTGTGGTCGTGAATCTTCTGGGCGATGTCGCCGAAAATGCCTGGCGCGACCGCGAGGTAAAAGGCGCGCACGCGATCCTTGCTCTCATCGAGCAGCTTCTTCAGCTGATCCCAGCCGGTATCTGTACGCGCATCGACGGAGACGTAGTAGAGACGGGCGCAGAATTTTTCCACTTCAGCGTCGTCATACTCGCCCTTCTTCAGGTGTTCCTTGAGCGCGTCGCGGGCGAACTTGCGGTATTCCTCATGCGTCAGCGGGCTGCGCGAGGCGCCGATCACGCGGGTCGGTTCGCCGAACTGGCCTTCGATCTGACGGTGATAGAGGGCCGGCAGCAACTTGCGCTCGGCAAGGTCGCCGCTGCCGCCGAAGACGACGTAATCAAAAGGCTCAACGGGAATGATCTGGCTGCTCATGAGCTTGTCTCTCAATCAGGCTGGTTGACGGCCCTTTTAATCTAATCGATTTAAAAAAGCCAGTGTGCAGTGCAATGAATCTGTCAGGCACCGGTTTTAGAGCGAATTTCCCTGAGAGGAAATCCGCAAGCGGACTAAAACTTGTCGCGAAGCGCAAACCACGACAAGGCAAGGAAAAGTAGAGGCGCCCGCATGCGGGCCCCGCCCGGAAAGGCTGGAATATCGAGCGATTTGAACAGGTCGAGATCGCCGGATTTGCCAAGTACCGCTTCCGCGTAAAGCTTGCCACAATAGTTTGACAGCATGACGCCATGGCCGGAATAACCGCCGATCGAGGTGACGCCGGGCATGACCTCGCGCACGAAGAGTTCGCGCGGCATGGTGATGCCGACCGAACCGCCCCAGGCATGGGTGATTTCGATGTCTTTCAGGGCAGGATAGATCTCGCTGATCTGCCTGCGGATATGCTGCGAAATGTCTCGCGGATTGTCTGCCGTATAGGCCTCGCGCCCGCCGAACAGCAGGCGGCCTTCGAATTTGCGGAAGTAGCGCACGACGAAGCGCGAATCGGCAACGGCCTCGCCTCCCGGCAGCACATCGGGATGCCGGTCGAGCGGGATGGTCGCGCCGATGAAGGAGCGGATCGGCATGACATGGCTTGCCGTCACCGGCTCCAGATTGCCGATATGGCCGTTGCAGGCGATCAGCGCGCGGTCGGCGGTGATCGTCCCTCTCTCGGTTTCGATCGTCACCTTGCCGCCGCCCTGACGAATCGCTGTTGCCTTGGTCATCTCGAAGATGGCAGCACCCGCATTGGCGGCGACCCGCGCGAGGCCGATTAGCAGCTTCAGCGGGTGGATATGTCCGGTGCCGACATCGCGCACGCCGCAGTGGAAGCGCTTCGAGCCGAGCCTTTCCTGCGTCTCGTTCTTGTCCATGAAGCTGATGTGCGGATAGTCGTAGCGCTGCGCGGCGATCTCGGCATTCTGACGATAGTCGCGTTCGTAGCTCGCCTTGTGCGCGACGTTGAGCTGGCCGGGCACGAAGTCGATCTCGATCTGATGCTCTCTTGCGAAATCGAGGAGATGGCGCTTGGCCGTCTCGGCGACATCGAACAGCGCCTTCGAGCGTTGGTAGCCGATCTTTTCCTCGAGTTCTTCCGGCCACCATCGCTGGCCGGTGCCGAGCTGGCCGCCATTGCGCCCCGACGCCCCGTCGCCGAAGCGGTAGGCCTCGATCAGGATGACCGAAACGCCTGACCTGGCGAGATTATAGGCGGCCTGCAATCCGGTATAGCCGCCCCCGACGATGGCGACGTCGCATGTCCTCGAGCCGTCGAGCGCGGGATAGGTGGGCCGCTCGCCGACCGTTGCCTGATACCAGGATAGTCCCGGGGAGATCGGGCTCTGCCACATCTCTTGTGGTGCCATGACGATCCCCTCACACGTTGAGCAGAAGGAATTCCCGCTCCCAGGGGCTGATCACCTGCATGAAGGTTTCGAACTCGCCGCGTTTGACGCCGGCATAAAGGCCGATGAACTGCGAACCGAACACCTCTTCGAAGGCGGGCTCGTCCTCCATCAGCGCCACGGCTTCCAAGAGGCCGCGCGGCAGGTCGATCGAACCCTCATTGGCCGAATCCTCCGTCGGCGCCGTCGGCTCGATCTGCTTCATGATGCCGAGCAGGCCGGACGCGAGGGAGGCAGCGAGCGCCAGATAGGGATTGGCGTCCGAACTCGGCAGCCGGTTTTCGACGCGCCTGGCCTGCGGATCGGAAACCGGAACGCGGAAAGCCGTCGTCCTGTTGTCGTAGCCCCAGGCATTGTTGACCGGGCAGGACATGTCAGGCTGCAGGCGCCGGTAGGAATTCACATAGGGCGCGAGCATCGCCATCGCGCTCGGCACGAATTTCTGCATGCCGCCGATGAAATGGAAGAATTCCTTCGAGGCCGATCCGTCCGGATTGGAGAAGACGTTCTTGCCCGTCTCGATATTGGCCACCGACTGGTGGATATGCATCGCCGAACCCGGTTGGCCCTGCATCGGCTTGGCCATGAAGGTCGCGTAGATGTCGTGCTTCAGCGCCGCCTCGCGGATCGTGCGCTTGAACAGGAACACCTGGTCGGCGAGCTCGATCGGATTGCCGTGGCGCAGGTTGATTTCGAGCTGGGCCGGTCCCTCTTCATGGATCAGCGTGTCGATCTCCAGGCCCTGTTTTTCCGAGAAATGATAGATGTCGTCGATCAACTCGTCGAACTCGTTGATGCCGGCGATCGAATAGCCCTGGCCGCCGAGGATCGAGCGGCCGGACCGGCCTTTCGGCGGGTGTAGCGGATAGTCGGGATCGTCATTCTTGGCGACGAGATAGAATTCGATCTCGGGCGCGACGATCGGCTTCCAGCCGCGGTCGTGATAGAGGCTCATGATCCGCTTCAGCACGTTGCGCGGCGTATAGGGCACTTCCCCGCCGTCCGAATCGACGATGTCGCAGATCACCTGCGCCGTCGGATCAGTCTCCCAGGGCACGACAGAAAGCGTCGACAGGTCGGGCATCAGCTTCAGGTCGCTGTCGCGCGGCTCGTAGCGGAAGCTCTCGGTCTCCTCGGGATATTCGCCTGATATCGTATGCCGGTAGATCGCCGAAGGCAGCGCCAGCGAGGTGTTCGAGGTGAATTTCGAGCTCGGCATCATCTTGCCGCGCGGCACGCCGGCAAGGTCCGGCGTGATGCATTCGATGTCTTCGATGCCCCTGGCCCTCAGCCACTGCGCTGCTTCCTTCCAGTTCGCAACGCCGCGCAGGGATCCGGGGTCCGGAGGTGTCTTGGTCGAGGCGGATACGTTTCTGGCAGGCTTCAGCGTCGTCTTTTTTGGGGACATGACACACCGGTTTGGTTGATCGTGGCGCCATCATAACCGGACTTTGCCAATTGGCGAGGG
The DNA here is from genome assembly GCF_002211305.1 of Rhizobium sp. R634. Taxonomy (GTDB): domain Bacteria; phylum Pseudomonadota; class Alphaproteobacteria; order Rhizobiales; family Rhizobiaceae; genus Rhizobium. Next base: position 298,014 of record NZ_LOKW01000024.1, on the reverse strand, counting down.
GTTGAGAACGTTGACTTTCGCCCTTTGATGGAAAAAGAAGACGCGACTTTTGATCGGGGAAACGGGTTTGCAGCGCAAGAGCGACGTCATCGTCATCGGCGCCGGGGCGGCGGGCATGATGGCGGCCATCCGCGCGGGAAAGCGCGGCCGTTCCGTCGTGGTCCTCGACCATGCGAGGGCGCCCGGCGAGAAGATCCGCATTTCCGGCGGCGGTCGCTGCAATTTCACCAATATTCATGCCGGGCCGAAGAACTTCCTCTCGACCAATCCGCATTTCTGCAAGTCGGCGCTTGCCCGTTTTACGCCGGCCGATTTCATCGCGATGGTCGAGCGCCACGGCATCACCTGGCACGAAAAGACGCTCGGCCAGCTCTTTTGTGACGAGAGCGCCAAGGACATCATCCGTATGCTGCTCGAAGAGATGCGCGCGGCCGGCGCGGCGCTCAATCTCGGCACCGAGATCACAGGTGTCGAAAGGGCAGGGGACGGCTTCCGCATTTCGACCGGTGAGGGCGTCTATGAAGCATCGTCGCTGATCGTTGCGACGGGCGGCAAATCGATCCCGAAGATGGGCGCCACCGGCTTTGCCTATCGCCTTGCCGAACAGTTCGGCCTGCCGGTGCTGGAAACCCGTCCCGGCCTCGTGCCGCTGACCCTTGATCCCGGCCTGCTCGAGGCCATCGCGCCGCTTGCCGGCATTTCCGCGCCTGCCGAAATACGCCATGGCAAGACTGCCTTCCGCGAAGCGCTGCTGTTTACCCATCGAGGCCTCAGCGGACCAGCGATCCTGCAGATCTCTTCCTATTGGCGCGAAGGCGACGAGATCGTCGTTTCAATCGAACCGGACATCGACATTGCGGCGCAGTTGAAGGCGGCAAAGCAGCGCAATGGCCGCCAGTCGGCGCAGACGGCGCTCGGCGATATCCTGCCGAAGCGGCTGGCGCAGTTTCTCGTCGAGCGCGAAAAGATCTCCGGCAACATGGCCGACATGCCCGACAAGACGCTCATGCGCCTTGCAGCCAGCGCCCAGAACTGGCCGGTCAAACCTTCCGGTTCGGAAGGCTACCGTACCGCCGAGGTGACGCTCGGCGGCATCGATACGGCTGCGCTCGATTCCCGCAGCATGGAGGCCAAGGCCGTTCCCGGCCTTTATTTCATCGGCGAATGTGTCGACGTCACCGGCTGGCTCGGCGGCTATAATTTCCAATGGGCCTGGGCCTCCGGTTTTGCGGCCGGCGAATACGCCTGAAGCGTTGTTTTTCTACACGTCGCTCCGGCATATATTAGCAATGTCGATTCAAGACTTCTTAATAGAGGTGCGCCATCCTGTCTCAATTGGCGGTTTGCAGAGTTCTCCCTAAATTAAGCTTTACGGACTGGCCGATTTGTTGGATTGTTGTGTCACATGAGAAGTGAGGTTTCGAGCATGACCAGAAACGCACGACGCGCCCGCGCCATCGCAATTGCCAAGGCAAAGCCGAACGCCCTGCATTATCTCATGCTCGCCGCCGGTGCCACCGCCGCCAGCCTCGCACTGCTGCTCTCGCACTTCCTCTGATCTTGCCGGCAGGCACGGAACGAACCGTGTGATGTCGTCATCGCGGCCCGCTGGCCGCGGCCCATAATTACAACTATTTCACTACCTTGGCTTAAGTCTGCCTTACCGCTTATCCGAAAATTAATATCTAATCTGACACAATTGCCCGCGAATGTTTTGGGCGTCTCCAAGTTGTTTGGAAATGAACTGGCAATGACTGCCGCCTGGCCTCCGGGTTCCCCAGTGTAAACAAGAACAGCTCGATGCGTACCCGGCTGGCGCCATGTGGCCGCCTGCGGGAGGAGTGATGTATGAAAGGCCCGGAACGCCATGTTGATTGATAAGATTCTTTCCCGTTTCAGGATCAAGACGAAGGTTCTGATCTTCGTTCTGCCCTTCGTGGTCACCATTTCGGCCGTGGGCCTGACCGGCCTCTACGCGTCGGGCCTTCTGCAGGGTCGCATGGAGATCTCCAACAGCGTCCTGCAGTCGCTGAGTGGCTTCAAGGATCTCTATGGTTCCATGGACGACTTCCTGCGCATCACAAGCCCTGAGGCGCGCGACAAGCTGCTTGCGGACCTGAAGACCCAGCAGGGCGTGCTCGACGCGACGCTGAACCAGGTCGGCGAACAGGCTGCCGGCCGCGATAGCCTTGCCGAAGCGTCGCGCCGCACCAAGGACGTTTCAGGCGTCGTCGACAAGCTTTGGGCGCTGCATGAGCAGGAAGTGGCGCTGCATCAGTCGATCGACGCGGCGCAGAAGAGCCTGATCAGCACCCGCTTCACGGTCTCCTACCAGGCCGACGAACTGCAGACCGCGCTCCAGCGCGACGAAGGCGATGCCACCATCACCCTTCGCACGGCCGACCGCCTGCTGAAGGGCGGCGATTTCCTCGGCAGCGTTGCCAGCGGCTACAGCAAGCCGCAGACGCCGCAGGACAAGATCGCCTACATCAAAGAACAGCTGCCTCAGGTTACGAAATCCCAGCGCCTGATCGCCATCTCGGTTCCCACCAACCAGAAAAACGTCATCGACTCGCTGGCCGCCACCATCGACAGCATCAAGACGATCGCCGAGATGCCCGCGCCGACAGACGAGAACATCGCCGAACTCGGCCGTCTCGTTTCGCGCTTCCGCCAGACATCCACCTATACGCAGCTGACCGCGACGCAGAAGATGCGCGAGGCGACGCAGCGCTTCGCCGATCTCGAAGGCCGCATCGCCCAGACCAACTCTGTCCTCCAGGATACGCGGCGCCTCGAAAATTCCGTCTATTCGTTGCAAATCGTTCTTTCCGATTTCCTCGCCAACTCGAGCAAGGAGAACCTGGTGCGTCTGCAGCAGCAGGCCGGCACGCTTGGCAAGGACATGCAGGTGCTGACCACCAGCGCCAAGGGCATGGGCTTTGCCGAAGGCATTTCCGGCGCCATCCAGCCGGCGCTCGATGTCATCTCCGGCGGCGGCTCGAAGATCGTCGATACGATCGCTCAACGTGTCACGGCCTATGCTGCGGCCCGCCAGGAACTCGACGATATCTGGAGGAAGCTCACCGATTTCGCCGAGCTGCAGAAGCAGACGGCCGGAACCGAGCGCACCCAGGCAAACAGCATCTCCGTCATGACCACCGGCCTCGGCATCCTGCTCTCGATCCTCGGCGGCATTGCCCTGGTGCTGACGCTGCAGCGTCCGATCAGCCAGATCACCGCCGCCATGCGCCGCATCGCCGAAGGGGCGCTGGATACCAGCATCTCCGGCGAGAAGCGTTACGACGAAATCGGCGACATGGCCCGCGCGCTCGGTATCTTCAAGGAAAACGCCATCTCGAAGATCCGCATCGAGGAGCAGAGCGACGAGGAACGCGCCGCCGCCGAACACGAACGTCAGCGCAACGACGCCGAAAAGCGCGAGATGGATCGCCAGATCGAGTTCGCGGTCAATCAGCTCGCCGCCGGCCTCGAACGCATGTCGCAGGGCGATATTTCGACGACGATCGAAACGCCCTTCATCGGCCGTCTCGAACAACTGCGCCAGGATTTCAACGGGTCGATGATGCGCCTGCAGGCGACGATGAGCCAGATCCGCGACAATGTCGAACTGATCCAGGGCAACGGCAACCAGATGGCCCAGTCAGCCGAAGATCTCTCCAAGCGCACCGAACAGCAGGCTGCCTCGCTCGAGGAGACCGCGGCTGCCGTCGATCAGATCACCGTCACGGTCCGCTCTTCGGCCGAGCGTGCGAAGGATGCCGACCAGATCGTCCGCCAGGCCAAGCGCAGCGCCGATGACTCCGCCGTCGTCGTCAGCAACGCGATCGATGCGATGGGCCGCATCGAGGATGCCTCGCGCCAGATCGAGCAGATCATCGGCGTCATCGACGAGATCGCCTTCCAGACCAACCTGCTGGCGCTCAACGCCGGCATCGAGGCGGCGCGCGCCGGTGAAGCCGGCAAGGGCTTTGCGGTCGTCGCCATGGAAGTGCGCGAACTCGCCCAGCGTTCCGCAGCCGCGGCCCAGGAAATCAAGGGCCTCATCAACAAGTCGACCAACGAGGTCAGCTCCGGCTCGCAATTCGTGCAGGAGACCGGCACGGTGCTCGCCAAGATCAGCGCCCAGATCGTCACGATCAGCCAGCATGTCGAGATGATCGCCCGCGCCAGCCACGATCAGTCCAACGCTCTGCAGAGCGTCAATGCGACGGTCAACCAGATGGACCAGATGACGCAGCAGAATGCCGCGATGGTGGAAGAGACGACCGCTGCCAGCCGCGAACTCGCCGACGAGGCGGACTCGCTGCGCCGCCTCATTCAGCAGTTCAAGATCGACGGCGAGGCGGCCGTGGCGCCTGTCTACCGCGCCGCCTGATCGTCGATCGCACTCTTCCAGAAAGGCGGAGACGTGCCGAAACGAGGCGGCTCATTATCTCCGGCAGCCCTGATTCACGGAAAATTTTCCTTAACGCTTTTCGGCTAATTTAGCAGTGGTTATCCTGCCGGGGGTTTTGATGCTGCGCCTTTTCTCTACGTCGATCGTACGCCAGATCGTTGCGATCACGCTGTTTCTGCTGGCTGTCAGCACCGCCGCCATCGTCGGCGCGACCTATTACAATCTGAGCTACCATGTCATGGACGGGGCCGTTGCCGACGCCAGGGACGCCACCCGCGCGATGGCCGTCCTCTACGGCGCGGCCGATCAGGCTGCCAAGATCGACGTGAAGGACAATCAGCTCGCCGCCGTCACCGAAGACGCCATTCCGGCCCTTGCCGATCATTCGCTGGTCGACCGCACGGCGCAGTCGATCGCAGGTGTTGCGACCATCTTCCAAAAAGAGGGCAGCGATTACGTCCGCATATCGACGAACGTCAAGAAGGAAAACGGCGACCGCGCCGTCGGCACCAAGCTCGTCGCCAATCATCCCGCCCAGCCGGTTCTCGCCAAGGGCGAAGCCTATTACGGTCCGGCGGATCTTTTCGGCCGCAAGTTCATGACCGGTTATTTCCCGATCAAGAACGCGTCGAACGCCAATGTCGGCCTTCTCTTCATCGGCATTCCGATGGAAGTCTATTACGAGCGCCTCAATGAGCTGCAGATGCTGGTTCTCGGCGTCGGCCTCATCGTCATGCTGCTCGTCGGCGTGCTTGCCTATTACACGATCCGCCTGTCGGTGAAGCCTTTGCTGGCGTTGACCGCGAGCGTCCATTCGATCTCCTCGGGCAATCTCGAAGGAGAGGTTCCCTGCATCGCGAAGAAAAACGAGTTCGGCGAGATCGGCCGGGCCTTGGCGCTCTTCCGCGACAGCGCCCGCGCCAAGCGCGATCTGGAAACGCAGGCCGCCGAACAGCGTGCGTTGAGCGATGCCGAACGCGCCAGGAACGATGCCGACAAGCGCTCGCTCGACAGCCAGATCGATTTTGCCGTCAACCAGCTGGCGGCCGGCCTCGGACGCCTGTCGCAGGGCGATGTCTCGCAGACGATCGGCACGCCTTTCGTCGGCCGTCTCGAGCAGCTGCGCATCGATTTCAACGCGTCCCTGCTGCGGCTCCAGGATACACTGTCGGGTATCCGTGACAGCGCCGCGACGATCCAGCGCAACAGCGGTGCCGTCTCCGCCTCCGCCGACGAGCTTTCCAAGCGCACTGAGGCACAGGCGGCCAGCCTGGAAGAGACCGCAGCCGCAGTGGAGGAGATCACCGTGACGGTTCGTTCTTCCGCCGAGCGTGCCCGGGAAGCGAACAGTGTGGTCGCTGCCACCAAGAAAACGGCCGACAACTCCGGCGCCGTCGTTGGCGACGCCGTCGCCGCCATGGAGCGTATCGAGGAGGCTTCACAGCGCATCGAGCAGATCATCGAGGTGATCGACGACATCGCCTTCCAGACCAATCTCCTGGCGCTGAACGCCGGCATCGAGGCGGCGCGCGCCGGTGAGGCAGGCAAGGGTTTTGCCGTCGTCGCCCAGGAGGTGCGCGAACTCGCCCAGCGTTCGGCCGATGCGGCGCGCGAGATCAAGTCTCTGATCGAGACATCGAGCCGGGAAGTGACCGCGGGCTCCGAGCTAGTCCAGAAGACCGGCAGCGTGCTTGCCTCTATCAGCCACGAGATCATCGCGATCAGCGGCCACGTCGAGACCATCGCGACCGCGAGCCGGGATCAGTCGGCCGCGCTGCAGGAGGTCAACGGTTCGGTCAACGCCATGGACCAGATGACCCAGAAGAATGCCTCGATGGTGGCCGAGACGACGCAGGCAAGCCGCCTGCTGGCGGGCGAGGCCAATATGCTGATGACGCTGATCGAGCGCTTCCGTATCGGCGCGGAGTCCGCATCTGCTCACCTGACGGCCAGGAAAGTCGCCTGAACCCCGCAGCCGCCGTCGGTTTGGGCCGGCGGCGTGCGGCCTTTTCGCCATCTGAGGTCGATCGACGTCAGCCAGGTGGCGAAACGAATAAGCGGGCTGTCTCCGAATTCGGTATAGAATTCGTCCTCGCTCGGTCTCGAACGGCATCGCCAGGAATATTGAGTATCGCGGATAGCTGCGATTGCGACCATGTCGATCATGGGAATGTCCTTTCGTTGCAAGACATCACCTGATTTAAGCGTCAAATTTCTCTTCATAAATAGAAGAAATCCCGCTATGTTTTTCACCGATGAAAAACGCCAACTGGGATTCCTATCAGCTTTTCCTGCAAGTCGCCCGGCTCGGCGGTCTCACGGGGGCAAGCACCGCAAGCGGGCTCAGCCCCGCCACCGTCGGCCGGCGCATGCTCGACCTCGAGCAGGAGATCGGCCGCGCCCTGTTTTCGCGCAGCCAGACCGGCTACCGCCTGACGCAGGATGGCCAGGCGCTGCTCGATCATCTGCAGGAAATGGAAGCCGCGGCCCGCAAGGTGGAAGCATGGCGCCAATCCGGTGATGGCGGCACGACCGTCAGGGTTGCCGCCGGCACCTGGGTCGCCTGGCTGCTGACGGAGAATTTTGCGGCAATCCGCATGCCGCGCGACGCCTTCGCCATCGCGCTGACCATCGGCGAGGCGCGGGCGAGCCTTGCCTATCGTGAGAGCGATATCGGCATTCGTGCCTTCGAGCCGGCGGAGGCCAATCTTGCCGCGCGTCTGCTCGGCGAGGTGGCCTATGCCGTCTATGTCAGGCGCAATGCCGCCGAAACCGACGAGCGCTGGATCGCGGTCGCCGAGGAGGAGGCGATATCGACCTATCTGCGCTGGCCGCATGCCAATGCCGCTGGCGGCATCGTCGCCACCGTCAACCGTCCGCGTTCGCTGCCCGATCTGGTGCGCGCCGGCGCCGGCAAGGCGGTGCTGCCCTGTTTCGTCGGCGATCTTCATCCGGAACTGCAGCGCCAGGGCGCCGAGCTGCCGGAACTGCGCCACCGGCAATGGATCGTCATGAATGCCGAGGACCGTCATCGCCCGGAGATCCGCACCGTTGCCGACCGCATGACGAAGCTCATCAGAAGTTATGCCGATCTTTTCGCCGGAAAGCGGCCAAGCCGCGGCTGATGTTGCGACGGAGCGCCGGCGCATCTCGGGGGGCGCTCCGATTTTAAAGTTGGGGCCGAATCCGGCGGGCCGCCGTCTTCGTCACTGCCGGTTGGTGACGACGACGGGGATCAGCAGGTCGCCCCAGTTGCCGTCGCCGCCGTGATGGCGAGCCGAGCGCACCAGCTCGACCGAGACGCCGGCCTCGACGGCTTTCATGACGGATTGGTTCAGCCGGTGCAGGTCGTTGGCGAGCATGCGGATCGTCGTCTGCTGATCGTCGCTCATGCTGCTTGCCTGCTCTTCGGCCCGTTCTCGTACGCGTGCGATGGATGCCATGGTCTTCTCCTCCTCTTCAGGTTATTCCGCAGCCGGTTTGAACTGCGCGTGCTCGGTTGAATCATGCATCGCCGTGGTCGAGGACCGGCCGCCGGTGATGGCGAGCGAGACGGCGTCGAAATAGCCGGTGCCGACCTCGCGCTGATGTTTGGTGGCGGTGTAGCCGTTGACCTCGGCGGCGAACTCCGCCTCCTGCAGCTCGGAATAGGCCGACATCTGCCGCTGCCGGTAGCCGCGGGCCAGCTCGTACATCCCGTAGTTCAGCTGGTGGAAGCCGGCGAGCGTGATGAACTGGAACTTGTAGCCCATCGCGCCGAGCTCGCGCTGGAACCTGGCAATCGTCGCCTCGTCGAGGTTCTTCTTCCAGTTGAAGGAAGGCGAGCAGTTATAGGCGAGCAGCTTGCCGGGATAGACCTTGTGCACGCCTTCGGCAAAGCGCCGCGCCTGGTCGAGGTCCGGCTTCGAGGTCTCGCACCAGATGAGGTCGCAATGCGGCGCATAGGCGACGGCCCGGGCGATGCAGGACTCGATGCCGTTCCTGACCTGGTAGAAACCTTCGACCGTGCGGCCGGCATCGTAGTCGACGAAGGGCTGGTCGCGCTCGTCGATATCAGATGTCAGGAGCTTTGCCGCTTCCGCATCGGTGCGGGCAATGACGAGTGTGGCAACGCCCATGACGTCGGCGGCAAGGCGGGCGGCGTCGAGATTGCGGATATGGGCGGCCGTCGGGATCAGCACCTTGCCGCCGAGATGACCGCATTTCTTCTCCGAGGCCAGCTGATCCTCGAAATGAACGCCGGCCGCACCCGCTTCGATATAGGCTTTCATGATTTCGAAGGCGTTGAGCGGCCCGCCGAACCCAGCCTCCGCATCGGCGACGATCGGCGCAAACCAGGTGTCGACGGAAAGGCCCTGACCTTCCGAAGTCTCGATCTGATCGGCGCGCTGCAGCGTGCGGTTGATGCGTTTGGCAAGCTCGGGGCCGGCATTGGCCGGATAGAGCGATTGATCGGGGTACATGGCAGACGCCGTATTGGCGTCGGCCGCCACCTGCCAGCCGGAGAGATAGATCGCCTTCAGCCCAGCGCGCACCATCTGCATGGCCTGGTTGCCGGAAAGCGCGCCGAGCGCGTTGACGAAGTCCTCCTGATGCAGAAGCCGCCACAACCGGTCCGCCCCCATTTCGGCCAGCGTATGGGTGAGCGTCACCGAGCCCCTGAGCCGCCGAACGTCATCGGCGGAGTAGGGCCTCTCGATGCCGTCGAAACGGGTTGCCGACGTGTTTGGGACGAGTTTGTAAAAATCGGTCATGCTGCTCTCCTCGCTGAATCCAATGCAAAGTGGATGCGTGACAAGATTGACAATAACGGTCCTTATGGCCAGAAAAAGCTTTGATTTCCGGGCCGGAAAGAGGTTAAGATGAGGAGGATTGACAGCGGGGCGCTGTGAATTTGTAAATTCTTGTAAATACGGCTCGCCCCGCTTGTCAAAGGGTGTGACATGGCGGAACGAAAGATATTTGCCGGCGCGAAAGTAAGGCGCATCCGCAATGCGCTGGCGCTGACGCAGACGGCCATGGCCGAGGCGCTGGAGATCTCGCCCTCCTATCTGAATCTGATCGAGCGCAACCAGCGGCCTCTGACGGTGCAGCTTCTTCTGAAGCTCGCGTCGGTCTACAGGGTCGACCTGGAGGAGCTGCGGGGCCAGACCGGCGGCAGTCTCGGCCAGCTCAAAGAAGTTTTTGCCGATCCACTGCTGTCAGGCGAGCTGCCCGGCGACCAGGAACTGGTGGAGGTGGCTGAAGCCGCGCCCAATGCCGCGAGCGGTATGATCAAGCTCTATCGCGCCTATCGCGAGCAGGCCGCAAGACTTTCCGACCTGACGGCGCTGATGGCCGCCGAAGGCCATGCGCCGATCGCCGCCGGCCGATTGCCGCTCGATGAGGTGCGCGAGACGCTGGAGCGCCGGTCCGGCTATTTCGCCCGGATCGAGACGGCGGCGGAAGCCTTTGCCGCCACGCTTCCCGGCGGAACCGATCTCGGCGCCGGGCTGAAGGATTGGCTGCGCGCCGAGCGCGGCATCGCGGTGCGAGTCCTGCCGGTGCATGTCATGCCGGATCTGCGCCGCCGTTTCGATCGCCACTCGATGCGGCTCTTCATCTCCGAACGCCTGTCGCAGGCCGATCGCGCCCATGAAATCGCCGTCGAGGCCGTAACGCTCGCGCTGCTGCCGGCCATCAATGCCGAGCTCGACGATCTCTCGCTCTCTTCGGCCGAGGCGCGCCGCATCGCCCGTTTCGAGCTTGCCCGCATCGCCGCGCTGGCGCTCGCAATGCCCTACGAGGGCTTTTTTTCGGCGGCGAAATCGACACGCTACGACATCGATATATTGCGGGCCCGCTTCGGCGTTTCCTTCGGCCATGCCGCGGCACGCCTAACGATGCTGCAGCGCCCTGCCGCCTCCGCCATCCCCTTCTTCCTGATCGAGATCGATGCCGCGGGCCACCGGCTGCGCAGAGCCGGCGCGCAGGGTTTTCCGCAGGCCGGTTTCGGCGGCGGCTGCCCGAAGCTCAACATCCATGCCGCTTTCTTGCAGCCGGGCCAGATCCTCGCCGAAACGGTCATCATGCCGGATGGAGCCTCCTTCCTGACGGTCGCCCGCACGCTGGAGGGGCCGAGCGTCGAATTCGGCGAAAGGGTGAGGCGTACCGCGATCCTGATCGGCTGTGACGCGACCCTCGCAGACAGCCTGGTCTACGGGCAGGCGACGGCGCTCGAGCCGGTCGCGGTCGGTCCGGCCTGCCGCCTCTGCGAGCGGCGCGGCTGCCTTTCCCGCGCGGAGCCGCCTGTGACGAGACCGCTCGGGCTCGATGAGATGGTGGCGGGGCTCAGCGCCTTCGATTTCCAGTGATTGTGAAATCGTTGAAGACGCAGGATTTTGCGCTTGTGGGCTGCGGAATTCCTTCTTAGTCTGCGGGCAAAACCAGAGGGAAAAGACGTCCGGGGGTGCGGGCTCTTTGAACAAACAGGAGAAGTCATGAGCTCAATTATCCCAAGCGTGACGGCCGCCGCCGTTGCTGCGCTTCTTGCCGCCGCTCCGGCCTTTGCGCAGGAGCGCGTCGTCAACGTCTACAACTGGTCGGATTATATCGACGACAGCATCCTGACCGACTTCACCAAGGAGACGGGCATCAAGGTCGTCTACGACACCTTCGATTCGAACGAGACCGTGGAAACCAAGCTGCTCGCCGGCGGCACGGGTTATGACGTCGTCGTTCCCACTGCCGACTTTCTGCAGCGCCAGATCCAGGCCGGCGTCTTCCAGAAGCTCGACAAGTCCAAGCTGCCCAACCTTTCCAACATGTGGGACCTGATCCTGCAGCGCACCGCGGCATACGATCCGGGCAATGAATATGCGGTCGATTACATGTGGGGCACCGACGGCATCGGCTACAACGTCAAGAAGGTCGCCAAAATCCTCGGTCCCGATGCCAAGCCCGGTCTGGAAGTGATCTTCGATCCGAAGGTCGCCGAAAAGTTCAAGGACTGCGGCATCTACGTGCTCGACACCCCGAAGGACGTCATGACGACGGCCCTGCGTTATCTCGGCCTCGATCCGAACTCCACCAAGGCCGAGGATTTCCAGAAGGTCGAGGAACTGCTGACCGCCGTGCGCCCCTATATCCGCAAGTTCCATTCGTCCGAATATATCAACGCCCTTGCCAATGGTGATATCTGCATCGCCTTCGGCTATTCCGGCGACATGCTGCAGGCCCGCGACCGTGCGGCCGAAGCCAAGAACGGCGTCGAGGTCAATTACTCGATCCCCATGCAGGGCGCCCAGATGTGGTTCGACATGATGGCGATCCCGGCCGATGCGCCGCATGTGGCCGAAGCGCATGAGTTCCTGAATTACATGATGAAGCCGGAGGTCATCGCCAAGGCGAGCGACCACACCTTCTATGCGAACGGCAACAAGGCTTCGCAGCAGTTCGTCAGCAAGGAAGTGCTGGAAGATCCGGCTGTCTATCCGACGGAGGAGGTGATGAAGAACCTCTTCACCGTCAAGCCGTGGGATCCGAAGACGCAGCGCACCGCGACGCGAATCTGGACGAAGGTCGTCACCGGCCAGTAATGTGATGCCAGGCCCGGACGGCAACGTCCGGGCCTTTCAATTCCCGGCCCGGGTGGAAGCCGGCTGCATATTTTTCGGGGAATAATGATGAAATCTTTGGGCAATATCCGCCGCGCTTTCGCACCCTGGACCGATCCGTCCGCAAAACCTTTCATCGCTTTCAAGAATGTCACCAAGCGCTTCGGCAGTTTCACCGCCGTCGATGATCTGTCGCTTGATATCTATCACCGCGAGTTCTTCGCGCTGCTCGGTGCGTCCGGCTGCGGAAAGTCGACGCTGCTGCGCATGCTTGCCGGCTTCGAACAGCCGACCTCGGGCGAGATCGTCCTCGACGGCACCGATCTTGCCGGCACGCCGCCTTACAAGCGGCCGGTCAACATGATGTTCCAGTCCTACGCGCTTTTCCCGCACATGACGGTCGAGAAGAACATCGCCTTCGGCCTGAAACAGGATGGCATGCCGAAGGACGAAATGACCGAACGCGTCGCGCAGATGTTGAAGCTGGTCAAACTCGAGCAATTCGCCTCCCGCAAGCCGAACCAGCTCTCTGGCGGCCAGCGCCAGCGCGTGGCGCTCGCCCGGTCGCTCGCCAAGCGCCCGAAAGTGCTGCTGCTCGACGAGCCGCTCGGCGCGCTCGACAAGAAGCTGCGCGAGGAAACCCAGTTCGAGCTGATGGACCTGCAGCAGAGCCTCGGCCTCACCTTCGTCGTCGTCACCCACGATCAGGAAGAGGCGATGACCATGGCCGACCGCATCGCCGTCATGAGCCACGGCAAGGTGGTGCAGGTCGCAACGCCTGCCGAAATCTACGAGGCGCCGAATTCCCGCTTCGTCGCCGACTTCATCGGTGACGTCAACATCTTCGACGGCAAGGTGGCGACCTCAGGAAACGGCGCGGTCGAGATCTCGGTCGAAAGCGGCTTCACAATCCGCAGCGCCGCCGCTGAAACACCCGCCATCGGCAATACGGTCGGTTTTGCCATCCGGCCGGAAAAGATCCGTGTGACGCGTGCAGCACCCGCGAATGCCTCGGTCAATTCAGTCAAAGGCGAGATCTGGGATATCGCCTATCTCGGCGACATGACCGTCTTCCATATCAAGCTGCCGAGCGGCAAAGTCGTCAGAGCCTCTTCTCTCAACGCGCAGCGTTCCGTCGACGACCCTTTCGGCTACGATCAGGACGTCTGGGTCTCCTTCGATGAGAATGCCGGCGTGCTGCTGAAGGATTGAGCCTATGGGAACATTTGCCTCGCGCTTCTACAGCCGCCTCGTTATCATCATTCCCTATGCCTGGCTGCTGCTCTTCTTTCTGGCGCCGTTCTTCATCGTCTTCCGCATTTCGCTGTCGACGACGGCGATCGCCATACCGCCTTATGAGCCGGTTTTCTCGCTTGCCGATGGCTGGGCTGGTTTCTGGAGCAAGGTCGCGACCTTCTCCTTCGACAATTACGGCTACCTCACGGACGACCCGCTCTACTTCAACGCCTATCTGTCGAGCGTCATCATTGCCGGTATTTCGACCTTCCTGATGCTGCTGATCGCCTATCCGATCGCCTATGGCATGGCGCAGGCGCCGCGCAGCATTCGCCCGACGCTGCTGATGCTTGTGATCCTGCCATTCTGGACGAGCTTCCTCATCCGCGTCTATGCCTGGATTGCCATCCTGAAGCCGGAAGGATTGCTGAACCAGCTTCTGCTGTCGCTGCATGTTATCGACAGCCCGTTGATCATCCTCAACACCACGACGGCCGTCTATATCGGCATCGTCTATTCCTACCTGCCCTTCATGGTGCTGCCGCTTTATTCGGCGCTCGAAAAGATGGACGGCACGTTGATCGAGGCCGCCCAGGATCTCGGCTGCACGCCGATTCAGGCCTTCTGGCGCGTCACCTTTCCGCTGTCGATCCCCGGCGTGATCGCCGGCTGCATGCTGGTCTTCATTCCTGCCGTCGGTGAATTCGTCATCCCCGATCTTCTCGGCGGCTCGCAGACGCTGATGATCGGCAAGACGCTCTGGAACGAATTCAATGCCAACAGAGACTGGCCGGTCTCCTCGGCGGTCGCGACGATCCTGCTCATGATCCTGGTGATCCCCATCGTCTTCTTCCAGAATGCGCAGGCAAAGGCCGAAGAGCGGGGGAAGTAAGCTATGCTGAGATGGACCCGTTTCAACATCATCTCCGTCGCCCTCGGCTTTGCCTTCCTCTATCTGCCGATCGTGCTTCTTGTGGTCTTTTCCTTCAACGAGTCGAAGCTCGTTACCGTCTGGGGCGGCTTCTCCACCAAGTGGTATGTCTCGCTGCTCTCGAACCAGGCGCTGCTCGACGCCGCCTGGGTGACGATCCGTGTCGGCCTGCTGTCGGCCACCTTCGCGACCGTGCTCGGCACAATGGCAGCGCTGACGCTGGTGCGTTACACCCGCTTCCGCGGCCGCATGCTCTTTTCGGGCATGGTCTACGCGCCGCTCGTCATGCCTGAAGTCATCACCGGCCTGTCGCTGCTGCTGCTCTTCGTGGCGATCGGCTTCGACCGCGGCTTCTGGACCATCACGCTGGCGCATACGACGCTGACCATGTGCTTCGTCGCCGTCGTGGTGCAATCGCGGCTCTTGAGCTTCGATCAGTCGATCGAGGAAGCCGCGCAGGATCTCGGGGCTCCGCCGGTGCGCACCTTTTTCGAAATCACTCTGCCGATCATTTCGCCTGCGGTGTTTTCCGGCTGGATCCTGGCTTTTACCCTGTCGCTGGATGATCTCGTGATCGCAAGCTTCACCTCCGGTCCGGGTGCGACCACGCTGCCGATGAAGATCTACAGCCAGGTGCGTCTCGGCGTGACGCCGGAGATCAATGCGGTCTGCACCATCCTCATCGCCATCGTGGCCGTCGGCGTCATCTGCGCCTCGGTCATCACCAAGCGCCGAGAAGTGCAGCGCGAGCGTGACGAGCGCGCGGCCGCGGCCGGCGCGTGAGCGTTAGGCCCTGCCCGGTGTCGGGCTCTACTGCGCCTGGGGCGTGCTGTTGAGAAGCGGGACGGGCGAAATGACCGGGTTTGGCCATGAGCCGCCGACGAAGAACGGCAGAAGCGGCAGCTCCGCCGCCTTGGCCGGATCGGTCGCCTCCAGCGATCCGGAAAGCGCCAGCCCGTTCGTCTGATAGGTGATGACGCCGGAAAGCGTCAGCGTCTGCGCCGGCCCGGCGACGCGAGCGTCATGGATTTCGGCGGAGCCGTTGGCGAAATCGGCCTGAAGGTCCAGCTGGTCGAAGGCGAAAGCGCCGCTCGCCGCAGCACTGAGCGGAAAGAACGGCTTTTGGGCCGCCTGGGTCCGGAGCGCTCCGGCGTCGATACCGGGGATCGTGCCTTCCCGCGTCCAGAAGTGCAGCTTGCCGGTGACGTCGCCGAGACCGGCCGTCCAGATCGCCTTCGCCGACTGCAGGTCGAGATCGAGCGATCCTGTCGCAAGCGGCAGCGGCCCCTTGAGCTGCAGCCGTTCGGCAAGGGCAGCGAAGTCGGCGTTGCGGATCAACAGCTGCAATTTCCCGCCGCCGTCGAAATCGCGTTGTGTCGCCTCCAGATGCGCCGTCATTTCGCCGCCTTCGAACTGGCTGTCGCCAATGTCGAATTTCGCCTCGCCGCCGGTCACGATCATGCTGGCGCCGAGATCGGAAAGCTCGAAGAGCCCCATCTGCGCGCGGCGGGCCGAAAGCCTCACGTCGACATCGAGCATCTTCAGCGGCTCTCTCATGTCGGCGGAGATTTCCTCCGCCTCGCCGGCGGCGAGCCTCAGCGCGAAGGCGTCGAGGAATGGCTTGAGGTTCATCTGGTCGAAGGCAAGCGTGCCGCCGATCTTCGGCCGCTTGCCCGGCGCGGTCGAGAGGTCCATCACGCCGGTGGCGCTCGCTTCGTTCAGCGACAGGCTGAGATTGTTGAAGCGCAGCCCGGTGCCGGATGACATGATGTCGGCGTCGAACGAAGCGCTCCTCAGTGTGCCGATGCCGGGGATCGATTTGCCCGACCATGTAAGGAGCCCCGGCATGTCGGGAATGGTGACGGCGATGTTTCCGGAAAGTGACGAAAGGCTGGCGATGCTGGCGACGCCTTGGAAGTGCGCGGTCATCAGATTTGATGTCAGCGACGTCTTGGCCTCGGCGTTCCTGCCGGCAAAGGCGAGCAGCGGCTGGCGCGAGGCGTAGTCGATTTTCAGGTCCTCGCCGTTGATGCGGGCGATGACGACCGCCGAGATGGCGCCTGAAAGCCTCGGCCAAGCGATGTCGGCCGTGACGCTGTCGAAGTGATAGACGTTATTGCTCCTGACGTCGGTAACGACAAGCGTGCCGTCCTCGACGGTCACCGCGCCGATCTCTGCGTCAAGATCGGGATCGAGCACTTCCGCGCCGTTTTCGTAGCGGACGCCTCTGATGGCGCGGGCGAGCAGCCCCGCATAGCTCCAGTCGATCAGCCCTTTCTCGTCGCGCGTCAGCGCAAGGTTCGGGCGCAGCAGGTGGAATTCGTGGAAGCTCGTCCGTCCTCTCAGCGCATCGATCAGGCTGAAATCGGCCGACAGGCTTTCAATGCTGCCGAGCAGCTTGTCGCCGCTCTCACGTGGCTGGCGGATGGTGACCTGGTTCAATGTGATGCGCGGCGTCGGCCAGAATTCCAGAACCGGACTGCCCTTGATCTCGGCATGATAGCCCGTCCATTTCGACAGCGCGTCCTCGATGCCGGAGCGCACGAAACCGGTCGAGATGAGATAGGGCGCGGCGACCCTGAGGGCGACGAAAAGCCCCAGCGCGATCAGGAGGAAGAGCGTCGAAAGGCGCGCGAATGCCGGGAGCCAGCGCGAAACGGGCCCGATCTTCCTGCGCCACCTGCGATGTCTTGACGTACTCATGATCTCCGCCGGTTAACCCGTTATGCGCTGATTTCGCCGGATATAGGAAATGCCTCTCAGATGCAAATCCCTCCGGCGCCCTGCGTCCGCCGATATTGTGAATCGACGCTGAAGGGGATCGCGATTTCCGGGTTCGCCGAGCGTCGAATCCGGTCGGGTTCCGGCCTTTATAATGCAATGCAGCATGATATAAAGACCATATTGGGGAGGAGGATTGAATGCAGGACAACAGACCACTTTGGGTGCCATCGGACGAAGCCGTCGCAAAAAGCCCGATCCATGCCTTCATGGAGCGCTGCAATGCAGACTTCGGGCTTTCGCTTTCAGGCTTTGAGGACCTGCATGCATGGTCTGTCGCCGAGCGGGAGAAATTCTGGTCAACCGTCTGGGATTTCTGCGGCGTGAAGGGAGAGCGCGGCGCAAGGATACTCATCGACGGCGACAGCATGCTTGGCGCCCGCTTCTTTCCCGACGCAACGCTGAATTTCGCCGAAAACCTGCTGTCCGGTCGCGGCGGGGGCGATGCCATCATATTCCGCGGCGAGGATAAGGCCGAGGATCGCTGGTCGTGGGACAGGCTGCGCGCGCTGATCTCGAAGCTGCAGCAGGCCTTCAAGGCGCAAGGTGTGCGCGAAGGCGACCGTATTGCCGCCATGATGCCGAACATGCCGGAGACTGTCGCTGCCATGCTGGCGGCCGCCTCGATCGGCGCCATCTGGTCGTCCTGCTCCCCCGATTTCGGCGAGCAGGGCGTGCTCGACCGCTTCGGCCAGATCGGCCCCAGGCTTTTCATCGCCTGCGACGCCTACTGGTATTCCGGTAAACTGCAGGATGTCGGCGCCAAGGTCGCCGCGGTCGCAAAGAGCTTGGGCGTGCCGACGATCGTCGTCCATTATGCCGGCGACGCGCAGGCAGTGGCGGCCCACACGCCCGATGCTTCGACGCTCGAAGCCTTCATTGCGCCCTATGAGGCAGGGGAGGTCGAGTTCGCGCCGCTGGCCTTCGCCCATCCGCTCTACATTCTCTTTTCCTCAGGCACGACAGGCGTGCCGAAATGCATCGTCCATTCGGCCGGCGGCACGCTCTTGCAGCACCTCAAGGAGCAGCGGCTGCATTGCGGCCTCGAGGCCGGCGAGAAGCTCTTCTACTTCACCACCTGCGGCTGGATGATGTGGAACTGGCTGGTCAGCGGCCTCGCCAGCGGCGCCACGCTCTGCCTGTTCGATGGTTCGCCCTTTGCCCCGGACGGCAATGTGCTGTTCGACTATGCGGCGGCCGAGAACTTCGCGATCCTCGGCACATCGGCAAAATATATCGATGCGGTGCGCAAAAGCGGCCTGACGCCGCGCCAAAGCCATGATCTCTCCAGCCTGCGGCTGATGACGTCGACCGGATCGCCGCTGTCGCCCGAGGGGTTTAGCTTCGTCTATGAGGGTATCAAGGAGGACGTGCAGCTCGCCTCGATATCGGGCGGCACCGATATCGTGTCCTGCTTCGTGCTCGGCAATCCGCTGCAGCCGGTCTGGCGCGGTGAGATCCAGGGGCCGGGCCTCGGCCTTGCGGTCGACGTCTGGAACGATGACGGCAAGCCGGTGCGCGGCGAAAAGGGCGAACTCGTCTGCACCAAGGCCTTCCCCTCCATGCCGGTGATGTTCTGGAACGACCCCGATGGTGCCAAATATCGCGCCGCCTATTTCGACCGCTTCGACAATGTCTGGTGCCACGGCGATTTCGCCGAGTGGACGGAGCATGGCGGCGTCGTCATCCACGGCCGCTCGGATGCGACGCTCAATCCCGGCGGCGTGCGCATCGGTACGGCCGAGATCTACAATCAGGTGGAGCAGATGGAGGAGGTGGCCGAAGCGCTGTGCATCGGCCAGGAGTGGGACGATGACGTGCGCGTCATCCTCTTCGTCCGCCTCGCCGTGGGTGTGACGCTGACCGAGGATCTCGTCAAGGCGATCAAGACACGTATCCGCGCCGGCGCCTCGCCGCGGCATGTGCCGGCGAAGATCATCGCCGTCGCCGATATTCCCCGCACCAAGTCAGGCAAGATCGTGGAGCTTGCCGTGCGCGAAGTCGTCCACAACCGACCGGTGAAAAACCAGGAAGCGCTCGCCAATCCCGAGGCGCTGCAGCTCTTTGCGGGCTTGGAGGAATTGCGGACCTGATAAGGGATCGTAAACCACAAGCTTTCACCATTCATCAATTCGCTGTCATGGAAACCTTTCGTTAAGAAAGGTTGGTCAAAGGTGAAGCAACTTGGGGGCCGCACATGAACGAGGCGGCCTGGAGCCTCCGGGCTTACGAAACATGACGTTGATCGACTGAGCTCTTGTTGAACAGCACAAATTCAAGGCAGCCACTGGCTGCCTTTTTTTCTGAGAGCGATTCCAGCAAGAGTGCGCAACAACTTTGCCAAGAGTTAAGGGAAAACAAAGAGATAGGGCATTTCCGCGATCGAGAAAACGGAAACGCTCCGGATCAGCCGGCCAGCACGCGCTGCGACGGGAAGGTGATCTCGACGAGGGTGCCCTCGTTCGGCGCCGAATTGATCGAGAAGGTCGCCCGGTTGGCATCGACCATCGCCTTGGTCAGCGGCAGGCCAAGCCCGGTGCCGTCGCCGCGATGGCGTGATTGGGTCGAGGAAACCTGCCGGAACGGCTTCATCGCCTGGTCGAGTTCGCTGCGCGTCATGCCGACGCCGGTATCGCGGACCCGCAACACGACGCTGCCATTGGCTTCATAAGAGGTGGAGACGACGATCTGCCCGCCCGACGGAGTGAAGCGGATGGCGTTCGACAGGATGTTCAGCGCAATCTGCTTGATCGAGCGCAGATCCGCCACGACATCAGGCACCGCATGCGACAACGCCGTGCGGATGATGACGCGCTGGCCGTTCGCCTGCGGCTGCACCAGCGCCACGGCCTCCGAGACCGCCTCGTTGAGGCCGACGGCGGCAAAATCGAGATCCATCTCGCCCGCCTCGATCTTCGAAATGTCGAGCAGGTCGTTGACGATATCCAGCACGTGGCGGCCGGAGCGGCCGATGTCGTTGGCATATTCGATGTAGCGCGGATGGCCGATTGGCCCGAAGCGCTCGCCCGCCATCATGTCGGAAAAGCCGATGATGGCGTTGAGCGGCGTGCGGATTTCGTGGCTGACGCGGGCGAGGAAATCCGTCTTGTGGGCATTGGCGGTTTCGGCCGCGCCCTTGGCGTTGCGCAGCTCGTCCTCGGTGCGCTTCCACTGGGTGATGTCACGGATGACGGCGCAATAGCCGTTGGAGGAGGTGAGCTGGCCCATCGTCATGAACAGCGGTACGAAGCCGCCGGCAGCCTCGCGGCCGATCACTTCGCGCCCGTCGTTCAAGACGCTCGCCACACCATGGCCCGAAAGGCCGTTCAGATAGTCGAGCACCGCCTTCTGGCTCTCATGGGCAAAGAGCATCACGAAGGGTTTGCCGCGCGTCTCCTGCTCATCGTAATTGAAAAGCGCGCTCGCCGAGCGGTTCATCGAGCGGATGTCGCCCTCCGTGCCGATCACGACGACGCCGTCGGTCGCCGTTTCCAGGATCGAGCGCAATTCCTCGACCTCGATCTGCAGCTTGGCGACTTTCTCGACCATCCGCTCAGGACGCGCTTCGGACCGGCTGGCGTCACCTCGGCTGTCATCCTTGCCTTCGACCGGCATCAGCGCCAGCATCAGGGCATTGGCGTCCTCCCAGCGCACCGATTGCAGCCGCGCCGTCACCGGGACCAGCCTGTCGTCGGCTTTGACGAGCATCATGGTGCCGGAGCCCGCCGCCTTTTCCTCGAGGTCGCGGCGCTGCAGCAGCGCTTCGATGCCGCCGACCTCGCGCAGCGCTTCGAGCGACGCGTAGCCGGTCAGCCGCATGAATTCCGGATTGGCATGAAGCAGCGCATCGCCGACATGGATGAGCACGGCGACGGGCAACTGGTCGACCGTTCCGGCCGAAAGCCCATCCGTCATCTTCACGCGCGGCGGGATGAAGCTCGTCAGCACCTCGATCTGGCTGACCGTCTCCTCGAGACCTTCCGTCGCCTCGTCATCGGCGATGATTGCCGTTTCGTCGTCTTCACCCTCGGCTGCATTTTCGAAGATCGCTTCCTGCGGCGCCGCTTCATCGAGGAGGGGAACTTCGGCCTCGACCTTCTCGATTGCGGGCGCTTCCTGAAGATCGGCCGTCTCCGTGGGAGCGGCTTCCGCCGCTTCCGGGACGGCGGGGTCTTCCTTGCGCGCGCCGAAGGCTTCGAGACGTTTGGCGATTTCGCGGAAATTCGCCTGTTCGGCGGCCGTCAATCCGGCGCCGCCACTGTGAAGCTGAACGATCTTGTCGGTGAAACGGCGATTGGGCGTTTCCGAAATGCGCAGTGCCGGCGGCTCTTCCGCAGGGCTGGCGGCCTGTTCGGCGGCTGAGGCTTGCCCGGCGTCAGCGCTGCCCTCGGCCTCCTCTGTAGCGCTTTCAAAGATAGGCGTCTCAACGGCCGGCGCGCCGGCGGCAACTCCTTCGGGCGCCGACTCCTGGCTCTCCGGCTCGGCTGCTGCAGCCGCCTGGTCTTCCGCCACGGCCGTTTCGGCCGAGATAAAATGGGGCGCAGCTTCCTCGTCGGCAACGGGCTCGGGCACTGGGCCGAGGCTCGCCGCATCATGGCCGATTCCGTCGGGGCCGAGCGTCAAGCCAAGCGCCAGCGGGTCTTCCTGCGCATCGGACAGCCGGACGACGCCGAAACCGCGGAAGCCGTCGAAATCGCGATTGCGGGTATAAGTCGGCAATGCGGCGAGATCGACCGGAACGACGAGGCTGGTGCCTTCGACCGGCCAGAGGATCGTTTTGCCCGACCATGTATCGCGGCGGGCGAGCGCTTCGGAAAGCTTGCCGTCGGGATCGAGATTGAAGAGCGCGGCGATATCGCTGAAGGCGGAGCCGATGATGTCGGACGCATGCGGACCGACGGCCTCGGCGAATTCATGGCTGACCTCGTTGAACCGGCCCTCGGCATCGATCTTCCAGACGAAGCGTGTGGCGCGGCTGTTCGGCTTGAAGACGAAACCGGGCTCGGCCGCGAGCTTGGGGGCAGGAGGCACGTCGGCAACTTCAGCCGTCGCGAGTTCGGGTTCTTCATGGACGGCTGCCGCCGCCTCTTCATTTGGCGTATCGCTGGCCTCCGCCGGCGTTTCCGCCATGGCGACATCTTCCGTCGTCTCGCCGCCAGAGATTACGTCGTCTTCGACGGTTGCGGCAGGCTCCTCGACCTCCGCTGCGCTGCCGTCAATCTGGCTGCCATCGCTTTCCGGCATCTCGTGTTCGGCAGACTGCGTCTCAGCAACCGCGTCGTCCTCTTCTGTCCCGGCCGCCTGTTCACTATCGCCGGTGATGTCTTCAAGCGTCTCCTCGACCTCTTCGATGTCAGAGACCGCATCGATGATCTCGGTGAAGCCGGTGGCGGCGGGTTCATCCTGAAGCGCCTCGGCCGGTGCCGGGCTGTCTTCCCCCGCAGGCGCGTCGGTCGCCTGCAGCGCGGGGACGTCGGCTGTCTGCGGCAGGCGCGTATCGATGGTTTCCTGCGCGGGCGGATCGATGGGGTCGAGGTGGCCGAGCACGGTCTCGACCGCAAAGAGCAGGTTGAGCGCCGGCTCGTCGCTGAGCTTGCCGACGGCGGCAGGCAGATAACCCTTGCCGGTTGCAACAGGGCGCTTCACCAGCCGGTCGGGATGGGCGCCTGCAAGATTGATCAGCGTCTTTGCCGTCTCGCCTGATATGGTGAGCGAGGCAAAACCCGGCGAGGCGGCGATAACCTCGCCATTGGCGCCGATGACGGCCATATGCGTGTCGGGATCATCGAGCCCCTGCAGCATCTGGGCGGCCGCAGCGCTCGATGTCATCGGTCTTGCCGAGACCGGCACCGAAAACAGGATTGCCCTTTCGCCTGACGAAAGCCGGATCAGTTCGGCCGCGGCCTGCGCCTGCACGCGCTGGAAGCCCTTGGCGACGCGGATCATCAGATTTCTGCTGTCGCCGATATCGGCAAGCTGGCGCGCGGCCGTTTCCAGCTGGCGGAAGGTGATGTCGCCGCGGTCGAGGCCCTGATCGAGAAGGTCATAGACCGCCGAGTGGCCGAAAAGCTCCGCACCTGCACCGTTCGCCCAGAGCAGACGGGCAAGATCGGCCGAAAACAGCACCATCGCCTCGCCGCGTGAAAAGCGCTCCCGCACCCGCGCATGCACGGCAATGTCGATGAACGGGTATTGGACTGCGGGCATGATCGAACCTTGTCGCTGTCGGCGTCTAAATTAACGGCTTATTAATAACTGCAGGTCGCAAGCCGGTCCAGAACAGCCGGGTCCTTTCGGCCGGAAAGGTTAACGACTTGTGCGTCGCACAAAAAATGTTGCAATGCACAATAAACTATCCTATATAGACGTCATTCGATGATCACAGGCAGCGACTGCCTCAACCCAAAGGAATGCGACATGGCTACCATAAAGACCGATGACGTTTTTTCAATCGCTTCTTTCGACCCGTCCAAGCTCGCGGAATCCTTCCGTGAATTCGCCGAAAAGGGCGCCCAGCAGTCGAAGGACGCCTATGCCAAGCTGAAGACCGCTGGCGAGGAAGCCGGCAAGACCCTCGAGGCCACCGTCCAGACGGCACAGGCCGGCAGCGTCGAACTCGGCCTGAAGGCGATCGACATCCTACGCGTCAATTCCGAGAACTCGCTGTCGCACTTCGAAGCGCTGCTCGGCGTAAAGTCTGCCGCCGAATTCTTCGAGCTGCAGACCGCCTTTATCCGCAAGCAGGCCGAAATCGCCGTCGAACAGGCGAAGTCGATCCAGGAAACCACCAAGCAGGTTGCCGAAAAGCTCGCAAAGCCCTCCAAGGACGCCGCGGAAAAGGCCATGGCCTCCTTCAAGGTTGCCTGATCGGTCTTGACCGAGCAAAGACAAAAGGCTGGACCTCACGTCCAGCCTTTTTGTATATTGACGAGGAATGGGGCTTGAATTCATCGCCAAGTCCTCGTATGTGACCCCCATCGCGCCGAGCGCGGTTTATGCGGTTGTAGCTCAGTTGGTTAGAGCGCAGGTTTGTGGCACCTGAGGTCGGAGGTTCGAGACCCCCCAACCGTACCATTTCCCCACGTCAGTTCCTTATCAGGCAGATCGTTTCAGCGAATGTCATTTCGCACGCTAATCCTCTCTCTAGGTATTTAGCTGTCGGTAGCGATCCTGTCCGGAGGTTGGATTGTTTTGCCAAAGGGGATGACCGTTTACCTGGGGCGCCTCTGAAAAGGAACGCCATCTCAACGGCAAATTTGCTGCTTATTTGCCACATCAACTCGAACATTTGCGAAGTGCAACCCGCGCGTATGGTGCCATGCCGCGCTGTGGGCTAAATGTCCGCAAGCAGTAGCAGTGAGGTCGACGATTGCGGCAATCCACCCAAGCAAAATCGCAGAAGATGCGAACAGCGAGGCCAATCCCGCGGCATGAGAGCGGGGGTAGCCGCGGCGCCGAAACAATGCGGGACCTGCCTTTCCCGATATCACCGAGTTTGCGGCTTATTAAATTTCAGCAGATGACTGTAACGGCAATTTAAGTGCCGTCGTGGCAGCAATTGCGGAGGTTCGGACGCGCGAGTACAGGATCTTGAACTATGTCTTCTGGCCTTCGGTAAAGGTTGCGGAGGAAGCGTTTGATGAGCGCCGATTGCGAAGGTCAAAGACTTCATGAAGATAAATAAAGCTTTTAGTTGAATTCTCCTCTGATTTGAAGCAGAGGGAAATGGGCATTAGACGCAGCGGAATGGAATAGGCAAACGGGGATTTTATGACAGGCATTAGCACCGCCACGAAGAACGTGTTCTTGACCGGGGATAAGAAAATTGACGGACTCTTCAGCGGCGTTGCCTGGGATGGAACGATAACCTATGCGTTTCCCACGACCTCGACATGGTACAACTATAGTGGGGAGAAAGATTACAGTTTCTCTGCGATTTCCTCGGAGCAGCAGTCCGCGGCCTTGTTTTACATGGAGCAATCCTACGGGAATGCGGCAAATGATGGTTTTTCGGTAGAGGGGTTTACGAACGCCAACTTTATGGCCGGGGGCGTCGAGAGTGCAGCTATCCGGTTCGCTCAATCGTCGGATCCCGAACTTTCGACAGCATGGGCCTATTATCCGGATTCTGGATTGCGCGGCGGCGATGTCTGGTTCGGGACAGGATATGCGGGCACGGAATCCGACTATCGCTATCCGGAGTTCGGCAACTATGCGGGACATACGTTGGCACATGAGTTGGGTCACGCTCTGGGGCTGAAACACGCTCACGAACCGGATTTTTTTTACAATCCGACGGTCGTTCCGAGCGCCTACGATTCAGTCGAATATACGATCATGACCTACCGCACATACGTCGGCGATAATACGAGCGGCGGGTACACGTATGAAGCTGACGGCGCGCCACAAACCTTTATGATGCTCGACATCGCCGCCTTGCAGAAAATGTATGGAGCGGATTACACCACGAACAGTGGCGATACCGTCTATAAGTGGAATCCGGACGAGGGCATCACCTATGTCGATGGGGTTGCGGCGATCACGCCCGATGCCAACCGGATCTTCGCGACAATCTGGGACGGCGGCGGCATCGACACCTATGATTTGAGCGCTTATACCACCGCCCTCAAAATTGACCTGCGAGCAGGCGGGTATTCGGTCTTTTCCCAGAGTCAGCTGGCTGATCTGTGGGGCGGTCCGAACAACGGCTATGCCCGCGGCAATATTTTCAACGCACTCCTTTTCAATGGCAATGTTGCGTCTTTGATCGAGAATGTTCAGGCGGGCTCGGGCAACGACAACATTGTCGGCAACGAGGCGAACAATACGCTTTGGGGCAATGCGGGAGATGATTCGCTTTATGGTGGCATTGGCAACGACACGCTGATCGGGGGTGTTGGTTCCGACTGGATGGTGGGCGGAGCGGGCAACGACCTCTATGTCGTCGACGACAGCTTCGATTTTGTGATCGAGAGTTGGAATGAGGGGACGGACACCGTCGAGACGGCGCTTTCAGGCTATACGCTTCGCAGCAATGTCGAGACCCTGACCTATACGGGATCTGCCAGCTTCACCGGCACCGGCAATGCGCTCGCCAATACGATCACCGGCGGCGCCGGCGATGACACGCTGGATGGTGGAACTGGCGCGGACAGCTTGATCGGCGGCGAGGGCAACGACACCTATGTCGTCGATAATGCCGGCGATATCGTTACAGAAGCTGCGGGCGTCGACACGGTTCGCACGACACTGGCGAACTATACGCTTGGCAGCGACCTCGAGAACCTTACCTTTACCGGCACGGGAACTTTTATCGGAACAGGCAATAGCCTCGCTAACACGATCAGGGGCGGGGCAGGTGCCGACACCCTGGACGGGAAGGCCGGAGCAGACATACTGATCGGCGGTGCGGGCAATGACACCTATGTCATTGACAATGCCGGCGACATTGTCACCGAAGGGCTGAACGAAGGAAGCGATCTGATCAAGACGGCGCTGTCTTCCTATGCCTTGACCAATATTGCCAATGTCGAAAACCTGACCTTCACCGGCACCGGCGATTTTGTCGGAACTGGAAATAGCCTCGCCAACAAGATCACCGGCGCCGCCGGCAACGATACGCTTGACGGCGGCGCCGGCAACGACACGCTGGTCGGGGGTGCTGGCAACGACATCTACGTGATCGACAGTGCGAGCGACGTGGTCACTGAGGTGGTCAGCGCCGGCACCGACGAAATCCGCACGGCGCTTGCAGCCTACTCGATCGCCTCATTGGTCAATGTCGAGAACCTGACCTATACGGGATCCGCCAACTTCACCGGCACCGGCAATGCGCTGGCCAACATTATCACCAGCGGCGCCGGCAATGACACGCTGGATGGTGGAACTAACGCGGACAGCTTGATCGGTGGTGATGGCGACGACACCTATGTCGTCGACAATGCCGGCGACCTCATCACCGAAGCCGCCGACGAGGGGACCGACACGGTTCGCACGACAGTGACGAACTATACGCTTGGCAGCGACCTCGAGAACCTCGCCTTTATTGGCATTGCGGCCTTTACTGGGACAGGCAATAGCCTTGCCAACACGATCAAGGGCGGGGCAGGTGCCGATACCTTGGACGGGAAGGCCGGAGCAGACATGCTGATCGGCGGTGCGGGCAACGACACCTATATTGTCGATGACGTTGCCGACGTAGTCACCGAAGGGCTGAATGCGGGAGGCGATCTGATCAGGACGACGCTTTCTTCCTATGCCTTGGCGAATATTGCCAATGTTGAAAACCTGACCTTCATCGGCACCGGCGATTTTAGCGGAACTGGAAACAGCCTCGTCAATGCGATCGCTGGCGGCAGCGGCAACGATCTTCTGGACGGCGGCGCCGGCAACGACACACTGATCGGCGGTGCAGGCAATGACACGCTTGACGGCGGCGTCGGCAACGACACTCTGGATGGCGGTGCCGGCGACGACATCTATGTGGTCGACAGCGCGAGCGACGTGATCAAGGAGGCGGTCAGCGCCGGCACCGACGAAATCCGCACGGCGCTTGCAGCCTACTCGATCGCCACATTGGCCAATGTCGAGAACCTGACCTATACGGGATCCGCCAACTTCACCGGCACCGGCAATGCGCTGGCCAACATCATCACCGGCGGCGCCGGCAATGATGTGCTGAACGGTGGGGCCGGTGCGGACAGCTTGATCGGCGGTGATGGCAACGACACTTATATCGTCGACCATGCCGGTGACGTTGTCACCGAAGCCGCCGACGAGGGGACCGACACGGTTCGCACGACGCTGGCAAGCTATACGCTTGGCAGCGACCTCGAGAACCTCACCTATATCGGCACGGTGGCTTTTGTCGGGACAGGCAATGATCTCGACAACACGATCACCGGTGGCGCTGCCATCGATACGCTTTCGGGAGGCGCAGGCAATGATGTGCTGAATGGCGGGGGCGGGGCCGATCGTATGTTCGGTGAGGTGGGCGACGACATCTATGTTGTCGATCATGCCGGCGACATCGTCACCGAAGCGGTCAACGCGGGGATCGACACGGTTCGCACGACACTGTCCGCCCACACACTGGCGGCCAATGCCGAAAACCTCACCTACATCGGGACGGCGGCCTTTGTCGGAACAGGGAACCTGCTCGACAACGTGATCACGGGTGGTGTTGGCGCCGACAGCCTCGCCGGGGCTGCGGGCAACGACACATTGATCGGCGGGGCTGGTGCCGACAAGATGTCGGGTGGGATAGGCGACGACATCTATGTGGTCGACATAGCAACAGACGTCGTGATCGAGAATGTGAACGAAGGGACGGACACGGTCCAGACAGCGCTTTCAGGCTATACGCTCGGCAACAATGTCGAGAACCTGATCTATATAGGGTCAGCCAACTTCAGCGGCGCCGGCAATGCGCTTGATAATACGATCACCGGCGGCATCGGCAATGACACGCTGAATGGCGCGGCCGGTGCAGATATCTTGATCGGCAGAGGGGGCAACGACACCTACATCGTCGACAATGCCGGCGATACCGTCACCGAAGCCGCCAATGAGGGAACCGACACGGTTCGCACGAACCTCGCGAGCTATATGCTGGCCGACAATGTCGAAAACCTGACCTTTGCCGGCACAGGCACATTCGCTGGTACCGGTAATAGTCTCGACAACACGATCACGGGTGGGGCTGCCACCGATACGCTTTCCGGCGACGCCGGCAATGATGTGTTGGATGGCGGGGTCGGTGCGGACAGCTTGATCGGCGGTGATGGCAACGACATCTACATCGTCGACAATGCCGGCGATATCGTCACCGAAGCGGCCGATAAGGGGACCGACACGGTTCGCACGGCATTGGTGAACTATACGCTTGCCGACAATGTCGAGAACCTTACCTTTACCGGCACGGCAACCTTTACCGGGACGGGCAATAGCCTTGCCAACACGATCAGGGGCGGGGCAGGTGCCGATACCTTGGACGGGAAGGCCGGCGCAGACATACTGATCGGCGCAGCCGGCAACGACACCTATATTGTCGATAACGTTGGCGACATGGTCACCGAAGGCCTGAATGAAGGGGTCGATTGGATCAAGACGACGCTTTCAAGCTATACGCTCGGCAACAATGTCGAGAACCTAATGTATACGGGATCTGTCAGCTTCACTGGTACCGGCAATGCGCTGATCAACACGATCAGCGGCGGCGCGGGCAACGACACGCTGGACGGCGGCGCCGGCAACGACACACTGATCGGCGGTGCAGGCAATGACACGCTTGACGGCGGCGTCGGCAACGACACGCTGGATGGCGGCGCCGGCGACGATATCTATGTGGTCGACAGTGCGAGCGACGTGATCAAGGAGGCGGTCAGCGCCGGCACGGACGAAATCCGCACGGCGCTTGCAGCCTACTCGATCGCCACATTGGCCAATGTCGAGAACCTGACCTATACGGGATCCGCCAACTTCACCGGCACCGGCAATGCGCTGGCCAACATCATCACCGGCGGCGCCGGCAATGATGTGCTGAACGGTGGGGCCGGTGCGGACAGCTTGATCGGCGGTGATGGCAACGACACTTATATCGTCGACCATGCCGGTGACGTCGTCACCGAAGCCGCCGACGAGGGGACCGACACGGTTCGCACGACACTGGCAAGCTATACGCTTGGCAGCGATCTCGAGAGCCTCGCCTATATCGGCACGGTAGCCTTTACCGGAACAGGCAATGATCTCGACAATGCGATCACGGGAGGTGCTGCCGCTGATACGCTTTCCGGCGGCGCAGGCAATGATGTGCTGAATGGTGGGGCCGGGGCCGATCGTATGTTCGGTGAGGTGGGCGACGACATCTATGTTGTCGATCATGTCGGCGACATCGTCACCGAAGCGGTCAACGCGGGGATCGACACGGTTCGCACGACACTGGCAAGCTATACGCTTGGCAGCGATGTCGAACATCTCACCTACATCGGCACGACAGTCTTTGTCGGGATAGGCAATAGCCTCGACAATACGATCACGGGTGGCGCTGCCGCCGATACGCTTTCCGGCGGTGTCGGCAACGATACGCTGAATGGCGGAGTGGGTGCCGATCGTTTGATCGGCGGGACGGGCGATGACACCTATATCGTCGACAATGCCGGCGACGTTGTCACCGAAGCGGCCGACGCGGGGACCGATTCGGTTCGCACGACATTGGCAGGCTACACGCTCGGCAACAATGTCGAGAGCCTGACCTATACCGGGTCCGCGAACTTCAGCGGCGCCGGCAATGCGCTGGCCAATACGATCACCGGCGGTGCCGGCAACGATATGCTGAACGGCGGGGCAGGTGCGGACACCTTGATCGGCAAAGCGGGCAACGACACCTATATCGTCGACAATGCCGGCGATACCGTCAGCGAAGCCGCCAATGAAGGAACCGACACGGTTCGCACGAACCTGGCGAGCTATATGCTTGCCGACAATGTCGAGAACCTGACCTTTGCCGGCATAGGGACATTTGCTGGTACCGGGAACGAGTTGAACAATATTATCGTCGGCGGCAGTAGCTCTAATACGCTAACGGGCGGCGCCGGCAATGATATCCTCACTGGCGGAGCGGCGGCTGACGTCTTCGTTTACTTGGCGAATTGGGGCCATGATACGATCACAAACTTTATAGCAACCGGCTCCGCACATGACGCGATCTCGATCGATAACAGCATTTTCGCTGACTGGGAGTCGCTTTTTGCGGCAACCGAGCAGGTCGGGAAGGATACAATCATTACTGCCGATGCCGACAACACCATAACGCTAAGGGATGTCGCTCTTTCAAGCCTTCAGTCGTGGGACTTCTTGTTTGCGTGATCGATGCTCGGACGACATCGCGGCACATTTTTGCCGGAAGGGTTAAACCCGTAACAGCGTGAATCAAATTCCGGCGGATATTGACGCACGTTGTTGCGGGCGGAGCTCTTTAAATCACGGTAGGCGCTGTGCAGGAACGAAAAACCAGGATTCCGTCGATCAGATGGAACCCGCGCCATCCCGAGCCGTTCTCCAAGATGATGGAGAACCTGCATGTCGAAAACCCTACTCTACGGGGCGGCCAAGATCGACGAGACGAACAGCGCCTATTCGCCGGTGGAAAGTCTTGCGGCCTTCCAGTGGAAGAACCGGGTCTTCATCCTTTTCTCCGACAGGGACAATGCCCGCGCCGCCCGCCAGGAAAATCAGTTGCTTGCCGATCGAAGCGCACTCGATGAGCGCGATATGGTGGTGCTGAAGGTGTCGGGCGACACCGTGCGGTCGCTTTTCGGTGCGGCCGAGGCTTTAGACGGGCAAGCGCTGCGCCGCGACCTGGAGGCGTCCGAACCGGGCGAATTTGCCGCCTTCCTTGTCGGCAAGGACGGTACGGTCAAGCTCAAGGTCAGCGAGCCGATTACCAGTGGCGAACTTTTCGCCGTCATCGACAGCATGCCGATGCGCGCCGCAGAAGCGCTGAAGCCGGACAAATAATCCGACCGAACATCGTTTACGACGAACATCATGAAAGGAAGGGCGGCCATGTCCCTGCCGAACGAACCGATTCCCGATCAGCCGCCGATGCCGGCACCCGGCTGGAAGCCGGTACCTCCGATCAAGGAACCGGAGCCGGACCGGCTGCCCGACGAGGCGCCCGTCCCAAATCCCGACGAGAACGACGAGCCGGCAAAACATACGTTCCGGCGCTAAAGGAAGATGTGCCGCTCGGCGCTGACGAGTTCCTGGAGGAAGTCGGCGACGCTCCTGACGCGCAAGAGATCGCGCGCCGTTTCGTGATAGGTCGTCCAGTAGGCGCGACGAATCGAAATATCAGGCAGGATGCGCTGGAGTTCGGGATATTGCCGGGCGATGTAGTCATGCAGGATGCCGATGCCGGCCCCCGTGCGGACCGCCTCCGTCTGACCGATCGCAGTCGAGATTTCGAAGCCTGCATCCCAGCTGCGCATGACTTCGCCGGAAAAATTCAGCGACGCGGTGAAGATCAGGTCTTCGACATAGCCGATGCGCCGATGCGCCTTGAGCGCGTCGATATCCGCTGGTGCTCCCTGCGAAACCAGGTACTCCCGCGAGGCATAGAGGCCGAGCGTATAATCGGTCAGCTTCGAGGAAACGAGCCGGCCCTGCTCCGGCCGTTCCAGCGTGATGGCGATATCGGCCTCGCGCTGCGACAGCGAGAAGGAGCGCGGCACCGGCACGAGCTGGATTTTCAGTTCCGGATGGCGCTCGATCAGCCTGCCCATTCGCGGCGCGAGAAATGAGACGCCGAAACCGTCGGGCGCGCCGACGCGCACCGTGCCGGCGATTGCCGTGTCGGTGTGGCCGAGATTGGCCTGCACTGCCAGCATTTCGGTTTCCATGCGCTCGGCAGCGTGCAGGAAGACCCCGCCTTCGGCCGTCAGCTCGCAGCCATTCGTGCGGCGGATGAAAAGCCGCGTCTTCAGCGCCTCTTCGAGCGACGTCAGTCGCCGTGAAAGCGTGGCGTGATTGAGCCCCAATCGCTTCGAAGCGGCAAGAATTTGCCCGGTGCGGGCGACGGCGAGGAAAATGCGGACATCGTCCCAGTTCATGGCTTGGCACGCATGGCAATCGGATCGACGTCCATCAGCGTCAGCGATGTCACCATGCCTGCCGTCTCACGCTTATATTTGAGGAAATGCGGCGTCTGCAGATGGGCCTCGTAGGCTTCCTGATCGGCGTAGACCTCGAGGATACGGATCTGGTTTGGATTGTCCCGGATGGAAACGGCGTCGAGTGAGAGAACGCCGTCTTCCAGCGCAAGCGAAGCCTCGATTTCTTCCGTGAGCAAGGCGCGATAGGCTTCGAGCGTCTCCGGATCAATCTCCAACTCCGCCATTCTGACAACAGGTTTCCGGCTCATCGGCTCGACCTTCCCTGGGTTTGACTTGTCCTTACGCCGTACCAAGTTTGAGGCAGCAATATGTGTCACCGGACTACAATATGCGCACAACGGTTCCTTATATCAGCGCATTGATTTGTGCAAATTGAAGTGCGATTGTAGGGCATCCCAAAACAGGAGGAACACCCATGCGTGAGATCGGTCATTTCATCGGCGGCAAGCATGTTGCCGGCACCAGCGGCCGCGTCAGCAATGTCTATAATCCGGCGACCGGCGAAGTGCAGGCGACCGTGGCGCTCGCTAGCGTCGAGGAACTGCGCGCCGCCGTCGAGAACGCCAAGGCCGCGCAGCCGAAATGGGCTGCCACCAATCCGCAGCGCCGCGCCCGCGTCTTCTTTAAGTTCGTCGAACTCCTGAACCTGCACATGGACGAACTGGCCGAAATGCTCTCCAAGGAGCACGGCAAGACGATCGAGGACGCCAAGGGCGACGTTATTCGCGGCCTTGAGGTCTGCGAATTCGTCTGCGGCATCCCGCATCTCGCCAAGGGCGAATTCACCGAGGGTGCGGGTCCGGCGATCGACATGTATTCGATCCGCCAGCCGGTCGGCATCGGCGCCGGCATCACCCCCTTCAACTTCCCTGGCATGATCCCGATGTGGATGTTCGCGCCGGCGATCGCCTGCGGCAACGCCTTCATCCTGAAGCCGTCCGAGCGGGATCCGTCCCTGCCGATCCGTCTTGCCGAACTGATGATCGAGGCTGGCCTGCCCGCCGGCATTCTGAACGTCGTCAACGGCGACAAGGGTGCGGTCGACGCCATCCTCACCGATCCCGATATCGGCGCCGTTTCCTTCGTCGGCTCGACGCCGATCGCCCGCTACGTCTATGGCACGGCGGCGATGAACGGCAAGCGCGCCCAGTGCTTCGGCGGCGCCAAGAACCACATGATCATCATGCCTGACGCCGACATGGACCAGGCTGTCAACGCGCTGATGGGCGCAGGCTACGGTTCGGCCGGCGAGCGCTGCATGGCGATCTCGGTTGCCGTTCCGGTCGGTGAAGAGACAGCCAACCGCCTCGTCGAAAAGCTGACGCCGAAGATCGAATCCCTGCGCATCGGCCCTTACACCGACGACAAGGCCGACATGGGTCCGCTCGTCACCAAGGAAGCCTATACCCGCGTTCGCGGCCTCATCGACCGTGGTGTCGAAGAAGGCGCCAAGCTCGTCGTCGACGGCCGCGATTTCAAGCTCCAGGGCTATGAAGACGGCTATTTCGTCGGTGGCTGCTTGTTCGATCATGTCACGCCCGAGATGGATATCTACAAGACCGAGATCTTTGGACCTGTCCTCTCTGTCGTTCGGGCCCAGAATTACGAAGAAGCGCTGTCGCTGCCGATGAAGCACGAATACGGCAATGGCGTTGCGATCTACACCCGTGACGGCGATGCCGCCCGCGATTTCGCCTCGCGCATCAATATCGGCATGATCGGCATCAACGTTCCGATCCCGGTTCCGCTCGCCTACCACTCCTTCGGTGGCTGGAAGGCATCGAGCTTCGGCGACCTCAATCAGCACGGCACCGATTCGATCAAGTTCTGGACGAAGACCAAGACCGTCACCGCCCGCTGGCCGTCCGGCATCAAGAGCGGCGCAGAATTCGTCATGCCGACGATGAAGTGATCTGCACGATCGATAGACTTGCAATTCGGGGGCCTCGTGGCCCCCGTTTTATTTGCTGTCTTGGAAACCGCCGCACCGCAGCGATATGCTCCTCCGTCCCGGCACGCGCGGGGCGCAGGCATGGCGTTCTGGATTGCAACCAGAAGATTTCGGCGCAGGATTGACGACGCGGCAATTGGCCTCATAAGCTGAATGCGAATTTCATATTTTGGAATTGTTCAAAACTAGCAAACCGCCTATATAGGTCTAAATAGCACGAGTCGGGAGATCGGCATGCGGTTGACGAAGCAGACCAACTATGCGGTTCGCATGTTGATGTATTGTGCTGCCAATGAAGGGCACTTGAGCCGGATTCCGGAAATTGCCAAGGCTTACGGGGTTTCCGAACTCTTTCTTTTCAAGATCCTCCAGCCGCTGAACAAGGCGGGTCTGGTCGAGACCGTGCGCGGCCGCAACGGCGGCGTGCGCCTGGGCAAGCCGGCGGCTGAAATCACGCTCTTTGATGTCGTACGGGTGACGGAAGACAGTTTCGCCATGGCCGAATGCTTCGAGGACGACGGCATGGTCGAATGCCCGCTGGTCGACAGCTGCGGCCTGAATTCGGCTTTGCGCAAGGCGCTCAATGCCTTCTTTGGCGTGCTTTCGGAATATACGATCGACGACCTGGTCAAGGCGCGTCCGCAGATCAATTTCCTTCTCGGTCTGACCGGCGAACAGGAATACCGCAAACCCGCGATCGTGGCCCCGGCCGCCTGAATTTTAAAGAGCAGCGCAGACTTCTGAAACCGCGGTTGCCTGGGCAGCCGCGGTTTTGTTTTGGCGCGTCGAACCCGCTTCGAAAGCTGGGAAATGTCGGTCACATGTCGCCTCTGGCGGCGTTTTTATACCAAATGCGACAAAATTTCGGTCGTTTTTGTGCGAATATTTCCAATTGAGGCTGATTTTTGACTGAAAATTTCTAAAATTGTCCAACTGGAAAAATTTTCTCCTTAGCCCGTTGCTTTCAGTAGATAAATGTCGTTCCATCGACCGTCGATCGGGATGCCTATCTGCGGTCTCCAGACATCAAAAAAGAACAACCGGGAAACAATACTATGAAAAAGATCTCTGTCATGCTGGCAGCGACGGCCCTGATTTCGGTCATGGCGACGTCGGCCTGGTCCAAGACCCTTGTTTATTGCTCCGAGGGCTCGCCGGAAGGCTTCGATCCGAGCCTCTACACGGCAGGCACGACCTTCGACGCGTCGTCGCGCACCGTCTACAGCCGCCTCGTCGAATTCAAGCACGGCGGCACCGAGATCGAACCCGGCCTGGCCGACAGCTGGAGCGTTTCGGACGATGGCAAGGAATACACCTTCAAGCTTCATCCCGGTGTGAAGTTCCAGACCACCGACTTCTTCACGCCGACGCGCGATTTCAACGCCGACGACGTCGTGTTCTCCTTTGAGCGCCAGCTGAAGTCCGACAATCCGTGGAACAAGTATGTCGAAGGCGGCTCTTACGAATACGCCGCCGGCATGGGCTTCCCTGAGCTCATCAAGTCGGTCGAGAAGGTCGATGACCTCACGGTCAAGTTCACGCTCAACCACCCGGAAGCGCCGTTCCTTGCCGACCTCGCCATGGATTTCGCTTCGATCGTTTCCAAGGAATATGCCGACAAGCTTGCCGCCGACGGCAAGATGGCGCAGCTGAACCAGCAGCCGCTCGGCACCGGCCCCTTCACCTTCGTTGCCTACCAGCCGGATGCCGTCATCCGCTACAAGGCGAACGAAACCTATTTCAAGGGCAAGGAAAAGATCGACGATCTCGTTTTCGCCATCACCTCTGATGCGGCTGTCCGCGCTCAGAAGCTGAAGGCCGGCGAATGCCACCTGATCCCCTATCCGAATGCCGCCGACGTTCCGGAACTGAAGAAGGATGGAAATCTGGTCGTTCAGGAGCAGGCAGGCCTCAACGTCAGCTACCTCGCCTACAACACGCAGATGGCACCCTTCGACAAGCCGGAGGTTCGCCGCGCGCTCAACATGGCGATCAACAAGCAGGCGATCGTCGATGCCGTCTTCCAGGGTGCGGCCACCGTTGCCAAGAACCCGATCCCGCCAACCATGTGGTCCTATAACGACGCCGTTCAGGACGAAAAGTACGATCCGGACGCTGCCAAGAAGGCTCTCGCCGATGCCGGCGTGAAAGATCTCAGCATGAAGGTCTGGGCGATGCCCGTGTCGCGTCCCTACATGCTGAACGCGCGCCGCGCCGCCGAACTGATCCAGGCCGATTTCGCCAAGGTCGGCGTCAAGGTCGAGATCGTCACCCATGAATGGGCCGAATATCTGAAGCTCTCCTCCGACGTGAAGCGCGACGGCGCCGTCATCCTCGGCTGGACCGGCGACAACGGCGACCCGGACAACTTCATGGATACGCTGCTCGGCTGCGATGCCGTCGGCGGCAACAACCGCGCCCAGTGGTGCAACAAGGAATATGACGACCTGATGACCAAGGCCAAGATGACCGCCGATGTCGGCGAGCGCACCAAGGCCTATGAGCAGGCCCAGCTGATCTTCAAGAAGGAAGCCCCCTGGGCGACCCTCGATCACTCGCTCGTCTTCGTTCCGATGAGCAAGAAGGTCTCCGGCTTCCAGATGGACCCGCTCGGCATTCACCGTTTCGACGGCGTCGACGTATCCGAATAACAAGAATAATGTAAGAATGCCCGGCAGAGCTGGGCGCAGCCGGCGGTCAGGCACCCCCTGACCGCCGGAAACTATTGGACATCTGCCATGTTGCGTTTTTTCCTCGGCCGCTTCGCGGTACTGATACCGACATTCCTCGGCGTTTCCCTGATAGCCTTTTCGTTCATCCGCCTGCTTCCCGGCGATCCCGTCATGCTGCTGTCGGGTGAACGTGTCATGGCGCCGGAACGGCACGCCCAGATCATGCACGATCTCGGTTTCGACCGGCCCATGTATGTGCAGTATTTCGATTATCTCGGAAAAGTGCTGCAAGGCGATCTCGGCACCTCGATCGTCA
Source organism: Rhizobium sp. R634 (assembly GCF_002211305.1). GTDB lineage: Bacteria > Pseudomonadota > Alphaproteobacteria > Rhizobiales > Rhizobiaceae > Rhizobium. Next base: position 260,438 of record NZ_LOKW01000024.1, on the reverse strand, counting down.
CCAAGCGGCCGGTGCTCGGCGAGTTCCTGACGCTGTTTCCAGCAACGCTGGAACTTTCCTTTTGCGCCATCATCCTCGCGGTCTGTCTTGGCGTGCCCGCCGGCGTCTTTGCGGCCGTCAAGCGAGGCACGTGGTTCGATCAAAGCGTGATGGGCATTGCCCTCGTCGGTTATTCCATGCCGATTTTCTGGTGGGGCCTGCTGCTCATCATCTTCTTCTCCGGTTATCTCGGCTGGACTCCGGTGTCCGGGCGCATCTCGCTGATGTATTTCTTCAAGCCGGTGACTGGCTTCATGCTGATCGACAGTCTGCTGTCGGGCCAGAAGGGCGCCTTCGCCTCGGCCGTCAGCTATCTCATCCTGCCGACCATCGTGCTGGCGACGATCCCGCTTGCCGTCATCGCGCGCCAGACGCGCTCGGCGATGCTCGAGGTTCTGGGCGAGGACTATGTCCGCACAGCGCGCTCGAAGGGCCTGAAGCCGTTGCGTGTCGTCGGCGTGCATGCGCTGCGCAATGCGATGATCCCGGTCATCACCACGATCGGCCTGCAGATCGGCGTTCTCCTTGCAGGCGCTATCCTCACCGAGACTATCTTTTCCTGGCCAGGCATCGGCAAGTGGATGGTGGATTCGGTGTTCAAGCGCGACTACGCCGTGGTCCAGGGCGGTCTTCTGCTGATCGCCGGCGTCATCATGCTGGTCAATCTGATTGTTGACGTTCTCTACGGCTTCATCAATCCGCGTATTCGTCACTAGGAGCGGTCCATGAGCATGGTCACCGTCAAAACCGGCCAGCCATCCGCTCTTGCGGAGTTCTGGCATTACTTCTCCCGCAACAAGGGCGCCGTCATCGGCCTCGTTGTTTTCGTCATCATTCTCGTTGTCGCGATCTTCGCGCCGGTCTTTGCGCCGCATGCGCCGAACGAGCAGAACCGTGAGGTACTGCTCGCCGTACCCGCCTGGATGGAGGGTGGCCGCGCCTCCTTTCCGCTCGGAACGGATGCCGTCGGCCGCGACATCCTCTCGCGGCTGATTTATGGCGCGCGGTTCTCGCTGTTCATCGGCGTCGTGGTCGTGACGCTTTCGGTCGTTTGCGGCGTTCTGATCGGCCTCGTCGCCGGCTATTTCCGCGGCAAGATCGATACGGCGATCATGCGCCTGATGGATATCATCCTGGCCTTCCCGTCGCTGCTGCTGGCCCTCGTGCTGGTCGCCGTGCTCGGGCCGGGCCTGACCAATGCGATGATTGCGATTTCGCTGGTCAACCAGCCGCATTTCGTGCGGTTGACGCGCGCCTCGGTCATCACGGAGCGTGAGAAGGAATATGTGATCGCCTCGCGCGTCGCCGGCGCCGGCACCCTGCGCCTGATGTTCAAGACGATCCTGCCGAACTGTCTTGGGCCGCTGATCGTCCAGGCGACGCTCGCCTTTTCGGCGGCGATCCTCGATGCCGCCGCCCTCGGCTTCCTCGGCATGGGCGCCCAGCCGCCGACACCCGAATGGGGAACCATGCTCGCCGAATCCCGCGAGTTCATCTCGCGGGCCTGGTGGGTTGTGACATTTCCGGGTCTGGCCATCCTCATCACCGTTCTCGCCATCAATCTGATGGGCGACGGTCTGCGCGATGCGCTCGACCCCAAGCTGAAGAGGTCGTGATGCCACTTCTCGAAATCGAAAATCTGACCGTCGAGTTCCAAACTTCATCCGGTCTCTTCCGCGCCGTCGACGGCGTCTCGCTCACCTGTGACAAAGGAGAAATTCTTTCCGTCGTCGGTGAATCCGGCTCGGGCAAATCCGTCGCCATGCTGGCCCTGATGGGGCTTCTGCCCTGGACGGCGAAAATCACCGCCGACCGCCTGCAGTTCGACGGCCAGGATCTGCGCGGCATTTCCGCCCGTCAGCGCCGCAGGATCGTCGGCAAGGACATGGCGATGATCTTCCAGGAGCCGATGTCGAGCCTCAATCCGTGCTTCACGGTCGGCTTCCAGCTTGGCGAGACCCTGCGCGTCCATATGGGCCTCAACCGGAAGGAGCGCCGCGAACGCTCGATCGAACTCCTGAACCTTGTCGGCATTCCGGCGCCGGAAGACCGCCTGTCGAACTTCCCGCATCAGATGTCGGGCGGCATGAGCCAGCGCGTCATGATCGCCATGGCGCTCGCCTGCAATCCGAAGCTTTTGATCGCCGATGAGCCGACGACCGCGCTCGACGTGACGATCCAGGCGCAGATCCTCGATCTGCTCGTGCGCTTGCAGAAGGAGCAGGGCATGGCGCTGGTGCTGATCACCCATGACATGGGAGTCGTCGCCGAAACCGCCGAGCGCGTGCAGGTGCAATATGCCGGCCAGAAGGTCGAGGAGCAGCCGGTCAAGGCGCTGTTCCGTGATCCGCATCATCCCTATACGGCAGCTCTGCTCGCCGCCCTGCCGGAACGCGCCGAAGTCGGCCAGCGGCTTCCTTCCATCGCCGGCGTCGTTCCCGGTCAGCACGGCCGCCCGACGGGCTGTCTTTTCGCGCCACGCTGCGGCTATGCCACCGTCGAGTGCGAACGCGGCGTCGTCCGCCAGGGGCCGGAGCTAGGTCTGGCGCTCTGCAATTACCCTTTGAAGGACGGCAAGCCGCTCGGACATCCCGGTGTCATGGCCACTGAAACTGCAGGAGACCTGGTATGACGGGCGCTGTTCTCGAGGGCAGGGATCTCGCCCGCTTCTACACCGTCAGCCGCGGCCTCTTCAAAGCCGATGCGACCGTCAAGGCGCTGAACGGCGTCAGCTTCAGTCTCCACTCCGGCAAGACGCTCGCCGTCGTCGGCGAATCCGGCTGCGGCAAGTCGACGCTCGCGCGCCTTGTCACGATGATCGAGGATCCGACGGCCGGGCAATTGCTGATCGACGGCAAGCCCGCCCAGGTCGGCGACCGCAGCCTGCGCAGCCAGGTGCAGATCGTCTTCCAGAATCCCTACGGCTCGCTGAACCCGCGCCAGAAGGTCGGCGCCATCCTCGAGGAGCCGCTGAAGATCAACACCGACCTCGATGCCGCCGCCCGCCGCCGCAAGGTGGAGGAGATGATGGCCCGCGTCGGCCTGCGTCCGGAGCATCACGGCCGCTACCCCCATATGTTCTCCGGCGGCCAGCGCCAGCGTATTGCCATTGCCCGCGCCCTGATGCTGCGGCCGAAGGTGCTGGTGCTTGACGAACCCGTTTCGGCTCTGGATCTTTCGATCCAGGCACAGGTCCTGAACCTCTTGATGGATCTGCAGAAGGAAATGGGCCTTGCCTATCTCTTCATCTCGCACGGCCTCTCCGTCGTCCATCACATCGCCGATGAGGTAATGGTGATGTATCTCGGCCGTCCGGTCGAGACCGGTCCCGCCGCCGAGGTCTTTGCGCGGCCGCGCCATCCCTACACGGCAGCCTTGCTGTCGGCGACACCGATCGCCGATCCGGAGCGCGCCAAGAACCGAATCCGCCTGCAGGGAGAGCTGCCGTCGCCGCTAAAGCCGCCGTCGGGCTGTCACTTCAATCCGCGCTGCTGGAAGGCGCAGGACTATTGCCGTCAGGTTTCTCCCCAACTAAGTGGGGAAGGTGCGCAAAAATATGCCTGTCACTTCCCGCTCGACTGAGCGGGAAGCCGGAGTCTCGGAGGGATCATGCCGGAAGAGCGGTTGAACAAGCCCCATGCGATCATCGTCATGGGGGTCAGCGGCTGCGGCAAGTCCTCCGTCGGCGAGAGGCTGGCGGGAGCCCTGCATCTGCCTTTCGTCGAAGGCGATGCGCTCCATCCTGCCGCCAATGTCGAGAAAATGTCGAAGGGCATTCCGCTGACCGATGAGGACCGCATGCCCTGGCTCGACCTTATCGGCGAAAGAATGAAGGCTTCGCTGGAGAAGGGCGAGGGCATCATCGTCTCCTGCTCGGCGCTGAAGCGCATCTATCGAGATAGGTTGCGGACCGCTGCCGGCGGCAATCTGTTCTTCGTCTATCTCGAAGGCTCCAAGGCGCTGTTGACGAAGCGTATGGGCGAGCGCAAGGGGCATTTCATGCCGGTCTCGCTGCTCGAAAGCCAGCTGGCGACGCTTGAGACGCCCAGAGGTGAACAAGGCGTCGTCACCGTCGATATCGGCGGTACGATCGAAGGCATTGCTGCAACGGCTCTGAAGGGCCTCGCGACCCTCGGCGTCACGGCTTGAAACGCTGCGGCGAGTAGGCTGCTATATCGATCAGCGGCGTCTCGCCGGTAATGACCTCGGCAAGCACCCGGCCGGTCACCGGCCCAAGGGTCAGCCCGTGATGGGCATGGCCGAAGGCAAACCACAGGCCCTGATGGCGCGGCGCCTTGCCAATGATAGGCATCATATCTGGCGTGCAGGGGCGCGCACCCACCCAGGGCTCCGGATCGAGCCTTTCGCCGAGCGGGAAGATCGTGCGGGCCACGGCTTCGGCCCTGTCGAGCTGGATCGGTGTCTTCGGCGCATCGAGCGTTGCGAACTCCGCTCCCGTCGTCAAACGGATGCCGCGGCTCATCGGCGCCAGGAGATAGCCGCGCTCGGCATCGAGCGTCCAGTTGTTGAGAACGGCATCGCCCTCAACGCCATAATGCATGTGATAGCCGCGCTTGACGCCGAGCGGAAAGCGATAGCCGAGCCGGCGGGTTGCGACGGCCGCCCAGGGGCCGAGCGCAATCACCGCATCATCCGCCTCGAGCGGGCCTTCCCCCGTCATGATCTTCCAGCCGGAGCCGAACTGGCCGAGCGAAGCGGCGTCGCCTGTCATGAACCTTCCGCCGAGGCTCTCGAAATAGCGGCGATAGGCCGATGTCAGCGCATGCGGGTCGAGCACCGACCAGGGATCGCGCCAGCGCAGGCCGCCGACGAAATGGCCGCTGATATCCGGCTCCATGCGGGCCATATCTTCCGCGCTCAGGCGGTCATACTCGACTCCGAATTCGTTCCGCCAGAGTGCCGCTTCCGAAAAGGCCTCGTCGCGCCTGGCCTCGGTCCGGAAAATCTTTATCCAGCCATCCTTACGGATCAGTGCCTGCGACTGCGAGGCCTCGATCAGGTCCTTATGTTCCGCAATCGAGTTCTCGATCAGCGGCGCATAGGCGCGGGTGATGGCTACGTGGCGCCGGGCATTGGAATTCCACCAGTAGCGGGCAAGGAAGGCGACCTGGCTCGGCAGCGTGCGCAGGTGATAATGCGCGTCGATGCGATTGTTGAGAGCATAGCGCAGCAGGAGGCCGAGCTGCTGGGGAAAACCGTAGGGCACGACGCCTTCGCGCTGGATCAGCCCGGCATTGCCGAAGGAGGTTTCCCGGCCCGGATCCTTGCGGTCGATCAGCGTCACCTGCCGGCCGCGCCGCTGGAGATGGATGGCCGTGGAAACCCCGACGATGCCGGCGCCGAGCACGATTGCGTTCTTCGTCATTTCCCCTGAATTCCGCTTCGTTATCAGCTGAAAATGCCCCTGCCGTCACTGCCGCGCAAACATAAAATCGCATTCATTTCAAAATCATTGCGCTTTCCAGTGCGGCATTTTCCGCTCTCATACGGATGAGCAGGATGAAGGCGTTGAGAAACGAAAAGACGAGTGCATAAAGCGGCAGGCCGAAGGCGAGCGGAAGCGCGGCGATCTCGCCGACGACGATCGCGTAATTCGGATGCCGCAGGAAGAGATAGGGGCCTGAACTGACGAGCGGCGCGCCCGGCAGGATGATGATGCGCGTCGTCCAGCGCTCCTTCAGCGTTGCCAGCACCCAGAGCCGCAGCGCCTGCAGCCCCATGAAGACCAGAAACCAGAAGAGCCCGATCGGCCTGCCTGGCGCGAGCAGCCAAAGGCCGATGATCCAGCCGGCATGCAGCGCCACCATGGCCGGATAGTGTTCCGGTGCCACCTCCCTGGCGCCCCTGGCGAGAAGGGCTGCGGTGTTGCGCCGGGCAAGCACGAGCTCCCCCAGCCGCTGCAGCGTCACGAATGTAAGAAGCGCGACCGACGGCCACATCACGCGGCCCTCCTCAGCGTCACGCAGCTGGCCGAAAATCCTGGCCCCATGGCGATCATCGCCGCGCGCTCCGGCAATCCGGCTCGGATCGCCCGCTCCAGCACGAAGAGCACGGTCGGCGAGGACATGTTGCCATATTCGGCAAGCACGGCGCGTTCGTGATCGAGCGTGCCCGGCGCCATCGAGAAGGCGCTCTCCATCGCGGCCAGCACCTTGGTGCCGCCGGGATGGCAGATGAAGCGGCCGATATCCTTCCGCTTCAGCCCGTTGCGCGCCAAAATGGCCGTCACCGCCGGGCCGAGTTCCTTTTCGGCAAAAGGCGGCAGCGATTGCGCCAGCACGATGCCGAAGCCGCCGTCGTCGATCCTCCAGCCCATGATATCGAGCGTGTCGGGAAAGAGATGCTCGCCGGTCGATTCCACCTCCGCCAGCCCGCCTTCGCCCGATCGCAGCACGCAGGCCGCCGCCCCGTCGCCAAAAAGCGCCGTCGCGATGATGTTCGGCCGCGTCAGCTCGTCCAGGCGGAAGGCAAGCGTGCAGAGCTCGACCGAGACGAAGAGCACGACAGCACCCGGCCGGCTGCGCGCCAGCCGCGAGGCGACTGCAAAACCGGAGACGCCGGCCGCACAGCCGAGCCCGAAGACAGGCACGCGCTCGATATCGGCCCTGAAGCCCATGCGGCGGGCAAGCTGCGCATCGAGGCTCGGCGTCGTAAAGCCGGTGGATGAAACCGTGACGACACAATCGACATCGCCGGCATCAAGCCCCGCCTGACGCAGTGCCGAGGTGGCAGTCTCGACGAAGAGCCCGCCCGCGATCTCCGAATAGGCCTGCATCCGGTCCTGCCAGCCATGCGGTTCGTCGAACCAAGAAAGCGGCCGCGCCGCATGGCGCTTGTTGATGCCGGCGCTTTCGAAGACACGAGCAAGGTGGCGGAAATCCTCGAAACGATCTGCAAACAGCCGGGCCGAGGCTTCGGCCGCCTGTGCTTGGGAAATGACGTGTTCGGGTGCGGCGACGGCGAGGCTTATGAGCTTTACAGTAGGGGTCACGGAATTCTCCTTGTCGCTCCCGGCGCAACGATGGAGAAAACACGCGGTCCCGATGATTTATTCGGCCACAGGCTCTTCACGAAGCAGTGATGACGAAAAATGGAAAGGCCGCCGAATAAAGCCTGATGCAGCGGTGTTCTCTCCTCGCAACGTCACTCTCGAGGAGTTTTCCCATGACGAACATGACAACGCGCGCCGCTTCCATCCTTCTCGGCGGCTGCCTCGCCGCTTCCTTCTTCTGCGGCCCGGTCTTTGCGATCGGCGATGACAGCAGCACGATGCCGACCTGCAAGAAGGGCGAGATCTACGACCAAAAGACCAAGAAATGCGTCAAGCAGCAGAGCGCCAACGTCTCGGACGATAACCGCACCGATTATGCCTATTCGCTCGCCAAGGCCGGTCGCTACGAAGAGGCGCTTGCCATGCTCGATACGGTCAAGGATCAGAACACGGCCGAAGTGCTGAATTATCGCGGTTATGCCACCCGCAAGCTCGGCCGCACCGACGAAGGCATCTCCTATTACTTGAGATCGGTGAAGCTCGATCCGCAATATGCCAAGGTCCGCGAATATCTCGGCGAAGCCTATGTCGTCAAAGGCCGGCTCGATCTTGCCAGGGAACAATTGAGCACCATCAAGGCGATCTGCGGCACCGCTTGCGAGGAATATCAGGATCTGAACGCCGCAATCCTCGATCCCTCGAAGATCTGATCGGCCGGCAAGGGCAGGATAGGGAACGGGAAGGGATATCCGAATGTCGGTCGCGCGCACCCCATTTCCTGCCTATAGTCGCGCAAGAGCGGAATCGCCGTTTCACCCGGCGATTCCCACGGACACAGGACTGACGGAGGCGGCCATCGCGAGCGAAGCGGATATCAGGAGCGGCCTGACGGAAAACCTGGCGCGGCTCTGGCGCTATGGCCTCGTTCTCTCGCATCAGCGCGACGTTGCCGACGATCTGGTGCAGGCGACCTGCCTTCGCGCGCTGGAGCGTGCCGGCCAGTTCGTTCCCGGCACCCGGCTTGACCGCTGGCTGTTTTCGATCCTGCATTCGATCTGGCTGAACGAGATCCGTTCGCGCCAGGTGCGCCAGGGCCAGGGGTTCGTCGATGCCGGTGAGACGCTGACTTTCGACGGCGCCCGCGACACCGAAACGCATGTGATGGCGGGCCAGGTGCTGAAGCAGGTCAGCGCGCTGCCCGAGGCGCAAAGGACGGTGGTTTTCCTCGCCTATGTGGAAGGACTTTCCTATCGCGAGGTCGCAGGCATACTGGATATTCCGATCGGAACCGTGATGAGCCGGCTGGCGGCTGCCCGCGCCAAGCTCTCCGGCGCCGGAGCGGAAGGGGGACGGCAATGAACGAGAAACACACCATTCCCTCCGACGAGGACCTGACCGCCTTCATCGACGGCGAATTGACGGCCGAAGAGGCCGCGCGCATCGAAACCATGGTGAACGAAGACAAGAGCGTCGCCGAAAGGCTGGAATTCCTGTCGCGCGCCAGCCTGCCCTTCGAACAGGCCTTCGCCCCGCTGCTCGCCGAAGCGCCACGCCAAAAGCTGGAGGCGATGCTCGCCGCCATTCCGCCTCGCGACAGCCTAAAACCTGCTTCCGCGCCCTCGATCCTCACGCGCCGCCGCTTCATTGGCGCGCTCGCCGCCTCGCTCGTCGCCGGCATCGCCATCGACCGCGCCGTCATCGGCATCGGCCGGAGCTTTTCGGCAAAGGACGAAAACAGCGAATGGCGCGCTGTGGTTGCCGAATATATCTCGCTCTACACCCCGGAAACGCTGGCCGGCCCCGTGCCCGCGACAGAGGACCAGGCCGCCCAGCTTGCCCCGCTTGACGAGAAACTTGGCCTGTCGCTCTCCCCCGAAGCCGTCGCGCTTCCCGGCATCGATTTCAAGCGCGCTCTGATGCTGCAATATGACGGCAAACCGCTCGCCCAGATCGCCTATCTCGACCCCGAAACCGGCCCGATGGCGCTCTGCATCGTCAGGTCCGACGCGGGGTCGAAAGCCCCGGATCTCGAAAGCCGCAAGGGCATGAACGTCGTCTACTGGTCGAACGCAACGCACGCCTTCATGCTGATCGGCCATGCGGCGGCCGATCGGATGGCGGCGATTGCGGATGGGGTGCGGGGGAGGGTGGCTGTGTGACCGGCTACTGGCCCTGCATGAAATCTGGCGTGATGCGCCCTGCTATCGATTTCGTGTGAGGAACTGGCCGAGGCGGTTCGCAAGCTTCGATGCCCAGAATACCGGGATCGAGACCTTGAAGCCGTGGTCGGCAAGCGCGCGCAGCACTTCCTTGTTTTGACGCGATATGTTCTGGACGTTTTTGTTTGTGGCGCCCCCCAAGCGCATCCTGACCAAGACGCGGGGGATATAAATCGTTCTGATGCGCGCGACTTCCAGAAATCGCATCATGAGTTCGACGTCGGCTGCCAGTCGATAACGCAGATCAAACGTCCCAAACCGGTCATAGACGCGACGCCGGATATAGAATGTCGGATGCGGCGGGCACCAGCCGCGTCCAAAAGAACCGGGTTCGAACGCGCGGGATTTCCAATAGCGGACTTTGCGGTCGGTATTCTGGTTGGAAACATAGATGAGATCGCCATAGCAACCGTCATATGCCTCATCTTCCAGCGCGGCGGCGACGGTTTCGAGAGCGTCGCTACTCTCGAAGGTGTCATCCGCATTCAAGAATCCGATAATGTCGCCGCTCGCAAGACCAATCCCCTTGTTCATAGCATCATAAATGCCCCCGTCCCGTCCCGAAAGTACGCGGCGGTTCTGCGCCGGCGCCGAAGCAATGATCGCGAGGGTGGAATCGCTCGAGCCGCCGTCGATAATAATGTGCTCGAAATTGCTGTAGGTTTGCGTGTCGATGGACCGCAACGTATCGGCGATGGTCTGCTCGGCGTTCCAGCAAACAGTAATAAGACTTATCCGGGGAGTACGTGGATCGGCGGTGTCTGCGGCCATTTTGACGGGTGTCTTGCTCACATTCTAAGAGGCGAAATCTGGCCAACTCGTAGCAGACGGAAAGGCGGCGTCGCAATCCAGCACTGTAGATTATCCTTGATCAATGCAGGAAGTCTCTTGCCGTCGAGCAAAAAGCTATACCTCGCTGCGTGAGCTCAAGCTGCACTCGTGCCTGCATATCCGCTCCTATCAGTCCAAGCGTTCCGTTGAACTCTGTTGCGTGCGATCGCCTGGCCTTGGGGAGAGCGGGTGGAATTTCTAGACCGGCCTCAGCACGAAGAGAAGGCTGTCGCCCTTGCCTGCGGCATCCAGAATTCGATTGCCAAATCCCATCGCCATCCCGGCCCCACGTGCGCCACGTGATAGGACTACGTTTTTCAGCCGAGTGAAGAACGGCGGCCGGACTTGGATTGCATCAGCATCGTGCGTCCAGGTGGATGATGACTTGCCCTCCTGCTTGCGCTCACGTGCGGTGCGCAATTGCAGGACCGACCAAAGATTCGGCGTGACCGTTCTGACATTTTCCACCTTATAACCAAACTTGCCGGCGAGTTTGGTGAAAGAGGTGCGGTTGAAATGATTTTGATGATAGGGAATGTGCCAATTGATCCAGCGGTCTTTCCAGATCTTGCGATGGAACGAACCGGTATTGGGGAACGCCATGATCACCCGGCCCTGTGGCGTGAGACGTTCTCTCACCGCCTGCAGCATAGCCGAGGGATCCGGCACATGTTCCAGCACCTGGTTCAATACAATGAGGTCGAATTTCATCTCGGGGAAAGGCAGATCGTAAATATTGCCGATATGAACCTGCAAACCGAAGTGATCGGCAATCGTCCGCACATTCGGATCGGCCTCAATCCCCCAGCTTTGGATACCCTTGTTCTTCATTTCGAGCAGCGAAATGCATGAGCCGCAACCGACATCCAGCACCTTCTCGCCAGGCTTTGCCAGATAGTGACCCTGGTGATCGGTGCCGTTTATCCAGCGCTTGAAAGCGGCGAAAGGCTTGTTTACCAACGCAGCTTCTTGCTCTATGGCCGAGAAATCAACGGCCCGGCGCGGGTAATACGTGCTGTAGAGCCCAGGTAGATCTTCTTCCGTCAGCGGCGGCGTCGTCGTCATATGACCGCAAGACACGCACCTCTTGATCGAATATACACCAGGGCAACCGTATCGGTCGTCGGAGATGCTCTCGATGAATGTTTCCATATTCGAGCCGCAGGCCATACACTGCATCTGATGATCGTTGTTCATCGCGTCGTTGCTGTCCGTTATTTTCATTTGTTTGCCCGCAAAACGGATATCGTCCGGATAACCATGAAAGCCGCCATGCGCAATGGCGCTGTGAGCCGTTGCAGAGGCGTGCCGACCAAAGAGTAGAACGCGATCCGCTGAAACACATTGTGGGGCGAGCGCCGGCCAAAATGCTTCTTCCACGGCGATGTATTCGATACATGAGCGCCATAGACTGGTGGTGAATAAACGATAGCTTCGCTGGAAACAAGGAGCGGCGCACCTGCACGTGCAAAGCGCATGGAGACTTCGTAATCGGCCATATAATGGGGCAGGAGGTGCGGACGCATCGTCCCGTGCCGCTTGAAGAGTTCCGCGGGGAACAATGTTCCACGGCCGCTCAGGGCGTCGGCTTTATAGAGCGGCTTGGGATTCCGGCGTTCCTCTTCGCTCAATTCGGCGAGAATGTCCCACACCGCAATGCGATTTATGTTCAAGCGTGGCCCGACGCCGGTCAGAGGAGGATTGCTCTCCTCCTCGTGGACGACGCTGCCTATAATCGCATCTCCATTTTCGCGCGAGCACCGTATCAGAGTTTCGACGTAAGTCGGGCCGAACCACGTGTCGTTGTTGACGAAAAGGATGTAGTCGTCGGTGCCGCAGTCGGGCAGGACCCGCCTCAGGCCGACATCCATCGCTCCGCCCCACCATAGATTTCCGTCGGCCCTTATGCTTGTCACATCTGGCTGCGCCGCGAGGAAGTCAGCCGTGCCGTCGGTGGAACCGTCATCAATGATGACAATTCGAATATTATCGGCAACGGTTTGGGCCCTCAAGGCCGCGATAACTTTGCGGGTGTGCTCAAGTCGGTTGAAGACCGGAATTAGGACGTTTACGCGCATCAAATATTGTCGTCTTTCCATACGAACCAACCGAAATCTGGCCGTGGCACAAAAGACAGATCGGCGACAGCGAACCGCGCATCCGTTCTCTCAACCGGTATTGACGCAGGATGAAAGCGCTTCATTCTTCGAACCAAGCCTGGAAAGGCTGCCTCTCGAATTCGTCAAGTGCTCCGCCGGGTGTGGAATTGACGATACGGATACCGTTTGCTTTGGCAATATTCGAGATGGCCCGATACTGCCGCCACAGCCGCGCCAGCTGTTGGAACTCATCGTGACGGCCTCTTGTCAAAATGCCGTCTGCATTCACGGTGAAATCTTTTCCCTTTTGCACCTTGAGATCGAACGCGTACTGGTAGGTTGACGACAGGAAACGATCGTGGTCGACGCCGAGCAGGACGATCTCTTTGAAACCAAGATACATCGCTATCATCAACGCCATTACCGGCACCGATTCGACACGAGGGACCGGCTGAGAGATATCGACGATTTCCTCTGACGTTCTTTCGTCGAAGCTTTCACCGAGCACGAGATAGCGAACCGTCCGTCCAGCAAACAGGTTGAGTTTTCGAACGAGCTCAGCTTCCGTGGAGCTGAGAAACAGTTCCTGTCCGCCCAGGTGCGAATGCATCTCATTAAACCAGCGGATCACGTCCTCTGGAGTCATCATTCCGTAGGTAATTTGCGGAACACAATGATAACGAGACTGGAACTTGTCAAAATCCGAGTGCAGGTAGCCGTTGGAAACGGTTATGACGTTTTCGCCTTGAAGTCGCGACAGATCCAAGCCCTTGACGCTTGGTCCATTGCCCAAAATAAAGCAGCGCTGCCCCGCATGCAGGCCAGCAAGCTGTTTATTTTCTACCAGCGACCTTGCAACATCAGCGGAGAATTTATGGCGATTGTTTAGCCTGCGCTTCAACTCATGCACACCATAGGGAAGCAGCATGGAGCCAAAGGTCAGAATCTTCCTCAAGGCTGAAGCCACTTCACCACCTCGAAGACTTCGGCGTATTTGACTCCAATGCGCTGGCCGGCGTTCTCGGCTTCATTGCGGAAGAAGCTCACCCATTTCCGCCCTGTGCGCTCCATTTCGGATTCATGGGCGAGGATCGCTTTTTCCTTCTGGTCCCAATGGGCGGTGATGTCGACGTAGAAATTCCCCCGGAAATCGACCGTCGAGTGATACCAGTTACTGCGATACATCAGAAGGCGCGGCACATGGCGGCAGCTGTGCAGCGATGCGCGCGACAAAGCCAGGTGGTCGTGATGAATGTCTCCGACCCAGTGGGTGTAGACCATGTCGATCTTCAGATCCTGCACGAGCTTGAGGATCTCGATATTCAGCGGATCGACGAATTCGATTTGGAGCGTCTTGAACTCGCCGCAAAACATCTTGTGGACGCCGAGAATTTCCATCGCAGCATCCGCTTCGGCTCTGGCGACTTGGCTGCTGCGCACGGACTGGTCATACTGATTGGAAAAGCCGGATACGGTTGCAACATAGACGTAAACCGTGTCGCCGTTTGCCGCGTGGCGTGCCAGAGCACCGCCACAGCCGAGCTCCACGTCGTCAAAATGGGCACCGATCGCGAGAATATTCATTTGCAACTCCAGAGCAGATCACGCGTGCCTGCAATACCACAATTCAGCAGTGTGTCGAGGATGCTGAGATACGGCATGAATTCGCCGAACGGCTGTGGATAAACTGGATGGACGAAATGTTGCCATTCGATTTCGATCCCGGCTGCCTCGAATAGTTCCGGCTGCATATAGCCGCGCGCGCCGAGACCGGAGAGATAACGTGTTGCTCCCACCTTGCGCAGCAACTCGATCAGCAGTTCGTTCTTATGCCCCTCTGGGCTTAAGGTGCTCGACCGCACTGTCGGCATCGTGATCTGAAGCATATCCAGGATGCCGTCGAGGAAATGCATGTTGAAATCGGCCAGCAGATCGAACCGCGTGCCGTAGAGAGCCTCGATGCGCGGAAACACCTCACTCCAACCGGCGGACTTCCGATAGTTTTCACGAAGCAGGGAAAGGTTCTGGTCGATCCATCCGTTGCCCGGCGCCAATTCCACCTCGTTGATCGGCGTGCCGAATGTCGGCTTCCTGATTCCGACGGTGAGCCACCGATCGCCTTGCGCCGTCTTTATCTTATCGCGGTGCGTCCAGCTTTTGCTCGTGCCGTGGACAAACTGAACGTGATCCAGAACGATGTAGAGGTCGGCGTTGAGGAAACGCTGAAAAAAACCGAGATAGGATGCGAAGTCCGGCTGATGAATAACGGCTGTAATGGTCATGCAGCCAATCTTTCCAGCAAAGCGGCGACGCGGCCGACCCCACCGAGGTCGACCTTGGTCATGGCAGTCTCGCTCAAGCGTCTGATGGGAATCGGCTTTTCCAGGATTCCGAGATCGAATACCGAGTGATGTCCGGCAAAGAACGCTACGCCCAATTGTTCAAGAGCCCGGCCGACCGGGATTTCAAAAGGTTCATTGGCGATCACCACGCAGGGCAGGCCGGCCGCACAGGCTTCGAAGGGCGTAACGCCGCCACCGGTAATGGCCAGATCATGCCGATACATCTCTGCCGCAAGCGACGGCACCTGGCTCAGCAGTTTGAACCGGTCCGGCGCGGCTGTCGACACGACCTCTTCAAGCTCCGCCATGTGCTGGAAGCTTGGGCCTGTGACGATGGTGACTGGAAAAGGCTTGCTGCTCAGCCATTTGGCGACGCGGACCGTCACCCCATAGGTATCGGCGCCTCCGAGCGTGACGAGGATCGATGCAAGACCTTGCCTCACTCTGCGATATCTGTCGATTTCAGGATTGAGTATCATGTACTCCACCCCCAGCCTGACATCCTGGCCCCTCAGATCCTCCGTCTTTTCGAAAACGAGCGCGCAGATGTTGACGTCGGCGAGTTCCGCGCCATCGCCGCGATCATCAAAAGTGACGAGCTTGGCGCCCAAACCTTTGATCGTTTCGCCGTGAGATCTTTGCGTATTCAGACGGTCGTTGATCCAGATCGGCGACGGGCCGGCGGGATCGACGAAAGCCCCCTCCCATCCCGTGACGGCGGCAAGATCGTAAAGCGCGACATCAAAGCCGCGCTCTCGGATGATTCTCAGCGAATTCGGATGATCATTCGCCAGGAAACGGACCGAATGACCGCGCGAACGCAGTTCGGCGGCGAGCGTCAACGACCGGAACAGATGCCCCATGCCGCGGGCATGCGAACTCTCTATGCAGAAGACGAACATAGTCTGATCGCTTCCTCCGTCCCAAGCCAGGTCGCACCCGCCTGCGCGGCGAGCGCACAGGCACGTCGCCAGTCTTCCTCGGTATCCACCGTCAGGCGCAGGTTCGGAGCGACTTTGGCCGAGGGAATATCGAGCTGGCCGATCTTGAACAGCTCGGGCCGATCGGTGAAGTATTCGTTCACATGTTCGCGATGGTGCGGCAGCTTCCCCTCGCGATGACTGCGCGCCAGGGCTTCGAACGTAAATATCTCGGCGCCGACGCCAATGGGTAATTGGCCGAACGCGTGCGTGTAATCAAATCCCTGCTTTTGGTGCAGGTCGATCAGCCTCTCCAACTCCTCGACATCAGTGAACGGATTATCGGCGGTCAAGCGCACGATATCCGACATCCCAAGCGACTTTGCACATTCGAAATAACGATCGAGAACATCGGCTTCGTCACCGCGAAAGCAGCTTACGCGGTGCTCGAGGCACCAAGCTTCGATAATATCGTTCTCGCCGGCCATCGATGTCGCGACGACAATCTTGGCCGGCCGCGTCAACATCTGAAGCCTGCCAAGGACATGCCCGAGCAGGGGCTTGCCGGAAATGTCGCGAAGGACTTTTCCCGGTAGCCGCGTCGATCCCATCCGCGCCTGGATGATGATCCCAAGCGTCACGCCAGATCGCTCCACTGCAGGACGGCGTCGCTGTCGAGATCCCTGATCACTCGCCGTCCGGCGAGAGTCTCGAGATGTTTGGGCTCGATCCCTGTTCCCGGCCGCTTAACCGAGATGTCGCCGGCGGAGATGATATCACCGGCTTTGAGCGGGCGATTGAGAACGACGCTCTTGCGGTTGTTCAGCCTGGTGGTCGCCTCGCTTGCAGCCGGCTCTTTGCGGCCACTGCCCTTCATGATCTCGAACGCGCGTATCGCATCCACAAGCCATTTCATCTCCGCTGGATCAGCCGAAAGCATATGATCGGGACCGTCAGCGGCCTTGTCGTAGGTGAAATGCCGCTCGATGACGCGGGCTCCCATCGCGACCGCACAAAGGCTCGCGACCGGGTCCAATGTATGGTCGGAATAGCCAACGTCGAAATCCGGAAACGCCTCCATCATCGTTTGCATTGCGCCCAGATTCACATTTTCCGGATGCGTGGGATAGCTTGTGATCGCATGCAGCAGAATGAGCTTGTCGTTGCCGGCTTCCTTGATTGCTGCGACGGATTCCTGAACTTCTTCGAGCGTCGACATCCCGGTCGACAGGATGATCGGCTTGCCCGTTTTTGCCAGATAGCGCAGAAAGGGGATGTTGACCGCATCGTCTGAACCGACTTTGTGAGCGCCAACTCCGCACTTCTCGAGCAGGTCGACGTCGGTTTCGTGGGACGGCGACGAAAACCAGTCCAGCCCATGCTCCTCGGCATAGCGGAAAACCGCTTCATGAAGCTCGTGTCCGATTTCATATTTGCGGAAGAGTTCGAATTGCGAGGTAACGCCGGTGTTTTCCATATCGAACATGGCATTGCGGCTCGACAGCGTCTCCGCCCGATAGGTCTGGAGCTTGACGGCATCCACGCCCGCTGCCTTTGCCTCGTCAATCAGACGCTTCGCCTGATCAAACGTCGTAAAGTTGCCGCCGATCTCGGCTATGATATAGCAGCGATCCGGCCGGTAGTTGCGGAACATTCGTCACTCCCTGTAATGCACGAGCGGCAAAATTTGCCGGGCGCCCTGGTGGATGCCGCGGCCCAATCTGCCGCCTATCGCCCGATTTCCTGGTTCCGGTCGACATAATTCCGGACGGTGACCTGCCTGCCGCAAATCTGTGCGGTTTCGTCATTGGTCTCTCTCGGCAGGTAGCACCTGCGGCAGACCTCGCTCTTCAGAAAGCCCTGCGGTTCCTTGTGCAGGGCACGGACGGCGTTCATTTTTTCCCCGTGCCAGATCTGGTGCACGGTTTCGGTGTTGGCATTGCCGATAACCTCGCGGTTCTCTTCGTCATTCGAGCACTTCATGACCAAGCCGTCGGCACCGATCACCAAACGCTGGTACTGCTGCGGGCAGGTGAAGTTGTCGAGATAAGCGATGTCTGAATCGTTGCCGAGGTAGTCGATCAGCGGATTGAAGGCGACGAGATCCACGTGGGGCGCGAAGGTGTCGTAATAGAGATCGGGGTTTTCCCGGATTGCCGGCCAGATGCCCTGCACCTTGATGACAGGACGGTGGAGGCCGCGCTCATCCTTGTACTTCTTTATGTCTTTGATCTTGTCGAGCAGCGCCTGAAATTTGATCGGCTTGCGGATCTTCTCATAGGTCTCGCCGGTGCCGTCGATCGAAACGGTGATCCAGTCGATGCCTGCATCGACGAGCTGCGCGAAATAGTCTCTGTTGAGCTTGAAGCCATGCGTGAGGGTGGAGACTTCCTTGATGCCATGATCCTTGGCATAGCGCACGCAGTCGGCGAAGCGCTTGTGCAGCGTAGCTTCGCCGCGCAGCGACAGACGGATCGCCGGAACCTTGCCGCCGATCTCATCGATGATGCGGCAGTAGAGGTCCCAGTCCATCCGGGTAGTGTTGACGCTCTTCTTGAATTCGTCGCTGATCGTATAGCACATCGGGCAGCGCAGATTGCAGATCGAGGCCAGCTCGAGATCGACCAGCAGCGGATAATCGGAAACCTGCTGGTTCAGGGCATATTCCGACCACTTGCGACGGTAATCCGCATATTCGGCTTCCCAACCCTCGCCACGGTATCTGTCGAACGCGGCTTCGCGCTCGTCCGTGTCCATCGAGTAGTTGCCCTTGTTGATCGGAACGTAACGCTCGTTCAATTTACGACTCCTTCATCAGTTCGCGGATTCCGGCCGGCAGATCCCATTCCGGCCGCCATCCAAGAACAGCGCGAGCCCTTGTAATATCGGCCCGCACGTCAGGTATTTCATTCCGCCGAACGGCGCAAGATGACACTACAGGTAGAGCAGTGCCAGCGGCTTCTTGCAAGATATCGATTAATTCCTGCACCGAATACGACCTGCCGGAGCCGATATTGATGCAGTGGTAACCTTCCGGAACGTCCATGGCCTTGGCGAAGGCGCTCAGGACATCGTCAACAAAGACGTAGTCCCGCCGCGGACGGAGGTCCATGACCTGTATGTCCTGCTTTGCCCGTATCCGGTTCAGAAGCGTCGGTATCAGGAACTCCGGGCGCTGCCCAGCCCCATATATATTGAAAAGCCGCAATACCACGACCGGTATTTGCTCGTGTGTGGCAGCGAACGCACAGAGTTGCTCGGCAAGATGCTTGGAAAGCGCGTAGGGGTTATTCGGCCTGACCGGATCGCTTTCCTGAATCGGCAGTCGCTCTGGCACTCCGTACACATAGGCGCTTGCGAACACGAGCTTGGCCTTGTGCCGCTTGCACCAGTTCAGAGCATGCTGCGTGCCGAGAACATTGGAGGCCATGAAGCTCGGGCCTTGCGTCCAACTGTCGGGAACGAATGTCCTGCCGGCCAGATGAAACAGCGTACGCGCCGCAGGGAGCGCTTGCCACGTCCCTTCCTCGCTTATGTCGCCATGCGTCCGATCAAGTGCAAGCACATCCAAGCCGTCACGCCCGAGCCTTTCGGCCAGACGCTTCCCGAGAAAACCGCCAGCTCCGGTGACGATCGCATCAACCATTCAAGAACCTGGACTGCATGGATTCGAACTGCTCGATCGCCAAGGCGTAATCGTCAGGGCGTCCGATATCGAGCCAATAGCCCGCGAAATCCCGAACAGTGGCAGGCTTTCCTGCCGCCAGAAGATCGAGCATCAGCTGGTCAAAGCCGTAGGCGCCCCGCTGCGGTATGTGTTCGACGGCCCCCGACGACACCATATAGACGCCCATGCTGACCTTGTATTCGGCCGTCGGCTTCTCGCGAAAGCCGGTCAGCAGCCCGCTCTCGCTGGTGTCGAGCACGCCGTAATCGATGCGATGCTGGCGTGTCTTGGACGAAATCGTGAATATATTGCCGTCGCGGACATGCGCGTCATGAAACTCGGCATAGTTCAGATCTGTCAGAATATCCCCGTTCATCACCAGGAAATTTTCCGGCAGATCCTTGATCAGCCGCAGCGGTCCCATGGTGCCGAGGGGTTCGTCCTCGAGCGAATAATCGATGCGCACGCCCCATTTGTCGCCATCCTGGAAAAACGCCTTGATCAGCTCGGCCTGGTGATTAACGGCAAGCGTTATGTGCTGAAAACCACCCGCTATCAGCTGACGGATGATAACCTCGAGAATGGGATAATCGCCGATCGGCATTAGCGGCTTTGGAAGCACGACGGTGTAAGGCCGCAGCCGCGTTCCCATTCCGCCTGCCAGAATGACCGCGCGTCTAGACATTGAAGATATCCGCCTTGTATCTTGCCAGATTCTGCGGCTGACGCAGCCATTCGACAGTCGCCTTCAGACCTTCTTCCAAGCTATAGCGGGGCGAAAATCCCGTCAGAGACTTGATCAGGCTGTTGTCGCAGCACAGGCGTTCCACTTCGCTGTTTGCAGGACGCAAACGCTGTTCGTCACATTCGATCTCGACGCTGACGCCGATGATGTCGGCGATCAGCCGAACGGTATCGCCGATCGAGATCTCCCCGCCGGAGCCGATATTGACCGTCTGACCGACGGATTCGTCGCAAGCGGCGAGCGCCAGAAAACCGTCGCACGTATCCTGCACGAAATTGAAGTCCCGTGTGGGTGAAAGCGCACCAAGCTTCAGCGTCGTCCGTCCGTTCAGAAGCTGTGAGATCACCGTTGGAATGACCGCCCTGGCCGATTGTCTCGGACCGTAGGTGTTGAAAGGCCGTGCAATCGTCACCGGCAGGTCAAAGCTCGAATGATAGCTGTAGGCAATCGCATCAGCACCGATTTTGGAAGCGGAGTAAGGTGATTGCGCCTGCAGGGGATGGCTTTCGCTGATGGGCACAAACCGCGCCGTGCCATAGACTTCGCTCGTCGAGGTCTGGATGACGCGGCCGACTCCCGCATCGAGAGCGCCCTGAAGCACGTTCAGCGTGCCATGAACGTTGGTGTCTATGTAGCTTGACGGCGCTTGATAGGAATAGGGAATCGCAATCAGGGCGGCGAGATGGAAGACCGTATCCACGCCTTTAGCGACGGCGCGCATTTGCGAGGGATCGCGAACGTCTCCAAGGACCGCTTCGAATTGGCCGCGATATTCGGATTGATCCAGCCAACCCCAGCTGGAAAACGAGTTGTACTGGCAGAGTGCGCGGACTTCGACGCCCGATCTGACCAGCGTCTCGACGAGATGGGAGCCGATGAACCCATCTGCTCCGGTGACAAGCGCCTTTTTCATTTCAAAACACCTTCAGAATCGCGCTGGAAGACCTTCTCAACCTCCCAAGGCAACTGTATCGCCGAAATCGACGGCTTCCGCTGCTGACCGAGCATCTGGATGATTCCCACATTGTCCTCTACGTCAAACCGAATACCTTCGGCGACGGAATATATCGAGAATCGACTCGATATGCCCAATCGCACGTAAAAGGTGCCGGTGTTGAGAAGATATCCGGGAAATTTCACCCGGGCTCGATAATAACCGGCAGGCCGGGCGTCCAGCCGGCTGACGTCGAGCTCGGGATCGGAAAGACTGACGAGGGGGGTATAGCCATCCTCCATCATGATCTGCATCCCGACCGAGAGGCCGGAAAGAGGCTCCCTCAACTCATATTCCACCTCGACAGAGAAGCCTTCAGACAGTTCCAGCGTTCCCGAAACCTCATCCTTCTCGTTCAACACCGCCACACGGCAAATGACGGCCTTTCCATCGACCTCCTCCGGATTGACCGAGTAACTTGCCGTGCCGCCGAATTCCGGGCGATCGAGATAAGCCTTTATCACATCCGCGGTATCGCCCATTGCAGCGACCTTGCCGTCAGCCATAAGAATCGACTTCGGGCAAATGCTGCTGATCGCCGTCATGTTGTGGCTGACGAAGATGATCGTTCGGCCTGTCTTCGTAACTTCTTGCATGCGCCCCATGCATTTGTTCTGGAAGTTGACGTCGCCGACGGCCAGCACCTCATCAACCAAGAGGATCTCCGGCTCCAGATGCGCCGCAACGGAGAAGGCCAGGCGCACATACATGCCGGACGAATACCGCTTCACTGGCGTGTCGATGAATTCGCCAATCTCCGCAAACTCGACGATTTCATCGAATTTCGATCTGACCTCGGCGCGGCTCATGCCGAGGATGGCGCCATTGAGATAGACGTTCTCCCGACCGGTGAGCTCCGGATGAAATCCGGTACCGACCTCGAGCAGGCTGGCAATTCTGCCCCGTATCCCTATGAAACCCGAATTGGGCATGGTGATCCGCGACATCACCTTCAGCAGCGTGGATTTTCCGGCCCCGTTCCTGCCGATAATCCCGACGATCTCGCCTTGCCCGACCTCGAACGAGACATCGTCGAGCGCATGGAAGATATCTCCCTTCAGCCGCGACTGCCTGCCACGGTCGGACGCATAATCCGAGACCGAAACATTCGGATCCGGAAGATTGCGCCACTTCGCCCACCAGCTCTGCAGGTCGCGATAGAGGGTGCCGTGATTGATCACGCCAAGGCGGTACAGCTTGCTGACATGCTCCGCTCGAATAACGATATCGTTCATCAGACGGTATCCATCGCGGTTGCCTCGGCTCGCGCGAAAAGCATCAGACCGCCGATCAAAACAATCAGAGTGACAGCGACATTCGCCAGGCAAACGCTAAGTGGGAGTGGCGATGAATCGAACAGTGCCCAACGGAACAGCTGAACCGGCGTCGTCATCGGATTGAGGTGGTAAAACCATTGATATCGTTCGGGAACCTGGCTGAAGGAGTAGACGACCGGTGTGGCATACATCCAAAGCTGAGCCACGAAGCCAACGGCATAAACCAGATCACGATATCGGACCGTCAGCGCAGAAATCGCGAGTCCCGCGCCCACGCCAAGTGTTGCAACATATGCCAAAATCAGCGGCGTCGCGAACACAAAACGCAGGCTGATCACCATGCCATTCTGGCTGAGCCACAAAGCAAAGGAGATTATCAGCAGAAGCATAAATTGGATAACAAATGCTACCAGGCTGCTCATCGCGACCGCGAGCGGCACAACCAGTCTGGGGAAATACACCTTTCCGAACAAATTGGAATTCTTTGAAAATGTTTCCGCATTGTTGGTGAGGCAAGCCGAGAAATAATTCCAGATGATGGTTCCGGACATATAAAAGACAAGCGGTGAAATCCCATCAGTAGAGAGGTTGGCAATTTTTCCGAAGACGACATAGTAGGTTATCGCCGTCAGTGTCGGTTGTATGAGATACCAAACCGGTCCGAGCACAGTTTGCTTGTAGAAAGTGGTGAAATCCCTTTTGAAAAACATCCAGACAAGATCGCGATATTTCCATGCGGCCGTCAGTCGGCCGCTTACATTGCCGGACGGCTTGATGATGATATCCCAGTGTTCGGTGCCGCTTTCTCTTCGCGGTTTCGTCACGTGACCTGTCATATTATAGGCTCAAACTCTCCGGTAGCCGCTGCCCGGGCCAATTCGACGGCTCACGGGCTGCGTAGACAACGCCATCTATCATGCGATTTGATCGAGGACACGCCCCAAAATAACTTTCAGACGGCGGTCAAAATCCTCTTGCTTCCATAGCGAAGCTCTTTCAAGTCCCTTTTTGATCAAGGAGGAATGCAGATCTTCGTCTTCCCACAGACGGTTCATTGTACTTTGAATTTCCTCGACGGATTGCGGCGCGAAATAGAGAGCGGCGTCACCGCATTGTTCCCGCATACCATACTTGTCCGAGATCAGAACGGGGCAACCGCATGCCATTGCTTCAAGAGGCGGAATGTTGGTTGGGCCGAAGAAAGTCGGCATGACCAGCCCTCTGGCACGATGATAAAATCCAGCAAGGTCCGCGTCGGGCACATAACCGACGAAATGAATTGCCTGGGAGAGACCGAGCTCGCTCGCCATGGTTTTGACGGTGTCATATTCGCGCGTTGTGCTGCCGGCCAACACCAGTTCCATATCGGGATGGATGGTGCGCGCTGATGCAAGCGCTCGTATGAGCCGCGCGTGGTTCTTGTGAGGCCAGAATTGTGCTGGATAAAAATAGAATTTTTTCGGAAGCCGGTAGCGTTCTGCGAAGTCGGCGGTCTCGGCGGAGCCTGTCAGATAACTCGGAGCAACATAAGGCAGCGGATGGATGTGGTCTTCCCTTGTCCCGTAACTTTCCATGACATGGTGTCGCCCCATGTCCGAATCGACAAGTACGGCCGCGCTTTGGTTTGCCAGGTTGCGGAAGCGGCTTTCTCTCAGTTGAAAGCGCAACCAGCTTCCAGCTTCTGGAAAGCCGCGCTCGTATCGGTGCATTAAATCGTGGATGGTTGCGACCGAGGGCTCGTTGATCTGCCAGGTCAGTGCGTCCTGAGCCGGAAAAAGCCATAAGTCGCATTGCAAGGACGACAATTCGCGAACGAGCGGATTTATCCATCCGGCGAGGGTACGTGCAACGGAGCCGGGCAGAACCATGAAGATCTTGGCGAGCAGTTCACCACGCTTCCAATGACGCAACGGGACGGCCTTGAGGGCGTTGGCGTCGAACCGGGGGCGCCATGCCTGATCACCATAGGCGACGATGACGTCCGCTTCGGTGCCATCGATTGAGGACAAGGCGTGAACAACGCTCTGCGCATATTGAAACATGCCGCCGGCATGGCGACCTACTCCGAGATAGAAACCAATCCTTTTTCGACGCAAAGTATCTCGGCCGCTCAAATATGTCGTCAATGGTCAGGTCGCGTTCTTGCGGGCTACGACACAGACGCCCCAGGTGTCGGTCCCCGGGACCGCGCCGGACATCCATTCCTCGGCAACGACACGGCTCATCCCCGCATTCGCGAGCAGGCGATCGATCTCATTGAGGAAGAGGTAGCGCATGCGGTGGGTTTCGCGGACCATCTCGGTCTTGGCACTCAGCTTCTCCGTCGCGAAGATCGTGTAATTGACGTCGACGACGCTCTCAGCGTCGTGCACGACCGACTCCGCGACACGGACGATTGAAACTTCATCATTTTCCAGGCGTTTGGCTCGCGTGCTAGGGCGTTGCCACAGCACTGCAGGTCCATACCAGAAGTCGAAGATGAAAATCCCGCCATCTTCGAGGTGGTGGGAAACAGTCTCCATCATTGCTTCCAGATCGGCGTCCGATATCTGATAGCTCAGAACATGGAAGAGCGAAATCACCGCCTGAAATCGTCGCTCCGTCCGGAAGGTACGTGCGTCGCCCAGCGAGAAATCAAGTTTACCGTTCGCCTGGGCCGCCTTCGGCATGGCTGCGGCAAGCATGGTTTCCGAAAGCTCAACCCCCAGTACCTCGTATCCAGCGTCCGCGATCATGCCGGCATGGATGCCGGTGCCGGATCCTAGCTCCAAAATTTGGGTAACGGGTCTGGTGGCGTGGCGATCCAGCAGAGCTTTCACATAGGCTGTTTCGCCCTCATAGTCCTTGTCTTTGTAGAGAAGGTCGTAATACTGGGAATATAATCCGAAACTGGTCGTCAACGGATGACCTCCGCGACGATGCTCGCGACTTCGCGAATTTGATCTTCCCTGAGTGCGAGACCGCTTGGAATATAGAAGCCGCGTCGCGCAATCCTCGCCGCAACCGGAAGATCGGCATCCTTGAAGAAGCCCATTTTTTGCAAGACAGGCTGCTCATGCATCGGCCAGAAAAATGGCCGGCAGCCTACGCCCTTCGCAGCCAGTCGCTTCATCGCTTCGGCCGCGTCGAAATCGATCTCGTCCTTCAACACGATGCCGTAAACCCAATAGATATTGCGAGCGTAGGATGTCTCGGCCAACGGCAATTGAATGCCCGGCAGATCCTGGAGCAGTTCGGTATAGAGGCTGCCCATCGCCCGCTTGCGCTCGACGAATTCCGGCAGGCGCTCAAGCTGCGCGCAACCCAGAGCCGCCTGCATATTCGTCATGCGCATATTCCAGCCCAGCTCCTCATGAACAAAGCGGCGGGCAGGAAGAAAGCAGAGATTTCGCAGGCCGCGGCATCGATCGGCAATCGCGTCGGAATCGGTGACGATCATGCCACCTTCGCCTGTGGTTATATGCTTATTGGGATAAAAGCTGAAGATGCTGACGTCACCGAAGCTGCCGCAAGGCTGGCCGTCATATGTCTGGCCATGCATTTCTGCCGCATCCTCGATGATCTTGAGGTTGTAGCGGCGGGCGATCTTGTTGATCGCGGCCATATCGCATGGCAGGCCATAGATATGCACCACCATGATCGCGCGCGTTTTTGGAGTAATCGCAGCTTCAATTTTCGTCGGATCGATATTCCAGGTCAGAGGATCCGAGTCTACCGCGACCGGCACGCAGCCGGCTCGCACGATGGCTGCGGCGCAGGAAATGATCGTGAAGGAAGGCAATATGACCTCGGAGCCTTCTTCCAGACCAAGCGCCATCATGCCGGCGTCGAGAGCCATCGAGCCGTTTGCGACGGCGATTGCGTGTTTACGGCTGACACAGCTGGCAAACTCGCGTTCAAAACGCGTGATGAAGGGACCTTCGGAGGAAATCCAGCCGGTCTCAATGCATTCCAGCAGATACTTGCTCTCGTTGCCATTGAGGAGGGGTTCATTGACGGGAATCATTCGGCACCCTTTATCTTGAGTTCCCGCGGCGACGGCATAAATCGCGTCTTATCGGATTCCCCGGCATACGGCCCCTGTTTAACTTCGATGATTTCAGCTTCTTCGATAATTTCGAAGCCATGTCCGCCAAAGGCCAGGAGTATGACGTCGCCTGCGCGCAGGATCGCGCTTTCGTAATATTCCTGCGCGTCGGAATAGAAGTCCACCCGAACGACGCCCGACTTTATGAGCAGGACCTCCTTCGTGTAGAGAACCTCGCGCGCGACGGCGTTGTGGACGTGCGGCTGGATGACATAGCCCGTCGGCCGCTTCATATAGGCGAGTTGCTGGGAAAATTCGTCCGGCGTGAAAAATTGGATACCATCGAACGTGTAATTCGACCGCAATATTATGGCCTGCAGTTCGCCACCGTTCGTGATCTTTTCTATCATGTTTCTCTTTCCCAAATCGACCGATATGTCAGGACGCCGCAAACCCGGTCACTTTGCGTATCCGCCTAACCCCGGCCGAGAAGACGAGTTTATAAAAATCTTTCATCCGCTGACGGCGCATTTTCTCGAAAAAGCCGACCACCCGCAGCCGCATTTGTTCGTTAACTTCTACGCGGATCTTTTGCAATTTCTTTGGCGCCTGTCCGAGACTGCTCTCGTAATAGTCTACATCGCTGCAATGGACCCCACTGTCATCAAACCCTGAGTTCACCACGAGGCTCTGGCGCGGGTAAAGGGTCAACATGTTGTCGAGATAGGCACTGGCATGCCACCTGATCGCCCACGATTGATTCTTGCCCTCGACTTGATTGCGCAGCATCCTGACGAAGAAGGCGTTCCCGCCGTGGTCGAAACCTTTGGTGAGGCCCTTCTCTTTCAGGGCCGTCAGCAGCTTAGCCCCATCGGGTTCGAAATGTTTCCACGCCCGGGCCCAGGTGGCCCATCCCCAACAGTCCGCCCCACGTAAGAAGTAGCTCTCAGGAGCATCGTCATTCGGAACCGGATAGGCGTAACCGTGAATGCTGGCGACGCGCTCCTCGCTGGCATAAAGGTCGAGCCCTTGGTTCATGTAACGCAGGAAGTCGGACGAGGTTATCAGATCATCTTCGACGACGATGACGCGGCCATATTGCTCGCACAGGCGTCCTACGCCATCGATGATGGAGCCTGCCAGGCCATAATTTCTTTCGCGTTCGACGACGGTGACCGACTTGAAGCCTGTTACCGCCTTTGCCTGTTCACGGACCTGGCGCACGCGCTCGGTTTCTTTTTCACTGCGCGCACCGTCGCAGTAAATGAGCAAGGGCGTTTCTTCGGCCAGCTCGTTTGCCTGCAGAGCTGCCACGGTCCTGGCCATATGCAGGGGCCGGTTGAAGACGAAAAGTATGACGGGTGCACATTCCATGGCTATTCCCAGCACTTCCTGCGTTGTGCAAATTGCTCGAGCCTGCGGACGAAGAGAGCCTCGGCTTCGAGCCGTTCCGTATCGACCACCTTCAGCTGCTTACGCCCTTTTTCGATCAGATCAACTGCCACCGCAGGATCTCGTATGCGCAGCATGGTGTCGGCCCACTGCTCTGCGTCATCAGCGTCGGCGAACAATGCCGCATCGCCGACCTGTTCATTGAGATGCGCCGAATAGATCAACGGCCGGCCGACTGCCCAGGCTTCCAACGGCGGTAGATTGGTCGGGCCAAAATAAGTCGACATCACGACGGCCAGAGCGCCCTCGTAAAGCGCGCGCATGTGATCGACCGGCACAAAGCCAAGAAACGTCACGTTGTCAGAGACTCCCAGCTGCTGCGCTTGCTGTTTGATCCGGGCCAAGTTACCACTGTTCGCACCCGAAAAGACCACGCGTATGTCGGAGTTAATGGCCGTCTTTTGCTTTAACAACGAGACCGCTTCAAGAATGCGTATATGATTCTTATGAGGCCAGAATTGCGCGGGATAGAAATAATAGCCATCCCTCAGCCCGTAATTGCCGAGCACGGCTGCGCGATCGATCGAATGCGCTTCGCTTAAGAACGGAGAGGGCTCGAACGGCATCGCAATCATGCGCTCTTCGTCAATTCCGTAGCGAACGACAATGCTCTTCAGTAGCTGGTGTGATGCCACCAAGACGGCGACGGCGCGCGGCAGACAGGTGGAAAAGTGCCGCTCTCGTTCTTCGAATCTGCCATCGGCGCTAACTTCCGGAAACTCGAGATCGTCGCGATGACAGAGATCAAGGACGGTCGTGACGTAGTTGAGCTTGCGGAAATAGTTCGGAGTTGAGGAATGTGTAACGAAATACGCCAGATCCATGCCTGCTTTCAGCAGCGCATTTTCGATCTTTTTTGCCATCCACGCTTTGCCAATTTCCTTGTGGATTGAGCGGCGTAACACGGCGAGTGCAATTCGAGATAACCTTCCGGCGGCAGGCAGGTATGCTGCGGGAACGCCAATCCGCTTGAGATGCTGCAGACTGGCTTTGATCGTAGTGAAAACCACGACCTCATGCTGCTTTCCGATAATACGCTGGAGTTGTACGATCGCATTGATTGCTTGATTGAAACCGCCACCGACTTGAATCGGGTTTTCTAACAAAATGCCTATTTTCATGCTTTGACTAACCTCAGCGTCCGCGCCGGCAGACACAGCCAACGGATGCTGTCATGAATTGATCGTCGCGGAGATGCGCAAAAGGGCGCTCTCACCAATTGGCGCGAGGGGCATCCGCGTGATCCATTCAGTTGCACCTACTTAATTCTGGGCACCTGCCTTAGCATATCCTGCGATCACGACAACACCCCTCGACGGCCCGGTCACAAGCAAAGCTGGACCTGTTTGGAGCGCCGTTGCAATCTTGAGACAGTGATCGACAATTTCTTCCATGGTGCTTGAATAGCGATTAAAACCTGGGGCCGGAAAGTGAACCGAAGGGCAAAATGACCTTTTGCCCGATGAGGACAGTCAAGGAAGAACCGCCCGAGGAATTCAGGATTGCCCGGGACGATGCGAACGAAGCACATCCTCAACCAGGCCGGGGGGTTGCACTCATCCAGCCGTTTCCATAAACACATCCCGAAGATTGCATCGAAAGACGACGTGAAAAAATGACAAAAACTGCGCTTATCACTGGGGTAACCGGTCAGGATGGTGCCTACTTGGCCGAATTGCTTCTGAGCAAGGGCTACACAGTGCATGGCATCAAGCGGCGATCCTCGTCTTTTAATACCGGCCGCATCGAACATATCTATCAGGATCCGCACGAAGCCCACCCGCGCTTCATCCTCCATTACGGCGATATGATCGACTCGACCAACCTGCTGCGGATCGTGCAGCAGACACAGCCCGATGAAATCTACAACCTCGCTGCACAGAGCCATGTCGGCGTCAGCTTCGAAACGCCTGAATACACGGCGGATGCCGATGGCGTCGGGACGTTGAGGCTGCTCGAAGCGATCCGTATCCTGGGGCTCGAGAAAAAGACCCGGTTCTACCAGGCATCGACCTCGGAACTCTACGGTCTTGTGCAGGAAGTGCCGCAGAGCGAGAAGACGCCCTTTTACCCGCGTTCTCCCTATGCCGCAGCTAAGCTCTATGCCTACTGGATCGTCGTGAATTATCGCGAGGCCTATGGCATGCACGCATCCAACGGCATTCTTTTCAATCACGAAAGCCCGCTTCGCGGCGAAACCTTCGTCACGCGCAAGATCACGATGGCGGTGGCTGCCATCCATCTGGGGCGGCAGGATAAGCTGTTCCTCGGCAATCTCGACGCCAAGCGTGACTGGGGCCACGCGCGTGAATATGTCGAGGGCATGTGGCGCATGCTGCAGCAGGACAAGCCGGATGACTACGTCTTGGCGACCGGTGAGACGACGAGTGTCCGCCAGTTCGTGGAGTGGGCTTTTGCCGACGTCGGCATTGCTTTGGAATGGAAGGGGTCCGGCGTCGACGAAAAGGGTTATGATTCCGCGTCCGGTGCCTGCCTTGTGGAAATCGACCCGCGGTATTTCCGTCCGACGGAAGTAGACCTTTTGCTTGGCGACCCGACCAAGGCACGTCAGAAATTGGGCTGGCACCACAAGACGCCGGTTCGCGAACTCGCCGCCGAAATGGTGCGCGAAGATATCAAGCACTGGAAGGCCCTGGGCAGCAGGAAAGATATCTGAGTGTACGACTTGTCCAACAAGAAAATCTGGGTTGCCGGCCATCGTGGCATGGTAGGCAGCGCTCTTGTGCGCAGGCTTCAGTCCGAAAATTGCAGCGTCATCACTGCAACACGCCAGGATCTTGATCTCAAGCGACAAGACCAAGTCGAAAAATTCGTGCAGGCACACAGGCCGGATGCGATCATCCTTGCTGCAGCAAAGGTTGGCGGCATTCTCGCGAACGACACCTTTCCGGCTGATTTTCTTTACGACAATCTCATCATTGAGGCCAATATCTTCGACGCCGCGCATCGCAACGACGTCGGCAGGCTTCTGTTCCTTGGGTCGAGTTGCATCTATCCGAAATTGGCGCCGCAGCCGATATCGGAAGATGCCCTTCTGACCGGTCCACTCGAGCCGACCAACGAATGGTATGCCATCGCCAAGATTGCCGGAATTAAGCTGGCGGAAGCCTACCGCAAGCAGCACGAGCGCGATTATATTTCGGCTATGCCCACCAATCTCTATGGTCCGGGGGACAATTTCGATCTGCAGTCCAGCCATGTTCTGCCGGCGCTCATTCGCAAAGCCCATCTTGCGAAGCTGAGCGGGGCTTCGGAAATTACCATCTGGGGAACGGGTACACCGCGACGCGAGTTTCTTCACGTCGATGATTGCGCCGACGCGCTCGTTTTCCTGTTGAAGAATTATTCAGATGCACAGCACGTCAATGTCGGTTCGGGAGAGGATATCGAGATCATCGAGCTGACGCGACTGGTGTGCCGCATTGTCGGTTATGAGGGTCGGATTGCCCATGATCTCTCGAAGCCCGACGGCACACCGCGCAAGCTGATGGGCAGTGACAAGCTGCGGAGCATGGGCTGGAAGCCGCGCATCTCCCTGGAGGACGGTATTCGCGCCGTCTACGACTGGTTCCTGCAATTCGAAAGCATCGCCGCCGACGTACGACAGTAGCGCTTGGTTTTCCCCGGTCGAAAACTGGTCGAACGAAATCCGCCGAGACGCTTCTCAGCCTCGCGCTCAATAGATGATGCCAGTCACTGACGCGGCGGTGAAGAGCACCACTCCAACGATTCCGCTTGCGAGGCCCGAATAGGTGCCTCGCGCCTTCTTGCTCTTAAATAGATAGCGGACGGCGAGAGCGATGATAAGGCCGAACAGGAAGAGGGCTAGCGCGATACCGACCGCGGAACCGGTATAATGTCCGACATAGAAGGGGCCGCCATACCGCTCTTCTCCGAGCGATATCTTGAGCGCTTCCAAAAAAATTCCGGAAATTGCCGACAGCAGGATCAGCCAGCCCACTACACGCAGCATTTATGTCTCCAAATCAAAATCGAAATATATGTGGAGCGGGAATAACTCCGCTTTTCAAGCATTAAAGGCACTGCACTAAAGCGCGTCGCGATCTTTCAGATTCGCTCCTTGCGCTTTAGCTCTTTGTTTTTCGCATGTCGTTGCCGCAAAACCGTTGCACACTTTTGCGCGACATGCGTTACCCGCGCACCTCCCGTGCAACCGTTTTCAATCGGCTAAGGTCCTCAAGGTGCTGCGCCATGAAGCGGGATGCTTCCTGGTTCTTTCCTGCAAGAATGAGATCCAGCAGCTGCAGATGCTCGCGGCTTCGCCCGCGGGCACTTTGTCGATCCAGCATCTGGCGATAGTCGATAAGCCTGCGCAGGCGGTCGAGACGTTTCAGCGACTCGATGAAGAAGCTGTTCTGGCAGCATTCGATGATTGCCTCATGCATGCCGCTATTGAGTTCGAACAGTTTCGCATCCGACACCGTCCAGATGCCGCCGTCCACCAGCCATTGCTGTTCCTCGCGGCAGCGAAGCAGGGTCGGGCGGTTCAGTTTGAAGGTCGGTTCCAGCAGGGCTGCGGGTTCGATCAGGAGACGAAAGCGATAGCTGTCCTCATAGGCTTGCAGCGACGTCAGCACCGGCAGGAAGGCCCAGCCGTTGCCGGGGAGGCGTTCGATCCAGCCTTCATTGGCCATGCGAAGCAGGATCTTGGAGAGGCGTCCCTTGGTCAGGTCGTAGCGTCGCAGGAACTCGCTTTCGGTGATTCTCTCCGGCAGCCGGCCATGCAGCCTATCGTCTGCAATCGTGAGATAGATCTTCTCATCCTCTTCTGCGGAGGAAGATTCCAGCGACAGCTTCTGGGCAGCTTCAACGTCGGCGATCATGTAACCCCCGCCATCGCTCTGCTTCAGCACGCCTATGTCATGCAGCAATTTCATCGCGCTTCTGACTGGGGAGCGTGACACACGGAACTGCTCGGCGAGCTTGCGTTCAACAAGCCGATCCCCTTCTGCCAATTTGTCGGTGCGGATATGGGCGACGATCTGGTCTGCCAGGCTGGCGATTAATGGCGTGGTCTGCACGGTTAAACTCCCGATTTCATTCATCTATGCCACAGCGCTGAAAACTCGCCAAGAGAATTTGGTATTTATCACTTGCAAAATACCATTATCTTGGATATTTGGTATTTAAGATGAGAAAAAGACCAGAACTGGTCTTGGAGGACTCAAGCTGGATCGCCGCTTTCCCCACGCCCGCTGTACGGCGGGCGAACGATCTTGCGCGTCCTCCTCCCATGTCTCGGAATCGTGTGAGGAAAGAAATGACACTAAAGCTTCTAGTGCTGCCAGGCGATGGGATCGGACCGGAAATTATGGCCGCGACCTTGAGTGTGTTGAAGGCTGCCGACGCGGCCACCGGGCTGGATTTGGAATTTCAACAGCTCGACATCGGCCTGAAATCCCTGGCAGAGCAGGGCACGACACTGCCCGAAGCCGTTCTGACCGAGGTGCCCGGGGCGGATGGCGTCATTCTCGGCCCAGTCTCTCATTACGAATATCCCGCCCGGGACAAGGGCGG
Source organism: Rhizobium sp. R634 (assembly GCF_002211305.1). Classification (GTDB taxonomy): domain Bacteria; phylum Pseudomonadota; class Alphaproteobacteria; order Rhizobiales; family Rhizobiaceae; genus Rhizobium. Next base: position 227,255 of record NZ_LOKW01000024.1, on the reverse strand, counting down.
CATCAATCCTTCGGGCGAGCTGAGGACGAAGTTCGAGTTGTTTGCCAATGTCCGTCCGTGCCGCTCCCGCGATGGCCTGACGATCCTGCGCAAACCCATGGATCTCGTCATCGTCCGCGAAAACACCGAAGGCTTCTACTCCGACCGCAACATGTTCGCCGGAGCGGGCGAGTTCATGCCCGATCCCGACATGGCCTTTTCTATTCGCAAGGTGACCGCGAAGGCGTCTTCTCGTGTTGCCAAGGCCGCATTCGAAATCGCGCGGGGCCGCCTCAAGAAGGTGACGGCCGTTCATAAAGCCAATGTTGTCAAGCTCTCGGACGGCTTGTTCCTTCGTGAGGTCCGGAAGGTCGCAGAGTCCTATCCGGACGTCCGGCTCGAGGAGCTCATTGTCGACGCCGCGGCGGCTCATCTGATCCGCTCTCCCGACAGGTTCGACGTGATCGTCACGACCAACATGTTTGGCGACATCCTGTCCGACGAAGCGTCGGAACTTTCGGGCAGCCTGGGGCTGGGGGGCTCGATCAATGCCGGGGAAAACATCTGCGTGGCCCAGGCCCAGCACGGTTCGGCTCCCGACATCGCGGGCAAGAACGTTGCCAACCCGACGTCTCTCATCCTTTCTGCCGCCATGATGTTCCATTGGCTCGGGCAGCGGCGGGATGCCCCCAATCTTCTACGCGCATCTCAGTTGATCGAGAATGCGGTGGAGGCGGTCTTGAGCCGCCCCGTGCTGCGCACCCGCGACGTTGGCGGAACCCTCGACACCGATGCGTTCACGACGAAGGTCGTCGAGGCGATCCGGGCAGAAGCCGCCGCGAGCACCGCGGCCTAGCAGTCGCAAAAGAATTCCCGAAAGGGGCTGGCCGGATTGTGTGCCGGTGATCCTGGAGGAGGGGCTGATCGGCAGCCCCTGGGGTCGAATTGCACAAACCATGGATTGGAGGATCTTCCATGAAAACTGTAACCAGACGCGCCTTCTCGACATTGCTTGCGGCAGCGGCAACAGCAATGTTCGTTCATCAAACGGCGGCGCCCGCCCTTGCAGCCGAACAGCTGGACTCTCTTCACGTCATGGCTCCAAGCAGCCCTGGCAGCGGCTATGACCAACTCGCCCGTACGGTCCAGACCATCCTTCAGGACCAGAAACTGACGGGGCCGGTCGAGGTGCAGAACGTTGCCGGCGGCGGCGGTACTGTCGGGCTGTCCCAGTTCGTGACCTCCAAGCCCCGGCACCCGAGCGCGATGGTGATCGGTTTCGCACTGGTCGGCGGTGTCCTGACCACCAAGTCGCCGGTTACCCTCGACCAGACAGTCCCGGTTGCGCGGCTGATGGGCGAGGCTGACGCCATCGTCGTACCCGCGAACTCGGACATCAAGACGATGGGCGATCTCGTTGCCCGGCTGAAGGCCGATCCCAGCAAGGTTGCCTGGGCCGGCGGCTCCATCGGCGGCATTGACCACGTTGCGGCCGGTCTTATCGCCAAGACCGTCGGAGTAGATCCGAGGAAGATCAACTACGTCGTCCATGCCGGCGGCGGTGAAGTTCTTGCTTCGACGCTCGGCGGGCACGCAACCGTCGGCATCAGCGGCTATGAGGAGTTCCGCGCCCAGGTCGAGGCCGGAGCGCTCCGCGCCCTTGCCGTCACGGGCGACACGCGCATCCCCGGCGTCGATGTTCCTACCCTGAAGGAAGCCGGCGTCGATCTCGCGGTCATGAACTGGCGGGGGATCATGGCGCATCCGAAGCTGTCGGATAAGGACCGCGAGGACCTCGAAAAGGCAATCGCTTCCATGGTGAAGACGGATGACTGGAAGGCCGCCCTAGAGAAGCGTGGTTGGATCGACACCTACCTGCCGGCCAAGGAGTTCGGCGAGTTTCTTGCCGGGGAGCAGAAGCGCGTCGAGAGCGCTCTGAAGGAGGTCGGGCTTCTCTGACGGAAGCCCGTGGCATCGGGAGGTATCATCATGTTGAAATCGGCCAACTTCCGGATCGGTGAAACGGTCCTTGGGCTCGCTACCTTAAGCCTCGGGCTCTTCATTGCGATTGAAACCTGGATGACACCTCCCATCGCCGCTCAAGCGGTGATTGGGCCGGGCCTGTTTCCAGCCTTGATCGCGGGTGGACTCATCCTCGTCGGTGCCCAGTTGCTCTATGAGGCCATCCTGCGCCGGTTCGAAGCGGAGGAGTTCCCGGAACTCGACTGGAAGGCGGTCATCATCGTTGCTGCGGCCTTTGCGTCGCAACTCGTGATCTTGGAACGGCTCGGCTGGATCCTCTCCGGAACCTTCCTCTTTGCCACTTCCGCGATGGCTTTCGGCAGCCGGTCCCACATTCGCAACATCGTGATCGGCATCGCCCTGAGTTCGGTGACCTACCTCGTGTTCGACTACGGCCTCGACCTTGATCTGCCGACGGGCAGCACCATCGAAGACCTCATCATCGCGTTTGGCGGGTCTGTGTGACGCGGGAATCGAAACCCTGAGTTCACGCATATTTCTCATGCCCAAAGGGCGGACTGATCATGGATACATTAGCAGCACTCTTTCACGGCTTCGCCGTCGCGGTAACGCCTTACAATCTGTTCTGGTCTCTCGTCGGAGTGACGCTCGGAACGGCAATTGGGGTTCTGCCAGGAATTGGCCCGGCGCTTACCGTGGCCCTGCTTCTTCCCGTCACCTACGGGCTCGACCCGACCAGCGCCTTCATCATGTTCGCCGGCATCTACTACGGCGCCATGTATGGCGGTTCCACCACCTCGATCCTCTTGAATACGCCGGGCGAATCCGCATCGATCGTGACTGCCCTGGACGGCCATGCAATGGCGCGAAAGGGGCGTGGCGCACAGGCCCTGGCGACGGCCGCGATCGGATCGTTCGTTGCTGGGACGATCGCCACGATCGCGCTGACATTCGTTGCGCCGCTGATGGTCAAACTGGCGCTGCTGTTCGGTCCGACCGAGTATTTTGCCTTGATGCTTCTCGCGCTGACGACCGTGACTGCGGTTCTGGGAGATTCGCTTTCGCGGGGACTGGCCAGCCTTCTGTTCGGCTTGGCGCTCGGGTTGGTGGGCATCGACCTGCAAACAGGCCAGGCGCGTTTCACGCTCGGCATATCGGAACTCCTCGATGGAATAGACGTCGTGGTGGTTGCCGTCGGCCTCTTCGCCGTCGGCGAAACACTCTTCACCGTCGCGCGCCATTGTTTCGAGACGGAGGAAATCTACCAGCTCAAGGGATCCAAATGGCTGAGCCGCGAAGACTGGGGCCGGTCCTGGAAGCCATGGCTGCGTGGTACCGCGCTCGGTTTCCCGATTGGCGCCTTGCCCGCCGGCGGAAGCGAGATCCCGACCTTCCTGTCCTATCTCACGGAGAAACGCCTATCGAAGAACCCGGAAGAGTTCGGCCACGGAGCGATTGAGGCGGTGGCGGGACCGGAAGCGGCAAACAATGCGTCGGCCGCCGGCGTTCTTGCTCCGCTGCTTGCTCTCGGGCTGCCGACGTCGGCGACCGCGGCGATCATGCTGGCCGCCTTCCAGCAATACGGCATCCAGCCCGGACCGCTTCTGTTCGATAACAATCCCGAACTGGTCTGGGGCCTCATCGCGAGCCTCTATATCGGAAACGTCATGCTGCTCCTTCTCAACCTGCCGCTTGCGGGTGTCTGGGTGAAGCTTCTGAACATTCCGCGGCCCTGGCTCTATTCCGGCATTCTGCTCTTCGCGACGATGGGTGCCTACACGCTCAACAACAACATCGTCGATGTTGCGATCCTCTGGATCATTGGCCTCGTCGGCTTCGGCATGCGGGTTCTGAACGTACCCGTCGCCCCGTGCATCGTCGGCCTGATCCTTGGACCGCTCGCCGAGCAGCAATTCCGCCGCGCACTGACGATCAGCCAGGGCGATTTGAGTGTCTTCTTCACCCACCCGATTTCGCTGGCGCTGCTGATCATTGCCGTAACGCTTGTCATTCTCCCGACCATCTATCGCTGGCGTGCCGCGCGCCATGAACGGGAAACGTCTCCAAACGTCTGAGCGAACGCCGCCAGCCAATTCAGGAAGCTTGCTATGTCTACAGTCAAATATTTCCAAGCGGACGAACTGATTGCCTTTGCGACGAAGGTCTTCGTTGGCACCGGCATGTCCGATGCGGACGCAGCCGTCATCGCTCGGGATCTGGTGAAGGCGAACCTTCGCGGCATCGACTCCCACGGCGTCTCGCGCATTCCCATGTATGTCGAGCGGCTGCAGCGCGGGCTTGTCAACCCGCGCCCTGAGGTCACGGTCGAGAAGGTGGCGGGCGCCGTGTCGATCGTCGATGGCAACAACGGCATGGGCTTCATCGCCTCCCACAAGGCGATGGCCGAAGCCGTTTCGCTCGCGAGCCGGAACGGCATCGGTCTCGTCGGCGTCCATCGCAGCACGCATTTCGGCATGGGCGCGCTCTATGCGCTGCAGGCAATCGAAGCCGGTTATATCTCGATGATCTTCACCAATTCGTCGCCTGCCGTCCCCATGTGGGGCGGCCGAACGACGTTCCTGGGTGCAAGCCCCATCGCAGCCGGAATACCTGGCGGCAAGTATGCTCCCTATGTCATGGACATGGCGATGACGGTGATCGCCCGCGGCAAGATTCGCCTTGCGGCCATGAAAGGCGAGGCGATTGCCGAAGGCCTCGCGCTCGATGTCCACGGCAACCCCACGACCGACGCCGCAAAAGCCTTCGAGGGCGTCTGCCTTCCGTTCGGCGGCGTGAAGGGCTCTGTGCTCGCGACGCTGATGGACTTGATGTCCGGGGTGCTCACGGGCGCGAATTTTGGCGGCGACGTGAGGAGCCTCTATTTCGATCACAGCGAACCGCAGAACGTCGGGCATTTGTTCTTTGCCATCAAACCCGACCTGTTCATGTCGCCGGAGAATTTCGAAGCCCGCATGGACGAATTCTACGAGCGCATCAAGAAACTGCCGAGGGCAGCCGGCGTCGACGAGATCATGATGCCTGGCGAACCGGAACAGCGGCGTGAAGAGGAGCGCTCGAAAACCGGTGTTCCGATCACCGCAAATGTCATCGCCGACCTGACGAGGGAAGGCGAGCGTATCGGGGTCGCTTTTCCCCGTGGACGGTCTGAGGGCGAGGCTGCCTGATGCCGCAAAACCGATGGTCAGCCCATATCGGCTATCTCTTTACCGAGCTGCCGCTCTTTGAACGGATTGCGGCTGCGGCAGATGCCGGTTTCACGGCGATCGAGCATCCGCAACCCTTTGCGATTCCCCCGGCGGATATGCGGGCGGAACTGGCACGCTGCGGACTTGTCCTCTCGCAGATGGCGGCTGCCGTCGGCGACGCCAACCGGGGTGAGAAGGGGCTCGCAGCCATCCCCGGACGGGAGGCGGACTTTCGTGAGCAATTCGATCGCGCCCTCGACTATGCGATCGCCGTCGATTGCCCTTTCGTGCACCCGATGGCAGGGGTTCCGTCGGCGAGCGACGGCGCTTCCATCGCCAAAACCTATCAGGGCAACCTGGCCTATGCGGTCGAACGTACGGCAGGCACATCGGTCAAGGTGCTGATCGAGGCGATCAGCGAAGTTGCCGTGCCAGGCTATGCCATGTCGACGCTTGAGCATGCCGCCGAGGTTCAGGACATGTTCGGACCGGGCAACATCTCGCTCCTCGTCGATACCTATCATGCCTGTGCGAATGGTGTCGGGCTTGAAGCCTGGATCGCCGCGAACCACTACCGGATCGGCCACATCCATATCGCCGACCATCCCGACAGACATGAGCCGGGAACCGGAACCGTCGATTTTGAAGCCTTGCTCAAGCTCCTGCTGTCCCAGGCCTTCGAAGGGGCGATCGGCTTCGAATACATCCCGTCGAAAACCACGATCGAGAGCGCTGCCTTCCTGCCGCGCTGGAAACAATTCATGGCAGCAAATGCCAAGCAAGAACGCAAAGACAGGAGGCCCGCATGATAACGGCGATCAATCCCACGAATGGAAGCGAACTGGCGCGCTTTGAGCTCCATGACGACAGCTATGTCGAGGCTGCGCTCTCTGCTGCCGCGGAGGCTCAGAAAACCTGGCGGAAGGTTCCCGTCAACGAACGAGTTGGCCTCTTGAAGGGGATGGCAGAGGTCCTCCGGGCCAACAAGTCTCGTTATGCGGAAATGATCACCCGCGAAATGGGCAAGCCGATCGTCGAGTCGGAAGCCGAAATCGAGAAGTGCGCCTATAACTGCGATTTCTATGCGGCGCATGCTCCGCAGTATCTGGCCGACGAGCCCCTCAAATCCAATGCGTCCGAGAGTGCTGTCGCTTTCGATCCGCTTGGCGTCGTCCTCGCCATCATGCCGTGGAACTACCCCTTTTGGCAGTTCTTCCGGTTTGCCGCGCCGGCCTTTGCCGCCGGCAACGGGGCGATCTTGAAGCATGCTAATAACGTGCCGCAATGCGCGCTTGTGATCGAGCAGGTGATGGCCGAGGCCGGCTGCCCCAGCGGCTTGTTCCGCACGCTTCTGATCGAGCCCGGGAAGGTTGCAGGCCTGATCGAGGACGATCGCATTGCCGCCGTCACCCTGACCGGCTCGACGGAAGTGGGCGCGATCGTTGCTGCACAGGCAGGCAAAGCGCTGAAGAAGCAGGTTCTCGAACTCGGCGGCTCGGATCCGTTCATCGTTCTTGCCGATGCCGATCTCGAAGAGGCGGCAGCGGTCGCGGTCAAGGCACGCTACATCAATGTCGGCCAGTCCTGCGTCAACGCCAAGCGCTTCATCGTGGAGGAAAGCGTCGCCGATCGGTTCGTCGAACTGTTCTGTGCCGGTGTCGCCAAGCTGAAGATCGGCGATCCCATGGAACGCGATACCAACATCGGTCCGATGGCGCGCGCCAACCTGATGACGGGTCTACATGTCCAGGTCGAGAAAACAGTTGCTGCCGGCGCCACGCTGATAGTGGGCGGAAAGCCGCTGGAAGGGGAGGGTTTCTATTATCCGCCCACCGTTCTCGATCACGTAACGCCCGAGATGACCGCGTTCCGGGAGGAGACCTTCGGACCGGTTGCCGCCATCGTTCGGGTGAAGAATGCCGAGGAAGCGATCCGCCTCGCCAACCAGACGGAATTCGGGCTTGGCTCGGCGATCTGGAGCCGCGACGTCAAGCGTGCCCGGGAGCTCGCCCGCGATCTCGATGCAGGTGCCGTCTTCATCAATGGCATGGTGGCGTCCGACCCCCGCTATCCCTTCGGCGGGATCAAGCGTTCCGGATACGGCCGCGAACTCGGCGTCTACGGTATCCGGGAATTCGTGAACATCAAGACCATCTGGATCGGTCCGGCCAGCGCCGCAAAATAAGGAATGACAATTATGACCTTATCCGCCCCGCCTGCAATTCTGCGCCCCCGCGATCTGAAGACGAACGACCGCGGCGGTGGCGCGCGCACAACTCCGCTCGTCACGCGCAAATGCGGCTCCACCAGCATGATCAACGGCATCACCGCCTTTGATCCGGGGGCTGCCATCGGCTTGCACAAGCACAATTGTGAAGAGAGCGTCATGGTCATCGAGGGGCAGGCGATTGCGGAGATCGACGGCATCAGGCATCACCTCGATACCAACGATACGACATGGATTCCGGCGAACGTCCCGCATCGCTTCATCAACGCCACGGATAAGCCGATGCGGATCTTCTGGATCTACGCATCGATCGACGCAACGCGAACCATGATCGCAACGGGCGAGGAACGCGCCATTGATGCGGAACACGGTCATCAGGCGGGCACGGGCCAATGATTGTCGAAGGTGCCGAGATCACCGTGGAGACCGGCAGCGAGCGGCCGTTCGAGGAGGGTGTCGGCAAGGCCGCAGCAGGTCAGCGATGACGCCCAAGAGGGATCCAGCACGACTGGAAGTCAATAAATGAAGAGGATTTAGGGAGAATTGGCTGGGGAACCTGGATTCGAACCAAGATCGACGGAGTCAGAGTCCGCTGTTCTACCATTGAACTATTCCCCAGCAGGCGAACCGGCGGGCGGTTCGGCTGGTGTGCGGCGCTTATAAACAAAAGCCCGAGGATTGCAAATACCTGTTTTGAAAAAAATCCGGCCCTGCTTGGGGCACGGCCAACTTATCCGCAAATCCCTTGTCCAAAAAAGAATTTGGCGATTTCGGCGGGCGCTGATATCTTCGCGGCAACGCAAAAATCGAATGAGCGCCAGCTGCATATCCCAGGGACTTGCGCGGCGCGATGGAAAACGAACGTGGAAGACCCCGAAGGCGGCGCCAAGCCGCAATTTGACGGGGCGTCGGCGGCAGGGCGCAGGGACGGCAAGAAGTCCAGGCGCCGCAAGGGCAAGCGTGGCGGGCAATCCCGCAGCGCGGCTCATCCCGCTTCGCATGAGCTTTCCGGCAATGCCGGACAGTCTGCGCGCCCAATAGAGGATGCAGCCGGGAATCCGGCCCGCAAGCGAAAGCGCCGCCGCCGTGGCGGCCAAGGTGCCGCGCAGGACGGTTCAACTCACCCTCAGGCCATGGAACAGGCGGCAGCGGCAGGTCACTCCGGCCGGGCCGATGGCGATTCGGCGCCGAGCCGGCGCAACCGCCGCAAGCACCGCGGCAAGCGCGGCCTGCAGGGCCGGCCGCTGGCGCCGGCAAAGCCTTCGCTGCAGCGTGAAAGCCATGTGGAGCAGACGGCGCGCAGTGTCGAGCCGCGCGATCAGCCGAATGGCGCAAGCGCGATCCGCAAGGGCCGTTCGGATGGTGATGCTCGTTCGGGTCGCGACGGCGATCGCCAAGCCGTGGAGCATGCATGGCCGGAAGAACTTTACGCCGCGCTCGATCTTGGCACGAACAATTGCCGTCTGCTCATCGCGCAGCCGACCCGCCCGGGACAGTTCCGCGTCGTCGATGCTTTTTCCCGCATCGTCCGTCTCGGTGAAGGCCTTGCGGCAAGCGGCCGTCTGTCGGACGAAGCGATGGACCGGGCAATCGAGGCCTTGAGGATCTGCGCCTCCAAGCTGCGGAACAGGGAGATCCGCCGCATGCGGCTGATCGCCACCGAAGCCTGCCGCCAGGCGATCAATGGCGAGGAGTTTCTCCGCCGGGTCGTTGCCGAAACCGGCCTTGCGCTCGAAATCATCGATCGCGAGACGGAAGCGCGGCTTGCCGTCTCCGGCTGCTCGTCGCTCGTCGGCCGGGAGACACGCTCCGTCGTACTTTTCGATATCGGCGGCGGCTCATCGGAAATTGCTGTCATCCGCATCGGCGACAATCGCTTCAGCCGGCTGGCCAATCATATCACCCACTGGACCTCGCTGCCGGTCGGCGTCGTGACGCTGTCGGAGCGCCACGGCGGGCGAGACGTGACGCCGGAGGTTTTCGAAGGCATGGTGCGCGAGGTCGAAGGTATGCTCGGTGGTTTCGACTGCCCGGAGATCGAGATCGCCCAGACCGGCGACTTCCACCTGATCGGCACATCCGGGACGGTCACGACGCTGGCCGGCGTCCATCTCGACCTGCCGCGTTATGACCGGCGCAAGGTCGACGGCATCTGGCTCTCCGATGGCGAGGTCTCAGCCATGCAGGCAAAATTGCTCTCCTGGGATTTCGAAAGCCGCGCCGCCAATCCCTGCATAGGACCTGATCGCGCCGATCTGGTTTTGGCCGGCTGCGCCATCCTCGAGGCGATCCGCCGCCGCTGGCCGAGCCCGCGCATGCGTGTTGCCGATCGCGGCTTGAGGGAAGGCCTGCTGACCGACATGATGGCCGATGACGGTGTTTGGCGGCGCAATCGCAATCGCCGCGGCCAGCGTGCGAAATGAGGGGTAAGGCATGACCAAGGCACCGATCGCGGGAAACCGCACCGGCCGCAAGCTCGGCCAGCGCGTCAAGAACAAGAAGATGAAGGCGTCCTCCCGCCAATGGCTGCAACGCCACATCAACGATCCCTATGTGCAGCGCGCCCAGCTTGAGGGCTATCGCGCCCGCGCCGCCTTCAAGCTGCTGGAGATCGACGAGAAATACCATATCCTGCGCGGCGCCAAGCGCATCATCGATCTGGGGGCTGCTCCCGGCAGCTGGTCGCAGATCGCCGCCAAGGTCACCGGCTCCACCGACGAGGATATCCGCGTGGCCGCGATCGACTTCCTCGAAATGGCCCAGTTGCCGGGTGTGAGGATCCTGCAGCTCGATTTCCTCGATCCCAGTGCGCCGGAAAAGCTGATGGAGGCCGTCGGCGGTACGCCCGATCTCGTCATATCGGACATGGCGGCACCCACCACCGGCCATCACCGCACCGACCATCTGCGCACCATGCACCTCTGCGAGGTGGCGGCCCATTTCGCCATCGACGTGCTGGGGGAAGGCGGGCATTTCCTGACCAAGACCTTCCAGGGCGGCACCGAGCGCGATCTGCTGGCCATGCTGAAGCAGAATTTCCGCCAGGTCGTCCATGTCAAGCCGAACTCGTCTCGCGCCGAATCGGTCGAGATGTTCCTGCTCGCCAAGGGCTTCAAAGGCCGCAAGGCGGAGGGCGAAGAGCAGGAAGCCTGATCTTCACGCCGATCCTGCCGACTTCGCGGCCGCCTATTTTACCGCCGGCTGCTCTGCTTCACCAGCCGATGCCGCCAGGTGCCTCGAGCGGTGGCCGGAAACGAGCGCGCCGGCATTGCGGTCCATCTTGAAAAAGGGAATGGTCGCAACGACGGTCAGCCCGGCGATGATGTAGAAGGCGAGGTGGAAATCGGCCACCTGCAACGCCTCGCCGCGGAAATAGATCGAGGTTTCCAGGATCGCGGCTGCGACCGCGACGCCGAGCGCCAGACTGATCTGCTGCATCACCGAACTCATCGATGTCGCCTGGCTGGCTTCGGCATCGTCGATCTCGGCGAAGGCCAGTGCATTGACGCCGGTGAACATGAAGGAGCGGGAGAAGCCGCCGAGAAGCAGCACGCCGATGATGACGAGATGCGGGGTTGCCGGTGTGAAGAAGCCGGTGATGACGGTCACTCCGGTCGTCACCATGGCGGCGCAGATAAGCGTTGTGCGGAAGCCGGTGGCGGCAAAGACGCGCTTGGCCATGAACTTCGTGGTGATCGCACCGATCGCCCCGGCAAAGGTGATGAGGCCGGATTGGAACGGCGTCAGCCCGAAGCCGAGCTGCAGCATCAGCGGCGTCAGGAACGGCATGGCCCCGACGCAGATCCGAAAGAGATTGCCGCCGGTGGTTGAGGCCCGGAACGTTGGGTTCCTGAACAGGTTAAGGTTGAGGATCGGTGCCGGGTGACGCTTGGCATGGCCGACATAAAGGAAACCGCTGGCAAGGCCGATCAAGGTGGCGGTGATGCCGATCATCGGGGGGAGGGCCGGCAGGCTGACCACCGACAGGCCGAAGACGACGCCTGCGGCCGCAAACGAGGTGAGCACGAATCCGGTGAGGTCGAGCTTCGGCGGCGCCGTCGCTTCCACCTCCGGCAGGAAGATCGTCGCAAGCCAGATGCCGATGATGCCGACCGGAACGTTGATCAAAAAGATCCAGTGCCAGCTGAAATAGGTGGTGATGAAGCCGCCGAGCGGCGGACCGGTGAGCGGGCCGACGAGCGCCGGAATGGTGAGCAGTGCCATGGCCGAGACGAGGTCGCTGCGTTGCGTCGTACGCACCAGGACGAGGCGTCCGACCGGCGTCATCATCGCCCCGCCCATGCCTTGCAGAAAGCGGGCGAAGACGAATTCGATGAGGTTGGACGACACGGCGCAGAAGATCGAGCCGACGACGAAGACTGAGATGGCAAGGCGGAAGATCTTCTTGGCGCCGAACCTGTCGGCCATCCAGCCGCTGACAGGAATGAACACGGCGAGCGCCACCATGTAGGAGGTCAGCGCGAGCTTCAGCGTGATCGGCCCGACATGGAGATCCCTAGCGATCGCCGGCAGCGCCGTCGAAATCACGGTGGAGTCCATCTGCTCCATGAAGAGGGCGACGGCAAGAATCAGCGGGACGATGCGGTTCATAGGGGAGCCTTGATAGGCTGCGGATTGGAGCAGGAAAGGTGCTTGCTGTGTAGTCCCACTTCCAAAGCCTGCCAATCCTTCAATCTGCCTGGATGACACGTTTGGTTCACGTCTGCGTGAGATGGCTTGTCCGACATCCTCGGCTGTCAAGATTGACATATGTTTGCTTCGCCGGCGCAGGGCCTCCGGCAGGCGAATTGTCGGGGGCAATGCGGCGAGACGCCGTGCATCATAGGGGAGTGGATATGACAATTTCAACGCGAATGAAGCGGCGCACGCTTTTTGCCGCGGGCCTCGGCCTGCTGGCGGCGCCGATGATTTTAAGACAGAAGGCCGAAGCGGCCGCGACTGGAGAAAGCAGCAATATGAATGCAACGCCTTTGCCCGAAATCAATCAATTCAAGCTCGGTTCCTATAAGCTCACCGTCGTACGAGACGGCATCAACATTTCCGAAAAGCCTTATGAAACCTTCGGGACCAATCAGGATCCCGAAGCCGTCAAGGCTTTGCTCGCAGCCAATTTCCTGCCGGCCGACAAGTTCGTGAACGGCTATTCGCCGGCTCTCATCGACACCGGTTCGGACGTCATTCTCGTCGATACCGGCTTCGGCGCCGGCGGCCGCGCGCGCGGCGCGGGCCAGCTTGCCGAAGGCCTGAAAGCCGCCGGATATTCGGCAGACGACGTCACCATCGTCGCGCTCACCCATCTGCATGGCGACCATATCGGCGGGCTGATGGAAAACGGCGCGCCGGCCTTCAAGAACGCCCGCTATGTCATCGGCCAGGCCGAATATGATTTCTGGTCGAACAAGGCGCGCGAGGGTACGCCTGCCGAAGGCGGCCACAAGGCCGTGCTCGCCAATGTGACGCCGCTCGTCGAAAAAGCCACCTTCATCAAGGATGGCGACAGCGTCGCGTCCGGCATGACGGCAATGCTGGCTGCCGGTCACAGCCCCGGGCATATGGTGTTCCATGTCGAATCGGAAGGAAAGCGCCTGGTGCTGACCGGCGATACGGCCAACCACTATATCCTGTCGCTGCTGCGCCCGGATTGGGAAGTGCGCTTCGATATGGACAAGGCGCAGGCCGCAACCGCCCGCCGCAAGGTTTTCGACATGATTGCCACCGATAAGATCGCCTTTCTCGGCTACCACATGCCGTTCCCGGCGGTCGGCTTCGCGGAGAAGCAGGAGACCGGCTATCGTTTCGTGCCGAAGACCTATCAGTTCGACATCTGATCGACCGCATGTCGCCAGTGTGCGGCGGTAGCGCATCGCAGCAACCAAGTTTGACGCGTTGCGCTTTGGATGCATGGCACCCATGACGAGCCCGGCGCACATGCCGGGCTTTTTGCTATTTCCTTCCTGCCATAGACGTGTTACCAGCCCTCGCCAACTTCCAAGCAACTCATGCACACCGCCGGGGCGGACGATTCGTTTCCGGGACGGGTTGCATTTTTCTTAACTGAAGGAATTTGGCGATGGCACGCATCATAGAAACGGCAACCGGCGCGGACGCGCTCACCTTCGACGACGTGCTGCTGCAGCCCGGCCATTCCGAAGTCATGCCCGGCCAGACGAACATCGCGACCCGCATCGCCCGCGACTTCGATCTCAACATCCCGATCCTCTCTTCCGCCATGGACACCGTCACCGAAAGCCGGCTGGCGATCGCCATGGCCCAGGCCGGCGGCCTCGGCGTCATCCACCGCAACCTGACGCCGGTCGAGCAGGCCGAAGAGGTCCGCCAGGTGAAGAAGTTCGAAAGCGGCATGGTCGTCAATCCCGTCACCATCGGCCCGGAGGCGAAGCTCGCCGAGGCGCTGGGCCTGATGAAGTCGCACGGCATTTCGGGCATTCCCGTCGTCGAAAAATCCGGCCGCCTCGTCGGCATTCTCACCAACCGCGACGTCCGCTTCGCCTCCGATCCGGAGCAGAAGATCCATGAGCTGATGACCAAGGACAATCTGGTCACCGTCAAGGAAAACGTCGATCAGCAGGAAGCCAAGCGCCTGCTGCATTCGCATCGCATCGAAAAGCTGCTGGTGGTCGATACCGAAGGCCGCTGCGTCGGCCTCATCACCGTCAAGGACATCGAGAAGTCGCAGCTGAATCCGAACGCCTCCAAGGATGGGCAGGGCAGGCTTCGCGCCGCCGCCGCCATCAGCGTCGGCGATGACGGCTTCGAGCGCGCCGAACGGCTGATCGAAGCCGGCGTCGATCTTCTGGTCGTCGATACCGCCCATGGCCATTCGCAGCGTGTTCTCGACGCCGTCACCCGGGTGAAGAAGCTTTCCAACTCGGTCAGGATCATGGCCGGCAACGTCGCCACCTATGACGGCACGAGGGCGCTGATCGATGCCGGCGCTGACGCCGTCAAGGTCGGCATCGGCCCGGGTTCGATCTGCACCACCCGCATCGTCGCCGGCGTCGGCGTTCCCCAGCTCGCCGCCATCATGTCGGCCGTTCAGGCCGCCGAGGATCAGGGTGTGCCCGTCATCGCCGATGGCGGCATCAAATTTTCGGGTGACCTTGCCAAGGCGATCGCCGCCGGCGCTTCCGCCGTCATGATCGGCTCGCTGCTGGCCGGCACCGATGAGAGCCCGGGCGAGGTCTATCTCTACCAGGGCCGTTCCTTCAAGGCCTATCGCGGCATGGGCTCCGTCGGCGCCATGGCCCGCGGCTCGGCCGACCGCTATTTCCAGGCGGAAGTGCGCGACACGCTGAAGCTCGTTCCGGAAGGCATTGAAGGCCAGGTGCCGTACAAGGGGCCGGTCTCGGCCGTCGTCCACCAGCTCGCTGGCGGCCTCAAGGCGGCCATGGGCTATGTCGGCGGCAAGGACCTGAAGGATTTCCAGGAGCGGGCGACCTTCGTACGCATCTCCGGCGCCGGTCTTCGCGAAAGCCACGCTCATGACGTGACGATCACCCGCGAAAGCCCGAATTATCCGGGCGCCGGTCTCTGACATGAAGGCGGGCAGCGGGATTCCCCTCTGGGTGGTCGCGCTGCTCGCAGCTCTCTGCCTTGCCGTGCTCGCCTGGACGACTTTCGGCTTCGTCGTGCCCTTCAAGCACGAAACCGGGCAGGCGGTGCTGGATACCTATTTCGCCGGTTACGACCAGTCGGCCGTCTTCCATATGCAGAAGCTGCTCGATGAGAACGAGACGGCGGCGAAACTGCTCAGCGCCATGTATTTCGGCCCGGAATTGATCTTTCCGGCCTTGCTGACGGCGCTGCTGTTTCTCGCCTTCCTCAGGCTTGGCGCTGTCGGCCCGTGGTTTGGCCGATCGCTCCATCCGCTGGTCGTGGGGGCGATCTATCTGCTGCCGTTCATCTACGGCATCGCCGACTACGGCGAGAACATCTCGAGCCTGGTCGCCTTTGGCGACGGCGCCTATGCAGGCGCTGCAACGCACCTGCTGCCGTGGATGACGCGGCTGAAATTCGCAAGCCTTGCCATCTGCTTCATCATCATTGCCAGACTTGCCATTGCCCGGTGGCTCTCGCCGGACGAAGGCTGAAGGCGTTTATGGCCCGTCTCTGCGATTTAAGGCCGCGTTGGCATCCGGGCTCCCTTTCGGCTACTGCTCGCAGCGACGGCAAGAGCGGAAAGGACGCGATCATATGACCGGCTATCAAATCTTCTGGCCACTCGTCGCCCATGTGGCTCTGGTCTATGGCCTTTATGCGCTTCTTGGGCTTCGACGCGCTAAAATGGTCCGGGCCGGCAGCGTCGCGAAATCCGATTACCGCGAAAATCGTGGCGAGCCCGCCGAAAGCCTGGTTGTGAAGAACTGCCTGGCCAACCAGTTCGAATTGCCTGTGCTCTTCTATGCCTGCTGTGTTCTTCTCTATGTCACCGAGGCCGATAATCTTGTCTCCGTCTGCCTCGCCTGGCTCTTCGTCGCCCTGCGGTATGTGCATGCCGGCGTGCATGTCACCAGCAACGACTTGCGCTACCGCAGCCCGCTCTTCGCCGCCGGCTATGGAGTGCTGGCCGTCATGTGGGGCTGGCTCGCCGTTTGGATGGCGATGGGCTGACGTTCGCCGAACTCCTGCATGGTTCCTTGGATCGGGATTGATTTAGCAGGGAAATTACACAAGAATTCAAGATGTTGCAGTGTTCGTTCCGCCTCCGCAAAGACGCGCGGGGCTGTGGTCGAAGAATAATTTCAGGAACATGGTTACTAATATTTAAATTGATTCGTCTATTTCTGCGCGAGCGAAGTGTGGTGAGGACGATTTGCGAGCGAAGATAGGCGAGAAGACAGGCGGGGCGACAATCCATCGGATGGCCACGCTTAGACTTGCGGGATCAGCCAGCAGCGTAGCGCTGGCGCTGATGCTGGCGGCAGAGCCAGGATGGGCGCAGCAGGTCATCGGCGGCAACGATACGGAGATCGTCGACGGCAACGATCCGGGCGGAACCGGTGCAGGCACGCAGCCAAGTCCATGGACGATCAACAACGACCTCCTCATAGGCGAGCAAAGCGGCGACGACGCAGCCCTCATCATCCGCAATGGCGGCGATGTCAGCAATGACACCGGCGTGTTCGGTGCCGATCCGGGCGCGGCCGGCACGGTGACGGTGACGGGGCCGGGCTCCACCTGGAGCAATTCCGACGACCTCTATGTCGGCCATCAGGGCACCGGCACGCTCAGCATCGAAGATGGCGGCGTGGTCGACAATGCGGTCGGATATGTCGGCTATTTCTCCGGCGCGAGCGGTTCGGTCACGGTCACCGGTGCAGGTTCGACCTGGACCAGCTCCCAGGACCTCACCATCGGCGACAGCGGCACCGGCACGCTCACCATCTCGAATGGTGGGACGGTCAACAGCGCCTCCGGCTATATCAGCAACGATTCCAGTGCTGTCGGCGAGGTCATTGTCACAGGTGCGAACTCGCTCTGGAACAATTCCGTTGAAGTGTCGGTCGGCACGGCGGGAGCGGGCACGCTGACCGTTTCAAACGGCGGCTCGGTCACCAGCAGCTTTGGTTATGTCGGCTTCAGTACAAACGGCAGCGGCGTGGCCAGCGTGACCGGGGCGGGGTCGAGCTGGATCAATTCCAGTGAGCTGTATGTGGGGGAATTCGGTTCGGGCAGCGTAACGATCGAGAACGGCGGCATGATTTCGGCTTCCGGAGTCATCGTCGCCGACGATTCGGGCGCCACGGGAACGGTAAACATCGCCGGAAGCGCCGGAAGCGGGCGTGGTGTCCTGGAGACCGGTTATATCGACCGGGGGGCCGGTGACGCCAGCCTCGTCTTCGATGGCGGTATTCTGCGCGCAGCGGGCAATGAGGCAAATTTCCTGGGCGGTTTCAACGCCGGGGATGTCATCTTCAATGCGGGCGGCGCTTTTATCGATACGAACGGTTTTGCCGTCGGTATCGCCACCGATCTGCAAGGCACGGGCGGTCTTACCAAGCAGGGCACGGGCACGCTGACGCTGTCCGGGACCAACATCTATACCGGCGTGACGACGGTGGACGCCGGCACGCTGCTGGCCGGCAGCGCCGGCGCCTTCGTGCAGAACAGCACGTATGCGATTGATGGCGGCATACTCGATCTCGGCGGTTTCGATCTGACAATGGCAGCGCTTTCCGGAAGCGGCGGCGAGATCGCGATCGGCAGCGCCGATCTCACGATCGATCAGGCAAGCAACAGCACCTATGGCGGCATATTCTCCGGCAGCGGCGATTTCACCAAGCTCGGCAGCGGCACTCTGCTCCTGACCGGCAACAGTTCGGGCTTTGCCGGTACGACGACCGTGGCGGACGGCCGCCTGACCGTCAATGGCAGTCTTGGCGGTATCCTGACGATGACGGGCGGCAGACTGGGCGGCTCGGGGTCCGTTGGTACGCTGAACGCCGGCGCGGGCGTCACTGTTGCGCCCGGCAACTCCATCGGAACATTGACCGTCGGCGGCAACCTCACTTTCGATCCGGGCTCCACCTATGAGGTCGAAGTCGATCCCGCCGGCACCGCCAGCGATTTCATCTCGGTCGCCGGCACCGCGTTTCTGAATGGCGCCACCGTCTCCCATGTCGGGATGAATGGCCACTACAAGCCCTTCTCCACCTATACGATCCTGACCGCTGCCGGCGGGATCAGCGGCACATTCGGCGCCGTCACATCCAACTACGCCTTCCTGGCAGCCGACCTTTCCTATGATCTGAACAACGTCTATCTGGAGATCGCGCGCAACGACGTGAGCTTCACCGACATGGCGGCGACGCGCAACCAGATTGCCGTAGCGGGGGCCGCCGAGCAGCTCGGAACCGGTAACGATATCTACGACGCGATCGTCACATTGCCGGACGACGAGTCGGAGATCCACGCGAGCTTCGATGCGCTTTCCGGTGAAATTCATGCCTCGATCAAGACGGCGCTGATCACCCAGAGCCTCTTTGTCCGCGAGGCCGCCAATGAGCGCCTGCGCTCCGCTTTCGGCGATCCCGGCGCCGTCGCGGTTCCGATACAGGCCTTCTGGCCGGGCGGCCCGGAACTGATCGCCGCCGATACGCCGGAAGGGCCGGTGTTCTGGAGCACGGCCTTTGGCGGTCTGAGCGAAGCATTCACGGATGGCAACGCCGCCACGCTGCGTCATCAGACCGGCGGGTTTCTCGCCGGCGTCGACACCACGTTCGATGAGGTCAGGCTCGGCCTGCTGGCGGGCTACAGCAAGTCGGGCTTCGACCCGCGCCACCGCGCCTCATCGGGATCGAGCGACGATTATCACCTCGGCCTCTATGCCGGCACGCAGTGGGGCAATCTCGCTTTCCGCTCCGGCCTTGCCCATACATGGCACGAGATCGAGACAAGCCGCCGCGTCGTGATCGGAAGCTTCGAGGACAGGCTCAATGCGAGCTATAGCGCCGGCACGCTGCAGGCCTTTGCGGAACTCGGCTATCGCTTCGATACGGCGGAGGCCTCTTTTGAGCCCTTCGTCAATCTCGCTCACGTGGCCGTTCGCACGGCGGGCTTTACCGAAGAGGGCGGGGCGGCCGCGCTCGACAGTTCGAGCCGCACGATCAACACCACCATCGCCACCCTTGGCCTGCATGCCGAGATGGATATCCGATTGGGTGGGACGCATGCCACCCTGCGCGGCATGTCGGGCTGGCGGCATGCGGCCGGCGATACCGTTCCGCTGGCGACGCATGCTTTTGCGGGAGGCGACGACTTCACGGTCGCCGGCGTCCCGGTGGCGCGCAACGCCTTCATCCTCGCTGCCGGGCTCGACTTCGACCTCAACCCAAGCTCCGCCCTCGGAATTGCCTATTCCGGCCAGATCGCCGAAGACGCGCAACATCATAGCGTCAAAGCGACGCTGCAGGTGAAGTTCTAACATCCGCTGACCTGCATCCCATGGCGACGAAGGGGCAGCGGCAGGCTACCGTGGTGCGGGGACGCCAATCGGCCCACGGATGAAATTATCCAGCAATTTTAAAGTGCTATGGTCGCCTTTTCGCGTCTGAGGAGACAATCGGTGCCATCGCGCGCCGATTTTCGCAGGCTTTTGCCGGTCGTTAAAATGCGAGCGTTTCCATTTACGGCGGATGAAGACCTGCATGTCATATCGGCCCGATGCGCTGGTTTGGGCGAGAGCTTCTTCCGCCGCGAAAAACGATAAGAATGGGAACGACATGGGCGCGGAAAGCGTAGATCGGATCGGCCTCCGCAGGAAGCCGAAGCAGGAGCGCAGTATCCAGAGGCTGGACCTCATTCTCGCCGCCGCTTCGAACATCATTGCGAAAAAGGGTGTCAGCGCCATGCGAATGACGGAACTCGCCGTCGCCGCCAAGGTGCCGATCGGCTCGGTCTATCAATATTTTCCCGAGAAGGCGGCGATCGTCAAAGCCCTGTTCGACCAGCACGCTTCGGCAATCCAGGCAAAGGCGGCGGCGATGTTTGCCGATGTACAGTCGCTGGACCAGGCGCTCGATCTCGTCTGCGCCACCATCGACTGGTACTATGAATCCTACCGCAACGACCCCGTTTATCTCGGTGTCTGGATGGGCACGGAGACGGATCAGGATCTCCTGCAGCTCAACATCGAGCATAGCGGGCGCGTCGCCGGCATCTTCCAGGACGCCGTCCGCCAGCTGGCGCCCGACCTCTGCGACGAGGAAATGTATGCGCGCACTTATCTCTTCAGCCACTTGATCGGCGCCGTCATCCGGCTTGCCGCCGTCAGCGAGGAGGCCTTGGCGCGGCGCATGCTCGACGAGTGGAAACGCGTTATCCGCGCCTCGCTTTTCGCCGCTACGGTGTCAAGCGCCGCCTGAGCGCCTCTACCAGCTTGGCACCATATTGGCGGCCTTCAGCCGCGGGTAACGCGCCTGGGCGGATTTGACGTCCGCCTCGAGATTGTCGTCGATGACGGCTGGCGTGATGTTGTCGAGGCAAGCGGTGATGTGGGCGGTGATCGCGTTCATCAGCGAGATCGAAACGCCCGGCCGCTTCATGATGCCGATCTGCACCGGCGGCAGCGCCGGAAAACCATCGGCCTGGCTCAGCACCTTCATGCCCGTCCGCAGAGCGGATTCCGGCATCACCGAAACCGCCATGCCGGCAAGCACGGCGGCGGCAACCACGGTGCAGGACCAGCTGGTGAACAGGATCTGGTGTTCGCGTCCCACAGCATCGAGTGCCGAGCAGGCGAGCTGGCGCCACTGACAGTCGCGCCGGCCGACGGCAAGCGGCACCGGCGCATCGTCGCGGATCGGATGGTTGGCCGATCCGACCCAGCAGAGCGGCTCGGTTCTGACCACATCCGACATACGCTCGCGCGGATTGTGAGTGACGAGCGCGATGTCGAGCTCGCCCTTGTGCATGCGCTCGGCAAGGTCCACCGAGGGCTCGCAGACGATGTAGAGTTCGACGTTCGGATGCGTCTTGGCGAAGCGGCCGATGATTTCAGGCATGTAGCGGTCGGCGTAATCATCCGGCGTGCCGATGCGCAGCGTCCCCTCCAGCCTGTTGTCGTCGAAGGCGGCGATCGCCTCATTGTTGAGGCGGATGATGCGCCGGGCGTAATTGAGCAGCTTCTCGCCCTCGACCGTCAGCCGGTTGCCGCGGCCGTCCTTGATGAACAGCTGCTTGCCGATGCGCTCCTCGAGACGGCGCATCTGCATGGAGACGGCCGATTGGGTCTTGTAGACCCTGTCGGCCGCCTTGGTGAAGCTGCCGGAATCGACGATGGCGATGAAAGTCTGCAACTGGTCGAGATCAAGAGGCGCGGACATGGTGTCACCCATAAAGATAGCTGATGATAATCATTAGAAACATTCGTTGGACTGATCAATAGGTCTTTGGCATCTTCGGGATGCAAATCAAGCAAAGTGAAGGACAGACACCCTGCCTGTCCAAGCAGAATCCAGCCTGATCCCTCCCGCATGACCTCGCGGGCGGGGTGGGTTGTTGCGTGCCCGAAGAAAGGAGAGTTCGATGCACACGACAGACCGAACAATAGAACTCGACTGCAGCAAGCTGACCCCGACGCTTTTCCAGCGTCTGGTGGCAGGCCTCGCTCCGCTGGTCTCCCTCTTTCGCGGGTTCCGCAATCGCATGGAGATCAATGGGCTGCATGATCTGAACGACAGTCAGCTGAGGGATATCGGCCTCACCAGGGCCGACCTCACCTCCGCGTTCCTGGCCTCGACCTTTTTCGAGGACCCGTCGGAACATCTGACGCGCTCGGCGCGCAGTCGCTGGCGCCTGCAGCTCTTCCGCCCTCACGAAGAGTAGGGCGTCGAGTTTCCCCGCAGGGTGATAGCCAATAGCCCTGCCGCTTGACCCGGTGATCGGCTTTTCCCAAGCCATCTCCGGGTTTTTTTATTCCTTGGTTTCAGAAGAGGGTTTCGGCCGGTAGGTTTCGAAAATCGCTTCCAGGTTTTTCTGGTAGCTCTTCTGCACTTCGAGCCCGCTGTCGAACATGGCGTTCAGCATCTCGGCATAGGTTTCGGCCGTGGCCTTCGCCTCCTCCCTCGGAGGTTCGGGGGGCTTTGCTGCCGGTGATTTGGTCGCTGGCTGCTGACCGAGACCTGCCATCATTTCTTGGAAGGCCTTGGCAAAGGGATTGTCGAGGAAGGGGTTCGGCGCGGGCGTCGGTTCCGGTTTCGGCGTCGAAAACATCACCTGCATCGCCTGCGTGAACGGATTGTCGAAGATGCTAGGCCCCGGGGCTGCCTTCGGCTTCGGCGCAAAGCCGGTGCTCTCCAGCCATTTCTGGATGCTCTCGCCCATCGCCGTGTTGACGAAGGGATTGACCGGCGAAGCCATCTGGCCGGTTGTCTGCTTGAAGAGCCCGCCCATCAGCGTGTCGGCCAGCACCGGCAGCATCTGCTTGTAGATGTCGTGGCCGATGCCGGTCATCTGCGCCGCCTGGGCGGCGATCGCACGCGAAACCTCCTTCGAGCCGAAAAGCTGGGCGAGGATGTTGTTGCCGTCGGAAATGCCTTCTGGCGTGAAGGCCCGGCTCATATCCTCGAAATAGCGCGCGTAGTTGCCGGAGGCGACGGCCTGCATCAGCCCGACGAAATCATAAGGGTTGCTGGTGCTGCGCTTCAGGCCGGCGGAAAAAGCGGGCATCAGTGCGGCCATCGCTTTGGTCGCCTGTTCCTGCGCCAGATTGAATTGCCGGGCGACCGCTTCCATCGCCGCGCCGTTCTGCGCCTGCATCATCATGTCGAAGAGTGGCAGCATGGAGGTCCCTTTCCCCGAGTCGTGACGCGTTGTAGCGTCACTATATCCGGAAATGGTAATGCGCAAACGGCTTTTTGCCAGAGGAACTTAGGGAGCTCGGGCGGTCTCAGTACTGATAGTCTTCGAAGACCGGCTCGACGGAACCCTGCCAGCGGCCGTTGTAGAGCGAAAGCAGATCCTCGGCGAGCGTCGCCTTCTTGGCGAGCACTTCGTCGAGCGGCGCCAGGAAGATGCTCTCGTCCTGGCCTTCCCCGTTGAGCTTGCCGCGTGCCTTGAGGCCGGCCCGCGATATGCCGATCACTTCGCGCGCCGTGTCGAAGAGCGCATGCCCACGGAACTCAGCCTTCAGCCCTTTCGCCGGAACGGCATCGCGCAGGGCGCCGATCTCGGCAAAACCCCAATCCTTGGTCAGTTCGTCGGCCGCCTCCAGGGCTGTGTCTTCGTAGAGCAAGCCGACCCAGAAGGCCGGCAAGGCACAGATGCGCCGCCACGGGCCGCCGTCGGCGCCGCGCATTTCGAGGAAGCGCTTCAGCCTGACGTCGGGGAAGAGCGTCGAAAGATGGTTGGTCCAGTCGCCCATCGTCGGCGCAGGATCGGCGACCTCGCCCTTCAAGGCGCCGTTCATGAACTGGCGGAAAGTGACGTGCGTACAGTCGTGATAGCGGCCGTCGCGGACGATGAAATACATCGGCACGTCAAGCGCCCATTCGGCATAGTCCTTGAAGCCAAAATCGTCGCGGAAGGTGAAATCGAGCAGACCGGCGCGGCGATTGTCGGTATCGCGCCAGATGTCGCCGCGCCAGGAAAGCAGCCCGTTCGGCTTGCCTTCGGTAAAGGGCGAGGATGCAAAGAGCGCGGTCGCCAGCGACTGCAGCTTCATCGAGACGCGCATCTTCTTGCGCATGTCGGCTTCCGAGGAGAAATCGAGATTCACCTGGATCGTACAGGTGCGGTACATCATGTCGAGACCCTGGGTGCCGACCTTCGGCATATAGCGGGTCATGATCTCGTAGCGCGACTTCGGCATCTGCGGGGTTTCCGCATAGGTCCATTTCGGGCTGCCGCCGATGCCGAGGAAGCGGATGCCCATCGGCTCGGCGATCTCGCGCAGCGTCGCCAGATGCTGGTTCGATTCCTTGCAGGTCTGATGGATCGTCTCCAGCGGCGCGCCTGACAATTCGAACTGGCCGCCGGGCTCGATCGAGATCGCGCCCATGCCGTTCTGTTCGGCAAGCCCGATGATGTTGCCGCCGTCCATGATCGGCTCCCAGCCGCTCTTTTTCTGCAGACCGGTGAGCAGGGCGGAAATGCTGGCATCGCCGAAGTAAGGAACCGGGCTGTTATCGGCGCGGAAGAAGGCGAACTTCTCGTGTTCGGTGCCGATCCGGAAGCGCTCCCGCGGCTTGTTGCCCGCAGCGAGGTAATCGGTCAGTTCCTGGACCGAAGAGAGCGGCGTCTGGTCGGTAGTATCGCGGGCCATGCGGGGTACCTGCATTCGAAAAAAGGCGCCCAGGGGGCCGGGCAATTGGAAGGTGATTAGGACCCAAGCCACGTCTGTTGCAAGTGAAATTCTTTCAATGACGCATCAAAAAAACAGCAGTGATTTCCGCGTCAACCCGTTTTCGGCGTCACATCCAGTCGCCGATCGCCGCCTGGACCACGGCGAGCGCCGCAACGGCTGCCGTATCGGCCCGCAGGATGCGCGGTCCGAGCGGAATGGCGGTGACGAAATCGAGGCTTCGAAGCCGGGCGCGTTCTTCCTCCGAAAAGCCGCCTTCCGGCCCGACCAGCAGAGCGAGGTGCCTTTCCCTAATGGCGGACAAGACCGGCAGCGGGTTCTGCCCGGCATCGCCTTCGTCGCAATAAATGATGCGGCGCTCGCTGGGCCAGCGGTCGAGCAGGTCGGAAAGCCTCGCCGGCTCGGTCACCTCAGGGATGCCAAGGACGCCGCATTGCTCCGCCGCCTCCACGACGTTGGCGCGCAGCTTGTCGAGATTGGTGATCTTTCCCTGCACGTGCTGGGTCATGACAGGCTGCAGCAGGCCGGCTCCCATTTCGACGGCTTTCTGCACGAGATAATCCATGCGCCCGACCTTCAGCGGCGCGAAGAGATAATGCAGGTCGCAAGGCGCCGGCTGCGGCCGCGTCTCTTCCTTTGCCGTCAGCAGGATGCGTTTGCGTGTGGGGAAGGAGAGGCTCGCCTTCCACTCGCCGTCACGGCCGTTGAAGAGCAGGATCTCCGCGCCATCCTCCATCCTCAGCACATTGGCGAGATAATTGAACTGGTCGGAATTTGCTTCCACGACGGCGCCGCGGGAAAGCGGCGCATCGACGAACAGTCGTTGCATGCGAAAATTGGCGCGCATTTGAAAACTCAGAAGTTTCAGACGAAGAGGGCGAACATAGCCCAATAAATCATGGCCGCAAGCGTGGCCGAAACCGGCACGGTGATGATCCAGGCAGCGATGATCGTCATGAAATGCGAGCGGCGCACCAGATAGCGCCGTCGTCTCTCATGAACGTTCGGTTCCTCCGGCTCGTCGAGCTCCCACGTTTCGGTCTTGCGTCTGATATAGGCGATGCGCCGCGTCGAATTGCGGGTATACCATTCGCGGAAGAAACCGACGCCGAACACCGAGCCGACGGCGATGTGTGTGGTGCTGACCGGCAGGCCGAGCCAGGAGGCGACGATGACGGTGAAGGCGGTTGACAGCGCGACGCAATAGGCGCGCATCGGGTTGAGCTTGGTGATCTCCTCGCCGACGAGGCGGATGAGGCGCGGCCCGAAGAGCAGCAGACCGACGGAGATGCCGAAGGCGCCGATCAGCATAACCCAGAGCGGCGGGTGGCCCGCACCTCCGTCACCGCCGATGGCGGCGGAGCGGACGATCGCCGACAGTGGCCCGACAGCATTCGAAACGTCGTTTGCCCCGTGCGCGAAGGAAAGCAGCGCCGCCGACCCGATCAGCGGCAGGCGGAACAGCACGCGCAGCGAGCTGTTGCGGTTTTCGAGGTTGCGCGCTTGCGCGAGCACGAGCGGGCGGGCGCAAAGCCAGCTCACCAGGCCGATACCGATCCCGATGAGGATGACGGTGAGAGACGGAAAATGGCCGGCGGGTGACAGCTGCAGCACCATATAGGCCATGAAGCTGCCGGCCATCACAGCCACCAGGACCGGCACCCAGTGTCGTGCCGCCGCGATCTTATCGTCGCGATAGATGATGAGCGTCTTGACGAGATAGAGCAGACCGGCGGCGATCAGCCCGCCGATCAACGGCGAAGTGATCCAGCTCGAGGTGATTTCCAGCATCACCCGCCAGTTTACCGGCTCGGGCCCGACGGCGGCGACGCCCGCGCCGATCACCGCGCCGACGATCGCATGCGTGGTCGAAACCGGCGCGTTCATCCAGGTTGCGAGATTGATCCAGAGGGCTGCCGCGGTCAGCGCCGCCATCATGATCCAGCCGAGCGCCACCGGCGGCACCTGGGCGGCATCGACGATGTTGGAGGAAATCGTCTTGACGACCTCGCCGCCGCCGATCGTGGCGCCGAGGACCTCGAAGATCGCGGCGATGATAAGCGCCTGGCCCATCGTCATGGCGCGTGCGCCGACGGCCGCGCCCACATTGTTGGTCACGTCGTTGGCGCCGATATTCAGCGCCATGTAGGCGGCAAGGGCGGCTGCCGCCACGACGAGCACGGCTCCCGGCCGGTCGAAGACGTAGACGCCGGCAAACAGCATGGCGAGACCAAGGAAAATCAGCCCGAGACCGGGCGCCACCAGCCGCCGCGCTACATGCTTTGCCGCGTCCTCGACATAGGTGATCTTATCGAGATCCTTGTCGAGCGTGCGTTTGGTAAGAACTGCTGGGCGTGGCGGCATTCGGTTTTCCAGAGATAAATCTGCTTCTACGCTGCTTTTTTAGCAGTGCAAGATGGCAGGATTCATTCCGCCGGAATTTGCTTCGCCGGTTTGGCCGAAAGTCTGTCGATCATCTTTTGCTTGAAGGCGAGGAAAAGGTGCCGCAGCTCCGGTTCGCGCACGCGCTTGGCCGCCTCGTCGAACGACACCCATTCGATGGTGCGTTCGCCCTTCTCTTTGAAATTCTTCGCCATGTCGGTGACTTCGAGCGCGTAGACCTGCACCTTGCAGATCACCTGCACCCCGTCGCGCAGCATCTTCGGATAGGTATAGGCGCCGAGCGTTTCCGCCTCGACGGAGCCGCGGACGCCGGCTTCCTCCAGGGCTTCCTGCATCGCGACTTCATGGGCGCATTTGCCATTCATCGGCCAGCCCTTGGGAATAACCCAACGGCCGGTGTCGCGGCTCGTCATCAGGAGTACCTCGACTTCACCGCTCTTCTTCTTCACCCGGTAGCACAGCGCGCCATATTGTTGTCGCGGCGGGCGCCGGAACATCAGTTGCACATCGGATGCCAATCTGGCGAGAAGAGTCAATTGTCGGGTCACCTTCGCAGCGGTTGTTAGGAATCACTCATATACGTGTATCACGGAAAGCTTACGCAATCCAAAACCGAGCACGGTCCGAAACGTGGTTTCACCGCCGGTCTTAGGGGAAATCGAGCAGGGGCAGGCTCAGAAATCCGTCACGACCTGTTTCGAATGCGCCATATTGCACAGGTGTACAATATGGCTTCGTCTTGCTTTCTAATCAATGGCGGGATCAATTGTTCCCCAATCATTTTGCGAATGTGGCAACTATGCGTCTACCGCCTCTCAATGCCGTGCGCGCCTTCGAGGCCGTTTGCCGTCACGGCAGCATTTTGAAAGCCGCCGAGGAGCTGAATGTCGTGCGCGGCGCCGTGCGCCAGCAGATCGCGACGCTCGAGAATCACTTCGGCCGCAAGCTCTTCACGCGCGAAGGCCGCAGGCTGGTTCCGACTGGCGAGGCAAGCGCTTTCGCCGAAGCCTCGGGCGCGGCATTCGACATCCTGCAGCGCGCCGCTTCGGAGTTCAAAAGTGCCGGAACGGGCCGCCTCCGCCTCGGCGTTCCCTCCGCCTTCGCTGTCTGGTGGCTGATGCCGCGCGTCGCGGACATGCAGGCCAGCCTCGGCGATTTCTTGGTCGACATCGTGCCGATGACCGTGGTCGAGCCGCTGCAGAAGCACCCGGAACTGGACGCGGTGATCATGGGCGGCGAATACCGGCCGGCTGCAGGGATTACCTCGCTACGCTTCATGGAGGATGAGTTCGGCCCGGTCGCCACGCCGGCGCTTGCGGCGATGCTATCGAAAGACCCTGTGGCAATGGCTGCGCAGACGATGCTGGTCAGCCGCAGCGCCCCGAAGCTCTGGGACGAATGGTTTGCCGAAAGCGCCACGCCGCCCGTCGTCTTTTCACGCCGCCAGGAATTCGAGGATCTGCTGCTGGCGCTCGGTGCGGCCCGTTCGGGGCTTGGTATCGCCCTTGCGCCGCGCGCCTCGATAGAAGACGATCTCGCACGCGGGCAGCTGGTCGCGCCTTACGGGTTCATATCCCGGCCGTCGGGCTACAGCCTTTGCTGCCGGACGCCCGATGCGAAACGGCCGGCCTTTGCCGCCTTATCCGGCTGGCTGCTTCGTTGCGGTAAGGGGAGCTGAAAGGGCAGATTTTCTGCTCTTTCTTCAGAATAATCTCCATGCTCGCCATCCTGTTGCTCCGCTAGAAATGGCCGGCATCAGACACAGAGGAGAAGATGATGGAAAGGACCGCGACCCGCATTGACTGGATCGGCAGCAGTTGCCGGCTGCTCAGGGCGACGGCAGCCGAATTCGAGCGTACGCGCCCTTTTAAGGGCCTGTCGATCGGCACCGGCATCCATCTGGAGCCGAAGACCGTGGCGCTGCTGATGACGCTTCGCGCCGGCGGGGCGCGTCTCGTCTGCACCGGCAACCTCAACAGCACCCAGCCTTCGACGGTCGAGTTCCTGCGCGCGCAGGGCATCACCGTTTTTGCCGCCCAGACGACCGATCCTGCTGCGCATCATCAGAGCCTGGAAGCGGTGATCGCCGAAAGGCCGGACCTGCTGCTCGACAATGGCGGCGATCTCTTCGCCATCGCCGCGGAAAAGCCCTATGCCAGCCTCATCGGCGGCACCGAGGAGACGACGTCGGGCCGCACGCGGCTGCTGCCGCTGCGCGAGCGTCTGAACATGCCGATCCTCGTCATCAACGACAGTCCGATCAAGCAGTTCGCCGAAAACAGGCATGCCGTCGGCCAGAGTCTGTTCGAAAGCTATCTGCGCTTCACCAACCGGTCCACCAACGGCAAACGCGTCACGGTTTTCGGCTACGGCGCCTGCGGCAAAGGCACGGCCGCCTGTTTCCGCAATGCCTTTGCGACCGTCAGCGTCGTCGATATCGATCCGGTGACGACGCTCGAAGCCCATCTCGACGGCTTCGTCACGCCGCTGCGCGAGGCGGCGATCCGTTCGGCCGATATTCTCGTCACCGTCACCGGCTTTGCCGACATCGTCACGGCCGCCGACCTGCCGCTCCTCAAGGACGGTGCGATCCTGATGAATGGCGGCCATTTTCCGCGTGAGATCGATGTCGAAGCCTTTCGCCGCCATCCGGATGTCGGCGGCATCGATCGTTACGAGGCCGAGCATATCGAGACTTTCCATCTGACGGACGGCCGGTCTTTTCACGTGCTCGGCGGCGGCCATATGGCCAATCTTGCCGGCCCGCGGCCGCTCGGCAATTCCGCCGAATCGATGGATCTCGGTTTCACGCTTCAGGCGCGCTGCCTGGAGCGCGTCGCCAAGGGCGAAGCCGGTGCCGGGTCCTGCGTCGTGCCGGTGCCGGCCGATATCGATGCGATGGTGGCGAACGCCTATCTCGATCTCTCGCGCTGACCCTGCCGCCTGCGGTCAGCGCTCCCAGTAGGGAACGGGTCCGTAAAGCTCGGTGAGATAATCGATGAACAGCCGCACCTTGGCCGGCAGGAATTGCCGGCTGGGATAGACGGCCGAGAGCGCGACATTGTGAGAGCCTTCATAGGCCGGCAGCACCTGCACCAGGCGCCCGGCCTTGAGCTCTTCGCCGATATCCCAGGTGGAGCGCAGTGCGATGCCGAGGCCGGCGATGACAGTCTCACGGATCACTTCGCTGGAATTGGTGATCAGCATGCCCTCCGGCCGCAGGCTGAGCGGCCCGTCCGGCCCGTTCAGCCGCCAGGTGTCGTTGTTGTGCGCCGGCAGGCAGCGGTGGTGTTTCAGCGCGTCGATGGTTTCAGGCTTGCCATGCGCGGCAATGTAATCCGGCGAGGCGCAGAGCAGCCGGCGCACCGGCGCGAGCCGGCGGGCGACGAGGCTTGAATCGGTGAGTTCAGCGATACGGATCGCCAGATCGAAGCCGCCGCCGACGATGTCGGAGAATTCGTCGGTCAGCACGAGGTTGAGTGCAAGATCCGGATGCGCCTCCATGAAGTCTTTGAGATGCGGCGCGATATGCATGCGCCCGAACGAGGTCGGCGCCGAGATCTTCAGCGTGCCATGCATCTGCGCCGAGCGGCCGGAAATATAGAATTCAGCCTCTTCCAGGCCGGCGAGGATGCCGAGCACGCGGTCGTAGAAGCCTTGCCCAGCTTCCGTCAGTGAAATCTGCCGCGTCGTGCGCTGCAGAAGCCGGGTGCCCAGCCGGTCCTCCAGCCGCTTGATGCGCTTGGAAACGACGGCGGGGGAAAAGCCGAGCGCCCGGCCGGCGAGCGACATGCTTCCTGTGGCCACGACCTTGGCGAAGATTTCGAGATCACCCAGATTGGTCATAAGGTTTTGCGGCTTTTTCCTCTTTTGGCATAAGTGCTTAGCATTTGCGCCGGTTTCGGGAAAGTGCTAAGCCGATCTCACGGCGGCAGGGAGGTTCGCGGCCGGTTCCCGCTGTCATTTTCCCGTCGCCAGGACTAGAACAGGATGATTTTAGGCCGGTTGGCCTGAGATCTGAATCCTGTTCTATTAAAGAGTGAGAGCATGATGTCGTCCGAAAACCCCGCACACTTTTCGGCATCATGCTCTGGGGAGAACTCCATGTCCGACGCCATTTCCTTTCTGCAGCCCCGTGCCGACGTGCTGGCGCGGCGGGCCCAGATCGTTGCCGATCTGACCGATCTCCTGCCGCCGGAATGCCTGGTCCACGAGGCGCGAGAACTGGTGCCGTTCGAGACGGATGCTTTTGTCTCCTATCGGCGCCTGCCGCTCGCCGTCGCGCTGCCGCGCACGACGGCCGAGGTGTCTGCGGTCATGCGTTATTGCCATCGCTACGGGATTCCCGTCGTGCCGCGCGGCGCCGGCACCTCGCTATCCGGCGGCGCCATTCCGCAGGAGGATGCTGTCGTGCTCGGCCTCTCGAAGATGAACAGCATCATCGAGATCGATTTGTCGAACCGCGCCGCCGTGGTTCAAGCCGGCGTCACCAATCTCAATATTTCCGAATCCGTCTCGGCCGATGGCTTCTTCTATGCGCCGGATCCGAGCTCGCAGCTTGCCTGCACCATCGGCGGCAATATCGGCATGAATTCCGGCGGCGCCCACTGTCTGAAATACGGCGTCACCACCAACAATCTACTCG
Organism: Rhizobium sp. R634; assembly: GCF_002211305.1. Lineage (GTDB taxonomy): Bacteria > Pseudomonadota > Alphaproteobacteria > Rhizobiales > Rhizobiaceae > Rhizobium. The sequence continues at coordinate 195,969 of NZ_LOKW01000024.1, read as the reverse complement.
GCGTCAAAATGGTGCTGGTCGACGGCACGGTGATCGAACTCGGCGGCAAGTCGCTGGATGCGGCGGGTTATGACCTGCTCGGCCTCGTCTGCGGTCACGAAGGCCAGCTCGGTATCGTCACCGAGGCGACGGTGCGGCTGATCGCCAAGCCGGAAGGCGCGCGCCCGGTGCTCTTCGGCTTCGAAGCGTCGGAGGAAGCCGGCGCCTGCGTCGCCGATGTCATCGCCGCCGGCATCATTCCCGTGGCGATCGAATTCATGGACAAGCCGGCGATCGAGATCTGCGAGGCCTTCGCCCATGCCGGTTATCCCCTCGATGTCGGCGCGCTCTTGATCGTCGAAGTCGAAGGTTCGGAAGCCGAGATGGACGCCACGCTGAGAGACATCGTCGAGATTGCCCGCCGGCACGGTGTGAAGACCGTGCGCGAATGCCAGTCGGCAACCGAAGCGGCACTGATCTGGAAGGGCCGCAAATCCGCCTTCGGCGCCACCGGCCGCATCGCCGACTATATCTGCATGGACGGCACCGTGCCGCTCAGCCAGCTTTCCCATGTGCTGAAGAGGACAGCGGAGATCGTCGATCATTACGGCCTGCGCGTCGCCAATGTCTTCCATGCCGGCGACGGCAACATGCATCCGCTGATCCTCTTCAATGCCAATGATCCCGAGGATGCCGCCAGGGCGGAAGCGGCCGGCAACGATATCCTGAAGCTCTGCGTCGATGCCGGCGGCTGCCTGACCGGCGAACATGGCGTCGGCATCGAGAAGCGCGACCTGATGCGGCATCAATATTCCGAGGTCGACCTCGCGCAGCAGATGGCGGTGCGCGCCGCCTTCGATCCCGGCTGGATCCTCAACCCCTCGAAGGTCTTCCCGCTTGAAGGACGCCCTGCCGCATGATCGATCTGATGCCGACGAGCGAGGAACAGGCGGCGGCGATCGTCCTCGCCCATGCGGAGATGAACCGGCCGCTCGCGATCTGCGGCGGTGATACGCGCTCGGGTTTCGGCAATGCCGTTGCCGCCGAAGACCGGCTGCGATCGACCAGGCTTTCCGGCATCCTCGCCTATAATCCCGGTGAGATGGTCATGACGGCCCGTTCGGGCACGCCGCTCGCCGAGGTCGAGGCGGCGCTCGCCGAAGCAGGCCAGATGCTCGCCTTCGAGCCGATGGATCATCGCCTCGTCATGGGCAGGTCGGGCGAGCCGACGATCGGCGGCGTCTTCGCCGCCAATGTCTCCGGCCCGCGCCGCCTCGTTGCGGGCGCTGCCCGCGACAGCCTGCTCGGGGTGCGCTTCGTCAACGGCAGGGGCGAGGTCATCAAGGCCGGCGGCCGGGTGATGAAGAATGTCACCGGCCTCGATCTCGTCAAGCTGATCGCCGGTTCGCACGGCACGCTGGGTTTTCTGACCGAAGTCACCTTCCGCGTGCCGCCGCGCCCGAAGACGGAACGGACGGTGGTTCTCTCCGGCCTCAACGATGCCGAGGCGGCAAAGGCCATGGCGGCGGCGATGGCGCTGCCGGTCGAAGTCTCGGGCGCGGCCCATCTGCCTTTGACGGTGACGTGGAAATTCCTCGCCGGCAAGCTTCCGGAAGGCGAGGCGACGGTTCTGCGCATCGAGGGTTTGGCCGGCTCCGTCGACGTGCGCGTCGAAAAGCTTGCGGCGGCAATGTCTGCCTTCGCCGCGGTCACGCGGCTGGACGAGAGCGAAAGCCAGAGGCTCTGGCAGGAAATCCGCGACGTGCTGCCCTATGCCGACGGCACGGCGCGGCCGGTCTGGCGCGTCTCGGTCGCCCCCGGAACCGGCCATCAGCTGGTCGCGGCGCTCCGCCTCGAAGCCGGCGTCGATGCCTATTATGATTGGCAGGGCGGCCTCGTCTGGATGCGCATGGAGGCGGATCCCGAAGCCGAACTGGTGCGTCGCTACATCAAGGCGCTCGGCGGTGGGCATGCCACCCTCATCCGCGCATCCGCCGCGGCGAGGGCGACAACCGCCGCCTTTCATCCGGAGCCCGAGGCGGTGACAATGCTGTCGCGGCGGGTGAAGGAGAAGTTCGATCCGGCCGGGATATTCAATCCGGGGAAGATGGGGTGAGAGGATGAGTTTGCGTCTGGGTTACCCCCCTCTGTCCTGCCGGACATCTCCCCCACAAGGGGGGAGATCGGCAAGAGGTTGGACCATTGCTCGCTCGCTGTTCTATCGGAGTTGCAGTAGCCCAGTTGTTTGGGGAAGCCATCACTCCGATCCGATCTCCCCCCTTGTGGGGGAGATGTCCGGCAGGACAGAGGGGGGTGCCATGGGCACTACGCCCGAGGTCTTCCCAAAGTGGAGGCCCCGCTAGATGCAGACGAACTTCACCCCCGCCCAACTCGCCGACCCCCATGTCGCCGAATCCGAGAAGATCCTGCGCAAATGCGTGCATTGCGGTTTCTGCACCGCGACCTGTCCCACCTATGTGACGCTCGGCAACGAGCTCGACAGCCCGCGCGGCCGCATCTACTTGATCAAGGATATGCTGGAAAACGGCCGCCCGGCCGACGCCGAGGTCGTCACCCATATCGACCGCTGTCTTTCCTGCCTTGCCTGCGTCACCACATGCCCATCGGGCGTCGATTATATGCACTTGGTCGATCATGCCCGCGCCCATATCGAGAAGACCTATAAGCGGCCGTTGATGAACCGGCTGACGCGCGCCATCCTTGCCGCCGTGCTGCCCTATCCCGGCCGGTTCCGCCTGGCGCTTAATCTCGCCCGCCTCGGCCGGCCCTTTGCCGGGCTGATGCGACGTGGCGCGCTGAAGCCCTTTGCCGCCATGCTGGCGCTTGCGCCGCGCCGCATTCCCGCTGCTTCGGCCTTCGCAAAACCCGGCACGCACGGGACTGAGACGGAAAAGCGCGGCCGCGTGGCGATCCTGACCGGCTGCGCCCAACCGGTGCTCGATCCCGCCATCAACGAGGCTGCGATCCGGCTGCTGACGCGGCTGGGCGTCGAGGTGGTGGTGCCGGAGGGTGAGGTCTGCTGCGGTTCGCTCGTCCATCACATGGGCCGGGCCGAACAGGCGCTCGAAAGCGCCCGGGCCAATATCGATATCTGGACGCGTGAGATCGAAGGGCAGGGGCTCGATGCGATCATTATAACCGCCTCCGGCTGCGGCACGACGATCAAGGATTACGGCCACATGCTGCGCCTCGATCCCGCCTATGCCGCAAAGGCCGCCAGGGTTTCGGGACTGGCCAAGGACATCACCGAATATCTCGCCACCCTCGACTTGCCCGCGCATATGCCGAAAGGCCTGACGGTCGCCTATCATTCCGCCTGCTCCATGCAGCACGGCCAGCGCATCACCCTTCAGCCGAAGCAATTGCTGAAAGCGGCGGGTTTTACGGTGCGCGATCCCGCCGAAGGCCATCTCTGCTGTGGTTCCGCCGGCACCTACAACATCACGCAGCCGGAAATCTCGGCGGCGCTGAAGGCGCGCAAGGTTAAGAACATCGAGGCGACCAAGGCCGATATCATCGCCACCGGCAATATCGGCTGCATCACCCAGATCGCCACCGGCACCGGCATTCCGATCCTGCATACCGTGGAATTGCTCGATTGGGCCTATGGCGGCGCTGTGCCTGAAAAATTAACGGGTTTGCCCTTAGCTTGATGCCTGCGACGGCCCGCCTGGCCGTTTTCGGGAGGTTAGGCGATGTGGCGCGGAATGATTGTTCTTGCGGGTTTGCTCGTGCAGGCGGGCATCGCCCACGCCGACAGCCGCTTTTTCTGTTCGGCCGATGACAAGCAAGCACGCTTCACGCTCGAAAGCGGTTTCGAAAGCGAAGCCGGCCATCGGCTCAACCATTTTCGCGGGGCGCTTGTTATCAAGGATGCCGCCCAGGCGACCGTCTTCGGAAAGCGTGTCTTCGAATCGCAGCATCTGACCAATCACTGGTCGCGTGACGGCGATCTGCTCCTGGAGGTTTTCGACGGGGGTAATGACGATACCGGCGGAGCGACGCTGGATCTGGTCGTGGTCGCCGGCGAGCGCGGCAAGGCCGCGGCCAATTTCAGCGGCACCTATTCCCTGACGATCGCAGGCGGCAGCGAGCCCTACGCCGCCGAGGGCAAGGTCAGCTGCGGCACGAAATAGAGCAATTTCAGGAAAACTGCGAAGCGGTTTTCCATCTCTCCAAAAAGGCTAGAGCGGTCCTGCCTAACGAAGCTGAACCGCTCTAACACCGCAGCCGAAATTCAATATTACCAGTGGAACGACACGCCGACGTTGACGGCATTCGTGAAGATATTGGTCTTCAGACGGTCGCCGCTGTCGATCGGAACGTCGACGCGCGAATAGGTGCCCTTGTATTCGACGAAGGTCGACCAGCGCTCGGTCACCTTGAAGTCGACGCCGGCCTGCGCCTGTAGCGTCACGCCGCCGAATTCATAAGCCCACGTCTTGCCTTCGGGACGAATGACTTCGACATGCGGAATGTTCACGCCGATACCGGCGCCAAGATAGGGCGTCCAGCGGCGGGCGGGATCCTGGAAGCGGTAGAGACCGTTCACGGTGAGAAGGTTCAGGCCGTCGGTGAATTCGAAATGCGACCAGCCAGCCTTGGCGAGCGTGTCGTCGTCGGCATAGACCTTGTCATGGGTGTAATCGAGCGAGATACCCCAGTTCGGCTTGTTGAAATCCTCGAGCCACCAGGTGACGCGAGCGCCGTAATAGGGCGGGCTGCCGAAGGACTTGCCTTCCCATCCGGCAGTAAAGCTCGTGCCGTCGGAGACATCGACGCCACTGTGCGGTGCGGTCTGATAGCCGCCGTAAATGGAAAATTCCAGGTCTTCCGCCGAGGCGGAGGCTGCAGAACAGATGGTGAAAAGCGCGATGCCCGCAAGCAGGGAGGCGGAGGAACGCAGCGCATATGTCATTGATTAGCCCCGATATTGCAAATATGTCGACTCTTAGGCAGCAGTGCCAGCTTTCCGCCGCAAAGTCTAAGGAAAAGAAAAGGCGCGTCAAAATGCGCCTTTCGTTTTTTCACAAGTGTTGCTCAGCCGCCGAACATCGTGCGCAGCACGTCGATGCCCCTGTCCTCGAACGCCACCTTGCCCTGCCGGTTGCCGGGGCCGATGACGATCACTTTCGTGCCGACGGGGGCGCGATCGTAAAGATGCATCACGTCGGCATTCATCATGCGGATGCAGCCGGAAGACATGTTGAGGCCGATCGTCCAGGGCTGGTTGGTGCCGTGGATGCGGAAGATGGTGTCGCGGCCGCCCTGATAGAGATACATGGCGCGGGCGCCGAGCGGATTATCCTCGCCGCCTTCCTGGAAAGCGGGAATGATGTGGCCCTTGGCGGCTTCGCGGCGGCGCATTTCGGCCGGCGGCGTCCAGCTCGGCCATTCGGCCTTGCGGCCGATCTTGACGATGCCGGACCAGCCGAAGCCTTCACGGCCGACGCCGATACCGTAGCGGGTGGCGCGGTTGCCGCCTTCGACCAGATAGAGATATTTGTTGTTGGTATCGATGATGACCGTACCGACCGGTTCCGTCGTTACCAGGCGCACTTTCTTGCGCTTGAACTGCGGCTTCACATATTTCGGCATCTGCGCCACGCGCACGATCTGCGTCGGACGCCGTGCGTTATCGGAGCCGGCAGGCGCGGCAAAGGCAGATGTAGACATCAAGGACAGAACAAGTCCGGCCGCAGCCAGACCTGACATCAATTTGATCATGATCGATTCCCCTCAAGCAAATCCGCCTGAAGCTACATGAACTTCTGTCCGATTCAAGATCGGTCCGGCCGGGGAAAGCAAATTCGGGAGGGCTGGCCGCCTGTTCTTGCGGCTTGCCAGAGCATTTCCGTTTTTCGGGAAAACACGGAAACGCTCTATCATTTTGTTTTTACAAGAAAAATACTGCACGCTTTTGCTGGAAACGCTCCAGCTATTATGTGTGCCATTACATGACGATGACGCGGGTCCCGACGTTGACGCGGTCGTAGAGATCGACGACGTCCTCGTTGCGCAGGCGGATGCAGCCGGAAGAAACGGCGCTGCCGATCGACCAGGGCGCGTTGGTGCCATGGATGCGGTAGAGCGTCGAGCCGAGATACATGGCGCGGGCGCCGAGCGGGTTTTCCGGGCCGCCGTCCATGCGCGCCGGCAGGTAGTGGCCCTTGGCGGCTTCGCGGCTGATCATCTCGGAAGGCGGCGTCCAGTCCGGCCATTCCGTCTTGCGGGTGATCTTGTGGACGCCTGCCCATTCGAAGCCGGGCTTGCCGACGCCTACACCGTAGCGCCGGGCCTTGCCGCCTTCCATGACGAGATAGAGAAAGCGGTTGTTGGTATCGATGACGATCGTGCCGGGGTTTTCCTTGGTGTCGTAATCGACCATCTGCGGCAGGAATTGCGGCTCGATCGGGTTGCGGATCGCCGGTATGCCGGGTCTGATCGCCGATACGGTCTGGGGTGCTGCCTGCGGCGCCTGGCGCAGGACGCGGCGCTGGAAGAGGCCGCGCTGCTGGCGCTGGATGACCGGCCGCTGGTAGACGACGGGACGAACCCTGCCGCCAAGCTGATTGATCCACGGCGCGGTCAAATCGGGGCTCAGGACGACAGGCGGGCGGGTGGCGTAGCGGTCGTCTGCAATGGCGGCCGTGGAGAAGATGCCGCAGAGGGATGCGGCAAGGACAAGGTGTTTCATCATCGGACGAACTCTCTACAAATGACCGAAAATGCGCTGGCGGCATATGTCCGCCCGCTGAGACGCTGCCACCTTTCCGCCAGCGAATGGTAAAGATCGATTCATGAAAGGCCGCCCGGCCGGATAAACTTTTCGTCAGGGTTACCGATCGGTTTGGAAAGACGGTTTTCAAATGGTAAAGCCGGAATCAGGCCGGAAAACCAAGCCGGCCACGGAGATCGAAGCGGACATGAGCACGACTGGCATCATCATCGGCGAGGACGGCAGGAGCCGCTGTCACTGGCACGCCAACCTGCCGGATTATCTCAAATACCACGATGAGGAATGGGGCCGCCCCGTCACCGACGATATCCGCCTGTTCGAGAAGATATGCCTCGAAGGCTTCCAGTCCGGCCTTTCCTGGCTGACCATCCTGCGCAAGCGGGAGAACTTCCGCGCTGCCTTCGCCGGCTTCGATTTCGAGAAGGTCGCGCGCTTCGGCGAGGAGGATGTGGCTCGCTGCCTTGCCGATGCCGGCATCATCCGCCATCGCGGCAAGATCGTCTCCACCATCAATAATGCCAGGCGCGCCATCGAACTTCGGGACGAATTCGGTTCGCTCGCCCATTATTTTTGGCGCTACGAGCCCGGCCACAACGAGCGTCCGGCGGTGGTCGATCGTGATCATATCGCAGCCAATCCGACGACGCCGACGTCAGCGGTTATTTCGAAGGATCTGAAGAAACGCGGCTGGACCTTTGTCGGTCCGACCACAGTTTATGCCTTCATGCAGGCGATGGGTCTCGTCAACGATCATCTGGAGGGCTGCTATTGCCGGCCCGAGGTGGAGGCGATGCGCAGCGCCCTGGTGCGCCTGTGAAAGATGCATTCATGAGAACGATGATCGCCGCCGCTGCCTTGTTTTTCCTGACCGCGCCCGCCATGGCGCAGGCGCCGCAGCTCGAGCCCGGCGAGAAGCTGGAAAAACTGCAGTTTCCAGCCGTCGCCATGCAGCTGAAGGGCTGGACGAAATTCGGCAACAGCCACGTCTATACGCTGCCGGTGCGCGCCGGCCAGCACGTGAAGGTCAGCTTTGCCACCAAGAGCAAGTTCGCCTTCCTGGCGATATTCGACCTGTCGAAACCCGATGACGAGGCCTTCTTCGGCACCGACGAGGACGGCTCGAGTTTCGAGACGACGATCAAGGAAAACACCAATTGGCTGTTGCGGCCCTATTATTCCAAGGTCTCGCCGCGCCGCGGCCTCGGCGCTCCCTTCAGCATCCTGATCGAGCCCTTGGCTGCTGCCCCGCAGCCGAAAACGCAGCCCGAACCGGAGCAACCATCGCTCTTTCCGAAGGCGCCCGCCAAGCCGCAATGAGGTTTGCTTGAATCCGGTCACGAAAGCCGGTCGATCAGCTCGCGCAATTCGCCGAGATGACCGATCTTGCGGAAGCGCGGCGCTTCCGTCGGCTCGTCGACATGCTCCAGCACCCAGGTCAGTTCGTGCGGCACGAATACGCCGTAGCTGCCGGCCGCGATTGCCGGCACGATATCCGATTTCAGCGAATTGCCGACCATCATCGCCCGCTCCGGCCCGTCGCCCACCTTGGCGAAGATGCGGCGGTAGGTGACGGCCGTCTTGTCGGAGACGATCTCGACGGCATCGAAGAAATCGCCGAGCCCGGATTGGGCAAGCTTGCGCTCCTGATCGAAGAGATCGCCCTTGGTGATCATGACAAGCAGATATTTGCCGGCAAGCGCCTCCAGCGTGTCGCGCACATGCGGCATGGTCTCGACCGGGTGGTTGAGAAGATCGCGGCCGGTATCGAGGATCTTGGCAATGACGCTCGCGGGGACCTTGCCCTCGGTGATCTCGATCGCCGTTTCGACCATCGACAGGGTAAAGCCTTTGATGCCGAAGCCGTAGTGACGAAGGTTGCGTTTTTCGGCTTCCAGCAGCCGCTCGGAAATCTTCGGTCCTTCGGCGAAATCGGCAAGAAGGCTGGTAAAATGGGCTTCCGTCAGTCGGTAATATTGTTCGTTCTGCCAAAGCGTATCGTCGGCATCGAAGCCGATGGTGGTCAGTGGACGCGTCGCCATATGCACACCTCTTGAAATAGGGCCGGCAATCTATCGGCCGCCTGTGTCGAGACGAGGGCGGTTGCCTCCAGTGCGGGACGCGCGTTGAAAAGCGCGGCCGCCGCACTACATCGAGTTTGCCTCACCCAGCAGCCAGCTACGGCTGTGCCTGTCATGCGCAGGCCAATAATTAAAAAAATGAAGTTCTTGAGTTCGCAAGCCCCCTTGCGGCAGACACAAAGGAATTTTTCGACCATGCGTTACAATCAACTCGGAAATACGGGACTTTTCGTCTCGGAAATCTGCCTCGGCACCATGACTTTCGGCGAAGCCAAGCAGGGCAGCGCCTGGGGCGCCATCGCCGATGTCGACCAGAATGCCGCCGACCGGATCGTCGAGCGTTCGCTTGCATCGGGCGTCAATTTCATCGACACGGCCGACGTCTATTCTTTCGGCGAGTCCGAAAGGCTGCTCGGCCAGGCGTTGAAGAACCTTGACGTACCGCGTAAGGACGTCGTCATCGCCACCAAGGTCTACGGCGTGATGGGCGACAAGCCCAACGACCGCGGCGCCTCGCGCGGCCACATCATGGATTCCGTCGAGGCGAGCCTGAAGCGTCTGCAGACGGATCATATCGACCTCTATCAGATCCATGCGACCGATACGGTCACGCCGATCGAAGAGACGCTGCGCGCCTTCGACGATCTCGTTTCCCGTGGTCTCGTGCGCTATATCGGCGTTTCCAACTGGCAGGCCTGGCGCATTTCCAAGGCGCTCGGCCTGTCCGAACGCCGCGGCTTTGCCCGTTTCGAAAGCGTTCAGGCCTATTATTCCATCGCCGGCCGCGATCTCGAACGCGACATCGCGCCGATGATGCAGGAGGAGAAGCTTGGCCTGATGGTCTGGTCGCCGCTCGCCGGCGGTCTGCTTTCCGGCAAATATGGTCCCGGCGCGCCCGGCAATGGCGAAGGCCGCCGCGCCAATTTCGATTTCCCGCCGGTCGACAAGGACAAGGCCTGGGCCTGCGTCGCGGTCATGCGCGAGGTTGCCGAAAAGCACGGCGTCGGCGTCGCGACAGTCGCGCTCGCCTATATCCTCGCCAAGCCTTTCGTCACCTCGGTCATCATCGGCGCCAAGCGTGTCGACCAGCTCGACCAGAATCTGGCCGCCGTCAAGCTGAAGCTCGATGAGGACGATCTGAAGAGACTCGACGAGGTGAGCGCGCTTGCGCCCGAATATCCAGGCTGGATGCTGACGCGGCAGGGCGCCGGTCGCCGGCCGGCGGACTTCGAGCCGAAGGACTGAACGGCATTGCCGTGAGGGAACGCCGGAGATTTCCGGCGTTCTTCTTTTGCCGGCGGCCGATTACTTGCCGCGGGCCTTGAGCCAGGCGTTCATCTCGGCGATCTCCGCTTCCTGCGCCTTGATCACAGCTTCCGCAAGCTTGCGGATTTCCGGATCCTTGCCGTATTGAAGCTCGACCTTGGCCATATCGATCGCGCCCTGATGGTGAGGGATCATGCCGCGAACGAAGTCCACGTCGGCATCGCCGCTATACTCGATCATCATATCCTTGTGCATCTTGTCGTTCGCCTCGCTGAAAGCGTGGCTGGAAGCACTGTGGCTGCCCATCGGCTTGCTCATATCCATGGTCTTGTCTTCGGCAAGGGCCGGGGCGGCGACGATGGCGAGCATTGCGGTAAGCGTGATGATTTTCAAAGACATGAGAGTTCCTTCCTCTGTCTGACAATAGATACGTCGGCGGTCGAAGCCGCCTGATCTGCGTGTAAAATCGGTTGTCAGCCCAGTCGGGGAGGGGGCGCCTGCGGAGCGGGTCTATTGTCGTCAAGGGCGCGGACGAGCGGCGGCGGGGGATAGCCGAAGGCGGATTTTCCGTCGGCCATAACAATCACCGTCGGGGGCAGCAGAAGGCAGGCGGCGCAAAGCGGCATATGCGCGGCGTCTCCGCTCGCACAGGGATCTTTTGCGGCAGTGGTTTTTCCCGCTCCTTCGTGCATATCCATGCCGGCCATTTCATGATGCATGCTGCCGCTTTCGACCGCGGCCGGCGCATTCATCGACGCACACGTCGGACAGCCTGCCCATGCGGACATGGCGCTATAGACCAGCCAGCCGAGAAACATCGCGATGAGAGCGAGCGTGCGCATGACGTCCATATAGGCGAATGCCGGCCGCAAGCCAAGGACGGCCGGCAGTCACATCTTGGTCACCAGGCGGCGATGACCTTGTGTTCGATCCGGTAATCCCGGCTCTCCTCGCCGAGCGGTGCGACCGGCCATGTCCAGGCCGCCTTTGCCGGCGGCGGCAGAACGCCGTCCAGCAGGTCGGCCTCCTCATGGATTTTGCTATTGCGGTCGATGACGGCATAGGCGATGTCGGTCACCAGGCAATGGCGGCAGGTAAGCCCGGAAATCCCGGCCAGATGCGCAGCGATCAACCGCTCTACAGTGTCGGCCGGCATCCCGCCGGTCGCGGTCTCGTAGCGCCGTTTCACGCCGCGGCCGATCTGCGACAGGAGATTGGCCGAAACCACGAGATCGAGATAGGGCACCGAACGCAGGAAGCCGAGCGGTTCGGGCTCTTTGCCGGCCGCAAGCTCGTCGTAGCCGGAAAGATCGCGCTCGATCAGCCGGACATTGCGGTAGCCCTTGGCCGACAGCCACAGGCGCACCGAGGCGAGGTGAACGAGATCGACCAGAACGACGGTGTCGAAGTCCCTCGCCAGTTCCTCGATCGGCACGTCGCGCAAGAGGCCGGAGCCGAGCACCACGGCCGTCCGCTTCTGCCTGAGACCGGCCGTCGCCGCACGGATCGCATTCCGGCTCATCTCCTCGTGTTCGGCCCAATCGAGGGCGCAGCGCCCGGCGCGCGACCAGAGATTGACCGAGTAACGGATGAACTTTCGATGCGCCTTGCCGGTGAGCGGCCATGTCGCGGCATAGAGAAGCGCTTCAGCGATCATGATGCATATCCCGACTTCTGATCAATGCCTTTCCGTTCAATCGATTCTCGTAGCGACATCAAGACCCTTCGCCCTTGCCGCTCCCCGTCCGATCGGTTAGGAAACCGCCACTATCACAGTCAGCGGAATTCCCGGAAATGAACGACAAGCAGAAGAAACCGCAAAAGCTCAAGGCCCGCCTGCCGCGCGGCTTCGTCGATCGTGCGGCCGGCGATATCCGCGCCGTCAATGAGATGACGGCAAAGATCCGGGAAGTCTATGAGCATTACGGCTTCGATCCTGTGGAAACACCGCTGTTCGAATATACCGATGCGCTCGGCAAGTTCCTGCCCGACAGCGACCGGCCGAACGAGGGCGTCTTCTCGCTGCAGGACGACGACGAGCAATGGATGTCGCTGCGCTACGACTTGACGGCGCCGCTCGCCCGTCATGTCGCCGAGAATTTCAACGAGATCCAGCTTCCCTACCGCACCTATCGCGCCGGCTACGTCTTCCGTAACGAGAAGCCAGGCCCCGGCCGCTTCCGCCAGTTCATGCAGTTCGATGCCGATACGGTCGGCGCGCCGGGTGTCCAGGCCGATGCCGAAATGTGCATGATGATGGCCGATACGCTTGAAGCGCTCGGCATCAAGCGCGGCGACTATGTCATCCGCGTCAACAACCGCAAGGTCCTGGACGGCGTGCTGGAGGCGATCGGCCTCGGCGGCGACGACAAGGCCGGCCAGCGGCTGAACGTGCTGCGCGCCATCGACAAGCTCGACAAGTTCGGTCCGGAAGGCGTTCGCTTGCTGTTAGGCGAAGGCCGTAAGGATGAATCCGGTGACTTCACTAAAGGGGCAGGACTTGACCCCGTAGCTGTGGAATTCCTAATCGCGGTAGTGCTACGGCAGCCTTACTTGGAAGGTGGAAAGTCCTCGAGAGCAGACGAGATTAATCAGGCGCTGAAAGAAAATAGCGTCTACAATCAGGGCTTCTCCGAACTCGATACAATCCATCATCTGGTAACGGCTGCAGGTTATCAGTCCGACCGCATCAAGATCGATCCCTCTGTCGTCCGTGGCCTCGAATATTACACCGGGCCCGTTTACGAGGCCGAGCTTCTCTTCGACGTCACCAATGAGAAGGGCGAGAAGGTCGTCTTCGGTTCGGTCGGCGGCGGCGGCCGTTACGACGGCCTCGTCTCCCGCTTCATGGGCCAGCCGGTCCCCGCGACCGGCTTTTCGATCGGCGTTTCCAGGCTGATGACGGCGCTGAAGAACCTCGGCAAGCTCGGCGCGAGCGAAGTGATCGAGCCGGTGCTGGTGACCGTCATGGACGGTGATGTCGAGGCGATGGGCCGTTATCAGAAGATGACGCAGCAGCTGCGCGCCGCCGGCATCCGTGCCGAGATGTTCCAGGGCAACTGGAAGAAGTTCGGCAACCAGCTGAAATATGCCGACCGCCGCGGCTGCCCCGTCGCCATCATCCAGGGCGGCGACGAGCGCGCAACCGGTGTCGTGCAGATCAAGGATCTGATCGAGGGCAAGCGGCTCTCCGGCGAAATCGAGGACAATGCCAGCTGGCGCGAAGCCCGCGTGGCGCAGGAGACGGTGTCGGAATCCGACCTCGTCGCCAAAGTGAAAGAGATCCTTGCCGCACAGGCGGAGGATTGCAAGAGGGCTGGCGGCGATGTCTGAGGCATACCCCCCTCTGCCCTGCCGGGCATCTCCCCCACAAGGGGGGAGATCGGCTAGGAGAGGCCTCTTGCTCCTACCAGACGCCTTAGATGGCCGAAACCATTTGGCGCACGCTCAATATTTCGGCAGGCCCGCGCGTCTTGCCGATCTCCCCCCCTGTGGGGGAGATGCCTGGCAAGGCAGAGGGGGGTGCGTTCCGACAAGCTCTTCGCCTACTATTCGGAGCGCGGCATGCCCCTGATCAACCTCCCCGAATTCGCCACTGAGCTGCTTTCCGAATTCGACGCCCGCAACGCTGAGCGCATCGATACGCCGGTCATTCAGCCGGCCGAGCCTTTCCTCGATATCGCCGGCGAGGATTTGCGCCGGCGCATCTTCATGACGGAGAGCGAAACCGGCGCCAGCCTCTGCCTGCGTCCGGAATTCACCATCCCCGTCTGTCTACGCCACATCGAGACCGCGACCGGCACGCCGAAGCGTTATGCCTATCTCGGCGAGGTCTTCCGCCAGCGCCGCGACGGCGCCAACGAATTCTATCAGGCTGGCATCGAGGATCTCGGCGACATCAACATACCGAGCGCCGACGCCCGCGCCATCGGCGACGCCACTGCCATTCTTGCGCGCCTGCTGCCCGGCCGGCGCCTGTCGGTGACGCTTGGCGATCAGGCGGTGTTCGAGGCGGTCGTCCAGGCGCTCGGGCTGCCGCTCGGCTGGCAGAAGCGGCTGATCCACGCCTTCGGCAACATGACACAGCTGGAGGCGCTGCTGGCCGGTCTCGTCAGTCCGCAATTCGTCACCGGCCTCGACGACGATATCGCCAAGCTCGTCGCATCAGGCGACGAGCAGGCGCTGATCGCCCATATCGAGCAGGAAATGCAGGCGACGGGCTATTCGACGAATGCCAGCCGCTCACCGCGGGAGATCGCCCGCAGGCTCAAGGAAAAGCTCATCCTGTCCGAAACGCGCCTCGACGATGCCGCCTTCCATGTGCTGGAAGAATTCCTGTCGCTCGACGTGCCGCTCGTCAATGCTTCCGCGGCACTGGCCGGTTTTGCCGATGCGGCCGGGCTGAAACTCGGCAATGCGCTCTCCCGCTTCAACGGCCGGGTCGCCGCCCTTGCCAATGCCGGCGTCGAGCTTTCCGGCCTTGGTTACCGCGCCGCCTTCGGGCGTCCGCTCGATTATTATACCGGTCTCGTCTTCGAGGTGACGGTGGAGGGATCGGCCGCGGTTCTGGCCGGCGGCGGACGCTTCGACAAGCTCCTGACCTTCCTCGGCGCCACGGACCGCATTCCGGCGGTCGGCTTCTCCTTCTGGCTCGACCGTATCGAAACCGAAAGGGCAGCCGCATGACCATCACCATTGCGCTTCCCTCCAAGGGCCGGATGAAAGACGACGCTTCGGCAATCTTCGAGCGGGCCGGCATGCCGATAACGGCCGTCGGCAACGAGCGCTCCTATCGCGGCCGCGTCGAAGGCTGGGACGATGTCGAGGTCGCTTTCCTGTCGGCTTCCGAGATTTCCCGGGAACTCGGCAACGGCACCGTCGATTTCGGCGTCACCGGCGAAGACCTGATGCGGGAAGGTTTTGCCGAGGTCGACAAGCGCGTCGAATTCTGCGCCCGCCTCGGCTTCGGCCACGCCGATGTCGTCGTTGCCGTGCCGGAGATCTGGCTTGACGTCGAGACCATGGCCGATCTCGGCGACGTCGCCGCCGATTTCCGCGCCCGCCACTCCAGGCGTCTTGCCATCGCCACCAAATATTGGCGCCTGACCCAGCAGTTCTTCTCGAGCCAGCACGGCATCCAGCTTTATCGCATCGTCGAAAGCCTCGGCGCCACCGAAGGCGCTCCCGCTTCCGGTTCCGCCGATATCATCGTCGATATCACCTCAACCGGCTCGACGTTGCGCGCCAACCACCTGAAGGTGCTTCAGGACGGTGTCATCCTGCATTCGCAGGCCTGCCTCGTGCGCGCCCGCAGGGAAAGCCATGCCGACGAACCCGTCGTGCAGGCGATTATCGAAGCGGTGCGCGCCGCTCTCTGACTGCAATGTTCAAGACATAAGAAAACCCGCCGTCATTCAATGACGGCGGGTTCTGCATGTCTGGGAGGACGTCTGCTGGATCAGGCAGCCGCATAGGCGCCGCGGCGGGCATCAATCGAATAGGCACCGGCACCGACGGTCGCGAGCAATATGTACGCGCCGGCAAGCGTGATGTTCTTCATGACCATGATCTGGTTGAGAATATTCACGAGTTCCGTGCCGCTTGCGTAGGGCAGATGGAAGGCAACGCCCGTGAAGACACAGAAGGCGGCGAGCAGCCAGCCGGCAATGCGGACCTGGAAGCCTGTGAGAACCGCAAGGCCGGCGAGCAGTTCGAAAAGGCCTGCGACATAGGCCAACAGGGTTGCTGCCGGCAGGCCGGCGCCGGCGATCATGCCCGCAGTACCGGCAGGATCGGTTAGCTTCATGAAGCCGGAAAGGATGAACATGAAAGACAGAAGAATGCGGGCGATCAGGATGAAGGCGTTCGACATGGATGGTGTCTCCGTTGAATGGCTCTGGAGATCTTAGTGCCCCCGGGCACGCTGTGGATCTCTGATATTCCTATTTCGCCTTTTTCTTTCGTTATGCAAAGATAGACGGATGGGGACACTTCGTTCAATAATATGAAACGATGCCCTCACTTGCTTTTCCAGAGCCTCGTCTCCTATGGTCGGCGCCCAACATGGAGAATCCGATGGCAGATCTGTCCGCATTTCCGATCACGACCCGCTGGCCGGCGAAAAACTCCGACATCATCCAGCTCTATTCACTGCAGACGCCGAACGGCGTGAAAGTGTCCGTCGCCCTCGAAGAACTCGGGCTCGCCTATGAGCCGCATTATATTTCCTTCGCCGCCAACGAGCAGAAATCGCCGGAATTCGAATCTCTCAATCCGAACGGCCGCATTCCGGCGATCATCGACCCGAACGGGCCGGGGGGAAAGCCGATCGGCCTTTTCGAATCCGGCGCCATCCTGCTTTATCTCGCGGAAAAGACCGGCAAGCTCATCCCTGAGGATGCCGCCGGCCGCTACGAATGCATTCAGTGGGTGTTTTTCCAGATGGCGGGCATCGGCCCGATGTTCGGACAATTCGGGCATTTCCACAAATTCGCCGCCGACAAGGTCGCGAATAATTCTTACCCAGTGGAGCGCTATCGCGATGAATCCAAACGCCTGCTCGGTGTGCTCGAAGGCCGGCTGAAGGACCGCCAATGGATCATGGGCGATCAGTATACGATCGCCGACATCACCACCTTCACTTGGGTTCGCGGCGCCGATATCTTCTATGGCGGCCGCGAGGTTCTCGAATATGCGAAATTCCCCGCCGTCTCGGATTGGCTGGAGCGCTGCATCGCCCGTCCGGCGAGCGCCAGGGGGCTCAATATTCCCGTCAAGCCGGAGTAGCGATCCCCGCGCAAAAGGCCGCTCTCGGAAGCGGCCTCAACTGCGTGACAGCCCTTGGCCTTGCGCCGAGGATATGCTGCCCTATCGATCCCAGGCAGATACTCGGGACCCGAGTATGACGAAAGAGGAGTTGGCGGGCTTTCCGGCAGTCTGACCGCTTTCAGCGGAGAAGTTATTTCACCCGCCCGCTTCTATCGCCAACTCGTGATCTGGTTTGCGCCTTCGAGCTTGAAGCGCGGGAAGATGAAGACGCCAGCCATGCTGCCGCTGTATTTCTTCTCGAGACCGTTCGACTCGCCCATGCAGAAGAGCGGCTGGCGGAAGCCGTTCGGCATCATGATCGTCGTCGAAAAGCAGAATGAGGAGCAGCGCGTCGCCGCCTGCTCGAACAGTTCCAGCACGTGGCTGCGATCCTTCGTGTCGTAACAGCGGATCAGGTTGAGCAGCCCGCATTCCGGTGCGGAGAGACCGTGCAGCATCGAACTCCATTCGCCGAGACGGATCACGCCGGTCGAAAAATCTCCGGCCCAGGCTTCGGAAACGGAAAATTGCGCCAGCATTTCGCGATTGCGATTGTTGTCGTTCAGCGAGCCGGGCATCAGGGGCGTGGCTGTATTGGCTTTGGCGATCTTAAACAAGGCGTTCCCCAGTTTGGATGCGGCTCCTCCGCCGCACGCTCGGCAAACACAAAGAAACAGAATCACGCAGCAGCGGGCATGATGCCCGCGCTTCATCCGGCGATCGTTGCCACAGCCAGAAGCTCTCCGGAAACGGAGCCTTCGAAAGCCGAACCTTCTCGTATCGCCTTTTGCGCTCCGGCCTCGTCCATTGGCGAAAAATTATCGCCGGGCGCACGTCAATTGCAGCGCGGATTTATAGGAGCTTTTGCACAAACGGCAACGGCTTTTTAAGGGGTGTTCGGATTGGCGTCTCTCGTTGGAGCGCCTCAGCTCTCGATTTGCCCCGCGAGCGATCGCGGCAAAAACACGTCTTTGAGTGCTTTGAAAACGTTTCCAGACCCTTCCAAAGCCGAAATCCCGCTGCAACACGGCATTTCTCTTGTTATTTCCGCAGAGGGAGAAATACGCAGCCACGCAAGTTTCGCGAAAGCTTGCCGAGCGGAAAAGGCAACTCGCGCCATAAAATAGCACGCAACGGATCGAATCGCTGGCGCGGGGGAATTGGACGTAAAAAGAAAAGGGCGACCCGAAGGCCGCCCTTCCCATTCCGGAGGTGCCGGAATGGATATGTCAGTGACGGCTTTCAGCCTATCACATCATGTCCATTCCACCCATGCCGCCCATGCCGCCCGGCATAGCCGGAGCGTCCTTCTTCGGCAGCTCGGCGATCATGGCTTCGGTGGTGATCAGCAGCGATGCAACGGAAGCGGCATCCTGCAGGGCGGTGCGAACGACCTTGACCGGGTCGATGATGCCCATGCCGATCATGTCGCCATATTCGCCGGTCTGGGCGTTGTAGCCCCAGTTGTCCTGATCCTTGTCGAGGATCTTGCCGACAACGATCGAGGCTTCGTCACCTGCGTTTTCAGCGATCTGGCGGGCCGGAGCCTGCAGAGCGCGGCGAACGATGTTGACGCCGGCTTCCTGGTCGTCGTTGATACCCTTGGAGGTGATCTTGACGGAAGAACGCAGCAGGGCAACGCCGCCGCCCGGTACGATGCCTTCCTGAACGGCAGCGCGCGTCGCGTTGAGGGCGTCGTCGATGCGGTCCTTCTTTTCCTTCACTTCGACTTCCGTCGAGCCGCCGACGCGGATGACGGCGACGCCGCCAGCGAGCTTGGCAAGACGTTCCTGCAGCTTCTCGCGGTCGTAGTCGGAGGTGGTCTCTTCGATCTGGGCCTTGATCTGGGCAACACGGCCTTCGATGTCGGACTTGGCGCCCGAACCGTCGACGATCGTGGTGTTTTCCTTGGAGATCGAAACCTTCTTGGCGCGGCCGAGCATGTCGAGCGTAACGCTCTCGAGCTTGATGCCGAGGTCTTCGGAGATCACGGTGCCGCCCGTCAGGATGGCGATGTCTTCCAGCATGGCCTTGCGGCGGTCGCCGAAGCCAGGAGCCTTGACGGCAGCGATCTTCAGGCCGCCGCGCAGCTTGTTGACGACGAGCGTTGCAAGAGCTTCGCCTTCGACGTCTTCAGCGATGATGAGGAGCGGCTTGCCGGTCTGGACGACGGCTTCGAGAACCGGGAGCATCGACTGCAGGTTCGAGAGCTTCTTCTCGTGGAGGAGAATGAAGACGTCTTCGAGGTCGGCGACCATCTTTTCCGGGTTGGTGACGAAGTAGGGGCTGAGGTAGCCGCGGTCGAACTGCATGCCTTCGACGACTTCGAGCTCGGTTTCGGCGGTCTTGGCTTCTTCAACCGTGATGACGCCTTCGTTGCCGACCTTCTGCATGGCTTCAGCGATGTCGAGACCGACCTGGCGCTCGCCGTTTGCCGAGATCGTGCCGACCTGAGCGACTTCTTCCGAGGTGTTGATCTTCTTGGCCTTGGCCTGGAGATCCTTGACGACTTCGGCGACGGCGAGATCGATGCCGCGCTTCAGGTCCATCGGGTTCATGCCGGCGGCAACGGCCTTGGCGCCTTCGCGAACGATCGCCTGGGCAAGAACGGTCGCGGTCGTGGTGCCGTCGCCGGCGATGTCGTTGGTCTTCGAAGCAACTTCGCGGACCATCTGGGCGCCCATGTTCTCGAACTTGTCTTCGAGTTCGATTTCCTTGGCGACCGAAACGCCGTCCTTGGTGATGCGCGGCGCGCCGAAGGACTTGTCGATGATGACGTTACGGCCCTTCGGGCCGAGCGTTACCTTGACCGCATCGGCGAGAATGTCGACGCCGCGCAGCATCTTTTCGCGCGCGGTGCGGCCAAACTTGATTTCTTTAGCTGCCATGTTTGTGACTCCTGAATTCGATTTGTTCGGGCGAGAAGCCCGTCAGCCATTTCGGGAAAGCGGATCGGCCAATCAGCCGATGATGCCCATGATGTCGGCTTCCTTCATGATCAGAAGGTCTTCGCCGTTGATCTTGACTTCGGTGCCGGACCACTTGCCGAACAGGACGCGGTCGCCAGCCTTGACGTCGAGAGCCACGACTTTGCCGGACTCGTCACGAGCGCCGGAACCGACGGCGACGATTTCGCCTTCCTGCGGCTTTTCCTTGGCGGTGTCGGGAATGATGATGCCGCCCTTGGTCTTCTCTTCGGACTCGACGCGACGAACAACGACGCGGTCGTGAAGCGGACGGAAATTGGTGCTTGCCATTGTCTAATCCCTCGATCGAATGACATTCGCGGACCGGAGTGGCCCACATGGATAGATGTTAGCACTCCCTTGCGGTGAGTGCTAGCGACGAGCATTTAGGGATGGCTCCAAGAGGAGTCAATGAGAGCAATCACGAATTTTTGTGCCGGAATTGTGAAGAGGCCGGAGAATTGCGGAGATTGCCGCCGAAACCCGGCCCGTTGCAGAATGGCGAAGAAAATGCCTTGCCATCGCCTTGCGCCTTTGCAATGTCACCGATGCTGAAGCAAATCGGGAAATTGAAATGGCCAGGCGGATAGAAAACTTCTCCGAGATCACGGATCGCTATGATGTGGTGCTCTGTGATGTCTGGGGCGTCGTTCACAACGGCGTCGATCCGTTCCCCAAGGCCGCAGCCGCCCTTCACGCGGCACGTGAGAGCGGCCTTGCCGTCGTCCTCATCACCAATTCGCCGCGTCTTTCCTGGCAGGTGGTCGAGCAGCTGCGCCATATCGGCGTGCCCGACAGCGCCTATGACAGGATCGTCACCTCGGGCGACGTCACGCGCGGGCTGATTTCGGAAGGGCCGAAGACGGTCTTCCTGCTCGGCCCCGAGCGCGACAAGGCGCTTCTTGAAGGCATCGGCGTCGAGCGGGTGCCGGCGGGCGAGGCGCGATCGCTGGTCTGCACCGGCTTTTTCGACGACGAGACCGAGAAGCCCGAGGATTACACCGATATGCTTCTGGATTTTCAGGCGCGCGAAGTGCCGATGATCTGCGCCAATCCCGATCTCGTCGTCGAGCGCGGCCACCGCATCATTCCCTGCGCCGGCGCCATGGCCGCCTATTACGAGCAGCTTGGCGGCAAGACCCGCATCGCCGGCAAGCCGCACCGGCCGATCTACGAGGCGACGCTGGCGGCTGCCCGTGAGCTGCGCGGCGATTTCCCCACCGAGCGCGTGCTCGCGATCGGCGACGGCATGCCGACCGATGTGCGCGGCGCCTTGAATTTTGGCCTCGACCTTCTCTACATCAGCGGCGGTATCCACGCCAAGGAATACACCCTGAACGGCGAGACCGACGAGGCGATCCTCAATGCCTATCTCGAACGGGAAAAGGCGGCGCCGAAATGGTGGATGCCGCGCCTTGCATGAAGAGAAGCCAGCCGATGACCGTCTTCCACCGCAATGAAACCCGCGATCCCTTACCCGCCCATCTCAAGGGCGGGGTGATCGCCATCGGCAATTTCGACGGTGTGCATCGCGGCCATCAATCTGTTCTCAACCGCGCGCTCGAAATTTCCAGGGCGCGCGGCATCCCCGCTCTGGTGCTGACCTTCGAGCCGCATCCGCGCACGGTCTTCCGGCCTGAGACGCCTGTCTTCCGCCTGACGCCCGCGCCGCTGAAGGCCCGCATTCTGGAAACGCTCGGCTTCAACGCCGTCATCGAATATCCCTTCGATTACGAATTCTCGCAGTGCTCCGCCGAGGATTTCATCCATTCGATCCTGAAGGACTGGCTCGGTGCTTCGGAAGTCGTCACCGGCTTCGATTTTCATTTCGGCCGTGGCCGCGAAGGCGGTCCCGCCTTTCTGATGAATGCCGGCCAGACATACGGCTTCGGCGTCACTCTGATCGATGCCTTCCGCGACGAAAATGCCGATGTCGTCTCTTCGAGCCATATCCGCGCTCTCCTGGGGGAGGGCAGCGTCAGCGAAGTCGCCGGCATGCTGGGCTATCGCTATACTGTGGAGGCCGAGGTGATCGACGGCGAAAAGCTCGGCCGTCAGCTCGGTTTCCCCACCGCCAACATGCGCCTGCCGCCGGAGGCCGAACTCGCCGCCGGCATTTATGCCGTCCGCTTTCGCCGCCAGGATGGAACGCTGCATGATGCGGTCGCAAGCTACGGCCGCCGCCCGACGGTCACGGAAAACGGCGCGCCGCTGCTCGAAACCTATATTTTCGATTTTCACGGCGATCTCTACGGCCAACTCTGCGGCGTCTCCTTCTTCGGCTATCTCAGACCCGAGCTGAAATTCGACGGCCTCGATCCGCTCGTCGCCCAGATCAAGCGCGACGAGGAAGAGGCGAGAGCGCTGCTTGCCGGGGTGAAGCCGCTCGGCGAGCTCGACCGGAAGCTCTGCTTTTCCTAAGTTTGCTCCAACTCCGACATATCGCCCATGGCAGCTGGAAACGACCGGGCCGCGATCGCGGCCGGGCAATTTCTTCTCTTCCTTTTCCCGGCAAAAACGCCTATGAACCGGCGCTATGACGAAACTTCGGCTGGCGATCACGATACGAATTATCGGCCCGGCCTTCCGCGCGCGCTAAGCGGCCGGGAGGTCCGGGTTTTCGGCGCTTGCGAGCAGGCGCTTCCGCCGCCACCTATTTCCATGTCCGTCGCGCCCCTTCCTGGGCCGCCAGAAACGATTGTCACACATGACCGACACAGCCGAAAAAATCGATTACTCGAAGACCCTCTATCTGCCCGAAACCGATTTCCCCATGCGCGCCGGCCTGCCGCAGAAGGAGCCGGAGCTCGTTGCCCGCTGGCAGCAGATGGATCTCTACAAGAAACTGCGCGCCTCTGCCGCCGGCCGCGAGAAATTCGTCCTGCACGACGGCCCTCCCTACGCCAACGGCAACATCCACATCGGCCACGCGCTGAACAAGATCCTCAAGGACGTCATCACCCGCTCCTTCCAGATGCGCGGCTACGACTCCAACTATGTGCCCGGCTGGGACTGCCACGGCCTGCCGATCGAGTGGAAGATCGAGGAAGAAAACTACCGCGCCAAGGGCAAGGCCAAGCCTGACCTGACCGAGCCGTCGGCGATGATCGAATTCCGCCGCGAGTGCCGCGCCTATGCCGAAAAATGGATCGCCATCCAGGGCGGCGAGTTCCAGCGCCTCGGCATCGTAGGCGATTTCGAAAACCCGTATCTGACGATGAACTTCCACGCCGAAAGCCGTATCGCCGGCGAGTTGCTGAAGATCGCCGCCAGCGGTCAGCTCTATCGCGGCTCCAAGCCGATCATGTGGTCGGTGGTCGAGCGCACCGCGCTTGCCGAAGCCGAGGTCGAGTATCATGACTACGAGAGCGATACGATCTGGGTGAAGTTCCCGGTCGCGAAGAGCACCGCTGCCCTCAAGGATGCCTTCGTCGTCATCTGGACCACCACGCCCTGGACGATCCCCGGAAACCGGGCGGTCGCCTATTCCTCGCGCGTCGCCTACGGCCTCTACGAAGTCACGGCTGCCGAGAACGACTTTGGCCCGCGCCCGGGCGAAAAGCTGATCTTCGCGGACAAGCTGGCTGAAGAGTCCTTCGCCAAGGCCAAGCTTCAGTACAAGCGCCTTGCTGACGTCACTGCTGCGGATCTTGCTGACATCAGCTGTGCACACCCGCTCAAGGGGCTCGGCGGCGGCTACGAATTTGCCGTGCCGCTGCTCGACGGCGATCATGTCACCGACGATGCCGGTACGGGCTTCGTGCATACGGCGCCGAGCCACGGCCGCGAAGACTTTGATGTCTGGATGGCGCATGCCCGCGAGATCGAGGCACGCGGCATCGAGACCAAGATCCCGTTCCCCGTCGATGACGGCGGCTTCTACACGGCAGATGCGCCCGGCCTCGAAGGCGGGCGCGTCATCGACGACAACGGCAAGAAGGGCGATGCCAACGACCGCGTCATCAAGGCGCTGATCGAGCGCAGCGCGCTTTTTGCCCGCGGTCGCCTCAAGCACCAGTATCCGCATTCCTGGCGCTCCAAGAAGCCGGTGATCTTCCGCAACACGCCGCAGTGGTTCGTCTATATGGACAAGACGCTGTCGGATGGAACGACGCTGCGCACCCGTGCGCTGAAGGCGATCGACGACACCCGCTTCGTGCCGGCTGCCGGCCAGAATCGTCTGCGCGCCATGATCGAGCAGCGCCCGGACTGGGTTCTCTCGCGTCAGCGCGCCTGGGGCGTGCCGATCTGCGTCTTCGTGAGTGAGCAGGGCGAAGTGCTGCAGGACGAGGCCGTCAATCAGCGCATCCTCGATGCTTTCGACGCCGAAGGCGCCGATGCCTGGTTTGCCGAAGGCGCCAAGGAGCGTTTCCTCGGCAATGAGCATGACCCGGCCAAGTGGTCGCAGGTCATGGATATCCTCGACGTCTGGTTCGACTCGGGCTCGACGCACACCTTCACGCTGGAAGACCGCCCCGACCTGAAATGGCCGGCCGATCTCTATCTCGAGGGTTCCGACCAGCATCGCGGCTGGTTCCATTCATCGCTGCTGGAATCGGCTGCGACCCGTGGCCGCGCGCCTTACGACACCGTTCTCACCCATGGCTTCACCATGGATGAGAAGGGCGAGAAGATGTCGAAGTCGAAGGGCAACGTCACCTCGCCGCAGGAAGTGATGAAGGACGCCGGCGCCGACATCCTGCGTCTCTGGGTCATGACCTCGGATTATGCGGACGACCTGCGCGTCGGCAAGACGATCATCCAGACCAATGTCGATGCCTACCGCAAGCTGCGCAACACCATCCGCTGGATGCTCGGCACGCTGGCCCACGACAAGGGCGAGGTCATCGCGCTCGCCGATCTGCCGGAGCTGGAGCAGCTGATGCTGCACCGGCTCTCCGAGCTCGATCAGCTGGTGCGCGAAAACTACGACGCTTTCGACTTCAAGAAGATCGCCCGCGCACTGATCGACTTCGCCAATGTCGAGCTCTCGGCCTTCTACTTCGACGTCCGCAAGGATGCGCTTTATTGCGATGCGCCGTCGAGCCTTCGCCGCCGCTCGGCGCTCTATGTCATCCGCATGATCTTCGATTGCATGGTGACCTGGCTTGCGCCGATGCTGCCCTTCACGACGGAAGAGGCATGGCTTTCGCGCAATCCATCGGCCGTCTCGGTGCATCTGGAGCAGTTCGCTCCGGTCGCCAAGGAATGGCGCAACGATGCGCTCGCCGAAAAATGGAAGAAGATCCGCGCGATCCGCAGCGTCGTGACCGGCGCGCTGGAAATCGAGCGCAAGGACAAGCGCATCGGCTCCTCGCTGGAAGCGGCCCCGGTCGTCCATGTCGCCGACGCGGAGCTTCGCAAGGCGCTCGAGGGGCAGGATTTCAGTGAAGTCTGCATCACCTCGGGCATCGCAATCGTGGCGGATGCCGGCCCGGCCGAAGCCTTCCGCTTGGCCGAAGTGGCTGATGTCGCCGTCGTTCCGAAGCTCGCCGAAGGTGTCAAATGCGCCCGTTCGTGGCGCATCACCACCGATGTCGGTTCCGATCCCGGCTATCCCGACGTCTCGGCGCGTGACGCTGCGGCATTGCGCGAACTCGGCATCCGCGCCTGAAGATATTTGCCGGGTGAATTGCCTTTATGGCGTGCATCCGGTAAAAGCTGCCTGAAAATGGCCGGATTTTTGCGTCAGGGGGACGGTTGTCCGGTTGGGCAACGATTGCACCGGTGGCTGGAAGGGTTTTCATGTTCGCAACGCATTGGTTCCGTATGGGCGCCTGCCTGTCTGTTGTCATGGCGGGATGCTCCTTGGTGTCCAGTTGCGCCAGCAGCCCGACCTACGGCACCGACAAGACCGCCATGGAGCAGCTGACCGACGACCTCGGCCAGTCCGTGTCGCTGACCGGACCAGGCCCGAAGAACAAGGGCGTCAAATATTCCCCGCGTCCGACGCTGGTGATGCCGGCCGAGGGCCAGAGAGAGACTCTCGTGGCGCCGCAGCAGACGATCGCCAACAAGGACAATCCGCAGTGGCTTGAATCGCCGGAGGAAACCCGCGCTCGCCTGGTTGGAGAAGCCGATGCAAACTCCGACAATCCGAACTATCGCTCGCCGCTCGCCAGCTCGGCGATCGAAGGCGGCCGCCGCACGACGGAAGCCCAGACCCAGGCCTATCGCGAAGCCCGCGCCCTGCAGAAGGGCTCCTATGTCGATCAGCGCCGCTCGATCTCCGATCCGCCGCCCGGCTATCGCACCGTCGACGACCCGGCGAAGCTCGACGATGTCGGCGAGCCCGAGCTCAAGAAGCAGAAGAAGCGCAAGAAGGACGCGGCGATTGCCAACTCCGGCAAGCAGTGGTGGAACTTCCTGCAATAACGTGTGCGGCGCTTAGGCGCCGCTTCCATTCAGGCCTCGGGAGAAGACGATGGCGCCCCGGCGCTACGGCGTCTCTCTCCGTTGCGAAAAGAATGTCCGCAAGATTTCGGCCGACTGAATCTCGTTGAAGCCGGAATAGACCTCCGGAACATGATGGCAGGTCGGCTGTGCATAGAATCGCACGCCATTATCGACAGCCCCGCCTTTTGGATCTTCGGCGCCGTAATAGAGCCTGCGGATACGCGCAAACGAGATGGCTGCCGCGCACATGGTGCACGGCTCCAGCGTCACGTAGAGATCTGCGCCGGTAAGACGCTCCTGCCCGAGGGCTTCGCAGGCGAGCCGGATCGCGACGATCTCGGCGTGCGCGGTGACGTCTTTCAGCTCGCGCGTACGGTTTCCGGCGTGTGAAACGGCGATATCGTCGACCACCACGACGGCGCCGATCGGCACTTCACCGCGCTCGCCGGCCGCGCGCGCTTCCTCAAGCGCCATCTCCATGAAACGATTTGTCTTCATGATCGCGACAATTTCCACTTAACCGCAGATGCGTGACCTGATAGACAGGCCCAAAAGGCAGGCAAACAACAAATGACATCCAAAGACAAGCCAAAACGCCCGGGCGCAAAACCCTTTTCACGGGATGACAGGCCGAAAGCCGGCCCCAAGACAGGCGGCGCGAAGCCGGCAAAGACTGCCGCCGCGCGCCCGATCGCGGCCGAAGCCGATGGCGAGGCCAAGGCCGAGCGCATCTCCAAGGTGATGGCGCGCGCCGGCGTCGCCTCCCGCCGCGACATCGAGCGCATGATCATGGAAGGCCGTGTGACGCTGAACGGCACGGTTCTCGACACGCCCGTCGTCAACGTCACGCTCGCCGACCGGATCGAAGTCGACGGCGTGCCGATCCGGGGCATCGAGCGCACCAGGCTCTGGCTCTATCACAAGCCGGCCGGGCTGGTGACCACCAATGCCGATCCGGAAGGCCGGGCGACCGTCTTCGACAACCTGCCGGAAGAATTGCCGCGCGTCATGTCGATTGGCCGCCTCGACATCAATACCGAAGGCCTGCTGCTGCTGACCAACGACGGCGGCCTCGCCCGCGCGCTGGAGCTGCCGGCGACCGGCTGGCTGAGGCGCTACCGTGTCCGCGCCCATGGCGAGATCGATCAGGAAGCGCTCGACAAGCTGAAGGATGGCATCGCCGTCGACGGCGTGCTCTACGGATCGATCGAGGCGACGCTCGACCGCACCCAGGGCTCGAACGTCTGGATCACCATGGGCTTGCGCGAAGGCAAGAACCGCGAAATCAAGAACGTGCTCGGCGCGCTTGGCCTCGACGTCAACCGCCTGATCCGCATTTCCTATGGGCCGTTCCAACTCGGCGATTTGCCGGAAGGCCATGTCATCGAAGTGCGCGGCCGCACGCTGCGCGACCAGCTCGGCCCGCGCCTGATCGAGGAAGCCAAGGCGAATTTCGACGCGCCGATCTATAACGCCCCGGCCGTCGCCGCGGAGGAAGAGGCCGAGGCCGTTGCACCCGAGAAGCGTGAGCGGCCGCGCCGCGACGAAGACAAGCGCGAAAGGGCGCTGAGCCGCCTCGACACCAAGCGGGACGACCGCCGCAGTGGCGGGCGCCGCGATGACGATCGCCGCGACGGTGGCCGCCGGGATGATGAGAAGCCGAAGCGCTCCGAGCCGCTCGGCCAGCGCCGCAGCGCCAATGTCTGGATGGCGCCGGGCGCCCGACCGCTCGGCGAAAAGGCGGCCGCGAAAGCCGCCAAGAATGAGCAGACCGCGCGCCGGCGCGGCGAACAGGCGCCGGCAAAGAGTACCGGTTCCCACCACATCGAGGATCGACCGCGCACCCAGATCAATCGCGTGCGCGAGGAGGACGGCGAATGGATCCGCTCGAGCGAGCAGCCCAATCGCAAGGATGAAGGCGAAGGCCGCGGCCGCAAGCGTCCGTTCGGGGATCGTCCGGGCCGCGAAGAGCGCGGTTTTGGCGACCGCCCGGCGCGCGGCGACCGCCGTCCGCGCGAAGCAGGTGACGAACGTCCGCGTGCCAGAACTGCCGGCGAAGGCCGTCCCGAGCGTCCGCGCGGCGACCGGCCTTTCGGCGATCGTCCTTCGCGTAGCGACCGCCCCTTCGGCGACAAGCCGCGCGGTGATCGCAAGCCGCGTACGGATGGCGACGAGCGTCCGCGTGCTGCCAGAGCCTCCACCGGTGAGGCCCGTTCGGAGCGTCCGCGCGGCGACCGGCCTTTCGGTGATCGTCCTTCACGTGGGGATCGGCCCTTCGGCGACAAGCCGCGTGGTGATCGCCGGCCGCGCGAGGATGGTGATGAGCGCCCGCGGGCAGCCAGAAGTTTTGCCGGTGAGGGGCGCTCGGAGCGTCCGCGTGGCGAGGGATCGTTCCGCGACAAGCCTTCGGATGACAAGCCGCGCGGCAAGAGCTTTGCGGCCAAGCCGGGCGGGCCGAAGAAATTTTCCGGCAAGCCGAAGGGCGCCAAGCCGGGCGGCGACAGGCCATCAGGCGGCCCGTCCAGAGGTGGTGCTAGAGGAAAGGGAATGACGCGCGGTGCGGATCGTCGGCGGTGAGTTTCGCGGACGGCCTCTCGCCGTGCCGAAATCCAACGATATCCGGCCGACTGCCGACCGGACGCGCGAGAGTCTGTTCAATATATTGAGCCATGCCTATCCGGATTGCGTCGACGGCACCCGGATCCTCGACCTTTTCGCCGGAACCGGCGCTGTCGGTCTGGAAGCGGTCTCGCGCGGCTGTCGCCATGCGCTCTTCGTCGAAAACAGCGTCGAGGGCAGGGCGCTGCTCTGGGAAAACATCGATGCGCTCGGCCTGCACGGCCGCACGCGCATCCTGCGCCGCGATGCGACCGATCTCGGCAGCGTCGGCAATCTCGAAGCTTTCGACGTGCTTTTTGCCGATCCTCCCTATGGCAAGGGTCTCGGTGAGAAGGCGATGGCGGCGGCGGCCGAGGGCGGCTGGCTGCGGGTGGGCGCGATTGCCGTGCTCGAAGAGCGCGCCGACGTTGTCGTTTCCGTCCACCCTTCCTATGTTTTCCTCGAAAGCCGCATCTTTGGCGATACGAGGGTGCATTTTTTCCGGTATCAGCCGCAATAGGCGGGAGCGCGGGGCGTGCAGCAGGCAGAGATCATCAGTCCGAAACTGCCTGCAATCAGCGATCTTCCAACGGTCGCGGTTGCCTTCGGCGGCGGCGGCGCGCGTGGACTTTCCCATATCCATATCATCGAAACGCTTGATGAGCTCGGCATCCGCCCCGTGGCGATTGCAGGTTCGTCGATCGGGTCGATCATGGGGGCCGGCATGGCCGCCGGCATGTCCGGCGCGGAAATCCGCGAACATGCGCTGGCCACCGTCGGCAACAAGACGGCCGTCGTCAGCCGCATCTGGGGCCTGAGGCCGGCGACCGTGCGTGATGCGGTGGCGAAAGGGATCCGCATCGGCCAGTTCAACCTGGAACGGATCCTCAAGGCCTTCCTGCCGTCCGAGCTGCCGGCGCGGTTCGAGGATCTACTCGTCCCGATGAAGGTCATCACCACCGATTATTACGGCCAGCACGAAGTCATCGTCGAAGGCGGCGAATTGTTCCCGGCGCTCGCTGCCTCTTCCGCCATTCCCGCGGTCTTCATGCCGGTGCGCTTGCACGGCCGGGTGATGATCGACGGCGGCATCAGCAATCCGGTGCCCTATGAATGCCTGATGGATCTCGCCGACATCGTCGTCGGGATCGATGTCGTCGGCGCACCCGAAGGCGACGGCACCCATATTCCGAACCGCATGGAAAGCATCTTCGGCTCCGGCCAGCTGATGATGCAGACGGCGATCACGCTGAAGCTGAAGCTGCGTCAGCCGCACATATTCCTGCGCCCGACGGTCGGGCGCACCGGCGTTATGGATTTTCTCAAAGCCCGCGAAGTGCTCGCCATGTCCGTCGGGGTCAAGGACGACCTGAAATTCGCCCTCGACCGCGAGATCGAAGCGCGCTTGAAACGCTAGTTCTTATGGGGCATGGCCCTCATGGCCGCCGCCTGCGTCCTTCGATGCCTCATCCATCATCATGACAGTGCCTTCGAAGCTCGAGAAGAGCGCAAGCGCGGAAGAATCAAGGCTTGCCTCAGCCTCCTTCAGTCCGGCCGCCAGCCCGGCGGCGTCATTCGCCGAAAGCCCGAGCTTCTCCAGCGTCCCGGCCTCCCTGAGGCTGTCGCCGCTGCAGAGATAGGCGCTCCAGCCATGATGCGTCTTCTTCATCAGGACGCGCCCGCCGCGCCCATCCTGTCGCCAGCCGGCGATCGCCCAATCGGCCTGAACGACGACCGGCGTGATATCGAGAGGTTTCTCCGGCCTTTCGAACATCGTCTTCAGCGTTGCAGCTATCGCCTGCCGGGGGTCATCATCTGCGGATACTGTGGATGCAAACAGAACGGCGAAAAGGATAGCGATGATCGTCTTCATCTGATGCCCTTCCTCAAGCAAGAACGCGTTTCAAGGGCGGTACGAACCGCACGACGATCTGGTCGAAGGCGATCATGGCGACAATGGCGAGCCCGCTCATCGGAAAAGCGAGGGAAAAGATGACGACGATCACCCACAGGCCGGAATAGACCGAGCGCCTTGGCGGCATGGGCGGCACGCCGAGGCGGCCGGCCGGGCGCCGTTTCCACCACATGACGACGGCGGTCACGCAGCTCAGGATGATGGCGAGGCAGGTTGCAAGCATCAGCAACTGGTTGAAAAGCCCCCATTCCTGTCCCTGGTGGACATTGATGCCCCACTCGAGTGCTTGGCCAAGGAAGGGATATTGGCCGAAGCCGATATCGATCAATGGCTTGCCGGAATATTGGTCGATATGGACGGTGCGTTCGCCGGAGAGATCGTCGGGATAGACGGAAGCGGTATAGACGCCCGTCTCGTCGGAAGGGATTGTCATATCGAAGCCCGGCGTCATGCCGAGCCGCCTGGCGATCTCCACCGCTCTGTCGAGGCCGATCGGCTTGGCTGACTGCGCCGCGGCGATATCGGAAAGCGGGACGGGCGCCTTCTCGATGATCCAGCCGCTCTTCGGGAGAATATCCTCGGTTACTTTGCGCGACTTCGGCACGTCGTCCCAGAGCTGAACGGGGTAGCCGAGGCCCTGCTCGGTCAGCCAGGCATTGGCATTGGCTCCCCAATAGCCCGACCAGGGCATGCCTGTAATCGCCAGGAAGAAGATCAGCACACCTGCGAAAGCGCCGGTCACCGCGTGCATGTCGCGCCAGAAAACGCGGCGGCTCGGCGTTCCCCGCACGGTGATGACGCCGCCCGTCTGGCGTCGCGGCCACCAGAGATAAATGCCGGTGACGACGAGCACCATGGCGAAGCCGCCGGCAATTTCGGTCAGCAGGTTCGTCCCGCGGCCGAAATAGGCGAGGCTGTGGATGCGCTTGACGACATAGTTGAACTCGTCGGTCGGTCCGACCGCGTCGAGCACCTTTCCATCATAGGGGTTGACGAAGACCAGCGTCGCGCCGGCCTCGCGGGAGGCGACGGTGACGATGGCCGATCGTTCCGGCAGGGCCGGATCCTTGTAGGAGGTTACGATGGAGCCCGGCACCGCAGATGCGGCGATCGCTGCGATCCGCTCGGCCGGGAGCGCCTTGCCGGCCGGCTGGACGACGTAACGGTAGCCGAAGAAGGTGCTGTTGATCTCATCCTTGAAGAGATAGAGCGATCCTGTGATCGCCAGGTTGAGCATGAAGGGTATGACGAGAAGCCCGGCAAAGAAATGCCAGCGCCAGATGGCGCGATAGAGCGAAACGCCATCGATGGCGCCCTCCACCGGTTCGGCAGCAGGAATGGTCGACATGAGAATGGATCCGTATCCACGGCCGATGGCACGCATGCAGGTCGGCCGGTGTTGAAAGGCGCGTTACGGCGCCCGCCGCAACACGAGGTTCAGGCAGGGATCGGATGGAAAGGAGGCGCGCGAGGGCCGGTATTGGGCGGGAAAAGCTGGCGCTGGAAGGGCTCGTCGGGGATCGGCAGTTCGGCCGCGACGGCAAAGGGTATCGGAAGACCGGCGACATCAGCCGGCGCCGGCAACAGGGTCGAAGCGCTGATCCGGCAGGCCTCGCAACCATGCGAATGGGCTTTGCCGTGCTGGCCGTGGTCGGACGTGTCGCTGACGGTCACGCATAGCGTCGGCAGCGTTCCATCGGGAAGCACATATTGCGAGAATTCAGCCGGACCGGGATCGGCGGCTGCGGCGGGAGCCTGATGGGCGAAGCCGACGAAAACAAGCGCGACGGCGCAGAGGATGCGCAGTGCCCATTGTTCGATTTGTCCTGCCCGCCTGATCAACATTCCCTCACGGATCATTCCGATCGCCGGTTGATAGACGCTGCTCAGCGCTTGTTCAATGCGTCAATTTTGCAAACGGGAGGCGGTCACGCATCCGCCGTCACATCCACCGTTCCGGCCAGCGGATCGTCCTCGAAGGGATCGGTAGCCCGTTTCGGCTTGACCAGCGGTTCGGGATGGACGGGGTGGGAAAACAGCATGTCGCGCCCGGCCTGCAGGCCTTCGGATACCTGCAGCACCAGACGCGCCTCGTCGCGCTTGCGGATATCCTCGCCGATTTCATAGGCGTCGACCTCGGCAACGCCCAGCGCCTCCAGCGTTCGCCGCCCGAAGAGCAGGCCGGATTCCAGCGTTTCGCGCAGCTCGTAATCGACGCCCTTGTTGCGCAGTTCGATCGAGTGGATGCGATCGTAGGAGCGCACGTAAAGCCGCGTGTGCGGATAGTCCGCCTGCACCAGTTCGACCACCTTGTCGGTGATCTCCTTCTTCTGCGTGCAGACAAGCACGATCTTCGCCCGGTCGATGCCGGCCGAGCGCAGCACGTCCTTGCGCGTGCCGTCGCCGAAATAGATGCGGAAACCGAAGGAGGAGGCCTGGCGGATGCGGTCGGCCGAAAAATCGATGACCGTGACGCTGCGCCCGCCGGCAAGCAGGATCTGGGCGGCGATCTGGCCGAAACGGGAAAAGCCGACCATCAGCACGTCGGCACCTGCGCCTTCGAAATCCTCGTCCAGTTCTTCCTCTTCATCGGCGCTCAGCAGCCGCTTCGAAAGCGCGGCGCCGATCGGCGTCAGCGCCATGGACAGCGTGACGATCGCCACCAGCAGAGAAGCCGTGCTCGTCGACATCAGCCCGACCACGCCCGCCGTCGTGAACAGCACGAAACCGAATTCGCCGCCCTGCGGCAGGAGGAACGCGATGCGGATCGCATCATTGTGCGAAGAGCCGGAGATCCGGCAGAGCCCGTAGATGATGATCGCCTTGACCGCCATGACGATCGGCACGGCGACGAGGACGAAGACGGCGTTGTCGACGAGAACCTCGAGTTCCAGCGACAGGCCGACGGCGATGAAGAAGATGGCGAGCAGCACGCCGCGGAACGGCTCGATATCGGCCTCCAGCTCGTGCCGGTAGGAGGATTCGGCCAGCATGACGCCGGAAAGGAAGGCGCCCATGGCCATCGAAAGCCCGGCAAGCTGCATCAGGCTCGCCGATCCCATGACGACGAAGAGCGCGGCTGCGATCATCGCCTCGCGCGCGCCGGTCCGGGCGATGACCTGGAAGAGCGGCGTCAGCAGATAGCGGCCCATGACGATCATCGCCGCGACCGCGCCGATCGCCACCGCGAAATCCAGGAGCGGCGCGTTGCTGCCCTTGTCGCCGCCGTCGAGAATGGTGATCAGCGCCAGGAGCGGCACGATCGCCAGGTCTTGAAACAGGAGCATCGAGAAGGAGCGTTGCCCGTATTTCGTGTTGACGTCGCCGTCACCCTCGAGGATCTGCATGGCGAAAGCCGTCGAAGAGAGCGCCAGGCCGAATCCGGCAACGATGCTGCCGCGCCAGTCGACGACATGGGAAAGCCAGGCGAGCGCCGTCAGCGCCAGTCCCGTCAGCACCACCTGGGCGGTGCCGAGGCCGAAGATATCGCGCCGCATCTGCCAGAGGCGGCTGGGCTTCAGCTCCAGCCCGATGATGAAGAGCAGGAAGACGACTCCGAGCTCGGCCACGGCGAGGATCTGTTCGCCGTCCGTGATGCCGTGGAAGACCGGGCCGATGACGATGCCTGCCGCGAGATAGCCGAGCACCGTCCCAAGCCCGAGCTTCTTGAAGATCGGGGCTGCGACCACTGCGCCTCCGAGCAGCAGGATCGTTTCGGAAAAAAACTCGTTGGGCGCGGACATGCTGCAATTTCTTTCCATGGCGGGGAGCATGCGGGCAGCCCCGACAAAGAATCGGCGGCGGCGGCCTTGATGCCTGGGAGAGTGCACAATAAATGGAAGCCGAAGGAAAGGCCAAATCATGTCCTCTGAAATCGATTCCTCGACACTTCTTTCCCGCGCAACTCAGTTGATCGATCTGGCAAGGAAGGCTGGGGCCGACGCTGCCGACGCCGTCGTCGTCCGGTCGCGCTCGCAATCGGTCAGCGTGCGCCTCGGCAAGGTCGAGGGAACGGAGTCTTCCGAAAGCGACGATTTTTCGCTGCGCGTCTTCATCGGCAAGCGCGTCGCCAGCGTTTCTGCCAATCCGGGTTTCGATCTCCAGGCGCTTGCCGAACGCGCCGTCGCCATGGCGAAGGTTTCCCCGGAGGATCCCTTCGCCTGCCTGGCGGATGAGGAGAACCTCTCGAAATCCTATCCAGACCTGCAATTGCTCGACACGACAGAGGTCTCCTCCGAGATGCTGCGCGAGGCCGCTCTTAGCGCCGAGGCGGCGGCGCTTGCGGTCGAGGGTGTGACCAATTCTTCCGGCGCTGGCGCATCGGCCGGCATGGGCGGCCTCGTTCTTGCGACCTCCCACGGTTTTGCAGGCAGCTACATGGCCTCCCGTTTCGGCCATTCCGTCAGCGTCATTGCGGGCGAAGGCACTGGCATGGAGCGCGACTATGATTTCGACAGCCGCCTCTATTACGCCGATCTCGACGATCCCTCCGAAATCGGCCGCCGCGCCGGCGAGCGGGTGGTCAAACGCATCAATCCGCGCCAGGTGCCGACCGGCAAGGGTGTCACCGTCGTCTTCGATCCGCGTGTCGCGCGCGGCTTCGTCGGCCATATCGCCGGAGCGATCAACGGCGCCGCGGTTGCCCGCAAGACCAGCTTCCTGCGTGACAAGATGGGCCAGCAGGTGCTGAAGGCGGGCCTGTCGATCACCGACGATCCGCTGATCGTCCGCGGCCCGTCCTCGCGGCCCTTCGACGGCGAGGGCGTCTCCGGCGAGCGGCTGGTGATGATTGAGGACGGCGTGCTGAAGCACTGGTTCCTTTCGACCTCGACCGGCCGCGAGCTCGGTCTTGAAACCAACGGCCGCGGCGTGCGCGGCGGCAGCTCCGTCACCCCTTCCTCGACCAACCTTGCCCTGGAACCCGGCGACGTCTCGCCGGATGAGCTGATCCGCAGCGTCGGCAACGGTTTTTACGTCACCGAACTGATCGGCCACGGCGTCAACATGATCACCGGCGAATACAGCCGCGGCGCCACCGGCTTCTGGATCGAGAATGGCGAACTGACCTTCCCGGTGTCCGAGGTGACGATCGCCTCGAACCTCAAGGAGATGTTCATGCGCCTGACGCTGGCAAACGACATCGACCGCAAGTTCGGCGTCGCAGCCCCGACCTTCGCCATTGAAGGCATGACGCTCGCAGGGCGCTAGAGATGATGAGCGAGAGCGATAACAGCCGCTGGCAGAGCGATCTCGCACTGATCGCCGATGCGGCGAGAGAGGCAGGCGCGGTCGCTTTCAGCTTCTTCAACCAGTCTCCCGAGGTCTGGTGGAAAAACGAGGACCGCTCTCCCGTCAGCGCCGCCGATTTCGCCGCCAACAAGACGCTCGAAACGATCCTGCGCAAGGCCCGTCCGGATTATGGCTGGCTGTCTGAGGAAACCGAGGACGATGCCGACCGCCTCTCGCGTGAGACGCTGTTCATCGTCGATCCGATCGACGGCACGCGCGCTTTCCTCGGCGGACAGAAGGTCTGGTGCGTCAGCGTCGCGGTCGTCCATCACGGCCGGCCGGTCGCCGGCGTGCTCTATGCGCCGGCGCTGGAGGAGCTCTATGAAGCCGCCGAAGGCGGGGTTGCGCTGAAAAACGGATCGGCCTTCACCGTCTCCAATGCCGGACCGGAGGAGACGAGCCGCATTGCGATCGGCGAGGACCTGCTGAAAACCTTTGCGCCGGAGTTTCGCGATCGGGTCACGCGCCACAAGCACGTTCCCTCGCTCGCCTATCGCATCGCCATGGTGGCGGACGGTCGCCTCGAAGGCACCTTCGTCAAGGGCAATTCGCACGATTGGGACCTTGCTGCCGCCGATCTGATCCTCGCCCGCGCCGGCGGCGCTCTCGTCGATCTCGCCGGCAGGCCGATCCTCTACAACCGCGCCGACGTGACCCACAAGGTTCTCTGCGCCGCGCCCGCGTCCCGCATCAATGAGTTCCTCGCGGCCTTTCCGGGACGACGAGACAGTTGACGTTTCCGTCAAAATCCCGCAGATGGATTGGCGGAGGAGACTAGCAGAAAGAGAACAAGAAAATGACCGACTCCGG
This sequence comes from Rhizobium sp. R634, assembly GCF_002211305.1. GTDB lineage: Bacteria > Pseudomonadota > Alphaproteobacteria > Rhizobiales > Rhizobiaceae > Rhizobium. The sequence goes on along the minus strand of NZ_LOKW01000024.1, from coordinate 159,105 downwards.
TGACAAGAAGCAGCTTTTGCACCTCGTTTTTGGCGGCGAGCTGGAAAACCTCGATGATGTGCAGTTTCGTGATCTAAGCGGTCTCGATATCGTCGGCATTTTCCCCGATTATGCCACGGCGCTGACGGCCTGGAAGTCGAAGGCGCAGCAGACGGTCGACAATGCGCATATGCGCTACTTCATCGTCCACATGCATCGTTTGCTCGATCCGCAGGAAAAAGCCAAAGGCAACTGACCTTTGGTCCATGCCGACGGCCAAACGCTCCTTGAGCGGAATTCGCGCGTCGGCCGCCCGGCAGGCGGCTCGTTTGACGCATTCTGAACAAAATGATCGGCCATTCCGGCCGCAACGATAATTAGGGAATGGGGTTTGATGGCGATCGCTTTTGATCGGAGGCAGGCGCAATGAGCTCCCGGATGGCGCGGTTCGGTCTGAGCGCATATCGTCTGGCGGGAACCGTGGCCTCTCCTGTCGTCGGCCTCTATCTCACCTACCGCACGGCCAAGGGCAAGGAAGACCGCGCGCGCCGCCTGGAGCGCTTCGGCTATCCGAGCGCCAACCGGCCGCAAGGCCCGCTCGTCTGGTTCCACGCCGCAAGCGTCGGGGAAACCAACGCCGTCATCCCGCTGATCCGTGAAATCCGCCGCCGCGATATCCATGTCATCCTGACGACCGGCACCATCACCTCCGCCAGGCTCGCCGCCGAGCGCATTGGCAATGAGGCGATCCATCAATATGTGCCGCTCGACCTGAAACCCTCCGTCAGCCGTTTCCTCGATTACTGGCAGCCCGATTGCGCCATCATCGCCGAATCCGAGATCTGGCCGGCGACGGTGCTGGAGCTCGGCCGCCGCCGCATTCCGCAGATCCTGGTCAATGCCCGCATGTCGGACCGCTCCTTTGCCCGCTGGCGCCGCCGCCCGGCAATCGCCGAGGCGCTGTTCGAGAATCTCGCCCTCGTCATCGCCCAGTCGGACGTCGATGCCGAACGTTTCCGTGATCTCGGCGCCGTCCCCGTCATCACCTCGGGCAACCTCAAGGTCGATACCGACGCCCCGCCTTATGACAGCGCTGTCTTCGCCCGCTACAAGAAGCAGATCGGCGAGCGCAAGACCTGGGCGGCGATCTCGACCTTCGACGGCGAGGAGAATGCCGCCGGCATCGTTCATCGCGCCCTGAAGGAGCGTGATCGCCAGTTGACGATCATCGTGCCGCGCCATCCCGAGCGCAGCGACGAGATCGAGGCGGCTCTCGTCAAGCAAGGACTGAAAGTTGCCCGCCGCACCCGCGACGATGTCCTGTCGGCCGATGTCGATGTCTTCCTCGGCGATACGATCGGCGAAATGGGCCTTTATTTGAGACTGACGGAGGTCGCCTTCGTCGGCCGCTCGCTTTTTGCCGAAGGCGGCCAGAACCCGCTGGAGCCCGCCATGCTCGGCTGCGCCATCCTCTCCGGCGGCAATGTGCAGAATTTCCGCGAATCCTATCAGAAACTTGCCCGCAGCGGCAGCGCCCGCATGGTGCGCGATACCGAGATGCTGGCCAAGGGCGTGCATTACCTGCTGACCAATGATGAGGCCCGCCGCAGCATGATCGAGGCCGGCATCACCGCCGTGCACGACATGCGTGGCGCATTGTCGGCGACGGTCAGAGGGCTGGAACCCTATATCAATCCGCTCACCGTCAAGGCGCGACTGCTGCCGAAAGCCATGGCGCAGGTCTGAGGAGGCACGATGTCGGCTGCGGCGCATATCAAAGGCATTCTCTTCGACAAGGACGGCACGCTGCTCGATTATGACGAGAGCTGGCTGCCGGTGAACCGCGAGCTTGCGCGCATCGCTGCCGAAGACGACGCCGCCCTGGCGGACCATCTTCTCGCCGCATGCGGCATGGATCCGGTGACCGGCCATATCGTTCCCGACAGCCTGCTTGCCGCCGGCAATACCCGCCAGATCGCCGAAGGCCTCGTCGGCGCCGGCTCCAAGGTCGACGTCATCGAGCTGACGATCAAGCTCGACAATCTCTTTGCCAACGCGGCCGAATTCTCCGTGCCGGTCACCGATCTCGCGGCTTTCTTTTCCCGCCTGAAACAGCGCGGCTTCAAGCTCGGTATTGCCTCCAGCGACAATGAGCGCTCGATCCGCCAGACGGCCCAGCGTTTCGGCATTTCCGAATATGTCGATTACATCGCCGGTTACGACAGCGGCTTCGGCGTCAAGCCGGAGCCCGGCATGGTCCTCGGCTTCTGCGCCGCGACCGGTCTTTCGCCGGCCGAAGTCGCCATGGTCGGCGACAACAATCATGATCTACATATGGGCCGCAATGCCGGGACGGGGCTTAAGATAGCGGTGCTGACAGGCACGGGTTCGCGCTCCTCGCTTGCCGCCGCGGCCGATCACGTGCTCGACGATATCACCGGCATCGAGACGCTGCTGCCGGACCTGCAGCCGGCCTGATCGGTAAGGGCTTGCATTTTCATCGGTTTTGACCTCTCAATCCGGCCGGGAAAACGGAAATTCTCCGGCCGGTCAGGGAGCGGAACGGCAAAATGATTTCAGAAGCGCCGCCGTTCTGGTGGAGGAAAGCCGATTGGAGGGCCTGGCTGCTCTCGCCGCTTTCTTTTCTCTATGGCCGTATTGCCGGCCACCGCATGGCCCATGCGCGCCGTGCCTCCGTTCCCATTCCCGTTATCTGCGTCGGCAATTTCACCGTCGGCGGCGCCGGCAAGACGCCGACTGCGCTGGCAATCGCTCGCGCCGCCAAGGCCAAGGGGCTGAAGCCGGGTTTTCTCAGCAGGGGTTATGGCGGCTCGATCGATGTGACGACGGTGGTCGATGCCGACCACCACCGGGCGCTCGCCGTCGGCGACGAGCCGCTGCTGCTTGCCCGGGAGGCCCTGACGGTGATTTCCCGCAGGCGCGTCGACGGGGCTCGGCGGCTGGTGGCGAAGGGCGCCGATCTCATCATCATGGATGACGGCTTCCAGAGCGCTCGGCTGGCGATCGACTATGCCCTGCTCGTCATCGATGCGACGCGCGGCCTCGGCAATGGCCATATCGTGCCGGGCGGACCGGTACGCGCGCCGATCCGCCAGCAATTGCGCCATGCGACGGCCCTGCTGAAAGTCGGCAGCGGCAATGCCGCCGACCGGATCGTGCGCATGGCGGCGCGGGCGGCCAAGCCCTATTTCACCGCCTCGCTGAAGGTGCGCGGCGACAATACGCTCGCCGGCACCAAGGTTCTCGCCTTTGCCGGCATCGCCGATCCCGCCAAATTCTTCCGCACCGTTGAGTCGCGCGGCGCCGAAATCGCGGTCGCCAAAAGCTTCGGTGATCACGAGCACCTGACCGAGGACGAGATCGACGACCTCCTGGCGACCGCCGAGCAGCAGGGTCTGCTGATCGTCACCACTTCTAAGGATTTCGTCCGCCTCGCCGGTCATCAGGGCAAGGCCGAACAACTGGCGCAAAAATGCCGGGTGATCGAGGTTGATATGGTGTTCGAGGATCATCTCGCAGCGGGACTGATTATCGACCGGGCGATCGTCGCCTGCCGCGAACGGCGCCTGCGGGAAATGAAGGCGGGGAACAATTCCCGCCCGAGCGCTTAATTCAGCGGTCGGCAGCCGCCCTGGGTAAAGTAAAATTCACGAACGTCGCTGGTTCGGCAGCACGCCGGCGCGTTTGTCGGCTTCGAGCGAAGTGCCGACGTCTGCGTAGGGTTCCTGCCGGGCGACGCTCCAGTAGCGCAGCTCGTCGAGCGGAATATGCTTCCCGCTCATCGCGCAGACGACGTAGGAACCGGGAGAGAGAATCTGGAAATCGCCATCGAGATAGCGGATCTTCGCCTCGCGGTTCCCGTGCCCTTCGAACAAATTCATGTGCTCCGTTCCCTGCAGCCTGTCATCAGTCTGCCATACTCCCGGCAGGGCCGCTTTTCCAGCTTTTTCAGCTTCGGCCGAAAAGCCGCTCGATATCGCTGAGCTTCAATTCGATATAGGTCGGCCGGCCGTGATTGCACTGGCCGGAGCCGGGAGTTACTTCCATTTCTCTCAGCAGCGCGTTCATTTCCTCCGGCCGCAGCCGCCGCCCGGAGCGCACCGATCCATGGCAGGCCATGGTCGCCGCGACATATTCGAGCTTCGCCGAAAGGCCGGAGGCCGTGTCCCATTCGGCGATCTCGTCGGCCAGCTGGCGGATGAGGCCATGCGCATCGACCTCGCCGAGCATGGCCGGCGTTTCGCGCACGGCGATCGCCCCGGGGCCGAAGCGCTCGATCGCAAGGCCGAGCTCGGCAAGTTCGCCGGCATGCTGCATCAGCCGGTCGCAATCCTCTTCCGGAATGTCGATGATCTCCGGAATGAGCAGCACCTGTGAGGCGAGCCGCTTCGAATGCAGCGCCTTGCGCATCGCCTCGAAGACCAGCCGCTCATGGGCGGCATGCTGGTCGACGATGACGAGGCCGTCCTCGGTCTGGGCGACGATGTAATTTGCATGGATCTGCGCCCGTGCGGCGCCGAGCGGGTATCGCGTGATTGTTTCGGCGGCTGCCGGCGCGGCGGCAGGCTGCGGCTCGGCTCGCGCCGTCGGCATCGAAAGCCCGTCGAAGGAAGGTTGCGGCCGTTCGCTGAAACCGGCTGCCGGCTGATAGGGCCGGAAAGGCGAAGTCTCGGCCGACCATCCGCCCCGCGGCCGTTCTGCACTCGGCTGGAAGCCGGGGCGGAAGGCGCGCAGCATGTCGCTCGCCCCTGTTGTCGCCGCCCGGCTGCCGTCGCGCGCCAGAGCCTCGCGGATGGCGCCGACGATCAGGCCGCGCACGAGACCCGGATCGCGAAAGCGCACGTCGGACTTTGCCGGATGCACGTTGACGTCGACGAGCGCCGGATCGAGCGTGATCGACAGCACCGCGACCGGAAAGCGTCCTGAAGGGATCGTTTCGGCATAAGCGCCACGGATCGCCGACAGGATCAGCTTGTCCTGCACCGGCCGGCCGTTGACGAAGGCATATTGGTGAGCGGAGTTGCCGCGATTGAAGGTCGGCACGCCGGCAAAGCCGGTCAGCGAAACCTCCTCGCGCACGGCGTCGAGCGCGATGGCGTTGTCGCGGAATTCCTTGCCGAGCACCTGCGCCATGCGGGCCAGATGATCGTCGCCGGTCGCCGGAAATTCCAGCGTCGCGCGGTCCGAACCCGACAGCACGAAGCGCACGGCCGGAAAGGCGATGGCCATGCGCTTGACGATTTCGGTGATGGCGCCGGCCTCGGCTTTTTCCGTCTTCAGGAATTTGAGCCGCGCCGGTGTGGCGAAGAACAGGTCGCGCACTTCGACGATCGTGCCGGGATTGGCCGCGGCCGGCCTGATATGCATGATCTTGCCGCCGGTCACGGCGATCTCGTTGCCGCCTGCGCTGTCGCGCCTGCGGCTGGCGATGCTGAGCCTTGCGACGGAGCCGATCGAGGGCAGCGCTTCGCCGCGAAAGCCGAGCGTGCGGATATCCTCGAGCGTCTCGGAAATTTTCGAGGTGCAGTGGCGCCTGACCGCCAGCTCCAGATCGGCCGCGTCCATGCCGGAGCCGTTGTCGCTGACGCGCAGAAGCGCCTTGCCGCCGCCAGCGGTGGCGATCTCGATGCGCGTCGCGCCGGCATCGAGCGCGTTTTCGATCAGTTCCTTGGCCGCGCTCGCCGGCCGCTCGATGACTTCGCCGGCGGCGATCTGGTTGATGAGCGTTTCGGAGAGCTGTCTGATGGCCATGCGCTATTTTCGGGGATTCGCGGGCTGGAGGGAAGGGGCTTCGGATCGCTTCGCGCAACTGTGATGCGCGGCTCCCCCAAATTGGGGGATCGGTAGTGTTAAGCCGGTTTTAACAGAAAAATGGCATTTCTAATCACACACCTCCGGAAGCCGCGAAATCGAACAGATGTGGGACGAAATGGAATGAGTGCCGGCTTCGAAAAGGCGGACACATCATCGCAAACCGACGGGACGCTCGCCGGGGCCGATCTCCAGACGGCGCTTTTCGACGCGGTGTGCGACAGCCTTTCGGCGGCTTTCATTATTTACGACAAGAACGATCATCTGATCTTCGCCAGCCGCCAGACTCTCGACTTCTTCCCGCTGCCGCCCGAGATGCTGAAGCCCGGCACGCGGCTGCGCGATTTCCTGGGCGCGGTTTATGACACCGGCATCCGCCAGCAATATGATGTCAGGCAGGGCGGCTCGCTCAGCCGCGAGGACTGGCTGTCGCAGAAGATCGCCTCGCATTGGCGCGAGCGCTTCGACGCGGTCGAGCGCCATGGCACCGACAGCTGGGTCCGTTTCGTCAAACGCAGGCTGCCAAACGGCTACGGCGTCACCGTGATCTCCGACATTTCGGAGGACAAGAAGCGCGAGCAGCAGTGGCGCTCCGATCTGGAGCGCGTGCAACTGACCGAGGACATTCTCGACAATCTGCCGTTCCCGCTTTTCGTCAAGGACCGTAATCTCACTTACGTCGCCGTAAACCTCGCCTTCTGCGAGAAATACCAGACGAGCGCCGACGAGGTGCTCGGCCGCAAGAGCGCCGATCTTTTTTCTCCGGAGATCGCCACGCGGTTCGAGGAAAGCGATCGTCACGTGCTGGAGACCGGCGAAATGTCCGTTTCCCGCCAGCGCCAGATCTCTCGGGACGGCATTGAGCGCGACATCGTCAGCCGCAAGCATCGCATCGGCAAACCCGGCCGCTATTTCCTGGTGTCCACCACCCAGGACCTGCCGCGCGACGGCGCCGATCTCGACGAGTTCGATCGGGCGTCGGCGATCACAACATCGAGCAACCAGAGCTATCGCCGGGCCTATGTGCCGTTGCCGAGCGGTGTCGAACGGCGCGAGCCGGCGGCGATGGAAGCGATCGTTCCGGAGAATTTCTCCGGCCGTAAGATTCTCGTCGTCACCGCCGATCTTGCCGCCGAAACCGCCGCTTTGCGCACGCTGTCGAAATACGGCTTCGAATCCTGCTCGGTGCGCGGCGAGGACGAGGAGGAGCGGTTCCTGGAAATCGCCACCTCCTCCGGTATTTCACTCGACCTTCTGATCATCGACAACCAGATGGGCATGCGCTGCCTCGAACTCGCCGAACAATATGGCATTCCGACCCTCGTCATGGACGGATTCCAGATCGCCAACGAACTGACCTTCCAGATCGCCCGGCATTTCAACCGCAACAGCCGCGGCGCCATCGGGGCGGATGCGGATTGGGAAATCAGCATTTCCGACGAAGTCACGGGGCTGCAGGTTCTCGTCGCCGAGGACAACGACATCAACCAGATCGTCTTCTCGCAGATCCTCGAGGGCCTCGGTTATCGCCACATCATCGCGGCGACCGGCGATGAGGCCGTGCGCCTCTGGGCCGAACACAGGCCGCAGATCGTGCTGATGGATATTTCCCTTCCGGGCTTCAACGGCTTTGAGGCCGCGCGCCTCATCCGCCAGATGGAAGAAACCGGTGACGCCTTCCGCACGCCGATTATCGGCGTGTTGACCCAGGCCTTCGAGCGCGACCGCGCCGAATGCGTCAAATCAGGCATGGATGATGTCATCATGAAACCGGTCAGCCCTGACATGATCGAAATGGTATTTCAAAAATATCTGATAGGGGAGGCTGCCCGGGCGCGAAACTAGCGAATGCCGGTCACCCCCTAGATTTTGGGCGGTCCGTGCCGCAACGGCCGCCGATTTACTATCGAATTGTTAAGATATGCCGGTCATTCTCTGCACGGCTCCGGAGGAAAAGCTCGGGTTTGGATGATGAAGTCGGCGGAAACAGCTTCTTTCTTGACCGTGAGTCAGAATGAGCTTCAGGCGATGGCCTATACCGATCCGCTGACCGGATTGGGAAACCGCAACCGCATGCGGGAGAAAGTCCTGCAGATTTCCGCCGAGCGCGCCAGCGACCCGGCCCCATTTACCATCGGCATCGCCAATCTCGACAGCTTCAAACCGATCAACGATCTTTTCGGCTCTGCGGCCGGTGACGAGATTCTTTGCCAGGTCGCCCATCGCCTCAAGGCCTGCATTCCCGATGGTGCATTGGTGACACGCCATGACGGCGATGAATTCGCCTTCGTGCTGCCGTTGATCTTCGAGCGGGCGAGTGCCGAGAAATTCGGCCAGATGATCCGTGAAGTGCTGTCGGCCCCCTATGACCTCGGCGACCGCAACGTCCGCCTCTCCGCCTCCTTCGGCTTCGCCATCTATCCCTTCGCCGGCGAGGATTGCGAGGAACTGCTGAAGAGCGCTGAAACCGCGCTCTACCGCTCCAAGCGGCGCGGCCGCGGCCAGATCACGGTTTATTCGCGCGAGATCGCACAGGAGATGAAGCGCGCGACGCAGCTGGAGCAGGCGCTCAGAAACGCCATCATATCAGACGCGATCGACGTGCATTTCCAGCCGATCGTCTCGCTGTCCAACAACCAGGTTCTCGGCTTCGAGGCGCTGGCCCGCTGGAACGATCCCGATCTCGGCTTCGTTTCGCCCGGCGTCTTCGTGCCGCTCGCCGAAGAGCGCGGCTTCATCGATGCGCTCTCGGAAGCGCTGCTGCGTAAGGCCGCGGAAGCAGCGCTTTCCTGGCCGCGCGAACTCTTCCTGTCGTTCAACCTCTCCTCGGCGCAGCTGATGGATCCAGGCACCAGCAGCAGCATCCTGTCGATCCTCGGCCGCGTCGGCTTCGATCCGCATCGCCTGGAGCTGGAGATCACCGAGACCGCAGTGATGAGCTCGGCCGATACCGCTCACCGTATCATCGCCGATTTGCGTGCCGCGGGCGTACGCATTTCGCTTGACGATTTCGGCACCGGCCAGTCGAGCCTCGGACGCCTGCGCGACTTCATCTTCGACAAGATCAAGATCGATCGCGCCTTCGTCTCGCGCATCAATTCCGACCGCGCCTCCGAACACATCATCAAGGCGATCCTCACCATGTGCGAGGGCCTCGACCTGGAAGTCGTGGCGGAAGGCATCGAGGATTATACGGAAGCGGTGAAACTGCGCACGCTCGGCTGCGGCATGGGGCAGGGCTATCATTTCGGCCGCCCGGCGGACGGTATCGCCACGTTGCGTTTCCTGCACGAGAACTATTACGACGCGGCGATCGTGGAGCGGGTCAGCGCATAGGCACTTTCTCAAATGAATAAAGCGATGGCGCCCCTAGGAGCGCCATCGCCTACGCTATACTACCGCGCGGTTTACTTCGGCGTGGTCGAGCCGGTCGCCGTGGTGTCGGTGCCGGTCGCTGCCGGAGCCTTTTCGGCCGACTGCATTGCCAGCGTCTTGAACTCAGGTGCGGCCTTCAGCGATTCAGCCGTTTCGCTGGTCGTCAGCTTGACGCTGCCGTCCTGGGTGTTCTGGGCGATGGTGATCTTTTCCATCGGGACGGCGACGTTCTTTTCGCCGATACCAAGGAAACCGCCGACGCCGACGATCGCGGCAACCAAGCCGCCATCCTTCTTCATGATCAGGTCGTTGACGCTGCCGATGCTTTCATTGTTGGCATTGTAGACCGACTGGCCGATATAGGTGTTGGCGCTGACCTGGTCGGGAGCCTGTTCCGTCAGATAGGAAGCCTGAGCAGTATCGGCGGTCGGTGCCGGTGCAGGAGCCTGGGCGGCATCGCCTGCGGGCTTCGTGACATCAGGCGTGACCGGCGGCTTCGGGGCTGCCGGATCGGCGGGAGCTGCCTGCGTCGGAGCGGCGGGATCCGCCGGCTGGGGTGCCGTCTGCGAGAATGCCGCCGGTGCGAAAGCCGTGGCAAACAATGCGCCAGCGGCAACGGTCGTCAGAAGTTTGCGTGTCATTTCGAACCTACCTTCGTTTCTCTAGAGTCATCGCTGACCCGGCAATGCATGTTTGAACCATCCTTGCCGCGCCGGTTCGAAGAGGAAATGACTGGTGCGCCTATTGGTTCCGGTTGAAAACACGGAAAATTTCTCGATTTTCACGGAACATTTATCGAAAAAGGCCCTCCAAAAAGCAAAAAAGCGCCCCCTCGGGAGCGCCTCTCGCATTGCGGCCGGGCATGTCTCAGATCACGTAGACGGGATCGAATATGCCTTTGACGTCGATGCCGAGTTCCAGGAGGGCGCCGGCGCTCGGCTGCGCCGAACGGGCATCCTCGTCGAGCCCTTCCCAGGCCGTCGTCACCGCCAGCCGCTCGGCATTGACGCCGATGAATGCAGGGCAGGAGGGCTGCACCGCAGGAACCTTGTAACGCGAGATCCGCAGGCCGTCCGGATTGTACCGGTCGACGACGCCGGCTCCCCAGCGCGCGTTCCAGATATAGCCGTCGGCGTCCACCACCGAACCGTCGATGTCGCCGGGCTCGTTCATGCTGTCGACCAGCACGATCGGCTCGCCCGAGGGCAGGCCGGTCTGCGGATCGACCATGACGCGCATCAGCCGGTTGATGCGGGAATCCGTATAGTAGCCGATCGTGCCGTCGGGCGAGAAGCAGATCGAATTCGGAATGCTGATGCCGCTGAAGATCTTCGTCACCTTGCCGCTGGCGACATGATAGATGGCGCCGGCCTGGTTTTCCGCCCGCTTGCTCATCGTGCCGATCCAGAGCGCGCCGGAGGGATGGGTGCGGCCGTCGTTCGAGCGGTTCTCCGGCCGGTCGTTTTCGAGCGCGGCATAGAAGGTGAGGTTGCCGCTCGCCACATCGCGCACGAAAAGCCCCTCTTCCGTCGCGATTAGCTGCCGTCCGGCGTCGATGCGGGCGAGCACGCTTGCCATCACAGGCAGCGGATGAACCTTCTTCTCACCCGTTGAAAGTCTGAGCTCGTGCAGCTCCTTGCCGAGGATGTTGAACCACCAGACCGTATCGGTGTCCGGGTCATAGGTCGGGCCTTCGCCGAGAACGGAATTGGTATTGCAGAGTGTCTTGCCTTCGAACTCGTAGATGTCGGTCATACGTTCACGCTCCCATGGCTGCGTCATAGGCGTAAATGGTTGCCTTGGCGCGCTCGGCAACCTCTGCTGCGGTCATTCCCGGCTTGTAGAGGCTGGTGCCGAGGCCGAAAGCGAAGATGCCGGCCTTGGTGTAATCGGCGAAATTCTTGTCCGATACGCCGCCGACGGCCGCGATCACCAGTTCCGGCGGCAAGATTGCCCGGATCGCGGTGATGCCGGAGGGGCCGAGCACGCTGGCGGGAAAGAATTTGAGGCCGGTGGCGCCAGCGCGCGCCGCGGCCAGGGCCTCGGTCGGCGTGAAGACGCCGGGCATCGTCACCATGCCGTATTCGCGTGCCCGGATGATCACTTCGGGCTCGACATTCGGGGTGACGAGCAGCTTGCCGCCGGCCGCATTCAGGCTGTCGACCGCCTCGACCGTCAGCACCGTGCCGGCGCCGATCAGCACGTCTGCCGGCGCCATCTTCGCGGCGATCTCGATGGATTTGAAAGGGTCCGGCGAATTCAGCGGAATCTCGATCGCCGTCAGGCCGTTTTCGATCAGGGCACCGACGACGCTTTCGGTCTCGTCGGGCCTGATCCCGCGCAGGATGGCGATCAGCGGGCGCTTCATGTCGGGGAAGGGGATACGGTTCATCGTGTCAGCTTTCTCAGTTCGGCCAGATGGCTTCGGCGGCGGCCGAGAGCCCGCGGCGCACGGCCGCGTCGGCATCGATGGCGGTGAAGTCAAGCGAAAGGGTCCTGAAGGCCTGCTCGTAGAGCCCCTGCAGGCGCCCGGAGGCGACGAGGGTGATGTTTGAGTTGGCGGCATCCTGCAGCGCGCCGGCGATTTCGAGGCCGATCAGCGTGCCGGAAAGCCGGGCTTGCGCGGCCGCAGCGGAAATCCCGTGCAGAAGCTGGCCGGAGCGGGCGGCAAAGAGCAGGTTGGAGGCAAGTGCGGGCTGCGCGAAGGCCGCTGATACCGCCGCTTCGAAGGCAGCGGCATCCGCCGGCTGTTCCTCGGCGCCTGCGACGGCATGCGAAAGGATCGTGTGTTTGCTGATCGCGTCGAAAAGCTCGCCGGTCATGAAGGTCGAAAAGCCGGTCACCTTGCCGTCGTTCACATGCACCCATTTCGAATGCGTGCCGGGCATGCAGACCGCCTGGGCGCCAACGCTTGCGCGGCCGAGGGCGCCGAGCAGCTGGGTCTCCTCGCCGCGCATGACGTCGGGCCTCGCCGCGTCCCGCTGGGCAAGTCCCGGCAGGATGCGGATGTCGCGGCTTTCCCCGGGCACGGAGACGGCGCCGGTCAGGATCGAGGCCAGGGATGCCGGCACGTCGATATAGCCGGCTTCGAACCAGCCCTGCTTTGCGCCGGCCATGCCGCAGATGATGACAGGCAGGCTTGCCGGCGCCTCGACGGCGGCGAGATGGCCTGATAGCACGGTGGAAAAGCCGGTCTTTGCCGCGCTCGTCATGCCTTCGCCGCTGCGGCGTTCGGCAAGAATGCTGCCGTTGCTGCCGATCAGCCAGAGCCGGAAGCTGCTGGTGCCCCAGTCCACCGCGACATAAGCGGAATTCGTCATTACAGAATGCCTCCATCGACAATCAGGGACTGGGCGGTCATCGCAGCCGCGCAGTCGGATGCAAGAAACAGGCAGGGCCCGACGATCGCGTCAGGCTTGAGCGCGGTCTTGAGGCATTGCTGCTCTACCGAGCGCGCGATGCTCTCTTCGGTCAGCCAGAGCTGCATCTGCCGCTCGGTGACGACCATGCCGGGCAGGATGCAGTTGACCCGGATATTCTCCGGCCCGAGCCTGCCGGCCATGCTCTTCGTCAGCCCGACGACCGCTGCCTTCGCCGCGGCGTAGGAGGGGAAACCGCCCATGTTCAGCTTGAAGGCGATCGACGACATGTTGACGATCGCCCCGCCGCCGGCCGTTCGCATCGACGGCGCCACCGCCTGCGAGGTGAAGAACACATGCCGCAGGTTGACCGCCTGGTTGTTGTCCCAATAGGCTTCGGTGACCTCGTCGAACTCGTGGCGGTCGTCCCAGGCGGCATTGTTGACGAGCACGCGGATCGGCCCCGAAGCGGCAACGACGCTGTCGACCGTGCGCCGGATCGCCTCGATGTCGCGCAGATCGGCGTGGTAGAAGGCGACAGGATGCGCCGTTTCGCGCGACAGCTTTTCCGCAAGCGCGGTGCCCGCCGCTTCTGCGATGTCGATGAAGGAGACCTTGGCGCCCTGCAGCGCGAAGCCTTCGACGATCGCAGCGCCGATGCCCGATCCGCCGCCGGTCACGAGCACGGCTCGGTCTTTGAACTCGGGAAATTGTGCTGGCATTGCGGTCCCATTCCCTCCCGATATTTTGTTCCATTATGTGGAACTTAATTTGACTATATGGAATTATCGAATTAGGCTGCCCTGTCTGTCAAGGGCGGAAGAGGCGATGAATTCAAACGGCGATGGCATGACGCAGGCACGCGAGACCGGCACGCTCGGCAAACTGATGGTTCTGCTCGATCTCGTGACCCATGCCGATGCGCCGCTGCGCTTCACGGATATCCTGGCGCTCGCCGGCCAGCCGCGCGGCACGCTGCACCGCCAGCTGAGCCACCTGGTGGAGGAGGGGCTTCTCGAACTCGACGGCGACGGCCGATACGCCCCCGGGCTGCGCCTGCTCGATTTTGCCGCGCGCAGCTGGGCGCGCAACGAATTCCGCATGATTGCCGAACCGCACCTCGCCGATCTGCAGCAGGCGACCGGCGAAACGGTCCATCTCGGCGTCCTCAGGGGATCGTCGATCATCTATCTCGACAAGGTCGAAGGCCGCCAGCCGGTGCGCATGTATTCGCAGATCGGCAATGCCTCTCCCTGTTACTGCACCGGCGTCGGCAAGGCCGCCCTTTCCCTGCTGCCGCCCGACAGTCTGGCTGATCTCCTGGCCGGCCTGAGCTTCACCCGATTCACCGCCTCGACGCATGCTTCTGCCGAAACGCTGCTTGCCGAGATCCGCGAGATTGCCGATCAGGGCTACGCCTTCGATCGCGAGGAGCATGAGGCCGGTATCCGCTGCGTGGCCGCGCCTGTCTGGTCTGAAGACCGGACTTTTGTCGGCGGGATATCGATTACCGGCCCCGCCTATCGATTGTCGATGGAACTTCTGCGCGAATGGGCCGTTCCAGTACAGCTGGCAGCTGGAAGGATCATGGAAGGCATGCGTATCCGCCTGGGGCCGCGTCGCTGACGGAAAATCCGGTTTGCTGGACCCGATCGCAGAGCATGCTTATGATGAGGGCGATATTGAGATTTACAGGCGAATCATCACAACTAGAACGGTCCGCGAAATCCACAACCATTCACCGGCCGAATGCTGTACGCCGAGGCCGATTCCATTTGATCCAACCAGCGATCGTCATGCCGATGCAATCGAACCGGCCGTGGGCCAGGTTCTGCACACGGTTTGCCGGTCGCTGTGCCGAAGATGAAGAAATGTGATGGCACCCTTGTCGCAAACATCCCCGGAAGAAGATGACTATGTCCAGGAGATAGCAGGCCTGAAGACGCAGTTCGATATTTTCCGTTTCATGAAGCGCGTGACGGAAGCCTATCGCAGCCGTGCCTTCATGGTTCTCAACCTTCCGCCGATCACCTCTTTCGATCTTCAGGGCAGCACTGTCATTACCAGCTGGCCGGCCGAGCTTCTGGCGATCTACGACCAGGAGGGGCTGATGGTGAATAGCCCGGTTCTCCGGCGGCTGAGGACGTCGGCCCGGCCTTTCTTCTATGACATGACGCGGCCGGACTGGTCGCGGGACGACGGCAAGTCCGGCCTTGTCTCCACGCTTTTCGAACGTTTCAAGATGATGCGCTGCGCCTACTTCCCGACCCATGAGGCATCAGGTCTGCGCGGCGCCGTTTCCTTCGCCGGCGATCGCGAGCCCTTCAGTCCGGCCGAGATGCGCGAGCTTTGCTATATCGCCATCCATGTCTTCGACAGGCTCGCCGAGATCCGCCACCTCGACACGCGGATGACCGATACCTTGACCGACCGCGAGATCGATTGCCTCAACTGGACGGCGGCCGGCAAGACCAGCGCGGAAATCGCCGAAATCCTTTCCCTGTCAGAACACACGGTCAACCACTACCTCAACCGCGCCACCAAGAAGCTTGATACGGTCAACCGCACCCAGGCAGTCGCCAAGGCGCTGCGGATCGGGCTGATCAAATAAGTTGCAAAAAACAAGGTACCGTTGCGCCGTCCGCTCAGCGCATAGGCACGCCCTTCTCGAAAGGGCACGATTGCCGCCGTATTTGCGCGGCTTTCCTGATTTTTCATCTGGCACGCTTTCTGCTTCTCCTTTGACAGAGGTCCAGAGGGGACTTTGAAACAGCGCCAGGAAATGGCGCGGCTGACACAACCGCCGCCCGCCGCCGATGCCGATTCTCTCCGGTACTTCGGCGTCGGCGGTGGTTGTTGCGTTTTCGCACCGCCCTTTGCGCAGCTGTTCACGATTCCGGCTTCCTCCATCACTTTTTGCTGGCCTTTTTTCCAGCTTACTCTAGTTCGCCCGCATTGCGCCGGTTCCAGGGGAGACCGTTGCGGCCATCAGGGCGAAAGCCCGGCGGACTTGATGGCCGCAACGGATTCCGATTTTTTGCCCGCTTTTGCGCAAGCCGGCAGATCGATTTTCCCGCCCGATGATTTTGTTTGGCGAAGACGTGCGCCTCCACTATCTGTGATCGAGATGAAACAGTGAGGGTGGAATGACCGACGTCACCAAGGAACAGGTTCTCGAGACGCTGAAGACCGTGCGTGGGCCCGATCTCGAGCGCGATATCGTCGAGCTTGGCATGGTCTCCGACATCTTCATCTCCGACGGCAAGGTTTATTTCTCCATCACCGTTCCGGCCGAACGCGCCAAGGAGCTGGAGCCGATGCGGCTCGCCGCCGAGCGCGTCATCAAGGAAATGCCCGGTGTCAAAGGCGCCCTCGTCACGCTGACGGCGGACAAGAGGGCGGCCGCAGCCGCTCCCGCGGCGCGCCCGGCGTCGAACCCGCCCCATGGCCATGCCGGCCACGATCATGCACACGACCATGCCGGCCACGCGCACGCGCCGCAACAGGCGCCGCGCGCCGGCAAGATCGGCGTTCCCGGCATCGGCGCCATCATCGCCGTTGCCTCCGGCAAGGGTGGGGTCGGCAAGTCGACCACCGCCGTCAACCTGGCGCTCGGCCTGCTCGCCAACGGCCTTCGCGTCGGCATCCTCGATGCCGATATCTACGGCCCCTCGATGCCGCGGCTGTTGAAAATATCCGGCCGGCCGACGCAGATCGACGGCCGCATCATCAATCCGATGGAAAATTACGGCCTCAAGGTCATGTCGATGGGCTTCCTCGTCGATGAGGAGACGGCGATGATCTGGCGCGGGCCGATGGTCCAGTCGGCGCTGTTGCAGATGCTGCGCGAAGTCGCCTGGGGCGAACTCGACGTCCTCGTCGTCGACATGCCGCCCGGCACCGGCGATGCGCAGCTGACCATGGCCCAGCAGGTGCCGCTCGCCGGCGCCGTCATCGTCTCCACGCCGCAGGATCTCGCTCTGATCGATGCCCGCAAGGGCCTCAACATGTTCCGCAAGGTCGAAGTGCCGGTCCTCGGCATCGTCGAGAACATGAGCTATTTCATCGCCCCCGATACCGGCACGCGTTACGACATCTTCGGCCATGGCGGCGCCCGCAAGGAGGCCGAACGCATAGGCGTGCCCTTCCTCGGCGAAGTCCCGCTGACGATGAACATTCGCGAGACCTCAGACGCCGGCACACCGCTCGTCGCCTCCGAGCCAAACGGCATCGTCGCCGGAATCTATCGCGGCATCGCCGCCAAGGTCTGGGAACAGGTTGGCGGCCAGCCGCAGCGCCCGGCGCCGACGATCGTTTTCGAATAAGGTGTCGCCGGGACGCGCTTTGGAGGTCCGAATCACCGCGGCCAATACCCCAAATTGTGGGTGAAACGTGGTGAAAAGCCGCGCTTCACGGAAGATGTCTTGATTATTTCGCGGCTTTGCTTCATATGCCCCGGCGCCATGATGGCGTTTGCTGCAGATGCTCACTGACGGCCGTCTTCGTTCCGAAGCATCCGCCTCGCCTGCAAGTTCGGAGTTGTCTTGTCGATCGAAGGATTGGTAACTGCGATGCGGTGGAGCACAACGCGCATACCGGCCCCCGAGGCTGGATGCAGCCGGAGTTGTATGAGCTTTCTTGATCCGCCTCCGGTTCTATCGATGACGAGCGATCTTCGCGCTGCCGCGCTTGCGGGCGCATGGAAGGGCTTGTTATGACAAGGGTTATGGCCGCCAAGCGGCGCAAGCATTGGAGGCAGTGCCGGTGATCACCGCTTACTGTTCCAATTGCCGGTCGGTCGAGATTCGCGACATCTCTCACATGGCGCCCTTTCCCGAGGATGTCGTCTGGATCGACATGGTCGACCCGAGCCGCGAGGAGGAACTTTATGTCGAGAAGGTCCTCGGCATCGAGGTTCCGACCCGCGACGACCTGAAGGATATCGAGCCCTCCGCCCGTCTCTATGTCGAAAACGACGCCGTCTTCATGACCGCCTCGCTCCTCTGGAAGGCCGATACCGACGCGCCGACGCTGACCGATGTCGCCTTCATTCTGGCCGGAAACCGTCTGGTCACCATCCGTTACGCCCATCCAAAGTCCTTTGCGCTCTTCATCGCGGCCCTTCACCGGCTGCCGGAAAATTGGCGCAGCGGCGCGGCCCTTCTCGCCAAGCTCTTGGAAACGATCGTCGACCGCACCGCCGAGATTCTCGAGACCTCCGTCTCGCGCATCGATATCTTGTCCATGCATGTCTTCGGCGACCGGGCCAAGAAGGTGCGCAGGCCTTCCAACTATCTCGAGGAGAAGCTGAAGGATATCGCCGGCCATCACCGGATGATCAGCAAGCTGCGCGATAGCCTCGGTTCGCTTTCGCGCCTCTTGACCTTCTTTCACACGATCCCGGCGATTCAGCAGGACCGTGAGGCGAAGGAGCTCTGCCGCACCGTCTCGCGCGATATCCAGTCGCTCTCCGAGCATGCCTCCTTCGTGGCCGCCAACATTACCTTCCTGCTCGACGCTTCGCTCGGCCTGATCAACATCGAGCAGAACTCGATCATCAAGATCTTCTCGATCGCATCGGTGGTGTTCCTGCCGCCGACATTGGTCGCCTCCGTCTATGGCATGAATTTTCAATTTATGCCGGAGCTGGCCTGGGCCGCGGGTTATCCCTTTTCGCTGGCCTTGATGGTGATATCGGCCGTCATTCCCTTTTTCTTTTTTCGCTGGAAAGGCTGGCTCTGAGGAGCCTGTTGAAACTTCATGTCCGAAGATAGCCATCCGAACGAACGCGATATGACCCCGAAAAAGCTGTTCTATCTCGCACTGGGTTCCGTCGGCGTCGTCTACGGCGATATCGGCACGAGCCCGCTCTACGCTTTTCGCGAAGCACTGAAGCCCGTGGCCCATGACGGCGTCACCCGTTTCGAGGTCATCAGTTTGATTTCGCTGATGATCTGGGCGCTGACGATCATTGTCACCATCAAATATGTGCTCTTCCTGCTGCGCGCCGACAACGACGGGGAAGGCGGCACGCTGTCGCTGCTTGCCCTTCTGATGAAGACCGCCAACGGCCATACCGCTTTGCTGATGCTGCTCGGCCTGATGGGTGCGGCGCTCTTCCTCGGCGATGCGATGATCACGCCCGCACTATCGGTGCTTTCGGCTGTCGAGGGCCTGAAGCTCGTCACGCCGAGTCTCTCCGAATATATCGTGCCGATCTCGGTCGTGATCCTGGCGCTGCTTTTCGTCGTGCAATCGCGCGGCACCGGCGCCGTCGCGAAGTTCTTCGGTCCGATCACCGCCGTCTGGTTCATCGTCATGGCAGCGGCCGGCATTTCCCATATCTCGGACGATTTCGGCATCCTTGCCGCCTTCAACCCCTATTACGCCGTCAGCTTTCTGCTGCATGAGGGCTTCTATGGCATCGTCGTGCTCGGCGCCGTCTTCCTGACCGTAACGGGGGCCGAGGCGCTCTATGCCGACCTCGGCCATTTCGGCCGCCGGCCGATCCAGTGGGCGTGGTTCCTGCTGGTCTTCCCGGCGCTGACGCTGAACTATCTGGGGCAGGGGGCGCTCGTCCTCGGCAATCCGATGACGATGTCCGATCCATTTTATCTGATGTTCCCGAAATGGGCGCTGCTGCCGGCCGTCATTCTGGCGACCGCCGCGACGATCATTGCCAGCCAGGCGGTGATAACAGGCGCCTTCTCGCTGGTGCGCCAGGGCATCAACCTCGGCTTCCTGCCGCGCATGGAAATTCTCTTTACCTCTGAAACCAATACCGGGCAGATCTTCCTGCCGTCCGTCAACGCCGTGCTGTTCATCGGCGTCATCTTCCTGGTTCTGAGCTTCCAGACCTCGGATGCGCTGGCGACCGCCTATGGCATTTCGGTCACCGGCGCCATGGTCGTCACCTCGATCATGGCCTTCGAATTCGTCCGCGCCCGCTGGAACTGGTCGATGCCGGTCGCCGTGATCGCGCTCGCGCCGCTGGTTGTGCTCGAAATGATCTTCCTCGGCGCCAACCTTCTGAAGATCCACGACGGCGGCTATATCCCTATCCTGATCGCCACGGCCTTTACCGTCATCATGTGGACCTGGCGGCGCGGCACCGCGATCCTCATGGAAAAAACCCGCCATACCGATATTCCGCTTCCCTCCTTCGTCAGCTCCATCGAGCGCAAGAGCGAACATTCGCCGGCCCAGGTTCCCGGCACCGCGATCTTCCTGACCAGCGATCCGGAATCTGCTCCCGCCGCCTTGCTGCACAATCTCAAGCACAATCACGTGCTCCACGACCGCAACGTCATCCTGACGATTCGCACGGTCAACAAGCCCCGCGTTCCCAGCCAGGACCGCTACAAGGTCGAGCAGATTTCCGAGCGTTTCTCCCGCGTCGAACTGCTCTTCGGATTCATGGAATCGCAGAACGTCTCGCAGGCGCTCGCGACCCTGCGCAAAACGGGGCTGAAGTTCGACATCATGTCGACCTCCTTCTATCTCGGCCGCCGCAAGCTGGTGCCGGACGCCAAGTCCGGCATGCCTTACTGGCAGGACCGGCTTTACATCGCCCTTGCCAATGCGGCCGCCAACCCTTCGGATTACTTCCGCCTGCCGGCAAACCGTGTGGTGGAACTGGGCTCGCACGTGATTATTTGATGGGTGGGTCAAAGACCCCGCCCCAAACCCCTCCCCACAAGGGGGAGGGGCTTAACTTGTGGCACCGGCTTTCCACCTCTTCGACGTTTCGGGAGGAGCGAGGCGGTGCCCCGGGTTAGTCCCTCCCCCTTGTGGGGAGGGTTGGGGAGGGGACTTTGCAAGGATGCAGACACCCGGCATTTTCAACCACATTAGAACATCCAGAACTTCGCATGGCCATATTCCGGCACGCTCCGTTAACCAGACATCAAGGTTAATAAGGGATTTTCGATGGAATGTTTCAGCGTTCCATGCCCGGAGTTCGTGTTGCGTCGAAAGCGTCTCTCCCATAGCAAGCTGCGTCTTTTTCCCGAGAACTGGGTATCGCCCGTTCTCTTCGGGCTCGCCGGCTGGCTGATTTTCCCGACTGTGGCATCCCATGCCGATCTTGCCGCCATGCTCGGCGGCCTCGACCGCGAGGGCGAGAACTGGCGCATGGTGCTGACCAACTCCCCCGCCGGCTCCATCCACCAGGCCGAACTCGCTTTTGCCGAGCCGATGGTGACGGGTTCGATTTCATCGGGCGCCGGCATGGTGCTGCCGGACGGCCGCAAGGTCGCCTTCACTGCCAAGGGCAAGGGTCACGAGGACACCCCGGACGAGGAGCGCGTCAACCGCGGCACGAAGAAGGGCCGCATCGTCGCCGTCGAGAAGATGCAGCCACCGAAGGATTTTTCCGCCGGCTCCATTCTCGAGCGTACCAAGATGCTCTTCACGCCGAGCCTCGACCTCAAGGACAGGTCGGCCTTCGTCAAGCCGAAGATCCTGGGCAAGGAAATCGAGATTGCGACTTCTTTCTATAGGAAGCAGCCGGTGATGCCGGATCGCGGCGTGCCTGCGATGCTGGCGAGCCTCGTCACCAGCAGTAAGGCGGACGTGCTTGCCACGGCCTATGCGCCGGCAGCACCCGACTATTCCCGCCAGTCGCCGTTCGATTCCATTCTGACCGATCAGCAGAGCGGCCGCTTCGTGCCCGAGATCGGTCCGCGCGATCATGCCTGGGCCGCAAGCGTGCTGTCGCCTGACGTCTTTTCCGCCCGCGAACAGCAGTGCCTTGCTTCCGGCATCTATTTCGAAGCGCGCGGCGAATCGGTGAAAGGCCAGGCGGCCGTCGCGCAGGTCATTCTCAATCGCGTTCGCAACCCCGCCTATCCCAAGACGATCTGCGGCGTCGTCTATCAGAACGAGGATTGGCGCAATCGCTGCCAGTTTTCCTTCGCCTGCGACAGCATCAAGGACCGGGTGAACTCGGAATATCACTGGCGGGTCGCCCGCGATGTGGCGCTGGCGGTGACGGCAGGCAAGATCTGGTTGCCGCAGGTGGGCTCGGCGACGCATTACCACGCCGTTTACGTTCGTCCGAAATGGGCAAAGACCATGGAAAAAGTCGGCCGCATCGGTCTCCACGTCTTCTATCGCACCTATGGCGGCGGCTGGAGCTGAGATAAACCGTCCGGGCAAAGTCGTTTTCCGGCCCGGAAAAGCGGATTCTTTCAATCGAATTTGCCCGATCGATCGGAAATCGATCTAACGCTTTGATTCGATGAAATTATTTTCTGGCTGGACAGAAGCTGTCTACGCCTTGACTATACTAATCCCTAAAACTATGTTGCGCGCGACTTCAGAACGGGCCGGAAGGTTCTCAACCTTCGCGTCCTAAGTCCGAATGACCGGGGTAGCGGGAGTGCGGGCGACGGGCAGGCGAGGAGAGATCCATGGCGGACGACCGCGAGGAAAGTCTTGAAAAGCGCCGTGCGCAACTGGGAGCGGAACTCGCGACCAAACGCGCTGAGGCGGGAGTGGAACGTGCAAGCGAGGCCCAAGCCGAGGTAAGCCGCAAAGGTTATGCCCAGGCGATGAAGCTCTCCAGCGAGTTCATTGCCGCGATCATTGTCGGTGCCGTTCTTGGCTATGTCCTCGACCGTTTTGTTGGCACGGCGCCTTGGGGTTTGATTGTTCTTCTGCTTCTCGGATTTTGTGCCGGCGTTCTGAACGTGCTGCGTTCTGCGGGGGTGGTGGCCCATCCCCTGGAAGGCAAGGACGACAAGAAATAAGGACCGGTCCCGGTCCAGTGCAATGATCCCGCGTCCTGCGGGCCAAAGAGAGAGAACAAGCGGTGTCCAACGATCCGACTCATCAGTTCCAGATCTTCAAGATTGTGCCGATCGAAATCGGTGGGATTGATTTCTCGTTCACCAACGCATCGCTCTTTATGGCCGCTTCGGCTGCCGTTGCCGTAGGCTTCCTTTATTTCGCGACCTCGAACCGCGCCATCGTGCCGGGTCGCTCGCAGTCGGTCGCGGAAATGTCTTATGAATTCATCGCCAATATGCTCAAGGAAGGCGCGGGCAAGCAGGGAATGAAGTTCTTCCCGCTTGTCTTCTCGCTCTTCATGTTCGTGCTGACGGCGAACCTGCTCGGCATGTTCCCGTATTTCTTCACGATCACCAGCCAGATCATCGTCACCTTCGCGCTGGCAATCCTCGTCATCGGTACGGTTCTCGTCTACGGTTTCTATAAGCACGGCTTCCACTTCCTGAATGTCTTCGTGCCCTCAGGCGTGCCGGGCATTTTGTTGCCGCTGGTCGTCTCGATCGAAATCATTTCGTTCCTGTCCCGTCCGATTTCGCTCTCTGTTCGTCTTTTCGCAAACATGCTCGCCGGTCACATCACGCTCAAGGTGTTCGCAGGCTTCGTCGCCTCGCTTGGAGCCCTCGGTGCAGTCGGTGTCGGCGGAGCCGTTCTTCCCCTCATCATGACCGTCGCCCTGACGGGTCTCGAGTTCCTCGTCGCCTTCCTCCAGGCTTACGTCTTTGCGGTGCTGACTTGCATGTACCTCAACGACGCGATCCATCCGGGCGGGCACTAAGGATAACGACATCGACGTCAAAGGGCGTCAGTCATTCGCCGCAACAACCATTTCAAAGGAGTTCAACATGGAAGCGGAAGCAGCAAAGTTCATCGGTGCAGGTCTGGCTTGCTTTGGTATGGCCGGTACGGCTCTCGGCCTCGGCAACATCTTCGGCAGCTACCTCTCCGGCGCTCTGCGCAATCCGTCTGCCGCTGACAGCCAGTTCGGCCGTCTGGTATTCGGCTTCGCCGTTACGGAAGCTCTGGGCATCTTCTCGCTGCTCGTCGCTCTCCTCCTCCTCTTCGCCGTCTGATATCGGCGGATAGATGGATCACGGCCTGCTGACCGCAAGCCGTGATCCTTTGCATTTGCAGTCCACCTGGAGGTGAGCATGTTTTTTGTGACCCCGGCTTACGCTGAAGAAGCACCGGCGGCAGCGACCGGCACGGATGCGCATGCCGCTCCGGCCGCAGGCGAGGTCCATACGGAGACCGGCGTTGCCGAAGGCGAACACGCCCGCGGCCCGTTCCCGCCTTTCGATTCGACGACCTACGCATCCCAGCTGCTCTGGCTGGTGATCACGTTCGGCGTCTTTTACCTCCTTATGCAAAAGGTCATCGCGCCGCGCATCGGGGCCATTCTCGATCAGCGCCACACGCGCATCTCCCAGGATCTGGAAGAAGCAGGCCGCCTGAAGGCGGAAGCCGACGCTGCCGTCGTGACCTATGAAGGCGAACTGGCCGCTGCCCGCGCCAAGTCGAATGCGATCGGCTCCGCCGCGCGCGACGCCGCCAAGGTCAAGGCCGAAGCGGATCGCCGCGCCGTCGAAGCGAGCCTTTCGGAAAAGATCAAGGCTGCCGAAGCCCGGATCGCCGATATCAAGACGAAGGCTTTTGCCGATGTCGGCACGATTGCCGAGGAAACGGCCGCTGCTGTCGTCGAACAGCTGATCGGCGGCACGGCCGCCAAGGCAGATGTCGCCGCCGCCGTCGCGGCCGCCAAGAAGGAGGCTTGATCGATGGAATTTCACTTTGACGCGACCTTCTTCGCTTTCGTCGGCCTCGTCCTGTTCCTGGCGCTGGTCGTCTATTTGAAGGTTCCGGGCATGATGGCAAGGTCGCTCGACGACCGCGCCGATCAGATCCGCAACGAGTTGGCGGAAGCCAAGCGCCTGCGCGAGGAAGCTCAGCACCTGCTCGCCGAATACCAGCGCAAGCGCAAGGAAGCGGAAGCCGAAGCGGCCCACATCGTTGCCGCCGCCGAGCGCGAAGCCGAAATGCTGACCGCTGAAGCGAAAAAGAAGACGGAAGAATTCGTCGCCAACCGCACGGCGCTCTCCGAGCAGAAGATCAAGCAAGCCGAGGCCGATGCGATGAAGGCGGTCCGTTCCGCCGCCGTCGATCTGGCGATTGCGGCCGCCGAAACGGTGCTTGCCAAGCAGGCGGACGGCAAGGTCCAGTCCGAGCTCTTCGGCAACGCCGTCGGCCAGGTCAAGACGCGGCTCAACTGAGTGCTGTCGAATGGAATGAGCGAAAGGCCGGGCATGTCCCGGCCTTTTTTGTTGAATGCTCGGTCTCGCCGGTCCTTCGGACGCCCGCTTGCGGGCGAAGAGACAGTCCGCTCCCTCTCGATCCCCTCTTCTCCCCAGCGGGGAGAAGGTGCCCGTAGGGCGGATGAGGGGGCCGGCGAAGCCGGTCTTTTCCAACAACGTTCTTACGTGCCGTTGTCGTCTCGACCATGTTCAGGGCGCTGGGCGCTATTGTTTAGCGTCGCGGAGGTTTTCAGTGAGTGTATGTGCCGTGCGGCCCCCTCATCCGCCTGCCGGCACCTTCTCCCCGAGGGGAGAAGAGATCATGCCGTGCCGTCACCGTTCCTTGCGCTCCCTCCGGCAGTCCTGGCTTCTTATTCTCTGTGGGCGACTTATCCCGGAATCAGCTCATCCGTCTCAGGACCATCCTCGCCCTTGCGCAACGGCCTGAAGGTCATCCGGTGCAGCGAGCAGGGGCCGTGTTTCTCGATGCCGGCGCGATGCTGGGCCGTGCCGTAGCCTGCATGCGCGGCAAAGCCGTAGTCTGGAAAGACGTTATGCGCCCGTGCCATCATCCGGTCGCGCGTCACCTTGGCGACGATCGAGGCGGCGGCGATCGAGACCGATCGGGCATCGCCCTTGACGACGGCCTGTCCGGGGCAATCGAGCCCGGGCGGTACGTCGAGCCCGTCCGTCAGCACGTAGCTTGCCGGAACGGCAAGGCTGCAGATGGCGCGGCGCATGGCGTCGAGGCTCGCCTTGCGAATATCCGTCTCATCGATGCGCGTGGAACTGGAGGAGGCGATGGAGACGGTCGCGGTCGCCAGAATCTGTGTGAACAGTTCTTCGCGCCGCTGCGCGGAAAGCTGTTTGGAATCGTTCAGACCTTCCGGGATGCGTTTCGGATCGAGGATGACGGCCGCAGCCACGACAGGTCCGGCCAGCGGCCCGCGGCCTGCCTCGTCGGCACCGGCAACGGGCCAATGGCCAGCCTTGCGGGCTTTCAGTTCCAGGCGGAAATCCGGCACGAGCGGAACCGTGTCGAAAAGCAGGGGAGAATCGGGTGGCGTGCGACGTTTCATGCGGCTGAACCTCGCACGCCAACCCGATTTCCCGCAAGTCCCCGGATCAGGGCGGCGGCCGGGGACGGTCCGGCGGATGGTGGCGGTCAGGGCCATCCGCGGGAATTGCGCTCGGGCTCGAAAACAGGGCGGTTTCTCGATGGGCCGATGCGCAAGCTTGAAGAAAATCCAAGAGAAGTGAGAGAGCGCTCCAGAAGTTGCCTAAAACAAAGGGTCTGAGCGGTTCTAGGCTTCCACGAAAGCCGAACCGCTCCGACAATCAAAGCAGCGACAGCTGCACGCCGCTGCCGTCGGGCGGCACGAACAGATCGTCGCGCAACGGCACGCTGCGCCGCGTCAGTTCAAAGCGTCTGGCCGCCATTTCGAAACGGCGCGCGATCTGCCAGGCATAGGGACCCGCACCTTTCATGCGCTTGCCGAATTCGGCATCGTAATCCTTGCCGCCGCGCATCGAGCGCACCAGCGACATCACATGCCGGTAGCGATCGGGATAATGCTGCAGCAGCCAGTCGCGGAAGAGCGGGCTGACTTCGAGAGGAAGCCTCAGGATGACGTAGCTCGCCTCCGCGGCGCCGGCGGCCTTGGCCGATTCGAGGATACGTTCCAATTCATGGTCGTTCAGCGCCGGAATGAGCGGGGCGGCCATGACAGCCGTCTGGATGCCTGCTTCGGCGAGCGCGTGGATCGTCTCCAGGCGCCGCGGCGGTGTGGCGGCGCGCGGTTCCATCGCCCGGGCAAGCTTGCGGTCGAGCGTGGTCACCGAGATGCCGACCCGCACCAGGTTTTTCTTCGCCATCTCCTGCAGGATGTCGAGGTCACGCAGGATCATCGCCGACTTGGTGACGATCGACACCGGATGGTTCGCCTTGTTCAGCACTTCGAGAATGCCGCGCATGATGCGCCATTCCTTCTCGATCGGCTGGTAGGGATCGGTATTGGTGCCGATCGCGATGACCCGCACCTTGTAGCCCGGCTTGGCGAGCTCCCGCTCCAGCAGCTTTGCGGCATCGGGCTTGGCGAAGAGCTTCGTCTCGAAGTCGAGCCCGGCGGAAAGCCCCATATAGGCGTGTGTCGGCCGCGCGAAGCAGTAGATGCAGCCATGCTCGCAGCCACGATAGGGGTTGATCGAGCGATCGAAGGAAATATCAGGCGATTCGTTGCGGGTGATGGCCGTGCGCGGCTTTTCGACCTGCACCTCGGTCTTGAAAGGCGGCAGGTCTTCCAGCGTCTGCCAGCCGTCGTCGAAGGTCTCCCGCTGCAGCGCCTCGAACCGCCCTGTCGGGTTCAGCCCGGCGCCACGACCGCGCCGGCGATCGACTTCGATCCTGAGACCGGAGGAAACGATCATCGCATCGGCAATATCTGCCGTATGGGCAGGCGCGAACGCGGCCTGCCCTGCCAGGGACTGCTCTCTCATCGGATTCTCCCGTGACGGAAAAGCCAGTGCTTCCGTCCGTTTTGATGATTAAATTCCTATCTGCAAAACAAGAACAATGCAAGAACAAAATACGGGAAATGCTGCTGGTAGAAATTTGTGCGGCGCATTATAGATAGCCGATGTTGACGGTAATTCTCGAATGTCAGGATCAGGAATCCGAGCTGGCCCAGACGCTATCGGTGCTGGTGGCGGGCGCGGTGGAGGGGCTCGTGAGCGATGTGGTCGTCCTCGATCACGGCTCGTCCGACGGCACCTCGCGGGTGGCGGACGCGGCCGGCTGCCGCTTCTATTCAAATTGGGATATCAAGGACATCGTCCGCTCAGCGCGCGGCGAATGGCTACTCTTCGTCGAGCCGGGCGCAAGGCCCCAGGCCGGCTGGATCGATGAGATTTCCGAATATGTGGCATTGAACAAGCTGCCGGCGCACTTTACCGCCTCGCGCGGCTACCGGCGCCCGTTCTTAGAGCGCGTCCGCCGCGCCGCTCCACCGCTGGAACTCGGTTTGCTGATGCCGAAGAACCAGGCGCTTGCCGCGGCAAGAAGCGGCATGTGCCTTGCCGAATTCGTCAAAGGGCAGAAGCCGCGCAAACTCTCCAGCGAACTGATTCCCTCCTGGGTCGCCCGCGCCGCGCGATGATGCGCCCTTTCCGTCGTCGCGCAAAAGATGGCGCCCGATACGATTTCGCGCTATAATTTCCCATGGCGCCGTCGAAGCGCCTCGCTTCGTAACGGATGGCCATGGAATGCCGGTGGACGGCAGAACAGGTCAGCGGAAATCTCCTCTTCTGCCGGGCTCCGGCGAAAGGAGGTGCGTCATGGTACGCGGTATGATCTACGGCCTGCTGGCCGTCATATTGCCGATATCGCTGATCGCGCATCCGCATCCGGCAGCATCGCAGATGGTGCGCAGTTGCGCAGGCCGATCCGAGATCGTCAATTTCCTGGACAAGAACTTCGGCGAAAAGCTCACGGCAGTCGGATTGATCAATCAGAACGCCATTCTCGAGGTCTATGCCGCCGAAAGCGGCACCTGGACGCTCATTGTAACGGATGTTCACGGCATAAGCTGCTTCCTGCTGTCGGGTGACAGCTGGGATACCATGCCCGCTCTGCCAGGCATTGCCACATAGGCAATGGTGCCGTTTGCGGTGCCCGGTTTTGGCCGGCCTATTTCGCCGCGCCGCGCTTCAGATGCTCGTCCAGCCGCGGCATGATCTCGACGAAGTTGCACGGCACGCTGCGATAGTCGAGCTGCGATTTCAGGATGCCGTCCCAGGCATCCCGGCAGGCGCCGGGCGAACCCGGCAGGGCGAAGATGAAGGTGGAATTGGCAACGCCTGCCGTGGCGCGCGACTGGATCGTCGCCGTGCCGATCTTCTCATAGGAGATGCGGTGAAAGATGGCGGAAAAACCGTCCATGCGCTTTTCGAACAGCGGCTCCAGCGCCTCGGGCGTCACGTCGCGGCCGGTAAAGCCGGTGCCTCCCGTGGTGATGACGACGTCGATTTCGTCCCGTTCGGTCCAGGCATTGACCGTTGCGGCGATCTTCTCCCGATCATCCGGCACGATCGCCCGGTCGACGAGCCTGTGGCCCGCCTCGGTGATTCGCGCCGCCAGCGTATCGCCCGATTTGTCGGTCTCCGGCACGCGTGTGTCCGAGACGGTGAGAACTGCTATACCGACGGCGATGAAGGGCCGCTTCTCGTCCAGACCTGCCATCATCCGCCTCCCGGGATCGTTTCCGTTGCCTGGAAATACCAGTCGGGCCGCTCGCCGTGAAGGGCTGCCGCCACGTCTTTCGCCTCGGTCATGGTCTTAAAGATCCCGAAGCAGGTGGCGCCGGAGCCTGACATGCGGGTCATGACTGCGCCGCGGCCTTGCAGCATTGCCGATATTGTTGCGATTTCAGGCACAAGTTCGCGCGCCGGCGGCTCAAGGTCGTTGCGGGCAGCGGCAATCGCCGTAAGCCAGCCTGCACTCTGAGATAGTTCCAGAGCCGGATTGTTCTTCGTCGCGAGCCGGCGGAAAACATCCGGCGTCGACGCTCCCTTCAGGGGATTGGCGAGCACCATGGCAAAGGCCGGAAGATCAGACACCGGTTGGATCTTTTCACCGATGCCGCGGGCAATCAGCGGCCGGCTTTCAAGGCACATCGGCACGTCGGCGCCGAGCTTCAGCGCGAGCGCGGCAAGCGTCCCCTTGGGCAAGGTCGTGTCCCAGAGCCGCATCAGCCCGCGTAGCGTCGCGGCCGCATCGGCCGAACCGCCGCCGATGCCGGAGGCGATCGGCAGATTCTTTTCCAGGTGGATGTGGACGGGGAAGGCGAGGGAGCCGGATTGCTCGCGCAGAAGATCGCGCGCCTTCAGCACCAGGTTCGTGCCGCCGTCGTCAGCGAGCATCCCGCCGAAACGGCCAGACAGGGTGAAAGCATCGGCCTGCGATGGCGTGAATCCCAGACGGTCGCCATAACAGGCGAAGGTCACCAGCATATCGAGCAGATGATAGCCGTCCGGCCGCTGGCCCGTCACATGCAGGGCCAGGTTGATCTTCGCGCGAGCCTCTTCGGTGACGCTAAACGCGCTGGCCAAGCCCTCGTCAGGCATGCTTTTCGCCCGTCAGGATTTCTTGTCGACGGGCGGCGGGGTGACGGGCGCCGGGTCCGGCTGCTTCTTGTCGGCCGCTTTGGCATCGTCGCTGACAGGAGGCAGGCCGTTGGCGATCTTGTCCTTGATCTTCGGGATTTCGGCTGCCTCGGGCTCGGAGCTGAGCGCCCGGTTCCACTGATAGACGGCCTCGAGCTTGCGTCCGACACGCCAATAGGCGTCGCCGAGATGGTCGTTGATCGTCGCGTCGCCGGCTTTGATCTGCGCTGCCCGCTCCAGTTCGTCGACGGCATCGTCGAATCGGTTGAGGCGGAAATAGGCCCAGCCGAGCGAATCGATGATGTAGCCATCGTCGGGGCGAAGGTCGACGGCCTTCTTGATCATGCTCAGGCCCTCGTCGAGGTTCCTGTTCATGTCGATCCAGGAATAGCCGAGATAGTTCAGCACCTGCGGCTGATCGGGATTGAGCTCCAGCGCCTTGCGGAAGTTCGGCTCCGCCTGTTCCCATTTCTTCAGCCGCTCATAGGCAATGCCGCGCTGGAAGAAGACGCTCCAATTGGCGCGGCCGGGGAGGGGACCGATCGCTTCGACGGCCTTGTCGTAATTGACGGCCATCGCCTCGTAATCCTTGGCGTCGGAGAGAACGCTGCCATAGGCCAGGTAGCTGCGGATGTCCTTCGGATCGGAGGCGATCAGCGCCTGAAGGTGCTTGCGCGCTTCCTCCACCTTGCCGCCCTGGGCAAGGGCGAGGCCGAGCTGCAGCTCGGAGATGCGCCGCATCGGCGAATTCTCCGGCACTTTCTTGTAGAGCGAGATGGCGCGGTCCATCTGGTTCTGCTTTTCGGCGATGCCGCCGAGCAGCACCAGCGTATCGGCGCTGTTCGGATCGAGCGCTTTGGCCGTCTGCAGGTAAAGCGAGACGATGTCCTCGGCGCCGTCGCGGTTCAGCGCGCCGCCGACGGAAAAGAGCACGCCGGCAGCCCCTTCTTCGGCTGTCTTGACCTGCTGTTCCTGCTTCTCGCCCTTCTCGATGCTGTCGCGCAGCGCGTTCAGCGGTGCGTAGTTCGGCAGCAGGTTGTCGCCGACAGAAACGGCGTCGAGCGCCTTCTGCTTGTTGCCCTGCGTGGCTTCGAGGCGGGCAAGCGCCATGACCGCACGCATGAAGGTGTCTGGCGCGGTCGCACCGCCTTCCTTGTCGAGCACGGCGTCGTTCAGATGCTGGCGAGCGGATTTCACGTCGCCGGTGACGATGGCGATCGCGCCGGCATTGTAGTTCTGGAAGATGCGGAACCAGTCCGGGCCCTTCATCTTCTCGACCGCGGTAAGCGCTTCCTTGCCGCGGCCGGCGCCGACGCGGGCCCAGGCGAGCAGTAGGTCGTTCATCATCCGGTCGAGATCGTTCGGACCCTTGTACTTCAAGATGGATTCGGCGGTCTTGTAGTCACCGCGGCGCACGGCATCCATGCCGCGCACGATCGTGGTGATGCGCTCGACGGACGGATCGCCCTTCAGGTCGTTGGCATAGTTGACGCCGTCCTTGATGTCGCCGTTGAGCAGCAGCGAGATCATCAGCCGCTGGCGAATCTCCGGATTGCCGGGTTCGATCTGCAGCGCCTTCTTGTAAAGCTCGATCGCCGTTTCGTAGTCGTGATCGACATCGGCCGTGCGCGCGGCGAGGAAAGCGCCGGAAAAGGTTGTGACGCTGTCGGCATCGAAGCTCTCGGCCTTGCCGGCATCATCCGCCTTGGCCGCATCCTCGGCACTTACGCCGCCGACACTGCCGAGCGAAAGAACCGCCGCCAGCGCTGCGCCCGCAAGAAGACGGATGGCAAATCTCTGCCGCATTAGCAAACCTTTCTTCGAGAGCGTCCCGGCCATGGCGCCGGTCGCAAAACCAGTTGCGATCACTGATTCATAACAGGATGGCTTTTTTGAAGCGGCGCCGCAACAAAATCAGACTGCGATCGAGGACGTTTGATCAGTTGACGCGTTCGATGCAGAAATCGATCACTTCCATCAGGGCGGATTTCCATACCGTGTCGGGAAGCGGTGCAAGCGCGTCCCGCGCGATCGTGCCGTAGTGAACGGCGCGGCCGATCGTATCGCTGAGCGTCCCGTATTTGGTGATCAGCCCCAGCGCTTTTTCGAGATTGGCGTCGCTGCTGTTGCCGGCTTCGATCGCATCGCGCCAGAAGGCGCGTTCGTCCTCGGTGCCGCGGCGATAGGCAAGGATGACGGGGAGCGTGATCTTGCCCTCGCGGAAATCGTCGCCGACATTCTTGCCGAGATCGGCGGCCTTGCCGCCATAATCCAGCGCGTCGTCGACGAGCTGGAAGGCCAGCCCAAGATTCATGCCGTAGGATTTCAGTGCGTTGCGGCCGGATTTGCCGGCATCGGCGACGATCGGGCCGACTTCGGCGGCGGCGGCAAAGAGGGCCGCGGTCTTGGCCCGGATGACGGCGAGGTAATCGTCCTCGGTCGTCTCCATGTTCTTGGCGACGGAAAGCTGCAGCACCTCGCCTTCGGCGATCACGCACGCGGCGGATGAGAGAACGTCGAGCGCATCGAGCGAGCCGACATCGACCATCATGCGGAAGGCCTGGCCAAGCAGGAAGTCGCCGACCAGCACGCTGGCCTGGTTGCCCCAGATCATCCGCGCCGTCGATCGGCCGCGGCGCAGGTCGCTTTCATCGACGACGTCGTCATGCAGCAGCGTCGCCGTGTGCATGAATTCGACCGATGTGGCGAGCTTGACATGGTTCTCGCCGCGATAGTCGAACAGCGAGGCGGCAGCGAGCGTCAGCATCGGCCGCAGGCGCTTGCCGCCGGAGGAAATCAGATGGTTCGCCACTTCGGGGATCATCTGCACGTCGGAGCCGGCCTTGGATAGAATGAGCTGGTTCACCCGCTCCATGTCGGCCTTGGTGAGATCGACCAATGGCTTTATGGATGCCAGTTTGTTTTTGCTTTCTTCAAGCGGTATGACCACGCCCAACGACCCGGACTCCTGTTCATTCATTACAGCTGACAATAGAAAGGGGCGATGGGCGCGGCAAGGGGTGAATTGTCGCGCTAGGCGAAATTGGAAGGAAAACGACGGCAAATGCATGAACTTATCCGCGCCAACGACCCTGTGCTTCTCTCCTTTGCCGAAAGTTTGATGAAGGATGCGGGAATTCACTGCTTCATCGCCGATCAGGGCATGAGCGTGCTGGAAGGCTCGCTCGGCATGCTGCCGCGCCGCCTGTTGGTGGACGAGGAGATGGCCGATCAGGCGCGCCGCATCCTGATCGACGCCGGCCTCGGTGGCGAGCTGCGCGAGCGGAAGTGAGCAGGCGATGACCGGCAAGCCCGTTGACACCGTCGATGCCTTCCATCGCGGCGCCTTTTATCTGGTGCAGCCGAAGGGCAGGGGCCATCGCTCCGGCATGGATGCGATGCTGCTTGCGGCCCTCGTCGCCGACGGGCGTCCGGTCCGGGTCGCCGATCTCGGCGCCGGTGCGGGTGCTGCCGGCCTTGCCGTCGCTTCACGCCTTCCCAATACGCAGGTGGTGCTCTTCGAGCGCTCGGCCGAGATGGCCGATTACGCCCGCCGCAGCATTTTCCTGCCCGAAAATGCGCATGTCGCGGGCCGCGTCAGCGTCGTCGAGGCTGATGTGACGCTGACCGCCAAGGCGCGCAACGATGCCGGCCTTGCCGACGAGAGCTTCCACCACGTCATCATGAACCCGCCCTTCAACGATGCCGGCGACCGGCGCACGCCCGATGCGCTGAAGGCCGAAGCCCATGCGATGACCGATGGACTGTTCGAGAGCTGGATCCGCACGGCCGGCGCCATCATGATCCCGGGCGGGCAAATGTCGCTGATCGCGAGGCCGCAATCGATCGCAGAAATCATCGATGCCTGTGGCCGGCGCTTCGGCGGCATCGAAATCACCGCCATCCATCCGCGCGAGCGCGAAAGCGCCGTTCGCATCCTGGTGACTGCTATCAAGGGATCGCGCGCGCGGCTGTCGCTGCGCGCGCCGCTCATCATGCATGAAGAGGGGAGCCACAAATTCTCCCCTCTCGTCGATGATTTCAACAATGGCCGGGCGGCATACGCCAGGCTTTAGCCGGTCACAAAGTCGAGGAGCAGCTTGATGTTCAGCCCCGCGATCACGATGGCGATCAGATAGGCGATGCCGCTCAGCCAGAGCGGCGACACGAGCTCGCCCATCTTGGCCTTGCTGGCGGTGAACATGACCAGCGGGAAGACGGCGAAGGAAAGCTGCAGGCTGAGCACGACCTGCGTCAGGATCAGGAGTTCCGCCGTGCCCTGGTCGCCGTACCAGATGGTGACGATCGCCGCCGGCACGATGGCGATGGCCCGCGTGATCAGACGGCGCACCCAGGGTTTCAGCCTGATCTTGAGGAAGCCTTCCATGACGATCTGGCCGGCAAGCGTCGCCGTCACCGTCGAGTTGAGGCCGCAGCACAGAAGCGCGATACCGAAGAGCGTCGGCGCGATGGCAAGTCCGAGCAGCGGAGACAGCAGCGAATAGGCGTCACCCAGCTCCACCACGTCGGTCTTGCCATGCGCATTGAAGGCGGCGGCCGCCAGAATCAGGATCGAGGCATTGATCAGCAGTGCGAAA
The DNA here is from genome assembly GCF_002211305.1 of Rhizobium sp. R634. Taxonomy (GTDB): domain Bacteria; phylum Pseudomonadota; class Alphaproteobacteria; order Rhizobiales; family Rhizobiaceae; genus Rhizobium. The sequence continues at coordinate 124,722 of NZ_LOKW01000024.1, read as the reverse complement.
CAGAGGGCAACGGTCGAGTCGATCGTCGCATAGGTCAGCGCCTCTTTCTTCTCCGGAACCGTATGGCCGTAAGCCCGCGTCTGCACGATGCCAGAGTGGAGGTAGAGGTTGTGCGGCATGACGGTGGCGCCGAGAATGCCGAGCGCGAGATAGAGCATTTCGGGATTGGTGACGATCTCTGTCGTCGGGAAGAAGCCGGTGATGACGGCACCCCATTCCGGATCGGCCAGGAGGATCTGCACGCCGAAACAGAGCGCGATGACGCCGAGCAGCGCGATGACGAAGGCCTCGACCCAGCGGAAGCCGAGCTTCTGCAGGAAGAGGATCAGGAAGACGTCGAGCGCGGTGATCAGGACGCCGAGTTCCAGCGGGATGCCGAAGAGCAAATTGAGGCCGATCGCCGTGCCGATCACCTCGGCGATGTCCGTGGCGATGATGGCGATTTCCGCGAATGCCCAGAGCGGCACCGAAACCCATTTCGGAAAGGCGTCGCGGCAGGCCTGGGCGAGATCGCGGCCGGAGGCGATCGCAAGGCGCGCGCAGAGCGATTGCAGCACGATCGCCATCAGGTTGGAAAGCAGTGCGACGGTGAGCAGCGCATAGCCGAATTTCGAGCCGCCGGCGAGCGAGGTCGCCCAGTTGCCGGGATCCATGTAGCCGACGGCGACCATATAGCCCGGCCCCGCGAATGCCGCCGCCCGGCGCCACATCGAACTGTGACGCCCGGTTCCCACCGTGCGGTAGACATCGGACAGCGATCCCTCTCCGCGTTCGTGCCGCCAGCCGCTCTTTGTATTGGGATTCAGGACGTCCATGCGATTTCCACCTGTTTGGCCATGAAGGCCACTATGATCATTAAGAATGATAATGCAAGTCATTCGCAACAAGAAAATCATCTCGCGGTTTTCAGGAACGCGGCCATTGCGTTTGTCGTTCCAGCGCATACATGGATGCCGATTGCGGTTTGAGCGATCGTGCGACCCGAAGCGAAGGATGGGAAATGACCGGATTCTTGAGAAAGCTGATGCCGAAACGGTTCCGCAAGGATGGCGTCGTCATTCCGGTCGTCAGATTGCAGGGCGCGATCATGAGCGGCGGCGGCCAGTTCCGCCCGACCCTAAATCTCGCCAATGTCGCCCCGGTTCTGGAAAAAGCCTTCGCCATGAAAGATGCGCCGGCGGTCGCCCTCTCGATCAATTCGCCGGGCGGCTCGCCCGTCCAGTCCCGCCTGATCTTCACCCGCATCCGCGAACTCGCCCGCGAAAAGCAGAAGAAGGTTCTGGTCTTCGTCGAGGATGTCGCCGCTTCCGGCGGTTATATGATCGCGCTTGCCGGCGACGAGATCATCGCCGACGCCACCTCCATCGTCGGCTCGATCGGCGTCGTCTCCGGCGGTTTCGGCTTTCCCGAACTCCTGAAGAAAATCGGCGTCGAGCGCCGAGTCTATACGGCAGGCGAAAACAAGGTGATCCTCGATCCTTTCCAACCGGAAAAGGAAAAGGATATCGAGTACCTGAAGAGCCTGCAGCTCGAAATCCATCAGGTCTTCATAGCGATGGTGCGCGAACGCCGCGCCGGCAAGCTGACGGACGATGCGACGGTGTTTTCCGGCCTGTTCTGGAGCGGCACGCGCGGCCTCGAGCTCGGCCTCATCGACGGCCTCGGCGACATGCGCCAAGAACTGAAGAGGCGCTATGGCCAAAAGGCGAGGCTGGAACTCGTCACCGCCGGCCGCGGCCTGCTCGGCCGCCGCATTCCCGGTGTTTCGTCCGTCACACTCGACGGCGCCGCGTCCAGTCTCGCAACGGGGCTTGTCGAAGCGGCGGAAGAAAGAGCATTGTGGAGCCGGTTCGGGCTTTGAGAGGAGCAAGAGAGGGACATGGCGCAGCTTATCACGATCCTGGTCCTGGTCTTTTCCGCCTGGTGGCTCTACCGCCGCTTCGTCTCCGATGCCCGCAAGCTCGCCGAGAAGTCGCGCCGCACGGAAAAGGAGCGCCAGACCGGCGCGATCGGCACGTTGGTCAAGGATCCGGTGACGGGGGAATACCGGCTGAAGCGGGATGGGGAATAAGAGGGTCACTACTGCACCTGCCTCTCATCCGGCGTCCTAGACCCCTCCCCAACCCCTCCCCACGAGGGGGAGGGGCTTAACTTGCCGCACCCGCTTTCCAGACATTCGACGTTTTGGGAGGAGGGAAGCCGGTGCTCCGGGTTAGTCCCTCCCCCTTGTGGGGAGGGGTCTTAGATCCGGCGACCGCCGCAAAAGCCTTGACCCCTGCGGCCCTCCATGGCACCAGTCGCGCCGATAATCCCTACGCAACCGGTGTCATCCCATGTCAGCTCTTCCCGACCATATGAACCCGAAGCGCTCGTTCCAGGCGCTGATCCTGACCCTGCACAGCTACTGGGCGGATAAGGGTTGCGCGGTTCTGCAGCCTTACGACATGGAAGTCGGCGCCGGCACTTTTCACCCGGCCACCACGCTGCGCGCCCTCGGCCCTAAGTCCTGGAAGGCGGCCTACGTCCAGCCGTCGCGCCGCCCCTCCGACGGCCGCTATGGCGAAAACCCGAACCGCCTGCAGCATTATTACCAATATCAGGTCATTCTGAAGCCGAACCCGCCCAACCTGCAGGAGCTCTATCTCGGCTCGCTGGCGGCGATCGGTCTCGATCCGCTGCTGCACGACATCCGTTTCGTCGAGGATGACTGGGAAAGCCCGACGCTCGGCGCCTGGGGCCTTGGCTGGGAATGCTGGTGCGACGGCATGGAAGTCTCGCAGTTCACCTATTTCCAGCAGGTCTGCGGCATCGAATGCTCGCCGGTCGCGGGCGAACTGACCTACGGTCTCGAGCGCCTCGCCATGTATGTCCAGGGCGTCGACAATGTCTACGACCTGAACTTCAACGGCCGCGAGGGCGACGAGAAGATCAGCTACGGCGATGTATTCCTGCAGGCCGAGCAGGAATATTCGCGTCATAACTTCGAATTCGCCAATACCGAGATGCTACATCGCCACTTCGTCGATGCCGAGAAGGAATGCCGGGCGCTGCTCGATGCCGGCGCTCCCGGCGACAGCGCCAATCTGCGCCTGCACAAATGCGTCTTCCCGGCCTATGACCAGTGCATCAAGGCCAGCCACGTCTTCAATCTGCTGGATGCCCGCGGCGTCATCTCGGTCACCGAGCGCCAGAGCTATATCCTGCGCGTGCGCACGCTCGCCAAGGCCTGCGGCGAAGCCTTCCTGCTGACCGACGCCGGCGGCGTCAATCTGGGCAAAGAGGCGGCGTGACGCAAAAGCCTGCCAGCCGTATCGTCCATATCAACGGCTGGCCAGGCACCGGGAAGCTGACGGTCGGCCGTTTGCTGGCGCAAAAGCTCGGCGCGCGGCTCATCGACAATCACATGCTGCTTAATCCGGCCGAAGCGCTTTTCGCCCGCAGCAACCCTCTGTATGCGTCGCTGCGTGAGCAAATTCGGCGGGCGGTTTTCGATCACGCCGTGCGCGCCGATCCGGCCGAAAGCTTCGTTTTTACCGATGCTCTTTCCGATGACGAGCATGATAGTGCGATGTTCTCCTGGTATCTCGATCTGGCTGCCGCGAGAGGCGCGGATCTGGTTGCTGTTCTCCTCGATTGCGCGCCGGAGGAGAATGCCAGGCGCCTCGTCTTTCCCGGCCGATCCGAGGCGCTCAAGCTGACGGACACGGCGAAGCTGCAACAGCTCCGGGCAAACTATAAATTGCTGCGCGGACTGGCTGAACACACCGTCGAAATTGACACGACGGACCTTTCGCCGGAGCGGACGGCGGCCCGAATTCTCGCGCATCTCGGTGTTTGACGACAGCCGGGAATCCTGCGTAGTCTTTGTCCAAACATTACTTCGTTGCAGGGGATTCGCGATGTATATTGCGCTTGGCGTCATCGTTTTGGTCGCACTCTATGTCGTCTTCATCTATAACGGCCTGGTTCGCTCGCGGCAGATGGCGGAAGAAGCTTGGTCCGGTATCGATGTGCAGCTCAAGCGCCGTGCCGATCTGATCCCGAACCTGATCGAGACCGTCAAGGGCTACGCCGCTCACGAAAAGTCGACGCTGGAAGAGGTGGTTGCGCTTCGCAACAAAGCGCAGGCCGTGCCTGCAGGCGATGTCGCGGGCAGGGCGCAGGCGGAAGGGCTGCTCGGCCAGGCGCTCGGGCGGGTCATCGCGCTCGCTGAGGCGTATCCCGATCTCAAGGCCAATCAGAATTTTGCCGAGCTCCAGGCTTCGCTCGAAACCATGGAAGGCGAGCTGCAGATGGCGCGGCGTTATTACAATGGTGCTGCCCGCGATCTGAACGTCAAGGTCGAGAGCTTCCCCTCCAATCTCGTCGCCGGCCAGTTCGGTTTTGCCAAGCGGGAATATTTCGAAATCACCAACGAGGCCGATCGCGCCGTCCCTAGCGTCAAATTCTGACGATCCGGCATTTTGCCTTTGCGAAAAAGCGATTAAGAGCAGGAGCAGATTGCGGCCGATAAGGCTTGCCCATGGACGGAAGACATAGCATGACACGCACAGCCAAACTCACGATCATCCCGCCGGGTAAACCGCTTTCGGGCCGCGCCATGCCGCCGGGTTCGAAGTCGATCACCAATCGCGCGCTATTGCTCGCCGGCCTCGCCAAGGGCACGAGCCGGCTGACCGGCGCGCTGAAGAGCGACGATACGCGCTATATGGCCGATGCGCTGCGCGCCATGGGCGTTGCGATCGACGAGCCCGACGATACCACCTTCGTCGTCACCGGCAGCGGCAGGCTCGCGCCGCCGAAGGCGCCGCTCTTCCTCGGCAATGCCGGCACGGCGACCCGCTTCCTGACGGCCGCTGCTGCCCTGGTCGACGGCACGGTCGTCGTCGATGGCGACGAGCACATGCGCAAGCGCCCGATCGGCCCGCTGGTCGAGGCGATGCGTACGCTCGGCATCGATGTGAGCGCCGAGACCGGCTGCCCACCGGTCACTGTCCGGGGCACAGGCCGCTTCGAGGCCGACCGAATCCTGATCGATGGCGGGCTGTCCAGCCAATATGTCTCGGCGCTGCTAATGATGGCAGCCGGCGGCGACCGCCCGGTCGACATCGAACTCGTCGGCGAGGATATCGGCGCGCTTGGCTATATCGATCTGACCACGGCGGCGATGAAGGCCTTCGGCGCCAGGGTCGAGAAAACAAGCCCCGTCACCTGGCGCGTCGAGCCGACCGGTTACCGTGCTGCCGATTTCGTCATCGAGCCGGATGCATCCGCCGCGACCTATCTCTGGGCCGCCGAAGTGCTGAGCGATGGCAAGATCGATCTCGGCGTGCCGAACGATGCCTTCACCCAGCCGGATGCCAAGGCCTACGACACGATCGCCAAGTTCCCGCATCTGCCGGCTGAAATCGATGGCTCGCAGATGCAGGACGCCGTTCCGACGATCGCCGTGCTTGCCGCCTTCAACGAGACGCCGGTCCGCTTCGTCGGCATCGCCAATCTGCGCGTGAAGGAATGCGACCGCATCCGCGCCCTGTCCACAGGGCTCAACAATATCCGCGAAGGCCTCGCCGTCGAGGAGGGTGACGATCTGATCGTCCATTCCGATCCTGCTCTTGCCAGCCAGCATCTGCCGGCCGAGATCGATACCTTCGCCGATCACCGCATCGCCATGAGCTTCGCGCTCGCCGGGCTGAAGATCGACGGCATCACCATTCTCGACCCCGATTGCGTCGGCAAGACCTTCCCGGCTTACTGGCGGACGCTCGCCGCCCTCGGCGTGACATATCAGGACAAGGATTGAGGTAGCGCGCAGCCGAGGCTGCCGGCGGGGAGATGGGGATGAGGCGTCGGTTTTTCGGATTTTGTTTGGCGCTCATCTGGATGCTCGCCGCTCCGGCGGCCTTTGCCGCCGAAGTGATCGAGAGTTTCGACTCCTTGATCGTCCTCGAAAAGAGCGGCGCGATGACGGTGGCGGAAACGATCACCGTCAATGCCGAGGGCAATCGTATCAATCACGGCATTTTCCGTGATTTCCCGCTCTATTTCACCGATGCCGAAGGCCGTCGCCGCAGCGTCGATTTCGATGTTGTGTCGGTCAAGCGCGATGGCAAGGACGAACCTTGGCACACCGAATCGATCACCGGCGGCATTCGCATCTATGCCGGTTCGGCCGATGTGACGGTAACGCCGGGCCGTCATCAATATGTCTTCACCTACAGGACCAACCGTCAGATCCGCTATTTTGACGATCATGACGAACTCTACTGGAACGTCACCGGCAATGGCTGGATTTTCCCGATCCGCTCTGCCACCGCGACGGTGAAGCTGCCGCCCGGTGTCGCCGCCACTGAGACGACGTTCTTCACCGGCCCCGAAGGCGCGACGGAGAAGAATGCCCGCGTCGGCGAAACCGGCGGCGGCCTTCTGTTTTCCACGACTGCGCCGCTTGATGCCGGTGAAGGCCTGACCTTCGCGATCCGTATGCCGAAAGGCTCGATCGATCCGCCGAGCGCGGATATGGAAAGCACGTGGTGGCTCAAGGACAACCGCAATTATTTCATCGGCTTCGGCGGCTTGATCCTGGTTTTCGCCTATTATCTCAGATCATGGCTGAAGGTCGGCCGCGATCCCGCCCGCGGCGTCGTTGTGCCCCGCTGGGATGCGCCGGACGGCATCTCGCCGGCGTTGGTCAACTATATCGACAATAAGGGCTTCTCCGGCGGGGGCTGGACAGCGCTTGCCGCCACCGCGCTCAACCTTGCAGTTCGCGGCTACGTCAAGCTCGAAGACCTGAAGAATTCGATCGTCATCCGCGGCACCGGCAAGCCGCTCGGCAAGGAGAAATTCCAGGCCGGCGAAAGCGAACTGCTGAAGGCCGCCGGCGGCGCCGGCGCGACGCTGCGGATCGACAAGGCCAATGGCGAACGGGTGAAATCCGTCGGCCAATCGTTCCGTTCGGCGATTGAGAAGGAGCATCGCGGCAAATATTACAACTCTAATCTCGGTTATACCGGCGGCGGCATCGCGCTCAGCGCCGCCGCTCTGGTGGTGCTGTTCGTCTACGGTTCGCTGGAGCCCGACACGATCGCGCTGATGCTGATCCCGATCGCCGTCTCGGTCTTTGTTGCCGTCTTTGCCGCCGGCCTGGTCAAATCGCTGCATCGCGGCGGCTCGCTGTTCGGCAAGATCATGGCCGTCATCGCCGCGGCGGTCGGCGTTTTCGTCGGTATCGGCATTCTGGCGACCATGGTCCTGATGCTCACCTCTTCGCTGGTGGAGCTGCACGAAACCCCGATGCTGTTTGCCGTCGGCGGCATCGTGCTCCTGAACATCCTTTATTTCTTCATCATGGGCGCGCCGACCCCGCTCGGCGCCAGGATGATGGACGGCGTAGACGGCCTGCGGCAATATCTGACGCTGGCCGAAAGGGAACGGATGAACATGGCTGGCGCGCCTGAGATGTCGCCGCAGCATTTCGAGACGCTGTTGCCCTATGCGGTGGCGTTGGGTGTCGAAAAGCCCTGGTCGCGCACCTTCGAGACCTGGCTTGCGGCGGCGGCGGCCGGTGCGGCCGCGGCCTATGCGCCCTCCTGGTATTCCGGCAATTTCGACGGCGACAGTTTTTCCGATCGTGTCGGCGGCTTTTCCTCTTCGATGGCCTCGACCATCGCCTCGACGATACCTTCGCCGCCGCCATCGAGCTCATCCTCCGGTTTTTCCGGCGGTGGCTCCTCCGGCGGAGGGGGTGGAGGCGGTGGTGGCGGCGGCTGGTGAGCTTTCCCGCTTGACCTTTCCGCCCTTCGCCCTTAACCGCCAGAGGCAAAAGGAAAGGGTGGCGCATGAAGGTTCTGTTGATCGGATCGGGCGGACGCGAGCACGCACTCGCCTGGAAGCTGGCGCAATCGCCGTTGATGAGCGAATTCTACGCCGCGCCCGGCAATCCTGGCATTGCCGAACATGCCGTCCTGGTGCCGATGAACATCGAGGATCACGAGGCGATCGCCGCCTTTTGCCGGGAGAAGGGGATCGATTTCGTCGTCGTCGGCCCGGAAGCGCCGCTGGTTGCCGGCCTCGCCGACCGGCTGCGCGCCGATGGCCTGACGGTTTTCGGCCCGTCCGCCGCTGCCGCCCAGCTCGAGGGCTCCAAAGGCTTCACCAAGGATATCTGTGCCCGCTACGGCATTCCCACCGGCGCCTATCAGCGTTTCAACAATGCGCCGAAGGCCAAAGCCTATATCCGCGCCCAAGGCGCGCCGATCGTCGTCAAGGCGGACGGCCTTGCCGCCGGCAAGGGCGTGACCGTTGCGATGACGCTGGACGAGGCGCTTGATGCGGTCGACGATTGCTTCGAGGGTGCTTTTGGCGCCGCCGGCGCCGAAGTCGTCGTCGAAGCCTATCTCGACGGCGAGGAGGCAAGCTTCTTCTGCCTTTGCGATGGAAAACATGCGCTGCCGCTGGCAACCGCCCAGGATCACAAGCGGGTGGGCGAGGGCGATACCGGCGTCAATACCGGCGGCATGGGCGCCTATTCGCCGGCGCCTGTCATGACCGCCGAGATGGTCGAGCGCACGATGAAGGAGATCATCGAGCCGACGATCAGCGGCATGGCCGAAAGCGGCCATCCCTTCTCCGGCGTGTTTTTCGCCGGATTGATGATCACCAAGAAGGGGCCGGAACTCATCGAATACAATGTCCGCTTCGGCGATCCCGAATGCCAGGTCATGATGATGCGGCTGAAAAGCGATCTGCTGCCGCTGCTTCTGGCCACCGCCAACGGCACGCTCGATCAGGTGAGCGCCGAATGGAGCGACGATCCGGCGCTGACGGTGGTCATGGCCTCGAAGGGTTATCCCGCCGCTTATGAAAAGAACACGCCGATCCTCTCGCTGCCTGAGGCAGGCGAGGGGGAGAAGGTGTTTCATGCCGGCACGGCTCTCAAGGACGGCGCATTGGTCGCGACCGGCGGCCGTGTGCTGAACGTGACCGCGTCAGGCGGCACGGTCGCCGAGGCTAAAGACCGCGCCTATGCGCTGCTCGACAGGGTGGAGTGGGAGAACGGCTTCTGCCGGCTCGACATCGGCTGGCGCGCGGTCGAGCGCGAAATGGCGTCGGATAAGGCATAATTTGCCGCCTTCCTTAAATTTTTACCTTTTGCCCTGACGGGATGGAAACAAAGCTGCGTTATTTTGCTCCTGAAGTGAGACGGAGTAGCTTTGATGCGGCAGATTTTCTTCGGTGCGGCAATCCTGCTGATGGCGGGTTCGGCGATGGCATCCTCGATAGAGGTGATCGGCACGGCTGCGCCACACCGTGACGGCAGCATCGTCACTGAATCCTGCCCCAATTGTCCCCCGCTCCAGGCCGATGTGACCAAGAAGGATTATACCGTCCCGGAGCTGACGCCCGGCGCCTTCCAGGCCACTGAAGTCCGCGATGTCGACGGCGAAAAGAAGATCTACCGCACCGAAAACTGGATGGGCGGCTCGCCGGTTCTCTTCGTCAGCAAGGCGACCCCGGAAACGCAGCTTGCCGCCGAGCCTTCGGTCGTGCCGGCCGACGGGATTGACATGAACGCCAAGACCGCGGCCGTCATCGGCAGCGATGCCAAGCCCGTTGCAGCAGGCATGGTGCAACAAACGGCGCCTCTCGACGTTTCTGAATTCAAGCTGCGTTTTTAAAAGTTCCCTGCCCCTGCCCGATCAAGGTTTCGATCGTTTGGGGTTCCACCTCGGTGGACCGAATGCACCCTCGAAGAGAAGCGGGGGTGCATTCTTGCTTCGAGACGCTCTTTGAAAACCGATCGGTCTACGACCAGCGGATGAAAGTCCGAGGTTTTCCGGGTCATCCCCACCCCAGATTTTTAGGGAAACTTTGCATCGTTTTTCGTTAAATTAAAGATTTCTTATGGGGTGAGCAGTGATGGTTCCTCGCCGGTCGCAGCATGTTATTTAGCAGCAGTAGACGCGTCGTCCCTTCGGCGCTCGCACAGGCGGTAGAAGACCGCACCGGAATGTATTTTGCCGTTCCCGTTGCGAGGAATCATGAAAAATCTGAAAATATCGAAGCAGCTTATATTGCTGGTCGTCGGCCTGATGATCGCCTTTGCGGTCGCCACCTCCCTGCAGATCCGCTCCTCGGTCGATGCGATCTACAAGGAGCGCTACGACATGCTCCGAGCCGAGGTTCAGTCGGCGGTCTCCGTTCTCAAGCTTTACCAGGCCAAGGTCGCTGCGGGCGAAATGACGCTCGAGGACGCCCAGAAGCAGGCCTATACCACCGTCAACGGAATGAAATACGATCCGGACGGCTATTTCTTCGGTTATAGCTACGACGTCCAGATGCTGTTCCACTACGACGCCGCGAAGGTCGGACAGAACCTGAAGGGGCAGGCGGATAGCAAGGGCAAGCTCTATCGCGAAGAGCTGGTCAAGCTCGGTCAGCAGGGCGGAGGCCTTGTCGAATTTTATTCCACCAGCAAACCGGGCCAACCGGCCGGCGATTACCGCAAGACGGCCTATGGACAGGCCTTCGACCCTTGGAAAGTCGTCGTCGTCACCGGCGTCTACATGGACGATCTCGATGCGCAGATAGACAGCACGATCCTGACCGCGCTCTCCGGCAGCATCGTTCTGTTTTTCCTTGCCATGGCAGCCGCCTACGTCGTCATCCGCGGTATTTCAGGACCTCTCAACAACGTCCATGCCGCCCTGAAGGCTGTCTCCGAAGAGGATGTCTCCATCGCCATCCCGCATACGGCCATGAACAATGAAGTCGGCATGATGGCGAAGGCGACACAGTCGCTGCAGGAAAAGATCAGGGAGCGTCACGCGATGTCGGATCGCGAAGCGGCCCAGCAGCTGGCGCTGGAAAGCGAGCGTGAAAACAATCTGCGCCAGCAGCACGACGAAGCCGCACTTCAGGCCCGGGTCGTGGCGACGATCGGCCAGGCGCTGGAGATGATCGCCCGCGGCGATCTCACCGTCCGCTGCGCCGATCTCGGTCAGAAATACGCCGCCCTTCGCGACAACTTCAACGATGCGCTGTCGCATCTGGAAGCCGCCATGGCCAAGGTCAGCGCCAAGGGCAGCGATATCGGCACCAGCAAGGAAGAAATCCGCCGCGCTTCCAACGAGCTGTCGCAGCGCACCGAACGCCAGGCTGCAAGCCTGGAGGAGACCTCAGCCGCTCTCGACGAGCTGACAGTCGCCGTCCGCCAGACAGCCGATGGCGCACACGAAGCCAGCCAGCGCGTCCATTCCGTCAGCACCGAGGCCACCCATAGCGATGCCATCGTCAGCCAGGCGATCGAGGCGATGAGCGGTATCGAGAAGTCGTCCTCGGAAATTTCGAAGATCATCGGCGTCATCGATGAGATCGCCTTCCAGACCAACCTCCTGGCGCTGAATGCCGGCGTCGAGGCGGCCCGCGCTGGCGAATCCGGCAAGGGCTTTGCGGTCGTCGCCCAGGAAGTGCGCGAACTTGCCCAGCGGTCCGCCGCCGCGGCAAAGGAGATCAAGGACCAGATCGCCCGCTCCTCCACCCAGGTGGATCACGGCGTCCGTCTGGTCGGCGAGGCAGGCGAGGCGCTGAAGCGCATCTCCGACCAGATCAAGGCCGCCAACGAGATCGTCGCCAAGATCGCCCACAGCGCCTCCGAGCAGGACACGACGCTGCGGTCGATCTCATCTTCGATGAACCAGCTCGACGCTGCCACCCAGCAGAACGCCGCCATGGCCGAAGAGACCACGGCCTCGGCCGAAACGCTGGCCAGCGATACCGACGAGCTGGTCGATCTTATCCGCGGCTTCCGCGTCGGCGCCGCCGGCGCTCAGCCGGCCATGCATCGAGGCCGCCGCGCCGCCTAACAGACCGGGCGACCTGTTTTCATCGCCAAAGACTGGACGGCCGCCGGTTTCCGGCGGCCGTTCCTTATGGATGATCAGTCGGAAACACGTTCGATCAGCCGCTCGATCTCGCGATCGGAAAACACCTCGACGCCGGCCGCTTTCAATGCCGCCGCCGTCACGCCGCTGCCGGCCTGCTTGCGTCTGGAAAACGTCCCGTCATAGATGAAATCGGATCCGCAGGACGGGCTGCCTTCGATGAGCAGCGCGTAGCGGCAACCGGCCTGGCTGGCGAGCGTGACGGCGTTTTCCGCAGCCTGCATGAACTCTTCCGTCACGTCTGCGCCGGTGCTCTCGACGACCCGCGCCTTGCCTGCCAGCACGTCTTCACCGCTTGCCCCATTCGCAATCTCCGCCGGCGGCCGCGGCACCTGCATGCCCGCCGACATCTCCGGACAGATCGTCACCAGCCGCCCTTCTGCCCACCATCTCTCGATTGCAGGATGAAGCAACGGCTTCGCCTGCCCGTCATAGCGGACGGCATGGCCCATGAGGCAGGCACTGACGAGAATCCTGTTTTGCATGCCTCATTGAATAACGCCGCGGCGGCCGCAATGCCAGACCGCCGAGGCCCGCATTCTTAACCCGATATCTTCGAGAAATCCGCGACCGTTCCCGTCGCTTCGCGGATCAGCCGGAGCAAAGCGAGGCGGTTGGCGCGAATGGCGGCGTCCTCGTCGTTGACGAGAACGTCTTCGAAGAAGCGGTCGACAGGGCCGCGCAGCTTGGAAAGTGCTGCCATTGCCGAGCGGAAGTCCTCTCCGGCGACGGCCTCCGCCGCATCCTTGGAGGCGCTCGATATGGCCGCGAAGAGTTCCTTTTCGGCGTCGAGCTTCAAGAGCGCTTCCGCGACGGCATCGGCGATGACGGTACCCTTCTTTTCTTCGGCGGCGAGCAGCTGTGTGGCCCGCTTGGTGCCGGCAAGCAGGTTCTTGCCGTCCTCAGAGGTGATGAAGGCCGTCAGCGCCTCGACGCGGCGCGCCACCATCAGCAGATCGTCGGCTTCGGGCGTCAGCACGGCATCGATGAGATCGTGGCGGGCGCCCTGATCGCGCAGATAGACCTTCAGGCGATCATGGAAGAAGGAGAGCAGGTCGGCATCCCTGACGGTCGCTAGAAGCGGCAGGCGGATCCTGCGCTCCAGCAGGATTCTGACGACGCCAAGGGCGGCGCGGCGCAGCGCGAAGGGATCCTTCGAGCCGGTCGGCTTTTCATCGATCGCCCAGAAGCCGATCAGCGTATCGAGCTTGTCCGCAAGAGCGACCGTGATCGCCACCTTGTCCTCCGGCACACGGTCCGATGGGCCTTGCGGCTTGTAGTGGTCCTCGATGGCCGCGGCGACGGAGGCATTCTCGCCCTGCAGCACCGCATATTTGCGGCCCATCAAGCCCTGCAGCTCCGGGAATTCGCCGACCGCTTCGGTGCGCAGATCGGCCTTTGCCAGCACGGCGGCGCGATCGGTGAGAGTTGCGTCGGCGCCGGTGATCTTCGCGAGCTCGGATGCCAGCGCGCGGATGCGGGCGACGCGCGCCCCTTGTGTGCCAAGCTTGGCGTGGAACGTCACATTGAGCGCATCGAGTTTGGCCATGCGCTGATCGAGCGGCTTCTTCAGGTCGAGGCCGAACTTCTCGGCCGAAGCCGTCAGCGTTTCGAGATCCGGTAGATTGCCCTGGTCGCGCTTCCAGAAATGCAGCGCGTCCGAAAGCCGGGCGCGCACGACCTTGCCGTTGCCGTGAACGATTTCCTTGCCGCCATCCGTCGCCTGGATATTGGAGATGAGGATGAACTTGTTCGATAGCCCTTCCTCACCCTGCTTGCGGGTGACGAAGCACTTCTGGTTGGTCTTGATCGTCAGCCGGATGATCTCGGAGGGGATGGAGAGGTAATCCTCTTCGAAGGACCCCATCAGCACCTGCGGCCATTCCACAAGACCGGAGACTTCCTCCAGCAGCCCTTCGTCTTCCACCAGCTCGAGCCCGTTGGCGAAAGCGATGTCGCGGGCGTCGTGCAGAATGATGTCCTTGCGCCGCTCGGCGTCGAGGATGACCTTGGCCCTTTCGAGGCTCGCCGCATAATCGTCGAAGCGGCGCACGGTGATCGCCTCCGGCGCATGGAAGCGATGGCCGTAGGTGACGTTCGAGGCAGTGATGCCGTCGATCTCGAAGGGGATGACGACCGTTTCTTCATGCTCGGGGCCGAAGGTGCAGACGATCGACTGCAGCGGCCGCACCCAGCGCAGCGCGCCCGGCTTGGAGGAGGCTTTGCCCCAGCGCATGGATTTCGGCCAAGGGAAATCGCGGATGATGCCGGGCATCACCTCGGCGATGATCTTTTCAGCCGCGCGACCGGGCTTTGAGATGACCGCCACGTAAAAATCGCCCTTCTTCGGATCGCTCACCACCTGCGCCTCGGAGACCGAGGAAAGGCCGGCGCCGCGCAGGAAGCCCTCGATCGCCTTCTCGTTGGCGTCGGTGCGCGGCCCCTTGCGCTCCTCGCGCACATCGGCGGAGCGGGCCGTCAGGCCGTGAATGTCGAGCGCCAGCCGACGCGGCGTCCAATATTCGCGCGCGCCCTCATAGGACAGACCCGCTTCGACGAGCGCATCGGTCACGAGCTTCTTCAGATCGCCGGCAGCCTTGCGCTGCATGCGGGCCGGAATCTCTTCGGAGCGGAGTTCGAGAAGAAGGTTTGGCATGGCACTCTTTTCCTTGCGCCCGCGGGCAGGGCGATCCAAAACGTTGCTTCTGCTATCAAAGAATGCCGCATCTGCACAACCGCAAAAACGGAAGAGAGTGATGGGGTGGATGGTTGGTAGGCGTTGTGCCGTGTGGCCCCCTCATCCGACCCTTCGGGCCACCTTCTCCCCGCTGGGGAGAAGAGAGGAGCAAGCCGCTTGCCCTGGGCTCCACAAGCGGTAGCTCCAGGAGGGCGAGACGCCGCTACGATTCCGCTTCTCCCCTCGGGGAGAAGATGCCGGCAGGCAGATGAGGGGGCTCCACGGGACAATGCCGATGATTCCCATCCAACAACTTCCGCTGTGGAAACCACAGTCGGGCATTGCCTTGCCGCTTTTCGCCGCTATGGTCCCGCAACTTTCGTCGAAACAGGAAATCTCATGGCCGCTGACCTCCGCTTTCTCGCAGCCCGTATCGCGGCCGAAATCAATGCCCGGCCGGATCAGGCCAAGGCCGCCATCGAGTTGCTCGACGAAGGCGCCACCGTGCCATTCATCGCCCGCTACCGCAAAGAGGTGACGGGCGGACTTGACGACACGCAGCTGCGCAATCTCGCCGAGCGGCTGGTCTATCTGCGCGAACTCGAAGCCCGGCGCGCTGCGATCGTCGAATCGATCACCGGTCAGGGCAAGATGACCGACGAGCTGATGGGGAAAGTCGCCGGCGCCGAAACCAAGGCCGAGCTCGAGGATCTCTATCTGCCCTACAAGCCGAAGCGGCGCACCCGCGCCGAGATCGCCCGCGAGCGTGGCCTCGGTCCGCTCGCCGAGACGATCCTTGCCGATCGCGGCCGGGAACCGCCGGTATTGGCCGAGGGCTTCATCACGGCGGATGTGCCCGATGTGAAAACGGCGCTCGAAGGAGCACGCGATATCATCGCCGAAGGCATTGCCGAAAATGCCGATCTGCTCGGCAGATTGCGCGCCCATATGCGCCAGGCCTCCCTGCTGAAGGCGAAGGTCGTCGACGGCAAGCAGACAACGGGCGAGAAGTTTTCCGATTATTTCGACCATTCCGAACGCTGGGCGACCGCGCCCGGCCACCGCGCGCTCGCCATGCTGCGCGGCTGGAACGAGGAAGTGCTGACGCTGACGATCGAGGCCGACGCCGAGACCGCTTCTCCGAACAAGCCTGTTGAACGCATGATCGCCGCTGCCTACGAGATCGGCGCGAGCCGTCCCGGCGACCGCTGGCTGATGGAGGTCGCGAGCTGGACCTGGCGCGTCAAGCTTTCCATGTCGCTCTCGCTCGACCTGATGCGCGAACTGCGCGAGAGGGCCGAGGAGGAGGCGATCCATGTCTTCGCCCGCAATCTCAAGGATCTGCTGCTCGCCGCCCCCGCCGGCTCGCGCGCGACGATGGGCCTCGATCCCGGCATCCGCACCGGCGTCAAGGTCGCCGTCGTCGACGGCACCGGCAAGGTGGTGGCGACCTCGACCGTCTATCCCTTCCAGCCGCGAAACGACGTACGCGGCGCGCAGATCGAACTCGCATCGCTGATCCGCAAGCACAATGTCGAGCTGATCTCGATCGGCAACGGCACCGGCAGCCGCGAAACGGAAAAGCTGGTGGCCGACATGCTGGCCGAGCTGCCGGCGCCGAAGCCGACCAAGGTTATCGTGTCCGAAGCCGGCGCCTCGGTCTATTCCGCCTCGGCGACCGCAGCGGCCGAATTCCCGGATCTCGACGTATCGCTGCGCGGCGCCGTCTCCATTGCACGCCGTCTGCAGGATCCGCTCGCCGAACTCGTCAAGATCGAGCCGAAGTCGATCGGCGTCGGCCAGTATCAGCACGATGTCGACCAGCAGAAGCTGTCGCGCTCGCTCGACGCCGTGGTCGAAGATGCGGTGAATGCCGTCGGCGTCGATCTCAACACCGCGTCCGCGCCGCTGCTCGCCCGCGTCTCCGGCCTCGGGCCGTCGATCGCCGATGCCATCGTCCGCCACCGCGACAGCGAGGGCCGTTTCGAGACACGGCGCGATCTGTTGAAGGTCGCTCGGCTCGGCGGCCGCACCTTCGAGCAATGTGCCGGCTTCCTGCGCATCCCGAACGGCAAGGAGCCGCTCGACTCCTCCTCGGTTCACCCCGAAGCCTACGGTGTCGCCAAGAAGATTGTCGCCGCCTGCGGCCGCGATCTGCGCGCGCTGATGGGCGACAGCGCTGTCCTGAAATCGATCGACCCGCGCCAGTTCATCGACGAGAAATTCGGTCTGCCGACGGTTCGCGACATTATCGCCGAGCTGGAAAAGCCCGGCCGCGACCCGCGTCCGAGCTTCAAGACCGCGACCTTCGCCGAAGGCGTCAACGAAATTTCCGACCTGAAGCCCGGCATGGTGCTGGAAGGCACGGTGACCAATGTTGCAGCCTTCGGCGCCTTCGTCGATATCGGCGTGCACCAGGATGGTCTTGTGCATGTGTCCCAGCTTGCCGACCGTTTCGTCAAGGATCCGCACGAGGTCGTGAAGGCCGGCGACGTCGTCAAGGTGCGCGTCGTCGAGGTCGATGCCAAACGCAAGCGGATCGGTCTTTCGATGCGGCGCGACGACGGTTCTTCGGCGCCTCCCCCGCGCGGTGATTCTCGGGGAAGTCAGGGTTCGCGGCCGCAGAACGATCGCCGGCCGGCCGCTCCGAAACAGGAAAGCCAGGGCGCCTTCGGCGCGGCACTTGCCGAAGCCATGAAGCGAAAATAAGGGCTTAGCCTGCCTTTCGGCAAAAATGCAACAGTTTGGCAAAGTTCTCGAAAGAGTGCTAAATCCGGCGCTTGTAAGGCGAAGGAGAGTTATTAAGTTGATGTGACCATCCTGTCACATTTGCGAGGCGTCCATGGCGTCGGCTTTCCTTTCGATCGTCCAGCAAATCATCCGCAAGGGGTCTTTGAAACTTACCCTTGCCAATGGCGACACCCACATGATCGGTGACGGCACCGGAGACATGGTTGTCGCCCGTGTTGCCGATCAGGAGGCCGAGGATGCCATTCGTCGCGACCCGACGATGAAGCTCGGCGAAATGTACATGCAGGGCCGGTTCATTCTCGAACAGGGCAACATTTACGATTTCCTGTCGCTGGTGAAGCAGAACACCACCAATGAGATTTTCGATTTCAAGATGGCGGCGCTGCTCGTCGGCCGCATTGCCTGGCAGCAGCTGAAGAGCCGCGTGCCCGTCAATCGCAACAAGCACAACGTCGCTCATCATTACGATCTGTCGGCCAAGCTCTTCGATCTTTTCCTCGATGAGGATTGGCAATATTCCTGCGCCTATTTCGAACCGCCGGGCATCGGCCTCGACGAGGCCCAGCTTGCGAAGAAACGCCATATCGCCGCCAAGCTTCTGCTCGAGCCGAACCAGCGCATCCTGGAGATCGGCTCCGGCTGGGGCGGCATGGGCATGTATCTGGCGGAGGCGACGGAGGGCGCCGATTTCACCGGCATTACGCTGAGCGAAGAGCAGCTCAAGGTGTCGCGCACGCGCGCCGAAAAGCGTGGGCTTGGAGATCGCGTGCGGTTCGAACTGCAGGATTATCGCAGCATGACCGGGCGGAAGTTCGACCGCATCGTCTCGGTCGGCATGTTCGAGCATGTTGGCATCGGCAATTACGGCAATTTCTTCCGCAAGGTGTCGGACCTGCTCGACGACAACGGCGTCATGGTCCTGCACTCGATCGGCCGTCCGAAGCCGAGCTTCGGCACCAACGCCTTCATCGAAAAATATATTTTTCCCGGCGGCTACATTCCCTCGGTCGGCGAGGTCCTGCCGCCGCTTGAAAAGGCGGGATTGCTGGTCCGGGATGTTGAAATCCTGCCGATGCATTATGCCTATACGCTGCGTCATTGGCGCGAGCGTTTCGTGGCGCGCAAGGCCGAAGCCGTGGCGCTTTACGACGAGCAATTCTTCCGCATGTGGGAATTTTATCTCGCCGGCTCGGAAATGGGCTTCCGTTGGGATGAGCTTTTCATCCTCCAGATTCAGATCGCCAAGAACCAGTTCACGGTTCCCGACAACCGCAATTACCTTGCCCGGAACGAAGCGAAGCTGAAGGAGTTCGAGGCGAACCGCCCACCGCTGGAGAAGGTGACGTTCTGACAGTCAGTATTTGTGCCGGTTTTCATGAAAGGGCATGCCGATGAGCAGTGCGTTTCCCGAAATCTATCTCGTGCGGCACGGCGAAACCGAATGGAGCCTTTCCGGGCGCCATACCGGGCGAAGCGATATTCCCTTGACGGAAAATGGCGAAGCCGCCGCCCGAAAGCTTGCCGACCGGCTGGCGGGCCTTTCCGTCTCCGCCGTCTGGTCGAGCCCGTCCGCGCGTGCCCGCAAGACCTGCATGCTTGCCGGATTCGGCTCCGGCGCGGTGATCCGTGAAGATCTCGCCGAATGGGATTACGGCGCTTACGAGGGCATCACGACGAAGGCTATTCTGGCGGACCGCCCCGGCTGGCAGCTCTTTCGCGATGGCTGCCCGAACGGCGAAAGCGCTGCTGATGTCGGCGCCCGCGCGGATGCCGTCATCAATGCGATTCGCCAGGCGCCTGCCAGCATCCTGATCTTCTCGAGCTCGCATTTCCTGCGTGTGCTCGCCGCCCGCTGGCTCGGCCTCCCGCCGCAAGGCGGTGCGCATTTCGTGCTGGATACCGCGAGCATCAGCGTGCTCGGCTATGAACACGACTTGACCGAACCGGTCATCCGCCGCTGGAACCAGCGGTAAAAAGACATCGGTTTTGCCTTCCAATCTCGCCGCCGTGGTTAACATTGGCGTAACGACCTCACGATAAATGTAGCGACCGCCGCCCTCCGCGGCTTTGTTTTTGCGTTTTCTGGAGTGCGGACGTGTCTCATCGATCAGTCGTATCGATTTCTTTGCTTATTGCCTTTTCTTCCTTTGGTTCTGCGGCCGCGCAGGAAAGCGGCCAGCATTTCTGGTCCGGCGACTGGTATTTGAGCGTCGGCGTCGCCGGCTTCTCTGCCCCGAAATTCGAAGGCTCTTCGCGTTATGAATTCAGGTTCAGCCCGCTGATCTCGGCCGGCCGGCAGGGATCGGCCCCGCGTTTTTCCTCGCGCAACGACAATCCTTCCTTCGCCCTCATCGACAACGGAACCATTCGGGCCGGCATCGTCGGCCGGTTCGTGCCTTCGCGCGATGATGGCGACGGCCATGAGTTGAAGGGCATGAAGAAGGTCAAGTGGGGAGCGGAAGCCGGCGGTTTCGTCGAAGTCTACCCGACCGATTTCATTCGCGCCCGCGCCGAAGTCCGCCAGGGCATCCGCTCGCATGATGGCGTCGTCGCCGATCTCGCTGTCGATGCCTTCACCGACATCGCGCCCGACCTGCAGCTTTCCGGCGGCCCGCGCGCGACATTCGCCACAAGCGGTTATTACGACGCCTATTACGGCGTCAACGCCAAGCAGGCTGCGGCAAGCGGCCTCGATCCCTACAAGCCGTCATCGGGCATCCAGTCTTACGGCGCGGGTGCGGCCCTGACATGGAAGGCGACGGAAAACCTGTCGGCGAGTTCCTTCCTGGAATATAAGCGGCTCGCAGGCCCGGCTGCCGATAGCAGCCTCGTCAGGGAGCGCGGCTCGAAGAACCAGGTCCTGATCGGCGTCTCGGCGACGTACAGATTCAATTTCTCACTGCAGTGATCGGAGCAATTCCGGCAAGAGCACCCACGGGTTTTTCGTCAGGAATTGAGAGAAAACAAAGCGATAGAGCATTTCCGCGGTTCGGAGAACAGCGGGAGTGCTCCCGTGACGCCGCGATCGCTTCTTGACCGGATCGCCAGCCCGCCGCTAGATGAACGGCATGCAAGATACCGGTCATTTTCACGATCGCGTCTCCGACGCACCTTCCGATAACTGGGTTTACCGGATCCTGCCGCCATGGCTGTGGCCCTATGCGCAGCTCGCGCGCTGGGACCGGCCCATCGGCTGGCAGCTCTTGATGTGGCCATGCTTTTGGTCGGCGACACTCGCCGCCAATGCGGCGATCGGCGAGGGGCGCTATTCCGGCAGCCTGCTGGTCTCCCACCTCATCCTCTATTTCATCGGCGCGGTCGCCATGCGCGGCGCCGGCTGCACTTACAACGATCTCGTCGACCATGAGATCGACATGGAAGTGGCGCGCACGCGTTCGCGACCACTCCCTTCCGGCCGCGTCACCCGCGCCCATGCGAAGATCTTTATCGGCCTGCAGGCGCTGGTCGGCCTTTTCGTGCTGCTGCAATTCAACTGGCTGACCGTTTTCCTCGGCATTCTCTCGCTCGGCATCGTCGCGCTTTATCCCTTCGCCAAACGCTTCACCGACTGGCCGCAGTTCTTCCTGGGACTTGCCTTTTCCTGGGGTGCGCTGATGGGCTGGGCCGGCATATCGGGTGGCCTCTCCTTCGCGGCGATCCTGCTTTATGCCGCCTCCGTCGCCTGGACGATCGGTTACGACACCATCTACGCCCACCAGGACAAGGAGGACGACGAACTGATCGGCGTTCGCTCCACAGCACGGCTCTTCGGCGACAGGACGAGGCTTTGGCTGATCGGTCTTTATGGGCTGACGCTGGTGCTGATGTTCGCCGCTTTTCTGCTCGGTGACGCCAATCTCATTGCCTTCCTGGCGCTCATCGGCGCGGCCGGCATGTTTGCCTGGCAGATCGTCCGGCTTGATATCGATGATCCCGTCCAATGCCTGGCGCTCTTCAAGTCGAACAACCGCGTCGGCCTGATCATCTTCTTCGGCCTTTTCGTCTCGCTGCTGTTCGCCATTCCCTGAATGGAACGAAAAACCCGGCGCGGGCGCCGGGTTTCAAAATGGTTCCGGAGCGGCGTTGCCGCATGGAACTGTCGCGATTCCGTTCAGTTGCGGGCGATGATTTCCTTGCCTTCGATCTTCATCGCAACGCCCAGCCGGCCAGTGGTGCGGCGCACGAGGAAGCGCGGACGGCGATTGGCGAAGTAGGAATGACGGCGGCGCGGCTTCAGATCGCCGGTACGCAGGGCTCCGATATGGTCTTCGAGCGGCCGTGCGACGCCATCGGCTTCGACCATCAGCATCGGAATGCGGAAGGCCTCCGACCAGCTGCGCCAGTCGGCGGCGATGTCGCTGAGATCATGGGCGACGAGCAGCGGAATGCAGAGTTCCGGATCCGCGTGGTGGAGTTCGAGCGTCACCGTAACCTCACCGTCGCCATGGTCTATGGCGCGGGCCGCGACACCCTGAAAGACGCGCTTCGGCAGGGCAATCGATAGCGGCAGGCCGCTGGAGGGAAGGATCTTGCGCAGAACGGCGCCGCGTTCGTCTATGGTGATGCTGACGTCATCCGAACAATCATGGATGGCGTAGCTGACCTGCTGGGGAAAGCGGGACGGATCGAGGCGTAGCGTCGTGCCAGCCCATGCGGGCTTCATAACGGGATTGTTCATTTCATTCTACCCTTGTCTTACCTGAGAGCCGGTTTCCGGTCTTCTCCTTGGGACTTTTCGTCCTCTATGGCCGACAATAGGCGGGGGCCCTTCCGTACAGCTTAAAAATTGCGGTTAAGAAAACTTTGCCTCCTACGATGGTTATCAAAACCGAATCCGGCAGGGTTTCCGGAAGGTGAACGGTGTCTTGTCCTGAAATGACGCAACCCAGAGGTAAGTCTCGGGTAAGTTTTGCGTGGCAAAATGGGCCCACCAGCAGTTCGTCGTTCTTTTAGAGATTTTGCCGAAAAGGGCGCTTTTGATGATTACGGCTTCCCTCGCTTACTCGATCCTGTCGAAGGATATGACGTCGAGCCTCAACAAGGTTGCGGCGCAATCGACGGTCAAGAAGGATGCCCAGTACTACGCCGACAATATCAACAAGGTCACTGACGTCGACGACTTCCTCGGCGACTACAAGCTCTACAGCTACGCGATGAAGGCCTATGGCCTCGAGGACATGACCTACGCCAAGGCCTTCATGAAGAAGGTGCTCGAAAGCGATCTCACCGACCCCGACAGCTACGCCAACAAGCTCTCCGATACGCGCTACCGCGAATTCGCCGCCGCCTTCAATTTCAATGCGCCTGACAAGGACGTGCAGACGGACGCGCAGGAGGACGATCTCATCGGTCTCTACAAGCAGTCCTTTGTCGATGCCGACAAGGCCGCGGCCACCGAGAGCACCTATTACGGCAACAATATCGACAGCGTGCAGACCGTCGACGACCTGATCAACAACACGCGGCTGCGCACCTATGTGCTGAAGACGTTCAAAATCGATCCGACCTATGCGTCGAAGGATTTCCTGCGGCAGGTGCTGACGAGTGATCTCAGCGACCCGTCGAGCTTCGTCAACACGCAGGGCGGCGACAAATACAAGGCGCTTGCCGCCCAGTTCAGCTTCAATGCCGACGGCACGGTCACCGGGACGGCCCAGACGGCCGCGCAGAAGGCTTCGGTGATCGAGACCTACACGCTGAATTCCCAGTCGGTCATCATCGACAATTCGGTCGGCTCCGACGTCTACTATGTCGGCAAGACGGCGGCCGAATACAACAAGGCCTATTATACGGCGAAGATCGGCACGATCACCAATGTCGACGATCTGGTCGCCGACAGCCGCCTGACCTCCTATATCAAGACGGCCTACAGCATGGGGGCCGACTTCACCGCCGCGGCGTTGCGCACGGTGCTGACCGATCCGGGCTATGCCCAGCTGATGGGCTTTACCAATGTCTACAACGCCTTCAATTTCAAGGCGGACGGCACGACCTCGAACACGGTGCGAGCTCAGTCGATCGAGCAGGCGAACAAGCTGACGTCGGCCGCATCGAACACTACCAATTATTATGGCGTAACATCGCAATCGAGCAGCATCACCAATGTCGACGATCTGCTCGCCGACGGCGTAACGGCGCGCTACATCAAGGATGCCTATGGCCTCGGCGTGAATTTCAGCAATGCCGAGCTGAAGAGCATCCTGACGGACCCAGCCTATGCCGCCGCCCAAGGGAAGGCCGGCCTCAATGCCGACTTCAACTTCAATGCGGACGGCTCGATCAACGGTTCGGTGATCCAGACGGAGGCACAGCGCAAATCGACCACCGACAAGTCGGCGGCGAACGCAGCGCACTTCAACGGCATGATCGGCAATGTCACCAATGTCGACGACATCATGTCGGATCCTGTTGCTGTCAGCTACATCAGAACCAGCATGCAAATCGCAGACAGCGTCTCGGATGCGACGCTGAGAACTTTCCTCGTCGATCCCGCGGCGGCAAGCGCTCAGGGTTATAGTGACGTCCACGAACTCTTCAATTTCAAGACTGATGGGTCGGTCGCGACCCTCTATGCCTCGCAGAGCGCGGCGCAAAGCGCCAGCACCGCCAGCAGGGCCGACAATGCGGCAGTCTATTACCAGTCGACCATCGCCGGCATCTCGAACGTCGATCAACTGCTGGCGGATCAGAAGCTGAACAATTTTGTCCGCAACGCCTATGGCATCCCGTCGACCGTCACCGATGTCGCTCTTCGCGCCATCCTGACCGATCAGAGCGGCACCGGCACCTATGCCGACGTTGCCGCTGCCTTCAACTTCAAGGCGGATGGATCACTCGAGGACGGCATGTCTGCCCAGACGGGCGGCCAGGTCACCAACACGAAATTGGCCGCCGCAGCGCGCACGGACGACTATTCCGCCAGGATGTCGACGATCTCCAATGTCGATGATCTGCTCGCCGATCCCGCCATCATCAATTTCCTGAAGAGCACGTATAACCTGCCTAAAGGTATCTCGGATACCGACCTCAGGAGCATCTTGACCGATGCGGCTGCGGCATCTGCGGCTGGCTATGCCGATCTCAATGCCGATTTCAACTTCGCCGCCGATGGATCGCTCCCGGCTGTCAGCTCGGTCCAGATCGCCGCGCAGGCGCAGACCACCAACGACAACTATGCCGCCCGCTATGACGACGAGCGCGACGATGCGATCGACGAGGTCGCCGCCAATTACCAGAAAATGATGGCCGACAGCACCAGCCTGCTGGATTTCTCCGAAATCGACAGCGTCAATGATTTCCTGCGCACCAATTCGGCAGCGGATTTCACGAAGAGCAACGACAATCTGCCGGACCTCTATCATGTGGCGCTGCAGGCTTTCGGTCTCACCGATCAGGAAGTGCCGCGCTCGATGATGCGCAAGATCCTGACGAGCGATGCTTACGATCCGAATGGTTATATCGCGTCCCTCAAGGATGAACGCATCACCAACCTCGCCCGCGCCTTCAACTTCGGTCCCGACGGCAAGGCGGCTTCGCCTTTCCAGGCGCTACCCGACGCGACCATGGCCAAATACGCCACCGACTATAAGGCGCATATGACCATGCTGCTGAAGGATGGCCCGGTGAAGGACAAGGCAGCCAAGGACGCGACGGCCGAGGTCGATTATTTCGCCAAGGGCATGGCGAAGGTCAAGTCGCTCGACGATTTCCTGGACGACAGCCGGTTGACCGATCTGGTGCTGAAGGCGAACAACCTTGATCCGAAGGATTACGACAAGGCTACGTTGAAGAAAATCTTCACCTCGGATCCCGAGGACAAGAAGAGCTACCTGAACGACAAGGCGGATGCGCGCTTCAAGGATATCGTCGCGGCCTTCAACTTCGACAAGGACGGCAATCTGACACGCGCCAAGATCGGCACCATCCAGAACAAGGCGTCCGAGGATCGCACCCAGCAGCTCTACCTGCAGCAGACGCTGGAGACCCAGGAAGGCCAAACCAACGACGGCGTGCGCCTGGCGCTCTACTTCAGCCGCAAGGCTTCGAGCATCACCTCGATCTATTCGATCCTCGGCGACAGGGCGCTCTACCAGGTCATCACCACCGCCTACAGCCTGCCGTCGCAGATTTCGGGCATGGACGTCGCCAAGCAGGCCGATCTCATCAACCGCTTCGTCAAGCTGGAGGATCTTCAGGATCCGAAGAAGGTCGACAAGCTGCTGAGACGCTTCACGGCAATGTACGACGTCCAGAACAACACGCAGCAATCGCCGGCGCTGCAGATCCTGACCGGCGGCGGCACGCAGTCGGCCTGATAATGGTCAGCCTCACACGTCGAGGCTGACGACCTTTCCAGGATTCATGATATCAGCCGGATCGAAGGCGCGTTTGATGCGGCGCATCAGCTCGATTTCGATCGCCGGGCGGATCGTCGCCAGTTCGTCGCGCTTCAGTTGGCCGATGCCGTGCTCGGCCGAGATCGAGCCGCCGTGGGCGAGCACCAGCCCGTGAACGATATGGTTCATCTCATGCCAGCGGGCGATGAAAGCGGCTTTGTCGGCGCCGATCGGCTGGGAAATATTGTAATGGATATTGCCGTCGCCCATGTGGCCGAAGGCGCAGATCCGGGCGCCCGGCATCGCCGCCATCACTGCCGTCTCGGCTTCGGCCATGAAATGCGGGATCCTCGACACGGGGACGGAAACATCGTGCTTGATCGAGCCCCCCTCGGGCTTTTGAGCGTCCGACATGCTCTCGCGCATATGCCATATCGCTTTCTGCTGCGCCACGGATGAGGCGATCACGGCATCCAGCACCAGTCCAGCCTCGAAGCCCTGTTCCAGCAGGCCATTCATCATCCGCTCCGCCGTCTCGGCCGAGTCCGAGGTGGAGATATCGATCAGCACGTACCAGGGATAGGCCGTTTCCAGCGGATCGCGGACGCCGTCGATGTGGCGGGCGGTGATCTCGACCCCGAAGCGCGGCATCAGTTCGAAGCCGGTGAGCGAGGCGCCGCAGAGGCTGGAGGCAAGGTTGAAAAGCGCAAGCGCATCTTCGACCGAATGCAGCCCGGCGAATGCCACCTGATGGCCGAGCGGCTGCGGGAAAAGCTTCAGCACCGCGCCCGTGATGATGCCGAGCGTGCCTTCTGCGCCGATGAAGAGGTCGCGCAGATCGTAGCCGGTATTGTCTTTCTTCAGGCGGCGCAGGCCATCCCAGATTTCGCCGGTCGGCAGCACCACTTCCAGACCGAGGCAGAGCTGGCGCATATTGCCATAGGCAAGCACGGCCGTGCCGCCGGCATTGGTGGAAAGGTTGCCGCCGATGCGGCAGGAGCCCTCCGAACCGAGCGACAGCGGAAAGAGCCGCCCATGCGCCTCGGCAGCCTTCTGCACCTCGGCAAGAATGGCGCCGCCATCGGCCACCAGCACGTTCGCCACCGGATCGACGTCGCGGATCCTTTTCATGCGCTCAAGCGAGACGATGATATCGCACTTGCCCGCGCGCGGTGTCTGGCCGCCGACGAGACCGGTATTGCCGGTCTGCGGCACGATTGCCGTTTCCGTCTCGGTCGCGAGCTTCATGATCGCGGAGACTTCCTCGACCGAGCCGGGTTTTAAAAGGAGAGGGGAGGAGCCGTGATAGAGGCCGCGGTTTTCGACCAGATGCGGCGCAAGGTCGGCCTCGCTGCGGAGCGCGTATTTCTCGCCGACGATGGCGGCGAAGCGGTCGAGAAGATCGGTGGAAATGCCGGGGCTGCTCATCAGGTCGATCCTCTATCGCTTCTATCGGTCTGTCAGTCGCGCGGGGCGGCAGCCCTTTGCAGACGGTCGTTGATGGCCTCGCCCAGTCCCTCCTCGGGAATGGGCGAAAAGGCGATGCTCGACGCGCCGCTGGCATCGGCCCGCTTCATGTAGTCGAAAAGATTTGCCGCCGCCTCGGCAAGGTCGCCGCGCGGGCTGAGATCGAGGACGATCCGCGCGCCGTCGGCCCCGGAGACCGGAGCGCTGCCGAAAGAGATCAGCGCTTCCCCGGGTTCCACGGCCGTCGCATTGAGGCGCACGGAAGCGCCCGGCGCATAATGCGAGGCGAGCATGCCCGGCGCCTCGATCGCGGCCGATGCCGTTTTCGGACGCAGCAGCGGCCGGCCTGCGACGCGTTCGATCTCGCGCGCCGCCAGCCCGCCGGGCCGGAGCAGTCTCAGCCGGCCATCCTCGACTTTGACGATGGTCGATTCGACGCCGACCGCGCTTGGGCCTGCATCGAGGATCAGGGGGATCCTCGTCCCGAGATCGGCTTCGACATGGGCCGCACTCGTCGCGCTGATGGCACCCGAAGTATTGGCGCTGGGGGCCGCGAGCGGGTGTCCCAAGGCTTCGATCAAGGAACTTGCGAAACCCTTCGGCACACGAACGCCGACGCTGTCGAGCCCGGCAGTCGCAAGCGAGTGGATCGGGCTGTCAGGCTTCAGCGGCAGCACGAGCGTAAGCGGGCCGGGCCAGAAGGCGATGGCGAGCGCCCGTGAGACCGGGTCGAATACGGCATGCTCTTCGGCCATTTCGAGATCGGCCATATGGCAGATCAACGGGTTGAAGCGCGGCCGTCCCTTGGTCTCGTAGATGCGGGTGATTGCCGCCGGATTGGTGGCGTCGGCTGCAAGGCCGTAGACGGTCTCCGTCGGAATGGCGATGGCGAAGCCGTCGGTAAGCGCGGCGCAGGCCGCTTCCAGCGCTGCCTGCTTGTCTGACCTGATGTCGATGATGCGTGCCATATGCTGCCTGTGTCCGGTTCCGGCAGTCATTAGGCTTTCCGTCGCCCGCGATCAATCGCCTTGTTCGCTCACAGCTGGCGGATGATTTCGCGCAGTTGCTCGTTGCGGGCGCCGAGCAGCAGGATATTGCGGATCGCCGCCTGCGGATCGTGCGTGCGGAAGAGTAGCCCGTTGCCGCGCACTGAGCGGTCGATGGACATCTTTTCCGTAGAATCCTCGCCCGGCTTGATTGCCACGGCAAAATACATTCTGGAATAGCCGACATCGATGCGTTCGAAGAAGTTGTCGTTGTCGCCGATGTCGGAATAGAAATTGGCGATGTAGAAGGCCCAGCTGACGTCTTCGTAATGTGCGAACTTCGTTCGCGCGGCGGTGACGTGGCAATAGCCGAGATGAGGGCTGTCCTCCAGCGTCCGGTGGAAGATCATCCTCGGAAACTGGATGGAGCGGTGGAAGCCGTTGATATGCTGATGGGTCTTTTCGCCGGCCGCCTCCAGCTTGCGGCCGGTTTTCGCCGCCACTTCTTCATGGGTGAGGTAACGCTTTTCCTCGGCCAGCCAATGGCGCCGGTCGCGGGTGATGCGGCCGGTGCGCAAGAATTCCGAATGCGCGGTGATCAGCTGCCGCTCCGGCGATTTGCTCGGTATTTTCGCGTCGAAATAACGGAGTTTGGCCATGGTTCGCGTTCTTCGGTCGATCTGTAATCCCCGGGAGGATAGGACCGTATGCTTAAGGCGGAGTTAAAGCGGCCGCCGGACGGGCCTTAACTGCTTGTCAATGTCGTAAATACGATGATTATCGATGCGGTTCGGCCAATCGCTCGCCAGCTGTGGTCTTTACGCCGTGTCGCAATTGACGATAGATGCTGGAAAGCCGGGCGAATTGAACGATCGGGGCGAGGCGTTTGCGCTGCCTTGCATCCTGTCGTCAATTTCGAAGCCGATGTCGCATTGTAACCACGCGGCGGCCATACCAGGTGATTAAATGACGCCGTAAACAATTCTCCCGAAGGAGAAGGAAGCGGGCGCGCTTCCGCCGGCCTTCTTTCTCGAAGGCGGTAGCCGGGTGCACGAGGACAAGAAGATGGATATTCGTAGCAACGTTTTACGTCAGCTCAAGAACCGCCGCGAGGGCTTCAGCCTCGAACAGCCGTTCTATATCGACGAGGATTATTTCCAGCTCGACATGGAGATGATCTACTATCGAGACTGGCTGTTCATCGGCCATGATTGCGAGCTGCCGAAGCCCGGAGCCTATTTCACCGTCCAGATCGGCAGCTACCCTGTGGTCATCGTCCGCGGCCGTGACAATGTCATCCGCGCCTTCCACAATAGCTGTCGCCATCGCGGCTCGCGCGTCTGCACCAAGGACCACGGCTCCTCCGTCCGTCTCGTCTGCCCCTATCACCAGTGGACCTACGATCTCGATGGTAAACTCGCTTTCGCCCGTCACATGGGCGACGATTTCGACAAGACCGGCTTCAACCTGAAGCCCGTTCATTGCGAAAGCGTCGCGGGCTACATCTTCATCTGCCTCGCCGACTCCGCCCCGGATTTCAAGACGGTGCGCGACAAGGTCGAGCCCTATGTGGCGCCGCACCGGATCGGCGAGACCAAGGTCGCCTTCCAGAGCACGATCATCGAGAAGGGCAACTGGAAGCTCGTCTGGGAGAACAACCGCGAGTGCTATCACTGCGCCGCCAATCACCCCGAGCTCTGCCGCACCTATCCCGAAGCGCCGAGCGTGACCGGCACGGATGGCGGCGCCGATGATCCGGAGATCGCCGGCCATTGGGCGCGCTGCGAGGCTGCCGGCCTGCCGAGCAAGTTCCAGATTTCCCCGGACGGCCAGTTCCGCACCGCCCGCATGCCGCTGATCGAGGATGCCGAGAGCTACACCATGTCGGGCAAGCCCGCCGTCAAGCGCCGGATCTCCGACGATATCTCGATCAACCGTATCGGCACCATGTTGCTCTTCCACTATCCGACGACGTGGAACCACCTGCTCGGCGACCATGCCATCTCTTTCCGCGTGCTGCCGCTCAGCGCCAATGAGACGGCGGTCACGACCAAGTGGCTCGTCCACAAGGACGCGGTCGAGGGCGTGGACTACAATCTGGAAGAACTGACGCACGTCTGGACCGAGACCAACGATCAGGATCGCCGCATCGTCGAAGAGAATGCTTTCGGCATCCATTCGCCTGCCTATGAGCCCGGCCCCTATTCCGCCGTGCATGAAGGCGGCGTCATGCAGTTCCTCGAATGGTACTCGAACTTCATGGTGAACCGCCTCCAGGGCGATCAGGCGAAAATTTCCGCCGTTGCCTGAGCGCTCCCGGTTAATCCCCGGTTCAGTTCGATTTCTTTAAAAAACGAAAGCAGCCGGTCCCGGCCGCTTTCGGAACCATTCGGGCGCGAAGGCGTTGCTGAGCAGGCGGTGTTCGCTGTCGAATGGGAGAGAGAAATGTTCAGTTTGAGTAACAAGATCGCAACCGCAGTTCTGGCCGCCGCCGTCATTGTGACGGGCTTCGCGCCGTCGCAGGCAATGCAGATGCCGAGCGCACCGCAGGTGGAGAAATCCTCCGCGGTCGAGAGCATCCAGTACCGCCGTTATTATCGCGGCGACTATTACCGGCCCGGCTATCGCCCCGGCGCCTATTACCGGCCTGGCTATTACGGCGGCTATCGCGGATATTCCTACTATCGCCCGGGCTATCGCCGCTATAACGGATATTGGTATCCGCTCGCCGCCTTCGGCGCGGGCGCGGTCATTGGCGGAGCCATTGCCGCGCAGCCGCGTTATGTCGCGCCCGCCCCGCGCATGGGCTCGGCTCACATCGCCTGGTGCGCCAACCGCTACCGCTCCTATCGGGCTTACGACAACACGTTCCAGCCATATAACGGTCCGCGTCAGCAGTGCTATTCGCCCTATTGAGGTGACGTAGCGCGACGCGAGTTGCTTCGGCGGAGGCGTGGGCCCGAACATCGCCCCACCCTTCCTCATCCTCGGCCTTGAGCCGAGGATCCATGCCCGCGAGTCCATTTCATCGTCGGCCGCGAAACTCAGTGAACGGCTGTTATCACTGAAATGCCAGCTTCGTCGGCGGCACGGATAAGCGCTGCTCGCGCGTCCTCTGCCGGAATTTCTCCATGAATTGCGTCCCGGCATGCCCTAATCGCAATCAAATACTCGTCTCCATCGTCGATCGGCCAGCCAACCGTCAGCATCTCGGCAGCCTGCACAAGGGTTGCAACAAGCTTGTATTTTTCCGGCCCACTCACCACGAGCATCAGAGGGGCAAATTCTTCGGATGTGCACCATTTCATGACATTAGGTCTCCCCACGGTAAATATATTAGTAACCGTGCAAAAACCATTCCTGGCGAGGTGCATGAACAACTCGATCACCCGAGCGTCGACCGGTGGGATCTGCCATCGTCGAGGCAAAACAGCAGCTGGACGGCAGGCGGATGAGGGGCGGCAGCGCCCACCCCAGCTCTCACAACTTCAAAGAATATTCACCCGCCGCAGCAGCCACCAGGCGAATGCGATCGAGGCGACGATGAGGATGACGGCATATTCGGTGCCGTAGTCGCCGATGGAAAACGGCAGGTTGGCCGTGTTCATGCCGAAAAACCCCGTGACGAGGGTGGGCGGCAGCA
The DNA here is from genome assembly GCF_002211305.1 of Rhizobium sp. R634. Taxonomy (GTDB): domain Bacteria; phylum Pseudomonadota; class Alphaproteobacteria; order Rhizobiales; family Rhizobiaceae; genus Rhizobium. The sequence continues at coordinate 92,917 of NZ_LOKW01000024.1, read as the reverse complement.
GGAACGCCGTCATGATCGACAGCAGATAGAGGTGGCGGTTGGTCTCGGAGGATTGCTTCGAGTCGATTTCTTCATGCAGCAGGCGCGCCCGATCCTGCAGGGCGTAAATATCGTGGTCGACCGTTTCCAGCCGGCTCGTCAATCGCCGCGCGACGTCATCGAAGCCGAAGGGCATCTCGTCATCATCGGCCGCCGCGGCCCGGCGCATCAGCGCCAGCACGGTGCGCAGATGCCGGTGCAGCCTGACCACGGTTCGCCGCACCGGCGCCAGGCGCCGTCGCTCGTCGCGGGGCGCATTGTCGTAGACGATGTCCTCGATCAGGTTCAGCTCTTCGGTGAGTTCGATGACGATCGCGATCAGCGTGCGCTGGAACTCGATCACCAGCAGTTCGAAGAGATCGACCGGAAGGGTAAATTTGCCCGGATTTTTTTCGATCAGCGCCCGCGCCCGCTCGACGCTGCGCAGCGGCTGCAGCCGGGTGGTGATGATGAAGCGGTCGGACATGGCGAAATGCAGCCAGCCGAGATTGTTGGTGTCCTGGGCGAAATCGCGCTGGCAATCGACGAGAGTGCCGTAGAGCATCTGCTCGTCGACGGTGATCGCCGCATGCGTGTCGCGCGTCGTCAGCGCCGATTTCGCGTCCTCCGTTAGCCCCTCCAGCGTATCGAGCAACGCCGGCACGCGGGCATCGGCAAGGTTGAGGTGAAGCCAGTAGAAACCGTCATCGGCAGTCAGTTCCGCCACCGTCGCACTGTTCGTCAGTCGCACTGCGGTCTTTTCGCTGGGCGAAAAGCGGTAGGCCCAGACGAAACCGGGTATGTTGACGGGCAATGTGTCCATTGTTCGCCGGTCCTTTGCGAAGGCGATTTCATTCTTATTTCTCCATGACGTCCATTTATGCAAGGGTGCAAGAGCCAAGCGCCATGCCGCGGAAATTATTGCATGGCGCCCCGGGAAATCGAAATTGACGTTTACGTAAAAATCAATTAGCCCTGACGCTGGAGAGGTTTTGCCGCGCGCAGAACGGTCTGCGGAGGAGAAAAGCATGTACAAGGCGCCCGTCGAGGAAATCGCGTTCACATTGAAGCATGTAGTGGGCATGGGCGAGGCGATTTCAAAGGGGTTTCTCGGCGATCTCGGCGAAGACCTCGTCGATGCGATCCTGGCTGAGGCGGGACGTTTTGCCACAGAGGAAGTGGCCCCTCTCGCCGACATCGGCGACCGCCAGGGCGCTCGTCTGGTAAACGGCGAAGTTCGGCTGCCGGATGGCTGGCGCGATCTATATCGCAACTGGATCGCCGGCGGCTGGAACGGCCTGACGGCACCGGAGGCATTCGGCGGACAGGCGCTGCCGCATATGTTGAATGTCGCGGCGCTCGAGATGTGGAATTCCGGTTCCATGGCCTTTGCCCTTGCTCCGACCCTGACGATGGGCGCCATCGAGGCCGTCAGCGCTCATGGCAGCGACGCGCTGAAGGAGAAATATCTGGCAAAGATGGTATCGGGCGAATGGAGCGGCACCATGAACCTGACGGAGCCGCATGCAGGCTCCGATCTCGGCGTCCTGAAGGCCCGCGCCGAGCGCCGCGCCGATGGCAGCTACCGCATCTTTGGTCAGAAGATCTTCATCACCTGGGGCGAGCATGACGCCGCCGAAAACATCATCCATTTGGTGCTGGCCCGCCTGCCGGATGCGCCGGCCGGCACACGCGGCATCTCGCTCTTTCTGGTGCCGAAATTCCTCGTGAACGACGATGGTTCCCTCGGCGCCCGCAACGATCTGTTCTGCCACTCGCTGGAGCACAAGCTCGGCATCCACGGATCGCCGACCTGCACGATGATCTATGGCGACGGCAAGTTCGGCGACGAAAAGGGCGCGGTCGGCTGGCTGGTCGGCGAGGAGAACAAGGGCCTGGCCTGCATGTTCACGATGATGAACAACGCCCGCCTTGCCGTCGGCATGCAGGGTGTGGCGGTCTCGGAAGCCGCCACCCAGAAGGCTCTCGCCTATGCCAGGGAGCGCACACAGGGCAGGGCGCCCGGGTGGGCCGGCGCCGGCATGAGCCCGATTGTCGAACACCCCGATGTCGCCCGCATGCTGCTCACCATGAAGGCGCTGACCCAAGGCGCGCGCGCCATCTCCTATGCCTGCGCCCATGCGATCGACATGTCGCACCGGGCAGGCGGCGATCGTCAGTATTGGCAGGAGCGCGCCGCCCTGTTAACGCCGATCGCCAAGTCATTCTCGACCGATGCCGGCGTCGATGTCGCCTCTCTCGGCATCCAGGTGCATGGCGGCATGGGCTTCATCGAGGAGACGGGCGCCGCCCGTTATCTCCGCGATGCCCGCATCGCCCCGATCTATGAAGGCACCAACGGCATTCAGGCGATCGACCTCGTTACCCGCAAGCTGCCGCTCTCCGGCGGCGAACATGTGAGAGGCTTCATCGCTGAGATCAGAAAGACCGCGGAAGATGTCCGAGGGTCCAATCTCGATGGTTTCGGAGAAACGGCGGCCAGGCTCGACGCTGCCGTCGTCGACCTCGACGAGGCCACCGCCTGGCTGTTAAAGGCGCTTGCCGATGGCCGGACCGCCGAGGCGCTCTCCGGCGCCACGCCCTATCAGCGACTGTTCGGGCTCGCGCTCACCGGCCGCTATCTCGCCAAGGGGGCTCTCGCCGAGACTTCCGATGGCGCCGGCGGGGACCGCATCGCGCTTTGCCGCTTCGCTGCCGAAAACCTGCTCGCCGAGACGGCGGCCCTTCGCGACCGGGTCGTCAACGGCGCAGCAAGTCTCGCTGCCGCTCGTATCCTGCTTGCCTGAGGAAACCCAATGACCGATCACATCATCGTCGAGCAGCCTTCCGCCTATCCCGGCGTCCAGATCATCCGCTTCAACCGGCCGGAAAAGAAGAACGCCTTCACGCGGGCGATGTACCGCACCATGGCCGATGCACTGAATGCCGCCAATGCGGATGCAAATATCCGGGTGACCGTCTTCCTCGGCACCGAAGGCAGCTTTTCGGCCGGCAACGACATCGGCGATTTTCTTGCCACTGCCATGGGCGGCAGCATGGGAGACGAACTGATCGATTTCCTCTACGCGCTCGCCAGATCCGAAAAACCGCTCGTCTCCGGGGTCGACGGCCTGGCGATCGGCATCGGCACCACCCTCAACCTTCACTGCGACCTGACGATCGCCTCCGACCGCAGCCAGTTCCGCACGCCCTTCGTCGATCTGGCGCTGGTGCCGGAAGCGGCTTCCAGCCTGATTGCACCCCGCGTCATGGGCCACCAGCGCGCCTTTGCGATGCTGGCCGCCGGCGAAGCCTTCAGCGCCGAGGAAGCGCGTGAGGCCGGCCTCGTCTGGAAGGTGACGGCGCCGCAAGAGGTGGAAAACGCCGCGCTTGCCGCGGCTGCAAAACTCGCCGCCAAGCCGCCGGAGGCCCTGAAGATTGCCCGCGACCTCATTTGCGGCTCCCGGGATGAGATCATCGCCCGCATCGATGTCGAGGCCCGCCATTTCGCCGCGCGGCTGAAAAGCGCCGAAGCCCGCGCCGCCTTCGAAGCCTTCATGCGGCGTTGAATGGTCGGCAGCCTTCCGCGGCATATTGGATGGTTTGGCTAGGTTTACCCGCCACGGGCATCTGCTTGACCGTGATCTCGATCGTCTCCGAAAAGTTCATGGCAAGTCGTCGACACCGCAACCGGGGGCAAACTGATAGCGATCAGATCGCCGGGACATTGAATACCTCTCCGGCCCTGAGCGGCCGGAACCGGTCCGGGGCAATATCATGCTCGCGCATTGCGTCTTGCAACGCTCTTGTCGGCGCGTCGACCGCCTCATTTGTCAGTTGGAACGTGGCGAAGTGATGCCCGGCCACATAGGCCGCATTTAGCAGCTTCATCCCGATCACCGCCTCATGCGGATTCTGGTGCTGCCCTTCCATGAACCATCGTGGCTCATATGCGCCGAAGGGCAAAATGGCCAGGCGAAAGCCGCCATGCTTCTGCTGTGCCGCTTTGTAATTGATGCCGCGGTGAAAGCCCGTATCGCCGACGTGATAGATCTTGCCGGCTGGCGTCGACAAAACGAACGACGCCCAAAGCGCCATCCGGCGATCGGCGGTGCCGCGGGCTGACCAATGGTGTGCAGGTTCCGCGTCGATGCTTATTCCGGCGTGCGAGATGCGCTCGCCCCAGTCCATAGCTGTCGTCTGTATATCGGGCATGGCACGGCGTATGATCGTGTCGTTGCCGAGCGGCGTCACGACCCTCGGTCGATGCTTCGTATGCAACCGTTTCAGCGTCGTAATATCGAGATGGTCATAATGATTGTGTGATACCAGCACGAGATCGATGGGCGGCAAATCATCAAAGGCAATACCCGGCTCGACGACGCGTTTGGGTCCGGCAAAGGTGAAAGGGCTGACCCGCTCCGACCACACCGGGTCGGTGAGGATATTGATCCCGGCGACCTGCACCAGCATGGTTGCATGCCCAACCATCGTCACCCGCAGATCCTCGCCGCCGACACGTGGATCCGGTTTGACGGCCGCAAATGGACTGGGAACCGACCGAGGCCACCGCTCACGGCCGCCGCCGAACTGCCACCGCAAGAGTTCGCGGAAACCAAGCGGCTCGATCCCTTCGGGATTGAAGAAAAAGGTGCCGTCGAAGTGATCGGACACCGGGCCGGCATAGTAGGGATTGCGTCTTCTGGTCTTGCGCATTCGGAATCGGTTTCCTTGGCCGAGGACAGGATGACTTTAAGCGTGTCGGCTTGAAATCTGAATCCGTCCTCAATCAAACAGTCAGGCTGAGGCCGGAAACTCATTGACCTTTCGCAGTAGGCTGTCGACCAGCCGCTCCGGGAGGTAGCGGCGAAGCGAGCGGACCTGGCGGGACTGCTTGCCTGCGGAGTAGCGCAGTTTCGGCGTCTTTGCAGTTGCGGCTTTCACGACCATGTCGGCGACGATCTCAGGCGCGTCGCCCGTCTCCACCCATTTGCGCATCAGCGCTTCGCTGCGGGCGCGTTCCGAAGCATAGACCGGAAGAGGTTGGTCTGCTCGTGTCAGGTTTTCCTCGAAGGATGTTCGGGTGACGCCGGGTTGGACGAGAACGACGCGAATGCCGAAGTTGCGCACTTCATGATCAAGCGATTCCGAATAGCCTTCGAGCGCATGTTTGGTTGAAGCATAGAAGGCGTTGTACGGAGCCGGAATGAGGCCGAGGATCGAGCTCATGTTGATGATCCGGCCGCTCTTCTGCTTCCGCATGACCGGCAATGCGGCATTGGCGACGCGCGCCACGCCGAAGACATTCACGTCGAAAAGCCGCTGTGCCTGGGCGATCGAGGATTCTTCGGCGCCGCCGATAAGGCCGATACCGGCATTATTGACGACGAGGTCGAGCCGGCCGGTTTGCCGGACGACTTCCGCAACAGCCGCCTGGACCGAAGCGTCCTCGGCCACGTCACAGACCAGCATCGTTATCCCGGGCCTGTCGGCGGCCGGTTTGCGGCTGGTCCCGAACACGCGGTAGCCGGCCTTCACCAGAGACTCCGCCGTTGCAAGGCCGATGCCTGAGGACGCGCCGGTGACCAGCGCAACCTTTCTGTTTCTGTCGGTCATATTGTCAGCTTTCAAGGTGTGGATCGTTGTCCATCAATCTGTTACTATCTTTTCGATATCGTGTCACTATCGAAAAGATACTAAATGAAAAATAATCCGATTCCCCAGTGCCCGGTCGCCCGCGGCCTTCAATCAGTCGGCGATGCGTGGAGCATTCTCGTCTTGCGGGACGCCCATACGGGCCTCACCCGCTTCGATCAGTTCAGGAAGAGCCTCGGCATCGTGCCGACGATGTTGACCAAGCGTCTCAAGGCGCTGACGGAGGACGGTCTGCTTGAGAGGCGACTCTATTCCGAACGGCCGCCCCGCGAAGAATATGTCCTCACGGAAGCCGGCCGCGATTTTCTGCCTGTTTTGATGATGATCGGGGCTTGGGCGCAGCGCCATTGCGATGGAGAACTCGCCCGCTATATCGATATCGAATCGGGCCTGGAGATCGAGCCTGTCGCAATCGATGCCGTCACGGGTGCAAAGCTCGGAACGCGGCCAATGCGCATGAGTTTGCCCGGGGCCAGCGAGCCGGCCGATCAATAAGATGTTCTCGACGCTCCGGCATATCGCGATCCCGTCGATGCGAAGTGTCAGGCAGGCGCCTATTTCTCCAGTGTCGCCACCACTTCGACATGCGAGGTCCAGAGGAACTGGTCGATCGGCGTTACGCTGGTGATCCGGTAGCCGCCTTCGACGAGGATCGCCAGGTCGCGCGCCAGGGTGAGCGGATTGCAGCTGACGGCCGCGATCTTCTTGACTGCCGAGCGGGCCAGTTCCTTGCACTGGAACTCTGCCCCGGCACGCGGCGGGTCGAAGACGACGATGTCGAAGGGCTTGAACTCCTGCGTCATCAGCGGGCGGCGGAAGAGATCGCGCTTCTCGACGGTGACGGGTTTCAGTCCCTGCGTGTTGCGTGCGGCGTGATCGAGCGCTGCGAGCGCCTTTGCCTCGGCCTCGACGGCATGCACGCGGCCGATCCGCGCCAGCCCCAGCGAAAACGTGCCGGCGCCGGCGAAGAGATCGGCGATCCGCTTCGCCTTGCCGGCATGGGCAAGCACCAGCTCGGCCATCGCCTCTTCCGCCGGTTTCGTCGCCTGGGCGAAGCCGCCCGGCGGCGGTGAAACCGGGACGCCGCCGAAATCGATCAGCGGCTTTGAGGGCTCGACGAGGATCTCGCCATTGACGGTCACGCGGGCGATGCCGCGCAGGCTGAGTACGGTCTCGATCGCCTTTCGCCGCTGCTGGTCGGAGAGTTTCTTCACCTCGTCGGCAGCGACATCGAGACCGGAAAGCGTTTCGAGCACGGCAATCCGGAAGGGTTCGGCGCCCGTCGCCAGCGATGCGGCAATCGCCTTGATCGCCGGCAGCCGGGCGATGATCCCTGCCGACGAGATCGGACATTCCTCGATCGCGACGATATGGTGGCTTTCGGCCTGGTTGAAACCGATCAGCATATCCTTCTCGGTCTTGCGCGCCGCAAAGACCACGCGCCGGCGTTCGCCCGGCCGGGCCGGAACGACCTCGCCGACCTCGGGTGTGAGTCCTTTGGATTTCAGCGCATCGATGACCAGCTGTCTCTTGAAGGCGCGGTAAGGCGCATCGGCCAGATGCTGGAGCGTGCAGCCGCCGCAGGTGCCGTTGAGGCCATCGGGACCGAAATGCCGGCAGGGCGGCTCCTGCCGGTCGGGTGAGGGCGTTGCGATCGACATGATCGTGCCGTGGCCTTTGACGCGGGCGATCGCCGCCGTTTCCCCAGGCAATGCGAAGGGCACATAAACAGGCCCAGTGGCGCTGCTGGCGACGCCGTCGCCTTGGGCGCCGAGCTTTTCGATCGTGACGGTTTCTGTGCTCACGGTTTCAATCCTGCCAGAAGGAATTCCTGATTGCCGTCGCCGCCGGAAATCGGGGAGGGGATGAGGCCGAGGCTTTTCCAGCCCATGTCCTCGATGAACCAGCGCTCCAATTCCGATGCGACGGCTGGAGCGGAAGAGGGATCTTTCAGCAAGCCGCCCTTGCCGATCGCCTCGCGGCCGGCCTCGAACTGCGGCTTGACCAGCAGGACGGCGGTTGCGCCCGGTTCGGCGATATCGAGCGCCGGCGCCAGTGCGAGCTTCAGCGAAATGAAGGAGACGTCGGAGACGATGAAGGTGGCGGGATGGCCGATATCTTCTGCCGTCAGGTTACGAGCGTTGAGGCCCTCTTTGCTGGTCACCCGCGGATCGGCTGATATGCGCGGATGCATCTGCCCATGGCCGACATCGATCGCGGTGACGTGCCGGGCACCCCGCTGCAGCAGCACCTCGGTGAAGCCGCCTGTGGAAGCGCCGATATCAAGACAGTGATGGCCGGCGGGATCGAGCCGGAAATGGTCGAGGGCGCCGGCAAGCTTCAGTGCGGCGCGCGAGACATAGTCCTGCGCCGGATCGTCGATCTCGATGGCAGCGTCGTCGCCAAAGAGCGCGCCGGCCTTCGTCACCACCTGGCCGCCGATCCGGACGGTTCCGCGCTGCACCGCATCGCGGGCCCGCGAGCGACTGGCAAAGAGACCGCGGGAGACGAGAAGCTGGTCGAGGCGCTGGGTATTTTGATCGGACATCGGCTGTGAATGACCGGCAAAGCCGCCGGTTGCAAGCATTTTGTTCCCGGGATCGTCATTGACCCTCAAAAGCTTTCGGCGATAATCCTGCCGCGGCAATCGCGGGGCGGCCGCAGGAACGGGGGTGTTTCATGATGAAGCTCTTCACTCTTCTTGTCGCGGCAGCGGCGATCGCATCGCCTGTTTCGGCGAATGACACGCTGGCCGAGGTCAAGACCGGCGGGCTGATCTTTGCCCAATCCGACGATGTCAGCATGGCGGAGGAGGATCTTTTCATCTCCGCTTCGGAAGTGCGTGTCGACTATGTCTTCGAGAATACCTCGGACAAGGACGTCGAGAGCCTGGTCGCCTTTCCGATGCCCGATATCACGGGCCGCCTGGATGGCGATACCGCCATCTCCGACTATGACAGCGACAATTTCCTACATTTTTCCACCGTGCAGGACGGCAGGCCGATCAAGGCCGACCTGCAGCAGCGGGTCGTCTCGCTCGGCATCGACGTGACCGACGAGTTCGCCAAGCTCGGCATTCCCGTTATGCCCATGAGCCCGAAGACGGCTGACGCACTGGCCAAGCTTCCCCAAACCGTCCGGAAGGACTGGATCGCCCGCGGTCTCGTCTATCCCATGGCTGGTGGCGCCGGCAAGGTCGATCTGGTGCCGCTCTGGACGCTGCGCTCGACCTACTGGTGGCGCACCGTGTTTCCGGCGAAGAAGAGAGTGAGCGTCCAGCACCGTTACAAACCGGCCGTCGGCGGCACCGTCGCCATCAGTTTTCTCGAAAACGGTGAGGCGAAAGGCGAGCGTTTCAAACAATATGCCCGCAAATACTGCCTGGACGGAGACTTCGTCAGGACCGCCCAGCAGCGCGCCAGCGAAGCCGAGGCGGGAGGCGCCAACTACACCGAAAGCTGGATTTCCTATGTGCTGTCGACCGGCTCCAACTGGGCCGGACCGATCCGGCGCTTCCAGCTGACGGTCGACAAGGGCAAGCCCGGCAACCTCATCAGCTTCTGCGGCAGCAACGTTCAGAAGATCGGTCCGACGACGTTCCGGATGACATCAGAGGATTTCGATCCCGAGAAGGATTTCGATATCCTTATCCTCAATCCGCCCGAGGCGCAATAAATGCGGGCCTGCTGCCGATGCGGTCCGCAATTTAAGCAAATTTAAAGTCTGCGCACATAGGTTCGGCTCGATTGCAGCGGTTCCTGCGAACCGCTTCGCGCCATGAAGGCGCAGGCGTCTCCCCGCCGATCATGTTCCAAATTCAGAAGCCTTGCAGTTGCGCGTTTCGCGCGACCCCGGCTCTCGTCGCGTCGACTCGTCAGGAGAGATTCATCGATGTCCGCTAAAAACATATCCTTGAACGGCAAGCTTGCGGCCACGTTCGCAGCCCTCATCCTCATTTTCATGTCCATCTCGGTCTTCGTCTATTCCAAGGCGACGGCGTCCGCGGCCGCTTCCGCCGAGCAGGAAAAGTCCGAGCTGCTCGTCAATCAGATCGATGATGCGCTGCAGGCGATGCTCGAGCAGGCGGTCAATCTGCGCGGTTTCATTCTCTTCCGCAGCGACAGCACCTATGGCGACGTCTTCGCCAACCGCGAGCGTATGCTGAAGGCGATTGCCGCTGCCAAGCAGACGGCCGCCGGCGAGCCGCAGCTGGTCGAGATGATCGACGGCATGCAGAAGGCCGCCGATCTCTATTTCCATGAGCTTGCCGAGCCGCAGACCAAGGCGCGCAAGGAGACCGACATGCCGATCGAAGAGGTCGTCAAGATCGGCGTCAACGCCACCAAGGGTCAGCTCGATGGCTTCCGTCAGGCCTCGGCCAAAATCAAGGCCACCGCACGTCAGAAGTCTGAAGAGCTGGCTGCGTTCCGTGCCGATGCCAACAGCGATCTGAAGACGACGCTGCTTGCCGGCGGCATCGTCGCTTCGCTTGCCGCCGCCATTCTCGCCTGGCTGATGTCGCGCACCATCGTCCGCCCGATCGTCGGCATGACCGCCGCCATGGATCGCTTGGCGGGCGGCCAGAACGACATCGAGGTTCCGGCCACGGACCGCGGCGACGAAGTCGGCCTCATGGCCCAGTCGGTGCTGGTCTTCAAGCAGGCCGCGATCGAGAAGCTGCGCCTTTCCGGCGAGACCGACCGCATGCGTGACGAAGCCGAGCGCCAGCGCCGGGCAACCGACGAACAGAAGGCGCGCGAGGAAGGCGAACTCCGCTTTGCCATCGATGCTCTGGCGAGCGGCCTTGCCGGCCTTGCCGAGGGCGATGTCGCAGCACGCATCCAGACGCCGTTCGCGTCGCAATACGACACGCTGCGCAACGACTTCAACCACGCCGTCGAAAAGCTGCAGGCGGCTCTCCAGTCGGTCGGCCACAATGCTTCGGCGATCAACGCTGGCGCCGGCGAGATCCGCTCGGCCGCCGACGATCTTGCCCACCGCACCGAGCAGCAAGCTGCCGCCGTCGAAGAGACCGCCGCAGCGCTCGAGCAGGTGACGACGACGGTCCGCGATAGCGCCAAGCGTGCCGAGGACGTCGGCAATCTCGTCGAGCGCACCCGCCTCGGCGCCGAAAAATCAGGCGAAGTCGTCCGCAAGGCTGTCTCCGCCATGGAGCAGATCGAGAAGTCCTCGGGCGAAATCTCCAATATCATCGGCGTCATCGACGACATCGCCTTCCAGACCAACCTGCTCGCTCTCAATGCAGGCGTCGAAGCGGCGCGCGCCGGCGACGCCGGCAAGGGCTTTGCTGTCGTTGCCCAGGAAGTGCGCGAGCTCGCTCAGCGCTCGGCCAATGCCGCCAAGGAGATCAAGGCGCTGATCACCAATTCCGGCACCCATGTCCAGACCGGCGTTTCGCTGGTCGGTGAAACCGGCAGGGCGCTGGAAGCGATCGTTGCCGAAGTGCAGGAGATCAACCACCACGTCAACGCGATCGTCACCGCCACGCGCGAACAGTCGATCGGGCTGCAGGAGATCAACACTGCCGTCAACAATATGGACCAGGGCACGCAGCAGAATGCCGCGATGGTCGAAGAGCAGACAGCGGCAAGCCATGCGCTCGCCCAGGAAGCGAGCGCTCTGGACCAACTGCTGCATCAGTTCAAGCTCGGCCAGGTGAGATCCGATGCCGCCGCACCGCGCGCCGCCGTCGCCAGCACGGCGTCCCGCCCGGTCGCCTCCCCGGCCCGCGCGCTCGCCGGCAAGGTCACGAAGGCCTTCGGCGGCAGGCAGGCAACCGCGGCAGCCGCCGTCCAGGAAGACTGGACGGAGTTCTGATAGGGCGCTCTTTCTCGGAAAGGGACGTCAAACGAAGAGGGCGGCGCAGTGGATGCGCCGCCCTTTTTCATGATGATATGGCAGCCAAGATCTACCCAGCCACCCCAACCGCAACGCCGCGCCCCAGCGCCCGGAAGACCGTCGAAACGATCCCGGCGCGGTCGAGCCCGGCATGGGCATTCATCGCTTCGGGCTTTGCCTGCTCCATCCAGATATCGGGCATGACGAGCGAACGTATCTTCAGCCCGTTGTCGAGCAGGCCTTCGCTTGAGAGATACTGCATCACCTGGCTGCCGAAGCCGCCGACCGAGCCTTCCTCGACGGTGATCAGCATCTCGTGGTGGCGGGCAAGCTGGCGGATCAGGTCGTGGTCGAGCGGCTTGGCGAAGCGGGCGTCGGCGACCGTCGTCGAAAGGCCGGCCGCATCGAGATCCTCGGCGGCAAGCAGACAGTCGGCAAGCCGGGTGCCGAAGGAGAGCAGCGCCACTTTCGCGCCTTCCTTGACGATACGGCCCTTGCCGATCTGCAGGATTTCGCCGCGTACCGGCATCTCGACGCCGACACCTTCACCACGGGGATAACGGAACGAGATCGGGCCGGCATCATAGGCCGCGGCGGTGCGCACCATATGCTTGAGTTCGGCCTCGTCGGACGCTGCCATCACCACGAAGCCGGGCAGGGTGGCGAGGAAGGCGGTGTCGAAGGAGCCGGCATGGGTCGGCCCGTCGGCGCCGACGAAACCGGCGCGGTCGATCGGGAAACGCACCGGCAGGCCCTGGATCGCCACGTCGTGCACGACCTGGTCGTAGGCGCGTTGCAGGAAGGTGGAATAGAGCGCGGCGAACGGCTTGTAGCCTTCCGCCGCAAGCCCGGCGGCGAAGGTCACGGCATGCTGTTCGGCGATGCCGACATCGAAGCAGCGCGACGGGAAGGCTTCGGCGAGTTTGTCGAGGCCGGTGCCGTTCGGCATGGCGGCGGTGATGCCGACGATCTTGTCGTCGAGAGTGGCTTCCTGCACCAGCGCCTCGGCAAAGACGCTCGTATAGCTCGGCGCATTCGGCTTCACCCGTGCCTGCGCGCCAGTGATGACGTCGAACTTGTTGACGCCGTGATATTTGTCGGCTGCGGCTTCCGCCGGCGGATAGCCCTTGCCCTTCTGCGTGACCACATGGATCAGCACCGGCCCGCGCCCATTGTCGCGCACGTTGCGCAGCACCGGCAGCAGATGGTCGAAGGAATGGCCGTCAATCGGCCCGATATGATAGAAGCCCATCTCCTCGAACATCGTGCCGCCCGTGACGTAGCCGCGGGCATGTTCGACGGCGCGGGTGATCGCCCGGTCGATGTTCTTGCCGAGATAGGCCGTCAGTTTCTTGCCGAAGTCGCGGAAGCCCATATAGGTGCGCCCGGAGGCAAGGCGGGCGAGGTAGGCGCTCATCGCGCCTGTCGGCGGCGCGATCGACATGTCGTTGTCGTTAAGGATGACGATGAGGCGGGCGTCGAGCGCGCCGGCATTGTTCAGCGCCTCATAGGCCATGCCGGCCGACATGGCCCCGTCGCCGATGACGGCGATGACGCGCCGGTCGGTCTTGTCGAGATCGGCGGCGATCGCCATGCCGAGACCGGCCGAGATCGAGGTCGAGGAATGCGCCGCGCCGAACGGGTCATATTCGCTCTCCGCCCGGCGGGTGAAGCCGGACAGCCCGTCTTCCTGGCGCAAGGTGCGGATGCGGTCGCGCCGGCCGGTGAGGATCTTATGCGGATAGCATTGGTGGCCGACATCGAAGATCAGCCGATCGTTCGGCGTGTCGAAGACGCTGTGGATGGCAATCGTCAACTCGACCACGCCGAGGCCGGCGCCGAGATGGCCGCCGGTGCGCGACACGGCATCGATCATTTCGTCCCGGACCTCGCGCGCAAGCTGCGGCAGGTCGCGATCCTCGAGCTTGCGCAGGTCGGCGGGGTAGGTGACCTGGTCGAGCAGGGGGGTCTTCGGCAGTTGTGTCACGGGCGGGCGCTCTTTCTTGCTTTTCCTTGTCTCGCTTTATTCGATTAGAATGCGGCAAAACAAGTGCATTTCAGGAACCGAAGGTTTGACCTTAGAGCATGATGTCGAAAAGTGTGAGCGGTTTTCGAAGGATATCCTGCTCTATTTCTTCTAATCCTGATGGTTCAGCTTTCCGGCAAAGGCACGAATTCCTCTTCGTCGCCGGGAACGATATCGAAGCGGCCGGTGCGCCACTCCTCCTTGGCTTTTTCGATCCGTTCCTTCGAGGAGGAAACGAAATTCCACCAGATGTAGCGCTTCGAATTCAGCGCAGCGCCGCCGAAGAGCATCAGGTGACAGCCCTCGCTGCCGGCTTCGAGCGTGATCGGATCACCGGGCCGGAAGACCAGCAACTGGTCGGCGGTGAAACGGTCGCTCGATATGACGACCTCGCCGGAAAGCACGTAGACGGCGCGTTCCTCATGGCCGGCGCCGAAGGGAAAGCTGGCGCGCGGCTCCAGATTGAGATCGACATAGAGCGTATCGGAGAAGGTGCCGACCGGCGACGTCATGCCTTCGAACGAGCCGATGACGACACGCCCGCGAACACCTGAAGTTTCGATCAGCGGCATCTCGGTCTTTTCCGTATGGGCGAAGGAGGGATCGATCTCCTCCTTGTCGTCGGGCAGCGCCAGCCACGTCTGCAGGCCTGACATCAGCAGCGGATGGCCGCGCAGATTTTCGGGCGTGCGCTCGGAGTGGACGATGCCGCGGCCTGCCGTCATCAGGTTGATGTCACCGGGACGGATGACCTTTTCGGTGCCGAGGCTGTCGCGATGGCGGATCTCGCCGTCGAAGAGATAGGTGACCGTCGACAGCCCGATATGCGGATGCGGCTTGACGTCGAGCGCCTCGTTCGGCTTCAGGATCGCCGGCCCCATGCGGTCGAAGAAGATGAACGGCCCGACCAGCCGGCGCTGCCGCGTGGGCAGCGCGCGCCGCACCTGAAAGCCGCCGATATCGCTGGTGCGCGGAATGATCAGGTTCTCGATCGCGTCACAGGCGAAGGCATCGCCGGGCAGGGGATCTTTGCCTGGAAAGAACGACATGTCGGATCTCCGATCTCAGAAACATCCGCGATAGATAGGGACTGGAGCGCGGCGCGTCCAATCGAACATGTCCGCTCAGATCGCGGTGAAGCCGTTGTCAACGAAGAGATGGGCGCCGTTGACGAAGTTGGACTCGTCGCTGGCGAGATAGAGCGCGGCCCGAGCCACATCTTCCGGCTCGCCGATCCGCCCCTGCTGGGCAGCGATCGCGGCATCCGAGACATCGACGCCGAGCGCCTGCAGGTCGGCCACCTCGCGCAAGCCGTGCGGCGTGCGAATGAAGCCGGGGCAGACGGCGTTGCAGCGGATATTGCGGTCGCGGAATTCCACCGCAATCGCACGGGCAAACATATGCACGGCGCCTTTCGTTGTGTCGTAAAGCACTTCCATCGGGGTCGCGGCGACGGCAGAAATCGACGAGGTGCAGACGATCGAACCGCCTCCGGCCGCAATCATCTTCGGCAGCACTGCCTTGGTCATCAAGAACATCGAGCGCACATTGACGGCGTGCAGCCAGTCCCATTCCTGAAGGGTCGTTTCCAGGAAAGGTTTGATGACGATGGTGCCGGCATGGTTGAAGAGCACGGTGACGGCGCCATAACGTTCTTCGACGCCGGCGACGGCGGCATTGACGGCTGCTTCATCCGAGACGTCGGCGGTCCAGTGGTCGGCCTCACCGCCGGCATCGCGGATTGCCTTGACGGTTTCGGCCGCCGCCTGGCCATTGCGGTCGATGATCGCGACACGCGCGCCTTCCGCCGCAAACAGCTTCGAGGCCGCGCCGCCCATGCCTGTGGCGCCGCCTGAGATAATGGCGACCTTGCCGTTCAATCTGTCCGTCATCTGTCTGTCCCCTCATGGTTCTTGAAGGGGATCATAGATCGGCTGCAAGCCGATCGCCAAGCAGCCTTTGAAAGGCTGCTTCGTACGCTCAGGCCCCGTCCAGCGGTTCGACGCCCTGCGGCTTGCCGGCACGATCGAGCCGGATCTTCTCGATGCGGTTTTCGGCGGCCGAGAGCAGCGTCTCGCAATGTTTCTTCAGCGCTTCGCCGCGCTCGTAAATCTCGATCGATTCATCCAGCGCCACGTCGCCGCGTTCGAGCCGCGCAACGATGCTTTCGAGTTCGGCGACCGCCTTTTCGAAGGAAAGGCCGGTCACTTCCGGCTTGGCGCTGTCAGTCATTCTCAACCCTTCATCATTCTCAGAATATGCATGCCCGCCGATTCGGCGAGCCCTTCCAGATCATAGCCGCCTTCGAGCAGGCTGACGACCCGGTTCTGCGCGTGCCGGTCCGCGAGTTCCAGGATGCGCCCGGTCGCCCAGTCGAAATCCTCGCCCGTCAGATTGATCTGTGCCAGCGGATCGCGGTGGTGCGCGTCAAAGCCGGCGGAGATGATGATGAGATCCGGCCGGAAATCGGCAAGCGCCGGCAATACGCGCGATTTGAACGCCTCGCGGAAATGATCGCTGCCGACATTCGGCGAAAGCGGCGCGTTGACGATGGTGTTGTGCTTGCCCTTTTCTTCCTTGGCGCCGGTGCCGGGATAGAGCGGCATCTGATGCGTCGAGCAGAACAGCACCGAAGGATCATCCCAGAAGATATCCTGCGTGCCGTTGCCGTGATGTACGTCCCAATCGACGATGGCGACGCGCTCGGCGCCATGCGCCTTCTGCGCGTGGCGGGCGGCGATCGCCGCATTGTTGAAGAAGCAGAAACCCATCGCCGTCGTCTTTTCGGCATGATGCCCCGGAGGGCGGGCGGCGACGAAGGCATTGTCGGCCCGGCCCAGAAAGACGTCGTCGACGGCCGCCATCGCGCCGCCGATGCCGGTCAGCGCCGCTTGCAGGCTCTTTTGGCTGGCGTAGGTATCGGCTTCGAGCTGGTTGATCTCATCCTCTTCCTCGGGAATTTCCCGCATCACGGCGGCAAGATGTTCCTCCGGATGCGCAAGCAGCACCGCATCCTCGCTCGCCTGCGGCGCCTGCCGGCGCTCCAACCGGGCGAAATTCGGATGTTCCAGCGCCACATTGATGGCTCGGATCCGGTCCGACCGCTCCGGATGTCCGGCGGGCGTCACATGTTCCAGGAAGATCGGGTGTTCATAAAGACGGGTGCTCATGGAGACACTCTATCGGCCGCTTGTGTCATGTTCCACAGCAGATGGGGCGTGGCGGGACGATTTCAACAAGCGCTCCGCCGCACCATCTCGCCGGCGGCGGCATTATAAATTCGCGTCATCTCAGCCGTTTACTTCGAAAAACCACGTGCTACTGTCGTTAACGGGGAATTTTGCAGGCAGAGTTGTTGATGAGTCAGTCGAAACGCCCGGGTGTGACGGAAATACATGTGCCGTTTCGCGATGTCGATATGACCGGCCGGATGTTCCTGGCTTCCTATATTTCCTATGCCGAATCCGTCATTGCGAGCTTCTGGTCGGCTCGGCCCGAGGTCGAGGACGAACCGGTCTATAGCGCCAGCAAGATTACCTGCGTTCTCCACCGCCCGCTGCATTACGACGAGCCGGCCCTTTTTACGGCCGCCGTCGACAAGATCGGCGTGCGTTCAATCGGCTTCCTCGTTTCGATCGACACCGGCGAGGAGCGCGCCGCCGAGGTGGAAATCATCTGGCAGGCCCGCAGCGGCGAAGATCAGCAGCCGGCCTCGCTGCCGGAGGAAACACGCGATTGGCTTTATCGGTTTTTGGACTAGGTCACGCACTTCCGTGCCGTCGCCACCCGCTTCGAAAAGTACAGCGAAAACTACCGTGCTCTCGTCAAACTCGCTTCAGCCAAAATCCGGATGCGCTTTGCGAGCCCGTGAGCTATGAAGGCCCTCGGACGCTCGGAGCGGCGTTCAGGCAGGAGCCCGACCATGATTAAGATGAGCGTCTACTATCCGGCCGATGGCGGCTCGAAGTTCGATCACGACTACTACCGCACCCGCCATATGCCACTGATCCAGGAACGGCTCGGCGATGCCTGCCTGCGCTACGAGATCGAGAAGGGCCTTGCGGGTCGCGAACCTGGAAGCGCGCCGGCGTTCGTCGCGGCTTGTCACGTCTACTCACCGACCCTGGAGATATTCCAGGAGGCGCTCGGTCCCCACCGCGCGGAGATCGCCGCGGACGTCGCCAACTATACCGACATCGCGCCCATCGTGCAGATCAGCGAAGTCGTTGGAGGGTAGGGGCTTCGGCGCGTCAGGCGTAGCCGTTGAACTTTCCGGGGTTAGAGGAGCCGTTCGGTGACGCGACGTTCAATGCTCGCTACTGCCCTGTTGCTTGTGTCGGTCAGCGCTGCTTGGAGCGATGATGAACCTCCTCGTCCCTATCAAGGTCCTCTTTTCTTCAACGGCGAGGGTTATGTCAGTACGTGCTTCATAAGCGCAGTCGCACCGTTAGGTGACGGTTCTCCGCTCTATGCAGGTGCCAAGCCGGGGGGCGGAAAGGTCCCCGCAGTGTTGCACTCAGAGCCAGGTCCGGGAGTTCGTGCCGTTTACGTCGTTCCGAATGAGGACATCGTGGTAGCGGTGATCGCGCCGAAGCGCACTGGTCTTATAGGATGGAAGGGCTGGATCAGATTTACGGTCGTGACCGAAGGCTTTCCTGATGGGAACGAGGTTTCCCGGACGTTTTCAGGCGTGATCCCAAAAATCGAAGACAAGTGAGCCGGGGTTGCTTCAGCTCCGATCTCTCAAAGCGATGAGCTAGATATCCGGGCAGAGCCGAATAAAGGATCGTGCAGCGATCGGTCACCGCCTGCCACTCATCTCGCCGCCATGCTTGCGACCAGATCGCTGAACCTTTCTCCCTGAATGCCGACATGGGTTCGCAACAGGCGGCGGGCTTCGTCTCCATCTCCGGCAAAGATCGCATCGACGATGGCGCAATGTTCCGAGAAGGATGTCGACAGGCGGTTGCGTACGCGCAGCTGCAGACGGCGGTAGGGGCGCAGGCGTCGATGCAACTGCACGCACTGCTCCTGCAGGAAGTCGCTGCGGCTCGCGGCGTAGATGGCCTTATGAAATTCCTCATTGTCGTAATAATAGGCGTCGCTGTCACCGGCGGCGGCGGATTGTTCGCAGCGGCCGTGGGTCGCGGTGATCGCGTCCCGGGAGGCCTTGTCCAGCCGGCGGGCGGCGAGCGATCCGGCCAGGCCCTCGAGCTCGGCCATGACCTCGAACATCTCGTAAATGCGGTGCGGGCCCGGATCGATCACGATGGCGCCGCGGCGCGGACGGATTTCGATGAGGCCGATGGCATCAAGCTGCATCAGCGCCTCGCGCACAGGCGTCCGCGACACACCGAAGCGATTGGCAAGCACGGTTTCATCGAGCCGTTCGCCGGGGGCGAATTCGTAGGAAAGTATCGCATTTTCAATCTCATCGCGTAGCCACCGGCCGACATTCTCGGACATTTCCTTCGCTTCCTCCATACATAAATGCCATTCTTGTATACACAAACGTTGACGTCGTGTACGAAGAGTGCCAATGTACATACTACAGACGAAGCCCCGCGATGGAAAGCAGTGCTCAAGGCGCCTGTAATGCGGACGCCTTTAAGAAGAGAGGAGAATGGCATGCCCGAAGCTTCTTTCTTCACCGACATGCTGCAAAGCATTACGGATCATGGGCGCCAGCTTCTGTTTTCCGGCTCGCGCAATACGCAGGCCGCCGCCAAGGCCGATCTTCGGACCCTTTCTGAAATGCTATTGTCGAGCCGGGGCGAAGCATCCGGCATCGCCCTTGCAGCCGAGATTCTCGATCGCTGGGGCGCGCTCGATGGTGAGGGCGCGCAGATTTTTTTCCATACGCTTCACGAAAGCTTCGGGCCCGACACGTTGAGGCTCGACCAGGCAATGGAAAATTACCGCACGGACAAAAGCTCCGCTGCGGTCATCGCACTCCATCAGGCGGCGGAACCGCGGCGGCAGGAGCTCCTGCGCCGATTGAATCACGCGCCAAACGGCACCGCCAGGCTCGTGCGGATGCGTCAGCAGCTGCTTGCCTCCAAGGACCGGTCCGAAGCCTATCACGCGCTGGACGCCGACTTCACGCATCTGTTCGGCTCCTGGTTCAATCGCGGCTTTCTGACGCTGCGGCCCATCGACTGGTCGACGCCGGCATACATTCTCGAAAAGATCATTCAATACGAGGCCGTGCACGAGATTGCCGGCTGGGAGGAATTGCGCCGTCGCTTAGCGCCGGCCGACCGTCGATGCTTTGCCTTTTTCCACCCGCGGCTGGCCGATGAGCCGCTCGTCTTCGTTGAAGTGGCGCTCACCCGCTCCGTGCCGAAGGCGATCGCGGATGTTCTCGACGAGGGGCGGGAGCAGATCAACGCCGACGAGGCGACGACGGCCGTCTTCTATTCGATCTCCAACTGCCAGGATGGCTTGCGCGGTATCTCCTTCGGCAATTTCCTGATCAAGCAGGTCGTCGAAGATCTGCGCAAGGACCTGCCGGGCCTCAAGAATTTCGTCACGCTGTCGCCCGTCCCGGGTTTTGCCCGCTGGCTTGCCAAGGTGCGCGCCGCGACCGGCGATCGGTCTCTATCCGAAGCGGCCCTGAAAACGCTGACCTTGCTCGATGATCCGGACTGGCCCGACAAGGAGAGCGGCGCGGCCGATGTGGAGCGCGTGCTGCTGCCGCTTGCGGCCCGCTACTTCCTCACCGAACGCACGCCGGAGGGCCGCCCGGTCGATCCCGTCGCCCGCTTCCATCTCGGCAATGGCGCCCGGCTTGAAAGAGTGAATTTCCTCGGCGACCGCTCGCCGAAGGCGATGCAGCAGGCGCACGGTCTGATGGTCAACTATCTCTACAAACTGGACGACATCGTCGCCAACCACGAGGCCTTGGCGCAGCGCGGCGAAGTGATCGCCTCGACTGCGGTCAAAAGCTTGCTCAACCAGAGCGATGAAGGCCGCCGCGGCGGCAATGGCCAGCAAGGCTCTCGCGCCTTTGCGCAACTGATGAATTCCACGCTTGGAGGAGGGCGAAAGTGAGCAACCATCTTTTCGACACCATGCGGGCCGCCGCACCCGATAACGCACCGTTCATCCGGATCGATAGCACCCGTACATGGACCTATGACGACGCCTTCGCCCTTTCCGGACGCATTGCCAGCGCGATGGATGCGCTCGGCATTCGCCCTGGCGACCGGGTTGCCGTTCAGGTCGAGAAAAGCGCCGAGGCATTGATCCTATATCTCGCCTGTCTTCGCAGCGGCGCCGTCTACCTGCCGCTCAACACCGCCTATACGCTGGCCGAGCTCGATTACTTCATCGGCGATGCGGAGCCGCGTCTGGTGGTCGTTGCGCCGGCTGCTCGGGAAGGCGTGGAGACGATCGCCAAGCGCCACGGCGCGATCGTCGAAACGCTCGATGCCGACGGCAGCGGCTCGTTGCTCGATCTGGCGCGCGACGAGCCGGCCGACTTTGTCGACGCCTCACGCTCCGCCGACGATATGGCCGCGATCCTCTACACCTCGGGAACGACGGGACGCTCGAAGGGGGCGATACTCACCCATAGGAACCTGCTGTCGAACGCCCTGACCTTGCGGGACTATTGGCGCGTCACCGCCAACGACCGGCTGATCCACGCCTTGCCGATCTTCCACACACATGGCCTGTTCGTCGCCACCAACGTCACGCTGCTTGCCGGCGCCTCGATGTTCCTGCTGTCGAAATTCGACGCCGACGAGGTCGTGTCAGTGATGCCGCAGGCAACGATGCTGATGGGCGTGCCGACCTTCTACGTGCGCCTCTTGCAAAGCCCGCGCTTCGGCAAGGAGGCGGCAGCCAGCATCCGCCTGTTCATATCCGGTTCGGCGCCGCTGCTCGCCGAAACGCATACCGAGTTCGAGGCCCGGACTGGCCACGCGATCCTCGAGCGTTACGGCATGACGGAAACCAACATGAACACCTCCAATCCCTATGAGGGCAAACGCATTGCCGGAACGGTCGGCTTCCCCTTGCCTGACGTGACGGTGCGCGTCACCGATCCCGCCACCGGGCTGGTGCTGCCGGCGGAACAGACCGGCATGATCGAGATCAAGGGACCGAACGTCTTCAAGGGTTATTGGCGCATGCCGGAAAAAACCGCGGCCGAATTCACCGCCGATGGCTTCTTCATCAGCGGCGATCTCGGCAAGATCGACAGCGACGGCTATGTGCATATTGTCGGCCGCGGCAAGGATCTGGTGATCTCGGGCGGCTACAACATCTATCCGAAAGAGGTCGAGAGCGAGATCGACCAGATCGAGGGCGTGGTCGAGAGCGCCGTGATCGGCGTGCCGCATCCCGATTTCGGGGAAGGCGTGACGGCGGTCGTGGTGTGCAAGCCTGGCGCCGGCCTGGATGAAAAGACCATTGTCAGCGCCCTGCAGGATCGTCTCGCGCGCTACAAACAGCCCAAACGCATCATCTTCGCCGAGGACCTGCCGCGCAACACGATGGGCAAGGTCCAGAAGAATATCCTGCGGCAGCAATACGCCGATCTTTACACCGGGACGTAGGACGGCCGCCCTCTGGGAGGAGGCGCGCCGGTATCCGCATCAATATTTGCAAACAACAACCACGGCGCTGGAGGCGTCGGAGGGAGGGGAATCATGGGTATCGAAATACTGGCCATCGGCCTGCTCATCGCTATGTTCATCGTTGCGACGATCCAGCCGATCAACATGGGCGCGCTCGCTTTCGCCGGCGCCTTCGTGCTCGGCTCCATGACCATCGGCATGAAAACCACCGATATTTTTGCCGGCTTTCCGAGCGATCTGTTCCTGACGCTGGTCGCCGTCACCTATCTCTTCGCCATCGCGCAGATCAACGGCACCATCGACTGGCTGGTCGAATGCGCCGTCCGCCTGGTGCGCGGACGCATAGGCTTGATCCCCTGGGTGATGTTCCTCGTCGCCGCCGTCATTACCGGTTTCGGTGCTCTTGGGCCTGCCGCCGTCGCCATTCTCGCGCCCGTCGCCTTGAGCTTTGCCATCCAGTACCGCATTCACCCCGTCATGATGGGCCTGATGGTGATCCACGGCGCGCAGGCGGGCGGCTTTTCGCCGATCAGCATCTATGGCGGCATCACCAACCAGATCGTTGCCAAGGCCGGCCTGCCTTTCGCGCCGACCTCCCTGTTTCTCTCCAGCTTCTTCTTCAACCTGGCGATCGCAGTGCTGGTCTTCTTCGTTTTCGGCGGTGCAAAGGTCATGAAGCAAGTACCCGCATCATCCCTTGGCCCCTTGCCCGAACTGCATCCCGAGGGCGTGTCGGCCTCGATCAGAGGTCACGGCGGCACGCCGGCAAAGCCCATCCGGGAACATGCCTACGGCACGGCGGCCGATACCGCCGCGACGCTGCGTCTGAACAATGAGAGGATTACCACCCTGATCGGCCTGACGGCGCTCGGTATCGGCGCCCTGGTTTTCAAGTTCAATGTCGGCCTCGTCGCGATGACCGTGGCCGTCGCCCTGGCGCTACTGTCCCCGAAAACGCAGAAGGCGGCAATCGACAAGGTCAGCTGGTCGACCGTGCTGCTGATATCAGGCATCATCACCTATGTCGGCGTCATGGAGAAGGCCGGTACCGTCGATTACGTGGCGAACGGTATATCCAGCCTCGGCATGCCGCTGCTGGTGGCGCTCCTGCTCTGCTTTACCGGCGCCATCGTCTCGGCCTTTGCATCCTCGACCGCGCTGCTCGGCGCGATCATTCCGCTCGCCGTCCCGTTCCTCATGCAGGGACATGTCAGCGCCATCGGCGTCGTCGCCGCCATCGCGATCTCGACAACGATCGTCGACACCAGCCCGTTCTCCACCAATGGTGCGCTTGTGGTCGCCAATGCGCCGGATGACAGGCGAGAGCAGGTCCTCAAGCAACTGTTGGTCTACAGCGCGCTGATTGCCATCATCGGCCCGATCGTCGCCTGGCTGGTGTTCGTCGTGCCGGGGCTGATTTGACGCAGGGGGCACCCATCGCTTTCTGCCGCGGACCATCGCCCGCGGCGGCGAAAAACCTGAACGGCGCGATGTCCGCTATTTGCGGCGGAGGGGGTGGCTCAGTATTCCGAACCGCTTCTATTGTTCAGATCGTGACGTTCCGTCCCTTTCAAGGGTGGATTGAAGACGCTGACGAGGATGAGATCCTCATCCTTACCACCGCGTAAATAGTGCCGATCGTGTTTGTCGAGAACGTAGATATCGCCGGCGCGGATGGGGAAGACATTGCCGTCCATATCCTCGACCTCGCCTGCTCCCTGGATGCAGTAGCAGGCCTCCAGATGGTTGCGGTACTGCAGCAGGGCTTCGGTGTTGGCGCGAACGACGGTGTGGCAGACCGTAAATCCCACCCCGTCATCCCTGGTCAGCAGACGATGGCTTGTGCCATTGCCCCAATCGACGAAACGCTCGGTCTGCTCCACTTCTTTCAGGCTTCTCACAAACATGTTTTTCTCCTCACGAATGGCGGAGATGTTTCGTTCTCCACAAGTCATTAGGCACCGGAGCGGCTGCTCATTTCAAATGATCTAATTTGAGTGAGTTGTAAGAATATTTCACATATGATCTGGCCTCGATAGAGGCCAAAATCCGTTCGCAGCACCCGCTTCCGTTGAAAAGATTTGACATGTCAGGCGGACAATGAATCTGTTGCTTATGTGAGGATTTCGAACATATGCAACTGCCGCCGCTGAACGCATTGAGAGCCTTCGAAGCAACCGCCCGGCTCATGAGCCTTTCAAAGGCCGGAGACGAACTGCATGTGACTCACGCAGCGATCAGCCATCAGATCAAGCATCTGGAGACCTGGCTGGGACGCAAGCTGCTGCAAAAATCCGGACGCGGCGTGGCACTGACGCCGGCAGGCGCCGAATATTATCTGGCCGTCTCGGGCTCGCTGGCCGCCATCGCCCACGCAACCGGCAACATGCGCAGAGACCACAATATGCGGTCGATAACCGTCGGATGCATTCCTTCGATCGCATCGCGCTGGCTGGTTCCGGCACTTCCGTCCTTTCGGGAGAGCGAGCCCGATCTTGATGTCAGGATAATCTATGCAAAAGCGGAAGAGCGCTTCGATGACGAAAGCCTGGATGTTCTCATTACCATGGGAGAAGACTTGTCAGGGGGACGGGAGAGCCGGCTCCTTTTCTCCCGGCGCAACCAGCCCGTGGCCAGCGTTCATTATCTGGCAAAGCGGAATTGGACGTCCGACAGCGTTCCCTTTGCGGCCGCCGACCTGCTGCACGATGAAACCGTGGATGGTTGGAAAGAATGGTTCCGAAAGGCAGAGATAACGGCGCCCGAGCCGGTTCGAGGGCCGATATTCCAGGACTTCAACATTCTTGCCACGGCGGTGATCGCCGGGCATGGAGTCGCATTATGCCCTGTCGAAGTGTTTCGGCGAGAGATCGATCGTGGCGACCTCCTCGTGCTTTCGGATATTTCGACGGCAGAAACTCAAGGATATTACCTGATCACCAGCTCCTGGGCGAAGAAACCGGTTCGTCGTTTTGCGGAATGGTTCACGGAGGAGTGCCGATCCGCAAGTCCGCCGATCATGGAATAGACTGGCAACCACTGGGCAACCGCTCGTTTTGACCTGATCTGGAATGTCATGAAAGGTTCATATTAAGGCTATTGCGGAGATTGAAAAATAATCTATAATTTCGATCAGGAAACGAGATTTCCTGATGAAAACGAAAGGATGCTGATTGGATACATTTTTCTCGAATGCGATGCCCCTCGCATTATTCGCCCTGGTTCTTGCCTTGATATTCGCGACTGGCAAACGCAGTTCAAGAAGTTCCGGCGATGGCGGGGGAGGCTGGTTCGAGGCCTCGGACGACGGCGGCTGTGACGGCGGCGACGGAGGTGGAGGAGACTAGATCAAACGAAAATCGATAGAATGCCCGACCGCCTCAAGGCGGTTTTTTGTTGCCCGGATTTTGGGCCGTCCCGAGACGGCAACGAGCCAAAACGCCAAAGGCACGCAGTGATTGCTGCAGCTATCTGACAAGCAAGCAGATCAACTGATCCAACACTGAAGCTAATTTTTGCTCGTCCCGGCTGCCTTGCGCCCTATGTCAGTCGAGGTGGCGCTGGGCAAGGTGTTGGGGAAAATAAACTATGTCAAAATCTGAGGTCGGAAGCCGATATATTTACGGCGTCGACGCATTACGATTTGTCTGTGCGCTCCTGGTAACGGTGTTTCATCTTGGATTTGCTTCCTGGGCGTCGCCCTTATATCTGAGACCGTATAAAATGCCTCTGATCGAGAATGTCGCCCAGCCGGGATGGGTTGGCGTTGAATTGTTCTTCGTCATATCGGGACCCGTCATCGTCAACTCTGCCGCTTCCGCCAGTGCGATGTCATTTCTCAAGGGACGAATTCTGCGGCTGTATCCGGCGGTATGGATATGCGCGTCACTGACGCTGCTCGTCATCGCGACGCAAGACGTGAACAGACGCATCGTCAAGAATTATCTGCGTTCGATCACGCTCTACTCCGGCGGCCCATGGATCGATGGCCAATATTGGACCTTGGCCTGTGAGATCTGCTTCTACGCCCTTGTCTTCATCATGTGCGTGGCCGGGCAAAAGATGAGGATGCCCGCCTTGGCGCTCGGCCTGTCGCTGGCCAGCACAATTTTCATTTTCCTCTTATCTGCCTTTCCCGATTCAGCGATCCTGGCGATATTCACGGACACTGCCTGGCGGGCGATACCATTTTACTATGGCTGCCAATTCGCCATTGGAATCTACATATGGCTTTTGTCTCAAGGCCGAATGAACCGAATTGCCTGGGCGGGTTTTATTTGCGCTCTGGTGACCGGGGCTGTTCAGATATACATGGCAGGCTTGAGCACCAGCGATCGCACTCTTGCCGCCGCGGGTCATTCCTTCTCGCCGTTTCCGGCCCTCTCGATTTGGCTGGCGGGGCTGATATTCATCGTTGCAAGCGTCGGCTATAGCGAGCGGATCAGTCGTCTGCCGAACTCGCTCCTTCGATTGGTCAAAACCCTCGGCTCCATGACCTATCCGCTCTATCTCCTGCATTTCGCGATCGGCGTCCAACTTCCCGATTGGTTGACCGCTCTGGGGATGACGCCGTTGATCGCGCTTGCTTCGGCCGTTGCGATCGTCTGTGCGATGTCGCTGGCAGTGTGCAAATGGGGAGAGCCTCCGATCCGCAGTGTCTTGCGATCGGCCTTCGACAGGCTTGGACACCGCGCATCAGGTTTACGGACGAAGGAATCTCGGATTTAGGCGCGGCGCTTGACGATGGCAATGAGACGCAATGACGGCGATTCCGCCAGTCGCCGGGCCAGTCGACAATGCGGCCGCAACGCAAAGTGGCCGCCCTCGTGTGGAGGGCGGCCATCGTCGGCATTTGCCGATAGATCGGGCTTCCCGCGCTTAGGCGCGCGCCGGCAGCAGGGGATAGCCGACCATGACCGCGCGGCCGAGGAGGGCGGCGACGAAAGCTTTGGTCACGTCGCCCGGCAGATAAGCCATCGAGCCGATGAAGGCGTTCGGGAAGCCCATACCGCCGGCGGTCGCCAGATAGGCAATGCCGAAGGCGTAGAGCACAACGATGCAGCCGACCATGGCGGCGAGGAAGAAGCTGACCGTCTGCACCAGGCCGGATTGCTGGTGGTTGACCAAGCGTTCGCTGAGATAGCCGGTGACGAAGGCGCCAAAGATCCAGCCGATGAGGAAGCCGGCCGAAGGCGAGGCGAAGATGGCAAGGCCGCCGCGGCCGCCGGAAAGCACCGGCTGCCCGAAAGCGACCAGCAGCAGCACGATCACCACGGCAATCGCGCCGCGCCGGGCGCCGAGCACCACGCCGGCCATCATCACGCCGAGCGACTGGGCGGTGATCGGCACCGGAATGAAGCCGAGCGTGATCGGCGGCAGCAGGCCGAGCGCCACGATGATCGCGGCAAAGAGAGCGGTAAGAACGAGGTCGCGGGTGCTCATCATGAACTCCGTATTGATAGATCGTTAATTCCCATGCCGTCGAATGCCGCGCGCGTCAATCGCCGCGGCGACATTATCCGCATCCCTGAGCGTCAGGATGATCAGCGGCGCGAGCAGCGTGGTCGGCCGGATCTTCAGTCCGCGCGCCCTATGTGCCTCGCGGATTGCCTGATACCGGCCGAGAATTTCCGGCACGAAGCGCAAGACGAGCCCGATGGCCAGGCCTATGTCGTCGGCCTGCACCCGGCCGGTGCGCTCCAGCGGGCGGGCAAGCGCCGTCACCTCGTCGATGAACTGGGCAATGGTCGTCGTGGCCGTGACGGCGGCGGCCAGAAGCATCAGCGCCGTCAGCCGCAACAGGGTCACCAGCGCGTCGTGCCACGGGTTGAAGATGAGGTTGAACAGCGCCACGACGGCGATCGTCAGGAAGATCGGCCGCAGCCGCCTCAACCCCTCCGCCATGGGCATGCCGACCATCCGGCAGATGATGGCCGCCAGCAGCACGGCGACCGAAAGCAGGGGGATGTTCTCGCTGATGAACAGCACGACGCTGACGATCGCAAGCGACACCAGCTTTACGCGTGGCGAAAGCCGATGCATTGCGCTGTTGCCTTCGACATAGAGCGACTGCATCAGGCGGCGATCTCCCTGTAGCGGGCAATCGCTTCGGCAGCCGGCGCGTCGGCGGCAAGCCGGCCCTCGTGAAACAGCAGCACCCGCTCGAAATCGGCGATCAGTTCCAGGTCGTGGGTGATGACGATGGCGCTTTCCGTCAGGCCGGCGATGATCTTTTCGACCAGCGCCCGGTTTTTGAGGTCGAGCTGGTTGGTCGGCTCGTCGAGGATGAGAATGTTCGGCCCTGTCGCCAGCACGGAGCAGAGTGCCGCCACCTGCAACTCGCCGCCGGAAAGCTCGTGCGCCCGACGACCGGCGAGCGCCTCGGCGCCGAAGCGGGCAAGCACACCCTCGACCTTCGCCTCGATTTCCGCCTTGCTGAAACCGCGCCGCTTCAGCCCGAAGGCGATGTCGTCCCGGACGATCGGCAGGATGATCTGGTTCTGTGGCGACTGGAAGATAAAGCCGACATCGGCCGCGGCCGCCTTCTCATCGCTCGTGTCGCGGCCGTTGACGATGACCCGCCCGATCGATGGCTTCGTCAATCCGTTGATCAGCCGCGCGAAGGTCGTCTTGCCCGAACCGTTGAGCCCGATGACACCGATCCGCTTCTCTCCGAGAGCAAGCGTCAGCGGCTCCAGCGCCACTCGCGTCCCGAAACTCACCCCGGCACCTTCGAAACGAATATCCAAACCAGCCCTCACGTCCATGCGATCCGCTTCTATACGGCTTATCCCTCGCGATGAAAGAGCTAAATCCTTCGATACTGCGTGCTCAATATCGGGTAGCTAGGAAGATTTTCCGGATTATGATGGACGCATGACGAATCTGCTTTCCAATTCCGACGCCCGCCGCATCTTCCTCGCCAAGCAGGGGCTCAGCGCTCCACCGAACCGCGCCTTGACCAAATCAGGGCTGCTGCAGCTCATCCATGAGCTGGGTTTCGTCCAGGTGGACAGCATCCAGACGGTGGAGCGGGCGCATCATCAAATATTGTTCTCCCGCAATCAGACCTATCGGCGCGAACATCTGAAAGCTTTGCTTGAGAAGGAACGAGCGCTCTTCGAGCATTGGACACACGATGCCTCCATCCTGCCGAGCGCCTTCTTCGTTTATTGGAAGCACAAGTTCCGCCACCAGGAGAAGGTCCTCATCGAACGCTGGCGAAAATGGCGCGGCGAGGGCTTCGAGGCGGCCTTCGAGGAGACCTATGAGCGCGTGCGGCGCGACGGCGCGATGCTGGCACGCGACGTCAAGACCGATGGCCACGTTTCGGGAGGCTGGTGGAATTGGCATCCGAACAAGACGGCGCTCGAATATTTCTGGCACACGGGCAAGCTCGCCATCGCTGGCCGCTCGAATTTCCAGAAGATTTATGATCTCACGGAGCGGGTCATTCCGGCGGAATTCCGCGAACCGGAGGTCAGTCGCGAAGACTTCATCGACTGGGCCTGCCGCAGCGCGCTCACCCGCCTCGGTTTTGCCACCCATGGCGAGATTGCAGCCTTCTGGAATCTGGTCTCGCCCGATGAGGCTAAGGCCTGGGTCGCGGCCCATCGCGATGAACTGGCCGAGGTGCTGATCGAACCGGCGCTCGGCGACAAGGCGCGACCATCCTGGGCTTTCGCCGATTTCTTCTCGGCGCTCGACAGCTATCCGGATGCGCCACCGCGCATCCGCGTGCTCAGCCCCTTCGACCCGATGATCCGTGACCGCAACCGCACGGAACGCCTCTTCGGCTTCTTCTACCGCATCGAGGTTTTCGTGCCCGAGGCCAAGCGTGAATACGGCTACTATGTTTTTCCGCTGCTCGAAGGCGACCGGCTGATCGGCCGCATCGACATGAAGGCGGACCGGAAGAAATCGACGCTCGATGTCAGGCGGCTCTGGCTGGAGCCGGGCGTAAAGGCTTCGGTGGGGCGGCTGGAGAAGCTGGAGGCCGAGCTCGACCGGCTGGCGCGGTTTGCGGGCGTGGAGAAGGTTGTGCTGCTGGAGGGGTGGCGGGGCTAGTCTCTTCCACTTTGAGAGAGCGGCATTTGCCCCTCACCCTAACCCTCTCCCCGTAAACGGGGCGAGGGGACGTGCCATACGAGAGGCCGGCGGGGAACGGAGAGGTTGCGGCATTCCCCTTCGCCCGTTTACGGGAGTCCGAAGGACGGGTCGAGACCCGTGGCTCGACCCCGGTCGGTGGCGGCAGCCGGATGAGGGGCTGCCATCCCTCTCTTCGACCTCAGCAGATCTCCGTCTTGCTGATCTTGATCCCGAAACCTTCCAGGCCGACATAGTGCCGCTCGCGGCTGGTGAGCAGTTTGATCGAGCTGACGCCGAGATCCTTGAGGATCTGCGCGCCGAGGCCGATTTCCAGCCATTCGCTGTCGCGGGTCTGCGCTTCGGTATGGGCTTCGCGGCCCTGGCTGCGGGCCTTGCGGCCGTTGTCGTAGTGGCCGACGCCAACAGACCCCTCGCGCAGATAGACGATGACGCCGCGTCCTTCCTCGGCGATCTTCTGCATGTAGAAATCGACCGGGCTTTTCTTGCCGAAGAGATCTTCCGCGACGTTTTCCGGATGCAGGCGTACCGGAATATCGACGCCGTCGCGGATATCGCCGAAGACGACGGCGAGGTGCTGCATCGGATCCCAGGGAAGCGAATAGGTATGCGCCTTGGCTTTGCCGAACGGCGTTTCGATATCGAAGCTCGCGCCATGTTCGACCAGCGTTTCCTTGCGCTGGCGATAGGCGATGAGATCGGCGACGGAGAGGAGCTTCAGCCCGTGCTGCTCGGCGAATTCGACCACCTGTGGGCCGCGCGTGACGGTGCCGTCGTCGTTCACCAGCTCCGAGATGACACCGATCGGCGGCAGGCCGGCGAGCTTGCAGAGGTCGACGGCCGCTTCGGTATGGCCGGAACGCATCAGCACGCCGCCCTCGCGGGAGACGAGCGGGAAAATATGGCCGGGACGGACGAAATCGGAAGGTCCGGCATTGGGGTTGGCCAGGTTGCGCACCGTCAGCGTGCGGTCGTCGGCGGAAATGCCGGTGGTCGTGCCGTGCTTGAAATCGACCGAGACCGTGAAGGCCGTCGTATGGGCGGAATCGTTTTCCGCCACCATGGCATTGAGGTTGAGGCGCTTGGCCTCTTCCTTGGGCATCGGCGCGCAGACGATGCCTGACGTATGGCGCACGATGAAGGCCATCTTCTCCGGCGTGGCGTGTACGGCCGCGACGATCAGGTCGCCCTCGTTCTCACGGTCGTCATCGTCCATGACGACGACGATTTCGCCGGCTTCGAAGGCCCTTATGGCATCGACGACGCGCTTCTGGTCATAAGGCATGGGGCGCTCCTATTTCAGGCGGCCGGTCTGGCCGCGATCGCGAAGATAATGGTCGGCGATGGCGCAGGCGACCATCGCTTCTCCGATCGGCACGGCGCGGATGCCGACGCAGGGGTCGTGCCGGCCCTTGGTGCGGACATCGACATTCTTCCCGTCGGCATCGATCGACTGGCGCTCGGTCAGGATCGAGGACGTCGGCTTGACGGCGAAACGCGCCACGATCGGCTGCCCGGTGGAGATGCCGCCCAGAATACCGCCGGCATTGTTGGAAAGGAAGATCGGCGTGCCGTCATTGCCCATGCGCATCTCGTCGGCATTGTCTTCGCCCGAGGTTTCGGCGGCAGCAAAACCATTGCCGATCTCCACGCCCTTGACGGCGTTGATTGACATCAGCAGGGAGGCGATGTCCTGGTCGAGCTTGGAGTAAATCGGCGCGCCGAGGCCGGCGGGCACACCTTCGGCAACGACTTCTATCACCGCGCCGATCGAGGAACCGTTTTTGCGGATGCCGTCGAGATATTCTTCCCAGACCGGGACGATTGCGGCATCCGGGGAAAAGAACGGGTTCTGGCCCACTTGGTCCCAATCCCAGTTGCGGCGGTCGATCTTGTGCTTGCCGATCTGCACCAGCGCGCCGCGCACGCTCACGCCTGGCACGACGAGGCGGGCGATCCCGCCGGCCGCAACCCTTGCCGCGGTCTCGCGCGCCGAGGAGCGGCCGCCGCCGCGATAGTCGCGAATGCCGTATTTGAGGTCATAGGTATAATCGGCATGGCCGGGGCGGTATTGCCGGGCGATCTCACCGTAATCCTTGGAGCGCTGATCGGTGTTCTCGATCAGCATGGAGATCGGCGTGCCGGTTGTCGTCATCGTCTCGCCGTCGGCATCGAGCATGACGCCGGACAGCACTTTCACCAGGTCGTCCTCGCGCCGCTGCGTGACGAAGCGGGATTGGCCGGGTTTGCGCTTGTCGAGCCAGACCTGCAGGTCTTCGAGCTTGAAACGCAGGCCCGGAGGGCAGCCGTCGACGACGCAGCCGAGCGCCGGACCATGGCTTTCGCCCCAGGTGGTTACGCGGAAGAGGTGGCCGAATGTATTGTGCGACATGAGTTCCCACGGCGGCGCGCCAAAGCCGGTCGCGCCATTGCTTGAAAAGGCGCGACACTCATAGGCCAAAAAATGGTCGAGGCAAAAGCCTTTCTTTGCGCGAAACCGGCTCGCTCGGGAAATGCTGTTTCCGTGTTTTGCGAACAGCGGAAAGCGAGGCCGCCCGGCAGGCGGCGGTTATGACGCCAGACGCCATCCGGTTCCGGCCGCTTCGGTGGCGAAATCGTCGAAGGAGAGGGGCCGCGAGAAGGCATAGCCCTGCAGGATATCGCAGCCGAGATCGCGCAGCAGTTCGGCATGGGCCGCCGTCTCGACACCTTCGGCCACGGTCTCGACGCCGAGCGAGCGGGCGATCTCGATGATCGAGCTGACGAGCGCGCGTTCCTGCGAGGAGCCGATGATCGGCTGCACCAGCTGACGGTCGATCTTCAGCCGCTTTGGTTTCAGCTTCAGCAGGCTGACGATCGAGGTATGGCCTGTGCCGAAATCGTCGATCTCGATATCGATGCCGAGCGCCTTGATGCGCTCGAGATTGTGCGAGACGACGTCCTCGCTCTCGTCGAGAAAGATCGATTCCACCAGTTCGAAAGAAAGCTCGCCGGGTCGGATATGCAGGTCGGCAAGCGATTCCAGCAGGCTGCCGTCATGCAGCCGCCGCGCCGAGACATTGACCGACACCTTGGGAACGGCAATGCCGCGCGCGGCCCAGCGCATCCTGTCGCGCAGCGCCGCTTCCAGCACGATCCGGTCGAGCGTCTGCACGACGTTGATTTCGCCGGCGATGCGCAGGAACTTGTCGGGCGTCAGCAGCCCTTTGGACGGATGCTTCCAGCGCACCAGCGCCTCGACGCCGGTCAGTTCCATCGTGCGGGCTAAGAATTGCGGCTGATACCAGGCGGTGAATTCGCCGTTGTCGATGCCGGCAAGGATTTCGTCGGCCGTGCGCTTGGTGTTGACGATATCGGCCTGAAGATTGTGATTGAAGAATTCGAAGCGATTGCGGCCCATGCTCTTCGCGCGATAGAGCGCGATATCGGCATTGATCAACACCTTGCGGGCATCAACATGGATGCCGTTTGCGAGCGCGACGCCGATCGACACGCCGCAGCGGCAGGAGAAACCCTGGAAATCGATCGGCTGGCGCATCTCCTCGATGATCCGCGTCGAGAGCTCGGCCATCTGCCCGTCGTCGACATCGACGGCGAGGATGACGAATTCGTCGCCGCCGATACGCGCGACGACATCGCTGCCGCGGACGTTCCTGGCAAGCACCTTCGAGGCGTGCACCAGCATGGCGTCGCCGGCGGCATGGCCGAGCGTGTCGTTGATTTCCTTGAAGCGGTCGAGGTCGATATGAAGGATCGCGAATTTCTGCCGATGCCGCAGGCCGTCATTGGTCAGGTTTTCGAGCGCCATGTCGAGCTTGCGGCGATTGGCGAGCGCGGTCAGCGGATCGTGCAGCGAGTTGTGCTCGATCCTGTTCTTGGCAAGCTCGAGCTCGATGTTCTTGGCGACCGCCTCGTCCTTGGCTGCCTTCAGCCGGATCGTCATCAGCACGTCCTCGGTGGCGTCGAAGGCAATGCCCATGATCTTCATCTCGCCGCTTGCGGTCTGGTGAACCTTGCCGACCGAGCGTACGTAACGCACCGAGCCGTCGCCGGCGATCACGCGGCAGACGAGAGTATGCGTATCGCCCGGCTGCTTGAAGTAGCGCGCGCTTTCGAGCGCCAGACCCCGGTCCTCGGGGTGGATGCAGTTAAGCCATGTCTCCTCGGTCATGAAGCCATGGCGGGGCTCTAGCCCGTAGAGCTCGTACATTCGCTCGTTCCAGATCGAGCCGCCCCGGTGAGGCCGCGCCTCCCATATGCCGCACTGATAGGAATTGAGCGCCAGATCGAGCCGGCTCGAAAGCTCGGCGAGCTGCCCCTCGCGGCTCGAAAGCTCTTCGAGCGCCAGCTCCAGCTCGGCATTCTTGACCTCGCTCGTATCCTTGGCCCGGCGCAGATTGTCGGTGGTCTCCGCATCGGAAGTCACGTCCCAGACGATGCCGATCGTCTTGCCCGTACCGCCGGCTTCCGTATAGAAGGCGCCGACCGAGCGCAGGTGGCGGATACCGCCATCGGCAAGCATGACGCGGTATTGCCCTGTGCAGGCGGCGCCGGCGATGCTGCAGCTGAAGAAATGCACTTCGGCAATTTCGCGGTCCTCGGGCAGGATCGCCGCCAGCCATTCGTCGAGCGGCCTAGCTCCTTCTTCCGCCGTCTTGCCGTGCAGGGCGGCGGCATGGGCGTCCCAAAGCACGCTGTTGGAGTGATCCTGCAGTTCCCAGATGCCGATATTGGAGGATTCAAGCGCCAGATTAAGCCGCTGCGACAGTTCCAGCAGCTTTGCTTCGCGCGTCTCCAACTCGGTGATATTGCGGTTGCGTTCGCCGAGCAGGAGCGTCACGAAGAAGATCGGGATGATGATGATGCAGCCGGCGGCAAGGACGATCAGACGCAGCTCGGTCCTGTTCTCGGGGATTGCCTCCCAGCCGCCGGTCGGCACGGCGGAAACCTCCCACTTGCCCCCGGCAAAGGAGATTTTCCGGCGCACCGGATCCTTGCCGTCGATATCGGACGGGCCGAAGAACGGTGCTGCCGTCGCACCTGCCATGCCGAGATCCCGGATGGCGATCGAGAGGTGGTCGAGATGCGGATAACGTTCCTGGTTCTCGCGGTCGCGGGCCGGCAGCAGCCCGGCCGCCTCGTAAAACATCTTCTGGTCGATTGTGACTTCGACCGCCCCCCAGATCCGCCGCTCGCCGTTCTCCTTGACGAAGACAGGAAAGAAGATGGCGAAGGCATCCCGCCCGTCGGCCTTGATCGGACCATAAAAGCGCGCCGTCTGATCGCCGGCCGCGGTCGTCATGGCCCGCCGCGAGAAAAGGGCCTCGCGCACGTCGCGGCCTATCCGCTCGCTGCCCGATTGTGGCGGATAGACGTCGTTGACGATGAAGTCAGGCGCGACCGCGATATGAATGAAAGGCGGGTTTTGGATTAGCAGCCAGTTGATCTGGCGTTCGATTTCCTCTCCGTTCGCCACGCTGCTGAGGGAGACCAGGTTCGAAAGATCTCGGACGATGCTCAGGTCCATGCTGATTTGCGCCATGACGCGGGCGCGAATGAGATTCGTCTCATTTTCGGTGCGGATATGAAGTTCGCGTACATACGACGCAGTATTGGCCCGGTCGAGAGCCACGCCCACCATGATAACGACGAGGGCGGCAAGCGACGATACCAGAAAAGACGCGCGGGTATTCTTCAACACGCGCCGAAACTGCTTGTTGTCGCCCAGCCTGGATAGCAAGATAAGACCCTCGTGTTCGCCAGCAACTGTAGGGCCCGAGAGTTAATTTACGCTTGCCCGCATTCGATGCCGGACAGTTCGGGGAGGAGGAAAAAGACACGGTTAACGCACTGTCTTGATTATATTTAAAATCCTATTCATCAATTGGGCGGGAAAAGCCATTCTTACGGGCAATTTTCGCCATATTCAGGAGCTTATGTGTGGCCGGTCATGTACTCGTGCAGCGTTTCAAAAGGATTGTCGCCATGCGTTTCGTCGTCGCCACGCTTTTGGCTACAGCAAGTTTCCTGTCGCCGATGAGCGGCTTTGCCGAGAGCGCGGATGTGGAGGCGACGATCAAGAAGGTCGATACGGCCAATCTCGTGCTGACGCTCGATGACGGCAAGACTTATCAGGCGCCCGAGGAATTCAATTTCGACGGTCTCGAAGCCGGCGTGAAGGTGATCGTCTTCTATACCGAAGTTGACGGAAAGCGCGTCATCAACGATCTCGATATCGTCAAGTAGGCGGGCCTGACGGAGGCGCGTCGCGTAGGGTTATGCGGCGTGCTTTCCTTTGCCCCGCATCTTATCGTCCCGAAACAGCTGCACAATCTGGGATGACGACTACAGCCAGACGATCGTCCGCTCGCTGGTGTCGATCCTGACGATCTGATCCTGCGGGATCCCGCCTTCGGCAGCGGTGCTCTTTGGCAAATCGGCGATCGTCTGGAACAGCGTGCGGATGACGCCCCCGTGCGTCACGCAGACGGTCGGACGATCGACGGAACTCAGCCATGAGCCGGTGCGCCACGACAGGATTTCATAGCTTTCCGCGTCGTCGCCCGGAGGGATGAAATCCCATTTCGAGGCGTTGCGCTCCGCCACCCGTTCGCGCTGCGTCGCCTTCAATTCCTTGAGCGTCGAGCCCTCCCAGTCGCCGAAGGATATCTCCACCAACCTGGGGTCGGTGCGGTAGGCGAGGGGGGGCAGGCCCATCGCAGCGCGCATGATCTCCATGGTCGCGCGCGTCCGCCCGAGCGGGCTTGCGACGAAATCGAATTCGCCGACCGTGTCGCCGAGGATCTCCGCAAGTGCAATGCCGTTTTGCCGGGCCTGTTCGAGGCCGACGGCATTCATCGGAACGTCCTTCTGACCCTGCAGGCGGCGCTCGGCATTCCAGTCGGTCTGGCCGTGTCTGATCACGTAGATAAGCACGGTCTCGGCTCCGTTTATGGAGAAATCAGTCCTTGACGACCGAAATATCGGGTGCGTCGACCGCCTTCATGCCGATGACATGATAACCGCTGTCGGCGTGGTGAACTTCGCCGGTGACGGAGCGCGACAGATCGGAGAGGAGATAGAGGCCGACATCGCCGACTTCCTCGATGGTGACGGTACGGCGCAGCGGCGCATTGTACTCGTTCCATTTCAGAATATAGCGGAAATCGCCGATGCCCGAGGCGGCGAGCGTCTTGATCGGTCCGGCCGACACGGCGTTGACGCGGATGTTCTGCGGCCCGAGGTCGACGGCGAGGTATTTGACGCTGGCTTCGAGCGCGGCCTTGGCGACGCCCATGACATTATAGTTCGGCATCACCTTTTCCGCACCGTAATAGGTGAGAGTGAGCATCGAACCGCCTTCCGTCATCAGCTTCTCGGCGCGGCGTGCGACCGAGGTGAAGGAATAGACGGAGATCTGCATCGTCTTGGCGAAGTTGTCGGCCGAGGTGTCGACATAGCGGCCGGTCAGCTCGTCCTTGTCGGAGAAGCCGATCGCATGCACGAGGAAGTCGATCTTGCCCCACAGCTTTTCGACGTTTGCGAAAACCTCGTCGATGGTGGATTCGTCGGCGACGTCGCAGTGGCCGACGAGCGTCGCGCCGATTTCAGCCGCGAGCGGCTCGACGCGCTTCTTCAGCGCATCGCCCTGGTAGGTGAACGCGACCTCTCCGCCCTGTGCATGAATGGCCTTGGCAATACCCCACGCAATCGAACGATTGTTGGCGACACCCATGATGACGCCGCGTTTGCCTGCCATGAGGCCGGATGCTTGAGCCATATTTCGCTCCCTAGGAATCTGATCGATCCTGCCTATGGCATAGGCCGTTAATCGGTTCAAGCTTGGCCGAGATCATCAACTGTTAGGTATCGTAACAAAGGGTGCGAATGTCATAAAAATTTCACAGGAACAGGCCTTCGCGCATGCTCCTCATGAGATCGGTGACTTTGTCGTCGGGTTTTTCCCACAGCATTATGCGCAATTCGACGACCAGATCGCCTCTTCCGCCTTCTTCCTGCGGCAAACCCTGGCCGGCAATCCGGATCGTCTTGTCCGAGCCGGACCATGCGGGGACCGTCACGTTCAGCGGCCCGTTCGGCCCATTGATATCAGCCTCGGTGCCGAGCACGGCATTTTCGATGCTGAGCGGCAATACGGCGTGCAGATCGAAACCGTCGACCGTGAAACGCGGATCGGGCGCGATGCGGATGGCGATGACGGCGTCGCCGCGCTGCATGCCCGGCAGCTTGAAGCCCTGTCCCTTGAGCCGCACCTCATGGCCATCCGTTGTGCCGGCCGGCAAGGCGAAGCCGATTTCACGCCCCTCCGGCAGCGAGGCGGTAACCCAGCCGCCCTTGAGAACGTCGTCGATCGTGACCGTCGCCGTCGCCACCTCGTCGGGCGCCTTTTCGGCAGCGGCATCCTTGGCGCCGGTGAAACGGCGTACCAGCGACGTCAGGATGCTGAGCGGCAGCGACAGGTTGGCGCCGCCATTGGTAGCGGTGTCGCCCGGCTCGCCGTCGCCCTTCATGTCGCTCTCGGCGCCATCGCCGTCCGGGCGCTTGTCGGCCTCGGCCTGTGTCTGGCCCTGTGCCTGCTGCTGCGGGGCCTGCTGATAGCGGGCCTGCTGGGCACGGCTCTGCGCCTGGCCGCCGGCAGCCGCCCGCGCGCCGAAGATCCGCTCCACCATCTCTTCAGCCGCTTCGCCGGAGTCAGCCTGCTGCCTGGAACTGTCGGCGGCAGCTTTCTGGGCGGCGCGCGCCAGCTCTTCCATCACCCGCTCGGCATTGGCCTGCGCCGCCTTGGCGCGGACGGCGGCTTCGCGCGCAGCCTGGCGCTGCTGCATGATCGTTTGTTCCTGCTTCTTGGCTTCCGCCATGCGCACGGCGTTGTCGAACAGGCTGCGCTTGCGCGGATCCTTCAGCGTCTCGTAAGCTCGGCCGATCTCGGCGAACCGGGCGGCCGCCGTCGGATCGTCCCTGTTGTGATCGGGATGGACGGCTTTGGCCATGTTGCGCCAGGCCGCCTTGATCTCGTCTGCCGCCGCGTCGCGCTTGACGCCAAGAATCTTATAAGGATCGCGCATGTAAACCGCCGGTGTTGTGATGCGGCAGGCCCATGTCCTTGCCTGGCATCCCCGCCCAATATCAAAAGTCCGATATCAACTCGTCAGCCGCCAACCGCCGCGAAAGCAGAGCGAGCCATTCTCAACTCTGATCGTGCGGCCGAGTTGCTAATCACTTCTTATTTTTTGCTGGGAGATAGGAGATGTTTTGCCCCGAATGGTTAGCTCTTTGCTAAGCATTCGGCAGAATGCGACCGGCCGTTAACTTCCAGAGCGCGGTGATTCATCCAGGCGCGCAAAACCGCTGCAGGGCTTTGCTTGTGCAGCAGGGGCGGGGTCCGCTTCCGGGACTCGGTTGTCCGGATGGATCAGCTTTCCGGCTGGAAACTCAGGAGCTGCCAGTTGCCGCCGCCGACGAGGCAGGTCTTGCCGTAGAATTTGGCGATGCCGACATAGGAATGGCGCGTCGTGCGGAACTGGCGGCAGACCTGGCCGGATTCATTGTTCTCTACGATCGTATCGATGACGCCGGCGCTGCCCGTCGATGCATTCGCCCAGGGGAGCGGCTGGCCTTCGAGCTTATGCACGTCGGCCGAAGTCACGGCGTTGCGCACGGTCATTTCATCGGAGAGCGTATCGGTGCTCGGCGGCGTCTGCGGCACGGTTCCGGTTGCCACCGACCGGTCGACCTTGGCTTCGCTCAGAAAATCCATTCCGCCGGCAAGGCAGCCGGAAAGCGACAGCATCGCGATGCCCATGACCAGGAACGCGCTGCTGCGTCGCCGCAGGGCCTTTGTATGGCGATATGACTTTGCTATGACTTCCACCCTGCATCCTGTCCAGTTATGAAAAGCTGGGCGATTTTTGAACAATCCGGGGCATTTGAGCTAATATGTCGGCAAACGAGTTAACAAGCGGTGACTTTACCGAAAGTGGCGAGCCCTTCAAGCTTTTTGCCGAATGGCTGAAAGAAGCGGAGGCTTCCGAGCCCAACGATCCCAATGCCGTGGCGCTCGCGACGGTCGATGAGGATGGTCTTCCCAATGTCCGCATGGTTCTCCTGAAGGGATTCGATGACGACGGTTTCGTCTTCTACACCAATTTCGAGAGCCAGAAAGGTCGTGAAATCTTGGGGCAGAAAAAAGCGGCCATGTGTTTCCACTGGAAAAGCCTGCGCCGCCAGGTGCGGCTGCGCGGCCCGGTCGAGATAGTGACCGATGCCGAGGCGGACACCTATTTCAAAACGCGCGCCCGCGGCAGCCGCATCGGCGCCTGGGCTTCCAAACAGTCCCGCCCGCTCGAAAGCCGGTTTGCGCTGGAGAAGGCCGTGGCCGAATATACCGCGCGTTATGCCATCGGCGATATTCCCCGCCCCGCCCACTGGTCCGGTTTCCGCATCTGCCCGACCTCGATCGAATTCTGGAAGGACCAGAAATTCCGCCTGCACGATCGCATCGAATTCCGCCGGCCGTCGCCGGAAGGCGAATGGGAAAAGGTGAGAATGTATCCCTGACAGCTTTACCGGCCCATGAGCTTCAGCGGTATGCCGGAGGCGAGTGCGGAGACGTAGCGTCGCTTCTGGTAGAAGCCGTTGAGCGAAATGCGCGGCAGATAGGCCGTCCGGCCGACAGCCGGTAGCCCCGGTTGGGTGGTGACGGCGACCGTAAAGCCGAGATTGCCGGCAATCCGCGCCTCGCGGCCGGTCGCGGCCTCAGGCGTGCCGTAGGGATAGGCGATCGTCGTCGGGCGAATGCCGGTCAGCGCCTCGATATAATCGGCCGACACCTGCATCTCGATCCTCGCTTCGGCTTCTGGCAGGCGGGCGAGCGCCCGATGGCTGATCGTATGGGCGCCGAGCGCTGCAAGCGGTCGCACGGCGAGCCATTGCAATTCGCCCGGACCCATCACCAGATCGCGCGTGATATCCGTCGGCTCGATGCCGTTCTCCCGCGCCAGCAGGTCGATGGCGACGACGGCGGACGCTTCGTCGGAGCGATGAATGTAGGCGGCGAAACGGTCGAAGGCATTCCATTGCTGCTGCGGGCTGTCGAGCGCCAGACGCTCCTTGCCGCGACCGAAATCGAAACGCAGCTCCGGCGCCTGGCGCAGCAGGATGGCGAGCGTCTCCCACCAGATGCTGTGCGAGCCCTCGGCAAACCCTTCGGCGACGAACACCGTGAACGGCGCCTGATGCCGCTCGAAGACCGGCAGCGCGTGCTCCAGATTATTGCGGTATCCGTCATCGAGCGTAAAGGCCGCGAACGGCCGTGCACCCTCAGGCTCCGCCAGCAATGCCGGCAGCGCATCGAGCGGCACGAAGCGATAGCCGTCCCGCCTCAGCTGCCGCAACGCGCCATCGAGAAAGCCAGGCGTGATTTCGAGATGCGCGTTCGGCTCGAAAGCCTGGGGCGCGTGCGGACGGACATGATGCAGCGTGAAGACGACGCCGCGCCCGCGCGCCGCGCGCATCCGGCCGGCCGAGGCGAGGAGCCAAGACGCCTCCAGCCCGGCGCCGATCGCCGCCCGCTTTGCCAGTCGCTTCCATTGTCCCGTCATGCGGCGTCCGCCCATTTGAGCAATTCCAGCAAAAATGCGCAGCGGCTTTACGTCCGGAATGCGTGAAACGAAGTGAGAGCATTTTCGGCTTGGAGAAATTGGAAAATGCTTTAGGTTTGCCGAAACTAGCAGGGGCGACTTAAGCCTTGCTGAATCCCGATAGAGCACAGGTTTTTTCATGCCTTGTTAACCAAGACGATGAAAAGACTAGAAAATTAGTAGGCGTTGCCTCAAAGTCGCGCCAAACTTGCGGCTTCTGTCACATTACGGCACAAGTGCCGGTCTTATCGAGAGCCAGCGCATTGAGGGGAAGTGCATGAGAAAGCTTTTGGCGGCTGTTTTGACCGTAACGCTTGCCGTTTCGGCGCCACTTGCCGCCCTTGCCGGCAGCGCTTCGCTGATCCTCGATGCCCGCACCGGCAAGGTCCTTGCCGCCGAGAACGCCGACACGCTGAACCACCCCGCCTCGCTGACGAAGATGATGACGCTCTATCTCACCTTCGAGGCGTTGAAGCGCGGGAAGATCAGCTGGGATACGCCGATCAAGATGTCGAAATACGCCGCGGCGCGCCCGCCGACCAAGCTTGGCGTCAAGGCGGGCGGCACGATCACCGTGCGCGAAGCGGTCTATGGCATGATCGTCAAGTCCGCCAATGATGCCGCCGCCGCCATGGGCGAGAAGCTCGGCGGTTCGGAAAGCGGCTTTGCCCGGATGATGACGGCGAAGGCCCGCCAGCTCGGCATGAGCCGCACCGTCTTCGTCAACGCGTCCGGCCTGCCGAATTCGCGCCAGGTGACGACGGCGCGCGACATGTCGACGCTCGCCGTGGCGCTGATGAAGAACTATCCGAACGAGTATCGGCTGTTCTCGGCGGCAAGCTTCAATTTCCGCGGCCGGACCGTCCGCGGCCACAATAATCTCATGTATCGCTATCAGGGCATGGACGGTATCAAGACCGGTTACACCAATGCCTCCGGCTTCAACCTCGTCAGCGCCGTCAAGGACGGCAACCGCCGTGTCGTCGGCGTCGTGCTCGGCGGCCGCACTGCCCGAAGCCGCGACGACAAGATGGCGGCATTGCTCGACCGCCATCTCGGCCGCGCTTCCTCCTCCGGCGGCGCCAGGCTGGTTGCGAGCGTCGGCGCGAAGGAGCCTGTCGAAGTCGCGTCGGCGGCAGAGGCCTCCGATGTTCCTGTGCCGGCAAACGCGCCGCGCTCGACCATCGAGATCGCGCCGAAGAACATGGCCCCCGAAAGCCTGGCTTACGCTGATGATGCCGTCGTGCCGCTCGAACGTCCGACCGCGATGGACGAGATCCTGAATGCCGGCAAGGCTCCGAAGACCTCGGCGGAAAAGGCCGGTGGAAACTGGCAGATCCAGATCTCGGCCGCACCCAGCGCCGATGCGGCGCGGGCTCTTCTCGCCCAGGCGCAGTCGGAAGGCGGCGCCCCGCTCGTTTCCGCTTCGCCCTATACAGAGGCTGTCGGGCAGGGGGCGAACAGGATCTACCGCGCCCGCTTCGTCGGCTTCGCCAGCAAGGACGCCGCGCTGTCTGCCTGCGATGCCCTGAAGCAGCGCTCCTATGACTGCATGCTGCTGCCGGACCACGGCTGATTGCCGCGGTAGCCTAGACAGGGCCACTCTGGACATTCATCGGGAATCAGCGTCTCCTCCATAAACAAAAGGAGAACGCTCATGCTGCGCCGTCTCGCCGATCAGTTCGAAACCTCATCCGCCGCCTATGCGGCAGCCAACGGCATCAAGCGTGACGCCGATTGGTTTCTGTTGAAGCTGCAGGAGGAAGTGGGTGAACTCACCCAGGCCTGGAACCGGCTGACCGGCCGAGGCCGCCGCAGGGAACGGACACAGGAAGAACTCGACCGCGACCTTGCCGACGAAACCGCCGATCTGCTCGGCCATATCCTGCTCTTCGCCCGCCGCAACGACATTGACCTCGCCGCCGCGATCGAACGGAAGTGGCGGTTTCAGCCGGTGCAGAAGCCCGACGCGTAAGCGCTTCGCCGTCTCCCCCGGACGGCATCGAGGTCAGAGGACTTTGCTCAGTCCCGTTACGAGCCAGAAGGTAAGCGCCGAAATCATCGCCGCCGCCGGCAGGGTAACGACCCATGCGACCACGATATTGCCCGCGAGCCCCCACCGGACGGCAGACACGCGCCTCGCTGCGCCGACGCCGATGATGGCGCCGGTAATGGTGTGCGTCGTTGAAACGGGTATGCCGAGCCATGTGGCGCCGAAGAGGGTCAAAGCGCCGCCCGTTTCGGCGCAGAAACCTTGCATCGGATTGAGCCTGGTGATCTTCGACCCCATCGTGTGAACGATGCGCCAGCCGCCGAACAGCGTGCCGAGGGCCATTGCGGCTTGGCAGGAAAGAACGACCCAGAACGGCACATGAAAGCTGCCGCCGAGGTAACCCTGGGAATAAAGAAGCACGGCAATGATGCCCATGGTCTTCTGTGCGTCGTTGCCGCCATGGCCGAGCGAATAAAGGGACGCCGACACGAATTGCAGGAAACGAAACGACCGGTCGACTGCAAACGGGGTCTGCCGGATGAAGGCCCAGGACACGATCAGAATCAGAAACAGCGCCAGGAGAAAGCCAATCATCGGCGACATGACGATCGCGGCAGCGGTCTTGAGGAGACCGCTCCAGACGATCGAACTCAATCCTGCTTTGGCAAGACCCGCTCCGACCAGCCCGCCGACCAGCGCATGGGAGGAGCTGGAGGGAATGCCGAATATCCAGGTCACGACGTTCCAGACGATGGCGCCGATCAGCGCTGCGAAAATGACCTGCGGCGAGACGATCGCCGGATCGATGATGCCGGTTCCCAGCGTCTCCGCCACATGCAGCCCAAAGAACAGGAAGGCGATGAAATTGAAGAAGGCAGCCCAGAAGACCGCATATTGCGGCCTCAGGACCCGCGTCGATACGATCGTCGCAATCGAATTGGCAGCATCATGCAGGCCGTTCAGAAAATCGAACAGCAGGGCGACGCCAATCAGGCCGACGAGAAGGGGAAGGGCGAGCGTGGCGTCCATCAGACATTCTCGAT
Source organism: Rhizobium sp. R634 (assembly GCF_002211305.1). Classification (GTDB taxonomy): domain Bacteria; phylum Pseudomonadota; class Alphaproteobacteria; order Rhizobiales; family Rhizobiaceae; genus Rhizobium. The sequence continues at coordinate 47,972 of NZ_LOKW01000024.1, read as the reverse complement.
CACGATGCCGCTGATCTCGTTGGCGACATCCTCGAAACGGTCGACCACCTTTTCCAGCTCGCCATAGATCTCGCTGCCGATCATATAGGCCATCGGGTTGTTGGCGCCGTGCCGGCGGAACAGATCCTTGAGGCCCTGCTCGTGCAGTTCGTCGGACCGGCCTTCCACGCGCGTGACCTGCTCGACGATGGCGGAGAGCCGCGGCGCGTTGGCGTTCATGCGGTCAAGCAGCGGAATTGCCTCGGCAATGAGGTTGGCGGCCTCGACGACGGTCTTGCCCATTTCCCGCATGCCGGGGTCGAAGCTGGTCTGCTCGAAGAGGCGGATCGTCTTGACGGTCTTGTGCATCATGTCGATCGCATCATCCATGGACTGGATGAGATCCTTGATATCGCCGCGATCGAAGGGTGTAATGAAGCTGCGCCGCACGGCCTGCATGACTTCACGCGTGATATCGTCCGCCTGATCTTCCAATCTCACGATCGTTTCGCATTGGCGTTCGATCTCGATGCCGGACAGCAACCTGTCGAGCGCCTGTGCGGCGTCGACGATCGTCCTCGAATGCCGTTCGAAGAGAGCGAAAAACCGGTCTTCGCGCGGCATCAATTTCCGAAACCAACCAAGCATGAGGACCTCGCGATTCTTGGTCTGCGCTGTGGATAGCGAAAGCAGACCGCTACCCGTGACGGCCGTGTCCTAACGCCTGTCTCTTTGAAGAGATAGGGGGCGAATTAAGATTTATGACAGATTTGTGACAGTGCTGACGTGAAAAAGATGCTCGCAGCCGCTAATCCGCTTCGCGAGTCGGAACCGGAAAATTACCGGGAAGGGCAGAAAAGCGGTCGTCAAACCGCCTCTGGCATGATGCCGAAACGCGTGAGCGTCGTCTGTGACGTCATGCCCTCTCAGCCGAACTTGTACCGGTAGAATTTGCTGTCCACCGGCATCAGCGGAAACGAGCGGGGCAGGTCGGCCTTGGCGATCTCGACAAAGCCGTTCTTCTCGTAGAAGCGATGCGCGGCGACGAATTTGTCGGTCGTGCCGAGAAAGATATCGGTGAGGCCGGCATCCCTGGCGTGAGAGAACAAGCGGTCGAGAAGCCGCGCCGCCACGCCGTGTTCGCTGCCGCGAACCTCGGCGGCGACGAACATCTTGCGCAGCGCCGCCTGATTGTGGCCGATGTCCTTGAGCCCGAGCGTGCCGACGATCGCGCCGTCCTTGACGGCAACCCAGAACTGCCCTTTGCCGGACTGATAATAATCCGGGATAACCCTGAGATCGGGCTGGGCATCCGCGGTGATATTGATGCCGAACTCCTCGCGCTGGATCGGCAGGATCACTGAAAGCACGTCATCGGCGTCATCGGCGGCAAAAGCTCTGATTTCGATTTCCGCCATCGACGATCCCTCTGCCTCAGGCCTGCGTGCCGCCGACAGTGATCTGATCCATGCGCAGATGCGGCTGGCCGACGCCGACCGGAACCCACTGGCCGGCCTTGCCGCAATTGCCGATGCCGGTATCGAGCTTCATGTCGTTGCCGATCATCGAGACCCGCTTCATCGCGTCCGGCCCGTTGCCGATCAGCATTGCCCCCTTGATCGGCGCGCCGATCTTGCCGTTCTCGATCAGATAGGCTTCGGTGCAGCCGAAGACGAACTTGCCGGAGGTGATGTCGACCTGGCCGCCGCCGAAGGAGACGGCATAGACGCCCTTCTTCACCGAGGCAATGATCTCTTCGGGCGTCTTGTCGCCGCCGAGCATATAGGTGTTGGTCATGCGCGGCATCGGCACATGGGCATAGCCCTGGCGGCGGCCGTTGCCGGTGGGCTGCATGCCCATCAGCCGGGCGTTCTGCCGGTCCTGCATGTAGCCGACGAGCTTGCCGTTCTCGATCAGCACGTTGTAGCCGGACGGCGTGCCTTCGTCGTCGATGGTGATCGAGCCGCGGCGGCTGTCGATCGTGCCGTCGTCGACGACGGTGACGCCGGGTGCAGCGACCATCTGGCCGAGGAGGCCGGCGAAAGCCGACGTCTTCTTGCGGTTGAAATCGCCTTCCAGTCCGTGTCCGACGGCCTCGTGCAGCATCACGCCCGGCCAGCCGGAGCCGAGAACGACGTCCATCGTGCCCGCCGGCGCGTCGATCGCCTCGAGATTGACGAGCGCCTGGCGCAACGCCTCGTCGGCACCCTGCTTCCAGCTTCCCGTCGCGATGAAATCGCCGAAGCCGATGCGGCCGCCCTGGCCGTAGGAGCCGCTTTCCTGCCGCTCGCCTTCGCCGACGACGACTGAAATATTGATGCGCGTCATCGGGCGGATGTCCTGCACGCGGCGGCCATCGGCGCGCAGGATGTCGACCACCTGCCAGCTCGCCGCCACCGAAGCAGTGACTTGCCGCACCTTGTCGGTCTTGTTCCTGAGATAGGCGTCGATATCGGTCAGCACCTTTACCTTCTCTTCGAAAGTCGGCGAGCCGATCGGGTTCTCGTCGGTGTAGAGTTTGCGGTTCGTGCCTTGCGGTGCGGCCGCGTAAGCGCCGGAATAGCCGCGCATCACGGCGCCGACCGCGTCGGCTGCCCGCTTCAGCGCCGAGACGGAAAGATCCCCGGCATGGGCATATCCGACCGCCTCGCCGGCAACGGCGCGTAGGCCGAACCCCTGCTCGGTGTTGAAGCTGCCGCCCTTCAGCCTGCCATTGTCGAAGGTCAGCGCCTCCGCCTGCGCATGCTCGATGAAGAGCTCGCCGTCATCGGCGCCGGACAGAGCCTCGGCGACATGCTTGCGCATCGCCGCTTCGTCGGCATCGAAAAGCGTCAGGAGATCGGTGGTCATGTCTTATGCTCCGCTGAAGAGCAGGAGTGCTCAAAGCCGATGTAGGTCTGATGGATTGTCCGAGCAAGGCCCAGCTGTCAGGGCAGGGCGTCGAAGCCTTCGGCGAAGCCTTTGAGGTCGACGGGAATGCCGATGCCTTCTTCCGGGGTCTGGAAGACGATGAAGGTTGCCTGCGCGCCGCTGCGGAAGGTCTTCAGCAGCTCGTCCTCGAGCACCACCTCGGCATAGCAGCCGTCGGCGAAGCAGCGCACGAAATAGGCGCGGCCGATATCCTTGCCGTCGACATTGAGCCCGAGCCCGTTCGGCAGAAGCACGCCCAGCGGCGCAAGCACGCGCAGGATCTTCGACTTGCGGTCGGCGGTCTTCAGCACGACCACCGAAAGTCCGACCTCCGGCCGGTCCTCGGCGATGACGTTCTGCATCAGCGCGCATTGTTCGGCCGAAGCGCCGGCCGGCTTGTCGCAGACAACAGACCACGCGCCATGATTGGATTTCACTGTGCCGGGTGCCTGCGGCTGCGTTTGGCCCGGGGTTACCTGTTCGACATTCGGAGTGGCGGGTGCCGGCTGCTGCGGCGCCGGAGCAGGGGCGGCCGGCGGTTTTGCCTGCGAGGGAGCGGCGGGCTGCTGTGCGAAAACGGGCGTCGTCGCAGCGGCCGCGATGCTGGCGGTCAGGAGAAGCGACCGCGCGAGGGAACGGAAACCCATGAAAACCTCTGGATATCGAATCATTGCCGCTATTGTTGAAGCCGCCCATGGAAAATGAAAAGCCCCACCCCGTGAAAACCGGGGGACTGCGGCAGAAATTGGACCTTTCGGCAAGAATGTTCGGGCGGCGGATTGGCCGGAAAGGTCTTTTTTCATATGCTGATGAAAAACTTGGGATGTTTTGCCGCCCGGGCCTGCCTCCTGTTTAGGCAAAAATGCCGCATAGACAATTGCTCTGGCCTGTTGCGGCAAATGCCAAACTGTGGTTTGAAGCGCTGAAGATGGCAAGGATTCTGCGTTCGATTTTGCAGGTCAAGCGCTCGAGGGAGATAATAAGGTGATGAAGAAGGCTTATGCAGCTCTGACCGCGCTGGTCTGTCTGCTTTTTGCTTCCGGCACATATGCCGACCAGCCGATGCCGTGGCAGGCGACGTTGCAGCCGGCGGCGACGCCGATCATGCGGGATATCCACTGGTTCGAACAATATACGCTGATATTTATTGTTCCGATCACGCTCTTCGTTCTGATCCTGCTCATCGTCGTCTGCGTCAAGTTCCGCGCCAGCGCGAACCCGGTGCCGTCGAAGACGAGCCACAATACGCTGATCGAAGTTGCCTGGACCGTGGGGCCGGTTCTGGCGCTGCTCTTTCTCGCCATTCCCTCGTTCAATCTTCTGACGGCGCAGCTGACGCTGCCTGAAAACCCCGACGTCACGATCAAGGCGACCGCCACCCAGTGGCAGTGGAATTATGAATATGAGGGTTCGGGCGAAGCGCCGCTCGCCTTCGATTCCTACCTGCTGAAGGATCAGGACCGCGCCGCCGCCGGCAAGGAAGACAAGTCGGTTTATCCGCGCCTTCTCGCCGTCGACAACGAGCTGGTCCTGCCAGTCAACAAGACCGTGCGCGTTCTCGTGACCGCGGCGCCGACCGACGTTATTCATGCTTTCGCCATGCCGTCCTTCGGCGTCAAGATCGATGCCGTGCCGGGCCGCCTGAACGAAACCTGGTTCAAGGCAGAGCGCGAAGGCCTGTTCTACGGCCAGTGTTCCGAGCTCTGCGGCAAGGACCATGCGTTCATGCCGATCGCCATCCGCGTCGTCTCCGAGGACAAGTACAAGCAGTGGCTGACCACGGCCGCGAGCGACCTGCCCGGCGCCTATAAGACACTCATGGCCGCAACCGATGGTCCCGCAAAGACCGTCGACGTCGCCGAAAACGCCGCACAGTAATAAAGGGGATCGGGACAATGGCTGGACCTTCCGCTCACGACGATCATTCTCATAGTCACGCTCATCATGATCACGCACATGACGATCACCATGATCATGGGCATAAGCCGAGCTTTGCCAATCGCTGGCTGTTCTCGACGAACCACAAGGACATCGGCACGCTCTACCTGATCTTCGCGATCATTGCCGGCATCATCGGCGGCGCGCTTTCCGTCGCCATGCGCATGGAGCTGCAGGAGCCGGGCATCCAGATCTTCCACGGTCTCGCCTCGATGGTCTACGGCTATGAGGGCGACGCCGCGATCGACGGCGCCAAGCAAATGTTCAACATGTTCACGACGGCGCACGCGCTGATCATGATCTTCTTCATGGTCATGCCGGCGATGATCGGCGGCTTCGCCAACTGGATGGTGCCGATCATGATCGGCGCGCCCGACATGGCCTTCCCGCGCCTGAACAACATCTCCTTCTGGCTGATCGTTCCGGCCTTCGCGCTCCTGCTGCTGTCGATGTTCGTCGAAGGCCCGGCAGGCGCCTACGGCACCGGCGGCGGCTGGACGATGTATCCGCCGCTGGCGACGAGCGGCACGCCCGGACCGGCTGTCGATCTTGCGATCTTCGCGCTCCACATCGCCGGCGCCTCGTCGATCCTCGGTGCGATCAACTTCATCACCACGATCCTCAACATGCGCGCCCCCGGCATGACGCTGCACAAGATGCCGCTGTTTGCCTGGTCCGTGCTGATCACCGCCTTCCTGCTCTTGCTGTCGCTGCCGGTTCTGGCAGGCGGCATCACCATGCTGCTGACCGACCGTAACTTCGGCACCACCTTCTTCTCTCCTGAAGGCGGCGGCGACCCGATCCTCTACCAGCACCTCTTCTGGTTCTTCGGTCATCCCGAGGTCTACATCCTCATCCTGCCGGGCTTCGGCATGATCAGCCACATCATCTCGACGTTCTCGAAGAAGCCGATCTTCGGTTACCTCGGCATGGCCTATGCCATGGTCGCGATCGGCGCTGTCGGCTTCGTCGTCTGGGCCCACCACATGTATACGGTCGGCCTTTCGCTCGATGCGCAGCGTTACTTCGTCTTCGCGACGATGGTCATCGCCGTTCCGACGGGCGTGAAGATCTTCTCCTGGATCGCGACGATGTGGGGCGGTTCGATCTCGTTCCGCACGCCGATGCTCTGGGCGATCGGCTTCATCTTCCTGTTCACGGTCGGCGGCGTCACCGGCGTCCAGCTTGCCAATGCCGGCCTCGACCGGTCGCTGCATGACACCTATTACGTCGTGGCGCACTTCCACTACGTTCTGTCGCTCGGCGCCGTCTTCGCGATCTTTGCCGGCTGGTATTACTGGTTCCCGAAGATGACCGGCTACATGTACAGCGAGTTCGTCGGCAAGCTGCACTTCTGGATCATGTTCATCGGCGTCAACCTGGTGTTCTTCCCGCAGCACTTCCTCGGCCTCGCCGGCATGCCGCGCCGCTACATCGACTATCCGGATGCATTCGCCGGCTGGAACTACGTCTCGTCCGTCGGCTCCTACATCTCGGCCTTCGGCGTACTGGTCTTCCTCTACAGCGTCTTCGAAGCCTTCGCCAAGAAGCGTGTCGCAGGCGACAATCCGTGGGGTGAGGGCGCAACGACGCTCGAATGGCAGCTGCCTTCGCCGCCGCCCTATCACCAGTGGGAACAGCTTCCGCGCATCAAGTAAATCGCGCGGGACATCAGGACGCCGCATCCGATACGGCGTCCTGATCCGAGAAATTCAGGACTGAATGATGACGGTTATCGACAATCACGAGGTGTTTGCAGAGGACGGCGAAATGTCGGAAGCAAGCGCGCGCGATTATTTCGAACTCTTGAAGCCGCGGGTCATGTCGCTCGTGGTCTTCACTGCTTTTGCCGGCCTCGTGCTGGCGCCGGGCCACATCAATCCCGTCCTCGGCCTGATCGCCATCATCTGCATCGCTGTCGGCGCCGGTGCCTCCGGCGCGCTCAACATGTGGTACGATGCCGATATCGACGCCATCATGAGCCGCACGGCCAACCGTCCGATCCCGGCCGGCCGCGTGGCCCCCTCCGAAGCGCTGGCCTTCGGCCTGGTGCTGTCGGGCTTCTCGGTCGTGATCCTCGGCCTTGCCGTCAATTGGCTTTCGGCCGGCATCCTCGCCTTCACCATCTTCTTCTATGCCGTGGTCTACACCATGTGGCTGAAGCGCTCGACGCCGCAGAACATCGTCATCGGCGGTGCCGCCGGCGCCTTCCCGCCGATGATCGGCTGGGCCTGCGTGACAAACTCGGTGACGATCGAGAGCACCGTTCTCTTCTTCATCATCTTCCTGTGGACGCCGGCGCATTTCTGGGCGCTCGCGCTCTTCAAGATGCGCGACTACGAGGCCGTCGGCGTGCCGATGCTGCCGAACGTCTCCGGTGAACGCACGACCAAGCATCAGATCGTCGCCTATGCGGTGCTGACCGCTGTCTGCGCGGTCTTGCCGTCCTTCCTCAGTTTTGCGAGCTTCGGTTATGGCCTGGTCGCCGCCGTTCTCGGGGTGATCTTCATATACTGTTCCATCGCCGTCTGGCGCATGCCCGACGGCGATCTGAAGATGATCCCGGCGAAGAAGCTTTTCGGCTTTTCGATCTTCTATCTCTTCGCCGTGTTCTCCGCCTTGATGTTCGACCGGCTGGCCTGGCTGCTGGTCTCGCATGCGGGAGATTGGTTCTGATGGACATGGTCAAGCTCACCGAAACGCAGCGCAAGTCGCGCCGCAACCGCAACATCGCCCTCGGCCTGGCGCTCGCCGGCCTTGTCATCCTCTTCTACGCGATCACCATCGTGAAGTTCAGCGCGGGGATAACAGGATGAGCGAGAACGCCGTCGCGCCGAAGAAGCAGGGCCGAAACAACGGCGCCGTCGTCATGATGTGCCTGAGTTTCGTCTTCGGCATGGGCGCGATGAGCTACGCTGCCGTGCCGCTCTACCGCCTCTTCTGCCAGGTGACCGGCTACAACGGCACGACACAGCGCGTCGATCAGATGTCGAGCGTCGTTCTCGACCGCAAGATGCGCGTCACTTTCGATGCCAACGTCGCTCCCGGCCTGCAGTGGAATTTCAAGCCGGTGGAGCGCGAGGTCAATCCGAAGATCGGCGAGACCATCCAGGTGAATTTCGTTGCCGAGAACCGTTCGAACGAGGTCCAGCGCGGCCAGGCGGTGTTCAACGTCACGCCGGGCGAAGCGGGCGCCTATTTCAACAAGGTTCAATGTTTCTGCTTTACGGAAACGGACCTGAAGCCGGGCGAGAAGCTTGAAATGCCGGTGGTGTTCTACATCGATCCGGAGATCGTCAAGGCTGTGGAATCGAAAGATATCCATACGGTTACGCTATCATACACGTTCTACCCCAAAGAGGGTCCGAAGCCGGTGGCTTCGAATGAGGGCGGAACGCAGAAGATTGAAAAGAAACTTTGATCAAGGCTTGTTTCCGGCTATGCCGGGAGCGGAGTGAAGGAAGACATCCGGGGATAGCTACATGGCCGATGCTCACCAGAAAAATCACGACTACCACATCATCGATCCGAGCCCGTGGCCGATTCTCGCCTCGCTCGGCGCCTTCATCATGGCGCTCGGCGGCGTCTGCTACATGCGCTACCTCAGCGCAGGCTCTTTCAAATTTGCCGGAATAGAACTGGCCAATCCCTGGCTCTTCTACATCGGCCTGGTGCTGGTTCTCTACGTCATGTACGGCTGGTGGGCCGATACGGTGAAGGAAGCGCACGAAGGCGCCCATACCCGCGTCGTCTCGCTGCACCTGCGCTACGGCATGATCATGTTCATCGCTTCGGAGGTGATGTTCTTCGTCGCCTGGTTCTGGGCCTATTTCGACGCCAGCCTGTATCCGAACGAAGCCATCCAGGCCTCCCGCATGGTCTATACCGGGGGCGTCTGGCCGCCGAAGGGCATCGAAGTGCTCGATCCCTGGCACCTGCCGATCTACAACACTGTCATCCTGCTGCTGTCGGGCACGACGGTCACCTGGGCGCACCATGCGCTGCTGCACAACGACCGGAAGGGCCTGATTCAGGGCCTGACGCTGACGGTGCTGCTCGGTATCTTCTTCTCCTGCGTGCAGGCCTACGAATATGCCCATGCGCCTTTCGCCTTCAAGAGCTCGATCTACGGCGCGACCTTCTTCATGGCGACCGGCTTCCATGGTTTCCACGTCCTGGTCGGCACGATCTTCCTGCTGGTCTGCCTGCTTCGCGCGCTGCGCGGCGACTTCACGCCGAAACAGCATTTCGGCTTCGAGGCGGCCGCCTGGTACTGGCACTTCGTCGACGTCGTCTGGCTGTTCCTGTTCTTCTGCATCTACGTCTGGGGCGGCTGGGGCGCTCCGGTCGCCGCAGGCTGATCGAGGCCGGAAGGAAATCGAAAGGCGGGTGCCATTGGCCCCGCCTTTTTCATTTCAACGCAGGCCTGCCAACCTTTCAAAGGCAGAAGGCTCGGGAATGCCGAGGTCGAGCCGCTGCCGGATCGCCTCGGCGCATTCCAGCGCCGTCAGCACCGAGGTATCGACCTCCAAATCGTAGATGCCCGGCCGATGCACCTCGTTCTGCCAGCGCTGCACCGGCTCGGGGACGGAAACGTCTTCCGTGGCGCGGAGATACAGTGTCTCGCGCCCCTCCTGGCTGACCTCTCGCCGCTGCATGATCGTCTCGATCGGACAGCGCACGCCGACGAACAGCACCGAAAAACCTTCCAGGCGCCGGGCGCAATCGCCGAGAATGCCGAGCGGTTGCGAATAGCTGTCGTGATGGCCGAGATCGGCGACAACATTGAGCCCCAACCCGGCATGGATGGCGATCGATTCGTAGAGCGCGGCATAGAGGAACGGCACCAGCTCCTCCAGCTCCGGCCGCTCGCCGCCCGGCCGCAGGCCGATACCGGGCAGGTAGCGTTTCGGCGTCACGGCATTGTAGGTATCGACGCCGAGGTTGATCCACGGCCCCTCGAATTCTTCCTGGATTGCGCGTGCAATGCTGGATTTGCCGCTTCGCGGTGCGCCGTTCAAGATAATGATCTGGCCGGCATGGTTGTCATTGGTCATCAGTCTTCTTCTTCTTCTGTTTGGCGCGAATCGCTCAAGCGAGACGCGCAGGCATTTCCATTCGGGATGCGAATACTTTATGGGAGAGTTAAGGCAGCATTGAATGCAGCGGCCGCAAGAGGCCGCTGGAAGGAACAGCATGAGCGAGGACAGCGCGCATTTTCCCCCCGTCGATCCGGTGAAAACAGGCATCAAGGGATGCTGCCCACGCTGCGGCCAGGGCAAACTGTTCGATGGTTTGCTCGGGCTCAAGCCACGGTGTGCCTCCTGCAGTCTGGATTATTCCTTCGCCGATTCCGGGGACGGCCCCGCCGTCTTCGTCATTCTCATCGTCGGCTTCATCATCATCGGCATGGTGCTCTGGCTGGAGGTGAACTACGGACCGCCGATCTGGGTGCATATCCTGCTCTTCGGACCATTGACGATCATTCTTTCGCTGCTCACGCTGCGCTGGTTCAAGGGCATCCTGATCGCCATGCAATACCGCCATAAAGCCCGCGAGGGACGCCTGAGTGACTGATATCGACAATGCCGTACCGCGCCGCCGGTTGCCCGTCGTCACCGGCATCCTGGTGCTGATCGCACTCGCCATCCTGATTTCGCTCGGAACCTGGCAGGTGCAGCGCCTTTATTGGAAGGAAGGTCTGCTCGCCGATATCGCCGCGCGCGAAGTCGCAGCCCCGGTGCCGCTTGCGGATATCGAAGCGCTGGCGGCTGCAGGCGACGACATCGAATACCGCAAGGTGACGGCCACCGGCCGCTACATCAACAACAAGGAACGGCACTTCTTCGCCACATGGCGCGGGCAGACCGGCTTTTACGTCTATACCCCGCTGGAGCTTGCCGACGGGCGCTATCTCTTCGTCAACCGCGGCTTCGTTCCCTATGAGAACAAAGAGCCGGAAATGCGCATGCAGGGTCAGTTGACGGACCAGCAGACCGTCACCGGCCTGGCCCGGGCCAAACTCCCCGGCAAGCCCTCACGGCTGGTGCCCGACAACGATGTCGTCAAGAACATCTTCTATTGGAAGGACCTCGACGTCATGGCCGACAGCGTCGGCCTGGACAAGGCGCACGTCATTCCGTTCTTTGTCGATGCCGATTCCACGCCCAATCCAGCCGGCCTGCCGATCGGCGGCGTCACCCAGGTCGACCTGCCGAACGATCACCTTCAATACGCTTTCACCTGGTACGGGCTTGCCGCCGTTCTCATCGTCGTGGTGGCGCTCTCCTGGTTCCGCAAGCCCGGCAAGTCGCCGCGGCAATAGTATCGCTTCAATTCTTGGCCATATTGGGCTAGAGGTCGGTTGCCCCGCACGCGGGGTGTTGCTGTTGAAGCTGGACGTAGCCAAGTTCTCCTTCATTCCTGTGACGAGCACAGGAATGAGGAATTCTGACGGAACAAACATGAATATTGCGGCGAAACCTCCCTTGACGATCAGGCTCTGCGGGCCGCGCGGCTTCTGCGCCGGTGTCGACCGCGCCATCCAGATCGTCGTGCTGGCGCTGAAATCCTACGGCGCGCCGGTCTATGTGCGCCATGAGATCGTCCACAATCGTTATGTCGTCGAGGGTCTCGAGGCCAAGGGCGCCGTCTTCGTCGAGGAGCTCGATGAGATCCCGGCCGAACATCGCGCCCAGCCGGTGGTCTTTTCCGCCCATGGGGTTCCGAAATCCGTGCCGGAGGATGCGGCAAGCCGCAATCTCTTCTATCTCGACGCGACATGCCCACTGGTTTCCAAGGTCCACAAACAGGCGATGCGCCACAATCGCCTCGGCCGCCACGTCGTCCTTATCGGCCATGCCGGCCATCCCGAGGTGATCGGTACGATGGGTCAGCTGCCGGAGGGTTCCGTGTCGCTGATCGAGACGATCGAGGATGCCGATGCCTATGTTCCCCCCGATCCGGACAATCTCGGCTATGTCACGCAGACGACGCTTTCGGTCGACGATACGGCGGGCGTCATCACCCGCCTGCACGAACGTTTTCCCAATCTGACGGCACCGGCGGCGGATTCGATCTGTTATGCGACGACCAATCGTCAGGAAGTGGTGAAGCAGGCGGCCCCCGGCTGCGATCTCTTCGTCATCGTCGGTGCGCCGAATTCCTCCAATTCCAAGCGTCTCGTCGAAGTGGCGCTGAGGGCAGGGGCAAAGAAATCGATCCTCGTGCAGCGCGCCGCCGAACTCGACTGGGATGATATCGGTGCGATTTCCACGCTTGGCCTTTCTGCCGGCGCCTCCGCGCCTGAGGTCATCGTCAACGAGATCATCGAGGCGTTCCGCGCCCGTTTCGACGCCCGCGTCGAACTGGCCGAAACGGTGCAGGAGACCGAGAATTTCCTGGTCAACCGGGAATTGCGCAACATCGAGCTGACGGCCGCCGACATGGCCTTCGTCAACGGGTAGGTCGAGCCTCATCGCAGCCCGGCCGTTCGCTCCGGGCAATCCAGTATCAACAATGCAAAGACGAGACCTCACTTGGCAGTCTATACCGATATCGCCGAAGACGATCTGAAATGGTTCCTGACCGAATATGACGCGGGAAGCCTGCTTTCCTACAAGGGAATCGCCGAAGGCGTCGAAAACTCCAACTTCCTGCTTCATACCTCGAAGGCGCCGCTGATCCTGACGCTCTATGAGAAGCGCGTGGAAAAGAGCGACCTGCCGTTTTTCCTCGGCCTGATGCAGCATCTTTCCGCCCGCGGCCTTTCCTGCCCGCTGCCGCTGCCGCGTCGGGACGGTGCGCTGCTCGGCTCGCTCTCCGGCCGTCCGGCCGCCCTCATCTCCTTTCTCGAAGGCATGTGGCTGAGGAAGCCGGAGGCGAAACATTGCCGCGAAGTCGGCCGGGCGCTTGCCGAGATGCATGTGGCCGGCGATGGCTTCGAGTTGAAACGCCCGAACGCGCTTTCGGTCGACGGCTGGCGGGCGCTCTGGGAAAAGTCAGAGGCGCGCGCCGGCGAGGTTGAGGCTGGTTTGCAAAGCGAGATCGGCGACGAGCTCGATTTCCTCTCCGCGGCCTGGCCGAAGGGCCTGCCGGCCGGCGTCATCCATGCCGACCTCTTCCCCGACAATGTCTTCTTCCTCGGCGACGAACTCTCGGGCCTGATCGATTTCTATTTCGCCTGCAACGATCTGCTCGCCTATGACGTTTCGATCTGCCTGAATGCCTGGTGCTTCGAGAAGGATGGCGCTTACAACATCACCAAGGGCACGGCGATGCTCGAGGGTTACCAGAGCGTGCGCCCGTTGAGCGGCGAAGAGATCGCCGCCTTGCCGGTGCTGTCGCGCGGTTCTGCGCTGCGTTTCTTCCTGACGCGGCTCTATGACTGGCTGACGACACCGGAAGGCGCCATGGTCACCAAGAAAGACCCGCTCGAATACCTCCGCAAGCTGCGCTTCCACCGCCAGATCGGCTCGGCCGCCGAATATGGATTGAGCCTATGAAGCATGTCGATATCTTCACCGACGGCGCGTGTTCCGGCAATCCCGGTCCCGGCGGCTGGGGCGCCGTGCTGCGCTATGGCGACGTCGAAAAGGAGCTTTGCGGCGGCGAGGCGGATACGACGAACAATCGCATGGAACTGCTGGCCGCCATCTCGGCACTGCAGGCGTTGAAGACGCCTTGCGAGGTCGACCTCTATACCGACAGCGCCTACGTCAAGGACGGCATCTCCAAGTGGATCTTCGGCTGGAAGAAGAACGGCTGGAAGACAGCAGACAAGAAGCCGGTGAAGAATGCCGAACTCTGGCAGGCGCTGGAAGAAGCCCGCAACCGCCACAAGGTGACGCTGCACTGGGTCAAAGGCCACGCCGGCCACCCGGAAAATGAGCGCGCTGACGAACTGGCCCGCAAGGGTATGGAGCCTTTCAAGAAGGGGAAGGCGGTATCCTTTTAAACCCAGCGCGAGCCACCTATTGCCGCATCGCCGCTGCTCCCTGGATCAGCCGGTGTAGATATTCGAGCTTGGCCACCACGGGCGAGGAGAGCACGAAGGGATAGGAATCCGGCTGGCCCATGCTGCGCTGGATGGCGTTGATCGCCAGGCTGAGCGGCACCCAGGCGCTGACCAGTTGTTCGGCGCTCTCTGCTCTGTAGGGGAGAAAATCAACCTCGCCGGCAATCTCTTCGTGGCCGCGGGGATCGATGGCGATACCGAAGGCGCGCGCCGTTTCGAGCGTGTCGACGATATGGAGGTAATGCGCGAAACATTCGGCGAAATCCTCCCACGGGTGGGATGCCGCATAGGCGCTGATGAAATTGTTCTGCCATCCCAGGGGGGCGCCGCCGGCATAGTGTTTGTCGAGCGCCGCCGCATAATCCTGCCGCTCGTCGCCGAAGACGGCGCGAAAGTCCGCTAGCCGATCGCGGTCGCGCACTAGCTTGTTCCAGATGAAATGCCCGGCCTCGTGGCGGAAGTGACCGAGCAGCGTGCGATAGGGCTCGTTCATGGAGGTGCGCGCCTGTTCGCGCGTCGCATCGTCGGCTTCGGCGGCGCGGATGGTGATCAAGCCTTCCTCGTGGCCGGTCATGGCGGGCACGACATGGCCGTTATCCTGCAGGGAATCCTCAAGGAAATCGAAGACGAGGCCGCCTTGCGGATCCTGCGTCCGGTCGGGATGCGGTAATCTCCAGCGCAACAGCGAATAGAAGAGATGTCGCTGCGCCTGGCTGATACGCCGCCAACGATCGATACCGTCCTGGGCGCCTGTGTTGGGGACCAGCCGGTTGTGGCGGCAGGCCAGGCAGAATTCGCTGTCACTATCGCCGTCGATCAGCCAGTTGCAGATGTCGAGCCCGGCATTGGCGCAGAAGCGCACCTCACGCTCGGGGTCGGACACAAGCTGCCAGACCGTCTCATCGCGCGGCTCCAGCGCATGCATCGAGAGATCAACGGGCAGGAAGCCGAGACGATGGTTGCAGCGCACGCACTGGCGGTTGTCGAAGTGGACGACTTGGTCGCAATTGTCGCAAGCGAAAAGCTTCATCGTGAATGCCTTCTGCAGAGCATGGGAGGCGGATGAAAAAATGCCCGCCGGGCGAGCGCGCGGCAGGCATCATGAAGAACGAGGTTTGGCTCACAGCCGGTCGATGGCGCCCTTGAGCTTATCCTTGACCTTGCCGGTTGCGACCTGTCCTTTGCCTTTTGCTTCCTGCACGGCGCCCTTGGCCTGCATGTCGCGATTGTCCGTGGCCTTGCCGACGGTCTGTTTGGTCTTGCCGGCAATCTCGTTGGCCTTGCCAGAAATCTTGTCGCTGGTGCTACCCATTATCCGATATCTCCTTCCTCAGCGAGGGAACATCTTGTCCCTATTCGCCGAGTGAAAACGTCAGTCGGACCTAATCGTTCCAGCTTCTCAGGCGTGTCCGGCTTCTGCCGAAAGCATGGCGGCGGTGACGCCCATGCTGGCGAGCGCCCGTTCGTATTTGTCCTCGAGGCTGCGATCGAAGATCATTTCCTCGTTGGCCGGGCAGGTGAGCCAGCCGTTGTTGGCGACCTCGTTTTCGAGTTGGCCGGCCGCCCAGGAGGAATAGCCGAGCAGCATCGTCGCCCGCTTCGGTCCGTCGCCCTTGGAGATGGCGCGTACGATGTCGAGCGTCGCGGTCAGGCAGATGTCGTCGCTGACCGGGATCGAGGAATCACTGGCATAATCGTCCGAATGCAGCACGAAGCCGCGGCCGCTTTCCACCGGGCCGCCCGTCTGGATCGGGAAATCGCGCGCCTGCTTCGGCAGCACGATCGAATCTTCCTGCTTGATCATGTCGAGATGCAGCAGCACGTCGGTGAAGGTGAGGCTCTGCGGCCGGTTGATGACGAAGCCCATGGCGCCGGCATCCGAATGGGCGCAGATGTAGATCACCGTGCGCGCGAAGTTGCGGTCTTCCATACCAGGCATGGCGATGAGGAACTGGCCATCGAAGAAGCCACGTTCCCGTCTGTTCTTCAGCGTCGATAAGGACATCGTTCCTCCTGCTGCCAGACCGCACAAGGCCTCGACAGAGGAAACATGGGCCAATGTCACAAATCAATCAACCGAAAATGAAGATTTAAATGGCCGCGGCTTCTGGCGGCCAAACACCACTTTCGGTAAACCATTGTTCCATGATGATTATTTGCGTGAACCCGCGAAAGCTTTTAATTGCGGCCGTTTCGACAGCCGCGGCGCTTGTTCCCTTTGGCTCCGTCCATGCGGAAATGAGCGCCTGGGCGCAGAATGAGGGCGGCCGCATGCGCCTCGTGGCGCTGGCGCCCGATGCCGGCGGCAAAATCCGCGCCGCCCTGCAGATCGAGCCGAAACCAGGCTGGATCACCTATTGGCGCGAGCCCGGCAATAGCGGCATTCCGCCTCAACTGACCATCGCGCCGGAGAGCGGCGTAACGCTCGAGGCCATGGCCTATCCCGTTCCGAAGCATTTTTACAAGAACGGGATCGAGGATATCGCCTATGATGCGCCGGTGACCCTGCCGCTTTCGCTTTCGGCGGCCGGCAAGGGGCCGCTGGCGATCGACGCGACTGCCTTCATCGGCATCTGCAAGGATATCTGCATTCCCTTCCAAGCAAATTTGTCGCTGAAGCTTGGGCCGGCCATTCAGTCGCATCCCGAAGAAGAGGCGATCCTTCAGGCGGCACAGGCGAGCCTGCCGAAGCCGCCGTCGGCGAACTTCGAGGTTAGGGCGCATGCAATGTCGCCTGACATGAAGAGGCTGACGCTGACGCTCGCTTTGCCGGGCGAGGGAATTGATGCACCCGACATCATCGTCACCGGCCCGAGCGGCCATGCCTTCACCAAGCAGATCGGCGGCAAACGAGACGGCGCTACCTTCACGGTCGACATCGCTATCGGCAAGCTGCCGAAAAATTACGACATTTCGGGCAAGCGCTGGGGTGTGCTGGTCATCGACGGCAAGAAGGCGATGGAGACGACCCTTGCCTTTGAATGACCGGGATCTATAGTCGCCCCGAACCCCGCCAGGCCGGAAACCGACAAGCCGGCTCCCGCGCCAGAAACCCAGGAGAAAACCCATGACCATCGCGATCGGCGACAAGCTTCCTGCCGCCACGTTCAAGGAAAAGACCGCTGACGGTCCGGTCGAAATCACCACCGAGCAGCTCTTCGCCGGCAAGCGCGTCGTGCTCTTTGCCGTACCGGGCGCCTTCACGCCCACCTGCTCGCTGAACCACCTGCCGGGCTATCTCGAAAACCGCGACACCATCCTCGGCAAGGGTGTCGACGACATCGCCGTACTCGCCGTCAACGACTGGCATGTCATGGGCGCCTGGGCGCAATCCTCCGGCGGTCTCGGCAAGATCCACTTCCTCGCCGATTGGGACGCCGGTTTCACCAAAGCCATCGGCCTCGACGCCGATCTCTCCGCCGGCGGCCTCGGCCTGCGCTCCAAGCGCTATTCGATGCTAGTCGAAGACGGCGTGGTGAAGTCCTTGAACGTCGAGGAGAGCCCCGGCCAGGCAACGGTTTCGGGTGCTGCCGCGATGCTGGAACAGCTCTGATCTTTTCTTCGAAGTAAGCGATGAAGGGCGGCATTCGGTCGCCCTTTTTCATTTGCTGAACAACTGACTGCTCTCGGCCTCAATCTCGCCGCAATTGTTATAACATAACACGTAATGTTATTACATTGTCAGGACGAGCCATGCCCCCGAGCCCCGATCGCCTCTCCATCAGCCTGCTTTGTCGGTCGGCTTTATCGAGAGTGATCGGGGTTTCGCTGCTCATTGCCGTGCTCTGGCTTGTCATTCATTGGGCGGTCCTGCTGCCATGACGCCGCTGATTCGTCTCGACAATCTGACCGTCGCCTATGACCGTCATCCGGCCGTCCATCATGTCTCCGGCGCCTTTGCATCAGGCAGCCTGACGGCGATTGCCGGCCCGAACGGGGCCGGCAAGTCGACGCTGCTGAAGGCGATCATGGGCGAGCTTCGGCCCGCCGAGGGCAGGGTGGAGCACCGGCTGGGCCGGGCGGAATTCGGTTATCTCCCGCAGGCGGCCGAGATCGACCGGCGTTTTCCGATCTCGGTCATCGATACCGTCATGCTCGGCGCTTGGAAGACTGCCGGCGCCTTCGGCCGTGTCGCTCCGGCCGACGTCAGAAGGGCAGGCGAGGCTCTTTCGGCCGTGGGGCTCGAAGGTTTCGGCAGGCGCCATGTCGGCTCGCTCTCGGCCGGCCAGTTCCAGCGCGTGCTTTTTGCCCGCCTGCTGCTGCAGGATGCCGGCACCATTCTGCTTGATGAGCCGTTCACGGCGATCGATGCCCGCACGACGAGGGATCTGCTCGACATCGTCGTCCGCTGGCATGGCGAGGGCCGCACTGTCATCGCCGTGCTGCACGATTTCGAACTCGTCCGTGCACATTTTCCGCAAACCCTGCTGCTCGCCCGCGAACTCGTTGGCTGGGGGGCGACCGCCGAGGTCATGTCATCCGCCAATCTGCTGAGGGCCCGCGCCATGGCAGAGCGCTGGGATGAGGATGCCGAGGCATGCGGTCCTGAAGAGGCGCCGGCGGCATGACGGCCTACGATATCTTCCTCGCGCCCTTCGCCGATTTCGGTTTCATGCGCCGCGCGCTCGTCGCCTGCCTTTGCCTTGGGCTCGGCTCGGGGCCGATCGGCGTTTTTCTGATGCTCCGGCGCATGAGCCTCATGGGTGACGCCATGAGCCACGCGGTTCTGCCGGGCGCTGCGATCGGTTACCTTGTCGCGGGCTCCCTGTCGCTGACGGCGATGGGTTTAGGCGGCCTCGTCGCCGGCCTGTCGGTGGCGCTGCTGTCAGGCGCCGTCAGCCGGATGACCGTGCTGCAGGAGGACGCGAGCTTTGCCAGCTTCTATCTCGCTTCGCTGGCGCTCGGCGTGCTGATCGTCTCGCTGCGCGGCTCGAACATCGACCTGCTGCATGTGCTGTTCGGCACGATCCTCGCGATCGATGCTCCCGCACTCTATCAGATCGGCGCCATCACCTCGCTGACGCTTGTCGTCCTCGCTTTCATCTATAGGCCGCTGGTGGCGGAATGCTTCGATCCCGGCTTCCTGCGCGCCGTCGGCGGGCGCGGGCCGGTCTATCACGTACTCTTCCTGCTGCTCGTGGTTCTGAATCTCGTCGCCAGCTTCCAGGCGCTCGGCACCCTGATGGCGGTCGGCCTGATGATGCTGCCCGCCGCGATCGCCCAGCTCTGGTCGTGCAGGCTGCCGGCCATGATTGCCGTCGCGACCCTGAGTGCGGCTGCCTCCGGCTATCTTGGCCTGATCGCCTCCTACCATCTTGAGCTCGCCTCCGGCCCGACGATCATCATGACGGCGGCGCTGATCTACGCCTTTTCGATCTTTTTTGCGCCTTCCGGTCTGGTTCGGCGCTTCTTTCCCCGCCCACATCTGAAGGGCTGATCCCAAGGAGACTTCGATGACACCGCATAGACTGCTTCTCTCCGCAGCTATCCCCGCTTTGATGGCGCTTTCCACCACCTCTGCCTCCGCCGAAACGCTGAAGGTGGTCGCCTCCTTCACCGTGCTCGCCGATGTCGTCAAACAGGTGGGCGGCGACCATGTCGACGTGAAGAGCCTCGTTGGTCCGAATGGCGACCCCCATGAATTCGAGCCGTCGCCGGCCGACGCGAAAAATCTGAACGCGGCGCAGGTGACCTTCGTCAGCGGCGAAGGGCTGGAAGGCTGGATGGACCGGCTGATCACCGCCTCGGGCTATAAGGGAAAACCGGTCACGGTCTCCGAAGGCATCAACACCCGCACCATGGAAGAGGACGGCGAAACCATCACCGACCCGCATGTCTGGAACAGCCCCGTCAACGTCAGGATCTGGGTCGCCAACATCGAAAAGGCGCTGTCATCAGCCGATCCGGCCGATGCCGCCGCCTTCAAGGCCAATGCGGAGAAATATACCGAAACATTGGACAGGCTGAACGCCTACGCCCATTCGAAGTTCGACAAGGTGGCGAGTGACCGTCGCAAGGTGCTGACGAGCCATGACGCTTTCGGCTATTTCGGCCGCGAATATAATGTCAGTTTCCTTGCGCCTCTCGGTCTTTCCACGGAAAGCGAAGCCTCGGCTGCCGACGTCGCCAAGCTGATCGACCAGATCAAGAGCGAGCATGTGAAGGCCTATTTCTTCGAAAACTCCAACGATCCACGCCTGGTCAAGCAAGTCGCCAAGGCAACAGGCGCCGAGCCCGGCGGCGAGCTCTATGTCGAGTCCCTTTCCGATGCCAAGGGGCCGGCGCCGACCTACGAAAAGATGTTCAGGTACAATGTCGATCAGCTTGCTACCGCCATGGCGAAATCGAGCTGACGATCAAGGCTGCGGGTCGTGCGCCGTTGCTTGGGAACTGCGGCGCACTTCCGCGCGACACGCATCAGAGGCGCTCGACACCTTTTGCCGCCAGCAGGTCGTCAATGGCGGCCGACGCCAGAAACTCCGACAGTTGCCTGGCGGCCTCTGCGTCCCTTGCGCTGGCGCCGATGCCGATAGCGAAGTCGATGTAGCTTTGAAGTTCCGCCGGAAACCGGCCGACAAGCATGACATCGGGCTCGGCCGCGAGAATTGAGGTCACGGGGACGACCCCCAATTCTGCTTCCCCGCGGCCGACGGCCGCCGCTGTCTGTCCTCCCGGTGCGGCCACGAGTTTGGGCTTCACCTCATCGGCTATTCCCAGGCGATCCAGCAGACCGGAAAAGTAGGCGCCGCTGCTGCCGTCACTGGCATATGCGATCGATCCGGCGCTCCGCAATGCATGTTTGAATGCTTTGACCGATCCGATGTCGAGCGGCCGGCTGCTCGCCCGGGCCGCCACTCCCATTCCTATTCGGCCAAACGCGACGTGGCTGCCGGGCTCGACCTTTCCCGAGGCGATGAGATCGTCGACCATGGGCGGATTGATGATGACGAGATCGAAAGGCTCGCCGGCATCAATCTGCTTCTTAACGGTAGGGTTGACCTCCCATTTGGCCGCAACGGTCAAACCTGTGGCCGCTTCGAACCGGGGAATGAGAGCAAGGACGGCGGGCCGGATCGCGATCGCGCCAAAAAGCCGGATTTCCTGATTCATGGCCCAGCCGTCTCAGGTGCGCTCTTAAATATTGAGGTCGAAGACCAGGATGCCGGCAAGGCCTCCGTCCGTCGAGGAGACGAGGCGTTCGCCCACAGTCACATGTTCGGGATGGATGAGATAGGCGTCGCGCGCCTCGGGGCTTTCGAAGGTTACGGCAAAACCGTCGACGAAGCCGGCGTGCAGCCCCTCGGGCGAAACATTCGGCCCGTGTTTGATATCCAATATGCCGGGAATGACCTGTTTCAGCGCGACGATCGCGTCGAACAGGGACTGCTTGTCTTCGCTCGTCACCGCCGTCTTCAGCCGCAGGAATACGCAGTGCAGGATCATCAGTCTTCCTCCCGATTTCTGTGCCGGCAGAATAGCCGCGAAAGCCGGGAGGGCAATGGGATTTATTCAGGCAGGCGTGGCGGCGCGTCCGAACCGGAAAGTTACATCTGGTCGGTTGCAGCAGGGGCGCGCTTGTAGATCTTCTGAACGAGATCGCCGGAAAGCGCGCGGGCTTCGTCTTTCTGAGCCGTCGTCATCGGCCGGCAAGTGTCGCGGAGGTTGGAAGCGTCGAGCACGGTCGCAGCACCCGAATTGGCGATGACGAGATGCCAGCTGCAGGACGCAACTCTGTCGATGGTCACGGCACCATGGCAGCCGGAAGAGAGGCAGAGGGCCACAATCACCTGCGCCCCGTGATCGCCCTTGTGTGCCCGCTCCAGGGCTGTCTTGAAATCTTTCGTCCACCTCTCGCAGTGGGCCTGCATCGCCCCCGGCTGGCAGCTCTTGGCGACGGGATGAATATCTTCAGCCTGAAGTGGCGAGACGCAAAGAACGCTCATGGAAAGGGCGAGCAGCAGCTTGAGCATGGAATTTTCCTGTTGGGATGAAAGAAAAGCGCAGATCGCCGGCCGGTGGTCAATGGTCATTATTGGGGAGGTCGGCGCACCGGCAGGAATCGCCCGGCCGCGCCGAAACCGACCGGCTCGGCTCGCCGGTCAGGCCCGCTTCGTCAGCGGAAATCGCTCCCGCAGCAACCGCAGGACCGCTTCCGAAGTCGCTGGCTGCCCCAAATGATAGCTCTGCCCGTAATTGCAGCCCATCTTGGCGAGTTCGATCGCATCCTCGTCGGATTCGATCCCTTCGGCTACCACCTTCATCTCCAGCTCGCGCGCCATTGCTATCACGGATTTGAGCACGGTCGCCTTCTTGTCGTTGTCGCCGCGCACGAGCGTCTTGTCGAGCTTGATCGTGTCGAACGGAAAGCGGGTGAGATAGGCCAGCGACGAATAGCCGGTGCCGAAATCATCGAGCGCGAGGCCGATACCGGCTTCCTTCAGCTTCTGCAGCACGAGCCGCGCCTGTTCCGGATTCTCCATTACCATGGATTCCGTCAGTTCGAGCTTGAGGCGCGAGGGCTCGCAATGTGTCTTGGCAAGGACGGAGCGCACGTCGTCGTAGAGCTCGTTGTTGAGCAGCTGCACGCTCGACAGGTTGATCGAGACGAAGATCGGCAGTTCGCCGGTCTGGTGCTGCCAGCTCATCAGATCGTTGGTCGCCTGCTCGAGCGCGAATATGCCGAGCGCCCCGATAATATCGGAGGCTTCGGCGATCGGAATGAATTCGGAGGGCGGGATATTGCCGCGCTTGGGATGTTCCCAGCGCATCAGCGCCTCGAAACCGGCGACCTCGGCATCCTCCAGCCGCGCGATCGGCTGGTAGACCATCGACAGTTCCTTGCGCTCGATGGCACGGCGCAGGTCGGTTTCCAGCTGCAGGCGGTCGGTGCCGAAATCACGGAAGGCCGGCTGGAACGGCTCGACGCGGTTGCCGCCGGCGCGCTTTGCCCGGTACATGGCAAGCTCTGCATCGCTGAGCAAGCCGCTGGCGCTTTCCTGCCGATCCACCCAGGAGGCGAGGCCGATCGAGGCCGTCAGGATGATCTCGCGATTGGAGAAATTGATCGGCACCATGATCGCCTTGCTGATCGCATCGGCGAAATCGGCGACCTTGGCCGGATTGTGCTCGGAAACGAGAATAAGGCCGAACTGGTCGCCTGCCAGCCGCGCCAGCGTGTCCTGCGGCTTCAGCAGCCGGCGCAGGCGCCGCGTCAGCGCGATGAGGATGTTGTCGCCGGCTGCAACGCCGAGCGAATCATTGACCAGCTTGTAGCGATCGATGTCGATCACCATCACCGTCGGGCGCAGCGTTTCCCCGCCCGGCGCCAGCGCCAGCACTGATTGCAGGCGATCGAGGAAAACCTGCCGGTTCGGCAGTCCGGTCAGATTGTCGTGCAGCGCATCGTGCAGCAGCCGCTCGACGGAATTCTTCTGCTCCGTCACGTCGACGATCGTGCCGACGCAGCGGATGATCTCGCCGTTCGAGCCGAGCACCGGTCGGGCGCGGATCAACAGCCAGTGGAAATGCCCGTCCTCGGCGCGGATGCGGAATTCATGGTTCAACCGGCCGCGGCGGTGTTCGAGCAGCACGTCGAGCGTGGCGCGGAAACGGTCGCGGTCGTCAGGGTGCAGCCGCGGCAGCCAGTTGCGCGCTGCCCCATGCATCGCGCCGGCGGAAAGGCCGAGCTTGATCGAGACGTCTGGAATGGTAACGACGCGGTCTCGCGCTACGTCCCAGTCCCACACCATGTCGCCGGAGCCGGTCAACGCCAGCGATTGCCGTTCGAGATCGGAAAACAGCCCTTGCTGGAAGGCACCGCCGGCAAAAGCGTGCTGCATGACCGTGAAGCCGATCAGGAGCACGATCAGCACGAGGCCGCCGCCGAGCGCGGGCTGAATGATGTCGTTGTCGAGCCGGCCGGTGACGGTCAGCCACGCCCCGAACAGCCAGACGAGCGTCAGCGCCCAGGCCGGTACAAGCAAGATGGCGCGGTCGTAGCGGTTGAAGCCGAGATAGATGATCAAAAGCAGGCCGGTCGCTGCCGTCAGTGCGAAGGACAGCCTGGCGATGCCGGCGGCGATCGACGGATCGTAGATCGCCACGCCGAAGAGCAGGGCGAGGCCGAGCACCCAGGCGAGCGTGGCGTAGCCGAGATGCGCATGCCAGCGGTTGAGGTTCAGATAGGTGAAAAGGAAGATGACGAAGCTCGAGGCCAGCGCCACTTCCGCGCAGGCGCGCCATATCCGCTGGTCGGCCGAGGCGACGCTGATCAGCTTGCCGAGAAAACCGAAGTCGACGCAGATATAGCCGAGCACGGCCCAGGCGAGCGCTGCCGTCGCCGGCAGCATCGAGGTGCCCTTGACGACGAACAGGATGGTCAGGAACACGGCCAGCAGGCCGGCGATGCCGAGCACGATGCCGCGATAGAGCGTGAAGGCGTTGATCGTATCCTTGTAGGCGTTCGGCTCCCAGAGATAGATCTGCGGCAGCTCCGGCGTCGACAGCTCCGCGACGAAGGTGATGACGGCGCCGGGGTTCAGCGTGATGCGAAAGACGTCGGCCTCATCGCTCGGCTGCCGGTCGAGCGCGAAACCTTCGCTCGGCGTGATCGCCATGATGCGCTGCGAGCCGAGATCCGGCCAGAAGAGCTTGGAATTGACCAGACGGAAATGCGGCGCGACGATCACCCGCTCGAGCTGCTCCTCGGAAACGTTGGCGAGCGCGAACACCGCCCAGTCGCCCTGATGGTTTTCCGAGCTGGCCCGAACCTCGATGCGGCGGCGGATGCCGTCGGCTCCGGCCGCCGTCGACACCTGGAAGGCCTCGCCCTGATTGGCGTAGATCTCGGTCGTCGCCGTTAGGTCGAGGGCTGTATCGTCACGGGAAATCTTCACCGGTTCGGCCGCCTGAGCAACGCTCGCCATGAGGGCGAAGGCCGCCAGGAAAAAGGCTGCGATCACCGCGATCACTCGTCCGGACGGTGACTTGGGCAGCATGCGGTCTCTGGTCATCGGCTGTCGGTTTTCCTGCCTTTATCCGTATCGGTGGCGAGACGTGAAAACATCACATGGTCGTGCCACTGACCGTTGATCTTCAAATATCCGCGCAGATAGCCTTCCCGCTGAAACCCGGCTTTTTCAAGCAGGCGGATGCTGCGCGCGTTATCTGGAATACAGGCTGCTTCGATACGGTGCAACTCAAGCCCGGTGAAGATATAAGGAATAACCATTTGAAGGGCGGCAAACATATGCCCCTGGCCGGCATGGCGTTCGCCCATCCAGTAGCCGATCATGCAGCTCTGCGCCGCACCTCGTCTTATGTAGCCGATGGTGATGCCGCCGACGAGCGTCATGTTGTCCCTGAGGAAGATGAACAGCGGGATCGCCTGGCCCGAAGCGTATTCCTGCTTGCCGCGGATGACGCGGGCGCGGTAGGCACCCTCCGTCAGCTCGTCGCGCCGCCAGGTCGGCTCCCAGGGTTCCAGGAACTTGCGGCTCTCGGCGCGCAGCCGATGCCATTGGCTGAAATCCTGGTAGCGCGGCAGGCGCAGCAGATATCTGTCGTTTTCCAGCTCCACCGCTTCCGGCTGCCGCGACAGGAACCGAAAAACCGATTTTGGCATCGATCACTCCCGGCGGAACGGACGGCGGCTCAGAGGCTTGCCTGCATCGTCTTCGGCGCCGGGACCGAAAGCGAGGCTTTGATGTCTTCCATCGGCGCGAGCTGTTCCAACGGCCCGATCGCCGAAAGCGTCGGCACCGTGTCGTAGAACAGCCGGCCGGCAAGGTCGGTCAGCCGCTCGATGGTGATGCCCTCAAGCCGCTCCATCATCTCCGGATTGGAGATTGGCCGGCCGTAGAGCATCATCTGCCGGGCGATCTGGCCGGCGCGGGCGGCCGGGCTCTCCTGGCCCATCAGCAGCTGGGCGCGGATCTGGGCACGCGCGCGCTCGATTTCCTTCTGGTGGATCTCATTGGCGGATTTGTGCAGCTCGTCGATGATGACGGGCACCAGTTCCGGCAGATTTTCGCCGCCGGTCGCCGCATGGATGCCGAAGATGCCGGTATCGGAAAAGCCCCAGTGGAAGGCGTAGACGGAATAACAGAGGCCGCGGAATTCGCGCACCTCCTGGAAGAGCCGCGAGGACATGCCGCCGCCGAGGATGTTGGCGAGGATCTGCGAGCAGTAGAAGTCGCGGGCGTGATAGGGCTTGCCCTCGAAGCCGAGCAGGATCTGCGCATCCATCAGGTCGCGCGGCTCGCGCACGCTGCCCCCGATGTAACGCGCCGCTTCCATGACCGGCGGGGCGGATGGCGAAGTGGGCAGGCTGGCGAAGCGATCCTCGACCATGCGCAGGAATTCTTCATGATCGACGGCGCCGGTCGCCACCACGAACATGCGGTCGGTCGTGTAGTTGCGCCCGAGATAAGTGCGGATCTGCTGCGGCGTGAAGGAGACGACGCTCTCCGGCGTGCCGAGGATCGGCCGTCCGAGCGTCTGGTCGCGATAGGCGGCCTCGGAGAAGCGGTCGAACACCACGTCGTCGGGCGTGTCGTTGGCGGCGTTGATCTCCTGCAGGATCACCTGCTTCTCGCGCTCGAGTTCCTCCTCTTCGAAGGCCGATTCCGTCAGGATATCGGCGAGGATGTCGACGGCGAGCGGAACGTGGTCCTTGAGCACGCGGGCGTAATAGGACGTCGTCTCGGTCGAGGTGGCGGCATTGACTTCGCCGCCCACGTCCTCGATTTCCTCGGCGATCTGGCGGGCTGTGCGGCGCGCCGTGCCTTTGAAGGCCATGTGTTCGAGCAGGTGAGCGATGCCGTGCTCGTCTAGCGTCTCGTTACGCGATCCTGATTTGATCCAGACTCCAAGCGCGACGCTTTCGAGATGCGGCATGGTCTCGGTGACTACTGTCAGCCCGGATTTCAGCCGGGTGCACTCAACTGTCATTGGCTATCTTTCTGCGCCCGCGTTCGTCTCGCCGCGGGCGTGCTGGCCGATAAAGGTTTCTACGGCTTTAAGCTCGGGCTTGATGATCTGGAAACGCTCCTCCCTGTCCATCAGACCAGCAAGCCACGTCGGAAGCGCCGGGTCAATACCGGAGGCGGATTTTACGGCGACGGGGAATTTCGCCGGATGCGCGGTCGCAAGCGTCACCATCGGCGTATTCGGCTTCTCCTTCTTCGTCGCGACGAAGACGCCGATCGCCGAATGCGGATCAAGGAGATAGCCGGTCTCGGCATGAGTTTTGCGGATCGTCTCGGCCACCTGCTTTTCGCTGGCGCGCCCGGCGCGGAAATCGCGGCGGATCGTCTTCAGCGCCTCCGGCGCAATCTCGAAGCCGCCCGATTGCTTGAGGCTTTCCATCGCCGCGCGCACCTTCGAGGCGTCGCGGTCATAGGCCTCGAAAAGCAGCCGCTCGAAGTTCGAGGAGATCTGGATGTCCATCGACGGCGAGGTCGTCGCCTTGACCGCCTTCATGTCGTAGCGGCCGGTCTTCAGCGTCCGCGTCAGGATGTCGTTTTCGTTGGTGGCGATGACGAGCCGGTCGATCGGCAGGCCCATGCGCTTGGCGCAGTAGCCGGCGAAAATATCGCCGAAATTGCCGGTCGGCACCGTGAAGGAGATTTTCCGGTCCGGCCCGCCGAGCGCCACGGCCGTCGTGAAATAATAGACGATCTGGGCCATGATGCGCGCCCAGTTGATCGAGTTGACGCCCGAGAGCCTGACCTTGTCGCGGAAAGCCACATCGTTGAACATCGCTTTGACGAGGTTCTGGCAATCGTCGAAATTGCCTTCGACGGCGAGCGCATGCACGTTCGCCGAGGTCGAGGTCGTCATCTGCCGCTGCTGCACCGGCGAGACCTTGCCATGCGGGAAGAGGATGAAGATGTCGGTGCGCTCGCGCCCGGCGAATGCGTCGATCGCCGCACCCCCGGTGTCGCCCGAGGTCGCGCCGACGATCGTCGCCCGCTCGCCGCGCTTCTCCAGCGCGTAATCCATGAGCCGCGCCAGCAGCTGCATCGCCACATCCTTGAAGGCGAGCGTCGTGCCGTGGAAAAGCTCCACGACGAAGCTGTTCGGCCCGGTCTGGACGAGCGGCGCGATCGCCGGGTGGCGGAAGGTGCCGTAGGCCTCGTCGATCATCGCCCGGAAGGTTTCGTCAGGGATCTCGCCATTGGTGAAGGGCGACAGGATGGTGAAGGCGATCTCCTGATAGGTCTTCCCCCGCAGGCTGCGGATTTCCTTCTTGGAAAAGCTCGGCCATTTGCGTGGAACATAAAGCCCGCCGTCGCGCGCCAGCCCCGTCAGCAGGGCGTCGCAAAAGCCGAGGGAAGGGGCCTCGCCGCGGGTCGAGATATAGTCCACGTTCGTTATCCTTGATCTATCGCTGGAGGAAATACGGCCGGGCGCAGCCTGGTCCGCTTTGCCGCAAACCGGCAAGGCGCTGCCCTCGAGGCCACACCATTGCCGTTATCTTGTTGAAGTTGCCCGCATCCGGCGGCGAAAAGTGCATCAAAACGGCGCGTACCCAATCGATTTTTGTTTGCGCCGCTGATATAGACCATCGCAAACCGTCGTGAAAGGCCTCGCGAAAAAGACATGGGGCCTCCAAGAAACGCTTGTTCAAGGGGTGGAATATCGTGCTCGGCAAGGTCTCGCGTCTCATCGTCTCTGCTTCTTTCCTTGCCCTGCTGGCCGGTTGCAACTCGCTTGGCGTAGGCGGCGACAGCAAGACGGAGCCGCCGCCGGCCCAGCCGAACGGCAACGCCCAGATCATGCCGCTGGCGCCAGCAAACCCATCCTCGAACAATCCTTCGATCGGTACGGCCACGACGGCGCAAGGCACGACGGCCCCGGTCGTTCAGGGCGCCTGCCCGCAGATCTTCATGCGTGATCAGGATGCGATCTTCCGCACTTACGCCAAGGGCAAGAAGGACGATCCGCAGCAGATCGCCCTCCAGGCCTCCGTCGGCGATTACACCCGCCAGTGCACGCTGAACGACACGAACCTGACGATGACCATCGTCGCGCAACTGCGCCTCATCACCGGTCCGGCCGGTGGCCCCGGCCCGGTCACGCTGCCGATCCGCATCTCCGTCGTCGACGGCGACAGCGTGCTCTATTCCGAAGTTACCAAGTTCCCGACCGAGATCCCGCAGGGTGCCGCGAGCGCGCAGGTGATCTTCCGCAAGGAAGGCATCAAGCTGCCGGTCGGCTCCGGCGCGCTGGTCCGCGTCAACATCGGCTTCGACACCCAGCCGGCCAAGAGCAAGAAGAGCAGCTGAGTCAAGGTCGCTCGTGCGGGAATTGGGTAGCCCCGCTTTCTCGGCATATTGTGGCCAGAGAGCAGGAGGAATAGCTGAGCAATATCGGGGCCGTTCCCGAGGCGCGATGCACTACCTTCCCTCATTCCTGTGCTCGTCACAGGAATCCAGCCACGGCGCGTCGGCGCCGTGAATGACTCCCATCGAACAAACTCTCCTCTCGCGTCCAAGGACTTGGGCGCACTGGATCTCTGTGACAAGCACAGAGATGAGGGAGGAGAGGGTGTGCCCGCCCGACAGAACATCGCCGGTTGATCGCGGCGATCCTACAGGCTCGGCAGGTCGACGTCCGATGACAATTGCGTCTCCCGCGACGATGAGCCTAAACCTTAAAGCACGCCTTCCCACGCAGCGAGTGCTGCAACCACACCCGGCAGGTCGTTCATGCGCGAGATGACCGTCTCGGCGCCGGCATCCGTCAGCTTGTCGGCGTGGGCGGGGTAGCTGTGCGAGGCGCCGGTAAAGCCGATGACGCGCATGCCGGCGGCGCGGGCCGCATGCACGCCGTGCACGGAATCCTCGACGACGACCGTCTTGTCGGGCGAGACACCCATGCGGCTCGCGCCATGCAGGAAGATGTCGGGCTTCGGCTTCACGCGGTCGGCGCCGAGATCCTTGGCGGAAAAGATGTTGGGCGCAAACAGCGGCTTCAGACCCACTTTGCCCAGCATCATGTCGAGCCGCTTCGTGCTCGAATTCGAGCAGATGCAGCGCTTCATCGGCAGCCTGGAGATGGCGAATTCGACGCCGGGAATGGCCTTCACGTCACTCGCCAGCCTTGCGTCGAGCAGCTTTTCCGATTTCTCCAGCAGCGAAGCCGAAAGCGGGATGCTTGCCTCGCGCTCGATCTGGAGCAGAATGTTGTGCCATGTCATGCCGGCGAAGCGCTCGCCCATTTCTTCGGCGCCGATCGGATAGCCGGCCTCCGTCAGAAGTTCGGATTCGACTTCCGCCGCAATGATTTCCGAATCGACCAGAACGCCGTCACAGTCGAAGATGATGAGGTCGAAGCCGTCCATATGTTCACGCCTTGCTGGAAGTCTGGGTCTTGTGCGGGAATGCTGCGGCTTTACACGATGGCCGCCCAAAGCTCAACCTGATCTCCGGCATGGCTGGGATGCGGCACGCGGGCGGCTCCGCCTCCGCTACCGGATCGGCGGCGTCGGACACCGTCATTCCGGCCTCGACAAGCCGGTACCCGCTCGCTACTGAACGTGCATGGCTAGGGAACCGGAAGATACAATCGCAAGCCGCATCAGCCGGGTGCTCGCCGAGCGCATCGTGCGCGGCGAACTGCCGGCGGGCGCGCGCCTGCGGCAGGACCATATCGCCGAGGAATTCCAGGCCAGCCACGTGCCGGTGCGGGAAGCCTTTCGCCGGCTGGAGGCGCAGGGGCTGGCGATCAGCGAGCCGCGCCGGGGCGTGCGCGTTGCCTCCTTCGATCTCGCCGAAGTGCGCGAAGTTGCCGAAATGCGCGCCGCCCTCGAAGTGCTGGCGCTGAAACACGCCGTCCGGCACATGACCCCCGCCATCCTCGATGCCGCTGAGGCGGCCGCCCGCGAGGGCGATGCCGCGGCCGACGTCCATGCCTGGGAGGAGGCCAACCGCCGTTTCCATAGGCTGATCCTTTCCCCATGCGCGATGCCGCGCCTGCTTGCTGCCATCGATGATCTGCACGCGGCCAGCGCCCGTTTTCTCTTTTCCGCCTGGCGTTCCGGCTGGGAGAAGCGGACGGATCACGACCATCGGACCATCCTCGCCGCCCTTCGCCAGGGCAAGGCCGAAGA
Organism: Rhizobium sp. R634; assembly: GCF_002211305.1. GTDB lineage: Bacteria > Pseudomonadota > Alphaproteobacteria > Rhizobiales > Rhizobiaceae > Rhizobium. The sequence continues at coordinate 17,013 of NZ_LOKW01000024.1, read as the reverse complement.
GGCCGCCGCCATTCTGCAAAAACATGTGCAATGGATCGGCCGCGCCCCGCAATCCGCTCAAAAGAGTGGTGGTCCCGAGGCCTTCGCCATTGTCGGCTGACTTTTTCGGAAAATTATAGATAATTTTATCGGTGAAGAACTGATTAAATAATTCAGAATTTTCATTGTGTTATGGGGTACACCTGTATCGACATGCGGGTCTCGGATGTTGAAATCGATCCAGGGTCAGCTCAATCAGCTTGCATTTGGGTCGAATCCTTTTCATAAAAATAGATGAAATAAAAAATTATCTATAATTTGAAAAGGAGAGCCTATGTCCCTGTCCGATCCGTCACACGGCCTTGCCTTCGATCCATTGCGTCTTGCCGCGAGGCCGCTGGCGGTAAAAGCCGCCTTCGTTCTTGCCGGCACGCTGGTGCTTGCGCTCGCCTCGCAGATCGCCGTGCCCATGGTGCCGGTTCCGATCACCATGCAGACCTTTGCCGTGACTATGATCGGCGCGCTCTACGGCTGGCGTCTCGGTGCGCTGACGGTGCTCGCCTGGCTCGGTGAAGCCATGCTCGGTTTGCCCGTCCTTGCCAACGGCAGCGGCGGCCTGGCGCCCTTCGCCGGTCCGACCGCCGGCTACCTCGTCTCCTTCCCTGTCATCGCCGCTCTCGCTGGCTGGCTTTCCGAGCGCGGCTGGACAGGAGACCGGGTGGTGGCGAGCTTCGTCGCGCATTTTTCCGCCAATCTTCTTTGCCTTGCGATCGGCGGCCTCTACCTCGCCTCTCTTCTCAGCACGGAAAAAGCTTGGGCTCTGGGTGTTGCTCCCTTCATTCTCGGCGCCGTGCTGAAATCCGCTTTGGCCGCTGCGGCGCTGAAGGGCATGCGCATCTATGCCGGCAGGACGCGGCTCGATTGACCGTCCGGCTTCGCGCCCATCATCTGCTCTGCATGCTGACCTTTGTCGGTGAAGGCTATACGCCAGCCTTCATCGCCAATTACCAACGCATCGCCGCGCGTCTTTCGGCCGGAAAGGAGATCGAAATCGTCTCCGGTCCCGACGACATCTGCGCGCCGCTTCTGCAAGATCCGTCGGCCCATTGTTTCAGTCACGGCCCTGCACGCCGAGACGAGGCCGCGGCAGAAACCATCGGTAGCCTGCTCCGCATGACGGTCGGGCAGGGGATGCGAATTTCGCCCGATGAAAGGCTTCTGCGCCGTCTTCGCCTGCGCTTCGCCATGGAAGAGTTTAAGAGCGCCTGCGAGGGTTGCGAATGGAGCGAGTTTTGCAGCGACATCGCCGGCGGCGGATTCCGCGGCGTGCGTGTTGCGCCTAGAACAGGATGATTTTAGAACCGGTTGGCCTAAAATCTGAATCCTGTTCTAAATTAAAGAGTTAGAGCATAATGTCGTCCGAAAACCGCTCACACTTTTCGGCATCATGCTCTAGTTAGTTTCCAGCGGGAAAAGCTTCAAGAACTGCCGGTCGCCTTCCGGCGAGAAGAGGATGGAGCGGCTTTCGGTCGCCCGCCGCGCCCATCCCTTGTCGAGGAAGCTTGCCAGCAGAGCCTTGCCGAGGCTGCCGGCAAGATGGGCCCGCCTTTCGCTCCAGTCGAGGCAGGAACGGCAGAGCGGCCGCCGCGACGATCTGAGCGCGCCGACATCGACACCGATGCATTTTAGGTCGCTTTCACCCTTTTCAGTGAGCGCAAGGCCATCTCCGACCGCGTCGATCGATCCGGAGGAAATGAGGCTGTCGAGCATGCGCACGCCGTAGTCGCCGGCAAGGTGATCGTAGCAGATGCGCGCCTTGCGCAGCGCCGGCTCCTTCGGGCCCGGGCGATGACGCAGATGTCCCCGTCCGGCCGCAAAGCCCATCATACTCTCGATCAGCCGCGCGGCCGCCTCGTCGGCAAGCGTGAAATAACGATGCCGTCCCTGCTTGCGCTGGGCAAGCAGACCGCCGGCTTCGAGCTTGGCGAGATGGGTGCTCGCCGTCTGCAAGGTGATGCCGCCGACGCCGGCAAGCTCGGTCGCCGTCAGCGCCCGCCCGCCGGTCAAGGCCGCCAGCATGTTGGCGCGGGCGGGATCGCCGATGAGCGCGCCGATCTGCGCAATGTCAGGACCTTCCTTCATACTTCGATCGTAACCGAAGCATCGCCGTCAGGCAATGTGCGAAAACGGATGGAGCGAAAAGGAGAAAACGATGATCACCTGCTTCATCCGCTACCAGATCGACCCCTTCAAGAAGGAGGTTTTTGCCGAATATGCCCGCAACTGGGGCCAAGCGATCCCGAAAAACGGCGCCGACCTGATCGGTTATTTCGGCCCGCATGAGGGATCGGCGACGACGGCCTACGGCGTCTACAACATCGAAAGCCTCGCCGCCTACGAAGCCTATCGCGCCAGACTGGCCGCCGATCCGCTCGGCCGCGACAATTACGAATTCGCCAGGCGCGAAGGCTTCATCGTGAAAGAAGACCGCATCTTCCTGAAAAACGTCTCCGCCCCTCACGCAAAGCTGGTGCTGCCATGATCGCCGTCATCTTCGAAGTCGTGCCCTATATGGGCGAACGCCACAAATATCTCGATCTCGCCGGCGAGTTGCGATCCGAGCTCGAAAAGATCGACGGCTTCATCTCGATCGAACGTTTCGAGAGCCTGACGAACCGCGGCAAGCTGCTGTCGCTCTCCTTCTTCCACGACGAGGAGGCCGTCCGCAAATGGCGCAACCTCGAAGCCCACCGGGCAGCCCAACAAGCCGGCCGTGGCGGCATCTTCGCCGACTACCGCCTGCGTATCGCCAGCGTAGTGCGCGATTATGGCATGTTCGAACGCGACGAGGCGCCGGCAGATAGTCGCGAGGTTCATGATGCGGCGTGACGGGGCGCCCTAATAAATTCCCGAATTCGGCCACCCCTTCAGGCTTTGGTAACTAAGTTGCGTAACCATAACGGAGAGTTAAGCGTAAAGCGTATGAGTGAGTATCAGAATGGCATCAGTTTTTCCGCTTGCCGACCTCAAGGCCTCCGTCAAGCCGGGTTCCCGGTCGGAGTCCTGGATCGACACGATCATCAAGGGCGATTGCGTCAGCGCCCTTGAAGCCTTGCCCAGCCACTCCGTCGATGTAATCTTCGCCGACCCGCCGTATAATCTTCAGCTCGGCGGATCGCTGCATCGTCCCGATCAGTCGCTGGTCGATGCCGTCGATGACGAATGGGATCAGTTCGCTTCCTTCGAGGCCTATGACGCCTTCACCCGCGCCTGGCTGCTCGCCTGCCGCCGCGTCTTGAAGCCGACGGGCTCGATCTGGGTAATCGGCTCCTACCACAATATTTTCCGTGTCGGCGCGACGCTGCAGGATCTGAACTTCTGGATCCTCAACGACATCATCTGGCGCAAGACCAATCCGATGCCGAATTTCAAGGGCCGCCGCTTCCAGAACGCTCATGAGACGATGATCTGGGCAAGCCCCAACGCCAAGGCCAAAGGCTACACCTTCAATTACGATGCGATGAAGGCCGCCAATGACGATGTGCAGATGCGCTCCGACTGGCTGTTCCCGATCTGCAACGGCAATGAACGGCTGAAGGGCGAAGACGGCAAGAAGGTGCATCCGACCCAGAAGCCGGAAGCGCTGCTTGCCCGCGTCATCATGGCCTCGACCAAACCTGGCGATATCGTGCTCGATCCTTTCTTCGGCTCGGGAACGACGGGCGCCGTCGCCAAGCGCCTCGGCCGTCACTTCGTCGGCATCGAGCGCGAGCAGGATTATATCGATGCGGCATCCGCCCGCATCGCCGCCGTCGAGCCGCTCGGCAAGGCGGAACTCACCGTCATGACCGGCAAGAAGGCCGAGGTGCGCGTCGCCTTCAACGTGCTGGTCGAAAGTGGCCTCATCAAGCCCGGCCAGGTGCTGATCGACGCTAAGCGCCGCTATAGCGCGATCGTGCGCGCCGACGGCACGGTGGCTTCAGGCGGCGAGGCCGGCTCCATTCATCGTCTCGGCGCCAAGGTGCAGGGTCTCGATGCATGCAACGGGTGGACCTTCTGGCATTTCGAAGACGGGCAGTCCCTGCGCCCGATCGACGATCTCAGGTCCGTCATCCGCAGTGATCTGGCAAAGGTGGAGTGAGCAGCACCTTCGCGGGATCGAAATACCTTCTTCCGGTTTCCTCCAGTTGCGGAAGAAGGCCAAGGCGCCCGGGGCTCGAACCCCGGGCGTCTTCTATTTTAGAAGTCCTTGTAGTCGGTGACGTCGACGCGGATGATGCGGCCTTCTGTGTTGAAGGTGATCGTCTCCTCGCCCTCGCGGATCAGCGGCCTTCCCGTCTTGCTGTGGGTGGCGCGGAGCGACCAGACGGACCGGCCGGACAGCGGCGTCAGTGTCTCCACAAGCGAATTCTCAGCCGTCTGATCGGGATAATCGTCGAAATAGCGCCGGAAGGCGGCCATGATCTCGCCCCGCCCGGCAAGGCTGCCGACGCCGTTTGAGACATAGGTGGCGTCCTCGGCGAAATAGGCCTCGATAACAGGGAAATCCAGCGCGTTGATCGCGGCGTGGAAGCGTTCGATTTCTTCGGCCGGGTCGAAAGCCATGGCTCTCAGACCTTCAATCCGTAGGCGGCAAGATCGCTGCGCAGCTTCTCGGCGCCGGAAAACAGCACGGCGTTCCAGCCGAAGGCCTTGGCGCCTTCGACATTGGCAGGCGCGTCGTCGATGAAGATCGTTGCCTTGGGGTCGAGGCCGAAGCTTTTCGTATGCGTCTCGTAGATCGCGATATCCGGCTTGATCAGGCCGACATCGCCGGAAACGGTGACGCCGCGCGGTTTGGTGAGGAACGGAAAACGCGCCTGCGCCTCGCGAAAAGTGTCGGAGGCGAAGTTGGTCAGCATCGTCACGTCGCGGCCTTCGGCGATCAGCCCTTCCAGGATCGCGACGCTGTCCTCATAGGCGTGCGGCACCATCTCGTGCCAATATTTGCGGAAGGCGCGGATATGCTCTTCGCGGGCAGGGTGCTCGGCAATCAGCAGCGCTTCGGCCTCTTCCCAGGTGCGGCCGCGGTCCTGCTCGATGTTCCAGTCGTGGGTGCAGATGTTGGCGAAGAACCAGTTGCGCTCGGTCTCGTCGGGAATGAGACGGGCGAAAGGAAGATTCGGATCGTAATGAATAAGAACTTTGCCGATATCGAAAACGATATGTTTTATCTCAGTAGTCATGGTCATCCCTTGGATGTTTTGAACGCGAGAGGAATAGCCGCTGCGATCGCTTTTTTCATGACGGTCGGCAAGGCCTGCGCTTCAAGATTTGTGACCGGCTCCCACCATCCGTCATTCGTGTCGACCGTGGCGGCGATGGCCGTGCGGTAGATCGAAAGCCTGAGTTCGAAATGCGTGAAGACATGGATGACGGTGCCGCAGGCATGCCATGCCGCATCGAAGGGGGCGGCTTCCGCCGAGGTCTCGCCATCGATGCGCGCCGTCCAGGCCGTCGTCGGCACCTCGGTCATGCCGCCGAGCAGACCGCTGTCGCCTCGCCGTCGCAACAGGATTTCTCCATCGGCGGTCACCGCGATAAAGGCCGCGCCCTGACGGACCGGTTTCTCCTTTTTCGCCGCTTTGACAGGAAAAAGCTCGGGATCGGAAAACTTCAGCGCCTCGCAGGCCCCTCTGAACGGACAGAGCGAACAGGCCGGCCGCTTCGGGGTGCAGATCGTCGCGCCGAGATCCATCATCGCCTGGGCAAAATCGCCGGGCCGCGCCGCAGGCGTCAGCAGCACCACCTTTTCCTTCATCACGGGCTTTGCGGCCGGCAGCGGGGTTTCGATCGCGTAAAGCCTGGAGATCACCCGCTCGACATTGCCGTCCATCACAGCGGCCTGCCGGTTAAAGGCGATGGCCGCGACGGCGGCGGCCGTATAATCGCCGATGCCGGGCAGCGACTTGAGTCCTGCTTCCGTGTCGGGAAAGATGCCGCCATATTCCCTAGCCACCGCTTCGGCGCATTTCTTCAGGTTGCGGGCGCGTGCATAATAGCCGAGCCCCGCCCAGGCGGCCATCACTTCGTCGTTTGCGGCCGCGGCGAGGCTGGTCACCGCGGGCCAACGCTGCAGAAACTTGGCGAAATAGGGTTTGACCGCCTGCACCGTCGTTTGCTGCAGCATCACCTCGGAAAGCCAGATGTGATAGGGATCGGGCTTGACGCCGCGCGCCGCCATGCCCGGTGAGACACGCCAGGGCAGGTCGCGATGGTGCCGGTCGTACCAGTCGAGGAGGGGTTTTGCCGAAGGCGTGTCGAGGGTCGTGATCGTCATGATTTGCCGCGATAGGGGGAAGGCCCTATACTTGGCGAAGCAAGGTCGCGCGATCAAGTCGGCCCCGCCAAATCGCGCCGCCGCTTAAGGGTTTCGATGAGTTATCCACGCAAAGATGTGAAGCAGATTTCCGAGCTGGCGAACGGGCTGATCGATCCTGTCCTGGCGCGCCGGGCCGGCATCAACACGGCTCTGCTCGGCTCCTGGAGCGAAATCGCCGGCGAGGATTTCGCCGATTGCACCCGGCCGGAAAAGATCGCCTGGGCGCGCGGCGGCGGCGATGACGGCAGCTTTCGCCCCGGCGTGCTGACGATCGCCTGCGAAGGTGCGCGCGCGCTTTTCCTCACCCATGCCCAGGGCGAACTCATCCAGCGCATCAACAGCTTCTTCGGCTTTTCCGCCGTCCACCAGATCCGCATCGTCCAGAAGCCGGTCTCCCAAGCCGTCCGCCGCTCCCGCACCCCGCCGCCGCTGAAGGGCGAAGCCGCCCGCAAGCTCGAAGGCATGATGGAAGGCATCGAGGGCGACAAGCTGCGCCAGGCGATTCAGCGGCTGGGCACGGCGGTGATGGGGAAGCGGGGTGGGCGTTGACGGGCAAGGTGCCTGAGTTGTCCGGACAACCGTAAAGCGGATGTAGATTCTGTTCCTGTCGAATGCTATATTTGTATAGCAGACAGGAGAACGAACATGCTGGCCTTGCGATTGCCGCCGGATATCGAAGCACGGCTCGATGAGCTCGCCAGGCGCACGGGTCGCAGCAAGAGCTTCTATGCGCGTCAAGCCATTCTCGAACATCTCGATGATCTCGAAGATATTTATCTTGCCGAAAAGCGCCTCGAAGAGCTTCGACGGGGCGAGAGTGATACCGTTTCGCTAGCCGAGCTCATGACACGTCATGGCGTGGAGAATTGAGTTTCACCGGGCCGCCGAGCGTGAGCTTGAGAAACTTGGACATGAGGCGGCTCGCCGAATACTTCGATTTCCCAATGACCGCGTCGCAAGGCTGGACGACGCACGATCCATTGGAGAGGCGCTCAAAGGGTCCGAACTCGGGGATTTCTGGAAGTATCGCGTCGGGGACTATCGCGTGATCGCAAGCATCGATGATGGGGCCGTGCGAATCCTCATCGTGCGTATCGGCAACCGCCGCGATGTCTATCGATAATCAACAAGCCGATCGATCGCAATTTTGTCTGGTGGTCCCATCACGGTCACAATTCTTTGAAGGAAGTTGCTGATCCGTGGCTTGTGAGCGGCCGTCAGCCGTTATATCGCACAGTCACGCCGTCACTCTCATACCTATGGGGAACCCATGCAAATGTCCGAAATGCTACTGACGAAACGCCGCCTGCTCAGCGGCATCGCCATCGCCGCAGCTGCCGTAACGCTTGTCGCCTGCAACGACAGCAAGGACGCTGCCGATGCTTCGTCCTCCGGCAAGACCATGGCCGACGGCACCAATGTCGACACCATTCAGACGGCTGCCACGTCCGGGACGGAATTGCCGCAGTCCGACGGCGACGTCGATATGGCCGAAGTGCTGAAGCCCGGCGCCTTGCCTGAGATGGCGCTGGGGAAGGCCGATGCCCCGGTCAAGATCGTCGAATACATGTCGATGACTTGCCCGCACTGCGCGCATTTCCACAACACGACTTTTGACACCATCAAGCAGAAATACGTCGACAGCGGCAAGGTGCAGTTCATCATCCGCGAATTCCCCTTCGATCCGCGCGCCGCAGCCGCCTTCATGCTTGCCCGCTGCAACGCCTCCAATCCGGAGCAGTTGAGCACGCCGGAGCAGTATTTCCCGATGGTATCAATGCTGTTCAAGCAGCAGCAGGTCTGGGCCGCCGCCGATGACGGCCGCGCCGCGCTGCTGCAGATGTCGAAGCTTGCCGGATTTACTGAGGATAGCTTTACGAAATGCTTGACGAACCAGAAGCTTCTGGATGAAGTGAACGCCACGCGGGAAAGAGGTTCCAAGGACTTCGGCGTCAACGCCACGCCGACTTTCCTGATCAATGGCAAGCGCTATTCTGGAGACATGCCGGTTGACACCATGTCGGCGCTCATCGACAGCCTGCTCTGAACCGCACCGTTTGACGACGACGGGCGACGGCGAAAGCCGTGCGCCCTTTTTTTTGTCGCTGCGTGGGAAGCACCCCCCTCTGTCCTGCCGGACATCTCCCCCACAAGGGGGGAGATCGGCAGGGGGAAACGTCCCATCCTCAATATCTGACCCTTTCAAGGCTGCTCTGGACGTGCGGCCCGTTGTTTGGGGAAACCCTAGCCTCCTGCCGATCTCCCCCCTTGTGGGGGAGATGCCCGGCAGGGCAGAGGGGGGTGCCATCCCCACCCTCCGCGCCGGAGCTTCTGCATGAAGTTCAACAGGCTGCGCCTTGTCGGCTTCAAATCCTTCGTCGAGCCGACGGAATTCATCATCGAACGGGGGCTGACCGGCGTCGTCGGCCCGAACGGCTGCGGCAAGTCGAACCTCGTCGAGGCGCTGCGCTGGGTGATGGGGGAAAACTCCTACAAGAACATGCGCGCCTCCGGCATGGATGACGTGATCTTCTCCGGTTCCGGCAATCGCCCGGCCCGCAACACCGCCGAAGTGGCGCTCTATCTCGACAATTCCGAGCGCACGGCGCCTGCCGCCTTCAACGACAGCGACGAGATCCAGGTTACCCGCCGCATCGAGCGTGAACAGGGTTCGCTCTATCGCATCAACGGCAAGGAAAGCCGCGCCAAGGACGTGCAACTGCTCTTTGCCGACGCCTCCACCGGGGCGCGATCGCCCTCGATGGTCGGGCAGGGGCGCATCGGCGAGCTGATCCAGGCAAAGCCGCAGGCCCGCCGCCAGTTGCTCGAAGAGGCGGCCGGCATATCAGGCCTGCATTCGCGCCGTCACGAGGCCGAACTTCGGCTGCGCGCCGCTGAAAGCAATCTCGAGCGTCTCGACGACGTCACTTCGCAGCTGGAAAGCCAGATCGAGAGCCTGAAGCGTCAGGCCCGCCAGGCGAACCGCTTCAAGACGCTGTCCGCCGATATCCGCGCCCGCGAGGCGATGCTTCTGCACATCCGCTGGGTACAGGCCAAGGAGGCCGAGGCCGAGGCCGACAGCGCGCTGAACCAGGCGACATCAGTCGTCGCCGAAAAGGCACAGGTCCAGATGGAGGCGGCCAAGCAGCAGGGCATCGCCAGCCTCAAGCTGCCGGAACTGCGCGACGGGGAAGCCCGTGCCGCCGCCGCCCTGCAGCGGCTGCAGATCGCCAGAAGCCAGCTGGAGGAAGATGCCGGACGCATCCTGCGCCGCCGCGACGAACTCACGCGCCGGCTCGCCCAGCTTGCGGAGGATATCAGACGCGAGGAGCGGCTGGTGGCCGACAATGCCGTCATCCTCGCCAAGCTTGATGCGGAAGAGGCGGAAATCTTGGAGATTCTCGCCGATTCCGGCCGCTATGCCGACGAAACCCGCGAGGCCTTCGAGGGGGCGACCGCAAAGCTCGCGGACAGCGAGCGCATCTTCACCGCGCTGACGGCCGAGCGCGCCGAGGCCGCCGCCGGCCGCAATCAGTTGGAGCGCGCCATCCGCGATCTCGCCGATCGCCGGATGCGCCTCGAACGCCAGATGGACGAGGCGAACCAGGAACTGTCGGCCATCGGCGAGAAGATATCAGGCCTGCCTGATCCCGAGGAGAAGCGCGCAATGGTGGAGGCCGGCGAGATCGCCGTCGCCGACGCCGAAGCTGCGGTCCAGACGGTCGAACAGGCGCTTGCCGCTGCCCGCCAGACGGAGGCATTGTCGCGCGCGCCGGTAGAGCAGGCCCGTTCGGCGCTGAATGCGCTGGAAACCGAGGCCCGCACCATTTCCCGCATGCTGGCCGCCGGGGCGGCGGCGGGCAGATTTCCGCCCGTTGCCGAAGAGCTGAAGGTCGATCGCGGCTTCGAAACCGCGTTGGGCGCCGCCCTTGGCGACGATCTGGAATCGCCGCTTGATGCCGAGGCGCCGGCCCATTGGTCCGGAAACGGCGATGGCGCCGCCGATCCGGCGCTTCCGTCAGGTGTTACGCCACTGCTCGACCACGTTCGTGCGCCGTCCGCGCTGACCCGCCGTCTGCGCCAGATCGGCCTCGTCGCGGAGGCTGATGCAGGGTCCCTGATGGCGACGCTGAAGCCCGGCCAGCGGCTGGTGACGAAAGAGGGCGCCGTCTACCGTTGGGATGGCCATGTCACGGGTGCTGACGCTCCGAGCGCTGCTGCCCTTCGCCTCGCCCAGAAAAACCGCCTGGCCGAACTCGAAGGCGAGGCGGCGCTTGCCCGCGATGTTCTCGCGGAAGCTGAGGAGCGGCAGGCCGCCGCCGCTGAGGCGATCCGCGGGGAGGAGCGGAGGCTCGCCGAATCGCGCGATATGAGCCGTCTGTCGGCGCGTCATCTCGGCGAAGCGCGTGAAGCGCTCGCGGCTGCCGAGCGCGCTTCCGGAGACCTCATCCGCCGCCGTGACGTTGTCAGCGAGGCCGCCAGCCAGCTTGGCGCGCAGCTCGAGGAGATCGCCGTCCAGGAGGAGAATGCCCGCATCGAGCTGGAGGATGCGCCCGATCTGACCGAGATCGATGAGCGACTGCGTTTCCAGCAGGCCGAAGTTGCGACGGATCGCGGTGCGCTCGCCGAGAGCCGCGCCCGCCACGAAAGTCTCGCCAGGGAAAACGAGGCCCGCCAGCGCCGCATCGTCGCGATCGGCCAGGAGCGCGAGACCTGGCGCCAGCGTGTGGCAAGCGGAGAAGATCATGTCGCCACGCTCCGCGAGCGCGAGGAAGAGGCGCGCGAAGAGGCTGCCGACCTCGAAATGGCGCCGGATGAATTCGATGACAAACGCCGCGCCCTGCTCAGCGAATTGCAGAAGGCGGAGGAAGCGCGCCGAAACGCCGGCGATCTTCTGGCTGAGGCCGAACGCATCCAGCGCGAAGCCGACCACAAGGCGGCGACGGCGCTTTCCGAGCTTGCCGAATGCCGGGAACGCCGCGGCCGCGCCGAGGAGCGCCTCGTCTCTGCCCGCGAGAAGCGGCAAGAAAGCGAAAGCCGCATCCGCGAGGTCCTCAACGTGCCCCCGCACGAGGCGCTGCGTCTGACCGGGCGTCCGGCCATGCAGGCTCTCCCCGACCCGCGTGAAGTCGAGCGCGAGCTCGAACGCCTGAGGATGGAGCGCGAACGCCTCGGCGCCGTCAATCTGCGCGCCGACGAGGAGCAGAAGGAGTTGAGCGAGAAGCTCGAAACGCTGGTCAGGGAACGCGACGATGTCATCGATGCGATCCGCAAGCTGCGCGGCGCCATCCAGAGCCTCAACCGAGAGGGCCGCGAGCGCCTGATCGCCGCCTTCGACATTGTCAACGCCCAGTTCCAGCGATTGTTTACTCATCTTTTCGGCGGCGGCACGGCCGAACTGCAGCTGATCGAATCGGACGATCCGCTCGAAGCCGGCCTGGAAATCCTGGCGCGTCCGCCGGGCAAGAAGCCGCAGACCATGACGCTGCTCTCCGGCGGCGAGCAGGCGCTGACGGCCATGGCGCTGATCTTCGCGGTCTTTCTCACCAATCCGGCGCCGATCTGCGTGCTCGACGAGGTGGATGCGCCGCTCGACGACCACAATGTGGAACGCTATTGCAATCTGATGGACGAAATGGCCGCTTCCACCGAAACGCGCTTCGTCATCATTACCCACAATCCGATCACCATGGCCCGCATGAACCGCCTCTTCGGTGTTACCATGGCCGAGCAGGGCGTTTCCCAACTGGTCTCCGTCGACCTGCAGACGGCTGAGCGGTTGCGCGAGATCGCCTAGAGCGATCTCAAGGAAACGCACCGTGGTTTTCTGCGTCTGGGTTTGGATGAAGCGCGGGAGCAGTTCCAGCGAGGTTGCCGAGCGGCTTTGCGTCCAAAAATTGCGAAAAATCAAAAGATTGGCATTAAACACCAAAAAAGGTCGGCTCTTAGGCGGCCTGTACCCCATTTGGGTGATGCTCTTTGCAATGACTTGCATTAGAAGTTGTTTCAACGCAACCTGATATTTTTGCTGGAAGGCAGGCAGTCAACGTTGCGCATATCGAAATTCGCGAAGCGGTTTCCGGTAGAGGGCAAAATCGGATGCCGTGAGCAATTCCCCGAAGCGTGAGGCAGCTACCGGGAATTGCGTAAGACTAAGATCAGAGCGATTCTGAGGAACCGCTCCTGGGTTGAGGGACCCCCCGTCCGGTTTTCCTGGCCGGACGGAAACAAGGCTTTGCGGGACATGTTGCAGTCCCGCAAAGCTTTTTTTATGCGCCGAAATGTTTCACTCGGTCCGATGGCCCGCCGCATGCAGATTTATTGTGCGTCGCAACATTTTGCCGCATTTGTCGATTTTCATTTCAACACCAAGGGATTAAGCTAACCCCGGTTTGGTGTTGGGGGGAAGATGACCAAGTGGGTCTATACGTTTGGCGACGGGCAGGCAGAGGGCCGGGCGCGCGACCAGGAGATTCTTGGCGGCAAAGGCGCCAATCTCGCGGAAATGTGCCGCCTCGGGCTTCCGGTGCCGCCGGGACTGACGATCGTCAGTGACGCCTGCAACACCTATTACAAGAACGGCCGCCACATCGAGGAAGGGCTGCAGGCTGAGGTGCGTGCGGGCATTTCTGCCATAGAAGCAATCACCGGCCGCCACTTCGGCTCCGTCAGCCAGCCGCTGCTCTTATCGGTGCGCTCCGGCGCGCGCGTCTCCATGCCCGGTATGATGGACACGGTCCTCAATCTCGGCCTCAACGACGAGACGGTGCAGGCTCTCGGCCACGATGCCGGCGACGCGCGTTTTGCCTGGGACAGTTACCGCCGCTTCATCCAGATGTATGCCGACGTGGTCATGGGCCTCGGCAACGATGCCTTCGAGGAGATACTGGAAGACGAGAAGGCCAAGCTCGGCTACGAATTCGATACGGAACTCAGCGCCTCGGAATGGCAGCATATCGTCTCGCTCTACAAAAAGCTGATCGAGGAGGAATTGGAGCAGGAGTTTCCGCAGGATCCGGAAGTCCAGCTCTGGGGTGCCGTCGGCGCCGTCTTTTCCAGCTGGATGAGCGCGCGCGCCGTCACCTATCGCCAACTCCACAATATTCCGGAAGGCTGGGGCACGGCCGTCAACATCCAGGCCATGGTCTTCGGCAATCTCGGTAATTCCTCGGCGACCGGCGTCGCCTTCACCCGCAACCCCTCGACCGGCGAAAAGGCGCTTTACGGCGAATTCCTCGTCAACGCCCAGGGCGAGGATGTCGTCGCCGGCATCCGCACGCCGCAGAGCATCACCGAGGAGGGGCGTCTTTCCTCCGGCTCCGACAAGCCCTCGATGGAAAAGCTGATGCCGGAGGCCTTCCATGAGCTCAGCCGCATCTGCAGCGAACTCGAGATCCATTACCGCGACATGCAGGATATCGAGTTCACCATCGAGCGCGGCCGGCTGTGGATGCTGCAGACCCGTTCGGGCAAGCGCTCGACGCGCGCGGCGATGAAGATCGCCGTCGATATGGTCGATGAGGGCGTGCTCACCGAGGAAGAGGCCGTGCTGCGCATCGAACCATCAAGCCTGGACCAGCTCTTGCATCCGACGATCGATCCGCGCGTCACCCGCCAGGTGATCGGCACCGGCCTGCCGGCCTCGCCGGGGGCGGCGACCGGCGCCATCGTCTTCACCGCCGAAGAGGCCGTGGAAGCTGAGGCCGAAGGCCGCAAGGTCATCCTGCTCCGGGTCGAGACTAGCCCCGAGGATATTCATGGCATGCATGCCGCCGAAGGTATCCTGACGACGCGCGGCGGCATGACCAGCCATGCGGCGGTCGTCGCCCGCGGCATGGGCACGCCTTGCGTCGTCGGCGCCGGCACCATGCGCATCGATCAACGCAACGAGCGCCTGCTCGGGATCGGTGTCACCCTGAAGAAGGGCGATATCATCACCATTGACGGTTCGGCCGGTCAGGTGCTGAAGGGCGAGGTGCCGATGATCCAGCCGGAACTCTCCGGCGATTTCGGCCGCATCATGGGCTGGGCCGACCGCGCCCGCCGCATGACGGTGCGCACCAATGCCGATACGCCGGCCGATGCGCGCGCCGCCCGCTCCTTCGGCGCCGAGGGGATCGGCCTTTGCCGCACCGAACACATGTTCTTCGAGGGCGAACGCATCCACGCGATGCGCGAGATGATCCTCGCTGAAAACGAAAAGGGCAGGCGGTTGGCGCTCGACAAGCTTCTGCCGATGCAGCGCTCGGATTTCACCGGCCTCTTCACCGTCATGCACGGCCTGCCGGTGACGATCCGCCTTCTTGATCCGCCGTTGCACGAATTCCTGCCGAAGACCGACGACGAGGTGGCCGAAGTCGCCTTCGCCATGGGCATGGAGGCTCTGGCTTTGCGCCAGCGCGTCGATGCGCTTCACGAGTTCAATCCGATGCTCGGCCATCGCGGCTGCCGGCTGGCGATCTCCTATCCTGAAATCGTCGAGATGCAGGCCCGAGCCATCTTCGAGGCGGCCGTGGCCGCAGCCCATGAGACGGGTGCCGCCGTCGTGCCTGAGATCATGGTGCCGCTCGTCGGCCTGCGCTCCGAGCTCGACTACGTCAAGGCGCGCATCGACGAAATCGCCGGCGATGTGATGAACGAGGCCGGCATGAAGATCGATTATCTGGTCGGCACGATGATCGAGCTGCCGCGTGCCGCACTTCGCGCCCATGTGATCGCCGAAGCGGCCGAATTCTTCTCCTTCGGCACCAACGACCTGACGCAGACCACCTTCGGCATCTCGCGCGACGACGCCTCCGCCTTTATCCCGACTTATCAGCGCAAGGGCATCATCGAGCACGATCCCTTCATCTCGCTCGATTTCGACGGTGTGGGCGAACTGATCAGCATCGCCGCCGAACGCGGCCGGCGCACCCGCCAGGACATGAAGCTCGGCATCTGCGGAGAACATGGCGGCGACCCGGCCTCGATCCGCTTCTGCGAGACGATCGGGCTCGATTACGTCTCCTGCTCACCTTTCCGCGTGCCGATCGCGAGGTTGGCGGCCGCGCAGGCGGTCATATCAGAGCTGAAAGCCCAGCGGGAAAATAGCAAAATGACCGGAAAGCATCTGCGGACGGCCGGCCTTAGCGATGATGGTGCCAGCGCTCGCGGTAAATATAAGGCCCGTTGAGATCCCAGGCCATGCTCTGCATCAGTTCGGCGCTCTGCGCCCGCGATTCAGCCCGCCGGTCGAGATCGATGCGCTGCAGACAGGTGGCAAAGCCATCCGTGCCGCGGCGAAACCCGTAACCGAGGCAACGCTGCTCATCCGCCGCCCGCCGCTCCTCCGGCGTCATCGTCTGGCAGGCGGAAAGTCCGGCGGCGAGCGTGGTTATGACGGTGACGAGAATAGGGACGCGCATCGTGGTATTCCTTGCTTTTCCCTGAGGAAATGCCATTCGGGTGCGGGCGTCAAGCGAGGAGATAGGCAGAGCCGATTGTCCTTACTTGAGGGAAGCCCTCCTCATTCCTGTGCTCGTCACAGGAATCCAGTGCGCCCAAGTCCTTGGCGCCGGAAACCCTGCTTCACCGTACAAGAGTCATTCACCGCGCGGACGCGCGGTGGCTGGATTCCCGTGACGGGCACAGGAATGAGACAAGGGTGGGGGAATGCTCTCACCAAAATCACGCCGCCCCCGCCGGATCACCGATCGGCAGCAGCGCCGGATCAAGCGGCGGGTCCTGCGGGTTCTTCGTATCGCCGGGGTCCTGCGCCGGCGTCAGCGGCGGTTTTTCCTGAATGCGGTCGGGAATGCCGGGGGTCGGCGTCGGGCCGCGCGGTGTGTCGGTCGTCGGTGTCGGGATCGGATCTCTGTTCGGCATGATCGCCTCCTTTCCGGAAGGGAACGGCACTGCCGGAAGATGGTTCCACTTTCACGAACCGGCATTCCTCTGTAAGAGGGGAGCCTCTCAAGCATGGGGACGAGCATGGCCATTCGCGATCGATTTTCGAAGAAACTCAGCTGTCCGCAATGCGGCAATGCCGGATTTGCCGAGGCCTCCGAGATCGACGACCCCAACCGCAAGCACCCGGATTTCAAGGTCGATCAGCTGCCGCGCGGCTTCGGCGTGCAGCGTCCTTCCAACCACCAGGAATCCTTCATGCTCAAATGCGAATGCGGGCGCAAATTTCCCTTCCGCAGCCTCGCGGAAGCGGCGGCCGAGCGGCGGTAATCCAGAAGCGCGTGCGCTGGATTTGATCCGAGCTCCCGTGCGATCCAGCCCCAAGTTTCGGAGTAACAATGCTTCGCTTTATCCTGCGTGTGATTGCCATCTTGGGACTTTCATTCAGTTCGGCCGCGGCAGCGAGTACGGATGTGATCAAGAAATTCCATGATGCCGTCCATGCGGGCGATGTCACGACCGTAAGAACCATGCTTGCAGCCGAACCATC
Source organism: Rhizobium sp. R634 (assembly GCF_002211305.1). Taxonomy (GTDB): domain Bacteria; phylum Pseudomonadota; class Alphaproteobacteria; order Rhizobiales; family Rhizobiaceae; genus Rhizobium. The sequence continues at coordinate 238 of NZ_LOKW01000024.1, read as the reverse complement.
TCTGGCGACGTCGGTCGATGAGTATCGATACCAGCCCGTCCACCTTCTCGACATGTATTTCGAACGCGAAATCCTGAAGCTTCTGCTTACGAACGCCGCCGATATCAACGCCAGGAATTGTCTCTCAAATCTATGCTTTACTGCAGGAGAAGCTGGGATCGAACCCCGGGATGGCCATCCCGGGGTTCGCGCGACAAAGCGCCCGTACAGGAATAGGTGTCAACGACCGACGTCATGA
>NZ_LOKW01000023.1 GCF_002211305.1 Rhizobium sp. R634 | reverse complement strand
AGTTCAAGGAGGTCATCCTGCCGGTTGCCGACAAGCTCGGTGCCGCCGTCGGCGCCAGCCGTGCGGCCGTCGATGCCGGTTATGCCCCGAACGACTGGCAGGTCGGCCAGACCGGCAAGGTGGTGGCCCCCGATCTCTACATCGCCGCCGGCATCTCAGGCGCCATCCAGCATCTGGCGGGCATGAAGGATTCGAAAGTGATCGTCGCCATCAACAAGGACGAGGAGGCACCGATCTTCCAGGTCGCCGACTACGGCCTCGTCGCCGATCTCTTCGACGCACTGCCGGAACTGCAAAAGGCGCTTTAACGGGGAGGCCGAACGTGGCGCGCATGGCGGGACGTCCAAGCAGGCCTGGTGCCGATCTTCTCCTTAACCAGATAGACAATCTAACCCAAGTGTGTCGGCGGTTCATATCCCTTCAAGCCGAACCATTTGGCCTTCGCCAAACTCTCATCGTTGGGCCACCTGTCCATTGCACTTGCCCGCGCCCTGATCCGCAACGGTGCGCGGGGACGGTTCTTCAACGTCGTCGATCTGGTCAATCGGTTGGAAACGGAAACGCGCAGCGGCAAAAGGGCGGACGGCCGACTACCCCAACGGTCTCGACTTCATCATCCTCAACGAACTCGGCTATCTGCCATTTGCCCAGGCCGGCGGTCAGCTCCTGTTCCATCTGATCAGCCTACCTTGCGGCCAAGCAGATTGATGGCGAACTTGACGCGTGCGGGAAAGTTGGCTGGCTTATTGGACGGTCGTTTAACATCATTAACGATCACGATCTCTTCCTATCTTCTCTTCGAAGCTGTTCGATAGCGGACCAACCAGTATGGCTTGGGAACTCGGACACCTGAAGGCGGTTGGGCGGGAAACCTTGCAATGAGGTCTGCAATGGAAAAGGTAATCGATATCGGCTTCCATGTGAATTGGAAGCCACCGGTATACGTCCGGATCGGCGACGGCATGCGTGAGCGCATTGAGGGTCCGGACGCGGCGCTTGCGGCGCTTCTCCATCGCTGGCCGTTGACCCATTCTCGTGAGTTCGGCGTCGCCAAGCGCAGATGCGTCGACGCCATCGCACGCCGTGGAAGTGTCGAGGGAGCTCGCAGGGCGTTCATTGAGGCGGCGCTCGCCGCGAGGGTCTTCGCATGACAGTGCTTTCGATCGACGCACCGCACTGGGCGATACATTTGGGAACGTTGACGCTTTCATGCTGGATTGCTGCCGGCCTGGCGGCTGTTCTCGGGACCGCTGAGGAGATCAGGCACGGCCAAGCAGGGAGATTTACCGGCTATATGACAACGGGCCTCGCTGGGGCCGGCGTTGGCTCCGCACTAGCGATGATCACTATCTTGGCATCCGCGTGACGGGCAACGGATGCCCGGAGCCCTAAGCTTCCTCGGAACGGTCTTCCTCGTCGATGCGGGCGATGCCAGTTGTTCCAACATCGCCGAAGCGGCTGCGGACCAAACCCTAGTTCCGGAGCGCTTCGTCTCTAAAGAAGACGGCTGGATCGGGCATCGGCGCAGCTTTTCTATGAGACCGTTCGAGGAACCAACTTAAACGCCCGCAAGGAGCTGTCGGACGTGCCCAGGGAAATCAGAGAATGCTCCTCTCATTGGCCCCTTACGATATCTTGAGTGGTGACGGTCTGGAGACATGATGCGCGACTGCATTATCATCGGAGGTGGACCTGCTGGCTTGACTGCGGCCATTTATCTTGCGCGCTACCACCTCTCAACAACCGTATTCGACGACTATAGCAGTCGTGCCGCCACCATTCCGGTCTCCCATAACCTCGCAGGGTTCCCGAAGGGCATTAGCGGAAGGGAGCTTCTCGCCAGAATGCGCACACAGCTTCAAGGGTACAAAGTTCAGATCCGCATTGAGAGCGCCAGACAGCTTCAGAAGGAGCATGACGGCTATCGTGTCGTCTCCGCCAGCGGCAGCATGCGGGCGCGAACGGTCCTTTTGGCCACCGGTGTGACAAACCGCAAGCCACCGATGTTGGCCGAACGTCATGACGAGGCTGTTGCACGCGGCCTTATCCGCTACTGCCCTGTCTGTGACGGGTTCGAGGTCACCGACAAGCGTGTGGCTGTTATCGGCTGCGGATCGAGAGCGTTTGCGGAGGCACTGTTCCTGCGGAGTTATACGACACACGTGACCATCATCACACCGCAGGAGGAACACGAGCTCTCGGAGATTGAGGTCGATCGGCTGCGGGACTTGCAGATCGGCCTCCAAAAAGGTCCGATAAGATCCATCGACCCCGAGCGCGATGCAATCACAGTCGCGACAGCTTCCGGTATCGGGGAGTTTTCCTCTATATACCCTGCGCTTGGATCGGACGTTCGGTCGAAACTGGCAGCGATGGCCGGTGCAGAATTGTCTGAGAACGGCTGCATCGTCGTCGACAGTCACCAAAGGTCAACCCTACCTGGCCTATACGCAGCTGGAGATGTGGTCATTGGCTTGGATCAGATCGGGACCGCGATGGGGCAGGCGGGTATAGCGGCCACTGCGATCCGAAATGATTTAAACGAGGCTAGACCTCTAGCGCGCTAAGGAATGCCGTAGCTGCGCCCCACCCCGCATTTCCGGAAAAACTTGTGGACGGATCGGATGAGCCTGAGCCTTGCTTTACGTCGGCGCCCAGGATCTCGAAAATCAAAGTTGAGCCGCTGCCCGCTCCAAAGGGAGGCGTGCGATAGAGCGTTAGCCCAATTCCGTCCTAAAGCGGCACCCGCGGTCGGTGCCTTTGACGCCTCCGCGGGTACTACGATTATCAGCCACGTCAACGGACGCCGGGAGGCACTCTTGCCGCCGACGCAAGCGGTTGCGCCAGCTGATCCAACAGATGGCTCGATTCCGCGTCATTTGCCGAAAACATCGCTGAGCCTCCCTCTGTCAGACGACGCTCCGTGGCATTCTTGCAGCGGACATCAACGGCTGGGCAACCTGATCCAGCAACTGGCCCGCATTCTGTTCTTCACCCAGCGACAGTGTCAGCAATTGAGCGACCGCCGGCTGCGCAAGCTGGAGCGCTAGGTTGCGAGCCGTTGTGTAGGCGGCAATTTCGTAATGTTCGACCCGCAACGCCGCTCCGATCAAAGCCAGATCAGCGGGAGCATCGTCCTTCTTGTTGCCTTCCGCCATCACTTCCTCGCCTTCCTCTACCAGGCCGGCCATGCCCTTGCACGGTTTGGCGCGAGCGGTCGTGCCGAGAATGCGCAGACATTCGTTCAAGCGATCGACCTGGCCTTCCGTTTCGGCAAGATGGTTGCGCAACAAAGTCTGGAGCTGCTGGGTACGCGCGGCTTTCTGCATTTTTGGAAGCGCCTTCAATAGCTGCTTTTCCGCATGCAGCAGGTCGCGGAGCTCATCAACGAGGATTTCCTGGATTGCTTCCGATCCTTCCGGGGGCGCGCTTAGAGCGCGGATTGCCGTGCCTGCATTCTCCGTTCCCTTAAGATCCTGGAACGCCGGCGCCTCCACGAATTCCCAAGGCTCGCCTTCATTCCAGGGACCGCGGGTGTCAACTTCACCGAGATCCCCTTCACCCGTCGAATCGTTGAAGAATTGATCGACGAGCCCTGCGGTCGGCGCAATCCTGCCGACGCTCAGCGGCGGCTTGCCCATGCTTTCGAGGGCCAGGGAGAAAGCGCGCATGTGGGTGATCTCCCTGGTCATGAGGAACTGCAGGGCATCCTTGGTGCCCGGATCGCGGCAGAAATCGATCAAGCGTTCGTAGACGATTTTGGCGCGTGCTTCCGCGGCGATGTTGCTTCGCAGATCGACATCCAACTCACCTGTAATTTTGAGATAATCGGCGGTCCAAGGGTTTCCCATCGAATTGAAAAGGTTCACACCACCGCCGCCAGCAATCGCGATCAGTGGGTCGGCTTCCGCCTCCTCTCTGACCGACTTCAACGGCTTGAGATGCATCCTCGCCAGAGTCCCAACGATCTCGAGATGACTGAGTTCTTCCGTGCCGATGTCCATCAGCAGGTCCTTGCGTCCGGGATCCTCGCAATTCAGGCCTTGAATGGAGTATTGCATTGCAGCCGCAAGTTCACCGTTTGCGCCACCGAACTGCTCAAGCAGCATATTGCCAAATTTCGGATCGGGCTCATCAACCCGAACGGTATACATGAGCTTCTTGACGTGGTGATACATCGCATGTCCTCCGGGTTGAGTAACATCTAACCGGCTCGTCCAAGGAATGTTCCGCGCCTGTGGCTTTAGGACTGGCGCTCGGCGGCGCAACTCCGAAGCGCCTTTCATTCGGGATCGGAAGTGTCTGATGCGAACGTGGCTGCTGCAGGTCGCGTCTGAACACCTCATTCGTCGTCCGCTCTTGGAATGAGCGATAAGGCGAGCACTTTGGGCAACCGTGTTCTGCCGATCCGGCCCGGGCCAGATGGAGTAGGTCATCGCCATTGGAATGTTGGGATGAGCAGCCGAGAATTCCTTAGGGACAACGGGCCGCGCATGAAGGAAATCACTATGGGCCAGGTTTTACACGGGAGAGCCTTGCTCGCTCTTGACGGCGTTGAGGGGTTTCATACCGTTTCTCCAGGGTTGAATGCGGTCTGGGGTCGATTTGGTTCACGACAATCGCAAGGCGCCCCGGTGGTTCCGGCACTGAAGGGGACCGCACTCTCTCGCCGCGTCCTAACTGTCGCGATCTGCCGACCCGTCGCTGCAAGAGGTAATCCGGCCCGTGGTCTGCTACGTGAGCTTCAGGCTCCCCTTCGGCTGGCGACATAGGCATTCCATCTCAACCGAAGTGTGAGTGAGTGAATGCGTGAGGGGAGGGGCTCGCAGCATCAGTCCGAGCCCACCACCGTTGCGGATGCGCTGGAACCTTCCAAGTCCCCGGTTGTTAGCGGCAACTATCGTGCAGACGTGTGAGTGAGCAGTGTCGATGCTGACCAGATCCGAAGCCGCCTGAGCGCGCTTTGAAAGTCGGCGCTTAGGCTGTGTAGCGTTAGGCGTTGGCGAAACATGGTCTTGGGAAGATTTCATGCCGCATGATCGAAAGACGACAGCAGAAGCAGAAGGTTCGGCGAGACGACGCCGCCGGGTTGTCGTCATAGGCGGCGGTTTCGCAGGCCTTGCCTGTGCCGGCAAGCTCGGGAATGCTGAGGTGGAATGCGTCGTCATTGACCGCCGCAACCACAATCTCTTCCAACCGCTTCTCTACCAGGTGGCCACCGCCGCCTTGTCGCCGGCAGACATAGCAGAGCCCATCAGAAAGACGCTTGCAGGCTACAAGAACATCGAAATGATCATGGCGGAAGTAGTCGGCATCGACACCGCAAAGCGGCGCGTCCTGCTCGCGGACGGGGCCGATGTACGCTACGACCAGCTCGTGATTGCGACAGGTTCCGAATACAATTACTTCGGACATGACGAGTGGCAGGCTCTGGCGCCGGGTCTCAAGACGATCCACGAGGCGCGGGAGATCAGGCATCGCCTTCTTCTGGCGTTTGAGAAAGCCGAACGAGCCGGCAGCCCCGCCGAGAAACAGGCCCTGTTGACGAGCATCATTATTGGCGGCGGCCCTACGGGCGTCGAAATGGCCGGCGCCATTTCGGAGCTCGGACGCTTCATGATCAGTAGGGACTTTCGCAACCTTCAGCCCGACCATCTCCGCGTTCTGCTGGTGGAAGCAGGGCCTCGCATTCTAGCGGCCTTTCCTGAGCATCTCTCTGCCTATGCGGCGAGGTACCTTGAAAAGGTCGGCGTGGAAGTGCGCACGGGAAGCCGGGTCGTCGACATTACAAAGGATGGCGCGAACATCGGCGGCGCCTTCATCTCGGCCGGATCGATCGTCTGGGGAGCCGGCGTGAAAGCGTCGCCAGCACATCGCTGGCTCGGCCTCTCGGGTACTGCCGGGAACCGCATTCCAGTCGATGATCATCTTCGCGTTCAAGGCTTCGAGGATGTCTATGCGCTCGGAGACACAGCCGCTTTGATCGGGACGGACGGAAAGCCCCTCCCGGCGCTTGCGCAGGTTGCCAAACAGCAAGGCATCTACCTTGGACGACAACTTCGCAAGGAACCTGTGATTAGGGGGCCGGGCTTCGTCTTCCGCAACAGAGGCAATACAGCCGTCATCGGGCGCAACGCCGCCGTTTTCGACTTCGGCCGGTGGACCCTGAAAGGAAGGCTGGCATGGCTGCTGTGGGCAATCGTACACGTCTATCTGCTTATCAACTTCGAAAAGCGGCTTCTCGTCAGCATCCAATGGATCTGGCGCTACCTCACTCGCCAACGCGGCGCGCGGATCATCGACGAGAGCGCCGGCCAGACCGCTGCCCGTGCTCCGGAAGTCAGCCCCGCAATGCAAGCGGGGAAGATTTGAAGCCGTACGGGAGCAGGAGGAGGATCAGTGGATCAGCAATCACCGCGCCGACTTGCTTGGCTCTACGCAGCCATTGTCATCATCATCGGGTTCATCATCACCATCGGCTCGATTTCCTTGTGGCAGTTGGGCGGCCGTGACGTGAACCCTGCATCCGCGATCGAACGAGGAGAGTTCGAATGACAAAGAAAAGGGATAAAGCTGCCGCGCAGATTAGGGGCGGGATCCAGTCGGGAGAGACCGGGGACATCAGGCCCGGCTTTGACCCGGCGGCTGCGCCGCTCGAAACGGATGCAGAGGCCGCCGGCCAGCCGATAACTCCCGATCAGGTCGAGATGGCACTGCATGCGCAGAACATCGGAGCCGCCGATCGTCAGCGGAATTACGACGTCGCGATGCGTGAGCCAGGAAGCGGGGCGACGGTTCCACAGACCACTCGCTCGCCTGCGTTGCGCATCTTCATTGGCACTATGGTCGTTGTTGCGATCGCGGTGGCGGTCGCGAGCTGGATTTATAGCTGACTAAATAGGTGAATGGATTTTTGTTGCATGACCAAGAAGTATTTCTTCTAACGCCCGGCAGACCGGTGGTCTCGTGACGTCCGTCCTGCCTTGCGAAGGAATCACCTTTTACCTCCGAGCTATTCAGCCTATCGCTTCGCCACCTGAGTTAGCCGGCAGGTGATTTATTTCGGCAGCAGGTTCTCGATTGTTGTCATGATTATGGTTCCCGCATCAGCTTCGCTATATTGTCGCGGTCGAACGGTATGTCGCGACCGTGAGCGCTGATATGGAGAACTATCGCAACCGGAACAGGGTCAAATGCCTTCAGATAGTCGATTGCATCGCGCATCGTCGGGAATGTCTTTTCCTCGGTGGAGTAAGCATCTCGAACGCAAGTGATCGTGGTTGCCCTCTCGCCGTATATCGCGAACGTTTCTTTGGCGCTGAAGTTCTCGCTCATGTAACCTGCTCCATGCGGCAGCAAAGCCACTGGCTCCGGTGCTAGGGCAATTTGCTGAAGTACCGCTGTCGATTAGGGCAGTCAGCTCACACTTGCCCGGGAGTGAAGAAGGCCAAGTACGCCACCGCTATGATTATTGCGACAACGAAAACAGTCAGCACGTATCTGATCATGTCTCTCGCGGCTTTTTGCTCTGTACTGCGCATACCAACTACAACATCGGTTAAGTATAGAAGTTCCTGGTCTAGGCAGTCAGTTTCTTAACGACCTCATCGACCGTCTCCCTGACGGGATAGTAACTTGGTGCGCCATCCTTCTGCGGTGCAGCAACATGGATGTGGGTGCTGTTGGCGAATTCTCGCACAGCAACAACCTGTTCCGGATTGATGTATACCATGGCGGGGTTATGGCCCGCGTATTGGAATGGCACCAGTTTCATCTTGGTCTCCTCTCGAGCGCATCTCGGGCCGAACCAGATGCGGCGCCGTTAGTTGCAGGGCTGTCGAGGAATTCCTGGTGCGGTCGGTGGCCGCAAACGCGCCAAGCAATTGCGCCTTTGCTGCCTGGCAAGGCGGGCGATCGAGGCAGGAAGCAGACAACCGGTTTGTTTGTGAACGGCTGTCTGTGCAACTTATCTCGTTCGATGCGGCTGCTACTGGCAATAGTGCGAAACGAAGAAAATGATCGGCACCAGGCGCGCTCCTAAGTCTGCTCGTGAAGCCATTCGCGGCCGCTGTCTGGGCGCGAGACGCGGATCGTCCGCGCGCATGAGCGCAAAGTGCCAGGCGGGCCCGCTCAGCACGTGTGAGAACGGCGCGATCAGCAGTCCCTTTTCCAGGAGCGGTCGAAACAACACTGGCGATAGCAACGCAACGCCGACGCTGGCCAGTGCCGCATTGGCCTTCAGTGTATGCGTAGGGTAATCGACCCTGCAAATCGCAGAGCCCGCGATAGCTCGCACCGGGCGCCCCTGAACCACGCATAGCAATCCGGATGCGGCAAGAGCTCGAAATCTGCAAGTGCATCCGGCATGATGATGGTCCGGGTTGTCAAGAGAGAAGGCGCCAGCATTGGCGTCACCTCAACGGGAGTAAGCGGATATTCGGCAGTCCTTGCCATCCGCCGCGACCGGTCCTTATGGCAACGTCGAACGCTCCACACCGTCGGGAAACCGTTTATTTCCCGGTTGACAGCTCCTCGTCTCCTCAACATCAAGAGGACCGTTTTCAGCCGCTTCAGTGACTCGCCGCTCCTTCGAAACAAGCCGTCTTGTTGACGCTAACAACTCTTTCGTTCGTTCAATCAGAGCTCGGGAAGAATTCAACTGCGCCTCAATTATAGGGTCGCCCATGAGTGCACACCGCTGATTTGCAGGCGGGAGCACTTGGTAACCCTCAGCCGTCAGCGCCTACATATTCGGTTGCCAACGATAGCAGGGATGTAGGGTCTGATCATGAAAGGTCAACTTCACCGGTCTCACAGGTAAGCAAGATCCAGCTATCGCGACTGGTGCGGCGCTCCCGCCTTGAAGCGATCGGACATCATGGCGCCAACATTGTCAGCGGTTACGTTTGACGATGAAGGCAATAAAGAAGTGATCGCGCGATTGATTATATGCTGGCGCTGATCGCCAAGGGCAGATTGAAAGAGCTTCTCGCTGAAAGGGCTTGAACTTGTTGGCGCGGTTGGCAAAACACCTGCGTCAGCATCTCTCGAACGAATGGAAGAGACTGGGAAGACTCTGCTACGGGAGAGGTTCCCGACTGGTGTGATCGACGCGGGGGTCGCCCAGTTCACAGGAGACACATGCTTGGGGTAAATGATCGCCATAAAGGTGAGACATCGCCCCAGCCTGCCCCCGAAGTGACCATTTTCGTCCGGCATCGTACGGGAACCGTAAACTGACGATCAGGTTAGCTCACTGGATCGCGGGAGAAAGCAAGTATCTTGTTGTTCGCAAAGGCTTCCTCCTAGCGATCCACCACCCCGGATGTTGGGTCGGGCGGAGGTAGTTCCTGGTCTGCTCCCAAAGCGACGCTCCGTCGCGCTGAAGCATCGCCTCCGCGCCCTACGGCTATCATCGGGGAGTGACGGCGTATGATCCTGGCTACGATATTCCAAACCAGTATGCTGAATGATGCCGAAGTTGCCCTTGTCAAAGGGTCTTTGACCACGTCAGCTCGGTGCGGCAGATCGGACCGCGGCCGGACCGGGAAGAACTGGCAGTGCGAGCGGAGGACGACGATCACTAAGCTCTAGATCTGTTTCGGCCTTCACCCTTTAAAGCTCGTGGGGGTTTGTTCGGTTCCGCACCAAACATAACCGCTGGTAATGCAGATCAAGCCATCGATTGGTATCATAAGAGGTTGTTTTCCATTGCAACGGAAAGGCTCGTCCCGTCGATGTTTCGCAATGAACTGTTGAACTCATTCTCTGAAGAACTGCAATGGTTGGAGGCCGATCTTCAGCCGGTTAAGCTCGACGTTGGAGATATCCTTGTTGAGCCTGACGCTCCCATTCAGCATGTCCACTTCATCGAGAGCGGGGTCGTTGCCGCGGTTACGACAACACCGGATGGCCGAAGCCTCGAAGTATTCAGCGTGGGCCGGGAAGGCATGACCGGTGTCTCTGTTCTCCTCGGGGCCGATAGAACGTCATGGCGGAGCTTCGTTCAAGGAGCCGGTTCCGCCTTCCGCATTCCTACATGGGCTATTCGGGAGGCGGCCGAGCGTAGCCCTTCACTCCGCGAAACGCTTCTCCGATACGCTCATTCCGTCATGGTGCAAATGGCGGAGACGGCCCTGGCTCTGGGCCACTACTCTTTGAACCAGCGCTTGGCCCGCCTCATCCTGATGAGCCACGACCGTGCCGGAAGCGAGGAACTTCTTATGACGCACGAGTTTCTGGCTATGATGCTAGGAGTTCGGCGGGCCGGCGTTTCCGAAGCCTTGGCGTTGCTCGAAGGCGAAGGCATGATCAGGTCCGCGCGCGGCAAAGTCATCGTCCGTGATCGTACCAAACTGATCAGCATGGCAGGCGGGAGTTACAATCGCCTCGCGGCGGCTCGTCCGGCCATCATGAGAGTGCCAACAGAAAACGCGTTTTCGGCGGGAACAAACCGGCAGCACTAATCGTATTTCGTCAGCCGCGCGGAGCTTGGATGGCAGCCAACTCTTCATGATGCCTCCGCGCGGTCTATCGCAAGTCCCCAACTTGAGCCCCGCCCGCGCGGGGCTCTTTTTTAATTCTACGCTGGTACGCTCGCTGACAGAGCCTTGCGACGGGTTTTGCGAATGCTAATCCTTCGAAAAGAGGTGACCGTGGCGACGTATTATTTTCACATCCGGCACGCGGATCATGTCGTCGTCGACTTCGAGGGTTCGGCCTTCCCTGATCTGACCGCGGCAAGACAAGAAGCTATCGAGACCCTCCGCGAACTGGTTCGGCATGCGCTTATGAAGAGAGGGCAAGAGATTCCGATGGGTATAGTTATCCACGATGAGCGCGGGGCATGGGCGGAAGAAATTGATATCGCCACCGCGATACCTGAGATAGTCCCTCGGCTGCGCTGATCGATGGTCAATGCTATCCATCAGCCCCTTGGTATGACTGATGCGAAGGGAATTGCAGCCAGTAGGCTGCCATTTTTCGACGTGATCTCAAAACAGTCACCGTCCGCTGACTGGCCGGCTAACATGGCTTCGCTGTCGTTCTCATCCAACCAACGTTGGTCGCTCAAGTTCCTCCGCTGGAGGGCGGAACTAACATCCTCGCTGGCAGGTTCGGTGCGTTCAACGTCGGAGAACCAGCAGCTTGAACCTCAGCACACTCCTGTTTGGCCGCAAACTCGCTAACCGCGAGCACGAAGACAAGAAACTTGGCTGGATGGAGGCTGTACCCGCCATGGGGCTGGACGGGCTTGGATCATCCTCCTACGGGCCGGAAGCTGCTCTAACGATCCTGATGCCGCTCGGGGCGCTAGGTCTCACCTATCTCGGACCGGTTATGGGCTGCATCATCGCTCTCCTCGCGATCTTGTATTTTTCATATCGTCAGACCCTCGCCGCCTATCCGACAAGCGGCGGAGCCTATGCGGTCGCCAAGGAGAATCTAGGGGAATACCCCAGCCTGCTGGCGGCCTCAGCCTTGATGATCGACTACGTATTGAATGTCGCGGTCGGCGTCTCTGCCGGCGTCGGTGCACTCGTATCCGCCGTCCCAAGCCTCCATCCGTATATCCTGCCCCTCTGCCTGCTCATCGTGGCGTTTGTCACCCTGGCCAATCTCAGAGGGACTGGCGAGGCTGGCTGGCTGTTTGCGCTTCCAACCTATCTCTTTATGGTCTGCTTCCTAGGTGTGATCGCTTACGGCCTCTTCAGGATTGTGACTGAAAGCGATCCTGCCCCTGTTGTCGCGCCACCTGCGCTTGCGGCAACCACAGGGGCGGCAGGCCTTTGGCTGCTGATGCATGCCTTCGCCAGCGGCTGCACCGCGATGACGGGAGTTGAAGCCGTCTCTAACGGTGTGGGTTCATTCAAGGCGCCCGTCATCAGGAACGCCTACATTACGCTCACGATCATTGTCGTGGTTCTGGCGCTCCTGCTTGGCGGTATCGCGACGATAGCGGCTACCTTCGAAATCGGCGCGATGAGCCAAACTGGTAACGGGTACCAGAGTGTGCTTTCGCAGTTGATCGGTGCAGTGGCAGGTTTCAACGCCTTCTACTACGTCGCCATGTGCAGCCTGCTTTGCATCCTGTGCCTGTCGGCCAATACGAGCTTCGTCGGCTTTCCTCGTATCTGCCGCATGGTAGCCGCCGATGGATACTTGCCAAAGGCTTTTGCTCAGCCGGGTCGCCGCCTGGTCTTCACGGCAGGCATCCTTTTTCTCTCAGGCTTCGCCTCGCTTCTTTTGATCGCCTTCGGCGGCATCACAGAAAGGTTGATACCTCTCTTCGCCATTGGTGCCTTCTTGACCTTCACCGTCTCTCAAACAGGAATGGTCGTTCACTGGAGGCGTCAGAAAGTAAAAAAGCCAGCGAAGCTCGCGATGAACGCCGTCGGGGCGGTGGCAACCGGCACTGCCCTGGTTGTGATCATGTTGGCAAAGTTCTTAGACGGCGCTTGGATCACATTGATCGCCGTTCCTCTCACCATCATCCTGCTACGTGCGATCAAAAGCTATTACGAGGGGTTGGATCGGGAATTGCGTCAACCCGGTCCGATTGCTGTGGAAGATGTCGACCCGCCAACGGTGCTCGTTGTGACGGAAAGCTGGAACCGCCTGAGTGAAAGGGCCATCAAGTTTGCACTGACGTTGTCCCCTGATGTCGTCGCTGTCCACCTTGTGAAGCTCGGCGGCCCGGAGAATGAGGATGGAGAGAGAGTTTTGCGTCAGCAATGGCATGCCGATGTCGAAGAACCGGTCGCTGCGAAGGGTCTCCAGCCTCCGCGCCTGATGCTTATTCCGGCACCTTATCGAGAACTGCATGAACCCCTTCTTCGATTGATCGAGAAGCTTGATGCGGATGCGCCTGAGCGTCAGGTGGCGGTTCTCATTCCCGAGACGGTCAAGGAGCGATGGTGGCAAAAGATACTTCACATGAACCGTGCCGGTCATCTCAGAAAGCAGCTTTTGAAGTTCGGCGGTCCCAGGCTAACGGTCGTGACGGTGCCATGGCGCTTGTCGCGGCAAGAGGGATGAGGACATGTCACGTGACGCTGACCGCAATAAGCGACGGACACTTTTACCGATCTATATCGTGCTCGCAGTCAATCTTCTGATCGTCGGACTTTACATGCTCGGTGTGTTCGCCTGACATCGAAGATTGGGCGCCAGTTAAATCACCGGCTGCTGGGAAGAAGCCGTCAAGGCCGCGCTCGGCGGCGCGGCCACCACGTTGTTCGCCCCGATCATCGAGCAGCTTGTCAATGTACGCTCAAGGGCACCGAATACGAAGGAACAGCAGAAGAGGCAGCTCTCGCGAAGCTGATTTGCGCAAGAGTTCGGCAACTCGCGGCAGCTATTTTTGAACGTGGCGCGGGGCTATTCCGGTTCAGCCGACCTGCTGCACAGAAAGGGTGCCCACCGCGAGCGGCTTGATCAAGGACTTCGCGGAAACCGCCGGGTCAAGCCAATCTGCCCAGGAGCCGCGTTCGAGGATGACGATCTGCCGGTCGTGATACGGCGCAATGTCCGGCCCCGGCTCCATCGTCAGCATAGTGAAGGCTTGGCCGACCTCCGGCGTTTCGCGCCAGATGCCGGCGATGCAGAAGATCGGCTCGTCCTTCTTCGTGAACAGCCACTTGTCCTTGCGCTTCTTTTTCGGATCCTTCGGATCGGTGAACTCGTAAAAGCCATCGGCAACGATCAGGCAGCGATTGGAAGTGAACTCCCGACCTTCCGACCGGAAATTATAAACCGGCCGTTTGTTCGGTCCGGGCCAGCTCCAACGCCGCTGCACGAGCTCGGCTTCATCGCGGGCTCCGTCGATCGTCCTGACGATCGGGCCGATATCTGTGATCTTGATGTCCTCTCGCGCTTCGAGGTTCGGCGCGCCTTCACCGAAACGGATCTTGATCTTTAGATCGGCGAAGTCCTCGACAACCGAGGCGATATCCACCATCAACCGGTAATCATTGCACATTGCTCTTCCCTTCGAGGGTGGTCTCATAGACTCGCGACCAAGCCGCTGCAGGTGCAATATATGCTCGGTTTGTATGCGCTCCAGCAGGACGAGCAGTTCCTCGGCATCCCTTGTTGGAAGGCGGAGCGTGACGATTTTTTTGAGAAGCCCAGTTTGCCGCGCGACGATGGCGGCACCATCTCGAACGTGTCGCATGACCATTTGAAGTTCAGTCTCACCGGCGCGCATTCGGGGAGATTAGCAGTTTTCGGCTAACCGCACACGATTATCCATCAGCCGCTCAACGAGCGTCGCGTCATCGTTAGGCGCATGACCGCGATGTAGAGATAGTGGAACTGCCTTGGGGATTGCGCCCACGCGACGGCAGTCCGCGCGGTGAACCGCATCCGTTCGGAAGGCCGGCAGATGTGGTCCTGACACGCGACCAGCGCATGGGTTGGCTCAACGGACTTGTCCCCAAAGAGGAAATCCTGCAGCCATCGCCGGCCGGGACCTTCCGGGTTAAGCGCGATGCACGCGCGCCTGCCCAGCCCGACGCTGGCGATCTAAAGCGCCAATCTCAGCTGCGGCTCCGTTCCGGCGGCGCGCCTTTCGAGCGACGACAGCGAGACGCCGAGCAGGCGGATGCCTTTGCGCGGCGGAAAAATCGGCGCCAGCAGCAGGCCGACGATCTCCTCCAGGTCGGCGATCGCGGCCAGAGGACTGGGAACAGTCTTGCTACGGGTGATCTGATTGAAGTCGGCATATTTGACCTTGAGCGTCACCGTCTTGGCGCCGATTCCGTTGGCCTCGCAATAGCCCCACACCTTTCCAATCAACGGCTGCAGCCCTTCACGGGCCGGCTCAAAGGCATGGAGGTCCTGCGAAAACGTGTCTTCGGCGCCGACGGATTTGCGCACCCGGTTCGGCTTGACCTGGCGCTCGTCGGTACCGCGGGCAATGCCATAGAAGTAGGGTCCGGACTTCCCGAAATGCTCCACCAGGAAGTCGAGCGTCTTCCCTTTGAGATCGGCGCCGTTGTCGATTCCGAGCCGGTGCATCTTTTCCGCCGTGGCAGGGCCGACGCCGTGAAATTTCTTGACGGGAAGGGACTCGACGAAGGCTGGTCCGTTCCTCGGGGTGATAACGGCTTGGCCGTTCGGCTTGTTCAGATCGCTCGCCATCTTGGCTAGGAACTTGTTGTAGGAAATCCCGGCCGACGCATTGAGGCCGGTGACTTGCTTGATCCTCGCGCGGATCTCCGACGCGATCTCCGTGGCAATCGCGATGCCTCTGAGATTGTCGGTGACATCGAGATAGGCCTCGTCGAGCGACAGCGGCTCGATCATCGGCGTATATTCGGCAAAGATCTCGCGGATCTGCTGCGACACCGCCTTATAAACATCGAAGCGCGGCGGCACGAAGATCAGGTCTGGGCACTTTCGCTTCGCCGTCACCGACGGCATCGCCGAGTGGACGCCGAATTTGCGGGCCTCGTAGCTCGCTGCGGCCACGACGCCGCGGGCGGCCGATCCGCCCACCGCAACCGGCCTACCGCGCAGTTCCGGATTATCGCGCTGCTCGACCGACGCATAAAACGCGTCCATGTCGACGTGGATGATTTTTCGGACGGGGGTCGAACTCATGTCGTTCATGGCGGATTCAGCGATCGCGATGGCGTCGGCAGATGATGTGCGCGGAAACAAAAACAGAACATAGCAGGCTTTGGCGCGATATCAACATTTGAGGGGGCGTCCGGGCCTGCTGTCGAAACTACCAGCCGCCGGCCGCGTTCTCATTTGAGGAAAGCAACATCAGGAGATCTTAATGGCCGATGACAGCACCACGACGATCACAGCCACGTTCGAAACCCGAGAAGCAGCTGATCTCGCCGTCGAACATCTTGTTCAGCAGCACGGCATATCCAGACCAGACATTTTCATCCAGTCGGCGAGCAACCGGAATAGCGCCGGCGCGGCGCCCTCGGGCGGCGATGCCTCGCATGGCGGAGGCGCGCGTCAGGACGCACCGCTGGAAGGCGAGATCGTCGTTTCGGCGGATATCGCTTCCAGCCAAGTCGCCGCCGTCCAGCGCAGTCTCGGGGACGCCGGCGCGCTGAGGGTCTCACAGCGATAAGCGGTGAAGGACGCTTGCGCCGGTGCGCGTTGATAGGAGTTCGAGTTTCATGGCCGACAATCTCTCGAAATACCGGGCCAAGCGCGATTTCAAGAAAACCAGCGAACCCAGCGGTGAGACGCGCGTCAAACCGTCGAACCGGCGCCGATTCGTGATCCAGAAGCACGATGCCACACGGCTGCACTATGATCTCAGGCTCGAGCTCGACGGTGTGTTCAAATCCTGGGCGGTGACCAAGGGGCCATCGCTCGATCCGCATGACAAGCGGCTGGCTGTCGAGGTCGAGGATCATCCGCTCGACTACGGTGACTTTGAAGGCACGATCCCGAAAGGCCAGTATGGCGGCGGCACGGTGATGTTGTGGGACCGCGGCTATTGGGAGCCGGAGGGCAGCAAGTCTCCGGAAGAAGCCTTGAGGAAGGGCGATTTCAAGTTCACGCTCGAGGGCAAGCGGCTGCACGGCAGCTTCGTGCTGGTGCGAATGCGCAATGACCGCGATGGCGGCAAGCGGACGAACTGGCTGCTGATCAAACATCATGACGATCATTCGGTCGACGAAAACGGTGCGGCCGTCCTGGAGGAGAACGCGACCTCGGTCGCTTCCGGCCGCAGCATGGATGAAATCGCCGAAGGCAAGGGGCGCAAGCCGCGACCGTTCATGATGGCGAACGCGGACGTGGAGGCGGATGCCGTCTGGGACAGCAAGCATGGCCTGGCCGCCGCCGAACGCAAGAAGAGGTCCAGCAAGGATCTCGCGACATCCACCTTGGTCGACCTGCCGGATTTCATCGAGCCGCAGCTTTGCGACAGGCTCGATCGCCCGCCGGCCGGCGACGACTGGCTTCACGAAATCAAGTTCGACGGTTATCGCATCCAGATGCGGGTCGCCGATGGGACGGCGACGCTGAAGACACGCAAGGGTCTCGACTGGACTGGGAAGTATCCTGCGATCGCCGATGTGGCATCCGAACTGACCGATTGTATCATCGATGGCGAGATATGCGCGCTCGACCAGAATGGCGCTCCCGATTTTGCCGCACTTCAGGCGGCTCTTTCGGAAGGCAAGACCGGTGAGCTCGTCTATTTCGCGTTCGACCTGCTGTTCGACGGCGGCGAGGACCTGCGGTCGATGCGCCTGGTCGAGCGGAAGCAGCGGCTACAAAACCTTCTGACCGCTGCCGGCGACGATCCCCGCATCCGCTATGTCGAACATTTCGAATCCGGTGGCGACGCCGTGCTCCGCTCCGCCTGCAAGCTGCACCTCGAGGGCGTCATCTCCAAGCAGATGGATGCACCCTATCAGTCCGGGCGCACCGACAGCTGGGCGAAGTCGAAATGTCGGGCCGGGCACGAGGTGGTGATCGGAGGTTATGCCAAGACCAACGGCAGATTCCGATCCCTGCTGGCCGGGGTGCACCGCGGCGATCACTTTGTCTATGTCGGGCGTGTCGGAACCGGCTATGGCGTGAAAAAAGTCGAGATGCTGCTGCCGAAACTGAAGGCTCTCGAAACGGCGAGGTCGCCATTTACCGGTATCGGTGCTCCGAAGAAGGAAGCCGAAGTTGTCTGGGTGAAGCCCGAGCTTGTCGCCGAGATCGAATTTGAAGGTTGGACCGCGGACGGCCTCGTCCGCCAGGCTGCCTTCAAGGGGCTGCGCGAGGACAAGCCGGCCAAAGAGGTCGAGGCCGAAAAGCCGGCGCCGCCTGCCAAGACTGAAACCGCTGAACCTGCCGCAGGCGCCAAACATAGGCCTGTCCGCCGCAAAGGGGCGAAGGCCGAGGTCATGGGGGTGCTGATTTCCAATCCCGACAAGCCGCTTTGGCCGGACGCCGGCGACGGCGAGCCAGTCACAAAGGAGGACCTTGCGCGCTACCATGAAGCCGTCGGCGCCTGGTTGATCGATCACATCAAGGGCCGGCCCTGCTCGATCATCCGAGCGCCCGACGGCATTGGCGGCGAGCAGTTCTTTCAGCGCCATGCGATGCCCGGCACCTCTAACCTCCTCGAGCTTGTGAAGGTCTTCGGCGACAAGAAGCCTTACCTGCAGATCGATCGGATTGAGGGGCTGGCGGCGATCGCCCAGATCGGCGGTGTCGAGCTGCATCCGTGGAATTGTGAGCCGGGCAAACCGGAGGTGCCCGGCCGTTTGGTGTTCGACCTTGATCCTGGTCCGGACGTGCCGTTTGCGACCGTGGTGGCGGCCGCCCGCGAGATGCGCGACCGGCTCGACGAGCTCGGCCTTGTCAGCTTCTGCAAGACGACGGGCGGCAAGGGCCTGCATGTCGTCACCCCGCTTGCCGTGAACAAACGCAAGCCTCTCTCATGGGCGGAGGCCAAGGGTTTCGCGCATAATGTTTGCCAGCAGATGGCGCGTGACAATCCCGACCTCTATCTGATCAAGATGACCAAGAGCCTTCGCGGCGGCAGGATTTTCCTCGACTATCTCCGCAACGATCGGATGGCGACGGCCGTCGCACCGCTTTCACCGCGCGCCCGTGCCGGCGCTACCGTGTCGATGCCACTCACCTGGGCGCAGGTGAAGTCCGATCTCGACCCGAAGCGGTTTACGCTTCGAACTGTGCCGGCGCTGCTTGCCAAAAGCTCCGCCTGGCAGGACTATTGCGACGGCGAGCGGCCGCTTGAGCAAGCAATCAAGCGCTTCGGAAGATCGCGACGGGCAGCGTAGACTGATAGGATCACGTCGTGTCCGATAAATATAAAATCTCCGGACCGCGCGGAGCATTACTCGATGGCAGCGCACCAAAGCTCCGCACGAACCACTTCGGGATCAGATCAAACGCTGCGAGGGCATCTACGTGAAGCGCATAGCCATTCCTACGATCGTGAACCAACCCAGCTGCGTCTAGGTTACCGTTCAATCGTACGGAAAAGCCTCGTCCACCGGGACGGGGCAAGGTCGTATGTGAAAAACGATGTCCGCTTGTCGCATCCCTCGTCGGCCGCAAGTCCCCCCGCGAATACGACCCTCTCCAGCACCGCGAGGCGTTAGCTTAGCGGGTGCGGAACTCTGTCGAGGTCGAAAACGTTGACTGTCGCCTTAACACGCGGGGGCGCAATGACGGATACTGGGATCTGCACTGATGAGGGACTGATGGCTGCCCGGTCCGAGGGTTTGGAGACCGAGCTCACGTCAAACCCAGTCGTGGGGCTCCTGAGAACGGTTGACTTTGCACTTACGCCCCTTGGTTCGCCGGAACATTGGGATCAGTCTTTGAAGTCGGTGACGGCGCTCATGGTCGATAGCCAGTTCCCGATGTTCGTGGCATGGGGCGACGAACTGACCTTCCTTTACAACGATGCCTATGCGCAGATACTCGGAAGCAAGCATCCGGCCGCCTTTGGGGCGCGGTTCAAGGATATCTGGCAGGAGATCTGGGAGGACATCTTTCCGCTTATCGACAGGGCGATGAAAGGCATCGCAACTTTCAGCGAGGACCTTCCGCTTGTTATGAACCGGGCGGGCTATGACGAGCAAAGTTGGTTTACCTTCTCGTATTCGCCGGTTCGCGATCATCAGGGTGTAGTGCGGGGGATGTTCTGTGCCGTCACCGAAACCACCCGGCGCGTCATGCTGGAAAAAAGACAGTCCTTCCATCTCGCGTTGGAGGAGACCCTCAGGGATATCGCCGATCCGGTTGCAGTGATGGCCGCGGCTTCCGAAGCGTTGGGCAGAGCTCTCGGCATAGCACGGGTTGGTTACGGTGAAATCGATGAAAAAGAAGAGCATGTCACCGTGGAGCGCGACTGGACGGATGGGCGCATCGCAAGTGTAGCGGGCAAATACCGCATGAATGACTTCGGTCCGCCGATCATCGACGAGCTCAAGGCCGGGCGGGTCATGTGCGTGGACGACGTGGACCGGGACCATCGGGTCGGAAGCATGGCTGCGGCGTTCCATGCAATCGGATCGAGAACAGTCTTGGCAGTGCCCCTGATCAAACATGGCCGGTTCAGAGCTATGTTGTTTCTTCACCACCCGATTCCACACAAGTGGACGGATAACGATATTGCTCTCGCGACGGAGGTTGCCGAACGGACGTGGTCAGCTGTCGAGCGCGCAAAATCAGAGGCGGAGAAGACACGTTATACGGCGCGGCTGGATTTTCTGGACGCGCTTGGCAAGGCGACATCCGCGCTTCACAACGCGGATTCCATATTGGAAACCAGCACGCGCATGCTCGGCCAACAATTAGGTGTGTCCGTTTGCGCCTACGCCGATATGGACGCAGACGAGGACGGCTTCACCATTCGAGGAGACTGGGCAGCCCCCGGTTCGGGCCACATTACTGGCCGATACCATCTCAGAGATTTTGGCCGGCTCGCTGTTGATGAGCTTTCCGCCGGCCGCCCCCTTGTCATCAATGACAATTTGAAGGAGATCGCGCCGGAAGAGGCAGCCACGTTCCAGAAAATAGGCATTGCGGCGACCATCTGCCTGCCTCTGGTTAAAGGCGGCAAACTCACAGCGCTCATGGCCGTCCATCATAAGCTGCCGCATCATTGGACCGCTCATGAAATCGCCCTTGTCCAGGAGGTCACTGACCGCTCGTGGGCTCATATCGAACGGGTCAGATCGGAGGCGGAGTTGCTGGCGAGTCAGGCCGACCTGCGTCGGGCCAACGAGGTCTTGGAGGCAACGGTCGCGGAACGTACGGGCGAACTCATGGCAGCGGAAGAATCTCTGCGCCACGCGCAGAAGATGGAAGCCGTGGGGCAGCTTGCGGGCGGGCTTGCCCACGACTTCAACAATCTTCTCGCCGGGATCCTTGGCAGTCTGGAGGTGATGAGGACCCGCTTGGCACAGGGCCGATTGAACGATATCGATCGCTTTCTGACTGCGGCAGCCGGTGCGGCCACGCGCGGCGCGTCGCTGACGCAGCGTATGCTCGCTTTCTCCCGGAGACAAACACTTGCTCCGAAGCCGACCAATGTCACCAAGCTCATCACCTCGATGGAAGAGCTGCTTCGCCGCAGCGTCGGTCCTGCCGTGGCCGTCGAGGTCGTTCAGACATCCGGGGCCTGGCCAACGCTTGTCGATCCGGGTCAGTTGGAGAGTGCGCTGCTGAACCTGTGTATCAACGGACGCGATGCGATGCCATCTGGCGGCAGGTTGACGATCGAGACAGCAAATCATTGGATTGACGATCGCATGGCGTCTCTTCTGGGGCTCAAGGCCGGGCAGTATTTATCGGTGTCTGTCTCGGATACTGGTACGGGCATGTCGGCAGAAACAGTTGCTCGCGCTTTCGATCCGTTCTTTACAACCAAGCCGATCGGCGAGGGGACCGGCCTCGGTCTTTCGATGGTATGGGGTTTCGCGGGCCAATCTGGCGGCAGCGCAAAGATCTATTCTGAGTTGGGTGAAGGTACTACCGTGTCCATCTATCTGCCAAGGTTTACGGGGGACGTCGGCTCGGAAGAGACGCTTCCCGCTGGCAGGCTGACTGCAGCAGAGCGAGGTAAAACAATCCTGCTCGTCGACGACGAGCCCCTGATCCGCATGGTCTCCGCTGAACAACTCGAGGAATTGGGTTATCTGGTGATTCAGGCCGGCGACGCTCGTGAAGCAACCGAGGTGCTGGAAACAGGCCGGCGGATCGATCTGCTGTTGACCGATGTGGGGCTGCCCAATGGCATGAATGGTCGGCAGCTCGCCGATCGTGCCCGCGAATGGCACGCAAATCTGCCAGTCCTGTTTGTCACAGGCTACGCGGAGAATGCGCTTTTAAATCACGGACATTTATCTCCGGGCATGCAGGTATTGACCAAGCCGTTCGATATGGAGGCGCTGGCAAGAAGGGTGAAGGCTTCCATTGAGGGTCAATAGATGATCTCCAGGCGCGCTTTTCACTCAAAAAGATTCCTGGCCGTATCAAAGCGAAAACTAAAGGCGGCGCCATTGCTTATCTTGTCCGTTCTCAGGCGGTCACGTCACGGGTGCCAATCTGAGGCTGGATGGAGGGTTTGGCCAGCGCAGTGGCAGCTTGCGCCTCGGCCCCATTGTTCACATTCAAATACGTTGGACCGGTATGCTCACGCGACCTCTGACACTCCCCAAGGAGGCGGTATAGGTTTGCATCCGCCAAAGGCGATACGGGCCTCGTCCTGAGGCCGACTTTAGCTCGAAGCGGCCATTAGGGAATTTCGGTGTCAAGTCTCACTGCAACTTGAACTCGCCCGCGACGCGGCGCCATTCGTTTGGCCCGATCAGCCGTTGGTGCGTGTAGCGGACGGAATGAAGCGGCCCGTCAAGCGTGGACTGCCAGAAATCCAGAAACTTATGCATCTCCGGAAAGTCCGGAGCCAGATCGTAATCCTGCCAGACATAGCTTTGCAGGACGGATTCAAAATCAGGAATGCGATAGAGGATATGCGCTGTCGTCAGCCCGTAGCCGTTCAGCTGCCGGTCGAGATCTGATAAAAATTGCATGTTTCATCTCCGTTTCATGTCGATCGAAGGTCGCGCAAAATTCTGCGACGATCAACATAATCCCGAACGCGTCCACCATTTTAATGTTCCTTTACAGGGTGTTAGCAGCCATATCGGCCGAGTGCTGATTTTTTTACGTGGCCCTCTTGAAATCGAAAAAGCGCAGAACCAGATCTTTGCGCGCAGAACGCTCGACGAGAGGTTTTGCACCCGCCCGGACTGGTCATCCGGTCCGGCCAGGGGAACAACATCGTTATTGTTTGTCCATTGGAGGAAAACATGTCGTTCCGACCGCTTCATGATCGCATTCTCGTCCGCCGGGTCGATTCGGAGGAAAAGACCAAGGGCGGCATCATCATTCCCGATACTGCCAAGGAGAAGCCGCAGGAAGGCGAGGTCATCGCCGTCGGCCCCGGCGCGCGCAGCGAAGCCGGCCAGATCCAGGCGCTCGACGTCAAGGTCGGCGATCGCATCCTGTTCGGCAAGTGGTCGGGCACCGAGATCAAGGTCAATGGCGAAGATCTGCTGATCATGAAGGAAAGCGATGTCATGGGCATCATCGAGGCCCGGGCCGCCGAAAAGATCGCCGCCTGAGGCGATTTCCGCGCATTAGTCAAAAAAGCTGCCTATTGAAGGAGTGACAGAATGGCTGCGAAAGAAGTCAAGTTTCATAGCGATGCCCGTGAACGCATGCTGCGTGGGGTCGATGTGCTGGCCAATGCGGTGAAGGTGACGCTGGGTCCGAAGGGCCGCAACGTGGTGATCGACAAGTCCTTCGGCGCCCCGCGCATCACCAAGGACGGTGTCTCGGTCGCCAAAGAAATCGAGCTCGAAGACAAGTTCGAGAACATGGGCGCCCAGATGCTGCGCGAAGTGGCATCCAAGACCAACGACCTCGCTGGTGACGGTACCACCACTGCGACGGTGCTCGCCCAGGCGATCGTCAAGGAAGGCGCCAAGGCGGTTGCATCCGGCATGAACCCGATGGACCTGAAGCGGGGCATCGATCTGGCCGTTGAAGCCATCGTCGCCGAGCTGAAGACCAATGCCCGCAAGATCTCCAACAATTCGGAAATCGCCCAGGTCGGCACGATCTCGGCCAATGGCGATTCCGAAATCGGCCGCTACCTGGCCGAAGCGATGGAGAAAGTCGGCAACGAAGGCGTCATCACGGTTGAAGAAGCCAAGACCGCCGAAACCGAGCTCGAAGTCGTCGAAGGCATGCAGTTCGACCGCGGTTATTTGAGCCCCTACTTCGTCACCAACCAGGACAAGATGCGGGTCGAGCTCGAGGATCCTTATATCCTCATTCACGAGAAGAAGCTCTCGAACCTGCAGTCGATACTGCCGGTGCTCGAAGCCGTCGTCCAGTCCGGCAAGCCGCTCCTGATCATTGCTGAAGACGTCGAAGGCGAAGCCCTTGCAACGCTCGTCGTCAACAAGCTGCGCGGCGGCCTGAAGATCGCTGCCGTCAAGGCTCCTGGCTTCGGCGACCGCCGCAAAGCCATGCTCGAAGACATCGCCATCCTGACGGGCGGCACCGTCATCTCGGAAGATCTCGGCATCAAGCTCGAGAACGTGACGCTCAACATGCTCGGTCGCGCCAAGAAGGTGGCGATCGAAAAGGAAAACACCACCATCATCGACGGCGCCGGTTCGAAGGCGGAACTCGACGGTCGCACCGCTCAGATCCGCGCCCAGATCGAGGAAACCACCTCCGACTACGACCGGGAGAAGCTGCAGGAACGCCTTGCCAAGCTCGCCGGCGGCGTTGCCGTCATTCGCGTCGGCGGCTCGACCGAGGTCGAAGTGAAGGAGAAGAAGGATCGCGTCGACGACGCGCTGCATGCGACGCGGGCGGCGGTCGAGGAAGGCATTCTGCCGGGCGGCGGCGTGGCGCTGCTGCGCGCGGTCAAGGCGCTCGACGCGATCAAGACCGCCAATGACGACCAGCGCGTCGGCGTCGACATCGTTCGCCGCGCCATCGAGGCACCGGTTCGCCAGATCGCCGAAAATGCCGGAGCCGAAGGCTCCATCATCGTCGGCAAGCTGCGCGAAAAGAGCGAGTTCTCCTACGGCTGGAACGCCCAAACGGGTGAATATGGCGACCTCTATACGCAGGGCGTGATCGATCCGGCCAAGGTCGTCCGCACCGCGCTGCAGGATGCCGCCTCCGTTGCGGGCCTGCTGGTGACGACGGAAGCGATGATCGCCGAGAAGCCGAAGAAGGAAGCCGCTCCGGCAATGCCGGCCGGCGCCGGCATGGACTTCTAAACGATTGCTCGGCCCGCCCCGCCTTCGGGGCGGGCCACCCCACATACCCTCATATGAACCAGTTCCATCAGTCGACACAATGGAGCCAAGCCATGAGAAAGGAAAACACAAGCAACTTCTCCCAGCCGCAAGCCGCCGCGGCGATCAGCGCGGCGCACCTGCTGCATCCGGCAAAACATTTCAGTCATCCCCGTGATGTGCTGACCGCCACCGACATCAGCGTTGAGGAAAAGCGGGCCATTCTCGCCGCCTGGGCATCCGATTGCTTTGCGATCGAATCGGTACCTGCACTGCGACTCTATCCCGGGGCGGAAAGAGCCGTTTCCTATGATGAGATCCTTGAGGCCCTCAAGGTGTTGGACAAAGGGGATCGGCAATCCGGCGGGCCAGGCCCATCGGCCCTCTCACATGGCAGGAGGCCCCGTCGCGGCTCCGCCGGTCAAGACTTGGGGTTGGGAAGGAGAATATGATGAAGCCCGATATGTTCAGACAGCCTGTCTCCGTTCTTGTTGGTCTTGGGTTTCCATTTGAGGTCCGCAGCGTGATGGACGCCTATCGGCATCTCACCGAGTGGCCGACGTCGTTGCGGGATAGCGCGCATTCCATCGCGCTCAAGGCGTGCGGTGCCGCGCTCCGCGGCGAGATCGAGCCGGAGACGGCGCGCGGTCTGTATGTTGCCTTCGCCGAAAAACACGATCTGCTGGCACCCGAAGACCAAGTCATTGCTGTCTCTCAGATGTCGCGGGACAGGGATCCTCGGCCATACTGAGATACAGCCGGTTATGACAGCACCTCGAGCCGCCTGGTCACGAGCGCATTTTGCTGCTGGTCGCTCGCAAATGCGCAAGCTTGCGACGCAGGCAGCGGCGAGAAATGAGCCGCTGCCGATGCGATACCATCGGCTGTTTTGAACCTGACTTTATCTCGGCTTGCCAGCGTTTGCTGCGGTCCTGCGAATTGTCTGGCTGATGATTGCGCGCAAACCGGGCGGCTCCGCCTGTCGTTTCAGCCGGTCGCTTTCACCCGATAGCCGCCGCGACGCGAAGCACGGGCTAAGCTCGGCCGAGGCGAAAAGGGCGACCTCAAGCACTGAAAGCTCTTGCGGCTCTCCATTGACGTCGCTCACCTGACGATCGGTCCGGCTATAGACCGATAACGCAGCCCAACGCCCTCAAAGGCTTATGGCTGAACTTGTCAATCCTTCGGCAACGCCATCGTTATGCACGCCGCAATCAAAGCCATGACCGCCACGGCGAGATAGATGCCGTCGAAGCTTTGGGTCGATGTCTTGATCATCCCGCCGAAGAAGTTGCCCGTGGTACCGCCGATGCCCTGCAGCACCGTGCAGATACCCAGGACGGTCACTGCAAGGCCGGGCCCGGCGCGATGCGAGACATAGACCGGCAGCAGGCCATAAATCGGGTAGAAGCCAAGCGAAAAGAAGATCGCCGACGCCAAAGCCAGTTCCATCGAGGGGTCGATGGCGATAAGAGCGCCGGCAATGAGGAAGCTCGAGTAGCAGGCCAGCATGGCATGGCGTGATCCGAGGCGTGACGAGATCGCCCCCACGATGAAACCCGCGCCGATCCCCACTGCTCCGACGGTTGCCCAGAGCCAGGAGGCGAAACCGACCGAATAGCCCAGCTCCTCCCGCAAGAACGGAGAGAGATAGGTGAGATAGGGATAGGGCATCATGCCGTTGATAAAGCCGAGCACGAAAATCAGCGCCCCCCACGGCATGATCGGACGCAGGCTTGGCGACCCATCTCCAACTGCGGTTGTTGTTTGTCCTGTTGTCTCCTGAAGGAGGCCCGCTCGACCAAAGAGGATGGCAATGGCGATAGCCAGCGTGATGGTGAGTCCGGCCGTGACGTACCAGGCTATCCGCCAGTGACCGCTGCCGGCGAACGCTGATGCAAGCCCGCTGTTGATCAGAACTCCATAGGCTGGTGCACTGGAGATCAGACTCATGGCAAGACCGCGTTGCTCGGTGGTCACGACGCGCGAGGCAAGATCGATCATCGGAACGAACGTCGATGCGCCGGTCCCGCCGGCGATCATGAGAAGGCAGGCGGTGATATAGATATTGCCGGTGGCGGCAATGCACACGAGGCAAAGCCCGCAAAGAGACACGGAGGCCACGACTGTCCGCGCGGCCCCGATCCGATGGACGAGCCAGGTGCCGAGCAACGCGAAAGCGACAGTCGAAAGTTGGACCATGCCGGTGACGACGCCCACGAATCCATAGTCGAAGCCAAGGTCACGACGCATGTCGGGGATGATCTGCGGGAAGAGGCTAAGGCCAAAACCATAGCACGTGGCAACGCAGGCGATCATGAGGGCGACAAGAATCTCACCTCTCAGGCGTAGGCTTGTCACGATGATCGGTCCCCTCGATAAACATCCGCGCATTTGCCGCGATTATCAACTACCGATCTCAGGGCAAAGGCGATTCTGGCTGTTTGATCGCAGGCATCGCGACTGGCTTGTGCGGATCGGTATCCACTTTTTCGAGGCGGTGGGTCGTTGGTCTCATTCTTCATCCTGATCGGGCGGAAATTCCAGCATTTCCAGCTCGTATTCGAGGCTGCCGATCTTATCGAACAGCGCCTGTTCGTAATTGGAAAGAACGCTGCCAAGATGCGCAAGGGCCTCCGCCTGCGGTTTCGTGCCGTCATTCGGCGTGTAGACGATTTCTCCGCCATAGGCGAGATCGATATAGCTTTGAACAAGCGCCAGTTCATTTCTGGCAAACTCGATGTTCGAGCGGATTGCTGCCAGATTCCGTTCTTCGGCCGTCGTTCCGAAGATCGTCCCAGACAGCGCCTCAAGGCGCTTTTCCTCGAACGATACGACGTTTTCCGTCATGGGGTATCCTCCTTGCTGAATGAAAGGCCATTTTCGGTGAGACAGGGGAAGCGGGTCTGGCAGCGGTCGACGCCATCTTCCGAAATCAGGCGAGGGCAGCCGAGGCTCAGCCGCCGGCGAAGCTGCTGGAACGTGAAACTCGCGCCGTACTGCTTGACCAGAGTCTTTCGGTCGAGCTCCGTGTTCCGATCACAGGCAATGCACTCGACTGAGACGACCGATCCACGGAAGTCGCGGAGCGTTGTCGGATCTTCATAGGTATTTTTTCTTATCGATGACATTTCAGAGCCTGTCGCCCGACCTCCGGTAGGCGATTGAATTCACTGGTTCTTCCGGTGGCGCAGGAAATGGGCGGGTTGTAGCCTGGCGACCACTCGCCTGTATATGCACATTGACTCACATGCCGCGTCGGAACAAATAGGGAACATACTCGCTTTCGAGCGAGATGAAAACCTATTTTGACGAAGGCTTCCGAATGGCGCAGATCAGCGCGAACCCGATCATCTCCGAACTTCGAGATCGCATTCAGCATCTCGAAGGGGCTGCAGCGCGACGAACATCCGTCCTTCCGTTCGGGCTGGCCGAGATCGATGCGCAGCTGCCGGGAGGTGGCCTGGCCTACGGCGCGCTGCATGAAGTCGCCGGCGGCGGCAACGGTGCGATCGACGGCGCGGCCGCGGCGCTCTTCATCGGCGGTATCGCGGCGCGGGCCACCGGCAAGGTGGTCTGGTGCCTCACCCGCTTCGATCTGTTCTTTCCCGCACTCGCCCAGGTCGGCCTTCACCCCGATCGTGTCATTTTCGTCGAATGCGACAAGGAAGAGACGGTGCTCGCAAGCTTCGAAGAGGCGTTGCGCTATGGCGGCCTCGGCGCCGTCGTCGCCGAGCTGGTGCGCCTGCCGATGACGGCATCGCGCCGGCTGCAGCTGGCGGCGGAAAAGTCCGGCACATTGGGGCTGGTGATCCGCCGATGGCGGCGCCAGACGGAAGCCTCCGATTTCGGCATGCCGACGGCAGCTGTGACCCGCTGGCGGATCTCGGTGCTGCCGTCCGAGCCGCTGCCCGTGCCGGGCGTCGGCCGCGCGCGGTGGCTGGCGGAGCTGATGCGGGTCAGGGCAGGCGAGGGAGGACAATTCATTATCGGAGCATGTGATGGCCAGGGTCGTATCTGTCTTTCTTCCGACACTGCCGACCGACCGGATCAGGCGCGCCGATCCTTCGCTCAATCCTGACACGCCGCTGGTGGTGATTGCCAGGAGCGGGTCGAAGCGATGGGTGGCGGCGGCCGACCGGGCAGCTGCGAAACTCGGGCTTCGCGTCGGCATGCCGGCCGCTAAGGCACAGGCGCTGGTTCAGGGATTGACGATGGTGGATGCCGATCCGGCGGCGGATCTGACGACACTGGAACGGCTGACGCTGTGGGCCTTGTCGCAATATTCTCCCGTTGTCGGCATGGATCCCCCTGATGGCATTGTCATGGATACCGAAGGTGCCGATCACCTGCAGGGCGGCGAGGACCTGATGCTCTCCGGTCTCGTCAACCGCTTCCGTGTCCGGGGTCTCGCGGCGCGCGCAGCGATCGCAGACACCTGGGGTGCGGCGCATGCGCTCGCCCGGTTTACGGATCGCGAGACAGTCATCATCCCGCGCGGCGACACCTCCAAGGCGGTCAACCGTCTGCCACTATCCTCACTGCGGCTGCCGGCCGAGATCGTCGGGAGCCTCCGAACCCTCGGCTTCGCTACCGTCGGTGATCTGGCAGTGACGCCGCGGGCGCCGCTGACGCTGCGTTTCGGCCCGGAAGTCGGACGCCGCCTCGATCAGATGTTCGGCCGGCTCGCCGAGCCCATCGACCCGATCCGGCCAGCTGATCTCGTCGAGGTGCAAAAATCCTTTGCCGAACCGATCGGCGCCCCGGAGACCATCGAGAAATATGTGAGCCGCCTGGTGCGGCAGCTCTGTCTGGAGCTCGAGAAGAAAGGACTTGGCGTGCGGCGCGCCGATCTGATCGTCCACCGCGTCGACAACACAATTCAGTCGCTCCGGGCCGGCACGGCCAAGCCTGTCCGAGATATCGCCTGGCTGACGAAACTCTTCCGCGACCGGATCGAGAAGATCGAGCCGGGCTTCGGGATCGAGAAGCTGAGCCTCGCCGCAATCGCCGCCGAACCGCTCGTTGAGGCGCAGTCGGCCTCCTCGCTGATCGAAGAGCAGATCACCGATGTAACGCCGCTGATCGACGTGCTGGGAAACCGCGGCGGTCAGCGGATTTTCCGTGTCGCGCCGGTGGCAAGCGACGTGCCGGAGCGCAGTGTCCGGCGGATCGCACCGACGGCGGACGAGGTCGGCGCCACCTGGCCACTCCATTGGCCGCGGCCGTCGCGGCTCTTGCCACACCCGGAAGCGATCGAGGTGATTGCGCTGTTGCCCGATCATCCGCCGGTTTCCTTTACCTGGCGTGGCAAGCGGCGCCGGGTGCAGCGCGCCGACGGCCCGGAGCGGATTTTCGGGGAATGGTGGCAGCGCAGCTCCGAATGGGTCGCGGTTCGAGACTATTTCGTCCTCGAGGATGATGCCGGCGAGCGTTTTTGGATTTTCCGCTCCGGCGATGGCGTCGACGCCGACACCGGATCGCACCAATGGTTCGTGCATGGGGTGTTTGCCTGATGCGCTATGCCGAACTGCAGGTCACCACGCATTTCTCGTTCCTTCGCGGCGCAAGTTCGGCCGAAGAACTCTTTGCGACCGCCAAGCTCATGGGCATCGAGGCGCTCGGCATCGTCGACCGCAACAGCCTGGCCGGCATCGTCCGGGCGCTCGAAGCCTCGCGCGCCACCGGCCTGCGGCTCGTCGTCGGTTGCCGGCTCGATCTGGCTGACGGCATGTCGATCCTCGTCTATCCCACCGACCGCACTGCCTATTCGCGGCTGACGCGGCTCTTGACGCTGGGCAAGGGCCGCGGCGGCAAAGCCAACTGCATCCTGCATCTCGAGGATGTGGCGCACTACTGCGAAGGCCTGATTGGCGTCCTTGTCCCGGATATGCCGGACGATGGCTGCGCCGTGCAGCTGAGGAAGATGGCCGAGATTTTCGGCGACCGCGCCTACGTCTCGCTCTGTCTGCGCCGGCGGCCGAACGATCAGCTGCGGCTGCACGAAATATCGAACCTGGCGGCGCAGCACCGGGTGAAGACGGTCGTCACCAATGACGTGCTGTTTCATGAACCCGGCCGGCGGCAGCTGCAGGACGTCGTCACCTGCATTCGCACCGGCACGACTATCGACGATGTCGGCTTCGAGCGAGAGCGACATGCCGATCGCTACCTGAAGCCGCCGGAAGAGATGGCGCGTCTGTTTCCACGCTACCCGGAAGCGCTGGCACGCACGGTGGAGATCGTCGAGCGCTGCAGGTTCAGTCTGGAAGAGCTCGTCTACCAATATCCCGAGGAGGCTTTGATCCCGGGCACGACGGCGCAGCAGTCGCTGGAGCACTATACCTGGGAAGGCGTGAAGACGCGTTATCCGGAAGGGCTGCCAGCGCATGTCGAGAAGACGATCCGCCATGAACTCGCTCTGATCGAGACGATGAAATATGCCCCCTATTTTTTGACGGTCTTCTCGATCGTCCGCTATGCCCGATCGCAGGGCATTCTCTGCCAGGGCAGGGGATCGGCCGCGAATTCCGCCGTCTGCTATGTGCTCGGCATCACCTCGATCGATCCTGATACCAATGATCTCCTCTTTGAGCGCTTCGTCAGCCAGGAGCGCGACGAGCCGCCCGACATCGATGTCGACTTCGAACATGAGAGGCGAGAGGAGGTGATCCAATGGATCTACAGGACCTACGGCCATGACAAGGCCGCACTCTGCTCGACAGTGACCCGCTATCGTGCCAAGGGCGCCATTCGCGATGTCGGCAAAGCGCTCGGCCTGCCCGAGGATCTCATCAAGGCGCTTTCCTCCGGCATCTGGTCCTGGTCGGAAACTGTCGGCGAGAGCCAAGTGCGTGCTCTTGGCCTAAATCCGGAGGATCGGCGTCTCGCCTTGACGCTGCGGCTTGCCTCGCAGTTGATGGGAGCACCGCGGCATCTCGGCCAGCACCCGGGTGGCTTTGTCCTCACCCATGACAGGCTGGATCATCTTGTGCCGATCGAACCGGCGGCGA
The DNA here is from genome assembly GCF_002211305.1 of Rhizobium sp. R634. Lineage (GTDB taxonomy): Bacteria > Pseudomonadota > Alphaproteobacteria > Rhizobiales > Rhizobiaceae > Rhizobium. The sequence continues at coordinate 507,647 of NZ_LOKW01000023.1, read as the reverse complement.
TGGCCGATCGCCAGGTGATTGAATGGGACAAGGATGACGTCGAGGCGCTGAAAATGATGAAGGTCGATGTCTTAGCATTGGGCATGCTGACCTGCATGGCCAAAGCCTTTGCCCTCATTGGCGCGCACAAGCATCAGGATCTCGACCTCGCCACCATCCCGCAGGAAGACGCGGCGACCTATGCGATGATCTGCAAGGCCGACACGCTCGGCACTTTCCAGATCGAGAGCCGGGCACAGATGTCTATGCTCCCACGGATGAAGCCGGAGACCTTCTATGACCTCGTCATCCAGGTGGCGATCGTCCGGCCCGGACCGATCCAGGGTGACATGGTCCATCCGTATCTGCGCCGCCGCGAGGGCAAGGAAAAGGTCGAGTATCCGACGCCCGAACTGGAGGCGGTCTTGCACAGGACACTGGGCGTTCCTCTGTTTCAGGAGTCGGCGATGAAGATCGCGATGGTCTGTGCCGGTTTCACGGGCGGCGAAGCCGACCAACTCCGGAAATCCATGGCGACGTTTAAGTTCACCGGCGGCGTCAGCAGGTTCGAGGACAAGCTCGTTTCCGGCATGATCCGCAACGGCTATTCACCGGAGTTTGCCAAACGCACCTTCGGCCAATTGGAAGGCTTCGGTTCCTATGGTTTCCCCGAAAGTCATGCTGCCAGTTTCGCGCTGATCGCCTATGCCAGCAGCTACATCAAATGCCATTTCCCCGATGTCTTCTGCGCGGCTCTCCTGAACTCGCAGCCGATGGGGTTTTATGCTCCCGCCCAGATCGTAAGCGATGCGAGGAAACACGGCGTCGAGGTGCGACCGGTCTGCATCAACCGGTCGCGTTGGGACTGCACGCTCGAGGAGATGGAGGGCACTGACCGGCATGCGGTGCGGCTCGGCATGCGGCTGGTGCGCGGCTTGGCGACGGCGGACGCCGCGCGCATTGTCGCCGCGCGGGCCGACGAGCCTTTCGCATCGGTGGATGACATGTGGCGACGGTCGGGCGTGCCGGTTGCGTCGCTTGTCGAGCTGGCGCAAGCCGACGCGTTCCTGCCATCATTGCGGCTCGAACGGCGCGATGCGCTCTGGGCGATCAAGGCGCTTCGCGACGAGCCCCTTCCTCTGTTCACGGCTGCAGCCGAACGCGAGGCGCGGGCGATCGCCGAGCAGCAGGAGCCGGACGTCGAGCTCAGGCAGATGACCGACGGCCACAACGTCGTCGAAGACTACAGCCACGTCGGGTTGACACTGCGGGACCACCCCTTGCGATTCCTGCGCGCCGATCTCACCCGGCGACGGGTCGTCACCTGTGCAGAGGCGATGAGGGCGCGCGACGGCCAGTGGCTGATGGCGGCCGGCCTGGTGCTGGTGCGGCAGCGGCCGGGTTCGGCAAAGGGCGTGATGTTCATCACCATCGAGGACGAGACCGGCATTGCCAATGTCGTCGTCTGGCCGAAGCTGTTCGAACGGGCGCGCCGGGTGGTGCTCGGCGCCAGCATGATGGCGATCAACGGCAGGATCCAGCGCGAAGGCGAGGTGGTTCACCTAGTCGCCCAGCAGCTCTTCGACCTGTCGGGTGATCTATCAGGGCTTGCGGGGCGCGACGGCACGTTTCATCCACCAACCGGGCGCGGTGACGAATTCGCCCATGGCTCTCCCGGCAGTCCCGATTCACGCGAAAAGGCGCCTCCGGCGGTTCGGGCGAGGGACATGTTCACGCCGGATCTTCATATCGATACGCTGAAGATTAAGAGCCGGAATTTTCATTGATACATGGGAGGGAACAACGGGTCGTAGGTCCGTATTGGTTCAAGGCGGAGTGTCTTTCATTTGTCGAGACCTCGCGCGCGCCGATCGACGGGTGCTGGTGGGTTCGCTTGATGACGAAAGACGGGCCGAGCGCTCCCAGTGTAGCGGCGCTGCACCATGAACGCGGCGGACTCGCTGGCACCCAGTCACAAAAAGGCCGGGCCCCGTGATGTTCCTCACGAGACCCGGGAGTCAGCCGGACAACCGGCCGCTGGGAGGTATGCTTTAGGCGTTAGGTGAGCTTGCCGACCGTCTTTTCGAGGATCGCCCACAATTCCTCACCATATTTTTCGCGCCAGCTTGTGTAGAAGCCACCGTCGCGAAGCTTCTGCCTGAACGGCTCGGTATCGGGTTGATTGAATACCAGACCCTGTTTGGCCAGGACATCTTTCAGGGACTCCGACAACTTGGCCATATCTTGACGCTCATCGAGCGCGGCTTGGTTGATGTTGCGGCTCACGACCTCCTGGACATCCGCTGGCAGGCTTTCCCAGTTGCGCTTGTTGGCAACGCAGAAGAAGGCGTCCCACATGTGCCGGGTCAATGCGCAGTATTTTTGAACCTCGACGATATTTGCAGTCTTGATGTTGGCCAGCGAATTTTCCTGTCCATCGACGACCTTAGTCTGAAGCGCCGAATAGAGTTCGTTGAAATTAATCGACGCCGGAGCTGCCCCGAACGTCTGGAACATGGAGGTCCATAACGCTCCGACTGGGACGCGGATCTTCATGCCGGCAAGATCGGCGGGCGAGTTGACTGGATGCGTGCTGGTGGTGATGTGTCGGAACCCGTTGTCCCACATCTTTTCCATAGGCAGAAGATTCACCTTTTCGATGAGCTTGTGCAGAGCGACACCGAGCTCGCCGTCCATCGTTTTCCAAATCGTGTCATAGTCCGGGAAAATGAAACCGAGACCATATATCGAGGCCGCCGGAACCATCGTGGACAGTACATTGATACCAGAGTTCAGGAACAGATCGATGCCGCCTGCTCTCACCTGCGACAGCATATCAGTGTCGCTACCAAGCTGGTTGTTCGGGTAGACCTGCAGTTCCACCCGCCCGTTTGTCTCGTGTTGGATGCGGGCTGCCGCCTCCCTTGCGCGCGTGGTGATCGGATGAGTTTCGGCCAGATTGAACGCGAACTTCAGGGAATACTCGGCTGCGGCCGCTCGCTTCATCGAAAATCCGAGCGCCGTGGCACTGAGACCGAGCGTCGTCGTCATCGTGAATGCGCGTCTTGTCAGATTTACCATTTCGTTCTCCTCCAAATAAGCTCTGTGGATTTTGGTTGGTCGAGGTCGGACTACAGGAAGCCAATCGAGAGCCACGGAACCGCGGCTACCACAGCAAGGCCTATGGCCATGGCGACGATGTAGCCGACGATCGGTTTCATGCCGGCGTCGGGGCTGACCCGGCTGATTGCACAGGCAGCGTAGTAGCCGACACCGAAGGGTGGGGCGAAGAGGCCGATACCCATCGCCAACACGACAACCATGGCGTAGTGCACCTGATGGATGCCCAACTGCTGAGCAACCGGGAACAGCAGCGGTGCGAACAGCACGATTGCGGGTATCCCCTCGAGCACACTGCCGAGGATGATGAATATGATGATCGAGACGATCATGAAGGTGACCGCACCGCCCGGAAGCGTTGAGAGATTTTGAGCCAGGGCCGTCGAGAAGCCCGATTGCGTCAGGCCCCAAGCCATCGCTGTGGCCGCGCCGATAATCAGAAGGATAGACCCGGACAGGCTCGCCGTCTCGACAAGCATCGGCTTGAGCCGGCGCCAGTCAAACTGGCGATAGAACACCAGACCCGCGACAACCGAGTAAGCAATGCCGATCGTCGAAACTTCTGTCGCCGTGGCGACACCTTCGATTACGGCTGAGCGGATAACGAACGGAAGTGCAAGGGCAGGCAGTGCAGCGAGAAGCAGCTTGCCGATCTGCCTTCGACTTGCCCTCTTGACGTGGCTCGGGTCATCGTTGCGGCAGCGCCAGCGGACCAAGAAGCAAAGGGTTACCGCAAGAATAAGGCCGGGGAGAAGGCCGCCGGTGAACAGCGCGGCGATCGATACCCCGGTTGCGGATCCCACTGTAATCAAGACGATGCTAGGCGGGATTGTCTCAGTCTGGGCGCCCGTCGCCGAGAGAAGTGCAACAAGATCGCCTTCGTCTGCGCCGCGCTCCTTCATCTCCGGAAACAACACGGGCGCGACGGCGGCCATGTCGGCGGCCTTCGATCCGGATATCCCAGATACAAGATACATCGCAGCCACCAGCACGTAGTGAAGCCCGCCGCGCACATGGCCAAGAAGGCTAGCGAGGAACGCAACCATCGCCCGCGCCATACCCGTCATCTGGATAAGTTGGCCGAGAAACACAAACAGAGGGATCGCAAGAAGGATCAGATGGCTGACACCTTCGTCGATCCTGCCGACAATGATCAGAGGCGGCGTTCTGGTGGTCAATATAAGGTAGCCGAATGTAGCGATCGCGAATGAAAAGGCGATCGGCACGCCGCCAAAAACACACGCCGCAACGCCGCCGACGAAGAAGACGAGAAGATTGAGGTTTCCGAGACCAACGAAGACCGGCTTCAGCGCCCAAAACAAGCAGAAGACCGCTGCCACGGCAGCAATCGCACCGAGCGCGAGACGGAGATTCGAGCTCTGCAGAAGCCGCAACACCGCGAAAACAAGCATCAAAGCGAAGCTCGTCGGCAACGCCGAGGCGCGCCATGAGTTCTGAATATTCATCGCGGGCGTCCAGACGTAGGACTCTTCGGTGGCATATTCCAGAGATGCGGGCAGGATCAGTACGAGAAAGGCAAGTGCCGCGGCGACTGAAACCAGTTCAACGAAGCGGCGTGTATCGCCCTTCAATGCGGTGACCACCGCCGTCATGCGCATGTGTTCCTGCCGCTGAAAAGCGACGGCCGAGCCAAGCATAGCAAGCCAGAGGAACAAGATTGACGCCAGTTCGTCCGACCAAACCAGCGGGATGTGGAATACGTACCGAGCGACGACGGCCGAAAACAGCAGAAGAATTTCGCAAAGCACCAGAAGTGCTACCGGTATCTCCAGGCACCTTACCAAGGCATGTTCAATCTTGCGTGCCATTGCTGCCAGGCTCGAGGTCCTTGCAACATCTTCGATGACTCCGTGAATAGTCATAGTGGCCTCCCCACTCGGTAAGGCCTGATCGTTTGCGTGCGGGTGCAACGCTGTCGGGTATTTCTCAAAACCTGTCCTCCCACGCTCGCGCGGGCGCACTGCTCCTGCCGGGAAAGCCGGTCAAGGTTCCGGAGTGTTCTCTAAAGTGCGTTCCCACGAATTCCGCGCACTGTGCTCCTCTGCGCGTAGGTATAAGGTATGATGTCATACCCAACATAGCAAGTTCTTTTTTACCGGCTGAGGTTCAGACCTGACTGACGGCCCCACGGCGCAGCCTCAACCGGCCATCTCGAGCACGTCGGCACTGCTCGGGATTGAATGTCTGTGGGTAGAGAGTAGACTTCGACCGATCGCCTAATATTTTCCCGGTAGGTGGTACAACCCGCCTTTACGTCAGGGGGAATGCCTGGTGCCGACAAGGTCCCGTTTAATGACCCTATCGCGAGGCCGAACCTGTTTCCCGACCTCGCGCCGTCATTAAATCCGCTTGCCGATGGATACCGCCGCCGCTTCTCCATGTATCCGCCCCAGGGCCGGATCCAGTCGATCTGAGGGATGCTCGGCAGCGGCTCACGCCGAAAGCTTGGAAATCTCTCGTTGCGGGACCCACGCCGGTGATGCAGTGGCCACAGAGAAGACTGGCTCCTCCACGCCTTTGGTATCTGCCGGCCCGGCGTCCATCTGGAACCTGGATAACATCTCGAAAAGCGAGGCTGCCTCCTTGGCGAGACTGTTAACGGCAGCGGTCGATTCTTCCACCATCGCTGCGTTTTGTTGTGTCGCTGATTCAATTTTTCCTACTGAGGAATTGATGTCCTTGAGCCCGTCCGCCTGAACGCGGGAAACTTGCGCAATGGCATCGACGTTTTGATTAACACTCTGCACCTGGACGACGATTTCGCCCAAAGCGTTGCCGGCCTGGTGTACGCGCTGGACCCCATCATTTATGTGCACGTTGGATATTTCGACCAAGGACTTGATTTCCTTCGCAGCTGCCGCAGCCCTTTGCGCCAGGTCTCTGACCTCCTGCGCTACTACCGCGAACCCACGGCCGGTCTCCCCAGCGCGAGCCGCCTCAATGCCCGCGTTCAAGGCCAAGAGGTTTGTCTGAGACGCGATTTCATCGATGACGCCGATGATATTGCCTATTTCAACCGAAGAGGACCGAATGTTCGTCATAGCCTCAACAGCCTCGCGCATTATGGTGCCGGACCTCTCGGCATTCTCCTTCGTCGCGCCGACGAGGATCCCTGCTTCGTGTGCTTTATGGCTTGCGTCCACCACCTGCCTTGTCATGTCTGCGAGGACAGACGCCGTTTCCTCGACGACTATAGCTTGCTGCTCCGTTCTCATCGCGAGTTCGTTCGAGGACGTACGGATTTCTTCGGCCCCCGCAGCAATCGCCTGCGCATTATCGTTCACTTCGGACATCGCATCGCGAAGCTGGCTGATCGCTGAATTGAAGTCCAATCTGAGCGGCTCAAGAGCCCCCGTGAAAGGCCGATTGAGCTCAACGTGCAGGTTACCCTTCGACAATTGTTTCAAAGCATCGGCAACTTGTTCGACGGCAGAACTGGTCTGTTCGGCAGTCCGCTGGCGCTCTTCCGCTTCGTGCTCCAAACGCTGCCGCTCGGCATCCTGTCGATTATGTTCGGCAATCGCGTCGCGCTCAGCCGTTTCTGACAGATGGGTCTTAAGGTCGGATATCTGTCTCGCGAGCTGACCGATTTCATCCTTCCGTCGCTCGAGCCTTCGGTCAATCTCCATGTCGCCGGCTATCATTTGACGGACTGACTGCTGTAGCTTCGCCAGGGGTGCGATGATTGAGCGGGTAGTCAGCGATGCGGCGGTTACTCCGAACAAGGCAGCTATGCCGAGCGCAGTGAGGGTCAGAGATTTAAATTCATCAGAAGCCGCTTTGACTTTGCCCCCCACGCCTTGGTTTAACGCTTGCTCATAATCGATCAACTTATTCAGAGCACCAATCCATGCCGTCAACTTGGGTCGAAGTTCATTTAAGAGCAGGGGCTTTGCCTCGTCTTTTTTTCCCTCGAGCGTAAGCTTGGTGAGTTCGGCAATGAGCGGCTCCGCTTCATTCTGAAAAGCCGTCAGACCCTCGGCGAGCCGACGCTCAGCGGCAGTGCTGGCGACATCAGAACTAACGGCCTTTTGCAACTCCGCGAAGTTGGAAGCATAGGAGGCCTGCAGCTTTTTCATCATCACGATTGTCGTCGCTTGATCCGTATTCGAGTCGGTCAAAACGATGTCGCGCAATGCCACTGCTCGATCGCGGACCGATCCCAGCATTTCGATGCCATTCCGGTATTTTTGGCTGTTACTGCCATTTATGAGGCTGAGCTTACCATTGATCTCGTCGACCTGGCTGATTGACGAAAGAGAGAGAACTCCCGTTGCGCACAACAGCAACCCGAATGCGATAGACAAACGTATCGCCACGCCAAATTTCCGTATCCTCCACATTATTTCCCCTCCGCCTGAGCAAACCTTTTGCACTGCAATTGAGGTATAACCTTATACGTAATACCTTAATCGAAATTGAAGGGCGCAAAGGCCGCGGAGAACGATCCGCTCTAGAATGCAGGATATGATCGAAAGAAACCTCACAAAAGGCTGGCGGATCTGGCGCCTTCCGTAAGCTCGGGCGGCTGAATGGCCTCAGGCTGCCACTCAGGGGCGACGACGAGCAATAGTTCGCTTACTCTGAAGATCAAGATATTATACCGCCAGCTGCGATCAATGCTTCCACCGTGTCGACATCGTGCAACGCTGAAGTGCCGATATCGAAATCGACGACGGGCACATCGGAAGCTCGGATAATATTTCTTGCGCCCAGATCGCCCTTAAGCCTCGCGACCTCGCCCAGGAGGGATCTGGGAAAGATCACGGGATTACCGCGAATGTTCCCGCAGGTCGCTCCGATAATTGATCGACCACCATGAGCAACGAAAGCCTCAATAAGCGAGTTTAAATCAGCCGTTGAAACCGACGGCATGTCGGCCAGCATGACCAGTGTTCCCTGCGCCGATCGAACTTGGGGCGTCATGATCCCGGTTATCAAAGAACTCGACATCCCGCTGGCGAAATCGGGGTTGTGCGCAATGCTGATTGGAAGGCCGGAGAGAGCTGAAATCAACTCCGGAGCTCGAAAACCGACGACCGCGGTAACGGAACGAGCCCTGCTTTCACAGGCGCGCACGGCACTTCGCCTGACAAGTGGAATACCATCGAACAATGCCAGGAGCTTGCTGTCTGTGGCGGCCCCATAGCGACGTGCCTGTCCTGCGGCGAGCAGTACAACAGCCACCTCTGAAGGGTCAGCAATCCTTTCCATATTGCCTCCTAGGGTCACGGCGCATTTACCTCGCCCCCAACTATATCACTTGAGACTAGCAATGGGTCCGTTTCCGATTGAACATGCAACCTCCTTATGACGCAGAAAGCTTTCATTATTAGACCTGATACCCTATATGTATGGTGTGAACAGTCAACTCATTCGCGCTCGTGGTCAGTCGCTATCCGATGAACAAGATTATAAAGATGCCCATGAATATTGCCTCCCCGCCCGATGTTGAAAAACCCTTGCTGATGCAGCGACAGTCATCAGTTCGGCGAACGATGGAGATTGTATTCGAGACCTGGAACTTCCTGATACTTCGAGAAGCTTATTTCGGCGTGCGCCGGTTTGACAAATTTCAGCAGCGTCTGGGAATTCCACGGCAAACGCTTTCATCCCGACTCTCGAGCCTTGTGGCAAATGAGATCCTCAGCACCGGAAAGCGGCCCAACGAGCCGGGGCAACAGTATTTTCTGACGCTCCGAGGTAAAGATCTTTTTCCGACGATGCTTTCGCTCATGGAGTTCGGCGACAAGTGGTTGACGGGGGGCAACGAAGCCCCGCTACAGCTGATTCATAAAAGTTGTGGGTGTGAATGCCATCCGATTACTGTCTGCTGCGAGTGTCTCGAACCTTTTACGGCTAAAGAAGTTGCGCCGCGCGACGGACCGGGCGCGGGATATGCTCCGGTCGAGACGCGCCCAACATCTCGCAGAAGCTCAGATTCGACACTTTTGGAAAGAGTGCGGCCGTGCTCCGTCGCGCGGACGCTGGCGATCATCGGCGATCGTTGGAGCTTCCTCATTCTGAGAGAAGGCTGGTTCGGTGTTCGCCGCTTCGAGGAAATGCGGGAGAATCTCGGAATTGCCACCAACATTCTTGCGGACCGTCTCGCCCGGCTCGTACAGGCAGGGGTATTGCGTAAAGTTCCCTATAATGCGGGCGAACGCTTCGAGTATCGCTTTACGGAAATGGGTCTCGATCTGTACAGGCCCATGCTCGTCATGATGGCTTGGGGAGACAGGTGGCTCGCAGACGGCAAGCCACCAATGCGGCTTCGGCATAAGGCCTGCGGACAGGATTTTTCCGCCATCGTGGTCTGCTCCGAGTGCAAGAAACCCATCTCCTCCAAGGACACCGACTATGTCCTGAGGTACCCTTTCGACCTTTGAAGGGTCTTTTATCCCACAAGGCAAAAACGCGAAAGTGTCAATCCGGCGCATCGGGGGACAGTCTGGTGTGGCGAAGCATCTGGAAAATGCGCTCTGGAGTAACTGGCAGCGTGTCCACGGACACGCCGAGGTGAGAAAGCGCGTCCGAGACGGCGTTTGCGATCGCCGCCGGCGCGCCGATCGTGCCACCTTCGCCCATGCCGCGAAAGCCGCCGATATTATTCGGCAGATCTGCTTCGATATGGACGATACCGATATCGGGAACGCTACTGGCGACCGGGACGAGATAGTCGGCAAAGCTTGCGGCAACTGCCTGTCCCTGGTCGTCATGGACGATTTCCTCAAGCAACGCAGCACCGATACCTTGGGCCACTGCGCCGTGGATCTGCCCGTCCACGATCATCGGATTGATGATCCTGCCGCAATCCTCCGCCACGACATAACGCAGGATTTTCACGCTGTAGGTTTCAGGATCGACCTCGACCATCGCAAGATGCGTCGAGGAGCAGGCGGTTCCGAGATAGGGATCGTAGGTTTCAGAAGCCGTAAGATCCTCACGCTGGTCTCTTGGAATGCGCCCCATCTGCGTATAGACCGCAGAAGCGATTTCCTTAAGTGTCGTGGTCAGGTTCGAGTTTCTGCTGGTAACAATGCCATCATGTATGTCGAGATCCTCGGCACTTTGCTCCATCAGGTAGGCGGCAGCGCGCAAGACCTTAGCTTTCACATTGCGAGCTGCAAGCGTGGCTGCGCCGCCGCCCAGAACCGCCGAACGGCTGGCATAGGTCCCACTGGACATGGGAACCAGCGAACTATCTCCATGCTTGATCTCGATATCCTCGAGCTTGCAGCCGAGCTCGTCAACAATGACTTGCGCCAGTGTCGTCTCGAGCCCCTGACCGTGCGAGGAGATCCCGAATGCCGCGGTAATCGCGCCGGTGGCGTCGATTTCGATCTTCGAGGTTTCCGTTCCGGTGTTGATCGGCATCCCCGGCGCCACCGAGATACGCGAGCCAATGCCGGTCAACTCGGCATAGCTCGCCAGACCGATTCCGATCCATCGGCCCTCCTTTCTGGCTTTGTCTCTTTCGCGCTTGAGAGCGGGGTAATCCACATGATCGCACGCTCCTTGGAGGCATTCATGGAAGGCTGACTTGTCCCAGATAATGCCGGAAGCAGTGCGATAGGGGAATTCTTCGGGCCGAACGAGGTTCTTGCGGCGGAACTCGACCGGGTCCATGCCGAGCTTGCGGCTCGCCATCTCGATAAGCCTTTCCATCGCGAAGGTCGAGGAAGGGCGGCCAACACCACGATAAGGACCGGTTGGGGGTTTTGGTGTGAGGACACCCTGGATCCGGCCCCGGTAATGCTCCATCCGATAAGGCCCGGGCAGGAAGCTGACGACCTGCACCGTCTCAAGTGCGGCGGTCCACGGGTAGATCGAGTAGGCTCCGACATCGCCGATCACGTCTGCGCGCAGGCCGATCAGCATGCCGTCTTTGGTTACCGCCAGCTCGGCCTCGATCAGTTCGTCGAAGGCCTGACTGGTCGCGGAAAGATCTTCCAGCCGATCGCTGATGAACTTGATTGGCCGCTTCAGCTTCCTTGCCAGCGCGCAAACAAGAATTTCTTCGCCGTAGAGCGACCCCTTGCCGCCGAAGCTGCCTCCCACATCGGGGGCAACTACGCGCATGCGTGTTCCTGGGAGGTCGAGGCAGCCCGAAAGCACATCGCGGATCACGCCTGGAATATTGGAGGATGTGTAAAGCGTGAGCGATTGTTTCCGGCTGTCCCATTCGGCGAGATAGGACCGGTTCTCCATGGCAGCGGCTGTCTTCCGCGTCATCCGAAACTTGCCTTTCACGGTGACCGCTGCATCCTGGAATGCCGCGTCGACGTCGCCACGTTTGAACTCGCGGCGAATGATCGTGTTGGTGCCGGCCTCCTCATGCAGGAGGGGGGCATCGTCCTTCACCGCATCGACCTGTCTGATAGCGAAGGGCAGTGGCTCGTACTCGATAGTGATGTGTTCAAGCGCGTCTTCCGCCGCGTACCGGCTTTCGGCCACAATCGCGACGACCGGCTCGCCTACATATCGAACTTTTCCGCGTGCGAGCGGCCATATGGGGGTGGCGTAATAACCAGGCATGCGCGAGGTCGGGATGGCCGGTTTGATCTCTCCTTCCAGGTCGCTCGCGTCATAGATCGCGACGACGCCGGGAACCGAGAACGCATCGCCGACATCGATGTTCAGGATTCGGGCATATGGCTGGTCGGAGCGTCGCAATGCGACATGCAACATACCAGCTGGCGCCAGGTCATCGACATACTGACCAACACCCGTCAGCAGACGTGGATCTTCGGTGCGCTTGACCCGCTTGCCGACAAGTTTGGGCCTCAGCTCGACGGAATGGTCCCGATGGCTCATTCGTAGAACTCCACACCCTTTCGCAACTCTTGCCATTGCGCGTCGTCGTGGCCGGAAATGATTTTAGCTCCCCGCTCCCGAAGAGCTTTCAGGCGAGCGAGTGCCTCTGCGGCCAGCTCAATGTTCCACGTATTTTTCGGAGCGATACCGGTATCGATATTCGACTGGAGCGGCGCAGCATCTGAAGCGAGTATAAATGAACCGTCTTTTTCTAGCTCGACACGGGCGACGGTCATTCCTGGGGTATGACCCGGCATGGGCAGTAAGATGATGCGCCCGTCGCCAAAGACGTCATGCTCCGCATTGAAAGTCTGGAAACCCTGGGGCTGGTCCCATTCTCCTCGAAGATAGCCTAGATTCTCTGCACCGCTTGCCGTTGCAGCCTGCGTCTCCGCCTCGTGGCAGAGGATCGTTGCGCGCCGAAAGTACGCGTTGCAGCCGCAATGATCGGGATGCAGATGTGAACAGATCACAACATCTATGTCCTCCGGATCGAGAGCAAGAGTCTTCAACTGATGAACGACCGTCTGCTCAGGTGAAAAGATCGGGGTCATAACCTTGCTCAAACCGCCCCATCGCGCGCCCGGATCGATGGCGGCCTCCGGATTGCATCCGCTATCGAACAGCACGTTGCCTTGAGGATGGCGCAACAGGGTGGCGTGAACCGGCAACTCGATCGCTTCTTCCTTCAGCGCCCCGGGGACGTAGATGGACCGGCGCATACGAAGCCGGCCGCCGTCAAGAAAATGCATCTTCATCTCAGAGGTCCTCTCTCCTTAGCCAGTTCGCGGACGGCGTTGACGATGTTTTCATAGCCCGTACAGCGACAGATGTTCCCCGACAGCGCTTCCCTGATCTCCTCATCGGTTTCCAGCGGATGGTGGCGAAGAAGGTCGGTGATCGCCATGATGAAGCCGGGCGTACAGAATCCGCATTGCAGGCCATGATGCTGGCGGAACGCTTCTTGGATTCGCCCGAGTTTATCGACGCTTCCCTGGCCTTCGATGGTTTCGATTTCGCTCCCGTCCGCCTGCACTGCAAGCGTCAGACAGGAGCGTGCGCTCCTTCCATCGAGAATGACGGTGCAGGCACCGCAAACGCCATGTTCGCACCCGACATGGGTTCCGGTCAGGCAAAGGTCCTGGCGCAGGAAGTCGCTCAGCAGCATTCGTGCTTCGATCGTGCGCGTCATACACACGCCGTTGACGCCGACGGTGATCGTCTTCTCACTCATCTTGCTTGAAGCCTTTCGTGGTTCGCGCGGCTCCAGGCGGCGCGAAGGGCTCGTTTGGCGAGGACACCGGAGAGATGTCTACGGAAATCCGCAGAGGCATGGATATCCGTGTTGGGCGTGAGGATCCCAGCCAGGCGATCCGCCACCATATCGAGAACCGGCTCGGAAACATCCGTCCCCTCGATGATGCCCTCGATCTCTTCAAGCCGCAGCGGGGTTTCACCAACGCCCATCATGCCAACGCGAACGTCAGACGCCATGCCATCTACACGATGCAGCGTCGTCGCAAAGCAGGCGAGTGCGAAGTCCCCGTGGCGTTTTGCAAACTCCTCAAATCCCCATCCGGCATCCGGTCTCATCGCGTCGAGCTCGACGCGAATTACAAACTCGTCCGGTTCCAGCGAGTTGACCAGCGATCCGACAAAAAATTCGGCTGCAGGTATTTCGCGTCTACCGCGCTGAGAGTAGGCGATAACCGTCCCATCGAGAAACCGTGTCATCATCGGCATCTCGGTCGCTGGATCCGCATGCGCGACGCTGCCGCAGAAGGTACCGCGGTTGCGCACTGTCATATGCGCGACGTGATGCATCGCCTCATGCACGATTGGCAAGTGTTGGCGGATGATCGCGTCTGTCGCGGTCGTGTGATGGCGTACTGTCGCGCCGATCCTCACCCGATCTCCGTGCAGTTCGATCCGATCGAGGCCCGCCACCCGGTTGATGTCGATGAGGATGGTCGGTTTTACCAGCCGAAAATTAATCATCGGCATGAGGCTCTGGCCCCCCGCGATGATCTTACCGTCTCCCTCGGCCGCCGCAAGTGCCGCGGCGACCTCATCGATCGTGGTGGGCGCGATGTAGTCAAACGGCGCGGGCTTCATCTCGGCTGCGACCTCACCTGCGAAACTAACTTCCTCGACACGTATTGTCCTCCCGCATGGCGGTTCAATGCGAAGCTCGAATTATCACTTGCATTATTAGACTTAAGGTAGGAATGTCAAGCAATGTGATTTCGCCGTCCAAGGCGGCTACATCCAATTATCAGGTGAGGAGATGTACGCATGGAAATGTCAGGCCAGCAGTTAATTCCGGCGACGAGGGAAGACGTATGGGCCGCGCTCAACGATGCGGAGGTGCTCAGAGGTTGCATTCCAGGATGTCAGGAACTGACAAAGTCTTCGGACACGGAAATGACCGCCATTGCGGTTATGAAAGTCGGTCCGGTAAAAGCGCGCTTCCAAGGGGCGGTAACGCTCTCGGACCTTGATCCGCCTAACGGGTATAAGATTACGGGTGAGGGGCAGGGCGGCGTTGCGGGTTTTGCGAAGGGCGTCGCGACCGTGAAACTGGAACCGGCTGACAGCGGAACCGTGCTCATCTACACCGTTGATGCACAGATCGGTGGCAAGCTGTCGCAGCTTGGTGGCAGGCTGATTGATGTTACTGCAAAACAAATGGCGGGCCAATTCTTCAAACGGTTCGCGGAAGAGATCCAGGCGCGGCAGGACGCGGCTGTTGACCCAGGCAGGTTGACCCCGCCGAAATCCGAAGGTGTCTCCCAGAAGGACGAAAGGTCCATTACCAGAGATCGCGCGCGGATAGAGGCAGCATTTAGTCCCGGGCCGTCGCCTGCGGTTGCAGTCGCGCGCGCGGGTCCTTCGATGCCAATCCTAGCGTTTGTGGTGTTCGTGTCCGTGTTGGCTGCGTTGTGGGCGGTCTATGGCGGCCTGCTTCCCAGCCTTCTGCCGGCAGGTGATGACCGCGGTCGAATGTCTCCCGATCTGGCAAGCGCCGTGCAGTTGATAATGGCTGCGGCGATTGGCTACCTCTTTGGCGTCCGAGCTCGATAACAAGAACCGGACGTCTGGCACAAAAAGCCGGAACTATCGTTCCGGCTTTTTCATTTAACTTGCACAAGAAGACTTCATGTATCACTGGCTCCGGCGCTCGAGGAAGAGCTTGAGCTCGCCAAAAACGCCACGCCTGAACATCATTACGCAGATCACGAAAAACAGGCCGATGATGAAGGTGATAGGCAGGCCGCTGGTCGACAAGAAGTGCTCCAGGCCCACGACCAGGGTCGAACCCACGATCGGACCGATCAGCGTTCCCATGCCCCCAAGCAGCGTCATCAGAATGACTTCGCCAGACATGTGCCAGGTGACATCAACCAAAGAGGCAAGCTGGAAAGCGATCGCCTTCATCGACCCGGCAAGGCCCGACAGCGCAGCAGACAAGGTAAACGCGATGAGCTTGTAACGATCTGGCTTGAGGCCGAGCGAAGTCACGCGGGTTTCGTTTTCGCGGATTGCTGAAAGGGTGTGGCCGAAGGGCGAATTGACCGCCCGCCAGATGATCACGAGGCCGATGACCGTACCGCCGAGCACGGTGTAGTACATGGCCGTGATGTTTCGCAAGTCGATCATGCCGAGCAGGTTGCCGCGTGGCACAGCCTGAATGCCGTCCTCTCCGCCGGTAAACGGCATCTGCACGGCCATGAAATAGACGAGTTGTGCAAGGGCCAGCGTAATCATTGCAAAATAGATCCCGTGCCGCCGGATGGACAGCGCGCCGAACACGAGGCCAAGCACGGCCGCAAATGCGGTTCCGGAAAGCACGGCCAGTTCGAAGGGCAAGTGCCAGACTTTTGCGGCGTGAGCCGCGATATAGGCGCCGCCGCCGAAAAATGCCGCGTGGCCAAAGGAGAGTAAACCTGCGTAGCCGAGCGCCAGATTGAATGCCGCTGCGAAAAGCACGAAGCACAGAATCTTGATCAGGAATAGCGGATACGTCACCAGCGGGGCGATAAGCAGGATCGCAGCGACCGCGACCAAGACGAGAAAACATGTTGGTCTAGCAAATCCGCGTGCGGCAGCGGGACTGGACATAGTGGTGCCGTTCATCGTCACGCCTCGCGACTAAACAGGCCTGCCGGCCGGATGAGAATTACCAGCACCATGACCACGAAGACCGCGATCGAGGATGCTGCGGGATAGAAGGTCTTGGTGAGGCCCTCGATGATGCCGAGGCCGAGGGCCGTCACGATAGCGCCACCGATCGATCCCATGCCACCTATGACGACCACGGCGAAGACAACGATGATGATGCTTGAACCCATACCGGGGCTTACCTGATAAAGCGGCGCTGCAAGGGCGCCCGCAAAGCCGGCAAGGCCGACGCAGAAGGCGTAGGTCAGGGTGAGCATCAGGGGCACGTTGATCCCGAAAGCTTGAACCAGGGCCGGGTTCTCGGTGGCAGCCCGCAGGTAGGCGCCGAGCTTCGTGCGCTCGATGGCAAGCCATGTCAGGATGCAGATGACAAGCGAAACCACGATGACCCATGCGCGATACATCGGGAGAAACATGAAGCCGAGATTGATGCCGCCGGTCAACGCCGCAGGGACGGGATAGGGCTTGCCCGCCGCGCCGAAAACATGGCGGAACAGCCCTTCCAGCATCAGCGCGATGCCGAAGGTGAGGAGAAGGCTGTAGAGGTGATCCATCCGATAGAGCCGCTTCAGCAACAGTCGTTCGACGCCGACGCCGAAAATCCCGACCACGATCGGAGCGGCAATCAGAGTCCCCCAATATCCAAGCCCCAGGCGGGAAAAAAGATACCAGGCAGCGAAGCCGCCAAGCATATAGAACGCACCGTGTGCAAAGTTGATCACGTTGAGCATGCCGAAAATGATCGCGAGACCGAGGCTCAATAGCGCGTAGAACGAGCCGTTGATCAAGCCAAGCAGCAATTGGCCGAGAAGGACGGGCAGCGGCACCCCGAGAAAATCAGTCATCGGATTTTACCTGTTGAATGAAGCGTGTCACCGTCAAACCCCGAGATACCGGTTGAGCCGGTCCATGTTGGCGTCAAGCGCGCTATTGGAGATTTCGTCGACGACCTTGCCCTGATCGAGCACGAAGTGGCGATCGGCAACCGATGCTGCGAAGCGCAGATTCTGTTCGACCAGAATGATCGTCATGCCGCGGTCCTTGAGAATGCGCAACGCGGCGCCGATCTCCTCGATGATCACGGGGGCAATGCCTTCCGTCGGTTCGTCGAGAAGGATGAAATCGGCTCCGGTGCGCAAAATTCGGCCGATCGCCAGCATCTGCTGCTCGCCGCCTGAAAGACGCGTTCCGGGCGTGTTGTCGCGCCCCTTCAGATTCGGAAAGAGGGTGTAGATCTCCTCCACGCTCATACCGCCCGATTGCCAGGCGGGCGGAAACATGAGGTTTTCGATGACGTTTAATCTCGAGAAGATTCCGCGTTCCTCCGGCACGTAGCCGATGCCAAGACGAGCGACTTTGTGGGCCGCTACCTTCAGGAGGTCGGTGCCCTTATAGGTGCTCGCGCCGGTCCGTTTGCCGACAACGCCGATCAGGCTTCGCAGCGTAGTCGTCTTGCCGGCACCATTGCGGCCGATCAGAGTGACGACTTCGCCTCTTCTGACATTGAAGTTAACGCCGTGCAGAACATGACTCTCGCCATACCAGGCTTCGAGATTGCTGACGTTCAAGAGTGCAGGATCAGCCATGGGCGCCTCCCATATAGGCTTTGCGAACTTCGGCGTTGGTCGAAACCTCTGAATAGGTTCCCTCCGCAATCACCTCACCACGGCGGAGCACCGTGATCGTGTCGGATAGATCCGCGACGACGCCGAGGTTGTGCTCGACCATCAGTACGGTACGGCTTTTGCCGACGCGTCGGATCAGCGATGCCGTTTTGCCAATGTCTTCCGTGCCCATGCCGGCCATCGGTTCGTCGAGCAGCAAAACTTCCGGTTCCAGCGCGAGTGTGGTTGCCAGTTCAAGGGCGCGCTTGCGTCCGTAGGACAATTCGCTCGCCTTCGTTCGCGCCTTCTCGGCAAGACCGACGCTTTCGAGAAGGGAGAGCGCCTCCTCGTCGAAGCGCTTCAGACACCGGTTGGACTTCCAGAATGAGAAAGTCTCACGCTCGCGGGCCTGAAGCGCCACCCGCACATTTTCGTGCGCGCTCAGGTGCGGAAACACCGACGAGATCTGGAACGAGCGAACGAGGCCAAGCCGCGCGATGTCGGCAGGCGCCATGTCAGTAATGTCGCGGCCCTTGAAGAAAATTTGCCCCGAACTCGGGGAAAGAAACTTGGTCAACAAGTTGAACAGCGTGCTCTTCCCGGCGCCGTTGGGGCCGATCAGCGCGTGGATCTGTCCCGGCCAGATCCGGATATCGACGTTGTTCACGGCGACGAAGCCGCCGAACGAGCGCGTCAAATTGCGCGCCTCGATTATGGGTGCGTTCTCCGGCACGGATCCTCCCTATCTGCTCGATTTCCTCCAGTGGCGTCAGACGATGACTGCCACGCACCTCTCCTCGCGAAAGGCAGTTTTAGAAAAACACACAAAGTCTAATAATGCAAGCTTGCACAACTGTGAAAATTCTGTCTATCTTACTCCTCGAAGCCCACAATGGCGCATCATATATCGGCGTCTGGCTTACAGTAAGTATGATAGAGCAAGTTTATTGTTGGCGCTCGCGGAGGAGCTGCAGCGCCGGATCTGGGAGGATGGAATGTTGAAACGTCTACGAATTTTGCTGTCTTGCGCCGGGGCTATCGGCGCTATGTGCGTACAGGTCCAGGCCCAGGATTCAGGGCCGATCCGGATCGGCGTCCTGACCGACGTTAGCGGCCAGTTCTCGCACGAGGCCGGCGAGGGGGCGATTGCCGCCGTCAAGATGGCGGTCGAGGATTTTGGTGGCAAGGTCCTCGACCGTCCGCTGGAAGTCGTCGTCGCGGACCATCAGAATAAGCCGGAGGTGGCGGTGGCCACGGCCCGCGAATGGTATGGCTCGCAGGGCGTGACGATGATCAACAACCTGATCAATTCGGGCATAGCTCTGGCTGTCACGCAGGTTGCCAAGGACGAGGACAAGATCGCCATCGTCAACGGCTCCGGTTCGTCACGCCTGACGAACGACGGCTGCACGCCGAACAGCATCCACTACTCATATGATACTTATGCGCTCGCCAACGGCACCGCCAACGAACTGATCCGGGAAGGCAAGAAGAACTGGTACTTCCTGACTGCCGACTACGCCTTCGGCCATGCGCTCGAGGCGGATGCAACCCAGATCGTCAAGGCAAACGGGGGAACCGTTTCCGGCGCCGTCCGCTATCCGATCGAGACTGCCGACCACAGTGCCTTCATGCTGCAGGCGCAGGCATCGCCTGCCGATGTCGTCGCTATGGCCGGTTCCGGTACGACCTTCGTGAATGCGGTCAAATCCGCCGCCGAATTCGGGCTTGCCTCGTCGGGCAAGACGGTTGCCGGCCTGCTTGTCTGGGATACGGACGTCCATTCCCTCGGGCTCGAAACGGCGCAGGGCATGATCCTGACGAATGCCTTCTACTGGGATCGCGACGACGAGACCCGGGCTTTCGCCAAGAAGTTCGAGGCGCGCGTCGGTCGTCCGCCGCATATGGGCGACGCAGGAGACTACTCCTCGACCATGCACTACCTGCAGGCCGTCAAGGCCGCCGGCACGACGGACACCAAGAAGGTTATGGCTAGTATGAAGGAGACGCCGATCAACGACTTCTTCGCAAAGGGCGGCAAGATCCGCGAGGACGGCCGGATGGTGCATGACATGTACGTTTACCAGGTAAAGACGCCGGCCGAATCCAAGAGCGAATGGGACCTGTTGAAGCTTGTCACGACCATTCCCGGCGACAAGGCGTTCCGCCCGCTTTCCGAGAGCCAATGCCCTCTGGTCAAGAAGTGAACGAAATGGAGTACCCGGCTTTCTTGCGCCGGGCACTCCCACCGCGATCGCATGGGCCACTAGTCCGGGGTCAGCAGGGAAGAGAAGAGCAGAAATGAGTGATATTCTGGTGGAGAAATCCGACGGTATAGCCACCGTCACACTGAATCGGCCCATGCAGCGCAACGCTGTGACCTATTCGATGTGGTGCGAGCTTGCGGAGCTATTTCGTCAGTTCGACGGTGATACGGATATTCGCGCTATTCTGTTGATGGGTGCGGGAAGCGATTTTTCTGCCGGCGCTGATATCAGCGAATTCGAGACGGTCCGGGGGGGAGTGGAGGAAAGCACACGCTACGAGGTCGCCGTCGATGCGGCGGGTGACGCCATCTACGAGGTCTCCAAGCCCACGGTTGCGGTTGTGCGCGGTTATTGCCTGGGTGGTGCTGCTCATCTTGCCATGTCCTGCGATTTTCGGATCGCGGAAGAGAGTGCCACCTTCGGCATTCCCGCCGCCCGCCTGTCGATCGTCTATGGCGTCTCCGCGACCCGCAAACTGTTTTCGCTCGTCGGCGTCAGCGAGGCAAAACGAATTCTTTACTCGGCAAGTCGATTCACTGCGCGCGACGCGCTTGCCACCGGTTTCATCGACGAGCTTGCATCGGATGCGCACGCGGCTGCTCTGGAACGCGCCAATGCCATGGCATCCAACGCTCCCCTGACGATCAGGGGTGCCAAGTTCATCCTCAACGGCTGTGCCCGGGGGGATCTCGACCTTGTCGAGGCGGAAACACTGATCGACAAGGCGAGTTCAAGTCACGACTACGCCGAAGGACGCAAGGCGTTCGGCGAGAAGCGCTCGCCGCGGTTTCTGGGCCGATAACGGTTTTCGGCCTCATTCACCAATTCGCTGCGAAGGCAGCAATTCAAGTATCAAGGAGACAATGCAATGGAGACCAATCTCAAGGGCAAGGTGGCGTTGGTCACGGGCGGTGGCCGGGATGTCGGAGGCGATATCGCACGCGCTCTCGCTGCCGAAGGCGCCGTCGTCGCGGTGAACTACAGCCGTTCCAGGGATGAAGCTGAGGCCGTTGTCACATCCATCGAGGCGGGCGGCGGAAAGGCGAAAGCCTACCAGGCTGACGTCAGCGACAATGCCCAGGTCAAGGCGATGATCGCCGCCGTCACGGCGGACTTTGGCACGGTCGACATTCTCGTCAACAATGCCGGTTACGTGAAGTACCAGCGGTTCGTTGACTCGACCCCGCAAGACTGGAAGCAGCAGATCGACGTGTGTCTCTACGGCGCGATCAATTGTTGCCATGAGGTGGCGCCGCTGATGATCGCGCAGAACTCCGGCCGCATCATCAATCTCGTAGGCGACAGCTCACGCATCGGCGAAGCCAACCTTGCACTTGCCGCCGCGGCGCGCGGCGGTACAATCGCGCTCGGCAAGTCGCTTGCCCGGGAATTTGGCCGCAACAACGTCACCGTCAACACGGTCTCGCTCGGCCTGATCGAGACCTCCCATTCGGACCCGGAATTCCTCGAGAAGAACCGGGAGAAGATCGTCAAGGCCTACCCGTTGCGCCGTATCGGCAGGCCCGACGATATCGCCCCAATGGTCACCTTCCTCGCTTCGGAGACATCGTCCTGGGTGACGGGCCAGGTGATCAGTGTCAACGGCGGCTTTTGCATGGTCTAACGGGAGGATTGGGAGGAGCCAAGATGATACGTTACGATTTGATCGCGCCCGTCGGCGAAATCCTTCGGCGAAATGCGCGCCTTTATCCTGAAAAAATGGCGTTCGAGGACAGGATGCGTTCGGTTTCCTATCCGCAGCTCGATGCGGAGACTGAAGCCCTGGCTTCCCACCTCGTCGCTCGTGGACTTCGGCAGGGGCAGGCCGTCGCAATATTCCTGCCGAATTCCGTCAACTGGGTGGTCGCCTGCCTCGCCGTCGTGCGCGCAGGCGGCATCTGCGTCCCGATAAGCATTGATTCCACCGAAGCCGAGCTCGCATACCGTATCACCGACGCCGGATGCGCGGTGCTGGTTGCCCTGCCGGAGAAACGGACGATGGCAGACGCGGTCTTGTCGCGGCTAGACAGGCCTGTCCTCGTGATCGATGCGGACCCGGCCTCCGGATTTTTAGGGGTGGAGCGGCCGCAGTCGTCCGGTTTCGAGGACGACCGCGATGTCGATCGGCCGGCCTATATCGTCTACACGTCGGGAACGACCGGGCAGCCCAAGGGCGTGCTTCTCTCGACACGATCCATGTTGTGGGTGACGGCCGCCTGCTGGGCGCCGATCGCGGGGATGGACGAGAACGACGTCGTCCTCAACACGCTCCCGCTCTATCATTCCTATGCGCTCAACATCGCGGTCCTCTCCATCATCGCGCTTGGCGCCAGCGAATACATCATGGAGAAATTCTCGACTACGCAGGCAACCGAACTGCTACGGTCGGGACGCTTCACGTTCATGCCCGGCGTGCCGACCGTCTTTCACTATTTCCTCTCCGCATGCCAAACAAA
Source organism: Rhizobium sp. R634 (assembly GCF_002211305.1). Lineage (GTDB taxonomy): Bacteria > Pseudomonadota > Alphaproteobacteria > Rhizobiales > Rhizobiaceae > Rhizobium. The sequence goes on along the minus strand of NZ_LOKW01000023.1, from coordinate 485,201 downwards.
CGGCGAGAAACTGCTGTCGTCGGTGAGGCTTTGCGTGTCGGCGGGTGCCATCCTTCCCGGCACGCTGAACAACGACTTCGAGGAATTCTTCGGGGTCGCGCTGCTCGACGGTTACGGCATTACCGAGACTTCCACGATGGTGACAATGAACTGGCCCGGCCGCTGGCGCGTGTCAGGTTCCTGCGGCCTGCCGCTTCCCGGCGTCACAGTCCGGCTGGTAGATCCTAAAACCGGCCTCGACGTTCCGGTCGGCAGCGAAGGCGAGCTGATCTGCAAGGGGCCGAACCTGATGCAGGGCTATCACAACAAACCACAGGAGACCCAGAAAGCCGTCGTCGATGGCTGGTATCGCACAGGCGATCTCGCCAAGGCCGATGCGAACGGTTTCCTGACGATCACCGGCCGCCTGAAGGAGTTAATCATTCGCGGCGGGCAGAACATCGCGCCAACCGAGGTCGAGGAGACGATCCTGCTTGATCAAGCCGTCATAGACTGCGCCGTCATCGGCATGCCGCATACGATGCTGGGCGAGGTTCCGGTGGCCTGTGTCGTTCTTAAGGATGCCGAGGCTTTCGATCAGGCAGCCCTCCTTACCCACTGCAAGAAGCGCCTGTCTGCCTACAAGGTTCCTGATCGCATCTACATCGTCGACGAAATACCGCGAACAGGATCCGGCAAGATCCTGCGCGTGAAGCTGCGCGACAGCCTGCCTGCCGCGTGAGGGAAGTGACAGAGGAGAATTGCATGAACCCTTTCATATTCACCACGACCCCGCAGATCGTTTTCCGGCCGGGTGCGGCCGCCGGGATCGGCGACATCGTCAAGAAGAAGCTGGGCGAGCGCATCCTGTTCGTGACCGACGCTGGTCTGCGCAGGCTAGGGCTTTGCGATCCGGCTCTGGCCTCGCTTTCAGGGTCGGGTATCGAGGTGACCGTGTTCGACAGCGTCGAAGCCGATCCGTCTCTTGCGACCGTGATGGCGGCATCGGACATGGCGAGGCCAGCGGGTGTTACCGGCATCATCGGTTTCGGCGGCGGGTCTTCGCTCGACGTTGCCAAGATCGTGGCTCTTCTCTGCGGATCGGGCGAGGATATCGACGAGGCCTGGGGTGTCGGCAACGCCAAGGGGCCTCGCCTGCCGCTGGTGCTTGTGCCGACCACTGCCGGGACCGGATCCGAGGTCACGTCGGTTTCGATCATCACCGTCGGCGGGGACGAGAAGCGCGGCGTATCGTCGCCGATCATCCTGCCCGATATCGCGATCCTCGATGCTGATCTGACGATCGGCCTTCCCGCCGATATCACGGCGGCTACCGGCATCGACGCCATGGTGCATGCGATCGAATCCTATGCCTCGAAAAGCGCCAACAACAATCCGCTGTCCAAGATGCTGGCGCGCCAGGCGCTTCAGCTGCTGGGCGCGAATATCGAGAAGGCCGTGTCCGACGGTCAAGACCGCGCCGCGCGCGGTGCGATGCTGCTTGGCTCGATGCTTGCCGGGCAGGCCTTCGCGAACTCCCCCGTCGCCGCCGTACATGCGCTGGCTTATCCGATCGGTGGGACCTTCCATATCCCCCATGGCCTATCCAACGCGCTGGTTCTTCCGCATGTTCTGCGGTTCAACGCACCTGATGCCGCATCGGTTTACGCGGAAATCGCCGCCGATGCATTTCCGGATCTTGTGTCAGAACGGGAGGATGAGGGGCGCTGCGCCGCCTTCATCGAGCGGCTTGCCGGACTGTCGGAAAAGCTCGGGCTTCAGTCACGGCTTCGCGACGTCGGCATCGGCGAGGAGCATCTTGCGGTCATGGCGCGCGACGCCATGAAGCAGACGCGCCTCCTCGTCAACAACCCCCGCGAGGTGAGCGAAAGGGATGCGCTCTCGATATACAGGGCGGCCTGGTAATGGCGAAGCGCGAAACTCCCTCACGACGCTCTGCCTACAAGGTGTTCCGCACGACCGGCCTACGCTGGTCGGACAACGACACCTACGGGCACATGAACAACGTGGTGCATTACACGCTCTTCGATACCGCGGTGAATGCCTTTCTCATCGAAAACGGCGTGCTCGACATCAAGGCTGGCACCGAGGTGTTTCTCGTCGTGGAGACGGGCTGCCGCTACCATGCCGAAATGACCTTTCCCGATCAGGTGACGGCAGGCATTCGGGTGGCGAGGCTAGGCAGTTCGTCGGTTCGCTACGAGATCGGCCTGTTCCGTAACGATGAAGGCGGGGCCGCAGCCGAAGGTTTTTTCATCCATGTCAACGTTGATCGCCTGTCGCGCCGACCGGTGCCGTTCGGCGACAAGGCCAGAGCGCTGCTTGAGCCGCTTCTGGTCGAAGCATGATTAAGTTCAAACAAGGATAACCCCATGGCAGTTCCCACCCTCAAGGATCCATTGCTGCTGCGCAGGCAGTGCTTCATCGGCGGAGAATGGCGCGACGCCGACGACGGCCGGGTGATTGATGTCACCAATCCTGCTGACGGTTCCGTCGTTGCAAGCGTTCCCCGAATGGGGGCCGGTGAAACGCGGCGGGCCATCGAGAGCGCCGAACAAGCACAGTCCGGTTGGAGGGAGCTTTCCGGAAAGCAACGTGCTGCCATCCTGCGGAAATGGTTCGATCTTCTGATCGAGAACCAGGACGACCTTGCCGCCATCATGACGGCCGAGCAGGGCAAGCCGCTTTTTGAGGCCAGGGGCGAGATCGCCTATGCGGCGTCCTACATTGAATGGTTCGGCGAAGAGGCCAAGCGTGTCTACGGCGACACCATTCCGGCTCCGACGCCCGACAAGCGCATTGTCGTCATCAAGCAGCCGATCGGAGTTTGCGCAGCGATCACACCCTGGAATTTCCCGGCAGCGATGATCACCCGGAAAGTCGGGCCAGGTCTGGCTGCAGGCTGCACCATGATCATCAAGCCGGCCAGCCAGACGCCGCTTTCGGCGCTTGCTCTCTGCGTTCTGGCGGAGCGTGCAGGCGTGCCGAAGGGCGTGCTTTCCTGCGTGACGGGGTCGGCCGGTGACATCGGCGCCGAACTGACGTCCAATCCAGCCGTTCGCAAGCTCAGCTTCACCGGTTCGACGGAAATCGGCAAGGTCCTGATGGTCCAGTGCGCGGCAACCGTGAAGAGGACCTCGATGGAGCTTGGTGGAAACGCGCCCTTCATCGTCTTCGACGACGCCGACGTGGGGGCCGCCGTCAAAGGCGCGATCGCCTCGAAATACCGCAATGCCGGCCAGACTTGTGTCTGCGCCAACCGTTTTCTCGTCCAGAGCGGCATATACGACACTTTCGTAGCCCGATTATCGGACGCCGTATCCCAATTGAGCGTCGGGGATGGATTTGCGTCCGGTGTACAGATCGGCCCGCTGATCGACGAGAAGGCGGTCGCAAAGGTCGAGGAGCTTGTTTCGGACGCCATCAGCCACGGCGGCAGAGTGGTGGCGGGCGGCGGCCGGCATGCGCTCGGCCACAGCTTCTATCAGCCGACAGTGATCGCCGACGTCTCGTCGAAATCCCAGATCTTCGGCGAGGAGATTTTCGGGCCGGTCGCGCCGATTTTCCGGTTTGAAACAGAAAGCGAAGCAATTGAGCTTGCCAACAAAACGCAATTCGGACTTGCCGCCTATTTTTACGGCCGTGACATTTCCAGGATTTGGCGAGTCGCCGAGGCGCTTGAGGCCGGCATCATCGGCATCAACGAAGGACTGATCTCGACCGAGGTCGCGCCGTTCGGTGGCGTGAAGGAAAGCGGAAATGGTCGCGAGGGGTCCAAGTACGGAATGGATGACTATCTTGAGATCAAATATCTGTGCATGGGAGTCTGAGGAATGACGAGACTTGTTTTCATTGGCCCGCCCGGCGCTGGGAAAGGGACGCAGGCGGAACGGCTTATACGGGAGCGAGGCTTGTTGCATATCTCGACCGGTGATCTGCTTCGCGACGCGATCAAGGCACAAAGCGCACTCGGCGTTCAGGCGAAAGCCGCCGTCGATTCGGGCAGGCTGGTGCCGGACGAGGTCGTCATAAGTCTCGTGGAAGAAGGCCTTGAAAATGCCGCCGGCCGGGCTGGCTACATCCTCGATGGTTTTCCGCGCACGGTCGCACAAGCAGGCGCACTAGAGGCACATCTTGCCGAGAAAAATCTGCCACTGGATCACGTGATGCTCTTTGATATTCCTCTCGAGCTGCTTGAAGCTCGCATCAGGACGCGGGCGGAGCAGTCACGGGAGGCTGGAGGAAGCAGCCGCTCGGATGACAATCCGGAAGTGTTAAAGCGAAGGGTAGAGGAGTTTATCAGCGCAACGGCGCAGTTGTCACCATTTTACGAGCAACGCGGACTTCTGCGCCGGATCGACGCAAGGCAGGACGTCGAGACGGTCGCTGCCGCCATCGCTTCGACCATAGGCGGGTGAGCGTCTCGTTAGGAGAGAAATGTGACCTATCGCTGGAGGAAGCCATGGCGGCGCGGGACCAGATGACGGACCCTGTCGTCCCCGCGATAGGCCTCTCGACAGACGAGCCTCTTGAAATTTTGCGTTATGCTCGCGCCTCGGTCGACGCGGGCATAGCGACCGCCCTGGTAACCTTGGTCGAGATCCACGGCGGCTCGGCACGCCCGCTCGGCTCTCAAATGGTCGTCAGGGCAGATGGACTCTATTGCGGCTTCGTTTCTGGCGGTTGTACAGAGAACGCCGTTGCAGCAGAAGCATTGGAGGCCTTGCAAAACGGGCATGATCGCTTCCTGCGGCTCGGCGAAGGGTCGCGGTTTTTTGATATTGTTCTTTCGTGCGGAGGAGGGATCAATCTCGCTATCCACCGGCTGCAGAGCGGCAAAGAATTGGAGGAGGTGATCGGCGAACTCGAGCTAAGGCGTGGAATAGCTCTCAGATATAGTCCCGCCTCCGAGAGACTATCCGTCGACCGTCGGTTCCGTGGTGTGTCGCAGTGGAATGGGGAAGATTTCGTCATCGCCTACCAACCGACCACCAGATTGCTCGTTTTTGGCCGTTCGATCGAAGCGACGGCAACGGCAGACGTCGCGCGCGCCGCCCACATCGACATTCATCTCGTCGACGGACAGATGACGGCCAGTTCTTTAGAGTCGTTGATCGATCCATTTACCGCGGTCGCATTGCTCTATCACGACCTTGACCGGGAGATACCGCACTTGCGGCTCGTGCTCGACAGCCGGGCCTTTTATATCGGAGCTTTGGGAAGTTTGCGCACACACGGTAGGCGGATCAAGGCTCTGGCCGACGACGGCTATAGCGAGGCCGATGTCGACCGGATCAAAGCTCCGATCGGAATTTTCGGCAAAGCTAAAAGTGCGTCTTCTCTGGCATTGTCGATTGTCGCAGACGTCGTGGCGGCGAGAATGTCTGCCAATCTTAGATTCAAAACGCAGTCCCCCAGCGAGCCATTACCTGAAGAAGAGATGACCGCCTCCGCTGAACCGCCTCGTGGAGATACTCAAGAGCTGCTTGATTGATCGAGCTTGTTGAGGCGAGGTTGCGCCGCCGCTAGCTCTCTGCTTTCAGCGCATGCTTGACGCGCAGAATGGTGATCACAACAGATCCCACAACGACCGGAACAGCGACGAGCATGATCATTGGATCGAAATGGAACCCAGCGTGGTCTGCCGTTTCATACACGAACTTCAGCAAGCTCAACAAATAGTAGCTGATTGCAATGATCGAAAAGCCTTCGACCGCGCGCTGGATCTTGACCTGCGTCGCGGCGCGATCAGCCATGGCCTGGATCTGTGTCGCGTTCTGGAATTCGATCTCGACCTGAATTCGGGTTTGCAACAAGTCGAGCAAGTGCATCGCAGCCCTCGATAGTTGCTCAAGCCTCAAGGCGGTCGCTTCGCAGGTACGCACCGCTGGCTTGAACCGCCGCTCCACGAAGGTACCGAAGCGTTGAAAGCCGACGACGTGCGTTTCCCGTAAAAGCGCGATCCTCTCCTCAACGATCTTGGCGTAGGCTGCGGTTGCGCCGAACCTGTTTCTGGTCTCGGCGGTGGCCGAGATGACATGGGATGAGAGAGCGGTAATCTCCTCGAGCAATTGCTTGTGCTGATGTGCGGGCGTACGAAGATTGCGATTGGTCAGCTGAACCAGCTCCGTGTCATATCCGCCGAGAAGCGGGGCGAGACGACGCGCTTCCGGCAATCCGAGAAGCGCCATGGATCTGTAGGTTTCGATCTCGAAGATGCGGCGTACCATGCGCCCCAGGCGGTGTGCGTTTAGATCCTTGTTGAACAGGATAATTCTACTTGAATTGTCCCCTCGAACACGAAAATCGGAGCAAACCTGCGCCGCGCCCCCACCGATCAATGAGGCGGCGGTATCACCGAAGTCGAAGGTTTCCAGCACCGGTCCCAGCTTGTCAGGAGGGTTCCCGAGGACAAGGATACTGACGTGACAAACGAGCAGCGGTGAGTTCAATCTGCGAGCTCGGCAAAGTCACTTTCAAGGAGGTCAGATTCCGGCCAGCCCCCTGGCTCGCTGTCAAGTTTCCGGACGCGCGTAACCGTCACGAATTCAGTGTGCCTTTCGACTCTAACCGAAATCGTGCCATCAGCTTTGAGACTGTCGTGGAACTCCTTGATCACACCGTCTCTGGGCATGAAAGCAACGTGCTCAACAATTGCCGGACCGTTGAAATAGATCGACGGTCGAGCGTGAAGCTCGGAGTTGAAGTCTGCCGTCTGCTGTTTGAAAGCAGTTGGACGAGAGATCTGTACACAAGGAGACGCCGTTGCCGACGCTGCTTCTTCCGCACCCTTCGAAATCACGTCTATGTTCCCCATTTTCAGAAGTGCAAACCGCGGCGAACCTTATGAAGCGAATGCAAGCAACTTGGAAGCCCGCCCGGATATGATAAATTTGCTGATCCGCGTTCGACCTTCTTTTGAAAGGTCACAGCAGCTTAAGAAGCTAGGAGACCCCCGCTGGTATGTCACGCCAGCTGTACTTCGGGCGATAACCTAGAACGTCTCGGGCCATTTGGCTTGAGACAAGACTGCCATGTTCAGCAAGTTGTCCTTGTAGCGGTACATTGGGATAATAAGCAGCCATAAGGGCACGTGTGGGCCGCGCCAACACGGTATCATCTGCTGCTATCGCGAGGTGATGAAAACCATTGAGGCTTGCGTTGAGCGCAAGCGAAATGGCCTGGGCACAGTCCGGCTGTCAACATAGGACCACAGGTTCCATTTTTGAAAGCCGGGATTATCTTCGCAAGCTTTCATTGCATCATATTGGTGGGGCTCTTTTACCCAAGAAAACCGCAGGCCGATCATTTTGAGCGCAGGATCCCAGCGGCAGAACTCGGCTGCGACGGATTCGTCTACAAGTTTGGAAAGCGCGTAGCTACTCTCAGGCTTCGAGGTCAGCTTGTCATCGGCCGGAAAATAGGCAGGTGGATCGTCAAACGGGACGCCCAGCAAGGTCTCACTGCTCGCAAAAACAATGTTCTTTATGCCCGCGATCTTTGCCGCTTGGAAAACATTGTAGCTGATGGCGGTATTGGTGTGAAATATGTGCGTGCTCGCAGCGACTTTCGCGCCTACTATCGCAGCAAGATGGACGATGCCATCAATCCCGGATTCGATATCGGCGACCGCATCAAGGACCTGGCCATAGTCCCGCATATCGACGCGCGCGAACGGGCACCTCATGTCGGATGACGGCACCTCGTCGATTCCGATGACCTCGTGCCCCTCTTCGAGAAGGCGTTCAATCGCCGCGCGCTCGATTCGTCCGCTGCTTCCAGTGACCAGAAGTTTCATGGCATTTCTCCTTTGACGGGCCGCTCAATGGCACGAACGAGAGTGCAGGTTACGGCACCCAGACCCGCTGGGTTCCTCCTGGTTCGTAACGCGCTCTTGTCACCTCGAGAGATTGATCAAGGTGGCCCTTTCCTCGGCGGTGAGCGGCCGGACCTCGTGGTTCTGCAAGAGCAAGAAGAGCTTCGCCGTTTCCTCCAACTCCTCTGTCGCGTACTGGGCGTCCTTTAGGGACTTGCCCGCGACGACAGGTCCATGGTTTGCCATCAACACCGCATGATGGTTCGCGGCGGCGGCTCCCACCGCCGCCGCCAGCGCTTCGTCTCCGGGAGGAAAATACGGCACGAGCGGCAGGAAACCGATACGCATGACATAGTAGGCGGTCAGGGGCGGCAGAACGTCGCGCTCGTTGACCTGCTTCAGCAAGCTGACGGCAACCGAATAGGTTGAATGCAGGTGGACGACGGCTCGGCGATTGTCCTTACCGCAATACATGCACTTGTGGAGGAACGCCTCCTTGGTGGGCTTGTCACCTCCGACATGCACGCCTTCCGCCGAAAAGCAGGACAGCCGTGCTGGATCGAGCACGCCCAGCGAAGCGTTGGTGGGCGTCATCAGAATGCGACCGTCCGACAGACGGACGCTGATGTTGCCGGTCGATCCTGCGGTCAGCCCGCGGTCGAAGAGCGAGCGGCCGACCTCGACCATCTCGTCGCGGACCTTCGTCTCTTCGGATATGGAGCATATCATCGGAGCCGGTCCCAAGCGTTCATGAAGAAGTCTCGTTCGCCGAAGTTGCCGGACTTCAACGCGAGCGACAGAGATCGCCCCTGGCTCGTTGCGTGTACCCACGGCACTCCGGGGGCGATTTCGTTGCCAATCGAGAGCTGGTCGACGCCTAGCGACTTCACCACCGCTCCCGACGTCTCGCCGCCAGCGACGATGAGATCGCTCACACCCTTCTCGACGAGCCTTCGCGCGATTGAGGAGAGGGCGGCCTCGACCATCTCGCCGGACTGCGCGGCGCCCAGCTTGCGTTGGTTTTCCTTCACCTCGTCGGGCAGAGCCGTCGCATAGATGAGAACAGGCTTGCGGCTCAGACGGGACGAGGCCCACTCGACGGCCTCGCCGACGACATCGCCGCCGTCCGCCAGCTTCGAGAGGTCGACGCGGAAACCCTCGTGGTCTGCGAGCATCGCCTCTACCTGTCCGTTGGTTGCGACCGAGCAGCTACCGGAGACGACGGCTCTGTAGCCTTCGTCCAAGTCAGTCGTAACGGCAGCGTCGCGGCTGTTCCCGCCGGCAAGAAGAACACGAGCCAGCCCATATGCCAGGCCCGACGCACCGGTGAACAGCACGAAATCCTTGAATGCCTGGGCAATCTCGACAAGGTCCTCGTCAGCCAGGGCGTCGATGACGACAATACGCGTGCCGTCGCCGTGGATGGGGGCGGCCCATTCGGCGATGGCGGACGCCCCTTGCTTCACCGTCTCGTAATAGCATCCGGTGATTTCGGCCCGCGACTGCGCCCCGAGCACCCGCAGCAGGTTCGCGTCTGTCATCGGCGTCAACGGATGATTGCGCATGCCGGACTCGTCCAGCGGCACGTCGCCGACGAACAGGTTGCCCTTGTAAACCGTCCGGCCGTTGGCAGGGAAGGCGGGGCAGGCGATCGTTATGGATTGGCCGAGCTCCGCAAGCATCGCGTCGGCGACCGGGCCGATGTTGCCCTTCGCCGTGGAATCGAACGTCGAGCAGTACTTGAAGTAGTACTTCTGCGCGCCACGGCCACGCAGCCATCGCAGTGCGGCCAAGGACTCCTCGACCGCCATTTGCGGAGGTGCCGTTCGAGTCTTGAGGGCGACAACGATTACGTCGGCGTCAATGTCTCTGTCGTCTTCAGGAACGCCGATCAGCACCGTCGTTTTGAGGCCGGCGCGCGCGAAGATGTTCGCGACGTCAGTCGCTCCCGTGAAATCGTCGGCCGCGCAGCCGACCAGCAACTTTCCGGCGGCCACCATGGATCACCTCATGATGAAGGGGTTGGCGACGTCTTCAGCGGTCGAGATCATCACGCTCTTCGTCTGCATGTAGTTCTGGATCGAGGCGATGCCATTCTCGCGACCGATGCCGGAGTGCTTGTAGCCTCCAAGCGGCGACATATAGCTGATGACGCGGTAGGTATTGACCCAGATGGTGCCAGCCTGGATGGCGGCCGAAACCTTCAGGATACGACGCATGTCCTGGGTCCAGAAGCCCGCGGCCAGCCCGTAATTGGTGTCATTGGCAATATGCACGGCTTCCTCATCGCTGTCGAAGGGGATGACCGCCAGAACCGGGCCGAAGACCTCCTCCTGCGCGATGCGCATGTCGTTTCGGACCCCGGAGAAAATCGTAGGTTCGACGAACCAGCCCCTGGAGAGCTCGGCATTGTCCGGCCGCCCCCCACCGAGAACGCATTCGGCGCCTTCGCCTTTTGCGATGTTGATATAGCCGAGGATCTTCTCGAGTTGCGGCGGCGTCGTCACGGGGCCAACCTGCGTCGACGTCAAGAGCGGATCGCCCATTCTCGCCGTTTTTGCGAGGTTGACGATCTTCTCGAGAAACTGGTCGTGGATCTTTCGCTGCACGAGCAATCGTGAGCCCGCAATACATGTCTGTCCGGTGGCAGCGAAGATGCCGGAGATCACCCCGTTGACGGCATTGTCGATCTCCGCATCGTCGAAGACGATGTGCGGGCTCTTGCCGCCGAGTTCAAGCGTAACCTTCTTGAAGTTGCGCGCTGCAAGCTCGCCGATCTTGCGCCCGGTGCCTTCACTTCCCGTGAAAGCGATCTTGGCGACGTACCTGTGGGTCGTCAGCGTCTCGCCGACATCTGCGCCGAACCCCGTGACGACGTTGAAGACGCCCGCGGGAAAGCCAGCCTGCTCGACGAGCTTTGCGAACTCAAGGGTCGAAGCAGACGTGAACTCCGAGGGCTTTGCCACGAATGTGTTCCCTGCGGCGAGTGCCGGTGCCAGCTTGTAGGCGAGCAGCAGGAGAGGGGAGTTCCACGGCGTAATCCCGACGCAGACGCCGAGCGGCTCATTACGAGTGAAGTTGAAGGTGTCCGCCTTATCGATCGGGATGACCGCTCCTTCGATCTTGTCCGCCAGCCCGCCGAAGTAGTAGTACCACTGCGGGATGTATTTGAGCTGAAACAGCATCTCGTTGATGAGCTTGCCGTTGTCCGTAACCTCGATCGTCGCGAGATGCTCCGCATTCTCGGCGATCAGGTCACCAAGACGCCGAAGAAGGTGTCCGCGGGCGCTCGCGGTGAGCTTCGGCCACGGACCGCTCGTGAAGGCGCGGTGCGCAGCCTCGACTGCTCGTTCCGCATCTTCCCTGCCGCCCTTCGGAATAGCAGCCCAGGTCTGCCCGTTGAAAGGGTTCTTCGTCTCGAACGTATCTCCGTTGGCAGCGTCTTCCCACTTGCCGTCGATGAACATCATGTATGTCTGCATTGTCTTTCTCTCTTCTAGCATCCGAGTTGTCGGGCGAGGTCTTCGAGATCGTCGGCGACGTAATCCCAGCGCTGCTCGGCTGTGAGGTCGGTCGTCTGGCCCTCGCCGTATTCGGTGGGTCGTGCGATGAATGCGGTTTTAAGGCCAAGGCTGCGCGCGGCGGCAAGATCGTAGTTGTGGGCAGCGCACATCATGACGGCCCCGGGCTCCAGATAAAGGAGTTTGCAGACCCCGAGGTAGGTCTCAGGATCGGGCTTGTAGTGCTGGAAAAGCTCGCAGGAGAACACGTTGTCCCACGGCAAGTCGGCATGCTTTGCCATATTGACGAGAATCGCGACATTGGCGTTGGACAGAGGGCCGATGATAAACTTCGACTTCAGCCGGTGTAGCCCGCGCGATGTGTCGGGCCAGCCGTCCAGGCGATGCCAGACCTTGTTGACGTGCATCATCCGGTCGTGGTCTAGTTCGGCCAGCCCCATCTCTGCGAACACTGCCTTCAAGGCATCGAAGTGAAGTTCGTCCAGGTTCGTCCACGGCAACTCGCCGCTGCGCACCCGCGCTTTCTGGGGATTGTAATGGTCTCGCCAGCGGTCGACGAGACCGGTCCAGTCGATCTGCAGGCCCTCCGCCGCGCCCCAGGCGGTGAGATCGCGGATGATCGAACCCCGCCAGTCGACGACAGTGCCGAACGTGTCGAAGACAATCGCCTTGACGCTGCTGGTCATCTCGCGCCCTCCTGCTTGTGGGACGAAATACGCTCGAACGTTTCCACTCGCTTTTCGGCCACCCAATCTCGAACCATCGCATCAAAGCTCGTGAAGTGCGGCGTCTTCAGGTGGAAGTCGAAATCGGCTCTTGAGCCATAGACTTCATAGAGGTAGATTCGCTCGGGCCGCTCAGGATCGCGGCAGACATCGAACACTTCGCAGTTCGGTTCGTCGCGCAGCGACGTCGCCGCATTCTCAATTATCGCCGCATCGAAATTATCGGCGAACTGGTTTCGCACGACGAACTCTACGACCACGACAAAGCCTGTGGATGCCGAACTCATGCGACCTCCTTGCGGACGGCACCCAGAGCGCCGATCACGCTGCGCGTCATCTCCGCGCAATTGGCGCTTCCGCCATACTCCATTGGAACCGCGATCTTGGTCGACAAGGTGTGCTCGACCGCGGCCTCGATCAGCCCGGCGGCGTCAGCAAGCCGCTGATCCCCGTGCTTCACCGCCAGCCAGTCGAGCATCATCGCTCCCGACAGGAACATTGCGCCCGGATTGGCGACGCCCTTGCCCGCGATATCGGGAGCGGTCCCGTGTGCCGGCTGGAAGAGGCCGTGCGTATCGCCGATGTCCGCCGAAGGGGCCATACCCATGCCGCCGATCAGACCGGCCGCAAGGTCGGAAAGGATGTCGCCAAACATGTTCTCGGTCACCAGCACGTCAAGCGTCCAAGGCTTCTTCACCATGTTGAGCGCCAGCGCGTCGACATAGGCATAGTCCTTCTGCAACTCGGGGTGCTTGGCGGCGATCTCATCGAAAACCTTCCGGAAGAAAGCCATCGAACTGAAGACATTCGCCTTGTCGACGCAGGTCACCGTGCCGGCCTTGCCGCGACGTTTGCGCTGGGCGGCCAGCTGGAAAGCGAATTCGGTAACGCGCTCGGTGCCGGCCCGCGTGATCTGCATCGTGTCGTAGGCCTCTTGGTCGTTTAGCACTTCGCCACGGCCACGCGCATAAAACAGTCCTTCTGTCTGCTCGCGGACCAACACGAAGTCGATTCCTTCGGCGCGAGGATCGGACAGCACTTTCGGAAGGCCGGGAAACCACCGGATCGGACGGACACCTGCAAACAGGCCGAACTCCATGCGCAGGTCGAGCTGCGGAATGATTTCCGTCCCGTCCGGGAAGCGGATGTCGGGCCAGCCCATCGCGCCGAAGAGGATTGCGTCGGATGTCTGGCAGGCCTCGAGCGCGGCGGCGGGCAGGGCCTCGCCGGTCTCCGCGTAGTGCTGGGCACCGGCCTGATGCGTCTCGAACACGAGCGGTGGCGCGCCCGCCTGGCTGACGGCGGCGTCGATCAATTCCAGGCAGGCAGGCATGACTTCCCTGCCGATCCCGTCGCCGGGAAGGACTGCGATCTTGAGAGTGTTGTTCAACGATAACATTTGAAACCTGTCCTAGAGGTGGTTGAGGCCGAGGCGCTCGAGAAGGTCGAGCAGTTCCTTGCCTGCCCGCTCGCGGTGCGCCTTGTGAATGTTTCTTGCTTTTTCGCGGTCGCCTTCGCGGATTGCTTGCACGAGTTCCGCATGTTCGCGGGTTGAGTTAACCGGCTTGGGACGCATCTTCAGCGTCACCATCCTGACGCGATGTGCGCGGTCGATGAAATTGAGGACGACCGACTTGAGCATCTGGTTGCCGCCAAGTTCGAGCAGTTGCTCATGAAATCTCGCGTCCGCCTGCGCCCAGCGCTCCAAATTATCTTGCGAAAGCGCATGGTCCATATCGGCTGTCGCCTTCTCGAGACCCCGGAGTTGATCCTCGGAAAGCTGGCGGCTGGCGGCAAGCTCTGCAGCCGTACTCTCCAGCGACGTCAGGATTTCGTAAATTTCCTTCATGTCAGAAATAGAAATCGGCAGCACCCGCATTCCGTGCCTCGGGATCACCGAGACAAGTCCGTCCTGCTGGAGGCGCATGAGCGCCTCCCTTACGGGCGTCCGGCTCATCCCCAACTGGGACGCGACTTCCTGTTCGGTCGCCTGGTAACCGGGCGCCCACTTGTTATCCAGGATGAGCTGGCGCAACCGAAGGTGCGCTGTCGCGGTCATTGTTTTCGCGAAGGCGTCCTCTTTGATCTCTGAGACCGGTGCTGTCTGTTTCCTGGTCGGCATTTTCTTTCCCTTCAAGCTGGCTGACTTCTCAGGAGCCTACATATTTTCGCCAGCTATGTTCAGGCTGGTATCCGAGAACGCTCTTTGCTTTGTCGATGGACAGCAAGGTTTCGTTCTTCCCGATCTGCTTTTTGAACGGGACCCCCGGATACCACCTCCTGACGAGTTCCTCGTTGGAGGTGGTCATGACCCCATCGTCGTTTGCGATGATGAACACCTCGGCACCTTTGCCGCTCCACTCGAGCGAGCGACGGATCGCCTGTGCCCCGTCGCGGGCGTCGATATAGGTCCAAAGGTTGAAGCGTCTGCTGCCCGGGTTCTGCTCGAAGGCCGGGAAGTCCGCATACTCGCTCTCGTCCATAACGTTGGAGAAGCGTAGGCAAACGATCTTGAGCTCGCTGTCCCAGCGGCAATACTGCTTTGCCATCTCCTCGCCGAGATGCTTCGAGAGGGAATAGGAGGTTTCCGGGCGCGACTGATAATTCTCGTCCGCCGGCAGGTAGTCAGGCTTGATCTCGTAAGGAATGCCGAGCAGGGTCTCGCTGGACGCCCACACGATGTTCTTGATGCCAAGCAAGCGGCATGACTCGAAAACATTGAACGTCGAGATGGTGTTGACCCGGAAAACATCCGCAGGAGCAACGCGCCCCGGCATAGGCACAGCGGCCAGATGGACGACGGCTTCAGTGTTGCGATTGTGGTCCCAATCAAAGCCACTGATCGCCTCGATCGTGGCGCGCATATCCTCGAAATCGACCTTGACGAAGGGGCAGAGGTTTTCTGGCGGAGCGATCGCATCCGCGTTGATGACGTCGTGGCCGCTCTCAACCAGATGCTTGATCGTGGCTCTACCCAGTTTGCCGCTGCCGCCTGTTACTAAAACTCTCATATCGTAATACCTCCGTAGAACCTTCCAGGTTAGCGGCTTCGGCCGACCGCCACAGCTAGGATGATGAGCATTCCGCGCGCGATGAGCTGCTGGCTGTAGTCGAGGCCGCCAAGAATAAGACCGTTGTTGATGACACCGATGAGCAGGGCACCGACGATGGAACCGATCACGGTGCCGCGTCCGCCGAATAGGCTGGTACCGCCGAGAACCACGGCTGCAATGACAGACAGCTCATCGCCTTCGCCAAGCTGGAAGCGTCCAGACTGCAGGCGTCCAGCATAGAGCATGCCAGCGATCGCAGCGGCCATCCCCGTCAGTAGCAGCACCTGGAACTTGATTTTCCGGACATCGACGCCGCTGTAGCGAGCTGCGACCGAGTTTCCGCCTGACGACATGACCTTGCGGCCGAACGGTGTCTTTCGAAGCGCGATATGGGCGATCGTGCCCAGAACGGCGACCCAGACAACGAGGACAGGAACAGGGCCGATGTTACCGGAACCAAAGACGAAAATGAACGTATCGTTGATAATTGGAACAGGCGAAGTGCCGCTTACCCACATTCCGACCCCTCGCGCGATCCCCATCATGCCGAGCGTCACCAAGAACGACGGGATGTTGAGATAGGCAGTCAGGCCGCCGTTTATGGCGCCTACCAGCAGCCCGAGGATCAAGCCCGCGAGAATGCCGGGGAATAGACCGTACTTGCTCAGCACCAGGCCAGCGACCACCGACGACAGTCCGGCAATGGCTCCGACCGAGAGGTCGATCTCGCCCGCCGAGAGTACGAACGACATTGCCATGGAAACGATGGCGACGATCGCAGTCTGTCGCAGGATGTTGAGCAGGTTGTTTGAAGATAGGAATCCGCGATCCTGCAGCAAGATCGCGAAGACGATGAAGATGACGACGAAGCCGATGTAGACGACGTAGTCGCGCCAGTTGCTGTGCCACGGCCGCATGTGGGTTGCATCCGTCTCTGTGTTCAATGTCTTGGCTTCAGTGGACATTTTGGGTTGCCTTCTGAATCGCGACCTGCAGACCGAGTTCGGTGCGGATCAGCGGAGATTGAGTTTCGTCGCCGGCAATCGTGGCCCAGCTTTCGATTTCGTCGCGCTCGATTTCGCGCGCGAGACGTCCGTTGTTCATGACCAGGATGCGGTCGCTCGTTGCCAGAAGCTCGGCTGGTTCCGACGAGATGACGATGACGGACTTTCCGGAGGAGGCGACGCTCCGAATGAGCTCTACGATCTCGGCCTTTGAACCGATGTCTACGCCTGCCGTCGGTTCGTCGAGAATGACAACCGAAGGATCAATCGCTAGCCATTTGGCAATAACGATCTTCTGCTGGTTGCCGCCAGAAAGGTTCCTGACCTTGTTGTCAGCGGACGGCGTCTTGATCCTCAGTTGCTTGATGAGATCGGAGGTCAGTGTTCCCTCGCGTCGACGGTCGATGAAGGGACCGCGGACGAGCTGACCGATCTGCGGCAGTCCAAGATTGTCGCCGACGCTGTGCTCGACAACCAGACCTTCCTCGTGGCGGCTCTCCGGAACAAGCACAATGCCAGCCTTGATCGCATCCGAAGGTGACTTGAACTCAACGGCAGTGTCGCCGAGTTCTACGGTTCCCGCAGTTTTCTTATCGACGCCGAAAAGAAGGCGGGCAAGCTCGCTCCGGCCAGCGCCCATGAGGCCTGCTATTCCCACAATCTCGCCCCTGTGGACGTCGAAGCTGACATCGCTGGGTTTTCCCGAAGGGCCCGAAAGGCCACGTACGCTCAGCGCGGGTTTGCCGCTGCGATCAATGGCGCGCGCCTGGTATTGGAAACCGGTGACACGCTTGCCGACCATGTGCTGCACGATCGAGTCGAGCGTGAATTCGGATGTCTTCCCGGAGGTCACGTTCTGACCGTCACGCAGAATTGTAATCTCGTCAGCGATCGTCATGATCTCGGTCATGCGATGGGAAACGTAGATCACGGCTGTTCCCGCCGCAGTGAGCTTCTTCAACATGCCGAACAGAGTGTCGGCTTCCTGTGCGCTCAGCGACGAGGTTGGTTCATCAAGGATAAGGATCCTGGCGTCCTGGTGGATGGCCTTGGCGATCTCGGTCAGCTGGGCCTGGCCGGGGCTGAGTTCAAAAACAGGCGTCCTCGGATCAACCCTGAGGTTGAGTTGGCCGATGATCTCGGCTGCCTGGGCGATTTCCCTGCGCTCGTCGACCAAGATCGACAGGCGGCGGGGCTCCCGGTTGAGGAAAATGTTCTGGGCGACCGTGAGGGTGGGGATCAGGCTGAGGTCCTGGAAGATCATCTCAATGCCGAGCCTGCGGGAATTCTCCGGAGAGCTTGACGACATGTGTTCGCCAAAAACCTCGATGGATCCCTCCGTGGGTGTGACCACGCCCTGCAGGATCTTCAACAGCGTAGACTTGCCGGCGCCATTTTCGCCGACCAGCGCATGGATTGTCCCGGGCTGGATCGTCAGGCTGACACCGCGCAATGCGTGCACGCCGCCAAACGATTTCCTCACGTCGCGCATCCTGACGGCGGCGAGGGTTTCGGTGACTGCTTGAGTGTTCATGGTCGTTGTCCGCCGCTGGGGACGGGGAGCGGCCGGAGCCGCTCCCGCGCACCGTTAGTTCATTGCGTCGGTGAGAATCTTCGGTGCCTGGTCGCCGTTCGACTGCGGCCACGCCTCGATCAGGTTATCGCGGGTCACCGCAAGGGCCGGGAGCACGACGTAGGGAGGTGCGTCCTTTCCGAGTAGGGCGTATCCGGCAAGGATGCCCTCGGCATAACCGGCGCCGTACGGACGCTGGGATCCGGTTCCCTTGACGTAACCCTTCTTAGCCATGTCGATCGAGATGTTGACGCCAAGGTCGCAAGTGGTGATGACGAGGCTCTTGGACGCGCCCGCTGCGCGCGCCGCTGACAGGACGCCTTCTGTTGGAACGTCCCACACGGCCCAGATGCCATTGAGGTTGGGGTGGGCCGTCAGCATTGCGGAGGCGACGCGCTCGGATTCGCTTGAGAAATCAGGGCCTCCGACACCGGTCTCCTGGACGACCTTGATATCCGGATAATCCTTGATCGCTTCCTTGAAGCCGACCACGCGTTCTTTGGTGGCAAAAAGGTCGGACGCATGCGGGATGAGACCGATTTCGCCCTTGCCGTCGAGCGCCTTGGCCATGAGCAGTGCGGCGACCTTTCCCATCCCGCGGTTGTCGGAAGAGACGAGGCTCACATAGTCTTTGCCAGCCTTCATCCCGGCGCCGGTCTGGTCAAGGAAGATGATCTTAATGCCAGCGGCAGCAGCTTTCTTGTATGCTGCGGCCGTGGCCGACTGCTCGGCGGGAACGGTGATCATGACGTCAGGTTTGAGCGCCATGACGCTTTCGATGTCTGAAACTTGCTGCTCCGCGCGATATCCAGCGTCAGTCGTCGCAACAATTTCGACGCCGAGCTCTTCCAGGGCCTTCTTTTGCCCGGCCATCTGGGCCTTGGCCCAGTCAGACGCCGTGTAGTGCATCACAATGGCCGCTTTGGCATGCTTCGCCTTGATCTTTTCGATCTCTTCGGCGGATAGCTTCAGGTCGCTCGCGAGGGTCGCTTTTTCGCCGTTGGGCCCGCTTGCCGGGTGACTTTCAATATCCTTGATCTGTTTATCGACATCCACCGCGAAGGCGCTAGGCGCATAGGCAGCGCTGCCGCCGAGGGCAGTGGCAAGGGCGATCATCTGTAGGGACTTGCGCATCGTCATAGGCATTTCGGTTCCTCCCTTTAAGGCCTATTGAGTTCCTCGAATCCAATAACGTATACGTTAATGCATTTGTAGAAGCTGTCAATTGAAGAAATGTCGGGAAAAATCGGCGAGCCGAATTGAGCATCCCGCATATGGGTGAGTGCCCAACGCGGTAGGCATCACGGTGGTCGTCTTGTCCGTTTGCCACCAAACGGATCGAGGCAGACCGCCCCGTGAAAGCGACCGGGACGATCCTTACGGCTCCCGATCGACGGGGTAGCCAAATAAAAGCTATTGCGCAAATAGGGAGGTATAAGGTATGAGGTATGATGTCGATGGGCAGACTTTTTGCAGCGGAATGTGATATTGTTATGTTTGTCGTATATAATGCGTTATTTTGTGTTTTGATACTGTGATATCTAGAAAAGTGCGCCACATTGGTCGCGGTTTATGAGGGAGGAAGAATTGACAGCAGCAGTTTCGATCCGCGATCTAGCGAACGCTATCCGTGTCCTGTCAATCGACGCGGTTGAGGCCGCAAAGTCCGGGCACCCCGGAATGCCCATGGGCATGGCTGATGCGGCGGCGGTGCTGTTCGGCCGGCACCTCAAGTTCGATTCAAGCGAACCTGGATGGCCGGACCGCGATCGTTTCGTCCTGTCGAACGGCCATGGCTCGATGCTGCTCTACAGCCTTCTGCACCTCACCGGGTACGAAGACATGACGATTGAGCAGGTTCGCAACTTCCGCCAATGGGGCTCCAAAACGCCAGGTCATCCCGAATACGGGCACACCGCTGGCGTCGAGACGACCACCGGGCCGCTCGGACAGGGGATTGCGTCGGCTGTCGGAATGGCTATCGCGGAGCGGCGCCTATCAACCGAATTTGGCGCAGCGCTTGTCGATCACCGGACCTACGTTTTCTGTGGAGATGGGTGTCTCATGGAAGGTGTTGGTCAGGAAGCTGCTTCGCTGGCCGGCCACCTGCAGCTCGGCAAGTTGATCGTCCTTTACGACGACAACTCCATCACCATCGACGGCTCGACCGCAATCGCGTTTTCGGAAGATGTGCTCGCGAGGTTCGACGCGTACGGATGGCACACGCAGCGCGTTGACGGTCATGATCCGGATACGATCGACGCGGCGATCTCGCAGGCAAAGGCGGAAGCATCCAGACCATCCCTCATAGCCCTGAAAACCATCATTGGATACGGCTCTCCGTCGAGGGCAGGAACAAGCTCCGTACATGGTGCACCGCTCGGCGCCAGCGAAGCCGCCGCGACGAAGGCAGTCTATGGCTGGACGGCGGACACTTTTGAGATTCCTGCTCCAATCCTCAAAACTTGGCGCGAAGTCGGCGCGAAGGGCGCCAAGGCGCGCAAGGACTGGCAAGCGCGGCTCGAAGCAGCGGGCGCAGATGTCAGAAGTGAGTTTGAACGCCGCACCGCCGGCTCATTGCCAGCGCGATATGAGGAAGCGGTCAACGCCGCCAAGGCAAAGCTGCTCGACAAGCCGCAATCAGTGGCAACGCGTAAGGCAAGCCAGATCGCACTGGAAGCGCTGACGGAACTGCTTCCGGAAATGATCGGCGGGTCCGCTGACCTCACCCACTCAAACTTGACCCGGGTTCCGGCCGTCGACAGCGATTTCACCGCCGCTGCAAGCGGGCGGTATGTCAGCTATGGCGTTAGAGAGTTTGCCATGGCCGCCGCGATGAATGGTATGGCGGCTCACGGCGGCGTCATACCCTATGGTGGCACGTTCCTCGTCTTCTCGGATTATTGCCGCAATGCCATTCGTGTGGCGGCTCTGATGGGCGTCCGCTCTATCTTCGTGATGACGCATGACTCGATCGGTCTTGGCGAAGACGGTCCGACGCACCAGCCGGTCGAGCATCTTGCCAGCCTCAGGGCAATGCCGAACTTGCATGTATTCCGGCCCGCCGACACCATCGAGACGCTGGAATGCTGGGATCTTGCAATAACCAGCAAGAACACGCCGTCGGTTTTGGCGCTCTCGCGGCAGAATGTCCCGCAACTGCGCGCCCAGCGTGACGGCATCAATCGCTGCGCACGGGGAGCCTATGTGCTGCGGGAAGCGAGCAGCGAACGTGCCGTCACAATCATCGCCACTGGAACGGAAGTCGCGCTTGCGATCCAGGCTGCCGACGAGCTTGAGGCGAGAAACGTTCCCGCCGCTGTCGTCTCGATGCCGGGCTGGGATCTCTTCGAACAGCAGCCCAAGGATTACCGCAGCTCGGTCCTCGGCAACGCGCCGCGCATTGCCGTGGAAGCGCTCTCGAAGTTCGGCTGGACTAGGTATGTCGACAGCGAAGACGACGTGATCGGGATGTCCGGCTTCGGAGCGTCTGCGCCGGCCGAGACGCTGTACGAGCAATTTGGGATCACGCGTGACGCAATCGTCACGCGCGCCCTAGCAAGGATAAGGGGCAAGCAATGAGCGCGCCGGCGACACCCGGAAATGACGAAGCGGGCGTCCAGTATGGTTCTGTCGATGAGTACCTCTCGACCTGGGCTGGTGAAGATTTGTCCCGTCAGGGGGTGGCGGCTCTAATAAACGGTGTGTTGGATGCCGCCTGTCTTTTATCCGCACGCATCGCAGCCGGTTCCCTGGAGGGCGATCTGGCCCACCTTGTCGGATCAAATACCGACGGTGATGCGCAAAAGGCAATCGACATCGCGTCGCACGAGTTGTTCATCGAAATACTCGCACGCGCAGGCGCTGCCAGGGTCCTGTCCGAGGAGGCCGACGCGCCACTTATGCTCAATGGCCAGCATTTTGCGGTCGCAATCGATCCGATCGACGGTTCAGGCAATGTCGGGCTGGGCACTCCCGTCGGCACGATCTTCTCGATCATGCCTTTCTGCGAAGCTGAAGATCCCTTTTTAACCCCTGGAAAGCGCCAGGCCGCGGCCGGTTATGTCTCATTCGGCAACACGGTCGATTTGGGATTTTCGGTCGGTGAGGGTGTGCTGCTGGCGACGATGCATCCCCAAACCGGCGAGTTCCTGATCGTCAAAAGGCAGGTTCAGATACCTCGCGACACGTCCGAGCTTGCATATAACGCTTCCAACCACCGTCACCTTCACCCTGCCATGAGCCTGTATCTTCAGGATTGTCTGACCGGCAAGGAGGGAACGCGCGGCCGCGATTTCAACATGCGTTGGCTCGGATCGGCAGTCGGAGAGCTCCACCGGATCCTGATCAGGGGCGGTGTGTTCTTCTACGCCGGCGACAAGCGGCCCGGCTTTGAAAATGGGCGCCTTCGCCTGGTGTATGAAGCGAATCCGATCGCGTTCCTGATGGAGCAGGCCGGGGGGCGGGCCACCGACGGCACGACCGCCATCCTGGACAAGATCCCGACCTCTCACCATTGCCGCACGCCGCTGGTTTTCGGTTCGGCGACGGAGGTCGACGTGATCGCAAGCTATCTCAATTCCAATCCAACCAGCGAGTAACACGTCATGGCCAGGATTACTCTCCGCCAGCTGCTGGATGATGCCGCCGAACACGGCTACGGCGTCCCGGCGTTCAACATTAACAACATGGAACAGGCGCTTGCCATCATGGAAGCGGCCGACGGAACGGATTCGCCTGTGATTCTCCAGGCGAGCCGTGGGGCCCGAGCCTACGTCAACGACATCATGCTCAAGCACATGATGGAGGCTGTGACGGAAATCTTTCCGCATATCCCCGTTTGCGTCCATCTTGACCACGGAAACGAACCGAGCACCTGCGTCACCGCGATCCAGCATGGTTTTACGTCCGTCATGATGGACGGATCGATACTTGCTGACGGGAAAACCGCGGCGGATTGGGACTACAACGTCAAGGTCACGAGAAGCGTCAGCGACACGGCCCATTGGGCAGGGGTTTCGGTGGAAGGGGAGCTTGGCGTTCTGGGCTCGCTTGAGACCGGTACGGGCGAGGCGGAAGACGGTCACGGCGTCGAAGGCAAGCTCGATCCGCATCAGCTTTTGACCGATCCGGAGGAGGCGGCGAAATTTGTCGCGGAGACCAAGGTGGATGCGCTTGCCGTCGCAATGGGCACCAGCCATGGCGCCTACAAGTTCTCACGCCGGCCGGACGGAGTCGTGCTGGCAATGGATGTTATCGAGGCGATCCACCGGAAACTTCCGAACACGCATCTCGTCATGCACGGTTCGTCGAGCGTGCCGGAGGAGTTGCAGGAAATCTTCAATTGCTTCGGCGGGCGGATGAAGCCCACCTGGGGCGTGCCGCTCGAGGAAATCCTGCGCGGCATTCGGCATGGTGTGCGAAAGGTCAACATCGACACTGATTGCCGCATGGCAATGACCGGGCAGGTGCGCCGAGTGCTGTCCGAAGATCCGACAGAATTCGACCCTCGCAAATATTTGAAGCCCGCAATGACGGCGCTTTCGAAGCTTTGTCGCGAAAGATTCGAAGCTTTCGGAACGGCAGGGCGCGCAAGCTCTATCAACGTCGTGCCACTCGCGGAAATGGCGAAGCGGTATCGAGCCGGCTCGCTCTAGGTCGGTCACAGCAGTTCGAACGCAAACGTGGTGAAGCGGGACATGACCGAGAAGAAAACCCTCTGGATTGGCACCAGCTGGAAGATGAACAAGACGCTTGCCGATGCCGCGCAGTTTGCGCACGGTCTCAGGGCCGCAGACATCACGTCCCATCCGCGCATCCAGCGCTTTGTCATCCCTCCTTTCACTGTTGTCCGGGAAGTGAAGACCACATTGGCGGGCACGTCGGTAAAGGTCGGCGCGCAGAACATGCACTGGGACGAGGACGGCGCCTGGACGGGCGAGATTTCGCCCTTGATGCTTAAGGACTGCAACCTCGACATCGTCGAGCTTGGTCACTCCGAGAGGCGTGAACATTTCGGTGAGACGGACGTGACGGTAGGACTGAAAGTAGAGGCGGCGGTTCGCCACGGCTTGATCCCGCTCATCTGCATAGGGGAGACACTTTCCGAACGCGAGGCCGGGCGAGCCCGCGACGTCCTCGAGCGCCAGGTTCGCGGCGCGTTGGGAAGCCTTTCTACCGACCAGAAGCACAAACCGATACTGCTTGCCTACGAGCCTGTTTGGGCCATTGGCGTCGATGGGATCCCCGCGACAGCGGACTACGCCGACGCCCGCCAGGCCGAGATCGTCGCGTTCGCGGAAGCCGTGCTCGGCCGGCGCATTCCCTGCCTCTACGGCGGTTCGGTCAACGCAGACAACTGCGAAGAGCTCATATCCTGCCCTCATGTCGATGGGCTGTTCATCGGCCGCTCGGCCTGGAAGATCGAGGGCTACCTCGACATCCTCGAAAAGTGCGCGGCCAAAATCTGAGGAGTGATGAAGATGAAAATTGCAGTAGCAGGCGACAGCGCGGGCGAGGGCCTCGCCAAGGTCCTCGCCGATTATCTCAAGGACCGTTTCGAGGTGTTCGAGGTCTCCCGGACGGACGCCGGTCTCGACGATTTCTATGCGAACCTCTCCGACAGGGTCGCCAACGGCGTGCTCGACGGCACCTATGACAAGGCCATCCTGGTGTGCGGCACCGGGATCGGCGTCTGCATTTCGGCAAACAAGGTGCCGGGTATTAGGGCAGCCCTCACACACGATACTTATTCCGCCGAGCGGGCGGCGTTGTCGAACAACGCCCAGATCATTACCATGGGCGCCCGCGTCATTGGATCGGAACTTGCGAAGACGATCGTCGACTCATTCCTCGCCCAGAGGTTCGACGAGAACGGTCGCTCGGCCAGCAATGTTGCCGCCATCGACGAGGTCGATACGAAATACCACGCCCGCTAGTTGGAAGGCTGGGCAAGCATTGCTCGCGGTGGACGCGCGAGGCGCAATCAGCCTGGCGCATTATCGTTTTCTGGCAATTTTCAGAACCCGGCGAATAGGCCGGGCGGCATACGGTATCCGGGCTTCGCGTCTGCCTTCAGATGCCGCCGGTGATGATCGCAGTGCGACCTGCGGGAAATGCAAGATGCACCACGCCTTGACGTGATGCCCTGGCTGTCATTTCAGCAGGGATGTGCGGAAGTGTTCCATGTTTTCCTCGACGCTCTCGCGGCTGAGGTCACCTGTCTTTCTGTCCCGGATCATCTGAAACATGTGTTCGTGGAGATCGACTGCGCGCCATTTGCCACTGACCTCTAGCGACTTTTGCACCCAAGGCGCGACCATCGTCAGCACGAAGTCGGCGATCACGACGATCAACGGGTTTCCGGCGGCTTTGTATATTGCTCGGTGGAAATCGAGATCGGCCTTGAGGAGATCTTCGATCGCGGAGTTCGCATCCTCCGACAGCCTTTTTAGTCGGTCGATGCACTCTCTCATCGTGGCGAGGTCTTCGTCCGTACGCCGCAGCGACGCGAGTTCTGAACAGTTGCGGTCGAAAATGTATCGCAGTTCCATCAGCATCTCAGGCGTCGAACTCTGAAGATAGAGCTGAAACATCGCGAGCGGCATCGCCGGAAGGCCTTCGTCCTTACGGATGTAATTTCCAAAGCCATGACGCGTCTCGACAAGACCCGAGACCGCGAGCGTTTTGATCGCCTCTCTGATTGGAGTGCGACTGATCCCGAGAAGCTGGGCCAGCTCTTTTTCATTGGGAAGTTTGTCACCAGGCCCGAGGTTGCCTTTGGCAATTTCGCCCGTAATGTAGTCGAGCGCTATGTCCAGCCGGCTTGGGATTTTCTTTGGGTCAACAGACAGCATTCCTGGTCACGCTCCAATCAGAAATCGAAAAGGTACGAGGTCATACCGCGTTTTCCCGCTTGCGACAAATGCCGAACGTCGAACTGGCCACTTCTCCAGGTTATTCGCTGATTTGTCCCAGCCGCTTCGAGGCTTTTGGATCGAATGGGAACATGAGGCCAGCGGCCAGGAAGCCGCCGTCGACGTTCAGGGTGTGCCCCGTAATATAGGCAGCATCGTCGCTCGCCAGGAACACCGCGGCATCAGCGATTTCCGATGGTTCGCCATAACGGCGTTGCGGAACGAGCCGATGATAGGCGTCACGCGTTTCGACCGTGTGCATGACTTTCGAGACCTCGGTCAATATCGGGCCCGGTGCGATGTTATTCACATTGATTCCCGATTCCGCGAGTTCGACCGCCATAACCTTCGTGAGGAGTTCGACGCCGGCCTTTGAGGCTCCATAGGCCGAACGCCCGACACCTCCCTTCTGACCGGACAGCGAAGCGATATTGATGATCCGCCCATAGCCTTTGGCGGCCATGATCCGAGCAAAGGCTTGCGCCACGAGGAATGTTCCGGTCAGATTGATCCGGACGACGCGTTCGAATTCCTCCCGTGAGCTTTCGAGAAACAGAGTGGTTGCGCCCACGCCCGCGTTGTTCACGAGTATGTCGACCGTGCCGAATCGGCCAATCGTTTCCTTAACGATCGTCTCAACGTCTTCGTTGACGGAAATATCGGCGCGGACGGCCAAAGCCCGCTCCCCAAGCCGCTCGGCGGCTTCGTTCGCCACTTCCAGATCGCGGTCGACGATAACGACATTCGCGCCTTCGCGAACATAGGCTTCAGCGATTGCCAGTCCGATGCCCCGGCCAGCGCCCGTCACCACGGCAGTGCGTCCAGAAAGTCTCATCTCGTCGTCCTCCAATTTTCTCGATATGAGGTATAAGGTATAAGGTATGACCTTGACAGAGTTATGAGCTGCTTCTATGAGTATTGTCAAGAGTGAAGCCCGGCTGATGTATGGAGGAAGATATCCTCGGCCGGGATATTGGGAGGATCCGATGACATCAGCTGGCAAGCTCAAGGCCGTGTTTTACGGCGACGACTTCACGGGTTCTTCCGAAAACCTGGCGCAGTTCCATCGCAGTGGTGTGAAGGGAAAACTCTATCTCGCACGCCCTTCAGCACAGACGGCGTCAACAGATTCTCTGTCTTATGATGTGCTTGGCTTCGCCGGTACCGCAAGGGCGTTGTCCGGCGTCGAGCTCGACGAGGAGCTTGACAGTGCGTTTTCGATCATGCGCACCCTCAACAGTCCGCTTATCCAATACAAGATCTGCTCTACGTTCGACTCATCGCCCACCGTTGGAAGCTATGGTGCTGTTCTGGCGCGCGCTGCGGCTCACTTCGGCAAGAGGGACGTTCCAGTCCTCGCCGCGACCCCGGACTTCGGGCGCTACACCTGTTTCGGAAATCATTTCGCGCGCTTTGCCGACAGGATTGAGCGGCTCGACCGGCACCCGAGCATGTCGCGCCACCCCAGGACGCCAATGCATGAGGCGGATCTGCGCATGCATCTGGCTGGGCAGACAGATAAGGAATTCGTCAACGTCACGCTTCCCGCAATCCGGAACCGCTCGGCAATGGAGGAGCGTGTCTTCAAGGCCTTCCAAGAGGGGGCAGGGGTCATTTTCGATGGGCTCGAAAATGCGGATCTTGTGGCTGTCGCCGATCTGCTCTGGGCGCGGTATCCGACACGTCCGATGTTCGCGCTAGCAGCTCAAGGCTTGGCACAACAACTCGGCGCTCTTTGGGCCCGCTTGGGCCTGCTATCGTCGGCGGAGCCCGTCAAGACGGAGATTGCCGGCGTCGAAAATCTACTCGTCTTATCAGGCAGTTGCGCCCTGCAAACCGGGCGCCAGATTGCGGTGGCCGAAGCTTCCGGGTGGAACCTTGTCCACTTGGATGTCTCGACAATCCGGTCCGATGATGATGCTGAGGCAGTTGCGCGGGAGGCTGCTTTGAAGGCGATCGAGAGCCTTGTGCGCGGTCGACCTACAATCATCTACACGGCTCGCGGGGAAACCGGCCGTCTGCCCGGCGGCGATGTTCCCGCGGAACGCTTGGGCGCCATCTACTGTGACGTTGCGCGTGCCGTGCGCCGCGCGGTTTCCTTGCCGCGGATCGTGTTTTCGGGCGGTGACAGTTCGAGCTATGCGATGCGGACAATCGGCGCCGAAGCGCTCGAGATCGCCGTTTTTGACGAAGTTCAAAATTGCCATGTCTGCCGCCTGGATGCGCCGGGCGACGCCGAAGTCGATGGCCTCGAAGTCATGCTGAAGGGCGGGCAGATTGGTGCCGATGACTTCTTCCTGCGGGCAAAGGCGGGCACCTCTGGTTATCTGGCGGCGTAAGGAGCGAAAGATGCAAAAGAAAATCATCCTCGAAGCCAGGGTCAACGAGTACGCGCCGCGCACATCCAACCCTAATATCCCATACACCGCCGACGAGATCGTTGAGGCCGCCGTTGCAGCCCGCAAGGCGGGAGCGGCGATTCTGCACTATCATGCCAGGACAGCCGACGGCGGTGCGACAAACACCGTTGAGGCAAACGCCGAAATCATCCGCGAAGTCAGGCAGGCGACCGATCTACTCATCCTTCCCACGCTCGGCTTTATCTCGAATGATGCCGACGCCATGAAGCGCATCGACACGGTCGCAACCCTGGCATTGGACCCTGCTACGAAGCCCGATATTGCGCCCATCGATACCGGTTCGGCCAATCTCGAGCTTTGGGATGCCGAGACGCGCAGGTTCGAAAATCCAGAACGTTTGTATCTCAACACGACCGAAAGTCTCGCGCACTACGCGCGTACCTTGGCCGAAAAGGGCGTAAAGCCGAAGCTGGTTTCCTGGTCTGTCGGGTTCACGCGCCGCGCGATCGCTCTGATGGACGCGGGCCTTGTGAGGGGGCCCGCCTACTTTCTCCTGCACCTAACGGGAGGGCGATACATTACCGGGCATCCGCCGACCGAGGCGGGTCTCATGGCGCATCTTGCATTTCTGCCCGACGACCGGCCGATCGAATGGACGGTCAATTGCCTTGGGGGCAATCTGTTGAACATTGCTCCTGCGATCTGCCGTCTGGGCGGCCACATGGCTATTGGAATAGGCGACTATCCCTATCGCGAATTCGGCACACCCACGAACGCGGAAGTCATATCGCGCGCTGTTGAGATTGCCCAAAAGGTCGGACGTGAGCCCGCTACACCCCAGGAGGCACGCGCGATCCTCGAACTGGACGCCGCGTAGATCCAATAAGGCAGGCGATCCGAACACACGAGGCATAGATTTGGATTTTTATGAGGTATGACGTCATATCATGGTCAACGCAACTGAGAAGATAACAGTTCAGGGAACTGCGCAGTCGTCTTCGGCACGCGTGCTTCTGCGGGCCGAGGGCGTGGAAAAGTCGTTCAACGGCGTCCCAGCGCTCGTTGATGGCCGACTAACTCTAAAGGCCGGGACCGTCCATGCCTTGTGCGGCGGTAATGGCGCCGGCAAGTCGACATTCCTAAACATCACGATGGGACTGCTCCGCCGCGATGGAGGGATAGTGGAGATCGATGGCGAGCAGGTCGACTTCAAAAGCGCCGCTGACGCCTTGCGTCACGGCATCGCGATCATCACGCAGGAGCTTTCCCCCGTCCCCGAGATGACCGTCGCCGAGAACCTTTACCTTGGCCGCGAGCCGAAGCGACTTGGCGTGCTCGTCGATTTTAGCCAGATGCGCAGGGACGCCGAGGCATTCCTCGATGAACTCGGCTTTGAAGTCGACGCTGCCAAGAAGATGGGGGAGCTGAGCCTCGCCCAGATTCAGCTCGTTGAAATTGCGAAGGCTCTCAGCTATCGGGCACATATCGTCATCATGGACGAGCCGACATCTGCTATCGGCGAACACGAAGTCCATGTCTTGTTCAACGCGCTCCGCAAGATCACCGCGCGCGGTTCCGCAATTATCTACGTGTCTCACAAACTCACCGAAATCTTCGAGATCGCGGATGAGTACACAGTCTTCCGCGACGGCCGTTTCATCGAGACTGGAAACATCAAAGACATCGACCGCCGTCATCTTGTGACACAGATCGTCGGCCGTGAAGTCAAGCTGGTCGAGAAGGGCAAGCCTCTCGAAGACGCGCCAATCCTGCTTTCGGTCTCGAACTTGGCGCGCGGGCCTCATTTCCGAGACATCTCGCTAGACGTGGCGTCCGGCGAAGTGGTCGGAATCTACGGGCTGCTTGGGTCCGGACGAACCGAGTTCCTCGAGACAATATTCGGGCTGCACTCACCAACGGGAGGCGAAGTTGTCTTCAACGGCGGTAAGGTCAAGCCAGGCAGTCCTAAGGACGCAATTCAACGTGGAATGGCGATGGTGACCGAGGATCGCAAGGACAGTGGTCTCGTGCTCTCGGCATCGATCGCCCACAACATCACGCTTTCATCGCTGGCCTTGATGGCCATCAGCGGTTTCATCCGCGGGGACAAAGAGCGCAGCGCAGTTCAAGACATGATCGTCTCACAGAGGATCAAGTCGGCGTCGCCAGATGTTGCCGTCGAAACTCTGTCAGGGGGCAACCAACAAAAAGTCGTGCTGGCCCGGTGCCTTCTGACAAATCCAAAGCTTCTCATTTGCGACGAACCGACGCGTGGCATCGACGAAGGTTCCAAGCAGGAGATCTACGCGTTCCTGCGAGACTTCGCGGCAAAGGGCAACGGCGTCCTCGTGGTCTCCTCGGAGGGACCGGAGATCATGCAGCTCAGCGACAGGATCGCGATTTTCAAACAGGGGCAGCTCCTCAGCATCATCGACGGTGCCGAAGCAACGCAACAGACGCTTCTGGACATGGCGAGCTGATGAGCGGTCATAGCCCCATTCACGGGAGGACTTGAGTAATGAATACCATCGCTGCGGCGAAGCCCGGAAACTTCCGCGCCGGGGAAATGATCAGGCAGTTCAGCATCGTTCTCGTGTTTTTCCTGATCGTCGCGTTCTTCGCGTTCGCGAACCAGTACTTCATGACATGGTTGAATTGGCTGAATCTCGTTCGCCAGTCGTCGATCAACGGCATTCTGGCGATCGGAGTGACCTTCGTCATCCTTACTAAGGGCATCGACCTATCGGTCGGCTCCGTAATGGCGCTCGCGGGCATGATCGCCGCCAGCCTCGTAACGGAGACCAACGAGCAGTTCGTGCTTTTCGGTATCTTTGCGGGCCTCGCGGCGGGAGCCGGCCTCGGCTTGGTGAACGGCGTGCTTGTTGCCGCGGTCAAGGTCCCGCCGTTCGTAGTGACGCTTGGCATGTTGAGCGTGGCCCGCGGTCTCACCTTGATTTTTTCGGAAGGACGCCCCATCCCGAATCTGTCGGATCCCTTCAAGTGGATCGGCTCCGGGCAGATCATGTATATCCCGGTACCGATCGTCATCCTGTTCGTCGTCTTCCTGATTGGATGGACCGTTTTAAACTATACGACTTTCGGCCGTTATGTGTACGCAGTTGGCGGCAACGAGAAGGCGGCTCGCACGAGCGGCATTTCCACCAAGGTGATCGTCGGTGCGACCTATTTGATCTCGGGCCTCCTGGCTGGTCTTGCGGGGCTTGTCCTGACGGCTCGCACCACCGCTGCGCTGCCGCAAGCGGGCATCGGTTATGAGCTTGACGCGATCGCCGCCGTCGTGATCGGCGGGACGAGCCTTGCGGGCGGCCGCGGATCGCTGCTCGGCACACTGATCGGCGCGCTCATCATCGGCACGATCAACAACGGCATGGACCTCATGGGCGTGTCTTCATACTACCAGCAGGTCCTCAAGGGCACGATCATCGTGGTCGCGGTCATTGCCGACCAAATCCGCAAATAAGACCAATCCCGAAATTGCCGCCGGGGAAGGCCGGCGACAATGTCCGGCCCAGCGTGTCGCGTCCGGACGTATCTTAAACCAGAGGAGAATATGAAATGCAGATGTCTAGGAGGAACCTGCTCAATGCGGGTGTGGGTATGGCAATCGCCGTAGCGACGTTGGCTGGCGGGAACTTCGCCTTCGCGCAGGACAAAATTCGGATCGCGGCTCTCTCGTTCGGTGAGTCCGGCGAGTACATGAAGGCTTGGTCGACGGAAATCCAGAACCATCCCGCCGTCAAATCGGGCGAGGTCGAGATCACCGTTTTCGACGGCAAGTATGATCCACTGACACAGGCGAACCAGATCGACACAGCGATCACCCAACAATTCAACGCGATCATCATGTCACCGTTCGACCTCGAGGCCTCGGCGCCGCCGATCGAAAAGGCCGCCGAAGCGAAAATCCCGCTTATCGTGTCGGCGCTCAAGACCAAGTCGATGAAATACACCGCGTCCATCATCGTTAACGATACCGAAGGCGGCCGGATCATCGCTGAGGAACTCGCCAAGCGCCTTCCGAACGGCGGCAACGTCGTCCTCATGGAGGGTCCGATCGGCCAGTCGGCCCAGATCGAGCGCCGCGCAGGCATCGACGCTGGTCTCGCCAAGTTCCCGAACCTCAAGCTCATCGAAGACAAGACAGGCAACTGGAGCCGCGCCGAGGGTCAGGCGCTCATGGAGAACTGGTTGCTCGCACACCCGGGTGAGATCAACGGCGTCCTTGCGGAAAACGACGAGATGGCGCTTGGCGCGATCGAAGCCATGAAGAGCGCCGGCATCGATCTCAAGACCGTTCCCGTTCTTGCGATCGACGGCATTCCGGACGCAAAGCGCGCCGTGAAGAAGGGCGAGATGGCGGTCAGCCTCTACAAGTACGCCCGCGCCGAAGGCCAGGGCGCGGTCGACCTCGCACTGCGGGCGATCAAGGGCGAGAGCTACAAGCCGCAGTCCGAAATCTGGGGCTCGCTGATGGAATGGAAGGGCGGCACCGAGAAGGACTACGTCGTGCCGTGGCTCGTGCTCGATTCCACCAATGTCGAGAAGTACATGTAATCGGACAACGGCGGACGGCCCATACGGCCGTCCGCCTTACACCAGGGAAATAGGATCGACCATCATGTTGAAGAGAAAAGTTGGAAAGACCGATGTGACGCTGACCTCGCTAGGGCTGGGTACCTCGCCGCTCGGTGGGTGCAATGTCGATGTGAGCTTCCAGACTTTCGAGGCGGTCGTCCTCAAGGCATACGACTTGGGTGTCCGCTATTTCGACACCGCGCCCCTTTACGGCCTTGGAAAGTCCGAGCATTCCCTCGGCCATGTCCTTCGCAACAACGATCTCATCGGCAAGGTCGTGGTCAGCACCAAGGCGGGGCGGATACTCAAGCCGGAAAGCCGCGCAAAGCGCGCCGAGAGCCTTTACGGCATCGACTGGGTGAAGGCGCTGCCATTCGTCGATGACTACGACTATTCCTATGACGGCATCATGCGCGCTTTCGAAGATAGCCAGCAGCGCCTGGGTATGGACCACATTGACATCCTCTATCTCCACGACGTGAGCGGCGAATGGCACCGCGAGGCGTATAGCACCCACCTTTCGGCGCTGAGATCGAGCGGTTACAAGGCGTGTGACGAGCTGCGCAGCACAGGCTCCGTGAAGGCCATCGGCCTCGGCGTCAATGAAACCGCGTCGGTCCTGCAGGTGGCAGAGGAATTTGATCTCGACTGCTCCATGGTCGCCGGGCGCTACACCCTGCTCAACCACGGCGCTCTCGACCATTTCTATCCAGAAATGCAGCGTCGCGGCATCGGTATCATTGCGGCTGGCATCTACAACTCCGGCATCCTCGCCGAGGGTAGCAAGTCGATGACAACCACCCGCACCTACGATTGCCAGCCCGCGCCTGAAGCGATCGTCCGCAAGGTCGAGGCGCTCGAAGCCGTCTGCGAGCGCCATGGCGTCTCGCTTGCGACTGCAGCGACACAATTTGTCTACGCACATCCTGCAGTGACCGCGGTGGTACAGGGAGCGCTGGCGCCCGAACACGTCGCCGCAAACGTCGCCGCGATCTCGACGCCGGTTCCGGCTGCGTTCTGGGCCGACCTGAAGTCGTCGGGCCTCATCCCTGAAGCCGCGCCAGTTCCGGAGGCATGATAGCGATGGATCTGGCTCAGCGCAGGCCCTCGGACATTCTGGTCACCTATCGGATTGAGACCGCCGGGAGCGTTGAGGCCTTGGCGGTCAAGATCGGAAGCGACCAGTCGACGGGTACATTTGTTGACCTGCCGGGAGAGACGCCGCAACTGAAGGCGCGCGCGGCCGCGCGCGTGGTCGCTTTCGAGAAACTGGACTCTGTCGAGGTTCCCTCGCTCCCTGCAGCGGGCGAAGTCTTCAACCGAGCGGAGACAACAATCGCCTATCCCCTGGAGGCCGTCGGAACTGACCTTGCGGCAGTCACCACGGTTGCATTGGGCGGGGTCTGGTCGATCAAGGAATTCACCGGGCTGAGGGTCGTCGGCCTGCAGCTGCCTCCAGAGTTTGAAGGCGTCTACCCGGGGCCTCAATTTGGGATCGAAGGCTCCCGGCGTCTGACCGGCGTCTACAATAGGCCAATCATCGGCACGATCATCAAGCCCGCGCTCGGCCTCACCCCGGACGAAACGGCGCAGGTGGTTGCTGAACTCGTCGCGTCCGGTGTCGACTTCATCAAGGACGACGAGAAACTGATGTCGCCACCGTACTCCTCGTTGGAGGCGCGGGTGAAAGCGATCATGCCGATCATCCGGGATCAGGAGCAGCGCACCGGCAAGAAGGTGATGTATGCCTTCGGCATTTCCGACGTCGATCCCGACGAGATGGTTCGCAAGCACGACTTGGTCGTGCGCGAGGGTGGAAACGCCGCTGTCATCAACATCAATTCGATCGGCATGGGCGCTTTTCTGTTCCTGCGTCGGCGGTCGTCCCTTGTCTTGCACGCCCATCGCAACGGCTGGGATCTTCTCACCCGACATCCTGGTCTTGGGTTCGATTTCTCGGTCTACCAACAGCTTTGGCGACTTCTCGGCGTCGACCAATTCCAGATCAACGGCATTGCCGCCAAATACTGGGAGCCGGACGCGTCTTTCGTTCAGTCGTTCCATGATCTCCAGAAACCGATCTTCAGTGATGCCGACCGCCCGTTACCGGTCGTTTGTTCGGGTCAATGGGGTGGACAGGCGCCTGAGACCTATCGAAGGACGGAGCAGACGCTTGACCACCTTTACCTTTGTGGTGGTGGCGTCGTCAGCCATCCCGGCGGGCCGTCGGCGGGTGTCAGAGCGGTTCGTGCGGCCTGGGATGCCGCGGTCGCCGGAATCGATCTCCATGAATATGCCAAATCTCATCCAGAGCTGGCGCAGTCGCTCGCCAAGTTCGGCTCTAAAACCGTATCAGAAGGAAGATGACAGATGGAATATCGTCAGCTTGGCCGGTCAGGTCTCAAAATTTCGCAACTGGTTCTTGGTTGCATGAGTTTCGGCGTCGCCGATCGCGGCAACCATGCTTGGACCTTGTCCGAAGACGACAGTAGGCCATTTATCAAAGAGGCACTCGAACAGGGCATAAACTGCTTCGACACGGCCAATGCCTACTCGGACGGCACCAGCGAGGAGATCATCGGCAAGCTGCTCAGGGAGATGGTGCAGCGTGATGAGGTTGTCATTGCCACCAAGGTCTACGGCAAGATGCGCAACGGAGCGAATGCGGTCGGACTTTCCCGCAAAGCAATCATCGCGGAGGCTGAGGCCAGCCTCAAGCGGCTGGCGACCGACTACATCGACCTCTACCAAATTCATTTCTGGGACAATTCGACCCCGATCGAAGAGACGCTGGAAGCGCTGACCGATCTCGTTCGAAGCGGCAAGGTTCGCTACATCGGAGCCAGCAATTGTTACGCATGGCAATTTGCGCGCGCGCTCTACAAGTCGGACGCTGCCGGATGGTCGCGTTTCGTTTCGATGCAAGCTCAGATGAACCTCCTTTATCGCGAGGAAGAGCGGGAGATGTTGCCGCTCTGTAAAGCTGAAGGGGTGGGGATCATCGCATTCAGTCCGCTGGCTCGCGGGCGCCTCAGCCGGCCTTGGGAGGAAAGCAGTTTGAGGTCCGAGACCGACAATGTCACCGCTCGGTTCTACGGTCACGCGGACGAGGCGGATCGCCGCGTCGTAGACGTCGTCGCAAAGATTGCAGAGGACAAGAACGTCCCGCGATCCCTCGTTGCGATGGCGTGGCTTAACACAAAGGCGGGCGTGACGGCTCCTATAATCGGCGCAACGAAGCTACAGCATCTGAAGGATGCCGTCGCTTCCTTGGCCGTGAAGCTAAGCGACGACGAGGTCCGCGAACTCGAGGAGCCATACGTGCCGCATAGCGTAGTCGGCTTGAACTGAGTTTGGCTCAGCGGGGACGACGTTGAGGCTGTCAGGAGGCACGCCGAACCGGGCCTCCTGAGCCAATGGCTTTGGTCGTATCGATCTCTGCTCCCTTCCAGAACCAGCGCGAGGAAAAAAGATGGCCACCACCCGTCATTTTGACGTCAGCGACAGCGCGATTGAAGCTGCCGCCCGGCTCATGCGAAATGGCGAAGTTGTCGCGTTTCCGACGGAGACGGTTTACGGGCTCGGCGCGGACGCCAGCAGCCCCGCCGGGATCGAGCGCATCTATGAAGCCAAAGGACGCCCGCGGCATAATCCCCTGATTATCCACGTTTCGGACGTGGAAATGGCGCGCAGGATGGCACATTTCAATCCGGAGGCAGAGTTGGCTGCTGCCAGCTTTTGGCCGGGACCTCTGACATTGCTCCTGCCAAAGCGGGAAGACGCGGGGCTCGCAACCGCAGTTACCGCGGGCATGAAAAATGTCGCAATCCGATTTCCCTCGTCGAGTGTCGCCCAACGGCTGATCCGGGCCGTCGGATTTCCGGTGGCAGCGCCTTCAGCCAATCGTTCCGGGAAGGTCACCTCGACCCGCTTCGTGGAAGTTGTCCGCCAGTTGGACGGACGGATTTCGGGAATCGTGGAAGAAGACATATGCGATCACGGCCTGGAATCGACTATTCTGTCTTTGGTCGGATCTCCGATCATTCTACGCCACGGGTCAGTTCCGCGGGAGGCACTGGAAGCTTTACTCGGCCCGATTGACGAGGACACTGGGCCCCAAAAAGTCTCGGCACCAGGCCAGCTAAAGAGCCATTATGCTCCGGAAGCCGCCGTTCAGATGAATGTCGACCGTCCTGCCGCCAATATGGTCTGGGTCGGTTTCGGACCGGAGTGCGAGGGCTGTCAATTGACGCTGTCTTCTTCCGGTGACCTTCAGGAAGCTGCCCGCAACCTCTACACCGCCATGAGTGAAGCCGACGCCTTGGCCGGCGCGAGTGACGTGATTGCATTCGCCCCTGTGCCTCTGATTGGCCTTGGCAGGGCAATCAACGATCGGCTGAGACGAGCTGCCGCGCCCCGTTGCGCGTAGGCGGCATTTTTAAGCAATTGCGGATGGCGGCACGCAAAAAACGCTTGCCTCTATAGGTATGACCTTATACCTTACACTTTGCCGATGGAGGAGTCAGGCCACGGAGGTCCATCAAGCATTTCTGGTGTGGTTGGCGGCAGACGCCGGCGACATGACACGCATTTGGGACACGGGCTTTACCCGAACAATGACGGCATGGCGGAAGCTACATCGCTTCGACGCCTCCTATCGACATCTAGGGATGATCACATGACCGAACTTGAAACTAGGCCGCTCGGAAAAAGCAAAGTTCAGGTAACTTCGCTTGGGCTAGGCACAGTGCCGCTCTCTGGCTTCAACGCCGATGTCTCCTACGACGAATTCGAAGCGACGATCCTCGCCGGGTATGCGGCCGGCATCCGCTATTTCGATTGCGCGCCGATGTATGGATTCGGCAAGTCGGAGCATTATCTTGGCCATGCCCTCAGGGCGAACAAGCTGCGCGAAAACGTGGTGGTAAGCACCAAAGTCGGACGCGTATTGAAGCCCGCAAGCAGGACGAAGAAGTTAGAGACCGTCTACGGCATCGAGTGGATCGACCCGCTTCCGTTTCTCGATACCTACGATTACACCTATGACGGCGTGATGCGTGCATTCGAAGACAGCCAACAGCGCCTCGGCCTAGACTATATTGACGTTCTTCTCGTGCATGACGTTGGTCGGGCATGGCACGGCGACCAGAGCGAATTCTATTGGAACCAGTTGCGGGCCTCCGGTTACAAGGCACTGGACGAACTTCGCTCCAGCGGAGCCGTATCGGCCATTGGTCTGGGTGTCAACGAGACCGAGTCTGTCGTGGGTGTCGCCCGTGAATTTCCGATCGACTGCTCGTTGATCGCCGGCCGCTACACCCTTTTGAATCATACCCCGCTTGAGGCCGCGTTCGACGAGTTGCTCCAGCGGAACGTCTCCGTGATCGCCGGCGGGATCTTCAATTCCGGGATCCTCGCGACCGGCGTAAGCGGTCCCGCGGCCACTTACGATTACGGCAAGGTTCCGGCGGCCGTCGTCGAAAAGGTCAAGGCCATCGAGAGCATTTGCTTAAGATATGCGGTGAGCTTGCCTGCAGCGGCGATGCAATTCGTCTATGCGCATCCGGCAGTGGCCACGCTGGTCATGGGTGCAAAGAGCGCATTGGAAGTCGAGCAGAACGTGAAGGCGATCAACGAGACAATACCCGCTGCATTTTGGGACGCTTTGACTGAGGCGAGCCTTCTTCCGTCAAACGCTCCGCTGCCGACGGTTGTACGATGATGGCCAGCGGAGGCACCGTTTTCGGCGGCTTCCGCTGTGAAGCGCTCGTGGGTTCGGTTCCATCGCCGGAGGCGCGCGCATGCCTCGAGGCGCTCGTCAGGACATATGGCGAGCTCCTCGCGATCTACTCCTTCATGCATATGGCATTGAGGGAGAAGAGCATGCGCCTCTTGATTGGAGAACTCGCTAATCGCGCCACAGAGATAAAGCGATCCGTCCGTTCCTCGCTTGCGGGCTTGCGCGGTCTCGCGGGGCAGGGCCACGCACTCTCCCATCTTGGACGGGCAGATGGCCTGCTTGTCGAGGCGGAGGAGCACCTGCAGCGCGGTGTCCTGGTTTCAGATGCACCCCTGCTGGGGCTGCTTTCAAATGCGGCGATCGAGCTGAAACGATCGGCCGCCATCTTAGGCACGTCGACCTTCGACACGACAGCATGCTGTGGAGGGTCCCTACTTGGACATGGGGAGGAAGACCATGGGAACGCATTCGATCTGGGTGCTTGAATACTCTCGAAGCCCGGTGCACCCGGTCAGCGGGGTTTTTTACGGCGCCCATAATCAGGGCACGATGAACCTGCCGTTCGCATACATACTCATCAAGTCAGGAGATGCAGTCGTTCTGGTCGATGCCGGTCACGACGCCGCCGATTTCGGAGGCCAGATCGCCAACTCAATCGGCGTTACCGGTTGGACGCCTCCGGAAATCGTTCTCGGGGAATGCGGGATCAGGCCCCATGACGTCACGCATGTCATCCTCACGCACGCGCACTTCGATCACATTGGCGGCCTAAAGTTCTTCCCAAATGCTAAGATTTTCATTCAGAAAAAAGAATTGGAATCCTGGATGTGGATTCTGGCAAAGGGTCGGCGCTTCCGTTCATTGCAGGCCGGACTGAATCCGGCGGATATCCTCTATCTGACCCAGGCAAATATCGAAGGCCGCCTGGAGCTGGTGGAGGGAGAGCGGGAAAACCTGGTGCCAGGCGTTCATGTCTATCCGGCATTCGACACCCATACCGCAGGATCGCAATATGTGGTGGTGGAGACCGGCGGTGGAGACGGCAAGTTTATCCTGTCCGGCGACGTCATCTACACCTACAGCAACCTCACGGGTGAGGACGCCACCGATCCCTGCTTTGTGCCGCCGGGCCTTGCCAATGGCAGCCAGACACGTCTGATCGAGTCCGCCGAGGAGATGCTCAAAATCGTTGGTATGGACGAACGACGAATTGTTCCCATGCACGAGGAGCAGCTGTCAAAAATCTATCCCTCGCGTCTGACGGCTCGCCAGCTCATGCTCGTCGAGATTTGTGTGGCCGACGGAGACGTATCAAGAGTTTGATCGATTTGAAGCAGCGCGAACGCCAAGCTGCATCGTTCACAATCGTCCTCCCAAGGCGATAAGCAGAGAAAAGGCCGGGTGTCAGTTCACAGTGACTCCGGCCTTTTCCAAACACCTTGCCCGCTACGGTGATCTGCCCGGTGAAGAAGCCCTATATTCGCGCCCGCTTTGATGACGGCCCGGTAGTCCGCGATGTTCACCCTGGAGGACAAGGCCTCCGTCTTCCGTGCGCGGCTGACGCGCGGGACCATTCTCCATGGCGATGATATTTGCGCTTGAACCTCCAAACCATCCTTGTTTCGTTAGAAAATGAGCGCCTTCGGCCATGCATGGAGTGGTGCAATCGCACCATCATGCGTCTTCACGTGTCCCATCATGCCAGCAGCGTCACGGGCGTTGTCGAATAGAGCAACACAAACTAACGAAAAATGATGTTTGCATGTGATTTGTAGCGTCGGATCTTGATGTTAAAGGATCGGATTAGTGCGCCGGAGGACTAGAATATGAAGAGAGATGATCGGAGGCAGGCCATTATGGACCTGTTGGTCGCGCAGAGGGTGGTGGATCTCGACGACCTATCCGATCGGTTCGCTGTATCCAAGATGACCATCCACCGGGATCTGGATGATCTTGAGCAGGCAGGGATGCTTCGCAAGGTCCGTGGCGGGGCAACGATCGAGGCAGGAGGCCATTTCGAAAGCGATTTCCGGTTTCGCCAGCAGCAGGAGGGCGAGGCCAAGCGCCGGATGGCAGAGGCCGCCCTTGAACTCGTCGAGCCCGGCATGACGGTGATGGTCAACGACGGATCTATGGCGTCGGTGCTCGGGGAATTGCTGCCTCAGAGGAGGCCGCTGACGGTGATCACCAACAATGCGGCGGTCATCGATCGGCTCAAGACGGAATCAGGGATCAACCTGATTGCGGTCGGTGGACGCTATTCGATGAAGTTCAATGGTTTTTTCGGCGTCGTCGCCGAACAGGCATTGTCGCGTCTCAGCGCCGACATCGCCTTTATCTCAACGCCGGCAGTTTCTGGATTGCGCGTCTACCATATGGATGATGACGTTGTCCGCTCGAAGCGAGCGATGATTGCAAGCGCCGCGCGTCGCTGCTTGCTCTTAAACCATAAGCGCTTCAATCATACTGCTCTTCATGTCCTGGCCACCATTGACGAGTTCGAAGTTATCATCACCGACCAGGAACCGCCAATCGACGTCCGCGCGGCTTTGGAAGGATCCAATGTGCAGCTTAGAGTGGCACCGCAGGAGAGGAAGTGAATATGGCCAACGATCCTTCGGGTAGATGCCGCGCAAGGCGGCACCTGTCCCCGAATCTCAAGTTCGGCCCTTGATGGGGGGAGCCCTTCCACAATCTTCTCCTGTGGGCTTCTCCTATGGACGTTCAACGCGATATCTCAGATGGACGGAGCCGAGGCCAGCGGCTTCGGCGCTGATAAACGTAAGCCTCGCCCCGCCGGCAAGCCCATCCTCACCGCCCTCGAATATGGCCGGTGTATTCGACTTGCCTCCGATCGCAGGGAAGATGACTAGGCTGACCTCGTCAACAAGACCCGCATCCAAGAAATTGCCATTAGTTTGCGCCCCGCCTTCCAGCATCAAGCGCTTCACACCGAACTCGGTTCCGAGAACGTCGAGCGCGTTTTTCAGATCGACGCCATCTTTCTCCGATACGATATAGGAAACGCCAGCCTGGGTGAGGCCCGCCAGGTAAGCATCATCCACGTCAGATCCTGTCAGGACGACAAGGTGAGCCCCCTCAATGTCGTTCTTGTCCCAGCGTAGCCGACCGTCCTTATCAACGATAACAGCGAACTCGTCGGCATCCGGGTTGGCGATACGGATCGGTCGCGCGGCCGTGCCGGTTGTTTGATAGGGATGGTCGACGGCGTCCGCGAACTCTTCTCCCGTCGCTCTTCCCGAAAGCCAGGCGTCGGCGCCGATCTTCTCATGCAGGTCGTCATAGATCTTCACGAGCTCATCGACCGAATGGCCGGTTGCCTCGGCCCAATCATTGACGATCAATCGGCCATCCAGCGGCGACATCATGTGACAGATTACATAGGGTCTAGGCATTGGACTACGCTCCTCTACAAACATTCCACCGTCAGTGGCCTACCTTCATCCAGGCTGCAAATTTATCCATCCAGTCGGGGTGCCAGCGTGAAAGCGCCGGCCGGTTCAGGATCACGTCGTCGGCCGCCCAGCGGATCCGTCTGGCATCGATCGCAGACGTGACCGCGTTATCAGGACAAATGATGTAAAAGTCCTCGTCGAGCAGACGGGCCAGGAAGTATTCCACCAGCTGCTCTGCGGTCCATGCCTGATCGGGCCTGGCAGCGCCCTTCGGCTTGAGTGCGATGTTCATGGGTGTCCACGTGTAGCCAGGGACGAGGAGATGAGCCGATACACGACCTCCCGTCTCCTTCAAAAGCTCGTGCGACAGCTGTTCGGTCAGCACCTTGACAGCTGCCTTTGCCACCGAATAGGCGGCATTGCCTGGAGGAGTTGTAATTCCTTCCTTGGAGCCGAGGTTGACGACCGCCGATGGTCGGGCTGCCTTGATCAGGTAGGGCACGAAGACGTGTTGTGCGGCTAGAACACCTCCGAAGTTTACATCGATCTGGCGTCGCCACTTTACAGGATCATCCCAGGGGCCGGCTCCTTGCGTAATGCCCGCGTTGTTTACAAGGATGGCCACGTCGCCAAACCGAGAGAGCGTTTCGTCCTGCAACCTCGTCAGTGTCGATAGATCCGAGACGTCGCCGCTCACAACCAGAGTGTCCGTATCGAGTGTCGAGGTAACATCATCAAGTGCGTGGGTGTCGAGATCCAACAATGCGAGCTTCATGCCGCGGGCCGCGAGAGCCCTCGCGATTGCCAAGCCGATGCCCTTCGCAGCTCCCGTGATGACCGCAACGCGGCCAGGAGCAACGATACTGTTCATTCTCTCGCTCATCTTTGTCTTTCCCGTCATTGGACGTCACCGCTGGAAGGTGTGCCGGACACGCCGTCGCGGTGGATTTTCTCGGCCGAAGGCACCAGCGCTACGCGGGCGCTTGTGTGGTCGGACCATATCTGCTGGCTGCGAACGACAGCTCATCCTCCTAACAACATAGGCCACTCCGCCGACCACTTGAAGTGAGCTGGATCGCACGCACCGATGAGGGGTGTTCACTCTTGGGTGCCTTCGTGACGTCGGGAATGCCTCGTCAATTTGGCTGCGAACGCGACCAAAAGGTCCCTCACTCCTGGTATCTGCCAGATCGGTGGTTGATTTTTGCTCACCGCCCCGATCGATTTTGCTCATGTAACCAACCGGCTCCACGGGCATTAGGTCACCAGCGCCTCGAGGCGATCGTGGTGCTGATAAAACCAAAGGAGTGAAATCATGACTGGTAATAAACCACTCGCAATGGTCACGGGCGGCTCATCTGGAATAGGCTTCGAGCTTGCCAAACAATTCGCCAAGAATGGATTTGACGTTGCTATTTCAGGCTCAAGCGACAAGGTAAACGAGGCC
The DNA here is from genome assembly GCF_002211305.1 of Rhizobium sp. R634. GTDB lineage: Bacteria > Pseudomonadota > Alphaproteobacteria > Rhizobiales > Rhizobiaceae > Rhizobium. Next base: position 442,034 of record NZ_LOKW01000023.1, on the reverse strand, counting down.
GCCGATGCGCTACGAAGCCTTGACGCCGAAGCGTATCCGTTCAAAGCGGATGCCTCGACATACGATGGCGTTGAGGGTTTCTGGACTTTCACGCAGGGGCTGGGGCGCCCACTGGAAGCCGCGGCTCTGAACGTTGGTATCGGTATCGGCGGCGCCTTCGTCGATAACGATCTCGAGGATGAGTTTCGCCTGCTTAGAATCAATGTCACTGGGACCGTCCATATGGCCAAACGCGTCGTCCAACATATGGTCAAGAACGGCCGCGGCAGGATCCTCATCACATCCTCGGTTTCGGCGACCCTGCCCACGCCATACGAAACCGTCTACGGCCCGTCGAAGGCATTCGGTTACATGTTCGCGGAATCTCTGCGCGAGGAGTTGCGCTCGACCGGGGTCACGGTGACGGCACTCCTTCCGGGCGCCACCAACAGCGACTTCCACGCGAACGCTGGGATGGGCGATACGAAGCTCGGTGGCCAGCAGAAAAACGACAAGACGCTCGTCGCCAAGCAGGGCTTCGAGGCCCTCATGAACGACATCGACCATGTCGTCGGCGGAGACCAGAATACCAAGCGGCAGGTGTTGGAAAACCGGACAACCCCGGAGCCTGTTAAAGCCGCCCGGCAAGCCGAACTGACCCAACCGCAGTGAAGGAGCACATCATGGCACATCTGAAAGACAAGGTCGCAATCGTCACGGGAGCTTCCTCGGGCATTGGAGCAGCGACCGCCAAAGGATTGGCGGAAAAAGGTGCGCGCGTCGTCCTTGCCGGCCGCAATGAGGAACGCCTCAGTCAGATTGTCGAAGACATCGCCGGTTCCGGAGGTATTGCCAGCTACAAGGTTGCCGATGCCACGGATTTTGAGAGTACCAAGGCCCTCGTCCCGTTCGCCACGACGACGTACGGCCCGGTCGATATATTGGTCAACAATGCGGGCCTCATGCTCTTTTCCTATTGGAAGGATGCCGCGGTCGGCGATTGGAACAAGATGATCGATACCAACCTGCGTGGCTATCTACATGCGATTGCCGCCGTGCTGCCGTCGATGTTGGAGCGCCGGTCCGGCCGCATCCTGAATATGGGCTCTATCGCCGGCGTTCATGTCGGCGAGGCGGCAGGCGTTTATGGAGCCACGAAGTTCTTCATACGCGGTATCACCGAAAGCCTCAGAAAGGAGGTGGGCGTGGGAAGTGGGATCCAGGTGTCTATGATCAGCCCTGGCGTGATCGATACCGGCTGGGCCGACAAGGTTCATGACGAGTCGGGCAGAAAGATCGCCGGAGAGCTCAACAAGCAAGGTATTCCGCCGTCGTCGGTGGCTGAAGCCGTGGTCTATGCCCTAGATCAGCCCCCAGAGATCACGATCAACGACATTGTCGTCCATCCAACCCGGCAGGACTGGTAGCCGGCGTTTTCGAAAGCTCAGAACTTGAACCTCCGGGACTGTCAGGCCGCCCGCGCGGAGGTGGTATCCCGTTCCAACCGGTGCCGTCTCTCGTGGCTGTGGACAAGATGATCTTCATTGCATGACGATCTAATCCCGGAGGTGCTATTCAGCGACCCGGCCCCTCTCCCGTCGTAGCTCCCCGGATCCGACATGGATCAACTAATGTCAAATTTTTGACTGCTTCCGTGGTCATCACATACCAAAGCCAGGTTGGTTGAATAAGGATTGAAGACGCCAGCCGTCTGAAGCAAGGTCGGCATCGGCCAGGACGATCTTATTCAGTCGAAGTGGGAGTATCCATAACTCATGCTATCCACGCGGGCCGATCTGGCCGACCTTGAAACTTTCGTCGCGATCGCGAGGGCGGGGGGGTTCCGAAAGGCGGCCGCGCTTCGCGGCGTTTCCGGCTCCGCTCTCAGCCACTCGATCAGGGGTTTGGAGGCCCGTCTCGGCGTCCGTCTGTTTCATCGGACAAGCAGGAGCATCAGTCTCACCGCCGCCGGCGAAGTACTGCTTGCCGAACTAGAGCCCCGTTTCCTCGGCATCCAGGCTGCGATGGATCTCCTGGACAGTTTCAGGAGCGGTCCTACGGGCAGGGTGAGAGTGACCACGCTGCGTGACGCCGCCGAGCTGTTGATCGCTCCTCGACTGCACAGTTTTCGCAGCAACTACCCAGATGTCGAGATCGAAGTCAGCGTCGAGGATCGCTTTATCGATATGGTCGCCGAAGGTTTCGACGCGGGCATCCGCTATGGAGGAACAGTTCCCGAGGGGATGATCGCGTCGCGTCTGACTGCCGAACTTGAATGGATCGTCGTCGGCTCTCCAACCTATCTCAACGAACGAGGGCGGCCGGAGCGGCCGGAAGATCTCTTGACGCACGAGTGCATCCGGATCCGAACCGGTACAGACCACGTCTGCAAATGGGAGCTTGGCGACGGAGACCGCATGGTTACCCTAGACGTCCCTGGACTGCTCACGCTCGGGGATTCAGAACTGTCCATCCGCATGGCGCAGGAGGGGGGCGGTCTCTTTTACTGCCTGCGCGCACGCGTCGAGGACAAACTGGCGGCTGGTCTGCTCGAAGTGGTGCTGCCGGACTGGTCGTCTACTGGGCCGGGTTTTCATGCATACTACGTTTCGCACCGACAGGTGCCGTCCGCGCTCCGGACGTTTCTCGACCACCTTAAGGCGCCGCTTCCGGACGATTGAAGGGATCTCGCGAGCCAGCTCCGAATTACGCAGATGCCTACATGGTATCCGAAACTCGTGGAGGTCTCGGCCTGCGCTTCAATGGATGCGTTAGCTTATACCATAACGAAGTCGGATGAAAAAAGCTCATCTATTTTATGAAATATTGCGTTTGAAATAGGAGCTGAAAGCAGAGATGGTTCGATGCGTGGAGGGCATCTGAACCTGGATCGCCTTAGCGCGTAAGATGAGATGCAATACGGTTTACGAGGTCGCCGGACTATGTTCGGCGAGGGAAGAAGTATTGCGCAGATGCCGTATTAGGAGGAGGGCCGAATGAGTTTCCCCGCTGGAAAAACTGTAGATAAACGCGACAATTCTATTCTTGCTGGTCTCGAACCGGCGATCTTCTTTGGCTTTTTCGAAGAGCTAAGTGCGATCCCGCGCGGTTCTTACAACGAGAAGCAGGTCAGCGATCACATCGCCGATTTTGCCCGGGCACGCGGCTTAGAGGTTTACCAAGACGAGATCTACAATCTCCTCATCAAGAAGCCCGGCACACCCGGCTACGAAAACTCGCCGACCGTCATTCTTCACGGGCATACCGACATCGTCTGCGAGAGCGACGAGGGTGTTGACCACGACTTTGAGAACGAAGGCATCAAACTTCAGGTTATCGGCGATTTCATCCATGGGACGGGGACAACCCTTGGGGCGGACAACACCGTTGGTGTGGCTTTCGCAATGTCGTTGCTGGCATCCGACGATATCCCGCATCCGCCGCTTGAAGTGGTCCTGACGGTTCAAGAAGAAGTCGGCAAGGGCGGCGCACAACACTTCGACGGCACAAAGCTTAGCGGTAAGCGCCTTCTCGACATGAACTGGCACGATCCCAAGTCGCTTTTCGCAGGCTGCGCTGGCGATATTTCAGTGCGCTTCAACATTCCGGTTCAGTGGGAACCGCGCGTTTCGGGGCAGGCCGCCCTTTCGCTGCGGATCTCCGGCCTGAGCAGCGGTCATTCCGAATTCGACATCCATCTTGAACGCGCTAACGCGATCGTCCAGCTCGGACGGCTGCTCCGGATTGCCATCCGGGATGCTGGGGCCAGCGTAGCCGAAGTCAAGGGTGGCGTGAACCGTTACGTTATCCCGGGTGAGGCGGAGGCGCTCATTTCGATCGATGCCTCGCGGATTGTCGATCTCAGACAGAGAATTGAAGCGGAAGCGGCTTCGATTGCGCTTGAGTACAAAGCAAGCGATCCCAACCTCAAGGTCACAGTCAGCGAGTCAGGGAGGCCGATTACTGAAGTCTTCTCGGCTCAGTCCGCCCGGGCGCTGGTCGATACCCTGAACCTACTTCCCAACGGCGTCCAGAGCAAAAGCCTTCAGGTCGAGGGCCTCGTCGAGAGCTCCAACACCGTGGCATTGCTTTCAAGCGATGAAGAGGCCATCGAAATCGTCAATACGGTCCCAAGCGCCGTCAGCTCCCGTCGCTACAACATCGTCGACAAAATCCGGCAGCTGTCAGAACTCATCGGCAACGGCACGAGCGTGGAGACATTCGCGGATTGCCCGGAATGGCCATACAATCCTCATTCGCGAATGCTCAACGCCGCCAAAGCCGCTTACGAGCGCGAGTTCGGCGAGCAGCCACATGTGGAAGTCTCTCACTCCAGTCTCGAGCTCGGCCTTTTTCGAAAGAAGGTTCCTGACATTGACATGCTGTCGATCGGACCGGAAGCGTTCGACGTCCACACCACGCGCGAGCGCCTCAACCACACGACAGTCGATCCGACCTGGCGGCTTCTCAAGTCGCTGCTCCGCGAACTCCGGACCTAAGGTACTAAAATGCCAAAACTGCCAAGCTACTTCGGCAATTTTCCACATCCGCCCAGCGAAAAGAAGCCGGTCCATCTGACGCGCGGTAGCTACAAGATGTTCATCTATACGGGGACGAAGCCGTACTCGAGCGACCTCAACTACCTGCTCGCCAGCACGGACCAGCAGACCACTGGCATCTATCAGCTCGCGCCGGGAAGCAACTTCGACCCGGCCGACATTCACGCGGGTGACGAGGTGTACTATGTCCTCGAAGGTGTTGTGCATCTCCTAAACCCCGAAACCGGGCAGACAGAGGAACTCGGACCCGGTGACGCGGTGCTTATCCCCAAGGGCGCTCCGCATCGCGGCTATAACTTCAGCGACAAGGCTGCAGTTATCCTGTTTTGCATCGCACCGCGTATCTGGGACGAGAATGGCCCTCCGACCGGCTATGACGGGCCGACGCGCCTCTATAAGCACGAAGGGAGAGCGTGATGAGCCTTGAGAAACTCGGAGCCTATCCAGTAGACGGCGCTCAGGCGCGCAAGAGGGGCGACCTGGTGAAGGTCGCAAAAAGCGATCGTCTGAACATCGTCTCCGGCCGCGATCATCCCATTCTCATCCAGTTCTGCGTCAGCAACGATTACATGCACGTCGGAGAGCTGACTATCCCTGTGGGTGGCGTTGGACCGCGCGCGAGCGAACCCGACAGCCATGGAGGGGACGCAGTCTTCTACGTTCTGCAAGGCCCCGCAACCTTCTATTTGGCGGATACCGACGAAACCTTTCACATCCGTGACGGCGAGTCTTTCTTCCTGCCCGGCGGCATCAGCTACCAGTGCCTAAACTACGGCTCCAACCCGATCCGGATGGTCTTCACGATCGCACCGGGACTGTAAGCCGAAGATTTGAATCTCAGATTGCTAAGCTTCGCCGCGGACCCGTTCCGCGGTTGGGAAAACTTTGTCTTGTCACGACCAGGGAGGATCATGTGACAATTTTCAGACGGACGTTAATCTTCGGTGCTGCTCTCGGGCTCACCGCTTCGCTTTCCTTCAGCCCAGCGCTTGCACAGCAGTTGGATTATTCGAAGGTGTTTCCTGGCATCTTGATGGACAAGGACATCAAGCCCACAGGCCAGGAAGTCAAACCTGCTAAGAAGGATAACCGCCCGCTCAAGGTCGGCTTCCTGCCGACGGCGATGGACACCTACTATCAGCGTGTTCTGGCTGGCGTGAAAGAAGAAATCGATAAGCGCGGTGGCGACGGCACTATCCAGCTTCTCGTGCAAGCTCCGAGCAGCCAGTCTGCCACGGACGACCAGATCAGGACCATGGAAGCCTGGATCAACGACGGTGTGGATGCGATCGCGGTTGCCTTATACAACGAAGGCGCGTTGCTGCCCTCCATCCGGCGCGCCACCGAGGCGGGCATTCCGATCTTCCTCTTCAATTCACCCGTCGCCGACAACCCATATTATGTCAGCGATATCGGCTACGACCAGAGTGATGGTGGTCGTGCGCAGGCGCAATGGCTGGTTGACACCTATGGCGACAAGGAAGTCAAGCTCGGGATCCTGGAGGGCCTGCCCGGTCCGCATACGAGCCAGCGCATGAAGGGTTTCAACGAGGTCATCTCGAAGCACCCCAACTTCAAAATCGTCGCTCAGCAGCCGGCTGGCTGGGTGCGTGCCCAAGGCCTGTCGGTGACTGAAAACATGTTCACCGCCAACCCCGATATCGAAGTTCTCGTCGCGCTCTACGACGAGATGGCCCTTGGCGGTCTGCAGGCTCTCAAGGCTAAGGGGCTGAACGGCAAGGTGGCAATCGTCGGCTACGAAAATATGAAGGAAGCCAACGACGCGATCCTCACCGGCGACTTTGCAGCAACGGTCGACACCGGGGCCAAGGAAGAAGGTCGCAACATCATTCGAGCGGTGGATGAGTTCGTGATGAAGGGCACCGCCCTGCCGAAGAAGATCTTCGTGGCGCCCAAAACCTACGATGCGAAGAACATCAAGACCTTCGATCAGAACGACTACGTCTACGTCCAGCAGAAGTAGATGTGACAGTACGCGGCCCCGCCTCGCGCGGGGCCGCCCACTCAAAAAGGGCGACCTGAATGACAAACGCTCCGCTGCTCGAGATGAAAGGCATTGCCAAACGCTTCGGCAACACGAAGGCGCTTGATGGCATCGAGCTCGTACTCAATCCCGGCGAGGTTCTCGGCCTGGTCGGTGAGAACGGCGCAGGCAAGTCGACGCTCATGAAAATCCTCTCTGGTGCATATGCACGCGACGAAGGCACCATTGCTGTCAGAGGTAAGGTGGTCGATCTGAACAATCCCAAAGACGGGTCCAGGGCCGGCATCGCGATCATCTACCAGGAGCTGAGCCTGTTTCCGGACTTTGACGCCGCCGAAAATATATTCGCGGGCAGGGAGCTGCGCCACGGGCGTGCAAGTGCATCACCGCTTGACCATTTGGCCATGCGGGCAGCCGCCTCGCGTATCCTGAAGGGCGAGTTAGGCGCCGACGTACCTCTCGACAGGCCAGTTCGAGAGCTTAGCCTCTCGCATCGGCAGATGATCGAGATCGCCAAAGCCATTAGCAGCAACGCCGACATCATCATCATGGACGAGCCGACCGAAGCGCTCGAGGAGGTCGAACGCAAACAGCTGTTCGCCATCATCAAGAAGCTTCAGCAGGCCGGTAAAGCTCTCATATATGTGTCTCACCGGATCCAGGAACTCCTCGGCATCGTCAGCCGCGTGATGGTCTTGCGCGATGGCAGCGCGGTCGCAGACCTGCCCGTATCGGAGCTCGACGTAGACAAGGTCGTCAGTGCGATGATCGGCGGCTCTCTCGCAAAACAGTTTCCTCCCCGCGTCCCGGCAAGGTCCGAACCCTCGTTGGACGTTCGCGGTTTGACGAAAAGGGGTGTCTTCGAAGACATCACCTTCTCGGTAGCCCAGGGTGAAATCCTCGGCGTCACGGGTCTCGAAGGATCAGGCAAGAGCGCGCTCCTGCGGGCAATCTTCGGGCAGATCCCGCATGAGACCGGCTCGATTCTGATCGACGGAAAGCAAGCGGCGATTTCGGACCCGACGGACGCTATTCGTCAACACGTCGCCTTCTTGCCCGCCGAACGTAAAACCGAGGGGATTTTTCCACAACACAATGTCGGCTGGAACCTCTCTATCGCCAACCTTCGAACGCTCGGCAAAATCACGTTGATGCCGAAAAAGGAGCGCGAGATTGCCTCCGGCTACATCGCCAAGCTCGGCGTGAAATGCGACGGCCCCGGTGCCGACATCACATCGCTGAGCGGCGGTAACCAGCAAAAAGTCATGCTTGCTCGCTGGCTGCTCACCCAGCCAAAGGTGCTCATGCTTGAGGAGCCAACGCGTGGCGTCGACGTGCGTGCCAAGGCCGAGGTCTACACCCTCATCCAGGCTGCTGCGAAAGACGGCTGTGCTGTCATCGTGGTGTCCGCCGACAACGCGGAACTTCTTGGACTGTGTCACCGGGTCGCGGTCATGTTCGAAGGACGGATCTCGGCGGTCGTCGATGCGGCGACCTCCAAGGAAGAAACACTCGCTCTTCATTCGGTGAGGCCGCCGCAAGGCCATCATCTTCAGGGAGGTATCCATGGCTGATATTGCAGCTACACGCCCGCGCTCGCCCCTTACGCTCGCACGCAGCGGCGGCAATGCCGGCGTTTATCTGGCCTTCGTCGTTCTTCTGGTGGCGCTCGGCTTTGCCGCTCCGCGGTTTTTCACCTTCGGCAACTTGACTGACGTTCTTCGTCAGGCGGTCCCCATTGCCGTGATCGCGTTTGGAGCGACCTTTGTGATCGGGATGCGGGGCATCGACCTCTCCGTCGGTTCGACACTTGCGCTGAGCGGTCTTGTGACCGCAAACCTGATTGTGCTTGGCTATCCCGTTCCTCTGGCATGCGCAGGCGGGATTGCGGTCGGTGCGGTGATCGGACTGGTGAACGGCATCCTGATCACCAAGGTCGGGATCACGGACTTTATCGCCACAATGGCCATCATGGTCATCAGCCGCGGTATCGTGATGGTCTACACTCAGGGTATTCCGATCGTCGGAGCCTCCGACCCCGCCTTCCGAATGATCGGCCAGAGCTATGCCGGCGGTGTTCCAGTTCCGGTCATTCTGACCGCCATCGTCTTCGCGATCGCCTTCTACCTTCTCTATTACACGCGTTTCGGCCGTTTCGTTCTCTCGATCGGCAGCAATCCGGACGCTGCCCGGCTGGTCGGCATCCCCACGGACAAGGTCAAGATCGCCGTTTACGTGCTGGTCGGGGTCCTGTCGGCCTTCGCGGGCGTTCTGCTCACCTCGCGCCTTGAAGCCGCCATGCCTGAAGCCGGCCAGGGGTACGAGCTGGATGTCATAGCTGCCGTGGTTATCGGCGGAACGGGTTTGTCCGGCGGGCGCGCCACTCTTTTTGGAACCGCCGTAGGTGCCGTTTTGATGGCGGTCGTCCGCAACGCGCTCAACCTGCTCAACGTGAACACCTTCTGGCACCAGGTCGTCATCGGCACGATCATCCTGATCGCCGTGGCAGCCGATCGTTTCAGTCGCCGCCAAAAGGCCTGAGGAGACGATGATGAAATATTCCGAGCTCCGCAAGTCCGTTCTTGATGCAAATGCCGCGCTCTACGATAGCGGCCTTGTCATCTCGACGTTCGGTAACGTCAGCGCTATCGACCGCGAGAAGCGTGTTGTCGCCATCAAACCGAGTGGCGTTTCCTATAAGGCAATGCAGATCGCAGATATCGTTGTAACCGACCTCGATGGCAATATCCGAGAGGGCACGCTGCGACCTTCGTCTGATCTCGATACGCACCTGGAACTCTACAAAAGCTTCAAGTCTATCGGTGCCGTGGTCCACACGCACTCGTTCTTCGCGACGGTGTGGGCCCAATCCGGCCGGGGTATCCCTGCCATGGGAACGACCCATGCCGACTATTTCAACGGAACGATCCCCGTTACTCGCAAGCTGCGCGACGACGAAATCATAGACGGTTACGTCCGCAACACGGGCAAGGTCATCGTCGAGGCACTCGGAAACAATGCGCCGCTCTCCGTCCCCGCAGCCCTGGTTAACGATCACGGTCCCTTCTGCTGGGGCAAGGACGCAGCCGACGCCGTTCATAACGCGGAGATGCTCGAGGCTGTCGCCAAGATTGCCTTCCACGCCCGGCAACTGAACCAGGACGATCCAGAAATTTCCGACGCTTTGCTGGACCTCCACTATCAACGCAAGCACGGCCAGTCGGCGACCTACGGCCAGCCAGACAGTTTCAAGTAGGATTATCATGTCGATTGTAGCAGGAGTTGATTTCGGAACCTTGAGCGTGCGGGTAACGCTAGCTAATTCCGAGAAGGGTTCCCTTGGAACCTGCGTCGCGGAATATCCTCTCGAGCGGCGTCGTTCCGATCCCGACCTGGCAACGCAGTCCCACGTAGATCATATGGAAGCGCTTGTGCTGGCGATGCATCGAGTGATCGACGAATGCGGCGTAGATTCCAAGGAGATCCGCGCGATTGCGGTCGACACGACGGGGTCCTCGGTGTTGCCTGTCGACAAAAATATGCAGCCTTTGGGGGACTACTACCTCTGGTGTGACCACCGCGCCAAAGCGGAAGCCGAAGAGATAACGGCGATGGCGCACGACATGCACATTGAAGCAATTGAATGGTGCGGCGGAACCTATTCCCACGAGTGGGGCTTTGCCAAGCTTCTCCACTGGATGCGCCACAACCCCGACCAGCGCGAGCGCTTTGGGACCGCCGTGGAACATTGCGACATGGCAGCCGCGGTCCTCACCGGAGTGACCGACACGGCTCGCATGGTGCGCAGCGTCTGCGCCATGGGACACAAGTGGATGTGGAACCCGAAATGGGGTGGCTTGCCCTCGCAGGCTTTCTTGTCCCGCGTCGATCCGCTTTTCGACGGCGTGCGCGAGAAGATTGGCGGAACATATCAGACCTCTGCTTCGATCGCAGGTGGGCTCAGCACATACTGGGGCGAACGACTCGGCCTGACCGCCGGGATACCAGTTCCCACGGGTGCGTTTGATGCCCATTGGGATGCAATTGGCGCTGGCTGCCGTCTGGGGGACGTCGTCAATGTGATCGGTACGTCGACCTGTATCATTGCCGTTAGTGAACGTGTGAAGCTAATCCCCGGTGTTTGCGGCGTCGTCCCAGGGAGTGCACATCCAGACCTTGTGGGAGTTGAGGCAGGCCTGTCTGCGACAGGCGACCTGTTCGACGCAATAGCACGACGTGCCGGCACGACGGTGTCCAGGCTCGCTGAAGGCCTGGAAAGCATCGAAGGCGGAAAGACCGGTCTGATGCGTCTCCCCTGGGACAACGGGGACCGGACGGTTCTCGTCCGCTCCGACCTTGGTGGAATGACGCTTGGCTGGCATCTCGGCCATACAGCGCAGGACGAACTGTATGCCGCGATTGAAGGTACGGCTTTCCACACACGGGTTGTCCTGGAGCGGATGGAGCAGCACGGCGTTCCAGTCAACCGCGTCATTAATGGGGGAGGTATCCCGCAAAGGAACGACATCCTCAACCAGATCTACGCCAATGTTATAGGCAAGCCCATATTGGTCCCCGACGGTATTCCGACCGGTCTCGGTTCGGGAATATTCGCCGCTCTTGCATCCAAAGATCATGGATCAATCGAGAGCGCTCAGGCAGCCATGTGCGTGGGCTACAGAAAGTTTGAGCCTGATCCGAGCACGCGCGGACGTTATGAGACCCTCTATCAGCTGTTCAAGCAGGTCTATATGGGCTTTGGCACCTCGAGCCTCGCAGACTTCTCGCAAGTTCTCGGAGACATCAAGCGGATTGCTGCAGGTGAGAGTATTCGGTCCGAGTTTGGCCACCGTGCCGCGCGCAAGGTAGCATTGCTATGACCCGCTGTGCTCTTAGATCAGATGTCTATGGATCGAGAACGTGATGACGTCACTTCCATCCATTCGTGCAATACAGTCGTTCGTCGCAGCCGGCAGAAAGGGTTCATTTCTCGAGGCTGCTGCCCAGCTGCAGCTTACTCCCTCGGCGATCAGCCACCAAATCAGGCTGATGGAAGACGACCTTGGGGAAAAACTCTTTCACCGCATTGGAAGGAACGTGTCGCTCACCGAGATTGGCGAGCGATACCACCGTGATCTTTCAGAAGCGCTTTCGATGATTGAGCAGGCGACCGATGAGGTGTGCCGGCGCAACAGCGTCGACGTCCTGAGCGTCGGCTGTGCTTCAAGTCTGGCTTCGCTATGGCTTATGCCAAGATTGCCTCGGTTCGAAGAATTGTATCCCTCGATCGAAATCAGGCTTCTGTCTACATCGGATCCTGCAAAATTGTCCGATGGCTCGGTCGATGTCGATATCTGCTACGGCAGCGCTCCTCGACTGGGCTCTATCGCGGCGGAGGAGTTCCCCCTTGAGACAATCGTCGTAGCCTGCTCTCCCGAGGTGGCGAATGGCGAGCGGCCCATACGCAAGCCATCGGATCTGGTGGGCCACACCTTGATCAAGTCGGAGCAGACGCTTTACAGCTGGCAACAATGGGCGAAGGACCACGGCTTGGCGATTGACGTCAATCGCGGCGCTCGATTTCGCGATGCGTTTATGGCGATCGCGACCGCTGTCGAAGGACGCGGCGTGTGCCTGGAGAGCTACCGGCTTCTTGAACGGGATGTGGAAAGAGGTAACCTCGTCCTTCCGTTCGGGATGACAGGCCCCAACCTTCGTTGCCACACGCTCACATATGTCCGCTCGCGGCTCAGATCAGAAAAGGTCAACGCGTTCAGGCAATGGCTGGAAAACGTATGGCTTGAAGACACTGCCTCGGCTGAAATGCGGGCGCGAGGCTGATCGAACCTCTGACGGGCAGCAAGATCGTCCGGCGTTCTTTAAAACGCCGAGACAGCAATATGCGTGATGCCCAACCTTCTCTTAGCCATGCCTCGAGATTTTTTGAAGTTTTTGCGATTGCGAGGCGAGCGGCCACCGAGCACGATATGCGCCGTCTTCTGTCCCTCTCACCAGTCTATGCGCTGACGACTTCAAGGCCATAGCTGTAGGACCGTGTCAGATCGCGCTGGCGGCGCTATCCGCGACTTAAGAGCCCGCAAGTCTATGGCTGTCAGACACGGCGAGCAGGCAAAGCTGTCGCGAAGAGATCAATTGAGGCTGGCAGCTCTCAGACAATCTGGATTGATATTAAGAGCGAATGCCTCCATATGTAGAGAATGATTTAGCGCGGCGTGAGCCGATTACAGATGTTGGCGGGCGATGCAGACGGACCTACAGATATCCAGACAAAGTGCGACGTTGCGCGTAAAAGTTGAGGAGACTCTACGTCAGGCGATAGCCAGTGGGCGATTTAAGCCCGGCCAGCGACTGGTAGAGCGAGAACTTTGCGAAATGCTGGGCGTCGGCAGGACCTCGGTTCGCGAGGCAATGCGACAGCTCGAAGCTGAAGGCATTATCACAAGCTATCCCCATAAGGGACCGGTCGTCAGTACGATCACCTACGAGGAAGCGCAGCAACTCTATACCGTTCGGGCTCTTCTTGAAGGATTCGCGGGCCAGCAGTTCGCTGAGCATGGCACTGCCGCCGACATAGCGACACTTCTAGCCGCGGTGGTCGAATTCGAAGCCGCTGCCGAAAGTGGCGTCGGTGCGCGCCTCATAGATGCGAAAAACGCGTTTTACAACTGTTTGATGGACGGCAGCAAAAACGTGTTCGTAAGGCAAATGCTGACAGCTCTGCATAATCGGATAAATCTCCTTCGAATGACAACCATGACGCAACCGGGACGGCTTGCGCATAGCATTGCCGAAATTAGGGATATTGCGAACGCAATCCAGAATCGCAACGGGCCGTTGGCGGCGGCGGCCTGCAAATTCCATATCGACCAGGCTGCCAAGGTCGCACTTGAATACCTCCGGAAGAACGCAGCGCCAGAAACTTAAAATTTCGATTGACAGATTGTCTGATAATCTTTTTAATCCTCTCTGAAGGAAGGCGGGTTTCATTGCTCGCACGCGTCCGGAGGAAAAAATGTCATCGACACTCAACGCAACGCGCGTGGCCTTTATAGGGCTGGGCGCGATGGGCCAACCTATGGCTCAACATCTCATCTCGGCGGGCTTCGATGTCGCCGGTTTCGACCTCTCGAAAGACGCCAAGATAAAGCTCGCTGATGCGGGCGGGCGAGCCGCCGAAACGATTTCTGACGCCATGGTCGGGGCCAGTTTCGTGATCACCATGCTTCCGAACGGCAAGATCGTGCGCGAGGCGCTGCTGGGCGAAAACGCCTGTGGCGGCCTGAAGCAAAATGCCGTCGTCATAGACATGAGTTCGTCTGCTCCAAACGACACAAGGGAACTCGGTCTCGAACTTGCTTCTCGTGGCCTTCGGCTGGTTGACGCCCCGGTCTCCGGAGGCGTCAAGCGCGCCGTTTCTGGCACCTTGACAATCATGGCCGGTGGGGAGGATGCTGATATCGAGGAGGCCGAGCCGCTGCTAAAGGCAGTGGGACAACAGGTGTTCCGGACGGGGCCAGTTGGCTCGGGTCACGCGATGAAAGCGATTAACAACTTCGTATCCGGTGCAGGTGTGCTCGCGGCGATCGAGGGTGTCCTTCTTGGACGTGCCTTCGGCCTGGAGCCGGCGACGATCGTCGATATTCTCAACTCGTCGTCTGGAAAGAACAACGCCACCGAAGTGAAGATGAAGCAGTTCATCCTCTCTGAGACGTTCGGGTCGGGATTTGCCATTGGCCTGATGGCCAAGGATATCCGCATCGCCGCCGATCTCGCCAAGACGCTTGGTCTTCGCCTCGATGCTCTCGCCAGCACAGCAGACGCCTGGGATGCTGCACAGAAGGCGCTAGGCCCATCCGAGGACCATACCCGCATCATCCGATACGTCGAAGATCACAATTAGCCTCGGAAACTCGAGAATTCGCGCGAAACAGACAGATTGTCTGATAATCAGTTGATCTTGTCGTAGACAGTAAAGCTAGGAGCGTTGTCGAATGACCGCCACGAAAGAAACGAAAGTGAAAACACACGGCAAGGAGCGGCCTGTCCCTTCGGAACAGTTCGCTCAAGGGCTGGCGACGCGTCGTGAAGTCATGGGCGATGCTTATGTCGACGCAGCACTCGGTAAGGCGACCGACTTCACCTGGCCTATGCAGCAGCTCGTCACTGAGTATTGCTGGAACGAGATCTGGAATCGACCAGGCCTCGACAGGCGCGCGCGGTCCATTCTGAACCTTGGCATGATCTCTGTTCTCAATCGTCCGCATGAGCTCAAGGGCCACGTGCGCGGCGCGATCAACAACGGCCTCACCAAGGAGGAAATCCAGGAGATTTTCCTGCAGGTCGCGATCTACGCCGGCGTACCGGCGGGCATCGACAGCTTCCGAAACGCCCAGGAGGTCTTCAACGAAATGGGCATCTGAAGCCGCCGCCGCTGGGCGTGGCGGAAAATTTTGAAAGGCGTGGATCGGCCGCGCCGTTTTAACCAGGGAGGAGCCGAACTTGGCCATCGATCTCGAGAAGTTCAAAAAACTGGCGCTGGAGGACTTCGAGTTCAAGCGCGAAACCCGTTATCTCAACGGCATTATCAAATGCGATTTTCCGACCCGCAGCGTCGCACTCCACTTCGAAGACGGCAAGATGGTGAAGGTCGAAGAAGCCGCCTACGACGACGAGAAGTGCAAGATCGTCATCCGGGGCACGGGTGAACAGTGGGACGCGCTTCTCCAGAAGAAGCCGCGGCCGTTTTATCAGTGCCTGCAGTCGTCAAACATCAAACACGGTCTGTTCCTTAGCAACAATAACGAAACCTTCGCGTATCTCCCTGCGCTCAATCGCATGACGAACCTGATGCGCGAAGCCTGCCCGGAAGGAGTAGCAGCATGACCAGGCATGATCCAATCACGGGCCGTTACGTCTACCTGACGATCGAAGGCATCGAATATCGCGTCTATTACGAGGAAGCCGGAGAGGGCATTCCCTTGCTTGTCGGTCACACGGCGGGCTCCGACGGCCGCCAGTACCGCCACACGCTCTGCGACGAAGACGTGACCAAGAACTTCCGCGTTATCGCGTTCGACTTGCCCTATCACGGGAAGTCTCTTCCTCCACACGGCGTTCGCTGGTGGGAGAAAGAGTACAACATGACCAAGAAGTTCATGATGGATTTCCAACTGGAACTCTCTAAGGCGCTTGGTCTGGACCGCCCCGTTTATATGGGTAGCTCGATGGGCGGACATCTTGCTATCGATCTGGCGTCGAATTACCCCGACAACTTCCGCGCTACTATCTCCGTCGAAGGGGCACTGCGCTCGGCTGCCGAATATGTCGATGTCGGCATGGCAGGCATTAGGAAAGAATTCGACAACCCAAACGTGAACCGCACCTCCATAGGCGCGGCGATGATGCTCAATATCTCGCCCTACTCACCAGAAGCCAATGTCCGCGAAATCCAGTGGGAATATAGCTGCGGCGGTCCGGGCGTCTTCGCAGGTGACCTCTATTACTACTACTACGACCACAATGTCTCGCCCGAAGAGGCGAGCAAGATCGATACGTCGAAGTGCATGCTGTACTTCCTGACGGGCGAATACGATCCGAATACCTCCCCGGCCGACACCAAGATCGCCGCCGATCTCGTCAAGGGCAGCAAGTTCTGGACGATGGAGAAGCTCGGTCATTTCCCGGTCACTGAAGACTACACCGAGTTCAGAAAATACCTGCTGCCGATCCTCGAGGAAATCCAGCAGGCATCCGCAACCAGGGCGAAGGTCGCCTGAAACAATCTCTTGGGAGGAGCATCCAATGAGACGGAGTTTAACCGGAACCATGGGGGCGCTGATCGCGGTCAGCGCCCTGACGACCACTGCTTGGGCTGACGGCGTCGACCAGCTCCCCCCCAACGAGAAGAAAATCTACGAGGTCGTCGACCCGCAGGTTCCGCTCGGAGCGAGCGCCTATAAGGACTTCAAGCCAAAGAAAGGACCGCCGTGGAAGATCGGCTACGCCAGTAGCTATGCCGGCAACACGTGGCGCGCAGCCGCCCTCGATGCCGTCATGAATGAACTCTTGCCGCGCTCCAAGGAAGCGGGGCTTGTATCTGAAGTCGTGGTCACTCAGTCCGACCTCAAGGACGCCGTCCAGATTCAGCAGATGCGCCAGATGGTTGATGATGGGGTCGATGCCATCATCATCTGCTGCTCGAACGTCACCGCCCTCAACCAGACGATCGAGTACGCCTATAAGGCAGGCGTTCCTGTTTTCTCGTTTTCGGGATACGTGACGTCGCCTTACGCGATCAACGGCGCTGCCAATCACGCGCAGGGCGGCGGCGAGATGGCGACCTGGCTCGCAGACAAGATCGGCAAGAAAGGCAACGTGCTTCTCGTGTCGGGCATCCCTGGCTTCGCCTCATCCGACAGCTTCGACAAGGCCGCCAAAGAAGCGCTGGCAAAGTATCCCGACATCAAGATTGTCGGCGAAGTGGCTGGCAAGTGGACCGACCAGGTAGCACAGGTCGAGGTGCAGAAATTTCTGGCGACGAACCCCATTCAGATTGACGGTATTCTGACACAGGGCGCGCAGGAGAACGGCGTGTTGAATGCCATGCTCCAGTCGGGTCGTGACATGGTGCCCATTACGCTGGGCGGCGAGGCTTCGGCGGCATGTTACTGGCGCCAGCATCCAGAATGGGTCGATGCTGGCTTCCATATCTGGCCGCCGCGCCGCGAGATGCAGCAGATGTGGGAGATCATGCTTCGCACGCTCGAAGGGCAGGGGCCGAAGGTACAGTCCTTCCTGCGCCCTGTCCTGCCGTTCACCATCGATGACGTTCGCGCTTCGATCCCCGAGGATTGCGATGTGAACTCGACGGATTTCGTCGAACCGAAGGCGGACGGATGGTTCCCAAGTGCGATTGCCGACCAGTACTTCGAGCGTCCTGCCGATCCCTGGAAGCCGGTAGCCAAGTAAGCCGGATCCGCCCGGTGGCATAACTGCCGGGCGACCGTTGAAAGATCGTAAAAGCCGCCTTGGCGGACGTTGCGGGTGGGAGGTCTGCGATGGGCAGCGAGATAACAGTCAGAATGGTAGATGTCGCCAAGGCGTTCGGGGAGACGAAGGCACTCAAGAAGTGCGACTTCGAGGCCCGGGCCGGGGAGGTGCACGCCATCGTTGGCGAAAACGGCAGCGGCAAGAGCACGATGGCCAAGATCATGTCGGGCGTTTTGCACCCGGACGCAGGCAAGGTCACGATCCTGGGTGAAAAGGTTGCCTCGCCCGTCGACGCCAAGCGGGTCGGCCTGACCACCATCTTCCAAGAAGTCCTGGTTGCTGACGAGGCTAGCGTATTCGAGAACCTCTATGTCGGTCGCGACGGTGTTTTTCGTTCGCAGTCGACCGGCGATCGGCGGAGCGAAGCAGCTGAAATCCTGGCGCGGCTCGTTGGAAAATCCGTAGACCTCGATCAACTGGCAGGCAGCCTGCCGCTCAGCATCAAACAGTGGATCGTCATCGCACGGGCTATTCTTCGCAGGCCGCAGGTGCTGATCCTCGACGAATCTTCGGCCGCGCTCGACCTCGACTCGACCCTCCGGCTCCACGCGGAAATCGACCGCCTTCGTGCCGAGGGCGCGACGATCCTCATCGTAACCCACCGGATCGCGGAACTCGTGCGTATCGCCGACCGTGCGACGATCCTGCGTGATGGGATAACTGTCGGTACGCTCGGAAAGGATGAGATTACCGAGGAAAACCTGCTGTCCATGATGACGCCGGCAGATCGGCGCGCCAGCGATGCGACAGAATACGCCTCCCGAAAGAAGGCGCTATCGGCCCCTCTCATACTAACCGCGACGGGTCTCGCCGCGCACAGGTCGGCGCGCCTATTCGATTTCGACCTTCCCAAGGGGAGCATCGTCGGCGTAGCCGGGCTTGATGGGCAGGGGCAGGACGCTTTTATCCGCGTCTTGGCCGGCATCATCCAGCCGTTCGGTGGCGAGGTGAAGGTCCGCTCGGTTGATACGGACAAGATGATCGCGCTGCAATCGCTCGACGATGCGGCGAAGCTCGGTGTTTCCTACGTCTCCGGGGATCGCAAGCGCGAGGGTATCTTCCCGCAACAAAGCATCTTCGAAAACCTCGCCATCGGTGTCTACAGGAAGACGCTCGGACCCCTGGGCGTGATCCGCAAGCCCACGCTGAAATCCATGTTTAAGCGCGAAGTGGATCGTCTGCGCATCAAGATCGGCAGCCCGTCGAACAGGATCACCTCACTGTCGGGCGGCAACCAGCAGAAGGTGCTTATCGGGCGCGCCTTCGCAAACGATCCCCAAGTCATCCTCCTGAATGACCCCGCGCGCGGTGTCGATCTCGGCACTAAGCGTGACCTCTACCGGGAGTTACGTCTGTTCGCTGAAAAAGGCGGCAGTGTCATCTACGTCTCGAGTGAGATCGAGGAGTTCATCGGGTTTGCCGATCGCGTCGACGTGTTCTTCGGGGGAACGTTGTTTCGATCCCTGACCGGCGAGGAAATCGCCGAGGCACCAATCCTCGCCGCTATGTTCGGGAAAGCCCGGGACGCTTCCGTTGATTTCGATCTGGAAAGGACCGCATGATGTCCGTAACCGCTTTCCGTCAAGTCACGCAGGACCGCTCGTTGTTCGTTCCGGCCGGGCTTTTCCTCGTCCTCCTTTGCGCTGTCGCCTTCCGGGGCCAGGGTCTGTTCACGAACAATGGTCTGGCCGGAGCCATTCTGGTTGCAACGCCGCTGATCCTGACCACGCTCGCGATAACACCGATCGTCATGGCGGGCCGCGGAGCGGTGGACCTTTCCGTGGGCCCGCTCATGGGCTTCGTCAACGTCACGCTCATTACGTGGCTCGTCGGCAACGGCATCACGCACCCGTTGGCCATCATTGCCTGGGCGGTGGGATTGGGAGCAGCGTTCCAGCTGGTGCAAGCACTTGTGATCATCTATGTGCGCGTCGCGCCCATCATCGTCACGCTCTCCGGTTTCCTCGTTCTGTCGGGCGTCAACCTGATGGTCATGTCGCGTCCCGGCGGTGTCGCTCCAGACTGGATGCTAAGCTGGGGCGCGGGAACGAGCATATTTTCGCCTGTCCTGTTGCTTCTGCTCGGCGCTTTCGCAATCTGGGGCGTCCTGAGGGGCACGATGTTTTACCGCAACCTGCGGATGACAGGCGCTGACGAGCGGATGGCCTATACCAGCGGTGTGCAGGTCGACGTAGTGCGCATCATCGCCCATACGGTCGGCGGCGTTTTTGCTGGGCTCGCCGCATTGAGCTACACCGCGCTGATCTCATCCGGCGACCCGACCCAGGGCAGCACCTACACGCTGCAAGCGGTGACGGCGCTGGTCCTTGGCGGAGCTAGTCTCTCCGGGGGCCGCGGCGGTGCGCTCGGCTCGACGCTCGGCGCGATCAACATGTTCCTCATCTCGTATCTTCTGTCCACTTTCAACTTCGGGACGGTTTCCGGCTTCGTCACGCAACTGGCCTTTGGCCTGATCCTCGTTGGGTCACTTCTCGTGAACGTCTTCGTCATCAGCCGCCGCACTGTCGCGTGAGGAGTAAGGAAATGATCTCCACTGTCTTGAACACAGAAATCGGCGCGACCCGTGGCGCCAGCCCTTTGCGCAAGCACAAGAGTATTTCGATCGGCTTCTGTCTCCTTGCGTGTCTGCTCATTCTTGGAGCCCTGCTCGTGCCGGGCTTCGTGTCGCCGCAGAACGCGCGATCGATCCTCCTTCTCGCCGCCTTCCTTGGGCTGGCGTCTGTTGGGCAGACGCTCTGCGCGCTCGTTGGAGCGCTGGATCTTTCCATCCCATACATCATCGGTGGCGCCAATATCCTGCTTCCAAGCCTCATGGTGGCGGGTCTTCCCGCCCCCGTCGCCATGATCGTCGTGCTTCTCCTTGGCATTTTGGTCGGGGCTTGCAACGGCGCCCTCAGCTTCCGGCTGCAGGGTCAGGCGCTGATCATGTCGCTCGGTCTTGGTTTTGCCGCCGTCGGGGCGGTCCAGATCTACACCTCGCTCGGATCGCAGTTCGGCGGTACCGTCTTTGCGCCCGTCCCCGGATGGCTTCGCAACCTTTCGGCGTTCAATGGCAGGTTCTTCGGTCTGCCATTTCCACCGGTTATCGTCATATGGGCTTTCATCGCCGTCGCTCTGGGCTGGATAATGCACAACACCTGGTTTGGCCGGAGCCTCTATGCTGTTGGCGGGAGCCGCACGGCCGCCGCCCGCCTCGGAATCTCGGAATTCAAGATCTGGACAGTGATCCACAGCGTCAGCGGGGCGATGTCGGCACTCACCGGAATGCTGCTCCTCGGTTTCTCCGGCGGCGGTTTTGTCGGGGTCGGTGATCCCTATCTGTTCACCACCGTGGCGGCGGTCGTTATCGGCGGAACGTCTCTTCTAGGCGGTGCCGGCGGGTATGGAGCGACGGTCCTCGGCGTCCTCGTCCTTACTGTCCTGACCTCGCTTCTCGTCGGCCTGGGGCTCAGTTTCCCGGCACAACAGGCCGTCGTAGGGTTGCTGATCGTCCCCATGGTCGCGATCTACGCCCGCTCACCACACATCCGTAATCAGATTTGAACGTTGCATCGAAAGGAATACCAATGGCTATCTCCACCGCTCTACTGGATCGCCTGAAAGACCCCTCCCTGGTACGCGAGGAAATGCTGGTAGGAGGCGAGTGGCGAAAAGAGGGCGCGAGCGGCAAGACGATCCAGGTCCACAATCCCTCGACCGGGGACGTGATTGCGAGCCTCCCGAGCGCAGGACTCCAGGACGTCCGCGAAGCCATCGACGTCGCCAAACTCGCCCAGAAAAAGTGGGCCGCACGATCGGGCAAGGAACGTGCCGGCGTCATGCGGAAGTTCTTCGACCTCGTCACGGCCAACACCGAGGACCTCGCGATCATCCTGACGTCCGAGATGGGCAAGCCTCTGGCCGAGGCACGCGGAGAGGTCGCCTACGGCGCTTCCTACATTGAATGGTTCGGGGAAGAAGCCAAGCGCGTTTACGGCGACACCATTCCGGGGCATCAGGCCGACAAGCGCCTGATAGTCATCAAACAGCCCGTCGGCGTGGTGGCGGCCATCGCGCCCTGGAACTTTCCTTCCGCCATGGTCTGCCGCAAGATCGCCCCGGCGCTGGCATCCGGCTGCGCCATCATCTTCAAGCCGGCCGCCGAAACCCCATTGTCGGCCCTTGCTCTTGCCATACTCGCTGAGCGCGCGGGAATACCTGGCGGCCTGTTCAGCGTCCTGCCGACAGACAACGCCCGGATGTTCGGTGAAGAAGTCTGCTCGAACCCCGTTGTCAAGAAGCTGACCTTCACAGGGTCTACCGAGGTCGGCCGAATCCTGATGGCGCAGGGCGCACAAAAGATCATGAAGCTCAGCCTCGAACTCGGCGGCAACGCTCCCTTCATCGTCTTCGACGATGCCGACCTCGACGAGGCCGTGGAAGGAGCGATGCTGTCCAAGTTCCGCAATGCCGGCCAGACCTGCGTTTGCGCCAACCGTCTCTACGTCCAGAGCGGGGTCTACGACCGCTTCATAGAGAAACTCGCGGCGCGGGTTTCCGCGCTCAAGGTCCTTGACGGGTTCGAGGATGGAGCCACCATCGGTCCGCTGATCAACGAGGATGCGGTGGCGAAGCTCTATAGTCACATCGATGACGCGGTCGGTAAGGGTGCGAAGATCGTTGTGGGCGGCGCAAGGGACGAGCGTGGTGGCACCTTCGTCCAGCCGACGCTTCTCTCGGAAGCCACGAAGGAAATGAAGGTCGCACGAGAGGAGACCTTTGCGCCGCTCGCTCCTGTCTTCAGGTTCAAAACGACGGAAGAGGTCATTGAACTGGCCAACGACACAGAGTTCGGTCTGGCCGCCTACTTCTACGCCAACGACCTTCGAAACGTCTGGAAGGTTACGGAGGCCCTGGAGTACGGGATGGTCGGCGTCAACACGGGCCTGATCTCCACGGAGGTTGCACCGTTCGGCGGCGTCAAGCAGTCGGGGTTCGGCCGCGAGGGCTCGAAATACGGCATGGATGACTTCCTTTCCATGAAATACGTCTGCATGGGCGGCATACAGTCATAGTCCAACGGCTGGTGGTGGGTCTTAAGGCTCGCCACCAGCAAGGTTTGAGCTCGTCACGGAAGCCCGATGACACATTCTGCAGAAGGCGGGGAGAGTCTTGGTCAAGACCGCGCCGACAGCCTTCAAAACGAGGCGGCCGACCGCGAGCAGGACCCGGCCGATCACGCTGCCCAGGCGAACGTCGAGGGCAGAACGGCAATGGAACGTCGGAACGTGCGGAGAGAGGCAGGGGCGAGACTCGGCTTTGTCGTGGGTCTGTCTGCTTAAGGCTTCCGTTGGCCCAACGCCTGATGACCCATCTCGAAAGTTTCGTTGGTATTTTTCGACGGGACGGAGAAAGCGCGCCACCGGCCACTCGCTGGCAAAATCATCGCCGATTGTCTGGCATTTTGCTGGTGGCACGTCGACGCAAGGCGCACGTGTCGGGGGACGCTCGGCCTGCCGGCCCGAGTGCTCTTATGGCCCAAGGGCAGCATCAGTTGAATGACGTGCGGTCGTCAACTGCCGCAAGGCCTTGATGAGGGGGGCACGGATCGCCGAGAAATTGCGCCGTCGCAGACTAATATTTTGACCTGGAAGAGCCCACTACCGTTACCGCGACCTGGTCGCGTTGCAATGATGAAACGGGGTTGCGCCTCACACCTGCGTTCCAGAGTGTCCGGGCGAGACCGTGACGACCACGGCCCCGCCGGACGTTGCCTTGGGAGGCTGACTTCTGGACAATGTTTGTGACGAGAGCTTAGTGCTTCATGCGCAGGATTGGCTTGATGACCTTGCCGCTCTCGGAATCGGCCATTGCCTCGTTGATCTGGTTTAGATCGTAGAACTGGACGAGCTTGTCGAACGGGAACCGTCCCTGCTGCCAGTATTCGATGAGCTCGGGTATGAATTTGGAGGGAATGCTCTGGCCTTCGACCACACCGACGAGCGTACGGCCGAACAGAAAGTTGCCGATATCGACGATCCCTTCCGTTCCGAGCGCGGACGATCCGACCAGTCCACAGGTTCCTGGGGTGCCGAGGCAATCGACCGCCTGGCGAAACACCTTCGGCGAGCTCGTGCATTCGAGACTGAAGTCTGCGCCTTCGGGAATGATTTCCCTGATCGCCTTGACGCTATCCCTATTGCGGGCGTTTATGATGTGGGTTGCACCCAGT
This sequence comes from Rhizobium sp. R634, assembly GCF_002211305.1. GTDB lineage: Bacteria > Pseudomonadota > Alphaproteobacteria > Rhizobiales > Rhizobiaceae > Rhizobium. Next base: position 418,189 of record NZ_LOKW01000023.1, on the reverse strand, counting down.
TCAATCGCCAGTGAGAGACGTTCATCGTTAAGGTCGATCACGATAATGGTCGAGCATCCGGCGATCTTCGCCGCCATGACGGCTGCCATGCCGACCGCACCCGCGCCGAACACTGCAATGGAAGATCCCGGTTGGGGCTTGAGGCAGTTGAGAACCGCTCCGGCGCCAGTTTGCAGCCCGCAGCCCAGCGGTCCCATGAGTTCGAGAGGAACATCTTTGGAAACCTTGACCGCGTTGCGCTCGCTGGCGATGGCATAGGTGGCGAAAGAAGACTGCTCGAAGAAGCACCCGCTGATCTGGGTACCGTGTGAATCATGTAGCGGGCAACTGCCATCCGGCCGGGTGCCACGGAAATTTCTGCCGAAAAAGTCTTCACAATAATAAGGCGTGCCTCCCCGGCACTTCTCGCATTTCCCGCAATATGCGTAGCTTAGAGCCACGTGGTCGCCGGGCGAAAGCTCTTTTACATCGGCCCCGACCACTTCCACGACGCCGGAGCCTTCATGGCCGAGAACCACGGGCTGCGGTACGTCATATCCTTGGTCGCGAACAACCATGTCGGTGTGGCAGACACCGCTCGCCACGATACGGACGAGGATTTCGTCGGGGCGAGGTTGATCGATACCGATGCACTCCAGAACAAGAGGCTTTGCCTTTTCGCGCGAAATTGCAGCGTATGCTTCTTTCATAAAATGACTCCTTCAGTGCGCGCTCGGCCGGTAGGTGACACTTGTAGGCGTTCGCAGACAATCAGTCAATTATCTTCAGTGAGCCAAGATGCTCGCTGAGGCCATCCCAGCGCGTTACACGGACATGTAAAGAACCAAATCAATGTAATATCAATTGCTTCCTCAGGGCATTCGGCCGATCTAGATCTTGGTCCGAATTGTTGGCTGTCTTAAAACTGGAATTCGCGTGACAGATTGACTGACGTGGCGTTCATCGAACGCGCCGGCTGACGGTGGTGCCCGTATTTCCTGCCTCGCGGTCTCGTTTTCCGGGCGATGGTAGCGATTATGGCTCCAAACGTCCTTTTTATGAACCTCGCCGGCGAGGCGCGGTCTCCTCTGTTTCCTGTTGGCGCGCTCGTGGGGTGAGGTAACGGGTGGCTGCTTTGTCTTATTGCTATATCGAACCAAGCACCAATAAAAGAATAAATAAATCAGTATGATAACACAGAAGACACGTCGAAAAGCTGAAATTCAATATAGTTTATTGACAGATTGTCTGCTTATTCATAATGATGCGATCTGCCGTTTGTGGGGAGAATTCGGCGATGTCTGGAGGATAGCGGCGCTCCAGATCGCAGACAAAATGGCCACGTTGGGTGGCAAGAGGAGGAGAATTTCGATGAAAAGACGTACATTCCTACAGACGGGCAGTGCCTTGATTGCAGCTGGCGCGTTCGGAATACCGGGCATCCTGCGGGCAGAGGATACGATCACCCTGCTACCCGACACTTGGCCGTCCGAAGGGGAAAACCCCGTCGTCGACGCTGGTAAGTTTGCCAAGTCAGGTCTCTGGAAGATTGGTCACAGCCACTATGGCCTGGCCGGTTCGACGCACACCTATCAAACCGCATTCGAGGCCGAATACGAAATCAGCAGGAACAAGGCTCGTGTCGGCGACTATCAATTCCGAAGCGCCGACCTCAACGCCTCAAAACAGGTCGCCGACATCGAGGATCTGATCGCACAAAAGGTAGATGCAATCATCATTGCGCCGCTTACGACAGGCTCGGCCGTGGAAGGCATCAGGAAGGCGAAGGCTGCCGGCATTCCGACGGTCGTCTATCTCGGTCGCGTCGACACCGACGAATTCACGGTGCAGGTCCAAGGCGACGACTTCTACTTCGGCCGGGTGATGGCGCAGTTCCTGGTCGATAAGCTGGGCAACAAGGGAAAAGTGTGGGTGCTGCGTGGCGTCGCCGGACATCCGATCGATGCTGATCGTTATGCCGGGGCGATGGAAGTCTTCAGCAAGTCCGGTCTCCAAATCACCTCAACCCAGCACGGCAGCTGGTCCTACGAGGACTCAAAGAAGATAGCCGAAAGCCTCTATCTGTCTGATCCAGATGTCGCCGGGGTCTGGACTGACGGCGCGAACATGTCGCTCGGGGTCTTGGACGCGCTGCAGGAAGCCGGGGCTTCCACCATTCCACCGATCACGGGAGAAGCGCTCAACGGTTGGATGCGTCGTTGGAATGACGAAAAGCTCTCTTCGATTGGGCCCATTTGCCCTCCGGCTCTTTCGACGGCAGCCCTGCGTGCGGCCTTCGCGCTTCTCGAAGGCAAGCCGATCCAGCGCAACTGGACCAACCGGCCCAAGCCGATCGTCGACGACAATCTTGCACAGTTTTACCGCTCCGATCTCACGGACGCTTACTGGGCTCCGACAGAAATGCCGAATGAGAAGCTCCTCGAGTACTTCAAGGCCTGACGCATGGAGGGCGCGGACAAAGCGCGCCCTCTTCACCCTCGCAGATGGAAGTGTTCATGAGTATGCTTGTCGAGATGGTCGGCATCAACAAGTCCTTTGGTGCGGCCAAAGTCCTGTCGAATGTTCAATTTTCGCTTGAACGCGGCTCCGTCCACGCATTGATGGGCGAGAACGGGGCGGGAAAATCCACGCTGATGCGAATTCTGGCCGGCGTCTATCAACAGACCGCTGGACGCATCCGTCTGCGAGGAGAAGAGGTGACCTTCCGTTCCCCCAAGGAAGCGCGTCTCGCCGGGGTGTCGACAGTGTTTCAGGAGTTCACCCTGATCCCCAATCTCACGGTCGCCGAAAACATGTTTCTTGGACACGAACCGCGGCGTGCCGATGGGTCGATAGACACCGCCGAGGTCGTCGAGCGATCCCGCAAGCTGCTTGCCGACGTTTTCCCTCAACTGTACGCCACGGCGATTGTGGAAACGCTGACGGTTGCCCAGCAGCAGGCAGTGGAAATCGCCAAAGGTCTGACATCCAATGCCGATGTCTTCATTTTCGATGAACCGACCGCGGCACTAAACTCGACGGACGTCGCTCATCTCTTCAAGGTCATCCGCGATCTGAAGGCGCAAGGGAAGGCTGTCGTCTACATCTCGCATCGGATGAACGAGGTGTTCGAACTGTGCGACACCATCACCGTCATGAAGGATGGGGCTTGGGTAAAGACAGCCAGGGCAGAAGACTTCAATCTCCAAACGCTTGTGGCAAACATGGTTGGACGCGAGCTTCAGAATTTCTTTCCGCCGAGGGCGCAGACCATTGGGTCGCCGATGCTCGACGTGGCAGGGCTTCGTCTCAATGACCATGGCCCGCCAGTCGGTTTTTCCGTACGCACGGGCGAGATCATCGGACTGGCCGGGCTGGAAGGCCAGGGGCAGCGCGAAATCATGCGTGCGGTCGTCGGGGTCGAAACCGCCGCAGTTGTGACCGTCCGGCGTCGCCGCGACGATAGCATGATCGGTGTGAACGTATCCTCCGGCTTTTCGAGTGCGATCTCAGCCGGCATTGGTTTCATTCCTGAAGACCGCAAGCAGGAAGGCTTATTTCTTCGGCTTCCGATCTACGATAACATCGCACTTGGCAAGCAGTTGAACCGGAACATGGCGAGCGTTGCATGGCGTTCCATCTCCAGGGTTCACGATGTCATAAAGTCGCTCCGTGTTGCGGCTGCCGACCCAGCCTCGCCCGTCGGCAAACTTTCGGGCGGAAACCAGCAAAAGGTCCTTCTTGGCCGCTGGCTGCTTTCGGGGGTTGATATCCTTGTCATCGAGGAGCCGACACGTGGCGTCGATGTCGGCGCTAAAGCGGAAATCTATAAGCTGCTTCGCGACTTTGCCGATCGTGGCGGTGCAGTGATCGTCTCGTCACGCGAGCACCCCGAACTGATCGGGCTCTGTGACAACATCCTGGTCGTTCACGACAAAAAGATCGTCGGACAGATGCCCGCGCTTGATGCCACAGAGGAAACCATCCTGGGAACCGCACTCGGTTCGAACTCCGCGCACGATCCGCGCGCCGCTGTTCATTGAGGAGGATACATGAATACCGTCGCAAAGTTCCTGAAGGCACCCTATAGGGCGGGTGCGATCCGGCTGTCGATCGGGACGCTATTCGTGCTGGTGGTCGCCTCGGTTATCCTGCTTCCACAATTTCTGGCGCCGGAGAATCTGTCGAACCTGCTGGCCCAATCCACTGTTCTTGTCATTTCTGCGCTCGGCCAGACCTTTGTGATCCTGACGGGCGGCCTAGACGTTTCCGTTGGTTCGATCATCAGCGTGACGACTACGATCATGACACTCGACATGCCCGAGGTTGTCCGTGTCATGCTTTGCATTGCGGTTGCGATCGCATTCGGATTCTCGAATGGCTACGGCGTAGCCAGGCTCAAAGTCCATCCGATCATCATGACCCTGGCAACCATGGGTATCGGCCAGGGATTGGCGCTCATCATTCTTCCTATCCCCGGCGGGAAGGTGCCCGAATGGCTTTCGGCGTCAGTCGCGGGTTCCGTTGGGCCCGTGCCAAACTCGCTGCTCTGGCTGATCGTCGCCACGTTCGTTGCTGCCTGGTTGCTTTATCGCAGGCCGTTTGGCCTTTACCTGTTCGCTTCAGGTGGTAACGACTTCAATGCCCGCATGAATGGCGTCCCGGTCGAGCGCACAGTCATCAAGGCCTACATCCTGTCGGCGCTATTTGCTTGCGCTGCCGGGATGTTCCTCGCAGGTCGCCTTGCCTCGGGCGATCCCAAGGGGGGCGCCACATTCGGAATTGAATCCGTTACCGCAGCAGCGCTGGGGGGTGTTCACCTAGCTGGCGGTATCGGCAGCATCCTCGGCACTGTGGCCGGCGCGGCTATCCTCGGCATCGTCAACAACGTGATGAACCTCGCCAACGTCTCGGCATTCCTCCAGTCGGTCGTGAAGGGCCTTCTGCTGCTAGCACTCGTCGTCTCACAGCGTCGCAAAACGATCGGACTTTGAAAGAGATGGACCTCTCGATGACCACAACGGATGCGAAAATTGTGACGCCATCGCGCACTCTCACCGCCAGGCGCATACTTTCCTGGGTGCTCGGTTTGCCCCCGGCATATTACGTGCTCGCAATCCTGATCGCTGTGGCCCCCGCTGTAAGCGCGACGCTGATCAATCCAAACTATTGGTTCGTGATCCTGAAACAGTCAGCACCGCTTGGGATCGCGGTGCTGGCGCAATCTCTTGTCATGCGGGTGCGTTCTATTGATCTCTCGGTCAGTGGCGTTTTTGCTTTTTCGATCTATCTCGCCAGCTCCGGGCTCCTCAACAGTTACCCGCCCTTCGTCACGGTCCTGATGCCGATCGTCATCGGCCTTGCCGTCGGTCTGATCAACGGCGCCCTCGTGGCCTATGTCCGCGCCTCCGCGGTCATCGCGACGCTGAGCGTATCGGCGATCCTCATCGGGATCATCCAATTCATGAGTTCGGGCCGTGCACCGGGTTCGACACCAAGCTGGCTTCGCGTCCTGACGAGCGGGAACATCTACGGCCTGTCTTACTCCGTGATCGTCTGGATCGGGATTTCCGTTCTCGTCGCATTAGCGTTCCGCTTCTTGATCCTCGGGCGCTACTTCCGCGCTGTCGGCGACAATCCAAGGGCGGCGGAGATAACAGGCATACCTCTGGCCCGCACGATTTTTGTCTCCCATACGCTTGCGGGCACGCTGACAGGCATCGCCGCCCTGGTTCAGGTGTCGGCTCTGGCCGTTGGCACGATCAAGCCCGGCTTCGACACCTTCATGAACGCTCTCGCCGCGACGATTCTCGGTGGGGTGACGTTCGGCGTCGACCGCGGTGGCGTCGCGGGGCCTTTCGTGGCGGTCGTCGCCTTCAGTTTCCTCTTCGCGATGTTGACGGTGTTCGGCATCCAGGAGCCCGGCAAGCTGATCGTCCAGGGCGGGATCATCGCGCTTGCTGCGATCATTTACGGAGCACGCGTCGGTCGCGTCTAGCCGCAAGGATCTGCCAAACAGGTCATTCCCGGTGTCAACGCGGGAGAATGCAGGAGATAAGAATGGTGAAGATAACGGCGGCCGTGGCCGCAAAACCGAAAGCTCCGCTTGAGTTTCGTGAACTTGAGCTGGCGGATCCAGAAGGCAATGAAATTCTCGTGCGGACGGTCGCCACGGGCATCTGCCATACCGACCTGTTGCTCCGTGATGGGATATTTGGACCTCCCGCCCCGGTCATACCAGGACATGAAGGTGTTGGTATCGTCGAGGCCATCGGGGCGGACGTCCAAGATTTAAGGGTGGGCGACCACGTTGCGCTCAGCCAGAGTTCATGTGGCTTCTGCGGCGATTGCCGGCGCTCTCACCCGATGAACTGCCAGAACTACACCCAGTACAATCTGACGGGGCTTCGTCCGAACGGCAAGAAGGCCTTGCTGTGTGATGAAGTCGGCATCGGCAGCAACTTTGTCGGCCAGTCATCCTTCGCGACCCACATCCTGGCGACTGAAAACAACGCCGCGCAGCTTCCCAAGGATTTCGACCTGACGAATGCGGCCCCGCTCGGTTGCGGCATGGCAACGGGAGCAGGTACCGTCATCAACGCCATGAAGCCGGAGATCGGTCAAACCATTGCCGTGTTCGGCGCGGGAGCGGTCGGCATGGCTGCGGTGATGGCCGCCAAGGTCCGGCGGTGCAGCAAGATCATCATCATCGACCTGAACGAGCAGCGTTTGGCCATGGCTGAGACGTTGGGCGCGACCCACGCTATCAACGGCAGGGACCCAGACGTCGTGGAGCAGATCCACGCCTTGACGGGCGGCGGTGCCGATTTTGCCATCGACGCCGTGGGTATCATTCCCGTCATCCTGAACACGATCAAATGCACGCGGGCAGGGGGTCATGTCGTCCTCCTCGGGCTCGACGCGCTCGGCAAGGATATTCCAATCCCGCTGGACCTCATGGTCTTCAACCGGAAAATTCAGGGTGCCATCCTCGGGGATCAGATCCCGCAGCTCTTCATCCCCCAACTGGTCGAACTAAACCAGGCCGGCCTGTTCCCGTTCCAGAAGCTGATCACAAAGTATCCGTTCGAGAAAATCAACGAGGCCATCGCCGATGCCGAAGCTGGCCGCGTGATCAAGCCCGTCATCGTCTTCAATTAGGAGCTTCCCACATGCCATCGAGCAAGTCCGACGAACAGCATCTCATCGTTGAGTTTAAAACATCGACGCGTAACCGGGACCGTGTCAAAACACTGCTCCAGGAGTTTGTCGGCCCTGCCCGCGAGGAAGAGGGCTGCCTCTACTACAATCTCTACCAGCGCTCCGACGAGCCGAATACGTTCTTCATTCTCGATGGTTGGGCAAACGAGGAGGCAGCCGCGCGTCACGGAGAATCTGCGAACGTCAAGCGTGTTCTCGAACCGTTGCTTCCGTTGCTGGTAAGCCCCCCTTCCATCATTGTGAGCAGTCGCATCAGCGACTGAGCTTGCGATCGTGCAACACCGAAGGACGCGCTCGAGGTGGGTTTTTTTCAAAGGCTCGCGGGAGGACGAAATGGAGCATCGAGTTGTCATCGTGGGAGGCGGTTTCGCCGGTCTCCAATTGGCCAAGGATCTCAAATGTCCAAACCTTTCGATCACGATCGTCGACAGACGCAATCATCACCTGTTCCAGCCGCTGCTCTATCAGGTCGCAACGACCGTCCTGGCGACCTCCGAGATTGCCTGGCCCATTCGCGCAGTCTTCCGTGGAAGGAAAGATGTCACAACGCTTCTTGGCGAGGTCGTGGGCGTCGATGTCGAGAAGCGGCTCGTCTCGCTCAAGGGCGGTCATGCCATTCCCTACGATACCCTTGTTCTCGCAACAGGGGCCCGTCACGCGTATTTCGGCCGGGATGAATGGGAGCCTTTTGCGCCCGGACTGAAGGCGTTGGAAGACGCCACCACCATCCGCCGTCGTCTTCTCCTGGCGTTCGAAAAGGCGGAGCTGGAAACCGATCCCCAAGCGCGGGCCGCAATGCTGACCTTCTCGATAATCGGCGCCGGACCGACAGGCGTCGAGATGGCCGGGATCATCGCCGAACTGGCTCAAAGGACGCTTGTCGAGGAATTCAGAAACATCGATACGACTTTGGCGCGTATTCTTCTTGTAGAGGCAGGACCGCGTGTTCTGCCTGTTTTCCACGAGGCGTTATCGCAATACGCCGAGCGATCCCTTGCGTCGATGGGCGTCGAGGTTCGCACGGGACGGCCGGTAACCGACTGCACCGAGGAAGGTATATCGATCGGGGACGAGTTCGTCCCGAGCCGTACGGTCATATGGGCGGCGGGCGTGCAGGCATCCAAGGCCGCCGTATGGGTCGGGGCGGAGACAGATCGAGCAGGGCGGGCTATCGTGCAGCCCGACCTCACGATCTCAGAACACCCGGAGATCTTCGTTGTCGGCGATACCGCGAGCGTTAAGACCGGCGAGGGAATGCCGGTTCCTGGTATCGCTCCTGCCGCAAAGCAGCAGGGAAAATACGTCGCCCAGGTGATCAACGCCCGCCTTAAGCAGCGCTCAGCGCCGCCTCCCTTCAAGTACAGGCATCTTGGTAATCTTGCCACCATAGGGCCAAGCTCCGCGGTGATCGATTTCGGCAGGCTTCGGCTCAAGGGCTCCATCGCCTGGTGGATCTGGGGCTTTGCCCACATCTACTTTTTGATCGGAACACGGAGCCGCATGGCGGTCGCGCTGAGCTGGCTTTGGGCATTTACCTCCGGACACCACTCTGCCCGCCTTATTACCCAGAAGGAGACGCTGAAGGACGAGGTCTAGCAGGGATTTATCAGTGACGTGGCGGAAGCACGCCACGCTTTCGTGAGCATTGCGCGGAACGACCTTGTCACCTGCAGCTATTGAAGGAACGAAACATGAGCGAGTTTTTGAAAGACAGCATTATCATTCCACCGACCTCGACCGTGGAACGCGAGAATGCGAGTGCCTATCTGAAGGCCAGTCTGCAATAGACGTTGACGCGCTCGACGATGCTGCGCGTGCAAGCGTTGAGGGCCAAACGAATGCATACGCGTCAGAGAGCCGCGTGTGAAAGCGTAGGACTTTCCGGAAAGATGCCGTTCCCCAGAGACATCCACGGGCTGTTCCATGGAAGGTCCAACTGTGGCACGGCGAGACCAAACCGGCGCGGGCCAAAGACCTCGTGAAACCGGATCGCTGGATTGTCCGTCGATCATCTTCCATGTCCTCATGGCTTGGGGTCGGAGAGGCGGGAGACAACGTGATTTGGAGATAAGTGTGTGGTGGTTTCCCTGTTGAGATACGAACGAGTTGCTGGATCTCACGGTTTCACACATGGACCGTTTTCCGCGTGAAACCAGGATCTAAGGCTCACAACGCTTGCCGGACGCCGCCGACGGAAGGGTTTATCCAAGGAGGACAAACCGATGCCGGCTCTCATGCAGGCAAAGTATGCGTGTTGGTGGGCGCGTCAAACCCAGTCGGTTTCTGTCTTGCGCAGTCTTTCCTCGAAACTGGCTACCGTGTCGCCGTAGGTGACCTCGACCCTTCAGACTTCAGTTCATTAACCGCAGTCTCGGGGACGAATTTGTTTCCGGTTAAGGTCAATTTGAATAGGGACGTGTATGTCAATTCAATGGTCGATCAGGTCTACCTACGCTGGAGCCGGGTCGATATTCTGGTGAACATAGCCTTCCGTCGCCGTGAATGCGCCGAACCGCTTTCCGCTACGGATCTTGGGCTTGATGCCGTCTCCAACCTGATAAGGGTGACAAGTGCTTTCGGCTCCCGCCTCCAGGGAGAGGAACTCGCTGTTGTGAATATCGCCTGGTTTGACGAGAAGTCGCTGCTAGAGGCCGACCGCGAAGCTGTGCTCCAAGCGGCCTTACGAACTACGACGAGTGCGATGGCGAAGAAGTATTTCGACTCGGGGCTTAGGATAAACGCTGTTCATACCAGAAATGCGCGTTCTACATCTTACGTTCAAAGTGAGACGCTTAGGACACTTGTTCAAGCTGTCCAATTCCTCGCAAATCCAGAACTGTCTGGAAAGCTCACGGGGAACGTCCTGCACATCGACCTGAAACCTGACGATAGTCCCTTCCGAAGATAACTCGAGAAGACATTAACTTGTCGTTAAAGTTGATAGTTTGAGCGTCAATTCGACGTGGAAATCCTAACAAGATGTAAAGCACTTTGCATTTCCGCATTCGAACTTTCTTCCTCTTCGTTTAGGTCGAATAACTAAAACTCCAGAAATGGGTGGCAGTGCCCGCTTTAGTCATCTGGAGGTTTTATGTTCGTCGATCGCTTGCTATCCGCTTTCAGCATCAGAGCGAAAGTCTTATTAGTACTGGTGCCGCTGGTCATGATCCTGGCGGCCGTCGGTGTCGTGAGCCTACAGGCGACCGGATTGCTGCAATCTCGCCTTCGGCTATCGAGCGAAGTTCTCGAGACTTTGAGCGGATTTCGGGACGTCTCTGAGAGCATGAACCGGTTTTTGGCGCAGAGTTCTACGGAGAACCGTGATGAGGCCCTGGCAAGTCTAAGGGGGCAGGGCGCCACGATGCTGTCGCTTCAGGAAGTCGCCACTGACGTTGGTAGTGACACTCGTGCTCTTGAAAGCAGTGAGTCCGCGATGTCCGCGATTTCTGACAGCATGGACCGCATGTGGTCCCTGCACAACGATGAGCTGTCCATTCGTCGTGACGTTGCCGCAAGCTTGACCGAGATCAAGCAGGTCGCGGCCGACCTGAAGCTGGCCGCGGTTAAAGTCCGTGCGCAGGTCCGCAACCAGGAAAACTCTGGCAAAACGATGCTCAGAGAGGCTACCCGCTCAATCGACACGGCGGCAATTATGCAGCGGTTGTCGGAAAATTTGGTGAATCTGCCGGCCAGCGCGATGCAAACCCCCGAGGCACAGCAACAGGCGCTCATGATCAAAAAGGCGATGAAAACCGTCAAGCGCGTCGTTGCAACGGGCGATGGTGGACAAGCAGTCGCAAACTTGGAACAGGCAATCTCCAGCGTCGTCGCCAATTCCGGGCTGGATAGCGCTTTCCGTCACAGCCTAGGGATCGACCTTAGTGCGTTTGCCCCGCGACTGCGAGATCACGCCATACAGCATATGATCGAGGGAACCCACGCAGTTCGAGCCTTGGATAAGCCATTGGCGGAATCGGAGACGCTCATTGCGGCAGTGGCATCGGTAGGCCAGGATGCCGATTCGATAGAGATTGAGATAAACAACCTGTTGCGGGCGGCCAGCATTGAAAACCAGGAGCGACTCATTGAGCAGCTTACGAAACTGACTCGTGACACCGTAGCGGTTGGAGGCGTAGCCGGTTCATTGCCAGACTTCCCCAAAATGGAGGAGGTCCTCTACTTACAGGGGAATGCCATCGAACAGAATACCGAGAAGTTGGTCAAGATCGCGGAAGGGCGGCAGGCGCAATACGCAGAGGCGGATAAAACCGTCCAGTCGATATGGAAAAATCTCGTGTCGTTCGCGTCGACTCAGGAACATGACGCTCACCGGGAAAGTGATTTCGCCCGACTATTGTCCGCAGCTGCTACCGTCTCCGGTGTTTTGGTCGCCCTCTTGGCCGGAGCCGGCCTCATGGTGACATTGCGCGCTCCAATCGAACGGATCGCAAGGCGCATGCAGGGGCTAGCAACCGGTGATCTTCAATCAGACATCGTTGGCTGCCAGCGGAAAGACGAAATTGGCGATATGGCTCGCGCGCTTGAAGTTTTTCGCGGAAATGCGGTCTCGAAGCTCGAGGTTGAAGCCCGCGCGCAAGACGACCGTAAAACGGCTGATCAGGAGCGGACGGATCGTGAGTTTGAACGTGCTCAGCTTGAGAAAGAAGTGTCCAGCGCTGTACAAACACTCGGGGAGGCACTCTCTAGATTGGCGCGAGGAGACATCTCGCAGACCATCGACCGCCACTTCCATCCCAATCTCGAGCAACTGCGGCGTGACTTCAACCACTCACTGTGCGTCCTCAGGGATACCGTGTCCCATATCGACGAAAACACCCAACAAATCAAATGGGGAACCGACGAACTTTTCAAAGCCTCTGATGATTTGTCACGCCGGACTGAACGACAAGCTGCTTCCCTCGAAGAAACCGCAGCAGCCGTTGAGCAGGTGACTGCGACGGTGAGGAACTCCTCGGAGAATGCCTGCGAGACACAAGCGTTTGTTTCTGCAGTCAAGGAACATGCAGAGGGCGCGGCCATCATTGTAACTGATGCTATAAGCGCCATGGCACGAATTCAGGATGCATCTTACAAGATCGGTCAGATCATAGGATTGATCGATACGATTGCATTCCAGACGAACTTGCTTGCGCTGAATGCCGGCGTTGAAGCAGCTCGTGCCGGCGATGCTGGAAAAGGCTTCGCGGTCGTTGCACAAGAAGTACGCGAGCTTGCCCAAAGATCGTCAGCCGCAGCGCTCGAGATCCGGCAGTTGATTTCAGAATCTTCGTCAGAGGTGGCCGTCGGTTCGGATTACGTCGGCAGGACCGGGGAGGCTCTGCACAGTATAGCGGCATCAATCGTGCAGATTTCTGATCGCATCGACCAGATTGTGAGTTCCAGCCGCGAACAAGCGAGTTCGCTGGCTGAGATCAATAACAACGTCAATGTTCTTGATCAGGGGACGCAACAGAATGCAGCCATGGCTGAGCAGACAAACGCTGCAACGAAGACGCTTTCTGATCAGACTATCGAACTCAGCGAACGGCTTGCTGGGTTCAAGTTGACAGATGATAGGCCGGCTCATCGGGTAAGTCTCGCTGCATAAGGGAGCCGTAGTTAGATTCGAAGCATTCCGATGGCGCGCCATGCGGCCATCCAATCGAATGAAGGTCACATAACCGAGCGCACGATTTTGCTTCGATGCGCCGGTCTCTCTCCTGGTAGCTCTTTGTCGCTCTCCGTCCCGCAGGATTCAGCACAGCCGGGTCAACCTAAAGACAAAGAAACTATCTTCCAGTGCTCAGACTTTGAAAGGTGTCTATCCGTGTGCGTACGTGAGTTGATTATTGGATTTTTTCTCGCCGCAACGCTGGCCATGCCGCTGACGGTGAAGGCTGGTGGGCTTAGTGAACTGCCACGGGAAGAGCGGAAGACCTACGAGTTATTGGACCCGCGGTTGCCCACGGGAGAATCTGTATTTCGGAATTTCAGAGCAAAGCGAGCGCCACCGTGGAAAATTGGTTACGCCTCGAGCTACGCTGACAACACATGGCGTGCGAACGTCCTTGATGAGTTTACAAATGAGCTTCTGCCGACTTTTAAGAAAGCTGGGCTGGTATCCGAGCTCGTCGTTACACAGTCCAATCTCGATGATAACGCCCAGATCAGCCAAATGCGGCAGATGGTAGATGATGGTGTCGACGCCATAATCATATGCTGCTCCAACCTTACAGCGCTCAACCCGACAATAGAGTACGCCTATTCGAAAGGCGTGCCTGTTATCTCATACTCCGGTTATGTGACGTCGCCGTTCGCAATCAATGCGACAGAGAATAACATGCAAGGCGGTTTTGAGGCGTCAAAGTGGTTGGCTGAAGAGATCGAAGGCAGCGGCAATGTGTTGCTTGTGTCCGGAATCACTGGCTTCGCCTCCTCAGACAGCTTCCAAGTCGGCGCCACGAAAGCCTTGGAGTACTATCCCGAGATCAACGTCGTCGGACAGGTTGACGGGAAATGGACAGACAGCGTCGCACAATCAGAATTGCAGAAATTTCTCGCCGCTAACCCTGGCCGAATTGACGGTATTATTGTTCAGTCGGGAGCTGAGTCTGGTGTGATCAACGCCGTCCGCCAGTCCGGGCGCGAGATAGTGCCGATCGTGCTTGGCGGAGAGGCTTCGGCATCATGCTTCTGGCGTAAGAATCCTGAATTTGTAAGCAGGAGCTTTCACTTCTGGCCGCCGCGCTCCGAGGCTCGTTTCGTATGGGACGTGATGATGCGCACTCTGGAGGGCCAAGGTCCGAAGATACAGTCCATTCTGCGACCGGCAATTCCTTACACGATCGATGATGTAAAAGCGGATTTGCCAGCCGATTGCGATCCCAATACTGAAGACTGGCTCGAACCGAAGGATGCAGCTTGGTGGACTGCTGACGCTGCCGCTAAATATTTCGACAATCCAGCAGATCCGCTTTCTTGGCGGCCAACAAACTGATCTTGCACGCTGTATAGGCTGCGAAACGCTACCCCGCCCGGCCTGGGGCGGGGTTGACGACATGGTGGATGCCGCTGGTCGCGTCAGCAGGAATTATAGAAACAATCCGGTTCCGAAGAAAGGCCTGGGCACTCTCGCCCCGGATGCTGGGCATATTCTACTGGGCTGTTACTGATCCTGTTCCATAATATTGATTACCTGATTTTCGCTAAGCCTCTAGAATCATTGTATAAAGGTCACTTTCCTGCGCCCCCATTGGCGTGAAAATGACGGTCCGCCCTCGTCCCTCACATCGGAACATCAAATTCCGTGACGTTTATGCTTCGGCCTCGAGCGCATACTTCACGCGCACAATCAGCAGCGCCACGGCAACAATCACGATTGGAATGGAAACAAGCATCAGCAGCAGGCTGATGCGCGGCCCGCATGGCCGCCTGGTATAGCGGTGGCTTTGTATGAGCACATCCAGAACAGATCCGTCCTGATTTAGGGTTCGCCAGAGCCAGTGCTTCTTGTCACGGAAACGGCCTCATCCAGATGCCACTTGTGGCCGAGCCGACCGGAACTGCGGCGGCGAATGTCGTTGGCGAAGGTACGACCAAATTTACCTGCCCGCAGGCGGATCGTCTGGTGCGAGACAATGATTCCACGAGCGGCCGGCATGTCCTCGACCATCCCTAGGCTCAAAAGGGAAACGGAGATAAAGCCACACTGCGTGGGCAACAATTCAGCAGGAAAGCGGTGGCGGCGATAAGGTGGTCCCGGTCTGTCATGCTCAATCATCGCACAGCGAATCCCAAGGTCCGTTAACGTTTCGATGCCTCGGGGCGTGCGTTTGCGACGAGAAGTTCGGACTTCGGGACGGGCTTACTATAGTAGAACCCTTGTGCCACAGCGCAGCCGCTTTCAACCAAGAATTTTTCTTGATCGACCGTCTCCACGCCCTCAGCGACCACATTTTGCCCTAGGCAGCGCGCGATCGAGAGAATTGCCTTCACCAGTTCTCTACTTCGCTTGTCTGATCGATTGATGAATGACCGATCAATCTTCAGGGTATCAATGGGAAAGTTAGCCAAATAGCTCAGAGATGAGTAGCCGGTGCCGAAATCATCGATCGCTATGGAAATTCCGCTCGCATGCAATTGAGAGAGTGTCGTCGAAACGCCCTCGCAGTTGTGGAGCAGGAGACTCTCAGTTATTTCGACCTCGATCCACTCCGCAAGACAACCGGTTTCCTGCAATACGTCCGCGACCGTTTGCGACAAATGAGGGCATTGAAACTGCTTAGGAGACAAATTTATTGCGATCTTGTGCGGGGGCAGTCCATCTGCATTCATGATGGCAGCCGTGCGACACGCCTCATGCAGCACCCATCGTCCGAGATCGATGATCAGTCCGGTTTCCTCGGCGACACCTATGAATTCTCCCGGAGGGATCATTCCCATCTTCGGATGATGCCATCGAAGCAGTGCTTCTGAACCAATCACCTTTCCGTTGTCCAATAGGACCTTTGGCTGATAATGGAGTTCAAGTTGCCCATGTTTCATAGCTAGGCGTAGGTCTGATTCTAGCGCCAGGCGCTTTTCAGCCCCAATCGTGAGATCCCTTGAGTAGAATCGGAAGTTGCTACGCCCCGAACGCTTCGCTAAATACATCGCAGAATCTGCATATTTCACCAAATCGTCGGGAGCGTCGCCGTCATTTGGAAATACCGATATCCCGATGCTGCAGGATACAAAGATCTCCCTGTCGGAAAGCATGAAGCGTTCGCCGAATGCGGCGAGCATTCTGCTGGCAATTTGAGCCAAATCGTCATTGTCCTGAACATTCGGCAGCAAAACTGCAAATTCATCGCCACCGAGTCTCGCGACTGTGTCGCTGGCACGGACGCCTTCTTTCATGCGTGTCGCCACCTGCCGCAGCAAATCGTCACCGACGGGATGTCCCATAGTGTCATTGATCGCTTTGAAATGGTCCATGTCGATCAGCATCACCCCGGCTCGCTGGCCCGCCGAAGCCGCGTCCCTGATCATCTCGCGTAACTGCTCATTGAAAAGTGTCCGGTTAGGGAGGCCGGTCAGAGAATCATAGAATGCCATCTGACGGATTTTCTTACGGGACGTGTCCAGTTCGGTGATATCGCGGGCCACGCCGAGAATCCCGGTCAGCTTTCCCCCCGCGAATACCGGAACCTTACGAGTTTCCAAAAGCACTGATCGATCATCCTCGTGATCGGTGATCCGTTCCTCATTGATGAGAATACGGCCGGCTTGCATGGCCTCTTTATCCTTGTCCCGAAAAAACTGGGCGAGTTCGGGAGTAAACAGATCATAATCCGTTCTCCCGACGATTTCCGCTTCTGCCTTGCCGACCAATCCTTCGAAGGCATGATTGCACAACAGATATTTGCCTGTTACGTCTTTCAGCCATACCATGTCCGGAATGGTCTGCAGTACACTCAAGAGGCGAGTCCGAGCTTCAATGATTGTTCCCTCGGCGTGCTTTCGCTCTGTAATATCGCGAGATAACACAAGAAAAGTGACGGTTGAGTGATTGCTGCTTGGTCGCTTTGCGACCGACAGTTCAAACCAACGGGATTCGCCATTCGGAAGGGCGATACGGATACATCGACCGTAGGAGGCGCCGGTTTCATCGGCTTCTTCAAGAGCCAGCATAGCGATGTCGGCCTGATCTGGAAGGAGCGAATCGCGGACAAGCTTGCCGAGCAGCACCTCTTTTGGTTGCGCCAGGAGCTCCTGATCCCTGGCCCAGACCTGCAGGTAGCGACCGTCGGCATCTACCTCGAACAGAACGTCAGGAATGGCGGCGATAATTCCCTCTGCGAATTCAAGAGCCTCTTTGAGATCATGCTCCGTACGTTTCCGCTCTGTGATGTCCAACATCGCGCCAACCAAGCCGACCCTATTGCCAGCTATATCAGTGATCGCTGTTTTGCTGAGTAAAAGATCAACTACGCCACCATCTTCGGCGGTGGCCTTTGCTTCATATTGCTGAACACCGCCATTTGCAAAAAGCGCCTCGTCCAACGCGGCATACGTCTCGGCTATGGGTGCGGGTACCAAATCGAAAACGGTTTTTCCGATAATCTCTGCTCTTGAGCGACCGGAGAAGCTTTCAAACGCCCTGTTGCAACCAAGGTGTACCCCATCTCTGTTCTTGAAGAAGACGGGTAACGGGATCGCGTCGAGTACGACGGCACTGGACATCTCTTCGGCGTTGAATGGCATGTCGACGTTTATCTCAGGTTGCCGGGGGGGCGCCCGAAAAGACTTCTCAAAGGGTTGCCCAAGCCTCGCGACATCCTCGTCGTGACCGGGCGATGGCCGGACAATGGAGGCCTCCGAAAATGGCGGTGCCGTGCCCGTAGCAAGCGGAGGACTGGCATTGACCGCATTGCGTAAGGCGTGACGCCCCTGGATGTTTTGAGCATCAGTCGCCATCTGCGTTTCTACAGGCTGTCCGAGGCGGGATGTTAGTTCCGATTGACGTATCTGTTTCATGTGCCAAGTCCTCTTGTAACGTGGCTGAACAATCATGCGTCAAGCCAGGGTTTTGTTAGGACCGCACAAGTCATTTGGCGGAGTACCATGCCGCTACCCCACCGGGATATCGCTCTCGTTCACAATCATCAAAGATGTGTATTTGACTGTGGTCGGCGACGCCGCCCATATGATTTAGAACGCTTGCCAATCATCATTCGAAGGCGCGAGCGCCAGGTTACCGCGGCGCATCGGATAGTTTCCGCGGTCAACCATTGTCTGACCGGCCGGGAAACTCTTGCCAGGTTCGCCCGAGACCTTCTGTGGCTTGAAATCCCCGCTCTCGTCTTTGAAGTGGAAATGTCTCAACAGCGCGGCTAGGCTTTGGCTCTCTTGGGCGAGGTGTGATCCTGCAGAATTCATCTCCGCGACCATGCTCGCATTTTCTTGAGTGGCATGGTCCATATGATTAACCGCGCCGTTGATCTCGCGCAGGCCCGACGATTGTTCTTGGGAGGCCGTTGCGATTGCGTCCATATGAAGATTTACATCCTGCACAAGCTCTTCAATCGTTCTCAGGCCCGATCCGGTTTCGCTCACGAGCCTTACGCCCTCGTCGACGGCCAGAGCTGAATTGCCGATGAGATCCTTGATTTCTTTTGCCGCTGTCGCTGAGCGCTGCGCAAGCTCCCTGACCTCCTGGGCAACAACCGCAAAGCCTTTTCCCGCGTCGCCAGCACGCGCTGCTTCGACGCCGGCGTTCAGCGCCAGGAGGTTCGTTTGAAAGGCGATCGTGTCGATGACGCTGATGATCTGCGAAATCTGTTTGGAGGAGTTTTCAATGCGATGCATGGCTCCGATAGCATTGCGTACAACCCGACCGGACATTTCCGCATGATCTCGCATCTGTTGGACGGCTCCGCGCGCCTCGGCCGTCCTCTTTGTCGTCGATGCAACGTTGACGGTTATTTCCTCCAACGCCGCTGCAGTTTCCTCGAGCGAAGCCGCCTGCTGCTCGGTGCGTCTTGAAAGATTTTCAGATGCGGCCGAGACGCCCGAGCTGCCATTCGTGACCGTTTCGACTGAATGGCCGACGGTAACAAGCGCGCCCCGGAGCTGACGAATGGAAGCGTTGAAATCGCCGCGCAACCTTTCAAACTGTGGCGCTAACGGCTCCTCAATCTCATAAATCAAGTCTCCATCCGCCATCCGCTTCAACCCGGTTGCCAATGCCGTCGTCGCTCGAACGAGGCGCTCATCTGCTTCTTTTTCAGCCCTTATCTGAATATCCAGCTTCTCTTTCTCAGAACGAATGCGCTCAGCTTCCGCGGATGTCTCCATTTGATTTTTTTGTATGGCCGCGCCGCGGAAAAACTCAAGGCAACGCGCCATGTCCCCGATCTCGTCGCGTCGGATCGTCAAGGGTACCGGCGCCGACGTATCGCCTTCTGCGAGTGCCTTCATTCGGCTTGTCAGAGTCCGAATGGAATTTGAAATTCTCCGAACGACCGAAATGCACAGAATGAGTACCGTAGACATGATCAGAAGCGTGGCGCCGGAGTAGCCGATAAAGGCATTGCGAAGATCGGCGTACCGCTGAAATGCCATCTCGTCCAACTTGTCGCCGGTGCGCATTATGAGCTCGGTCAACAAAGCAGCCCGCTGTTGGGTGATTTCATTCCATCGATCCAACGTCTCGGGGGGGAAGGAAACGCCCGGCTGGTTCGCATACATCTGATCGCGAACGCCCGCGATGAACTTGCCTGCGGCGCTGGCCTCGAAGTCGTCATAAGATTTGACGAGATCGGCAGGGAGAAATTCGCGCATCGTAGGCACATAAAGCTGCTTTAGATTTTTTGATTGTAAGAGGGACGAAAATAGATCGACGGACATCGCTGAATTTTTGATGAAAGCTCGGCCGGGCCTGATCTCCAGCAAACTAGCTTCCGTGATCTGCATCAGCGCGTGAAAACCGGTAATTTGGCGTGCCAAATCCAAATTATTGACAGTCGCCCCAGTGCGACGGACGAGCTCCAAACCCGCAACGGCAGCTGGGCGCAAGGCAACGGCTCCCTCCGCCTCGCCCGCCGTTCCGTCATCGATGCGCCGGCGGAAGCTATCGATATTGTCTCGCCTTTCACGAATGATTTGCACTGCCCGTTCTATGGCCGGATCGTCAAATGCCTTTTTCCAAGAGTCGTAAGCGGAAAAGACCGCTGTAAAAGCCCTGTCCGATGCGGCTCGCTTCGCCCGACGGACGTCGGCGCCTGCAAACGCTTCCGCCGCTATAGCCTGGGCGAGGAATCCGCCTTCCCGCCCAAGTTGCTGCGTTGTTTGTGCGCTTCGGAACATAGAATATTCGTGGTAATATCCCAGTGATGTTGATACTCCGATGAGTACGAACGCCGTCAACGGAATAATTGCCAAAATCATTAAAAGTAGGGATAGCGGCAGTCTGGACATACGTTCCTCATGGACTATAAATTACACCGGATTCCATTAGCGACGCGGTCAAGAACATTGTGAAATCGACCGCTACATATGAGATGAGCTCGGCAGACTTACCATATGATTAACCCCTGTACTGATTTGAAACTGCGTTGCGCAGATCGGAACATCGTTGCGTTCAGGGGATCATCTGCAAGACAGATCTTGGGCCGAGCCAGTCGGTTTGCTGGAGAGTTCTGTTGCTATCAAGCCTCGAAGACGGTCGAGCGCGCTGACTGATCGTAGATCAGTCGGCGCAATCCGCCTCCGATATACGCAATGTTTCAGAGGGATATACTCCATAGCGCTTGCGATAGTCCGCAGAAAATCTGCCTCTATGAATGAAGCCCCATTTCAGAGCGACCTGCTTGACCGAGATGCCAGGCTCGCCTGTCATCAGTTCCTGATGCACTGATTCCAACCGTAGGTGCTGCAGAAATGCCAGAGGGGTCGTATTTCGGAAGTTGCGAAAACCGCTCTGAAGAGTGCGTCGGCTCACGCCACAAGCCGTTGCGATTTCCTCAAGAGATAGCGGCCGAGCAATATTGGCACGCATATAGTCGACCGCCCGCTTAACGGCCTTGGGTAAGGGTGGTTCAGCAACGCGGCATAACTCAGGTGAGTAGCGATGCTGCGCAGCTTCGATCAAAAGCTCTATCGTCGTTTCGGTGAGGAGATTAAGTGCTATCGGCGATTGAAGGAGGGTTCCGTCTCGTAATCCAGCATAAAGCACTGGTACCAGTTGCACCAAAAGGGAGCCGAACCCGACCGATAGGTCGATTTCTGGCGAAAAATCGAGGCTGCCTCTTATTGGCGTATTGAGCCGACGTGCTAAACGGCGCGTCAGCTCATCATGGGAGATCCTAAGACCCAAATGTTTCCTGGGCCCAATGAATTGGGTTGTACTCGCCGACATACTGTTCACGAAAACGCCACGCCTTCCCTCTGACAGGATTTGTCTGCCGTCCACGGTAACGACCGATCGCCCATATAGTGGAAGCATGATAATGTTTGCCTCCGCCGGTCCCTGGTGCTGGACCGTTAGGTCGCCCTCGTAATGCGCGGCAATAACTGCAATCGGGCCATTGGTAATCGCATGTATATCGTAGGCGATCGTCTTGTCGCCCTGTACATGCGCTGGAGATTGCGGGGAAAGCCTGGAAAGCGCTTCCGCGAGTTCCTCGCTGCAAGTGCCTTTGAGCGAGAAATGGTCAATCTTGGAGGGGACACTCTCAACTCTCCACATCATCACTTCCTTCCCGAAACGGTTTCCAAGCATGAGGTCGGCCTTTCGCCATCGACGGGCGAACAGGGCAATTGAGGGTTTGCAGCCGGTCCTTCGCCGTCACTTCGACGGGAATCTTAGACTTAAGGGCAAAGAGACGAGCCCATGACGCCGGTCGATTTTGTCAGTGATGCGCGAGCAATTTGGGCCCATAGGTTCATCGCTTCTACTCCCAGTTCGCGACGATGGCTCGTGGTGAGGTCATGGGGTGGGGTGTGGAACAGGGTGGAGCCGAAGCGCTACATCCGGCATGAACTCTCGTTTTACAGCGTGGTAGGATCGAAGCTTGTTGTTGGCGGAGGTATGACCAAATTACTCTGCCCACAGGCGGATCGTCTGGTGCGAGACAATGATCCCAGGACCGGCCAGCATGGCCTCGATCACCCGCAGGCGCAAAAGCAAAGCGGAAAGAAAGCCACACCGCGTGCGCAATAATTTCAGCAGGAAAGCGGCGGGGGCGATAAAGCGGGTCACGGTTTGTCATGCCCAATCATCGCACAGCGAACCCAAGGTCCGTTCCCCCCGTTGGCACCTGCGAAACGCACTTTTCTTGTGCTGTATCAGAGACTGCGAACGCAGTAGTTCCGCTCTCCCGCTGGGGGCATGTAGTACGTCTGCTTGCCAGATACGAAACATTCGACAGCGCCGCCGCCGCGCCCGCGTCCTCTAAACGAGGGCCGCGTTCATCGATCTCGCGGCAATAATCGATCAGGGCTTCGATGGTCACCATGAGAAGGTTGTGGCGCGCGGCGAATTCGCTGAGTTCGGGAAGACGCGCCATAGTGCCGTCGTCGTTGGCGATTTCGCAGATAACACCCGCTGGCTCGAGCCCGGCGAGCCGAGCGAAATCCACCGCGGCTTCCGTATGGCCGGGGCGTCCGAGAACACCCGACGGGTTTGCCCGCAGGGGGAATATGTGGCCTGGCCGGGACAGCTCCTCCGGCATCGTCGATGCGTTGGCAAGCGCCCTGATGGTCTTGGCGCGGTCTTCTGCGGAAATACCGGTCGATACGCCTTCTATCAGGTCCACTGAGACCGTGAACGCCGTCTGCATGGAATCCGAGTTGCGCTCCACCATGAGCGGGATATCCAGTTCGTCCAACCGCTCCCCGGTCAAGGGAACGCAGATCAGGCCGCGCGCATAACGCATCATGAAGGCAACATGATCGTTCGTCACCTTCTCCGCGGCAACGAGGATGTCGCCCTCGTTTTCCCGGTCTTCGTCGTCCACGACGATGATCATCTCTCCGGCGGCGATTGCTTTAACCGCGCTCTCGATGGAAGCAAACTTCATGTTCTTCTCCTTGAACTAACCATGGCCCAGAGTGCGTGCGAGTTGGCGGTCGACCCGCTCCCGAAGTTCCGCAGATGGTGCCGAATCCGGGAAGTCGCCGTCCATCGCATAGATGAAGTCACCGCGAACCTCGGCTTTGAAGAAGCCCATCAATGAGCGCAGGTGAGCCTCGACATGCTCGCCATGGGCCTCGGCCTTGCCCGTTGCGAATATCAAAACGGGTCTACCCTGCAGGGCTGTCATTTCGAAGAGGTCGAAAAGATGCTTGAGAAGACCGGTCATCGAGGACTTGAAGACCGGTGTCCCCACAACGAGGACGTCTGAAGATTGGATTGCGTCAAGAACGTTCGCAAGTCCAGCAGGAGCCTCCGAACGCCACAGCGTGGTTCCTAACACCGGGAGAACATCGACCAGGTCAAAGAGATACCGGCCGTGGCCGGGCGAGACGCTCGAGAGTGCGTATTCCCCGAGCGCCCGCGTCTTGGAGGGGCGCGAGACATTGCCGGTTATCGCGACAATCTTCATTTTGCCGGCCCTCCGATCAGATCTGGTTGCGGATATGCGGGGTACGCGCGTAGACGGCCACCATCGGCACGATCAGCAAACCCACGATCGCCTGTTGCGCGGCAAAGCTGAGGCCGAGCCCGACCAGCAGGGACGTCAATATCGTCAATACGAGTACCCCGAGAACGGTTGCCCCGTATCCGCCTGCGCCACCGAGCAACGAGGTGCCGCCGATCACAACGGCCGCAACGGTGGTGAAGAGATATGGGTCTCCGACGCCAACGAAGCCGCCGCCGGAAAACCCGAGCAGCAATACGCCCGTCAGTGCCGACATCGCCCCACTGATACCGTGAATGCTGGTCCAGACCTTGGTTTCGGAAATGCCAAGCCGTGCCGCTGCAGTCCTGCTGCCGCCGACGGCGTAGATGGAGCGGCCGAACCATGTGTTATACAGAGCCCAGATGGTGACGAGCGTGACGAGGAGCCACACCAGTACCACTGGCGGCAGGGGCAGCCCGAAGGTCTTCCCGTTGAACGCGGCGATATTGCGGAGCCAGTCCGGTACGGGGGCGAAAACCGTTCCGCCGTAGTCGGAACCGATGGAGGTGTAGAGTTGTACCGCGCCGACAAATGCGAAGCCGACCCCAAGGGACATGATGAGAGCCTGGCCCTGCAGCTTGAAGCTCAAAAAGCCGTTCGCAAGCCCGATTGCTGCTCCCAGGAGAACGACCGCTATCACGGCCAGCCAGGCAGGCATCCCGGTGACCAACAGGCTTGGGAAGAGAATATTCGCTCCCCCGATGACATATGGAATGGAGAGATCAAGCGCGCCAACCATGGCACATAGCGTCTGTCCCAACGATGCAAGCCCCAGGAAAGCGGCAAGCAGCAATATCGAACGCGCGTTACGGGGCGAGATAAACCCCGGAACAAGGATCGTACCCAACACGAGAAGTGCGGCAAGCAGACCAAAGCCAATTACGATGCTGCGCTGAAGCTTTACCGATCGTCCTGTGATTTGGCTCATCGTCTGTTCCGTTGTGAGTGAAGTCATTACCAGTCCTCTCTAGAAAGCCGTGCGCCGGGCCGTCATGAATACGTTGACGAGGAGCGATGCCACGAGGATCAGGCCGAAAGCCATTTGCGTCACGAACCCCGTCACGCTTCCGAAGCTGAAGGCGGAAAGCAGGTACGAGATGAGGAACATGTTCAGCGCACCAAGCGTGGCCCCCAAAGCTCCTCCTCTCCCGCCAGCCAGGTTTGCGCCACCGAGCACCAGGGCGGTAACCGCCTGGAGCGTGTAGCTGCTTCCCTGGGTAGGATCGCCAGAAGAGATCAATGCCGTATAGCTGAGCGCGGCAAGGCCGACGAAGACGCCGCCGAGGAGATGGGCGCAGATGCGTACGGTGTCGACTTTCACCCCGCTCGTGTAGGCCATCCGTTCGTCAGCGCCTGTCATGCGAAGGTGGGAGTAAAAGGTGGTCCGGCGCATAACGGCCCAAAGAGCCAACGCCGCCAAGACGATGATCAGCACCGGAGATAAGATCGTCGTTCCTGCTCCCCACGTCATCATCCAGTCCGGCGCAACGCCGCCCGGCCTTGACATGACCATGAGGTTCAAGCCTGAAAGGACGAGGAAGCTGGAGAGCGTGACGATGATGGGGGCGACCCGGACGTAGATGATGATGAGCGCCTGCAGCAACTGATACAGTGCGCCGACTGCCACCACCCAGCAAATCACTGCGAGCGGAGACGTGTAACCCCTTGCTGAGAGCCAGCCGATCAGGGTGACGTTCACGAAACCCATCAGCGGGCCAACGGAAAGGTCGACCGAACCGCGGCCTGCCATCACGATCGGTGTCAGGGCCAGCGTCGTGAGGATCAAAGGTGCTGCGACGATGATTGCTCCGCCCATTCCGGTTGCGGTGAACAGCCGCGGCGAGAGCACGGCTGCGGCGACGAGCAACACTCCGAAAAGAACGAGCGGTACGGTCAGCGACCTGTCGAGCGCAGGAAATCCAAAACGTTGCGACATCAGTGTGCCTTTCTCTCTTTGGAGAATTCCATGGTGTCGGCAACCGAGCGGCCGAACATTGCAGCGAGAATGGTTTCTTCGTTGATGTCGGGGCCGTCGAGGGAACGATGGATGCTCCCTTTGTGAAAGACATCAACGCGATCGGCGAAACCGAGAAACTCTTCGATCTCGCTTGAAAGGTAGATTACCGAGCCGCCACCTTCGGCAAACAGCCGAAGCTCGCGATACAGGTCGCGTTTGGTGTTGAGGTCCACGCCTCGAGCAGGGTCGTTAAGAACGATCACTCTGGGATCATTGGCGAAGGCACGACCGATCAGGACCTTCTGCTGGTTACCCCCGGAAAGGGACGTAATGCGGTTGTCCGGGTGCCCGATCTTGACGCGGAGCCGCTCGACCTCCCGGGCAAACGTCTGCTTCAGCCTTTTACGCCTGATGACACCGAACGGCCCCAGGTTCTTTTGGTAGATACCGATGGCGAGGTTCTCGAAAATGCTCTGCTGTGGGAAAATTCCTTCCCGCTTCCGGTCTCCGGATACGTACACAATGCCCTTATTCGCGGCGTCGTCGAGCGTGCTGACTTTGACGAGACCGGTGCTTTCCCGATCCAGGATCCGGACCTCCCCTCCGAACGGCGACATAATCCTGGCGACCAGTCGCACGAACGCGTCCTGGCCCTGGCCGTCCAGACCCGCAACGCCCACGATAGATCCCTGCGGAAGGACGAAGTCGAAGGGTTGCGATGCCTCTTGGGGGCGCGCGCCATGCACGGAAAGAACCTCCTTGCGATCACCCGACAGGCCCGCTGCAGACGTTGAAGCGGCGGCGGAAATCTGGCGGTCTTGAGGGGTCATCATGCGGAGGAGGTTCGCCTCGGTGATCTCGGATTTCTCAAGGACACCGACGGTGAAACCGTCTCTCAGTATTGTCGCCCGGTCGGCGATACGGACGAGCTCAGCGATGCGGTGCGTGACGATGATTACCGCGCACCCCTCGGACCGGAGCCGATCGATCTCTTCGTGGAGCCGGACGGTCGCGTCGAGATCGAGTGCAGCCGAGGACTCGTCCAGGATCAAGACCTTGGGTTTCCTCAGGACGGCGCGGGCGATAACGATCCATTGCTTGATGCTGAGCGGAAGATCACCGACGTTCTGCCTGAGATCGATATGCTTTCCGACCAGGCGGTCCAGAAGGCTTTGCGCAACGCTTCCACGTTCCTTGGAGGATTTCCGAAGCGAGAACAGGTCCTCGCTTCCCACGAAAAGGTTGTCGAGGACACTTGCCTCATCGGCGACAAGGACTTCCTGGAAGATCGTAGCGAGACCAACCTCTTTGGCATCGACTGGCGAGGTGATGGACTTGCCAAGGATTAGGACAGATCCTCCATCGGCAGCGATAACGCCGGACATGATCTTCGCCATGGTGCTCTTGCCGCTGCCATTCTCGCCAACGATCGCGTGCACCTCTCCTGCCCTGGCGACAAAATCGCATTTCTTCAAAGCCTTCGTTTCGCCAAACGATTTGGCAACGGCCGTCATGCTTACGGCGACGTCATTCGTCATGCCCATCCTCCCTTTAGGCAGCAGCAAATCGCGCCAGGGCATCCGATGCCCGGCCTCTTGCTGGATTGTGACTGCCGTCTTTGAATGCTCCGAGTACTCACCCGGCGAACTTCAGAATGACAGATTGTCTGCTAATCTGTCAATAGAGACGTCATGCCCTTGTCGGGATGTCGAGTTGGTTTCGATGAAATCACGATGATATGGTCGCTAGACGCCCCGATATTTGCGAAAGCGCGTTGGCACGCACCTGACGTCCGGTCAGTGGTTCTCAACCGGAACTCGTCCGCCAGATCGGAAGCGATCTGGCGGCCTCCGCTATCAAGCCAAGACCAAAGCGCTGTTGAAGGTGTCCGGTCATGGGAATTACCATCGCACCCACTCCGATGAAGGCGACCGTTTCAATTGGGGGATACGTCACAGCCCAACCTCCACGCTTCGAACGCGGCAAGTGCCACTCGAGTTAGCCCCTTCACGGGCGTGCCCGGGCAAACCGCACTCATTGTCGATCAGCCCATAGGGGCGCGCAACCGTGAAAGGATCACGGGAATTCTTCGAAGTTTTCCTTCGCGGGGTCGTGGGCAAGCCACGGCGTGGCGTGGGACAGCCAGACGTTGGACATAGGAACTGAACCAGGATCAGTGTCAAAAGTGCCTGCCCGCAGCACCTTCATCTCCGGGTTGGCAGGCCGTTCGGCATAAACGTGCGAACCACACCGTGAGCAGAACCACCTCAGTTTTCCAGGCGTCGACTCAAAGCTGTGAAGGACGTCATCGCCGGAAATCAGATTAAAGTTCTCACTCTTCACCTTGGCGGCAGTGTTATGATCGGCCGCATGGGACTTTCTGCACGTCTGGCAGAAGCAGTTCCACATCGGGCCGTCCAGTTCCGACACTTCGTACTGGACCGCTTTACATTGGCAAGATCCGAGGATCGGCATCTTCAAAATCCTTTCATTGCTTTATCGAGTTGTGGCGGTCGCGCGCTCGCGGAAAGCCACCGCTTCAGGTTCCGTGCAGCCTGCCGGATTCTGTCTTCATTCTCCACGAGAGCCAGCCGTACGAATTCGTCACCCATCTCGCCGAAACCGATACCAGGCGAAATCGCGACCTGTGCCTTCTCGAGCACGAGTTTCGAAAACTCCAGCGAGCCAAGGTGTCGGAAATCCGGAGGTATCTTAGCCCATGCGAACATCGTCGCCGCAGGAGCTGGAACGTCGAAACCGGCATCGGCAAAGGTCTTCACCAGTGTATCTCTGCGCGTCTTGTAAATGTCTCGGGCCCGCGCGGCGTCCTCCCCGTCCGAGTTTAGGGCATGAGCGGCGGCGACTTGGATTGGCGTAAATGCTCCGTAGTCCAGGTACGATTTCACGCGCGTCAACGCCCGGATGAGGCGTTCGTTGCCCACCGCAAACCCAACGCGCCAACCGGGCATAGAGAATGTCTTCGACATCGAGGAGAACTCGACGGCCACGTCGATCGCGCCGGGGACTTCGAGAACAGACGGCGGCGGCGGACCGTCGAAATAGATTTCAGCGTAGGCGATATCCGACAGAACGATGAGATCGTGCTTCTTCGCGAAGGCGATGACGTCCTTATAGAAGTCGAGCGTCGCGACGCGAGCGGTGGGGTTCGACGGGTAGCTTATGATGAGCGCCAGAGGCTTCGGTACCGAATGCCGCACCGCCATTTCGAGAGCTTGGAAGAAGGTCTCATCCGGCTCGACCGGTACCGACCTTATCACGCCCCCTGCCATGACAAATCCGAACGTATGAATCGGATAGGAAGGGTTCGGACAGAGAATGACATCCCCGGGGGCGGTTATGGCCTGCGCCATGTTCGCAAACCCCTCCTTGGACCCGAGCGTTGCAACAACCTGGGTATCCGGATCAAGCTTCACATTAAACCGGCGGGCGTAATACGCAGCCTTGGCGCGGCGAAGCCCGATAATGCCCTTGGAAGCCGAATAGCGGTGCGTGCGCGGATGCTGCACCGCTTCGCATAGCTTGTCCACAACCCAGCTTGGCGTGGGAAGATCGGGATTGCCCATTCCAAGATCGATGATGTCGACTCCGGCCGCGCGCGCGCTGGACTTGAGACGGTTCACCTGGTCGAAGACGTAAGGAGGCAAACGCTGTATCTTGTGGAATTCCAACTTCTGGCTCCTTATCGTAGGTCCTCCGCGCCGACGGATGAAGCCGGCGCGGAGGTCGCTGGACAACTTGGGAGGTCGTCGATTACTTCTTCGGGCGCCAGGCCAGCGGATCTTCCGGGCGCTCGAAGTACTGTGCTGCTACGTCCGCGGGCCACCATGCGTCGCCCTTGGGCTCGATCCACGCCGTGGAGTTCGGATCGCAATCTTCCGGAATTGCTTCCTTCACATCGTCGATCGTGTAGGGAAGAGCCGGTCGCAGGATCGACTGGATCTTCGGCCCCTGGCCTTGGAGTGTCCTCATCATCACGTCCCACACCAGGCGAGCATCGGCCCGCGGCGGCCAGAAATGGAAGCTCTGGCTGATGAAGTCGGGATTGTTGCGCCAGTAGCACGCCGCCGACGCCTCGCCGCCGAGGACGATTGGCATCATGTCGCGCCCGGACTGCTGGACCGCGTTGACGACACCGTTTTCCGACGCCGACTGGACCAGGATACCTGCGATTTCGGTAGGGTTGGTCGCGAGGAATTTCTGGACTTCGACCTGGGCGACCTGATCGGTCCACTTGCCAGCGACATCGCCCACGACGGTGATGTCCTTATACTCGTCGAACGCCTTCTTGGCACCGACATTGAAGCTGTCGGACGATGCGAAGCCCGGGATGCCTGAAACCGTCAGGACGTTGCCCTTACCGCCGATTTCCTCCGCCAGCCATTTCGCGGCCGTGTAACCGCCCTGGGTGTTGTTTTCGGTCGCATTGATCGCGTAGGGCGATGTCACGTAACCCGAGAAGGAGAAAACCGGGACGCCCTTGGAATGCGCGTATTCGATGGTCTGGTTGATGGCCGTCACGTTCGAGCAGCAGATGATGATGGCATCGACGCCGTCGTCGACCATCTGGCGCATCTGCTGGATTTGCGTCGCGTCCTTCAGGTCGGACTGCGTGACGACAAGGTCAGATACCAGTCCAGCCTCCTTGTATTTGGGAAGCAGAACCTCGTTCATTTCAGTGAGGATCTGGGCACGCCACGTGTTGCCGGCATAAGTGGACGCGTAGCCGATTTTCCACGGCGGCGGCCGCTTCGCCACAAAATCCTTGAGCGGCGTACCGCCGAGGGGAATTGCCGGGTCCACGAGCTGGTAAAGCTGCTTCTGGTCCGGTGGTAGCGAGTCTAATCCGTCCGCGAATGCGGCGGTGGTCATCAGGCCTAGCCCGATGATCACGCTCAATGCGGTGTAAACCTTCTTCAGCATGTGTAGGGTCTCCTCCCCTTCGTACATCCGCTACAGCAGTCGACGCCGTTGGCGTCGAGCCACGGAATTGGTGAAACGTGTTTCGATTTCGGATCGGTGGCGGGCGGCTTAGCCGCCCGCGGAACGGTCAGTTCCTGAGGCCAGCCTGTTTCAGCAGGGGCATGACGCGGTCGTTGAAGAACGGCAGTTCTTCGTTGTAGTCGACCATTGTGAGAAGCGCGCCGTCGACGCCCGTATTGCTCAACGCGACGAGCTTGTCGGCGACCTGTTCCGGCGTTCCGACGATCGGGTAGCCGCCCCAGCCAGCGATAAAGCGCTCCTTGAACTTCTGGTACATCTCCGCCGAGTGGTTCTGTGACTGAACCTGGAGAACCTCGCAGATGTTTTCGCAGGCTTCCCAATCGCCCTTCTGGTTCACGTAGTAGTCATAGTAGTCCTGGGCTTCCTTTTCGGTCTCGCGAACGACGACCGGGCACGCGGTGAAGGTTCCGAGTTCGCGCTTGTATTCCTCGCGAGCCAGTTCCTTCACCTTCTTCACCCAGGCTGCGCCCGATTCCATGTCCTGCATGAAGCCGAAGTTGAAGTCGCAGAACTTCGCGGTGAAGTGCAGGCCCTTGCCCGAGGAGCCGGCGCAGATGAGGACCGGGCGGCCCGTCTCCTTGTTATAGGGCTTCGGCTCGCTGAACGCGTCTTTCACCTTGAGGAACTGGCCGTCATAGGTGACACCGTTCTTCTTCCACAAGGTGTCAACGATTTCCATCCATTCCGTGGCATATTCGTAGCGGGTGTCGTGTTCCATCATCGGAACGCCGAACATCTCCATTTCCGGGGTAAACCAACCCGTCACCAGGTTCAGGCCGTATCGGCCCTTCGAAATATTGTCGATCGTCGTCGCCATCTTCGTCGCGACGATCGGGTTCAGGGTCGGGATATGCGTCGTCGAGAAAAATTGCAGCTTCGTGGTCACGGCAGCCAGGGCCGCGGCCCAGGTGAACGTGTCCATGTTCACGCCGTTGAAGTTCGTCGGCCCGCCGAAACCGCGCCACCGGGCGATCGGCACCATGCATTCCCACCCAGCCGCTTCGAGCTTTTTGGCAATTTCGACATTATGTTCGAAAGTCGGTTCGAACGTTGATTCCGCGGTGGTGATGGCGCATGCGCTCGAACAATTTGTTCCAAATACGCCAAGCTTCAGCTTGTTGCTGTTAAACATCGGGTTTCCGGCGGCGCGGAAATCATCGCTGGTCGTCATATTGAAGTCTCCTCCACAGAGTTGGTCTGTTCCCGGCCCGAAGGTCGGGGCACCGATTAGATGCCCATGTCCTCGAAGACTTCCTGTGCGACGCGGAAGCTGTCGATCGCCGCGGGCACGCCGCAATAGATCGCGACCTGAAGGAAAACTTCACGAAGCTCGTCCTTGCTGAGGCCGTTATTGATCGCGCCGCGAACGTGCAGCTTCAACTCGTGGGGGCGGTTAAGGGCGGAAATCATGCCCAGATTGAGAAGGCTGCGTGAACGGCGGTCGAGGCCGGGCCTGTTCCAGATCTCGTTCCAGCAATACTCGGTGACAAGCTCCTGCATCGGCCAGTTGAACTCGGTCGCCTTGTTTACCGAAGCGTCGACATATGCACCGCCGAGAACCTCCCGACGGGTCTGCAGACCCTTTTCGAACCGTTCACTGACGGGACGCCCATTCACTTGCGATTTCACATCGGTGGCAATAGTCACGGATCAAACTCCTCATTATCGGCCGAAAGGCTGGTGGATGTGATAGGCCGAAAAAGCTCGGCCAAACGTTTCAGGCGGCAGCATCGATCAGCGCTGCCGATCTAACCAATTTCCCGTCCTCGTAGAGGAGCGGGGCAATATTCTCGATAAACCGGGCCTCGATAACTTCCCCTAGAACGACATCATGGGTGCCGACGGAGACTGCGGAGTTGAGGCTGCAGACGAATGCGGCCTGGGCGTCGCCGAGGATGGGAACGCCGCCAGCCGTGATCCACTCACCATGCGCGAACCTCTCCTCTCCCTTCAGTTTTCCACTAAACAGCGGAACCAAAGGCGCATGGCTAAGATGCAGCATGTTGACCGCGAATTTTCCCGTAAGCTTGAGTGGGCCGCTGATCGAAGCAGATTGGTTGATGCAAACCAGGAGGGTCGGCGGGTCAGCCGTCACCGACTGGACGGCGGTTGCAGCCATTCCGTAACGGGCACCTTCCCATTCCGTTGTGATCAGGCAAATTGTCGATGTGAACCGGCGCAAAGCGGTCTTGAACGCCGCTTGCGCTGCTATTTCAGCACCAGCCATGGTTACCTCCCCAAGTCATTTGATAGCCAAGATAAGCAGATTAGCAGACAATCTGTCAACACGTTTTATTCGTCATTGACAGATTGTCTGCGAAAATGTTTTCTCGATACAGCGAAAGAGGAGACGATTATGGATCTGGAATCGAAAGTATGTGTGGTGACGGGGGCTGGCAGCGGGATCGGGCGCGCTACAGCTGAACTGTTTGCGCGCCAGGGCGCTAAGGTTGGCGTCGTCGACGTCAACATCGATGCCGCACGAGACGTCGCGCGAGAAATGGGGACAGGTGCGATCGCGTTAAAGGCCGATGTGTCTTTGTCCGCCGAAGTAGAGGCGATGGTTAGGTCAGTTAAGGAAAAATGGGGGCGTATCGACGTTCTCGTCAACAACGCGGGGTTCGGAATGACCGGAAACGTCACGACCATCGCCGAATCCGACTGGGACCGGATCATGGCGGTGAACGTGAAGGGGATATTCCTATGCTCGAAATACGTGGTTCCCATCATGGCGGAACAGGGCAGCGGATCCATTATTAACACGACCTCATACACGGCCGTGTCAGCCATCGCTAACCGCACGGCCTACGTGGCGTCGAAAGGCGCGATCTCGGCACTCACGAGAGCCATGGCACTGGACCACGCAAAAGACGGGATCCGCGTCAACGCTGTCGCCCCCGGAACGATCGACTCTCCCTATTTCACCAAGATTTTCGCCGAAGCGGCAGACCCGCAAGCCCTGCGGGAAGACTTCAACGCCCGTGCAGCCCTGCACCGGATGGGCGACCCGGAAGAGATCGCCGAGGCGATGCTTTTTCTAGCTTCGGACCGCTCGCGGTTTGCGACCGGAAGCACTCTCACCGTCGACGGAGGATCGTCGATCGGGAACCACTTGGTGCGCTAAAGCACATGGGTGCTGATGGGTGCCTCCTTCTTGACCAAGGGGAGGCACCTTTACTGTGGCAACTACATGTCGGAAACACAGAGGCCGCGGCGGGAAGATAGAGATCACGCGCAAGGCTGCGTGATCAGGACCCTGCGATGAGGCGCCGCTACGGCATTTTTTAAACGCATCGCCGCGCCTGATCCTTCACTCAGATATCGCGGGAATTTTTCCAATTTCTTACCGGAATTTCTCGGGAGCGTGAGGATGCCGCCCCCGATGCCGGCTGTGTCATCGCCGGGACGCCAATTGCGAAGCCTCGGTAGGCGCCCGCCCACTTTCAAATTTGATCGCCCGGCGTGTTGCACCGAGCGACCAGAGTCACTGCGACCGCTTAGCGCGCGGCTTGCCGTACGAACTCGAGCCCTTTTACAAGATAGCTCCGAAAGAAATTCGGGTGTTCGCACATGGGGAAATGACCCAGCCCATCCATGACGAGGTGGAGGCATCCCGGAATAAGTTCGGCGAGCCTGGCCCCATCCGTCGGAGTGGCTGAGTAGTCATAGTCGCCCGAGAGCAGCGCCACCGGGGTGCGCGACGGGTCAATCCGGGGAGTTGTCACTGCTCCGTCGAACTCGTCGCTGTAGAAGGAAAGATCGCCTGGGTAAACTCCGGGTGCTCCCTGCGAATAGATCCAGCTTGACCTCCTGCGGTCCCCTGCGGGGCTGAGTGGGCTCATGATCCCTCTGACATACGCCGAGTTATGAAGTGAGCCGTGTACGTTTACGTTGTGCTGGTATGGGTTCCGGCGTCCCTTGGAGCGGAAAGGTGGCTCGATCGCCACGATCCCGAGGACATGCTCCGGCCGTTCCGCGGCGAGAACCAGCGACATTGCCGCGCCCATGGACCCACCCGCGACAATCGCCTTTTCGCGAACCACCTGTTCGAGTATGGCCGTGCACCATTTCAGGTACAGCGATGCCGTGAGCTTGTAGGGTGCGCCATCCCATGTCAGCGGCGGCATGGACCGACCGTGGAATGGTAGGTCAACCGCGATCAGCCTGTAGTTTTTCGCAAGCTCGGTGTCCGCCAGCTGAGGCAAGAATTGGCGGCTATCCGCTCCGGCGGTGTGGAGAAACAGGACCGGCACCCCCTCGCCTGCTTCTTCGTAATATATTTCATGGGGGACGTCATCGATATCGACGACGGCATACTGCCCCCGGATTTGACGCAGGTCGCGTTGCGCATGCTCCGCTTTCATCTCGGGGGACGTTACGACGAGCTCAATCACCCGTTCCAGAGCCGGGCGTGCTTTCGCGAGGGCGAGCGGTGAGCCGGCGATCTCGAAGAGAGGGTTTGCAAGCTGTAACGCCGTGAAGGAATGAAAGGTGGCGGGCGGCGGCGTCATCAGAAGCTGCTCCCAGGCGTCTGCAGTGGCCCTCACTGTCACCTGGGGGTCATCGCTTTCCCCCCAGATCGCCGCGCCGCCTTCAGCGAAATTGAGGGCGATCACCTGATCGCCGACGTAGAAGGCGATGTCCATTGTCAGGTCCGGAGTGAGCCGGGGCAATTCCGGATCCCCAAGAGCCTCCGCCATGCGGGACCGCAATTCATTAAAAGTGCCCAAAGCAACCTCCCTGTTCGAACGAGCGCCAGGCCGCACGCGTCGGCAGCGCCATGACTTCGAATAAGCAGATTATCAGACAATCTGTCAATACCGGCTGTTGCCGCTTCCTTTAATCGCCGTCGTTTTCGGAGGTTTTACGAAGGTAGTCCAGTGCGACCTTAGCCGCCATGTCGATGTGGTACTTGCAGGCTGCGGCGGCTTTCGCTCCGTTTCGGTCAGTAATGGCCGCAGCGATCTCCTTTATCTCTTCCACACTGTGGTTCAAGCGCCCCGGCTGCGTCATCGACGTCATGCGCAGAAGAGTCACCCGATTGTGGAGCGATGTCAGCATTTGCTTGACGAAGACGTTTCCACTCCCTTGCATCAGGCAATCGTAAAACGCGGTTTTCGCCTTGATGAGCCTGCTCCCACCGCCGCTTGCCGCCGCTTCCGCAAACTCAGCAACCGCCTCATTGAGTGTATGGATATCCTGGGCGGTTCCGTTTTCAGCGAATTCCTTTCCGGCATAGCTCTCTAGCAAAGCCCTGACGCTGTAGAGCTGAGCGGCTTCTTCGTAAGTGATAGTGCTGACGACGGGACCGCGGTGCGGATAGCTGGTAATGAGGCCCTCGGCCTCGAGTTGTCGAAGCGCCTCGCGGATTGATGTCCGTCCTACACCGATCGACTCGCAGAGTTCTCGCTCAACGAGGCGCTGACCCGGCTTGAAACGGCCGCTTGATATCGCCTGCCGCAGTTTATCTTCTACCTGAGTGCGCAATGTGGCACTCTGTCGTGCAATCTGTAAATCCATATCACCCATTGGATCCAAAAGTCCGTTTTACCAAGGCCGAAAGCGGCCGTGCAAGTCATGGTACTATATGGTGGGTTATCCTGGTGAGACAACCCGATTGTCTGACAAAAGCGAAGAACGCCTCAGCTTTATCTCTTACCGGACATTCCACGCGTCCCCATTACCGTAGAACCTTTGCAAAAGCGAGATCGGGTGACAGCGATGGAAAACCCGTCAGGACTGCGGGATCATGGCCTGGAACAAGTAAGCCGGACGGTCCTGATAGTTCACGGAGCGTTCGGTATCCCTCCAGTACGTCGGCGTAATCGGCAAAAAGCGGAAAGACGTCGTCATGCTCCAGATAGCGTTGAAAATGGAGTGCGTCCGATGCGATGACGACGACTTCATCGCCATCGTCCAGCCTCACGACCTGAAGGCCTTTGGAATGACCGCCGACGAGATGGATGGTGAGTCCCTCCATAATCTCGCCGTTCCCGTCGTGGAAGCGCATTCTGCCGGAAAACGTCAGGCGGACCGCATCAACGACGGCGTCCACTGCGAAGGGACGCCGAAGACGATCATGGCACATGCATCGTCCTGTACCGTAGGCCATCTCCCGATCCTGCAAGTGGAACAGGGCTTTGGGGAAGTCCACAAGGTTTCCCGCGTGATCATAGTGGAGATGCGTGATAACGACGTCGGTAATGGACGATGCGGAAATCCCGAGCTGGCGAAGCGCCTCGACCGGATGGATCAACATGGTCCTCCCGCGCCTTTCAGCCTCCTGCGGGCTAAACCCGGTGTCAACCAGGATCAGACGTTCACCATGGCGGATCAACCAGACGAAATACTCGATCCTGCCCGGGGCGTCGTGGGGATCTCCTGCTTCCAGGCCGAGTTCGCTAACGGGCCGAACCGCAGTGCCGTAATGTATCGCCAGGACTTTCCAGTCGTTCAAATTCTCGCTCCTTCCGCAGGCTCAGGGAACCAGCAGATGCCGGATCACCTCGCCACGGTCTAACCGGTCGAAGGCCTCGTTGATTTCCTCAAGCGGGCCAGTGCTCGACAGCAGTCTCTCCACGGGCAACCTGCCTTTGAGGAACAGGTCGATATAACGGGGAATATCGCGCGAAGGCACGCAGGACCCCATGTAGCTGCCTTTGATGATGCGTTCTTCCCCGACAAGAGGAAGCGGCGAGATCTCGAATTTGGTGTTCACGTTCGCCAGACCCGCTGTGGCTGTCGTGCCGCCGCGCCGCGTAATGCCATAAGCGGTTTCGAACGCTTTGCTCGACCCTGCCATCTCGATGGCGTAGTCCACTCCCCCGCGTGTCGCTTCCTTGACCTCGCCGACCACATCCGGCGAGGTTGCCAGGAAGGTACGCGTCGCGCCCAGCGACCTAGCCAGCTCAAGCTTTTCCGGCATCAAATCGATGGCGACGATCTCGCTTGCTCCGCTGGCCACCGCTCCGAGGACCGCCGACAAGCCCACGCCCCCAAGGCCGATGACGGCGACCGACTGTCCCGGCTTCACGCCACACGTGTTTACGACCGCACCGACGCCTGTCATGACGGCGCATCCGAACAGGGCCGCCATCGTGACGTCCACATCTTTGGTGATCTTGACGACCGAGTGCGCCGACACGATCGCGTATTCCGAAAACGCCGATACGCCGCTGTGATGGTTGATATCGTAGCCGCGAAGACGGATATGCTTGCTACCGTTCAACAATGTCCCGGCGGCGTTTGCGCGATAGCCAGGCTCACAGAGGCTAGCGCGTCCTCCCGCGCAGTAATCGCAGTGTCCGCAGATCGGCAGGAACGACATCACGACGTGATCGCCAACCTTCACTGTATCGACACCGGGTCCGATTTCTTCGACGATGCCGGATGCTTCATGCCCCAACGCGACAGGCAGCGGGCGGGGCCGGTCGCCGTTTATCGCCGACAGGTCGGAGTGGCACACACCAGCGGCCTTGATTTTGACCAGGACCTCAAGATTGCCCGGAGGCGTCAGATCGACGGTCTCGACACTGAGAGGTCGCGAACTTGCATACGGCTTGGGAAGCCCTGACTCTCGGAGAATGACGGATTTCATCTGCATTGTCGTGTATTCCTATCTCGAGAGCATCTGCATGGCGGCGGGTACGTAGCGGAAGCCTTCCCGCTCCCGGGCGACGTTGCCGAGCCCGGGCCACGCAAAGTGATAGGACATCACTGGTATGCGGTCTGTCGCGAGCATATCCAGCACCCGGGTGCGCGAGCGCGCCGAGAGCTTGGGATCGGTGTCGTACTTGAACTCCATCCACGGGCGTTCCATCAGCAGGATATGATGATGGGTGAGATCGCCGAGGAAGCAGAGCCGATCGTTGTCAGACTGCATGAGGAAGCAAAAGTGGCCCAAGGTGTGGCCTGGAGCGTGCACCGCTTGCACGCCCGGCAGGAACTCCTGACCGTCCACGAAATGCGCTATCCGATCACGGTGTGGAAGAAGGTTTCTCCGGGCATTTTCCACCTGAGCCTTGAAACCGGCATCAAGCTTGCCTCCGTCGGTCCAGTCATCGAAGTCGCTTTCGCTTATGAAGATCTCCGCGTTCGGAAAATTAAGCTTGCCGTCCTGATCGCAAAGTCCGCCGGTGTGGTCGATGTGTGCGTGGGACAACACCACGGCATCGACTTCCAAGGGGTCGATGCCTGCCTCCTGCATGCTTTTCAGCAAGCGGCCGGTCGTCGGCCCGAAAATCTTCGACGTCCCCATCCCGGTGTCGAACAGGATGGTCTTTCCGTTAATTTTGACCAGCGGGATGTTCTGCTCGAGGGTTACCGACGAACTGGACAGGAAGTTCCTGTCGAGCATTTCCGTCACTGTGGCCGCGTCGACTCCGAGAAAATTCTCCCGCGGGTCGCCCAATTCCAACGGTCCGTCCGAAAGCACCGTTATTTCGCCGGTTCCGAACTTGAACGGATAGAAATAGGGCAACTTAGTCTGATGCGCTTGGTCATTGAGCACGCCGGATATCCTCCCAGATTGGCTGTACCATTTGACAGATTGTATGAAAATCTGTCAACAGAATATTGATGATAGTCTGTCGTCAGGAAACGATCGAAAGCATGTGACCCCTCGGCCTGCCGATGTTGAACTGTTCTATCTGCTGCATCAGTCGCTGGGTCTCCTTTGTGAGTTCCTGAGTGGCGGCGTGGGCTTGCTCGGCGATGGCAGCGTTTCGCTGGGTGCTGTCATCGATCTCGCCGACGGCCTGGTTCACTTCGATAAGCGAAGCCGCCTGGTCCCTGCTTGCCGCAGCGATAAGCTCAACCCTTTCGGAAATTCCGGCAACATTCGACGATATTGCAATGAGCACCCTGCCCGCCTCGTTCACCAATCGCGATCCCGAGGCGACTTCCTCGGTCGATCTTGCGATGAGTCCCTTGATTTCCTGGGCGGCTAGAGCCGACCGCTGGGCAAGTTCCCGGACTTCTTGGGCGACGACCGCGAAACCCTGCCCGGCTTCTCCTGCTCTCGCGGCCTCGACGCCGGCATTGAGTGCCAGGAGATTGGTCTGGAAAGCGATCTCGTCGATTACGCCGATGATTTGCGAAATGCGCCCGGAAGCCGCTTCTATTCGGCCCATAGCGTCGACCGCGTTCGTGACCACTGAAGCAGACGCATCCGCGGCCTGCTTGGTTTCCTTTACAAGCCGGGCTGCGGCCTGCGCCTGCTCTGTCGACGAATGCACCGTCGCGGTGAGTTGATGAACCGCAGCCGCTGTCTCCTCCAACGACGCGGCTTGGCGCTCGCTGCGGCGGGAGAGATCATCGGCGCCACTGCTGAGATTGTCTGCATTTTGCCGAATGAGCACGATGTTGCCGCGAAGTTCCGACATCGTCGCCTGCAAGCGCAGCAACGAATTGTTGAAGTCTTTTCGCAACTGTTCCAGCCGCCCGGAGAACGGTTGATCGATCGTGCTCGAAACATCACCGTTGGATAACCTCTCCAGCCCAGCGGCAAGACTGTCGACGGCGTCGCCGATCTGTTTGTCGATCTGGGCTTTCTCCGCCTCGTTGTGCCGACGTTCAGCTTCGGAAGCTGATCGTTGACGATCCGCGTCGTTCTCGATCTCGATTTTCCTTACGGCATTCTCCCTGAAGACACAGAGTGCCCGGGCCATTTCTCCGAGCTCATCAGCGCGCTCAGAACCGCCGATCTCTATGTCAAGG
This sequence comes from Rhizobium sp. R634, assembly GCF_002211305.1. Taxonomy (GTDB): domain Bacteria; phylum Pseudomonadota; class Alphaproteobacteria; order Rhizobiales; family Rhizobiaceae; genus Rhizobium. Next base: position 378,127 of record NZ_LOKW01000023.1, on the reverse strand, counting down.
TCCCCTTCGGACAAACGCCGCATGTCGTCGGTCAACCGGACGACAGGTTTCTTGAAAGTCGCAATCATCCCGAAGCCAGCGAGAAGCGCGACGAGGACGCCTGCAAATATCGTGATGAGGGCAATGCCGTTCGCACGGGCCGTCTCTTCGATGGCCCTGGCACGCTGGGCGTCGGCAAACGTCGTGAGGTGGCCCCATATGGTGTTCAACTGGTCTGTCGTTTGCCTATATTGCGCACGCCTGACTTCCGAGATCTCGACGAGCTTCGCACTGTCCTGCGTCATACCCTCTACCGCCGGAGGGACCGTATTCTGGACTGCCTTGAAAAGGTCGAGATCGGAAGCGGCACTCCAGATGTCCAATATCTCCTTCTTCGTTCTGTCGAAGTTCTGGATGAGTTGCGCGCGGTTTTGTTCGGTAGGGTCGGCTATGAAGCGCGCAAGGTGTATCCTGATGAGATAGCTGGAGTCCGAAAGTCTTCGGCTGCCGTCCAAGGCGCTGCTGATCTTGGCCAAACGTTGGTCGAGACCTGCGAACTCGACGATTGCTTTCTTTGTTTGCTGGTTCGCCACCGCGTTAATCCCGACGGAGATTTCCTTGAACGCGGACATTGCGGTGTCGAGGCCTACGGCGTTGTCCGATGCGGCGCCCTGCGACAGAATTTCTGTTACGCTTTTCACCGCGCCGTCGACCGAGCTCGACAGTTTTGTAGCGTCCGACGGCAAGGAAGCCCGCAGATTTCGGGCGCTTCGACGCAACTCGCCCACTTTGCCGCGCAAATATTCGAGTTTCAGCTCGGTCGTTCCGGCGGATTGGTAGCCCGCGGCAAAATCAAGGAAGAAGGTTGCATAGCCTGTCACCCTGTCGGCATCGCGCAACATCGATTTGGCGGCGCCCTCGGACTGCTCGCCGGACTTCCTCAACTCGTCAGCTAGCCTGAGCATTTCATCCTGCGACCAAACCAGCGATTCAGAATGATTGGCGATCGAGGTTATCAGTTGCTCTTCGCTTTCATGGATGCTCCAGAGAGAGCCAAAATTGTCCACCACGTCCCGCATAATCGCGTTTGCCGACAGGAGGCCTTCGCTTTCCCCCGTAGCTCCGGCATTCGTCACTAAAGCTTGCAGATGCGATTGCTGGGCGAGCAGGTCAGCCTTCACGCGATCGCGCCTTTCTTCCGACGCCTCATCGAGAAACTCTCTCATCGAGGCGGAGACGTCACGGAAACCCGAGAGCACCTGCATCACCTGGCTCGAGGTTTCCAGGCGGCTTTGTAGGAGACCCGCGGCGTAGTGCCCCAAAAATCCCACCGCGCAAATGCTGATTATGAAAGGCAGTACGAAAATGATTACTTTTGTCTGTAGCCGGAAACGGGACAACAGCCTGTCCATCGTGGTCCATCCTTGTCCATAGGCGGTGAAGAAGCTTCATCAATCGGGATCCGCCTCCGATGGAGACATCGAATCATCAATGACGACACGAGGCTGCGCGACTGAGGATTGTCTGTCAACAGATTGTCTGATAGCATGTTCAGGTTTTCAAATTGTCTCGCGAACTTGCGGAGGAATAACTCCAGAACCGGCGCTGCCGCAGCCGGCACAACTTTCACCGCTGACATCGATCAAACCGCGATGTCCTTGTTTTCAGTGGAAAGCGGTGACGTCATCTCGGCCACGTGAAGGCTGCGAACATGTCGTCGTCGTGGTGACGGCGCCTTGGTGAACAAACGGGCCTTCCTTCTCATGGATGGACGGCTCCACGGATGACGCCGACCTCACCAGCTTTCCCAATATGCATATAGAGATGCCCGATCTGGGAACGGTAAGTGTTGAGATTGAGGAAGCAGAGAAGATGACTGATACGAGAGCATTGCTCGATAATATGACCTTGGCCGAGCAGGTCTCGCTACTTTCCGGCGATACGTTCTGGTCTTTACCGCCCATCGACCGCCTAGGGATAGGGAGATTGCGCTTGACGGACGGCCCCAACGGCGCCCGCGGGGCGGGGTCTTTTGTCGGGGGTGTGACTGCAGCGGCTTTCCCGGTAGGCATTGCCATCGGAGCGAGTTGGAACCCGGACCTAGCCAGGGAAATCGGCAGTGCGCTAGGTGACGAGGTTCTTTCCAAAGGGGCTCATGTCTCGTTGGCGCCGACCGTTAACATCCAGCGCAGCGTCACAAACGGCCGCAACTTTGAGTGTTTCTCTGAGGATCCGATACTGACGGCGGAACTTGCCGTCGGCTATATCGAAGGTCTGCAGTCCAAGAAAGTGGGTGCCACGATAAAACATTTCGCCGGCAACGAGTCCGAGATCGAACGTACAACCATCTCTTCAGATATCGATGAACGCACTCTGCGCGAAGTCTACCTAATACCCTTTGAGGCGGCGGTGAAGCGGGCAAAGGTCTGGGCCGTGATGTCTTCATATAACAAACTAAACGGTACTTACACGGCGGAAAGCCATTGGCTGTTGAACGAGGTACTACGCGGTGACTGGGGTTTTAACGGCGTGGTGATGTCGGACTGGTTCGGCTCGCGTTCGACCGCACCCACCGTGAATGCTGGGCTGGATCTGGAGATGCCGGGCCCGACCCGCGACCGCGGCTCCAAGCTTCTGGCGGCGATCGACGCGGGCGAGGTAAGTGTCGAGACCGTCCGCGCCTGTGTGCACAATATCCTGACCCTGATGGAACGCACCGGCGCAATCAACGATCATCGCGAGTTTAAGGAGTACGCCATTAATCGGCCGGAACATAGGGCACTCATCAGGCGCGCGGGAGCGGAAAGCGCAGTTCTGCTACAGAATGACGGCATCCTGCCATTGGCTCAGCAAGGTACGGTCGCCATCATTGGACCCAATGCCAAGATCGCGCAGGTTATGGGAGGCGGCTCGGCGCAGTTGAACCCCCACTATGTCGTCAGTCCGTGGCAGGGGCTGGCGGACGCCCTGGGTGAGGAGAACGTGTGCTACGCTCAGGGTTGCAGCAATTATCGGTTTCAGCCGCTGATCGAAAACCCGACAACCTTCGAATTTTTCCAAGAAAGGGAGCTTGCTGGCGGGCCCGTGAAGGTTATCGAGGAACCGTCGAGCCTCGGTGTATGGTTGCCCCCCGTGGCCGGGGGCCTAGTCGATCCGTATCGCTTTTCCGCCCGAATGCGCACCGTATTCACAGCCTTAGAAGCCGGCGTCTATCGCGTCGGCCTGACCTCGGCCGGGCTTGGTCGGGTCTATGTGGACGGCAGGCTTGTGGTGGACGCCTGGGCTTCCTGGACACGTGGTACCACATTCTTTGAAGAAGGCTGCGAGGAGGTCGTGGGCGAAATCACGCTCGAAGCCGGCCGTACATACGAGGTCGTCGCCGAGTACGCCCGGCACGATCACGTCAACCTCTATATCGCCGCAATTCGGGTAGGAATAGGCAGGTTTTCGGCCGAAGCGGAGATTGCCGAGGCAGCAGCCGTCGCCGCGAAGGCTGATCATGCGGTAGTCTTCGTGGGCAGAACGGGCGACTGGGATACCGAGGGCTCCGATCTCCGCGGCATTGCACTTCCTGGTCTGCAGGACCAGCTTGTTGAGGCGGTAATTGCGGCCAATCCGAACACGATTGTCGTCCTACAAACCGGTGGACCGGTGGAAATGCCCTGGCTTTCCGGTGCTCGTGCAGTACTGCAATGCTGGTATCCCGGTCAGGAAGCTGGCAACGCGATCGCCGATGTGCTCCTTGGCAAGGCCGAGCCCTCGGGCCGACTGGCACAGACTTTCCCCGTGCGCTGGGCTGACAATCCCACACATACCGAGGATGACGCGGTCTATCCAGGCAAGAATGGCCATGTGCGATATGACGAAGGTGTGTTCGTTGGATATCGGCACTACGATCGCCAGGACATTAAGCCACTGTTCCCCTTCGGTCATGGTCTCGGTTATTCAAGCTTTGCGATGTCAGACCTGACGGTGGGGCTGCCGGATCCTGCCGGCGCGGTGACAGTGACACTGGGATTGACCAACGTCAGCGAGCGGCCAGGTTCGGCAGTGGTGCAAATCTATGTGGGCGATGTTGAAGCATCTGTACCCAGACCGGTTAAAGAATTGAAGGCCTTCTCGAAAATCGGCCTGGAACCCGGTGAGAAACGAAGGCTCAGTTTCATTCTTGACGCCCGAACATTTGCCTTCTTCGACACGACCGAGCGGTGCTGGCGGATAGAGACGGGGGAATTTGCAGTTATGGTTGGGTTCTCGGCCACCGACATCCGTTTGAGTGGAACTGTCACGCAAAAGGGCGCTGTCTTAGCGCTCTAATCGTGCAGAGAATCAAAGACTACGTTTGGCGGTGGTTGAGTCCCAAAAAAAGAGCGCAGTGGCGGTGAAGCTCGGTGAATGAGTGAATGAATGGCTCAAGACGGGCGATATTGTCATCGACAGGAAGGATACCGACCTTCATAGGCGGCGAAGATGGCGTCGGAAGCGTTGGCGGACACGTTCAAAATTACAGGCACAGGATGCGGCGATGCTGAAAACCGACACCCGCCAAGCAAATTGGCGCCGTGCTAATCCAGCGAAATATGATGCTCATCTTGCTGTACAGCGAGCTGTAAAGGCAGGCGAGCTGGAAAAGCAAACATGTGAGGTCTGCGGGACTGAAATGGTCGACGCCCATCATGATCAATACGACGACCCTTTAAAGGTGCGCTGGTTATGCCGACGGCATCACACGAGGCTTCACCACTACGGCGAGGATATGTTTCCGATCAGGAATGGCCTTTAGGTGCGGTCCGCCGATCGCTCTTGATTTCAGTTGGCGTTCCCGCGAGACTTGATGTCTAGCAACGCGATGAAGGCGCACACTGCTTGTTGCGTAACTTCCGCCATGTGATGATTTCGTTCGACTGCCCTCCGGATAGGATTGACGCGAAGGATTGCCCTCGCGCCCTTCTCTACCACTCAGTCCAACAGGCTAAGATGTAGTGGCTCAGGAAAATACTCGAAGCCCTCTCCCGCTATGCCAACGTGCCCGTAGCCCGGCCATGGGAAGTGGTAGGACATGAAGGGTATTCTATTGGAGGCCAGCATTTTCAGAATGCGCACACGCGATTGAGCCGACAGTTTGGGATCGGTATCAAACGCAAATTCCATCAAAGGCTTTTCGAACAGAAGCACAGGATGATGAGTGAGGTCGCCGCCATAGCACATTGTCTTTCCTGCTGATTCAATCATAAAGCAGCTATGGCCGAGTGTGTGTCCAGGAGCGCTAATGGCATGAATACCAGGAAGAAACTCTTGTTCGTCTTGGAAAAAAACCATGCGGTCCCGCACGGGTTTGAGGTTGTGGATCGCGGCTTTAACAAGACCGTTGAGATCGCCTCCAAGTTTTTTCTCGTCGGTCCAGAAATCGTAGTCGGTTTGGCTGATGTACACCTGGGCGTTTGGAAACGTTGGTTTCCCGTCGTCGCCCCAGATTCCGCCGACGTGGTCCCAATGAGCATGCGAACAGACGACAGCGTCAATATCTTCCAGCGCAATATTCGCGGCGGCCAAGCAAGACTTGAGACGGCCAGTCGTCGGGCCAAATTGCTTAAGCGATCCCATCCCCGTGTCGAACAAAATCAGCTTGCCACCGATGTTTACGACAGGTGCGTTCTGAGCGAGAACGACCTCATCCGTGGGCAGGAAGCTGTGGTTTAGCATGGATCTTATCTCGTCGGCCGGGACGCCGAGAAAGCTTTGTGTCGGGTCGCCGAGCGGAAGTGGGCCGTCTGATACGATGGTTACCTGGGCGTCCCCAATGGCAAATCGATAAAAGTCCGGAGCTTGTGCCCCAGAAACGGGGCTCGCCCTAGCGTGAGCCGCTATACTGTTCGAACCCAAAACGGCTCCACTCAAAGCAGCTCCCCCTGCCAATAGTAAGTTGCGGCGGTCGATCTCGAAACGTTCACTTCCCATTTCACTCCTCCCCATTTGTAAAAAAGCGTCTGCAGACCGCGCTTGTCTTGCGACGGATTTCGGCTTTGTCTGCATCGGAAAGGTATCAAGTGGCAGGTCTACGACAACTGAATTGCAAGTCCATTTCAATGAGCATCGCTCAACAAATGATCTCGCTCGGACCTGCGATTAATCAATCGAAACAACCGGTTTCGGGGTACCGCGTTGCTCCGGCCATCAGATCTCGTTGGCTTACGGTGAGTTCGAAAGAACTCTTGGCTCCCTGACTGCGGGACGCGGCTCGCATCCGAATATCGGCAAGATTATCGTGGATCGCCTTGGCTGCCTCTTTGTCATGTGAGTGGCTCTGCGTCAGGTCGCCAACGGTGTTCATTAAGCGGTAGGAGGAGAGATGTTACCTCTTCCCTCGAAGAGCGCACCGCTCCTTGAGGAAGAAGCCACGGAAAGCCGCGAGGACGTGACGATCTTCCGGTGGGCGGTACATTCCTTCCCGGGCATAGTGCGGAGCCAGCAGCATGCTTCTGAAGCACGTTGCCAGCCCGGCATTCCGCCTTATCCGACATGGTTACGACCGTAGAATGGCCGACTTCTCTACCGGCCGCCTACGGTCGCACGTCATAGGAAGCCGATCGAGATCCAGGGCACCGCTGCGACGATCGCAAGCCCGAGAAGCAGGGCGATCATGTACCCCCACAGCGGCTTTATCCCTTCCACCGGGTTCACACGGCCGATTGCACAGGCGGCATAATAACCGACGCCGAACGGCGGGAGGAACAAGCCCACTCCCATGGCGAGAATGACCACGATCGAATAGTGCACGTCGTGGATCCCTAATCCCTTGGCGATCGGAAATACCAGAGGTGCGAACAGAACCACCGCGGGAATGCCTTCCAGCACGCTACCGAGCACAATGAACGCGACGATCGACACGATCATAAAGATCGGCGCTCCTCCGGGTAGACCCGCCATCGTCTGAACCAGCCCACGCGAAAAGCCCGATTGAGTCAGGCACCAGGCCACAGCCGTTGCCGCCGCGATGATGAAAAGGATGGCTCCGGACAAGACCGCCGTTTCCACCAGCATCGGACCCACCCGCTTCCGGTCGAACCGGCGGTAAATGAGGAGGCCTGCCAGCAGCGAGTAGCCAATGCCGATTGTCGAGACTTCCGTGGCGGTAGCAACGCCTTCGACAACCGCTGTACGGATGATAAAAGGCAGGGCCAAAGCCGGAAGCGCAATCAGGAATGTGCGGAAGATCTCCCTGGCCGGCGGCTTGCGAAAACCCGACATGTCCTCGTTGCGATAGCGCCACCAGACGACAACGCAAAGCATCAATCCGCAGACGAACGCCGGCAAAAGACCGCCTATGAACAGGGCCGAAATCGATACGCTCGTAACCGATCCGATGGTGATCAATACGAGGCTCGGCGGGATCGTCTCCGTCTGCGCACCCGTAGCCGCAAGCAGGGCCACGAGATCACCGGGCTTTGATCCTCTCGCTTTCATCTCCGGGAACAGTGCCGGGGCGACAGCAGCCATGTCGGCGGTCTTCGAACCCGATATCCCAGACACCAGATACATTGCCGCGACGAGGACGTAACACAGGCCGCCTCTGACATGTCCGAGCAAGGACGCCAGGAAGTTCAGCATCGCTTTTGCCATGCCCGTAACCTCCATCAGCATACCCAGCAGCACGAACAGCGGGACCGCCAGCAGGAGAAGATGCGACATTCCCTCATCAAGCCGACCCGCGATCACGCTTATCGGACGGCTCGTACCCAGAGCCACATAACTGATGGCAGCGAGAGCGAACACGAACGCGATTGGTACGCCGCTCAGCACACCTAGTGCGATGAAGACTACGAAGAAAAGCACGAGGTTCCAGTTGCCCATCGCCATGATCAACGGTTTGGCCGCAATCGCCAACCCTATCAAGCATGCGGCTACAAGGACTCCGATCAGGAAATCGCTCAGCCTGATGCGCTGAAGGGCATTGGTCACGCCAAGGATAAGCATCAGGCCAAGTCCGATCGGAAGACCAAACGAACGCCATGCGACCGAAACCTCCATCGCGGGAGTGACGACCGGAACTTCATGAAGAGCGTAGACCGTGGCTTTGGGTAGAAGAAGCACGCAGACCGAAAGGCAAAAGATAAGTGCAGCCACCTCCAGTCTTGCCCTTACGACGGGCGGCATCGCGTCCGCGATAACGCCCATCCTCATGTGCTGTCCGCGGTGAAAAGCGAGGACCGCGCCCACGATCGAAAGCCAGAGGAACAACATGGAGGCGAGCTCGTCCGACCAGATGAGCGGCTCGCCCCATGCATAGCGGGCGAAGACGCCCGCCGACAGCACGAGTACCTCGACGACAACAAGTGCTGCGGCGATCAATTCAATCAGGCGCACCACCCCCGCTTCAGCTTTCGCCAGGACTGGCCACGCGCCGATCACCGGGGGGCTGACATTTTCAGAAGTAGCCATGTCAACGCCTCAGATCAATTTGCCCGAGGTAGACTCCAGCAACGCCCATGCTTCCTCGCCGAAACGCCCCTTCCAATCGGAGTAGAACGACGAAGCCTGCAGCGTCGCGCGGAACTGGGCAGTATCGACGTCGATAAATTCAAGACCCTTGCTCGTCAGCTCTGCCTGGAGTTCGGAATTCAGCTTTTCGACGTCAGCGCGTTGCACGAGAGCCGAGCGATTGATTTCGGTGACGACAATGTCACGCAAGTCCTCAGGCAACATCTCGAAGTTGTCCCGATTGGCAAGGATCCAGAAGCCGTCCCACATATGGTTGGTCCGGGAAAGATACTTTTGAACCTCGTACATTTTGGCAAAGTAAATGCCAGCGAGCGGGTTTTCGAGACCGTCAGCCACGTGAGTCTGAAGCGCGGAATAGGTTTCGCCCCATGGAATTGATGTCGGCGCGGCGCCGAGGGACTTGAAGAGCGATGTCCAGAGCGGCGCAGGAGGGACGCGGATCTTGAAGCCCTTGAGGTCCTCGGGCGACTTGATCGGTTTGCCGATCGAGGTGGTCTGCCGGAAGCCGTTGTCCCACATCTTCTCGAAGGCGATCAGGTTGACCTTCTCAAAAGCCGTCCGGATGCTCCGGCCGAGCTCGCCATCCACCGACTTCCAGACCTGAGCATAGTTGGGGTAGGCAAATCCTACGCCGGTGATGGCCGCGGGCGGAACGAGTGTCGCTGCGATGAGGCCTGTCTGCGCAAGAAGGTCCAGGCCACCCGATCGAAGCTGGCTGAGCATATCAGCATCGGTGCCGAGCTGGCTCGCGGGAAACACCTGAATACTCACGCGGCCGTCTGTTTGCTCGCTGATCTTGTTGGAAGCTTCGGTCATACGGGTGTTGAGCGGATGATCAACGGGCATGATGTTGGCAAATTTAAACGAAAACTCTGGCGAGCTCGCGCGCATTGTGCGAGGTGCCGCAAGCGTGGCGGTCATCGCCACGGAACTCATAATAAGGGTACGGCGGTTCATTGTGATCATTGGTTCCTCCTCTAACCGTGTTGATCTATGTCGATGTTTCTCCAGCGCAGGCGCTCTCCTCGTAAGAGGTCCTCAGTTTCTCGCAGGTTGCTTAGACCTTGGTGTGACGTCGCTGAAGCCGGAAGCCTCCCACTGTGCGGCTGGACGTAAAATAGGCGCTTGCGCCAAACGTCCGCAAATGAATTGCCTCAGACCAATGGTGAGTTGAACTCAGGCGAGTTCGGCGTGACCCGCGATGGAGACAAAGTTTTTCTAGGAGAACGCGCCAGGCAACATGAATCCAGATCACATGTTTCTTGCGCAAACTCTTTTGATGTGGAGGAAGCCGCTATGCTAACCGCTTTGCATGCGACCATGGCACTCCGGTGGGATGTGCCGACCTATGACGTGCCAGTATCTCGGAGGAGACCGGAATTGCACCAAGCTTTAGAAACAAAGCCGAGCCCGGCACGAGAACCGGGAAAACCGACAATCGGTTTTTTTGGTCTCGGCTCCATGGGATTGCCCATGGCGTCGCATCTCCTAAAAAGCGGCTTCAGGGTCAAGGGGTTTGACATCTCGGAGAATGCTCTAAAAAGCTTCGCTGACAGTGGCGGGACTGCCTATCCAGACGCCACAGAAGCCGCCAGCGAGACCGACGTCTTGATGTTGATGGTGGTCAACATCGACCAGGCGCACCAAGCCCTCTTCGAACGGGGCGCCCTGGCAAATTCAACCAGGACCAGCATCGTCGTCCTGATGTCAACATGCCCTCCCGGCGAGGTTGAACAGCTGGCCGAGGCCGTGACTGCTCGCGGTCACCGGTTTCTGGATGCACCTGTTTCCGGCGGCGTCGCCGGAGCGCGTGACGCGTCGCTTTCCATTATGGTGGCTGGCGACAGGCAAACCTATGAAATGAGCCGCGATCTTCTCGACGTGCTCGGCTCCAAGATCTATTATCTCGGGGAGCGGCCTGGCCAGGCATCGGTTGCCAAAGCGGTCAACCAGTTGCTGTGCGGTGTACACTTGGCGGCAGCGGCTGAGGCGCTGTCGCTCGCCGAAAGGGCTGGGCTCGACACCTCAACGGTACTCGAGATCGTGTCCGGCTCGGCGGCTGCCAGCTGGATGCTCAACGATCGTGGCCAGCGAATGCTTCTGGAAGACCCAGAGGTAACGAGCGCGGTAGACATCTTTGTGAAAGATCTCGGTATCGTGCTTGCCGCTGGCTCCTCTGCCAGGGCCGCCCTGCCGCTCGCCTCCGTTGCGCATCAGTTCTTCCTTGCCGCGTCTGGCCAGGGGTCGGGCTCGGCAGATGACAGTCAGGTCATTCGTGCGTATCGGGGGATGACGGCGGGCCAGAAGGAGGCAAAGAAATGAGTGCCGAGATCAAAAGCAATTACGCGCGACTGTCCGGCATCACCATGCACTACCTGACCGCAGGATCCGGTAAGCCGCTGGTTCTCCTTCACGGGGTGCCGCAGAGTTCGCACGAATGGCGGCACGTGATCCCCTTCCTCGCCGATAAGTACGCGATTATCGCGCCGGACCTGCGGGGCCTCGGCGACACTTCCCGGCCCGCCGATGGGTACGACAAGAAGACGATTGCCGAAGACGTGTGGGAGCTTCTTTCTGAACATCTGAAGATCGATCGCTTCAATCTTGTGGGACACGACTGGGGCGGCCCGGTGGCGTTTGCCCTGGCCGCGCAGCACCGGGAGGCTGTTAGCAAGCTCGCGATCCTGGACGTTACCATTCCTGGCGATGGAGCGGACATGTCGCAAGGCGGCCGGCGTTGGCACCACCCCTTCTTTAGGACGCCGGATTTGCCGGAAGCGATGTTCGGCGGTCGCGAGCATATCTATCTGGAATGGTTGTTTGACAATTATGGCGGCCGGGCAAACGTGCTATCTCAGGAAGACAAGAATGAGTATTTCCGTACCTACCTAAAACCGGGTGGCCTACGCACACTTCTCGCCTATTATCGGGGCTTTCCAACCGACGTCAAAGACAACGAGTTATTCCTCGAGAGGGATGGCAAGCTCGAAATGCCGGTCCTCGCCCTGGGCGGAGACAGTGGTTTTGGCCGCGGCATGGAGACGATGGAATCAATGCACCGGGTGGCGAGTGACGTTCGAGGCGGATTGATCCCGGGCTCGGGTCACTGGGTTGCAGAAGAAGCTCCCGAATTCATAGCGAACGAACTCCGGAAATTCTTTGGCTAAACCACTGCCTGACGTCGGGGGATGCGCGTCTGATCCACCAGTCGCGCATCACCGACCCTGAGTGTGCATAACTCACCTCCCGCCGACGTCGATCTCACTCGCAGAAACCGTGTCGCCAGCCAGGGTCTCTTCGATCCAACGCTTGAACAGAGCGATCTTTGGTGTTCTTGCCCTGGACCTTAAGTACACGAGACTATGGCAATTGATGCTGGGGCCTTCCGGGCCAAACGGCGCAACGAGCCTCCCGCTTTTCAGATCTTGCCGGACGAGTATGAGGCTTTCCAGGCAAACGCCAAGTCCATCCGCGGCCGCATTGATGGACATGAAAGATCTATCGAAACGCAGTCCCCGATCCATGTTGAGCCTCACACCGTGGTCGTCGGCCCAATCCTGCCAGCGATAGAGGTTCACTTCGGAGTGGATGAGCGGAAATCTGGCGAGATCCTGCGGTGAGCGTATTCCGTTTGCGCCCTCGACCAACGATGGGGCGCACAGGACCATTATTGGCTCGGGTGGGAAGGGCTCGACGGCGATGCCAACCTCCACGGGCTGCGTTCCGTAGCGGATGTCTATATCGACGTTGCCGGTCCTGAGCTCGGCCGGGTCACCAGAAGCGTGCAGTCGAAGATCGATCTCCGGATAGCGGGCGCTAAACCGGGACAGGCGAGGCATGAGCCACTGCGAAGCGAGACTGACGACCGAATGGATATTCAGAATGTCACTTTTGCCCTTCTTCGTGAAATTGCGCGTGGCGCTCTCGATCCTTCGAAACGAGGCGCTGATCTCTTCGGCGTAAGCCCTCCCCGCGTCAGTCAGCATGATTGAACGCCCGGAGCGATGAAATAAAGCAATTCCGAGCTCCGAATCCAGCGCGGCCATTTGATGGCTCACGGCCGAGGGGCTGATGCTCAGTTCCTCGGCGGCTTTTCCAAACGATCCAAGACGTGCGACAGCTTCCAACACCTGTAGCGATCGCAGCGAAGGAAACTCCAACGCGCTCATCACCCCTCCTCCCGTTTATGCGTGCCTCGCCACCTTTCCCACTGGAGAGATTCAGTACGCTGGAGGACGCCCTTCCTCTATATTCCATGAGGAAATTTAACGCAAATGATGCAGCTGTTGAGATGTATTCATGCATTGACCGATGGAATTCGCTTGTCCGGATGAAGCGTTTTTAACACTTTGCCCTTCGGAACGGACTTTGCGCCGTTCTTCTAAGGGAGGAATGCATGGCTGAACGGGTGATCTCCGTGTCCGGCGCGCCGTACGACGGGCATAGCAGAGAGGCCGCACTGGAGAGCGCGGCAACCCTCGGGTTCACGCACTTCGAGCCGGCCTTTATCGTTGGATATACAGAACCCTTTGACGAGACCGCCTTCAAAGCTTCCGAGATGACCAGTTGGCGCAGCGCGCTTAGGTCTTCGGGGCTCTTGTGTCATGCAATGTCGTCGCACATCGACCTCGGTTTCGAAGATTCGGTCGAAGTGTTCACGGGCCGCATGGCATTCGCCGCGGCGATTGGAGCCAAGGTTATTGCGACCAACGCGGCCGCCCGACAAAGAGAGGCAACATTCCGTCGCAACGTCGAAACCATACTGAGAAGAGCGGAAGCCTTCGATATCATCGTTGGCCTGGAAAACCCAGGAGACGGCAGCGATAGCCTGATCAACACCGCGCGAGACGGTATTTCTCTTGTTGAGGAATTCGGATCGCCCTTTCTAAAGCTAAATTACGACGCCGCAAACACAGCGTCACATCGACCGGACATGGACGATCTCGCAGGTGATGGAATCCTGGCGCTGCCGGAATCGGCGCACGCCCATATCAAGGATGTCCGTGAAACCGAGGAAGGTTGGTTTTTCTGCGATATCGGCGACGGCAAGGTCGGGTGCGAGCGCCTCCTGGCTGCAATCGCAAAGCTCGACAGCCTCCCGGTCAGTATTGAACTTCCCTTGAGACTGCATCGCAATCGGCAGGCGCAGCCCGTTCGCCGCCAAGATCCCGTGCCGCTGTCATCGATCGAGGACTCGCTGGCTCGGTCGCTCAAGGTCGTCCGGCGAGCGCTCAACGACAATCAATGACCGTGTCTGGAGGAGGACGCAGTGCAACGTTTTGTAAACAACCGCGATGAGGTCGTGGAAGATACCATCAAGGGCTTTGTGAAGGCACACCGAGACATCGTGCGCCTCGCCGAAAACCAACGCGTGGTGACGGCGATTGACCGGCCCGCGCAAGGAAAAGTGGGTGTCGTAACTGGAGGTGGCTCCGGACACGAGCCTGCCTTCATTGGCTATATAGGCCGCAACATGCTCGACGCGGTCGCGGTCGGCGAGCTGTTTTCGTCGCCAACGGCCAAGAGCTTTCAGGATGCCATACGCGAAGCGAATGGTGGAAAAGGGGTCGTTGTCCTCTACGGAAATTATGCCGGAGACAACATGAACGTGAAGATGGCGATGAAGCTCGCCGCAAAGGACGGCATCGAGGTTGCCACGGTCGTTGCAACCGACGACGTATGCTCCGCCCCCGCGGAGGAGCAGGCGAAGCGCCGAGGCGTTGCCGGAGAGATCTTCATGTGGAAGGTGGGCGGAGCGAAAGCGTCGATGGGCGCCAGCCTATCCGAGGTTCGTGACGCAGCGCAGAAGGCCATCGACAATTGCCGCTCGGTCGGTGTCGGATTGGGGCCGTGCACTCTTCCCGCGGTCGGACATCCGAACTTCCAGATCGAGCCTGGCACCATTGAAGTCGGCATCGGCCATCACGGCGAGCCGGGCGTGCGAGTAGAAGCGCTCAAGAGCGCATCAGAGGTCGCCAAGGATATGTGCCAGATCGTGCTGGATGACCATGATCTCAGCTCGGGGACAGAAGTGGCCGTACTGGTATCTGGCCTTGGCGCGACACCGCTGAACGAACTTTACATTCTCTTCGACACAGTCGAGGAGGAAATCTCCGGCCGCGGCCTCAGGATCCACAAAGCGTATGTTGGTAACTACTTCACGTCTCTTGAGATGGTTGGAGCGACTTTGACGGTCATGGCGCTCGATGAAGAGCTAAAGTCGCTACTGGAGGTCGAGGTTCGCTGCGCGACGACACTTTAAGGAGGGAACAATGCAAAAAATGAATAACGCGGCAGCCGGAGAAATCGTAGTCTCCATGGCAAGAGCGATCATCGACAACCGCGCCTACCTCAGCGAGATCGACGGCAAGATTGGCGACGGCGATCACGGAATAAATATGGCGAAAGGTTTCGGTTTAGTGGCCGACCGGATACGCGGCAAGGAGCTATCGCTTGCAAAAGCACTTGAGACCCTGGGAACAGTCCTGATGACCGAGATCGGCGGATCTATGGGTCCGCTTTACGGTGTGATGTTCACCGAGTTTGCCCAGCAGATCGATCAGGTCGACCAGGTCGACAACAAGACGTTCAGCCGAATGCTGCATGCTGGCTTGACGGGTATTCAAGAAATTGGTTCGGCCAAAGTCGGCGACAAGACATTGCTTGACACGTTGGTGCCTGCTGTTGAAGCTTTTGACAAAGCGACATCAGAAGGCAAATCCTTCGACGAGGCATTGGAACTCCTCGTTGCGGCAGCCGAAAGTGGCCGCGATTCGACGGTGAACTTGATCGCGCGGATCGGCCGAGCCAGCAGGCTGGGCGAACGATCGCTCGGCGTGCTGGATGCTGGTGCGACGTCTTGCGCGCTGATCCTCAAGGAGTTGTCTGAGGGAACCCGTGATAGGCTTCAATAGTGTCATCGCTTCTTGAGCGTGATCATAGTGAGAACCGAAGTGATGCCGAGCTTAAGGGGAAGCCAATCCAGAGTGCCGCTCGGTTATTGATGTGAAAAGCGCCGCGACAGAAATCCGGCAACACTCCTCCGTGTGCCGCCCGAGGGTGGACACCCGCTTTCGCGGCCATCCCGGAATAAATTTAACGGACAGATTGGGTCGGCGGCGAACTATGCATTCGGGCTCCGGGCACCATCGCTTTCGCTTGCAGGGTCGGGTTCCGCAAAAACGCGAAAAGGCAGTACCCAGCGATCTCAGCGTCGCCAACGCTTCCAGTGCTTGATAGCGACATTGCCTTATCCAGGTGGGACTGAAGCTGACGCGACGAAGGTCTGGCTCCTCCACAACCCACCGTGAGCGCGCGGCGCCAGGTCCCCCTGCGTCGAAAATTCTTAGTTCTCGGATGGCAATAGCGATGTATCGCCGACTGCCTCTCGCTCGTTTGACAACGATTGAGCAGCTCGATCTGCCGCAGCCGCGACTATCTCTTCCAGCGCAAATCTTAAGCTGTCACTTAGCCTTCGATCCTTTTGCCAGACGACAACGTAGTGATATGTCGCTCCTGGTTGAAATCGGCGGAACGCAACGCCGAAGTCAGCATACTCTCTCGCAATGATCTCGTTCGTTATCGAGACGCCGATCCCTGCCATGACATAGCCAATGTCGTGGCCATTCGCGTCATATTCCACAGCGATGTCAGGAGTCGTTCCCATATATCGAAGGGCATTGACGCTCATTTGGTGAGAGGCAAATTGCGGGTCGATGTCGATGATCGCCTCACCGGCCAGATCTTCGGAGGTGACAAGCTGCTGCGCCGCAAATCGATGATTTGCGGGAAAAAGGCATACGTTGGTAGCTGAGCCGATTGGAAGCCAGTCTAGGATTCGATCATCAAGAGGCAATCGGGAGATGCCAATGTCCGAGCGGCCACTTAACACGTGTTCTGTAATCTGCTGGTACGTTCCTGTTTTCACCTGAACGGCGTAAGAGCGGCTCCTCTCCCGGATCCTTTTGACCACCTTCGGCAAGGTCGCAAAGGAAAAAGCACTTGGCGCCGCAATTCCGATCATTCGCGTGTCGTTGTTCCGCAGGAAGTCGATTGACGGTCCGATCCGATCAAGTCCTGCAAACGCCGCATCGATTGTGCGCAGAAACTCCCATGCCTTGACGGTTGGAACCAGCCTGTTGTTTTCCCGGCGGAAGAGCGCGAAGCCGACAGTCTCCTCTAGCTGCTTGATGTTTTGGCTGACCGCCGGTTGGGTTATTCGCAACATCTGCGCTGCGAGCCTTTCCGAGCCGGCGCGCATGACCTCCCGCAATATTTGAAGGTGGCGGATCTTCACTCCGGAGTCGGTGATGTCCATGGCCAAGAATCTCGATCGTGATAGAGCGACGCGCCTCATAAGGTGCGCTTATCGAAACTTCCTGAATCTTATAAATTGACGACGGCAAGTCAAAGTATATTTTCGAGATACGCCAGAATTAGAGCGCCAGTTAGGAAAATACATCGAATCTACCTGTGGTTAAATCTCGGCGCATTCTCTGTAATGCGCGGAGATTATATTTCGTATTTTGGTACGCCCACAAGCATATTGGAGAGTTGCATTGTACGCATTTGTGGATCAATTTTTGTTCGGATTGAAGAACACACTTTTTGTGTTTGCCTTGAGCTGCGTTCTCGGGACCCTATTAGGTTTGTTTATTGCCATTCTCCGCAACTCAAACCGGAAGCCGGTTTCAGCGTGCATGCGGGCCTACACCGGCATTATCCGCGGCGTTCCAGAACTTCTGATTATCCTCCTCGTGTATTTCGGCGGAACCGCCCTTCTGAGCGCGATTATCGGTCGCTACATCGAGATCAATGCATTTGCGGCCGGTGTCGCGGCATTGACCGTGGTGTTCAGTGGGTACGCAGCGGAGATATTTCGTGGAGCGATCAACGCGGTTGCGCCAGGCCAACGAGAGGCTGCAGCGGCGCTTGGGCTTTCGAACTTACACATCTGGTTTCTGATCATCATTCCTCAGATGATCCCCGTCGCTCTGCCGGCATTCTGCAACCTTTGCATCTCTTTGATGAAGGATACATCGCTGATTTCCGTCGTCGGGCTGACGGACGTCATGCGTGTCGCCTATATAGGCGCGGGCTCACTGCGCGCTCCGCTCCCCTTCTACCTCGCAGCGTCTGGAATCTACCTTGCGCTCACAAGCCTGTCCCTGCTTTCGTTCCGGCTCTTGGAGCGCCGCTATTCGCTCCCGGCGATGAAAGTTTGAGGCGATGAGCACGACCATCGCGCTTGAAGCGTTGCTCACCCTTCCCCGCGGCCTTTTTCTCACTTTGGTTCTGACATTCGCATCGCTTGCCGCAGGCTTCGCCATTTCTGTCCCGCTCGCTTTCCTACGGGCATCATCAAATCCGTGGGCTTCCGCGCCTGTGCTGGCATATACCTATGCGTTTCGCGGCACGCCGCTGCTGGTGCAGCTTTTCCTGATTTACTATGGGATTGGCCAGCTTCCCCTCGTCCGCCAAAGCTTTCTCTGGGCAGTGATGCGAGAGCCATTCTGGTGCGCATTCATCGCTTTCACCCTGAACAGCGCTGCCCATACGACGGAAGTACTGCGCGGCGGGATCCAGGCGGTCCCGCGTGGGCAGATTGAAGCGGCCAAAGCCTTGGGCCTTTCCCGTTTCCAGACTGCCCGATTCATCGTGTTCCCTTTGACCCTCAGGATCGCTCTTCCCGCCTATGCAAATGAGGTGGTTGGAATGCTGAAGGCAAGCTCCCTTGCAAGCACGATCACGCTGCTTGAGGTGACCGGGCTCGCGCGGCAGCTGGTGTCGGAGACATTCGCTCCATACGAGGTCTTCATTGCCGCGGGTGCTTTCTACCTGCTGCTTACCCTCTTGATCACGCAAGGCTTCCAGATCCTGGAGACACATTGGACACCAACGGCTAGCCGTCGACCGCCGGCGCAACCTGCACTCGAAGATCGGACGAAAGCCGCCCCTCGACTCGAGGCGGAACTTGACGCCAGCCCACATTCCAGACGCCAACAATCAAACACAGCAATGAAAGGAACATCGTTGTGAAACGAACACTTCTGCTTGCCCTATCTCTTGTCGTCTGTGCCAACAACTCCGGAGCAGTGGACAGGAAGACACTGACAATCGCCTCTGAAGGTGCTTCGCCGCCTTGGAATGCAATCACCCCCGAAGGGGAACTCGCCGGCTTTGACATCGACGTTGGCCGTGATCTTTGCCGGAGGATGAAGATCGAATGCACTTTCGTGCCTCAAGACTGGGACGGGATTATACCGGCGCTCACCGTCGGGAAGTTCGATGCGATCATGTCGGGCATGGCGATAACCGAGAAGCGGAAGAAATCGATCGCGTTTTCCAAGCCCTACGCCGGAGGTTTCAACCAACTTGTCATGCGCAAGGATCTCGATCTTCCGCCGACGAATACGTCGGCGGCGCTCGATCTCACCACCATCGACTCTGAAAAGCGGGCAAAGATCGAGGAGCTACGAACCGCCCTCAACGGCAGAACTCTAGGCGTGTTGCGATCATCGAATTCGGAAGCGGTGCTCAATGAACTGTTCGGAAAGGTCGCGACGATCAGGAGCTACGATTCCCAGGACAACATGCATCTCGATCTCGTGGCTGAGCGCATCGACGGCGGCCTTGCCGACTATTTCACGTGGAAAGCCTTTCTCGACAGCAACGATGGCGGGATTGCAACGCTCTACGGCCCGCAGCTCTCCGGTGGCTTGTGGGGCCCGGGTGTCGGCGTCGGGCTTCGGCAAGACGACAGGGAACTCGTTGCGGCGTTCGATAGTGCCATCGACGCCGCCACGAGAGACGGTACCTTGAGGCGGCTGAGCGAGCAGTGGTTCAAGATCGACGTTTCGCCGCGTACATCAAACTAGACGCTGGCTCTACGACCGCATTTCCCCCGAAGCCACAGCGCGTGAGCAATCGGCCGTCCCAAAATCGAAGGCAGACCATATGTCCGCACCCTTTTCCATTGCTGTCACCGGCCAGTCGCTCATTCGTCATGATCTTCGAGCGATCAGCGATCCACGGCTCGCTGAAATCGCGGAGATCCTCAAAGCAAGCGATGTCGCCTTCACCAATCTCGAGACGACCATCTATGGTCGTCATGGTGGATGGCCGCTCAAAGGCCGCTATTTCGGCGCCGCGGCGCCGGAGGTTTTGCCTGCATTGAAGGAGCTTGGCTTTAACAGCCTGGCGCTGGCAAACAACCATGCCTTCGATCTCGGACCGCCGGGGATCCTGTCGACGCTGGAGGAGGTTGCGGCACACAATTTCCTGCATGCCGGCATCGGCCATAACAAGCATCATGCTTCCACGGCACAGAAAATGACGTTCGGATCCCGGAGTGTTGCCCTCATTGCCATGGATGCCGGGCCGGGCCCGTCTTTCATGTACGCCGAGGACGCAAGTCAGGACAGGATAGCAAGGCCCGGCATCAATAGGCTGAAGGTCTCCAGGGTGTTCGACTTGGAAACGGGAACCTTCAACCTGGTTCGCTCCATTCAGGAACATCTTCTAAGTTCGCCTTTGGAGCGCGCCAATTATGCCCAGCCGGAGGATCCGCCGGATCTTCAGGGCCAAGACGAAATTGATTTCTATGGAACCGTGTTTCGGAGATCAGACGAGACCGCTCGCCGCATCGTGGTGGACCGGCACAGCGCCCGGGCTCACCTTTCGGCGATCGCGGAAGAAGCGGGCCGCGACACATTCGTCATCGTATATTTGCATCATCACCATTGGGAGCCGAACTGGCAGCAAGTCCCCGACTGGGTCCGGAATTTGCGCATGATTGCGTGAATGCCGGCGCAGGCCTCTTCGTCAGCCATGGCGCACCGGTCCTTCAAGCGATTGAGATATATCGGAATACGCCGATTTTCTACGGCCTTGGCAACTTCCTCTTCCATACGGAAAAAGACGAACAGGAATGGAGCCCGCCAGAAGTGTGGAGGAGCGTCATCGCGACCTGCAACTTTGGATCTGGCGGACGGCTGGAAAATGCACGCTTACGTCCCATTGTGATCGGTGGAACTGAGGCCCTATCGAATCCTGCCCGCGATCGCCTCCCCTTCCCTGTGCTTGCCGATGGCAGAACGGCGGCAGATATTTTTGACGATCTTGCCGACCGCAGTGCCGGTTTTGGCACTGTGCTTGAACGAGAGAAGAACGTCGGCCAGATCGCTCTTTAGATGCGGGATAGACCTGCAGCACGTGGCGAGAACTCTGCGAACCGCTGACCAAATCTGCAACCGCCGCTCTTGTTGTCTCTTTTTAGCGAGAAACGTTGTTCTGTTCTTCCAACTCTTCGTCGACAAGCGAGCTGACGAGGGCAGCGACGCGAGTGCGCACTCGCGGGGAAAGGAGCAAAACGTCTTCAATCAGACGCCGTCCCTGCGCGGTGGAAATGTAGGCAATCTTCTCATCGATCTCTATTGTGAATTGCTGGTCCTGAGTGGTTTCGGGATCTGGAAGACCCTCGAAGAACCTCGAGACAGGGATCTTGAGGCAATTTGCAAGCTCGTAGAGCATCGAAGCGCTGACGCGGTTCTTGCCGCTTTCATATTTTTGCACCTGCTGCAAGCTGACCCCAATGCCGGCGCCGAGATCCCCCAGGGACACATTCGACTGCATTCGGCGCATACGGATCTGCTGTCCGACATGTCGATCGACTGGATGCACCGACTCGCGTGCAATATTCGACTGTTGGGTTTGCGCAGGCCTCGAAGTCCGGACCTGGGCTGCTGAATAGCGCTTCATGGTGAATACCCCGTGTGGAGAGTTTCACGCGGTGCGCCCCCGCGGAATAACTCGCTAAACCCACTGATCGGGGAGTTGGAAACCGTACAAGACGGTCCTGTGGCCTTTAGTTCCGAGGAACCTGGACATACGCCACAGGCTCCTCGACCGAAGGTCAAGGAGTGTGGTGCCGAATCGGCCGACACCAACCGCTTGTAGGGGTTTCCACACCCCGGGACAGCGCGTACTGCCCCACTGGAAAGAATAGTTGAAAGCCGCTCGACGCGCAACCAAATTCTTCACAAGATTCAATAGCTTCGCTCTACACGCGGGACGCTTGAGTCGAAAGCGAGAGGTCACGCTTCGGGCGGTAAAGTGGTCAGAAAACCAAAGGAGGTGCGATCAGCGGAACGCCCATTGCGAGGAGTGTCTGCCCACCCTCCCGGAGGAGTATGCCACCGCAAGCTCCGCCCATAGGGGGTCCTGGGTGAAGCTGGAAAAGGGCCCGCAGGCGTCGATAATGCTCATCTTGCCGAACTGCTCGAGAAGCGTTGCAACACCCCCGCGGCTAACTGCATTCAGCAGCGAAAACGGCTCGCACGGCGAGGAGATGATGCGATGGCCCCAAACCCCCGGCCGTTCGTCGTTTGACAGGGCGTTGAGAAGCTGTGTGTCACGATGGTTGCTCCTCAACGCCTCGCAGAATGCCCAGCGCATCAACGGATAATAGATCGTATGCCGACTTCCACCTAGGACACGCACGCCAGGCAGGATCGACGTTACGATGAACATCAGCAGAAGGTTCGGCACGATCCGGCCAGTTCTCAAGGCCTCCACAAGACTTGCCGGCGAGAATTCAACACGGACATCTTCGGGCGCTTTCGACCGGAGGAACCGGCCATCCAGCAAAAGCGGAAAAAGCCGTCCTTCAGTGCAGCCCCAGAAAAAATGAGTCGAGTTTTTCAGCCAACCTCGCCAAGCCGAATCAGCGAGTTGATCGATGCAATGGATGAGGCGCATCGCGAATGCTCGGTCCTCGATCAGCGAGCCTCGCAGCCAGGACCGACCATCGGAAAGGTGGTCCGCGACCAGATCGGCAATGTCGCTATCGTCAAGCTGAAGAAAGTCTACCTGGCTGTCAAAATGTCGCTTCCAGAGGCCAAGATTTGCCGCTTTGATCGCCTCTGCCGCCGACTGGAATTCGCCACGGGGCAAAAGGTCCCGCAAGCTCGAAATTGCCTCCGAGTCACGACCGGGCTTGTCCACGTTTTGAAGATGAAAACTGTAGCAGCCGTTTCTGCCAAGGATGCTGTAGGGGATCATCTTGCTGCGGGACAGGCCGAAGACATTGACTGCATCACCATCGACGTGGAGCCAGGCCGGACCCTTGCGACCGCGCTCCACAAACTTCACTGTCGAGCAAGCGTAGGAGATATAGGATGTCCTGCCATGCGCGCGAAGTCCCATCAGGGAGAACAGATGGGTGTAAAACGCGTCCGGCTCGATCAACAGGTGGAGATGGGGGCCACTCTGCAGCACCGGTGCGGATTCAATTTCGGTTTGAAAGCTCGACACGGCTTCTGCTGAATAACCCTGACGTTGCGCGACGGCCCCCACGTGTGAGCGCAATAAAGACATTGCCTGGCTGCGCGCGACGCAACCCGATGGCTCCGATCCCACCGTGAACGCCGTCTTTGCATAGTCGTTCAGCGATGCCTGCTGAAACTGACGCAACCAAGGGAACAAATCAAAAATGAGGGCCAACACCTCACCTTTTGATACCAATTCGGTATTGGGCGACGTCTCCATCCTCAGACGAACCGGCTTTCCACCGGCGCTCCCCGATCCATACTGAAACGAAAGAAGAGCGCGACGGCCACCATCAGCGCCCCGAAGAGGCCAAAAATCCCCGAAGGTGGAATTGCGTCTCCGATGGTCGCGATGATGCCGTAAGCAAGAAGCCCTATCGAAACACAGATCGTGTGGATCTGGCTTCGCGCCCGCCCCAAAATGTCGATCGAAACAGTCGATTGAACCCGTACATCGATTAAAATCCGGGTGACGTTGTAGCAGAAGCCAAGCAACAGCATTTGGACGAGCGTGGACAAAAAGCTCTGGAAAACAGGAAAGCCCAACAGGACTACGCCGGCGAGCGCCGACTGGAAGAGGATGCTCTGCCGTCGCGGACGCGCCCTTCTGAGAAGAAGGACTGAACACCCCGCGATCGAACCGAGGGCCCAACCTGCCTCGAGATAACCGAACTCGAGCGCCGACCCCTTGAGTTCACGGGTGACATATGCGGCGCCCAATACACTCACAAGCATGCCCATCGCATAGGTCAACGCGTACATGACGGCGATGGCCTTCAGTGAGTGAACGACAAAGGTCGTCGGCAACAGATCCATCCGACGAATGCTCTTTGCCTGCAAATCCGATCGAGAACGAGAAAGCGGCTGTCGGCCGAGTGCCAGCAGCCCCAACAGTGATAGGCCGAAAAAGGCGCCAGGCAGGATCGACGTCAGATTCATGCCGATGCCAGCTAAGCTGTACCCGGTGACGATGGCGGCGATGAGATTGCCCGCCTGCATCGCAATATAAGACGCCGAATTGAATGAAGTGAGGTTCTTAGGACGAACGATGTCAGGAATGATGGCCTGCAGCGCAGTCGAATGGGTTCTGTCGAGGAACGCGAAGGTGGTCCACGATAGGCAAAGAACACCAAGTGGGTCACCGAACGAGAGACCAATGCCCGTTGAAAATATGAGGATCAATCTGGATAAATCGCAAGCGATACAGACGAAGCGACGATCAAATCGATCAACTAGAACCCCACCAATATTGCTGGTGAGCAACTCAGCGGCACTGCCGAGCGCCAAAAGGATGGCGAGAGCGCTCGCGCTCTTGCTGACATCTGTCGCAACCCATGCCGCCAGCACAAAGTAGACATTGCGGCCGGTGGCCGACGCCAGAACACAGAAGAGATAGACGCCGCGAGAGGCATAACACCCAATGCAACTGCTTTCTGTCGCGCCCACTTCATCCACACTCCCTACTGGCAGGTTCGTGAGGACATGTTATTCCTCTGAATAGCTGGCGGCTTTCATGAATTTGATATTATCTCTTGTCCAGAACCACCTATTCCTTCCAGAGTGCCCGGTACTCGGCGGGTGAAAATCCCGTCTCCCGGCGAAATCTGGTCGAGAGGTGGCTCCCGCTGGCGTAGCCACAAGCAATCGCGATCTCGGTCACGCTCATCGCAGTCGTGCGGAGAAGGTCGGTCGCACGTTCAAGACGGCGCTGATTATAGAACCCATAGGGCGTCGAGCCTTGCGACTGCTTGAAAGCGCGGGAAAAATGCTCGTAGGTCAATCCCGCCTCTTCGGCCAGAGCGCGCACGCTCGGAGGCCGATCGATATGAGCTTCGATTCGCCCTATCACTCGCTTGAGAACCGTAGGCGCCAATCCTCCTCGAGATACTCTGCCAGATGTACCGGAGCGGCGCTGCAGAAGTCCGAAGATAGCCGCAAGATGCCCTTCAACGATCAGACTCCCCATGGAATCGTCGTGTGAAAGTTCTCCGGCAATCTGCCGCGCCAAGCATTGGATCGGCAGATCTCTAAATCCAAGTTCCGGACGTAAGGTGCCGGCGCGGGGCAGCTTGATCGCGAGGTTGAAAAAGAAGTCCCGCGTCATGGTTATCATAAGATAACAACCCTCAGCATCCCCTTCGTCCCAACCGGTCCAATGGCAACCGGGGGGAATATAAACGAGCGAGCCGTCCGGCCGCGGACTGAACTCGACTCTTCGTCCGTCCAGAAAGTTTTCGCCGGATGCCGCAGTACCCCTTATGTTGAGGAAGATCAGGTGATCGTCCGCGACAACGTCGATAACCTGTCGCCCCAGACCGCGCCGACGAACGATATCGGCGCGGGCATGGCTCCAGAGGCCCTGTTGGTGAAGGATGGTTTCCCCTTGTGACTTCTTCATCCGTTCGGGCTGAATTATTGGAAGGATCCCCACTCGAGTAGCTGCTCCTCAAAAGACCGCAGGCAGCGAGCCTAGCTCACCCGAAGTTGCTAAAAAACCTGGCTTTAACCTCAGGTCGAATTTCATGTCAATTTCGTGAAACCCGATCAAAATCGTGGATGCGAAAACATGATGATCACGATCATCTTCTGGGAGCATCGTCGCTGAGGGCGCAATCTTTTCGGGATGCGCGATTTCCTCCCTGAAAACCTGAAAACGCGATGGTGCGAGAGAAAGGCAGGCTTTCGCATGCGTGAATTTGCCGACTTCATTGAGGAGTGCGACCGCGCACCTCGTCTTAACGAGCTTTCGGAATTCTTTTCGACAACCGCGTCCGGAGAGGCTGGAATGCCTGTTAGATCGCCTGAGCTCGATCGCCGCTTGTTCCCAGTAGACATGACGTTCAGGCGCTTTTCAGCCCTTCATCCGCTGCGCCAAGGTCCGTTCGACAAGCACTACTTGAGCAGCATACCCTACCGGTTCGAAGAAGAGTGCCGCATGGGCAGCGCGATCCTCAAATATTCGCGCGCCAGAAAGGGGCAGTTGAAGCTCTACACTCTAGGCACAGCCGAGGGGACGATGGCCCGTGTGATCGGCGAACTTGGCAATGGCAGGATAGAAACACTGTCCTGCAGTCCCAACGTCGAGAACCTCAGAAGCTTCTATGCCTATGGCGTTCCTCCTCACGCCATGTTTTTCCACGGACCATTTCATCATCTGACATCGCAAAGGATCCAAGAAGACGTGGAGCTTCGAAAGTTTGGCGGCGGTTTCGATATCATCCTCGAGGACACGACTTTCCAGATGTATTCACCAAATCGCTTCGATCAGATCCGTTTCGTCTCGCAGCATCTCAAGACCAACGGGCTCTTCATGTTCGTGGAGAAGTTCAGGCATGAAGACGACGAGGAATATCGGCGACGGGAACGCCAGAAGGACCATAGCTTCAAAGCCCGCTTCTTCAGCGCGTCAGACATTCGCGCGAAGGAAGAGACGGTGCTGACACGAATGGATCGAAACGAAGTCACCCTTTCGAAGATGGGCGAAGCACTACGCCGGTTCTTCGTACACTCATTCGTCACCTGGAACAGCGGCAATTTCTACACGCTTGTCTCCAGCAACAGTCAGGAGAATCTCGACCTGTTCCTATCGAAGCTGTCCCCACCCGCGATTCCGGCAGAATATGTCTATGCGGACCTTCCTTACCGCCTTTACCCAGAATCCGAAGCAAGGCGGCTATCGGGGCAATCCTGGACTCTTTAGCGATCTCACTCAGTCTTGACCGTCGCATGAGCGCAACTGCCCCATCTTTTCACGAACACCAGCTGCAACAACCTTTGCATCTGCAGAATGCGACGTTGAGCAGCGTCGAGCGCTTCTCCGTCTCGACAATTTTTTTCTCCAAACACGCAGGAACAGCATGAAGAAATCGATTGGCGAAATCTGTCACTTCGTTGACCTTGGCCCGCCGGGCAAGGCGCATCTGATCCTGCCACGAGCGCCAATGATGGCGGGTGAGGGAGATATTTCAAAGTGCGTACACGTCGCCGAAGCGTTTGTCGCTATCTCGCGCACGCAGCACGTTGCCGACATAATCTGCACGCAAATCGAGGACTTCTGCCAATCCCTCGTCGCCATGGGACCTGACAGGCTTCTAACTTTCGAAGATGGCGGCGCGATCATAGTGCCGACCAGTGAAAGCTTGTTTTTCAGGGTGTCAGCGCGAGACCTCGTCACATTCTGTGGCATCCGCGCGCTGTTGGAGGCAAGCTTGTTTCTGGCCACGTCAGTGTCCGAGGGGACCATCGAGTGGCGTCAAGCAGACAACATGCGATCTGGCGAGGCCTGCAATCGCTTCTACAATGACCGCTGCGGAACGGACGAACAATAGCTTCATCCGCTTCGCCACCCATTGGAAGATCGATCTCGGTCCAATCGGCTCCTCGTGCTTTTCCAACCGACCAACCATTTCATGCCCCGATTCTTCGAGCCTCAGAGGTTGATGCCGCGAGCGCGGTCAGCCCGTTGACGCCGCTCAACGATGATCTGCTCGCTACTCTGCAGGCGAACAGTCTGCTGCAGGACTTTCAACCTTTCCTGCATCGCCTCGAAAGCTCGGCGCTGCACAGGCGGCACCATGTTGGCGAGGTCGTTATCGCCCCGAACGATGGTATTGCGACCAAAGCGCTCGTCGAGCGCCCGGTTGACAGCGGCAAATTCCCGGCGGATGTTCGGATCGAGGGACGCGGCGGAGACGCTGAGCATCCTGCTGTCCTTCCTCGCTTCGCCGGTCAGGCGCGTCAGCGCCTCTTCCGCAGCCTTCGACAGCGCAGGAATGGCAACCGCCATACGCCGACGCTCTTCCGTGATGGCATGGCGTTCGGCATCGAGCGCATTGATATAGGCCGCACCAAGCATGCGCAGACGCCTTGCTGCTTCCACCACGGCCAACACTGCCTCTTTCCGCTCCCGACCCGATGCTAGCATCCGGTCCATGAGACGGTCGGAACCGCGCAAGGCTCCGTAGGCGGCCGGGTCATTGGTCACCGCGGCAGCAATGCGATCAGCGGCAAAACCTTTCCCGAACAGCTCCTCGATCTTGTCAACGGCGCCGGCCGGATCGCGCCATATCACTCGTGCCACCTCGGCCAACGCGGCGCGCTGCTGGCGATAGAGAGGCGAAGCAAGGGCACGAGATCGCGCCTCTTCTTCGACCGGGACCTTGAACTCGGTAACGGGAGCGATCATGGACGGCATGACATTCTCCTTTCCTGGCTCTTTGCTGAAATCAGCACGCGCGCCGGCGACGACTTGTGAGCGATCCCGACGCTCGGCGAGGTGCTGCTCTTCCGCGAAGCGTCGCACGGCTTCGAACAGCCGCGTCAGCTTTCCGCGGTGCTCATCGGTGACATCCTCCGGCATGCGCTCGACCATGTTGCGTTCCGCGATATCATCCGCCTTCGAGGTGAAGGCGCTCCAGCCGAAACGGGCAGTCAGTGCCTCGTTAACTGCCTTCATCTCCTGCACGACCGAGCGATCTTTGGCGGCGAGCGCAAAGGCCGTCTTATAAGCGTCGTTCCCGCCCTGGCTGCGCACCGCCTCGATCTCCGAAAGGCGCGCCATGGCGCGTTCGGAGAGCGCCGGGATCGACAACGACATATGCGCCCGACGTCTCTCCTCGCGCTCGCGGAATCGATCGGCGTTCCTGCGGAACTCGGTCGCGTGGGCTCGCGCCAGCGGCTTGAGTTCCCTCAAGGCGGCGATCGCGGCACTGCGCTCATCGCGGGCGGCGCGTCCGTCGACAATCGGGTCTGAACCACGCAGGCGACCAAGCCGATCCGGTACTGCGGCAAGATTGCCGGCGAGCTCGCGCGGCGCGATACCCAGATTCGACACCAGCGCATTCAGGGCGGCAAGCGCGGCATCCGGGTCGCGATAGATCGTCTCGAGCAAAGGTCGCAGGAGTGGTTCCCGCTCCTTCCAGGCCGGGGATGATAGTTGCGCCAGCCGCGCGTCCTCATCAACGCTCCGGAAGAAGGCGGTGGCCGGTGCGATCAGATAGCGCACGTCGGCAAGGTCCGTTTGCGACAAGGCTTCGGTTCTCTCCTCATTGTAGGAGGCGCGTCGCTCTCGCTCGATCGCAAAGCCGAGCGCCACGCTCGCGCGCTCCCAGAGCTTCGCCACCTGCTCCCTCTTCTCGGCAACCCACGCCCACCGCCGGGACAGGCTTTCCTCCATCTCGGCCGCTGCCAAAGCGAGATGATCGAGCCCACTGCGCCTGGCAAAATCCTCAGCATGTGCCCGGTAACCTGCCTCGCTCTCAAAATCGAGCGTCGTCGTCTTGGCGCCCGAGCGCGACAACCGCTCGACGAGCTGCTTGAAGAGTTCCGGCCGATGGCTTTCCCGCTCGATGCGCTCGAGGCGAGCCTCGGCGGTTTCGATCCGCTTGGCCGTCCAGACATTGCGGTCGACCTCCCTCTCCTCGTAGTGCTTCTGGCCTGTCACTTCGTTGAGGACCGCAACCTGGACCCTGACCTTCTCGACGCCGTCCTTGCGCAGCGTGACGGTGTCGCCTTCTGAGATGTTGGCCTCCTCGAGCGCCTTCGGCAGGCTCACGCCCCAAAGCCGATGCACGGTTCGGTCGTCGGTCCTAATGTCGGCATAGGGGCTATCGTCGGCATCCTCGTCGTCAGGCCGGAATTTGGCTTCGCCGGTTTCGACAAGCTCGCCGGTCACACCCGCGGCATGATCGGCGCGGGCCTTGCGTCCCCATTCCGGCTTCGCCTCGAAATCCTCCTTCGCCGCATAAAGATCGGCGCGGTCGCGATGCCTCGTCATCGACACATAGGTCAGATGCTGGTCCATCATGCCGGTCGCGAGCACGAAGGTGCGGTCGACCGTCGCGCCCTGCGACTTGTGAATGGTCGCGGCATAGCCATGATCGACATTGCGATAACTGTCCTCGCCGAAGACCACCTTGCTGCCATTGTCGAGGCGCACCGACAGCAGGACCTCGCCTTTCGCATCGCCGGTGGAGACGACCGTGCCGAGCATACCGTTCTTGACATATTGCGGGCCGAGCCGCTGGCCGCGCGGCTCGATGAAGCGGGCGTTCTCCAGGAAAATGATGCGGTCGCCAGCAGCGAATTCCCGTGCGCCCCGCTCGCTCCGGAAGCTGCGGCTTTCGCCGAGCGCCCCCTCACCCGTCATCACCGATCGCAGCGCCTCGTTCAGACGTTTGACGTCGGCGTTGGTGTGGGCGAGCACGAGCAACTCATCGCCGCGAAGACTGCCGTTCCTGCCCTCGCCAACAGATCGACCGATTGCCTGTCTGCGCGCATCGCTCCAATCGGCAACGATGCGATCGACGATCTCCTGCCGCGTCCCCGCCTCGACCAGATGGCCTCGCCTGGCATAGGTGTCGAGGCCCTTGTCGATTTCGCCGCGTGCAAACAGACGCGAGGCATCGCGTGCCCATTCCTGGCGCTGGCGTCGCACGACGGAAAGCTCGGCAAAACCGATGCGTTCGCTGATCGCCCGGAAGGCAGCACCCGCCTGGATCGGCTGCAGCTGCATCGCATCGCCGACTAGAATGACTTTCGCCTCCGCCTGTTCGACGATCTTCAGCACGCGGGCCATCTGTTGCGACGAGACCATGCCGGCCTCGTCGATCACCACGACGTCGCCGCGGTGCAGCGTCTCACGGCCATTGGCCCAGACCAGCTCCCAGGAGGCGAGTGTACGCGACCGGATGCCGGAACTTCCTTCCAACCCTTCCGCAGCCTTGCCGGCAAGGGCGGCACCGACCACCCGGTGTCCCTCGCCCTCCCAGGCAAGACGTGCGGCAGCAAGCAGCGTCGATTTGCCGGCGCCGGCGAGCCCGACGACGGCGGCAATGCCATCGTCACCGGTGACATGACGGACAGCATCGACCTGCTCTGCATCGAGCCGAAACGGATTTTTGGGATCGCCACTCTCGAGGCGTTCGATCGCCATTTTCACATTCCGCTCGGAAACACCGAAACCGTGGCGCTCCGACAAACCCCGCGCCGACTGTGCCATGTCGTATTCGATACGCAGCATCTCCCGTGTGGTGAACACGGCGGGCTCCGACACCTTTCCCGTCTCTGCCCCGATCTCCTGCGGCTTCAGAATGACCAATTGGTCCGACCCCATGAGGCGTGCGCGGATGTTGGCAAAATCGACCGGGTCGTCGACATAACGATGCAGCGCCCTGGCGATATCCCTCTCATCGAAGGCAGAGCGCTCATTGGCGAGCTGCTTCAGCAAAAGCTCCGGCTCTGCCAGCAGCCGATCGGCCCTCTCCTGGCGGCGGGCAAGATCAGCCGGCGCGAAGTGGAGCTCCCTGCCCTTTCGCGCAAGCGCCGCCTTCTCCGGCCCGAGATGTTTTTGCGCGATACCGTCGAGACCCTGTTCGGCATAGGAGCGGCCGTCGAGCCGGATCTCGTGGCCGGCAAGCGCTAGGTGCCGGTTCGCAGCCTCCGCCCATGCGATTTTCCACGCCTTCATCGTTTCCTTGTCGCCCGCCCAGACTTTATAAACGATCTTGCCGTTCGGGCGGTCCGGCGTGACGACACGCAGCGGCTTGCCATCCTCTCCCACGACGGCAACTTTCTTCGGCCCGAACCCTTCCTTCGCCAGCGGCCGCAGCGTCGTCATCAGATGGATATGCGGATTGCCGTCCTTGTCGTGATAGACCCAGTCGGCGATCATCCCTTTCGAAGTGAGATTGTCGCGGACGAATTCGCGCACCAGCGCGATATTCTCGGCCCGGGTCAGTTCTTCCGGCAGCGCGATGATCAGTTCGCGGGCGAGCTGCGCATCCGCCCGAGTCTCGAAGCCATCGACGGCATTCCAAAACACTTCGCTGGCCTTGCTGACGGACTGACCTGATATCGCCGACCGCAGCCAATCCGGGATGTCATCCGGAAGGGCCAGCTCCTCATGCATCAGCTCGCCAGCTCCGCCCCGATAGCTAAACGAGGTGCCGGCCTGTTCATCCATCATCCGGGCGCGGTGGCGATAGGCGGCGGCCGAGACGATACTGCGTCCCGCTCCCCTGCTGATCACCTGCGCTCTGACGAACATGATCGCCACTGACGTCTCCTGACCTTCCAAGCACGTCGCGACAGCGACGTATATTGCGCCCTCGAACCGATCGGACCGCAGGGCCGATGCCGTTTTTCCGGTTGCACGCTAACGCATTTTACTATTTTATTCTAGTTAGTATAATCGCTGTGTATCGATTGCCTGAAAACGGAAAGGATCCGGCAGTGGCGACAAAATCATCGATTTCCGATCTCGACGCCCAGATCGAAAAGCTGCGTGAACGCAAACGTCTGTTGATAGTTAAATCGGCCGAGCGGTTTGCCCGCGCCGCAACGAAATCCGGCTTGGCAGAGATGGAGATCGCCGACGAGGAGGTCGATCGGATCATCGAGGAGATCGCCGCGCGATTTCGAAAGGGGGAAAGGAAAGGCGCCGCTGGCCCCGCTCCTCAAGCGCGTCGATCAGGAGATAGCGGCGCTGGAGCGCAGGGGCAGGTTCCAAATGACGGCTGAGCGCAGGCGCGACGCGCGCGAAATGATCCTGCTCGGCGGGATCGTCGTCAAAGCCGGGCTGTCGAAGGCGGATAGGGCATTCCTGCTCGGCGGCCTTATTGAAATGGCAACGCTCGTCCCAGGCTCCATTGAGCATCGGCGGCTACGCGATATCGGCGAAGAGGCTTTCAAGGCTCCGTCGCTGACCGACGTTTCATCGCATCTCAAGGAGACGGCGGAATGGGCCTAAGAGACAAACCACATCCAAGCCTGCTGCTCGTTTTGGCGCCGATCGCCGTCACCACGATCACAATCTACATTGTTGGCTGGCGATGGCCGGGACTCGCCGCCGGCATGTCCGGGAAGATGGAACACTGGTTCCTGCGGGCAGCACCTGTGCCGCCTCTACTGTTCGGACCTCTTGCCGGACTTCTGACCGTGTGGGCCTTGCCGCTGCATCGGCGAAGGCCGGTCGCCATGGCAAGTCTTTTGTGTTTTCTCGGTGTTGCCGCCTTCTATGCGCTGCGCGAATTCGGCCGGCTTGCACCTGCTGTGCAGGCCCGGGTCGTTCCGTGGGATCGAGCGCTGTCCTATCTTGATATGGTCGCAGTCATCGCCGCCGTCGCCGGCTTCATGGCAGTGGCTGTGTCCGCCCGCATCTCCGTCGTCGTGCCGGATGAAATCAAGCGTGCCCGGCGTGGAATATTCGGAGATGCCGATTGGCTGCCCATGGCGGCAGCAGGAAAACTGTTTCCGCCGGATGGGGAAATCGTCGTCGGCGAGCGCTATCGGGTCGACAGGGAAATCGTCCATGCGCTTCCCTTCGATGCAAGCGATCGTAGCACATGGGGACAGGGCGGGAAGGCGCCATTGCTCACCTACAAACAGGATTTCGATTCCACCCATATGCTGTTTTTCGCCGGATCGGGCGGATACAAAACCACCAGCAACGTCGTGCCGACAGCGCTCAAATATACTGGACCTCTGATCTGCCTCGATCCCTCCACTGAGGTCGCGCCCATAGTCGTCGAGCACCGCACCAACGCGCTCCGGCGGGAGGTCATGGTGCTCGATCCCACAAACCCAACCATGGGCTTCAACGTGCTCGACGGAATCGAGACGTCGAGCCAAAAGGAGGAGGATATCGTCGGCATCGCGCATATGCTGCTGTCGGAGAGCGTGCGCTTCGAATCCTCGACGGGATCCTATTTCCAGAGCCAGGCACACAATCTCCTGACCGGGCTGCTGGCGCACGTCATGCTGTCACCGGAATATGCCGGGCGGCGGAATCTGCGAAGCTTGCGGGAGATCGTTTCCGAGCCCGAGCCCTCGGTGCTCGCCATGCTGCGCGACATCCAGGAAAACTCGCAATCGGACTTCATCCGGGAAACGCTTGGTGTCTTCACCAACATGACCGAGCAGACCTTCAGCGGCGTCTATTCCACGGCATCGAAAGATACGCAGTGGCTTTCGCTCTACAGTTATGCCGCGCTCGTCTGCGGCAACGCGTTCAAACCGAGCGATATCGTCAGCGGCAGAAAGGACGTGTTCCTCAATATCCCGGCATCGATCCTGCGCTCCTATCCCGGAATCGGCCGCGTCATCATCGGCTCGTTGATCAACGCCATGATGCAGGCCGACGGCGCTTTCACGCGCCGGGCATTGTTCATGCTCGATGAGGTCGATCTGCTCGGCTACATGCGCGTTCTCGAGGAGGCCCGCGACCGCGGCCGCAAGTACGGTATCAGCATGATGCTGATGTACCAATCGGTCGGTCAGCTGGAACGGCATTTCGGAAAAGACGGCGCGACCTCATGGATCGAGGGCTGCGCCTTCGCGAGCTATGCCGCGATCAAGGCGCTCGA
Source organism: Rhizobium sp. R634 (assembly GCF_002211305.1). GTDB lineage: Bacteria > Pseudomonadota > Alphaproteobacteria > Rhizobiales > Rhizobiaceae > Rhizobium. The sequence goes on along the minus strand of NZ_LOKW01000023.1, from coordinate 343,959 downwards.
CACCGCCCGCTCCGTCTCGGCCCAATGCGGTGAGATGACCGTCGAGGTCAAAGGCAGTTCACGCAACCTCGGTTGGGACAAACGGGCCGCTGGCCCGCGGAAATCCGAGAGCATCAGTTTCCAACGGCGGCCGCTGATCATGCCGCATGAAATCACCCAGTCGATGCGCAAAGACGAGCAAATCATCATCGTGCAGGGTCATAGTCCGATCCGCTGCGGACGCGCGATCTACTTCCGGCGCAGGGAGATGGATGCGGTCGCCAAGGCGAACCGCTTCGTCAAGTCGATTACTTGAGGATCAATGCGAGGCCGTACCTCGTCGCCGCAGATCAGCGGAACCGGCTGACTTCCGTGGCCGACTTGCGGCGGCTGATGAATTCGCGCAGCAGCGGCAGGAAGAAGGCCTTGCTGAAGCGGCCGGACGGCGGCTCGGGCTCGAGATAGAATGAATTGCCGACGATGTCGGTGTTGAATTCATCGAAGATGACCCAAAGTCTGCGATCGGCATCGAGGCCGGCGCGGCGCTTTTCGATCACGGGCACCTCTACGGCAAAGCGCGACGCCTCCGGCTGCTTGGTGGTGATGGGAAAGAAGAGAACCAGATCCCCGTCCGGCCGCGGCATTCTTACGCCGACCGCGACCGGCCGCTCCCTGCGCCCTTCCGTCTCTCCGCGCTCGGCCTCCCGTGCCCACAGGTAGGGATAGCGTATGACGCTTGCGGTCTGGATCAGATCATAGCTCATTACCGACTTGCCTCATCCTCACCAGCATAGGTCTCGACGGCGTTTTCGAATTCGGCGAAGAGTTCATCCGGCATGGTCTCGATCGTGCCGGCGGATCGACGGTCGGATTGTTTCATCAGTCGCTGATAATCCTCGATGTTGAGGAGGACGAGACGCGGCTTGTTACGCTGGGTGATGGTCACCGGATGGCGAAGCGCCTCGGCGATGATGTCTCCGGATTTGCGGGAGAGATCGCTGGTAGAATAGGAGCCGCTTGACCTGGGCATTGGTGGTTCCTCATTGCTGTATTTGCTGTTATATACAGCACTTCCAACAATGCTGCAAATCGCTTCCTATTGGAGGTTTGGCAGGAGGGTGCCATTCTTGCTCTCGCGCAACGCCCGATGCGTCGAGAGGCGGCAACCCGCCGCCTCTCAGTATCCGAGCTGCTCTATGCCAAGGATTAGATGGCGCGTGCTGCGTGGACCGGAATTCCCGTTTCCTGCGTGATGTTCTTTATGATCGGCGCCAGCGAGCCGAGTTCCTCCTGGGACAGCGCGACCAGTTCCGGATAGTTGACTTCGACACCGTCATCATCCGCCGCCACCGCGATGATCCAGCTGCTGCCATTGATGCGGTATTCAAACGTGTCGAAATCGAATTCGAGCGTGTTCAGCAGATTGATGCTGAGGCGATTGAAAATCTCGGTCTCACCCTCCAGCCGATAGGCGGCGAACTCATCTTCGCCGGCGAAAACGCTTCGCTCCAATTCCATGATGACCTGGATCCGCGCAATCGCCGCTTCAAGTCCTTCAACCAGACGATCATGAAGCTCTCGCGAGAATTCGCTGTCGCAGCCGAAGCGATTTGCGAGGACGACGAGCCGGAAGCCGGCAAGTTTGGTGTAGAGCATGAGGTTCTGATCGGTTGTCATGATGCGTCTCCTTCGTTGATGACGGAGATCGGCCACTCTGTTGCAAAGAGGGGTCAAGGACCGCGGGACGCGGCTCGCAAGCGGGGGAACCGATTTTTTCGGGAAGCGAAGTGCAACGCAGCGGCGGAAAAATTGGGGGAGACCGCGCCGTCCTTGACGCCGGATTTGCTGGAGTAAAATAGGACGGAAGAAAGAGAAGAGCCCCGCGGGCCTGGAGGGAACGCGACCGTTTCCGGCGCGAGCCGGCGGGAGTGTCGAGGGATGAAATCCTTGACAGCCTGGCGGCCGGTCGATCCGGCCGCCAGGCTCGTGAATGCGGCAAGAAACCTCCGTCAGAACGGAGGCTCGGCGTCGATGCGGCCATCCTGCTCCGCCCAGATCACTTCGCGTTCGGCCAGCGCCAGTTCGAGGTCGTTCTCGATCTGGCGGCGCTCGGCCGGATCGGCATTCCGCAGCTCGGCGCCCAGCAGTTCGATGATTTCGTCGATGCAAGTGGTCATTGTCGTCTCCTTGACGTTGTGAAAGACGACGCCCGCGGTCATGGCGGGATGGAGGGGTCAAGGATTGCGGAGCAACCGGCGGAGCCGGCGAGTGGGGGAGCCGATTTTGTCGGAGCGGAGGGAACCGGAGCGGAGGCAAAATTGGGGGAACCGCTCGTCCTTGAGGCCTTCATTTCGCCATGGCACCCTCGGACGGACTGAGCAGACTTCCCCTCTCGTGTGGCACCAGAAAAGCCAACAACGGGCGCGATGCCCGTTGTTCGGCTGTTCGTGCGGAAGAACGAGAGCCCCGCTTCGCTAGCGGAGCTCCTTGGGCTGGGATCAGACCTCCCGCTTGGGGCGGTTCCAGATGAGCGCGTATTCTCCTTCCTTGTCGCCCGGCCAAAGTGCTGCGGTGATCGGAGCGTTGAAGCTCGGATCGTCCAGCTTGACGGAGATGTATTCCTCGCCGTCGTTGGAGATTGCCTTCCAGCCTGCGCCGACCTCGACGCCGTTGCCGGCGGTGACGCGGAAGTCCGGGGCGTCGCGCGAGACGCGCTCAATGGGATTCAGGCGGGCCTTCATGCTAACCGTGAGGGTGCGGACGTTGCCGACGATGGAGTTGTTGCCGTTGGTGGTGAATTCGCCGATGACTGCCATGATCTTGTTCCTTCCGGTTTGTTCGGGCCGCGCCCATCGCGGCCTCGATGGCGGTGTATGGACCGCAGGCGATCGACGCCGCACCGTTCGGGCCGGAACGAAGTGGAGGACGGGTGGGAGCGGCTTTCTTGGATCGCGAGGAATGCGAACGCAGTTCGCAGGGGAAGAAAGTCGCGGACGGCCGTTGCGGGATGGCGATCGAGACGAAAGGCGCCCTTCGGTCACACCAGATCCATCGAGATCTGCATGGGTGCGCCAACACTTCAGACAGGAAGGTAGACGATCATGGCCGGGTTTCATCCGCGACGCTGAACGGCAAAAACAACGGTCCTGGCGTCATTGCTTATGAGCACTCCGGCCCGAGACATCGGTGTTCGCCAATTCGTCGACGCCTACGCCAGCACTCCCGCTCGTCTTATCTCAGCGATGGTCGTCAGTGGCGGCACGGTTAAAGAGACCATCGAGCGGCAAGATGCATCACCGATATGAATCGATTTGCCATGACCGATTCAGGAAAGTCGTTAGACGGCCAAACGGGGAGCGCGCATGATCCGGTCATGGATGCACAAGCCGACACCACATTGCTCTACCGGATCGACCGGGCGCTGAACATGGCGCGCTTCTATCGCCTGTCGATCCAGCCGACATTGTTCGGAGGCAGCTCGCTCGTGCGCAACTGGGGCCGGATCGGAACCGAAGGTCGGCTAAAGGTGGAACTGTTCGACACGCTCGGGCAAGCTGCGGTTGCCCTGGAACGTGTGGCCAGTCGCAAACTGCGCCGCGGCTATCGCCACGAGAACGCAGCACGTAGCTTGGTCGCGCTTTCGCGCTCACAACAACAACCAGTTCTCAATCGGCAAACCATCGTAGAATGAAAAGTCCCGCACATTATTGGTCACGAGGATCGCGTCGATCGAGAGTGCATGAGCGGCTATCAATTTGTCCAGATGATCTTTTTTGCGTTCGCGCGTGGCAAACCTGACAGGTCCATAGGCCCGCGCCGCATTGGCGTCGAAAGGCGCAACTGGGATCGCTTCTATCAGGAATTCCAGGTTTGCCCGCTCCTTTTCCACGTTCGTCGAGGCAGAGACACCATATTCAAGTTCCGCAAATGTAACGGCTGACATGACAACGTCCCCGACACGGCATTGAGCAAAGCGACGCGCGACTTGCGGCGGCTGCTCCTTCATCAGGTAGATGCACATGTTGGTGTCGAGCATATAAAGCGGCATCAAAGCGCATCCCGCTCGGCCTGCTCATGATCATCGCGTCCCTCCGCCATGAACGAACGGTCAAACCTCGCGAAACGCGAAAGCACGCCTTCCAAGGACGGCTTTAGCGGACGGATGCGAAGCTCGTCACCGATCCGCTCGATTTCAAGATCCACCTCGGTCTGGCTGTAAGCCAAATCCGCAGGGATGCGCACAGCTTGCGAGTTGCCGTTTTTGAATACCTTGGTCGTGTGCACGACATGCTCCTTCTTTCACGTACATCACATGTGTGTACATAGTACATTTGATGTCGCGATACAATACTGCCCTTCAAGAGATCATACCCTTAAGCCGTGTGCGGCTGCACGGCAGCCGGCATCTTCGATCGCCAGCGACGTGTCCGTCGCCTTCACTCGCTTAAAAAACCAGACGCCGAGGCGGCAAACCCATCTGGACCAAGCCTTTCCGGCTCCTCTCCCCCTTTTCGCAATGCCCAGTTGCAGCCGGCCTAAAAAAGCCGGATGCACCAAGACCACTCCATGTTCCCGGCCTGATGACTTCTAATTATCATGATCGCCGGGGGCCGAAATTTCAGGGTTGGGGGCGGAGGAAATTTGCCTTCGCACGCGTGCGTCGTCGGGGCGTACATTGCAAGATCAGCATTTTCGCCTAAGGCCTTTGCTGCTGACCGGGATCGTCGTATGCGCATTGGCGCTTGGACGGCTTGGCCTTTCTGTCGTGAAGCTTGTTGATGGCAAGCCGGGTGATTTTCTTGCCTTCCCGCTGATGGTTCATTCTGCCTGCGCCACTCTCTTTTATGTCATCCGGATGTCAGGCACTCGAACATCAGAGGGTTCGATGATGCGGCTTGCGGCGTTGGCGCTCATTCTCATGATCCTTGGGCATGGCCCGCCGGACCATCGGTCGCTGGATTTTTCGCGTTTCTCTATAGCGTGTCGGGCATTTTCGTTCCCTTATACTGACGAATTTTCCCTAGTATAATCCACCGCACCTATGCTACGCCTTCCTGTGCGGCTTGATCAGTCTTTGCGGGCAAGCGAGGGAAACGTGCGACAGTTTTTGATCGGTAGCCAGACGTTCGATGAAAGCTCCCCAGACTTTCAGCTGCATCTCGAACGCGCCTACGAACAGAAGCTCAGGCCACTTTGTCGGTGTAGGAAAGCGCCGGTGCCGATGTATATCGCCCGGATGGACGACCAGTTCCTGATCAAACGGATGCCGCTTTCAGGACGAGATCACGATACCGGCTGCCCATCCTACGAACCGCCCTATGAGCTATCCGGCCTCGGGCCGTTGATCGGCAATGCCATCCAGATCGACGCGGCGACGGGCGCGGCTGTGCTCAAACTCGATTTCTCGCTGTCGAAACGAGGGAACCGGTCGGCTTCGGCCTCATCTTCGGCACCGTCGGAAACGGTGCGAAGCGATCCGAAAAAACTGTCGCTCAAGGCGACGCTCCACTATCTCTGGGAGACAGGGGAACTGACGGAATGGACGGCGCTATGGGCTGGAAGACGCGGCTGGGGTCGCGTCCGCAGCAGCCTGTTGAACGCAGCGAGGCAGATGATCGTCCGCGGCGGCCCGCTCAGCGACATCCTGTTCGTCCCGGAGGTGTTCCACCAGGAGGACAAGGATGGGATCTCCGCCAGGCGCGCGGCGATATTGGCCGGCGCGCAGGCTACTGGCCCCGGTCCACGCAAACTGATGATGACGGTCGCGGAGGTGAAGGAATTTTCCTCGGCACGCGATGGCCAGAAGATAGTAGTGCGTCACCTGCCTTTCCCTTTCATGATCGACGAGGGCGCGTGGAAGCGGTTGAACGTCCGGTATGAAACCGAGCTGGAACTCTGGCGATCCAACGAGGAGTTTCATCTCATCCTCATCGCCACGTTCGGTATGTCGGGCGCGGGGATCGCCTCGGTCGACGAAGTGGCGATGATGATGGTCAACGAGAACTGGATTCCGTTCGAAAATGTCCATGAACTGCGTCTCCTGGAGCGGCTCTCCGGCCTCAAGCGCAGAAGCGTGAAGGGGTTGCGGTTCGATCTTTCTCGCGACCGGCCCATTGCCTCCGCGACGTTACCGGAGGCAAGGCCGGCGCCGGTCGCTATGTTCATCGTTCCAACGAACGCCGACGAAGACTACGAGATTGCCCTGGATGAGATGATCGCCGCGCGAGCCGAGATGACACCATGGATCTGGCGTCTAGCCGACGGCGAAATGCCGCGGCTGCCATGATCGACGCCAGCTTCCTTAGTCACGCGACGCAGATGACCCTAAAGGAAGGACATCGCGCCGGCGGCCTCGACTGCATGAAGCTCTTCGTCCGGTCAAATCGGCCGAGAGAACTCTCTGCCATTTCTGCATAGCTGCACTGCACAAAAAATGTTTTACCAAGCGGTCAAAATATGAGCATATTGCCTCCAGCTGATGCAGTTGATGGTTTTCCTCCCAGTACCATCGTGTCAGCTGTTCCCCTCTGGAGGTATTGACCTTCACACCTTAAAGGGCCCTGGTTTTCCAGCGGCCCTATTTTTCTGCGCCGTCGGTTGAGAGAGGCCTATTCGAGGTCTGCCCCGCCACGGCAATGGACAGACTCCAGGGAACGGGTTCACTTAGAATACTGACCCACTGCCCTTGTCACCGCCTCAACAGTGTCTCGATAGTAGATCTCGCTCACCCGAAACCGGCCGTCGATCCGCTTGCATTGCACGATGATGTCGACTGCGATCGTCAGCATCTCGCGGATGTCGTGCCGTTCCAGGTCCCCACCCCCCTCCGACTCCTTAACCAGCAACGTCAGCTGCTCGAAGGCGAGGCGGGCGGAGTCGGCATGGACCGTCGTGATCGAGCCGGGATGGCCGGAGTTGACATTACGGATGTAGTAGAATGCCGTCCCGTCACGCAGCTCCTGCAGCAGGATACGGTCAGGCCGCATGCGGAGACACGATTCGAGCAGGTCCTTGGCACCGACCTTGGCGAGCCCCTGCCCGCCTTTGGAGTAAAATAGCCGAACATGGTTGGGTTGCGGGACCACCAGCTCCGGTGTGTCCTCGATGGAAATGATCCGCTCGCTTTGCGGAATGTGGCGGATCAGCGCTTTCGATAGAGTTGTTTTTCCCGACCCGGTGGCGCCGGAAATTATGATGTTCTTTCTTGCAAACACCGCCTCCCGGAGAAAGGCCTTGTAGGCACCGATCCGATAGTATTCCAACAGCCTATGGTCTGATCGGCGCCCGTCGTCTTGGGCCGGCAAAACATCGGCGAACAAGCCTCCATGATCGAGATCCTCCAGGGTCAGCGACACGGAGGACGGCTTGCGGATGGTGATGCTGACGGTTCCCTTCGTCGTTGCCGGCGGGATGACGATCTGGATCCGCTCGCTGTCCGGTAGAGTCGCCGACAGGATCGGCCGCGTCTCGTCGATCGATTGGCTAGAGAAGCTCGCAACCGCTCGGGCGAGACGCATCAGCCTGTCGTATGACAGCTCCGGCACGTCGTGAGTTTGCCATCCTTGTCTGCCCTCCGTGACAATCTGCCCGGGCCGGTTGACGATGACCTCATAGAGCGTCTTGTCGCGCAGGAAGCGTGATAGCGGCGAAAGCAGTTCGCGCACGACGCCGGTGTCGGCAGCTTCAGTCATCGCCGAACCTATTTTGTCACGAGCTTCGAGGAGGGGCTGAAATCCCCAAGCGCAGCACGGTCGTAGATGCGGTTGCGGGGCTCGGTCACACGAAGGCGGTAGACGCTGGAGAAATCCAGATCGCGGGCGACGAAGATCGAAACCAGTTCGCCCTGATGTTTCATGAGCGTCGGCGGAATGTTGATCGATTGCTCGACGGCGATCGCCGCTGCCTGCTGACCGGCGCTGGTGGTGTTTTGCGTTTCGACATCGCTGTCCTGCAGCCGGCTGCTGGCATAGGAACTGGCGTCGCCGACGATCGACAGGAGCATCGCGCTGCCAAACCGCTCCCACCAATGGGTGTCGACATAGCCGTCGATGCCGGCGCGGCCGAGCGCATCGGTTGCCGGCGACGCCAAAGTGATGATCACGCCCTTCGGCGTCTTCGCCCGGTTCCAGAGAACGAATAGACGTTTTTGCCCACGCCGAATGCCGCCGCGATATTCACCGACGACCTGCGTGCCTTTTTCCATGAGCACCACGCGGCCGTTATCTGAAAGGACGTCGCGGTTGATGACGCAGCTCGTGAACCCCGGCTGATCGGAAGAGAGCGCGGTCTCGAGAACGCAAGGAATGGATGTGCCCATGGCGACGATGAAATCGCGATTGCCCAACGTGCCGGCACGCGATCCCTGCAATTGCGTCGGCGTCAGTAAGCGGTTGAAGCGCTCATCCTCGTTTTCGCCCCGCGAGGCGAAGCCACCGGGATTGGCGCCGAGCGGCACGTAGTTGGAAGCCTGATCCGTTGCCGCATCCTGATCCTGCCGCCGCGTCGCCGGCGATTTCTCGCCGCTATAGACAATGACCGGCGCACGGCGGGCAGCATCGAGCAGCTTGTCGTCGTCGGTCGGCGCCTGCTCGGCGGCGACTGGCGTCGGGAGCTGGACCTGCGGCGGTGTCACCACCGACTGTGGCTCCTTCGCAGGTTCGAAATCCGATGTCTGGCGGATAACCACCCGCTCCGGCTGGGCACCATCTGACGGCTTGTCCTGGCCGCGCATCGACCAGAGAGCGAAGGCGACAAAGACGACGATCGCCAAGGCGACAGCGCCGCGTTTGAGGATCGGGTTGTTGTCGAGCCGGCCACCGGCCGACGTCTCGGCGCGCTCGCCGGGGATCTGGGAAATCTCTTCCTCGGCCATGTCACCTCCTATTGCGCCGCGCCGGGCGGCGCTTTGACGAGGCGCTCGACCGATGGTGACGTCGTATTGGTCTCGGGATTGATGCCGACGCGATCGTAGGCTTCGTTGAAGACGCAGAGGACGTCGCCGCCTCGGCGCAGTATGAACTTGCGGCTGATCGCGTGAACGAGGACGAGATTGCCGTCGACGGACTTCGGAACCAGGCTTTCGCTGCCGTCGGAGTTTTCCATATAGACCGCAGGCATTTCCTGGTTGCCGGCAAAGGCGAAGGTAGTGACCTTCCCGTTGTCATAGACCGCTTGCGGTTCGAGCGCCTGGGATCCTTGAGCGGAATAACGCCAGTTGCGCGGCCCATAGGCTTCGTGGAGGGCAAGCACGCGATCGGCCTCGCCGGCCTGTGCCGCCTGCGCCCGGGCGGCCGCTTCCTGCCGGCGTCGCTCCACCTCATCTGCAGGATAGCGATATTTCACATAGAAATAGGTGTTCTGACCGGCTTCGACGCTGCCGTCACGGACGGTGAGTTCCATCTGATAGCTGCGGGTCGAGCCGTCCCGTCGTGTCGTCACCACGGAGATATTCGTCACCGGCTGATTTTCCCGAGGCTTCAAGAATAGAATGTTGCCGGCCGGCGCCACTTCCCAGGCGACGCTGTTGCCAAGCGCGATATGAGCGATTTCTTCGTCGGCGGCGAATTCGATCTGCACCGAAGACCGGAGCGTGCCGACGACTTTGGTGATGTTATAGGGCTGATAGTCGACGAAACGGATGCGGCTGTCCTGCGCGGCGCCGCGTGGCGTTTCCAGGGCAAGCGCCGCCGAGGAAAGGCCGACGGCCAGGAAGAGCGGAAGGAGAAAGTGCGGTCTCAATTGATGGCCTCCGGATCGGCGCGATATTCGCTGACGGCGAAGCCGAGCGGATTGATCAGCCGATCGGTCGAGGACATCGGAGCGTTGGCATAGGAGAAGGTAAGGGTCGCAACCCAATGCGTGGTGCGCACCTCGTCACCGCGGGTCACGGTTCTCATATAGCGGACGGATGCCACATTGGCGTTGATCAGCGAGATGGAAACGATGTTGATCCGCGCCGTGGCGCTACGGCCGTAGATGTTCTGCGGGGAATCCGGGTTGCTGCCGCGATAGACCGCTGCAAACCGCGTCTGTTCCGGCTGCGTCGACAGCAAGGCGACGGTGCGGAAATTCTCCTCTCCTTCACTCCAGACATAACCTTCGCGGGCGCGGACATATTTGGCCGCGAAATATTTGGTGACGGCCTCGTCGTAGGTGCCGGCGGTCGATGTCAGCGCCGAGACCACATCGACGATGCCGGTGGAATTATCGACCCGCACGACGAAGGGCTCGACGGTTTTCAAAGGGGTGAGGCCGGCAACGGCAAATACCGAGACGCCGGCCAGGATGCTGGCGCAAGCAGCGACGAACCAGGCAATGCGGGCGGAACGCTCGACCTGGATCATACGGTCCTGATCGAACCGGCGGGCTTTTTCAAAGTAACTTTTGAGGTTGTCCGTGGTCACCATATCATTCGCCCTCGCACGGACGGTAGGAGCCCGCGACATCGAAATGCGCGAAAGCGGCCGGCGGAACTGAGGACGGCTCCTGCACATAGGCGGCGGCGTGACTGGTCGGCTCAGCGGGAACGGCCCCGGTCGCCGGTTGCTCGCCTCCACTGTCCTGCCACTGCCACATGGCACGGTTCAACGGCCGGCGGGAATAACCATCACATTTCGGGAGCGGGTGGGAAATCGAACCGCAGCCTATGAGACCAGCGGTCAGAAGAAGCGACAAAACGATACGGAGCATCCAAAAAACCTGTTCAATTGTCTGAAGCGTTGGTTGCCGTCATTCGGTCCGGCCTGGCGTCAGGCGGCGGACGACGGAACGCGCGCCGCGGCCGACCGCTCTGGCGGTATGGGATGTCGCCCAGGCGAGCGTGCTTTCGTGCGCATCGCGGGCGGCACCGTAGCCGTAGGTGAGCGACGCCCCGCCCGCCGCAAGAGCCGAAGCAATGCCGGGCAGTTGGTAGAAAACATAGAGAGCGGCAAGGCAAATGGCGCAGAGCGCGATCGGCCGCATCAGGACGTCGCTATAGCCTTCGATCGCCGTAAACGTCGTGTCGATGCAGGTGATCAGCAGCGAGCCGATGGCAACGACGAGCACCTGAAGAATGACGAAATTGACGAGCTGGCCGATCCAGGATTCGGTGAACCGGCGAGTGGATTGGAACATCGCGAGCGCGATGAAGATCGGGCCGATGGCCAGAACGATGGCGAGCGCCAGCCGGGCATAGAGCGAAACGATATAGCCGATCGCCGCCACGATGAAGCTCGCACCGATGACCATCATGCCACCGATGCCGGTGACGATATCAACCGGCCAGGAGGCGCGCGACCAGATCTCATAGGCGCATTTCTGGCCCTTATCGAGCAGGCTGTCGAAGGTCGATGCGCTCGGCGCCGTGCCGGAGTTTAGAGCCTGCGAGATTTCGCGCGGCAGCGCATCGAAAAAGATATTGGTGACGTAGGTCTGATAGTCGCCGGCATTCCTGACCAGCATGACGATGATGGCGAGCTTCATCGCCCGGAAGGCGAATTCGAGGATCGGTTCCGGCACGGAGCCGCGCAGAACGAGATAGCCGTAGAGCACGACATAGAGCGTAAGCGCCGCCGTCAGCGGGCCGCTGACCCAGCTGGCGATATTCGAGGTGCCGGAGGAAATGAAGTTTTCCAAGGGTGTCTTGAATTGCCCGTCAACGAAGCTGAAGACCTGATACATCGCTCAGCCCCCGAGCGACTTGCGCATGCGCTCCAGCCGCAGCTTGCCGTCCGCAGCCTCGGCGTTGCGGCAATTGGGCGTGTCTCGGAGTTCGCCGGGATTGTTGCGGCATTCGCCGATGATTTTCGCGAGCAGACCATCATCGGCCGCAAGTTCATCGACGGTGTAAGTCTTCTCCGTCTGCGGGGAGCAGGCCGCGAGGAAAACCATGGCCGCACCAGAAAGAAACCATCTCATTTGAGTGCTGCTCCCATCGTGTCCATGCGCTTGCGCCAATCTTCGGCCTTGCGTTGGTCATCGACCTGCAGCTGAGCCTGCTGAACCATCTGCAGGCCCTCCATGCGCAGGACATCGGTTTGCAGGAAGGCGGTCTCGGCCTGGAGACGAGCCTGCAGGTCGGCGATGTCCTTGGCATCGGCCGCACTGGAGATTTTCTGGCGAAGCTCGTCGATACCGTCGATGCGCTTGGTCGCTGCATCATAGATCTGCTGGCCGAGACTCATCTGGGCGGCGTTCTGGTTCTGGATGCGCGACAGCTCCTGCGCATAGAAATCGTCGGCATCGGTGCGGTAGCTGGAGTTGTCCTGAAGGAATTTCGAGGCGGAACTGCCGAAGACGCCGCTGCCGGAACCTTTGAACAGTCCCTCGATCGCGTTGAAATCCTGCGGCAGCGCCTTGCGGATCGAGGGATCGTTCAGCAGGTTGGCGACGTCAGCCATGTCGGTGATCTTGTTCAGCGATCCGTAGAGCTGCTGGGCCTGCTGGAGCTGCTGGTTCAAGGTGTCGAGCTGGGACTTCAGCTGCGTGATGCTCTCGATCTGCTTGGCGATCGACGTCTGATCGATGACCGGGATGCCCTGGGCCGGTGCCAGCACCGCCGAAGCCAAAAAAGCGGCCGATAGAAACAAGGACCGAATCGTTCCTGGGCGGATCATGCTGTCTTCCTTCTCTTGTGAAACACGGCAAGCCAGTCCTCCGGTCCCTCGCCGATCTCAGATCGGATCGAGTCGGCCAGTTCCACATTGGCCGTCCGGCCGGAGAGGATGGCGAGTTCGTCGTCGAAGCCGTTGAGGTTCAGCTCGGCGACGACGCTGTTGTGCCCCTGCTTGACGATGAACCGGCGGCTCTCGACGGAGAGCTCGCGTGAGACGAGCTCGAATTCGCGCTCGGTCAGCTTGAAGCCGTCAACATAGTCGGCGCGGTCGCCGCGCGGGTTCGGCAGAAAGACCTGAGTCGGGCACTGCTCGATGATCGTGTGGGCGATCGGCGAGACGATGGCGTCGCGCGGGCTCTGGGTCGCAAACAACATGAGACCGTTCTGCTTGCGGATCGTCTTGAGCTTGTTCTGGGCGAGATCACGAAAACCTTCGTCCTGTAGCGCCTTCCAGAATTCGTCGATGACGATGATGATGCGCCGCCCGTCAATCAACTGCTCGATGCGATAGAACAGGTAAGCCATCAACGGCGTGCGGATCTCCTCGTTGTCGAGGAAATCGGTCATGTCGTAGCCGATGAGCCTGGCGCCGATGCCGATATCGTCGGCTTCGTTGTCGAAGACCCAGCCAAGCGGCCCGCCCCTCTCCCACCGTCGGAGACGTGCTCCAATGCCCTCGGGATCGGTGTTGTTGAGGAAGGTGCGCAGGGCGCCGATGGAGCGACGCTCCACCGGCAGGTCCGCCACCCCGTCGACCGCCGAGGCGATGTCGCGCAACTCGATGATCGATAGTTCGCCAGATCCGGATCGGACCAGCTTGGCGATCCAACCGGTGAGGAATACTTTGTTTTCCGCCGTGAATTCCAGTGCTTTCAACGGCGCGCAGCCGGTGGAGACACCATTCCTCAGCGGTAGATAAGTACCGCCGGCTGCACGGACGAAGAGATCCGCGCCGCGGTCCTTGTCGAAGAAGACCATATGCGGATCGTGCTTTTCGAGCTGCGACAGCATGAAGTTCAACAGCACCGTCTTGCCCGTACCCGACGGGCCGCAGACGAAAGTGTTGCCGAGGTCGCCGTGGTGAAAGTTAAAATAGAAGGGTGAGCCAGACGCGGTCTTGAGCATGGCGACGGCCGGTCCCCACTCGTTGCCGTCCTTCTTGCCCGCCGGATAGGAATGATAGGGCGCCAGGGCTGCGAAGTTACGGGAGGTGATCGCGCCCGAGCGCGCCCGATAGCGGAAATTGCCCGGTAATTGCGCCCACCAGGCAGCCTCGAGCCCGAGATCCTCGCGGGCGACAACCGCGCCGCCACTGGTGAGGTAGGCGCGCGCCTTCGCCATGTGATCGGTCAGTTCCTTGACCGAGGGCGCGAAGACGGCAAGCGCAAGGTGATGCTCTCCGAGAACGAAGCGATTGGATTCAAGATCGTCCATCGCCTCGCCGAGTTCCTCGATCTGCGAGGCCGCCTTGTCGCCGGCGCTGACCATCTGGTTCTGCTTGCGGCCCATGATCGTGCGGGCATCGGCCTTTGAGGCGAAGGCGAAGGACTGCGTCAGGATGAGCTCGAAAGGTGCGGTCAGGATAGCGTCGAGCATGCCGCTGCGCGTGGTCGCCGGATACTCCTTGAAGCCGAACATGCCGGCATAGCGGCTGTCGGCCTCGTGACGGATCTCGACGGTCTCGCGCCCGAAAATCACCCGGTCGGAATAGATCGCCGAGGAAATTCGTCCCTCCGTCAACGGGATCGGTTCCCGCCGGCCGCCGACGATCTGGTGGAGCACTTCGCTCGGGCCAGAGAACAGGATGCCGTCCTGTTCATGAAGGGTGAGCAGCCGCGGCTCGAAGCGCTGCAGGCCGGCGACGACATCGGCCACGCGGTCACGCAGATGCTTCAGAGCCTGCCCGTCAAGCTCGGTATCGGATCGGTGCGCCTTGCGCAGCCGGGAGAGAAGTTTGGCTGCCTTTTCGGCGGGATCCCGGCCGGGATGCCAGACGAGGGTGAGATAGAGATCGTTGCGAAACAGGTCTTCGCCCACCATCCGCGCGCGGTATCTCGCATTCAGACCGTCGGAGAAGGGATTGGCGAAGCGTCCCTCGGGATAGGCATTGTCGCGGCGGCGCACGACATGCGTCCAGAGCGCCAGCCGCTCGTCGGCGATATTGCGATAGAGCGTGTTCAGGCTGCGGTGCAGGCCGTTGAGGTCCCTGATGTCTGATGTTTCGAAGGAAACGCCGTCGAGAGCGATCATGGTCATCAACGCTCGGGATTCGAGCGCAATGGTCGTCTCGTCGACATGCCTGACATAGGGAATGAAGGTCTCCGGCCCGAGCTCGCGCGACCGGAGCGTCGCAATGTTAGACAAAGCTGAGATCCCTTTCGTCATAACGCCGGGTGAGCGTCAGAGGCGAGAGCGTGGCGCCACCCCAATAGGCGGCATTGCGAGAGCGGCCACGGGTTTCGATCCACGCAATCAGGATCCGAAACATGTTGTGGTCGTGCTTGACGAGCGCGCGAAACAGGACATGAAAGACGATCCCGACCAGCGCGTAGGCGATCGATCCCGCGGTGATGTAGAGGATGGTCGTCAGCATGATGTTGGCGCCCATCGCCTCCATGGTCACGCCCGCGATCATTGCCGGGCGCGTGCAGGCGAGAAACAACGTGTCGTCTTCGAGACTCAGAGTGCTCGCCATGGCGCTCAATTCCCGACGATGGTGTTGACCAGCTCGGTGGCGCCGAAAATGCCGCCGATCCCGATGATCCAGAATCCGGCCCGCCTCAAATCCATGTAGCCGAACATCCACGCGATGCAGATGATGATGACGGCGATGACGGCCAGCAGGCGGGCGATATTGCCGGTCAGCATGTCGACGATGTTCTGCAAAACGGTTTCGATGCCGGCGGCTTGGGCGAAGGCTGGCTCGACCAGGCAGATGACAATGGCGCCCGCCATGAGCGTGGATGCGGCAAGGGGGCGAAGACGGGCTTTGGAGATCATTCACTTTGCTCCGATCGATCATTCGGAAAAACGAGAACCGAGGATTGCCGCCCTGAGCTGAAAACATCCCAGGATACGGCCTCGGCGGTTTGGGAGGATTGTTTCGCAAGCGCCGGCGGCGCCTCATCTTGCGTCGGCCCGGCCCGACCATCGGGCTCGCCAATCTCAAGGGAGGCAAGCATCGGCGATAACCGCTTTGCTTCCTGGCGCACCTGCTCGTCATATCTGACCATGGCGCCGAGGGATGGATCATCGCGGCCATAGTAGGATTGGAGCATCAGGCTTTCGGCCTTAGCCGGATCCCCCTCACGTAATGCGGCGCGGTAGTATCCGTCGAGAAGCGTGGCCGTGGCCTTGAGGCTCAGGCAGGGATCAAAGGCGTCGGCGACGGATAGCTTCAGTTTTTGAAGCTCCTCTATCGAGATACCGCCGAGCCCGATCTGGATATCCTGGTGGCCGGCAATCAGAGACGTGGCGACCTCGATCGCCTCCGCCTTCGACCCGGGTTGGGCGGCGAGTGGCGGACCGCTGTTGATGCGAATGGCGAAAGGCTGAAAACGGCTCTCGAGGCTTATGATGCCTGCCAGCGTCTCGACGTGCGCCATCGGCGCGCAGGTTTGCGCGATATCGACGAAAGAAGCAGCCATCGATCAGTACCAGACCCTTTGCGTGCCTGCGCCGTCGATGGTGACATCGACATAGTGCGGCTGCGATCGCACATTCGGACGCGTTATCGGATAGCCCATGCATTGGCGCCGTCCGTCCACGCGCTGCCAATGTGGCGACAGCACCGAATTGTTGTGGGTGTAGTCTTCCTCGTCATTTGAGCAGAGGCTGTTGCTCACCGGCTGCAGCGACGTCGACACGCAGGTCGTTTCCTGCCCGCGCGGACCATAATCGCTCGTCAGTCTGTACCCGGCATCGCAATAATAGGGTTCATAACCCGGCCGCGAACTCTGAAAACCGACGCCGCTGCAGGTCGGGAACGAGTGGCCCTCGGCAAGCGCCTGCCACAGTTTCTGGATCGGCGGCCGGCATTCGCCATATTGGGTCGGCCCGCCGGGATTGGAAAGGCATAGGATAACCTGGCATCCCCAATCTTCGGCCCGCGCTTTACTGCCGGAAATAAGATAGGGTGGCGCGACGAAGCAGACCGCGAGCAGTGAATTCAGGAGAAGGCTTTTCATGAACAGGATCCTTCGAGACCACGGCGCCCTATTGCGTTTCGGGAGATCCAATCGGACTTCCCAGGCTCATACTGCCGTATATAGCACAGTTAAATGACATGACAAGCGCGATTAAAACGCAATGGCACAACCTTGCCTTCTCCGGCCTCATTCTTCATGAGATCCTCGATCATCCGCTGGCGGACGAAACCCCGCAGGCGAGACTGAAGCAGATCGGCATGATGACGATCCTCTATACGATGACCCAGGCCCACCAGAAACTAACCCTCTCGAATATCATCGAGATTACCGAGCTGACGCGAAGCGGCGTGAAGGAGACGGTCGACCTTTTGGTAAAGCGGGGAATGCTTTTAGAGACGATGGGGAAGAACTCCATGGGCCGGGGAACGGCGCGGCAATTCGAGATCTCTGGGGAGCTCCTGAGCAAGCTGAGTTCCTTTCGCGCCAGCCAGGAGGCCGGTTAAACTGACTGATTTTCGATGCTTCATGGGCCGAGATGCGAATCATCTGGCAGTCCCGATCGTATGGCTGCCGGCAGTGATCAGGGATAATGGGGCAACCCGCCCGCAGGCGGGTTACAATCAAACAATGAAGAGTATCGGAGAAATCAGCATAGCGGCGCCGTCAGGCGGATTTCGGGAATTCTCGCCACGCTAAGGGCGGAACAAGGGCAGCCGCAGGAGCCTCAGCATAGCGGCCGGCAGGGAGGCGGAACCGACTGCCCCCGCCCGTGCGTTCCGTTTATCTGCAAAGGTGTTTCGCACGCGGTAGTCTACGCCGCGCAAAAGCACGCTTCCTGAAGACAGGCGTTAATGACGATTTTGACAAGGCTGGAGCCCCACCCCGTTGTGGCCCGATCGAAAGTCGCCATCTGCATTTCGGAAGTTCGCCGAAGGTTTGGGACGACGCCCGGGTCATAGGCTCTGAGCCGGCTGCCGAACAGCAAAGGCTGTTACGATTATGTCGACAGAGACACGCCATCAGCCGCCAGCTTTCTCTCCAACTCCTTGTAGGCCGAGATAAGAGCGGCGATATTTTCAGGATTGCAGGCCGCAATAAACTCGCGATTTGCAGCAGCTTGATCGTAGCTGATTTCCGAAGAGTGCGATCTTACGTCGGCGATCGCCTTAAAATTTATGTCCTGATAGGTTGTTGTCGTGGCAACACATCCACCCCCATAACTTTCAGAACCCTTAGATCCACGACCGTACCATGGTCCTGGAGTCGCGCTTTCAATAACGCGCTCTATTGCGGCGATGATTTCCGTAACATTCATTTTCGTATCGGTTCCATTTCCAACCGACCTATTGACAGTAGGTCGTGAGCACATGCGATCGATGATTGTCCTTTAGCCGCTGAACGGCAAGGCGCTCCGCTTCGGCTATCGCGGCTGCTTTGGTTTTGAAGGGGCCGATATCATGCTCTTCAGTGTCGGGTAGCCATTCCGCAAGGAACCACCACCCGCCTGGGCGGTAGCTGACACTGCTTCTCACCGAACCGACGCCCTGGGCGAAGAACCAGCCGGAGTCGATTCCATCCTGTTTCCACGAGATGCTTTGATCTGTCACGGCACACTCCAAGCTCGCTCTTTTGTCGGGGATATTTTATCGACTCGGTTTGACCGGGGCAATAATTCGTCTTCAGCAAAACCATTTAAGCTCGGGCACGGCGCTTCCTGTCGATCAATGCTTGTGCCTCGTCCATGACCTGCCGATGCGGCACGCCTAGTCGAGTATCGACCAGCGCCTCGCGCACCTTGGCACGGAACCATTCGTCGTGCGCTTCGGGGCGGTCGTCAGAGCGACTGGCAGGACGCCCTCCTTGGCGACGCGGGTTAGGAACATCTGCACGGCATCCGAGACGGATAGGCCGAAACAGTGTTTCGGTGGCATCGGCCTTGAGCTTGTCGTCTACTCGAACGTGCAGCATGGATGTGTGTGCGGCCATCGCAGTTTCTCCTGACCTCTACGTTCATGTGTGTATCTCGATTGAGACACATTCAAGGAACTGCCATCCGTTGTCTTGGTTCGGGTAAAGTGTCGCCGCGGCGGCATTCTTGCTGAATTATGTAGCATTGCCACAAGATTTCGAAGCAATGATTGAGGAGATCGAGACAGGAAGGACTGCAAAGGTACAAGGCTGATTTTGCAACTGTGTTCAAGGTCTTCGGTCGCAGTAACGTGAAGGTTTGCGAGCCGTGATCGATGGACATTTTTGTCAATGCTTGGCTCTAGCAACATACCACTCCGCTGACTTCCTATCGACCATTCCGCTGACTATCTATCGACCATTCTGCTGAACTTTTGATTGACGCATTCTCCTTTTCGTTTCTGACGAAAGGAGCCCACGCAGTCCTTGACGCCGGAGTGGCGGGTGCACAATAGGACGTCAGAGAAGAAGAGCACCGCGGTGCCGGCAGGCGCCGCGACCGTATCCGGCGATCAGCCGGCCATATGGATGAGGCGCCGTTTCGACATGAGGCGTCGACATCGCTTCTTGGCCCGCGAGATGGATCGTGACCGGAGGCGGAGACCGCAAAGCGGGCTCCGGGAGTGGCGCGAAGCGACACGAGTAGAGCCAGACCGCCATGACACCCTCGGAGGGACTAAGCAGACAACCAACCTCTCGTGTGGCACCGATAATTGTCGGGGGCGGCGGACACTGTCGTGGCTCTCAGAACGCGGAGTGCTGCGCTCGATCAGAAGCTGTGGAAATCCAGCGCTTTGAACGTCGTACTCACTCTTCACCGATGACAGGACGAAAATCGCCTGTCACGGATTCCATATCAATCACGATGCGGAGACTGACATGACCACCACCAATGAAATCGCCGACAAGATCGCTACTGAGCACAACCTGACCAAGGCGCAAGGTAAGGCAATCGTCGAGGCTGTGATCGCCTCGATTACCGAGGCTGCCGTCGCCGGAAACGAAACCTCGCTGCCCGGCTTCGGCAAGTTCAAGGTCAAGGACACGCCGGAGCGGGAAGCGCGCAATCCCGCGACCGGCGCAACGATCAAGGTCGCCGCGGCGAAGAAGCTGGCCTTCACGCCGGCCAAGGCCCTGAAGGATGCCCTCAACAAGTAGGCCAACTGGGCGAATAAGAGGAAGCCCGGCCTCCAGCAGAGGTCGGGCTTTCGTGTTTTGCGCAACTAGCGCCGATTAGTGAGTTTGAGGCTGCAAATCCTGGACAATGCTATCAGGCACCGGGCAGATCGCCTCTCGGGCATAGTCGTCGAGCAGCCGGCATAGCGTGCCAGATGCGATCGGAACGAAGTCGTAACCCAGAGCGATCGCGGCTGCGCGGAGATCGGACAGGGTTTCAAACGCCCGGATATTAGTACCGAGCCAGAGCGCCAGGTTCTCACCCTCGCTGTCGGCGAAGGCCTGGAGAAAGAACGTCTGTAGCGGGCGGTCGTATCCGATGACGGCATCGGGATCGGCATGGCGTAATGCGGTTCTGGTGACGGTGATCGTATAGCGGCTCATCGCCATCTCCTCGGATTAGGTGGATGGGAGAGGCCGATCCATTTCGGGACCGGCCACCTCGCTCAGGCCGGGTTGTTCCACAGGATGACCTTGCGATTTGCCTCGCCGCCGGGAGCGGGTGCGAGATTGCCGAAGATGACGCCGATCTCGGGCGCTTCGAGCTTGACGGAGAGATATTCTTCACCGGTCTGGCGGGCGATGCGGTTCCAGCCTGCGCCGATTTCGAAGCCGGTCTTGCGGTGGATGATGCGGTAATCCGGAGCTTCTTCGCTAGCCTTGTTGACATTGGGGATAATGGCGATCAAGGCATTGACCCGGATGGTGGCGAAGACGCCTTCGAGACTGCCATCGGTCTTCTGCGTCAGGGTTGCGATCGTGGTAGCCATGGTAATTCTCCTTCGGTTGCTCGGGACCATTCCCGATGGCGCCCGGAGAAGGGGGCGAGCCGCAGGCGTCACCGGAGCGTCAGCGCAGGGGAACCCCTTGCGGGTTGACGCTGATTGCGGCCGGTCCCTTAGAAAGGCGACATAGAGAAGGGAATGGTTTCGAAGCCTCCGACGGAGGAAGCGCCCTTAAGGCTCGACCGCACCTCGATGCAGCCACCAGGAGCCCGTCACCGTCGTTGAGGAATCCGGGCTGCCGCCGTCTCGCGCGCCCCCTGCGTAACGGCTCGCTTCCAAGCCCGATCGCCTCAATGGCGCGAGCCGTCCTGAGATTGTTTAGCGGGTAAACCGTGACACTCGTCTGCGGCGATGGGTGAAGGCAGAACGTCAGCCACGAACGCAGCCGCACCAAAAGGCACCGTAAAGGCGATTGTCCGGAGTCGGTTCGTGCCCGGGATTAACGCTTCCTCTGAAACAATACCCAGACTACAAAAGCCTTCCGATCGGAGGGCGCGCCGCCAGCAGGACTTTGATGGCTTCTTCGCAATTATCGATCAGGACGAGCGCGTCAGTCCCTGCAAGCCGTGGCCCACGAAGTGGGTGGCGGTTTCCACATACCGCTCGACGGAGCCGGGGCATCGCAGCAAACTTCTTTTGTCGATTTCAAGTTTCCTCTAATAAAGCCGTCGTTGAAATTTGAGGCGAGGGAACATGCGAAAATTGGTGGCTGGCAAATTGCACGGCATCTACGTGACAGAGGCAAATCTCAACTATCATGGCTCGATTACTCTGGATCCCGATCACTGTGAAGAAGCGGGCATACTCCCGATGGAGTTCGTCGAGATCTGGAACAAAAATTCGGGAGCCAGAATCTCGACGTACGTCATCCTGGGCGAGCGAGGCTCCCGGTGCTGCATTCTCAACGGTGCGGCTGCCCGCACCTGCCAGCCCGGGGACCAAATTATCATCTGCAACTCGATCTATCTCGACGAGAACCGGATCACATCGCTGAAGCCGAAGATCCTAACCTTTGATGAGAACAACCACATCCAGGATCGAATGAGTTACTCCGTGTCAATCGACGACGAAGGAAGGCATTCCTTCGAAATCCTTGACGATGCGAATGCTGCACTTCCTATCCCGCTTCTTGTCACCAAGCCATCCACTTAGCCATCCAATTGCCACCGTCGACCGATCGCTCTTCTGTCCACCGTATGGGCGACAAGGCGGCCTAATCGCCGCCTGCCTGCCAGACCGGAATGCCGAGCCGGCGCGCCTTGTCGGCGAGGTTGCCGGTGATGCCGTTACCAGGGAAGACGATCAGGCCGGCCGGCATGACGGACAGCATCTCGTCGTTGCGGCGGAACGGAGCAGCCTTGGCGTGTTTGGTCCAATTCGGCTTGAAGGAGATCTGTGTCACCTTTCGGGCTTCTGCCCAGCAGGCGGCGATGCGCTCGGCGCCCTTAGGCGAGCCGCCGTGGAGCAGGACCATGTCGGGATGCTTGGCATAGGCCTGATCGAGCTTCGCCCAGATGCGATCGTGGTCGTTATAGTCCATCCCGCCTGCGAAGGCGATCTTGGTGCCGGGCGGGATCAGCACTTCGGTCTCGGCGCGCCGCCGGGCAGACAGGAAATCACGGCTATCGATCATCGCCGCGGTCATGTTGGCGTGGCTGATTTTCGAGCCGGTGCGCGGCCGCCAGGCGGAACCGGTTTGCGCCTCGAAGAGGTCAGCGGCGAAGTCGCGCATGAACTCGAAGCTGTTGCGGCGCTCCAGCATTGTAATGCCTTCGGCGATCAGGCGTTCGAGTTCGACGCTTTTGACTTCGGAGCCGTCCTGTTCGCGTTGACCGCTGCGCTGCGCCTCCTCGTTGCGGTCGAGCTCACGCTGGATGCGCTCGCCGGCACGGTGGAAGAGATTGACGGTCGACCAGAAGAGGTCCTCGAGATCAGGTTCGAGCCGCGTGTCGCCGAGCATCTCGAACAGGGCGTCAAAGATCGTGGTCAGCGACCCCTGGACGGCCGGTTCTTCAGGGAGCGGGCGAGGATCGGGCTCGTCCTGGAAAGGGCGGTACCCGTGCAGTTGCATCTCGTAGATGAAGCGGTCGGTCGGGGAGGATGCGTGCTGCGGCTCGGGGGCCTCGTTGAAGGATGGAAAAAGGTTCATGTCGATCTCCGTCGGTTTTTCGCCGCGCCTCTCGCGGCCTGACGGCGATCCCTGTCCACGTGGGACCGGGCCGGAACCGCGGCGGATCGCGCCGCGGCCCAGCGAAGCGCCGGGCGGCGGAGGGAGGGTTTCTTGGCTCGCGAGGAGCCGCGGCAAAGCCGCTGCGGGGAAGAAACCTGAGCGACCCGCTGAAGGTCAGGGCACCGCGTGGTATGGGTCGCCTCTCGGCAGGCTGGCGGGTGCGGGCAAACATGGAGAACCATGACGCCGCGTCCATCAGAATCCGACCTGACGCCACTTCGCGCCCTCGCCTGGCCGGTGTTACGCAGCAGGTAGAAACGCAGCGGCGTCTTCGGGTATAAGCTGCCGACGAAGGTTCGCCGTCAACCGGTCCGGTCCCAGCCTGCGCAGATCCTCGTTGAAATCGCCGAGTTCGGGCGCGAGCACGAGCGGCAGGATGCCGATTGATCGAGCCGCCTGGCTCAGCCTTTCGATCCCGTGCCGGCCGGCCGCATCCGCATCCGCAGCGATATAGAAGCGTAAGACGCTTGTCGGCGCCCGGAAGGCCGCAAGGTGGTTGGCAGTGAGCGCCGCCACCATCGGCATTCCCGGCATGACATGCGACAGCGACAGCATGGTTTCGAGGCCCTCACCTGCCGCCATCACCGACACGGGTGCATCGGCTGGCACGTTGAAACGCACTGCATTGCCGAGCAGGCTGCCCAATGCTCGCCTGGGATCCTCGACCTTCGCCTTGCCGTCACCGTTCGGGTCGAGCCAGGTCCGATGCACCCCGGTGATCGCACCGCTTGGACTTGTGACAGCAGCAATCAGGGCCGGATAGCGCGCGATATCGCCCGTGAGCAGATCGCGGTAATAGCAGGAAGGGTGGAAACGGAGACTGGCGTGCTCCGATCCGCGCAAGATCGCGCGCTGTCGCAGGTAGCTATCGGCAAGTGTGCCGCTGAGCGGCTGCCCCATCGCAAAAAGCCGCCGTGCCCGCGCGGATGCTGGGCGGTTGGTTCGGCCTGTGGCGCTGGTTGCTTGATATGCCGACGCTCCCTCCGTTTTCGGCAGGCGCAGGAATTGCCGCGCCTCGCTCGCGACATCGCGAAAATCGATCAGGCCGCAGCTCTCACGAACAAGATCAAGGAGATCGCCGTATTGACCGGTGGCGGCATCGGTCCAGCGACCGACCCGTGGGCCGGCCAGA
Organism: Rhizobium sp. R634; assembly: GCF_002211305.1. Lineage (GTDB taxonomy): Bacteria > Pseudomonadota > Alphaproteobacteria > Rhizobiales > Rhizobiaceae > Rhizobium. The sequence continues at coordinate 319,946 of NZ_LOKW01000023.1, read as the reverse complement.
TGAACATAGAGCGACCGCCCCTTGTTGTTGCAGGTATCGCCGACGATCCAGTAGTTGCCATATCGCCGGCCGGCCGAAAGATAATGACGACACACCGCTTCGGCATCACGCGCGAGACGGGCAGCCAGTTCGGAGGCGGATGCCATGATCACCTCCCTCAGCTTCGGCTCGAGAGCTCGAGCAGCCAATGACGCTCGATCAGCCTATTGAGGATCGACGGTCCTTCCTCCGTCACGGGCAAGAAGAACCGCGTTTTCCAGGCAATGATTTCAGAGAAAAGTCCGATGGCTTTCAACCAGTCGCGCATGCCATCGCTGAAGCCGGCGAGTTCGATCCGGTGGTCATTCATCACCCGGACGCGACGCAGGCTGAGATCGCCGGCAAGCACGGCCACCGATGATCCGCCGATGAGCGAGGCCCAAGCCTGTGCGGCTGATATCGTCTGGGCCTGATCCACACCGAGATTACGGCAAAGCGCGGAAAGCACCGACGTGGCGATGACGCGACCCACGATGCGCTCGCCGTCATCCGTCTCCAATCGATAGACGCGGCGATAATCCTGCGGCAGCAGGCGCCAGATCGGCAGAAGCAAACCGCTGACGATGTGCAGCGTCGAGACGGAGAATTCCGGCAGATTATTTATCTCGGCTATCCAGGCCTTCTCGAAGCTCCTCAGGTCGGCCGCTTCCCAGTTGGTCTCTTCCAGTTGACGGACTTCGAAGCGCAACTCATCGAGCGGCCGGAGCAAAGAGACGCGCGGCTGGATCGAGCCATCGTCGAGCATGATCGACAGCGTCGGCACCATGACTGCGGCGCGGCCGGACTTGCCGTTGATCATCAGCGTTGCGCGTGGATCCTGCTGCACCAAAGCCTGGACATCGGCGAGCGACATCGGCTGGTTGCGGCGCTTCTCTTCGATCGTCAGCAGATGCGACTGCGCGCCGTTGGCATGGGTGTAGATCGTCCGCCGATCGGTCAGCTTCATGCTGTCGGCGGTGATCGTCTCCAGACCCTTGTCATAGACTCCCGCCGCAATGGCGCCCTCGATCCGTGCGGTCAGCAATTGCTCGAAAGCATCGAACAACAGGTTCTGCATTGCGATCGTCAGCGCCAGCATTCGATTAAGAAATGTCTGGATTGGCGGCAGGTCGTCCTTCAGGCCGCCTTCATCCGACGTCAGCGATAGACCAGTCACCGCCTCGAATTGGCTGAGCGAGCATCCACCGATCTGGCCGGCGTAAAGCAGCCCGTAGAACTGCCGGAGCGCATCGCGGGAATATTGGGATTCGAGATTATCCTCGCTGCGAAACATGCCCTGTCCGCCGGTCTGGCGCTGGCCGCGGGTGATGGCGCCAAGTGTGTCGAGCCGCCGGGCGATGGTGGAGAGAAAGCGCCGTTCGGCCTTGACGTTGGTGGTGACAGGGCGAAACAGGGGCGGCTGCTTCTGATTGGTGCGATGGCTGCGACCGAGCCCCTGGATCGCCACGTCGGCGCGCCAGCCGGCCTCAAGCAAATAATGAACTCGCAGGCGCTGGTTCTTGGCCGTCAGTTCCGCGTGATAGGAGCGACCAGTGCCCCCCGCGTCCGAAAAGATCAGGATGCGCTTCTGGTCCTCCATGAAGGCTCGGGTTTCGTCGAGGTTGGCCAAGCCCGGCCGGTTTTCGACAGCATAGCGGCTGATCGATCCGCTATCCTTGCGGACGATGCGGCGTGAGCGGCCGGTGATCTCCGCCACCATCTCAGTCCCGAAACGCTGGACGATCTGATCGAGGGCAGTCGAGACCGCCGCAAGGCTACCCAGCTTTTCGATCAGTTCGTCACGGCGCTGGACGGCCTCGCGGCATAGAACCGGTTGCCCGCTGGCATCGTAGACGGGTCGTGAACTGAGATTGCCGTCGCCATCGGAGAATTCCTCGAATAGTTGGACGGGAAACGAATGCGCGAGATAGCCGAGCACATATTCGCGCGGGGTGACGTCGACCTGAATGTCGTTCCATTCCGATGTCGGGATCTGCGCCAGCCGGCGTTCGGTGAGCGCCTCGCCGGTCGAGACAATCTGGATGATCGCCGCATGTCCCGCCTTCAGATCATCCTCGACGGACTTCAACAGCGATGGTGTCTTCATCGAGATCAGCAGATGATTGAAGAAGCGCTGCTTCGAGCTCTCGAAGGCCGAGCGGGCCGCCGCCTTGGCGTTGCGGTTCAACGTGCCGGTCGCGCCGATGATCCCAGCCGCCTGCATTGCGGCATCGAGATGATTGTGGATGACCTGGAATGCTTCCGCATAGGCATCGTAGATGCGGATCTGCTCGTCGGTCAGGCGATGTTCGACGATGTCGTATTCGACACCCTCGAAGGAGAGCGAGCGGGAGGCGTAGAGTCCAAGCGCCTTCAGATCGCGGGCAAGCACTTCCATGGCGGCGACGCCGCCGTCCTCGATCGCGGCGATGAATTCCGAACGGGTGGGAAACGGGAAGTCGGCGCCGCCCCAGAGACCGAGCCGTTCGGCATAGGCGAGAGACTCGACATCCGTGGCACCGGTGGCCGAGACGTAGACGACGCGGGCATCGGGAAGCGCGCGTTGCAGTCGAAGCCCTGCCCTTCCCTGCTGCGAGGCGGCCTTGTCGCCGCGATCGGTCTTGCCGCCGGCAGCATTGGCCATGGCATGGCCTTCGTCGAAAACGATCACGCCATCAAAGCGCATTTCGTTCCCTGTCGCGGCTTCGCCATTCCCCGCCTCTTGGCCCAACCAATCGACGATCTGCTGAACGCGTGAGTCTTTTCCCTCGCGCTCGTTGCTGCGGAGCGTCGCGAAGGTGACGAACAGGATTCCCTCCTGCAGTTGGATCGGCCGTCCCTGACGAAAGCGCGAGAGCGGCGTCACCAGCAGCTTTTCTTGACCGAGCGCACTCCAGTCGCGTTGGGCGTCCTCGATCAGCTTGTCGGATTTCGAGATCCAGACGTGCCGGCGCCTTCCCTTCAGCCAGTTGTCGAGGATGATGCCGGCGACTTGCCGACCTTTGCCCGCGCCGGTACCGTCGCCGAGGAACCAACCACGACGGAAACGTACCGCACTTTGGTCTTCGTCCCTCGCCGCTTTGAGATTGTCCCACGACGTATCGACCGTCCAGTTGCCGGCGAGATGGCCGCTATGGGCTTCCCCCGCATAGATGACGCTTTCCAACTGAGCATCTGAAAGTGCGCCGCTCTCGACGATGAAGCGCGGCAGATGCGGACGATAGCCCGGCTGCGGCGGTGCGACCGATGCCATCGCCATCGACTCGACCAGCCGATCCGGATGCGGTTTGGCATTCGGGATACGGATCGTCTGCAGGCGGTAAGGTTCGTAGACAACGTCGACGCCAATTTTCGGTTCAGCTCGAACGTCGGTGTCAACCAGCTCGTAGGCAAGCTCGACGATGTCATTCGCAGCTGTGGCGGCGCTGGTCTCGACCTTCGGAGCAATAGGCTTTGGTGACCTATCCCGATTCCGAGTATCGAGAACCGAATATGCTTTTATCGCAGCGGTTTGAGCAACCGCCGGCGAGGACGACAATGCCGCACGCGGCGGGAGGTCGCCGATCCATTCCAGCAGCGTTTCGACATCCGGCGCCATGCTCCGGGAGGCGATCACCCGCGCCGGATCAGGTGCCGGAACTTTATCGATGACAGTGAGGCGCGTTTCCTCCGTAGTGCCATGGCGAGCGTAAATACGGCCATCGATGGCGGCACTGAAGATTACCGTCCCCTGGGTTTGAAGTCGGACGAAGGGCTCGCGCCATCTGCCGTTGTCAGGAGATAACGACGAAGCCGTGATCGTCAACAGACGACCGCCGGGCGCAAGGCGCGCAAGAGCCGAAGAGAGATGACGCCAGGCGGCGTCAGCGACTCTGCCTTCGACATGGACACCGGCCGAAAAGGGCGGGTTCATCAGCACTACGGTCGGTCGTACCGCGTCATCAAGATAGTCGTCGATGTGAGCCGCATCGTGCCTGCTGACCACCCTCTTGGAGAACAGCTCTTGCAGCACGTCTGCACGGAGGTCGCCGATTTCGTTGAGAGCGAGATGGGCGCGCGCAAGCTCGGCGAAGATTGCAAGCATCCCCGTCCCGGCCGAGGGCTCGAGAACAAGGTCGTCGGCCTTGATCGCTGCGGCCCGTGCAGCGACAAAAGCCAGGGGAAGCGGGGTTGAAAGCTGCTGCAGCGCCTGACTCTCTTCCGACCGCCGGCTGTGGGTCGGCAGGAGCTTTGCAACTTTCGTCAGCATCGCGAGCGCCAATTGCGGCGCATTGCAACGGGCCGCGATTGCTGTGCCGAACTTACGCAGGAACAAGACCTGAGCGACTTCGGCCGCTTCATAGGCGTCTTTCCAAAGCCAGAAGCCCGCCGCATCGCTGCCACCGAAAACGTCGGTCATAACAGTGCGCAGGTCGGCAGAGCCGACGGGCCGACCCTGCTCAAGAAAAGCAAGCAGCCCATTGGCGGCATTGAGGATAGAGCCGCCTCGGCTGCCGTGAGGTATGGAAACAATCGAGGGTGTGGCCGCGTCGGCGACTAGAGACGAGATGGTCATGGAGAACCCATCGAGAGCGAGGAAAGGATCGGCCCGGTCGAGCGCTCTCTAAACCCGCCAGGCCAACCCTTTCCGGCCCCTCTCTCCCTCTCTGATCGCCGTCGAGAGAGACGGACGCCTGTCAGCGGCAACCAGCAGCCGGAAGCACGCATCCGACCGACTGCCGGGTCCCAAAATTCATGCCAGCCAGTCCCAAGCAACAGGTATTTGACTTTCCAATTATCATAATCGACAGCTCCAATTTCAGGGACCGGAGCGGCAAGGGTCGCGATATTTGGATTGCATATCCGAAATCAAAAAAGCCCGGCACAAAGGCCGGGCGCATGGTGGGATGGAAAGTTTCGGAGATGCGATCTCGCGGTCGCATTCCGATCAGGAGACACTTTCAAGCAGCTTCTTCGCCTTGCCTTCGAGTTCCAGGCGCGTGTCCTGGTTGGTCTTGGTGCGCGCCAGTGCGGTAATACCCTGCACGAAGTCGAAGACTGATTCCGGCGGACGCCCTTCTTCCGACAAGACCATCTCGATCACCTTGCCGGTTTCCCCCTTCGAGAAGCCGCGACGGCGCAGGAAGGTCTCGCGATCCTCGTCCTTACGCGCGACGATCCGCTCACGCGCCGCCTTGATGCCGGCCACGAACGGCGCCGGTGAGGAATTGGCGAAACTGGTCAACGCGGGAGCTGCTTCATGCGCGAAACGCTGGGCGGCGAACTTGGAATGCCGGATGGTGATCTCTTCGAAGTTTTCCGTGCCCCAGAGGTTGCGATTGGCACAAACGGCGCGAAGGTAGAAGGAAGCGATGCCGAGCGTCTTTGACCCGACTTCACTATTCCAGGCATAAAAGCCACGGAAATAAAGATCCGGTTCGCCGTTTGGCAACCGTCCGGCTTCGATTGGATGGGTGTCGTCGACCAGAAACAGGAACACGTCGCGGTCACTGGCGTAGAGCGTCGTCGTGTCCTTGGTGATGTCGACGAAGGGATTGTGCGTCATCGTCGCCCAATCGAGCACGCCGGGCACCTTCCACATCGTATCGCCTGTGCCATTGCCGGCGATCTTCATCACCGCCGAGACGAGTTCATGATCCCAGATGCGGCCGTATTCCGGCCCGGTGACGGCCCGGAGTTCGAGCCGGCCATCGTCCATCTCGAGTGTTTTCACCAGCTCGGCACGGTGATTGAGCAGGCCGTGCTGAAGGTTGATGGCGGCAAGCGGCGCCGGCAGTTGGCGCATATAGGTGGCGGGCGCGCCGACCAGGCCGCAGAGCTGGCCGTAGCTCCAATGGGTCGGCGCGATCGGCTGGCGCTGGCCGGGAACAAGGAGTTCGAGCCCCTCGGCGTTGTCGCGCGTGGCCTCGACGCGGATAGCGGCACTCTCGATCGTTCGCGCCTGCGCCCGGTCGGCACGGGAGCGAACGGTATCGTAGAGCTCGGTCAATGAGAGGAACCGTTCGTCGTCGGGGCGCGTAAACCATTCCGACGAAACGCGGCCGATCCGTTCGCCGCGGGAAATATCGACTTTGAAGCCGGAAGTGGTGGGCCGAGGGCTGGAGCTGGGGATGTTCATTGGACTATCTCCTGAAAAGCAAAGAGCCCGGCGCAATGTCCGGGCTGGGGTGAAGGGATATGAAGCGCTGATTGGGTCAGTGTCAGCGGAGGCGCAGGTGCGCTGCCCGGATCGCCGTCAGCGCGGCCTGGAATTCGGCATTGCCGACGACGTCAGAAAAGTCCGTCGTCGTTGCGATGGATACACATGCCTCGTGGATTTCGTCATCGCTGACCGCCTCGGTCGAAAGCCCACCGAAACTGTGATCGACCTCGAGAACGGCGGTAATGGCGTCGCGAACCCGATCTTCCTGCAGCCGGGCGAGAACGTGGACAGGCTTTGGCGGGTCGACAGGTTCGTCAGGATCCGGACTTCCCGCGAGAATGGCTTCTCCCCGCGCGATCTCCCAAGCTGAACGGGCAAGCCAATCGAGCGATGGTTCACGCGCTGCATGGGCATCGTCGAGGAAGATCTTCAAGAGACCAAGCAAAATTTCGAAATGGCGGGCTCGACGTTGGACCGCTTCATCGAATTGCGGCGGCACCGGGATCGAAGCGCCGGTATAGGCAGCGTGCGTTCCCTTCCAGACGCCGGTGACGTGGACTTCGCGGGAGGAATCCTGGTCCTTCTCGGAGATCTCCCAGTTGTCGTCTTCGATTGCAGCACGGCAAGCCGCCTCCAGCGTTTCGGCGGCATAGGTGCGATGCCGGAACACCGGCAAGTGATAGGTGGTTTCGATCGTAAAATCGGGCATTGAACTCTCCTGAAAACAGATGCGGCCCGGTCTCCTTGCGGAGCCGGGCCGTCGGTTGAGTCTGGTGAATGGGATTATTCGGCCGCGTCGAGATGCTGGCGTTCGTCGATCTCGTCGGTGGACGTGGAGACATCATCGATATCGTCGGTGAGGAAAGCCGGCAGGTCGCGGGCCGGTGCATCGACCGTCCCGCCATCGGCGATCTCCCCGGCTTCGACAGTCGCCGGCTCGACCGACGCGCTGTCCGTGACAAGCCGGAGCGGTTCCGGCAGCCAATCGCTGCCGGTCATCAGCCGCTCTGCCTCGCGGGCCATGTCGGTCTTCTTGAGATGGCCGATCAGCTCCGCCGGCTGATCGCCCTTCGCCTCGCGGACCGCCTGCAGGATGCGGGCCTTGGTGACGCGGCCAAGGTAGTTGTCAGTGGTCGGTGTCCATCCTGCCTCGACCATCCCGAAACCGATCGATCGGGCCAGTTGATCGGCATGTGCGACTGCGCGGGTCCGCTTGTTCCAGGGCTCGATCACCGCGTTGACCGCCAGCGAGGCGCAATGGGCAAACAGTGCCTGGCGGCTGACCTCGTCGAGTGCGATCAGAAACGCCCAGAGGTCGTTCGGATCCTTGGGCAGATCCTGACCCCAGGCTTCCTGCCGCTGGTCGATTTCCTTTGCCCATACCGTGTCGGCAAGTCCTTCGGTCTGGCTGAACCTGGCGCTCTGCAGGGTCACCTCCAGGCATGAATCCGAGCCGTAGAGATAGAAGGTCTTCAGCACGAAGGCATGCAGTACGGCAATGAAGGCCATGACCGGATCGTTGGCGAGCGCGTTACGCAGCGCGATGGTCCGCACGGCCGTCAGATCGAGAACCAGGCGATCAGGGAGGGGCTTAATCATCTCGTCCTCGTCTTCCAGCTGATCGCCGCTGCTGGCCGATCCGTCGGTGACCAATGGACCGCCGTCAAAATCGACGCTTCCCGCGCCGTCAGCATCGGGGGTATCGACCTCGGCTTGCTGCTCGTCTTCTGGCCGTACGAAGCCCCGTTCGATCTTGAGCTCGCCGCCGGCGCCCAGCGAAACAAAAACGCCGCCGCGAGCAACCTCCTCGACATCGAAGACATACGGCCGATCATTGAGCCGGTCGAGCTCCGCACCGAGTTCTTCGAGCTTCTGTTCCGTCGACTCCGAGTGTTCGCTCGCCGCGGCATAGTCCCCATCGAGCTTATCGTACTCGGCCCTTGTGGCATCATAGCGAGCGAGCTCCTCCTCGGTCATCTCGGCCTGTTCGCCATAGAAGCGACGCAGCCCTGATGTATGGCCATAGGGGAAATCGAAGGCGACCTCGATCCATTTCCAGCCCTCGGCCTCTTGGATCGCGTCGGCGTCGACCTTGAGCTTTTCGAGCGCGAGCTGCTCCAGCACCGCCGGATCCTGCAGCCATCCGCCCTGATCCTGCTCGAAGAGATCGCGCATCACCACGCCACCGGCGGCCTCGTAGACGTCGATGCCGACATAGACGGCGCGGCGGTCGCTGGCGCGGATGGCCGTTTCCGTCAGCAGGCGCCGGATATAGTATGGCTCGCGGCTATGCGACCGCGAGATCGTATCCCAGACCTGTTCCTGACGGACATGATCGTTGGTGATCGAGAACGCCATGATCTGCTCGAGCTTCATTTCGTCTTCTGCGTAGAAGTCGAGAAGCCGCGGCGAGACGGATGCAAGCCGCAGGCGCTGCCTCACGGTGGCGACCGAGACGAAGAAGCGCGCGGCAATCTCCTCCTCGCCGAGCCCCTGCTCCCGCAGCGTCTGGAAGGCGCGGAACTGATCGAGCGGATGCAGGCCGACGCGCTGGACGTTTTCGGCAAGAGAATCCTCAACTTCAAGCGTCTCGCCGCTGCTGACAATGCAGGGAACACCGGCCGTCTTGGCAAGCCGCTTTTGCGATACCAGCCGTTCAAGGGCGCGATACCGGCGCCCGCCGGCCGGGATCCGGTAGATACCGGTTTCCTTGCCCTCTGCATCGACTTCCGGACGCACGTTTAGGCTGGTCAGAAGACCGCGATGGGCGATGTCCTCCGCCAGATCTTCGATCGACACACTCGCCTTGATCTTGCGGACGTTTTGCTGGCTCAGCACGAGCTTGTTGAAGGGGATGTCGCGGGCTGAACTGAGGGTGATTTTCGGGGTGGCTTGTGCCATGTCGTTTCTCCATGACGGACCGGACGGAGACTCTCTCCAACCCTCTCAATCCGTCACAGCTCCCCTTCCCTCCTCTTCCTCTTTGCAACCGCGCCACCTGCGAACCCGCCCTTGATCCGCGCCGAGCCCTCCCCATATTGCGGCCGTCACTTGTGAAGGGGTCATTCGAGCATGCATCAGTTTCTGGAAACGACGTTTGGGCCGGAGGAGCTGAACATCCTGGACAATGTGCTCGAGGCGTGGAGGTCGCAGCGCGGTTTTCCTAAAGACAGTCCAGATGTCGAGCTTGCCGCAGCTGTAATGCTCAACCTGTTTCGCGAAGGAAACCGAACGGTCGAAACGTTGAAGGCAGCTGCGTCTCAGCATAGGGCGCTGTCAGATCTATGACGGCGATCCGCTGGTGACGTGAAGGTAAACAGACCCGACGCTTCGCGGCGTTGCAGGCCTAGTCGCAGGTGTCAGCGCAATTTATCCGTCGATCCCACTCGGAGCTGCGGTGACCCCGGCCAGCATCAATGTCGGTAGCTGGACGCTATGGAAGGCGCTAGTGTAACAAGTTGCCCAGTCAAGAGACTGGCACCAGTTGGTGCGATGGAGAATGACACGTTCAGCGTTCGAACCGCGCCAGCATTCTCTTTAGTTGTGCATTTTGCAGCCGAAGCTTGCGCGCCAATTGCTCACGGAGCAGCGTGATCTCTTCATCGAGGCTGATCGCATCGTCAGAAACGGCGCGAACGCCTGGAGAGGGTGGCGGAACAACTTCACTCCTTGCCGCTGTCTTCCCCCGCTTGCTAGGCTTTCGCTTTGCACCATCGCCAGCCTGGGAGGCTTTTCGTGGGTCGCGTGCGACCGTAGCAACGTCATCGGATATAGCCGGGTCAGCTGCCTCTACGTGCTTGGCATCTTCGCTATCCGCTGTGCCGTGGGCACTGCTTGCCGTTTGGGGATGATTCAGGGCCGCTGACACGGCGCCCAATTGACCGTCAGCGACCGGCTTCTCGTCGGCCGGCGATTCCCCGGTGGTCAAGCCGTTGTCGGCCGTTTCAGTCGGAGTGGCGATGGCCAACAGGTCCGGCTTCACGTCATCGGTCGAGCCGTGTTCTTGTCTCTGCTGACGTCGCGGCGACACCAGCCGGGCAAGAAGTTTCCATGGAGACGCCATTTTAGTCGACCTCGTATTTTTCCCCGCATGCAGGCAGCGGGCAAAAACGTTGGCGGCAGGACTAACCGCCGCCAATATGCTCGTCTCGATAAGCATGAGAATGCGGCCAGCGCTTGACCAGCCGCGAGCTATCAACCGAGGTTGAGCCGCTTTCGCAGATCGGCATTTTCAGCTCGGAGTTTCTCGGCCAGAAGCTTTCGCAGTCTTTGGTTTTCCTCTTCCAGCTGCAGAAGATCGGCAAACTCATCTACGGCCGCCACCGACGGTGCAGTCACCGCCTGTACAACCTTCGGAGCACGTTTGACACGCGCACGTTTGGCGCTCGTCGCACCTTCGTCAGCCTGTGCCTTGGGTCCTCTCTTTCGCCTTCCAGCTGCGGCATTCGAAGCCGCTGCCGGTTGCGCGGAAACTGCTGCCGAGGCGGTCTCAGGCGCCGCCTTCCTGGCGCGAGGTTTGCGCTCCTTCTTGAGGACATCGGGCGCCGCTGCGGCCGGCGTGTCAGCATCACTCATCGTATTGTTTTCGTCGGCCATTCTGGTCTCCTGTAAAGCCGACCCATTTGTCTCCTGCTCTATAGGTAGTGTCAACAGCCCCGAGGCCTGGTCTTCGCCGGTCAAAGCCTTTTCGCTGCCGCCGGTCTGAGGTGCGCCCGGTAGTAATGGCATTGCCTCGTCGCGCAGTTCCTGCGCAACGGACTTAAGATCCATGTTTCCCCAGATTGAATTCGGATTGGAATTTGCTTTTCGCCGACCAGATCTGTATTCGACGGCAAAGCTGCGCTGGACTCTTTTCACTTTGATGGCCTTGGATGTCTGCGTTGAAGTTCGGCGATGCACTCAGCATCGCAGCAGGTTCTGCAGATAGCGACTATCGCATTGGCGGCCCACAATCCATAGCGACACGAAATTCACAATTGGGCATCCATTGAGATCCTCCCTGATATCCCGCATGGCCGCCGATTCGGGCGTTCAGCTTCGTTAGTACGAAAAGGCGTTAATTTTTCGCGCGTGAGCAAACGGCCAATTCATCGCCGTATAATCGATCACAAAAGTCCGTTTCAAACGGACATTTTCGCCATTTATCAAAGTATCCTTGCTAGCGACTTTAAATAATGTCATTTTTGTCCGTCATGGGCGATCGAAAACGCGCTAAATTAAAGTCAATGCTGGATGAGGTTCCTGCAGGCTTCCTCGTGGATTCGGCATGGATGCGGAAAATGCAAATCCGCCGGAGCTCGACGCATGATTATCTCCGCCGCGGTTGGCTGCAGCCTGTCATTCATGGCGTCTACCGGCGCCCCTCAGGACGGGACGGCTCACCGAAAGAACACATCGACTGGCGCATTGCCGTCATGTCTGCACAGACGATCATGAATTATCCGTTCCATGTTGGCGGCCGCACGGCGCTGGCCCTTCGCGGTCATGTGCCCTACCTGACACTAGAGGCTGCCGAGAAGATCTTCATCTATGGCGATGCGCCGCGCTGGCTCGCGAACCTGCCTACCAATGGCCTCCCTCTCCTTCGCAGCACGCGCCTCTTCAAGACAGCGGGTATCGGCATTGAACTACTGGCGGCGGAACCGGACGGCAATCACATCCTGTTTCTGCAGAGCTGGACGATACGCGCATCAACGCCGGAGCGGGCCATTATCGAGGCGCTGGACGAACTGCCCGAAAACGAGAGCTTTGATAACATCGATGCGATCTTCGAGGGTCTGACAACCCTTCGTCCGCGCCGCATAACCGAACTTCTCGCAGACTGCACGAAAGTCCAGGTGAAACGGCTCTTCTTCGTGTTTGCCGACCGCCATGATCACGCCTGGCTCAAATATATTGACCGGTCGAATATCGATCTTGGGAGAGGCGACCGCTCATTCATCAAGGGCGGCAAGCTGCATCCCATATACCGCATCACCATCCCAGAAGAGTACCTTCCAGGAAAGCCAGAGAGCGCCGATGGCCCGTGACCAGTATCTTTCCCAGCTAGATCTCCTCGTCCAGGTCTTGCCGATGATTGCCAACGAGCCGGCTTTCGCGTTGAAGGGTGGAACCGCTATCAATCTTTTCTACAGAGACCTCCCCCGCGTGTCAGTCGATATCGACCTGACCTACCTTCCGCTCAAACCGAGGGACGAGAGCTTGGCCGAAATCAACGAGATCCTCGACCGGGTCGCCGCCAAGGTTGAAAGGATCAAGGGAGTCCGAGCAAAGCGAATAGCCGGCGGTGGCGGCGGCGATACGCGCGTCGAAGTGAGGCGGGGCCAAACCGCAGTCAAGGTCGAGACCTCTCCGGTCGCCCGCGGCACGGTCCGCCCCGTCGAACGACGCAGGGTCAGCGAGCTGGTCGAAGACCAGTTTGGTTTGTAGAAATGGAGGTTGTCGCCTTCGAAGTCCTCTTCGGCGGCAAGATGCATGCAGCAATTGATCGCCAACATCCGCGCGATCTCTTCGACATCAAGTTGCTTTATGAAAACGAGGGACTGACTGACCCGCTGTTTCGTACTTTCCTTGTCTACGTGGCGAGCTCCGGGCGCTCGCCCCATGAGTTGCTGCAGCCCAATAGGGCCGACGTCACACATGTCTTCAATCAAGAATTCGATGGGATGACGATCGAAAGGTCTCACTGGATGACTTGCTGGATATCCGGGAGCGGTTCCTGAAGGACATCCAGGCAGGCCTCGATGACAAGACCGCGGTGGGCGCGGCCGGGGCCGCACGTTTCTGCTGTCTCTTCACGATGGCGAACCCGACTTCGAGCCTATCGGCTTGCCACATGCCCTCGCCTTGCCGCCGATCCGCTGGAAGATCCTCAACCCGCAAAAACTAAAGAACGACAACCCGGTCAAACACGCCGAACAGCGTGGGGAGATCGAGCGGCTATTCACACGCTGAAGTACCTTAGCCACCCTACTCGTCGTCGATCCCACGGCTGGCGCCGCTGAATTACAGAGGTCAGCCGATCGGTCTTGGTGGAACGTCATTATTGCGGCCGGTGATTTTACTCCAAAACACCCATGCCCGAAAAATCAACGACTACAAAGGTTTAGCAGAGTTGGTCGCGACCAACTCGCTTTCGGGGCTCTGAAAGGCAAGCGGCGACGCAATTCACCTCGAAAATGGCGCGGCCGCCCTACCCCGCTTTCGCTTGCGCCGCACCATTTGCTTTCAGCAAAGCCATGATCATGGGCCCCAGTGAGAACTCCCCACGCTCGGTTCGCCGCGTCAAATCACGAAGGTACCCACCGGGCGAGTTAATCATGTTGACGCGCTCCAGGATGCCGGCAACAGCGACCGCCGCATTTTCCGGCCCCATAATATCGCAGGCCTCCTGGTAGGCCGACGGGCTTATTCCCAGCATCGACCGGACGACGACCGCAGCGGACATCAACTCGCGCCAGGACCCGATCGCGCCGCCAGCCCCATAGTCGACAATTTCCGGGCAGGCCTTCAACACGAGGCCGAGTGGAAATGCCTTCAACGGCTCTCGCTGAATTCCATTCGCTTTGCTCGATTTCGCCCCCTGCTCGTTTCTAGAGCGAGGTTCAAGTTCATTAAGGGATTCGGGTTTTGAACTCTGTATGTGCCGCTCATTGTGGGCGCCATTGCCGCCGGGATTTTCTGCTTTTTCTTGATTTTCCAGCCGGTTGAGCACTTCGTCTTTCAGCATCTGCATTTCGTCGAGAACTACGCTCACATCGGTGGGCGACGGTGTGCGTGGCAGCCGGGCAATCAGCCCTACATAAATGCCCTCGATAGCCTGCCAGTCGCCAGCCGCGCCCTCTTCCATGGCGGCCGTAATCAGCTTGCGCACGTCGCGCCGGCAGATCGTCAGATTCTCTTTCATCCTTTTGAAGGCGGCGCGCTCCGCCGCGATCTGCTGCGCCAGTGTCGCAAGCTCATCAGCGCGAGACAGCAATGGCGAAAGATCGAAGCCGAAGGCGTTCTCGATATCGCCGGTCTGGTCCCTGCGAACATAACGCTTGCCGTTGGCGCTATCTTTTCGACCGATCAGGCCGGCCTCAACAAGCGCCGCAAGATGCCGTCGGAGGGTGGATCCCGCCATGCCATGGGCACGCAACGACAACTGTGCGTTCGACGGGAAAACGATAAGCGGCGCGTCCTGGCGCAATTCATTTTCCGGATGGAAGCTCAACAGAGCGTCAAGCACCGCCAGGCTGTTCGACTGAATGCCAAGTGCGGCCATTGCTGCAGAAACATCCCGAAAGACTTTCCACTTCTGCGCCGACTTCCCCGCCTTGATCTCGGCAACTGCTTGCTGTCGTCTGACCAGGGCGAGCGAAACCGGCCGCCGCCCAAAGGGCGTCGTCACATTTCCCGTTTGCATCGTCTCTTACCTTTCCGCAGGCAAAAGAAATTTGCTCACCAAATCGGTGCCAAGACTCTTGACGAGGATTCGAGGAAATGCGATTCTGTTCGTGCTAAAGAGACAGAAGGGCTTCCGCGACGGCAACGTTGAGGGGGCTCTTTTCTTTTGCGGCTTACGCTTCCTTCTTCTGTTTCTGTTTCGCACGGTGCGCTTCATAAAGCGCCGGCAATTGCTCGAGCACGAAGGCCGCAAAGTCCGGCGTCGCCTTCCGATCGATCATGATTTCCACTTTCGCCTTGCTCTGCTTCACCTGCGCTAGGCGCTCGCCAGCGGGGCTCGCCATGACATCGGGAAGTCCACGTTTCAACCGGCGCGGCCTCAGGTGCGCAATTAGCGCCTTGAAACGGTCGGCGGACTGAAGCACCTGAAATTCGCTGGACCGTACACGTTCGAGGGTGTTGGCGGCCGGAGATGCTTTTTCGATCAGCTCGGCCATTTCCTGCCAGCTTCTGAGGCCGATACCGGGGGCAGGGCCGATGGCATCGATCAAGTCTGTGGGAAGCGCCTCAATGATGGACAACATCTTGGAGAGATCGCCCTTGTCGACGGACATCGATGAGATGATTACGTCCCGGGGGAAGCGTTCCTTCAGGCGGGCGGCAAAGCGCGCCTTCTCGATAAAGGAAAGATCCTGCCGTTCGTTATTTTCCTGGCCTTGGGCAACCACCAGCTGCTCGTCCGTCAGATCGCGGACGACCGCCTTGACCGCCAGACCGAGTTCCGTCAGCGCGCGCAAGCGTCGATGGCCGAAGGCAACTTCATAGCGGCCGGACTTTTGCGGGTGAGGGCGCACGAGGATCGGCACCTGCTGGCCCTGTTCCTTGATAGACGCCAGCAGCCCATCAATGTCGCCTGGCATCCGGTCCTGCATAAACGAAGGGTCAATAACCTTCGGATCGAGATCGATCACAGTCTGTCCCTCGGCAAGACGCCGTTCGATTTCCTCGGCTCGTTCCACGCGATCGTTCTGCTCGCGCAAAGCGTTGCCGATATTAGCGGTCAGCTTGGTCGCCGGGTCACGGTCCTTGCGAGCCACACCGAGAAGCGGCATGGTTCGGCTCTTTGCCACTTGCGGATCGCGCGGCGAGGGCGCAGCCGGTACGGTAGCGGAAACGCCCAAAATGTCCTTTCGGCTCATGTGGTTCTACCCCACGCTTTTTTGATCAAAGATTCAATCTCGTCATTGACGGCATTCATCGCATCCAAGGCGCGATCGTAGGTCGAACGCGTGAATTGGCCACGCTCGACTTCGAAGAGCGTCTGGTTTGTAAGCCCGGCATCCGAGACAGCCGTCGTCTTCAGCATTGGAAAATTGAGCACGTTCTCGCCGAAGATTGACCGGAGATAACCTACCATCTGGTTTTGTGGGCCATCGCTCGGCTCGAAGCGGGTGATAAGATACCGCATCCAGTTGAAGTTGAACCTGGCGCCAGCATTTTCGATTTCCCGCAGCAGGTTTGACGTCATCGCCAGAAACTGGTTCATCGACATGACGTCGAGCATCTGCGGATGCACAGTCACCAGGATCGACGTCGCTGCGGTCAGGGCCGAAAGGGTCAGGTAGCCGAGCTGGGGAGGGCAGTCGATGACGACGACATCGTAATTGTCCGCGATATCCTCGATGACCTGGCTGATCCGCCCGTAGAAAAGCGTATCGCCTTCCTTGCGGCTCATCAGCGCGCGCGGTGTGTCGTGCTCGAACTCCATAAGCTCAAGATTGCCGGGAATGAGATGGAGATCGGGTATGTATGTTCCCCGGACCACCTCCTCGATCGGGCGCTGCTCTTCATCATAGCGAATGGCGCCGTAAAGCGTTTCGTTAGGACCGACGTGAATTTCCGGCTGGTTGCCGAATAGGGCGGATAGGCTGGCCTGAGGGTCCAGATCGATCGCGAGCACGCGATATCCACGCATCGCGAGATACTGGGCCAGATGCGCCGACGTGGTGGTCTTGCCGGAGCCGCCTTTAAAGTTCATCACAGAGATGACTTGCAACTGCTCGCCATCGCGCCGATGGGGCAGGTAGCGTCGGTTGCCACGGCCCACCTGATCCATATGCTTTCGGATCTGATGAATATCCTCTATCGAAAATATGCGCCGGCCGCCCGCCCCCGTACTGACGTTCAACTCAGGCATGTCGGAGGCAATCTGGCGAAGATAGGATTCTTTAACGCCCAGGAGCTTGGCGGCCTCCGACGGCGCAAACCCGCGGATGCCTTTCTCCGCAGATGGCGGAAAGACCTTGACATGATGCGCTTGCAATTGCCCCGACAAGGCCTCAGCATGCCGCTCCATCAAAGCGGTCAGTCCCTCGATTTCGGGTGCTGTTTTTGCGGCGTTATTCGCCATCTCGTAACCTATTTCTTGCCAGTGGCGGTTTGAAGCGAAAAATCAAAAGATTTCCGCCGATGGCAATAGGCGCCGATTCTGTGCTCTGAGCAAGAGTTTTTTGGTTAACAAGTGGTTAATACAGTGACGGTTCTCACCTGTGGAATCAATGATACGCGCGCACATCCGGTGAAAGACAGGCAATTACATCTTTCTCTGGATTCAAAGCAGTCTTCCCGAAGTCGTGCGAAAAACGGCCCAACATCTATCGATGATCCCGGTCCATCTTATTCGTGCCGAGGAAAATGACATAACCAATCCCAAACGATACCGAATCGGTACCTCCGAAGAAAAGCGATCACGGCCTGCAGGGAAGGGAGGGAAAGCTTCGAAACCTCGCCGGAGACGAGCTCCGCGTTCCTCAAGGTCCTCGATCACCTGCAGGAGGTGGCTGACAGATCGGGCCACCCGGTCGAGACGGACAACGACGAGGACGTCTCCCGCGCTGAGCTCTCTAAGCAGCCGCGTCAACACCGGCCGAGCACGCGATGCCCCGGAACCGTGTTCCTGGAAAATCCGATCGCAGCCGGCGGCGCGGAGTTCGTTCATCTGGGCGTCATGGGCCTGGTCGTCAGTAGAGACGCGAACATAGCCAATGAGCCGCTTCATAGGTTTAGGACGTTGCCATCCGGCTTTCCAGCGATCCATTTGATGTGTTTTGTACAGATAAGAAATGCGTGAGAAAAATGATGTTGTGAGCGTCTCTTCGACGAAGCAAACCCTATTGCGTCGAGGAGAGACACGGATTATATATCCCAAAGTATCTATATCGTTCAGGATATGAAATGACGCAATGGAAGGTCGAGCTTCATGATCGCTTCAAAGGCGAGATCGCAGACCTCCCAGCCGATGTCCGGGTCGAATTGCTCGCGCATCTGGTGCTGCTTCGCGAGAAAGGATTTCGATTGGGACGACCTGAGGTCGACACCCTCGAAGGCTCCAGACACGCGAACATGAAAGAGCTTCGCGTCAAGGTCTTGAAGGTACAATGGCGGTTCGCCTTTGCCTTCGATCCGGAGCGAAAGGCGGTCGTCCTCTGCGGAGGTGCGAAGAGCGGTGTGAGCCAGAAACTCTTCTACAAACGGCTGATCGATCTGGCGGACAAACGGTACGACGAGCATTTGAGCGAGTTGGAGAAGAAGCATGGATGATCTCGACAAGCTGATACAAACGCTGCCTGAGGATGAACAGCGCGCCATTGCAAAGCGCGCCGAGGACCTCGTGACCGCTCATAATCTGCGTGAACTGCGGGCACTTGCCGGACGAACACAAGAAGACGTGTCTGCTGCGACAGGTTTCAAGCAGACCAATGTTTCCAGACTGGAGAAGCGCGCCGACATGAAGCTGTCGACGCTCCGCGATTATGTCGAATCCCTCGGAGGCACTTTGAAGATCGTCGCGGATGTCGCGGGCAAGAAAGTCGATCTGTCTAGCATCGCGGAGCGCTCCCGACACGGTTCAAAGATCTGAACCAGCCGTTGTTCGCTAAGCATGGCCCCTATAGCCCTACCGTGTTCGCCGGAAGGGCAGGTGCATGTCCGAGAGCCACAGCTACAGCATCCGACTGGCTCGCCCGCTTCTACGCGTCGCATTGTTATAGTAGCTCGATGCCTGCTGGACCGAGCGATGGCGAGATTGCTCCATCGCTTCGGAGAGGGGAATGCCACGGTTGGCCGCCTCTGTCAGATACCCTGACCGCAGCCCGTGCGCGGAAAACTCCCCCACCTCCAGCCCAGCCATCCTGACCCGCTGCTTGACGATGTCGTTGACAGCCTTCGGATCGAGCGCCCGCCGAGAAACATGGCCCCAGCGATCGATCCCCCGGAACACACTGCCGCCGTCGATCTTGGCGGCGGCCAGCCAGGCGCTCAACGCCTCGACCGGCCGGCCGGTGAGATAGACGACCTCGTCCTGGCCGGCGCCGGAATTTTTGGTGCGGCCGAGATGGATCGACAGTGAGGGGAGGGGGCTGCCGTCGTCGCCGGTAACGGGCGCCTCGACCGTCAGCTGTTCTTTCCGCAGGCCAGCGACTTCGCTGCGCCGGCGGCCGCCGGAAGCAAAGGCGACCATCAGCATGGCGCGGTCGCGCAGATCGCGCAGGCTGTCCGACCTGCAGGTCGCCAGCAGTTTGGCCAGCACCTCTGATGTCACCGCCTTGGCGCTCTTGCGGCGGCGTTGCCGCGGTACGGCGCGGACGGCGAGATGGAGCGCCGATCGAAGGGCAGGGGAGGCGAAGGCGCCGTCGAGACCACGCCACTTGGTCAGCGTCGACCAGTTGGCCAGCCGTCGGCGCACCGTGTCCGGCGCGTGCGGCCCGATCGAACGGAGAAAGCCGCCGTCTCGCAACGCCTGCTCGACTTCGGCCGTCACGCTGTGCTCCGGGTCGGTCTCGCGGCGTCGTGGATCCCAGAGGTGATGGGCGACGAATTTCAGCAGCAGCGCCTCGGGCGCCGGCCATGGGAGGGGGCTGCCGGTCGCCGCCAGGCACCAGGCCTCGAGGTAGCCGAGGTCGGAGGCGAGCGCCCGCAGCGTATTGTCGCCCATGCCTTCGTTGACCAGGTGCCGCAGCGTCTCGACGTCCTGGTCGGTGAGAATTTCCGCCAGCTTGTCGCGTCGGTCGATCGGCAGCACCGCGGCAATGGTATCGAGCGTTTCGGCCCGGCGGGCGATGGCGTCCGGCGCTGATTTCGGAGCGAGAATGTCCATTGGTCCTCCTGAAGCGGGGAAATCCGGCTGTAGGCATGGCGTCAGCGACTGCGCTTTACCCCGTTTTCACTGATTTGCGGCGTTATAGCAATAACGTCCGATAAGCATGACTTATCGGAAGTGAGGTCAATGACTCACCGTCATGCCAACTATGGAATACTAACTTTAAGATAGAGTTCGTTTAGCAAATCGTTTACCATGATTTCAATGACTTACGATCTCGCGAAATTACCAATGAGTACCTTGATGGACCCGGCTTTTCGAGCCGGCCTCGAGTTGACGCGTCTCGACGAGCGCATCGCCCGTTCGCCCGTCGGCGCTGGCTGGATCGAGAGGATGCATTTCGCCGATGCCTGCGCCTCGCTGTGGATCGACGGCGAACTCGTCCATCTCGAAGACCTCGTCCTCCACGACGCCTTTCGCGATACCCGCACCCCAACCCACGAGCTCACCATCGCCCGCGACGTGCTGCGAACCCGCCGACGGATTTCCGGGCAGTCGCCCGACTGGGCTCTTTCAGCCGACGGTATCCGGACTTTGCGACAAACGTCGGACACTGGCGCGGGCGGCGCCGAAGCTGTGGCGCTGGCCGGTGTTACCACGCCCGTGGTCACCATCGACGCGCAAGGAGAGGGGGATGGTGATGACGAGGAAAATCTGCCCGACATTGACTATGCCGCCATCGATGCGACGCTGGCCCGGTCGTCGGCCGCAATCGAGAACGCAACCCGGGCTGGCGGGGCCAGAGGTCGCACTGCAGCCGAGAAGGACCCGATGATCTATGATCTCGACTGGGACGAGGATGGGCGGCTCGACGAATGGCGCAGCGTGCTGCGGCAGGCCGAACATCTGCCGGCGGCGCTGCAGGCGATTGTTGCCCTCGATGCTTGGAACGAACTCTCCGTGCTGCAGCACGCGCCTTGGCTCGGCCGGCTGTTTGCCGCCTCGATCCTTCGAGAAGCCGGCATCACCAGCGGCGCACATCTCGCCGCCATCAACCTCGGCCTGAAAACTATTGCTGTCGATCGGCGCCGGCATCGCGATCGCGAAACCCGGCTGCTCGCCATCGCCCATGGATTGTTGGCGGCCGCCGAACTCGGCATGAAAGAGCACGACCGGTTGGCGCTGGCGCGAACAATGTTTGAGCGAAAGCTGGACGGACGCCGGACGTCTTCAAAACTGCCGGAGCTGGTCGAGCTGGTAATGTCAAAGCCGCTGGTGTCGGCCGGGATGGTGGCGAAAACGCTGGATGTGACGCCGCAGGCGGCGCGGCGGATCGTTCTGGAGCTCGGCCTCAGGGAGATGACGGGGAGGGGGAGGTTTCGGGCATGGGGGATAGTTTAGCCAATATTTGGACTCGATGGTCTGTATTGAATCCGCCGAATTGGTGCCACCCTACGCGACGGGTATCGCCGTCGCTCAATATTTTGAGGTTTAAGCACGATGGTTTCACCGAAGTATACACGGACGGTCAATCCACTGCAGTTTGAGGCGCTCGAACCTAAGCGTTTCGAGGATCTGGTGCGGCAGGTGCTCTATGATTTCCGAGCTTGGCGCGCCCTGGAGCCCACGGGACGCCTTGGCGGTGACGACGGTTTCGATGCCAGGGGATGGGAAGTTGCCGACGGATCACTCGCCGATGCGACAAGCGATGAAGATGAAGAGATCGCCTTGCGACAGTCTGGCGATCGGATCTGGCTCGTCCAATGCAAGCGTGAGCGCGCGATCGGTCCCGGCAAACTCCTGAGCTATCTCGACGCCATTCCTCCGGTGGAACGATCACAGTTACACGGTCTGATCTTTGCCGCCTGTTCAGATTTTTCGAAACGGGCACGAGACGCTTTTCGATCCTGGTGCGCCAAAAATTCCATTGGTGAGTTTTATCTTTGGGGAAAGGCGGAGTTGGAGGACGCACTCTTTCAGCCAAAGAACGATCATCTTCTTTTTGCCTATTTTGGCCTGTCCCTGACAATTCGACGCCGCTCCGATCAAGCGCGCCTGCGCGCGCAAACTACGATTAAGCGCAAGCTCAAACGGGCAATTACGGACAAGTACGAGATCCTTCTCCGGGATGTTGCCGACGAAAGCTATCCTTATGCCTCTGACGGCTCCGACGACCATGCATGGTGGGTGTATTCTCGGCCAAAGATGACGTTCCGAGGACTGGAGTGTCTACATCGACGTTATTTCGCTTACCGCGGCGACGAGGATAAAAACTGGGACTTGGCGAACGCCTTAAATGATGCCCGCCTCGGCACCCACGCTGATCCTTGGCGCGGAACGGATGCAGCCGGTGACGATCGTGCCGAACTCTTTGCCTTCTGGCACTCGCTCCCTGAAAAGAACAAGGCGTGGTTTGAGGTGTGGGGTGTCGTTCCCTTTTCTTCGATCGTCGAGATTGATGAGCTTGGCGACGATATCACAAGCCATCCTCATATCTATTTCGAGCCGGCAAAGGAGCACGGTCATCCATTCTCTGATGGATATCCGGAACTGTCGACGGCAAGTCAGTGGGGAAGTGCGCGGGTTCTGTGGCCCAAGGCCGCCGACCGGATTGTCATTTTCCCCGAGAAGTTTAGAAAACCGCTTCTGAATACAAATGGCGATGAGGTCTGATCGCACCCTATCAGCGGCAAAGGCCTCATGAATTCACGGTCGGAGTGCGCCGCTCTCGGCCTTCGAAGAACGCTTAGGGTTCCCGTCAAATTATCTTCACCGCGTCGATGACGAATCCTGAGCTTGAAGAGACCGGCCTCACGGTCGATCCTAAATATACGCGCCAGAACAAACGGTATCGATTATCTGAAAGCGGGAGGATATCCTGGGCCGATCGGGCTTATAACTGAGACAAGCATCAACCTTGATCCGAATCAGAGATTTCGAATGGGATCTGTCATGTGAAACTGAATGACGTGATACAGTGATTGTGTTGGGTCAAACGGGTAGTATATTTTCTCGGCTAGGGCGTCATCTCGTCCTTCTTGCCGGGAGATTGCATGAGCATAGGGCTGGAATCGAGACAACAAACGATTCCACTCACTGTAGCAGTCGACATCGCTTGCATGCCATCGGACATCCACCTTCGACAGGTTTTGCCGGATATTTGACAAGGTTGCTTGGCGTTGCTCTTCGTCCATGCAAACCTCGATATACCGCACGATGGCATAATCCAGGGCAGATCTGTTGATGCCAGTCAGATGAATAGACGGATCCCGTGATGCAAATCCCCATTCGTTCCAAAGCTGAAACGCCTTTGCCAAGGCTAATGCGCGATCGGACTCGGAGGCACATTCGTCAAAGGTACGCAAACAATCGCTGACACATCTCCGCCCTTCGTCACGCATCGTAAGGGGGCTTGGCTGCAGGGAAACCGATTCCAGATAGATCAACATTGCCTCGGGCGACGACATCGCAAGCGCTTTCCCGAGAGCTTTATGGAGGTGGGGGTAACGAGACGGGTAGGCGTTGAAAGCCTTCATCCATTTACGCCATTCATCGCCTCTGGCAGCTACCTTCACGAGAAGCTCTGTCAGCTCGTCCAAAGAATAAGCGGTTGCATCACGTCGTGCGTCCGCCCGTACGCTACGCATGGTTACGCAGAATCGTAAACGACTCGACGGGCTGGCAAGCGCTAGAGACAGCCGCCGCCGTGGCGGTAACGCATCAATAACCTCCATTGTTGCCGCAACCTGCTCGATTGCATTGACTGCCTGAACCAGTCGCTCAAAGCCATATCGCGTTAGGAAGGCCAGAGGGCTCACCAACCCGCCCTGACGATAAGTTGCCTGTTCAATTGAGGGCCACATCGTTGCTACTCTCGGCCAGTCGCCCTCGCTGTCAGCTTGCTGAAAGGCGTCGACGAACTCTCGCTCCCATATCGGCGCCACGGCGCTTCCGCGGGGCTCAAACACTATTTTTCGTTGCGCGACATATCTCTCGATTATATCGAGAAAATCGGAAGACGGTGCGAAGTCATCCGGCAGCAACTCCCAAAGGCCTCGTCGGCCGCCGCAAATGTCGGCGGTTATCAGGAGGGCCGATAGCATAACAAGTCGCTCATCTTCTGCCTTGGACCAGGCGGCAATTCCCGCAACCAACCACGACACGCTTTCGGCCCACAGTCTGGCTGTCTCATCGCCATGGAAGATGCGAGGAGGAGGGCTCTCAGCGAGTATCCCGAAGTCCTCTACAACCGCGGGCCAGATCTCGTCTTGCCAACGTACGGTCTCCAGAGCTGACAGCGGATCCGCCTTGACGCTGAGTGCTGCCAACAACCCAGTCGGCGCGCGCCCTCGACGATTCGCAAGGAGGTCCGCCAGCTCGTCCTTAGACATCTGATCAATGACCACTATGCACCTGTGCTTCTCCATACAAGGTGTTCGGGAGCGTTAAGCGCTCTCCACAACTCGTCGAAGGCGTCCATGACGATCTGGCCATCGTCGACTCGCTGAAGGATGTGATGCGCCTTGCCGAGGCTGTTGACCGAAGTACCGAGCGACCAGGCCAGAGCGCCCTTTCTCTTTTGCGGAAAAATCAGGAAGCGATCGTGGAAATTCCACCCGGCTGGTCCACTTCTGGCGCGAAATTCGAGCTTCAATCCGTATAAATTCCCTGCGAAAGAGCCAAACTGCGCTTGTTGCCGCGACATATAATCGTCTTCGACTACGACACAGTCGTCCTCGCAAGCGGTTTTGCGAGCGCTCAAGCCTCTAAGGTCAGCTCCATGATGGGGCGAAAAGAAAAGTGTCTCCAAGATGTCGAGCGCACTAAGGTACGGATCCCATAGCCACGCTCCGGATTCTCCGTATCTGACAATCAGATTTCTGATGTCGGCAACAGCCCTATCATGCTCTTCTCGCTGTCGTCCTGGCTCGGGAAGATATTGCACAAACTGACGTTCCTTTGCCTGGCGCGCGGTTTCGCTTTTATAAATTCGCCCCTCTGTCCAGCCGCCTCTTTCATCGGAATCGACCGCACCCACCAGGCTTTCGATAGAGGTATGGATTGACACCCTCTGCGGCGTGTCGCCGCCTTTGCCATCAGGCAACGAAAAGATACGGGGCTCGGGAGCAATTGGCTGAAAGTTCAAATGAACGCTACGAACAAAGGCGCTTGGACCCGTTGCGGCGAGCAGCAACTGGTGCTCATCATCCCAAAGGGTGGCGCGGTGCGATCCGGAACCTGGCGGCATCGACAGCTCCGTGCGTTCGTTCAAAACGACAGCGGAGCAGTAGCCGGTGATCAGGTTGTCGAACTCAAGTTCGATCGTCGTGCGTAAAGGACGCGCTTTCGCCCGGGGATGCCATCCTGTTTCCAGAACGAAGTCACCATGCTGAGCTCCGGAAAAACGGGTCATCAAAATATTCACTGGTACCTGCACGATAATATTCCCGATCCGGTCCGACAAAGTCGCCAACCGTATAGGGAGATATTCCGTGATCGCTTCCGACAGCATCTGCAGGCGTTGGGGTTCGGTCAGCAAATGAGAGATCAGGCGTTTCTCTGCATCCGCCCATTCGAAGACGTGGCTCCCGTTCCAGAAATTGTTCTTCAGGATTGAATTGATGGGAATCTCTTGGAACGAATTCGGCGACACAAAAATCGGCGGCTGGGCTGTCGAGGCCTCCTGAAGCACCGCCTTGCCCGACAAGTCCCAGATGTGGTCGCGCGTGAGGCGCTCTATGGCCTGAAGGAGATGCTCTATCGTTCGCTCATAGCGGCATACCCCGAACGTAATACCACTGAGGCCGGGAAGCGACAGTCGCTTTTCATTGAGAAACTGTGGGCTCGTGTTCGTCTTCGTTGGTTCCTCTTCATCGATGGCAACCAAGGTGAAGACGTTGATAGGCTGAGCATTGCCCTTTTTGAAGGCTAGGATTTCGATGACCTCGGCTCGGCGAAAAAAGCCGAGTACACCATGGGCGGTGGCCTTCCTCAAGGAATCGATATTTGGCAGAGGGGCTGAAGTTTCATTGGGATACATCGACTACATGCCCCATGGTGCTTGCGGAAATGGAGCGGCGAGCGCGCCGATTGAACAGGGCGCAGTTGCAGGGGATATGCTTCCCACCCTCATTGCTTCAGCTTCCTTAGGCGCGCTTCGAGTCGCGTGATGATGTCTCGATCCGTCAGCTCGATGTAAAAGCGGCTATAGTTCGTCGATAGCTTGAAGAGGGCCTGTACGAGTTCTCCGGACTGGAAACTCTCGACAAGATAGAATTGGGCAATGTCGCCGTCGATCCGGTCGCAGTAATAATATATCAACGGTTCATAAGTGAAATAGAAGGCGCCGACACGAAAGCTGTCACCGCCCACAGGCAACTGATGAGCCGGGACCTCGATATTCTCACCTGTCGTAAGATTAGAGTATCGGACCTTCGACTTAGCGGTCGTCAGTTCCACGGTGGCATTCGATGACAAGAGCATTGCTTGGATCCCTCGTATGACGAGTTTGATTTCCATCGTCTTGCCGGAATTTAGAAAATACTCGTCGGGGGGGATAAGATGATCACGAACAGAGATGGATCGATCGATGACTGTTCCAAGCGGGACGAGTTCATCGACAACAGGATCGATGACATCTTTCAGCGATAGCCCTGATCTGAATTTGCTCTTCGTGATCAGATAGTTCATCTGCGATGGCTCGTCGGGCAAAGTGATCACTCGTCCATCTTCATAGATGATGTGGACAGTCTCTACCGCATTCGTTCTGTAGCTTTCGTCGACGACGGATACTTTCAAACCTTCGAATGGGCGAGCTGCACCGCGACTTATCACAAAATGAGCCTAGGTCTTCGAAACGCCCGGAAGCCCGTCAGGCAAGAGGTCGATCTGGAACAGATCGATATTATGTTTGGCCGCCACAGTTATAGCGCCACTTTGAAAACCGGATCGACTGACGAACACCGCCTTGTTTACACCAGCGTCCCTGGTTTTCGTCACGAAGGCATCGATCGCGTCGACCGCGACCGGCCGCGTTTTGTTTTTGACTTCATATCCAATTAGAATCTTATGCATTCCAGCGGCGATGGTCGCCAGTACGTCGAACTGCCGAGTTCCAACTTTGACGTTCCACTGAACATCGGCGTCGGGAATGGTCGCGCGCTGTAGCGCCGCGGCCAGCATTTCAATGTATTTGTCTTCTGAGATCATCGCCGCCCCGTGTCGGGAATAATTTTACGCTGTAGTTGCACACTGCAAATCGTTTGCTGCCAAGTACGAATGAAGAGATTGCAGCAAAAAGTTGTGAACAGAGCAGAAGGTCGAAAGCGTGACAATATCGCGAGGTCCGACCTTAAATCGGGTGCTATTTTTGCCGCGCTAGTCTGAGTGCCGCCGTCGAAACGTCTTCCGATTCGAGATGGCTTCCGTGGCCATCGCCCGCAAATGTAGCAAATGTGCCGCAAAGTCCGCGGAGGCGGTATGCGGCGCAAGCGACGTTGGCTGAGCGAGAAGGAGCGCCGATTGCCTGCGATCTCCGGTGTCCGCGACTGACCCAACGGTAGCGCGCCGCAAGGTCGATCTACTCAATTGACGCCAGCAGCGAGCCGAGCTGCACTCGATTATCCCGACCTGATCCTTGAGGCCTGCGGCACTGCCTCGCGCAATAAAATTGTTGAGCATCTCATCTAGGAATTGATTGCGGGCAACGATCAACTCTACCTTTGATGTCATGACCATTGTGCCACTCGACCGACGGGTTAACATTCGCCTCGAGAGCGAAACCGTTGAATTTCATCTTAGCGAATTACGAGACAGACCATATGTGGTCTTGCTTGGGGAGCCCGGGGTCGGAAAATCGACAGCACTTCAGCATGAAGCAATGCAGGAAGGCGGCGAGGTCGTAACATGCCGAGAGGTCATGAACGGCGTCGCTCTTAGCAGTTCGCAGACGGCGTATCTCGATGCTCTCGATGAGTATCGAGCGGGAGATGGCGGCAAGGACAAGTTACTTCAGCTCGCCACGGCGATTTCCAACAGTACAGTCGGGCGTTGGCGGCTTACCTGCCGGGCCGAGGACTGGAGGGCCGCAGGTGATCTCCAGCAAATGCGACGGGCGGCGAACAACCAGCCAATCATTGTCGCTCATCTTCTTCCTCTGGACGACGAAGAGGCGGAAGCTGTCCTTGCCGGATTGGGAGAGCCTGACCCCGAAAAATTCATAGCCGACACGCGCGGCAGGGGAGCAATAGCATCCCTCGAAAATCCTCTTAGCCTCAGCCTTCTTCATTCTGTTGTGCGCAGGGATGGTGTCTGGCCAGCAACGAGGTTTGAGCTGTTCGAGCGAGCCATCGATGCTCTCGCGCACGAACACGATCCTCAGCGCGTCCTAGATCCCCGCCCAGGCGTCGAGGAGATCATCGCTGACGCCGAGCGACTGTGCTTTTACCTTTTGGCGACCGGCGCCCGCAGGATCTGGCGTTCAAACGCGCTTGCCACTGGAGTGCAAGCCGAAGGCTATGTCACCGTCGATGCAATCGGAGTCGATAGAGCCCGCGCGGCGTTCGCATTGGATACGGCCATTTTTCGTGGTGAAGGGCAAAGTTTCGAACCCTCCCACAGAACCGTCGCCGAATTTCTTGCCGGCCGTTATCTTGCTGGGGCGGTTTCTGGTTCCTCAGGCAGCCTTCCATTTCCTCTTGGTCGTGCTGCCGCGCTCATCACAGGCAACGATCGAAAGGCGCCGAGTGAGCTAAGGGGATTGTACGCTTGGTTTGCCGCAGGCCTGTCACAGAAGGGCGATGAAACCGGAGCGATCCGGTTGATTGAGAGAGATGCGGCAACCGTTTTAGCCTACGGCGATGCGGCTGCCTTCAAAGCGGCCGGTCGGAAGGCTATTCTAAACAATCTGGATCGCGACGATCCATATTTTCTGTCATCGCGGGATGGTGCCACCGTGCTTGGCGGTCTGGCGTCAGACGATCTTGTCGACGAGTTCATAGCCATTCTCGATAGTGACGCACAGAGCCACCTTAAGCTCACCGTACTCGAGGCATTAGGGGATGGTCTGCCTCTTGTCGGCATGCAGGTAAAGCTGCACGAAATCTCAATCGCGCCGACCCGTCCACATTGGCAGAGATTGCGCACGTCCGAGGCGTGGATCAAGGGCCAGACCGATCCAACTGCGGCCAGACGTCAGCTATTCCGCGAGATCGCTGCTACCCCGGTCAACTACGATCAGGTTTCGCTCCGAGCCAATCTGCTTTCCGGCATCAAGCCCGAGCAGCTCCAACTGGAGGAGATTCGGGGGCTGCTTTCCGACCTAGATCGACTTCCCCCGGTTCCCCCAGGGGAAAGCGAAGACTCGGGGGCTTTGCTCTCCTTGATGATGGGACTGATGAAATCGCCTCGCAGCGATCTGTTTGATCAACCGATGATCGGTGAATCGGACGACCACCGTGGTCACAAGGTCGAAGTGCGGCACTTCTTGCAGCAGACGTTATCCTCGGCAATCGCGTCAAATCTCGACATCGATGCGCGAACACTTTGGTCCTGGATTCGGAATACGCGCGAATATGAGTGGGAGCGAATTGACGACGATCTGTCGAAGTCAATCAACGCTTGGATTGGTCGGGACACGAATCAAAGAGAACTCGACCTCTTTACCGTCTTGATGGAAAGCGGCGAAGAGGGTGAAGGCGCGTGGATGGCTACAAACCATTTCATCACCATCGCGCGCAGGCTTCCGTCGGACACGCTGATCGAAAACCTGATCAACCTTGCCGAGAGCACCCCCGAAGGACCATATCGCCGACGGCTATTGGAGGTCGCGGCATACGCCGTGCGGACTGAAACGCATTGGCCCATCTGGGAAAAGCGCATTGTTGAAACCCTGGAGAAAGAGGGCGGCTTTGGCGATTTCATAACGTCACTGCGCACCGACCCAAATAGAGATTGGAAGGAAAAGGAGGCAAAGCGTCAAGCGAAGGAGCTTGCGGATAATGAGGAAGCCCGAGCTCATAACATTGCAGACATGACACCCAAGATGAATGCAATTGCGGCGGGACGCGAGAGCGAATTGGGGGTCCTGCGGTGGGCTTCTCAGCATTATCGAAACGCAGTCATCCGGAAGAAGGAAGATCCGCTCGCGAAGATTGAGAAATATACTAACAATCGGATCAAGTCCGCGATCGCGGAAGGGTTCGTTCAATTTGCGATTCACGCTGATATTAAACTGACCTCAAGCGATCTGGGAAAAGCCGAAGCGGAAAATAGGGCTTTCCATAACGAGTATGTGGTCGCCGCCGGCATTCACCAGGCAATTTTGGCTGGAAGGGACGAAGAAATCTCAGAATGCCCTCCCGTGACCGCAATTGTAGCCCTGAGGCAGAACTATTTCAGCGGAGACGAGAAACCGTCGCTTGCGAATTGGGCGATGGGGCATCTCGCGCGCGACGCCGCTGTAGGGAAACACGAGATTCTGAACTATTGGAACGCTGCTCTCGATGCTGGCGATTCCGACCTCGATGCTATCCACTACCTGTCCCAATCGAACGAGCACGAATTGGTCTCAGAGGTCTTGAAAGCACTCTTAAAGGAGCGACCAAATCTGCCACCGGCCGCGCTCAGACAGGCCTTAAGCGCGTCCGCTCAATTTTTGACGCGAGATGAAATTTTGGAGCTTGTCGCAAATGCGCTCGGTGGCACCCTCGACGCGGAAGCGACAGGGCTATGGAGTTTCATCGATCTGGCGCTTGACCCTGTCAGATTCGCCATCGGCCATTCACGCGAGGCGGTTGGTGCCGCGCTTCTTGCTCCGAATGGCGACCTGGTCGAAAAATACAATCAGCTATCTCTTGATCTCGATCAGCTTGACTATCTCCGCATAGCCGCGCTCGGTGGGGATCAGCCTGCAGAAGAACGTGACTGGGCCAATCCAGATAGTTCAAGCCGCATTGTTCGGGCGGCAATCAATCGCCTCAGTGCGTCAAGTCGCGCGGATGCCGGAAAACTCCTGAAGGCGCTCATTCCGGGCGTCGACCCAAGCTGGAGCCCGGTGTTGAGTCACGCAGCTGCGGAGCATGCCTCGATGTTGCGAGACAGCATGTTCGTTGCGCCGACCGCTTCGCAATTGAAAGCTGCACTTAGCGGCGGGCCACCCGCGAACCCAGCGGATCTTGCAGCAGTCGTCATGGAGGAAATCGAACGATATAGGGCGAGCCTTCGGACGGGCAGCGAAATGCCATGGAAGCGCTATTGGAATACCGACCACACGGGCGCTGCGACCAAACCTCAAATCGAAAACGAGGATCGGGATCGACTTCTTGAGCTTCTTAGGTCTCGATTGGAGCGCTACGGTGTTGCGGCATCTCTTCCAGAGGCTCGGCGGGCTGAAAGTACACGTGCCGACGTTTTGCTCCTAACGCATGCAGGCAAAAACCTTCCAATTGAAGCCAAACGGCACTACAATTCAGAGCTGTGGAGTGCGCCCATCGAGCAGTTGACGGGTTACGCTGCGGACGAGGGCGCTTTCGGCTACGGCATTTATCTAGTTTTCTGGTTCGGCTCTGAATACAGAGTGCCAGCAAGACGCGACCGGAAAGAAGCTCCTGCCACCGCCGAAGAACTGCAGGCCATGCTTGTCGACGACCTACCATCGGAATCTGAAGGTAAGATATCGGTGATCGTGTTGGATGTTGCGCGTCCAAACGCGGGCGAGAAGCGCAAGAGGGCTCCAACTCGAAAGAAAGCGACGGTCAAAACCGCGCCGAAGAGCACAAAGGAATGATAGCGGCCGCAGCCATGTGTCAAGCAGCATGTCAACCGGCGCACAAAACTTGAATTGATCGAGACCTGGTTAATCGGGCAACATGTCCGGCGGTCGGTGGCAATGGCACTCGCCAGTCCCAGTAAGAATCTTATTCCTTCAGAGGTTGTACCCCTTGCAACTCTTTGAAGGCAACCGTATATCCACATCGATTTCAGCAATAGGCTGTAGCTCACGGCTCTACGGAAAGTTCGACCTTCGGGTTGTCCTCATGTACGAGCTTCGGGAATATACTATTGTTCTCTCAGTTGACGACTCCATGGTTAAACATGGGTTGCAGTTTGCTGAAATCTCGCAATGGAGGATTTGCCGATGAAGAAATTTCATAAGCATCTCGACCTTGCTGTAGCTGTCTTGACGATGTTGTACTCCGCCTTGGAGATCATCAATGTTGCGCTCGATATCTATAGCAAGGTTGTCAACTATGCCCTTATCGTTCGAAAACTTCCTGTATTCTTACAACAAGAACGGCAAGCCCATTTATGCGCCTAATCCGTTCGGGGAAAAACTTGGCGCTGAACTCAAGCGCAAGGTGAACAAGGCGCACAAATTCGACAGCTTTGTTTACCATTTCAAGGACGGGTCGCACGTTCTCGCGCTGCATCGGCATCGAAACAACCAGCTTTTCTGCCGCATCGACATCTCGAAATTTTTCTACAGCATCCAGCGCAATCGCGTTAAGCGCGTGTTGAAGGACATCCACGTCCAGCGCCCGGAATATTATGCGAAGTGGTCAACAGTCAAAAATCCTTACGGGGCAGGGTATGTGCTCCCCTATGGGTTCGTCCAATCGCCTATCCTGGCGACGCTCGTTCTCGCGAAGTCCCCAATAGGCGTCTATCTTCGTGCGCTTCCCGCGTCCGTTACTGTCTCCGTGTATATGGACGATATATGTCTCTCGGGCAACGATGAGGCCGAGCTCAAGATGGCGTTCGATGGGCTTGTTGCCGCCGTCGCCGAAGCTGGCTTCACCCTCAACGACGACAAGACGCGCGCCCCTGCGTCGCAAATCGATATTTTCAATTGCAGTCTAACCAACGGCAAAACCGAGGTTTTGCAGGATCGCGTCGACGAGTTCTTCGCTGAGGAACGCTCTCCTGCAAGCGAGGAAGGGTTCAAGACCTACTGCGATATCGTGGAGTCGAAGACGTGGCGCACAGGTCACAAGAAAAAGCGGCGCACCGCATATTTCCGTTCGCTCCCGAAGCCCACGCCGGTCGCGCCCGCAGCTCCTGAGCCACCGACTACTTGAACCGCGCGGTAGTTGAGCCGGTTATCATCCCAAGCGCGAATCCAACGATGGTCGTGATGGTCTTCTCGATGAATGCGCGCTGCGACTTATCCTTGCAGAAGGCATAGATGCCGGTGAAGGCAACGAGCACGAAGGCGACCAAAGCTAAGAGAATGTAGATAATCGTGTTGTCGGATTGACCGCCAGTGTCGCCCGTCACGCTTTTGGCGTAGGCTGAGGAGATGAGATTCCACGAGACGCTTATAGTATCGCGCTGCTCGATGAATGGCGAATTCGCGAGCGACGTATGTGCAGCCTGAAGCTCCTCTTGCATGGTCGTTGCCAGCTTTAACGCTTCCGGATTGTTGGCAACCAACTCTTTGAGGCGCACAAGATTGGTATCCGAGTTATTCAGGGCAATTGAGATGCGTTGGTAGTCGCCTTCGGACACCTGCCAGACCTTGACAACTTTCTCCGGATAAAGCCGCTCCCAGAGTCTCACCGCCGATGTGCTGATACCTGCCAAAAGCAGGCTGATGAGCACAGAGGAAACGAGCACTCTGAATAGATCGTAGATCCGGCTGCTCGGCGTTTCCGATTTGGACTTTTCTGGCTCCTCAGTGCTCATGGTGTCGCTCCTCTTTGCAACCTGAGTGCACGAATTCGTGTTCCGGTGGAAGGCAGGCGCCGAGTGTTGCACGGTTAAATTTGCTTCTGGGGATTTGGAGCACGCTTCTCATGTGTTAGCGAAACGCCGCGTGAAGCCACTCAGCGCTGTTGGTTGAGTCGTACGGTTAGTGTGCGGCGTCCGGTCGCCGCCTGAGCGCCGCAAGACACATCGGGATTTCGGTGGCGCCTCAGTGGCTTATGCATAACGGCCGCCGGTGAAGTTGTTGTCTTTCCACGATTTTGGGGTGGACCGGTCGATGGTTCGAATTGGTTCAAGGCGAATACGTGCATGCCTATGGCAGCTTCGCGCTTTAATTCCAGCCATTCACCCGGCCTTGGCCGAATACGGGACGAGATAGTCGGGCTTTTCTCTCGATACGGAGCAAAGACACCCGCTCACTCGAACAATTGCGACACCGACACTTGCCGGATGCGCCGTTCGTCCGAGGTGAAGCTCAGAAGCATCCGCTTGTCTCCAAGCACCCAGCGATCGTTTTTCAAACTACCACCGCTGCTCCATTCCGGCTCCCCGAACTTTGCTCGCGCCTGCTCCCGGGTCATGGTCATATCGAGATCGAAAGGCGTTCCATCGATCGGTCTTCCTGCTTCCTCCGGAAGAACGAAGAATGTACGCAGAACCAACTCCCCTTCCGCAAAGCGCTTCCCGTTCGGCAATTCGCTTCCGAGAGTAAAGAGCAGTTCAATCTGTTGACCGGGGACCTCAACGTTCGTTTCCTTCTCGCCGCGTGGCGGCCGCTTGAGCGGGAGCGTCGCACCCAGCGACTTCAAGTAGTCCACGAGCGCTGCGTCGGTTTCCGACTTTCCCAGCAATGCCAGCGCGCCCTTGTAGATTGCCATGCAGCAGCTCCAATGCTTACTTGCGACGATTCCTATGAGAATCGGTACAGGGACGCCGCGAAGACGCTGTCCATAATGAGCAACGACGATTGGGACAAGTGGCTCAAGAAGATGATCCGGAACAATTCAGAGGGCAAGTGAAAGCATGAATGCAGATCGACTGTTTACGCTGGTCGGAATGACCAATA
Organism: Rhizobium sp. R634; assembly: GCF_002211305.1. Classification (GTDB taxonomy): domain Bacteria; phylum Pseudomonadota; class Alphaproteobacteria; order Rhizobiales; family Rhizobiaceae; genus Rhizobium. The sequence goes on along the minus strand of NZ_LOKW01000023.1, from coordinate 285,530 downwards.
CCGACAACGACGTGATCGAGGCGATCAAGGCCAATGGTGGATCGATCGATACCCTCTCTCCGAAGAAGCTCAAGGAGTTGACGACGGATTTCGTTCAGCTCATTGACCTCGGTGTCGCGCTCGCATTCACGCCGAAGGAGTTCTTCTCCCGCAACTATCGAGACCCGCTTGGATCCGGCCCTTATGCAATGAGTGGCGTCTTCTACTATCCTAACGGCTCGGCGACGGTATCCGCGTATCTGGGATCCATTCCACTCTCTTCCGGTCCCGTTGGCAGTCGGGAGGAGGCGCTCGCCGCCTTCGGTGAACCTCAGGAAACCGAGGAGGAGGATGGCGATGTGTATTGGGATATTTGGATGAAGGATAGTCGGCAGGTGAAGGTCGATTACAACGACGAGTTGACTGTAAAAACCGTTCTCGTGTCGTTCCCAATGAAAGATTGAAAGCCCGATTTTTAATGAATGGAGTCTGTGATTGGCCCCGGGACGAATTGGCGAGAGTCTCAAGGTCCGCGTGCGACGGCGCCACTGAAATTGGACCGAACGAAACCTCGGCGCACGGAGCAGGCGTGGCCTCCAACAAGCGGATAGTTTGAGTTCGATCGATATCACGCCCAGGCGGGCCTTCCGGATTTTGCCGAAGTTGATCCAAAACTGCCGACGAGCAACGCGAGAACACCCAAATTCGTTTTGTGGGCGGATATCATGGAGTTTCGGGCAGCTGAGGAAAATCCGCCGACATCACCATGACCGAAAAATTGTGCTTGAATTCGTGGTCTCCAACGTAGGTTCGCGCAATCTTGCCGGACCAGGTGATCTTGAAGCGGCTGGAATTGCTGATCCGGTCGAACCTGATTTTGTGTTTGGCAACCGTATCATGGCCGAGCAGGTATATCTGAAACGCGAAATCATTCCGGTCTGTTATCGTTTCCGGGTGGGGGTCTATCAGCAATTCGAGGCCATCCAGAAACTCCGGTGTATATTCATGCTTGGAGCAGATCCTAAAGCCGCCAATGTGCCAGTCGTCCGACGATAGTATGCAGGATTGATAGTTTTCCCAAGAGTATGGCGCGTCCCAGTCGCTGGTGTAGTTCGAGCTTTCCTTATCCTTTATATCGCGCTCTGAATTGTAATTTGCTGACTCGAGATGAATGTCGAACCATACATCTCCGTCGATCTCTTTTGCTGACCACAAAAACTCTACGATTGAATGTCCCTCTGGCCAAGGATTACCTTCGAAGTAGATCCTGTTCGATTGCATGCCTGTTTGTCCTCTTGGAAGGTATCACTGCGGGCAAAAAGACGGCCATCCAAAAGGGCAGAACTGCCCGAGACTCGTCCACATCAATCGCAGGGTTTGTAGCGTTCAGGCGAAACGAGTCAACACAATGGTCGCCACCGTCCCGTGACTGTGACTGTCGCAGACCCAGTCAAGGATTTTCGCTTAGCGATTGAAACTTCCCTGCCTATGGATATGAATTGCGGATAGCGGCCCGACTTCTCCCGATCCACTGCGGAACAACGACGAGCAATAATCACACATGCGCCATCTGCTGTTTGCGACAGTACTTTTGGTCGGTTCCACCACCCATCCGCCGACTGCCGCGACAAATGCCACGGAGCTGCGGAATATTTTGAGTAGTTCCGCGACCGCCGCTACGTCGACCGAAATCCACATCGAGAGCGGCTGTGGGCCGGCAGGTTGCATGATCGAGGTCGAGCAACTGCGGATCCAACGTGATAAGGGTTTCTTCGAGCACGACGGCAAGCCGCTTCTGCTGATCGAGCACAAGCCGACAGTTCGATGGGTGCTGCCCGAGATGGATTGGACACCAATCGCCGCTTACAAGATCGATACAGGCGGGCAGCGATGGGGCACATGCCTGGAATTCGCGCACAGCGGTATCGGCAAAAGTGGTGTGCATCAGCGGTGGTCAAGTGTCGTGCTGGTGCCGTTTCATGGTGGCAAACCTGTAGATGCAGCGCACCGCTTTGTGGGCTATTGGACCGGGTGCGACTCTCTCCAGGTGGGAGAAAAACCCCATCAAGTCGTGTTGCCGCTCGTCGAGCCGGCTGCGACCGGCGCGTCACCGTCGCTGTGCATCAGTCAGTATCTGTGCAATGCGCAAGGTTGTGAGCGGCGTGAAGATCCGCGGCAAGTGCACGGGGATCCGACCGGGGAAACCGGGGTGTTATCGATCGATGGCTGACGCCGAGGTCTGTCGTTGCCCCCAAAATACCGGACAGGATCAGGTTGGGGTAGTTTGATTGGCCTGCCTCACTCGCTCGGAGATTTCATTGATCATGTCCTCATCGCCAGTAATGGAAAGGCCAATATAGCTTTCTGCCTCTATAATGATTTGTTGTCCGGCCAATCGCGCCTGAACGGTCTCAATTTCCTGCGAACCCGCAACGGACCAAATCCGGCTTTCGACTGAAGCACCAAGCTGCCCCATAACATCCATGACCGTTGTTCGTAGAGTCTTGTCGTATTCCGGACCCAATATCACAGTTACTGTCATCAAATTGATCCCATGAACGAGGGCTGGCGCGTCTTGTCGGCCAGGAATTCTTTTGGCGAGCGGTAGCCGAGGGCTTTGTGAGGGTGAGAGCGATTGTAGTGCTCGAACGAGACTGGCAGTGAGCATGTCCTCTTCCCACTTGGTGTAGAAGCCACGGCGCTGTTCGCGCCACTGCAGATACCAGTCCCAAACGCCGGGGAAGATGAGAAGGCCGAAGCTCAATTGGCTGACTGGCACGCCGCAGCCCCTTACTCTTGCTAGTGACCCTATACCTCTGCATGAACGGCGTTCTACGCAAGCCATTGCTCTACCTCAGTCTTTACCTGAAATCCCATCGGAGGGAATATTATCGGCTACTGCAAGAGGTTCGCGAACATGGCAACTGGGAGGCTTGGTTGGACTTTTTCCTGACTGGGGTGGCCGACACCGCCAATCAGGCGTTTGAGGCTGCGACCCAGATTGTGGATCTCTTCAAGGAAGATCGAGAGCGCATCACGACGGAGAGTGATAGAGCGGGATCGGCACTTCGTACTCACGGGCTTTTCCAGCAGAATCCTTTTCTCACGGCGAACCAGGTCGTCCAAATTACAGGTCTGTCCGCACCGACGGTCAATGCAGCACTCGCGGATCTGCAGCGGTTGGACATCGTCGACGAGGTGACGGGCCGCAAACGTGGCCGCGTGTTCAGCTACCGAAGATATCTTGCAATTCTCAGCGAAGGCACCGATCCTCTTCCTCTCAGTTCATGACAGACAGGTGGGTCGAAGGTTCGATCTTCATCGAGGCGCCCGGCACTTTGAAAAGCCCAGGGTCGTCCTCGATCAACATCTTCTTTGATGCTCCGTTTGCGCCCTCGACAATAGTCGTCGCGCAACGGTGGTCCGACCGGGGACCGTCATCTGTTGACGACGCCGGCTTCATTGCGCTAACGTTAGCAACAATGGAGATCGAAATGAAGATTGTGCGCTACCGGGCCGTCGACGGAATTCACTATGGGATCGAAACTGAGGATAGGATTGAGCGGATCGCCGGCGATCCGTTCGAGGCTGTCGAGCGGACGGGAAAGGTGGATCGCCCTGCCGACATCAGTCTGCTGTGCCCTGTGGAACGGCCCCGGATATTCGGCGTCGCTTACAATTACCGGCAGCACACCGATGAGGCCGGAAAAGAGCAGCCAACGCTTCCGGTGCTGTTCATGAAGCCGAGCACGGCAGCGAGCGGCGATGGAGATGCCATTGAATATCCGAGCGATGGCGAAATTGTTCATTACGAGGCCGAGCTGGTGGCCATCATCGGCAAAGGCGGGCGCCATATCGGCAAGGAGCAGGCCCTGCAGCACATTCTCGGCTACACATGCGGCAATGATATCAGCGACCGCATCATCCAGCGGCAGGAAAGCAAGTTCGGCTGCCTGCTGGCCGGCAAGGGTTACGATACGTTTGCGCCGATGGGGCCGGCCATCGTCACGGATCTCGATCCGGCGAACCTTGACGTCATCCTTCGCCAGAACGGCACCGTGAAACAGTCGGGCAATACGCGAGACCTCGTCTATCCGGTTGCCGACATCGTTGCTTACTTGAGCCGCTTCATCACGCTGCTGCCCGGCGATGTGATCATGACCGGTACGCCCGCGGGCGTCGGGCCGATCATTCCCGGCGACGAACTCGAGGTGGAGATTCCGGGTATCGGTATTTTGACGAATCCGGTGGTTGCGGCGTCGCGCTAGCCGGGATCCTGCAAGTTTCCGCTACGGGGTGAAAATTCCGGTTGACCTCAGAATCTCTGGCGCTATTAATGCTAACGTTAGCACCTGCTGAGCAGACTGGTTCCACGTCGGGCTGCCTTGGACAGGGAGATTTGCGAAGACAACTCTGAGGGTGGAGAAATGGCACGCGTAAAATATGTCTCGAATACCGAGCTGGCCGCGACGCAGCCAGCGCTCAATGAGCGCTTGCTGAAGGAGAGGAAGGTTCCGACAGGAAATATCTTCCTGGCGCTCGCCAACGCTCCGGCGATCCTCGACGATTTTCTCACTTACGCCAATGCGGTACGGGCCGCCGATCTCAGTCCGAAGCTGCGGGAGATGGCAATCCTGACGGTCGGGTACTGCACGAACTCTGAATACGAGGTGAAGCATCACCACTCTCATGGGCTCAAGGCCGGCCTAACGGAGGAGCAGTTCCATGCAATTCCGCATTTCGAGACTTCGGATCTCTTTGACGAGCAGGAGAAGGCTGTGATGGCTTTTGCCAAGGAGTCCACGCTGAATGTCGATGTTTCCGATGAGGTTTGGAACGGGATCGCGAAGTTCCTGTCGGAGAAGCAGCTTGTCGAGCTCTCGATCAATGTCGCCTGGTACAATTCCGGCGTTCGCCTCATGGGCGCGCTGAAGATCGACCTTGAAGAGGGATACCGCTGAACAGTAAGGCGGCGCGCAAACTGCGCCGCCTCGACTTGCCGCATGGTCTTGGCGGCGATCATCAAGATATTCCAGAGCTTTCAGCGTCCGGCCCTGGATACGGGATGAATCGCAGCCGATCGAAGAGAGGTGCGTGTCGTAGGACGGGCGCCTCTCTCTGATCCCGCTTGCTGCGGGAGATCTTCAGCCTGTCGGCCTTTCACGGAGTGCCCGTGCTGCCGCGGATGACCAGGTGGGGCGGGGAGATGAAGCTGTAAGGCTTGCTGAGATCACCCTTGTTCTGAAGGTGGTGCAGGAACCAAAGCCCGCAGGCGGTTGCCAACTCCGAAACGGGCAACTGGACCGTCGTCAGTCCCGGACCCCACCACCGATAGCCAAGCTCATCACCAAATCCGACGACCGAAATATCTCGAGGGACGCTCAAGGCCTGGTCCTGGATTTCGTCAATGACGCCGGAGGTATTTTGCACCGCGCCGATCACAAGCGCCGTCGGTCGATCCTTTAGGGAAAGGAGGCGGCGCACGGCCTCCCGTCCAAATTCGGGCAAGGAGGGCGCGCCAAGCTCCTCGTGAACGGTTATGGCTCGGCCGGCGCTTTTGACGGCGTCCCGGAAACCCTGCACGCGCGCCGCGCCGGTGGGCAGTTCTTCCGTGCCTCCGATATAGGCGATGCGTTTGTGACCTGCGTTGATGATGTGTTCGGTGCTCTCGTAAAGCGCCCGTCTGTCATCGATCCCAAACCATTGGTCGCCGAGCAGCGGCGCCTTTCGCAGCAATTGGATATGCGGCGTCATCTTCAGGATTCGCGCGGAATCGGGATGAGGTTTTGCACTCGGGACCAGAATGATCCCGGCGACGTTGACGCTCGTGAGTTCCCTGATGTGGCGAAGCTCGTGCATTCTGTCGTCATCGGTTTCGCACAAGGTCAGCTGGTAATTCGCCGACAGAAGGCACTGCGAGAGGGCGTGGGCAATCGTCGAATAAAAGCTGTTCCGGATATCTGGAACGATCAGCCCGACGAGATTGCTCTGCACCCCACGCATCATGCGTGCAGCACGATTGGCAACGTAGCCCGCTTGAGCGGCGGCTTCGTTCACCTTTCGCTTCATCTCCGCGCTGATGCGGCGATCGTCGGCCAGGGCGCGGCCCACGGTCGAGGGGGAAACTTGAAGTATCGCGGCGATGTCTTTAATTGTTACCATCGTGTCCGGCTCGGAATTGTCGCTTTGGCCAACGATAGCATTGGCGTCGCGGTTGTCAAACCTTCCGTACCGTTTAAGTGGCATCATTTGATTTTTCGCGTCTAGCACTTGGGTGCGGTCGCCGACTGCCATAAGAATCAAAAAATTTTCAGACACTTAAATCTATGAATTGACGTTGCTGCGCCGATGGTGGTGCGTTCGCCCAGGCGCTTGTGGACTAATTAACTTCTTCAAAGCCGTTGACAGAAGGGTCGCCTTGTGGGACGAATGTTTGTGCAAACGTTAGCGCAAACGGGAGGAGGCATAACGTATGGATATCCTGGTGTTCCTGGCATCGATCATCACGTCCGCAGAGGGACGTAGATTCTGATGACCGTCGCTCTTTTCCTGCAATCCGCTGTCGGCGGCGTCCTGTTGGGCGGGATCTATGGCTTGCTGGCGATGGGTCTCAGTCTGAGCTGGGGCCTGTTGAAGCTGGTGAACCTTAGCCACTTCGCGCTGGCGTTCCTTGGCGCTTACCTGACCTATCAGCTCGGCACCGTCTATGGCGTTCCGGCATATTGGAGCGCTCTTCTGATCGCTCCGCTGTTCTTCGTGCTCGGCATTGCCCTGCACAGCGTGTTCGTGCGCTTCAAGGTGAAAGAATTCGCCTCGCTCCTGGTGACCTTCGGCGTCACGATCCTGATCGAGTCGCTGATTCAATGGATCTGGTCGGCCGACTTTCTTCGCTACGAAACGCCGTATGCGCAGACCACCATCCGGCTGGGTCCGATCTTCGTGCCCGTATTGGATCTTTCCGCCTTTGCCTGCGCCGGCGTGCTTGCTGGAGCGGCCTGGTACGCGTTGAACAAGACCATGCTCGGCAAGGCGCTGCGTGCCGCTGCCCATGACGCTCCCGTGGCGTCGGCTTTCGGAATCAATTCCACCCGCGTGTCATACATTCTGGCCGGCCTTTGCTCGGCGACGGCAGGCATCGCGGGCGTCTTCATCGCCCTGATCGGAACTTTGGCGCCATCTCAAATCGAGGCCTGGATCGGAGTGGTATTTGCCGTCGCCATCATTGGAGGATTGGGCAGTCCCATCGGCGCGCTGGGTGCCGGAATGCTGATCGGCGTGGCCGAGAGCCTTACCATGTCCGTCGTGAACCCCGCTTGGGCGCCGCTCGTGGCATTCAGCGTGCTCATCGTCATCCTCCTGCGCAAACCGGTGATTTGACCATGAAAAAGCTCCTTATCGCAGCCCCTGTCGTGGCGGTCCTGGCCTCGCTGCCTTACCTGGGAATGGCGGACTACTACCTGTCCTACCTGTACATCATCTTCTTCTGGGTCGTGCTGGCAACGAGCTGGGGCATCCTGAGCGGTTACACTGGCTACTGGAGTTTCGGTCACGCCGCATTTTTCGGGATTGGCGTCTACACGACGGCCACGCTGGCGACGCAGCTGTCATGGCCTTTCGTCGCGACGATACCTGCTGCGGCACTGCTCGCGGCTGCGGTCGCCGTTCTGATCGGCTTCGTTGTCTTTCGCTCGGGGGGGCTACGCGGCGAATTCTTCGCGCTGCTGACGCTGTCCGTGACGTTCGTCATCGCGGCCATTGTGTCGAACACCGCGCTGGACTCGGGCACCGGCGTATTCCTCTCGGGAATCGAGATCCCGATGATCGGTGCAACGGCGTCCGGCTCCCTCTATATGTTCGGGCTTATTGCGGCTCTCGCTGCGCTGGCGACGTCCTATTTCATCTTTCACAGCAAATTCGGTCAGGGCCTGCTCGCAATCCACGACGATGAAGACGTTGCGGAGGTGAAAGGCGTTCCGACGTTCCGCTATAAGCTGATCTCGTTTGCGGTCTCATCGGCGCTTGCCGGCGCAATGGGTGCGATCCACGCCGTCTATGTCGGTTACGTCACGGTCGGCGAGACGTTTGCGGTGACCGTTCCTCTCTATGTCGTGCTCATGAGCATTCTTGGCGGAGCCCGCCATTGGGCTGGGCCTGCGATCGGCGCGGTCATCATCACCGTGCTGCAGAGCGCCATCGTCAGCGGCGCTCATGCGGAATTCGGCCGCGCGGGCGTGGCTCTTGCGCTGATCGTCGTCATCCTGGTGCTGCCGTCCGGCATCGTTCCCAGCCTTGTTCGCAGGTTTGCCGGCGGGCGTAACGGAGTTGGCGCGGCGGCGGGGACTGCCGAGGCCGTTATGCAGTTTGCGCCTTCTGCTGCTGCGGGCTCCGGTCCTGTGCTTCTCAAATGCGAGGATGTCACCAAGTCCTTTGGCGGTATCCGCGCCTTGACCGGCGTGACCCTGGATGTCTGGCGGGGAGAAATCCTGGCCCTGGTTGGGCCGAACGGCTCCGGCAAGTCCACGCTGATCAATATGATCAGCGGCCACTATGCCATGACCTCCGGCAAGATCATGCTGGAAGGCGAGGAGATTTCCGGTCGGTCACCGCATCTGATCGCGCAGCAGGGCGTGGCGCGCACCTACCAGATCCCACGCCTGTTCGATAACCTGACGGTCCTCGAAAACGTGCGGCTCTGTGCGAAGTTCGGCAGCGCGGATGGCATGGCGGGGGCCACGGTCGAGGCAGTCACCCGGGAGGCGCTCGCCTTCACCGGCCTGGCCGAAAAGGCCGACGTGCTTCCCGAAGCCTTGAACCTGCATGACCGAAAGTTCGTCGAATTCGCCCGAGCGCTGGCCGCAAAGCCGCGGCTGCTCCTGCTTGATGAGGTGCTTTGCGGCTTGAATCCGGCCGAGGTCGACCACGCGGTCGAAATGATCAAGCGGATCAAGGCCGGCGGCACGACGATCATCTTCGTCGAACACCTCATGCGTGCGGTCGTCGCGCTGGCGGACCGTGTCGCGGTGCTGGATCAAGGCAAAGTTCTGGCGCTTGGGCATCCAGGCGAAACGATGCGGGATCCGGCTGTGGTCAGCGTATATCTGGGAGGCAGTCATGCTGCTTGAGGTCGATAAGATCGAGGTCGGCTACGGAGACGCGATCGCTCTGTGGGACCTGTCCATCAGTGTAAGGTCAGGCGAGATCGTTTCGGTCGTCGGCCCGAACGGGGCAGGGAAGAGTACGCTGGTAAACGCCATCGCCGGCATTCTTCGCCCGCACCGGGGAAAGATCGTTATCGAGGGCAACGACGTTTCCAAAGTGCCGAGCCACCGGGTCTGCGACTACGGCATAGCGGTGGTCCCGGAAGGGCGTCGTCTCTTCACGGCGATGACGGTCCTGGACAACCTGTTGCTCGGTGCGTACCGCTCGCTCGCTCGTGCGGAGCGCGATGCCACACTCGCTGAGGTGTTTCAGCTTTTCCCCGTTTTGAAAGAGCGCCAGGATTCGCTGGCGGGTTCCTTGTCGGGGGGGCAGCAACAAATGGTTGCGATCGGCCGCGGCCTGATGGCCAAGCCGCGCGTGCTGCTCATGGACGAGCCGTCACTCGGGCTGTCGCCTTTGATCGTCGGGGAAATGTTCAAAATCATTCAGATGATCAATGAGCGGGGCGTAGCCGTGCTGCTGGTCGAGCAGAACGTGAACAAGGCGCTTGAAATTGCCCATCAGGCCTACGTGATCGAGCAAGGCCGCGTGACGGCCTCCGGAGCGCCCGAGGTTCTCATCAATGATCCAAGCATCAGGGAGGCGTATCTTGGTATCTGAAAATTCGAGCGGGAGAGTTCCCGCGCATATCAGGCGCGTCGTCACGAAGCACGGCAGTCAGGGTTTCGCCGGGTTCGCTGAGGATGGCGCCGTTCCGCGCACTGATATATTCAGAACGATCCCCGGACTGGTCTCGCGGATGGTCTGGTCGACTTCGGCTTCCACGACGATTCCATTCGACGGAGCCGATCCAACGTCCCAGGTGACGAGCTTCGTTCCCGAGCCGGGCGAAACGCGCTTTCTAGTGCTAACGTTCCCACCGGATTCGGTTTTCATGTCTCCGGATTTCGATGGTCCGGCGGCGATGGCGGAGAATCTGGCGGTCAGCCCCGGCTTGGCCGAACGTTTCGAACCGGATGGCAAACATCAGACTCCCACCGTCGATTACGGCATCGTTCTCGACGGCGAGATCTGGATGGAGCTCGACGATGGCAATGAGGCCTGCCTCGGCCAGTTCGACGCTTTCGTCCAGAACGGAACGCGTCACGCATGGCGAAACAAAAGCGACAGACCGGCAACCATCGCCGTGGTGCTGGTTGGCGCACGGACCGCCGATACGACGGATTAAGATGACGGCCTGCGAGCCTCGATGATCCAAAATCTCAATCTGACTTATGGACCAATTGAACATGACCAACACCGAAATCCGAAAAGTTCAGGGCCGCCGCGTCTGGGATTCCCGTGGCAGGCCGACCGTCGAGGTAGAGATCGAGCTGGCGTCCGGCGCCATCGGCCGCGCCATTGCGCCCGCCGGCGCATCGACCGGCACCGGCGAAGCTCTCGATCTGCGTGACGGCGGCAGCGCCCTTGCCGGCTTGGGCATCAACAAGGCCCTGGCCGCGGTCAACGGCGAAATCGCCAGGTTGCTGGTTGGCCGGGACGCCAGGCTTCAAGCCGAGCTGGACCGAGCCATCATCGAGCTGGATGGCACCCAGAACCGGAGCAGGCTGGGCGGGAATGCATCGGTCGCAACGTCGATGGCCCTGCTTCACTCCGCCGCGGCCGCGGCCGATCAACCGATCTGGCGGTATCTCGCGGGCTCCGAGAAGGGAATTACCATGCCGCTGCCTGAAATTCAGATTTTCGGCGGCGGAGCGCACGCAGCGCGCCGGGTCGACGTTCAGGATTTCATGATCATGTGCCCTGCCGCCTCGAGCTTCTCGGAGGCCTTGGAGTGGACCGCCGAGGTCTACCGCGCCGCGGGCGACATCATGAAGCGGGCCGGCAAGCTCCAGGGCGTGGCGGACGAGGGAGGCTACTGGCCGGCCTTTACCAGCAATGAAGAAGCTCTCGATGCCTTGGTGCGTTCGATCGAAGCTGCCGGTCTGAAGCCAGGCGGCGAAGTGGCGATATCGCTCGACATCGCGGCTTCCGAATTCGGCCGTGAGGGCAGATATTCGCTGGCACTGGAAGATCGGCAGCTCGATACGGCGAAGATGATCGATATGCTTGGCGGCTGGTTGAAGGCCTATCCGATCGTCTCGATCGAGGATCCGCTCGCCGAGGACGATCCTGACGGCTTCAAGGAATTTACCGCCCGCTACGGCTCCAGATGCCAGATCATCGGCGACGACTTCTTCGTGACGAACGCGGCGCGGGTAACCGAAGCGATCAGGGATAAAAGCGCCAATGCCGTTCTGATCAAGCCGAACCAGGCGGGCACGATCACCGAGACCTTCGAGGCGCTCTCCGTCGCCAAGAAAGCGGGTTTCCGGACAATCGTTTCGGCGAGATCAGGCGAGACGGAAGACGTGACGATCGCCCATCTCTCGGTCGGCTGGAATGCCAGGCAGCTCAAGGTCGGATCGTTCTCACGCTCCGAGCGGATGGCCAAGTGGAACGAGGTTCTTCGGATCGAGGAGGCGCTTGGAAAAGAGGCTTCGTTCGCCGGGTGGTCGGCGCTGGACTTGGCTGAAAAGCCAGCCGTCGTTGCCGCCGTCGGTTAGAATTTGGATGGGCCGGGTGCGGGTCTCGCGTAAAAACAGGCGTTGACAAAACACTCGGCCGTTTTATGCTAACGTTAGCAAAACTCGATGAGGATGACATGCTTCCGGCTGTTAATTTGAAACCTCCCTTCAACATCACGCGCTTCAGCCATGTCGTGCTTGAGGTCAATGATGTGGGACGCAGCCGGGATTTCTATGTCAATGTCGGCGGCCTCGTCGAAACGGAATTCGAAGATGGTGTCTCCTACCTTCGCGGACTGTCAGAGGCCTGTCACCACAGCCTGGTGCTCGCACCCGCCGGCGGCAAGCCGGCGTGCAGGCGGATCGGTTACAGGGTGTTCCTGGAGGAGGATCTGGACAAGGCCAAGGTCTTCTTCGAGGAGAAGGGGCTTCCGGCGGAATGGATCGGCGTTCGAAACCAGGGGCGGACCCTGCTTGTCAGCGATCCCTCGGGGGCTCGCATCGAGCTTTGCTCCAGCATGAGCGTTCATCCCCGCAAGTTTCTCGAAGTGCATGAACATCGCGGCGCCCGGGCCCAGGGGCTCGACCATTGCCAGGTCATCGTCGCCGATCCGCTGGGTCTGAGCGCCTTCTATGGCGAACTCGGTTTCCGGACGTCGGAATATATCGCGGCGGGCGACGATCTCATTGCGAACTTCATGTATCGCAAAGGTGTCTGCCTCGACCTGGCCCTGGTGCCCGGCATCGGCCCGCAGCTGCATCATTTTGCTTATACGGTTCCCGAAAGCAGCGACATCTTCGCCGTCTGCGACTTTGCCAGCCGTTACGGATATGGAGACAGCGTCGAGCGAGGGCCTGGCCGTCATGGCCCTTCGGGAGTCCTGTTCGTCTATCTGCGCGATCCGGATGGCCACCGGGTGGAGTTCTTCAACAATCACTACACCACGATAGATGCGGAATTGGAGCCCATTCGCTGGGACGCGGCATCTCTGAGCACCAATGTCCATTGGGGCATGCCGGCCGTCTCGAAGTGGTTCTTCGAGGCCAGCGAATTTACGGGAGTACCGCTGGAGCACCCCGAGAGAATGCCGAACCCGATGACGCTGGAACGCTACGCGGAAGGGCTCGCGAAGAGCTGAGACCTGCCGCCGGCGGCAGGAGACCGAGGCGCCGCGGACCCGTGAGCGCGATGACATGCCGGAAGCACTTGGGAGGATGAGATGAGTGCGAATTCCATTAAACTGAACAGACGTGCATTTCTCGGCTCTGCCGCCGCCGCGGCGGCTTTCGGCGCGATGCCGAAGGTTTTCGCGCAAGGTGGGCCCATCCGCGTCGGCGGAACGCTGCCGTTGACAGGTCCGCTTGCAGGCGTCGGCGCAATCCATAAGCTTGCGGCAGAGGTGTTCGTCGAACAGATCAACGCCAAAGGCGGTATTCTCGGACGGAAGGTGGAGTTCGTCCTTCTCGACGACCAATCGCTTCCCGCCAATGCGCGAACCCTTTACGAGCGTCTGGTGACGGCCGATAAGGTCGATCTGCTGATGGGGCCTTATGGCACCTCCTCGATTATCGCGGCGATGGGCGTTGCCGCGCGGTTCAAGAAGATGCTCGTTCAGAGCAGCCTCGGCGACCCGAGCCTCGCGCCCTATCCGCTGCAGTTCCCGTCGCTTCCGATCGGGGCCGAGCCGCAGTTGACCGACACCGAGGTCGTTCTCGATGCCTATGCGAGCCTGCCGACCCCTCCCAAGACGATCGCCTTCGTCACCAGCAAATTCCCGTCGGCACTGACAATCGCCAAGGGCGGCCAGCAAGTCGCCGAGAAGCGTGGCATCAAGAACGTGCTGGAGCTTGAATACGAATTCGGCACCAAGGACTTCGGCGCCATCGCCAACCGCATCAAGGCGGCAGATCCGGATCTGTTGTGGTCCGGTGCGATCGGCATGGAGGCCGTGCAGCTTCTCGATGCGATGAGCCGGATCGATTACCAGCCAAGAAACCAGTTCTATCTGTTCCCGGCGCCCGGCCCGACTGCGGCGCACCCCAAAGCGAATGGCCTGACCTCGCTGACCTGGTTCGAAGAGCACGAACCATTCCTCAAAAATCACGGCGCCCAGGAGTTCGTAAGCGCCTATGACGGAAAGGCGAAGGCGGCAGGCTTCCCCTATCCGCGCGCCGAATATCAGGCCGCCGTCGAATATGCTGCGTGGCAGATCCTTGCGGCGGCAGCTGAAGGGGCGGGGAAGCTGGACGATGCCGCGATGACTGCGTGGCTGCGCGCAAATCCCGTCGAGACGGTCGTCGGGACAAGGACTTTCGACGGCAAGTTCAATGCCGGAAAGCCATCGACGAAGCTCAAGCAAGTTCAAGGAAAGGATTGGGTGACTGTCTGGCCTGCGGACTTCCGACCGGCCGGCAAGGAGTTCCTGGCCGCCCTCTGACGAAACCGCTCGGCGCTGCCGCGCACCTGTCTGAAACTGAAAAAATGCATTCGGTCGGGCACGGTTCGACCGATGTCCCTATGGAGGAGTAAATGGTTAAAACTATGATCGCCGCCCGGCTGCATGCTCTGCATCAGCCGATGTCGTTGGATGAGATTCCGGTTCCCACGCCCCGGCCCAACGACGTCCTGGTGCAGGTCAGGGCTTGCGGTATCGTGCCCAACATGGCCAACGTCATCAATAACTGGCCAACCTGGTTTCCCCACCAGCCGCTGCCGAAGTTTCCGGCAGTGTTCGGCCTGGATCCGGCCGGGGTCGTCGCCGAAGTGGGCGAGGCGGTCACCAATGTCAAAATTGGCGATCGTGTTTATGTCAGCCCTCTCAGATCCTGTGGTTCCTGCAAGGCGTGCCGGTCAGGCAACCGCAGCCAATGCCGCTACTACACCTTGAACGGCTACTTCAGCACCAGCCGCGATGGTCAAAGAATCTTCGATCTTTATCCCTATGGCGGCTTCAGCCAGTACATGACTGCCCCGGAATATTCACTCGTGTGCCTGCCGGATAATCTCAGCTTCGAACAGGCCGGCCGCTTCGGCTATCTCGGCACATCCTACGGCGCCCTGAAGAATGCACAGGCCGGACCCGGCCAAGTTTGCCTCATCGACGGGATTACCGGCACGCTTGGCGTCGCGGCTACCAAGCTCGCTCTCGCCATGGGCCTCTCCAAAATTCTGGGCACCGGCAGAAACAAGGAATTGATGGACCGCATAAAGGCCATCGCTCCCGATCGCATCGACACGATCATGCTCGGCGAGGGCTCGACCGGAGAATGGGCAAAGGCCCAAACCGGCGGCGAGGGGGTGGATTTCGTCATCAGCGCGCTGGGTGCCAGAGCCCCCGCCGCGACCGTGGTCGATTCCATGCGCGGCGTTCGTCGAGGCGGCCGTGTGGTTGTGGTTGGCGGCGTCGCGGAAGATGTTCCTGTTGATGTGAAGTGGCTGATGGACGAGCAGGTTCAGCTCATCGGCTCTAACTGGTTCAGCGCTGCCCAGGGGCAGGAAATGGCCGACATGGTCCGCACCGGTGCGCTCGACCTCTCCTATCTCGAGCACAAGGTCTATCCGCTCGAGCGGGTGAACGAAGCCATCTCCGGCATCGGCGAACGCGATGGCGGCTTCAGCAACTACGTGGTCGTTCCGCCGGTTCCCGCCGTCTGGCAATAACAATCACCGGCGCCGGCTGCGGCCGGCGCCTCCCTCACGCGAGAAGAGAGAACATGTCCAAGAAAGATATCGCGGTCCTGGTCGGGAGCCTTCGTCAGGCTTCGATCAACCTGAAATTCGCCCGTGCCATGCAGAAAGTGGCGCCTGACGGATTGAACCTGGAAATCGTGCCGATCGGCGACCTTCCGCTCTATAACCAGGACCTTGAGACCGAAACGCCGCCGGTGGAATGGACGTCCTTCCGCGAGCGCATCAAGGCTTGCGATGGCGCAATCTTCGTGACGCCGGAATATAATAGATCCGTGCCTGCGGCATTGAAGAATGCGATCGAAGTCGGCTCCCGGCCGTATGGGAATAGCGTGTGGGATCACAAGCCCGGCGCGGTGACCGGCGCTTCTCCCGGTCTCATCGGCGGCGCAGCGGCAGCACTTCAGCTCCGAGTTATCCTGACCAACATCAACGTGCCGACTATGCCCCAGCCTGAAGTTTACCTCAGCACGGCCGACAAATTGGTGGGCGACCATGGGATATTCCTCAACGAAGGAACCCAGAAGTTCATCGAGAGCTTCCTGGTTGCGTTCGAAAGCTGGGTCGCCCGGTTCTGAGCCGCAGCAGAGCAACACTTCATCCGCCATCGCGAACACAGCGCGGTGGCTTTTTCTTTTTCATCTGCAGTGAAAAGCGTACTGCTCCGGAAAAGCCTGGGCTCCTTACGGAAACCAGGCCTGCGCCACGTCAGCGAGCTTTTGCGGAGGCGACGCGATCAATGGAATAGCAGCCTTGCGGACCGCCTCGCGCTGGCATTCGTCGCTTATGTATTCGACGGGCGATTTGCCATCGACCCGGGCGAGGAAGAGGGCGGGCAGCAGGCTTGCGGCCCGGGCCTCGAGAGCGTCCCGATCTTCCCAATCGACCTGATCCATGTAGGCTGCCGTCAAGGCCGTGAATGACGATGCGAGCTCGGATGCCGCCTTTGCGGCAACGATCTTCTTCAGCAGCAGATGGTTCAGGCAGAAGGCCAGGTCGAAAGCCGGATCGCCGAACCAGGCGCATTCGGCATCGAGGAACACAGGGCCGTTCCTGCCCAGCAGGATGTTCTTCGGGCTGACGTCGCCATGGACCAGCGCCAGCTTTGTTTCGGCCGTGCGCTGAACCAACTCGGCCAGGCGATCACTGACGAAAGGATGTTTGGCGGCAGTCGCCACCAGGTAGGGCTCCAGCCGAAGCGCAAAGAAGTTCGATCCGGAGTCAAATTTTTCCGGCAACCCCGGAGTGCGGGCACTGACGGAATGGATCTGTCCAATCCGCTGGCCAATGACCTCTGCCGCCTTTCGGTCGACGCTCCCATGAAGCAGGTTGGTCTTCCAGAGCGGGTAGTCGTCGCTCGGAAGAAACTCCATTGCGAAAACACCAGACGGCCCGTCGTGCGCGAGAGGCTTCGGAACGGCGGAAGGGAAATGCTCGGCCACGAAGGAGATCCAGTTCCATTCGTATAGATTTCTCGACACCGGCGCCTGCCAATCGGCGGATACTTTAAGCTTGGCAAGTGCGCGTTTCACGCAGATAAGCCGGCCGGGAAGCTCCACGCGGTAGATATCTGAAGAAACGCCACCCGTCAGGGGCTTATAGATCGCTTCCTCGGAAGCGCTCTTCAGGCCGCTCTTCAGCAGGAAATCGTCGAAAATTGTGGTCTCGGCTGCAGACATGAATTCAGTGTCCTTGCGGCATTAGCGGCGGGGGCTGTTGCGGGCTTGTTCGGGCATCTCTCCAGAGAGAACCCTGACGACCTCTTCTGCTGCCCGGCGGCGCAGCTCGATCAGCGAGGCATCCGAGGAGAAGGCGACATGCGGCGTGATCATCGCGCCCGGGTGAGCAATCAACTCCGGGGGAACGCGTGGCTCATCCTCGAGCACATCGAGGCCGACACCGCTCAGAATGCCGGCGGCCAAGCCCTCGATCACGGCGGCGGTATCCACGACGCCGCCTCGGCTGACGTTGATCAGCAGGCTTCCACGCCGCATCTTCGAGATGGCGTCCCTGTTGATCAGATGACGCGTCGCAGGCGAAAGCGGCGCATGGACAATGACGATATCGCTCTTGGCCAGAAGCGTATCGAAGTCGGCAAGCTCCACATTATCAGGCACGTTCGAGGCATGGGGATCGTGCGCCGTCACGCGGCATCCCAGCGCCTGCATCTTTGCCGCCGTCGCACGGCCGATGCGACCGAAGCCGACGATGCCGCAGGTCAGTTCCGAAAGCCGGCGGAGATTTGCCGAAGCCGGGTCCCAGCGGCCATCGCGAACCTCGCGATCGAAGTGGATCAGGCCGCGGGCCCAGGCAATTGCAAAGCCGATGGCATGATCGGACACTTCCGTGACGCAGTAGTCGGGCACGTTCGTGACCCATATTCCCCGCTCGGTGGCCGCATCGACGGCAATATTGTCCAGGCCGACTCCGAGACGCGCGACGATCTTGAGATTGGGAGATGCAGCGATCGCCGTCTCGCTGACCTGAGCCCAGCAGGTCAGGATGGCGTCCGGCTTATGCTCTGCGGCCAAAGCGTCGATATCGGAAGAGGGCGACGGCTCGGCAGGGCCGCTGACGAGGGTAAACCCGGCTCCCTCGATCACCTCCCGCTCCACCTTGTCATCCGGCCAGGCGTAGTCCGTCAACAGCACGGTCCGTGTCATGATTTCCTCCCAGTTTGTGCAAACGTTAGCGCAATATTTTCGCCAAGGTCAAGAAAAATAGGTTCGCCATCCGCATTGGCGGCTCGTTACCCGCTGTTTCGTAGCCCGGCGGCAATTCCATTGATGGTGAGATGCAGCGCCTCCTCCGTGTCCTGATCTCGTTCTCCGGCGCGGTGGCGGCGAAGAAGGTCGATCTGCATGTGGTTGAGCGGATCGAGGCATGGAAAGCGATGATGGATCGATTGCTTCAGCGCCGGATTATTCTCCAGGAGCGAGGCCTGATCCGTTATGCCGAACAGTGCGGCCGTCGTCGCTTCCCATTCGTGTTTTATGCGTGTGAAGATTTTCTCATGGGCGGATGCGTCGGGGGCGAGGTCGACATACCGCGCCGCGATCGCCATGTTGGTTTTGGCCAGCACCATCTCCATGTTCGCGATCAGCGTCTGGAAGAAAGGCCAGTCCCGATGCATCCTTTGAAGGGTTTGCAATCCGTCGGGATGTCTGGTCAGCCACTGTCCGATGGCCGAGCCAAATCCAAACCAGCCCGGCAGCATGATCCGGCTTTGCGACCAGCCGAACACCCACGGTATTGCGCGAAGATCTTCGATGCGGCGGGACGAGCTGCGTGAGGCCGGCCGGCTGCCAATATTCAGTTTTGCGATTTCGCCAATGATCGTGGCTTCCCAGAAGAACCGCTCGAATCCTTCGGTCTCGTAAACCAAAGATCGATAGGCGCCAAAAGCGAGCTCGGACAGCTCCTCCATGGCGCCGAGATATTCGGGATCCGGCTCTTGTGCGTCGGAAGGCAGCAAGGACGCTTCCAGCGTCGCGGCGATCAGCAGTTCCAGATTTCGGCGGCCGAGTGCCGGATTGGAATATTTCGCCGCAATGACTTCACCTTGTTCCGTCAGCCGGATCGATCCGGCAACCGCGCCGGGTGGCAGGGCGGTGATGGCCTCATAGCTCGGACCGCCGCCGCGCCCCACGGAGCCGCCGCGGCCGTGAAACAGGCTGAGGCGAATGCCCTCACGCTCGAAAAGCCGAATGAAGGCCATCTCCGCCTTATAGAGCTCCCATCCCGACGTCAGATAACCGCCGTCCTTGTTGCTGTCGGAATAGCCGAGCATGATTTCCTGTTTGCCGCCGAGTGCCTTCAAGTATGTCCGATAGGCTTCTATGGCCAAAACGGTCTGCATCACGTCATGCGAGTTTCGAAGATCCGAGATCGTCTCGAAAAGCGGTATGATGTTGACCGAGGCCGCTTCAGGCTCGTCGGGCCTGAACAGTCCCACTTCGCGGAACAGGATCATGACCTCCAGAAGGTCGGAAGGGCTTGCCGCCTTCGAGATGATGTAATTCGGGATGCTGGCGCGACCATAATGCTTATGGGCTTCGGCGGCTTCACGGAGGACGGAAAGCTCCGACATCGTCTCGGCCGAATAGGTCTTGAGCGGTGTAACCAGCAGCTGGGAAGAGCGGAGTTCCTCAGTGAGCAAGCGGATCCTGTCGCTCTCGGCGAGCGCTTCATAGCCTGTGCCGGGGCGCACATTCTCGAAAAGCTCATGAATAACCCGCTGATGAACCTCGGAATTCTGTCGCAGATCGAGGCTGACGAGATGAAAGCCGAAGACGTCTACGGCGCGTTGGAGGCTGCGCAGTTTTCCAGCGGCGATCTTTTCTGCGCCATTGGCTATCAGAGATTTGCTGATCGTCGCCAGGTCTGCGGCGAATTCTCCGGGGCGCCGGTAGCGGGGGGCGGCCGCTACAGGTTCGCGAACAAGCTCTGTACTGCCGAATTTACGGGCCGTGGCCGCCAGGCGAGCATAGATACCCGAGATCGCCAGGCGATATGGCTCGTGCCGGCGCTGCTCCGATCTATCGGGAGAGACGGTCGCGAGGCACTGAAGGTCCCGCGAGACCTTCACATACCGATCATCCAAGGAAAGTTCGGCGCCAAGGCTGTGCAGCTCGCCGAGATAGAACGAGAAAACTCTCTCACTCTGCAGCCGGAGCGCCTCCCTCAGGGTCTCGCCGTTGACATAGGGATTGCCATCCCTGTCGCCGCCGATCCACGAACCCATGCGCAGGAATGGCGGCAGCGCGTCATGACCGAAGCTCCAGGGCGAGGCTCGAAGCTGATTTTCGAGAGCCCCATAAACTTCCGGGATGACGCGGAAAATGGTACTGTCGTAATAGGACAGGCCATTGAGGATTTCGTCCACGACCTGCAGCCGCCGCCCTCGCAGGCTGTTCGTTTGCCAAAGCGTCGTCGTCGCTCTTTCCAAATCCTCCCGATATCGATCCGCCTCCTGCGCCGTCAGGCCGGCATGGTCGAGCCGGCTCAAGCATCGTGCAAGCTCCTGCTCGATGTCGATAACGCTCTTTCGCCGAACCTCGGTGGGGTGCGCGGTAAAAACGGGCGAGACGATCGCTTCCGACAGCAGCTTACGGATATCCTCCACCTCTACGCCGGCGGCAGCGAGAACCGAAAGCGATCTGGCAATCGTTCCCGGCATGGCAGGTTCGCCATCGGCGATGCCGAAGCGCTGCACTCTGGCCTGATGAGCGTCTTCGGCGATGTTTACGAGCTGAGAGAACTGGCTGAACGCGCGGATCACGCGCTTGAGGGTGCGGGGAGGCATGTCTGCGCAGAAGGGGGCGAGTTCGCCGTTCAGGCGTGGGCTGGTCTTTCTGCGGCCGGTTACCGAGAGGGCGCGGACGCGTTCTACGGTCTCCCGGGTCTCCCTGCCGTCGCTGGCTTCAATGGCTTCGCACAAAAGGCGGCCGAGCAGCCGAACATCCTTCACCAGGGCCCTGGCCGTGAGGCGCTTTCCCGGCATGCCTGCGTTTCTCAACTGAAGATCCACATGCGCACTCCTTATGCTAACGTTAGCATTAAACTGGCAGGATTTGGCCGAAGAGTCAAGAATGCTTGCAATCGAGCAGGAGCGAAGGGTCGAATAGCTCCGGATTAGCCGGCAGCGCCTTGCTGGTAACGCGCGATCTCTTCCAAGAGCCATGCTCGGAATGCGACGACAGGGCGGAAGTCCTTCCTGCTGAGCGGCGCGACCGCATAATAGGCGCTGGGGCTTTTGACCTGATGCGGAAAGGCTTGAACGAGCTGGCCATTCGCAAGCTCGGAATCGATGAGGAAAAGCGGCATCAAAGCGAGCCCCAGCCCGGCAATGCAGGCTTGGGCCACGCTGCTGAACTGTTCGAACCGCATCGCCTGCGACGGGGCGCCGCTGACCTGGAGGCTTTCGAAAAAATGGCTCCAGGCTCCAGGCCGCGATGCCATCTGCAGAAGCGGAAGGCGAAGTAGATCTTCAGCTTTCAGGACGGGATGCGAGTTCAGAAAAGACGGGGAGGCGACCGGCGCCACCATCTCCTCCATGAGAAATGTGCTTTCCGCACCCGGCCAGTCGGGCTGGCCGATATGGATCGCGATATCGATGTCGTCGCGGTCGAAATCGAACACTCCTATGCGGGTCGCGAAGTTCAATGTGATCTCCGGATGTCTTGCGACAAACTGTGGAATGCGCGGCATCAGCCAGCGTGTGCCGAATGTTGGCAAGATCGCCAGGTTGAGCTGATCGTTATGCTGTTTTGTCATGGCGTGCAGTGAGGCGGAACGGATTTCCGCGAGAGCGCTGGCAATAGCCCGCGCATAATCGGCGCCGGCCTCCGTGAGAATTACCCCACGGCTGGTGCGCTCGAAGAGTAAAACGCCCAGCTGTTCTTCCAGGGCGGCGATCTGCCGGCTGATGGCACCCTGCGTCAGGGAAAGCTCCTCGGCCGCGGCAGAGAAGGTGCTGAGCCGCGCGACGGAATCGAAAGCGGCGAGAGCGGAGGTCGAGGGAAGGAGCCGTCGCGAGAGGTTTGCCATAGGCTATTACTACAGCTCATAGGCCGATGAGTAAACCTCGCTTTCCCGATGACGGAAAACCGGCTTTCATTTCATCAAATCGAACTGCCAAAAACCTCAACGGGAGGATAACGATCTTGGCCTTTTCTTGGAATGACCCTTTTCTGCTCGATGACCAGCTGACCGAGGATGAACGGATGATCCGCGAGTCCGCCGCGGCTTTCGCTGAATCCGAACTCTTGCCGCGCGTCCACGACGCCTATCTCGAGGAAACGACCGATCCGGAGCTGTTCAGGTTGATGGGGCAGACCGGCCTTCTCGGTGTGACGCTGCCGGAAGAGTACGGGGCCGCGAACGCATCCTACGTCGCTTACGGCCTTGTAGCTCGCGAGGTCGAACGCATCGACTCCGGATATCGCTCAATGATGAGCGTGCAATCCTCACTGGTCATCTACCCGATCTTCGCCTACGGCTCTGACGAGCAGAAGAAGAAGTATCTGCCTGGCCTCGTCTCGGGTGAGCTGATCGGCTGTTTCGGCCTGACCGAGCCTGATGCCGGCTCCGACCCCAGCAGTATGAAAACCCGCGCCGAGAAGATCGAGGGCGGCTACCGGCTGCGCGGCTCGAAGATGTGGATCTCGAACTCGCCGATTGCGGATGTTTTCGTCGTCTGGGCAAAATCTGAGGCTCACAACAACGACATACGCGGCTTCGTTCTAGAAAAGGGCATGAAGGGCCTTTCGGCTCCGAAGATCGGCGGCAAGCTTTCGCTGCGTGCCTCGATCACGGGCGAAATCGTGATGGACGGCGTCGAAATCACTGAGGATGCGCTCTTGCCCGGCGTTTCCGGTCTCAAGGGGCCGTTTGGCTGTCTCAATCGGGCCCGCTACGGCATCTCCTGGGGCGTCATGGGAGCGGCCGAGGACTGCTGGTTCCGCGCTCGTCAATATGGTCTGGACCGTAAGCAGTTCGGCAAACCGCTTGCAGGGATGCAGCTTTATCAAAAGAAGCTCGCTGATATGATGACCGACATCACGCTCGGACTGCAAGGTTCGCTTCGCGTTGGCCGCCTGATGGATGAGCACAAGATGGCCCCGGAGATGGTCTCGCTCGTCAAGCGCAACAATTGCGGGAGGGCGCTGGATATCGCGCGGCAGGCCCGGGATATGCATGGCGGCAACGGCATTCAGATCGAATACCATGTCATGCGCCACGCCCAGAACTTGGAAACGGTCAACACATATGAAGGCACCCACGACGTCCACGCCCTGATCCTTGGCCGGGCCCAGACGGGCCTCCAGGCGTTCTTCTAATTCCCCATAAACTGTTTGGCAGAGATCGTCCTTCAATCTCCGGATCAACGAGAGGCAGCATGCCTATAGCGAATAAGATATCTACCGTCGCCGTCATCGGCGCCGGCCAGATGGGGACTGGCATCGCGGAAGTCGTGGCGAAACACGGGTACGAGGCAATGGTCTACGACCTCGATGGCAATCGAGTGCGAGCGAGCATCGAAGCAAGTGCCGGATATTTCGAACGGCAGGTCGAATCCGGCAAAATGCCGGGCGAGGCGGCTGCGCAAGCGATCTCCCGAATAAAGGGAGCGTTCTCGCTCTCGGATCTGGCGAGCGCCGATTTGGTCGTCGAAGCGGTCAGCGAGAATGAAGACGTCAAGAGAAAGGTCTTCACGGGCGTCTGCCCCGTCCTGAAGCCCGAGGCGATCGTGGCGACGAACACATCGTCGCTCTCCATAACGCGGCTCGCCGCGTCGACCGACAGGCCCCATCGTTTCATAGGGATACACTTCATGAATCCGGTACCGGTTATGAAGCTGGTCGAGCTGGTTCGCGGCATCGGTACGGATCAGGAGACGTTTGCTATAGCGAGGGATTTCGCCGAATCCATCGGCAAAACCGTCACCGTCTCCGAGGATTTTCCGGCTTTCATCGTAAACCGCGTCCTCATCCCCATGATCAACGAAGCGATCTACACGCTCTATGAGGGTGTCGGAAACGTTGAAGCCATAGACACCGGCATGAAGCTCGGTGCCAATCATCCGATGGGGCCGCTCGAACTGGCCGATTTCATCGGTTTGGACACATGCCTTTCCATCATGCAGGTCCTTCACGAAGGACTGGCTGATAGCAAATACCGCCCATGCCCGCTGCTGGTCAAATATGTCGAGGCCGGCTGGCTCGGGCGCAAGGCGCAACGCGGGTTCTACGACTACAGCTACGTTCCGGCGCGGCCAACCCGCTGATCCCATCGCATTTCAACCTCGAGATTGTAAGGCATCGATCATGAGCGAAGAACACGTAGGCGAGGGTCGAGAGAGCATGGAATTCGACGTGGTGATCGTCGGCGCCGGTCCGGCCGGTCTTTCGGCGGCGATCCGGCTGAAGCAGGTCAATCCGGAACTGTCGGTCGTCGTGCTGGAGAAGGGCTCGGAAGTGGGCGCGCATATCCTCTCCGGCGCCGTCGTCGATCCGATCGGCATCGATCGGCTGCTGCCCGGTT
Organism: Rhizobium sp. R634; assembly: GCF_002211305.1. Lineage (GTDB taxonomy): Bacteria > Pseudomonadota > Alphaproteobacteria > Rhizobiales > Rhizobiaceae > Rhizobium. The sequence continues at coordinate 261,092 of NZ_LOKW01000023.1, read as the reverse complement.
GGCGCGAGGATGGCGATCATCCGTTCAAGACCGAGGTCAAGGACGACCACTTCCTGGTGCTCGGTCCCGCTGGTTCGATCCGCCTGCCGAATGTCGTGATGCCGCCGTTGATGAACAATCACGGCAATTACATCGTCTCGCTTGGGCTCGTCTGTCGCTGGCTGGCGGGCAAGGCGGAAGAACTCGGCGTCGAGATCTATCCGGGCTTTGCCGCAACCGAAGTGCTCTACAATGATAAGGGCGCGGTGATCGGGGTGGCCACCGGCGACATGGGCATCGAGAAGAACGGCGAACCCGGCCCGAACTATACCCGCGGCATGGAATTGCTCGGCAAATATGTGCTGATCGGCGAAGGCGTGCGCGGTTCGCTCGCCAAGCAGCTGATCGCCAAGTTCGATCTGCAGAAGGACCGCGAACCCCAAAAGTTCGGCATCGGCATCAAGGAGCTCTGGCAGGTCAAGCCGGAGAACCACAGGCAGGGACTGGTGCAGCATTCCTTCGGCTGGCCGCTCGGCATGAAGACCGGCGGCGGCTCCTTCCTCTATCACCTCGAAGACAATCTGGTGGCGGTCGGCTTCGTCGTCCACCTGAATTACAAGAACCCCTATCTCTACCCGTTCGAGGAGTTCCAGCGCTTCAAGACGCATCCGGCGATCCGCGGCACCTTCGAGGGCGGCAAGCGGCTCTCTTATGGGGCGCGGGCCATCACCGAGGGCGGCTACCAGTCGGTGCCGAAGCTATCCTTCCCCGGCGGGGCGCTGATCGGCTGTTCGGCCGGTCTGGTCAACGTGCCGCGCATCAAGGGCAGCCACAATGCGGTGCTGTCCGGCATGCTGGCGGCGGAGAAGCTGGCGGCGGCGATTGTATCCGGCCGCTGCCATGACGAGGTGGCCGAGATCGAAACCGAATGGCGCAAGGGTGACATCGGCCGCGATCTCAAGCGTGTCCGCAACGTCAAGCCGCTGTGGTCGAAGTTCGGCACCGCGATCGGCGTGGCGCTCGGCGGTCTCGACATGTGGACCAACACCCTGTTCGGCTCTTCTTTCTTCGGCACGCTTGGCCACGGCAAGACCGATGCGCAGTCGCTGGAGCCGGCTGCCAACCACAAGCCGATTGCCTATCCGAAGCCGGATGGGGTTTTGACCTTCGACCGCCTGTCCTCGGTGTTCCTGTCGAACACCAATCACGAGGAGGATCAGCCGGTGCATCTCAAGGTCAAGGACATGGGCCTGCAGAAGCGTTCCGAGCACGATATTTATGCCGGCCCGTCGACCCGTTACTGTCCGGCCGGCGTCTATGAATGGGTGGAGAAGGACGGGCAGGACACCTTCGTCATCAACGCCCAGAACTGCGTCCACTGCAAGACCTGCGACATCAAGGACCCCAACCAGAACATCAACTGGGTGCCGCCGCAGGGCGGTGAGGGGCCGGTTTATCCGAATATGTGAGGCCGGCGAGTTTAGCAATGATCAGGGAGTTAGCGATGCAATTTCCGCTTGAAGGTGTTCGGGTCGTGGAACTGGCGCGTATCCTGGCCGGTCCGTGGGCTGGACAGACACTTGCCGACCTCGGAGCAACCGTCATCAAGGTGGAAAGCCCGGAGGGCGACGATACGCGCCGCTGGGGACCACCCTTCATCAGCGATGGCGATGATGTCGCTGCAGCCTACTTCCATAGCTGCAATCGCGGAAAATTGAGCATAACGGCGGATTTCAACTCGGCGGAAGACGTCGACAGACTTCGTGCACTGATCGCGAACGCTGACGTTGTCATCGAGAACTTCAAGGTAGGCGGGCTGAAGAAGTTCGGCCTCGATTACGAGAGCCTGAAGGCGATTAATCCGAAGCTGATTTATTGCTCGATTACCGGCTTTGGCCAAACCGGCCCATATGCCGGGCGTGCAGGATATGATTTCATCGTCCAGGGCATGGCGGGCATCATGGATTTGACCGGTGAGCCGGGCCGGGAGCCGCAGAAAATCGGCGTGGCGTTCGGCGATATCTTCACCGGCCTCTATTCGGTCATCGCCATCCAGGCCGCTTTGATCCTACGCAACAGCACGGGGGAGGGGCAGCATATCGATATGGCGCTGCTGGACAGCACGGTCGCCGTATTGGCTAACCAGGCGATGAATTTCCTGGCCTCGGGAAAGGCGCCGACGCGGCTCGGCAATGCCCATCCTAACATCGCGCCATATCAGGTATTCCCGGTATCCGACGGCAATATCATTATCGCCTGCGGAAACGACAGCCAGTTCGCACGCATCTGCGATGTCCTCCGGCTGTCGTCTGTGGCCGCCGACGCCCGTTTCAAGACGAACGCGGACAGGGTGCGTCATCGAGAGGAGCTGACATCGGTCATGGAGGCGCAGACGAAGCTTTTCAAACGAACGGATTTGCTGGCCGATCTTGCACGCGTGGGCGTTCCCGCCGGACCGATCAACACTGTGGAAGACGTCTTCGCTGATCCGCAAGTCGCGCACCGAGGAATGTCGATAGTAAATGACGGAATTGCAGGCATCAGGACACCAATCATCTTCTCCGGAACTGCGCTTATCTCCCAAAGGCGATCGCCCCAGTTGGGTGAGCACAACGGCAAGGTATCGTGTGATTGGTCATCGACGACCTAGCTCGGCGAATGCATGTGAATTCGACTTACGTCCGCCGCAGCGCTGCAGATGACTCTGTCGAGACACGGTTAATAAATCGGCACAGATGGAGATCGCCCATGAAGATTCTCGTCCCAGTCAAACGGGTTGTCGACTACAACGTGAAGATCCGGGTGAAGCCGGATGGCACGGGTGTCGAGCTTGCCAATGTGAAGATGTCGATGAACCCGTTCGACGAGATCTCGGTGGAAGAGGCGCTGCGGCTGAAGGAAGCCGGCAAGGCTGAGGAAGTGGTGGTCGTGTCGATCGGCCCGGCCAAGGCCGAGGAGACACTGAGGACGGCGCTTGCCATGGGCGCCGACCGGGCGATCCTGGTCGAGACCGACGATCAGGTCGAGCCGCTGGCGGTGGCCAAGATCCTCAAGGCGGTCGCCGATGCCGAACAGCCGGGGCTGATCATCACCGGCAAGCAGGCGATCGACGACGATTCCAACCAGACCGGCCAGATGCTGGCGGCCCTGCTCGGCTCTGCCCAGGCGACCTTCGCCTCGAAGATCGAGATCGCTGACGGCAAGGCGACGGTCACCCGCGAGGTCGATGGCGGCCTGCAGACGATCGAGATCAAACTGCCGGCGGTCGTCACCACCGACCTGCGCCTGAACGAACCGCGTTATGCCTCGCTGCCGAACATCATGAAGGCGAAGAAGAAGCCGCTCGACAAGAAGAGCCCGGCTGATTTCGGCGTCTCCACGACGCCGCGGCTGAAGGTGCTGAAGACCGAGGAGCCGAGTGGCCGCAAGGCGGGCGTCAAGGTCAAGAGCGTCGCCGAACTGGTCGACAAGCTGAAGAACGAAGCCGGCGTGCTGTAATCGGGCAGGAACAGGAGCAACTATCATGACCATTCTTCTTCTGGCCGACCATGACGGCAATCACCTCTCCGACCAGACCGCCAAGGCGCTGACGGCAGCAACCCAGATCGGCGGCGACGTGCACGTGCTGGTCGCCGGCAAGGCCGCCAAGGCGGCGGCCGATCAGGCGGCGAAACTCTCCGGCGTTGCCAAGGTGCTGCTCGCCGAAAGCGATGCGCTTGCCAACAATCTGGCAGAGCCGCTGGCCGATCTGATCTTCTCGCTCGCTGGCAGCTACGACACGATCGTCTCTGCCGCCACCTCGGTCGGCAAGACCGTGCTGCCGCGGGTGGCCGCCCTGCTCGACGTCGCCCAGGTCTCCGAGATCATCGAAGTCGTCTCGGCCGATACCTTCAAGCGGCCGATCTATGCCGGCAACGCCATCCAGACGGTGCAGGCAAGCGATGCGAAGAAGGTGATCACCGTGCGCACCGCCTCGTTTGCTTCGGCGGCGGAAGGCGGCTCTGCCTCTGTCGAGGCGATCCCGGCCATCTCCGATCCGGGTCTGTCGCGGTTCGTCTCCGATGCTTTGTCGGCCTCGGAACGTCCGGAACTGACCTCGGCGAAGATCATCATATCAGGCGGCCGCGCCTTGGGCTCGGCGGAGAAGTTCAAGGAGGTCATCCTGCCGGTTGCCGACAAGCTCGGTGCCGCCGTCGGCGCCAGCCGTGCGGCCGTCGATGCCGGTTATGCCCCGAACGACTGGCAGGTCGGCCAGACCGGCAAGGTGGTGGCCCCCGATCTCTACATCGCCGCCGGCATCTCAGGCGCCATCCAGCATCTGGCGGGCATGAAGGATTCGAAAGTGATCGTCGCCATCAACAAGGACGAGGAGGCACCGATCTTCCAGGTCGCCGACTACGGCCTCGTCGCCGATCTCTTCGACGCACTGCCGGAACTGCAAAAGGCGCTTTAACGGGGAGGCCGAACGTGGCGCGCATGGCGGGACGTCCAAGCAGGCCTGGTGCCGATCTTCTCCTTAACCAGATAGACAATCTAACCCAAGTGTGTCGGCGGTTCATATCCCTTCAAGCCGAACCATTTGGCCTTCGCCAAACTCTCATCGTTGGGCCACCTGTCCATTGCACTTGCCCGCGCCCTGATCCGCAACGGTGCGCGGGGACGGTTCTTCAACGTCGTCGATCTGGTCAATCGGTTGGAAACGGAAACGCGCAGCGGCAAAAGGGCGGACGGCCGACTACCCCAACGGTCTCGACTTCATCATCCTCAACGAACTCGGCTATCTGCCATTTGCCCAGGCCGGCGGTCAGCTCCTGTTCCATCTGATCAGCCTACCTTGCGGCCAAGCAGATTGATGGCGAACTTGACGCGTGCGGGAAAGTTGGCTGGCTTATTGGACGGTCGTTTAACATCATTAACGATCACGATCTCTTCCTATCTTCTCTTCGAAGCTGTTCGATAGCGGACCAACCAGTATGGCTTGGGAACTCGGACACCTGAAGGCGGTTGGGCGGGAAACCTTGCAATGAGGTCTGCAATGGAAAAGGTAATCGATATCGGCTTCCATGTGAATTGGAAGCCACCGGTATACGTCCGGATCGGCGACGGCATGCGTGAGCGCATTGAGGGTCCGGACGCGGCGCTTGCGGCGCTTCTCCATCGCTGGCCGTTGACCCATTCTCGTGAGTTCGGCGTCGCCAAGCGCAGATGCGTCGACGCCATCGCACGCCGTGGAAGTGTCGAGGGAGCTCGCAGGGCGTTCATTGAGGCGGCGCTCGCCGCGAGGGTCTTCGCATGACAGTGCTTTCGATCGACGCACCGCACTGGGCGATACATTTGGGAACGTTGACGCTTTCATGCTGGATTGCTGCCGGCCTGGCGGCTGTTCTCGGGACCGCTGAGGAGATCAGGCACGGCCAAGCAGGGAGATTTACCGGCTATATGACAACGGGCCTCGCTGGGGCCGGCGTTGGCTCCGCACTAGCGATGATCACTATCTTGGCATCCGCGTGACGGGCAACGGATGCCCGGAGCCCTAAGCTTCCTCGGAACGGTCTTCCTCGTCGATGCGGGCGATGCCAGTTGTTCCAACATCGCCGAAGCGGCTGCGGACCAAACCCTAGTTCCGGAGCGCTTCGTCTCTAAAGAAGACGGCTGGATCGGGCATCGGCGCAGCTTTTCTATGAGACCGTTCGAGGAACCAACTTAAACGCCCGCAAGGAGCTGTCGGACGTGCCCAGGGAAATCAGAGAATGCTCCTCTCATTGGCCCCTTACGATATCTTGAGTGGTGACGGTCTGGAGACATGATGCGCGACTGCATTATCATCGGAGGTGGACCTGCTGGCTTGACTGCGGCCATTTATCTTGCGCGCTACCACCTCTCAACAACCGTATTCGACGACTATAGCAGTCGTGCCGCCACCATTCCGGTCTCCCATAACCTCGCAGGGTTCCCGAAGGGCATTAGCGGAAGGGAGCTTCTCGCCAGAATGCGCACACAGCTTCAAGGGTACAAAGTTCAGATCCGCATTGAGAGCGCCAGACAGCTTCAGAAGGAGCATGACGGCTATCGTGTCGTCTCCGCCAGCGGCAGCATGCGGGCGCGAACGGTCCTTTTGGCCACCGGTGTGACAAACCGCAAGCCACCGATGTTGGCCGAACGTCATGACGAGGCTGTTGCACGCGGCCTTATCCGCTACTGCCCTGTCTGTGACGGGTTCGAGGTCACCGACAAGCGTGTGGCTGTTATCGGCTGCGGATCGAGAGCGTTTGCGGAGGCACTGTTCCTGCGGAGTTATACGACACACGTGACCATCATCACACCGCAGGAGGAACACGAGCTCTCGGAGATTGAGGTCGATCGGCTGCGGGACTTGCAGATCGGCCTCCAAAAAGGTCCGATAAGATCCATCGACCCCGAGCGCGATGCAATCACAGTCGCGACAGCTTCCGGTATCGGGGAGTTTTCCTCTATATACCCTGCGCTTGGATCGGACGTTCGGTCGAAACTGGCAGCGATGGCCGGTGCAGAATTGTCTGAGAACGGCTGCATCGTCGTCGACAGTCACCAAAGGTCAACCCTACCTGGCCTATACGCAGCTGGAGATGTGGTCATTGGCTTGGATCAGATCGGGACCGCGATGGGGCAGGCGGGTATAGCGGCCACTGCGATCCGAAATGATTTAAACGAGGCTAGACCTCTAGCGCGCTAAGGAATGCCGTAGCTGCGCCCCACCCCGCATTTCCGGAAAAACTTGTGGACGGATCGGATGAGCCTGAGCCTTGCTTTACGTCGGCGCCCAGGATCTCGAAAATCAAAGTTGAGCCGCTGCCCGCTCCAAAGGGAGGCGTGCGATAGAGCGTTAGCCCAATTCCGTCCTAAAGCGGCACCCGCGGTCGGTGCCTTTGACGCCTCCGCGGGTACTACGATTATCAGCCACGTCAACGGACGCCGGGAGGCACTCTTGCCGCCGACGCAAGCGGTTGCGCCAGCTGATCCAACAGATGGCTCGATTCCGCGTCATTTGCCGAAAACATCGCTGAGCCTCCCTCTGTCAGACGACGCTCCGTGGCATTCTTGCAGCGGACATCAACGGCTGGGCAACCTGATCCAGCAACTGGCCCGCATTCTGTTCTTCACCCAGCGACAGTGTCAGCAATTGAGCGACCGCCGGCTGCGCAAGCTGGAGCGCTAGGTTGCGAGCCGTTGTGTAGGCGGCAATTTCGTAATGTTCGACCCGCAACGCCGCTCCGATCAAAGCCAGATCAGCGGGAGCATCGTCCTTCTTGTTGCCTTCCGCCATCACTTCCTCGCCTTCCTCTACCAGGCCGGCCATGCCCTTGCACGGTTTGGCGCGAGCGGTCGTGCCGAGAATGCGCAGACATTCGTTCAAGCGATCGACCTGGCCTTCCGTTTCGGCAAGATGGTTGCGCAACAAAGTCTGGAGCTGCTGGGTACGCGCGGCTTTCTGCATTTTTGGAAGCGCCTTCAATAGCTGCTTTTCCGCATGCAGCAGGTCGCGGAGCTCATCAACGAGGATTTCCTGGATTGCTTCCGATCCTTCCGGGGGCGCGCTTAGAGCGCGGATTGCCGTGCCTGCATTCTCCGTTCCCTTAAGATCCTGGAACGCCGGCGCCTCCACGAATTCCCAAGGCTCGCCTTCATTCCAGGGACCGCGGGTGTCAACTTCACCGAGATCCCCTTCACCCGTCGAATCGTTGAAGAATTGATCGACGAGCCCTGCGGTCGGCGCAATCCTGCCGACGCTCAGCGGCGGCTTGCCCATGCTTTCGAGGGCCAGGGAGAAAGCGCGCATGTGGGTGATCTCCCTGGTCATGAGGAACTGCAGGGCATCCTTGGTGCCCGGATCGCGGCAGAAATCGATCAAGCGTTCGTAGACGATTTTGGCGCGTGCTTCCGCGGCGATGTTGCTTCGCAGATCGACATCCAACTCACCTGTAATTTTGAGATAATCGGCGGTCCAAGGGTTTCCCATCGAATTGAAAAGGTTCACACCACCGCCGCCAGCAATCGCGATCAGTGGGTCGGCTTCCGCCTCCTCTCTGACCGACTTCAACGGCTTGAGATGCATCCTCGCCAGAGTCCCAACGATCTCGAGATGACTGAGTTCTTCCGTGCCGATGTCCATCAGCAGGTCCTTGCGTCCGGGATCCTCGCAATTCAGGCCTTGAATGGAGTATTGCATTGCAGCCGCAAGTTCACCGTTTGCGCCACCGAACTGCTCAAGCAGCATATTGCCAAATTTCGGATCGGGCTCATCAACCCGAACGGTATACATGAGCTTCTTGACGTGGTGATACATCGCATGTCCTCCGGGTTGAGTAACATCTAACCGGCTCGTCCAAGGAATGTTCCGCGCCTGTGGCTTTAGGACTGGCGCTCGGCGGCGCAACTCCGAAGCGCCTTTCATTCGGGATCGGAAGTGTCTGATGCGAACGTGGCTGCTGCAGGTCGCGTCTGAACACCTCATTCGTCGTCCGCTCTTGGAATGAGCGATAAGGCGAGCACTTTGGGCAACCGTGTTCTGCCGATCCGGCCCGGGCCAGATGGAGTAGGTCATCGCCATTGGAATGTTGGGATGAGCAGCCGAGAATTCCTTAGGGACAACGGGCCGCGCATGAAGGAAATCACTATGGGCCAGGTTTTACACGGGAGAGCCTTGCTCGCTCTTGACGGCGTTGAGGGGTTTCATACCGTTTCTCCAGGGTTGAATGCGGTCTGGGGTCGATTTGGTTCACGACAATCGCAAGGCGCCCCGGTGGTTCCGGCACTGAAGGGGACCGCACTCTCTCGCCGCGTCCTAACTGTCGCGATCTGCCGACCCGTCGCTGCAAGAGGTAATCCGGCCCGTGGTCTGCTACGTGAGCTTCAGGCTCCCCTTCGGCTGGCGACATAGGCATTCCATCTCAACCGAAGTGTGAGTGAGTGAATGCGTGAGGGGAGGGGCTCGCAGCATCAGTCCGAGCCCACCACCGTTGCGGATGCGCTGGAACCTTCCAAGTCCCCGGTTGTTAGCGGCAACTATCGTGCAGACGTGTGAGTGAGCAGTGTCGATGCTGACCAGATCCGAAGCCGCCTGAGCGCGCTTTGAAAGTCGGCGCTTAGGCTGTGTAGCGTTAGGCGTTGGCGAAACATGGTCTTGGGAAGATTTCATGCCGCATGATCGAAAGACGACAGCAGAAGCAGAAGGTTCGGCGAGACGACGCCGCCGGGTTGTCGTCATAGGCGGCGGTTTCGCAGGCCTTGCCTGTGCCGGCAAGCTCGGGAATGCTGAGGTGGAATGCGTCGTCATTGACCGCCGCAACCACAATCTCTTCCAACCGCTTCTCTACCAGGTGGCCACCGCCGCCTTGTCGCCGGCAGACATAGCAGAGCCCATCAGAAAGACGCTTGCAGGCTACAAGAACATCGAAATGATCATGGCGGAAGTAGTCGGCATCGACACCGCAAAGCGGCGCGTCCTGCTCGCGGACGGGGCCGATGTACGCTACGACCAGCTCGTGATTGCGACAGGTTCCGAATACAATTACTTCGGACATGACGAGTGGCAGGCTCTGGCGCCGGGTCTCAAGACGATCCACGAGGCGCGGGAGATCAGGCATCGCCTTCTTCTGGCGTTTGAGAAAGCCGAACGAGCCGGCAGCCCCGCCGAGAAACAGGCCCTGTTGACGAGCATCATTATTGGCGGCGGCCCTACGGGCGTCGAAATGGCCGGCGCCATTTCGGAGCTCGGACGCTTCATGATCAGTAGGGACTTTCGCAACCTTCAGCCCGACCATCTCCGCGTTCTGCTGGTGGAAGCAGGGCCTCGCATTCTAGCGGCCTTTCCTGAGCATCTCTCTGCCTATGCGGCGAGGTACCTTGAAAAGGTCGGCGTGGAAGTGCGCACGGGAAGCCGGGTCGTCGACATTACAAAGGATGGCGCGAACATCGGCGGCGCCTTCATCTCGGCCGGATCGATCGTCTGGGGAGCCGGCGTGAAAGCGTCGCCAGCACATCGCTGGCTCGGCCTCTCGGGTACTGCCGGGAACCGCATTCCAGTCGATGATCATCTTCGCGTTCAAGGCTTCGAGGATGTCTATGCGCTCGGAGACACAGCCGCTTTGATCGGGACGGACGGAAAGCCCCTCCCGGCGCTTGCGCAGGTTGCCAAACAGCAAGGCATCTACCTTGGACGACAACTTCGCAAGGAACCTGTGATTAGGGGGCCGGGCTTCGTCTTCCGCAACAGAGGCAATACAGCCGTCATCGGGCGCAACGCCGCCGTTTTCGACTTCGGCCGGTGGACCCTGAAAGGAAGGCTGGCATGGCTGCTGTGGGCAATCGTACACGTCTATCTGCTTATCAACTTCGAAAAGCGGCTTCTCGTCAGCATCCAATGGATCTGGCGCTACCTCACTCGCCAACGCGGCGCGCGGATCATCGACGAGAGCGCCGGCCAGACCGCTGCCCGTGCTCCGGAAGTCAGCCCCGCAATGCAAGCGGGGAAGATTTGAAGCCGTACGGGAGCAGGAGGAGGATCAGTGGATCAGCAATCACCGCGCCGACTTGCTTGGCTCTACGCAGCCATTGTCATCATCATCGGGTTCATCATCACCATCGGCTCGATTTCCTTGTGGCAGTTGGGCGGCCGTGACGTGAACCCTGCATCCGCGATCGAACGAGGAGAGTTCGAATGACAAAGAAAAGGGATAAAGCTGCCGCGCAGATTAGGGGCGGGATCCAGTCGGGAGAGACCGGGGACATCAGGCCCGGCTTTGACCCGGCGGCTGCGCCGCTCGAAACGGATGCAGAGGCCGCCGGCCAGCCGATAACTCCCGATCAGGTCGAGATGGCACTGCATGCGCAGAACATCGGAGCCGCCGATCGTCAGCGGAATTACGACGTCGCGATGCGTGAGCCAGGAAGCGGGGCGACGGTTCCACAGACCACTCGCTCGCCTGCGTTGCGCATCTTCATTGGCACTATGGTCGTTGTTGCGATCGCGGTGGCGGTCGCGAGCTGGATTTATAGCTGACTAAATAGGTGAATGGATTTTTGTTGCATGACCAAGAAGTATTTCTTCTAACGCCCGGCAGACCGGTGGTCTCGTGACGTCCGTCCTGCCTTGCGAAGGAATCACCTTTTACCTCCGAGCTATTCAGCCTATCGCTTCGCCACCTGAGTTAGCCGGCAGGTGATTTATTTCGGCAGCAGGTTCTCGATTGTTGTCATGATTATGGTTCCCGCATCAGCTTCGCTATATTGTCGCGGTCGAACGGTATGTCGCGACCGTGAGCGCTGATATGGAGAACTATCGCAACCGGAACAGGGTCAAATGCCTTCAGATAGTCGATTGCATCGCGCATCGTCGGGAATGTCTTTTCCTCGGTGGAGTAAGCATCTCGAACGCAAGTGATCGTGGTTGCCCTCTCGCCGTATATCGCGAACGTTTCTTTGGCGCTGAAGTTCTCGCTCATGTAACCTGCTCCATGCGGCAGCAAAGCCACTGGCTCCGGTGCTAGGGCAATTTGCTGAAGTACCGCTGTCGATTAGGGCAGTCAGCTCACACTTGCCCGGGAGTGAAGAAGGCCAAGTACGCCACCGCTATGATTATTGCGACAACGAAAACAGTCAGCACGTATCTGATCATGTCTCTCGCGGCTTTTTGCTCTGTACTGCGCATACCAACTACAACATCGGTTAAGTATAGAAGTTCCTGGTCTAGGCAGTCAGTTTCTTAACGACCTCATCGACCGTCTCCCTGACGGGATAGTAACTTGGTGCGCCATCCTTCTGCGGTGCAGCAACATGGATGTGGGTGCTGTTGGCGAATTCTCGCACAGCAACAACCTGTTCCGGATTGATGTATACCATGGCGGGGTTATGGCCCGCGTATTGGAATGGCACCAGTTTCATCTTGGTCTCCTCTCGAGCGCATCTCGGGCCGAACCAGATGCGGCGCCGTTAGTTGCAGGGCTGTCGAGGAATTCCTGGTGCGGTCGGTGGCCGCAAACGCGCCAAGCAATTGCGCCTTTGCTGCCTGGCAAGGCGGGCGATCGAGGCAGGAAGCAGACAACCGGTTTGTTTGTGAACGGCTGTCTGTGCAACTTATCTCGTTCGATGCGGCTGCTACTGGCAATAGTGCGAAACGAAGAAAATGATCGGCACCAGGCGCGCTCCTAAGTCTGCTCGTGAAGCCATTCGCGGCCGCTGTCTGGGCGCGAGACGCGGATCGTCCGCGCGCATGAGCGCAAAGTGCCAGGCGGGCCCGCTCAGCACGTGTGAGAACGGCGCGATCAGCAGTCCCTTTTCCAGGAGCGGTCGAAACAACACTGGCGATAGCAACGCAACGCCGACGCTGGCCAGTGCCGCATTGGCCTTCAGTGTATGCGTAGGGTAATCGACCCTGCAAATCGCAGAGCCCGCGATAGCTCGCACCGGGCGCCCCTGAACCACGCATAGCAATCCGGATGCGGCAAGAGCTCGAAATCTGCAAGTGCATCCGGCATGATGATGGTCCGGGTTGTCAAGAGAGAAGGCGCCAGCATTGGCGTCACCTCAACGGGAGTAAGCGGATATTCGGCAGTCCTTGCCATCCGCCGCGACCGGTCCTTATGGCAACGTCGAACGCTCCACACCGTCGGGAAACCGTTTATTTCCCGGTTGACAGCTCCTCGTCTCCTCAACATCAAGAGGACCGTTTTCAGCCGCTTCAGTGACTCGCCGCTCCTTCGAAACAAGCCGTCTTGTTGACGCTAACAACTCTTTCGTTCGTTCAATCAGAGCTCGGGAAGAATTCAACTGCGCCTCAATTATAGGGTCGCCCATGAGTGCACACCGCTGATTTGCAGGCGGGAGCACTTGGTAACCCTCAGCCGTCAGCGCCTACATATTCGGTTGCCAACGATAGCAGGGATGTAGGGTCTGATCATGAAAGGTCAACTTCACCGGTCTCACAGGTAAGCAAGATCCAGCTATCGCGACTGGTGCGGCGCTCCCGCCTTGAAGCGATCGGACATCATGGCGCCAACATTGTCAGCGGTTACGTTTGACGATGAAGGCAATAAAGAAGTGATCGCGCGATTGATTATATGCTGGCGCTGATCGCCAAGGGCAGATTGAAAGAGCTTCTCGCTGAAAGGGCTTGAACTTGTTGGCGCGGTTGGCAAAACACCTGCGTCAGCATCTCTCGAACGAATGGAAGAGACTGGGAAGACTCTGCTACGGGAGAGGTTCCCGACTGGTGTGATCGACGCGGGGGTCGCCCAGTTCACAGGAGACACATGCTTGGGGTAAATGATCGCCATAAAGGTGAGACATCGCCCCAGCCTGCCCCCGAAGTGACCATTTTCGTCCGGCATCGTACGGGAACCGTAAACTGACGATCAGGTTAGCTCACTGGATCGCGGGAGAAAGCAAGTATCTTGTTGTTCGCAAAGGCTTCCTCCTAGCGATCCACCACCCCGGATGTTGGGTCGGGCGGAGGTAGTTCCTGGTCTGCTCCCAAAGCGACGCTCCGTCGCGCTGAAGCATCGCCTCCGCGCCCTACGGCTATCATCGGGGAGTGACGGCGTATGATCCTGGCTACGATATTCCAAACCAGTATGCTGAATGATGCCGAAGTTGCCCTTGTCAAAGGGTCTTTGACCACGTCAGCTCGGTGCGGCAGATCGGACCGCGGCCGGACCGGGAAGAACTGGCAGTGCGAGCGGAGGACGACGATCACTAAGCTCTAGATCTGTTTCGGCCTTCACCCTTTAAAGCTCGTGGGGGTTTGTTCGGTTCCGCACCAAACATAACCGCTGGTAATGCAGATCAAGCCATCGATTGGTATCATAAGAGGTTGTTTTCCATTGCAACGGAAAGGCTCGTCCCGTCGATGTTTCGCAATGAACTGTTGAACTCATTCTCTGAAGAACTGCAATGGTTGGAGGCCGATCTTCAGCCGGTTAAGCTCGACGTTGGAGATATCCTTGTTGAGCCTGACGCTCCCATTCAGCATGTCCACTTCATCGAGAGCGGGGTCGTTGCCGCGGTTACGACAACACCGGATGGCCGAAGCCTCGAAGTATTCAGCGTGGGCCGGGAAGGCATGACCGGTGTCTCTGTTCTCCTCGGGGCCGATAGAACGTCATGGCGGAGCTTCGTTCAAGGAGCCGGTTCCGCCTTCCGCATTCCTACATGGGCTATTCGGGAGGCGGCCGAGCGTAGCCCTTCACTCCGCGAAACGCTTCTCCGATACGCTCATTCCGTCATGGTGCAAATGGCGGAGACGGCCCTGGCTCTGGGCCACTACTCTTTGAACCAGCGCTTGGCCCGCCTCATCCTGATGAGCCACGACCGTGCCGGAAGCGAGGAACTTCTTATGACGCACGAGTTTCTGGCTATGATGCTAGGAGTTCGGCGGGCCGGCGTTTCCGAAGCCTTGGCGTTGCTCGAAGGCGAAGGCATGATCAGGTCCGCGCGCGGCAAAGTCATCGTCCGTGATCGTACCAAACTGATCAGCATGGCAGGCGGGAGTTACAATCGCCTCGCGGCGGCTCGTCCGGCCATCATGAGAGTGCCAACAGAAAACGCGTTTTCGGCGGGAACAAACCGGCAGCACTAATCGTATTTCGTCAGCCGCGCGGAGCTTGGATGGCAGCCAACTCTTCATGATGCCTCCGCGCGGTCTATCGCAAGTCCCCAACTTGAGCCCCGCCCGCGCGGGGCTCTTTTTTAATTCTACGCTGGTACGCTCGCTGACAGAGCCTTGCGACGGGTTTTGCGAATGCTAATCCTTCGAAAAGAGGTGACCGTGGCGACGTATTATTTTCACATCCGGCACGCGGATCATGTCGTCGTCGACTTCGAGGGTTCGGCCTTCCCTGATCTGACCGCGGCAAGACAAGAAGCTATCGAGACCCTCCGCGAACTGGTTCGGCATGCGCTTATGAAGAGAGGGCAAGAGATTCCGATGGGTATAGTTATCCACGATGAGCGCGGGGCATGGGCGGAAGAAATTGATATCGCCACCGCGATACCTGAGATAGTCCCTCGGCTGCGCTGATCGATGGTCAATGCTATCCATCAGCCCCTTGGTATGACTGATGCGAAGGGAATTGCAGCCAGTAGGCTGCCATTTTTCGACGTGATCTCAAAACAGTCACCGTCCGCTGACTGGCCGGCTAACATGGCTTCGCTGTCGTTCTCATCCAACCAACGTTGGTCGCTCAAGTTCCTCCGCTGGAGGGCGGAACTAACATCCTCGCTGGCAGGTTCGGTGCGTTCAACGTCGGAGAACCAGCAGCTTGAACCTCAGCACACTCCTGTTTGGCCGCAAACTCGCTAACCGCGAGCACGAAGACAAGAAACTTGGCTGGATGGAGGCTGTACCCGCCATGGGGCTGGACGGGCTTGGATCATCCTCCTACGGGCCGGAAGCTGCTCTAACGATCCTGATGCCGCTCGGGGCGCTAGGTCTCACCTATCTCGGACCGGTTATGGGCTGCATCATCGCTCTCCTCGCGATCTTGTATTTTTCATATCGTCAGACCCTCGCCGCCTATCCGACAAGCGGCGGAGCCTATGCGGTCGCCAAGGAGAATCTAGGGGAATACCCCAGCCTGCTGGCGGCCTCAGCCTTGATGATCGACTACGTATTGAATGTCGCGGTCGGCGTCTCTGCCGGCGTCGGTGCACTCGTATCCGCCGTCCCAAGCCTCCATCCGTATATCCTGCCCCTCTGCCTGCTCATCGTGGCGTTTGTCACCCTGGCCAATCTCAGAGGGACTGGCGAGGCTGGCTGGCTGTTTGCGCTTCCAACCTATCTCTTTATGGTCTGCTTCCTAGGTGTGATCGCTTACGGCCTCTTCAGGATTGTGACTGAAAGCGATCCTGCCCCTGTTGTCGCGCCACCTGCGCTTGCGGCAACCACAGGGGCGGCAGGCCTTTGGCTGCTGATGCATGCCTTCGCCAGCGGCTGCACCGCGATGACGGGAGTTGAAGCCGTCTCTAACGGTGTGGGTTCATTCAAGGCGCCCGTCATCAGGAACGCCTACATTACGCTCACGATCATTGTCGTGGTTCTGGCGCTCCTGCTTGGCGGTATCGCGACGATAGCGGCTACCTTCGAAATCGGCGCGATGAGCCAAACTGGTAACGGGTACCAGAGTGTGCTTTCGCAGTTGATCGGTGCAGTGGCAGGTTTCAACGCCTTCTACTACGTCGCCATGTGCAGCCTGCTTTGCATCCTGTGCCTGTCGGCCAATACGAGCTTCGTCGGCTTTCCTCGTATCTGCCGCATGGTAGCCGCCGATGGATACTTGCCAAAGGCTTTTGCTCAGCCGGGTCGCCGCCTGGTCTTCACGGCAGGCATCCTTTTTCTCTCAGGCTTCGCCTCGCTTCTTTTGATCGCCTTCGGCGGCATCACAGAAAGGTTGATACCTCTCTTCGCCATTGGTGCCTTCTTGACCTTCACCGTCTCTCAAACAGGAATGGTCGTTCACTGGAGGCGTCAGAAAGTAAAAAAGCCAGCGAAGCTCGCGATGAACGCCGTCGGGGCGGTGGCAACCGGCACTGCCCTGGTTGTGATCATGTTGGCAAAGTTCTTAGACGGCGCTTGGATCACATTGATCGCCGTTCCTCTCACCATCATCCTGCTACGTGCGATCAAAAGCTATTACGAGGGGTTGGATCGGGAATTGCGTCAACCCGGTCCGATTGCTGTGGAAGATGTCGACCCGCCAACGGTGCTCGTTGTGACGGAAAGCTGGAACCGCCTGAGTGAAAGGGCCATCAAGTTTGCACTGACGTTGTCCCCTGATGTCGTCGCTGTCCACCTTGTGAAGCTCGGCGGCCCGGAGAATGAGGATGGAGAGAGAGTTTTGCGTCAGCAATGGCATGCCGATGTCGAAGAACCGGTCGCTGCGAAGGGTCTCCAGCCTCCGCGCCTGATGCTTATTCCGGCACCTTATCGAGAACTGCATGAACCCCTTCTTCGATTGATCGAGAAGCTTGATGCGGATGCGCCTGAGCGTCAGGTGGCGGTTCTCATTCCCGAGACGGTCAAGGAGCGATGGTGGCAAAAGATACTTCACATGAACCGTGCCGGTCATCTCAGAAAGCAGCTTTTGAAGTTCGGCGGTCCCAGGCTAACGGTCGTGACGGTGCCATGGCGCTTGTCGCGGCAAGAGGGATGAGGACATGTCACGTGACGCTGACCGCAATAAGCGACGGACACTTTTACCGATCTATATCGTGCTCGCAGTCAATCTTCTGATCGTCGGACTTTACATGCTCGGTGTGTTCGCCTGACATCGAAGATTGGGCGCCAGTTAAATCACCGGCTGCTGGGAAGAAGCCGTCAAGGCCGCGCTCGGCGGCGCGGCCACCACGTTGTTCGCCCCGATCATCGAGCAGCTTGTCAATGTACGCTCAAGGGCACCGAATACGAAGGAACAGCAGAAGAGGCAGCTCTCGCGAAGCTGATTTGCGCAAGAGTTCGGCAACTCGCGGCAGCTATTTTTGAACGTGGCGCGGGGCTATTCCGGTTCAGCCGACCTGCTGCACAGAAAGGGTGCCCACCGCGAGCGGCTTGATCAAGGACTTCGCGGAAACCGCCGGGTCAAGCCAATCTGCCCAGGAGCCGCGTTCGAGGATGACGATCTGCCGGTCGTGATACGGCGCAATGTCCGGCCCCGGCTCCATCGTCAGCATAGTGAAGGCTTGGCCGACCTCCGGCGTTTCGCGCCAGATGCCGGCGATGCAGAAGATCGGCTCGTCCTTCTTCGTGAACAGCCACTTGTCCTTGCGCTTCTTTTTCGGATCCTTCGGATCGGTGAACTCGTAAAAGCCATCGGCAACGATCAGGCAGCGATTGGAAGTGAACTCCCGACCTTCCGACCGGAAATTATAAACCGGCCGTTTGTTCGGTCCGGGCCAGCTCCAACGCCGCTGCACGAGCTCGGCTTCATCGCGGGCTCCGTCGATCGTCCTGACGATCGGGCCGATATCTGTGATCTTGATGTCCTCTCGCGCTTCGAGGTTCGGCGCGCCTTCACCGAAACGGATCTTGATCTTTAGATCGGCGAAGTCCTCGACAACCGAGGCGATATCCACCATCAACCGGTAATCATTGCACATTGCTCTTCCCTTCGAGGGTGGTCTCATAGACTCGCGACCAAGCCGCTGCAGGTGCAATATATGCTCGGTTTGTATGCGCTCCAGCAGGACGAGCAGTTCCTCGGCATCCCTTGTTGGAAGGCGGAGCGTGACGATTTTTTTGAGAAGCCCAGTTTGCCGCGCGACGATGGCGGCACCATCTCGAACGTGTCGCATGACCATTTGAAGTTCAGTCTCACCGGCGCGCATTCGGGGAGATTAGCAGTTTTCGGCTAACCGCACACGATTATCCATCAGCCGCTCAACGAGCGTCGCGTCATCGTTAGGCGCATGACCGCGATGTAGAGATAGTGGAACTGCCTTGGGGATTGCGCCCACGCGACGGCAGTCCGCGCGGTGAACCGCATCCGTTCGGAAGGCCGGCAGATGTGGTCCTGACACGCGACCAGCGCATGGGTTGGCTCAACGGACTTGTCCCCAAAGAGGAAATCCTGCAGCCATCGCCGGCCGGGACCTTCCGGGTTAAGCGCGATGCACGCGCGCCTGCCCAGCCCGACGCTGGCGATCTAAAGCGCCAATCTCAGCTGCGGCTCCGTTCCGGCGGCGCGCCTTTCGAGCGACGACAGCGAGACGCCGAGCAGGCGGATGCCTTTGCGCGGCGGAAAAATCGGCGCCAGCAGCAGGCCGACGATCTCCTCCAGGTCGGCGATCGCGGCCAGAGGACTGGGAACAGTCTTGCTACGGGTGATCTGATTGAAGTCGGCATATTTGACCTTGAGCGTCACCGTCTTGGCGCCGATTCCGTTGGCCTCGCAATAGCCCCACACCTTTCCAATCAACGGCTGCAGCCCTTCACGGGCCGGCTCAAAGGCATGGAGGTCCTGCGAAAACGTGTCTTCGGCGCCGACGGATTTGCGCACCCGGTTCGGCTTGACCTGGCGCTCGTCGGTACCGCGGGCAATGCCATAGAAGTAGGGTCCGGACTTCCCGAAATGCTCCACCAGGAAGTCGAGCGTCTTCCCTTTGAGATCGGCGCCGTTGTCGATTCCGAGCCGGTGCATCTTTTCCGCCGTGGCAGGGCCGACGCCGTGAAATTTCTTGACGGGAAGGGACTCGACGAAGGCTGGTCCGTTCCTCGGGGTGATAACGGCTTGGCCGTTCGGCTTGTTCAGATCGCTCGCCATCTTGGCTAGGAACTTGTTGTAGGAAATCCCGGCCGACGCATTGAGGCCGGTGACTTGCTTGATCCTCGCGCGGATCTCCGACGCGATCTCCGTGGCAATCGCGATGCCTCTGAGATTGTCGGTGACATCGAGATAGGCCTCGTCGAGCGACAGCGGCTCGATCATCGGCGTATATTCGGCAAAGATCTCGCGGATCTGCTGCGACACCGCCTTATAAACATCGAAGCGCGGCGGCACGAAGATCAGGTCTGGGCACTTTCGCTTCGCCGTCACCGACGGCATCGCCGAGTGGACGCCGAATTTGCGGGCCTCGTAGCTCGCTGCGGCCACGACGCCGCGGGCGGCCGATCCGCCCACCGCAACCGGCCTACCGCGCAGTTCCGGATTATCGCGCTGCTCGACCGACGCATAAAACGCGTCCATGTCGACGTGGATGATTTTTCGGACGGGGGTCGAACTCATGTCGTTCATGGCGGATTCAGCGATCGCGATGGCGTCGGCAGATGATGTGCGCGGAAACAAAAACAGAACATAGCAGGCTTTGGCGCGATATCAACATTTGAGGGGGCGTCCGGGCCTGCTGTCGAAACTACCAGCCGCCGGCCGCGTTCTCATTTGAGGAAAGCAACATCAGGAGATCTTAATGGCCGATGACAGCACCACGACGATCACAGCCACGTTCGAAACCCGAGAAGCAGCTGATCTCGCCGTCGAACATCTTGTTCAGCAGCACGGCATATCCAGACCAGACATTTTCATCCAGTCGGCGAGCAACCGGAATAGCGCCGGCGCGGCGCCCTCGGGCGGCGATGCCTCGCATGGCGGAGGCGCGCGTCAGGACGCACCGCTGGAAGGCGAGATCGTCGTTTCGGCGGATATCGCTTCCAGCCAAGTCGCCGCCGTCCAGCGCAGTCTCGGGGACGCCGGCGCGCTGAGGGTCTCACAGCGATAAGCGGTGAAGGACGCTTGCGCCGGTGCGCGTTGATAGGAGTTCGAGTTTCATGGCCGACAATCTCTCGAAATACCGGGCCAAGCGCGATTTCAAGAAAACCAGCGAACCCAGCGGTGAGACGCGCGTCAAACCGTCGAACCGGCGCCGATTCGTGATCCAGAAGCACGATGCCACACGGCTGCACTATGATCTCAGGCTCGAGCTCGACGGTGTGTTCAAATCCTGGGCGGTGACCAAGGGGCCATCGCTCGATCCGCATGACAAGCGGCTGGCTGTCGAGGTCGAGGATCATCCGCTCGACTACGGTGACTTTGAAGGCACGATCCCGAAAGGCCAGTATGGCGGCGGCACGGTGATGTTGTGGGACCGCGGCTATTGGGAGCCGGAGGGCAGCAAGTCTCCGGAAGAAGCCTTGAGGAAGGGCGATTTCAAGTTCACGCTCGAGGGCAAGCGGCTGCACGGCAGCTTCGTGCTGGTGCGAATGCGCAATGACCGCGATGGCGGCAAGCGGACGAACTGGCTGCTGATCAAACATCATGACGATCATTCGGTCGACGAAAACGGTGCGGCCGTCCTGGAGGAGAACGCGACCTCGGTCGCTTCCGGCCGCAGCATGGATGAAATCGCCGAAGGCAAGGGGCGCAAGCCGCGACCGTTCATGATGGCGAACGCGGACGTGGAGGCGGATGCCGTCTGGGACAGCAAGCATGGCCTGGCCGCCGCCGAACGCAAGAAGAGGTCCAGCAAGGATCTCGCGACATCCACCTTGGTCGACCTGCCGGATTTCATCGAGCCGCAGCTTTGCGACAGGCTCGATCGCCCGCCGGCCGGCGACGACTGGCTTCACGAAATCAAGTTCGACGGTTATCGCATCCAGATGCGGGTCGCCGATGGGACGGCGACGCTGAAGACACGCAAGGGTCTCGACTGGACTGGGAAGTATCCTGCGATCGCCGATGTGGCATCCGAACTGACCGATTGTATCATCGATGGCGAGATATGCGCGCTCGACCAGAATGGCGCTCCCGATTTTGCCGCACTTCAGGCGGCTCTTTCGGAAGGCAAGACCGGTGAGCTCGTCTATTTCGCGTTCGACCTGCTGTTCGACGGCGGCGAGGACCTGCGGTCGATGCGCCTGGTCGAGCGGAAGCAGCGGCTACAAAACCTTCTGACCGCTGCCGGCGACGATCCCCGCATCCGCTATGTCGAACATTTCGAATCCGGTGGCGACGCCGTGCTCCGCTCCGCCTGCAAGCTGCACCTCGAGGGCGTCATCTCCAAGCAGATGGATGCACCCTATCAGTCCGGGCGCACCGACAGCTGGGCGAAGTCGAAATGTCGGGCCGGGCACGAGGTGGTGATCGGAGGTTATGCCAAGACCAACGGCAGATTCCGATCCCTGCTGGCCGGGGTGCACCGCGGCGATCACTTTGTCTATGTCGGGCGTGTCGGAACCGGCTATGGCGTGAAAAAAGTCGAGATGCTGCTGCCGAAACTGAAGGCTCTCGAAACGGCGAGGTCGCCATTTACCGGTATCGGTGCTCCGAAGAAGGAAGCCGAAGTTGTCTGGGTGAAGCCCGAGCTTGTCGCCGAGATCGAATTTGAAGGTTGGACCGCGGACGGCCTCGTCCGCCAGGCTGCCTTCAAGGGGCTGCGCGAGGACAAGCCGGCCAAAGAGGTCGAGGCCGAAAAGCCGGCGCCGCCTGCCAAGACTGAAACCGCTGAACCTGCCGCAGGCGCCAAACATAGGCCTGTCCGCCGCAAAGGGGCGAAGGCCGAGGTCATGGGGGTGCTGATTTCCAATCCCGACAAGCCGCTTTGGCCGGACGCCGGCGACGGCGAGCCAGTCACAAAGGAGGACCTTGCGCGCTACCATGAAGCCGTCGGCGCCTGGTTGATCGATCACATCAAGGGCCGGCCCTGCTCGATCATCCGAGCGCCCGACGGCATTGGCGGCGAGCAGTTCTTTCAGCGCCATGCGATGCCCGGCACCTCTAACCTCCTCGAGCTTGTGAAGGTCTTCGGCGACAAGAAGCCTTACCTGCAGATCGATCGGATTGAGGGGCTGGCGGCGATCGCCCAGATCGGCGGTGTCGAGCTGCATCCGTGGAATTGTGAGCCGGGCAAACCGGAGGTGCCCGGCCGTTTGGTGTTCGACCTTGATCCTGGTCCGGACGTGCCGTTTGCGACCGTGGTGGCGGCCGCCCGCGAGATGCGCGACCGGCTCGACGAGCTCGGCCTTGTCAGCTTCTGCAAGACGACGGGCGGCAAGGGCCTGCATGTCGTCACCCCGCTTGCCGTGAACAAACGCAAGCCTCTCTCATGGGCGGAGGCCAAGGGTTTCGCGCATAATGTTTGCCAGCAGATGGCGCGTGACAATCCCGACCTCTATCTGATCAAGATGACCAAGAGCCTTCGCGGCGGCAGGATTTTCCTCGACTATCTCCGCAACGATCGGATGGCGACGGCCGTCGCACCGCTTTCACCGCGCGCCCGTGCCGGCGCTACCGTGTCGATGCCACTCACCTGGGCGCAGGTGAAGTCCGATCTCGACCCGAAGCGGTTTACGCTTCGAACTGTGCCGGCGCTGCTTGCCAAAAGCTCCGCCTGGCAGGACTATTGCGACGGCGAGCGGCCGCTTGAGCAAGCAATCAAGCGCTTCGGAAGATCGCGACGGGCAGCGTAGACTGATAGGATCACGTCGTGTCCGATAAATATAAAATCTCCGGACCGCGCGGAGCATTACTCGATGGCAGCGCACCAAAGCTCCGCACGAACCACTTCGGGATCAGATCAAACGCTGCGAGGGCATCTACGTGAAGCGCATAGCCATTCCTACGATCGTGAACCAACCCAGCTGCGTCTAGGTTACCGTTCAATCGTACGGAAAAGCCTCGTCCACCGGGACGGGGCAAGGTCGTATGTGAAAAACGATGTCCGCTTGTCGCATCCCTCGTCGGCCGCAAGTCCCCCCGCGAATACGACCCTCTCCAGCACCGCGAGGCGTTAGCTTAGCGGGTGCGGAACTCTGTCGAGGTCGAAAACGTTGACTGTCGCCTTAACACGCGGGGGCGCAATGACGGATACTGGGATCTGCACTGATGAGGGACTGATGGCTGCCCGGTCCGAGGGTTTGGAGACCGAGCTCACGTCAAACCCAGTCGTGGGGCTCCTGAGAACGGTTGACTTTGCACTTACGCCCCTTGGTTCGCCGGAACATTGGGATCAGTCTTTGAAGTCGGTGACGGCGCTCATGGTCGATAGCCAGTTCCCGATGTTCGTGGCATGGGGCGACGAACTGACCTTCCTTTACAACGATGCCTATGCGCAGATACTCGGAAGCAAGCATCCGGCCGCCTTTGGGGCGCGGTTCAAGGATATCTGGCAGGAGATCTGGGAGGACATCTTTCCGCTTATCGACAGGGCGATGAAAGGCATCGCAACTTTCAGCGAGGACCTTCCGCTTGTTATGAACCGGGCGGGCTATGACGAGCAAAGTTGGTTTACCTTCTCGTATTCGCCGGTTCGCGATCATCAGGGTGTAGTGCGGGGGATGTTCTGTGCCGTCACCGAAACCACCCGGCGCGTCATGCTGGAAAAAAGACAGTCCTTCCATCTCGCGTTGGAGGAGACCCTCAGGGATATCGCCGATCCGGTTGCAGTGATGGCCGCGGCTTCCGAAGCGTTGGGCAGAGCTCTCGGCATAGCACGGGTTGGTTACGGTGAAATCGATGAAAAAGAAGAGCATGTCACCGTGGAGCGCGACTGGACGGATGGGCGCATCGCAAGTGTAGCGGGCAAATACCGCATGAATGACTTCGGTCCGCCGATCATCGACGAGCTCAAGGCCGGGCGGGTCATGTGCGTGGACGACGTGGACCGGGACCATCGGGTCGGAAGCATGGCTGCGGCGTTCCATGCAATCGGATCGAGAACAGTCTTGGCAGTGCCCCTGATCAAACATGGCCGGTTCAGAGCTATGTTGTTTCTTCACCACCCGATTCCACACAAGTGGACGGATAACGATATTGCTCTCGCGACGGAGGTTGCCGAACGGACGTGGTCAGCTGTCGAGCGCGCAAAATCAGAGGCGGAGAAGACACGTTATACGGCGCGGCTGGATTTTCTGGACGCGCTTGGCAAGGCGACATCCGCGCTTCACAACGCGGATTCCATATTGGAAACCAGCACGCGCATGCTCGGCCAACAATTAGGTGTGTCCGTTTGCGCCTACGCCGATATGGACGCAGACGAGGACGGCTTCACCATTCGAGGAGACTGGGCAGCCCCCGGTTCGGGCCACATTACTGGCCGATACCATCTCAGAGATTTTGGCCGGCTCGCTGTTGATGAGCTTTCCGCCGGCCGCCCCCTTGTCATCAATGACAATTTGAAGGAGATCGCGCCGGAAGAGGCAGCCACGTTCCAGAAAATAGGCATTGCGGCGACCATCTGCCTGCCTCTGGTTAAAGGCGGCAAACTCACAGCGCTCATGGCCGTCCATCATAAGCTGCCGCATCATTGGACCGCTCATGAAATCGCCCTTGTCCAGGAGGTCACTGACCGCTCGTGGGCTCATATCGAACGGGTCAGATCGGAGGCGGAGTTGCTGGCGAGTCAGGCCGACCTGCGTCGGGCCAACGAGGTCTTGGAGGCAACGGTCGCGGAACGTACGGGCGAACTCATGGCAGCGGAAGAATCTCTGCGCCACGCGCAGAAGATGGAAGCCGTGGGGCAGCTTGCGGGCGGGCTTGCCCACGACTTCAACAATCTTCTCGCCGGGATCCTTGGCAGTCTGGAGGTGATGAGGACCCGCTTGGCACAGGGCCGATTGAACGATATCGATCGCTTTCTGACTGCGGCAGCCGGTGCGGCCACGCGCGGCGCGTCGCTGACGCAGCGTATGCTCGCTTTCTCCCGGAGACAAACACTTGCTCCGAAGCCGACCAATGTCACCAAGCTCATCACCTCGATGGAAGAGCTGCTTCGCCGCAGCGTCGGTCCTGCCGTGGCCGTCGAGGTCGTTCAGACATCCGGGGCCTGGCCAACGCTTGTCGATCCGGGTCAGTTGGAGAGTGCGCTGCTGAACCTGTGTATCAACGGACGCGATGCGATGCCATCTGGCGGCAGGTTGACGATCGAGACAGCAAATCATTGGATTGACGATCGCATGGCGTCTCTTCTGGGGCTCAAGGCCGGGCAGTATTTATCGGTGTCTGTCTCGGATACTGGTACGGGCATGTCGGCAGAAACAGTTGCTCGCGCTTTCGATCCGTTCTTTACAACCAAGCCGATCGGCGAGGGGACCGGCCTCGGTCTTTCGATGGTATGGGGTTTCGCGGGCCAATCTGGCGGCAGCGCAAAGATCTATTCTGAGTTGGGTGAAGGTACTACCGTGTCCATCTATCTGCCAAGGTTTACGGGGGACGTCGGCTCGGAAGAGACGCTTCCCGCTGGCAGGCTGACTGCAGCAGAGCGAGGTAAAACAATCCTGCTCGTCGACGACGAGCCCCTGATCCGCATGGTCTCCGCTGAACAACTCGAGGAATTGGGTTATCTGGTGATTCAGGCCGGCGACGCTCGTGAAGCAACCGAGGTGCTGGAAACAGGCCGGCGGATCGATCTGCTGTTGACCGATGTGGGGCTGCCCAATGGCATGAATGGTCGGCAGCTCGCCGATCGTGCCCGCGAATGGCACGCAAATCTGCCAGTCCTGTTTGTCACAGGCTACGCGGAGAATGCGCTTTTAAATCACGGACATTTATCTCCGGGCATGCAGGTATTGACCAAGCCGTTCGATATGGAGGCGCTGGCAAGAAGGGTGAAGGCTTCCATTGAGGGTCAATAGATGATCTCCAGGCGCGCTTTTCACTCAAAAAGATTCCTGGCCGTATCAAAGCGAAAACTAAAGGCGGCGCCATTGCTTATCTTGTCCGTTCTCAGGCGGTCACGTCACGGGTGCCAATCTGAGGCTGGATGGAGGGTTTGGCCAGCGCAGTGGCAGCTTGCGCCTCGGCCCCATTGTTCACATTCAAATACGTTGGACCGGTATGCTCACGCGACCTCTGACACTCCCCAAGGAGGCGGTATAGGTTTGCATCCGCCAAAGGCGATACGGGCCTCGTCCTGAGGCCGACTTTAGCTCGAAGCGGCCATTAGGGAATTTCGGTGTCAAGTCTCACTGCAACTTGAACTCGCCCGCGACGCGGCGCCATTCGTTTGGCCCGATCAGCCGTTGGTGCGTGTAGCGGACGGAATGAAGCGGCCCGTCAAGCGTGGACTGCCAGAAATCCAGAAACTTATGCATCTCCGGAAAGTCCGGAGCCAGATCGTAATCCTGCCAGACATAGCTTTGCAGGACGGATTCAAAATCAGGAATGCGATAGAGGATATGCGCTGTCGTCAGCCCGTAGCCGTTCAGCTGCCGGTCGAGATCTGATAAAAATTGCATGTTTCATCTCCGTTTCATGTCGATCGAAGGTCGCGCAAAATTCTGCGACGATCAACATAATCCCGAACGCGTCCACCATTTTAATGTTCCTTTACAGGGTGTTAGCAGCCATATCGGCCGAGTGCTGATTTTTTTACGTGGCCCTCTTGAAATCGAAAAAGCGCAGAACCAGATCTTTGCGCGCAGAACGCTCGACGAGAGGTTTTGCACCCGCCCGGACTGGTCATCCGGTCCGGCCAGGGGAACAACATCGTTATTGTTTGTCCATTGGAGGAAAACATGTCGTTCCGACCGCTTCATGATCGCATTCTCGTCCGCCGGGTCGATTCGGAGGAAAAGACCAAGGGCGGCATCATCATTCCCGATACTGCCAAGGAGAAGCCGCAGGAAGGCGAGGTCATCGCCGTCGGCCCCGGCGCGCGCAGCGAAGCCGGCCAGATCCAGGCGCTCGACGTCAAGGTCGGCGATCGCATCCTGTTCGGCAAGTGGTCGGGCACCGAGATCAAGGTCAATGGCGAAGATCTGCTGATCATGAAGGAAAGCGATGTCATGGGCATCATCGAGGCCCGGGCCGCCGAAAAGATCGCCGCCTGAGGCGATTTCCGCGCATTAGTCAAAAAAGCTGCCTATTGAAGGAGTGACAGAATGGCTGCGAAAGAAGTCAAGTTTCATAGCGATGCCCGTGAACGCATGCTGCGTGGGGTCGATGTGCTGGCCAATGCGGTGAAGGTGACGCTGGGTCCGAAGGGCCGCAACGTGGTGATCGACAAGTCCTTCGGCGCCCCGCGCATCACCAAGGACGGTGTCTCGGTCGCCAAAGAAATCGAGCTCGAAGACAAGTTCGAGAACATGGGCGCCCAGATGCTGCGCGAAGTGGCATCCAAGACCAACGACCTCGCTGGTGACGGTACCACCACTGCGACGGTGCTCGCCCAGGCGATCGTCAAGGAAGGCGCCAAGGCGGTTGCATCCGGCATGAACCCGATGGACCTGAAGCGGGGCATCGATCTGGCCGTTGAAGCCATCGTCGCCGAGCTGAAGACCAATGCCCGCAAGATCTCCAACAATTCGGAAATCGCCCAGGTCGGCACGATCTCGGCCAATGGCGATTCCGAAATCGGCCGCTACCTGGCCGAAGCGATGGAGAAAGTCGGCAACGAAGGCGTCATCACGGTTGAAGAAGCCAAGACCGCCGAAACCGAGCTCGAAGTCGTCGAAGGCATGCAGTTCGACCGCGGTTATTTGAGCCCCTACTTCGTCACCAACCAGGACAAGATGCGGGTCGAGCTCGAGGATCCTTATATCCTCATTCACGAGAAGAAGCTCTCGAACCTGCAGTCGATACTGCCGGTGCTCGAAGCCGTCGTCCAGTCCGGCAAGCCGCTCCTGATCATTGCTGAAGACGTCGAAGGCGAAGCCCTTGCAACGCTCGTCGTCAACAAGCTGCGCGGCGGCCTGAAGATCGCTGCCGTCAAGGCTCCTGGCTTCGGCGACCGCCGCAAAGCCATGCTCGAAGACATCGCCATCCTGACGGGCGGCACCGTCATCTCGGAAGATCTCGGCATCAAGCTCGAGAACGTGACGCTCAACATGCTCGGTCGCGCCAAGAAGGTGGCGATCGAAAAGGAAAACACCACCATCATCGACGGCGCCGGTTCGAAGGCGGAACTCGACGGTCGCACCGCTCAGATCCGCGCCCAGATCGAGGAAACCACCTCCGACTACGACCGGGAGAAGCTGCAGGAACGCCTTGCCAAGCTCGCCGGCGGCGTTGCCGTCATTCGCGTCGGCGGCTCGACCGAGGTCGAAGTGAAGGAGAAGAAGGATCGCGTCGACGACGCGCTGCATGCGACGCGGGCGGCGGTCGAGGAAGGCATTCTGCCGGGCGGCGGCGTGGCGCTGCTGCGCGCGGTCAAGGCGCTCGACGCGATCAAGACCGCCAATGACGACCAGCGCGTCGGCGTCGACATCGTTCGCCGCGCCATCGAGGCACCGGTTCGCCAGATCGCCGAAAATGCCGGAGCCGAAGGCTCCATCATCGTCGGCAAGCTGCGCGAAAAGAGCGAGTTCTCCTACGGCTGGAACGCCCAAACGGGTGAATATGGCGACCTCTATACGCAGGGCGTGATCGATCCGGCCAAGGTCGTCCGCACCGCGCTGCAGGATGCCGCCTCCGTTGCGGGCCTGCTGGTGACGACGGAAGCGATGATCGCCGAGAAGCCGAAGAAGGAAGCCGCTCCGGCAATGCCGGCCGGCGCCGGCATGGACTTCTAAACGATTGCTCGGCCCGCCCCGCCTTCGGGGCGGGCCACCCCACATACCCTCATATGAACCAGTTCCATCAGTCGACACAATGGAGCCAAGCCATGAGAAAGGAAAACACAAGCAACTTCTCCCAGCCGCAAGCCGCCGCGGCGATCAGCGCGGCGCACCTGCTGCATCCGGCAAAACATTTCAGTCATCCCCGTGATGTGCTGACCGCCACCGACATCAGCGTTGAGGAAAAGCGGGCCATTCTCGCCGCCTGGGCATCCGATTGCTTTGCGATCGAATCGGTACCTGCACTGCGACTCTATCCCGGGGCGGAAAGAGCCGTTTCCTATGATGAGATCCTTGAGGCCCTCAAGGTGTTGGACAAAGGGGATCGGCAATCCGGCGGGCCAGGCCCATCGGCCCTCTCACATGGCAGGAGGCCCCGTCGCGGCTCCGCCGGTCAAGACTTGGGGTTGGGAAGGA
Source organism: Rhizobium sp. R634 (assembly GCF_002211305.1). Lineage (GTDB taxonomy): Bacteria > Pseudomonadota > Alphaproteobacteria > Rhizobiales > Rhizobiaceae > Rhizobium. The sequence continues at coordinate 231,685 of NZ_LOKW01000023.1, read as the reverse complement.
GAATATGATGAAGCCCGATATGTTCAGACAGCCTGTCTCCGTTCTTGTTGGTCTTGGGTTTCCATTTGAGGTCCGCAGCGTGATGGACGCCTATCGGCATCTCACCGAGTGGCCGACGTCGTTGCGGGATAGCGCGCATTCCATCGCGCTCAAGGCGTGCGGTGCCGCGCTCCGCGGCGAGATCGAGCCGGAGACGGCGCGCGGTCTGTATGTTGCCTTCGCCGAAAAACACGATCTGCTGGCACCCGAAGACCAAGTCATTGCTGTCTCTCAGATGTCGCGGGACAGGGATCCTCGGCCATACTGAGATACAGCCGGTTATGACAGCACCTCGAGCCGCCTGGTCACGAGCGCATTTTGCTGCTGGTCGCTCGCAAATGCGCAAGCTTGCGACGCAGGCAGCGGCGAGAAATGAGCCGCTGCCGATGCGATACCATCGGCTGTTTTGAACCTGACTTTATCTCGGCTTGCCAGCGTTTGCTGCGGTCCTGCGAATTGTCTGGCTGATGATTGCGCGCAAACCGGGCGGCTCCGCCTGTCGTTTCAGCCGGTCGCTTTCACCCGATAGCCGCCGCGACGCGAAGCACGGGCTAAGCTCGGCCGAGGCGAAAAGGGCGACCTCAAGCACTGAAAGCTCTTGCGGCTCTCCATTGACGTCGCTCACCTGACGATCGGTCCGGCTATAGACCGATAACGCAGCCCAACGCCCTCAAAGGCTTATGGCTGAACTTGTCAATCCTTCGGCAACGCCATCGTTATGCACGCCGCAATCAAAGCCATGACCGCCACGGCGAGATAGATGCCGTCGAAGCTTTGGGTCGATGTCTTGATCATCCCGCCGAAGAAGTTGCCCGTGGTACCGCCGATGCCCTGCAGCACCGTGCAGATACCCAGGACGGTCACTGCAAGGCCGGGCCCGGCGCGATGCGAGACATAGACCGGCAGCAGGCCATAAATCGGGTAGAAGCCAAGCGAAAAGAAGATCGCCGACGCCAAAGCCAGTTCCATCGAGGGGTCGATGGCGATAAGAGCGCCGGCAATGAGGAAGCTCGAGTAGCAGGCCAGCATGGCATGGCGTGATCCGAGGCGTGACGAGATCGCCCCCACGATGAAACCCGCGCCGATCCCCACTGCTCCGACGGTTGCCCAGAGCCAGGAGGCGAAACCGACCGAATAGCCCAGCTCCTCCCGCAAGAACGGAGAGAGATAGGTGAGATAGGGATAGGGCATCATGCCGTTGATAAAGCCGAGCACGAAAATCAGCGCCCCCCACGGCATGATCGGACGCAGGCTTGGCGACCCATCTCCAACTGCGGTTGTTGTTTGTCCTGTTGTCTCCTGAAGGAGGCCCGCTCGACCAAAGAGGATGGCAATGGCGATAGCCAGCGTGATGGTGAGTCCGGCCGTGACGTACCAGGCTATCCGCCAGTGACCGCTGCCGGCGAACGCTGATGCAAGCCCGCTGTTGATCAGAACTCCATAGGCTGGTGCACTGGAGATCAGACTCATGGCAAGACCGCGTTGCTCGGTGGTCACGACGCGCGAGGCAAGATCGATCATCGGAACGAACGTCGATGCGCCGGTCCCGCCGGCGATCATGAGAAGGCAGGCGGTGATATAGATATTGCCGGTGGCGGCAATGCACACGAGGCAAAGCCCGCAAAGAGACACGGAGGCCACGACTGTCCGCGCGGCCCCGATCCGATGGACGAGCCAGGTGCCGAGCAACGCGAAAGCGACAGTCGAAAGTTGGACCATGCCGGTGACGACGCCCACGAATCCATAGTCGAAGCCAAGGTCACGACGCATGTCGGGGATGATCTGCGGGAAGAGGCTAAGGCCAAAACCATAGCACGTGGCAACGCAGGCGATCATGAGGGCGACAAGAATCTCACCTCTCAGGCGTAGGCTTGTCACGATGATCGGTCCCCTCGATAAACATCCGCGCATTTGCCGCGATTATCAACTACCGATCTCAGGGCAAAGGCGATTCTGGCTGTTTGATCGCAGGCATCGCGACTGGCTTGTGCGGATCGGTATCCACTTTTTCGAGGCGGTGGGTCGTTGGTCTCATTCTTCATCCTGATCGGGCGGAAATTCCAGCATTTCCAGCTCGTATTCGAGGCTGCCGATCTTATCGAACAGCGCCTGTTCGTAATTGGAAAGAACGCTGCCAAGATGCGCAAGGGCCTCCGCCTGCGGTTTCGTGCCGTCATTCGGCGTGTAGACGATTTCTCCGCCATAGGCGAGATCGATATAGCTTTGAACAAGCGCCAGTTCATTTCTGGCAAACTCGATGTTCGAGCGGATTGCTGCCAGATTCCGTTCTTCGGCCGTCGTTCCGAAGATCGTCCCAGACAGCGCCTCAAGGCGCTTTTCCTCGAACGATACGACGTTTTCCGTCATGGGGTATCCTCCTTGCTGAATGAAAGGCCATTTTCGGTGAGACAGGGGAAGCGGGTCTGGCAGCGGTCGACGCCATCTTCCGAAATCAGGCGAGGGCAGCCGAGGCTCAGCCGCCGGCGAAGCTGCTGGAACGTGAAACTCGCGCCGTACTGCTTGACCAGAGTCTTTCGGTCGAGCTCCGTGTTCCGATCACAGGCAATGCACTCGACTGAGACGACCGATCCACGGAAGTCGCGGAGCGTTGTCGGATCTTCATAGGTATTTTTTCTTATCGATGACATTTCAGAGCCTGTCGCCCGACCTCCGGTAGGCGATTGAATTCACTGGTTCTTCCGGTGGCGCAGGAAATGGGCGGGTTGTAGCCTGGCGACCACTCGCCTGTATATGCACATTGACTCACATGCCGCGTCGGAACAAATAGGGAACATACTCGCTTTCGAGCGAGATGAAAACCTATTTTGACGAAGGCTTCCGAATGGCGCAGATCAGCGCGAACCCGATCATCTCCGAACTTCGAGATCGCATTCAGCATCTCGAAGGGGCTGCAGCGCGACGAACATCCGTCCTTCCGTTCGGGCTGGCCGAGATCGATGCGCAGCTGCCGGGAGGTGGCCTGGCCTACGGCGCGCTGCATGAAGTCGCCGGCGGCGGCAACGGTGCGATCGACGGCGCGGCCGCGGCGCTCTTCATCGGCGGTATCGCGGCGCGGGCCACCGGCAAGGTGGTCTGGTGCCTCACCCGCTTCGATCTGTTCTTTCCCGCACTCGCCCAGGTCGGCCTTCACCCCGATCGTGTCATTTTCGTCGAATGCGACAAGGAAGAGACGGTGCTCGCAAGCTTCGAAGAGGCGTTGCGCTATGGCGGCCTCGGCGCCGTCGTCGCCGAGCTGGTGCGCCTGCCGATGACGGCATCGCGCCGGCTGCAGCTGGCGGCGGAAAAGTCCGGCACATTGGGGCTGGTGATCCGCCGATGGCGGCGCCAGACGGAAGCCTCCGATTTCGGCATGCCGACGGCAGCTGTGACCCGCTGGCGGATCTCGGTGCTGCCGTCCGAGCCGCTGCCCGTGCCGGGCGTCGGCCGCGCGCGGTGGCTGGCGGAGCTGATGCGGGTCAGGGCAGGCGAGGGAGGACAATTCATTATCGGAGCATGTGATGGCCAGGGTCGTATCTGTCTTTCTTCCGACACTGCCGACCGACCGGATCAGGCGCGCCGATCCTTCGCTCAATCCTGACACGCCGCTGGTGGTGATTGCCAGGAGCGGGTCGAAGCGATGGGTGGCGGCGGCCGACCGGGCAGCTGCGAAACTCGGGCTTCGCGTCGGCATGCCGGCCGCTAAGGCACAGGCGCTGGTTCAGGGATTGACGATGGTGGATGCCGATCCGGCGGCGGATCTGACGACACTGGAACGGCTGACGCTGTGGGCCTTGTCGCAATATTCTCCCGTTGTCGGCATGGATCCCCCTGATGGCATTGTCATGGATACCGAAGGTGCCGATCACCTGCAGGGCGGCGAGGACCTGATGCTCTCCGGTCTCGTCAACCGCTTCCGTGTCCGGGGTCTCGCGGCGCGCGCAGCGATCGCAGACACCTGGGGTGCGGCGCATGCGCTCGCCCGGTTTACGGATCGCGAGACAGTCATCATCCCGCGCGGCGACACCTCCAAGGCGGTCAACCGTCTGCCACTATCCTCACTGCGGCTGCCGGCCGAGATCGTCGGGAGCCTCCGAACCCTCGGCTTCGCTACCGTCGGTGATCTGGCAGTGACGCCGCGGGCGCCGCTGACGCTGCGTTTCGGCCCGGAAGTCGGACGCCGCCTCGATCAGATGTTCGGCCGGCTCGCCGAGCCCATCGACCCGATCCGGCCAGCTGATCTCGTCGAGGTGCAAAAATCCTTTGCCGAACCGATCGGCGCCCCGGAGACCATCGAGAAATATGTGAGCCGCCTGGTGCGGCAGCTCTGTCTGGAGCTCGAGAAGAAAGGACTTGGCGTGCGGCGCGCCGATCTGATCGTCCACCGCGTCGACAACACAATTCAGTCGCTCCGGGCCGGCACGGCCAAGCCTGTCCGAGATATCGCCTGGCTGACGAAACTCTTCCGCGACCGGATCGAGAAGATCGAGCCGGGCTTCGGGATCGAGAAGCTGAGCCTCGCCGCAATCGCCGCCGAACCGCTCGTTGAGGCGCAGTCGGCCTCCTCGCTGATCGAAGAGCAGATCACCGATGTAACGCCGCTGATCGACGTGCTGGGAAACCGCGGCGGTCAGCGGATTTTCCGTGTCGCGCCGGTGGCAAGCGACGTGCCGGAGCGCAGTGTCCGGCGGATCGCACCGACGGCGGACGAGGTCGGCGCCACCTGGCCACTCCATTGGCCGCGGCCGTCGCGGCTCTTGCCACACCCGGAAGCGATCGAGGTGATTGCGCTGTTGCCCGATCATCCGCCGGTTTCCTTTACCTGGCGTGGCAAGCGGCGCCGGGTGCAGCGCGCCGACGGCCCGGAGCGGATTTTCGGGGAATGGTGGCAGCGCAGCTCCGAATGGGTCGCGGTTCGAGACTATTTCGTCCTCGAGGATGATGCCGGCGAGCGTTTTTGGATTTTCCGCTCCGGCGATGGCGTCGACGCCGACACCGGATCGCACCAATGGTTCGTGCATGGGGTGTTTGCCTGATGCGCTATGCCGAACTGCAGGTCACCACGCATTTCTCGTTCCTTCGCGGCGCAAGTTCGGCCGAAGAACTCTTTGCGACCGCCAAGCTCATGGGCATCGAGGCGCTCGGCATCGTCGACCGCAACAGCCTGGCCGGCATCGTCCGGGCGCTCGAAGCCTCGCGCGCCACCGGCCTGCGGCTCGTCGTCGGTTGCCGGCTCGATCTGGCTGACGGCATGTCGATCCTCGTCTATCCCACCGACCGCACTGCCTATTCGCGGCTGACGCGGCTCTTGACGCTGGGCAAGGGCCGCGGCGGCAAAGCCAACTGCATCCTGCATCTCGAGGATGTGGCGCACTACTGCGAAGGCCTGATTGGCGTCCTTGTCCCGGATATGCCGGACGATGGCTGCGCCGTGCAGCTGAGGAAGATGGCCGAGATTTTCGGCGACCGCGCCTACGTCTCGCTCTGTCTGCGCCGGCGGCCGAACGATCAGCTGCGGCTGCACGAAATATCGAACCTGGCGGCGCAGCACCGGGTGAAGACGGTCGTCACCAATGACGTGCTGTTTCATGAACCCGGCCGGCGGCAGCTGCAGGACGTCGTCACCTGCATTCGCACCGGCACGACTATCGACGATGTCGGCTTCGAGCGAGAGCGACATGCCGATCGCTACCTGAAGCCGCCGGAAGAGATGGCGCGTCTGTTTCCACGCTACCCGGAAGCGCTGGCACGCACGGTGGAGATCGTCGAGCGCTGCAGGTTCAGTCTGGAAGAGCTCGTCTACCAATATCCCGAGGAGGCTTTGATCCCGGGCACGACGGCGCAGCAGTCGCTGGAGCACTATACCTGGGAAGGCGTGAAGACGCGTTATCCGGAAGGGCTGCCAGCGCATGTCGAGAAGACGATCCGCCATGAACTCGCTCTGATCGAGACGATGAAATATGCCCCCTATTTTTTGACGGTCTTCTCGATCGTCCGCTATGCCCGATCGCAGGGCATTCTCTGCCAGGGCAGGGGATCGGCCGCGAATTCCGCCGTCTGCTATGTGCTCGGCATCACCTCGATCGATCCTGATACCAATGATCTCCTCTTTGAGCGCTTCGTCAGCCAGGAGCGCGACGAGCCGCCCGACATCGATGTCGACTTCGAACATGAGAGGCGAGAGGAGGTGATCCAATGGATCTACAGGACCTACGGCCATGACAAGGCCGCACTCTGCTCGACAGTGACCCGCTATCGTGCCAAGGGCGCCATTCGCGATGTCGGCAAAGCGCTCGGCCTGCCCGAGGATCTCATCAAGGCGCTTTCCTCCGGCATCTGGTCCTGGTCGGAAACTGTCGGCGAGAGCCAAGTGCGTGCTCTTGGCCTAAATCCGGAGGATCGGCGTCTCGCCTTGACGCTGCGGCTTGCCTCGCAGTTGATGGGAGCACCGCGGCATCTCGGCCAGCACCCGGGTGGCTTTGTCCTCACCCATGACAGGCTGGATCATCTTGTGCCGATCGAACCGGCGGCGATGGCCGATCGCCAGGTGATTGAATGGGACAAGGATGACGTCGAGGCGCTGAAAATGATGAAGGTCGATGTCTTAGCATTGGGCATGCTGACCTGCATGGCCAAAGCCTTTGCCCTCATTGGCGCGCACAAGCATCAGGATCTCGACCTCGCCACCATCCCGCAGGAAGACGCGGCGACCTATGCGATGATCTGCAAGGCCGACACGCTCGGCACTTTCCAGATCGAGAGCCGGGCACAGATGTCTATGCTCCCACGGATGAAGCCGGAGACCTTCTATGACCTCGTCATCCAGGTGGCGATCGTCCGGCCCGGACCGATCCAGGGTGACATGGTCCATCCGTATCTGCGCCGCCGCGAGGGCAAGGAAAAGGTCGAGTATCCGACGCCCGAACTGGAGGCGGTCTTGCACAGGACACTGGGCGTTCCTCTGTTTCAGGAGTCGGCGATGAAGATCGCGATGGTCTGTGCCGGTTTCACGGGCGGCGAAGCCGACCAACTCCGGAAATCCATGGCGACGTTTAAGTTCACCGGCGGCGTCAGCAGGTTCGAGGACAAGCTCGTTTCCGGCATGATCCGCAACGGCTATTCACCGGAGTTTGCCAAACGCACCTTCGGCCAATTGGAAGGCTTCGGTTCCTATGGTTTCCCCGAAAGTCATGCTGCCAGTTTCGCGCTGATCGCCTATGCCAGCAGCTACATCAAATGCCATTTCCCCGATGTCTTCTGCGCGGCTCTCCTGAACTCGCAGCCGATGGGGTTTTATGCTCCCGCCCAGATCGTAAGCGATGCGAGGAAACACGGCGTCGAGGTGCGACCGGTCTGCATCAACCGGTCGCGTTGGGACTGCACGCTCGAGGAGATGGAGGGCACTGACCGGCATGCGGTGCGGCTCGGCATGCGGCTGGTGCGCGGCTTGGCGACGGCGGACGCCGCGCGCATTGTCGCCGCGCGGGCCGACGAGCCTTTCGCATCGGTGGATGACATGTGGCGACGGTCGGGCGTGCCGGTTGCGTCGCTTGTCGAGCTGGCGCAAGCCGACGCGTTCCTGCCATCATTGCGGCTCGAACGGCGCGATGCGCTCTGGGCGATCAAGGCGCTTCGCGACGAGCCCCTTCCTCTGTTCACGGCTGCAGCCGAACGCGAGGCGCGGGCGATCGCCGAGCAGCAGGAGCCGGACGTCGAGCTCAGGCAGATGACCGACGGCCACAACGTCGTCGAAGACTACAGCCACGTCGGGTTGACACTGCGGGACCACCCCTTGCGATTCCTGCGCGCCGATCTCACCCGGCGACGGGTCGTCACCTGTGCAGAGGCGATGAGGGCGCGCGACGGCCAGTGGCTGATGGCGGCCGGCCTGGTGCTGGTGCGGCAGCGGCCGGGTTCGGCAAAGGGCGTGATGTTCATCACCATCGAGGACGAGACCGGCATTGCCAATGTCGTCGTCTGGCCGAAGCTGTTCGAACGGGCGCGCCGGGTGGTGCTCGGCGCCAGCATGATGGCGATCAACGGCAGGATCCAGCGCGAAGGCGAGGTGGTTCACCTAGTCGCCCAGCAGCTCTTCGACCTGTCGGGTGATCTATCAGGGCTTGCGGGGCGCGACGGCACGTTTCATCCACCAACCGGGCGCGGTGACGAATTCGCCCATGGCTCTCCCGGCAGTCCCGATTCACGCGAAAAGGCGCCTCCGGCGGTTCGGGCGAGGGACATGTTCACGCCGGATCTTCATATCGATACGCTGAAGATTAAGAGCCGGAATTTTCATTGATACATGGGAGGGAACAACGGGTCGTAGGTCCGTATTGGTTCAAGGCGGAGTGTCTTTCATTTGTCGAGACCTCGCGCGCGCCGATCGACGGGTGCTGGTGGGTTCGCTTGATGACGAAAGACGGGCCGAGCGCTCCCAGTGTAGCGGCGCTGCACCATGAACGCGGCGGACTCGCTGGCACCCAGTCACAAAAAGGCCGGGCCCCGTGATGTTCCTCACGAGACCCGGGAGTCAGCCGGACAACCGGCCGCTGGGAGGTATGCTTTAGGCGTTAGGTGAGCTTGCCGACCGTCTTTTCGAGGATCGCCCACAATTCCTCACCATATTTTTCGCGCCAGCTTGTGTAGAAGCCACCGTCGCGAAGCTTCTGCCTGAACGGCTCGGTATCGGGTTGATTGAATACCAGACCCTGTTTGGCCAGGACATCTTTCAGGGACTCCGACAACTTGGCCATATCTTGACGCTCATCGAGCGCGGCTTGGTTGATGTTGCGGCTCACGACCTCCTGGACATCCGCTGGCAGGCTTTCCCAGTTGCGCTTGTTGGCAACGCAGAAGAAGGCGTCCCACATGTGCCGGGTCAATGCGCAGTATTTTTGAACCTCGACGATATTTGCAGTCTTGATGTTGGCCAGCGAATTTTCCTGTCCATCGACGACCTTAGTCTGAAGCGCCGAATAGAGTTCGTTGAAATTAATCGACGCCGGAGCTGCCCCGAACGTCTGGAACATGGAGGTCCATAACGCTCCGACTGGGACGCGGATCTTCATGCCGGCAAGATCGGCGGGCGAGTTGACTGGATGCGTGCTGGTGGTGATGTGTCGGAACCCGTTGTCCCACATCTTTTCCATAGGCAGAAGATTCACCTTTTCGATGAGCTTGTGCAGAGCGACACCGAGCTCGCCGTCCATCGTTTTCCAAATCGTGTCATAGTCCGGGAAAATGAAACCGAGACCATATATCGAGGCCGCCGGAACCATCGTGGACAGTACATTGATACCAGAGTTCAGGAACAGATCGATGCCGCCTGCTCTCACCTGCGACAGCATATCAGTGTCGCTACCAAGCTGGTTGTTCGGGTAGACCTGCAGTTCCACCCGCCCGTTTGTCTCGTGTTGGATGCGGGCTGCCGCCTCCCTTGCGCGCGTGGTGATCGGATGAGTTTCGGCCAGATTGAACGCGAACTTCAGGGAATACTCGGCTGCGGCCGCTCGCTTCATCGAAAATCCGAGCGCCGTGGCACTGAGACCGAGCGTCGTCGTCATCGTGAATGCGCGTCTTGTCAGATTTACCATTTCGTTCTCCTCCAAATAAGCTCTGTGGATTTTGGTTGGTCGAGGTCGGACTACAGGAAGCCAATCGAGAGCCACGGAACCGCGGCTACCACAGCAAGGCCTATGGCCATGGCGACGATGTAGCCGACGATCGGTTTCATGCCGGCGTCGGGGCTGACCCGGCTGATTGCACAGGCAGCGTAGTAGCCGACACCGAAGGGTGGGGCGAAGAGGCCGATACCCATCGCCAACACGACAACCATGGCGTAGTGCACCTGATGGATGCCCAACTGCTGAGCAACCGGGAACAGCAGCGGTGCGAACAGCACGATTGCGGGTATCCCCTCGAGCACACTGCCGAGGATGATGAATATGATGATCGAGACGATCATGAAGGTGACCGCACCGCCCGGAAGCGTTGAGAGATTTTGAGCCAGGGCCGTCGAGAAGCCCGATTGCGTCAGGCCCCAAGCCATCGCTGTGGCCGCGCCGATAATCAGAAGGATAGACCCGGACAGGCTCGCCGTCTCGACAAGCATCGGCTTGAGCCGGCGCCAGTCAAACTGGCGATAGAACACCAGACCCGCGACAACCGAGTAAGCAATGCCGATCGTCGAAACTTCTGTCGCCGTGGCGACACCTTCGATTACGGCTGAGCGGATAACGAACGGAAGTGCAAGGGCAGGCAGTGCAGCGAGAAGCAGCTTGCCGATCTGCCTTCGACTTGCCCTCTTGACGTGGCTCGGGTCATCGTTGCGGCAGCGCCAGCGGACCAAGAAGCAAAGGGTTACCGCAAGAATAAGGCCGGGGAGAAGGCCGCCGGTGAACAGCGCGGCGATCGATACCCCGGTTGCGGATCCCACTGTAATCAAGACGATGCTAGGCGGGATTGTCTCAGTCTGGGCGCCCGTCGCCGAGAGAAGTGCAACAAGATCGCCTTCGTCTGCGCCGCGCTCCTTCATCTCCGGAAACAACACGGGCGCGACGGCGGCCATGTCGGCGGCCTTCGATCCGGATATCCCAGATACAAGATACATCGCAGCCACCAGCACGTAGTGAAGCCCGCCGCGCACATGGCCAAGAAGGCTAGCGAGGAACGCAACCATCGCCCGCGCCATACCCGTCATCTGGATAAGTTGGCCGAGAAACACAAACAGAGGGATCGCAAGAAGGATCAGATGGCTGACACCTTCGTCGATCCTGCCGACAATGATCAGAGGCGGCGTTCTGGTGGTCAATATAAGGTAGCCGAATGTAGCGATCGCGAATGAAAAGGCGATCGGCACGCCGCCAAAAACACACGCCGCAACGCCGCCGACGAAGAAGACGAGAAGATTGAGGTTTCCGAGACCAACGAAGACCGGCTTCAGCGCCCAAAACAAGCAGAAGACCGCTGCCACGGCAGCAATCGCACCGAGCGCGAGACGGAGATTCGAGCTCTGCAGAAGCCGCAACACCGCGAAAACAAGCATCAAAGCGAAGCTCGTCGGCAACGCCGAGGCGCGCCATGAGTTCTGAATATTCATCGCGGGCGTCCAGACGTAGGACTCTTCGGTGGCATATTCCAGAGATGCGGGCAGGATCAGTACGAGAAAGGCAAGTGCCGCGGCGACTGAAACCAGTTCAACGAAGCGGCGTGTATCGCCCTTCAATGCGGTGACCACCGCCGTCATGCGCATGTGTTCCTGCCGCTGAAAAGCGACGGCCGAGCCAAGCATAGCAAGCCAGAGGAACAAGATTGACGCCAGTTCGTCCGACCAAACCAGCGGGATGTGGAATACGTACCGAGCGACGACGGCCGAAAACAGCAGAAGAATTTCGCAAAGCACCAGAAGTGCTACCGGTATCTCCAGGCACCTTACCAAGGCATGTTCAATCTTGCGTGCCATTGCTGCCAGGCTCGAGGTCCTTGCAACATCTTCGATGACTCCGTGAATAGTCATAGTGGCCTCCCCACTCGGTAAGGCCTGATCGTTTGCGTGCGGGTGCAACGCTGTCGGGTATTTCTCAAAACCTGTCCTCCCACGCTCGCGCGGGCGCACTGCTCCTGCCGGGAAAGCCGGTCAAGGTTCCGGAGTGTTCTCTAAAGTGCGTTCCCACGAATTCCGCGCACTGTGCTCCTCTGCGCGTAGGTATAAGGTATGATGTCATACCCAACATAGCAAGTTCTTTTTTACCGGCTGAGGTTCAGACCTGACTGACGGCCCCACGGCGCAGCCTCAACCGGCCATCTCGAGCACGTCGGCACTGCTCGGGATTGAATGTCTGTGGGTAGAGAGTAGACTTCGACCGATCGCCTAATATTTTCCCGGTAGGTGGTACAACCCGCCTTTACGTCAGGGGGAATGCCTGGTGCCGACAAGGTCCCGTTTAATGACCCTATCGCGAGGCCGAACCTGTTTCCCGACCTCGCGCCGTCATTAAATCCGCTTGCCGATGGATACCGCCGCCGCTTCTCCATGTATCCGCCCCAGGGCCGGATCCAGTCGATCTGAGGGATGCTCGGCAGCGGCTCACGCCGAAAGCTTGGAAATCTCTCGTTGCGGGACCCACGCCGGTGATGCAGTGGCCACAGAGAAGACTGGCTCCTCCACGCCTTTGGTATCTGCCGGCCCGGCGTCCATCTGGAACCTGGATAACATCTCGAAAAGCGAGGCTGCCTCCTTGGCGAGACTGTTAACGGCAGCGGTCGATTCTTCCACCATCGCTGCGTTTTGTTGTGTCGCTGATTCAATTTTTCCTACTGAGGAATTGATGTCCTTGAGCCCGTCCGCCTGAACGCGGGAAACTTGCGCAATGGCATCGACGTTTTGATTAACACTCTGCACCTGGACGACGATTTCGCCCAAAGCGTTGCCGGCCTGGTGTACGCGCTGGACCCCATCATTTATGTGCACGTTGGATATTTCGACCAAGGACTTGATTTCCTTCGCAGCTGCCGCAGCCCTTTGCGCCAGGTCTCTGACCTCCTGCGCTACTACCGCGAACCCACGGCCGGTCTCCCCAGCGCGAGCCGCCTCAATGCCCGCGTTCAAGGCCAAGAGGTTTGTCTGAGACGCGATTTCATCGATGACGCCGATGATATTGCCTATTTCAACCGAAGAGGACCGAATGTTCGTCATAGCCTCAACAGCCTCGCGCATTATGGTGCCGGACCTCTCGGCATTCTCCTTCGTCGCGCCGACGAGGATCCCTGCTTCGTGTGCTTTATGGCTTGCGTCCACCACCTGCCTTGTCATGTCTGCGAGGACAGACGCCGTTTCCTCGACGACTATAGCTTGCTGCTCCGTTCTCATCGCGAGTTCGTTCGAGGACGTACGGATTTCTTCGGCCCCCGCAGCAATCGCCTGCGCATTATCGTTCACTTCGGACATCGCATCGCGAAGCTGGCTGATCGCTGAATTGAAGTCCAATCTGAGCGGCTCAAGAGCCCCCGTGAAAGGCCGATTGAGCTCAACGTGCAGGTTACCCTTCGACAATTGTTTCAAAGCATCGGCAACTTGTTCGACGGCAGAACTGGTCTGTTCGGCAGTCCGCTGGCGCTCTTCCGCTTCGTGCTCCAAACGCTGCCGCTCGGCATCCTGTCGATTATGTTCGGCAATCGCGTCGCGCTCAGCCGTTTCTGACAGATGGGTCTTAAGGTCGGATATCTGTCTCGCGAGCTGACCGATTTCATCCTTCCGTCGCTCGAGCCTTCGGTCAATCTCCATGTCGCCGGCTATCATTTGACGGACTGACTGCTGTAGCTTCGCCAGGGGTGCGATGATTGAGCGGGTAGTCAGCGATGCGGCGGTTACTCCGAACAAGGCAGCTATGCCGAGCGCAGTGAGGGTCAGAGATTTAAATTCATCAGAAGCCGCTTTGACTTTGCCCCCCACGCCTTGGTTTAACGCTTGCTCATAATCGATCAACTTATTCAGAGCACCAATCCATGCCGTCAACTTGGGTCGAAGTTCATTTAAGAGCAGGGGCTTTGCCTCGTCTTTTTTTCCCTCGAGCGTAAGCTTGGTGAGTTCGGCAATGAGCGGCTCCGCTTCATTCTGAAAAGCCGTCAGACCCTCGGCGAGCCGACGCTCAGCGGCAGTGCTGGCGACATCAGAACTAACGGCCTTTTGCAACTCCGCGAAGTTGGAAGCATAGGAGGCCTGCAGCTTTTTCATCATCACGATTGTCGTCGCTTGATCCGTATTCGAGTCGGTCAAAACGATGTCGCGCAATGCCACTGCTCGATCGCGGACCGATCCCAGCATTTCGATGCCATTCCGGTATTTTTGGCTGTTACTGCCATTTATGAGGCTGAGCTTACCATTGATCTCGTCGACCTGGCTGATTGACGAAAGAGAGAGAACTCCCGTTGCGCACAACAGCAACCCGAATGCGATAGACAAACGTATCGCCACGCCAAATTTCCGTATCCTCCACATTATTTCCCCTCCGCCTGAGCAAACCTTTTGCACTGCAATTGAGGTATAACCTTATACGTAATACCTTAATCGAAATTGAAGGGCGCAAAGGCCGCGGAGAACGATCCGCTCTAGAATGCAGGATATGATCGAAAGAAACCTCACAAAAGGCTGGCGGATCTGGCGCCTTCCGTAAGCTCGGGCGGCTGAATGGCCTCAGGCTGCCACTCAGGGGCGACGACGAGCAATAGTTCGCTTACTCTGAAGATCAAGATATTATACCGCCAGCTGCGATCAATGCTTCCACCGTGTCGACATCGTGCAACGCTGAAGTGCCGATATCGAAATCGACGACGGGCACATCGGAAGCTCGGATAATATTTCTTGCGCCCAGATCGCCCTTAAGCCTCGCGACCTCGCCCAGGAGGGATCTGGGAAAGATCACGGGATTACCGCGAATGTTCCCGCAGGTCGCTCCGATAATTGATCGACCACCATGAGCAACGAAAGCCTCAATAAGCGAGTTTAAATCAGCCGTTGAAACCGACGGCATGTCGGCCAGCATGACCAGTGTTCCCTGCGCCGATCGAACTTGGGGCGTCATGATCCCGGTTATCAAAGAACTCGACATCCCGCTGGCGAAATCGGGGTTGTGCGCAATGCTGATTGGAAGGCCGGAGAGAGCTGAAATCAACTCCGGAGCTCGAAAACCGACGACCGCGGTAACGGAACGAGCCCTGCTTTCACAGGCGCGCACGGCACTTCGCCTGACAAGTGGAATACCATCGAACAATGCCAGGAGCTTGCTGTCTGTGGCGGCCCCATAGCGACGTGCCTGTCCTGCGGCGAGCAGTACAACAGCCACCTCTGAAGGGTCAGCAATCCTTTCCATATTGCCTCCTAGGGTCACGGCGCATTTACCTCGCCCCCAACTATATCACTTGAGACTAGCAATGGGTCCGTTTCCGATTGAACATGCAACCTCCTTATGACGCAGAAAGCTTTCATTATTAGACCTGATACCCTATATGTATGGTGTGAACAGTCAACTCATTCGCGCTCGTGGTCAGTCGCTATCCGATGAACAAGATTATAAAGATGCCCATGAATATTGCCTCCCCGCCCGATGTTGAAAAACCCTTGCTGATGCAGCGACAGTCATCAGTTCGGCGAACGATGGAGATTGTATTCGAGACCTGGAACTTCCTGATACTTCGAGAAGCTTATTTCGGCGTGCGCCGGTTTGACAAATTTCAGCAGCGTCTGGGAATTCCACGGCAAACGCTTTCATCCCGACTCTCGAGCCTTGTGGCAAATGAGATCCTCAGCACCGGAAAGCGGCCCAACGAGCCGGGGCAACAGTATTTTCTGACGCTCCGAGGTAAAGATCTTTTTCCGACGATGCTTTCGCTCATGGAGTTCGGCGACAAGTGGTTGACGGGGGGCAACGAAGCCCCGCTACAGCTGATTCATAAAAGTTGTGGGTGTGAATGCCATCCGATTACTGTCTGCTGCGAGTGTCTCGAACCTTTTACGGCTAAAGAAGTTGCGCCGCGCGACGGACCGGGCGCGGGATATGCTCCGGTCGAGACGCGCCCAACATCTCGCAGAAGCTCAGATTCGACACTTTTGGAAAGAGTGCGGCCGTGCTCCGTCGCGCGGACGCTGGCGATCATCGGCGATCGTTGGAGCTTCCTCATTCTGAGAGAAGGCTGGTTCGGTGTTCGCCGCTTCGAGGAAATGCGGGAGAATCTCGGAATTGCCACCAACATTCTTGCGGACCGTCTCGCCCGGCTCGTACAGGCAGGGGTATTGCGTAAAGTTCCCTATAATGCGGGCGAACGCTTCGAGTATCGCTTTACGGAAATGGGTCTCGATCTGTACAGGCCCATGCTCGTCATGATGGCTTGGGGAGACAGGTGGCTCGCAGACGGCAAGCCACCAATGCGGCTTCGGCATAAGGCCTGCGGACAGGATTTTTCCGCCATCGTGGTCTGCTCCGAGTGCAAGAAACCCATCTCCTCCAAGGACACCGACTATGTCCTGAGGTACCCTTTCGACCTTTGAAGGGTCTTTTATCCCACAAGGCAAAAACGCGAAAGTGTCAATCCGGCGCATCGGGGGACAGTCTGGTGTGGCGAAGCATCTGGAAAATGCGCTCTGGAGTAACTGGCAGCGTGTCCACGGACACGCCGAGGTGAGAAAGCGCGTCCGAGACGGCGTTTGCGATCGCCGCCGGCGCGCCGATCGTGCCACCTTCGCCCATGCCGCGAAAGCCGCCGATATTATTCGGCAGATCTGCTTCGATATGGACGATACCGATATCGGGAACGCTACTGGCGACCGGGACGAGATAGTCGGCAAAGCTTGCGGCAACTGCCTGTCCCTGGTCGTCATGGACGATTTCCTCAAGCAACGCAGCACCGATACCTTGGGCCACTGCGCCGTGGATCTGCCCGTCCACGATCATCGGATTGATGATCCTGCCGCAATCCTCCGCCACGACATAACGCAGGATTTTCACGCTGTAGGTTTCAGGATCGACCTCGACCATCGCAAGATGCGTCGAGGAGCAGGCGGTTCCGAGATAGGGATCGTAGGTTTCAGAAGCCGTAAGATCCTCACGCTGGTCTCTTGGAATGCGCCCCATCTGCGTATAGACCGCAGAAGCGATTTCCTTAAGTGTCGTGGTCAGGTTCGAGTTTCTGCTGGTAACAATGCCATCATGTATGTCGAGATCCTCGGCACTTTGCTCCATCAGGTAGGCGGCAGCGCGCAAGACCTTAGCTTTCACATTGCGAGCTGCAAGCGTGGCTGCGCCGCCGCCCAGAACCGCCGAACGGCTGGCATAGGTCCCACTGGACATGGGAACCAGCGAACTATCTCCATGCTTGATCTCGATATCCTCGAGCTTGCAGCCGAGCTCGTCAACAATGACTTGCGCCAGTGTCGTCTCGAGCCCCTGACCGTGCGAGGAGATCCCGAATGCCGCGGTAATCGCGCCGGTGGCGTCGATTTCGATCTTCGAGGTTTCCGTTCCGGTGTTGATCGGCATCCCCGGCGCCACCGAGATACGCGAGCCAATGCCGGTCAACTCGGCATAGCTCGCCAGACCGATTCCGATCCATCGGCCCTCCTTTCTGGCTTTGTCTCTTTCGCGCTTGAGAGCGGGGTAATCCACATGATCGCACGCTCCTTGGAGGCATTCATGGAAGGCTGACTTGTCCCAGATAATGCCGGAAGCAGTGCGATAGGGGAATTCTTCGGGCCGAACGAGGTTCTTGCGGCGGAACTCGACCGGGTCCATGCCGAGCTTGCGGCTCGCCATCTCGATAAGCCTTTCCATCGCGAAGGTCGAGGAAGGGCGGCCAACACCACGATAAGGACCGGTTGGGGGTTTTGGTGTGAGGACACCCTGGATCCGGCCCCGGTAATGCTCCATCCGATAAGGCCCGGGCAGGAAGCTGACGACCTGCACCGTCTCAAGTGCGGCGGTCCACGGGTAGATCGAGTAGGCTCCGACATCGCCGATCACGTCTGCGCGCAGGCCGATCAGCATGCCGTCTTTGGTTACCGCCAGCTCGGCCTCGATCAGTTCGTCGAAGGCCTGACTGGTCGCGGAAAGATCTTCCAGCCGATCGCTGATGAACTTGATTGGCCGCTTCAGCTTCCTTGCCAGCGCGCAAACAAGAATTTCTTCGCCGTAGAGCGACCCCTTGCCGCCGAAGCTGCCTCCCACATCGGGGGCAACTACGCGCATGCGTGTTCCTGGGAGGTCGAGGCAGCCCGAAAGCACATCGCGGATCACGCCTGGAATATTGGAGGATGTGTAAAGCGTGAGCGATTGTTTCCGGCTGTCCCATTCGGCGAGATAGGACCGGTTCTCCATGGCAGCGGCTGTCTTCCGCGTCATCCGAAACTTGCCTTTCACGGTGACCGCTGCATCCTGGAATGCCGCGTCGACGTCGCCACGTTTGAACTCGCGGCGAATGATCGTGTTGGTGCCGGCCTCCTCATGCAGGAGGGGGGCATCGTCCTTCACCGCATCGACCTGTCTGATAGCGAAGGGCAGTGGCTCGTACTCGATAGTGATGTGTTCAAGCGCGTCTTCCGCCGCGTACCGGCTTTCGGCCACAATCGCGACGACCGGCTCGCCTACATATCGAACTTTTCCGCGTGCGAGCGGCCATATGGGGGTGGCGTAATAACCAGGCATGCGCGAGGTCGGGATGGCCGGTTTGATCTCTCCTTCCAGGTCGCTCGCGTCATAGATCGCGACGACGCCGGGAACCGAGAACGCATCGCCGACATCGATGTTCAGGATTCGGGCATATGGCTGGTCGGAGCGTCGCAATGCGACATGCAACATACCAGCTGGCGCCAGGTCATCGACATACTGACCAACACCCGTCAGCAGACGTGGATCTTCGGTGCGCTTGACCCGCTTGCCGACAAGTTTGGGCCTCAGCTCGACGGAATGGTCCCGATGGCTCATTCGTAGAACTCCACACCCTTTCGCAACTCTTGCCATTGCGCGTCGTCGTGGCCGGAAATGATTTTAGCTCCCCGCTCCCGAAGAGCTTTCAGGCGAGCGAGTGCCTCTGCGGCCAGCTCAATGTTCCACGTATTTTTCGGAGCGATACCGGTATCGATATTCGACTGGAGCGGCGCAGCATCTGAAGCGAGTATAAATGAACCGTCTTTTTCTAGCTCGACACGGGCGACGGTCATTCCTGGGGTATGACCCGGCATGGGCAGTAAGATGATGCGCCCGTCGCCAAAGACGTCATGCTCCGCATTGAAAGTCTGGAAACCCTGGGGCTGGTCCCATTCTCCTCGAAGATAGCCTAGATTCTCTGCACCGCTTGCCGTTGCAGCCTGCGTCTCCGCCTCGTGGCAGAGGATCGTTGCGCGCCGAAAGTACGCGTTGCAGCCGCAATGATCGGGATGCAGATGTGAACAGATCACAACATCTATGTCCTCCGGATCGAGAGCAAGAGTCTTCAACTGATGAACGACCGTCTGCTCAGGTGAAAAGATCGGGGTCATAACCTTGCTCAAACCGCCCCATCGCGCGCCCGGATCGATGGCGGCCTCCGGATTGCATCCGCTATCGAACAGCACGTTGCCTTGAGGATGGCGCAACAGGGTGGCGTGAACCGGCAACTCGATCGCTTCTTCCTTCAGCGCCCCGGGGACGTAGATGGACCGGCGCATACGAAGCCGGCCGCCGTCAAGAAAATGCATCTTCATCTCAGAGGTCCTCTCTCCTTAGCCAGTTCGCGGACGGCGTTGACGATGTTTTCATAGCCCGTACAGCGACAGATGTTCCCCGACAGCGCTTCCCTGATCTCCTCATCGGTTTCCAGCGGATGGTGGCGAAGAAGGTCGGTGATCGCCATGATGAAGCCGGGCGTACAGAATCCGCATTGCAGGCCATGATGCTGGCGGAACGCTTCTTGGATTCGCCCGAGTTTATCGACGCTTCCCTGGCCTTCGATGGTTTCGATTTCGCTCCCGTCCGCCTGCACTGCAAGCGTCAGACAGGAGCGTGCGCTCCTTCCATCGAGAATGACGGTGCAGGCACCGCAAACGCCATGTTCGCACCCGACATGGGTTCCGGTCAGGCAAAGGTCCTGGCGCAGGAAGTCGCTCAGCAGCATTCGTGCTTCGATCGTGCGCGTCATACACACGCCGTTGACGCCGACGGTGATCGTCTTCTCACTCATCTTGCTTGAAGCCTTTCGTGGTTCGCGCGGCTCCAGGCGGCGCGAAGGGCTCGTTTGGCGAGGACACCGGAGAGATGTCTACGGAAATCCGCAGAGGCATGGATATCCGTGTTGGGCGTGAGGATCCCAGCCAGGCGATCCGCCACCATATCGAGAACCGGCTCGGAAACATCCGTCCCCTCGATGATGCCCTCGATCTCTTCAAGCCGCAGCGGGGTTTCACCAACGCCCATCATGCCAACGCGAACGTCAGACGCCATGCCATCTACACGATGCAGCGTCGTCGCAAAGCAGGCGAGTGCGAAGTCCCCGTGGCGTTTTGCAAACTCCTCAAATCCCCATCCGGCATCCGGTCTCATCGCGTCGAGCTCGACGCGAATTACAAACTCGTCCGGTTCCAGCGAGTTGACCAGCGATCCGACAAAAAATTCGGCTGCAGGTATTTCGCGTCTACCGCGCTGAGAGTAGGCGATAACCGTCCCATCGAGAAACCGTGTCATCATCGGCATCTCGGTCGCTGGATCCGCATGCGCGACGCTGCCGCAGAAGGTACCGCGGTTGCGCACTGTCATATGCGCGACGTGATGCATCGCCTCATGCACGATTGGCAAGTGTTGGCGGATGATCGCGTCTGTCGCGGTCGTGTGATGGCGTACTGTCGCGCCGATCCTCACCCGATCTCCGTGCAGTTCGATCCGATCGAGGCCCGCCACCCGGTTGATGTCGATGAGGATGGTCGGTTTTACCAGCCGAAAATTAATCATCGGCATGAGGCTCTGGCCCCCCGCGATGATCTTACCGTCTCCCTCGGCCGCCGCAAGTGCCGCGGCGACCTCATCGATCGTGGTGGGCGCGATGTAGTCAAACGGCGCGGGCTTCATCTCGGCTGCGACCTCACCTGCGAAACTAACTTCCTCGACACGTATTGTCCTCCCGCATGGCGGTTCAATGCGAAGCTCGAATTATCACTTGCATTATTAGACTTAAGGTAGGAATGTCAAGCAATGTGATTTCGCCGTCCAAGGCGGCTACATCCAATTATCAGGTGAGGAGATGTACGCATGGAAATGTCAGGCCAGCAGTTAATTCCGGCGACGAGGGAAGACGTATGGGCCGCGCTCAACGATGCGGAGGTGCTCAGAGGTTGCATTCCAGGATGTCAGGAACTGACAAAGTCTTCGGACACGGAAATGACCGCCATTGCGGTTATGAAAGTCGGTCCGGTAAAAGCGCGCTTCCAAGGGGCGGTAACGCTCTCGGACCTTGATCCGCCTAACGGGTATAAGATTACGGGTGAGGGGCAGGGCGGCGTTGCGGGTTTTGCGAAGGGCGTCGCGACCGTGAAACTGGAACCGGCTGACAGCGGAACCGTGCTCATCTACACCGTTGATGCACAGATCGGTGGCAAGCTGTCGCAGCTTGGTGGCAGGCTGATTGATGTTACTGCAAAACAAATGGCGGGCCAATTCTTCAAACGGTTCGCGGAAGAGATCCAGGCGCGGCAGGACGCGGCTGTTGACCCAGGCAGGTTGACCCCGCCGAAATCCGAAGGTGTCTCCCAGAAGGACGAAAGGTCCATTACCAGAGATCGCGCGCGGATAGAGGCAGCATTTAGTCCCGGGCCGTCGCCTGCGGTTGCAGTCGCGCGCGCGGGTCCTTCGATGCCAATCCTAGCGTTTGTGGTGTTCGTGTCCGTGTTGGCTGCGTTGTGGGCGGTCTATGGCGGCCTGCTTCCCAGCCTTCTGCCGGCAGGTGATGACCGCGGTCGAATGTCTCCCGATCTGGCAAGCGCCGTGCAGTTGATAATGGCTGCGGCGATTGGCTACCTCTTTGGCGTCCGAGCTCGATAACAAGAACCGGACGTCTGGCACAAAAAGCCGGAACTATCGTTCCGGCTTTTTCATTTAACTTGCACAAGAAGACTTCATGTATCACTGGCTCCGGCGCTCGAGGAAGAGCTTGAGCTCGCCAAAAACGCCACGCCTGAACATCATTACGCAGATCACGAAAAACAGGCCGATGATGAAGGTGATAGGCAGGCCGCTGGTCGACAAGAAGTGCTCCAGGCCCACGACCAGGGTCGAACCCACGATCGGACCGATCAGCGTTCCCATGCCCCCAAGCAGCGTCATCAGAATGACTTCGCCAGACATGTGCCAGGTGACATCAACCAAAGAGGCAAGCTGGAAAGCGATCGCCTTCATCGACCCGGCAAGGCCCGACAGCGCAGCAGACAAGGTAAACGCGATGAGCTTGTAACGATCTGGCTTGAGGCCGAGCGAAGTCACGCGGGTTTCGTTTTCGCGGATTGCTGAAAGGGTGTGGCCGAAGGGCGAATTGACCGCCCGCCAGATGATCACGAGGCCGATGACCGTACCGCCGAGCACGGTGTAGTACATGGCCGTGATGTTTCGCAAGTCGATCATGCCGAGCAGGTTGCCGCGTGGCACAGCCTGAATGCCGTCCTCTCCGCCGGTAAACGGCATCTGCACGGCCATGAAATAGACGAGTTGTGCAAGGGCCAGCGTAATCATTGCAAAATAGATCCCGTGCCGCCGGATGGACAGCGCGCCGAACACGAGGCCAAGCACGGCCGCAAATGCGGTTCCGGAAAGCACGGCCAGTTCGAAGGGCAAGTGCCAGACTTTTGCGGCGTGAGCCGCGATATAGGCGCCGCCGCCGAAAAATGCCGCGTGGCCAAAGGAGAGTAAACCTGCGTAGCCGAGCGCCAGATTGAATGCCGCTGCGAAAAGCACGAAGCACAGAATCTTGATCAGGAATAGCGGATACGTCACCAGCGGGGCGATAAGCAGGATCGCAGCGACCGCGACCAAGACGAGAAAACATGTTGGTCTAGCAAATCCGCGTGCGGCAGCGGGACTGGACATAGTGGTGCCGTTCATCGTCACGCCTCGCGACTAAACAGGCCTGCCGGCCGGATGAGAATTACCAGCACCATGACCACGAAGACCGCGATCGAGGATGCTGCGGGATAGAAGGTCTTGGTGAGGCCCTCGATGATGCCGAGGCCGAGGGCCGTCACGATAGCGCCACCGATCGATCCCATGCCACCTATGACGACCACGGCGAAGACAACGATGATGATGCTTGAACCCATACCGGGGCTTACCTGATAAAGCGGCGCTGCAAGGGCGCCCGCAAAGCCGGCAAGGCCGACGCAGAAGGCGTAGGTCAGGGTGAGCATCAGGGGCACGTTGATCCCGAAAGCTTGAACCAGGGCCGGGTTCTCGGTGGCAGCCCGCAGGTAGGCGCCGAGCTTCGTGCGCTCGATGGCAAGCCATGTCAGGATGCAGATGACAAGCGAAACCACGATGACCCATGCGCGATACATCGGGAGAAACATGAAGCCGAGATTGATGCCGCCGGTCAACGCCGCAGGGACGGGATAGGGCTTGCCCGCCGCGCCGAAAACATGGCGGAACAGCCCTTCCAGCATCAGCGCGATGCCGAAGGTGAGGAGAAGGCTGTAGAGGTGATCCATCCGATAGAGCCGCTTCAGCAACAGTCGTTCGACGCCGACGCCGAAAATCCCGACCACGATCGGAGCGGCAATCAGAGTCCCCCAATATCCAAGCCCCAGGCGGGAAAAAAGATACCAGGCAGCGAAGCCGCCAAGCATATAGAACGCACCGTGTGCAAAGTTGATCACGTTGAGCATGCCGAAAATGATCGCGAGACCGAGGCTCAATAGCGCGTAGAACGAGCCGTTGATCAAGCCAAGCAGCAATTGGCCGAGAAGGACGGGCAGCGGCACCCCGAGAAAATCAGTCATCGGATTTTACCTGTTGAATGAAGCGTGTCACCGTCAAACCCCGAGATACCGGTTGAGCCGGTCCATGTTGGCGTCAAGCGCGCTATTGGAGATTTCGTCGACGACCTTGCCCTGATCGAGCACGAAGTGGCGATCGGCAACCGATGCTGCGAAGCGCAGATTCTGTTCGACCAGAATGATCGTCATGCCGCGGTCCTTGAGAATGCGCAACGCGGCGCCGATCTCCTCGATGATCACGGGGGCAATGCCTTCCGTCGGTTCGTCGAGAAGGATGAAATCGGCTCCGGTGCGCAAAATTCGGCCGATCGCCAGCATCTGCTGCTCGCCGCCTGAAAGACGCGTTCCGGGCGTGTTGTCGCGCCCCTTCAGATTCGGAAAGAGGGTGTAGATCTCCTCCACGCTCATACCGCCCGATTGCCAGGCGGGCGGAAACATGAGGTTTTCGATGACGTTTAATCTCGAGAAGATTCCGCGTTCCTCCGGCACGTAGCCGATGCCAAGACGAGCGACTTTGTGGGCCGCTACCTTCAGGAGGTCGGTGCCCTTATAGGTGCTCGCGCCGGTCCGTTTGCCGACAACGCCGATCAGGCTTCGCAGCGTAGTCGTCTTGCCGGCACCATTGCGGCCGATCAGAGTGACGACTTCGCCTCTTCTGACATTGAAGTTAACGCCGTGCAGAACATGACTCTCGCCATACCAGGCTTCGAGATTGCTGACGTTCAAGAGTGCAGGATCAGCCATGGGCGCCTCCCATATAGGCTTTGCGAACTTCGGCGTTGGTCGAAACCTCTGAATAGGTTCCCTCCGCAATCACCTCACCACGGCGGAGCACCGTGATCGTGTCGGATAGATCCGCGACGACGCCGAGGTTGTGCTCGACCATCAGTACGGTACGGCTTTTGCCGACGCGTCGGATCAGCGATGCCGTTTTGCCAATGTCTTCCGTGCCCATGCCGGCCATCGGTTCGTCGAGCAGCAAAACTTCCGGTTCCAGCGCGAGTGTGGTTGCCAGTTCAAGGGCGCGCTTGCGTCCGTAGGACAATTCGCTCGCCTTCGTTCGCGCCTTCTCGGCAAGACCGACGCTTTCGAGAAGGGAGAGCGCCTCCTCGTCGAAGCGCTTCAGACACCGGTTGGACTTCCAGAATGAGAAAGTCTCACGCTCGCGGGCCTGAAGCGCCACCCGCACATTTTCGTGCGCGCTCAGGTGCGGAAACACCGACGAGATCTGGAACGAGCGAACGAGGCCAAGCCGCGCGATGTCGGCAGGCGCCATGTCAGTAATGTCGCGGCCCTTGAAGAAAATTTGCCCCGAACTCGGGGAAAGAAACTTGGTCAACAAGTTGAACAGCGTGCTCTTCCCGGCGCCGTTGGGGCCGATCAGCGCGTGGATCTGTCCCGGCCAGATCCGGATATCGACGTTGTTCACGGCGACGAAGCCGCCGAACGAGCGCGTCAAATTGCGCGCCTCGATTATGGGTGCGTTCTCCGGCACGGATCCTCCCTATCTGCTCGATTTCCTCCAGTGGCGTCAGACGATGACTGCCACGCACCTCTCCTCGCGAAAGGCAGTTTTAGAAAAACACACAAAGTCTAATAATGCAAGCTTGCACAACTGTGAAAATTCTGTCTATCTTACTCCTCGAAGCCCACAATGGCGCATCATATATCGGCGTCTGGCTTACAGTAAGTATGATAGAGCAAGTTTATTGTTGGCGCTCGCGGAGGAGCTGCAGCGCCGGATCTGGGAGGATGGAATGTTGAAACGTCTACGAATTTTGCTGTCTTGCGCCGGGGCTATCGGCGCTATGTGCGTACAGGTCCAGGCCCAGGATTCAGGGCCGATCCGGATCGGCGTCCTGACCGACGTTAGCGGCCAGTTCTCGCACGAGGCCGGCGAGGGGGCGATTGCCGCCGTCAAGATGGCGGTCGAGGATTTTGGTGGCAAGGTCCTCGACCGTCCGCTGGAAGTCGTCGTCGCGGACCATCAGAATAAGCCGGAGGTGGCGGTGGCCACGGCCCGCGAATGGTATGGCTCGCAGGGCGTGACGATGATCAACAACCTGATCAATTCGGGCATAGCTCTGGCTGTCACGCAGGTTGCCAAGGACGAGGACAAGATCGCCATCGTCAACGGCTCCGGTTCGTCACGCCTGACGAACGACGGCTGCACGCCGAACAGCATCCACTACTCATATGATACTTATGCGCTCGCCAACGGCACCGCCAACGAACTGATCCGGGAAGGCAAGAAGAACTGGTACTTCCTGACTGCCGACTACGCCTTCGGCCATGCGCTCGAGGCGGATGCAACCCAGATCGTCAAGGCAAACGGGGGAACCGTTTCCGGCGCCGTCCGCTATCCGATCGAGACTGCCGACCACAGTGCCTTCATGCTGCAGGCGCAGGCATCGCCTGCCGATGTCGTCGCTATGGCCGGTTCCGGTACGACCTTCGTGAATGCGGTCAAATCCGCCGCCGAATTCGGGCTTGCCTCGTCGGGCAAGACGGTTGCCGGCCTGCTTGTCTGGGATACGGACGTCCATTCCCTCGGGCTCGAAACGGCGCAGGGCATGATCCTGACGAATGCCTTCTACTGGGATCGCGACGACGAGACCCGGGCTTTCGCCAAGAAGTTCGAGGCGCGCGTCGGTCGTCCGCCGCATATGGGCGACGCAGGAGACTACTCCTCGACCATGCACTACCTGCAGGCCGTCAAGGCCGCCGGCACGACGGACACCAAGAAGGTTATGGCTAGTATGAAGGAGACGCCGATCAACGACTTCTTCGCAAAGGGCGGCAAGATCCGCGAGGACGGCCGGATGGTGCATGACATGTACGTTTACCAGGTAAAGACGCCGGCCGAATCCAAGAGCGAATGGGACCTGTTGAAGCTTGTCACGACCATTCCCGGCGACAAGGCGTTCCGCCCGCTTTCCGAGAGCCAATGCCCTCTGGTCAAGAAGTGAACGAAATGGAGTACCCGGCTTTCTTGCGCCGGGCACTCCCACCGCGATCGCATGGGCCACTAGTCCGGGGTCAGCAGGGAAGAGAAGAGCAGAAATGAGTGATATTCTGGTGGAGAAATCCGACGGTATAGCCACCGTCACACTGAATCGGCCCATGCAGCGCAACGCTGTGACCTATTCGATGTGGTGCGAGCTTGCGGAGCTATTTCGTCAGTTCGACGGTGATACGGATATTCGCGCTATTCTGTTGATGGGTGCGGGAAGCGATTTTTCTGCCGGCGCTGATATCAGCGAATTCGAGACGGTCCGGGGGGGAGTGGAGGAAAGCACACGCTACGAGGTCGCCGTCGATGCGGCGGGTGACGCCATCTACGAGGTCTCCAAGCCCACGGTTGCGGTTGTGCGCGGTTATTGCCTGGGTGGTGCTGCTCATCTTGCCATGTCCTGCGATTTTCGGATCGCGGAAGAGAGTGCCACCTTCGGCATTCCCGCCGCCCGCCTGTCGATCGTCTATGGCGTCTCCGCGACCCGCAAACTGTTTTCGCTCGTCGGCGTCAGCGAGGCAAAACGAATTCTTTACTCGGCAAGTCGATTCACTGCGCGCGACGCGCTTGCCACCGGTTTCATCGACGAGCTTGCATCGGATGCGCACGCGGCTGCTCTGGAACGCGCCAATGCCATGGCATCCAACGCTCCCCTGACGATCAGGGGTGCCAAGTTCATCCTCAACGGCTGTGCCCGGGGGGATCTCGACCTTGTCGAGGCGGAAACACTGATCGACAAGGCGAGTTCAAGTCACGACTACGCCGAAGGACGCAAGGCGTTCGGCGAGAAGCGCTCGCCGCGGTTTCTGGGCCGATAACGGTTTTCGGCCTCATTCACCAATTCGCTGCGAAGGCAGCAATTCAAGTATCAAGGAGACAATGCAATGGAGACCAATCTCAAGGGCAAGGTGGCGTTGGTCACGGGCGGTGGCCGGGATGTCGGAGGCGATATCGCACGCGCTCTCGCTGCCGAAGGCGCCGTCGTCGCGGTGAACTACAGCCGTTCCAGGGATGAAGCTGAGGCCGTTGTCACATCCATCGAGGCGGGCGGCGGAAAGGCGAAAGCCTACCAGGCTGACGTCAGCGACAATGCCCAGGTCAAGGCGATGATCGCCGCCGTCACGGCGGACTTTGGCACGGTCGACATTCTCGTCAACAATGCCGGTTACGTGAAGTACCAGCGGTTCGTTGACTCGACCCCGCAAGACTGGAAGCAGCAGATCGACGTGTGTCTCTACGGCGCGATCAATTGTTGCCATGAGGTGGCGCCGCTGATGATCGCGCAGAACTCCGGCCGCATCATCAATCTCGTAGGCGACAGCTCACGCATCGGCGAAGCCAACCTTGCACTTGCCGCCGCGGCGCGCGGCGGTACAATCGCGCTCGGCAAGTCGCTTGCCCGGGAATTTGGCCGCAACAACGTCACCGTCAACACGGTCTCGCTCGGCCTGATCGAGACCTCCCATTCGGACCCGGAATTCCTCGAGAAGAACCGGGAGAAGATCGTCAAGGCCTACCCGTTGCGCCGTATCGGCAGGCCCGACGATATCGCCCCAATGGTCACCTTCCTCGCTTCGGAGACATCGTCCTGGGTGACGGGCCAGGTGATCAGTGTCAACGGCGGCTTTTGCATGGTCTAACGGGAGGATTGGGAGGAGCCAAGATGATACGTTACGATTTGATCGCGCCCGTCGGCGAAATCCTTCGGCGAAATGCGCGCCTTTATCCTGAAAAAATGGCGTTCGAGGACAGGATGCGTTCGGTTTCCTATCCGCAGCTCGATGCGGAGACTGAAGCCCTGGCTTCCCACCTCGTCGCTCGTGGACTTCGGCAGGGGCAGGCCGTCGCAATATTCCTGCCGAATTCCGTCAACTGGGTGGTCGCCTGCCTCGCCGTCGTGCGCGCAGGCGGCATCTGCGTCCCGATAAGCATTGATTCCACCGAAGCCGAGCTCGCATACCGTATCACCGACGCCGGATGCGCGGTGCTGGTTGCCCTGCCGGAGAAACGGACGATGGCAGACGCGGTCTTGTCGCGGCTAGACAGGCCTGTCCTCGTGATCGATGCGGACCCGGCCTCCGGATTTTTAGGGGTGGAGCGGCCGCAGTCGTCCGGTTTCGAGGACGACCGCGATGTCGATCGGCCGGCCTATATCGTCTACACGTCGGGAACGACCGGGCAGCCCAAGGGCGTGCTTCTCTCGACACGATCCATGTTGTGGGTGACGGCCGCCTGCTGGGCGCCGATCGCGGGGATGGACGAGAACGACGTCGTCCTCAACACGCTCCCGCTCTATCATTCCTATGCGCTCAACATCGCGGTCCTCTCCATCATCGCGCTTGGCGCCAGCGAATACATCATGGAGAAATTCTCGACTACGCAGGCAACCGAACTGCTACGGTCGGGACGCTTCACGTTCATGCCCGGCGTGCCGACCGTCTTTCACTATTTCCTCTCCGCATGCCAAACAAACGGCGAGAAACTGCTGTCGTCGGTGAGGCTTTGCGTGTCGGCGGGTGCCATCCTTCCCGGCACGCTGAACAACGACTTCGAGGAATTCTTCGGGGTCGCGCTGCTCGACGGTTACGGCATTACCGAGACTTCCACGATGGTGACAATGAACTGGCCCGGCCGCTGGCGCGTGTCAGGTTCCTGCGGCCTGCCGCTTCCCGGCGTCACAGTCCGGCTGGTAGATCCTAAAACCGGCCTCGACGTTCCGGTCGGCAGCGAAGGCGAGCTGATCTGCAAGGGGCCGAACCTGATGCAGGGCTATCACAACAAACCACAGGAGACCCAGAAAGCCGTCGTCGATGGCTGGTATCGCACAGGCGATCTCGCCAAGGCCGATGCGAACGGTTTCCTGACGATCACCGGCCGCCTGAAGGAGTTAATCATTCGCGGCGGGCAGAACATCGCGCCAACCGAGGTCGAGGAGACGATCCTGCTTGATCAAGCCGTCATAGACTGCGCCGTCATCGGCATGCCGCATACGATGCTGGGCGAGGTTCCGGTGGCCTGTGTCGTTCTTAAGGATGCCGAGGCTTTCGATCAGGCAGCCCTCCTTACCCACTGCAAGAAGCGCCTGTCTGCCTACAAGGTTCCTGATCGCATCTACATCGTCGACGAAATACCGCGAACAGGATCCGGCAAGATCCTGCGCGTGAAGCTGCGCGACAGCCTGCCTGCCGCGTGAGGGAAGTGACAGAGGAGAATTGCATGAACCCTTTCATATTCACCACGACCCCGCAGATCGTTTTCCGGCCGGGTGCGGCCGCCGGGATCGGCGACATCGTCAAGAAGAAGCTGGGCGAGCGCATCCTGTTCGTGACCGACGCTGGTCTGCGCAGGCTAGGGCTTTGCGATCCGGCTCTGGCCTCGCTTTCAGGGTCGGGTATCGAGGTGACCGTGTTCGACAGCGTCGAAGCCGATCCGTCTCTTGCGACCGTGATGGCGGCATCGGACATGGCGAGGCCAGCGGGTGTTACCGGCATCATCGGTTTCGGCGGCGGGTCTTCGCTCGACGTTGCCAAGATCGTGGCTCTTCTCTGCGGATCGGGCGAGGATATCGACGAGGCCTGGGGTGTCGGCAACGCCAAGGGGCCTCGCCTGCCGCTGGTGCTTGTGCCGACCACTGCCGGGACCGGATCCGAGGTCACGTCGGTTTCGATCATCACCGTCGGCGGGGACGAGAAGCGCGGCGTATCGTCGCCGATCATCCTGCCCGATATCGCGATCCTCGATGCTGATCTGACGATCGGCCTTCCCGCCGATATCACGGCGGCTACCGGCATCGACGCCATGGTGCATGCGATCGAATCCTATGCCTCGAAAAGCGCCAACAACAATCCGCTGTCCAAGATGCTGGCGCGCCAGGCGCTTCAGCTGCTGGGCGCGAATATCGAGAAGGCCGTGTCCGACGGTCAAGACCGCGCCGCGCGCGGTGCGATGCTGCTTGGCTCGATGCTTGCCGGGCAGGCCTTCGCGAACTCCCCCGTCGCCGCCGTACATGCGCTGGCTTATCCGATCGGTGGGACCTTCCATATCCCCCATGGCCTATCCAACGCGCTGGTTCTTCCGCATGTTCTGCGGTTCAACGCACCTGATGCCGCATCGGTTTACGCGGAAATCGCCGCCGATGCATTTCCGGATCTTGTGTCAGAACGGGAGGATGAGGGGCGCTGCGCCGCCTTCATCGAGCGGCTTGCCGGACTGTCGGAAAAGCTCGGGCTTCAGTCACGGCTTCGCGACGTCGGCATCGGCGAGGAGCATCTTGCGGTCATGGCGCGCGACGCCATGAAGCAGACGCGCCTCCTCGTCAACAACCCCCGCGAGGTGAGCGAAAGGGATGCGCTCTCGATATACAGGGCGGCCTGGTAATGGCGAAGCGCGAAACTCCCTCACGACGCTCTGCCTACAAGGTGTTCCGCACGACCGGCCTACGCTGGTCGGACAACGACACCTACGGGCACATGAACAACGTGGTGCATTACACGCTCTTCGATACCGCGGTGAATGCCTTTCTCATCGAAAACGGCGTGCTCGACATCAAGGCTGGCACCGAGGTGTTTCTCGTCGTGGAGACGGGCTGCCGCTACCATGCCGAAATGACCTTTCCCGATCAGGTGACGGCAGGCATTCGGGTGGCGAGGCTAGGCAGTTCGTCGGTTCGCTACGAGATCGGCCTGTTCCGTAACGATGAAGGCGGGGCCGCAGCCGAAGGTTTTTTCATCCATGTCAACGTTGATCGCCTGTCGCGCCGACCGGTGCCGTTCGGCGACAAGGCCAGAGCGCTGCTTGAGCCGCTTCTGGTCGAAGCATGATTAAGTTCAAACAAGGATAACCCCATGGCAGTTCCCACCCTCAAGGATCCATTGCTGCTGCGCAGGCAGTGCTTCATCGGCGGAGAATGGCGCGACGCCGACGACGGCCGGGTGATTGATGTCACCAATCCTGCTGACGGTTCCGTCGTTGCAAGCGTTCCCCGAATGGGGGCCGGTGAAACGCGGCGGGCCATCGAGAGCGCCGAACAAGCACAGTCCGGTTGGAGGGAGCTTTCCGGAAAGCAACGTGCTGCCATCCTGCGGAAATGGTTCGATCTTCTGATCGAGAACCAGGACGACCTTGCCGCCATCATGACGGCCGAGCAGGGCAAGCCGCTTTTTGAGGCCAGGGGCGAGATCGCCTATGCGGCGTCCTACATTGAATGGTTCGGCGAAGAGGCCAAGCGTGTCTACGGCGACACCATTCCGGCTCCGACGCCCGACAAGCGCATTGTCGTCATCAAGCAGCCGATCGGAGTTTGCGCAGCGATCACACCCTGGAATTTCCCGGCAGCGATGATCACCCGGAAAGTCGGGCCAGGTCTGGCTGCAGGCTGCACCATGATCATCAAGCCGGCCAGCCAGACGCCGCTTTCGGCGCTTGCTCTCTGCGTTCTGGCGGAGCGTGCAGGCGTGCCGAAGGGCGTGCTTTCCTGCGTGACGGGGTCGGCCGGTGACATCGGCGCCGAACTGACGTCCAATCCAGCCGTTCGCAAGCTCAGCTTCACCGGTTCGACGGAAATCGGCAAGGTCCTGATGGTCCAGTGCGCGGCAACCGTGAAGAGGACCTCGATGGAGCTTGGTGGAAACGCGCCCTTCATCGTCTTCGACGACGCCGACGTGGGGGCCGCCGTCAAAGGCGCGATCGCCTCGAAATACCGCAATGCCGGCCAGACTTGTGTCTGCGCCAACCGTTTTCTCGTCCAGAGCGGCATATACGACACTTTCGTAGCCCGATTATCGGACGCCGTATCCCAATTGAGCGTCGGGGATGGATTTGCGTCCGGTGTACAGATCGGCCCGCTGATCGACGAGAAGGCGGTCGCAAAGGTCGAGGAGCTTGTTTCGGACGCCATCAGCCACGGCGGCAGAGTGGTGGCGGGCGGCGGCCGGCATGCGCTCGGCCACAGCTTCTATCAGCCGACAGTGATCGCCGACGTCTCGTCGAAATCCCAGATCTTCGGCGAGGAGATTTTCGGGCCGGTCGCGCCGATTTTCCGGTTTGAAACAGAAAGCGAAGCAATTGAGCTTGCCAACAAAACGCAATTCGGACTTGCCGCCTATTTTTACGGCCGTGACATTTCCAGGATTTGGCGAGTCGCCGAGGCGCTTGAGGCCGGCATCATCGGCATCAACGAAGGACTGATCTCGACCGAGGTCGCGCCGTTCGGTGGCGTGAAGGAAAGCGGAAATGGTCGCGAGGGGTCCAAGTACGGAATGGATGACTATCTTGAGATCAAATATCTGTGCATGGGAGTCTGAGGAATGACGAGACTTGTTTTCATTGGCCCGCCCGGCGCTGGGAAAGGGACGCAGGCGGAACGGCTTATACGGGAGCGAGGCTTGTTGCATATCTCGACCGGTGATCTGCTTCGCGACGCGATCAAGGCACAAAGCGCACTCGGCGTTCAGGCGAAAGCCGCCGTCGATTCGGGCAGGCTGGTGCCGGACGAGGTCGTCATAAGTCTCGTGGAAGAAGGCCTTGAAAATGCCGCCGGCCGGGCTGGCTACATCCTCGATGGTTTTCCGCGCACGGTCGCACAAGCAGGCGCACTAGAGGCACATCTTGCCGAGAAAAATCTGCCACTGGATCACGTGATGCTCTTTGATATTCCTCTCGAGCTGCTTGAAGCTCGCATCAGGACGCGGGCGGAGCAGTCACGGGAGGCTGGAGGAAGCAGCCGCTCGGATGACAATCCGGAAGTGTTAAAGCGAAGGGTAGAGGAGTTTATCAGCGCAACGGCGCAGTTGTCACCATTTTACGAGCAACGCGGACTTCTGCGCCGGATCGACGCAAGGCAGGACGTCGAGACGGTCGCTGCCGCCATCGCTTCGACCATAGGCGGGTGAGCGTCTCGTTAGGAGAGAAATGTGACCTATCGCTGGAGGAA
Organism: Rhizobium sp. R634; assembly: GCF_002211305.1. Taxonomy (GTDB): domain Bacteria; phylum Pseudomonadota; class Alphaproteobacteria; order Rhizobiales; family Rhizobiaceae; genus Rhizobium. The sequence goes on along the minus strand of NZ_LOKW01000023.1, from coordinate 198,211 downwards.
GCCATGGCGGCGCGGGACCAGATGACGGACCCTGTCGTCCCCGCGATAGGCCTCTCGACAGACGAGCCTCTTGAAATTTTGCGTTATGCTCGCGCCTCGGTCGACGCGGGCATAGCGACCGCCCTGGTAACCTTGGTCGAGATCCACGGCGGCTCGGCACGCCCGCTCGGCTCTCAAATGGTCGTCAGGGCAGATGGACTCTATTGCGGCTTCGTTTCTGGCGGTTGTACAGAGAACGCCGTTGCAGCAGAAGCATTGGAGGCCTTGCAAAACGGGCATGATCGCTTCCTGCGGCTCGGCGAAGGGTCGCGGTTTTTTGATATTGTTCTTTCGTGCGGAGGAGGGATCAATCTCGCTATCCACCGGCTGCAGAGCGGCAAAGAATTGGAGGAGGTGATCGGCGAACTCGAGCTAAGGCGTGGAATAGCTCTCAGATATAGTCCCGCCTCCGAGAGACTATCCGTCGACCGTCGGTTCCGTGGTGTGTCGCAGTGGAATGGGGAAGATTTCGTCATCGCCTACCAACCGACCACCAGATTGCTCGTTTTTGGCCGTTCGATCGAAGCGACGGCAACGGCAGACGTCGCGCGCGCCGCCCACATCGACATTCATCTCGTCGACGGACAGATGACGGCCAGTTCTTTAGAGTCGTTGATCGATCCATTTACCGCGGTCGCATTGCTCTATCACGACCTTGACCGGGAGATACCGCACTTGCGGCTCGTGCTCGACAGCCGGGCCTTTTATATCGGAGCTTTGGGAAGTTTGCGCACACACGGTAGGCGGATCAAGGCTCTGGCCGACGACGGCTATAGCGAGGCCGATGTCGACCGGATCAAAGCTCCGATCGGAATTTTCGGCAAAGCTAAAAGTGCGTCTTCTCTGGCATTGTCGATTGTCGCAGACGTCGTGGCGGCGAGAATGTCTGCCAATCTTAGATTCAAAACGCAGTCCCCCAGCGAGCCATTACCTGAAGAAGAGATGACCGCCTCCGCTGAACCGCCTCGTGGAGATACTCAAGAGCTGCTTGATTGATCGAGCTTGTTGAGGCGAGGTTGCGCCGCCGCTAGCTCTCTGCTTTCAGCGCATGCTTGACGCGCAGAATGGTGATCACAACAGATCCCACAACGACCGGAACAGCGACGAGCATGATCATTGGATCGAAATGGAACCCAGCGTGGTCTGCCGTTTCATACACGAACTTCAGCAAGCTCAACAAATAGTAGCTGATTGCAATGATCGAAAAGCCTTCGACCGCGCGCTGGATCTTGACCTGCGTCGCGGCGCGATCAGCCATGGCCTGGATCTGTGTCGCGTTCTGGAATTCGATCTCGACCTGAATTCGGGTTTGCAACAAGTCGAGCAAGTGCATCGCAGCCCTCGATAGTTGCTCAAGCCTCAAGGCGGTCGCTTCGCAGGTACGCACCGCTGGCTTGAACCGCCGCTCCACGAAGGTACCGAAGCGTTGAAAGCCGACGACGTGCGTTTCCCGTAAAAGCGCGATCCTCTCCTCAACGATCTTGGCGTAGGCTGCGGTTGCGCCGAACCTGTTTCTGGTCTCGGCGGTGGCCGAGATGACATGGGATGAGAGAGCGGTAATCTCCTCGAGCAATTGCTTGTGCTGATGTGCGGGCGTACGAAGATTGCGATTGGTCAGCTGAACCAGCTCCGTGTCATATCCGCCGAGAAGCGGGGCGAGACGACGCGCTTCCGGCAATCCGAGAAGCGCCATGGATCTGTAGGTTTCGATCTCGAAGATGCGGCGTACCATGCGCCCCAGGCGGTGTGCGTTTAGATCCTTGTTGAACAGGATAATTCTACTTGAATTGTCCCCTCGAACACGAAAATCGGAGCAAACCTGCGCCGCGCCCCCACCGATCAATGAGGCGGCGGTATCACCGAAGTCGAAGGTTTCCAGCACCGGTCCCAGCTTGTCAGGAGGGTTCCCGAGGACAAGGATACTGACGTGACAAACGAGCAGCGGTGAGTTCAATCTGCGAGCTCGGCAAAGTCACTTTCAAGGAGGTCAGATTCCGGCCAGCCCCCTGGCTCGCTGTCAAGTTTCCGGACGCGCGTAACCGTCACGAATTCAGTGTGCCTTTCGACTCTAACCGAAATCGTGCCATCAGCTTTGAGACTGTCGTGGAACTCCTTGATCACACCGTCTCTGGGCATGAAAGCAACGTGCTCAACAATTGCCGGACCGTTGAAATAGATCGACGGTCGAGCGTGAAGCTCGGAGTTGAAGTCTGCCGTCTGCTGTTTGAAAGCAGTTGGACGAGAGATCTGTACACAAGGAGACGCCGTTGCCGACGCTGCTTCTTCCGCACCCTTCGAAATCACGTCTATGTTCCCCATTTTCAGAAGTGCAAACCGCGGCGAACCTTATGAAGCGAATGCAAGCAACTTGGAAGCCCGCCCGGATATGATAAATTTGCTGATCCGCGTTCGACCTTCTTTTGAAAGGTCACAGCAGCTTAAGAAGCTAGGAGACCCCCGCTGGTATGTCACGCCAGCTGTACTTCGGGCGATAACCTAGAACGTCTCGGGCCATTTGGCTTGAGACAAGACTGCCATGTTCAGCAAGTTGTCCTTGTAGCGGTACATTGGGATAATAAGCAGCCATAAGGGCACGTGTGGGCCGCGCCAACACGGTATCATCTGCTGCTATCGCGAGGTGATGAAAACCATTGAGGCTTGCGTTGAGCGCAAGCGAAATGGCCTGGGCACAGTCCGGCTGTCAACATAGGACCACAGGTTCCATTTTTGAAAGCCGGGATTATCTTCGCAAGCTTTCATTGCATCATATTGGTGGGGCTCTTTTACCCAAGAAAACCGCAGGCCGATCATTTTGAGCGCAGGATCCCAGCGGCAGAACTCGGCTGCGACGGATTCGTCTACAAGTTTGGAAAGCGCGTAGCTACTCTCAGGCTTCGAGGTCAGCTTGTCATCGGCCGGAAAATAGGCAGGTGGATCGTCAAACGGGACGCCCAGCAAGGTCTCACTGCTCGCAAAAACAATGTTCTTTATGCCCGCGATCTTTGCCGCTTGGAAAACATTGTAGCTGATGGCGGTATTGGTGTGAAATATGTGCGTGCTCGCAGCGACTTTCGCGCCTACTATCGCAGCAAGATGGACGATGCCATCAATCCCGGATTCGATATCGGCGACCGCATCAAGGACCTGGCCATAGTCCCGCATATCGACGCGCGCGAACGGGCACCTCATGTCGGATGACGGCACCTCGTCGATTCCGATGACCTCGTGCCCCTCTTCGAGAAGGCGTTCAATCGCCGCGCGCTCGATTCGTCCGCTGCTTCCAGTGACCAGAAGTTTCATGGCATTTCTCCTTTGACGGGCCGCTCAATGGCACGAACGAGAGTGCAGGTTACGGCACCCAGACCCGCTGGGTTCCTCCTGGTTCGTAACGCGCTCTTGTCACCTCGAGAGATTGATCAAGGTGGCCCTTTCCTCGGCGGTGAGCGGCCGGACCTCGTGGTTCTGCAAGAGCAAGAAGAGCTTCGCCGTTTCCTCCAACTCCTCTGTCGCGTACTGGGCGTCCTTTAGGGACTTGCCCGCGACGACAGGTCCATGGTTTGCCATCAACACCGCATGATGGTTCGCGGCGGCGGCTCCCACCGCCGCCGCCAGCGCTTCGTCTCCGGGAGGAAAATACGGCACGAGCGGCAGGAAACCGATACGCATGACATAGTAGGCGGTCAGGGGCGGCAGAACGTCGCGCTCGTTGACCTGCTTCAGCAAGCTGACGGCAACCGAATAGGTTGAATGCAGGTGGACGACGGCTCGGCGATTGTCCTTACCGCAATACATGCACTTGTGGAGGAACGCCTCCTTGGTGGGCTTGTCACCTCCGACATGCACGCCTTCCGCCGAAAAGCAGGACAGCCGTGCTGGATCGAGCACGCCCAGCGAAGCGTTGGTGGGCGTCATCAGAATGCGACCGTCCGACAGACGGACGCTGATGTTGCCGGTCGATCCTGCGGTCAGCCCGCGGTCGAAGAGCGAGCGGCCGACCTCGACCATCTCGTCGCGGACCTTCGTCTCTTCGGATATGGAGCATATCATCGGAGCCGGTCCCAAGCGTTCATGAAGAAGTCTCGTTCGCCGAAGTTGCCGGACTTCAACGCGAGCGACAGAGATCGCCCCTGGCTCGTTGCGTGTACCCACGGCACTCCGGGGGCGATTTCGTTGCCAATCGAGAGCTGGTCGACGCCTAGCGACTTCACCACCGCTCCCGACGTCTCGCCGCCAGCGACGATGAGATCGCTCACACCCTTCTCGACGAGCCTTCGCGCGATTGAGGAGAGGGCGGCCTCGACCATCTCGCCGGACTGCGCGGCGCCCAGCTTGCGTTGGTTTTCCTTCACCTCGTCGGGCAGAGCCGTCGCATAGATGAGAACAGGCTTGCGGCTCAGACGGGACGAGGCCCACTCGACGGCCTCGCCGACGACATCGCCGCCGTCCGCCAGCTTCGAGAGGTCGACGCGGAAACCCTCGTGGTCTGCGAGCATCGCCTCTACCTGTCCGTTGGTTGCGACCGAGCAGCTACCGGAGACGACGGCTCTGTAGCCTTCGTCCAAGTCAGTCGTAACGGCAGCGTCGCGGCTGTTCCCGCCGGCAAGAAGAACACGAGCCAGCCCATATGCCAGGCCCGACGCACCGGTGAACAGCACGAAATCCTTGAATGCCTGGGCAATCTCGACAAGGTCCTCGTCAGCCAGGGCGTCGATGACGACAATACGCGTGCCGTCGCCGTGGATGGGGGCGGCCCATTCGGCGATGGCGGACGCCCCTTGCTTCACCGTCTCGTAATAGCATCCGGTGATTTCGGCCCGCGACTGCGCCCCGAGCACCCGCAGCAGGTTCGCGTCTGTCATCGGCGTCAACGGATGATTGCGCATGCCGGACTCGTCCAGCGGCACGTCGCCGACGAACAGGTTGCCCTTGTAAACCGTCCGGCCGTTGGCAGGGAAGGCGGGGCAGGCGATCGTTATGGATTGGCCGAGCTCCGCAAGCATCGCGTCGGCGACCGGGCCGATGTTGCCCTTCGCCGTGGAATCGAACGTCGAGCAGTACTTGAAGTAGTACTTCTGCGCGCCACGGCCACGCAGCCATCGCAGTGCGGCCAAGGACTCCTCGACCGCCATTTGCGGAGGTGCCGTTCGAGTCTTGAGGGCGACAACGATTACGTCGGCGTCAATGTCTCTGTCGTCTTCAGGAACGCCGATCAGCACCGTCGTTTTGAGGCCGGCGCGCGCGAAGATGTTCGCGACGTCAGTCGCTCCCGTGAAATCGTCGGCCGCGCAGCCGACCAGCAACTTTCCGGCGGCCACCATGGATCACCTCATGATGAAGGGGTTGGCGACGTCTTCAGCGGTCGAGATCATCACGCTCTTCGTCTGCATGTAGTTCTGGATCGAGGCGATGCCATTCTCGCGACCGATGCCGGAGTGCTTGTAGCCTCCAAGCGGCGACATATAGCTGATGACGCGGTAGGTATTGACCCAGATGGTGCCAGCCTGGATGGCGGCCGAAACCTTCAGGATACGACGCATGTCCTGGGTCCAGAAGCCCGCGGCCAGCCCGTAATTGGTGTCATTGGCAATATGCACGGCTTCCTCATCGCTGTCGAAGGGGATGACCGCCAGAACCGGGCCGAAGACCTCCTCCTGCGCGATGCGCATGTCGTTTCGGACCCCGGAGAAAATCGTAGGTTCGACGAACCAGCCCCTGGAGAGCTCGGCATTGTCCGGCCGCCCCCCACCGAGAACGCATTCGGCGCCTTCGCCTTTTGCGATGTTGATATAGCCGAGGATCTTCTCGAGTTGCGGCGGCGTCGTCACGGGGCCAACCTGCGTCGACGTCAAGAGCGGATCGCCCATTCTCGCCGTTTTTGCGAGGTTGACGATCTTCTCGAGAAACTGGTCGTGGATCTTTCGCTGCACGAGCAATCGTGAGCCCGCAATACATGTCTGTCCGGTGGCAGCGAAGATGCCGGAGATCACCCCGTTGACGGCATTGTCGATCTCCGCATCGTCGAAGACGATGTGCGGGCTCTTGCCGCCGAGTTCAAGCGTAACCTTCTTGAAGTTGCGCGCTGCAAGCTCGCCGATCTTGCGCCCGGTGCCTTCACTTCCCGTGAAAGCGATCTTGGCGACGTACCTGTGGGTCGTCAGCGTCTCGCCGACATCTGCGCCGAACCCCGTGACGACGTTGAAGACGCCCGCGGGAAAGCCAGCCTGCTCGACGAGCTTTGCGAACTCAAGGGTCGAAGCAGACGTGAACTCCGAGGGCTTTGCCACGAATGTGTTCCCTGCGGCGAGTGCCGGTGCCAGCTTGTAGGCGAGCAGCAGGAGAGGGGAGTTCCACGGCGTAATCCCGACGCAGACGCCGAGCGGCTCATTACGAGTGAAGTTGAAGGTGTCCGCCTTATCGATCGGGATGACCGCTCCTTCGATCTTGTCCGCCAGCCCGCCGAAGTAGTAGTACCACTGCGGGATGTATTTGAGCTGAAACAGCATCTCGTTGATGAGCTTGCCGTTGTCCGTAACCTCGATCGTCGCGAGATGCTCCGCATTCTCGGCGATCAGGTCACCAAGACGCCGAAGAAGGTGTCCGCGGGCGCTCGCGGTGAGCTTCGGCCACGGACCGCTCGTGAAGGCGCGGTGCGCAGCCTCGACTGCTCGTTCCGCATCTTCCCTGCCGCCCTTCGGAATAGCAGCCCAGGTCTGCCCGTTGAAAGGGTTCTTCGTCTCGAACGTATCTCCGTTGGCAGCGTCTTCCCACTTGCCGTCGATGAACATCATGTATGTCTGCATTGTCTTTCTCTCTTCTAGCATCCGAGTTGTCGGGCGAGGTCTTCGAGATCGTCGGCGACGTAATCCCAGCGCTGCTCGGCTGTGAGGTCGGTCGTCTGGCCCTCGCCGTATTCGGTGGGTCGTGCGATGAATGCGGTTTTAAGGCCAAGGCTGCGCGCGGCGGCAAGATCGTAGTTGTGGGCAGCGCACATCATGACGGCCCCGGGCTCCAGATAAAGGAGTTTGCAGACCCCGAGGTAGGTCTCAGGATCGGGCTTGTAGTGCTGGAAAAGCTCGCAGGAGAACACGTTGTCCCACGGCAAGTCGGCATGCTTTGCCATATTGACGAGAATCGCGACATTGGCGTTGGACAGAGGGCCGATGATAAACTTCGACTTCAGCCGGTGTAGCCCGCGCGATGTGTCGGGCCAGCCGTCCAGGCGATGCCAGACCTTGTTGACGTGCATCATCCGGTCGTGGTCTAGTTCGGCCAGCCCCATCTCTGCGAACACTGCCTTCAAGGCATCGAAGTGAAGTTCGTCCAGGTTCGTCCACGGCAACTCGCCGCTGCGCACCCGCGCTTTCTGGGGATTGTAATGGTCTCGCCAGCGGTCGACGAGACCGGTCCAGTCGATCTGCAGGCCCTCCGCCGCGCCCCAGGCGGTGAGATCGCGGATGATCGAACCCCGCCAGTCGACGACAGTGCCGAACGTGTCGAAGACAATCGCCTTGACGCTGCTGGTCATCTCGCGCCCTCCTGCTTGTGGGACGAAATACGCTCGAACGTTTCCACTCGCTTTTCGGCCACCCAATCTCGAACCATCGCATCAAAGCTCGTGAAGTGCGGCGTCTTCAGGTGGAAGTCGAAATCGGCTCTTGAGCCATAGACTTCATAGAGGTAGATTCGCTCGGGCCGCTCAGGATCGCGGCAGACATCGAACACTTCGCAGTTCGGTTCGTCGCGCAGCGACGTCGCCGCATTCTCAATTATCGCCGCATCGAAATTATCGGCGAACTGGTTTCGCACGACGAACTCTACGACCACGACAAAGCCTGTGGATGCCGAACTCATGCGACCTCCTTGCGGACGGCACCCAGAGCGCCGATCACGCTGCGCGTCATCTCCGCGCAATTGGCGCTTCCGCCATACTCCATTGGAACCGCGATCTTGGTCGACAAGGTGTGCTCGACCGCGGCCTCGATCAGCCCGGCGGCGTCAGCAAGCCGCTGATCCCCGTGCTTCACCGCCAGCCAGTCGAGCATCATCGCTCCCGACAGGAACATTGCGCCCGGATTGGCGACGCCCTTGCCCGCGATATCGGGAGCGGTCCCGTGTGCCGGCTGGAAGAGGCCGTGCGTATCGCCGATGTCCGCCGAAGGGGCCATACCCATGCCGCCGATCAGACCGGCCGCAAGGTCGGAAAGGATGTCGCCAAACATGTTCTCGGTCACCAGCACGTCAAGCGTCCAAGGCTTCTTCACCATGTTGAGCGCCAGCGCGTCGACATAGGCATAGTCCTTCTGCAACTCGGGGTGCTTGGCGGCGATCTCATCGAAAACCTTCCGGAAGAAAGCCATCGAACTGAAGACATTCGCCTTGTCGACGCAGGTCACCGTGCCGGCCTTGCCGCGACGTTTGCGCTGGGCGGCCAGCTGGAAAGCGAATTCGGTAACGCGCTCGGTGCCGGCCCGCGTGATCTGCATCGTGTCGTAGGCCTCTTGGTCGTTTAGCACTTCGCCACGGCCACGCGCATAAAACAGTCCTTCTGTCTGCTCGCGGACCAACACGAAGTCGATTCCTTCGGCGCGAGGATCGGACAGCACTTTCGGAAGGCCGGGAAACCACCGGATCGGACGGACACCTGCAAACAGGCCGAACTCCATGCGCAGGTCGAGCTGCGGAATGATTTCCGTCCCGTCCGGGAAGCGGATGTCGGGCCAGCCCATCGCGCCGAAGAGGATTGCGTCGGATGTCTGGCAGGCCTCGAGCGCGGCGGCGGGCAGGGCCTCGCCGGTCTCCGCGTAGTGCTGGGCACCGGCCTGATGCGTCTCGAACACGAGCGGTGGCGCGCCCGCCTGGCTGACGGCGGCGTCGATCAATTCCAGGCAGGCAGGCATGACTTCCCTGCCGATCCCGTCGCCGGGAAGGACTGCGATCTTGAGAGTGTTGTTCAACGATAACATTTGAAACCTGTCCTAGAGGTGGTTGAGGCCGAGGCGCTCGAGAAGGTCGAGCAGTTCCTTGCCTGCCCGCTCGCGGTGCGCCTTGTGAATGTTTCTTGCTTTTTCGCGGTCGCCTTCGCGGATTGCTTGCACGAGTTCCGCATGTTCGCGGGTTGAGTTAACCGGCTTGGGACGCATCTTCAGCGTCACCATCCTGACGCGATGTGCGCGGTCGATGAAATTGAGGACGACCGACTTGAGCATCTGGTTGCCGCCAAGTTCGAGCAGTTGCTCATGAAATCTCGCGTCCGCCTGCGCCCAGCGCTCCAAATTATCTTGCGAAAGCGCATGGTCCATATCGGCTGTCGCCTTCTCGAGACCCCGGAGTTGATCCTCGGAAAGCTGGCGGCTGGCGGCAAGCTCTGCAGCCGTACTCTCCAGCGACGTCAGGATTTCGTAAATTTCCTTCATGTCAGAAATAGAAATCGGCAGCACCCGCATTCCGTGCCTCGGGATCACCGAGACAAGTCCGTCCTGCTGGAGGCGCATGAGCGCCTCCCTTACGGGCGTCCGGCTCATCCCCAACTGGGACGCGACTTCCTGTTCGGTCGCCTGGTAACCGGGCGCCCACTTGTTATCCAGGATGAGCTGGCGCAACCGAAGGTGCGCTGTCGCGGTCATTGTTTTCGCGAAGGCGTCCTCTTTGATCTCTGAGACCGGTGCTGTCTGTTTCCTGGTCGGCATTTTCTTTCCCTTCAAGCTGGCTGACTTCTCAGGAGCCTACATATTTTCGCCAGCTATGTTCAGGCTGGTATCCGAGAACGCTCTTTGCTTTGTCGATGGACAGCAAGGTTTCGTTCTTCCCGATCTGCTTTTTGAACGGGACCCCCGGATACCACCTCCTGACGAGTTCCTCGTTGGAGGTGGTCATGACCCCATCGTCGTTTGCGATGATGAACACCTCGGCACCTTTGCCGCTCCACTCGAGCGAGCGACGGATCGCCTGTGCCCCGTCGCGGGCGTCGATATAGGTCCAAAGGTTGAAGCGTCTGCTGCCCGGGTTCTGCTCGAAGGCCGGGAAGTCCGCATACTCGCTCTCGTCCATAACGTTGGAGAAGCGTAGGCAAACGATCTTGAGCTCGCTGTCCCAGCGGCAATACTGCTTTGCCATCTCCTCGCCGAGATGCTTCGAGAGGGAATAGGAGGTTTCCGGGCGCGACTGATAATTCTCGTCCGCCGGCAGGTAGTCAGGCTTGATCTCGTAAGGAATGCCGAGCAGGGTCTCGCTGGACGCCCACACGATGTTCTTGATGCCAAGCAAGCGGCATGACTCGAAAACATTGAACGTCGAGATGGTGTTGACCCGGAAAACATCCGCAGGAGCAACGCGCCCCGGCATAGGCACAGCGGCCAGATGGACGACGGCTTCAGTGTTGCGATTGTGGTCCCAATCAAAGCCACTGATCGCCTCGATCGTGGCGCGCATATCCTCGAAATCGACCTTGACGAAGGGGCAGAGGTTTTCTGGCGGAGCGATCGCATCCGCGTTGATGACGTCGTGGCCGCTCTCAACCAGATGCTTGATCGTGGCTCTACCCAGTTTGCCGCTGCCGCCTGTTACTAAAACTCTCATATCGTAATACCTCCGTAGAACCTTCCAGGTTAGCGGCTTCGGCCGACCGCCACAGCTAGGATGATGAGCATTCCGCGCGCGATGAGCTGCTGGCTGTAGTCGAGGCCGCCAAGAATAAGACCGTTGTTGATGACACCGATGAGCAGGGCACCGACGATGGAACCGATCACGGTGCCGCGTCCGCCGAATAGGCTGGTACCGCCGAGAACCACGGCTGCAATGACAGACAGCTCATCGCCTTCGCCAAGCTGGAAGCGTCCAGACTGCAGGCGTCCAGCATAGAGCATGCCAGCGATCGCAGCGGCCATCCCCGTCAGTAGCAGCACCTGGAACTTGATTTTCCGGACATCGACGCCGCTGTAGCGAGCTGCGACCGAGTTTCCGCCTGACGACATGACCTTGCGGCCGAACGGTGTCTTTCGAAGCGCGATATGGGCGATCGTGCCCAGAACGGCGACCCAGACAACGAGGACAGGAACAGGGCCGATGTTACCGGAACCAAAGACGAAAATGAACGTATCGTTGATAATTGGAACAGGCGAAGTGCCGCTTACCCACATTCCGACCCCTCGCGCGATCCCCATCATGCCGAGCGTCACCAAGAACGACGGGATGTTGAGATAGGCAGTCAGGCCGCCGTTTATGGCGCCTACCAGCAGCCCGAGGATCAAGCCCGCGAGAATGCCGGGGAATAGACCGTACTTGCTCAGCACCAGGCCAGCGACCACCGACGACAGTCCGGCAATGGCTCCGACCGAGAGGTCGATCTCGCCCGCCGAGAGTACGAACGACATTGCCATGGAAACGATGGCGACGATCGCAGTCTGTCGCAGGATGTTGAGCAGGTTGTTTGAAGATAGGAATCCGCGATCCTGCAGCAAGATCGCGAAGACGATGAAGATGACGACGAAGCCGATGTAGACGACGTAGTCGCGCCAGTTGCTGTGCCACGGCCGCATGTGGGTTGCATCCGTCTCTGTGTTCAATGTCTTGGCTTCAGTGGACATTTTGGGTTGCCTTCTGAATCGCGACCTGCAGACCGAGTTCGGTGCGGATCAGCGGAGATTGAGTTTCGTCGCCGGCAATCGTGGCCCAGCTTTCGATTTCGTCGCGCTCGATTTCGCGCGCGAGACGTCCGTTGTTCATGACCAGGATGCGGTCGCTCGTTGCCAGAAGCTCGGCTGGTTCCGACGAGATGACGATGACGGACTTTCCGGAGGAGGCGACGCTCCGAATGAGCTCTACGATCTCGGCCTTTGAACCGATGTCTACGCCTGCCGTCGGTTCGTCGAGAATGACAACCGAAGGATCAATCGCTAGCCATTTGGCAATAACGATCTTCTGCTGGTTGCCGCCAGAAAGGTTCCTGACCTTGTTGTCAGCGGACGGCGTCTTGATCCTCAGTTGCTTGATGAGATCGGAGGTCAGTGTTCCCTCGCGTCGACGGTCGATGAAGGGACCGCGGACGAGCTGACCGATCTGCGGCAGTCCAAGATTGTCGCCGACGCTGTGCTCGACAACCAGACCTTCCTCGTGGCGGCTCTCCGGAACAAGCACAATGCCAGCCTTGATCGCATCCGAAGGTGACTTGAACTCAACGGCAGTGTCGCCGAGTTCTACGGTTCCCGCAGTTTTCTTATCGACGCCGAAAAGAAGGCGGGCAAGCTCGCTCCGGCCAGCGCCCATGAGGCCTGCTATTCCCACAATCTCGCCCCTGTGGACGTCGAAGCTGACATCGCTGGGTTTTCCCGAAGGGCCCGAAAGGCCACGTACGCTCAGCGCGGGTTTGCCGCTGCGATCAATGGCGCGCGCCTGGTATTGGAAACCGGTGACACGCTTGCCGACCATGTGCTGCACGATCGAGTCGAGCGTGAATTCGGATGTCTTCCCGGAGGTCACGTTCTGACCGTCACGCAGAATTGTAATCTCGTCAGCGATCGTCATGATCTCGGTCATGCGATGGGAAACGTAGATCACGGCTGTTCCCGCCGCAGTGAGCTTCTTCAACATGCCGAACAGAGTGTCGGCTTCCTGTGCGCTCAGCGACGAGGTTGGTTCATCAAGGATAAGGATCCTGGCGTCCTGGTGGATGGCCTTGGCGATCTCGGTCAGCTGGGCCTGGCCGGGGCTGAGTTCAAAAACAGGCGTCCTCGGATCAACCCTGAGGTTGAGTTGGCCGATGATCTCGGCTGCCTGGGCGATTTCCCTGCGCTCGTCGACCAAGATCGACAGGCGGCGGGGCTCCCGGTTGAGGAAAATGTTCTGGGCGACCGTGAGGGTGGGGATCAGGCTGAGGTCCTGGAAGATCATCTCAATGCCGAGCCTGCGGGAATTCTCCGGAGAGCTTGACGACATGTGTTCGCCAAAAACCTCGATGGATCCCTCCGTGGGTGTGACCACGCCCTGCAGGATCTTCAACAGCGTAGACTTGCCGGCGCCATTTTCGCCGACCAGCGCATGGATTGTCCCGGGCTGGATCGTCAGGCTGACACCGCGCAATGCGTGCACGCCGCCAAACGATTTCCTCACGTCGCGCATCCTGACGGCGGCGAGGGTTTCGGTGACTGCTTGAGTGTTCATGGTCGTTGTCCGCCGCTGGGGACGGGGAGCGGCCGGAGCCGCTCCCGCGCACCGTTAGTTCATTGCGTCGGTGAGAATCTTCGGTGCCTGGTCGCCGTTCGACTGCGGCCACGCCTCGATCAGGTTATCGCGGGTCACCGCAAGGGCCGGGAGCACGACGTAGGGAGGTGCGTCCTTTCCGAGTAGGGCGTATCCGGCAAGGATGCCCTCGGCATAACCGGCGCCGTACGGACGCTGGGATCCGGTTCCCTTGACGTAACCCTTCTTAGCCATGTCGATCGAGATGTTGACGCCAAGGTCGCAAGTGGTGATGACGAGGCTCTTGGACGCGCCCGCTGCGCGCGCCGCTGACAGGACGCCTTCTGTTGGAACGTCCCACACGGCCCAGATGCCATTGAGGTTGGGGTGGGCCGTCAGCATTGCGGAGGCGACGCGCTCGGATTCGCTTGAGAAATCAGGGCCTCCGACACCGGTCTCCTGGACGACCTTGATATCCGGATAATCCTTGATCGCTTCCTTGAAGCCGACCACGCGTTCTTTGGTGGCAAAAAGGTCGGACGCATGCGGGATGAGACCGATTTCGCCCTTGCCGTCGAGCGCCTTGGCCATGAGCAGTGCGGCGACCTTTCCCATCCCGCGGTTGTCGGAAGAGACGAGGCTCACATAGTCTTTGCCAGCCTTCATCCCGGCGCCGGTCTGGTCAAGGAAGATGATCTTAATGCCAGCGGCAGCAGCTTTCTTGTATGCTGCGGCCGTGGCCGACTGCTCGGCGGGAACGGTGATCATGACGTCAGGTTTGAGCGCCATGACGCTTTCGATGTCTGAAACTTGCTGCTCCGCGCGATATCCAGCGTCAGTCGTCGCAACAATTTCGACGCCGAGCTCTTCCAGGGCCTTCTTTTGCCCGGCCATCTGGGCCTTGGCCCAGTCAGACGCCGTGTAGTGCATCACAATGGCCGCTTTGGCATGCTTCGCCTTGATCTTTTCGATCTCTTCGGCGGATAGCTTCAGGTCGCTCGCGAGGGTCGCTTTTTCGCCGTTGGGCCCGCTTGCCGGGTGACTTTCAATATCCTTGATCTGTTTATCGACATCCACCGCGAAGGCGCTAGGCGCATAGGCAGCGCTGCCGCCGAGGGCAGTGGCAAGGGCGATCATCTGTAGGGACTTGCGCATCGTCATAGGCATTTCGGTTCCTCCCTTTAAGGCCTATTGAGTTCCTCGAATCCAATAACGTATACGTTAATGCATTTGTAGAAGCTGTCAATTGAAGAAATGTCGGGAAAAATCGGCGAGCCGAATTGAGCATCCCGCATATGGGTGAGTGCCCAACGCGGTAGGCATCACGGTGGTCGTCTTGTCCGTTTGCCACCAAACGGATCGAGGCAGACCGCCCCGTGAAAGCGACCGGGACGATCCTTACGGCTCCCGATCGACGGGGTAGCCAAATAAAAGCTATTGCGCAAATAGGGAGGTATAAGGTATGAGGTATGATGTCGATGGGCAGACTTTTTGCAGCGGAATGTGATATTGTTATGTTTGTCGTATATAATGCGTTATTTTGTGTTTTGATACTGTGATATCTAGAAAAGTGCGCCACATTGGTCGCGGTTTATGAGGGAGGAAGAATTGACAGCAGCAGTTTCGATCCGCGATCTAGCGAACGCTATCCGTGTCCTGTCAATCGACGCGGTTGAGGCCGCAAAGTCCGGGCACCCCGGAATGCCCATGGGCATGGCTGATGCGGCGGCGGTGCTGTTCGGCCGGCACCTCAAGTTCGATTCAAGCGAACCTGGATGGCCGGACCGCGATCGTTTCGTCCTGTCGAACGGCCATGGCTCGATGCTGCTCTACAGCCTTCTGCACCTCACCGGGTACGAAGACATGACGATTGAGCAGGTTCGCAACTTCCGCCAATGGGGCTCCAAAACGCCAGGTCATCCCGAATACGGGCACACCGCTGGCGTCGAGACGACCACCGGGCCGCTCGGACAGGGGATTGCGTCGGCTGTCGGAATGGCTATCGCGGAGCGGCGCCTATCAACCGAATTTGGCGCAGCGCTTGTCGATCACCGGACCTACGTTTTCTGTGGAGATGGGTGTCTCATGGAAGGTGTTGGTCAGGAAGCTGCTTCGCTGGCCGGCCACCTGCAGCTCGGCAAGTTGATCGTCCTTTACGACGACAACTCCATCACCATCGACGGCTCGACCGCAATCGCGTTTTCGGAAGATGTGCTCGCGAGGTTCGACGCGTACGGATGGCACACGCAGCGCGTTGACGGTCATGATCCGGATACGATCGACGCGGCGATCTCGCAGGCAAAGGCGGAAGCATCCAGACCATCCCTCATAGCCCTGAAAACCATCATTGGATACGGCTCTCCGTCGAGGGCAGGAACAAGCTCCGTACATGGTGCACCGCTCGGCGCCAGCGAAGCCGCCGCGACGAAGGCAGTCTATGGCTGGACGGCGGACACTTTTGAGATTCCTGCTCCAATCCTCAAAACTTGGCGCGAAGTCGGCGCGAAGGGCGCCAAGGCGCGCAAGGACTGGCAAGCGCGGCTCGAAGCAGCGGGCGCAGATGTCAGAAGTGAGTTTGAACGCCGCACCGCCGGCTCATTGCCAGCGCGATATGAGGAAGCGGTCAACGCCGCCAAGGCAAAGCTGCTCGACAAGCCGCAATCAGTGGCAACGCGTAAGGCAAGCCAGATCGCACTGGAAGCGCTGACGGAACTGCTTCCGGAAATGATCGGCGGGTCCGCTGACCTCACCCACTCAAACTTGACCCGGGTTCCGGCCGTCGACAGCGATTTCACCGCCGCTGCAAGCGGGCGGTATGTCAGCTATGGCGTTAGAGAGTTTGCCATGGCCGCCGCGATGAATGGTATGGCGGCTCACGGCGGCGTCATACCCTATGGTGGCACGTTCCTCGTCTTCTCGGATTATTGCCGCAATGCCATTCGTGTGGCGGCTCTGATGGGCGTCCGCTCTATCTTCGTGATGACGCATGACTCGATCGGTCTTGGCGAAGACGGTCCGACGCACCAGCCGGTCGAGCATCTTGCCAGCCTCAGGGCAATGCCGAACTTGCATGTATTCCGGCCCGCCGACACCATCGAGACGCTGGAATGCTGGGATCTTGCAATAACCAGCAAGAACACGCCGTCGGTTTTGGCGCTCTCGCGGCAGAATGTCCCGCAACTGCGCGCCCAGCGTGACGGCATCAATCGCTGCGCACGGGGAGCCTATGTGCTGCGGGAAGCGAGCAGCGAACGTGCCGTCACAATCATCGCCACTGGAACGGAAGTCGCGCTTGCGATCCAGGCTGCCGACGAGCTTGAGGCGAGAAACGTTCCCGCCGCTGTCGTCTCGATGCCGGGCTGGGATCTCTTCGAACAGCAGCCCAAGGATTACCGCAGCTCGGTCCTCGGCAACGCGCCGCGCATTGCCGTGGAAGCGCTCTCGAAGTTCGGCTGGACTAGGTATGTCGACAGCGAAGACGACGTGATCGGGATGTCCGGCTTCGGAGCGTCTGCGCCGGCCGAGACGCTGTACGAGCAATTTGGGATCACGCGTGACGCAATCGTCACGCGCGCCCTAGCAAGGATAAGGGGCAAGCAATGAGCGCGCCGGCGACACCCGGAAATGACGAAGCGGGCGTCCAGTATGGTTCTGTCGATGAGTACCTCTCGACCTGGGCTGGTGAAGATTTGTCCCGTCAGGGGGTGGCGGCTCTAATAAACGGTGTGTTGGATGCCGCCTGTCTTTTATCCGCACGCATCGCAGCCGGTTCCCTGGAGGGCGATCTGGCCCACCTTGTCGGATCAAATACCGACGGTGATGCGCAAAAGGCAATCGACATCGCGTCGCACGAGTTGTTCATCGAAATACTCGCACGCGCAGGCGCTGCCAGGGTCCTGTCCGAGGAGGCCGACGCGCCACTTATGCTCAATGGCCAGCATTTTGCGGTCGCAATCGATCCGATCGACGGTTCAGGCAATGTCGGGCTGGGCACTCCCGTCGGCACGATCTTCTCGATCATGCCTTTCTGCGAAGCTGAAGATCCCTTTTTAACCCCTGGAAAGCGCCAGGCCGCGGCCGGTTATGTCTCATTCGGCAACACGGTCGATTTGGGATTTTCGGTCGGTGAGGGTGTGCTGCTGGCGACGATGCATCCCCAAACCGGCGAGTTCCTGATCGTCAAAAGGCAGGTTCAGATACCTCGCGACACGTCCGAGCTTGCATATAACGCTTCCAACCACCGTCACCTTCACCCTGCCATGAGCCTGTATCTTCAGGATTGTCTGACCGGCAAGGAGGGAACGCGCGGCCGCGATTTCAACATGCGTTGGCTCGGATCGGCAGTCGGAGAGCTCCACCGGATCCTGATCAGGGGCGGTGTGTTCTTCTACGCCGGCGACAAGCGGCCCGGCTTTGAAAATGGGCGCCTTCGCCTGGTGTATGAAGCGAATCCGATCGCGTTCCTGATGGAGCAGGCCGGGGGGCGGGCCACCGACGGCACGACCGCCATCCTGGACAAGATCCCGACCTCTCACCATTGCCGCACGCCGCTGGTTTTCGGTTCGGCGACGGAGGTCGACGTGATCGCAAGCTATCTCAATTCCAATCCAACCAGCGAGTAACACGTCATGGCCAGGATTACTCTCCGCCAGCTGCTGGATGATGCCGCCGAACACGGCTACGGCGTCCCGGCGTTCAACATTAACAACATGGAACAGGCGCTTGCCATCATGGAAGCGGCCGACGGAACGGATTCGCCTGTGATTCTCCAGGCGAGCCGTGGGGCCCGAGCCTACGTCAACGACATCATGCTCAAGCACATGATGGAGGCTGTGACGGAAATCTTTCCGCATATCCCCGTTTGCGTCCATCTTGACCACGGAAACGAACCGAGCACCTGCGTCACCGCGATCCAGCATGGTTTTACGTCCGTCATGATGGACGGATCGATACTTGCTGACGGGAAAACCGCGGCGGATTGGGACTACAACGTCAAGGTCACGAGAAGCGTCAGCGACACGGCCCATTGGGCAGGGGTTTCGGTGGAAGGGGAGCTTGGCGTTCTGGGCTCGCTTGAGACCGGTACGGGCGAGGCGGAAGACGGTCACGGCGTCGAAGGCAAGCTCGATCCGCATCAGCTTTTGACCGATCCGGAGGAGGCGGCGAAATTTGTCGCGGAGACCAAGGTGGATGCGCTTGCCGTCGCAATGGGCACCAGCCATGGCGCCTACAAGTTCTCACGCCGGCCGGACGGAGTCGTGCTGGCAATGGATGTTATCGAGGCGATCCACCGGAAACTTCCGAACACGCATCTCGTCATGCACGGTTCGTCGAGCGTGCCGGAGGAGTTGCAGGAAATCTTCAATTGCTTCGGCGGGCGGATGAAGCCCACCTGGGGCGTGCCGCTCGAGGAAATCCTGCGCGGCATTCGGCATGGTGTGCGAAAGGTCAACATCGACACTGATTGCCGCATGGCAATGACCGGGCAGGTGCGCCGAGTGCTGTCCGAAGATCCGACAGAATTCGACCCTCGCAAATATTTGAAGCCCGCAATGACGGCGCTTTCGAAGCTTTGTCGCGAAAGATTCGAAGCTTTCGGAACGGCAGGGCGCGCAAGCTCTATCAACGTCGTGCCACTCGCGGAAATGGCGAAGCGGTATCGAGCCGGCTCGCTCTAGGTCGGTCACAGCAGTTCGAACGCAAACGTGGTGAAGCGGGACATGACCGAGAAGAAAACCCTCTGGATTGGCACCAGCTGGAAGATGAACAAGACGCTTGCCGATGCCGCGCAGTTTGCGCACGGTCTCAGGGCCGCAGACATCACGTCCCATCCGCGCATCCAGCGCTTTGTCATCCCTCCTTTCACTGTTGTCCGGGAAGTGAAGACCACATTGGCGGGCACGTCGGTAAAGGTCGGCGCGCAGAACATGCACTGGGACGAGGACGGCGCCTGGACGGGCGAGATTTCGCCCTTGATGCTTAAGGACTGCAACCTCGACATCGTCGAGCTTGGTCACTCCGAGAGGCGTGAACATTTCGGTGAGACGGACGTGACGGTAGGACTGAAAGTAGAGGCGGCGGTTCGCCACGGCTTGATCCCGCTCATCTGCATAGGGGAGACACTTTCCGAACGCGAGGCCGGGCGAGCCCGCGACGTCCTCGAGCGCCAGGTTCGCGGCGCGTTGGGAAGCCTTTCTACCGACCAGAAGCACAAACCGATACTGCTTGCCTACGAGCCTGTTTGGGCCATTGGCGTCGATGGGATCCCCGCGACAGCGGACTACGCCGACGCCCGCCAGGCCGAGATCGTCGCGTTCGCGGAAGCCGTGCTCGGCCGGCGCATTCCCTGCCTCTACGGCGGTTCGGTCAACGCAGACAACTGCGAAGAGCTCATATCCTGCCCTCATGTCGATGGGCTGTTCATCGGCCGCTCGGCCTGGAAGATCGAGGGCTACCTCGACATCCTCGAAAAGTGCGCGGCCAAAATCTGAGGAGTGATGAAGATGAAAATTGCAGTAGCAGGCGACAGCGCGGGCGAGGGCCTCGCCAAGGTCCTCGCCGATTATCTCAAGGACCGTTTCGAGGTGTTCGAGGTCTCCCGGACGGACGCCGGTCTCGACGATTTCTATGCGAACCTCTCCGACAGGGTCGCCAACGGCGTGCTCGACGGCACCTATGACAAGGCCATCCTGGTGTGCGGCACCGGGATCGGCGTCTGCATTTCGGCAAACAAGGTGCCGGGTATTAGGGCAGCCCTCACACACGATACTTATTCCGCCGAGCGGGCGGCGTTGTCGAACAACGCCCAGATCATTACCATGGGCGCCCGCGTCATTGGATCGGAACTTGCGAAGACGATCGTCGACTCATTCCTCGCCCAGAGGTTCGACGAGAACGGTCGCTCGGCCAGCAATGTTGCCGCCATCGACGAGGTCGATACGAAATACCACGCCCGCTAGTTGGAAGGCTGGGCAAGCATTGCTCGCGGTGGACGCGCGAGGCGCAATCAGCCTGGCGCATTATCGTTTTCTGGCAATTTTCAGAACCCGGCGAATAGGCCGGGCGGCATACGGTATCCGGGCTTCGCGTCTGCCTTCAGATGCCGCCGGTGATGATCGCAGTGCGACCTGCGGGAAATGCAAGATGCACCACGCCTTGACGTGATGCCCTGGCTGTCATTTCAGCAGGGATGTGCGGAAGTGTTCCATGTTTTCCTCGACGCTCTCGCGGCTGAGGTCACCTGTCTTTCTGTCCCGGATCATCTGAAACATGTGTTCGTGGAGATCGACTGCGCGCCATTTGCCACTGACCTCTAGCGACTTTTGCACCCAAGGCGCGACCATCGTCAGCACGAAGTCGGCGATCACGACGATCAACGGGTTTCCGGCGGCTTTGTATATTGCTCGGTGGAAATCGAGATCGGCCTTGAGGAGATCTTCGATCGCGGAGTTCGCATCCTCCGACAGCCTTTTTAGTCGGTCGATGCACTCTCTCATCGTGGCGAGGTCTTCGTCCGTACGCCGCAGCGACGCGAGTTCTGAACAGTTGCGGTCGAAAATGTATCGCAGTTCCATCAGCATCTCAGGCGTCGAACTCTGAAGATAGAGCTGAAACATCGCGAGCGGCATCGCCGGAAGGCCTTCGTCCTTACGGATGTAATTTCCAAAGCCATGACGCGTCTCGACAAGACCCGAGACCGCGAGCGTTTTGATCGCCTCTCTGATTGGAGTGCGACTGATCCCGAGAAGCTGGGCCAGCTCTTTTTCATTGGGAAGTTTGTCACCAGGCCCGAGGTTGCCTTTGGCAATTTCGCCCGTAATGTAGTCGAGCGCTATGTCCAGCCGGCTTGGGATTTTCTTTGGGTCAACAGACAGCATTCCTGGTCACGCTCCAATCAGAAATCGAAAAGGTACGAGGTCATACCGCGTTTTCCCGCTTGCGACAAATGCCGAACGTCGAACTGGCCACTTCTCCAGGTTATTCGCTGATTTGTCCCAGCCGCTTCGAGGCTTTTGGATCGAATGGGAACATGAGGCCAGCGGCCAGGAAGCCGCCGTCGACGTTCAGGGTGTGCCCCGTAATATAGGCAGCATCGTCGCTCGCCAGGAACACCGCGGCATCAGCGATTTCCGATGGTTCGCCATAACGGCGTTGCGGAACGAGCCGATGATAGGCGTCACGCGTTTCGACCGTGTGCATGACTTTCGAGACCTCGGTCAATATCGGGCCCGGTGCGATGTTATTCACATTGATTCCCGATTCCGCGAGTTCGACCGCCATAACCTTCGTGAGGAGTTCGACGCCGGCCTTTGAGGCTCCATAGGCCGAACGCCCGACACCTCCCTTCTGACCGGACAGCGAAGCGATATTGATGATCCGCCCATAGCCTTTGGCGGCCATGATCCGAGCAAAGGCTTGCGCCACGAGGAATGTTCCGGTCAGATTGATCCGGACGACGCGTTCGAATTCCTCCCGTGAGCTTTCGAGAAACAGAGTGGTTGCGCCCACGCCCGCGTTGTTCACGAGTATGTCGACCGTGCCGAATCGGCCAATCGTTTCCTTAACGATCGTCTCAACGTCTTCGTTGACGGAAATATCGGCGCGGACGGCCAAAGCCCGCTCCCCAAGCCGCTCGGCGGCTTCGTTCGCCACTTCCAGATCGCGGTCGACGATAACGACATTCGCGCCTTCGCGAACATAGGCTTCAGCGATTGCCAGTCCGATGCCCCGGCCAGCGCCCGTCACCACGGCAGTGCGTCCAGAAAGTCTCATCTCGTCGTCCTCCAATTTTCTCGATATGAGGTATAAGGTATAAGGTATGACCTTGACAGAGTTATGAGCTGCTTCTATGAGTATTGTCAAGAGTGAAGCCCGGCTGATGTATGGAGGAAGATATCCTCGGCCGGGATATTGGGAGGATCCGATGACATCAGCTGGCAAGCTCAAGGCCGTGTTTTACGGCGACGACTTCACGGGTTCTTCCGAAAACCTGGCGCAGTTCCATCGCAGTGGTGTGAAGGGAAAACTCTATCTCGCACGCCCTTCAGCACAGACGGCGTCAACAGATTCTCTGTCTTATGATGTGCTTGGCTTCGCCGGTACCGCAAGGGCGTTGTCCGGCGTCGAGCTCGACGAGGAGCTTGACAGTGCGTTTTCGATCATGCGCACCCTCAACAGTCCGCTTATCCAATACAAGATCTGCTCTACGTTCGACTCATCGCCCACCGTTGGAAGCTATGGTGCTGTTCTGGCGCGCGCTGCGGCTCACTTCGGCAAGAGGGACGTTCCAGTCCTCGCCGCGACCCCGGACTTCGGGCGCTACACCTGTTTCGGAAATCATTTCGCGCGCTTTGCCGACAGGATTGAGCGGCTCGACCGGCACCCGAGCATGTCGCGCCACCCCAGGACGCCAATGCATGAGGCGGATCTGCGCATGCATCTGGCTGGGCAGACAGATAAGGAATTCGTCAACGTCACGCTTCCCGCAATCCGGAACCGCTCGGCAATGGAGGAGCGTGTCTTCAAGGCCTTCCAAGAGGGGGCAGGGGTCATTTTCGATGGGCTCGAAAATGCGGATCTTGTGGCTGTCGCCGATCTGCTCTGGGCGCGGTATCCGACACGTCCGATGTTCGCGCTAGCAGCTCAAGGCTTGGCACAACAACTCGGCGCTCTTTGGGCCCGCTTGGGCCTGCTATCGTCGGCGGAGCCCGTCAAGACGGAGATTGCCGGCGTCGAAAATCTACTCGTCTTATCAGGCAGTTGCGCCCTGCAAACCGGGCGCCAGATTGCGGTGGCCGAAGCTTCCGGGTGGAACCTTGTCCACTTGGATGTCTCGACAATCCGGTCCGATGATGATGCTGAGGCAGTTGCGCGGGAGGCTGCTTTGAAGGCGATCGAGAGCCTTGTGCGCGGTCGACCTACAATCATCTACACGGCTCGCGGGGAAACCGGCCGTCTGCCCGGCGGCGATGTTCCCGCGGAACGCTTGGGCGCCATCTACTGTGACGTTGCGCGTGCCGTGCGCCGCGCGGTTTCCTTGCCGCGGATCGTGTTTTCGGGCGGTGACAGTTCGAGCTATGCGATGCGGACAATCGGCGCCGAAGCGCTCGAGATCGCCGTTTTTGACGAAGTTCAAAATTGCCATGTCTGCCGCCTGGATGCGCCGGGCGACGCCGAAGTCGATGGCCTCGAAGTCATGCTGAAGGGCGGGCAGATTGGTGCCGATGACTTCTTCCTGCGGGCAAAGGCGGGCACCTCTGGTTATCTGGCGGCGTAAGGAGCGAAAGATGCAAAAGAAAATCATCCTCGAAGCCAGGGTCAACGAGTACGCGCCGCGCACATCCAACCCTAATATCCCATACACCGCCGACGAGATCGTTGAGGCCGCCGTTGCAGCCCGCAAGGCGGGAGCGGCGATTCTGCACTATCATGCCAGGACAGCCGACGGCGGTGCGACAAACACCGTTGAGGCAAACGCCGAAATCATCCGCGAAGTCAGGCAGGCGACCGATCTACTCATCCTTCCCACGCTCGGCTTTATCTCGAATGATGCCGACGCCATGAAGCGCATCGACACGGTCGCAACCCTGGCATTGGACCCTGCTACGAAGCCCGATATTGCGCCCATCGATACCGGTTCGGCCAATCTCGAGCTTTGGGATGCCGAGACGCGCAGGTTCGAAAATCCAGAACGTTTGTATCTCAACACGACCGAAAGTCTCGCGCACTACGCGCGTACCTTGGCCGAAAAGGGCGTAAAGCCGAAGCTGGTTTCCTGGTCTGTCGGGTTCACGCGCCGCGCGATCGCTCTGATGGACGCGGGCCTTGTGAGGGGGCCCGCCTACTTTCTCCTGCACCTAACGGGAGGGCGATACATTACCGGGCATCCGCCGACCGAGGCGGGTCTCATGGCGCATCTTGCATTTCTGCCCGACGACCGGCCGATCGAATGGACGGTCAATTGCCTTGGGGGCAATCTGTTGAACATTGCTCCTGCGATCTGCCGTCTGGGCGGCCACATGGCTATTGGAATAGGCGACTATCCCTATCGCGAATTCGGCACACCCACGAACGCGGAAGTCATATCGCGCGCTGTTGAGATTGCCCAAAAGGTCGGACGTGAGCCCGCTACACCCCAGGAGGCACGCGCGATCCTCGAACTGGACGCCGCGTAGATCCAATAAGGCAGGCGATCCGAACACACGAGGCATAGATTTGGATTTTTATGAGGTATGACGTCATATCATGGTCAACGCAACTGAGAAGATAACAGTTCAGGGAACTGCGCAGTCGTCTTCGGCACGCGTGCTTCTGCGGGCCGAGGGCGTGGAAAAGTCGTTCAACGGCGTCCCAGCGCTCGTTGATGGCCGACTAACTCTAAAGGCCGGGACCGTCCATGCCTTGTGCGGCGGTAATGGCGCCGGCAAGTCGACATTCCTAAACATCACGATGGGACTGCTCCGCCGCGATGGAGGGATAGTGGAGATCGATGGCGAGCAGGTCGACTTCAAAAGCGCCGCTGACGCCTTGCGTCACGGCATCGCGATCATCACGCAGGAGCTTTCCCCCGTCCCCGAGATGACCGTCGCCGAGAACCTTTACCTTGGCCGCGAGCCGAAGCGACTTGGCGTGCTCGTCGATTTTAGCCAGATGCGCAGGGACGCCGAGGCATTCCTCGATGAACTCGGCTTTGAAGTCGACGCTGCCAAGAAGATGGGGGAGCTGAGCCTCGCCCAGATTCAGCTCGTTGAAATTGCGAAGGCTCTCAGCTATCGGGCACATATCGTCATCATGGACGAGCCGACATCTGCTATCGGCGAACACGAAGTCCATGTCTTGTTCAACGCGCTCCGCAAGATCACCGCGCGCGGTTCCGCAATTATCTACGTGTCTCACAAACTCACCGAAATCTTCGAGATCGCGGATGAGTACACAGTCTTCCGCGACGGCCGTTTCATCGAGACTGGAAACATCAAAGACATCGACCGCCGTCATCTTGTGACACAGATCGTCGGCCGTGAAGTCAAGCTGGTCGAGAAGGGCAAGCCTCTCGAAGACGCGCCAATCCTGCTTTCGGTCTCGAACTTGGCGCGCGGGCCTCATTTCCGAGACATCTCGCTAGACGTGGCGTCCGGCGAAGTGGTCGGAATCTACGGGCTGCTTGGGTCCGGACGAACCGAGTTCCTCGAGACAATATTCGGGCTGCACTCACCAACGGGAGGCGAAGTTGTCTTCAACGGCGGTAAGGTCAAGCCAGGCAGTCCTAAGGACGCAATTCAACGTGGAATGGCGATGGTGACCGAGGATCGCAAGGACAGTGGTCTCGTGCTCTCGGCATCGATCGCCCACAACATCACGCTTTCATCGCTGGCCTTGATGGCCATCAGCGGTTTCATCCGCGGGGACAAAGAGCGCAGCGCAGTTCAAGACATGATCGTCTCACAGAGGATCAAGTCGGCGTCGCCAGATGTTGCCGTCGAAACTCTGTCAGGGGGCAACCAACAAAAAGTCGTGCTGGCCCGGTGCCTTCTGACAAATCCAAAGCTTCTCATTTGCGACGAACCGACGCGTGGCATCGACGAAGGTTCCAAGCAGGAGATCTACGCGTTCCTGCGAGACTTCGCGGCAAAGGGCAACGGCGTCCTCGTGGTCTCCTCGGAGGGACCGGAGATCATGCAGCTCAGCGACAGGATCGCGATTTTCAAACAGGGGCAGCTCCTCAGCATCATCGACGGTGCCGAAGCAACGCAACAGACGCTTCTGGACATGGCGAGCTGATGAGCGGTCATAGCCCCATTCACGGGAGGACTTGAGTAATGAATACCATCGCTGCGGCGAAGCCCGGAAACTTCCGCGCCGGGGAAATGATCAGGCAGTTCAGCATCGTTCTCGTGTTTTTCCTGATCGTCGCGTTCTTCGCGTTCGCGAACCAGTACTTCATGACATGGTTGAATTGGCTGAATCTCGTTCGCCAGTCGTCGATCAACGGCATTCTGGCGATCGGAGTGACCTTCGTCATCCTTACTAAGGGCATCGACCTATCGGTCGGCTCCGTAATGGCGCTCGCGGGCATGATCGCCGCCAGCCTCGTAACGGAGACCAACGAGCAGTTCGTGCTTTTCGGTATCTTTGCGGGCCTCGCGGCGGGAGCCGGCCTCGGCTTGGTGAACGGCGTGCTTGTTGCCGCGGTCAAGGTCCCGCCGTTCGTAGTGACGCTTGGCATGTTGAGCGTGGCCCGCGGTCTCACCTTGATTTTTTCGGAAGGACGCCCCATCCCGAATCTGTCGGATCCCTTCAAGTGGATCGGCTCCGGGCAGATCATGTATATCCCGGTACCGATCGTCATCCTGTTCGTCGTCTTCCTGATTGGATGGACCGTTTTAAACTATACGACTTTCGGCCGTTATGTGTACGCAGTTGGCGGCAACGAGAAGGCGGCTCGCACGAGCGGCATTTCCACCAAGGTGATCGTCGGTGCGACCTATTTGATCTCGGGCCTCCTGGCTGGTCTTGCGGGGCTTGTCCTGACGGCTCGCACCACCGCTGCGCTGCCGCAAGCGGGCATCGGTTATGAGCTTGACGCGATCGCCGCCGTCGTGATCGGCGGGACGAGCCTTGCGGGCGGCCGCGGATCGCTGCTCGGCACACTGATCGGCGCGCTCATCATCGGCACGATCAACAACGGCATGGACCTCATGGGCGTGTCTTCATACTACCAGCAGGTCCTCAAGGGCACGATCATCGTGGTCGCGGTCATTGCCGACCAAATCCGCAAATAAGACCAATCCCGAAATTGCCGCCGGGGAAGGCCGGCGACAATGTCCGGCCCAGCGTGTCGCGTCCGGACGTATCTTAAACCAGAGGAGAATATGAAATGCAGATGTCTAGGAGGAACCTGCTCAATGCGGGTGTGGGTATGGCAATCGCCGTAGCGACGTTGGCTGGCGGGAACTTCGCCTTCGCGCAGGACAAAATTCGGATCGCGGCTCTCTCGTTCGGTGAGTCCGGCGAGTACATGAAGGCTTGGTCGACGGAAATCCAGAACCATCCCGCCGTCAAATCGGGCGAGGTCGAGATCACCGTTTTCGACGGCAAGTATGATCCACTGACACAGGCGAACCAGATCGACACAGCGATCACCCAACAATTCAACGCGATCATCATGTCACCGTTCGACCTCGAGGCCTCGGCGCCGCCGATCGAAAAGGCCGCCGAAGCGAAAATCCCGCTTATCGTGTCGGCGCTCAAGACCAAGTCGATGAAATACACCGCGTCCATCATCGTTAACGATACCGAAGGCGGCCGGATCATCGCTGAGGAACTCGCCAAGCGCCTTCCGAACGGCGGCAACGTCGTCCTCATGGAGGGTCCGATCGGCCAGTCGGCCCAGATCGAGCGCCGCGCAGGCATCGACGCTGGTCTCGCCAAGTTCCCGAACCTCAAGCTCATCGAAGACAAGACAGGCAACTGGAGCCGCGCCGAGGGTCAGGCGCTCATGGAGAACTGGTTGCTCGCACACCCGGGTGAGATCAACGGCGTCCTTGCGGAAAACGACGAGATGGCGCTTGGCGCGATCGAAGCCATGAAGAGCGCCGGCATCGATCTCAAGACCGTTCCCGTTCTTGCGATCGACGGCATTCCGGACGCAAAGCGCGCCGTGAAGAAGGGCGAGATGGCGGTCAGCCTCTACAAGTACGCCCGCGCCGAAGGCCAGGGCGCGGTCGACCTCGCACTGCGGGCGATCAAGGGCGAGAGCTACAAGCCGCAGTCCGAAATCTGGGGCTCGCTGATGGAATGGAAGGGCGGCACCGAGAAGGACTACGTCGTGCCGTGGCTCGTGCTCGATTCCACCAATGTCGAGAAGTACATGTAATCGGACAACGGCGGACGGCCCATACGGCCGTCCGCCTTACACCAGGGAAATAGGATCGACCATCATGTTGAAGAGAAAAGTTGGAAAGACCGATGTGACGCTGACCTCGCTAGGGCTGGGTACCTCGCCGCTCGGTGGGTGCAATGTCGATGTGAGCTTCCAGACTTTCGAGGCGGTCGTCCTCAAGGCATACGACTTGGGTGTCCGCTATTTCGACACCGCGCCCCTTTACGGCCTTGGAAAGTCCGAGCATTCCCTCGGCCATGTCCTTCGCAACAACGATCTCATCGGCAAGGTCGTGGTCAGCACCAAGGCGGGGCGGATACTCAAGCCGGAAAGCCGCGCAAAGCGCGCCGAGAGCCTTTACGGCATCGACTGGGTGAAGGCGCTGCCATTCGTCGATGACTACGACTATTCCTATGACGGCATCATGCGCGCTTTCGAAGATAGCCAGCAGCGCCTGGGTATGGACCACATTGACATCCTCTATCTCCACGACGTGAGCGGCGAATGGCACCGCGAGGCGTATAGCACCCACCTTTCGGCGCTGAGATCGAGCGGTTACAAGGCGTGTGACGAGCTGCGCAGCACAGGCTCCGTGAAGGCCATCGGCCTCGGCGTCAATGAAACCGCGTCGGTCCTGCAGGTGGCAGAGGAATTTGATCTCGACTGCTCCATGGTCGCCGGGCGCTACACCCTGCTCAACCACGGCGCTCTCGACCATTTCTATCCAGAAATGCAGCGTCGCGGCATCGGTATCATTGCGGCTGGCATCTACAACTCCGGCATCCTCGCCGAGGGTAGCAAGTCGATGACAACCACCCGCACCTACGATTGCCAGCCCGCGCCTGAAGCGATCGTCCGCAAGGTCGAGGCGCTCGAAGCCGTCTGCGAGCGCCATGGCGTCTCGCTTGCGACTGCAGCGACACAATTTGTCTACGCACATCCTGCAGTGACCGCGGTGGTACAGGGAGCGCTGGCGCCCGAACACGTCGCCGCAAACGTCGCCGCGATCTCGACGCCGGTTCCGGCTGCGTTCTGGGCCGACCTGAAGTCGTCGGGCCTCATCCCTGAAGCCGCGCCAGTTCCGGAGGCATGATAGCGATGGATCTGGCTCAGCGCAGGCCCTCGGACATTCTGGTCACCTATCGGATTGAGACCGCCGGGAGCGTTGAGGCCTTGGCGGTCAAGATCGGAAGCGACCAGTCGACGGGTACATTTGTTGACCTGCCGGGAGAGACGCCGCAACTGAAGGCGCGCGCGGCCGCGCGCGTGGTCGCTTTCGAGAAACTGGACTCTGTCGAGGTTCCCTCGCTCCCTGCAGCGGGCGAAGTCTTCAACCGAGCGGAGACAACAATCGCCTATCCCCTGGAGGCCGTCGGAACTGACCTTGCGGCAGTCACCACGGTTGCATTGGGCGGGGTCTGGTCGATCAAGGAATTCACCGGGCTGAGGGTCGTCGGCCTGCAGCTGCCTCCAGAGTTTGAAGGCGTCTACCCGGGGCCTCAATTTGGGATCGAAGGCTCCCGGCGTCTGACCGGCGTCTACAATAGGCCAATCATCGGCACGATCATCAAGCCCGCGCTCGGCCTCACCCCGGACGAAACGGCGCAGGTGGTTGCTGAACTCGTCGCGTCCGGTGTCGACTTCATCAAGGACGACGAGAAACTGATGTCGCCACCGTACTCCTCGTTGGAGGCGCGGGTGAAAGCGATCATGCCGATCATCCGGGATCAGGAGCAGCGCACCGGCAAGAAGGTGATGTATGCCTTCGGCATTTCCGACGTCGATCCCGACGAGATGGTTCGCAAGCACGACTTGGTCGTGCGCGAGGGTGGAAACGCCGCTGTCATCAACATCAATTCGATCGGCATGGGCGCTTTTCTGTTCCTGCGTCGGCGGTCGTCCCTTGTCTTGCACGCCCATCGCAACGGCTGGGATCTTCTCACCCGACATCCTGGTCTTGGGTTCGATTTCTCGGTCTACCAACAGCTTTGGCGACTTCTCGGCGTCGACCAATTCCAGATCAACGGCATTGCCGCCAAATACTGGGAGCCGGACGCGTCTTTCGTTCAGTCGTTCCATGATCTCCAGAAACCGATCTTCAGTGATGCCGACCGCCCGTTACCGGTCGTTTGTTCGGGTCAATGGGGTGGACAGGCGCCTGAGACCTATCGAAGGACGGAGCAGACGCTTGACCACCTTTACCTTTGTGGTGGTGGCGTCGTCAGCCATCCCGGCGGGCCGTCGGCGGGTGTCAGAGCGGTTCGTGCGGCCTGGGATGCCGCGGTCGCCGGAATCGATCTCCATGAATATGCCAAATCTCATCCAGAGCTGGCGCAGTCGCTCGCCAAGTTCGGCTCTAAAACCGTATCAGAAGGAAGATGACAGATGGAATATCGTCAGCTTGGCCGGTCAGGTCTCAAAATTTCGCAACTGGTTCTTGGTTGCATGAGTTTCGGCGTCGCCGATCGCGGCAACCATGCTTGGACCTTGTCCGAAGACGACAGTAGGCCATTTATCAAAGAGGCACTCGAACAGGGCATAAACTGCTTCGACACGGCCAATGCCTACTCGGACGGCACCAGCGAGGAGATCATCGGCAAGCTGCTCAGGGAGATGGTGCAGCGTGATGAGGTTGTCATTGCCACCAAGGTCTACGGCAAGATGCGCAACGGAGCGAATGCGGTCGGACTTTCCCGCAAAGCAATCATCGCGGAGGCTGAGGCCAGCCTCAAGCGGCTGGCGACCGACTACATCGACCTCTACCAAATTCATTTCTGGGACAATTCGACCCCGATCGAAGAGACGCTGGAAGCGCTGACCGATCTCGTTCGAAGCGGCAAGGTTCGCTACATCGGAGCCAGCAATTGTTACGCATGGCAATTTGCGCGCGCGCTCTACAAGTCGGACGCTGCCGGATGGTCGCGTTTCGTTTCGATGCAAGCTCAGATGAACCTCCTTTATCGCGAGGAAGAGCGGGAGATGTTGCCGCTCTGTAAAGCTGAAGGGGTGGGGATCATCGCATTCAGTCCGCTGGCTCGCGGGCGCCTCAGCCGGCCTTGGGAGGAAAGCAGTTTGAGGTCCGAGACCGACAATGTCACCGCTCGGTTCTACGGTCACGCGGACGAGGCGGATCGCCGCGTCGTAGACGTCGTCGCAAAGATTGCAGAGGACAAGAACGTCCCGCGATCCCTCGTTGCGATGGCGTGGCTTAACACAAAGGCGGGCGTGACGGCTCCTATAATCGGCGCAACGAAGCTACAGCATCTGAAGGATGCCGTCGCTTCCTTGGCCGTGAAGCTAAGCGACGACGAGGTCCGCGAACTCGAGGAGCCATACGTGCCGCATAGCGTAGTCGGCTTGAACTGAGTTTGGCTCAGCGGGGACGACGTTGAGGCTGTCAGGAGGCACGCCGAACCGGGCCTCCTGAGCCAATGGCTTTGGTCGTATCGATCTCTGCTCCCTTCCAGAACCAGCGCGAGGAAAAAAGATGGCCACCACCCGTCATTTTGACGTCAGCGACAGCGCGATTGAAGCTGCCGCCCGGCTCATGCGAAATGGCGAAGTTGTCGCGTTTCCGACGGAGACGGTTTACGGGCTCGGCGCGGACGCCAGCAGCCCCGCCGGGATCGAGCGCATCTATGAAGCCAAAGGACGCCCGCGGCATAATCCCCTGATTATCCACGTTTCGGACGTGGAAATGGCGCGCAGGATGGCACATTTCAATCCGGAGGCAGAGTTGGCTGCTGCCAGCTTTTGGCCGGGACCTCTGACATTGCTCCTGCCAAAGCGGGAAGACGCGGGGCTCGCAACCGCAGTTACCGCGGGCATGAAAAATGTCGCAATCCGATTTCCCTCGTCGAGTGTCGCCCAACGGCTGATCCGGGCCGTCGGATTTCCGGTGGCAGCGCCTTCAGCCAATCGTTCCGGGAAGGTCACCTCGACCCGCTTCGTGGAAGTTGTCCGCCAGTTGGACGGACGGATTTCGGGAATCGTGGAAGAAGACATATGCGATCACGGCCTGGAATCGACTATTCTGTCTTTGGTCGGATCTCCGATCATTCTACGCCACGGGTCAGTTCCGCGGGAGGCACTGGAAGCTTTACTCGGCCCGATTGACGAGGACACTGGGCCCCAAAAAGTCTCGGCACCAGGCCAGCTAAAGAGCCATTATGCTCCGGAAGCCGCCGTTCAGATGAATGTCGACCGTCCTGCCGCCAATATGGTCTGGGTCGGTTTCGGACCGGAGTGCGAGGGCTGTCAATTGACGCTGTCTTCTTCCGGTGACCTTCAGGAAGCTGCCCGCAACCTCTACACCGCCATGAGTGAAGCCGACGCCTTGGCCGGCGCGAGTGACGTGATTGCATTCGCCCCTGTGCCTCTGATTGGCCTTGGCAGGGCAATCAACGATCGGCTGAGACGAGCTGCCGCGCCCCGTTGCGCGTAGGCGGCATTTTTAAGCAATTGCGGATGGCGGCACGCAAAAAACGCTTGCCTCTATAGGTATGACCTTATACCTTACACTTTGCCGATGGAGGAGTCAGGCCACGGAGGTCCATCAAGCATTTCTGGTGTGGTTGGCGGCAGACGCCGGCGACATGACACGCATTTGGGACACGGGCTTTACCCGAACAATGACGGCATGGCGGAAGCTACATCGCTTCGACGCCTCCTATCGACATCTAGGGATGATCACATGACCGAACTTGAAACTAGGCCGCTCGGAAAAAGCAAAGTTCAGGTAACTTCGCTTGGGCTAGGCACAGTGCCGCTCTCTGGCTTCAACGCCGATGTCTCCTACGACGAATTCGAAGCGACGATCCTCGCCGGGTATGCGGCCGGCATCCGCTATTTCGATTGCGCGCCGATGTATGGATTCGGCAAGTCGGAGCATTATCTTGGCCATGCCCTCAGGGCGAACAAGCTGCGCGAAAACGTGGTGGTAAGCACCAAAGTCGGACGCGTATTGAAGCCCGCAAGCAGGACGAAGAAGTTAGAGACCGTCTACGGCATCGAGTGGATCGACCCGCTTCCGTTTCTCGATACCTACGATTACACCTATGACGGCGTGATGCGTGCATTCGAAGACAGCCAACAGCGCCTCGGCCTAGACTATATTGACGTTCTTCTCGTGCATGACGTTGGTCGGGCATGGCACGGCGACCAGAGCGAATTCTATTGGAACCAGTTGCGGGCCTCCGGTTACAAGGCACTGGACGAACTTCGCTCCAGCGGAGCCGTATCGGCCATTGGTCTGGGTGTCAACGAGACCGAGTCTGTCGTGGGTGTCGCCCGTGAATTTCCGATCGACTGCTCGTTGATCGCCGGCCGCTACACCCTTTTGAATCATACCCCGCTTGAGGCCGCGTTCGACGAGTTGCTCCAGCGGAACGTCTCCGTGATCGCCGGCGGGATCTTCAATTCCGGGATCCTCGCGACCGGCGTAAGCGGTCCCGCGGCCACTTACGATTACGGCAAGGTTCCGGCGGCCGTCGTCGAAAAGGTCAAGGCCATCGAGAGCATTTGCTTAAGATATGCGGTGAGCTTGCCTGCAGCGGCGATGCAATTCGTCTATGCGCATCCGGCAGTGGCCACGCTGGTCATGGGTGCAAAGAGCGCATTGGAAGTCGAGCAGAACGTGAAGGCGATCAACGAGACAATACCCGCTGCATTTTGGGACGCTTTGACTGAGGCGAGCCTTCTTCCGTCAAACGCTCCGCTGCCGACGGTTGTACGATGATGGCCAGCGGAGGCACCGTTTTCGGCGGCTTCCGCTGTGAAGCGCTCGTGGGTTCGGTTCCATCGCCGGAGGCGCGCGCATGCCTCGAGGCGCTCGTCAGGACATATGGCGAGCTCCTCGCGATCTACTCCTTCATGCATATGGCATTGAGGGAGAAGAGCATGCGCCTCTTGATTGGAGAACTCGCTAATCGCGCCACAGAGATAAAGCGATCCGTCCGTTCCTCGCTTGCGGGCTTGCGCGGTCTCGCGGGGCAGGGCCACGCACTCTCCCATCTTGGACGGGCAGATGGCCTGCTTGTCGAGGCGGAGGAGCACCTGCAGCGCGGTGTCCTGGTTTCAGATGCACCCCTGCTGGGGCTGCTTTCAAATGCGGCGATCGAGCTGAAACGATCGGCCGCCATCTTAGGCACGTCGACCTTCGACACGACAGCATGCTGTGGAGGGTCCCTACTTGGACATGGGGAGGAAGACCATGGGAACGCATTCGATCTGGGTGCTTGAATACTCTCGAAGCCCGGTGCACCCGGTCAGCGGGGTTTTTTACGGCGCCCATAATCAGGGCACGATGAACCTGCCGTTCGCATACATACTCATCAAGTCAGGAGATGCAGTCGTTCTGGTCGATGCCGGTCACGACGCCGCCGATTTCGGAGGCCAGATCGCCAACTCAATCGGCGTTACCGGTTGGACGCCTCCGGAAATCGTTCTCGGGGAATGCGGGATCAGGCCCCATGACGTCACGCATGTCATCCTCACGCACGCGCACTTCGATCACATTGGCGGCCTAAAGTTCTTCCCAAATGCTAAGATTTTCATTCAGAAAAAAGAATTGGAATCCTGGATGTGGATTCTGGCAAAGGGTCGGCGCTTCCGTTCATTGCAGGCCGGACTGAATCCGGCGGATATCCTCTATCTGACCCAGGCAAATATCGAAGGCCGCCTGGAGCTGGTGGAGGGAGAGCGGGAAAACCTGGTGCCAGGCGTTCATGTCTATCCGGCATTCGACACCCATACCGCAGGATCGCAATATGTGGTGGTGGAGACCGGCGGTGGAGACGGCAAGTTTATCCTGTCCGGCGACGTCATCTACACCTACAGCAACCTCACGGGTGAGGACGCCACCGATCCCTGCTTTGTGCCGCCGGGCCTTGCCAATGGCAGCCAGACACGTCTGATCGAGTCCGCCGAGGAGATGCTCAAAATCGTTGGTATGGACGAACGACGAATTGTTCCCATGCACGAGGAGCAGCTGTCAAAAATCTATCCCTCGCGTCTGACGGCTCGCCAGCTCATGCTCGTCGAGATTTGTGTGGCCGACGGAGACGTATCAAGAGTTTGATCGATTTGAAGCAGCGCGAACGCCAAGCTGCATCGTTCACAATCGTCCTCCCAAGGCGATAAGCAGAGAAAAGGCCGGGTGTCAGTTCACAGTGACTCCGGCCTTTTCCAAACACCTTGCCCGCTACGGTGATCTGCCCGGTGAAGAAGCCCTATATTCGCGCCCGCTTTGATGACGGCCCGGTAGTCCGCGATGTTCACCCTGGAGGACAAGGCCTCCGTCTTCCGTGCGCGGCTGACGCGCGGGACCATTCTCCATGGCGATGATATTTGCGCTTGAACCTCCAAACCATCCTTGTTTCGTTAGAAAATGAGCGCCTTCGGCCATGCATGGAGTGGTGCAATCGCACCATCATGCGTCTTCACGTGTCCCATCATGCCAGCAGCGTCACGGGCGTTGTCGAATAGAGCAACACAAACTAACGAAAAATGATGTTTGCATGTGATTTGTAGCGTCGGATCTTGATGTTAAAGGATCGGATTAGTGCGCCGGAGGACTAGAATATGAAGAGAGATGATCGGAGGCAGGCCATTATGGACCTGTTGGTCGCGCAGAGGGTGGTGGATCTCGACGACCTATCCGATCGGTTCGCTGTATCCAAGATGACCATCCACCGGGATCTGGATGATCTTGAGCAGGCAGGGATGCTTCGCAAGGTCCGTGGCGGGGCAACGATCGAGGCAGGAGGCCATTTCGAAAGCGATTTCCGGTTTCGCCAGCAGCAGGAGGGCGAGGCCAAGCGCCGGATGGCAGAGGCCGCCCTTGAACTCGTCGAGCCCGGCATGACGGTGATGGTCAACGACGGATCTATGGCGTCGGTGCTCGGGGAATTGCTGCCTCAGAGGAGGCCGCTGACGGTGATCACCAACAATGCGGCGGTCATCGATCGGCTCAAGACGGAATCAGGGATCAACCTGATTGCGGTCGGTGGACGCTATTCGATGAAGTTCAATGGTTTTTTCGGCGTCGTCGCCGAACAGGCATTGTCGCGTCTCAGCGCCGACATCGCCTTTATCTCAACGCCGGCAGTTTCTGGATTGCGCGTCTACCATATGGATGATGACGTTGTCCGCTCGAAGCGAGCGATGATTGCAAGCGCCGCGCGTCGCTGCTTGCTCTTAAACCATAAGCGCTTCAATCATACTGCTCTTCATGTCCTGGCCACCATTGACGAGTTCGAAGTTATCATCACCGACCAGGAACCGCCAATCGACGTCCGCGCGGCTTTGGAAGGATCCAATGTGCAGCTTAGAGTGGCACCGCAGGAGAGGAAGTGAATATGGCCAACGATCCTTCGGGTAGATGCCGCGCAAGGCGGCACCTGTCCCCGAATCTCAAGTTCGGCCCTTGATGGGGGGAGCCCTTCCACAATCTTCTCCTGTGGGCTTCTCCTATGGACGTTCAACGCGATATCTCAGATGGACGGAGCCGAGGCCAGCGGCTTCGGCGCTGATAAACGTAAGCCTCGCCCCGCCGGCAAGCCCATCCTCACCGCCCTCGAATATGGCCGGTGTATTCGACTTGCCTCCGATCGCAGGGAAGATGACTAGGCTGACCTCGTCAACAAGACCCGCATCCAAGAAATTGCCATTAGTTTGCGCCCCGCCTTCCAGCATCAAGCGCTTCACACCGAACTCGGTTCCGAGAACGTCGAGCGCGTTTTTCAGATCGACGCCATCTTTCTCCGATACGATATAGGAAACGCCAGCCTGGGTGAGGCCCGCCAGGTAAGCATCATCCACGTCAGATCCTGTCAGGACGACAAGGTGAGCCCCCTCAATGTCGTTCTTGTCCCAGCGTAGCCGACCGTCCTTATCAACGATAACAGCGAACTCGTCGGCATCCGGGTTGGCGATACGGATCGGTCGCGCGGCCGTGCCGGTTGTTTGATAGGGATGGTCGACGGCGTCCGCGAACTCTTCTCCCGTCGCTCTTCCCGAAAGCCAGGCGTCGGCGCCGATCTTCTCATGCAGGTCGTCATAGATCTTCACGAGCTCATCGACCGAATGGCCGGTTGCCTCGGCCCAATCATTGACGATCAATCGGCCATCCAGCGGCGACATCATGTGACAGATTACATAGGGTCTAGGCATTGGACTACGCTCCTCTACAAACATTCCACCGTCAGTGGCCTACCTTCATCCAGGCTGCAAATTTATCCATCCAGTCGGGGTGCCAGCGTGAAAGCGCCGGCCGGTTCAGGATCACGTCGTCGGCCGCCCAGCGGATCCGTCTGGCATCGATCGCAGACGTGACCGCGTTATCAGGACAAATGATGTAAAAGTCCTCGTCGAGCAGACGGGCCAGGAAGTATTCCACCAGCTGCTCTGCGGTCCATGCCTGATCGGGCCTGGCAGCGCCCTTCGGCTTGAGTGCGATGTTCATGGGTGTCCACGTGTAGCCAGGGACGAGGAGATGAGCCGATACACGACCTCCCGTCTCCTTCAAAAGCTCGTGCGACAGCTGTTCGGTCAGCACCTTGACAGCTGCCTTTGCCACCGAATAGGCGGCATTGCCTGGAGGAGTTGTAATTCCTTCCTTGGAGCCGAGGTTGACGACCGCCGATGGTCGGGCTGCCTTGATCAGGTAGGGCACGAAGACGTGTTGTGCGGCTAGAACACCTCCGAAGTTTACATCGATCTGGCGTCGCCACTTTACAGGATCATCCCAGGGGCCGGCTCCTTGCGTAATGCCCGCGTTGTTTACAAGGATGGCCACGTCGCCAAACCGAGAGAGCGTTTCGTCCTGCAACCTCGTCAGTGTCGATAGATCCGAGACGTCGCCGCTCACAACCAGAGTGTCCGTATCGAGTGTCGAGGTAACATCATCAAGTGCGTGGGTGTCGAGATCCAACAATGCGAGCTTCATGCCGCGGGCCGCGAGAGCCCTCGCGATTGCCAAGCCGATGCCCTTCGCAGCTCCCGTGATGACCGCAACGCGGCCAGGAGCAACGATACTGTTCATTCTCTCGCTCATCTTTGTCTTTCCCGTCATTGGACGTCACCGCTGGAAGGTGTGCCGGACACGCCGTCGCGGTGGATTTTCTCGGCCGAAGGCACCAGCGCTACGCGGGCGCTTGTGTGGTCGGACCATATCTGCTGGCTGCGAACGACAGCTCATCCTCCTAACAACATAGGCCACTCCGCCGACCACTTGAAGTGAGCTGGATCGCACGCACCGATGAGGGGTGTTCACTCTTGGGTGCCTTCGTGACGTCGGGAATGCCTCGTCAATTTGGCTGCGAACGCGACCAAAAGGTCCCTCACTCCTGGTATCTGCCAGATCGGTGGTTGATTTTTGCTCACCGCCCCGATCGATTTTGCTCATGTAACCAACCGGCTCCACGGGCATTAGGTCACCAGCGCCTCGAGGCGATCGTGGTGCTGATAAAACCAAAGGAGTGAAATCATGACTGGTAATAAACCACTCGCAATGGTCACGGGCGGCTCATCTGGAATAGGCTTCGAGCTTGCCAAACAATTCGCCAAGAATGGATTTGACGTTGCTATTTCAGGCTCAAGCGACAAGGTAAACGAGGCCGCCGATGCGCTACGAAGCCTTGACGCCGAAGCGTATCCGTTCAAAGCGGATGCCTCGACATACGATGGCGTTGAGGGTTTCTGGACTTTCACGCAGGGGCTGGGGCGCCCACTGGAAGCCGCGGCTCTGAACGTTGGTATCGGTATCGGCGGCGCCTTCGTCGATAACGATCTCGAGGATGAGTTTCGCCTGCTTAGAATCAATGTCACTGGGACCGTCCATATGGCCAAACGCGTCGTCCAACATATGGTCAAGAACGGCCGCGGCAGGATCCTCATCACATCCTCGGTTTCGGCGACCCTGCCCACGCCATACGAAACCGTCTACGGCCCGTCGAAGGCATTCGGTTACATGTTCGCGGAATCTCTGCGCGAGGAGTTGCGCTCGACCGGGGTCACGGTGACGGCACTCCTTCCGGGCGCCACCAACAGCGACTTCCACGCGAACGCTGGGATGGGCGATACGAAGCTCGGTGGCCAGCAGAAAAACGACAAGACGCTCGTCGCCAAGCAGGGCTTCGAGGCCCTCATGAACGACATCGACCATGTCGTCGGCGGAGACCAGAATACCAAGCGGCAGGTGTTGGAAAACCGGACAACCCCGGAGCCTGTTAAAGCCGCCCGGCAAGCCGAACTGACCCAACCGCAGTGAAGGAGCACATCATGGCACATCTGAAAGACAAGGTCGCAATCGTCACGGGAGCTTCCTCGGGCATTGGAGCAGCGACCGCCAAAGGATTGGCGGAAAAAGGTGCGCGCGTCGTCCTTGCCGGCCGCAATGAGGAACGCCTCAGTCAGATTGTCGAAGACATCGCCGGTTCCGGAGG
Source organism: Rhizobium sp. R634 (assembly GCF_002211305.1). GTDB lineage: Bacteria > Pseudomonadota > Alphaproteobacteria > Rhizobiales > Rhizobiaceae > Rhizobium. The sequence continues at coordinate 158,677 of NZ_LOKW01000023.1, read as the reverse complement.
TATTGCCAGCTACAAGGTTGCCGATGCCACGGATTTTGAGAGTACCAAGGCCCTCGTCCCGTTCGCCACGACGACGTACGGCCCGGTCGATATATTGGTCAACAATGCGGGCCTCATGCTCTTTTCCTATTGGAAGGATGCCGCGGTCGGCGATTGGAACAAGATGATCGATACCAACCTGCGTGGCTATCTACATGCGATTGCCGCCGTGCTGCCGTCGATGTTGGAGCGCCGGTCCGGCCGCATCCTGAATATGGGCTCTATCGCCGGCGTTCATGTCGGCGAGGCGGCAGGCGTTTATGGAGCCACGAAGTTCTTCATACGCGGTATCACCGAAAGCCTCAGAAAGGAGGTGGGCGTGGGAAGTGGGATCCAGGTGTCTATGATCAGCCCTGGCGTGATCGATACCGGCTGGGCCGACAAGGTTCATGACGAGTCGGGCAGAAAGATCGCCGGAGAGCTCAACAAGCAAGGTATTCCGCCGTCGTCGGTGGCTGAAGCCGTGGTCTATGCCCTAGATCAGCCCCCAGAGATCACGATCAACGACATTGTCGTCCATCCAACCCGGCAGGACTGGTAGCCGGCGTTTTCGAAAGCTCAGAACTTGAACCTCCGGGACTGTCAGGCCGCCCGCGCGGAGGTGGTATCCCGTTCCAACCGGTGCCGTCTCTCGTGGCTGTGGACAAGATGATCTTCATTGCATGACGATCTAATCCCGGAGGTGCTATTCAGCGACCCGGCCCCTCTCCCGTCGTAGCTCCCCGGATCCGACATGGATCAACTAATGTCAAATTTTTGACTGCTTCCGTGGTCATCACATACCAAAGCCAGGTTGGTTGAATAAGGATTGAAGACGCCAGCCGTCTGAAGCAAGGTCGGCATCGGCCAGGACGATCTTATTCAGTCGAAGTGGGAGTATCCATAACTCATGCTATCCACGCGGGCCGATCTGGCCGACCTTGAAACTTTCGTCGCGATCGCGAGGGCGGGGGGGTTCCGAAAGGCGGCCGCGCTTCGCGGCGTTTCCGGCTCCGCTCTCAGCCACTCGATCAGGGGTTTGGAGGCCCGTCTCGGCGTCCGTCTGTTTCATCGGACAAGCAGGAGCATCAGTCTCACCGCCGCCGGCGAAGTACTGCTTGCCGAACTAGAGCCCCGTTTCCTCGGCATCCAGGCTGCGATGGATCTCCTGGACAGTTTCAGGAGCGGTCCTACGGGCAGGGTGAGAGTGACCACGCTGCGTGACGCCGCCGAGCTGTTGATCGCTCCTCGACTGCACAGTTTTCGCAGCAACTACCCAGATGTCGAGATCGAAGTCAGCGTCGAGGATCGCTTTATCGATATGGTCGCCGAAGGTTTCGACGCGGGCATCCGCTATGGAGGAACAGTTCCCGAGGGGATGATCGCGTCGCGTCTGACTGCCGAACTTGAATGGATCGTCGTCGGCTCTCCAACCTATCTCAACGAACGAGGGCGGCCGGAGCGGCCGGAAGATCTCTTGACGCACGAGTGCATCCGGATCCGAACCGGTACAGACCACGTCTGCAAATGGGAGCTTGGCGACGGAGACCGCATGGTTACCCTAGACGTCCCTGGACTGCTCACGCTCGGGGATTCAGAACTGTCCATCCGCATGGCGCAGGAGGGGGGCGGTCTCTTTTACTGCCTGCGCGCACGCGTCGAGGACAAACTGGCGGCTGGTCTGCTCGAAGTGGTGCTGCCGGACTGGTCGTCTACTGGGCCGGGTTTTCATGCATACTACGTTTCGCACCGACAGGTGCCGTCCGCGCTCCGGACGTTTCTCGACCACCTTAAGGCGCCGCTTCCGGACGATTGAAGGGATCTCGCGAGCCAGCTCCGAATTACGCAGATGCCTACATGGTATCCGAAACTCGTGGAGGTCTCGGCCTGCGCTTCAATGGATGCGTTAGCTTATACCATAACGAAGTCGGATGAAAAAAGCTCATCTATTTTATGAAATATTGCGTTTGAAATAGGAGCTGAAAGCAGAGATGGTTCGATGCGTGGAGGGCATCTGAACCTGGATCGCCTTAGCGCGTAAGATGAGATGCAATACGGTTTACGAGGTCGCCGGACTATGTTCGGCGAGGGAAGAAGTATTGCGCAGATGCCGTATTAGGAGGAGGGCCGAATGAGTTTCCCCGCTGGAAAAACTGTAGATAAACGCGACAATTCTATTCTTGCTGGTCTCGAACCGGCGATCTTCTTTGGCTTTTTCGAAGAGCTAAGTGCGATCCCGCGCGGTTCTTACAACGAGAAGCAGGTCAGCGATCACATCGCCGATTTTGCCCGGGCACGCGGCTTAGAGGTTTACCAAGACGAGATCTACAATCTCCTCATCAAGAAGCCCGGCACACCCGGCTACGAAAACTCGCCGACCGTCATTCTTCACGGGCATACCGACATCGTCTGCGAGAGCGACGAGGGTGTTGACCACGACTTTGAGAACGAAGGCATCAAACTTCAGGTTATCGGCGATTTCATCCATGGGACGGGGACAACCCTTGGGGCGGACAACACCGTTGGTGTGGCTTTCGCAATGTCGTTGCTGGCATCCGACGATATCCCGCATCCGCCGCTTGAAGTGGTCCTGACGGTTCAAGAAGAAGTCGGCAAGGGCGGCGCACAACACTTCGACGGCACAAAGCTTAGCGGTAAGCGCCTTCTCGACATGAACTGGCACGATCCCAAGTCGCTTTTCGCAGGCTGCGCTGGCGATATTTCAGTGCGCTTCAACATTCCGGTTCAGTGGGAACCGCGCGTTTCGGGGCAGGCCGCCCTTTCGCTGCGGATCTCCGGCCTGAGCAGCGGTCATTCCGAATTCGACATCCATCTTGAACGCGCTAACGCGATCGTCCAGCTCGGACGGCTGCTCCGGATTGCCATCCGGGATGCTGGGGCCAGCGTAGCCGAAGTCAAGGGTGGCGTGAACCGTTACGTTATCCCGGGTGAGGCGGAGGCGCTCATTTCGATCGATGCCTCGCGGATTGTCGATCTCAGACAGAGAATTGAAGCGGAAGCGGCTTCGATTGCGCTTGAGTACAAAGCAAGCGATCCCAACCTCAAGGTCACAGTCAGCGAGTCAGGGAGGCCGATTACTGAAGTCTTCTCGGCTCAGTCCGCCCGGGCGCTGGTCGATACCCTGAACCTACTTCCCAACGGCGTCCAGAGCAAAAGCCTTCAGGTCGAGGGCCTCGTCGAGAGCTCCAACACCGTGGCATTGCTTTCAAGCGATGAAGAGGCCATCGAAATCGTCAATACGGTCCCAAGCGCCGTCAGCTCCCGTCGCTACAACATCGTCGACAAAATCCGGCAGCTGTCAGAACTCATCGGCAACGGCACGAGCGTGGAGACATTCGCGGATTGCCCGGAATGGCCATACAATCCTCATTCGCGAATGCTCAACGCCGCCAAAGCCGCTTACGAGCGCGAGTTCGGCGAGCAGCCACATGTGGAAGTCTCTCACTCCAGTCTCGAGCTCGGCCTTTTTCGAAAGAAGGTTCCTGACATTGACATGCTGTCGATCGGACCGGAAGCGTTCGACGTCCACACCACGCGCGAGCGCCTCAACCACACGACAGTCGATCCGACCTGGCGGCTTCTCAAGTCGCTGCTCCGCGAACTCCGGACCTAAGGTACTAAAATGCCAAAACTGCCAAGCTACTTCGGCAATTTTCCACATCCGCCCAGCGAAAAGAAGCCGGTCCATCTGACGCGCGGTAGCTACAAGATGTTCATCTATACGGGGACGAAGCCGTACTCGAGCGACCTCAACTACCTGCTCGCCAGCACGGACCAGCAGACCACTGGCATCTATCAGCTCGCGCCGGGAAGCAACTTCGACCCGGCCGACATTCACGCGGGTGACGAGGTGTACTATGTCCTCGAAGGTGTTGTGCATCTCCTAAACCCCGAAACCGGGCAGACAGAGGAACTCGGACCCGGTGACGCGGTGCTTATCCCCAAGGGCGCTCCGCATCGCGGCTATAACTTCAGCGACAAGGCTGCAGTTATCCTGTTTTGCATCGCACCGCGTATCTGGGACGAGAATGGCCCTCCGACCGGCTATGACGGGCCGACGCGCCTCTATAAGCACGAAGGGAGAGCGTGATGAGCCTTGAGAAACTCGGAGCCTATCCAGTAGACGGCGCTCAGGCGCGCAAGAGGGGCGACCTGGTGAAGGTCGCAAAAAGCGATCGTCTGAACATCGTCTCCGGCCGCGATCATCCCATTCTCATCCAGTTCTGCGTCAGCAACGATTACATGCACGTCGGAGAGCTGACTATCCCTGTGGGTGGCGTTGGACCGCGCGCGAGCGAACCCGACAGCCATGGAGGGGACGCAGTCTTCTACGTTCTGCAAGGCCCCGCAACCTTCTATTTGGCGGATACCGACGAAACCTTTCACATCCGTGACGGCGAGTCTTTCTTCCTGCCCGGCGGCATCAGCTACCAGTGCCTAAACTACGGCTCCAACCCGATCCGGATGGTCTTCACGATCGCACCGGGACTGTAAGCCGAAGATTTGAATCTCAGATTGCTAAGCTTCGCCGCGGACCCGTTCCGCGGTTGGGAAAACTTTGTCTTGTCACGACCAGGGAGGATCATGTGACAATTTTCAGACGGACGTTAATCTTCGGTGCTGCTCTCGGGCTCACCGCTTCGCTTTCCTTCAGCCCAGCGCTTGCACAGCAGTTGGATTATTCGAAGGTGTTTCCTGGCATCTTGATGGACAAGGACATCAAGCCCACAGGCCAGGAAGTCAAACCTGCTAAGAAGGATAACCGCCCGCTCAAGGTCGGCTTCCTGCCGACGGCGATGGACACCTACTATCAGCGTGTTCTGGCTGGCGTGAAAGAAGAAATCGATAAGCGCGGTGGCGACGGCACTATCCAGCTTCTCGTGCAAGCTCCGAGCAGCCAGTCTGCCACGGACGACCAGATCAGGACCATGGAAGCCTGGATCAACGACGGTGTGGATGCGATCGCGGTTGCCTTATACAACGAAGGCGCGTTGCTGCCCTCCATCCGGCGCGCCACCGAGGCGGGCATTCCGATCTTCCTCTTCAATTCACCCGTCGCCGACAACCCATATTATGTCAGCGATATCGGCTACGACCAGAGTGATGGTGGTCGTGCGCAGGCGCAATGGCTGGTTGACACCTATGGCGACAAGGAAGTCAAGCTCGGGATCCTGGAGGGCCTGCCCGGTCCGCATACGAGCCAGCGCATGAAGGGTTTCAACGAGGTCATCTCGAAGCACCCCAACTTCAAAATCGTCGCTCAGCAGCCGGCTGGCTGGGTGCGTGCCCAAGGCCTGTCGGTGACTGAAAACATGTTCACCGCCAACCCCGATATCGAAGTTCTCGTCGCGCTCTACGACGAGATGGCCCTTGGCGGTCTGCAGGCTCTCAAGGCTAAGGGGCTGAACGGCAAGGTGGCAATCGTCGGCTACGAAAATATGAAGGAAGCCAACGACGCGATCCTCACCGGCGACTTTGCAGCAACGGTCGACACCGGGGCCAAGGAAGAAGGTCGCAACATCATTCGAGCGGTGGATGAGTTCGTGATGAAGGGCACCGCCCTGCCGAAGAAGATCTTCGTGGCGCCCAAAACCTACGATGCGAAGAACATCAAGACCTTCGATCAGAACGACTACGTCTACGTCCAGCAGAAGTAGATGTGACAGTACGCGGCCCCGCCTCGCGCGGGGCCGCCCACTCAAAAAGGGCGACCTGAATGACAAACGCTCCGCTGCTCGAGATGAAAGGCATTGCCAAACGCTTCGGCAACACGAAGGCGCTTGATGGCATCGAGCTCGTACTCAATCCCGGCGAGGTTCTCGGCCTGGTCGGTGAGAACGGCGCAGGCAAGTCGACGCTCATGAAAATCCTCTCTGGTGCATATGCACGCGACGAAGGCACCATTGCTGTCAGAGGTAAGGTGGTCGATCTGAACAATCCCAAAGACGGGTCCAGGGCCGGCATCGCGATCATCTACCAGGAGCTGAGCCTGTTTCCGGACTTTGACGCCGCCGAAAATATATTCGCGGGCAGGGAGCTGCGCCACGGGCGTGCAAGTGCATCACCGCTTGACCATTTGGCCATGCGGGCAGCCGCCTCGCGTATCCTGAAGGGCGAGTTAGGCGCCGACGTACCTCTCGACAGGCCAGTTCGAGAGCTTAGCCTCTCGCATCGGCAGATGATCGAGATCGCCAAAGCCATTAGCAGCAACGCCGACATCATCATCATGGACGAGCCGACCGAAGCGCTCGAGGAGGTCGAACGCAAACAGCTGTTCGCCATCATCAAGAAGCTTCAGCAGGCCGGTAAAGCTCTCATATATGTGTCTCACCGGATCCAGGAACTCCTCGGCATCGTCAGCCGCGTGATGGTCTTGCGCGATGGCAGCGCGGTCGCAGACCTGCCCGTATCGGAGCTCGACGTAGACAAGGTCGTCAGTGCGATGATCGGCGGCTCTCTCGCAAAACAGTTTCCTCCCCGCGTCCCGGCAAGGTCCGAACCCTCGTTGGACGTTCGCGGTTTGACGAAAAGGGGTGTCTTCGAAGACATCACCTTCTCGGTAGCCCAGGGTGAAATCCTCGGCGTCACGGGTCTCGAAGGATCAGGCAAGAGCGCGCTCCTGCGGGCAATCTTCGGGCAGATCCCGCATGAGACCGGCTCGATTCTGATCGACGGAAAGCAAGCGGCGATTTCGGACCCGACGGACGCTATTCGTCAACACGTCGCCTTCTTGCCCGCCGAACGTAAAACCGAGGGGATTTTTCCACAACACAATGTCGGCTGGAACCTCTCTATCGCCAACCTTCGAACGCTCGGCAAAATCACGTTGATGCCGAAAAAGGAGCGCGAGATTGCCTCCGGCTACATCGCCAAGCTCGGCGTGAAATGCGACGGCCCCGGTGCCGACATCACATCGCTGAGCGGCGGTAACCAGCAAAAAGTCATGCTTGCTCGCTGGCTGCTCACCCAGCCAAAGGTGCTCATGCTTGAGGAGCCAACGCGTGGCGTCGACGTGCGTGCCAAGGCCGAGGTCTACACCCTCATCCAGGCTGCTGCGAAAGACGGCTGTGCTGTCATCGTGGTGTCCGCCGACAACGCGGAACTTCTTGGACTGTGTCACCGGGTCGCGGTCATGTTCGAAGGACGGATCTCGGCGGTCGTCGATGCGGCGACCTCCAAGGAAGAAACACTCGCTCTTCATTCGGTGAGGCCGCCGCAAGGCCATCATCTTCAGGGAGGTATCCATGGCTGATATTGCAGCTACACGCCCGCGCTCGCCCCTTACGCTCGCACGCAGCGGCGGCAATGCCGGCGTTTATCTGGCCTTCGTCGTTCTTCTGGTGGCGCTCGGCTTTGCCGCTCCGCGGTTTTTCACCTTCGGCAACTTGACTGACGTTCTTCGTCAGGCGGTCCCCATTGCCGTGATCGCGTTTGGAGCGACCTTTGTGATCGGGATGCGGGGCATCGACCTCTCCGTCGGTTCGACACTTGCGCTGAGCGGTCTTGTGACCGCAAACCTGATTGTGCTTGGCTATCCCGTTCCTCTGGCATGCGCAGGCGGGATTGCGGTCGGTGCGGTGATCGGACTGGTGAACGGCATCCTGATCACCAAGGTCGGGATCACGGACTTTATCGCCACAATGGCCATCATGGTCATCAGCCGCGGTATCGTGATGGTCTACACTCAGGGTATTCCGATCGTCGGAGCCTCCGACCCCGCCTTCCGAATGATCGGCCAGAGCTATGCCGGCGGTGTTCCAGTTCCGGTCATTCTGACCGCCATCGTCTTCGCGATCGCCTTCTACCTTCTCTATTACACGCGTTTCGGCCGTTTCGTTCTCTCGATCGGCAGCAATCCGGACGCTGCCCGGCTGGTCGGCATCCCCACGGACAAGGTCAAGATCGCCGTTTACGTGCTGGTCGGGGTCCTGTCGGCCTTCGCGGGCGTTCTGCTCACCTCGCGCCTTGAAGCCGCCATGCCTGAAGCCGGCCAGGGGTACGAGCTGGATGTCATAGCTGCCGTGGTTATCGGCGGAACGGGTTTGTCCGGCGGGCGCGCCACTCTTTTTGGAACCGCCGTAGGTGCCGTTTTGATGGCGGTCGTCCGCAACGCGCTCAACCTGCTCAACGTGAACACCTTCTGGCACCAGGTCGTCATCGGCACGATCATCCTGATCGCCGTGGCAGCCGATCGTTTCAGTCGCCGCCAAAAGGCCTGAGGAGACGATGATGAAATATTCCGAGCTCCGCAAGTCCGTTCTTGATGCAAATGCCGCGCTCTACGATAGCGGCCTTGTCATCTCGACGTTCGGTAACGTCAGCGCTATCGACCGCGAGAAGCGTGTTGTCGCCATCAAACCGAGTGGCGTTTCCTATAAGGCAATGCAGATCGCAGATATCGTTGTAACCGACCTCGATGGCAATATCCGAGAGGGCACGCTGCGACCTTCGTCTGATCTCGATACGCACCTGGAACTCTACAAAAGCTTCAAGTCTATCGGTGCCGTGGTCCACACGCACTCGTTCTTCGCGACGGTGTGGGCCCAATCCGGCCGGGGTATCCCTGCCATGGGAACGACCCATGCCGACTATTTCAACGGAACGATCCCCGTTACTCGCAAGCTGCGCGACGACGAAATCATAGACGGTTACGTCCGCAACACGGGCAAGGTCATCGTCGAGGCACTCGGAAACAATGCGCCGCTCTCCGTCCCCGCAGCCCTGGTTAACGATCACGGTCCCTTCTGCTGGGGCAAGGACGCAGCCGACGCCGTTCATAACGCGGAGATGCTCGAGGCTGTCGCCAAGATTGCCTTCCACGCCCGGCAACTGAACCAGGACGATCCAGAAATTTCCGACGCTTTGCTGGACCTCCACTATCAACGCAAGCACGGCCAGTCGGCGACCTACGGCCAGCCAGACAGTTTCAAGTAGGATTATCATGTCGATTGTAGCAGGAGTTGATTTCGGAACCTTGAGCGTGCGGGTAACGCTAGCTAATTCCGAGAAGGGTTCCCTTGGAACCTGCGTCGCGGAATATCCTCTCGAGCGGCGTCGTTCCGATCCCGACCTGGCAACGCAGTCCCACGTAGATCATATGGAAGCGCTTGTGCTGGCGATGCATCGAGTGATCGACGAATGCGGCGTAGATTCCAAGGAGATCCGCGCGATTGCGGTCGACACGACGGGGTCCTCGGTGTTGCCTGTCGACAAAAATATGCAGCCTTTGGGGGACTACTACCTCTGGTGTGACCACCGCGCCAAAGCGGAAGCCGAAGAGATAACGGCGATGGCGCACGACATGCACATTGAAGCAATTGAATGGTGCGGCGGAACCTATTCCCACGAGTGGGGCTTTGCCAAGCTTCTCCACTGGATGCGCCACAACCCCGACCAGCGCGAGCGCTTTGGGACCGCCGTGGAACATTGCGACATGGCAGCCGCGGTCCTCACCGGAGTGACCGACACGGCTCGCATGGTGCGCAGCGTCTGCGCCATGGGACACAAGTGGATGTGGAACCCGAAATGGGGTGGCTTGCCCTCGCAGGCTTTCTTGTCCCGCGTCGATCCGCTTTTCGACGGCGTGCGCGAGAAGATTGGCGGAACATATCAGACCTCTGCTTCGATCGCAGGTGGGCTCAGCACATACTGGGGCGAACGACTCGGCCTGACCGCCGGGATACCAGTTCCCACGGGTGCGTTTGATGCCCATTGGGATGCAATTGGCGCTGGCTGCCGTCTGGGGGACGTCGTCAATGTGATCGGTACGTCGACCTGTATCATTGCCGTTAGTGAACGTGTGAAGCTAATCCCCGGTGTTTGCGGCGTCGTCCCAGGGAGTGCACATCCAGACCTTGTGGGAGTTGAGGCAGGCCTGTCTGCGACAGGCGACCTGTTCGACGCAATAGCACGACGTGCCGGCACGACGGTGTCCAGGCTCGCTGAAGGCCTGGAAAGCATCGAAGGCGGAAAGACCGGTCTGATGCGTCTCCCCTGGGACAACGGGGACCGGACGGTTCTCGTCCGCTCCGACCTTGGTGGAATGACGCTTGGCTGGCATCTCGGCCATACAGCGCAGGACGAACTGTATGCCGCGATTGAAGGTACGGCTTTCCACACACGGGTTGTCCTGGAGCGGATGGAGCAGCACGGCGTTCCAGTCAACCGCGTCATTAATGGGGGAGGTATCCCGCAAAGGAACGACATCCTCAACCAGATCTACGCCAATGTTATAGGCAAGCCCATATTGGTCCCCGACGGTATTCCGACCGGTCTCGGTTCGGGAATATTCGCCGCTCTTGCATCCAAAGATCATGGATCAATCGAGAGCGCTCAGGCAGCCATGTGCGTGGGCTACAGAAAGTTTGAGCCTGATCCGAGCACGCGCGGACGTTATGAGACCCTCTATCAGCTGTTCAAGCAGGTCTATATGGGCTTTGGCACCTCGAGCCTCGCAGACTTCTCGCAAGTTCTCGGAGACATCAAGCGGATTGCTGCAGGTGAGAGTATTCGGTCCGAGTTTGGCCACCGTGCCGCGCGCAAGGTAGCATTGCTATGACCCGCTGTGCTCTTAGATCAGATGTCTATGGATCGAGAACGTGATGACGTCACTTCCATCCATTCGTGCAATACAGTCGTTCGTCGCAGCCGGCAGAAAGGGTTCATTTCTCGAGGCTGCTGCCCAGCTGCAGCTTACTCCCTCGGCGATCAGCCACCAAATCAGGCTGATGGAAGACGACCTTGGGGAAAAACTCTTTCACCGCATTGGAAGGAACGTGTCGCTCACCGAGATTGGCGAGCGATACCACCGTGATCTTTCAGAAGCGCTTTCGATGATTGAGCAGGCGACCGATGAGGTGTGCCGGCGCAACAGCGTCGACGTCCTGAGCGTCGGCTGTGCTTCAAGTCTGGCTTCGCTATGGCTTATGCCAAGATTGCCTCGGTTCGAAGAATTGTATCCCTCGATCGAAATCAGGCTTCTGTCTACATCGGATCCTGCAAAATTGTCCGATGGCTCGGTCGATGTCGATATCTGCTACGGCAGCGCTCCTCGACTGGGCTCTATCGCGGCGGAGGAGTTCCCCCTTGAGACAATCGTCGTAGCCTGCTCTCCCGAGGTGGCGAATGGCGAGCGGCCCATACGCAAGCCATCGGATCTGGTGGGCCACACCTTGATCAAGTCGGAGCAGACGCTTTACAGCTGGCAACAATGGGCGAAGGACCACGGCTTGGCGATTGACGTCAATCGCGGCGCTCGATTTCGCGATGCGTTTATGGCGATCGCGACCGCTGTCGAAGGACGCGGCGTGTGCCTGGAGAGCTACCGGCTTCTTGAACGGGATGTGGAAAGAGGTAACCTCGTCCTTCCGTTCGGGATGACAGGCCCCAACCTTCGTTGCCACACGCTCACATATGTCCGCTCGCGGCTCAGATCAGAAAAGGTCAACGCGTTCAGGCAATGGCTGGAAAACGTATGGCTTGAAGACACTGCCTCGGCTGAAATGCGGGCGCGAGGCTGATCGAACCTCTGACGGGCAGCAAGATCGTCCGGCGTTCTTTAAAACGCCGAGACAGCAATATGCGTGATGCCCAACCTTCTCTTAGCCATGCCTCGAGATTTTTTGAAGTTTTTGCGATTGCGAGGCGAGCGGCCACCGAGCACGATATGCGCCGTCTTCTGTCCCTCTCACCAGTCTATGCGCTGACGACTTCAAGGCCATAGCTGTAGGACCGTGTCAGATCGCGCTGGCGGCGCTATCCGCGACTTAAGAGCCCGCAAGTCTATGGCTGTCAGACACGGCGAGCAGGCAAAGCTGTCGCGAAGAGATCAATTGAGGCTGGCAGCTCTCAGACAATCTGGATTGATATTAAGAGCGAATGCCTCCATATGTAGAGAATGATTTAGCGCGGCGTGAGCCGATTACAGATGTTGGCGGGCGATGCAGACGGACCTACAGATATCCAGACAAAGTGCGACGTTGCGCGTAAAAGTTGAGGAGACTCTACGTCAGGCGATAGCCAGTGGGCGATTTAAGCCCGGCCAGCGACTGGTAGAGCGAGAACTTTGCGAAATGCTGGGCGTCGGCAGGACCTCGGTTCGCGAGGCAATGCGACAGCTCGAAGCTGAAGGCATTATCACAAGCTATCCCCATAAGGGACCGGTCGTCAGTACGATCACCTACGAGGAAGCGCAGCAACTCTATACCGTTCGGGCTCTTCTTGAAGGATTCGCGGGCCAGCAGTTCGCTGAGCATGGCACTGCCGCCGACATAGCGACACTTCTAGCCGCGGTGGTCGAATTCGAAGCCGCTGCCGAAAGTGGCGTCGGTGCGCGCCTCATAGATGCGAAAAACGCGTTTTACAACTGTTTGATGGACGGCAGCAAAAACGTGTTCGTAAGGCAAATGCTGACAGCTCTGCATAATCGGATAAATCTCCTTCGAATGACAACCATGACGCAACCGGGACGGCTTGCGCATAGCATTGCCGAAATTAGGGATATTGCGAACGCAATCCAGAATCGCAACGGGCCGTTGGCGGCGGCGGCCTGCAAATTCCATATCGACCAGGCTGCCAAGGTCGCACTTGAATACCTCCGGAAGAACGCAGCGCCAGAAACTTAAAATTTCGATTGACAGATTGTCTGATAATCTTTTTAATCCTCTCTGAAGGAAGGCGGGTTTCATTGCTCGCACGCGTCCGGAGGAAAAAATGTCATCGACACTCAACGCAACGCGCGTGGCCTTTATAGGGCTGGGCGCGATGGGCCAACCTATGGCTCAACATCTCATCTCGGCGGGCTTCGATGTCGCCGGTTTCGACCTCTCGAAAGACGCCAAGATAAAGCTCGCTGATGCGGGCGGGCGAGCCGCCGAAACGATTTCTGACGCCATGGTCGGGGCCAGTTTCGTGATCACCATGCTTCCGAACGGCAAGATCGTGCGCGAGGCGCTGCTGGGCGAAAACGCCTGTGGCGGCCTGAAGCAAAATGCCGTCGTCATAGACATGAGTTCGTCTGCTCCAAACGACACAAGGGAACTCGGTCTCGAACTTGCTTCTCGTGGCCTTCGGCTGGTTGACGCCCCGGTCTCCGGAGGCGTCAAGCGCGCCGTTTCTGGCACCTTGACAATCATGGCCGGTGGGGAGGATGCTGATATCGAGGAGGCCGAGCCGCTGCTAAAGGCAGTGGGACAACAGGTGTTCCGGACGGGGCCAGTTGGCTCGGGTCACGCGATGAAAGCGATTAACAACTTCGTATCCGGTGCAGGTGTGCTCGCGGCGATCGAGGGTGTCCTTCTTGGACGTGCCTTCGGCCTGGAGCCGGCGACGATCGTCGATATTCTCAACTCGTCGTCTGGAAAGAACAACGCCACCGAAGTGAAGATGAAGCAGTTCATCCTCTCTGAGACGTTCGGGTCGGGATTTGCCATTGGCCTGATGGCCAAGGATATCCGCATCGCCGCCGATCTCGCCAAGACGCTTGGTCTTCGCCTCGATGCTCTCGCCAGCACAGCAGACGCCTGGGATGCTGCACAGAAGGCGCTAGGCCCATCCGAGGACCATACCCGCATCATCCGATACGTCGAAGATCACAATTAGCCTCGGAAACTCGAGAATTCGCGCGAAACAGACAGATTGTCTGATAATCAGTTGATCTTGTCGTAGACAGTAAAGCTAGGAGCGTTGTCGAATGACCGCCACGAAAGAAACGAAAGTGAAAACACACGGCAAGGAGCGGCCTGTCCCTTCGGAACAGTTCGCTCAAGGGCTGGCGACGCGTCGTGAAGTCATGGGCGATGCTTATGTCGACGCAGCACTCGGTAAGGCGACCGACTTCACCTGGCCTATGCAGCAGCTCGTCACTGAGTATTGCTGGAACGAGATCTGGAATCGACCAGGCCTCGACAGGCGCGCGCGGTCCATTCTGAACCTTGGCATGATCTCTGTTCTCAATCGTCCGCATGAGCTCAAGGGCCACGTGCGCGGCGCGATCAACAACGGCCTCACCAAGGAGGAAATCCAGGAGATTTTCCTGCAGGTCGCGATCTACGCCGGCGTACCGGCGGGCATCGACAGCTTCCGAAACGCCCAGGAGGTCTTCAACGAAATGGGCATCTGAAGCCGCCGCCGCTGGGCGTGGCGGAAAATTTTGAAAGGCGTGGATCGGCCGCGCCGTTTTAACCAGGGAGGAGCCGAACTTGGCCATCGATCTCGAGAAGTTCAAAAAACTGGCGCTGGAGGACTTCGAGTTCAAGCGCGAAACCCGTTATCTCAACGGCATTATCAAATGCGATTTTCCGACCCGCAGCGTCGCACTCCACTTCGAAGACGGCAAGATGGTGAAGGTCGAAGAAGCCGCCTACGACGACGAGAAGTGCAAGATCGTCATCCGGGGCACGGGTGAACAGTGGGACGCGCTTCTCCAGAAGAAGCCGCGGCCGTTTTATCAGTGCCTGCAGTCGTCAAACATCAAACACGGTCTGTTCCTTAGCAACAATAACGAAACCTTCGCGTATCTCCCTGCGCTCAATCGCATGACGAACCTGATGCGCGAAGCCTGCCCGGAAGGAGTAGCAGCATGACCAGGCATGATCCAATCACGGGCCGTTACGTCTACCTGACGATCGAAGGCATCGAATATCGCGTCTATTACGAGGAAGCCGGAGAGGGCATTCCCTTGCTTGTCGGTCACACGGCGGGCTCCGACGGCCGCCAGTACCGCCACACGCTCTGCGACGAAGACGTGACCAAGAACTTCCGCGTTATCGCGTTCGACTTGCCCTATCACGGGAAGTCTCTTCCTCCACACGGCGTTCGCTGGTGGGAGAAAGAGTACAACATGACCAAGAAGTTCATGATGGATTTCCAACTGGAACTCTCTAAGGCGCTTGGTCTGGACCGCCCCGTTTATATGGGTAGCTCGATGGGCGGACATCTTGCTATCGATCTGGCGTCGAATTACCCCGACAACTTCCGCGCTACTATCTCCGTCGAAGGGGCACTGCGCTCGGCTGCCGAATATGTCGATGTCGGCATGGCAGGCATTAGGAAAGAATTCGACAACCCAAACGTGAACCGCACCTCCATAGGCGCGGCGATGATGCTCAATATCTCGCCCTACTCACCAGAAGCCAATGTCCGCGAAATCCAGTGGGAATATAGCTGCGGCGGTCCGGGCGTCTTCGCAGGTGACCTCTATTACTACTACTACGACCACAATGTCTCGCCCGAAGAGGCGAGCAAGATCGATACGTCGAAGTGCATGCTGTACTTCCTGACGGGCGAATACGATCCGAATACCTCCCCGGCCGACACCAAGATCGCCGCCGATCTCGTCAAGGGCAGCAAGTTCTGGACGATGGAGAAGCTCGGTCATTTCCCGGTCACTGAAGACTACACCGAGTTCAGAAAATACCTGCTGCCGATCCTCGAGGAAATCCAGCAGGCATCCGCAACCAGGGCGAAGGTCGCCTGAAACAATCTCTTGGGAGGAGCATCCAATGAGACGGAGTTTAACCGGAACCATGGGGGCGCTGATCGCGGTCAGCGCCCTGACGACCACTGCTTGGGCTGACGGCGTCGACCAGCTCCCCCCCAACGAGAAGAAAATCTACGAGGTCGTCGACCCGCAGGTTCCGCTCGGAGCGAGCGCCTATAAGGACTTCAAGCCAAAGAAAGGACCGCCGTGGAAGATCGGCTACGCCAGTAGCTATGCCGGCAACACGTGGCGCGCAGCCGCCCTCGATGCCGTCATGAATGAACTCTTGCCGCGCTCCAAGGAAGCGGGGCTTGTATCTGAAGTCGTGGTCACTCAGTCCGACCTCAAGGACGCCGTCCAGATTCAGCAGATGCGCCAGATGGTTGATGATGGGGTCGATGCCATCATCATCTGCTGCTCGAACGTCACCGCCCTCAACCAGACGATCGAGTACGCCTATAAGGCAGGCGTTCCTGTTTTCTCGTTTTCGGGATACGTGACGTCGCCTTACGCGATCAACGGCGCTGCCAATCACGCGCAGGGCGGCGGCGAGATGGCGACCTGGCTCGCAGACAAGATCGGCAAGAAAGGCAACGTGCTTCTCGTGTCGGGCATCCCTGGCTTCGCCTCATCCGACAGCTTCGACAAGGCCGCCAAAGAAGCGCTGGCAAAGTATCCCGACATCAAGATTGTCGGCGAAGTGGCTGGCAAGTGGACCGACCAGGTAGCACAGGTCGAGGTGCAGAAATTTCTGGCGACGAACCCCATTCAGATTGACGGTATTCTGACACAGGGCGCGCAGGAGAACGGCGTGTTGAATGCCATGCTCCAGTCGGGTCGTGACATGGTGCCCATTACGCTGGGCGGCGAGGCTTCGGCGGCATGTTACTGGCGCCAGCATCCAGAATGGGTCGATGCTGGCTTCCATATCTGGCCGCCGCGCCGCGAGATGCAGCAGATGTGGGAGATCATGCTTCGCACGCTCGAAGGGCAGGGGCCGAAGGTACAGTCCTTCCTGCGCCCTGTCCTGCCGTTCACCATCGATGACGTTCGCGCTTCGATCCCCGAGGATTGCGATGTGAACTCGACGGATTTCGTCGAACCGAAGGCGGACGGATGGTTCCCAAGTGCGATTGCCGACCAGTACTTCGAGCGTCCTGCCGATCCCTGGAAGCCGGTAGCCAAGTAAGCCGGATCCGCCCGGTGGCATAACTGCCGGGCGACCGTTGAAAGATCGTAAAAGCCGCCTTGGCGGACGTTGCGGGTGGGAGGTCTGCGATGGGCAGCGAGATAACAGTCAGAATGGTAGATGTCGCCAAGGCGTTCGGGGAGACGAAGGCACTCAAGAAGTGCGACTTCGAGGCCCGGGCCGGGGAGGTGCACGCCATCGTTGGCGAAAACGGCAGCGGCAAGAGCACGATGGCCAAGATCATGTCGGGCGTTTTGCACCCGGACGCAGGCAAGGTCACGATCCTGGGTGAAAAGGTTGCCTCGCCCGTCGACGCCAAGCGGGTCGGCCTGACCACCATCTTCCAAGAAGTCCTGGTTGCTGACGAGGCTAGCGTATTCGAGAACCTCTATGTCGGTCGCGACGGTGTTTTTCGTTCGCAGTCGACCGGCGATCGGCGGAGCGAAGCAGCTGAAATCCTGGCGCGGCTCGTTGGAAAATCCGTAGACCTCGATCAACTGGCAGGCAGCCTGCCGCTCAGCATCAAACAGTGGATCGTCATCGCACGGGCTATTCTTCGCAGGCCGCAGGTGCTGATCCTCGACGAATCTTCGGCCGCGCTCGACCTCGACTCGACCCTCCGGCTCCACGCGGAAATCGACCGCCTTCGTGCCGAGGGCGCGACGATCCTCATCGTAACCCACCGGATCGCGGAACTCGTGCGTATCGCCGACCGTGCGACGATCCTGCGTGATGGGATAACTGTCGGTACGCTCGGAAAGGATGAGATTACCGAGGAAAACCTGCTGTCCATGATGACGCCGGCAGATCGGCGCGCCAGCGATGCGACAGAATACGCCTCCCGAAAGAAGGCGCTATCGGCCCCTCTCATACTAACCGCGACGGGTCTCGCCGCGCACAGGTCGGCGCGCCTATTCGATTTCGACCTTCCCAAGGGGAGCATCGTCGGCGTAGCCGGGCTTGATGGGCAGGGGCAGGACGCTTTTATCCGCGTCTTGGCCGGCATCATCCAGCCGTTCGGTGGCGAGGTGAAGGTCCGCTCGGTTGATACGGACAAGATGATCGCGCTGCAATCGCTCGACGATGCGGCGAAGCTCGGTGTTTCCTACGTCTCCGGGGATCGCAAGCGCGAGGGTATCTTCCCGCAACAAAGCATCTTCGAAAACCTCGCCATCGGTGTCTACAGGAAGACGCTCGGACCCCTGGGCGTGATCCGCAAGCCCACGCTGAAATCCATGTTTAAGCGCGAAGTGGATCGTCTGCGCATCAAGATCGGCAGCCCGTCGAACAGGATCACCTCACTGTCGGGCGGCAACCAGCAGAAGGTGCTTATCGGGCGCGCCTTCGCAAACGATCCCCAAGTCATCCTCCTGAATGACCCCGCGCGCGGTGTCGATCTCGGCACTAAGCGTGACCTCTACCGGGAGTTACGTCTGTTCGCTGAAAAAGGCGGCAGTGTCATCTACGTCTCGAGTGAGATCGAGGAGTTCATCGGGTTTGCCGATCGCGTCGACGTGTTCTTCGGGGGAACGTTGTTTCGATCCCTGACCGGCGAGGAAATCGCCGAGGCACCAATCCTCGCCGCTATGTTCGGGAAAGCCCGGGACGCTTCCGTTGATTTCGATCTGGAAAGGACCGCATGATGTCCGTAACCGCTTTCCGTCAAGTCACGCAGGACCGCTCGTTGTTCGTTCCGGCCGGGCTTTTCCTCGTCCTCCTTTGCGCTGTCGCCTTCCGGGGCCAGGGTCTGTTCACGAACAATGGTCTGGCCGGAGCCATTCTGGTTGCAACGCCGCTGATCCTGACCACGCTCGCGATAACACCGATCGTCATGGCGGGCCGCGGAGCGGTGGACCTTTCCGTGGGCCCGCTCATGGGCTTCGTCAACGTCACGCTCATTACGTGGCTCGTCGGCAACGGCATCACGCACCCGTTGGCCATCATTGCCTGGGCGGTGGGATTGGGAGCAGCGTTCCAGCTGGTGCAAGCACTTGTGATCATCTATGTGCGCGTCGCGCCCATCATCGTCACGCTCTCCGGTTTCCTCGTTCTGTCGGGCGTCAACCTGATGGTCATGTCGCGTCCCGGCGGTGTCGCTCCAGACTGGATGCTAAGCTGGGGCGCGGGAACGAGCATATTTTCGCCTGTCCTGTTGCTTCTGCTCGGCGCTTTCGCAATCTGGGGCGTCCTGAGGGGCACGATGTTTTACCGCAACCTGCGGATGACAGGCGCTGACGAGCGGATGGCCTATACCAGCGGTGTGCAGGTCGACGTAGTGCGCATCATCGCCCATACGGTCGGCGGCGTTTTTGCTGGGCTCGCCGCATTGAGCTACACCGCGCTGATCTCATCCGGCGACCCGACCCAGGGCAGCACCTACACGCTGCAAGCGGTGACGGCGCTGGTCCTTGGCGGAGCTAGTCTCTCCGGGGGCCGCGGCGGTGCGCTCGGCTCGACGCTCGGCGCGATCAACATGTTCCTCATCTCGTATCTTCTGTCCACTTTCAACTTCGGGACGGTTTCCGGCTTCGTCACGCAACTGGCCTTTGGCCTGATCCTCGTTGGGTCACTTCTCGTGAACGTCTTCGTCATCAGCCGCCGCACTGTCGCGTGAGGAGTAAGGAAATGATCTCCACTGTCTTGAACACAGAAATCGGCGCGACCCGTGGCGCCAGCCCTTTGCGCAAGCACAAGAGTATTTCGATCGGCTTCTGTCTCCTTGCGTGTCTGCTCATTCTTGGAGCCCTGCTCGTGCCGGGCTTCGTGTCGCCGCAGAACGCGCGATCGATCCTCCTTCTCGCCGCCTTCCTTGGGCTGGCGTCTGTTGGGCAGACGCTCTGCGCGCTCGTTGGAGCGCTGGATCTTTCCATCCCATACATCATCGGTGGCGCCAATATCCTGCTTCCAAGCCTCATGGTGGCGGGTCTTCCCGCCCCCGTCGCCATGATCGTCGTGCTTCTCCTTGGCATTTTGGTCGGGGCTTGCAACGGCGCCCTCAGCTTCCGGCTGCAGGGTCAGGCGCTGATCATGTCGCTCGGTCTTGGTTTTGCCGCCGTCGGGGCGGTCCAGATCTACACCTCGCTCGGATCGCAGTTCGGCGGTACCGTCTTTGCGCCCGTCCCCGGATGGCTTCGCAACCTTTCGGCGTTCAATGGCAGGTTCTTCGGTCTGCCATTTCCACCGGTTATCGTCATATGGGCTTTCATCGCCGTCGCTCTGGGCTGGATAATGCACAACACCTGGTTTGGCCGGAGCCTCTATGCTGTTGGCGGGAGCCGCACGGCCGCCGCCCGCCTCGGAATCTCGGAATTCAAGATCTGGACAGTGATCCACAGCGTCAGCGGGGCGATGTCGGCACTCACCGGAATGCTGCTCCTCGGTTTCTCCGGCGGCGGTTTTGTCGGGGTCGGTGATCCCTATCTGTTCACCACCGTGGCGGCGGTCGTTATCGGCGGAACGTCTCTTCTAGGCGGTGCCGGCGGGTATGGAGCGACGGTCCTCGGCGTCCTCGTCCTTACTGTCCTGACCTCGCTTCTCGTCGGCCTGGGGCTCAGTTTCCCGGCACAACAGGCCGTCGTAGGGTTGCTGATCGTCCCCATGGTCGCGATCTACGCCCGCTCACCACACATCCGTAATCAGATTTGAACGTTGCATCGAAAGGAATACCAATGGCTATCTCCACCGCTCTACTGGATCGCCTGAAAGACCCCTCCCTGGTACGCGAGGAAATGCTGGTAGGAGGCGAGTGGCGAAAAGAGGGCGCGAGCGGCAAGACGATCCAGGTCCACAATCCCTCGACCGGGGACGTGATTGCGAGCCTCCCGAGCGCAGGACTCCAGGACGTCCGCGAAGCCATCGACGTCGCCAAACTCGCCCAGAAAAAGTGGGCCGCACGATCGGGCAAGGAACGTGCCGGCGTCATGCGGAAGTTCTTCGACCTCGTCACGGCCAACACCGAGGACCTCGCGATCATCCTGACGTCCGAGATGGGCAAGCCTCTGGCCGAGGCACGCGGAGAGGTCGCCTACGGCGCTTCCTACATTGAATGGTTCGGGGAAGAAGCCAAGCGCGTTTACGGCGACACCATTCCGGGGCATCAGGCCGACAAGCGCCTGATAGTCATCAAACAGCCCGTCGGCGTGGTGGCGGCCATCGCGCCCTGGAACTTTCCTTCCGCCATGGTCTGCCGCAAGATCGCCCCGGCGCTGGCATCCGGCTGCGCCATCATCTTCAAGCCGGCCGCCGAAACCCCATTGTCGGCCCTTGCTCTTGCCATACTCGCTGAGCGCGCGGGAATACCTGGCGGCCTGTTCAGCGTCCTGCCGACAGACAACGCCCGGATGTTCGGTGAAGAAGTCTGCTCGAACCCCGTTGTCAAGAAGCTGACCTTCACAGGGTCTACCGAGGTCGGCCGAATCCTGATGGCGCAGGGCGCACAAAAGATCATGAAGCTCAGCCTCGAACTCGGCGGCAACGCTCCCTTCATCGTCTTCGACGATGCCGACCTCGACGAGGCCGTGGAAGGAGCGATGCTGTCCAAGTTCCGCAATGCCGGCCAGACCTGCGTTTGCGCCAACCGTCTCTACGTCCAGAGCGGGGTCTACGACCGCTTCATAGAGAAACTCGCGGCGCGGGTTTCCGCGCTCAAGGTCCTTGACGGGTTCGAGGATGGAGCCACCATCGGTCCGCTGATCAACGAGGATGCGGTGGCGAAGCTCTATAGTCACATCGATGACGCGGTCGGTAAGGGTGCGAAGATCGTTGTGGGCGGCGCAAGGGACGAGCGTGGTGGCACCTTCGTCCAGCCGACGCTTCTCTCGGAAGCCACGAAGGAAATGAAGGTCGCACGAGAGGAGACCTTTGCGCCGCTCGCTCCTGTCTTCAGGTTCAAAACGACGGAAGAGGTCATTGAACTGGCCAACGACACAGAGTTCGGTCTGGCCGCCTACTTCTACGCCAACGACCTTCGAAACGTCTGGAAGGTTACGGAGGCCCTGGAGTACGGGATGGTCGGCGTCAACACGGGCCTGATCTCCACGGAGGTTGCACCGTTCGGCGGCGTCAAGCAGTCGGGGTTCGGCCGCGAGGGCTCGAAATACGGCATGGATGACTTCCTTTCCATGAAATACGTCTGCATGGGCGGCATACAGTCATAGTCCAACGGCTGGTGGTGGGTCTTAAGGCTCGCCACCAGCAAGGTTTGAGCTCGTCACGGAAGCCCGATGACACATTCTGCAGAAGGCGGGGAGAGTCTTGGTCAAGACCGCGCCGACAGCCTTCAAAACGAGGCGGCCGACCGCGAGCAGGACCCGGCCGATCACGCTGCCCAGGCGAACGTCGAGGGCAGAACGGCAATGGAACGTCGGAACGTGCGGAGAGAGGCAGGGGCGAGACTCGGCTTTGTCGTGGGTCTGTCTGCTTAAGGCTTCCGTTGGCCCAACGCCTGATGACCCATCTCGAAAGTTTCGTTGGTATTTTTCGACGGGACGGAGAAAGCGCGCCACCGGCCACTCGCTGGCAAAATCATCGCCGATTGTCTGGCATTTTGCTGGTGGCACGTCGACGCAAGGCGCACGTGTCGGGGGACGCTCGGCCTGCCGGCCCGAGTGCTCTTATGGCCCAAGGGCAGCATCAGTTGAATGACGTGCGGTCGTCAACTGCCGCAAGGCCTTGATGAGGGGGGCACGGATCGCCGAGAAATTGCGCCGTCGCAGACTAATATTTTGACCTGGAAGAGCCCACTACCGTTACCGCGACCTGGTCGCGTTGCAATGATGAAACGGGGTTGCGCCTCACACCTGCGTTCCAGAGTGTCCGGGCGAGACCGTGACGACCACGGCCCCGCCGGACGTTGCCTTGGGAGGCTGACTTCTGGACAATGTTTGTGACGAGAGCTTAGTGCTTCATGCGCAGGATTGGCTTGATGACCTTGCCGCTCTCGGAATCGGCCATTGCCTCGTTGATCTGGTTTAGATCGTAGAACTGGACGAGCTTGTCGAACGGGAACCGTCCCTGCTGCCAGTATTCGATGAGCTCGGGTATGAATTTGGAGGGAATGCTCTGGCCTTCGACCACACCGACGAGCGTACGGCCGAACAGAAAGTTGCCGATATCGACGATCCCTTCCGTTCCGAGCGCGGACGATCCGACCAGTCCACAGGTTCCTGGGGTGCCGAGGCAATCGACCGCCTGGCGAAACACCTTCGGCGAGCTCGTGCATTCGAGACTGAAGTCTGCGCCTTCGGGAATGATTTCCCTGATCGCCTTGACGCTATCCCTATTGCGGGCGTTTATGATGTGGGTTGCACCCAGTTCAATCGCCAGTGAGAGACGTTCATCGTTAAGGTCGATCACGATAATGGTCGAGCATCCGGCGATCTTCGCCGCCATGACGGCTGCCATGCCGACCGCACCCGCGCCGAACACTGCAATGGAAGATCCCGGTTGGGGCTTGAGGCAGTTGAGAACCGCTCCGGCGCCAGTTTGCAGCCCGCAGCCCAGCGGTCCCATGAGTTCGAGAGGAACATCTTTGGAAACCTTGACCGCGTTGCGCTCGCTGGCGATGGCATAGGTGGCGAAAGAAGACTGCTCGAAGAAGCACCCGCTGATCTGGGTACCGTGTGAATCATGTAGCGGGCAACTGCCATCCGGCCGGGTGCCACGGAAATTTCTGCCGAAAAAGTCTTCACAATAATAAGGCGTGCCTCCCCGGCACTTCTCGCATTTCCCGCAATATGCGTAGCTTAGAGCCACGTGGTCGCCGGGCGAAAGCTCTTTTACATCGGCCCCGACCACTTCCACGACGCCGGAGCCTTCATGGCCGAGAACCACGGGCTGCGGTACGTCATATCCTTGGTCGCGAACAACCATGTCGGTGTGGCAGACACCGCTCGCCACGATACGGACGAGGATTTCGTCGGGGCGAGGTTGATCGATACCGATGCACTCCAGAACAAGAGGCTTTGCCTTTTCGCGCGAAATTGCAGCGTATGCTTCTTTCATAAAATGACTCCTTCAGTGCGCGCTCGGCCGGTAGGTGACACTTGTAGGCGTTCGCAGACAATCAGTCAATTATCTTCAGTGAGCCAAGATGCTCGCTGAGGCCATCCCAGCGCGTTACACGGACATGTAAAGAACCAAATCAATGTAATATCAATTGCTTCCTCAGGGCATTCGGCCGATCTAGATCTTGGTCCGAATTGTTGGCTGTCTTAAAACTGGAATTCGCGTGACAGATTGACTGACGTGGCGTTCATCGAACGCGCCGGCTGACGGTGGTGCCCGTATTTCCTGCCTCGCGGTCTCGTTTTCCGGGCGATGGTAGCGATTATGGCTCCAAACGTCCTTTTTATGAACCTCGCCGGCGAGGCGCGGTCTCCTCTGTTTCCTGTTGGCGCGCTCGTGGGGTGAGGTAACGGGTGGCTGCTTTGTCTTATTGCTATATCGAACCAAGCACCAATAAAAGAATAAATAAATCAGTATGATAACACAGAAGACACGTCGAAAAGCTGAAATTCAATATAGTTTATTGACAGATTGTCTGCTTATTCATAATGATGCGATCTGCCGTTTGTGGGGAGAATTCGGCGATGTCTGGAGGATAGCGGCGCTCCAGATCGCAGACAAAATGGCCACGTTGGGTGGCAAGAGGAGGAGAATTTCGATGAAAAGACGTACATTCCTACAGACGGGCAGTGCCTTGATTGCAGCTGGCGCGTTCGGAATACCGGGCATCCTGCGGGCAGAGGATACGATCACCCTGCTACCCGACACTTGGCCGTCCGAAGGGGAAAACCCCGTCGTCGACGCTGGTAAGTTTGCCAAGTCAGGTCTCTGGAAGATTGGTCACAGCCACTATGGCCTGGCCGGTTCGACGCACACCTATCAAACCGCATTCGAGGCCGAATACGAAATCAGCAGGAACAAGGCTCGTGTCGGCGACTATCAATTCCGAAGCGCCGACCTCAACGCCTCAAAACAGGTCGCCGACATCGAGGATCTGATCGCACAAAAGGTAGATGCAATCATCATTGCGCCGCTTACGACAGGCTCGGCCGTGGAAGGCATCAGGAAGGCGAAGGCTGCCGGCATTCCGACGGTCGTCTATCTCGGTCGCGTCGACACCGACGAATTCACGGTGCAGGTCCAAGGCGACGACTTCTACTTCGGCCGGGTGATGGCGCAGTTCCTGGTCGATAAGCTGGGCAACAAGGGAAAAGTGTGGGTGCTGCGTGGCGTCGCCGGACATCCGATCGATGCTGATCGTTATGCCGGGGCGATGGAAGTCTTCAGCAAGTCCGGTCTCCAAATCACCTCAACCCAGCACGGCAGCTGGTCCTACGAGGACTCAAAGAAGATAGCCGAAAGCCTCTATCTGTCTGATCCAGATGTCGCCGGGGTCTGGACTGACGGCGCGAACATGTCGCTCGGGGTCTTGGACGCGCTGCAGGAAGCCGGGGCTTCCACCATTCCACCGATCACGGGAGAAGCGCTCAACGGTTGGATGCGTCGTTGGAATGACGAAAAGCTCTCTTCGATTGGGCCCATTTGCCCTCCGGCTCTTTCGACGGCAGCCCTGCGTGCGGCCTTCGCGCTTCTCGAAGGCAAGCCGATCCAGCGCAACTGGACCAACCGGCCCAAGCCGATCGTCGACGACAATCTTGCACAGTTTTACCGCTCCGATCTCACGGACGCTTACTGGGCTCCGACAGAAATGCCGAATGAGAAGCTCCTCGAGTACTTCAAGGCCTGACGCATGGAGGGCGCGGACAAAGCGCGCCCTCTTCACCCTCGCAGATGGAAGTGTTCATGAGTATGCTTGTCGAGATGGTCGGCATCAACAAGTCCTTTGGTGCGGCCAAAGTCCTGTCGAATGTTCAATTTTCGCTTGAACGCGGCTCCGTCCACGCATTGATGGGCGAGAACGGGGCGGGAAAATCCACGCTGATGCGAATTCTGGCCGGCGTCTATCAACAGACCGCTGGACGCATCCGTCTGCGAGGAGAAGAGGTGACCTTCCGTTCCCCCAAGGAAGCGCGTCTCGCCGGGGTGTCGACAGTGTTTCAGGAGTTCACCCTGATCCCCAATCTCACGGTCGCCGAAAACATGTTTCTTGGACACGAACCGCGGCGTGCCGATGGGTCGATAGACACCGCCGAGGTCGTCGAGCGATCCCGCAAGCTGCTTGCCGACGTTTTCCCTCAACTGTACGCCACGGCGATTGTGGAAACGCTGACGGTTGCCCAGCAGCAGGCAGTGGAAATCGCCAAAGGTCTGACATCCAATGCCGATGTCTTCATTTTCGATGAACCGACCGCGGCACTAAACTCGACGGACGTCGCTCATCTCTTCAAGGTCATCCGCGATCTGAAGGCGCAAGGGAAGGCTGTCGTCTACATCTCGCATCGGATGAACGAGGTGTTCGAACTGTGCGACACCATCACCGTCATGAAGGATGGGGCTTGGGTAAAGACAGCCAGGGCAGAAGACTTCAATCTCCAAACGCTTGTGGCAAACATGGTTGGACGCGAGCTTCAGAATTTCTTTCCGCCGAGGGCGCAGACCATTGGGTCGCCGATGCTCGACGTGGCAGGGCTTCGTCTCAATGACCATGGCCCGCCAGTCGGTTTTTCCGTACGCACGGGCGAGATCATCGGACTGGCCGGGCTGGAAGGCCAGGGGCAGCGCGAAATCATGCGTGCGGTCGTCGGGGTCGAAACCGCCGCAGTTGTGACCGTCCGGCGTCGCCGCGACGATAGCATGATCGGTGTGAACGTATCCTCCGGCTTTTCGAGTGCGATCTCAGCCGGCATTGGTTTCATTCCTGAAGACCGCAAGCAGGAAGGCTTATTTCTTCGGCTTCCGATCTACGATAACATCGCACTTGGCAAGCAGTTGAACCGGAACATGGCGAGCGTTGCATGGCGTTCCATCTCCAGGGTTCACGATGTCATAAAGTCGCTCCGTGTTGCGGCTGCCGACCCAGCCTCGCCCGTCGGCAAACTTTCGGGCGGAAACCAGCAAAAGGTCCTTCTTGGCCGCTGGCTGCTTTCGGGGGTTGATATCCTTGTCATCGAGGAGCCGACACGTGGCGTCGATGTCGGCGCTAAAGCGGAAATCTATAAGCTGCTTCGCGACTTTGCCGATCGTGGCGGTGCAGTGATCGTCTCGTCACGCGAGCACCCCGAACTGATCGGGCTCTGTGACAACATCCTGGTCGTTCACGACAAAAAGATCGTCGGACAGATGCCCGCGCTTGATGCCACAGAGGAAACCATCCTGGGAACCGCACTCGGTTCGAACTCCGCGCACGATCCGCGCGCCGCTGTTCATTGAGGAGGATACATGAATACCGTCGCAAAGTTCCTGAAGGCACCCTATAGGGCGGGTGCGATCCGGCTGTCGATCGGGACGCTATTCGTGCTGGTGGTCGCCTCGGTTATCCTGCTTCCACAATTTCTGGCGCCGGAGAATCTGTCGAACCTGCTGGCCCAATCCACTGTTCTTGTCATTTCTGCGCTCGGCCAGACCTTTGTGATCCTGACGGGCGGCCTAGACGTTTCCGTTGGTTCGATCATCAGCGTGACGACTACGATCATGACACTCGACATGCCCGAGGTTGTCCGTGTCATGCTTTGCATTGCGGTTGCGATCGCATTCGGATTCTCGAATGGCTACGGCGTAGCCAGGCTCAAAGTCCATCCGATCATCATGACCCTGGCAACCATGGGTATCGGCCAGGGATTGGCGCTCATCATTCTTCCTATCCCCGGCGGGAAGGTGCCCGAATGGCTTTCGGCGTCAGTCGCGGGTTCCGTTGGGCCCGTGCCAAACTCGCTGCTCTGGCTGATCGTCGCCACGTTCGTTGCTGCCTGGTTGCTTTATCGCAGGCCGTTTGGCCTTTACCTGTTCGCTTCAGGTGGTAACGACTTCAATGCCCGCATGAATGGCGTCCCGGTCGAGCGCACAGTCATCAAGGCCTACATCCTGTCGGCGCTATTTGCTTGCGCTGCCGGGATGTTCCTCGCAGGTCGCCTTGCCTCGGGCGATCCCAAGGGGGGCGCCACATTCGGAATTGAATCCGTTACCGCAGCAGCGCTGGGGGGTGTTCACCTAGCTGGCGGTATCGGCAGCATCCTCGGCACTGTGGCCGGCGCGGCTATCCTCGGCATCGTCAACAACGTGATGAACCTCGCCAACGTCTCGGCATTCCTCCAGTCGGTCGTGAAGGGCCTTCTGCTGCTAGCACTCGTCGTCTCACAGCGTCGCAAAACGATCGGACTTTGAAAGAGATGGACCTCTCGATGACCACAACGGATGCGAAAATTGTGACGCCATCGCGCACTCTCACCGCCAGGCGCATACTTTCCTGGGTGCTCGGTTTGCCCCCGGCATATTACGTGCTCGCAATCCTGATCGCTGTGGCCCCCGCTGTAAGCGCGACGCTGATCAATCCAAACTATTGGTTCGTGATCCTGAAACAGTCAGCACCGCTTGGGATCGCGGTGCTGGCGCAATCTCTTGTCATGCGGGTGCGTTCTATTGATCTCTCGGTCAGTGGCGTTTTTGCTTTTTCGATCTATCTCGCCAGCTCCGGGCTCCTCAACAGTTACCCGCCCTTCGTCACGGTCCTGATGCCGATCGTCATCGGCCTTGCCGTCGGTCTGATCAACGGCGCCCTCGTGGCCTATGTCCGCGCCTCCGCGGTCATCGCGACGCTGAGCGTATCGGCGATCCTCATCGGGATCATCCAATTCATGAGTTCGGGCCGTGCACCGGGTTCGACACCAAGCTGGCTTCGCGTCCTGACGAGCGGGAACATCTACGGCCTGTCTTACTCCGTGATCGTCTGGATCGGGATTTCCGTTCTCGTCGCATTAGCGTTCCGCTTCTTGATCCTCGGGCGCTACTTCCGCGCTGTCGGCGACAATCCAAGGGCGGCGGAGATAACAGGCATACCTCTGGCCCGCACGATTTTTGTCTCCCATACGCTTGCGGGCACGCTGACAGGCATCGCCGCCCTGGTTCAGGTGTCGGCTCTGGCCGTTGGCACGATCAAGCCCGGCTTCGACACCTTCATGAACGCTCTCGCCGCGACGATTCTCGGTGGGGTGACGTTCGGCGTCGACCGCGGTGGCGTCGCGGGGCCTTTCGTGGCGGTCGTCGCCTTCAGTTTCCTCTTCGCGATGTTGACGGTGTTCGGCATCCAGGAGCCCGGCAAGCTGATCGTCCAGGGCGGGATCATCGCGCTTGCTGCGATCATTTACGGAGCACGCGTCGGTCGCGTCTAGCCGCAAGGATCTGCCAAACAGGTCATTCCCGGTGTCAACGCGGGAGAATGCAGGAGATAAGAATGGTGAAGATAACGGCGGCCGTGGCCGCAAAACCGAAAGCTCCGCTTGAGTTTCGTGAACTTGAGCTGGCGGATCCAGAAGGCAATGAAATTCTCGTGCGGACGGTCGCCACGGGCATCTGCCATACCGACCTGTTGCTCCGTGATGGGATATTTGGACCTCCCGCCCCGGTCATACCAGGACATGAAGGTGTTGGTATCGTCGAGGCCATCGGGGCGGACGTCCAAGATTTAAGGGTGGGCGACCACGTTGCGCTCAGCCAGAGTTCATGTGGCTTCTGCGGCGATTGCCGGCGCTCTCACCCGATGAACTGCCAGAACTACACCCAGTACAATCTGACGGGGCTTCGTCCGAACGGCAAGAAGGCCTTGCTGTGTGATGAAGTCGGCATCGGCAGCAACTTTGTCGGCCAGTCATCCTTCGCGACCCACATCCTGGCGACTGAAAACAACGCCGCGCAGCTTCCCAAGGATTTCGACCTGACGAATGCGGCCCCGCTCGGTTGCGGCATGGCAACGGGAGCAGGTACCGTCATCAACGCCATGAAGCCGGAGATCGGTCAAACCATTGCCGTGTTCGGCGCGGGAGCGGTCGGCATGGCTGCGGTGATGGCCGCCAAGGTCCGGCGGTGCAGCAAGATCATCATCATCGACCTGAACGAGCAGCGTTTGGCCATGGCTGAGACGTTGGGCGCGACCCACGCTATCAACGGCAGGGACCCAGACGTCGTGGAGCAGATCCACGCCTTGACGGGCGGCGGTGCCGATTTTGCCATCGACGCCGTGGGTATCATTCCCGTCATCCTGAACACGATCAAATGCACGCGGGCAGGGGGTCATGTCGTCCTCCTCGGGCTCGACGCGCTCGGCAAGGATATTCCAATCCCGCTGGACCTCATGGTCTTCAACCGGAAAATTCAGGGTGCCATCCTCGGGGATCAGATCCCGCAGCTCTTCATCCCCCAACTGGTCGAACTAAACCAGGCCGGCCTGTTCCCGTTCCAGAAGCTGATCACAAAGTATCCGTTCGAGAAAATCAACGAGGCCATCGCCGATGCCGAAGCTGGCCGCGTGATCAAGCCCGTCATCGTCTTCAATTAGGAGCTTCCCACATGCCATCGAGCAAGTCCGACGAACAGCATCTCATCGTTGAGTTTAAAACATCGACGCGTAACCGGGACCGTGTCAAAACACTGCTCCAGGAGTTTGTCGGCCCTGCCCGCGAGGAAGAGGGCTGCCTCTACTACAATCTCTACCAGCGCTCCGACGAGCCGAATACGTTCTTCATTCTCGATGGTTGGGCAAACGAGGAGGCAGCCGCGCGTCACGGAGAATCTGCGAACGTCAAGCGTGTTCTCGAACCGTTGCTTCCGTTGCTGGTAAGCCCCCCTTCCATCATTGTGAGCAGTCGCATCAGCGACTGAGCTTGCGATCGTGCAACACCGAAGGACGCGCTCGAGGTGGGTTTTTTTCAAAGGCTCGCGGGAGGACGAAATGGAGCATCGAGTTGTCATCGTGGGAGGCGGTTTCGCCGGTCTCCAATTGGCCAAGGATCTCAAATGTCCAAACCTTTCGATCACGATCGTCGACAGACGCAATCATCACCTGTTCCAGCCGCTGCTCTATCAGGTCGCAACGACCGTCCTGGCGACCTCCGAGATTGCCTGGCCCATTCGCGCAGTCTTCCGTGGAAGGAAAGATGTCACAACGCTTCTTGGCGAGGTCGTGGGCGTCGATGTCGAGAAGCGGCTCGTCTCGCTCAAGGGCGGTCATGCCATTCCCTACGATACCCTTGTTCTCGCAACAGGGGCCCGTCACGCGTATTTCGGCCGGGATGAATGGGAGCCTTTTGCGCCCGGACTGAAGGCGTTGGAAGACGCCACCACCATCCGCCGTCGTCTTCTCCTGGCGTTCGAAAAGGCGGAGCTGGAAACCGATCCCCAAGCGCGGGCCGCAATGCTGACCTTCTCGATAATCGGCGCCGGACCGACAGGCGTCGAGATGGCCGGGATCATCGCCGAACTGGCTCAAAGGACGCTTGTCGAGGAATTCAGAAACATCGATACGACTTTGGCGCGTATTCTTCTTGTAGAGGCAGGACCGCGTGTTCTGCCTGTTTTCCACGAGGCGTTATCGCAATACGCCGAGCGATCCCTTGCGTCGATGGGCGTCGAGGTTCGCACGGGACGGCCGGTAACCGACTGCACCGAGGAAGGTATATCGATCGGGGACGAGTTCGTCCCGAGCCGTACGGTCATATGGGCGGCGGGCGTGCAGGCATCCAAGGCCGCCGTATGGGTCGGGGCGGAGACAGATCGAGCAGGGCGGGCTATCGTGCAGCCCGACCTCACGATCTCAGAACACCCGGAGATCTTCGTTGTCGGCGATACCGCGAGCGTTAAGACCGGCGAGGGAATGCCGGTTCCTGGTATCGCTCCTGCCGCAAAGCAGCAGGGAAAATACGTCGCCCAGGTGATCAACGCCCGCCTTAAGCAGCGCTCAGCGCCGCCTCCCTTCAAGTACAGGCATCTTGGTAATCTTGCCACCATAGGGCCAAGCTCCGCGGTGATCGATTTCGGCAGGCTTCGGCTCAAGGGCTCCATCGCCTGGTGGATCTGGGGCTTTGCCCACATCTACTTTTTGATCGGAACACGGAGCCGCATGGCGGTCGCGCTGAGCTGGCTTTGGGCATTTACCTCCGGACACCACTCTGCCCGCCTTATTACCCAGAAGGAGACGCTGAAGGACGAGGTCTAGCAGGGATTTATCAGTGACGTGGCGGAAGCACGCCACGCTTTCGTGAGCATTGCGCGGAACGACCTTGTCACCTGCAGCTATTGAAGGAACGAAACATGAGCGAGTTTTTGAAAGACAGCATTATCATTCCACCGACCTCGACCGTGGAACGCGAGAATGCGAGTGCCTATCTGAAGGCCAGTCTGCAATAGACGTTGACGCGCTCGACGATGCTGCGCGTGCAAGCGTTGAGGGCCAAACGAATGCATACGCGTCAGAGAGCCGCGTGTGAAAGCGTAGGACTTTCCGGAAAGATGCCGTTCCCCAGAGACATCCACGGGCTGTTCCATGGAAGGTCCAACTGTGGCACGGCGAGACCAAACCGGCGCGGGCCAAAGACCTCGTGAAACCGGATCGCTGGATTGTCCGTCGATCATCTTCCATGTCCTCATGGCTTGGGGTCGGAGAGGCGGGAGACAACGTGATTTGGAGATAAGTGTGTGGTGGTTTCCCTGTTGAGATACGAACGAGTTGCTGGATCTCACGGTTTCACACATGGACCGTTTTCCGCGTGAAACCAGGATCTAAGGCTCACAACGCTTGCCGGACGCCGCCGACGGAAGGGTTTATCCAAGGAGGACAAACCGATGCCGGCTCTCATGCAGGCAAAGTATGCGTGTTGGTGGGCGCGTCAAACCCAGTCGGTTTCTGTCTTGCGCAGTCTTTCCTCGAAACTGGCTACCGTGTCGCCGTAGGTGACCTCGACCCTTCAGACTTCAGTTCATTAACCGCAGTCTCGGGGACGAATTTGTTTCCGGTTAAGGTCAATTTGAATAGGGACGTGTATGTCAATTCAATGGTCGATCAGGTCTACCTACGCTGGAGCCGGGTCGATATTCTGGTGAACATAGCCTTCCGTCGCCGTGAATGCGCCGAACCGCTTTCCGCTACGGATCTTGGGCTTGATGCCGTCTCCAACCTGATAAGGGTGACAAGTGCTTTCGGCTCCCGCCTCCAGGGAGAGGAACTCGCTGTTGTGAATATCGCCTGGTTTGACGAGAAGTCGCTGCTAGAGGCCGACCGCGAAGCTGTGCTCCAAGCGGCCTTACGAACTACGACGAGTGCGATGGCGAAGAAGTATTTCGACTCGGGGCTTAGGATAAACGCTGTTCATACCAGAAATGCGCGTTCTACATCTTACGTTCAAAGTGAGACGCTTAGGACACTTGTTCAAGCTGTCCAATTCCTCGCAAATCCAGAACTGTCTGGAAAGCTCACGGGGAACGTCCTGCACATCGACCTGAAACCTGACGATAGTCCCTTCCGAAGATAACTCGAGAAGACATTAACTTGTCGTTAAAGTTGATAGTTTGAGCGTCAATTCGACGTGGAAATCCTAACAAGATGTAAAGCACTTTGCATTTCCGCATTCGAACTTTCTTCCTCTTCGTTTAGGTCGAATAACTAAAACTCCAGAAATGGGTGGCAGTGCCCGCTTTAGTCATCTGGAGGTTTTATGTTCGTCGATCGCTTGCTATCCGCTTTCAGCATCAGAGCGAAAGTCTTATTAGTACTGGTGCCGCTGGTCATGATCCTGGCGGCCGTCGGTGTCGTGAGCCTACAGGCGACCGGATTGCTGCAATCTCGCCTTCGGCTATCGAGCGAAGTTCTCGAGACTTTGAGCGGATTTCGGGACGTCTCTGAGAGCATGAACCGGTTTTTGGCGCAGAGTTCTACGGAGAACCGTGATGAGGCCCTGGCAAGTCTAAGGGGGCAGGGCGCCACGATGCTGTCGCTTCAGGAAGTCGCCACTGACGTTGGTAGTGACACTCGTGCTCTTGAAAGCAGTGAGTCCGCGATGTCCGCGATTTCTGACAGCATGGACCGCATGTGGTCCCTGCACAACGATGAGCTGTCCATTCGTCGTGACGTTGCCGCAAGCTTGACCGAGATCAAGCAGGTCGCGGCCGACCTGAAGCTGGCCGCGGTTAAAGTCCGTGCGCAGGTCCGCAACCAGGAAAACTCTGGCAAAACGATGCTCAGAGAGGCTACCCGCTCAATCGACACGGCGGCAATTATGCAGCGGTTGTCGGAAAATTTGGTGAATCTGCCGGCCAGCGCGATGCAAACCCCCGAGGCACAGCAACAGGCGCTCATGATCAAAAAGGCGATGAAAACCGTCAAGCGCGTCGTTGCAACGGGCGATGGTGGACAAGCAGTCGCAAACTTGGAACAGGCAATCTCCAGCGTCGTCGCCAATTCCGGGCTGGATAGCGCTTTCCGTCACAGCCTAGGGATCGACCTTAGTGCGTTTGCCCCGCGACTGCGAGATCACGCCATACAGCATATGATCGAGGGAACCCACGCAGTTCGAGCCTTGGATAAGCCATTGGCGGAATCGGAGACGCTCATTGCGGCAGTGGCATCGGTAGGCCAGGATGCCGATTCGATAGAGATTGAGATAAACAACCTGTTGCGGGCGGCCAGCATTGAAAACCAGGAGCGACTCATTGAGCAGCTTACGAAACTGACTCGTGACACCGTAGCGGTTGGAGGCGTAGCCGGTTCATTGC
The DNA here is from genome assembly GCF_002211305.1 of Rhizobium sp. R634. GTDB lineage: Bacteria > Pseudomonadota > Alphaproteobacteria > Rhizobiales > Rhizobiaceae > Rhizobium. Next base: position 124,310 of record NZ_LOKW01000023.1, on the reverse strand, counting down.
CAGACTTCCCCAAAATGGAGGAGGTCCTCTACTTACAGGGGAATGCCATCGAACAGAATACCGAGAAGTTGGTCAAGATCGCGGAAGGGCGGCAGGCGCAATACGCAGAGGCGGATAAAACCGTCCAGTCGATATGGAAAAATCTCGTGTCGTTCGCGTCGACTCAGGAACATGACGCTCACCGGGAAAGTGATTTCGCCCGACTATTGTCCGCAGCTGCTACCGTCTCCGGTGTTTTGGTCGCCCTCTTGGCCGGAGCCGGCCTCATGGTGACATTGCGCGCTCCAATCGAACGGATCGCAAGGCGCATGCAGGGGCTAGCAACCGGTGATCTTCAATCAGACATCGTTGGCTGCCAGCGGAAAGACGAAATTGGCGATATGGCTCGCGCGCTTGAAGTTTTTCGCGGAAATGCGGTCTCGAAGCTCGAGGTTGAAGCCCGCGCGCAAGACGACCGTAAAACGGCTGATCAGGAGCGGACGGATCGTGAGTTTGAACGTGCTCAGCTTGAGAAAGAAGTGTCCAGCGCTGTACAAACACTCGGGGAGGCACTCTCTAGATTGGCGCGAGGAGACATCTCGCAGACCATCGACCGCCACTTCCATCCCAATCTCGAGCAACTGCGGCGTGACTTCAACCACTCACTGTGCGTCCTCAGGGATACCGTGTCCCATATCGACGAAAACACCCAACAAATCAAATGGGGAACCGACGAACTTTTCAAAGCCTCTGATGATTTGTCACGCCGGACTGAACGACAAGCTGCTTCCCTCGAAGAAACCGCAGCAGCCGTTGAGCAGGTGACTGCGACGGTGAGGAACTCCTCGGAGAATGCCTGCGAGACACAAGCGTTTGTTTCTGCAGTCAAGGAACATGCAGAGGGCGCGGCCATCATTGTAACTGATGCTATAAGCGCCATGGCACGAATTCAGGATGCATCTTACAAGATCGGTCAGATCATAGGATTGATCGATACGATTGCATTCCAGACGAACTTGCTTGCGCTGAATGCCGGCGTTGAAGCAGCTCGTGCCGGCGATGCTGGAAAAGGCTTCGCGGTCGTTGCACAAGAAGTACGCGAGCTTGCCCAAAGATCGTCAGCCGCAGCGCTCGAGATCCGGCAGTTGATTTCAGAATCTTCGTCAGAGGTGGCCGTCGGTTCGGATTACGTCGGCAGGACCGGGGAGGCTCTGCACAGTATAGCGGCATCAATCGTGCAGATTTCTGATCGCATCGACCAGATTGTGAGTTCCAGCCGCGAACAAGCGAGTTCGCTGGCTGAGATCAATAACAACGTCAATGTTCTTGATCAGGGGACGCAACAGAATGCAGCCATGGCTGAGCAGACAAACGCTGCAACGAAGACGCTTTCTGATCAGACTATCGAACTCAGCGAACGGCTTGCTGGGTTCAAGTTGACAGATGATAGGCCGGCTCATCGGGTAAGTCTCGCTGCATAAGGGAGCCGTAGTTAGATTCGAAGCATTCCGATGGCGCGCCATGCGGCCATCCAATCGAATGAAGGTCACATAACCGAGCGCACGATTTTGCTTCGATGCGCCGGTCTCTCTCCTGGTAGCTCTTTGTCGCTCTCCGTCCCGCAGGATTCAGCACAGCCGGGTCAACCTAAAGACAAAGAAACTATCTTCCAGTGCTCAGACTTTGAAAGGTGTCTATCCGTGTGCGTACGTGAGTTGATTATTGGATTTTTTCTCGCCGCAACGCTGGCCATGCCGCTGACGGTGAAGGCTGGTGGGCTTAGTGAACTGCCACGGGAAGAGCGGAAGACCTACGAGTTATTGGACCCGCGGTTGCCCACGGGAGAATCTGTATTTCGGAATTTCAGAGCAAAGCGAGCGCCACCGTGGAAAATTGGTTACGCCTCGAGCTACGCTGACAACACATGGCGTGCGAACGTCCTTGATGAGTTTACAAATGAGCTTCTGCCGACTTTTAAGAAAGCTGGGCTGGTATCCGAGCTCGTCGTTACACAGTCCAATCTCGATGATAACGCCCAGATCAGCCAAATGCGGCAGATGGTAGATGATGGTGTCGACGCCATAATCATATGCTGCTCCAACCTTACAGCGCTCAACCCGACAATAGAGTACGCCTATTCGAAAGGCGTGCCTGTTATCTCATACTCCGGTTATGTGACGTCGCCGTTCGCAATCAATGCGACAGAGAATAACATGCAAGGCGGTTTTGAGGCGTCAAAGTGGTTGGCTGAAGAGATCGAAGGCAGCGGCAATGTGTTGCTTGTGTCCGGAATCACTGGCTTCGCCTCCTCAGACAGCTTCCAAGTCGGCGCCACGAAAGCCTTGGAGTACTATCCCGAGATCAACGTCGTCGGACAGGTTGACGGGAAATGGACAGACAGCGTCGCACAATCAGAATTGCAGAAATTTCTCGCCGCTAACCCTGGCCGAATTGACGGTATTATTGTTCAGTCGGGAGCTGAGTCTGGTGTGATCAACGCCGTCCGCCAGTCCGGGCGCGAGATAGTGCCGATCGTGCTTGGCGGAGAGGCTTCGGCATCATGCTTCTGGCGTAAGAATCCTGAATTTGTAAGCAGGAGCTTTCACTTCTGGCCGCCGCGCTCCGAGGCTCGTTTCGTATGGGACGTGATGATGCGCACTCTGGAGGGCCAAGGTCCGAAGATACAGTCCATTCTGCGACCGGCAATTCCTTACACGATCGATGATGTAAAAGCGGATTTGCCAGCCGATTGCGATCCCAATACTGAAGACTGGCTCGAACCGAAGGATGCAGCTTGGTGGACTGCTGACGCTGCCGCTAAATATTTCGACAATCCAGCAGATCCGCTTTCTTGGCGGCCAACAAACTGATCTTGCACGCTGTATAGGCTGCGAAACGCTACCCCGCCCGGCCTGGGGCGGGGTTGACGACATGGTGGATGCCGCTGGTCGCGTCAGCAGGAATTATAGAAACAATCCGGTTCCGAAGAAAGGCCTGGGCACTCTCGCCCCGGATGCTGGGCATATTCTACTGGGCTGTTACTGATCCTGTTCCATAATATTGATTACCTGATTTTCGCTAAGCCTCTAGAATCATTGTATAAAGGTCACTTTCCTGCGCCCCCATTGGCGTGAAAATGACGGTCCGCCCTCGTCCCTCACATCGGAACATCAAATTCCGTGACGTTTATGCTTCGGCCTCGAGCGCATACTTCACGCGCACAATCAGCAGCGCCACGGCAACAATCACGATTGGAATGGAAACAAGCATCAGCAGCAGGCTGATGCGCGGCCCGCATGGCCGCCTGGTATAGCGGTGGCTTTGTATGAGCACATCCAGAACAGATCCGTCCTGATTTAGGGTTCGCCAGAGCCAGTGCTTCTTGTCACGGAAACGGCCTCATCCAGATGCCACTTGTGGCCGAGCCGACCGGAACTGCGGCGGCGAATGTCGTTGGCGAAGGTACGACCAAATTTACCTGCCCGCAGGCGGATCGTCTGGTGCGAGACAATGATTCCACGAGCGGCCGGCATGTCCTCGACCATCCCTAGGCTCAAAAGGGAAACGGAGATAAAGCCACACTGCGTGGGCAACAATTCAGCAGGAAAGCGGTGGCGGCGATAAGGTGGTCCCGGTCTGTCATGCTCAATCATCGCACAGCGAATCCCAAGGTCCGTTAACGTTTCGATGCCTCGGGGCGTGCGTTTGCGACGAGAAGTTCGGACTTCGGGACGGGCTTACTATAGTAGAACCCTTGTGCCACAGCGCAGCCGCTTTCAACCAAGAATTTTTCTTGATCGACCGTCTCCACGCCCTCAGCGACCACATTTTGCCCTAGGCAGCGCGCGATCGAGAGAATTGCCTTCACCAGTTCTCTACTTCGCTTGTCTGATCGATTGATGAATGACCGATCAATCTTCAGGGTATCAATGGGAAAGTTAGCCAAATAGCTCAGAGATGAGTAGCCGGTGCCGAAATCATCGATCGCTATGGAAATTCCGCTCGCATGCAATTGAGAGAGTGTCGTCGAAACGCCCTCGCAGTTGTGGAGCAGGAGACTCTCAGTTATTTCGACCTCGATCCACTCCGCAAGACAACCGGTTTCCTGCAATACGTCCGCGACCGTTTGCGACAAATGAGGGCATTGAAACTGCTTAGGAGACAAATTTATTGCGATCTTGTGCGGGGGCAGTCCATCTGCATTCATGATGGCAGCCGTGCGACACGCCTCATGCAGCACCCATCGTCCGAGATCGATGATCAGTCCGGTTTCCTCGGCGACACCTATGAATTCTCCCGGAGGGATCATTCCCATCTTCGGATGATGCCATCGAAGCAGTGCTTCTGAACCAATCACCTTTCCGTTGTCCAATAGGACCTTTGGCTGATAATGGAGTTCAAGTTGCCCATGTTTCATAGCTAGGCGTAGGTCTGATTCTAGCGCCAGGCGCTTTTCAGCCCCAATCGTGAGATCCCTTGAGTAGAATCGGAAGTTGCTACGCCCCGAACGCTTCGCTAAATACATCGCAGAATCTGCATATTTCACCAAATCGTCGGGAGCGTCGCCGTCATTTGGAAATACCGATATCCCGATGCTGCAGGATACAAAGATCTCCCTGTCGGAAAGCATGAAGCGTTCGCCGAATGCGGCGAGCATTCTGCTGGCAATTTGAGCCAAATCGTCATTGTCCTGAACATTCGGCAGCAAAACTGCAAATTCATCGCCACCGAGTCTCGCGACTGTGTCGCTGGCACGGACGCCTTCTTTCATGCGTGTCGCCACCTGCCGCAGCAAATCGTCACCGACGGGATGTCCCATAGTGTCATTGATCGCTTTGAAATGGTCCATGTCGATCAGCATCACCCCGGCTCGCTGGCCCGCCGAAGCCGCGTCCCTGATCATCTCGCGTAACTGCTCATTGAAAAGTGTCCGGTTAGGGAGGCCGGTCAGAGAATCATAGAATGCCATCTGACGGATTTTCTTACGGGACGTGTCCAGTTCGGTGATATCGCGGGCCACGCCGAGAATCCCGGTCAGCTTTCCCCCCGCGAATACCGGAACCTTACGAGTTTCCAAAAGCACTGATCGATCATCCTCGTGATCGGTGATCCGTTCCTCATTGATGAGAATACGGCCGGCTTGCATGGCCTCTTTATCCTTGTCCCGAAAAAACTGGGCGAGTTCGGGAGTAAACAGATCATAATCCGTTCTCCCGACGATTTCCGCTTCTGCCTTGCCGACCAATCCTTCGAAGGCATGATTGCACAACAGATATTTGCCTGTTACGTCTTTCAGCCATACCATGTCCGGAATGGTCTGCAGTACACTCAAGAGGCGAGTCCGAGCTTCAATGATTGTTCCCTCGGCGTGCTTTCGCTCTGTAATATCGCGAGATAACACAAGAAAAGTGACGGTTGAGTGATTGCTGCTTGGTCGCTTTGCGACCGACAGTTCAAACCAACGGGATTCGCCATTCGGAAGGGCGATACGGATACATCGACCGTAGGAGGCGCCGGTTTCATCGGCTTCTTCAAGAGCCAGCATAGCGATGTCGGCCTGATCTGGAAGGAGCGAATCGCGGACAAGCTTGCCGAGCAGCACCTCTTTTGGTTGCGCCAGGAGCTCCTGATCCCTGGCCCAGACCTGCAGGTAGCGACCGTCGGCATCTACCTCGAACAGAACGTCAGGAATGGCGGCGATAATTCCCTCTGCGAATTCAAGAGCCTCTTTGAGATCATGCTCCGTACGTTTCCGCTCTGTGATGTCCAACATCGCGCCAACCAAGCCGACCCTATTGCCAGCTATATCAGTGATCGCTGTTTTGCTGAGTAAAAGATCAACTACGCCACCATCTTCGGCGGTGGCCTTTGCTTCATATTGCTGAACACCGCCATTTGCAAAAAGCGCCTCGTCCAACGCGGCATACGTCTCGGCTATGGGTGCGGGTACCAAATCGAAAACGGTTTTTCCGATAATCTCTGCTCTTGAGCGACCGGAGAAGCTTTCAAACGCCCTGTTGCAACCAAGGTGTACCCCATCTCTGTTCTTGAAGAAGACGGGTAACGGGATCGCGTCGAGTACGACGGCACTGGACATCTCTTCGGCGTTGAATGGCATGTCGACGTTTATCTCAGGTTGCCGGGGGGGCGCCCGAAAAGACTTCTCAAAGGGTTGCCCAAGCCTCGCGACATCCTCGTCGTGACCGGGCGATGGCCGGACAATGGAGGCCTCCGAAAATGGCGGTGCCGTGCCCGTAGCAAGCGGAGGACTGGCATTGACCGCATTGCGTAAGGCGTGACGCCCCTGGATGTTTTGAGCATCAGTCGCCATCTGCGTTTCTACAGGCTGTCCGAGGCGGGATGTTAGTTCCGATTGACGTATCTGTTTCATGTGCCAAGTCCTCTTGTAACGTGGCTGAACAATCATGCGTCAAGCCAGGGTTTTGTTAGGACCGCACAAGTCATTTGGCGGAGTACCATGCCGCTACCCCACCGGGATATCGCTCTCGTTCACAATCATCAAAGATGTGTATTTGACTGTGGTCGGCGACGCCGCCCATATGATTTAGAACGCTTGCCAATCATCATTCGAAGGCGCGAGCGCCAGGTTACCGCGGCGCATCGGATAGTTTCCGCGGTCAACCATTGTCTGACCGGCCGGGAAACTCTTGCCAGGTTCGCCCGAGACCTTCTGTGGCTTGAAATCCCCGCTCTCGTCTTTGAAGTGGAAATGTCTCAACAGCGCGGCTAGGCTTTGGCTCTCTTGGGCGAGGTGTGATCCTGCAGAATTCATCTCCGCGACCATGCTCGCATTTTCTTGAGTGGCATGGTCCATATGATTAACCGCGCCGTTGATCTCGCGCAGGCCCGACGATTGTTCTTGGGAGGCCGTTGCGATTGCGTCCATATGAAGATTTACATCCTGCACAAGCTCTTCAATCGTTCTCAGGCCCGATCCGGTTTCGCTCACGAGCCTTACGCCCTCGTCGACGGCCAGAGCTGAATTGCCGATGAGATCCTTGATTTCTTTTGCCGCTGTCGCTGAGCGCTGCGCAAGCTCCCTGACCTCCTGGGCAACAACCGCAAAGCCTTTTCCCGCGTCGCCAGCACGCGCTGCTTCGACGCCGGCGTTCAGCGCCAGGAGGTTCGTTTGAAAGGCGATCGTGTCGATGACGCTGATGATCTGCGAAATCTGTTTGGAGGAGTTTTCAATGCGATGCATGGCTCCGATAGCATTGCGTACAACCCGACCGGACATTTCCGCATGATCTCGCATCTGTTGGACGGCTCCGCGCGCCTCGGCCGTCCTCTTTGTCGTCGATGCAACGTTGACGGTTATTTCCTCCAACGCCGCTGCAGTTTCCTCGAGCGAAGCCGCCTGCTGCTCGGTGCGTCTTGAAAGATTTTCAGATGCGGCCGAGACGCCCGAGCTGCCATTCGTGACCGTTTCGACTGAATGGCCGACGGTAACAAGCGCGCCCCGGAGCTGACGAATGGAAGCGTTGAAATCGCCGCGCAACCTTTCAAACTGTGGCGCTAACGGCTCCTCAATCTCATAAATCAAGTCTCCATCCGCCATCCGCTTCAACCCGGTTGCCAATGCCGTCGTCGCTCGAACGAGGCGCTCATCTGCTTCTTTTTCAGCCCTTATCTGAATATCCAGCTTCTCTTTCTCAGAACGAATGCGCTCAGCTTCCGCGGATGTCTCCATTTGATTTTTTTGTATGGCCGCGCCGCGGAAAAACTCAAGGCAACGCGCCATGTCCCCGATCTCGTCGCGTCGGATCGTCAAGGGTACCGGCGCCGACGTATCGCCTTCTGCGAGTGCCTTCATTCGGCTTGTCAGAGTCCGAATGGAATTTGAAATTCTCCGAACGACCGAAATGCACAGAATGAGTACCGTAGACATGATCAGAAGCGTGGCGCCGGAGTAGCCGATAAAGGCATTGCGAAGATCGGCGTACCGCTGAAATGCCATCTCGTCCAACTTGTCGCCGGTGCGCATTATGAGCTCGGTCAACAAAGCAGCCCGCTGTTGGGTGATTTCATTCCATCGATCCAACGTCTCGGGGGGGAAGGAAACGCCCGGCTGGTTCGCATACATCTGATCGCGAACGCCCGCGATGAACTTGCCTGCGGCGCTGGCCTCGAAGTCGTCATAAGATTTGACGAGATCGGCAGGGAGAAATTCGCGCATCGTAGGCACATAAAGCTGCTTTAGATTTTTTGATTGTAAGAGGGACGAAAATAGATCGACGGACATCGCTGAATTTTTGATGAAAGCTCGGCCGGGCCTGATCTCCAGCAAACTAGCTTCCGTGATCTGCATCAGCGCGTGAAAACCGGTAATTTGGCGTGCCAAATCCAAATTATTGACAGTCGCCCCAGTGCGACGGACGAGCTCCAAACCCGCAACGGCAGCTGGGCGCAAGGCAACGGCTCCCTCCGCCTCGCCCGCCGTTCCGTCATCGATGCGCCGGCGGAAGCTATCGATATTGTCTCGCCTTTCACGAATGATTTGCACTGCCCGTTCTATGGCCGGATCGTCAAATGCCTTTTTCCAAGAGTCGTAAGCGGAAAAGACCGCTGTAAAAGCCCTGTCCGATGCGGCTCGCTTCGCCCGACGGACGTCGGCGCCTGCAAACGCTTCCGCCGCTATAGCCTGGGCGAGGAATCCGCCTTCCCGCCCAAGTTGCTGCGTTGTTTGTGCGCTTCGGAACATAGAATATTCGTGGTAATATCCCAGTGATGTTGATACTCCGATGAGTACGAACGCCGTCAACGGAATAATTGCCAAAATCATTAAAAGTAGGGATAGCGGCAGTCTGGACATACGTTCCTCATGGACTATAAATTACACCGGATTCCATTAGCGACGCGGTCAAGAACATTGTGAAATCGACCGCTACATATGAGATGAGCTCGGCAGACTTACCATATGATTAACCCCTGTACTGATTTGAAACTGCGTTGCGCAGATCGGAACATCGTTGCGTTCAGGGGATCATCTGCAAGACAGATCTTGGGCCGAGCCAGTCGGTTTGCTGGAGAGTTCTGTTGCTATCAAGCCTCGAAGACGGTCGAGCGCGCTGACTGATCGTAGATCAGTCGGCGCAATCCGCCTCCGATATACGCAATGTTTCAGAGGGATATACTCCATAGCGCTTGCGATAGTCCGCAGAAAATCTGCCTCTATGAATGAAGCCCCATTTCAGAGCGACCTGCTTGACCGAGATGCCAGGCTCGCCTGTCATCAGTTCCTGATGCACTGATTCCAACCGTAGGTGCTGCAGAAATGCCAGAGGGGTCGTATTTCGGAAGTTGCGAAAACCGCTCTGAAGAGTGCGTCGGCTCACGCCACAAGCCGTTGCGATTTCCTCAAGAGATAGCGGCCGAGCAATATTGGCACGCATATAGTCGACCGCCCGCTTAACGGCCTTGGGTAAGGGTGGTTCAGCAACGCGGCATAACTCAGGTGAGTAGCGATGCTGCGCAGCTTCGATCAAAAGCTCTATCGTCGTTTCGGTGAGGAGATTAAGTGCTATCGGCGATTGAAGGAGGGTTCCGTCTCGTAATCCAGCATAAAGCACTGGTACCAGTTGCACCAAAAGGGAGCCGAACCCGACCGATAGGTCGATTTCTGGCGAAAAATCGAGGCTGCCTCTTATTGGCGTATTGAGCCGACGTGCTAAACGGCGCGTCAGCTCATCATGGGAGATCCTAAGACCCAAATGTTTCCTGGGCCCAATGAATTGGGTTGTACTCGCCGACATACTGTTCACGAAAACGCCACGCCTTCCCTCTGACAGGATTTGTCTGCCGTCCACGGTAACGACCGATCGCCCATATAGTGGAAGCATGATAATGTTTGCCTCCGCCGGTCCCTGGTGCTGGACCGTTAGGTCGCCCTCGTAATGCGCGGCAATAACTGCAATCGGGCCATTGGTAATCGCATGTATATCGTAGGCGATCGTCTTGTCGCCCTGTACATGCGCTGGAGATTGCGGGGAAAGCCTGGAAAGCGCTTCCGCGAGTTCCTCGCTGCAAGTGCCTTTGAGCGAGAAATGGTCAATCTTGGAGGGGACACTCTCAACTCTCCACATCATCACTTCCTTCCCGAAACGGTTTCCAAGCATGAGGTCGGCCTTTCGCCATCGACGGGCGAACAGGGCAATTGAGGGTTTGCAGCCGGTCCTTCGCCGTCACTTCGACGGGAATCTTAGACTTAAGGGCAAAGAGACGAGCCCATGACGCCGGTCGATTTTGTCAGTGATGCGCGAGCAATTTGGGCCCATAGGTTCATCGCTTCTACTCCCAGTTCGCGACGATGGCTCGTGGTGAGGTCATGGGGTGGGGTGTGGAACAGGGTGGAGCCGAAGCGCTACATCCGGCATGAACTCTCGTTTTACAGCGTGGTAGGATCGAAGCTTGTTGTTGGCGGAGGTATGACCAAATTACTCTGCCCACAGGCGGATCGTCTGGTGCGAGACAATGATCCCAGGACCGGCCAGCATGGCCTCGATCACCCGCAGGCGCAAAAGCAAAGCGGAAAGAAAGCCACACCGCGTGCGCAATAATTTCAGCAGGAAAGCGGCGGGGGCGATAAAGCGGGTCACGGTTTGTCATGCCCAATCATCGCACAGCGAACCCAAGGTCCGTTCCCCCCGTTGGCACCTGCGAAACGCACTTTTCTTGTGCTGTATCAGAGACTGCGAACGCAGTAGTTCCGCTCTCCCGCTGGGGGCATGTAGTACGTCTGCTTGCCAGATACGAAACATTCGACAGCGCCGCCGCCGCGCCCGCGTCCTCTAAACGAGGGCCGCGTTCATCGATCTCGCGGCAATAATCGATCAGGGCTTCGATGGTCACCATGAGAAGGTTGTGGCGCGCGGCGAATTCGCTGAGTTCGGGAAGACGCGCCATAGTGCCGTCGTCGTTGGCGATTTCGCAGATAACACCCGCTGGCTCGAGCCCGGCGAGCCGAGCGAAATCCACCGCGGCTTCCGTATGGCCGGGGCGTCCGAGAACACCCGACGGGTTTGCCCGCAGGGGGAATATGTGGCCTGGCCGGGACAGCTCCTCCGGCATCGTCGATGCGTTGGCAAGCGCCCTGATGGTCTTGGCGCGGTCTTCTGCGGAAATACCGGTCGATACGCCTTCTATCAGGTCCACTGAGACCGTGAACGCCGTCTGCATGGAATCCGAGTTGCGCTCCACCATGAGCGGGATATCCAGTTCGTCCAACCGCTCCCCGGTCAAGGGAACGCAGATCAGGCCGCGCGCATAACGCATCATGAAGGCAACATGATCGTTCGTCACCTTCTCCGCGGCAACGAGGATGTCGCCCTCGTTTTCCCGGTCTTCGTCGTCCACGACGATGATCATCTCTCCGGCGGCGATTGCTTTAACCGCGCTCTCGATGGAAGCAAACTTCATGTTCTTCTCCTTGAACTAACCATGGCCCAGAGTGCGTGCGAGTTGGCGGTCGACCCGCTCCCGAAGTTCCGCAGATGGTGCCGAATCCGGGAAGTCGCCGTCCATCGCATAGATGAAGTCACCGCGAACCTCGGCTTTGAAGAAGCCCATCAATGAGCGCAGGTGAGCCTCGACATGCTCGCCATGGGCCTCGGCCTTGCCCGTTGCGAATATCAAAACGGGTCTACCCTGCAGGGCTGTCATTTCGAAGAGGTCGAAAAGATGCTTGAGAAGACCGGTCATCGAGGACTTGAAGACCGGTGTCCCCACAACGAGGACGTCTGAAGATTGGATTGCGTCAAGAACGTTCGCAAGTCCAGCAGGAGCCTCCGAACGCCACAGCGTGGTTCCTAACACCGGGAGAACATCGACCAGGTCAAAGAGATACCGGCCGTGGCCGGGCGAGACGCTCGAGAGTGCGTATTCCCCGAGCGCCCGCGTCTTGGAGGGGCGCGAGACATTGCCGGTTATCGCGACAATCTTCATTTTGCCGGCCCTCCGATCAGATCTGGTTGCGGATATGCGGGGTACGCGCGTAGACGGCCACCATCGGCACGATCAGCAAACCCACGATCGCCTGTTGCGCGGCAAAGCTGAGGCCGAGCCCGACCAGCAGGGACGTCAATATCGTCAATACGAGTACCCCGAGAACGGTTGCCCCGTATCCGCCTGCGCCACCGAGCAACGAGGTGCCGCCGATCACAACGGCCGCAACGGTGGTGAAGAGATATGGGTCTCCGACGCCAACGAAGCCGCCGCCGGAAAACCCGAGCAGCAATACGCCCGTCAGTGCCGACATCGCCCCACTGATACCGTGAATGCTGGTCCAGACCTTGGTTTCGGAAATGCCAAGCCGTGCCGCTGCAGTCCTGCTGCCGCCGACGGCGTAGATGGAGCGGCCGAACCATGTGTTATACAGAGCCCAGATGGTGACGAGCGTGACGAGGAGCCACACCAGTACCACTGGCGGCAGGGGCAGCCCGAAGGTCTTCCCGTTGAACGCGGCGATATTGCGGAGCCAGTCCGGTACGGGGGCGAAAACCGTTCCGCCGTAGTCGGAACCGATGGAGGTGTAGAGTTGTACCGCGCCGACAAATGCGAAGCCGACCCCAAGGGACATGATGAGAGCCTGGCCCTGCAGCTTGAAGCTCAAAAAGCCGTTCGCAAGCCCGATTGCTGCTCCCAGGAGAACGACCGCTATCACGGCCAGCCAGGCAGGCATCCCGGTGACCAACAGGCTTGGGAAGAGAATATTCGCTCCCCCGATGACATATGGAATGGAGAGATCAAGCGCGCCAACCATGGCACATAGCGTCTGTCCCAACGATGCAAGCCCCAGGAAAGCGGCAAGCAGCAATATCGAACGCGCGTTACGGGGCGAGATAAACCCCGGAACAAGGATCGTACCCAACACGAGAAGTGCGGCAAGCAGACCAAAGCCAATTACGATGCTGCGCTGAAGCTTTACCGATCGTCCTGTGATTTGGCTCATCGTCTGTTCCGTTGTGAGTGAAGTCATTACCAGTCCTCTCTAGAAAGCCGTGCGCCGGGCCGTCATGAATACGTTGACGAGGAGCGATGCCACGAGGATCAGGCCGAAAGCCATTTGCGTCACGAACCCCGTCACGCTTCCGAAGCTGAAGGCGGAAAGCAGGTACGAGATGAGGAACATGTTCAGCGCACCAAGCGTGGCCCCCAAAGCTCCTCCTCTCCCGCCAGCCAGGTTTGCGCCACCGAGCACCAGGGCGGTAACCGCCTGGAGCGTGTAGCTGCTTCCCTGGGTAGGATCGCCAGAAGAGATCAATGCCGTATAGCTGAGCGCGGCAAGGCCGACGAAGACGCCGCCGAGGAGATGGGCGCAGATGCGTACGGTGTCGACTTTCACCCCGCTCGTGTAGGCCATCCGTTCGTCAGCGCCTGTCATGCGAAGGTGGGAGTAAAAGGTGGTCCGGCGCATAACGGCCCAAAGAGCCAACGCCGCCAAGACGATGATCAGCACCGGAGATAAGATCGTCGTTCCTGCTCCCCACGTCATCATCCAGTCCGGCGCAACGCCGCCCGGCCTTGACATGACCATGAGGTTCAAGCCTGAAAGGACGAGGAAGCTGGAGAGCGTGACGATGATGGGGGCGACCCGGACGTAGATGATGATGAGCGCCTGCAGCAACTGATACAGTGCGCCGACTGCCACCACCCAGCAAATCACTGCGAGCGGAGACGTGTAACCCCTTGCTGAGAGCCAGCCGATCAGGGTGACGTTCACGAAACCCATCAGCGGGCCAACGGAAAGGTCGACCGAACCGCGGCCTGCCATCACGATCGGTGTCAGGGCCAGCGTCGTGAGGATCAAAGGTGCTGCGACGATGATTGCTCCGCCCATTCCGGTTGCGGTGAACAGCCGCGGCGAGAGCACGGCTGCGGCGACGAGCAACACTCCGAAAAGAACGAGCGGTACGGTCAGCGACCTGTCGAGCGCAGGAAATCCAAAACGTTGCGACATCAGTGTGCCTTTCTCTCTTTGGAGAATTCCATGGTGTCGGCAACCGAGCGGCCGAACATTGCAGCGAGAATGGTTTCTTCGTTGATGTCGGGGCCGTCGAGGGAACGATGGATGCTCCCTTTGTGAAAGACATCAACGCGATCGGCGAAACCGAGAAACTCTTCGATCTCGCTTGAAAGGTAGATTACCGAGCCGCCACCTTCGGCAAACAGCCGAAGCTCGCGATACAGGTCGCGTTTGGTGTTGAGGTCCACGCCTCGAGCAGGGTCGTTAAGAACGATCACTCTGGGATCATTGGCGAAGGCACGACCGATCAGGACCTTCTGCTGGTTACCCCCGGAAAGGGACGTAATGCGGTTGTCCGGGTGCCCGATCTTGACGCGGAGCCGCTCGACCTCCCGGGCAAACGTCTGCTTCAGCCTTTTACGCCTGATGACACCGAACGGCCCCAGGTTCTTTTGGTAGATACCGATGGCGAGGTTCTCGAAAATGCTCTGCTGTGGGAAAATTCCTTCCCGCTTCCGGTCTCCGGATACGTACACAATGCCCTTATTCGCGGCGTCGTCGAGCGTGCTGACTTTGACGAGACCGGTGCTTTCCCGATCCAGGATCCGGACCTCCCCTCCGAACGGCGACATAATCCTGGCGACCAGTCGCACGAACGCGTCCTGGCCCTGGCCGTCCAGACCCGCAACGCCCACGATAGATCCCTGCGGAAGGACGAAGTCGAAGGGTTGCGATGCCTCTTGGGGGCGCGCGCCATGCACGGAAAGAACCTCCTTGCGATCACCCGACAGGCCCGCTGCAGACGTTGAAGCGGCGGCGGAAATCTGGCGGTCTTGAGGGGTCATCATGCGGAGGAGGTTCGCCTCGGTGATCTCGGATTTCTCAAGGACACCGACGGTGAAACCGTCTCTCAGTATTGTCGCCCGGTCGGCGATACGGACGAGCTCAGCGATGCGGTGCGTGACGATGATTACCGCGCACCCCTCGGACCGGAGCCGATCGATCTCTTCGTGGAGCCGGACGGTCGCGTCGAGATCGAGTGCAGCCGAGGACTCGTCCAGGATCAAGACCTTGGGTTTCCTCAGGACGGCGCGGGCGATAACGATCCATTGCTTGATGCTGAGCGGAAGATCACCGACGTTCTGCCTGAGATCGATATGCTTTCCGACCAGGCGGTCCAGAAGGCTTTGCGCAACGCTTCCACGTTCCTTGGAGGATTTCCGAAGCGAGAACAGGTCCTCGCTTCCCACGAAAAGGTTGTCGAGGACACTTGCCTCATCGGCGACAAGGACTTCCTGGAAGATCGTAGCGAGACCAACCTCTTTGGCATCGACTGGCGAGGTGATGGACTTGCCAAGGATTAGGACAGATCCTCCATCGGCAGCGATAACGCCGGACATGATCTTCGCCATGGTGCTCTTGCCGCTGCCATTCTCGCCAACGATCGCGTGCACCTCTCCTGCCCTGGCGACAAAATCGCATTTCTTCAAAGCCTTCGTTTCGCCAAACGATTTGGCAACGGCCGTCATGCTTACGGCGACGTCATTCGTCATGCCCATCCTCCCTTTAGGCAGCAGCAAATCGCGCCAGGGCATCCGATGCCCGGCCTCTTGCTGGATTGTGACTGCCGTCTTTGAATGCTCCGAGTACTCACCCGGCGAACTTCAGAATGACAGATTGTCTGCTAATCTGTCAATAGAGACGTCATGCCCTTGTCGGGATGTCGAGTTGGTTTCGATGAAATCACGATGATATGGTCGCTAGACGCCCCGATATTTGCGAAAGCGCGTTGGCACGCACCTGACGTCCGGTCAGTGGTTCTCAACCGGAACTCGTCCGCCAGATCGGAAGCGATCTGGCGGCCTCCGCTATCAAGCCAAGACCAAAGCGCTGTTGAAGGTGTCCGGTCATGGGAATTACCATCGCACCCACTCCGATGAAGGCGACCGTTTCAATTGGGGGATACGTCACAGCCCAACCTCCACGCTTCGAACGCGGCAAGTGCCACTCGAGTTAGCCCCTTCACGGGCGTGCCCGGGCAAACCGCACTCATTGTCGATCAGCCCATAGGGGCGCGCAACCGTGAAAGGATCACGGGAATTCTTCGAAGTTTTCCTTCGCGGGGTCGTGGGCAAGCCACGGCGTGGCGTGGGACAGCCAGACGTTGGACATAGGAACTGAACCAGGATCAGTGTCAAAAGTGCCTGCCCGCAGCACCTTCATCTCCGGGTTGGCAGGCCGTTCGGCATAAACGTGCGAACCACACCGTGAGCAGAACCACCTCAGTTTTCCAGGCGTCGACTCAAAGCTGTGAAGGACGTCATCGCCGGAAATCAGATTAAAGTTCTCACTCTTCACCTTGGCGGCAGTGTTATGATCGGCCGCATGGGACTTTCTGCACGTCTGGCAGAAGCAGTTCCACATCGGGCCGTCCAGTTCCGACACTTCGTACTGGACCGCTTTACATTGGCAAGATCCGAGGATCGGCATCTTCAAAATCCTTTCATTGCTTTATCGAGTTGTGGCGGTCGCGCGCTCGCGGAAAGCCACCGCTTCAGGTTCCGTGCAGCCTGCCGGATTCTGTCTTCATTCTCCACGAGAGCCAGCCGTACGAATTCGTCACCCATCTCGCCGAAACCGATACCAGGCGAAATCGCGACCTGTGCCTTCTCGAGCACGAGTTTCGAAAACTCCAGCGAGCCAAGGTGTCGGAAATCCGGAGGTATCTTAGCCCATGCGAACATCGTCGCCGCAGGAGCTGGAACGTCGAAACCGGCATCGGCAAAGGTCTTCACCAGTGTATCTCTGCGCGTCTTGTAAATGTCTCGGGCCCGCGCGGCGTCCTCCCCGTCCGAGTTTAGGGCATGAGCGGCGGCGACTTGGATTGGCGTAAATGCTCCGTAGTCCAGGTACGATTTCACGCGCGTCAACGCCCGGATGAGGCGTTCGTTGCCCACCGCAAACCCAACGCGCCAACCGGGCATAGAGAATGTCTTCGACATCGAGGAGAACTCGACGGCCACGTCGATCGCGCCGGGGACTTCGAGAACAGACGGCGGCGGCGGACCGTCGAAATAGATTTCAGCGTAGGCGATATCCGACAGAACGATGAGATCGTGCTTCTTCGCGAAGGCGATGACGTCCTTATAGAAGTCGAGCGTCGCGACGCGAGCGGTGGGGTTCGACGGGTAGCTTATGATGAGCGCCAGAGGCTTCGGTACCGAATGCCGCACCGCCATTTCGAGAGCTTGGAAGAAGGTCTCATCCGGCTCGACCGGTACCGACCTTATCACGCCCCCTGCCATGACAAATCCGAACGTATGAATCGGATAGGAAGGGTTCGGACAGAGAATGACATCCCCGGGGGCGGTTATGGCCTGCGCCATGTTCGCAAACCCCTCCTTGGACCCGAGCGTTGCAACAACCTGGGTATCCGGATCAAGCTTCACATTAAACCGGCGGGCGTAATACGCAGCCTTGGCGCGGCGAAGCCCGATAATGCCCTTGGAAGCCGAATAGCGGTGCGTGCGCGGATGCTGCACCGCTTCGCATAGCTTGTCCACAACCCAGCTTGGCGTGGGAAGATCGGGATTGCCCATTCCAAGATCGATGATGTCGACTCCGGCCGCGCGCGCGCTGGACTTGAGACGGTTCACCTGGTCGAAGACGTAAGGAGGCAAACGCTGTATCTTGTGGAATTCCAACTTCTGGCTCCTTATCGTAGGTCCTCCGCGCCGACGGATGAAGCCGGCGCGGAGGTCGCTGGACAACTTGGGAGGTCGTCGATTACTTCTTCGGGCGCCAGGCCAGCGGATCTTCCGGGCGCTCGAAGTACTGTGCTGCTACGTCCGCGGGCCACCATGCGTCGCCCTTGGGCTCGATCCACGCCGTGGAGTTCGGATCGCAATCTTCCGGAATTGCTTCCTTCACATCGTCGATCGTGTAGGGAAGAGCCGGTCGCAGGATCGACTGGATCTTCGGCCCCTGGCCTTGGAGTGTCCTCATCATCACGTCCCACACCAGGCGAGCATCGGCCCGCGGCGGCCAGAAATGGAAGCTCTGGCTGATGAAGTCGGGATTGTTGCGCCAGTAGCACGCCGCCGACGCCTCGCCGCCGAGGACGATTGGCATCATGTCGCGCCCGGACTGCTGGACCGCGTTGACGACACCGTTTTCCGACGCCGACTGGACCAGGATACCTGCGATTTCGGTAGGGTTGGTCGCGAGGAATTTCTGGACTTCGACCTGGGCGACCTGATCGGTCCACTTGCCAGCGACATCGCCCACGACGGTGATGTCCTTATACTCGTCGAACGCCTTCTTGGCACCGACATTGAAGCTGTCGGACGATGCGAAGCCCGGGATGCCTGAAACCGTCAGGACGTTGCCCTTACCGCCGATTTCCTCCGCCAGCCATTTCGCGGCCGTGTAACCGCCCTGGGTGTTGTTTTCGGTCGCATTGATCGCGTAGGGCGATGTCACGTAACCCGAGAAGGAGAAAACCGGGACGCCCTTGGAATGCGCGTATTCGATGGTCTGGTTGATGGCCGTCACGTTCGAGCAGCAGATGATGATGGCATCGACGCCGTCGTCGACCATCTGGCGCATCTGCTGGATTTGCGTCGCGTCCTTCAGGTCGGACTGCGTGACGACAAGGTCAGATACCAGTCCAGCCTCCTTGTATTTGGGAAGCAGAACCTCGTTCATTTCAGTGAGGATCTGGGCACGCCACGTGTTGCCGGCATAAGTGGACGCGTAGCCGATTTTCCACGGCGGCGGCCGCTTCGCCACAAAATCCTTGAGCGGCGTACCGCCGAGGGGAATTGCCGGGTCCACGAGCTGGTAAAGCTGCTTCTGGTCCGGTGGTAGCGAGTCTAATCCGTCCGCGAATGCGGCGGTGGTCATCAGGCCTAGCCCGATGATCACGCTCAATGCGGTGTAAACCTTCTTCAGCATGTGTAGGGTCTCCTCCCCTTCGTACATCCGCTACAGCAGTCGACGCCGTTGGCGTCGAGCCACGGAATTGGTGAAACGTGTTTCGATTTCGGATCGGTGGCGGGCGGCTTAGCCGCCCGCGGAACGGTCAGTTCCTGAGGCCAGCCTGTTTCAGCAGGGGCATGACGCGGTCGTTGAAGAACGGCAGTTCTTCGTTGTAGTCGACCATTGTGAGAAGCGCGCCGTCGACGCCCGTATTGCTCAACGCGACGAGCTTGTCGGCGACCTGTTCCGGCGTTCCGACGATCGGGTAGCCGCCCCAGCCAGCGATAAAGCGCTCCTTGAACTTCTGGTACATCTCCGCCGAGTGGTTCTGTGACTGAACCTGGAGAACCTCGCAGATGTTTTCGCAGGCTTCCCAATCGCCCTTCTGGTTCACGTAGTAGTCATAGTAGTCCTGGGCTTCCTTTTCGGTCTCGCGAACGACGACCGGGCACGCGGTGAAGGTTCCGAGTTCGCGCTTGTATTCCTCGCGAGCCAGTTCCTTCACCTTCTTCACCCAGGCTGCGCCCGATTCCATGTCCTGCATGAAGCCGAAGTTGAAGTCGCAGAACTTCGCGGTGAAGTGCAGGCCCTTGCCCGAGGAGCCGGCGCAGATGAGGACCGGGCGGCCCGTCTCCTTGTTATAGGGCTTCGGCTCGCTGAACGCGTCTTTCACCTTGAGGAACTGGCCGTCATAGGTGACACCGTTCTTCTTCCACAAGGTGTCAACGATTTCCATCCATTCCGTGGCATATTCGTAGCGGGTGTCGTGTTCCATCATCGGAACGCCGAACATCTCCATTTCCGGGGTAAACCAACCCGTCACCAGGTTCAGGCCGTATCGGCCCTTCGAAATATTGTCGATCGTCGTCGCCATCTTCGTCGCGACGATCGGGTTCAGGGTCGGGATATGCGTCGTCGAGAAAAATTGCAGCTTCGTGGTCACGGCAGCCAGGGCCGCGGCCCAGGTGAACGTGTCCATGTTCACGCCGTTGAAGTTCGTCGGCCCGCCGAAACCGCGCCACCGGGCGATCGGCACCATGCATTCCCACCCAGCCGCTTCGAGCTTTTTGGCAATTTCGACATTATGTTCGAAAGTCGGTTCGAACGTTGATTCCGCGGTGGTGATGGCGCATGCGCTCGAACAATTTGTTCCAAATACGCCAAGCTTCAGCTTGTTGCTGTTAAACATCGGGTTTCCGGCGGCGCGGAAATCATCGCTGGTCGTCATATTGAAGTCTCCTCCACAGAGTTGGTCTGTTCCCGGCCCGAAGGTCGGGGCACCGATTAGATGCCCATGTCCTCGAAGACTTCCTGTGCGACGCGGAAGCTGTCGATCGCCGCGGGCACGCCGCAATAGATCGCGACCTGAAGGAAAACTTCACGAAGCTCGTCCTTGCTGAGGCCGTTATTGATCGCGCCGCGAACGTGCAGCTTCAACTCGTGGGGGCGGTTAAGGGCGGAAATCATGCCCAGATTGAGAAGGCTGCGTGAACGGCGGTCGAGGCCGGGCCTGTTCCAGATCTCGTTCCAGCAATACTCGGTGACAAGCTCCTGCATCGGCCAGTTGAACTCGGTCGCCTTGTTTACCGAAGCGTCGACATATGCACCGCCGAGAACCTCCCGACGGGTCTGCAGACCCTTTTCGAACCGTTCACTGACGGGACGCCCATTCACTTGCGATTTCACATCGGTGGCAATAGTCACGGATCAAACTCCTCATTATCGGCCGAAAGGCTGGTGGATGTGATAGGCCGAAAAAGCTCGGCCAAACGTTTCAGGCGGCAGCATCGATCAGCGCTGCCGATCTAACCAATTTCCCGTCCTCGTAGAGGAGCGGGGCAATATTCTCGATAAACCGGGCCTCGATAACTTCCCCTAGAACGACATCATGGGTGCCGACGGAGACTGCGGAGTTGAGGCTGCAGACGAATGCGGCCTGGGCGTCGCCGAGGATGGGAACGCCGCCAGCCGTGATCCACTCACCATGCGCGAACCTCTCCTCTCCCTTCAGTTTTCCACTAAACAGCGGAACCAAAGGCGCATGGCTAAGATGCAGCATGTTGACCGCGAATTTTCCCGTAAGCTTGAGTGGGCCGCTGATCGAAGCAGATTGGTTGATGCAAACCAGGAGGGTCGGCGGGTCAGCCGTCACCGACTGGACGGCGGTTGCAGCCATTCCGTAACGGGCACCTTCCCATTCCGTTGTGATCAGGCAAATTGTCGATGTGAACCGGCGCAAAGCGGTCTTGAACGCCGCTTGCGCTGCTATTTCAGCACCAGCCATGGTTACCTCCCCAAGTCATTTGATAGCCAAGATAAGCAGATTAGCAGACAATCTGTCAACACGTTTTATTCGTCATTGACAGATTGTCTGCGAAAATGTTTTCTCGATACAGCGAAAGAGGAGACGATTATGGATCTGGAATCGAAAGTATGTGTGGTGACGGGGGCTGGCAGCGGGATCGGGCGCGCTACAGCTGAACTGTTTGCGCGCCAGGGCGCTAAGGTTGGCGTCGTCGACGTCAACATCGATGCCGCACGAGACGTCGCGCGAGAAATGGGGACAGGTGCGATCGCGTTAAAGGCCGATGTGTCTTTGTCCGCCGAAGTAGAGGCGATGGTTAGGTCAGTTAAGGAAAAATGGGGGCGTATCGACGTTCTCGTCAACAACGCGGGGTTCGGAATGACCGGAAACGTCACGACCATCGCCGAATCCGACTGGGACCGGATCATGGCGGTGAACGTGAAGGGGATATTCCTATGCTCGAAATACGTGGTTCCCATCATGGCGGAACAGGGCAGCGGATCCATTATTAACACGACCTCATACACGGCCGTGTCAGCCATCGCTAACCGCACGGCCTACGTGGCGTCGAAAGGCGCGATCTCGGCACTCACGAGAGCCATGGCACTGGACCACGCAAAAGACGGGATCCGCGTCAACGCTGTCGCCCCCGGAACGATCGACTCTCCCTATTTCACCAAGATTTTCGCCGAAGCGGCAGACCCGCAAGCCCTGCGGGAAGACTTCAACGCCCGTGCAGCCCTGCACCGGATGGGCGACCCGGAAGAGATCGCCGAGGCGATGCTTTTTCTAGCTTCGGACCGCTCGCGGTTTGCGACCGGAAGCACTCTCACCGTCGACGGAGGATCGTCGATCGGGAACCACTTGGTGCGCTAAAGCACATGGGTGCTGATGGGTGCCTCCTTCTTGACCAAGGGGAGGCACCTTTACTGTGGCAACTACATGTCGGAAACACAGAGGCCGCGGCGGGAAGATAGAGATCACGCGCAAGGCTGCGTGATCAGGACCCTGCGATGAGGCGCCGCTACGGCATTTTTTAAACGCATCGCCGCGCCTGATCCTTCACTCAGATATCGCGGGAATTTTTCCAATTTCTTACCGGAATTTCTCGGGAGCGTGAGGATGCCGCCCCCGATGCCGGCTGTGTCATCGCCGGGACGCCAATTGCGAAGCCTCGGTAGGCGCCCGCCCACTTTCAAATTTGATCGCCCGGCGTGTTGCACCGAGCGACCAGAGTCACTGCGACCGCTTAGCGCGCGGCTTGCCGTACGAACTCGAGCCCTTTTACAAGATAGCTCCGAAAGAAATTCGGGTGTTCGCACATGGGGAAATGACCCAGCCCATCCATGACGAGGTGGAGGCATCCCGGAATAAGTTCGGCGAGCCTGGCCCCATCCGTCGGAGTGGCTGAGTAGTCATAGTCGCCCGAGAGCAGCGCCACCGGGGTGCGCGACGGGTCAATCCGGGGAGTTGTCACTGCTCCGTCGAACTCGTCGCTGTAGAAGGAAAGATCGCCTGGGTAAACTCCGGGTGCTCCCTGCGAATAGATCCAGCTTGACCTCCTGCGGTCCCCTGCGGGGCTGAGTGGGCTCATGATCCCTCTGACATACGCCGAGTTATGAAGTGAGCCGTGTACGTTTACGTTGTGCTGGTATGGGTTCCGGCGTCCCTTGGAGCGGAAAGGTGGCTCGATCGCCACGATCCCGAGGACATGCTCCGGCCGTTCCGCGGCGAGAACCAGCGACATTGCCGCGCCCATGGACCCACCCGCGACAATCGCCTTTTCGCGAACCACCTGTTCGAGTATGGCCGTGCACCATTTCAGGTACAGCGATGCCGTGAGCTTGTAGGGTGCGCCATCCCATGTCAGCGGCGGCATGGACCGACCGTGGAATGGTAGGTCAACCGCGATCAGCCTGTAGTTTTTCGCAAGCTCGGTGTCCGCCAGCTGAGGCAAGAATTGGCGGCTATCCGCTCCGGCGGTGTGGAGAAACAGGACCGGCACCCCCTCGCCTGCTTCTTCGTAATATATTTCATGGGGGACGTCATCGATATCGACGACGGCATACTGCCCCCGGATTTGACGCAGGTCGCGTTGCGCATGCTCCGCTTTCATCTCGGGGGACGTTACGACGAGCTCAATCACCCGTTCCAGAGCCGGGCGTGCTTTCGCGAGGGCGAGCGGTGAGCCGGCGATCTCGAAGAGAGGGTTTGCAAGCTGTAACGCCGTGAAGGAATGAAAGGTGGCGGGCGGCGGCGTCATCAGAAGCTGCTCCCAGGCGTCTGCAGTGGCCCTCACTGTCACCTGGGGGTCATCGCTTTCCCCCCAGATCGCCGCGCCGCCTTCAGCGAAATTGAGGGCGATCACCTGATCGCCGACGTAGAAGGCGATGTCCATTGTCAGGTCCGGAGTGAGCCGGGGCAATTCCGGATCCCCAAGAGCCTCCGCCATGCGGGACCGCAATTCATTAAAAGTGCCCAAAGCAACCTCCCTGTTCGAACGAGCGCCAGGCCGCACGCGTCGGCAGCGCCATGACTTCGAATAAGCAGATTATCAGACAATCTGTCAATACCGGCTGTTGCCGCTTCCTTTAATCGCCGTCGTTTTCGGAGGTTTTACGAAGGTAGTCCAGTGCGACCTTAGCCGCCATGTCGATGTGGTACTTGCAGGCTGCGGCGGCTTTCGCTCCGTTTCGGTCAGTAATGGCCGCAGCGATCTCCTTTATCTCTTCCACACTGTGGTTCAAGCGCCCCGGCTGCGTCATCGACGTCATGCGCAGAAGAGTCACCCGATTGTGGAGCGATGTCAGCATTTGCTTGACGAAGACGTTTCCACTCCCTTGCATCAGGCAATCGTAAAACGCGGTTTTCGCCTTGATGAGCCTGCTCCCACCGCCGCTTGCCGCCGCTTCCGCAAACTCAGCAACCGCCTCATTGAGTGTATGGATATCCTGGGCGGTTCCGTTTTCAGCGAATTCCTTTCCGGCATAGCTCTCTAGCAAAGCCCTGACGCTGTAGAGCTGAGCGGCTTCTTCGTAAGTGATAGTGCTGACGACGGGACCGCGGTGCGGATAGCTGGTAATGAGGCCCTCGGCCTCGAGTTGTCGAAGCGCCTCGCGGATTGATGTCCGTCCTACACCGATCGACTCGCAGAGTTCTCGCTCAACGAGGCGCTGACCCGGCTTGAAACGGCCGCTTGATATCGCCTGCCGCAGTTTATCTTCTACCTGAGTGCGCAATGTGGCACTCTGTCGTGCAATCTGTAAATCCATATCACCCATTGGATCCAAAAGTCCGTTTTACCAAGGCCGAAAGCGGCCGTGCAAGTCATGGTACTATATGGTGGGTTATCCTGGTGAGACAACCCGATTGTCTGACAAAAGCGAAGAACGCCTCAGCTTTATCTCTTACCGGACATTCCACGCGTCCCCATTACCGTAGAACCTTTGCAAAAGCGAGATCGGGTGACAGCGATGGAAAACCCGTCAGGACTGCGGGATCATGGCCTGGAACAAGTAAGCCGGACGGTCCTGATAGTTCACGGAGCGTTCGGTATCCCTCCAGTACGTCGGCGTAATCGGCAAAAAGCGGAAAGACGTCGTCATGCTCCAGATAGCGTTGAAAATGGAGTGCGTCCGATGCGATGACGACGACTTCATCGCCATCGTCCAGCCTCACGACCTGAAGGCCTTTGGAATGACCGCCGACGAGATGGATGGTGAGTCCCTCCATAATCTCGCCGTTCCCGTCGTGGAAGCGCATTCTGCCGGAAAACGTCAGGCGGACCGCATCAACGACGGCGTCCACTGCGAAGGGACGCCGAAGACGATCATGGCACATGCATCGTCCTGTACCGTAGGCCATCTCCCGATCCTGCAAGTGGAACAGGGCTTTGGGGAAGTCCACAAGGTTTCCCGCGTGATCATAGTGGAGATGCGTGATAACGACGTCGGTAATGGACGATGCGGAAATCCCGAGCTGGCGAAGCGCCTCGACCGGATGGATCAACATGGTCCTCCCGCGCCTTTCAGCCTCCTGCGGGCTAAACCCGGTGTCAACCAGGATCAGACGTTCACCATGGCGGATCAACCAGACGAAATACTCGATCCTGCCCGGGGCGTCGTGGGGATCTCCTGCTTCCAGGCCGAGTTCGCTAACGGGCCGAACCGCAGTGCCGTAATGTATCGCCAGGACTTTCCAGTCGTTCAAATTCTCGCTCCTTCCGCAGGCTCAGGGAACCAGCAGATGCCGGATCACCTCGCCACGGTCTAACCGGTCGAAGGCCTCGTTGATTTCCTCAAGCGGGCCAGTGCTCGACAGCAGTCTCTCCACGGGCAACCTGCCTTTGAGGAACAGGTCGATATAACGGGGAATATCGCGCGAAGGCACGCAGGACCCCATGTAGCTGCCTTTGATGATGCGTTCTTCCCCGACAAGAGGAAGCGGCGAGATCTCGAATTTGGTGTTCACGTTCGCCAGACCCGCTGTGGCTGTCGTGCCGCCGCGCCGCGTAATGCCATAAGCGGTTTCGAACGCTTTGCTCGACCCTGCCATCTCGATGGCGTAGTCCACTCCCCCGCGTGTCGCTTCCTTGACCTCGCCGACCACATCCGGCGAGGTTGCCAGGAAGGTACGCGTCGCGCCCAGCGACCTAGCCAGCTCAAGCTTTTCCGGCATCAAATCGATGGCGACGATCTCGCTTGCTCCGCTGGCCACCGCTCCGAGGACCGCCGACAAGCCCACGCCCCCAAGGCCGATGACGGCGACCGACTGTCCCGGCTTCACGCCACACGTGTTTACGACCGCACCGACGCCTGTCATGACGGCGCATCCGAACAGGGCCGCCATCGTGACGTCCACATCTTTGGTGATCTTGACGACCGAGTGCGCCGACACGATCGCGTATTCCGAAAACGCCGATACGCCGCTGTGATGGTTGATATCGTAGCCGCGAAGACGGATATGCTTGCTACCGTTCAACAATGTCCCGGCGGCGTTTGCGCGATAGCCAGGCTCACAGAGGCTAGCGCGTCCTCCCGCGCAGTAATCGCAGTGTCCGCAGATCGGCAGGAACGACATCACGACGTGATCGCCAACCTTCACTGTATCGACACCGGGTCCGATTTCTTCGACGATGCCGGATGCTTCATGCCCCAACGCGACAGGCAGCGGGCGGGGCCGGTCGCCGTTTATCGCCGACAGGTCGGAGTGGCACACACCAGCGGCCTTGATTTTGACCAGGACCTCAAGATTGCCCGGAGGCGTCAGATCGACGGTCTCGACACTGAGAGGTCGCGAACTTGCATACGGCTTGGGAAGCCCTGACTCTCGGAGAATGACGGATTTCATCTGCATTGTCGTGTATTCCTATCTCGAGAGCATCTGCATGGCGGCGGGTACGTAGCGGAAGCCTTCCCGCTCCCGGGCGACGTTGCCGAGCCCGGGCCACGCAAAGTGATAGGACATCACTGGTATGCGGTCTGTCGCGAGCATATCCAGCACCCGGGTGCGCGAGCGCGCCGAGAGCTTGGGATCGGTGTCGTACTTGAACTCCATCCACGGGCGTTCCATCAGCAGGATATGATGATGGGTGAGATCGCCGAGGAAGCAGAGCCGATCGTTGTCAGACTGCATGAGGAAGCAAAAGTGGCCCAAGGTGTGGCCTGGAGCGTGCACCGCTTGCACGCCCGGCAGGAACTCCTGACCGTCCACGAAATGCGCTATCCGATCACGGTGTGGAAGAAGGTTTCTCCGGGCATTTTCCACCTGAGCCTTGAAACCGGCATCAAGCTTGCCTCCGTCGGTCCAGTCATCGAAGTCGCTTTCGCTTATGAAGATCTCCGCGTTCGGAAAATTAAGCTTGCCGTCCTGATCGCAAAGTCCGCCGGTGTGGTCGATGTGTGCGTGGGACAACACCACGGCATCGACTTCCAAGGGGTCGATGCCTGCCTCCTGCATGCTTTTCAGCAAGCGGCCGGTCGTCGGCCCGAAAATCTTCGACGTCCCCATCCCGGTGTCGAACAGGATGGTCTTTCCGTTAATTTTGACCAGCGGGATGTTCTGCTCGAGGGTTACCGACGAACTGGACAGGAAGTTCCTGTCGAGCATTTCCGTCACTGTGGCCGCGTCGACTCCGAGAAAATTCTCCCGCGGGTCGCCCAATTCCAACGGTCCGTCCGAAAGCACCGTTATTTCGCCGGTTCCGAACTTGAACGGATAGAAATAGGGCAACTTAGTCTGATGCGCTTGGTCATTGAGCACGCCGGATATCCTCCCAGATTGGCTGTACCATTTGACAGATTGTATGAAAATCTGTCAACAGAATATTGATGATAGTCTGTCGTCAGGAAA
The DNA here is from genome assembly GCF_002211305.1 of Rhizobium sp. R634. Lineage (GTDB taxonomy): Bacteria > Pseudomonadota > Alphaproteobacteria > Rhizobiales > Rhizobiaceae > Rhizobium. The sequence goes on along the minus strand of NZ_LOKW01000023.1, from coordinate 96,714 downwards.
CGATCGAAAGCATGTGACCCCTCGGCCTGCCGATGTTGAACTGTTCTATCTGCTGCATCAGTCGCTGGGTCTCCTTTGTGAGTTCCTGAGTGGCGGCGTGGGCTTGCTCGGCGATGGCAGCGTTTCGCTGGGTGCTGTCATCGATCTCGCCGACGGCCTGGTTCACTTCGATAAGCGAAGCCGCCTGGTCCCTGCTTGCCGCAGCGATAAGCTCAACCCTTTCGGAAATTCCGGCAACATTCGACGATATTGCAATGAGCACCCTGCCCGCCTCGTTCACCAATCGCGATCCCGAGGCGACTTCCTCGGTCGATCTTGCGATGAGTCCCTTGATTTCCTGGGCGGCTAGAGCCGACCGCTGGGCAAGTTCCCGGACTTCTTGGGCGACGACCGCGAAACCCTGCCCGGCTTCTCCTGCTCTCGCGGCCTCGACGCCGGCATTGAGTGCCAGGAGATTGGTCTGGAAAGCGATCTCGTCGATTACGCCGATGATTTGCGAAATGCGCCCGGAAGCCGCTTCTATTCGGCCCATAGCGTCGACCGCGTTCGTGACCACTGAAGCAGACGCATCCGCGGCCTGCTTGGTTTCCTTTACAAGCCGGGCTGCGGCCTGCGCCTGCTCTGTCGACGAATGCACCGTCGCGGTGAGTTGATGAACCGCAGCCGCTGTCTCCTCCAACGACGCGGCTTGGCGCTCGCTGCGGCGGGAGAGATCATCGGCGCCACTGCTGAGATTGTCTGCATTTTGCCGAATGAGCACGATGTTGCCGCGAAGTTCCGACATCGTCGCCTGCAAGCGCAGCAACGAATTGTTGAAGTCTTTTCGCAACTGTTCCAGCCGCCCGGAGAACGGTTGATCGATCGTGCTCGAAACATCACCGTTGGATAACCTCTCCAGCCCAGCGGCAAGACTGTCGACGGCGTCGCCGATCTGTTTGTCGATCTGGGCTTTCTCCGCCTCGTTGTGCCGACGTTCAGCTTCGGAAGCTGATCGTTGACGATCCGCGTCGTTCTCGATCTCGATTTTCCTTACGGCATTCTCCCTGAAGACACAGAGTGCCCGGGCCATTTCTCCGAGCTCATCAGCGCGCTCAGAACCGCCGATCTCTATGTCAAGGTCCCCTTCGGACAAACGCCGCATGTCGTCGGTCAACCGGACGACAGGTTTCTTGAAAGTCGCAATCATCCCGAAGCCAGCGAGAAGCGCGACGAGGACGCCTGCAAATATCGTGATGAGGGCAATGCCGTTCGCACGGGCCGTCTCTTCGATGGCCCTGGCACGCTGGGCGTCGGCAAACGTCGTGAGGTGGCCCCATATGGTGTTCAACTGGTCTGTCGTTTGCCTATATTGCGCACGCCTGACTTCCGAGATCTCGACGAGCTTCGCACTGTCCTGCGTCATACCCTCTACCGCCGGAGGGACCGTATTCTGGACTGCCTTGAAAAGGTCGAGATCGGAAGCGGCACTCCAGATGTCCAATATCTCCTTCTTCGTTCTGTCGAAGTTCTGGATGAGTTGCGCGCGGTTTTGTTCGGTAGGGTCGGCTATGAAGCGCGCAAGGTGTATCCTGATGAGATAGCTGGAGTCCGAAAGTCTTCGGCTGCCGTCCAAGGCGCTGCTGATCTTGGCCAAACGTTGGTCGAGACCTGCGAACTCGACGATTGCTTTCTTTGTTTGCTGGTTCGCCACCGCGTTAATCCCGACGGAGATTTCCTTGAACGCGGACATTGCGGTGTCGAGGCCTACGGCGTTGTCCGATGCGGCGCCCTGCGACAGAATTTCTGTTACGCTTTTCACCGCGCCGTCGACCGAGCTCGACAGTTTTGTAGCGTCCGACGGCAAGGAAGCCCGCAGATTTCGGGCGCTTCGACGCAACTCGCCCACTTTGCCGCGCAAATATTCGAGTTTCAGCTCGGTCGTTCCGGCGGATTGGTAGCCCGCGGCAAAATCAAGGAAGAAGGTTGCATAGCCTGTCACCCTGTCGGCATCGCGCAACATCGATTTGGCGGCGCCCTCGGACTGCTCGCCGGACTTCCTCAACTCGTCAGCTAGCCTGAGCATTTCATCCTGCGACCAAACCAGCGATTCAGAATGATTGGCGATCGAGGTTATCAGTTGCTCTTCGCTTTCATGGATGCTCCAGAGAGAGCCAAAATTGTCCACCACGTCCCGCATAATCGCGTTTGCCGACAGGAGGCCTTCGCTTTCCCCCGTAGCTCCGGCATTCGTCACTAAAGCTTGCAGATGCGATTGCTGGGCGAGCAGGTCAGCCTTCACGCGATCGCGCCTTTCTTCCGACGCCTCATCGAGAAACTCTCTCATCGAGGCGGAGACGTCACGGAAACCCGAGAGCACCTGCATCACCTGGCTCGAGGTTTCCAGGCGGCTTTGTAGGAGACCCGCGGCGTAGTGCCCCAAAAATCCCACCGCGCAAATGCTGATTATGAAAGGCAGTACGAAAATGATTACTTTTGTCTGTAGCCGGAAACGGGACAACAGCCTGTCCATCGTGGTCCATCCTTGTCCATAGGCGGTGAAGAAGCTTCATCAATCGGGATCCGCCTCCGATGGAGACATCGAATCATCAATGACGACACGAGGCTGCGCGACTGAGGATTGTCTGTCAACAGATTGTCTGATAGCATGTTCAGGTTTTCAAATTGTCTCGCGAACTTGCGGAGGAATAACTCCAGAACCGGCGCTGCCGCAGCCGGCACAACTTTCACCGCTGACATCGATCAAACCGCGATGTCCTTGTTTTCAGTGGAAAGCGGTGACGTCATCTCGGCCACGTGAAGGCTGCGAACATGTCGTCGTCGTGGTGACGGCGCCTTGGTGAACAAACGGGCCTTCCTTCTCATGGATGGACGGCTCCACGGATGACGCCGACCTCACCAGCTTTCCCAATATGCATATAGAGATGCCCGATCTGGGAACGGTAAGTGTTGAGATTGAGGAAGCAGAGAAGATGACTGATACGAGAGCATTGCTCGATAATATGACCTTGGCCGAGCAGGTCTCGCTACTTTCCGGCGATACGTTCTGGTCTTTACCGCCCATCGACCGCCTAGGGATAGGGAGATTGCGCTTGACGGACGGCCCCAACGGCGCCCGCGGGGCGGGGTCTTTTGTCGGGGGTGTGACTGCAGCGGCTTTCCCGGTAGGCATTGCCATCGGAGCGAGTTGGAACCCGGACCTAGCCAGGGAAATCGGCAGTGCGCTAGGTGACGAGGTTCTTTCCAAAGGGGCTCATGTCTCGTTGGCGCCGACCGTTAACATCCAGCGCAGCGTCACAAACGGCCGCAACTTTGAGTGTTTCTCTGAGGATCCGATACTGACGGCGGAACTTGCCGTCGGCTATATCGAAGGTCTGCAGTCCAAGAAAGTGGGTGCCACGATAAAACATTTCGCCGGCAACGAGTCCGAGATCGAACGTACAACCATCTCTTCAGATATCGATGAACGCACTCTGCGCGAAGTCTACCTAATACCCTTTGAGGCGGCGGTGAAGCGGGCAAAGGTCTGGGCCGTGATGTCTTCATATAACAAACTAAACGGTACTTACACGGCGGAAAGCCATTGGCTGTTGAACGAGGTACTACGCGGTGACTGGGGTTTTAACGGCGTGGTGATGTCGGACTGGTTCGGCTCGCGTTCGACCGCACCCACCGTGAATGCTGGGCTGGATCTGGAGATGCCGGGCCCGACCCGCGACCGCGGCTCCAAGCTTCTGGCGGCGATCGACGCGGGCGAGGTAAGTGTCGAGACCGTCCGCGCCTGTGTGCACAATATCCTGACCCTGATGGAACGCACCGGCGCAATCAACGATCATCGCGAGTTTAAGGAGTACGCCATTAATCGGCCGGAACATAGGGCACTCATCAGGCGCGCGGGAGCGGAAAGCGCAGTTCTGCTACAGAATGACGGCATCCTGCCATTGGCTCAGCAAGGTACGGTCGCCATCATTGGACCCAATGCCAAGATCGCGCAGGTTATGGGAGGCGGCTCGGCGCAGTTGAACCCCCACTATGTCGTCAGTCCGTGGCAGGGGCTGGCGGACGCCCTGGGTGAGGAGAACGTGTGCTACGCTCAGGGTTGCAGCAATTATCGGTTTCAGCCGCTGATCGAAAACCCGACAACCTTCGAATTTTTCCAAGAAAGGGAGCTTGCTGGCGGGCCCGTGAAGGTTATCGAGGAACCGTCGAGCCTCGGTGTATGGTTGCCCCCCGTGGCCGGGGGCCTAGTCGATCCGTATCGCTTTTCCGCCCGAATGCGCACCGTATTCACAGCCTTAGAAGCCGGCGTCTATCGCGTCGGCCTGACCTCGGCCGGGCTTGGTCGGGTCTATGTGGACGGCAGGCTTGTGGTGGACGCCTGGGCTTCCTGGACACGTGGTACCACATTCTTTGAAGAAGGCTGCGAGGAGGTCGTGGGCGAAATCACGCTCGAAGCCGGCCGTACATACGAGGTCGTCGCCGAGTACGCCCGGCACGATCACGTCAACCTCTATATCGCCGCAATTCGGGTAGGAATAGGCAGGTTTTCGGCCGAAGCGGAGATTGCCGAGGCAGCAGCCGTCGCCGCGAAGGCTGATCATGCGGTAGTCTTCGTGGGCAGAACGGGCGACTGGGATACCGAGGGCTCCGATCTCCGCGGCATTGCACTTCCTGGTCTGCAGGACCAGCTTGTTGAGGCGGTAATTGCGGCCAATCCGAACACGATTGTCGTCCTACAAACCGGTGGACCGGTGGAAATGCCCTGGCTTTCCGGTGCTCGTGCAGTACTGCAATGCTGGTATCCCGGTCAGGAAGCTGGCAACGCGATCGCCGATGTGCTCCTTGGCAAGGCCGAGCCCTCGGGCCGACTGGCACAGACTTTCCCCGTGCGCTGGGCTGACAATCCCACACATACCGAGGATGACGCGGTCTATCCAGGCAAGAATGGCCATGTGCGATATGACGAAGGTGTGTTCGTTGGATATCGGCACTACGATCGCCAGGACATTAAGCCACTGTTCCCCTTCGGTCATGGTCTCGGTTATTCAAGCTTTGCGATGTCAGACCTGACGGTGGGGCTGCCGGATCCTGCCGGCGCGGTGACAGTGACACTGGGATTGACCAACGTCAGCGAGCGGCCAGGTTCGGCAGTGGTGCAAATCTATGTGGGCGATGTTGAAGCATCTGTACCCAGACCGGTTAAAGAATTGAAGGCCTTCTCGAAAATCGGCCTGGAACCCGGTGAGAAACGAAGGCTCAGTTTCATTCTTGACGCCCGAACATTTGCCTTCTTCGACACGACCGAGCGGTGCTGGCGGATAGAGACGGGGGAATTTGCAGTTATGGTTGGGTTCTCGGCCACCGACATCCGTTTGAGTGGAACTGTCACGCAAAAGGGCGCTGTCTTAGCGCTCTAATCGTGCAGAGAATCAAAGACTACGTTTGGCGGTGGTTGAGTCCCAAAAAAAGAGCGCAGTGGCGGTGAAGCTCGGTGAATGAGTGAATGAATGGCTCAAGACGGGCGATATTGTCATCGACAGGAAGGATACCGACCTTCATAGGCGGCGAAGATGGCGTCGGAAGCGTTGGCGGACACGTTCAAAATTACAGGCACAGGATGCGGCGATGCTGAAAACCGACACCCGCCAAGCAAATTGGCGCCGTGCTAATCCAGCGAAATATGATGCTCATCTTGCTGTACAGCGAGCTGTAAAGGCAGGCGAGCTGGAAAAGCAAACATGTGAGGTCTGCGGGACTGAAATGGTCGACGCCCATCATGATCAATACGACGACCCTTTAAAGGTGCGCTGGTTATGCCGACGGCATCACACGAGGCTTCACCACTACGGCGAGGATATGTTTCCGATCAGGAATGGCCTTTAGGTGCGGTCCGCCGATCGCTCTTGATTTCAGTTGGCGTTCCCGCGAGACTTGATGTCTAGCAACGCGATGAAGGCGCACACTGCTTGTTGCGTAACTTCCGCCATGTGATGATTTCGTTCGACTGCCCTCCGGATAGGATTGACGCGAAGGATTGCCCTCGCGCCCTTCTCTACCACTCAGTCCAACAGGCTAAGATGTAGTGGCTCAGGAAAATACTCGAAGCCCTCTCCCGCTATGCCAACGTGCCCGTAGCCCGGCCATGGGAAGTGGTAGGACATGAAGGGTATTCTATTGGAGGCCAGCATTTTCAGAATGCGCACACGCGATTGAGCCGACAGTTTGGGATCGGTATCAAACGCAAATTCCATCAAAGGCTTTTCGAACAGAAGCACAGGATGATGAGTGAGGTCGCCGCCATAGCACATTGTCTTTCCTGCTGATTCAATCATAAAGCAGCTATGGCCGAGTGTGTGTCCAGGAGCGCTAATGGCATGAATACCAGGAAGAAACTCTTGTTCGTCTTGGAAAAAAACCATGCGGTCCCGCACGGGTTTGAGGTTGTGGATCGCGGCTTTAACAAGACCGTTGAGATCGCCTCCAAGTTTTTTCTCGTCGGTCCAGAAATCGTAGTCGGTTTGGCTGATGTACACCTGGGCGTTTGGAAACGTTGGTTTCCCGTCGTCGCCCCAGATTCCGCCGACGTGGTCCCAATGAGCATGCGAACAGACGACAGCGTCAATATCTTCCAGCGCAATATTCGCGGCGGCCAAGCAAGACTTGAGACGGCCAGTCGTCGGGCCAAATTGCTTAAGCGATCCCATCCCCGTGTCGAACAAAATCAGCTTGCCACCGATGTTTACGACAGGTGCGTTCTGAGCGAGAACGACCTCATCCGTGGGCAGGAAGCTGTGGTTTAGCATGGATCTTATCTCGTCGGCCGGGACGCCGAGAAAGCTTTGTGTCGGGTCGCCGAGCGGAAGTGGGCCGTCTGATACGATGGTTACCTGGGCGTCCCCAATGGCAAATCGATAAAAGTCCGGAGCTTGTGCCCCAGAAACGGGGCTCGCCCTAGCGTGAGCCGCTATACTGTTCGAACCCAAAACGGCTCCACTCAAAGCAGCTCCCCCTGCCAATAGTAAGTTGCGGCGGTCGATCTCGAAACGTTCACTTCCCATTTCACTCCTCCCCATTTGTAAAAAAGCGTCTGCAGACCGCGCTTGTCTTGCGACGGATTTCGGCTTTGTCTGCATCGGAAAGGTATCAAGTGGCAGGTCTACGACAACTGAATTGCAAGTCCATTTCAATGAGCATCGCTCAACAAATGATCTCGCTCGGACCTGCGATTAATCAATCGAAACAACCGGTTTCGGGGTACCGCGTTGCTCCGGCCATCAGATCTCGTTGGCTTACGGTGAGTTCGAAAGAACTCTTGGCTCCCTGACTGCGGGACGCGGCTCGCATCCGAATATCGGCAAGATTATCGTGGATCGCCTTGGCTGCCTCTTTGTCATGTGAGTGGCTCTGCGTCAGGTCGCCAACGGTGTTCATTAAGCGGTAGGAGGAGAGATGTTACCTCTTCCCTCGAAGAGCGCACCGCTCCTTGAGGAAGAAGCCACGGAAAGCCGCGAGGACGTGACGATCTTCCGGTGGGCGGTACATTCCTTCCCGGGCATAGTGCGGAGCCAGCAGCATGCTTCTGAAGCACGTTGCCAGCCCGGCATTCCGCCTTATCCGACATGGTTACGACCGTAGAATGGCCGACTTCTCTACCGGCCGCCTACGGTCGCACGTCATAGGAAGCCGATCGAGATCCAGGGCACCGCTGCGACGATCGCAAGCCCGAGAAGCAGGGCGATCATGTACCCCCACAGCGGCTTTATCCCTTCCACCGGGTTCACACGGCCGATTGCACAGGCGGCATAATAACCGACGCCGAACGGCGGGAGGAACAAGCCCACTCCCATGGCGAGAATGACCACGATCGAATAGTGCACGTCGTGGATCCCTAATCCCTTGGCGATCGGAAATACCAGAGGTGCGAACAGAACCACCGCGGGAATGCCTTCCAGCACGCTACCGAGCACAATGAACGCGACGATCGACACGATCATAAAGATCGGCGCTCCTCCGGGTAGACCCGCCATCGTCTGAACCAGCCCACGCGAAAAGCCCGATTGAGTCAGGCACCAGGCCACAGCCGTTGCCGCCGCGATGATGAAAAGGATGGCTCCGGACAAGACCGCCGTTTCCACCAGCATCGGACCCACCCGCTTCCGGTCGAACCGGCGGTAAATGAGGAGGCCTGCCAGCAGCGAGTAGCCAATGCCGATTGTCGAGACTTCCGTGGCGGTAGCAACGCCTTCGACAACCGCTGTACGGATGATAAAAGGCAGGGCCAAAGCCGGAAGCGCAATCAGGAATGTGCGGAAGATCTCCCTGGCCGGCGGCTTGCGAAAACCCGACATGTCCTCGTTGCGATAGCGCCACCAGACGACAACGCAAAGCATCAATCCGCAGACGAACGCCGGCAAAAGACCGCCTATGAACAGGGCCGAAATCGATACGCTCGTAACCGATCCGATGGTGATCAATACGAGGCTCGGCGGGATCGTCTCCGTCTGCGCACCCGTAGCCGCAAGCAGGGCCACGAGATCACCGGGCTTTGATCCTCTCGCTTTCATCTCCGGGAACAGTGCCGGGGCGACAGCAGCCATGTCGGCGGTCTTCGAACCCGATATCCCAGACACCAGATACATTGCCGCGACGAGGACGTAACACAGGCCGCCTCTGACATGTCCGAGCAAGGACGCCAGGAAGTTCAGCATCGCTTTTGCCATGCCCGTAACCTCCATCAGCATACCCAGCAGCACGAACAGCGGGACCGCCAGCAGGAGAAGATGCGACATTCCCTCATCAAGCCGACCCGCGATCACGCTTATCGGACGGCTCGTACCCAGAGCCACATAACTGATGGCAGCGAGAGCGAACACGAACGCGATTGGTACGCCGCTCAGCACACCTAGTGCGATGAAGACTACGAAGAAAAGCACGAGGTTCCAGTTGCCCATCGCCATGATCAACGGTTTGGCCGCAATCGCCAACCCTATCAAGCATGCGGCTACAAGGACTCCGATCAGGAAATCGCTCAGCCTGATGCGCTGAAGGGCATTGGTCACGCCAAGGATAAGCATCAGGCCAAGTCCGATCGGAAGACCAAACGAACGCCATGCGACCGAAACCTCCATCGCGGGAGTGACGACCGGAACTTCATGAAGAGCGTAGACCGTGGCTTTGGGTAGAAGAAGCACGCAGACCGAAAGGCAAAAGATAAGTGCAGCCACCTCCAGTCTTGCCCTTACGACGGGCGGCATCGCGTCCGCGATAACGCCCATCCTCATGTGCTGTCCGCGGTGAAAAGCGAGGACCGCGCCCACGATCGAAAGCCAGAGGAACAACATGGAGGCGAGCTCGTCCGACCAGATGAGCGGCTCGCCCCATGCATAGCGGGCGAAGACGCCCGCCGACAGCACGAGTACCTCGACGACAACAAGTGCTGCGGCGATCAATTCAATCAGGCGCACCACCCCCGCTTCAGCTTTCGCCAGGACTGGCCACGCGCCGATCACCGGGGGGCTGACATTTTCAGAAGTAGCCATGTCAACGCCTCAGATCAATTTGCCCGAGGTAGACTCCAGCAACGCCCATGCTTCCTCGCCGAAACGCCCCTTCCAATCGGAGTAGAACGACGAAGCCTGCAGCGTCGCGCGGAACTGGGCAGTATCGACGTCGATAAATTCAAGACCCTTGCTCGTCAGCTCTGCCTGGAGTTCGGAATTCAGCTTTTCGACGTCAGCGCGTTGCACGAGAGCCGAGCGATTGATTTCGGTGACGACAATGTCACGCAAGTCCTCAGGCAACATCTCGAAGTTGTCCCGATTGGCAAGGATCCAGAAGCCGTCCCACATATGGTTGGTCCGGGAAAGATACTTTTGAACCTCGTACATTTTGGCAAAGTAAATGCCAGCGAGCGGGTTTTCGAGACCGTCAGCCACGTGAGTCTGAAGCGCGGAATAGGTTTCGCCCCATGGAATTGATGTCGGCGCGGCGCCGAGGGACTTGAAGAGCGATGTCCAGAGCGGCGCAGGAGGGACGCGGATCTTGAAGCCCTTGAGGTCCTCGGGCGACTTGATCGGTTTGCCGATCGAGGTGGTCTGCCGGAAGCCGTTGTCCCACATCTTCTCGAAGGCGATCAGGTTGACCTTCTCAAAAGCCGTCCGGATGCTCCGGCCGAGCTCGCCATCCACCGACTTCCAGACCTGAGCATAGTTGGGGTAGGCAAATCCTACGCCGGTGATGGCCGCGGGCGGAACGAGTGTCGCTGCGATGAGGCCTGTCTGCGCAAGAAGGTCCAGGCCACCCGATCGAAGCTGGCTGAGCATATCAGCATCGGTGCCGAGCTGGCTCGCGGGAAACACCTGAATACTCACGCGGCCGTCTGTTTGCTCGCTGATCTTGTTGGAAGCTTCGGTCATACGGGTGTTGAGCGGATGATCAACGGGCATGATGTTGGCAAATTTAAACGAAAACTCTGGCGAGCTCGCGCGCATTGTGCGAGGTGCCGCAAGCGTGGCGGTCATCGCCACGGAACTCATAATAAGGGTACGGCGGTTCATTGTGATCATTGGTTCCTCCTCTAACCGTGTTGATCTATGTCGATGTTTCTCCAGCGCAGGCGCTCTCCTCGTAAGAGGTCCTCAGTTTCTCGCAGGTTGCTTAGACCTTGGTGTGACGTCGCTGAAGCCGGAAGCCTCCCACTGTGCGGCTGGACGTAAAATAGGCGCTTGCGCCAAACGTCCGCAAATGAATTGCCTCAGACCAATGGTGAGTTGAACTCAGGCGAGTTCGGCGTGACCCGCGATGGAGACAAAGTTTTTCTAGGAGAACGCGCCAGGCAACATGAATCCAGATCACATGTTTCTTGCGCAAACTCTTTTGATGTGGAGGAAGCCGCTATGCTAACCGCTTTGCATGCGACCATGGCACTCCGGTGGGATGTGCCGACCTATGACGTGCCAGTATCTCGGAGGAGACCGGAATTGCACCAAGCTTTAGAAACAAAGCCGAGCCCGGCACGAGAACCGGGAAAACCGACAATCGGTTTTTTTGGTCTCGGCTCCATGGGATTGCCCATGGCGTCGCATCTCCTAAAAAGCGGCTTCAGGGTCAAGGGGTTTGACATCTCGGAGAATGCTCTAAAAAGCTTCGCTGACAGTGGCGGGACTGCCTATCCAGACGCCACAGAAGCCGCCAGCGAGACCGACGTCTTGATGTTGATGGTGGTCAACATCGACCAGGCGCACCAAGCCCTCTTCGAACGGGGCGCCCTGGCAAATTCAACCAGGACCAGCATCGTCGTCCTGATGTCAACATGCCCTCCCGGCGAGGTTGAACAGCTGGCCGAGGCCGTGACTGCTCGCGGTCACCGGTTTCTGGATGCACCTGTTTCCGGCGGCGTCGCCGGAGCGCGTGACGCGTCGCTTTCCATTATGGTGGCTGGCGACAGGCAAACCTATGAAATGAGCCGCGATCTTCTCGACGTGCTCGGCTCCAAGATCTATTATCTCGGGGAGCGGCCTGGCCAGGCATCGGTTGCCAAAGCGGTCAACCAGTTGCTGTGCGGTGTACACTTGGCGGCAGCGGCTGAGGCGCTGTCGCTCGCCGAAAGGGCTGGGCTCGACACCTCAACGGTACTCGAGATCGTGTCCGGCTCGGCGGCTGCCAGCTGGATGCTCAACGATCGTGGCCAGCGAATGCTTCTGGAAGACCCAGAGGTAACGAGCGCGGTAGACATCTTTGTGAAAGATCTCGGTATCGTGCTTGCCGCTGGCTCCTCTGCCAGGGCCGCCCTGCCGCTCGCCTCCGTTGCGCATCAGTTCTTCCTTGCCGCGTCTGGCCAGGGGTCGGGCTCGGCAGATGACAGTCAGGTCATTCGTGCGTATCGGGGGATGACGGCGGGCCAGAAGGAGGCAAAGAAATGAGTGCCGAGATCAAAAGCAATTACGCGCGACTGTCCGGCATCACCATGCACTACCTGACCGCAGGATCCGGTAAGCCGCTGGTTCTCCTTCACGGGGTGCCGCAGAGTTCGCACGAATGGCGGCACGTGATCCCCTTCCTCGCCGATAAGTACGCGATTATCGCGCCGGACCTGCGGGGCCTCGGCGACACTTCCCGGCCCGCCGATGGGTACGACAAGAAGACGATTGCCGAAGACGTGTGGGAGCTTCTTTCTGAACATCTGAAGATCGATCGCTTCAATCTTGTGGGACACGACTGGGGCGGCCCGGTGGCGTTTGCCCTGGCCGCGCAGCACCGGGAGGCTGTTAGCAAGCTCGCGATCCTGGACGTTACCATTCCTGGCGATGGAGCGGACATGTCGCAAGGCGGCCGGCGTTGGCACCACCCCTTCTTTAGGACGCCGGATTTGCCGGAAGCGATGTTCGGCGGTCGCGAGCATATCTATCTGGAATGGTTGTTTGACAATTATGGCGGCCGGGCAAACGTGCTATCTCAGGAAGACAAGAATGAGTATTTCCGTACCTACCTAAAACCGGGTGGCCTACGCACACTTCTCGCCTATTATCGGGGCTTTCCAACCGACGTCAAAGACAACGAGTTATTCCTCGAGAGGGATGGCAAGCTCGAAATGCCGGTCCTCGCCCTGGGCGGAGACAGTGGTTTTGGCCGCGGCATGGAGACGATGGAATCAATGCACCGGGTGGCGAGTGACGTTCGAGGCGGATTGATCCCGGGCTCGGGTCACTGGGTTGCAGAAGAAGCTCCCGAATTCATAGCGAACGAACTCCGGAAATTCTTTGGCTAAACCACTGCCTGACGTCGGGGGATGCGCGTCTGATCCACCAGTCGCGCATCACCGACCCTGAGTGTGCATAACTCACCTCCCGCCGACGTCGATCTCACTCGCAGAAACCGTGTCGCCAGCCAGGGTCTCTTCGATCCAACGCTTGAACAGAGCGATCTTTGGTGTTCTTGCCCTGGACCTTAAGTACACGAGACTATGGCAATTGATGCTGGGGCCTTCCGGGCCAAACGGCGCAACGAGCCTCCCGCTTTTCAGATCTTGCCGGACGAGTATGAGGCTTTCCAGGCAAACGCCAAGTCCATCCGCGGCCGCATTGATGGACATGAAAGATCTATCGAAACGCAGTCCCCGATCCATGTTGAGCCTCACACCGTGGTCGTCGGCCCAATCCTGCCAGCGATAGAGGTTCACTTCGGAGTGGATGAGCGGAAATCTGGCGAGATCCTGCGGTGAGCGTATTCCGTTTGCGCCCTCGACCAACGATGGGGCGCACAGGACCATTATTGGCTCGGGTGGGAAGGGCTCGACGGCGATGCCAACCTCCACGGGCTGCGTTCCGTAGCGGATGTCTATATCGACGTTGCCGGTCCTGAGCTCGGCCGGGTCACCAGAAGCGTGCAGTCGAAGATCGATCTCCGGATAGCGGGCGCTAAACCGGGACAGGCGAGGCATGAGCCACTGCGAAGCGAGACTGACGACCGAATGGATATTCAGAATGTCACTTTTGCCCTTCTTCGTGAAATTGCGCGTGGCGCTCTCGATCCTTCGAAACGAGGCGCTGATCTCTTCGGCGTAAGCCCTCCCCGCGTCAGTCAGCATGATTGAACGCCCGGAGCGATGAAATAAAGCAATTCCGAGCTCCGAATCCAGCGCGGCCATTTGATGGCTCACGGCCGAGGGGCTGATGCTCAGTTCCTCGGCGGCTTTTCCAAACGATCCAAGACGTGCGACAGCTTCCAACACCTGTAGCGATCGCAGCGAAGGAAACTCCAACGCGCTCATCACCCCTCCTCCCGTTTATGCGTGCCTCGCCACCTTTCCCACTGGAGAGATTCAGTACGCTGGAGGACGCCCTTCCTCTATATTCCATGAGGAAATTTAACGCAAATGATGCAGCTGTTGAGATGTATTCATGCATTGACCGATGGAATTCGCTTGTCCGGATGAAGCGTTTTTAACACTTTGCCCTTCGGAACGGACTTTGCGCCGTTCTTCTAAGGGAGGAATGCATGGCTGAACGGGTGATCTCCGTGTCCGGCGCGCCGTACGACGGGCATAGCAGAGAGGCCGCACTGGAGAGCGCGGCAACCCTCGGGTTCACGCACTTCGAGCCGGCCTTTATCGTTGGATATACAGAACCCTTTGACGAGACCGCCTTCAAAGCTTCCGAGATGACCAGTTGGCGCAGCGCGCTTAGGTCTTCGGGGCTCTTGTGTCATGCAATGTCGTCGCACATCGACCTCGGTTTCGAAGATTCGGTCGAAGTGTTCACGGGCCGCATGGCATTCGCCGCGGCGATTGGAGCCAAGGTTATTGCGACCAACGCGGCCGCCCGACAAAGAGAGGCAACATTCCGTCGCAACGTCGAAACCATACTGAGAAGAGCGGAAGCCTTCGATATCATCGTTGGCCTGGAAAACCCAGGAGACGGCAGCGATAGCCTGATCAACACCGCGCGAGACGGTATTTCTCTTGTTGAGGAATTCGGATCGCCCTTTCTAAAGCTAAATTACGACGCCGCAAACACAGCGTCACATCGACCGGACATGGACGATCTCGCAGGTGATGGAATCCTGGCGCTGCCGGAATCGGCGCACGCCCATATCAAGGATGTCCGTGAAACCGAGGAAGGTTGGTTTTTCTGCGATATCGGCGACGGCAAGGTCGGGTGCGAGCGCCTCCTGGCTGCAATCGCAAAGCTCGACAGCCTCCCGGTCAGTATTGAACTTCCCTTGAGACTGCATCGCAATCGGCAGGCGCAGCCCGTTCGCCGCCAAGATCCCGTGCCGCTGTCATCGATCGAGGACTCGCTGGCTCGGTCGCTCAAGGTCGTCCGGCGAGCGCTCAACGACAATCAATGACCGTGTCTGGAGGAGGACGCAGTGCAACGTTTTGTAAACAACCGCGATGAGGTCGTGGAAGATACCATCAAGGGCTTTGTGAAGGCACACCGAGACATCGTGCGCCTCGCCGAAAACCAACGCGTGGTGACGGCGATTGACCGGCCCGCGCAAGGAAAAGTGGGTGTCGTAACTGGAGGTGGCTCCGGACACGAGCCTGCCTTCATTGGCTATATAGGCCGCAACATGCTCGACGCGGTCGCGGTCGGCGAGCTGTTTTCGTCGCCAACGGCCAAGAGCTTTCAGGATGCCATACGCGAAGCGAATGGTGGAAAAGGGGTCGTTGTCCTCTACGGAAATTATGCCGGAGACAACATGAACGTGAAGATGGCGATGAAGCTCGCCGCAAAGGACGGCATCGAGGTTGCCACGGTCGTTGCAACCGACGACGTATGCTCCGCCCCCGCGGAGGAGCAGGCGAAGCGCCGAGGCGTTGCCGGAGAGATCTTCATGTGGAAGGTGGGCGGAGCGAAAGCGTCGATGGGCGCCAGCCTATCCGAGGTTCGTGACGCAGCGCAGAAGGCCATCGACAATTGCCGCTCGGTCGGTGTCGGATTGGGGCCGTGCACTCTTCCCGCGGTCGGACATCCGAACTTCCAGATCGAGCCTGGCACCATTGAAGTCGGCATCGGCCATCACGGCGAGCCGGGCGTGCGAGTAGAAGCGCTCAAGAGCGCATCAGAGGTCGCCAAGGATATGTGCCAGATCGTGCTGGATGACCATGATCTCAGCTCGGGGACAGAAGTGGCCGTACTGGTATCTGGCCTTGGCGCGACACCGCTGAACGAACTTTACATTCTCTTCGACACAGTCGAGGAGGAAATCTCCGGCCGCGGCCTCAGGATCCACAAAGCGTATGTTGGTAACTACTTCACGTCTCTTGAGATGGTTGGAGCGACTTTGACGGTCATGGCGCTCGATGAAGAGCTAAAGTCGCTACTGGAGGTCGAGGTTCGCTGCGCGACGACACTTTAAGGAGGGAACAATGCAAAAAATGAATAACGCGGCAGCCGGAGAAATCGTAGTCTCCATGGCAAGAGCGATCATCGACAACCGCGCCTACCTCAGCGAGATCGACGGCAAGATTGGCGACGGCGATCACGGAATAAATATGGCGAAAGGTTTCGGTTTAGTGGCCGACCGGATACGCGGCAAGGAGCTATCGCTTGCAAAAGCACTTGAGACCCTGGGAACAGTCCTGATGACCGAGATCGGCGGATCTATGGGTCCGCTTTACGGTGTGATGTTCACCGAGTTTGCCCAGCAGATCGATCAGGTCGACCAGGTCGACAACAAGACGTTCAGCCGAATGCTGCATGCTGGCTTGACGGGTATTCAAGAAATTGGTTCGGCCAAAGTCGGCGACAAGACATTGCTTGACACGTTGGTGCCTGCTGTTGAAGCTTTTGACAAAGCGACATCAGAAGGCAAATCCTTCGACGAGGCATTGGAACTCCTCGTTGCGGCAGCCGAAAGTGGCCGCGATTCGACGGTGAACTTGATCGCGCGGATCGGCCGAGCCAGCAGGCTGGGCGAACGATCGCTCGGCGTGCTGGATGCTGGTGCGACGTCTTGCGCGCTGATCCTCAAGGAGTTGTCTGAGGGAACCCGTGATAGGCTTCAATAGTGTCATCGCTTCTTGAGCGTGATCATAGTGAGAACCGAAGTGATGCCGAGCTTAAGGGGAAGCCAATCCAGAGTGCCGCTCGGTTATTGATGTGAAAAGCGCCGCGACAGAAATCCGGCAACACTCCTCCGTGTGCCGCCCGAGGGTGGACACCCGCTTTCGCGGCCATCCCGGAATAAATTTAACGGACAGATTGGGTCGGCGGCGAACTATGCATTCGGGCTCCGGGCACCATCGCTTTCGCTTGCAGGGTCGGGTTCCGCAAAAACGCGAAAAGGCAGTACCCAGCGATCTCAGCGTCGCCAACGCTTCCAGTGCTTGATAGCGACATTGCCTTATCCAGGTGGGACTGAAGCTGACGCGACGAAGGTCTGGCTCCTCCACAACCCACCGTGAGCGCGCGGCGCCAGGTCCCCCTGCGTCGAAAATTCTTAGTTCTCGGATGGCAATAGCGATGTATCGCCGACTGCCTCTCGCTCGTTTGACAACGATTGAGCAGCTCGATCTGCCGCAGCCGCGACTATCTCTTCCAGCGCAAATCTTAAGCTGTCACTTAGCCTTCGATCCTTTTGCCAGACGACAACGTAGTGATATGTCGCTCCTGGTTGAAATCGGCGGAACGCAACGCCGAAGTCAGCATACTCTCTCGCAATGATCTCGTTCGTTATCGAGACGCCGATCCCTGCCATGACATAGCCAATGTCGTGGCCATTCGCGTCATATTCCACAGCGATGTCAGGAGTCGTTCCCATATATCGAAGGGCATTGACGCTCATTTGGTGAGAGGCAAATTGCGGGTCGATGTCGATGATCGCCTCACCGGCCAGATCTTCGGAGGTGACAAGCTGCTGCGCCGCAAATCGATGATTTGCGGGAAAAAGGCATACGTTGGTAGCTGAGCCGATTGGAAGCCAGTCTAGGATTCGATCATCAAGAGGCAATCGGGAGATGCCAATGTCCGAGCGGCCACTTAACACGTGTTCTGTAATCTGCTGGTACGTTCCTGTTTTCACCTGAACGGCGTAAGAGCGGCTCCTCTCCCGGATCCTTTTGACCACCTTCGGCAAGGTCGCAAAGGAAAAAGCACTTGGCGCCGCAATTCCGATCATTCGCGTGTCGTTGTTCCGCAGGAAGTCGATTGACGGTCCGATCCGATCAAGTCCTGCAAACGCCGCATCGATTGTGCGCAGAAACTCCCATGCCTTGACGGTTGGAACCAGCCTGTTGTTTTCCCGGCGGAAGAGCGCGAAGCCGACAGTCTCCTCTAGCTGCTTGATGTTTTGGCTGACCGCCGGTTGGGTTATTCGCAACATCTGCGCTGCGAGCCTTTCCGAGCCGGCGCGCATGACCTCCCGCAATATTTGAAGGTGGCGGATCTTCACTCCGGAGTCGGTGATGTCCATGGCCAAGAATCTCGATCGTGATAGAGCGACGCGCCTCATAAGGTGCGCTTATCGAAACTTCCTGAATCTTATAAATTGACGACGGCAAGTCAAAGTATATTTTCGAGATACGCCAGAATTAGAGCGCCAGTTAGGAAAATACATCGAATCTACCTGTGGTTAAATCTCGGCGCATTCTCTGTAATGCGCGGAGATTATATTTCGTATTTTGGTACGCCCACAAGCATATTGGAGAGTTGCATTGTACGCATTTGTGGATCAATTTTTGTTCGGATTGAAGAACACACTTTTTGTGTTTGCCTTGAGCTGCGTTCTCGGGACCCTATTAGGTTTGTTTATTGCCATTCTCCGCAACTCAAACCGGAAGCCGGTTTCAGCGTGCATGCGGGCCTACACCGGCATTATCCGCGGCGTTCCAGAACTTCTGATTATCCTCCTCGTGTATTTCGGCGGAACCGCCCTTCTGAGCGCGATTATCGGTCGCTACATCGAGATCAATGCATTTGCGGCCGGTGTCGCGGCATTGACCGTGGTGTTCAGTGGGTACGCAGCGGAGATATTTCGTGGAGCGATCAACGCGGTTGCGCCAGGCCAACGAGAGGCTGCAGCGGCGCTTGGGCTTTCGAACTTACACATCTGGTTTCTGATCATCATTCCTCAGATGATCCCCGTCGCTCTGCCGGCATTCTGCAACCTTTGCATCTCTTTGATGAAGGATACATCGCTGATTTCCGTCGTCGGGCTGACGGACGTCATGCGTGTCGCCTATATAGGCGCGGGCTCACTGCGCGCTCCGCTCCCCTTCTACCTCGCAGCGTCTGGAATCTACCTTGCGCTCACAAGCCTGTCCCTGCTTTCGTTCCGGCTCTTGGAGCGCCGCTATTCGCTCCCGGCGATGAAAGTTTGAGGCGATGAGCACGACCATCGCGCTTGAAGCGTTGCTCACCCTTCCCCGCGGCCTTTTTCTCACTTTGGTTCTGACATTCGCATCGCTTGCCGCAGGCTTCGCCATTTCTGTCCCGCTCGCTTTCCTACGGGCATCATCAAATCCGTGGGCTTCCGCGCCTGTGCTGGCATATACCTATGCGTTTCGCGGCACGCCGCTGCTGGTGCAGCTTTTCCTGATTTACTATGGGATTGGCCAGCTTCCCCTCGTCCGCCAAAGCTTTCTCTGGGCAGTGATGCGAGAGCCATTCTGGTGCGCATTCATCGCTTTCACCCTGAACAGCGCTGCCCATACGACGGAAGTACTGCGCGGCGGGATCCAGGCGGTCCCGCGTGGGCAGATTGAAGCGGCCAAAGCCTTGGGCCTTTCCCGTTTCCAGACTGCCCGATTCATCGTGTTCCCTTTGACCCTCAGGATCGCTCTTCCCGCCTATGCAAATGAGGTGGTTGGAATGCTGAAGGCAAGCTCCCTTGCAAGCACGATCACGCTGCTTGAGGTGACCGGGCTCGCGCGGCAGCTGGTGTCGGAGACATTCGCTCCATACGAGGTCTTCATTGCCGCGGGTGCTTTCTACCTGCTGCTTACCCTCTTGATCACGCAAGGCTTCCAGATCCTGGAGACACATTGGACACCAACGGCTAGCCGTCGACCGCCGGCGCAACCTGCACTCGAAGATCGGACGAAAGCCGCCCCTCGACTCGAGGCGGAACTTGACGCCAGCCCACATTCCAGACGCCAACAATCAAACACAGCAATGAAAGGAACATCGTTGTGAAACGAACACTTCTGCTTGCCCTATCTCTTGTCGTCTGTGCCAACAACTCCGGAGCAGTGGACAGGAAGACACTGACAATCGCCTCTGAAGGTGCTTCGCCGCCTTGGAATGCAATCACCCCCGAAGGGGAACTCGCCGGCTTTGACATCGACGTTGGCCGTGATCTTTGCCGGAGGATGAAGATCGAATGCACTTTCGTGCCTCAAGACTGGGACGGGATTATACCGGCGCTCACCGTCGGGAAGTTCGATGCGATCATGTCGGGCATGGCGATAACCGAGAAGCGGAAGAAATCGATCGCGTTTTCCAAGCCCTACGCCGGAGGTTTCAACCAACTTGTCATGCGCAAGGATCTCGATCTTCCGCCGACGAATACGTCGGCGGCGCTCGATCTCACCACCATCGACTCTGAAAAGCGGGCAAAGATCGAGGAGCTACGAACCGCCCTCAACGGCAGAACTCTAGGCGTGTTGCGATCATCGAATTCGGAAGCGGTGCTCAATGAACTGTTCGGAAAGGTCGCGACGATCAGGAGCTACGATTCCCAGGACAACATGCATCTCGATCTCGTGGCTGAGCGCATCGACGGCGGCCTTGCCGACTATTTCACGTGGAAAGCCTTTCTCGACAGCAACGATGGCGGGATTGCAACGCTCTACGGCCCGCAGCTCTCCGGTGGCTTGTGGGGCCCGGGTGTCGGCGTCGGGCTTCGGCAAGACGACAGGGAACTCGTTGCGGCGTTCGATAGTGCCATCGACGCCGCCACGAGAGACGGTACCTTGAGGCGGCTGAGCGAGCAGTGGTTCAAGATCGACGTTTCGCCGCGTACATCAAACTAGACGCTGGCTCTACGACCGCATTTCCCCCGAAGCCACAGCGCGTGAGCAATCGGCCGTCCCAAAATCGAAGGCAGACCATATGTCCGCACCCTTTTCCATTGCTGTCACCGGCCAGTCGCTCATTCGTCATGATCTTCGAGCGATCAGCGATCCACGGCTCGCTGAAATCGCGGAGATCCTCAAAGCAAGCGATGTCGCCTTCACCAATCTCGAGACGACCATCTATGGTCGTCATGGTGGATGGCCGCTCAAAGGCCGCTATTTCGGCGCCGCGGCGCCGGAGGTTTTGCCTGCATTGAAGGAGCTTGGCTTTAACAGCCTGGCGCTGGCAAACAACCATGCCTTCGATCTCGGACCGCCGGGGATCCTGTCGACGCTGGAGGAGGTTGCGGCACACAATTTCCTGCATGCCGGCATCGGCCATAACAAGCATCATGCTTCCACGGCACAGAAAATGACGTTCGGATCCCGGAGTGTTGCCCTCATTGCCATGGATGCCGGGCCGGGCCCGTCTTTCATGTACGCCGAGGACGCAAGTCAGGACAGGATAGCAAGGCCCGGCATCAATAGGCTGAAGGTCTCCAGGGTGTTCGACTTGGAAACGGGAACCTTCAACCTGGTTCGCTCCATTCAGGAACATCTTCTAAGTTCGCCTTTGGAGCGCGCCAATTATGCCCAGCCGGAGGATCCGCCGGATCTTCAGGGCCAAGACGAAATTGATTTCTATGGAACCGTGTTTCGGAGATCAGACGAGACCGCTCGCCGCATCGTGGTGGACCGGCACAGCGCCCGGGCTCACCTTTCGGCGATCGCGGAAGAAGCGGGCCGCGACACATTCGTCATCGTATATTTGCATCATCACCATTGGGAGCCGAACTGGCAGCAAGTCCCCGACTGGGTCCGGAATTTGCGCATGATTGCGTGAATGCCGGCGCAGGCCTCTTCGTCAGCCATGGCGCACCGGTCCTTCAAGCGATTGAGATATATCGGAATACGCCGATTTTCTACGGCCTTGGCAACTTCCTCTTCCATACGGAAAAAGACGAACAGGAATGGAGCCCGCCAGAAGTGTGGAGGAGCGTCATCGCGACCTGCAACTTTGGATCTGGCGGACGGCTGGAAAATGCACGCTTACGTCCCATTGTGATCGGTGGAACTGAGGCCCTATCGAATCCTGCCCGCGATCGCCTCCCCTTCCCTGTGCTTGCCGATGGCAGAACGGCGGCAGATATTTTTGACGATCTTGCCGACCGCAGTGCCGGTTTTGGCACTGTGCTTGAACGAGAGAAGAACGTCGGCCAGATCGCTCTTTAGATGCGGGATAGACCTGCAGCACGTGGCGAGAACTCTGCGAACCGCTGACCAAATCTGCAACCGCCGCTCTTGTTGTCTCTTTTTAGCGAGAAACGTTGTTCTGTTCTTCCAACTCTTCGTCGACAAGCGAGCTGACGAGGGCAGCGACGCGAGTGCGCACTCGCGGGGAAAGGAGCAAAACGTCTTCAATCAGACGCCGTCCCTGCGCGGTGGAAATGTAGGCAATCTTCTCATCGATCTCTATTGTGAATTGCTGGTCCTGAGTGGTTTCGGGATCTGGAAGACCCTCGAAGAACCTCGAGACAGGGATCTTGAGGCAATTTGCAAGCTCGTAGAGCATCGAAGCGCTGACGCGGTTCTTGCCGCTTTCATATTTTTGCACCTGCTGCAAGCTGACCCCAATGCCGGCGCCGAGATCCCCCAGGGACACATTCGACTGCATTCGGCGCATACGGATCTGCTGTCCGACATGTCGATCGACTGGATGCACCGACTCGCGTGCAATATTCGACTGTTGGGTTTGCGCAGGCCTCGAAGTCCGGACCTGGGCTGCTGAATAGCGCTTCATGGTGAATACCCCGTGTGGAGAGTTTCACGCGGTGCGCCCCCGCGGAATAACTCGCTAAACCCACTGATCGGGGAGTTGGAAACCGTACAAGACGGTCCTGTGGCCTTTAGTTCCGAGGAACCTGGACATACGCCACAGGCTCCTCGACCGAAGGTCAAGGAGTGTGGTGCCGAATCGGCCGACACCAACCGCTTGTAGGGGTTTCCACACCCCGGGACAGCGCGTACTGCCCCACTGGAAAGAATAGTTGAAAGCCGCTCGACGCGCAACCAAATTCTTCACAAGATTCAATAGCTTCGCTCTACACGCGGGACGCTTGAGTCGAAAGCGAGAGGTCACGCTTCGGGCGGTAAAGTGGTCAGAAAACCAAAGGAGGTGCGATCAGCGGAACGCCCATTGCGAGGAGTGTCTGCCCACCCTCCCGGAGGAGTATGCCACCGCAAGCTCCGCCCATAGGGGGTCCTGGGTGAAGCTGGAAAAGGGCCCGCAGGCGTCGATAATGCTCATCTTGCCGAACTGCTCGAGAAGCGTTGCAACACCCCCGCGGCTAACTGCATTCAGCAGCGAAAACGGCTCGCACGGCGAGGAGATGATGCGATGGCCCCAAACCCCCGGCCGTTCGTCGTTTGACAGGGCGTTGAGAAGCTGTGTGTCACGATGGTTGCTCCTCAACGCCTCGCAGAATGCCCAGCGCATCAACGGATAATAGATCGTATGCCGACTTCCACCTAGGACACGCACGCCAGGCAGGATCGACGTTACGATGAACATCAGCAGAAGGTTCGGCACGATCCGGCCAGTTCTCAAGGCCTCCACAAGACTTGCCGGCGAGAATTCAACACGGACATCTTCGGGCGCTTTCGACCGGAGGAACCGGCCATCCAGCAAAAGCGGAAAAAGCCGTCCTTCAGTGCAGCCCCAGAAAAAATGAGTCGAGTTTTTCAGCCAACCTCGCCAAGCCGAATCAGCGAGTTGATCGATGCAATGGATGAGGCGCATCGCGAATGCTCGGTCCTCGATCAGCGAGCCTCGCAGCCAGGACCGACCATCGGAAAGGTGGTCCGCGACCAGATCGGCAATGTCGCTATCGTCAAGCTGAAGAAAGTCTACCTGGCTGTCAAAATGTCGCTTCCAGAGGCCAAGATTTGCCGCTTTGATCGCCTCTGCCGCCGACTGGAATTCGCCACGGGGCAAAAGGTCCCGCAAGCTCGAAATTGCCTCCGAGTCACGACCGGGCTTGTCCACGTTTTGAAGATGAAAACTGTAGCAGCCGTTTCTGCCAAGGATGCTGTAGGGGATCATCTTGCTGCGGGACAGGCCGAAGACATTGACTGCATCACCATCGACGTGGAGCCAGGCCGGACCCTTGCGACCGCGCTCCACAAACTTCACTGTCGAGCAAGCGTAGGAGATATAGGATGTCCTGCCATGCGCGCGAAGTCCCATCAGGGAGAACAGATGGGTGTAAAACGCGTCCGGCTCGATCAACAGGTGGAGATGGGGGCCACTCTGCAGCACCGGTGCGGATTCAATTTCGGTTTGAAAGCTCGACACGGCTTCTGCTGAATAACCCTGACGTTGCGCGACGGCCCCCACGTGTGAGCGCAATAAAGACATTGCCTGGCTGCGCGCGACGCAACCCGATGGCTCCGATCCCACCGTGAACGCCGTCTTTGCATAGTCGTTCAGCGATGCCTGCTGAAACTGACGCAACCAAGGGAACAAATCAAAAATGAGGGCCAACACCTCACCTTTTGATACCAATTCGGTATTGGGCGACGTCTCCATCCTCAGACGAACCGGCTTTCCACCGGCGCTCCCCGATCCATACTGAAACGAAAGAAGAGCGCGACGGCCACCATCAGCGCCCCGAAGAGGCCAAAAATCCCCGAAGGTGGAATTGCGTCTCCGATGGTCGCGATGATGCCGTAAGCAAGAAGCCCTATCGAAACACAGATCGTGTGGATCTGGCTTCGCGCCCGCCCCAAAATGTCGATCGAAACAGTCGATTGAACCCGTACATCGATTAAAATCCGGGTGACGTTGTAGCAGAAGCCAAGCAACAGCATTTGGACGAGCGTGGACAAAAAGCTCTGGAAAACAGGAAAGCCCAACAGGACTACGCCGGCGAGCGCCGACTGGAAGAGGATGCTCTGCCGTCGCGGACGCGCCCTTCTGAGAAGAAGGACTGAACACCCCGCGATCGAACCGAGGGCCCAACCTGCCTCGAGATAACCGAACTCGAGCGCCGACCCCTTGAGTTCACGGGTGACATATGCGGCGCCCAATACACTCACAAGCATGCCCATCGCATAGGTCAACGCGTACATGACGGCGATGGCCTTCAGTGAGTGAACGACAAAGGTCGTCGGCAACAGATCCATCCGACGAATGCTCTTTGCCTGCAAATCCGATCGAGAACGAGAAAGCGGCTGTCGGCCGAGTGCCAGCAGCCCCAACAGTGATAGGCCGAAAAAGGCGCCAGGCAGGATCGACGTCAGATTCATGCCGATGCCAGCTAAGCTGTACCCGGTGACGATGGCGGCGATGAGATTGCCCGCCTGCATCGCAATATAAGACGCCGAATTGAATGAAGTGAGGTTCTTAGGACGAACGATGTCAGGAATGATGGCCTGCAGCGCAGTCGAATGGGTTCTGTCGAGGAACGCGAAGGTGGTCCACGATAGGCAAAGAACACCAAGTGGGTCACCGAACGAGAGACCAATGCCCGTTGAAAATATGAGGATCAATCTGGATAAATCGCAAGCGATACAGACGAAGCGACGATCAAATCGATCAACTAGAACCCCACCAATATTGCTGGTGAGCAACTCAGCGGCACTGCCGAGCGCCAAAAGGATGGCGAGAGCGCTCGCGCTCTTGCTGACATCTGTCGCAACCCATGCCGCCAGCACAAAGTAGACATTGCGGCCGGTGGCCGACGCCAGAACACAGAAGAGATAGACGCCGCGAGAGGCATAACACCCAATGCAACTGCTTTCTGTCGCGCCCACTTCATCCACACTCCCTACTGGCAGGTTCGTGAGGACATGTTATTCCTCTGAATAGCTGGCGGCTTTCATGAATTTGATATTATCTCTTGTCCAGAACCACCTATTCCTTCCAGAGTGCCCGGTACTCGGCGGGTGAAAATCCCGTCTCCCGGCGAAATCTGGTCGAGAGGTGGCTCCCGCTGGCGTAGCCACAAGCAATCGCGATCTCGGTCACGCTCATCGCAGTCGTGCGGAGAAGGTCGGTCGCACGTTCAAGACGGCGCTGATTATAGAACCCATAGGGCGTCGAGCCTTGCGACTGCTTGAAAGCGCGGGAAAAATGCTCGTAGGTCAATCCCGCCTCTTCGGCCAGAGCGCGCACGCTCGGAGGCCGATCGATATGAGCTTCGATTCGCCCTATCACTCGCTTGAGAACCGTAGGCGCCAATCCTCCTCGAGATACTCTGCCAGATGTACCGGAGCGGCGCTGCAGAAGTCCGAAGATAGCCGCAAGATGCCCTTCAACGATCAGACTCCCCATGGAATCGTCGTGTGAAAGTTCTCCGGCAATCTGCCGCGCCAAGCATTGGATCGGCAGATCTCTAAATCCAAGTTCCGGACGTAAGGTGCCGGCGCGGGGCAGCTTGATCGCGAGGTTGAAAAAGAAGTCCCGCGTCATGGTTATCATAAGATAACAACCCTCAGCATCCCCTTCGTCCCAACCGGTCCAATGGCAACCGGGGGGAATATAAACGAGCGAGCCGTCCGGCCGCGGACTGAACTCGACTCTTCGTCCGTCCAGAAAGTTTTCGCCGGATGCCGCAGTACCCCTTATGTTGAGGAAGATCAGGTGATCGTCCGCGACAACGTCGATAACCTGTCGCCCCAGACCGCGCCGACGAACGATATCGGCGCGGGCATGGCTCCAGAGGCCCTGTTGGTGAAGGATGGTTTCCCCTTGTGACTTCTTCATCCGTTCGGGCTGAATTATTGGAAGGATCCCCACTCGAGTAGCTGCTCCTCAAAAGACCGCAGGCAGCGAGCCTAGCTCACCCGAAGTTGCTAAAAAACCTGGCTTTAACCTCAGGTCGAATTTCATGTCAATTTCGTGAAACCCGATCAAAATCGTGGATGCGAAAACATGATGATCACGATCATCTTCTGGGAGCATCGTCGCTGAGGGCGCAATCTTTTCGGGATGCGCGATTTCCTCCCTGAAAACCTGAAAACGCGATGGTGCGAGAGAAAGGCAGGCTTTCGCATGCGTGAATTTGCCGACTTCATTGAGGAGTGCGACCGCGCACCTCGTCTTAACGAGCTTTCGGAATTCTTTTCGACAACCGCGTCCGGAGAGGCTGGAATGCCTGTTAGATCGCCTGAGCTCGATCGCCGCTTGTTCCCAGTAGACATGACGTTCAGGCGCTTTTCAGCCCTTCATCCGCTGCGCCAAGGTCCGTTCGACAAGCACTACTTGAGCAGCATACCCTACCGGTTCGAAGAAGAGTGCCGCATGGGCAGCGCGATCCTCAAATATTCGCGCGCCAGAAAGGGGCAGTTGAAGCTCTACACTCTAGGCACAGCCGAGGGGACGATGGCCCGTGTGATCGGCGAACTTGGCAATGGCAGGATAGAAACACTGTCCTGCAGTCCCAACGTCGAGAACCTCAGAAGCTTCTATGCCTATGGCGTTCCTCCTCACGCCATGTTTTTCCACGGACCATTTCATCATCTGACATCGCAAAGGATCCAAGAAGACGTGGAGCTTCGAAAGTTTGGCGGCGGTTTCGATATCATCCTCGAGGACACGACTTTCCAGATGTATTCACCAAATCGCTTCGATCAGATCCGTTTCGTCTCGCAGCATCTCAAGACCAACGGGCTCTTCATGTTCGTGGAGAAGTTCAGGCATGAAGACGACGAGGAATATCGGCGACGGGAACGCCAGAAGGACCATAGCTTCAAAGCCCGCTTCTTCAGCGCGTCAGACATTCGCGCGAAGGAAGAGACGGTGCTGACACGAATGGATCGAAACGAAGTCACCCTTTCGAAGATGGGCGAAGCACTACGCCGGTTCTTCGTACACTCATTCGTCACCTGGAACAGCGGCAATTTCTACACGCTTGTCTCCAGCAACAGTCAGGAGAATCTCGACCTGTTCCTATCGAAGCTGTCCCCACCCGCGATTCCGGCAGAATATGTCTATGCGGACCTTCCTTACCGCCTTTACCCAGAATCCGAAGCAAGGCGGCTATCGGGGCAATCCTGGACTCTTTAGCGATCTCACTCAGTCTTGACCGTCGCATGAGCGCAACTGCCCCATCTTTTCACGAACACCAGCTGCAACAACCTTTGCATCTGCAGAATGCGACGTTGAGCAGCGTCGAGCGCTTCTCCGTCTCGACAATTTTTTTCTCCAAACACGCAGGAACAGCATGAAGAAATCGATTGGCGAAATCTGTCACTTCGTTGACCTTGGCCCGCCGGGCAAGGCGCATCTGATCCTGCCACGAGCGCCAATGATGGCGGGTGAGGGAGATATTTCAAAGTGCGTACACGTCGCCGAAGCGTTTGTCGCTATCTCGCGCACGCAGCACGTTGCCGACATAATCTGCACGCAAATCGAGGACTTCTGCCAATCCCTCGTCGCCATGGGACCTGACAGGCTTCTAACTTTCGAAGATGGCGGCGCGATCATAGTGCCGACCAGTGAAAGCTTGTTTTTCAGGGTGTCAGCGCGAGACCTCGTCACATTCTGTGGCATCCGCGCGCTGTTGGAGGCAAGCTTGTTTCTGGCCACGTCAGTGTCCGAGGGGACCATCGAGTGGCGTCAAGCAGACAACATGCGATCTGGCGAGGCCTGCAATCGCTTCTACAATGACCGCTGCGGAACGGACGAACAATAGCTTCATCCGCTTCGCCACCCATTGGAAGATCGATCTCGGTCCAATCGGCTCCTCGTGCTTTTCCAACCGACCAACCATTTCATGCCCCGATTCTTCGAGCCTCAGAGGTTGATGCCGCGAGCGCGGTCAGCCCGTTGACGCCGCTCAACGATGATCTGCTCGCTACTCTGCAGGCGAACAGTCTGCTGCAGGACTTTCAACCTTTCCTGCATCGCCTCGAAAGCTCGGCGCTGCACAGGCGGCACCATGTTGGCGAGGTCGTTATCGCCCCGAACGATGGTATTGCGACCAAAGCGCTCGTCGAGCGCCCGGTTGACAGCGGCAAATTCCCGGCGGATGTTCGGATCGAGGGACGCGGCGGAGACGCTGAGCATCCTGCTGTCCTTCCTCGCTTCGCCGGTCAGGCGCGTCAGCGCCTCTTCCGCAGCCTTCGACAGCGCAGGAATGGCAACCGCCATACGCCGACGCTCTTCCGTGATGGCATGGCGTTCGGCATCGAGCGCATTGATATAGGCCGCACCAAGCATGCGCAGACGCCTTGCTGCTTCCACCACGGCCAACACTGCCTCTTTCCGCTCCCGACCCGATGCTAGCATCCGGTCCATGAGACGGTCGGAACCGCGCAAGGCTCCGTAGGCGGCCGGGTCATTGGTCACCGCGGCAGCAATGCGATCAGCGGCAAAACCTTTCCCGAACAGCTCCTCGATCTTGTCAACGGCGCCGGCCGGATCGCGCCATATCACTCGTGCCACCTCGGCCAACGCGGCGCGCTGCTGGCGATAGAGAGGCGAAGCAAGGGCACGAGATCGCGCCTCTTCTTCGACCGGGACCTTGAACTCGGTAACGGGAGCGATCATGGACGGCATGACATTCTCCTTTCCTGGCTCTTTGCTGAAATCAGCACGCGCGCCGGCGACGACTTGTGAGCGATCCCGACGCTCGGCGAGGTGCTGCTCTTCCGCGAAGCGTCGCACGGCTTCGAACAGCCGCGTCAGCTTTCCGCGGTGCTCATCGGTGACATCCTCCGGCATGCGCTCGACCATGTTGCGTTCCGCGATATCATCCGCCTTCGAGGTGAAGGCGCTCCAGCCGAAACGGGCAGTCAGTGCCTCGTTAACTGCCTTCATCTCCTGCACGACCGAGCGATCTTTGGCGGCGAGCGCAAAGGCCGTCTTATAAGCGTCGTTCCCGCCCTGGCTGCGCACCGCCTCGATCTCCGAAAGGCGCGCC
Organism: Rhizobium sp. R634; assembly: GCF_002211305.1. Taxonomy (GTDB): domain Bacteria; phylum Pseudomonadota; class Alphaproteobacteria; order Rhizobiales; family Rhizobiaceae; genus Rhizobium. Next base: position 67,233 of record NZ_LOKW01000023.1, on the reverse strand, counting down.
ATGGCGCGTTCGGAGAGCGCCGGGATCGACAACGACATATGCGCCCGACGTCTCTCCTCGCGCTCGCGGAATCGATCGGCGTTCCTGCGGAACTCGGTCGCGTGGGCTCGCGCCAGCGGCTTGAGTTCCCTCAAGGCGGCGATCGCGGCACTGCGCTCATCGCGGGCGGCGCGTCCGTCGACAATCGGGTCTGAACCACGCAGGCGACCAAGCCGATCCGGTACTGCGGCAAGATTGCCGGCGAGCTCGCGCGGCGCGATACCCAGATTCGACACCAGCGCATTCAGGGCGGCAAGCGCGGCATCCGGGTCGCGATAGATCGTCTCGAGCAAAGGTCGCAGGAGTGGTTCCCGCTCCTTCCAGGCCGGGGATGATAGTTGCGCCAGCCGCGCGTCCTCATCAACGCTCCGGAAGAAGGCGGTGGCCGGTGCGATCAGATAGCGCACGTCGGCAAGGTCCGTTTGCGACAAGGCTTCGGTTCTCTCCTCATTGTAGGAGGCGCGTCGCTCTCGCTCGATCGCAAAGCCGAGCGCCACGCTCGCGCGCTCCCAGAGCTTCGCCACCTGCTCCCTCTTCTCGGCAACCCACGCCCACCGCCGGGACAGGCTTTCCTCCATCTCGGCCGCTGCCAAAGCGAGATGATCGAGCCCACTGCGCCTGGCAAAATCCTCAGCATGTGCCCGGTAACCTGCCTCGCTCTCAAAATCGAGCGTCGTCGTCTTGGCGCCCGAGCGCGACAACCGCTCGACGAGCTGCTTGAAGAGTTCCGGCCGATGGCTTTCCCGCTCGATGCGCTCGAGGCGAGCCTCGGCGGTTTCGATCCGCTTGGCCGTCCAGACATTGCGGTCGACCTCCCTCTCCTCGTAGTGCTTCTGGCCTGTCACTTCGTTGAGGACCGCAACCTGGACCCTGACCTTCTCGACGCCGTCCTTGCGCAGCGTGACGGTGTCGCCTTCTGAGATGTTGGCCTCCTCGAGCGCCTTCGGCAGGCTCACGCCCCAAAGCCGATGCACGGTTCGGTCGTCGGTCCTAATGTCGGCATAGGGGCTATCGTCGGCATCCTCGTCGTCAGGCCGGAATTTGGCTTCGCCGGTTTCGACAAGCTCGCCGGTCACACCCGCGGCATGATCGGCGCGGGCCTTGCGTCCCCATTCCGGCTTCGCCTCGAAATCCTCCTTCGCCGCATAAAGATCGGCGCGGTCGCGATGCCTCGTCATCGACACATAGGTCAGATGCTGGTCCATCATGCCGGTCGCGAGCACGAAGGTGCGGTCGACCGTCGCGCCCTGCGACTTGTGAATGGTCGCGGCATAGCCATGATCGACATTGCGATAACTGTCCTCGCCGAAGACCACCTTGCTGCCATTGTCGAGGCGCACCGACAGCAGGACCTCGCCTTTCGCATCGCCGGTGGAGACGACCGTGCCGAGCATACCGTTCTTGACATATTGCGGGCCGAGCCGCTGGCCGCGCGGCTCGATGAAGCGGGCGTTCTCCAGGAAAATGATGCGGTCGCCAGCAGCGAATTCCCGTGCGCCCCGCTCGCTCCGGAAGCTGCGGCTTTCGCCGAGCGCCCCCTCACCCGTCATCACCGATCGCAGCGCCTCGTTCAGACGTTTGACGTCGGCGTTGGTGTGGGCGAGCACGAGCAACTCATCGCCGCGAAGACTGCCGTTCCTGCCCTCGCCAACAGATCGACCGATTGCCTGTCTGCGCGCATCGCTCCAATCGGCAACGATGCGATCGACGATCTCCTGCCGCGTCCCCGCCTCGACCAGATGGCCTCGCCTGGCATAGGTGTCGAGGCCCTTGTCGATTTCGCCGCGTGCAAACAGACGCGAGGCATCGCGTGCCCATTCCTGGCGCTGGCGTCGCACGACGGAAAGCTCGGCAAAACCGATGCGTTCGCTGATCGCCCGGAAGGCAGCACCCGCCTGGATCGGCTGCAGCTGCATCGCATCGCCGACTAGAATGACTTTCGCCTCCGCCTGTTCGACGATCTTCAGCACGCGGGCCATCTGTTGCGACGAGACCATGCCGGCCTCGTCGATCACCACGACGTCGCCGCGGTGCAGCGTCTCACGGCCATTGGCCCAGACCAGCTCCCAGGAGGCGAGTGTACGCGACCGGATGCCGGAACTTCCTTCCAACCCTTCCGCAGCCTTGCCGGCAAGGGCGGCACCGACCACCCGGTGTCCCTCGCCCTCCCAGGCAAGACGTGCGGCAGCAAGCAGCGTCGATTTGCCGGCGCCGGCGAGCCCGACGACGGCGGCAATGCCATCGTCACCGGTGACATGACGGACAGCATCGACCTGCTCTGCATCGAGCCGAAACGGATTTTTGGGATCGCCACTCTCGAGGCGTTCGATCGCCATTTTCACATTCCGCTCGGAAACACCGAAACCGTGGCGCTCCGACAAACCCCGCGCCGACTGTGCCATGTCGTATTCGATACGCAGCATCTCCCGTGTGGTGAACACGGCGGGCTCCGACACCTTTCCCGTCTCTGCCCCGATCTCCTGCGGCTTCAGAATGACCAATTGGTCCGACCCCATGAGGCGTGCGCGGATGTTGGCAAAATCGACCGGGTCGTCGACATAACGATGCAGCGCCCTGGCGATATCCCTCTCATCGAAGGCAGAGCGCTCATTGGCGAGCTGCTTCAGCAAAAGCTCCGGCTCTGCCAGCAGCCGATCGGCCCTCTCCTGGCGGCGGGCAAGATCAGCCGGCGCGAAGTGGAGCTCCCTGCCCTTTCGCGCAAGCGCCGCCTTCTCCGGCCCGAGATGTTTTTGCGCGATACCGTCGAGACCCTGTTCGGCATAGGAGCGGCCGTCGAGCCGGATCTCGTGGCCGGCAAGCGCTAGGTGCCGGTTCGCAGCCTCCGCCCATGCGATTTTCCACGCCTTCATCGTTTCCTTGTCGCCCGCCCAGACTTTATAAACGATCTTGCCGTTCGGGCGGTCCGGCGTGACGACACGCAGCGGCTTGCCATCCTCTCCCACGACGGCAACTTTCTTCGGCCCGAACCCTTCCTTCGCCAGCGGCCGCAGCGTCGTCATCAGATGGATATGCGGATTGCCGTCCTTGTCGTGATAGACCCAGTCGGCGATCATCCCTTTCGAAGTGAGATTGTCGCGGACGAATTCGCGCACCAGCGCGATATTCTCGGCCCGGGTCAGTTCTTCCGGCAGCGCGATGATCAGTTCGCGGGCGAGCTGCGCATCCGCCCGAGTCTCGAAGCCATCGACGGCATTCCAAAACACTTCGCTGGCCTTGCTGACGGACTGACCTGATATCGCCGACCGCAGCCAATCCGGGATGTCATCCGGAAGGGCCAGCTCCTCATGCATCAGCTCGCCAGCTCCGCCCCGATAGCTAAACGAGGTGCCGGCCTGTTCATCCATCATCCGGGCGCGGTGGCGATAGGCGGCGGCCGAGACGATACTGCGTCCCGCTCCCCTGCTGATCACCTGCGCTCTGACGAACATGATCGCCACTGACGTCTCCTGACCTTCCAAGCACGTCGCGACAGCGACGTATATTGCGCCCTCGAACCGATCGGACCGCAGGGCCGATGCCGTTTTTCCGGTTGCACGCTAACGCATTTTACTATTTTATTCTAGTTAGTATAATCGCTGTGTATCGATTGCCTGAAAACGGAAAGGATCCGGCAGTGGCGACAAAATCATCGATTTCCGATCTCGACGCCCAGATCGAAAAGCTGCGTGAACGCAAACGTCTGTTGATAGTTAAATCGGCCGAGCGGTTTGCCCGCGCCGCAACGAAATCCGGCTTGGCAGAGATGGAGATCGCCGACGAGGAGGTCGATCGGATCATCGAGGAGATCGCCGCGCGATTTCGAAAGGGGGAAAGGAAAGGCGCCGCTGGCCCCGCTCCTCAAGCGCGTCGATCAGGAGATAGCGGCGCTGGAGCGCAGGGGCAGGTTCCAAATGACGGCTGAGCGCAGGCGCGACGCGCGCGAAATGATCCTGCTCGGCGGGATCGTCGTCAAAGCCGGGCTGTCGAAGGCGGATAGGGCATTCCTGCTCGGCGGCCTTATTGAAATGGCAACGCTCGTCCCAGGCTCCATTGAGCATCGGCGGCTACGCGATATCGGCGAAGAGGCTTTCAAGGCTCCGTCGCTGACCGACGTTTCATCGCATCTCAAGGAGACGGCGGAATGGGCCTAAGAGACAAACCACATCCAAGCCTGCTGCTCGTTTTGGCGCCGATCGCCGTCACCACGATCACAATCTACATTGTTGGCTGGCGATGGCCGGGACTCGCCGCCGGCATGTCCGGGAAGATGGAACACTGGTTCCTGCGGGCAGCACCTGTGCCGCCTCTACTGTTCGGACCTCTTGCCGGACTTCTGACCGTGTGGGCCTTGCCGCTGCATCGGCGAAGGCCGGTCGCCATGGCAAGTCTTTTGTGTTTTCTCGGTGTTGCCGCCTTCTATGCGCTGCGCGAATTCGGCCGGCTTGCACCTGCTGTGCAGGCCCGGGTCGTTCCGTGGGATCGAGCGCTGTCCTATCTTGATATGGTCGCAGTCATCGCCGCCGTCGCCGGCTTCATGGCAGTGGCTGTGTCCGCCCGCATCTCCGTCGTCGTGCCGGATGAAATCAAGCGTGCCCGGCGTGGAATATTCGGAGATGCCGATTGGCTGCCCATGGCGGCAGCAGGAAAACTGTTTCCGCCGGATGGGGAAATCGTCGTCGGCGAGCGCTATCGGGTCGACAGGGAAATCGTCCATGCGCTTCCCTTCGATGCAAGCGATCGTAGCACATGGGGACAGGGCGGGAAGGCGCCATTGCTCACCTACAAACAGGATTTCGATTCCACCCATATGCTGTTTTTCGCCGGATCGGGCGGATACAAAACCACCAGCAACGTCGTGCCGACAGCGCTCAAATATACTGGACCTCTGATCTGCCTCGATCCCTCCACTGAGGTCGCGCCCATAGTCGTCGAGCACCGCACCAACGCGCTCCGGCGGGAGGTCATGGTGCTCGATCCCACAAACCCAACCATGGGCTTCAACGTGCTCGACGGAATCGAGACGTCGAGCCAAAAGGAGGAGGATATCGTCGGCATCGCGCATATGCTGCTGTCGGAGAGCGTGCGCTTCGAATCCTCGACGGGATCCTATTTCCAGAGCCAGGCACACAATCTCCTGACCGGGCTGCTGGCGCACGTCATGCTGTCACCGGAATATGCCGGGCGGCGGAATCTGCGAAGCTTGCGGGAGATCGTTTCCGAGCCCGAGCCCTCGGTGCTCGCCATGCTGCGCGACATCCAGGAAAACTCGCAATCGGACTTCATCCGGGAAACGCTTGGTGTCTTCACCAACATGACCGAGCAGACCTTCAGCGGCGTCTATTCCACGGCATCGAAAGATACGCAGTGGCTTTCGCTCTACAGTTATGCCGCGCTCGTCTGCGGCAACGCGTTCAAACCGAGCGATATCGTCAGCGGCAGAAAGGACGTGTTCCTCAATATCCCGGCATCGATCCTGCGCTCCTATCCCGGAATCGGCCGCGTCATCATCGGCTCGTTGATCAACGCCATGATGCAGGCCGACGGCGCTTTCACGCGCCGGGCATTGTTCATGCTCGATGAGGTCGATCTGCTCGGCTACATGCGCGTTCTCGAGGAGGCCCGCGACCGCGGCCGCAAGTACGGTATCAGCATGATGCTGATGTACCAATCGGTCGGTCAGCTGGAACGGCATTTCGGAAAAGACGGCGCGACCTCATGGATCGAGGGCTGCGCCTTCGCGAGCTATGCCGCGATCAAGGCGCTCGACACCGCCCGCTCCGTCTCGGCCCAATGCGGTGAGATGACCGTCGAGGTCAAAGGCAGTTCACGCAACCTCGGTTGGGACAAACGGGCCGCTGGCCCGCGGAAATCCGAGAGCATCAGTTTCCAACGGCGGCCGCTGATCATGCCGCATGAAATCACCCAGTCGATGCGCAAAGACGAGCAAATCATCATCGTGCAGGGTCATAGTCCGATCCGCTGCGGACGCGCGATCTACTTCCGGCGCAGGGAGATGGATGCGGTCGCCAAGGCGAACCGCTTCGTCAAGTCGATTACTTGAGGATCAATGCGAGGCCGTACCTCGTCGCCGCAGATCAGCGGAACCGGCTGACTTCCGTGGCCGACTTGCGGCGGCTGATGAATTCGCGCAGCAGCGGCAGGAAGAAGGCCTTGCTGAAGCGGCCGGACGGCGGCTCGGGCTCGAGATAGAATGAATTGCCGACGATGTCGGTGTTGAATTCATCGAAGATGACCCAAAGTCTGCGATCGGCATCGAGGCCGGCGCGGCGCTTTTCGATCACGGGCACCTCTACGGCAAAGCGCGACGCCTCCGGCTGCTTGGTGGTGATGGGAAAGAAGAGAACCAGATCCCCGTCCGGCCGCGGCATTCTTACGCCGACCGCGACCGGCCGCTCCCTGCGCCCTTCCGTCTCTCCGCGCTCGGCCTCCCGTGCCCACAGGTAGGGATAGCGTATGACGCTTGCGGTCTGGATCAGATCATAGCTCATTACCGACTTGCCTCATCCTCACCAGCATAGGTCTCGACGGCGTTTTCGAATTCGGCGAAGAGTTCATCCGGCATGGTCTCGATCGTGCCGGCGGATCGACGGTCGGATTGTTTCATCAGTCGCTGATAATCCTCGATGTTGAGGAGGACGAGACGCGGCTTGTTACGCTGGGTGATGGTCACCGGATGGCGAAGCGCCTCGGCGATGATGTCTCCGGATTTGCGGGAGAGATCGCTGGTAGAATAGGAGCCGCTTGACCTGGGCATTGGTGGTTCCTCATTGCTGTATTTGCTGTTATATACAGCACTTCCAACAATGCTGCAAATCGCTTCCTATTGGAGGTTTGGCAGGAGGGTGCCATTCTTGCTCTCGCGCAACGCCCGATGCGTCGAGAGGCGGCAACCCGCCGCCTCTCAGTATCCGAGCTGCTCTATGCCAAGGATTAGATGGCGCGTGCTGCGTGGACCGGAATTCCCGTTTCCTGCGTGATGTTCTTTATGATCGGCGCCAGCGAGCCGAGTTCCTCCTGGGACAGCGCGACCAGTTCCGGATAGTTGACTTCGACACCGTCATCATCCGCCGCCACCGCGATGATCCAGCTGCTGCCATTGATGCGGTATTCAAACGTGTCGAAATCGAATTCGAGCGTGTTCAGCAGATTGATGCTGAGGCGATTGAAAATCTCGGTCTCACCCTCCAGCCGATAGGCGGCGAACTCATCTTCGCCGGCGAAAACGCTTCGCTCCAATTCCATGATGACCTGGATCCGCGCAATCGCCGCTTCAAGTCCTTCAACCAGACGATCATGAAGCTCTCGCGAGAATTCGCTGTCGCAGCCGAAGCGATTTGCGAGGACGACGAGCCGGAAGCCGGCAAGTTTGGTGTAGAGCATGAGGTTCTGATCGGTTGTCATGATGCGTCTCCTTCGTTGATGACGGAGATCGGCCACTCTGTTGCAAAGAGGGGTCAAGGACCGCGGGACGCGGCTCGCAAGCGGGGGAACCGATTTTTTCGGGAAGCGAAGTGCAACGCAGCGGCGGAAAAATTGGGGGAGACCGCGCCGTCCTTGACGCCGGATTTGCTGGAGTAAAATAGGACGGAAGAAAGAGAAGAGCCCCGCGGGCCTGGAGGGAACGCGACCGTTTCCGGCGCGAGCCGGCGGGAGTGTCGAGGGATGAAATCCTTGACAGCCTGGCGGCCGGTCGATCCGGCCGCCAGGCTCGTGAATGCGGCAAGAAACCTCCGTCAGAACGGAGGCTCGGCGTCGATGCGGCCATCCTGCTCCGCCCAGATCACTTCGCGTTCGGCCAGCGCCAGTTCGAGGTCGTTCTCGATCTGGCGGCGCTCGGCCGGATCGGCATTCCGCAGCTCGGCGCCCAGCAGTTCGATGATTTCGTCGATGCAAGTGGTCATTGTCGTCTCCTTGACGTTGTGAAAGACGACGCCCGCGGTCATGGCGGGATGGAGGGGTCAAGGATTGCGGAGCAACCGGCGGAGCCGGCGAGTGGGGGAGCCGATTTTGTCGGAGCGGAGGGAACCGGAGCGGAGGCAAAATTGGGGGAACCGCTCGTCCTTGAGGCCTTCATTTCGCCATGGCACCCTCGGACGGACTGAGCAGACTTCCCCTCTCGTGTGGCACCAGAAAAGCCAACAACGGGCGCGATGCCCGTTGTTCGGCTGTTCGTGCGGAAGAACGAGAGCCCCGCTTCGCTAGCGGAGCTCCTTGGGCTGGGATCAGACCTCCCGCTTGGGGCGGTTCCAGATGAGCGCGTATTCTCCTTCCTTGTCGCCCGGCCAAAGTGCTGCGGTGATCGGAGCGTTGAAGCTCGGATCGTCCAGCTTGACGGAGATGTATTCCTCGCCGTCGTTGGAGATTGCCTTCCAGCCTGCGCCGACCTCGACGCCGTTGCCGGCGGTGACGCGGAAGTCCGGGGCGTCGCGCGAGACGCGCTCAATGGGATTCAGGCGGGCCTTCATGCTAACCGTGAGGGTGCGGACGTTGCCGACGATGGAGTTGTTGCCGTTGGTGGTGAATTCGCCGATGACTGCCATGATCTTGTTCCTTCCGGTTTGTTCGGGCCGCGCCCATCGCGGCCTCGATGGCGGTGTATGGACCGCAGGCGATCGACGCCGCACCGTTCGGGCCGGAACGAAGTGGAGGACGGGTGGGAGCGGCTTTCTTGGATCGCGAGGAATGCGAACGCAGTTCGCAGGGGAAGAAAGTCGCGGACGGCCGTTGCGGGATGGCGATCGAGACGAAAGGCGCCCTTCGGTCACACCAGATCCATCGAGATCTGCATGGGTGCGCCAACACTTCAGACAGGAAGGTAGACGATCATGGCCGGGTTTCATCCGCGACGCTGAACGGCAAAAACAACGGTCCTGGCGTCATTGCTTATGAGCACTCCGGCCCGAGACATCGGTGTTCGCCAATTCGTCGACGCCTACGCCAGCACTCCCGCTCGTCTTATCTCAGCGATGGTCGTCAGTGGCGGCACGGTTAAAGAGACCATCGAGCGGCAAGATGCATCACCGATATGAATCGATTTGCCATGACCGATTCAGGAAAGTCGTTAGACGGCCAAACGGGGAGCGCGCATGATCCGGTCATGGATGCACAAGCCGACACCACATTGCTCTACCGGATCGACCGGGCGCTGAACATGGCGCGCTTCTATCGCCTGTCGATCCAGCCGACATTGTTCGGAGGCAGCTCGCTCGTGCGCAACTGGGGCCGGATCGGAACCGAAGGTCGGCTAAAGGTGGAACTGTTCGACACGCTCGGGCAAGCTGCGGTTGCCCTGGAACGTGTGGCCAGTCGCAAACTGCGCCGCGGCTATCGCCACGAGAACGCAGCACGTAGCTTGGTCGCGCTTTCGCGCTCACAACAACAACCAGTTCTCAATCGGCAAACCATCGTAGAATGAAAAGTCCCGCACATTATTGGTCACGAGGATCGCGTCGATCGAGAGTGCATGAGCGGCTATCAATTTGTCCAGATGATCTTTTTTGCGTTCGCGCGTGGCAAACCTGACAGGTCCATAGGCCCGCGCCGCATTGGCGTCGAAAGGCGCAACTGGGATCGCTTCTATCAGGAATTCCAGGTTTGCCCGCTCCTTTTCCACGTTCGTCGAGGCAGAGACACCATATTCAAGTTCCGCAAATGTAACGGCTGACATGACAACGTCCCCGACACGGCATTGAGCAAAGCGACGCGCGACTTGCGGCGGCTGCTCCTTCATCAGGTAGATGCACATGTTGGTGTCGAGCATATAAAGCGGCATCAAAGCGCATCCCGCTCGGCCTGCTCATGATCATCGCGTCCCTCCGCCATGAACGAACGGTCAAACCTCGCGAAACGCGAAAGCACGCCTTCCAAGGACGGCTTTAGCGGACGGATGCGAAGCTCGTCACCGATCCGCTCGATTTCAAGATCCACCTCGGTCTGGCTGTAAGCCAAATCCGCAGGGATGCGCACAGCTTGCGAGTTGCCGTTTTTGAATACCTTGGTCGTGTGCACGACATGCTCCTTCTTTCACGTACATCACATGTGTGTACATAGTACATTTGATGTCGCGATACAATACTGCCCTTCAAGAGATCATACCCTTAAGCCGTGTGCGGCTGCACGGCAGCCGGCATCTTCGATCGCCAGCGACGTGTCCGTCGCCTTCACTCGCTTAAAAAACCAGACGCCGAGGCGGCAAACCCATCTGGACCAAGCCTTTCCGGCTCCTCTCCCCCTTTTCGCAATGCCCAGTTGCAGCCGGCCTAAAAAAGCCGGATGCACCAAGACCACTCCATGTTCCCGGCCTGATGACTTCTAATTATCATGATCGCCGGGGGCCGAAATTTCAGGGTTGGGGGCGGAGGAAATTTGCCTTCGCACGCGTGCGTCGTCGGGGCGTACATTGCAAGATCAGCATTTTCGCCTAAGGCCTTTGCTGCTGACCGGGATCGTCGTATGCGCATTGGCGCTTGGACGGCTTGGCCTTTCTGTCGTGAAGCTTGTTGATGGCAAGCCGGGTGATTTTCTTGCCTTCCCGCTGATGGTTCATTCTGCCTGCGCCACTCTCTTTTATGTCATCCGGATGTCAGGCACTCGAACATCAGAGGGTTCGATGATGCGGCTTGCGGCGTTGGCGCTCATTCTCATGATCCTTGGGCATGGCCCGCCGGACCATCGGTCGCTGGATTTTTCGCGTTTCTCTATAGCGTGTCGGGCATTTTCGTTCCCTTATACTGACGAATTTTCCCTAGTATAATCCACCGCACCTATGCTACGCCTTCCTGTGCGGCTTGATCAGTCTTTGCGGGCAAGCGAGGGAAACGTGCGACAGTTTTTGATCGGTAGCCAGACGTTCGATGAAAGCTCCCCAGACTTTCAGCTGCATCTCGAACGCGCCTACGAACAGAAGCTCAGGCCACTTTGTCGGTGTAGGAAAGCGCCGGTGCCGATGTATATCGCCCGGATGGACGACCAGTTCCTGATCAAACGGATGCCGCTTTCAGGACGAGATCACGATACCGGCTGCCCATCCTACGAACCGCCCTATGAGCTATCCGGCCTCGGGCCGTTGATCGGCAATGCCATCCAGATCGACGCGGCGACGGGCGCGGCTGTGCTCAAACTCGATTTCTCGCTGTCGAAACGAGGGAACCGGTCGGCTTCGGCCTCATCTTCGGCACCGTCGGAAACGGTGCGAAGCGATCCGAAAAAACTGTCGCTCAAGGCGACGCTCCACTATCTCTGGGAGACAGGGGAACTGACGGAATGGACGGCGCTATGGGCTGGAAGACGCGGCTGGGGTCGCGTCCGCAGCAGCCTGTTGAACGCAGCGAGGCAGATGATCGTCCGCGGCGGCCCGCTCAGCGACATCCTGTTCGTCCCGGAGGTGTTCCACCAGGAGGACAAGGATGGGATCTCCGCCAGGCGCGCGGCGATATTGGCCGGCGCGCAGGCTACTGGCCCCGGTCCACGCAAACTGATGATGACGGTCGCGGAGGTGAAGGAATTTTCCTCGGCACGCGATGGCCAGAAGATAGTAGTGCGTCACCTGCCTTTCCCTTTCATGATCGACGAGGGCGCGTGGAAGCGGTTGAACGTCCGGTATGAAACCGAGCTGGAACTCTGGCGATCCAACGAGGAGTTTCATCTCATCCTCATCGCCACGTTCGGTATGTCGGGCGCGGGGATCGCCTCGGTCGACGAAGTGGCGATGATGATGGTCAACGAGAACTGGATTCCGTTCGAAAATGTCCATGAACTGCGTCTCCTGGAGCGGCTCTCCGGCCTCAAGCGCAGAAGCGTGAAGGGGTTGCGGTTCGATCTTTCTCGCGACCGGCCCATTGCCTCCGCGACGTTACCGGAGGCAAGGCCGGCGCCGGTCGCTATGTTCATCGTTCCAACGAACGCCGACGAAGACTACGAGATTGCCCTGGATGAGATGATCGCCGCGCGAGCCGAGATGACACCATGGATCTGGCGTCTAGCCGACGGCGAAATGCCGCGGCTGCCATGATCGACGCCAGCTTCCTTAGTCACGCGACGCAGATGACCCTAAAGGAAGGACATCGCGCCGGCGGCCTCGACTGCATGAAGCTCTTCGTCCGGTCAAATCGGCCGAGAGAACTCTCTGCCATTTCTGCATAGCTGCACTGCACAAAAAATGTTTTACCAAGCGGTCAAAATATGAGCATATTGCCTCCAGCTGATGCAGTTGATGGTTTTCCTCCCAGTACCATCGTGTCAGCTGTTCCCCTCTGGAGGTATTGACCTTCACACCTTAAAGGGCCCTGGTTTTCCAGCGGCCCTATTTTTCTGCGCCGTCGGTTGAGAGAGGCCTATTCGAGGTCTGCCCCGCCACGGCAATGGACAGACTCCAGGGAACGGGTTCACTTAGAATACTGACCCACTGCCCTTGTCACCGCCTCAACAGTGTCTCGATAGTAGATCTCGCTCACCCGAAACCGGCCGTCGATCCGCTTGCATTGCACGATGATGTCGACTGCGATCGTCAGCATCTCGCGGATGTCGTGCCGTTCCAGGTCCCCACCCCCCTCCGACTCCTTAACCAGCAACGTCAGCTGCTCGAAGGCGAGGCGGGCGGAGTCGGCATGGACCGTCGTGATCGAGCCGGGATGGCCGGAGTTGACATTACGGATGTAGTAGAATGCCGTCCCGTCACGCAGCTCCTGCAGCAGGATACGGTCAGGCCGCATGCGGAGACACGATTCGAGCAGGTCCTTGGCACCGACCTTGGCGAGCCCCTGCCCGCCTTTGGAGTAAAATAGCCGAACATGGTTGGGTTGCGGGACCACCAGCTCCGGTGTGTCCTCGATGGAAATGATCCGCTCGCTTTGCGGAATGTGGCGGATCAGCGCTTTCGATAGAGTTGTTTTTCCCGACCCGGTGGCGCCGGAAATTATGATGTTCTTTCTTGCAAACACCGCCTCCCGGAGAAAGGCCTTGTAGGCACCGATCCGATAGTATTCCAACAGCCTATGGTCTGATCGGCGCCCGTCGTCTTGGGCCGGCAAAACATCGGCGAACAAGCCTCCATGATCGAGATCCTCCAGGGTCAGCGACACGGAGGACGGCTTGCGGATGGTGATGCTGACGGTTCCCTTCGTCGTTGCCGGCGGGATGACGATCTGGATCCGCTCGCTGTCCGGTAGAGTCGCCGACAGGATCGGCCGCGTCTCGTCGATCGATTGGCTAGAGAAGCTCGCAACCGCTCGGGCGAGACGCATCAGCCTGTCGTATGACAGCTCCGGCACGTCGTGAGTTTGCCATCCTTGTCTGCCCTCCGTGACAATCTGCCCGGGCCGGTTGACGATGACCTCATAGAGCGTCTTGTCGCGCAGGAAGCGTGATAGCGGCGAAAGCAGTTCGCGCACGACGCCGGTGTCGGCAGCTTCAGTCATCGCCGAACCTATTTTGTCACGAGCTTCGAGGAGGGGCTGAAATCCCCAAGCGCAGCACGGTCGTAGATGCGGTTGCGGGGCTCGGTCACACGAAGGCGGTAGACGCTGGAGAAATCCAGATCGCGGGCGACGAAGATCGAAACCAGTTCGCCCTGATGTTTCATGAGCGTCGGCGGAATGTTGATCGATTGCTCGACGGCGATCGCCGCTGCCTGCTGACCGGCGCTGGTGGTGTTTTGCGTTTCGACATCGCTGTCCTGCAGCCGGCTGCTGGCATAGGAACTGGCGTCGCCGACGATCGACAGGAGCATCGCGCTGCCAAACCGCTCCCACCAATGGGTGTCGACATAGCCGTCGATGCCGGCGCGGCCGAGCGCATCGGTTGCCGGCGACGCCAAAGTGATGATCACGCCCTTCGGCGTCTTCGCCCGGTTCCAGAGAACGAATAGACGTTTTTGCCCACGCCGAATGCCGCCGCGATATTCACCGACGACCTGCGTGCCTTTTTCCATGAGCACCACGCGGCCGTTATCTGAAAGGACGTCGCGGTTGATGACGCAGCTCGTGAACCCCGGCTGATCGGAAGAGAGCGCGGTCTCGAGAACGCAAGGAATGGATGTGCCCATGGCGACGATGAAATCGCGATTGCCCAACGTGCCGGCACGCGATCCCTGCAATTGCGTCGGCGTCAGTAAGCGGTTGAAGCGCTCATCCTCGTTTTCGCCCCGCGAGGCGAAGCCACCGGGATTGGCGCCGAGCGGCACGTAGTTGGAAGCCTGATCCGTTGCCGCATCCTGATCCTGCCGCCGCGTCGCCGGCGATTTCTCGCCGCTATAGACAATGACCGGCGCACGGCGGGCAGCATCGAGCAGCTTGTCGTCGTCGGTCGGCGCCTGCTCGGCGGCGACTGGCGTCGGGAGCTGGACCTGCGGCGGTGTCACCACCGACTGTGGCTCCTTCGCAGGTTCGAAATCCGATGTCTGGCGGATAACCACCCGCTCCGGCTGGGCACCATCTGACGGCTTGTCCTGGCCGCGCATCGACCAGAGAGCGAAGGCGACAAAGACGACGATCGCCAAGGCGACAGCGCCGCGTTTGAGGATCGGGTTGTTGTCGAGCCGGCCACCGGCCGACGTCTCGGCGCGCTCGCCGGGGATCTGGGAAATCTCTTCCTCGGCCATGTCACCTCCTATTGCGCCGCGCCGGGCGGCGCTTTGACGAGGCGCTCGACCGATGGTGACGTCGTATTGGTCTCGGGATTGATGCCGACGCGATCGTAGGCTTCGTTGAAGACGCAGAGGACGTCGCCGCCTCGGCGCAGTATGAACTTGCGGCTGATCGCGTGAACGAGGACGAGATTGCCGTCGACGGACTTCGGAACCAGGCTTTCGCTGCCGTCGGAGTTTTCCATATAGACCGCAGGCATTTCCTGGTTGCCGGCAAAGGCGAAGGTAGTGACCTTCCCGTTGTCATAGACCGCTTGCGGTTCGAGCGCCTGGGATCCTTGAGCGGAATAACGCCAGTTGCGCGGCCCATAGGCTTCGTGGAGGGCAAGCACGCGATCGGCCTCGCCGGCCTGTGCCGCCTGCGCCCGGGCGGCCGCTTCCTGCCGGCGTCGCTCCACCTCATCTGCAGGATAGCGATATTTCACATAGAAATAGGTGTTCTGACCGGCTTCGACGCTGCCGTCACGGACGGTGAGTTCCATCTGATAGCTGCGGGTCGAGCCGTCCCGTCGTGTCGTCACCACGGAGATATTCGTCACCGGCTGATTTTCCCGAGGCTTCAAGAATAGAATGTTGCCGGCCGGCGCCACTTCCCAGGCGACGCTGTTGCCAAGCGCGATATGAGCGATTTCTTCGTCGGCGGCGAATTCGATCTGCACCGAAGACCGGAGCGTGCCGACGACTTTGGTGATGTTATAGGGCTGATAGTCGACGAAACGGATGCGGCTGTCCTGCGCGGCGCCGCGTGGCGTTTCCAGGGCAAGCGCCGCCGAGGAAAGGCCGACGGCCAGGAAGAGCGGAAGGAGAAAGTGCGGTCTCAATTGATGGCCTCCGGATCGGCGCGATATTCGCTGACGGCGAAGCCGAGCGGATTGATCAGCCGATCGGTCGAGGACATCGGAGCGTTGGCATAGGAGAAGGTAAGGGTCGCAACCCAATGCGTGGTGCGCACCTCGTCACCGCGGGTCACGGTTCTCATATAGCGGACGGATGCCACATTGGCGTTGATCAGCGAGATGGAAACGATGTTGATCCGCGCCGTGGCGCTACGGCCGTAGATGTTCTGCGGGGAATCCGGGTTGCTGCCGCGATAGACCGCTGCAAACCGCGTCTGTTCCGGCTGCGTCGACAGCAAGGCGACGGTGCGGAAATTCTCCTCTCCTTCACTCCAGACATAACCTTCGCGGGCGCGGACATATTTGGCCGCGAAATATTTGGTGACGGCCTCGTCGTAGGTGCCGGCGGTCGATGTCAGCGCCGAGACCACATCGACGATGCCGGTGGAATTATCGACCCGCACGACGAAGGGCTCGACGGTTTTCAAAGGGGTGAGGCCGGCAACGGCAAATACCGAGACGCCGGCCAGGATGCTGGCGCAAGCAGCGACGAACCAGGCAATGCGGGCGGAACGCTCGACCTGGATCATACGGTCCTGATCGAACCGGCGGGCTTTTTCAAAGTAACTTTTGAGGTTGTCCGTGGTCACCATATCATTCGCCCTCGCACGGACGGTAGGAGCCCGCGACATCGAAATGCGCGAAAGCGGCCGGCGGAACTGAGGACGGCTCCTGCACATAGGCGGCGGCGTGACTGGTCGGCTCAGCGGGAACGGCCCCGGTCGCCGGTTGCTCGCCTCCACTGTCCTGCCACTGCCACATGGCACGGTTCAACGGCCGGCGGGAATAACCATCACATTTCGGGAGCGGGTGGGAAATCGAACCGCAGCCTATGAGACCAGCGGTCAGAAGAAGCGACAAAACGATACGGAGCATCCAAAAAACCTGTTCAATTGTCTGAAGCGTTGGTTGCCGTCATTCGGTCCGGCCTGGCGTCAGGCGGCGGACGACGGAACGCGCGCCGCGGCCGACCGCTCTGGCGGTATGGGATGTCGCCCAGGCGAGCGTGCTTTCGTGCGCATCGCGGGCGGCACCGTAGCCGTAGGTGAGCGACGCCCCGCCCGCCGCAAGAGCCGAAGCAATGCCGGGCAGTTGGTAGAAAACATAGAGAGCGGCAAGGCAAATGGCGCAGAGCGCGATCGGCCGCATCAGGACGTCGCTATAGCCTTCGATCGCCGTAAACGTCGTGTCGATGCAGGTGATCAGCAGCGAGCCGATGGCAACGACGAGCACCTGAAGAATGACGAAATTGACGAGCTGGCCGATCCAGGATTCGGTGAACCGGCGAGTGGATTGGAACATCGCGAGCGCGATGAAGATCGGGCCGATGGCCAGAACGATGGCGAGCGCCAGCCGGGCATAGAGCGAAACGATATAGCCGATCGCCGCCACGATGAAGCTCGCACCGATGACCATCATGCCACCGATGCCGGTGACGATATCAACCGGCCAGGAGGCGCGCGACCAGATCTCATAGGCGCATTTCTGGCCCTTATCGAGCAGGCTGTCGAAGGTCGATGCGCTCGGCGCCGTGCCGGAGTTTAGAGCCTGCGAGATTTCGCGCGGCAGCGCATCGAAAAAGATATTGGTGACGTAGGTCTGATAGTCGCCGGCATTCCTGACCAGCATGACGATGATGGCGAGCTTCATCGCCCGGAAGGCGAATTCGAGGATCGGTTCCGGCACGGAGCCGCGCAGAACGAGATAGCCGTAGAGCACGACATAGAGCGTAAGCGCCGCCGTCAGCGGGCCGCTGACCCAGCTGGCGATATTCGAGGTGCCGGAGGAAATGAAGTTTTCCAAGGGTGTCTTGAATTGCCCGTCAACGAAGCTGAAGACCTGATACATCGCTCAGCCCCCGAGCGACTTGCGCATGCGCTCCAGCCGCAGCTTGCCGTCCGCAGCCTCGGCGTTGCGGCAATTGGGCGTGTCTCGGAGTTCGCCGGGATTGTTGCGGCATTCGCCGATGATTTTCGCGAGCAGACCATCATCGGCCGCAAGTTCATCGACGGTGTAAGTCTTCTCCGTCTGCGGGGAGCAGGCCGCGAGGAAAACCATGGCCGCACCAGAAAGAAACCATCTCATTTGAGTGCTGCTCCCATCGTGTCCATGCGCTTGCGCCAATCTTCGGCCTTGCGTTGGTCATCGACCTGCAGCTGAGCCTGCTGAACCATCTGCAGGCCCTCCATGCGCAGGACATCGGTTTGCAGGAAGGCGGTCTCGGCCTGGAGACGAGCCTGCAGGTCGGCGATGTCCTTGGCATCGGCCGCACTGGAGATTTTCTGGCGAAGCTCGTCGATACCGTCGATGCGCTTGGTCGCTGCATCATAGATCTGCTGGCCGAGACTCATCTGGGCGGCGTTCTGGTTCTGGATGCGCGACAGCTCCTGCGCATAGAAATCGTCGGCATCGGTGCGGTAGCTGGAGTTGTCCTGAAGGAATTTCGAGGCGGAACTGCCGAAGACGCCGCTGCCGGAACCTTTGAACAGTCCCTCGATCGCGTTGAAATCCTGCGGCAGCGCCTTGCGGATCGAGGGATCGTTCAGCAGGTTGGCGACGTCAGCCATGTCGGTGATCTTGTTCAGCGATCCGTAGAGCTGCTGGGCCTGCTGGAGCTGCTGGTTCAAGGTGTCGAGCTGGGACTTCAGCTGCGTGATGCTCTCGATCTGCTTGGCGATCGACGTCTGATCGATGACCGGGATGCCCTGGGCCGGTGCCAGCACCGCCGAAGCCAAAAAAGCGGCCGATAGAAACAAGGACCGAATCGTTCCTGGGCGGATCATGCTGTCTTCCTTCTCTTGTGAAACACGGCAAGCCAGTCCTCCGGTCCCTCGCCGATCTCAGATCGGATCGAGTCGGCCAGTTCCACATTGGCCGTCCGGCCGGAGAGGATGGCGAGTTCGTCGTCGAAGCCGTTGAGGTTCAGCTCGGCGACGACGCTGTTGTGCCCCTGCTTGACGATGAACCGGCGGCTCTCGACGGAGAGCTCGCGTGAGACGAGCTCGAATTCGCGCTCGGTCAGCTTGAAGCCGTCAACATAGTCGGCGCGGTCGCCGCGCGGGTTCGGCAGAAAGACCTGAGTCGGGCACTGCTCGATGATCGTGTGGGCGATCGGCGAGACGATGGCGTCGCGCGGGCTCTGGGTCGCAAACAACATGAGACCGTTCTGCTTGCGGATCGTCTTGAGCTTGTTCTGGGCGAGATCACGAAAACCTTCGTCCTGTAGCGCCTTCCAGAATTCGTCGATGACGATGATGATGCGCCGCCCGTCAATCAACTGCTCGATGCGATAGAACAGGTAAGCCATCAACGGCGTGCGGATCTCCTCGTTGTCGAGGAAATCGGTCATGTCGTAGCCGATGAGCCTGGCGCCGATGCCGATATCGTCGGCTTCGTTGTCGAAGACCCAGCCAAGCGGCCCGCCCCTCTCCCACCGTCGGAGACGTGCTCCAATGCCCTCGGGATCGGTGTTGTTGAGGAAGGTGCGCAGGGCGCCGATGGAGCGACGCTCCACCGGCAGGTCCGCCACCCCGTCGACCGCCGAGGCGATGTCGCGCAACTCGATGATCGATAGTTCGCCAGATCCGGATCGGACCAGCTTGGCGATCCAACCGGTGAGGAATACTTTGTTTTCCGCCGTGAATTCCAGTGCTTTCAACGGCGCGCAGCCGGTGGAGACACCATTCCTCAGCGGTAGATAAGTACCGCCGGCTGCACGGACGAAGAGATCCGCGCCGCGGTCCTTGTCGAAGAAGACCATATGCGGATCGTGCTTTTCGAGCTGCGACAGCATGAAGTTCAACAGCACCGTCTTGCCCGTACCCGACGGGCCGCAGACGAAAGTGTTGCCGAGGTCGCCGTGGTGAAAGTTAAAATAGAAGGGTGAGCCAGACGCGGTCTTGAGCATGGCGACGGCCGGTCCCCACTCGTTGCCGTCCTTCTTGCCCGCCGGATAGGAATGATAGGGCGCCAGGGCTGCGAAGTTACGGGAGGTGATCGCGCCCGAGCGCGCCCGATAGCGGAAATTGCCCGGTAATTGCGCCCACCAGGCAGCCTCGAGCCCGAGATCCTCGCGGGCGACAACCGCGCCGCCACTGGTGAGGTAGGCGCGCGCCTTCGCCATGTGATCGGTCAGTTCCTTGACCGAGGGCGCGAAGACGGCAAGCGCAAGGTGATGCTCTCCGAGAACGAAGCGATTGGATTCAAGATCGTCCATCGCCTCGCCGAGTTCCTCGATCTGCGAGGCCGCCTTGTCGCCGGCGCTGACCATCTGGTTCTGCTTGCGGCCCATGATCGTGCGGGCATCGGCCTTTGAGGCGAAGGCGAAGGACTGCGTCAGGATGAGCTCGAAAGGTGCGGTCAGGATAGCGTCGAGCATGCCGCTGCGCGTGGTCGCCGGATACTCCTTGAAGCCGAACATGCCGGCATAGCGGCTGTCGGCCTCGTGACGGATCTCGACGGTCTCGCGCCCGAAAATCACCCGGTCGGAATAGATCGCCGAGGAAATTCGTCCCTCCGTCAACGGGATCGGTTCCCGCCGGCCGCCGACGATCTGGTGGAGCACTTCGCTCGGGCCAGAGAACAGGATGCCGTCCTGTTCATGAAGGGTGAGCAGCCGCGGCTCGAAGCGCTGCAGGCCGGCGACGACATCGGCCACGCGGTCACGCAGATGCTTCAGAGCCTGCCCGTCAAGCTCGGTATCGGATCGGTGCGCCTTGCGCAGCCGGGAGAGAAGTTTGGCTGCCTTTTCGGCGGGATCCCGGCCGGGATGCCAGACGAGGGTGAGATAGAGATCGTTGCGAAACAGGTCTTCGCCCACCATCCGCGCGCGGTATCTCGCATTCAGACCGTCGGAGAAGGGATTGGCGAAGCGTCCCTCGGGATAGGCATTGTCGCGGCGGCGCACGACATGCGTCCAGAGCGCCAGCCGCTCGTCGGCGATATTGCGATAGAGCGTGTTCAGGCTGCGGTGCAGGCCGTTGAGGTCCCTGATGTCTGATGTTTCGAAGGAAACGCCGTCGAGAGCGATCATGGTCATCAACGCTCGGGATTCGAGCGCAATGGTCGTCTCGTCGACATGCCTGACATAGGGAATGAAGGTCTCCGGCCCGAGCTCGCGCGACCGGAGCGTCGCAATGTTAGACAAAGCTGAGATCCCTTTCGTCATAACGCCGGGTGAGCGTCAGAGGCGAGAGCGTGGCGCCACCCCAATAGGCGGCATTGCGAGAGCGGCCACGGGTTTCGATCCACGCAATCAGGATCCGAAACATGTTGTGGTCGTGCTTGACGAGCGCGCGAAACAGGACATGAAAGACGATCCCGACCAGCGCGTAGGCGATCGATCCCGCGGTGATGTAGAGGATGGTCGTCAGCATGATGTTGGCGCCCATCGCCTCCATGGTCACGCCCGCGATCATTGCCGGGCGCGTGCAGGCGAGAAACAACGTGTCGTCTTCGAGACTCAGAGTGCTCGCCATGGCGCTCAATTCCCGACGATGGTGTTGACCAGCTCGGTGGCGCCGAAAATGCCGCCGATCCCGATGATCCAGAATCCGGCCCGCCTCAAATCCATGTAGCCGAACATCCACGCGATGCAGATGATGATGACGGCGATGACGGCCAGCAGGCGGGCGATATTGCCGGTCAGCATGTCGACGATGTTCTGCAAAACGGTTTCGATGCCGGCGGCTTGGGCGAAGGCTGGCTCGACCAGGCAGATGACAATGGCGCCCGCCATGAGCGTGGATGCGGCAAGGGGGCGAAGACGGGCTTTGGAGATCATTCACTTTGCTCCGATCGATCATTCGGAAAAACGAGAACCGAGGATTGCCGCCCTGAGCTGAAAACATCCCAGGATACGGCCTCGGCGGTTTGGGAGGATTGTTTCGCAAGCGCCGGCGGCGCCTCATCTTGCGTCGGCCCGGCCCGACCATCGGGCTCGCCAATCTCAAGGGAGGCAAGCATCGGCGATAACCGCTTTGCTTCCTGGCGCACCTGCTCGTCATATCTGACCATGGCGCCGAGGGATGGATCATCGCGGCCATAGTAGGATTGGAGCATCAGGCTTTCGGCCTTAGCCGGATCCCCCTCACGTAATGCGGCGCGGTAGTATCCGTCGAGAAGCGTGGCCGTGGCCTTGAGGCTCAGGCAGGGATCAAAGGCGTCGGCGACGGATAGCTTCAGTTTTTGAAGCTCCTCTATCGAGATACCGCCGAGCCCGATCTGGATATCCTGGTGGCCGGCAATCAGAGACGTGGCGACCTCGATCGCCTCCGCCTTCGACCCGGGTTGGGCGGCGAGTGGCGGACCGCTGTTGATGCGAATGGCGAAAGGCTGAAAACGGCTCTCGAGGCTTATGATGCCTGCCAGCGTCTCGACGTGCGCCATCGGCGCGCAGGTTTGCGCGATATCGACGAAAGAAGCAGCCATCGATCAGTACCAGACCCTTTGCGTGCCTGCGCCGTCGATGGTGACATCGACATAGTGCGGCTGCGATCGCACATTCGGACGCGTTATCGGATAGCCCATGCATTGGCGCCGTCCGTCCACGCGCTGCCAATGTGGCGACAGCACCGAATTGTTGTGGGTGTAGTCTTCCTCGTCATTTGAGCAGAGGCTGTTGCTCACCGGCTGCAGCGACGTCGACACGCAGGTCGTTTCCTGCCCGCGCGGACCATAATCGCTCGTCAGTCTGTACCCGGCATCGCAATAATAGGGTTCATAACCCGGCCGCGAACTCTGAAAACCGACGCCGCTGCAGGTCGGGAACGAGTGGCCCTCGGCAAGCGCCTGCCACAGTTTCTGGATCGGCGGCCGGCATTCGCCATATTGGGTCGGCCCGCCGGGATTGGAAAGGCATAGGATAACCTGGCATCCCCAATCTTCGGCCCGCGCTTTACTGCCGGAAATAAGATAGGGTGGCGCGACGAAGCAGACCGCGAGCAGTGAATTCAGGAGAAGGCTTTTCATGAACAGGATCCTTCGAGACCACGGCGCCCTATTGCGTTTCGGGAGATCCAATCGGACTTCCCAGGCTCATACTGCCGTATATAGCACAGTTAAATGACATGACAAGCGCGATTAAAACGCAATGGCACAACCTTGCCTTCTCCGGCCTCATTCTTCATGAGATCCTCGATCATCCGCTGGCGGACGAAACCCCGCAGGCGAGACTGAAGCAGATCGGCATGATGACGATCCTCTATACGATGACCCAGGCCCACCAGAAACTAACCCTCTCGAATATCATCGAGATTACCGAGCTGACGCGAAGCGGCGTGAAGGAGACGGTCGACCTTTTGGTAAAGCGGGGAATGCTTTTAGAGACGATGGGGAAGAACTCCATGGGCCGGGGAACGGCGCGGCAATTCGAGATCTCTGGGGAGCTCCTGAGCAAGCTGAGTTCCTTTCGCGCCAGCCAGGAGGCCGGTTAAACTGACTGATTTTCGATGCTTCATGGGCCGAGATGCGAATCATCTGGCAGTCCCGATCGTATGGCTGCCGGCAGTGATCAGGGATAATGGGGCAACCCGCCCGCAGGCGGGTTACAATCAAACAATGAAGAGTATCGGAGAAATCAGCATAGCGGCGCCGTCAGGCGGATTTCGGGAATTCTCGCCACGCTAAGGGCGGAACAAGGGCAGCCGCAGGAGCCTCAGCATAGCGGCCGGCAGGGAGGCGGAACCGACTGCCCCCGCCCGTGCGTTCCGTTTATCTGCAAAGGTGTTTCGCACGCGGTAGTCTACGCCGCGCAAAAGCACGCTTCCTGAAGACAGGCGTTAATGACGATTTTGACAAGGCTGGAGCCCCACCCCGTTGTGGCCCGATCGAAAGTCGCCATCTGCATTTCGGAAGTTCGCCGAAGGTTTGGGACGACGCCCGGGTCATAGGCTCTGAGCCGGCTGCCGAACAGCAAAGGCTGTTACGATTATGTCGACAGAGACACGCCATCAGCCGCCAGCTTTCTCTCCAACTCCTTGTAGGCCGAGATAAGAGCGGCGATATTTTCAGGATTGCAGGCCGCAATAAACTCGCGATTTGCAGCAGCTTGATCGTAGCTGATTTCCGAAGAGTGCGATCTTACGTCGGCGATCGCCTTAAAATTTATGTCCTGATAGGTTGTTGTCGTGGCAACACATCCACCCCCATAACTTTCAGAACCCTTAGATCCACGACCGTACCATGGTCCTGGAGTCGCGCTTTCAATAACGCGCTCTATTGCGGCGATGATTTCCGTAACATTCATTTTCGTATCGGTTCCATTTCCAACCGACCTATTGACAGTAGGTCGTGAGCACATGCGATCGATGATTGTCCTTTAGCCGCTGAACGGCAAGGCGCTCCGCTTCGGCTATCGCGGCTGCTTTGGTTTTGAAGGGGCCGATATCATGCTCTTCAGTGTCGGGTAGCCATTCCGCAAGGAACCACCACCCGCCTGGGCGGTAGCTGACACTGCTTCTCACCGAACCGACGCCCTGGGCGAAGAACCAGCCGGAGTCGATTCCATCCTGTTTCCACGAGATGCTTTGATCTGTCACGGCACACTCCAAGCTCGCTCTTTTGTCGGGGATATTTTATCGACTCGGTTTGACCGGGGCAATAATTCGTCTTCAGCAAAACCATTTAAGCTCGGGCACGGCGCTTCCTGTCGATCAATGCTTGTGCCTCGTCCATGACCTGCCGATGCGGCACGCCTAGTCGAGTATCGACCAGCGCCTCGCGCACCTTGGCACGGAACCATTCGTCGTGCGCTTCGGGGCGGTCGTCAGAGCGACTGGCAGGACGCCCTCCTTGGCGACGCGGGTTAGGAACATCTGCACGGCATCCGAGACGGATAGGCCGAAACAGTGTTTCGGTGGCATCGGCCTTGAGCTTGTCGTCTACTCGAACGTGCAGCATGGATGTGTGTGCGGCCATCGCAGTTTCTCCTGACCTCTACGTTCATGTGTGTATCTCGATTGAGACACATTCAAGGAACTGCCATCCGTTGTCTTGGTTCGGGTAAAGTGTCGCCGCGGCGGCATTCTTGCTGAATTATGTAGCATTGCCACAAGATTTCGAAGCAATGATTGAGGAGATCGAGACAGGAAGGACTGCAAAGGTACAAGGCTGATTTTGCAACTGTGTTCAAGGTCTTCGGTCGCAGTAACGTGAAGGTTTGCGAGCCGTGATCGATGGACATTTTTGTCAATGCTTGGCTCTAGCAACATACCACTCCGCTGACTTCCTATCGACCATTCCGCTGACTATCTATCGACCATTCTGCTGAACTTTTGATTGACGCATTCTCCTTTTCGTTTCTGACGAAAGGAGCCCACGCAGTCCTTGACGCCGGAGTGGCGGGTGCACAATAGGACGTCAGAGAAGAAGAGCACCGCGGTGCCGGCAGGCGCCGCGACCGTATCCGGCGATCAGCCGGCCATATGGATGAGGCGCCGTTTCGACATGAGGCGTCGACATCGCTTCTTGGCCCGCGAGATGGATCGTGACCGGAGGCGGAGACCGCAAAGCGGGCTCCGGGAGTGGCGCGAAGCGACACGAGTAGAGCCAGACCGCCATGACACCCTCGGAGGGACTAAGCAGACAACCAACCTCTCGTGTGGCACCGATAATTGTCGGGGGCGGCGGACACTGTCGTGGCTCTCAGAACGCGGAGTGCTGCGCTCGATCAGAAGCTGTGGAAATCCAGCGCTTTGAACGTCGTACTCACTCTTCACCGATGACAGGACGAAAATCGCCTGTCACGGATTCCATATCAATCACGATGCGGAGACTGACATGACCACCACCAATGAAATCGCCGACAAGATCGCTACTGAGCACAACCTGACCAAGGCGCAAGGTAAGGCAATCGTCGAGGCTGTGATCGCCTCGATTACCGAGGCTGCCGTCGCCGGAAACGAAACCTCGCTGCCCGGCTTCGGCAAGTTCAAGGTCAAGGACACGCCGGAGCGGGAAGCGCGCAATCCCGCGACCGGCGCAACGATCAAGGTCGCCGCGGCGAAGAAGCTGGCCTTCACGCCGGCCAAGGCCCTGAAGGATGCCCTCAACAAGTAGGCCAACTGGGCGAATAAGAGGAAGCCCGGCCTCCAGCAGAGGTCGGGCTTTCGTGTTTTGCGCAACTAGCGCCGATTAGTGAGTTTGAGGCTGCAAATCCTGGACAATGCTATCAGGCACCGGGCAGATCGCCTCTCGGGCATAGTCGTCGAGCAGCCGGCATAGCGTGCCAGATGCGATCGGAACGAAGTCGTAACCCAGAGCGATCGCGGCTGCGCGGAGATCGGACAGGGTTTCAAACGCCCGGATATTAGTACCGAGCCAGAGCGCCAGGTTCTCACCCTCGCTGTCGGCGAAGGCCTGGAGAAAGAACGTCTGTAGCGGGCGGTCGTATCCGATGACGGCATCGGGATCGGCATGGCGTAATGCGGTTCTGGTGACGGTGATCGTATAGCGGCTCATCGCCATCTCCTCGGATTAGGTGGATGGGAGAGGCCGATCCATTTCGGGACCGGCCACCTCGCTCAGGCCGGGTTGTTCCACAGGATGACCTTGCGATTTGCCTCGCCGCCGGGAGCGGGTGCGAGATTGCCGAAGATGACGCCGATCTCGGGCGCTTCGAGCTTGACGGAGAGATATTCTTCACCGGTCTGGCGGGCGATGCGGTTCCAGCCTGCGCCGATTTCGAAGCCGGTCTTGCGGTGGATGATGCGGTAATCCGGAGCTTCTTCGCTAGCCTTGTTGACATTGGGGATAATGGCGATCAAGGCATTGACCCGGATGGTGGCGAAGACGCCTTCGAGACTGCCATCGGTCTTCTGCGTCAGGGTTGCGATCGTGGTAGCCATGGTAATTCTCCTTCGGTTGCTCGGGACCATTCCCGATGGCGCCCGGAGAAGGGGGCGAGCCGCAGGCGTCACCGGAGCGTCAGCGCAGGGGAACCCCTTGCGGGTTGACGCTGATTGCGGCCGGTCCCTTAGAAAGGCGACATAGAGAAGGGAATGGTTTCGAAGCCTCCGACGGAGGAAGCGCCCTTAAGGCTCGACCGCACCTCGATGCAGCCACCAGGAGCCCGTCACCGTCGTTGAGGAATCCGGGCTGCCGCCGTCTCGCGCGCCCCCTGCGTAACGGCTCGCTTCCAAGCCCGATCGCCTCAATGGCGCGAGCCGTCCTGAGATTGTTTAGCGGGTAAACCGTGACACTCGTCTGCGGCGATGGGTGAAGGCAGAACGTCAGCCACGAACGCAGCCGCACCAAAAGGCACCGTAAAGGCGATTGTCCGGAGTCGGTTCGTGCCCGGGATTAACGCTTCCTCTGAAACAATACCCAGACTACAAAAGCCTTCCGATCGGAGGGCGCGCCGCCAGCAGGACTTTGATGGCTTCTTCGCAATTATCGATCAGGACGAGCGCGTCAGTCCCTGCAAGCCGTGGCCCACGAAGTGGGTGGCGGTTTCCACATACCGCTCGACGGAGCCGGGGCATCGCAGCAAACTTCTTTTGTCGATTTCAAGTTTCCTCTAATAAAGCCGTCGTTGAAATTTGAGGCGAGGGAACATGCGAAAATTGGTGGCTGGCAAATTGCACGGCATCTACGTGACAGAGGCAAATCTCAACTATCATGGCTCGATTACTCTGGATCCCGATCACTGTGAAGAAGCGGGCATACTCCCGATGGAGTTCGTCGAGATCTGGAACAAAAATTCGGGAGCCAGAATCTCGACGTACGTCATCCTGGGCGAGCGAGGCTCCCGGTGCTGCATTCTCAACGGTGCGGCTGCCCGCACCTGCCAGCCCGGGGACCAAATTATCATCTGCAACTCGATCTATCTCGACGAGAACCGGATCACATCGCTGAAGCCGAAGATCCTAACCTTTGATGAGAACAACCACATCCAGGATCGAATGAGTTACTCCGTGTCAATCGACGACGAAGGAAGGCATTCCTTCGAAATCCTTGACGATGCGAATGCTGCACTTCCTATCCCGCTTCTTGTCACCAAGCCATCCACTTAGCCATCCAATTGCCACCGTCGACCGATCGCTCTTCTGTCCACCGTATGGGCGACAAGGCGGCCTAATCGCCGCCTGCCTGCCAGACCGGAATGCCGAGCCGGCGCGCCTTGTCGGCGAGGTTGCCGGTGATGCCGTTACCAGGGAAGACGATCAGGCCGGCCGGCATGACGGACAGCATCTCGTCGTTGCGGCGGAACGGAGCAGCCTTGGCGTGTTTGGTCCAATTCGGCTTGAAGGAGATCTGTGTCACCTTTCGGGCTTCTGCCCAGCAGGCGGCGATGCGCTCGGCGCCCTTAGGCGAGCCGCCGTGGAGCAGGACCATGTCGGGATGCTTGGCATAGGCCTGATCGAGCTTCGCCCAGATGCGATCGTGGTCGTTATAGTCCATCCCGCCTGCGAAGGCGATCTTGGTGCCGGGCGGGATCAGCACTTCGGTCTCGGCGCGCCGCCGGGCAGACAGGAAATCACGGCTATCGATCATCGCCGCGGTCATGTTGGCGTGGCTGATTTTCGAGCCGGTGCGCGGCCGCCAGGCGGAACCGGTTTGCGCCTCGAAGAGGTCAGCGGCGAAGTCGCGCATGAACTCGAAGCTGTTGCGGCGCTCCAGCATTGTAATGCCTTCGGCGATCAGGCGTTCGAGTTCGACGCTTTTGACTTCGGAGCCGTCCTGTTCGCGTTGACCGCTGCGCTGCGCCTCCTCGTTGCGGTCGAGCTCACGCTGGATGCGCTCGCCGGCACGGTGGAAGAGATTGACGGTCGACCAGAAGAGGTCCTCGAGATCAGGTTCGAGCCGCGTGTCGCCGAGCATCTCGAACAGGGCGTCAAAGATCGTGGTCAGCGACCCCTGGACGGCCGGTTCTTCAGGGAGCGGGCGAGGATCGGGCTCGTCCTGGAAAGGGCGGTACCCGTGCAGTTGCATCTCGTAGATGAAGCGGTCGGTCGGGGAGGATGCGTGCTGCGGCTCGGGGGCCTCGTTGAAGGATGGAAAAAGGTTCATGTCGATCTCCGTCGGTTTTTCGCCGCGCCTCTCGCGGCCTGACGGCGATCCCTGTCCACGTGGGACCGGGCCGGAACCGCGGCGGATCGCGCCGCGGCCCAGCGAAGCGCCGGGCGGCGGAGGGAGGGTTTCTTGGCTCGCGAGGAGCCGCGGCAAAGCCGCTGCGGGGAAGAAACCTGAGCGACCCGCTGAAGGTCAGGGCACCGCGTGGTATGGGTCGCCTCTCGGCAGGCTGGCGGGTGCGGGCAAACATGGAGAACCATGACGCCGCGTCCATCAGAATCCGACCTGACGCCACTTCGCGCCCTCGCCTGGCCGGTGTTACGCAGCAGGTAGAAACGCAGCGGCGTCTTCGGGTATAAGCTGCCGACGAAGGTTCGCCGTCAACCGGTCCGGTCCCAGCCTGCGCAGATCCTCGTTGAAATCGCCGAGTTCGGGCGCGAGCACGAGCGGCAGGATGCCGATTGATCGAGCCGCCTGGCTCAGCCTTTCGATCCCGTGCCGGCCGGCCGCATCCGCATCCGCAGCGATATAGAAGCGTAAGACGCTTGTCGGCGCCCGGAAGGCCGCAAGGTGGTTGGCAGTGAGCGCCGCCACCATCGGCATTCCCGGCATGACATGCGACAGCGACAGCATGGTTTCGAGGCCCTCACCTGCCGCCATCACCGACACGGGTGCATCGGCTGGCACGTTGAAACGCACTGCATTGCCGAGCAGGCTGCCCAATGCTCGCCTGGGATCCTCGACCTTCGCCTTGCCGTCACCGTTCGGGTCGAGCCAGGTCCGATGCACCCCGGTGATCGCACCGCTTGGACTTGTGACAGCAGCAATCAGGGCCGGATAGCGCGCGATATCGCCCGTGAGCAGATCGCGGTAATAGCAGGAAGGGTGGAAACGGAGACTGGCGTGCTCCGATCCGCGCAAGATCGCGCGCTGTCGCAGGTAGCTATCGGCAAGTGTGCCGCTGAGCGGCTGCCCCATCGCAAAAAGCCGCCGTGCCCGCGCGGATGCTGGGCGGTTGGTTCGGCCTGTGGCGCTGGTTGCTTGATATGCCGACGCTCCCTCCGTTTTCGGCAGGCGCAGGAATTGCCGCGCCTCGCTCGCGACATCGCGAAAATCGATCAGGCCGCAGCTCTCACGAACAAGATCAAGGAGATCGCCGTATTGACCGGTGGCGGCATCGGTCCAGCGACCGACCCGTGGGCCGGCCAGATGAACATAGAGCGACCGCCCCTTGTTGTTGCAGGTATCGCCGACGATCCAGTAGTTGCCATATCGCCGGCCGGCCGAAAGATAATGACGACACACCGCTTCGGCATCACGCGCGAGACGGGCAGCCAGTTCGGAGGCGGATGCCATGATCACCTCCCTCAGCTTCGGCTCGAGAGCTCGAGCAGCCAATGACGCTCGATCAGCCTATTGAGGATCGACGGTCCTTCCTCCGTCACGGGCAAGAAGAACCGCGTTTTCCAGGCAATGATTTCAGAGAAAAGTCCGATGGCTTTCAACCAGTCGCGCATGCCATCGCTGAAGCCGGCGAGTTCGATCCGGTGGTCATTCATCACCCGGACGCGACGCAGGCTGAGATCGCCGGCAAGCACGGCCACCGATGATCCGCCGATGAGCGAGGCCCAAGCCTGTGCGGCTGATATCGTCTGGGCCTGATCCACACCGAGATTACGGCAAAGCGCGGAAAGCACCGACGTGGCGATGACGCGACCCACGATGCGCTCGCCGTCATCCGTCTCCAATCGATAGACGCGGCGATAATCCTGCGGCAGCAGGCGCCAGATCGGCAGAAGCAAACCGCTGACGATGTGCAGCGTCGAGACGGAGAATTCCGGCAGATTATTTATCTCGGCTATCCAGGCCTTCTCGAAGCTCCTCAGGTCGGCCGCTTCCCAGTTGGTCTCTTCCAGTTGACGGACTTCGAAGCGCAACTCATCGAGCGGCCGGAGCAAAGAGACGCGCGGCTGGATCGAGCCATCGTCGAGCATGATCGACAGCGTCGGCACCATGACTGCGGCGCGGCCGGACTTGCCGTTGATCATCAGCGTTGCGCGTGGATCCTGCTGCACCAAAGCCTGGACATCGGCGAGCGACATCGGCTGGTTGCGGCGCTTCTCTTCGATCGTCAGCAGATGCGACTGCGCGCCGTTGGCATGGGTGTAGATCGTCCGCCGATCGGTCAGCTTCATGCTGTCGGCGGTGATCGTCTCCAGACCCTTGTCATAGACTCCCGCCGCAATGGCGCCCTCGATCCGTGCGGTCAGCAATTGCTCGAAAGCATCGAACAACAGGTTCTGCATTGCGATCGTCAGCGCCAGCATTCGATTAAGAAATGTCTGGATTGGCGGCAGGTCGTCCTTCAGGCCGCCTTCATCCGACGTCAGCGATAGACCAGTCACCGCCTCGAATTGGCTGAGCGAGCATCCACCGATCTGGCCGGCGTAAAGCAGCCCGTAGAACTGCCGGAGCGCATCGCGGGAATATTGGGATTCGAGATTATCCTCGCTGCGAAACATGCCCTGTCCGCCGGTCTGGCGCTGGCCGCGGGTGATGGCGCCAAGTGTGTCGAGCCGCCGGGCGATGGTGGAGAGAAAGCGCCGTTCGGCCTTGACGTTGGTGGTGACAGGGCGAAACAGGGGCGGCTGCTTCTGATTGGTGCGATGGCTGCGACCGAGCCCCTGGATCGCCACGTCGGCGCGCCAGCCGGCCTCAAGCAAATAATGAACTCGCAGGCGCTGGTTCTTGGCCGTCAGTTCCGCGTGATAGGAGCGACCAGTGCCCCCCGCGTCCGAAAAGATCAGGATGCGCTTCTGGTCCTCCATGAAGGCTCGGGTTTCGTCGAGGTTGGCCAAGCCCGGCCGGTTTTCGACAGCATAGCGGCTGATCGATCCGCTATCCTTGCGGACGATGCGGCGTGAGCGGCCGGTGATCTCCGCCACCATCTCAGTCCCGAAACGCTGGACGATCTGATCGAGGGCAGTCGAGACCGCCGCAAGGCTACCCAGCTTTTCGATCAGTTCGTCACGGCGCTGGACGGCCTCGCGGCATAGAACCGGTTGCCCGCTGGCATCGTAGACGGGTCGTGAACTGAGATTGCCGTCGCCATCGGAGAATTCCTCGAATAGTTGGACGGGAAACGAATGCGCGAGATAGCCGAGCACATATTCGCGCGGGGTGACGTCGACCTGAATGTCGTTCCATTCCGATGTCGGGATCTGCGCCAGCCGGCGTTCGGTGAGCGCCTCGCCGGTCGAGACAATCTGGATGATCGCCGCATGTCCCGCCTTCAGATCATCCTCGACGGACTTCAACAGCGATGGTGTCTTCATCGAGATCAGCAGATGATTGAAGAAGCGCTGCTTCGAGCTCTCGAAGGCCGAGCGGGCCGCCGCCTTGGCGTTGCGGTTCAACGTGCCGGTCGCGCCGATGATCCCAGCCGCCTGCATTGCGGCATCGAGATGATTGTGGATGACCTGGAATGCTTCCGCATAGGCATCGTAGATGCGGATCTGCTCGTCGGTCAGGCGATGTTCGACGATGTCGTATTCGACACCCTCGAAGGAGAGCGAGCGGGAGGCGTAGAGTCCAAGCGCCTTCAGATCGCGGGCAAGCACTTCCATGGCGGCGACGCCGCCGTCCTCGATCGCGGCGATGAATTCCGAACGGGTGGGAAACGGGAAGTCGGCGCCGCCCCAGAGACCGAGCCGTTCGGCATAGGCGAGAGACTCGACATCCGTGGCACCGGTGGCCGAGACGTAGACGACGCGGGCATCGGGAAGCGCGCGTTGCAGTCGAAGCCCTGCCCTTCCCTGCTGCGAGGCGGCCTTGTCGCCGCGATCGGTCTTGCCGCCGGCAGCATTGGCCATGGCATGGCCTTCGTCGAAAACGATCACGCCATCAAAGCGCATTTCGTTCCCTGTCGCGGCTTCGCCATTCCCCGCCTCTTGGCCCAACCAATCGACGATCTGCTGAACGCGTGAGTCTTTTCCCTCGCGCTCGTTGCTGCGGAGCGTCGCGAAGGTGACGAACAGGATTCCCTCCTGCAGTTGGATCGGCCGTCCCTGACGAAAGCGCGAGAGCGGCGTCACCAGCAGCTTTTCTTGACCGAGCGCACTCCAGTCGCGTTGGGCGTCCTCGATCAGCTTGTCGGATTTCGAGATCCAGACGTGCCGGCGCCTTCCCTTCAGCCAGTTGTCGAGGATGATGCCGGCGACTTGCCGACCTTTGCCCGCGCCGGTACCGTCGCCGAGGAACCAACCACGACGGAAACGTACCGCACTTTGGTCTTCGTCCCTCGCCGCTTTGAGATTGTCCCACGACGTATCGACCGTCCAGTTGCCGGCGAGATGGCCGCTATGGGCTTCCCCCGCATAGATGACGCTTTCCAACTGAGCATCTGAAAGTGCGCCGCTCTCGACGATGAAGCGCGGCAGATGCGGACGATAGCCCGGCTGCGGCGGTGCGACCGATGCCATCGCCATCGACTCGACCAGCCGATCCGGATGCGGTTTGGCATTCGGGATACGGATCGTCTGCAGGCGGTAAGGTTCGTAGACAACGTCGACGCCAATTTTCGGTTCAGCTCGAACGTCGGTGTCAACCAGCTCGTAGGCAAGCTCGACGATGTCATTCGCAGCTGTGGCGGCGCTGGTCTCGACCTTCGGAGCAATAGGCTTTGGTGACCTATCCCGATTCCGAGTATCGAGAACCGAATATGCTTTTATCGCAGCGGTTTGAGCAACCGCCGGCGAGGACGACAATGCCGCACGCGGCGGGAGGTCGCCGATCCATTCCAGCAGCGTTTCGACATCCGGCGCCATGCTCCGGGAGGCGATCACCCGCGCCGGATCAGGTGCCGGAACTTTATCGATGACAGTGAGGCGCGTTTCCTCCGTAGTGCCATGGCGAGCGTAAATACGGCCATCGATGGCGGCACTGAAGATTACCGTCCCCTGGGTTTGAAGTCGGACGAAGGGCTCGCGCCATCTGCCGTTGTCAGGAGATAACGACGAAGCCGTGATCGTCAACAGACGACCGCCGGGCGCAAGGCGCGCAAGAGCCGAAGAGAGATGACGCCAGGCGGCGTCAGCGACTCTGCCTTCGACATGGACACCGGCCGAAAAGGGCGGGTTCATCAGCACTACGGTCGGTCGTACCGCGTCATCAAGATAGTCGTCGATGTGAGCCGCATCGTGCCTGCTGACCACCCTCTTGGAGAACAGCTCTTGCAGCACGTCTGCACGGAGGTCGCCGATTTCGTTGAGAGCGAGATGGGCGCGCGCAAGCTCGGCGAAGATTGCAAGCATCCCCGTCCCGGCCGAGGGCTCGAGAACAAGGTCGTCGGCCTTGATCGCTGCGGCCCGTGCAGCGACAAAAGCCAGGGGAAGCGGGGTTGAAAGCTGCTGCAGCGCCTGACTCTCTTCCGACCGCCGGCTGTGGGTCGGCAGGAGCTTTGCAACTTTCGTCAGCATCGCGAGCGCCAATTGCGGCGCATTGCAACGGGCCGCGATTGCTGTGCCGAACTTACGCAGGAACAAGACCTGAGCGACTTCGGCCGCTTCATAGGCGTCTTTCCAAAGCCAGAAGCCCGCCGCATCGCTGCCACCGAAAACGTCGGTCATAACAGTGCGCAGGTCGGCAGAGCCGACGGGCCGACCCTGCTCAAGAAAAGCAAGCAGCCCATTGGCGGCATTGAGGATAGAGCCGCCTCGGCTGCCGTGAGGTATGGAAACAATCGAGGGTGTGGCCGCGTCGGCGACTAGAGACGAGATGGTCATGGAGAACCCATCGAGAGCGAGGAAAGGATCGGCCCGGTCGAGCGCTCTCTAAACCCGCCAGGCCAACCCTTTCCGGCCCCTCTCTCCCTCTCTGATCGCCGTCGAGAGAGACGGACGCCTGTCAGCGGCAACCAGCAGCCGGAAGCACGCATCCGACCGACTGCCGGGTCCCAAAATTCATGCCAGCCAGTCCCAAGCAACAGGTATTTGACTTTCCAATTATCATAATCGACAGCTCCAATTTCAGGGACCGGAGCGGCAAGGGTCGCGATATTTGGATTGCATATCCGAAATCAAAAAAGCCCGGCACAAAGGCCGGGCGCATGGTGGGATGGAAAGTTTCGGAGATGCGATCTCGCGGTCGCATTCCGATCAGGAGACACTTTCAAGCAGCTTCTTCGCCTTGCCTTCGAGTTCCAGGCGCGTGTCCTGGTTGGTCTTGGTGCGCGCCAGTGCGGTAATACCCTGCACGAAGTCGAAGACTGATTCCGGCGGACGCCCTTCTTCCGACAAGACCATCTCGATCACCTTGCCGGTTTCCCCCTTCGAGAAGCCGCGACGGCGCAGGAAGGTCTCGCGATCCTCGTCCTTACGCGCGACGATCCGCTCACGCGCCGCCTTGATGCCGGCCACGAACGGCGCCGGTGAGGAATTGGCGAAACTGGTCAACGCGGGAGCTGCTTCATGCGCGAAACGCTGGGCGGCGAACTTGGAATGCCGGATGGTGATCTCTTCGAAGTTTTCCGTGCCCCAGAGGTTGCGATTGGCACAAACGGCGCGAAGGTAGAAGGAAGCGATGCCGAGCGTCTTTGACCCGACTTCACTATTCCAGGCATAAAAGCCACGGAAATAAAGATCCGGTTCGCCGTTTGGCAACCGTCCGGCTTCGATTGGATGGGTGTCGTCGACCAGAAACAGGAACACGTCGCGGTCACTGGCGTAGAGCGTCGTCGTGTCCTTGGTGATGTCGACGAAGGGATTGTGCGTCATCGTCGCCCAATCGAGCACGCCGGGCACCTTCCACATCGTATCGCCTGTGCCATTGCCGGCGATCTTCATCACCGCCGAGACGAGTTCATGATCCCAGATGCGGCCGTATTCCGGCCCGGTGACGGCCCGGAGTTCGAGCCGGCCATCGTCCATCTCGAGTGTTTTCACCAGCTCGGCACGGTGATTGAGCAGGCCGTGCTGAAGGTTGATGGCGGCAAGCGGCGCCGGCAGTTGGCGCATATAGGTGGCGGGCGCGCCGACCAGGCCGCAGAGCTGGCCGTAGCTCCAATGGGTCGGCGCGATCGGCTGGCGCTGGCCGGGAACAAGGAGTTCGAGCCCCTCGGCGTTGTCGCGCGTGGCCTCGACGCGGATAGCGGCACTCTCGATCGTTCGCGCCTGCGCCCGGTCGGCACGGGAGCGAACGGTATCGTAGAGCTCGGTCAATGAGAGGAACCGTTCGTCGTCGGGGCGCGTAAACCATTCCGACGAAACGCGGCCGATCCGTTCGCCGCGGGAAATATCGACTTTGAAGCCGGAAGTGGTGGGCCGAGGGCTGGAGCTGGGGATGTTCATTGGACTATCTCCTGAAAAGCAAAGAGCCCGGCGCAATGTCCGGGCTGGGGTGAAGGGATATGAAGCGCTGATTGGGTCAGTGTCAGCGGAGGCGCAGGTGCGCTGCCCGGATCGCCGTCAGCGCGGCCTGGAATTCGGCATTGCCGACGACGTCAGAAAAGTCCGTCGTCGTTGCGATGGATACACATGCCTCGTGGATTTCGTCATCGCTGACCGCCTCGGTCGAAAGCCCACCGAAACTGTGATCGACCTCGAGAACGGCGGTAATGGCGTCGCGAACCCGATCTTCCTGCAGCCGGGCGAGAACGTGGACAGGCTTTGGCGGGTCGACAGGTTCGTCAGGATCCGGACTTCCCGCGAGAATGGCTTCTCCCCGCGCGATCTCCCAAGCTGAACGGGCAAGCCAATCGAGCGATGGTTCACGCGCTGCATGGGCATCGTCGAGGAAGATCTTCAAGAGACCAAGCAAAATTTCGAAATGGCGGGCTCGACGTTGGACCGCTTCATCGAATTGCGGCGGCACCGGGATCGAAGCGCCGGTATAGGCAGCGTGCGTTCCCTTCCAGACGCCGGTGACGTGGACTTCGCGGGAGGAATCCTGGTCCTTCTCGGAGATCTCCCAGTTGTCGTCTTCGATTGCAGCACGGCAAGCCGCCTCCAGCGTTTCGGCGGCATAGGTGCGATGCCGGAACACCGGCAAGTGATAGGTGGTTTCGATCGTAAAATCGGGCATTGAACTCTCCTGAAAACAGATGCGGCCCGGTCTCCTTGCGGAGCCGGGCCGTCGGTTGAGTCTGGTGAATGGGATTATTCGGCCGCGTCGAGATGCTGGCGTTCGTCGATCTCGTCGGTGGACGTGGAGACATCATCGATATCGTCGGTGAGGAAAGCCGGCAGGTCGCGGGCCGGTGCATCGACCGTCCCGCCATCGGCGATCTCCCCGGCTTCGACAGTCGCCGGCTCGACCGACGCG
Source organism: Rhizobium sp. R634 (assembly GCF_002211305.1). Taxonomy (GTDB): domain Bacteria; phylum Pseudomonadota; class Alphaproteobacteria; order Rhizobiales; family Rhizobiaceae; genus Rhizobium. Next base: position 30,306 of record NZ_LOKW01000023.1, on the reverse strand, counting down.
CTGTCCGTGACAAGCCGGAGCGGTTCCGGCAGCCAATCGCTGCCGGTCATCAGCCGCTCTGCCTCGCGGGCCATGTCGGTCTTCTTGAGATGGCCGATCAGCTCCGCCGGCTGATCGCCCTTCGCCTCGCGGACCGCCTGCAGGATGCGGGCCTTGGTGACGCGGCCAAGGTAGTTGTCAGTGGTCGGTGTCCATCCTGCCTCGACCATCCCGAAACCGATCGATCGGGCCAGTTGATCGGCATGTGCGACTGCGCGGGTCCGCTTGTTCCAGGGCTCGATCACCGCGTTGACCGCCAGCGAGGCGCAATGGGCAAACAGTGCCTGGCGGCTGACCTCGTCGAGTGCGATCAGAAACGCCCAGAGGTCGTTCGGATCCTTGGGCAGATCCTGACCCCAGGCTTCCTGCCGCTGGTCGATTTCCTTTGCCCATACCGTGTCGGCAAGTCCTTCGGTCTGGCTGAACCTGGCGCTCTGCAGGGTCACCTCCAGGCATGAATCCGAGCCGTAGAGATAGAAGGTCTTCAGCACGAAGGCATGCAGTACGGCAATGAAGGCCATGACCGGATCGTTGGCGAGCGCGTTACGCAGCGCGATGGTCCGCACGGCCGTCAGATCGAGAACCAGGCGATCAGGGAGGGGCTTAATCATCTCGTCCTCGTCTTCCAGCTGATCGCCGCTGCTGGCCGATCCGTCGGTGACCAATGGACCGCCGTCAAAATCGACGCTTCCCGCGCCGTCAGCATCGGGGGTATCGACCTCGGCTTGCTGCTCGTCTTCTGGCCGTACGAAGCCCCGTTCGATCTTGAGCTCGCCGCCGGCGCCCAGCGAAACAAAAACGCCGCCGCGAGCAACCTCCTCGACATCGAAGACATACGGCCGATCATTGAGCCGGTCGAGCTCCGCACCGAGTTCTTCGAGCTTCTGTTCCGTCGACTCCGAGTGTTCGCTCGCCGCGGCATAGTCCCCATCGAGCTTATCGTACTCGGCCCTTGTGGCATCATAGCGAGCGAGCTCCTCCTCGGTCATCTCGGCCTGTTCGCCATAGAAGCGACGCAGCCCTGATGTATGGCCATAGGGGAAATCGAAGGCGACCTCGATCCATTTCCAGCCCTCGGCCTCTTGGATCGCGTCGGCGTCGACCTTGAGCTTTTCGAGCGCGAGCTGCTCCAGCACCGCCGGATCCTGCAGCCATCCGCCCTGATCCTGCTCGAAGAGATCGCGCATCACCACGCCACCGGCGGCCTCGTAGACGTCGATGCCGACATAGACGGCGCGGCGGTCGCTGGCGCGGATGGCCGTTTCCGTCAGCAGGCGCCGGATATAGTATGGCTCGCGGCTATGCGACCGCGAGATCGTATCCCAGACCTGTTCCTGACGGACATGATCGTTGGTGATCGAGAACGCCATGATCTGCTCGAGCTTCATTTCGTCTTCTGCGTAGAAGTCGAGAAGCCGCGGCGAGACGGATGCAAGCCGCAGGCGCTGCCTCACGGTGGCGACCGAGACGAAGAAGCGCGCGGCAATCTCCTCCTCGCCGAGCCCCTGCTCCCGCAGCGTCTGGAAGGCGCGGAACTGATCGAGCGGATGCAGGCCGACGCGCTGGACGTTTTCGGCAAGAGAATCCTCAACTTCAAGCGTCTCGCCGCTGCTGACAATGCAGGGAACACCGGCCGTCTTGGCAAGCCGCTTTTGCGATACCAGCCGTTCAAGGGCGCGATACCGGCGCCCGCCGGCCGGGATCCGGTAGATACCGGTTTCCTTGCCCTCTGCATCGACTTCCGGACGCACGTTTAGGCTGGTCAGAAGACCGCGATGGGCGATGTCCTCCGCCAGATCTTCGATCGACACACTCGCCTTGATCTTGCGGACGTTTTGCTGGCTCAGCACGAGCTTGTTGAAGGGGATGTCGCGGGCTGAACTGAGGGTGATTTTCGGGGTGGCTTGTGCCATGTCGTTTCTCCATGACGGACCGGACGGAGACTCTCTCCAACCCTCTCAATCCGTCACAGCTCCCCTTCCCTCCTCTTCCTCTTTGCAACCGCGCCACCTGCGAACCCGCCCTTGATCCGCGCCGAGCCCTCCCCATATTGCGGCCGTCACTTGTGAAGGGGTCATTCGAGCATGCATCAGTTTCTGGAAACGACGTTTGGGCCGGAGGAGCTGAACATCCTGGACAATGTGCTCGAGGCGTGGAGGTCGCAGCGCGGTTTTCCTAAAGACAGTCCAGATGTCGAGCTTGCCGCAGCTGTAATGCTCAACCTGTTTCGCGAAGGAAACCGAACGGTCGAAACGTTGAAGGCAGCTGCGTCTCAGCATAGGGCGCTGTCAGATCTATGACGGCGATCCGCTGGTGACGTGAAGGTAAACAGACCCGACGCTTCGCGGCGTTGCAGGCCTAGTCGCAGGTGTCAGCGCAATTTATCCGTCGATCCCACTCGGAGCTGCGGTGACCCCGGCCAGCATCAATGTCGGTAGCTGGACGCTATGGAAGGCGCTAGTGTAACAAGTTGCCCAGTCAAGAGACTGGCACCAGTTGGTGCGATGGAGAATGACACGTTCAGCGTTCGAACCGCGCCAGCATTCTCTTTAGTTGTGCATTTTGCAGCCGAAGCTTGCGCGCCAATTGCTCACGGAGCAGCGTGATCTCTTCATCGAGGCTGATCGCATCGTCAGAAACGGCGCGAACGCCTGGAGAGGGTGGCGGAACAACTTCACTCCTTGCCGCTGTCTTCCCCCGCTTGCTAGGCTTTCGCTTTGCACCATCGCCAGCCTGGGAGGCTTTTCGTGGGTCGCGTGCGACCGTAGCAACGTCATCGGATATAGCCGGGTCAGCTGCCTCTACGTGCTTGGCATCTTCGCTATCCGCTGTGCCGTGGGCACTGCTTGCCGTTTGGGGATGATTCAGGGCCGCTGACACGGCGCCCAATTGACCGTCAGCGACCGGCTTCTCGTCGGCCGGCGATTCCCCGGTGGTCAAGCCGTTGTCGGCCGTTTCAGTCGGAGTGGCGATGGCCAACAGGTCCGGCTTCACGTCATCGGTCGAGCCGTGTTCTTGTCTCTGCTGACGTCGCGGCGACACCAGCCGGGCAAGAAGTTTCCATGGAGACGCCATTTTAGTCGACCTCGTATTTTTCCCCGCATGCAGGCAGCGGGCAAAAACGTTGGCGGCAGGACTAACCGCCGCCAATATGCTCGTCTCGATAAGCATGAGAATGCGGCCAGCGCTTGACCAGCCGCGAGCTATCAACCGAGGTTGAGCCGCTTTCGCAGATCGGCATTTTCAGCTCGGAGTTTCTCGGCCAGAAGCTTTCGCAGTCTTTGGTTTTCCTCTTCCAGCTGCAGAAGATCGGCAAACTCATCTACGGCCGCCACCGACGGTGCAGTCACCGCCTGTACAACCTTCGGAGCACGTTTGACACGCGCACGTTTGGCGCTCGTCGCACCTTCGTCAGCCTGTGCCTTGGGTCCTCTCTTTCGCCTTCCAGCTGCGGCATTCGAAGCCGCTGCCGGTTGCGCGGAAACTGCTGCCGAGGCGGTCTCAGGCGCCGCCTTCCTGGCGCGAGGTTTGCGCTCCTTCTTGAGGACATCGGGCGCCGCTGCGGCCGGCGTGTCAGCATCACTCATCGTATTGTTTTCGTCGGCCATTCTGGTCTCCTGTAAAGCCGACCCATTTGTCTCCTGCTCTATAGGTAGTGTCAACAGCCCCGAGGCCTGGTCTTCGCCGGTCAAAGCCTTTTCGCTGCCGCCGGTCTGAGGTGCGCCCGGTAGTAATGGCATTGCCTCGTCGCGCAGTTCCTGCGCAACGGACTTAAGATCCATGTTTCCCCAGATTGAATTCGGATTGGAATTTGCTTTTCGCCGACCAGATCTGTATTCGACGGCAAAGCTGCGCTGGACTCTTTTCACTTTGATGGCCTTGGATGTCTGCGTTGAAGTTCGGCGATGCACTCAGCATCGCAGCAGGTTCTGCAGATAGCGACTATCGCATTGGCGGCCCACAATCCATAGCGACACGAAATTCACAATTGGGCATCCATTGAGATCCTCCCTGATATCCCGCATGGCCGCCGATTCGGGCGTTCAGCTTCGTTAGTACGAAAAGGCGTTAATTTTTCGCGCGTGAGCAAACGGCCAATTCATCGCCGTATAATCGATCACAAAAGTCCGTTTCAAACGGACATTTTCGCCATTTATCAAAGTATCCTTGCTAGCGACTTTAAATAATGTCATTTTTGTCCGTCATGGGCGATCGAAAACGCGCTAAATTAAAGTCAATGCTGGATGAGGTTCCTGCAGGCTTCCTCGTGGATTCGGCATGGATGCGGAAAATGCAAATCCGCCGGAGCTCGACGCATGATTATCTCCGCCGCGGTTGGCTGCAGCCTGTCATTCATGGCGTCTACCGGCGCCCCTCAGGACGGGACGGCTCACCGAAAGAACACATCGACTGGCGCATTGCCGTCATGTCTGCACAGACGATCATGAATTATCCGTTCCATGTTGGCGGCCGCACGGCGCTGGCCCTTCGCGGTCATGTGCCCTACCTGACACTAGAGGCTGCCGAGAAGATCTTCATCTATGGCGATGCGCCGCGCTGGCTCGCGAACCTGCCTACCAATGGCCTCCCTCTCCTTCGCAGCACGCGCCTCTTCAAGACAGCGGGTATCGGCATTGAACTACTGGCGGCGGAACCGGACGGCAATCACATCCTGTTTCTGCAGAGCTGGACGATACGCGCATCAACGCCGGAGCGGGCCATTATCGAGGCGCTGGACGAACTGCCCGAAAACGAGAGCTTTGATAACATCGATGCGATCTTCGAGGGTCTGACAACCCTTCGTCCGCGCCGCATAACCGAACTTCTCGCAGACTGCACGAAAGTCCAGGTGAAACGGCTCTTCTTCGTGTTTGCCGACCGCCATGATCACGCCTGGCTCAAATATATTGACCGGTCGAATATCGATCTTGGGAGAGGCGACCGCTCATTCATCAAGGGCGGCAAGCTGCATCCCATATACCGCATCACCATCCCAGAAGAGTACCTTCCAGGAAAGCCAGAGAGCGCCGATGGCCCGTGACCAGTATCTTTCCCAGCTAGATCTCCTCGTCCAGGTCTTGCCGATGATTGCCAACGAGCCGGCTTTCGCGTTGAAGGGTGGAACCGCTATCAATCTTTTCTACAGAGACCTCCCCCGCGTGTCAGTCGATATCGACCTGACCTACCTTCCGCTCAAACCGAGGGACGAGAGCTTGGCCGAAATCAACGAGATCCTCGACCGGGTCGCCGCCAAGGTTGAAAGGATCAAGGGAGTCCGAGCAAAGCGAATAGCCGGCGGTGGCGGCGGCGATACGCGCGTCGAAGTGAGGCGGGGCCAAACCGCAGTCAAGGTCGAGACCTCTCCGGTCGCCCGCGGCACGGTCCGCCCCGTCGAACGACGCAGGGTCAGCGAGCTGGTCGAAGACCAGTTTGGTTTGTAGAAATGGAGGTTGTCGCCTTCGAAGTCCTCTTCGGCGGCAAGATGCATGCAGCAATTGATCGCCAACATCCGCGCGATCTCTTCGACATCAAGTTGCTTTATGAAAACGAGGGACTGACTGACCCGCTGTTTCGTACTTTCCTTGTCTACGTGGCGAGCTCCGGGCGCTCGCCCCATGAGTTGCTGCAGCCCAATAGGGCCGACGTCACACATGTCTTCAATCAAGAATTCGATGGGATGACGATCGAAAGGTCTCACTGGATGACTTGCTGGATATCCGGGAGCGGTTCCTGAAGGACATCCAGGCAGGCCTCGATGACAAGACCGCGGTGGGCGCGGCCGGGGCCGCACGTTTCTGCTGTCTCTTCACGATGGCGAACCCGACTTCGAGCCTATCGGCTTGCCACATGCCCTCGCCTTGCCGCCGATCCGCTGGAAGATCCTCAACCCGCAAAAACTAAAGAACGACAACCCGGTCAAACACGCCGAACAGCGTGGGGAGATCGAGCGGCTATTCACACGCTGAAGTACCTTAGCCACCCTACTCGTCGTCGATCCCACGGCTGGCGCCGCTGAATTACAGAGGTCAGCCGATCGGTCTTGGTGGAACGTCATTATTGCGGCCGGTGATTTTACTCCAAAACACCCATGCCCGAAAAATCAACGACTACAAAGGTTTAGCAGAGTTGGTCGCGACCAACTCGCTTTCGGGGCTCTGAAAGGCAAGCGGCGACGCAATTCACCTCGAAAATGGCGCGGCCGCCCTACCCCGCTTTCGCTTGCGCCGCACCATTTGCTTTCAGCAAAGCCATGATCATGGGCCCCAGTGAGAACTCCCCACGCTCGGTTCGCCGCGTCAAATCACGAAGGTACCCACCGGGCGAGTTAATCATGTTGACGCGCTCCAGGATGCCGGCAACAGCGACCGCCGCATTTTCCGGCCCCATAATATCGCAGGCCTCCTGGTAGGCCGACGGGCTTATTCCCAGCATCGACCGGACGACGACCGCAGCGGACATCAACTCGCGCCAGGACCCGATCGCGCCGCCAGCCCCATAGTCGACAATTTCCGGGCAGGCCTTCAACACGAGGCCGAGTGGAAATGCCTTCAACGGCTCTCGCTGAATTCCATTCGCTTTGCTCGATTTCGCCCCCTGCTCGTTTCTAGAGCGAGGTTCAAGTTCATTAAGGGATTCGGGTTTTGAACTCTGTATGTGCCGCTCATTGTGGGCGCCATTGCCGCCGGGATTTTCTGCTTTTTCTTGATTTTCCAGCCGGTTGAGCACTTCGTCTTTCAGCATCTGCATTTCGTCGAGAACTACGCTCACATCGGTGGGCGACGGTGTGCGTGGCAGCCGGGCAATCAGCCCTACATAAATGCCCTCGATAGCCTGCCAGTCGCCAGCCGCGCCCTCTTCCATGGCGGCCGTAATCAGCTTGCGCACGTCGCGCCGGCAGATCGTCAGATTCTCTTTCATCCTTTTGAAGGCGGCGCGCTCCGCCGCGATCTGCTGCGCCAGTGTCGCAAGCTCATCAGCGCGAGACAGCAATGGCGAAAGATCGAAGCCGAAGGCGTTCTCGATATCGCCGGTCTGGTCCCTGCGAACATAACGCTTGCCGTTGGCGCTATCTTTTCGACCGATCAGGCCGGCCTCAACAAGCGCCGCAAGATGCCGTCGGAGGGTGGATCCCGCCATGCCATGGGCACGCAACGACAACTGTGCGTTCGACGGGAAAACGATAAGCGGCGCGTCCTGGCGCAATTCATTTTCCGGATGGAAGCTCAACAGAGCGTCAAGCACCGCCAGGCTGTTCGACTGAATGCCAAGTGCGGCCATTGCTGCAGAAACATCCCGAAAGACTTTCCACTTCTGCGCCGACTTCCCCGCCTTGATCTCGGCAACTGCTTGCTGTCGTCTGACCAGGGCGAGCGAAACCGGCCGCCGCCCAAAGGGCGTCGTCACATTTCCCGTTTGCATCGTCTCTTACCTTTCCGCAGGCAAAAGAAATTTGCTCACCAAATCGGTGCCAAGACTCTTGACGAGGATTCGAGGAAATGCGATTCTGTTCGTGCTAAAGAGACAGAAGGGCTTCCGCGACGGCAACGTTGAGGGGGCTCTTTTCTTTTGCGGCTTACGCTTCCTTCTTCTGTTTCTGTTTCGCACGGTGCGCTTCATAAAGCGCCGGCAATTGCTCGAGCACGAAGGCCGCAAAGTCCGGCGTCGCCTTCCGATCGATCATGATTTCCACTTTCGCCTTGCTCTGCTTCACCTGCGCTAGGCGCTCGCCAGCGGGGCTCGCCATGACATCGGGAAGTCCACGTTTCAACCGGCGCGGCCTCAGGTGCGCAATTAGCGCCTTGAAACGGTCGGCGGACTGAAGCACCTGAAATTCGCTGGACCGTACACGTTCGAGGGTGTTGGCGGCCGGAGATGCTTTTTCGATCAGCTCGGCCATTTCCTGCCAGCTTCTGAGGCCGATACCGGGGGCAGGGCCGATGGCATCGATCAAGTCTGTGGGAAGCGCCTCAATGATGGACAACATCTTGGAGAGATCGCCCTTGTCGACGGACATCGATGAGATGATTACGTCCCGGGGGAAGCGTTCCTTCAGGCGGGCGGCAAAGCGCGCCTTCTCGATAAAGGAAAGATCCTGCCGTTCGTTATTTTCCTGGCCTTGGGCAACCACCAGCTGCTCGTCCGTCAGATCGCGGACGACCGCCTTGACCGCCAGACCGAGTTCCGTCAGCGCGCGCAAGCGTCGATGGCCGAAGGCAACTTCATAGCGGCCGGACTTTTGCGGGTGAGGGCGCACGAGGATCGGCACCTGCTGGCCCTGTTCCTTGATAGACGCCAGCAGCCCATCAATGTCGCCTGGCATCCGGTCCTGCATAAACGAAGGGTCAATAACCTTCGGATCGAGATCGATCACAGTCTGTCCCTCGGCAAGACGCCGTTCGATTTCCTCGGCTCGTTCCACGCGATCGTTCTGCTCGCGCAAAGCGTTGCCGATATTAGCGGTCAGCTTGGTCGCCGGGTCACGGTCCTTGCGAGCCACACCGAGAAGCGGCATGGTTCGGCTCTTTGCCACTTGCGGATCGCGCGGCGAGGGCGCAGCCGGTACGGTAGCGGAAACGCCCAAAATGTCCTTTCGGCTCATGTGGTTCTACCCCACGCTTTTTTGATCAAAGATTCAATCTCGTCATTGACGGCATTCATCGCATCCAAGGCGCGATCGTAGGTCGAACGCGTGAATTGGCCACGCTCGACTTCGAAGAGCGTCTGGTTTGTAAGCCCGGCATCCGAGACAGCCGTCGTCTTCAGCATTGGAAAATTGAGCACGTTCTCGCCGAAGATTGACCGGAGATAACCTACCATCTGGTTTTGTGGGCCATCGCTCGGCTCGAAGCGGGTGATAAGATACCGCATCCAGTTGAAGTTGAACCTGGCGCCAGCATTTTCGATTTCCCGCAGCAGGTTTGACGTCATCGCCAGAAACTGGTTCATCGACATGACGTCGAGCATCTGCGGATGCACAGTCACCAGGATCGACGTCGCTGCGGTCAGGGCCGAAAGGGTCAGGTAGCCGAGCTGGGGAGGGCAGTCGATGACGACGACATCGTAATTGTCCGCGATATCCTCGATGACCTGGCTGATCCGCCCGTAGAAAAGCGTATCGCCTTCCTTGCGGCTCATCAGCGCGCGCGGTGTGTCGTGCTCGAACTCCATAAGCTCAAGATTGCCGGGAATGAGATGGAGATCGGGTATGTATGTTCCCCGGACCACCTCCTCGATCGGGCGCTGCTCTTCATCATAGCGAATGGCGCCGTAAAGCGTTTCGTTAGGACCGACGTGAATTTCCGGCTGGTTGCCGAATAGGGCGGATAGGCTGGCCTGAGGGTCCAGATCGATCGCGAGCACGCGATATCCACGCATCGCGAGATACTGGGCCAGATGCGCCGACGTGGTGGTCTTGCCGGAGCCGCCTTTAAAGTTCATCACAGAGATGACTTGCAACTGCTCGCCATCGCGCCGATGGGGCAGGTAGCGTCGGTTGCCACGGCCCACCTGATCCATATGCTTTCGGATCTGATGAATATCCTCTATCGAAAATATGCGCCGGCCGCCCGCCCCCGTACTGACGTTCAACTCAGGCATGTCGGAGGCAATCTGGCGAAGATAGGATTCTTTAACGCCCAGGAGCTTGGCGGCCTCCGACGGCGCAAACCCGCGGATGCCTTTCTCCGCAGATGGCGGAAAGACCTTGACATGATGCGCTTGCAATTGCCCCGACAAGGCCTCAGCATGCCGCTCCATCAAAGCGGTCAGTCCCTCGATTTCGGGTGCTGTTTTTGCGGCGTTATTCGCCATCTCGTAACCTATTTCTTGCCAGTGGCGGTTTGAAGCGAAAAATCAAAAGATTTCCGCCGATGGCAATAGGCGCCGATTCTGTGCTCTGAGCAAGAGTTTTTTGGTTAACAAGTGGTTAATACAGTGACGGTTCTCACCTGTGGAATCAATGATACGCGCGCACATCCGGTGAAAGACAGGCAATTACATCTTTCTCTGGATTCAAAGCAGTCTTCCCGAAGTCGTGCGAAAAACGGCCCAACATCTATCGATGATCCCGGTCCATCTTATTCGTGCCGAGGAAAATGACATAACCAATCCCAAACGATACCGAATCGGTACCTCCGAAGAAAAGCGATCACGGCCTGCAGGGAAGGGAGGGAAAGCTTCGAAACCTCGCCGGAGACGAGCTCCGCGTTCCTCAAGGTCCTCGATCACCTGCAGGAGGTGGCTGACAGATCGGGCCACCCGGTCGAGACGGACAACGACGAGGACGTCTCCCGCGCTGAGCTCTCTAAGCAGCCGCGTCAACACCGGCCGAGCACGCGATGCCCCGGAACCGTGTTCCTGGAAAATCCGATCGCAGCCGGCGGCGCGGAGTTCGTTCATCTGGGCGTCATGGGCCTGGTCGTCAGTAGAGACGCGAACATAGCCAATGAGCCGCTTCATAGGTTTAGGACGTTGCCATCCGGCTTTCCAGCGATCCATTTGATGTGTTTTGTACAGATAAGAAATGCGTGAGAAAAATGATGTTGTGAGCGTCTCTTCGACGAAGCAAACCCTATTGCGTCGAGGAGAGACACGGATTATATATCCCAAAGTATCTATATCGTTCAGGATATGAAATGACGCAATGGAAGGTCGAGCTTCATGATCGCTTCAAAGGCGAGATCGCAGACCTCCCAGCCGATGTCCGGGTCGAATTGCTCGCGCATCTGGTGCTGCTTCGCGAGAAAGGATTTCGATTGGGACGACCTGAGGTCGACACCCTCGAAGGCTCCAGACACGCGAACATGAAAGAGCTTCGCGTCAAGGTCTTGAAGGTACAATGGCGGTTCGCCTTTGCCTTCGATCCGGAGCGAAAGGCGGTCGTCCTCTGCGGAGGTGCGAAGAGCGGTGTGAGCCAGAAACTCTTCTACAAACGGCTGATCGATCTGGCGGACAAACGGTACGACGAGCATTTGAGCGAGTTGGAGAAGAAGCATGGATGATCTCGACAAGCTGATACAAACGCTGCCTGAGGATGAACAGCGCGCCATTGCAAAGCGCGCCGAGGACCTCGTGACCGCTCATAATCTGCGTGAACTGCGGGCACTTGCCGGACGAACACAAGAAGACGTGTCTGCTGCGACAGGTTTCAAGCAGACCAATGTTTCCAGACTGGAGAAGCGCGCCGACATGAAGCTGTCGACGCTCCGCGATTATGTCGAATCCCTCGGAGGCACTTTGAAGATCGTCGCGGATGTCGCGGGCAAGAAAGTCGATCTGTCTAGCATCGCGGAGCGCTCCCGACACGGTTCAAAGATCTGAACCAGCCGTTGTTCGCTAAGCATGGCCCCTATAGCCCTACCGTGTTCGCCGGAAGGGCAGGTGCATGTCCGAGAGCCACAGCTACAGCATCCGACTGGCTCGCCCGCTTCTACGCGTCGCATTGTTATAGTAGCTCGATGCCTGCTGGACCGAGCGATGGCGAGATTGCTCCATCGCTTCGGAGAGGGGAATGCCACGGTTGGCCGCCTCTGTCAGATACCCTGACCGCAGCCCGTGCGCGGAAAACTCCCCCACCTCCAGCCCAGCCATCCTGACCCGCTGCTTGACGATGTCGTTGACAGCCTTCGGATCGAGCGCCCGCCGAGAAACATGGCCCCAGCGATCGATCCCCCGGAACACACTGCCGCCGTCGATCTTGGCGGCGGCCAGCCAGGCGCTCAACGCCTCGACCGGCCGGCCGGTGAGATAGACGACCTCGTCCTGGCCGGCGCCGGAATTTTTGGTGCGGCCGAGATGGATCGACAGTGAGGGGAGGGGGCTGCCGTCGTCGCCGGTAACGGGCGCCTCGACCGTCAGCTGTTCTTTCCGCAGGCCAGCGACTTCGCTGCGCCGGCGGCCGCCGGAAGCAAAGGCGACCATCAGCATGGCGCGGTCGCGCAGATCGCGCAGGCTGTCCGACCTGCAGGTCGCCAGCAGTTTGGCCAGCACCTCTGATGTCACCGCCTTGGCGCTCTTGCGGCGGCGTTGCCGCGGTACGGCGCGGACGGCGAGATGGAGCGCCGATCGAAGGGCAGGGGAGGCGAAGGCGCCGTCGAGACCACGCCACTTGGTCAGCGTCGACCAGTTGGCCAGCCGTCGGCGCACCGTGTCCGGCGCGTGCGGCCCGATCGAACGGAGAAAGCCGCCGTCTCGCAACGCCTGCTCGACTTCGGCCGTCACGCTGTGCTCCGGGTCGGTCTCGCGGCGTCGTGGATCCCAGAGGTGATGGGCGACGAATTTCAGCAGCAGCGCCTCGGGCGCCGGCCATGGGAGGGGGCTGCCGGTCGCCGCCAGGCACCAGGCCTCGAGGTAGCCGAGGTCGGAGGCGAGCGCCCGCAGCGTATTGTCGCCCATGCCTTCGTTGACCAGGTGCCGCAGCGTCTCGACGTCCTGGTCGGTGAGAATTTCCGCCAGCTTGTCGCGTCGGTCGATCGGCAGCACCGCGGCAATGGTATCGAGCGTTTCGGCCCGGCGGGCGATGGCGTCCGGCGCTGATTTCGGAGCGAGAATGTCCATTGGTCCTCCTGAAGCGGGGAAATCCGGCTGTAGGCATGGCGTCAGCGACTGCGCTTTACCCCGTTTTCACTGATTTGCGGCGTTATAGCAATAACGTCCGATAAGCATGACTTATCGGAAGTGAGGTCAATGACTCACCGTCATGCCAACTATGGAATACTAACTTTAAGATAGAGTTCGTTTAGCAAATCGTTTACCATGATTTCAATGACTTACGATCTCGCGAAATTACCAATGAGTACCTTGATGGACCCGGCTTTTCGAGCCGGCCTCGAGTTGACGCGTCTCGACGAGCGCATCGCCCGTTCGCCCGTCGGCGCTGGCTGGATCGAGAGGATGCATTTCGCCGATGCCTGCGCCTCGCTGTGGATCGACGGCGAACTCGTCCATCTCGAAGACCTCGTCCTCCACGACGCCTTTCGCGATACCCGCACCCCAACCCACGAGCTCACCATCGCCCGCGACGTGCTGCGAACCCGCCGACGGATTTCCGGGCAGTCGCCCGACTGGGCTCTTTCAGCCGACGGTATCCGGACTTTGCGACAAACGTCGGACACTGGCGCGGGCGGCGCCGAAGCTGTGGCGCTGGCCGGTGTTACCACGCCCGTGGTCACCATCGACGCGCAAGGAGAGGGGGATGGTGATGACGAGGAAAATCTGCCCGACATTGACTATGCCGCCATCGATGCGACGCTGGCCCGGTCGTCGGCCGCAATCGAGAACGCAACCCGGGCTGGCGGGGCCAGAGGTCGCACTGCAGCCGAGAAGGACCCGATGATCTATGATCTCGACTGGGACGAGGATGGGCGGCTCGACGAATGGCGCAGCGTGCTGCGGCAGGCCGAACATCTGCCGGCGGCGCTGCAGGCGATTGTTGCCCTCGATGCTTGGAACGAACTCTCCGTGCTGCAGCACGCGCCTTGGCTCGGCCGGCTGTTTGCCGCCTCGATCCTTCGAGAAGCCGGCATCACCAGCGGCGCACATCTCGCCGCCATCAACCTCGGCCTGAAAACTATTGCTGTCGATCGGCGCCGGCATCGCGATCGCGAAACCCGGCTGCTCGCCATCGCCCATGGATTGTTGGCGGCCGCCGAACTCGGCATGAAAGAGCACGACCGGTTGGCGCTGGCGCGAACAATGTTTGAGCGAAAGCTGGACGGACGCCGGACGTCTTCAAAACTGCCGGAGCTGGTCGAGCTGGTAATGTCAAAGCCGCTGGTGTCGGCCGGGATGGTGGCGAAAACGCTGGATGTGACGCCGCAGGCGGCGCGGCGGATCGTTCTGGAGCTCGGCCTCAGGGAGATGACGGGGAGGGGGAGGTTTCGGGCATGGGGGATAGTTTAGCCAATATTTGGACTCGATGGTCTGTATTGAATCCGCCGAATTGGTGCCACCCTACGCGACGGGTATCGCCGTCGCTCAATATTTTGAGGTTTAAGCACGATGGTTTCACCGAAGTATACACGGACGGTCAATCCACTGCAGTTTGAGGCGCTCGAACCTAAGCGTTTCGAGGATCTGGTGCGGCAGGTGCTCTATGATTTCCGAGCTTGGCGCGCCCTGGAGCCCACGGGACGCCTTGGCGGTGACGACGGTTTCGATGCCAGGGGATGGGAAGTTGCCGACGGATCACTCGCCGATGCGACAAGCGATGAAGATGAAGAGATCGCCTTGCGACAGTCTGGCGATCGGATCTGGCTCGTCCAATGCAAGCGTGAGCGCGCGATCGGTCCCGGCAAACTCCTGAGCTATCTCGACGCCATTCCTCCGGTGGAACGATCACAGTTACACGGTCTGATCTTTGCCGCCTGTTCAGATTTTTCGAAACGGGCACGAGACGCTTTTCGATCCTGGTGCGCCAAAAATTCCATTGGTGAGTTTTATCTTTGGGGAAAGGCGGAGTTGGAGGACGCACTCTTTCAGCCAAAGAACGATCATCTTCTTTTTGCCTATTTTGGCCTGTCCCTGACAATTCGACGCCGCTCCGATCAAGCGCGCCTGCGCGCGCAAACTACGATTAAGCGCAAGCTCAAACGGGCAATTACGGACAAGTACGAGATCCTTCTCCGGGATGTTGCCGACGAAAGCTATCCTTATGCCTCTGACGGCTCCGACGACCATGCATGGTGGGTGTATTCTCGGCCAAAGATGACGTTCCGAGGACTGGAGTGTCTACATCGACGTTATTTCGCTTACCGCGGCGACGAGGATAAAAACTGGGACTTGGCGAACGCCTTAAATGATGCCCGCCTCGGCACCCACGCTGATCCTTGGCGCGGAACGGATGCAGCCGGTGACGATCGTGCCGAACTCTTTGCCTTCTGGCACTCGCTCCCTGAAAAGAACAAGGCGTGGTTTGAGGTGTGGGGTGTCGTTCCCTTTTCTTCGATCGTCGAGATTGATGAGCTTGGCGACGATATCACAAGCCATCCTCATATCTATTTCGAGCCGGCAAAGGAGCACGGTCATCCATTCTCTGATGGATATCCGGAACTGTCGACGGCAAGTCAGTGGGGAAGTGCGCGGGTTCTGTGGCCCAAGGCCGCCGACCGGATTGTCATTTTCCCCGAGAAGTTTAGAAAACCGCTTCTGAATACAAATGGCGATGAGGTCTGATCGCACCCTATCAGCGGCAAAGGCCTCATGAATTCACGGTCGGAGTGCGCCGCTCTCGGCCTTCGAAGAACGCTTAGGGTTCCCGTCAAATTATCTTCACCGCGTCGATGACGAATCCTGAGCTTGAAGAGACCGGCCTCACGGTCGATCCTAAATATACGCGCCAGAACAAACGGTATCGATTATCTGAAAGCGGGAGGATATCCTGGGCCGATCGGGCTTATAACTGAGACAAGCATCAACCTTGATCCGAATCAGAGATTTCGAATGGGATCTGTCATGTGAAACTGAATGACGTGATACAGTGATTGTGTTGGGTCAAACGGGTAGTATATTTTCTCGGCTAGGGCGTCATCTCGTCCTTCTTGCCGGGAGATTGCATGAGCATAGGGCTGGAATCGAGACAACAAACGATTCCACTCACTGTAGCAGTCGACATCGCTTGCATGCCATCGGACATCCACCTTCGACAGGTTTTGCCGGATATTTGACAAGGTTGCTTGGCGTTGCTCTTCGTCCATGCAAACCTCGATATACCGCACGATGGCATAATCCAGGGCAGATCTGTTGATGCCAGTCAGATGAATAGACGGATCCCGTGATGCAAATCCCCATTCGTTCCAAAGCTGAAACGCCTTTGCCAAGGCTAATGCGCGATCGGACTCGGAGGCACATTCGTCAAAGGTACGCAAACAATCGCTGACACATCTCCGCCCTTCGTCACGCATCGTAAGGGGGCTTGGCTGCAGGGAAACCGATTCCAGATAGATCAACATTGCCTCGGGCGACGACATCGCAAGCGCTTTCCCGAGAGCTTTATGGAGGTGGGGGTAACGAGACGGGTAGGCGTTGAAAGCCTTCATCCATTTACGCCATTCATCGCCTCTGGCAGCTACCTTCACGAGAAGCTCTGTCAGCTCGTCCAAAGAATAAGCGGTTGCATCACGTCGTGCGTCCGCCCGTACGCTACGCATGGTTACGCAGAATCGTAAACGACTCGACGGGCTGGCAAGCGCTAGAGACAGCCGCCGCCGTGGCGGTAACGCATCAATAACCTCCATTGTTGCCGCAACCTGCTCGATTGCATTGACTGCCTGAACCAGTCGCTCAAAGCCATATCGCGTTAGGAAGGCCAGAGGGCTCACCAACCCGCCCTGACGATAAGTTGCCTGTTCAATTGAGGGCCACATCGTTGCTACTCTCGGCCAGTCGCCCTCGCTGTCAGCTTGCTGAAAGGCGTCGACGAACTCTCGCTCCCATATCGGCGCCACGGCGCTTCCGCGGGGCTCAAACACTATTTTTCGTTGCGCGACATATCTCTCGATTATATCGAGAAAATCGGAAGACGGTGCGAAGTCATCCGGCAGCAACTCCCAAAGGCCTCGTCGGCCGCCGCAAATGTCGGCGGTTATCAGGAGGGCCGATAGCATAACAAGTCGCTCATCTTCTGCCTTGGACCAGGCGGCAATTCCCGCAACCAACCACGACACGCTTTCGGCCCACAGTCTGGCTGTCTCATCGCCATGGAAGATGCGAGGAGGAGGGCTCTCAGCGAGTATCCCGAAGTCCTCTACAACCGCGGGCCAGATCTCGTCTTGCCAACGTACGGTCTCCAGAGCTGACAGCGGATCCGCCTTGACGCTGAGTGCTGCCAACAACCCAGTCGGCGCGCGCCCTCGACGATTCGCAAGGAGGTCCGCCAGCTCGTCCTTAGACATCTGATCAATGACCACTATGCACCTGTGCTTCTCCATACAAGGTGTTCGGGAGCGTTAAGCGCTCTCCACAACTCGTCGAAGGCGTCCATGACGATCTGGCCATCGTCGACTCGCTGAAGGATGTGATGCGCCTTGCCGAGGCTGTTGACCGAAGTACCGAGCGACCAGGCCAGAGCGCCCTTTCTCTTTTGCGGAAAAATCAGGAAGCGATCGTGGAAATTCCACCCGGCTGGTCCACTTCTGGCGCGAAATTCGAGCTTCAATCCGTATAAATTCCCTGCGAAAGAGCCAAACTGCGCTTGTTGCCGCGACATATAATCGTCTTCGACTACGACACAGTCGTCCTCGCAAGCGGTTTTGCGAGCGCTCAAGCCTCTAAGGTCAGCTCCATGATGGGGCGAAAAGAAAAGTGTCTCCAAGATGTCGAGCGCACTAAGGTACGGATCCCATAGCCACGCTCCGGATTCTCCGTATCTGACAATCAGATTTCTGATGTCGGCAACAGCCCTATCATGCTCTTCTCGCTGTCGTCCTGGCTCGGGAAGATATTGCACAAACTGACGTTCCTTTGCCTGGCGCGCGGTTTCGCTTTTATAAATTCGCCCCTCTGTCCAGCCGCCTCTTTCATCGGAATCGACCGCACCCACCAGGCTTTCGATAGAGGTATGGATTGACACCCTCTGCGGCGTGTCGCCGCCTTTGCCATCAGGCAACGAAAAGATACGGGGCTCGGGAGCAATTGGCTGAAAGTTCAAATGAACGCTACGAACAAAGGCGCTTGGACCCGTTGCGGCGAGCAGCAACTGGTGCTCATCATCCCAAAGGGTGGCGCGGTGCGATCCGGAACCTGGCGGCATCGACAGCTCCGTGCGTTCGTTCAAAACGACAGCGGAGCAGTAGCCGGTGATCAGGTTGTCGAACTCAAGTTCGATCGTCGTGCGTAAAGGACGCGCTTTCGCCCGGGGATGCCATCCTGTTTCCAGAACGAAGTCACCATGCTGAGCTCCGGAAAAACGGGTCATCAAAATATTCACTGGTACCTGCACGATAATATTCCCGATCCGGTCCGACAAAGTCGCCAACCGTATAGGGAGATATTCCGTGATCGCTTCCGACAGCATCTGCAGGCGTTGGGGTTCGGTCAGCAAATGAGAGATCAGGCGTTTCTCTGCATCCGCCCATTCGAAGACGTGGCTCCCGTTCCAGAAATTGTTCTTCAGGATTGAATTGATGGGAATCTCTTGGAACGAATTCGGCGACACAAAAATCGGCGGCTGGGCTGTCGAGGCCTCCTGAAGCACCGCCTTGCCCGACAAGTCCCAGATGTGGTCGCGCGTGAGGCGCTCTATGGCCTGAAGGAGATGCTCTATCGTTCGCTCATAGCGGCATACCCCGAACGTAATACCACTGAGGCCGGGAAGCGACAGTCGCTTTTCATTGAGAAACTGTGGGCTCGTGTTCGTCTTCGTTGGTTCCTCTTCATCGATGGCAACCAAGGTGAAGACGTTGATAGGCTGAGCATTGCCCTTTTTGAAGGCTAGGATTTCGATGACCTCGGCTCGGCGAAAAAAGCCGAGTACACCATGGGCGGTGGCCTTCCTCAAGGAATCGATATTTGGCAGAGGGGCTGAAGTTTCATTGGGATACATCGACTACATGCCCCATGGTGCTTGCGGAAATGGAGCGGCGAGCGCGCCGATTGAACAGGGCGCAGTTGCAGGGGATATGCTTCCCACCCTCATTGCTTCAGCTTCCTTAGGCGCGCTTCGAGTCGCGTGATGATGTCTCGATCCGTCAGCTCGATGTAAAAGCGGCTATAGTTCGTCGATAGCTTGAAGAGGGCCTGTACGAGTTCTCCGGACTGGAAACTCTCGACAAGATAGAATTGGGCAATGTCGCCGTCGATCCGGTCGCAGTAATAATATATCAACGGTTCATAAGTGAAATAGAAGGCGCCGACACGAAAGCTGTCACCGCCCACAGGCAACTGATGAGCCGGGACCTCGATATTCTCACCTGTCGTAAGATTAGAGTATCGGACCTTCGACTTAGCGGTCGTCAGTTCCACGGTGGCATTCGATGACAAGAGCATTGCTTGGATCCCTCGTATGACGAGTTTGATTTCCATCGTCTTGCCGGAATTTAGAAAATACTCGTCGGGGGGGATAAGATGATCACGAACAGAGATGGATCGATCGATGACTGTTCCAAGCGGGACGAGTTCATCGACAACAGGATCGATGACATCTTTCAGCGATAGCCCTGATCTGAATTTGCTCTTCGTGATCAGATAGTTCATCTGCGATGGCTCGTCGGGCAAAGTGATCACTCGTCCATCTTCATAGATGATGTGGACAGTCTCTACCGCATTCGTTCTGTAGCTTTCGTCGACGACGGATACTTTCAAACCTTCGAATGGGCGAGCTGCACCGCGACTTATCACAAAATGAGCCTAGGTCTTCGAAACGCCCGGAAGCCCGTCAGGCAAGAGGTCGATCTGGAACAGATCGATATTATGTTTGGCCGCCACAGTTATAGCGCCACTTTGAAAACCGGATCGACTGACGAACACCGCCTTGTTTACACCAGCGTCCCTGGTTTTCGTCACGAAGGCATCGATCGCGTCGACCGCGACCGGCCGCGTTTTGTTTTTGACTTCATATCCAATTAGAATCTTATGCATTCCAGCGGCGATGGTCGCCAGTACGTCGAACTGCCGAGTTCCAACTTTGACGTTCCACTGAACATCGGCGTCGGGAATGGTCGCGCGCTGTAGCGCCGCGGCCAGCATTTCAATGTATTTGTCTTCTGAGATCATCGCCGCCCCGTGTCGGGAATAATTTTACGCTGTAGTTGCACACTGCAAATCGTTTGCTGCCAAGTACGAATGAAGAGATTGCAGCAAAAAGTTGTGAACAGAGCAGAAGGTCGAAAGCGTGACAATATCGCGAGGTCCGACCTTAAATCGGGTGCTATTTTTGCCGCGCTAGTCTGAGTGCCGCCGTCGAAACGTCTTCCGATTCGAGATGGCTTCCGTGGCCATCGCCCGCAAATGTAGCAAATGTGCCGCAAAGTCCGCGGAGGCGGTATGCGGCGCAAGCGACGTTGGCTGAGCGAGAAGGAGCGCCGATTGCCTGCGATCTCCGGTGTCCGCGACTGACCCAACGGTAGCGCGCCGCAAGGTCGATCTACTCAATTGACGCCAGCAGCGAGCCGAGCTGCACTCGATTATCCCGACCTGATCCTTGAGGCCTGCGGCACTGCCTCGCGCAATAAAATTGTTGAGCATCTCATCTAGGAATTGATTGCGGGCAACGATCAACTCTACCTTTGATGTCATGACCATTGTGCCACTCGACCGACGGGTTAACATTCGCCTCGAGAGCGAAACCGTTGAATTTCATCTTAGCGAATTACGAGACAGACCATATGTGGTCTTGCTTGGGGAGCCCGGGGTCGGAAAATCGACAGCACTTCAGCATGAAGCAATGCAGGAAGGCGGCGAGGTCGTAACATGCCGAGAGGTCATGAACGGCGTCGCTCTTAGCAGTTCGCAGACGGCGTATCTCGATGCTCTCGATGAGTATCGAGCGGGAGATGGCGGCAAGGACAAGTTACTTCAGCTCGCCACGGCGATTTCCAACAGTACAGTCGGGCGTTGGCGGCTTACCTGCCGGGCCGAGGACTGGAGGGCCGCAGGTGATCTCCAGCAAATGCGACGGGCGGCGAACAACCAGCCAATCATTGTCGCTCATCTTCTTCCTCTGGACGACGAAGAGGCGGAAGCTGTCCTTGCCGGATTGGGAGAGCCTGACCCCGAAAAATTCATAGCCGACACGCGCGGCAGGGGAGCAATAGCATCCCTCGAAAATCCTCTTAGCCTCAGCCTTCTTCATTCTGTTGTGCGCAGGGATGGTGTCTGGCCAGCAACGAGGTTTGAGCTGTTCGAGCGAGCCATCGATGCTCTCGCGCACGAACACGATCCTCAGCGCGTCCTAGATCCCCGCCCAGGCGTCGAGGAGATCATCGCTGACGCCGAGCGACTGTGCTTTTACCTTTTGGCGACCGGCGCCCGCAGGATCTGGCGTTCAAACGCGCTTGCCACTGGAGTGCAAGCCGAAGGCTATGTCACCGTCGATGCAATCGGAGTCGATAGAGCCCGCGCGGCGTTCGCATTGGATACGGCCATTTTTCGTGGTGAAGGGCAAAGTTTCGAACCCTCCCACAGAACCGTCGCCGAATTTCTTGCCGGCCGTTATCTTGCTGGGGCGGTTTCTGGTTCCTCAGGCAGCCTTCCATTTCCTCTTGGTCGTGCTGCCGCGCTCATCACAGGCAACGATCGAAAGGCGCCGAGTGAGCTAAGGGGATTGTACGCTTGGTTTGCCGCAGGCCTGTCACAGAAGGGCGATGAAACCGGAGCGATCCGGTTGATTGAGAGAGATGCGGCAACCGTTTTAGCCTACGGCGATGCGGCTGCCTTCAAAGCGGCCGGTCGGAAGGCTATTCTAAACAATCTGGATCGCGACGATCCATATTTTCTGTCATCGCGGGATGGTGCCACCGTGCTTGGCGGTCTGGCGTCAGACGATCTTGTCGACGAGTTCATAGCCATTCTCGATAGTGACGCACAGAGCCACCTTAAGCTCACCGTACTCGAGGCATTAGGGGATGGTCTGCCTCTTGTCGGCATGCAGGTAAAGCTGCACGAAATCTCAATCGCGCCGACCCGTCCACATTGGCAGAGATTGCGCACGTCCGAGGCGTGGATCAAGGGCCAGACCGATCCAACTGCGGCCAGACGTCAGCTATTCCGCGAGATCGCTGCTACCCCGGTCAACTACGATCAGGTTTCGCTCCGAGCCAATCTGCTTTCCGGCATCAAGCCCGAGCAGCTCCAACTGGAGGAGATTCGGGGGCTGCTTTCCGACCTAGATCGACTTCCCCCGGTTCCCCCAGGGGAAAGCGAAGACTCGGGGGCTTTGCTCTCCTTGATGATGGGACTGATGAAATCGCCTCGCAGCGATCTGTTTGATCAACCGATGATCGGTGAATCGGACGACCACCGTGGTCACAAGGTCGAAGTGCGGCACTTCTTGCAGCAGACGTTATCCTCGGCAATCGCGTCAAATCTCGACATCGATGCGCGAACACTTTGGTCCTGGATTCGGAATACGCGCGAATATGAGTGGGAGCGAATTGACGACGATCTGTCGAAGTCAATCAACGCTTGGATTGGTCGGGACACGAATCAAAGAGAACTCGACCTCTTTACCGTCTTGATGGAAAGCGGCGAAGAGGGTGAAGGCGCGTGGATGGCTACAAACCATTTCATCACCATCGCGCGCAGGCTTCCGTCGGACACGCTGATCGAAAACCTGATCAACCTTGCCGAGAGCACCCCCGAAGGACCATATCGCCGACGGCTATTGGAGGTCGCGGCATACGCCGTGCGGACTGAAACGCATTGGCCCATCTGGGAAAAGCGCATTGTTGAAACCCTGGAGAAAGAGGGCGGCTTTGGCGATTTCATAACGTCACTGCGCACCGACCCAAATAGAGATTGGAAGGAAAAGGAGGCAAAGCGTCAAGCGAAGGAGCTTGCGGATAATGAGGAAGCCCGAGCTCATAACATTGCAGACATGACACCCAAGATGAATGCAATTGCGGCGGGACGCGAGAGCGAATTGGGGGTCCTGCGGTGGGCTTCTCAGCATTATCGAAACGCAGTCATCCGGAAGAAGGAAGATCCGCTCGCGAAGATTGAGAAATATACTAACAATCGGATCAAGTCCGCGATCGCGGAAGGGTTCGTTCAATTTGCGATTCACGCTGATATTAAACTGACCTCAAGCGATCTGGGAAAAGCCGAAGCGGAAAATAGGGCTTTCCATAACGAGTATGTGGTCGCCGCCGGCATTCACCAGGCAATTTTGGCTGGAAGGGACGAAGAAATCTCAGAATGCCCTCCCGTGACCGCAATTGTAGCCCTGAGGCAGAACTATTTCAGCGGAGACGAGAAACCGTCGCTTGCGAATTGGGCGATGGGGCATCTCGCGCGCGACGCCGCTGTAGGGAAACACGAGATTCTGAACTATTGGAACGCTGCTCTCGATGCTGGCGATTCCGACCTCGATGCTATCCACTACCTGTCCCAATCGAACGAGCACGAATTGGTCTCAGAGGTCTTGAAAGCACTCTTAAAGGAGCGACCAAATCTGCCACCGGCCGCGCTCAGACAGGCCTTAAGCGCGTCCGCTCAATTTTTGACGCGAGATGAAATTTTGGAGCTTGTCGCAAATGCGCTCGGTGGCACCCTCGACGCGGAAGCGACAGGGCTATGGAGTTTCATCGATCTGGCGCTTGACCCTGTCAGATTCGCCATCGGCCATTCACGCGAGGCGGTTGGTGCCGCGCTTCTTGCTCCGAATGGCGACCTGGTCGAAAAATACAATCAGCTATCTCTTGATCTCGATCAGCTTGACTATCTCCGCATAGCCGCGCTCGGTGGGGATCAGCCTGCAGAAGAACGTGACTGGGCCAATCCAGATAGTTCAAGCCGCATTGTTCGGGCGGCAATCAATCGCCTCAGTGCGTCAAGTCGCGCGGATGCCGGAAAACTCCTGAAGGCGCTCATTCCGGGCGTCGACCCAAGCTGGAGCCCGGTGTTGAGTCACGCAGCTGCGGAGCATGCCTCGATGTTGCGAGACAGCATGTTCGTTGCGCCGACCGCTTCGCAATTGAAAGCTGCACTTAGCGGCGGGCCACCCGCGAACCCAGCGGATCTTGCAGCAGTCGTCATGGAGGAAATCGAACGATATAGGGCGAGCCTTCGGACGGGCAGCGAAATGCCATGGAAGCGCTATTGGAATACCGACCACACGGGCGCTGCGACCAAACCTCAAATCGAAAACGAGGATCGGGATCGACTTCTTGAGCTTCTTAGGTCTCGATTGGAGCGCTACGGTGTTGCGGCATCTCTTCCAGAGGCTCGGCGGGCTGAAAGTACACGTGCCGACGTTTTGCTCCTAACGCATGCAGGCAAAAACCTTCCAATTGAAGCCAAACGGCACTACAATTCAGAGCTGTGGAGTGCGCCCATCGAGCAGTTGACGGGTTACGCTGCGGACGAGGGCGCTTTCGGCTACGGCATTTATCTAGTTTTCTGGTTCGGCTCTGAATACAGAGTGCCAGCAAGACGCGACCGGAAAGAAGCTCCTGCCACCGCCGAAGAACTGCAGGCCATGCTTGTCGACGACCTACCATCGGAATCTGAAGGTAAGATATCGGTGATCGTGTTGGATGTTGCGCGTCCAAACGCGGGCGAGAAGCGCAAGAGGGCTCCAACTCGAAAGAAAGCGACGGTCAAAACCGCGCCGAAGAGCACAAAGGAATGATAGCGGCCGCAGCCATGTGTCAAGCAGCATGTCAACCGGCGCACAAAACTTGAATTGATCGAGACCTGGTTAATCGGGCAACATGTCCGGCGGTCGGTGGCAATGGCACTCGCCAGTCCCAGTAAGAATCTTATTCCTTCAGAGGTTGTACCCCTTGCAACTCTTTGAAGGCAACCGTATATCCACATCGATTTCAGCAATAGGCTGTAGCTCACGGCTCTACGGAAAGTTCGACCTTCGGGTTGTCCTCATGTACGAGCTTCGGGAATATACTATTGTTCTCTCAGTTGACGACTCCATGGTTAAACATGGGTTGCAGTTTGCTGAAATCTCGCAATGGAGGATTTGCCGATGAAGAAATTTCATAAGCATCTCGACCTTGCTGTAGCTGTCTTGACGATGTTGTACTCCGCCTTGGAGATCATCAATGTTGCGCTCGATATCTATAGCAAGGTTGTCAACTATGCCCTTATCGTTCGAAAACTTCCTGTATTCTTACAACAAGAACGGCAAGCCCATTTATGCGCCTAATCCGTTCGGGGAAAAACTTGGCGCTGAACTCAAGCGCAAGGTGAACAAGGCGCACAAATTCGACAGCTTTGTTTACCATTTCAAGGACGGGTCGCACGTTCTCGCGCTGCATCGGCATCGAAACAACCAGCTTTTCTGCCGCATCGACATCTCGAAATTTTTCTACAGCATCCAGCGCAATCGCGTTAAGCGCGTGTTGAAGGACATCCACGTCCAGCGCCCGGAATATTATGCGAAGTGGTCAACAGTCAAAAATCCTTACGGGGCAGGGTATGTGCTCCCCTATGGGTTCGTCCAATCGCCTATCCTGGCGACGCTCGTTCTCGCGAAGTCCCCAATAGGCGTCTATCTTCGTGCGCTTCCCGCGTCCGTTACTGTCTCCGTGTATATGGACGATATATGTCTCTCGGGCAACGATGAGGCCGAGCTCAAGATGGCGTTCGATGGGCTTGTTGCCGCCGTCGCCGAAGCTGGCTTCACCCTCAACGACGACAAGACGCGCGCCCCTGCGTCGCAAATCGATATTTTCAATTGCAGTCTAACCAACGGCAAAACCGAGGTTTTGCAGGATCGCGTCGACGAGTTCTTCGCTGAGGAACGCTCTCCTGCAAGCGAGGAAGGGTTCAAGACCTACTGCGATATCGTGGAGTCGAAGACGTGGCGCACAGGTCACAAGAAAAAGCGGCGCACCGCATATTTCCGTTCGCTCCCGAAGCCCACGCCGGTCGCGCCCGCAGCTCCTGAGCCACCGACTACTTGAACCGCGCGGTAGTTGAGCCGGTTATCATCCCAAGCGCGAATCCAACGATGGTCGTGATGGTCTTCTCGATGAATGCGCGCTGCGACTTATCCTTGCAGAAGGCATAGATGCCGGTGAAGGCAACGAGCACGAAGGCGACCAAAGCTAAGAGAATGTAGATAATCGTGTTGTCGGATTGACCGCCAGTGTCGCCCGTCACGCTTTTGGCGTAGGCTGAGGAGATGAGATTCCACGAGACGCTTATAGTATCGCGCTGCTCGATGAATGGCGAATTCGCGAGCGACGTATGTGCAGCCTGAAGCTCCTCTTGCATGGTCGTTGCCAGCTTTAACGCTTCCGGATTGTTGGCAACCAACTCTTTGAGGCGCACAAGATTGGTATCCGAGTTATTCAGGGCAATTGAGATGCGTTGGTAGTCGCCTTCGGACACCTGCCAGACCTTGACAACTTTCTCCGGATAAAGCCGCTCCCAGAGTCTCACCGCCGATGTGCTGATACCTGCCAAAAGCAGGCTGATGAGCACAGAGGAAACGAGCACTCTGAATAGATCGTAGATCCGGCTGCTCGGCGTTTCCGATTTGGACTTTTCTGGCTCCTCAGTGCTCATGGTGTCGCTCCTCTTTGCAACCTGAGTGCACGAATTCGTGTTCCGGTGGAAGGCAGGCGCCGAGTGTTGCACGGTTAAATTTGCTTCTGGGGATTTGGAGCACGCTTCTCATGTGTTAGCGAAACGCCGCGTGAAGCCACTCAGCGCTGTTGGTTGAGTCGTACGGTTAGTGTGCGGCGTCCGGTCGCCGCCTGAGCGCCGCAAGACACATCGGGATTTCGGTGGCGCCTCAGTGGCTTATGCATAACGGCCGCCGGTGAAGTTGTTGTCTTTCCACGATTTTGGGGTGGACCGGTCGATGGTTCGAATTGGTTCAAGGCGAATACGTGCATGCCTATGGCAGCTTCGCGCTTTAATTCCAGCCATTCACCCGGCCTTGGCCGAATACGGGACGAGATAGTCGGGCTTTTCTCTCGATACGGAGCAAAGACACCCGCTCACTCGAACAATTGCGACACCGACACTTGCCGGATGCGCCGTTCGTCCGAGGTGAAGCTCAGAAGCATCCGCTTGTCTCCAAGCACCCAGCGATCGTTTTTCAAACTACCACCGCTGCTCCATTCCGGCTCCCCGAACTTTGCTCGCGCCTGCTCCCGGGTCATGGTCATATCGAGATCGAAAGGCGTTCCATCGATCGGTCTTCCTGCTTCCTCCGGAAGAACGAAGAATGTACGCAGAACCAACTCCCCTTCCGCAAAGCGCTTCCCGTTCGGCAATTCGCTTCCGAGAGTAAAGAGCAGTTCAATCTGTTGACCGGGGACCTCAACGTTCGTTTCCTTCTCGCCGCGTGGCGGCCGCTTGAGCGGGAGCGTCGCACCCAGCGACTTCAAGTAGTCCACGAGCGCTGCGTCGGTTTCCGACTTTCCCAGCAATGCCAGCGCGCCCTTGTAGATTGCCATGCAGCAGCTCCAATGCTTACTTGCGACGATTCCTATGAGAATCGGTACAGGGACGCCGCGAAGACGCTGTCCATAATGAGCAACGACGATTGGGACAAGTGGCTCAAGAAGATGATCCGGAACAATTCAGAGGGCAAGTGAAAGCATGAATGCAGATCGACTGTTTACGCTGGTCGGAATGACCAATACCGACAACGACGTGATCGAGGCGATCAAGGCCAATGGTGGATCGATCGATACCCTCTCTCCGAAGAAGCTCAAGGAGTTGACGACGGATTTCGTTCAGCTCATTGACCTCGGTGTCGCGCTCGCATTCACGCCGAAGGAGTTCTTCTCCCGCAACTATCGAGACCCGCTTGGATCCGGCCCTTATGCAATGAGTGGCGTCTTCTACTATCCTAACGGCTCGGCGACGGTATCCGCGTATCTGGGATCCATTCCACTCTCTTCCGGTCCCGTTGGCAGTCGGGAGGAGGCGCTCGCCGCCTTCGGTGAACCTCAGGAAACCGAGGAGGAGGATGGCGATGTGTATTGGGATATTTGGATGAAGGATAGTCGGCAGGTGAAGGTCGATTACAACGACGAGTTGACTGTAAAAACCGTTCTCGTGTCGTTCCCAATGAAAGATTGAAAGCCCGATTTTTAATGAATGGAGTCTGTGATTGGCCCCGGGACGAATTGGCGAGAGTCTCAAGGTCCGCGTGCGACGGCGCCACTGAAATTGGACCGAACGAAACCTCGGCGCACGGAGCAGGCGTGGCCTCCAACAAGCGGATAGTTTGAGTTCGATCGATATCACGCCCAGGCGGGCCTTCCGGATTTTGCCGAAGTTGATCCAAAACTGCCGACGAGCAACGCGAGAACACCCAAATTCGTTTTGTGGGCGGATATCATGGAGTTTCGGGCAGCTGAGGAAAATCCGCCGACATCACCATGACCGAAAAATTGTGCTTGAATTCGTGGTCTCCAACGTAGGTTCGCGCAATCTTGCCGGACCAGGTGATCTTGAAGCGGCTGGAATTGCTGATCCGGTCGAACCTGATTTTGTGTTTGGCAACCGTATCATGGCCGAGCAGGTATATCTGAAACGCGAAATCATTCCGGTCTGTTATCGTTTCCGGGTGGGGGTCTATCAGCAATTCGAGGCCATCCAGAAACTCCGGTGTATATTCATGCTTGGAGCAGATCCTAAAGCCGCCAATGTGCCAGTCGTCCGACGATAGTATGCAGGATTGATAGTTTTCCCAAGAGTATGGCGCGTCCCAGTCGCTGGTGTAGTTCGAGCTTTCCTTATCCTTTATATCGCGCTCTGAATTGTAATTTGCTGACTCGAGATGAATGTCGAACCATACATCTCCGTCGATCTCTTTTGCTGACCACAAAAACTCTACGATTGAATGTCCCTCTGGCCAAGGATTACCTTCGAAGTAGATCCTGTTCGATTGCATGCCTGTTTGTCCTCTTGGAAGGTATCACTGCGGGCAAAAAGACGGCCATCCAAAAGGGCAGAACTGCCCGAGACTCGTCCACATCAATCGCAGGGTTTGTAGCGTTCAGGCGAAACGAGTCAACACAATGGTCGCCACCGTCCCGTGACTGTGACTGTCGCAGACCCAGTCAAGGATTTTCGCTTAGCGATTGAAACTTCCCTGCCTATGGATATGAATTGCGGATAGCGGCCCGACTTCTCCCGATCCACTGCGGAACAACGACGAGCAATAATCACACATGCGCCATCTGCTGTTTGCGACAGTACTTTTGGTCGGTTCCACCACCCATCCGCCGACTGCCGCGACAAATGCCACGGAGCTGCGGAATATTTTGAGTAGTTCCGCGACCGCCGCTACGTCGACCGAAATCCACATCGAGAGCGGCTGTGGGCCGGCAGGTTGCATGATCGAGGTCGAGCAACTGCGGATCCAACGTGATAAGGGTTTCTTCGAGCACGACGGCAAGCCGCTTCTGCTGATCGAGCACAAGCCGACAGTTCGATGGGTGCTGCCCGAGATGGATTGGACACCAATCGCCGCTTACAAGATCGATACAGGCGGGCAGCGATGGGGCACATGCCTGGAATTCGCGCACAGCGGTATCGGCAAAAGTGGTGTGCATCAGCGGTGGTCAAGTGTCGTGCTGGTGCCGTTTCATGGTGGCAAACCTGTAGATGCAGCGCACCGCTTTGTGGGCTATTGGACCGGGTGCGACTCTCTCCAGGTGGGAGAAAAACCCCATCAAGTCGTGTTGCCGCTCGTCGAGCCGGCTGCGACCGGCGCGTCACCGTCGCTGTGCATCAGTCAGTATCTGTGCAATGCGCAAGGTTGTGAGCGGCGTGAAGATCCGCGGCAAGTGCACGGGGATCCGACCGGGGAAACCGGGGTGTTATCGATCGATGGCTGACGCCGAGGTCTGTCGTTGCCCCCAAAATACCGGACAGGATCAGGTTGGGGTAGTTTGATTGGCCTGCCTCACTCGCTCGGAGATTTCATTGATCATGTCCTCATCGCCAGTAATGGAAAGGCCAATATAGCTTTCTGCCTCTATAATGATTTGTTGTCCGGCCAATCGCGCCTGAACGGTCTCAATTTCCTGCGAACCCGCAACGGACCAAATCCGGCTTTCGACTGAAGCACCAAGCTGCCCCATAACATCCATGACCGTTGTTCGTAGAGTCTTGTCGTATTCCGGACCCAATATCACAGTTACTGTCATCAAATTGATCCCATGAACGAGGGCTGGCGCGTCTTGTCGGCCAGGAATTCTTTTGGCGAGCGGTAGCCGAGGGCTTTGTGAGGGTGAGAGCGATTGTAGTGCTCGAACGAGACTGGCAGTGAGCATGTCCTCTTCCCACTTGGTGTAGAAGCCACGGCGCTGTTCGCGCCACTGCAGATACCAGTCCCAAACGCCGGGGAAGATGAGAAGGCCGAAGCTCAATTGGCTGACTGGCACGCCGCAGCCCCTTACTCTTGCTAGTGACCCTATACCTCTGCATGAACGGCGTTCTACGCAAGCCATTGCTCTACCTCAGTCTTTACCTGAAATCCCATCGGAGGGAATATTATCGGCTACTGCAAGAGGTTCGCGAACATGGCAACTGGGAGGCTTGGTTGGACTTTTTCCTGACTGGGGTGGCCGACACCGCCAATCAGGCGTTTGAGGCTGCGACCCAGATTGTGGATCTCTTCAAGGA
>NZ_LOKW01000022.1 GCF_002211305.1 Rhizobium sp. R634 | reverse complement strand
AGAAACGACGCGCCGACGAAAATCCAACCAAGCACCTCGAAGATCAGCGCGATGCCGAGAAGCACGAAAGCCATCGACATTTCGCTCTTGAACTTCCGCTTAACGGCGCGCTTGTCTACCAATCCTGGGATTTCGGAAGTTGTCGTCATTGTGCGGCGAGCTCCATGATCTTGACCTGGTCGGCATCCGCGCGGTCGAGGATGCCCGCCAGTCGTCCTTGACGGATCGTGAGGATACGGTCGCTCATGCCGAGAATCTCCGGGAGTTCGGAGGAGATCATGATCACGGCGACCCCTGTGGAAGCGAGGGTGGAGATCATTCGATGGATCTCCGCCTTGGCGCCGACATCGATCCCGCGGGTTGGTTCATCAAGGATGAGCACCTTGGGTTTTGTCAGCAGCCAGCGACCGATCAGCACTTTCTGCTGGTTGCCGCCGGAAAGGTTGAGGATCTTCTCGCCCATGCTTGGAGTTTTCACGCGCAGCGTGGTTTTCATCTCTTCGCATTCTTCGGAAAGGCGCTTCTGCTGCACGAAACCGTGCTTGACATACCCGCCATGGAGCGCGGCCAACTGCATGTTCTGTTGGATATCCAAAAGCAGGAAACAGCCCGATTCCTTGCGGTCCTCGGTCAGAAACGCCATGCCGTTCGCCATGGCGATGCCCGGAGAGGCAATTCTGATCTCCCTGCCACCGATGGCTATGGTTCCCGAGGTTGCGGGGGTCACGCCGAAGATCGTTTCGGCAATATTCGAACGGCCGGCGCCGACCAGTCCTGCAATTCCGAGGATTTCGCCGGCATGGAGATCGAATGACACCTCTTCGAATACACCCTTCAGACCGAGATCTCGAACGCTTAGAACGACGTCCCCGATCTTCGCTTCCACCTTTGGAAACATCTGTGAAATTTCGCGCCCGACCATCATGCGAATGACTTCGTCACGCGTCAGATCATTGGATGCCTTGGTGGCAATGTGCCTGCCGTCCCTGAAGATCGATACCTCGTCGGCGATCTCGAACAGCTCGTTCATCTTGTGCGTGATGTAGATGATGCCTTTGCCTTGCTCTCTGAGCGTGCGGATGATGCGAAACAGGTGCTCGACTTCGCGTTCGGTCAGCGCCGACGTCGGTTCGTCCATAATGAGGACGTCTGACTGGTAGGAGACCGCTTTTGCGATCTCGACCATTTGTCGGCTTGCCACAGATAGCTGTCCCACCCTCTCGTCGGGATCAAGATCGATTCCGAGTTCCTTGAACAGGCGGTAGGTGCTGGCCCGCAGTTCGCGATGATCGACAAGGCCGAAGCGGTTTCGCGGTTCGCGGCGGATCCAGATATTTTCCGCGATCGTCATATGATTCATCAGGTTAAGTTCCTGGTGAATCATCGCAATGCCGTTATCGAGCGCATCAAGCGGGCTGCGCAGTTTGATCGGAAGGTTGTTGAGATAGAATTCTCCGGCATCGGGCGTGTAGATGCCGGCGATGATCTTCATCAAGGTTGACTTGCCCGCGCCGTTCTCACCCATAAGGGCGTGGACCGTTCCGCGACGAAGCCGGAAGGAGACGTTATCGAGGGCAACGTTCCCGGCGAATTCCTTGCGGACGTTTTCGACCTGCAGGAGATATTCGGCTGTCGGAACGGCTCCGCTCTCTCTTACAGCCCTGATAGTTGAGGGGGAGACTGTCTTCATTTGACCAAGCCCTTCCATGACCCGTCTGCTGAGATCGACAGGCGCACCCTGCGCGCGCCTGCCGTTCGTTGGATGCTAGTTCCGGCTGAGATAGCTTTCGACGTTCGATGGATTGACCAGCTCGTAGGGAATCCAGAGTGGCGACTCGACCTTCTCGCCCCTTGCAAGTTTCATGGCGACGTCGACCGATCCGGCGCCTTGTCCGATAGCATCCTGAAAAACGGTGACCTGGAGATCGCCGTTCTTCATGTATTGCATCGCTTCCTTAGTAGCATCGACGCCGGCCACGACCACCTCTGAGGCGTCAAACCCGGACGCTTTGAGCGAATTGATCGCACCGATGGCCATCTCGTCATTGTTCGAAATGATCGCGGCCGGCTTGTATCCCGCTGTGATCCAGTTCGTCACCAAGTCCTGGGCCTTCACTGGATCCCAGTTTGCCGATTGCTCGTCGATGATCTTCATGAAGTTGCATTCTGCGGTGGCAGCAACATCGTGCACGGCCTGGCTGCGCAATACCGCCGTTTCATTGGCGAGCACGCCTTGAATGATCAGGATGTCTGCGGCATCAGCCTTCCCGCGCGCCTTGAGGACGCGGCACACTTCCTGTGCTTCCAGCGTGCCGGCAACCTTCTCGTCGGAACCGACGAATGCGGCCTTCGGACCGAGTTCGTTGACGTCACTTGGCGTGTTGTTCACGTAGACAAGCGGGATGCCCGCGTCGGCAGCGAGCTTCGTCATTGTCGGCGTAGCAGACGTTTCGACCGTATTGACGATGATCGCGTCGACTTTTGCCGCGATGAAATTCTGAACCTGCGACAGCTGGCGATTGACGTCGCCTTCGGCAAATTCGATTTGCAGCGGCTGGTTCGATTGTGCAGCCCTGTCCTTGATACCCTTGACGAGAACGGCAAGGTTTGAATCGCTGTGAGAAATGCTAACGCCAATATCGCCGGCGAAAGCTGCGGATCCAAGAAATGCCATGGACGCTGTCAGGATAATCATTCGATTCATTATCTAGTCCCCTTCAAATGGGTGTCCGGCTGCACCCGATTGTTTCTCCGGAACGTCTGCGCCCTCCTGCAATGAGGACTCCTCATGGTTCAGGCGGATTGCCTAACCTTCAGCTCGAATGGCAGAATTATATTTCGACCGCCCTCGAAGCCCGGTTTGGGCATTTCGATCAACTCGGCGATCGCCGGACCGAATTCGAGTGCCGGCACCTTCACCGTGGTCAACCAAGGAGCCAACCACTCGTTCAGGCGATTGTCGTCGAAGCCGAAGATGACAAGGTCGTCGGGTACACGAAGATTGCGCTCCATAGCCGCCCGATAGAAACCGTACGCGATCATGTCGTTTGCGCAGAAGACGCTGTATTTCTTCCGTTCGTGGTCGAGAAGTCGGCAGGCATGCTCGTAGCCGGCCTGCATTGTGTAGGGGCTCTCGAACTGCAGTACGCGTGAGGCATCGCCCACGCCGGCGATGAAACCGTCCAATCGCGCAGTACTGCCAAAATAATGACGCGGGCCGTGGATCGCGACCCAGTTCTCATAACCACGCGCGATGAAGTAGTGCCCGACCGCCAGCCCGGCCTGGAAGTTATCGATGCCCACGTAAGGGGCGATAATTCCCTGCGCTGGCCGCCGGTTTGCGAAGATCAGGTTGCCCTGCGTCGTCACCAGTTCGCGAAGCCTCGGTGTATCAATCGCGCCCTGCAGTACGATCGCGCGCGCTCGCAGCCCTTGAGCGTCGGCGAGAAGGCGATCCTGCTGCGCGGCGTTTTCGCCGGTGTTGGCCAGGACCATCGACAGGCCGATACCCTTGAGCGCGCTTTCCACCGATACGGCGATGTCGGCGGTGAAGTGGTTGGTCGCGTCCGGCACCAGCATGACCACGACGCGGCTTTGAGCAAGCCGTAAAGAACGGCCGATTTCGGAGGGGGTGTATCCGAGAACCTTCGCCGCCTGACGGACGCTCTCGATCGTGCGAGGAGCAAGCGCGTTGGTCTTTCCCGAGAAGTAACGCGAGACGGTGGCGGTCGAGACGCCCGATAGACGTGCGACATCACGTATGGTTGGTGGTTTCGTCATATCGCAGTCCCAAGCACCTGATGTTAACGATTACATCCTGACTTCAATCGGTGGATTATTTTGTGTTTTGCGCCTTTGCATTTGCGGCATCGACGATCGGCTTCAGATAGTCGAGGCAGACGCGGGCGACCCAGTCGGGCTCGATGC
>NZ_LOKW01000021.1 GCF_002211305.1 Rhizobium sp. R634 | reverse complement strand
CGATATTCGGGCAGCCAGCTTCCTCGCAGACGGTGACGAGCTTGTGCTCCTTCACGATCGCCCGCGTTTCGGCATAGCCTTTCGAGGTCGGCGCCTTGACGCGGATCCAGTCCGGCTTGCGCATGACTTCCATATCCGGCCGATGCGCCTTTTCCGGATGTCGCACGCGCTTGGCGTCGTGGCCTATGATATCGAAAACAGTCACCATCACGGATTTGCCTGATAAGCGATTAATGGATTGCGGCGAGCTTTGCACCAAAGCTCACCACGGCGCCCTTCTCGACACCGATCTCGATCTGGCCGGATTTCGGTGCGTTGATACGTGTCTCCATCTTCATCGCCTCGATCACCGCGACCGAATCTCCCTTTTCGACCTGAGCCCCGTTTTCGACCAGCCATTGCTGCAGCGTCCCCCCTATCGGTGCTGTGACTGCGTCGTCTCCCACGACGGTGGCGGGAGGCGCCGTCCCTCCGGAAACGGGGGCGGCGGCAAAAAGATGGGCAGGTAATGCGATCGAATGGCGTTTTCCGTCGATTTCCATGAAGCTGCGGATCACGCCGGTTTCGGCGACGGCGACCCGGGCATCTGGCTCAATTCCGCGAAAGCTGGTCTCGATCCAGTTCGTGAACACCTTGAACCCCGATTCCGCAACAAAATCAGGTTCGTCGACCACGGCGCGGTGGAACGGCAGGACGGAGGCGACGCCCTCAATGCGAAATTCTGAAAGCGCTCGTCGGGCGCGCGCCAGCGCTTCGCTTCGTGTGGATCCGGTAACGATCAGCTTCGCCATCATCGAATCATAAAGGCCGGGTATTTCCGATCCCGTTTCGACTCCTGTATCCAAGCGCACACCCGGTCCGGAAGGCGGCCTGAACAGGCTGATAAGCCCCGGCGTCGGCAGGAAACCGCGTCCGGCATCTTCCGCGTTGATCCGGAACTCGAAGGCATGACAACGCGGCGCCGGCGTCTGCGTGACCGAAAGGGGAAGCCCGTCGGCAATTCGCAGTTGTTCGACGACGATATCGATACCGGTCGTTTCCTCGGTTACCGGATGTTCCACCTGCAATCGGGTGTTGACTTCCAGGAAGGAGATGACGCCGTTCTGGGCGAGCAGGAATTCCACCGTTCCCGCGCCGGTATAGCCCGCTTCCATGCAGATCGCACGAGCCGATTGATGTATCCGGGTCCGCTGTTCTTCGGTGATGAAAGGCGCAGGCGCCTCTTCGACCAGTTTCTGGTTCCTGCGCTGCAGCGAGCAATCGCGCGTCCCGAGCACGACGGTATTCCCGCGGGTATCGGCGACGATCTGGGCTTCGACATGCCTTGGTTTGTCGAGAAACTGCTCGGCGTAGCACTCGCCGCGTCCGAAGGCCTCCGTTGCTTCGCGCACGGCCGAATCGAACAGTTCGCCGACCTCTTCCAGCTTCCAGGCCACCTTCATCCCGCGTCCGCCCCCACCGAATGCCGCCTTGATGGCGAGCGGCAAACCGGCTTTCTTGGCAAAGGCGACGGCCTCTGCGGCCGACGCCAACGGCCCGTCCGATCCCTTGACGAGCGGAGCGCCAACCTTGGCAGCGATGCGACGCGCCTCGACTTTGTCACCAAGAGCGGTAATGACCTCCGGCTTCGGACCGACCCAGATGAGGCCGGCATCGATGACTGCCTTGGCGAATTCGGCGCGTTCGGAAAGAAAGCCATATCCAGGGTGAATCGCGTCTGCGCGAGAGCGGGCGGCGATTGCAAGGATCTTGTCTATGTCGAGATAGGTTTCGCTCGGTCTGCCGGGCCCAAGCCCATAAGCCTCGTCGGCAACCTCGGCGTGAAGCGAGCGGACGTCCGCGTCCGAGTAGATGGCAACCGATTTTATTCCATAGTCGCGAGCTGCGCGTGCGATGCGGACGGCGATCTCACCCCGGTTTGCGATAAGAAGTTTTTTCATCTGTCCGTCTCCCCAAGGATTTGATTTTGGTCGCCTGTCGCCTTGAACCGGATGCGTGCTCCGATCGGAAGCTGGCCTGCAAGGTCCAGGTGGTGAGCGGCAACGACAGCAATGACCGGATAGCCGCCCGTCAAGGGATGGTCGGCCGCAAAAAGGACGGGTTGGCCGCTGTGCGGGACCTGAATCGCCCCGAGCACCGTCGCTTCCGACGGGAGCTCGGCGTCGTCTTTCCGCTCGATGGTCCGCGGCCCGGCAAGGCGAACGCCGACGCGACTGGACTCTGGCGTGACCACCCACTCCTGTTCTAGGAAGGTCTCGACGCCGTTCGGGGTGAACCAATCGACTCGGGGCCCCAGGATGACATCAAGCGTCACCGGCAGCTTGTCGTCCGGCAATTGCGGTGGCGGGCCTCCCAGCCAGACAGCATTGGCATGGCGGCCGGCCGGAACGAGCATGTCACCTTCGATGATCGGATCGGGTCCGATCTTGGCGAGGGTGTCCGCCGACACCGAACCGAGCACAGGATCAACGGCAAAGCCACCACGCAGCGCGAGATAGCTGCGGCTGCCTCTGTCGGGAAAGCCGAGCACCAACTCGTCACCCTCATCGAGTGCGATTGCCTCACCGTGGGCGGCCCCCACCTGCTGACCGCCGGCCGTGCGGATTGTCAGCGGGCACGTTGCCCCTGTCACGGCGACAGTGAGGGGTCGATCTGCCCTCAATTCAAAGCAGCCGAACGCAATCTCGATTGCACCTTCCGTCTGCGGATTGCCGACAGCCAAATTCGCGCGCCGCAAGCTCTCACGATCCATTGCTCCGGACATCGAAACGCCTTGACCCGAACATCCGCCTCGCCCCAGATCCTGGTACAGCGCAGGACGGTCGGTGCGAATGACATGAATGCCGTCCTTCGCCGGCGGCCGCTTTTTCGGAAGCGATTTTGCGGGTTTCGGAAACTTCGAGGCGCTCATCCGCGCCAGGTCCAGGAACCGGACCCGATCACCGGGCGTCAGCAGAGCGGCACGCTCGCGTGATAGGTCCCACATCTTGAGCGGCGTGCGGCCGATCAGTTGCCACCCGCCCGGACTGTCGGACGGATAGACACCGCCGAACCTTCCGGCAAGCGCGACGGAGCCAGCCGGAATTCTAACCCGAGGAGTGCTCCGCCTCGGAACATTGAAAATCGGATCATCGCAGGTCATGTAGGCAAAGCCCGGGGCAAAGCCCGTGAACGCAACGGTGAACGTTGCCTCGGTATGATGGCGGATTACCTCGGCTTGTGTGCAGCCGAGAAGATCGGCCACCTCCCGCAGGTCCTCTCCATCGTAGGTTACAGGGATCTCGAAGGTTTCGCCGTGACGCACTGCCTGCGAAGACAGGTCAAGATTCGAGATGAGTTGCGTCAGGGCATGATGGCTGATAATTGCGGGATCATAGTCCACCATGACGGTGCGCGCGGCGGGAACGATGTCTCGCACGCCCTCGGGAAGGTGAGCACGCAGGGCGTCCAAAAGGTTAAGAGTTTCTTGCAGCTCGTCGAGTTCGACAAGAATCGCACTCGATCCTGATGGCCGGAACCGGATCTTTTCAGACATCGTCTTCGCGCTCCGATGCGAAGGACCGTATTTCAATCGCTTGTGTCGAGAAGGCTTCGCGCAATGACCTGGCGATCACCACGGCATCCGGACTATCACCGTGAACACAGATCGATTGTGCCTCGATGGCGATGTCCGTGCCGTCGATGGCCGTTACCCGGCCCTCCTGCACAAGGCGCAGCATTCGTGCGCAGACCTCTCGGCTGTCGTGAATGACTGCACCGGGCTGCCGGCGGCTGACAAGGCTGCCGTCGCGATTGTAGGCCCGATCGGCAAACGCCTCGCATATGACCTTGAGTCCAGCCGATCGTGCTTGCTCGACGAATTGCGAGCCCGACAAAGCGACCACCGCCAGCCGCTTATCGAGCTGCTGGATGGCGTTGATCACGTCTGATGCCTGTCTCGCGTCGTGAGCGATCGTATTGTAGAGCGCTCCGTGCGGCTTGACGTAGCGCACGGATGTTTCGGCCGCCGCCGCCAGTGCTTGAAGAGCGCCGATCTGGTAAATCGTGTCGGCGATGAGTTCGGCACTTGTCGGATCCATGTTTCTACGACCAAAGCCGACCAGATCTCTGTAGCCCACATGTGCGCCGACGATGACGCCGCAGGCGCGGGCAGCATGCAGCGTCTTGAGAATTCCCGCGGGATCGCCCGCATGGAAACCGCAGGCGATATTCGCACTGGAGACGATCTTCAGCAAAGCCGCATCATTGCCCATCTGCCATGGGCCGAAGCTTTCACCGAGATCACTGTTCAAATCGATCGTCGCCATTTGCGCGTGTCCTTGAGCGATGGATCTGGAGGCGGACAAGGGCGTCGCACGCCACACAGCAATAAAAGTAGCTCTGGCCGCGGCAATGGCGATCCCCATCGCCGCGGCCCTTGGCCGTTTAAGTTCCCCTTGCCTGTCTTGAACGTCTGTATTGATCGATGACGACGGCGAGGACGATGATGGCTCCCTTGATGATCTCCTGGTAATAGGATCCGATCTTGAGGAAGGTGAATCCGGAGG
>NZ_LOKW01000020.1 GCF_002211305.1 Rhizobium sp. R634 | reverse complement strand
ACCGCATCGATGCGGCGATGATTGCGCATTACGCCGAAGCTAGGCGGCTGTCGGCCCTTCCGCCGCCGAAAGCCGCGCAGCTGCGGCTGTCGGCGCTGATGACGCGGCTGTCCCAGGTCACGCGTGACCTGACCGTTCAAAAGCAGCGCCGCAGCGCGGCCGCCGATAGGGCGATCGTGGAAAGCCTCGATGAGGTGATCGCGCTTTTGATGCGCCAGAGCCGCACCCTCGAAGGCGAGATCGCCTCGATGATCGACGACGATCCGCTCTGGGCCTGCCTCAACCGGGCCTTCCGCTCGATCAAGGGCGTGGCCGATCGCACCGTTGCTCGGCTGATGGCCGAGCTTCCCGAGATCGGCCGGATTTCCAACAAGGCGATCGCCAAGCTGGCCGGTCTTGCGCCGATTGCCAACGACAGCGGCAAACGCAGCGGACACCGGCCGGTGCGCGGCGGACGCTCCGGACCGCGAGGCATCCTGTTCGTGGTTGCCGCCACTGCGGCCAGACACGATCCGCACCTGGCTGCTTTCAGGCAAAGGTTGCAAAGCGCCGGCAAACCAAAAATGATCATCCGCATCGCACTCGCCCGAAAACTCCTGGTCATTCTCAATGCAAAAGCACGAGATGCGCGAAGAGAATTCGAATATGCAACTTGACAACCCAGATAGTCGCTCATTCCTGTGCCCGTCACAGGAATCCAGCCACCGCGCGTCCGCGCGGTGATTGACTCAATGTGATTTTGGAAAAGAGTCTTCCGCGCCCAAAGACTTGGGCGCGCTGGATCCCTGTGACGAGCACAGGGATGAGGGAGCGTGGGGAGCGGCCCGCGCCTAATTCTGCCGCCGTGCAGCCGTCATCCCCTTGGCAATAATACCAAGCAATCCCCTTGGTGTTCTGTGAACCTCACCATTCCCCTCATGCGTCAACGGATGCAGCCCGTCGATCGGCGGCAGCGGTTCACATTCCGTGCAGACGCAGCGGTAGGATTTAATTGCCGTTGCCTTCATGCCGCCTGCCTGTTCCAGCTGGCGAAAGGGTCGGGCAAGTTGCGCCAGCGGTCGGGCGTGAAGGCTTCGGTTTCGATCAGACAGGCGTCGAGCTCTCTCCTCATCCAGGCCTCGTCCATCGGGTCGGCGCCGATGAAGACGATTTCCTGGCGGCGGTCGCCCCAGACGGGATCGAGATAGGGGCCGAGGGCGTTGAGAAAGTCAGGCTCCTGCGGCCATTGTTCGCGGGGGACGGCCGCCCACCACAGGCCCATCTTGCCGGTGCGCACGATCGCGCCCGCCTGGCTGATCTCGCCGACATGGTGCGGGCGGGTCGCAAGCCAGAAGAAGCCTTTGGCGCGCACCACGCCCGGCCAGCTCTTGTCGAGAAAGGCCTGGAGCCTGGCCGGATGGAACGGCCGCTTCTCGCGGTAGACGAAGGAGCGGATGCCGTATTCCTCGGTCTCCGGCACATGGTCTCTGAAGCCGTGCAGCTCCTTGTACCAGAGCGGATGGGTCTCGGCCTTGTCGATGTCGAAGCGGCCGGTGCCGAGCACGTCCTTCAGCGCCACCTTGCCGAAATCCGCCTCGATCAGCGTCGCATCCGGGTTCAGGCCGATGATGATTTTCCGCGCGGCGTCGCGTTCCGCCTCGCTCGCCGTGCCGATCTTGTTCAGCACCACGACATCGGCGAATTCGATCTGCTCGACCAGCAGGTCGACGATCGTTCTGTTGTCGCCGTCACCCGCCGTTTCGCCGCGGTCGGCGAGGAAATCGGCAGAGGCGTAGTCGGCGAGCAGATTGGCGGCGTCGACGACGGTCACCATTGTATCGAGCCTTGCGACGTCGGACAGGCTTTCGCCTTTCTCGTCGCGGAATTCGAAGGTGGTGGCGACGGGCAGGGGCTCGGCGATGCCTGTGGATTCGATCAGCAGATAATCGAAGCGGCCCTGGGCCGCGAGATCGCGCACCTCCTTCAACAGATCGTCGCGCAGCGTGCAGCAGATGCAGCCATTGGTCATCTCCACCAGCTGCTCCTCGGTGCGCGAGAGATTGGCGCCGCCATCGCGCACGAGGGCGGCGTCGATGTTCACCTCGCTCATGTCGTTGACGATGACGGCGACGCACATGCCCTCGCGATTGGCGAGCACGTGGTTGAGCAGCGTCGTCTTGCCGGCGCCGAGAAAGCCGGAGAGCACCGTGACCGGAAGCCTGTTGTCCATGGGAACCTCATTATTATTAACGTTATATCATTACATAGATCGCGCCGAAAAAAGGCGGAACGGGGTCATCCGCCTCTTTCCGCCTCAGCTCTCTCCAGGAGATTGCACGGCAATCATGCGCTGGAGAGGCAGGCCTTCATGCTGTCGGCGATGCCGCGCATGAGGGTGAAGTAGAGATCGGGGCCTGCCGTCAGCGTCGCCGCTTCCGGATCGAGCACGCCCGACTTGGCGCGCGTGCCTTCGATGACGACCTTGACGAGGCGCGGCTCGAATTGCGGCTCGGCAAAGACGCAGGTTGCTCCGAGTTCGCCGACCTTGCGGTGAATTTCCGAGACGCGCTCGGCGCCCGGAATGGTCTCCGGGCTGACGGTGATCGAGCCGGCGACGCGGATGCCGTAGCGGTGCTCGAAATATTGGTAGGCGTCGTGGAAGATCACGAAGGGCTTGTCCTTGACCGGGGCGACTGTGGCGGCAATCTCCTTGTCCAGCGCCGTCAGCTTGTCGTCCAGCGCCTTGGCATTGGCCTGATAGGTCAGCGCATTGGCGGGATCGGCGGCGACCAGCGTCGTGGTGATCACGGCGGCCATCGCCTTGGCATTCATCGGATCGAGCCAGAGATGCGTGTCGAAGGCGCCATGCTCGTGCTCATGTTTCTCATGATCGTCGTGATGGGCGTGCTCGTCCCCATGATCGTGACCATCGTGATGTCCGGAGCCGGCGGCTTCATGGTCGCCGTCATCATGCGCCTCGAAGGCACCGCCTTCGCGGAAGGGCAGCTTGACGAGGCCGGGGGCGTTGTCGAGCTCGACGACGCTCGCATCCGAGCCCAGCGCCTCGAGCGGCTTTTCGAGGAAGGCCTCGAGGCCGGGGCCGGTCCAGAAAACCACCTTGGCCTCCTGCAGTGCCCGCGCATTCGACGGCTTCAGGCTGTAGGTGTGCGGGGAGGCGGCGCCATCGACGATCAGCTCCGGTTCGCCCACGCCCTGCATGATCGCCGAAACCAGCGAATGGATCGGCTTGATCGAGGTGACGACGATGGGCGCGTCGGCGGCCCGCATGCTGCCGGCGAAAAGCAGGGCAGGGACCGCCAGGGCCGGGATGGCGAGGACGGCCGGAATTCTGAGGGCCAGTGTTTTCAGGGCAAGGGTTTTCAGAGTATGGCCGGGCGCGCGTTTCATCATATGCTCCGCTTGAATTGCAGATGTTATGTTATTACATCAATTGCGTTATGCTATAACGTGTGCAATAGCAGGATGCAACAGCGCTGTCGGAAAATTTGATGCTCTCTCCCGCAAATAAGAAGGGCGAACGGTTGGTTTCGCTCGACAATGTCGGCGTTCTCAGGAACGGCCGCTGGCTGGTGCGCGGCGTCGAGTTTTCCGTTTCGCGCGGCGAGATCGTCACGCTGATCGGGCCGAACGGCTCCGGCAAATCGACGAGCGCCAAGGCCGCGATCGGCGTGTTGAAGCCGGACGAGGGCAGGGTGGAGCGGCTGGCCGGGCTGAAGGTCGGCTATGTCCCGCAGAAGCTTTCGATCGACTGGACGCTGCCGCTGACGGTGCGTCGGCTGATGACGCTGACCGGCCCGTTGCCGCAGCGCGACATGCAGGCGGCGCTCGAAGCCGCCGGCATCGCCCATATGATCGATGCCGAGGTGCAGCATCTCTCCGGCGGCGAGTTCCAGCGGGCGCTGATGGCCCGGGCGATCGCCCGCAAGCCCGATCTGCTGGTGCTGGACGAACCGGTGCAGGGCGTGGATTTCTCCGGCGAGATCGCGCTCTACGATCTGATCAAATCGATCCGCAACGCCAGCGGCTGCGGCATCCTGCTGATCTCGCACGATCTGCATGTCGTCATGGCCGAAACCGATACGGTGATCTGCCTCAACGGCCATGTCTGCTGTCGCGGCACGCCCGAGGCCGTCAGCCGCAGCCCGGAATATGTGCGCCTCTTCGGCAGCCGCGCCGCCCAGACGCTCGCCGTCTACAGCCACCACCACGACCACACGCATCTGCCGGACGGCCGGGTGCTGCATGCCGATGGGTCCGTGACGGATCATTGCCATCCCGAGGATGGCCATCACGCGCATGACGGGCATGAGCACGCACATGCCGGGGATGGCCACGCACATGCTCATGATCGCGATGATCATCACGGGCACGATCATGCGCACGAACAGGCCCATTCCCGCAGCGGGGAGGGCCGCCATGCTTGACGATTTCTTCGTGCGCGCCATCCTGGCCGGCGTCGGGCTGGCGC
Organism: Rhizobium sp. R634; assembly: GCF_002211305.1. Lineage (GTDB taxonomy): Bacteria > Pseudomonadota > Alphaproteobacteria > Rhizobiales > Rhizobiaceae > Rhizobium. The sequence continues at coordinate 1,476 of NZ_LOKW01000020.1, read as the reverse complement.
TGACGACGGGGCCGCTCGGCTGCTTCATCATCTGGCGGCGCATGGCCTATTTCGGCGATACGATCGCCCATTCGGCGCTCTTGGGCGTGGCGCTGTCGCTGCTTTTCGAACTCAACCTGACGCTCGCCGTCTTCGCGGTCGCCGCTCTGGTCTCGGTGCTGCTGCTCTTCCTGCAGAAGCGCCAGGCGCTGTCGGCCGATGCGCTGCTCGGCATCCTCTCGCATGCGACGCTGGCGATCGGCCTCGTCATGGTCGCCTTCATGAGCTGGGTGAGGATCGATCTCATCGGCTTCCTGTTCGGCGATATCCTTGCCGTTTCCACCACCGATATCGCGCTGATCTGGGGCGGCGGGCTCTTCGTGCTGGCGGCGATCGCCTGGCTCTGGCGGCCGCTGCTGGCGGCCACCGTCAATGCCGAGCTTGCCGAGGCCGAGGGGCTGCGGCCCGAGCGGGCGCGGCTCTTCTTCATGCTGCTGATGGCCGTCGTCATCGCGATTGCCATGAAGATCGTCGGCATCATGCTGATCACCTCGCTGCTGATCATTCCGGCGGCTGCGGCGCGGCGCTTTTCGGTCACGCCGGAGATCATGGCGGTGCTCGCCTCGCTGATTGGGGCGGCCGCCGTCGTCGGCGGGCTGTTCGGCTCGCTCACCTACGACACGCCGTCCGGCCCCTCGATCGTGGTGGCGGCGCTCGTCCTCTTCATTCTCAGCCTGCTTCCCGTCAGGCGCCGCGCGGTCATGCAAGGACAAGGCTCATGACAACACCGCAACTCACCAAGAACCAGTCGCTTGTTTTCGACGTGCTCGAAAAGGCCGAAGGGCCGCTTAGCGCCTACACCATCCTCGACAAGCTGCGCGACCATGGTTTTCGCGCGCCGCTGCAGGTCTACCGGGCGCTGGAGAAACTGCTCGAATACGGCGTCGTGCACCGGCTCGAAAGCATCAACTCCTTCGTCGCCTGCGCCCATCCCGGCGATAACTGCCACAGCCACGGCATCGTCGCCTTCGCCATCTGCGAAAGCTGCGGCCAGGTGATGGAATTCCACGACCACGAGGTCGACCACCGGCTGATGGGCTGGGTGCGCGGGCAGAAGTTCAAGCCCGAGAAGACGACGATCGAGATCCGCGGACTGTGCGAGGCCTGTGCGGCGTAGGTGGCAATACTATTCTGTGGCGACTTATCCTATCGCGCTGACCGAAATTTGGCGGGAAGCACCCACCTCTTCACCCTCATTCCTGTGCTCGTCACAGGAATCCAGCCACCGCGCGTCCGCGCGGTGAATGACTTCTCCCGTAAAAGAGTCTCCCGCGCCCAAGGACTTGGGCGCACTGGATTCCTGTGACGAGCACAGGAATGAGCGACTATCTGGGTTGTCAAGTTGCATATTCGAATTCTCTTCGCGCATCTCGTGCTTTTGCATTGAGAATGACCAGGAGTTTTCGGGCGAGTGCGATGCGGATGACCATTTTGGGC
>NZ_LOKW01000019.1:0-2500 GCF_002211305.1 Rhizobium sp. R634 | reverse complement strand
TCGGAAATAGCTGGTTCTCCGCGAAATCTATTTAGGTAGAGCGTCGAGCGAATACCCCCGGGGGTAGAGCACTGGATGGGCTATGGGGACTCACCGTCTTACTGATCCTAACCAAACTCCGAATACCGGGGAGTACTACTCGGCAGACACACGGCGGGTGCTAACGTCCGTCGTGAAAAGGGCAACAACCCTAACCTCCAGCTAAGGTCCCCAAGTCATGGCTAAGTGGGAAAGGATGTGAGGATCCCAAAACAACCAGGATGTTGGCTTAGAAGCAGCCATCATTTAAAGAAAGCGTAACAGCTCACTGGTCTAAATAAGGGTCTTTGCGCCGAAAATGTAACGGGGCTGAAGCCATGCACCGAAGCTGAGGATTTGCAGTAATGCAAGTGGTAGCGGAGCGTTCCGTAAGCTGATGAAGGGAGACCCGTGAGGGCTCCTGGAGGTATCGGAAGTGCGAATGTTGACATGAGTAACGATAAAGAGGGTGAGAGACCCTCTCGCCGAAAGACCAAGGGTTCCTGCTTAAAGTTAATCTGAGCAGGGTTAGCCGGCCCCTAAGACGAGGCGGACACGCGTAGTCGATGGGAACCACGTTAATATTCGTGGGCCTGGTGGTAGTGACGGATTGCACAAGTTGTTCTGGTTTATTGGATTATCAGGGCAGCGGAGCGGTTCCAGGAAATAGCTCCACCGTATAGACCGTACCCGAAACCGACACAGGTGGTCAGGTAGAGTATACCAAGGCGCTTGAGAGAACTATGTTGAAGGAACTCGGCAAATTGCACGCGTAACTTCGGAAGAAGCGTGACCCCATATGAGGCAACTCTTGTGGGGTGGCACAGACCAGGGGGTAGCGACTGTTTATCAAAAACACAGGGCTCTGCGAAGTCGCAAGACGACGTATAGGGTCTGACGCCTGCCCGGTGCTGGAAGGTTAAGAGGAGAGGTGCAAGCTTTGAATCGAAGCCCCAGTAAACGGCGGCCGTAACTATAACGGTCCTAAGGTAGCGAAATTCCTTGTCGGGTAAGTTCCGACCTGCACGAATGGCGTAACGACTTCCCCGCTGTCTCCAACATAGACTCAGTGAAATTGAATTCCCCGTGAAGATGCGGGGTTCCTGCGGTCAGACGGAAAGACCCCGTGCACCTTTACTATAGCTTTACACTGGCATTCGTGTCGGCATGTGTAGGATAGGTGGTAGGCTTTGAAGCGGGGACGCCAGTTTCCGTGGAGCCATCCTTGAAATACCACCCTTATCGTCATGGATGTCTAACCGCGGCCCGTCATCCGGGTCCGGGACAGTGTATGGTGGGTAGTTTGACTGGGGCGGTCGCCTCCGAAAGAGTAACGGAGGCGCGCGATGGTGGGCTCAGACCGGTCGGAAATCGGTCGTCGAGTGCAATGGCATAAGCCCGCCTGACTGCGAGACTGACAAGTCGAGCAGAGACGAAAGTCGGTCATAGTGATCCGGTGGTCCCGCGTGGAAGGGCCATCGCTCAACGGATAAAAGGTACGCCGGGGATAACAGGCTGATGACCCCCAAGAGTCCATATCGACGGGGTTGTTTGGCACCTCGATGTCGGCTCATCGCATCCTGGGGCTGGAGCAGGTCCCAAGGGTTTGGCTGTTCGCCAATTAAAGCGGTACGTGAGCTGGGTTCAGAACGTCGTGAGACAGTTCGGTCCCTATCTGCCGTGGGTGTAGGAATATTGACAGGATCTGTCCCTAGTACGAGAGGACCGGGATGGACATATCTCTGGTGGACCTGTTGTCCTGCCAAGGGCATAGCAGGGTAGCTATATATGGACGGGATAACCGCTGAAGGCATCTAAGCGGGAAACCCACCTGAAAACGAGTGTTCCCTATCAGAGCCGTGGAAGACGACCACGTTGATAGGCCGGGTGTGGAAGTGCGGCAACGCATGAAGCTTACCGGTACTAATAGCTCGATCGGCTTGATCGTTCTCATTGTTCATGCTCATCGAAGATGAGATGAACAATGAACTCTTTGTCCTGACGCGCTGGTCGCGCTCCGGACGGGCCGCGCCACCAGGCGCGACGGCCTCTGGCCTTGCGGAGCTTTGCTCCGGTTGGTGCCAGACGGAAGAGTTCATCCAAAGACGTGTTCAATAAGAAAACAGGCGAATGCCTGCCAGCTTCTCAAATCAAAAAGTTGCGCTTTGCCGACCTGGTGGTTATGGCGGGGTGGCTGCACCCGTTCCCTTTCCGAACACGGCCGTGAAACGCCCCTGCGCCCATGGTACTTCGTCTTAAGACGCGGGAGAGTAGGTCGCTGCCAGGTCTGCAAAACGCAACTTCTTCAAAAATCTTCTCATCACAAATCTCTACGGCCAAAGCCGATACAAAAGGGTCGCAAAAGCGGCCCTTTCTGCTGTAAAATAATATCGCGGGGTGGAGCAGCCCGGTAGCTCGTCAGGCTCATAACCTGAAGGCCGCAGGTTCAAATCCTGCCCCCGCAACCAAACAAATAGCCCGC
>NZ_LOKW01000018.1 GCF_002211305.1 Rhizobium sp. R634 | reverse complement strand
TGACGTCGGTCGTTGACACCTATTCCTGTACGGGCGCTTTGTCGCGCGAACCCCGGGATGGCCATCCCGGGGTTCGATCCCAGCTTCTCCTGCAGTAAAGCATAGATTTGAGAGACAATTCCTGTGCTCGTCACAGGAATCCAGCCACCGCGCGTCGGCGCGGTGAATAACTCACGCCAGAAGGAAAAGTCTTCTGCGCCCAAGGACTTGGGCGCACTGGATTCCTGTGACAAGCACAGGAATGACGGAGGAGGGGGTGTGCCTCATCCTTCGAGGCCCCTGGCGGGGCACCTCAGGATGAGGCTCTCGTGAGCGTTGCCGCGGCATCCGCCAACCGACCTTATCCTGAGGTGCGCAAGCCGAAGGCTGGAGCCTCGAAGGATCGGCCGCAACGCTGCGCGCCGCCTCCTACCATTGACCTCGGGTGGATTTCCTTGACCGCGAGCCCCATCCATATGAGATTGTCCGCATAGGGGGCTTCGATGACGTCCGTGCGGGTCAATGAGCTGATATCGGTGGCGGGGCAGCCCGATGCCGCGGACTTTGCCGATTTTGCGGCGCGCGGTTTTGCCGGTGTCATCAATGCCCGGCCGGATGGCGAGGAGCCCGGGCAGCCCGGGAATGCGGCGGAAAAAGCGGCCGCTGCCGCCGCCGGTCTTTCCTACAGTTTTGTGCCGGTGAAGGGCGCCGACATTACCGAGGCCGATATCCGCGCCTTTCAGGCGGCGATGGCCGAGGCCAAGGGGCCGGTGCTTGCCCATTGCAAAAGCGGCACACGGGCGCTGACGCTTTTTGCGCTGGGCGAGGTGCTCGACGGGCGGATGAAATCAGGCGATGTCGAAGCCTTCGGCCAGAGCCACGGCTTCGATCTTGCCGGCGCCCGGCGCTTTCTCGAAAAGCGGGCAGGGCAGGCGCCTGATGTGACGGCCTTCTTCCATCCCGCCACCTCGAGCGTGCAATATGTCGTGACCGATCCGGCGACGCGGCGCTGCGCCATCATCGACCCGGTGCGCGATTTCGACGAGACCTCGGGCGCGACGGGCACGGCGAGCGCCGATGCAATCCTCGCCCATATCGCGGCCGAGCACCTCGCGCTCGAATGGATCCTCGATACCCATCCGCATGCCGATCATTTCTCCGCCGCCCATTATCTGAAAGGCCGGACCGGTGCGCCGACGGCGATCGGCGAGCATGTCACCGAGGTGCAGGCGCTGTGGAAGGACATCTATCATTTTCCGGCGCTTGAAACCGACGGCTCGCAATGGGACCGGTTGTTTGCCGACGGCGAGACCTTCAAGATCGGCGCGATGGAGGCGCGGGTGATGTTTTCGCCGGGCCATACGCTGGCTTCGATCACCTATGTCGTGGGCGACGCCGCCTTCGTGCACGACACGGTGTTCACGCCGGATTCCGGCACGGCGCGCACGGATTTCCCCGGCGGCAGCGCGGCCGCCCTCTGGCGCTCGATCCAGGCGATCCTGTCGCTGCCCGAGGAAACCCGCCTGTTTTCCGGTCACGACTACCAGCCGAACGGCCGCCACCCCCGCTGGGAAAGCACGGTCGCCGCCCAGAAACGCGACAACCCGCATATAGCAGGCAAGGACGAGGCCGGTTATGTGGCGCTCCGGCAGGCGCGCGATCGCACGCTTCCAAAACCGAAGCTGATGCTGCACGCCCTGCAGGTCAACATCCGCGGCGGGAGATTGCCGGAGCCGGAGGAGAACGGGCGGCGGTATTTGAAGATACCGTTGGATGGGTTGTAGGAACGCAGGGAGCAGCGTTGCGGCGCGTGCTTCGAGGCTCCGCCCTACGGGCTGCGCACCTCAGCATGAGGGAGGTGGGAGAATGCCGCGCCCCATAACAGTTGGCGGAATGCCGCGAGGCTCAAGAGAGCCTCATCCTGAGGTGCCCCGCAGGGGCCTCGAAGGACGGGGCGGGTGCTCCGAGATGGCGGCAGCGTCCATCACCGATACCCCATAGACCGCAGCATCATGTCCATGCCGAAGAAGCCGGCCAGAGCGACGATGCCGATCACCGCGCACAGCGTCCAGCCGACCGGCGTCAGCGTCTGCCGCTCCACGTCGCGATAGGGATAGCGATTGCCCGTCGCCAGGAAATAGACGCCGAACACCAGGCACAGCCCGACGACGACGGTGGCGCGCGGCATCCAGGCGATCATCTCGGCGCCGAGACTCGCATCATGCAGCGGCAACCAGATCGCCTGCTAGGCGATCGCGCCGGCCAGGAGCAGGCAAAAGACGCCGCCGATCCTGTATCTTGATTGCATGAAGATTTCCCGCAAAGGCCGGTGTTCTGCTGCTTGTTATAGGCATATTTTTGCAAGGAACGGTAGTGTGAATGCGGAGTCTCGCGAGCGAACCTATAGAGGATCGGGGATGTCGGCGCGGGAATCAATTCTCGTATTAGGATAAACTCGTACACATTCGAGCGCCTGGCTGTCCAACAGGTCCTGTGCCAACAATTCTGATCCTCCGACGAGCGTGAAGGTCAGATCGTAGTCGCTGCAAACAAGCCAACTGCGATCTTCAGGGAACCAATGTGTTGGCGTCAGGCGGGCGTCGGGAACTTCATCGGGGAAAGCGGCTGCCTCGGCGAGTGTCGCTCGAAATACCAGATCCTCCATAATCTCGGTTGCCAGCAACCAGAGATGAAAAAAGCAATGAGCTGGGGGCGTATGACGACGGAGAATAGAGATGAGTGCGTCGCGCTCAAGTGGCGCAAGATTTCCCTCGTCCGGCCCGATCAATCGTTTTGGCCAGCTGCCGCCAGCGAAGCGCCGGGTGAACGACCATACCGATAGGGTCGGTGCATAGGGCATGCCAAGGGCGTCGCAAAGCGCGCGCCAGCGAAGTGGGACGAGCTGAGCATCTGGCCCTGGTCCGCCATAAACCATCGTGCAATTGTTCAGGATCGTCGCCAAGGTATCTCCCGGCTTTGCTGAAGCGAATTCGTCAGCAAGCTTTGCGTGGTCTTGCCAGGAGAGTTGTGCGTCCTCGACCGTCAGATCTTCGTAAATCGGATGAAACACTTTCACGTAGGCGGGGAAGATCGGCGGGATGAGGCGCGATACCGTGCCGAGCGTCTCCGGCGTTGCCTTCGCAATGCCATTTTTGATCCATTCGATTTCGGAGAGGTCTGTGAAACGCTGCATGATTTACCGCTGTCCGAGAATAGAGTGAGGTGTCGGGACGATCATGGGATAGCAGGTATTCACGCGGTATACATCGCTTTCCCCTTCACACCACCCCCTCCACATCCGTCCTGCCAAAATCATCCCCCACGAAGAGCAGCCGGCAACCATATTCCTTCGCCACCTCGTAGGAGAAGCAGTCGCCGAAGTTCAGGCCGGCGGGGTGGGTGCCTTTGCCCCAGGTGCGGTAGGCCTCGGCGATGCGGCGGGCGGAGGCGGGGGTGACGGAGATGATTTCGAAGCCGAGGCCTTCGAGCAATTGGTCCATCTCCTCGCCGACATTGCGCCGGGCGGCGGCGATCAGGGCTTCGGCGACGGTGCCGGCGGAGATCAGCAGTTCGTCTTCGGCTTCGAGGACGGCGATGAGGGCGTCGGCTTGCGGCTCGCCGAGCAGGATTGCCATCAAGGCTGACGTATCGACGGCGATCATTCCGGCAGGCCGTCATCGCCATAGAGGAAATCCTGGCTGCGCGCGGCCGGCGGGCCGTCGGCGGCCTTGGCGGCGGCCGAAGCCCGCGCCGCCTCCAGCAGCGCCCGGCGCGACTTGCGATCGGGCGCCGGTCTGACCGGAACCAACCTGACGGCGGCATGGCCGTGGCGGGTGAGGATGACCTCGTCGCCCGCTTCGGCGCGCCGCACAAGATCGGTCAATTGCCCCTTGGCATCGGTGACGGAAACCCGCATGTCATTCTCCTGTACTCCAGGCGCAGCCTGCTTCTTTCGGCTAATTTAGACCAGTAATTGGACCATTTCAAAGGATAATTGCCGTGGCGCAGCCGTGCCGGGCTTGGCCGCAACCCGACGCCGCCCGCAATAATCATTGACGCCGGCGGCGGTGGCGACGTAACTGGGGGTGACGGTTTCCTGAGGATGACTCCGAGGGGATTAATAGGGAACACGGTGAGGACGACCCCAAGAGGGACCGAGACCGTGGCTGCCCCCGCAACTGTAAGCGGATTGTCGTTCATATCGGGAGTGCCGGCGCGCCGGCGCTTCCTGGGGCCTTGAGGCCCGGCCACTGCGAGCTATCGCGGGAAGGCGGATGAGCGGCGGATATTCGTGAGCCAGGAGACCTGCCGTCAATCACGATCCAATCAACCGGGCGGGGATGCCCGGACAAGGAGCAGACATGATTGACCTTCTGACCCTTCGCCGAACTGCGGCATGCATCCGTCTCGATTGGGCCGCCTGCGGCTAGGCTTTGCGCGCCCGCGTGCCCCTTTGGCCGCGCGGCAGAGCCTTTGCTTTTTCCTATCAATCGAGGTTTTCATGCGCCAGTTTCTCGCCACCATGACATTCGCCTTCGGGCTGATCGGCCTTGCGGCACCGGGCCTTGCCGCCACCCAATATCCGCTCACCATTAGCAATTGCGGTAAGGAGGTGACCTTCCGCAAAGCGCCGTCGAAGATCGTTTCGATCGGCCAGGGCATGACCGAAATTCTCTTCTCGCTCGGCCTTGCCGAAAAGATCGCCGGCACGGCGGTCTGGGTCGGCCCGGTGCTGCCGCAATATGCCGAGGCCAACAAGGGGATCAAGCGGCTTGCAGACAACGATCCGAGCTTCGAATCCGTCGTCGGCCAGGAGCCGGATCTGGTGGCGGCCGAGTTCGAATGGCATGTCGGCGCGCAGGGTTCCGTCGGCAAGCGCGAGCAGTTCGAGGATCTCGGCATCAACACCTATCTCTCGCCGGCCGATTGCGTCGCCAAGGTCAATGCCGATGGCGGCGACGGGGTGCGCAAGGAGCTGTTCACGATGGAGCTGATCTATCGGGAAATCGCCGAGCTCTCCGAGATCTTCGACGTGAAGGAGCGCGGCGATGCGCTGATCACTGAATTGAAGAAGCGCGAGGCCGATGCCGTGGCTTCGATATCGGGCGCGGCGGGCAAGAACCTGCCCGTCGTCTTCTGGTTCTCCAGCAAGGAGGTCAATGGCGACGCCTTCATCGCCGGCAAGAACGGCGCGCCGGCCTATATCCTGAAGGCGATCGGCGCGAGGAACGTCGTGACCACCGAAGAGGAATGGCCGCTGGTCGGCTGGGAAACCATTTCCGAGGCGAACCCCGCCGTCATCGTGCTCGCTACCATGGACCGGCGCCGTTATGCCGCCGACGATCCCGCGGTGAAGATCGATTTCCTTAATAAGGATCCCGTCACCAGGGAGTTGGATGCGGTCAAGAACCGGCGCTTCGTGATGATGGATGCGCAATCGATGAACCCGACGATCCGCACGATCGACGGCATCGAGACATTGGCGAAGGGCATCAAGTCCTTCGGCCTGACCCAGTGACGGCAGCTTCGGCCAGGCAGCCGGGATGGTGGGCGCTTGCCGCGCTCACCCTTGCCGCCGTCCTTGTTCTCGGGCTGATGATCAGCCTTGCCGTTTCGATCGGCGAGATCGCGATACCGCTCACGACCACGGCGAAGGCGGTGTCGAACCGGCTGTTCGGCACGGCGTTCGAGCTCAGCCGCATCCACCAGGGCATCGTCTGGGATTACCGCCTCAGCCGGGCGCTGGTTGCGGCGAGCGCCGGCGCCTCGCTGTCGCTGTCGGGCGCCATCCTGCAGGCGCTGCTGCGCAATCCGCTGGCCGAACCCTATGTGCTCGGTATTTCCGCCGGGGCTTCGACGGGCGCGGTCTCGGTGATGATCCTCGGTTTCGGCTATGGCGTTCTCGGGCTTTCGAGCGGCGCCTTTCTCGGCGCCGTCGTCGCTTTCCTGCTGGTCGGCTTTCTCGCCACCGGGTCGGGCGGCACCGGCGAGCGCATCATCCTGTGCGGAGTGGCCGGCTCGCAGCTCTTCAATGCGCTCACCTCCTATATCGTCACGACCTCGGCCAATGCCGAGCAGGCGCGCGGCGTGCTGTTCTGGCTGCTGGGCTCGCTCAGCGGCGTGCGCTGGCCGGATGTCTATCTCTCGGTGCCGATCGCGCTTGCCGGGTTCCTCATCTGCATGGCGCATGTCCGGGCGCTCGACGCCTTCGCCTTCGGCACGGATGCGGCCGCCTCGCTCGGCATTGCGGTGCGCCGCGTCCAGATCCTGCTCTTTGGCCTGACGGCGGCGATGACGGCGAGCGTCGTCAGCATGGTGGGCTCGATTGGCTTCGTCGGTCTCGTCATCCCGCATGCCGCCCGCTTCCTCGTCGGGCCGGGGCATCGGCGGCTGCTGCCGGCAACGGCGCTCGGCGGCGCGATCTACATGGTCGGCGCCGACATCGTCTCGCGCATCATCATCCCGCAGCAGGTGCTGCCGATCGGCGTCGTCACCGCGCTCTTCGGGGCGCCGGCCTTCGCCGTCATCCTCTATCGCGTGCGGAGGAGCGCATGAGCATCACGATCGACGCGGTGAGTTTTGCCGCCGGCGACGCGGTCATCGTCAACGGCGTCAGCCTGACGGTCGAAAAGGGCAAGGTGCTCGGCCTGCTCGGGCCGAACGGCTCCGGCAAATCGAGCCTGCTCAGGCTGATCTGCCGGCTGCGCAAGGTCCGCAGCGGCGTCATCCGGCTTGGTGAGGAGGATATCGCCTCGCTGTCGCGCGCTGCCCTTGCGCGGCGCATCGCCTTCGTCGAGCAGCAGTCGACGACCGAGACGCAGCTGACCGTGCGCGACGTGGTGCGGCTCGGCCGCACGCCGCATCGCGGGCTGCTTGCGCCCTGGGGTGCCGAGGACGATGCCGCCGTCGAGGAGGCGCTTGTCAGCGTCGGCATGCAGGCGAGGGCGGGCCAGCTCTGGCAGACGCTGTCGGGCGGCGAGCGCCAGCGCGTGCATATCGCCCGGTCGCTGGCGCAGGCGCCGAGTGAATTGCTGCTCGACGAGCCGACCAACCATCTTGATATCCAGCACCAGCTCGACATTCTCGCGCTGATCTCCAGGCTCGGAATCACCGCGATCGTGGCGCTGCACGATCTCAATCTGGCGGCGATGTTCTGCGACAGCCTGGCGGTACTGGAGAAGGGCGCGGTGGTGGCGGCCGGCGCGCCGGAAGCGGTGCTGACGGAGGATCTGATCGCACGGGTGTTCGGCGTGCGCGCCCATGTGCAGAAATCGGCCGTGCACGGCCGGCATCACATCCAGTACCGGATGGATTGACCGCGGCTAGAACAGGATGATTTTAGGCCCGTTCGGCCTAAAATCTGAATCCTGTTCTAAATTAAAGAGTTAGAGCATGATGTCGCCCGAAAACCGCCTACACTTTTCGGCATCATGCTCCAGCCGCGATCAGAAATCCTCCCAGCCCGCTTCCGCGACGGCGGCCGAGCCGTGGGATTTTGCCGGGCGGGGGCGGTGGAGCTGGGCGGGCTTCGGCGCCGGTTGACGGGCCGGGGCGAGCGTTGCGACATTCGCCGCTCTCGGCGCGTCGTCGAAGCGGAACTGGCTCAGCAGTTCGAAGAGGGCGGCCGCCTCGTGGGCGAGGCTGTGGCTTGCCGCCGTCTGTTCCTCGACCATGGCGGCATTTTGCTGGGTGCTCTGATCGACGGAGTTGACGGCATTGTTGACTTCGGCGAGCGCTGTGGACTGCTCGCGCGAGGCTTTGACGATCGCGACCACGTTGTTGTTGATGTGGTGGAACTGTTCGGCGATCTCCTCGAGCGCGCTGCCGGTCTTGCTGACGAGGGTGACGCCGGTGGCGACATGGCCGCTCGATGCGGTGATCAGCGCCTTGATTTCCTTGGCGGCGTCGGCGGAGCGCTGGGCGAGTTCGCGCACTTCCATGGCAACGACGGCAAAACCCTTGCCGGCCTCGCCGGCACGCGCCGCCTCGATGCCGGCGTTCAGCGCCAGCAGGTTGGTCTGGAAGGCGATCTCGTCGATGACGCCGATGATATTGGAGATCTCGCGCGAGGAATTTTCGATCTGGTCCATCGCCGCGATCGCGTCCTTCACCACCTTGGCGGAATGCTCGGCATGGGCCTTGGTGTGGGTCACCAGCTCACCGGCCTCGCCGGCGCGCTTGCTGGCGTCCTTGACCGTAGTGGTGATCTCTTCCAGGGTCGCGGCCGTCTCTTCGACGGAGGCCGCCTGCTGCTCGGTGCGCTTGGCCAGATCGTCGGCGGCGCTGCCGATCTCCTCCGAGCTCGCGGAGATCGCCTTGGCATTGTCGGCGACGGTCGCCATGGCGTGCTTCAGCTTGTCGGAGGCGCTGTTGAAATCGGTGCGCAGCCGCTCCAGCGACGGAATGAAGGGAGAGGCGATCTTCTGCGAGAGGTCGCCGTTCGAAAGATTCGTCAGGCAGGTCGCCAGCGCCTCGACGTTTTCGACGCGCGGCGTCACGTCGGTCGCGAATTTCACGACCTTGAAGACCTTGCCGTTCATGTCGAAGATCGGATTGTACGAGGCCTGGATGAAGACCTTGCGGCCGCCCTTGCCGATGCGCATGAATTCGTCGGCGAAGAGCTGGCCGGCGGCAAGCTTCGGCCAGAAGCTCTTATAGTCCGCCGATGCGGCATAGGCCGGCTCGCAGAACATCGAATGGTGCCTGCCCTTGATTTCCGCCGGCGAATAGCCGAGGGCGGCCAGGAAATTCTCGTTGGCGGCCAGGATCTCGCCCTCGGGGGTGAACTCGATGATCGCCTGGGCGCGCGAGAGCGCCTCCAGCTTGCCGGCATCTTCGGCGGCGACCAGCTTCTGGCGGGTGATGTCGGTGGCGATCTTGATCACCTTGACCGGCTTGCCGCGGCGCATGACCGGATTGTAGGAGGCCTCGATCCAGACTTCGCGCCCGCCTTTGCCGATCCGCTTGTACTGCTGCTGATCGAAATTGCCGGCGGCGAGCTTCGCCCAGAAGGCCCTGTATTCGGCCGAGGCGGCATAGTCCTTCTCGACGAACATGCTGTGATGCTGGCCGACGATTTCGGAGAGGCTGTAACCCATCGCGCGGCAGAAATTCTCGTTGGCCGTCAGAATCCTGCCCGTCAGGTCGAATTCGATCATCGCCTGGGATTTCGCGAGCGACTCCAGAACCGCAACAGCATTCGCACCACGACCAAGAATATCCACGCCAAGCCCCCAGGTTAAGAAGAGGTAATCTCTCCACATTGGGCGAATATTCGCATTCACTGATTAATTCGGATTTAACGATAATTTTTAGTTGTCGCATGGCGGCGGCGAGCGCGGCTTTCAAGCCACCGGCCTTGCGGTGCTGCTTTATCCATTTGTTTTTGTTTGATTTTCTGTAAAAACTGCTGCGCTTATGCTCTGCGGCCGGTGCGGGGATCAACCGCCAGGTAGACGGGCCGAGAGAGCCTCATCCTGAGGCGCGTAGCCCGCAGGGCGAAGCCTCGAAGGACGAGGCGGGTGTTGTGGCGGGGCGGCAGGAGCGATGTCGATGAGGATCCTTCGAGGCTCCGGCCTTTGGCCTGCACGCCTGAGGATGCGGTGAGGTTGAGGATGACGCAGATCACTGGCCTTTGCGCGTGGTTTTGCTATCATTTCCATCGGCGCCTGCGCGCGCCGTGCCGAACGGAGTATTCGAGATGCTCGCACGAGATCAGCTTCCCCTGCGCCCAATTGCCGCCGGTTTTGCCGCCCTCTGGGTGGCCGTCATTGCGGGCGCGAGCGTCGGGCTCAGCCTGCTTTTTGCCTGTGTGACGCCTTTCGTGGCGCTGGCGGCGGTCTCCGCGGTGGTGCTTCCCCGGCGGATGGCGGTGACAGCGGTTCTGCTCGCCTGGCTCGCCAACCAGTCGGTCGGCTATCTCGTGCTCGGCTATCCCCAGACGTGGGACAGCTATGCCTGGGGTCTTGCCATCGGCATCGCGGCCTTCGCCGCGCTTGCCGCAGCCCTTGCGGCGCTACGCCTGACGGCCGATCTCACCCTGACCATGGCCGGCGCGTTTCTGGCCGGTTTCGTCGCCTATGAAGGCGTGCTCTATGCCGCAACGGCGGTGCTGCCATCAGGCGAGGGCGCCTTTTCGCTCTCCGTCGTCGCGGAGGTGCTGGCAATCAATGCGCTGGCGGCGGCCGGGCTGATCTGCCTCCACGCCGCCGCAGCTGTGGGCCGCGGGTTTGTGGTGGGCGGCCGGATGGTGGGGCAGGTGCGGTAGAAGCAGGGCGAAGCCTCGAAGGACGAGGCGGGTGTTGCGGGGGGTAAATGGCAATGCATGGTGTGCCGTGTGGCCCCCTCATCCGACCCTTCGGGCCACCTTCTCCCCGCTGGGGAGAAGAGGAGGCAAGCCGTAGGCTTCGCGTCCAATAGGATGCCTTCGAGAAGGGCGAGACGTCGCCACGATTCCGCTTCTCCCCAGCGGGGAGAAGATGCCGGCAGGCAGATGAGGGGGCCACACGGCACGCCCTTCATTGCTCTTCAGCACAATCCCTACCACCCGTCCCCCGCCTCGATCGCCGCGATGAACGCATCGAAATTCCCGCCCAGCACCCGCACCTCATCCTGCCATGGGCCTGAAAAGACGAAGGGGATGGCGATGTAGTTGCCGGCGATGATGCCGTAGGCGGTGGGGCCGCCGTTGGAGCCGATGAGGAAGCGGTCGGGCTGGAGGGCGAAGATTTCGTAGCCGTCGGCCATGGCGAGGTCTTCGACGCTCCAGAGGATCAGGTACCCCTGGCCGAGATCGTCGTTGAAGCCGTTCGAGGTGCGCAGGAATGCCTTGTAGTCCTCGGGCAGCGCGATGCCGAGCGAGGCCTCGCGCGCCGCGATCTCGGCGGGGTCGGCGCCCGGCAGCTGAAATCCGTGCCGCAGTTTTTCGAACATCGAAGACCCCTCGATCGCATGGGCCGGCTGGCCGGCAACAGGAGGATAGGGCGCCGGGCCGCGCCGGCAACGGTCGCTGCCGCCTTCCGCGCCGTCAGCCTTGCGCATGCAACAGCGGCGAGGCCTTCAGCGTTTCGGCCATATGGTCGATGAAGGCGCGGACGCGGTGGGGAACGGGGCCGCCGGGCACGTGGATGGCGTGGACCATTTCCAGGTCGCCGGGATTGCAATCCTCCAGCAGGGCGACGAGCTTGCCCTCGGCGATTTCGGCGGCGACGTGGAAGAGGCCGAGGCGGGCGATGCCGGCGCCGGCGAGCGCCGTCTGCTTCATCGTCTCGCCATTGTTGACGACAAGGCTTCCGGTCACGGGCTGTTCGACATCGCGGCCCTCGCAGCGGAAGGGCCAGGAAGGCCGGGCGCGACGGAAGCTGAAGGTCAGGCAGTCGTGGCGTTCGAGATCGGCAGGCGTTTCGGGCCGCCCCTTGCGGGCGAGATAGGCGGGCGAAGCGCAGACGACGCGTCTGGACTGGCCGAGCTTGCGGGCGATCAGGCCGCTGTCCGGCAGGTTGCCCATGCGGATCGCCACATCGGTCTTTTCGGCGACGAGGTCGACAATGCCGTCGCTGAGGCTGAGATCGACGACGAGATCCGGGTTGCGGGCGACGAAACCCGGCATGGCGGGCACGACGAACATGGTGCCGAGCGGCACGGTGACGCTGACGCGCAGCCGGCCGCGCACGGCGCCGCCGGCCGCTTGCTGATCGGCATCGTTCATCTCCTGCAGGATGCGCAGCGCGGCATGGTGATAGGCTTCGCCTTCCTCGGTCAGCGTCAGCGCCCGGGTGGTGCGCAGCAGAAGCCGCACACCGAGCCGCTTTTCCAGCCGGGCGATCAGCTTGCTGACGGCGGATGGTGTCAGATCGAGGCTGCGGGCGGCGGCGGAAAAGCCGCCCTCCTGCACGACGCGGGTGAAGACCTCCATCTCGCCGGAGCGCTCCATCAGAATACGCGGCATTGATGATCCTCATTCACAGGTGCTTGTCTTTTCCAGGCAATAGTCTGGCTGCGGTTCAGATCATAGATTGGTGCCAGAGACAATCTGGAGATCCGTCATGGACCTGAAACTGACTGAGAAGACCGCACTCGTGACCGGCGGCACGGCCGGGATCGGCCTCGAAATCGCCCGCGCGCTCGCCCATGAAGGTGCCGATGTCCTCATCACCGGCCGCGACCAGAGCAAGCTCGACGCCGCCATTGCCGATATCAAGGCCTCGGGCGGGGGCAAGGTGCGCGGCATCGTCGCCGATGCCGGCAGCAGCGACGGTGCTGCCGATATCGCCAGGGCGGCACCTTTGGTCGATATCCTCGTCAACAATCTCGGCATCTACGAGAGCAAGGCCTTCGGCGATATCAGCGACGAAGACTGGAGCCGCCTCTTCGACGTCAACGTGATGAGCGGCGTGCGCCTGTCGCGCGCCTATCTGCCCGGCATGCTGGAGCGCAACTGGGGCCGGATCATCTTCATTTCAAGCGAATCCGCCATCGCCATCCCGCAGGATATGATCCACTACGCCACGACGAAGACGGCGCAGCTTTCGATCTCGCGCGGCCTGGCGCAGCTGACGCGCGGCACCAATGTCACCGTCAATTCGGTGCTGCCGGGCCCGACCCGCTCGGAGGGCATCGAGGCGTTCCTGCGCAGCCAGGCGGCTGATCCTTCCGCGCCGATCAAGACGATCGAGGCCGAATTCTTTGCCACCGCGCGCTCCTCCTCCATCCTGCAGCGGATGATCGAGGCGCAGGAGATCGCCGACCTCGTCACCTATCTCGCAAGCCCGCGCTCGGCGGCGACGAACGGGGCGGCGCTGAGGGCCGAGGGAGGTCTCGTCAATTCGATTGCCTGAGGGCGGCGAGATATCCGGCATGCTGCTCACGGTGATCGCCAAATCGTGACTGTTCGGTTCATTTCGGAAGCTGCCCCTCACCCTAACCCTCTCCCCGCAAACGGGGCGAGGGGACGTGCCCCGCGAGAAGCTGGAGGGAGATGGAGAGGCTGGGCATGTTCCCTTCTCCCCGCGAGCGGGGGTCCGCAGGACGGGTCGAGACCCGTGGCTCGACCCCGGTAGTGGCGGCAGCCGGATGAGGGGCAGGCCTCGCCGATCTCCTGGGCCGGGATGTAGAGCAGGTATCGACCTCCTGTTCGTATCCAGGCCAATGAAAAACGCCGCGGCGCTTCCGTTTTCACAGGATGCCGACGGGAGCGAGGCCGGACCAAAGGCCGCGCGGCGCCCGGACCTTCGACCGATGTGCCGAGGGCGACACTCCTTTAGGGTCAATCGTGGAATCGATGGCAATCAGGAGACAGTCATGCGTATCGCAACAATCGCAACAATGGTGGCCTTTTCATTCGCAGTCGCGGCCAGCCCGCTGGCATCCATGGGAAGCAGCGCAGTCGCTTTCGCCAAGGGCGGAGAAGGCGGCGGTAACGGAGGAGGCAATGGTGGCGGCAACGGCGGTGGCAATGGCGGCGGCAATTCCGGCCATGGCAGCGGCAATTCCGGCCACGGCAGCAGCAATTCCGGCAAGGGTTCGGGCAGCCTGAAGTCATCCTCCGGCAGCAAGAAATCCGACACGGCGCGCGGCAACGGCAAATCGACCGATGCCAAGACGAAGACCGTCAGCACGCGGGAAAAGAACCTCGCCGCCCAGATGGCCGGCCTGAATTCGCTGAAGCGCAACTACCGGGCGCTGATGAACACCTCCGATCCGCGCATGACGGCGATCCGCGCCTATGCGACCGCCTATGCCCAGTATGAGCTGGACAATGGTATCGAGCCGGCGGCCGACGACCCGCTGCTCGGCGACGCAGCGCTCGAGGCGGCGCTGGAATCGGCCAGCAAGACCGGCACGGTCAGCCCCGCCGTTCTCGCCGAGGCAAAGAGCATTCTCGGCGTCGGCGAAGAGGTCGGCAAGATCGACCAGATCCGCGACTCGCTCGAGGATCAGGCCATTGACGACGATATCGCCGAATAAAGAGCGCTATCGCCTGGTCGGGCCGTTCCGCCGGCCGCGCAACACGTCCAGGTAAAGGCGAGCGGGCCGGCGATCGTTTCGCCGGCCTTTCCCCGTTTTGGCCGGCCACGTTGCTTCAGGCCGCCAGAAAATGATCGTGGCTTTCCTCGATGTGCCGTTCGATCAGCTCGTATTCGGCATCGGTAAGATCGACGGTCGCGCCGCCGAGGAGGGCGGTCAGCCGCTCGACCTCGCCGCCGGAGGCGGGTGCGCAGAATTCGGGCGGCGCGTGGCGGTTGCCGGGATGATAGGGCGTCAGCGAATATTCGATCAGCAGATCGACCTCGTCTTCGCCGCGCGTCAGCGTGAAGCGCGTTTCGAACATGATCAGAAGCCGATCGCCTCGATGCCCGCGGCAAGCTCCGCCTCCAGCGCCTCGTCCTCGCCGTCCTCATCACTTGCCGGCCGGCTGAACTCCTCGTTCATAACAGCGGCGATGCGATCCAGCCCCCGCCTGCGCCCCGCCGGCGCAAAGATGACGACCATGACCCCGTCGGCCTCCATATCGAGCGACAGATACCCCTTGCCATGGCCGCCGGAGACGCTGGCCTTGAAGGCGGTGTTGTCGGTGAAAAGCGAGACCTGTCCGCGCATGGTGTGATCCTGGGTTGGTCTGGTGTGATTATCGCAACGGTATGAGCGGGCGGAGGTGGTGGCCGGTGAGGGCGGCTAGGTTGGATTGATGGTGCTGTCAGTCGTGGTGACGACGCGACGATGGTGTCGATTTAACGGGGCAATGGTTGTGATGTTGAATCGCGACGTCTCGGGGTGATTTAGGAGAGTTCGTTATCAGTCTTCGGACTGGGCTTGTTGCGCTCTTTGCAAAGTGAGCAGCAATGAGACTTGTGCCGTGTGGCCCCCTCATCTGCCTGCCGGCATCTTCTCCCCGATGGGGAGAAGCGGACTCGTGGCGACGTTTCGCCCTTCTCGAACGCATCTTGGTGGATGCCAAGCCTACGGCTTGCTCCCCTATTCTCCCCAGCGGGGAGAAGGTGGCCCGAAGGGTCGGATGAGGGGGTCATACGGCACACCTTCCATTGCCTTTCGCTTCGCCCTGAGCCGCAAGCGAAAGGCACATGCCCCCGATCCTCAACCCTTCCGTCTCTTCCGCGTCGTCGGCCGCTCATCTGCCTGCCGGCATCTTCTCCCCGCTGGGGAGAGGCGGACTCGTGGCGACGTTTCGCCCTTCTCGAACGCATCTTGGTGGATGCCAAGCCTACGGCTTGCTCCCCTCTTCTCCCCAGCGGGGAGAAGGTGGCCCGAAGGGTCGGATGAGGGGGCCACACGGCACACCTTCCGTTGTCTTTCGCTTCGCCTTGAGCGCGAAGCGAAAGCCACATGCCCCCGATCTTCAACCCTTCCGTCTCTTTCGCGTCGTCGGCCGTTGCGCCAGACCGGCAGCGCGGATTTCGGAGATGCTGACGGGATCGTCGTCGAGGTAATATTCGCTGGCCCAGGCGATCCTGCCGCCGCGCCAGGCGCGCCGCCACGTCACCATCTTCAGTCGGCCGAGCGGCGTGTCGAGGCCGGCGACCGCATCGCATTCGGGGCCGATGCTGCCGGGGGAATATTGGTCGTTCCAGGCGGCGCGGGCGCTCCTCTGCAGTGTTCCCAGGTAATCGATGCGCTCAAGGCTTGCGACATGCGGCGCGCTGTCGGAGCGCAGGGCCTTGATGGCGGCGACGATGCGGAAGGCCTGCTCGCCCGGCGCCTCCTCGCCGATCGTCTCCTCGATCGCGCGCAGCGCATCGGCAATGGCGGCTTCGCGGGCGAGGGCGGTGGTGAGGTTCATGGTGATAGGCCTGTTGTACGATGTTGCTTAAATCACAATTTTGTAGCATGGCGGGGAGCCCGTTGCAAACGTGTTTTAGGGTCGCGGCACGCGGGCCGCACCGATCGGCCCTCATCCTGAGGCGCGCAGGCATAGGCCGGAGCCTCGAAGGACGAGGGCGGGTGGCTGGGCGCTTATTCGCTAGACCCGTTGGGGGAGAAGGCGCGGTGGCCGACCTCGTCCTTCGGGGCCCCTGCGGGGCACCTCAGAGCCTGTGAATGTTTGGTGGCGGCGGCGATTGTATTGTGATTCTGTTGGGTGGTTGATTTGCTTGGGGGCTGATGGTGGGCGACGAGCTGTTCGAAGGATTGCCGGCATATGGATCGCGGCGCAGTGTTCAGGTGGGGGGCGGGGCGGCGCGGATGCGCGAGCCGGTGCGCAATCAGATCGAGTTGCGTGCCGTGGATATCGACAGCTTGATCGGCCAGGATCACCCGGTGCGCGTTATTTGGAGCTATGTCGAGGGACTGGATCTGAGCGCGCTCGAAGATCGGATCAAGGCGCGTGAGCACAGGCCGGGCCATCCGCCGATTTCGCCACGGCTTTTGCTGGCGCTATGGTTTTATGCCAGCAGCGACGGCGTCGGCAGCGCGCGGGCGCTGGAACGGCTGTGCGGGAGCCACGACGTCTATCGCTGGCTGTGCGGCGGTGTCTCGGTGAACTATCACACGCTTTCGGATTTTCGGGTTGGCTGCGCCGATCTGCTCGACCGGCTGCTTTGCGAGCATCTGGCGGCGCTTGCCGATGCCGACCTCGTCACCCTCGACAGTCTGGCGCAGGATGGCGTGCGGGTCCGGGCGAGCGCGGGTGCCGCCTCGTTCGGCCGCAAGGCAATGCTTGATCGGCATCTTTCCAATGCCGAGGCCATTGTGGATCAGCTCAAGCGCGAGGTCGATGCGCGTTCGGATGCCAGCACTCGGCGCACATGGCGCGGATTGGCAAGCGCGCAGGCGATCCCAACTCCCACAACAACAGGAAGGCCGTCCGCTCATAGCCGCCCGACGCCTCCATGACGACGAGCTCGACATTCTCGGCCCGGCAAAGATCGGCCAGCGCGCCGATGCCGGTGGCGTCATTGCGGAAACGTTCAAACGTCCCGGACGGGCGGATATGCGCATCCAGCCAGTCCTTCGAAACATCCACTCCACATATAACTCTGTTCACGGTAACCTGCCTTGTGCGTGCGATTGGAGCCAAGCGACTATTCGGTCGTACGTGACGATGACGAAGATCCCAGGCTCATTCACGGTTGTAACCGGAGGGAGGGCGGGCGACTTCGTCACGCCTCTGGCCGGGTGGCCACCCGGCCAGAGGCGCAATCGCTTCCATCGCACAAAATCTCTAACGTGCAGATACAAGGG
>NZ_LOKW01000017.1 GCF_002211305.1 Rhizobium sp. R634 | reverse complement strand
CCTCCGGATTCACCTTCCTCAAGATCGGATCCTATTACCAGGAGATCATCAAGGGAGCCATCATCGTCCTCGCCGTCGTCATCGATCAATACAGACGTTCAAGACAGGCAAGGGGAACTTAAACGGCTAGGTATTTCGCCTCCGTCAGGTCGCATCAAAGTTCAAGAGGATA
Source organism: Rhizobium sp. R634 (assembly GCF_002211305.1). GTDB lineage: Bacteria > Pseudomonadota > Alphaproteobacteria > Rhizobiales > Rhizobiaceae > Rhizobium. The sequence goes on along the minus strand of NZ_LOKW01000017.1, from coordinate 23,539 downwards.
ACATGTCGGGTTTACAACTTTCGCAGGACAAGCTGATTGCGGTCTATCGGAGCATGCGGATGATCCGCCGCTTCGAAGAGCGGGTGATGGAGGAGATGGCGACCGGCGACATCCCCGGCAACACTCATCTTTATGCGGGCGAGGAGGCGAGCGCGGTCGGCATCTGCCTGCATCTTCGCGAGGACGACTACATCTCCTCGACCCATCGCGGCCACGGTCATTCGATCGCCAAGGGCGTGGATATCGACAGCATGATGGCCGAGCTGTTCGGGCGGGCGACAGGGACCTGCGGCGGCAAGGGCGGATCGCAGCACATTGCCGATCTGCGCAAGGGCATGCTTGGAGCGAACGGGATCGTTGCGGCCGGCGCACCGATCACCTGCGGAGCGGCGCTCAGCGCAAAGCTGCTCGGGACCGGCCAGGTGGCGGTCGCCTTTGCCGGCGACGGGGCGATGAATGAAGGCGTCATGTCCGAGAGCTTCAACCTTGCGAAGATCTGGAACCTGCCGATCGTCTTTGCAATCGAGGACAACGGCTTTGGCGAGGCGACGGCCAACGAGCATGTCTCGGCCGGCAGCTTCACGCGGCGCGCCGAAAGCTACGATATCCCGTCGATCGAAGTGGATGGCACCGATGTCTTCAAGGTCTATGCCGCGGCAGGCGAAGCGATCGAGCGCGCCAGGAACGGCGGCGGCCCGACGATGCTGCACATTCATGTTCCGCGTTACTATGGCCATTACAGCGGCGATCCCGACAATTACCGGACGCCAGAGGAAAAGGCGGCGATGCGCCAGGATCGCGACTGCCTCCGGATTTTCCGCAAGCATGTGAAGGAAGTCTCGCTGCTGGATGGTGCCGAACTCGATGCGGTCGACCAGACGGTGGAGGCCGAGATCGATCGTGCCGTGGCCGCTGCCCGTGCAGCTCCGTTCCCGCCGCTGTCGGCCCTGACGACCGACGTCTACGTCAAATATCTGTAAGGACCGCAAAGATGGCCAAGAAATCATTCCGCCAGGCACTCAACGATGCACTTCATCAGGAGATGGCGCGCGATCCGCGGGTGATCATGATGGGCGAGGATCTGACGGGCGGCGCCGGCGCGAACGGCGTGAAGGATGCCTGGGGCGGCCCCTTCGGGGTGACCCGCGGGCTGCTCGGAGCTTTCGGTCCGGATCGGGTGCGCGACACGCCGATCAGCGAAGCCGCCTTTATCGGAGCTGCCGCCGGTGCCGCCCTGACGGGCCTGCGTCCGATCGCCGAGATCATGTTCGTCGACTTTGCCGGCGTCTGCCTCGATCAGATCATGAACCAGGCGGCGAAGTTCCGCTACATGTTCGGCGGCCGCGCCAAGACGCCGCTCGTCATCCGGGCGACCTATGGGGCGGGCAGCCGTTCCGGATCCCAGCATACCCAGGCCCTGCATGCGATCTTCACCCATATCCCCGGCCTCAAGGTGGTCATTCCGTCCAATCCCTATGACGCCAAGGGACTGCTCCTGCAGGCCATCCGCGATGATGACCCGGTGATCTTCCTGGAGCACAAGATGCTCTACGACACGGTCGGCGAAGTGCCGGACGCCTCCTATACGATCCCGTTCGGCGAAGCCCGCGTGGTGCGCGACGGCAAGGACGTGGTGATCATTGCCGTCGGCCGGATGGTCGGCGTGGCCGAAGACGCCGCACGCAGTCTTGCCGCCGAAGGCATCTCCGCCAGTATCGTCGATCCGCGCACGACCTCGCCGCTCGACGAGGATACGCTGGTGGAAGTGACGGAAAAGACCGGCCGCGTCGTTATCGTCGACGAAGGCAATCCGCGTTGTGGTGTGGCGGCCGATATCTCTGCCCTGCTTGCCGATCAGTGCTTCGACGCGCTCAAGGCGCCGATCAAGCTGGTGACGGCGCCGCACACGCCGGTTCCTTATGCTCCCAACCTTGAAGACGCCTATGTGCCGACGCCGGACGCGGTCATCAAGGCCGTCAAGTCAATCGTAAAGAGGTAAATGCCATGTCGCTTATCGAAGCAGTCACGATTCCCAAATGGGGAATGACGATGACCGAGGGCAAGATCACCCAATGGATGATCGGCGAGGGGGGCAGTGTCGCGCGCGGTCAGGAGATCCTGGAGATCGAGACCACGAAAGTGACGAATGTGCTGGAAGCCTCCGCCAGCGGTACGCTGAGGCAGATTGTTCTGGCCGAAGGCACGACGGCCCCGGTCGGTGCGCTGGCCGGCGTGATTGCCGACGAGAGCGCCACGCAAGACGAGATCGACGCCTTCATCCAGAGCTACGCCGATCGGATCGGCCGCGGCGAAGACGGCGAGGGGGGGCTATCTCTCCCACGCAAGGTCACGGTCCCGGGCGGTTGGCTGAACCTGCTGGAAGCCGGTGAGCCGAGCGACGACACCGTGCTCTTCCTGCACGGCTTCGGCGGAGATCTGACGACCTGGCTCTTCAACCAGCCGGTGCTGGCCGAAACGATGCGGACGATCGCAGTCGATCTTCCCGGTCACGGCGACTCCTCGCCGGTGGCGGGCAGCAATGTCGTTGACGAGATTGCCATAGCGATCGAGGAGGCGCTCACCCCGATTGCTTCCGGAAAGATCCATCTGGTCGCGCATTCTTTCGGCGGCGCCATTGCTGCGGCTCTGGCGGCACGTCTGCCGTCGCGTATCGGATCATTGACGCTGATCGCACCGATTGGCCTGAGCAAGAAGATGAGCCGGGACTTCCTTACCGACTTCATCGCCGCCGAGCGCCGGCGCCCGCTGCAGGCTGTCCTGGAGCGGCTGTTTGCCGATCCGTCCAAGATCACCAACGACATGGTCGAAGGCACGCTGCGCTTCAAGCGGCTGGAAGGTGTTCCGGAGGCGCTTTCGGCCATTGCGGACGCAATTGCCGGCGACGGCGGCCAGAAGCAATCGATCGGCGCAGCGCTGAGCGGCCTGTCATGCCCGGTGACGCTGATCTGGGGTGACCAGGACCAGATCGTGCCGGTGCCGCAGCAAGGCGAGATCCCCGCCAACGCAACCTTCGTCAACATCCCCGGGGCCGGCCACATGCCGCAGATGGAAGCCGCAGCCATCGTCAACAACGAGATCACCAAAACTATCGCCAAGGCCGGGGCCTAAAGGCCGCAAGCGCAATCGGCCATTATCGAGCAACAGGAAAGGAAATGCGATGTCAGGGCGTCTTTCAGGAAAACGGGTTTTGCTCACCGGTGGGGTCGCAAACATCGGCCTTGCGATCCTTGAGCAGTTCATTGCGGAAGGGGCCACCGTCAGCGTCGTGGATATCGACGCCGAGCGGGGTGCGGCCGTCGAGAAGCGGTTCGGCAGTGCGGTGAAGTTCATACGTGCCGATCTCACGCAGGAATCCGAGATCAAGGCGGCGATCTCTCAAGCGGCCGAATGGATGAAGGGCATCGATACGCTATGCCTCAACGCCGGCATCCAGCTTTCCGGCAGGTTGGAGGATTTCAGCACCGGCGACTGGGACAAGGTCTTCGCGATCAATGTCAGGGCGAATTTCATCTTTGTTCGCGAGTCCGTGCAGGAGCTTCGGAAGTCCGGCAAGGCTTCCGTGGTGCTGATGTCGTCCCTCGCAGGCAAGCGCGGTGCTGCCGGTCTTCTCGCCTATTCATCGTCCAAGGCCGCGGTGATCGGTCTGACCACCACGCTGGCGATTGAGCTGGCGCGCGACGGCATTCGCGTCAATGCCGTATGCCCGGGCTGGATCGACACGCCTTTCAACCAGCCGGTCATCGACTTCATCGGCGGGCGCGAAAAGCAGGAAGCACTTGTTCCCCTGGTCATTCCGCTCGGCCGGCAGGCGCGGCCCGACGAAGTCGCTCCCCTGTTCGTGTTCCTGGCATCCGATGAGTCCTCCTATGTGACCGCGCAGGCGATCAACGTGGATGGGGGGATCTACAATTAAGCATGAACCAGCGTGCTGCGGTCGGTCTCTTCGCCAGACAGCAGCACACAACATTGCTTTCCAATAGGCTCAGACCGAGGAACCACGATGGTCAGAATTATCACGCATGAAGAAGCCTTGAATGCCATTGCCGCGGGCGCTGCGAAAGTCAGGGAGATCAAACAGCCCTCGTCCCTGGCAATCGTCGATCTCGGCGGCAACCTTCTCGCTTTTCTACGGGTCGACGACGCCGCACTTTCAACGGTGCAGATTGCTCAAAACAAGGCCTGGACTTCGCTTGCTCTGCGCTCGCCTTCCGGTCAATGGATGGAGGCGGTTCAGCCGAATGCTCCGCTTTATGGCCTGGAATCGGTCGGCGCGCGACCGTTCGTGGTCTTCGGCGGCGGCCTGCCGATCACTCGCGACGGCAAGGTCGTCGGCGCCGTGGGCGTTTCAGGCGGTCCGGTAGATGACGATCTCGCGATCGCCGAAGCAATGCTGGCGGCTCTCGGCTAGGGGAAACATGTCTGCGACCTTCACGGCGCAAGATCGGGTTAAAGGGTGACAAGGATGTCAGAACATATCGTTCGACTTGAGTGGGAAGCCGTCCCACACGAACAACAAAAGAAAACGTACAGCCGTGACCACAAGGCGATCATCAGCCCGACGGTTACCATTCCAGTCTCTGCCGCCGCCGAATATCTCGGTAACGCGTCTCTGGCAGATCCGGAACAATTGCTGGTGAACGCCTTGGCGAGCTGCCATATGCTGTACTTCCTCGCCATATGCGAAGGCAGCGGCTATGCAGTGACCGCTTATCAGGACGAGGCTTCCGGAAGGGTGTCGAAGAGCCCCGAGGGCGGCATGTGGGTCTCCGACATCGCTCTGCGTCCCAGGGCGAGCTTCGGCGGCGAAAAGCAACCCGATCGCGAGACGCTCCGGCGCCTCCACGATCGGGCGCACAAGGGATGCTTCATCGCAAATTCGATCAAGTGCCACGTATCCATTGAGATTCAGTGATCTGGAGGTCAAAATGAAGAACAAACTTGTTGTGGTGGCGACCATCGTCGCTCATGAAGGTAGAGAAGATGCGGTGAGGGACGCGCTGCAGACGCTCGTTCCCGTCGCAAAAACAGAGCCTGGCTTCGTCCAGTATGATCTCCACCAGTCGAATGATCGGCCGGGCGAGTTCCTATTCTACGAGATCTGGGACGATGAGAAGGCGCTCGATGTCCACAACAACACGGACGCGATGAAAGCCTTCGGCGCCAAGCATGGCCATCTGTTCAAATCGGTCGTGCTTGAGAAATATAGCCGAATTTCCTGATACGTGGCTCGGCTGGCCGGCGGCATCGCCGGCCAGCTTCTAGCGGGCAACGTGCTTGCTTCCAACAGCGCCGTTGTTCGCCACTGCCTGTGCAAGTTTGGCAACCACACCGCTCAGTGGCATATCCGGGCGAGGGATGAAGCTTGCTGTGAATGACAGGACGGGCAATGTCTCTTCATGGGCCAGCAGGCGCAGACGGCCACTCTCAAGGTGTTCGAGCGCAACTTCCTTTGGAATTGCTGCAATTCCCAGGCCATCGAGCGCCATGCGAATAATCGATGACAGTGATGAGTTCGCGAATAGACGGACACCTGTGACACCGGCCCTGCGAAAGATTTCTTTCAGTTCCGAGTGGGGTCGTGTGTGGCGGGCGAAAGTGATGATTGGATATTCGGCGAGCTTTCTAAGGCTCATGCTGGCGCCAATCTCGGGAAAGTCTGAACGGACGACGAAGTCCAGCGGGTAGCTGCAAAGATGAATGTTCGTCACGTGCCCGGCAGTGATCGGGCCCATCAACAGCGCCACATCGATCGCATTATTGAGCAGTGCATCGGCGAGGCCCGCCGAAGCGTCGACGTCGATCGCCAGCGTTATTCCAGGATATTCGGCGCTGAGCCGCTTTAGAAGTTCGGGTAGCCACGTGTGAACAATGGTGTCGGAAACGCCAAGATGCAAATTGCCGCGCAGGGCGCTATCGCCAGCGATCGCCGAGACAAGCTCCACGCGCAGCGCGATCATTTGCTCGACATATCGTAAAAGGTCACGCCCTTTGGCCGTCAGATGACTGCCGTGCTTGTTGCGATCGAATAGCCTGACATTCAGATCCTGCTCAAGCTGGGCTATTCGTGCCGAGACCGCCGGTTGCGTGGTGTGGAGCTTCTCTGCGGCACGGTTAAAACCGCCGGTCTGTGCGACAAAGTAAAAAGTCTCCAAGGTACGAAGATCAATCATGCCGTTCCCCCAGTGCGGTGCGCCGGCGCGGAGAGCACAGGACGATAACAGATCCTTCGTGTCCACGGGCAGGCGCGCCCGTGAGGCGAGCCGATTGCGCTGTCACAAATCTGGTGCAGAAAAACGAAACTTTCCAGTGATTAGATCATCGTCGGGGATATCGGTGAGCAGCATGCATCCGGGTGAGTGGGTGATCGCGATCGGTGGCTTTGCGTTAGCCAGGGCCACCTGCGGCGTGACACCGCACGCCCAGAAGACTGGGACCTCTCCTTCTCTGATTGGTACCGGATCGCCGTAATCAGGACTGGCTATGTCTGCGATTCCGATCGCTGACGGATCACCGAAATGAACCGGCGCACCGTGAACCTGCGGCATCCGAGAGGTAATCTCGATTGCGCGAATGGCCTCCGCAGGCTTCATCGGACGCATCGACGCGACATACTGGCCCGAAAAGCGCCCTGCCGATACGCATTGGATATCGGTCTTATACATCGGCACGTTTGTGCCGAGTTCAATGTGGCGGACGTTAAGACCGGCACCCAGCAGCGCCCATTCAAACGAGAATGAGCATCCGATCAGGAAAGATACGAAGTCGTCCTGCCAGACACTTGTAATGTTCTCCACTTCACCGACCAAATTTCCGTTGCGGAAGATCCGGTAGCTCGGCACGTCGGTACGGATATCGATGTCTCGTCCGGCACCAGGTAGCGACGGATCACCCGGTCTACCCACCGCCAACAGCGGGCAGGGTTTTGGATTTGCAAGGCAGAAATTCAAAAAATCCTTCGCCCATTCTCTTGGCAGGATGACAAGATTGCCCTGTGCAAACCCTCTGGCCATTCCCGAGGTCTGGCCGCTGATAGTACCGGATCTTGCACCTGCACGAATGGCTTCTGGCGGGTGCTCCGCAGCGCTATTTGAAGATAGCAACACCAATTGTTTCCTCGACGATCAACAATGTCTCGGTTTTTATTGGCTCGTCAGTCGCAGGCGTCAAATTATGAATTTGAATGTTCGGTGATCGATTTTCTTTATCGAACCGGCGTTAGACCGCGTGCCGCCTAGTGATCAGCATTCTTTATTACAGGTTATCGTGAATTGCGATTTGACCGTCGGATGCAAGAGCGGGAGGATGATGAGGCTGAACGGTAGGAGGCCCGTCAGCAAACGCCTGCCGGACGAGAGGACGTTCGGCAGTCAAAAAGCATCCCCATTCATATTCGCTGGGCCCAAAACATGGCCGGCAACGACATTTGGATCATGAACCAAACTGTCGTTAGTTAGGCCAGATTTGAAGGCTCCCTGGACCAATGACAAAAAGGGAACTCGTAACATGACCAGAGATTCGACACGCTTTACCGCCAGCCGTCGCCAGGTTTTGAAAATTGGTAGTGGGCTCGCCGCCGCAGGTTTATTTACCCCCTTCCTCGCCTCCGCCACCCGTGCGGAAGAGGAGCCGATCACGCTTCTGACTTGGGAAAGTTACGACGAGCCGGAGTGGATCACCGAATGGGAGAAAGCAAACGGCACGAAGATCAAGCCGGTCATCATTTCCTCGCTTGACGAGGTTTTTGCGCAGCTTCAGTCCGGTGCGGTAAAGCCGGATGTGGTCTATTCAGAGGCCTCAACAGCCGGCCGCCTCAAGAAGGCCGGCCAGATCGCCCCGTTCGATCTATCGAAGGTTCCCAATGTCGCCAACATTCTTCCCGGACTGAACTGGAAGGATCCGCTTTCGGTCGATGGTACGCTGATGGGCATTCCGCTGCATTGGGGTACCCAGCCGCTTCAATACAATGCTGACCTTATCAAGGAAGCTCCGACGAGCTGGGCCGCCCTTTGGGATAAGAAGTATCAGGGAAAGGTCACCATCTTCGATGACGCGACCGTCACAATCCCGATGATCGCTCTCTACGTCGGGGCGAAGGATCCGTTCAAACTCAGCGAGGACGAGTTTGGCGCGGTTACGAAGGCACTTCGCGAATTGCGTCAGCAGGTTCGCGTCGTCACGCGTGGCTTCGACGATGCGGCAAACGTCTATGCTTCGGGCGAGGCGCTTCTCGGTTACTGCCACAACGTCACAGTCGTGAATACGCTGAAAAAGAAGGGCCTGAACGCGAAGTACTCGCTTCCGAAAGAGGGAACCCCTTCCTGGATCGAGGGAACTTATGTCACGCCCAAGGGACAGCGGGATATCGTCTACAAGTTCCTGAATGACACGATGTCCGTCGAGTGGCAGGCGCGGTTCATGAAATTCTCCGGCAGCAACGGCGTTCTGACGCCAGAGGCGGCACGCAAGGCCGGCCTCACCGAAGAGGAGCTCAAGAACACGAACATCCTCGATTCCGAGGATCCCGCGTTCAAAAGCAACCTGGTGTTTTTCCGAGAACCAGAAGATGTCGAGCGGCGCATCCAGATCTGGAATGACTTCCTCGCTGGTACGCTTTGAGCCGATACGCGAACGCGGAGACGACAGATGGGTACCTCCCAGACAACGGTGCTTTCGCTTGAAGGCGTGTCGAAAACCTATGACGGCGCAAACAAGCCTGCGCTCGACGACGTTTCCTTTTCCGTAAGAAGCGGAGAATTCTTCTCAATTCTCGGTCCGAGCGGTTCTGGAAAGACCACCATCTTGCGAACAGTTGCAGGGTTCGAGCATCCAGACCGGGGTGCGATTACGATGTCGGGGCATGCCATGAACGGCGTCCCTGCGTTCAAGCGCGACGTACGCACTGTCTTTCAAAGCTACGCTCTTTTCCCGCACCTCACGGTGCGGGAAAATGTTGAATACCCACTACGGATGCGCGGCGATGCGAAATCCGGCCGATCTGCTGCGGCGATGGAAGCTCTGTCGCTCGTCGAGATGTCTGGGTTTGCCGACAGGCTTCCACATCAGCTGTCAGGGGGGCAGAGGCAAAGGGCGGCTTTGGCAAGATCAATCGTCTCAAGGCCGAAGCTGCTGCTTCTCGACGAACCCCTCGCTGCGCTGGATCTGCGGCTTCGTCAGCAGATGCAGCACACGCTCGTGGCTCTGCAAAAGGAACTCGGTATCGCATTCATGTATGTGACACACGACCAGGGCGAAGCGTTGTCGATGTCGGATCGCGTGGTCGTGCTCAATGAAGGAAAGATCGCGCAGCTCGCGACACCGCGCGAGATCTATTTCGCGCCGAACAATGAATTCGTTTCCCGATTTGTCGGCCGGTCCAATCTCATCCCCGTGACATTTGAAGCCGCTGGAAATGGTGCGGTCGCGCACGTCGAGAATGTGGCGCTGCCGGGTCTCGTTGCTTCACGCTGCGGCGCGGCGCGTATGGCAATCCGCTATGAGGCCGTTCGGCTCAGTGAAAACGTTGCTACGCCATCTCCAGGTACGCTTCATGGAACCGTTGAAGACGTTTTGTTCATGGGAACGAGCTGCGAGGTCAACGTTCGCTGTGGTGCGATAAACGTGATCGGCTTAGTGCCTGCAGCTCACAATTCATCGCTGGAAGTCGGACAGCCGGTGCAGGTCAACTTTGATCTGCAGAATACGCAGGTGTTCTATGACTGATAATGTCGCACCCACCCTCACGAAACCTTTGCAAGCTTCACCGCTGGGCTTCAGGATCGGCTTCAATCTGGCAAGCGTGCCGGTCCTTGCCTGGTTGCTCCTGATCGTTGTCTTGCCGAACGTGCTATTGATCGGCGCGAGCTTCCTCAAGGCTTCGGGTGGGGTCATCCTCCTTGAGCCATCGCTTATAAACTATGCGCGGATCTGGAACTCCGCCGGCTTTTGGGTTTTGCTTACGCGCACCTTGTCATTCAGCTTTCTTGGCTGCGTTCTCGCAACTGCGATCGCTTTTCCCCTGGCCTTTTACGTCGGTCGGATGGCAAGGCGCTATAAGACCCTGCTGACCGTGCTGGTTGTTCTGCCGCTCTGGATCAGCCTTCTGATGCGCATTTTTGCTTGGCGCATCATTCTTGGCCAGTCGGGCGTTCTCAACGCAGCTCTGGTCTCCAGCGGTATTCTTGATCAGCCGTCCGATGCCTTCCTTTATAGTCCAGCCGCGGTCGTAATCGTATTCGCCTACATCTCCGTCCCATTCATTTTCATTTCGACAATGGGAGCTTTCGAGAAAATTCCCCGTGATCTGATCGAAGCGTCGCAAGACTCCGGCGCGACGCCAATCCAGACATTTCTCCACTTGATCTGGCCGTTGACCCGTCGCAACTTCGCCATCGGCTTTTCACTGGCGTTTCTCGTGACAGTCGGCGATTTCGTCACGCCAGCGATGATTGGCGGTATCGACGGCACGACGCTCGGTGTCGTCGTCTCTACTCAGTTCGGCTTTGCCAACAACTGGCCATATGGCGCAGCAGTTGCGGTTGCGCTTATGATCAGCGTAGCCCTCCTTCTCGGCACGATAATCACAATATTACCGACGAAGGGCGTAATGCTCAGCGAAGAGGCCGAAGGCACATTGCCCGAAACCAACTCTTCGCGGCGCGGCACCGGTCGTCGCCTAGCGAGCGTTGGCGTCGTCGCGTCTATCGTCTACCTTTATGCACCGCTCGCGATCATCGTCCTGTTTTCGTTCAATTCCGTCAATTTACAGATCTTCCCGCTGCAAGGCCTTACCCTTCATTGGTATCAAGAACTCCTCCAGGATCAGTCGTTGCTGGAAGCGGCCCGACGATCGGTGATCGTGGCACTCTGTGTCGTGACGATGTCGGTGATGCTGGGAACCATTTTCGCGCTGATCATTCATTATGCCAGATTGAAGGGCGCTCGCTTTTTCGAACTCGCCTTTGCACTGCCAATCGCCACACCCGGCGTCGTGCTCGGGATTGAGATGGTCCTTGGCACAGAAATATTCTCGATTCCCTCTGGCGTTGCGCGAATTGTCATCGGGCAGATGAGTTTCGTTATGCCGGTGACGATGCTGCTGTTGCTTGTACGGCTGCGACGCCTCGATCCGAGCCTCATGGAAGCCTCCCTGGATCTTGGCGCCAATCGTTGGCAGAGCTTCGTCCACGTCCTGTTTCCGATGATCCGCGGGACGATTGTCGCCGGTGCCTTTCTCGGACTCACGCTATCTGCCGATGATGTGATGGTGACCTTGTTCTTGTCGGGTGGTGCGCCAACCCTTCCGATCTGGGTGTTCAACCAGCTCCGTTTCGGCTTCACACCCTCGGTGAATGCAATCTTCTCGCTGCTCCTCTTTGCATGCCTCTTGGTCGTTGGATTCGCCACATGGAGAACCAGCGCCAGACTCGCAAAGGCAGCGGCTTAATCGCTAGATAATCGATAGGGAGGTTCACAATGGACATGCAGGACTGGCGCTCCACTGGAATTGAAGGTTTCGGTCGCGGCTTTCTGACCGTCGAAGGTGTTCGAATTCACTACGTCTCAGGGGGACGAGCAGACGGAGACACGATCGTCCTTTTTCCCGGCTTTCCGCAAAGCTGGTATGCGTGGCGGAAGATTCTGCCCCTACTCGGCGAACGCTACCGCGTCATTGCGCCTGACCTGCCGGGGCAAGGCGATTCCGATCGACCATTATTTGGATGCGATACGCTTTCGATCGCGCGTCTGATGCGGGAGTTCACCAGAAAGCTCGGAGTCGAGACCCATTACTTGGCCGCTCATGATATCGGAGCGTGGGTCGCCTATCCTTATGCGGCTTCCTATGGCGAGACCGTCCGTGGCCTCGCGATACTCGACACCGGCATCCCTGGAATTAGTCTGCCAGATACACTGCCGTGGTCCCCAGACACCGCGTGGCGAACTTGGCACGTGGGCTTTCACAATCTCCCTGATCTGCCCGAGGCTCTTATCCGGGACCGCGAGGACGTTTACCTCAGATGGTTTTTGCAGCGCAAAGCCGCGAGCCCGGCGTATTTTTCCGAAGACGATTTCAACGAGTATCTTCGGGTTTTTCGCAACAATGGCCTGATGGGTGGGCTAGCTTACTATCGCGCCATTTCTCAGTCGGCGGACCAGAATAAAGAACTTAGCAGTCGCGGCAAACTCGAGATGCCGGTTCTCGCAATTCGTGCCGATCAAGGCTCGATGCCAGATCTCGTGGCTCAACTGCAGAAAATTGCAACCGACGTCTCAGGCACCGCAATCGAGCACTGCGGCCACTATTTGGCTGAAGAGCAACCCGCGGCGCTCGCCGACACGTTGACGCGTTTCTTTCCCTGACGCGCCGACGGAGCATTGAATGCGTCCACCTCTCCCAAGACGGGTTGGACAAGCAGGACTGCGGATGTCGGCGGACATCCGCAGTCGGACGCCACAAGAGATGATGAATCTGCCGGAGGATAACATGTCGGGTTTACAACTTTCGCAGGACAAGCTGATTGCGGTCTATCGGAGCATGCGGATGATCCGCCGCTTCGAAGAGCGGGTGATGGAGGAGATGGCGACCGGCGACATTCCGGGCAACACTCATCTTTATGCCGGGCAAGAGGCGAGCGCGGTCGGCATCTGCCTGCATCTTCGCGAGGACGACTACATCTCCTCGACCCATCGCGGCCACGGTCATTCGATCGCCAAGGGCGTGGATATCGACAGCATGATGGCCGAGCTGTTCGGGCGGGCGACAGGGACCTGCGGCGGCAAGGGCGGATCGCAGCACATTGCCGATCTGCGCAAGGGCATGCTTGGAGCGAACGGGATCGTTGCGGCCGGCGCACCGATCACCTGCGGAGCGGCGCTCAGCGCAAAGCTGCTCGGGACCGGCCAGGTGGCGGTCGCCTTTGCCGGCGACGGGGCGATGAATGAAGGCGTCATGTCCGAGAGCTTCAACCTTGCGAAGATCTGGAACCTGCCGATCGTCTTTGCAATCGAGGACAACGGCTTTGGCGAGGCGACGGCCAACGAGCATGTCTCGGCCGGCAGCTTCACGCGGCGCGCCGAAAGCTACGATATCCCGTCGATCGAAGTGGATGGCACCGATGTCTTCAAGGTCTATGCCGCGGCAGGCGAAGCGATCGAGCGCGCCAGGAACGGCGGCGGCCCGACGATGCTGCACATTCATGTTCCGCGTTACTATGGCCATTACAGCGGCGATCCCGACAATTACCGGACGCCAGAGGAAAAGGCGGCGATGCGCCAGGATCGCGACTGCCTCCGGATTTTCCGCAAGCATGTGAAGGAAGTCTCGCTGCTGGATGGTGCCGAACTCGATGCGGTCGACCAGACGGTGGAGGCCGAGATCGATCGTGCCGTGGCCGCTGCCCGTGCAGCTCCGTTCCCGCCGCTGTCGGCCCTGACGACCGACGTCTACGTCAAATATCTGTAAGGACCGCAAAGATGGCCAAGAAATCATTCCGCCAGGCACTCAACGATGCACTTCATCAGGAGATGGCGCGCGATCCGCGGGTGATCATGATGGGCGAGGATCTGACGGGCGGCGCCGGCGCGAACGGCGTGAAGGATGCCTGGGGCGGCCCCTTCGGGGTGACCCGCGGGCTGCTCGGAGCTTTCGGTCCGGATCGGGTGCGCGACACGCCGATCAGCGAAGCCGCCTTTATCGGAGCTGCCGCCGGTGCCGCCCTGACGGGCCTGCGTCCGATCGCCGAGATCATGTTCGTCGACTTTGCCGGCGTCTGCCTCGATCAGATCATGAACCAGGCGGCGAAGTTCCGCTACATGTTCGGCGGCCGCGCCAAGACGCCGCTCGTCATCCGGGCGACCTATGGGGCGGGCAGCCGTTCCGGATCCCAGCATACCCAGGCCCTGCATGCGATCTTCACCCATATCCCCGGCCTCAAGGTGGTCATTCCGTCCAATCCCTATGACGCCAAGGGACTGCTCCTGCAGGCCATCCGCGATGATGACCCGGTGATCTTCCTGGAGCACAAGATGCTCTACGACACGGTCGGCGAAGTGCCGGACGCCTCCTATACGATCCCGTTCGGCGAAGCCCGCGTGGTGCGCGACGGCAAGGACGTGGTGATCATTGCCGTCGGCCGGATGGTCGGCGTGGCCGAAGACGCCGCACGCAGTCTTGCCGCCGAAGGCATCTCCGCCAGTATCGTCGATCCGCGCACGACCTCGCCGCTCGACGAGGATACGCTGGTGGAAGTGACGGAAAAGACCGGCCGCGTCGTTATCGTCGACGAAGGCAATCCGCGTTGTGGTGTGGCGGCCGATATCTCTGCCCTGCTTGCCGATCAGTGCTTCGACGCGCTCAAGGCGCCGATCAAGCTGGTGACGGCGCCGCACACGCCGGTTCCTTATGCTCCCAACCTTGAAGACGCCTATGTGCCGACGCCGGACGCGGTCATCAAGGCCGTCAAGTCAATCGTAAAGAGGTAAATGCCATGTCGCTTATCGAAGCAGTCACGATTCCCAAATGGGGAATGACGATGACCGAGGGCAAGATCACCCAATGGATGATCGGCGAGGGGGGCAGTGTCGCGCGCGGTCAGGAGATCCTGGAGATCGAGACCACGAAAGTGACGAATGTGCTGGAAGCCTCCGCCAGCGGTACGCTGAGGCAGATTGTTCTGGCCGAAGGCACGACGGCCCCGGTCGGTGCGCTGGCCGGCGTGATTGCCGACGAGAGCGCCACGCAAGACGAGATCGACGCCTTCATCCAGAGCTACGCCGATCGGATCGGCCGCGGCGAAGACGGCGAGGGGGGGCTATCTCTCCCACGCAAGGTCACGGTCCCGGGCGGTTGGCTGAACCTGCTGGAAGCCGGTGAGCCGAGCGACGACACCGTGCTCTTCCTGCACGGCTTCGGCGGAGATCTGACGACCTGGCTCTTCAACCAGCCGGTGCTGGCCGAAACGATGCGGACGATCGCAGTCGATCTTCCCGGTCACGGCGACTCCTCGCCGGTGGCGGGCAGCAATGTCGTTGACGAGATTGCCATAGCGATCGAGGAGGCGCTCACCCCGATTGCTTCCGGAAAGATCCATCTGGTCGCGCATTCTTTCGGCGGCGCCATTGCTGCGGCTCTGGCGGCACGTCTGCCGTCGCGTATCGGATCATTGACGCTGATCGCACCGATTGGCCTGAGCAAGAAGATGAGCCGGGACTTCCTTACCGACTTCATCGCCGCCGAGCGCCGGCGCCCGCTGCAGGCTGTCCTGGAGCGGCTGTTTGCCGATCCGTCCAAGATCACCAACGACATGGTCGAAGGCACGCTGCGCTTCAAGCGGCTGGAAGGTGTTCCGGAGGCGCTTTCGGCCATTGCGGACGCAATTGCCGGCGACGGCGGCCAGAAGCAATCGATCGGCGCAGCGCTGAGCGGCCTGTCATGCCCGGTGACGCTGATCTGGGGTGACCAGGACCAGATCGTGCCGGTGCCGCAGCAAGGCGAGATCCCCGCCAACGCAACCTTCGTCAACATCCCCGGGGCCGGCCACATGCCGCAGATGGAAGCCGCAGCCATCGTCAACAACGAGATCACCAAAACTATCGCCAAGGCCGGCACTTAACTGAGCCACTTAACCGTATCTGAAATCTCCAACGCTGAGAGCAATATCATGAAAGACTACGTGAATAAGGTTGTCATCATCACGGGAGCGGGATCCGGCATGGGGCGAGCCATGGTCGGGGAATTCATCTCCCGAGGTGCGCGGGTGGCTGCAATGGACATTAATTTGGAGCGCGCGAAAGAAACGGTCGACAGGCTGAGCGATCCATCGATGGCATTTGCGCTTCAGGTGGATGTCAGCGACCAAGACAGCGCCAAGCGAGGCGTAGACGCGGTCATCGCTCGTTGGGGGCGCGTCGATCTCCTATGCAATAATGCCGGTATTCTTGATGGTCATGCTACGGCTCACGAGGTCAGTCTCGCCGACTGGAACAGGGTCTTGGCAGTCAATCTGACTGGTCCGTTTCTGATGGCCCGCGCAGTCATTCCACAGATGCTGACGCAGGGGAAGGGAGCAATTATCAACACCTCTTCAACGTCGGGCTTTAGCGCGGCCGGAGGTGGTTCTGCCTATACCGCCTCCAAGCATGGCGTAATCGGTCTCACTCGTCAGCTGACGTTTGAATATGGAGCGCGCGGAATCCGGGTTAATTCCATTTGCCCGGGGGCAACCGCAACGCCTCTGGCATTGCCTGAGCATAATGCCGCCTCGCCCGACATGGATCTCGCGATCAGCAAAGTGCCTGCGAGACGCTGGTGCCAGCCGGAGGAGATCGCAAAGCTTGCTGCGTTTCTGGGAAGCGACGATGCAGACTATGTTCACGGAAGCGATTATGTCATGGACGGAGGGTGGCTGACCGCTGCGCGTGATCCATTTTGATCTGATGGGAATGAAGCGAATGGAAAAGGGTGTCGTCGTGCAAGAGTTCGGGGGCAGACCGATATCTATCTCTGCTCTTGGAAAAAGTGGTCGCCGCTCCGGACTGGAAATTCGATGACCCTCCCCACATCACTATGCGAGGCTCGGAACCGCTTCAAACGGCATCTGGACGGTTGTGACTGGTCAGAACTTACCGCCGGACGAAAGAGAATCCTCGAGGTTTTCTTGAGGCTTGCGAGCATCGAAGGTTATTCGGCCGTCACGATGCGAACTCTCGCAAAGGAGGCAAACGTCAAGGCAGCAAGCATCTATTTCCATTTTCCCGGCGGTCGCAGTGAAATTGTCGCTCAGTCGCTCCGTTGGCATTACTCGAACTGGGGATACAGTATCCTGGAGGCCATCGATAAGGCCTCCGAACCCGAGCAATTTTGGGATGTATTGGTGTCGGCTGTCGCACGGTGCCAGATAAGCATCCCGGCAAGCGACCTTTGGGATCTCTTGGTGCGGATGGATCGGGCTGGCGGGTTTTTGGAAACGGAATTCCGACGGGAGATCGATCATTGGCTTGATCTTTGTGCCGACCTTTTCCAGGCGAGCGCTGCCGCAATCGGCTACGCGGTTGATCGCGGCAGGATCAACATGGTCATGTCAATGCTCGATGCCGGCAGCAATTGGAGCGAATGGAGTGGTGATGCCGCGGACCTAGATGCGATAGCCGAACAGGCCATCATCGTCTCGCGCGCAATCCTGTCGGCGCCTATGGGCAGCTTGAGACGTACGGCTGCGCCGGACGAAATGGCAATCAAGTATAGCCGCTAAGAGCGGCTATACTCAGCTTCTCAATTCACACGCTAATCGTCATCCCGAAGGGAACATGCGGCTCTCGCCCGCAAGAGAACTCGCAGTTGAATACATTCGCCCGATCGCCTGTCGGCGACGTGCATCGACCACCTGTTTATTTCAGCTGACGCCAATCGCCACTGTCGCCCTTCCAGCCAATCACGCGGCCCGCCAGCCGCTCGAGTGTGTTCCTAAACGTCGTTACCAGTCCCGCCCATTCGGCCGCGGCGATGCCATCGACCGCCGGTTCTGGTCCCATAAACATGCCGTCTACGCCACCGAAGGAGACGCATTGTTCGATGCATCTGCGTTCGAGATCGCCATCATGAAAAATGGAGGGTTTCTCAAGCAGCGCCGAGAGAGCGGCGATAAGACCGGTCGCGCCCCAGTTGGACACGTTTGACACGATCAGATGATCAGCGGCGGTCGCAGCCGCAACTCCTCCGCGCCCCGGATGACCGCTGTCCTTTGCCTTCGGAGAAAAGCTCTTAAGTTCCTCGCCAATGACGCCCATACCGAGTTCATTGCCGCCATCGCCGATCGCGAGAAACGGTATTTTTTCGGCTTTCGCACGCAGGAAGAACTGATCGAGATCGGCGACCATGCCGTCCAGAGGACGGCCGCCGAGACCGTGGTACAAGCCGCGATCGTTCCGGCCAGGCCGTTCGATGGCGATGACGAGCGACGGTTTGGTGATGTCGAGAAGCGCATCAGTGATCGTCTGGCAGCCAGTTGCGTCCTTTGGTACGGCGCGGATGTAGACCGGACGGACGAAGTCGACCGGTTTGATGATGCCGTCATCGGGAAAGGGAAGGGGGGCCAAACCTGCGCCCCGGCAGGTGCCGATGGTCATCTCGACCCAATCGTTGTCGGTCAAGATTATCGTTTCGACGCCGAGGCCCAGAAAAAGGGCGCGTGCCAATAGGGCTGCGCCAACAGGGCCATCCGTTTCGGGTACGCCCGCGCCTTCAGGAAAACCGGTCGCGATGATCACGGGACCGCGATGCTCGCGAACGCGATCACAAATGATCTTGGCGCCCGCCATGCAGGCAGGCCCCGGTTGGCGTGCCTGCAGCGCCTGGTAGATCTTGCCGATCAGACCGACACCGGTCAGGTCAAGCGTCATGAAGTCTTCGATGGTTTGGGCGATGTTCCTGCCCTTTGCACTTTCCAAATCAAGCATGATGGGTCCCTCAATCCTGAGCGCCGATGATGTTTGCAAATTTGCCCGCATCCACATTGCCTCCGCTCAGGAGGACGGCGACGCTCTTGCCGGCAACGCTGACCTTGCCTGCCAGGATGGCAGCTAGAGCCAGGATTGAAGCGTGCCGCTCACTTGATGTGAAATTATATTATTGCATCAGTTGGGATAACGGAAACGAATGACTGCTCATCACGTCGCGTGACATCGCGCGTGAGCGTAGCTGTCAGCAGTCGCTTCAGCGATCCGTGCAAGCTCGCCGAGGATATCTCCGCCGACGCCAAGCGGGTAAAATGCATAGAAGCTTAACGGCGGCAGGACGATGTCGGTCGAAAGCTTTTTGAGATCATGGTTCTGCGTATCGGCTCGCAAGGAACCTTCTGCTACGAGCGCGATGCCAACGCCGTCGAGCGCCATCTTTTCGATCGTGGAGATCGACGAATTAGTGAAAATACGCGGCGGCCGGTCGGTGTTGCGAAACAGCATGTCACGCAGATATTCATATGGATAGGTGTTTCGGGGATAGGTCAGTATCGGAAAGCCAGCAGCATTCGCGTAGGTGAGTGCCTCACCCTCGAGAACCCCGGGTTTCGCATAGAAATGCAGCGGGAAGTCGTTGAGCTTTCGCTGCGTGAAACCATCCACGATAGAGGGCCCAAGCGCGAGGGCCATGTCGATTTCGCCTTCTTGTAAAGCCCGCAGCATAGGGGGCGTCACATCGACGGTGATGTCGAAATCGATGTTCGAAAACTCACGCGAACATTGTTCGAGAAACGTGGCGAGCCATGTCTGCACGATTGTTTCAGAAACGCCAAGCCGAACGCGACGTTGAGTTTTCTTGTTAAGCGCGAGATCCTTCTCCATCCTGGAAACTTGTCGCAGCACCACTTCCGCGTGGCCATAGAGAACTCGTCCGACATTTGTCAGCGTGATCGGCTTGCTCGATCTGTTGATGAGCGGCTCGCCGACCAGATTTTCCAGCGCGCTTATCCGTTGCGAGACGCCCGGCTGCGTGGTGTTCAGTTTTTCCGCGGCCCGTGAGAAGCTGTGAAGATGGGCGGCCCAATAGAAGACCTCCAAACTGCGTAGGCTAAACATAATCCAGCTCCATCTGAGAAATGTTATCGTTGACATCCGTGCAGAATCTGATTGACTGACACGAATGGCATCAGCTGCTCAGAGATTTCCCCAAAATGTAAACGTTAACATTGCACCCGTCAAAGGGGTCGTCCGCTTTTGGCCCCGCGGGGCTTCCTCCCAGAGATATCGAACACGTGAAGGAGTATGCGATGAGTTTGGCCGTTGGAGTGATTGGCGCCGGCGTCATGGGGTCGGAGCACGCCCGCATTTTGAAGGAAGCGACGCCTGGAGCGCATCTATCCGCCGTTTGCGACGCTGACGAGGCGCGCGCGCGGAAGGCCGCAGGTGACGTGTGGGTGACAGCGGATGCGCTTGACCTTATCCGCTCCGACCGGACAGATGCTGTTGTCATCGCCGCGCCAGACGCCACCCATTCCGGTCTCGTCCTGGCCTGCATCGAAGAAGGCAAGCCGGTGCTTTGCGAAAAGCCGCTGGCAACGACGGCCGCGGAAGCCCGGAGCGTCGTCGAAGCGGAGATCAAGGCTTCGCGCCGGCTGGTTCAGGTGGGTTACATGCGCCGTTTCGATGCGGCCTATGTCGAAATGAAGCGGCTGAAGGATGATGGCGTGATCGGCTCGCCCGTCATCCTGCACAATGTGCACCGCAATCCGGTTGTGCCCACCTGGTTCGCCGGGCCGATGTCGGTGACGAACGCTTTCGTCCACGAAATCGACGCGAGCCGCTGGTTGCTCGGCTCCGAGATGGTTTCTGCTCATGTGCGCTCGATCGGCGCTGGCGATCCACTGCTGATCACGATGGAGACCGACAGGGGCGAACTCGTCTCAACTGAAGTGTTCATGAACTGCGGATATGGCTACGACGTCCATGCGGAACTTGTCGGCCAGAAGGGGACGTTGCAGACGATCACGCCGCGTCTGGTAACCGAAAACGTCGCCGGTTTTGCGAGAGGCACCTATCCCGACAATTGGATTCCGCGTTTTCGGAACGCCTACATTGCTCAGCTTGATCATTGGGTCAAAAGCATACGCGATCAGGTTCCGGGAGAGGGGGCGAGTGCCTGGGACGGCTATTTGACGACGAAGATAGCTGAGGACATCGTTGCTGCCATGGCAAGTGGCGTTGACGCAAGAATGGTCCCGGAAGCAGCTCCGGCGCTCTATCGCTGACATTTGCCGATTAAACAACAGGTGCGAAATGCTGACGCCAATACGATATGCCGTGGTCGGGGCCGGATGGATCTCCCAGGAGGCATTCCTGCCTGCGGTTCCGCAAACGGGCAATTCTCGCGTCACTGCGATCATCTCCGGCAATCGGGAAGGTGCGACCCAACTTGCGGCGTTTTTCGGTATCGACCATGTATGCGACTATCGAGACTTCGACCCGCTGCTCCGGCAGGATGTCGTCGATGCCGTTTACATCGCGGTGCCCAATCCCATCCACCATGACTTCGCCGTGCGCGCCGCCAACGCCGGCAAGCATGTGATGGTCGAAAAGCCGATCGCCACTTCTGAGAAAGAGGCGATCGCGATGATTGACGCAGCTGCACGAAACGACGTGCTTTTAATGACGAGTTACAGGCTTCACAACGAACCGGCGACATTAACAGCCCTCGATATTGTCCGCGCCCGCAAGATCGGAGAGCCGCTCGCCTTTTCTGCGTCGTTCGGCTTTCAGTCTGAGACCGGCAATCATCGTTTGAAGAGCGAGTTCTGGGGTGGGCCGCTTCAGGACATTGGGATTTATTGCATCAATGCGGCCAGACACGTCTTCGAGGCGGAGCCGGTCGAAGTGTTTGCGATGGCAGCAAGACCGCACAACGACCAGCGTTTCACGGAAGTCGACGCCAGCATAGCCGTCACATTACGTTTCCCGCAAAACCGGCTGGCACAATTCTTCTGTAGTTTCGGCGTTTTTGATGTCGACACCTATCGTATCGCTGGAACCGAGGGTGAATTGATCATGGAAAACGGTTTCCGTTTCGACACCCCTTCGCGGCTCATCGTGAAGACGAAGCGCAATATCGACAACATCTCCTATGGCATTCACGACCAGTTCGCCGGGCAGATCCAATATTTCTCACAATGCATCCTCACGGGAACGCGTCCGGAACCGGACGGCGAGGAGGGATTGGCGGATCTTAAAGTTCTCATCGCAATCGAGCAATCGATGCGCACGGGCGCCCCCCAGCCGGTTTCCAGCCCTTCGAGACCCGGACATCCAGATTTGTCTATGGTGAGGCGACTGCCCGCGACAACAAGACGACTTCTCCTCTGACGGATGCGCTGAGCGGTGCGAAACCGGTTTGCAATCGTTGACGGGCTGCGTTCCAGCTGGTCAAATGGCCAGACGGTACGCTGATACGCATTGCCGTTGCACTGTCAGATGTTGAACGAGCAATTTAGAGATGAAGAAGCCACCGACTGTACGGGATGTTGCGCGCCTTTCGGGCGTGTCGACGGCAACCGTTTCGCGGTATTTTAGCGGCAAGGCCGCCGCAATAGCGCCTGACACGTTGGAAAGCGTTCGCAACGCCGCTGAAGCGCTCGGCTATACACCCTCGGAAATTGGGCGCTCCCTGCGGCTTTCCAGGAGCCGCGTGGTGGTAATGCTCGTTCCGGATGCAACGAATCATTTTACCGCAGACGTCGCGGCATCTGTCGAAAGAGCTCTCAAAGAGTACGGATTGTCGATGGTTCTGGCGAATGCCGCTGAAGACCCGAAACAACAGGACCGCCTGCTGACGGATGCTCTCGGGCTGCGGGCGAGGGCTATCATCCTTCAGGGCGCGATCGACACGCCGCAACTGCGGGAGATGGCCGGACGGCAGAATAATCTCATCTTCGTCAACCGGCGCCCGGCGGAGGGCGTATCGGCGCCTTATGTCGGCATCGACAACTATGCCGCCGGCCATGATGTCGGGCGCTATTTCCGGGAACGGGAATACGAAAATTGCGTCGCGATTTCCGGCCCGCGGGAATTTTCAGGAAGCAGCGAGCGTCTTCAGGGATTTCTCGACGGACTCGGACGTCAGACGACCGTGCGACATTTCGAAACGGCCTTCACAATGGAAGGCGGCTACGAAGTGGGTCGGGAATTGTTCTCTCAGGAGCGAACCCGCTTCTCCGTGTTCTGCGGAAATGACATGATCGCCTATGGCGTTCACCGTGCCGCAGTCGAGCGGCAGATGCGATTTCCCTACGACCTAGCGCTCTTTGGCTTTGACGACAACCGATTGAATGAGTGGCTTGCGCCTTGGCTTTCCACCGTTAAGGTTCCCGCCTTCGATTATGGGCCGGCGATCGCAAGCCTCGTCTGCGAGCCGCGCGATCCCTCGGAGGACGCGGCGAATATCATCTTGCCCTTCGAACTCAAGCTGCGCGACTCCGCGTAAATTTCCGATATCGCGAACTTCTTGAGTCTTTGCGGAACGTCAGCGCAGTGGTTGGCGTGCTGCACTTTTGCGTTTTCCCGCTTGGCAGCTGCCGTCCTGAAGTTTCTTCCCATCACATTTCCAATGTAATCGTTGACATTGAGATTTTCTCGTGTTGTATACGTTAACATTACAGTTTCTTGACGGGCCGGACAGATGTCGGTCCTTGGGTTTGATCAGGTGCGGGACGCGTTCCGGGCCATATGGAGGCTTTTGCGGTGAAGAAGTTGAACGTTGCGCTTATCGGTACGGGCTTCATGGGGAAGGCGCACTCGATTGCGACCGCCGTCGTGCCGATCCTGTTCGGTTCTCCTGTTGAAATCGAGCGCAAGGTGGTCGTCGACATCGACGAGGAATTGGCGCAGAACGCTGCCAAACAATATGGCTTTGCGGAATACGCCACCGACTGGCGCGATGTCGTTTCGCGCCCGGACATCGATATCGTCGACATCTGCACACCCAACAGCACGCATGCGGAGATCGCCATTGCGGCTGCCAAGGCCGGCAAGCACATCATGT
>NZ_LOKW01000016.1 GCF_002211305.1 Rhizobium sp. R634 | reverse complement strand
TTTTTCCAGGCGACGGTCGCCAAACCGCCCCAGCCGCAAATCATCCATCGCTCAATTCTCCTGCTTGCGGCAACAGAATCAGAACGGCATTCCATAGGCAATTCTAAATGTGTGAATGCCATAGCCCGTTGGGGAGAAGGTGGCCGCAGGTCGGATGAGGGGGCCGCACGGTGTGCGCTTACGCCCCGCCTCTCAGCCCATCAATCCTTCATCTCTGGAGGAAGCTGTCCGTAAGCCGTCAGAATAGCCCTGATGAGACCGGGGAAACGCTCATCGAGCTCCGCGCAGCGGGTCTCGTTGCGCATCTCCACGCCCTGGCGCTCGCTCCGGATCAGCCCGGATTCGCGCAGAACCTTGAAGTGGTTCGACAGCGATGATTTCGGAATGGTGCGCTCGCCGAGATCGGCAAGTGCCGAACAGGTTCTGCCGCAGCCGGCGCCGGCAAGCCATGCGAAGATCGCGGCGCGTTCCGGATCGGAAAGCGCATACAATATCGCATCAGGCCGGATGTCCTCTATCGCCGGGTGGAAGAGCGGTCTCATGAATTTTCATATAGCGACCCTTGACATCGAGATCAACAGTTCCGAATTTCTGAACTACGGAACAAGTCGCCAATATCGGCGGCAGTCCGAGTCGAAAGGGACGAAGAATGGCTAAGCTCACTGGAAAGGTCGCAGTCGTAACCGGAGCCTCCAAGGGGATCGGCGCCGCGATTGCCAAGGCGCTCGCGGCCGAAGGTGCTCAAGTGGTGGTCAATTACGCTTCGAGCAAGGCAGGAGCCGACTCCGTGGTTGGTGCGATCGAGGCGGCGGGCGGCAAGGCCATCGCGGTGCAGGGCGATGTTTCCAAGGCCGATGGGGCACAGGGATTGATCGATGCTGCGATCAACGAGTTCGGCAAGCTCGACGTGCTGGTCAATAATTCCGGCGTCTACGAATTCGCCCCGATCGAGCAGGTGACCGAGGAGCAGTATCGTCGCATATTCGACGTGAATGTTCTCGGTGTTCTGCTGACCACCCGGGCAGCGATCAAACATCTTGGCGAGGGCAGCAGCGTCATCAACATCTCGTCGGTGGTCACCAGTCTGGCCCCCCCCGACACCTCCGTCTACACGGCCACGAAAGGCGCGGTAGAGGGCATCAACGGCGTGCTCGCCAAGGAGCTGGGGCCGCGCAAGATCCGGGTCAATGCCATCCTCCCGGGTATCGTCGAGACCGAAGGCGCGCACACCGCCGGCGTAATCGGCTCGGATTTCGAGCAGACTTTGGTGGCCCAGACGCCGCTCGGTCGCACCGGCCAGCCGGATGATATCGCCGATGTCGCGGTCTTCCTCGCATCCGATGATGCCCGCTGGCTGACCGGCGAGCGTTTGGCCGCCAGCGGCGGCTTTCGCTGATCGCTGAGATGGCAGGCGTGCCCTTCACGGAGCGCGCGCCCGGCGTCGCATCAATCCAATTTAGTGCGACGCCGCCTCGCTTGCCGCGGCCGGCTCCTCGCGCCGCTTGTCATGGCCGACCGGGATCAGCCAGGTGGTGAGGAAGGTCAGCACGGCGACGACGACCACGCCCCAGAAGCTCCAATGCAGCGCCGCATTGAAGACCAGGCGGGTCGCCGGATCGGCGGCGAGTTCCGAAAGCCCGGTCGGCTGGTTCAGAGCCTCATGCAGGCCGGCCGCCGCCTCACCGCTCGCATAATGGCTGATGCCCGCATTGAGGATCGCGCCGAGCACGGTGGCGCCGAGCGTATTGCCGAGGCTGCGGGCAAAGATGATCGAGGCGGTGGCGCTGCCGCGCATCGACCATTCCACGCTGTCCTGCACCAGCACGATGCTGGTGAGGCTGATGAGGCCCATGCCGAAGCCCATGAAGAAAGAGCCGGCGCCGGCAAGCGCAGGCGAGCTTTCCGGCGTCAGGAACAGGAGGAAGCAGGCGCCGAAGGGAAACATCAGGCTGCCGACGCGCAAGGTGCGGCGAATGCCGAAAGCCTTGTAGAAGCGGCCGGAGAGCATCACCGCCATCGGCCAGCCGACGACGAGCATGGTGAGCGTGAAGCCCGCGACGAGAGGCGAGCGGCCGAGCACGCCCTGCACATAGAGCGGCAGGATTGTGGAAAGGCCGATCAGCGCCATGCCGGCCAGCAGCGTCGCCGCATTGCTGGTCGCAATCAGCCGGCGGCTCCAGAGCGCGATCGAAATGATCGGCTCGGGCGCCCGCTTCTCCTGGCCGAGGAAGAGCAGGCCCGCGATCACGAAGACGGCGAAAAGCGACAGCAGGATCCAGGCGCTCGCATCCGTTTCCGTCAGCATGATGAGTAGGGCGACGATCGAGATCGAAAACAGTACCGAGCCGAGATAGTCGATCTTCGCCTGCTTATGCGCCACGTCCTCTTTCAGGAAGATCATGAAGGCGACGATCGAGACGATACCGATCGGCAGATTGATCCAGAAGATCCAGGCCCAGGAGAAGGCATCGACGATGATGCCGCCGGCAAGCGGCCCGACGACGGCCGACGTCGCCCAGACGGTCGCCATCGCGCCCTGCACCCGGCCGCGTTCCTCGAGCTTGAAGAGATCGCCGATGATGGTCATCGTCACCGGCTGGATCGCGCCTGCACCCAGCCCCTGCAGCAGCCGGAAAAGCACCAGCGACATCATCGACCAAGCAAAGCCGCAGAGCGCCGAGCCGGCGAGAAAGATCAGGATGCCGCCGATCAGCACCGGCTTGCGCCCGAAAATATCGGAAAGCTTGCCGTAGATGACCGTCGTCGTCGATTGCGCCAGCAGGAAGGCCGAAAACACCCAGCTGTAATAGGAAAAGCCGCCGAGCTGCCCGACGATGCGCGGCATCGCGGTCGCCACGATCGTCGCCTCGATGGCCACCATGAAGGTCGCAAGCATGATAGTCGCGACGACAAGCACGCGGTTCGAGCGTTGCGCTGCATTCGACATGACGATCCTCTTCGGGTGCTTCGCAGGGCCGGATATAGCGGCAGGCTAGCTGTATGGATGGCGATGCGCCGTTTGCGGAGGGATGCCGCCCTTTTACGACCTGAAAGCCGGCCGGTAAAGCAATTCTCGCGGCAAGCGTCGTTTTGGCGCCGGTTCAGGATGGCAGCCGAAGTCAAGGCTCGGCGCCATCACGCGCGGGGCCTTCATCCTTAAGGGGGGCGGACGGCCGCCCCATCCTCATTGCTGGCATGCTTCGCTGAGCGAACCGGTGCCCGCGGTGCAGCCCGGCACCTGCTGCAGATCCGGATTGACCCCGCCGGGATTGATCGTGCTGCGGCCGCTGTCAAGATCGACGCCACCAGTGCCGGTCGTGCTGCCGGTGGTGCCCGAATCAGTGCCGATGGAACCCGAGCCAGCCGCCCCCGTACCACCGGCACCAGCCGAGCCGGAACCGGAGGTCCCCGACCCGCCAATAACAGGCGCCACCGAAAGCCGCCCGCTGGAATTCGCACCACCCGGCGTCTGCGCCAGCGCCGAGCCGGCAAGACCGATGGAAAGGAGGGATATAACGATGAGTTTACAGGACATGATGTTCTCCATGCTTGTTGTCCTATGGGGAGAACCTGTTCGTCGGCGGCTGGTTCCTGGTGAGGCTTACGGCTTCTTCCGGGAAGGACTGAACGTGCTAGCCGTCTTCCTTAATAACTAGAACCCCATTTGGCGAAAAAAGGGATCGCTCTTGAGGGCAGGATGTAAAGCATGCATTTGAGGGAGTAACTTTTTAGCGTCCTTATTCTTCGAGATCGCTAAAAGAGACAGCACTTTCGGGAAGTAGAGTTTCTGAGGATAGCTGTCATTTGAGGCAGTCAGGTAGGCTTTCAGCGACGGTGACAACTGAGAATCGTCAGAGAGAGCCATGAAATAATTTGAAACAGAGTATGCGTCTTCGCTTTCCAACTTTAAAATAATATCATGAAATTTGTTATAGTCCGGCGTATGAATAAAACGTGGCGAGACCCCGGCTGCCGCGCGGCACAACCAAAAATCCTCCGAAATCTTGCCGAGGTTGTCCATGAGCATGGAAGCGAGTTCCTCTCTGGGCAGGAACTTGCTAGCCACAAAAATCGCGCCGTGAAGACCGACGCCGCCCCTTTGCGATGCGATCCGGCAAAAATCCCGCACCTGTCCGATTAGTTTATCGGCACGCCTAAATCTCCCATGCAGGAGATAGCCAGTTATTTCCACGAAAGACGCATCGTCAACGAAAAAACTGTTCAAAACAAAATCATTGAGTTCTGCAAATGCAGCATTGTTATTGCTTGAATACGCAAGGTATCGGAGCGCAGTCGATCTCATGGCGGGAGCGTTTTTGATAAGCCAAATAAGATCACCGTCGGGTATGCTGCAGCCACACTCATGCATGAGACTGAAGATAAATTTATGAATCTTAGACCCGTTGTCCCTCTTAAAAGGTGATTGTGATCCCGGTTCCCCTTTGCCTTTTCGATCAAGCCAGGATTCGTATTTGGAGGTGACCGCATTCTGAATAGCTTGAGATTGATCTCCCTTTTCAATTACCTCAGCAAATCCAAGCAATTCTGCATTCTCTTTGATACAAAAATGATCGAACGCTTCCGCTTGAGAGAGTATTCGCGTCTTCGATGAGTTCAATCGTAGCTGACGAGACTGAAGGGTTAAATCCAAATCCCTGACGATAGCTTTGGCCGCAGCCATCGTGTCAACGCCGATATCCATGTCATCCATGAACCTGGCATAGTTAGAAATGGCAGAATATTCGCAGACCTTGTCGACCTCATAGAGCATCGCGTTCGCTAGAACTCGTGTTGCCGAGGTCTCAATCTGAGGCATTCCAATTTGCGTTAGAGGCATGAAATCGGGCGTCCAAGTCATGCGATTTAACACGTGGATCAGGAGATCTAATACCGCCTCGCGAATGTTGGCCAAAGAGGCAATTATATTCCGAAGATGTTGAAAGTTAATAAAATCGTAGAAATTGGCGACATCAGTTATTACAAGGTATTTGTTTTCCTTTGCGAATCCGAAAACTACTTTTTGGAACCGCTTCCAACTTGCGAATGACCCGTACTGGTGGTCGATTTGCTGAAATCCTTTGACAAAGTTGCCGTCGTCCGGCTCAAAGAATGCTGTCTTACTCGGCGCTTTGGATTTTAATTCGAAAAAGATGCTTCGGGATAGGCGCTCCAAAACAAGCAAATCCCGAGGATGAACCAAGGTCATCTGACGGCATAGACCGCGAGACTTTTCTGCCAAGAACCTTTTCGGCTTTCTGACGATGTATTCTCCAGACAAAACCTCTCGTTGAATTTGAGCAATCAGCCTCGTTAAATTTTCGTTGTAGTCTCGATACTCAATAGCGTCGAAGACCAGTTGTTTTCTGAGTTGATAGCGAACCCGCTTCTTCCACTCCTCGCGCATCAGCGACGCAGAGAATACGTCCTTGAGATCTTGTTGTAAGAATTGAAACTTCGGGGACTGCAATCGGGAACTTTCAATCTGCTCTGAATATCTTCTCAGCTTACCTACTTATACGCGATCAGCAAGACGTACGCTTTAAAGTTTACAACCAGCCGCGGAGGCGGTTACCATCCTTCTCTCACGAAGACTCTGACTCAGCCTAAAAGCCCACCGCTTGAGCGTCGACGTGCAACTCGTGCGGCAGTTACGCACACGCGGCCGAAATTTATATCATGGTCGACCCCTCTTCTGCGCGAAGTCCAACTCGCAAAGGCATGCTGCAGCTCCGCCGACACGTTCCCGTGCGGAAAATGCTCATTCAACGAGAATAGAAAGAAAAATGGTGCCGCTTACGTGACTCGAACACGTGACCCCATCATTACGAATGATGTGCTCTACCGACTGAGCTAAAGCGGCATTTGGCGGCCGAAGCGTGCGGCCTGCGATTTGCATGGCGCTGATACAGGCATTGTTTGAAGATTTCAAGCGCCCTGTCATGCCTTTGGCAAAAAAGAGGGGGAAGCCGCTCAGAGCGTCAGCCGGGCGCGGGCGGCCCTGTATTCGGTTTCCAGCCGGTCGACGAGTTTTGCCACCGGCTCGACGGCCTTGATGGCGCCGATGCCCTGGCCGCTGCCCCAGATGTCCTTCCAGGCCTTGGCGCCGCCGACAGCCTGTTCGAAATCCATCTTGGAGGAATCGGCGACGGGCAAATTGTCGGGGTCCATGCCGGCGGCGACGATCGAGGGCTTGAGGTAGTTGCCGTGCACGCCTGTGAAATAGTTGGAATAGACGATATCGGCCGCAGCCCCTTCGACGATCGCCTGCTTGTAGGCGTCCGCGGCGCGCGCCTCTTTGGTCGCGATGAAGGGCGAGCCTATATAGGCCATGTCGGCGCCCATCGCCTGTGCGGCGAGGATCGCGCCGCCGGTCGAGATCGCGCCGGCAAGCAGCAGCGGCCCCTCGAACCATTCGCGGATTTCCTGGACGAGCGCGAAGGGCGACAGCGTGCCCGCATGGCCGCCGGCGCCTGATGCCACCGCGATCAGCCCGTCCGCGCCCTTGCGGATCGCCGAATGCGCATGGCGGTTGTTGATAATGTCGTGCAGCACGATGCCGCCATAGGAATGCACGGCGGCATTGACCTCCGGCACGGCGCCGAGCGAGGAGATGACGATCGGCACTTTGTATTTGACGCAGAGCATCAGGTCGTGCTCCAGCCGCTTGTTCGACATGTGCACGATCTGGTTGACGGCGAACGGGGCCGCCGGCCGCTCCGGATGGGCGGCGTCGTGGCGGGCAAGTTCCTCGGTGATCTCGGCCAGCCATTCGTCGAGCTGGCTTTCCGGCCGGGCGTTCAGCGCTGGAAAGGCGCCGACGACGCCCGCCTTGCATTGCGCCAGCGTCAGTGCCGGATGCGAGATGATGAAGAGCGGCGAGCCGATGACCGGCAGTCTCAGTTTGTCCTTGAGGATCGGGGGCAGCGCCATGGTTCACCGTTTGATTGACGTTTACGAAAACGTCAATCTCATAACAGAGATGGAAAGACGATAAAAGAGCGGCTGCCACGCCTTGGTCGATTTCGGTCCGAATATATATTTCCAAGAGACGAAGGAAATGCAGCCGGCAAATCGTGAAAGCCGCCCGTTATCCCCGCGGATCAATCGCTGCCCGGCCAGCAAGGCTTGCGGTTTGTCGCGCTTGCCGTTACCGAATTTTGACAGGCGCCGGCGGCGATTGCGGTCTGGTGCCGGATTCAAGGTGAAGGACTTGATGTGAGCGGATTAGAAACGGCCATCAGAACAGCGCTCGAGAATTCCGATCGCGACAATCCGGAGGTTCGAGCGAGGATCTACCAATCCGCCCGTCAGGCGCTGGAAGCCGGCCTGCGCAAGCAGGATATTACTGATGCCGAGGTCGTCGCCCACCACCGCCATCGCCTGGAAAGCACCATCCATGCCATCGAAGGCGAGGAGCGTGACCGTCTTCACCCCCGGCAGAGGCCGCCTGAGGTGCCGGTGCCGCCGGTCGTGGAGATGCCGCAGCCGCCGGTTCACAGAGGCGATGTCGCCGATGTCGACAGCCTCATCGACAGTCCCGTGGCTGCGGGCGAGACTCAATCCCCCGAAGTTGTCATGCACCATGCCGACGAAGCGCGGCTCGACGACGTGCATGCCGGGACGACCGATCATCTCTCGGGCGCTCCCGTCGCGGAAGAGCGGTTGGCGCGTGGCGAGCGCGCCACCGCCATGGATTTCCGACCGGAACGGGCCGCAGGCCGGCGCAAGCCGCGCAAGTTCTTCTCAAGGCTGCTCGTCTGGTGCGTGTTGCTGGCCTTCATCGGCATCGGCGCCTGGTGGGCCTATACGTCCGGCCTGCTGCTGACGGCGGCCGAGCGCGATACCAGCGTCGCCAATCCGCCGGCAAGCACCCAGCCGGAGGATTTCACCGGCAATGACGACAAAGCCAACGATGACAGTGCTGCCAATAATGCCGGCTCTCATACCGATCAGCCGGTGACGATCGATCCGCAGAACAGTTTTTCGGCCGATTGGATCGAGGTGTTCAAGCCTGCCGATGCCGACAAGATCCAGAACGGCCCGCGGGCACGCACCGAAAACATCACCGAGAACGACGGCCCCGCCATCCGTCTGATTTCCGAAAGCGGTGCTGCCGACGGCAATATCGCGATCAGCGTGCCGGCGTCGGTGCTGCAGCAGCTTGCCGGCAAATCCTCGACGATCGCGCTGACGCTGCAATCCACCACAGACGAGCCGACGCAAGTGACCGTCGAGTGCAATTTCCAGACGCTCGGCAATTGCGCCCGCCATCGCTTCACCGTCACCCGGGAGAAATCGGACGCGCTGCTGCAGGTGCGGTTCGACCGCTCGCTCGCGCCGAATTCACCGGGCACTCTGACGATCAACAGCGATCTCGACGGCAAGGCGCGCGGCATCAATCTCTTCGCCGTCCGTATCCTGCCGGGGCAGTGACGCGGCTTTTACGCCGGGCGCCGGGCTATTTTAGAAAGCGCTATTTCAGAAAGCCTGGGCCGGAGCCGATGATCTCCTTGTCGACCTCGCCGAGCGCCTTCTTGTCCTTGCCGTCGTAGTCGATCCTGTTCAGCATATGACGGATCAGTTCCAGACGCGCCCGCCGCTTGTCATTGGCGCGGATCACCGTCCAGGGCGCGAAATCCGTATGGGTTTCTTTCAGCATCCGGTCGCGCTTCCCACTGTAATCGTCCCATTTCGTCAGTGCCGCGATGTCCATCGAGGAGAGCTTCCAGACTTTCAGCGGATCGTGCCGGCGGTCGTGGAAGCGCTTGAGCTGCATCTCGCGGCCGATATCGAGATAGAACTTGAAGAAGAATATGCCCTCATGGGCGATGATCTTTTCGAGCTGCGGCGCCTGCTTGAGAAAATCCTCATATTGCTGCGGCGTGCAGAAGCCCATGACCGGCTCGACGCCGGCGCGGTTGTACCAGGAGCGGTCGAAGAGCACGAATTCGCCCGAGGTCGGGAACTGCGCGACATAGCGCTGGAAGTACCATTGTCCCTGTTCGCGATCGGTCGGCTTGGTCAGCGCCACGACGCGCGCAAGGCGTGGGTTCATATTTTCCGAGGAGGCCGAGATCGCCCCGCCCTTGCCGGCCGCGTCGCGTCCCTCGAACAGCGCCATCACCCGCTTGCCGGTCGCCTGCAGCCAGAACTGCACCTTGACGAGTTCGACCTGCAGCTTCTCCAGCTGCTCCGCATAATCCTCTTCCTTGAGCTTTTTCTTATAGGGAAAATCACCGGATTCCAGCGCGTGCTCCTCCACCCAGTCGGGCAGAGCGGGATCGTCGACATCGAAAATGCGTTTCGTTCCCCGGATATCGAGCTCGACGGCCCTGTTTTCGACGTCCTCGTCCATTTGCTCCTCCTGCGCCTGATCGTTTTTCCTGCTGCAGGCGAACATATTTGCCGTTGGAAATCAAATCTTTCGCCGCCGGCTGGTCATTTCTCCCGGTTTTCGGCTGTGGCCTTTGGCATTAGAGAGGCCAGCCGAAAACTTCTGTCATGAATTGCCGCTATCAGGCAGAGTTCAATATAAAGACAAACGAATCGACGCCGCGAGGGACCTTGCAAGACGAAACATCGTGGACAACCAGCCTGTTGGCGCGCATCCGGCGCGAACGGCCGGTACTGCTTGCGGCGATAATCAGCGCCCTGGTCGCGATTGCCGCCGGCATGAACAAATGGGCCGTGCTCGTCCTGCTGCTCGCCATGATCCTGACCGCGCTCTTCAACGAGGCGCCGGTCATCAAGCAGGAACCCGTCGCGCCGGTGGAGATCGAGCCGGAGGCGCCGCCGAGCCGTCTGCCGGATGTTTCCGCCACGCTCGCCAGCCTCGATATTCCTGTTATGGTGTTGTCAGGCGACGCCTCGGTGCTCTTTCAGAACCGCGCCGCCGAAAAGGCCTTCGGCGAGGTCGCCCTCGGCGCCCATATTTCGGCCCGCCTGCGCTCGCCCGGCGTGCTCGACATGGTGCGCGAAACCATCGCCACCAATGCACCGAACCAGATCGAACACTCCGAGCGGCTGCCCTCCGAGCGCGTCTATATCGTGCGCAGCGCCCCTCTCGAATTCGGAACCGAAGATGCGGCGCGCGAGCGTTATTTCATCTTGTCCTTCCGCGACATATCGGAGGTGCGCCGCATCGACCGCATGCGGTCGGATTTCGTCGCCAATGCCAGCCATGAATTGCGCACGCCGCTCGCCTCGCTGCGCGGCTTCATCGAGACCATCCAGGGACCGGCGAAGAACGATTTAAAGGCGCAGGCGCGTTTCCTCGGCATCATGCTCGACCAGACGACGCGCATGAGCAGGCTGGTCGACGATCTGCTTTCCCTTTCCCGCCTGGAGCTGAAATCGCACATCGCCCCTGACGAGAAGGTCGACCTGGTGCCGCTCCTCGGCCATGTCAGGGATTCGCTGGTGCCGCTGGCAAGAGATGTCGGCGTCGATATCAATCTGCACCTGCCCGACGGCAAGGTCGAGGTGCTCGGAGACCGCGACGAGCTCGTCCAGGTCTTCGAGAACTTGATGGAAAACGCCTGCAAATACGGCCAGGAAGGCGAAGTCGTCGATGTCTGGCTGAAGAACGGCGCCGGCCAGCCGGTGGAGGTCAGCATCGTCGATAAGGGGCCGGGCATACCGGCCGAGCACGTGCCGCGCCTGACGGAACGCTTCTATCGCGTCAGCATCGAGGATAGCCGATCGAAGAAGGGCACCGGCCTCGGCCTTGCGATCGTCAAGCATATCCTCACCCGCCACCGCGCCCGCCTGATCGTCAAATCGGAAGTCGGCAAAGGCACCGATTTTACCGTGCGGTTCTAAGCAAATGTCTTCCTTCGTTCCTTTTCCCCGTTTTCATGGGAATGAGACAACCGAGAACCGTCACCTCTCTATCCGGTTCGCCATAAAGCTGTTCTAATGATTTTTGCAATGCAAGGTCGATCGACCGCCAGGGTTCATGGCCTTTCCGACGCATTCGCTCAGCTCATTTCAGGATTTTCATTTAATATCAGTTATTTAAGCTGTCACAAATGTTTCACCGATTTGACATAAAAGGACGGTGCTTACAGCGCTAAGAGAGTCCCGCCGATGAAAAATGGCACTGCGGGGGCCTCTTTAGGCCGCACTCACACAAGCCCAATGCGGGAGATTTTAATGAACACCTTCAAGCTCACCGTTGCCGCGCTCGCTGCAACCGCTGCTTTCGCTGGCGCTGCCGTCGCCCGCGACCAGATTCAGGTTGCCGGTTCGTCCACCGTCCTGCCTTACGCCAAGATCGTAGCCGAGTCCTTCGGCGAGACCTTCACCAACTTCAAGACGCCGGTCGTCGAATCCGGCGGCACGGGCGCTGGTCTGAAGGAATTCTGCAAGGGCGTCGGTGAAGACACCATCGACATTGCCAACGCTTCGCGTCCGATCAACAAGAACGAAGCCGAAGCCTGCAAGGCTGCCGGCGTAACCGACATCCAGGAAGTCAAGATCGGTTATGACGGCATCGTCTTCGCAACCGACTCGTCCAACCCCGACGTCGCTTACGTTCCGGCCGACATCTACAAGGCGCTGGCTGCCCAGGTCGTCGTCGACGGCAAGCTCGTCGCCAACCCCTACAAGAAGTGGTCGGAAGTCAACCCGAAGCTCCCGGCTGTTGACATCGCCGCCTACATCCCGGGCGAAAAGCACGGTACCCGCGAAGTCTTCGAACAGAACGTTCTGGCCGCCGGCTGCAAGGCTTCGGGCGCTCTCGACGTCATCGCCAAGGAAATCTCCGACAAGGCTGCCCAGGGCAAGGCCTGCGTCGCAGTCCGCAAGGACGGCGCAGCAGTCGACATCGACGGCGACTATCCGGAAACCCTCGCACGCATCGCCGCCAACAAGACCGGCGTCGGCGTATTCGGCCTTTCCTTCTATGAAAACAACGCCGACAAGCTCAAGGTCGCGACCGTGAACGGTATCGTCCCGTCCACCGAGACGATCGCCAACGGCACCTATCCGGTTTCCCGTCCGCTGTTCTTCTACGTCAAGAAGGCACATCTCGGCGCCGTTCCGGGCCTGAAGGAATACGTCAACTTCTTCGTATCCGACCAGATGATCGGCCCCGACGGCCCGCTCGCCGAATACGGCCTCGTTGCCGCTCCGGATGCCGAGCGCGACGCGATCCGCAAGGAAGTCGAAGCCGGCAAGGCTATGTAATGACTGTGCCGGCGCGGTGTCCGAAGACCCGCGCCGGCATTGCCTTGCGCCCCGGCGTGCCGGGAGGCGCAGGGTTGGAATTCCTTCTCCAATGATTGGAAGCTGAAGGCAGGCTGATGCAGCCGCCCGCGCTTTTTGGGGGCCTCGGGCCTGGGGACGTAACGAATGAGCACATCCGTCATACTTTTGTGCCTTGTGGTGATCGGCGCCGCCGCCTATCTGGTCGCGCGCAGCCGTGCCGCAGCACTTGCCGGAGGCAGGTCCTCCGCATTGCATTCACGGCCGGCCTATTACGGCTCCTATGCCGCGATCTGGGCGGTTCTTCCCGCCCTCATCGTTCTCTGCCTCTGGCTCTCCGTCAGCCCCGGCATCATCCAGTCCTCGGTTCGCGGCGCTTTCCCTGACGATGTCAAGGCGCAGCCGGCAGTCGAGCAGGATCTGAGCTATTCGATGGTGGCGACGGTCGCGCGCGGCCTGACGATGCTCACGCCCGACGAAACGTCGGCAGTCGCCGCCGATCCGGCCGCCCTGCAGGCCAAGCTCAGCGAAAAGGGCGTCCCGCTCGCCGGCCAGCCGCAGCCTTACATGGTCGAAGCCGCCAAGACGCTCAATTCCATGAGCGCGACGAGCCGCATCGCCATGACCGCAGTGGTCTTCGTTCTCGCCGTTGCCGGCGCGTTTTACGCTCTCCGCGCCATCGCGCCCCGCTTCCGCGCCCGCAACCGGGTCGAGCGCGTCATGTTGTGGGGCCTGTTGCTCGCCTCCTCGATCGCCATCCTGACGACGATCGGCATCGTATTGTCCATGCTCTCCGAAGCAGCACGCTTCTTTGCGGTCATTCCCGCCGGCGAATTCTTCTTCGGCACCGTCTGGGATCCGCGCTTTGCCGGCGCCGGCAGCTCGTCCTTCGGCCAGTTCGGCTTGATCCCGCTGCTCTTGGGCACGCTTTATATCGGCCTGGTCGCCATGCTGGTCGCCGTGCCGGTCGGCCTCTTCGCCGCCATCTACATGGCCGAATACGCCTCGCCGAAGCTGCGCGGGATCGCCAAGCCGCTTCTCGAGGTGCTCGCCGGTATTCCGACAATCGTCTACGGCTTCTTCGCGCTCGTTACCGTCGGTCCGTTCCTGCGCGATTTCTCGGCTGAGATCAGCGGCCTGCTCTCCGGCAACTACAGCAACTTCATCCAGGCACAGAGCGTTCTGACGGCCGGTATCGTCATGGGCATCATGCTGATCCCCTACGTTTCCTCGCTGTCGGACGACATCATCACCGCCGTGCCGCGGGCGCTGCGGGACGGTTCGCTCGGCCTCGGCGCGACGCGCTCCGAAACCATCAAGAAGGTGGTTCTGCCGGCGGCTCTTCCCGGCATCGTCGGCGCGCTGCTGATGACCGCCTCGCGCGCCATCGGCGAAACCATGATCGTCGTGCTGGCCGCCGGTGTCGCCGCCCGCATCCAGATCAATCCTTTCGAGCCGATGACGACCGTGACCGTCAAGATCGTCAACCAGCTTACGGGCGACCTCGAGTTCACCTCGCCGCAGACGCTGGTTGCCTTTGCCCTCGGCATCACGCTGTTCTGCATCACGCTTTGCCTCAACATCTACGCGCTCTACATCGTGCGCAAATACCGGGAGCAGTACGAATGACGGATATTGTTTCTCCCACATCAGGTGTCACCGTTTCCAAGGCGCCCGCCCGCCGCGATATCGGCATCAAGCGCCGCTACGCCGCCGAGCGCCGGTTCCAGGCCTATGGCATCGCCGCCATCGCCTTCGGCCTCATCTTCCTCTTCATCCTGCTGTGGACGGTCATTGGCAAAGGCTACACCGCCTTCCAGCAGACCGTGATCACCCTGCCGGTCGAATTCTCCGAGAAGACGATCGACCCCACCAACAAGCGTGCGACCGATCCTTCGGTGCTGATCGCCGCCAATTATCCGGTTCTGTTGCGCGACGCGATCGTCAAGCAGCTGAACATCAACGCTTCCAGCAAGCCTGACGTGCGCGATGCAACGGCCATGCTCTCCAAGGGCGCGCCGATCCAGCTGCGCGATATGGTCGTGGCGGACCCGTCGATCATCGGCAAGACGGTCAACGTCACCGTGCTCGCCGATGCCAATGTCGACAGTGCCAACAAAGGCCAGATCGATCTTTCGGTCGATGAAAAGAACCGCAAGGTCAACGACAAGCAGGTCGCCTGGATGAACCAGCTGAAGGCGAGCGGCGTTCTTCAGAAGGATTTCAACACCGGCCTCTTCGTCAACGGCAACTCCAGCCGTCCGGAGGCTGCAGGCCTTGGCGTCGCCCTCATCGGCTCGCTCTACCTGATGCTGATCGTGCTGGCGCTTTCGCTGCCGATCGGCGTCGCCGCCTCGATCTATCTCGAGGAGTTCGCTCCGAAGAACAAGCTGACGGACCTGATCGAAGTCAACATCAACAACCTCGCCGCCGTTCCCTCAATCGTCTACGGTCTGCTTGGTCTTTCGGTCTTCATCAACTTCATCGGCCTGCCGCGCTCGGCCTCGCTGGTCGGCGGCCTGGTGCTGACGCTGATGACCCTGCCGACCATCATCATCGCCACCCGTGCAGCACTGCGCGCCGTGCCGCCATCGATCCGTGCCGCAGCCTTGGGTCTCGGCGCCTCGAAGATGCAGATGGTCTTCCACCATGTCCTGCCGCTTGCCATGCCCGGCATCCTCACCGGCACGATCATCGGCCTGGCCCATGCGCTCGGTGAAACCGCGCCGCTGCTCTTGATCGGCATGGTCGCCTTCGTCGCCAACGCGCCCGCGACACCGCTCGAACCCTCGACGGCCCTGCCGGTGCAGGTCTATATGTGGGCGAACGAGGCCGAACGTGCCTTCGTGGAGCGTACTTCGGGTGCCATCATCGTCCTGCTCCTGTTCCTGATCGTCATGAACATGGGCGCCATCCTCTTGCGTCGTCGCTTCGAGCGCCGCTGGTAAACGGAGTTAAACATCATGAACATGTTGACGGAAGCAGCAGTTGAAAAGGCGCTGGATCAGAAGATGAGCAACGTCCCGTATAAGATGATCGGCCAGGATGTCTCGGTCTACTACGGCGAGAAGCGCGCGCTTTTCGATGTGAACCTGAACATACGCGAAAACACCGTAACCGCCCTGATCGGCCCGTCGGGCTGCGGCAAGTCGACCTTCCTGCGGAGCTTGAACCGCATGAACGACACGATCGACGGCTGCCGGGTCACCGGCAAGATCACCCTCGACGGCGACGATATCTACGATCCCGACATCGACGTCGTCGAACTTCGCGCCCGCGTCGGCATGGTCTTCCAGAAGCCGAACCCGTTCCCGAAGTCGATCTATGAAAACGTCTCCTACGGTCCGCGCATCCACGGTCTTGCCAAGTCGAAGGCCGATCTCGACCAGATCGTCGAGACCAGTCTGCAGCGCGCCGGCCTCTGGAACGAGGTCAAGGACCGCGTGCATGAGTCCGGCACCGGCCTCTCCGGCGGTCAGCAGCAGCGCCTGTGCATTGCCCGTGCCGTCGCCGTCAGCCCCGAAGTCATCCTGATGGACGAGCCCTGCTCGGCGCTCGACCCGATCGCCACCGCCAAGGTCGAGGAGCTGATCCACGAGCTGCGCGAGAACTACACGATCGTCATCGTCACGCACTCCATGCAGCAGGCGGCCCGTGTTTCGCAGCGCACCGCCATGTTCCACCTCGGCAACCTCGTCGAGGAGAACGACACCGACAAGATGTTCACCAATCCGGACGATCCGCGCACCCAGGACTACATCATGGGCCGTTTCGGCTGATTCTGGCGACACGACGTCTTCCCGTTATTCGAGGATAAAGCCCATGGCATCGACACATATTTTTTCTGCCTATGATGATGATCTGAAGTTCCTGTCCAGGCGGATTTCCGAAATGGGCGGCCTGGCCGAGCAGATGGTTAGCGAATCCGTACGCGCGCTCGTCAATGGCGATACTGCGCTCGCCCAGAAGGTCATTTCGGACGACGTGATCCTCGATCACATGGAACGCGAGATCGGCGATAAGGCGATCGTCACCATCGCCCGCCGTCAGCCGATGGCATCGGACCTGCGCGAGATCATGGGTTCGATCCGGATCGCCGCCGATCTCGAACGCGTCGGCGATCTTGGCAAAAACACCGCCAAGCGCGTCATCGCCGTGCAGGCGACGGGCGTTCCCCGCAAGCTCGCCCGCGGTCTCGAGCATCTGTCCGAACTCGCGCTCGTGCAGCTCAAGGAAGTGCTCGACGTCTACACGACGCGCGCTGCCGACAAGGCCAAGTCGATCCGCGAACGCGACAACGAGATCGACGCCATGTACACCTCGCTGTTCCGCGAACTCCTGACCTACATGATGGAAGATCCGCGCAACATCACCAGCTGCACGCATCTTCTCTTCTGCGCCAAGAACATCGAGCGTATCGGCGACCACGCCACCAACATCGCTGAGACGATTTACTACATGGCCACCGGCGCACAGCCGGAAGGCGACCGTCCGAAGGACGACAGCGCCAACACCGTCGGCGCGGTCACGGAATAACCGTTCCGGGCCAGTCGGTTGCGCGCCCGCGCGGGCGCGCAGCGAGGTCACAGCCAATTCTGATTTTGCGCAGGATCCCGTGCTTGAATCGTCTTCGGTTTAAGGATCGTGCGCGAGGAGACCGAGACGCATGATCCCGAGAGTTGCAGTTGTTGAAGATGAAGAAGCCCTCAGCGTGCTTCTTCGTTACAATCTCGAAGCGGAAGGCTTCGAGGTCGATACCATCCTTCGCGGCGACGAAGCCGAGATCCGGCTCCAGGAGCGCACGCCCGATCTTCTCATCCTCGACTGGATGCTGCCCGGCGTCTCCGGCATCGAGCTCTGCCGGCGCCTGCGCATGCGGCCGGAAACCGAGCGTCTGCCGATCATCATGCTGACGGCGCGCGGCGAAGAGAGCGAGCGTGTCCGCGGGCTGTCGACCGGCGCCGACGATTACGTCGTCAAGCCGTTCTCGACCCCCGAGCTCGTCGCCCGCGTCAAGGCCATGCTGCGCCGCGCCCGGCCGGAGGTTCTGTCGACGGTCCTGAAATGCGGCGATATCGAGCTCGACCGTGAAACGCACCGCGTTCATCGCAAGAGCCGCGAAGTCCGCCTCGGCCCCACCGAATTCCGCCTGCTGGAATTCCTGATGTCGTCGCCAGGCCGGGTCTTCTCCCGTTCGCAGCTTCTCGACGGCGTCTGGGGCCACGACATCTATGTCGACGAACGCACCGTCGACGTCCATGTCGGCCGCCTGCGCAAGGCGCTGAACTTCTCCAACATGCAGGACGTCATCCGCACCGTCCGCGGCGCCGGTTATTCGATGGAAGCGTGAGGGCGCAAACTCAGCGACTTGCAAAAGACGCCGAAAGCCTAAGCTTCCGCCGCGATCGCCCTGCACATCTCCCGAACCACGGCGATATCGGTCTTGTTGCTGCTCTTCGCCTCGAAGCCGAAGGCGACGGCGCGGGGGTCGGCGCTTTCGACTGGTGAGCTGCAGGAGCCATGGACCTCGCGGGCGCCGGTTGCCTGCAATATGGCGCCGACATTTGCCGGGCGGATGCCGCTGCCAGGCATGATGGATATGTGGCCGGCCGCCTTCGCCGAAAGGCGCTTCAGCGTTTCCAGGCCGTCTGGGGCCTTCAGCGCGCAGCCGGAGGTGAGGATGCGTTCGCAGCCGAGCTCGACCGCCTGTTCTAGCGCCTCATCGGCATCGGGCACCAGATCGAAGGCACGATGCAGCGTCGAGCCGAGCCCCATCGCATGCGCGTTCAGGCGGTGGATCAGCGGCATGTCGAGCGTACCGTCCGGCCGGTTGGCGCCGATGACGACACCGGCAAGGCCGGCGGCGCGCACCGCATCGATGTCGAGCATCATCGCCTCCTCGTCCGTCCTGCCGAAGATGAAGGGACCGGCGTGCGGGCGGATCATCGCATAGACAGGAATGGGCGCTTTGGCGGCGAGCCGCATCAGGCTCGGCAGCGGCGTCAGGCCGCCGAGTTCCAGCGCCGAGCAAAGCTCGATGCGGCCGGCGCCGCCTTCGATGGCGGCTGCCAGGCCCTCGGCGCTGTCGACACAGACCTCAAGCAAAATCGTCATGCTGCACTCTCCCTGGCGCCCTCCTCCGCCTGCCGCATGGCTTGCGAGAGAGATTGCGACGTAATTCTTGCCGCCGCCTCGATGATGACGGCGCAGGCATCGGCGGCGGCTTTGCGGTGGTTGAAGGCGACGTGATAGGACATCGGCACATGCTCGTCGAGATCGACGATGCGCACCTTGTCGGCGATCGGCATGGCGCTGACGCGGCCGAGGAAGGAGACATAGCCGTGATTGGCGACGAGATCGACGATCACGGGCAGCGAATCCGCCGCGGTGATATCCTGGCTGCGAAAGCGCCGGTTCGGCGCGCGTTCGGCGCTAAAAGCCATGGCCGCGTGGCCGAGGCCGGTGCGCGGGCTCGGCATGCAGATCGCATGGCCGGCGACGAGATCGGCGACCGTCATTTCCGTGCTTTGCGGCGGCGCGATCACCACCATGTCGGTCTGCAGCAGCTCGCGATGCCGGAAGCTCTCCAGCCCGAAGACAGAATCCAGGATCGCGACATCGATGCGGCCGCTTTTCAGCGCCTCGCGCAGATCGTCGGCAGTCATCGAGACCAGCGAGATAGTATTGTTGCTGCGCCGAGCGTTCCACTCCGACACCAGCGACCCAAGGCAGCGCGCAACCCAGCTTTCCGAACCGGTCGGGATGATCGAGCCGATGCGCAGCGACCGGGCCGTGCGCCGATACCGTTCATCGGCCGAAGCCTTCAGATCGTCCCACGCCTGGCTGATCGTCACGAAGATCTGGTAGGCGCGCCTGCCCTCCTCCGTCAGAACCGAGCCCTGCGCCTGCCGCTCGAAGAGGCGGGCGTCCAGAAATTTCTCAAGATTGGCAAGCTGGAGCGAAAGCTGCGGCTGACCGAGACGCAGCCGGCGGGCGGCGCGATTGATGCTGCCCTGGTCGGCGACTTCAAGGAAACGTTCGATGGTGACGATCTTGACCGGGATGCGGGATGCCCAGGCCTGGTAGGCATCGGCGGCCGCGCTGTCATGACCGGTCAACTGCCCCAATTGCGCTATCGCAGCCGCGATCGGCTCCAGCCCCTCCCGCACTCGGTCGCTTGCGAGCAGCGTCACCAGCTCGCCGGCGGTGCGTTCGGTGAGCTTCATGGCCAGTTCGGTTTCGAGATTGCGGATCGCCGTCGAGACGGTGGAGGGCGACAGCTGGAAGCGCCGCGCGGTATCGCGGATCGAACCTGATGTCAGGACATGGTTTGCAATGAACAGGGCACCGAGATGCAAACAGAGACCTCCGGAAAGCGCTGGAAAAACCGGACGATATGATGTGTTCAGGAAAAAAGATATCCCTGCTTTCTGATCGGCGGGCTATCGTTGCCGTCACAGAAATCCGGGCGGCGAGAAATCGTAAGAAAGAGCACCGGATCGCCGTGGAAACACGCAAGGGGACAAAAACAAATCGCACCGGCCTTGGAAAAGGGAATGCGTTTCCGCGCGCGCAGATGCGTTCGCCGCCATAATCGCCGGTGCGACGGCAAATACTGGAGGGGGCTTGCATCGATTTTTCGGATGGGCACGCTATTTCCA
This sequence comes from Rhizobium sp. R634, assembly GCF_002211305.1. Taxonomy (GTDB): domain Bacteria; phylum Pseudomonadota; class Alphaproteobacteria; order Rhizobiales; family Rhizobiaceae; genus Rhizobium. Next base: position 7,018 of record NZ_LOKW01000016.1, on the reverse strand, counting down.
TGACGCACGCAATTCCGGCATGATGGCGGCCCGATCGCCCTCGCCGGCGGATTTTCCTGCGCGCAAGCCTCCCGTCAAGGGTTTGCGCCTCATCAACGGTGTTCAAAAGGGGATATTCCATGCTGAAGAAACTCGCACTTGCCGTTTCGCTCTCCGCCTTCGCGGCGGGCGCGGTTCAGGCCGCAGACGTCGTCGTCTCGTCGAAGATCGACACAGAGGGCACGCTGCTCGGCAACGTCATTGCGCTTGCTCTCGAAGCGAACGGCATCAAGACGCAAGACCGCATCGCGCTCGGCGCCACGCCTGTCGTGCGCAAGGCGATCACCGCAGGTGAAATCGACATCTATCCCGAATACACCGGCAATGCCGGCTTCTTCTTCAACAAGGCGGACGATGCCGCCTGGAAGAACATCGATCAGGGCTACGAGCTGGCGAAGAAGCTCGACTACGACGCCAACAAGATCGTCTGGCTGACACCCTCGCCCGCCAACAACACCTGGGCGCTCGCCGTGCGCAGCGATGTTGCCGAACCGAACAAGCTGAAGACCCTCTCCGACTTCGGCAAATGGGTGGCCGGCGGCGGCACCGCCAAGCTTGCGGCCTCTGCCGAATTCGTCAATTCGGCCGGCGCGCTTCCCGCCTTTCAGACGACCTACGGGTTCCAGCTGAAGCCCGACCAGATGGTCGTTCTCTCCGGCGGCGACACGGCGGCGACGATCAAGGCGGCCGCAGACCAGACGAACGGCGTCAACACCGCGATGGTCTATGGCACCGACGGCGCGATCGAGGCGGCCGAACTCACCGTTCTCGAAGACGACAAGAGCGTGCAGCAGGTCTATGCGCCGACCCCGATCATCCGCGAAGAGGTGCTGAAGGCCAATCCGAAGATCGAGGAAATCCTGTCGCCGATCTTCAAGAGCCTGACCGCCGACGAGCTGCGCAAGCTCAACGCCAAGATCCAGGTCGATGGCGAGCCGGCAAAATCCGTCGCCGAAGCCTATCTCAAGGAAAAAGGCTTCCTGAAATAATCGTCGCGCGCTCCGCCCGGCTTCGGGCGGAGCTTCCTTTCCCCATAAGGTTGGATCGATGCAAGAAACCTCAGCGGTCCGCAGGCTGGACCGGCTCGGCGTGGTTCTGGTGGCCGGCGGCATCGCGGCGACGGCACTGATGCCCTTCATCTATGTGAAGGCGAACCGCATTGCCGCCGGCAAGCCGATGCTGCTGACGCAGCTTCTCCACCAGCCTTCCGTCGTCGTCCTGACTGCGCTTCTCGTTCTGACCGCGTTGGCGACGCTATTTCTTCGCAATGCGGTTGGTCGGCTTGCGATCGCCACCCTCTGCCTCGCGGCGCTGATCGTCGCCATCGGGCTCGTCTCGACCGCGGCGACGCCGCCCGGCAGCACGGTGGCGCGCATGACACCCGGCGGCGGCTTCTGGGTGCTGTTCGCTGTGATCGGCCTCGTCATTTCCGACGCACTGGTGAAGATCCGGCTGGCGCCCTGGATGCGGGTCGGTACGCTCGCGGCCTATACGGCACTGCTCTTCGTCCTCCTCGCTTCCGGCCTGCTCGACAACCTGTCGATCATGAAGGAGTTTTCGACACGGGCGGCGCAGTTCCAAACGGAGGCGATCTCGCATCTGCTGCTGGCGCTCGGCTCGCTTGCCATCGCGATCGTTCTCGGCCTGCCGCTCGGCATCCTCTGCTTCTGGGTGCCGAAACTGCGCGCCATCGTGCTGCAGGGCCTGAGCCTTATCCAGACAATCCCGAGCCTGGCCCTGTTCGGCCTGTTGATGCTGCCGCTCGGCTACCTCGCCACGCATGTGCCGCTCGCCGCCGCCATCGGCATCCGCGGCATCGGCACGGCGCCGGCATTGATCGCGCTCGTGCTCTATTCGCTGCTGCCGATCGTCGCCAATACGGTCGTCGGTCTGCAGGGCGTCGATCCTTCCGTGCGCGATGCCGCGGCCGGCATGGGGTTGACGCGCCGGCAGATCCTCACCGGCATCGACATGCCGCTTGCCTTTCCCGTCATCCTTACCGGCATCCGCATCGTGCTGGTGCAGGCAATCGGCATGGTGACGATCGCCGCGCTGATCGGCGGCGGCGGCTTCGGCATCTTCATCTTCCAGGGGCTCGGCCAGACGGCGATGGACCTCGTCCTGCTCGGCGCCGTGCCGACCGTTTTCTTCGCCTTTTCATCGGCCGTCATCCTCGATGCGGTCATCGACAGCATCCGGGGGCCTGCCGCATGAGCATGATCGAAATCAGGAACGTCACCAAGCGCTATGGTGCCGCCACCGTCGTCGACAAGGTCTCGATGAGCGTCGAGAAGGGCTCGATCACCGTCATCGTCGGCACGTCGGGCTCCGGCAAATCGACACTGATGCGCATGATCAACCGGCTGGTGCCGATCACCGAAGGCGAGATCTTCGTCGGCGGGCAGAATGTGATGGACGTCGAGGTGACCGAGCTTCGTCGCCGGATCGGCTATGCCATCCAGGGGCACGGCCTCTTCCCGCATCGCACCGTGGCGCAGAATATCGCCACGGTGCCGCAGCTTCTCGACTGGGATTCGACGCGTATTTCCAGGCGCGTCGAAGAGCTGCTCGGGCTTTTCAACCTCGACCCGGCGACCTTTGCCGACAAATATCCGCACCAACTCTCCGGCGGCCAGCAGCAGCGTGTCGGCGTCGCCCGGGCGCTGGCGGCCGAGCCGGAACTGCTGCTGATGGACGAACCCTTCGGCGCGCTCGATCCGGTCATCCGCGGCAAGGCGCAGGACGACCTGCTGGCGATCCAGAAGCAGTTCGGCACGACGATCGTCCTCGTCACCCATGACATGGACGAGGCCTTTCATCTCGGCAACCAGATCGCTGTGATGAGCCAGGGCAGATTGCTGCAATGCTCGACGCCGGAAAAAATTCTCACCGAACCGGCCGATCCCTTCGTCCAGCAACTGACCGGCACCTCCGACCGGGCGCTGAAGCTGATGTCGCTGCTGCCGCTGCAAGAAAGCATGGAACCGGCCAAAAGCGGTCTCGCCTATGCGCTGCCGCAGTCGCTCAGCCTGCGCGATGCGCTCGCCGAAATGATCTGGCAAGGAGTCGATGAAGCGGCCGTGCAGGACGGCGAGAAGGCGCCGGTCGGGTCGATCTCGATGACGCGGCTTCTCGAACTGGGCCGCAAGGCATGCAATTGATCGTCGCCAACCTCCTCCGCCTGGCGGCGCTTGTCCTGCTCTTGATCCTGCTGTTCAGGACGGAGTGGCTTTCCTTCCTGCTCGTACCGCTGACGAGCAACAATGCGCCCGCGGTCTATACGCAGAACAGCCTTGCCTCGCTTGCCGCCGGCCATCTGCAGCTCGTCGTGGGATCCATCGCCTGCAGTGCTGTGCTCGCCGTGCTCGGCGGCATCTTCGTCACACGGGAAAGCGGCGCGGACTTCCTGCCGCTGTCGCGGGCGATTGCCAATGCCGGGCAGACCTTTCCGCCGGTCGCGGTGCTGGCGCTTGCCGTACCCGCCACCGGCTTCGGCGCCATGCCAACGCTGATCGCGCTCTTTCTCTACGGGCTGCTGCCGATCTTCGAAAACACGGTCGCAGGGCTGAAGCAGGTGTCACCGCAGGTGCTCGATGCCGCCGATGGCATGGGCATGAACGGAATGCAGCGGCTCTTCCGTGTCGAGCTGCCGCTTGCCCTGCCGCTGATCCTCGAAGGGCTGAAGGTCGCAACGGTGATCAATATCGGCACGGCGACGATCGGCTCGACGGTTGCGGCAAAGGGCCTCGGCGAAGTGATCATCGCCGGGCTGATTTCAGACAATACCGCCTTCATCCTGCAAGGCGGGCTGATCGTCGGCCTGATGGCGGTGCTGATCTATGACGCCATGGGCATCATCGAAGCGGCAATCACGCGAAGAATCGGCTTGCGCGCGGCCTGACAGGACCGCTACCAAGTCTGCCACAGACGAAGCAATGGGAGGCAGACTTGGCGAAGATGATCCACTCCATGATCCGCGTTCTCGACGAGGCGCGCTCGGTCGAATTCTACAGCAAAGCATTCGGCCTTTCCGTCGCCGACCGCGTCGATTTCGAAACCTTTACGCTGATCTATATGAGCAGTGTCGAGACCGGCTTCGAACTAGAATTGACGGTGAACAAGGGCCGGACCGAACCTTACGATCTCGGCAATGCCTATGGCCATCTTGCCGTCTCCGTCGAGGAGGTGGCGGTCGAGCGCGAACGGCTGGCTAAACTGGGGCTAAAACCGGGGGAGCTGGTGGAGCTCAACCGCGACGGCAAGCTCTTCGGCCTGTTCTTCTTCATCAGCGACCCCGACGGCTACAAGATCGAAGTGCTGCAGCGCCACGGCCGGTTTCTCTAGGAAATAAGATGATTGCCAAAACTGAGCTCAATTCCGGCTGGACGCTTCACTGCAACGATACAGGAAGGCCGGGACTATCTGATACGATCCCCGCGACGGTGCCGGGCTGCGTGCACGTCGACCTTCTTGCCAGCCGACTGATTCCCGATCCCTATATCGACGTCAACGAGATCACCAATGACTGGATCGGCAACACCGACTGGACCTATCGCTGCCGTTTCGAGACCACGCCTGATGACAACACGGTACAGGAACTGGTCTTCGACGGGCTCGATACGATCGCGGCGATCACGCTGAACGGCGAAGAGATCGGCCGCAGCTTCAACATGCACCGCACCTACCGTTTCGATGTTTCCGGGCTGCTAAGGGCCGGCGCCAACGAACTCACGGTCACCTTCCGCTCGGCCTATGCCTATGGCGCGGAGATAGAGACACATTACGGCTACCGGCCCAACAACTATCCGGGACCGGGCAATCTGATGCGCAAGATGGCCTGCAACTTCGGCTGGGACTGGGGGCCGACGCTGGTGACGGCGGGCGTCTGGAAGCCCGTCAGGCTGGAAAGCTGGGATCGGGCGCGGCTTGCCGAGACACGGGTTTCGGCAACACTTGCCGGCGGTGACGGGCTGGTGAAGGTCCATGCGATGGTAGCACGTCATGGCGACAGGGCGGCGTGCCGGCTCGTCGCGACGATCGGCGGCGTGACGACGACGGTTGCGATCGGCGCCGGAGAAGACACGGTCGCCTTCGAGCTTCGCCTGCCCTCGCCAAAACTCTGGTGGCCGCACCATCTCGGTGCCCAGCCGCTCTATCCCCTGGTGCTCGAGCTGATCGACGATGCCGGCGGCGATCTGCTCGATACTTGCGAGCGCGAGCTCGGTTTCCGTTCGCTGAGGCTCGACACTTCGGCCGACGCGTACGGTTCCGCCTTCACCTTCGTCATCAACGATGTGCCGCTGTTCATCGCCGGCGCCAACTGGATTCCGGACGATTGCTTCCCCTCACGGGTGACGGCCGAGCGCTATGCCGCCCGCATCGAGGAGGCGAAGGCCGCCAATATCCACATGCTGCGCGTCTGGGGTGGCGGTATTTTCGAACGCGACGAATTCTACGCGGCCTGCGACCGCATGGGCATGCTGGTCTGGCAGGATTTTCTCTTTGCCTGCGCCGCCTATCCCGAAGAGGAGCCGCTGAAGAGCGAGGTCGAGGCGGAAGTGCGCGACAATGTCGTGCGGCTGATGCCGCATGCCTCGCTGATCCTCTGGAACGGCAACAACGAGAATATCTGGGGCTTCGACGAATGGGGCTGGCGGCCGATCATCAAGGCCGGCGAAAGCTGGGGGCTCGGTTACTACCTCGAGCTGCTGCCCAAGCTCTGCGCCGAGCTCGACCCGGACCGGCCCTACTATCCCGGCAGCCCCTATTCCGGCTTGATGGAGATCGAGCCCAATGCCGATGCACATGGCTGCAAACATATCTGGGATGTGTGGAACGATGTCGGCTACGAGGTCTACCGCAATTACATCCCGCGCTTCTGCTCCGAATTCGGCTGGCAGGCGCCGGCCAACTGGGCGACGATCGAAGAAAGCGTGCACGATCAGCCGCTGACGCCGCAATCGAACGGCGTCTTCCACCATCAAAAGGCGACGCAGGGCAATGACAAGCTGATCCGCGGCCTCGCCGGCCACCTGCCGGAACCGAAGACGATGGACGACTGGCATTTCGCCACCCAGCTCAATCAGGCGCGCGCCATCCGCTTCGGCATCGAGCACATGCGCTCGCATCGGAATATCTGCAAGGGCGCGGTGGTCTGGCAGTTCAACGACTGCTGGCCGGTGACCTCATGGGCCGCGCTCGATTCGGCCGGGCGCCGCAAGCCGCTCTGGTATGCGCTGAAGGCTGCTTATGATCCGCGCCTGCTGACGATCCAGCCGCGGGGCGGCGGACTTGCAGCAGTGGCGGTCAATGAAAGGACGCTGTTCTGGCGGGCGAAGATCAGCGGCAAGCGTTTGAAGCTCGACGGCACCGTGCTTGCCGAGTTCGAATTCTGGCGGCTGCTCTGCGACCGCTTCGAAGCCAAGGAATTTCCGCTGCCGGAAGATATCGTCAGTCCAGGCTTACCGAATGATGAGGTGGTCGTCGTCGACATGCTCGATCGGCGGGCGTTGCATTATTTCGTCGAGGATATCGAGCTTGCCTTACCGGCGCCGCGGCTGAGCATCGATGTCACCGGGATCGATGGCGGGTTTGCGGTTGCGGTGACGGCTGAGAATTTCCTCAAGGATCTCTGCCTGATGGCGGACCGTTTGGATCCGGACGCCGTGGTCGACACGATGCTGGTGACGCTGCTGCCGGGCGAGAGCCATGTGTTTGCGATGAAGACTAGCAAGACGATCGTCGCGCAGGACATCACGATCGGGACGGTGCTGCGGTCCGCCAATGATCTTGTCGCAGGGTCGCGATAGAATAGGGGCTCCCGCAACGTCTCGACTCCCTCTTCTCCCCTCGGGGCTATGGCATTCACACATTTAGAATTGCCTATGGAATGCCGTTCTGATTCTGTTGCCGCAAGCAGGAGAATTGAGCGATGGATGATTTGCGGCTGGGGCGGTTTGGCGACCGTCGCCTGGAAAAA
>NZ_LOKW01000015.1 GCF_002211305.1 Rhizobium sp. R634 | reverse complement strand
GTCGCAAAAGCGGCCCTTTCTGCTGTAAAATAATATCGCGGGGTGGAGCAGCCCGGTAGCTCGTCAGGCTCATAACCTGAAGGCCGCAGGTTCAAATCCTGCCCCCGCAACCAAACAAATAGCCCGCGCCACAGCGGGCTTTTGGCGTTTTTGGATATCAACTTGCAGTCCTCCCAGCGCCTCAAGAACCCATCGTGAGCGAAGCCAGGCGCGAGGAGCTTTTGCTTTTTGACCTCCATCCGCAAGTTCACCGGCGCACGTCCGCTCTAGATAATCGTGGTGCTGCAACGCCCTTGAACCGCTCTCCGTGATCTTCGCGGCTTGCCATCTGGCATCCGCACGCCGACGCTGCCATAAATGAGCTTCATCGAGGGAGGCATCGCGATGCAGAAGAATGCGCCGGACTTCAGCCTTGACGGTAAAGTGACTTTGGTGACGGGAGCTAGCCGTGGCATCGGTCGAGCTTGCGCGCTTGCCTGTGCCGCAGCAGGCTCCGATATTGTTTTGGGGGTCCGTGATGTCGCGGGGGCGGCGGGTCTGATTGCCGAACTCGAGGGTGCAGGGCGAAAAGTTCTCCCTGTCGAACTGGAGATTCCCAATAAGGCCCACATTGCCCAAGCCGTCGATGCGGCGCTCACGGCGTTCGGCCGGATAGACATCCTCGTTAACAACGTCGGCGTGGCGCCGGGCAATCTCGCGGAACTTGTCGAGGAGAAGGACCTTGACGAGATACTTGATGTCAACATCAAGGGCACGTTTCTGATGACGCAGGCGGTCGGTCGCCACATGATCAAACGCAATGGGGGCCGGATCATCAATATCAGTTCCCAGGCCGGTACGGTGGCACTGCGCGGCGAGGCAATCTATTGCATGAGCAAGGCGGCAATCAATCATCTTACGCGCTGCCTTGCAGCCGAATGGGCACGCTACAACGTCACCGTAAATACCGTATCGCCGACGTTCATCCACACGGATGGTACAGCCCCTTTCCTATCCGATGCCGACAATCGCAAAGCGACGCTCGGTCATATCCCACTCGGACGGATTGGTGAAACCAATGATGTGGTGGGTGCCGTCGTCTTCCTCGCCTCGCCGGCTGCGAGCCTAATTACCGGCGCGAACCTACTCGTGGACGGCGGATGGTCCGTCGCCTGAGGCCGAGGTGCGCCTGCAACGTAAGTCTTATGAAGACGCGGACGACCGTCTCCTGGGATAAGGATCGCTCACGTCGTCAGCAAAGGCGATAGCGATACAAGATCGTCGATGTGATCCAGCATCGGATGTTTTGATCTGCATTAATATTACTATTTACTAATTTAGATTCTAGTATACCGTCGATCTGCGATCGGTATCCATGCACACGTTGCTTTGCGACGGCCCTGGAGGGGGCGCGCATGCGGCCGGCCGCAAGTCGCGACCGGGCCCTCGCAACCGCGGCCCTTGGGAGGAGTATTATGAAACAGCTGAAACGGAAAAATGCTGCCTTGTTTTTCGCTGCGTTGATGTTGAGTGCGGCGCCGATGGCTGCATCACATGCCGCCGACAAGCCGACACTCGCATTCGTCGTCAATGGAGCGTCCGACTTCTGGAAAGCCGCCGAGGCAGGCGTGAAGAAGGCGCAGGGCGAGATGCCCGACTACAACATGGAACTGAAATATCCTGAGCAGGCGGCTGTCGCCATTCAGCAGCGTCTCATGGAAGATCTCGTCAGCGCCGGCGTCAAGGGGATCATGGTCTCCGCCGTCGATCCCAAGACCCAGACGGACGGTCTCAACAAGATCGGCTCGCAGACGGCTCTCTTCACCACCGACAGCGACGCGCCGAAGACAAACCGGGTCGCCTATATCGGGTCTTCGAACATCGACGCCGGCAAGCAGGCCGCCGAAATCGCCAAGAAGGCGATGCCGGACGGCGGTAAGTGCATGGGTTTCGTCGGTCTGCTGGGCGCCGATAACGCCCGCGAACGCATCGAAGGGATGAAGGAAGGGCTCAAGGGCACCAAGATCGAGCTTGTCGATGTTCGCGGTGACGACATCGATCAGACGCGTGCCAAGAAGAACGTGGAGGATGCGTTGGTGGCCAGCCCCGACCTGACCTGCATGGTCGGCTTCTACTCCTACAACACGCCGCGCATCTATGAGGCGTTGCGCGACGCAGGCAAGCTCGGCCAGATCACCGTCGTCGGCTTCGATGACGATCCGATCACGCTCGGCGGTGTGAAGGAAGGCACGATCGCGGCAACCGTCGTACAGCAGCCGTTCGAATGGGCCTATCAGGGTATGAAATTGATGGCCGCCTACCTCAAGGGCGACAAATCAGGCGTTCCCGCCGATGGCTTGATCATCATCCCGACTGTCATCATCGGCAAGGATGACGTTGACAAATATGCAGCCGACCTGAAGGCCATGGCCGGAAAATAGGCTCTTTCGCGGCGGCGGCACTCACCGCCGCCGCAAAAGGCGTTTCATGCCGTCAGCATCAGCAGCCGTGGACAGCCGATGAACCGTAGTTCCGACATCCCGCCACCGGGCGCGCCCGCAACGCCATTCCTTTCGCTTTCCGGCGTTGGCAAGACCTATCCAGGTGTCGTTGCGCTCGAAGGCCTGTCTATGGACATCATGCCAGGCGAGGTCATCGGCCTTGTCGGCGAAAACGGGGCTGGAAAATCGACGCTGATGAAGATTCTCGGCGGAGTGATTGCACCCGATCGGGGCACGATCCTGCTCGGGGCAGAGCTTCGTTTCCTCACTGTGGAATCGAGCATCTCGTCCGGCATCGCCTTCGTGCATCAGGAGCTCAATCTCTTTGAGAATCTCGACGTCGCCGCCAATATCTTCCTGGGGCGCGAACCGCTGAAGGCGGGACCTCTCAAACTTGTGGATCGCGATCGACTAAGGGACATGGTGAAGCCGTTGTTGAGGCGCGTGGGCGCGCATTTTTCCGCCGACACACCCGTGGCGTCGTTGTCGCTGGCCGAGCAGCAAATGGTGGAAATCGCCAAGGCGCTGTCCATCAACGCCAAGCTCGTCATTTTCGACGAGCCTACTTCCAGCCTGCCGCTGGCTGAAACCGAGCGGCTGCTCAGCATCATCAAAAAGCTGAAGGCGGATGGCATCAGTGTTATTTTCATCTCGCACCGGCTCCACGAGGTTGAGCGCGTGGCCGACCGCGTCGTCGTCCTCCGTGATGGCGCGCTTGCGGGCACGCTTGCCAAGAAGGACATCGGCCACGACCAGATGGTCAAGCTGATGATTGGCCGGATGCTGGCGGCCCGCACCGCAAAGCCGCAGCGCTCGCCCGGCTCAGTTGCGCTGAAGGTCAGTGCCGTGCGCACCGCGGCTTATCCCGGCCATCCCGTTGATCTGGAAATCAGGTATGGAGAAATCCTCGGACTTGCGGGCCTCGTCGGGTCCGGCCGCACCGAACTTGCCAGAGTGCTCTTCGGCATTGATCGCAGTTACGGCGGAGCCATCCTGCAGGACGGGAAGAAAATTGAAGTCCGTTCCGCGCGGGACGCCGTTGCTCGCGGCATTTTCCTGGTGCCGGAGGATCGAAAGCGCAACGGCATTCTTCTTGATTTCCCGATCGCCCAGAACATAACCCTTGCCGATCTCCCCATGCTTGCCAGCCGCTTCATGCTGTCCGCCGAGCGGGAGACGGCGGCGGCCGAAAAGCAGCGCGTTCGCCTCGGCATCAAGGCGCCCTCTGTTTCCAGTCGAACCGGCACTCTGTCCGGCGGCAACCAGCAGAAGGTCGTGCTTGCGAAATGGTTGTCGATGAGCCCGAAGGTGATGATCTTCGACGAGCCGACACGCGGCATCGATATCGGCGCCAAGAATGAGATCTACGGCCTGATGCGGACGCTTGCCGATGCCGGTGTCGCGATCCTGATGATCTCCAGCGACATGGAAGAGGTGATCGGCGTTTCGGACCGCATTGCCGTCATGCATGAGGGCCAGATCGCCGGCATTCTCGATGAGGACGAATTCAGTCAGGAAAGCGTCCTTTTGCTTGCTGTCGGCAAAGGCGTAAAATAGCCGCGGCGGTAATACAGTCAGATATCGGGGAATGGATCTCGAATGATCAAGAAAGATCTTGGACTGCTACTTTTGATCGTCGTCGTAGGCATCGTCGTCGCGATCATCAATCCGCGCTTCCTGCTGCCGATCAATCTGGCGAATACGGCCAACCTGATCGGCCTGTTCGGCATCCTGTCGATTGGCCAGGCCTACGTCATCATTACAGGCGGTATCGAACTTTCCGTGGGTTCGCTGGTCGCGCTTCTTGGTGTGCTGTTTGTCGATTTCGTCGCGGTCCAAAATATGCCGTGGATGTTGGCGCTCCCACTCATTTTGATGCTCGGCGCGCTCATAGGTGCCGTTCACGGCTGGCTGATCACCCGGCTGAACCTGCAACCCTTCGTCGTCACTCTCTGCGGCCTCCTTATCTATCGCGGGGCGGCGCGCTTCTATACGGCCGACGGAACGGCGGGTTTTGCATTCGGCCAAAATTTTCCCGAGCTTGAGTTCCTGACGGCCGGACGGTTGTACGGCGTTCCCAACACCTTCATAGCGCTCGTCATCATTTCCGTGGCGATGTGGGTGGTACTGCATCGCTCTGTCTTCGGGCGTTATCTTTATGCGATCGGCAAGAACGAGGAGGCGGCACGCTATTCCGGCATCCGCACCGGCCGGATGGTGATGTCGGCCTATGTCATCTGCGGACTGCTTACCGCGCTCGCGGCAATCTATTTCGCCATGTACACACGCTCGATCTCGCCGGCCAGCCATGGCCAGTTCTATGAACTCTACGCAATTGCCGCTGCCGTGCTTGGCGGCTTTTCGCTCCGCGGCGGCGAGGGATCGATCGTCGGCGTCGTGCTCGGAACGGTCCTGCTCCAGGAGTTGCAGAACCTCGTGAATCTGCTTGGCATCCCATCTTCGCTGAATTTCGCCGTCATGGGCGGGGTGATCCTCATCGGCGTGCTGATCGACCAACAATGGAACGCGATCCGCGCACAGCGCCGACTCGTCTCTGCCGCCCGGCAGACCGAAGCCCGTGTTTCGGACGAGGGCAAATTGCCGGTGGTTGCCAATCAGGACCAGGTGTAGCGAACGGTTCAAAACCTGAACTGGCAACCAAGGCTCACCAAGGCCCGCCTTGTGCGGACTTTTGTCGTTCTGGATTGTCGAAATAATATCCCTGCAAGTTGTCATCGAGTTTCAGCGACGACGAACTAGTTGCTAAAAAGATAATATTCTAATATACCTAGTTCAGGCGCATCATATATTTCCAGAGCAGCAAGTAACGTCCGTCCACTCGGCGGCGCCTATTTTTCTATTCAGAGGGCAGTTCGATTTCATGAAGTAGATCAGAGATTTACAGGGGGGAATCATGCGGAAATGGGGATCTTCTCTAACGGCGTCTCCCTATGGGAGGCATCGTCTTCAATCGGCAATCTCCGCGTTGCCTGCGTTCTGCGCGATTGTGTTCCTCGCCGGGATAGCTTCCGCGCAAGCGCCGACCGAAGAGCAAAAAGATGCGATCAGGGCAGAATGCCGTTCTGATTTCATTGCGAAATGTTCCGGTGTGACACCGGGAGGCATCGAGGCGCTTACCTGTTTGCAGCAGCATAACGCCACGCTTTCGGCAGACTGTAAGAAAGCGGTGTCTGCGGTGAACGTCAAACCCAAGTCGACATCGGCGGAGCCGGCTCCGGGGGCGCCTGCAAATACCGCGGCGACCACGCCGGCGCCGGCGGCCGGCATGCCCGCGCACCAGCCGACGCAGGCGCAGCGCGATACGGTCAAATCGGCCTGCCAGCGGGATTTCATGGCGCAATGTTCCGGCGTTACGCCGGGCGGTGCGGCAGCGTTGAGCTGTTTGCAGCAGCACAACGCCGCTTTATCGGCGCCATGCCAGCAGGCCGTCGCGGCATTGGGAGGATCGAGCGCGCCGGCGACGGGCGATGCGGCTGCGACCGGCGCGATCACGCCTGCCCCTCGGGCAATGATGCCGGCCTTCTCCCCGCGCGAGGAAGTGATGATCCTGCGGGAGACCTGCGGAGCGGACTTCCAGGCCTTCTGCCGCATGGTGCCTTTGGGAGGAGGGCGGGGCATTGCCTGCCTGCGGGACAATCTGCCGCGCGTATCGCCGGCCTGCCACCGCGTGCTGACCTCGGGATTGTAGCGGCTGCTCGAAGACTTTCTTCCCAAAAGAGGCTGTCGCGCGCCAGCGCGAAAGCCGTGAGCGGAATACCGTAAAAGCCGGCAAGCGGAGTTTGTCCGCATGCATGCATTGCGTCTCTCACATTCGATGCCCGGCTGCCGCAGGTCCGGCAGCCGTCATTTTCAATTCGATGAAATTGATGACGACACGAACGAAAGGCATTGCCATGTCATCGACTCCTTCTTTCCCGCGATTGAAACGGATTTTCCTGTATGCCTCGCTCGCCGCCAGCCTTACGCCGGCGAGTGCGTGGGCGGATGATGCAAAAGCTCTTCTCAAGTCCATGTCCGACTTCCTGACGGCGCAGAAGACGATATCCTTCACTTACCAATCGTCCCTCGAAGCGGTGACGCCCGATTTCGAGAAGCTCCAGTTCGTCAGCTCCGGGACGGCCAATATGACACGGCCCGACAAGCTGCGAGTCACCAGGACCGGCGGATTCGCCGACCTCGACGTCAGTTTCGACGGCTCGTCGCTGACTGTGCATGGCAAGAACCTCGACGCTTATGCCAACATCGACGGCAAAGGTTCGCTCGACGACCTGATCGACAGGCTGATGACGGCCGGCGTCGAAGCGCCGGGAGCGGATCTGCTGTCGTCCAATGTCTATGATGTGCTTATGTCCAACGTGACGGAGGCCAAGCATATTTCCAGCGCTTTCGTCGACGGCGTCGAATGCGAATATCTGGCCTTCCGGACACCGGAAATCGATTGGCAGATCTGGATACAGACGGGCTCGCAACCCATCCCGCGCCGTTACGTCATCACCAGCAAGCACGTCGTCCAGGCGCCGCAATACACGCTTGCGATCAGCGATTTCAAAAGCGGGGCGGATGTCGCTGCCGTTGCTTACACCATCGAAATTCCAGCCAGCGCGAAGACTGTCGATCTCAGCGAGATGCAATCGCTCGACGAGCTTCCGGCTGCCGCCGATATGGGAGAAGCGAAATGACCTATAACAAGCTGCTGTTCGCCCTCGGCCTTGCCGGCGTCCTGACGTTCACCGATTTCCGCATCGAGCGGCAGGGATCCATGCCGTTGTCGATCGGCTTCGCAACGCCGGCCGAGGCCGTCATCGGCAGGCCGCTGACGCCGCTCTCCTATGCCGGCGTGGCCCGGCGGACGACGCGCCGGGTGGTCACACGCACGACGACGACGATCGCCGTGCTTCCGGCAGGCTGCCGCTATGGGCCCTATTTCGGCGGCTATTATTATCGATGCGGCGCTTATTATTATGCCAAGAGCGGCAACGTCTATGTGCAGGTGATCGTTCAGTAACCGTCACCTATCCGACTTTCGATATCTCCGCGTCCGTCACTGTCGCGGCCGTGTTTGCGGTCGCGCCGCGCCGCTTCCAGTGTTCCTCGAGGCGTTGCAACAGCACGTAGAAGGAGGGAACGAAGAGGACGGCAAGGCAGGTCGAGGCGATCATGCCGCTGAAGACCGAAATGCCGATCGATTTGCGCGCCGATGCGCCCGCGCCTGTCGCCAGCACCAGGGGCAGCACGCCGAGGATGAAGGCGAAGGACGTCATCAGGATCGGCCGGAAGCGCAGGCGGGCGGCCTCGACGGCGGCGTCGAGGATTTCCATGCCTTCGGCCCGCTTCTCGCGCGCATATTCGACGATGAGGATGGCATTCTTGGCGGCGAGCGCAATCAGCAGGATAAGGCCGATCTGCGTGTAGAGATTGTTGGCCACACCCGCCGCGGTGAGGGCCGCCACGGTGCCCAGGAGGGCGAGCGGTACGGCTGATATGACCGCCAGCGGCAGGATCCAGCTTTCATACTGGCCGGCGAGAACGAAATAGACGAGCAGCATGGCGAGCGCGAAGACGAAGTAGATCTGCCCGCCGACGGCCTTCTCCTGATAGGAAAGTGCGGTCCATTCGAAGCCGGTGCCCGCCGGCAAGGTATGATCGGCAATCTGCTCCATGACCTCGAGCGACTGGCCGGAGCTGAAGCCCGCGGCCGGTCCGCCGACGATGGTCGCTGTGGGGTAGAGATTGTAGAGGCTGATCAGAGAGGGACCTTGCGTCCTGGTGACATCGACGACCGTGCCGAGCGGCACCATGGTTCCGTCGCCGGCCTTGACCTTCAGATTGCGGATATCTTCGGGGCTGACACGGTAATCGGAAGCGGCCTGCGCATAGACCTGGAAGGTGCGGCCGAATTTGTTGAACTGGGTGACGTAGCTCGATCCGACATAGCCGGAGAGAGCGGAAAAGACCTGTCCCACGGTAATGCCCAATGTTTCGGCCTTGATGCGATCGACGGAGACTGCGAGCTGCGGCACGTTCGAGCGGAACGGCGTACTTAGTCTCTGCAGCGATGATTGGGCGTTGCCGTTCTTGACGATGGTATCGGCAAGCGATTGCAGCAGCGGATAGTCGGATATGCCGTTGCGGAGCTCGACCTGCATGGTAAAGCCATTGGCATTGCCGACGCCCTGGATCGGCGGCGGCACGACCACCAGCGTCTTGGCGGTCAGCACATGCTGGAGCGCATCGTTCAGATGCTGGTAGATCGACAGCAGGTCCTGCCCCTTTTCCTTGCCGCGCTCGTCCCAATCCTTGAGGACGACATAGGCGACGCCGGCATTCTGCAGGCTGGCGCTGTTGTCGAGGACCGAAATGCCGCTGATGGTCAGCACCTGATCGACCCCGGGCGCGGCCTCGGCGATCTTGCCGACTTCTTCCATCACGGCATCCGTGCGCTCCTTCGAGGCGCCGTCGGGCAATTGCGCACTGATCAGCACATAGCCTTGATCTTCGAGTGGCAGGAAGGCGGTCGGCAGGCGAGTGAGGCCCCAGACGGCGACCCCGATCAACGCGAGCGCTGCGATGGCCATGATGCCGCTGCGGCGCGTCATCGATCCGATCAATCCGGCATAGTGGCGTTCACCCCAATCGTAACCCCTGTTAAAGCCGCGGTAGAAGACGTTGCGTTTTTCGAGCGGCACCGGTGCGCGCAGCCAGAGGGCGCATTGCGTTGGTTTCAGAGTGACGGCGTTGATGGCGCTGATCAGCGCGGTCGCGGCGATGACGAGCGCGAACTGCCGATAGAGCTGCCCGGTGAGGCCGGGCAGGAAAGCGGCCGGAATGAAAACGGCCATCAGCACGAGTGTGATGCCGATGACCGGGCCGAGCAGTTCCTCCATCGCCTTCTCGGCCGCCTTCCGGCCCGACATGCCCGCCTCGATGTGGCGGGCGACGCCTTCGACGATGACGATGGCATCGTCGACGACGATGCCGATGGCGAGAACGATGGCAAAGAGCGTCGAGAGATTGACCGTGAAGCCCAATGCCGCCATGGCCGCGAAGGCGCCGATGATGGTGACCGGAACGGTGGTTGCGGGCACGAGCATCGCCCGCCAATCCTGCAGGAAAATCAGAATGACGATGAGAACGAGCACGCCCGCCTCGATCAGGGTGACGTAAACCTCGTCGATGGAAGCTTCGACGAATTTCGTCGTGTCGAACGGCACGTAATATTCGAGGCCGGGCGGGAAGCTCTTCGACAGCTCCTCCATCTTCGCGCGGACCGCCTGGGCCACCGCAATGGCGTTCGCCTCCGGCAATTGGAAAATGCCGATACCGGCCGCCGGCCGGCCGTTCTGCATGAAGGACTGACTGTAGGTCTGGGCGCCGAGTTCGACACGGCCGATATCGCGCACGCGGGTAATGCGGCCGCCCTGTCCGCTTTCGACCTTGACGACGATGTTTTCGTAATCGGCCGCCTCGTTCAGCCGGCCGTTGACGTTCAGCGTGTATTGGAAGAGCTGCCCTTTCGGCACTGGCGGAATGCCGATCTGGCCGGCGGCGACCTCCTGGCTCTGCTGCTGTACGACGTTGACGACATCCTGCGGGGTGAGGCCACGCGCCTGCAGCAGGTTCGGGTCCATCCAGATCCGCATGGCGTATTGGCCGGCACCGAACACGGTGACGTTGCCGACACCCGGCAGGCGGGAGAGCTCGTTCTGCAGGTTGATGACGGCGTAGTTCGACAGGAACAGGCTGTCATAGCGGCTGTCGGGCGAGGTGAGGCTGACGAAACCGAGTATCGCCGTCGATTTCTTCTGCGTCGTCACGCCCTGGAGCTGGACAGCTTCGGGAAGCGACGACATTGCGATCGCGACACGGTTCTGGACCAGAACCTGCGCCTGATCGGGATCCGTTCCGATGGCGAAGGTGACGATCAGGGAATAGGTGCCGTCGCTGGCGCTCGTCGACTGCATGTAGAGCATGTTCTGCACGCCGTTGACCTGCTGCTCGATCGGCAGCGCCACGGTATCGACGAGGGTCTGGGCGCTGGCGCCGGGAAAACGGGTCGTCACCTGCACTGTCGGCGGAACGACGTTCGGATATTGCGCCACGGGCAGTTGGAAGAGGGCGACCGCGCCGATGAGCACGAAGACCAATGCCAGGACGTTGGCGAGTACCGGCCGCTCGATGAAGAAACGCGAGATCATGCTGCTGTCCTTTGGACGTTCAGATGAAGCACGGTGGCGAAGTCATTGCGTGGTGGTGTTGGCCTTGGCATCGCCGGCGGCGGTGGCCGCCGGGTTCATTTCCATCTTCTCGGGCGCGACCTTGCTGCCGGGGATTGCCTGCTGCACCCCCTGGATGACGACGAGGTCCGCCGGATCAAGGCCGGATTCCACGACGCGGAGCGGGCCTTCACGCTGGCCCGTCTTGATCGGCTTCTGCTCGACGACGTCCTCCTTGCCGAGAACGAGGACGTAGCTGCCGAGCTGGTTCGTTCCGATCGCGTCGTCGCGCACCAGAAGGGCCTTATCATTGTGGCCGACCGGCACGCGCACCCTGACGAAGAGGCCGGGCAGCATGGCGTGGTCCTTGTTGTCGAACAAAGCGCGCACCTGAAGCGTGCCTGTCGAGGCGTCGAGCTGAGGCGAGACGTAGTCGAGATGGCCCTTGTGCGGATAGCCCTCCTCCGTTTGCAGACCGATCTCGGCGGGTATGCTCGGAAGGTCCGTTTGCCTGAAGGTGTGTCCCTGTTTCGCCAGGGTTTGCTTGATCATCAGCACCTGCGTTTCGCTGACGTTGAAATAGGCATAGAGCGGATCGGTCTGAACGATGCTGGCGAGCTTGGTGGGGCCGGACACGCCGACCAGCGTGCCGATATCGACAAGGTGGTCGGTGACGATGCCGTCGAAGGGGGCGAGCACTTCCGTATAGCCGAGATTGATGGTCGCGAGTTCGACATTGGCTTGGGCGTTGAGGATGGCGGCATTCGCCTCGTCGAGCGTCGCCTTGGCGCTGTCGACCGCAGTCTGCGTCGTCACCTGCTGCTTCATCAGATTGAGCTGCCGGTCATATTCCTGCTTTGCGCCGACCTGGGAGGCCTGCTGCGAGGCGAGCGACGCCTTCGCCTGATCGAGTTGCGCCTGGTAGGTATCGCGCTCGATGCCGAAGAGCTTGGCGCCCTTCTTCACCATCATGCCGTCCTGATAGTCGATGGACTGGACATAGCCTTGGACGCGCGCCTCGATATCGACGGAATTGAGCGGCGCCGTGTTGCCGGTGAGCTCGAAATAGAGCGTGACCGGCTGCTGGACCGGCTGTGCGACACGAACAGGCGGTGGCGGAGGCGGAACATAGCTGTTGCCGCTCTCCTCGCATCCAGCGAGAATCGCCATGCCGGCAAATGTCAGAAAAAGTCGCAGACCCTGATGCAATCTCCCACGCATTGCCGCCGCCTCGACATGTCAAGAGCCCACTGCATAATTCCTGCAATCGGAATCGATCGAAGGATAAATTATGCAGCAATTCAAAGTGCGACAGCGTCCTTTGCGCGTCTGAAAGACGCGCTGGCTGTCGTCTTCATGCGTGCCTCGACGGCGGCCCCAACCGGCCTGCCGAAGGTTCAAGGCATGTGATATTATGTCGCGGCATTGCTAAAAATTGCAATAGCCCTCGGTGCACAATTGAATGGCGTCAGAGTGAAAAGGTCGGGGGCTTGGGAATGGCTCGTTCTGACAATGTCCTGAGCCGGCTATGGTTTTCCCAGGCGTTCGATGGCGGATTGCAAGGGTGCGTTCGAAACGCGGACCAGGCCGATGTAAGGATTGGCCATGTCCGAGATCAGGAAGACCGCTCCGGCGACGGAAAAGGCGCAGACAAAGAGAATGGAAAGCACGGTGGGGTTTGGCGGCGCCTGCAGCCCGAAGGTCGCAAAAAGCAGCGAGAGCCAACAGACGAGAACGCCGAGGAAGGCCCAGGGCAAGCCCTCGCTGCCGGATTCGACCATCAGCCAATGCGTTTCCGCGAGCGTGCCGCTCACGTCGAGAGCACGCGCCTGGAGCGATCGCTGCACGGCATCCCGCGGCGAGAGAGACCGAAGATCGCCCTGAACCGCTTCGATGTCCTGGTATTCCCCCAGGTCCTTGCCGGATGTCTCATCGGTGGTCTCGGCAGTCCAGCCACGGCTCAGCCGTCGTTGGATGAGCTCGCGCAGCAGTTGGCGCGCATGGTCGGTTTCCGGTCCGTATTGCGCCATGACGCGGTCGAGCAGGACGACCCGCGCTGCCGCCGTCCGCATCTCCGCTTCGGCATTGTCGTAAGTGGACTTGGCGGATGCGATCAGCAGGCCAAGCGCCAAGGCCGATAGCGTTCCCACCACTGCGGTTGCGAGCCTGATGACATCCTTGGATTCCGAACTGAGATGATGATCCGGCAGGCGGCCGCGCACGATCATTCCTATCGATGTCGCCGCCGACAGAAAGACAAATACAAGCCCGCCAAGCAGGAGTGAGCTCAAGTCCGGTCCCCTTACCGTCTCCGATCACGCCAGCGTCGTGACGCCCGCGAGATTTCAGCCATCATAGCGGAGGAAGGGCAAAGCGTGGAATCTTTCGTTCCTCTGCTCTCGCGGCCGGGAGCTCATTGCTGGAAGATGAGCAGCACATAAGCCATGAACAGCACAAGATGGACGGCACCCTGCATGAGATGCGTGCGGCCGCTGGCGAAGGTAATGATGCTGACGGCAAGGGTGAGCAGCAGCATCACCAGATCGCTGTGTTCCAGACCCAGGGTGACCGGGTGTCCATAGAGATGGCTGACGGCCAGCATCGCCGGCACGGTCAGGCCGATCGTCGACAGGACCGAACCCAGGAAAATATTGACGGAGCGCTGAAGATTGTCGGCGATCGATGCGCGCACGGCGCTGATCGCTTCGGGCGTGGCGACAAGGACAGCCATGACGACACCGCCGAAAGCGGTTGGAGCATGCAGGGTTTCGATGATGTAATCGATCGGCCGCGCCAGCTGTTCGACCAGAAAGACCACCGGACCCATATAGGCGAAGAGCAGGACGGCATTGGGCCAGATCGGCCCGTGAGGCAGGGCCTGTTCGCCATGGTGCTCACGGCGGCCGTCGCTGGTGAAATACTCCTGATGGCGGCCGGCCTGGAGGAACAGGAACGTGGCGTAGAGGCCGACAGAGACGATGCCCAGTATCAATTGCCGCGGCGCCGATGGATGCTGTCCGTCCGGACCGGCCAGAAATGTCGGCATGACCAGGCTCAGCGTCGCGAGCGGCACAATGACGCCGAGATAGGCATTGGCGCCCTGCAAATTATGCTGCTGCTCCGGCCGCCGCCAGGCGCCGAGCAGCAATGACAGGCCGACCATGCCGTTCAGGATGATCATCACGACCGCAAACAGGGTGTCGCGGGCAAGCGTGGGGTTGTTTTCGCCGTGGATCATGACTGCGGAGATCGCCATGACTTCGATCGAGGTGATGGCAAGCGTCAGAATGAGGGTGCCGTAGGGCTCTTTCAGCCGCTCGGCCAGACGATCCGCATGCCGGACGACCGATAAGGCCGAGCCCAGGACGACGGCAAACAGCCAGCCGAAAACGACGGTGAACCAAAGCGGATCGGAGAGCCGGGCGAAGAGCGGCTCGGGAAAGGCAATGAATATCAGGCTGGTGGCGATGCTGACGCCGAGAAACCATTCCCCGCGCAGACTGGTCCCGCCGACGGCGCGCAATATCGGCCCGTCAGTCATGGCCACCACCGCCATCCGGCAAATTTCGCCGTGATACGCTCATCAATACCATTATGTCCCGCCCGCTGTTCCGCGCCGGCCGCATGAAGGGACCAAACGGCCGATTGCCTTCATGCGGAAGCCTCCCGCCTTTCCCAGAATATCAAAACGGTCCTATCACGCCAGAGGGCTGCAATTGGGGGGCAGGCCTTTCCGCTATTCGCGACCAGTGGCCGGGATCGCTGCGCCGGTGACAACGGCTGCGGCCGGTGAAATCAGGAAGGCGATGAGGCGGGCGATCGATTGCGCCGATACCCAGCCCTCAGTCTTCGCGTTGGGCATCGCCGCGCGATTCTCCGGCGTGTCGATCGTCCCGGGCAGGATGCAGTTGGCGGTAATGCGGTCGTCGCGGCATTCGGCGGCGATCGCTTCGGTCAGCCGGATGACGGCGGCTTTCGAGGCGGCATAGGCGGCCTGGTTGGCGCCTGCCTTCAGCCCGGGCGCGGCGGCGACATGGACGATGCGGCCGTAGCCGGCAGCCTTCATGATGGGGAGAACGGCAGCGCTGATCGTCAGCGCGGTGTCGGCATTGGCGGTCATCACCCTCCTCCATTGCGCGGGAGCATCCGGCCCGACCGGCCCCATCTCGAAGCCGCCGACCGTGTTGACCAATGCACTGACGCCGCCGAAACGTGCGACGGCCTGGGCGACGGCGGCGGTGCAGGAACCGTAATCGGCAAGATCCGTGCCCGTGATCGGCAGAAATTCGGTGGAGGCGGGGAGGCCGTTGGCCAAGGCTTCCAGCCCCTGGCTCGAACGATTGATGCAGACGAGTTTCATACCGGCGGCGGCGAGCTCGCGGACGACGGCACGGCCGAGATTGCCTCCGGCGCCCGTGACGATAACGGCTTTCTGGTCACTCATGAACGGATCTCCTGCGGGCCGGTGTTGAACGATACCGCATTGTTGATCCACGCTCAGCGGCAGCGCAAGCCTCGAAGGAGTATGGGGATATTGAGGCTAGGTCGTCTGCCTGATCTTGGTGTCCGGCACCGTGCAGGCCTCGCCGCCGCCGAAGAGGCGGGAGCGGGTGAGGAAGCGTTTCTCCCGGCCGTTGTCGAGCGAGAACATGCCGCCGCGTCCGGGCACGACGTCGATGATCAGCTGTGTATGCTTCCAGGCTTCGAACTGGCTGGCGCTGATATAGACCGGCACGCCGCCGATCTCGCCGAGCTTGACGTCGCTGTCGCCGACCATGAACTCGTTGGCGGGGTAGCACATGGGCGAGGAGCCGTCGCAGCAGCCGCCGGACTGGTGGAAGAGAATATCGGGATGATCGCGTTTGATTTCCGCGATGAGATCGAGGGCTGCGTTGGTTGCGAGAACACGCGGTTCGCCGTTGACGGTCGTTTCCATCGGTCTTCCTCTTAGGTTTCGGGAGGAAGAAATTCCCCTCCCCAACCCCTCCCCACAAGGGGGAGGGGCTATGATGCCGCTCCGGCAATTTTCCTCGCCGAAGTCTCGGCAAGGAGATACGTGAATTCTAAAGCGAGGCGGTTCAACGGGTTAAGCCCCTCCCCCTTGTGGGGAGGGGTTGGGGAGGGGCTTTGACCCCTCCCACCACGCGGGTTTCTCAGAAGAAGCCGAGCGCCTTCGGGCTGTAGCTTACCAGCATGTTCTTGGTCTGCTGGTAATGATCGAGCATCATCTTGTGGGTTTCGCGGCCGATGCCGGACTGCTTGTAACCGCCGAAGGCAGCGTGGGCGGGGTAGGCGTGGTAGCAGTTGGTCCAGACGCGGCCGGCCTGGATCTCGCGGCCGAAACGATAGCAGCGATTGGCGTCGCGGCTCCAGACGCCAGCGCCGAGGCCATAGAGCGTGTCGTTGGCGATTTCGAGCGCTTCCTTCTCATCCTTGAAGGTCGTGACCGAGACGACAGGCCCGAAGATCTCTTCCTGGAACACGCGCATCTTGTTGTGTCCCTTGAAGACCGTCGGCTTGACGTAGTAGCCGTTCGCCAGCTCGCCGCCGAGATCGTTGCGGGAGCCACCAGCCAGAACCTCGGCCCCTTCCTGCTTGCCGATGTCGAGATAGGCGAGGATCTTTTCCAGCTGCTCCGTCGAGGCCTGGGCGCCGATCATCGTCGCGGTGTCGAGCGGGTTGCCCTGCTTGATCGCCTCGACGCGTTTGACAGCCTTTTCCATGAAGCGGTCATAGATCGATTCCTGAACGAGTGCGCGGCTCGGGCAGGTGCAGACTTCGCCCTGGTTGAGGGCAAACATCGCGAAGCCTTCCAGCGCCTTGTCGAGGAAATCGTCGTCTTCGGCCATCACATCGGCGAAGAAGATGTTGGGTGATTTGCCGCCGAGTTCCAGCGTCACCGGAATGAGGTTCTGGCTGGCATATTGCATGATCAGCCGGCCAGTCGTCGTCTCGCCGGTGAAGGCGATCTTGGCGATGCGGGGGCTGGTCGCCAGCGGCTTGCCGGCCTCGATGCCGAAACCGTTGACGATGTTGAGCACGCCGGGCGGCAGGAGATCGCCGACGAGCTCGGCCCAGAGCAGGATCGAGGCGGGGGTCTGCTCGGCGGGCTTCAAGACGACGCAATTGCCGGCGGCAAGTGCCGGCGCCAGCTTCCAGGTCGCCATCAGGATCGGGAAGTTCCACGGAATGATCTGGCCGACGACGCCGAGCGGTTCGTGGAAGTGATAGGCGATCGTATCGTGGTCGATTTCGCCGATCGAGCCTTCCTGGGCGCGGATGCAGGAGGCGAAGTAGCGGAAGTGGTCGATCGCCAGTGGAATGTCGGCCGCCATGGTTTCGCGGATGGGCTTGCCGTTATCCCAGGTCTCGGCCTGGGCGAGCAGTTCCAGCTTGTCCTCCATGCGCTGGGCGATCTTCATGAGGATGTTGGAGCGCTCGGCAGCGGAGGTGCGGCCCCACTTGTCCTTGGCCGCATGGGCGGCGTCGAGTGCGAGGTTGACGTCCTTTTCATTGGAGCGGGGAATGTCGCAGAGCTTGCCGCCGGTGACGGGCGTCAGGTTTTCGAAGTATTTGCCGTCGACCGGCTCGCGCCATTCGCCGCCGATATAGTTGCCGTATCTCAGTTTGAACGGCGACTCGACGACCTTTTGATGAAGCATGTCATCCTCCCTTGATGATCAGGTTCCGAAGCGAACCAGTGGGAGGAAAATGTGCGCGTTTTGTCGAAGGGAATAGGGCGCGGCACCAATACTGCACTGCACAGTGTCGCAGACTTGCGACAGGATCGCGCCGTGACTGCCCGTGTCGGCGGAACCTTCGGGCGTCCGCTCAGTGGAGGTCGAATTTCTTCATCTTCCGGTGCAGGGTGGCGCGGCTTATGCCGAGCGCGGTTGCCGCCTGGGAAACGTTGCCGCTGGTGCGCGACAGCGCCCGCAACAGGGCCGCCTTTTCCGCCTCGACGATCTCTTCCTGCTGTGAGACGCTTGCCTCATGCAGCGCATCGGCGGCCGGGATGCCGGCTGCGATCCGCTTGTCGTCGAGCTGCAGAGCGATACGGGCGGCCCGTGTTGCGCCAAGCACGAGGTCGTGCCTGTCGACCGCAAGCAGGGCGGCGGCGGAATTGGCCCCGGCCGGGACCATCAGGAAACGGGCGCCGGCGAAGGCCGAACGGAAGAGGTTGAGTTCGATGCGCATCGCCGCATCGCGCACGGTCTGCGTCAGGATCGCCAGCGTCATTTCGTTGACGTCTTCCCGGCATGTCGAGATGTCGAGGGCCGCGGCGAGTTCACCGCGATGATCGCGGATCGGCGCCGTCGTGCAGCTCAAGCGGATATTCGAGCAGAAGAAATGCTGATCGCGGAAGATGGCGACGGCGCGTTCGTCGGCAAGCGCGGTGCCGATGCCGTTGGTGCCGATGCTGGCTTCGGTCCACACCGTGCCCGTCCAGAGGCCGAGATCGCGGAAGTCCTTATCGTCGCCGGCCGCCCCCCGGCGCTCCAACGCAATACCGTTCCTGTCGGTCAGCAGGATGCAGCAGCCGGCTTTGCCGACGGTGGTGAAGAGGCGGTCGAGCTCGTCGGTCGCGCCGGCGACCAGCCGTTCGGACTGCTCGCGCGCACGCCGGAATTCGTCGTCGGTAAGACGCAGAGGCGCACGTTCTTCTTCGGGAGCCAGCTGATGCATGGTCATGCATCGGCGCCAGGAGGCCACGATCGGCGAACTCGCGGCAGCGGAATTCCGATGCGCAGAGGTGTAGACATGCTCTGCGTGCGCTGACTGTTCGTGCATCTGCTCCTCCCACGGAACTTCAGCATAGTCTGATAGAAAAGCGGCCGGTTTGCAATTGGAGGCATCGATGGCCGCCCGCCTCCTCACCCAGGCCGGGCTTTATGCTGAAAAGCGTGAGCAATCCTCGCACGGCATCATGCGCCGCGTCTTTGATCTGGATCCGCTTTAAAATCAGTGGCTTCTACCGCAACAGCCAGTCTTCGATGCCGCGCGCGGCTGCGCGGCCGGTCGCAAGGCAGGCGGTGAGGAGATAACCGCCGGTCGGCGCTTCCCAGTCGAGCATCTCACCCGCGACGAAGGTGCCCGGCAGCGCTTTCAGCATGAAACCGTCGTCGATGCCGCTCCAGCGGATGCCGCCGGCCGAAGAAATCGCCTCGCCGATCGGCCGGGTGTCGAGAACCGGCACCGGCAGGGCCTTGATCGTACCGGCGAGGCGCCCGGCATCGGTGCGGTCGCGCTCGGGAAGGAGTTCCCGCAGCAACGCCGCCTTGACGCCGTCGAGGCCGGCGCCCTTGCGCAGGCGGTTGGAGAAGCTGGATTTGGCATCCTGTCGCGCCAGATCGCGCGCCAGTCTTTCAGCCGTCCGGCCCGGGGCGAGGTCGAGCGTCAGCGCGGCGCTGCCCTGGCTCTGCAGCCGGTCGCGCAAGCTGGCCGCATGGGCATAAACAAGACTGCCCTCGATGCCGCTTGCGGTGATGACGAATTCGCCGGGAAAGGTGCCGGCCTCGGAGGTGGCGGTGACCGATTTCACCGGCTCGCCGGCGAAGCGTTCGCGGAAGCTCTCGCTCCAGCCGACGACGAAGCCGCAATTGGCGGGCCGGAAGGCGTCGATCTCGACACCTTTCTCGGTCAACCAGGGCAGCCAGTGGGCATCGGAACCAAGGCGCGGCCAGCTTGCGCCGCCGAGCGCCAGTAAAGCCGCATCGCAATGGACGATGCTGCGCCCCTCGGGCGTTTCGAAAACATAGCCTTCCCCCGCAAAGCCGGTCCAGCGGTGGCGGGTGCGCAGCGTGACGCCCTGCTGCTCCAGCCGCCTGAGCCAGGCGCGCAGCAAGGGCGAGGCCTTCATCACTTTCGGAAAAACCCGGCCGGACGAACCGATGAAGGTTTCCGTTCCCAGTTCTGCGGCCCAATGCCTGATATCGTCAGGCGTAAAGGCATCGAGCGCCGGGCGCAGGCGGGCGGAGGCCGGGCCGAAGCGCGTGACGAAACTGATATAGTCCTCGGAATGGGTGATGTTGAGCCCCGACTTGCCGGCCAGCAGAAACTTGCGGGCGAAGGTCGGCATGGCGTCGTAGACCGTCACCAGATGGCCGGAGAGCGAAAGCAGTTCGGCAGCCGCAAGGCCCGCCGGGCCGCCGCCGATGATCGCAACCCGCTTCTGGTTCATGGATGTCTTCGCCCGATTCTTTCTGATGCAGTTTTGGCGTGAGGGCGGATCACCTGCAAGGGCGCAGGCTGATCAATGGTGCGAATGCGTGCATTGGCCGTGATCGGCGAGAACCTCGATGACACGGCATTGGTCGACGCGGCCGTGGCCGCAGCCTTCCACCATGGTTTCCAGCTCGGCCTTCAAAGCCATCAGGCTGCGGATGCGCTGCTCGACCTCGACGAGGCGCGCCTTGGCGATGGCATCGGCCGAGGCGCAGGACTGGTTCGGATCGTCCTGCAGGGTGAGCAGCGTGCGGATCGCGTCGATCTCGAAGCCGAGTTCGCGGGCGTGGCGGATGAAGGCGAGGCGGCTGATATCGGCGGGTTCAAAGGAGCGCTGGTTGCCCTCGCTGCGGCTTGGGGCCGCGAGCAGGCCGATGCTCTCGTAGTAGCGCACCGTCGGCACCTTGACCCCGCTCCGGCGAGCGGCTTCGCCGATCGTGATCTTTTTCATGATTTTCCTCTTGCACCTCTAGTCGCTAGAGGATGTAGGAGAGGTGCTTCTGTTTGACAAGGAAGCGGATCATGGCTGAGACGAACGAGACGCGATACCGGGTCGGCGGCATGGATTGCGCCGCCTGCGCGAGCAAGATCGACGCGGCGGTCAGGCGGGTGGCGGGCGTTGCCGATGTTTCCGTCTCGGTGGTGGCAGGCACGATGACCGTCCGGCACGACGGCAGCAGCGACCTCAAGGCGATCGAGAAGAAAGTGACGGGGCTCGGTTATTCGGTCTCGCCCTTTGCCGGAAG
The DNA here is from genome assembly GCF_002211305.1 of Rhizobium sp. R634. GTDB lineage: Bacteria > Pseudomonadota > Alphaproteobacteria > Rhizobiales > Rhizobiaceae > Rhizobium. The sequence continues at coordinate 11,945 of NZ_LOKW01000015.1, read as the reverse complement.
CGGTGCGCCGACGCAAAACCACGGATCGGACGATCATCACGGCCATGATCACGCGGGGCATGACCATGGCGATCACAATCATGATCATGATCATGCCGAGAAGGAAATCGAGGGCCTGCATGGGCATGACCATGGGCCGACGACAGGTCCGTGGTGGCAGAGCAGGAAGGGCCGGCTGACCATTGTCTCGGGTGCTGCGCTGATTGCCGCCTATGCCGTAGGCCATCTCGTGCCCGCGATCGGATCCTATGCTTTCATCGTCGCCATGCTGGTCGGTCTGGTGCCGATCGCGCGGCGGGCTATCATGGCGGCGCTTTCGGGCACGCCGTTTTCGATCGAGATGCTGATGACGATCGCCGCTGTCGGCGCCGTCATCATCAATGCGGGTGAGGAGGCGGCGACCGTCGTGTTTCTGTTCCTCGTCGGCGAGCTGCTGGAAGGCGTGGCTGCGGGCAAGGCGCGCGAAAGCATTCAATCGCTGACGACCCTGGTGCCGAAGAACGCTTTGCTCGAAGACAATGGGCAAACGCGAGAGGTGCCGGCGGAAAGCCTTGCCGTCGGCGCGATCATCATGGTGCGTCCCGGCGATCGTATTTCTGCGGACGGCGTCATCATATCGGGCGAGAGTGCGATCGACGAGGCGCCGGTGACGGGCGAAAGCACGCCGGTGCGCAAGGGTGTCGATGCCCTGGTCTTTGCCGGAACGGTGAATGGCGATGCGGTGCTCCGGGTTCGCGTCACCGCGGCCGCGGCTGACAACACCATCGCCCGCGTCATCAAGCTGGTGGAAGAGGCGCAAGAATCGAAGGCGCCGACGGAGCGCTTCATCGACCGCTTTTCGCGCTATTACACGCCCGGCGTGGTGGTGGTTGCAGCACTCGTCGCGGTGGTTCCGCCGCTGTTCCTTTCCGGCGCGTGGGACGAATGGATCTACAAGGGCCTTGCCATCCTGCTGATCGGCTGCCCTTGCGCGCTCGTCATCTCGACGCCGGCGGCGATCGCCGCCTCGCTTTCCGCAGGCGCGCGGCGCGGGCTGCTGATGAAGGGCGGCGCGGTGCTGGAAAGCCTCGGGAAGGTGACGATGGTCGCCTTCGACAAGACGGGCACGCTGACGGAAGGCAAGCCGCAGGTGACGGACATCGTTTCCTTCGGCTTGAGCGAAGCGCAGGTTCTGTCGCGCGCGGCGGTGCTGGAGCAGGGCTCCAGCCATCCCCTGGCGCTCGCCATCCTCAACCGCGCCAAGGCCGACGGTGTTCCCGTGCCGCCGGCCTTCGAGCTGGAGGCGCTGCCGGGCAAGGGCGTCACCGGCAAGGTGGGCGGTGAGACCCTGGATCTGCTGTCGCCGTCCGCCACTCGCGAGCGCGGGGCGCTCGATGGAGACCAGGATGCGCGCATCACCGCGTTGAACGACGAGGGCAAGAGCGTGTCGGTGCTGCTCGTCAATGGCGCGGCAGCCGGCCTGCTCGCCATGCGCGACGAGCCGCGCGAGGATGCCGAAGCCGGGCTTTCGGTGCTGAAATCGGCGGGCGTCAAGACGATGATGCTGACGGGCGACAACAAGCGGACGGCGGCAGCCGTTGCCGGCATGCTCGGCATCGACTGGCGCGGCGAGATGATGCCCGAGGACAAGCAGAAGGTCGTCGGCGAATTGAAACGCCAGGGCTTCATCGTTGCCAAGGTCGGCGACGGCATCAACGACGCGCCGGCGCTGGCGGCCGCCGATATCGGCATCGCCATGGGCGGCGGCACCGATGTGGCGCTGGAGACGGCCGATGCCGCCGTGCTGCACGGACGCGTCGGCGACGTGGCGCGGATGATCGCGCTGTCGCAGCGAACGATGCGCAATATCCTGGAGAATATTACCATCGCGCTCGGACTGAAGGCGGTGTTCCTGGTCACGACCATTGCCGGCATCACCGGGCTCTGGCCGGCGATTCTGGCCGATACCGGCGCCACTGTGCTGGTGACGATCAATGCGCTCCGGCTGCTTCGGATAAGGGGATAGGCGTTTGCCTATTCGGCTCGATTCGAGGCGATCCGGAATCGAAGATCGCAGAGCCGGCTATAGGCCGACTCTTTTCGTTCCGATCTTCTCCACAGCCCATTTTGTTTAAGCTTTTGTTATCCATGTTTTTCACAGGAACGCAGCGATTTCAAACCTCTCGTAACGCGATGCGCCAACCATCCATTGACGCTGTCTTGGATTCGCGTACTATATCTAGTGTTCAAGGTTCCTTCGATTCGTGAGAATCGCGGGCTAAGACGGGAATACGGTGCGTTCCGCCATGAGGGCGGGACAAGGCCGGAGCTGCCCCCGCAACTGTAAGCGGCGAGCAACTGTCCGATTTCAGGTCACTGAGGCATGATGCCTTGGGAAGGCTGGGGACAGGGTGCTTCGACCCGCAAGCCAGGAGACCTGCCTTGCACGAGATGTCCACGGGCGGGGTGTCCGGAAGGTCGCGTGCATGAAGCGGAATGATCCGTGCCTGCTGCGTTGCCCGAACGTCCGCATGAGCACTTCGGGGTTGAAGTCATGTCGAGAATATTAAGGCCGCCGCCCGCGCTGATTCCGAGAGGGACCATATCGGGCGTTTAAGACGCCAACTTTGCCAGACCATTATCAAACGTTGCCCCGGACGCCGTAAGGCGCCCGATCCGAGTTCTGCGTTCTGAATTCATTGAGATCACGAGGAAGATGATGAGCGTTACCGTCTACAGCAAACCCGCCTGCGTTCAGTGCACCGCCACCTACCGCGCCCTCGACCGCCTGGGCGTCGATTACGACATCGTCGATATCTCCGAGGATGCCGAAGCGCTCGATCGTGTGCGCGGCATGGGCTACATGCAGGTTCCCGTCGTCGTTGCCGGCGAGCAGCATTGGGCGGGGTTCCGTCCAGACATGATCAGCGCGCTCTCCTGATCGGGAAAGGCGATGGGCCTGATCGTCTACTATTCCAGCCGATCCGAAAACACCCATCGATTTGTCGCCAGGCTCGGGCTGCGCGCGGCGCGCATTCCCGCAAGCGGCGCAGACGCGTTCCATGTCCGCGAACCCTTCGTGCTTGTCGTGCCGACCTATAGCGGCGACGGCGGCAAGGGGGCCGTTCCCAAGCAGGTGATTCGTTTCCTCAACGATGCGGAGAACCGAGGACACATCCGCGGCGTGATCGCCGCGGGCAGCAGCAATTTCGGCGAGACATACGGGCTTGCCGGCGACGTGATCTCGCGGAAATGCCAGGTGCCTTACCTCTACAGGTTCGAGCTCATCGGCACGGAGGAGGACGTCGTCAACGTCAGATACGGATTGGAGCGGTTTTGGACACGGGAACAACTCTGACGCGGGATGCGGGCGCAAAACCGCATAACACTTTTGCTCATCCCGCCGGCGAACGCCCTTTGAAAGCGACGGAAACGCTCGACTATCACGCGCTGAACGCGATGCTGAACCTTTATGACGATGAGGGCAGGATCCAGCTCGACAAGGACCGCCTGGCGGCGAAGCAGTATTTCCTGCAGCATGTGAACCAGAACACGGTGTTCTTTCACAATCTTCGGGAAAAGCTCGATTACCTCGTGACCGAGGGCTATTACGAGCAGGAGGTTCTCGACCAGTATTCCTTCAATTTCGTCCGCGACCTTTTCGACCAGGCCTATGCGAGCAAATTCCGGTTCCCGACCTTTCTCGGCGCCTTCAAATATTACACCAGCTACACGCTGAAGACCTTCGACGGAAAACGCTATCTCGAGCGCTACGAGGACCGCATCTGCATGGTGGCGCTGACCCTGGCACGCGGTGACGAGGCACTTGCCCGCGATATGGTCGACGAGATCATTTCCGGCCGTTTCCAGCCGGCGACCCCGACCTTCCTCAACGCCGGCAAGAAGCAGCGCGGCGAACTCGTTTCCTGCTTCCTGCTGCGGGTCGAGGACAACATGGAATCGATCGGCCGGTCCATCAATTCGGCGCTGCAGCTGTCGAAGCGCGGCGGCGGCGTGGCGCTGTCGCTAACCAACATCCGCGAGGCCGGTGCGCCGATCAAGCAGATCGAAAACCAGTCGTCGGGCATCATCCCGGTGATGAAGCTGCTCGAAGACAGCTTCTCCTATGCCAACCAGCTCGGTGCCAGGCAGGGGGCGGGCGCGGTCTATCTCAATGCGCATCACCCCGACATCATGCGTTTCCTCGATACCAAGCGCGAAAATGCCGACGAGAAGATCCGCATCAAGACGCTGTCGCTCGGTGTCGTCGTGCCCGACATCACCTTCGAACTCGCCAAGAACAATGAGGATATGTACCTCTTCTCGCCTTACGATGTTGAACGCGTCTATGGCGTGCCTTTCACCGAGATTTCGGTGACGGAAAAGTACCGCGAGATGGTGGCGGACGCCCGCATCTCGAAAGAGAAGATCAAGGCGCGCGAATTCTTCCAGGTGATCGCCGAAATCCAGTTCGAAAGCGGCTATCCCTACCTCATGTTCGAGGACACGGTGAACCAGGCGAACCCGGTCGCGGGCCGCATCTCCATGAGCAATCTCTGCTCGGAGATCCTGCAGGTGAGCGAGGCGAGCGAATATAATGACGACCTCTCCTACAAGCATCTCGGCAAGGATATTTCCTGCAATCTCGGCTCACTGAACATTGCGGCGGCCATGGATTCCGGCGATTTCGGCAAGACGATCGAGACGTCCATCCGGGCGCTGACGGCCGTCTCCGACATGAGCCATATCGCCTCGGTGCCGTCGATCGAGAAGGGCAACGACGAAAGCCATGCGATCGGCCTCGGCCAGATGAACCTGCATGGCTATCTCGCCCGCGAACGCATCTTCTACGGCTCGGAGGAAGGCGTCGATTTTACCAACATCTATTTCTATACGGTGACTTACCACGCGATCCGCGCCTCCAACCTGCTGGCGGTCGAGCGGGGCCAGAGCTTCAAGGGCTTCGAAAATTCGAAATACGCCTCCGGTGACTATTTCGACAAATATACAGAACAGGAATGGAGGCCGGCGACCGGGAAGGTGCAGGCGCTGTTCGACGATGCCGGCATTCATATTCCGACACAGGAAGACTGGGCGGCGCTGAAGAAGGCTGTCATGGCCTCCGGCCTCTATAACCAGAACCTGCAGGCGGTGCCGCCGACGGGGTCGATCTCCTATATCAACCACTCGACCTCCTCGATCCATCCGATCGTCTCGAAGATCGAGATCCGCAAGGAAGGCAAGATCGGCCGCGTCTATTATCCGGCGCCGTTCATGACCAAAGACAATCTCGATTATTATCAGGATGCCTACGAGATCGGGGCGGAGAAGATCATCGATACCTATGCGGCGGCGACCCAACATGTCGACCAGGGGCTGTCGCTGACCCTGTTCTTCCGCGACACGGCGACGACGCGCGACATCAACAAGGCGCAGATCTACGCCTGGAGGAAGGGCATCAAAACGATCTACTACATCCGCCTTCGCCAGATGGCGCTGTCCGGCACCGAGGTGCAGGGCTGCGTGTCTTGTACGCTGTGATTTTGCGCTGCTGGCCGAGAGTTTCGAGCTTGTAGCCCCCTCATCCGCCTGCCGGCACCTTCTCCCCGATGGGGAGAAGAGACAAGCCGATTGCATGGCGTTCCCCTCTCCCCAGCAGGGAGAGGGCAGGGTGAGGGGGCCCCGCACTCCGTTAGAATTTGTGGAAGAAAGACCACCCAATGAACATATCCATGAAGCCAATCAGCCGCGTGCGCGCCATCAACTGGAACCGCATCGAGGACGACAAGGATCTCGAAGTCTGGAACCGGCTGACCGGCAATTTTTGGCTGCCGGAAAAGGTGCCGCTGTCGAACGACATCCCCTCCTGGGCGACACTGACGACGGCGGAGCAGCAGCTGACGATCCGCGTCTTCACCGGGCTGACGTTGCTCGACACGATCCAGAACGGCGTCGGCGCGGTCAGGCTGATGGAGGATGCGGTGACGCCGCATGAGGAGGCGGTGCTTTCCAACGTCTCCTTCATGGAGGCGGTGCATGCGCGTTCCTATTCGTCGATCTTCTCGACGCTGTGCCTCACGCCCGATGTCGACGATGCCTATCGCTGGTCGGAGGAAAACGAGTTCCTGCAGCGGAAATCGGCGCTGATCATGGAGCAATATGCCTCCGGCGATCCCTTGAAGAAGAAGGTTGCGAGCGTCTTCCTGGAAAGCTTCCTGTTCTATTCCGGCTTCTATCTGCCGATGTACTGGTCGAGCCGGGCGAAGCTCACCAACACGGCCGACATGATCCGCCTGATCATCCGGGACGAGGCGGTGCACGGCTATTATATCGGCTACAAGTTCCAGCGGGGGCTGGAGCGGCTGTCCGAGGGGCGCCGGCAGGAGATCAAGGATTTCGCCTTCGACCTCTTGCTCGAACTCTACGACAACGAGGCGCGATATACCGAAGCGCTCTATGACGGCGTCGGGTTGACCGAGGACGTCAAGAAATTCCTGCATTACAACGCCAACAAGGCGCTGATGAACCTCGGCTACGAGCCGCTTTTCCCGGCTGAAGCCTGCAAGGTCAATCCGGCGATCCTCTCGGCGCTGTCGCCGAATGCCGACGAGAACCACGACTTCTTCTCGGGCTCCGGCTCCTCCTATGTGATCGGCAAGGCGGTTGCCACCGAGGACGAGGATTGGGATTTCTGAGACTTAATTGCAGTCTCCCCTTATTATTTGCTTCCGCATCGACCACATTCACGGCAATTGAATTCGGTACTCGTCGATAATGCGGCGTAGCGGGGTTTGGATGTCTTCTTTGTTGAACGAGGCCGGGGTTGCGGTTGAAACGGGCGAAGGGGCCTGGCCGATCCGCCGGAGGCGGATCCTCGACTGGCTGGTGAACGAGACGCGCGGCGAGCGCTTCATCGACAATATCCTGGTGGCGATGTGCGAGAAGCTCCTGGCCGCAGGGGTGCCGCTGGCGCGCGCGACGCTGCATTTCAGGACCAACCATCCGCAATGGATCGGTGCCCGCATCCTCTGGAAGGAGGGGATGACGGAGGCGAAGATCAACACATTCGCCTACGGTGTCGAAACCACGCCGGAGTTCCTGAAGAGCCCCGTCAACGCGATCCATCAGGGCGCGGAGGAGGTGCGCAGACAGTTGGAAGGCCCGGCCGACAGCGAGGAGGATTCATTCTTCCAGGAACTGCGTGACGAAGGCCTGACGGAGTACATCGCTTGGCCGGTCGAGCATACTTTCGGCAAACGCCACGTCGTGACGTTTTCCACCAGCCGGCCGGGCGGCTTTACCAGTGAGCATACCGATTTCCTGCGCGATCTCCTGCCGGCGCTGACCCTCGTCAGCGAAATCAGGCTGAAGAACATCATGGCGCGCACGCTGCTGCAGACCTATGTCGGGCCGCATGCGAGCGAGCAGATCCTGTCGGGTGTGACGACGCGCGGCAGCGGCGCCACCGTCGGCGCGGCAATCATGATCTGCGATCTGCGCGATTTTACGGCGATCTCCGATCTCTGGCCGCGCGACGACGTCATCCATCTGCTCAACGACTATTTCGACGCGATGTCGGATCCGATCGAACGTTATGGCGGAGAGATCCTCAAATTCATGGGCGACGGATTGCTGGCAATTTTCCCGCTCAGCAAGGATACGGCCTGTGCCGATCTGCTGCAGGCGATCCGCGAAGGGCAGGCGTCGATGGCCGAACTGAACGAGCAGCACGCGCGCATGGCCCGCGAACCGCTGCGCTACGGCGTCGGCGTGCATGTCGGCGACGTCATGTACGGCAATATCGGCTCGCGCCGGCGGCTGGATTTCACCGTCATTGGCCCGGCGGTCAATGTCGCCTCGCGGCTGGAAAGCCTGACCAAGGAGGTCAAGCGTCCGGTGCTGCTGTCGCGGGCCTTCGTCGAAATGGCGGGCTGCGCCAAAGACATGGACAGTCTCGGCACCTTCCCGCTGCGCGGGCTCGGAGAGCCTGTCGATGTCTTCGCTTTTCCGGAGCGGTAGACGGACGGGGATTCACACCCCTCGTTTGTTTCCCCAGAGCAGCACGTGCAGCTGCGGCAGCACGCGCGGCGAAAACCATCGGTCGGCCGTCACCTTTTCGACAAGCCAGTGCATGCGATCCATCACGCCATCCATGTCGATGCGCGCGTCGTCGTCTTCGAGCGGCGGCGGCGTGTGATTGCCCGGCTGCAGGAACAAGGGAATATAGGGATAGCGCTGGCCCGTCTCTCTGGCGAATGCATAGTCGGCATCGTCGAAGACGACGATCTTCAATGCGATCTCCGGTCCGCCGGCGGTCAGCCGAAGGCAGTTGTCGACCTCGCCCCAGTCCGTCTGCATTCCGCTTGACGGCGGCTTGGGGCTTAAGACCAGCATGTCGAGGTCGCGAAACCAGTTCCGGGCGATGCTTCCCTGCGTTTCCAGCGCGAAGCGGTATCCCTTGGAATGGCCGAGTTCGATCAGCGGTCCCAGGGGCTGGATCGCCGGATTGCCGCCGGACAGGGAAACCGTCATCGGCTTGCCTCCGGAGAGTGCCGTGACCTCCTGCCAGATCGCCTCGACCGACATGGGGACCCATTGATCCCGGAAGGCGCTGTCGACCGCATGAAGGCTATCGCACCAGGAGCAGCGGTAGTCGCAGCCGCCGGTCCTGACGAATACGGTCGGCAGGCCGATCAAGGCGCCTTCGCCCTGTATGGTCGGGCCGAAGATCTCGCTGACGCGGATGGTCTCCGCGCTCATGGCCTGTACTCCGCCCAGGTCTTCGGCGTCTCGCTGACGCGCACGCACGAAGTCTCCGAAAAGCGCTCTTTGCACCAGTCGTAGAAATGCTTGGCGAGGAATTCGGACGTCACCTTCGAGTGGCCGAAGACGTCGTTCAGATGGCGATGATCGAGCGCCTCGTCGATATAGCGCTTGAGCGGCGAAAGGTCGTGATAGTCGCGAACGAAGCCGTCATCGTTCAGGCTTTCCGCGGAAAGCTCGACGACCACGACATAGTTGTGGCCGTGCAGCCGGGCACATTGATGCTCGGCCGGCAGGTGATGCAACTGATGCGACGCGGAAAGGTGAAATTCCTTGGTGATGCGGTACATCAACGCACCTCCGTCGCGGCATATTGCGACACGGCCGCTTTCCAGAAGTCGCGGTCCCCGTATTCCGTCGGATCGGCGACGCCGGCAAGATGGAAGGCTTCGCGGCGTTCGACGCAGGTTCCACAGCGCCCGCAATGGAGGTTGCCGCCTTTGTAGCAGGACCAGGTCTCGGCAAACGGTGTGCCGTGTTTTGCGCCGTCGGTCACGATCGCCGCTTTGGGAAGATCGACATAGGGCGCCAGCAGTTTGACGCTGGCATAACCGTCCAGCGCTTGGTTCTGCATCTGCTGGAACGCATCGATGAAGCCCGGCCGGCAGTCCGGATAGATGAAGTGGTCGCCGCCATGCACGGCGACGGCAACGGCATCCGCTTTCTGCGCGGCGGCAAGGCCGAACGCGATGGCCAGCATGATGGCATTGCGGTTCGGTACCACGGTGGCCTTCATGGTTTCCTCGGCATAATGGCCGTCGGGGACCTCGACATTGTCGGTCAGTGCCGATCCGCTGAGATGGCCGCCGATGGCAGCGATGTCGATGATGTGATGGGGTACGGCAAGGCGCGCGGCGCATTTGGCGGCGAAGTCGAGTTCCTTGCGATGCCGCTGGCCGTAGTCGAAGGAGACGAGGCCGATAAGCTGTTGTTCCGCTGCCATCCTATGGGCAAGCGAAACGGAGTCGAGTCCGCCGGAGCAGACGACAATGGTTTTCATATTTTGGATCCCTTGTTTTGACCGGGTGGGCTGCGACCGGATTACGGGCGCGCTTCTAGGACAAAACGCGCGCGATGAAAACCACTTAATATAAGGGTATTCGAGCCGAGCGGGCTACCCGATCGGAAAGTTGATCTGCGGCGGCAGCAGCAGGTGCAGATCCTCGGCGTCCGGATTGTTGATGCGCTGCAGCAGCATGCGGCCGAGATCTTCGCCCGCCGCCGTCAGGTCCTCGTGGATGGTGTCGACCTTTGGCTGCAACTGGGTCAGAAGCCGGGAGGTTTCCTTGGCGACGATGTCGTAGTCTGCGGCGAGTGTCAGGCCGGCATCGCTCATGCCGCTGATGACGGCAAGCGCGGAGACTTCGCCGGGACAGATGAAGCCGTCGGGCGCATCCGGAGCGGCGGCGCGGGCGCGGATGAAATCACGCAGCACATCCGCCGGCGTATCGAGGTCGACCGCTTCGGGGATCTCATAGGCGATGCCCGCTTCCCGTACCGCCGTCATGAAACCGTGCAGGATATGTTGGCAGAAGGTCAGCCGTTTCGGCGGCAGGATGACCGCCACTTTTTTCCGGTCCTTTACGATCAGCCGGCGCGTCGCCTCATAGGCGAAGGTGAAATTGTCATAGTCGACATAGGGATGCGGCGTCGAAAACTCCGTGCGGCCGTGACAGATGAAGGGAAAGCCGGTTTCGAGCAGCAGGCGCACACGGGCATCGAGCGGTTCGGTGCGCGTGAAGATCAGCCCGTCGGCGAGGTGGTTGCGGATGATGTAGTCGGCGGCCTCGGCATTGGTCGTCGACAGGAAGTTCGGGGCGACGACAAGATGGTAGGAGGTTTCCTTCAGCGCCTTGGCGATGCCGTACATGATCGAGGTGGTGAAGCCGACGACTTCCTCGTGGGGATCGAGCAGAATGGCGATGACGTTGGTGCGGCCGGTCTTCAGCCGCTGGGCGGCCCGATCGGGGAGATAGCCGATTTCCCGGGCGATGCGATGCACGCGCTGGCGGGTCTCGAGCGAAATCTGCGGCGCGTCGGAGAGCGCTCGCGATACCGTCGTCACTGCCAGCCCGGCGATCGTGGCGATCGTCCGCAAGGTCGGCTTGCCGCGCTTGTGAGGAATATCGATATTTTCGCCGCGCTGCGGCCGGGGCGGTCCAGTCACTACTTCGCTTTCCACGCTGGAATTGCCGATACAATAACACGATCACCCGGGTGCGCAATCAGCGAATGAAAACGTTTTAAATTTTAACGCCGTATTAGGCATGGTAGTAAACTCCATAAGAATCAATCGGATAGCGAAATAACCATATTTTTCTCGGGAGCCGAGAAAGGGCTTGACGATCATGTGCTTATAACGTTTTAAATGATCAACCGCGCGGAGGAGCGCGGCTGTATGCCGACCGCCGCAATGGCGGAAAGCATCGGGCGGCAGGGAGGGCCCGCCGCCGATCTCAATGGGAGGAAATTCATGCGCAAGTTTATGAGCTCGGCGGCGATTGCTGTCGTGATGATGGCTGGCATTGGTGCGGCGCAGGCCGCTGACGTCAAGGAAGTCCAGATGCTTCACTGGTGGACGTCGGGCGGCGAGGCGGCTGCTTTGAACGTCCTGAAGGAGGATCTGTCGAAGGAGGGTTTTGCCTGGAAGGACGTTCCGGTTGCCGGCGGCGGCGGTGATGCGGCGATGACGGCGCTGAAGGCGATGGTGGCGGCGGGCACCTATCCGACGGCTTCGCAGATGCTGGGTTATACCGTGCTCGACTATGCCCAGGCCGGCGTCATGGGCGACCTGACCGAGACGGCCAAGAAGGAAGGCTGGGACAAGTCGGTGCCGGCGGCCCTGCAGAAGTTCTCGGTCTATGACGGCAAGTGGGTGGCTGCCCCGGTCAATGTGCATTCGGTCAACTGGTTGTGGATCAACAAGGCGGTCATGGACAAGATCGGCGGCACTGAGCCGAAGACCTTCGACGACCTGATTGCGCTGCTCGACAAGGCGAAGGCGGCCGGCGTCATTCCCTTGGCGCTCGGCGGCCAGAACTGGCAGGAAGCGACGATGTTCGATTCCATCGTGCTGTCGACCGGCGGGCCTGAGTTCTACAAGAAGGCCTTCAACGATCTCGACGAGGAATCGCTGAAGTCGG
>NZ_LOKW01000014.1 GCF_002211305.1 Rhizobium sp. R634 | reverse complement strand
CCAAGCGACTATTCGGTCGTACGTGACGATGACGAAGATCCCAGGCTCATTCACGGTTGTAACCGGAGGGAGGGCGGGCGACTTCGTCACGCCTCTGGCCGGGTGGCCACCCGGCCAGAGGCGCAATCGCTTCCATCGCACAAAATCTCTAACGTGCAGATACAAGGGTGGGTGGGCTAACGTCGCCGACAGATTTACCGTCGGCGGATGGAGATGGTCTGCCCTTATAACCTAGACGATCGCCTCGCGCTCGGGCGTACTCGCCGCTGGTGGGCGCGAATTTCGGCGCTATCTCTGCCGCGACGCTGTCGGCAAGCCAGGAGCGCGCCCGTGACCAAAACCGAGCTCGAAGACACCTACCGTGGCTACATCGCCTGCCTCAACCGGCAGGACTGGGCGGATCTCGGCCGGTTCGTCGATGATGGCGCGGTCCATAATGGCCGGCGGCTCGGGCTTGCAGGTTACGTCGCCATGCTGGAGCGGGATTTCGACGAGATTCCCGATCTTCATTTCAATGTGCTGATGCTGGTTGCCGATCCGCCTTATCTCGCCTGCCGGCTCCAGTTCGACTGCCGGCCGAAGGCACAGTTTCTCGGCCTCGATGTCAACGGCAGGCGCATCTCCTTCGCCGAGAACGTGATCTACGAATTTCGCGGCGGCAGGATCGTCGAGGTCTGGTCGGTGATCGACAAGTCGGCGATCGAGGCTCAGTTGGCGAGTGGGAACTGATGGTCCGTCGCTGCATCAGATGATGGCGGTGCGCTCGCCGAAAGGCGTGTCGTCGTCGAAATTGCGGGTGCCGATCCGCTCGCTTTCGCCTGATAGCAAGGGTCGTTCCGCTTGCTCGCCGGCCTGTTCGCCGTCTTCCGATGCTGCATGCCTGCGCCGCTTTTGCGCCTCCTCGTCATCGACGAGCAGATCGGCATGCGGGATGAGATCGTTTGCCGCTTCCTTTTCGGCGGCTCTCTTGAATGCCAGCTGATCGGCGGTGATCTCTGACTGGCGGGCGGCGACCCAGGCATTGTCGGGCTCGGCGTCGATCGACGTGCTGATGCCGATCCTGGTCGGTTCTGATGCGGCGGTGGAGGTGATGGGTTTGATCGCGTCGACCATGAAATCTCCTGCCGGCAGCTTCCCGGATTGGCGAAGGCGGACCGTCATGGAGACATATCGGTTCTGAGAAGAAAATCGCAAGAGAGGCATAGGCCACGCTTCGGAAAAGCTTAAAACCGGGTGCGGCTGGACTAAATTCGACGAAGAATTGCATGTCCGATTCGCTGCTTGACGCGTGCAAGATGTAAGAATCAGAAACACTTTGTGACTAAGTCCCTACAAAAGCAGCGTTTTTCGACTTGCGGCGCAAGAAGAGATGACAGATATTGCTCAAATGTTGAGGACCCTGTCATGATCCGAATGATAGAAAACCCGGCCGAGCTCGCCGGCGAAGACATCACTGGCAAATATATTCTCCGCAAGCTCAACTATCACTGGTTCGCTTACGGCAAGGCAGCCATCGTGACCGCCTGCAAGGGAACGATCCTCCATCTCGACCGGGAGGAAACGGTCTATTCCGAGCGCTGGGGCCGCCGCGCCTATACCGGTACCGGCAAGCGTTACCCCGGCGGCATTTGTCCCATTTCGGCGGTCGCCTGTGTCTGCGATACGCCCGACGACGTCAACGCCGTCATTCAGCTGGATGTCGAGGCGCAGGACGAATTCTATCAGCTGATCGCCAAGACCGAAGCGAGGGTTCGTGCACTCGCCGCCTCGTCGGGGGCGAGCCAGTTTCTGGAAGCGGCCGAGTAAGCCTGTCATTTTCTGGGATGCTAGCGGCTTGCTGCGCGGCTTTCACCTCCTAAATCCGGCCTGGGGCTGTTAGACCCGGACGAGATCTGCCGGCAGCAGGGCGCGTCCGCGGGTGCGGAGAACGGTCATGACGCAGCAGCAGACCCGGTTCGGCCAGGCCGTCGCGCCTTCGCTCGGCTCGCTCGCCATAACAGTCATCATCATGTTCGCCGCGCTGTTCTGGCCGGCCGGCAGGCTCGACTGGCCACGCGGCTGGATCTTCCTCGGTCTCTTCATCGCGCTGACGGCAGTCGCGATCGTCTGGATCTGGCGTTCGAATCCGGATCTGTTTGCGGCGCGCAGCCGATATCAGAAGGGCACCAAGCCCTGGGACGCCGTGGTTGCGACGCTGACAATCATCCTCTTCGCCGCCATCCTTCCGGTCGGCGCCTTCGACGACGGGCGCTTCCACTGGGCGCCGCAGCCGGGCTGGGTCGTGCTGATCGGCTATATCCTGATGACGGCGGGCTACCTCGGCCTCACCTGGGCGCAATCGGTCAACCGCCATTTCGAGCCGACGGTGCGCATCCAGACCGACCGCGACCACAAGGTCATCGATACCGGCCCCTATGCCGTCATCCGCCACCCCGGCTATGCCTTCGCCATCGTGCTCGCCGCCGGCATGGCGCTTTCGCTCGGCTCGCTCTATGCGCTGATCCCCGCGGGGCTGCTGGTCGTCGTCTTGTTCGGGCGGACGCTCGGGGAGGAGATGGAATTGCGCCGGGGGCTCGAGGGATATGTGGAATATATGGATCGGGTGCGGTGGCGGTGGGTTCCGGGTGTGTGGTGAGGGGTGATTGTGGTGTGCCTATCTTGCCCTTCGCTTGGGCTCAGGGCACTCGCTCCTCGCGTCGCTCACCCCCTCATCTGCCTGCCGGCATCTTCTCCCCGCTTGGGAGAAGCGGAATCGAAGCGGCGTCTCGCCCTTCTCGAGCGGATCCTCTGTGACGCGAAGCCCTCGGCTTGCTGCCTCTTCTCCCCAACGGGGAGAAGATGCCCGTTAGGGCAGATGAAGGGGGGTGAGGAGCGAAAGCGACGAGCGCCTTGAGCGGCAAGCGAAAGGCAGATGGAGGATATATTCCCGGAGAGAAACCTCCGCCAATCAACCTATCTGCTTCAGATCCCGCGCAAAGCGCTGCCAATTCTTCACATAATTTTCTGCCGAGCGCCTGATGCCCTCGACGGCCTTCTCATCCATCACCCGCACCACACGCGCCGGCGCTCCGACGATGAGCGAATTGTCGGGAAACTCCTTGCCCTCCGTCACCAGCGCATTGGCGCCGACGAGGCAGTTGTTGCCGATTTTTGCGCCGTTGAGGATGGTTGCGCCCATGCCGATCAGCACGTTGTCGCCGAGCGTGCAGCCGTGCAGGATGGCGTGGTGGCCGATGGTGCAGCTTTCTCCCGTCGTCAGCGGAAAGCCCATGTCGGTATGGGCCATGACGCCTTCCTGGATGTTGGTGCCGGCGCCGATGGTGATCTTCTCATTGTCGCCGCGCAGCACCGAGCCGAACCAGATGCCGACATTCTCGCCGAGGTCGATATCGCCGATGACATGCGCATCCGGCGCGATCCAGTGGAGGCCGGCGGGCGGCAGTTTCGGCGTCAGTCCGCCAAGCGCGTAGATGGGCATGGGCCTCTCCTCACACGACGTCGACCGACAGCGTCGCCACGCCGTCGATGCCACAGGTGATGCGGTCGCCCCTCGCAACCGCGCCGACGCCGGCCGGCGTGCCGGTCATGATGATGTCGCCCGGCGCCAGCACGAAGAGCTTGGACAGTTCGGCGATGATCTCCGGCACCTTCCAGATCATCTGGTTGAGGTCGCCGTCCTGCATGCGTTTGCCGTTCTGCTCCAGCCAGATCCGGCCGGCGGCGGGATGGCCGAGACGGCTTGCCGGCATGATCGCCGAGACCGGGGCAGAATGTTCGAAGGCCTTGGCGAGCTCCCAGGGGCGGCCGAGCTTCTTTGCTTCGCCTTGCAGGTCGCGGCGGGTGAAATCGATGCCGACGGCATAGCCATAGATGCAGTCGAGCGCATTCTCGGCCTTGATGTTCGCGCCGCCCGCCTTCAGCGCCAGCACGCATTCGACCTCGTAATGCACGTCGTTCGACAGCGGCGGATAGGGAAATCCATTGCCTGCCGGCAGCAGATTGTCGGCATTCTTCTGGAAGAAGAAGGGCGGCTCGCGCGTCGGGTCATGGCCCATTTCGATCGCATGGTCGGCATAGTTGCGCCCGACGCAATAGACGCGGCGCACCGGAAAACGATCGTCCCGGCCATCCACCGGCAGCAGAACCGGGGCGGGAAGCGGGATGACGGTAGCGAGATCGGACATGGGCGGGCCTTCCTGTTGACGAGTCTTGGCGTCATCTTAGACGCAAAACTGCGGGGCGGGGAAGCATTCTTGCCGGATTGACGCTACCGCGGCCGGACGATACGCTGGCAGTCATGAGCAGGAATTTCGCAGTCTCCACGTCGTCTACGACCACCGCCCGGGCGGTGGGTGGCGGACGCGTGAACTGAATTCCATTCATTGCTGCCGAGACCAACCCGCCGGAAACGAGCGGGTTTTTTGTTGCCGCTCGTCTCCCCATTCGAGGACGAGATCGTGGATATCCAGAAACAGATCGTTGCCGAGCGGGCGCTTGCCGCCGCTCGCCGCGCCCTTGCCAGCCGCTATGCCGGGGCCGCCTTCGCCTATGTCTCCGGCTCCATCATCCGCGGCGAGGGCACCGCCTTCTCGGATATCGACCTGGTCGTGGTGTTTCCGTCGCTGGAAAGAGCCTGGCGGGAATCCTTCACGGAAGAAGGTTTTCCGGTCGAGGCCTTCGTCCATGATGAAGAGACGCTGGCGCATTATCTTCATGCCGATGCCGAGAGCGGCTATCCCATCATGGTCAACATGGTTGCAACGGGCAGCATCGTCGGGCCGGAGAGCGAGCGTGCGCGCCTGATCCAGGCGAGGGCGGCGGAAGTGCTGGCCGCAGGGCCGAAGCCGCTTGCCGGCGCAAGCTACGACATGCTGCGCTATCAGGTCACCGATCTTGCCGATGACCTGCGCGGCGACCGCCCGCCGGAAGAAATCGCTGCCATCGCCGCGGCTCTCCACCAGAAGCTTGCCGACCTGATACTGCTCGGGCGCGGCGCATGGACCGGCCGCGGCAAATGGGCACCGCGCCTGTTGCGCAGGCTCGATGTGCAATTGGCGGACGATTTCGACGCTGCGTTCAGGCTGGCGGCGCAGGGCGATGGCGGCCGGCTCCTCGCATTGGCCGACCGCGAGCTCGCTTCGCACGGCGGCCGCCGTTTCGACGGCTTCAGGCAGGAGGCTCCGCTGGAGGCGCGGCGACGGGAATAGCCAGGCCGCCAGGGCGCCGGCGCCCAAGGGAGCCTCAGAGGAGCGTTGGAGGATGCCGCGCCCATGCAGAGGCGTCGGAGAATGGCGCTGTACCTTTAGCGGGCGGACAAGACCTCGCATCTGGGCAAGCACAAGGCACCTGCCGCCGGATCACCCCGGACGGTCGGCGCCATTGCAATAAGCTGCCGGTTGGGTAAGGTGAATTGTAATATTATTAAAACCAAAGGATGAAAGAAGAATGCCGGGCTCGCGATTTTTCAGAGCAAACCATATTCTCATTTCCCTATTTTCCGTAGCTTTGGGTCTGTCCGGATGCGTGACTACCCAGGATGGTGTCCAAGTCTCCACGGATCATAGTCGCGCCGTGAGTGGAGAGCGGACAAAAATGGGCCAGTCTTACAATTTGAATGCAGACTGTACCGCTGCGACAATGCCGAGCATAAAGCTGGTGCAGCCCCCCGCGCATGGATCGGTGGAATTCGTCAGCGAAAAGATCTTCTCACATTATCCGACAGGCGCCCCTCAGATCAGGTGCAACTCCCGGAAATCGCCTGGCGTGTCCGAATATTATACTTCCAGTAGCGGATACTCCGGAAAGGATATGTATAAGGTGAGGGTGTCCTACGGCGAAGGAACGATCAAGGACGTGACGGTCAATATCAATGTAAGGAAGAAATAGAGTAGGCGGCCGTCGTCGAAATTATTTCCAGCCGGTCATTCCTTGATAAGCGAGGCGATAGCGCATCCGTGGCGCACTGTCGCCCTCCAGTCTAACCGAGAGCGCCTTGCTCGGCGCAAATCCTGTCGATCAGGGCATCGATCTCGCCCCTCGGCGGCCGGCTTTTGGCCAGACGCTGCTTGAGGTGCATGATCGAGTCGGCGAGGATCTCGTCGAGGCTTTCGGCGCAGGTGAAGTCGCCTGCGACGCGCTTGACCTTGGAATTGTCGAAGATCGCGGTCCAGGCCTTGTCGCCGAGGAGCGGGCCGATCCATTCCTCGTTGTAGCGGATCAGCGTGTCCGTCGGCACGTGGACGATCTTCGCCTCGACGCCGAGCAGCCTTGCGATCGTCTTCTGGATATCGTCCCAGATATGGGCGCGGTCGGAAGTGATGTGGAAAATCTCCTTCAGCGCCGCCTGCTTGCCGAACAGGCCGACGAAAGGCACGGCGAAATCGACCGAGCGGGTCAGCGTCCAGGGCGTGTGGCCGTCGCCGGCGACGATGATCGGCTCGCCGTCCAGCATGCGCCTTGCCATGATGTCGCTGTCGCCCATCATGATCGGCAGGCCGGTGCGCACGGTGTGGCTGGGGCGCACGATCGTCCAGGCGAGATTGCCGGACGTCTTGAGCAGCTCCTCGCAGGCGATCTTGGCCTGGCTATAGGGCCAGTAGGGATTGATCGCCGGCGTCTCCTCGGTGATCACGTAGTGACGCGGCGGCTTTTCATAGACCGAGGCCGAGGAGATGAAGATGTACTGGCCGCAATGGCCAGAAAAGACCCCGATGTCGCGGGCAACCTGATCGGGCGTGAAGGCGATGAACTGGCAGACGACGTCATATCCGGCCTTGGCGAGATCGGCGTAGGCGCTCGATCCCAGCTCGCCGACGATCGAGGTGACACCGGCGGGCAGGGCGGCATCCCTCAAGCCGCGATTGTAGACGCTGACATGGTGGCCCGCGGCAACGGCGCGTTCGACGCAAGGATAGGAAATCTGGCCGGTGCCGCCAATGAAGAGAACGTTCAAAGCCATGGGGGTGACCTCGGGGTCTATGGGCGGGGACTGTGATCACCCTTCATAGCGCGAAAGACTGTCATCGTCTTGCGCAAATCTTGCGCATCGCCGAGATCTTGAATGGCCCGCATACAGGCTCCGGCGGCGGCAAGTTTGCCGCCGCAAGAACCGGATAGCGCCTATGCATGCGCCTTGCGACGCGCTGCGACGGCAAGCCAGATCGAGGAGAGCAGGAAGTAGAATGCGCCGAAGCCCGCATAGGGCACGATATCGAGGATCGTCGGCGTGGCGGAGCCGAGCGATCGGCCGATCATGAAGCCGCCGGCAAGGGCGGATTGCGCGCCGCTCAGGATCATCACCCATTGGGCGCCCTCGGTGCGCCAACGCCTGACGCCGGTAGAGAGCTGCAACAGGCCCGAGAGGATCGCCCAGGCCCCGAAGACGGCGAGGACGGCATTGGTGCCGACGCCGAGCGCGATGACGACGGCGAGCGCCGTGACCGTGCTGACCGCGACATTCAGCGTCTGCGACGGATTGGCCCGCAGGCCGCCATTGACCCGGGCGTCGACCAGATTGGCGAGCGCATCCCACAAGGGATAGATCACCAACAGCAAGGCCGCAGCGCCGGGCTGCCCGGCGAGGAGAATGGCGGCGGCAATCCAGACGAGCGAAAATGCGGCGCGGGTGAAATAATAGGATCGTAGCCAGTCGGACTGGTTCGAAGGTTGTTTTTGCATCGGCAGGCTCCTTGTTTTGTCTACCTACTAGTAGGAAGGCAGTGAAAAGGAGTCAATGCGGTTCGCGGACACCATCTTGTGACGGGAGAGCCAAGCCCCAGGGCTTGACAATCCCCCTACCAGAAGGTAGGCGGCGCTATGAAATCAACGGCTTCGACCTCTGAGAAGATCCTCGATATCGCGCAGTCGCTCATCGTGGCGGGTGGCTATAACGGCTTCAGCTATGCCGACATCTCGGCTGCGATCGGCATCCGCAAGGCGAGCATCCACCATCATTTTCCTGCCAAGGCCGAGCTGGTCGCGGTGCTGGTCGATCGCTACACTAGGCAGGCGCAGGCGGGATTGCAGTCGCTGCGCGAGCAGGCCGCAAGCCCTGCCGATCAGCTGCAGTTCTACATCGACTACTGGCGTTCCTGCATCGAAAACGCCTCGCAGCCCTTCTGCGTCTGCGCCATGCTCGCCAGCGAAATGCAGATGCTGCCCGACGAGGTGGCCTCACGCGTCCGCGCCCATTTCCAAGGGCTGGCGGCATGGCTGACCTCGGTGCTGCAGGCCGGCGTAGAGCAGGGCCTGTTCCGGCTAGACAAGCGGCCGGAAGAGCAGGCCCAGATGCTGATGGCCTCGGTCCATGGGGCGATGCTGTCAGCGAGGGCTCTTGGCGATCCTGGATTGTTTATCGCGGTGGTTGGACCTGAGATTGCCATGCTGCGGGCCGCATAACGATCTCCTCCCGTCGATCTGGCGGATGCCGCGGCGAGGCCCAAGAGAGCCTCACCCTGAGTAGGGGCCTCGAAGGACGAGGCTGGCGCGCTGTCGGTTGATGGATGCAAGGGACAATGTTGCGGCGTGTCCTTCGAGGCTTCGGCCTATGGCCTGCGCACCTCAGGATGAGGGAGGTTAGAGTGTGCCGCGCGATAGTAGCGGCGTTGGAGGATGCTGCACCGATGACAACGGGCGTTGGAGGATGCCGCCAGCGCTCAAGAGAGCCTCATCCTGAGGTGCCCCGCAGGGGCCTCGAAGGGCGAGGCGGGTGCGCTGGCGGTTATGGATGCAAGGAGCAACGCTGCGGCGTGTCCTTCGAGGCTCCGGCCTTCGGCCTGCGCGCCTCTGGATGAGGAGCGTTGGAGTGTGCCGCGCTCAACTCATGTGGCGACAAATTGCTGCGCCGTCATTCCCCGCCTTCTGTCAGTCCATCCCGCACGATCGCGTAGTAGGAGGCAAGCTCGGGTATGTCAGCAGCCAGTTTGTCGAAGACGGCATCGGATGGCACAAGCGTGCCGGCATATTTCGCCTCGATGAAGGCCTGATGCGCCGCCAGCGCTGCGGCGCCGGCCTTGTGCACGACGGTAAAGACGGGCGAGGGGACGGTGCGGCCCTTGACGATGATGCGGTCGAGTTCGACGGTGGTGTAGTCGGCGGCCACCAGCCTTGCGGTTTCTTCGCCGAGCAGCAGGGCGACGCCGTAATTCTTCGAGGCGCCTTCGAGGCGGGAGGCGAGGTTGACGCTGTCGCCGAGGCAGGAATAGTCGAAGCGGCGGGTCGAGCCCATGTTGCCGACGATGCATTCGCCGGTGTTGATGCCGACGCCCATCTTCAGGACGTGCGGCTTGCGGCCGAGCGCTGCCGCTTCCCGCTCCAGCTGGCCGTTAAGCCTCGAAATCGCCGCCTGCATGGCAAGCGAGGCGCGCACGGCGTGGAGGGCGTGGTCGGGATCGTCGAGCGGCGCGTTCCAGAAGGCCATGATGCAGTCGCCCATATATTTGTCGATCGTGCCGCCGTGATCCATCACCACGTCGGAGAGCGGCGTCAGCAGCCGGTTGATCAGGCCGGTCAGCTGCTCCGGATCGTCCTTCAGCGTCTCGGCGATGGTGGTGAAGCCCCGCACATCCGAGAACAGCACCGAGAGCGTGCGCCGCTCGCCGCCGAGCTTCAGCTGCGAGGGGTCGTTCGACAGGCGCTTGACGAGATCGGGCGAGATATATTGGGCGAAGGCGCGGGTGATCTGGCGCTTGTTGCGGCGCTCCTCGGCAAAATCGAAAGCGGCCTGGCCGAAGACGACGGAGATATAGGCGACGGTCGGGCCGAGCGGCGAGACGAAGACATGGGCAAGCCGGATGCCGGCGGCGCTGACGGCTGCGAAGGCGAGGAGGGCCGCGGCACTGGTCACGATCGTCAGCCATCCGGTCGAGCGCCAGACGGTGGTGGCGGCCAGCAGCACCGATATCAGGATGCAGGCGGCGACCGTCGGCAGCCGGGCTTCGGCGATCGACAGGCCGCGGCGGATATTGTCGTAGATCGTGGCCTGGATCTCGACGCCGGAGACGAGCTTGCCGGTATGCACCGTATAGGGCGTCGCAAAGGCGTCGACGCCGCCCTTGTCGATCGCCGGCGCATTCTGCAGGCTGAGGCCGACGAGCACGACGCGGTCCTTGAAATAATCCGGCGGCAGCAGGCCCTTCGGATCGAGCGCCTGGTAATAGGAGACGGTGGGATAGCTGCGGGCCGGGCCGAAGGATTGGATGAGTTGGCCGGCCGGCAGGGCTTCGGGAGCCACGCCGGCCGCCTTGGCCAGCATGGCGGCAAAGCCGTCCTCATAGCCCGGAATGCGCCGGAAGATGCCGTCGCCGCTGAGATCAATCGAGGCGATGCCGGTCACGGCGCCTGCTTCCGTCAGCTGCGGCAGCGGTGTCGCGCGGATCAGCTGCGAGGCCTGCGGCGTCTCGATCAGCGTTTCGTCGCCGGCCAGCACGATATCGGGGCCGACGGCCCTGGTGATCGCCGCGTCATTATCCGGGTTCGAGGGCTCGGCCATGATGATGTCGAGGCCGATGACGCGGGCGCCGGCGGCGCGCAGCTGGCTGATGAGCTCGGCATGTAGGCTGCGCGGCCAGGGCCATTGCGCGTTGATATCGGCCAGCGAGGGTTCGTCGATCGCAACGATGACGGGTCCGCCGGGCGGCGGACGGGGATCGTCGACGGTCGAGAGATAGTCGAAGCTTCTGAGCTCCAGCAGCGACCAGGCGGGCAGGCGCGACAGCAGCGAGATGGCGATCAGCGTCGTCAGCGACAGCACCAGGAGCCTGAGATGGCGGCTGCCGGTCTGCCTAACCTGCCGGGGTTTCTCCTGCGCCCGCATCAGAAGCGGACTTTGAGCGTGCCCTTGAACGCGCGGCCCCAGCCGGGCACGCCGGGCGTGATCTCGAAGTCCTCGTCGAGCAGGTTATAGGCGGCGGCCTCCAGCTCGATGCGCTTGTCGAACGGCTCCCAAACGAGGTGAGCGTCGAGGCTCCAGTAATCGTCGAGCTTGGTGCCGAACCGATCGCCGTCGCGTTCGCCGATATAGTTGGCGGCGAGCGTCGTCTTGACCTTGGCTTCGTTGACCCAGGTCAGTGCAATCTGCCCGGAATTCTGCGGTATGAAAGGAAGAGGGCCGCCATAGATCGGCTCAAGCGGATCCCGGTTTTCCGAATCCATATAGGCATAGGTGGCCGACAGGCCGAAGCCGTTGCCGAGCGCCACGTTGGCGGTGACGGCAGCGCGATCGATCCTGCCGCGCGAGATCGGCAGGCTGGTATCGGAGGGAAGCGAGATCAGCGGAAAATCGACCGAGAAATCATGCAGTTCCTGATGCTGGTATTCGACCGAAGTGAAGAAGCGGTCGGTCCATTCGGCATCCCACTGCAGGGCGACCGTATCCGTATAACCCCGCAGGTTGTTGGAAAATTGATTGGCCTGCAGTCCGAGTATGCCGATCGGGGCAAGGGTCGGCACGGTGGTGTCGAAGCTTTGCCGCACGAAGGCGGCGCGCAGCCAGTGGTTTTGAATCGGCGTCCAGGCGAGGCCGAAGCGCGGCTCCAACCGACTGACATCGATGCCGTCACCCTCCAGGCGCGTGGCGAACAAGGCGTATTCGCCCTTGAGATCGGGGGTGATTTCGTGCAGCACATCGACATAGGCGCGGCCGATATTGATGCGGTTGCTGAATGTGTCCGGGCCGTCGGTGGTTTCGGGAATGAGCGGCAAGAGCGGGAAGAGTTCCCGAAGGCGAGAGAAGGTGGTCGTGCTGGCATCGATCCAGCCACCTTCAATACCATACCGCCAGGTCAGTGGTCCGCTGCCAATGGAGTGGCTGAGAGCGCCGATATAGGTCTTCGAAGACACTTCCTCGGTTGCATCCAAGAACGGAATAATGTCGGGGTCTGGCAGACCTAGAACCGGTGCATCATCGACCTGCAGGGAGTTTGACGTTTGCGACTTGCTCTCCGAATAGAGGAGGGCACCGTTCAATATGTTTTCGTAACCGAAGGTGTGGCTCCAGCCTAGGCCGGCATTCGTCGCCTCGTTGATAGAGCGTCGATAGCTATATTCCGAAGAGATTTCAGTCCGAACTCCGAAGCCCAAGAGGTTGAGAAAATCAGTCAGTGTCGAGCCTTGGGATAGCGCGTTCAGCGTTCCATCATTCTTGCCATGGTTGACGAAGGCCACCACGCGATCGTCAGGCGTGACCGTCGCGGTCAGATAACCGTTGGCGCTCAGCAACTTGTTGTCCGTCTGAACGCCGCCGAAATCCCGATAATCGCGATCGAGCGCCAGCTCTTCCCAGGTCAGATTGCCATAGAAGCTGATCGGGATCGTCTCGTTGGAATAGCCTTGGATATCGGCCTCGCCGATACGTCTCGTATGGCCGTCGACGCTGTTGATGCCGCCGCCGAGCGAGCCTTCGATGAAGGGCACGTCGAACAGTGTTGCCGAGCGCGAACGGCCCGACAGCATGTGCGGAGAGAGCAGCAGGCCCTGGATGAAGGATGAGTAGCTCGACGCGTTGCCGCGGTTCTGGATGATGTTGTCGTCGCTGAAGCTCGTCGCGTTGACGAAGGGAAAGATGCTGCCCTTGATCGACTGGTCGATATAACCGGTGCCCTTGAAGGGATCGAAGACGGCATCGCCGTAATAGCGGCCCCAGGCATCCAGGCCCTGCAGGCGGAAGGCGTTGTTGAGCGTCGATCCGGCGCTCGCATTGGCGCCGAGCGAGCCGTAATCGCCGCCGCGGGCGCGCGAACGGCGCAGGTATTCCTGAGCGTTGCGGATCGCGCCGTCGGCGTCGTAATCGTCGATATCGACCGCAGTGCGGAAGGCCGAGATTGCCGGGTCGTTGTCGTCGAGCCGGTCGGCATTGTCGAGCGCCTGCTGGGAGGGGATGCGGTCGCCTTTTTCGTAGTGAGCGGCGGCGAGCATCAACTGCGACTGCGAATGGCCGGGATTGGCGGTGCTGGCGGCCAGCAGGTCCTGCAGCGCCTTTTCGCGCTCGCCGGTTTGCAGGTAATAGCGGCCGCGGGCGAGCAGAGCGAGATCGAAGGATGGATCAAGCGCGATTGCCGTGTCGATTTCGCGCTTGGCTTCCTTCATCCGCCCCTGGTCGAGATAGAGGATCGAGAGGTTTGCGCGCAGCAGCGGGTCCTGCGGATCGAGCTCGATCGCCTTCTTGAAGGCCTTTTCCGCTTCGCCATTGGCATCGCGCGAACTCTGCAGCAGGCCGAGCGAATTCAGCGTGCCTGATGCGCCGGGAGCAAGTGCGATGGCGCGGTTAAGGTCGGCAAGCGCCCCGTCGATGTCGCTTTCATAGGTCGCCCTGTAGCCGGCACGGGCCGACAGAGCCATGGGATGATCCGGGTCGAGCGACAGCGAGCGCTCTATCGCTTCCTTCATCTGCTCGCGGTCATCGGTGAGTTCCGCCAGCTGGGCGCGGATCGCCGGCAGGGTCGGATCGTCGGGATAGCGCTGCTCGGCTTTCTTGATGATCTCGATCGCTGCGCGCGGGTCCTTCAGGAAGCCCGTCGTATAGGCCTGCATGATCGCGCCATAGGGGCCGGTAGTATTGGCCGGCGGCGGTTCGGCATGGGCGGGATCGGCGAGCGAGCGGGCGAAATAGCCGCCATATTGCGCCATGTTGCGACGTGTCGGGTCGAGATGCGGCAGAGCCTTCTGGAACAGCTTGGCGGCATCGGAATAGCGCTTCTCCGAGCCGGCGATGGTGGCGTCGATCAGGTCGACGCGCGCCTGCTGGGCCGCCGTCAGCTTGCGGCCGCGGATCTTCTGCAAGGTTGCGGCCGCGGCCTGGCGGCCGTCGAAGGCGCTCTGCACTTCGGCGAGCTCCAGCCAGTCCTCGGTCGTGCGCCGCTCCGGCGGCAGCGCCAGCAAGCGGCGGCGCTCGGAGGCCATGCGGTCGGCCCGCAGCGGCGAGGTCGGCATCAGGTCGAAGCCATCGCGCAGGTCGAGATAGAACAGCATCTGCTCGCGGTCATCCGGATTGACGCTGATGATCTTGGTCGGCGCCTGGCCGATGGTGGCGACCGCCCCTTCGCCTTCGCTCACCTCGACGCTGCCCTGCGGGTTGGAGAGCGCGACGCGCCCTTCCAGCACGATCATCGAGGTCTTGGCGCCCTCGACCGTCATCGTCCAGTCGGTGCCGCGGATGGCGGCCGCCGCCGCAGGCGTCTCGACCGTCAGGCCCTGGCCGCCGCGCTCGGCGCGCGCCCAGATCGTGCCGGACTGCAGATTGAGGATCGTGTCGCCGCTCGCCGCCATCTTCTTGACCTGTAGCGAGGAATTGCGGCCGAGACGGACCTGGGTGTGATCGGAAAAGACGATGGCGAGCTGGCCGTTGGCATTGGTGCGCAGCACGTCGCCGGTCAGAAGATCCTGATTGATGTCGACGACGCGCCAATCCGACACGTCGATGAAACGGACTTCCTCGCCGGTCTTGCGGGCGATGACGGAGCCTGCGACCGGCGTTGCGCGCGGCACGGGATCGGCCATCGCCGGCAGCCCGAAACCGGGCACTGCAAACGCCAGCGCCACCCCGACGCGACAGATGTTATTGGAATAACCGCGCATGACTCCGCCCCATACCCGCTTCCCCTTTGTCCGTGTAGAGTGGAAAAGTCAAGCATGTTGCACACGTGTTCTTGCTTTCGTTCCAAAGTGTACTATCAGGGAAACACTTTGAGGGTGGAGTATTCAGGTGAGCGAATTCGAAAGTGCCACGGACGTTATGCTGAGCAACCCGTCGAGCGGCGACGTCAGCGCCGAGTATTTTGACCATATCAAGAAAATCAACGACATATTTTATGATCAGATCAAGATATCCGATCAAAAGGCTGCCTATATCTTTACTTTCATGCTCGCCTTTCTGGTCAGCTCCAGCGAGGTGAGGGCGGTCTTCAGCCTGGCGCGTTATACCGGCGGCACGTCGGGCAGCGTGCTGTTCTCCGGCCTGCTTGCCGCAGCCTCGGTCTTTTCCATCCTGTCGGCGATTCTCGTCGTGCTGCCGCGGCATCTCGGCACGTCCACCTCGCTGTTCTGGGGCGCCTGGCCGAAGCATCGCGACATGTTTTTCGACGCCGCCCTCCGGCGCGACGAGCGCTACCTCTTCGACCAGTATCTCGAAAACGCCAACATCCTCTCCGCCATCGCCCGCAACAAATACCGCTGCGTCACCTTCGCTTTTCGCGGGTTGATGGTGAGCGTGATCGCGTATGTCTTGCTGTTGATTGCGGGGTGAGATGCAGGGCGCGCCGCGGCGCGCCCTTGCCATTCAGTCCTCGACCTCAAGCACGAGTTCGAGCTCGATCGGTACACCCAACGGCAGGCTGGCGACGCCGAGGACGACCCGGCCGGAGAGCCTGTCTTCGCCGAAGACCTGCAGCAGCAATTCCGATGCGCCGTCGGCGACCTTCGGATGGTCTCGAAAATCGCCTTCGGTGGCGATGTAGACACCGAGCTTGGCGACCTTTGCCACCCTGTCCAGCGAGCCGAGATATTCCCTGGCGGCGGCAAGGGCGCTCAGCGTCGCCGTCTCGGCCGCCTTGCGGCCGTCTTCGGCAGTCAGTGCGCCGCCGACGCGGCCGATATAGCGGGGCTTGCGGTCGACGACCGGCAGCATGCCGCTGAAGAAAACCAGCTTGCCGGTCCTGACCGCCTCGACATAGGCGCCGAAGGGCGTCGGCGGCGGGGGAAGGGCGATGCCGAGATCCTGCAGCCGGCGTTCCGCACCGGCTGCCTTCGTTTCGAGCGGGTTTACCATTTGCCGAGATGTGCGCCGCCGTCGACGTGCAGCACCTCCCCGGTGACCCGCGGCGCTTCGGTCAGGAAGACCACCGCATCGACGATCTCATCGACATTGGAAATGCCTGCCATCGGCGAGAGCGTCTTCAGGAAATCCTTCGGGTTGTCCTTGTGCAGCGGCGTATCGACGACGCCGGGAGCGACCGTGTTGACGCGGATTCCGTCACTTGCATATTCCATCGCGAGGTTCTTCGAGATGGCGTCGATGCCGCCCTTGGTCATCATCGAAACCGAGGCGGAGAAGCCGGCGATCGGATGGTCGATCAGCGGCGTGGTGATGCTGACGATGTTGCCGCCCGTCTTCTGGGCCAGCATCTGCCGGATGACCTGCTGGGTCAGGTGGATGAAGCCTTCGAGGTTGGTCGAGGAGAGTTTGCGGAAATCCGTCATCGTGTAGTCGATGAAGGGCTTGGTCAGGAAGATGCCGGCATTGTTGACGAGCGCGTCGATCGAGCCGAAGCGGTCGATCGCGGTTTTGGCCACGCGCGCTGCGGTCTCGGCGTTGCCGATATCGCCGTCGACGAGGGCCAGCCTGTCGGAAGCCTTGAGAGCATCCGAGGTGCTGACCTGACGCGAGGTGGCCACGACGTTGTAGCCGCGCTCGACAAAGGCGTTGACGAGGCCGGCTCCGATACCCTGGGAGGCGCCCGTGACGATGACTGTCTTTTGCTTGGTCATGTTGAACTCCATTGATCTGGTTCGGGCAACGCGGGCCATGCACAGGCGGGGTCGCTCGAGATGGGGCCGCTGCGATCGCGCCGCCATCGGGTTGTGGTTGTTTTCGCAAGGTGAATATGGCGAAAACCCGATTGCGCGATTAGATGGAAATATCTGGATTCTCTTTTGCATTCATGCAAAGGTCTCGACATGGCCGATCTCAACGACATCGCTGTTTTCGTGAAAGTGGCGCAGTACGGCAGTTTCAGCCGTGCGGCGCGCTCGCTCGGCATGCCCGTTTCAACCGTCAGCCGGAAGGTGACGTCGCTCGAAGAGCAGCTTGGCGTGACGCTCATCCAGCGCACGACGCGTAAGCTCAGTCTTACCGCGCAGGGGCAAGCCTACTACGCCAGGTGCAGCGAGCCGCTCGCCCATCTGCTCGATGCCGAGCAGGCGCTCACGCAAACGCAGAGAAAGCCGGAAGGCCTGTTGAAGATCTCCGTTCCCGTCATCTTCGGGCAGGAAGCCTTTTACGAATTCGTCTCTTCCTTTCTGAAGGCCTATCCCGATATCCAGATCGATCTCTTCGTCACCAACCTGTTCCTCGATCTGGTGGCCGAGAATATCGATCTCGGCATCCGCTTCGGCGAATTGAAGGATTCCTCCATCGTCGCGCAGCGGCTCGGCAAGAGCGTCCGGTATCTCGTTGCCGCCCCGGACTATCTGAAGGGCAGGGCACCTCCTTCGAAGCCGGAGGACCTCAGGGATCACGACTGCGTGCTCCTGAACGGCCGCAACGGTGAAGCGGAATGGCATCTGGTCAGCGGACGGAAATCGATCGGCGTCAGGGTATCGGGGCCGGTCTCCAGCCGGGATTTCGACGCGGTCAGCGCCTTCACCTATCGCGGCCACGGCATCGGGCTGCTGCCCTCGACCTATTGCGACGAAGAGATACGCAAAGGCGAGCTCGTCCGCCTGCTGCCGGACTGGTCATCGGAGGAAATCTTCGTGCATGCCGTCTATCCCACCCGGCGGTTTTTGCCGCTGCGCCTGCAGGTCTTTCTCGAAGCGCTGAAGGCATGGAAAAGCCCCTTATGGCTGCCGCTGCATTGATGGCATGGGTTTGGCGCTGAGGCAGGGAAGCGCTGCCAGCTCAGAGGCACCGCGGTCATGACAGCCTCGAAATGGCGAGCCGAGCGCTTTTCCATCACCGAAAATTGAAGCCGCGCGCGTGCCGGTGCACCCTTCCCAGACCAAGCTGTGATAGAGTTGCGCGGCTTGAATGCGTGGGGATCTGCCGATGCTGACGACGCTTGCGGTGCTCATGGGTCTTTCCGGTGTCGCTCCGGCGGCACAGGCTGCGGTAAACGAGGTCGATGTAACGCTGGTGCTTGCCGTCGACACCTCGCGGTCGATGGATTTCGAGGAGATCAGCATCCAGCGCGAGGGTTACGTCGAGGCGCTCAAGCACAAGGAATTCATCGCCGCGGTCCAGAGCGGGCTCACCGGGCGCATCGCCATCAGCTATTTCGAATGGGCTGGCTACGTCGTCCAGGATTCGATGATCGACTGGCAGGTGATCGAGACGGAAGCGGATGCGATCGCCTTTGCCGACAAGCTCGGCGCCCGGCCGATCGCCACCCAGCGGCGCACCTCGATCTCGACTGCGATCGACCAAGGCGCCAGCATGATCGTCACCAGCCCCTTCCAGGGCCGGCGCGAGGTGATCGACATTTCAGGCGACGGCCCGAACAATTCAGGCGATCCGGTGACACCCGCCCGCGACAAGGCGGTGGCAAGAGGCATGGTCATCAACGGCCTCGCCATCATGCTGCGCCCTTCCGATGCGCCGGGCGGGCTCGACAAATATTACGCCGATTGCGTGATCGGCGGCCCCGGCGCCTTCGTGCTGCCGGTCCACAAGATCGAGGATTTCGCCATCGCCGTGCGCCGCAAGCTGGTGCTGGAGATCAGCGGCCTTCCTCCGCCGGCAAAGGTGCGGAAGATCGCCGGCCTGCCGGCGACGGATTGCCTGATCGGCGAGAAGCAGTGGCGGGATATATTCGAGCGGTGAGCGGCGGGTGCTCGCAAGGAGCGATGCCGGAGCGCGTCCTTCGAGGCTCCGGCCGTTGGCCTGCGCGCCTCAGGATGAGGGGCGTTGGAGCGTGCCGCGCCCTCAATTCGGGGCGTTGGGGCGTGCCGCGCCGTCAAATCAGGGGCGTTGGCGGCAGGCGCCTCAATGACGGGCTGCTGCGGGATCAAGACGCTCGTGAGCAACCGACGCAATATCCTCCGCCTGCTTTTATCAGCGCGGCATTCTCCAACGCTCCTCATCCTGAGGAGCGCAGGCCAGAGGCCGGAGCCTCGAAGGACGTGCCGCAACAGCGCGTCCTGTATCCGCAAGTCTCAGCGGTGACCATCCTGCCACTGCCTATAGCGGCAGCTCCCGGCCGGCCTGTTCGCTGACCATGTATTCGGCGTACCAGTCCGGCCAGTTCTCGTCGTATTGGCCGCCGTTGCGTTTCTCGTGTTCGCCGTGGGCGCTGGCTGCGCGGCGGAGCGCGGAGGCCAGGTCGCTCGAGGTCGAGAAGGCCGTTTCTTCGGCGTCGATGCGGCCGGGCAGGCGGGTGGTGACTTCCTGGAACAGCCAGCCGTTGCCGTCCGGATCCTTGAAGGAGGCGAAGGAACGGTAGCTGCGATGCTCGGGATCGCGGCCGGCGATGCGCAGGCGCCCGAAGAGATAGGGTTCGTCCTTGCCGGCATAGACGCCGGATGCGTCGTGGAAGACCTCGCTCACTGCGACGCCGCGGGCGATGAGATCGCGGCGGGCGGCCTCGACGTCGGAGACGACGAGGTAGAGGCCCTGGGCGGAGCCGGGGGCGGCAGCGGTCACGTTCCTGCCGAAGATGATGGCGCAGCCGGAGCCGGGCGGGGTGAACTGGATCACGCGGAAATCGGCGTCATTGGCGAAGTCGGCGTCGAGCCGCCAGCCGAGGCCGTCGTAAAAACGTTTGGCGCGGTCGACGTCGGAAACGGGGATGACCACCACTTCGAGCTTGGTGTCGGCGGGCCGTGTTCTGATGGATTCTGTGGGGGTTTCATTGCGCATTGCATTGCTCATCTTCAGCTCCCTCAAGGTTTGGACGCATTAAGAATGGCGATACATGTCGGGTCGAGTGGACCACAGCGCGGGCGAGGCGTCGAATCAATTCTTCCCTTCGCAAGGAGAAGACGGCGGGCTGGTCCCGCCGTCAGTTGCGCAGTTCCTTAGGCCGCAAGAGCGGCGCGCGTCTTGCCGATCATCAGGGCGGCGCGGGCCGCCTCGCGGCCTTTCTCGACGAAATGCGCGCGGTAGATCTGCGTGTGGTGCTCGGTTTCCTGGTAGTGATGCGGGGTGAGCGAGACCGACAGAACCGGGACGCCGGTATCCATGCCGGCGCGCATCAGGCCATCGACGACGGCCTGGGCGACGAATTCGTGACGGTAGATCCCGCCATCGACGACGAAGGCGGCGGCGATGACAGCGGCGTAGCGGCCGGACGCCGCAAGATCGCGCGACAGCAGCGGCATTTCGAATGCGCCGGGAACGTCGAAAACGTCGATCTGCTCAGCTGGAATAAGCTGCTGGAAACCTTCGAGCGCACGGTCGACGATATCGGCGTGCCAGCCGGCTTTGACGAAGGCATAACGGGTGGGTGTCATGGTAATCTCCTTTGGCGTACAGACACGTCACCCAAGGCGATCACGAACGTTCACCGGCTGCCGGCAAGGGCAGCAGGAACGCGCGTTCTCTTTCATCCGGACTATGACCGTCGGCTCAGGCATCTCACCTGATCTGCTGACCCTTCCCTAGAGAAGGCGCTCGCGGGCTCGCAATCGAAACTGCATACCGCCGGTAGGGACTTTCACCCCGCCCTGAGAACGGCGCGACAATAGGGGCAAGGCGGCGCGCTGGCAATAGGGGGGAATTGGTTCTGAGGCGGTGTGGGCCGCAATCTCAGGGAGGCATGCTTCGGCTGATTGTCTTCCACCTACCTATCCATAGGCGTGATGGAAGCCGCTTGCCTTTCGCTTGCCGCTCAAGGCGTTCGTCGCTTTCGCTCCTCACCCCCCTCATCTGCCCTAACGGGCATCTTCTCCCCGCTGGGGCGAAGGGGGAGCAAGCTGCACGGGTCTTCATTCCATTGCGAACGTTCCAAAGAGCGAGACGTTGTGGCGATTCCGCTTCTCCCCGGCGGGGAGAAGATGCCGGCAGGCAGATGAGGGGGTGAGCGGCCGAGCCGCGAATGCACGGAGCGGAAGCGAAGTGCACAATGACGAGTGGCGTTGCGACGTTTAGTAGCGGCACCGGTGCCGACGATGCGAGGAGCGGCTTCCATCGCCCTTGCTCAGCGCGCTCCTCCGCCTACATGCTTCCATGAGGACATTCACGCCGAAGCAGCATCACGCGCCGTCCCGCATCAGGCGGGGCCAGCCACCACTATCATGGGAGGAGGCATGCCAGAGTCTTTCGTCGTGCGCCGCGAGGCGCATATTGCGGCGCCGCCGGCGGCGGTATTTGCGCTGATGACGGATCCGGAGAAGATTTTGCGCTGGATGGGAACGGAGGCCGAGATCGAGCCGGAGCCGGGCGGGCTCTATCTCGTCAACGTCACCGGCGCCCGCTTCGCCAGGGGCTCGTTTCGCGAGGTCGTGCCGGTGCACCGGCTCGCCTACAGCTTCGGATGGGACGGCAGCGAGGTGGTGCCGCCGGGCTCCAGTCTGGTCGAGATCGACCTGATCGAGCAGCCGGACGGGACGTTGCTCCGACTCACCCATAGCGGCCTGCCGAGCGAGGAGCAGTGCGCCGGCCATGCCGAGGGCTGGGCGCATTATCTCGGGCGGCTCACCGCGGTCGCTGCCGGCCGCGATCCGGGTCCTGATCCTTTTTACGGCAGGACATGAATGATTTTCCGCGGGCGCGGGGCGCTTCTCAAGCGCTTGCCGCTGCGGGAAAAACGGCCGGCCGGGGCTCGATCGGCCGTCAAAAAGCACGGTTTTTTCACCTGCAAACATGAATGCCCGGTTCATCTCCAGTTCAATTTGCCAACCCTAAGGTGGGTACGGCTGGATGAAATGGAGTTTTCGATGAAGGCACTTTCTATCGCGGCTGCCTTGCTTGCTGGCAGCCTCTCGATCGGCACAGCGCAGGCGATGCCGATGGGAACAATCAACGTCCCGAGCAAGGTCGCGAGCGATGTCACGAAGGGCGATGTCACCAAGGTCGACTACGCCTGCGGCCGCGGCTGGCACCTGACCCGCTGGGGCGAATGCCGCCGCAACTGGCGCCGCCCGCCGCCGGTGGCTTTCTATGGCGGTCCGCCCCGCTGGGGTTGGGAACGCCGCCACCGCGACTGGGACGGCCCGCGCTGGCGCCATGAACGCCGCTGGGACCGCGAGCGCCGCTGGCGGGACGACTACTAAAAGCCTCCGCATGAGGCTGACGAACGAAGGCCGGTGCGATGTTTCGCCCGGCCTTTTCCTTTGGATCCTGTGGTCGTGCCGAGGTCAGATCCGGCTGACCAGCCAGTGCTTGCCGTCGATCAGCTCTTCCAGCTCGATCGGGTCCTTGACGCCGAATTCGAACCATTCGACGAGTTCCTTCGCCTTCCGCGTGCTCTCTTCCGCGGTGAACTCGATCTCATAGCGTGCGCACCACCGCCGAAGGATCGTCGTCAGCAGCGTCATGTCATTCCCATCAAGCGGATCTTTCGGCCAGAATGTCGTGCCCATAGCAACCCCTCAATCGCTAAGGACAGGCTGGCACATTATGAAACGAATGTCCCGCAATCCAAAGGTGTATATCTGGTTGTCTTCCACCGTCGAGGCAGGTTTTCAACAGGGTTTTTCGGTGGTGGGCTTGACAGGGGTGGCGGGCGGCTCCGGCGGGAGATTCGTTGGGCATGCGGGAGCATCCGCACACGGATGCCCTGGGGGAGATAGAGCCGAGAGGAGGCCCTTCCGGACAGCCCTTGGCTGTCCTGCCGGGCCGCGGGAGCATCCGCGGGCGGATGCCCCGGGCTTGCGGAGCCTTGGGGGCGGTGCCATTCTCGGCGCATGGATCTGCCTTCCTCCCTTGCCTGGCTGGTTGACGAGGCTGCGGCGTCGCCCGGTCCCGAGCGGTTTCTGGCCGAGCTCGGGCGCCGGCTGCTTGCCGAAGGGCTGCCGGTTTCCGGCGGCGCGCTGACGCTTTCGGTGCCGCATCCGATCATTGCGCGGCGCACCTGGCTGTGGCGGGCCGAGACCGGGGCGGTCATCGAGGCGCTCGCCTTTGCCGCAGCACCGCGCAGCGATGCCGGGCGCGAGTGGCTGGCCGGGCTCGGGCCGGTCTGGGAGGAAAGGATAGGGCCTTCGCAGGATGACCCGCTGCTCGGATGGGCCGGCGTTGCCAATAAGGCAGGGGCGGAGGCCTTCGCTCCCGAAGAAGCCGCCCGGCTGCGGCAGGTCGCGCGTTTTGCCGCCGCGCCGCTTGCGGCACTTGCGGCGCGGGAGGCGCGGACGGCGCTGCTCGAAGCCTATCTCGGCCGGCGCAGTGCGGCCCGGGTTCAATCCGGCGCGCTCGCCCGCGGCAGCGGCGAGACCATCCGCGCCGCTCTTCTCTGCGCCGATCTGCGGGATTTCACCGCACTTTCCCAGGTCACCGAGCCGCATGCGATGATTGCCGCGCTCGACGCCTATTTCGACCGCGTCGCCGGCGCCGTCCATGCTTTCGGCGGCGAGGTGCTGAAATTCATCGGCGACGGCGTGCTGGCGATCTTTCCGGTCACGACAGGCGCGGAAGCGCGGGGCGACCGCGAAGCCTGCGAGGCCGCGCTCCGGGCGGTCGCGGCCATTCGTGCCGGCATGATCCATCTCGACCGGATGCGTGAGGCCGAGGGGCTGGCGCCGCTGCCCTTCGGCGCCGCGCTGCATTTCGGCGAGATCCTCTGGGGCAATATCGGCGCGGCCGACCGGCTGGATTTCACCGCCATCGGCCCGGCGGTCAATCTGGTCAGCCGGCTGGAAGGGCTCTGCAAGCCGCTCGGCCGAAGCGTGCTGATCTCCGGCGCCGTCGCAGAAAACACCGCGGCCACCCTGACGCCGCTCGGCGAGCATGCCCTGCGCGGCATCGCCGAGCCTTGCGCCGTCTTCACTCTGGCCGAGGGTTGAGCCAGCATCGTCTTCGAAGCAGACGCGCAAGAAAATCATGATTGTTAAACTCCGCTTTTTTGGCTAAAGCCTGCCGGTACGAGAGGGGAGTTTTCAGACATGACTCGATACGCACGCCAATTTTTCTCCGCCCTGGGCTTGTCCGCAATGCTGGCGGCAGGCGCCACGCATGCCGATGACAAGAAGGTCTCGATCGTCGACGACCGCGGCGTGACCGTCGAAGTCCCGGCGCAGCCGAAGCGCATTGCCTCGATTTCCTATTTCGCCGATGACGTCGCACTCGCGCTCGGCATCAAGCCGGTCGCCAGCACGTATATGACGGCAGGCCGCGAGCCGGACTTCCTGCTCGGCCTGACCGCCGGGATGAAGCAGATCGGCCAGCGCGCCAAGCCCAATCTCGAGCTTCTCTCCGAAGCCAAGCCGGACCTGATCATCGCGATCCGCCGCTATACGGTCGGCAATGCGGCGCAGTTGCAGAACATCGCGCCTTACGTCGCCTATAATATGGAGCTGCTCGAAGAGAGCTACAGCGAAACCGCCGCTCTTTCGAAGCTGCTCGGCAAGCCCGAGCGCGGCGAGCAGCTGAACGCCGATTTCCGCAAGCATCTGGCGGAGTTCGCCGCCAAGGCGCCGAAGGACAAGCATCCGCGCTTTTTGATCATGTGGGGTGGTGCGACACCTTTCGCCTTCCACACGGAAAACACCTCGGCCTCGATCGTCGCTGCGATCGGCGGCGACAATGTTCCCGGCCCGAAGACCCCGGGCGGCGAGTTCGGCATCGACCTCAGCCTCGAAACCATGCTGGAGAAGGACCCGGAAGTGATCTTCGTCTACGATTCCGGCCCGGATCGCCCGCATGAGAGCAACCCGATCTGGTCGCAGCTTTCGGCGGTCAAGAACAACCGGGTCTTCTATGTCGGCGACCAGTGGGTCGAGACTAACGGCCCGATCGCCCGCGAAATCGTGCTGCGTGAGGCCGCGCACTACCTCTATCCCGACACGTTCCCGGCCGTCGACGTCAAGGCGGAAGCCGCCAAGCTGATCCCGGCCGAACTGCAGAACTAAGCCGGGGACGAGACCGGCGATGAGCCCCCGGCAATCATTCCTGGCCATAGGGCTCATCGTCATCGCCGCTATTCTGGCGGTGTTGCTCGGCTTGTTGATCGGCGCCAAGACGCTGTCGGTTGAAACCGTCATCCGCGTGCTCCTGGCGCCCGATGGCAAGATCGAATCCATTCTCGTCTGGACGCTGCGGCTGCCGCGCAGCCTGACGGCGGCTGCCGGCGGAGCGGGGCTTGCCGTTTCCGGCTATGTGCTGCAGACGCTGACGCGCAATCCGCTGGCCGATCCCGGCATTACCGGCGTCACGTCGGGGGCGGTCGCACCGATCGTCTGCTGTTTCGTCTTCCTGCCCTTGGTATCGCCGGCCTATTATCCCTTCATCGGCCTTGCAGGCGGGCTCGCGGCAGCTTCGGTGACGTTCTGGGTTTCGCATGGCGGGCAGGGACGGCCGCTGCAGCTGGCGCTCGGCGGCGTCAGCGTCTCGCTCTTCCTGGGTGCGATCACCACCTATGTGCTGCTTTTGACCGGGCCGCAATCGGCATCGCTGCTCTTCTGGCTCGCCGGCGGTTTCCAGGGGCGCAGCTGGTCGCATCTCTTCTACATGCTGCCCTGGACGATCGCCGGCGTCGCCGGCGCGCTCTTGCTGCGGCGTGTCATCGCCATGTTCATGCTGAGCGATCATGCGGCGGCCGGCATGGGCCTGCAGCTCGGCCTGTGGAAACCGCTCATCCTCGTTCTCGCCGTCCTTCCGGTCGCGGGCGTCGCGCCGGTCGCCGGACCGGTCGCCTTCGTGGGGCTCGCCGCTCCTCACATCGCCCGGCTGCTGAAGCCGCGCGGCACGGGATGGGAGATTGGGCTCAGCGCTGCTCTCGGCGCGCTGATCGTCAGCGTCGCCGACGTCTTGGCGCGCAGCATCGCCATCCCGCGCGAGCTGCCCGTCGGCATCGTCACCGCGCTGCTTGGCGGGCCTGTCTTCATCTATCTCGTCCAGCGCGGGCGGCTGAGCCTAGCGGGTGAGACCCGATGAGCGCCCCGGCATCGACATCGGCCGCTTCGCCAGGCTTCGGCATGGCCGCCGCACTGGCCATCCTTACGGTCCTGTCACTGGCGGCGGCGATCTTCCTCGGCGTCGCCGATATTCCGATGCGCGATGTCGCGGCCGTTTTGACCGGCGGCGGCTCGGCGGAAGCGCGGCTGATCATCCTCGATATCCGGCTGCCGCGCATCGCCACCGGGATTCTGGCCGGCATTCATTTCGCGCTGGCGGGATATCTGCTGCAGACCATCACCCGCAATCCGCTGGCCGATCCGTCGCTGATGGGCGTTTCGCAGGGGGCGACGCTGTCGGTGACGATCTTCCTGCTTTTCACCGTCTATATCTTCGAGCCCGGCTCGAACACGCTGGCCGAACTACCGGTCGCCTGGCTGCCGGCGGCGGGGCTTGCCGGCGGCCTGCTCGCCGGCGGCGTCATCTATCTCCTGGCCTTTCGCCTCGACCTCAGCGCGCTGCGCATCACGCTCTGCGGCGTCGCGGTCGGGGCGGTTCTGCATGCGGTGGCGATCGGCCTCATCGCCGGCTGGGGATCGGCCCGCATCGAGATCATCCTCGAATGGCTGTCGGGCAGCCTTTACGCCCGCAGCTGGGATCACGCGCTCTTCCTGCTGCCGTTCACCATCGCCGGGTTCGCGATGCTGCCGGTCATCTACCGGCCCTTGACGCTGCTGCAGTTCGATGCATCCGTCGCCCGCTCTTTCGGGCTCGGCTATAAGAGACAGTTCTCGCTCGTGCTGATCGTATCCTCTGCGCTTGCGGCAAGCGCGGTCGGCGCCGTCGGCCCTGTCGTTTTCATCGGTCTCGTCGTGCCGCATCTCGCCCGTTTCCTGGCGGGACGGAATTTCTTGCTGTCGCTGGTGCTGACGATCGTGCTCGGCGCCGTCATCGTCACGCTCGGCGATCTCATCGGCCGGCTGCTCGGCCAAGCCGAGGAAATCCCGATCGGTGTGGTCACGGCCGTCTGCGGCGTGCCGCTCCTGCTCGCGCTGCTGCGCAAAACCATGTGAGGCCGAAATGCCCTTGTCCTGTTCCGACCTCTCGGTGATGTACGGCCAGCGAAAGGCGCTCAGCGCCTTCAGCCTTTCGCTCGAAAGGGGCGAGATCCGGGCGCTGATCGGCCCGAACGGCTCGGGCAAGAGCACGGCGCTGCATGCGCTGGCCGGGCTGATCCGGCCGGCCGGAGGCCGGGCGTCGCTCGGCGGCGTTGCCGTCGCCTCCCTGTCGCGCCGCATGCTGGCGAAGAGGCTTGCCTTCCTGCCGCAGCAGCCGACAGCACCCGACGAAATGACCGTCGCCCAGCTCGTGCGCCAGGGCCGCTATCC
Source organism: Rhizobium sp. R634 (assembly GCF_002211305.1). GTDB lineage: Bacteria > Pseudomonadota > Alphaproteobacteria > Rhizobiales > Rhizobiaceae > Rhizobium. The sequence continues at coordinate 13,663 of NZ_LOKW01000014.1, read as the reverse complement.
GCATGTCGGCCTGTTCCGCTCCTATGACAGCCGTGACGAAGACGCGATCGAATGGGCGCTCGAAAGCACCGGCCTGTCCGGGCTCGCCGACCGCAGCCTTCGGGAACTGTCCGGCGGCGAGCGGCAAAGAGCCTGGATATCGGCCGCTCTCGCCCAGGAAGCGGAGATCCTGCTGCTCGACGAGCCGACCTCCTTCCTCGATATCGGCTATCAGGTGGAGGTGCTGGATCTCGTGCATCGGCTGAGCCGGGAAAAGGGCGTGACCGTCGTCATGGCGATCCACGACATCAACCAGGCCATCGCCGTCAGCGACCGCATCTCGCTGCTCGAAAAAGGCGAGCTAAGATTCGACGGCGCCCCGCGCGATCTTGCCGAACGCGGGCTCATCCAGGAAATCTTCCGCGTCAGGGGCCGCTTCGTCCAGGTCGCCCCCGACAGCCCGCCGCATTTCGATGTCGAGCTGATGAAACTTCAGCGAGCTTAGCGCTTCACCAGCCTGAAGACGATCTTGGTCTGGGTGTAGTAATTCAGCGCATCGGCGAAATCAGGCGTCCAGCCGTCGGCGACGAAGGGAATGAAGCCGTCATATTCGAGCTTGCGGGCGGAGACGTCGAAGCCCGCCTTTTCGAAGGCGCGGCCGTAATCGGTGATCGACCGGTCCTGGACGACGGTGTTGGTGCGGTTGGCGACGAGCTCGCGCCATTTCGGCCAGAGCGGGTTGTCCGTATGGCATCCGGTCACCGCATAATAGACGCCGCCGGACTTCAGCGCCCGCCAGATGTCGGCGGCGTGGGCGTTGATATCGGGAACGAGATAGATGACTTCGTGGCTGAGGGCGAGATCGAATTCTTCCCTCCAGCCGTCGAGCCTGCCGCCGACCTGATGCTGGATCGGCAGGTTGCCCTTCAGCGTCTCGGCCTTGGCGATCGAAGTTTCGGCGATATCGATGCCGAGCGCCTTGCGGAAGGGGCGGATCGCATAGAGGTGGCGCAGCAGGCCGCCCTGATTGCAGCCGAAATCGAGCACGCTCTTGTCCGTCAGGTCACGCTCGAGGATGAGATCGATCAGGTGGCGCCAGATGGGCGCATGTCCATCGGCCATACGATCTTCCGCATCGGGATCGATATACCACGTGCCGATGTTCTTCTGTGCGTCCTCGGTCATCCCATTGCCCCTTACATCATGCCGATCACGGGGACGGTCTTAGGATGTGGGGTCATGCTTGGCTAGATCGGAAGGCGGTTTCCAAACGTCTTTCGACGTTCGTGATTTTTTACAAAGAAATCTTTGCAAAGATATGTTTGCGATTGTATGATTGAGGCATGAAACATCCGCACCCCCAACCTGCCGCAGATGCCCGCACCGTCAGCCGGGTCGTGCCCGAGCCGACCGCGCTGAAAGCCTTGGCGCATCCCGTCCGGCTGCGCATGCTCGGCATGCTCCGGATCGATGGGCCTGCCACGGCGACGCAGCTTGCCGCGCGGCTCGGCCTGAACAGCGGCGCGACGAGCTATCATCTGCGCCAGCTCGCCCAATACGGCTTCATCGAGGAGGCGCCGCATGCCTCGCGGCGCGACCGCTGGTGGCGCGCCAGCCACGAGCTCACCTCGGTGCCGGCGAGCGAAGCCGAAGGCGAGGCGCTCGATCTCGACATCGCCTTCAACCAGGCCGCACTCTCGCTGCAGGTCGGCCAGATGCAGCAGGCGCTGGAGGAATATGCCGAGCTGCCGGCCGAGTGGCGCAAGGCGACGGCCGCCGACGACATCATCATCCCGATGACGGCTGATCAGGCCGAGGCGCTGACGAAACGGCTGAGGGATGTCATCCTGGAAGCGATGCAGGCCGCCCCGCGGCTGGGGGAGGCGGCGTCTCAGGAAGCCGGAATGGTTCCCTTCTATGTCATGCTGCACGCCTTTCCCTATCCCGGCCGCCTGCCGCATCGCGAAGGCGAGGGCGAGCCGTGAGACGGGGCGGGCCGTTCCTGGCGCTCGCCGCCGCCGAGACATTCTCGCTTTCCGGCACGCGGCTTTCGACCATCGCCATTCCCTGGCTGGTGCTGAGCACGACGAGCAGCCCCGTGCTGACGGGGCTGACGGCGATGGTGGAGATGCTGCCCTATGTCGTCGCCAAGGCGCTCGGCGGACCGCTGATCGACCGCGTCGGCGCCAAGCGCATCGCCATCATCTCAGACACCGCCTCGGTGCTCGTCGTTGCTCTGGTGCCGCTTCTCGATCTCTTCGGCCTGCTCGGCATGCCGGTGCTGCTGCCGCTCGTCTTTGCGATGGGCGTGCTGCGCGGCCCTTCCGATGCGGCCAAGCAGGCAATGGTTCCCGATATTGCGACGCTCTCCGGCGTGCCGCTCGAACGGGTGACCGGCGTCGCCAGCGCCATCGAGCGGCTGGCCTCGACGGCGGGGGCGGCCGGCACCGGCGCTTTGATCGGGCTGATCGGTCCGGGCCAGGCGCTGCTCGTCAATGCCGCCACCTTCGCCGCCGCGGCACTGATCGTTGCCGTGGGCATACCCGCGACGCGCCGCACGCCCGCGCTGGAAATTCCATCGGCCGAACGGGCTTCCTATCTCGACGATCTCCGTGAGGGCTGGCGGTTTCTGCGCGGCGATGCCGTGCTCGTCAGCATCGTCGCCATGGTGGCGGTCACCAATCTCTTCGACCAGGCCTATCATGCGGTGCTGCTGCCGGTCTGGACGCGGGATGCCGGCCATGGTCCCGAACTGCTCGGCGCGATGTTCGCCGCCTTCGCCGGCGCCTCGATCGCGGGTGCTGCGATTGCCGCGGCGATCGGCGAGCGCATGCCGCGCCTGACCGTCTATACCGTGGCCTTCCTGTTGACCGGCTTTCCGCGCTTTCTCGTTCCGGCGCTGGATGCGCCGATCGGCCTCGTCTTCGCGACGCTCGCCATCGCAGGCTTTGCCTCGGGCTTCCTCAACCCGATCCTGTCGGCGGTGATCTTCGAGCGCATCCCCAAGCCGTTGACCGGCCGCGTCACCGCATTGAACACCGCCCTCTGCTTCGCCCTCATCCCCTTCGGCGGCCTCGCCGGCGGCGCGCTGATCAGCACGCTCGGCCTTGCTGCGGCGCTGTTCCTGATGGGGATTGGCTATCTTGCGACTACGCTTGCGCCGCTGGCGCTGAAGAGTTTTCGCGGGTTTGACCGGGCCTCGCCTGAAGCATCCGGCTCTAGCTGCGGCCAAGTTCCTCAATCATCAGGTCGATGAAGCCGCTCGCGCGGGGTTCGAGCAGGCGCTTGTCGGGATAGAGCGCCACGATCCTGGCGTCGTCGGTTTCGAGGTCGGGCAGGATCTGGCGGAGGCGGCCGGCGGTAAGGTCGCCGGCGATGAGGAAGTCGGGGAGGAGGGCGATGCCGAGGCCGGCGAGAGCGGCGTCGCGGATCGCCTCGCCGTTGTCGAGCCGCAGGCGGCTGCGGCCCTGCGCCTTGACCCAGGCGCCGCCTTCGCCGCGAAAGCGCCAGCCCTGCCTTTGATTGCGGCTCGCAAAGAACAGGCAGTCATGCGCGGCGAGATCGTCGAGATCGCGCGGTTCGCCGCGCTCGGCGAGATAGGCGGGCGAGGCGCAGAGCCGCGCCCTGTCGCTGGCGATCACGCGTGAGACCAGCCGGCTGTCTGTCGCCGCCGGGATCGCGCCGATCCGGATCGCCAGGTCGAAGCCCTCCTCGACGATGTCGGCAAGGCGGTCGGTGAAGCTCACCTCGGCCTGCAGGTCTGGCCAGGCCCGAAGATATTTTTCGAGCAGCGGCAGCACGACGAGGCGGCCGAAGGCATCGGGAGCGGTGAGGCGGAGCACGCCGCGCGGCGCGCCGCTCTTGCCCGAGACACTCGCTTCGGCCTCGTCGACCGAGGCGAGGATCTGCAACCCGCGCTCGTAGAACAGCCGCCCTTCCTCGGTCAGGCTCAGGCTTCTCGTCGTGCGGTTGAGCAGGCGGGCGCCGAGCCGGTCTTCCAGGCGGATGACGGCCTTTCCCGCCGCCGAGCGCGACAGCCCCATCGCCTGCCCGCCGCCGACGAAGCTCCCGGCATCGACGACGGCCATGAAGATCAGGATGTCATTCAGGTTCGTGCGCGGCATGAGGCAACTCGAGCGGTTCGGGCTACGGCCTTAATTCGGTCGTGCTGCGGCCGATTCAAGGTTCGCACCATCAACGCCCAGCGAGGCAGGAAGGTCCCGAGGCTTGGTTTTGGGGTGGATGTGATGGGAGATGCGCTCTGTTGGGACGCCCGCGATTTAGTGGGGACAGGACAAGGAGAGAGAGCGTGTCGTGGGATGACCCCCCTCTGCCCTGCCGGGCATCTCCCCCACAAGGAGGGAGATCGGCTGGGGCACGATGGTTTCCCCAAACAACTGGTCTCACAGCCCGGCGAAACAGTCGACGGACGCGAAGTTTGCGCGACTTGCCGATCTCTCCCCTTGTGGGGGAGATGCCCGGCAGGGCAGAGGGGGGTGACACACGGCACGCCCTCTCGTCATGGCATGTAAAGGCCCGCGCCAAGCCCGCTCGTCCATCAACCCATCACAGCAACCGTAACCCTACCGCCAGCCGAGCGCCGGCGCGACGTGGGTCAGGATCGCTTCGATGACATGGGCGTTGTATTCGACGCCGAGCTGGTTGGGCACGGTGAGCAGCAGCGTGTCGGCCTCGGCGATCGCTTCGTCTTCGGCGAGCTGCTTGATCAGTCGATCCGGCTCGGCGGCGTAGCTGCGGCCGAAGATTGCCCGGGTCTTCTCGTCGATGAAGCCGATCTTGTCGCCTTCGTCGCCGCCATAGCCGAAATAGGCGCGGTCGCGTTCGTCGACGAGGGCGAAGATACTGCGGCTGACGGAAACGCGTGGCTGGCGGGCATGGCCGGCTTCCTTCCAAGCGGCGCGGTAGGCGCGGATCTGGTCGGCCTGCTGGACGTGGAAAGGCTCGCCCGTTTCGTCGTCTTTCAGCGTCGAGCTCTGCAGGTTCATGCCGAGCTTGGCCGCCCAGACGGCGGTGGCGTTGGAGCTTGCGCCCCACCAGATCCGTTCGCGCAGGCCCTCTGAATGCGGCTCCAGGCGCAGAAGGCCCGGCGGGTTCGGAAACATCGGCCGTGGGTTCGGCTTGGCAAAACCTTCGCCGCGCAGCACTTCGAGGAAGACTTCGGCGTGGCGCCGCGCCATGTCGGCATCGCTCTGGCCTTCCGGCGGGCCGTAGCCGAAATGCCGCCAGCCGTCGATCACCTGCTCGGGCGAACCGCGGCTGATGCCGAGCTGCAGCCTCCCGCCGGCGATGAGATCGGCGGCACCTGCATCCTCGGCCATATAGAGCGGGTTCTCATAGCGCATGTCGATGACGGCAGTGCCGATCTCGATCCGCTTCGTCCGCGCGCCGACGGCCGCAAGCAGCGGGAAGGGCGCTGCAAGCTGCCGGGCGAAATGGTGCACGCGAAAATAGGCCCCGTCGGCGCCGAGCTCCTCGGCCGCCACTGCAAGGTCGATCGACTGCAGCAGCGCATCGCCCGCCGAGCGCGTCTGCGATTGGGGCGAGGGCGTCCAGTGCCCGAACGAGAGAAATCCGATCTTCTTCATGCTGTGCCGCACCTTGGTTTTCGTGGCTGGGTCGAGAGGTCATGGCACAATTCCAGGCGGGAAGACAATCGGGATCGGACGGAGCGGCGGCTTCGACCGATATGACCGCTGAAGCGGGATGCGAAGCAATCTCCGTAAGCGGCCGAAAACGAGTCGTTTTCGCCCGCGCTGCGGGCACGGACGGCGATTGCCCGGGAACTCGGGTTTCGCAGATGGGTTTAATGCCTGCGTTGCCGTGGAGCTGCGTTTCCCAAGGACCGAAAGGCGGAAGAATGTCTATCAAGCTCGAAAATGCAGTCGTGGTCATTACGGGAGCGTCGAGCGGCATCGGCCAGGCCACCGCCGAGGCCTTTGCCCGGCGCGGCAGCAGGCTGGTGCTGGCGGCGCGCAACGGCGAGGCTTTGGAAAAGGTTGCCGAGACGTGCAGAGGGCTCGGGGCGGAGGCGATCTCCGTCGTGACCGACGTGACCGAGCCTGCCGCCGTCAAGGCGCTCGCCGACAAGGCTGGGGATCTCGGCGGGATCGACGTCTGGGTCAGCAATGCCGGCGTCGGCGCGGTCGGCCGGTTCGAGGAAACGCCGATCGAGGCGCATGAGCAGATCATCCGCACCAACCTGATCGGCCACATCAACGATGCCCATGCCGTGGTGCCGATCTTCCTGAAACAGGGCAGAGGTACCTTCATCAACATGATCTCGCTCGGCGGCTTTGCCGCAGCACCGTTTGCGGCGGCCTACAGCGCCAGCAAGTTCGGCCTTCGCGGTTTCTCCGAGGCGCTGAGGGCGGAGCTCGCCGACAAGCCCCGCATCCACATCTGCGACATCTACCCCGCCTTCGTCGATACGCCGGGCCTGCGGCACGGGGCGAATTTCGTCGGGCGGCAGGTTTCCGCGCCGCCGCCGGTGCTCGATGCGCGCCGCGTGGCCGAGGCGATCGTCGGCGTCGCCCGATCGCCGCGCGCCACCACCACGGTCGGCATGGTCACCACTGCGACGAGGCTCGCCCATCTGCTGGCGCCCAATCTCGCCGCCAGAACGCTCGGCCGGCTGATGGCCGCCTATTTCAAGCGGGCGCCGCGCGCCGTCGAAAGCGACGGCAATCTCTACCGGCCCTCCACGGATGCAGCCCGCATCGACGGCGGGCTGCGATCGCCGCACCGATATGCGGCGCCGCTGCTTCTCGGGCTTGTCGCCGTCGCTGTGCTGGCGCTGGGTGCTGCCGCGAGGACGCCGCCGCGCCGGCGGCCGGCTCTGGGCAACCGGCATCGGTTTTTGTAGGTGGTTGCGGGGTCTGCGGTGCTGGTTTTTTTGTGGCGAGCGCGCGGCACCCCCCTCTGCCCTGCCGGGCATCTCCCCCACAAGGAGGGAGATTGGCTGGGCGCAATGGTTTCCCCAAACAACGAGCGTGACGGTCCTGCGAAACGGTAGATGGGGGCGGAGTTTGGGCCGCTTGCCGATCTCCCCCCTTGTGGGGGAGATGCCTGGCAAGGCAGAGGGAGGTGCCATGCGGCACGTAAGCCGATTTGGCGGAAGAAATCACCGCCGGCCAACACCCCGCCCGCCCGCCAGCCTCAGCCACGGCGCCAGGTGAAAGCCGCTCATCAGCAGGTACATCGGCACCATCCCTCCGATCGGGAAGGCATCCGGGGTCGTCATGCAGATCATGTCGTGGCTGCCGGTTGCGGCCGTCAGCAAAGCCATGAGGGCGAAGGTCGGGGCGGCGGCCAGCGACAGGTAATCGGCGGCGGCGAGCGGCATCGGCCTCACTCCTTGCCGTAGCGGTCGTGGTGGCGCCACCAGATGCCGGTTTCGTTGCGGCCCTTCGGGGCGCGGTCGAGCCACTGATACATGCCCCAGAGCCCGTCCAGCCCGCGCGCATAGCTTGAATAGCTGTGGTAGACGGCGCCGTCGATCAGTTCGAAGGCGCTGACGCCGGGGCGGTCGCGGGTGTAGGTGGCGACGTCGGTGCCGGTCATCGACGCGATCTGGACGATCGGCGCTTCGCTGCCGCGCAGCTGCCATTCCTGCAGGGTGCTGCCGGGCGCCGGCTCGGGGGCGGGCGGCTCGCGGCGGTAATTGTATTCGATGCCGCCCGAGCGCTGCTCTTCGGCGCTGAACCAGACGCTGAAATCGCCGTTGAAGTCGCTGCCGGCCGAGGAGGCCCAGGGGAAGCTCCAGTCCATCCGCCGCTTGAAGGCGTCGAGCTTGGCAAGCGGCGCCCGCGAGACCGCCCAGAAGGCGACGTCATGGTTTTGCAGATGGACGAAGAAACCGTTGAAGCCATCGGCGATCGAGGAGCAGGAGGGGCAGCCGGCGCTGTAATCCGGCCCGAACATGAAGTGATAGATCAGAAGCTGCGAACGCCCGCCGAAGAGATCCTTCAGCGAGACGCTGCCGCCGTCGGTATCGAAGCGGTATTCCTTGTCGATCCTGACGCGCGGCAATTGCTGGCGCTTGGTCGCCAGCGCATCGCTCTGCCGCGTCAGTTCCTTCTCCTCCTCGAGCAGATCGAGTCTTGCCGCCAGCCACTGCTCGCGGGTTGCGTTCAGCATTGCCGTCATGGTCTTCTCCTTTGCCTGTCTCTCGTCGTAGCATCCGGCGCGGTGGCCTGAGATCGAGTGAAGATTATGGCCGGACGGGCGAATGGCGGGAGTGACAAGTGTGACGGGATTTGAATGGACTCGCTGATCACGGCCGCGGCGCGGGCGCTGGCATCGGGCGATGTGCTGGGCGCCCTGAAACGGGTGGCGCTGCGCGAGGATGCGGCGGCGCTGGCGCTGCGCGGCATCGCCATGGCGCAGCTCGGCGATCTCGTGCGCGCCAAGGCGCTGTTGAAGAGCGCCGCGCGCGCCTTCGGCCCGCGCGAGGCGGTGGCCCGCGCCCGCTGTGTGGTCGCCGAGGCCGAGATCGCGCTCGTCTCGCGCGATCTCGGCTGGCCGGTCAAGGCGCTGGATGGTGCGCGCAAGGTTCTGGAAGCGCATGGCGACCGGGTCAATTCAGCCCATGCCGGCAATATCGCCGTGCGCCGGCTGGTGCTGATCGGCCGCCTGGACGAAGCCGAGCAGGCGATGGCGGCACTCGATCCGGCGCCGTTGCCGCCGCCATTGCGGGCGGCTCACGAGCTGGTCGCGGCCGGCATCGCCATCCGGCGGCTGCGAACGGATGCGGCGCGCGCCGCACTCGACCGGGCAGGGCTTGCGGCGCGCCATGCCGATATGCCGGTGCTGACGGCGGAGGTCGAAGCCGCAGCCCGCGTGCTCGATCTTCCCGCGGCGCGGTTGGTTTCGCCCGGTGGCGAGCGCCCGCTGCTGCTTGCCGAGGTGGAGGCGCTGTTTGCATCCGGCACGCTCGTCGTCGATGCCTGCCGCCATGTCGTGCGCGCGGCCGGCGCGGTCGTGCCGCTGGCAAGCCGGCCGGTGCTTTTTGCGCTTGCCCGCGCGCTTGCCGAAGCCTGGCCGGCGGATGTGGCGCGCGGCGCGCTGATTGCGCGCGCCTTTCGCGGCAAGCATGCCGACGAATCCCACCGCGCGCGGCTGCGCGTCGAGATCGGTCGGCTGCGCGCCGAACTTGCCGGGCTGGCGGAGGTCTCGGCGACCAAGCGCGGCTTTGCGCTTTCGCCGCGCGGCGGCGGCAAGGTTGCGGTGCTGGCGCCGCTCGTGGAAGGGCCGCATGCGGCGGTGCTCGCCTTGCTCGCCGATGGCGAGGCGTGGTCGAGCTCGGCGTTGGCGATCGCACTTGGGGCGAGCCCGCGTACCGTGCAGCGGGCGCTCGACACGCTTGCCGGCGAGGGCCGGGTGCGCTCGCTCGGGCGCGGGCGGGCGCGGCGCTGGATGAGCCCGCCGCTCTCCTCATTCCCGACGATCTTGTTACTCCCCGGACCTCTGCCGAGCGACTAGTATGGTTCCATCCACAAGGAGGAAGAGATGAAGAATTCGGCTGCTCAGATCCTGCGCGAATATGGGCCTTTTCCGGATGCCGAGCGCGTCCACGGCGTCACCTTCGACGGCCGGCACGTCTGGTTCGCCTCGGGCGACAGGCTGAACGCGCTCGATCCCGACAGCGGCGAGGTGGTGCGCGTCATCGAGGTCGCCTCCCATGCCGGCACGGCCTTCGACGGCGAATTCCTCTATCAGATCGCCGAGGACCTCATCCACAAGATCGATCCGAAGAGCGGCCGGATCCTCACCACCATCCCGGCCCCCGGCAATGGCGGCGATTCCGGTCTCGCCTGGGCCGAGGGCACGCTCTGGGTCGGCCAGCATCGCGGCCGCCGGATCCACCAGATCGATCCCGAGACCGGCAAGATCCTGCGCACCATCGAATCCAACCGCGTCGTCACAGGCGTGACATGGGTCGATGGCCAGCTCTGGCACGGCACCTGGGAAGGCGACGACAGCGACGTCAGGCGCATCGATCCCGAGACCGGCGAGGTGCTGGAGCGGCTCGATATGCCCGAGGGCACCGGCGTTTCCGGCCTCGAATCCGATGGTGCCGGCTGCTTCTTCTGCGGCGGCGGCAGCAGCGGCAAGATCCGCGCGGTGCGCCGGCCGTGAGTGCTGGCGGGTGAATTATTGCATCCGGCGATCGCCGGAGCACCCGCCTCGTCCTTCGAGGCCCCTACGGGGCACCTCAGGATGAGGCTCTCGTGAGTGCGGCGGTGACTCTCTTGGATAGCGCGGCGGCATTCTCCCCGCGCGGCAACTTCCAACGGTCCCTCATGCTGAGGTGCGCAGCCCGCGAGGGCGGAGCCTCGAAGCACGCGCTCCAACGCTGCTTCTTGCTTTCTCCGGGGCAGGGCGTCCGGCTTGCCTTTAGCGATGTGCCCGTGGCCCCCTCATCCGACCCTTCGGGCCGCCGACCTGGGTCGAGCCACGGGTCTCGACCCGTCCTTCGGACCCCCGCTGGGGAGAAGAGAGTCGGCAGCCGGATGAGGGGGCTGCTCGGCGAAACGGCGAATGCAAGCACGCCGGCCATGACGAAGGATGGGCAATTTCTCTCCGAGAGCAATTCATCGTCCGTCAACTTTTGCGTGTCAATTTCTCCGGCAGCGAAAGCCGTCAAAAGGTTGCGGGGATTGAAGGTCGGGCTCACATCGCACATCACGTTCGTTCTGGTGGCGCTCACCTCTGCGGCGGCGGTGTTGCTTTGCGGCTTTGCCTGGCTTGCCTCCGTCAAGGTCGATGACATCTCGCTGCGCCGCCAGTCCGATTTCGTCGGCCAGGGGCTGGAAGAGCAGATCAACGCGCTTCCGCGCGAGCAGGAAAGCATCACCAAGTGGGACGATGCGTTCCTTTACGCCAAGCAGCGCAACCATGATTGGCTGGTCGACAATATCGGCCGGTGGACGAGCCGGTATTTCGGGCATGACCGGACCTATATTTTCGACGAGACCAACCGGCTGATGTTCGCCTTCCGCAACGGGGCCGACACCATGCCGCCGCGGCTTGGCAGCGACGATGCAAACGAGATGACCGCCCTTGCCGGGGAGATGCGCGCCGCACTCGTCGACGGGGCCGGAAAGCCCGGGGCCTTACCGATCGGCCGGCTGGCGCATGTGCGCACAGTGATGATCGGCAACCGGCCGGCGATCGCCAGCGCCCGACCCATCCTGCCGAGCTCGGCCAGGATGCAGATCGAACCGGGCCAGGAGTTCATCGCCGTCTCGGTGAAGTTCATCGAGGGCAAAGTCGCCGAGAACATCGCCCATTACGCCAGGCTCGAAGGCCTGCGCTTTACACGTTCGAAAAGTCTGGACGCGCGGGCGCAGGTGGCGGTGGCCTCGCATGACGGCGGCACGATCGGCTATCTCGTCTGGCCGCCGATCCGCCCCGGCTTCATGCTGCTGAAGCAGATCGCGCCGGCAGGCATCGGTTGCCTGGCGATATTGATCACCGCGGTGTTCTGGCTCGGACGCGGCCTGCACCGGACGTCGATGACCCTGCTCGACAGCCAGGCCGAACTGACCCATCACCGCAACCATCTGGAAGAGATGGTGGCCGACCGTACCGCCGAAATCGACAGGCAGAGGGAGGAGCTGGACCGGCTTCTCGCGCATGAGCGCCACGTCAACGCGCTGCAGCGCCAGTTCGTCGCCATGGCCTCGCACGAGTTCCGCACGCCGCTCGCCATCATCGACGCCGCCGCCCAGCGGCTCTGCCGCTCGACCGCCAATGTCAGCGGCGATTACGTGCTGGAAAAGGCCGGCGTGATCCGCAGCGCGGTCGTGCGCATGGTCGGCCTCATGGAAAGCATCCTCGCGAGCGGCAGGCTGGAAACCGGGCAGATCATCCTGAAGCCCAGCGAAGGCGATCTGAAAGCGCTGCTCGTCGAGTGCTGCGAGCGGCAGCGGCCGCTGAGCCGCGCGCATGTGTTCCATCTCGATCTCGCGCCGATCCCCGACCGCCAGACCTTCGACCGCAGCGCGATGGAGCAGGTGTTTACCAACCTGATCTCGAACGCCGTCAAATATTCGCCAAATGCGGGAGATATCCATATCCGCGCGCGAGCAGACGAAAAGACGGTGGAGATTTCGGTCGCCGACAGCGGCATCGGCATGGACGCCGAGGATCTGCCGAAACTCTTCCAGCCCTATTACCGCGCCCGCAGCGCCACCGGCATCGCCGGAACCGGCATCGGCCTCAACGTCGTCAAGCAGGTCGTCGAACTGCATGGCGGAAAGGTCGAGGTGGCGAGCGAGCTCGGCAAGGGCACCACTTTCACCATTCTCCTGCCGATAGAGCGTCTATTGCAGGATCAACATTTTGCAGCTTGAGGAATAGCTTATGGTCACCGTCCTGTGCATTGAAGATGAAGTCGAGATCCGCAACCTCCTCGTCGAGGAGCTGAACGAAGCTGGATACAGGACGCTCGAAGCCGCAAACGGCGCCGATGGCCTGGAAATGATCCTGTCGAAATGGCCCGACATCGTCATCAGCGATATCTCGATGCCGGTCATGGACGGCCACCAGCTGCTGGCGGAAATCCAGATCAACCACCCGCAATTCTCCAACATTCCCTTCATCCTGCTGACGGCGCTGACCGACCGCGAAAACACGCTCGCCGGCCTGCGCGCCGGGGCCGCGGACTATCTGACGAAGCCGCTCGATTTCGATTTGTTGCTTGCGAAGCTGGAGGGATGCGTGACGCGGCTGGAGAATGACAAGGCGGTCAATCGGTCGTTTTGATGGGTGGTGGTGAGAAGGGCGAGGGGCTGCGCGGCACTTGCCCCTCTCTTCCGCTCCAAACATTCGTGGTTTTGCCGCTGACCTCTCCTCCTTCATTCCTGTGCTCGTCACAGGAATCCAGCCACCGCGTGTCCACGCGGTGAATGAACCTATGACATCGAAGAAAGTCTTCCGCGCTCAAGGACTTGGGCGCACTGGATTCCTGTGACGAGCACAGGAATGAGCGACTATCTGGGCTGTCAAGTTGCATATTCGAATTCTCTTCGCGCATCTCGTGCTTTTGCATTGAGAATGACCAGGAGTTTTCGGGCGAGTGCGATGCGGATGACCATTTTTGGTTTGCCGGCGCTTTGCAACCTCTGCCTGAAAGCAGCCAGGTGCGGATCGTGTCTGGCCGCAGTGGCGGCAACCACGAACAGGATGCCTCGCGGTCCGGAGCGTCCACCGCGCACCGGCCGGTGTCCGCTGCGCTTGCCGCTGTCGTTGGCAATCGGCGCAAGACCGGCCAACTTGGCGATCGCCTTGTTGGAGATCCGGCCGATCTCGGGCAGTTCGGCCATCAGCCGGGCAACGGTGCGGTTGGCCACGCCCTTGACCGAGCGGAAGGCCCGGTTGAGGCAAGCCCAGAGCGGATCGTCGTCGATCATCGAGGCGATCTCGCCTTCGAGGGTGCGGCTCTGGCGGACCAGAAGCGCGATCACTTCGTTGAGGCTTGCCTCGCACTGCTGATCGCGAGCTGCACTGCGGCGCTGCCTCTGGACTGTCAGATCACGCGTGACCTGGGACAGCCGCGTCATCAGCGCCGACAGCCGCAGCTGCGCGGCTTTCGGCGGCGGAAGGGCCGACAGCCGCCTAGCTTCGGCGTAATGCGCAATCATCGCCGCATCGATGCGGT
>NZ_LOKW01000013.1 GCF_002211305.1 Rhizobium sp. R634 | reverse complement strand
CCAAGCGACTATTCGGTCGTACGTGACGATGACGAAGATCCCAGGCTCATTCACGGTTGTAACCGGAGGGAGGGCGGGCGACTTCGTCACGCCTCTGGCCGGGTGGCCACCCGGCCAGAGGCGCAATCGCTTCCATCGCACAAAATCTCTAACGTGCAGATACAAGGGAGGAAAGGTTGGGCGCCAGACCATGAGGGAGGGAAGGTTGGGTGCCAGACCATGAAGGAGGAAAGGTTGGGTGCCAGACCTCAAAGATTCCGCAAATGGCTACCTCTCACCCTCTCTGCCTCCCCAACACATCCCCCAGCACCTCGAACACGCGCCCATCCAGCGTCTGAGACACATTGAACCGCATGAAACCCGTCGCGGTCTGCGACAGGCTGAAGGCATTGCCGGGCGCCAGCACGATCCGTCTTTCCAGTGCCGCCCGCGCCACATCAGCCGCGTCGATGCCCTCCGGCAGGCGGCACCAGAGGAACATGCCGGCCTGGGGTTCCAGCCAGGGCGTGATGCCGAGGCCTTTCAATTTGGCCGAGACCTCCGTCATCGCCCGGGCGAGGCGCTGCCGCAGCGTCTCCACGTGCTTGCGGTAGCCGCCGTCGCTCAGGACGGCGAGCACCAGCTCGGCGGTCATCCGGCCGCCGCCGAAGGAGGTGGCGATCTTGAGGTCGGTGAGGCCGTCGATCCATTCCGGCTTCGCCGCGACGAAGCCGCAGCGGGCCGACGCCGAAAGCGTCTTCGAAAAGCTGCCGATATGGATGACGCGGTCGAGCCCGTCGAAGGCTGCGAGGCGAGGGGCCGCCGCATATTCGAAATCGGCGAAAATATCGTCCTCGATGATGGTGAGATCGAACTGGTCGGCGAGTTTAAGGACGCGATGGGCCGTGACGGGAGAGAGCGTGGCGCCGGTCGGGTTGTGGATGGCGGAGTTGGTGATGTAGAGCCGCGGCCGCTGTTCGGCGACGACCTGGGCGAATTGCTCGATGTCGGGACCGGAGGGCGTATAGGGCACGCCGACGATCTTGGCGCGGTGGGCGCGCAGCAGCGCATGGAAGTTGAAATAGCAGGGGTCGTCGACCAGTACGGTATCGCCGGGTTCGAGCAGGAAGCGGCAGATGAGGTCGATCGCCTGCGTGCCTGACTCGGCGAGCATGATCTGATCCGGCGAAGCCTCGATGCCGTGTTCGCCCATGCGCCGCGAAATCAGCTGGCGCAGCGGCGGCAGGCCGAGCGGCGAGCCGTAATCGGCGAGGGCCGCCCCATCGCTGCGGGCAAGCGTTCGGAGCGCCCGGCGCATGCCGTCGCCCGGCAGCCAGGAGGGCGGCAGCCAGCCGCAGCCGGGCTTGAGATCGGCGTCGCCCGCCTCCAGCGATTGCCGCGAGATCCAGAAAGGATCGACGGCGCGGTCGAGCTTCGGACCGGCCTCGGCCAGCGCGAAGGGTGCCGCCTGGTTGGCGACATAAAAGCCCGAGCCCGGCCGCGACACGATCGCGCCCTCGGCGACCAGCCGCTCATAGGCATCTACGACGGTCGAGGTCGAAAGCTTCATGCTCGCCGCAAGCCCGCGCACCGAGGGCAGCTTTGCCCCGGGCGTCAGGCTGCGCCCGGCGATGCGCTGCCGGATCGTCGCGATCACCATCTCGACGCGCGTGCGTCCCGCCAGTTCTTCGTTCATCCGTACTGCTTTCCGCATCATAACAGTTTTGCGAAATCGTATCAGACCGTCACTGTAATGACCATCCGTACAGGCCGATAAGGGTGAGCAGCGCGCCGCTTGCCAATTTGATTCAAGGGGCGCGCTTAGGTCGTTGTTTTTATGCATGTCGTTCTTCTCAAGGCCGGCATGGACTTTGGAAGGAATGCATGATGGAGCGCATGACGGCGGGATGGATCAATGGTTTGATCGGGGTGGTGATCTTCAGCGGCTCGCTGCCGGCGACCCGTGTTGCGGTGGCGCAGTTCGATCCCGTCTTCCTGACCGTTGCGCGCGCGGCAATCGCCGGGCTTCTTGCGCTCTGCCTGCTGATCATCTTTCGCGAGAAGCGGCCGTCCGGGCGCGATATCCTCTCGCTTGCCGTCGTCGCGCTCGGCGTCGTGGTGGGCTTTCCGCTGCTGACGGCGCTGGCGCTGCAGCATGTCACGTCAGCCCATTCGATCGTCTTCGTCGGCCTGCTGCCGCTCGCGACCGCGACCTTCGCCGTGATCCGCGGCGGCGAGCGGCCGAAGCCGGCCTTCTGGCTTTTCTCTGTTCTCGGCAGCGCGCTGGTGGCGGGTTTTGCGCTGGCGCAGGGGCTGACCGCATCGCCGGTCGGCGACCTCCTGATGCTGGCGGCGATCCTCGCCTGCGGCCTCGGCTATGCCGAAGGCGGCCGGCTGTCGCGCACGCTCGGCGGCTGGCAGGTGATTTCCTGGGCGCTGGTGCTGTCGCTGCCGCTGATGGTCGCGGTCGCGTTTCTCTATCGTCCGGCCAGTTTTTCCGGCATCGAAACGCCGGCACTCGTCGGCCTTGCCTATGTCTCGCTGTTCTCCATGCTGATCGGTTTCATCTTCTGGTATCGCGGCCTCTCCCAAGGCGGCATCGCCGCCGTCGGCCAGCTGCAGCTGCTCCAGCCCTTCTTCGGCCTGGCGCTCGCCGCCACCCTGCTGCACGAGCCGGTGACATGGGCGATGCTCGGCGTAACGGTCGGCGTGATCGTCTGCGTGGCCGGGGCGAGGCGGTTTGCGCGGTAGCGGCCGAACTCCCGCCGCCGGTCACAAAGCAGCCGCTCAATCGTCAGCAAATGGCCCCGTTACCGCCGCATCGTGCCCTTTTCAGGCTTCATCGTCGCGACCTCGCCAGCCTTTTCAGTCGCTGAGCGATCGACCGAAATCACCGGAAAAGGAATGAAGATGATCACTCGTTACACATCCCTTGCAACGATGACCGCTGCGGTTTTCAGCCTGCTTGCTCTCAGCCCGGCATCCGCTGTGGAGATGGCCCAGGCGCAGCAGCAGCCCGCACAGGGCGAGGCGCCGATGCAAGGACAGGGCGGGGGCAGCGGTGCGGCCGCACCCGTCAGCGATAAGAAACTCGAAGCCTTTGCCGTCGCCTACGTGCAGGTCGACAAGGTCCGGCAGGAATATTCGGCCAAGATCGACGCGACGAAGGATCAGGCCGCAAAGCAGAAGCTGCAGGAGGAGGCCAAGAAAGAGATGGTCGACACCGTCCAGGCCTCCAAGGATATTTCCGTCGAGGAATATTCCTCGATCCTGACGGCGGCGCAGAGCGACCCGGCCCTCGCCAAGAAGGTTCTGGAAAAGGTCGGCAGTTCGTCGCCGGCGCAGCCGCAACAGCAGCAATAGGCATAGCGCCCAGGCGCCGCGAAGGCGGCGCAGCGGACGCGCTGCGTTCGCTCCCGCAATGCCCGCCTGCTGGCAGGGCATTGCTCCGGCTTGTGCGATCTTCCCTCAGAGCCGGTCGAAAACCTCGGGGCTCAGTTTCCCGATCCTCAGCAAATGCTGCAGCGTGTAAGACACTGAAAGCGCATCGTCGAGGCCGTCGTGGCCCCTCAGCGGCGGATGTTCGACGCTGTAGTAGTCGGCCAGTTTGCTGCTTGGCGTCCTTGCCAGATCCTCGATCGGCATGCCGGCGGCCAGCAGAAGCTTGACGGCGTTATCGAACCTCTGGGCCGGAATGGGGGGCTGGATGCCGGCGACATAGCAGCTGATCGCCATCATGTTCATCTCGTCCTTTCCCCAGGACCAGAACCGGGCGCCCTCCGAGAAGCGGTCCATACTCGACAGAGCATCCTCCAGCGCCACGCCATGAGCGTCGATATCCGCTTCGGTAATGCCCGTCAGATCGGTGAAGTAAGGATCGAGCGGATATCGTCTGCCGAAACGGTCGATGGGCCTGATGTAGATCCTGCGCGTATCGAGGATCGGAAATTCGCCTTCGAGGCCGAGCTTGACTGCGCCGATCTGCGCTATGACGGGATCGGGGTCGTGTGCTGCAGCCCAGAATCTGCGCTGCGATCCTTCGCGGCAAACATATTCACAGTCGAATAAGATGGCGGTCTTCATCTTCAGTTCTCCGAGGATTTGTCAGGGGCGACCGTTGCGGGCTGTATTAGTTGCCCTCACTCCGTATCGAATTTGAAGATCGGCCGGCCGCTGAGCGTGAAGGCTTCGCCCGGATGGTAGAGATAGGCGGCACAGGCGCGGTCGAGGCGCATGGCGAAATCATTGGCGACGGAGAGGCGGGCTTCACCGCTCGGCGCCTGCCGGACGAAGGCCTGCAAAGCCTCGGGATCGCCCTTGGCAAAAAGCAGCTCCGTCACGATGCCGAAGGTTTCCAGATCGGCGGCGAGGATCGGCGAGACGGCGCCATCGCGCACCTTGGTCGCCATTTCAGTCCAGCGTGGCCAATCGATCTTGTCGGATAGATCCTCGGGTTTGGACGGCATGGCGTCCGTCTTGCCTATCACATAAGGCTGCAGCGCCGCGACGGCGAGCAGGCGATCCATGACGTCGCCGATGGTAAAGACGTCGGATGTCCTTACATAACGGTCGCCGGAGTAGGCCCTAGTCAGATCCTCTTCCAGAGCCGGTCGCCCGGCCAACTTTACGGCAGCTCGATAGGAAAACAGCCAGGCGACGTCCATCGTGCCGCTTCTGTTGATCGCACCGCTCTTGACCTGCTGCGTCAGTTGTTGGGCAACGAGATCGCCGATCTCGAAACCACTCTCGAGCATCAGAATATGCTCTAGAAAACTCTGCTCCGGTTCGAAAGACGTGCCGATAACGTTGCTGTGGAGTTGCGCCTTTTCAGGCGATCCGCCTCCCTTTACTCTGGGTTGGCCCACCATGGCTCGCGCAAAATCAGCGTTGAACTCCGGCCGAAGTTTGCTGCCTTTCGTACTGCCGCGCTGAATGAAGCGGTCCCATGCCGCAGGGTCGTTTTCGCTGGCTGCCACATAGTTTGCGATATCGGGCAAGCCATTGGCTTCCGCGGCGCGGACGAGCCGCTCCTTGAATTCGTCCGATTGGTCGACGATCGATGCCGAAATCACGCCGCCGGCATTGGTGAATGGGCCGGCGGTACTGTCGAGCGGCACAAAGGGAAAAGCGGCGAACCGCTTCATCAGCAGGTCCTCGCCACCATCCAGCAGCAGTGCGCGGATGCCGGATATGCGAAGCCCCGACATTATCTCATCGAACTTTTCGGCGCCGGCCGCGCCACGGAGCGCCTTATGGCCCAAGCGGTGGAGATACCAGGCTGACACAAGGTCGTTCGCAGCCTGAGACTTGGGACTCCGTTTAAGCACCGTCGCCAGCAGAATGCGGGTTTCGTCATCGCCAAGCCCAGCATAGCGGATCTTGAGATAGGCCGCCTCGGGCCCAAACCTATCGGCAACCGACGGCGTCAAGGCGTCGTGGCCGTCAAGCACGATATCGCTGAAAGCGAGGATCGTTTCCCTCTGCGGGCAGGACTTATCCGCAGCAAGGGCCGGTGCGGCGAGGCAGGACAATAGAAGAAGGCTGAAAAATCCGGTCACTCTGCGAAGCATCGTCATTCCTTTGCGATGCATAGCATCGTCAAATCCTTGGCGGTCCCCAACGCAGCCCCTGACTCGGAGCCCTGCCGCGGCCGGAGGATAGGCGGCGGCTGGGTGCGCGGCAAGGGGATGACACGGGAAGGTGGTGGGTTTCTTGCGGTTCAATAAGCCTTTGCCGGAGGCGGTGGCTCTTTCAGCAAAGGGTATCGCTACGATAGGGAAGCGGCTTCAAATTTTCTGTTCCAGGCGGATTTCGCCGCAGCAAAAACACAAAGACTTCTATGAGTTGGAGAGGGCAATGCGGCGCTGGCCGGCGGCCAGTGGGATGAGTTCTGACGGTGTGGTTTGGGCCGGATGAGTTTGGGCTAGGTTCTCATTCGCGGACCGTTAGGCAGGGTGATAGCCATGGGGTGCCGTGTGCCCCTCATCCGCCTGCTGGCACCTTCTCCCCGTCGGGGAGAAGAGACTCGCGGCAGCGCCGATCGCATATCCAAGCAACGGCACTGATAAAAAAGCGAGGCATCGCCACGGGTCTCTTCTCCCCTCGGGGAGAAGGTGGCGGCAGCCGGATGAGGGGGCTGCACGGCATCCCTTTGCGGATGATATTAGGTCGCGGCCGCGTCACGGCCGCTCCTGGCCAATAGCGCGTTTGCGGATATTCGGCTAACCTGCCGCAAGGCGATGTCGAACGCACCTTCGCTCGCCGCGCGATACATTTTGGTCGAGGGTAGTTCAGTGCAGATCGCGAGATTTTGCTTCTGTTTTGCCATTTGTCTCGGCATCGTGCCGCAGGCCGGCCCGGTGCATGCCGAGGAGTTGGTGCGCTTCGAAGGCGCCCCGGTAAAGCTCAGCCCGTTTCGGATACGCAAGGCGAAAGAACAGGCGGAAACGCTCCCTCAACCGCAAGGGACGCCATTGCTCGGTTACTTGTCTCGCCCGCGAGGGGACGGCCCATTCCCGGCAGTCGTCCTCCTACATGGATGCGAGGGCATGCGGTCGAGCGTCAAGGATCTTTGGCCGAAGCGGCTGGTTTCCTGGGGTTACGTCGTGCTCGTCGTCGACAGTTTCACCACCCGCAACATCAAGGACGCGTGCCAGAGCTTTCTTCCCGATCGTGTCTTCGACGCCTATGGAGCCCTGGATTATCTGGCGAAATCGCGCTTCGTCGATATCAGCCGCGTCGCCTTGATGGGGTTTTCGACGGGCGGCACCGTCACGCTGGACGGGACGAAAATCCGGGGCAACGAACAGCTGATGGACCGCAAATTCAAGGCGGCGGTTGCCTATTATCCGCGCTGCGCGGCAACTCAGGGCGATGCGACGGTGCCGACCCTGATCCTGACCGGCGATCGGGACAATTGGAGCCCGGCCGACCAATGCCGCAAGAGGCTCGCCTCGCTTGGCGACGACGGCGCGCCAATCGAGCTTGAGATCTATCGGGGCACCTACCACAATTTCGACGCGCCGGAATTCAGGGCCGGAAAGAGAGTGCTGGGCCATATCGAAAAATACAATCCGAACGCCGCCATAAAATCCATCGGCAGCGTTCGCACCTTCCTGCGAAACTATCTCTAGCACGCCGCCCAAGGCTCACTTGGCGGGCACGACCAGCGCCTCGTCCTTGCGCACGATATAGGTCGCCAACTCGGACGCCTTGCCGCTGCCGACGTTTTTGGCCGAGTGGACCACGCCGGAGGGAATGAACAGCGACTGGCCGGTTTGAAGCGTCACCGGCTCCCTGCCGTCGAGCCGGTATTCCAGCGTGCCTTCCAGAACGTAGGCGATCTCTTCGCCAGGATGGGCGTGTCTTGGCGCCAGAACGCCGGGCGCGAAATCGACGCGCACCTGCACGGCCGCGTGGCCGGGCACATCGATATCGCTCTTGACGAGATCGGTTCGCTGCAGCGGCTGCTCCGCATGCGCTGCGGCAGCAGTGCCGAGAGCAAGGGCGAGCGCCATAGCCTGGATCATTTTCATCGTGTCATCCTTCCTGAACTGACCATTGCCGGCTCGTTGGCCGCGATGACATTTCAGCCGATGATTGAACCAGGGATGTGTCTGGAAACTCGCATTTTTGTAAGCGAGTGTATCTGGCGGGTCAGGCGAACCGGACCGCGCTTTTCGCCCGCGCCTTCGCCGCCACTTCCTCGCGATCGCGCGGCGGTTGGGAGGTCTCCAGGGAATCGATCAGTTCGCGGGCGCAGGCGGCGATCGAACCGACCGCCTGCTCGAAGGCGGCCTCGTTGCGCTTCGACGGCTTGGTGGTGCCGCTGAGCTTGCGCACGAACTGAAGTGCGGCATCATGAATCTCCTCGTCCGTTGCCGGGGGATCGAAATTGAACAGAGGTTTGATGTTTCGGCACATGGCTTGCTCGCGGTTGTTTTTCATTGCCGCCGAAGGGAGAGCGGCTTTGTCTGAAAGGTAGTCGGGCGGGCGCGAAATGCAACGGGGGGCCACGGAAATGGGCGGCCCTGCCGCTCAGGGTAGCGGGGCCGGCGTGTCGCTCAGCGTTTTGAGATAGGCGATGACGTTCAGTCGGTCGGTTTCGTCGGGTGCTCCGCGGACGTCCATGTTGACGCCGGGCGTCGTGAGGGTGGGGCCGGCGATGAAGATGTTGAGGTCCTCGTAGGTCCATGTGCCGTCCCACGCCAGCAGGGTCTTGGAATAGCCGCCGTATTTGGTCGATGCCTTGTCTCGTCCGACGACGTTCCACAGGTTGGGGCCCTTGGAAGAGGGGATGTCCTGCGGGCGTTTGCCGTGACAGCTGGCGCATTTGGAGGCAAAGAAGGCTGCGCCTTTTGCTGGATCACCGTTTGCCAATTTGGCGGAAATCGGCTCGGGCTTTTCAATGATAACGCCGTGGGCCAGCAGATAGTCGGCGATATCGGCATGATCGTCGTGTTTCGCAAGATGATAGGGCGTGACGATGGCGGCGTTGCGGGCGGGATCACCGCGCACCCAGATGGCGTTGACGTCGGCGCCGGCTTCCACGAACAGCTTGACACAGTCGAGACAGTTGCCGGCGACCGCGAAGTGCAGCATGTGCTCGCCCCTTACAACGGTATTGGGGTCGGCGCCATGCGCCAACAGCAACCGGATGAGATCGGCGGAATTGTTGAGGACGGCCGCCGTCAGCGGCAGGCCGAGGCCGGATTGCTTGTTCACGTCTGCCCCGCGCGCGATCAGCAATTCCGCCGCTTCGCGATTGCCGCTGCGGACTGCGAGCAGGAGAGCGGTGGCTCCCTTGTCCTGCTCCTCGATGTCAGCGCCTTGATCGAGCGCCGCCGCAAGCGCGGTCAGGTCGCCGCTCTTGGCCGCCTCGTGAAGCTGACCGGCGTGCGAAATCGCAAGAACGCTCAAATAGACGAATATGCCCCCTATCAGCCCGCGCATCTCGCTCTCCCCCGGCTAATTTGGCGGGAGAATTATATACCCGTTCCCTTTGGCTGGACAGTCCGCAGCGCGCCCGACCGCGTTCCACGAAGGGCTGCAGGGCATCCCTGTCTGGCAGAGCAACAGACATCCTCAAGCCGCCGAAGTCGAACCTCTCGCCCCAAGCGTCGCAATGTCCGTCACCCCGCCGGAGGATTCGAAGTCGAAGATCTTTTGCGTCACCAGCGCGGCCGCACCCCTTGCCCAGGAATTGTCTTCCCAGTCGGGCAGCAGCGGTGGGGCGGTGCGGAAGGTGCGGGCGGTGAGGGCTTCGCGCAGGGGGGTGAGGAAATGGTCGCCGAGGGAGACGGCTTCGCCGCCGGCGACGATGACTTCGGGGTCGGTGACGTTGACGAGGTTGGCCAGCGCCGTGCCGATGCCGCGGCCGGAGTCTCCGACGAGGGCGGTGGCGGTGGGGTCGTCCGAGGCGAGGGCGGAGCGCAGTTCGGGCAGGCCGAGGTCGTCGCGGCCGGTCGCCTCACGCCAGCGGCGCAGCATCGAGAGCTCGGAGTGATAGGCCATGAGACAGCCGCGCTTGCCGCATTCGCAGAGGCGGCCGCCTTCCTCGAACAGCGTGTGGCCGAACTTGCCGGCCGCGCCATTGGCGCCGCGATAGAGCTTGCCGTCGATGACGAGGGCGCAGCTGATGCCGACGCCGACGGCGAGCACGGCCATGTTGCGGTGCTGGCGGCCGAGGCCGAAGAGCTGCTGGGCGATGGCATAGGCGTTGGTATCGTCCTCCAGCCAGACCGGCACGTGGACGCGGGCGGCGACCAGCGAGGCGAGCGGCACGTTGTCCCATTGGAAGCGGTGGCTGCGCACGCAGGCGGTCTGTTCGTGGTTGATGACGCCGGGCATGGAGATGCCGATGCCGGCGAGCCTGGCCTTCGGCCGGCCGGCGAGCTTGACCAGCTCGGGCACGGTGCCCGCCAGGAGATCGGCGACATAGTTAGGATCGTGGCCCTCCAGGCCGACGCGCATGGCGGCGACGGGGTTGGTGGCGAGGTCGGTCGCGACGCACTCCACCGAATCCACCATCAGCTTGAAGCCGAGCGCGAGCGAATGCTCGTAATTGATCTCGACGGGGATCGGCCGGCGGCCGGCGGGGCCGGGCACGGCCTTGCCCTCGGTGACGATGCCTTCCTCCAGAAGGTCTGAAACAACGAAGGTGACGGCGGCCGGGGAGAGGCCGATGACGGTGGCGATATCGGCGCGGCTCCTCGGCCCTTCGCGTCTGAGAAGGTTGAGGATGAGGCGTCGGTTCATGGCTCTCGCCGTGGTCTGGTCGCCTTTCAGCTTCACGATGCATTCCTTAATTTTGTAAATTAATTATTGCGGGCTCGCTCAATCTATGCATAAGTTCGCCCGCCGATCAACTGAAGCCGGGGCGATTGTACGCCAGGCATCGCAGGGCGAACGGCGCGTTGAATGCCTGATCGAGCGCGTTCCAAGGAGGGGGCGGCTTGGGCCGGGCGGTGTTGATCGATCAACTGGGAGGAATTCAATGGCATTTTCGAAGCAATTTCCCGAGACCACCCGCAGAAGCTTCCTGAAAGGGGCGGGCGCCGTTTCCGCGGCCGCGGTCACCGGTGTGGCCACCGGCGGCTTTCCGATCCCGGCGATCGCGCAGGCGCAGGAGGTCACGATGATCTCTGCCGAAAACAACGGCGCCGCACTCGACGCGCTGAAGGCGATCGCGGCGGGCTTCACCAAGGAGACCGGCGTCAACGTCGTGATCAACAATATGGACCACGAGGCCCACAAGACGGCGATCCGCAATTATCTCGTCGCCGGCGCGCCGGATGTTTGCTCCTGGTTTTCGGGCAACCGCATGCGCGCCTTCGTCAAGCGCGGCCTGTTCGACGATATTTCCGACCTGTTCGAGAAGGAAAAATACAAGGACGTGCTGGGGGCGACGGCCGGCGCCGTCACCGAGGACGGCAAACAATACGGCCTTCCCACCGGCGGCACGCTCTGGGGCATGTTCTACCGCAAGGATGTGTTCGAGCAGTACGGCTTGACGGTGCCGAAGACCGCCGAGGACTTCATGGCCTATGGCGAGAAGTGCAAGGCGGCCGGCATCACGCCGATCGCGATCGGCACCAAGGAATTGTGGCCGGCGGCCGGCTGGTTCGACCAGATGAACCTGCGCATCAACGGGCTCGACAAGCACATGGCGCTGATGAACGGCGAGATGAGCTATCTCGATCCGTCGCTGACTGATGTCTTCGACCAGTGGGAGGCGATGATATCAAAGGGCTTCTTCACGCCGAACCACACCTCCTTCGGCTGGCAGGAGGCCGCGGCGCTGCTGGCGCAGAAGAAGGCCGGCATGATGAACCTCGGCGCCTTCCTGCGTTCCGCCTTCACCGAAGCGGACCTGCCGCAGCTCGGCTACGCCACCTTCCCGGTGCTCGACGCCAAGGTCGGTCATTTCGAGGAGTTCTCGGTCAATTCGATCCACATTCCCGCCAAGGCGAAGAATAAGCAGGGCGCGCGCGATTTCCTCGCCTATTTCTACAAGCCGGAGAATCTGGCGGCCTATCTGGAGCCGGGCGGCAACGTGCCGCCGCGTCACGACCTGCCTGCGAGCAAGGATCCGCTCGTCAACGTCGCCGTCGAGACGATGAAGACGGCGCAGGGCACCTCGCAATATTACGACCGCGACAGCGACCCCGACATGGCCCAGGCCGGCCTCGTCGGCTTCCAGGAGTTTATGGCCAAGCCCGACCGGCGCAAGGCGATCCTGACGCGGCTCGAGGGGACGCGGAAGCGGATTTATAAGATTTGATGGGTGTGCCAGTTTGCTGACGGAGCGCGCTCCTTGCTCGACGTCATCCTCGGCCTTGTGCCGAGGATCTGTTGCCCTATCGAACGGGGCAGATGCTCGGGACAAGCCCGAGCATGACGAAGGAGGGGTGGTGGGCTTTGCCGGCAGTCCGATACGTTGCCCTTCACTCGACGTCATCCTCGGCCTTGTGCCGAGGATCTGCTGCCCCATCGAACGGGGTTAGATGCTCGGGGCACAAGCCGAGCATGACGGGAGGAGGGGTTGGTGGCCTTCGTCGGAAGTCCGATACGTTGCCCTCCACTCGACGTCATCCTCGGCCAGGATCTGCTGCCCTATCGAACGGGGGCAGATGCTCGGGACAAGCCCGAGCATGACGAAGGAGCGAGTGGCCCGATCTTGTTAGCGGTGTTGGCTGGCATCAGCCCGCTCCCGAAATAATTTGAGGCTCCAGAGATGCAGACATTATGGCGCCGCCAGCGTTGGTGGCTTACCCCGACTTTGCTTATCGCGCCCGGTATCGTGCTGTTCTTCACCGTCATCCTGCTCTCGGCGGTCAGGAGCGTGTGGATCAGTTTTCACGAGTGGGACGGGTTCGGGCCGATGGTGTGGATCGGGCTCGGCAATTACGTCGAGCTCTACAACGATCCGCAATTCTACGTGTCGCTGAAGAACAATCTGATCTGGCTTGTCATGTTCATGGCGGCGCCGCCGATCGGGCTCGCGATTGCGCTTCTGGTGAACCAGAAGATCGCGGGCATGCGCTTCCTGAAGTCGCTGTTCTTCATTCCGCTGGTGCTGGCGTCCGTCACGGTCGGGGTCGTCTTCACCTGGGTCTATACGCCGGAGTTCGGGCTGCTGGCGCTGATCTTCCGGGCTTTCGGGGCGGTGGCGCCGGCGGTGCTGTCGGACGAGCATTTCGTCACCTTCGCGATCGTCATCGCGGCACTCTGGCCGCAGATCACCTTCTGCATGGTGCTTTATCTCGCCGGCCTCAATAATCTGAGCGAAGAGCTGATCGGGGCAGGGCGCGTCGATGGGGCGCGGGGCTGGAACATGCTGCGCCACATCGTGCTGCCGCAGCTGACGCAGGTCACCTTCATCGCCATCGCCGTCACCGTCGTCGGCGCGCTTCGCTCCTTCGACATGATCTCGGTGATGACCTCGGGCGGGCCGTTCGGCTCGTCTTCGGTGCTCGCCTACCAGATGTACGAGCAGTCGATCTTCTCCTACCGCTTCGGCTACGGCGCGGCGATCGCCTCGGTGCTCTTCGTGATCATGGCCGTCTTCATCGCCTGGTATCTCACCCACATCATCCGCAGCGAAGAGAGGGGAGGCTGATGTATCCTCGTCCCATTCCCGAAAGTGCCGTCTGGCAGCGCCGGTTCTATGTCTTGACCGTCGTCATCGTGCTCATCCTCTGGCTCTGCCCGCTCTTTGCCATCATCCTCACCTCCTTCCGCTCGACGGCTGACGTGATGGGCGGCAATCTCTGGGGCTGGCCGACCGAGATCGGCCTCATCGACAATTACCGGGCCGTCTTCACCGACACACCGATGGCGCGCTATTTTCTGAACAGCCTGATCATCACCATCCCTTCCGTGCTCGGCGTGCTGGTGCTGTCGACGCTCGCGGGCTTCGTGCTGTCGCGCTACCGCTTTCCCGGCAACATGCTGATCTTCGCGCTCTTCGTCGGCGGCAATTTCCTGCCGCACCAGATCATGATGATCCCGGTGCGCGACCTGATGGTGAGGCTCGACCTGATCGATACGACGATGGCGCTGATCATCTTCCACGTCGCCTTCCAGACGGGCTTTGCGACGCTCTTCATGCGCAATTTCATCGCGGCGCTTCCCGACGAGCTGTTCCAGGCGGCGCGCGCCGAGGGCGCTTCGCCCTTCCAGACGCTGATCCATGTGGTGATCCCGCTGGTGCGGCCGGCGCTCGCGGCCCTTGCCATCCTGATCTTCACCTTCGTCTGGAACGATTATTTCTGGGCCGTGGTGCTGACCGTCAGCGACAGCGTCAAGCCTGTGACGGCGGGCCTTGCCAATCTGCGCGGCGAATGGGTCTCGGCCTGGAACCTGGTTTCGGCCGGCACGATCATCGTCGCCGTGCCGCCCGTCATCATGTTCTTCCTGATGCAGCGGCATTTCATCGCCGGCCTCACCATGGGCGCGGTGAAGGGATGAGCCGGCGTCTTCCGTTTCAACAAGAGAGGGCCAGGATATGACCAGTCTCGAACTCCGAGAGATCAACAAGAATTACGGCGCCTATCATGCGCTGCGCGGCATCGATCTCTCCGTCGCGCAAGGCGAGTTCATCGTCATGGTCGGCCCGTCCGGCTGCGGCAAGTCCACGCTCTTGAAATCCATCGCCGGGCTGGAGACGATCTCGTCGGGCCAGATCGTGATCAACGGCCGCGATGTCAGCCGGCAGGAGCCGGGCGATCGCGGCATCGCCATGGTCTTCCAGTCCTATGCGCTTTATCCGCATATGACGGTGGCGGAGAATATGGGCTTCGGCCTGCGCATGGCCAAGCGCCCGAAGGCCGAGATCGATGCGGCGGTTGCGCGCGCCGCCAAGATCCTGCGCATCACAGACCAGCTCGACAAGCGGCCGAAGCAACTATCAGGCGGCCAGCGCCAGCGCGTGGCGATCGGCCGGGCGATCACCCGCTCGCCGGAGGTTTTCCTGTTCGACGAGCCGCTGTCGAACCTCGATGCGGCGCTGCGCACCCAGATGCGCGTCGAACTCAGCAGCCTGCATGCCCAGCTCGGCGCCACCATGGTCTATGTCACCCACGACCAGGTGGAGGCGATGACCATGGCAAGCCGCATCGTCGTGCTCAATCAGGGGATCATCGAGCAGGTGGGATCGCCGCTGGAGCTTTACCGCAACCCCGACAATCTCTTCGTCGCCGGCTTCCTCGGTGCCCCGCGCATGAATTTCCTCGGCGTCACCATCGATGCCGTCTCCGGCCGTCATGTCACGGTTTCCGCGCCCGGCCTCTCGCCGCTGACGGTGGAGCTGTCGCAGCCGACGACGGTGGCCAAAGGTACGGGGCTCACGCTCGGCGTGCGGCCGGAGGCGATCTCGGTGGTCGCCGAGGGCAGCGAGAGCGGGGCTGTTCACGGCGAGGTGCGCCTCGTCGAGCATCTCGGCCGCGAGACCATTCTCTATGTCGATGCCGGCAATCTCCAGACCATCGCGTCGGAAAGCGGCACCGGCAACATCACCGCGCAGCTCAGCTACGTCGCGCCCTTCGCCGCCGGCCAGAAGGTGGCGCTGAAGCTCGATGCCGGCGAGCTCTATCTCTTTGCTCCCGATGGCGGCCGCACGATCAGCGCCCGCAAGACCATTCTCGACAAATAGGAAAGACCAGCCCCGTGTCCGACAAGACCCTCTCCGTATGGAACACCGTCAAGACCGACCGCTTTCTCGTCGGCGTCCCGCATTATCCCGAGCATGTCGATGAAAGCTATTGGGAGCGCGATGCCGAGCGCATGGCGAAAGCCGGCTTCAACGTGGTGCGCATGGCCGAATTCGCCTGGCATATTCTCGAGCCGAAGCTCGGCACCTACAATTTCGATCTCTTCGACCGCGCCATAGCAATCCTCGGCCGCCACGGCATCGATACGATCATGTGCACGCCGACGGCCACCCCACCGCGCTGGCTGACAGCAGCCCACCCTGAAATTTTAAGGGTCGACGGCAAGGGCCGGCCGATGAGCCACGGCTCGCGCCAGCACTGCGATACGGCAAGCCCGGTCTTTCGCGAGCACAGCAAGCGCATCACAAGGGCGATGGCCGAGCACTACCGCGACAATCCTTTCGTTGTCGGCTGGCAGACAGACAATGAGCTCAACACCAGCATGCCGGAGAGCTTTTCCAAGGCGACGCTCAGCGAATTCCAGCTGTTCCTCGCCGACAAATACCGCGAGATCGCCGAGCTCAACCGCGCCTGGGGCGGCGATTTCTGGGCGACGGCCTATGACAGCTTCGATCAGGTGGTGCTGCCGATCGAGTTCGGCCCGACCTTCCCGAGCCCTGGCCATCTGCAGGATTACCACCGCTTCCTCGCCTTCTCGACGGCGCGCTTCCAGCACGACCAGGTGGAGATCCTGCGCGCGGTGAAACCCGCCTGGTTCGTCTTCCACAATCTCGGCGGCTTGCGGGACATCGATTTCCGCGGCCAGTTCAGCAAGGATCTCGATTTCGTCGGCTACGACATCTATCCCATGCTCTATGACGAGTTCATGCGGCTCGGCAACCACGCCAAGGTGCAGGCGCTGCATCTCGATATCTGCCGCGGTTTCTCAGGCAATTACATCGTGCCCGAGCAGCAATCGGGCTTCGGCAGCCAGCCGGGATTCTGCACGCTGACGCCGGAGCCGGGCGAACTGCGCCGCATGGCGCTCTCCTCGGTCGCGCACGGCGCCGACGGCCTGATGTTCTTCCGCTGGCGGCCGGCCCATTTCGGCGCCGAGATCTACTGGATGGGCATCATCGACCATGACGATATCGGCCGCCACCGCTATGAGGAGGCCAGCCGCTTCGCAAGCGAGATGATCGCGCTGCAGCCGAAGATCCTCGGCACCTATGTGCGCATGGATGTTGGCATCGCCGGCTCCGATTTCGACAATCAGGAAGCCCACAAGACCTATCCGATCGGCCTGCCGAGCCCGCAGGACGATGCGATCCTCATGCACCAATATTGCTACGACCGCGGCATCGCCTGCGGCTTCATCCATCCCGAGGACGATCTTTCCAGGCTGAAGCTCTTCTATGTCCCCCACTGGGTGATGTGGAAGGACGAATGGACGGCGAGGCTCGAAGCCTTCGCGGCCTCCGGCGGCACCGTCGTTATCGGCGCGCGCACCGGCACCCGCAACGAGGATAACCACGTCATCCGCGAAACTGCGCCGGGCACGGCACTTTCGAAGCTCACCGGCGTGCGCGTCGAGGATTTCGGCCGCCTGGCCGCACCGGGCGCCAACGGCCTGTTCGACGTGATGGAACGCTCCGGCGGCCTCGTCATCCCGCCGAACAGACCGGCCGAAAGCAACCGCCGCCAGCGCCGCTTCAAGCTCGGCAACCGCGAACTGACCGCCGGCCACTTCTACGAAAACCTGACCGTCGATCCCGACGTCGAAGTGATCGCCGCCTGGTCCAACCGCTACGCCGAAGGCCAGGCGATGGCGACCTCGCGCAAGGTCGGCAAGGGGCAGGTGGTCTATCTCGGCACCTACCTCACGCCTGAGCTGACCGAAGCGCTGACCGAACGCCTGTTTACGCCCGCCGGCGTGGAACCGCTGGTCGGCAAGCTGCCCGAGGGCGTGGAGGTGACGATGCGGATGAACGACGCGCGGCGGCTGCTGTTTGTGCAGAATTATACGGATCAGGCTGCGGTGGTTGGCGGCGTGCCGGCCGGGCGGGATCTGCTGGATGGGGAAAAGGCGGTGAGGGGGACGCTGGAGCTTTCGGGGTATGGGTGTGCGATTGTCGAGGTGGAAGGGTGAGGGCGTAGAACAGAGATAATGTAGGCAGTGCCGGTGGCCCCCTCATCCGGCTGCCGCCACCTTCTCCCCGGCGGGGAGAAGGGGAGTCGCAGCGGCGTCACACGCCCATTCTCTGCAGTTTTAGGGATTGGCGGCATCGCGGCATCCCCCTTCTCCCCAGCGGGGAGAAGGTGGCGGCAGCCGGATGAGGGGGCTGCCATAGCTGACGTCAAAATCGAACTTCACGTCACGGCCGGCGCCGCTCTGCGGTCTCAGCGGGCGCTATCGATGATCAAGCCGCCATCGGGCGTGAGGGTGTAGCCCGTCAGGAATTGCGTGTCCTTGCTCGCGAGGAAGAGAACGTCCGGCGCGATGTCTTCTTCCGGTGAGCCGTAACGGCCGAGTGGGTTTGTCGGTGGGGGAACATTGGCTTCCGGTCCCCATGTTTCAGCTACCGGCAGGACGTTATTGACGGTGATCTTGTCCGCAGCCCACTCGCGCGCGGCCGTAAGGCC
Organism: Rhizobium sp. R634; assembly: GCF_002211305.1. Taxonomy (GTDB): domain Bacteria; phylum Pseudomonadota; class Alphaproteobacteria; order Rhizobiales; family Rhizobiaceae; genus Rhizobium. Next base: position 25,825 of record NZ_LOKW01000013.1, on the reverse strand, counting down.
AGTGCTGCAGCCGCCTCGGCAAGCAGGCTGAGGTAGCGGACGAACACGCTGATGGGAGCGGTGTTCAGTTTGAGCGAGTCATCCCGCCGTCCATCGCTGACAGCGCCGCTTCAAGATCGGCAACCGCGAAATGTGGCCGGCCACTTCTACGAAAACCTCAATATCGAGCTCGACGTCCGCAGTCGCGCCGCACCCGGCGCAAATGGCCTCTTCGATGCCAGGAAAATGCTCAATCCCGAAATTATGTCTCCCGGATAACCCGGTCGCCTTCCAAAATGCCACTACGTCCGATGTTTTATCGTTGGTAGATGTCGTCCAATATATCCGATCTTTATAGTTTTGGTTTTTGGTTCTTTTAAAAGATGTATCCTATGTAGGCTGTCTACCCAAATATGTTCTTCAAATATTTCGATATCTCCTGCTTCATCTTTAAACTTCCGAGTATCTCCATACTTAGCCATTGTAGGCCCGCTTTCTCCCGTTATCGGAGGCATCGCGTCTGGAAAGGTGCCGGTTGTCTTCCAGTCGGAGGTTCGTTTGTCCAAGTCCGCTAACCGTAAAAAGAGCAGTTTGAGCATTTGGCCACTGAATTTTTTTAGGTTGTCTTCAATTTGTGTTCCAAACGTAAGATTAGGAAAAGCCAGCGCTTTGTTCTCCCAAAATGTACGAGCGGTTAGGTGGCTTCGTGCAGTGTTTCTGCTGCGCTCGATAAAAGCCGTTGCGTGTTCGATTGTTGCAATGTGATCGACAACGAAATCTTGCCCGCCCGAGTGGAAGGCTAGATGATCCAAACTCCATTCACCATCGCGCAAAAAGCCGACGAGAATATTTGAGCCGACAGTGCAAAGAACTGCATCATCCTTAGCGATCACCGCCTTCGGGAAGCAATTAGCGTGGCCGTCGGCAGGTGATTCAACGTCGATGTTCAAAATTAGATTAACGGTTTCATCGTCGAAATCGGCGTCTGAAGGCGTCATTCTCTGCAATGCGGTAAAATATTCACCAAGTTCATAATCAACCTCATAGAGCGAGGTAGCAACGTCTCCTAGACTCTGAAAGACGCCTCCTTGCTCGGCAATTTGAAAAGCCCACGGATCGTCGTGGATGCGCAGCAAGGGAAGTTCGCCCTCTGTTGCATCGACCGCCGCCAATGCCGTCAATAACCTCGATAAATCGCTTTGTGCTGCTGTCGTGGATGAGAATCTTGGCGTCACAGAGGCGCGGTTGAAGATGTAATTCACGTGTCCTCACAGCGGCTTTACGAGTTTCGCTGCATTGCGGCGATGCTGATCAAAAAAGCCCTGAGGCCATGATGAAAGCCTTCCATTTTTGTCCAATTCGGGCGAGCTTATTTCGGTGCGGGTACCAATTCTCTCAAAGTAGTGGAAGGCACACGCTTCTGGGGCGAGGATGCCTTTTCGCACAGCAATGCGAATGCCGTCCATGAAGTGGTCGGAATGGGTTTCGACTATTATCTGTACGCCAGCGGCCGCAGCGAATGCGCAAAGTTCGCCGAGCCGAGTTTGACCGCCGGGATGAATATGCGCCTCCGGGTTTTCAAGGAGCACAACACCACCGCTCTCGCAGCTAAGGAGTGCAACAATCACCGGAAGAACATAGCTGAGCCCAAAGCCAACATTAGTCGAGCGAAATTGGCGGCTTCTCAAAGTGCCTTGCTCGGCGAACGAGAACGTTCCGACCATCAAGTCTGCCTGCTCGAAGGGAGATAGATTCAGACGTGCGCCTGGACTAATTTCAGCAAGCCAGGCTTCAACTTGGTCATCGAGCCTAGCACTATTCTCGCTGATCCGCCTCAGATCATCTGGTTCCCCAACGGTTTGCCCCAGATGTTCATAGAGCGCGTGCAAAGTGAATTCGCCTCGCGTCCCGAGGTAAAACTCTCTCCGTTGTGTAGCCGACATTGGACCGTACTTTCGAGGTCCAACTCGTTCCGCGTTTAGGTAGTGAAATAGTTGCTGACTCGGTGCTACATCCAGTAACACAAGCCCCAGAGTAGATAGCGATGAGGCGATGTTCAGGGCGGTCGTATGTTTCACGAAATCTGCGGCCTTAGCGAAGCCACTCTCGCCAAAGACATCGAATTGGAAGCGCGCTGGTCCATTCGCTCCGTCGCCGCTGATCTCGATCTCAATTGAGTCTTTGTCGGCGTCCTCGTATAAAACATCTGTTGGCGTGCCAAGGTCGACAAGCTCTCCAGAGGTTCTCAGGTAACCGCGCGCCAAATCTCCAGATCGAGCAGATTGTCTGAGCGTTAATAAGGACTGAATTACACTGCTTTTTCCGGCGCCGTTTAAGCCAGCTAGAAGGGTTATTGATCCCATCCTTATAGTCGCTTCGGCGATACATTTAAAATTTCGGATCGATAATTGTTCGAGCATCAGCCCCTCCTACAGCTTTATTCAGCAATTGTTCCACGGAGTTAAAGCGTTTGAAGACGCGCCCGGGAACACCTGTCGAATAAGAGATTGCTGTAACAAACTCAGGGTCCTTTTTAACCAGATCATAAAATTGAACACGGATAGCCTCTGCTTTAGAAATTGCAGCCTTCGCTTCATTGGCGTTCAAGGCGCTGAGAGCTACTGCCCAAGCTTCGAAGAGCGGCTTACTTATGGGATTGCGTGACGAAAGAGCGTTTCCATGCTGATCGAAGCGAGGCTTACGGAAGGCATACTCGCCAAAGATAGTACGAGCGAGACTCATCGATCGTAGAAATATTTGGACGAGTTCCTCTCGCTGTTCTATGTACATGGCATTTAATTTTCTCATCGCATCATTTAAGAACGTATCAAGATCATTCACTCTATAGTCTTGATACGGTGTCATGGTGAAAGCTAGGAATCTCAGGACCATTTCTTGCCCCTCCATGCGTGCATCGGAGATGGAGTTATCTGTCGCCGAGACGAATAAGGGAGTTGACGCCAGAGTCTTCAGGTAATCTCTCACAGGCCCTTTATTCAACGCGTTCCTGATTTCTTGACCGTTGAGCGGAATACCCCCGGTATTGATCCGCTTAAATATGTTGATCATTACCTCTTCGGGGGTTCCGGGTTGGATCACGTTGATTACGAGTTCCGTCTCCTCGATTCTTCTTTTCATGGAGCGATCAAGATCGGTGAACCCTTTGCCTTCCAACGCAGTAAGATACTCAAGCCCCGATAGGACAAAAGCACCCTTTACGAAGTCATATATAGTCGTAATTCGTTGGAGGCCGTCGACCACAGCCCAGTTGTCAATTGCGTCCGCCGATACGTAAAATACAGGAAGAGGAATTCGCAAGAGAAGTGACTCAATAAGTTGGCTTCGCCTGTGAATAGGCCAAACCCTTGCACGCCTTTGAAATTCAGGGGCGAGATCAATCTCTCCGTGATCAATTCTCCGCACCAAAAGATCGACGTTTTTTTTGTCCGTCGTAACTTTGATCTTGCTTGGATCAAACGGTCGCTCAATTACTATGGTGGAATCGATTTCTTCGGCTTCGGTTTCCGAAACCAAATCGCTTTGCACCGGCGGATCTGCCATGTAAGCCGTAATAGTGGTCATCAAGCTATCCCAAGAGAAACGAAGCGAATTTCTCTCATTACTGAGACACCTGCAACACCAAAACACTCCCGTAGACGCTCATGCACTCCTAAATTGAGGTGGAGCCTAGGAGGCTTTCGTGAAAGGTGCGCGTTTCGCAGCCGCCCCCGGCCGTCGCAAATCGCGCATGGTCGATTGCAGCTTTCGTCGTTCTTTAATAGTGATATCGGCAAGCCTCTTGAAGGCGCCAGCGCTTCTTTGCGCGGGCGATCGAAAAATTCTGGAGTCGCATTCGCCTCAGCCCATCGCCCCCACACCAATCCATTCACCATACCCAAACACCGCCCATAAACCCTAATCCCACAACCCGCCCCAACCCCGGCATTTCCACACCCCCACACCCCACCCATTTCAACCTTCCTTAAGCGACCGCTGATTAGCGTGGCCCCCGAATATCGAGGGCTTGTTCCATGTACACCGTTCTGACGTGCATCACCGAGCAGCATGATCTTACGCTGGTCGGGCTTGCGGGTTTGATCTGCTTTCTCGCCAGCCATTGCGCGATGGTTCTGCTCGATCGGGCGATGTCGTCGGATGGGGCGGTGCGCCTGACATGGCTTACGACGGCCGGGGCGGCTGGCGGGTTTGGGATCTGGGCCACGCATTTCATCGCCATGCTCGCTTATGACCCCGGCGTCGTCGTCGGTTATCATGCCGGGCTGACGCTGGTTTCGCTGTTGATCGCGATCGTGGCGACGACGGCGGCGGTTGCGGCGAAGATCGTCTATGGCAGGTGGATGGCGAATGTTCTGGCGGGCGCGTTTTTCGGCGCCGGCATCGGGCTCATGCATTTCAGCGGCATGCTGGCGATCGAATTTCCGGGCGAGATCTCCTGGGATGCGTGGTTCCTGGTGGCCTCGGTCGCGCTCGGCATCGGCTTTTCGGTCGCCGCCTTCCGCTTTGCCGGCCGCAGCGGCCGCTCGACGCTCGGCAAGTTCACGGCGACGGTGCTCTTGACGCTCGGCGTCGTGGCGCTGCATTTCACGGCGACGGCGGGTGTGACCGTCGTGCCCGATGCTTCGGCGTTCAACCCCTCGATGCTGCTTTCGCCGGCGATGATGGTGGTGACGATCGTCGCCGTGACCTTCTCGCTGCTGACGGCGGGCTTTGCGGCGGCGATCTTCGCCGTGCGCTCCGGCGCCAAGACCGAAAGGGCCGAGCGCAATTTCAAGCTGCTCGTGCAAGGCGTGACCGATTACGCGATCTATATGCTCGATCCCGACGGCAAGGTCAGCAATTGGAATGCGGGGGCCGAGCGCGCCAAGGGCTATAGCGCGGATGAGATCGTCGGCAAGGATTTCTCGCTGTTCTATTCGGCCGAAGACCGGCGCAAGGGCCTGCCGCAGCGGGCGCTTCAGGCCGCCCGCACCGAGGGCAAGTTCGAAGCCCAGGGCTGGCGCTATCGCAAGGACGGCTCCTCCTTCTGGGCCCATGTCGTCATCGACCCGATCTATGACGAGACCGGCGCGCTGATCGGCTATGCCAAGATCACCAAGGACAGCAGCAAGCAGAAGGCGGATGCCGACCGGATCGAGGAGGTCACCCGCAACCTCGATGTCGCGCTCGAAAACATGGGGCAGGGCATCTGCATGTTCGACAGGAACGAGCGGCTGGTGCTCTGCAACAAGCGCTATCTCGAAATCTTCCGCTTTCCCGAGGGCTCGGTGCGCCCGGGCATGGCCTATCGCGAGATCGTCGATATCGGCTATGCCGCCAATACCGACGATGCGGCGGAGGCCGCGGCACTCGCCGAGGCGCATTATATCAGGAACATGGCGTTGATCCGCGCCGGCTCCGGCAGCGCCGTCCATAAATATGCCAGCGGCAATTCGATCCAGCAGCATGTCAACATGCTCGCCGATGGCGGCTGGGTCGTCACCTTCGAAGACATCACCGACCGGCTGAAATCCGAAGAGCAGGTGGCCTTCCTCGCCAAGCATGACGGGCTGACCGGCCTGCCGAACCGGCTGCAATTCGGCGAGAGCGTCTCGGAAGAGATGATGATCGCCGACCGGGTGAGGGGCAATGTCGCCGTCATCGGCATCGATCTCGACAAGTTCAAGGAGGTCAACGACCAGCACGGCCACGCCACCGGCGACAAGGTGCTGGTCGAGCTTGCCCGGCGTCTCGATGCCGCGCGGCAGGAGGGCGAGTTCATCGCCCGCTTCGGCGGCGACGAATTCGCGGCGACCAAGCGCTTCGACGAGCTGAGTGCGCTGCACGATTATATCGGCCGGCTGGAAGGGGCGCTGGCCGGCACAGTCTCCATCGACGGCTTCGAGATCAAGACCGGCGCCAGCCTCGGCGTTGCGATCTATCCGAGCGATGCGGCAAGCGTCGACGGGCTTCTCGCCAATGCCGATCTTGCCATGTACCGCGCCAAGCAATCGCTGCTGCAGCGGGTCTGTTTCTATGAGGCTGATATGGACGAGATGGCGCGCCGGCGGCGGGCGCTCGCCAACGATCTCTGGGCCTCGATCGAGCGCAAGGAGCTGCATCTGCATTACCAGGTGCAGAAATCGGTGCGGACGGGCGAGATCACCGGCTACGAGGTGCTGCTGCGCTGGCGCCATCCCGAGCGCGGCAACATCCCGCCGATGGATTTCATCGGCCTTGCCGAGGAATGCGGCGCGATCCTGCCGATCGGCGAATGGGTGCTGCGGGAAGCCTGCCGGGAGGCGGCGAGCTGGAACAACGGCTACAAGATCGCCGTCAACCTCTCGCCGATCCAGCTCGGCCATGCCGACATGGCCGCGGTGATCGCAGGCATTCTTTTGGAAACCGGGCTGAACCCGCGCCGCCTCGAAATCGAGATCACCGAAAGCTCCATCATCGTCGACAAGGAGAAGGCGCTGCGGACGATGCGCGAGATCAAGGCGCTCGGCGTCTCGATCGCCATCGACGATTTCGGCACCGGCTATTCCTCGCTGGAAACGCTACGCTCCTTCCCCTTCGACAAGATCAAGCTCGACAAGAGCTTCATGGCCGAGGTCGAGACCAGCCCGCAATCCAAAGCGATCGTCCGCGCCATCCTGGCCCTCGGCCGCAGCCTCGAGGTGCCGGTGCTGGCCGAAGGCGTGGAGACGCAGGCGCAGCTCGATACGCTCTCGGAAGAGCAATGCGACGAGGCGCAGGGCTATCTGCTCGGCAAGCCGCAGGCGATGGGCGAGCCGGTGGTTGGGAAGGCGGCTTGACCGAAACCGGTTCAGTGAAAAATGGAAAGATGCCGATGGACAAGCGGGATTTTGACAGGGTGCTGCAGCTTGCGATTCAGCGGGGCAGATCTCCGAGACCGTTCGAGCCAGTGCTGCGGTATCGGCCGGCCTCTGTCGAACGCCCCAACTATAAGGGTCTCTCGGAACCTGAGATAAAGGTCTTCGAAAGTGCAATCGAGGTATTATTGTCAGCGGCCTTTCAGGGCAACGCTCCTGATCATCTTACGTTCGATGGTTGGCAGGAAGCTCGCAGCCCGGACCTTATCGATAGGATAGAGATTACAAGAGCAGCTCATCGTTTCAATGATCGCTTTTATGAGTGCGATATTCCAGGTCACGATCCGGATTCCAAAATGAGGCGATTTCAGCATATACGTTCGGTATACGGAGCAACGCCGCATCCTCAGAGCGAACCGGGCTCGCATTGCCAATACAAACTACACATTCATCCAGACATCGACGAAGTGTTCATTCAAACCGTCGGAGGAGAATATGTCGGGATTTTCATGGGACGAAAATTCGTGCCGGCCGCCCTCATCGGACTTCAATGTGAGTTCATCAAAAACCGTTTCACGAACCCGACCTGTGAACAGTCAAGCAGTTACAGTGTCGAAAGAGGTGGAAAGAAAATCTCAGGCTCGCTCAAACGACACGCCAGAGATACGTTCGATGACTACCAGTTTGAGGCAAGGGTTGGTGACAGTTTTCCCTCCGGCTTTGACAGCATGAAAGAACAGTTTTTTGACGTGTTTGCGGAGATGCGAACCATCATGCGCTCTGTCTGAGCGATTCAGATAGTCTTGCTGAGCTGCAAGCTATCGTCGCCCCAAGCTAGTGCCGTATTCTCAACGCTGTGGCGAGTGCTGGAAGTCGAAAATGCACTTCTGACCCAGCAAAACCCCTCCCCAACCCCTCCCCACAAGGGGGAGGGGCTAACCTGCCGGCCTCTCTCCGCTCTCGCCGCAACCTCTCGTCCGCAAGAACGCTCACTTTGGCATGAGGCGGTGCCGCGAGTTAAGTCCCTCCCCCTTGTGGGGAGGGGTTGGGGAGGGGAGACCATCCACCATGGCTGACGTCGTCGCACTGCCGACCGAAGAGGAAATTTTTTGCTGCGTCGCGAAAGATTTCTGGCCGGGGCGAGGGCGATCAAAACGGCCGAATGTACGTGTGGTTGCGGTTCTTTGCCGCCAAAAGGCCTGATAAGGCGGCAGATTCATACATTCGCGCATTGAGATCAACCAAGTTTCTCAATCGTCGCGACATCAGACTAACGTCTGACGACAGCGCCTGTCGATACTATTATTGTCGCGCTCGGGTAAGCAATTTCCCATTCGTCTGATTTTATCTTGCAGCGGTTGCAAATATCCCTGAAGAAAATATGTCATCAGCGATATTATACCATGTTAAAGCTAATCCTTCAGGCGTATGACTGCTTAATTCGGCATTGTTTTATATTTGCACGAGGTTCGGCAAATGAAGAAACAGGGGCATGGAATGAAAAAAGTTCTGGTGGCAGGCGGAGCCGGGTTCATTGGCTCGCATATGTGCGACAAGTTGTTGCTGCGCAGCAATATCAGCAAACTTGTGGTCGTCGATAATCTCTGGACCGGCCGGGCGGAGAATCTGGCCCACATCAAGGATCCGCGGCTGCATTTCGTGCGGTCCGACGTCGAAACACTTCAAACCTCCGACACGTTCGACGAGATATACCATTTCGCTTCTCCGGCCTCGCCGCCCTGGTACATGAAAGAACCGAAGCGGACGATCTCGGCCAACCTGCTCGGCGCCTTCCGGCTGCTCGACCTCCTGAAGAAGGGCGGCCGCTTCTGCTTCACCTCGTCATCGGAGGTCTATGGCGATCCGCTGGTGTCGCCGCAGCCGGAAAGCTACAAGGGCCAGGTCGATTGCACCGGGCCGCGCTCTTCCTATGACGAAAGCAAGCGCTGCACCGAATCGCTGCTGTTCGAATTGCAGCGCACCCAGGGCCTCGATGTCCGGGTCGTGCGGCCCTTCAACTGTTATGGGCCGCGGACGCGGCCGGATGACGGCCGGGCCGTCTCCAACTTCATCACCCAGGCGCTGACCGGCCGCTCGATCACCGTCTTCGGCGACGGGCTGCAATCGCGCAGCTGGGGTTATGTCGACGACATCACCGAGGGCTTCGCCCGTTATTTCTGGATGAACGAGACCGATTACCGGGGACCGCTCAATGTCGGCAACGACCGCGAGATCTCGGTGCTCGACGTCGCCAAATATGTCTCCAGCCTGATGGGCGGCGTGCCGATCGTCTTCAAGCCGTCGCCGCCGCAGGATCCGACCAACCGCCGGCCGGACCTGACCAACGCCAAGCACGTGATGCCGGAATGGTCCTGCAAGGTCAGCTATGAAGAAGGCGTGCTGAAGACGCTCGACTGGTTCAGGGCGGAGATGGAACGCGCCGCCGCCAAGCCGCGCAAAGCTGTGGCGCGCCCGCGCCCGCAGAAGAACACGGATATCGGCAGCTTCTCCGGTCTATGAGGACAGAGTGGCGATAGAGGAGAGGGTTCCAGCGTGCTGCGTTATGGGTGGCGACACGACGTTCGCCCCTCGGCATAACCGCCCATGCCCGCTGAATCCGCGCCCTTGGTATCCGTCCTCATCCCGGCCTACAATGCCAGCACGCCGCTGATGCCGCGGGCCGGGGTGCTCGCGTGCGGCGGCTACGATCCGTCGCTGCGCGACCGCGGCGCCGAGGGCTGCGAGGACCTGAAGCTCTGTCTGGCGCTCGCCGAATGGCTGTCCTTCGCGGTGGCGCCGCGGTTCTCGCCGGGGACTGCGACCAGATCAGAAAAGTGGCGCTGTTGATCGCCGCCCGCTTCCCGATGGCGCTCGCCGCCTTCGGCGCCGACCGGCTTTGGCGGTTGCTGGGGTCATCCTTTAGGTGCAGGGGGCCTTCGCCCTGCTTGCCGAATGGCGGGACTTCGGCGAGTGTAGAGATTCCCGAAAGCGGCACGCCGTTTGCCGATCGTTTCGCGGCGATGCCGGCCGGCATCATCGAGCCGCGAACGGCCGGCTGATCGGGAAGACATGGAGACCGGCTGAGCATATCGCCGGTCGGTGACATGGCGTTGCTCTGGGAAAAAACGGAAATGCGCTGACGGGCGGCTTGGCCGTGCCTTTTGGGAGGTAGTCGTGGAGTCGATCGGAGCAACGCCGCATTTGCAGCCGCTGGTCTCGGTGGTCGTTCCGGCGTTCAATGCTTCGCCCTTCATCGAGCGCACGCTTGCCTCCGCCACGTCTCAGACCTATCGGGCCCTGGAGATCATCGTCGTCGATGACGGTTCGACCGACGATACGGCGCGTCTCGTCGAGCGGGTGGCTGCGAACGATCAGAGGATCCGCCTGCTTCGCACGGCAAACCGCGGCGTCGCCGCCGCGCGCAACACCGGCATCGAGGCCGCCTCGGGGGCCTATGTCGCCTTTCTCGATGCGGACGATCTCTGGCATCCCGCCAAAATCGAAAAACAGGTGGGGGCTCTCGACCGCCTGCCGGATCAATGGGCCGCGGTTTATGTGCTGCACCATTTCATCAATCGGGACGATGAGCTCAACGGTCTGGGACCGTCTTTTTTCGCGCGAGGCTATATCTATGCCAGGCATCTCACATTCAAATATATCGGCAATGGCAGCTCGCTTCTGGTGCGCCGGCAGGCGGCGCTCGAGATCGGCGGTTTCGACAGCTCCTATGCCGCGGCCGGCATCGGCGGCTGCGAGGATCTCGATTTCGAGCTGAGGCTGGCGGCGCGCTATTGCATCGAATATGTGCCGGAGCGGCTGCTCGGCTACCGAAAATATCCCGGAAACATGTCTTCCAACTATGTCAGGATGGCGAGCGCGCTCTCCGAAGTGACGCGGCGTTCGCTCGCCGCTGGCCCGCAGCTGTCTTCCTATGCGATCCGCAGCGCCATCCTCGCCGCCCATAAATATGCGGTGAACCAATATATTCTCGCAGGCAATTACCGCCTGGCCGCCGCGTCGGCCCGGGCGGTCCTCAAGGCTGATCCGGGATTCCTCATCAGGCTGATCCTGCGCAGCTCGGCGGGCTATGCGAAGCGCAAGCTGCTGCTGGCGATCATCGGCCGGGAGCGCCTGGCCCGGCCATGCAGCAAGCCGCGCTTTCAGGATCTGGCGTCTGCGTCGAGGCCGGAAATGCCGAAGAGCCCGAGGATGCGCCGCCGCGCCGCCCGCCTGGCCGAAACCGACGCGGCGCTGAGTTCCGCCCATGCCGTCCCCGTCAGGGAGAAAGCGGCGCTCGAAAGCCGCGTCTGATCGCTTGTACGGCACGGATGACGGGTCTATGGTCTCTCTCGTTCTAGCATGAGATCTGCAGGCAGTATTCACCGTAAAACCGGACGCCGACGGCTTGTCCGCGATCCGGGACGAAGGAGCTGAGCAATGAAAATTCTCATGGTTCTCACATCGCATGATCAACTGGGCGATACCGGCCGGAAGACGGGTTTCTGGCTGGAGGAATTCGCCGCCCCTTACTTCGTCTTCCGCGACGCAGGCGTCGACATCAGCCTTGCCTCGCCGAAAGGCGGCCAGCCGCCGCTCGATCCGAAGAGCAACGAGCCGGGCTTCCAGACGGATGATACGCACCGTTTCGAGGCCGATCCGGCCGCAAAATCGGCGCTCGCCAATACGATGAAACTCTCCGAGGTCCGCGCAGGCGACTACGACAGCGTCTTCTTCCCCGGCGGGCACGGCCCGCTCTGGGACCTGACGAACGACCGCCACGCGCTGTCGCTCATCGAGACGATGCTGGCGGCCGGAAAGCCGGTGGCGCTCGTCTGCCACGCGCCGGGCATCCTGATGAATGTCAAGGCGCCGGATGGAACGCCGATCGCCAAAGGCCGCACCGTGACCGGCTTCACCAATTCCGAAGAGGATGCCGTGCACCTGATCGATGTCGTTCCCTATCTGCTGGAGGACGAACTGAGAGACCAGGGCGCGACGTTTTCCTCGACGGCGGACTGGGGCGTGCATGTCGTCCAGGACGGTCTGCTGATCACCGGCCAGAACCCGGCCTCCTCGAAGGAAGGCGCCCGCACCCTGCTCAACGCCTTGAAGAAGAAGGCCGCGGCTTAGAGAGCCAAAGGCTCCGGCTGCCGCCGCGGCGTCCGTCATTAACGGGCCTTGGCCTGCGCGCAGAGCGTCTCGCTCAGCGCCCACAGATCTTTCGCCAGCTGCGCATCCACTGCTTGTTTCTGCGGGGTCAGCGGGCGGCGGTTGGCGATGTATTGACCCTTGAGCGAGGCCGCTTCCGGGGCGGTGGCGAGCCAGATGAGGGAATCGGCGCCTTGTTCCGGAGATTTGGCGAAAGGTTTGGCGAGCGTGAATGCCAGGCCAATCCAGAAGCCGACATCGGCGCCGAAGCCACCGAACTGGCTGCGGATCGTACCGGGATGGAAACAGTTGGCCGTTGCGCCGGTGTCATCCAGACGGCGCTGCAATTCTTTGGTGAAGAGGACGTTGGCAAGCTTGGATGTCGCATAGGCGCGCATGCCCGATCCCTCCGTCGAAGTCGGCGTCTTCCCGAGATCCAATGCTCCCCGGGCCTGCATGGCGCTCGATGTCGAGACCACGCGTGCGCCCGGTGTCTTGCGGATCAGGTCGAGCAGGGAGGTGGTGAGCTGGAAATAGGCGAGGTGGTTCAGCGCGAAGGTCAGCTCGATGCCATCGGGGCCGATCAGCGGCGTCTTGAACATGGCGCCGGCATTGTTGACGAGCACATCGAGACGGTCGTGCCTCGCCTTGAACTCTTCCGCCGCGCGGCTGATCTCCGCCATGCGGGAGAGGTCGCAGATGAGGTAATCCAGATGCGGGTTGCCGGTGGCGGCCGTCAAATCCGCGATCGTCCGTTCCGTCTTTGCCCTGTTGCGGCCGACGAGGGTGAGGGATGCGCCGCGCTTTGCGAATTCTGTTGCGGCCGCCTTGCCGATCCCGTCCGTTCCTCCCGTTACGAGAAAGATTTTGCCGAGAAGATCATGTGTCATCGTCTGTCTTTCTGTTATAATGAGTGAGTGCTCACGCATTTATTTGGCGCAAGAAGATCAGTCATGGCTGATGGCATTCCAGAAGGCGGAGAAGCCGTCCCGGCAGGTGATGTCGCCATCGGTTGGGGAATTGCGGATGAAATCGACGGTCGTGTCGGCCATGCCGGACATCAGCGCGCCGACGAAGCCCGGCGATTGCTGACGCAGCGCGCCGAGCCCCATTGCCTGCCGCAGCACGTCGGCGACGTCGCCGAAGGCATCGAGCGCCTGCGCTTGGGCGGCGTCAGTGATCCGGCCGGAGAGCGCGAGGACCGTGAGCAGTTGATGTTCCCTCGGGTGGGCCACCCCCCAGCTCACATAGCCATGCCATGCTTTCCAGAGGCATTCCCGGAGATCCGCCGTATCGGGCGGCAGGACCACGGCGGCGCGCAGCTGGCCTTTGAGTTCCAGGTAAAGCTCATTGATCAGCTCGTCCTTGCTGGCGAAATAGGTGAAGATGCTTCCTTCGGCGACGCCCGCCGCCTTGGCGATCCGTACGGTCGGCGCGTTCAGTCCCTCATCGGCGAAGAGTTGTCCCGCCGCTTTGAGGATGACGTCACGCTTGTCTGGGCTGCGCGGCCGGGCCATGTTCGCTTTCTGAATGACTGAGTGCTCACTCATTTAAAAATGGCTGCACTTTCTGTCAAGCAGGCCGGGGGAGCGCAGCAATTTTTCTTGAAGAAAAGATCGATCCGGTGTCGGATCGCTCGGGTCCCGCCCGTCCTAGGCTCGTCTATTCCAACAGGTCAAAAGGATCACGACCATGCCAAGCACCATTCGCCTGCACCGCGTTTTCGCTACCAGCCCGGAGAAGGTCTATCGGGCGTTCATCGAAGGGGATGCGCTTGCCAAGTGGCTGCCGCCGAACGGCTTCCTTTGCACCGTGCATCATATCGAGCCGAGCGTCGGCGGCACGTTCAGAATGTCGTTCCGCAACTTCACCACCGGCAACAGCCACGCCTTCGGCGGCGAATTCCTCGAGCTCGTGCCGGGCGAACGCGTCCGCTACACCGACAAGTTCGAGGATCCGAACCTGCCCGGTGAAATGGAAGTCACCGTCGAGCTGAAGAAGGTCTTGGTCGGCACCGAGGTCAATATCACCCAGGCCGGCGTGCCCGATATGATCCCGGCCGAAGCCTGCTATCTCGGCTGGCAGGAATCGCTGCGCAACCTCGCCAAGGTGGTCGAGCCTGAGATCAACGAGTAGCGCCGCAGCACTGGCGCGAGTCGCCGCAACATCCACGAGAGCCTCATCCTGAGGTGCCCCGTAGGGGCCTCGAAGGGCGAGGCGGGTGTGCCGGCGGCTGAAGATGCAAGAAGCAATGTTGTGCGCGTGCTTCGAGGCTCCGCCCTTGGGGCTGCGCACCTCAGCATGAGGGAGCGTTGGAGGATGCCGCGCCTCATTGGCAAAGGAAGAGGGTGTCGCGGCAGCGCCCTGGTGCGTCGCCGCTGCATCCACGAGAGCCTCATCCTGAGGTGCCCCGCAGGGGCCCCGAAGGGCGAGGCGGGTGCGCCGCTCCGGCCGCATATACATTTCGATACATTTCGGCCGGCTGCCGACATCTGCCGGATACAATCCGGAACGATCCTGCCGCGGACCATCAGCCCGGCAGGAGTTACTCATGAAATTCGCTCTCCTCGGCATCTTTGCCGCTTCCAGTCTCGCCCTCGGCGTCGCCGTGTCCCATTCCGCCGCCGAGGAGGCGCCGGCGGAAAATGCCTCGCCGATCTATGGCGTCACCATCCCCGAGGGCTACCGCGACTGGAAGTTCATCGCTCCGGCCCAGGAAGCGCCGCCGCTCGATGAGCTGCGCGCCGTGCTCGGCAACGATATCGCGGTCGATGCCTACAAGAAGGGCACACTGCCTTTTCCCGATGGATCGATCCTCGTGAAGCTTGCCTATAAGCGCAAGCAATCGACGGAATTTGCGCCGGCGACGGTGCCGGGCGCGCCGACCACGGTGCAGGTCATGGTCAAGGACTCGAAGAAATATCCCGACAGCCATGGCTGGGGTTTCGGACGGTTCGTCGATGGCAAGCCGGTCGATATCGCACAGCATCAGACCTGTCTTTCCTGCCATGTCGGCAATGTGAAAGACCATGACTACGTCTTCACGCGCTATGCGCCGTGAGGAGCGTGTCTCCTCAGAGTTCGATCCCGCGTTTGGCCAGCGCCAGGCGCGCCGCCGTCGCGCCCCAGTCCTCGCCGGGGTCGCTCCCGTCGATCTCGGCTTCGGCGATTGCCGTCGCCCGGATCAGCGGCACGGAGCCGAAAGGCATGCCGTCGATCCGGCCGGGATCGCGGCTGAGCACGATGCGGGTCAGCGGCGCGTAATCCTCCGTCAGCCGGCAGAACAGGACGGCGCCGTGTTTTTCGACATCGCGGGCGATGCGGTGGCCGTCGGCGACGAGATCGCCGAGGTTGATCAACAGGTTTCCCCAGTCGCCGATCGTCGTCGCCACCAGCGTCGCGGCGCCGAACTCCATGAAGAGTTCGCATTCGACGCCGTTTTCGGGCTCGGAAATGCCGGCCCAGGGGGTGGAGAGGCCGTCGGTGGCGAGGATCATCCGGCCGGGCGCATCGATGGCGAGGATGTGGCGGTGCGGGCCGAACCATTTGGTCTGGGCGTAGCTATTGGCCGAGGCGCGCTCGGCGGCAAAACCTTCGCGCACGCTGCCGCGGCCCTGCCAGAAGGCGCGGCGGGCGCTTGCGGCGCGCTCGTAGATCGGGTCGTCGGGGCCGCGCGGCACGATTGACGGGTCGAAGCTGGTTTCGATCGTCACCTGCGCCCGCATGAAGGGCAGGGCCGGCTTCCTCCAGCGGACCACCACCCGGTTGAAGCGCTCGCTCGAAGCCGCATCGAGCTTTTCGACGACAGCGCCGATGGCGCGCAGCGGATCGCGTGAATCGTCCGGCACCTGCTTTCCCGCCGCATCGCGATAGCCGCCGGTGCTCGAGGAATGGCCGGCCTGCATGGTCGTGGCGGTCCATTCGCCGCTGACCGCACCCGCCGGCGCCCGGGAAAGGACCGGGACAAGCTCCCGGATCGCATCGTCAATCGAACAGGATGCCACGTCGCCCTCGCTGCCGGATGTGCCCCCACGGCCGGCCGGCCGCCAGCATAAGCTAGGGCAGGGACGTTGCCGTTCAATGAGGGTGGTGCGAGGGTTTCCCTGGGCGTTTCGGCGTGGAGCCGCCCCGATGAGAGACTGTGGAGGATGCTTACGGCAAGGAAGCGGCGCTGACGGGGTTTGACACCCCCTCTCCCCTGCCGGGCATCTCCCCCACAAGGAGGGAGATCGGCAAGAGGTTGGATCACCTGTTCCTTTCCATCATATCGGAATAAGGATGCACTCGTTGTTTGGGCAGGCCATCTCGCCCAGCCGATCTCCCTCCTTGTGGGGGAGATGCCCGGCAGGGCAGAGGGGGTGTCCCATGGCACGCCTCTCGCGGATCTTCTAGAAGCGCGCCGCTCAGTTGCTGCCGTCGTTCGGCCGGGCCTTGGCGCTGTCGTTGGTGGTGTCCGAGGCGGTTTTTCCGTCCGGCTGCTGGCCGAAATAGGTGCCGCCGAGGTGGCCGCCGGCGCTGGTGTTCTTCACCTGCTGTTCGGCGCGTTTCTGGATTTCACGAACGTTGGTCTTGCTCATTTTCGGCTCCCTGTTTGAGGTTCAGGACCTTTGAGCAACCGATTGAACCCGGGAGGGTTCCATATTTTCTGCCGGAACACTTCCCGGCCTTGGTGGTTTTTCTTCACTCAACCAAGGAGAAACGACGATGGGCATGACGACACCCAGGGACGGCGCCCCCGGCACCACCGACCAGTCCCCCCGCTGGGAAGGGCCGAAGGGCAACCGGCCGCGCGGCTACCTGAAACCCAAGGACGATCCGGACAAGAACCGTGACGCCAACGGCGAAAACAACCGCGATCCGGAGACGAGCGACATTTCCGACGCGGTGAAGCAGAAGGGCGAATGACATGGCCGACCCCAAGAAGGACGCAGCCGGCCAGTTCGCCAAATCCCGCGCCGACCGAAAGGCAAGCGGCGTCGCCAGCGCCAAGCCGACCGTCATCACCGGCTCGGAGGATGCGACGGTGCACAAGCACCCGCCGGGGAAGAAGAAGCCCGAAAAGGACTGGGATATCAATTATGATCCTGCGGAGATGAACGAGGGGCGGACGCGGTAGGGGAAGACGTTTCGAGAGGCGGTTTAAGAAGAGAGGTAGCCGGTCTCCGGCTGCCTGAGGTTGGCGTTCGTCAATTTCAGTGTCTTCCAATTAGGGTTTTGGATTGAAATTAGTCAAGCGTTTTTCAACCTGCGTTATGTCAAGGCAGATGGAACTGGTTCCGCCGCGGGAGAAACGACCATGAGAAATCGATGTGCAGTGCTTGTCTTGGCATTGCTCTCGTCTTGCTCGGAAGAAGAGCAACTTTCGATGATCGCCAAGATGACGAGCAAGGACCTCTATGAAAAAGGAGCGAATTGCCAGGGCTTTCATTTTCGCATCGAAAACAAACAGATGATCATGTTCGGCGACAAGGAGCCGCGGGCCATCGGTCGCGATATAAGCCTGTCCGAAAAAGACAATACGGTCGTGATGACGGACAATGGTTGGGGAAAATTGTCCTTGATTTCGGTTTATACATTCTCTGACGATAGAACAACGGTGACATTCACAGATCTGCACTATAGCCCTCAACCCACCGAGGAAGAGTGGCGGATGATGGATCAGCAGGCTGGCGGAAACGCGAAAGCGAAATTCCAAGCCTTTCGCGACTCCCTGAAAGACATGCCGCCAATGGAATTCTGCCAACGGGCAAACGCGTCTTAAGGTCCATTCCAGAGACGCCAATCAGCCTTCATCCTGATAACGTGCGCAAGCTGAAATCCGAAGCCTCGAAGGACGAAGGCGATGAGGCTGGAGAGAAGGCAAGGCTTGGCGCACCGGAGCTGTGCAATGGATGTGCCGTGTAGCCCCCTCATCTGCCTGCCGGCATCTTCTCCCCGCTGGGGAGAAGCCGAATCGAGGCGACGTCTCGCCCTTCTTGAACGCTCCTGTGGAGCATGAAGCTCACCACCTGCCCGCTTCTCCCCTCGGGGAGAAGATGCCGGCAGGCAGATGAGGGGGCCACACGGCAGGACCTCCATTGGTCGTCGCTTCGCCTTGAGCGGCAAGCGAAGGCAGATGATTTCTTCAGCGGCAGGCTCACCCGCCAAAATACGCCGGATGATCGATATCGGCGAGCAACCCTGGCTCGGTCGGCTGCCAGCCGAGCAACGCCTGCGTATGCGCGCTCGAGGTCGGCACGTCGAAGCCGGCGAACATCGCGAACCAGCCGAAATGCTCCGCCGCC
This sequence comes from Rhizobium sp. R634, assembly GCF_002211305.1. Classification (GTDB taxonomy): domain Bacteria; phylum Pseudomonadota; class Alphaproteobacteria; order Rhizobiales; family Rhizobiaceae; genus Rhizobium. The sequence goes on along the minus strand of NZ_LOKW01000013.1, from coordinate 7,581 downwards.
TCTTCCCGCGACAGCGAGGCGGCCGGCACATTGAGCCGCCGGGCGATCACTTCGGCGATCCGGCGGAAAACCACGCCCTCTTCGGCCACCGCCAGGAACGGGCCGCCGGTGGCGCCGCGTTCGATTGCCAGGCGGTAGAGGCGGGCGGCGTCCAGCCGGTGGACGGCGGGCCAGCGGTTTTGCCCTTCGCCGATATAGGCGGAGATGCCCGTCCGTCGTGCGGTCTCGATCAGGATCGGCACGAAGCCGTGGTCACCATGGCCGTGCACCGAGGGTGGGAGGCGGACGGTGGCGGCGCGCACGCCGCGGGCGACGAGCGATATTGCGGTGATTTCGGAGGCGCGGGGATAGGTCTCGCTGGTCGGCATCGGCGGGTCCTTCTCGATGCCGATGCGGCCCGGCGCATGGCCGAGTCCTGCCGTCACCAGAAGCGGGCGGCCGGAGCCCCGGAGGGCTTCGCCGAGCGCCTCGCTGGCGCGCCGGTCGAGGGCGCAGTTTTCGGCAAATTTCGAGAAATCATGGTTGAAGCCGGTGTGGATGACGGCATCGGCTTCGGCCGCGCCGCGCGTCAGCCCCTCCAGATCTTCGAGCGTGCCGCGCTGGACGGCGGCGCCCGCGGCCTCCAACTCCGCTGCTCCCTTCTCCGAGCGGGCAAGGCCCAGCACCTCGTGGCCGGCGGCGAGCAACTCCCTGACGACGGCCGAGCCGACCCAGCCGGTGGCTCCGGTGACGAATACGCGCATGTCGATATCTCCTGATGAACTGGAGACAGATATCGGCGAGAGTGCTATCATGGTAAAGTAGTGATCTTATCATGGTATAAAAGCTAACAGGATGAGCGAATTCGTCAGCACCGAAAACCGGCTCGGCGCCTATCTCAAGGACCGCCGCGCCAAGCTCGATCCGGCAGCGCTGGGCTTTGCGGGAGAGCGGCGGCGCACGCCGGGGCTTCGCCGTGAGGAGGTGGCAAGCCGCGCCAATATCAGCCCCACCTGGTATACCTGGCTGGAGCAGGGCCGCGGCGGCGCGCCCTCCGCCGACGTGCTCGACCGGATCTCGCGCGCCCTGATGCTGACCGATATCGAGCGCGAACACCTTTTCCTCATCGGCCTCGGCCGTCCGCCGGAGGTGCGCTACCGCAACGAACAGGGTGTGACGCCGCGCCTGCAGGGCGTGCTCGATGCGCTGGACCCGAGCCCGGCGCTGATCCGCAACGCCATCTGGGACGTGGTCGCCTGGAACCGGGCGGCGACCGTGCTGCTGACCGATTACGGCGCGCTGCCGCCCGAGGAGCGCAACGTGCTGCGCTTCATCTTCCTCGATCCGCGCGTGCGCGCCGCCCAATATGACTGGGAAAGTGTCGCCCGCTTCGTCGTCGCCGCCTTCCGCGTCGATGCCGCCCGCGCCGGTGCTGCCGCTGAAGTCGAGCCGCTGGTCGACGAACTCTGCCGCAGGAGCCCGGAATTCCTCGCCATGTGGCGCGACAACGACGTGCGCACCCACGGCGAGGGCGCCAAGCACATCAAGCACCCGGTGCTGGGCCTGCTCTCCTTCGAATATTCCGCCTTCCAGGTGGACGGGCGGCCGGACCTCAGCATGGTTGTGTATAATCCGGCGACGGCGGAGGACGCCGAGAAGATCAGGCGGGTGGTGGGGTGACATGCGTCACCATCATGCTTACGCTTCGAATAAGCACAGATGGAGCATGCCATGCCGAGAGTGCCCGTTGAAGACAATGAGCGTATGAGCCTGCGGCCTGCCTCACCAGCCGAAGCCGAGCTGCTGCCGGAGGTGGCGCCTTGCAATACGGATCCAGTGAATTTCACGACGCAATCAGCATTGCACGAGGCCGATGCCATCATCGCCGAAGCGGAGGTCATTGAAGCATCGGAACGCGATTACGCGCGCATTGTCGAACTCCTGGAAAATCCCCCTCGGCCGAATGAAAAGCTGCTGGCGGCGGCCGGAGCAATGCCGACAGCTCCAATGCATGCCGCTGCAAATAGCCATCGGGGAGGCCAGCTGACATGAAGGATGTCGTTGTGTTGGTGACGGGCGCGAGCCGCGGTGTCGGCCGCGGGATTGCGCTTGCTCTGCTCGCCGAGGGAGCCACGGTGCATGTGACCGGGCGGACCCTTTCCGAGGCGAAGGCAAGTGAGGGAGGCAAGAGCGCAGGATCGCTGGAGGGGCTTGCGCGCGAGGCTGCGGCGCTCCCCGGAACCGTCGTTCTTCATCAATGCGACCACGGCAGCGATGCCGAAACCGAGCGTGTGGCCGAAGAGATCCGAGCCGGCAACGGGCTGGATATTCTGGTCAACAATGCCTGGCCCGGCTATGAAAACATGGTCGAGAATGGCGATTTTACCTGGCCCCGGCCTTTCTGGGAGCAGCCGGTCTGGCGGTGGGACGCAATGATCGGCACCGCGCTGAGGGCGGCTTTCATGACATCGCGCGCCGTCGCCCCGATGATGATCTCGGGCCAGCGCGGCCTGATCGTCAATATTTCCTTCTGGGCGGCGCAGCTCTACGAGGGCAATGCCATCTACGGCATCGGCAAGGCTGCCACGGACAAGATGGCCGCCGATTTCGCCCATGAGCTGCGTCCGCACAATGTCGCCGCCGTCTCGCTCTATCCCGGCCTGGTCCGCACCGAAGCGGTGCTGGAGAATGCCGAATATTTCGACCTGTCCAACTCCGAATCTCCTCAGTTCATCGGCCATGTCATTGCCGGACTTTGGCGAGATCCCGCGCTGATGTCGAAATCCGGGCGGGTGCTGGTGGCGGCAGAGCTCGGCCGCGAATACGACATATCCGACGTCAACGGCTACAGGCCCGTTCCCCTGACGGCGGCGGACTTTGCGAAAAGCTGAAATTCTGAGAGTGCGAAGGGCTGATCGTCGTGACAGCTAGATCGTACGGTTTCTCTCCACCATCGCGAGAAACCGGCCAGCCCTTCGCCTCAATCCCGACAAATCTCCGGTGATGCTGTCGATGACCGCGCAAGATTTCAGCCGCGCGGGAGGGGGATTTCAATGAATTCATATCGTGCCGTGGCCTTCGTCGCCGCGTCGGTTCTGATGGTGCTGCCGGCCTCGGGGGCATCCGCGTGCAGTTGCGGGCGATCGTCCGCGAAGGAAAGATTTGCGAAAGCGGATTTGATCGTCAGAGGCCGCATGAAGCTCGTGACCTTTGGCGTGGAGCTGCCGGATTCGCAAACCGATCGCGAGCCGCCACGGCTGACGCGCGGCGACTTTGAGGTCGACAAGGTGGTGAAGGGGACCTTCAAGGGCAAAACGCTATCGGTCTATACGGGCGCTGGCATGGGGGACTGCGGACGTCTGGGAGAGTTCCTCTCCGCAGCGTTTTACTATCACAGTGACAAATTCGCCGTTTACGAATTCGGATTGTCGAAGGCGGAGTTCGCAGGGCAGACACGCTATTTCACGTCGATCTGCGACTACGCCAAGGGGCCGAAGGATGGCCAAGAGTAGACCGTGGCCTACTATGAAAAGGCGTGGCGCCCGGCGGCTGCATTTGGACCGCCGGCACCGTGTTGATCTTTATTTCACCACCGTCACGTTCAGCACGCCTTCTTCCGTCTTGCCCTCTTCATAGGGCGAGCGGATGACGAGTCGGTCTTTGCCGGTGTAGCCGGGGTCGGGCGTGTAATAGCCGACGACGCCGTTGACCCTCGTCTTTTCGCATTTCGAGGCTTTCCCGTCGAGCTTGGGGAAGAGCGGTTCGTGGACGATTTCGAGGCGGCCGTGTTTGGGCCGTTCGACGATGTCGATGGCGGGGTAATCGATGTGGCGGCAGTCGTCGTCGATATGCCAATTCTTGGCCACCAGCGTTCTGACGCCGCTGCGGGCGGTGATCGACTCCGACTGCCGGCGGAGGCCCTCGGAGGTGGTCGTGCAGGCCGAAAGCGGAATCAATGACGTTGCTAAGAGCAAGAATATAAAGGCGTTTTTCATATAAATCCTCAACTTCGGCTTGAATGAATATTGATTTTCTCTTCAAGTCAATCAGAGTGGCAAGAGGGATTGCCGTTGCCCGGCATTTGGAGATCGGCGAGGATTTTATCGTGACAAGACGTGCAGCGGCCTTGGTCGTCATAGCAGGCGCGGTGCTGTTGGCGGCCGGCGGCGGCAGGGCCGATGATATTCCCTTCTTCGCCAGCCGCGATGTGCCCGACTACAAGGCTTCCATGGTCATCCGGGAGACCTGGTTCGAGGTGAAAACCTTCGCCCGTACCGTCCTGCATCACAAGGGATGGACGAAGGTCGAGGAGGTCAAGACGCCGGTCACGACCGTCGCCTACGGCAATTATTTCGACAATCCGTTCTTGCTGTGGCTGGCAAAATCGGAAGACGACGAAGATTTCGCCACGGCAATCATCGAGAAAGTCACGCCGCCGGAGGCGAAGGACACCGGCGTGGTGCGCGTCAAGGCCGGTGAGGTCTGCCACTGGTGGGAGCTGAGCGAGAAGGCCGAGACGGAAGACCGGGTGCAGCCGCCGTGGCGCAGCTGCTTGTCGCGCGACGGCATCGAAGTCGCCACCAGCCAGCCCTTCGGCGAAATGACGGCCAATGACGGGACGGATCTGGTCAAGCTCGAGCGCGGGCCGGTGGCGGAATCCGATGTCCGGCCGCCGAAGAGGATCTTCGAGCCGGCCTTCTGGCTGAAGCCGCGGCGCGATTATCCCGAGAGGCCGGCAGATCGTGCCGATTTCGACGTCAGGATGAAAACAGCTGACGGCCGGACTGAGATCAGGCTGCTCAGGCATTATCCATGGCGGCTCGAAGACCGGCGCGGGCCTGATGGAGCGGTGCAGTTCAAGGTTTGGAACGAGCTCGAGAACCAGGGCATGGCGGTCTCCACGGTCGACGACCTGCATCGCTTCGAGGCCCGCCGTTCGCCGCGCGCGTCCAGCTATCCCTACACCGCCTTCGACAAGACGTTCGAGCGGGTCGACATGAACCTGCCGTCCTCGTCGCATCGCGGAGAAGATTGCACCTGGTTCGATATGAAGCCCGATATTCTGAGGCCGGCCGTCAAAAATGTCCTGAGAGCCGAATGCGTCACCAGGGATGGCATGCCGCTGAAACTCATCGGTCGCGATGCATCCGGCGCCATCGAGACCTTCGCCGCCGTCGAGGTGGAACGCCGGCCGGTCGATATCAAGGAGATGATGCCGCCGCGCGAGCTGATCGATCCGTCGTTGTGGGGATTTACGATCGGCGATTGACGGGAGGGGCGGTGCGCCCGCCTCGTCCTTCGAGGCGATCCTGTGGATCGAACCTCAGGATGAGGCTCTCTTGAGGGTTGCCGGCATCCATGGCAACGTTTGAAAACCCGTGGCGCGATGATGTCAGCAACAGGTCGCTGAGAATTTGATTCAGCCGATGCGCCTTAAGTCGCTGTTCCCAGGGCAGATCATCCAAGCGCTGCGATATGATCTTCAAGCCTGATCGTGCCGCGATGCGGCGCCGGCGGCAATTCGGGGCCGTCGAGCGTCGCCTCGGTCATCCGGGCATAAGAGCGGGCGGCGGCGGGTGAAAAACCGAGCGCGCGGAAGCTCTCCTCCAAACCGCTGCGCGGCGTCGTCGCGACGCGGACGGGTTTGGCCACGAGCGAGGAGAAGGCAGCCGCGACATCCGCGAAATCATATCGCTCGGGCCCTTCCACATAGTGAATGCCGGTGTCGCTCACCGGACTTGCCAGGCGCGCGGCGGCGGCCTTGCCGAGATCGGCGGGCGAGACCATCGGCAGGGTGAGGTCTTCGGGAAAGGCGGTCGGGATGGAGCCCTGCCGGGCCGGTTCCAGCAGCATGTCGAGATTGGTGTAGTAATAGGCGCCGCGGTTGATGGCCGTGGCAATGCCGCTCGCCTCAGCCAGCCGTTCGAATTGGTAAAGCACGGAGAGATCGCCGATGCCATCGCCTTGCCTGGCGCCATAGGTCGATTGCACCACGAGTTTTTCGAGGCCGGAATTCTCGAGCGCGGCGCCAATGCTGCGTGCGGTCTTCAGCTCTTCCCTGTTGGTATCGGTCTCGGGATCGGCCGACGGATTGAGGAGAAAGGCACGCCTGCCGCGCCGGAAGACGGCCCGCAACCCCGCCGCATCCGAGACATCCTGCACCACCGCCTCGACATTGCCGCCGCTGATCGCGCGCGCCTTTTCCGCGCTGTGGACGACCGCGATGACGCTCTCGCCGGACGCTCGCAGCGCCCCCAGGAGGCCGGAGCCGACATTGCCTGTTGCACCGAGAACCACATACATGTTTCACCTCGCTGTTTTCCGGGAAACGAAGCGGGTCACGGGTGGTTCCTGTGGTGGCGCAAGCTTGGCGCCAGCCTGGCCTGCCAGAAGGCAGGCATTGATTCTCCCAGGATCTATAGCGAAGCGATTTTCAGCAAGGACAGCCCCGTCAATGATTGGCGGGGCTTTTTGCTTTCTGGCGGTATAAGAGGACTTTGACGGCCAGCGCCTCAGCCGCGCCGCGCCGCTTCGATGGCGGCGATGTCGATCTTGTGCATGGTCATCATCGCGTCGAAGGCGCGTTTTGCCTCGGCGGGCTCGGCTTTCAGCGCTTCGCTCAGCGCCCTTGGGGTGATCTGCCAGGAGACGCCCCACTTGTCCTTGCACCAGCCGCAGGCGCTTTCCTGGCCGCCATTGCCGATAATGGCGTTCCAGTAGCGGTCGGTTTCCTCCTGATCTTCGGTGGCGATCTGGAAGGAGAAGCATTCATTGTGCTTGATCGAGGGGCCGCCGTTCAGCCCGATGCAGGGCACGCCGGCGACGGTGAATTCGACGACCAGCACCTCTCCCTGCTTGCCTTCGGGATAATCTCCAGGCGCCCGGATGACCGCGCCCATGGCGCTGCCGGGAAAGACCTCCGTGTAAAAGCGGGCGGCCGCCTCGGCGTCCCTGTCGTACCAGAGGCAGATGGTGTTCTTGTTCAGCATGGCATGGTCCCTTCGCTCGTCGTTTCCGATCTCATGCTTGACATAAGAGGCGAGGCGGCTTTCTCCAGCCCATGCCAGCCATTTTGACCCAGCGCGCTTGCCTGCCGGTGTTATGCAATCTTAAGGTTGAATAATTCTATTTGCGTTTGTGAAATTTATATAGTAAACATTTCTAATATAAAATAAGTCTAGCTGTATCAGAAAGACGTCTTGCGTGAAGTTCTGGGCCTTCATTGCAGCTTTTTTTCTCAGCGTGCTGCTGTGGGCCAGCTTTTATTACGGCGGCCGTGGAATTTACGGCGCGATTAATACTTTGCAGCTCCTTGCCGACCGCGCAGTCGGCAGCGTGTTTTAGGCGGGGGGAGGCAGCCTCCAACGGACCTCATCCTGAGGTGCGGAAGCCGAAGGCTGGAGCCTCGAAGGATCGTGCCGCAGCGCTGCTTCTTGCATCCATTCTGCCTCCATCGGCAACTTACCTTTCCTCCGTCACCAAGTCAGTTATGCAGAGATTGGCATTATTTCGTTTTTCTGTCGCAAGGCGTCTCTGACGCGGGCGTTTGCGATGGTGATGATCTTGCGCATGAGGGCGGTGAGGGCCAGACGTTTGGGTTTT
>NZ_LOKW01000012.1 GCF_002211305.1 Rhizobium sp. R634 | reverse complement strand
AACCCAAACGTCTGGCCCTCACCGCCCTCATGCGCAAGATCATCACCATCGCAAACGCCCGCGTCAGAGACGCCTTGCGACAGAAAAACGAAATAATGCCAATCTCTGCATAACTGACTTGGTGACGAGGGGATCACCATTCTCCATATCGTCACAGACCCTGAGGCGGTGAATATCCTCATAGAAAAGGGGGCTGACATTGAGGCTCGCGACAATCGCGGCCGAACCCCTCTGATCGTCCAGTTAGATAACCGGCAGAATGGGCCTGATGTTGTCGCCGCTCTTCTGGAGAATGGCGCAAATCCCAATGCCAAGGACGAGAGCGGCATGACAGCCCTTGATATCGCCCGGCAAACCGGCGACGCGGACCTTGTCGCCCTCATCACGGCAAGCGGGACCAGGAATTGATGCCGGAGGATCCAGCGACCGCCGGGTCCCGAATCTCAGATCCGCTCTAGCAGCTCGATGAAGGCATCGGCGAAGCGCACCAGATGCGCCGTCTCTTGGTCAGGCGCCTGCATGCGGATTTCCGTGCCGTTTGCGTCGAGCAGCGCCAGCACGACCCGCATCTCGCTTCCGCCGTTGGGAATGCGCATCACCGCAATGCGCCGGCAATCCTCGATGAGGCCGCCGGCCGGAAGGTCAAACAGCAGTTCGCCGCCGGAACGCCCGGCTGCCAGGCGCACGGTCTCGCAGAAGCCGGCATCACCGCCGGCATAACCTTCGAGCGAAAGTTCGAGCTCGACGAGCTCCATCGGCAGCATCGGTTCGGACTGGTCGATACCGCCAAGCGCAGACGCCTGCGGCCTTGCTGCTATCTCGGGTGAAATCATCCCGTCTCTCCTATCCTGCAATCGGAGATGAAACCGCGGCAAAATGGCCTTTTTTTGACATATCAGCAAGGGCTTATGGAATGAGCGGCGCCTTCGTCGTGGATTCCGCCCGATATGCTTGAGACAACAGTTTCAATTTAGCCGAATCTTGCACTAAACAGGTTCATGGCGATTTGCGTGGTCCATGGCGCGGCGCTGACGAGCAACCGGTAAGTTTGATGGCCATCCGCTTCGACCGTCCCGTTTCCAGCGCCGCACGCGTTTCGCGGCTGCTCGGGGCATTTTCGCTGGTTCTGGCGCTGGCGGTGATGATCGCCCATCGCTTCGGCGGTCTCGCCACGCCCTATCTGGTACTGCTTCTCATCGCCGCTGTCGGCTGCGCGCTTCTGGCCGCCCTGCTTGCCGCCGTCGGCCTGCGCAGCCTCTGGATGACAGGCGCCGAAGGCGGGCTGGCCGCACTCGCCGCCCTGATCTATGCCGCTTTTCCCTTGGCCCTCGGCGCCTCGGCCGTCGAGCGCTACATGACGCTGCCTGATATCTACGACGTTTCCACCGATCCGGTCTCCGTCCCGGACTGGCTTTCGCCGCCAAAGGCCGACCAGATCTGGCTGAAGCGCAACCCTGAGGTGACGCCGGAAGATCGTGAAAAACAGATGGCCGCCTATCCCGAACTGACCGGCCGGCGCTACGAAGGCGCGCTCGACCGAGTGCTGGAGGCGGTACGCAAGGTCGCCAAGCAAAGCGGCTTCACGATCACGAGAAGCAGTGGCGATACCGAGCCCGGCCGCGATCTCGAGGATAAGTCTCTCAAGCCGCAGCCGGGCGACGATGCGGTTGCCGATGCACCCGATATCGTTCCGGTGCCGACACCGCGCCCCTATGACGACGATGTCGCCAAGCTCATCCGCGGCGCCAACGGCGTAACGCTGCAGGCCACCACCCGCACGCTGATCCTCGGCCTGCGCTTCGATATCCTGATCCGCCTGCGCGAAGAGGCCGAAACCACCTTCGTCGACATCCGCGTCGCCTCCCGCTACGGCCAGCACGACCTCGGCTTCAGCGCCGCGATTGCCGATGATTATCTAAAGGCGCTGGATGCCGAGCTCCTGGGGATCGCGGGTGGGTGAGCAACGGTGGCGCAAAGCGCCAGCAATCGATCCAGTGAATCGATTGCAGTTGCGAACGCCCTGAGCCTAAGCGAAGGGCCGGGATACGCCGCGGCAAACGCAACCCCTTTTCCGGTGGCGCCAGAGGCGGCGCCAATCACCCGATAACGATGCGATCAGTGTCCAAGGTCGTTCGCGGCCGCGACGATCTCCGCTGCATTCGGGAAGATGCAAAGGCTGTTCGGTCCGCCCAACGCCTCAATTTGCGTCCACGCGACGGTGCCGTTCGCATCGACCAGGAAGTGCCCGACGAGCTGGCTGGCATGGTTCGCGAAGATCGCCATATCGGCTTCATCGAGCTCGAAGCGGTCCTTGGCGTTGAGTATCGTATTGGCTTCCATCGGCTGAACTGGTTCGGGCAACTCGCCCGTGGGGTTGATGCGCGCCGCCTGGAACTGCGCCACCGTCGCGCTATAAGGCCATTCGGGCTGCTTGCTGCTCCCATCGGGCAGGAACTCGGCACGGGGCACGCCATAGGCCCGATGTGTATGGCAGTCGGGATCGCATAGCAGCGTGACCGGCGTCGGACGGTGGCGGAAATACAGGCGAGCGCGTTCCACCGGCGTGTTGATAACGGCCACGGTCTCCACCCCGGAGGCGCGCAGAGTGGGCTGTATGCCGGCAAGCTGTTCGACCTGGCGCCGGCAGAACGGGCAGTGCAGCCCGCGGAAGAAGCCGATCAGGAACGGGCGACCGCTCAAGTCGGCGAAAGAGACCGTTCCGTCGAAATTGGCCGCGGCCAGCGCGAAGGCGGGCGCAGCATCTCCAGGCTGCAGCGGGTGCTTTTGGTCTCCCATGGAATAATTCCTTTCTCGTATCGTTTCAGTTTAAACGACCGAAATTCAACTATATCACTTGTCGCAAGAACCGCCGCGCGATGTTGAGATCGCCGAGGCCAGACACGCCTCGGGGAAGGAATGACGGGAGGGGCGCGGTAAACGCGACATTCTAACGGCGCGCTAAAGGAGCAGTCATGGGAAGCAAGGGCGATTTTCTGACCGTGACTGAGCAGGACACCCTTGATGAATTCGGTTTCGTCAAAACCGTCTCAGGTGAGATCTATCTAAAATTTGTCAGCGGCTGCCACTTTTTGGAGTTTCCCAGAGGAACGATCTTTTCTCTCCATGTCCCGAATGATTTCTTGGAGTTTGATCGGGTTGTGAAATGCGCATTGCAGATCCGGCCTGATCTTAAAAATTCAGTCATCCATACATTCGCCGTCAGAAAGCAGGGAGGTGTGAGCGTAGCTGCAGAGAAGAGGCCGGATGATCTCTACATCTACGTTCCCGAGAAATGTGAGATCGATGTTAAGTTATTAAGCCGTGTGACGATTTCAATTCTCTCGATTGAATACACGACTGAGCCTCACCCCTTGAACAAGCTCTATGTTGGTTGACCAACCTAAAGGCCTCTCTTCTCTCCGAACGTTCGGCAAGGTCCTCACGTGGCAAGACCGGTGGCCAGCTCTGTCCTTCGAGAATTCGCCCTGTGGGCTGCCCTCTGGATGAGGTCGGAGAGAGCGTGTCGCCTCGTCCCCTCACTCCACCACCAACCACCCCGTATACCGCACCACCAGCCCGGTCAGTGGCCCGCCGATCTCGACGTGGAAGTGGAATCGCCCATCGCGCTCCTCTTCATAAGTCTCCCCGCCCGGCGCCAGAAACAGCGGCAGCGGAATCCCTAAAAACCGCCAGCCCCGCACGACCAGCCGCAGCCTCTCGCCTTCCGGCACCAAAGCGATCAGCACCCGGAACGGCCCGAAGACTTCGGCGAGCAGATGCCGGTCGCGGCCGTTGCCCTCCATCAGAATGCTGCGGAAGCTCTTATCTCCGAAGGTCCGCGTCCAGATCTCCCTGTCGCCCTCGGCGGCAAAGCGCACCGTCACCGGCACATCCTTGCCCGCCTTGGGAAAGCCGATCAGCCGCGCCACCACCCGCGCAAGCCATCCGCCGCCGCGCTCGATACGCGCCCGGCCGGAGGCGGTGCGCGCCCCGCCGGCGTGGATGGCGGCAACGGCCGGCGGCAGCCGGTCGAAGGTGATGCCGAGAATCTGCCGGTAGAGCGGCTGGGCTTCCGCCTCGCATTCCCTGCGCATGCCCGTGGTGATCGAAAAGCGCCGGAAGGCCGCCTCGAAATCTGCAAGCCGCAATTCCCCGGCCGCGGCCCGCGCGCCGGGCGCGGGCCGCTCACCGGCAAGCAGCCGGCGCACCAACACCTCGGCTGCGATCGCAGGAATGAACGGCCCGTCGTCACCCTCGGCGATCAGATGCCAGCCCGCCGTCAACCGCTTGCCGGCAGCATCTATGCCGCTCGCTTGCACGAACATGCCGCCGCGATGTTCGCCTCGCGCAAACGCATGGCTGGCGCGCTGCATCAGCCGCGAAAACGGCGCCAGCGATGGCAGGAGCCGCCAGCGGACGAGCTGCGCGAAGAGGGCGAGCACGCTCTGCAGCGGCAGCGGCTCGGTTCCCACACCGGTGAAGGTGGATTGCAGGCCGGCAAAGCGTGCCGGCAGCAGCGCCAGATCCGGCGCATCCACCAGCAGGAATTTGCGGCTGCGCAGCGGCACGGCACCCGGCGGCGCCACCGTCACCCGCATTGTATCGATCAGCCCGCGCCCGCGCGTAGCCTTCCCGTCGCGGAGCCGCGGCACATCTTTGCCGGCATAGCTGGCGATGGCGCCGACGACATTGCGGCCGATCTTCACATGCGAGGAGGGGGCAATGCCCGCCGCCACGCTCTCGATCCGGGCAAATTGCGGCGCCACGACATCGAGTGCGGCGAAGGACAGCGCCGGCAGGCTGCTGAGCCCGGAGAGCGCGAAAATGCCTTGCTCTCTGGCCTCGGCATCGAGCCCGCCAATCGCGGCGACAAATCCGGTGCTGTCGGCGAGATCGGCATAATCGATGCCGAGATTGATGCAGGCGCGCACGACCTTGTAAGGCTCTTCCCCGAAGCTCTGAAACGGCCCGGAGGCATCGATGACGAGATCGGGCTGCAGCCGCGTCAGCTGTTCGATGAGATCGCCGTCACGATCGAAGGCCACCGCCTGCAGCCTCGCCCCGAGATTGGTGCTTCCCAGGCCCTCGGAGCCATCTTTCGGGGATCTGAGATCGGCAAGGAAATCATCGGCCTTTGCAAGCGAGCGCCCGGCGATCAACAATCTCAGCCGCGGTTCATCGCCAAGCAGCCGCGCCAGCCGGCCGCCGAAGGTGCCGTAGCCGCCGATGATCAGCAGCGAGAGCCGCTCGCCGCTCATGCGATGAAACGGCTGCGCTGCTCCGCCGTCGGCACCATGCAGCTCTGCCGGCCGGCGATCTTCAGCCGGTTGCGGGCGATGAATTCATAGAGTGCATCGGCCATGCGGCGCGGCAGGATCCGGAAGAGTTTCACCAGCGAATAGGGAAAGCCGAGGCCGGCCACCATGCGAATCGACCCATCGGACTTGAAAAAGGCGCGGCCATTCTCGATGAGGATATTGGTCTCATAGTCGCGCTCGTTCAGCCCGTAATGCCGGTATAGCGCGGCGCCGAGCGGCGTCTGGGCGGCGAGGAAGCGGTATCGCCGCCGCCTGTCGTGCTTCAGCGCGAATTTCACCCAGCCGGAGCAGAAGACGCATTCGCCATCGAAGACGATCAGCGGCTGGTCATCGGCAAAAGCCGGCACATCGGCATCATCGCGATAGCTGTAAGCGGCACGCGCCATGGTAATCTCCCCATCTCACGCTTACAACAGCCGGTAGGTGGCGGCAAGAGAAGGCGGCCCATCCGCGGCGATCTCGCCGCGCTCGACGAGATCCTCGATATGGGCGAGCACGGAAAGCGCGGCCGCGCCATGCAGCTTCGGATCGGTATCGCGATAGATCGCCTTCACCATCTCGGCAATCGCGCGGTCGCCCGCCCGGATGCGCTCGAGGATCGCCCGCTCGCGCCCCAGCCGGTGCGCCTTCAGGCCCTGCAGGAAGGCGCCAGGCTGCGTGACCGGCCCGCCATGACCGGGCAGCAGCAGGCCGTCCTGGCGCTCCATCAGCCGCTCGAGCGAGGCCATGTAATCGGCCATCGAACCATCCGGCGGCGCGACGATCGAGGTCGACCAGGCCATGACATGATCGCCCGAGAACAGAATGTCGCGGCCTTCGAGCGCGAAGGCGGCATGATTGGCCGTGTGCCCCGGCGTCGGCACCGAGGTCAGCGACCAGCCATCGCCGGATAGGGTCTGACCGTCACTGAGCGCGATATCGGGCACGAAGGCGAGATCCGAGCTTTCGGAAAAGGGATTGATCTCGCCATCCCGGAGCGGCCGTGCCGGCCGATGCGGCCCCTGGCCCACCGTCACCGCCCCCGTTTCCGCCTGCAGCCGGCGGGAAAGCGGCGAGTGGTCGCGATGCGTGTGGCTGACGAAGATATGCGTCACCTCGCGGCCGGCAAGCGCTGCCATCAGCGCCTGAAAATGCGCCTCGTCCTCCGGCCCGGGATCGATGACCGCGACCGAGGAAGTGCCGACGATATAGCTGTTGGTGCCGTAAAAGGTGAAAGGCCCGGGATTCTCCGCCGTGATCCGCTCGACCCCTGAAACCACCGGCACGGCGCGCCCATAGGCCGGCTCGAAAGCAAGGTCGAATGCGGGGCTTTCCATGAAGGCGATGATCTCGCGGCCGATGACGTCGCCCATTCCTAGCACGGCCCTTGGCACTCTGCAGCGCATAAATCTGCGCGAGGCGCAACTTAGTCATTGTGACAGACGGAGAGCTTTGCTAATCAGGCGTCGATTTGAGCCGGCGCTGAGCGCCGAAAGCTCTGGTGGGGCGTAGCCAAGCGGTAAGGCAGCGGTTTTTGGTACCGCCATCCCCTGGTTCGAATCCAGGCGCCCCAGCCAATCCGTGTTTTTCACGTAAAATCAGCTGGTTATGGTGTCCTGGGAGATCGAAGCGGAACAGTTTTCTGCAGATGATTTCGGACTAGTGCCAACCCATTCACCAAATTTTAGACCAGCGTTTAAATGCGGCCACATCTGCTTTTGTCAGCTTGAACCATTCGCCCCGTGTCCGCTTCGCGGCCAGTGTTAAAGGACGACGGTGATGCGTTTAAGCGCCGCGCGATAACCCACCGAGCTTTGGCCTTTACCCGCGCTCGTGAAACAGCCGTATACCAGTCAACCCGGCAAGCCTCCTCACCAACGCATCCTGAAACCCGACATCGCCAACCGCCGCCGCCGCCTCCCGCTGCTGCCGATGATACCAATACCCGCCGCTGACCCTGGCCGCGCCATCATCGCTCGTCGCCAGCCAAGTCTGCGTAAGATGCCCCATCTCCAGATCATCCGGCGCGCCGGCGCCGCCCATTTTGGTCGGTACCCAGCCAGGGTCGACGGCGTTGCTGAGGACGTCCGGCCAGTGGCGGGCGAGGGCGGTGGCGAGGGTGGCGATGTAGAGCTTGCTTTCCGAATAGGCCTGGCTGGCGTTCCATGGCCGCCGCTTCCAGTCGATATCGTCGAGGCTGCCGCCGCCGCTGCGGTGCATGCCGCTCGTGAGGTAGATCAGGCGATCGGGGCGGGTGATCCAGGCGGTGAGGAGATAGGGGGCGAGCAGGTTGACCGCCAGCGTCTTGGCGTGGCCTTCAGGCGTTTCGCCGCGGCTGCGTTCGAGGTAGATGCCGGCATTGTGGATGCCGGCGTCCATGCGGCCGATGGCGTTAACCTGTTCGGCGATGGAGCGCGTCTCGGCGGCGCTGGCGAGATCGCCGATGACGAGGCCGAGGGCGGCGGTTGAGGTGTCTGATATGGCGGCGGCGCGCTCGCGGGAGCGGGCGTGGAGGACGACGTCATGGCCCTGGTTCATGAGGGTGCGGGCGGCGGCGAGGCCGAGGCCATCGGTGGAACCGGTGATGAAGATGCGGCTCATGGGGGTTCCTTTCGGCGTGCGGCGTGGTGGGCCTAGAGTGCTGGGCCATGGGTCCTCGGGTCAAGCCCGAGGACGACGGAGGGTGGGGGAGCGTTGCTGCCAAGCCACCCGCCGGCCGCACTCACGCCTTCGCCTCCCTTCGCCGCTCCGCTCCCGCCGCGATCGTCACCACCAGCTCGTCCACCTCCCTTGCCAGCCGCTCCAGCGGCAATCCCACGAAGCGGCCCTCCAGGCTGATGCTGACGACGCCGTGGACGGCGCCGAAGAGGGTGCGGGCGCGGATGGCGCGGTCTTCGGGGGGCATGTCGGGCTGCAGTTCGGCAAGCGGTTCGGCGATCACGTCCATCAGGAAGAGGTGTTCGTCGAGGTGCCATTGCGGCGTCGGGCTGGTGTCGGGCGGGAAGTGGTCGAACAGCGCCTTCCAGAGGTTGCGGTGCTCGACGGCGAAGGCGAGGTAGCCCTGGGCGAGGTTGCGCAGGCGGTCGGTCGGGCTTTTGTCCCGGGCTTGGGGGAGCGTCAGCCTAGCTTCCAGCGCCTTCAGCGTCGACGAGTTGACGTGGATGACGAGCTCGGCGAGGTCGGAGAACACGGTGTAGAGGCCGCCCAGCGCGCAGCCGGCGTCCTGGGTGATGTCGCGGGCGCGCAGGCTGGTCAGCCCGTCGCGGGCGATGCGCTCGCGCGCCGCCTCGATCAGCCGGGCCTTCAGGTCCTCGCGTTTTTCTTCTCGTCTGCCGGCCATTAACCATTCCACTTCGATTTTCTGAACGACGTTCAAAATTTATCTTGAACGTCGTTCATGATTCTGCCATAACGACTCTCGTGAACAGCGTTCATAAACCGGAGGCGAGAAATGTTCAAACTGATTTCCACATTATTGCGGGGCAGGGCGCATGATGCCGAGCAGGCTTTTGCCGATCGCAACGCCGTGCCGCTGCTCAACCAGCAGATCCGCGATGCCGCCCAGTCGATCCAGTCGGCACGCCGCAGTGTCGCCGTCGCCGTCGCCCAGAACGAGCAGGAGCGGGCGCAGCATCAGACGATCGTCAGCCGCATCGCCGATCTGGAGAGCCGCGCCATCGCGGCGCTCAGCAAGGGCAATGACGGGCTGGCGCGGGAAGCGGCCGAGGCGATCGCCTTTCTCGAAGCCGAGCGCGATGCGTCGGAGAAGGCACAAGCGCAATTCACCACTGCGATCGCCAAGCTGAAGGGCATCGTCCGGGCCGCCGAGGTGCGGCTGCAGGAGCTGCAGCGCGGCGAGCGGCTGGCGCGGGCGACCGAAGAGGCGCAGAAGCTCGATATCGCGGTCGCCGGCCCCGGCCTGGCGACCCTCGACGAAGCCGAGGAGACGCTGGCCCGCCTTCGCCTGCGCCAGAGCCAGAACGAGCTGACGGCGGCCGCCCTGAAGGACATGGAAAGCACGACGCGGCCGGCCGGCATCATCGAAAAGCTTGCCAATGCCGGCTGCGGCGCGCCGCTCACCTCGTCAGCCGATGACGTGCTCGCTCGGCTGAAGAGCCGCATCACGCCGGCCGCCTGATCTCATCCAACCATTCACCCCTAAAAATTGAAGGGCCACTGCAATGAACGACAGTTTCCAGAAACACTCCGCCAGCTGGGTCAGCTTCTCCTACATCTCCTTTGGTGCCGCCGCCTTCATGCTGGTGCTCGGCCTCTACATGATGCCGCTCGATCTCTGGGGCAAAGGCTATCTCGCCATGGGCATTTTGATGCTGGTGCAGACCACGGTGAACATCACCAAGACGCTGCGCGACAATGCCGAATCCGAGAAGCTGATCCGCAAGGTCGAGGACGCCCGCACGGAAAAACTGCTCGTCAAATTCAATCGTAGCGATGAAGATTGATCTTCCTTAACCACAGCGCAGAGTTGTTGCCGCATTCAACCAATGGGTAACAACTCTGTGGCCTTCTCTGTGAGCCTAAAGAAGGACTCCCGCCGTGCAACACAATCTGATGACGTCTAGAAAATTCGCGCCGCTGTTCTGGACCCAGTTCCTCACGGCCTTCAACGACAATTTTCTGAAGAACACGCTGGTGTTCCTCATTCTCTTCAAGATGTCGGCGAGCGAAGGGGCTGCCCTGGTGACGCTGGCCGGCGTCATCCTCATCGTGCCCTTCCTGCTGCTCTCGGCACTCGGCGGCGAACTGGCCGACAAGCACGACAAGGCGAAAATCGCCGAACTGCTGAAACGCTGCGAGATCGGCATTGCCGCACTCGCCGTCGTCGGCCTCGGCTTTTCCTCGATTTTTGTGCTGATGGCCGCGCTCTTCGGCTTCGGCACCGTCTCGGCGCTGTTCGGGCCGATCAAATACGGCATCCTGCCCGATCACCTCGATCGCCGCGACCTGCCGAAGGCCAATGCCTGGATCGAGGGCGGCACCTTCATCGCCATCCTCGCCGGCACGATCATCGCCGCCCTCGCTTTCTCCAGCGGCGACAATGTGCTGCTGTTCGGCTCGATGATGATGGGCCTGTCGCTGCTCTGCTGGCTGGCGAGCCGGATGATCCCGCCCACCGGCTCCAAGGCGCCGGATCTTCAGATCGACCGCAATGTCATCCGCTCCAGCTACACGCTGGTTATGGAAATCCGTAGGGATAAGCGGCTGTGGCGTTCGGCGCTGATGAATTGCTGGTTCTGGCTGGTCGGCGCCTTCGTACTGTCGATCCTGCCGACCATGGTGACCGAGCTGCTCGGCGGCTCCGAGCTCGTCGTTCCGGCCTATCTCACCGTCTTCGCCATCGCCGTCGCTGTCGGCTCCGGCATTGCCGCCTGGATGTCGTCGGGCCGCATCGTGCTGCTGCCGGCCCCTGTCGGCACGGCGCTGCTCGGCCTCTTCAGCCTCGATCTCGCCTGGAACCTCTGGGGCCTGGCCTCGGCTTCCCACGCGACGACGATCCTCGATTTCTTCGCCGGCGAAAATACCATCCGCGTCGCCATCGATCTCGCCGGCATGGCGATCGCGGGCGCCTTCATCGCCGTGCCGACTTTCGCCGCGCTGCAGACCTGGGCGCATGAGGATCGCCGCGCCCGCGTCATCGGTGCCGCCAACGTGCTCTCGGCGCTGTTCATCACCGTCGGCCTCGGCCTCGTCGCCGTCATCCAGGCGCTCGGCGCGTCCATTCCTGAGATTCTGATCGGCCTCGGCATCCTCAATTTTGCTGTCGCCTGGCTGATGCTGAAGACGCTGCCGACCAATCCCTTCCGCGATTTCATCTCGATCCTGTTCCGCGCCTTCATGCGCCTCGAGGTCGAGGGGCTGGAGAATATCAAGAAGGCCGGCCGGGCGCCGATCATTGCGCTCAACCATGTCAGCCTGCTCGATGGCGCCCTGGCGCTCGCCATTACCGAGGAGGAGCCGACCTTCGCCGTCGATTACAAGATCGCCCAGGCCTGGTGGGTGCGGCCCTTCCTGAAAATGTGCAAATTCCTGCCTCTTGACCCCACCAAGCCGATGGCGACGCGCTCGCTGATCAAGGTGGTGCAGGAGGGCAGCCCGATCGGCATCTTCCCCGAGGGCCGCCTGACGGTGACGGGAACGCTGATGAAGGTCTATGACGGGGCCGCCATGGTCGCCGACAAAACCGGCTCGATGGTGGTGCCGGTCAAGATCGACGGGCTGGAGAAGAGCTATCTCTCCTATCTCGATAACGGCAAGATTCGCCGCCGGCTGTTCCCCAAGGTCAAGGTCACCATTCTCGAGCCGGTGAAGCTCGAAGTGCCGGCCGAGCTCAAGGGCCGCAAGCGCCGCACGGCGGCGGGGGCAGCGCTTTATCAGGTGATGTCGAACCTGTTGTTCGAGACCGCCGATACCTCGTCGACCGTGCTCGGCCGCGTCATTCAGGCGGCCCAGGAATTCGGCATGAAAAAGCTTGCCGTCGAGGATCCGGTCACCGGCAGCCTCACCTATGGCAAGCTGCTCACCGGTGCCGCCGTGCTCGGCGCCAAGTTCCGTGCCCGCTTCCCGGAGGCAAATATCGGCGTCATGCTGCCGAATGCCAATGGCGCCGCCGCCACCATTCTCGGCGTCATGAGCGCCGGCAAGGTGCCGGCCATGCTGAACTTCACCGCGGGTGCGGCCAATATCCTCTCCGCCTGCAAGGCCGCCGAGGTGAAACATGTGCTGACCTCGCGCGCCTTCGTGACCCAGGCCAAGCTCGGCCCCGTCGTCGAGGAACTGCAAAAGCAGGTGACGATCGTTTGGCTCGATGATGTGAGAGCCGAGATCGGCGCGTTCGACAAGATCCGCGGGCTGCTGCGCAAGGGGCGGCCGCTGGTGAAGCGCCAGCCGGATGATCCGGCCGTCATCCTCTTCACCTCCGGCTCGGAGGGCACGCCGAAGGGCGTGGTGCTGAGCCACCGCAACATTCTGTCGAACGCCGCCCAGGCCGCCGCCCGCATCGATTTCCACAGCGGCGACAAGGTGTTCAACATCCTGCCAGTCTTCCATTCCTTCGGGCTGACGGCCGGCACCGTGCTGCCGCTGATCTCGGGCGTGCCGGTTTATTTCTATCCCTCGCCGCTGCATTACCGCATCGTGCCGGAGCTGATCTATGTCTCCAACGCCACGATCATCTTCGGCACCGATACCTTCCTCAACGGTTATGCCCGGACCGCGCATCCCTACGACTTCCGCTCGATCCGCTATATCTTCTCCGGCGCCGAGCCGGTGAAGGCCTCGACCCGCAACACCTATATGGAAAAATTCGGCCTGCGCATCCTGGAAGGCTACGGCGTCACCGAGACCGCGCCGGTCATTTCCATCAACACGCCGATGTACAACCGCTCCGGCACCGTCGGCAAAATCCTGCCGGGCATGGAATGGAAGCTCGAACCGGTCCCCGGCATCGACGAGGGCGGCCGGCTGCATGTGCGCGGCGCCAATGTCATGGCCGGGTATCTTCGCGCCGAAAAGCCCGGCGTGCTCGAGCCGCTGGCCGATGGTTGGCACGACACCGGCGACATCGTCACCATCGACGAGGACGGCTTCGTCAAGATCCGCGGCCGCGCCAAACGCTTCGCCAAGATCGGCGGCGAAATGATTTCGCTCGCCGCCGTCGAAACACTGGCCGCCGAACTCTGGCCCGGCGCACTCTCGGTCGTCTCGTCGCTGCCCGACCCCAAGAAGGGCGAGCGCCTGGTGCTGCTGACCGACGCCCCGACCGCCACCCGCGCCGAATTCCTCGCCTTCGCCAAGTCGAAGGGCGCGATGGACATGATGGTGCCGGCCGAGGTCAATATCGGCAAGGTGCCGGTGCTGGGTTCGGGCAAGGTCGATTTCGTCGCGGCGCGGAAGCTGGCGGAAAGTGCGCTGCAGGCGGGGGAGGCTGCCTGACTTTTGATCGCTGCGGTCGATTGCCAAAACAAAACAGGCGGCTCTCGGGCCGCCTGTTTCGTATTTCGGACGAACCGCCCGTTATTTCTGTTCCGGCGCCAGGAACTCCGCGCAATAGGACGGGCCGTTGACGCCGGGAATGTCGGCGACGGTGCGGATGTCGCGGATCGTGTAGTCGGAATTGGTGGTGATTTCGGCCTGGCAGCGCAGATAGGCGGTGCGGGCGGCGGAGATCTGCTTGCCGCGCTTGCCGTCGGCGCCTTCGGCATATTTCGCGGGAATGCGCACGGTCTTGTAGCCGCCGCGCCAGGTATAGATGGTGGACGAACCTTCCTCGCGGTCGCTGATCGGCGGGCCGAAGGCGGCAAAGAAGATGCCGGCCGACTTGCCGACCCAGCGGGCCTCGATCGGATTGCCGGCGGAAGGAATGGTCGTGCATCCGGCAAGCGCAATAGCAAGCCCGGCCGCGGTCATAATGCGGAGTTTCATCGTGTCGTCCCTGATCTCAAGCGCAGTGGCTGCGAAGCCGCCGTCGCGGCGGTTTCGCCTGTCCCGCCGAGCCCTTTAGCGCGGAACCCAGCAAAAGAAAATTGCCCGTTCGGCACTTCCGCTCAATTTGCGCCGGGTGTGTCTTTTTGCAGCAGTAGCCACCCTTCGTGGCCTGTCACGCCCTTGTCAAAAATTCCATCGAATTTTTGGAATTAGGTGCTTGTGCAACCAGATAGGCTGTTCTATAGAAGCGCCGCTGGTCACGGAGTGTAGCGCAGTCTGGTAGCGCACCACGTTCGGGACGTGGGGGTCGAGTGTTCGAATCACTCCACTCCGACCAGCTAGAAACCCCGCTTCGGCGGGGTTTTTCGTTTCCGCTGGAAATTGGCAGTGAAACGGGCTGGCGTCGACGCTTGATGCCGTTTCTCGGTATTGAAGGCATCTTCTTCTTCGCCCGAACTGAAACACCGGGTCTTAAATTTTAGACATCGCTAACGAACAAATCGGCGGCCTGATGGTTCTCCTTCCAGGAGGAATAGCCATGAAGACCATGAACAATCGTCAAGTTCGTATTCCCGGCCCACGCGAGCACGATGTTGCGGAGCATTGCCGCAAGTTCGGGATCGGTCCGGCGGAAGAGAAGAAGCTGAAGAAACTGCTGGGCCATCGGGCGCCGCTTCATGAGATTCAGGCCAATGCTCCGCCGCGGCAACCAAGGTGGCGTTAGGTTGAGCGGTGTCTCGGGGGCAGCGCGGCTTGCGAGCACTGTGGGCGACTGCCCGAATGGTGTCGTCCTTGGTCTCTCGACTGAAACTCCGGCTGCATTTGGCGTTTGAGCCGCCGGATCGCGTGACAGGTTTCCTCTCCTGTGCCACTGCTTGCCCCCGCAGCGCGCCGCGCGGTCTTCCAATGCCTCATCGCAGCGTGGAGATGCGGGCTGGAATGCGCATCAGTGGCGTGGCTGACGCGACAGCATGAGAATGTAGTCGTCGGCGATATCGGCAACCACCATGGCCGCTTCTGCAGGCGAATACCCCTCGCTGACGGCGTCGCTGACGATCTTCATCACGGCTGCTTCAAGCGCTTCCCGGCAATCGGACGGAGTGTCGGCTTGCGGGCGTTTAGCGCGAAATTCCAATACGTTGTTCATGGCATACCCTCCGTTTGAATTGCTGAGCCATGCGCAGAAGCTCGCCTTCTCGGGAAGGTTCGAGCGGTGGTCCCGGTGGCGTTGCGCTCTTGAGGACCAGAATGATTATCGCAAGGCTACGATGGCACAGGGGGCGCGGTATTCAAGCGGATGCTGATATTAAGGTAAGCTGGTAGGGTTAATTCAGCCAGAGATTGTGCAGCGACGTTTGGGTGAGGATGTCAGGCAACGGTGCAACGCCTGTTCCTCTGTCATTTTCTTGGACAGAAGCGCACTCTTTCTGCACCGAGGCTGGACATTCCGCACTCCGACGGCGGGCATGACATTAACGCTTGCCGCCGGCGGAAAAGCCCGCTTCCGCAGGCTTTTCCTTATCCAGGATCATGCGGTCTAACGCGCGTCGCGATCTTTCAGATCCCTACGCTCTAGCTTGCCGCGAACGGCACGGCGACGAAGGTCTTGTTGCCGTCGCGTTCGATGAGCAGCAGCACGGACTTGCGGCCGGCCTTGCCGGCTTCCGCGACCGCGGCCTTGACGTCGCGGGCGTTGTGGACCGATTTGTCGTTCACGGAGACGATGACGTCGCCCGACTGGATGCCGGCGGCGGCGGCCGCCTTGTCGGGATTGACGTTGGCGACCACTGCGCCGCTGACGGAGCGCGGCAGGTCGAGCTGCTGGCGCACATCGGGCGTCAGGTCGGCGAGACCGATGCCGAGGCTCGGCTGGCCGGCGCTCTGGCTCTCGCTGCCGGGGCTCTCGGCTGCGGCCTGTTTCTGGGTGTTCTCATTGCCGCCGACGGTGACGGCGAGATCGATCGTCTTGCCGTCGCGCCAGACACTGACGGATTCCTTGGCGCCCGGCGAAAGGTCGGCGACGAGGCGCGACAGGTCTTTCGGCGTCTTCACCGTTTCGCTGCCGACGGCGGTTATGATGTCGCCGGACTTCAGGCCGGCCCGTGCCGCCGGTGTATCGGCGGTGACGGCGGCAACCAGCGCGCCGCCGATCTTGGCGAGGCCGACGGCATCGGCGACATCCTTCGTCACCGGCTGGATCTGCACGCCGAGATAGCCGTGATCGATCGAGCCGTCCTTCTGCAGCTTGGCGACGATCGCCTTGGCCTCGTCGGAAGGAATGGCGAAGCCGACGCCGACGCTGCCGCCGTTCGGCGAGTAGATGGCGGTGTTGATGCCGACGACATTGCCCTCGCGATCGACGAGCGGTCCGCCTGAGTTGCCATGGTTGATCGGCGCGTCGATCTGGATGAAATCGTCATAGGGTCCGCTATGCAGGTCGCGGCCACGTGCGGAGACGATGCCGGCCGTAACCGTGGTGCCGATGCCGAAGGGGTTGCCGATCGCAAGGATCTGGTCGCCGAGCTTCAGCTTGTCGGAATCGCCCCAGGCAATGGTTTGAAGCGGCTTGCCCGCCTGGATCTTCAACACGGCGATGTCGGATTTCGGGTCGGTGCCGATGAGTTTGGCCGGAAGCTCCGTGCCGTCGTCCAGCGTCACCTTGATGTCGACGGCATTGTCGATGACATGATTGTTGGTGACGATCACCCCGTCGGAGCTGATGATGAAGCCGGAGCCGAGCGCCATCGCATGTTCTGAACCTCGGTGTTGCGGCGCCGGGTGCGGCAGCGGGATGCCCTGGTCTTCGAAGAACTGGCGGAACTGCTCGTCCATCGGCGATTCCTGATCGGCGCTGACATCGGTCGCCTTCATCGTCGTGGTGACGGTGACGACGGCAGGCTTGTCCGCGTCGACGATGGAGGCGAAGGAACCGCTGGCGGCAAGAATCCCGCCGGTATCCGAAGGCGCGGCAAAGGCGCTGGACGAGTTGATGGCGAAAGGCAGGCATGCCGCGCCGGCGATGACGGCGGCGCCGACAAGCGCTGCGGCGCGATGTTTGCTGAGAATATGTGACATGGTGAGGGTCCCTTGCGAGAGCGTTGGCTTTTTATGGCGTCGTGGTTCCATGTCATGGACCTGGCGTCGGATGGCGTATGGGCGCCAATTCCTCTGTTCGGAACGCGCTGTCGTCGAGGCGGTGTGGCGACGGGGAGGGAATAGAAGAATTCGCGCTGAAGATTCATATGATCCCGTCAGGATGATTTGCAAATTAAATATTGATCATGTTTATATTGCCGATTTGTAAGACATTACTGGAGTTTAATCTTTCTTCCCGATGCTTCTGGTTCGGTCGCTCAGGCACGGAATCTCCCGACGCAGTTTGCGCCTGAATCGCGATCCCGGCGGTTTCTTCCAAAAATAAAACGGACTTACGCCTTGGGCGGTGATCCGATCGTCTCAAGCTCGCGTAATTTTCCGACGGACGGAACGGCTGCTCTTGATGAAAGTTATATTTCCCGACGGCGGTGCGAATATAAAATGTTAGTAGACTCTAAATTATTTCTTCTTCAGAAAGTAAGGGACTGCGAATCGAGGGCAGGCGAGTCTCGCGGCGGCTTATGAGGCGTGATGGTAAAGGCAGGTGAGCCGGGGCGTAAGCCCAGGCGCGGGGCGCATGTGAAGCTCAGCGATGTGGCGAAGAAGGTGGGCGTCAGTCCCATCACCATTTCGCGCGCGCTTCGCAATCCTGAAATCGTTTCCGAGGATCTGCGCGAGGTCATCCTGCGCACGGTGGAGGAGATGGGTTATATCCCCAATCTCGCCGCCCGGGCACTCGCTGGCCGCCACAACGGCATCGTCGGCGTCATCACGCCCGCCTTGCACCAGTATGGCTTCACCGGCCTGATGGTCGGTATCGAGGACCGCTTCCGCAACACCGAGTTCACGGTGCAATATTCCAGTACGCTACACCACGTCGAGGGAGAGGCTGGCCTGCTGAAATCCTTCCTGACGCAGAAGCCGGCCGGCGTTATCATCGCCGGCGCCGAATCCTATCGGGACCTTCTCTCGCTGATTGACAGCGCCGCCTGTCCCATCGCCCATATCACCGATCTCAGCCAGGAGCCGCAAAGCCTGGTCGTCGGCCTCGATCATTATACGGCAGGCGCCGAACCCAC
The DNA here is from genome assembly GCF_002211305.1 of Rhizobium sp. R634. Lineage (GTDB taxonomy): Bacteria > Pseudomonadota > Alphaproteobacteria > Rhizobiales > Rhizobiaceae > Rhizobium. Next base: position 555,310 of record NZ_LOKW01000012.1, on the reverse strand, counting down.
CCGTTTTCTGCTGTCGAGGGGCTATAGGAAGATCGCCTTCATGGGCCGCGGCGCCGATGTCCGCTCGCGACGTCGCATTGAAGGCTATGAGGCCGTAATGCGGGAAGCCGGATGTTTCGATCCCGACCTCGTCATCGGCGGGGATGCCGCGAGCCGCACCGGCCTCGGCAGGGAGCTGTTTTCCCGCCTGTTGGAGCGTGTGCCTGAGATCGATGCCGTCTTTGCCCAGAGCGACGAACTGGCGCTCGGCGTCCTCATCGAATGCAAGGAGCGCGGCATCCGCGTGCCGGAGGATATCGGCATCTGCGGCTTCAACGACCTGGAATTCTCGCCCTTCGTCGAGCCATCTCTGACCTCTGTGCATATCCCGCGCTACGATATCGGCTACCGCGTCGCCGACATGCTGCTGCACGCCATCCGCGAGGAGCCGCTGGACGCAGACAAGGCCGACTTAGGCTTTACCATTATTCCGCGGGGTTCGACGCGGTAATTGGCCAGACATCGCGGCAACAGACGTGGAGCCGAGCCTTGTTGCTAGGCACGGTCAGGATTATTCCGTATATGAGCGCAATGAAGATCGCCGTGCTGAACAATGGATAAGACGGGACTGTTTTTCGACAGGATGCGCACCTTCGTTCGCGTCGCCGAGCGCGGCAACCTGTCAATGGTTGCAAAGGAACTGGGCATCGGCCAATCCACCGTGACGCGGCACCTCAATGAACTCGAGGAGACTGTCGGCGTGGCCCTCCTCAGCCGCACCACGCGCCGCGTCACCCTGACGGAAGAAGGCAGTCGCTATTATACCAACTGCCTTCAGATATTGCGCCTGGTCGAACAGGCGGCTGAAGAAGCCAGAGCTGCACGTCAGGCGCCGGCTGGCGCGGTTCGCCTTTCCTGCACGGCAGCGCTTGGCGTCATGCATGTCACGCGCATGATCTTTGACTTCCAGGACAGGCATCCGGATATCCGCGTCGACCTCAATCTGACGGACGAGCGTATCGACCTGGTTCGCGAAGGCGTTGACGTGGCGCTGCGTCTTGGACCGCTCGCCGACAGCTCGATGAAACTTCATGCAGTCGGCGAGAGCCAGCGGCTGCTGGTCGGCGCTCCGGCTTATCTGTCCGTCCGGGGACGGCCGGAGCGTCCGGCCGATCTGTCACGCTACGAAACCATCGTGATGTCCAATGTGGCAGGCAGCAATCAACTCCTTCTTTCCGCTTCCGATGGCACAAGTCTGGTCGTTCCGGTCAGCGGCCGGCTGCGCGTCGACCACGGGCTTGCGGCGCGCGAAGCCCTTGCCGCCGGACGCGGCATCGGCTCGACCCATCTCTGGCTGGTTCACGATCTTCTGGATGATGGCCGGCTCGAGGTGGTGCTCGGGGACTATCGGCCTTCGCCGGTTCCGGTGAGCTTGCTGATCGTGCCGGAGCGTGCCGCCATTGCCCGCGTTCGCCTCCTCGTCGACTTTCTTGCCGCCGAGGTCGCCAAGCTGCCGGGAATCCGGCCATCGTAAGTCTCTGTTTTCAATCATGCCGCTATTGCGAGACGGGCTTTAGCCTCCGAAAGACCGCTTGTCGCCGCGCCAGCCCGACGTCCGCAGAAACTGCTCCCAGTTGAACGTCTCCGGCGCCAGGCGACGGCTCCATTCGAGATCGTGCTCCTTGCCGAAATAGCCGTACTCGACAGCATATTCGACCATCCCGAGAAGCTCTCGAACGAAGAGTTCGTTGGCGGCAAACTCCGGAAAATAGGCGAGCAGCCCGTCCCTGGTGAAAGCATTCCGATATTCGGCCTTGCGGCCGGTCACGCGTTGAAATGTTTCGACCATCTGCCGCGGCGAAATGATATCGCCGACCACCGGCAGCGTTTTGCCGTTATAGCGCTCGGGGTGTGAGAAGATCTCCAGGACAACAGGCCCGGTCGCGGTCAGCGGATCGACGAAAGGTGCGGCGAAATCTTCAGGAAGATAAATCGGCAGGAGCAGGGTGTCGCCTTCCATGCGCGGGGCATAATATTCGAGAAGATTGGTGTAGAAGAATGCCAGCATGATGAAGGAATGCGAGACCGGCAGGCCGCGAATGTAATCTGCAACCCGTGCCTTGTCGGTGAAGTGCGGCGCATATTTCGTCCCGCCGGTGATCTTGTCGACATTCTCAAGCGTGCTGAAAACAATGTGCTTGACGCCGGCTTCCACGGCCGCATCCGCCAATTGCCGCCCGAGAGGCGCCTCGATTGTCTCCGGCGGGACGATTGGCGGCGTCATCAAAAACGCGCCGTCCGCGCCCTTGAAGGCAGCAACGAGATCGTTCTGACGGCCGAGTTCGAGCGGGATCGTCACGATCTCGGCGCCGAGCTTCTCGAGACGCAAGGCTTCTGGCGAATCCTTTCTGCGGGTGAAGGCACGGACTCGGAATCGCTGGCTTCCAAGAAGTGACGCAACGACGCTGCGCCCCTGTTTGCTCGTTGCACCTGTTACCGCGATCAACGGCTTGTTGTCTTTAGACATGGCTTTCATCCTTTCCCTGTCGCTAGCCGCCGACCGGAGCGGCAGGCGTCTTTACAAAGCAGGGCGAGGGGTTCCATGCCGATCGCCCTGCTTCGACAGCGGGCACTCTATCGAAACAGGATTTATGGCTGTAGGTGACCAAAATGCATAAGATAATGCCACTTTATGGATAAGTGGCATTCGGCCGTCGCTCCGGTTCAAGTCGGCAGCCGATGGCGATCCGACCGCCAAACGCGTGCGAATTGAGGGCTAGCGGCCGAACAGGCGTTCGACGGCATTGCTATCGTGAGGGTGGCGGGCGCTCGATCTGCGCCGACCACATCACTTCTCGCAGAGCCGTCGGCCGCCGGAATAGGGCTGATAGGTACAATCGGATGGCCGGAAGGAGCGGTAACTGCGCGAGCAGGCGGTGATGTTGCAGGACTGCGGTGCGCCTTGATCATCATCTGCGGCTTCGGCCGATCGCACGCCGTTCAGCGTTGCTTCGCCCGTCGCCTCGCGCATGAAGTCCCGCCAGATATGCGCTGGCAGGGTGCCGCCCGTCACTCCCTTCATCGGCGCGTCGTCATCATTGCCAACCCAGACGCCGACGACGAGCGTGTCCGTGAAGCCGACGAACCAGGCATCACGATTGTCCTGGCTCGTCCCGGTCTTTCCGGCCGCAAACGTGCCGGGATCCGCGCCCCGTCCGGTGCCACGCTCGATCACCAACTGCAGGAGGCCGAGGAGATCGGACTGATAGGGTGAAAGGTCGACATTCGGCTTTGACTGTGCGCCGACGCGAAACGTCTTGGGCTGCCCCCCGGCCTGGAAGTCGATGATGCCCCAGGGCTTGACGGGTGCCCTGCCGAGTTGGACGGAGGCATAGGCGCTGGTGAGGTTGAGCAGATTGACCTCGGAGGTGCCGAGCGCCAGGGACGGCGTGTTGGCCATGGGCGCATCGATGCCGAGTTCACGCGCTGCGGCAATCACATTGTCCAGGCCGACCTCTTGGGCAAGCGCCACGGACGCGGCATTGAGCGATCGCGCGAACGCCTCGGCAAGTGTGACCCAACCGCGATAGCTGCCACCGGAATTTTCCGGCGACCAGCCGTCGATGTCGATCGGTGCGTCCAGAACCCGGTCGGACAGAGTGAGCCCAGCCTTCAAGGCTGCGTAATAGACGAACAGCTTAAAGGTGGAACCCGGCTGGCGCATCGCAGTGACGGCGCGGTTGAACTGGCTGGCCTTATAGTCGCGCCCGCCAACCATCGCGACGACCGCGCCATCGGGTGTCATCGCAACCAACGCGGCCTGCGATGCGCCGACCGTCTTTCCCTCACCGTCCAGGGCTTTTTTCACGATCCGTTCGGCGCTCTGCTGCAACTGCGGCACCAGCGTGGTGCGCACCGTCGTCGAACCCGGCGAGGAGCCGGCGATTTCGCTTGCCTGCGACGAAATCCAGTCGGCAAACCAGCTTCCGGAGCGCGGCGTGGGCGTCGTCGGGTGCAGCCTGGCAAAGCTCGTCTTGGCCTCCGCCGCCTCCGGCGCGGTGATCTTGCCATTGGCCGCCATCGCGTCGAGAACGACCATGGTGCGCTGCCGCGCGCCTTCGAAATTGTCGATGGGATTCCATTGGCTCGGCGCCCGCAGCAATCCCGCCAGCATCGCCGACTCCGGCAGGTTGAGGGCGCCGATATCCTTGTTGAAATAGATGCGCGCGGCGGCAGGCATGCCGGTGGCGCCCGCGCCAAGATAGACGCTGTTGAGATAGCGCGTCAGGATTTCCGCCTTGCCGAGCTTCCACTCCAGCCAGAATGCGATCACGACCTCCTGGATCTTTCGTTTTATGGTTCGGTCGCTGTCGAGATATTGCAGCTTGATCAGTTGCTGGGTGATCGTGCTGCCACCCTCCACCACCGAGCCAGCCTCCAGGTTGCGCAGAAGCGCCCTGCCGATGCCCCTGGGGTCGATGCCGAAATGATCCATGAACCGGCGATCCTCGATGGAAAGGACGGCATCGATCAGATGCGGCGGAAACTGCTCGTAACGAGCATATGGTCCTTGATAAGGTCCCTGTCTTACCAGCGGCGCGCCGTCGGCGGTTTCCAGCACGACGACCGGCTTCAACGTTCCATCCCGGATCTCACTCCAGGGCACGTCTTTCAGCGCCCACACCAGTACGCTCCCGACGATGAGGCAGACAAGAAAGACGAATCCCAAAGCGAATTTCCGCCATCCGGCAATGAATGATGCGCTCTGTCGACTTTCACGCGGCTTTGAACGCCGATCGCGAATACGGCGCGCCGCCCGGGCCAAAGCAGTCGCCACCCCTGTCAGCGGAGCCGACGCCATTCCAGGTCGTATCGACCTTCTGAGCTTCGTCCCGCAAAACAACGCGGCCGTCTTGATCTTTGCTACGGCAGAGCTTGCCTGCACATCCTGGCGTATCGCACGCAATAGAGTTCTGGCGGCCTGCCTGGTCTGGCCGAAGGCGCCATTCGGCGGCTGCGGCCCGTCCCGTTGGGTCGTTCTCGGCGAAGCCGAGGCGGCCGCCGGCGCTGTCGAATCCGGGCGCTGATTGCGATCCGAACTCGAACCGCTAATGCTATCACCTGAGGATTCGGGAGAATTGGGCATGGATTACCGCTAAAATGGCCACGCTGCATGAGCTTTATAGCCGGGTGATGTCGCGTGTTCTACCGCAAAAGCCCCGACGGACTGCGTCCATGACAATGACAGCTTAAAGTGCGATTTGGGAAGCGACCGACATCAATTCCTGGGAGTTCGGTGCCTTGTATGTCTGGAGCCCGGCCTCCAGAACTTCAGTGAAGCTCCAGCGCACGATGCCCTCCCGGTCTATCAGGAACTGACCGACAAGCTGCCCGTGGTCGGCAGTCATCATCTGCTGATCGGCCTCCGTAATTTGATATCCTTCCTTCTTGTTAATGAATTCGTCCATTGCCATCGGGTTCATGGGTTCGGGCAACTCGCCCGGAAGATCGATCCGTATCGCCATGACCGCGTCGATCCCGACCTCGCGTAATCCGAAAGCCTGGTGCGAAGCCTTCACCGGGTCGGAAGCAGCAAGAAGATCGGGTATTGGATGGTAACGGAAATAGAGGCGCGCGCGTTCGACCGGCGTGTTTACAACAGCCAGGGATTGGACGCCTTTCTCACGCAGCATCGGGTTGAGATATGCCATGGCCGCGACATGGCGCCGGCAGAACGGACAATGCAGGCCTCGAAACAAACCGATCAACAACGGACTGCGGCCACGAAAATCATCAAGTGCGATCTTCCCCTCGCACGAGATTGCATCGAACTCAACGTTCGGCACCCGGTCGCCCGGTTGTAGCGGATGGTCGACATAGCGCGTGGACATGGACAACCTCCTCGCTCGGGATCAGTCGAGAAAAGGCGCCACGTCAGTGCTTCGAGGTCGAGATTGAGCGTTGCAGGCCTGACCTCTCGTCTAACCGCACCGCCAGGATCCAATCTAAAATGGGCTCATATTGGCCCGCGGGCAAGCGGCAACAGCGAATCGTGAACTGAAGAAGCCCGTTTTCTGCAAACTCTGATATTTTTAGCGGCCGTAGAGGTCGGCACAGAAAATTGAGCTGAGTGACCCGCCAATTCGCGTCAAGCAGCATGGCAAGGTCCCAGGTTCCGATCGCCTCCCGTCGCTCGAAGGAGCCCGCTAGCCCTGCAGCCGGCGGGTTCGGCCTCGCATAAGAGGCCAGCCTTGCTGGCCCCTTATCTCTTATCAGATATCGCTTGCAGCGCTCGACCAGAGTTCGGCGGCCTCGGCTGCCGTCATGCGGCGCACCTCGGCCTCATGGCTGCGGCTGGCGAAGAGTTCGCTGGCCATGATCTGTTCGGCAAGATCGGCCGGCAGCGAGAGGATGACGCGGCCTTCGCCGTTGTGCAGCCCGCCGAGTTCCGTGCGCTTGCCGGTCACCATGCCGCCGGCGATGGTGTTATTTGTCTCAGGATCGATCAGGATGAACGAGCCGGTGGCGCGGTTCTGTTCGTAGGGATCGAAGATCGCGGCTTCGTCGAAAACGAGGCGCACCTTGCCGATGGCGTTCATGTAAAGCCGCTGGGCGGAATTCCACGTGCCTGTCTTCAGCTCGAGCTGGCTGACGGGCTCCACCTGAACGCGCTGGCGGCGCGAACCGCTCTTCAGCCAGTAACGCTTGCCGGCTTCGATGCCTTCCGGCTGCAGGGCGACGACCTGCGCGTCGAAGGCGAGGCCGGTCTGCGGCTGGCTGTCGATCGAAACGATCATGTCGCCGCGCGCCACATCCACCTGACGGTCGAGCACGAGCGTGATCGCATCGCCGGCAACGGCGGCATTGCGCACCAGGTCGAAGGTGACGATCTTGGTGACGTTTGCGACCATGCCCGACGGCAGGATCATGACACTGTCGCCCGGCTTTACCGAGCCGCCGGCAACCGTGCCCTGATAGCCGCGGAAGCTTTCGCCCGGACGCGAGACGCGCTGGACGGAGAGGCGGAAGCCGGTCGTCTGGCCGGAGCGGACGGTCGCATGCTCGAGCGTCTCGACCAGCGTCGGGCCGTTATACCAGGGCATGGCGGCCTGGCCGGAATAGACGACGTTTTCGCCCTTCAGCGCCGACATCGGGATCGCGGTGATCTGCTTGACGCCGAGCGACAGCGCGAATTCCTTGAACTCGTGGGTGATCTTGTCGAAACCGGCGCGGTCGTAATTCGTCAGGTCGATCTTGTTGACCGCGAGCACGAACTGCTTGATGCCGAGCAGCGAGGCGATCGTCGCATGACGGCGCGTCTGCTCGAGGATGCCGGCGCGGGCATCGACCAGGAGCACGGCGAGATCGGCGGTGGAAGCTCCGGTCGCCATGTTACGGGTGTATTGTTCGTGGCCGGGCGTGTCGGCGACGATGAAGGAGCGCTTGTCGGTCGAGAAGTAGCGATAGGCGACATCGATGGTGATGCCCTGTTCGCGCTCGGCCTGCAGGCCGTCGAGCAGCAGCGCGAAGTCGGGAAGGCCGAGATCGTTCTGCTTGCCGGTGGAGTCGCGGCGAAGCGTCGCCGCCTGATCTTCCTTGACTGCCTTGGTGTCCCAGAGCAGGCGGCCGATCAGCGTGGACTTGCCGTCATCGACGCTGCCGCAGGTGATGAGGCGCAACGGGCGCGAGTCGCGCTGGGCCTTCAGGGGCTCGGCGGCGGGCACGGCGACGACGTTTGCGGGAACGGCTGCAGTCATCTCAGAAATATCCTTCACGCTTCTTCTTTTCCATGGAACCGGACTGGTCGCGGTCGATGGCGCGGCCCTGGCGCTCGGAAACCGTAGCGATTTCCAGCTCCGCGATGATGTCTTCAAGAGTGGTGGCGGTCGAGCGGATGGCGCCCGTCAGGGGGAAGCAGCCGAGCGTGCGGAAGCGGATGGAATCTTCCTGCTTGGTTTCGCCGGGCAAGAGCTCGAGGCGTGGGTCGGAGGCCGCGATCATCATGCCGTCGCGCTCGACATAGGGGCGCTTGGCCGCGAAATAGAGCGGCACGATCGGGATCTCTTCGGCCTGGATGTAGCGCCAGATATCAACTTCGGTCCAGTTCGACAGCGGGAAGACGCGCACGCTTTCGCCCTTGCGGATCTGGCCGTTATAGACGTTCCACAGCTCGGGGCGCTGGTTGCGCGGATCCCAGCGATGGTCGGGCGTGCGGAAGGAATAGATGCGTTCCTTGGCGCGGGAGGCTTCCTCGTCGCGCCGCGCGCCGCCGAAGGCCGCGTCATACTGGCCGGCATCGAGCGCATTGCGCAGCGCTTCCGTCTTCATGATGTCGGTGTAGCGTGCCGAGCCGTAGGTGAACGGCGTGATGTTTTCGGCCGCGCCGCGCGGATTGATGTGCTCGATCAGATCGAGATCGTATTTCTTCACGATCTCGTCGCGGAAGGTGATCATTTCCGCGAACTTCCAGCCGGTGTTGACGTGAAGCAGGGGGAAAGGCACGCGGCCGGGATAGAAGGCCTTGCGCGCGAGATGCAGCAGCACGGAGGAATCCTTGCCGATCGAATAGAGCATCACCGGACGCTCGAATTCGGCGGCAACTTCGCGGAAGATGTGGATCGCTTCGTTTTCCAGCGCCTTCAGATGCGGGTCGAGCGGCGGCTTGGCGCTCTGCGGATTGGTCAGTTCCGTATCCTGACGGGTATCGGGCATTTTAAACTCCAGACGTGTCATTGCTGTGCGGCGACTGCCGCGGCCTCTTCGGCGACATGCAGGCCGCATTCGCGCTTTTCGTCCTGCTCCCACCACCAGCGGCCGGCGCGTTCAGGCTCGCCCGGCTTGATGGCGCGCGTGCAAGGCTCGCAGCCGATCGAGGGGTAGCCGCGGGCGTGCATAGGGTTGATTGGGACGCTGTTGTCGGCAACGAAGGCATTGATCCTGTCGATATCCCAGTCGGCGAGCGGGTTGACCTTCAGAAGGTGGCGCTCGGCGTCATATTCGGCGAAAGGCGTCTCGGCGCGATTGGCCGACTGGCCGCGGCGCAGCCCGGTGATCCAGATCGTGGCACCCGTCAGCGCCCGCGCAAGCGGCTTCAGCTTGCGCACGCCACAACAGGCATGCCTGGCTTCGACACTTTCGTAGAAACCGTTCATGCCGTATTTCGCCGCATAGGCATCGATATCGGCCTGCTCCGGCTCGTAGCGAATGATATGGATATCGTACTGGCTTTCCGTCTCATCGATCAGCGAAAGCGTCTCGGGAAACAGCCGGCCGGTCTGCAGCGTGGCGACATCGATCGGCAGGCGGTGCGTGCCGATTTCGGCAGTGATGACCTGGTCTTCGATGCCGAGAGAGGTGGTGAACACCACGCGGCCGCCGAGGCCGGCAACCAGCGACAGACGTCCGGCGAGGTCGAGGCCTGCCAGCTTGTCGTTCAGCGCCTCGGCTTCTGCAGTTGGATTTGTAACAGTCATGAGAATCCTGTCCTTAGTTGACCGGAGTATCGCAGCTCAAGCATGGATCGGACAGAAAAAGGGATTTCGAAAGCTGCGGCCGGAAGAGCAAATATCTCTCCGAAGCTGCCGCAATGCAGAAAAGCAGCCGCCCGCGGACCAAATCCGCGCCAGCCGCCTTAATGTCTACAGAAATAGTAGAGTTACACGCGGCCTGTCAATCGGAAATCTGAATTGATGCCGAAAAACGTGCAGAACGCCCGGTTTTGGCATAAATTACTTGAGCTTGGCCAAGAGCGAAAAACAAGGCCAAAACGCTTGTCTCTCAAGGCTTTCTCCGGCGCGTTCAAATTCCGTTCATGCTGGCTGTGCAATAGAGATGAAAGTATTCCTGAAGTGGTGCGAAGATTCGCGCCGCCTGTGTGTGTTGACGGTCGAAGATGATTACGCAAAAGGCGAAATATGCGCTGCGTGCGCTCACGGTCTTGGCTGATGCCGATGCCGACGAACCAGTGATGATTTCCGATATCGCGGCGCAGCAAAAGATCCCGAAGAAGTTTCTCGAACAGATCCTCCTCGACCTGAAACATCACGGCATCGTCGTCAGCCGTCGCGGCAAGCAGGGTGGCTATCTTCTTCTGAAGCCTGCCGATGCCATCACCTTCGGGGAAATCCTGCGCATCATCGACGGCCCGATCGCTCCGCTTCCCTGCCTGTCGATTACCGCTTATCGAAAGTGCGACGATTGCGACGGCGAACAGAGCTGCCAGATCCGTCACGTCTTCGCCAAGGTGGCCGATGCCACCCGCAAGGTGCTGTTTTCGACGACCATCGCCGACGCCGCCCGGCCGGCCCGCACCGCCGAGGTCACGCGGCTGCTGGCCTGAGCGGCAGCCTCACGCCCTTTTCCTTCAAGATTTGGTGAAACGCCTTTTCTTGGCCCCGTGATGCTCCACCTGCCTGTCCATTCGGGAAGGGAGAACATCAATGTCCACACATTCAATGAAACGTTTGTTCGCGGCAGCCGGGATGACCGTTGCGCTTGCGACGGGTGCGGCCGCTCATCACGGCTGGTCGTGGGCCGAGGCGGATCAGATCGAGCTTCGCGGCACCATCCAGACGATAACCATGGGCGGGCCGCATCCCACACTCGATGTCGCGACCGCAGATGACGGCGTGTGGCGGGTCGAACTCGGCAATCCGCGCCAGACCGAACGCTCCGGTTTCGTAGAGGGCGTCGCAAAGCCTGGCGACCAGGTCGTGGCGCTCGGAAACCGTTCGCAGGATCCGAAGGAGAAGCGGATGAAGGCCGTGCGCATTACCATCGGCGAGAAACGCTATGATATCTATCCGGACCGCGTCCGGACGAACTGACCGGCCGATATGGACGCTCTCGAATGGCTGCAGGCAACGGCACTTGCAGTGGCGCTCCGCCGCTCCGCGACGTTCTACATGTTCGTCAATGCCGCGCATATTCTGGCGATCGGCCTTCTCGTCGGCGCCATTCTGCCGCTCGATCTCAGGCTTGCCGGCTTCTTTCGCAAGGTGCCGGTTGAAATCATCGCCCCGTTCCTGTCCCGCGCCGCCGGCATCGGTCTCGCCGCGGCCATTTTGACGGGCTTCTGCCTCTTCAGCGTGCGAGCGGTGGAATATGTCCAAAACCCGGCCTTCCTCGCCAAGCTTGGCCTGATCGGACTGGGGCTGCTCAACCTATTGACGGTTCACCTCGGGCGAGGGTGGAAAACGGCGATCTCGATTGGAATCGTCCGCCCGGGCCTGCGTCTTGCTGCGGCGCTTTCGGCGGCGATCTGGATCGCCGCCGTGGTCGCCGGACGCTGGATCGGATTCCTCTGAAGCCCCGATCACTTACCGATCGCTGACCGCCGCGCGCGGATTGATCCATGGCTCCTGGTTCGAGCGCGCCAGCGGCTGCTTGCCGAGGATATGATCGGCCGCTTTCTCGCCTGTCATGATCGAGGGACCGTTCAGGTTGCCGTAGGTGACGTGCGGGAAGATCGAGCTGTCGGCGACGCGCAAAGCCTCGACGCCGATCACCCGCGTCTGCGGATCGACCACGGCCATCGGATCGTCCTTGGCGCCCATCTTGCAGGTGCCGCAAGGGTGATAGGCGCTTTCCAGATGCTCACGCAGGAAGGCGTCGATTTGTTCGTCGCTTTGTACGCCTTCTCCCGGCTGGATTTCCGGCCCGCGATAATTGTCGAAGGCGCTCTGCCCGAAGATCTCGCGGGTCAGCCGCACGCAGTGGCGGAATTTCTCCCAGTCTTCTGGATGGCTCATATAGTTGAAGCGCAGCACCGGCTCGGCCTTCGGATCGGGCGAGCGCAGCGTCACGCTGCCGCGCGATTTCGACAGATTGTAGCCGACATGGACCTGGAAGCCGTGGCTTTTGGCCGCCGCCTTGCCGTCATAGCTGATTGCCACCGGCAGGAAATGATACTGGATATCGGGCTGCTTCAGCCCCGGTGCCGAGCGCAGGAAGGCGCAGGCCTCGAACTGGTTGGAGGCGCCGAGCCCGCCCTTCGAGAGCAGCCATTGTGCGCCCGCCACCCCCTGCCAGAACCACGGCAGCCAGGAATAGAGCGACACCGGTTTGGTGCTGATCTGCTGGAAATAGAATTCCATATGGTCCTGCAGATTGGCCCCGACACCCGGCCGGTCGGCCTTAACCTCGATGCCCATCTCCTTCAGATGCTCGGCCGGCCCGATGCCCGAGAGCATCAAAAGCTTCGGCGAATTGAACGAGGAGGCTGAAACGATCACCTCGCGGTTCGCCTTCACCACCTCGATCCTGCCGCCGCGGTCGATCTCGACGCCCGTCGCCCGGCCGTTCTCGATCATCACCTTGCGCGCGAAGCCGTAGACGATCTCTACATTCTTCCGCTTCAACGCCGGTTTCAGATAGGCGTTGGCGGCAGACCAGCGGCGGCCGGAAAAGATGGTCTGCTCCATCAGCCCGAAGCCTTCCTGCTTGCTGCCGTTATAATCCTCCGTCGTCTCGAAACCCGCCTGCTTGCCGGCCTCGATGAAGGCGCGAAACAGCGGATTGGTGAAGCCGCCGCGCTGGACATGCAGCGGCCCCTCGGTGCCGCGCCAGCCTTCCTCGCCGCCATGCGAATGTTCCATCCGCTTGAAATAGGGGAGAACGTCGGCATAGGCCCAGCCGCTGGCCCCGAGCTCCTCCCAGCGGTTGAAGTCCTCCGCATGGCCGCGCACATAGACCATGCCGTTGATCGAGGAGGAGCCGCCGATCACCTTGCCGCGCGGCGCGGTGATGCGCCGATCGTTCAGGTGGGGTTCCGGCTCGGAGAGATAACCCCAATTATAGCGCTTCATGCTCATCGGCCAGGCAAGGGCCGCCGGCATCTGAATGAACGGCCCGAAGTCGCTGCCGCCCGCCTCGATGACGATGACGGAGTTCTTGCCGTCTTCGGAGAGGCGGTAGGCGAGGGCGGAGCCCGCCGAGCCCGAGCCGATGATGACGAAATCTGCTTGCATGGTCATGTCTTTCTCGATTTGCCCTTCGGTCGGCTGTTTGTTCGCCGCGCCTGCCCCTCATCCGGCTGCCGCCACCTTCTCCCCGTTCTGACGGGGAGAAGGGAACTTGCCGCAACCTCTCCGTCCCCCCCCAGGCCTTTCGTCTGGCACGTCCCGTCTCCCCGCGTGCGGGGAGAGGGTTAGGGTGAGGGGCAGGCCCCGGATGTTGTTACTCAATAAGGCGCCTGTACCGGCCCCATGCCGACGTAGACCGTCTTCAGCTCGGAATAATGCTCCAGTGCGGCCAGCGAATTCTCGCGGCCGAAGCCGGATTGTTTCGAGCCGCCGAAGGGGATTTCCACCGGGGCGAGGTTGTAGCTGTTGATCCACAGCGTGCCCGCCTCCAGCCGGTCGACGACGCGGTGGGCGCGGGTGAGGTCGGCGGTGAAGACGCCGCCGGAGAGGCCGAATTCGCTGGCATTGGCGCGGGTGATGACCTCGTCCTCATCGTCGAAATCGAGCACCGACATCACGGGCCCGAAAATCTCTTCCCGGGCGATGGTCATGTCGTCGGTGACGTCGGCAAAGACCGTTGGCTGCACGTAGTAGCCTTCGCCGGAGACGTTGTTCGGAATGCCGCCGCCGGCAATCAGCGTGGCCCCCTCGGCCTTGCCCTTCTCGATATAGGCGATCACCTTCTCGCGCTGCGCCCAGGAGACCATCGGGCCGATCTGCGTCGCCTCATCCAGCGGGTCGCCGATCAGCATCGCCTCGGTGCGCGCCTTCAGCCGCTTGAGGAACTCGGCCTTGATCCCCTTCTGCACGAAGACGCGGGTGCCGTTCGAGCAGACCTGGCCGGTGGAATAGAAATTGCCGAGCATGGCGCCGCCGACCGCCGAATCGAGATCGGCATCGTCGAAAACGATGAGCGGCGACTTGCCGCCGAGCTCCATCGTCACGTGCTTGAGGCTGCCGGCCGCAGCCGCCGCCACCCTCCGCCCGGTCGGCACCGAGCCGGTCAGCGACACCTTGGCGACATCGGGATGGTTGACGAGCAGCGGCCCGGTATCGCGGTCGCCCTGGATGACGTTGAAGAGCCCCTTCGGCAGGCCCGCTTCATGCAGGATCTCGGCGATGGCAAGGGCGCCGAGCGGCGTGTTTTCCGAGGGCTTGAACACCATGGCGTTGCCTGCGATCAGCGCCGGGGCGCCCTTCCAGCAGGCGATCTGCTGCGGATAGTTCCAGGCACCGATGCCGACGCAGACGCCGAGCGGCACGCGCTTGGTATAGGCGAAATCCTGACCGAGCGGGATATGGGCGCCGTTGAGCCCGGCCGGTGCGACGCCGCCGAAGAATTCGAAGGCATCGGCGCCGGAGGTCGGATCGGCGACGATCGTCTCCTGGATCGGCTTGCCGGTATCGAGCGTTTCCAGTTCGGACAGTTCGCGGTTCCTCTCGCGCATGATCTCGGCGGCGCGTTTGAGGATGCGCCCGCGCGCCATCGGGCTCATCGCCGCCCATTCCGGCTGGGCGCGTTTGGCCGCCGCGATCGCCTTCTCGACGATCGCAGGCGTTGCCGCGTGCAGCCGGGCGATCACCTCGCCGGTGGCGGGATAGAGGCTCTCGATGACGGTGCCGTCGGTATCCTCGACATAGTCGCCGTCGATGAAGTGCGAGGCTGTCGGCTGGGCTTTCATGTCATTTGTCCTTGGATGGTGCGAAGTGGTTTTCCCTTCTCCCTCGGGGGAGACGGGGACGTGGAGGCCAGAAGCGCATTCAGATAATCCTCCGTCAGCGCGATCGAGGCTTCGATGCCGATCGGCGCTGATTTCAAACTCTGCCTGATATAGAGCCCGTCGATCATCGCCGCAGCGCCCTCGGCGATGCGTTCTGCGGCGTCGGCCGGCAGCAGCACCTTGAGATCGGCAAGCAGGTTGGAGCGCAGCCGGCGGGCATAGATCACCAGGAAGCGGCGTGTCTCCTCCGAACGCTGCGCTTCGGCATAAAAGGCAAGCCAGGCGGCAATCGTCTCCGGCGCGAACTGGTCGGCGTGGAAGCTGACGCGCACGATGGCCGAAAGCCGCTCACGCGGCGTCCGCGCCTGCTTGAGCGCCACGACCGCGTCGCAGCGCAACTGCCGCAGAAGCGAGCGGATCGTCTCGATCAGCAATTGCTCCTTGCTGCCGAAATAATGATGCGCAAGGGCTGGGGACACGCCGGCCTGGCGGGCGATATCGGACATGGTGACGGCAAGCGAGCCGTGATCGCCGATCACCCGCAGCGCCGCATCGACAAGCGCCTTGCGGCGCACCGGCTCCATTCCGACTTTGGGCAAGGCCACATCTCCTTGATAAGGGCGCCATGTTAATTTTGATTGACTGATCAATCAATAAAAATCTTTCGCGTTTGGCATCGGTTCGGATCTTTTCCCAGAGCTTTGCTGCAACATATTCAAAATCACCCGGGAGGTGCGTTATGACAGATGTCTTTGACGGAATGCCGACATCCGAGTTGCGGTCGAAATGGATCTGGTTCGTCGGCCTCGGCGTGCTGCTGTTCATCTGCGGCTTGATCGCGCTCGGCAATCTGATGCTCGCCACCGTCGTCTCGGTCTATTATGTCGGCATGCTCATGCTGTTCGGTGGCGTGATCTATCTCATCCACGCCTTCCAGGTGCGCGGTTGGGATCATGTGCTCTTCTGGGCGCTGAGCGGCTTGCTTTATGTGCTTGCCGGCATCTGCGCCTTCATCAATCCGATCCTGACATCGGCGGCATTGACGCTGTTTCTCGCCATCGCCCTTCTCATCGCCGGCGTTTTCCGTACTTGCGTCGGCAGGCGGATGAAGCCGGCCAAGGGCTGGGGCTGGATCGTCGCAAGCGGCGTCATCACGGCGCTCGCCGGCTTTGTCATCGCCCTCGGCTGGCCGGTGAACAGCCTATGGATCCTTGGCCTTTTCCTGGCCGCAGATCTCATCCTCCAGGGCTGGACGATGATCGCCTTCGGCTTCGGCATCCGCAGTTGAAACAGTGGAGAGCGATGTCCCGGCGCCGCCTTCCAGCCGTTTCTTTTTTGACAAGGGCATGGCAGGGGATTAGACTTTAAGGGTTAAGTCCATTCGACACGCGAAACGCCAGCGCGTGCGAGTGCAACAAGGCATCGGCGAGATATCGTCGGAAATGCCGAAAATGGTCATGCGTCCCCCATGAGGCAGGATTCTGCCTGATCAAAAATAGGGAGGAAGTCCATGCCGATGGTCACCGTTTCCATCTCTCCGCAACAAGCAGCGGGCATTCGTGCCGCCGTCGATAATGGCGGTTATGCCTCGAGCAGCGAGGTCGTCCGCGAGGCGCTCCGCCTCTGGGACACCGCTCGCAAGATGGGCGAATTTCGCGGCGATGTTCTCGATGACGAGGACGTCCCTTCCAGCGGCAGATGCGTCGCCGACATGTTTGCCGATCACGAAGCGGAACGCCGCCGCTCCGCCTGAGCAAGCTTTTGATTGCATTGTAAAATCCGATAATCGTGGAACGCGTGGGCGCGCCTCGCGCGTTTCATAAAACTTTCATATTGGCGAAAGAGTTCATTGATCCTTCTGCGGCATGTTCCAGGCGAAAAAGAACAAGTCACAGTGGAGATCGGCCCACATGAAGACTGGAATGTCCCTGGCCACCGTCGAGCCGGGTGTTTTGCGCCGCTATGCCAGCGATCAGATCGTAACGCTTGCCAAGCTTGTCATCGAGAACGCCTTCCAGCCGATCGTCGAGGCCGGCACCGGCACGGTTTTCGGTTACGAATCCCTCATGCGCGGGCAGGAGCGCATCGGCTTCGGCACGCCGATGGAAATTCTCGACGAAGCCCACCAGGCCGGCCAGCTGCTGCAGCTCGAACAGATGGTGGCGAGCCGCGCGCTTGCGAAATTCGCAACGCTGTCGAACTTCTCCACCTCGACGCTTTTCCTCAATCTCGATGTCCGGCTCATTCCGCATGGCGAACGCCTGGTCGAGAACCTGCTGCAGCATCTGAGGCAGGCCAATATTCCGCCATCCTCCGTCTGCTTCGAATTCTCGGAACGTTTCGACAATACCAGCGTGCCGGAGTTTTCCGCCCTCGTTTCGAAACTGCGCAAGGCCAGCTTCAAGCTGGCGATCGACGACTTCGGCGTCGGCCACGGCGAGATGAAGCTGCTCTGCGATCATCCCGTCGATTACCTGAAGATCGACCGTCACTTCGTTGCCGATATCGATCGCAGCCCGCGCAAGCGCCACCTGCTGAAAAGCATCGTCAACATTGCCCATGTGCTCGGCACGCGCGTCATCGCCGAAGGCATCGAAACCGAGGCTGAATTCATCGCCTGCCGCGAATATGGCGTCGATCTTGTCCAAGGCTGGTTCATCTCCCGCCCGACGACGCATGTTTCCGAACTGGCGCCGTGCTTTCCGCATCTGCAGGAGCTCGACAAGAGCAAGCGCAACAACCAGTCGCTCGACGAGATCCTCATCCGCAAGCAGATCGAGCTTCTGCCGGCGGTTTACGAGAACGACAGCATCGACAGCGTCTTCGAACTGTTCCGCCGCAATCCGCGCCAGGCCTTCTTTCCCGTTCTCAACGCCAATAGCGAGCCGCGCGGCATCATCCACGAGCACCATCTCAAGGAATATATCTATCAGCCCTTCGGCCGCGATCTCCTGAAGAACAAGATGTATGAGCGCAGCATTTCGCATTTCGTCGAGATGGCGCCGATCGTCGGTCTCGACAGCGACGCCGAGCAGCTGATGGCGATCTTCGCCAATATGGAAGGCAGCAATTGCCTGATCCTGACCGACAATATGCGCTATGCCGGTGTCGTTTCCGCCGCCTCGCTGATCAAGGTCATCAACGAGAAGCAGCTGAAGACGGCGCAGGACCAGAACCCACTGACCGGCCTGCCCGGCAACCGCGCCATCCGCGATTTCATGCGTCAGTCCGGCCGCGACGGTGATGAGGTCCGCCACTTCTGCTATTGCGACTTCGACAATTTCAAGCCCTTCAACGATGCCTACGGCTTCCATCTCGGCGACCACGCGATCTCGCTGTTTGCCGCGCTGATGCGCCGCTATTTCTTCGCCGAACGTCATTTCCTTGGCCATGTCGGCGGCGACGATTTCTTCATCGGCGTCGTCGGCTGGATCAAGGGGGAACTAACGGAAATCCTCGACCGGCTGATCAGTGATTTCCACGACGACGTGCTCGATTTCTATTCCGACGAACACCGCGCCGCCGGCCGCATCCTCGGCCACGATCGCGCCGGCGTGGAAGCCCTGTTCCCGCTGATGCGCTGCTCGATCGGCGTCATCGAGCTGCCGGAAGGTCTCGTCATCGACGATATCAACCGCGTCAGCGCCGAGATCGCCGTCATCAAATCGGCTGCCAAGGAGAGCGAGGAAGGTCTCGTCTTCCATCTCCTGGGCGAGGCGAATTGACGCCTTTGTCACTTCCTGCCTTCCCAAGCCCCAGGGGCTGATTTATCTCCCTGTTTCGGATCAGGGAGGATCGCGCCATGCCATTGCCTCAGGAAATGCGTTTCGTCGATCTCAACTCCTTCGGCGGGCCGGAGGTAATGACGATCGGCATGCGTCCGCTGCCGGTGCCCGAAGAGGGGCAGGTTTTGGTGCGCGCCGAGGCGATCGGCGTCAATCGTCCCGATATTGCCCAGCGGCAGGGCAGCTACCCGCCGCCCAAGGACGCAAGTCCGATCCTCGGGCTGGAGCTTGCAGGTGAAATCGTCGCCGTAGGGCCTGGGGTCAGCGGCCATGCGGTTGGTGACAAGGTCTGCGGCCTGGCCAATGGCGGCGCCTATGCCGAATATTGCCTGCTGCCGGCAGGCCAGATCCTGCCGTTTCCGAAGGGCTATGACGCCGTGAGGGCGGCGGCTCTTCCCGAAACCTTCTTCACCGTCTGGGCCAATCTCTTCCAGATGGCAGGGCTGACGGAAGGCGAGACGGTGCTGATCCACGGCGGCTCCAGCGGTATCGGCACGACGGCGATCCAGCTTGCCCGCGCCTTCGGGGCCGAGGTCTACGCGACGGCAGGATCGAAAGAGAAATGCGACGCCTGCGAAAGGCTCGGCGCCAGGCGCGCGATCAACTACCAGAGCGAAGATTTCGCCGAGGTGATCAAGGCCGAGACCGGCCAGGGCGTCGACATCATCCTCGACATGATCGGCGCTGCCTATTTCGAGCGCAACATCGCCTCGCTGGCAAAGGACGGCTGCCTGTCGATCATCGCCTTCCTTGGCGGCGCCGTCGCCGAAAAGGTCAATCTCTCGCCGATCATGATCAAGCGGCTGACGGTCACCGGCTCCACCATGCGCCCGCGCACGGCGGAGGAAAAACGCGCCATCCGCGACGATCTCCTCTCCGAGGTCTGGCCGCTGCTGGAAGCCGGCACCGTCGCTCCCGTCATCCACAAGGTCTTCGCCTTCGAAGAGGTCGTCGAGGCGCACCGGCTGATGGAAGAGGGCAGCCATGTCGGCAAGGTCATGCTGCGTCTGGGTTAGCGCATGATGCCGGAAAGTGTGCAGCGGTTTTGGGAATCGAGTTTCATGCGACGCGCTTTAGCGTGAGCGAGACGCCGACCGCCAGCACGCCGGGCAGCGCCATCAGCAGATAAAGCCAGTGTGCCGCCGACAGTGCGCCCGATATGCCGCCCGGCTCGACGAGGCCAGCGCTGTTGGCGATGACGCCGGCAAATGCCGCACCGAAGGCGCCGCCGAGTGAACTCATGGTCGGAATTGCCGCCGACGCCTTGTCCTGTTCGTTGCTGGCAACGAGTTTCAGCACCATGGCGACGAGATGGGCCCAGCCGAGGCCGATGCCAAAGCCCATCATGAACATGGCGATCGCCGCCGGCACGAGAAGCAGCATATGCGCCTGCGGATTGTCCCTGGCGAGGAACACCGTGAGCGAAGCGGTCGCGGCCGCCTCGATGAGCGCGCCGCCGACGATGACCAGATAGGCCCGTCTGCCGGTCAGCGAACTGCTGAGGAAGGCGGCGAACGTCCAGCCGACGGCGACCAGCGCAACGAGATAGCCCGACACCAGCGGCGTCACCCCATGCAGGGTCTGCAGGAAATAAGGAATGAAGACGTCGCTGACGAGCACGATGGTCATCGCAAGCATGGCTAGGTAGACGCGGGAAATCGGTTTGGAAAAGGTCACGGCGCCGGATGGCAGCAGCCGATTCCGGCTTCGCCGCTCGATGAGAAACATGGCCGATACCGCGATGGCCGAGGCGGCGATCAGCGCGACTTTCACACCTATCGTCTCGCTGGCGCCGGCCGCGCTGATCAACAGGACGGCGGCAAGAAGCAGCCCGATCTGCGCCACCGGGGTCTTCACCTGATCGCGGTCGTCCTTGACGTCAGGCAATAGCCGCGGCGCCAGCGCCGCCATCAGCAGGCCGAGCGGCACCAGCACGATGAAGGCGTAGCGCCAGCTGCTGCCCGATGAAAAGAAGCCGCCGAGCGTCGGCCCGATGACCGTGGAAATACCCCAGATCGCCGCATAGAGCGTCGAGGCCTTCGGCCACAGCGGCTCGGGATAGACGAAGCGGATGAAGGCATAGCCGAGCGCTGCCAGCGCGCCTGTTCCAAGGCCCTGCACGGCGCGGCCGATCAGCACCACCGGCATCGAGGGTGCGACTGCCGCAATCAGGCTGCCCACGCCGAAGACCAGAGCGGCGATCACATAGACGGCGCGAAGCCCGATCCCGCGCGGCCGCATGGCGACGAAGATGGAGCCGAGTATGGCGGCGGCCACGAAAAGGCTCGTGACCCAGGAAAACAGAGCCAGGCCGCCGATATCGCGGACGATCGAGGGCGCGATGGTGGCGGTGATGTAACTCTCGACCGCATAAAGCGTGACACCGCCGGCAAGCATCATCGTTGCTGCCAAATGCTCGGGTAGGAAGAGCCGGAAGAGCGAACTGGCGTTCGGAAGGGCGATGGTCTGATCGATATCGGACATGGAATGGTCCTCGATGTTTTGCTGGCGAGCGATTATTTTCCAAGTTATAAATTGGAAATTATACGTCGAAGCGATTAAAACAAGACATGACTTGGAAAAATATGCGCCAGTCTCCAGCCAACCGGATTCTGATCCTGATAAAGACCGAAGGACCGCAGCTTGCGGCCGCGATCGGCGATGCGCTCGGCATTTCGGGTGAGGCTGCCCGCCAGCAGCTGGCGAAGATGGCGGAGGAGGGGTTGGTCGAACCGGTCACCATTGCCGGCACGGGAAGAGGCCGGCCGCGCCAGCTCTGGCACCTGACTGCCGCCGGCAATCGCCAGTTTCCGGACGGTCATGCCGAGCTGACGGCCAACCTGCTCGGCACGCTGGTCGAACAGCTCGGTCCCGCTGCGCTCGATGCCGTCATCTCCGCCCGCGAGTCCGAGACGCTGAAGCGTTATCGGGAAGACCTGGAAAAATTCGGCGATCTATCAGCCCGTGTCGAAGGCCTTGCCGCCATCCGCACCCGCGAGGGCTACATGGCCGACAGCTGGAGGCAGGCGGACGGTTCGTTCATGCTGGTCGAGAACCACTGCCCGATCTGCGCGGCAGCGGCCGCCTGCGCCGGCTTCTGCCGCTCCGAACTCGAAACCTTCCGTGCCGCTCTCGGCGCCGAGGTCGAGCGCAGCGAACACATCCTCGCCGGCGCCCGCCGATGCGCCTACCGCATCACGCCGCATTGACGGATATCCGCGCGCAAGCAGCGCGCGCATCACGCCGGCTGTCGCGCCTGGCGTCTGCTGCTTTCGAGATAGAGCAAGGCTCCGATCGCCGCGAGGCCCGCGGCCGCGCCGACGAAGGCCGTGCCGGAATAGTCGGTGAGCGATGTGCCGAAGGCGAAGAGCCCGGCGGCGATGCCGGTGCCGATGAAACTGTTGAGCGAGATCAGCGAGCTTCCGAGCCCCGGCCGGTCTGCGATCAGGTCTTGCAGATAGGTGATCGGCACGCTGAGGATCGCCGCCGCCCCGCAGGCGTTGAGAAGCAGCAGCGCATAGACGTGCCAGCGCGCCGAGGCAAAGCCGAGCAGCATCAGATAGCTGCAATAGATCAGCGCGCCGAAGGCGAGCACATGCGCGGTCCGGAAGCGCCGCTGCGCCATGCCCCACATCACCATGAACGGCATTTCGAGGAAGGCCGTCAGTCCGGCCATGAAGCCGACATCGACCACGGTGCCGCCGGCCGCATGGGTGATGATCAGCGGCGAGAGCATGCCGTTCAGCCGCTGCAGTCCGAAGAGCAGCGATATGACGACGACGCGCGCCAGCACATAAGGCATGAAGATCCGTTTCAGCGAAGCGAAGAAGCCGGTTTGATCGGCGGCGGGGCCGGCGGTCCCGTTTCCGGGCGCGAAGAAGAAATAGAGGCAGAAGCAGATGAGGCTTGCGACGGCCGCGATCCCATAGGCCGGCGTCATCGACGGCGAATTGACGAGATAAAGTCCGATAAGCCCCGGCGCCAGCGCCCAGGAGCCGGAAAACAGCGCCCGCACGGTCGCGGTGATTGCCGCCGCCCGGCCGCGGTCCATCTGGTTGGTCCTGGCGCGCAGGCTGGCGAAAAGCAGCGAATAGGTGGAATTGCTCATCGGCACCAGCAGAAGCGTCGAGAAGATGAAGACGGCGGGGCTGTGGATGACCGCAATCGAGCCGAAGCCGATAATACCGGCGACCGACAGCGCCAGCACCAGCGGCCGCCGCTCCTTCAGCCTGTCCGACCAGATGCCGAGCGTCAGGCTCGTGGTGACGTTGACGATCGCCGACAAGAACACCAGGGCCGAATAGGTGCCGTTGCTCAAGCCCAGTTCGTTGATGCCGATGATCGACTGATAGGGCACGGTCGAGGCATAGGTGAAGGCGAGCGCGACGAGCGTCACGGTGGGAATGCGGATCCTCTTGTCGCTGAGGATCAAGGCAAAACTGGATGACATGGGGCGGTTCCTGACCAACCACCTTTAGCCGGATCGGCATATCAGAGAAACGATAGTTTTCGATCGTTTCGGTCAATTCCTGTGATGATTGTTCGCTTCAGATTTGCGTCGTCAGATTGGCGAGCCAGAAATCGATCTGCCCAAGGGGAAGAACGTTTCCGAGGAAACCGGTGAGAGCTGAGGCAATTGATATCAACAACAATCCCAGAAGCGCTCCCAGGATGATCCCAACGCTTGCCTTTTGGGGCTTGCGCGCCAGCCAGCACGCCAGGATGAGAGAGACGACCGTGAAAAAGACCCACAATATGGATTGTGAAATGGATAGGCCTGATTGCAAGATAATTCCCTGGAATGTGAACGCTGCTGCAGGATAGCGTCTCGATGCGTCCGATCTCAAGGCCTTTCGCCCGAGGTGGATAAAGCCGGGCTCGATCCGAGCACGCGCCGTTCTTCATCAGCCGAGTTGGCTTTCGCGCCCCGACGCGGTATGCCTGCCGCATCCCGCCAGCATCCGGATGAGAACCCATGACCAATCCCGTCACCGTCGAAGTTACCCGCGGCCTGCTCGTCGAAAGCCGCCATCGCGGCTCGGTTGCCGTCGTCGATGGTGATGGCAAGCTGGTCTTCTCGGCCGGAGATATCGAAGCTGCCGTCTTTCCGCGTTCCGCCTGCAAGGCGATGCAGGCGCTGCCGCTGATCGAAAGCGGTGCAGCAGATGCTTACGGCTTCGGCGATAAGGAGCTGGCGCTCGCCTGCGCCTCGCACAATGGCGAGGACGAGCATGTGGCGCTCGCCGCCTCGATGCTGGCGCGCGCCGGCCGCGATGCTGGAGCGCTGGAATGCGGCGCTCATTGGTCGATGAGCCAGAAGGTTCTGATCCATCAGGCCCGCACACTCGATGCGCCGACCGCGCTGCACAACAATTGCTCGGGAAAACATGCCGGCTTCATCTGCGCCTGCTGCCATCAGGACGTCGATTCGAAGGGCTACGTTGGCTATGAGCACCCGCTGCAGGCCGAAATCCGGGCGGCGATGGAAAGCCTGACCGGCGCCGTGCTCGGCGCGGAGAGCTGCGGCACCGACGGCTGCTCCATTCCGACCTATGCCGTGCCGCTCAGGAGCCTTGCCCACGGCTTTGCCAAAATGGCGACCGGGACCGGCCTGGAGCCCTTGCGCGCCAAGGCATCCCGCCGCCTGATCGAAGCCTGCATGGCCGAACCCTTTTACGTTGCCGGGACCGGGCGTGCCTGCACGGCGCTGATGCAGATCGCCCCCAACCGCATCTTCGTCAAGACAGGCGCCGAGGGCGTCTTCTGCGCCGCGATCCCGGAAAAGGGCATCGCCATCGCGCTGAAATGTGAGGATGGCGCGACGCGCGCCGCCGAAGCCATGGTGGCTGCCACACTCGCCCGCTTCTTCGAAACGGAAGAGAAGGTGCATGCCGCCCTGACGGCCTTTGCCGCGACGTCCATGCGCAACTGGAACGGCATCCATGTCGGCGATATCAGGGCCACGTCCGCGCTCGCCGAATGACTATGCCGTGGCGATCGTACCGTTGAGATCGCGATAGGGTTTCAGCCGCTCGGCCGCCATCTCCGCCGGCACGATCAGCCCGGCCACCTCGGAAACTGCAAGCACCGGGCAGGGCGAGACCAAGTCGAACTTTTCCTCGGTCAGCAGGACGTGGGTCTCGGCTGAGCATCGGGCGATATGGCGCTTGATCGCCGCCTCCTCGAAATCGCCGGTGGAAAGCCCGTGCACTGGATGCGCCGCCGTAACGCCGAGGAAGAACAGATCGGGGCGCAGCTGTGAGATCGCCGCCATCGCCGCTGCTCCGACCGCTACCATTGAATGTTTGTAGATCCGTCCGCCGGTCAGGATCACCTCAGCCGTCGGGTGGTGCTCCAGTTCGGCGGCGATCGTCGGGCTGTGGGTCGCAACCGTCAGCGGCATGTCGCGGGGCAATTGCCGGGCGATCTCGGCGGTCGTCGTGCCGCCGTCGAGGAAGATCATCTGGCCGGGTTTGACCATCGCCGCCGCCTTCGCGCCGAGCCGTGCCTTGATCTCTGACGAGACACTGCGCCGCGCGGTGAAATCGGGCAATTCCGGCGCCAGCGGCATTGCCCCGCCATGTACGCGCTTCAGCAGCCCCTCCGCCGCCATTTCCCTGAGGTCGCGCCGGATCGTGTCTTCTGAAAGTGCGAATTCCTCGGCCACGCGCTTGGCGATCACCTGGCCGTCGCGACGCAGGATGTCGAGGATGAGGCTCTTGCGTTGTGTCGTCAGCATTATCTCTCCGCACGAAATTGAACGAGATGGCATGATGTTGCACGAATAGACTCGACATTCAAGAAATATCGTGCATTTTCATGATATCCCGTGCATGAGGCCGGGAATGCTCAGCGATGGAGTGGATCATGCTGATTTTGATTGCCGGCCCGTATCGGTCCGGAACGGGGGACGACCCGAAGAAGATGGCTGCCAACTTGAAGCGGCTGGAAGAGCCTTCGCACAAACTGTTTGCCGCAGGCCACGTGCCGATGATCGGTGAATGGGTGGCGCTGCCGATCTGGCATGCCGCCGGCGGTCGGTCGGCCGGCGACGCGCTCTACGAAGAGATCTTCCACCCGGTCGCCGGCCGGCTGCTGCAGCTTTGCGAGGGCGTGCTGCGTCTGCCGGGCGATTCCAAGGGTGCCGACAACGACGTGCGCATCGCCAGGGAACGCGGCATCCCCGTCTGGTACCGGCTTGAGGATGTGCCGGGCTGCGGCTGAGACATGTCGGGCGAAATGCGCATCGGTTTTGCGACAGCGATATGTGAGCGCAACCCGCCAATCTGAAAGATCGCGAGGCGTTTGCGCGCAACGGAGGGGCCGGAATGCCGGCTCCTCCTCATCTCGCTGGTTACGGCTCATCTCTTCTTGGTATAAGAGCTGCCGAAAGGGAGTCGAGAACTATGCTGACATTGTATTACGCGTCGGGAACCTGCGCGCTTGCAAGCCTGATCGCCCTGGAAGAATCCGGTCTCGCCTTTGAAACGAAGAAGCTCAGCTTCGCCAATGGCGAGCAGCGTTCGCCGGATTATCTGAAGATCAACCCCAAAGGACGCGTGCCGGCGCTGGTCACCGAGCGCGGCGTGCTGACGGAAACGCCGGCGATCCTCGGCTTTATCGCTGAAAGCGCGCCGGCTGCCAAACTGGCGCCGCTCGGCGATGTTTTCGAGATGGCGCGGCTGCAGTCCTTCAACAGCTATCTCTGCTCGACCGTGCATGTGAACCATGCCCATCGCCCGCGCGGCTCCCGCTGGTCCGACGATCCCGCGGCAATCGAGGCGATGAAGGCGAAGGTGCCGCAGAATATGGCCGATTGTTTCACCCTGATTGAAGAGACGATGTTCAAAAGCCCGTGGGTGATGGGCGAGACCTATTCGCTCGCTGACCCTTATCTCTTCGTCATGACCGACTGGCTGCCGGCCGACGGCGTCGATCCCGCCCGCTTCGAAAAGGCGAGCGACCACCACGCCCGCATGCTGCAGCGCCCCGCCGTCCAGCGGGCGCTGGCCTACGATCAGGCCTGATCTCCGAAACGTGCCGCAAGTTCTTCGGCGCCCGGAAAAGCCAGGCGCCGATCAGCCGGAACCGCAATTCCTCGTCGCCAATCATCGCGGCCCGCAGGGGGAGATACGGCCAGCCGACATAGTGATCGGTCTGGAAATAGATCTCGGGCGCCATTTCGAGCAGGTGATCCTTGTCGTCGAGACCAATTGAAATCACGATCGTCTCGGCATTCTTCACGGCGACGAAACTCTTGCCTCCTATCTTCAGCGCCGGATTGCCATAGGAGGTGCTTTCTTCGACGCCGGGCAGGCCGGCTTCCGCCGCCAGCCGCTTCAGCCGTTCGAAGATCGCATCGACATCGCCGGCCATTGCTTCGCCCCTCTTCTCGGGGCGAAGCCTAGCATATTCTCACGCGCGTTTCGCCAAGGGCGGATTGGCCTCGGCAGCAACGTCCGCCTGAATGCTAAGCGGCAGATCGGCGATTTCGCGCATCGACATGCGCTCGACCTCCGGATGCTGAAGCGGATCGCTCCTCCATGGGGGATCTGCAATGTCGGTATTGGCGAAGTTAAGGGCGGGCCTCAAGAAAAACTTCAGAAATGACATGGCATGCCTCGCTTTCTTCAACGGGATTTTGATCGCCTGTGGCCGGTGCCATCGAGCATGCATGTCGCAATATCGGCCGGGGTGGCGCGTTTTTCAATTGAGATTGACGCGGTGGCGTTATAGAAAAACTATATGAAGAACTTGAACTCCGTCCATCTCAACGGCCTGCGTGCGCTGGAAGCCGTCGGGCGCCTCGGCTCGCTGCAGGCGGCCGCCGAAGAGCTCGGCGTTTCGGTCGGCGCCGTCAGTCAGCAGGTCATCAAGGCGGAGGCGCAGCTCGGCCAGGTGATCTTTGAGCGCACCGCGAGGGGAATGATCGTGACCGAAGCGGCCCGGCCCGTGCTCTTCGCGCTCGACGAGGGTTTTGCCCGTCTTTCGGCCGCCGTCTCGATCGCCCAGCGTAAGGACGATACGATCCTGACAATCTCCGTGGCGCCGGTTTTTGCCGCGCGCTGGCTCGTCTGCCGGCTCGATCGCTTTGCCGAACGTCATCCCGATATCAAACTGAGATTGGATGCGACGCACAATCTCGTCAATCCTGCGCTCTGCGATGTCGATATCGGCATTCGCGTCGGCGTCGGCAAATGGCCGGATGTGCGGGCGGAGCTGCTGCTGGAACAGGAGGTTTTTCCCGTCTGCTCTCCCGAGATGGCGGCGAGATTGAAGGAGCCTGCCGATATCCTGGCACTGCCCGCCGTCATCGACGGCCGCGCCATGTTCAGCTGGGAAGTCTGGATGCGCGAGGCGGGCCTGTCAGGCGCCACGCTTGCAACCCGCCACGTCTTCAACGATGCCTCGCTCTGCCTCGATGCTGCCATCGCCGGGCAGGGCGTCATGCTCGCCTGGCAGACCCTTGCCGCATTTTCGCTTGCCGAAGGCCGGCTGGTCGCTCCCTTCGGGATTCGCGCGCGAACCGGCTTCGGCCATTACTTCGTCACGGCGGAAGGCACGCGCGAGCCGAAGAAGGTGCGGGATTTCAAGGCGTGGATCCGTGAGGAAATGGCCGGCACCGTCGCCTTGTTTGAATAATTCAGACTTCGATCGGCTCCTTGCCGCGTTTCGCCTGCATCGCCTTATAGGCCGGACGGGACTGGCAGCGTTCGATCCAGGCCTTGACGTTCGGATGGGCGTCGAAAAGGGTTTCTTCGCTCTGGGCGTAGCGCAGCACCTCGGCGATGTTGAGATCGGCAACGGTGAAGCGGTCGCCGACGATCCACTGCCTGCCGGCAAGGTGGCTTTCGAGCGCCGCAAGCGGTCTGCGCAGGGAGCGGCAGGCCACCGCGATCGTCTGCTTGCCGCCCTCGCTGTTTTCGAGCCCGTTATCATAGGTGAGCACGATCCTCACGGTCTCGGGTTCGACCTGCGATGCCGCCCAGACCGTCCACATCGTCAGCAATCCGTCTTCTTCGACGGTTTTTCCGGAAAGCGGTCCGCCATGTTTGCGCGCGAGGTAGAGATTGATCGCCAGCGACTCGTGCATCACGACGTCGCCATCCTTGATGCTGGGGATCTGTCCCATCGGGTTCACGGCGAGAAAATCCGGCGAGTAGGTGTTGACAGGCGCCTCGTCAGAAAGCGGGTTCGCCAGCCGTCTTGCCTGCAGCACCGGCACCGATTGGAACTGGAGCCCGAGCTCCTCCGCCATCCAGTAGACGCGTGATGCGCGCGATCGATAGACTCCGTAAATCGTCAGCATGGCAAGATCCCCGATGTTTCGGAGAAACCGTAAACGCCAGCTCGTCCTCGGAAAAGTCCTCGCCGCTGATGGGACGATGAAAGCTTTTGATGCTGTGGCGGTGTTCGGGGAACAATGGCGACGCCGGCAGGTTCGGCCAGGAGACCGGAGCCATCGAGGCTCCAAGGCGACCAGCCGTGCGCGAAGCACAGGTACTAGGGAAAGGAAGAATATCATGGCGGGGAAGAAGACGCATGAACAGCAGCTTCGCGTGATGGAAAAGCGCGAAAAAACCGCAAATGCCGATGAGTCTTTCGACGCTTCGGCCGATCTGCACCGGAACGAACAGGCGAGGGAAGCGCACCGAAAAGGAAGCGACTTGAAGGCCGGCCCGGACACTGGAAACGAAGATCGCAACATGGTGCGCGGCGTCAATCAGGAAAGCGAGCATAGGAAGGGAAGCGGTCGTCCCTGATCGCCCGCAGCGCAATCCAAGGCTTCCGGCGCTGCTTGTCAGGAGATGCGGTTTCTCTCGACGGTGAGCTGCGCATAGGGCGAGCCGCCGCCCGCCATTTCGCCGGAAACTTTCTTCTCCCATTGAAAGCCGAGAACCGCACCCTCTGGGGTCTCCTGAAACACATTGTCGGTGATGACGGCGGTTCCCGCGCCATCGGCGACCGAGACCGCGCAGCCGATCGGCGCCTTGCGCACCACATTGCCGTTGACGATGACGTTGCGGAGATAGGGACCCCATCCGATCTGCAGGCCCCAGCGCGGCGCACCCTCGATTACGTTGCCTGAGATCAGCGTGTCGGCCTCCGCCGCAATGCCGATGCCGAAGCCGACTTCATGCTGGTATGGGCCTTTCAGCGTAAGGTTGCGCACGATATTGCCGGTGACGCTCGCGAGCCGCCCGCCTTCGTCGAAATTGGCGATCGAAATGCCGTTCGCAGCTCCATCGATCAGATTGGCGGAAACGACCGCGCCCTCGAAAGCGAATTCGACATAGATTGCCGTCTCGCCGGAGCGTCGGCACTGGTTGCTGCTGATCTGGATGTCCGAGGCCGAATTGGCGCGGATCGCCGTGAAAGCGCAGTCGGATATGTGGTTGTTCACCACCATCACGCCGTCGGCGCGGAAGATATTGATGCCGTTGCCGTTCTGGCCGGTGCCGCCATCATTGGCGCGGATGTTGGAAATGCGGTTTCCTGAAACGACCGTGCCGTCCTCCGCCTTCTTCCAGCGATGCACGAGGATGCCGCCATTGCCGCAATCCGAGACCGTATTCGCAACGATCGAAAGACTGGCGGAATCGACCGCGTAAAGCCCGGATTGCGCAGCGCCGGAAATGCGGCTGCGCTCGATCCGCCCGCCGCAGCGCTCCAGTTGCAGGCCGTGCTTGCGGCTGCCGCCGATCTCGCAATTGTCGATCAGCACCTCGTCGACGCCGGTAAATTGAACGAGCCCGCCGGCATAGTCGCCAAGCCAGCGGTTGCCGCCGTCGATGACGAGATTGGAAAGCTCGATGCGCCGCACGTTTTCGGCCGCAAAGAGGTGGCCCTCGCCGGTATAGACGATCCGCGAGGCGCCGGGCACGCCAGTGATGCGCGTATTGTCGGGCAGGGTGAGATTGGAGATCCGGTAGGTGCCGGGCGGCAGGAAAACAGGCACGTTCTCGCGCGCCGCCTGTTCGATCATCTGCTGCAGGTTGCGGGTCTTGCGATCGCCGCTTTCGGGAATGACGCGGTATTCGACGGCGTCGATCGCGCCGCGCAGATCCGGCTCGGCGGCCGCCGTCAGCGGCGAGGCGAGGGCGCGCGGCGGCGTCCATCCGGCCACTGCCGAGGCGGCGAGAAGCAGAAGCATGTCACGGCGTGAAGGCATCCCGATATCTCTTTTCATGGCAGGCCCGAAGCAGGAAATATGCCAGCCCGGCATGTATCCTTTTGGCACAGGCGGCCGGTATTACAGTTGCCGCCGCAGACAAAGGCAGGAAATCGCCGCGGATATTGGCGTCTCATTCACCCTTTCATTTAAGCAAGCCGAAGGAAATGCCGAATACTCTGAAACGAAGAGTTTCGCTGATGGATATTGCGGGGATACGGCCTTCGGCCGCCGGGGAGAATGGGGTCATGCCTGAAGTGAGTGCCAGGCGATGGGAATCAGCCGATGCCCTGACCACTGAAACGCGCCGTATCGTCGCCGCGACGGAGGCAATGATGGCATCGACCGCCCACCATCTCTCCGAAGGCATCGAGAACCTGCGCCTTAAGGCGATCGTCCACGAACTTCCCGACTTTCTCTACGTCAAGGACCGCGATAGCCGCTTCGTCTTCGCCAACGCCGTCACGGCGAGCTGCCTCGGCCTGGAAAGTGCTGAAAAGCTGACCGGCAAGCGTGATTTTGACCTGTTCGACTTTGAGACGGCCCGCCGCCACTTCGACATCGAACAGCAGATCATGGCGACCGGGCAAGCCCGCATCGATATGGAAGAAACGGTCGTGCTGCCCGGCGGCGGCAAGCCGATCGTCCGGCTGACCTCGAAGATACCGCTGCGCAACGATCGCGGCGAGATCATCGGTCTGATCGGCGTTTCCCGCGATATCACCGAACGCAAGCTGCAGGAGGATCTCTATCGCGGCCAGGCGAACCTGCTCGAGATGATCGCCCGCAACGAGCCCTTGCCGATGATCCTCGAGGCGCTGGTGCTGATGATCGAGGCGCAGCTGACCGGCATCGACGGCTCCGTCCTGCTGCTCGACAGCGAGGGCACCCGGCTCTATCACGGCGCGGCTCCCAACCTGCCCGGCGGCTACAGCCGTTTGATCGATGGCGTCTCGATCGGCCCGAAAGTCGGCTCCTGCGGCACCGCCGCCTGGCGCGGTCAGACCGTGATCGTCGAGGACGTGATGAGCGACCCGCTCTGGGAGGACTTCCGCGCGCTGGTTGCCCCGTTCGGTTTTCGCTCCTGCTGGTCAACGCCGATCGCCACCTCGCAGAACAATGTGCTCGGCACTTTCGCGCTCTATTCCCGGGAGGTGCGCAGGCCGACCGAACGCGAGATGAAGCTGGTGGCGCTCGCCACCCACATCGCCGGCATCGCCATCGAACGCAAGCGTGTCGATGACCGCATCCATTTCATGGCTCATCATGACGATCTGACGGGCCTGCCCAACCGTGCCTTCCTGAAGGAACGGCTGGCCAATATCCTCGACCAGGCCCGGCGCAACAATCGCAAGGTCACCGTCGCCTATATCGATCTCGACAATTTCAAGGACATTAACGACGGGCGCGGCCATGCCGCCGGCGACGAAGTGCTGAAGGAAATCGCCGTCCGCATGGTCAACAGCGTGCGGGCTTCGGATATGGTGGTGCGTCTCGGCGGAGACGAATTCCTCGTGGTTCTCGTCCACCAGTCGAGCCATGATGCCGGCATCATGCGCCGCCTGCGCGAATTGCAGAAGGCGATCAACCGGCCGGTCCGCGACGAGGACGGCGAGTTCGCCGTCACCTCGAGCATCGGCGTCGCCTCCTTCCCCTTCGATGGCGCGACGTCGGAAGAGCTTCTCGCCAATGCCGATCGCGCCATGTACCGTGCCAAGGAACTCGGCCGCAGCACGCTGCAGTATCACGATGGCGTCGGCAGCACGCCCGTCGGAATGCCGCTCAGCGAACGCGAGGAATTGCATCAGGCGATCGTCGGCGATCAGCTTTTCCTGGAGTACCAGCCGCAGGTCGATGTCGCGACCGGCCGCATCACCGGCCTCGAGGCCCTGGTGCGCTGGAGCCATCCGGCAAAAGGCAGGGTGCCGCCGGTCAATTTCATTCCGCTCGCCGAAGAGACCGGCCTCATCGTTCACCTCGGCCTCTGGGTATTGAACGAGGCATGCCGCCGGGCCCGCCACTGGCAGGACATGGGCCTGACCCCGATGACGATCGCCGTCAACGTCTCCGCCAAGCAGTTCGCCGATCCGGATTTCGCAAAACATGTCGCCGAAGCGCTCGAACGCCACGACCTGAAGTCCCATTGGCTGGAGTTGGAAGTCACCGAGAGTGTGGTGATGCAGGATGCCGAACGCGCGCTCGCCATGATGGAATCGCTGCGTGCGCTTGGGGTGCGCCTGTCGATCGACGATTTCGGCTCCGGCTATTCCAGCCTCGCGGCGCTGAAGACCTTCCCCTTCGACCGCCTGAAGATGGACCGTTCGCTGGTCGAAGCCCTGCCGGGCGACAAAACCGCCGTCGCCATCGTCTCGGCCGTCATTTCGCTGGCGCGGACGCTGAAGCTGTCGGTTCTCGCCGAGGGCGTGGAAACCGACGCCCAGCTGGATTTCCTGCGCCAGGCCGGCTGCGACGAGGCGCAGGGTTACTGCTTCTCGAAGCCGGTCTCTCCCGACGGGATTGCCGCATTGCTGCAGGCAGGCAGCCTCTGAGCTTCATTCCACGAGCTTGCCGATCGCCTCGATCTCGTTCGTCCATATGCCCGCTGCATAGTTCTGCGGCAGACGCGCCAGCTGCGTGGGATCGTCGATGCCGGTGGAAAAATCGCCGCCGCGATAGGGGCCGAGCACGAAGACGTCGGTGCCGGCATCCTTCATCCGATTGAGGAAACGGTCCGGCCAGCCCCAGAGCCACGGCGCGATATTGACTGGCACCAGCATCATCCCATGCTTGCAGGCATCCGGCAGCAGATCGGTCCAGCCATAGGCGATATAGCCGGTGAGGCAGCCCTTCAGGCTCTTGCGCGATGCGGTCCTGATATCGGGCGCGAGCCGGCGTAGGACGTCGATCGGCTCGTCCCCGCCATAGACGATGATCTCTGCCCGGCGCTCGGCGGAAAGCCCGTTGAGCACGGCGGCGAGCTTTTCGCCTTCGGAAGGGTCGCGGCTCTTGACGTTGATGAGGAAGCGCCGATCCGGAAAGGTCGAAAGCACTTGCGCCAGCGTCGGCATCATGCCGATGCCACGGCCGCGGAAAGGAAAGCTCTTGCCGCCATCGGCGGTGTAACCATACCCGATGTCGAGCTTCTTCATTTCCGCCATCGAATGTTCGCGCGTCACACCGCGCCCGTCGGTGCGGCAGTCGAGCGTCCAGTCGTGAAAGACGGCGAACTCGCCGTCGGTCGTCGGATGCACGTCGATCTCGACGATATCGGCGCCGGCTGCAAAACCTGCCTGCATCGACGGAATGGTGTTTTCCAGATAGTCGTGTTTGGGCGGCAGCATGCGGCTCGCCGTGCAGGTGTCATTTTTCAGATCGGTCTCGTCGAAGCGCTGGGCGATGCCGCGATGGGCAAGCAGCACCGGCTTTCCCGGCCGATGTTCGGCAAGCAGGTTTGTATTGTTGAGATAGATGCCAACAGCGGCGAGCGCGATCGCCGCCGCGCCATAGAAAAGCTTCCTGCCCATCCTGCTCTCCCTGATTGCATCGAACGAGGCAACAGCTAGAAAGCGATTCTGGTTGTTCTTGGGCTGTTTTCCGGCTTTTCTATGCGCGCAGTTTATTCCCCGGAAAAGGAGCGGCATCGCCATGGAAGCACAGGACGACGAACTCATCCGTTTCGAAGAACAGGGCGCCGCGCCGTTGCCGCCGGCCGCCGTCGAGGGCCATATCGGACGCGCTGGCGCGCGCATCTGGTATGCGAGCTATGGGAATGGCCCTGCCGTCATTCTGCTGCATGGCGGCCTCGGCCATAGCGGCAATTGGGGCTATCAGGTCGCGTCGCTGCTCGACAGCGGCCGCCGTGTCGTGCTGATCGACAGCCGCGGCCATGGCCGCAGCACCCGCGATTCCCGTCCCTATACTTATGAGCTGATGGCATCAGACGTGCTCGCGGTCATGGATGAACTGCGCCTGGAAAAAGCGGCCGTCGTCGGCTGGAGCGACGGCGCCTGTATCGCTCTTGTCCTTGCGATGACGGTGCCCTCGCGCATCGAGGGCGTCTTCTTCTTCGCCTGCAACATGGATCCGAGCGGCACGCTGGAATTCGTTCCGACGCCGGTCATCGACCGCTGTTTCGGCAGGCACGGCAAGGACTATGCGGCATTGTCGGCGACACCAGACGATTTCAAAGGCTTCGTCGATGCGGTCAGCCTGATGATGAGGACCGAACCGAACTATGATGCCGCCGATCTCGCTGAGATCCGTGTGCCGGTGGCGATCGTGCTCGGTGAGCATGACGAGTTCATCAAGCCCGATCATGCCGAATATCTCGCCGCCAGCATTCCCGGTGCGCAGATGATCTATCTCAATGGCGTCAGCCATTTTGCGCCGCTGCAGCGGCCGACCGAGTTCAACGCCGCAGTGTTGTCCTTCCTCGACGGGCTCCCGTCTTGAATCGCTCCCTCTAGCCTCGCGTTCATTTCTCGCTATCTCTAGTTTCATGAGAGCTGATGCGCTGCTTTATCCCGCCCCGGAGGGGCTCTACTGCCCGGAAGGCGGCTTTTATGTCGACCCTGTGCGTCCCGTCGAGCGGGCGCTCATCACCCACGGTCATTCGGATCATGCCCGGCCGGGCCATGTGAACGTGCTCGCCACTCGCCAGACGTTGGATATCATGCGGCTGCGCTATGGCGACGGTTTCTGCGCTAGCGAGCAGGCTGTTTCCTTCGCCGAGGAACTGTGGGTGAACGGCGTCAAGGTGAGCTTCCATCCCGCCGGCCATGTGCTCGGTTCGGCCCAGATCGCCATCGAAAAGAACGGCACGCGCATCGTCGTCTCCGGGGATTACAAGCGCCGCCCCGACCCGACCTGCGCGGCCTATGTGCCGGTCCCCTGCGACGTGTTCATCACCGAGGCGACCTTTGGGCTGCCGGTTTTCCATCATCCCGATCCGATGGATGAGACCGGCAAGCTGCTGGCCTCGCTCCGGCAGTTTCCCGAGCGCACCCATCTCGTCGGCGCCTATGCGCTCGGCAAGGCCCAGCGCGTCATCCGGCTGCTGCGCGATGCCGGTTATGCCGAACCGATCTATATCCACGGCGCCATGGAGAAGCTCTGCGACTATTATATCGGGCAGGGCGTCGATCTCGGCGAACTGCTGCCGGCCACGATCGAAAGCCGCGACAAATCCGCCTTCAAGGGCGCCGTCGTCATCGGTCCGTCATCGGCCTTTGCCGACCGCTGGGCCCGCCGCTTCAACGAGCCGCTGCCGTCCTTCGCCTCCGGCTGGATGATGGTGCGCCAGCGCGCAAAACAGCTCGGCGTCGAATTGCCGCTCGTCATCTCCGACCATTGCGACTGGCCGGAGCTGACGGAAACGATCCGGGAGTTGCATCCGGCAGAGGTGTGGGTGACGCATGGCCGCGAGGAAGCCCTGGTACGCTGGTGCCAGTTGCAGGGCATCAAAGCGAAGCCGCTGCATCTCGTGGGCTATGAGGATGAGGGGGATTGAGATGAGCTGCGTGCTGCAGGAAAACCCCTCCCCAACCCCTCCCCACAAGGGGGAGGGGCTTAACCTGCCGCATCGCCTGGCCAAAGGACCGTCGCCAAGAACGCCGAGGTCGAAGGACGGCAGGGCAGTGCCGCGGGTTAGCCCCTCCCACCTGTGGGGAGGGGTTGGGGAGGTGTCTTTCCCTAGCATGGGGAGGCGCCCATGAAAGCCTTCGCCGATCTCCTCGACCGCCTGGTGCTGACCCCTAGCCGTAACGGCAAGCTGAAGCTGCTCACCGACTATTTCCGCGATACGCCCGATCCGGATCGCGGCTATGGCCTCGCTGCCATCGCCGGAACGCTGGAGGTGCGCAACGTCAAGCCCGCCATGCTGCGCGAGCTGGTGCTGGAGCGCATGGACGAGGTGCTGTTTCGCTATTCCTACGACTATGTCGGCGATCTCGCCGAAACCATTTCGCTCGTCTGGGACAATGAGAGGGATATCGATCGCTCGGCGCTTGCTCAGCCACGTCTCGGCGAGGTCGTCAGCCGCATGAACGCGCTCGGCCGCACCGAAGTGCGCGGCTACGTCCGCGACCTGCTCGACCGGCTGGATTCCTCCGGCCGTTTTGCCTTCATCAAGCTTGCGACCGGCGCCATGCGTATCGGCGTTTCGGCGCGCCTCGCCAAGCAGGCGCTCGCCGATCTCGGGGCCAAGGACGTCACCGAGATCGAAACCCTGTGGCACGGGCTGCAGCCGCCTTACGAGACATTGTTCGAATGGCTGGCGGGCGGCGGGGAAAAACCGGTGCTGGCGACGCCGGCGATCTTCCATTCCGTCATGCTGGCCAATGCGGTGGAGGAGGGCGATCTCGACGGTCTCGATCCGGCCGACTATGCCGCCGAATGGAAATGGGATGGCATCCGTGTCCAGCTCTCCCGCTCCGGCGACAGGCGCAAGATCTATTCCCGTTCCGGCGACGACATTTCAGGCGCCTTTCCCGATATTCTCGAAGCGATCGATTTTTCCGGCGTCATCGATGGCGAACTTTTGGTCGGCGGCACAGCGCGCTCCAACAGCCCGACCCGCACCTTCTCCGATCTGCAACAGCGCCTGAACCGCAAGACGGTGACGGCGAAGATGCTCGACGACTACCCGGCCTTCATCCGCGCCTACGACGTGCTCTTCGATGGTGAGGAGGACATCCGCGGCCGCACCTATGTCGATCGCCGCGACCGCTTGGGCGAGATCATCGAGCATGCCCCCCACGACCGTTTCGATTTGTCGCCGCTTGTCTCATTTTCATCCTGGGCAGAGCTCGACGATCTGCGCGCCGCCCCGCCCGATCCTGTGATCGAGGGGGTGATGATCAAGCGTCGCGACAGCATCTATCAGGCCGGCCGCATGAAGGGGCCTTGGTTCAAGTGGAAGCGCAATCCTTACAATGTCGATGCGGTGCTGATGTATGCCCAGCGCGGGCACGGCAAGCGCTCCAGC
This sequence comes from Rhizobium sp. R634, assembly GCF_002211305.1. Lineage (GTDB taxonomy): Bacteria > Pseudomonadota > Alphaproteobacteria > Rhizobiales > Rhizobiaceae > Rhizobium. The sequence continues at coordinate 517,706 of NZ_LOKW01000012.1, read as the reverse complement.
TATTATTCCGATTTCACCTTCGGAGTCTGGGCCGATGATGAGGACGGCGAACAACTGGTTCCCGTCGGCAAGGCCTATTTCGGTTTCACCGATGCCGAACTCGAGGTGCTCGACAAGTTCGTGCGCAACAACACCACCGATCGCTTCGGCCCGGTGCGCGCAGTACGCGCCGACAAGGATTTCGGCTTCGTCGTCGAGGTGGCCTTCGAGGGCATCAACCGCTCGACGCGGCACAAATCCGGCGTGGCGATGCGCTTTCCACGCATTGCCCGCCTTCGCCCCGACAAGCCTTCCTATGAGGCCGACAGGCTGCGTACGCTGATCGCCATGATCGACGCGAAGGTGGAGTAAATTTCAGTTCCCTGCGCAACAATGACGCAGGACGATATTTTCAACACGATGTGTATTGGCGGCAACGCGGTTTCCGGTGCAAATCTTGTGTGCCGGGGAATTGATTTGGGTGTTGCGTCATGAGTTCGCATGAACAAAAAAATTCTTTTTTCCGCCACCGCCGCGCCGTGCTGGCGGGGCTCGCCGGTGCGCTTGTCCTGCCGCGCATGGCCGCCGCCTTCGACGTTCCGGACGAGCCGCGCCTTGCCAAGCACGACTATGCCGCCGTCCGCCGCCATTTCCGCACGAAACTGCTGAAAAAGGGTCCGGCGCCCGATAAATACGAACCGCTGAACGCGCCTGCCGACGCCGACAAGATCTTCTATCGCTCCGGCTATGGCGGCGAGCTGGAACTCGCGGCCTGGGTTTCGAAATACAAGCGCGAGCATACCGCCAAGCCCGCCGTGCTTTTCCTCCACGGCGGCAATGCCATGGGCATTGGCCACTGGCAGCTGATGAAGCCCTATATGGATGCCGGTTACGTCGTGATGATGCCGTCGCTGCGCGGCGAAAACGGACAGATGGGCAATTTCTCCGGCTTCTACGACGAGGTGGACGACGTCCTTGCCGCAACCGAACGCCTGGCCCACTTGCCGGGCGTCGATTCCCAGCGCCTTTTTATCGCCGGCCACAGCATCGGCGGCACGCTCACCATGCTGACCGCAATGAGCACGCATAAATTCCGCGCCGCCGCGCCGATCTCGGGCAATCCCAATGCCTTCCGCTTCTTCAGCCGCTATCCTCAGGATATCCGCTTCGACGACAGCAATGCGCATGAATTCGAGGTGCGCTCGGCCCTGTGCTACGCCCACAGCTTCAAATGCCCGGTTCGGGTCGTCCATGGCACGGAAGAGTCCCATTTCAACGACCGCGCCGATCTGCTCGCCCGCCGCGCACGTGCCGCCGGCACGCACATCGAGACGGATACCGTCACCGGCAATCATACCTCGGCGCTGCCCGCCGAGATCGAGCAGAGCATACGCTTCTTTCACGGCGTGGCGGCTTGAGTTTGCAGCGGCCGGCAACACCGGCCGCCGTCGCCGATAGCGACGGCGGATTCACCGTTTTGCGAGTTTGATCTTCCACCCTGACGCCAGCTTCGCGCCAGCCGCGAATGCCATCGTTCAAGCAGATGTCACTGTCTTGCCGATCGTTGATAAGGGCGGTTCCATGAATTTTCTGCGCCGGGTTTTCCCGATTGCCGGGCTTGTAACGGCCGCCGCGTCGCTGAGTGGCTGCAACATCCTCATTCCCGACGTTGCCGCCGATTCGCCGGCCCGCTTCGTGCAGGAAACCTCGCCGGTCTTCTATCAGCCGCCTGGCGTCGATCCGCGCCGGGTGCGGCCCATCCCCGATCAGCCGGTGCCCCAGACGCGCGAACTCTACAGGACACAGTTCAACCAGACCTACGGCCTGCCGGTCAGCAATCCGGTGAATATGACGATGTACGGCGAACTGCGTGACGAGGATTTCACCCTGCCGTCGATCCCGGTCAGCCGCATCCAGCCGCAATTTCTGCGCCAGGAAGTTGAATATCAGACGCTCGAGCGTCCCGGCACCGTTGTCATCGATACCAAGTCGCGCTTTCTCTATTTCGTCGAGGGCAACGGCAAGGCGATGCGCTACGGCGTCGGCCTCGGCCGCGACGGCTATGCCTGGTCGGGCCGCGGCGTCATTCAATGGAAGCAGAAATGGCCGCGTTGGACGCCGCCGGTCGAAATGGTCTCCCGCCAGCCTGAGGTTCGCCCCTTTGCCGCGGAAAACGGCGGCATGAATCCGGGCCTTCAGAACCCGCTCGGCGCCCGCGCCATGTATATCTTCAAGGACGGGCAGGATACGCTCTACCGCATCCACGGCACGCCGGACTGGCAGTCGATCGGCAAGGCCACCTCTTCGGGCTGCGTGCGCATGCTCAACCAGGATGTGATCGACCTCTACAGCCGCGTCCCCGCAAAGGCCGAGATCGTTGTGATGTAGCGCTGCAACAGCGCTACCCATTCGTCCGCTCGCGGCCGGACACGTCTGCGTGAAGCTATGGTTTATTTGGCACAAGCCGATAGATTTTCTCATGTCGTTATCGGCAATGGACGAATCATCGGTTATCAGGTGCCTCGTTCGGCTTCCCGCATCAAAAGGAACTCAGTCCCGCGTCATGAGCTTCGATAGACATCTTTCCCGCCGCAGCTTTCTTTCCTTATCGGCACTGACCGCAGCTTCTGCGCTTACCGGTTGCGCCTCCTCGGCCAACACGGTGACGGCAGGCGATACGAGGATCATCTACCGTTCGCCCGTTCGCCTGTTCCAGTCCATGGGAACGTCGAGCGTGCCGAGCGACGCCGAGCTTGCCGTCATGTATGGTCCCATCGAGGACGGCGGCTTCCTCATTCCCGCCGTGCCCTACGAGCAGATCGATCCGCGCTACTACCGCCAGCGCGTCGTCGATCCCACGGGGCAGCCGCCCGGCACCATCGTCGTCGATACGCCGTCGCGCTTCCTTTATCTGGTCCAGGCTGACGGCATGGCGATGCGTTACGGCGTCGGCATCGGCCGCGAAGGTTTCGCCTGGCAGGGCTCGGGCGTCATTCAGTGGCGTCAGAAATGGCCGCGCTGGAAGCCGCCGAACGAGATGGTCGCCCGCCAGCCGGAACTCGTCAAATATTCGATCGAGAACGGCGGCATGGAGCCGGGCCTGAAGAACCCGCTCGGCGCCCGCGCCCTCTATATTTTCTCGAATGGCGAGGATACGCTCTATCGCCTGCACGGCAATCCCGATTGGCGCTCGATCGGCAAGGCCGTTTCGTCAGGCTGCGTAAGGCTGATGAACCAAGACATTATCGATCTCTACGATCGCGTTCCGACAAAGGCGCCGATCGTCGTTTGGCAGTAATGCGCCGGGCGGCCGTCATCCGGCCGCCCCCGCTTTCCGGCCGGCTTTGACCCGCCCGGAAAGGTTTTATTTTCGATTTAGCATTGCTTAATTCGATAAAAAGCCTACATGGTGTCTATCGAATATTGCTTGTGACCTTTGTCCATGCGCGCCCGCGCTTCGTCAGATCTCCTCTCAGCATCGATATTGCCCGCGGATATCCTTCCCCGGGTGCACTCAAACGGTTGAAAAGGAAATCGTTATGAATTCAGGCGTGGTTAAGTGGTTCAATGGCACCAAGGGTTTTGGTTTCATTCAGCCGGATGATGGTTCCACGGACGTTTTCGTCCATATTTCGGCAGTCGAACGCGCTGGCATGCGCGAACTGACCGAAGGTCAGAAGGTTCGCTACGATCTCGTCCGCGACAAGCGTTCGGGCAAGAATTCGGCCGACAATCTTCAGGCCGCATGATTTGTCATTCGCCCCGCAGCGCCGCGCGTCTTCTTAGACGGGTGAATGACGCTGTGGCATCCTGACTGGCCATGAATGGGACAGCGCGTTGACCACGGATGTACTGGCAGCGCGCTGATCGAACTGGCAGCGGAAGGGCTGAGTGACAGGAAGAGGTCGGGTTCGTGCCCGGCCTTTTTGCTTTGATCGACCTATTGAACAGCCGAAGAGTTGAAGGGACACTGCGATGGGCAGACCAAACTACAAAGTCGGCGATGTGATCGTGCTGAAATCCGGCCTTACCCGCACCGCGGCGGCCGAGAAGCGATGCAGGATCGCCGGCATCCTGCCCAACGACCACGGTCATGTGCAATATCGCGTCCAGTTCGACGCGGAGAATTTCGAGCGCCGGATTACCGAGGCCGACATCGATACCGGGAGATCGCCATGCGAGGCTTCCCCCGAAGCGGTCGCCAAATTATCGGACGGCGCCGGGTCCTGGCTGAAGCCTTCGAGCATCAGGGTTGGGAAGTAATCGCAGGTTTTATTGTGGACAGTGCGGCCTTGCCGCCGAAGAAAGGATATCGTCTTTGCAGGTACTCGTCAGGGATAACAATGTCGACCAGGCACTGCGCGTGCTCAAGAAAAAGATGCAGCGGGAAGGCCTGTTCCGGGAAATGAAAGCGCGTAGCGCCTTCGAGAAGCCCTCTGAGAAGCGCGCCCGCGAGAAGGCCGAGGCTATTCGCCGTCAGCGCAAGCTCGCGCGCAAAAAACTGCAGCGCGAAGGCCTGCTGCCGGCGCCGAAGAAGCTTCTGCGCACCCGCTAGAACAGGATGATTTTAGGCCCGGTTGGCCTAAAACTGAATCCCGTTCTAAATTAAAGAATTAGAGCATGATATCGTCCGAAAACCGCTCACACTTTCGGCATCATGCTCTAGTCCGGCTGCGGAAACGGGGCCACCGCGGGATCGCGGTTCCCCACGGCATCATGGCTTGCACTGTGGAGCCGCGCTCCAACACCGTCATCACCTGAGAGAGGGGCACATGACCGCCACCAAGGGAGAATTCTTCAATCCCGCCAAGCTTTCGCCTCGCGACAAGGCGGAAGCCACCGATCACACGGCGCGCGCCATCATCGAGGCTGAAGCCTCGGCCCGCGAGAAGAAGACCGAGAAGCTCAGGGCGCTGCGCCTGCAACAGGCTGCCAAAGCCGAACCCGAGGCGGCGCCTGCAAAGAAGCGCCGGTCCCCGGTCAAATCCGCTTCGCGGCGAGGCTGATCGCCGACAGATTTCTCTTCGGCGCCTGCGTTCAGTCGCCGTCGCCTAAGCCGGCCCGCCCAAGATTATCCCGCAGCCGGTGCAGCATGTCGCGCATCTCGGCCATTTCCTCCAGCGTACAGCCCACGGCTTGCCCGATCGCCGTCATGATCGTGTCGATTTCTCCCTTCATCGCCTGACCTTTCGGTGTCAGCGACACGATCACCTGCCGTTCGTCGCGCAGGTCGCGCATGCGCTTGATGAGCCCGCTTTGCTCCAGCCGTTTGAGGAGCGGCGACAGCGTGCCGGAATCGAGGTCCAACTGCTCGCCGATCGTCTTCACCGGCAGTTCGCTGCGTTCCCACAGCACCAGCATCACAAGATATTGCGGATAGGTAAGGCCGACCCTCTCCAGAATTGGCTTATAGGCGCGGGTGAAAGCATGCGCCGTGGCATAGACTGCAAAGCACAACTGCTTCTCCAGCCGCTTCTCCTCCTGCGGTATCTCCATCGTCTTCGTCGTCTGCGCTTTCATATCCATCATCCCTGAGGCGCCGATTGTCCTCTTTTCGAATTCCGAATGCAATTTGCAAAATTCACTTGCGTACAATTTAATTGTGCGATATCAAAAATCCAACCCGATCGAAGGGCCAATCAAAGGAGATCGTCATGCCTATTCTCTATACGACCAATGCCTCTGCTACCGGCGGCCGCGCGGGCCGCGCCGTTTCCGACAACGGCGTTCTGGACGTAACGCTGACCGTTCCGAAGGAACTCGGCGGCGACGGCGCGACCGGCACCAATCCCGAGCAGCTCTTCGCGGCCGGCTATTCCGCCTGCTTCCTTGGTGCCCTGAAATTTGTCGCGGGCCAGCAGAAGGTCAAGATTCCCGAGGACACGACGGTTTCCGCCAAGGTCGGCATCGGCCCGCGCGAGGACGGCACCGGCTTCGGCATCGAAGTGGCGCTGACGGTCAATATTCCGGGTCTCGACCGCGAAACGGCTGAAAAGCTTGCAGCCGCAGCCCACATCGTCTGCCCCTACAGCCACGCCATGCGCACCTCGACCGAAGTTCCGGTCACGGTTGCCTGATCAGGCGCGTTCAGCAAGCTGCGGGCGACTGCCTTCGGTTTCGGTCGGGGGCCGTCGCCTGTTTTGCTGCCGACATGAACGCAGTGCTTATCGCATGGTCCTCGGGTCAAGCCCGGGGACGACGGAGCAAGGGGAGGCCTCTCGCCTCCAGCCGATCCTGTTCCTCAATCTCCGTCGTGCTCGGGCTTGACCCGTGCACCCACACTCCGGTCGCATCGCTGGAAACAAATCGATTTCTCGAATCCAGGACATGCTCAGTTAACTCTACTCGGCCATCACCCGCGCTGTAGCTCCGCCGGCGCGGCGAGCGCCCTATTCGGCGTCTCATCCGTCATCCCCGACACCGTCTGCAGATCCTGCCGCAGCCGCGCGGAACTTCCATCCGGAAGCTTTTGGTCGAGCGCCGCATGCGTCTCTTTCCAGATCGGTAGCGCTCTTGCCAGTACTGCCTTGCCTTCGCCGGTCAGGGCAAGCAGGCGGCCGCGCCGGTCCTTCGGATTTTCCATCACGCTCACCCAGCCCTTGCGTTGCAGTGGCTTCAGGGCCGCCGTCAGCGTCGTCTGGTCCATGGCGAGCAGGCTTGCGACCGGCCCCATCGGCGGCGGCTCCGGCCGGTTCAGTGACATCATCAGCGAAAACTGTCCGTTGGTCAGCCCCGCGGGCCGCAATGCGTCATCGAACAGGCGGGCGAGTGCCCGTGCCGCTCGTTGCGCATGCAGGCAGAGGCAGGTGTCGCGCACCAGCAGCGTTGTAGAGAAGGGAATTTCAACCGAATTTGACATGACCATTTTATATTGATATCAATCTTTTTAGTCAAGGAGAAGGAGATGGGCCGGCTCGCCGGCAGCGCCGGAGGAGGGCGCATCCGATGCAGAACGAGGTTGTTTCCCGCGAGCAATGGCTCGAGGCCCGGCGTGCCCTGCTCTTGAAGGAAAAGGAGGCGACGAAGCTGCGCGACAGCATCAATGCCGAGCGTCTGGCGCTGCCCTGGGTGAAAGTGGACAAGGATTATGTCTTCGAAACGCTGGAGGGCAGGAAGTCGCTCGCCGATCTCTTCGACGGCCGCAGCCAGTTGCTGATCTACCATTTCATGCTCGGTCCGGATTGGGATGCCGGCTGCACCGGTTGCTCCTTCCTGGCGGATCATGTGGATGGGGCCTTGCCGCATCTCAACCATCACGACGTCACCTGGGTCGCCGTTTCACGCGCGCCGCTCGATAAGATCACCGCCTATAAAAGGCGCATGGAATGGAAATTTCCCTGGGTCTCCTCCTTCGGAAGCGATTTTAATTTCGATTATCACGTTTCTTTCAGCCCCGAGGATCTTGCCAAAGACAAGGTCTTCTACAATTTCACTGCCATGGAGCCGGCCGACGCTCATGACGAGCTGCCGGGCCTCAGCGCTTTCTACCGCAATGAAAAGGGCGAGGTCTTCCATACCTATTCGAGTTATGCCCGCGGGCCGGAAGAGCTGATCGGCACGCTGATGATCCTCGACCGCGCGCCGAAGGGCCGCAACGAGGATAGCACGATGAACTTCGTTCGCCGTCATGACGAATATCCGGAGGCTCCGAAGGCGCCATCCTGCTGTCACTGAGCCGGAGCATGATGCCGAATAATATGCAGCAGTTTGCATCGTGCTCTTCGCAATGCGGAAGAACCAATGCCAACATCACCCAAGGGAGAAGGATGATGAAGACTGCGGAAGTGCTGAAGGAACATTCCTTCCTGGAAAGACTCGTCGGCAAGTGGAACGTCACCGCACCCGAGATGGGTGGCAGCGACGATTGGACGGAGAGCGTCCGTTCATTGCACGGCATCTGGTTCGTTGCGGAAGGGACCGGCCGCATGCCCGATGGCAAGGAGGCCACTACCGTCATGACGCTCGGCTACAACGCCGAGAAAGGCAAGTATGTCGGCAGCTGGATCGGCAGCATGATGGACTTTATGTGGGTCTATGAAGGCGAGGTCGATGCATCGGGCAACGTGCTCGACCTTTATACCACCGGCCCCGATTTCAACGGCGAAGGGCTTGCCGATTACCGCGAGCGCATCACCTTCGTCGATGCCGATCACCGTACGTTTACCTCCAGCGCCAAACAGCCCGATGGCTCGTGGAAGCAGTTCATGGAAGCACATTACGCCCGCAAGACCTGACATTGTCGCGCCAAACGTCGAAAAAGGGAGAGTTTGATGTCTGAGACGCATGGAAAATTTATCTGGTGCGAGCTGATGACCCCCGACACATCAGCCGCCGCGAAATTCTATAGCTCGGTCGTCGGCTGGACGACCTCCGAAATGACCGTTGAAGGCATGCCCACCTATACGGTTTTCGAGGCCAACGGCATTGGCGTCGCCGGGCTGATGGAATTTCCGGCCGAACTGGAAGGGCAGGGCATTCCGCCGAACTGGACGGGTTATGTCGGCGTCGACGACGTCGACCAATCGGCGAAGGATTTCGCCGCCAATGGCGGTTCGGTCCGCCGCCCGCCGGATGACATCCCGACCATCGGCCGCTTCGCCGTCGTCGCAGATCCGCATGGCGCAGTGCTCTGCATCATGACGCCGGCGCCGATGGAGCAAACATGGCCGGAACTGGCCTTCGACGCGCCCGGCAATATCGGCTGGCGGGAACTCTACGCCGGCAATGGCGAAGAGGCGATGGCCTTTTACTCCAAGCTGTTCGGCTGGAAGAAGGACAGCGATTTCGACATGGGCCCGATGGGCGTCTACCATCTCTTCTCGCATGGCGGCCGGCAGATCGGCGGCATGATGACCAAGCCCGCCGACATGCCGATGACCTTCTGGTGCTACTATTTCATCGTACCGGCCATCGACGCCGCCATCGAACGCGTCACCTCAGGCGGCGGCAAGGTGGTCAATGGCCCGATGGAAGTCCCCGGCGGCAGCTGGATCATCCAGGCCACCGACCCCCAGGGCGCCTTCTTCTGCCTGGTGGCACCGAAGCGGTAGTTTGGCTGTTTTTGACGTGGGCCGCCGGCACCTTCTCCCTGAGGGGAGAAGAGACTCGCGGCGACGTCTCGATTCCCCCTTCTCCCCCTCGGGTCCGAAGGACGGGTCGAGACCCGTGGCTCGACCCAGGCAAAGGTGCCCGTAGGGCGGATGAGGGGGCTGCACGGCACCCCCTCACGATCACCCCGCCACCGACGCAAAGAACCCTTCCGGGCTCTCCACCTCCACCAGCCGCTTCTTTTCAATCAGCCAGAAGCGGTTTCCCACCGCCCGCACGAAGCTGCGGTCGTGCGAGACCAGCAGGCAGCTCGCCTCCTGCGCCATCAGCTCGCTTTCGAGCGCTTCCTGGCCCTCGATATCGAGATGGTTGGTCGGCTCGTCGAGCAGATAGAAGTTTGGTTCCGTCAACCTGAGCACCAGCATGCCGAGCCGCGCCTTCTGCCCGCCGGAAAGCTGGCCGATCGGTTTTGCCTGCATGTCGATCGTCATGCCGGCGCCGGCAAGCAGAGCCCGCGCCCGCTGATCGCCGACATCGAAGCGGCGGATGATCGTGCCGATCGGCGTATCCTTGTCGGCGAGATCAGCGAGCGCCTGGTCGCCATAACCGAGAACGACAGAAGGTGTCGCCTTAATGCCGTCGGCTCCTGCATCCGATTTTTCGATCGCCTGCTTTAGCTTTGAGACCAGCCGCGATTTGCCGGCGCCGTTGAGGCCGAGGAGCACGATGCGGTCGCCCTGGCAGATGAACTGCCGGCCGGTGCGGAAGAGCAGGGTCCCATCCGGTGTCGTCACTGCCGCATCTTCCAGCGTCACCAGCACCTTGGCATGCGTGCCGCGGTTGGAAAGCCGGATGGCGCCGGCCGAGCGTTCCAGATGCGCGGGCTTTGCCGCGTCTTCCAGCTTCTCCGCCCGCTGCTTCAGCTGCTTCGTCTTGACGACCAGCAGATCGCTGCCGGAATTGATGCCGATATTGTTGAGCTTGGCCGCCTGCCTGCGCAACTGTTCCGCGGTCTTCATGTCGCGCTCGTAGCGCCGGGCCTCTGAGGCGTCGGCCTCGTCGAGCGCGGCACGCGCCCTGGTGTAGGGGAGCGCGAAGACCGGCGATTGCTCCGGCCGTAAAAACAGCGTCCGGTTTGTCGTCGCATCGAGGAAGGCGCGGTCATGGCTGGAGAGGATGACCGGCACGTCCCGCGGCAGCCCATTCAGCCAGCTTTCGAGTCGCGCGATCTTTTCGAGGTCAAGATGGTTGGTCGGCTCGTCGAGCAGAAGCACGTCGGGCTCGCAGACCCAGGTGCGGGCCAGCAAGGCCAGGCGCTGCCACCCGCCGCTCAGCTGCTTGAGCGGCCGGCGGCGCATCTCCTCCGGCACTTCGAGCGATTCCAGTGCGACATCGACGCGCCAGGCTTCAGTTTCGGCTTGATCGGCCGGCAGCGCCTGCAGCACGGCATCGTAGAATGGCGTGTCGAAAAGTGCTGCCGGCACATTCTGGGCGACATGGCCGACGGTGAGCCCGCGCGCCTTAGTGATCTCGCCTTCGCTCGGTTCCAATGCGCCGGTGATGCAGGCAAGCAGCGTCGACTTCCCCCGACCGTTGGCGGCGACAAGGCCGATGCGGTCGCCGGCATCGATGACGAGATTGAGTTTGGAAAACAGCCGATGGCCCAGCGTCATGCCGAGATTGCGGATATTGATAAGGGTCATGATCGTTCTCTGGTCTTGACCGGGGAATGCGGATCCGGGGCATTCAGCCATCACGGAATTACGCGTATCGGACCCGGGAAGTTACAGGAATGGGCGCGAACCTTGGGATACGGCGCCGCATTGGCCACGAAGGGCAGACCAGGAAGAGATGTCGAGAAACAGTCTCCGGTCAGCCCTGCAAACGCATCTGCAGGGCGTTGACGGGACCACGCTGGCGATGATGCCGGAAATAATATTGCATAGCGTGATCCTCCTTTCTCGAACGGTTGCAGAATTGAGATAGCATTGCTCGTAAAAAGAGGCAAGGAGCCGGAAGCAGCCGATTTCTAGCCATAAATCGTTCCTAGAGGATTCTCGGGGTCATCGGGAGGACCAGACAGGATGCTCATCGCTCATTTGCCGGCAGGCTACCTCCTGGGAAGCGCTGCGCGGCAGCGATCCGCCGCACCCGGCATCATGGCCGCGGCGCTGATCGGCAGCGTGCTGCCGGATTTCGACATGGTCTATTTCTTCCTGACCGGCGGAAGGGTTCACCATCACGACTTCATCTCCCACTGGCCGCTGTTCTGGCTGGCGCTCGCCGCTGTGGTTCTGCCCGCGATCGGCCGGCTGGCGCCGGGACGGTTTCTGATGGCCGCCATCTTTTTCGCAGCCGTCATGCTCCATATGGTCATGGATACCGTCGCTGCGCCGATGCTCTGGCTGGCGCCATTCGAATGGTCCAAATTCGAGCTGACCACGGTGCCGGCAACCTACAGCAATTGGGTGGTAAGCTTCATGCTGCACTGGACCTTCGGTCTGGAACTCCTGATCTGCGCCGCGGCGCTGGCGGTCGCCGTCTGCCGGGCCCGCAGCCTTCGCAGTCGCCAGCAGGCGTGAGCCTGATCTATATGCCCGCGCCGACGGCGGTCAGTTCTAGTCGTCGCCTTATCCCGATGTTTTCGAGAAATGTTTCGTCGTGGCTGACGACGAGCAGCGCCCCGTCATAGGCGCGCAGTCCCGCCTCGACCGCTGATATCGAGTCGATATCGAGATGGTTGGTCGGCTCGTCGAGGATCAGCAGCGGTGGCGGCGCCGAGCCCAGAACGCAGGCAAGGCCGGCGCGCAACAATTGCCCGCCGCTCAGCGTCGAAACGGTCTGCAGCGCCGCATCGGCCCGGAACATGAAGCGGGCAAGCGCGGCGCGGCAGCTATTCTCGTCGGCTTGCGGATTGATCCGGCGGAAATTATCTCGGATCGAGTCCGACGGATGGAGAAGGCTCACCGTCTGATCGAGCATTGCAAAAGCGGTCATGACGCCGACCGTGCCGGTCCAAGGCTTCAACGCGCCAGTGATAAGCGACAGCAGCGTCGTCTTGCCGGAGCCGTTCGGCCCGGTGACGGCGATGCGTTCCGGTCCTGTCATCTCGAAGCAGAGATCGCGGATGACGGGATCGCCCGGCCGATAGCCAACTGTGACACCATCGATCCTCAGCACGATCTTGGTGGCGGGCAGTCCCGTCGCGGGCAAAGTGACCGACAGCGGCTGAAGAATCTCGATCTTTTCGCGCGCTGCCTTTGCGTCTTCGGCCGCCTGGGTCCGCCGGCGCTCGGCAAGACGGGCATTGTCACCGCCCGTCGTTTCGCTGCGTTCTTTCATGCCGCCGAGCAGGATACGCGGGATGCCGCCCTTGGCAGCCATCTTCCGGCCGGCGCTGTCCCTCTGCGCCTGCCGCTCCACTGTCGCCTGGGCTTTTCTGGCAACCTCGGCAACCCGCTTCTCGGCATCGGCGAGATCGTGTCGGGCGGCGGCAAGCTCGAGAGCCTTACGCTCGCGATAGTGGCTCCAGTTGCCGCCGTAGCGGGTGGCGCCGAGCGAGGTCAGTTCCACGATCGCATCCATGCTTTCGAGCAGCTCCCGGTCGTGGCTGATGACGATCGCGCCGGCCCGCCAGCCCGACAATAGCGCGATCACGGCTTCGCGGCCGTCGCGGTCGAGATTGTTGGTCGGCTCGTCGAGCAGCAGGAAATCTGGTTCGCCGAAGACCAGTGCGGCCAGCCCCGCACGCGTGCGCTGCCCGCCGGAAAGCACGGCAAGCGGCGTCTGCGGTTCTGCCTCGAGCCCGGTGCGATTGAGCGCCGCGGCGATGCGCGTCTCCAGCATCCAGTCGGCGGATGCGAGCTCCTCGGCACTCGCTTCGCCGGCCTCCGCAAGGCGGAGAACGGCAAGCGCCTCGGCCACGCCGAAGAGATCGGCGATGGTTTCGCCAGCCGTGATCTGCACGCTTTGGCGCAGCACGCCGAGACTGCCGCTGACGGAGATCGTTCCCGATTGCGGCCGGATATCACCGGAGACGAGCTTCAGCAGCGTCGTCTTGCCGACGCCGTTGCGGCCGACAAGACCGGTGCGTTCCGCGCCGAAACTCAGGTCGAGATCGGAAAAAAGCGGCCGTCCGTCAGGCGCGGCCCAGGAGATGTGAGAAAGGGTGATGGATGCAGGCATGGGTCTGGATTTCCCCGTTGGCAAGGCGAATTGGCGTTGCGATCGAGTTGAAATCCATTGCTGCACACATCCTGTTGAAACGGTCGATGGCAAGGAATTTAGGGAATGAATGCTTGCGGTTCAAGGCAGAGAACGATCTGCCCTAACGTTTCGAGCTTCGAATATCCGCGCACCAGAAGCAGCGCTACCCATCCGAGTGCCTGCCGCTAGACGATCTGCTTCACATAAATCTCAGGATTAAAGTCGACGCGCCTCGCTTTCCCGTCGGGTGTTTTCAAGACAAGCTCGACCCCGCCTCCGAGCGAATGCATATACCGCACAACGGACGATAGCAGGACATCGTCGGCGCTTTCGATTTTCGAAACAGTGTTCTGCGTCATCGCGGCGCGCGTAGCGACATCCTGCTGCGTTGCCTGCATCGCCTTGCGGACTTCCGCCAAAGCCTTGCCCAGACGGCGCTCTTGCCGTTTAATGTCGAGCCGAGTGCGAACATCTTCTGGAAGTTCGGCGCGTAACGTCTTCCACTCAGTACTCATTTTTCTTCTCCATCAGCCAAGCACCGAACCGCGTGTCAGCTTTGTTGATAAAAAAGCGCTTCATTTATGCCTTGCTTGTCGCCTCCACAAAGAACGATGGCTCTTTGAGCAGGATCGAAGGCGAAGGCAAAACGCCACACCTGCTTTCCAAACCTGACTCTGATCTCCTTCATATTCGCATAATCGGAACCGGAAAGCGTATCGACGTCAGGGCGACCTAAGGAGGGACCATCGTCTTCGAGGTGGTCGAGCACCTCACCGACCAATTCCTTCAATCCCATCTCCAGTGCTTTCCATTCGGGAACGAAATCAGGATGAAACTGCACCTTATAGGTCATCGGCTACCTTAAAATATATATTTAAAGATATTAAAATCAAGGCCGGCGTGATGGCGAGATGGCACTCCGCTTAAGGTCCCGGTCAACCGACCGGGCCTAGCCAAGTCGCGCGCCATCCTTCTGATCCCCGAGAGCAGGAAGAATCCTACCGCTTCAAGCTCCCCAGGATGCCGCGCACCAGCGCCCGGCCGACTTGGGTGGCAACGGTGCGCGCCACGCTCTTCATCGCGGCTTCCATCACCGTCTCGCGCTGATAGCCGGAAGCCCGGCCGCGGGATTGTCCGCGGCCCTGCTTGCCGTCGTCATCACCGCCGAAGCCCGGTATTGTCCAGCCTGAATTCGTGCTGCCCGGCTGCTCCTGTGCCGCCTCTTCCTGCGCCCGCTTGGCGGCATCGGCTTCCGCCGCCTTCTTCGCCCGTGCCGCCAGCATCTCGAAGGCGGATTCGCGGTCGACGTCTTCGTCGTAGACGCCGAGAACCGGGCTCCTATCCATCACCTGCTGACGCTCGGCATCCGTCAGCGGGCCGACGCGGCCGGACGGCGGGCGGATCAACGTGCGCTCGACGATCGAGGGCGCGCCCTTGGCTTCCAACGTCGAGACCAGCGCCTCGCCGGTGCCGAGATTGGTAATGACGGTGGCGCAATCGAAGGCCGGGTTCGGGCGGAAGGTGTCGGCGGCCGTCTTCACGGCCTTCTGCTCGCGCGGCGAATAGGCGCGCAGCGCGTGCTGGGCGCGGTTGCCGAGTTGGGCGAGCACCGTTTCCGGCACGTCGAGCGGGTTCTGCGTCACGAAATAGACGCCCACACCTTTGGAGCGGATCAGCCGCACCACCTGCTCGACGCGTTCGACCAGCACCTTCGGCGCGTCGTTGAAGAGTAGATGCGCTTCGTCAAAGAAGAAGACGAGCTTTGGTTTTTCTGGGTCGCCAACTTCCGGCAATTCTTCGAAGAGCTCGGACAGCAGCCAGAGCAGGAAGGTGGCGTAGAGGCGCGGGTTCATCATCAGCTTGTCGGCGGCAAGCACCGAGATCTGGCCGTAACCGTTATTGCTGGTGCGCATGATGTCGGTGATCTTCAGCGCCGGCTCGCCGAAGAAGTGTTCCGCGCCCTGCTGTTCGAGAACGAGCAGCGCCCGCTGGATCGAGCCGACCGAAGCCTTGGAGATCAGGCCGTATTGGTTGGAAAGCTCGCTGGCGTTTTCGCCCATATAGTTGAGGAGCGAAGTGAAATCCTTGAGATCGAGCAGCGGCAGGCCGGCCTGGTCGGCGATCTTGAAGGCGATGTTGATGACGCCTTCCTGCGGCTCGGAAGCATCCATCAGCCGGGCGAGCAGCAACGGCCCCATCTCGGCGACGGTGGTGCGCACCCGATGGCCCTTTTGGCCGAACAGATCCCAGAAGATGACCGGAAACTGGTCGAATTCATAGTCGGCAAAGCCGATCTGCTCGGCCCGCTTGGTCAGGAAATCCTTGGCCTCGCCCTTGGCGGCGATGCCGGAAAGATCGCCCTTGATGTCGGCCGCAAAGACCGGAACGCCGGCGCGTGAGAAGCCTTCGGCCAGGACCTGCAGCGTCACCGTCTTGCCGGTGCCGGTGGCGCCGGTGACGAGGCCGTGACGGTTGCCGAACTTCAGGTCGAGATATTCCGGCTTGTTGATGCTGTCATCGGGATTGCGGCTTGCGCCGATGAAAATCTTACCTTCCTCGAGCATTCGGAGTATCTCCCTTCGGCGTGGCGCCGTTTGTGTCGGAAGGCATGGGTTCTCCCGCCGCCTTCATCGAACCATCGTTTCCCTGTTATAAGCAGGGAGGAGGATGCGAACAACTGGTTGCATTGAAAGCGAAACCGGACAAAGTGCCGGCAGGGGAGGGCCGCTTGAGTTGCGGCCGAATTTCGATTAACGTTGACGTTAACGTCAAAAAAATAGGAGGCTGACGATGAATGAAGTTGTGACCCAGATCGCCGATCGCGTGGGTATTGCGCCGGATCTGGCGGAAAAGGCGCTCGGCATGATGCTTGGCTTCCTGCAGCGCGAGGCCGCCGATGGTCCGGTCGCCCGGATGATCGAAGCGATCCCCGGCGGCGCCGATCTCGTCGCCCAGTTCAACGGTGCCGGCGCCGGCGGCGGTGGCCTGCTCGGCGGGCTGATGAGCTCGCTCGGCGGCGGCGGCATCATGGGCCTCGGCCAGCAGCTGATGGGCGAGGGCCTCGGCATGGGCGAAATCACCACGCTCGCCAAGGAAACCATCGCGGTCGCCAAGCAATATGCCGGCGAAGAAGTCGTCGACGAGGTCGTCGCCTCCGTCCCCGGCCTCAGCCAGTTCGTCTGAGCGACGCGTAAAACAGAGGAGCCTCGCGGTATTCGCTGCGGGGCTTTTTTGCGCGTTAACGGCTGATAAGCGGAACGTGCGCGCAAGCGGACTCTCGCCGCCGCCTCTTGCAAACTGTGCTCATTGAATAAGCTGTCCGGAAAGGAAAACCGCATGACCGTCTGGCGCCCATCGCAACAGATCAGAGTGAAAGTGATCGGCCTTGCCTGGCGAGGGGACCGGCTGCTCGCCGCGGAAGTGGAAGATGACAGCGGGCGCGTCAAGGGCGTCCGGCCGCTCGGCGGCTCGATCGAATTCGGTGAAACGCGTGAAGAGGCGCTGCATCGCGAAATCAGGGAGGAGCTGGAGACGGAAATCCGCATCGTCGGCCCATGGCACCTTTTCGAAAACATCTTCGAGCATCACGGCGCCATCGGTCACGAGTTCATTTTCGCTGCCGAGATAGAGCTGGTCGATTCAGCGCTCTATCAGCGTGATGAAATCCACTATTCCGAGCAGGACGAGACGGCGGCGACGGCATGCTGGTTCGGCCGCGACATGCTGCGGGATGCCGGCATGGAGCTCTATCCAACTGGTCTCGAAAAGATGTTGTCACGATGGGATTGCTGAGCCGCAAGAATCACTCTCGCAAGGCTCATATTCTGATCGCCAAACTTTGATCGTCGACCCCGTTCAAGCGGAACAAGGACGATCGAATTTCTGTTATTATCGGCATCGCTCAAACCAGAAGGAACAGCATCATGCGCAGGTTTATTGCAGCAACTTCGATCGCTTTCCTCAGCCTCGCCGCCCCGGTTCTTGCCCAGTCGAACATGGGCATGGACGCCAGCGGCCGGTTCGATGGCACGCCGCCGCTCGGCACTGCGCCGGGAGCCGAGACGCAAAGCGGACTGACGATCCCGCTCGACTCGATCGAAACGGGCAGCATCGACAATGGCGTCCCGAGCGGTCCCGTGGATTGGGCGCGATGCCCGCCACGCAAACCGCGCGGCGCGCTCGCCACTGAGGGCGGCAATAGCGGTGCCTCCACCAACCCTGCCTGCCGCGACAACAGCGGAAACTAAATGGAAGCACGGGAGGACGGCGCTATTTGCCGTTCTTCCCGTCCGGGTGCATCAGGACGCCAAGTTCATGCCATTGCCGCCCGTCGCGCTCGATGAGGCGGTCGGCGCATGCAGGTCCCATGCTTCCCGGCGCGTAGGCATCCGGCACGCTCTCGTCTCCAGCCCAAAGATCAAGGAAGGGCTGCACCGCCGCCCAGCCGGCCTCGATGCCGTCGGCGCGCTGGAACAGCGTCTGATCGCCGATGAAGAGATCGTAGAGCAGCGATTCATAACCCGTCGTCTTGCTGATATCGAACTTGTCGGCATAGCGGAAATCGAGTGAGACGGGCGTGGTATCGACCGAAAGCCCCGGCGACTTGATCGAGATTTCCATGCTCATGCCCTCGTCCGGCTGCACCTGGATCACCAGCCGGTTCGGCGGCAGGCGGCGGTTGACCTCCGTCTCGCGGAACTGCGCGAAGGGCACCGGCTGGAAGGTGATGACGATTTCGGTATCGCGCGCCGTCAGCGCCTTGCCGGTTCTCAAGTAGAAGGGCACGCCGGCCCAACGCCAGGTATCGGCATAGAGCTTCAGCGCCACGAAGGTTTCCGTCCTGCTGTCGGGCGAGACGTCCTTGGTATCGCGATAGGCCGGAAGCTCGGCGCCGTTGAGCGGGCCTGCCGCGTATGCGCCGCGTACGCCGCGCGTCTTCGCCTCTTCGGGCGTGTAGATGCGCAGCGCCTTCAGCACCTTGCTCTTCTCGTTGCGGATCGCTTCGGCGTCGAAGCTGTTCGGAGGCTCCATGGCGATCATCGCGAGCAGTTGGAAGAGATGGTTCGGCACCATGTCGCGCAGCGCGCCTGTCGCATCGTAGAATTTGCCGCGGCTGCCGACATCGACGATTTCGGCAGCGGTGATCTGCACATGGTCGATGTAGCGGCTGTTCCATAAGGACTCGATGATCATATTGGCGAAACGCGCCGTCATCAGGTTCTGCACCGTCTCCTTGCCGAGGAAATGGTCGAGCCGGTAGACTTGGCTTTCGTCGATCTGGGCGAGGATCTGCGCATTGAGCGCCCGCGCCGAGGCGAGATCGGTGCCGAACGGCTTCTCGATCGCGACGCGGCGGAAGGTGCCGTCCTTTTCATCGGTCAGCCCATGGGCCGCGAGCTTTTCGACGATCGTGCCGAAGAAGGATGGCGGCACCGCGAGATAGAAGGCGGCATTGGCATCCGGCCCCAGCCGCCTGCCGATTTCGAGGAAGATATCCTCCTTGGTGAAATCGCCCGCCATATAGGAAATGCGCCGGCGCAGGCTCTCCCAGGCTTCGTCCTCCACCGCCTGCTCCTCGCCGTGCAGATGGTGCAGGAACTCGTCGAGCCGCTTGCGCAGGAATTCGTCGTCGCCCGGTTCGATGCCGACACCGAGAATGTGGAGATCCTCGCCGACGAGACGACTGCGGGTGAGATTGATGATCGCCGGCACCAGCAGGCGGCGCGTCAGGTCTCCCGTGGCGCCGAAGATGACGAGGGTGACCGGCGGGGTAGGGGCAGTGTCCATGGTGTCATCTCCCTGAGATTTTCCGGCCGACTATAATGCCCGCCGGTTTTGCCGCAACATATGGGGCGAGGGATAACAGGCATTTGACAGCATGTGGAACGTCTTGGGTGCCGCTTACCCCTTCACCGCCACCATGAAAATCCTGGGGAAGCGCAGCAGCACCCGCCCGTCCGACATCTTCGGATAAGCCTTTTCCACCCGTGCGAGATAATCTGCCAGAAATGCCTCGCGATGCTCTTCACCGGCATGGGTGAGATAGGGCATCAGCCCGGTGCCCTTCACCCATTCGACGATACCAGCCGCATCCGCCATCGGATGGTTGTAGATCGTGTGCCAGATATCGACTCGCGAGGCCTTGGCGATCAGTCTGGAGTAGTACGTCGAGGGCGCCGGCAGTCCCTTGCGGCGCACGCTCTTTTCCTCGAAGGCGGCTTTCCAGGGGCCGGCATGCGCCGTCTCCTCCATCAGCAGATGGGTGGGCTCGCCGAGATTGTCCGGCATTTGCACCGCCAGCGCTCCGCCTGGGGAAAGCCCGTCCATCAGCCGGTCGAATATGTCGAGATGATCCGGCAGCCATTGGAACACCGCATTGGCAAAGAGCAGGTCGACCGGTTCCCGAGGCTGCCAGCTGGCGAGATCGGCCTCGACGAAAGCGGTGCCGGGAAGCCGCTTTCGGGCCGCCTCCAGCATGTTCAAATCGCTGTCTAGGCCCGAGACGCCCTCTGCCCCGTAGCGGTCGATGATGAGTTCGGTCGAATTGCCCGGCCCGCAGCCGAGATCGACGGCGCGGCGGATGCTCTGCAGCGGCACCTGCGCCAGAAGATCGCGGGCCGGCCGCGTGCGCTCGTCCTCGAATTTCACATATTGGTGGGCGGACCATGCCATGGCGTTCACTCCTGCTGTCGGACCACATCTTCCATGTGGCGGATTCGGATCTTGTCGGTCTTGCCGCTGCCGCGCCTGACGGACGAGGAACGCACCCGCAGGTTCACTCGGCAGACACGAGTATTTTGTCCACGCGCCTGCCGTCGAGATCGATGACTTCGAAGCGCCATCCGTCTCTCGTGAAGCTCTCGCCCAGTTCCGGCAGATGTTTCAGCTCTTCCAGTACCAGGCCGGCTACGGTCTGATATTCGAGGTCGTCATCGAGCTTGAGATTTAAGAACTCGGCGAATTCGTCGATCGGCGTCCAGCCGGACACCAGGTAGGACCCGTCGTCCCTGCGAACGATCGCCTGTTCGTCGACCGGTCCCTCCTGGAGAGCCCCCATGATCGCTTCGAGAATGTCGCCCGACGAAACAATCCCCTCGAAATGGCCGTACTCGTCAAAGACCAGCACCATGTGGACCGGCGATTTTCTGATTGCTTCAATCACATGAATGGCGGTTGAAAGGTCTGAAACAACCGGCACGTCCTGCGTCAGGGCCTGGATATCGGCGCTGCCGTGTTCGGACATCGAATCGTAGAAATCCTTGACCGGAAGAATGCCGATCACCTCGTCCGAACTGCCTTTGCGGACGGGCAGCCGGGACCGCTTCGTCCGGTGCAGCTGAGCTCGAATTTCATCGAGGCTATCGTCGATATCGATGATTTCGACGTCCCGCCGCGGCGTCATAAGCGCTCGGGCGGTGCGGTCCGCCAGCCGCATGACGCCTGATATCATCGCGGACTCTTCGCTTTCGATCACGCCGGCCGACTGCGCCTCGGCCAGAACGGTTTTGATTTCTTCGTCGGAGACGTTATCGCCGCCTTTTCCTGTCTGGCCCAGCAGCTTGAGCACAAGATTTCCGGAGGCGTTCAGAAGCCATACGAGAGGCAGCGCAATTTTCGAAAGCACTGCCATGGCGGGGGCGACCTTCGCCGCGACTGCTTCCGGTTCTCGCAAAGCGATCTGCTTTGGAACAAGCTCGCCGACGATGAGGGAGAGATAGGTGATTGCGACGACGACCGAACCGACGCCGACGGCGTCAGCGGCCGTCGACGACATTCCTTGTGTTTCCAGCCACCCGGCCAAGCGGCCCCCGAGTGTGGCCCCTGAGAAGGCGCCCGAGAGGACGCCGACCAGCGTGATGCCGATCTGAACCGTGGAGAGAAAGCGGCCGGGGTTTTCGGCAAGTCTGATTGCCTGAGCCGCACCCTTGCTCCCATTGTCGGAGAGAACCTTCAGGCGGGCTGTCCGAGAAGACACGACGGCCAACTCCGACATGGCGAGCACACCATTGAGGATGGTGAGAAGCGCCACAATTCCAATTTCCAGAAACACAGGGACCCTATTCGTTGAGGTTTTGATGCTGCGTCGAGTGGTGACGCGAAGCGTTCGAAGAGACGCTATATAAACGCATCATCCATCGTCTTTCCATCATCGTCTTAACATCAGCGTAGGTTCCATCAGCCTTCGGAATTTCTGAGGCGGCAAGACCGCCCCAGGCGGAGGGGCGCATCAGGCCGCGAGGATCGTAATCCCGTAGGCATTGGCGGCCGCGGTCATGCGGGCGATGGTCTCCGGCGAGGGGCTGGCCTTGGGCGGCTCCGTCGCGCCTTCCGCTTCGATGAATTGGGCCATGTCGCGGCCGATGATCGCCGAAAACACCGCAGGGACGGTGCCGCGATTGGCGTAGCCGTGCACCATGAAGGGCGCGATGCTGACGATGTCGCCGGCGCCCGCCTCGATCTCTTCGGGGCCGCTGTCGGTAAGGCGCCAGATTGTCAGGCGACCCTCCAGAATGCGGAATACCTCCGGGCTCGCATGCGCATGTCTAGGCGTCCGGCTGCCTGATGGTACGGTGATGTCAAAGATATTGAGCCAGTTCCCGCGGATGCGAAGCCGCCGCTCGATCCGCTCGCCGAGGACGAAGAAGCGTTTCGTCCTATCACCGGTTTCGTCACCGGCATGCGTGTTCACAAATGAGTTGGACATCATGTCTCTTTCTTTTTCTTGCAGGCTTTTCTTGTTGGCCTTTCTTCGGCCGCAGCCGTTAGACCCTTGCGCCATCTTTGGCAACCACCGCGATCCAGGCGGTGGTAAGCCGATGGCCCCGATATCGGTGCGGCGGACAGGTTTCGCAAGGCCTGTCCGGCTGCGGCAAATGTGCGCCGGCCGCACCGTGTCGGAAGGCTCTGCGCCTATAATACGTTGGCGTGGCTGGATAAGGCCGGCGGCCGTGCCGCTGCCTTATGAAAACCGTGTGATCACGCTGATGCCCGTCGCTTCCGCCTTGTCGAGCGCCATCAGCGCCGGCACGGCTTCTTCCAGGCTGACGCGGCGTCCGATCAGCTTCTGCGGAGCGATCTTGCCGGCGGCAAGCATCGACAGCATGGCGTCGTAGCGCCAGGCCTGCATGCCGTGGCTGCCGTAGATCTCCAGCTCGTGGCCGATCACCTGCGCCATCGGGATTTGCGGCGCGGCATGTTCGCCGAGCATCAGCCCCACCTGCACATGCCGGCCGCGCCGGCGCAGATTCTTGATCGAATTGAAGCAGGTGGCGGGATGGCCGAGCGCATCGATCGAAACATGCGCGCCGCCCTTGGTGATCTCGCGGACTGCCTCCGCCACGTCGGCGACACCGGATGCGTTGACCGTCGCCACCGCCCCGCATTCGCGCGCGAAGGCGAGCTTCTCCTCCGAGATGTCGATGCCGATCGCATTGGCCCCGAGTGCGGTGGCGATCATGATTGCCGAAAGGCCGACGCCGCCGCAGCCATGCACTGCGATCCATTCGCCGGGCTTGGTGCGCGCCTGGTCGGCGACGGCGCGGAACGAAGTGGCGAAGCGGCAGCCGAGGCTTGCCGCCGTCGCATCGTCGATCGTATCGGGCAGGTGCACCAGATTGGTGTCGGCATAATCGATCGCCACATATTCGGCGAAGGAGCCCCAATGGGTGAAACCCGGCTGGAACTGGTTGGGGCAGACCTGCTGATTGCCGGAATGGCATTCGCCGCAATGGCCGCAGCCGGAAACGAAGGGCACGGTCACCCGGTCGCCCACCTTGAAACGCATCACGCCGCGGCCGGTGGCGACGACCCGCCCGGCGAGTTCGTGGCCCGGCACATGCGGCAGGCGGATATCGGGATCATGTCCCATCCAGCCGTGCCAGTCGCTACGGCAGAGCCCGCTGGCGCCGACCGCAATGACGACACCGTCCTCGGCTGGCGTGGGGTCGGGCAGGGTGCGAATCTCGGGCGCCTTTTCGAAGGCTTCGTAATACATGGCTCTCATCGGTGTTTTCCCTTGCTGCTCCCTGCGACTGCCCCATGATGGCATGCGGCCGGCCGCCGTTCCAACCATCCATTCCATCACTTTTGCTGATGCACCCATCGCTTCAGCGCGTGCTGCTGCGCAGGAATATTGCGGCCTGACGCCGTCCTCCGGCATTTTCTTGCTTCCGCATTTTGTGGCCGGATTTCTTCTTGACCCGGCTTGCCGCGGCGGTTTTGCTTTTTCCGGCTTTAAAAAAAGGGAGGGCAACATGGCCGTCGATACATCACCCCGCTCAACCACCTGGACGCATGTCGACGGAGAGTGGCTTCCCGGCAATCCGCCGCTGATCGGGCCGACGTCGCATGCCATGTGGCTGGGCTCCTCGGTCTTCGACGGAGCCCGCTGGTTCGACGGCATCGCGCCGGACCTCGAGCTGCACTGCCAGCGTGTCAACCGCTCGGCGCTTGCCATGGGCTTGAAACCGGTGAAATCGGCCGAGGAGATCGCAGCGCTCGCCTGGGAAGGCGTTGAGAAATTCGATGGCGCGACGGCAATCTACATCAAGCCGATGTATTGGGGCGAGCACGGTTCGCCGGGCAGCGTCGTCTCCGTCGACGCCGAATCGACCCGCTTTGCGCTGTGCCTGTTCGAGGCGCCGATGGGTGGCCATGGCGGCACCAGCCTCACCGTCTCGCCCTATCGCCGGCCATCGCCGGAAACCGCAATGACCGAGGCGAAGACCGGCTCGCTCTATCCGAACAGCGGACGCATGATCGCCGAGGCTCGCAGCCGCGGCTTCGACAATGCGCTGGTGCGCGATTTGAACGGCAATGTCGTCGAGACTGCCTCGTCCAACGTCTTCCTGGTGCGCGACGGCGTGGTGATGACGCCCGCCGCCAACCGCACCTTCCTTGCCGGCATCACCCGCGCCCGGATCATCGGCCTCTTGCGGAAGGCCGGTTTCGATGTCGTCGAGACGACGCTCTCCGTCGAGGATTTC
The DNA here is from genome assembly GCF_002211305.1 of Rhizobium sp. R634. Taxonomy (GTDB): domain Bacteria; phylum Pseudomonadota; class Alphaproteobacteria; order Rhizobiales; family Rhizobiaceae; genus Rhizobium. The sequence continues at coordinate 493,488 of NZ_LOKW01000012.1, read as the reverse complement.
ATGCAGGCCGACGAGATCTTCACCACCGGCAACTATTCCAAGGTCGTCGGCGTCACCCGCCTCGACGGCCGCGACTTTCAGGAAGGCCCGGTCACCCGCAAGGCGCTGGACCTGTACATGGACTGGGCCCACGGCAGAAGCGAGAGCGAGGAGTGAGGAATGGTCCCGCAGAGCGGGAGCAATCGATCCAGTGAATCGATTGCAATGACGAACGCCCGGAGCGCGAGCGAAGGGCTGGCGCTTTGCCCTGCCGGGCATCTCCCCTACAAGGAGGGATATCGGATGGGCGCGATGGCTTCCCCAAACAACGGGCCGTCACATGAACCGTAATTCGGGGCGAGGGATGGCTTCCTGCCAATCCCCCTTGTGGGTGAGATGCCCGGCAGGGCAGGAGGGCAATCCCCACCCGCACCCCGTCACGTCATCCACTTGCGATGCTCCGCAAATCTCTCCGCCAGGAGATCAATGAACAAACGCACCTTGGTCGCCAGATGGCTGCGGTTGGGATAGACGGCGTTGATGTTGAATTCGACCGGCCTGTAGTCCGGCATGATCTTCACCAGCCGTCCTTCGGCGATGTCGTCGAAGACCACGAAGCTCGGCGCCAGGAAGATGCCCTGGCCATTCAGCGTCAGGAAACGCAGCATTTCCGCGCTGTTGGAGACGACGTTGCCGCCGATCTTGACGCTTTCCTGCCGGCCTTCGCAATCCTCGAAGCGCCATTCCTCGCCATACGGGTAATAGGCATATTGCAGGCAATTGTGATCGGCGACCTCGGCCGGCCTTTGCGGCATCGGGTGGCTGTCGAAATAGGCCGGCGAGCAGACGAGCATATGGCGCCAGGGTGTCAGCTTGCGCGCGACAAGCGAGGAATCCGGCGGCGGCACAGTTCGGATCACCAGATCGTAGCCGTCCTCGATCATGTCGACCATTCGTTCGCCGACGCTGAAATCAAGCGCGATCGATGGATAGAGTTCCATATATTCGCTGACGACGGGCAGCAGGAAACGCACGATGGCGCTGCTGGTGTAGACCTTCAGCGTGCCGCGCGGCGTGGTGCTCAGCGCCCCCGCCGTCCGGTCGGCCTCTTCGAGCTCGGCAAGGATCTGCGAGGAGCGTTCATAATAATATTTGCCGGTTTCCGTCAGGCTCACCTTGCGCGTGGTGCGGTTGAGCAGCCTGACGCCGAGCCGATCTTCCAGCGATTGCACGTGATTGCCGACCATGGTGACGGACATGTTGAGCCGGCGCGCGGCGGCGGAGAAGCCGCCGCATTCCACCACGCGGCCAAAGACTGTGAGGCTTGTCAGCCGATCCATATTGCCCTCGGATTATCCGCTGAGAGTTGATGATCCTTCCCGATATAAGCAGATTATCACGGTGAACGGCAGGGTGCATTTTCTTCGCAACGAACAGGACCTCGTACCGAGGGGCTGGATTGAAGGAGAAGCACGATGGTTGAGTTACCGCGCAAGGATGTTTTCGACACCGCCCGGCAGGCCGATGCCGCGCCTGCTGCCGAGGCGCCTGTCGTCGAAGCTCCGGCTGTGGAAGCGCCGAAGAGAGCCGGCCGCAGAGCCGTGAAGCGTGCGGTCATCGCCGCTGCGCTGCTTGCCGGCGTCGCCTTGTCAGGCGATTTCGGCTATCGCTACTGGACGGTTGGCCGCTTCATCGAATCGACGGACAACGCCTATGTGAAGGCCGATTACACGACGGTGGCCCCGAAGGTCGCCGGGTATATCAAGGACGTGCTCGTCAACGACAACGACCCGGTCAAGGCTGGTCAGGTTCTCGCCCGCATCGACGACCGCGACTTCCAGGCCGCCCTTTCGCAGGCACGAGCCGATGTGAAGGCGGCTGAAGCCGCCGTTTCCAATATAGATGCCCAGATCGCCCTGCAGCAGTCGGTCATCGGACAGGCCAAGGCGACGATCGAGGCCTCGCAGGCCTCGCTGGATTTTGCCGTTTCCGATGCGGCGCGCTCGGCCCGGCTGATCACCAGCGGCGCCGGCACGCAGTCCCGCGCCGAACAAAGCCAGTCGGCCCGCGACCAGGCCGCAGCCGCCGTCGAGCGCGACCGGGCGGCTCTCGTCGCGGCTGAGAACAAAGTGCCTGTGCTTGAGACGGAGCGCCAGCAGGCGGTTGCGGAGCGCGACCGGGCGGCGGCTGCCGCGCGTCAGGCTGAGCTTAATCTGTCCTATACCGATATCGTCGCCGCCGTCGACGGCACGGTCGGCGCCCGTTCGATCCGCGTCGGCCAATATGTCACTTCCGGTACGCAGCTGATGGCCGTCGTGCCGCTGCATGCCGTTTATGTCGTCGCCAATTTCAAGGAAACGCAGCTGACCTACGTTCGCCCCGGCCAGCCGGTCGAGATCAAGGTCGACAGCTTTCCCGGCGCGACGATCAAGGGCCATGTCGACAGCGTTTCGCCGGCAAGCGGCCTCGAATTCTCGCTGCTGCCGCCTGACAACGCCACCGGCAACTTTACCAAGATCGTCCAGCGCATTCCGGTCAAGATCGTCATCGACGACGAGGCTCTGCGCGGCCTGTTGCGCTCGGGCATGTCGGTCGAGCCTGAAATCGATACCAAAGCCGCGCAGACCTCTGCGGCCGACGAGGGATTACTCAGCTCGGCTGGATAATCCCGATCCTTCCCCGAATGCCGCCCGAACCCCGTCATGAGAAGGTTTTCTGCGAGAACCGGAAAGAGATCAGCCATGGCCACTCTTCAGATCGCCGCAAACAGCAATTCGCTCACGCATCCCGCCGCGGTGCCCGCCCAACCCGCTGCCATCAGCCCGCTCCGCATGTGGATGGCCGTCGTCGGCTCCACGCTCGGCGCCTTCATGGCGGTCCTCAACATCCAGATCGTCAACGCCTCGCTTGCCGATATCCAGGGTGCCATCGGCGCCGGCACGGATGACGGCGGCTGGATTTCGACCTCCTACCTGATCGCCGAGATCGTCGTCATTCCTTTGAGCGGCTGGCTGACGCGGGTCTTCTCATTGCGCAACTATCTGCTCGTCAATGCCATCCTCTTCCTGATCTTCTCCATCGCCTGCGCCTTTGCGGCCAATCTGCAGCAGATGATCATCCTGCGGGCTATTCAGGGCTTTTCCGGCGGCGTGCTGATCCCGATGGCCTTCACCATCATCATCACGCTGCTGCCCAAGGCGAGGCAGCCGGTGGGTCTCGCGCTGTTTGCCCTTTCGGCCACCTTCGCACCGGCCATCGGCCCGACGATCGGCGGTTATCTCACCGAGAACTGGGGCTGGGAATATATTTTCTACGTCAACCTGGTCCCTGGCGCGCTGATGATCGGCCTGCTCTTTGCTTCGCTGGAGCGGGCGCCGATGAACCTGAAGCTGCTCGCCAGGGGTGACTGGCCGGGCATCGTCACCATGGCGATCGGGCTGGCGGCCCTGCAGACCGTGCTGGAAGAGGGCAACAAGGAAGACTGGTTCGGCTCCGATTTCATCCTCCGCCTGGCTGTTGTCGCCGCCGTCTCGCTGACGCTGTTCATCGTCATCGAGCTGAAGACCGCCCATCCGCTCCTGAACCTGCGTCTTCTGTTGCGGCGCAATTTCGGCTTCGGCATCGTCGCCAACTTCCTGCTCGGCATCGCGCTTTATGGTTCGGTTTTCGTGCTGCCGATCTATCTCGCCCGTATCCAGGGCTATAATTCCGAACAGATCGGTATGGTCCTCGCATGGACCGGCATCCCGCAACTGCTGCTGATTCCGCTGGTGCCGCGCCTGATGAAGCGTTTCGATGTCCGGCTGCTGATCGTCGTCGGCTTTGCCCTCTTTGCCGCCTCGAACTTCATGAACGTTCACATGACCGGCGATTATGCGAGCGACCAGCTCTTCTGGCCGAACATCGTGCGCGCCATAGGCCAGGCGCTCGTCTTTACCCCGCTGTCGGCCATCGCCACATCAGGTATCGAGCAGGAGAATGCCGGAACGGCATCGTCGCTCTTTAACATGATGCGCAATCTCGGCGGCGCGGTCGGCATTGCCTCGCTGCAGACCTTCCTGTCGAAGCGCGAGCAGTTCCACTCGAACATCCTGACCAACTCGGTCTCGGTCTTCGAGGAAGCCACGCGCGATCGCGTTGCAAGGCTGACAGCCTATTTCATGAACCACGGCGTCAGCGATCAGGCTCTCGCCGGCAACAAGGCCGTCGTCGCCATCGCGCTCAAAATACGCAGGCAGGCCAATATCATGGCCTTCAGCGACACCTTCTTTCTGCTCGGTGTCGCGCTCGTCGTCGCCCTGCTGGCAAGTCTGCTGCTCAGCAGGCCCGGTCAACTCTCCGGCGGCGGCGCTCACTAGCACCGTGCCCTCAAGGAGGAGAAAGCCATGACATCAGCGATCCATGCTCCCGATCTCGACCGGTCTCCGCCGAAGGCCACCGGCAATGCCGTCAGCACGGGCGCGCTGCTCTCGATCATCGAATGGCTCTCCGGCGACGAATGCCACGCGCTCGACGAAGCGGGCCTCGTCTCCGGCCTCGGCCGCAGGCTTCAGGCGCTTGGCCTGCCGGTCGACCGGCTGACCCTGCATCTGATGACGCTGCATCCTGAGTTCATCGGCCGCACCATCGCCTGGGCGCCGGGCGAGCCGGTCGAGATCCACGACCGCGAACACGGCGCCCGCGTTGCGATTGCCAATACACCGCTGCGCAAGGTCATGGACACCCGCGAACCGCTGGTCGTCGGCCTTGGCGAAAGCGTCCACGGCCGCTGGCAGCATATCGATATCTTTGCCGATCGCGGCTTGATGCAGCTCGTCATCGCGCCGCTCTGCAATGGCGAAGGTCCGGTCAGCGCCGCCGTTTTCGGCACCAGGCGGCCGGGCGGCTTCACCGCTTCCGAGCGGCAGCTGATCGAACGCATCCTGCCGGCGCTGCGAAACACCAGCGAGTTGCGCACTCTTCGCCAGGTCGAACTCAGCCTCCTCGACACCTATATTGGCCCGCTGACGGCCAGCCGGATCCTGGCCGGCCGCATCCGCCAGGGCGAGATCGAATCCATGCAGGCCGCCCTGCTGCTCTGCGATCTGCGCGGCTTTACCGAGCTGTCGAACCGGCTGCCCGGCAGCACCGTGCTCGGTCTGCTCAATGCCTATTTCGACAGGATCGTGCCGGCGATCACCCGCGAGGGCGGCGAATTGCTGAAATTCATGGGTGACGCTGTCCTCGCCTTCTTCCCGGGTTACGATGCCGCCCAATCCTGCGGTGCCGCCCTGGCATCGGCCGGCGCCATCCTCGATGAGATCGATGATTTCCGATACGAAGGCGTCGGCGTGAAGGCCGGCATCGCGCTTCATTACGGCGAGGTCAGCTATGGCAATGTCGGCTCCGGCCGCCGCCTCGATTTCACCCTTATCGGCCGCGACGTCAATCTGGTCAGCCGCATCCAGACCGCCTGCAGCGAGCTCGGAGAGGTCTTGTTGATGTCGAACCCATTCAGCCAGGAGGCGGGGGAGGGAAACGCGGTCTCTGTCGGGGCACATCAGCTGAAGGGTTTTGCAGAGCCGGTGGAGCTGTTTACGATTGTGCGGTAGGCGTGCTGCGGACCGGCCTGCCGACAGAAGATAGACGGGTTGCCCGATGAAGAGGGTACAACACGTCTTTGTTTCCCCTATCTTCGCCGGGGTTATCCATAGACTTCACAATGAGGAAAAGACCCATGACCGTGCTGTCCGACGAACAAGGCGAGATCATCCGTAAACTGGGCGTTGCCGCCGAGATCGATCCTGAGCACGAGATCGACCGCCGCACCGCTTTCCTCAAGGACTACCTCGTTGCGTCGGGCATGCGCAGTTATGTCCTCGGCATCAGCGGCGGTGTCGATTCGCTGACGGCGGCCCTGCTGGCCCAGAAGGCCGTGCGCGAGCTGCGTGACAGCGGCCATACGGCGGAATTCATCGCGGTGCGGCTTCCCTACGGTGTCCAGGCGGATGAGGCCGATGCGGAGAGGGCTCTGGAAACGATCGGCGCGGACCGCAATATGGTGGTGAATATTAAGGCGGCCGCCGATGCGATGCTTGCCGCCGCTCAGGGCGGCGGCCTTGCCTTTGCCGATGCCGGCCGGCAGGATTTCATCCTCGGCAACATCAAGGCCCGCCAGCGCATGATCGCCCAGTTCGCCCTTGCCGGCGCGCTTGGCGGCCTCGTCATCGGCACGGATCATGCGGCCGAGGCGGTCATGGGCTTCTTCACCAAGTTCGGCGACGGTGCGGCCGATATCCTGCCGCTCGCCGGCCTCAACAAGCGCCGCGTCCGCCTCTTGGCAAAGCGACTTGGCGCACCTGACGAGCTGGTCTTCAAAGTCCCGACCGCCGATCTCGAGGATCAGCGGCCGCTGCGCCCCGACGAGGAGGCCTATGGCGTCACCTATGACGAGATCGACGATTTCCTCGAAGGCAAGCCGGTCGGCGAGATCTCCCGCCGCCGGATTCTTGCCGCCTATCGCGCGACTGCTCACAAGCGGGCGCTGCCGGTCGCCGTGAACGCTCTCTGATGACCGCCGCCGTCACGGCCGCACCGGTGAGCCGCTGCGTCCGGCCGAGGCGAGATAGGCATGCGGTGCGAAATAGACGCCATCGGCATCGAAGGCCTCCAGCTCTTCTATCTGCAGCGCCTGACGCACCTTTGGGCGCGCCGCAACACGGGCCATGAAGCCGTGCAGCGTCGGCCACTGCTTGAGATCGATGCCGGTCCAGGGCGACCAGTTCAGGCAGACAAAGAGATAGGCATCCGCTACCGTGAAGGCATCGCCGGTGAGATAAGGGCCGGCAAGACGGCCGTTCAGCCAGGCGAGCCGCTTCGATATCAGCCGGCGGATCTCCTCATGCACGCTCGAATAAAGCGGATTGAAGAGCAGCACCATCGGCTTGTGCAGCTCGGCGGTGATGAAGTTGAGATAGGATTGGATTTCGTTGCGGCGGAAGTCGCCGGCCGGCGGCAGCATGGCTGCTCCATCGGGCGTGCTGTCGGCAAGGAACTGCGCGATCGCCGGTCCTTCCGTCAGCACCTTGCCGTCGTCGAGCACCAGCGCCGGCACATAACCGTTGCCGTTGATGGCGAGAAAATCCTGGCCGTCGCTCGTTCTATGGGTTTCCCGATTGACCTGCACCAGTTCGATATCGAGCCCCAGTTCGCGGCAGATGATGTGCGGCGAAAGCGAGCAGGCTGCGGCGTGCATATAAAGTTTCATGGCGGATCTCCTCTCCGATGCAGGCGCTTCATGCCGCCCGCCGATAGCGTTGAACATTTGTACTGTTTCGCATAAAATGACCTTCGTCAAGAATTTAATGCGAAACGGTACAGAATATGAAGGATGAGAAAAAGCGCGGCCGGCCGAGAGGTTTCGACGCGAAGACAGCGATCGCCAAGGCCCGGGAGGTCTTTTGGGACCGGGGCTTTGCGGCCGCTTCGCTCGATAATCTCAGTGCGGCGACCAACTTGAACCGCCCGAGCCTTTACGGCGCTTTCGGCGACAAGGAGGATCTCTATCTCGATACGCTGGAGGCCTATCGGCAGGACGGCATGGACGTGCTTGCCGAAGCGCTCGACCCGTCATTGCCGCTCTGCGACAATCTTGCCCGCGTCTATAGCGGCGCGCTTGATATCTATCTGCACGGGGAAATCGCCGCCCGCGGCTGTTTCCTGATCGGCACGGCGACGGCCGAGGCGATCCAGCATGAGCGCGTTCGCGAGGTGCTCGGCCGCAGCCTCAACGATTTCGACGGCGAGATCGAAAATCGCATGCATCTGGCTGTGGAAAGGGGCGAGCTGCCCGGGGACGCCGATCCGCAGACGCTCGCAAGGCTTGCCTCCGCCATCATGCATTCGCTCGCCGTCCGCGCTCGCGCCGGCGACAGCCGCGAGACGCTGGAAGCGATCGCCCGCTCAGGCGTCGAGCTGATCTGCGCGAGCGCCGAGCGACGCTGATAAGACATCGTCCTCAGGCGGCTGCGGTTTCCGTTTCCCTCGGTCGCACCAGCCACGCATAGGCGGCGCCGGCGAGAAGCAGCACGGAGGTGCCGAGGAAGACCGCCTGCATGCCAATATGCCCGCCGATGAAGCCGCCGAGGATGGGGCCGGCCACCTGGCCGACATATTGCGAGGAGATGGAAAGACCGAGAATACTGCCGGCGGCGCTATCGGGCACGCTGTGGCGGATGACGGCCGCGATGCAGGGCAGGAGCCCGCCGAGCGCTGCGCCCATCAGGAAACGCAGGAGAATGAGCTGCCAGGAGCTGGTGACGAAGGCCTGGGGGATCAGCAGCAGTCCGGCGACGGCGAGTGCGCCTGCGATGACAGGCCAATGGCCGATCCGGTCGGCAAGCTTTCCGAGCCACGAGGCGGAAAGGATGCTGCCGAGCGCGGCAGCCGACATGACGAGGCCTGAAATCATCGTCACTCGGCTTTGCTCGGGCACGATCTGCGCGACATAGACGGTGATGATCGGCTCGATCGACATGTTGGCGAACATTAGGAGCATGCCGGTCGCCAGCATGGCGATGACAGGCCGCCTGTCGGCAACGGATTTCCAGCCGCCGCTCGCTTTCGCCGCCTGCTTGCGGGCCGGGGACTTTTCCTCCTTGATCAGAAAGGCCGTCGCGAGAAAGGCGAGGAAGATCATGCCGCCGGCGGCGAGAAATGTGCCGCGGATGCCGATGATGGGCGGTAGCGCCCCGCCGACCAGAGGGCCGACGAGATTGCCGGCCATGATGCCGGAAGAGAGAACGCCGAGCGCCCAGGCCGAACGATCCTTCGGCGTCTGCGTCGCCACCAGCACCATCGAGCCGGAGGCATAGCCGCCGGCAAGCCCGACGAAGAGGCGCAGCGCCACCAGCTGCCAGACATTGCCGGCCATGCCCATCAGCGAGATCGCCAGCGTCATGCCGAGGCTTGCGCGCATCAGCATCAGCTTGCGGCCGTAGATATCGCCGAGCCGCCCCCAGAGCGGCGCGACGAGAGCTGCGGCGAAGAAGGTGGCGCCATAGGCGATGCCCGACCATTGCACGATCGCCGCATGGTCGCTGACGCCGAGTTCCTCGACATAGAGCGGCAGGAAGGGCAGCAGCAGCGTCATCGCCACGATCGTGGTGAAGGAGCCGATCAGCGAGATGGCGAGATTGCGCTTCCAGTAGATCGAACCGGGCCTTGCGGCGTCCCATTGCTTGTCTGTCATTCCCTGCCTCGGCATCAAACTTGCAGCGCAGTTGCACCGCAACCTGGATCATCTCAAATAAAAGTGCTAGGACATAACCGATTGCGAGACGCAATCGGTTAATCGGAGGACATCGCCTTGGACGCCATGGACTCATCCCGCGAGCGGACCGTCCGCGATCTTTACGCCGCCTATCTCGGCGACCGCAAGGATCTCGTCGGCGCCATGCTGACCGAGGACTTTACTTTCTCCAGTCCGCGCGACGACCATATCGACCGGGCTGCTTATTTCGACCGTTGCTGGCCGAAGGAACCGCTCTTCCGCGATATCGTGATAGAGTTCCTGGCGGTTGGCGGTGATGAGGCGGTGGTCCGCTACCGCGCCGAGAAACTCGAGGGTGGCAGTTTCCACAACATGGAGAGCTTTCGCTTCCGCGGCGAGAAGATCGCGTCCGTCGAGGTCTATTTCGGCCGGAATCTGTAACCCTGCCAAGGCGGCCACGCGTTACAGAAGCCGGAGCGCCGACGTCGCGATGATGATCATCGAAACCGCCACCATCAGCGGCCGCACCGGCAGCCGTTTGACGAGGATGGCGCCGAAAGGGGCGGCGATGACGCCGCCGATGATGAGGCCGATCGCCGAATTAAGCTCCGACCAGCCGAGGGTCACGACGAAGGTCACGGAAATCGTCAGCGTCACAGCAAACTCGGTGAAATTGGTCGAGCCGATCACCCGCTTGAGGTCGTGGCCGCGGCCGACGAGCGTGCTGGTGACGATCGGGCCCCATCCGCCGCCGCCGATCGCATCGAGCACGCCGCCGCAAAGCCCGACCGGCGGCACGGCCCAGTCACGCACCTCGCGCTGCAGCGGCGGGCGGAAGGCCTTGTAGAGGATCAGCAGTCCGATCGCGACCAGGTATGCCGACACGTAGGGTTCGATCGTCTTGCCGTCGATATTGACAAGCAGATAGGCGCCGATCGCCCCGCCGATCATGCCGGCCGGCGCAAGCCGCGCCACCAAACGCCAGTCGATGTTGCGATGATAGGCATGCGAGAGCCCTGACGCGGCGGTCGTGAACATTTCCGTCACATGCGTCATGGCGCTGGCATTGGCCGCCGGCACACCGAAGGCGAGAAGACTCGTCGTGGAAAGCACGCCGAAGGCCATGCCCAGTGCGCCGTCGACGATCTGTGCGCAGAAACCCACGACGATGAAGAAGAAGAAATCCGATGTCATGCAGTCCCCTCGGACGAACGGTAGCATCAGAACATGCGACGCGGGAAGAGAAGTTTCCGTCTCAGGCGGCAAATCCGCGCTGCCTCAGCCGGACGATCTTGAAGAAGCCGTTCGGAAAGACCGGCAGGATATCGGTAGCAGCAAAATCGCCGCGGCGTTCGGCCCACCCAAGGATGCGGTGGATGCGAAAGGCGGAGGACCAGCCGATATGGCGCACCAGCGGCGCCACCGCCGCCTCGATCCTGCCCTGCAGGCCGGCGCCGTCGCCGAGCTTGCTTGCAAGAATGATCTCGCCGCCCGGCCGCAGCACCCTTGCGCATTCGTCCAGCGCCCGCTCGGGGTCGGGGATGAGGGTGATGACGAAAGGCAGGCAGACCGCATCGAAGGACCGGTCGGCAAAGGCGAGCGCATGTGCGTCCATCACCTCCAGCGCCTGCACATGCTGCAGGTTTTCACGCCTGGCTTTTTCGCGGGCGCGCGCGATCATGTGTTCGGAAATGTCGATGCCGGTCACCCTGCAGCGGCTGGGATAGTGCCCGAGCGTCAGGCCGGTGCCGACGCCGATCTCCAATATGTCGGTGCCGGCATCAGCGGCGAGTGCGGCAAGCTTGCGGTGGCCGTCGCGCAATATGCCGCGATAGACGCGGTCATAGACAGGTGCCCAGCGCTGATAGATTTTCTGCTGATCTTCCGCACTGCTGCGAAGCTCTGACATCCGGAACCTCCCTGCTGCATAACCCCGAAAGTCCGAATCGGTGTCTCGAAAGATTACGCGCCATTTCAAACAAATTAGAGCGCCTCGTGTATCCCGCCACAACGTCCGGCGCTCTAAAGCCCAATCTTCAACTCCTAAGAGTGGGTTTCGGTTCCGTCAGTACATCACGCAACGGCATCAAACCGGTGCGGCGGCTGCTATTTTGCCGGCGTGAGCCCGAGCTTCCCGGCGTCCAGCTCGCTGCCGATCTCGACGGTCTTCTTTTGCTTGTCGTAGACACAGATCTGGGCGATCAGCCCCTTGGCGCCTTTCGGCTTGCCGGTCAGCAGGGCGAGCCCGTAATGGGACGTGCCGAAAGGATCGACGGCAGCGACGGGTTTCTCGATTGCGACCGCCGCCTTCTTGCATTTGGCTTCCACATCGGCGGCAAGCTGCTGCCAGGCCTCGACGGAGGAGGCGTGTGCGGCGCCGGCAGCGGAAAGAAGCGCGGCCGCGGCCAGAAGCTGGATTATATTCCTGTTCATCTCGGTTCTCCGTTGCTGTGACTGCTGGAAAGCCATTTTCGCGGCGGGTATGTCAGCGATTTGCAGGCGCAATTCCAGCCTTGCAACTGAGGCAAATTTTCCTCCGGTTGATCGTTTTTTGATATTTCGCCGGTTGCCTCTCCCACGTTCCCCTCCTATGTTCCGGCTCACCTGCCGATGACGCAATCTATTGCCAAGAGGAGATCTGACATGGCTTTCGAATTGCCTGAACTTCCCTATGATTACGAAGCGCTTGCTCCCTTCATGTCGAAGGAAACGCTGGAGTTTCACCACGACAAGCACCATAAGGCCTATGTCGACAACGGTAACAAGCTCGCCGCCGAAGCCGGCCTTTCGGATCTCTCGCTCGAAGATGTCGTGAAGAAGTCTTTCGGCACCAATGCCGGCCTCTTCAACAATGCCGCCCAGCACTACAACCACATCCATTTCTGGAAGTGGATGAAGAAGGGCGGCGGCGGCAACAAGCTGCCCGGCAAGCTCGAAGCAGCCTTCGCCTCCGATCTCGGCGGCTATGACAAGTTCAAGGCCGATTTCGCCAACGCCGGCGCCACCCAGTTCGGCTCCGGCTGGGCCTGGGTTTCCGTCAAGAACGGCAAGCTCGAAATCTCCAAGACCCCGAACGGCGAAAACCCGCTCGTTCATGGCGCCACCCCGATCCTCGGCGTCGACGTCTGGGAACACTCCTATTACATCGACTATCGCAACGCCCGCCCGAAATATCTCGAGGCCTTCGTCGATAGCCTGATCAACTGGGACTACGTCCTGGAACGCTACGAAGAAGCCACGAAGTAAGCGGCATCTGCTTTTGAATTCTGCACCCGGCGCCCAAACGCCGGGTGTTTCGTTTTCGCGGGAAAGCCGTCACATCCCTGTCACCGGCCGCTCCTAATCACGCTCCATGTCTTCTTCCGCTCTCCCCCTGTTCCGTTTCGGCATCATCGCCGACCCGCAATATGCGGCAATCCCCCCGCATGCGGCCATGGACCGCCATTACGCCAACAGCCTCGCCAAGGTCGCCGAAGCGATCGAGGTCTTCAACGGCTGCGAATTGAGTTTCGTCATGACGCTCGGCGATGTCATCGACCGCAGCTTCGCAAGCTTTGACGATATTCTTCCGGTCTATGGAAAACTGAGGCACGAGGCGCTGTTCCTGCTCGGCAACCACGATTTCTCGGTTTCCGCAGGGCATCTCTCCGAAGTCTCCGCGCGCTTGGGCATGCCGTCGCCCTATTACAGTTTCTCGCGTCATGGCTGGCGCTTCGTCGTGCTCGACGGCAACGAGGTCAGCATTTTCGCGCCGGCCGAAGGCCATCACCACCGCGTCCTTGCCGCGCAGATGCTGGCGGAGCTGCAGGTCAGGGGCGCCCGCAATGCCCACCGCTGGAACGCGGCGCTGAGCGACGAGCAGTTCGCCTGGCTCGGCGATCAAATCGCAAGCGCGGCGGCGGCCGGCGAAAAGGTGATCGTCATGAATCACTATCCGGTCCATCCGCCCGGCGAGCATGGCATGTGGGACAGCGAGCGCATCGTCGCGCTGCTCGCTTCACAAGGCAATGTCGTCGCCTATCTCAACGGCCATGACCATGTCGGCAATTATGACAAGGCTGGCGCCTGTCACTTCGTCAATTTCAAGGGCGTGGTCGACACCGAGACGCAAAACGCCTTCGCGATCGTCGAAGTCCATGCCGACCGCATCGAAATCCGCGGCTTCGGCCGTGAGGAGAGCCGGACACTGCCTTATTAAAGCGTGTCGCGCAAAAGTGTGCGCGGTTTTGCGATAACGACACGCTTAAAAACAAAGACTTAGAGCGCGGCCAGCGAAGCTGAAAGATCGCGACGTGCTTTAAGCCGCATCACGCAGGCACGGCCTTTTCCGTCCAGCCTCTGGTCCAGAGTTCCCGCAGCCTGTCGCCGTCGCCTTTGAAGAAATCCTCGGCTGCCGCGCAACGCTCCACCCGGTCGCTGCGGAAATTGCGGATCGCCTGGCGCAGCTCGCACCAGGCGACGATGTTGGCGGTCTCAGAATAGTAGATCAGCGCGATCGGTCGGATCGTCCTTTCGGTCGCACGGCCGAGTTCGTCACGGTAGCCGAGCTCGAGCTTGCGTTCGTCGCGGATCGCGCGCCGCACGATTGCAAGATCGAGCCCGACAGGCGGCTGGGCGATCGTGCCCCAGGCATAGAGCGCTTTGTTGTCCATCGCCTGGCGCAGCGGTGCCGGCACGGCCCCGGCGATCTTTTGATTGACGCGGCGGGCTGCCTGCTTGAGTTCTTCGTCGGCCGTCCGCTCAAGCAGCGCCAGCGCCAGTACGATCGCCTCCATCTCCTCGATCGAAAACATCAGCGGCGGCAGGTCGAAGCCTGGCCGCATGATGTAGCCGATGCCGCGCCCGCCTTCGATCGGAACCCGCATCGCCTGAAGTGCGGCGATATCGCGGTAGATCGAGCGGACGGTTACCTCCAGCGCCTCGGCCATCGCTGCCGCCGTCATAGGCTTTCTCGCCAGCCTGAGGATCTGAATGATCTCGAAAAGCCGTGAGGCCTTGCGCATTTTCCTGCCTCCGCTCCCAACGCTCCTGACAATACACTGTCAGTTGGGTTTCGCTATAGAGCCGCCTATCGAATTGAAATCAATCACAGTCTTTCAAAAATCCCGAAAGACGCAGGGCGGACAACTGACATGAACTACCATGAAAATCTCTGGCTCTTCTTCACCCTTCTCTTCGGCATCATCATCGTGCCTGGAATGGACATGCTCTTCGTGCTCGCCAATTCGTTGACCGGCGGCATCAAACGCGGCCTAGCTGCGACCGGCGGCATCATGGCGGGCGGCGCCGTGCATTCGGCCTATGGCGCGGCCGGCGTCGGCATGCTCGTCACCATGCTGCCGCAGCTTTTCAACGTTCTGCTTTTTGCCGGCGTCGCCTACATGATCTGGATCGGCATTTCGCTGATCCGCAGCTCGATCACCGTCGAAGCGGTCGGCCCGGGAACGGCGCATTCCAGCTGGCGCGCCTTCCGCCAGGGCGCGGTCACCTGTCTCGTCAATCCGAAGGCTTATATTTTCATGTTCGCGGTTTACCCGCAGTTCCTGAGGCCGGAATACGGCCCGATCTGGATGCAGGGCCTGATCATGGGCGCCATGACCGTGACCACCCAGTTCGCCATCTACGGCACGCTGGCAATGACGGCCGGGCACAGCCGTGACCTCTTGGTCGCAAATCCCGACGCCACGGCCTTTGTCGGGCGTTGCGCCGGATTGCTGCTGGTTGCAGTCTCCGCGCTTAGCCTCTGGCAGGGCTGGAAGAGCGCCTGAGCCTTGATGCCTGTCATCCAAAAGCGCGTCGCATGAAGCAAATTCGACGCGGCGCACTTTCGCTGCTTATCACATTGTTTTTATGGTCATCCGGCAAAACGTGACCACCTGGATGCATGGATTTTGTCATGCTCCCGGTGCAGATTGGCCACCGGCCGTCCCGGCCGAGGAAAATGGAGAGGAAATATGAATTGGAAAGCAGTAGCTGCCGCCGCAGCGATGGCCGGCATAGCCTTGGGTGCGGTGAACGCCGCCGACGGCACCCATGATTCGCGTGTGGCGCTGATGAAGCAGATCGGCGGCTCGACCGGTGCGCTTGCAGCGATCGCAAAAGGCGAAAAGCCCTACGACGCCGAGGCGGTGAAAGTGGCGCTGACGAAGATTGCCGCTACATCCAAAGTCTTCCCCGACCAATTCAAGCCGGATAGCGACAAGAGCGATCCCGGTGTGAGCCCGAAGATCTGGGAAAACATGGACGACTTCAAGGCTCGCGCTGAAAAGCTCTCCACCGATGCCGAAACCGCGCTTGCCCAACTCCCGGCGGATTCCGCTGCCGTCGGCGCCACCCTTAATACGCTCGGCGCGAATTGCGGCGGCTGTCACAAGGCCTATCGTCTCAGCAAATGAGCGATAGGCCGTCCGGGCAATTCCAGCGGAAATGCTGCGGATAATCGATCCGCGCCGGCCTTGCCGCCGGCGCGGTTCACTTTATCTCCGCGTACGTGTCGCGGAATTGATCGGCGGGAATTGTCATTAAAGGGGGAGGCGGTGCATGGTCCGCAGGTTCATCCGAGTTCTGCTCTGTCTGATTGGCGTCGCTGTCCTCGGCGGTGGCGCCTTCTATCTCGTCACGGCTCCCGATCCCCTGCCGGAGAGCCATTGGGCGGATCTCGGCACGCCGGACACGGCAAATGGCGAGATGGTCTTCTGGGCGGGCGGCTGCGTCAGCTGCCATGCCGCGCCCGGCTCGGAAGGTGATGCCAAGCTGACGCTCTCAGGCGGTCTCGCGCTGAAGAGCCCCTTCGGCACCTTCCACGTGCCGAACATCTCGCCGGATGAGAAGGCAGGCATTGGCGCCTGGACGCTTGCCCAGTTCGGCAATGCGATGAAGCGCGGCGTCGGCCCCGATGGCCAGCATCTCTACCCGTCTTTTCCCTATGGTTCCTATGCCCGCATGAGCGACAAGGACGTCAACGATCTCTTCGCCTTCATGAAAACCCTGCCGAAGAGCGCGAACGTCGCGCCGCCGCATGAACTGCCGTTCCCCTTCAACATCCGGCTTGCACTCGGCGGCTGGAAGTTCCTCTATTTCAACGATCAGCCGCGCGTGGCGCTGGCAAAGAGCGACGACAAGGTCAAACGCGGGCAATATCTCGTCGAAGGCCCGGGCCATTGCGGCGAATGCCATACGCCGCGTGATCCACTCGGCGGCTTCGAGACCAATATGTGGCTCGCCGGCGCGCCGAATCCGGAAGGCGAGGGCCGCATACCCGACATCACCCCGGCCTCCAAGAGCATCGGCAGCTGGAGCGAAGCCGATATCGCGAGCTACCTCGAAACTGGCTTCACGCCGGATTTCGATAGCGTCGGCGGCTCGATGGTCGACGTGCAACAGAACATCGCCCATCTGCCGGCCGCCGACCGCGAGGCGATCGCGGCCTATCTGAAGGCTGTGCCGGGGAAGTAAGGCTTGTCGCGGCAAATTGTGCAGCGGTTCTGCGGCCGCTTCATTCCGGAAGTCGATCTCGATCCTGTTTAGAGGGACGTGGGACCAGGCATGAGATCATAGGGGTGGCGCCAGCCGGGCATGCTGCTGATACGATCTTTCCAGGCTGCGATAGCCGGAAAGGCGCTGTGATCAATTCCGGTATCCTCCGGCATGAAGACGTAGCCCGCCAAAGAGAGATCTGCGATCGTCAGCCGGTCGCCGACCATAAAGGCCCGATGGGCTAGATGTTCATCAACAATCGCATAGGCAGCTTTGGCTCTCATCCTCAAAAACTCGACGACGGGCGTCTCGCCGCTCTTCTGGAGGCCATACATGAACCGCAGCGTCGCGTAATAGCTGGTGAATTTATGATTGTCGAAGAGGATCCAACGCATGATGTCGCGTCGTTCTTCGGCTGTCTGCGCCCCAAAATGGCCTGTCACCTCTGACAGATAATCCAAGATAATCCCCGATTGGCTGATCTTCGTTTGCCCATGTTCGAGCACCGGCGCTTCGCCCTGTTCGTTGACAGTTTTTCGCCATTCTTCATTTCGCGTTTCGCCGCCTAGATAATCGACGAAGATGCTTTCCCATTCGATGCCGGCAAGTGCAAAAAAGAGCGCGACCTTGTAACAGTTTCCAGAGAGAGCGAAGCAATGAAGTTTGAAATCAGGCATGAAAGCTCCTTAGGCGATTGAATAAAGTGTCAGCAGTACCGAAGCGAGCTCAGGCCGACTCGATCGGAACCGTAGAAATCTGAATAGATATGCCGCGCGTGAGCTGGCAAGGATAACAGACAGCTCCCCCTATCGAGCTAGGCAAGCAGACCTTCGATGCATTCAACCCTAAGCGATCGGCTGCATGTAACGCATGCCCGTCACGGGGCGCGGCGTGAAATCCATTTGTTCGTAGAATCGATGTGCCAGCACGTTTCCGGTCGCTGCGCTGACGGAAAGGTAGCCGCAGCCGGCATTGCGCGCGGTCTCGCGGGCGCGGTCGACGAGCAGCTGGCCGGTGCCGTGGCCGCGATGGCCGTCGCGCACGAAGAGATGATGTAGGTCCATGCCGCGCTTGCCTTCCTGCGCCCTGTAGAGCGGCACGAGAATGGCGTAGCCGATCAGCCCTTCGCTGGTTTCCGCGACCAGCGCATGGATCCAGGGCAGGGGGCCGAACAGGTCGCGCTCCAATTGCTCCGGTGTCGTGCCTGAGGGGTCGCCGTGATGGGCGGCCAGCAGGGCGATCATCTCGTTAAGCTCGGGCAGGTCGCGCGGCTTGGCGGCACGGATCGTCACCACCGAGGGGCGCATCAGTGAAATTTCGCTGTCTTCGATTTCGGTCATGGTCTTCGCGTCCTTTGATATTCTGCCGTCAGGACGCTGCCGATACAACAAAGCCGCCTGACGGCGGCTTGTTGACAATATGATCTGTCCGGCCGCCCTTTACAGGTACAGCCAAAAATACGAGCGGCTCTGGTGCGCGTTCTTGATCATGGCGCATCAATCGCCGCAAACGCGGCGTTTGTCAATGGCGGATCGGCATGCAAGGGCATTGCCTGGATTTTTCCGCTTGATAATATACCCCCCTATCCTTAGGAAATCGGCCATGTCTCACACCACCCTTCAGAAAAAGAAGCTCATCGCCCGTATCAGCCGCCTCAAAGGGCAGATGGAAGCGGTCGAGCGCGCACTCGAGGCCGAGCGCCCGTGCGGCGAAATCCTGCAGCTTCTCGCATCGGTGCGCGGCGCCCTGACGGGGCTGACCGGCGAGGTGCTGGACGACCACCTGCGCGAACATGTGCTGAATGCCGAAAACGATGCGGCTAGGGCGGAAGCGGTCGAGGAAATATCGGAAGTGCTGAGAACCTATATCCGCTGAGTGTTTCGCGTAGAAGGAGCCTGCAATGAGTGCCGGGATCGAGAAGGCTGGAATGGAAGCCCTGGAACATGATCATGTTTTCCTCGGCGCCGATCACGCGGCGAACGAGCGGCGTATCTGGCTGGTGATCGCCCTGACGGCTGCGATGATGGTGGCCGAAATTGCCGCCGGCACCGTCTACGGCTCCATGGCGCTCGTCGCCGACGGCTGGCATATGTCGACCCATGCCAGCGCGCTGTTGATTTCGGCGCTCGCCTATCTCTTCGCCCGGAAGCAGGCGCGCAATCCGCGTTTCACCTTCGGCACCGGCAAACTCGGCGATCTCGCCGGCTTCGCCAGCGCCATCGTTCTGGCGTTGATTGCCTTGTTGATGGCCTGGGAAAGCGTGCTCCGCCTGACAAATCCCGTGCCGATCGGTTTTGCCCAGGCGATCGCCGTGGCGGTCATCGGCCTTGCCGTCAATCTTGCCAGCGCCTGGCTGCTCGGCGGCGGTGGCCACGCCCGTGGTCATCATGCGCATCACCAAGGCCACCACCATCACGCTCATAGCGGCCACGATCACCACGGCCACAGCCACGAGCACCACGGAAAGACCGGCGACAACAATATCCGCGCCGCCTACCTGCACGTCATCGCCGATGCTTTGACCTCCGTCTTCGCTATCGCGGCACTGACGCTTGGGAGCCTCTATGGCTGGCTGTGGCTCGATCCCCTCATGGGAATCGTCGGCGGTTTGGTGATCGCCAATTGGTCCTGGAGCCTGATGAAAGCTTCGGGCGGCGTCCTTCTCGACGTCATGCCCGAAGGGGAGACTCTTCCGGGAGAAATCCGGGAGGCGATCGAGACGGAGCATGACCGGATTACCGATCTGCATGTCTGGCAGGTCGGCCCCGGCCATCATGCCGCCATCGTCGCGGTCGTCACCTCGCAGCCGCGCGACCCGGCCTTCTACAAGGGCAGGCTGTCGGCGCTTGAAGAATTGTCGCATGTGACGGTCGAGGTCACGCGCGCCGCATAAGAGGTGCGGCGGACGACGGGCTTGCCGCGTCCGGATGATATGATCCCGTGTGGACGAGATCCCGCCGCAATCGCGCCTTAGCTCTGTCCGCCTCACCGCCGGAGGATTTCATGGATCTCAACCTTACTCGCCGCATGCTGATCGGCTCGGCCTTTTGCCTGCCTGCGCTTGCCCTTCCCGTCAGGGCTCAGGAAACGAGCGGGGAGGGTGACGACAACGTCGAGCGCCGCCTTGCCGCGCTGGAGAAGCGCACCGGCGGCCGCCTCGGCGTATCGGTCCTCGACACCCAGACGAGCATCACCTTCGGCTATCGCGGCAGCGAGGCCTTTCCGATGTGCAGCACCTTCAAGGCGCTGGCCGCGGGCTTTGTCCTTGCCCGCGTCGACAAGGGCGATGAGAGCCTTGATCGGAGAGTGAGCTACGGCAAGGAGAAGCTCGTCGACTATTCTCCGATCAGCGAAAAACATGCAGGCGCGGACGGCATGACGATCGCCGAACTCTGCGAGGCAGCCGTGACGGTCAGCGACAACACGGCCGGCAACCTGCTCCTCGAAAGCTTCGGCGGACCGCCTGGTTTGACCGACTGGCTGCGCTCGATCGGTGACGGCACGACGCGTCTCGACCGCACCGAGCCCACTTTGAACGAGGGCAGGAAAGGCGACCCACGCGATACGACGACACCGGATGCCATGCTCGACACGCTCGGCAATCTGACGCTCGGCTCGGTCCTCACGGAAACCTCCTGCAGCAGGTTGATCGCCTGGCTGGTGGCAAGCACCACAGGCAAGGAGCGGCTCAGGGCCGGTCTGCCTCAGGATTGGAAAGTCGGCGACAAGACCGGCACTGGCCAGAACGGCTCGCTCGGCGATATCGCCGTCATCTGGCCGCCCGACCGCGGCCCGATCGTCGCCGCCGTCTATATCACCGAAGCGACCGTGCCGGCGAAGGATCTCAATCCGATCTTCGCCGAGGTTGGGCGGATGATTGTCGAGATGGTTTGAATACAAAAAATGCGGCGGAGAGAGCCTTCCGCCGCATGTGAAGTTCGGTTTCTCCCGATCAGGTCGCGGGAACGTCCTCTGCCGTCTCGGTGCCGTCATCTTCGACACCTGCCATCTCGCGCTTGATCTGCTCGGCGATTTCTTTCTCGATCGCAGCGCGCTGATCGGCGGGCATTGCGGCGAGATCGGCTTCGGTGAGATCGTGCTGCTCGAGATAGCGGGCGCGGATATATTCCGCCGGCGTCATGTTGCCCCATTTGGAGAATTCGTCGACCAGTGAGTCGTGAGCAGCCTTCGCTGCCGCTTCTTCGTCCGAAGGCGGATTGATGTAAGGGCCTTCGCTGCTTTGAAGGGCCCAGATGGTATTGGCGATCGACGGCGGCGTGCTGCTCGGTTCGAGCGCCGGTCCGCCACCCCGCGCCGTCGAGGCGAATTCGGTGGTCTGCTGATTCCTGGATTTGGCCGGCTGATCGAAAAGACCGCCCACTCCGTAATAGTTGCGAAGACTGCTGCTGATTTCCATGAAAAATCTCCCCGAAAACGGGGAGATCATGGCGCGGCAACCCTGCCTAGAACTTGTGGGATGCCTTTCAAGGAAGCGTATAGGCGATCACATAATCGCCGGGCTTCGTGCCGACCGACCCGTGGCCGCCGGCGACCATGACGACATATTGCTTGTTGTCATCGGTCGTATAGGTCATCGGCGTCGCCTGGCCGCCGGCGGGAAGCCGTGCTTCCCAGAGCTGCCGGCCATTCGTCACATCGTAAGCGCGCAGGTAATTATCGACCGCGGCTCCGAGGAAGGCGACGCCGCCCTTGGTCAGCATCGGCCCGCCGATGCCGGGCACGCCGACTTTGAAGGGCAGGGGCAATGGCGTCATGTCGCGCACGGTGCCGTTCTTGTGCATATAGGCGATCTTGCCGGTGCGCAGGTCGACGCCGGCGACATAGCCCCATGGCGGCGCCTGGCAGGGGATCTTGAGCAGCCCGAGGAACGGCCCCATGAAGACGCCGTAGGGTGCGCCGTCATTGCGGTTGAGCCCCTGTTCGCTGCCCTTCTCGTCCTGGCCCTTGGGCGGGATCTCGGCGGCGGGCACCAGGCGGGAGGTGAAGGCGAGGTAGGTCGGCATGCCGAACATGATCTGCCGCTCCGGATCGACCGCGACGCTGCCCCAGTTGAAGGTGCCGAAATTGCCGGGAAAGACGATGGTCCCTTCAAGCGAAGGCGGCGTGTAGCGGCCCTCGTAACGGTAACGATGGAAATCGATGCGGCAGGCGAGCTGATCGAACAGCGACACGCCCCACATGTCCTTCTCCTTGAGCGGCTCGGGCGAGAAGGTCAGATCCGAGATCGGCTGCGTCGGCGAAGTATGATCGCCGGAGATCGCTCCGCCGGGTGCTGCGATTTCCTTGACCGGAATGATCGGCTCGCCGGTGCGCCGGTCAAGCACATAAATATCGCCCTGCTTGGTCGGGCCGACGAGGGCGGGGACGACGGTGCCGTCCTGCTTCGTCAGGTCGATGAGCGCCGGCTGGGCCGGAACGTCCATGTCCCAGAGATCGTGATGCACTGTCTGGCGCACCCAGCGCAGCTGACCGGTGGCGATATCGAGCGCGACGATCGAGGACGAGAACTTCTCGACATTTTCGCTGCGGTTGATCCCGAGCTGGTCGGGCACCTGGTTGCCGAGCGGGATGTAGACCATGCCGAGGCTCTCGTCGACGCTGAGGACCGACCAGCTGTTCGGCGAGTTGGTCGTATAGGTTTGGCCCTCGGCAAGCGGCGTCGTCACATCAGGATTGCCGGAATCCCAGTTCCAGATCAGCGCGCCGCTATTGATATCGAAGGCGCGTATGACGCCGGACTGCTCCTCAGTCGAATAATTGTCGTTCACCGCCCCGCCGATGACGATCTTGCCGGCCACCGCGACCGGCGGCGAGGTGGAATAATAATAGCCGGCCGGATTGTAGCGCATGCCGGCTTCGAGATGCAGCACCCCTTGGTCGGCAAAGCCGGTGCAGACCTTCCCGTCCGCCGCATCGAGGGCGATCAGCCGGGCGTCGGAGGTCGGCAGATAGATGCGCTCGGCGCAGGGCTGGCCGGGTGTGGCCGCAGGATCGGCATAGTAGGTGACCCCGCGGCAGGTCTGGTGCTGCCGGTTGGGGTTCATCCCGGAATTGGAATCATATTTCCATTTCTCCTTGCCGGTCTTGGCATCGAGCGCGATGGCCCAGTTGTGCGGCGTGCAGAGATAGAGCGTGTCCTTCACCTTGAGCGGCGTCACCTGATAAGTGGTCTCGCTGATATCCTCCGGCCGCTTGACGTCGCCGGTCTGGTATCGCCACGCCTCCTTGAGGGTTGAGACGTTACCGACGTTGATCTGGTCGAGCGGCGAATAGCGTTGACCAAAGGGCGTGCGGCCATACTGATGCCATTCGCCATCGGGCACGCTGCCGCCGAAGCCGGGATTGGTCGCGACCTGATCCTTCGGCAGTTCGCCGGCAAGATCGTGGGGGTCTGTCGTCATCGAATAGAGAGCGACGAGGATGGCGAGGATCACGGGCAGGGCGAGCGGCCAGGGATTGGCGCCATAGGTGATGCCCGTCGGGCTGCGAAAGCCGAGGGGCCGGCGGATCCATGGTGTCAGCAGCCAGATCCCGAGCAGAATGATCACACCGCCGCGCGGACCAAGCTGCCACCAGTCGAAACCGACCTCCCACACCGCCCAGGCAAGCGCTGCGACCACGAGCACCGCATAGACCCACAGCGCCACCGCCTTGCGCATCAGCAGCAGTCCGGCAGTGATGAGGAACATCAGGCCTGCGAACAGATAAAAGAAGCTGCCGCCGAGCGTGACGAGCCAGAGCCCGCCGCCACCGAGCGTGAGCCCGATGATGATGAAGAAGATCGAGGTGATGACGATCGCCATATGGCTGTCTCCCGAAAGGTTTAGCCGGGGTGAGGGATCGGCGGAAAAGCACCGCCGATCAGCCAGATAGCGCGAGAGAAATGCCTTTCAACGGCTGCATTTGCCGCAGGCGGATGTCACGGTACGGTTGTATTGGAGCGACTCACGTCCCGCAGAAGGTCGCAAGCACCCGTTCGTGCGGTTTTGGCGGTTCGCCATAGGCGGCGAAATCCGGCTGGTCGTCATACGGCTTGGCGAGGACTTTGAGCAGCGCCTCGAACAGCGAGAAATCGCCGCTTTCGACCGCAGCCTCGATCGCCTGTTCGACCCGGTGATTGCGCGGGATGAAGGCCGGATTGACGCTGCGCATCGCGGCGGCGCGCTCAGTCGCCGTTTGCGGGTCGCGTGACAGCCTCTCCCGCCACCGCGCCAGCCATTCGCCGGAGGTTTCCGGCTCCCGGAAGCTTGCCGCAAACGCGGGTTCAGCGGCGTCATCACCCGCGAGATCCGACAGCCGTCGGAAGGTCAGCGTGAAATCCGCTGCTTGCGCCTGCATCAGTGCCAGCAGCGCCTGCACCAGTTCGAGATCGCCGTCCTCTTCGCCGGCAAGCCCGATCTTTGCGCGCATACCCTTCAGCCAATGCGCCTGAAACCGCTCGCCATAGGCACGGATCACGGCATTCGCCTTATCGACCGCGCCGCCCTGGTCGGCATCGATCAGCGCCAGCAGCGTTTCGCCGAGCCTTGCGAGGTTCCATTGGCCGATTGCGGGCTGATTGGCATAGGCATAGCGCCCATGCTGGTCGATCGACGAGAAGACGGTGGCGGGATTGTAGGTGTCCATGAAGGCGCAGGGGCCGAAATCGATCGTCTCGCCGGAGACGGTCATATTGTCGGTGTTCATGACGCCATGGATGAAGCCGACATGCAGCCAGCGGGCAATCAACGCCGCCTGACGCTCCGAGACGGCTTCGAACAGCGCGAGATAGGGGTTTTCCGCTTCCTTCAGTTCTGGATAATGCCGATCGATCACATAGTCGGCCAGAGCGCGCACGCCGTCGGTATCGCCTCGTGCCGCAAAGAACTGGAAGGTGCCGACCCTGATATGGCTTGCCGCCACGCGGGTGAAGACGGCGCCCGGCAGGACCTCTTCGCGATAGACCGGCTCGCCCGTCGTCACGGCCGCCAGAGCCCGCGTTGCCGGAATACCGAGCGCAAACATTGCCTCGCTGATGATATATTCCCGCAGCACCGGCCCGAGCGCTGCCCGCCCATCGCCGCGGCGGGAAAACGGCGTCTGCCCGGCGCCCTTCAGCTGAATATCGTAGCGCCTGCCGTTGCGGTCGACGACCTCGCCGAGCAGGATCGCTCGCCCGTCGCCGAGCACCGGCGAAAAGCCGCCGAACTGGTGCCCCGCATAAGCCATGGCCAGCGGCTCGGCTCCTTCGGGAATGAGATTGCCGGAGAAGATCGCCGCCCCGTCGCGGCGCAATGCTTCGACGTTGAGCCCGAGCTCTTCCGCGAGCGGCTCATTGAGCTTGATCAGCCAGGGTTCGGTAACCGGCGTCGGCGTTTGCGGCGCAAAGAAGCGCTGGGGCAGGCCGGCATAGCTGTTGTCGAACGGAAAGGCCGCGCCGGGCCGGTTTTTCTCAAGGGCGGAGGTCATGGTTCATAGGTAGGGCCGGGGTGGCTGCGGTGCAAGCCGGTTCTGCCCGAGGGGAAACCTTCACGAAGATCGGGCCGATGCAAGGAATCGTGATCTGCCTTTCCCTCTCGTCAAAGCTGCTTTGCCATAAAGGACATAGCGCCGCCACGATCGCAGGCGTATAGCAGATCGTCTCCCTTTGGCCTTGCGCCATGTCATCCCCGCGGCCTTGCTGCCTTCTGTGCTCCGCCGCGCCACCGCGAGTGATCCCGGACGATGTCGGATCAGATTTACCAGGCGCCGATGGTTCGGCGCGCCGCGCCCAATTTCCGGGTGATCGCGATGATTATCGCGAGCGCGATGCTGATGGAAAACATCGACGCCACAGTGCTGGCGACCGCGCTGCCCACCATGGCGCGCGATTTCGGGGTCAGCGCCCCGGCGATGTCGATCGCGCTGACCTCCTATCTCCTCAGTCTTGCGATCTTCATTCCGGCAAGCGGCCGGATGGCCGACAGTTTCGGCTCGCGAACCGTTTTCCGCGCGGCCATCGCGGTCTTCGTCGCCGGCTCCGTCCTCTGTGCGCTCGCGCCGACGCTGTCGTTCCTGGTGCTGGCGCGGCTGCTTCAGGGCTTGGGCGGCGCGATGATGATGCCGGTCGGGCGCCTCGTGCTGATGCGCAGCGTCGCCCGCAAGGATATGGTCAGCGCCATGTCCTGGCTGCTCGTGCCGGCCTTGATCGGTCCCATCATCGGGCCGCCGCTCGGCGGCTTCATCGTGACCTATCTCGACTGGCGCTGGATCTTCTACATCAACGTGCCGATCGGCATCATCGGCATGATCTTCGTCTCGATCTATATCGAAGAGGTGAAGGGCAAGGCGAGCGGCCCGTTCGATACGATCGGCTTCATCCTGTCGGGCATCTCGCTCGGTTCTCTGCTCTTCGGCTTCGAAATGTCGAGCCATGAAGGCGAGGCCGCCTTCTCGATCTTCCTCATCGCTCTCGGCCTGATCTTCGGTATCGGCTACCTCAGACATGCCCGAAAGCACCCGTCGCCGATCATGGATTTCTCGCTGATGAAGGTGCCGAGCTTCGGCACCTCGGTCATCGCCGGTTCGCTGACGCGCATCACCCAGGGCGCGCAGCCCTTCCTGCTGCCTCTGCTCTTCCAGATCGGCTTCGGGCTGTCGGCCGCCGCGGCCGGCCAGATCGTCATCGCAACCGCGCTTGGCGCTCTCGCCATGAAGCCGATGGCGAAATTCGTCTTCAGCAGATTGGGTTTCCGCCGCAGCCTGGTCCTCAACGGCATTCTCGGCACCGCCGGTTATGGCCTCTGCGCCGCCTTCCGGCCGGACTGGCCGATGCCGCTCATCTTCGTAGTCCTGGTGCTCAGCGCCTTCTTCCTGTCGTTCCAGTTCACGGCCTACAACACCATCGCCTATGACGAGATCGACAAGGAGGGGATGAGCTCGGCGACGAGCTTCTACACGACCTTCCAGCAGCTCATGCTGTCGCTCGGCATCTGCATCGGGGCCTTGGCGCTGCACGGCTCCATGGCCTTGTCAGGTGCGCAAACGCCGTCGCTCGACGATTTCTCCGCCGCCTTTGCCGTCGTCACCATCATTTCGATCACCGCGACCGTCTGGAACCTGCGCTTCTCGCCGACCGCCGGCGAGGAGATCAGCGGCTACAAGGCCAAACGGACGAAAGGCGCCGCCGCCGAAGGCTGACGCCGCCCTTCCTCTCGTCAGAAGCCGACAGGCCCCCGCGGCGGCTTGCGTCGCAATCGCCTGCCCTCATGCCGGTCGGCCTCGAGCCCGTAGGCGGCCGGCCCGCCGAAGGCCGCAAGATCGATATCCCGCAACGCGACCTCCACCATCGCCTCGGGCTCGGCGCGTCCGCGCTGCCCCGTGATCGCAAGCCACAGACCGCGCCAGCCTCGCCGGCGCGCCATCGCCCCCACTATCGTCATCGTCCCGTCCTCCCTTTTGGGCTCATGCCACCTGCGGCAGGCACGCCTCGCAGATCGCCGCGACGTGGCGATGGTCGGTGCCGCAGCAGCCGCCGAGCACCCGCAGTTCGGGCATGCGATCGAGAAGCTTGCGGTATCGCCGTCCGAGATCTTCGGGATCGCCGGCATCGAGCGTCTCGCTGTTATCGAGCTGCTCGTGGCTCATGGTCGAGGCATTGGCGCGGATGCCGGAAATGCGCTTCACCCATGGGCTGCCATGATCGAGTGCCGTCTCGAAATGCGTCGGATGCGCGCAGTTGATCATGTAGTAGACCGGTGCTCCGCCGGTTGCCATGTCGGTCGTCTCGATGGCGTCCTGAATGCTGCGACCCGTCACCAGCCTGCCGTCCGTCTCCAGCGTGAAGGAGATGGCGCAGGGCATGGCGAACGACTTCGCCGCGCGCGCCACGCCGATCGCCTCGTCGATATTCGTCAGCGTGAAGGCGCTCACCATATCCGCTTCGGTGCCGGCGAAGGCCTCGATCTGGAAGGCGTGGTAATCCTCCGCTTCGTTGGCGCTCATCATGCCCGCCTTGTAGCCGTCGCCGCGCGGGCCGATCGCGCCGCTGATGACGATCGGCTGCCCCGGCTGCTCATAGCTGCTGCGCAAGCCGGCCAGCAATTCGACGGCTTCTTCGTTTGCCGCCTTCAGCGCTTCGCTGGTGTAACCGAGCTTTCGCCCCCAATCGGGATTGGCCCGCCATGTGGCCGTGTCGAGCACGAAGCCCGTGCCGTGCCGCCGTGCGATATCGAGATAGCGGCGATAGTAATTCCGCGTGCGGTTCCGGCCGTCTTCGGAAGCCAGCAATACGAAAGCGGCGAAATGCGGAAGCGCGATCCCTTCCTGGAAGATCATCGTCGTTTCCATGCCACCATCGGTCAGGAAGGTGTCGCCTTTGAGTTGCGGCAAATCATGTCTGTACTTTGCCATTGTTGTGGTCTCTCCCGGCGCCTGAAATGGCGGCCGTCGATGAGTAATGTTCTGCCGCTTAATCGGCTGCCAAACTAGGCGACTTGCGGTATACTGGCGGAAGTTTCGATTTTAGCGGATTGAAATCAATCGCTTGGCATCAGCCGATGCTCCGCGAGCCCAAGCGGGTGCGAACCTTCGGCGTTCGAAACTGTACCGCCGGTACAGGAGGGGGAGATGCGAAAGGGAGAGGAAACGCGGACCCGCATTCTCGATGTGGCCGAAGCGGCGGTATTGCAGAAGGGTTTCGGCGGCACCTCCATCGAGGAGCTGATCGCCGAGACCGGCATCACCAAGAGCGGTTTCTTCTATCACTTCAAGGATAAGAACGAGCTCGCCAAGGCGCTGCTCAATCGCTACATCGAAAACGACGAGCGCATTTATGACGAGATATTCAGCCGCGCGCGCGACCTCATGGACGATCCGCTGCAATCCTTCCTGCTCGGCCTGAAGCTGCTTTCCGAACTTCTCTCCGACCTGCCCAACGGCCATCCCGGCTGCCTCGTGGCGACCGTCTGCTATTATGAGCGGCTGTTCGACCGGGAGATACAGGAGACCAACCGGAATGCGGTGCTTGCCTGGCGTCGCCGCTTCGGCCGCATGCTGAGAGAAATCATGGAAGTCTATCCGCCGCGCGAACCTGTCGATGTCGATCAGCTCGCCGATATGGTTTCCTCGGTCCTCGAAGGCGGCATCGTCCTGTCGAAGACGCTGAAGGAACCGAACACGCTGGCCGAGCAGGTGCTGATGCTGCGGACTTTCGTGCGCCTGCTCTTTCTGCCGGCTGTCGAACAGCCGCTTGCCGTCGTCAGACAACACCAGGTCTTTGGCGCCGCCGCTGGCGGCCAGCCTTAGCCGGCCTCGATGTCGGCCGCCATTTCGGCGAGCTTGCGCACGGTGTTGAGGTTGCGGGACGTTCCGGGCTTCAGCGCCGGCAGCTTCAGCTTCGACCGGCCGGAGCCATTGGGATAGTGCACATAGATTTCCCGCCCGGCGAGCTTCGCTTCCTCGCCGTCGGGCGCCACCATCTTCTCCAGCGCATCGCCGGGCGCCTTTTCGGGCAGAAAGTAGACGAGCAGGAAGTTCGGCTTGGCGTCGGGGAAGGGGGCGCTGGCGACGATGTCGCTGAGTTCCTTGCAGGTCCTTACCATCACGCCCGGCCGCTTGCCCATCTTTTGCCCGAGTGCTTCGTCGAGCTTCTCCTCGACCGCTTTTTCGGATTCATCCGCGCGGAAAAGCACGTTGCCGCTCTGGATGTAGGTCTTCACATCCGTAAAGCCGAGGCCTTCGCAGATCGTCTTCAGCTCGGCCATCGGCAGCGAACCGGTGCCGCCGACGTTCACGGCGCGGAGGAGGGCGATGTAGACGGGCATTTTTCTCTCTCTTAGGGGTGTGCCGTATGGCCTCCCCTAAAGATTTCACATCTTCCCCGCCACCTTGATCGCGAATGCATATTCGAACGCGATTTCCTCCAGCCGCTGGAAGCGGCCGGAGGCGCCGCCGTGGCCGGCGTCCATGTTCGTCTTGAGCAGGATCGGAGCGCTGCCGGTCGTCTTGTCGCGCAGCTTCGCCACCCATTTGGCGGGTTCCCAATAGGTGACCCGCGGGTCGGTCAAGCCGCCGAGCGCCAGGATCGGCGGGTAGGCCTTGGCGCCGACATTGTCATAGGGCGAGTAGGAGGCGATCTGCTCGTATTCTTCCTTGCTTTCGATCGGGTTGCCCCATTCCGGCCATTCCGGCGGGGTCAGCGGCAGCGTGTCGTCGAGCATGGTGTTCAGCACATCGACGAAGGGAACGGCGGCGATGAGGCCGGCGAATTTTTCCGGCGCCATGTTGGCCACGGCGCCCATCAGCATGCCGCCAGCCGATCCGCCCTCGGCGATGATCTTCGCGTAAGAGGTGAACTTCTGTTGATTCAGATAGTCGGCCGCGGCGATGAAGTCACTGAAGGTATTTGTCTTCTTCTCCATCTTGCCGTCTTCGTACCAGGCGAAGCCCTTGTCCTTGCCGCCGCGGATATGGGCGATGGCATAGACGAAGCCGCGGTCGGCAAGAGACAGGCAGTTGGTATTGAAGCCGGCCGGAATGGTGATGCCGTAGGCGCCGTAGCCGTAAAGCAGGCAGGGTGCCGAGCCGTCGAGCGGTGTATCCTTGCGATAGAGCAGGGTGACCGGCACCGTCTCGCCGTCCCATGCCGGGGCGAAAACGCGGCGGGTGACGTAGTCGTCGGGATTGTGGCCCGACGGCACCTCCTGGGTCTTCAGCAGAGTGCGTTCACGCGTCACCATGTTGTAGTCATAGAGCTGCGACGGCGTCGTCATCGAGGAATAGGAAAAGCGGATGACATCCGTGTCATATTCCGCCGCGCCCGAAAGCCCGAGCGAATAGGCTTCCTCGGCAAAGGCGATCGCATGTTCCTCGCCGGTCCGTCGGTCGCGGATCATGATCCGCGGCAGCCCGTCCTTGCGCTCCAGCCATAGGAGATGGCGGGCATAGGCCATGTGGCTGATAATAAGCGTGCCCGGCTTGTGCGGCACGACTTCGCGCCAGTTTTCCTTGCCCGGTCTGTCAACCGGCGTTTCCATGATCTTGAAATCCTTGGCGCCGCCGTCATTGGTGAGGATGTAGAAGACGTCGCCGCCCTCGGTCAGCGAATATTCGATGCCTTCCTCGCGCTGTGCCACCAGTTTCGGCTCGGCGGTGAGGTCCTTGGTCGACAGCAGCCGGTATTCGCTCGTCTCATGGTCGTGAATGTCGATGTAGATGAAATCGTCGAGCAATGAGCCGCCGACGCCCATGAAGAAGCCGGCATCCTCCTCCTCATAGACCAGCCGGTCTTCGGACTGCGGCTGGCCGAGAATATGATGAAACACCTTCGAGGGCCGGTGGTTCTCGTCGAGCGCCGAATAGAAGAAGCTCTTGCCGTCGGGCGCCCAGACGCCACCACCACCGGTATTCTCGATCCGGTCATCGAGGTCTTCCCCGGTCGAGAGGTCGCGCACCTTCAGCGTGAAGAATTCCGATCCCTTGTCGTCGTAGCCCCAGATGCCGCGGCTGTGGTCGGTCGTGTGATCGAGGCCGGCGAGACGGAAATAGGCCTTGCCGGATGCCTCCTTGTCGCCGTCGAGCAGCACGCTGCGGATCGTCTCGTCGGCGACGTTGCCGTCGCGCGGAATGCGAAAGTAACGCGGCTGTTCGCCGCCGGTCACATAAAATGTGCCGTAGGCGTAGGCGCCGTCCTTCATCGGCACGGAACTGTCGTCTTCTTTGATGCGGCCGCGCATCTCGGCAAACAGCACCTTCTGCAGCGGCTTGGTATCCTCCATCGCCGCGTTCATATAGGTGTTTTCGGCTTCGAGATGCCGGCGGATCTCCGGATCGAGGATCGACGGATCCTTGAACATCGCCTGCCAATTGTCGGCGCGCAGCCAGGCATAGTCGTCCGTTCGGGTAATGCCATGGCGCGTATTGGAGATCGGCTTTTTCGGTGCGGCGGGCGGTGTCGGCAGGCTCTTGAAGACGGACAAGGAATGGCTCCGGGTCGATAGGTCGGGATAGGAAGAGATAGAGGCGCGCCGACGCCGGATCAAGCGGCAAGGCTGCGCCAAAGGCCGAGATGACCTTCCACAGACAAGGAGGCGGCTGTGTCCGCGCTGCCTTGATGTCACCACAATGTTTAAGAAAGTCCGCTATCTCCGCGAATTTGCACGTTGCCAAGCCTCCGGCAAGCTGCCGGCGGCAGAGTGAAGATTGCATAGCAGTAAGGGATTTTCTTCGACATGCCGAAACGTCTGCTCCTGTTTGTATCCCTCGCCGGCCTCGCTGCCCCCGCCTTTGCCGTCGATCCCGCCATCAAGAAGCAGCTGGAAAAACTCGACCCCTCGACCCGCCTGGAGCAGAGCTGCGATACCGAGGCAATGAGCCGCATCAACAGCGACAGCACCGGCTTCAAGCCCGACAAGGTCATCGCCTATACATTCAAGGATCCGATCCCGGGCGACAACTCGCTGAAGGCGCCGGGCGCCGTCTTCCGCAGCAAGGGCGATTGGTATCATCTCTCCTACACCTGCATCACCGGCCCGCAGCACATCAACGTGCGCCAGCTCGACTATCAGATCGGCGAAAAGGTGCCACGCGAGAAGTGGGACAAGTATTATCTCTATGATTGATGCCTTTGTCTGCGCAGTTGCGGTGACATCCGGCCACATGGCGCCGGACGACCGCCATCGGTAGAATCCACGGATCGAAACATAGAATTCGCGCGAGATGAAACGCATCCTGCTCGCTTCGGCGCTCCTTTTGACCGTCACCGTCAACGCATTCGCGACTGACGCGCCGTCAGCATCGGCAGTGCCGCCCATGGCCGCCGTCGCTCCGACTCCAAAGACACCAAAGCTCGTCGAACCGCATCTCCATATCGCCCGCTCCAACGTTGCCGGCCATGCGCGTATCGCGTTGACCTTCGACGCCTGCATGGGGCAGGCGGACGAGCGCATCCTTTCCACCCTGGTGCGGGAGCGCATTCCGGCGACGATCTTCGTCACCGCCCGCTGGCTGAAGCGCAATCCCGCCGCGGTTGCCGTATTCCTGCAGCATCCGGATCTCTTCGAGCTCGAAAACCACGGCGAGAACCATATCCCGGCCGTCGACACGCCGGCGCTGATCTATGGCATCGCCTCGGCCGGTTCGCCGCAGGCGGTCAGGCAGGAGGTCGAAGGCGGTGCCGCCGCCATGGTCGCGGCCGGCATCCCGGCGCCCCATTGGTTTCGCGGCTCGACCGCCAAATATGATCTCTCCGCCATCGGCGAGATCCGTGCCATGGGCTATCGCATCGCCGGTTATTCGGTGAATGGTGACGGCGGCTCGCTGCTGGGGGCGGTTATCACCGAAAAGCGCATCGCCTCCGCCAAGGACGGCGATGTCGTCATCTCCCACATCAACCAGCCGACCCATGCGGCGGGCGAGGGGGTGGCGAAGGCGCTGGTCGATCTGAAGGCCAAGGGTGTCGAATTCGTGCGCCTGGAGGACGTCGAGGATACGGGCGATGAAAAGACGACGGAGTAGTTTGTATGACGTGCCGTTTACGGCACGACAGCCAATGCGACGGCTTACCTCAACTCCTCGCCAGCCCGCAGCACATCCTCTCTAAAGTTCCGCACCCCCGGTCCTTCCCGATCGAGCGCGAAATCCTCGAACCAGTCGCGATGGATCCCGGCGATCATCGCGCCGATCATCTGCGCTGCCAGATAGGAAAACGTGATGCCGTTGCCGCCATAGCCATAGGCGGCGAGCACATGCGGCATGCCGGGCACCGGGCCGATAAGCGGTAGGCCGTCAACGGTCTCGCCGAAGGTGCCGCACCAGGCATGGGCGACACGCGTATCCGCCTTCGGCCATAGGCGTTTCATCTTTTCCAGGATCGTGGCTGTTTTCGCCGGCAGCTTCCGGTCACGCGCTTCGGCATCGATCGTCTCATCGTCCTCGCCGCCGACAACGATGCGATTGTCCGGTGTCGTGCGCATGTAGAGATAGGGGTGGCTGGCTTCCCAGATCAGCGCCCTGTCACGCCACAACTGCGCCGGATTCTGGATCACGGTTGCAAGCGCCCAGCTGGAAGTCGTCCGGTGCAATTTCGGCATGTCGATGCCAGGCATCGAATAGCCCGTCGCCAGCACCGCATGCCGGGCCTCGGCGACCCGGCCATTGGCCATCTCCGCCGACACGTGATTGCCTTCGACATGAAGCGCAGTCACGGAAGCGCTGACCAGCCGCGCGCCGCGCCGGACGGCCATCGCGATCAATACCCAGGTCAGCAGCAGAGGGTCGGCCTCGGCCGAACCCGGCGAATAGATCGCGCCGTCCCGGTCGAGCTCGAATTGGGTGAAGAGATCCGGATGTTCCAGATAGACGCCGGGCAGGCCGGCCCGGCGACGAAGCTGCCGCTCCTCCATGAGATCGCGCGCGCCTTCGCGATTGGCGGCGAGGTAGAGCGTGTTGCGCGGCCGGAAGCCGCAGGCAATGCCGTTTGCCGCGATCAGCTTGGACAGGCCGGCGACCGAGGCGGCGCTGCGGCGATAGATGCCGGCGGCGCGCTCGAAACCGTAATAGGCTTCAAGCTCGCCGAGCGTGCTGTCGATTTCCCATTGGAGCATGGCCGTGCTGGCTGCGGTGCTTCCGAAGCCCGGCTCTTCCCTGTCGACGATCGCCGCGGAAAAGCCGCGCGCCGTGAGATGTTCCGCAACCAGCGCGCCGGTAATGCCGCCGCCGATGACGATGACATCTGTGGAGAAGCTCTGCTCGATCGGCTGCCACGCGGGTCTTATGCCGCTTTTCCCCCAGAGCGAACGGCCGCTTGTCATCTGGCCGTGATCGGATTCGCCAAGGTCGAGATCGGATGCCACGAGCGTCTCCCGTTCTGTCTATTTCGGCAATTGCGGCTGCGGTTTTTCCTCGATCAGCAATTCCTCGATAACAGTCATGACGATCAGCGAAAGCGGCAGCGCCAGCATCGCGCCGACCGCGCCCCACATCCACGTCCAGAACAGGATGGCGAGGAAGACGATGAAGGGATTGATTTCCAGCCGCCGTCCCATCACCGCCGGGAAGATCAGGTTCTCCATGACGAGATGCACGGTGAAGAAGGCAACTGCCGGCATCAGGCCGACGACGAGGCCGTCATGCGTCAGGATGCCGGCGATCGCGACAGAAAGCGTCATCAGCGTGATGCCGAGATAGGGGATGAAGCTCGACACGAAGGCGAAGAAGCCCCAGAGCACCGGTGCGGCCAGCCCACCCGCATAGGCGATGACTGTCATGACGACGCCGAGCCCGACATAGATCAGCGAGGCCGTGGCAAAATAGAAGCCGAGCACCTGCTCGACCGCATTGATGACGCGGATCGCAGCCAGACGCTGCGTGCGGGTGCGGAAGGTCATGATGACCGTCTTGCGCAGGTTCACTCGGCTGGCGAGGAAGAGCAGCAGGGCTGCGAAGAAAATCAGCCCCTGGACCAGCGCCGGCGTCAGGTTTGTTGTCACCACGTGCAGCACGTTACCGGTGTTTTCGAGCAGCGCGCCGATCGACATCGGCCCGCTTTCGAATGTCGCCGGCGTGATATGCAGCCACTCGATGCGTTCGAGATAGGGCATGATGCGGTTGATGCTTCGCTCGATGAAAGCCGGAGCCTCGTTGACAAGCACCATCAGCGGGTCGGCGAGCGAGTTGACCAGCAGGAAGATCACCAGCGCCACGGCACTCGACAGGAGGACGGCATTGGCCAGCCGCGGCACGCCCATCTTGCTCAGATTTTCCGCAACCATGCCAAGGATCATACCGACGACGACGGCAAGCGTGATGGGGATGAGGATCAGCGACATCATATAGACGGCGGCGAGGCCGAGTATGGCGAAGATGCCGATGATCGCCCAGGCCATGCTGATATCGAGCCCGTCCTTCTCCAGCCGATGGAGCGGCGGAGGCGGCAGCTCTTCCGCCGCTTCCCGCAGCGTTTGCGCCCAGGCGCTGGTGCGGCGTTCGCCGATCACGATCTTCTTTGCTTGTTTGCGAATGCCGTTGGCGATGCCCATGCGGAGGAGGTCCCCGAAGCCCCATTGCTTCGCGACGGAAACGCACTGGCGCGGTTCCGGTTCCCTTGGGACCTAGCGACTTGGAAGAGACCGTCCGATAAGGCGTCACCAGGGCGGTTTCGCGCGCATCGCCCGGCGGAAAATTACGCCGAAAGCGTCAGGCCGATGCCCCACGGATCCTTCAGAAAGACGCCGCCGTCGCGCTTCTCGCTCTTGATTTCGAGGTCGTCGAGCTTGGCGACGGCCGTGCTCAGCGTTTCGGCGTCGTTAAAACGGATCGTATAGTCGGAGAGCCCGGTCATATTCTCGGCGCGCGCGGCAGCGCCCCGGCTGTTCCAGATATTGGCGCCGAGATGGTGATGGTAGCCGCCGCTCGCGAAGAAGCTGGCGCCGGGATAACGCGCCATCAGCTTGAGGCCGAGCACGTCGCGGTAAAAGGCGTCGGCCTGGGGGATGTCGCCGACCTGTAGATGCAGGTGGCCGATCGCCGTCCCGTCAGCCATCCCGCCCCAGCGGTCTTCGGGGGAGCTGTCATAGAGCGCCTGCAGGTCGAGTCGCTGCGTCGCCATCTGCACCATGCCGTCCGGCTGGAACTTCCATTGCTCGTGCGGCCTGTCGGCATAGATCTCGATGCCGTTGCCTTCGGGATCGGAGAGATAGATCGCCTCGCTGACCAGGTGGTCCGAAGCGCCGTCGAGCACGACATTGTTGTGAGCGGCATGGCGCAGCCAGCGCGCCAGTTCGGTGCGGTCGGGCATCAGGAAGGCGGTGTGGAAAAGGCCGGCGGCATTGCGCGGCGCGACGCGGGCATTGCTGGCTGTCGTCAGCGTCAGCAATGGCAGATCGCCCGCACCCAGCACTTCGCCGCTTGCCGTCTTCTCGATAACCTTCAGACCGAGCATCGATTGATAGAAGCCGGAAACGAGACCGAGATCGGTGACGATGAGATGCGAACGGTCGATATAGGCGGGCCGCGTCAGCGCATAGGAAGTTTCGGTTGTCACGGATTGTTCTCCTGCCTCTGAATTGGCCCTTGAAAGGGAAGGTGTACCGACGGTGGCGCCAAGGATGCCGCCTGTGGCAAGTCCGAGAAAGTTTCGCCGGTTCATCGCCTCTGATGTCCTCTCGGCTGCTGTACTTGATCGCTATATGGCGGATTCCGATTGTTCACAGAAGATCTGTTTTTGAGGATGAAGCGTTGAGCAGACGTTGACGATCTCTTGCGTCCACTTGATCGCGGTCAATGCGCTCATATCTTCTTTCAAGGAACTTACGCATGCATCGTCATGGAGGGCAGCATGTATAGGAAAATCATAGTAGCGATCGCGCTCGGCGGCATCGACAAGGGTGAATTAATCCTGCGCAAGGCGGCGTCCCTGCTGGACGAGGGCGGTGAGATCGTCACGCTCAACGTCATCGAGGACGTGCCGACCTATGTCGCGGTCGAGCTGCCGGCCAATATCGTCGAGGACGCGATGAAGGAGGGCCGCGACAAGTTGGGAGCCTTGGTCGCCCGAACCGGCATTCCGGCAACGATCGAGATCCGCAACGGGCCACCCGCCAAAGCCATCATCTCGACCGCCGAAAGCCTGGGCGCCGACCTCATTATCGTCGCTTCGCAC
Source organism: Rhizobium sp. R634 (assembly GCF_002211305.1). GTDB lineage: Bacteria > Pseudomonadota > Alphaproteobacteria > Rhizobiales > Rhizobiaceae > Rhizobium. Next base: position 456,145 of record NZ_LOKW01000012.1, on the reverse strand, counting down.
ATCCCGGACTTTTCCAACTACTTCATCGGCGCCACGGCCGACCGCGTCGTGCGCCATGCCAAATGCTCGGTGCTGGTCGACCGGCAGAAGGTTTGATGTCGCGCAGTTGGTTTTTCGGACTGCCGCCGGTTTCATGCCGGCCCGCTGTCGAAGGCGCGCCGGCTTGCGGCCTGTCACGAAGATTTACCGCCCGCGCGGTTCGCCGCAGTTGCGCCTCTCACCGTTCGATGAGACGATCTCCATCGAATTGTGAGACGGATGGGCGTGCATGGGCGAGTTCAACGGCATTCGCTGGGCTTACGATAGATATGAACTGATCGCCGACGGTATCGTCCACTGCGTCGGCCTCGTGCTGGCGCTCATTGGCGCGACCGCGCTGATCTTCTACGCGACCGTCTGGAGCTCCCAAGGTGCGCTCGCCGCTGCCTGGATCTACAGCGTCGGGCTGGTGCTGACGCTTGCCATTTCCTTTTCCTACAATGCCTGGCCTGTCTCGCGCACGAAATGGTATCTGCGCCGTCTCGATCATTCGGCGATCTTCATCCTGATCGCCGCCACCTATACGCCGTTCCTCGAACGCGGGGCGGACGATCCGCTGCTGATGTTCATGCTGGTGGCGATCTGGCTCTTCGCCGCCGCCGGCATCTTCGTCAAATGCGTCTTTCCCGGGCGCTATGACCGTCTCGCCATTCTGCTCTATCTCGCCATGGGCTGGAGCGGCGTGCTGGTTGCCGAGCCGGTGGCTTCGCGCATTCCCTTCGCCTCGATGTTGCTGATCGTTATCGGCGGCATCATCTATTCCCTCGGCGTCGTCTTCCATGTCTGGGAGAAACTGCGCTTCCAGAACGCCATCTGGCATGGCTTTGTCGTGACCGCAGCGGCGGTGCATTATTCGGCGGTCTTCACCTGTTTCAGCTCCCCCGCACCTGGTCTCTGAGCTCGTTTTTCACATCCGACGTTTACATCTTTCGAGGCGGGGCGTATGCCGCCTTCGCAGACAATACGAGCCGGGCAATCATGACAGACGCCGTCCTCCTCCGCGACGCCACGGAAGCCGACCTATCCGCTATCCGCGATATCTACAATCACGCCGTCGAGCACACGACGGCGATCTGGAACGATACGCTGGTCGATCTCGACAACCGGCTGGAATGGTTTGCGGCGCGTAAAGCGCGCGCCTTTCCCGTCATCGTCGCGGAAATGTCGGGCAAGGTCGCGGGCTATGCCTCCTATGGCGACTGGCGCGCCTTCGACGGCTACCGCCACACGGTCGAGCATTCCGTCTATGTCGACAAGGACTGCCGGGGTGGGGGCATCGGCGAACGCCTGATGCGGGAGCTGATCGCGCGGGCCGCCGCCGGCAATATCCATGTGATGATCGCCGGCATCGAGGCGGAAAACACGGCCTCGATCAGGCTTCACGAAAAGCTCGGTTTCCGCGTCGCCGGTAGATTTTCCGAGGTCGGCACCAAATTCGGTCGCTGGCTGGACCTCACCTGTATGGAGCTTCGCCTGCCGGTCAAGGCGGAGTAACCGCCTGCCCGGGCAACGCGGATGAACCGCCTGCCCGGGGTAAGATGTTGCTCCGGCAAATCCATTCCGAACGGGCGCTCGCCATCTTTTTATTGTATTCTGCGCTGTGTAGAAAAGTGAGGCAGCCTGCTTCGCAGATGCGGCCTGAGAGCATCATGGAGGTGAACATATCAATGGCAATGCACAGATCGCCGCTCGGCCTCCTTGCCTTCGCCTTTCTCGCCTTTGCCCCGATCTCCACGCGTGCCGCCGATTGCGGCAGCACGGCCTCGCCAAAGCTCGACTGGCAGGAATGCACCAAAAAGAACCTGATGCTGCAAGGCAGCGACCTTGAAGGCGCCAATCTCTTCGGCACCGATTTTTCGCTGACTGATCTCGCCGGCGCCAACGTCAAGTCCGCCAATCTCGAGAAGGCGACGCTGGTGCGCGCCTCGCTCGAAGGCGCCCAAGCCGGCGGCGCCAATTTCGCGAAGATCGAGGCCTACCGCTCCAGCTTTGCCAAGATCGTTGCCGAGGGCGCGTCCTTTGCCGGGGCCGAGTTGCAGCGCGCCAATTTTGCCGGCGCCAAGCTGACCGGCGCGAGCTTCGAGAAGGCCGAACTCGGCCGCGCCGATTTCGACGAGGCGGTGCTGACCGGAACGAAATTCTCTTTCGCCAACCTCTCCCGCGCCGATCTCTCCAACGCCACCTTCGAAGGCCCGGCGATGTTCGACCGCGCCTTCATGTTCCTCACCCGCATCGAAGGTCTGGATCTTTCGGCCGCCACCGGGCTCGAGCAGGCGCAGATCGACCTTGCCTGCGGCGATGCCTCGACCAAACTGCCGTCAGGCCTCGCCGCGCCGGCAACGTGGCCATGCCCGGCCGAGCAAGAGTGATCGCGCCAACGGCGTATCGTCGAGTTGCAGGCCTGGGTTTATTGCAACAGCTGCAGCGGACTTACTTCCCGGGCTCGAACACCATGGCGTGGCCATTGATGCAGTAGCGCAGGCCAGTCGGCGGCGGGCCGTCGGGAAAAACGTGGCCCAGATGGGCTTCACAGGTGCCGCAGCGGATTTCGGTGCGCACCATGCCGTAGGTCGTATCGCGATGTTCGGTCACGGCATCGGGCGACACCGCTTCGAAATAGCTCGGCCAGCCGCAGCCGGCGTCGAATTTCGTGTCCGAGCGGAAAAGCGGCGCGTTGCAACCGACGCAGCGGTAAAGCCCGGTCTCGAAAGAATCCCAGTAGGGGCCGGTAAAGGCGCGCTCCGTGCCGTGCTGGCGCGTGATGCGATATTGCTCGGGAGTGAGCTGCTCCTTCCATTCGTCATCGGTCTTGTGGATCCTGGCGGTGGTTGCAGTTTCGGACATGACGTGCTCCTTTTGCCGAGGGGCGGTTCCGTTTCGCAAGAAAATGTGGTGCCTCGTCCTGGCTTCATCAAGTCTGCGGCGCCGCGCCAGGAGATTCGCGGCATACCGCAATTGGGGGAAGACGCTTGGTTTTACATCCGTTAAGAATTTTCCGTTAGGGTTAATGTTACGTGCATTGAGGAATCACTGGTGTTTGAAGCCGCAATCTTCCTGCTCTATGGCCTGGTGGCCGCGGCCGCCATGGCGGTCACGATGTTGGAAGGCTGGGCCAACCACGACGGTTTGACGCTGCATCGTCTCGCCGGGCTTCTCGCCTGCCTGGTCTGGCCGCTGACACTCCTGCTCTTCATCCTGCACGGCTCTCTCGCGCGTCTGCTGACGCGCCTATCCCGATCAATGGCCTGACGGCCGCGGATATACCGACGCAATTTCACCTTGTGCTCGAAATTGCTTGAGAGGCCCTACCATTTCGCCTAAGTCAGAGGACGGGCCGGTTTCATCGGCCTTCGTCTATTGCCGGTAGAGGAGGAGACATGGCCGATGTCACGGCTCTGACATTTCTGGCCTTGTGTCTGCCGCTCGCCGGCGCTCTTGCTGCTCCCTTCGTCATTCGCATCTTCGGCGCAAACGGTGCCTGGCTGCTGGCGATCGCTCCCTTGCTCGCCTTCCTGCATTTCCTGCGTTTCGTGCCTGTCGTCGCGCGCGGCGAGGTTGTCATCGGCGGCTATTCCTGGGTGCCGAGCTACCATCTTTCCTTCTCCTGGTTCCTCGACGGTCTATCGCTGGCTTTCGCGCTTCTGATCACCGGCATCGGCACCCTGATCGTGCTCTATGCAGGCGGCTACCTGAGAGGCCACAGGGATCAGGGACGATTCTTTTCCTTCATCTTCCTGTTCATGGGGGCGATGCTCGGCGTCGTCGTGTCCGACAGCTTCCTGATGTTCTTCATCTTCTGGGAGCTGACATCGATCACCTCCTTCCTGCTGATCGGCTTCGACCATGAGCGCGAGGCGGCTCGTCGCGCCGCCCTGCAGGCGCTTGTTGTCACCGGCGGGGGAGGGCTCTGCCTGCTGGCCGGTCTGCTGCTCCTCTGGAATATCTCGGGCGTCACGGAGATGTCGCAGCTGATCCGCTTCGGCGATGCCGTGCGCGAAAGCCCGCTCTATCTCGCGGCTCTCATCCTGGTGCTGGGCGGCGCCTTCACCAAGTCCGCGCAGTTTCCCTTTCACTTCTGGCTGCCGAATGCCATGGAGGCGCCGACGCCTGTCTCTGCCTATCTGCATTCGGCCACCATGGTGAAAGCAGGCGTCTATCTGCTGATGCGGCTCAATCCGGTCATGGGGGAAACGCCTGCCTGGGAAATCCTTCTGCCCTTTTTCGGCGGGCTGACGCTTGTCGCCGGCACCGCGCTCGCCATCCGCCAGACGGATCTGAAGCTAAAACTCGCCTACACCACCGTCTCTTCGCTCGGCCTGCTCGTCATGCTGATCGGCTTCGGCGCGGATTATGCGGTGGAGGCGGCGGCGCTGTACCTTGTGGCGCATTCCCTGTTCAAGGGCGCTCTCTTCATGGTCGCCGGCATCATCGATCACGAGACCGGCACGCGCGATATCACCAGGCTCCGCGGCCTGCGGCGGGCGATGCCGCTGACCTGGATCACAGCGCTTGCGGCGGCGTTTTCGATGGCCGGCTTGCCGCCGTTCTTCGGATTTCTCGCCAAGGAGGAGATCTATACGGCGCTTGCCGGCGGCGATATCCGCGCGCTCACCTTTGTTTCGATCGCCGTGTTCGGCAACGCGCTGATGTTCGCCATCGCCTTTGCGGTGGCGCTGAAACCCTTCCTCGGCCGGCCGATGGAAACGCCGAAACATCCGCATGAGGCCTCCGCGCTGCTTTGGCTCGGTCCCGCCATTCTCGCCGGCCTCGGCCTGCTCGCGGCGCTCTTTTCGGCCTACACCCACGCCACCATATCCTCGCCGATATCAGCCGCCATCCGCCAGTCACCTGTCCATATCGACATTTCGCTGACGCCACATATCGGCGTGCCTTTGGCGCTTTCCATCCTGACCGTGCTGCTCGGCATCGGCGTCTATTGGCAGCTGGACCGCGCCCGCTTCCTGATGGCCGCTTTCCTGCGTGCGGCCGGTCCCGGCCCGGATCATGGCTTCGATGCCGCCATATCGGGCTTGGTCCGCTTCGCCGGCCGCGCGATGCGTATCCTTCAGCCGGGGCGGCTCGATATCTATATCACCTGCACCTTCCTCTGCGTCGCCGCCATCCTCATCGTTCCGCTTGTCCTTTATGATGAACTGCCGAGTCTTCCCGCTTGGCCGGCCGATGTCAGGCTGCATGAATGGGCGGTCTTCCTGATCGCCGTCCTGGGCCTTGCCGCCGTGCTCTTTGCCCGCGACCGGCTGACGGCAGTGGTCTCGCTCGGCATCCAGGGTTTCGCCGTCGCCGTCATCTTCCTGTTGTTCGGCGCCCCGGATCTCTCCTTCACCCAATTCATGGTCGAGACCCTGTCGGTCGTCATCCTCGCTCTCGTCATGACAAGGCTTCGGCTTTCTCCCGCCGACCGGCGCCCGCGCAAAGGGCGGCTGTTCGACGGCGCGCTTGCGCTTGCCTGCGGCCTCGGTTTCACGCTTTTGCTGATGCGGGCGACGCAGGCGCCGTTCAACGACGCGTTGACGGCTTTCTTCAATGCCTATTCCAAATCGATTGCCCATGGCGCCAACGTCGTCAACGTGATCATCGTCGATTTCCGCGGCACCGACACGCTCGGCGAAATCGCCGTCGTCGCGGTCACCGGCCTTGCCATCCTGGCGCTGATCCGCATCCGCGCCGGCACCGAGCGCAAGCTCGCCGCCAATAATCCCGATGCAATGGAAGCGGAGGGCTGATCGCGTGAACACCCTCATCTTCCGCACCGTTGCCCCGTTCCTCACCGCGCTGATGCTGCTCTTTTCGGTCTTCGTGCTGCTGCGCGGCCATAACGAGCCGGGCGGCGGCTTCATCGGCGGCCTGATCGCCGCCTCGGGGCTGGCGATTTACGGCATTGCCCGCGGTGTTACCGCCGTTCGCCGCGCCCTGTTCTTTCATCCACTGACGATCGCCGGCGCCGGCTTGCTGCTGTCGACGGTGGCGGGCCTTCTTTCCATCCTCTTTGCCGTTCCCTTCATGACCGGCCTCTGGATCTATCCGAGCCTTTTGGGCACGGAGGTGCCGCTCTCGAGCGTGCTGCTCTTTGATATCGGCGTCTATCTCGTCGTGCTCGGAGCCATCACCTCGATCGCGCTGGCCTTGGAAGAAAAGGAGGTGAAATAATGGAGCAGCTTCTGGCGATCCTCGTCGGCCTGTTCTTCGCCGCCGCCATCTATCTGATGCTGTCGAAATTCTCGATCCGCATCATGCTCGGCATCGCCATCCTCGGCAACGCCGTCAACCTGCTGCTCTTCACCGGCGGCCGGCTGACGCGCGAGGTGCCGCCGATCATCCCGGCGGGTCTCGACGCCTTGCCGCCGGGCACGGCGAACCCGTTGCCGCAGGCGCTTATCCTCACGGCGATCGTCATTTCCTTCTCCTTCCTCGCCTTCCTGCTGGTGCTGACCTATCGCGCCTATCAGGACCTCGGCACCGACGACACCAGCGAAATGCGCGCCGCCGAGCCCGACGACCGGCCGCTGCCGCCCCTGGGGTATTGACGCTGATGTCGCTGCGGATGCGGATGTTGACTCCCCTCTGCCCTGCCGGGCATCTCCCCCACAAGGGGGGAGATCGGCTGGAGGCGCCCGGCATTTCCTTCTCCCCGCTGGGGAGAAGAGGAACGCCGCATCCCGGAATGCTGGAGGCCACGCCTGATGGCTGCTCCCACCGCCACAGTCGATCTTTCCGCCGCCCTGATCACCGCCCCGGTGCCTGTCGAGAATTGGCTCGTCGTCCTGCCGGTCGCCCATTGCATCACGCTCGGCGCCGTCCTGCTGATGGTACGGGCACATCTGTGTCTGCAGGCCTGGCTTGCCATATCAGGTCTGCTGCTTCTGGCCCTCATGGACGCAGCGCTGCTTGCGAAAGTTGCGACCGAGGGGCCGTTGACCATGGTCATGGGGCGCTGGCTGCCGCCGTTCGGAATCGCCTTTACGGTCGATCTCCTCGGCGCACTGATGGCGTTTACGGCAGCCCTCGCCGCGCTCGCCGGCGGCCTCTATGCGCTGGCCGATATCGGCGAAAGCGGCCGGCGATACGGTTTCTTCCCGCTGCTCCTGCTGCTGATGGCGGGCGTCACCGGCGCCTTTCTCACCGGCGACATCTTCAATCTCTATGTCTGGTTCGAGGTGCTGCTGATCTCCTCATTCGGGCTGATCATTCTCGGCTCCGAGCGCGAACAGATCGACGGGGCGCTGAGATATGCGGTGCTCAATCTCATCGCGACGACGCTGTTCCTCATCGGCGTCGGCATTCTCTATGCCGTCTTCGGCACGCTCAACATGGCCGATATTGCGGCGAACGTCGCGGACTTGCGCGGCGCGGCGCCGCTGATGACGTTGGCGAGCTTGTTTCTTCTCGCCTTCGGCATGAAGGCTGCGGCCTTTCCGGTCAATTTCTGGCTGCCCGCCGCCTATCATACGCCGCGCATCGTCGTCTCGGCGCTGTTTGCCGGTCTGCTCACCAAGGTCGGCATTTATGCTCTGATCCGGGTGATGATCATGCTGTTGCCGGTGGAGCGCGAAGAACTGAGCCTCGTGATCGCGCTTGCCGCCATCGCAACCATTCTGGTCGGCGCCTTCGGCGCGCTCGCCGAAAACGATATCCGCAGGCTGTTCGGCTATGTCGTCATATCGGGCATCGGCAATATGCTGGCCGGCGTCGCGCTCGGCAGCCCCGGCGGCATCAGCGGCGCGGTCTTCTATGCGCTTCATTCCATCGTGCTGATGACCGCGCTCTACCTTGCCGCCGGGGAGATCGCCCGGCGGGGCGGCGGTTTTTCGCTTTCGGGCCTCGGCGGGCTCTACCGGCAAAGCGGCGGTTTTGCCGCGCTTTCCCTCGTGCTCTTCCTGGCTGCCTGCGGCCTTCCGCCCTTTGCCGGATTCTGGCCGAAGGTCATGCTCGTCAAAGCCTCGCTCGATGCCGGCGCCTGGTGGCTGGCGGCTTCGATCCTCGCGGGAGGGTTTCTGATGACGATCGCCTTCGGCCGCCTCTTCTTGCTCGCCTATTGGCGTCCCGCACCGATGGCGCTCCTCCCGTCGAAAGCATGCTGGCGCACCGGCCTGTCGCTTGCCGCACTGACGGCGCTCACCATCGGCTTCGGCATCCTGCCGGAACAATTGCTGAAACTGTCGCAATCGGCCGCTGCCGGCATTGCCGATCCGCAGGCCTATCTTCATTCGGTTTTCCCGGAGGCAGGCCCGCCGTGACCGTCTTTCTTTTCAACCTGCTGCTTGCCATTGCCTGGGTTGCCGTCACCGGCAGCGCCTCGCTGCTCAATCTCGTCTTCGGTTTCCTGCTGGGCACCCTGGCGCTCATCATCATCCGTGAACCTTTCGGCAGCACAGGATATCTGCGTCGCGCCCGACGCGTGCTGTCGCTTGCGGCTTTATTCCTGAAGGAATTGTCGCTGTCGGCCTGGAAGGTCACGGTCACCGTCCTTTCGCCTGACATGAAGCTGAAGCCCGGCATTTTCGCCTTTCCGCTGACGGTAACGACCGATTTCGAGATCACCTTGCTGGCAAACCTCATCACCCTGACGCCGGGAACGCTTTCGGTCGATGTCTCGCCCGATCGCCGCACGCTCTATGTCCATGCGCTCGACTGCTCCGATCCGGAAGCGACGAAGCGGGACATCGCCAACGGGTTCGAACGCAAGATCATGGAGGCCTTCCGGTGATTACGCCCGCCGCCATCATCGCGGCCGCATCTTCGACCGCGCTCGTCATCCTCGGTCTGGCGCTGCTTCTGACCGTCTGGCGCGTCGTCGTAGGGCCGACCTTGCCGGACCGCATTCTTGCTCTCGACATGCTGACCGGGATCGCCATCGGTTTCATCGCCGTCATTGCGGTCAAAACGGGCTTTTCGCTCTATATCGATATCGCCATTGCGCTCGGCCTCGTCGGCTTCCTCGCGACCGTCGCCTTCGCCCGCTTCATGCTGGCGCGCGGCAGCATCAAATCTGCGCCTTCTCCAACTGCGGCAAAAGCTGGCGCGAAGATCCGCCGGGCAGGGAGGAAGCGCAAATGATCGATTCCATCGTCGCTGCCATCACCGCTTTGCTGCTGATATCAGGCGCGCTTTTTGCTCTTTCGGCGGCGATCGGCCTGATCAGGCTGCCCGATCTTTATACGCGCATGCACTCCGCCTCGAAGGCGGGCACTGTCGGCTCCGGCCTGCTGCTCTTTGCCGCCGGCCTCTATTCGCAGGATCCGGCGATTCTGCTCCGCGCCATTGCCGGCTTCGTCTTCTTCCTGCTGACGGCGCCTGTTTCCGCCCATCTGCTCGCGCGCGCCGCTCACCGCTCGGGATATGATCTCGGCGGTGTCTCGGTACGGGACGATATGCGCGATGGCGGCTGAAAATATATCCTCTTCGGCGCCTTCATCAGTTTTACGCGAACTTATGCACAGGATGGAACGAGTAAACCTTGCCGCAGGCCTCTTCAATTCTTCATTGGCCATTTTTTCTCAAGAAAAACGACAAATAATAATTGGCGTTTCGGCCAAACGATGGTATTTGAAAATGTAAGTAGAGTTCTGATTGTGAATGACAATCGTACTGCTTCCAAGTCCCTCAGTTTTGATTTTTCATGTCTAACTGGGGCCATCGCCTGGGGCATGACGTAGTGGTTTTCCGTCAGGCAGTATAAGAACAGGTCTCGCTCTTCGGAATCTAGGGGTGGATTTCGCGTTTTTCGGAACAGAAGGTCGCTTCCTGTGCTTTTGCTGTTCGCTTCTACGAGGCGGGTCTTTGACGAGTCAGTCATAGACCGTTTGTGCATGCTAACAGGAGAAAGAGTATGACGGATATAGCGACCGGCAATGGGCCGGAGCTGCTTGTGGAACTGACGGCCGACATCGTCGCGGCTTATGTCAGCAACCATGTTGTGCCGGTCAGCGACCTGGCCAACCTGATTTCCGACGTCCATTCGGCATTGAGCAACACGTCCGTACCGCAGCCCGCTGCGGCGATCGTCGAAAAGCAGAAGCCTGCAGTTTCTGTCCGCAAGTCCGTGCAGGACGAGCAGATCACGTGCCTGGAATGCGGCGGCAATTTCAAATCCCTCAAGCGTCACCTGATGACCCACCACAGCCTCTCGCCGGAAGAGTACCGCGAGAAGTGGGACCTGCCGACCGATTACCCGATGGTAGCGCCCGCTTATGCCGAAGCGCGTTCGCGCCTCGCAAAGGAGATGGGCCTCGGGCAGCGCCGCAAGCGCGGCCGCGGCTGAGCTTTTCCGAAAGCAACCAACGACAAAAGCCGGGTCCTGTGCCCGGCTTTTTTGTATGCATTCAGGACGAGGAAAATAATCTCTCCAGTATTTCGAGCCCTTCGCAGATGATTCGTCTGGACGGCGAGATATTATGAGTAGCGCCAGCCTTATGCTTTCGTGAAGGGCGTAGAATGTATTCCCATACTATCAGCAAGTGTTAATATACTGGATTCGCGGCTGCATTTCCGAATCGATGGGTCTGTAAATGCTTGCGAAATCAGTCGCGTTCAGGCCGCAGCCCGAACCCTTGCCTCTTCCCGGATTCTGTTCACCATCGACCGCAGCCCGTTCGAACGCTGCGACGATAGGTTCTCGACCAGGCCGATCCTCGAGAATATCTCGAAGGCATCGAGGCCGGCAATTTCGGATGCCGCCTTGCCGGAATAGGTGGCAAGCACGATGGCGACGAGCCCGCGCACGATATGGGCGTCCGAATCACCCTCGAAACTCATGATGGGATTGTCGGGATCACCCGCCGTATGCGTGACCAGCCAGACCTGGCTGGCGCAGCCCATCACCTTGTTCTCCGAGGTGCGCTTTTCCTCGGCCAGTTCAGGCAGCGCCTTGCCCAGCTCGATGACATAGCGGTAGCGGTCTTCCCAATCATCCAGGAAGGTGAAGTCGTCGATGATCTGGTCGAGGGATGCCATGCGAGAGCCTTTCACTATTAAGAGTGCATATAGGTGAAAGACCGGCGAATTTGAACCGTTAAAAAGAAACGCCGTGAGGGATGGGCATCCTCACGGCGCAGCAATATGCTGAATTGAAACAGGGCAGGCACGTCAGGCATGGGGCATTTCCGCGTCATGCGGACCACCGATGCAAGCTCGAACAATTCCGGCAATGGCGTGAAGCGGTTTGGGCTCGGAATTGTGTAAAAAAGAAATGCTGTGCGGAAGACCCGCGGAAATTTCGTCAGATCGCCGGCTTCGGCGTCGGCAGCGGGATCGCGCCGGTCACCACCGTCTCTGCCGTCTCATCATTCTCGACCGGCGGGCGGTAAGGCATCGGCTGGTTGAGCGCGGCCTTCGCCTCGCGCACCTTTTCCTGGAGCGAGGGCGAGGCGAGGGAGGGCAGGGCCGCCGGGGCTGTCGGTTCGGCAAGCTTTGCGGTCGCCGGCGCCTCGTCCTGGAACTGGCTGTCCAGCAGTTCATAGGCAACGCGGGCGCCTTCGCGGGCCCGGTAGCCGAGTGCGGTGAAGGTCTCGGCGCCCTTGACGCAGACCTCGGGCTTTTCCGAGCACATGCCTGTGAGATAGTCATAGGCGCCGCTGGCCGCCGTAAACGCGTCGGAAAGTTGCAGTTGCGGGCCGCCGGCGTGCTTATCGGAACCTTCCGTGCTGAAGACGGAAAGAAGCACGAGCACAAGGCCAAACCAGAAGGATCCTTTGATCAGAAACCACATTGTCGTTGCCCATCCTGTTTGTCCCCGTTCGGTCTTGTTGCCGAATCAGGCCGGTTGTCCGGTGTGTTTTCACCCTACCGGCAAGTTGCGAACGCCGCTTTTCGAAACTCACGCGCATTTGCGGCAAATTTAGTTCAAATTTTAGCGACCGGTATTTGAGCCGCATTTTAGTCGAATGCGAGCAATCGGCGTTAAGTATCAGGGCAGCACCTCCTTGCAATTGCAGGGCTTTTGCGAGCTCGCCTTGCCACAGGAGTTAACGCTATGCTGAAATATGAGGAAAATCCGTCGCTTACCTGCTATTAACCACAAAAGGCAAAGAGCCTGCCAGATGCCTCAAAACGGGATTTTCGGCTCTTTCCAGCTGTGAAGAGGGCTTTTGCCTTATCCTTTCTTTAAGCCGCCAAGGCCTATTGTCCGGATCAACAGACAGCCTTTTCGGCGGGTATTGCGTGCGTGTATTGGGTGACATTGGCGGCTGGATAACGGCCCTCGTAGACCGGGCGGCGACAAGCTGGCTTTCCCGGACGGGAGGCGGCGAAGCCGTGCGCCAACGCGAGCTCGTAATCCTGCGCCGCCTCGTCCTGCTCTCTTCGGCCGCCCTCGTCGCCGCTCCGATCGGCCTTTCGACCGTCACCAGCCCGGCCGTCGCCCTGCCGGCGGGCGTCGCCATGGTTTGCGCCGCTTTTCTCTTTTCCGCCGTCGGCAGCATCGCGCTCGCCCGTCAGGGTTCGCCGGCTGGCATTGCCAATCAGTCGGCCGAGGATTTCTTCCTCGCGGTTACACCAGGCCTCGTCTTCTTCCTCGACGCGCACGGCAGCGTGGCGACCGTCGGTGGCCGCGACCGCTGCGATTTCCTCGCCTGGATGCGCGATCCCAAGGGCAGAGGCTTCATTGAACAGGTGCATGTCTCCGACCGCATCCTTTTCCTGCAGGCGCTCGATGAGCTGCGCCGGGGCGAGGAGACGGCGAGCGTCGATCTGCGGCTCGACCGGCCCCCGGTCGGGCGCGGCCAACGCCAGTTCGCGCATCTGAGGATGGATATGACCGCTCGGCGCGACGCCGACGGCGAACTTGCCGCCGTCATCGCCCAGTTGCGCGATGTCTCCGTCGAGCAGCAGCTGCGTGACGAAGCCCAGAACCGCGCGGCCGATGCCGAATCCGCAAACGACGCCAAATCGCGCTTCCTTGCCGCGGTCAGCCATGAGCTGCGCACGCCGCTGAACGCCATCCTCGGTTTTTCCGACATCCTGATCGGCGAATATTTCGGCAAGTTCGAAAACGATCGCCAGCGTGAATATGTCGGCCTGGTCCGCGAATCCGGCGCGCATCTGCTGTCGGTCGTCAACACCATGCTCGACATGAGCAAGATCGAAGCCGGCCGCTACGAGCTGATCCTGGAACCCTTCGATATAGGGGGCTCCGTCAAATCCTGCGAATCGATGCTGGCATTGCAGGCCAAGACCAAGGGCGTCACCCTGACGAGCCGCATCCAGCGCGGCATCGGCGAGATCGTTGCCGATCAGCGCGCCATCCAGCAGATCCTCATCAACCTTGTCGGCAATGCCGTGAAGTTCACGGAAGCCGGCGGCGTCGTCTCCCTCGATGCGGCGGTGCGTGACGGCATCCTGAAGCTGACGGTCAGCGATACCGGCATCGGCATCCCGGCCGACAAGCTGGCAATGCTCGGCCAACCCTTCGTCCAGATTCAGAACGATTACACCCGCCGGTTCGAAGGCACCGGCCTCGGCCTTTCGCTGGTCAAGGGACTGGTGTCGCTGCATGGCGGAAACTTTGCCATCGCCAGCCAGCCGGGCGAGGGCACGATCATCACCATCGAGATCGCAGCCGACGGCTCGGGCGCCACGTGCACCGACGATGCCGGCCATGGCGCAACTGTCGAGTTTCCGCCGCGGCTGAAGGGCGTGGTCAATACCGGCGTAGAAGAGGGGCATTTCGATGGCCGCGCGCAAGCGAAAATCGCCTAAGGGAAAGAGGGGACGGCAGCAGCCGGGCCTTTTGATGACGGGTGCGGCTGCCCTCGGCGGCCTCAGCCTACAGGGCGCGTCCGTGCTCGGCGGCGTCATCGGCCGCAATCCGTCCGTTGCCGGCGGCACCATCGCCTTCGTCGTCATCTTCTCCTTTGTCGCCGCCAATGCGCTCTGGTATCAGCCGGGCCTGCATCCGCACCCGATTTTCCGCACCCGCGATCCGCAATCTCCGAATGTGCTCGGCGCCCGCCGCCCGGCCGAGGAGCAGCAGGGCGACGTGACCACCTTCCGGATCGAACGGCCTGAGGATGCAACCGCCACCAACGCGACGCCGGCTGCGGCCGCAGCCGGTCAGCAGCCGAGCCAGCTCGTTATGGATATCCAGCAGCAGCTGGTTCGCCGGGGCCTCTATAACGGCACGCCCGACGGCATCATCGGGCCTCGCACCAGCGCGGCCATCCTTTTCTTCGAAGAAACCGTCGGCATGGCCCAGAGCGGCGATGCGACGCCGGAGGTTCTTGCGGCGCTGAAGACCGACGCCGCCGGCCCTTCGACCGTGCCCGCGGAAAAGCCGCTCGAGGATGTGAGCTCGAAAGCCTCGTCGGAAGATCCGGTCGCAGCGGCGATCCGCAGCGCCGAGAAGACGATCAAAACGGCTCCCGCTGCCGCAAAGCAGGTTCCATCAAGCGAAATCTCCAATGTCGATCTGGTGCTGAAAATCCAGAAAGGCCTTTCCAACATGGCCTACGCCAATGTCGGCGTTGACGGCGTTGCCGGCGAGCAGACCCGTGCGGCCATCCGCCATTTCCAGAAGCACTATAATCTGCCAGAGAACGGCGAGCCCAACGAGGCAGTGCTGAAGAAGCTCAGGGAAATCGGCGCGATCTAAGCGAAGTGTGCGCCGTTGCGCTTTGTGTTGTCCTGCAACCTTAGTCTAAGGCGCAGGCACCGTTTGCAACTTATTAACCATGTTGCCTGAAGCTTTTCTGATTGGGGCGGGGGAGCGTCGGTTATGCATGCGCTGAGGGCGGTAGACGATCTGGCCGGTGACGCGCCGGTCGAAGCGGAGGGGCTTGATCGCGAGGCCCTGCGCCATATCCTGCGGCGTCTTGCCGAAGAGGCCTCCACTCTTGGCATCGATCTTGTCGACATTGCCGGCGCGATCCAGGACATGGCGGCAATGTCGGCCCGGCATGCTTCCGCCTTCGATCATGTCACCCGCACCGCACTTTCGATTGCCGAGACCAACCGCGCAGTCGCCGTCTCGTTGCGGGACACCGACCGCACGGCGGCCGAGGCCCGCCACATGCTGAAGGAATCGGCCGACCGCCTGTCCGGTTCGGTCGCCGAGATCGGTCACATGGTCCAGTCCTCCAACGAGATCGGCACCGAAATCGCCGGTTTTTCGAAATCGCTTGCCGATGTCGACAAGATCGCCGAGGAGATCAGCACCATTGCCCGCCAGACGAACCTGCTGGCGCTGAATGCCGCGATCGAGGCCGCGCGCGCCGGCGATGCCGGCAAGGGTTTTGCGGTGGTCGCCGCCGAAGTGCGCGCGCTCTCGCTGCAGACGTCGAAGGCGACGAACTCCATCCAGGACACGCTGGATGAGCTGCGCGTGAAGATCGACCGGCTTTCGGTCGTCGGCAGCGATGCGCGCAATAGCGCCGCCGGTGTGCGCGACAAGTCGGAGGCGATGCGCGGAGCCTTCGACAGCATGGAAAATGTCATCACCCGCATTCTCGACAGTTCGACGGTCATGGCAAACACCACCGAGGCTGTCGATCAGCAATGCGCCGGCTTCGTCGAGAAACTCAGCGAGATGTCGTCCGAGGTCGCCGGCTCGAATGTCAGGCTGCAGCAGGCTGCCAAACGTGTCGACAGTGTCGTCGGCCTCTCCGAAACCCTGATCCAGCTGACGGCAAGCGCCGGCGTCAAGACAGCAGACAGCCATTGGATCGAGGAAGCGCAATCGGTGGCAAGGCAGATCTCCGGCGCCTTCGAACGCGCCGTCGCCGAGGGACAGATCGGGCTCGACGCTCTCTTCGACCGGCGCTATCGCCCGGTTGCAGGCAGCGATCCGGCACAGATGATGGCCGCCTTCACCGAACTCACAGACCGCCTGCTGCCGCCGATCCAGGAACCGATCGTCGCGTCCGACGAGCGCATCGCCTTCTGCGCGGCGATCGACGAGAACGGTTATCTCCCGACCCACAACCGAAAATTCTCCCAGCCGCAGCGCCCCGGCGATACCGTCTGGAACACCGCCAATTGCCGCAACCGCCGCATCTTCGCCGACCGCGTCGGCCTTGCCGCCGGCCGCAGCACCGCGCCCTTTCTCGTCCAAACCTACAGGCGCGATATGGGCGGCGGCAATTTCGTGATGATGAAGGATATTTCGGCCCCGATCACCGTCCGGGGGCGGCATTGGGGAGGGTTGCGGCTGGCTGTCAAGGTCTGAATTCGACAGTCGAGATTTCACCCCGCATTGCCGCCGCCCGCGCGCCGGTCTATATCGCGCCGATGAGATTGCGCGCCGACATTTTCGTTTCCGCCCTCCTGCGCCGTGTATTTGCCAGCGGCGATTTCGCCGCTGTGGAGAAGAAGGGCGCGGAGGAGGCGGGCGCGATCTTCATCCGCCAGCACTTCCGCGATGGCCTAGAGACGCTTTACGCGCCTGCGCCGCAGACCGCCTTCGATGACGGGCAGGCCGGCGATCGCCTGTTCGAGATCCGCCTGTCGCGCCGCGACCCGGAAGCGGTGCGCGCGATGCTGGAGCGCGAACGCAGGTTCGACTCCGATCTCTGGATTATCGAGCTGGAGATGGAGGAACTGGGCGACCTGATCCCGCTTGCGCGGGATGGCGGCTGACCGCCGAAGGCGCTCGTCACTTCAGCGAGAGCGCCGCCCCATGACGCGCATGTCTCGCTGTTGCGGCGCCTGGCGCATGAAGCGGTAGCCGGATGTCTCCTGAAGCGCCGGGGCAGTGGGCGCCTCGGGCTTGTAGGTATAGCGATCGGCGCGCCGCCAGGCTTCCACGCGGTCGTGGCATTCCTCCGGGTCGAGCGCATCGAGCACCATCCAGGCGCGGGTGACGCTGTGCTGCTGTTCGGCAAGGTGCGGATAGAGTTTTTCGAGCACGAAGACGGCATCGAGAAAGCCCATGCCGAGGCTCGTCAGCGTCGTGGCGAGCTGCTGGCCGGACAGATCGAGCATGATGCGCTCGGCAAGCCAGCGGCTGGCGGAAAGCGCATCGGCCAGCGCGGTCGCGAACTGTGTCGCTTCGCGCGAGCGGGCGAAGCGCACAAGCAGCGCCTCCTGAATGTCGGTGAGCGTGCGCAGGCCGAGCCGGTCCTCATCGCTGCGGCCGAGATGGCCGGCAAGGCCGAGGATGCGCTCGCGCAATGCCTCTTCATTGGCAATCCGCTGTTCCTCCAGCGCATCCGCCTCGGTGGTCTCCACCGGTATCGGTGCAAGCGGCACGGTGGGCGGCTCGATGTGCTGAGCCACCGTGGCCGCCGCCCGCGGACCGGCCTGGCGCAATGCCACCAATGCGTCGATGACCTTGGGCGAGAGGCAATCGCGGCTGACGATCGCCTTGACGTGATCCTTCCCCTGGGTGCGGGCGATGATGATCAGCGTTTCGTCGGCGATCGCCTTGGAGGCCGCGATAAAAGGCGCGGCGATATCGATCGGCTGGCTGCCGATGAACAGCGCCACGGCTGCCGGTATGTGATCGCATTGAGATAGGGCGGCGACCGCCTGGCGCTTGGCCTCTTCGGAGGAAGCCTGGAACAGCGGCATGAAAAGCTCGGCGAACTGGCGCAGCTCGGATCGTGTCGGATGCGACAGATTCTCGAAACTGCTGACGGTCGCCATCAATACCACGTCCTTTTTCCTGACGGCCAACGGGCCTTCTAGGTCTCGAAACCGGTCACGCACACGAACACCCTGAAAACGCACGACAAGGGGAACCGCGGGTCGATATGCGCTGGCGGAACGCATGTCAGGCCATACGGTTATGAACAAATCCTACACCGGTACGGTTAATGCATGCTGAAGATTTTATTAAAATGAGACACAAATTTACACGCCTAACGTGCTGCGGATGGCTGGTCCGCAGTTTGAATGCGTTTGTCCGGAAAGGGGATGATGACGGCTTTCCGTCGGCTGCCTAACGGTGGAAACTGTTAGGCGGCCCTGTGATCACGCAGCGCGTGCAGCAGCTTTTCGCGGCTGTCGCAGCCGACCTGATAGAGATCGAGCGCCGTGGACGCCGCAGACTGGGCCTCGACGCTGACGATGTCGATATGCCGCTCGGCGCACCATGCGTCCAGTGCGCTGCACAGCACGTCGAAATCCTGGGATGAGAAAGACGCATTCACGAGCAAAGACACCGTCTGCCCTCCGCATTTCCGGCAGGAGCGTGGATGATCCCCGATCGATGGAGCCGGAAACGTTTGATCGACATGGCGAACATACGCTCATCCACTTGGGCCGCAATGAATATTTTCGTGACGTATATTTGCAACATCTGCCCTTGGCGGGCGCGTTGGCTGCCGCATTATAGCCAACTATATGAATCTCTTCTAATTTTATGCTTCACCTCTGCACCGCATTTTAGCGCGGGCGGCGTGAAACCAAAACAACTATCAGGACGTTACAAGCAAATGACGTGAACTGTGTTTGGCCTCGGCCGAATATTAGGAATCTGTTAACTGTCATGTGTCTCAATTCGGATAGGAACGACGCGATTTGAGTATCTGGATCGTTGAAACTCCGCATCACGGTATTTCAGTCAGGTGCCGTGGGAAAGGCGCGAATGCCCTCGGTCCGGTCATCCCGGCGCCGCAGGACGCGCCGGCCCGCAGATTGGCGGGCAGGGTGAAATCCTTCGCAAGTTCATCCGTCTCGGGCAGTGCATGGAGACGAGAATGGCAATAGTAGTCGCATTGGCGGATCGGCGGCCGCGGGCGCCGCGTCGCCTGGATAAGGAACCCCGCGAAGCCAAGATCCTTTGGTTTACCGGCGTCCGCTATGAGCGGCTCGCCGAGAGCCCGAAACGGCGTCCGGCGCCTGCGCCGCGCGTCAATAAAAAGTAACGCGCTTTCAACTTCAGCGCGTGGCGAACTGTTCGCAGCCAGCTTCCGTCAGGAAGTTGCGCGCAGCTTCATCGAAACTCGCCTGCGGCGCTAGCGTGCGCAGCACGGCATAACCGTCCGGTCGCGCCATCTCCACCAGGATCGTCTGCTGTAGCTCCTGCGGCAGGTTCTTGCGCAGGTCCGTCAGCTGGATCGGGCCGCCCGCCAGCACGTCGAGCGCGCCGCCGACCGATGTCCGGTCGTTCATGCTGAAGACCTCGTTGGAGGCGCTGTCATAGATCGCGATCGACCAGAAGGGCACGTTGCCTCTCGCCGTAAAGTGCACCGGCGCATCCTCGACGTCGAAGGAGCAGACGGCGGTGCGCAGGAAGGGGTCGCCACTGGCAAGGCCTGCCTCGTCATACTGATCGTTCAGCAGGTAGAAATTGTTGAGGTCGCCTTCGGCCGCGACGCGGGTCGCCGCATCCCGGCCGGTGAAGTGCGGCAGCGACAGGATGATGACGAGGTGCAGCAGCGCTGCGCCGAAAAGGCCGGTGAGAACGGCGAATATTATTCTAAGCATTGCCGCATCCGGTCTTGGTGAGCTTCGGCATGGCGAGATCGATCACCCCGGAACTGCCGGCCGTCGGCGTATCGAACAGCGTCAGCACGAGCCGGAAGGTGCCGGCCTGCGGCAGCGCCAGCCAGTTGCCCGGTTGCGCGACGGCGGAGATTTCGATCGAAAAGCTGCTGTCGGGCTGGCGCAGCACCGTCCAGGAATTCAGCGCCGAGGGAAGCCCGTTCTTCACTGCCGCCGGGTTGCCGCCATTGTCGGCGGTAAAGAGGGTCCAGAGGCGGGCGGGCGGCGTCTGCCCGCTGATTCGGTAGCGGCAGCCGGCATTCAGCCGCGCGCCCTCGTCGTCGACGCTCGCCGTGAAGGTCAGGCCCTCGGCGCTGCCATAGAGCAGCTTGCCGGCGCGCGCCCGGTGCGACTTGGCGTAAGGGTCGGCGTCAACCGTCTGCAATGCCGGAAAGGCTTCCCAGGCGCCGAGCTTGATGGCGCCGAAACCCTGTGTCGCATCCAGCGCGTAGAGCGTGATCATGATGCCGCCGCCGAAGGCGACGATCAGCGTGATCAGGATGAAAAGGGGAAACCGAAACACGTCATGACCCTGGAAACCACATTGGATGAAAGGGTTACCACTGATTCTGGCAGGGTGGAATGCCGCGCCGTGACACGAGAGGCGATCTATCCACGGTTCATACCGCATTCGCAGCGGTAAACCGGACCGGGCGCTCTATTGATGTCAGGATGTCGGCATGATCGCGGCCGAACTACTCGGCACTCGCCACCTTTTGCGGCGCCAGCGGCGCGGCGTCTTTCAGCTTCTCGCCGAGATCCTTGAGGATGCCGGTCGATTGAACCGAGAGCATGCGCGGCCGGATGAGCTGCGGCAATCCGTCCTGCGGCTTGGCGGCGGCGGTCTTGGCGACGTCCTCTGCCGAGGGCAGGGGGTTTTCGATGCCGGGAATGGCGCGCAGCGTCACGCCCTGGTGGGCGTAGTCCATGGCGCGCTTGAAGGTCATCGCCGGCAGCGAGCCGCCGGTCATGTTGTTCGTCGATGTGTAGTCGTCATTGCCGAACCAGACGGCGCAGGTGTAGTTGCCGGTGAAGCCGACGAACCAGGCGTCGCGATAGGCCTGGGTCGTGCCGGTCTTGCCTGCCGTGACGATGCCGTTGTCGAGTGCTGCCTTGCGCGCCGTGCCGACATAGGGGACGCGCGACAGCATCTGGTTCATGTAGGCGTCTGCCTGTTGGGACAGCACGCGTTTGGCCGCCGGCTCGTCGCGGTCGAAATCGTAGAGCACGTCGCCGTCGTAGTCGAGGATCTGGGTAATGCCGTGGCGGCGCGACTGGTAGCCACCGGCCGGGAAGGTGGCATAGGCGGTCGCCTGGTCGAGCACCGTCACCTCCGACGTGCCGATCGGAATGGTGACGTCGTCGCGGATCGGCGTCTCGACACCGAGGTTCTTCGCCATCGCCCGGATCGGCTGTATGCCGAGCTTCTCCTTGGCGAGCCGCACCGGGATCGTATTGATCGACTGGGCGATCGCGGTCTCGAGCGTTATGCGACCGACATAGCGGTTTGCATAATTGTGCGGGCTCCAGTTGCCCCAGTAGATCGGTGCGTCGACGACCGTCGTCTGCGGCGTCATCCCGCTCTCCATCGCCACCGCATAGGTGTAGACCTTGAAGGAGGAGCCCGGCTGGCGCAGCGCCTTGGTGGCGCGGTTGAACTGGCTTTCGCCGTAATCCCGCCCGCCGACCATGGCGCGCACGGCGCCGCCGTTTTCGATCATGACAAGGGCGCCCTGCTTGGCGTGATAGGCCTCGCCATATTCGCGCAGCGAGGTCTCGACCGAATCCTCGGCCGCCTTCTGGATCCCCATATCGATCGTCGTGCGCACGATCAGCGAATGCTGGTGGAAGCGCGGCGAAAGCCGCTGCACCTCGTCGAAAGCCCAATCGAGAAAGAAATCAGGCGCTTCCATCTCGTTGCGGTCGACGACGGTCGCCGGGCTGCGCCTGGCGGCGATCACCTGGCCTTCGGTCATCAGCCCGCTTTGCACGAGATTGGTCAGCACCTCATTGGCGCGCGCACGTGCGGCCGGCAGGTTAACATGCGGCGCATATTTCGCCGGCGCCTTGAAGAGGCCGGCCAGCATGGCGGATTCGGCAAGGTTCACATCGGCAATGTTCTTGCCGAAATAGAACTGGGCGGCCGCCGCGGCGCCGAAAGTGCCGCCGCCCATATAGGCGCGGTCGAGATAGGTGGAGAGGATTTCCTTCTTCGAAAGGTTCGCCTCGAGCCACAGGGCCAGGAAAGCTTCGGTGACCTTGCGGTCGATCGAGCGCTCGTTGGAAAGGAAGAGGTTCTTGGCGAGCTGCTGGGTCAGCGTCGAGCCGCCTTGGACGACTTCGCCGGCGCGCGCATTCTCGCTCATGGCGCGGAAGAGGCCGATGAAATCGATGCCGAAGTGCTCGAAGAAGCGGCGGTCTTCCGTGGCGAGCACCGATTTGATCAGGGAATCGGGCAGCTCGTCGATCGGCACGGAATTCTGGTGAATGACGCCGCGATGGCCGATGACATTGCCATAGCGGTCGGTGAAAGTGACGGCGAAATCGCCGCGATTGCGCCAGTCTTCCTTGGTTGCCTCGAAGGCCGGCTGGGCAAGCACGAGCATCAGCACGGAACCGGCCGCGCCGAGCGTCAGCCCTTCGCCGGCAAGTTCGAAGACCATGCGTTTCCAGCCGCGCACGCGGAAGCGGCGGAAGAAGATGGTGGTGTCTTCCCAGATCTCAGCGGCGCGGAAGCCGGCGTTCCAGACGGTCGAATCGATCCAAGAATCAATGCGCAGAAGGATGTGACGTCTCTTCGCCGGCCGCTTGCCTGGCGCGTCCCCTGTCTCTTTTCCTGGCCCGTTTTCTGGCTTGTCCGGATCCTGCACGTCTTGTATTCCCGCCTGATCGCGCATCGGTCGTTCCGGCGGCCGGAAGGTGACGAAAGCGCGAGGCCCGCATGGGGCCGAAAAGCTCTCCGGTATCTCCGATACCAGGAGTATGCTGAAGAATTGATTGATTTCTCAGTCGATAACAAGAGAGATACGTCGACGGTCACGTGAATTTGCGGGCGGCTGTTGCAAGAAACGAACGATGGACGATCTACCCTTCTGGAAGAGCAAGACTCTTGCCGAAATGACCGCCGCCGAGTGGGAAAGCCTCTGTGACGGCTGCGGCCTCTGTTGCCTCAACAAGATCGAGGAATGGGATAGCGGCGATATCTATTTCACCTCGGTCAGCTGCAAGCTGCTCGACGGCGAAAGCTGTCGTTGCTCCAGCTATCGGAACCGCTGGGATTTCGTGCCCGACTGTGTGCAGCTGACGAAAGAGAACGTGCCTGATATCGCCTGGCTACCGCCCACATGCGGCTACCGGCTGGTCAACGAGGGGCGCGATCTCTATTGGTGGCATCCCCTGGTTTCCGGCGATCCCGAAACCGTCCATGCCGCCGGTATTTCCGCGCGGGGCCGCACGATCAACGAAAATGAGATCGATATCGACGATCTCGAGGACTACGTCGTCGACTGGCCGCTGACCGTTGGCGAGGATAAGGACGATCCCCAAGACCGATAGGGCGACGGTCTGCATGCGTCGCAAGCCGGCTTTCCCACGGGGGAGCGAGGCGTTCGGGCTGGCGACACTCAAAGTCCCGCCACATGCAAAATTGGTGTCGGCCGCTGCTTGAAACCTAAAAAGCGAGATCCCATCTGGGGTGCGACCCGCTGGTCCGGGCCCCTCTGGCGAGAGCTTCGGCACTCTTGCGATGTCGGACCTTTTTCCGACAACCCGTGCCGATAGGGGACCATCTTTGGATTTCTCTTTTTTGTTCGTCGAGTGGCTGGGAACGCCGCTCTGGATGTGGTCGAGCTTTTTCGCCCTCGTCATTGCCATCCTGTCGTTCGACCTTGGTATTCTTCATAAGCAGAACAAGGAAATCGGCGTCCGGGAAAGCGTCAAGCTTTCCGCTCTCTATATCACGCTCGGCCTCGCCTTCGGCGGCTGGGTGTGGTGGTATCTCGGCTCGGAGCCCGGCCTTGCCTATCTGACGGGCTTTGTCGTCGAAAAGACGCTCGCCCTCGACAACGTCTTCGTCATCGCCCTGATCTTCTCCTTCTTTGCCGTGCCGCGCATCTATCAGCACCGCGTGCTCTTCTGGGGCATTCTCGGCGTCATCGTGCTGCGCGCCATCATGATCGGCGTCGGCGCGACGCTGGTCGCCGAATTCGCCTGGGTTCTTTATATCTTCGCCGCCTTCCTGATCGCGACCGGTATCAAGATGCTTGTCGTCAAGGAAGCTGAGCCCGATGTCTCGAAGAACGTGCTCGTTCGCTTCATGCGCAACCGCTTCAACGTCACCGAGGAGCATCACGGCGAGCGGTTTTTCGTCAAAAAGGCGCATCCGGCGACGGGCAAGACGACCTGGTTCATCACGCCGCTCTTCATGGCGCTGGTGATGGTCGAAGTGGCCGATGTCATCTTTGCCGTGGATTCGGTCCCCGCGATCTTCGCGATCACCACCGATCCGTTCATCGTCTACACTTCGAACATCTTCGCGATCCTCGGTCTTCGCGCTCTCTATTTCGCGCTCGCGGCGATGATCCATCGCTTCCGCTACCTGAAGCCCGCACTTGCCATCGTGCTGGTGTTCATCGGCTCGAAGATCTTCCTCGCCGATCTGCTGGGCCTGGAAAAATTCCCGGCTGCTCTCTCGCTTGGGATCACCTTCGCGATCATTGCCTCGGGCGTGGTCTGGAGTCTCATCAAGACGAGGGATCCGCAGCAGCCGTCTGAGCAGACGCTGTAGAGAAACGTTAGCGAAGGAAGGAAACAGATATGATTTCGGATTTCATCGGCTGGATTTTTGCCCTCTTCGTCGTCGATCCCTTGCACGCCCAGATACAGGAACAGGTTGAGCGTGCCCGGCTTCCCACCGAGATCGTCAGCCAGTCCCAGGCCTGCCTGACATCTCAGGGGCCGCAGCTCATCAAGCGCGCAGCTGACGATTATGGCTGGGCGACAGCCACCGTCGTCAGCATGGCGATCGGCCACACCTCGCCGGCCGAGCTTCTCGATGCCAGCGATCCGCACTGTGCAACCCTGATCGGCGTCTTGAAGGGGGCCGCTGGAGATGCGTGAAGGATACCAGCTGGAATGGGCTTTTAATGTCTGATCGAAACGGAAGTGCACGGCCATCCCAAGGGATGGCCACCGCGCGGCTCCGGGAGATGCTGGAGCTCGCCCGGGAGAAAGGCGGCCTCTCCATCGGCGAGGCGCTGGAAACGATGGGCAGGACCAGCATCGCCTTCACCATTCTCTTCCTGGCAATCCCGGCGCTGACGCCGATTCCCGGTCCGTTCGGAATGGTGTTCGGCACCGCGCTTGCGCTGGTCTCCCTCCAGATCGTTGCGGGCGGCCGGAAGGTGTGGCTGCCCGCCGTCATCAGGAATCGCCAGGTCTCCCTGACAGCGCTCGATCTTGTCGTGCGTCACGCGGTTCCCGTCATTGCCCGGGTGGAGAAGGTGGTCCGCGCCGGCCGGCTGAAAGCGCTCACAGGCCCGACGGTGCAGGTGCTTCTCGGCATTCCTGTCTTCCTGCTCGCCGTGGTGATCGCGCTGCCGATCCCCTTCGGCAATATCCTGCCTGTATTCTCGCTGGTGGTCCTGGCCGTCGCCTTGATGGAGCGTGACGGGCTCGTCACCCTGATTGGACTGCTGCTGACAACGGTGACGATCGGCGTGACCGCCGCTCTGCTTTATTTTATCCAGGCCATGATCGTCACGGCCTATTAGGCGTAGCACGGCAGTTCAGGGTTTCACCGCGGCGAGGAAGCGCCGCAGCTCCGTCTCCACATAGGCGTCCACTGGTCCTTCCGAGCCGAAACCCCACCAGGTGAGAGAGCCCTGCCACTGCGACAGCATCAGCCGGGCGATGGTCTCCGGCGCCTTCGCCGATCCGAAACAGCGCGCAATCGCCGCCGTCAGAGCCAATCCCCAGGCCGCACCCCGCGCACGCAGCACCGGATCGCGAAAATCCTCGCGAAGCACCAGCAGTCCCTCGCCATAGGCGGCGGCATTGTCGCCGTAATCCTGCGACAGGCCGACGAGCAGCGCGATGGCGCCCTCCGGGGTCTTCGGAACGGCCTCGGCAAGCCGTGCCGTTTCCGCGTCCAGCCTGTCCCAGGCATGGAGCAATGCCGCGCGCAGCATCGCTGCCTTCGTCGAAAACCGCTGCACCAGCGTCGAGCCGGAAAGGCCGCTGGCTTTCGCCACCGCCGCAAAGGTCGCCGCATCCGGCCCCTCGGCGTGTATCAGCGCCAGCACCATGGCGAGAAGCTGCTCATCGGAAAGCGTGCGGCGGCGCGGCATGAAATTCCTCTTGCATTCGTGATGAATATGAACGAACGTTCGTTTATATTCAATAGGGCGTCAGTCATCCTGGCCCTTCCAGCCGTTCTAGCGTGGAGGATAAAGAAGTGACAGCAGACTTGCGGGATAAAGTGGCGTTGGTCGCAGGCGCGACGCGCGGCGCGGGCCGCGGCATTGCGGTGGAGCTCGGCGCGGCCGGCGCGACCGTTTACGTCACGGGGCGCACGACACGCGCCCGTCAATCCGAATATCAGCGACCGGAGACGATCGAGGAGACCGCCGAACTGGTCACATCGGCGGGCGGCAGGGGCATTGCGGTGCGCGTGGATCACCTTGTCAAGCAGGAGGTCGAAGCGCTGGTGGCTCGCATTCGCCGCGAGGCCGGCCGGCTCGATATCCTCGTCAACGACATCTGGGGCTGCGAGAAACTGTTCGAATGGGACAAGCCCGTCTGGGAGCATTCGCTGGACAAGGGCCTGCGCATGCTGCAGCTCGGCATCGAAACGCATCTGATCACCGCCCACTATGCCCTGCCGCTGATGATCGAACGGCCGGGCGGCCTGCTGGTGGAGGTGACAGACGGCACTGCCGAATACAACGCCACCCATTACCGGCTTTCGCCTTTCTATGATCTCGTCAAGACGAGCGTCACCCGCATGGCCTGGGCGCATGCGCAGGATTTGGCGAAACACGGCGCCACCGCCGTTTCGATCACGCCCGGCTGGCTGCGCTCGGAAATGATGCTGGAAGCTTATGGTGTACGCGAGGACAACTGGCGCGACGCGACCAAGGCACAGCCGCACTTCGCCATTTCCGAAACGCCGCGCTTCGTCGGCCGCGCCGTCGCGGCGATCGCCGCTGATCCCGATCGCGCCCGCTGGAACGGTCAGTCGCTGTCGAGCGGCGCAATGGCCAAGGCCTATGGCTTCGACGACGTCGACGGTTCGCGGCCGGATTGCTGGCGCTACCTGACCGAGGTCCAGGAGGCGGGCAAGCCGGCCGATGTGACGGGTTATCGATGACACAGCCGCTTGCGCGTGTCGCCCCAAAGGCGATTTTGGGGCGACATGCAAGACCGAGGCTTAAACTGCTTCGATGATCAGGTTCGGAATCCCGCTATTTCTTCGGCGCACTGCTTCCGTGCGGAGCGGTTTCGGCCGCCGTCTTCATCTGGCTTGCGAATGTTCCTGCCGTCTTCGGCGCCAGCTTGTCTTTCTTCGGTTTCCGAACCTCGCGATTGCTTCTCAGCTGTCCTTTGGCCATGGATCGATCTCCTCTGTTCAGACGAAATTATGAGCTGCGGTCTGCGCCGTGTTCGCTCATTGGTCCGCAGCGCAATTCTTGCCGCCGAACAGCGCGCCGGCTCTTTGTTTTAACGCATGTCGTTGCGGCAAAAGCGCTTCGCTTTGCCCGGGAAAACCGCTGCACACTTTTGCGCGACATGCTTTAGCTGGCGGCGCGCCTTTCGCGTGGCAATCCCTGTATCGCATATCGGTCGTAAACGGGCGTTGTCGGCTTCGGCGGCTTCTTCAGCTTGCCGAAGTGGTGTTCGAGTGCAAGCGAAAGCATCTCTGGAGACGTTACACCCTCCTGGAAGAGCTTGATCAGCAGCGTCGCTGCCACATTGAAGCTCGCTCCGTCGTCGATCACGATCTTGGCTTGGTAACCGGCGTCATCGAGCACGGACTGGAGCATGTCGAGATCGGATGACGTAAGATATGGCTTTTCGGAGGTGGAAGACATCGGTCCTCCTTTCGTCGGGGCTAGGGCATCAAACCCTCATCGGCAGCGCCCGTGGTATAGCTGCCGAAGGCGGGATCATGCGCCTTTCGTCCCGGCAACACAACGGGATTCTTGCCGCCGATCACCCGCGCCATCATGGAGGCCCGCACCTATCGGATGCGGGCCGATTGCCGTCATTCCGCCGGCTGGTAGGCTGCGGGTCTGGCGGTCGATTTGCGGGGACCGGCAGCCGCGAGCAGGGTGATCGCAAGCGCAAGCAAGCCTACGAAGGCGATGCCGGCGAAGTAGGGATCCCAGCCGAAATGCGGCGATGCGCCGAAGACGGCGGAGGCGGCCGCAAGCACGATGCCGCCGCCGATCTGGAAGGACGCGAAGAGCAGCCCGGAGGCGAGTCCCGACTTGTCATCCTCCACGTCGGAAAGGGCAGCGACCTGCACCGAAGGGTAGGTCATGGCGTAGCCGAGGCCGAGCGGGATCTGCGAGAAGATGACGAGCAGGATCGGATCCACATGTCCGAGCGCGGCGACCCAGAAGATGTAACTGAACGCTTGCAGGCCGACACCTGCCGCCATCAGTCCGGTGGCGCCGCGGTTCTGCGCGACGCTCGCAAAGCGTGGCGCCAGGAACATCACGAAGACGCCGCCAAGCGCGAAGCAGAAACCGGTCGTGAAGGCCGACCACCCGAGGACGTTCTGATAATAGAGCGTCGCCAGGAACTGGAAGCCGACATAAGCGCCCTGGAACAGGGCGGCAATCGCATTGGCATGCCGGAGCTTGGCCCTGCGGAACATGCCGAGCGGCACCATCGGATCGGCATGGCGCGCTTCGACTGCGAGGAACAGCAGCATCAGCACCAGCGACGCCAGCAGCGAAGCCCAGGTCGGGAAAGCCTGCCAGCCGGCGGCTGCGGCATTGGTGATGCCGAAGACGAAGAGCAGCAGCCCTGGCGTGATCGTCAGGGCGCCGGCCCAATCGAAGGCGGGCCGCGGTCCCGTCCGTTTCGGATCGGCCGGCAGCGCCAGCGGCGCAAGAACGAGCGTCAGGATGGCGACGGGCGCGCCCATGACAAGCGTTGCCCGCCAGCTGAACACCGTCGCCGCACCGCCGATCACCATGCCGAGCACGAAGCCGGTGGCGCCGGTGGAGGCGAAGACGCCGAGCGCTTTCGCCCGCGCGGCCCTTTCGCCGAACACGGAGAGCAGCAGGGCGAGTGCTGCCGGCGCCGTGAAGGCGGCGGCAATGCCCTTGATCAGGCGGGCTGCGATCAGCGTCGGCCCACTGTCGACGAAGCCGCCGGCGATGCTGGCGGCGGCAAAGATTGCCAGCGACCAGAGGAAGACGCGGCGGTGGCCGAAGACATCGGCGACCCGGCCGCCGAGCAGCAGGAAGCCGCCATAACCGAGCATATAGGCGCTGACGGCCCATTGCAGCGATGTCGCCTCCATGCCGAGTTCGGCCTGGATGGCGGGGAGCGCGACACCAATGGTGGAGACGTCCATGGCGTCGAGGAAATTGGCGGTGCAGAGCAGCAGCAATGCCAGCCATGCGCCATTTTGCGATTTGGAAAGAGTCATCGAAATCGTTCCTTGTTGGCTGCCGCCTCATCGGGGGAGGGTGCCGCAGCGGCAGGGAACGAGAAAATGTACAGCTTCCGATCCTATTGCAAATTGATAGTAGCCATGTCAGGTATTACTCATAATGATGAATGACGCCACGCTCCGCAAAATCGATCTGAACCTCCTGCTGGCCTTTTCCGTGCTGATGCAGGAGCGCAATGTCAGCCGCGCCGCCGAGCGCCTGCTGCTGGGGCAGCCGGGTCTGTCGGCGGCTTTGCGGCGCCTGCGCGAGGCGCTGGATGACGAATTGTTCGTGCGTGTCGGCCGCGGCCTGCAGCCGACGCCGCGCGCCCTTTCCATCGCTCCGGCGATCGAGGATGCCCTGTCGGGCATCGAGCGCGCCATTCGCCCGCAGGCCGAATTCGATCCGGCGAGCTGGCAGGGCGAGTTCCGCATCGGCATGTGCGACAATCTCGAATCGGCCTTCTTCGGCCCGCTTGCCGCACGGTTGCTCCAGCTTTCGCCGGGCGCCCGGCTGATCGGCATTGCCTCGGAAAAGCGCGATGCCGCGCGCCGGCTGGACGAGGGCGTTTTCGACTTCAGCGTCTCCGTGCACGACGAGCCGGCCTCCTGGCATATCCGCGCGCCGCTGTTCAACCAGGCCTCGATCTGCATTTACGACGACGCCCAGCTGCGGCTGAAGGCGCCGTTGAGCCTGCAGGATTTTGCCGAAGCTGCGCATGTCACCGTCTCGTTCGAAGGCAATGCTTCGACCGGCATCGATATCGCGCTCTCCCGCACCGGCCGCAGCCGCCGGGTAGTAGCGACCGTGCCGCGCTTTTCGGCCCTGCCGACGGCGCTGAGGGCGATGCCGGCCATCGCCACCGTGCCGGAATCGATTGGCCGCTGCATGGCGCAATTGCATGGGCTGACCATTTGCGCGCCGCCGCTTTCGCTGCCGGCCGATCCCGTCACCATGCTCTACCGCCGGGTCGACCAGGCGGACGGCCGGGCGCGCTGGTTCCGCCGTCTGTTCATCGACGTCGCCGGCGAGGCGCTCGAAGCCTCCGGCTGCCGCGTCTCGATATCGAGAGCTGCGGCCTGAAGGTCCGTTACAACTCGCCTTTGTGGAAATAGGCTTCGAGACGGTAGCCATCGGGATCGATGACGAAGGCAGCGTAGTAGAACCGTCCGTAATCCGGCCGGATGCCCGGTTCGCCATTATCCGTGCCGCCGGATGCGACGGCCGCGGCATGAAAGGCGTCGACGGCGGCTTCGTTCGGGGCGACGAAGCAGAAATGCAGCCCTGAGCGCATGTCTGCGACAATGGGATGCGCGACCTGCATCACCCACAACCCGACGCTTTCCGGGCCATAACCGATCATGCCGTCGGAGTTGGACAAGCGCTCATATCCGAGCGGTGCCAGCGCCGCATCGTAGAAGCGGCGGGCTCTTTCGAGGTCTTTCACACCGATGGAGACATGATCGAACATGGACTGCGAACTCCTCTTCGCCGCTTCATGCCTGGAACGGATACCCCAGGGAGATGGCGCGACCATATCCTCTTTCAACCGCTGTCTCAGGTCAACGAAGATGCACGCCCATCAGAGGATCGGGAAATTGGCGTTCCAGGCCGGCGATACTGTCAATCACCCTGAAGAAGAAATCGGGCGCACCGACATTGCCGCTCCTCAATCCGAGACCGAGCGGTCCGGACCAGTCGGCAACGAGAACACCTGAAAATCGTTGAGGCGGAGTAAGGCAATGCCCTACTGCAACTGCGGTTTTCTGAGAAAGCTGTTGCGATCGGCGGACTTGATGCGCAGCCATGCTTCCCGGCCGTTGCGCAGGATCCGCATGGGAATTTCGGCGCCGGCGGGGCCGCTGCTCCATACCTTGCGATAAAAATCGGCCAAGCCATCGACCTCTTCATCCCGGATTTCGGAGATGATGTCGCCCTGGCGCAAGCCTGCCTGCGCGGCGGGACTGCCTTCGGCGACACTCATGACCACCACGCCGCCATTGCTCTCGGCGGAGAATGCGCCGAGCCAGGGGCGCGGCGGCTTGTTGACCTGGCCGCGATTCAAGAGGTCGTCGAGGATCGGCAGCAGCAGGTCGATCGGCACGGCCATGTTGATATCGGCGGTCTCGCTGCCCTGGCTCATCTGAAGACGAAGCGAACCGATGCCGAGGAGCTTGCCGTCCGAGTCGATCAGCGCCGCACCGCCCCATGCCGGATGGGCCGGTGCCGTGAAAATCGCCTCATCGAGCAGATATTCCCAGTAACCGGCGAATTCCTGCCTGGCGACGATATTCGCCTCGACGAATTCGCCCATGCCGTCGACAAGCACGACGGGATCGCCCGGCTTGGCTCCCGGTGCATCGCCGAAGGGCACTGCCGGAGCGCCGAGCGTGCCGAGCGCCTGCACCAGGCCGAAGCCGCTTTCCTGATCATAGGCAAGGGGATGAGCGGGAACCACGCGCCCGTCGCGGGTCGTCAGCCATACCTCGTCGGCCTCGGTGATGAGATAACCGATCGTCAGCACCAGTCCGTTGTCCCTGATGACCACACCGCTGCCTTCCCGAACGGTGCCCAGCGTCTCGGCGGTGAAGGCATCTTCCGGAATTGAGGAGCGCACGGCCACGACAGACCGCAGGATCGGATCGATGTTCATACTTTCATCCCAATGGAGCGCCGGCGCGGAAGCTGGAAGCCGCGCATCCCGCTTGAATAGGTAAGAAGATGGACGGGCGGAGGCAAGGCTTGGCGAACGGATTTTCAATGCCGCGTGACGCGTCATATTTTTGATGACAGGAACTTTATGCAACAATATACAGTCAATCCTATCAGCAATCAGCCTGGCATGGATCCGAAATGAAGGATTGGCATCCCGACCTCAGCCGCAGCAGCAGCCCCCGCTACATGGCGATTGCCGATCTGATCGAAATGGATCTGCGCAGCGGGCATCTGGCGGCAGGCGACCGGCTGCCGCCGCAACGCGAACTCGCCAAACGGCTGAATGTCGACTTCACCACCGTGGCAAGAGGCTATGTCGAGGCGCAAAAGCGCGGCCTTGTCGATTCCCATGTTGGCCGGGGAACCTTCGTGACCGGCAGTGGCGATAGGGAGCGCCGTGGTTTCGCGCTGGACGCCGCGTCCGATCCGCGTCGGGCATCCGTCGTCGATTTTTCGATGAACATGCCGCCGGAACCGGATGATCCGGAACTGCTCGCGTGCATGCGTGAAGGCATGTCTGCGGTGGCGGCAAATCTCGTTCCGCTGCTGCGCTACCAGGGTTTCGGCGGCTCCGGCATGGACAAGGAAGCAGCCGCCGCCTGGCTTGGCCGCCGCGGACTGAAGCCATCGCAGGAGCGGGTCTTCGTTACGCCAGGCGCCCATCCGGCGCTGCTTGCGATCTTCGGCCTGCTCGCAAAACCCGGCGAGGCCGTGCTTTCGGAAATCATCACCTACCCCGGCATGCGCTCGATCGCCGCCCAGCTGCGGCTCAATCTCGCCGGCCTGCCGATGGATGAGGACGGTATCCTGCCGGACGCCTTTGCCAAGGCCTGTGAGAGCCTGAAGCCGAAAGCGCTCTATCTCAATCCGACGCTGCAGAACCCGATGACGCTGACGATCCCCGCCGGGCGCCGCGAGAAGATCGCAGCCGTTGCCCGCAAATATCAGGTGCCGATCGTCGAGGACGATGCCTATGGCTTCATTCCCTTGGAGGGGCCGTCGCCGCTTGCGGCAATAGCGCCTGATCTGACCTGGCATATCGGCGGGCTGGCGAAATGCATCGGCGCGGGCCTGCGTCTTGCCTATGTCGTCGCGCCGGACACCAAGGCCATCTGGCCTTTCGTCAGCGCCATGCGCGCCAATAATGTAATGGCCTCGCCGCTGAACGTGGCGCTCGTCACTCGCTGGATCGAGGATGGCACGGCCGATGCGATCCTGCGGTTCATCCGCGCAGAGGCTGCCGCGCGCCAGCAGATGGTCGCTGAAGTCCTGCCTGCCGGCAGCTATCGCGCCGATCCGCTGAGTTTCAACATCTGGCTGCCCTTGGTAAACGGCTGGACCCGCTCCACATTCGGCAGCCACATGCGCGCCTCCGGCATCGGTGTGGTGGCAAGCGATGCCTTCACCGTCGAGGGCGCCGCCCCGGAGGCTGTGCGGGTCTGCCTCGGCGGTCCGATCACGCGGGAGAAACTGCAGGGCGCACTGGAATTCATGGCTCATGCCCTCGAAGGCCCGCCGGAGATGGCCGCGTCGTTCTTCTGACGAGCGAGCGCTGAAATCACCAATCGCCAGAGCTTTCCCACCGCCACGCAAGCGGTTTCCATGTTGTGCCTGAGCGCAGCAACCAGCTGCCTTAGCCATCACGGATCTGCGTCATTCTGACAAATTGATTGGTGAAAACCCTTTAATGTAATTATATTGAATGCATACATTTAACGGTATTGATTGCATCAATGCCTTGCGGATCGAAAGCGAGACGTCATGGACACCGAATATCCTCCACTTCCTCCGATGCAGACCGGCATCAGAGGGCGTTGCCCGCGCTGCGGCCAGGGCCATATGTTCAAAGGCTTCCTGACATTGCGGCCGGAATGCGAGGTCTGCGGCCTCGATTATTCGTTCGCCGATCCGGCCGACGGTCCGGCCTTCTTCGTCATCTGCTTTGCCTGCATCCCGAGCGTGCTGCTCGGCGTCTGGCTGGAGGTGGCCTTTTCGGCACCGATCTGGGCGCAGTTCCTGTTCACCGGCCCGTTCATGCTCGCCACCTGCATTCCGCCGCTCCGGCCGCTCAAGGGTTGGCTGGTCGCCAGCCAATATTTCTACAAGGCGGAGGAGGGCAGGATCGCCTGAGCCTATTTCAGCGTCGCGCGCAGGCGCGGCGTCGCGAAATCCATCAGCGCGCGCAGTTTCAACGGCACCAGACCCTGTGAGGGGTAGACGAGATGCACCGGCGCCGGCGGTGGCTCGAAATCGGCAAGGAGCGGCACCAGCAGGCCAATCTTCTCGGCGCGCGCCGCCTGATAGGAGAGAACGCGGGTGATCCCGAGACCGGCGACGGCGGCATCGACCGCGGCTTCGGCCGTGTTGACGGCAAGCCGAGAGCGAATCGGCACGAGCACATCGTGCTTCCCGTCGACGAATGTCCAGTTTCGGGTCGAGGCCATGCCCTCGAAGGTGATGCAGTCGTGGTTCGAAAGATCGCGCGGATGTTTGGGTATTATATGCCGCTCGAGGTAATCCGGACTGGCATAGACAGCGCGGCGGATCGCACCGAGCCTTGTGGCGATCAGATTGCTGTCCGGCAGGTTGCCGATCCTGAGCGCCAGATCGATATGATCCTCGACGAGATTGGACACCCGGTCGCCGAGCATCAGCCGCAGATTGATCTCGGGGTAGGCCTTCAGAAAATCCACCACGACCGGCAGGACATGCAGCCGCCCGAAGACGATCGGCGCCGTCATCGTCAGTTCGCCCTTCGGCGCGCTGTATTCGCCGGCGGCCGCCCGTTCCGCCTCCTCCACCCGACCGAGAATCTCACGCGCCGCCTCCACATAGGAGCGGCCGGCTTCGGTCAGTGCGACCTTCCGGTTCGTCCTTTGCAGGAGCCGGGCGTTGAGATGTGCTTCAAGATCCGAAACCTTGCGGCTGACGGTGGCAAGCGGCAAGCGCAGATGCCGTGAAGCGGCCGACAGGCTGCCCTGTTCGACGACGGCGAGAAGCACGGTCATGGCGTCGAGGCGGTCCATTTCAGCCTTCCATAAAATGATAGAACGGCTTCCAGATTAGCATTCTAGTGGCGCTGGATGGAAGGCAATAGATTTGCGTGCAGATGGCGCAACCGACCATCGTCGAACGCGTAAGCTTGCCTTCAAGAGGACCCCGTCATGAAGCTTTATTATCACCCGCTCTCCGGCCACGCGCACCGGGTTCACCTGTTTCTATCGCTGCTTGGCGTGCCCTATGAGCTGATCGAAGTCAATTTGGCGGCGGGCGCTCATAAGGCGCCGGAATTTCTGAAGCTCAATTCCTTCGGCCAGGTGCCAGTGCTCGACGACGACGGCACGGTGATTGCCGATTCCTCTGCCATCCTCGTCTATCTCGCGCGCAAATATGGCCGCACCGACTGGCTGCCGGAAGAAGCGGTTGCGGCTGCGCGGGTGCAAAAGTGGCTTTCGGTTGCCGCAGGCGAAATCGCCTATGGGCCATGTGCGGCCCGCCTGGTCACCGTTTTCGGCGCCGATTTCCGCATCGAGGAGGTGATCGCCCGGGCGCATCGCATCCTCTCATTGATCGAGGCAGAGTTGGATGGCCGCCGCTTCCTGCTCGGCAGCGATCCTGTCATCGCTGACATCGCACTCTACAGCTACATCGCCAATGCGCCGGAGGGCAATGTCGATATTTCGGCCTACCCCCACGTCCGTGATTGGCTGGCGCGCATCGAGGCGCTGCCGGGTTTCGTCGGCTTCCGCAAGACGAAGATCGGCCTTGCTGCCTGAAAAACCGCTGGGGCGGCTTGCCGCTCCAGCTTCCGATAATCCCTGAGGAGACCGTGATGGACCAGACGAGACAGGATGCCCCATCGCCGTGGCATGAAGGCGAACTCGCAATGCAGCGCAGCGTCGGCGTCGTCGAGCGCATGGACGGGCCCGGACGGAATTTCGTCCGCCGGGCCATGCCGGAACAGCACCGCGCCTTCTTTCCGATGCTGCCCTTCGTCGTGCTCGGCGCTGTCGATGCGAAGGGTGACGTCTGGGCGACGGTGCGGGCCGGACGGCCGGGTTTCATGTCTTCGCCTGACCCGGAGGCTCTTGATGTCCGCTTGCCGCGTGACCCGGCCGATCCTGCCAACTTTGGCATGGAGGATGGCGACGCGATCGCGATGCTCGGAATTCAGCTGGAAACGCGGCGGCGCAATCGGCTGAACGGCGTGATCCGCAGGATGGATTCCGAGGCTTTCAGCGTGGGCGTCGGCCAGAGCTTCGGCAACTGTCCGCAATATATCCAGCTTCGCTCTTCTGCCTATATCCGCGATCCCGATGTGCCGACAACAGTGCCGCCGCTTCACTCCGTTCAGCTCGATGATCGGGCGCGGCGGCTCGTCGAGCAGGCCGACACGTTTTTTGTCGCCTCCTATGTCGATCGCGAGAACGGCGAACGGGAGGTGGATGTGTCCCATCGCGGCGGTTATGCCGGCTTCGTGCGTGTCGGCGCCGACGGGGCGCTGACCGTTCCCGATTTTCCCGGCAATCGGTTCTTCAACACGCTCGGCAATTTCCTGGTCAACCCGAAGGCCGGGCTGGTCTTCGTCGATTTCGAAACCGGTGACCTGCTGCAGATGACGGGAAGGGCAGAGGTGCTGCTCTCTTCGCCTGATATCGCAACCTTCCAGCGGGCGGAACGGCTGTGGCGCTTCACGCCCAAACACATCGTATTTCGCCCGGACGCTCTGCCGCTGCGATGGAGCTCGGGGCCCGTCTGAAATCCAGTCCAAAGGCGCCTTGCCAATCTCTGTACCGATAGGTACAGTATGCACTGGTAAGTACAGGAGATCCGATGTCCAGCCTCATTCCGCCCTTCACCCCGGAAACCGCCACCCAGAAAGTCCGCCTTGCCGAGGATGGCTGGAACAGCCGCGATCCCGAGCGCGTTTCGCTCGTCTATACGCCCGACAGCCGCTGGCGGAACCGCGCCGAATTCATCACCGGCCGCGCCGAGATCGTCGCCTTCCTCACCCGCAAATGGGCAAAGGAGTTGGATTATCGGCTGATCAAGGAGATCTGGGCCTTCACCGATCATCGTATCGCGGTGCGCTTTGCCTATGAATGGCGCGATGACAGCGGCAACTGGTTCCGTTCCTACGGCAATGAGAACTGGGAATTCGATGCCGCCGGCCTGATGCAGCGCCGCTTCGCCTCGATCAACGACCTGCCCATCAAAGAATCGGAGCGCAAATATCACTGGCCGCTCGGCCGGCGGCCGGACGATCATCCCGGTCTCACCGAACTCGGCCTCTGAAGGCCGTCCGGGTGAAGACCGTCTATGAACGCACTGACGTTGTGCCGCTGCTGGCGGAAATCTTCCGCGAGCTCGGCTACGAGGGCACTTCGCTCAGCCGGATCACCGAACGCACCGGCATTGGCAAGGGCAGCCTTTATCACTTCTTCCCCGGCGGCAAGGAAGAGATGGCAAGCGCCGTCATTGCCGAGATCGACGCCTGGTTCGAGCACGCGATCTATCGGCCGCTGAGAAACGATGATGCCGGCAAGGCGATCGCGGCGATGTGGACCAATGTGAACGATTATTTTCGCTCCGGCGGCCGCATCTGCCTCGTCGGGGCTTTCGCGCTCGATGACACCAGGGAACGGTTCTCAGCAGCGATCGGCGATTACTTTATCCGTTGGATCGACGCCTTGTGTTCGGCGCTGATGCGGGCGGGCTGCACAGGGGAAAAGGCGCAAGCGCTCGCCGAGGAGTGCGTCTCGGGCATCCAGGGCGCTCTGGTGCTGTCTCGCGCGCTAGGTGACAAAACGGTTTTCACCCGGTCGCTGGAAACGCTGGCGAAACGGCTTGACGCTGCGGTGCGATGAGATCTCGGGCGAAGAGAAATAAAAAACCGGCCATTATCGACTGGCCGGGCATTGGGCGGGCGTTGGCGGCACTCGAGCTAAGATGTGGAAAAGCGATGGAAAGAGCAGGCAAACGGCTCTAGCAAGCGCTATCCTTACATCGGCGCGGCTTCCAGTATATGTCTCAGCGCTGCTGCTGAGGCTGCTGAGGCTGCTGGGCCGGGCGGGGATTTTCCCGTTCAAGGCGAATCTGGCGCCACTCATTTTCCATCTGGTCGACCACGTGCTGGGGAATGGTGGTTTGCGTATTGGCGGGCGTCTGCATCGGAAGTCTCCTCTTGCGGGGTCTAGGCTTCAGGGCAGGCAGATGCATTGCACAAGACAAAAGGCGTGTAAATCAGGGGGTTAAACACTTTAAACGATTAAGTTGATTTTAATCGATTAAGGTGATCTTAACCGTGATGTCACGGGGAAAACGCGGGATGGTTGTCCACATAGATAGGGTACTCTTTTTTGACGCGGTGCGGGGTGCACTCTTCAAAGGGGAAATCACTCAGCCTCAGGTAGTGGGCATGAACGCGATTCTCGACGCTTGGGAAGGGCGGTTTGCTCATGCGGACCGTCGGTGGCTCGCCTATATCCTGGCAACCGCCTTTCACGAAACGGTCTATACCATGCAGCCCGTGCGAGAGACTTTGGCGGAAAGCGATGCGCGCGCGATCGAGATCCTGGAAGCGGCCTTTGCGGGAGGCAAACTGTCCTGGGTGAGGGCGCCATACTGGCGGCCGGACGAGGATGGCCGCAGCTGGCTGGGGCGCGGCCTGGTGCAGCTCACCCATAAGCGGAACTATGAGGCGATGAGCGTGCTGACCGGTATCGACCTCGTTGCCGAGCCTGACCGGGCGATGGAAATGGAAGTGGCGGTGACGATCCTGATCGAAGGCATGCTGCAAGGCAGTTTCACCGGCCACAAGCTCGAAGATCATTTGAATCCGACGACTGAGGACTGGTTGAACGCGCGCCGCATCGTCAACGGCACCGATCGGGCGGAGAAGCTGGCGGCCTATGCCATGGTCTTCGATGCGGCGATACGTCCCGATGCCGCATCTGACCGCTTGCGCGGTTGAAGGCCTGGGGCTTGCGTGTTATCGCCCGGCTGACCTCTGAAATCTGACAGGAGCTTCCGCGTGATCCGCCACATCGTCTTCTTCACCGTGCCGGAGGAACATCTGGAGGAGGTGAGGGCCGGGCTTTCAATCCTCACCGGAATTCCGCATGCGCGGCTGCTCGAGATCGGCACCAATGTGAAGACCGATCAACTGGGCACCGAGATCGATCTGGTGGTCTATGGCGAATTTGACGACGAGGCGGCCCTTGCCGCCTATAAGGCACATCCGGATTACCAGCTCTCGATCGAGCGCGTGCGGCCGCTCCGGGAAAAGCGCATCGCCGCCGATTACAACAGCCGCACGGCGGTGAAGCAGGCGCTCTGAATTTCGCAGGTCTCGCGGCGTTTCATTAAGATTCAAATCGATGAATGATTTGCTGGATTCAAATCGCTCGAAGTTGATTCAACATTTGAGCCACCGGATTCAACGTTCGAAAAAGCAGCGGCAAGCGATTCAAAAGATTCGCGATTGATGCCTGGTCAAAGCTCCCGAGGCACGACCGGGCTCGGCTGCGAAGCACGGGCGCCGCGCACCAGCGCCATCAGCATGATCACGAAGACCAGCGACAAGGCTGCCAGAACCGCGGCCGTTGCGAGCGCCAGGCCGGTGCCGGCGCGGTCGAGGATGGCGGTGAAGATGACGGGGGCGATGGCATTGGCGAGGTTTTGCGGCAGCGACAGCCGCGCCGATTGCAGGCCGAATTCGCGCGGTGAGAACAGCGCGAGCGGCAATAGCGCGCGGGCGACGGTCATGACGCCGGCGCCGAACCCATAGAGCAGGATGAAAGAGATCAGCAGCGGCATCGACGGACCGGTGGCCAGCATGATCAGAAAACTGCTCGCCATCATGCCGATGCCCATTGCGGCGCTGAGCATGGGGTTGCCGCGTCGGCCAAGCAGCATGTCGAGGAAACGCGCCGAGATGCCAAGGATGCCGCGGGCCGAGCCGAGCTGCAGCGCAAAGGCCGGCGAGGCGCCGGACTTTCGGAAGATTTCGAGCAGCGACGGCGAGATGCCGAAGGTAATGAAGGTCGTGATCGTTGTGGCGGCTGCAATCAGCAGGAAGGCTTTGCGCTGCGCCGTCTTCGACAGCGGCACCGGGGCGATTTCCGCCGCGACGCCTTCGACATGTGTCGCGCTCGGCTTCGGCAGGGCAAAAAGATGCAGCGGCAGGCAGATGAAGAATTGCAGCGCCGCACAGACGACGAAGGTAAGGCGCCAGCCGATCGCTTCGTTGAGCAGGCTAAGGATCGGCCAGAAGATGGCGCTCGAAAGCCCGGTGAACAGCATCAGCATGGCGATGACGCGTTTGCCGTTCAGCCCTTCACGCTCGACGACGGCCGTATAGGCCGGCGCCGATAGGCCGAGCGCGCCGCCAAGGCCGATGACGATCCAGCCGGCGGCATAGAGCACGATGCCGCTTGCGGCGGCAAGCAGAAGCAGGCCGAGCGCGAAGATCAGCGAGGCGGCCGAAAGCACCCGAGCGGCGCCATAGCGGCCGAGCCAGCGGCCGGTCGCGGGACCGGCGATGGCGCTGACCGTCATCATGATCGTCAGGCCGGCAAACGCCACCTCGTTCGGCAGGCCGAGATCGGGCGCGACGATGCGGCCCATGACGCCGAGCATGTCGAACGTCGTGCCCCAGCCGATCAGCTGGGTAACGGCGAGGACGATGACCGTCTGCGCCGAGCGGTGGCGGAAGAATTTTGGCATCGGTGCTGAGAAGGCGTGAAATGCGGGAGTTGCGCGAGCGTAGCAGTTTCAATCGGCCGGTGAAAGCCGCCAAACCAGCTTCGCGCTCCGGCCTGCGCTTGTTCTCGCCAGGAGGAAAATAGAAGCGATGGCATGATTGACATGAAAGATCGGTACAATTCCTGGACGATTGAGGCACTGAGATGTGTCGGCGCCGCCCGTGACCATGATGGGCTGCGGCGCAGCCGATTCGGGACTGTGGCCGCGCGTGGTTTCTCGCCGGCTGCCCGTTCTCTTGGGGAGGCATGCAAGCCCCTTGACCATATCGGGCGAAGGGCATCGTTTCGAGGTGTGGGCATTGGCGCCGAGGCTTGCCGCGGCGGCGGTTTCAGCGGCTGAAATCGGCGATCGCCAAAAGGCGAGAACGGTTCTAAATACCCTGCATTACAGCGCATTCATTTGCCATTCAGGTCGCGTGAGTACATATTCGCAGCAAGTTGGATTACCTTGAAAGCATAGCACATGGCCTTTCCTCTGAGCGTCGCAGCATTGGCCGCCGGACTGGTGGTATCGGCGCCCTCACCGGACGCCGCGGAAACATTTGTCGTGCGGGTGGCGGGCGATTGCAGCGCCGCCGCAGCCCAGGTCGTAGAGCAGACGGGCGGCCAGCTTCTGTCTGTGCAACCGGTGGGCGATACCTGCATCATCACCGTTCTCGTGCAGGGGAACGGCCAGCGTCCACGCAAAGTGACGGTAAAGGTTCCGATGTAAGCGGAATCGGCTTATTCAGGACATGATCGATTTGAAGCGGACGAAGGCGGACCGATGCGCATTCTGGTAGTCGAAGACGACGTCAATCTGAACCGGCAGCTTGCCGACACGCTGAAGGAGGCGGGCTATGTCGTCGACCAGGCGTTCGACGGCGAAGAGGGCCATTACCTCGGCGATACCGAACCCTATGACGCCATCATCCTCGATATCGGCTTGCCCGAGATGGACGGTGTGACGGTGCTCGAAAAATGGCGCGGCGCCGGCCGCGGCATGCCGGTGCTGATCCTGACGGCGCGCGACCGCTGGAGCGACAAGGTCGCCGGCATCGACGCCGGCGCCGACGATTACGTCACCAAGCCGTTCCACGTCGAGGAAGTGCTGGCGCGCATCCGGGCGCTGATCCGGCGTGCGGCCGGGCATGCCTCGTCCGAGATCGTCTGCGGCCCTGTCCGGCTCGACACCAAGTCCTCCAAGGCAACGGTCAACGGCACGGCGCTGAAATTGACCTCGCATGAATATCGCCTGCTTGCCTATCTCATGCATCACATGGGCGAGGTGGTCTCGCGCACGGAACTGGTCGAACACATGTACGACCAGGATTTCGACCGCGATTCCAACACGATCGAGGTCTTCGTCGGCCGCCTGCGCAAGAAAATGGGCGTCGATCTGATCGAAACGGTGCGCGGTCTCGGCTACCGTATCCAAGCGCCGAAACATGCGAATTAAGTCGCTCACCGCACGTGTGCTGCTGCTGACCACGGTCTGGTCGACGGTGGCGCTTGTGGTGATCGGCCTGCTGATCTCCACGCTATATCGCAAGAGCGCGGAGCGCGGCTTTCAGGACCTGCTGCGGGCGCAGCTCTATAATGTCATCAATTCGGTGACGATCGGCGACCAGGGCGCGCTGAGCGGCAGTCCGCAGCTCGGCGACTTGCGCTTCGCCCAGCCGAAAACCGGCTGGTATTGGGTGGTGGAACCGCTCGGCACCTATACGACCGCGCCGCTGGTATCGCCCTCGCTCGGTTCGGCGCTCATTCCGGTTCCCTCCGTCGTCGAGGCGCCCTTCGACAAGAATTACGAGCGCTACTATCAGGTAACCGATGCCTCCGGAAACCGCGTGCAGGTGGCCGAAACCGAAG
Organism: Rhizobium sp. R634; assembly: GCF_002211305.1. Classification (GTDB taxonomy): domain Bacteria; phylum Pseudomonadota; class Alphaproteobacteria; order Rhizobiales; family Rhizobiaceae; genus Rhizobium. The sequence goes on along the minus strand of NZ_LOKW01000012.1, from coordinate 413,670 downwards.
TGGTGCTCGATACCGACGGTCGCGCGGCGCGCTTCCGCGTCACCGGCAATGTCGATGTCGTCGAGGACGACGTGCGCACCTTTTCCCACAGTCTCTATCTGGCGCTTGCCGGCTTCGGCGTCGGCAGCCTGATCGTCAATGCGCTGGCGATTCTCTATGGCCTCAAGCCGCTCGACAAGGCGCGCGCTGCCTTGGAGCGCATCCGCGCCGGCGAGAGCGAGCAGCTGAAGGGCGATTTCCCGCGGGAAATCCTGCCGCTGGCAAACGAGGTGAACGCACTGATCGACAGCAACCGCCGCATCGTCGAGCGGGCGCGCATGCAGGTCGGCAATCTCGCCCATTCGCTGAAGACGCCGATCGCCGTTCTGCTGAACGAAGCGCGGGTGCTGGAAAAATCCCATGGCGAGCTGGTGCGCAGCCAGGCGGAATCCATGCAGGGCCAGGTGCAGTCCTATCTCAACCGGGCGCGCATCGCCGCGCAACGCGAATCCGTGCTCGCCCGCACCGATGCCGAGCCGGCGCTGGAGCGGCTGGTGCGTGTCATGCGACGGCTGAACGTCGACACCCAATTCGATCTTACGGTCTCGCCGCCGCATCTTGCCGTCGCCATGGAGCAGCAGGATCTGGAGGAGACCGTCGGCAATCTCCTGGAAAATGCAGCGCGTTTCGCCAAGAGCCGCGTACGGCTTTCCGCCGTCGAGGCCGGCGAGGATGTGAAAGGGACGGAGGCGAGCGCGCGCCGCCACTGGGTGGAACTCGCCGTCGAAGATGACGGGCCGGGCCTGGAGCCGGATCAGATCCGGGAAGCGCTGAAGCGCGGCCGCAGGCTCGATGAAAGCAAGCCCGGAACCGGCCTCGGCCTGTCGATCGTTACCGAGATTTCCAACGAATATCAGGGGCGGCTCGAGCTTTCCCGCGGCGAGTGGGGCGGGCTGAAGGCGAAGCTTATCCTGCCCGGCGTCACAAAGGATGTTGCATGAGCAACTGCTTGATGTCACAAAGATAGTGGCGATTGCATAGCATGCTTTGCCTTAATGCTGACACGGGGACGCTGCACTTCGATCGGCTGATTTTGACCTCTGATCGTGGTTCGACGCAATGATTTTACGCTCGCAAGGCATGATCGTTTCAGCCCTTTTCGTCGCCGTTGCGCTATCCGGCTGCACGACGACGAAGGGCGCCGCTTCGCGCGGCATTTTTTCGGGCAAGCCTCCGGCTTCGGCCACTTTCATTACTGCGCTCCAGGGCGGCATCGTCGGCCGCAGCGGCGTGAGCCTGAGCGACAGCGACAAGCAGCGGGCGCTCGAGGCGGAATATCGGGCGCTGGAAGGTGCGGCCGTGGGCCAGCCCGTCCTCTGGACCGGCAAGGGCGTCAGCGGCAAGGTCGTTGCGGCAGCACCCTATCAGGTCGGTTCGCAGAACTGCCGGCAATATACCCACACGGTCACCGCCGACGGCAAGGAAACGGTAGCGCGGGGCGCTGCCTGCCGCAATGAAGACGGCACATGGTCGCCGCTTGGCTGAGGTGGCTTTCAGTCCATATTGCGGCGAATAGCCTCAAATCTTCGTCATTCCGGCTTTGGCAGTTGGAATAGCGGCGCGCTTCACGTATTTGGGCCGATATGCTGTTCTGGATTCTCGTTGCCGTTCTGACGGCAGTCGTCGCCGCCATCCTGATCTACCCCCTTCTGCGCGGAGCGAAGGCGGCGGAGGATAGCCGCGCGGGCGAGGCGGCGGTCTATCGCGACCAGCTGCGCGAACTCGATCGGGATGTCGACAGCGGCCTGATCACCCCTGAAGAAGCCGATTATGCCAGAGCGGAAATCGGCCGGCGGCTGATCGCCGTTTCTGCCGATGAGCCCGCTGAGAAGCCGAAGCCTGCACGGCATCACCGTTTCACGGAAGTCTTCGTTCTTTTGCTCCTGCCCGTTCTCGGGCTCTGTCTTTATTTGACGACGGGCAGGCCGGACCTGCCGTCGCAGCCGCTGGAAGCGCGGCTGGAAAATCCCGGCAGCGATGTGGCGATGCTGATCGCCAAGGCGGAGCGGCATCTCGTACAAAATCCCGATGACGGCAAGGGCTGGGACGTGCTGGCGCCGATCTATTTGCGCACGATGCGGGTCGATGACGCGCAGGCTGCCTACCGCAATGCCATCCGCCTTCTTGGCCCGAGCCCTATCCGGCTCGACGGTCTGGCCGAAACGCTGATGGCGGTCTCCGACGGTGTGGTGACGGAGGAGGCGCGCCAGGTCCTCGAACAGTCGCTGACGCTGGAACCGAACAATCCGCGGGCGCGCTTCTATATTGCGCTGAGCCTGGAACAGGCTGGACGGCGCGATGAGGCGCGCCAGGCCTTTGAGGTGCTGGCAAAGCAATCGCCACCCGACGCTCCCTGGCTGCCGCTCGTCAGCGAACATATTGCCATGAACGGTGGTGCGCCCGGCGCCGATCCGGCTGCTCCCGGCAACCCAACTGGGGAAGATGTGGCGGCGGCCGAAGGCATGAGCGCCGGCGACCGGCAGCAGATGATCCGCGGCATGGTCGAAAGCCTCGATGCCAAACTCAGCCAGGATCCGAGCAATTTCGAGGGATGGATGCGGCTTGTCCGCTCTTACGCCGTTTTGAACGACAGGGATCGCGCAGCCGGCGCGCTGAAGCGCGGGCTTGCAGCATTTCCGCCGGCCGGTGAACAGGGCAGGCAGTTGCTGGCGCTTGCCAGGGAGCTCGGCATAGCCACGGAAGGAATGACGGAATGACCCGCAAGCAGAAGCGCCTAGCCGTGATTGGTGGCGGGATGGGTTTCATCCTTGCCGCGGTTCTGTTGGTCATGTTCGCCTTCAGCCAGTCCGTAGCCTATTTCTATATGCCGGCGGATCTGGCGAAGACGCCGGTGGCGCCGGAGACCCGCATCCGGCTCGGCGGGCTGGTCGGGACGGGCAGCGTCGTGCGCGGCGCCGGCTCGACGGTGGAATTTGCTGTCACCGACGGCAGCGCCAATGCGGTGAAGGTCAAATATACCGGCATCCTTCCCGATCTCTTCCGCGAAGGCCAAGGTGTGGTCACCGAGGGCATGTTTTCATCGGGAACGAATGTTTTCGTCGCCGATACCGTGCTCGCCAAGCATGACGAGACCTATATGCCCAAGGACGTGGCCGACAGGCTGAAGCAGCAGGGGCTGTGGAAGGAAGGCGAGGGAGCAGAAGGCCAGGGGCAGGAGGCGAAAGCGACGCAATGATCATCGAGATCGGCCATTACGCGCTGGTGCTGGCGCTGGCAACCGCGCTCATCCTGTCGATCGTGCCTGTCATCGGTGCGCGCCGTCATGACCGGGCGATGATGGATGTGGCGACCGTCGGCTCGCTGGCGATGTTCCTGCTCGTGTGCTTCGCCTTCGCGGTTTTGACCTACGCCCATGTCGTCTCCGATTTTTCGGTCGAGAACGTTTGGGAGAATTCGCATTCGCTGGTGCCGTTGATCTACAAATATTCCGGCGTCTGGGGCAATCACGAGGGATCGATGATGCTCTGGCTTCTGATCCTGACGCTGTTCAGCGCGCTGGTCGCCATCTTCGGCCGCAACCTGCCGGAGACGCTGAAAGCCAATGTGCTCGCTGTGCAGGCCTGGATCTCGGTCGCCTTCACCCTCTTCATCCTGCTGACCTCCAATCCCTTCCTGCGGCTTGATCCGGCGCCGGCCGAGGGCCGCGACCTCAATCCGGTGCTGCAGGATATCGGCCTCGCCATCCATCCGCCGCTGCTCTATCTTGGCTATGTCGGCTTCTCCGTCTGTTTCTCCTTTGCGGTCGCAGCCCTTTTGGAAGGGCGTATTGACGCCGCCTGGGCGCGCTGGGTCAGGCCCTGGACGCTCGCCGCTTGGACCTTCCTGACGCTCGGCATCGCCATGGGCTCCTATTGGGCCTATTACGAGCTCGGCTGGGGCGGCTGGTGGTTCTGGGATCCGGTGGAAAACGCCTCCTTCATGCCGTGGCTCGCCGGCACGGCGCTGCTGCATTCGGCGCTCGTCATGGAAAAGCGCGAGGCGCTCAAGATCTGGACGGTGCTGCTTGCCATTCTCACCTTCTCGCTGTCGTTGATGGGCACCTTCCTGGTGCGCTCCGGCGTGCTGACCTCGGTGCATGCCTTCGCCAGCGATCCCTCCCGCGGCGTCTTCATCCTTTGCATCCTGTTGCTCTTCATCGGCGGCGCGCTGTCGCTCTTCGCCTTCCGCGCGCCGCGGCTCTCGGCCGGCGGGCTGTTTGCGCCGATCTCGCGCGAGGGTGCGCTGGTTCTCAACAATCTGATTCTGACGGTTGCCTGCGGCACGGTGCTGACCGGCACGCTCTATCCGCTGCTTCTGGAGACGATCACCGGCGACAAGATCTCCGTCGGCCCGCCCTTCTTCAACATGACCTTCGGCCTGTTGATGGCGCCGCTGATCGTCATCGTGCCCTTTGGACCGCTGCTCGCCTGGAAGCGCGGCGATCTGCTCGGCGCCCTGCAGCGGCTCTATGTCGTGGCGGGGCTGGCCTTTGCGGCGGCTGTGATCCTCTTCTACATCGAACATGGCGGGCCGGTGCTCTCCGTGCTCGGGCTGGCGGCCGGGCTGTTCCTGGTCCTCGGCGCTGCGGCCGATCTCTGGTATCGCGCCGGCATCGGCAAGGTCGCCATCGGCGTTGCCTGGCGCCGTCTTTCCGGCCTGCCGCGCTCGGCTTTCGGGACGGCATTTGCCCATGCCGGGCTCGGCGTCACCGTGCTCGGGATCGTTGCGGTCACGACGTTCCAGAGCGAGCACGTCATCGAGATGAAGCCGGGGCAGACGGCGGAAGCCGGCGGCTACAGCCTGCATTTCGACGGCATGCAGGCGGGCAGGGGGCCGAACTATAGCGAGGAACGCGGCCACTTCACCATTCGGCGGGCCGGTGTGGCGGTTGCCGACACCTGGTCGGCCAAGCGCCTCTATATGGCTCGGCAGATGCCGACGACCGAGGCCGGCATCGTGACCTTCGGCCTCAGCCAGCTCTACGTCTCGCTCGGTGACGCCACCCATGGCGGCGGTATCGTCGTGCGCATCTGGTGGAAGCCGTTCATCCTCTGCATCTGGGGTGGAACCCTTTTCATGGCCCTCGGCGGTTTCATCTCGCTGTCCGACCGGCGCCTGCGCGTCGGCGCGCCGCGCAGAAAGGCCAACGCGAAGCCAGCAGCTCCCGCGATGGAGCCGGCGGAATGACGCGCTCACGGCTTCCTTCGCGTCTCCTCGTCGCTCTGTTCATCCTCTGCGCGCCAGTTTCCGCCTTCGCCGTCAATCCAGACGAGGTGCTGGCCGATCCTGCCCTTGAAGCACGCGCCCGGACACTTTCGGCGGAATTGCGCTGCATGGTCTGCCAGAACCAGTCGATCGATGATTCCAATGCCGATCTCGCCAAGGATCTGCGCCTCTTGGTGCGCGAGCGCATCAAAGACGGCGACAGCGACGATCAGGTGTTGAACTATATCGTCTCGCGCTACGGCGAATTCGTGCTGCTGAAGCCGCGCTTCAATAACAAGACGGTGCTGCTCTGGGGGGCGCCGGTGCTGCTGGTCATTGCCGGCGGCTTGTCGCTGCTGGTCTTTGCCCGCAAGCGGGTTGGCAAACCGACGGGAAGCAAGCTGACGCCGGAAGAACAGGCGCGGCTGAGCGAGCTTCTGGATAAGTGACGCCGAAGCCGCAATCCTTCGTCGTGATGCTCGGATGCGGGCAAGCAAAGATCTCAAACATTACGAACTTTTCATTGGGCGGACAGTTCGCAGTAAGGTGCGGCGTCCTATATCTTCAGTCATCGACTGATCCGGCGCTGCCGGTCTGAAGATTAAGAACAAGAGAAGGTGCTCCAATGCTCAAGAATTTCAACGGACGTCCGTCCCTCGCCACCGTGCTCAAGGCGTCTACTGTCGCCGGTATCGCGGCCGCTGTGCTCGCAACTGGCGTTCCGCTCGAAATTACCCGGTCCTATGCTGAAGCCGTCAAGGTTCAAGCGCCCGCGGTTCCGAGCTTCGCCAACGTCGTCGATGCCGTTTCGCCGGCTGTTGTTTCCGTTCGCGTCGAAAACCGCGTCAATCCCGTCGCCGACAACAATGACGGCTTTTCCTTCGATTTCAACGGCCGCGGCTTCGACGATCTTCCTGACGATCACCCGCTGAAGCGGTTCTTCCGGCAGTTCGGTCAGGACCCGAACGACCAGCAGGGTCATTCGCGTCGCTTCGGCCAGGGCCCGAATGGTCCCGGCGGCAAGGGTCGTCTGCGTCCGGTCGCCCAGGGCTCCGGCTTCTTCATCTCCGAAGACGGCTATATCGTCACCAACAACCACGTCGTTTCCGATGGCCAGGCCTTCGTCGCCGTCATGAATGACGGCACCGAGCTCGACGCCAAGCTGATCGGCAAGGATCCGCGCACCGACCTCGCCGTGCTGAAGGTCGACGGCAAGGGCAAGAAGTTCACCTACGTCAACTGGGCCGACGATAATAACGTCCGCGTCGGCGACTGGGTCGTCGCCGTCGGCAACCCCTTCGGTCTCGGCGGCACGGTGACGGCCGGCATCGTCTCGGCCCGTGGCCGCGATATCGGCTCCGGTCCCTATGACGATTACCTGCAGGTCGATGCCGCCGTGAACCGCGGCAACTCCGGCGGCCCGACCTTCAACCTCAGCGGCGAAGTCGTCGGCATCAATACCGCGATCTTCTCGCCCTCGGGCGGCAGCGTCGGCATCGCCTTCGCCATTCCGGCCTCCACCGCCAAGGATGTCGTCGCCGACCTGATGAAGGACGGCCAGGTCTCGCGCGGCTGGCTGGGTGTCCAGATCCAGCCGGTGACCAAGGATATCGCCGAATCCATCGGCCTTTCCGAGCCGAGCGGCGCGCTCGTCGTCGCCCCGCAGACAGGGTCCCCCGGCGACAAGGCCGGCATGAAGGCCGGCGACGTCGTGACCGCTCTGAACGGTGAAACGGTCAAGGATGCGCGTGATCTCAGCCGCCGCATCGGCGCGATGCAGCCGGGCAGCAAGGTCGAGCTTTCGGTCTGGCGCGGCGGCAAGGCCCAGTCGCTCACCGTCGAGCTCGGAACGCTGCCGGCCGACCAGAAGGATGCGAGCGCCGATGACGACAACCAGCCGCAGCAGCCCCAGGCACCGGCCTCCGAAAGAGCGCTTGCCGATCTCGGCCTGACGGTCGGTCCTTCCGATGACGGCAAGGGCTTGGCGATCACCGGCATCGATCCGGACTCCGACGCCGCCGACAAGGGCATCAAGGAAGGCGAAAAGATCACCTCGGTCAACAATCAGGAGGTCTCCACCCCCGACGATGTCGTCAAGGTCCTGAACCAGGCGAAGAAGGACGGCCGCACCCGTGCGCTGTTCCAGATCCAGTCCAGCGAAGGAAGCCGCTTCGTAGCGCTTCCGATCAACGGCCAGGGCTGATCTCCCCGGAAAACTGGAGCCGTGCGGACGAAAGTCCGCACGGCTTAATTCATCTGACCTTTGAAGGACGATCTCGATGAGCGCCGCCCCGCAGGAACATGCTTTGAGCCTTGCCGAAACGCAGCCGGCGGGTAATGTCGGCCGCATGAAGATTCTCATCATCGAAGATGATCTCGAAGCCGCGGTCTACCTCACGAAAGCCTTTCGCGAGGCGGGCATCGTCGCCGATCACGCCAGCGACGGCGAGAGCGGCCTGTTCATGGGATCGGAAAATACCTACGACGTCATCGTCATCGACCGCATGCTGCCGCGCCGGGACGGGCTCTCCGTCATCAGCGAATTGCGCCGCAAGGGCATTCATACGCCGGTACTCATCCTCTCCGCGCTCGGCCAGGTCGATGACCGCGTGACCGGTCTTCGCGCCGGCGGCGACGATTACCTGCCGAAGCCCTATGCCTTCAGCGAGCTGCTGGCGCGCGTCGAAGTGCTCGGCCGCCGCAAGGGGACACCTGAGCAGGATGTCGTCTATCGCGTCGGCGATCTCGAACTCGACCGGCTTTCCCATGAGGTGCGCCGCGGCGGCAAGGAAATCCCGCTGCAGCCGCGCGAATTCCGTCTGCTCGAATATCTGATGAAGAATGCCGGCCAGGTGGTGACCCGCACCATGCTGCTCGAAAACGTCTGGGACTACCACTTCGATCCTCAGACCAACGTGATCGACGTGCATGTCTCGCGCCTGCGCTCGAAGATCGAGAAAGACTTCAGCCAGCCGCTCCTGAAAACCATTCGGGGCGCGGGGTACATGATCAAGGATGAGGGATGAGCCGCTTCAGGGTTCTCTTCAAGTCCACTGCAGTCCGCCTTTCGGCACTCTATATCCTGCTTTTCGCCATCTGCGCCGCGACGCTCGTCTTCTATGTGACGGCGATGTCGGAGCGGCTGCTGACGGGCCAGATCCGCGACGCCGTCAAGCAGGAAGTGGAGCAGGTGCAGCGCGCCTATGACGCCGGCGGCATGAACCTTCTCCTGCGCACGATGGAGCGGCGCGCCCGCCAGCCCGGCGCCAATCTCTACATCATCGCCGGCCCCTCCGGGGATATCCTTGCGGGCAACGTCGCATCTGTCCAGCCGGGTGTTTTCGAGGAGATCGGCTGGACGTCGGCTCCCTTCGCCTATCAGCGCTATACCGACGGCGGCGGCGTCGAGCGCCGGCATAAGGCCATCGCCAATATATTCGTGCTCGACAACGGCTTGAGAATCCTGATCGGTCGCGATCTTGGCGATCCGGAGCGATTCCGCCTGCTGGTGCGCCAGGCGCTGATGGTGGCCTTGGCGATCATGGGGCTTGGCGCGATCATCATCTGGTTCGGCATCGGCCGCAACGCCCTGAAACGCATCGATCGCATGTCGGATGCGAGCAAGAAGATCATGGCCGGCGACCTCTCGCAGCGCCTGCCGGTCGGCGGATCCGGCGACGAATTCGACCGGCTGTCGATGTCGCTGAACACCATGCTCGAACGCATCGAGAAGCTGAACGAGGGCCTGCGGCAGGTTTCCGACAATATCGCGCATGATCTCAAGACGCCGCTGACGCGGCTGCGCAACAAGGCGGCCGATGCGCTCGACATGAGCGACGGCGATACCCGGCGCGCAGCGCTGGAAGGCATTATTTCCGAATCGGACCAGCTGATCCGCACTTTCAACGCGCTGCTGATGATCTCCCGGGTCGAGGCCGGATCGGTCGCGGCGGAGATGTCGCCGGTGGAGCTCTCGGCCATCGTCGCCGACAGCGCCGAGCTTTACGAGCCGGCGGCGGAGGAAGCCGGGCTTGGCTTGAGATCCAGCATCGAGCCGGATGTCGAGGTGCTGGGCAATCGCGAGCTGATCGGTCAGGCGATCTTCAATCTGCTCGACAATGCCATCAAATATTCCTCCGACACGGAAGGAGCAGGCGAGGTGACGTTGAAACTCGCCCGCCACCCGGACGGTATCTGCCTTTCGGTGGCCGACCACGGACCGGGCGTTCCGGCCAACAGACGCGACGACGTGGTGAAGCGCTTCGTTCGCCTCGACGAAAGCCGCACCAAGCCCGGCACCGGGCTTGGGCTTTCGTTGGTTGAAGCCGTGATGGAGCTGCACAATGGCCGGCTGGAACTCTCCGATACCGATCCCGGCAAGCCCGAACAGCGCGGCCTGACCGTCAGCATGATCTTCCCCGCCAAGGCTGCCTGATTTTTCCGCCGAAATCCGATCGGTTGAATCGCGTATTGGCGGTTTGCCGCCGGGGCTCTAGTTTATTGGCGATCGAAGGAGGTGCTCCCGCGATTCTGCGTGGACGGGGTCCTTCAGCGGTAAGACAGGGAGAGCGCATGCTGACGAAATCGACGCATGACCTGAAGGATGTGGCCGAAGGGCTGCTGCGTCCGCTGAGCCAGACGGAGCTGAAGCTGGCGCTGGCCGACCTCCAGGAGGCCGGTAAAAGCGAGCCGTCGGTGGCCGCGATGCTGAAGACGGAGGGGCCGCTGCGTGATTTCATCGCGGCCGTGCTGACCCTGTCGCCCTATCTGCGCGAAATCGTCAATCTCGATCCTGCCGTGCTGGCGGGCGCCGTCAGCGAACCGCTGGAGCCGCAGATCGAGGCATTGGTGGCCGAGGCGCGCGGCTGCTGGCAGCCGGACGGGGAGGGAACTGCATCCACCGAATCCGCGGTGATGAGCAGGTTGCGCATCATCAAGCGCAAGGTGGCCTTCCTTGTGGCGCTTGCCGATCTCTCGCGCATCTTCGACGGGCGGGTGACGACAGCCTGGCTGAGCAGGCTCGCCGAGGCTTCGGTCGCTGCCGCCATCGACCATCTGCTGCTCTCCGCGCATGAGGGCGGAAAGCTCAGGCTGCGGAATCCGGCGAAGCCGAGCGAGGGCTCGGGGCTGATCGTGCTCGGCATGGGCAAACTCGGCGCATCCGAACTCAACTATTCCTCCGATATCGACCTCGTCGTCTTCTTCGACGAACAGGCCGGCATCGTTCCCGACCCGGATGATGCGATCGAGATCTTTCCCCGGATGATGCGGCGGCTGGTGCGCATCCTGCAGGAGCGGACGGCGGATGGTTACGTCTTCCGCACGGATCTCCGGCTACGCCCCGATCCCGGTTCGACACCGCTCGCGATTCCCGTCGACGCGGCGATGATCTACTATGAGGGCAGGGGGCAGAATTGGGAGCGGGCAGCCTTCATCAAGGCGCGCGCCGTGGCTGGCGATCTCACGGCAGGCGGCGATTTCCTGCGCGGGCTCGCCCCCTTCGTCTTCCGCAAATATCTCGACTATGCGGCGATCGCCGACATCCATTCGATCAAGCGGCAGATCCATGCGCACAAGGGTCACGGCGCAATCGCGGTGAAGGGCCATAACGTCAAGCTCGGCCGCGGCGGTATCCGCGAGATTGAATTCTTCGTCCAGACCCAGCAGCTGATCGCCGGCGGCCGTATGCCGGCGCTGCGCAGCAGGGGAACGGAAGAAACGCTTGGCGAACTCACCAAAGCGAAATGGATCGACGCGGAAACCCGTGACGAATTGACGGAGGCCTACTGGTTCCTGCGCGATGTCGAGCACCGCATCCAGATGGTCCGCGACGAGCAGACCCACTTGCTGCCGGAAACCGATGCCGATCTGAAGCGCATCGCCTTCATGGCGGGATTCACCGATACGCCGAGCTTCGCCGAGCGGCTGGTCGGCGTATTGAAGACGGTGGAGCGACGTTATGCCCAGCTCTTCGAACAGGAGAGCAAGCTTTCCGCTGAAACCGGAAATCTCGTCTTCACCGGCCAGGGCGACGATCCGGATACGCTGGTGACCCTGAAGAAGCTCGGCTTCGACAGACCCTCCGACATTTCCCGCATCATCCGCACCTGGCACTACGGCCGCTACCGCGCGACGCAATCGGTGGAAGCGCGCGAGAGGCTGACCGAGCTGGCTCCGGAGCTCCTGCGCGTCTTCGGTGAAAGCAAACGCGCCGACGAGGCGCTGCTGCGCTTCGACAGTTTCATCTCCGGCCTTCCCTCCGGCATCCAGCTCTTCTCGCTGCTCGGCAGCAACCAGGCGCTCCTGTCGTTGATCGTCAACATCATGTCCTCAGCGCCGAAGCTGGCCGAGGTGATCGCCGCCAAGCCGCATGTCTTCGATGGCATGCTTGACCCTGGTCTGATGGCCGAACTGCCGACACGCGATTATCTCGGCGAGCGGCTGAAAGGTTCGCTCGTCCAGGCGCGCCACTATGAGGAAGTGCTCGACCGGCTGCGCATCTTCGCCGCCGAACAGCGCTTCCTGATCGGCATCCGCCTGTTGACCGGCGCGATCAACGGCGCGATGGCCGCGCGCGCCTTCACCCATCTGGCAGACCTCATCATCGCGGCGGCGCTCGATGCCGTGGTCAGCGAAATGCGGACCGCGCATGGCGCTTATCCCGGCGGGCGCATTGCCATTGCGGGCATGGGCAAGCTCGGCAGCTTCGAGCTGACGGCGGGTTCCGATATCGATCTGATCCTGCTCTATGATTATGACGGCACCGCCTCCGAATCCGATGGGGTAAAGCCGCTCGATGCGACGCGCTACTTCACCCGCATCACCCAGAGGCTGATCGCCGCCCTGTCGGCGCCGACCGCCGAAGGTGTGCTCTACGAAGTCGACATGCGGCTGCGCCCCTCTGGCAACAAGGGTCCGGTCGCCACCCGCATCAATGCTTTCGGCAAATATCAGCGCGAGGAGGCATGGACCTGGGAGCATATGGCGCTCAGCCGCGCCCGGCTGATCTCAGGCGACGGCAGCCTGATCGCCGAGGCGGAACATATCGTCCGGGAGGTGCTGACTTCAGATCGCGATATCGCCAAGGTGGCGCGTGACGTGGCCGAGATGCGCGATCTGATCGAAAAGGAAAAGCCGCCTTCCGGCCCCTGGGACCTGAAGCTGATGCCCGGAGGCGTCATCGATCTCGAATTCATCGCGCAATATCTGGCGCTGATTGCGCCGACGAGGGGCGTCGGAATCGCCGTAAATGGAATGAGCACCGGCGAGGCCCTGAAGGCGCTCGGTGACAGGCTGATGCCGGCGGCCGATCTCGACATCTGCCTAGAGGCCTTCGCGCTCTACACCAGCCTTTCGCAACTGATCCGCCTCTGCATCGACGGCCTGTTCGACCCGAATGACGCGCCGGCCGGCCTCATCGAGCTCGTCTGCCGCGCCGGTGACTGCCCCGACATCAGGACGCTGGAAGGGGAGGTGAAGCGGCTTTCGAAGGCGGTCAGGAAGATATTCCTGACGACGGTGAAAGCCTAGACGTCATCCGGAATACGCAGCGAGATCACCGTGCCCACCGCTTCGCGGGAGCGGATCTTCATGCGTCCGCCATGCAGCGAGGTCAGCGAGCGGGAGATGGCAAGCCCGAGGCCGGAGCCGCCCTTGCTCTTGGCATACTGGCTCTGTACCTGCTCGAAGGGCTGGCCGATCTTGGAGAGCGCCGAGCGCGGGATGCCGATGCCGGTGTCGGCAATGGTGACGAGGACGGCGCCGTCAATGCGGCGTGTGCGCACCGCGATGCGGCCGCCATTGTCGGTGAACTTCACCGCATTGGAAAGCAGGTTGAGAAGCACCTGTTTCATCGCTCGGCGGTCGGCCGTCAGCGTCAGGCCGGAGGAGATGCGCTGGTCGATGACGATGTTCTTTTCGGCGGCCGGAATGGCGGTGAAGCGCAGGCTTTCCTCGATCAGCGGCACGAGATCGATCCGCTCGCGGTGCAGCTTGAGGTGACCGGCTTCGATCTTCGACATGTCGAGAATGTCGTTGATGACGTTGAGCAGATGTTTGCCGCTGTCGTGGATATCGCGGGCATATTCGTCGTATTTCGCCGAGCCGAGCGGCCCGAACATCTGGTTCTGCAGGATTTCGGAGAAGCCGAGGATGGCGTTGAGCGGCGTGCGCAGCTCGTGCGACATGTTGGCGAGGAATTCCGATTTCGCCTTGTTGGCCGCCTCGGCGCGGTCCTTCTCCGCCTGGTAATTGGCGTTCGCCGTCGAAAGCTCGGATTTCTGGATCTCCAGCGTCTGGCGCGAGGCGGAAAGATCGCCGATCGTCGCCATCAGCCGGCGTTCGGATTCGCGCAGCCGCTCCTGATGGCGTTTCATCAGCGTGATGTCGGTGCCGACCGAAACCCTGCCGCCGTCGCGGGTGCGTCGTTCGTTGATCTGCAGCCAGCGCTCGTCGGCAAGCTGCACTTCCGTCGTGCGCGAATAGCCGGAGCCATCGGCATCGGCGATCCGCCGCTCGATCACAGGGCGGGCGGCGGCGGCATTGACGATCGAGCGCTCGGTGCCGGGCACCAGCACACTGTCCGGCAGGCCGTAAGCTTGCTGGAAGTGCGTATTGCACATGACCAGCCGATCATTCTTGTCCCAGAGCACGAAGGCCTCGGAGGTGCATTCGATGGCGTCGGCGAGCCGCTGGTCGGCTTCCGCATAACGCTGGGCGAGCCGATGCTGCTCGGTCACGTCCATGGCGATGCCGATCAGGTGCATGCGGCCGGAATTGCTGCGGATCACCTGGGCGCGGGCGCGCATCCACACATAGTGGCCGCCGGCATGGCGCATGCGGAAGATCTGATCGACCTGGCCGGAGTGGCCATTGGCGATGGCACGCGCGATCTCGTAGAGCCCGCCATCATCGGGGTGCATCAGCCGCGCGGCCTCGCCGAAGCCCATCGTCTTGTCGGAGCCCGGCAGGCCGAGCATGTCGTACATCGAGCGAGACCAGAAGAATTCGCGGTTCTCAAAATCGAAATCCCAAAGGCCGCAGCGGCCGCGCGACAACGCCGTCTCGACGCGCAGGTTCGATTCCAGGAAGATGTCGTCGGCGTCGCGTGCGCGCTTCACCTGCGTGTAATAGGCATAGAGGATGACGAGCAGGATCGAGGAAATGCCGGCAAACAGCGTCACATTGAGCGCCAGCTCCTCGCGCCAGAGCCGGCCGACCTCCTCGAGCGAGGTGGCGGCGACGATATAGCCGCCGGCATTGCCCACCAGCGTGATCTCGGCATAGTGCGGCACGCCGCCGATCGTCGTTTCGATGACGCCGGCCCGATCGCCGAAACGGCGGATCGCCGAAACCTCAGGAAAGAAATCGCCGACGTTGTTGCCGACATGCGGGAGCCCGGCGGTCGTCGCCGCAAAAACCTTGCCGCTTGCCTGCACGAGCAGCACGAAAGCGCCGTTGTCCAGCCGGTCCTGAGGCAGGTACTTGGCGAGGCGGGCCTGCGCCTTGCCGATATCGCCGCTGTCGAATATCTCTGCCGCATCGTCAAACACGGCGGCGGCGGTCGCTGCCGAAAGTGCCGTGGCATGGCGAGCCGAGGATTCCAGACGCGTGTATTCGCTCATCATGCCGAAGAAATGCGAAGCGGCGACGACGGAGAGGAAGGCGACGATCAGAGCCGGAATGGCGCGCTTCAAGGCAAGCTCGGCCTTCGGCAGGTGACGAAGAAGCGGCTCCGATTTTGCCTGACCGGAAAGGCTGTCGCGCCAGGCTTTCAGCCCGCCAAAATCGACACGCAGCCGTCCTCCGGCCACGGTTGCCCGCCGCACGTCCATCATCTCTTCGCCTTGTCCCTCGTGTGATTCGCGCGCCGCTCGCTCGAACCTGACCTAGAGAATCATGGGTGATTCGCCTTGTCCAGAGGCAAAGGTAAAAATCCGTTAACTATTTATATTCTCGTGTTTTTCGGGTGATTCGAATCACTGGCCGACCAGCCGCCGCACTTCAGCGTCGCGGCTGGTCGAATGAAACTACCCTTTAAGCGTGCGTTCGACGATATCGCGCACGTCGGTTGAAAGAGCAGTAGATCGCTCGATCTCGGTGAGTGCGGCGCGCGCATGATCGGCGCGCACCGGTTCCAGCGCGCGCCAGGAACGCATGGAGGTGAGAATGCGTGCGGCAAGCTGCGGGTTGCGCCCGTCGATATCGAGAATCTGGCCGGCGAGGAAACGGTAACCTTCGCCGTCGGCGCGGCCGAAACCGGTCGGATTGGCAAAGGCGAAGGTGCCGACTAGCGAACGCATGCGGTTGGGATTGGTCCGCTTGAAGAGCGGATTGTCCATGAGGGCGCGGACCCGCTCCAGGGTTTTCGCACCCGGAATCCCGGCCTGGATCGCAAACCACTTGTCGATGACGAGCGCATTCTCCGCAAAACGCTGACGGAAGGCGGCCAGCGCTTCGTTCGTCTCCGCGCTGTCGGGGAAACGATGGGCGAGGATCGTCAGCGCATGGCTGAGATCAGTCATGTTGTCGGCCGCGTCGAAAGCGGCCTTGGCGCGGGCCGGCGTCTGTTCGGCATACGAAAGATAGGTCAGCGCGCTGTTGCGAAGCGCGCGCAGGCCGGCGCTCTTGGCGTCCGGGCTGAAACCGCCGGATGCCGTCGTCTCTGTATGGAGCGCGGCAAAAACGTCCTTTCCGGCATCGGCGATCTGCTTCAGGATCGCCTGACGGCCGGCATGGATGGCGTCGGGATCGTTGTTGCCGCCGAGTTCGCGGGCGATGTCGGATTCGCTCGGCAGCGCCAGTGCCTGAGCCCGGAAGGCAGGCTCGAGGCTCTCGTCGGCGGCGGCCGCGATCAATGTTTCGATGAAGGTCGCCTCGCAGACGACAGGCTTGCCCTCGCGAGCGTCGCGGGCCGCTTTCAGCAGGTTCGGCAGCGCCAGATCGGTCAGCGCCTGCCAGCGGGCAAAATGATCCGTCTCATGGCGGGCGAGATGAGCGAGATCGGCCGGGCTCTGGTCGAAGTGGAGGTTGATCGGCGCCGAAAAGCTGCGGTTGATCGAAACGACCGGCCGTGAGCCGATGCCGTGGAACACCACCGCCTGCTTGCGGCCGGTCAGATGCAGCACGTCGTCGGCATATTCGGCGCCCTCGACCGAGGTCGGCTCGATCTTGCCGCCGTTTTCGCCGAAGAACGCGAGGCTCAGCGGAATATGCATCGGCTCCTTGTTCGCCTGGCCGGGAGTGGCGGGCGTCATCTGCTCGAGCGACAGGGTGAAGCTGCCGGCTGTCGCATCATAGCTGCCCGATGCGGTGACGAGCGGGGTGCCGGCCTGGTGATACCAGAGCGAGAATTGTTTCAGGTCGCGACCGCTTGAATCCTCGAAGCATTTCACGAAATCCTCGATCGTCACGGCCTGGCCGTCGTGACGGTCGAAATAGAGGTCCATGCCCTTCTTGAAGCCATCCTTGCCGAGCAGCGTCGCGATCATGCGCGTGACTTCGCTGCCCTTCTCGTAGACGGTCGTCGTGTAGAAATTGTTGATTTCGCGATACTTCGTCGGCCGAACCGGGTGGGCGAGGGGACCGCTGTCCTCGGGAAACTGCTCCGATTTCAGATGGCGCACCTCGGCGATGCGCTTGACCGGACGCGAGCGCTGGTCGGACGAGAACTCGTGGTCGCGGTAAACTGTGAGACCTTCCTTGAGGCACAGCTGGAACCAGTCGCGGCAAGTGATGCGGTTGCCGGTCCAGTTGTGGAAATATTCATGCGCGATGATCGCCTCGATATTGGCATAGTCGGCGTCGGTTGCGGTCTCGGGATCGGCAAGGACGTATTTATCGTTGAAGATATTGAGGCCCTTGTTCTCCATCGCGCCCATGTTGAAGTCGGAGACGGCGACGATCATGAAGATGTCGAGATCGTATTCGCGCCCGAACCGCTCTTCGTCCCACTTCATCGAGCGTTTCAGCGCGTCCATGGCATAGGCCGCGCGCGGCTCCTTGCCGTGCTCGACATAGATCTTCAGCACCACCTCGCGGCCGGACATGGTCGTGAACGTGTCTTCGACGACGCCGAGATCGCCGGCGACGAGGGCGAAAAGATAGCTTGGCTTCGGATGCGGATCGAACCAGGCGGCGAAATGTTTGCCGGGGCCGTAGCCGGCGCCGCCGAGGAAGTTGCCGTTCGACAGGAGCAGTGGGTTGGCGTCCTTGTCGGCGATGATGTTGACGGTGAACGGCGCAAGCACATCGGGGCGATCAGGGAAATAGGTGATACGGCGGAAGCCTTCCGCCTCGCACTGGGTGCAGTAGATGCCGCCGGTGCGGTAGAGGCCCATCAGCTGCGTATTGGCCTCGGGGTTGATGATCGTGGTGATCGTCAGCTCGAAGGGGGCGCTCTCCGGCAGATCGCGCACGGTCAGGCTTTCCGGTGTCGCGTCGTAGCGTGAAGGATCCAGTTCCACCTGGTCGAACAGCAGCCCCGACAGCGTCAGTTCATCGCCGTCGAGAACGATCGGCGCCAAGGGGTCGGCGCCGGGGCGGCGGTGAAAGATGAGACGTGCCTCGACCTTCGTCTCCGTCGGGTCGAGTTCGAAAGTCAGGTCCACGCGTTCCAGCACGAAGTCGGTGGGACGGTAATCTGCCAGATGAATGACCTGGCCGGTATCTGTTCGCATGGTGTTTCCTGAAGACCGTTATTGGACACTGCGGAATACAGAGGCGGGCGCACTCTGCCATAAATTGCCGGGCATGATTACATTAAAGTCTGAACTAAAGTTAAAGCAAATTGCCCGCGAACACGAAGTTCGCGGGCAAAATATCTTATTTCGAACTGATGAAGGCAACGGCCCGAAAAAGGGCCGCTATTTCAGATTGAGGGCCGCCTTGATCTCCGTGTCGCTGTCCGTCCGTTGCACGACCACGCCGTACCAGCCGAGCCCGTCATAATCCTCGTAGCCGAGGGTGCGCGCGAAGGCGACGATGGAGCCGTTATTGTCATAGTAGCTGCCTTTTGCCTGGCCGGAGGGATTGGCGAGCGCAAAATGGGAAAAGAGCAGGGCGGGATTGGTGGTGGCGATGACCCTGCTCTTGCCGTCGAGCAGCATGACCGTCGTCTTTTCCGCCAGCTGCGGCGGCAGGTTCGCCTCCTTCTCGACGATCGCCTGGCCCTGGTTCTGCCAGTCGAAATAGACGCCAAGCGTGCCGATCAGCTTTCCGTTCAGTTTGCCGCCTTCGCGGATGCCTGTGGCATAGACGAGCGCATGCCTGTTGTTATGCAGCGGGCTCGCCTTGACCTCGTCGACGATATAGGCGTCGCCGGAGGCGCAGGCCGAAGCGGCGCGGAACCACGGATCGCCGGCAAGGCTCGTGCCGGCGATCTTGCGCTGGAAATCGGGATTTGCGGATGCGATGACCTTGCCCGAGAGGTCGGTCATCACGAGATCGAGATAGACGGTATAGAAGCGGTTGATGGCGCCGAGCCGCTCCGCCGCAAACGCGACTGTGTCTCGGCCGGGCTCCTGCAGCGCATGCCAGAGCGCCGGATCCGTCGCCCACCAGCGTACGTCGGCGGTGCGCTCGAAGAGATTGCGGACGATGAGCTGCACCAGCGTCTGAGCAAGATCGGTGAGGCGAACGCCCTCCATCTCCTCGACCAGCGAATCGGCCATGGCGCGACTGAGGCCGATGCGGCCGAGCACGTTGCTCTCGAACCTGCCGGTGATGTCGGTGGCGATCTGCGCCAGCCGCTGCACCTCATTGGCAACGACCGCGAATCCCTTTCCGGTCTCGCCGGCTCTTGCCGCTTCGATCAGCGCGTTGATCGCCAGCAGTTTGATCTGCTTGACGATATGGGTGTTGTCGGCGCTGAACCGCTCGAGATCGATGCTGATGCCGTCGGTGACGATGCGCATGGAGCGCGGCGTCGCGTTCTGCGACTGGGCAATGGTTTCTGCGCTGAGCGGCTTCATCAGATGATCCTGGACGGTCGGGCAATCGTTTGGCGGTGAAGAAAATTTCTAGATAAGCGTGGGAAAACGATGCTTGGCTATGGTTTTCAATTGGTTAACGAGGCGCGCCGAGTGCTGAACATTTTAGGGGGAAATAGCCCAAGGGAGAGAATTTCAGCGCCATAGGCGCGGCCGGGCTTGCGGCGGGAGGCGATTTTACGATTCTCCCTCACTGCCTGCGGTTTTTTCGCCCATTAGGATTTTCTTTCGTTACGATGGAAGGCGTTCCGCAGCGTTCCCGAGTCGAACGCGTCTCCCCATTCTGTTCAAGTCAGCATCAAGAGCCAGGATCATGCACTCGGTTCTCAAAAACCCGATGAGAGGCATTGCGCTGAAAGTCTCGTCGGTCGTGGTCTTCCTGGCCATGCAGACCTTCATCAAGCTGGCCGGCTCGGACATCCCGCCGGGGCAGGTCACCTTCTGCAGGTCCTTTTTCGCGCTTTTTCCCATCATGGCCTATCTTGCCTATATCGGGCAGCTGCGCGCCGCCTTTTATACCGCCAATCCCATCGGCCATCTGAAGCGGGGCACGATCGGCATCCTGTCGATGGCTTTCGGCTTTTACGGTCTCCTGCATCTGCCGCTGCCGGAAGCGATCGCGCTCGGTTACGCCTTGCCGCTCGTCGCCGTCATCTTCGCTGCGGTTTTCCTCGGCGAGACCGTGCGCGTCTATCGCTGGAGCGCCGTTCTGATCGGCATCGTCGGCGTCGCCATCGTCTCCTGGCCGAAACTCACGCTGTTTCGTGATGGCGGCATGGAGGCCGAACAGGCCATCGGCGCGCTCGCGGTACTGCTTTCGGCCGTTCTCGGCGGCATGGCGATGATCCAGGTGCGCCGCCTCGTCGAAGAGGAAAAGACGGCGACGATCGTGCTTTATTTCTCGCTCACCGCATCGGTTTTTTCGCTGGCCTCCCTGCCTTTCGGCTGGCTCGTCCTGCCATGGCCGTCGGCGCTCTATCTGATCGCCGCCGGCTTTTGCGGCGGCGTCGCGCAGATCCTGCTGACGGAAAGCTATCGCCATGCCGATGTCTCCACGGTTGCGCCGTTCGAATACACCTCGATCCTGCTCGGCAGTATCGTCGCCTATTTCGTCTTCGGCGACGTCCCGAGCGTCACCATGCTGATCGGAACAGCCATCATCGTCGCCGCCGGCATCTTCATCATCTACCGCGAGCACCAGCTGGGCATCGAGCAGCGAGAGGCCCGCAAGGCCTCGACGCCGCAGGCCTGATCGGTGTGTAAGCTTATGATATCGAAGGTATTTAACGTAGAGATTGTGGTTGTTTGAAATTTGCGCGTACAGAGCGAAAACGGTGGCGAATTCTTGTGATATCGCTCGGCGCAGAATATGATTGTTGAAGATGAGCGAATATCATTTATTCGAAGCTGCGCATGTCTGAATGGCCGCTGATGCCGGAGAAGCTTTCGGTTTCATTGCTCCGAACGCTGGCCTGCGAGCGGCGGTGGAGAGAAGCATAATGGCGTTCACGGCGGAGCAATTGGTAAGGAATCCTTCCTTTCTGATGAGCATCCGCTTTTTGGCTGGGCAGTTGCGCGGCATGTTCGATGCCGGTCCGCGGCTGGCGCGGTTGCTCGCTTCCCAGCAGCGCTGGCTTCTGACCCAGACCGCCTTTGCCCTCAATCTGGAATATGATCCGAGCGATCCGACGTCGGGCTTGACCGCCGTGCGCCTGACCGGGCGCATCACCACACACAAGGTGGCAAGCCGCAACACGGTGCTTGCCTTCATCGAAGAGCTCCATACCTACCGCTTCATCACCCACACGCCTGGCGACGAGCGGCGGCGGCCGCGTCATTTCGAACCGGCCGAAGTCAGTTGCCAGGCGATGTTTGCCTGGATCCACTCCAATCTCGCTGCGCTCGACCTGCTCGATGGCGGTGAAAGGGCCGCCGTTTTCCAGGCAAATCCATCCCTGATGAAGCTCATCCAGCCGCGTATCGCCCGCCATTGCCTGGAAGATGCCGCCTGGCGCGAACCGCCGGAGCAGGTGGCGCTGTTCCTCTGGACGGAGGCCGGCGGCCTCGTCGTCGACCACCTCATGGCCCGGATGGATATCGAAAACGCCGAGCCCGACAGGTTCCCGGTCGGCCGCGTCGAAACCCGCGCGCTCGCCGCCGATTTCATGATGTCGCGCACCCATCTGCAGCGCTTGTTGGCAAAGGCCGCGCAGCGCGGCTGCCTCGGCTGGCAAGACGAAACACGCAAGACGCATCTTTGGGTATCGCGGGATTTCGTCGAGCAATATCGCAGCTGGCAGGCGGTCAAATTCGCCTATGTCGACGAAGCTTTCGAGTGGGCTACCGCATCGATCGGAAAACCGGAATCGATATCAGGAAAGCACGATGCGAGGACTTAGAGGAAGCCCGGATCGATGGGATGGCTTCTGATCAGAGAACGATGGCCGCGACGCTGCCGGCATCGGCCGGCTCGACCGAAAGCTCGCGCTCGTATTCCCGCGCCGCACAGACCGCGACGCGAATATGTTCGAAGGTCTCGATGTTGCGCAGGAGCGATATCAGAATCGTCATCTTGTTACTCTTACAGGTAAAAGGCAGGCAGAAGCGCCTGCCGCTCAATATTGCTGGAAGTCGGAGAAAATGGCGGTCGGGCGCGCCGTGCGGCTGTTGATGCCGGTGCCGCGGGCAATCATCTGTTCGTTCGTGGCAAAGCCGAGACGGCTGTAGCCCTGAGTGGAGCGAACTGGATCGCTGGCTAGGCGAAGGGTTTCAAACCCGCAATGGATAGGACGAAATCTCTTGTTCATGGCCTTGGTTCCTGTGATTCCTCCCAAGACACAGGCCTATATTGCAACGCAACATAGATTCCGCAATGCATCATGGCGCGATGCAGCCATGCGAAAAACGCATGGATAGATTCACAAATTGTTCAATTTAGGCTAATTTCTAAGCAGAGAGAGGGACTTAAGCTTTGCCTGAAAAGCCAGCAGGTCGTTCCAAGCGAGCCGCTTGTTGACGGGTGCGGTTAACAGATCCTGAGGATGCAGGCTGGCGATCGCGGGAGTGACGCGGTCGGCGACCGCGATTTCCTTCCAGCGGCCGCGGAGCCCGTGAATAGTATCGTTTTCGCCGAAGAAGAAGCGCGCCGAAAAATTGCCGAGCAGCAGGATGACCTGGGGTTCGGCGAGCGCGATCTGCCGTTCGATGAAGGGGCGGCAAATGTCCATTTCGGCAGCCGAGGCTGCGCGGTTGCCCGGCGGACGCCAGGGGATAACCTGCGTCAGGAGAACGCTCGAGCGGTTCAGCCCGATCGCCGCCAGCATCTTGTCGAACAGCTGGCCGGATTTTCCGGAGAAGGGCGCGCCTTCGCGATCGTCTTCGGCGCTCGGTGCCGAGCCGATAACCATGATGCCGCTTTCGGCGTCGCCGTCGGCAAAGATGGTCGAGCGGGCGCTATGTTTGAGATTGCAGCCGTTGAAGCCTTCGAGTGCGGTCTTGAGTTCGCTGAGCGAGCGCGCGCTTTCGGCCACGAAGCGCGCCTGCTGCACCGCCTCGCCATCCGGTATTGCAGGTTGCGGGCCGGAGGCCGGTGCCGGACGTGCCGCTGCGCTCGGACGCGGCGTTGCCTGGCGCTCCCGGGGAGAGGGGCGTTCTCCAGCGACCGGGTGCTGTTGCTGCGCCTGCGCCGCCGGGCGGCGGGCGGCCTTCATCGCCTCGAATTCGGCGAAGCGGTCGATCGCCTCTTCCTCCAGCAGCCACTCCACGCCTGCATCCGCATGGAAATGCAGAAGCGCTGCAAGCTCGGCGGGGGAAAGGTCGTTGGCGGAGATCATGCGGCAAGTCTAGCGGAGAGAAATCGGCATTGAAAGGGCGGGCGACAGATTGCCCGCTCCTGCCTGTTCTATTGCACAGTCCATTGCGCGATGTCGTCGCGTTCGCCGATCAGCGCCAGGCCATGGGCGATCGACAGCAGCTCGCCGCCGCTTTCGATCCGGTCGCGTTCGAAGCGCTCGGTGAAGATGCGGCGCACGGCCGGCACGAAGGACGTGCCGCCGGTCAGGAACACCTTGTCGATCTCCGACGCCTTCGTCTCGGTCTTGTCGAGCACCTCGTCGAGCGCGCCTTCGATACGGGCAAGATCCTCGGCGATCCAGCCCTCGAAGTCGCTGCGCCGGATGCTGCGATGTCCGCCACGCCCGAGCGGCGCGAAATCGAAAGGCGCTTCTTCATAGGCCGAGAGCGCCATCTTCGTCGCCGAGACCGCCTGATAGAGCGGATAGCCCTCGTCGTGGTCGATCAGGTCGATGAAGATTTCGAGCTTTTCCGGCTCCAGGCTGGTGCGCACCAGCTTCTTCAGATCCTCGAATTCGCGTGTGGTCTTGAAGATCGACAGCTGGTTCCAGCGGCCGAAGCTGGAATAATAGTTGGACGGGACTTCAAGGATCTTGTCGAAGCTTTTGAAATGGCTGCCCTTGCCGATCTGCGGCGCGACGATGTTGTCGATCATCCTGTAGTCGAAATGATCGCCGGCGACGCCGACGCCGGAATGGCCGATCGGTGTTGCCGTCAGCCTGCCGGCGATGGTCTCGAAGCGGATCAGCGAATAGTCGGTCGTGCCGCCGCCGAAATCGGCGACCAGCACGGTCGCATCCTGCTTCAGGTTCTGCGCGAAGTAGAAGGCGGCGGCGACCGGCTCGTAGACATAGTGGATTTCGGGAAAGCCGAAACGCGCCAGCGCCTCGTTGTAGCGTTCGGTCGCAAGCACGGGATCGGGATTGGCGCCGGCGAAATGCACCGGCCGGCCGGTGACGATGCGGCTGACGTCGGAGGGCCAGCTGTCGCCGGCATAGTTGCGCAGGCGCCGCACGAAGACCTCCATCAGGTCCTCGAAGTTATGCCGTTTGGCGAAGATCAGCGTTCCCTGGAACAGCGCGCTCGCCGCAAAGGTCTTGATCGACTGCAAAAACCGGCATTCGCCGGGATTGTCGATGAACTGGCGGATCGCCGCATGGCCTGCCTCCACCTTCAGCGCCGACGCGCCGAGCTGGGCATCCTTCATGAAGGAAAGCGCCGTGCGCATGCTGTCGGCCGTTCCCGCCGTGCTGGTGAACGCCATCGAGCGCGTTGCTCCGCCATCCGCCATGGCGAGAACCGTATTGGTCGTGCCGAAGTCCAAACCCAGCGCCTGAGCCATGCCCGCACCTCTTTCATGCCGATTGTTATTGGAGACGGAGCGTTGCTCCGCGAAAGGGCGTGTCAGCGCCCGGATCAAGGAGGGCGGGTGATGCCACAGAGGCGTGACATATTCAAGAGGATCGAAAGCGGAGGTGGTCGCTGGCGCACTTCTTCTCCCGGGCAGGGAAAAGAAGTGCGCCGCAAGGGCTGATGGCTGATGCCGAACTCAGAGGGCCGTCATCATTCGGCAGCCATTGCCCTTGCCTCCCGTACCACCGGTTCCTCCACCTTTTTTCCGCCCATCAGGCGGCCGAGGAGGTTTCCGAAGCGGTCCATCTCGACGAAGATGACTGGGGTGATGAACAGCGTCAGCATCTGCGAGACGATCAGGCCGCCGACGACGGCGATGCCGAGCGGCTGCCGCAGCTCCGAGCTTGCGCCGGTGCCGAGTGCGATCGGCAGGGCGCCGAGCAGGGCGCAGAAGGTCGTCATCATGATCGGCCGGAAGCGCCGCACGCAGGCCTCGTGGATTGCCGCCGTCGCCTTCTCTCCCGTGGTGCGCATGGTCTCCACCGCCACGTCGATCATCATGATCGCGTTCTTCTTGACGATGCCGATCAGCATCAGCAGCCCGATCAGGGCGATGATCGACAGGTCGAAGCCCATGATCTTCAAGGCCAGCAGCGCACCGAAGGCCGCCGCCGGCAGGCCGGAAAGAATGGTCAACGGGTGGATGAAGCTTTCATAGAGCACGCCGAGCACGACATAGATGGTCAGCACCGCCGCCAGGATCAGATAGGGTGTATTGCCCTGCGACTGCTGGAAGATCTCCGCCGTGCCGCCATAGGAGGTGAAGACGTCGGTCGGCATGCCGATGTCTTTCTTGATCTGGTCGATCGCCGCCGTCGCGTCGCTGAGCGAGACGCCCTCCGGCAGGTTGAAGGAAACGGTGGTCGAGACGAGCTGGCCGGTCTGGTTGATGGTGACCGGGCCGGTGGTGCGCTGGACATGCGCGAAGTTCGAAAGCGGCACTAGGCTGCCGTTGGACGAGGCAACGCGGATCTCCGACAGCTTCTGGTCGTCCCAGGGCGTGCTCGTGTCGTATTCGACGATGACATCGTAGCTGTCGCCGGTCGACTGGATTTCCGCAGCCGCATATCCGCTGAAGGATTCCTGCAGCGTCGTGCGCAGCGTGTCGTTGTCGATCCCGTAGGCGGCCGCCCGCTCGGTATCGATGACAATATTGGCCTGCAAGGCGTTGTTCTGGGCATCCGAGGTGACGTCGGTGAACAGCCGCTCCTTGCGCATCGCCGCCTGGACCTTGCCGGCCCAGAGGTTGGTCTGGTCGGCGCTCAGCGCCTGGATGACCAGCTGATACTGGCTGGCAGTCTGGCGGCCGCCGAAGCGCAGGCTCTGGTTCGGTGTCACGAAGGCCTGTATGCCCGGGATCTTGTTGATTGCCGTGCGCAGTTCGCGCAACGTCTGATCGAGCGGCGGGCGCTCCTTCTTGTCCTTGAGCTCGACGAACATCGAGCCGTTGTTCTGCGGCTTGTTCGGGTTGCCACCGATCGTCGACATCACGTGGTTGACGGCCGGGTTCGCCTTCACGGCTGCCGCCGCCTGTTTCTGCAGCGCCTCCATGGCGGAATAGGAAATATCCTGCCGGGCCTGAGTGCTGATCGTCAGGCGGCCGATATCCTCCTGCGGGAAGAAGCTCGTCGGCAGCGTCATGAAGAAATAGATCGTCAGCGCCACCGAGCCGATGAACACGCCGAGGATCGTGCCGCGATGGCGAAGGCACCAGCCGACCGCCCTGTCATAGCCGTTGAGCGTCCGCTCGAAGCCGGCGTCGAAGAGACGGATGAGAAGCGGCGGGCGGCTGTGATTGTTGGAGAGGCGCGAGCCGAGCATCGGCGTCACGGTCAGCGAAACGATCGCCGAGGAGATGATGGCGATGGCGACTACCATGCCGAACTCGTTGAAGACGCGGCCGACGACGCCGCCCATCAGAAGGATCGGGATGAAGACTGCGATCAGCGAAACCGACATGGAAATGATGGTGTAGCTGACTTCGCCGGCCCCCTTGATCGCCGCCTCCCGCACCGGCATGCCTTCCTCGACATGGCGCAGGATGTTTTCCAGCATGACGATCGCGTCGTCGACCACTAGACCCACCGCGAGCGTCAGCCCGAGCAGGGAGATGTTGTCGATACTGTAGCCGAGCACATACATCATGCCGAAGGTCGCGATCAGCGACAGCGGAACGGCAAGGCCCGGAATGATCGTTGCGGTCGCATGGCCGGTGAAGAGGTAGATGACGAGGACGACGAGGCCGATCGTCAGCAGCAGCGTGAACTTCACGTCTGCGATAGCCGCGCGGATCGGCTTTGCGGCATCGTTCATGACGACAGTTGTGACCGATGACGGGATTTCGGCATGAAGCTGCGGCAGCTTGGCGTTGATCGCATCGACGACATCGACCGTGTTGGCGTCCGGCTGGCGCTGGATGGCGAGGATAATGCCGCGCTGGCCGTCATACCAGCTGCCGGTATATTGGTTCTCGACGCTGTCCTGCACATCGGCGACATCGCCGAGATGGATCGGCGCGCCGTTCGGATTGGCGATAACAAGCGAGCGGAACTGGTCGGCATTGGTGCGCTGGGTGTTCGCGGTGATGGTCATGCTCTGCGAATTGTTCTGCAGCGTTCCCACAGGCTGCTGGCTGTTGGCCGCAGCCAGCGCCTTGTTGACGGTGTCTATGCCGATGCCGCGGGTCAAAAGCTTGTTCGGATCGACCTCGACGCGCACGGCATAGGTCTGCGCGCCGTAGACGCTGACCTGAGCGACGCCGGGAAGCGTGGAAAGCGACGGCGAGATGATGTCTTCGGCGATTTCGTCGAGCTTGCTGCGCGGCATGGTGTTGCTCTGCACGGAGAGCAGCATGACCGGCGCATCGGCCGGGTTGGTCTTGCGGTAGCTCGGCGGCGTCGTCAGGTTGTCGGGCAGCTGCCGGGTCGCATGCGAGATCGCGGCCTGCACGTCGGCCGCCGCCGCGTCGATATCGCGGTTGAGGTCGAACTGCAGCACGATGCTGGTGCTGCCGAGCGAGCTAGACGCGCTGATTTCGCTGATCCCGGGGATAGTCTCGAACTGCTTGATCAGCGGCGTGGCGACCGAGGTCGCCATGGTCTGAGGCGAAGCGCCGCTCAGCTGCGCCGAAACGTTGATGGTGGGAAAATCGACCTGCGGCAAGGCTGCGACCGGCACGAGCTGATAACCGGCAAGGCCGGCCAGAATGACGCCGATGGCAAGCAGCGTCGTCGCGACGGGGCGCTGAATGCAGAAATTGGGGATCATGGCTGACCTCCCACCACGATCGTCTGGGACGGTTGCTGCCGGGGCTCATCGGCGGAAGCGACATCGAGCGTCTTGTCGTCGAACTGCTCCTTGATCGCCTGCTGGTCGCTGAGCTGGCCCTGACCCTCGACGACCACATGGTCGCCTTCCGAAAGGCCCGATTCTATCGCGGTAAAGCCGCCATTGGCCCGGGCGATGGTGACGGGGGTCAGATGCGATTTGCCGTCCTTGGCGACGAAGGCGAAGAAACCGTCCGGGCCGGGGCTGACGGCAACCGTCGGCACGACCACCTGCTGTTCGGCATTGTCGAAATGCACGACGATGTTGACCGACTGGCCGGGCCAGAGCGCGCCGGAGGCATTCTCGAATTTCGCCTTGGCGAGGATCGTGCCGGAGGCGGTGTCGACCGTGTTGTCGTAGAAGCTGATCTCGCCCTTGCGGACCTGCCCCTTGCTGGAGGAGGGAACCGTGCTGACCTCGACCGGGCCGGCTGCGAGCGCGTTCTTCAGCTCGCGCAGATAGCGTTCCTGCAGGTGGAATTTCACGTAGATCGGATCGTATTTCGCGATGGTGACGATTGCCGAGCCGGCATTGACGAAAGCCCCCTTGCTGATGGCGATGTCGCCGAGCCGGCCGTCGAAGGGCGCGCGAATGTCGGTATTTTCGAGAATGATCTGATCCGAGGCAAGCGTCGCCTTGTCCGCATCGACCGTGGCCGCGGCGGTGTCGCGGGCGGCTCTCGCCTGATCGAGGCTCTGCTGGGTGCCGGCCTTCTGGTCGAATAGGTCCTGCGCCCGCACCAGCGCCGTTTCGGACTCGGAAAGGGTCGCGGTGTCGCGCACGATCATCGCATTGTCCTTGTCGACGGCGGCCTTGGCCGTCCGGTCGTCCAGCTTGGCGATCAGGTCGCCGGCTTTGACGGTCGCCCCATCCTGGCCGTTGATGCTGACGATCAGGCCCTGCTCCTGCGCCGCGATGGTCGTGTTGTCGTCGGCATCGGCCCATCCGGACGCCGTCACATCGGTCGGCAGCGCCGTTTTCACCGCTGCGACCGTTTTGACGACCGTCGGGCCGCCGCCACCGCGCCGGCGGCCGCCGCCCTGATGTTGCCCGCCGTCCACTCCCTGATCGGCCTGTGCCTGCTCTCCGCCGGTACTGCCCGCCGGCTGTTTGATCAGCTTCGAGAGGTATGGCACCTGGGCGGCATAGGGAATAAAATTGCCGAATTGCCAGAGGCCGACGGTGGCAACAGCGACAACGCTGACGGTGATCCAAAATTTCTTCATGGGCGAGACCGGTCTTGGGCAAGGTTGCGAAAATTTATGCCCTGATTGAGCCGCTTATATTGCGGCGCAAAAAAGACATAATTGCCCGGTCGCGATCACTAAGTGGTTATAAGGGCTTAAATTTTTGTAATGAATATTCCGTAATATTCAAACTATACTAATATAGGAGCAGTGTAACCGCGTGCGGTTCGACGGGTGATTTCGCAAGAAAGACGGCGTCGATCCACAGCCCGTCGATTGCTTGGCAAGAGGCGGTAAAAGAGAAGGTAGGGTCGTCATGGCTGAGTTGGACGCCAGCGAATTTCGCTCTCTCATAACAAGCGTGTTTCCTCATCTCACCGGCGCGGTCTTCCGGCTGACGGCAAAGAGCTGGGATTCGATGGCGGTCGATGTGGACGACACACTGATCTTCAAGTTTCCCCGCCATCTCGGCGCTGAAAGAGCGCTGGTGAAGGAAGCTGCCGTACTCGACATCATCAGGCCGTCGCTATCGATGGCAGTTCCCGATATGCGCATTCATGACGGGCCGCCGATCTTCTCCAGCCATGCGAAGCTCGAGGGCGAACATCTCATCGCCGAGGATTATGATGCGCTCGGCGAAGGCAATCGTCAGCATCTCGCGGATGACCTCGCGCGTTTTTATGCCGAGCTGCACGAGCTCGATGCCGATCGGCTGCGATCGGCTGGCGCCGGTGCGATACAGCCATGGAAATCGCCGGAGGCGGTGCGAACCAAGGCCCTGCCGCTGCTTGCGCCTGACATCCAGAACTTCGCGCAGGCCGTTGTTGCGGACTTCGAAGCCTTGCCGCCGGATCCTTACGGCAATGTCTACGGCTTCTTCGACGGTCACGGCTGGAACATGGCCTTCGACTATGCGCAGGGCAGGCTCAATGGGATCTACGATTTCGCCGATTCCGGTTTCGGCCCGCTGCACCAGGAGTTCATCTATTCGAATTTCATCTCGCCCGATCTGACCTCGCGCATCGTCTCGGCCTATGAGGGGCTGACCGGACGCAAACTCGACCGGCGGCGCATCGCGATCCTCACAGGCTTCCATCGGCTTTCCGAACTCGCGGAACTGGCAGACGATCCTCTGAATGTCGAACAGATGACCCGGAGCGTGGCGGCATGGGCCGCCGCCTCCCGCCTCGGCTGAAAGCGCCTTCAGACGGATCGCGCCGCGCCGCCATCGCAGCGGATGAGCGAGCCGGTGATGTAACTTGCCGGCTGGCTGCACAGGAAGGCGGCCGTGGCGGCAAATTCCTCGACCTTGCCGTAGCGGCCGACCGGGATGCGCGCCTCCTTGTCGGTGCGGATTTCCTCCAGGCTCTTGCCCGTCCGCTTGGCGGCGGCGCCGTCGAGATCGTCGAGCCGCCTCGTCAGGATGCTGCCCGGCAGCAGCAGGTTGGTGGTGATGCCGAAACCTGCCACTTCGGAGGCAAGCGTCTTGCTCCAGCCGGCGAGCGCCGGGCGCAGCGTATTGGACAGCGCCAGATTGGGGATCGGTTCGATCACGCCTGAGGAGGCGACCGTCAGGATGCGGCCCCAGCCCTGCGCCTTCATGCCGGGCAGCAGCGCATTGGTGAGCGTGATCACGCGGGCGACCATCGAGAGGAAATAGGTTTCGAGCTTTTCGGCCGTCATGTCCTCGGTCGTGCCGGGTGCCGGGCCGCCGGTATTGTTGACGAGAATATCGAGCCCGCCGAACTTCTCCTTCACCGCCGTCGTTGCCGTCTGCACGAAGCCTTCATCACCGAGATCGGCCCAGATCCAGTCGGCCTTGCCCTTGCCTTCGGCATTGATCGTCTTGCAATTGGCCTCCAGCTGTTCGCCGCTGCGCCCTGAGAGCAGCACGTTCGCTCCTTCCCGCGCCAGGGCCGTGGCAATGCCGAGGCCGAGACCGCGTGAGGAGGCGAGAACGAGCGCGCGTTTGCTGTTGATGCCGAGATCCATGACTTTGCTCCGATATCTACGAGCGATGTATGCGCAAGCGACGGAAAAGGAAAGGGAGCCAGGCCGGCTTGCAACCGTTTGATAATTGACGTTAACGTAAACGTTATATAATCCTGCTTTGGGGATGAAGATCATTGGGGGAATTGGAGGATCGGCTGTCGTATCTCGGCTCGACAATCCAATTTCGTTTTGACAAGAAGTGCCCATGAGGGATGACGGCCGCCTGCGGCCAAGCGGAGACGAATGGATGAGCGAGATGACAGATCTGCCCGAACGCGAGAGCATGGAATTCGACGTGGTGATCGTCGGCGCCGGCCCGGCCGGTCTTTCGGCGGCGATCCGGCTGAAGCAGGTCAATCCGGAGCTTTCGGTCGTCGTCCTGGAGAAGGGGGCCGAGGTCGGCGCCCATATCCTCTCCGGCGCGGTGGTCGATCCGATCGGCATCGACCGGCTGCTGCCCGGCTGGCGCGAGGATGCCGATCATCCCTTCAAGACCGAAGTGACCGACGACCAGTTCCTGTTACTCGGGCCCGCCGGCTCGATCCGCCTGCCGAATGTCATGATGCCGCCGTTGATGAACAACCATGGCAATTACATCGTCTCGCTTGGGCTCGTCTGTCGCTGGCTGGCGACGAAGGCGGAGGAACTCGGCGTCGAGATCTATCCGGGCTTTGCCGCCGCCGAAGTGCTCTACGACGACAAGGGTGCGGTGATCGGTGTCGCCACCGGCGACATGGGCATCGAGAAGAACGGCGAGCCGGGACCGAACTATACCCGCGGCATGGAGCTGCGCGGCAAATATACGCTGATCGGCGAAGGCGTGCGCGGCTCGCTCGCCAAGCAGCTGATCGCCAAGTTCGACCTGCAGAAGGATCGCGAGCCGCAGAAGTTCGGCATCGGCATCAAGGAACTCTGGCAGGTCAAGCCGGAGAACCACAAACAGGGCCTGGTGCAGCACTCCTTCGGCTGGCCATTGGGGATGAAGACCGGCGGCGGCTCCTTCCTCTATCACCTCGAAGACAATCTGGTGGCGGTCGGCTTCGTCGTCCACCTCAATTACAAGAACCCCTATCTCTATCCCTTCGAGGAATTCCAGCGCTTTAAGACCCATCCTGCCATTCGAGGCACCTTCGAGGGCGGCAAGCGGCTTTCCTATGGCGCGCGCGCCATCACCGAGGGCGGCTATCAGTCGGTGCCGAAGCTGACCTTCCCCGGCGGCGCGCTGATCGGCTGTTCGGCCGGTCTCGTCAACGTGCCGCGCATCAAGGGCAGCCACAATGCGGTACTGTCGGGCATGCTGGCGGCCGAGAAGCTGGCGGCTGCCATCGCGGCCGGCCGCAGCCATGACGAGGTGGTCGAGATCGAGAGGGAATGGCGGGCGACCGACATCGGCAAGGATCTGAAGCGCGTCAGGAACGTCAAGCCGCTGTGGTCGAGGTTCGGCACGGCGATCGGCGTGGCGCTCGGCGGTCTCGACATGTGGACGAACCAGCTCTTCGGCCTGTCGCTCTTCGGGACGCTGAAGCACGGCAAGACCGATGCGGAAAGCCTGGAGCCGGCCTCCCAGCACAAGCCGATCGCCTATCCGAAACCGGATGGCGTCCTGACCTTCGACCGCCTGTCCTCGGTGTTCCTGTCGAACACCAATCACGAGGAGGACCAGCCGGTGCATCTTCAGGTCAAGGACATGAGCCTGCAGAAGGCCTCCGAACTTGGCATCTATGCCGGCCCGTCGACGCGCTACTGTCCGGCCGGCGTCTATGAATGGGTGGAGAAGGACGGCGACAAGCTCTTCGTCATCAACGCCCAGAACTGCGTCCACTGCAAGACCTGCGACATCAAAGACCCCAACCAGAACATCAACTGGGTGCCGCCGCAGGGCGGCGAGGGGCCGGTCTATCCGAATATGTAAGGCGGATCAGCATCGCGGCCGACAATTTCACGTGCTGACGCCTTCGTGATCGGCTGTTGGTGGCCGGTCTTAGCCATTCGTTAACCATAAATTCCTTAGGTTGCGACATCTTATTGACGCACTAAGGACACATTCATGACGATCTCCCGCCGGGGCTTTCTGATTGCTCTGCCTCTTGTTGTGGCTGGCTGCTCTTCGACCGGCCTGAACAGTCAGACGAATTACGCAGCGCTTCCCGATGAAAAGTTTCCGCTGAAGCAGGTGCCGATCGACAAGATCAAGCCTGAGCTTCGCCGTCAAGAAGTCTCCTACGACACCGCGCATGCGGCAGGCACGATCGTCGTCGATACGCCGGCGCGTCGCGCCTATTATGTGCTTGGGAACGGCCGGGCGATGCGCTACGGCGTGGGTGTCGGTCGCGAGGGGCTGGCATTTGCCGGTGGTGCCTATGTCGGGCGCAAGGCGGAATGGCCGAGCTGGACTCCCACCGAAAATATGCAGCGCCGCGAAGAGCGCTACCGCAGGCTTGCCGGTGGCATGCCGGGCGGCCCGAACAATCCGCTCGGTGCACGGGCGATGTATCTTTATCGCGGCGGCAACGATACGCATTTCCGTATTCATGGCACGAACCAGCCGGAATCGATCGGTTTGGCCATGTCGAGCGGCTGTATCCGCATGATGAACCACGACGTGATCGACCTCTATAGCCGCGTGGATGTCGGCGCCAGGGTAGTCGTCATCCAGGCTTGAGCGGTAAGCGGCCTCATTGAAAAAGCCGCCGCAGCGATGGCTGCCGGCGGCTTTTGGCCTGGTGGCTGGCGATGGCGCGTCAGTGACGGCGTGCGGCAATCCCGGTCGAGAGCGCCACGCCGATGCCAGTGATCACGGCGGCGCTGATTTCGGCGGTGCCAGTCGTTTCACCGAGCAGGAAGCCGCCGCCGAGCGTGGCCAGCACCGGCGTCAGCGCGGTAAAGGCGGCGGCCTGCGTGCCGCCGAGGGTGCGGACGGCCGTGCCGTAGGCGACCATGGCGACGAGACCGGAAAGAATGCCCTGGCTCAGCACCTGCAGGCCAATTTCCGAAAGCGGGGCTTGCGGCAGCGAGATGCCGAAGACGAGGGCGAGCACGGCCATGATCAGGAAGGACCAGGCGGCAATCAGCGCACTCGCCTGAATGGCTGTCAGGCCCGAGCGGCGGAAGGCATGGGTATAGCTTGCCCAAAGCACGGCGCCGGCGGGCAGCAGGACGAAGCTCGTCCAGGGCAGCGAGGCATCGGCCAGGCTGCGGGCGAGCAGGACGAGAACACCGCCGACGATCGCCAGCAGCCCGGCGATGCGCGTGACATCGGGCCGCTCCCGAAACAGCAGAATGCCGATCAACGCCGTGGCAAGCGGCATCGAGCCGCCGAGCAGGATGCCCGAAGAGGCGGCCGGTGTGGAGTGAATGGCAAGCGTCGTTACCAGGAAGAAGATCGCGCCGCAGCCGGCGACCATGATCGCCAGAAGATGAAGCGGCAGGCCCTTTGGCAGCAGGCCGATCCGAAGCCAGACGGGCGAAAGCGCGAGTGCCGGAATGCCGAAGCGGATGAGGCCGATATCGATTGGGCCGAGCGAGGTCGCGGCGCTGTGGCGGGTCGCCAGAAACCAGCTCGCCCAGATCAGCACAGTAATGGTGCCGGCGGCATAACCGAGGGACTGCGAAGGCGATTTGTCGTTTGAAAATGCGATCGTGCTCATCGTCCTAATCCTTTCCTCCGTCCGGATCCTGTCCGGCTGAAGTGAAGATTAGCGCTAGATGCTGGGGCATGTCCTTGCTATCTGTGGCTAGAAAATCATGCTATACGCAATCTTCTGCCAAATGACGCCGATGGATATTATGAAAATGCCAAATCTCGATAAATTCGATATCGCCATCCTGAAGTGCCTGCAGGAAGATGCCCGGGCCACCAATGTCGAGATCGCCGAGAAGGTAAACCTTTCGCCGTCGCCCTGCCTGCGCCGCATCCGCAATCTCGAGCGAACCGGCATTATCCGCGGATACACAGCCGATATCGATCGCAAGGAAGTCGGCCTCGGACTGACTGTCTTTGTTGAGTTCAAGGTCGTCCACCACAGCCGCGAGAATTCGGAGGCCCAGCAGAAGGCGCTGCTGGCCA
Source organism: Rhizobium sp. R634 (assembly GCF_002211305.1). Classification (GTDB taxonomy): domain Bacteria; phylum Pseudomonadota; class Alphaproteobacteria; order Rhizobiales; family Rhizobiaceae; genus Rhizobium. Next base: position 378,601 of record NZ_LOKW01000012.1, on the reverse strand, counting down.
TCCCCGAGATCGTCTCCTGCTTCCTGATCTCGGGCACGGCCGATTTCCTCGCCGAAGTGGTGGTGGAGGATCTCGCCGCCTATGAGCGGCTTCTCACCGAGACGCTGCTGACCCTGCCCAATGTCAGCGACATCCGCTCGAACTTCGCCATCCGCAGCATCAAGACCCATGGGCCGTTGAAGCTGCCCGAGGGAAGGTAAGTTCCCAATAGTTTTTCTCGCTAATAAAAATCCCTCCCCACAAGGGGGAGGGACTCATCTGGGGCACCGTCTCGCTTTCCATCAAGGGTCAATATTTGGGATGCGGGTGCGGCGGTTTAAGCCCCTCCCTCTTGTGGGGAGGGGTTGGGGAGGGGTCTTGGGTGCTATAGCAGCGTCCCGCTGAGGATGAGCAGCGCCACCGAGAAGTAGATGACGAGCCCGGTGACGTCGACCAGGGTGGCAACGAAGGGGGCCGAGGCGCTGGCCGGATCGAGGCGCAGCTTCTGCAGCAGGAAGGGCAGCATCGAGCCGCAGATCGAGCCGAAGGTGACGATCCCGATCAGGGCGGCAAACACCGTGATGGCGACCATCTGCCAGTGCGGGCCGTAATCGTAGAGCCCTGCCGTCTGCCAGAAGACGATACGGACGAAGCCGACGAGGCCGAGGATCGCGCCGAGCACGATGCCAGTCGGCAACTCGCGGAAGAGCACCTTCCACCAGTCCGAAAGCTTCAGTTCGCCGAGCGCCAGGGCCCGGATGATCAGCGACGTCGCCTGCGAACCGGAATTGCCGCCCGAGCTCATGATCAACGGGATGAACAGCGTCAGCACGACCGCCTTTTCCAGCTCGCCTTCGAAATGCTGCATGGCGCTTGCCGTCAGCATCTCGCCGAGGAAGAGCGCGGCGAGCCAGCCGGCGCGCTTGCGGATCATGCCGGCGAAGCTGATCTTCATATAGGGCTGGCCGAGCGCTTCCATGCCGCCGAATTTCTGGGCCGCTTCCGTCGTATCGGCGATCATCGTATCGATCACGTCGTCGACGGTGACGATGCCGAGCATCTGGCCATGTTCGTCGGTCACTGGCAAAGCGAGCAGGTCGTGCTTGCGGATCAGCCGGGCGACATCCTCCTGCTTCATCAAGGGATCGGCCGAAACGGGCGCGCCCTTCTGAGCCACCGTCAGGATGGAGGCGTTGGGTTCCCCAGTGATAAGGCGGCGCAGCGTCACCACATGCATCAGCGCATGGCTGACCTCGTCGAGCACATAGATGGCATAGACGGTCTCGCGCGAGCGTTCGACCTGGCGCACATGGTCGAGCGTCTGGGCGACGGTCCAGCTGCCCGGCACGCTGACGAATTCCGTCGTCATGATGCCGCCGGCCGTGCGCGGCGGATAGCCCATCAGGTGCTGGATCGCGATGCGAACCGGCTCGTCCAGGCTGGCAAACAGCCGGGCGCGGGTCTCGCCGTCGAGTTCGAGCAGCACGTCGGCGACACGGTCGTTGGACATGCCGTGCAGCAGCCGTGCGGCATCCTCTGCACTCAGCAGTGCGAGGATCTCGGCGGCGTTGCGAAGCTCCGGCCGGTCGAGGATGTTGACGGCATAATCGAGCGGCATGCCTGATAGCACGCGTCCGGCATCCTGCACGGTGAGCGCGTTCAAGGCTTCGACGCGTTCTGCGATCGTTGCGCCGCGGCTGTTGTTGATAAAGGCACGGGCGGCATGGCCTGCCCGGAGTGGGAAGCGATTGATGTTCATTGAGGCTCGCCTTTCCGTCGATCCGCCGTAGCGTCCGACGAGCGAGCCGACAGGAGTCGGTCAGCGCACGAGGGCCGCGTACGGCAAAGGCAATCGACTGCTACTGTCGCTTGGCATCTGAGTGATGGCTCCGTTGAAATCCGTGGACGACGAGTGTCATCCACGTGTCATGCTAGGTGGTCCCGAACGCGGAATAAGTCAAGCGGGGTAAACGCTTAACGCCAGAATGTCGCACCCCGGGCGGACCGCATTATCAGGCTGAGGCGCCCTGCCGGCTGCGACCGCGTCGCTCCAGGCGCGCCGAGGCTGCAAAAACGAAGAGCCCAAGGAAGGACAGCGCCGCGCCGACATAACCGGTTGCGGCAAAACCGTAGCCCCAGGCAATGACGAGGCCGCCGAGCCAGGCGCCGATCGCGTTGGCGATGTTGAAGGCGGAATGGTTGGAGGCGGCCGCAAGCGTCTGCGCATCGGCGGCGACATCCATCAGCCGCGTCTGCAGCGCCGGGCCGGCGGCAAAACCGCAGCCCACCAGGAAGACCGAGAGGCCGAGCATATAGGGATTGGCGGCGGTCAGCGAGAAGGTGGTCAGCACGACGATATTGTAGACAAGCGAGCCGCCGATCGTGCCGAGCAGCGACTTGTCGGCAAGCCACGAGCCGATGAAATTGCCTGCATTCATGCCGACGCCGAAAAGCACCAGCATGATCGCAACCGCGCTTTCCGGCAGCATCGCGACTTCGGTCGTCGTCGAGGCGATATAGCTGAACATCGCGAACATGCCGCCATAGCCGACGGCGGCAATGCCGAGCGTCAGCCACACCTGCGGCCGGCGGAAGGCGCCGAGTTCGCGCAGGAAGCTCGCTTCTTCGGAAACCCTGTCCTTCGGAACGTAAATCCAGATCAATGCCACCGTCAGCAGGCCGACGATGCCGACCGACCAAAACGCCACCTGCCAGTCGAGCGACTGGCCGAAAAACGTCGTCAGCGGCGTGCCGAGAAGCGTCGCGACGGTGAGCCCGAGCATAACGCGTCCGACGGCGCGTGCCCGCCGATAAACCGGCACCGTCGAGGCGGCGACGAGGGCGGCGACGCCGAAATAGGCGCCGTGCGGCAGGCCGGTGACGAAGCGCAGAAACGTGAAGGATTCGAAGGTCGGCGCCACGGCGCTTAATATATTGCCGATGGCAAAGACCAGCATCAGCGTCAAAAGCAGCGTACGGCGCGCCATCTTCGCGGCGAGCACGGCAATGACGGGCGCCCCGACGACGACGCCGAGCGCATAGGCGCTGATGACGTAGCCGGCCTGTGGCGTCGTGACGGAGAAAGTCTCGGCGACATTGGGCAGCAGTCCCATGATCGCGAATTCGCCGGTGCCGATGCCGAAGCCGCCGCAGGCGAGCGCCAGTTGAGCCAAGGCTACGGACGTTGCCGACGGCAGCTCGTCCTCCGGCTGGGTTCCGATGGAATCATAGATGGCGATCTCACTCATGAGAGCTCCTCGGGACGGTTCTGCTTGGCAATGGCCCCAGGCGCAAGCGCGGCCGCGAGGCGATCGTGATACATGGCGGGAAGGGGAGACGATCTCTCCGATATCTGATCTATCCATGATATACGGGCGGGCGTCGAGTGCATTTTTCGCAGTGCAGCGTCCTGCTATGTGCATATGTCCGTTGCAATATTTGCATTTCTGCTATTCTTGCGGAAAAGCGGCTGTGCTTGAAATCTCCAATGCCGCAACCATCTCAGAGGCAAAGGCAGGAGCAGTTCCGCGCCAGGGACGGGAGCCCGTATGAAGCTTGTAGGCTTTTTCAATCGCGACGGCGGCACCTTCAGGACAACCGACATGGCGGCCTACGAAAAGAGGGCGGAGGCGGCCTTTCGCGATGCCGGGCATGATTTCGATGCCATTGTCTTTTCGGGCAAGGAAATCATTCCCGCGATGGAACGGGCGGCCAAGCGCGACGATATCGACGGCATCGTCGCCGGCGGCGGCGACGGGACGATTTCGGCGGCGGCGTCGATCGCCTGGAAAAACGGCATCGCGCTCGGCGTCGTGCCGGCCGGCACCATGAACCTTTTCGCCCGCTCGTTACGCGTACCGCTCGATATCTGGCAGGCGCTCGACGTATTGGCGTCCGGGGAGGTCGATAATGTCGATATCGCCAGCGCCAACGGCCGGCCCTTCATTCATCAGTTTTCGGCCGGCCTGCATGCCCGCATGGTGCGCTACCGCAACGCCTACAGCTACCGCTCGCGGCTCGGCAAGATACGGGCAAGCACCAAGGCCGCTCTCGGCGTGATCTTCAATCCGCCTGAGTTCGAGGTGGAGTTCGAGGCGGCCGGCATGCGGGAGCGCCGCTGGGTCTCGGCAATCTCCGTTTCCAACAATCCCTTCGGCGAAAATGCGCTGCTCTATGCCGATAATCTCACAAGCGGCGAACTCGGCTTTTATACGGCAAACCCGCTGAAGCCGCTCGGCGTCGCCCGCCTCGCGATCGACATGCTGCGCGGCAAGGTGCGCGAGAATGCCGATGTCATGGTGATGCATCCGGCCGAGGTACACTTGCATTTCCCGAAACTACGCCGCAAGGCCAATTGCGTCATGGACGGCGAATTATTGCCGCTCCAACGCGATGTTTCGATCCGGCTGCATCCGGGCGAGCTGAAGGTCCTCGTCAAGCAGGGGCTCGCAGCCCAGGTGGAGGAAGGCGAACGCCGTGAGCCCGCTGCGTGAGCTTCAGAGCCGCGGCAGATAGGTGCGGTAGTCGAAATCCGATACTGTCCGCAGATGCGTGAGCGCTTCCTTGCGCTTGCTATCGCCGTAGAGTGCCTGGTAGCGCGCGCCGAAGATATCGGCGATGAATGGCGAGGCGCGGAAGATCTCGACCGCGCTCAGGAAATCATGCGTCAACCGCGTCGTATTTGCCGGCGTGTACGACGGCGTCGTCTCCTCGCCGGGATCGAGTTCGCCGTCGAGGCCGTTGAGCATGCCGCCGAGGATCGCCGCAAGCAGCAGATAGGGATTGGCGTCGGCGCCGGCGACCCGATGCTCGATGCGCGCGGCTGGCCCGTCCTTGTCAGGTATGCGGATCGCGGTGCCGCGGTGGCCGGTGCCCCAGGTGAGATCGACGGGTGCGAAGGAGCCCGGCTGGAAGCGCCGGTAGGAATTGGCGAAGGGGGCGAAGACTAACTGCGCCTCGCGCATGGTCGAAAGCAGTCCGGCCGCGACCGATTTCAAAAGCTTCGGGTCGCCGCCCTTGGCATCAAGGATATTGCGGCCTTGCTCGTCGACGATGCTCGCATGCACATGCAAGCCGGAGCCGGCATGTTCGGAATAGGGCTTTGCCATACAGGTCGACTTCAGCCCGTGGTGGCGCGCCGCCTGCTCGGCGATACGCTTGAGATAAAGGCAATCGTCGGCCGCAGCCAGCGCAGCGGGGCGGTGCAGGAGGTTGACCTCGAACTGGCCGGGGCCGAACTCCGCCGTTGTTGCATCCACCGGCAGTCCCTGCGCTTTGGCATAGGCTCTCAGCGTCCCAAGATAATCGTCGAGCGTATCGACGGCACTCATGTCGTAGAGCTGGAAACCGTTCGGTTCGTCGCGATAGGTAAGGCTTTCCGGCGGGGAGGGGCGTCCGGTCTCGCGCCAGTCCCCGGCCATGACGTAGAATTCCAACTCGGTCGCCACGACGGGTGTCAGCCCGCGCGCGGCATAGCGCTCCAGCACCGAAGCGAGGATGCCGCGCGGATCCATGAAGCTCGGGCTGCCGTCGAATTCGTGCATGGTGGCGAGCACCTGCATCGAGCCCTCCGGCGCCCAGGGCATCGGCGCGAGGCTGCGCCGATCTGGGATGACCTTGCCGTCGGGATCGCCGATCGTCAGCGACAGGCCGGTAATGTCGTCATTGTCATCGCCCCAGATGTCGAGCGATTGCGTCGACGTCGGCAAGCGGATCTCGCCGGCCCAGACCTTGCCTTCGGCGCCTGATGGAAGCTGCTTGCCGCGCAGCTCGCCGTTCATGCCGACGATCAGGATCTCGAAACGCGGATCGCCGCCCTCGGCCTTGCCGTCCATCCTGTCGCTCGCCATGGCCTTGAAAATCCTCCGGGACAAGGCCAAGCTCCTATCCCATCGACAACAGCCTTTCAATCCGCGAGGGTTTTTTAACAGTCATGCCCGATACTTACCCGCCCTCGAACCTTGCGGCCATCGACGCCGCGCATCACCTGCATCCCTTCTCCGACATGAAGAAGCTGAATGCCGATGGCACCCGCATCATCCAGCGCGGCGAGGGCGTTTACATCTTCGACGATCACGGCAGGAAATATCTCGACGGCTTCGCCGGCCTCTGGTGCGTCAATATCGGCTACGGCCGCCGGGAGATCGCCGAGGCCGTCGCACGGCAGATGAACGAACTGCCTTATTACAACACCTTCTTCGGCACCAGCTCGACGCCGACGGTGCTACTGGCGCAGAAGGTCACCTCCCATGCCGGCGATCGGTTCAACCATATCTTCTTCACCGGTTCCGGCTCGGAGGCGAACGACACCTGGTTCCGCATGGCCCGCGTCTATTGGAGCGCCGTCGGCAAGCCGTCGAAGAAGATCGTCATCGCCAGGAAGAACGGTTATCACGGCTCGACCGTCGCCGGCGCCAGCCTCGGCGGCATGAAATACATGCACGAGCAGGGCGACTTGCCGATCCCTGGCATCGTCCATATCGGCCAGCCCTACTGGTACGGCGAGGGCGGCGATCTCTCACCTGCCGAATTCGGTCTCAAGGTCGCTCGCGAGCTCGAAGCGAAGATCGACGAGCTCGGCGAGGAAAATGTCGCGGCCTTCGTCGCCGAGCCGGTGCAGGGCGCCGCCGGCGTCATCATCCCGCCCGAGACCTATTGGCCTGAGATCGACCGCATCTGCAAGGCACGCAATATCCTGCTGGTGACCGACGAGGTGATCTGCGGTTTCGGCCGTCTCGGTGCCTGGTTCGGCCATCAGCATTTCGGCGTCGAGCCGGATCTGGCGCCGATCGCCAAAGGTCTCTCCTCCGGTTATCTGCCGATCGGCGGCGTGCTCGTCAGCGATAGGATCGCCCAAGTGCTGATCAACGAGGTTGGCGATTTCAATCACGGCTTCACCTATTCCGGCCACCCGGTCTGTGCGGCGGCCGCACTCGAAAACCTGCGCATCATCCAGGAGGAAAGGCTGGTCGAACGTGTGCGCGACGATATCGGCCCCTATTTTGCCAAGGCCTGGGCGGCTCTGGCCGACCATGATCTCGTCGGCGAGGCTCAGAGTATCGGCCTGATGGGCGGCCTGCAGCTGGCCGCGGAGAAGAGCACGCGCACCCGTTATGACAAGCCTGATCGGATCGGCGCGTTGGTGCGCAACCATGCGCTCGCAAACGGCCTCGTGCTGCGCGCCACCGGCGACCGCATGCTGGCCTCGCCGCCGCTTGTCATCACTCACGCGGAGGTGGACGAGATGGCAAAGATTACCAAGCTGGCGCTGGATTTGGCCTGGAAGGAGCTGAAAACGTGATTCTGCTCAGCCGGGTTGATTGATCCAGGCATAGCCGAAGCGATAGCTATCGTTGCCGCGTCCGTAGAGATAAGGCACGTCGATGACCGACGCCTCAGGTGCGGTTAAGCCGAGATTGGTTTGGAGCCATTGTGCCATAGCCGGCGGGAGAGCTTCGCTGCCCGCCTTCGGCGGCACGAGCCACACGAGAAGAAGCGGCCGGCGGCCTGAGATATCCGGCTTGAAGCCGGGATAATCCACGGAAAGGACCGGCACGTCAGGAATATCCTGCCTGAGATTGCCGGCGAGCAGGCTGTCGCCGGCAAGGATCGCTGCCGGTTCGGCCTGTTTGCGCAAGGTTGCGAGCATCTCGGCATAAGGCCTGTTCAAGCGTTCGTAATGACCTGAGAAGCGCGCGCTCGCCACGCTGCCGTAAAGGGCGACCGGCACGCCGATCATGATGACGGCGACGACGGGCATGAAGCGCCGGAAAGCCTTGTCGGTTTCGACGGCTGCCGCTTCGACCTTCAGGCAGAGATAGAGCGGTAGGATGAAGAGCATCGGCACCAGCCAGCGATCCTTGATGCCAGCCGCGCCGCCGAAGACGATCAACAGCAGAATGCCGATGACGAAGACGAGCATCATCCGTTCGAGGAGCCGCGTCCATTCCGTTTGGGCGGCGAACGCCAGGCGAAAATTCCTGCCGAAGACGACAGCGAATACCGCCACGGTCAATCCGGCGAAACTGAGGATGGCGAGAACGAGCGAACTGACACCCATGGCCACCTGCATGGGATAGCTCGCATTGTCGCTCGCGGTCATCTTCTCCAGGGTGCGGGCTGTGGCGAAGTCGAGATTGTCCTTCAGCCAGAAGAGATGCGGCAGGGTGATGATAAGTGCCACGACAGCGGTCACGGCCAGCCGCCTATCGAAGATCCGCGCTCGCCAGCGCGCATCCGCCAGCGCGGCGATTAAGGCCGCGGCCGGCAGGATGGCGAAATTATACTTGGCGAGCAGTCCGAAACCGATGCCGATGCCTGTTATCAGATAGGAGGCGAGGCTTGGCTGCTTCAGGCTGCGGACGAAACCGTGGAAGAAGATGCTGGCCGAGAAGAAGACCGCGACCGTGTGCGTCAGGTCGCGCTGCATCTCGAAAACCATCTGCGGGATCGTCAGCAGGCCGAGTGTCGCGATCGCGACCAGCGCCTTGTCGCGCAGGATGAGCCGCGCCGTCAGGCCGTACAGCAGGTAGGAGATGAAGAGCAGAAGGTTTTTGACGACGGACAGGGCGACAAGCGAGACGCCGGCAAACTGGAAGACGGCATATTGAAGCCAGTTGTAAAACGGCGGCTGCGGACCGTAGCCGGCGGCGAGCCATTGCGAGCGAAACGCCTGTTCGGCCTCGTCGAGATCGAGCGAATGCGAGGTGGCAAGCCGCACGCCGACCTGAAGCACGAAATAGGCGGCCAGCAGCAGAAAAATCCAACGCATGTCGCGAAGGCTGGTCTCGGTCATCTACTTGCTCCCGGCTGAACCCAGGCGTAGCCCAGCGCGAAATTATCGCCCTGGCGGCCGAAATAATAGGGAAGCGACAAGGCGCCGATCTCCTGCGGCGCAATGCCCGCTGCCGCGAGCGCCGATGAAAACCGTTCCGGCATGACGGCATCTGCGGCCGTCGCCGTCTTCTTGCCGCGCCAGACGATCAGCACCGGTCCGTCGGATGTCGCATAGGCGGGGATGCCGGCAACCGGGAAGTCAGGGATAACGATGGGCACATCGGGAAGCTGCAGGCGCATGTTTCCGCCGATATAGGTATCCGAGGCAATCACCAGCGCGGGCTTGGCCTGCCGCGTCACTTCGCGCACGAGATCGGCCATCGGCACGTTCGGCCGGCTATAGGTGCCGATCAGCCCGGCGCCGACGACGCGGAAGCCGAGCGCGATCAGCACGCAGCCCATCAATACCGGCACGACGGGCCGGAAGCGGCGCAGTCCGGCGGAAAGGTCGAGCCCGGCCGCCTGCATCTTCGCCAGGAAATAGATCGGCAGGACCAATAGGAACGGGTCGAGCCAGCGTTCACGCACCATGGTGGAGCCGGTGAACAGCACGATCAGGAGAATTCCCGCGAGGCTCGCGAGCATCATCCGTTCCATCATCCCAGTCCAGCGGTTTCTGGATGATAGAGCCCGGAAGAAATCCCGGCGGAAGGCGGCGGCAAAAATCGCGACCGGCAGCGCCGCGAAGGCGATGATGGCGACGAGAAAGGCAAGGATGCCCTTGCCGATCCGCTGGGCGCCGGCCGGTTCGTTGCCGGCGGCCATCTTGACCAGAGTATCGGAGGAGGCGAAGTCGAGATTGCTCCGCAGCCAGATCGCGTGCGGCAGAACGATGACGAGCGCGACGGCGATCGCGATAAGCAAGCGCCAGTCGAGCACCCTGCGCCGCCATTGAGCGTCGGGCAGGATGGCGATCAGCGCGACGGCGGGCATCAGCGCGAAATTATACTTCGCAATCAGTCCGATGCCGGTCGCAAGCCCGAGCAGCAGATAGCTGCCGATGCCGGGCCGGTCGAGCGTGCGGAAGAAGCCGTAGAGGAAGAGCGAGCTGGCAAAGAGCAGGGCCGTCGTGTGGGTCAGGTCCTGCTGGGCCATGTAGGAGACCTGGGGCAGGGTGATCAGCGCCAGCATCCCGACCGCGGCCAGCACCTGGTTCTTCAGCGCCTCGCGCCCGGCGAGGCCGTAGAAGAGGTAGCACAGGAAGAGCAGGATATTTTTCGGGACGATCAGCGCGCCGATCGACATGCCGGTCACCGAAACGACGGCATATTGCATCCAGTTGTAGAAGGGCGGCTGCGGGCCGTAGCCCGCCAGCAGATATTGCGAGAAGAAGGATTGCTCGGCCTCGTCGAGCTCCAGAGAGTGCGGCAGCACGAGCCGCAGTGCGATGTTCAGCACGAAATAGGCTGCAAGCAGCAAGGCCGCGGTTCTGATCGTCCTCGTCGCGCGTTCCAGCATCGTGCTGCCGGTTTACGCTTGGCTTTGATCGTCGAAGATCTGCCGTACGATGTAGTTCGGAGAGGCGTCGTCACGATAGTAGGTGCGCGCGATCATTTCCGCCAGGATGCCGGTGGTGATCATCTGCACCGACGAAAGAAGGAGCACGACGCCGACCATCAGCATGGGCCTCGTGCCGATATCGTTGCCCAGAATGAATTTGTCGAAGCCGAGGTAAAGCAGGATCAACATGGCGACGGCGCCGAGGCCGAGACCCAGCGAACCGAAGAAATGCCCCGGCCGCGCCTTGTAGCGCATGAAGAACATGACGGAGAGCAGGTCGAGGATGACGCGGAAGGTACGCGAGATCCCATATTTCGAAACGCCGTGTTCGCGGGCATGGTGGGTGACGGCCATCTCGCCGATGCGCGAGCTCGGCACGACACCGGCGACCCAGGCCGGGATGAAGCGGTGCATTTCGCCCATCAGCTTGACCTGCTTTATGATCGAGGCACGGTAGATCTTCAGACTGCAGCCGTAATCGTGCAGCTTGACGCCGGTGATGCGGCCGATCAGGTAGTTGGCGCACCATGAGGGGATCTTGCGCAGGAACAGACCGTCCTTGCGGTTTTTGCGCCAGCCGACCAGAAGGTCGAGTTGCCGCCGTTCCAGCTCGGAGACCATCTGAGGAATATCCTTCGGATCGTTCTGCAGATCGCCGTCCATCGTCGCGATCAACCGGCCCCGGGCGGTGTCGATGCCGGCCTGCATGGCGGCGGTCTGGCCGAAATTGCGCTGCAATTCGACGATTCTCAGCGCCAGCCCCTCGCGCCCGACGTACTTGCGGGCGTTGACGAGCGTCGCATCGGTGCTGCCGTCGTCGACGAGGATCAGCTCCCAGCGATGGGGATATTGAGCCATTGCCGCGACGATGCGTTCGACCAGCGGGCCGACGCTTTCCTCTTCGTTGAAAACGGGCACGACCAGCGACAGCTCGAGCGATTGTACCGGATCATTCGTCCCGCGAATGGGCTCTACCGTTGTCTGCAACTTTCATCTCCAAAAGGCCGGGCGGCATGGCAGTTCTTACTGCCGCCACCGCGTTTGCGGAAGCCTACTACATGAACTGTCCGTCCGTTGCCAGCGGCCAATGCCGGTTTCCCCGCAATCGGTCGACTTGCCGCAGCGCTATTTCGCGCCTCCCTCCACCCAGGAGTAGCCAATGGAGAAGGTATGTTTGCCGTCACCGAAAAGATAGGGCAGCGTCAGGGTATTTATCTCTTTCAGCTGAATACCCGATTTGACGAGATCGTTGGCGAAGCCGGGAGAAATGGTCGGATCATTTGCGGTTTCGCCGCGCCAGACAACCAGCACCGGCCCCTTCGCCGTCGCATATTCGGGAACCCCGGGACCGGGGAAGAACGGGATCACGACGGGAACGTCGGGAAATTCCAGCTTCATGTTGCCCGCCACGAACTTGGTCCCGGCCACGATGAGAACCGGTTTGCGGGTCGCGGTCAGTTCCGTCACGTAGTTCGCGAAGGGTACGTTCGTTCTCGTATAGGTGCCGACATATTGAATGGCGACAATGCGCAGCAGCAGGATCGACAGGATGACGATCATGAAGACAGGCACTACGGGCCGGAAGCGGGCAAGGCCGGCGGAGAGATCGAAGCCTGCCGTTTCCAGTTTCAGGAACAGATAGATCAGCAGGACGAGCAGGCACGGGTCGAGCCAGCGCTCGTGGATGTCGCTCGCGCCGGCAAAGACGACGATGCCGGCGAAGGCGAGCAGGCTGACAACCATCATCCGCTCGATCACCCGGATCATCGGACTGGACGAGTAGAGCGCCCGGAAGAAATCCCGCCGGAAAGCGGCCGCGAGGATAACGATCGGCAATGCGACGAAGCCGAGTACGGCGATGACGAGGGACAACAGCCCCTGCCCGATGCGGGGAAGGCCGGCAGCGGCCTCGTGCTCGGCGGTCATCCGCTCCAATGTCGGGGCCGAGGCGCTGGCGAGATTATCGGGCAGCCAGAGCGCATGCGGCAGCACGATCAGAATGCCGATGACGACGGCCGGCAGCAGACGCCAGTCGAACAGACGGCTGCGCCATTCCCGATCCGGCAGGACCGCGATGAAGGCGGCAAACGGCAGGATCGCGAAATTATACTTGGAGATGACGCCTATGCCGGTGGCGATGCCGATGACGAGATAGCTGCCGATCGTCGGCTGACGCAGCGTGCGGAAAAAGCCGAAGAGGAAGAGCGAGGTCGCAAACAGCAGAGCAACCGTATGGGTGAGCTCGCGCTGCGCCATCAGGCCGACCTGCGGCAGGGTAATCAGGCTCAGCATGGCGATGGGCGGGAGAAGACGGCTCTTCAGCACCTCGCGGGCGGCCAGACCGTAGAAAAGATAGCAGCCGAAGAGAATGATGTTCTTCGGAACCGAGAGCGCCCACATCGTGATGCCGGTCACCGAGACGATGGCGTACTGGATCCAGTTGTAGAAGGGCGGCTGCGGGCCGTAACCGGCCAGAAGATATTGCGAATAGAATGATTGCTCCGCCTCGTCGAGATCGAGCGTGTGAGGCAAGGCGATGCGGAGCGCGATGTTCAGCAGGAAATAGACTGCCAGAAAAATGCTGGCGCTCTTGATGCTTTTGGTAATGCGCTCCAACATCGATCTCCAAGTCAAGCCGGCAAGGCCTCGCCATCTTTCGGTCTGCCGCGCGGATCGCCGGCTCGAGGCGGTCCCCGCCGTCGCCGCCATCAACTCCGCCGTTGTGCGCAACCTTCATTTCTCCTAAAACGCCGGGGACGGAGCCGAGGCCCATGCCGACGCCAAGCGAGGAATGCCTACTACATGAAGAGTTCGATCGTTGAAAGCCAGCAGTCCTGGTTTATGCGCAATCGCATGACGGCGCTGACGGTCGTAATTGTCGCAGCCTATGCGCTCTTCGTGCAGTGGTTCTGGGGCTGGCCCGTCATCATCAGCCAATGGGCCGATGTCGGGGCAGGTCCGGTGATCGCCGCGCTCGTGGCGCTGACGGGCACCTATTTCCTGCGCACCTGGCGCATCTACGACTATTTTCCGCAGGAGACCGCGGGCCGGTTCGCGACGCTCTTCCGCGTGACGCAGATCCACAATCTCCTGAACATCATGCTGCCTTTCCGGACCGGCGAAACCAGCTTTCCCCTGTTGATGCGCACCGAATTCGGCATTCCGCTGACGCGTGCAACCTCGGCGCTCCTCGTCATGCGGCTGCTCGACCTGCACGCTCTTCTGGCTGCTGCCGGCATCGGCTTTGCGCTCGCCGCGACCGATGCGCTCGTCGCTTGGTCGCTTTGGGCAGTCTTCCTGCTGCTGCCGGTCGCAGCCTTCGCCGCGCGCAAGCCGCTGTTGCGCATCGCTGCCAGGCTGCTGCCGGCAAAGGCGCAGAAATTCGTCGTCGAGATCGAAAACGGCTTGCCGCTGAATGCCGTCGCCTTTGCGCGCGCCTGGGCAATGACCATCGTCAACTGGCTGGTCAAGGTGCTCGTGCTCGCATGGGCGCTCGGCCTGATGGGTGTGTTTCCGATGGCGGCAAGCTTCGGCGGTGCCCTCGGCGGCGAGCTCTCCTCCGTCCTGCCGGTGCATGCGCCGGGCGGAGTCGGCACCTATCCGGCGGGCATCACCGCCGGCGCGATTGCGCTCGGAGCCTCGAGCGAGCGGGCGGCGCTCGCTGTGCTGGCGCAGGCGAGCGTCAACGCCCATCTGCTGATCATCGTCTCGGCGCTGACGGGAACGGCGATCTCACTGCCGCTCGGGCGCCGCGGCAAGCTCTGAAATCCTTTTGCGAAGAAAAGCCTGCTCCGGCTCCTGCCGGCAGAGCGACAGCGCCGTTTCATAGGCTGCGATCGCCTCTTCTTTGCGGCCGAGACGGCGCAGGAAATCGGCGCGGGCCGAATGGGCGAGATGATAGGCCTGCAGCTCCCGGCGTCTCAGAATGGCATCGATCAGTTCCAGACCTGTCGCCGGCCCTTCCGCCATCGCGATCGCCACGGCGCGGTTGAGTTCGACGACCGGCGAGGGCTGGGCCGCCAGAAGCAGGTCGTAATAGAAGGCGATGCGCCGCCAGTCGGTTTCCTCGGCGCTCGGCACCTTCGCATGTTCGGCGGCGATTGCCGCCTGCACCGTATAGGCGCCGACTTCTCCTGTCCGCATCGCCTCCGCAAGGAGCGTCAGGCCTTCCGTAATCTTCGCGCCGTCCCAGAGCGAGCGATCCTGATCGGCCAGCAGTACCAGCGATCCTTGCTCGCCTTGACGAGCGCTGCGGCGGGAATCCTGCAGCAGCATCAGAGCGAGAAGTCCGGAAACATCGGGATGCGGCAGCAGCGTCAGAAGCAGCCGCGCCAGCCGGATGGCCTCTCCGGTCAGGTCGGCGCGGACGATCTCGTCTCCCGAAGAGGCGGAATAGCCTTCATTGAAGACGAGATAGATGACGTGCAGCACCCGGTCGAGCCGCTCAGGCAGCGCCTCGCGGTCCGGCACCTCATAGGGGATGTTCGCGGTCCGGATCCTGCCCTTGGCGCGCACGATCCGCTGGGCGACCGTCGGCGCGGGAACGAGAAAGGCATGGGCGATTTCTTCGGTGGTCAAGCCGCAGATTTCCCGAAGCGCCATCGCCATCTGCGCATCCGCGGGAAGAGCGGGGTGGCAGCAGGTGAAGATCAGCCGCAGCATGTCGTCCTCGATCGGTTCCATCTCGCCGATCTCCGTTTCGTCGATCGTGTAGAGACTGTCCTCGATGTGCTGCTGCGAGGCATCGAAGCGCGCCCGCCGCCGTAGCGTATCGATTGCCTTGAAGCGGCCCGTCGAAACGAGCCAGGCGAAAGGGTTGCCGGGAATACCATCCGCTGGCCAGGTTCGGGTGGCCGCGGCAAAGGCGTCATGCAGCGCTTCCTCGGCACGGTCGAAATCGCCGAGCAGCCGGATCAGCGTTGCCAGCACCCGGCGCGATTGCGATCGGTAGATTTCCTCGATCACGCTTTCCAACGGGCGATCCTCACTCTGGCAGGGTGAGGAGCCTCACCGGACGCAATTCGATCGATCCGACGCGGACGCTTGGAATGCCCGCGACGACCTTGCGCGCCTCTTCGAGATCGGCTGCCTCGAGGATGTAGATGCCAGCCAGATGTTCCTTGGTCTCGACGTAAGGGCCGTCGGTCGAAGACAGAATGCCATGGCGCACTCTCAGGACCGAGGCGCTGTCGGGACCTTCCAATGCATCGGAATGGATCATGATGCCTTTGCGCTGAAGCTCCTCGTCATACTGGAAATGCGCCCTCACGAGCTCGTCGCCCTCGGCCTGACTGAGCGTGCCATCCATATCGGCGGGATTATAGATGAGGCAGACGAAGCGCATTGCTATCTCCCATCCTGGATGGAATAGGCCGGGCGGACCTCGATCGAGCTATATCTAAGGATTGGAAAACTGGACGCGATGGTCTTTGCCTCCTCGATATTCTCGGCCTCGATCAGCACGAAACCGCCGAGATGCTCTTTGATTTCGGCAAACGGGCCATCGGTCGCGGCGACTTCGCCGTTGCGCAGGCGGACCGTGATCGCCATCGATGGATCATGCAAGGCGAACGCCGCCTGCAAATGACCGCTGTCGCGCCAGCGGTTGTCGCTAACGATGCACTCCTGTGTGAGCGCATCCCATTCGCTCTGGGGAACCAGCTTGCTTTTTTCCGTGTCGAACCAGATCTGGCATAGGAATTTCATCGGTCTCTCCTCATTGAACTGCGAATTCGTGGACGGGCCGCACCTCGATCGCGCCTAGCCTGGCGAGAGGGATGCCGGCAGCAATGCGGATCGCATCGTTGAGATCCTTTGCCTCGATCAGGATGAAGCCGCCGAGCGCCTCCTTCGTCTCGGCGAAAGGACCGTCCGTCACCGACATTTCGCCGCCGCGCACCCGGACCGTCACCGCCGATTGCGGCGGCTGCAGCGCCTGGGCGACGATCATATTCCCGCTATTGGCGAGGTCCTTGTCATAGTTCAGCGAATTCGCATCGAGCTCGGCCTTCTCCTCTTTGGTCATGGCGTCGAGTATCGCGCCATCGAACCAGACCTGGCAGAGATATTTCATTGCAGGCAGCCTCCTTCGCCGTGTTCCATATCCCTGGACGAATGATCCCCAAGCATTTCGACAGCGGCGGGAAAAATATTTTGTGCCGGTCATGTGTCGAAAGCGCAAGACAGCACTCGACAAGGCTTCATCGAAACCTGTCGAGGAGAACGGCAATGACTATTCTTGAAATCGCACTCGCAAGCCAGATCTGGGCGCGCCGACATGAACAGCACCGGCTGGAGTTCACCGAAAGCGACGGGCTGAAGGTTCTCTTCCGCACCGCCTTCGGTTTCGTCGCCTTCACCCTGCTGATCGCAGGGCTGAACCTTGCTACCGACCGACCGCAGATGCTTGCGCAGCATCCGACACCTGTCGTGGCGGAACGATGAGGAAACGGCCTATTGGAAGGCCGTTTCGAAGAAGCTGCGCAGCTTGCGTGAATGCAGGGCTTCCGGCGGCATGGCGGCAAGCTTCTGCACGGCGCGGATGCCGATCTGCAGATGCTGGTTGACCTGCGTGCGGTAGAAGGCCGTCGCCATGCCCGGCAGCTTCAATTCGCCGTGCAGCGGCTTGTCGGAGACGCAGAGCAGCGTGCCGTAGGGAACGCGGAAACGGAAGCCGTTGGCAGCGATCGTGGCTGATTCCATGTCGAGCGCGATCGCACGCGCCTGGGAAAGCCGCTTCACCGGCCCGCGCTGGTCGCGCAGTTCCCAGTTTCGGTTGTCGATCGTGCCGACGGTGCCGGTGCGCATGATGCGTTTCAGCTCGAAACCTTCGTAGCCGGTGATTTCGGCGACGGCGGCCTCCAGCGCCACCTGCACTTCGGCAAGCGCCGGGATCGGCACCCAGACCGGCAGGTCGTCGTCGAGCACGTGGTCCTCGCGCATATAGGCGTGGGCGAGAACATAGTCGCCGAGCCGCTGGCTATTGCGAAGGCCGGCACAATGGCCGAGCATCAGCCAGGCATGCGGGCGCAGCACGGCGACATGGTCGGTGATCGTCTTGGCGTTGGAGGGGCCGACGCCGATATTGATCATCGTGATGCCGGCATGGCCCTTCTTCTTCAGATGGTAGGCCGGCATCTGCGGCAGGCGGGTGAGTGTGGCATCCGTTTCCGGCACGCTTGAGCCTGGCAGGGTGACGATGTTGCCCGGTTCGACGAAGGCTGTATAGCCGTCGCCGCCCTCCGCCATCAGCTTGCGCGCCCAGCTGCAGAATTCGTCGATATAGAACTGGTAGTTCGTGAACAACACGAAATTCTGGAAATGCTCGGCATGCGTCGCCGTATAATGCGACAGGCGGGCGAGCGAATAATCGATGCGCTGCGCGGTGAATGGCGCAAGCGGCGAAGGCTCTCCCGGCGGCGGGATATATTCGCCGTTGGCGATCTCGTCATCGGTGGTGTTGAGATCGGGCGTATCGAAGATGTCGCGCATCGGAACGTCGACGAATGCGGAGGCCGATGCTTCCACATGCGCGCCCTCGCCGAAGGCGAAGTGCAGGGGGATCGGCGTCGTCGATTCCGAGACGACGACCGGCACATTGTGGCTCTTCATCAGCAGCGCCAGCTGCTCCTTCAGGTAATGCTTGAAGAGCTTCGGCCGCGTGACCGTCGTCGTGTAGATGCCGGGCGCCGTGACATGGCCGTAGGAAAGACGCGAATCGATATGGCCGAAACTGGTCGTCTCGATGCTGACCTGCGGATAGAAGGCGCGGTAGCGCGAGGTGATCTCGGCACCCTGCGCAAGTTCGGTGAAACTCCGGATCAGGAACGCCGTATTGCGCTCATAAAGCGCCGTCAGGGTCTCGACCGCCTTGGCGGGATCATCGAAACTCTCAGGCTGGAAAGGAGGTGGAGAGGATACGTCGAGTGGCGATAAAGGGGAGATTCGTTTGCTCATGACGCATTATAGAGAGTTGTTCTTGACAAGCAAACGACGCGCCTCGGCGGAGGCAGGATTATTTTATCGGCTGGCGTGTCCGGGCCGGTTACTGCACCGATGGCGCGCAGAAGCTGCCTTTGGTCTCCAGGCAGGTATAGGTCGCCCCGAAATGCGATTGCGTGCCGCCGCCGCCATTGTGCACGACAGCCGCCGAAAATGTGATCGCGAAGATCGCTGCAAACAGTGTGACGATGCTAAGGCGTCTTGCCAGAATATAGAGGTTCATTGCCTTGCCCCCGATACGCAACTTTATCGTGACAAGAGTTTTGCCATGCCGCGGCTGAACGAGTGCTGAGATGCCGGTTCATCCGCCGTTCAGCTTACCGGGCGGGTTTGAGGTGCGCTGTGGAGAGGTAGGATAAGGATCAAGAGCTGCGAACATGCCGATATCTCGGCATGCTCCTGCTTTCCTGGCTGAGAGTTGAGCGGGCGATTTATGGCTTAAAGCCGCGTCCAGGTCTGCGTCTTGCAGAGGATCTTCAATACGCAGCCCTGCATCTTCAGCGAGTTGCCGGAAATCTTGCCCGAGCCGCTATAGGTCTTGTCGGCGGCCGGATCGGTGATCTCACCGGCATAGCTGCCGCCGGTTCCTGCAAGCGTGCCGATCTTGCGGCCGCTATACTTGCCTGTCTTCAGCGTCACGCAATAACCGCCCCCGCAGGGCGCGATCACGGCGGTTTCACCGGATGCCGTCTTCCAGTTGCCGACGATCGGCTCCTCGGCATGAGCCATGCCGGCAATCATGGCGATGGCGGCTGTCAGAACAAAGCTGCGGATCATCTTTTCCTCCCTGATGTCCTTAATCGGCTGCGAAAATAACTGACGCGAACGTAAGGTAAATACGCGTGGTGGTCATCTTTGCTGCCGGAAATTCAGGGACAGACATGCGTTTGAAGGGCGAACAAAGATATCGCCTGCTGATTTCATGATGAACGATCCCTTTATTTCCAATTCTGAATCTTTCGTAAAATCCAAGCGAAAATCCTTAAAGCCCAGGGAATCCGATGTTTAACAAAAATCCAATTTTACCAAGCGTTTGCACTTTGTTTGTCTCAAATTAATCATGCATTTTAGGCGTTTTTTGAAAGCCGTTTGGCATAGTGAACCCATCAAACGAGCGGGGCAAACCCGCCGGACCGGAAGGGCTCCAAGCCGCGATAGACGGCAAGGCCCGAAGGTAAAACAGGGTAAGTCGTAAACAGGCTAACAGGGATAAAACCGATGGCACGCTTTGAAATGCACAATGCTGAAACGGCCACCATGGGTGGCGACAACAACAGCGCCGATGTCTTCTGCGAAATGGGTCTGATGTATGCGACCGGCCGCGGCTGCGATGTCGATCTCGTTGCCGCCCATAAGTGGCTGAACATCGCCGCGATCAAGGGCAACGACCGCGCCGCCGAGCTTCGCGCCGATTTGGCCGCCACAATGAACAAGATGCAACTCGCAGCAGCGCTGCGTGCCGCCCGCGAATGGATGACGGTTCACTGAGACCGTCTCCGGACGGCATTCGACAGGAATAACAACCTCGAAAGAGGGGGCTGGCGGGTCGCTTTGGACGGGCCGCGCCGGGAGAAGAGAACCGCGGCCGGATCCTCCACCGGCCGCGGTTTCCGTTAAATTGTCAGCACGATGCCGTCCGAAAACTGCTGATACTTTTCGGCACGCCTTATCCGCCGATCTTTTTCAGCACCTGCGGCAGCGCTTCCTCGAAGAGCGCCATATCGGCCTCGGGCCCGACGCTGACGCGGATGCAGCGGTTGAGGGGCGCGACACCTGGCATGCGGATGAAAACGCCGTGCTCCATCAGGCCGTCGACGATGGCCCGGGCGTGGACCCCGTCGCGGCCGGTGTCGATCGCCACGAAATTCGTCGCCGACGGCAGCGGCTGGAGGCCGTTTGCCCTGGCGATGGCGCCGATCCGCTCCCGCGCCGCATGGATTTTTCCGACGACCTCGATGAGATAGGCTTGGTCCTTCAGCGCTGCGAGCGCGGCGGCCGTCGCCAGCCGGTTCATGCCGAAATGATTGCGGATCTTGTCGAAGGCCTGCGCCGTGCCGGGCGTCGAGATGACATAGCCGGTGCGTGAGCCGGCAAGGCCATAGGCCTTGGAGAAGGTGCGCGTGCGAATGACGTTCGGCAGTTCGATGAGCGAGGCGATCGATGCCAGTGAATCGGCCGGTCCGGTCTCGCTATAGGCCTCGTCGAGCACCATCAGCGTTGTCTCCGGCAGTGCCCGGGCGAAGGCGATAATGCTGTCTGCGTCCCACCAGCTTCCCATCGGATTGTCGGGATTGGCGAAATAGACGAGCGGCGCGTTTTCGCGCTTGACGGCATCGAGCAGCCCGTCGAGATCCTCACGGTCCTTGGCGTAGGGAACCGTCACCAGCCGGCCGCCGAAGCCTGCGACATGGAAATTGAAGGTCGGATAGGCGCCGAGCGAGGTGACGACGGGCGCACCCGGCTCGCTAACCAGCCGGACGATCTGACCGAGCAATTCGTCGATGCCGCCGCCAATGGCAATATTGGCGGCCGTCACGCCGAGATGGGCGCCAAGCGCTTCTCTCAGCGCGAAATTCTCCGGATCATTGTATTTCCAGATATTGCCGGCCTCCTCGCGCATCGCCGCCAACACCGAGGGGGCCGGGCCGAACCCGTTCTCATTGGCGCCGATGCGTGCGAGCACGGCACGTCCCCGCTGGCGCTCGATGGCCTCGGGACCGACGAAGGGAACTGTGGAGGGCAGGGCGCTGACAAGCGGCGTGAAGCGCGAAAAAGCGGACATGCGGAGGTGGGTTCCCGGGCAGATTGACGGTCGGCGCAACAATAGGCCCGGGTGCCGCCAAGGCAAGCAAGATTATTTCTGCAGCTCGAGGGTTGCCGGCGTTGAGGCGCGGAAGATCGGCGCGCGCTTGGCTTCGAGCGCCTCCATGTTGCCGATGAGGAAATCCGCACGGACGACTCGGCGCAGAACTTCGGGGTCCATGATGTTGATGAACCGCACGCCGATACGTTCCTTGTGCCGATAGACTTCGGCGCAGCCGATGCGATAGGCAAGGCCGAGGATGTTGAGATAATAGTGTTTCGGCAGGCCGACGGCGGTCGAGACGATCAGCGTCGCGCCGCCCTGCGAGATGTCGATGATCTCGGCGCTTCGCATGGAGACGCCGGTCAGGCACGGCCGGACGGCGACGATCCGGGCTGGGCGCTTGACGTGGAACTCTTCCCAGCGCAGGTCGTAAACGGCGGATTTGACCGTGGCCAGGTGTGTAGCGCGGAGCATAGTCATTCACATTCTCCGTCAGTCAGGACGCATGGGGTTCTTGATTTCAAGCGGGGCCTTGAATCCAAGCAAGTTGGTCTTGATCCGATCAAGCGTCATCTCGATCTCAGCCAAGGTCACACGAATGTTTTGCGCATTCGTCAAAGATAAAATGACAATTTTAACGAGTTCGAACTTTGTGCTTTAGCGGGACGCCCGATGTGCGTTATCGGGACGGGGCTTTCATCTCCGCTGCTCGTTTCAGCCGATGATCCTGACAACGAAATAACCGGCGGCCGAGGTCAGCGCCGTCAGAACCGTGCCCCAGGCCATATCCACCAGGCTGAGCGTCAGCGGCCAGTTGCGAAGCGTGGCAAGGTTGGTGATGTCGTAGGTACCGTAGGCCGCCAGTCCCAGAATGGCACCGTAGAGAAGGGCTGCTGTAACCGACCCTGCCGACAGCGCCGGCAGCACGGCCAGGATCGCCACCGCGGCGGCGAAGAACAGGTAGAACAGCGCTGCGACCGCCAGATTGGGCGAAGGCAGCATCAACTGTCCCAGCTGATCGCGATAGAAATTGCGAGCGACGAGGCCAAGCCATATCCCGTCGCAGACGAGGAGCGTGAACAAGACGCCGGCATAAGCAAGAAGCGTTGTCTTCATTATCGATCTCCCGAACATCTCCTTCTACGCAGCAATGAGCGGCCGGATCGCCGCCCGATCGATTTCGGCGCGATTTTTCGAACCCTTTCAACGGCCGGGCGTTCTGCCCTGATCGATGACGCGGGGCGCGCGCTTCGAACGACGACAGTGAGGAATCAAAAAATGACCGACGTCAGAGTCCCTCGGGAATCATGGGTGGTCGTCTGCAACGGAGCCAAGGCTCTGATCATGCAGAACGCCGGCGATAACAAGCAGATCAACCTGAAGGTGCTGGAAACCCTGAAGCAGCCGAGCGAGCCGGATCGCGAGATCGGCACCGACAAGCCCGGCCGCAGCCACGCCGCCCACGGTCTCGGCGGTAGCGCCGTCGAGGAAACCCATTGGCAGGATCAAGCCGAAGCGCAGTTTCTTAAGCACGTGGCGGAGAGGCTGGACGAACTGGTGCATGAAAAGGATGCCCACCGCATCATCCTCATTGCGCCGCCCAAGGCGCTCGGTGTGCTGCGGCCCGCGCTCAAGGCCGATACGCAGGCGGCGATTTCGGCGGAACTGGCGAAGGACTATACCAACATGCCGGTCGACGAGATCGAGCGGCATCTTGCCGCCTGAGGCGGTCGTTAAGGTGATTCAGGAACGCGGGCTGAACGGCCCGCGTTTTTCATGTTCCCATGTCACGCCGACGGCGTCTTTCCGGCAAACAGGTCTTCGTGATCGGCAAACAGCGTCGCCAGGCGGTCGATGACGGTTCTGACCTCCGGCCGTTGCCGCTCGTCGTCGTGCGCGACGATCCACATCTCATAGGTCAGGTCGTCGATGACAGGTCCGGCGCGCACCAGCTTGCGCTCCTGATCGCCGATGAAGCAGGGAAGGACGCCGCGGCCGGCGCCTCCGCGGATGAGGTAAAAGAGCATATGCGGCGTGTTCGTCCAGCTGGTGATCCAATAATCCGGCTGTTCGAAAGTCCACTTGTCCGCCGGCGTAATGGCGATATCGGTGCCGAGCGAGATCCAGTTGCAGTTGGCCTCGTCATAAGCGGCCGCCTGATAAACCGCATGCGCCACCCTGACCGAACGGCGGATCGCGACGTTGCCACTCTCCGGCCGGCCGTGGCGGATGGCGATATGCGCTTCGCGATAGGTGAAATCCGCGCCCGCGTCACAGGTCTTGTAACACATGCGGAAATTGTCCTTCGGCGTCCAGACGCTGGCCAGATGGTCGGCGATGAAGCGCGAGGTCCAGCTGTCCACGACCGTCGATACGATCGGTAGCGTCAATACCTCGCCGCGCCAGTCGGAGATGGCGCGTGCCGCATCCTGCATCAGCCGGACGCGATCGAGCAGCTCCTGTCCGTCCTTCGCCAGCAGATAGCCGGTAGGGCCGCGGGTGAACAGCGAGCGGCCCGTCACCCGTTCGAGCGCCAGCATGCGCCGGCCGATCGTCGGTGCGCTGAGACCGGTGCGCGCCGCGGCGGCCGAAAGCCCGCCGCTGGTCGCAACATGGAAGAAGAGTTGGAGATCGTCCCAGCTTGCGTCTTTCATGGATGAAAACCCCCTTTCCCCAGCGCCTCTACATCGCAAGGGTGCGAAGCCTTAGCTCAAGTGCTCCAGCAAATAGATGGAGGACGAAGCAATGCTTCTCAACTGGGTTGTTCTTTCCAATGAATTGCAGATCCATAATCGCCGGGTGCGGCGCGATCCCTTCGCCGATCCGCTTGAGGCGCCGGAATGGCGGGAATTTCTCTGGCTCGTCCCCCTTCTCGCGCGCCTGGCCGCAAGGCCGTACGCCGAAACGAAGGCGCCGTGCCGCGATGAACCGCGGATCGAAAAGAGCTTCAGGTTTCGAAGCTCAGCCGCAATACGTGGTGCAGGAATTCCGGATTGAGCAGCATGTTGAAGCTGACCGTCACGAATTCGCCTTCGCGCTTGACCACGGTCGCGCCGATCTCGTCGTGGATGCCGAGGATTTCGAGGAAGAAATGGCTCGGCATCTCCAGGTTTGGGCTCACTTCGAGCAGCGCGCCGGCGAGTGTGATCGTGCGGATCAGGCAGCGGACCTGCGTTCCGGTGCTGAGGTGATGGCCGACGAAGATGATGTTGCCGGGCCTGTCGAGATTGAATTCCCGGTAAGCGCGTTCCGGCTTGGGATGTTCTGTGTCGAGGTGCATCTGAAAGGCCCTTTTAGCCTCCGCTTGTCGTCTGATAAAATTAGCAGGAGAATACTGACGGCTGGTGAATAATATCACTAAGATTGCAGACTTTTCAGCAGATTGCGGAAAAAACGCACCGATTTTGGCCAGATTTGCCCCAAATTTGCTCATTCCATGCGCGCGCATGCGTCATTCTTGACATGCTGGCGGCCTTCGCGCATAGAAAGGCCGGTTGGAGGCGCCGGCCGCTCGCGGATGAAAATCCATGGTGAAGCCCTCGCGATCATGGTCACGGCCCTTGTGCATGCTGACTGGCGGCAATGCGAGCACCCATCCACAGTCGAAGAGCATGCCTCCAAAGGCTCACTCCATGACGACCACCTATCCTGACATTGAAGAACTGAAAACCCAGGCCAAGCGCCTGCGCCAGGCGATGAACGATCGCGGCACCGCGCTGACTCATACTGCGGCTCTGGAACTGATTGCCCGCCAGCACGGCGCGCGTGACTGGAATACGCTGGCAGCGCTTGCCGCAAAGCCCAATGCCAGTCCGAAGACGCAGCTCTTCGTCGGTGCGCATATTCGCGGGCGCTATCTCAATCAGCCCTTCACCGGTGAGATTTTGGCGCTTTCGGCCTTACCGGGCGGCGATCTCCACAAGATCACTATCCATTTCGACGAGCCCGTGGATGTCGTCACCTTCGAGAGCTTTTCTGCCTTCCGTCAGCGTGTGTCCGCGCAGATCGATGCCGATGGCGTCTCGCCGAGGAAAACCTCGAACGGACTGCCGCACCTGGTGCTTGATCTCTAGACTGCTCGTGTCTCTTTGATGCTTTCCGCCGCTGCGGGCAAAAAAGCCGCCGGTGAACGACTTCGAAGTCGCGCGTCGATCTTCGAGAGCAGTTCACCGGCGGCTTTGGCGCCTATTCTTTGACGGCCGCCACTGCTAATGTCGCGGCTTCGGCTCGTGCGGGCCGGTATCAGGAATCGAGCTGTCAATGGTAAGCCTCCATCCTGGTTTGAATGGAGGCAATGAACCATCAGCGGCGGCTCTGCGCTGTCAGATTATTTAGCGATTCGACGCGGCCTTCACGCCTTCAGCAGCCATTCGTGCTCGGCGGCATTGTGGAACTTCCAGATCCGCTTCGGCCCGGCCATGACATTGAGATAATAAAGGTCGTAGCCGTGCGTTGCCGCGCAAGGATGATAGCCCTTCGGCACCAGCGTCACGTCGCCGTCTTCGATCGCCATGGCTTCATCGAGCGAGCGATCGTCGGTATAGACGCGCTGGAAACCGAAGCCCTGCGGCGGGTTGAGGCGATGGTAATAGGTCTCTTCCAGGAAGCTCTCGTTCGGCAGGTCGTCCCGGTCGTGCTTGTGCGGCGGATAGGAGGAGGTGTGACCGCCGGGCGTGATCACCTCGACGACGAGCAGCGAGTGCGCCGAGCTGTCGTCCTCAGGCATGATATTGTTGACGTAGCGGACATTCGTGCCCTTGCCGCGCGTCACCTGCGGATGCGTGCCGGGCGGAATCGCCTTGGCCTCATAGGTGCCGCCGCCGGGCGCCGAGCAGACTGCCAGCTCCAGATCGGTCTCGGCCGTCACCGACCACGTCGATTCCAGCGGGATATAGAGCGCGTGCGGAGCGCCGTCGAAGGGGCTCATGCGGCCGCCGAGCGTGCCGAAATCCTTGGTGCCGGCGGATGCCTTGCCCTTGCCCGTGACCCAGACGAGGCAGACTTCCCGATCGCCGGTCTCCCCCGAAACCGTTTCGCCCGGCTTCAGCCGATGCAGATCGAAGCCGACATAGGTCCAGCCGGCATTCTCAGGGGTGACATGCGTGACGCGGCCATGCGTGCCGGACGGTTTCACTTTGAGGTTTGCCATTGGTGTTTCTCCTCGTACGTTACAAAATCCCCGCCCCAACCCCCTCCCCACAAGGGGGAGGGGCTTAATCCGTGGCGCTGTCTCGCTCATGTTGCGACGTTCCTTGTGCAAGGTGGCGTTGTCTGGAGCAGGCGGTGCCTCAAGTTAAGTCCCTCCCCCTTGTGGGGAGGGGTTGGGGAGGGGTTTTATTTTCGTTATCCCTTCGGGAAACCTTCGGTTTCCACCGTATAAC
This sequence comes from Rhizobium sp. R634, assembly GCF_002211305.1. Classification (GTDB taxonomy): domain Bacteria; phylum Pseudomonadota; class Alphaproteobacteria; order Rhizobiales; family Rhizobiaceae; genus Rhizobium. Next base: position 352,099 of record NZ_LOKW01000012.1, on the reverse strand, counting down.
CCGCTGCCGTCATCACGCGCATCAGTTCGGCATGGCCGATCTCGGCCATTTTCTGCGGCGGCGCCTTGCGCGGATCCTGTTCGGCTTCGACGACGAACCAGCCCTCATAGCCGTGGTCGGCGAAGCGCTGGACGATGGCGCCGAAATCGAGCGAGCCGTCGCCCGGCACCGTGAAGGCGCCAAGCGCCACCGCATCCAGGAAGGACTGGCGGCTGCGGTCGAGACCGTCGACTACGGACTTGCGGATGTCCTTGACGTGAACGTGGTTGATGCGGGCGTGGTGATTGTCGATGGCGCGCAAGACGTCGCCGCCGGCAAAGGCCAGGTGCCCGGCATCGAGCAGCAGCGGAATGCCTTCGCCCGAATTACGCATGAAAGCATCGAGTTCCGGCTCAGTTTCGACGACGGCCGCCATGTGGTGATGATAGGAGAGCGGCATGCCCTGTTCGGCGCACCATTCGCCGAATTCCGTGACGCGGCGTGCATAGGCCTTCATCTCGTCGTCGGAAAGGCGCGGCTTGGTGGCAAGCGGCTTGGAGCGGTCGCCCTGGATGGAGCGGCCGACTTCGCCGTAGACGATGCAGGGCGCGTTGACCGCCTTGAACAGCTCGATCATCGGTGCGATGCGGTCCTTGTTGGCCGCAAGCTCTTCATTGACGAGCGTGCCGGAGAACCAGCCACCGCACAGCGTCACGTCGGCGGCGCGCAGAATGGGCAGCATTTCTTCCGGGTTGCTGGGGAAGCGGCGGCCTTGCTCCATGCCGGTGAAGCCGGCGCCGCGCGATTGCCGCAGGCATTCCTCCAGGGACACGTCGTCGCTGAGTTCGGGAAGATCGTCGTTCCACCAGGCGATGGGCGACATGCCGAGTTTGGCCTTCATCAACATTCTCCTTAAAAGTAGTGCGGAAGAGCGGGACCGCTCTTCCGAAAAAATGACAACAGTCGAATCAGCCGATACGCTGGGCGGCGCGCGCTTCGACGTAACCCTTGCGCGCTTCGTTGACCTCACCGCGCGGGCTGACCTCCGGCACCGCGACATCCCACCAGTGGCCGCCGGCTTCCGTTGTGATCAGCGGATCGGTGTCGATGAGGAAGACCGAGGTGCGGTCGTTCTTCTTCGAATCGGTGATCGCCTGCTCCAGCTCGGCGATCGAGCTGACCTTGACGGCGATGGCCCCCATGCTTTCTGCATGCGCACGGAAATCGATTTCCGGCATCACCTCGTGATAGGAGTCCTTGAGCAGATTGTTGAAGTTGGCACCGCCGGTTCCCATCTGCAATCGGTTGATGCAGCCATAGCCGCGATTGTCGAGCACGACGATGTTGAGCTTGAGGCCGAGCATGACCGAGGTGGCGATCTCCGAATTCATCATCATGTAGGAACCGTCGCCGACCATGACGACGACCTCGCGTTCGGGATGCGCCATCTTGGCGCCGAGCCCGCCGGCGATCTCGTAGCCCATGCAGGAAAAACCATATTCCATGTGATAGCTGCCCGGCGCCGTCGCCGGCCAGAGCTTGTGCAATTCGCCGGGAAGGCCGCCGGCGGCGCAAAGCACCGTCGTATTCTCGCCACCGATGGTGCGCGCCACCGCGCCGATCACCTGGGCATCGGAGGGCAGTGCGGCATTGGTCGTCGCCGTAGCCTTGGCGGCGGCTTCCATCCAGACCTTCTTCTCGGCCGCGGCCTTCTCGGCCAGTGCTGCCGGTGCCTTCCAGCCGGAAAGGCCTGCCGTAAGCGCCTTCAGCCCTTCGCGGGCATCGGCCACAACAGGATGGCTGTCATGCTTCACCGCGTCATAAGCGGCGATGTTGAGGCCGATCATCTTGAGGCTGTCGTTCTTGAACAGCGCCCAGGAGCCGGTGGTGAAATCCTGGCAGCGCGTGCCGACGGCGATGACGAGATCCGTCTCTTCAGCGATCGCGTTCGCTGCCGACGTGCCGGTGACGCCAACCGAGCCGAGCGCCAGCGGATGGGTCTCGTCGATCGACGACTTGCCGGCCTGGGTTACGACGACGGGAATGGCGTGGGCCTCCGCAAAAGCGGTCAGTTCCTTCGTCGCCTGCGAATACAGCACGCCGCCGCCGGCAACGATCACCGGTTTCTGCGACGCCTTAATCAGCGCGATGGCATTGGCGAGTTCATCCGCATCCGGCTGCGGCCGGCGGGTCGCCCAGACTTTTTCCTCGAACAGGCTTTCCGGATAGTCATAGGCCTCAGCCTGGACGTCCTGGCAGAGCGACAAGGTCACCGGGCCGCAATCGAGCGGATCGGTCAGCACCTGCATGGCGCGCTTCAGCGCCGAAATGATTTGCTCAGGCCGGGTGATGCGGTCGAAATAGCGCGAAACCGGGCGGAAGGCGTCATTGGCCGAAACCGTGCCATCGCCGAAATCCTCGATCTGCTGCAGCACCGGATCGGGCGCACGGTTGGCGAAGACGTCGCCCGGCAGGAAGAGAACAGGGATGCGGTTGACATGCGCGACGCCGGCGGCCGTCACCATGTTCAGCGCGCCGGGACCGATCGAGGTGGTGCAGGCCATGAAACGCGTGCGAAAATTCGCCTTGGCATAAGCGATCGCGGCATGCGCCATGCCCTGTTCGTTGTGGGCGCGATAGGTCGTCAGTTCGCCACGTACCTGATAAAGCGCCTCGCCGATGCCGGCGACGTTGCCGTGGCCGAAGATCGCCCAGACGCCGCCGAAGATCGGCACCTTCCTGCCGTTAATGATCGTCATCTGCTTCTTGAGGAAATGCGCGACGGCCTGCGCCATCGTCAACCGTATCGTCTTGCCCATCGGGGCCTCCCGAACCTTTAGCTCTCTGTCTGTTTTCCCCTCCCCAACCCCTCCCCACAAGGGGGAGGGGCTAACCCGTTCGGCTCTTTCCATTCACACCGCGAGGTTTCATCCGCAGGACGCTTGCTAACGGGGTGAGGTAATGCCTCAAGTTAAGTCCCTCCCCCTTGTGGGGAGGGGTTGGGGAGGGGTCTTGTTCTTAATGCTGCCCGCGCGTCTTCAGCCACGCCTCTGTCAGCTGCCGGAAGCGGCCGGCCATGTCGGCGATCGCTTCCTCATCGTTCATGCTGCCCGAAAGCCAGGCGCGCGCTGCATCGGCAAAGATCGTCCGGCCAACGGCAAATCCCTTCACGGAAGGGGCGGCCAGCGTCGCTTCGAAGCAGGAGATAAGCTCGTCGGCGGGCGCCTCGAGCCCGAGCAGGACGATGCCACGGCACAGGGGATCATTTTTGGCGATCACCGCATCGATCTTCTTCCAGGCTTCGCTCGATGCCTGCGGCTCCAGCTTCCACCAGTCCGGCTTGATGCCGAGCGCATAGAGCTCTTCCAGCGCGGTCGCGATCGTATCGTCGGTAAGCGGCCCGTTCTTGCCGGCGATGATCTCCACCAGCAGCTCTCGCCCGACCTTGCGGGCCGCCTCGAACAGCGTGCGCAGTTTCTCCTGCTGCTCGCTCTTCAATTCGGCCGGATCATCGGGATGATAGAAGCACAGGCACTTGATGCAATGGCCGAGTGGCCATTCCACCAGTTGGGAGCCGATATCCTGGCTGAATTCGAAGCGCAGCGGCTTCGAGCCCGGCAGTTCCACCGGCCGGCCGATCCAAGAGAAGTTTTTCGTCGCCGCATCGAAGAAAGCGTCGCGGCCGAAACGTTCGTCGATCAGCATGCCGTAACCGTCGCGGCCGTCCGAAACCCGCGCTGCCGCCGAGACCGCCAGCCGCTTGAAGGCGACGATCTTGTCATGGCCGACGCCGAGCTCGTCGGCGACGCTGACGAGCTGCGAGCGATGGTCGATCGCCAGCGCCATCAGCAGCGGAATTTCGCCGCGCCGGGTCGATGCCCAGTGGATATGGTTGATCGCCTCGTCCTTGCGCAGCGCCCGATGCTGGCTGCCGGTCTTCATGAAGAAATCGAGTTCCGCCCAGGTCGGATATTCCGGCGAGCAGAGCAGACGGGAAACGGCGAAGGCGCCGCAGGCATTGGCCCAGGTGGCGCAGGTCTTCAGCGGCTCGTCCCGCAGGAAGCCGCGCAGGAAACCGGACATGAAGGCATCGCCGGCGCCGAGCACGTTGAAGACTTCGATCGGGAAACCCTCGCCGACGATGCCGGCCTCGAGGTCGTCGGCGATCGGGCCGTCATAGACGATGCAGCCCATGGCGCCGCGCTTGAGCACGATCGTCGCCGGCGACAGGCGGCGAATCTCCTTCAGCGCGCCGAGCACGTCGTCGGCGCCTGATGCGATCAGGATTTCCTCTTCGGTGCCGACGATGAGATCGCAATCCGGCAGCGTCTCCTTCATCTTCGAGGAGACCCGGTCGGATTTCACGTAGCGCTCGAAACCTTCCGCATGGCCGGCAAGGCCCCAGAGGTTCGGCCGGTAATCGATGTCGAAGATCACCTTGCGGCCGTTCGCCTTGGCGATCCGGATCGCCTTGCGTTGCGCGGCCTCGGTGTTCGGCCGGGAGAAATGCGTGCCGGACACCAGGACGGCGCGCGACGACTTAATGAAATTCTCGTCGATATCGCCTTCGTCGAGCGCCATGTCGGCGCAGTCGGAGCGATAGAAGATCATCGGCGACACACCCTCGGCTTCGACGGCCAGCAGTACCAGCGCCGTCAGACGCTCCTTGTCGGTGATGATGCCATCCGTCGCCACCCCTTCGCGCGCCGACTGCTCGCGGATGAAGCGCCCCATCTGCTCGTCGCCGACGCGGGTGATGAGACCGGATTTGAGGCCGAGCCGCGCCGTGCCGATGGCGATATTGGCCGGGCAGCCGCCGACGGATTTGGCGAAGGAGCCGATATCCTCCAGCCGCGAACCGATCTGCTGACCGTAAAGATCGACCGAGGAGCGGCCGATGGTGATTACATCTAGCGCCGGCTCCGGCCGTGAACCCGGATTCGATTGTACCATGATGTCCTCCCGCTAGATTTTTGCGCGGCTTCCAGTGCCTGCGAATTTGTGAATAATGAAACATCGGTTCCGATATTTTGTCAATTCGGAATGTTTATTCCATTTTCGCTTTCCCAGCATTTGAGTGCTGGCGCTTGCGCCGCCGCTCGGCGATGGCGACCGGCAGCGCCATGGTGAGCGCCATCGAGGCCGAAAGCGAACGAAAGCCGGCGAAATCGGCCTCGGCCACCTCGAACCAGTGTGTGGCGCAGGCGGCAAGCGGCGAGAAGGCCGAATCGGTGATGGCGATGACGGGGACGCCGCGGTCGGCAAGCTCCTGGCTCTGGTTGAGGCTGTCGGCCGCATAAGGCGAGAAGCTTGCGGCGATCGCCGCATCCTTCGGTGTCGCGAACTGAACCATCTCCGGGTCGACGCCATTCGGCGAGGCGACGATCTGGTGGCGGATGTTGAGCTTGGAAAAAGCGTAGGTCATATGCGCCGTCAGCGGATAGGAGCGCCGTTTGGCGATCAGATAGATCGTCTCGGCGGCGGCAAGAATATCCACCGCTTTGGTGAATGTGTCGCTCTGCACCGTCGCCGCCAGCCGGTTGACCGACTGGCTGGCCGCGGCGATGAAGCCAGACAGTAGATTGGCGTCCTCGTCGTCGCCGCTCGCCCGCTCCAGCGTGACCAGCCGCTCTTCATAGCTCAGCGTCCGGTCGCGCAATCTTTCGCGGAAGATGCTCTGCAGGTCGGAAAAGCCTTCGTAACCGAGATGGTGCGCCAGGCGCACCAGCGTCGAAGGCTGGACCTCGGAGGCGGCCGCGATGCTCGCCGTCGTGCCGAAGGCGATCTCGTCGGGATTGCCGAGCGCAAAGGCGGCGACCTGCGCCAGCCGCTTCGGCATGCTCGCCTTGCGCTCGATGATGGTGCTGCGCAGACTTTCGAAATCGCGCGGCACACGCGCCTGCCTCTGGGGGTCGTTATCCATGCTTGCGGCTCACGAGATGAAACAAATATTCCATATTGCGGAGCATAGACGATTTCAAACTGCGCGCCTAATTGTTTTTAATTGCCTGTAATTCAACGGATTTAAACAGCTCTCGTAAAAAATGGTGCCGATGCCCGTGAATGGGTCTCTTGTCAAAATGATCCAAATATTCCAAAAATCGCGCCGCAGCTCTGGAGGAGACGGAAAAATGAAGCCACTCGGCATCGGTTTGATCGGCACAGGCTATATGGGCAAGTGCCATGCGCTGGCGTGGAATGCGGTGAAGACGGTGTTCGGCGATGTCGAACGTCCGCGCCTCGTACATCTGGCGGAAGCCAATGCCGGACTTGCTGAGGCGCGCGCCGGTGAATTCGGCTTCGAGAAGGCGACGGCCGACTGGCGGGTGCTGATCGCCGATCCCGAGGTCGACGTCGTCTCCGTCACCACGCCCAATCAGTTTCACGCGGAAATGGCCATCGCCGCTCTTGAAGCCGGCAAGCATGTCTGGTGCGAAAAGCCGATGGCGCCGGCCTATGCCGATGCCGAGCGCATGCTGGAAACGGCGAAGAGATCCGGCAAGGTCGCCGTGCTCGGCTACAATTACATCCAGAATCCCGTCATGCGGCACATCAAGGCGCTCATCGGTGAGGGCGCCATCGGCACGGTCACGCACATCCGCGTCGAGATGGACGAGGATTTCATGGCCGATCCCGATGCACCTTTTTATTGGAAGAGCGAGCTTTCCTCCGGCTATGGCGCGCTCGATGATTTCGCCGTGCACCCCTTGTCGCTGCTCTGGTATCTTTTCGGCCACGTCGAGGCCGTCATAACGGATATGGTGAAGCCCTATTCCGACAGACCGCTGAGCGAGGGCGGCCGCCGCGCCGTCGAAAATCATGATGGCGTCAGCGTGCTGATGCGGATCGGTGGCGGGATCTCCGCCGTACTGATGGCGAATCGAGCCGCCTGGGGCCGCAAGGGCCGCATCGCCCTGCAGATTTTCGGCTCGAAGGGCTCGATCGCCTACGACCAGGAGCGCATGAACGAATTCGAACTCTATCAGGCCGAAGGGCGCGGCTCCGAACAGGGCTTCCGCAAGATACTGGCGGCGCCCGCTCATCGGCCTTATGATCGCTTCATCCCGGCGCCTGGCCACGGTCTCGGTTTCAACGATCTGAAGATCATCGAATGCCGCGAGCTGATCCGGGCAATTTCAGGTGAGCCGTCGTCGATCGTGACATTTAAAGACGGTCTCAGGATAGAGAAGTCGGTGCATGCCATGGCACAGTCTTTCCATGAGCGTCGCTGGATCGAGATCGGCTGAATGTAAGAGGCCGCTTTCCGTTGACGGCGCATAGGGCAGGGGATAGGCCTTGGCATGAGTGTCGGGCCTAGTTTCAGGAGTGAGATCGTGACGGATAGACTGGTGATCATCGGCGCTGGACAGGCCGGTTTCGCATTGGCGGCCAAGCTGCGTGCGTTGAAGGATACGCGCCCGATCACGCTCATCGGCGCCGAGGACGTGGCTCCCTATCAGCGCCCGCCGCTTTCGAAGAAATACCTGCTCGGCGAAATGAGTTTCGACCGCCTGCTCTTCCGCCCGGAGCACTGGTATCCGGACAATGACGTGGATCTTCGCCTTTCGACCTGGGCCGAACAGATCAATCGGGACACCAAGCAGGTCCTGCTGCAGGACGGTTCCGTTCTCGATTACGACACGCTGGTGCTCGCCACCGGCTCGACGCCGCGCCGGCTGCCCGCCGCCATCGGTGGCGACCTCGAAGGCGTCTATGTCGCCCGCGACAAGCGCGATGCCGATCTGCTCGCCGACGAGATGCGTCCCGGTCGCCGTGTCCTCATCATCGGCGGCGGTTATATCGGTCTCGAGGCTGCCGCCGTCGCCCGTCACCGCGGCCTGGAGGTCACCGTCATCGAAATGGCTGACCGTATCCTGCAGCGCGTTGCGGCGAAAGAGACCGCCGACATCATGCGCGGGATCCATCAGGGTCATGACGTGGTAATTCGCGAGAAGACCGGGCTCAAGCACTTGGTCGGCAAGGACGGCCGTGTCGTTGGCGCGGCCCTTTCCGACGGATCGACCATCGATGTCGATTTCGTCGTCGTCGGCATCGGCGTCGTGCCCAACGACCAGCTCGCCAAGGAAGCCGGTCTCGATGTCGCCAATGGCATTGTCGTCGATGAATTTGCCCGCACCTCCGACCCGTTGATCTTTGCGGCCGGCGATTGCGCTGCGTTGCCCTGGCAGGACGGCCGTATCAGGCTCGAATCCGTGCAGAACGCGGTCGACCAGGCCGAAGCCGCGGCAGCCGTCATTGCCGGCGGCAGCGAACCTTACGAGCCGAAGCCTTGGTTCTGGTCCGACCAATATGACGTCAAGCTGCAGATCGCCGGCTTCAATCTCGGTTATGATGAGACGCTGCAGCGTCCCGGCGTCCGCGAAGGCGCCCATTCGATCTGGTATTTCAAAGAGGGCTCGTTGATCGCCGTCGATGCGATCAACGACGCGAAGGCCTATGTGACGGGCAAGAAGCTGCTGGAATCCGGCGTCAACCCCGACAAATCGATTCTCGCCGATCCCTCTGCCGATCTGAAGAGCCTATTGAGCTGAGGCCCGGCAGGTTCGAGGCAAGACGCGCGCCATCTCTTCCTTGCCTACATGTATAAGGGAGAAAAAGCGCTTGCTTCACCTGCCGAATGGCTCTATCAGGCTCCCACCGGAGAGGTGGCCGAGTGGTCGAAGGCGCTCCCCTGCTAAGGGAGTATACGTCAAAAGCGTATCGTGGGTTCGAATCCCATCTTCTCCGCCATCCAATTTCCCAGCATAATTAGGTCCCTGGTTTCTGGCAGCGAACGGCGTTCGCATAGCCGGCTATATCTACTGCCGGCCGGCGGGAAATCTTTCCTGTTCCGAACGAGAGAATCGCCTGCGGGAATCACCTGCTGCGACTCATGCCCAGCAGGATGACGGAAGCGGCTTCGGTGACCGTTCGGTTACGCTTCTGGCGGCCGTCATCTTTCTTCCAAGGATCGAATCCCGTCAGAAAAGTGTTGTGAATGTGTCCCCGAGAGCGTGTCCAATCCTTTGGGGATCCCGGCTAAGCCGCCGCAAAATCAGGATTTTCTTAACAAAGGATAAAGGAAATCGGGGCCGGTTGCCCGACTTGTGTCCTTTCAGCAACAGGATTGCGGGAAGGCTCTTTCAAACCCCCTATTCGAGTAAGTTGGTGATTGCGTGACGGCCCCCGTCTTGTATTTTCACCCTCGGAAGCAAGGGCGGCTGACCGTCCACTTCTTGAAACGCGGGGATGGGGCAGGGAACGCTGCTCAGCGAAAGATCCCAAACCCGATTGAAACTTTGAATTGGAGGTCATTTATGAACATCAAGAGCCTTCTTCTCGGCTCCGCTGCTGCTCTCGCAGTAGTATCCGGCGCTCAGGCTGCTGACGCTATCGTCGCTGCTGAGCCGGAACCGGTTGAATATGTTCGCGTCTGCGACGCTTACGGCACCGGCTACTTCTACATCCCGGGCACCGAAACCTGCCTCAAGATCAACGGTTACATCCGTTTCCAGGTTAACGTTGGCGAAGACGTCGGCGGCGACTCTGACTGGGATGCAGTTACCCGCGGTCAGGTTCAGTTCACGGCCAAGAGCGACACCGAATATGGTCCGCTGACCGGCGTCATCGTCATGCAGTTCAATGCTGACAATGCCTCCGACCAGGAAGCTCACCTCGACTCCGCTTACCTCGACGTCGCTGGCTTCCGCGCCGGTCTGTTCTACAGCTGGTGGGACGATGGCCTTTCGGGCGAAACCGATGATATCGGTTCTGTCGAAACGCTGCACAACTCCATCCGTTATCAGTACGAAACCGGCGACTTCTACGCTGGCATCAGCGTCGACGAACTGGAAGACGGCGTCTACAAGCTCGGCGAAGAAGCCAATAACGTTGGTGTTGCCGTTGGTCTCGGTGGCAAGGCTGGCGCATTCAGCTACCAGCTCACGGCCGGCTACGACGTCGACAACGAAGACGGCGCTATCCGTGCAATGGGTACGGTTGACATCGGCCCCGGCACGCTCGGCCTCGCCGGCGTATACTCCACCGGCCCGAACTCCTACTACTCTACAGCTGAATGGGCTGTTGCTGCCGAATACGCCATCAAGGCAACTGACAAGCTGAAGATCACCCCGGCTGTTCAGTACTACGGCAACTACTTCGGCGGCGCCAAGGTTGTTCCGGATGACTTCGACGGTCTTGGCGATGCCTGGAAGGTCGGTCTGACGGTTGACTATCAGATCGTCGACAACTTCTACGCCAAGGTTTCGGTTCAGTACCTCGATCCGGATGATGCTGACGACTCCACCTCGGGCTACTTCCGCCTGCAGCGTGCATTCTAATCTGATCTGACTTCGGTCAATCAGGAAAGCCCGGCTCTCGAGCCGGGCTTTTTGTATTTTGGGGATGGCGTAATCTCGCGGTCGGCCGGCTTGGATAAGATTACCGGCAATCGGCGAGAAAGGCTTGAACGGCTGCGGGGATGGCGCCGAGATGGAGAAAGGGCGCGTGTCCTTGCTCTTCTGCGATATGCAGAATTAAGCCCGAATGGCGCCGCGCCATTTCATCCGCGATCTCTTTTGAGAGCAGCGGCGAGTTTGCGCCGCGGATCAGCAGGAGGGGCAGCCGACTCAGCCTGTCGAACTGCGCCCAGAGATCGGGCAGCGGCTGGTTGAAGTCGACGGATTTGAGCGCCTCCGCAATCGCGGGATCAAAATCGGCGACCGGCCGTCCGCTACTGTCGCGATAAAGGGCAAGCGCCATTTCGTGCCAATCCTGCTCTTTGAGCGCGGCAAACGAGGCGCCATGAATTTCCTTCAGTATAGCGGCTGCCTCCTTCCAGTCCGCCGGCTTCCTGTTGCCGTTGAGGTAATCGCGGATTTGCATCAAGCCCTGAACTTCGATCGCAGGACCGATATCGTTGAGAATGACGGCTTCGAGAAGATCGGGCCTCGCCGCCGCGATTAGATGCAGGATCAGCCCGCCCCGGGACGTGCCGATGAAGATTGCCCGCTCGACGCCGAGCTCGACACAGGCGGCGATGACGTCACCGGCCTCTGCGGCGAGGTTGTAGTTGGCCTTGTTCTCATCCCAAGCGGAGTTTCCCCGCCCGCGCGAATCGAGTGCGATTACCCTGCGCGGCGCGGTCCTGTCCCGGGACAGAAGCAGCGCGAGCGGATGGAAATCCCGCGTGTTGCGCGTAAGGCCCGGCAGACAGACCACCGGCAGCCGTCCGGCCGTTGCCGCCGCATCGGGCCGGTAATCACGGGCATAGAGCCTGAGCCCGTCGGAGGAAATGTAAAATCGTTCCTGGAAATCGCTCGTATTCGTATCCGGCATCGTATCCTCGGGACCTGTTGACCTCGAAGATGTAGCTTGCTTTTCCAGCCACGCCAAATGGTGTCAGGAGGCGCTGCGTCCGCCGATGAGGTCGCGCTCGATATCGGTTGGTTGACCGAGGCGGGCCTTATAGACCTCGTAATTTTCCATCACCCGCTGCACGTAATTGCGTGTTTCGGGGAAGGGGATACGCTCGATCCAATCGACGATCTCGTCGATCGATCTGCCGCGCGGATCGCCGTAGCGGCCGATCCATTCCGGCACCCGCTTCGGCCCCGCATTGTAGGCGATGAAGGTGAGGATATAGGAACCGCCGAAGGCTTCGATCTGTTCGCCGAGATAATGCGCACCGAGTGTCGCGTTGTAGCCGGCATCGGCCGTCAGCTTATCTTTGGAATAGGCGATGTTATGGCGCTTGGCCACCGCCTGAGCCGTTCCCGGCAGCAGCTGCAGCAGGCCCCGCGCATTCGCCGCCGAGACCGCGGCGGGGTTGAAGGCGCTTTCCTGCCGGGCGATGGCATAGGCGAGCGCCTTGCCGGACCCGGATATATTGGCGTTCGCCGGGATCACCCCAACCGGGAAGGCGAGGGCCGCAACATCGATGCCGCGCCCATAGGCGACTTTGCCGATCTGCAGCGAGAGATGATGATTGCCGGATTGTTCAGCCTGTGCGGCAAGGATTGCCAGTTCCCCGGGGCTCTGCAACTGATCGGCGAGCGCGAGATAGAGCATGTCAGCCCGCCATCCGTGGCCTGCCGTCTCCAGCCGGGCGATCGCCTGCACGGCTTCACGGGCCTGGAAGTTCTGCCGGTCAGCCGTGCTCGGCGAGGGATAGGCAACGTTCAGCGTCTTTCGGCCCAATCTTTCAGCCGCGAGCTGGCCGTAGAAAGTGCCGGGAAAATTCGCAGCCTTCGCATAGAATTCGCTGGATTTGCCGGGTCCCCCGGCCTCCGCCGCCCGCCCGAGCCAATACCAGGCGCGCGAAACCGAGATCGGTCCATTGGAAGTCTGAAGGATTTTGCGGAAATGCGTTTCCGCGGCCGTGGGGTCCCGCAGGCCGCGAAGCGCATACCAGCCGGCATGGAACTCGGCCTCGACAATATCCGCCGGGCTCGTTGCCGCATAGTTTGCAACGATGCGATAGGCCGGCTTGAACTGTCCCTTGTCGACGAGACCGCGGCTGACGATGCGTTGCTCGTTCCACCATTCGCCGGAATTGACGAGTTCGGCGCGCTCCCGCGGCATCTGTTCCAGAAGTGCTGCCGCCTCGGCATATTTGTCCTGCTTGCGCAGATATTCGATCCGGGCAAACAGCAGCCCGGCATCGCTCCGCCATCTCGCATCGACGGCGTTGAGCAGCGCGCCGGCATTGGCGGCTTTGCCGTCGACAGCGGCCCAGGCCTTGTAGAGCGATTGCGCCTGGCCCATGTCTCCGAAGCGTTTGGCCTGCGCCACCCGGCCCCGATACATCAGATACTCCATCCGCGCCTTGTGGTCGGCCGGCGTCAGCAGGGCGGAAAACTCGAGGAGGATCTTATCCTCGGTCGCCTTGTCGAGCGCCTCTGCGCGCCAGACCTTGCGGATATATTTGGCAGCCTGCGCCTGTTTGCCTGAGGCAACCAGCGCCCTGCCGAGGATGACGGCGCCCTGTACCGTCTCAGGTGCAGTGTCACCGAAAGCGGCGAGCACGGCTGAAGGAGCGGGATTTTCATCATAGAGCGCGCGCTCGGAATAGGCGCGCAGCCGCGAAAGACCCGGCCAGCCCTTGAGTTCCTGCGAGGCGTTGGCGATTTCGTAGGAGGGAACGCCCTTCAATCCGGAAACGGCGATCGCCCAGGTTAGGATATGGCGGTCGAGCGCGCCGCCGCGCATGCCGTTGCGGATCGAAAGCGCCAGCTGCGGATCCTTATTCGAAAGCGCGTCGAGGCCGGTCCTCAGGTCGCTGTTGACGGGAGCGATCGCCGGATTGCGCGGAATGGCGCCTGTGGTGATCGATTCCGGCACGGATGTCTCGGGAATAAAGCCGAGCGGCTTGACGGCGGGCATGGGAACGCCTTCGCCGGGAAGGGGCGACGCAATGCTACCCCACGCAGCGGCGATAAGGCCAAAGGCGGAGAGGATCAAGACAGCTTTCTTCATCCGGGATCTCGCAACGAAAACACGCACTGCCATTTGGCTAGAGGCATCTTAACGAAACCTTACCGTACCAGGTAAAATTCATTCACATCTGCTATCGGATTTTGCCCTAAACCCAACTCTGTGTGCTTGTCGCAACGATTTCGTCGCTCTATGGTGCGCAACTCATATTCATGGAATGCGGCCGAAGCAAGGATTTGGTCGTGAGGAGCTTTGCATGTTCAATGGGTCCATCCCCGCCCTCGTCACCCCCTTCACGGATGCCGGCCTGATCGACGAAGACAGCTTCGCCGCGCATGTCGACTGGCAGATCAGGGAAGGCAGCAGTGGTCTCGTTCCCGTCGGCACGACGGGCGAATCGCCGACGCTGTCGCATGCCGAGCACAAACGGGTCGTGGAGCTCTGCATCGAGGTCGCCGCAAAGCGCGTTCCCGTCATGGCCGGTGCCGGTTCGAACAATACGCGCGAGGCCGTCGAGCTTGCCCAGCATGCCGAGAAGGTCGGCGCAAATGCGGTGCTTGTTGTCACGCCCTATTACAACAAGCCGACGCAGAAAGGTCTGATCGCGCATTTTTCGGCGATCGCCGAGGCCGTCGATCTGCCGATTTATATCTACAACATTCCCGGCAGGTCGGTGATCGACATGACGCCGGAAACGATGGGTGCGCTCGCCAAGGCGCACAAGAACATCGTCGGCGTCAAGGACGCGACCGGCAAGATCGAGCGCGTCTCCGAACAGCGAATCACCTGCGGCAAGGATTTCAGGCAATTGTCCGGTGAGGATGCAACCGCGCTCGGCTTCAACGCTCATGGCGGCGTCGGCTGCATTTCGGTCACGGCCAATGTCGCGCCGCGCCTCTGCGCCGATTTCCAGGCGGCGACGCTGGCGGGCGATTATGGCCGCGCGCTGGAATATCAGGATCAGCTGATGCCGCTGCATAAGGCGATCTTCATGGAGCCAGGTCTCTGCGGCGCCAAATATGGGCTTTCCAGGCTTGGCCGTATGAGCCGCAACGTCCGCTCACCCCTGCTTTCGACGCTGGAGCCGGCGACGGAGGCGGCGATTGAGGCGGCCATGCGTCATGCCGGCCTGCTGAACTGACGCCGCGGTCGCCTTCACAAGGCAGCATCGCTCCCTTACATAAGGGACAAGAAATGGGGGCGCGGCTTCTTGCGCCCCGAAGCAATGGAATGTCGTCATGGCCCCCAAAGGCAGCCAGCGCGTAGTCAACAAGATCGTGGCCGAAAACCGCAAGGCCCGCTTCAACTACGAGATTATCGATACCTATGAGGCGGGCCTCGTGCTGAAGGGCACGGAGGTCAAGTCGTTGCGCGAGGGCAAGGCCAATATCGCCGAATCCTATGCATCGGATGAGGACGGCGAGATCTGGCTGATCAATTCCTATCTTCCGGAATATCTACAGGCGAACCGCTTCAACCACGAACCGCGCCGGCGCCGCAAGCTGCTGCTGTCGGGCCGTGAAATCAATCGCCTGCGCTCGGCTGTCAACCGCGAAGGCATGACGTTGGTGCCGCTGAAGATCTATTTCAACGATCGCGGCCGGGCGAAGATGGAACTGGCGCTCGCCAAGGGCAAGAAACTTCACGACAAGCGCGAATCCGAGAAGGAACGCGATTGGAACCGGCAAAAGAGCCGTCTACTGAAGGATAACGGCTGACGCAGCAGATATGCTGCTGGCTCTGCGGCTTTGAGCGGATCAGTCCTCGAAGTCGCTGGCGGGGGCGACTTCGGCCGGGCGCGGCGCCCGCTCCGAGGGATCGCGGCCGATTTCGGCCTTCAGAGACAAGAGATCGATAAAGTGGTCGGCCTGCCGGCGCAGGTCGTCGGCGATCATCGGCGGCTGCGTCGCCATGGTCGAGATCACCGAGACCTTGCGGCCTCTGCGTTGCAGCGCCTCTACCAGATTGGTAAAGTCGCCGTCGCCGGAGAAGATGACCAGGTGGTCGACCGTCTCGGACTGTTCCATGGCATCGATCGCAAGCTCGATATCCATATTGCCCTTGATCTTCCGCCGGCCCATGGAGTCGGTAAACTCCTTGGCCGGCTTAGTGACGACTTTGTAGCCGTTGTAGTCGAGCCAGTCGATCAGCGGACGGATGGAGGAATATTCCTGATCCTCGATCAGGGCAGTGTAATAGTAAGCGCGCAGGAGGTAGCCGCGTTTCTGAAATGCTTTCAACAGCTTGCGGTAATCTATGTCAAAACCGAGGCTCTTGGATGCAGCGTAGAGGTTGGCACCGTCAATAAAGAGTGCAATTTTTTCGCGTGGGTCAAACATCGCTTACCAATTCCAATTGAGAGAAATCGAAATTCGCACGGTATCAAATTTCAAAAAATACAATGATTTACTGCGTTCGTTGATTTGATCCTTACTTTAATAAGTGTTCATATAAGAGAGATTTAGGGCACGATTCGGCATATTCCAAGCAACCTTCGGTAGAATTGTGACATTCTCCATGGAAATTTAGCTCAGTCGCCGATAAAGAGGAGTGAGCTGGAATGAAAAACTTGTATTTGCCCGGTTTTAATTGTATCGGGCGTGCTAATCCCGAAATGACGACCGTAAAGGACAGGCAATGGCCCGTGTCACAGTTGAAGATTGCATTGACAAGGTGGAGAACCGCTTCGAGCTGGTTCTGCTCGCGAGCCACCGCGCTCGGCTGATTTCCCAGGGCGCCTCGATCACCATCGATCGCGACAACGACAAGAACCCTGTCGTGGCGCTGCGCGAAATTGCCGACGAGACGCTTTCCCCCGATGACCTCAAGGAAGACCTGATCCATTCGCTGCAGAAGCACGTCGAAGTCGACGAGCCCGAGCCCGATCCGGCAAGCATGATCGCCGCCAACGGCGCTGTCGCAGCCGACAGCGAAGAGCAAGACGATCTGCCGGAGACGATTACTTTCGACCAGATGTCGGAAGAAGAGCTCCTGGCCGGCATCGAAGGCCTCGTGCCGCCGGAAAAGAGCGACGACTACTAAGCGCGAAAACGAACGACGATTACCAATCGTCAATCTTGCGCCTTTATTGCTTAGGCATATTATTGCCCATGTGTGCGCCAATCGTTGATTGGCGCGCTTTTATTTTTATCGGAGTGGCTTTGGAATGATGCGGCAGTACGAGCTCGTGGAGCGGGTTCAGCAATACAAGCCCGATGCCAATGAAGCACTGCTGAACAAAGCCTACGTCTACGCCATGCAGAAACATGGCCAGCAAAAGCGCGCGAGCGGGGATCCCTACATCTCCCATCCGCTCGAGGTCGCTGCCATCCTGACCGACATGCATCTCGACGAATCGACGATCGCGGTCGCCCTGCTGCACGACACGATCGAGGATACGACGGCGACGCGGGCCGAGATCGACGAACTTTTCGGCGAGGATATCGGCCGCCTCGTCGAGGGCCTGACGAAGATCAAGAAGCTCGATCTCGTCACCAAGAAGGCCAAGCAGGCGGAAAACCTGCGCAAGCTGCTGCTCGCCATATCGGACGATGTGCGCGTGCTGCTCGTCAAGCTCGCCGACCGCCTACACAATATGCGCACCCTCGATCACATGTCGGCCGACAAACGCGCCCGCATTTCCGAGGAGACGATGGAAATCTATGCGCCGCTCGCCGGCCGCATGGGTATGCAGGACATGCGTGAAGAGCTGGAAGAGCTCTCCTTCCGCCATATGAACCCGGAGGCTTACGAGACCGTCACCAAGCGGCTGGAGGAGCTTTCGAAGCGCAATGAGGGCATCGTCAAGAAGATCGAGGCGGAACTGCGCGACCTGCTCGTCGCAAGCGGCCTGACGAGCGCCTATGTCAAGGGCCGGCAGAAAAAGCCCTATTCCGTCTTTCGCAAGATGCAGTCGAAGTCGCTGTCCTTCGAGCAGCTTTCCGATGTTTACGGCTTCCGTCTCATCGTCGAAGACATTCCTTCCTGCTACCGGGCACTCGGTATCGTACACACGCGCTGGCGCGTCGTGCCCGGACGCTTCAAAGATTATATCTCGACGCCGAAGCAGAACGATTACCGCTCGCTGCACACGACCATCGTCGGTCCTTCCAGCCAGCGCATCGAACTGCAGATCCGCACCAAGCGCATGCATGAAATCGCCGAATTCGGCATCGCGGCCCACACGCTGTACAAGGACGGCGCCACCAATGCCGACGGCGACATCCTTTCGCGTGAATCCAATGCCTATTCCTGGCTGCGCCACACGATCGAGGCGCTCGCCGAGGGCGATAGCCCGGAAGAATTCCTCGAACACACCAAGCTCGAGCTCTTCCAGGACCAGGTCTTCTGTTTTACGCCGAAGGGCAAGCTGATCGCCCTGCCGCGCGGCGCCACGCCGATCGACTTCGCCTATGCCGTTCACACCAATATCGGCGACACCACGGTCGGCGCCAAGATCAATGGCCGCATCATGCCGCTGGTGACGCGGCTTGCAAATGGCGATGAAGTTGAGATCATCCGCTCCGGCGTGCAGGTTCCGCCCGCCGCCTGGGAGGAAATCGTCGTCACCGGCAAGGCCCGCGCCGCCATCCGCCGCGCCACCCGCATGGCAATCCGCAAGCAATATGCCGGTCTCGGTCACCGCATTCTGGAGCGCACCTTCGACAGGGCGGGGAAGATCTTCTCGCGCGAGGCGATGAGACCGGCGCTGCACCGTCTTGGCCAGAAGGATGTCGAGGATGCGATTGCCGCCGTCGGCCGCGGCGAAATGTCTTCTCTCGACGTGCTCCGCGCTGTCTATCCCGACCATCAAGACGAGCGCGTCACGGTGAAACCCTCCGGCGACGACGGCTGGTTCAACGTGCGAAGCGCGGCCGGCATGATCTTCAAGATTCCCGGCAAGACCAAGGCAGGCGCCGAAGGCGGGCATTCCGAACTCGACGCCGACGTCGATATCGGCCCGATCCGCGGCCTGTCCGGCAATGTCGATGTCAAGTTCGCCTCGACAGGCGCGGTGCCTGGCGACCGTATCGTCGGCATCATGGATCAGGGCAAGGGCATCACCATCTATCCGATCCAGTCGCCGAGCCTGCAGCGCTTCGACGATCAGCCCGACCGCTGGATCGATGTGCGCTGGGATCTCGACGAGGCCAACAAGTCGCGCTTCATGGCCCGCATCATGGTGAACGCGTTGAATGAGCCCGGCACGCTCGCCAAGGTCGCTCAGACGGTTGCCGGGCTCGACGTCAATATCCGCCTGCTGAACACGGTGCGGGTGGCGGCCGATTTCACCGAGATGATGCTTGAAGTCGAGGTCTGGGATCTGCGCCAGCTCAACCAGTTGCTCGCCCAGATGAAGGAACTGGATTGCATTGCCACGGTCCGGCGGCTCTACGAGTAAGCCTTTGTTAATCCAGTCACGGCCTTGAGCCGAAAATTGCACATTTTATGATCGATTCCCGATCCTTGAAGGGCATGAAAAAGGCTACCAATGCATTGGGTGCATAGCTGTTGCCATTTTGCGGCTGTGGTAATTAACCTTTGTCGGGCCTATCTTCTGCTCATCGAAACGCAAACAGAAGATGAGACAAGGTAATGTTTGACCCTATCAAGAAAATCGCTCGCGCCTTTCGCGCTCCCACCACGCAGGAACGTGAAATGGCCTATCTCAACGGCTCGCTCGATCGTATCGATCTCGAGTTTCGTCAGCGCCAGGTCGACCGCGGTCTGTTCCGCAATCGCTGATACCAGACTTTATACTTGAGCTGAGGTGAGGGACGTTATGCATAACGAACGCCCCTCGTGAAGAAGCTTCTCGGTACAAAGAGAAGTGGCGGCCTGTTTTCCGGACGGTACCATTTGCCGCTCTTGTCATGGTCGCGTGCGCTGCAGTAAATACCGGCCATGTTGTTTCGCCGTCGCCAGCCAGCGGGCTTCAAGGAAAAGATGCGGGAGCTTCTGTGGCCGCGCAAGGGTTTCCTTCGCCCGATCCGTTATCTGACAATGCGCATCCTGCGCTTGAGCGCTTCGCCGCACGCGGTTGCGGCCGGGGTCGCTGCCGGTGTCTTCGTCTCGTGGACGCCTTTCGTCGGCGTGCATTTCATCATGGCCTTCGTCATCACCTATTTCCTGTCCGGCAATATGGTGGCTGCCGCGCTCGGTTGCGCGGCCTTTGGCAATCCGCTGACCTATCCCTTCATCTGGGGCATCACCTGGGAAATCGGCCATCTGCTGCTGAGCCGGGAAGATCATCTCGCCGGTCAGGCGGTGGATCTCGCCGCCCTCTTTCACAAGCTGAATTTTGCCGAGCTATGGAAGCCGGTGCTGGAGCCGATGCTGATCGGCGCCATCCCGCCGGCGGCGGTGACCTCGGTTGCGCTCTATGCGCTGACGTTCTACACCGTGAAGGGTTTTCAGACGCGCCGCCGTACGCGGTTGATGGAGCGGGCGCGCCTGCGTCTTGCCGGTCCGGCCGCCGACATGCCGAGCGTATGAAGCCGATACAGAATACTTGAGCGACGGAAGGTTTCGGCATGATCATCGGCATTGGCAGCGATTTGATCGACATCCGCCGGGTCGAGAAATCCATCGAGCGCTTCGGCGAGCGCTTCACCCATCGCTGCTTCACCGAGATTGAGCGGGCGCGTTCCGACCGGCGCGCAAACCGCGCCGCATCCTACGCCAAGCGTTTCGCCGCCAAGGAAGCCTGTTCCAAGGCGCTCGGCACCGGCATAGCGCAGGGCGTCTTCTGGAAGGACATGGGCGTCGTCAACCTGCCGAGCGGCAAGCCGACCATGCAGTTGACCGGTACTGCCGCCGTGCTCCTGGAGGCGATGCTGCCCGCGGGCCATAGGCCCGCCATTCATTTGACAATAACGGATGATTATCCCTTGGCGCAGGCCTTCGTGATCATCGAGGCGTTGCCCGAGAGCCTTTGACGTGGCGTCTCGTCGCTTTTGGTGTTGTCACCATTGCCGCAACCGGCCGAAGCCGTTAGAGAGAACGACAGAAAGAATTGCGCCTCGCGGCGTCTTGAAGGAATAAGACTGCGTGTCCGAAAAAGTCGAAGCCAAGCCGAACGCCCTCTGGGAAAATATCAAAGTCATCATCCAGGCGCTGATTTTGGCGATGGTGATCCGAACTGTGCTGTTTCAGCCCTTTACCATCCCGTCCGGTTCGATGATGCCGACACTGCTGGTCGGCGATTACATCTTCGTCAATAAATTCGCCTACGGCTATTCGAAATATTCGCTGCCGTTCTCGCCTGATGTTTTCAGCGGCCGCATTTTCGGCTCCGATCCGAAGCGCGGCGATATCGTCGTTTTCCGCTTCCCGCCGAATCCCGACATCGATTACATCAAGCGCTGCATCGGCCTGCCGGGCGACCGCATTCAGGTGAAGGAAGGCGTTCTTTACGTCAACGGCAAGGCGGTTCCGAAGGTGCCGGACGGTGCCTTCACCTCGGATTACAAGCTCGATCCGGGCGAGGATGTGCCGGTCTTCCGCGAAACGCTAGACGACGGCAAAACATACGACACGCTCGACCAGTCCCCGGTATCGCGCGGCGATAACACCCGCGAGTTCATCGTGCCGGAAGGCCATTATTTCATGATGGGCGACAACCGCGACAACTCGCTGGATAGCCGCTTCGATGTCGGCTTCGTGCCTGCGGAAAACCTCGTCGGCCGCGCCAGCGTCATCTTCTTCTCGCTCGGCAACGACACCTCCTTCCGCGAAATCTGGAAGTGGCCGACGAACATGCGTTGGGACCGGCTCTTCAAGGTCGTTGAATGAGTAAGGCGCAGACGCTTTCTGCGGCCGACCGCGCAAAGCTCGAAGCCCTGATCGGTCATGACTTTGCCGAGAAGGAACGCCTGGATCGGGCGCTGACCCATGCCAGCGCCCGCACGGAAAAGGGCGGCAATTACGAACGGCTGGAATTCCTCGGCGACAGAGTCCTCGGGCTCTGCATCGCCGAACTGCTGTTTCGCACGTTCGGCACGGCGGGGGAAGGCGAGCTCTCGGTTCGTTTGAACCAGCTCGTCAGCGCCGAAACCTGCGCTGCGGTCGCCGACGAACTCAATCTTCACCTCTATATCCGCACCGGCGCGGACGTGAAGAAATTGACCGGAAAGCGCATGATGAACGTGCGCGCCGATGTCGTCGAAAGCCTGATCGCGGCGATCTATCTCGACGGCGGCCTCGAAGTCGCCCGTCGCTTCATCCTGCGCTATTGGCAGGGCAGGGCGGCAAGGGCCGATGGCGCCAAGCGCGACGCCAAGACTGAGCTGCAGGAATGGTCGCACGCGAAATTCGGCGTCACGCCCATCTACCGGGTTGATGAACGCAGCGGGCCGGATCATGATCCGCGCTTCAAGGTGACGGTGGAAGTTGCTGGCATAAAGCCGGAAACCGGCGTAGAGCGGTCGAAGCGCGCCGCCGAACAGGTGGCAGCGACGAAGATGCTCGAGCGCGAAGGCATTTGGCAGCAATCGCCTGCCGGAAACTGACGGGACAATGACACAAGAAGAAGATATCGCGGCCGAAGCTGCCGTAGAAGCCAGTGGCCCGACGCATTCGGGCTTCGTCGCCTTGATCGGGCCGACCAATGCCGGCAAGTCGACGCTGGTCAATCGCCTTGTCGGCGCCAAGGTCTCAATCGTCAGCCACAAGGTGCAGACGACGCGCGCCATCGTTCGTGGCATCGCGATCCACGACAATGCCCAGATCGTCTTCATGGATACGCCTGGTATCTTCAAGCCGCGCCGGCGGCTCGATCGCGCCATGGTCACCTCGGCCTGGGGTGGCGCCAAGGATGCCGATCTGATCATGCTTCTGATCGACAGCGAGCGCGGCCTGCGCGGCGATGCCGAAGCTATTCTGGAAGGTCTCAAGGAAGTCCGGCAGCCGAAAATCCTGGTGCTCAACAAGATCGACCGCGTCAACCGCGAGGATCTGCTTGCGCTGGCCGCTGCTGCCAACGAGAAGATCGCCTTCGACCGCACCTTCATGATCTCCGCCGAAAACGGCTCCGGCTGCGAAGACGTCATGGATTATCTGGCGAGCACGCTTCCCGAGGGTCCCTGGTACTATCCGGAAGACCAGATTTCCGATCTGCCGATGCGCCAGCTCGCAGCCGAGATCACCCGCGAAAAGCTGTTTCTGCGCCTGCATCAGGAGCTTCCCTATTCCTCACACGTCGAAACGGAGAAATGGGAAGAGCGCAAGGACGGCTCGGTGCGCATCGAGCAGGTGATCTATGTCGAACGCGACAGCCAGAAGAAGATCGCGCTCGGCAAGGGTGGCGAGACCATCAAAGCGATCTCGACGGCCTCCCGAAAGGAGCTCTCCGAGATCCTCGAGCAGCCCGTCCACCTCTTCCTGTTCGTCAAGGTCCGCGAAAATTGGGGCGATGATCCCGAGCGGTTCCGCGAAATGGGCCTCGACTTCCCGAAATAGAGGTGACAAGGATTTCGCCGGATAGACGCCAGTCCCTTGTTTCCTTGGAAAAAATCGGCGTCGTTCCGGAACGAATCCAGCCTTCGCGCATTTCTTGCTCGAGGGCGCGCCGATGAGGGGCCGCCGGTTTGCGTGACCGCAAGAGCAGGTATGGCAACGTCGAGACGCATCCATTCTTTCAAGACCCCTTGCGAGCTATGTCCCTTGCGGCCCCTGCCGCATTTCAGGGAGTTCAGCCACGAGGAGCTGGAATTCGTCGCCCGTTTCAAGAGGGGCGAACTCGCCATCGATGCCGGCTCTACCATCCTTGTCGAAGGCGCACACAGCGCCCATCTTTTTACCGTGCTGGCTGGTTGGGGCTTCCGCTATAAGATGCTCGAAGACGGGCGGCGTCAGATCCTGAATTATATCATGCCAGGCGATCTGGTCGGCCTGCAGGGAACGATCGCCGGCGAGATGCAGCATTCCGTCGAAGCGCTTTCCCCGGTTTCGCTGTGCGTCTTCGAGCGTGACAGGCTGATGACGCTCTACAACAAGCACGCTTCGCTTGCCTTCGACATCACCTGGATCGCGGCGCGCGAGGAGCGCATTCTGGACGAGCATCTGCTCAGCATCGGCCGCCGCACGGCGCTGGAACGAGCGGCCTATCTGATCGCCTTCCTTTACGAGCGTGGCCGGCAGCTTAATCTCTTCAACGGCCGTAAATTCATTCCCATCACCCAGCAGCACATTGCCGATACGCTGGGCCTTTCCATCGTCCACACCAACAAGACTTTGAAAAAGCTCAGCGAACGCGGCTTAATCCGCTGGCAGGAGCGCGGCTGCGAGGTGCTGAACGGCGAGGAGTTGATGGCGATCTCGGGCTGGGAAGGGCTCGGGGAGAATAAACGCCCCTTTATTTAAGCGCGTCGCGATCTTTCAGATTCGCTCCTTTCGCTTGGGTCTTTATTTGTTCACATGTCGCCGCCGCAAAACCGCTGCACGCTTTTGCGCGGTGCGCTTTAGCCAACCGGCTTGTTATGTCTTTTTTAAATGCGGATTAGCAGTTGGGAAAATAAGGTCGTCACCATCTTCCCTCCGATTTGATTCTTATCGACTGGGCAGAAAAATGTTTTATTCAGGACGTGGTGGCGGAATTCACCGATAGCGTGCCATGCGGGGCACCGGAGGCAATGATGTTGGCGGAACGACTGGGGCGGCCCGGCGAAGGCATGGAATCATGAGCGCAATCCGTGTTCTGGTTCTTGAGGACAGTTTGATCATCGCGATGGAGGCGGAAGATATTCTGCGCCTCTCCGGCGTCCAGAGCATCGATATCGTCGGCAGCCTGGAGCAGGCGAGGGCGGCCATCGCTGCGCAGAGATATGATTTTGCTCTTCTCGACGTCAATCTCGGCGAGGGAATGAGCTTCGGATTTGCCCGCCATCTTCTCGATGTCGGCATTCCTTTCGGCTTCGTCAGCGGCTATTCCGATCCGCGCGATTTTCCGCCCGACCTGCAGCATATCCCGCTTCTGGTAAAGCCTTTCGACGAGAGGGCGATGCGGGAATTCCTGCAGAGGCTTTTCCCGGCTGCGGCCTGAAGGCTTTCATGACATAAGCCGGCCCTTGCATTAGGATGATTCGTCGTCCGTAAAGGCTTCTTTCGATGCAGTGGCAAGACCATGCGATCATTCTGGGCGTCAAACGCCACGGCGAGACGAGCGTCATCGCCGAGGTGATGACGCGTGATCGCGGCCGCCATCTCGGCATGGTGCGTTCCGGCCGCTCTCGGGCGATGCAGCCGGTGCTGCAGCCGGGCAATGCGGTGGAGATCATCTGGCGTGCCAGGCTTGACGAGCATCTCGGCGAATTCCGCGTCGAGCCGGTGACGCTGCGTGCCGCCCGGCTGATGGAAACGGCGACCGCCGTCTACGGCGTCCAGGCGATGGGCGCGCTGCTCAGGCTGCTGCCGGAGCGTGACCCGCATCCGCATCTCTTCGATGCGCTGGAGGTCATCCTCGATCATCTGCACAATCCGGCCGATGCCGGCGAGCTGTTCGTGCGTTTCGAGCTTGCGGTGCTGAACGATCTCGGCTTCGGCCTCGATCTCGCCGAATGCGCCGCCACCGGCGTCCGTTCCGATCTTGCCTATGTTTCGCCGAAGTCCGGCCGCGCCGTCAGCCGCAGCGCAGGCGCCCCCTGGGCCGACAAGATGCTGCTCCTGCCGCCATTCCTCGGCGCCGAAGGCAGTTACGCCGCCGATTTCGACAGTCTGGCCGCCGCATTCCGGCTGACCGGGTTCTTTCTGCACCGCCATGTTTACGAACCGCGCGGCATCGAGGCCGGGGCGGCCCGCGATGGCTTCGTCCAGGCTGCGCTCAAGGCGCTGAACCCGGCTTTGAGCGCGCTGTCCGGTCCGAACGGTATTTCGGCCTGACATCGTTTTTTACTGCTGCAAAACATCCTCCGGATTTGGCGGTTTACCCGCCCATGCACGCTTCCTATGTCTTGGGGCAGCCAGCCAAGGAGGATGTCATGCTGACCAAGCCCACACCATCGACGACGATCACGCTCTGGAACGGCCGCGAGATTCCGCGCCTCGGCATGGGATGCTGGGCGATCGGCGGCCCCTTCTTTGCCGGCGAGACGCCGCTCGGCTGGGGGGAGGTCGACGACGAGGAGTCGGTCGCTGCCATCGACCGCGCCATCGAGCTCGGCATACGTTTCTTCGACACCGCCTCGAACTACGGCGCCGGTCACTCGGAAGAGGTTCTCGGCCGCGCGATCGGCAATCGCGATGATATCGTCATCGCCACCAAATTCGGCTTCGCTACTGATCCTGAAACGAAGCAGGCGATCGGCGCCTTTGCCGATGAAGTCTTCATCCGCCGCTCTGTCGAGACCTCGCTGCGCCGTCTGAAGCGCGATCGCCTCGACCTTCTGCAATTCCACCTCAATGATTTTCCGCCGGAGCAATCGGATGCCGTCTTCGACGTGCTGGAAGCGCTGCGCAGCGAAGGCAAGATCGATGCGTTCGGCTGGAGCACCGATTATCCGGATCGGGCCGGGCGTCATGCCCGCCGCCAAGGATATGTCTCGGTCCAGCATACGATGAACGTCTTCGAGCCGGTGCCGAAGATGATCGCGGTGATCGAGAGCGAGAACCTGATTTCCATCAATCGCGGTCCGCTGGCCATGGGGCTGCTCACCGGAAAATTTACCGCCGACAAGGCTGTCGGCGCCAAGGATGTGCGGGGTGCCGCCCTCGACTGGATGGTCTATTTCAAGGATGGGCGTATGGCCCCGGAATTCGCCGCACGGCTCGATGCCGTCCGCGATCTCCTAACATCGGGCGGCCGTTCGCTGACGCAAGGGGCGCTTGCCTGGCTTTGGGCGCGCTCGCCGCGCAACCTTCCCATTCCGGGCTTTCGGACCGTCGCCCAGGTCGAGGAAAATGCCGGCGCCCTGGAAAAGGGCCCGCTGCCGGCCGATGTTATGGCGGGGATCGACGAAGCGCTCGCCCGCGTTTGACGATCAGGCTGCGGCGCGGCGCTTGAGCGCCCAGCCTTCGGGTCTCTCTTCGAGGATGCGGACGGCGTCTCCGATCGAGATCCGGCCGCTGCCGCGCGGCGTGGCGTTCCAGCCGAAGAGCGGGCCGGGCACACGCCGGTCAGCCGACATGCGAATGCGGCCCATGGCGGGCATCGGGTTTGCCACGTCGCGCGAACCGGTCTGCTGGTCCTGCGTCGTCATGATGCAGCGCGAGCAGGGTTTGACGAGATCGAAACGGATGCCGGCGATCTCGATCGCCGCCCAGCGGTCCTCCGGCCAGGCCTCGTCGGTGTCGATGACGATGTTCGGGCGGAAGCGTTCCATGCCGACGCTTCCCTCCCCATGGGCGGCGAGATCGGCATTCAACGCTTTCAGCGAGCCGGTCGTCGTCACCAGGATTTGATAGCCGTCGGTGAAGCTGACGGGCGTGCCTTCCCCGGCCCATTCGACGTTTGCCGTGCGCCGCGCTTGCCCGTCGAAGAAGACCAGCCGCACCTCGCGGCCGAGCCATTCGGACAGCTGGTGGTTGCTTTCCGGGTCGGCAACAGCGGCGCTGACGGTCGATTTCCACACGGTCACATCCATGCGGCTTTCAGGCTGAGGCGGCGGTACTGCTATGTCCTGCCTTCCCTGCATCAGCAGCCGGAAGGCGCCCGATTCGGATCGCACGTTGATGCGTGCGAGGTCCGGCAATTCGCGCTGAGTGATGAAGTGGCCCTGCGCATCGGTAATCATCGCCCGCCGGTCGCCGGGAAGCCCGTAGGCGTCGATCTCGGCGGCGGGCAGCGCAATGCCGCGAGCGCTCTTGAGAGGGTAGATGAAGAGGTCGCTGACACGCATGCCGTTCTCCTGGGTTTCGTCCCCTAAATTTCGTCCATGAAGGCCGAGAGAAAGTCGCGCAGGCTCTTGTCGCGCGCCGCCGCCAGCCTGCGGCCGGTCTCGGTCTGGAATCCTTCCGCCAGTTTGAACAGCTTCGTCTGGAAGTGGTCAATGGCATAGCGCTTGTCGTCGAGCGGCCGGTTGGCCCCAGCCGGATCGAATGGATCGTAAAGCCCTGACCCCAAGCGCCCGCCGATATAGAAGCAGCGTGCCGCGCCGACCATGCCGATCGCGTCCAGACGGTCGGCATCCTGCAGGATCTTTGCCTCCATCGTCTGCGGCGCGACGCCGGCCGAGAAGCTGTGGGCGGTGATGGCATGGGCCACGGCGTCGATATCTTCTCTGCTCCAGCCGAGTTCTGCCAGGATCGAAGATGCCTTCTCGGCCGCCAGCGCCGATGCCCTTGCCCTCAGCGGTGAATTCTTCTCGACCGCAACGCAGTCGTGCAGAAGTACGGAGGCGGCAAGAACGCGCCCGTCTCCGCCTTCCCCGGCATGGATGCGCATGGCGTTCTTGAAGACGCGCAGGATATGGGCGAGGTCGTGCGAGCCGTCGTCGCCTTCAGCCGCATGCGGGACCAGTGCTGCTGCAAGCGTTTCATGAGGAGAGAAGGCCTCGGCCATGAACATTGCGTCACCTGTCGTTGAGAAAATCGGGCTGTCGATGGAAGACCGGCCGAAGCCGGAAGCAGGCGGGCAGACACGGGTTTCGCAGCGAGATCTGCAGAGCCTAAGTTCTAGTACCGGCTTGCCGCGCGAGTCGCAATCGAGGCGGCTTCGGAATAACTCCTCATGCTGCCGTCTTCGGCGGCAGCGAGAGAAGATGGGGAATGTCGCGCGCCGGCCTCGGCTGACTGATGTAGTAGCCCTGGATCTCGTCGCATTCCTCGCATTCGAGCAGCGCCACTTGCGCGGCGGTTTCGACGCCCTCGACGGTGACGCGCATGCCGAGCGCATCGCCGAGCAGGATGATGGCGCGCATGATCGCATGAGCCTCCTTGTTGTCGGCAATGTCGTTGACGAAGGATTTGTCGATCTTGATCTTGTCGAAGGGGAAGCTCGAGAGGTAGCTCAGCGACGAATAGCCGGTGCCGAAATCGTCCATCGAGATGCGGATGCCGCGCTCCTTCAGCGCATGCAGGATCGGCAGCACCTCGGAGAGATTTTCCATCAGCACGCTCTCCGTGATCTCCAGTTCAAGCCGCGATGGCGACAGCGAGGCGGCGGCAAGGGCCTCACTGACATCCTGCGGCAGGTCGGTGCCGCTGAACTGGATCGCCGAAACGTTGACGGCAACCTTGATCTCCTCCGGCCATTGCGCCGCATCGCTGCAGGCCTGGCGCAAAACCCAGCGGCCGATATCGACGATGAGGCCGAGTTCCTCCGCAAGGGGGATGAAATCCATCGGCGAAACGCGGCCCCGGATCGGGTGGTTCCAGCGGATGAGAGCCTCGAAGCCGCAGATGCGCCGCTGCGAAAGATCGTAGAGCGGCTGGTAATGCAGCTCGAATTCTTCCTTCTGCATGGCGGCTCTGAGGTCGGCCTCCAGCGCATGGCGCAGTTGCATCTGCGCCTCCATCTCGTCGGTGAAGAAGCGCTCGCGCTTGCGTCCGTCCGCCTTGGCGTGCGAGAGGGCCACGCCGGCATGTTTCAGCAGCACATCGGTTTCCTCGCCATCCCCAGGCGCGACCGCGATGCCCATGGAGACGCTGAGTTCCATCTGTTTTTCGCCGCGGAGGAACGGTTCGGATAGTTCCCGGCGGATCTGGTCGGCAAGCGCCGTGACGTTCCACGGCTGCTGCCTGCCGGTCTGGAGAATGGCGAATTCGTCCGAACCGAGCCGCGCTAGGATGTTTCCCCCGGCCGAGGCGCGGATACGATCGGCAACCTGCTGCAGGATCTTGTCGCCGGCCGAAGCACCCATCGTGTTGTTGATCGATTTGAACCGGTCGAGATTGAGATGCACGAGCGCGATCTGCTCGTCCGGCCTGCGCTCGGCGAGTGCTGCATCGACCTGCTCGCGGAAATGGATGCGGTTCGGAAGGCCGGTCAGCGGGTCGTGGTGCGCGAGATAGGTGATGCGCTCGGCTGCCTTTCGATCGTCGGTAATATCGGCATGGATTGCGATACTGCTGCCGTCCGCAAGGATGGTCACCATGCTCTGGATGATGCGGCCATCGTCCATTCGCCATTCACGCCGGCGAAGGCTGTCGTTTCTTGCGGTCGCGGTGGAATGCTTTCTGCTCCGCTGGTCGGGCCTCGCGCCGGCGCTCTCCGTGCCGCGGATTCTGCCGATGAGATCGGCAATCGTCGCACCCGCATCGACATCTTCTCGCTTGAGGCCGAAGAGCTGACGGAAGCGGGTGTTGGAAAAGCTCAGCCGCTGATCGGCGTCGAAGACGCTGAGGCCGAGCGGCAGGTTGTCGAGAATGACTTCGAAGAGCTCTTTCTGTTCCTCGAATGCCTGCGTGACCGAGGCAACCTCGCCTTTCAGCGCTCGGGTTTCCCTCAGCAGCGTTTCGACACTTCTCTCGATTTCGCCATAGTCGCTTTCGTGGCTGCGATAGGTTGCTATAACGAGATCCATCAGACGCTGCGCGTCGATCGAGCCATCCGCTGTGACGGCCTGCGCACATTGCTGCCAGAAGAGCGTCTCGGCTTTCATGTGGGTGCGTCTTGCAGGGAGGTGGTGACGGCAACGGCGGAACGCGTCTTCCTCTGATGGACGTACCTCATCGCGCCGGACATGGAAACTTTCCCCAATGGTGCTCAGAAATTGATTTTCTGCAGGATAAACGGTCTGGTAGTGATTTGCGCCTCTCACTTTGTATGGTCCGAATTAATATTCGGTTGCATTGCAGCAGAGATATGCATCCGCTCATGCATTTGTTTTATATGTGAAAAACCTCTGAAATACGGGGTATGCGGCCGGCTGGAGAGGGCCGAAAGCTCTTACCCGGTGCTCCTTTAGGTTTTGTCAATCATCGTTAAGCAGAGGTTAACAACTTATTGACGCACTGCGCAAATCAGTTTAACCACCACTTCAACACCTGATTTCTCACCTTCGTATTGCGTACAAACACCACCGGCAGAAGGCGGTGAATGGAGGTTTGTATGACCCGCACCACATCCGTTTCAGACACTTCATATGCATATCTGGCGACGCTGTCCCGGCTCGATGCCAATGGCGACGGCGTGCTCAGCCGCGGCGAACGCGCTGCGGACGAGAAGCCCGGCATCATCAAGGAAATCCTGGAAGAGGACCAGGCAAGCGATGCGCAGCCGAAGTTCTCCGGCAGCCTCGTCGCGCTGATGATGGATACGCGTCACAGCGACGTGGCCAACAGCATCGCTGTTCCCTATCCGTTGCAGCAGACCGCGCCTTCCACCGGCGATCAGTCCGACGCTCTCTATCGCAACACCTACGGCCAGTTCGATTTCAACGCCGTGGCCTGAGTGGCGTGTCAACCTGACGATCTGCAAGCCGGCCGTTTGGCCGGCTTTTCTCATTCCGGGCCTTGCATCAGGAACACCTTCCGGGCTGACACGTTCAAAAAGACAACCGGACGGAAGGAAATCTCCATGAAAGCCATGTGCACCATTGCCGCCCTGAGCTTGCTTGCTGTTGCATTTCCGGCAGGCGCCCAGGAGAAGCAGACGGCGGTCGCCAATTTCGTCGATAAGGACGGCAAGGAGGACGGCCGCGCGCAGTTGACGGCCGCCGCCAATGGCGGCGTCCTGATCGAAGTCGAGATATCAGGACTGCCCGTGAACAAATGGGTGGCCTTCCATGTTCACGAGACCGGCCGTTGCGACGCCGCGACCCATCATGAATCGGCGGGCGGCCATTTCAACCCCGAGACGGCGGAGCACGGCATTCTGGCCGCCAAGGGGCCGCACCCCGGCGACATGCCCAATCAATATGTCGGACAGGACGGCGTGCTGAGGGCGCAGATCTTCAACACAATGGTTACCCTCGACGGCAAGACCGACGGTATTCGCGGTCGGGCATTGATGGTGCACGACAATTCGGATGATTATCGCAGCCAGCCTTCCGGCGACGCCGGGGAAAGACTTTCCTGCGGCGTCGTCCAATAAAGCCGACGAGCCGCTTCCGCGCTAAAATATTTCACTGCCGCGTTGGCTTTTCGGCCGTCGCGGTGCCGTTGGACCTTTTTCCGGGCGCCGGATCGTCCGACATAGCGGCCGGATCGTCCTTTTCGTCGAAGGCAAGCTTTACCCGCTTCACCATGTCCCGGCTCACCTGCCACCAGTCACCCGTCTTTGCCCAGTAGCGCAGCGTGACCGATATTGTGCTGTCACCAAGGCTGTCGATGAAAACGCTGGGTGCCGGTGACGTCAGCACCTTGGGATTGCGTTTGGCAGTGCCCATCAACGTCTCCATCGCCAGATCAAGGTCGTCCTCACGAGAAATGTTGATCTTCAGGTCGTTCTGCCGCGTCGGTTCGCGGCTGAAGTTGGTAATCGGCGTGTTCCAGAGCGTCGAATTCGGCGCCAGCCGATAGAGCCCGTCGCCGGTCCTGAGTTCTGTCGCAAACAATCCGATCTCGCGCACCGTGCCGGCCACGCTGCTGGTCTCGATATATTCGCCGACGCGAAACGGCCTGAGGACCAAGAGCATGATGCCGGCTGCGATATTCTGCAGCGTCCCCTGGAGCGCCAGACCGATCGCCAGGCCCGCCGCGCCGAGCGTCGCGATGATCGAAGCAGTCTGGACGCCGAACTGGCCGAGCACGGTAATGAACACAAGGATGAGCAGCGCATAGCGCACCACATTGGTGAAGAAGCGCGCCAGCGTTTCGTCGATGCCATGGATGCGCGACAGGCCTTCATAGGCCCAGCGGCTGATGAAGCCGGCCAGCGTCCAGCCGACGACGAGCAGGATCACTGCCCCGAGAATGGAGAAGGAATATTGTACGGCGAGCGCGCTTGCCTGGCTCAGCGCTGTGCGCGTGGCGAGGAGGACATCGTTTGCCTGTTGTTCCATAGATTCTGGCCCTGCTGATCATGCGTCGTGGGGCTAGATGGAGCAGGGCGCGGTAGCGTCAACCGCTGGCGGTGTCTTTGATCGCGAGCAGGAAAGGCGCGTTGCCGTCAGCATCGGCGCCACGGCCGATTGCCCGCACGGCCGTAACCAGCCGGCCGCCGCGGTTAAGCAGGGCATCGCCGATTTCGATCAGCCGGGCATTCGGCGTGGCGAAAGGCGAGGCGGTCCGCAGCCTGTTTGCAAGCTCTTCCTCGCTCTGATCGGGTGCCAGCGACAGGGCAGCGATCAGCGCGGCCGCCGGAGAGCGGGATACGCCCATCCAGCAATGGATGAGCAGTGGTGTCTCCTGACGCCATGAGGCGGCAAAGTCGATCAGGGCTCGAACGTGCGTCTCGTCAGGCGCCACGAGATCGCCGGTGCCCTTGAAGCTGATGTCGTTCATGCCGAGTGTCAGATGACGCTCGGCCGCAATCACTGCCGGCCGATGAAAGGCCTGCTCCTTGGCGATCAGGCTGATCATGTCGCGCGCCTTGTGGCGCACCGCCATTTCCGCGATGCGAGACAGCGGCGAAACGACGATGAAGCTCACGATGCCATCCCCCGCTCGGCCTCGATTGCCGCGAAGCGCTCGCAGAACAGCCGCTGCGCGGCGAGAGCCGGCAGCGGCTCGATCATTAGCATGTCCCTGCTGATGCCGCGCGGCTGACCGAAGAATTTCTGTGCTTCGGCGGGCGTGAAGCCTGCGAGCACCGTCGCCTCGAAATAGGCGGCGATCGTATCGGCCTTTTTGATCCGCTCCTTGAGGTCGCGCGAGGGATGCGGGGGGAGGCCGAAGCGCAGATGCACGGCGGCTTCCAGCCGCGTTTCCACCGCCTTATACCCGCCGCCGACCACCGATTTGAACGGCGAGATCATGTCGCCGATCACATATTCAGGTGCGTCATGCAGCAGCGCCATCAGGCATTCCTCCGGCCTGGCATCGTTGAAGCGCCGGAAGATATCTTCGACGAGGAGGCTGTGCTGCGCCACCGAAAAGGCATAATCGCCCGAAGTCTGGCCATTCCAGCGGGCAACGCGCGCAAGTCCATGGGCGATGTCGATGAGTTCGACGTCGAGAGGCGAGGGGTCGAGCAGATCGAGCCTGCGTCCGGACAGCATGCGTTGCCAGGCACGCGGAGCTTTCGCCATTGTCACGCGCTGGCCTCGTCGGCGCTCGTGGGGAAGACAAGGCCGGACCATTCCGGCAGCGCGAGAGAAACCGTCGTTTCGCCGGCGAGCAGCGGCGTGCCCGCCGCTATCGCGGCGCCGGCGCGATCGATGCGCACGATCGCCAGTCCCTTGCCGCCTTCGACCGAACCGAGCGTGCCGACGGGTTTGCCGGCCGCGGTGATCTCCGCCCCCGTTTCCGGCAAGGCGGTCGCGGCGGAAACCGTGACGACGCGTCGGCGGGCGGTACCGCGGTGCTGCATGCGTGAGACGACCTCCTGGCCGACATAGCAACCCTTCTTGAAGGAAAGACCGCCATTCAGGTCCATCAGCACGTCATGCGGGAAGGCGTCCTGCAGGGCGAAATCCGCTCCCGAGGTGACAATGCCGTCGCTGATGCGCAGTGCGTCGTACAGGGCCTCCGCGTCGTCGCCATGCCGTCCTGCCCGGCGAACCAGGGTGACACCCGCCTTGGCGAAGCGGCTGTCTCGGACGCCCTGGCTGTCCCGGACGCCCGGGACGCCATCGGCATCGTCACTCCAGGAAACGGTGACGCCTTCTTCGGCATGCGCCGCAAGCGTAACGGCGGCGCGCAGCTTGTACATCGTCAGTCGCTTCAGCAGTCCGTCGCGCTGGCCGGCATCCGTTTCGAGCATATATCCGTCGCCCTCCCGCCAGATCATGAAATCGAACAGGATCTTGCCTTGCGGCGTCAGCAGTGCCCCCGGCCGCGCCTCGTCGACGCCCAGCGAAACGATATCGGTGGTGATCAGGTTCTGCAGGAAGGATTGGGCTTCCGCACCGCTGACGAAGAGCAGTGCACGGTCTTTCAGGAATACGTCTGGCATGGCGGAACCCGTCGCGTTGGTCTTCGCTCAGAGGTATGTCTTTGCAGGATGGATCGCAAGCGTCATGCAAGGCGCCACAGCGCGAAGCGCGGCGCGTCAGTCGCCCGCGGTGAAGAATTTCCATTTGCCGGCAGGCGTGATGCCGAGCCGGTAGAAATTATATCCGCCGAACTCCTGCATGTCGGAAAGATCGCCAGCGGTGACGATGCGCAGCAGCTCGACGCGCTCCGGCGGCGTCAGCGACTTCAGGTCCTTCTCGGCAAAATAGGGCCAGACATACATTTCGTCGGGCGTGCCTGCGCCGACATGCACGAAGCCGGTCGAGATGATATCGAGCATGATGGCGAGGATCTCGTCTCCATCCGGATCGCCCGAAAGGTCCTTCAGCGTGCTGATCGGGTCGTCGGTCGGCTCGCCGACCGTGACCTGCGTCTGGTCGGCGCCGGCGCCCATCAGCGGCCGCAGCCGCTCGAGATCGCCGGAGGCGGCCGCCTCGACGATCTGTTCGCGCAGCTTGCGAACCGGCTCGGGCGCCTTGCTGATATCGTAGATCACCTCGGCGGGCTTGGAAGCATCCTGTGCACCCGGCGTTTTGTCGACACCCTGATTGTTCTGGCTGCTGACCAGCGGATCGGCCATGGGAACGCCGGGAGTGGCCCTGCCCTGGGGCTGGCTCTGCCCTTGACCGCTTCCCTGCGCGGACGGCGCTTCATTGGCGGCCTGGCCGGGGATTTTGTGCAGTTCGGAAAGGGCGTAAGCTGCCGGCGCCAGGAAAATATTGCCGGTCAGGCTGAACGCAAGCAGCACCGGCGCGAGCGGGATTCGCGAAACTTTCTCTTTACCGGTGCGCATCAAACTCTCTGATATCGGTTATTGCAGGGTGCGGTTTGCGGAGAATTCGCCGGCCAGCATGCGCTCGCGCAACGAATCCAGCAGGGCTTCGGCGCTGCTTTCCCCGTGCAATCTGATCGTCTCGCGCAGTGCATGCGCAATGGCGGCGTCGGCGATGATTTCAGGCTCGATTCCGTCGGCCATGCCGTCGGCCCAAGCCTCGTTCTGGTACTCCAGAGCCGCCTGCATCTTCTCGTGGACGATCATGTCGTCGATTTCGTTGAGGCTTGCTTCCATTGTCTTTTCCTCAGAACTTCTCATGTCTTACTGCACCGTTAACAACACTAACAGCCTTTTCCCAAAACGACACGTCCGCATGCGAAAACAGGTTAATTAAACGTCAATTTCCAAAGCGCGAAGTAATTTCTGTGGCGAGTGTTGCACCTTCGTTACGGTAGCGCTCTTCTGCCACGATGGCCGCCGCGGTGCAATCCGTGTAGACCGAAGCGAAGGCGCGATAGCCGCGATTGAAGGCTGCAGTGAGCCTTTCCTTGCGCTGCGGCTCGCCGCCCGCTTCTGAATCGAGCAGCCGCTGCATGCCCCTTCGCCACTCGTCGCCGCCCGCCGCCTTGCAGAGCGTCCTGAGGTAATGCACGGAGCCCAGAACCTCGGCGAACCGCGCCAGCTTGTCGTCATAGGGCACGATTAGAGGCGCCGGCGGCGCAGTTTCCTGCACTGGTGGAGGCGGCGGCGTGTTCTTGCCCTGCGCCAGCGTGGGGCCGGCCAGGAGGAGCAGGAACAGAAAGACGCGCCGAAGAGGAATCATGCGATCAGTTGATACGTTGAGCATGACGGCAACAAGGCGGGCCGGATAATTTCCACTTCTATTCGCCGCGGAGCATGATGCCGAAAAGTGTGAGCGGTTTTCGGACCACATCATGCTCTAACTTTCAATTCAGAACAGGATTCAGATTTCAGGGCGAGTCGGCCTGAAATCTGTCCTGTTCCAGTCGCTCGGCGCATTCGAGCACGCTCTGCGGCACAGGCAGCTGCCGGATTTCCTCCACCGTGTACCAGCCGAGTGCGGCTGCATCGTCGGCCGCTTCAGCCACGGCATCGGGATCCGCATCCACTCGAAAGACCGAGAGCAGGAAATGGCTGCTGACGCTGCCGTCGGCAGCATGGGTTTTGAGGTCATAGCTCGAAAACAGCCGTGGATTGCGGGCCGAGATGCCGGTTTCCTCATGAAATTCCCGAAGCGCCGTCTGCTCCGGCGTTTCGCCCGGCTCGGCCCGTCCGCCGGGAAAGGCATACATGTCGGCGGAAGGCGGATTGCGCCGTAACACCAGAAGGAATCGTCCGTCGCGTTCAAGAATGGCGGAAGAGGCGGCTTTGGCGGTGGAAATCATCGGCTGCTCGTGGCTCGGATGACCCATCCTATCTCATGAGCCGACATTTGCACCTCGTCCCTTCTTGGCTTCCCCACTTTTCGCGGGGATAGTCGTGGCGGATCGAAAGGGCTTCCATGACTTACATCATTTACGGCTTTGCCGCCGTCTTCGAAATCGCCGGCTGTTTCGCCTTCTGGGCATGGCTGAAGCTCGGCAAGCCCATCTGGTGGCTGGTCCCGGGCATGGTCTCTCTGGCGCTTTTCGCTTGGCTGTTGACGCTGGTGCCGAGCGAGGCGGCCGGCCGCACCTACGCCGCCTATGGCGGCATCTATATCCTTGCTTCGCTGCTCTGGCTCTGGCTGATCGAAAGCCGCGTGCCGGATCGCTACGACATTTCAGGGGCGCTGATCTGCCTTGGCGGGGCGAGTATCATCCTCTTTGGTCCGAGAGGCTGAAGCCTGCCGTGTGAAACTGAGCAGCGCTTTGGGCGGCTTGACCTGACACGGGCAGGGTGCAAAGACAGGGCGTGTGTGGACGTTTCGCCCTGACAAGCTCCAGCGCCGACCTGCGCGATATCTTCTCCGGTCTCGATCTCGACGACTTTCCGGCGCGCTACAACATCGCGCCGACCCAGCCGATCCTCGTCGTCATAGAGGGCGAGGGCAGGGAGCGGAGCAGCAACCTGGCCGACCGTCGCGCCGTGCTCGTGCGCTGGGGCCTCACGCCCGCCTGGGTCAAGGATCCGAAGGAATTCCCGCTGCTGATCAATGCCCGCGCCGAGACCGCGATCGGCAAGGCCTCCTTCCGCGCCGCCATGCGCCATCGCCGGGTACTGATTCCGGCGACCGGCTTCTATGAATGGCATCGTCCATCCAAGGAAAGCGGCGAGAAGCCGCAGGCCTATTGGATCAGGCCGCAACGGGGGGCGTCATCGCTTTTGCCGGATTGATGGAGACGTGGTCCTCGGCAGACGGATCCGAGGTTGATACCGGCGCGATCCTGACGACTGCGGCCAATTCCGGCATATCCGCGATCCACGACCGCATGCCTGTCGTCATCAAGCCTGAGGATTTCTCCCGCTGGCTGGATTGCAAGACGCGGGAGCCGCGCGAGGTGGTCGACTTGATGAGGCCCGTTCAGGAGGATTTCTTCGAGGCCATACCAGTCTCGGACAAGGTCAACAAGGTCGCCAATATGGGACCTGACCTGCAGGAGCCTGTTGCCATCGAAAAGCCGGCCCAAGCGCCTGAGAAGCAGAAGCCGGACGACGCCCAGCTCAGTTTCTTCTGAAACGGCATCCGCCGCTTCTTGCCTGGCTTCGCATCCGCTTCGCTCGTCTTGCCCGACTTGCGTCAGCAGGCGATCGCCTCTTCGATCCTACGCTTTATGCGGATTTTTTGACGCCGGCCGGCTTATTTTTCGCCATCAGCGATGCTGCGGCAACGGCCTTCAGTCCGACCGGACGGTAGTTGGCGGCGAGATCCGGCTTGGCGGCCTGCGGTTCGCCGGTACTGTTCTTCTTCGAAGTCACGATACTCTCCTTACGTGGTTCGTCCCTGGCTGTTTATAGTTTCCTGTTTGGTCAAAAATAGCGACAAAACGGCGACGTCGCTTATCAGGAATTGTAAACACGCACCATAATTCGCGAGGCTTAACTGAAGCCTACGTTGGTTAATACTTACTGAAAGGGGTGGTTCCAATAAAAGCGCGCGGAGGCTTTTCCGGAAAAAAAGCCCATGGCACTCCCCGCCGGGAATGAGGGGAGAGGACTATTTCCGCGACCTGGAGAAATCGGGAGTGCTTTAGAGTCAGATGTGCCGGCCGATGTCGTCGTCGCCGACGCCGGGTTCCTCGATCGTCAGCGTCCCGTATTTCCGGCGCCATTTCCGCGCGCCGAAGGGTAGCGATACGAGGTAGGCCGCGACGGTGAAGACCATCACCTCCCAGGTGTAGCTCATCAGCAGCGCCACGTAGAGCACGACGCCGAGCATCATCGGCAGCACCAGATCGCGCCGCAGCCGGTTGCCTTCCGATTTCCCGGACCAGACCGGCAGCCGGCTGATCAGCAGGAAGGCGATGCACACGGTATAGATCGACGAGATATAGGCGAAGGTGCGGTCGGTCGCGAGCCCGAGGAAACCGAGATAGACCGGCAGCAGCACCAGCATGGCTCCGGCAGGCGCCGGCACCCCGACAAAATATTCCGACTGCCAGGTCGCCTTGTTTTCGCGTTCGGCCATGACATTGAAACGGGCAAGCCGAAGCCCGGCGGCGATTGCATAGATCAGCGCGGCGATCCAGCCGAGCGAGCGGGCCTGGTCGAGCGCGAAGACATAGACGACGAGCGCGGGCGCGACCCCGAAATTGACGATATCGGCAAGCGAATCCATCTGCGCGCCGAACTTGGAGGTCGCCTTCATCAGCCGCGCCACGCGCCCATCGATACCATCGAGGAAGGCGGCGAGCAGCACCATGGCGACGGCAAGCTCGTAACGGTTTTCGAACGCCAGCCGGATGCCGGTCAAGCCGGCACAGATCGCCAGGATGGTGATGAGGTTCGGAAAGACGAGCCGAAACGGGATTTCGCGCAGACGCGGACCGCGTGCAGAATCATCGGGTCCGTTGGGTTCGAAAGGCGGAAAAGGCGTTTCCATATCGCGTTCCAATCTTCCTAGCTGCGGCGGCTGATGATGGGGCCCTTGGCGGAGGCAAATTCGGCGATGACGGTTTCCCCCGCAATTGCCGTCTGGCCGAGCGACACGCGCGGCGCAGCGCCTGCGGGCAGGAAGACGTCGAGCCGCGAGCCGAAACGGATCAGCCCGAAGCGCTCGCCGGCATCCACCGGCTCGTTGGGGTTCGCCCAGCAGAGGATCCGTCGGGCGACGAGGCCGGCGATCTGAACGACGCCGATCTGGCCGTGAGCCGTTTCGATCACCAGTCCGTTGCGTTCATTGTCCTCGCTCGCCTTGTCGAGTTCGGCGTTGACGAAGCTGCCGGAGCGGTAGTTGATGCTGGCGATCCGCCCGCGCATCGGCGCCCGGTTCACATGGCAGTTGAAAACGTTCATGAAGACCGAGATGCGCAGCATCGGCTCGGAGCCGAGGTTAAGCTCTGCCGGCGGCGTCACCATCTGGATCGCCGAGACCTTGCCGTCGGCCGGAGAGATCACCAGATCGTCGTCCTGGGGCGTCAAGCGCTCGGGGTCACGGAAGAAATAGGCGCACCACAGCGTCAAGATCATGCCGATCCAGAAGAGCGGCTTGAAGATCCAGCCGAGCACCAGTGAGGCGACGAAGAAGGCTGCGACGAAGGGATACCCCTCCTTGTGCACGGGGACGATCGTGTTGCGAACCGTGTCGAACAGGCTCATGGCTGCCGGTCTCCTTGCGTTGTCGTTTTTTGCTGGTTAGCGAAAAACCGCCTTCTCGGCAATGCTGCGGGCTCAACCCCGGCTCGCATGCCAAGGTTCTGAACAACAAAAGCCGGCGGCGGCATTCGGGTTCCCGATTAGTTTGCCGGGGCAAGCCGCGTGACGACGCCCATGTCGTCGCTTTCGCGCACCTGCTTCAGATGTTCCTCGGCCTGCGTCGCCTCGCGCTGGCGGTTCCACATCGAGGCATAGAGGCCGTTCTTTTCGAGGAGGGCGGCATGGGTTCCGCGTTCGGCGATCTCGCCGCTTTTGAGCACGATGATCTCGTCAGCGCCGATGACGGTCGAAAGCCGGTGGGCGATGACCAGTGTCGTCCGGTTCTTCGAAACGACATCGAGCGCCGTCTGGATTTCGCGTTCCGTCGTCGTGTCGAGCGCCGATGTCGCCTCGTCGAGGATGAGGATCGGCGGCGCCTTCAGGATGGTGCGGGCGATCGCCACCCGCTGCTTCTCGCCGCCCGAAAGCTTGAGTCCGCGCTCGCCGACCTTGGTCTCGAAACCCTCCGGCAGCATCTCGATGAAATGGGCGATCTGCGCCACCTCGGCCGCCGCATACACTTCGCCTTCGCTGGCTGACGTGCGGCCGTAGCGGATATTGTAGGCGACCGTGTCGTTGAAGAGCACCGTATCCTGCGGCACCATGCCGATATGAGAGCGCAAGCTCTTCTGCGTCACGGAGCGGATATCCTGGCCGTCGACGGTGATCGTGCCGCTCTGGATATCGTAGAAACGATAGAGCAGGCGCGACAGCGTCGATTTGCCGGCGCCCGACGGGCCGACGACGGCGACCGTCTTGCCGGCCGGCACCTCGAAGGAAATGCCCTTCAGTATGGGACGTGCCGGATCATAGGCGAAATGCACGTCCTTGAAGGAGATCGCGCCCTGACCGATGCGAAGCTCGGCCGCACCGGGCGCGTCGACGACCTCGGCTTCCACTTCCAGAAGCTCGAACATCTGCTCGATGTCGGTCAGCCCCTGGCGGATTTCGCGATAGACGAAGCCGATGAAATTGAGCGGTGCGGCAAGCTGCAGCAGCATCGAATTGACGAAGACGAAATCGCCGACCGTCTGCTCGCCGCGCTGCACCGCCAGCGCCGACAGCACCAGCATGATCGTGGTGCCGATGCCGAAGATGACGCCCTGGCCGAAGTTCAACCAGCCGAGCGAGGTCCAGACATCGGTCGCTGCCTTCTCGTAGCGCTCCATCGACTTGTCGAAGCGTTTCGCCTCCATCTCCTCATTGCCGAAATATTTGACGGTTTCGAAATTGAGGAGGGAGTCGATCGCTTTGGTGTTGGCGTCGGTATCGCTATCGTTCATCGACCGGCGGATGGCGATGCGCCAGTCGGATGCGCGGATCGTGAACCAAATATAGGCCCAGACCGTAAAGGCGGTGACGGCGAGATAGGAGAAGCCGTAACCCCACCAGAAGATCGCCGCCGTCAGCAGGAACTCGATGACCGTTGGCACCGAATTGAGGATCGTGAAGCGCACGATCGTCTCGATGCCCTTGGTGCCGCGCTCGATGATGCGCGAGAGCCCGCCGGTCTTGCGCTCCAGATGAAAGCGCAGCGACAGCTCGTGCATGTGCACGAAGGTTCTGTAGGCGAGCTGGCGCACCGCATGCTGCCCGACACTGGCAAACAGCGCGTCGCGCAACTGGTTGAGGCCAAGCTGGATCAGCCGGGTGACGTTATAGGCGATGACAAGCGCGATGGCGCCGGCAAGCAGCGGCGGCACGGTGCCGGCGAGATCCATCCTGCCGTTCAGCGCATCGGTCGACCATTTGAAGAAATAGGGGACGAGCAGCAGGACGAACTTGGAGATCAGCAGGTAGACCGAGGCCCAGACGACGCGCATCTTCAGATCGGCCCGGCCGGCCGGCCACATATAGGGCCAGAGGTTGAGAAGCGTCCTGAGGAGATGGGATTCCGAGACTGTTTTGCCGTTTGCCATGCCTGTCTCCAGTCCGGATGGGACTTGCCGCGATGGCGGCGCTTCGATGCCCGGCAAAGCCCGGACCGTGGGACATATCTGAAAGCGTTCCCGTGACCCGGAGCCGCCATCGCCAGATAGGGTGCCGGCCGGACGAATGCAACGAGGCGGGGTTCTGGAAAAGGTAAGCCGGGCGGTTACCCGCCCGGCTCGTCCAGATGGTTTTGCTGGCCTTAGAGGTGCTCGCGGGAAAGGCGTTTGCGGTGCAGTTCTTCGGCGTTCGGCAGGGCGTCCTTCGGCAGGCCGAAGATCTGGCCGGGGCGGATGCGATCGGGATTGATGATCTTGTCCTCGTTGGCCATGTAGATCGTCGTGTAACGCACGCCCAGCCCATAGGTGCGGCGCGAGATCTGCCAGAGCGTATCGCCGCGGCGGATGATGACCGCGGCATTGTTTGCCGTCAGCGGCGCCTGCTCGATCGTCTTAGGCTCGTTGCTCGCTGCATCGTTGGAGGCGGGTGCAGCCGGTGCGGCCGGCGCGGGCGCGGCGTTGAGTTCGGCGATCAGCGCGCCGAGCCGGTCGATAGAGGCCCCGACCGATTTCGCATCCTTCGGCAGGCCCTGAAGCAGGGTCAGCGCAGTGGAGGCCGTCTGCGAGGCGGCGCCGGATGCCCGCTTGAACGTGTCGGGCGCGTCCGCTTCGGGGCGGAAATCCACGACCGAGCGCAGGGCAAATTCCGTTGCCGAGCGGGCGGCCGCAAGCTGTTCGGCGCCAGGCTGCTTGCCATCGGCAAACAGGCCCTTCAGCAGGCCGAAGGCCTTGCCGGCCTCGGCCTTGCGCTTGCCGAGCTCGCCCTCGTCGAGGGGGACGAGCGAAGAGGCGCCGTTCGCATCGACCGGAGCCGATTGCGCTGCGACCCTGACCTGATCGCCCGCCGGGCGGTTAAAAGTCACGGCGGCGCGCACGATCACTTTGCCGGCAGGATCGACGACATCGACGCGGATCTTGTGGTCGCCGACCGAGAGTGCCGCCACGCCGTCAATGACGAAATGGCCGTCAGAGCCGGCCGTATCCTGGCCGATGAGGCTGTCGTCGGCATAGCCGAG
Organism: Rhizobium sp. R634; assembly: GCF_002211305.1. Lineage (GTDB taxonomy): Bacteria > Pseudomonadota > Alphaproteobacteria > Rhizobiales > Rhizobiaceae > Rhizobium. The sequence continues at coordinate 309,062 of NZ_LOKW01000012.1, read as the reverse complement.
GACCTTGGCATTGGCGCGCGTCGTGCCGGCGATGAAGATTTTGTTGCCCTCGATCTCGACGGCATTGACCATCACATCAGGCACGGCTGCCTTGTCGGGTTCCGCCGTGCCTGGCACGGCGGGCGCGCTATTGGCGCTGCCGGAGGAGGCGTCGGGCAAGCCCGGCGTCTGCAGCGCCAGCTCGCCTGTTGGAGCGGGGGTCGCAGCGGGCGCCTCAGAGGAAGCCGCAGTGCCTGCAGCCGGTGCATTGGAGGCATCGGCAACCTCGGTTCCAGCTTTCGGCGCGGTGATGATGCGGCTCGCCGCACCGGGTTTGGAAACCATGGCAAGCAGGTTGGCGCCGTTGCCGTCCTTCGGCACGGAAATGGTCGCGACCTCTTCGGAAAGCGTGCTTTTGCCATCCTTGCCGGTTGCCTTCAGCACCAGCTGGTGATCGCCCGCCGAAAGCGGGTTATCCAGGACGGCGGCAAAATCGCCGCTCCCATCGACGTCGGCCGTCGTCACCACCTTTTCGCCGTCGAGCACCTCGAGCTTGCTGTTCGGTTCGGCCGAGCCGGCAATGACGGTCGAGCCATCGGGCTCGACGCGCAGGACGTCGAAGGCCGGAAGCTTCGGGCCGGTATTCTGCGCTGCCGTATTGGCCGCAGGCTCGGGCGCACCGGTCAGCGCCGCCTCGGCCTTGGCGATGGCGGCAAGCGCATCGGCGGCATTCTCCGGAAGCGCCTGAACGATGGCGAGCGCCTTCGCGCCGCCGTCCTTGGCCTTGGCGGCCACGGCCTGCGTCGCGGGATCGGCGCCGTCGGGAGCCGCAAAATTGGCAAGTGCGGTCAGCGCGTTGACGGCCTTGGTCTTGGCGGCGGTGAAGACATCGATGGCCGGCCCCTTGCCGTCGGCAAACAGTGTCCTAAGTTCGCTAAGCGAAGTGCCGGCGTCGGCGGAAAGGCGGCCCACCTGTTCGGCGACGGCAGCCGAATCGGCCACGGCGGAACGGGAAGTCTTTGCCGCCTCGTTAACCGTGTTCTTGAGGTCCGTGCTCGCTTGGTTGATTGTGTCGCCGATCTTGGTTGCATCGCCGCCGATGCGCGGCATCACGAAAAACACCATCAGTAAGATTGCGATTACGAGCACTGCAAGGGCCAGCAAGCCGGCACGGTTTTTCATCATTATGTCTCCCAAGGCGGCAATTTGCCGTAGTACCTAAAATTGCTAGCGATTCCCGTTGCTTTTCACAAGCATTCAAAGCAATTAGGCAAGCTAGGCACGCTGCTTTTCAGTCAATTTTCTTGACTGCATTGAAATGGAATAGTTGTTTCGCCTCTATGACCGAGCAATCTGTATCGATTCGATCCATCTGCGTTTACTGCGGCTCCAGGCCGGGACGCGATCCCTCACACATGGCGGCCGGGCGTGCTCTCGGAAGAGAGATCGCCGAATACGGCCTGCGCCTCGTCTACGGCGGAGGCACCAAAGGCATCATGGGCGCGGTTGCAAGCGGCGTGCTTTCAGGCGGCGGTCAGGTCACCGGCATTATTCCGGAGTTCCTGATCGATATGGAAGCGACGCGCCACTCGCTCGGTCAGCTCAACGAACTCATTGTAACCCCTGACATGCATGCGCGCAAACATACGATGTTCGAGCGCTCGGACGCCTTCGTCGCGCTGCCGGGCGGCATCGGCACGCTGGAAGAGATCGTCGAGATCATGACCTGGGCGCAGCTCGGGCGTCACGAGAAGCCGATGGTCTTTGCCAACATCAACGGCTTCTGGGATCCGATGATGGAACTGCTGCGCCACATGACCGGGGAAGGCTTCCTGCACACGGCCCACCGGGTGCAGCCGCTGATCGTCGACGATGTCTCCGGCATCATTCCGGCGATCATGGCCCAGGCAGCCCAGCTCGCCGCCGATCGCGACGGCGAGGACGAGGTGATCTCGAAGATGTAGGTGGGCAAGAGCCCCGGATTGCCCAGCCTTGTGGCCGGCATATTCAGCTGTAGGCCGAAACAAGCCGGGTCACCTGAGATCGCATCCATTGATTGGCGGGATCATTGTCACTTGCCGCCGACCAGACCATCGATATCGGGCTCACCGTTAAATCAAGGGGAACCTCAGCGGTCGCCAAGCCGAAAAGGCCGGCATACCGCTTCACGATCCTGGTCGGCAGGGTCGCGATCAGGGGCGCTTCCAGGACGGCGGTAAGCACGGTCAGGAATTCCGGCGCTGCCACCGACACGTCCAGTCGCACGTTGATCCGCTTCAACGCGTCATCGATGCAGCCTTCGATGGCGTCCTTCTGGGAAACGAGTGCATGCCTCAGCCCGACATAGCTGTCCCGGTCCAAAGTTTCGGGAAGATCGAGAAGCTGAGGATTGTAGCAACACATTAGCGATTGCTCGAACAGCAGGGTCCGCCGGTGTCTGTTGTTGCCGTCATCGTAGCAACCGACGCCGAGGTCGATAACATTGTCGTCCAGAAGCTTGTGGACCAGTGCCGGGTCGACCGCTCGCGCAAGCACTTTAATACCGGGGGCTGTCTCGTTCAACATAGCGGCGAGGCGCGGCACGAGCAGCACCTCAAGCTCGCTGGAAAAGCCGATGCGGAATATCTGCTCGGCCTGATCGGGCTCGAAGATTGCCGGCGTTACGATCGCCTGCTGCGTGCGGCTGAGTATCTGCTCTACGGCTTCGGCGAAACGCAGCGCCCGATGAGTTGGCTGCATGACCTGGCCGACACGCACAAACAGCTCATCTTGCAGCAATGTCCGGAGAGTGCCGAGATTGTGGCTCATCGCGGGCTGCTGGATTTTCAGGCGAATAGCAGCTTTCGTCACGCTCCGCTCCTTCATGAGCGCATCGAACGCGACCAGCAGATTGAGGTCGAAAGACCACAAATTGAAATGATCAATGGAGACAATTTCATTCATCGATTTGATCGTTGCATGAATCCTTCTTACTGTCCATAGCCATCAGACAGCGCTGTCCCGGTTCCAGTTCAACTCGAAAGGAATTCCATGAGCGATCTTGGAAAGGAATATCGTATTGCCGGCGTGACAGTGAGAAAGGTGCAGGAGCAGTACCTTCACGACGTTCCGCCCTCATTCCTCTACCCGACTGCCGGATCTGAGGAGATCAAGGCGGTCGAGCCGCGGCTTTCCGCCGTCGATATGGAAGAGGGCCGCGATGCCCTTGTAGTGAGCATTCATAGCTGGCTTGTCATCACGCCCGACCACGTCATCCTCATCGACACGGGCTCGGGGAACGACAAGGAGAGACCGCGCAATTCCGGCTTCCATCGTCAGACCATTCCGTTTCTCGATAGGCTGCGTCAGGCGGGTGTCGAGCCCGAAGATGTCGACTTCGTCATCAATACCCATCTCCACGTCGATCATTCCGGCTGGAATACCGTGCTTCAGGACGGACGATGGATCCCGACTTTCAAAAACGCCCGCTACGTCTTCCCACGCGCCGAGCAGGAATATTACGCGTCGACGGCGAGTCACAACGACGTCAACATTCCCAGCCTCGGCGTCTATGAAGACAGCGTAAGGCCGGTGATCGAGGCGGGGCTTGCCGATTTCATCGACAGCGCAGGCGGTCCTTTCCTCGATCGATTCATCTTCTTGCCGACGCCTGGGCACAGCATCGGCCATATGTCCGTTATGCTGGAGGCGGACAATGAAGCGGCAATCTTCGCCGGCGATGTCATGCACCATCCGATCCAGGTGGAACGGCCCGACCTCAACACGGTCTTCTGCGAATTCCTGGATCAGGCTGCCCAGTCCAGACAGCGCGTCCTCGAACTCGCAGCTGATAATTGCGCCATGTACTTCTCCACGCATTTCCCCGGTTCGTCTGCTGGTTATGTCACCCGCGACGGCGAAAAATTCAGGTGGTCCTATGTCTAACAACGAGCTCGCATCCTCAGCTTTTGACGCCAGTCAGATCTTATTCGACGAGCATTATGTCGACTGCGGAACCGAGGGCATCAAGCTCTATCTGCGCAATAAGCGAAGGAAGGACCACAAAGTCTTTCTTGCGGAGAAAACAATCGTGATGGTGCATGGAGCGACCTTCTCGTCCGGAAGTCTTTACGACGTTCCCTTCAATGGAATGTCCTTCATCGACTTCCTCGCGCATCATGGGTTCGACGTCTTTGCCGTCGATGTCCGGGGCTACGGAAAATCGACCCGTCCACCGGAAATGCAGGCGCAGCCCGATCTCAACCCGCCCCTTGTTTCCACCGACACGGGCGTCACCGACTTCGCAACGGCTGTCGAGTTCGTGCTTCGACTTCGGGGCCTGAAGGCTGTCAACGTGTTCGCAATGTCGTGGGGCGGTACCGTAGCCGGCGCATATGCTGCTCGCAACGCCGACAAGGTCGTCAAGCTCGCGCTGCTCGCGCCACAATGGCTGAGTGACGTTCCCATTCCCATCGACCAGGGCGGTTCCCTCGGCTCCTACAGGCTTGTTCCCGTCAAAGCGGCCCTGGCGCGTTGGCTGGGCACCGCACCTGAATACGCGCGTGAACGTCTTGTGCCCGAGGGCTGGTTCGATCTCTGGTCGGAATTGACCCTCTCGGAGGAGACGTCGCAAGACGATAGGGAGCAAGGCAAACTTCGCGCCACCAACGGGCCGATCCAAGACATCCGCACCTACTGGAGAGCTGGAACCCCATATTATCAACCGAGCGAGATTCGCGCGCCGGTGCTGCTGTTGCACGGCGAATGGGACATCGACGTTCCGCTTGATCTGGCGCGGGCCTATTTCGAGCAGCTGACCGGCGCCTCCTACAGGCGATGGGTGGAAATCGGGGAGGCGACACATCTGGCCCTGATGGAGAGCCACCGCATGCAGGCCTATGCCGAGGTCGTCCGCTTCTTCGATGAAGCTTTCAAACCGGAATAGAGTCTGAACGACCAGGCTCCGGCATCGAATCCGGAGCCTGCTTCCTCCATCAAGCCGGCCGCGCGTTCACCCGGCCATCGAGCCATTCGTTTCCATGACAATTCTGATAACCGCCATCCTGGATGCCGGGCGAAGTGCCGTCGACATCGCGATATTCACCTTTCTGCCTCTCATGATCGTGACATTTTCGCTGATGCGCTACCTCGAGAGCGTGAGCGCGTTGCGATCAATCGCCGGCAAGGTAAACCCGCTGTTCAGACCTTTCGGTCTGGACGGTTTTGGGGTTTTGGCAATCATCCAGCTCAGCCTCGTGAGTTCGGCTGCCCCGGTCGCTGCCCTGACGCTGATGGCGCATAAAAGAACGTCGGAGAAATTTATGGCCGCGGCCTTTGCCGCGGTGCTTGCGGCGGCGCCGGCGAATGCCAGTTTTCCGCTCGCAAACCTCGGTGTCGATCCGGGCTCGATCATAATGAACGGCATTTGCGGGGCGCTCGCTGCGTCCACTCTCGCCGGTTGGATCGTCGGCCGCCGTTCCTTGCCTGGAAAGATCTGTTCCTGCGACAGGGCGGATGACCACGACGTCGTCAGGCGCGATCTGCTGGCCGCGATCAATCGCGGTGGCGCAGATGCCATTGGCGTCATTGCTGCGATCCTGCCGGTGCTCGTGATCTCACTTGCCCTGGTAAGGCTGACCCAAAGTACAGGCGCACTTTCGGCTTTCACGTCCGTTGCGCAGCCATTGCTTCAGCTGCTCGGCGCCTCGCAGCAGGATGTGCTGTTCTTCCTCACAAAGTGCCTGGCAGGATCGAGCGCAACGGTCACGCTGTTACTCGACGCCCACAAGGAACTGAGTCTTACGCCAGAGAAAATCATTCACGGATCCGCATTTCTGCTAAACCCTCTTGACCTTCCTGGCCTCTCCATTCTTATCGCTTCGGTGCCGGCGCTCCGCTCGGTAGCAGGCGTCGCAGTCTTCAGCGCACTGGCCGGAATCCTGGTCCGCACAGCTCTGCTGTCCTGGCTTTGAGCCAAGTCGGTCGGGTCGAGACGAGCGCAACGGCTACATCCTTCCGCGGCTCCCTTTGAGCATCGACCAGCTGTAGAAGAACAGCCCCGCCCAGATCAACGGGAAGGCGGTCATGCGCGCCGTGCCGAGCGGCTCTTCAAAGGCGAACACGGCGATCAGGAAGATCATCGTCGGCGCGATATATTGCATGATGCCGATCGTCGAGAGCTTCAGGAGCTTGGCGCCGTTCGCATAGATCATCAGCGGCACGGCGGTCACGACGCCGCAGCCGAGCAGCAGGGCTGTGTCGGCAAGACTGGTGCGGTAAAAATGCCCCAGGCCGCTGCTGAATTCGAGATAGAGTATATAGAGTAGGGCCGGCCCGCTGAGGATCAGCACCTCGAGGAAGAACCCCTGGTTCGGCCCGAGTGGCAGTGTCTTGCGCAGCAAAGCATAAAAACCCCAGCTGACAGCCAGCGTCAGCGCCACCCATGGAATGCCGCCGCTATCGAAGGCGAGAATGGCGACGGCGAGCCCCGCAAGCGCGATCGCCGCGATCTGCAGCGGCTGCAGCTTCTCCTTGAGGAGCACCGCGCCGAGGAAGATGCTGAACAGCGGATTGATGAAATAGCCAAGTGCTGCATCGAGCGAATGGCCGGCGCCGATCGCCCAGACATAGGTGCCCCAGTTGACGGTGATCAGCGAGGCCGTCAACGCCCCCATCGCCAGCATGCGCGGCGAGCGCAGCGCCGCACGAATATCCCCGGTGCGCCCGAGCAGGATCAGCACGATGCCTGCCAGCGGCAGCGACCAGATGATGCGATGCGCGATCACCTCGGATGGCGGAATATGCGCTACCGCCTTCATGTAAAACGGCAGGAAGCCCCAGAGCAGATAGGCCGTCAGCGCGAAGGCAAAACCGCGTGGACTATCTTCGTTCTTGATCAGCGGAACGGATGCGTCGGTGGACATCGGGTGTTTCCATCTTTGTTCTTCTTCTGATCCGGCCTAGCTTAAGCGCCGTGAATAGGCCAATTCATTTCGTTGAATGAACGGTGAGAGGATTTGAAGCGCAAGACGCGGCGATGGACCAAACGCGGCTTGCGATTTCCGGGTGCAGATTCGGATATTCTCGCCGAACCGGCGGAAAATCTTATTCCGCCGCTATCTTGCCGGCCAGCTGCCGGTTCTTCATCAGCTTGTAGATGACCGAATCCATCAGTGCCTGGAAGGAGGCGTCGATGATATTTTCCGAGACGCCGACCGTCCACCAGCGCACGCCGTCGCTGTCGGTGGATTCGATCAGCACGCGGGTAATCGCCTCCGTGCCGCCATTGAGGATACGCACCTTGAAATCGGCGAGCACCAGATCGTCGATCTCGTGTTGATACTTGCCGAAATCCTTGCGCAGCGCCAGGTCGAGCGCGTTGACCGGGCCTTCGGCATCGGCAACCGACATCAGCGTCTGTCCATCGATGGTGATCTTGACCACCGCTTCCGAGACGATTTTCACGCGGCCGAGACTGTCGAAGCGGCGCTCGATCATCACTCGGAAGCCTTCGATGGTGAAGAATTCCGGGATGGTGCCGAGCGTGCGATGCGCCAGGAGCTCGAAGCTTGCATCGGCGCCCTCATAGGCATAGCCGATGGATTCTCGTTCCTTGACGATCGAGATCAGGAGGTCGAGCTTCGGGTCGTCCTTGGCGACGATGATGCCGCGCCGCTTCAGCGCGTTGATGAAATTCGCCTTGCCGCCCTGATCGGAGACCATCACCTTTCGGAAATTGCCGACGCTTTCTGGCGGCACGTGTTCGTATGTGCGCGGATCTTTCAACAGAGCCGAAGCATGGATGCCGGCCTTGGTGGCGAAGGCGGAAGCGCCGACATAAGGCATCTGGTGATCCGGCGAGCGGTTGAGAAGCTCGTCGAAGGCGTGCGACAGCCGGGTGAGATTCAGCAGCCGCTCCTCGTCGATCGCCGTTTCGAAACGTGTGTTGTAGGCGCTCTTCAGCGCCAGGGTCGGGATCAGCGTCACCAGATTGGCATTGCCGCAGCGCTCGCCGATGCCGTTCAAGGTGCCCTGGATCTGTCGGACGCCGGCTTCGACCGCGGCCAATGAATTGGCGACGGCCTGGCCGGTGTCGTTATGGGCATGGATGCCGAGACAGCGGCCGGGCACGCCTGAAGCGATCACCGCCTCGACGATGGCGCGGACCTCCGGCGGCTGCGTGCCGCCATTGGTGTCGCAGAGCACCACCCAGCGGGCGCCGCTCTCATAGGCGGTCTTGGCGCAGGCGAGCGCATAGGCCGGATTGGCCGTGAAACCGTCGAAGAAATGCTCGCAATCGACGATCGCCTCCTTGCCAGCGCCGACCGCAGCCTTGACGCTTTCGCCGATGCATTCGAGGTTCTCCTCATTGGTGCATCCAAGCGCCACGGCGACATGATAGTCCCAGCTCTTGGCGACGAAGCAGATGGCGTCGCTTTTCGACTGCAGCAGCCCGGCAAGGCCCGGATCGTTGGAGACCGAAACGCCCGCCCGCTTCGTCATCCCGAAGGCGACGAAGGTGGCTTGGCTGGTGCGCTTCTCGCTGAAGAAGGCGGTATCCGTCGGATTGGCGCCGGGATACCCGCCCTCGACGTAGTCCAGGCCGAACTCATCCAGCATGGCGGCGATCGCAATCTTGTCCTCGACGGAAAAATCGATGCCGGGCGTCTGCTGCCCGTCCCGGAGTGTCGTGTCGAAGAGGTAGATGCGTTCTTTCATGTCGTTTCCTCCCGCCAGGCGGGTGTTGTTTTCTGTTGTGCGGAAGCCCCCTGATCCGCCCTTCGGGCACCTTCTCCCCGAGGGGAGAAGGGGTAGCTGCCTTGCGCGCCTTGTCCCCTCTCCCCTCGGGGAGAGGGCTAGGGTGAGGGGGCTTCACGGCACCAGGTTATATCTTCCCGGCAAACTTATCGGTCGCCCGGATCAACCGGTCGAGAATGCCCGGCTCCGAATAGGCATGGCCGGCGCCCTCGATCACGTGGAACTCCGCCTTCGGCCAGGCCTCGTGCAGCAGCCAGGCATATTTGGCCGGGCAGGGCATGTCGTAACGGCCGTGCACGATAACGCCTGGAATATCTTTCAGCTTGCCGGCGTCGCGGATCAACTGCCCTTCATCCATCCAGCCGGCATTGACGAAGAAATGGTTCTCGATGCGGGCGAATGCATAGGCGAAGTCCGGCTCCTCGAACTTGCCGCTCGTCGAAGGCTCCGGCAGAAGCGTGATCGTTTCGCCTTCCCAGATGCTCCAGGCCTGCGCTGCCTGAAGGCGCACATTCCTGTCCGCATGCGTCAGGCGGCGATGATAGGCATGCATCATCTCATGGCGTTCTTCCGCCGGGATCGGAGCGATGAAGTGTTCCCACTTCTCGGGGAACATTTCCGACACGCCGAACTGATAGTACCAGTCGAGCTCGGCCTTGGTCAGCGTATAGATGCCGCGCAGGATGAGCTCGGAGACGCGTTCCGGATGCTTTTCGGCATAGGCGAGCGCCAGTGTCGAGCCCCAGGAGCCGCCGAACACCTGCCATTTGTCGACGCCGGCCATCTCGCGCAGCCGCTCGATATCGGCAACGAGGTGCCAGGTCGTGTTGGCGTCGAGTTCGGCATGCGGCGTCGACTTGCCGCAGCCGCGCTGATCGAACAGCATGACGTCATAGAGAGCGGGATCGAAAAGCCGGCGATGGGCTGGCGAGAAGCCGCCGCCCGGGCCGCCATGCAGGAAGACGGCGGGCTTGGCGCCCGGGGTTCCCGAGCGCTCCCAATAGATCACATGACCATCGCCGACATCGAGATGGCCGGAAGCATAGGCTTCGATTTCGGGATAGAGGGTGCGCAGTGTCTCGGTCATATTTTCACGCCTTTCGCGGGCCAGACTTCAGTATCCTGATCGGGGTGCTGGAAGGAGATGATTGCTTCCTGCCGCGCGTAAAAATCCTGATCCTTCAGCACCGGCGCGTCGAAGATCTGCTCGACCCAGGGCAGGCGGGCATCGTAATTGACCTGGATCTGCGGCGCGAGATCGCTGCGGTCGTCGAAAGTGCCGATCGCAAGCTCGAGGCCGCCGGGATGGCGATAGGTCATCGGCGTACCGCAATTGCTGCAGAAGCCGCGGTCGATATTGACCGAGGACTGGAAGTAGCTCGGCTCGCCGCGCGTCCACTCCATCCCTTCCTCCGGCGCGGTGACGAGCGCGGAGAAGAAGCCGCCGAACTGCTTCTGGCACATGCGGCAATGGCAGATCGAGGGTCGCCCCAGCTTGCCCGAGATGCGGAAGCGCACGGCGCCGCACTGGCATCCGCCTGTCTTGATCGTGTCCGTCATGGCGTTTCTCCGAGGGGCCAGCTTTTCGTGTCGTGGTCGGGATGCTGATGGTTGCTTGCCGCGATCGCGTTCTCGCGGTCGGGCGTTTCAGGCTCGGCTTCCACAGGCAGCCCGTCGAGGGCGTGAAACCAGGACATCCTGCGGCCGGTGTTGGATTGCATCACGGGCCGAACCGCATCGGGATCATCGAGTGAGCCGAGCGCGATGTTGATGAAGTCCGCTTCCGGAATATCGTAGAAGAGCGGCGTGCCGCAATCGCCGCAGAAGCCGCGCCGCACGAGATCGGAAGAGCGGAACCATTTCGGCTCGCCACGGATCAAGTCGAAATCCTGACGCTTTGCCGCAGCGAGCGGCAGGAAATAGTTGCCGGCCGCCTTCTGGCACATGCGGCAATGGCAGACATGGGGATAGCCGAGTTCGCCGTGCGCGCGGTAACGCACCGCGCCGCACTGGCATCCGCCGGCATACGTCGTGACTTCGCTCAAGCGCGATCCTCCGGCGGCCAGACCGACGTATCATGGTCGGGATGTTGATAGGAAACGAGTTCATGCAGGAAGGAGCCTGCCGTCAAATCGGCCTCGGTTCTTTCTCCCGGCAGTTCATGCAGATGATCGACGAAGGCAATCTTGCCTTCCACGCCCCACTGGATGGTCGGCGGCAGCAGCGAGGGCTCGTCGAACGCACCGGCGGCAACCGCCATTCCGTCGGGCGCCTCATAGGTCAGCGGCGTGCCGCAATTGCCGCAGAAGCCGCGCTCGACGAAATTGGAGGAGCGGAATTTCTTGCGCGCTCCCCGCGTCCATTCGAACGCGGCGGCGCGCACCGAAACCAGCGGCGCATAATAGGCCCCGAACGCCTTCTGGCACATGCGGCAATGACAGATCGACGAATCCTTCAGTTCGCCGCTGACGCGAAAACGCACCGCACCGCACTGGCATCCGCCGGTATAGGTGGTCATGGCAGGTCCTTCCCGATGGTACGGATGATGTGGCTGCACACGTTGTCGATATCCTGGAGGATATCGTCATTCCAGAAACGAAGAACAATCCAGCCGTCTGCTTGAAGGCGCTGGGTCCTGTTGTCGTCGTAAGAAGCGTTCGCGCTATGACCGTGCTGCGAGCCGTCTATTTCGACGATCAGGCGGTGAGTGGGGCAGGCGAAATCGACGATATAACCTGCGATCGGCATCTGCCTGCGAAAACTAAGGCCCATCAGGCGATGGGCGCGAACTTCGTTCCAGAGCTTCAGTTCAGCATCGGTCATAGCCTTGCGCATGCGCCGGGCATTTGCCCGTCGTTGCGACGGAACTGGTGTGTGCGACATGTCCGGTCTCTCGCGCTGGGCTATACCCCCCTCTGCCCTGCCGGGCATCTCCCCCACAAGGGGGGAGATCGGATAGCAGCGGCCTCTCGACTCGTTTAAATGCCTCAGATGGCGGAAGCCGCCTAGTGCCGGGCTGATGCCCTGGCGAGCGGGCGCCCCCAGCCGATCTCCCTCCTTGTGGGGGAGATGCCTGGCAGGGCAGAGGGGGGTATCTCTTGCCGCCCAACCCATCTACCGCTTCATCTCCCACGTCGTCACCCGCTCGCCCGTCGCCGGATCCTTGCCGTCCTTCAGCTGGATGCCCTTGGCCATCAGTTCGTCGCGAATCTTGTCGGCCTCGGCGAAATTCTTCGCCTTCAGCATTTCCAGGCGCATGGCAACAAGCGCATCGACCGCCGCTGCGACGGCTTCGTCGATTTCGGCTTTCTTCGGCAATACGCCGAGAAGGGCAGCCGTTGCGGCAAAGCTGGCGCCTGCGGCGGGATCGCTATGGGCGGCCTGCGCCAGCGCATGCAATGCCTGCACTGCCGCAACCGTGTTGAGGTCGTCCGCGAGTGCGTTCAGCACGGTCTCATCAGGCTCGGCATCGCCGGGCTCCGTTGCCGGCCATTTGGCGAGCAGGCGTTCGGCCTCCTCCAGCCGCTTGATCGAGAAATCGATCGGCTCGCGGTAATGCGTCATCAGCATGGCAAGACGCAGCACCTCGCCCGGCCACTTGCGGCCGCCGAAAATCTGCGTGTGCAGCAGATCGTGGATGGTGACGAAATTGCCTTCGGACTTCGACATCTTGCGGCCTTCGACCTGCACGAAGCCGTTATGCATCCAGACATTCGCCATCACCTCGGTGCCGTGGGCGCAGCGCGACTGGGCGATCTCGTTTTCATGATGCGGGAAGATCAGGTCCAGCCCGCCGCCGTGAATGTCGAAGATATCGCCGAGATAGCGCCGGCTCATTGCCGAGCACTCGATGTGCCAGCCGGGCCGGCCGCGGCCCCAGGGACTCTCCCAGCCGGGTTCGTTATGGCTCGACAGTTTCCAGAGCACGAAATCGCCGGGGTTCTTCTTATGCGCATCGACGGCGACGCGGGCGCCAGCCTGCTGCTCGTCGAGGGGACGCTTCGAAAGCTGACCGTAATCGGCCATGGACCTGGTGTCGAACAGCACTTCGCCTGCCGCCACATAGGCATGGCCATTGGAGATCAGCTTCCCGATGATCTCGATCATTTCTTCGATATTGTCGGTGGCGCGCGGCTCGACGTTCGGCTCCAGGCAGCCGAGCTCGGCGACATCGGCGTGAAACTGCGTCTCGGTCTTTTCCGTGACCGCGCGGATCGCGTCGTTCAGCGGCAGGCCGGGATGGTCTCTCAGCGCCCGCGCATTGATCTTGTCGTCGACGTCGGTGATGTTGCGGGCATAGGTGACGTGGCTTTCGCCATAGACGTGCCGCAGCAGCCGGAACAGCACGTCGAAGACGATGACCGGCCGCGCGTTGCCGATATGGGCGAAATCATAGACGGTCGGGCCGCAGACATACATGCGGACATTCTCGGCATCGATCGGCTTGAAGGCCGATTTCTCCCGCGTCAGCGTGTTGTACAGTTTCAGTTCCGGCGTGCCGCCCATTTCACTCTCCCAAAACGCACGTTCAGAAAATATCGCAACCGGCGGGCCGGGGCGTTTCGCATCTTGACTATTTGGGAGACGAAAACGGCCGGGCCAGCGCTTGCGCTAGCGAATAATCTTTCCGCAGATAATGCAGATAACCGTTTTCATGCCGCGTTTTATGGCGCGGGAAAGACATTTGGTCAAGAGGGCGAAAATACGATGAAAGCGTGGGTGCAAGAAGGCTGCGGTCGTTGGTTGATCCGGCAATTTGCCGATAACGGCACGGTGGACCGCATTCAGGGAGCAGTGGATCTCAATGCGCTTTGGCCGTCGGGAACGGGTTTCGCTCACCTGTTCCCGGCTGTTGCAGCCAATTGAGTCGCGAGCCTATTCCGGCAGCCGGTAGTCCGCGAGCTTGTTCTCGCGGACAATGAACAGCTTACCCGTCTCCGTCACGCCGGGACCGAGCAGCGGCAGGATCGCCCTGGCGACCTCGGAAGGATGCGGCAGCGTCTCCGGATCTTCGCCCGGCACGGCCTGGGCGCGCATCGCCGTGCGGGTTGCGCCCGGATCGACGCTGGTGATGCGCAGCGGCGTCGATTGCGTCTCGCCGGCCCAGGTGCGGGCTAAGGCCTCGACGGCAGCCTTGGAGGCGGAGTAGGCGCCCCAGAAGGGACGGCATTTGTGGGCTGCTCCCGAGGACAGGATGACGGCGCGGCCGGCATCCGAGCGCGCGAGCAGCGGATCGACCGAACGGATCAGCCGCCATGTCGCGGTGACGTTGATGTTCATCACCTTTTCGAAGACCTTCGCCTCGATATGGCCGATCGGCGAGATCACGCCGAGCACACCGGCATTGGCGACGAGGATATCGAGTTTGCCCCAGCGCTCGAAGATGGAGCCGCCGAGCGCATCGATCGCATTCATGTCGGCGAGATCGAACGGCACGAGTGTGGCGCTGCCGCCGACGGCCTTGATCGCGTCGTCAAGATCTTCCAGCCCGCCGACCGTGCGGGCGCAGGCGATCACATGGGCGCCGGCTTTGGCAAGCTCCAGTGCCGTGAAGTAGCCGATGCCGCGCGATGCGCCTGTGACCAGCGCGATCCTGCCTTCAAGATTGATGTTCATCTGCCCGGGTTCCGGATGTGCTTGGAAAGGTGAGGGGCGCAATAGGCCCCTCCAACGGGAAAGTCAAAACGGAAGGGCTCAGCCGTTGCTCGCAAGCATGGAAATCTTGTTGCCCATGGACTCGCCGTTCTTGTCGAGCAGGCGGGTCGGATAGTCACCGGTGAAATAGTGATCGGTGAATTGCGGGCGGGCCGGGTTGCGGTCCTCGCCGCCGACGGCGCGATAGAGGCCGTTGATCGACAGGAAGGCCAGCGAATCCGCGCCGATATATTTGGCCATGGCTTCGACATCGGCATACTGGTTGGCGAGCAGCTTATCGGCGTCGGGCGTATCGATGCCGTAGAAGTCGGGGAAGAAGATCATCGGGCTGGCAACGCGGATATGGACCTCGCGGGCGCCGGCTTCGCGGATCATCTGCACGATTTTCAGCGAAGTCGTACCGCGCACAATGGAATCGTCGACCAGTACGACGCGCTTGCCTTCTATCATCGCCCGGTTGGCCGAATGCTTCAGCTTCACGCCGAAGGCGCGAATCTGCTGCGTCGGCTCGATGAAGGTGCGGCCGACATAGTGGTTGCGGATGATGCCGTATTCGAAGGGGATGCCGCTTTCCTGCGCATAGCCGAGCGCTGCAGGGGTGCCGCCATCGGGCACCGGCACGACGACGTCGGCCTCGACCGGCGCTTCCTTGGCGAGGTTCATGCCCATGTTCTTGCGCGTCGTATAGACGTTGCGGCCGCCGACCACCGAATCCGGCCGGGCGAAATAGACATATTCGAACAGGCAGAGGCGTTCCGGCTGCGGCTTGCTGGGCTTGCGGGCATCGATGCTGATCGAGCCGTCGGGCTGGATTTCGCAGATGATGACTTCGCCGTTTTCCACGTCGCGGATGAACTTGGCGCCGATAATGTCGAGTGCGCAGGTTTCGGAACAAAAGATCGGCTTGCCGTCCAGCTCGCCCATCACGAGCGGGCGGATGCCGGTCGGGTCGCGCGCGGCGATCAGCTTGGTACGCGTCATGGCGAGCATCGAATAGCCGCCTTCCATCTGGCGGATGGCGTCGATGAAGCGGTCGGACGTGGAAGCGTGGCGGGAGCGGGCGATGAGGTGGAGGACGACTTCGGTATCGGAAGTCGACTGACAGATGGCGCCGGTGGCGATGATCTGGCGGCGCAGCGTCAGGCCGTTGGTGAAATTGCCGTTATGGGCAATGGCGATGCCGCCTTCCTCGAGTTCGGCAAAGAGCGGCTGCACGTTGCGCATCGCCACTTCGCCCGTTGTGGAATAGCGCGTATGGCCGATCGACATGCCGCCCGGCAGGCGGGCGAGCGTCATGGGATTGGTATAATGGTCGCCGACGAGGCCCATATGGCGCTCCTGATAGAAGCGCTTGCCGTCGAAGGAGACGATGCCGGCCGCTTCCTGTCCGCGATGCTGCAGGGCGTGCAGGCCGAGAGCCGTAAGGGTCGCGGCGTCAGGATGTCCCAGAATTCCGAAAACGCCGCATTCCTCATGCAGCGTATCTCCGTCGAGCGGATCGTCGGTCGGGAAGGAATGGGACTGGTTCATTTCTGCGGGCCTCTGCTCTCACAAGAATGGATCGGCATTACCAATAGCATGATACCGGACATCGCGCAGATTTCCGATAACTTCATCTTGAACGACATCCGCTTTCAAATCCCGTTTTCCGGCTCTGAAACGGCTTGGGTCCGGCGGAGCTGGAATGCCCGGCCGGACCCTTATTTCACGTCCCGCTCAAATGGCAATTGCCGAAAGGCGAGTCAAGCTGCTGAACACTGTGTCAATTCGCCGGCTGCTGAGCGCCGTCTGCGGGCGCCGCCGGTGCGTCTTCCGCCGGGGCTTGCTCGCCGGCCGGCGGATTGGCGCCCTCGGTACCTTGTGCCTGCGGCTGCAGCTTATCACGGATGCTTTCCGGTATCATCTGGGCAAATTGCTCCGGCAGAACCGCCTTCAGCTTCACGACCATCGAATCCAGGAACGGCTTCGACTTGGCTTCATTGACCCAGGCCGGGCGGTGGTCGACATCGACAAGCCAGTTCCAGAAGGCGACGGCGACGACCAGGAGCAGCACGCCGCGCGCGGCGCCGAACAGGAAGCCCAGCGTGCGGTCGAGCGCGCCGATGCGGCTGTCGATGATGAAATCGGCGATCTTCATCGTGATGAAGGAAATGACGATGAGCGCGATGAGGAAGACGACTGCTGCCGAGCCGACGATCGCGATACGGTCGTCATCGGTGTATTTCTTCGCGTAGGGCAACAGATAGGGGTAGAGGTAGTAGGCGGCGGCGGCAGAGCCGCCCCAGCTTGCGATCGAGAGGATCTCGCGCGAGAAGCCGCGGACCATCGCCAGCACGGCGGAGAAGAGCACGACGCCGATGACAATACCGTCGAAAATCGTAATGGGCATGTAAATTCAACTCCAGGACTGCCGCTTGGCGGCCGTGTCGCGCCTTATCGTGTGCCTCCTATATCATCACCAATCTTGGCAATGAAAGGATCAAACCTCGTCTTCCACACGCAGCGCCCCCTTCGAGCCGGCGATGCGCGCGACCAGATCCGGCAGGCTTTCCACCTCGCTCCAGCGCCCGCCCGAATTCTTCGGCAGTTCGGCGGAGGCGGACGGAAGCAATGCTGCGGAAAAACCCAGCTTCTCGGCTTCCTTGAGGCGCTGGGCGGTGTGCGCAACCGGCCGGATGGCGCCCGACAGGCTGACTTCGCCGAAATAGACGCAATCGGCAGGAAGGGCAATACCGGCAAGCGAGGAAACCAGCGCCGAGGCGACGGCGAGATCCGCCGCCGGTTCGGAGATGCGGTAACCGCCGGCGACGTTGAGATAGACGTCGTGCTGGCCGAGCCTGACGCCGCAATGGGCTTCGAGTACGGCCAGAATCATCGACAGCCGGGCCGAATCCCAGCCGACGACGGCGCGCCGCGGCGTGCCGAGCGAGGTCGGCGCCACCAGCGCCTGCACTTCGACGAGCACGGGACGCGTGCCCTCCATGCCGGCAAAGACGGCCGCACCCGGCGATTTTTCGTTGCGCTCGCCGAGAAAGAGTTCGGATGGGTTGGCGACTTCGCGCAAACCTCTGTCGGACATTTCGAAGACGCCGATCTCGTCGGTCGGGCCGAAGCGGTTCTTGACCGTGCGCAGGATGCGGTAGTGATGGCCGCGATCGCCTTCGAAATAGAGCACGGCATCGACCATGTGCTCGACCACGCGCGGGCCGGCGATCTGCCCGTCCTTGGTCACATGCCCGACGAGCACCATGGCCGCACCCGTCTGCTTGGCGAAACGGATCATCGACTGTACGCCGGTGCGCACCTGCGTCACCGTTCCTGGCGCGGATTCGGCCAGTTCGCTCCACAGCGTCTGGATGGAATCGATGATGACGAGGTCCGGTCTTTTGCCTTCGGCAAGCGTCGCCAGAATATCCTCTACATTGGTTTCGGCTGCCAGCATCACGTCGGTATCGGCCGCGGCAAGACGCTGCGCCCTGAGGCGGACCTGCGCCACCGCTTCTTCGCCGGAGACGTAAATGATCTTGTGGCCGCGCCGCGCAAGCGCGGCAGCCGCCTGCATCAGCAGCGTCGACTTGCCGATGCCCGGATCGCCGCCGATCAGCACCGCCGAACCTCGCACGAAGCCACCGCCGAGTGCCCGGTCGAGTTCCGACATGGCGGTATGAATGCGCGGAGCCTCCTCGATCTCGCCGGAGAGTGCGGTCAGCGCGACAGGGCGGCCCTTCTTCGGCGTCTTGCCGGGGCCGGAGCCGATCCCGCCCATTGGATCTTCTTCGACGATTGTGTTCCACTCGCCGCAACCATCGCATTTGCCGGCCCAGCGGTTATGGACCGCGCCGCAATTCTGGCAGATGAACTGTGTCCTGGCCTTCGCCATCAATCGCTCTTTCAGTCGAGTTATCAAGATGAAGCGTCGCGTGCTTCATCGAATCATTGTCGTGCTTGAGATAATGGCTATCGCGACGGATCAAAACTAATGATTTCCCCATCAGTGGTCGCCGTGCCTATGTTTCCCGCTCTGCTTATCCAGGATGGTGGAAGATGTTCGATTATTCGCTGACTCATTGGCTTGCATTTCTGTCGGCGGCGGTTTTGCTCAACCTCTCGCCAGGCCCCGACATCGCCTTCATCCTCGGCCACACGATGCGCGGCGGGAAGCGCGCCGGCTTCTCCGCGCTGTTCGGCGTTTGGTCGGGTGCCTGCCTGCATGTTCTGATAGCGGCGCTCGGCCTGTCCGCCGTGCTCGCCGCCTCGGCTTTCGCTTTCTCCACGGTCAAATGGATCGGAGCTGCCTATCTCGTCTGGTTAGGCATCCAGGCTTTGCGCGCCGGTGGCGGCAGCGGCCTGATGAAGGCAGCGGATGAAAAACTGCCGGCGGCAAGGATCTATCGGCAGGGAACCCTGGTGTCGCTGCTCAATCCGAAAGTGGCGATATTCTTCTTGGCGTTCCTGCCGCAATTCGTCGTCGAAGGGGCAGGGCCCACCTGGGCTCAGCTCATGCTGCATGGCGGGCTCATCATCGCCGTCGCGGCCTTCATCGAACCGCCGCTCGTCCTTCTCGGCGGGCGCCTTGCAGATGCGTTGAGGCACAACGAAAAAATCGGACGGTGGCTCGATCGCGGTCTCGGTGCGCTTTTCGTGGCGCTCGGCGTCCGTCTCGCGCTCAGCAGCCGCTGACAGCAAGCTCTACTCCTCGGCCACATAGCGCCGTTCGTGGCGCAGCCCCATGCTGGTCAGGATCTCGTATCCGATGGTGCCTGCTGCCCGCGCCACCTCGTCGAGCGACATGTTCTTTCCGAACAGCTCGACATAATCGCCGGCGCGTACGGCATTGTCCGGCAGGTCGGTGATGTCGAAGATCGTCAGATCCATGGTGATCCGGCCCGCGACGGGCACCTTGTGTCCGGCGATGAAGCCTTGCCCGCCCTGCGGCACGGCCTGGCGCAGGGGCACGCCGCCGCTCGACTGGCTGCGCAGATAGCCGTCGGCATAACCGGCCGAGATGATCGCCAGCCGGCTGTCGCGGTGAAGCTGCAGCGCCCGCCCGTAGCTGACGGTCTCGCCGGCTTCGACCGTCCGTACCTGGATGACGCGTGCTTCCGCGGTGGCGACCGGGCGCATCGGGTTCGCCATGCCGCTGACCGCTTCGCCTCCATAGAGCGAGATGCCGGGACGGGTCAGGTCGAAGTGATAGTCTTCGCCGAGAAAAATTCCGGCGGAGGCGGCAAGACTTGAATCGATGCCTTCATAGGCCGCGCTAACCCTGCGGAATGATTCGAGCTGGCGCCGGTTCATCGCATGGCCGGGATCGTCGCCGCAGGCGAGGTGGCTCATGACGAGCACCGGCGCAAAGCTTGCCGGCCGCGAGACGTCGTCGGCAAGCGCCAGCGCATCGTCGATGTGCAGCCCCAGCCGGTTGAAGCCTGTATCGACATGCAGCGCGCAAGGGTAATCGCCATAATCGGCAAGCACAGCCATCCAGAAGGCAAGCTGCTCGTCGGAGGAGATCACCGGCACCAGATCGTTCTCGAAGAAGCGCCGTTCGGTGCCCGGCCATATGCCCGAGAGCACGAAGATGCGCGCCTCGGGCGCATAGAGGCGAAGCGTTACCCCTTCATCGACGGTCGCGACGAAAAAATCCCGGGCGCCCGCGAGGTAGAGCGCTTCGCCGGCATCCTCGATGCCCATGCCGTAGGCGTCCGCCTTGACGACGGCTGCGGCGCGCGCAGCGCCGGAGCGCCGCGCCATGTCGCGCCAGTTCTCGGTGAGCGCAGTCAGATCGACGGTCAGCCGCAGGCCCGCGGAAGCGAAAAGATCGTCATCTTCGAAGGGGATGGGAAAATCTGTCATGAATCGCCGTGAAGTAATGAAAGGAAATCGCTTTAGCCAGTCTAGTTTAAAGAGCATGATCGCCAAGGGAAAGCGCAGGCGGTGACATAACACCCTTTGCCTGCCCCACGATCACTTTTGTTCAAGACGCGTGCGCGCTTCCGCGATAATCTTGGTGGATGCAGAACGTATCGCAAAAAGAGGCGGCCGAAGCCATGCCGCTTGCGAACGTGGAATCGGCCCGCTTCTGGCGGGATAGCCGCTTCCGCGACATGGAGTGTTTGAGCGCCACCTTCCTGACGCATGAATATGCGCCGCATGCGCATGATACCTTCAGCATCGGCGCGATAGAAAGCGGTAGCCAGATCGCCACTCTGAGCGGCAGGCGGGAAGAAACCGGCCCGGGCGACCTTTATCTCATCGATCCCGGTGTGATCCATGACGGCGCTCCTGGCGGCGAGGGCTATCGCTACCGGATGATCTATCCCGACATGAAGCTGTTCGTTGATATCCTCGAAGATGTCACCGGCAAGGCCTTTCATGCGACGCCGTCTTTCCCCGGCGGGCTTCCGCGCGATCCACAGCTTGCCAATGCCTTTCACGCCGCCCATCGAACGCTCGAGAGCGGCGCCGGCGCGCTGGAGTCCGATGAGGGAATGTTTTCGGTGCTGGCGGCGATCTTTGCGCGCCACGGCAGCGCGATCATCGTTCCCGTCGATACGAAGGAACGAAGCGCGGTCGCCCGCGCCCGCGAATACCTCGTCGAGAACTTCGACAGCGACGTCGGCCTCGAGGAACTGGCTGGCGTGGCGGGTCTGAGCCGCGCCCACCTCATCCGCGCCTTCCGCAAGGAATATCACATCACCCCCCACGCTTTTCTGACGGACCGGCGCGTGCAGGTGGCCCGCCGGCTGCTGCGGCAGGGACGCATGCCGGCCGATATCGCGCTCGAATGCGGTTTTGCCGATCAGGCGCATTTCACCCGGCACTTCAAGGCGCGCACGGGTGTGACGCCCGGCCAATTCCGCACGGGCTGATCACTTTCGTTCAATACAGCCATGGCCGCCTGGGTTAACCCTCCGCGATCTTGATCAGGAGGTTGCCATGTTGCAGCACAGCCGGCCATCCGGCGAATTTCTTGCCGGAATGCGCGCCATTTTTCCGCTTGTTGTCGCCGTCTTGCCGATCGGACTCGTTTTCGGCGCGGTCGCGGCCACCAAGGGGCTTTCGCCGCTGGAAACGGCGCTGATGAGCGCGCTTGTCTTTGCAGGCGGTTCGCAATTCGTGGCCATGGATATCTGGACGCATCCGGCAAGGTGGATCGGCGTCGGCTTCGCAACCCTCTTGGTCAATATCCGCCATGTGCTGATGAGCGCGTCGATCGGCACGAAGATGCAGTCTTTCTCCGGCGTCAAACGTTATGCCGCCATGCTCTTCCTCGCCGACGAGCTCTGGGCCATGGCGGAATTCCGCGCCGGCAGCATGCGGCTGACGCCGGCCTGGTATGCCGGCATCGTCGCGCCTTTCTACCTCACCTGGGTCGGCTCTTCGCTGGCGGGCGCACTGCTCGGCGCCTTTCTCGGCAATCCAGCGGTCACCGGCCTCGACTTCGCCTTTCCGGCCGTCTTCATCGTGCTCGTCATGGGTTTCTGGAAAGGGCCGGAAACCGGCGCCGTCCTTGCTGCGAGCGGCGCCGCATCCGTCGCGGTCCATCACTTCGTGCCGGGGGTCTGGTACATCGCCGCCGGCGCTCTGGCCGGGCTGGCAACGGCGCTCTGGCAGGGCAGGGCACGGGAGCAGGCGGCATGACGCTCGACCTCAACACCATGATCGCCATCCTCGCGATGGCCGCCGCAACGGTCTTCACCCGCATCAGCGGCCTCGTCCTGATCCGTCATGTCGAGATGGATGAACGGCGCAGAACGGCGATCGAGGCCATCCCGCCAGCCGTGCTGATGGCGGTCATTGCCCCGACCGCTTTTGCGGCCGGGTGGGCAGAGACCTTGGCTTGCGCGGCAACGGCGATCGCCGCGCGCCGTCTCCCCATGCTTGTCAGCGTCGCAATTGGCGTCGCAACGGTTGCCTTGTTACGGGTCGCCGGGTTCTAAGGAAATCGACGCGGGAACCGCGTCAATGTTCCTCGTACTGTATGAAGGAAGGATCGGCGAGATCGGCGAAACGGGTGAACTCCGCCTGGAAGGCGAGCTTCACCGTGCCGGTCGGCCCGTGACGCTGCTTGGCGATGATGACGTCGGCCGTGCCCTTCACCTTGTCGAACAGCGCTTCCCATTCCGGATATTTCGGATCGTGGGGATCACGCGGCTCCTGGTTCTTGACGTAATATTCCTCGCGGAACACGAAGAGCACGACGTCGGCGTCCTGTTCGATCGAGCCGGATTCGCGAAGGTCGGAAAGCTGCGGGCGCTTGTCATCGCGGCTTTCGACCTGGCGGGATAGCTGAGACAGCGCGATGATCGGGACGTTGAGTTCCTTGCCGAGCGCCTTCAGGCCGGTGGTGATCTGGGTGATTTCCTGGACGCGGTTGTCGCTCGATTTGCCCGAGCCGGTCATCAGCTGCACGTAGTCGACCACGAGCACGTCGAGGCCGCGCTGACGCTTGAGGCGGCGCGCGCGCGCCGAAAGCTGGGCGATCGAGATACCGCCCGTCTGGTCGATATAGAGCGGCACCTTCTGCATCATCATCGAACAGGCGACGAGCTTTTCGAAATCCGCATCGTTGATGTCGCCGCGGCGGATCTTCGAGGAGGAGACTTCCGTCTGCTCGGAGATGATACGGGTAGCGAGCTGTTCAGACGACATTTCGAGCGAATAGAAGCCGACGACGCCGCCGTTCTTGGCCTTCATGCTGCCGTCCGACTGCACCTCACCCTCATAGGCGGCGGCGATGTTATAGGCGATGTTGGTTGCGAGCGAGGTCTTGCCCATACCGGGGCGCCCGGCCAGGATGATCAAGTCCGAACGCTGCAGGCCGCCCATCTTGGCATCCAGTGAATGGATGCCGGTGGAGATGCCCGAGAGCCCGCCGTCGCGTTCCTTGGCGACGGCCGCCATGTCGATGGCGAGCGCCACGGCATCGTTGAAGGACTGGAAGCCGCCGTCGTAGCGGCCGTTTTCGGCGAGTTCGAAGAGACGGCGTTCGGTATCTTCGATCTGCGACTGCGGCGGCATGTCGAGCGGCGCGTCATAAGCGATGTTGACGACGTCCTCGCCGATGGTGATCAGCGCCCGGCGCAGCGCGAGATCATAGATCGCCCGGCCATAGTCCTCGGCATTGATGACGGTGACCGCGTTGCTGACGAGGCTTGCCAGATATTGCGAGACGGTCATGTCGCCGACCTTCTCGTCGGCTTTCAGGAAGGTCTTGATCGTCACCGGATTGGCGATCTTGCCCATGCGGATGATGTCGCCGGCAACCTCGAAGATCTTCCGATGCAGCGGCTCGTAGAGATGGATCGGCTTGAGGAAATCCGACACTCGGTAATAGGCGTCGTTGTTCATCAGGATGGCACCCAGAAGCGCCTGCTCGGCTTCGATGTTGTTGGGTGCTTCGCGATAGTGCTGCTCCGAAGGAGCAACGGCTGCAATCTTTCGAGCGGCGTCGTTCATCATCATCCGTTCTGTCTTTTTCCAACTCCGGATTTGCAATTCCGGATGGAGAAATCAAGAGGCTGCGATCGGAGCGGGGCTGGTCTCGCCTAAATCCTGAACGCCTGTGCCCATTGTTCGACTTCTCCACAGTCCGGGGTGCCACAAACGCCACAAAAGAGAAATACTGGCAGTGTCACCCTGAGGACACGGTACGGAGCCGACTCAGCTCATCCGTTCCGGAGAAGGAGATGTTAGCGCCATGACATCGGGCACGCAGCAAAAACATCGAGACAATCCCCTGGTAAAAAATGATCCAGCGGCTGCCTGAGCACCAAACGAACGGAAACGAAAAAGCCCGGCGCGGTGGCCGGGCTTCCCTCACGCGGATCGCTCCGGCGATATTATGCTTCGTCTTCGTCGACGCCATCGGCTTCCGGATCGAAGAAGTCTTCCGGACGCAGCGCGTCTTCGTCAACGCCGTAGATCGCGTCAACCGAGGTGAGTTCTTCGCCCTTGGCCTGGCGTTCTGCCTCTTCGGCGGAACGGGCAACGTTCAGCTCGACGTTGATTTCGACTTCGGCATGCAGCTGCAGCTCGACCTTGTGCAGGCCGATCGACTTGATCGGCGTGTTGAGGTGAACCTGGTTGCGGCCGATGTTGAAGCCTTCGGCGGCGAGAATCTCGACGACGTCACGGGCAGCGACCGAGCCGTAGAGCTGGCCGGTTTCGCCGGCCGAACGCACAACGATGAAGGACTTGCCGTCGAGAACGTCGGCGACCTTCTGGGCTTCCGACTTGCGCTCGAGGTTGCGGGCTTCGAGCGTCGCGCGCTCGGCTTCGAAGCGGGTCTTGTTGGCGGCGTTGGCGCGCAGCGCCTTGCCGAGCGGCAGCAGGTAGTTACGGGCAAAGCCGTCGCGAACCTTTACGGTTTCGCCCATCTGGCCGAGCTTGGAGATGCGTTCGAGAAGGATGACTTCCATTTTCTTTTCCTTTCTTGTGTCTCAGATTTTCGTATCGGATTGTTTGGGGGCATCGGCATCTTTCGTCGGCGTCAGCGCGATCGCCTTGCGCGTATCGCTAAGACCCACGACCAGGATGAGGAGAGCGGGCAGAAGCATGAGCATCGAAGCCAGGTAGCAGAGGATGAGGGCCGGTATGCGCCAGTCCTTCCCACGCGTGCGGAAATGCAGCGAGGCGAAGCCGGAGAGCATGAAACCGGCGCCGAAGGCACCGATCACGGTCGCCCCGAGCAGCGCCGGGATGCCGCCGAAGAAGCAGGCCGCAAGCCCGGCCAGGAAGATGAAGATCGAATTGCGGTTCATGCGCAGCGATGAGGGAATGTCCTCGCGCGGACGAAGACCCCGGCCTGATGCCGCGACGATGCGCACGGCGAAATAATAGGCTGCGAACAGCATGCTGACCCACATGCCGCCTTGCACCGCCGGCAGCATCAGCAGGATCAGCGATTTGGTCTGCGCGGTCGCCGTCGGATCGGGCATGAATTCCGGTTGCTGCTGTTTGACCGAGGTGATCAGCAGATCGACGATCGGATCGGTGACCTCGGGCCCATAGCCGATCATCACGCCGATGACGATGACGGCCATCGTCACCAGGCCGCAGAGATGCAGCAGGATATCGGAGAGCGGGTACCAGGCAAGCAGATGGTCAGGGCCGCCGAGCTCGGAGGCGGGACGTGCGAGATTGGCGAGATGGCTGAGCCAGCCGGCCGGCAGCAGCGTCACCAGCGTCATGATGAGCGCGAAGGAGGGGGAGATCATGACCGCGCCGAGTGCGGCTGCGGTGACGACGGCCGAAATCGCGGCGGCATTGCCCCAGCCGAGCCCGACGATAAGGATCGGAAGCGCCGAGGCCGTGTAGAGGATCGCGCTGAAAAACGACGGCTGCATGCTCGCGCCCAGCACCAGCAGGGCGGCGGTCAATCCGGCGAGTGCGCCGATCAGCAGCGTTCTAAGGTTCGGTCGTTTCAAGGTCGCTGTCCTGCTTCATCAAGCAGTTAGAGGTGTTGCTGAATCGAATTCAGAAACGTCTCAACATGGGTTTTAAGAATTCCGATCCACGCCCATCGCGGAAGGGAGAAGGGAAGGCACGAATGCCTTCCCTCGATTGTGATAGCGTCAGCCGATCAGGCGACGACGTAGGGCAGCAGGCCGAGGAAACGGGCGCGCTTGATCGCCTGGGCGAGTTCGCGCTGCTTCTTCTGGGAAACGGCCGTGATGCGGGACGGAACGATCTTGCCGCGCTCGGAAATGTAGCGCTGCAGCAGGCGTACGTCCTTGTAGTCGATCCGCGGTGCGTTTGCGCCGGAGAACGGGCAGGTCTTGCGGCGGCGATGGAACGGGCGGCGGACCGGTGCGGAGGAAGCTTCAGACATTCTTATATCTCCTTATGCACGGTCTTCGCGGGGAGCGCGATCCGGACGCGGGCCACGCTGGAAGTCGCCGTCACGGCGCGGCGGACGGTCGCCGAATTCGCGGCGCGGGCCACGATCGCCGCCTTCACGCGGGCCGCGGTCGTCGCGGTCGCGCTTCTGCAGCATGGCAGACGGGCCTTCTTCGTGCTTTTCGACGGCGATAGTCATGTAGCGAAGAACGTCTTCGCTGATGCGCATCTGGCGTTCCATTTCCTGGATCGCAGCCGGCGGTGCATCGATGTCCATCAGCGCGTAGTGCGCCTTGCGGTTCTTCTTGATGCGATAGGTGAGGGACTTGAGGCCCCAGTTCTCGATGCGCCCGACCTTACCGCCGTTAGCTTCGATCACGCCCTTGTACTGTTCTACGAGGGCATCGACCTGCTGAGCGGAAATATCCTGCCGGGCAAGGAATACATGTTCATAAAGAGCCATGACAGCTTTGCCTTTCTTGCGTTTGGTTCAACCCGATATTCGGCGGCTAAGCCTCAACGACTGCTCCTGATTGGGCGGACCCAGGCAAGAAAAGCGTTTCCGAGACGGTCGAGAGCGGAGACACGGGAGGCTGGAACGCTTCCGTTCCGAACGATTTCCACGAGGAAACCGGCCCTCCGTTCAGCCACCAGCCAGAAGACCGGGTTAACGAACAGGGCGGCTTATACGGATTTTTCAGCTAAAGGCAACCCCAATCGGACAGTCGAGTCCGACGGAGACCAATCGGCGGCGCCGGGCTTCGTCATCACAGCGTCAGCGGATACTGTCGGTGAACCTTGGCGATTTCCGCCAGCACCTCGTCCGACAGCCTCACCTCGGCCGCGCCGATATCGACCTTCAACTGCTCCATGGAGGTCGCTCCGATGATGGCCGAGGCCATGAAGGGCCTGGACAGGCAGAAGGCGAGCGCCATTGCCGCCGGGTCGAGCCCGTATCGGGCTGCGATCTCCAAGTAGGCCTTGGTCGCCGGCTCCTGCAGCGGCTGCAGGCGGCCGCCGATATCGTGGTTGATCGAGCCGCGCGAGCCCTTCGGCCTGACGCCGCCGACATATTTGCCGATGAGGATGCCGCCGGCGAGCGGCGAATAGGCGAGCAGACCGACATCCTCATGATGCGAGAGTTCGGCGAGGTCGAGATCGAAATGGCGGTAGAGCAGATTGTATTCGTTCTGGACGCTGGCGACGCGCGGCAGGCCCTTCTGTTCTGCGAGCGTCAGATATTTCTGGATGCCCCAGGTGGTTTCGTTGGAAAGGCCGATTGCGCGGATCTTGCCTTCATTGACCAGCGCGCCGAGCGTTTCCAGGATGTCGAGCATGTTGGCGACGGCCTGTTCGCGGTCCTGGTTGAAGGGATTGTAGCCCCAGTTCTGGCGGAAGTGGAAATGGCCGCGGTTCGGCCAGTGGATCTGATAGAGATCGACGTAATCGGTCCTCAGCCGCTTCAGGCTGGCCTCCAGGGCCAGGCGGATGTTCTTTGAATCCGCGCCTTCGCCGCCGCGCAAGTAATCGCGACCGCGGCCGGCGACCTTGGTGGCGAGGACGATATCGCTGCGCTTACCTGATTTGCTGAACCAGCTGCCGATATAGTCTTCGGTCCAGCCCTGTGTTTCCGCCGAGACCGGGGTGGTCGGATAAAGCTCGGCGGTATCGAAGAAATTGACGCCCTTCTCGACGGCATAATCCATCTGCGCATGAGCGTCGGTTTCGCTATTCTGCGAACCCCACGTCATGGTGCCGAGGCAAATTTCTGAAACGGCGATGCCGGTGCGGCCGAGCGAATTATAGTTCATGGGAAAAACCTTGGGAGCGATCTTGAGGTGGAAGCCTTGGGAAGTGCCCGCGCAAATCTAGGCCGGATTTGACGGAGCGCAAGAGCAAAACCGGGCTTTTGTGCCGGTGCGAAAGGCTTTGCAGAGAGCGGGCCGCCACTTGACTCTCCGGGAAAGAATGTCAATTGGAGGCAAAATAGCCTCGAGGGGCGCAACCAGGGATACGAGAATGACCATCGCTTTCACTTTTCCCGGCCAGGGCAGCCAGGCCGTCGGCATGGGCAAGGATCTCGCCGAGAATTTCGCGGAAGCGCGCGCCGTTTTCCAAGAGGTCGACGAGGCGCTCGGTGAAAAGCTTTCGGACGTCATGTTCAACGGTCCCGAGGACACGTTGACCTTGACGGCGAATGCCCAGCCGGCCCTGATGGCCGTGTCGATCGCCGTCGTCCGCATTCTCGAGGCCAAGGGACTGGATCTGAAGTCCAAGGTCGCCTATGTCGCCGGCCACTCGCTCGGCGAATATTCCGCACTCTGTGCTGCCGGCACTTTTTCTCTCGCCGACACCGCGCGGCTGCTGCGCATCCGCGGCAATGCCATGCAGGCGGCCGTTCCCGTCGGCGTCGGCGCCATGGCCGCGATCATCGGCCTCGAACATGCCGACGTCGTTGCCGTCTGCGAGGCGGCCGCAGCCACCGGCGCCTGCCAGATCGCCAACGACAATGGCGGCGGCCAGATCGTCATCTCGGGTGAAAAAGCGGCCGTCGAAAAGGCGGCCGGCCATGCGACCGAGAAGGGCGCCAAGCGCGCCATCCTGCTGCCGGTTTCCGCTCCCTTCCATTCCAAGCTGATGGCGCCCGCCGCCGACGCCATGCGCGAGGCCTTGGCAACGGTTGCCAAATCCGACCCCGTCGTCCCGCTGATCGCCAATGTCCGCGCAGCCCCCGTCACGGGCGCCGACGAGATCGCGAGTCTCTTGGTCGAGCAGGTGACCGGTCAGGTCCGCTGGCGTGAGACGGTGGAATGGTTCGCCGGCAACGGCGTCACGACGCTTTATGAACTCGGCTCCGGCAAGGTGCTGACCGGTCTTGCCCGCCGCATCGACAAAACGATCAACGGCGTCTCGGTCAATGGTCCTGCCGACATCGATGCGGCCGTCGCCGCCCTCATGGCCTGATTGCTATCTCCAGACAATAAGGAACGTTTCCATGTTCGATCTTTCCGGCCGCAAGGCTCTCGTCACCGGCGCATCGGGCGGTATCGGCGAAGAAATCGTCCGCCTTCTTCATAAGCAGGGGGCGATCGTCGGCCTCCACGGCACCCGCGTCGAGAAGCTGGAAGCGCTGGCAGCCGAGCTCGGCGAGCGCGTCAAGATCTTCCCGGCCAACCTGTCGGACCGCGACGAGGTCAAGGCGCTCGGCCAGAAGGCGGAAGCCGATCTCGAAGGCGTCGATATTCTGGTCAACAATGCCGGCATCACCAAGGACGGTCTCTTCGTGCGCATGAGCGACGAGGACTGGGACGCCGTTCTCGAAGTAAACCTGACCGCGACCTTCCGCCTGACGCGCGAATTAACGCATCCGATGATGCGCCGCCGCTATGGCCGCATCATCAACATCACCTCCGTCGTCGGCGTCACCGGCAATCCAGGCCAGGCCAATTACTGCGCCTCCAAGGCCGGCATGATCGGCTTCACCAAATCGCTGGCGCAGGAGATCGCCACCCGCAACGTGACGGTCAATTGCGTCGCGCCCGGCTTCATCGAAAGCGCCATGACCGGCAAGCTGAACGACAAGCAGAAGGAAGCGATCATGGGGGCGATCCCGATGCGGCGCATGGGTACGGGCGGCGAAGTCGCTTCCGCCGTCGCCTATCTCGCCTCCTCGGAGGCCGCTTACATGACTGGCCAGACGCTGCATGTAAACGGTGGCATGGCGATGATCTGAAACGACAAACCATCGCCACGGGAATAATTCCCGCAATAGCATGTTGAGCAATCACGAAGCGTTGATTTTCTGGCTTTGCGGCAGACATAAAGCATGTTAAGCGGGCCATGACTGTGAACAGTCGTCCCGAGAAAGCAGACGGACCGGCGGGCTTTTCGCAAGCCTGGGACATCTCTGAAGCCGGGTAAACGAGTTTGCCGAGGATGTCTGAAAACATCGCAGGCTGAAACAGGTAGGGATGCCGTAACGGCATGCCGATCAGGACATAAGGTCGAGGAAACCGACATGAGCGATATCGCAGAACGCGTAAAGAAAATTGTTATTGATCATCTTGGCGTCGATGCCGACAAGGTCGTCGAGAGCGCCAGCTTTATCGACGATCTGGGCGCTGACTCGCTCGACACTGTCGAACTTGTCATGGCTTTCGAAGAAGAATTCGGCGTTGAAATTCCCGACGACGCCGCTGACTCGATCCTGACGGTCGGCGATGCTGTGAAGTTTATTGAGAAGGCCCAGGCCTGATCCAGTGCATTTGAGAAAGGGCGGGCCGGGAGTCCGCCCTTTTCTTATCGGCATATTTCTCCATAGAACATAAGAGACGGGGGAAAGCACGCGATGAGACGTGTCGTCATAACCGGTACCGGCATGGTATCACCCTTGGGATGCGGAACAGAGGTCACGTGGTCGCGCTTGCTTGCCGGCCAGAACGGCGCCCGTCTGGTCACCGAATTCGAGGTTGACGACCTTCCCGCCAAGATCGCTTGCCGTATCCCGCTCGGTGACGGTGCCGACGGCACCTTCAATGTCGATCAGTGGATGGAGCCGAAGGAGCAGCGCAAGGTCGATCCCTTCATCATCTACGGCATGGCCGCCGCCGACATGGCGCTTGCCGATGCCGACTGGCATCCCCAGACCGACGAGGACCAGATCGCCACCGGCGTGCTGATCGGCTCCGGCATCGGCGGCATCGAAGGCATCGTCGAGGCGGGCTACACCCTGCGCGACAAGGGCCCGCGCCGCATCTCCCCCTTCTTTATTCCCGGCCGGTTGATCAACCTCGTTTCAGGCCAAGTGTCGATCCGCCACAAGCTGCGCGGACCCAATCATTCGGTCGTTACCGCCTGCTCGACGGGCGCGCATGCGATCGGCGATGCCGCGCGGCTGATCGCGCTTGGCGATGCCGACGTCATGGTCGCCGGCGGCACGGAATCTCCCGTCAGCCGCATTTCGTTGGCAGGCTTTGCCGCCTGCAAGGCGCTGTCGACCCAGCACAATGACGATCCGCAGAAGGCTTCGCGCCCCTATGACCGCGACCGCGACGGCTTCGTCATGGGCGAGGGCGCCGGCATCGTCGTGCTCGAGGAGCTGGAGCACGCCAAGGCGCGCGGCGCGAAGATTTACGCCGAAGTCGTCGGCTACGGCCTGTCGGGCGATGCCTATCACATCACCGCGCCGTCCGAAGACGGCGAGGGTGCCGGCCGCTGCATGGCGATGGCGCTGAAGCGCGCCGGGCTGACGCCGGCCGACATCGACTACATCAACGCCCACGGCACATCGACCATGGCCGACACGATCGAACTCGGCGCCGTCGAGCGGCTGGTCGGCAACGCAGCGTCGAAGATCTCCATGTCCTCGACCAAGTCGGCGACGGGCCACCTTCTCGGCGCGGCCGGCGCCATCGAGACGATCTTCGCCACGCTCGCCATCCGCGACAATGTCGCGCCGCCGACGCTTAATCTCGACAATCCCGAACGCGAGACGGCGATCGATCTTGTTCCGCACAAGGCGCGTGAGCGAGAAATCAACGTGGCGCTGTCCAATTCGTTCGGATTTGGCGGCACGAACGCATCGCTCGTGCTGCGCCGTTACGCCTAGCGGATACCCACGGGTATCCCGACGCCGTCGATAAGGCCGTCCTGCACGCGCATGGCAGGGCGTGCGAAAGCACAGCAGTGACCGGCGTCATTGAGCGGCGGTAGACCTGCTTTTGCCGCATTGCTTCGCGAAATAGCGAAGTGAAGGCCAAGTTTTAGAGGATTGCCGGTGAGCGATACGACGAACCAGAGCAACGATACCCCGCAGGGCGAGAACGGCCGGCAAGCGCAGAAGGGACCGATCATCCCCAAATCGCCGAACGAGGCCCTGCGCCCGGAGCGCGTTCCGGAGCCGCCGAAGCGGTCCAAGAATGCCCGCAGCCAGGTTGTTCTTTTCCTGAACTTCATTATGACGATGGCAGTCCTGGTCTGCATCGTTGCCGTCATCGGCTTCTACTACGCCAAATCGACCTATCAGAGCCCCGGTCCGCTGCAGACCAACACCAATTTCATCGTTCGCAACGGCGCTGGCCTGGCCGAAATCGCCTCGAACCTCGAGCGCAACGCCATCATCACCGATGCCCGCATCTTCCGTTATCTCACAGCCACGCATCTGTCGGCCGGAGAGAGCCTGAAGGCCGGAGAATATGAGATCAAGGCGAAGGCTTCCATGAGCGATATCATGGAGCTTTTGAAATCGGGCAAGTCCATCCTTTATTCCGTATCCTTCCCCGAGGGCCTGACGGTCCGCCAGATGTTCGACCGCATGCTGGCCGATCCGGTGCTGGAAGGCGACTTACCGGCCGCGCTGCCGGCCGAGGGCAGCCTGCGTCCGGATACCTACAAATTCTCGCGCGGCACCAAGCGTTCGGAGATCATCCAGCAGATGGCGGCGGCACAGCAAAAGCTCGTCGACCAGATCTGGGATAAGCGTGACGCGTCGCTATCTCTACGGTCCAAAGAAGAATTCGTGACGCTCGCTTCGATCGTCGAAAAGGAAACCGGCGTTCCCGACGAGCGCGCCCATGTCGCCTCCGTCTTCCTCAACCGGCTGGGCAAGGGCATGCGCCTGCAGTCCGACCCGACTATCATCTACGGCCTCTTCGGCGGCGAGGGAAAACCTGCCGACCGGCCGATCTACCAGTCGGACCTGAAGCGGGACACGCCCTACAATACCTATGTCATCAAGGGCTTGCCGCCGACGCCGATCGCCAATCCCGGCAAGGATGCGCTGGAAGCCGTCGCCAATCCCTGGAAGACGCAGGATCTCTATTTCGTTGCCGACGGCACTGGCGGCCACGTCTTCGCGGCCACGCTCGAGGAGCATAACGCCAACGTCAAACGCTGGCGTAAGCTCGAGGCCGACAAGGGTTCGGATCCGAACATAGCGGTTGACGGCCAGCCGGAGGAGCCGCCGGCAGATAATGGCGCGGCCGTCGTTCCGCCGAAGAAAAAGAAAATCAACTGACAGATTTCGGGAGGCTCGCATGGCTCTGCAGTCCATGACCGGTTTTGCGCGGCGCGAGGGAACGAGCGGTCGCTGGCGCTGGGCATGGGAGCTGCGCTCGGTCAACGGCAAGGGCCTTGACCTGCGCTTGCGCCTGCCGCCCGGGCTTGAACGGATGGAGGCGGAGGTTCGCCGCCTTGCCGGCGAAAGCTTCAGCCGCGGCAACCTGCAGGCATCGCTGTCGGTCACCGCTGACGAGAACCGTTTCGAGGCGGTGCTGAACAGGCAAGCGCTTGCCGCCGTGCTTGCCATGCGCGAGCAATTGGAAGGCATGATCGACCCCGCGCCGCTGAAGCTCGACACGCTGCTTCTCGTGCGCGGCATCGTGGAATTCCGCGAAGGCGAGGATAGCGAGGAGGCGCTCGCCACCCGTGACGCCGATATCGCCGCCGGTCTGCTGGCCGCTCTTTCCGATCTGAGGGCAATGCGCGAACAGGAGGGATCGGCGCTCGTCCGCATTCTTCTCGACCATGTCGCCACGATCGAAGGCTTGACGCGTGTGATCGAGAGCGATCCCTCGCGCTCGCCGCAGGAGATCGCGGCGCGGCTTACCGCACAGGTGACTTTGTTGATGGACGGCATGGCTGCCCTCGACCGCGACAGGCTACACGCCGAAGCCGCGCTGTTGGCAACCAAGGCGGATCTGCGCGAGGAGATTGATCGGCTCAAGGCGCATATTGCCGCTGCACGCGATCTTCTGGTGAAAGGCGGCCCCGCCGGCCGCCGGCTGGACTTCCTTGCACAGGAATTTAACCGCGAATCGAATACCATCTGTTCGAAGTCGAATGCTTCGGCGGTCACCGCCGCCGGCATCGAGCTGAAAGTCGTGATCGACCAGTTCCGCGAGCAGGTCCAGAATTTGGAGTAGGACATGAAACCGGCGAAATCCTCGCCCGTCCAGATCGCCCGCCGCGGTCTGATGCTTGTTATCTCGTCGCCGTCGGGCGCCGGCAAGTCCACCATCGCGCGCACGCTGCTGGAGCAGGACAGGCAAATCGGCCTCTCCGTCAGCGTCACCACGCGCCAGCGCCGCCCGAGCGAAGTCGAGGATGTGCATTACCACTTCAAGAGCGTGCGCGAGTTCGAGCGGCTGCGCGATAGCGATGCGCTGCTCGAATGGGCCGAGGTGCATGGCAATTTCTACGGCACGCCGCGCGAGCCGGTGGAGCAAGCCATGGCCGAGGGCCGCGACATGCTCTTCGACATCGATTGGCAGGGCGCCCAGCAATTGCAGGAGAAGATGTCGGCCGACGTCGTCTCTATCTTCGTGCTGCCGCCGACCATGACCGAGCTGCAGTCGCGGTTGCACCGCCGCGCCGAGGATTCGGAAGAGGTCATCCAGACGCGGCTGGCCAACAGTCGCGCCGAGATCGCCCACTGGCGCGAATATGACTACGTCATCGTCAACGACGACCTCAACGCCGCCTTCGATGCCGTTCAGTCGATCGTCAAGGCTGAGCGCCTGCGCCGCGACCGCCGCCATGGCATGTTCGATTTCGTCCGTGGATTGCTGGAAGAGACGCCGTCGCTTTAAAGGGAATTCGCAAGCAGGCAGAATTCCTCGACGGACAAGGTCTCCGCCCGGCGCGCCGGGTCGATCCCTGCCTTGACGAGCAGGCTCTCGCCGCCGAGCGGCTTCAAGCTTTGACGCAGCATCTTGCGGCGCTGGCCGAAGGCGGCTTGCGTCACCTTTTCCAGATTGCCGACAGCGCAGGGAATAGGGTTTTCCCGGGGAAGCAACTGCACGACGGTCGACGTTACCTTCGGCGGCGGCGTAAAGGCTTGCGGCGGAACATCGAAGGCCATGCGAGCTTCCGTCCGCCAGCCGCAGAGAACGCCAAGACGGCCGTAATGATCGTCATCCTCACTGGCAACGATACGCTCGCCGACTTCCTTCTGAAACATCAGCGTCAGCGACTGCCAGAACGGCGGCCAGGCCTTCGGCAGCAGCCAGTTGACCAGCAGCTGCGTGCCGACATTATAGGGCAGGTTGGCAATGATCTTGACCGGACCTTCCGGCGCCAGGGCCTCGAAATCGGTCTTGAGCGCGTCGCCTTCGATCACCTCCAGCCGGCCGGGATAATGACCGGCGATTTCGGCGAGCGCCGGCAGGCAGCGCGCGTCGCGTTCGACGGCGATCACCTTCTTGGCGCCGAGCGCCAGGATCGCGCGCGTCAGCCCGCCGGGGCCGGGGCCGACCTCGAAGACGGTGGCTTCCTCGAGAGGACCGGCCGTGCGGGCGATCTTCTGGGTGAGGTTGAGGTCGAGCAGGAAGTTCTGGCCGAGCGCCTTGCGCGCATCGAGGCCATGACGCTGGATAACGTCGCGAAGCGGCGGCAGACCGTCAAGTGCTGCCATCAGTGGCGGCTTTCCATGCTGCGGCCGAGCTGCGCGGCAAGCTTCAGCGCCACGACGAGGCTCTGCTCGCGTGCCAAGCCTTTGCCGGCGATGCCGAAAGCGGTGCCGTGGTCCGGCGAGGTGCGGACGAAGGGAAGCCCGAGCGTCACGTTGACGCTGTCGTCGAAGCCGAGTGTCTTGGCCGGGATCAGTGCCTGATCGTGATACATGCAGACGGCGACGTCGTATCGCGCCCGCGCCTCGTCATGGAACATCGTATCGGCGGGCAGGGGGCCGATCGCATCGATGCCCTCGTCGCGAAGGCGCTCGATTGCCGGACGGATGATGGTCTCATCCTCCTTGCCCATTGCCCCGCCTTCGCCGGCATGCGGGTTGAGACCGGCAACGGCAAGCCGCGGCGCCTCGATGCCGAAGCGCTGCCTCAGGTCTTCATGGGCGATGCGGCAGGTTTCCATGATCAGTTCGCTCGTCAGCGCCTGCGGCACGTCCCGAACCGGAATGTGGATGGTGACGGGAATAGCCTTGAGCTTCGGTCCTGATAACATCATCACAGGCGTGACCGGCCGGCCTGTCGCCTTCGCGGCGAGATCCGCCAGAAACTCGGTATGACCGGGAAAGCGGAAGCCTGCTTCATAGAGCACACTTTTGGAGATCGGGTTGGTGACGACGCCAAGCGCCTCGCCATCGATCACCAGTGATACGGCTTTCTCGATCGCCGCGATCGTGCCTTTCGCCGTTGCCTCGTGCGGCTCGCCGGCCACCACCTCGATGCCGGCCGGCACAGTCATGACGGGCAGTGCATCGGCAAAGATACCGGCAGCCTCGCTGGCGCCATCGCTCTCGCGGATCGAAACCGTCAGATTGAGCTGGCGGGCTCTTAACGCCAGGACATCGGGGTCGCCGATCAGGAAGAAAGGCGGCAACCCGAGTTCACGCCGCCGGAGCCACGCCATCAGGGTGATGTCCGGCCCGATGCCGGCGGGATCGCCCTGAGTGAGCGCAAGCGGTCGTGAGAACGGTATTGCCATCGTCTGTCAGCGATAGGCGATCTGCGCCTTCTTGCGCAGTTCTTCCAGGTATTTCTTGGCGTTCTCGTTTTCCGGCGGACCGCTCTTGTCGGCCTTGGATTTGTCGAGATCTTCCTGGCGGAAGACCATTTCGGCGGCCTGGTCGTCGGAAACCTGACGCTGACTGCAGATTGCCAGGTATTCTACCCCCTTGTCGGTGACGCGGGTGCCTGTGGTGTTGCCCTTGGCCTGTTCGACCAGCGGCTTCCAATCCGGCGGGA
The DNA here is from genome assembly GCF_002211305.1 of Rhizobium sp. R634. Taxonomy (GTDB): domain Bacteria; phylum Pseudomonadota; class Alphaproteobacteria; order Rhizobiales; family Rhizobiaceae; genus Rhizobium. Next base: position 272,151 of record NZ_LOKW01000012.1, on the reverse strand, counting down.
TCTCCGGGGCGAGCATGCGGCCGAGGTCGCGCACGGAAACGTCGCGCATCGTCGCGGCAAAAACCTTTGACTGGTCGCAGCCGGGGAATTTCGAGCGCGATGCCTCCGCCTCGCTCTTGCGCTTGCCGGTGATGGCGCCGCGCTTGGCTTGCGGAACGACGAAGATGATCTGCTGCAGCATATATTCCGTCGTCACCGGCTTCTGCTTGTTGTTCTGCATCATCCGGGACACGAGGTCGTAATTCGACAGCCGAGACGTTGAACCGTAGCGCGCATTGACGACGCGCGGCCAGCTCATCTGCACGGCAATGAAACCCTTGAAATGGTCGACACCGACGCCGGCGCGATCGAGGATCTGCGACATCTGCTCGACGGAAAGCTTGTTGCCGCTCGAGAAGCGCGCGAACGAGGCATCGACGTCCTGCTGCGAAACCGACATACGAACGCGGGCGACCTCCTGCCGCTTGAGCGTCTCGTCGATCAGTTGCTCTTCGGCAGTCTTGGCGTCCGCCTTCGTATGCTGCAGCCGCAAGAAGGCCTGGCGCTTGGCGACGTCGCCGCTGGTGATGGCGGTGCCGTTCACCACGGCTTTGACTTCGCTTGCGGCAAATGCCGGAGCCGCAAAGCCAGCCAGCGTAATCGTTGCCCCCGTGATGAAGGCTGTTATGGCTTTTTTCGCGTCAATCATCTGTTGACCTCCCGATGGCGCCGCGAGACGTGTTCGCGGCGTTCTTACCACAGTGCGAGACAAGCGGAAATCGCTTCCATCATGGCGCGAGACCGCTATGCCTCAGATATCGACTGGCGGCAATGTCCTGCACAGGCTTACGGCGAAAGAATGACTGAAGGTCATGTCCCTGTCCGTCATTCGACGCTATCGGTGCCGATCTTGATATCGCCGAGCGTGCGGAAGGTCAGCCGAGCGCCGATCGTCCAGTCACTTCCCGACTCATCGTCGGCGTCCCTCGTATCGGTATAGGCGATCGTAAAGATCGTGCATTCGTCCTCGTAGCTGAGGCCGAGCGTGCGGCGGCTGAGCACCTCATTGTTCAGATCCCAGGCAATACCGCCGAAGATTGACCAGTAATCCTTGAACTTGACGCGGCTGCTGGTCTGGATCTCGTCGTTGTCGTCAGCGAAGCCATATGCCGGTTGCGCGCTGAGGTGGGTGTAAGTCACCTGCGTGGAGAAGGTGTCGTTCTGGTAAGCCGTCGTCAGGTCGCCGCGGCGGAAATCGAAATCCTTCTCGTCGAGGCGGTAGGAGGCTGTCACGGAAACGCCGAACGGCGTTTCGATGCCCCCGAGACCCACATAGTCGGAGCGAGCGGTTTCCAGGCCCGAATCCGCACCCACATTGACAAGGTCATCGGTGGCGAACGAGTTCTGTCCCGCGATCTGGTAGGACTGGCCGAAGAGGCCGTGCAGCTTGTAGCCGCTGTCGAACGTGCCGGTATACTGAATGCCGACATTGGCGCGGGTGCCGCCTTCGATGCGGTCGTAGCCCGAGAATTTGTCGCGGTCGAACAGCGAGGTGGCGTCGAAGACGAAGCTCTGCGCATCCTCGTTCGGCAGCCGGCCGGCGAGCTGCTCGTCCGGGCGGGCATAGATCTGGGCGATCGGCTCGAGGATGTGGGTGCTGTTGTCAGTCGTCATCAGGATCGGATAACGAATCTCCAGCCCGGCAGTGAACATCGAACGGGTGGCGGAATTGCCGTCATAATAGTTGCCGCCATAGCCGGTCGGATCGTCCATGTTCAGCGCGAAGGCGTCACCGCGCGCAGCCAGCAGCGGCGTGATCACCAGGCCGGTCGGCGTGACGTAGGTGCGTTTCCACTGCAGCTCCGCGGTCAGGCGCGAGGTCTGTCCCTTCAGGCCGCGGAAGCGGTCGAAGCCGTCGACGGTATAGAAGTCGTCATGGGTGCGCGAAATATTCGTCAGGTTGACATCGGCCGACAGTTCGCCGCCTGCAAGCGGCTGCGGCGCCACATAATGATAGTCGAGCGAGGGATAGACGATCGCCTGCTGCTTTTCGGCCGTGTTCGTCCGGTCGGCATCCTGGACGTCGAAATAGAACGCCCGCATGTCGAAGTAATTCCGCTTGCCCAATCCCGTCAGGTAGATCTGGTTGGTGCGATCTGTGCTGCTGAGCCCGCGCAGCTTATAGGTTTTCGAGAAGTTGTTGTCGCTCTGGACCATGACGTCCCAGCCGAACGTCCAACGCGGATTGATGCGGAACTCTGCCTTCGACGCCACCATGCCGCGCCGCTCGGCTTCGGCATCGCTGGTGCCGGAGCTGAAATTGCCCGGGGTTGCCTGGTCTATGCCGGCGACGCGCAGGATATGCGTGCCATTTTCAAAACGCTGGCGGAACTCGCCTTCGACAAGAAAGCCCTGGGCCGTGTAGCCGGTGGCGGTGACCGTCGCATCCATGCTCGGCGAGATCACGTAATAATAAGGAATGGAAAGACCGAAACCGAGATTCTGCGACAGGCTCATCGTCGGGAAGAGAAAGCCCGACTTGCGCTTCACCGTGTTATCGGGAACCTCGATGAACGGCAGGAAGGCAATCGGATGGCCGAGCAGCTCGAATCGCGCCCGCTCCAGCCGGACCGTGTGCGTTTCGCCATTCTGGATGACACGCTGCGCCTTCACCTGCCAGAAGGGCGCCCGCTTGGGATCTTCGGCGCAGGGAAGGCAGGCGGTATAGACGCCCTTGTTGAGAATCATCAGCGTGCCGCCGACCCGCTCGCCGCTTTCGGCGACGATACGTGTGTTGTCGGAGGTTTCGATGCGCAGCGAGTTCAGGAACCCGTCGGCGAAATTGTCGGTCACATCAAGATTGTCGGCGTAGATGCGGTTGCCGTCGGGGCTGACCAGCTCGACATTGCCGATCGCCGTCATCCGGCCGGTCTTCTGATTATATTCGACCTTCTGAGCGACCATTTTGTAGCCGCCATAGTTGATCTGCACGCCGCCGATCGCCGACACCATGTCCGCATCGCGATTATAGACGAGTTCATTGGCCGACAGGAGAAGTTTGGCTCCTTCGGGGATCTTCTGCTGGATATTTTGTTCGGGCGTCGTGACCTGGCCGAAAGAGGCCGGAACGCTGCTGAAATAGGAACATAGAGTCGCGCCGGCAAGCAGGGCAACCAACTGTTTACTAAAGTACTTGCGGTCGCCTGCCGCCACTAGCCGTCCTCCTGATGAAGCAGAATAGTCGCGCCCAACGCCAACGCGACGACCACCGGTATCCACGTCGCCACGAAAGGAGGCACGACTCCACTGCTTCCGAATGCTTTAACAAGCACGGTGATGACATAAAGCACGAAGCCCGCGAGGATGCCACCCAGAATCACGGAGCGGGATTGGTTGAACCGGCTAAATTTTAGGGACACTGTTGCAGCAATGAGAGTCATCGCCACCAGCAGCAACGGCTGGGACAACAGCGAGTTGAATTGCGTCTCCAGCGCCTTGGTTGAGATGCCGAAGGATTTGGCCGCTGCAATGCGGTTCGAAAGGTCAAAGAAACCAATTGTTTCCGGCGCCGTCAGCCGCTCCTGGACGAAATCCTGTTTCAGATTGGTGCGAAGTTGAACCGAAGCTTTGCGCACGGGGATTTCGCCAGGCTTGCGCTCGACGACGGTGTTAAGCTGCCAGTAACCATCTTCTAACTTTGCTGTCGCGGCGTCCTGTCTCAGAATGACCTGACCGCTTGAATCGAAATGGATCAGCACGGCGTCGATCAGCTTTGTCCCGTTTTCCTGAACGGTCTGGGCGCCGATGATGACATCGTCCCGGCCGCTGATCTGGCGCAGCCACGGAATCTGCGGCGCCTTGCGCAGGACCGCATTTTCGCCGCGCCAGTCGGATTCGACGAGAAGAGCCTGACGCTGTCCCCAGGCGGCAAGCGGGTTGAGCGCCGTCATCGTCAGCACGCCGATGGCCAGGGATCCGACGATGAAGGGAAACATGAATTGCCAGACGGAAATGCCGGCTGCCCGCGTCACGACGAGCTCATATTTGCGGTTGAGACCGATCAGCACCGTCATGCCGACGAACAGCGTGATGAACGGCACCGTCTGCTGCAGGATGAGCGGCAGGCGAACGGCGGTCATCAGGATGCCGCCGCCGATCGTGTAGCCGGGCAGGCCGGACATGCGGCCCGCCGTCTCGCTGAAATCGAGGAGGAAACTAATCGCCGACACGCCGATCAGGAACCAGCCCGTCGTCGCCAGATAACGACGAAAAAAATAACGCGACAATGTACCGAACATCATTGGGTAGCGCCCCCGCCGGTCCTGCCTGCAGCGGCAAGCAGTCTCTCCTGCATCCGTCTCCAGAACGACGAGATCCGATCCCGGATGAACGAAGGCATGACCAGTCGCTTGTGCAGGCCCAGGAAGACGATCGAAATGATGCTACTGACGATCGGGATCGCGTAGAGGACGGCGATATATTCAGGATCGGTGTCGATCTGATTGGCCGCGTAGAAGGCCGCCCAGCGAAGCGTGAAGGCGTAGGCGAGGGCGCTAATCATCGGATGCAGCCGGGCCTCGCGGTGCGAGCGCGCATCGCCGGCGATCGCCAGCGAAAACAGCGCGAAGACGACGGGCAGGATCCAGTCCGTCAGCCGCCGGTGCAGCTCGGCGCGGTAGCTCTGCGGCCGGATCGTATAGTCCTTGTCGGCCGGGTCGGGATTGAACAGGAACCACAGGTCACGGTCGCTGGCGCGCAACGTCGCCTGACCGCGATTTTCCGTCATGTCCGAGAGGTCGAAGGAATAGGAATCGAATTTGATGACCGAAACGTTGCCATCCGGCGTTTTGCGGTGGACCTCGCCGTCATGCATGATCAGCGTCGTGCCTTTGTCGTCGACGGCGCCTTCCTTGGCGTAATAGATCAGCTCGTAGGCCGGATCGCGCTCGTCTGCGACGAAGAGACCTTTCAGCGTGCGGCCCGCCATGCGCTTGGAGATCTGCACATAGAGGCCTTCGTCGAGCTTGCGGAAGGTCTTCTCCTCGATCACTGACGAGAGCAGGTCGGCATAGGTCTCCGCGATCATTTGGCGGACTACGGTCTTTGCCCGCGGTTCGACGATGTTGTCGACGAAGAAGGAAAAGACGCTGATGACGGCGGCAAGCAGCAGGATCGGACGAATCAATATGCTGCGCCGCGCGCCTGCCGCATCGATGACGGTGAGCTCGGAATCGTTGTTCATCGTCGTCAATGTCTGCGTGATGGCGATGACGAGCGCGAAGGGCAGCACGACGGGAATGATCGACGGCAGGATCATCGTCGCCAGCTTGGCGAACGAACCGATCGACTGGCCGCTGTCGGTGACGAGGTTGATGCGCTGCAGAACCTGTGTCGTCCAAATGATCGCCAGCACGGGCAGCAGCGCCACGAGAAACATCTGGCCGACGCGCCGTAATATGTATGTCTCGAGTAGTTTCATGCCGGCCCTTGAAAGCACCCTGCACGCCCAAGCGGCTTGCAGGAGAATCCCTCTACGCTCTTTGTCGCGCTTTTGCGACAAGCTGGTGTCAAAAATTCATTCAAATTTCAGAATTTTTTTGGCCCTGTTGCGACTCAGTTAATGCCAGCAGCGCGGCGAAGATGACGATCGAAGAAAGCCATCCGAGCAGGACATCGGAAAGGTAATGCGCACCGAAGGATAGCCGCATCGCCGGCGTGAGGATCGAGATCACCACCACGGGCGGCACGATCGCGTAACGCAGCGATTTCGGAACGAAGAACAGAAGGCAGAGCAGCCAGCCGGCGCTCGCCGCCTCGCCGGAGACGAAGGAGCAGTTCGACACGCATTTGCCGGCGAGCGAACCTGCCTCGGCGAAATGCAGAGGGCCGCCGAAAATGTCCGTCTGCAGCGGCCGCGGCCGCCCCCAATGTTCCTTCAGGATGACATTGACGAGCAGCACCGGCCCGATCAGCAGCGTTCCCAATGCGACTTTGAGCTTGCGCGCCCTCTCGGCATTGAAAGTCGCGCCATGCTGCTGATAGCATTCGATGAATTTCCACGCCATAACGATCGCCACCACATAGGGCAGGCGGAGGAAGATGGTGCGCAGCAGGTCGAAATTCCCCGAGTCGCGATAGGGAAAGCCTCCGCAGATGCTGCCGGCCGCAGCCGTCGCGTCGCAATCTACAGCCACGAAAAAAAGCCGGGAAAAATAGATGTCTATTTCGGGGAAGGCGCGGAACACAGCAAGCAACGCCCACCACGTCCAGAACAGCAGCACGAATGCACCGAAAGTCGTTTTCGGCAGGCGGATTGCCGAGCCGTGCCACCGATTTTTCGAAAAAATTGTCAACGCGAATATCTACGGAACTGACGAGAACAGAGAGGCCCTGATGGCCCTGGGCGACCATAACAATTGTCGCAAGCCATTGACAGACCCGCCAAACACGAAATTATCCGCCAGGAACGGATCCCGAAGAATCCCAGCGGAGAAGACATGTCAGCAAAGTTCGAAATTTCATTCTCAAAGTCGGCAAAGCTCAATGGCGGCCTGGCAATCCTGCTGAAGACGACCGAGGCCGAGAGCGCTGCGGGCGTCGAAACGGTCGATCCGGCCGGCGTGGTCGCCAAGGCCGCGAGGATCGGCCGATTCTCCGCAAGGTCCATGGCCGCTCTCGATATCGTCGCTCCCGAAGCCGCGCCCGTCGAGCGCATCGTCGTCATCGGGCTCGGCAAGGCTGCCGAGCTCACCGCCCATGACTGGCTGAGGGCCGGGGGTGCCGCTGCATCGAAAATCAAGAATACCGACAAGGCAGCAATCTTCATCGATGTTCCCGGCCTCGAGACGACGGCCCGGGCAGCCGCCGATTTCGCGCTCGGTTTGCTGCTGCGCGCCTATAGCTTCGATACCTACAAGACGAAGAAGAACGACGAGGAGGAAAAGCCGGCGAAATCCGTGAAGGTGACGATCGTCACTGCTGATCCTGCCGGCGCCAAGAAGGCCTTTTCCGATTCCGAAGCCATCGCCGGCGGCGTCAATCTTGCCCGTGACCTCGTCAACGAGCCGCCGAACGTGCTTGGCCCTGTCGAGTTTGCGGCCAAGGCGAAGGAGCTGGAAAAGCTCGGCGTCGAAGTCGAGATCCTGACCGAGAAGGAGATGCGCCGTCTCGGCATGGGCGCCCTTCTCGGCGTTGCCCAGGGCTCCGTGCGCCCGCCGCGTCTTGCGATCATGCAGTGGAAAGGCGGCAAACCCAAGGATCGTCCCGTCGCCTTCGTCGGCAAGGGCGTCGTCTTCGATACCGGCGGCATTTCGATCAAGCCGGCCGCCGGTATGGAGGACATGAAGGGCGATATGGGCGGCGCTGCAGCCGTCACCGGCCTCATGCATGCGCTTGCCTCCCGCAAAGCCGCCGTCAACGCCGTCGGCATCATTGGCCTGGTCGAGAACATGCCTGACGGCAACGCCCAGCGTCCCGGTGATATCGTCACCTCCATGTCAGGCCAGACGATCGAGGTGATCAATACCGATGCCGAAGGCCGCCTCGTGCTCTGCGATGCGCTCTGGTATTGCAACGATCGTTTCAAGCCGCAGTTCATGATCAATCTCGCCACGCTGACCGGCGCGATCGTCGTCGCACTCGGCAACGTGCATGCGGGCCTGTTCTCCAATGACGACAAGCTTTCGGCCCAACTCACGGCAGCCGGCCTCTCGACCAACGAGAAGCTCTGGCGCATGCCGCTCGGCAAGGATTACGACAAGCTGATCGACAGCAAATTCGCCGACATGAAGAATACCGGCGGCCGGCAGGCGGGCTCGATCACGGCGGCGCATTTCCTCAAGCGCTTTGTGCAGGAGACGCCCTGGGCCCATCTCGACATTGCCGGCACGGCGATGGGCTCGCCGCAGGACGAGATCAACCAGTCGTGGGGGTCCGGTTTCGGCGTGCGCCTGCTCGACGAGCTCGTCCGCGCCCATTATGAAGCCTGATGACCGACGTTCTCTTCTATCATCTGACCGAAACCAGGCTGGAGGATGCGCTTCCGCCGCTCATCGACAAAAGCGTCGAGCGCGGCTGGCGCGTCGCCGTCCAGACGCGGGAACCGGCGCGACGCGACGCGCTCGACACGCATCTTTGGACTTTTCGTGAGGAGAGTTTTCTGCCGCACGGCACCGATGAGACGGATTTCGCCGAGAGCCAGCCCGTGCTTTTGACGGTGACATCGGACAATGCCAACGCAGCCACCGTGCGCTTCATCGTCGACGGCGCCGAACCGCCGCCGGTCGCAGCCTACGAGCGCGTCGTCTTCATGTTCGACGGTCACGACCAGGAGCAACTGGACGCCGCACGCGCGCAATGGAAGAGGCTGAAAGGCGAGGGGCATAACCTCACCTACTGGCAGCAGACGCCGGAAGGGCGGTGGGAGAAGAAGGCTTAAACGTGCCGTCGGGATGGTCCTTGCCGTCGGGCCGACAGGCAAGGACCGCCAATCACTCAGTCGTGGAAGGCTTCGACGAACTTCCGCTTGCCGAGCATGAAGGCGTCGGCGACGTGGCGCAGCGGCGCGAGATCGACATCCGATTTGCCGGCCTTGATGATTTCGGCGAAGCGGCGGTAGAGCGAGGGGTATTCCTGCTCCGGCTCGGCGAATGCCAGCGTGCCGTTGATCGAAAGTTTGGCGCCGCCCTCGGAGAGAACCATCTGGCCGGCGGCCGTTTCCGCGACGATGTCCCAGCTCTGCTTGCCGGTCTGGCGCCAGTCGAATTCGGCGTGAATCGGCAGGCCCTCCGCATTCTGGAAGCGAATGTCGGCAGCGATCGGCGCATCGCGGTTTTCAGGAAATTCGAGCACGGCCCCGGTGATGAAGATCGGCCGCAGGATATGGGTGACGATCGACAGCGCATTGATGCCGGGATCGAAAACACCAAGGCCGCCGGCCTGCCAGATCCATTCCTGGTTCGGATGCCAGTGGCGGACATCTTCTTTCCAGATCACATGCACGCTGCTGATCGTGGTCGAGGCAAGAAACGCCTTGGCGGCCTCGACGGCCGGCGCATAGCGCGAATGCCAGCTGGCAAAAAGCGACGCGCCTTGTCTTGCGGCGAGCGCCTCAAGATCGGCGACTTCGCTGAGCGTTGCGCCAGGCGGCTTTTCCAGGAAGACGTGCTTGCCGGCGAGGAGAGCCTTATAGGCTGCCTCGTAGCGATATTGCGGCGGCATGCAGAGCGAAACGGCATCGATCGAGGGCTCGGCATCAAGCATCGCGTCGATCGTCGTATAGGCGTTGATGCCTTCGACCGTGCCGTGGCGGCTTGCCGTGGCGACGAGCTTGAAGTCCGGGTTCTTGGCGATGGAGGGAAGGTGCTGGTCGCGGACGATCTTGCCGACGCCGACGATGGCGAGGTTGATAGGAGACATGGTGTTTCGCTCGAGCCTGTGAAAAGTATGATTTATTGAGCTTCTTGTAGCAGAAAGAGGAGCGCCGACAAGCTCTCCTCATGCATTCTATCGCATCCTGAAGCGCATCGCGATCTTTCAGATTCGCTGATTCCGCCCTAGGTCTTTGTTTTTACCCATGTCATTGCAGCAAAGCCGCTGCACAGTTTCACGCGTATGCGTTAGCGCATGATGGTCTGGCGAAGGAAGCTGTAACCCATCGCCACGCGGGCCGCGCGCTCCTCGGAATTGCCGTCGCCGCCATGCCCGCCCGAACCGAATTCATGGAAGAGCGGCCGATGCCCTGCCTCCTCGAGCCGCGCCGCAAAGCGGCGCGCATGCGAGGGATGCACGCGGTCGTCATTGGCCGAGCTTTCGATGTAGATCGGCGGATAGGCGATCTCGGCTGCGGGCCTGACATTGTGAAGCGGCGAATAGCCGAGCATGAAATCCCGGTCCGCCGGCGTATCCGGGTCACCATATTCGTCCATCCAGGCTTTTCCTGCGCTGAACAGATGGAAGCGCGTCATGTCGAGCACCGGCACCTGGCACCAGACGGCGCCGAAATCCTGCGGATAGCGCGTCAGCATGACGCCCGTCAGCAGGCCGCCATTGCTGCCGCCCTGGCAGGCGATCCGTGACGGCACGGTGTAGCCGCGGGCGACGAGATCGCGCGCAATGGCGACGAAATCGGCAAAGGCTTTGTCTCGTCCCTGCCGTTTGGCGCTGCGATACCAGTCGGGTCCGAATTCGCCGCCGCCGCGGATATAGGCCTGCACAAAGGCGCCGCCTTGCTCCAGCCAGCGTCCCGTTACGCCGGAATAGCTCGGGGAGAGCGCAACATCGAAGCCGCCATAGCCATAAAGCAGCACCGGCAGTTCTCCCTTGGTCCACTGCCTCGGCAACACCAGCCGGTATGTAACCCTCGTTCCGTCTTCCGAGACAGCTTCCAGCAGTTCGGACGACATATCCGTTGCATCGAAATAACTTGGTGCGGCCGCGACGAAAACCGGCTCGGCCTCTCTGCTGCGATCCGAGAGTTCCAGGCGGTAGCAGGCCGGAGGCTGCAGAAAACCCTGGCCGACGATATGAACCGTATCGTCACCGAGATGCAGATCCGCGTAGAGCGGTCTGAAATGGGCCGTCTGCATGTCCGCGGGCAGCGGGATCTCGCGCTGTTCGGCATCCAGCCTTGTCAGATCGAGCACCATCAGACGCGGACGCAGCCGGTCGGAGATAATGAAGACGCACCATTCGCGCATCAGCATCAGCTGTGAGATGGACTGGCCTTCGCCGGGCTGGAACAGGATCCGCTCCGGCCCGAGCACGCTCTCAGATGTCGGGTCGAAGCGCTGCAGCACGAGGCTGCCGGTGGGAACGCGCTCATCGGTCTTCGCTCGCCAGAGGCAATGATCGCGATTGAACTGGAAGTCGGCTTCCGCAGGCAGATCGATGCGCTGCCGCTTACCATCGTCGTCGATGAGAAAAGCGCTTGCGACGCCGATCTCATGACCGGCGACAAAAATGCTGATCAATCCGGCATCCCGCGAGCCACCGGACAGGGCGGGGTCGATGACGAGATTGGAGCCGTAGACATCTTCGTCCGCAGCCTCGAACATGACGGCGGCATCTTCCGGCCGCTGCCCGCGCTTCAGCCGCCGCCCGACGCGCGGCCATCCGGAGCGGGTCGCCGAAAACCGGTCGATGGAACCGAAATAACAGATTTCGTCACGGCTCAGCCAATTGGCGTGCGACCGCACGGCGGGAGTGTCGAAGCCGCCCTCGACGACTTGTCTGGTTTCGGCATCGAATTCGAGCAACCGGAGAAGGTCGGAGCCGCCGTCTGACAGAAGGAGCAGCACACGCGTCGGCTCCCAGGGGCAGGTCACGGCGCCGCGCCAGTTCCAGCGCTTGCCCTCGCTGACGCAGAAGGCGTCGAGATCGAATACCGGCTCCCACTCGGCATCAGGCGACGGGTTCTGGCCGGCGGGCAGGCGAAGCCAGATGCCGAGCGGATTGTCCTTGGTCTGACGGAAGTCGAACAGCCAGCTGCCCCGCCGCATTGGGATGATCAGCCTGTCCTGCCGCTCGATCAGCGCCTTGATCGCATCGCGATCCGCGGCGAACTCAGCCGTTCTAAGCGCCGTGTCCGAGTGCGCGTTGTGCTCGTCGATGAACTGGCGGGTGCGGAGATCGTCGTCCGTTTCGAGGTGAAGATTCATGTCGGACCTATCGGCTTTCATTGCGATCGCACTGGTTTAGAGCCTTTCCTGGTCAGATTGAAGCATTCTGTTGGCTCAAAAGGAGTCGGATGATCGACCGGCCCGTTTCAGCCAACCTGCTCCGGCAGAATGCTTCAATCTGACCAGGAAAGGCTCGAGGACAGCCGGTCCCGCCTTTGCAACCCGCCTTAGCGGGTCGTGGTGAGATCGGCTGAGGCGACGAGATTGCTCGGGGCGCGAGTCCCCTTGAATTTCAGCGTCACCACCTTGTAGCCTTCGGCCTCGAGTTTCGACAGCAGGGTCGGCAGCATCGTCGCGGTCCGCTTGTGGATGTCGTGCATCAGGACGATGCCGTGGCCGCGTCTGTGCAGCAGGTCCATGGTCCGCTGGGTCACCGAGGCCGGCGTTCCGGTGAAATAGTCCTTGCTGTCGATATCGACATCCATGACCACCATGTCGCGCATGGCGATTGCGGCGCGCAGCTTATGGCTCTCGGCAAGGTAGGGGAAGCGGAAGAAGGAGACATCCGTTCCGGTCGCCTTGGTCACCGCCATTTCGCCCTTCATGACTTCGGCCATCGCCGCTTCGAAGCTCAGCGCATTCAGGTTGGCGTGCCGGTAGGTGTGGCTGCCGATCGTATTGCCGTCCATCGCCACCTTGCGGGCGAGCTTCGGGTGCATCTCGGCCATCTGGCCGACCATCATGAAGGCGCCTTTGACGCCGAACTGGTCGAGCGTTGCCAGCACCTTGTCCGTCCGCCCGGGCACCGGACCGTCGTCGAAACTCAGGATCACTTCCTTGTTGTCGAGCTTGAGATCGGCAAGCGAGCCGACCTCCAGCGTTCGTCCGGCCAGATGATGCGGGCCGGCCGGAAGGAGCGGTGTGGCATCGCCATCGGCCATATCGGCAGGCTTTTGCCCTTCGGGGGCAATCACCGAGGAGGTTTTGATCGATGTGTCAGGAGCTTGTCTGGTCGTGCTGCAAGCGGTGAGAACGGCTGTCAGGGCGATGCAGGACAGAACGAGAAAGCGGTGCATGAAAGGGCTCAACAAATCAGTAATGAATGTTGAGGCAACCTTTCGAATTATGGTTAACGATCGGTTGAGATCGGCCGGAATTGTGCCGAAACGCGGCGCTTCGCCGAGTTTCATTGATGGCTGTGGCTATCCTGCCATCGCCTCTTCGTATTCGGCCGACAGCATCAGCCAATCTTCTTCGGCGGCGGCGAGTTTTGCCGCGGCCTCGCCGCGCTGCTTTGCCTTCTCGGCGGCCTTGGCGGGCGTTTTCTCGTAGAGGGCGGGGTCTGCAAGTTCTGCGTCAAGCGCCTGAATCTGTTTCTCCAGCTTGGCCGTCAAGGATTCGATTTCGTTGATCTTTTTCCTGAGCGGCGTCAGCGAGGCGCGCTTTTCCGCATTGAGCTTGCGCTGGTCGGCCTTCGATGTCGTCTCGTCGGCGGCCTGCGGCTTTTCTTCTTTTTTTCTGCCGGAGCTGACGATCAGGTCCCGGTATTCGTCCATGTCGCCTTCGAAACTGGTGACGGTGCCGCCATTGACCAGCCAGAGGCGGTCGACCGTCGCCTCGATCAGGTGGCGATCGTGCGAGATCAGGATGACTGCGCCGTCGTAGTCGTTCAGCGCTTCGATCAACGCGCGGCGGCTGTCGATGTCGAGATGGTTGGTCGGTTCGTCGAGGATGAGCAGGTTCGGCGCATGGAAGGCGGCAAGCCCCATCAGCAGGCGGGCCTTTTCGCCGCCGGAAAGGTCTTTGGCAGCCGTTGCCATCTTCTCCGTCGCCAGTCCCATCTGCGCGACGCGGGCGCGCACCTTGGCCTCCGGCTCGGCGGGCATCAGCCGGCGCACATGCTCCACCGCCGACTGCTCCGGGATGAGGTCGTCGAGCTGGTGCTGGGCGAAGAAGCCGATCTTCAGGCCCGGGGCGAGCTTGAGCTCGCCGCTTTCCGGCGCGAGCCGGCCGGAGATGAATTTGGCGAAGGTCGATTTGCCGTTGCCGTTCGACCCGAGCAGGGCGATGCGGTCGTCATTGTCGATGCGCAGGCTGAGGTTCTTCAGGATCGGCTTGCCGGGCGCATAGCCGACGGCGCCGCCCTGGATTGCCACGATCGGCGAGGCCGGCTGCTTCTCCGGCTCGGGGAAGGTGATCGGCTGTACATGGTCCTCGATGACGGCAGCAACCGTTCCCATGCGCTCGAGCGCCTTGACGCGCGATTGCGCCTGGCGCGCCTTCGAGGCCTTGGCCTTGAAGCGGTCGATGAAGCTCTGCAGATGCTTGCGCGCCGCCTCGTTCTTCGCCTTGGCTTTCGTCTGCAATTCGTCGGCTTCCGCCTTCTGCCGCTCGAACTGGTCGTAATTGCCGCGGTAGAAGGTGAGCTTCCTCTGGTCGAGATGCACGATGGAATTGACCGCGTTGTTCAGGAGGTCGCGGTCGTGGCTGATGATGATGACGGTGTGCGGATAGCGGCGGATATAGTCCTCCAGCCACATCGTACCTTCGAGATCGAGATAGTTGGTCGGCTCGTCGAGCAGAAGCAGATCCGGCTCGGCAAACAGCACGGCCGCAAGGGCGACGCGCATGCGCCAGCCGCCCGAGAAGGAGGAGGCGGGGCGGGCTTGCGCCGCCTGGTCGAAGCCGAGGCCGGCCAGAATGCTTGCTGCGCGCGCTTCGGCCGAATGCGCGTCGATATCGACGAGGCGCATTTGAATTTCGGCAATGCGGTGCGGGTCGCTCGCCGTTTCCGCTTCGGCGATCAGCGCCGCGCGTTCCTTGTCGGCGGCAAGCACGATCTCGATCAGCGAATCCTCGGTTCCGGGCGCCTCCTGCGCCACCTGACCGATGCGCGCGCCCTTGGGGATCGAGACTGATCCGGTTTCCGCGCTGAGGTCGCCGGTGATGACGCGAAACAGCGTGGATTTGCCCGCGCCGTTACGCCCGACGAGGCCGGCCTTCGTGCCCGAAGGCAGCGACACGGCGGCATTGTCGAGAAGCAGGCGGCCGGCGATGCGGGCGGAAATGTCTGTGATTGTGATCATGGCCGGCGTTTTGGCCGAAAGCGCCCGTCAAGGCAAGAGTGCTTCAGCGGCCGAAGGCCTGCACCGGCAGGCGGCGGTTCGACTGCGCGGCGAGAAGCGCCACCCGCGCATTGGCCTGTAGCTGTCCCGGGCTTGCCGCATCGGCGCTCAGCGCCACGCCGATCGAAACGGTGACCCTGCCGGGATCTGATGTGTCGGAGGTCGAGAAGACGAGATTGTCCTCGACGGAGGTGCGCAGGCGCTCGGCGATCGCCATTGCATCCTGCATGCCGACATTGGAAAACAGGAAGGCGAATTCATCGGCTTCGGTGCGGGCGACGAAATCGTTCTTCTTGATCGATTTGCGGAAAAGGCTGGCGAGCTTCTTCAGGAGCTTGTTGCCGGCCTGCGTTCCGTATCGGCCGTTGAGATCGGTGAAATTGTCGATATCGACCATGATCAATGCGCTGCCGGCCGCTCCCTCCTCGCGCTCATAAAGCTCGGCCATCGTCCGGTTGAGTGCAATACGGTTCGCAAGTCCGGTGATCTTGTCGGCCACGGCGGCCGATTGCATCGCCGAAATTCCGCGCTCCAGCACTTCCAGCGCCTTGATGTCTTCCTGCAGCTTGGCTGCCGTTTCCATTTCCGCCGAGAGCACCGTTGCGAGCGAGGCGGAGAGATAGTCGAGTTCGCCGATGAAAGCGGCAAGGCTCTGGTCTTCGTGGCCCGATACGGATTTCAGGATGGTGCCGCAGGCGCGCGCAAAGGCGTTCTTGTGCTTGAGGTCTTCGGCAAGCCGCTCGGCGACGTCGCGCAGCATCCGGCTCGCCTCGTTCCGTGACGTTTCGCCTGCCAGCCCGCAATGGCCGACCAGGCGGTATTTCAGTCCGAGTTCGTCGAGCATCGCCTGTTGCGGTTGGGGGCCGAGCGCGGCGATATCCTGGGCGAGGCCGGGATTGAGCCCAATGATCGCCTCGTGGAAGAGTTCGTAATTGCGCGGCAGCGCGGCGACGTTGAGCCGCGCCATATGCTGGGCGATCCTCTGAATGTCGGCCGTCGGCGACGGGCGCGCGGCCTCGCGCGGCACCAGTGCATTTGCGCTTGCATTCTGCATGACGATCCCTCGCGGCCCGGCCTGATCTCTGATGTTCCGCTATGCCGACAAGCTTTTAAAAGAGGCTGAATTTGCAAGGGGAAACGCCGGATAGGCGAGGAGAACCGGCAAAGGCGGTTAATTCAGTCTTGATGTCTGCCTCACATCCACTCGCGTCCCTCGTTGCGCAGGAAGTGGATCAGGTCCAGCTGCAGGCTCGGCTTGCCGAGCGCCGTCAATGTCATGTGGCACTGGCCGCGATGGTGGGTCTGGTGGTTGAAGAGATGCGCAAGCGCCGTCCAGAGCGGCTGGGTGATCCCGACCGGGCGCGTCACCATCCGGTATGTGAAGTCGGCCGCAAGGCTCGCCTCATCGAGCGTGCCGGCCCAGGCGACGATGCGCTCGTCCTCTGCCTGGCGCGCTGCTGTCAGCATCTCTAGCTCCTCGTAGAGCACGGCATCGAGGGTGGACGGCGCTTCGCCGGTGCCGGTGAAGCGCTTCATCCAGATCCGGTCGGCGACGAGCAGGTGATTGAGCGTTCGGTGGAGCGAGCCGAAGAAAGCGCCGCAGTCGCTGCGAAACTCCGCATCGCTGAGCTCTGCCGCGGCCGCGTAGACGAGCGCGTTGGCCCAGCGGTTATAGGCGGCGAACATCCTGTATTGCCTGAGCATCCGGTCCCTCCCATTCTCGTCGCGGCAGTCTAACCGGTTTGCTCGAAAATCGCAGTGATGCGCCCATAAAATTTCCTGATTTGATCGCCGGCGCCTTCTGTCATCGAATGGAGAAAGCTGTGATCGCGAAAGGACTGATATGACCAGAGTTCTCTATTCCCTGTGCGGCGCCGACGAGCGGCGCTTCTTCTCTCCTCATTGCTGGAAGGCGGTGATGGCGCTGGCGCATAAGGGGCTCGATTTCGAGGAGATTCCGACGACTTATACCCGCATCCGCGCGATCGGCGGCGGCGTTTCCCCGACCGTTCCCGTGCTCGACGACAACGGCCGGCTGATCCCCGATAGTTTCGCCATCGCCCTCTACCTGGAGGAGGCCTATCCCGAGCGGCCGTCGCTCTTCAACGGCGAGGGCGGCAAGGCGCTCTCACGCATGGTGGAGGGCTACTCGCAGATGATCATCCATCCGGCGATAATGCGGATCGCGCTTCTCGATATCCATGCCAACCTCGATGAAGGCGACAAGCCCTATTTTCGCGAAAGCCGCGAAGCCCGGTTCGGAAAGCCGCTGGAAATCGTCGCCGCAGACAGCGAAGCGGAGAAGGCCGCCTTCGGCGCCAAGCTGGAGCCGCTCCGGCATATGCTGAAATTCCAGCCCTTCATCGGCGGTCAGGCGCCGCTCTTTGCCGACTATATCGTCTTCGGCGCGCTGCAATGGCTGCGCGTCTGTGCCGGCCTGACGATGCTGGCCGCCGACGATCCAGTCATGCTCTGGTTCGAACGCTGCCTCGATCTCCATGAAAGCCGCGGTAGGACTGTGACAGCGGCGTGAAATTGCCGCCGGCCTCTTGTTTTCGGGCGTTGGGGCGGGTAAAGACCGCCCACTTTTCCCGAGAAAACAGAGGATTTGACTATGGCGATTGAACGCACCTTCTCGATGATCAAGCCGGATGCAACCAAGCGCAACCTGACGGGCGCCATCACCAAGATGCTCGAAGACGCCGGCCTGCGCGTCGTCGCCTCCAAGCGCGTCTGGATGAGCCGTCGCGAAGCCGAAGGCTTCTACGCCGTTCACAAGGACCGTCCCTTCTTCGGCGAACTCGTCGAAGGCATGACCTCCGGCCCGACCGTCGTTCAGGTCCTGGAAGGCGAAGGCGCGATCCTCAAGAACCGCGAAATCATGGGCGCGACCAACCCGGCAAACGCTGACGAAGGCACGATCCGCAAGGTTCACGCCCTTTCGATCGGCGAAAACTCCGTTCACGGCTCCGACGCTCCGGAAACCGCCGCCCAGGAAATCAAGTACTGGTTCTCCGACACCGAAATCGTCGGCTGAGGCCACACTTCGGCATTGTCTGGCAATGCCTTGAATTGACTCTCGAAAGCCGGGGCTCCGCTCCGGCTTTTTCTATGCCGGGCACTTGTCGGTATTCGAGAAATCGACGCTGCCGTCCGGCCTGAAGACCTCAGGGTTCTTGTCATAAAGCGCACCGACGACGAGCGGCTTGCTCGGCAGCACGGTCTGGTCGAGGTCGGACCGGAACTGCGTCTTCAGTTCCTGCAGCACCTTCCCGTCCTTGTCGACCAGCCGGACGTTGACTGTATAGGGTCGGTCCTTGCGCACGCAGTGCAGGTTTTCGCTTTGCAGTGCGATCTTGTCGTCGATCGGGTAGATTTTCTGGTTCAGCACCAGCGGATCGCCGCCTTGAGGATTTTCGAATTCGGCGATGATGACTGAGCCGTCGGGAATGGGACCTGTCTTTTTCAACGTCAGCAGATAGGTGGCGCTCGCGACCCGATAGTTGAAGACGAAGAGATGGCCGGTCACCTCGACCAGATTTTCGGCCTGGCGCTGGCAGGCGGACAGCAGAAGGCCGGCGGCTGCCGCCATTATGATCAGCTGTTTCCTCATGGCATTTCCTCCTTCTTGCGGCGGTAGTGCCGGTTCGCCTTGGCGCGGTTGCCGCAGACAGCCATGTCGCACCAGGCGCGGCTCCTGTTCTTGCTACGGTCGATGAACAGCCAGCCGCAATTGCTGCAGATCTTCATGCGCTCCGGATCGGGCATGGCGATCAGCCGCAGCACCGAATGGGCGGTGGCCGCGGCGAGACCCCCGGGGCTCGCGTTGCGCAAGGTCTTTGCCAGCGCCTCCAGCAGGTCGGCCAGCAGCCGGTCGTCGCCGCCATCCAGTATACGCCTGCGGAAATAGAGGTCGATCGCTTCGCGGAGCGCAATGAAATCCGTCTCTTCTTCCCGAGCCACCG
Source organism: Rhizobium sp. R634 (assembly GCF_002211305.1). Classification (GTDB taxonomy): domain Bacteria; phylum Pseudomonadota; class Alphaproteobacteria; order Rhizobiales; family Rhizobiaceae; genus Rhizobium. The sequence continues at coordinate 253,464 of NZ_LOKW01000012.1, read as the reverse complement.
GTGCGATGTCGCCGAAGAGAGCGCGTTCGGCGCAGAATTCGGCGGCAGCGCTGGGAAAGCTCAGCATTTGGTCCCGGACTGCGAAGCGGTCGATCCGCCGATTGGTGTCGTGGCGCAGCACGACGCTGTTGGCGACATCGAGCGCCAATGCGCCGCCCGCAAAGCGGTGAGGGGTCCAAGAGAAGCTCATGCCAAAATTATAACTGGTGAAATAGGTTTTACTAGTTATAATTTTGTCGACGCGGAGTGTCTGGAATGGCCTATCTTCTGCAGCAGTTAGCGAATGCGGTTCCGCTCGCCGCTCTTTATGCAGCGCTCGCTTTCGGTTATGCGGTCGCCTTCGGCGTGACCAAGCGCGCCGACATCACCTATGGGGCGATCTTCGCCTTTTCGGGCCAGATCCTGCTGCTCTTCACGGAACTGGCCTTCAACCGCTTCTGGCTCGTGCTGCCTGCGGCTTTGGCCGTCGGCGCCTGCGCCTCCATCCTTTATTCGCTCGGGACGGGCCTATGGATTGGCCGTTCGATCATGCTGCCGCTGGTCAGGACGTCGCCGAACACGGTCATCGTCGCCGCCCTCGGCATGATGATCGTGCTGATGGAAACCGCCCGGCTTGCCTCCGACACCCGGGCCATCTGGCTGCCGCCGTTCCTGAACGATGTCGTCATCTTCTGGAGCGACGGGCTGTTTAAGGTGACGCTCACCTATATTCAACTGATCGATACGGTGCTGATGTGGGCCATCGTGGCGATCGGTGCTCTCATTCTAAAGCGCACGGCCTGGGGCCGCGTCTGGCGCGCCGTCACCGACGATCCGCTAGCGGCCGAGCTTTGCGGCACCAGCGCCGATCGCGTCTTTCTCGTTGCTTATGCGGCGGCGAGCCTTGTCGCCACGATCTGCGGCATCCTCGCGACCTTCTATTACGGCTCGATGGATTTCGGCGCCGGGCTGATGTTCGGGCTGAAGGTGCTGCTGATATCAGCCGTCGGCGGCTATTCCGATCCACTGCGTTCGGCGGGTGGCGCCGCCGCGCTAGCGGTGGTCGAAACCATGTGGGGCGCCTACGGCCCCTTCGTCTGGCGCGATCTCGTCATCTTCTCGCTGCTCGTCCTGCTCCTGGTCATGAGCCGCAGGGAGCGCGTGATTCTTTAGAAAAAGCCGGTCACTTCCACTTGTCGCGCGCCGCATCGTCGGCGTCCTTCGCCGCGACCCAGTCGCCGGCGGCGCCGTCCTTGCCGTGCTCCTTCTTCCAGAAGGGGGCGGCGGTTTTCAGGAAATCCATGACGAAATTAGCGCCGTCGAATGCCGCCTGCCGGTGCGGCGCGGCCGCGACGACGAGCACGATATTCTCACCCACGACGATCTTGCCGTAGCGATGGATCGCAGTCAGGCCGAGCAGCCCGAAACGCTCGACGGCAAGTTTGCCGATGCGAGCCATCTCGGCTTCGGCCATGCCGGGATAATGCTCGAGTTCCAGCGCCGCCAGCACACCACCGTCATCGCGGCAGAGACCGGAGAAAGTGACGACCGCGCCGATGCCGGGCTTGCCCTTGGAAAGCAGGTCGACCTCGGCCTGCAGATCGAAGTCTTCGCGCTGGACGCGGATGGTGGGGGTGATGGTCACAGCGAAATCCTCCGCTGCTTTGATGCGCTGCCGCAACCTCCCTCATTCCTGTGCTTGTCACAGGAATCCAACCACCGCGCGTCGGCGCGGTGAACGACTCTTTCCTTTTGGCAAGTGCTTCTCCCGCGCCCAAGGACTTGGGCGCACTGGATTCCTGTGACAAGCACAGGAATGAGGGAGCAGAGAGGGAAGTGCGCAGTCCTACCCATTGTAAGCTTTCTAAAGCCCAGACGGACCGGGTTTCATCCCCCCGTCATCGGCGGAAAAATTCCGATTTCCTTCGCACCGGAGATCGGCTCGTCATGCTCGACATGCTCCATATCGAGCGCCACGCGGATCACGTCGGGATATTGAAGTGCGGCCTCATATTCTTCGCCCAGCGTCTTCAAATGATTCAGAAGATCGGCGACGGTGACGACCGAGGAGGGGAGGTCGATCTCCTCCTCGCCCTTGCCGATGCGTTCGCGCACCCAGGCGAAATAGACAAGCCGCGTCATTCCTCGTCATCCACGATATGTTTCAGCCCGGCGCGGAAATAATCGTAGCCGGTATAGATGGTCAGCAGCGCTGCGATCCATAAGAGCGCGATGCCCGTCTGCGTCGTATAGGGGAAAATCTCGTCGCCGGCGGGTCCGGCGAGCAGGAAGGCGATGGCGACGAGCTGCAGTGTCGTCTTCCACTTGGCGATCCGTGTCACCGGCACGCTGACCTTCAGCGCCGCCAGATATTCGCGCAGGCCGGAAACCAGGATCTCGCGGCAGAGAATGGTGATCGCCGCCCAGATCGACCAGCCGGCGATGGTCTGGTCGGCCGCGACCAAGAGAAGGATCGAGGCGACCAGCAGCTTGTCGGCGATCGGATCGAGCATGCGGCCGATATTCGACGTCTGGTTCCAGATGCGGGCGAGATAGCCGTCGAGGAAATCGGTGATCGAGGCGATGACGAAGATCCAGAGCGCCACCCAGCGCGCCGTATTGCTGATCGATAATCTGCCTTCGATGAAGAAGCAGAGGACAATCACCGGCACGGCGAGGATACGGCCGTAGGTCAAAAGATTGGGAATGCTGTACGCACGCGATGCCATGGGATCGTTCTCTGAATTGATGCGCCGCGACAGCGCCGCGCGTCTTTACGAAAATCGATTCCGATTTTCGGGCCGATGCGGTAGATGACGGCTTTGACCGCGGACCGTCAACATTCTTTCTGTCTTTTCGCCGCCTTTGCGTGGAATTTGCGACGGAGGCCGGTTATTTCGCGGCGTCGTCGTGGAAATGGTTATAGACCTGCCTGGCGACGGCCTCCGATATGCCCTCCACAGTCATCAGGTCGGAAAGAGCAGCGCGCGAAACCGCCTTTGCTGTACCGAAATGCTGAAGCAGCGCGCGCTTGCGCGACGGACCGATGCCGCCGATCTCGTCGAGCGGGTTCTTGACCATTTCCTTCTTCCGCCGCGCCCGGTGCGAGCCGATCGCAAAACGGTGGGCCTCGTCGCGCATGCGCTGAATGAAATAGAGCACCGGATCGCGCGGCGGCAGCGTGAAGCTTTCGCGCCCGGGCGGGAAGAAGCGTTCGCGTCCGGCATCGCGGTCGACGCCCTTGGCGACGCCGATCGCCGTCACGCTGTCGGTGATCCCGAGCTCTGCCAGGATGGCGCGCACGGCGGTCATCTGCCCCTGGCCGCCATCGATCAGGATCACGTCGGGCCAGGCGGGGAAGGGCATGTCGGCGGCATCGGCAGCGGTTGCCTGTGCCGTCCGGTCGGGAATGCCTTCCTCCTTGATCAGCCGCGAGAAGCGCCGCGTCATCACCTCGCGCATCATGCCGAAGTCATCGCCAGGGGTGATGTCGGTCGATTTGATGTTGAACTTGCGGTATTGGTTCTTCACGAAGCCTTCCGGCCCCGCCACGACCATGCCGCCGACGGCATTGGTGCCCATGATGTGCGAGTTGTCGTAGATCTCGATGCGCTGCGGCGCATAGGCAAGCCCGAAGGTCTCCCTGAAGCCTTCCAGCAGCCGCGATTGCGAAGCCGTTTCGGCAAGCTTTCGCCCATGCGCTTCGCGCGCATTGCCGATGACGTGCTCGACGAGATCGCGCTTCTCGCCGCGCTGCGGCACGAGGATGGAAACCTTGTGTCCGGCCTTTTCACTGAGCGCCGCCGCGAGCAGTTCCAGTTCCTCGACCGTTTCCGACAGCATGATCTGTTTCGGCACCGGCTTGTCGTCATAGAATTGCGCGAGGAAGGCATTCAGCACCTCGGCGCTGGAAAGCTGCGGGTCGGCCTTCGGGAAATAGGCGCGGTTGCCCCAGTTCTGGCCGGTGCGGAAGAAGAACACCTGGATGCAGGAGACGCCGCCTTCGTGATGAATGGCGAAAACATCCGCCTCCTCGACGCCGGCCGGGTTGATGCCCTGATGGCTCTGCACGTGCGAAAGTGCGGCCAAACGGTCGCGATAGATCGCCGCCCGCTCGAAATCGAGGTCCTCGGCCGCCTGGTTCATGGCCTCGGCCATATGCGACTTCACCTTCTGGCTCTTACCGGAGAGAAAGTCCTTCGCCTCCTGCACCAGTTCGGCGTAACCCTCGTCGCTGACCTCGTGCGTGCACGGTCCGGAACAGCGCTTGATCTGGTAAAGCAGGCAGGGCCGGGTACGCGTCTCGAAGACGCTGTCGGTGCAGGTGCGGATCAGGAAGGCGCGCTGCAGCGAGTTGATCGTGCGCCCGACCGCGCCGGCCGAAGCGAAGGGCCCGAAATAGTCACCCTTGCGCGCCCTTGCGCCGCGATGCTTGAAAATGGCGGGCGCCCGGTGGTCGCCGGTGATGAGAATATAGGGAAAGGACTTGTCGTCGCGCAGCAGCACGTTGAAACGCGGCCGCAAGCGCTTGATCAGGTTCGCTTCCAGCAGCAGTGCTTCGGTTTCCGTGCGCGTCGTCACGAATTCCATGTTCGCCGTCTGCCGCACCATCTGGGCGATGCGGTTGGAGTGCACGCGGCCGACGGCGTAATTGCCGACGCGCTTCTTCAGGCTGCGCGCCTTGCCGACATAAAGCACGTCGCCCTCGGCATTGAACATGCGGTAGACGCCCGGGCTGTTCGGCAGGCGCTTGACGAATTCGCCGATCAGATCCGCGCCGATCAGGCCGGTCTCGTTGAGGCTGCCTGCATTCCAGTCGACGGGTGCCGCGAGCGGCGAGGCGGAAACATCGCCTTCCACCTCGATATCGTCTTCATTCTCATCCGTTTCGTCGTAGAGAACGCCGCCATCCGGCAGCTTTCGTCCGTTCATTCCGTAATCTCCGCCACATCGGGCGTCTGCCAGGCAAGGTGCTGGCCGCCGTCGAGGGCAATCATCTGGCCGGTGATCGAGGGCGTGTCGTAAAGGAAGCGAATCGTTTGTCCGAATTCCTCCAGGGCCGGCCCTCGCTGCAAGATAAGGGCTGAGACCTGCGCTTGGAAGTCCTCCAGCGCCTGCCGCTCGCTCGGCATCGATGGACCGGGGCCGATGGCGTTGACGCGGATGCGTGGCGCCAATGCCTGGGCGAGCGTCTGTGTCGCCGTCCACAGCGCGGACTTGGAGAGCGTATAGGAATAGAAGCTGGGCCTCAGCGCCCAGACCCGCTGGTCGATGATGTTGACGATCAGCCCCACTGCCTCGGCGGGCATCTGCTGCGCGAAGGCGGCCGCCAGGATCGAAGGCGCACGCACATGCAGGTCGAAGTGCAGGGCCCATGTGGCGGCATTGAAACTGCGGGCGGAATCATGCTGGAAGACCGACGCATTGTTAACGAGCAGATCGAGCGGTCCAATGGCTTCGGAGGCCTTTGCAATGAGCTCGCCGGTTTGGCCGATATCGGTGAGGTCGGCCTGCAGCGCGATCGCTCCTTGCCCCTTTCGCCGCAATTCCGCCGCCAGCTCCTCGGCCTCGCCGACGGAGCCGTTGGCGTGGATCGCAACGGAAAAGCCATTTGCAGCAAGATCTTCGGCGATTGCCCGGCCTATTCTCTTGGCAGCCCCTGTTATGAGGGCTGAGCGAAGTCTTTTGTGGTTCAAAATCCTGCCTTCTGATCCCGCGAGTCTGTGTGCAACCTATATAAGGGCCGGCGGAGATTATATAAATAGGCGGTCTTGGTTGCGTCGTTGGCCGGGATATTCTATGTATTATTTAATAATGTGATTTCTTAAAATAAGTAATTTAAGTTTAACCCTTCAGTAGGGTTAATGAAGTGTATGTTGCTTCAAAGCAACATCGAATTTCGGCCATGTGGCGGCCACAATGATATCACAATTTGGCTCTTTCAAATCCGCAATTCAGTTCCAATTTCAGTCTCGATCCGGAAGGGACATCTGGCAAATTTCCCGCCAATGCTTCGCTGAGAGACAGTGATCAAGTGGTGCGGGACTGAAAGGAGAAAAGTATGCGTGTACTCATTGCTGGCCTCATGGCCTCCGCTTTTGCAATTGCGGGCATTTCGGCAGCTCAGGCGGCTGATGCCGTCGATCAGGTTCCGGAAGCACCGGTTGCCCAGGACGCCCCGGTCACGCCGGCCGGCAACTGGGAGGGCTTCTACCTCGGCGGCGCCGGCACCTACAACATGGGTGACTTCGGTTCCGATCGCCACACCTACGGCTTCGGCGGCCAGGTCTTCACTGGCTACAACTGGCAGCAGGGCCAGATCGTTTACGGCGTTGAATCCGATCTCGGCTACAGCGGCGACGACGTCTCTTCGGGCGGCGTTGAGAACAAGTATGGCTGGAACGGCTCCGTCCGTGGCCGCGTCGGCTACGACATGAACCCCTTCCTGCTCTACGGCACGGCTGGTCTTGCCATCGGCGACGTCAAGGTTTCCGACGACACCTCGTCCGAAAGCAAGACGAACTTCGGCTACACGGTCGGCGCCGGTGTCGAAGCCTTCGTGACCAACAACATCACGACGCGCTTGGAATATCGCTACACCGATTACCAGAGCAAGGACTACGACCTCGACTCCGGCAGCTTCTCGCGCGGTTACGACGAGAACAGCGTCAAGCTCGGTATCGGCGTCAAGTTCTAAGCCGACAGCATATCCAGAAATAAAGAAGCCGGGCACGTTGCCCGGCTTTTTGCTGTTTGGTCGTCAGTCGCAGGCGCCCTGTGCCGAGGCGCGGATCAGGCGCTTGCCTTGAGTTCGCGATGGGCGGGGAATTTCTTTTCGAACTGCGCCAGCCAGTCGATCAGCGGCGCATGATCGGCTTCCCACTGGTCCTTGAAGCGCAGGTCGAGATAATCGAGCGTGGCGGCCAGCGCGAAATGTCCGCCGTTTAGTTTCTTGCCTAGCTTCGGCGGGTTGGCGCCGAGATGAGCAAGCCCCGCCGTCGCCTTCTTCCATTGCCGGTCGATCCAGGGCTGGTGAACCTTTTCTTCGTCGCGGAAGCGCCGCTCGTAGACGATCGCGAGCAGACAATCGCAGATGCCGTCGCAGAGCGCTTCGAGAACTTCGGCATCCGTGCGCTTGCCCTTCTTGGAAGGGTAGAGCCCGTCCTTCGTCAGCCGATCGAAATAATGCATGATCGCTACGCTGTCGAAGATCGAGGCGCCGTCATCGGTCAGAAGCGTGGGAATTTTGCCGAGCGGATTGTTGTCCACCAGGATCGCCGGCCCGGTATTGGTATCGACCCGGATGGCGTCCAGCTCGATGTCAAGATAATGCGCCGCCATCCTGACTTTGCTGGAATAGGGCGAGGCGGGTGAACAAAGCAGCTTCATGAGACACCTGATGAAATTTGTAGATCTGTAGGCGGGACTGTTCCCGAAACTAGCGCAATAAGCCCAAAATCGGAATCGATTCTGAAAGATCAATCGTCCTTGATCGCCTTGTTCTCGCCGCGCAGCCAGAAGGCGCGGTGCGAGGCGAAGCGGTCCTGCGCCAGGTGGTCCTTCAAGGCCGGCAGCATCTGATGCAACTCGTCCTTCAGCGTGAAGGGCGGATTGACGATGACGAGGCCGGAGCCCGTCAATCCTGTCATCCCGCGGTCGCTGCGAACGATAAGTTCCGCACAAAGCATCTTGGTGATGTCAAGCGCCTGCAGCGTCTCGTGGAATTCCTTGATCGGCGCGCCCTTCTTCAGCGGGTACCATAGGCAGTAAGTGCCGCCGGGAAAGCGGCGATAGGCCTTTTCCAATCCCCTGGCCAGGCGGTCATATTCATCCTCTTCCTCGAACGGCGGATCGACGAGCACGATACCGCGCTTCTCCTTCGGCGGCAGATGCGCGCCGAGCGCCAGCCAGCCGTCGAGTTCCGTGACGCGCGCGTGGTGATCGCCTTCGAACAGCCGGTGTAGGCGGGCGAAGTCTTCGGGATGCAGTTCCATCGCCGACAGCCGGTCCTGCGGGCGGAACAGCATGCGCGCGAGCTTCGGTGACCCGGGATAAAAGCGGATGCCGCCCTCCGGATTGAGCTCGCGGATCGCCGAGAGGTAGGGCTCCAGCAGTTCGGAAACCTGGGCCCCGAGGTCTGCCTCCATCAATTTTCCGATGCCATCCTGCCACTCTCCGGTCTTTTGCGCTTCTTCGGAGGAGAGGTCGTAGAGCCCGATGCCGGCATGGGTGTCGAGCACCCGGAAGGCGCCCTCCTTCTTCTGCATGTAGCGGATCAGCCGCGCCAGAACGGCGTGCTTGAGCACATCGGCAAAATTGCCCGCGTGGTAGATGTGGCGGTAGTTCATTTTCGCTGATGTCCGTATGAATTCGCGTCATGGGGAGCTTTTGTGGCTTTTGGCCATTCAAGGCTTGGCATATACAAATGCCATGAACATTGCGACCCCCATCCACGCCAAATCCCCCAAGCTGGACAGCAAGGTCGGCCACACGGCCTGTCCGCACGACTGTCCCTCCACATGCGCGCTCGAGGTCGAGATATCAGAGGATGGCCGCATCGGCCGCGTGCGCGGCGCGGGCGATCACTCCTATACATCAGGCGTCATCTGCGCCAAAGTCGCTCGCTATGCCGAGCGGCTCTATCATCCCGACCGCCTGATGCATCCGCTGCGCCGCGCCGGCGTCAAGGGGGCAGGGCAGTGGCAGCAGATATCCTGGGAAGATGCGCTGGATGAGATCGCCGAAGCCTTCGTGAGGGCCGAGGCCAAAGACGGCAGCGAGGCGATCTGGCCCTATTTCTACGCCGGCACCATGGGCTGGGTGCAGCGTGACTCGATCGATCGTCTGCGCCACGCGAAGCGCTACTCCGGCTTCTTCTCCTCGATCTGCACCAATCCCGCCTGGACCGGCTTCACCATGGCGACCGGCGTGCTGCGTGGTCCCGACCCACGCGAGATGGGCCGCACCGATTGCGTCGTCATCTGGGGCACCAATGCGGTGTCCACCCAAGTCAACGTGATGACCCACGCGATCAAGTCGCGCAAGGAGCGTGGCGCCAAGATCGTCGTCATCGACATCTATGACAATCCGACGATGAAGCAGGCCGACATGGCTTTGATCGTCAGGCCGGGCACCGACGCGGCACTTGCCTGCGCCGTCATGCACATCGCCTTCCGCGACGGCTATGCCGATCGCCAATACATGGCTAGATATGCCGACGATCCGGCCGGTCTCGAAGCGCATCTGAAGACCAAGACGCCGCAATGGGCGGCCGATATCACCGGACTTTCCGTCGAGGAGATCGAAGCCTTCGCCCGCCTCGTCGGTACGACGAAAAAGACCTTCTTCCGGCTGGGCTACGGCTTCACCCGTCAGCGCAACGGCGCGGTCGCCATGCATGCGGCCGCCTCGGTCGCCACCGTTCTCGGCTCCTGGCAATATGAGGGCGGCGGTGCCTTCCATTCGAACAGCGATATCTTCCGCATGAACAATGCGGAGCTGACTGGCCGGTCGATGAAAGACGCGGATATTCGCATGCTCGATCAGTCGCAGATCGGCCGCGTGCTGACTGGCGATCCGGTGGCCCTGCGCCATCGCGGCCCGGTGACGGCCATGCTGATCCAGAACACCAATCCCGCCAACATCGCCCCAGAACAGCGCCTCGTCAGACGCGGTTTTGCCCGCGACGACCTGTTCGTCGCCGTGCACGAGCAGTTCATGACCGAGACGGCGGAGATCGCCGACATCGTGCTGCCTGCGACGATGTTCGTCGAGCATGACGACATCTACCGGGCCGGCGGCCAGAACCACATCCTGCTGGGGCCGAAGCTGGTCGAGCCGCCGCCGACCGTGCGCACCAATCTCTTCGTCATCGAGGAACTGGCAAAACGCCTCGGCGTCGCCGATCGCCCGGGTTTCGGTTTCACCGCCCGCGAAATGATCGACCGCATCCTGAAATCGAGCGACCTGCCGGATTACGACCATTTCCTCGAACACAAATGGTTCGATCGCCAGCCGGCTTTCGAGGAGGCGCATTTCCTGAACGGCTTCGCCCATCCGGACGGCAAGTTTCATTTCCGGCCGGACTGGATCAACCAGCCGGCGCCGAACAAGCCGCCGGCCGCGATCGGCGTGCTTGGGCCGCATGCCGAGCTGCCCGCTTTTCCCGATCAGGTCGATGTCATCGAAGTGGCCGATCCCGAGCATCCCTTCCGTCTCGCCACATCGCCCGCGCGCAATTTCTTGAATTCGAGCTTCTCCGAGACCAAGACCTCGCGCCAGAAGGAAGGCCGTCCCGAGGTGATGATCAATCCTGTCGATGCCGAAGCTAATGGCATCGCTCATGGTGATCTCGTCCGCATCGGCAACGGCCGCGGCGCTCTGCGCATCCACGCCCGCATCACGACCGAAGTGAAGCCGGGCGTGCTGATCGCCGAGGGTCTCTGGCCGAACAAGGCGCATATCGACGGCGAGGGCATCAACGTCCTGACCGGCGCCGATCCGGTTGCGCCTTATGGCGGGGCGGCCATGCACGACAACAAGGTCTGGCTTCGCAAGGACACGGTATGATGCAGCCAAAATCACGGGTGAAGATCGTCGGCGAGGAAGTCCTGTCGAATGGGTGGACGCGGCTGAGCAGCTATCTGCTCGACTATATCGACCGCAAGGGCGCGACCCAGCGGCTGAAGCGGGAGGTCTATCATCGCACGCCCGCCGCCTGCATCCTGCTCTATGATCCGAAACGCGATCTCGTCGTTCTCGTGCGCCAGTTCCGTCTCGCCGTTCATCTGAACGGCGATTCCGCCTGGATGATCGAGGTGCCGGCCGGCCTTCTTGACGACGACCATCCCGAACAGGCGATCCGTCGCGAGGCGATGGAGGAGACCGGTTATCTGCTGCGCGAGGCCCGGTTCCTCTTCAAATCCTATACCGCGCCCGGCGCCATCACCGAAGTCGTCCATTTTTTCGCAGCGCTCATCGACACTGCCGATCGCGTCGCCGAAGGCGGGGGCCTGGATGAGGAGCACGAGGATATCGAGGTTCTGGAGATTCCGCTGGACGAGGCGACCCGGATGATTGAAACCGGCGAGATCTTCGACACCAAGACGATCGTGCTGCTGCAATGGGCAGCCTTGAACAGGCACAAAATCGGATAGCGGGCGGGTGAGGGGCTTCAGGGACTTGCAGGGTACGTCCATGACGTTTTCCGCATTGAGATAATAGCGCTTACTTTTTTCATACGAATGTCATGGAGCGGTTCTATCCGCTGCGGCTTGTCAATCATCGGATCGGTCAGGAGAAAGCCCATGTGGCTCAGCAATTTCACCCTCGTTCTGCCAAACGAGGTGGTGGGGAGAGGTTCCGTGCGTGTCGAGGATGGCGCCATCGCCGAGATCCGGCCGGAACCGGTCGCCGGTGCGGCCATCGATGGTGGCGGGCGGCTGCTGATGCCGGGTTTCGTCGATTTGCACGGCGACATGATCGAGCGTGAGATCGCGCCGCGGCCGAATGCGACGATGCCGATCGATTTCGGCATTCACGAACTCGACAAGAAGCTTGCTGCCGCCGGTGTCACGACGGCATTTGCCGCCGTCTCCTTCGCGACCGAAAGCGTCTACGGCCATGTCCGCTCGCTGGAGACGACATCGGCGGTGATCGAGGGCATCAACCGGCTGCGCGACAATCTCCTGATCGACCACCGCGTCCACGCCCGTTACGAAATCACCAATATCGGCGCCGCCGCCGTGCTGGAGCGTCTGCTGAACGCCGGTGAGATCGACATGGTTTCGCTGACCGATCACACGCCGGGCCAGGGCCAGTACAACAACCTGCAGAGCTACATCCTCAGCATTTCCGAGCGCCGCGCCATCTCCGAGGAAATGGCGGCCGAGATCGTCGCCAAGCGCATCGCAATGCGTAACAATCCCGAAATCGAGGCGAAGCTGAAGGAGATCGTCGCGCTGTCGCTGAAGCACAAGCTGTCGCTGGCCTCCCATGATGACGACAGCGTCGAGAAGGTTGCCGAAATGCACGATCTCGGCGTCACCATCAGCGAGTTTCCGGTGACCGCGCCCGCCGCCGAAGAGGCGCGCCGCCGCGGCCTCTGGACGCTGATGGGCGCGCCGAACGCGCTGCGCGGCCAGTCGATGTCGGGCAATCTCAGCGCGCTCGATGCCGCTAGGGCCGGCCTGCTCAGCGTCATCGCCGCCGATTATCATCCGGCCGCCTTCGTGCCCGGCATCTTCAAGCTTGCGGAGATGGTGGAAGGCGGCCTGCCGGCCGCCGTCGCCATGGCGACCGGCAATGCCGCCCGTTCGGCCGGCCTCGTGGATCGCGGCGAAATCGCCATCGGCCAGCGCGCCGATCTGGTAGTGGTCGAGCCCGGCGACATCAACCGCATCCGCGCCACCTTCCGCGGCGGCCGCTTCGTCTACAGCGACGGCACGCTGCATCCGTTGCGGGCGCTGGCGGCTTAGTTTCAAGGCAGCTTGACTGTTGCTGGGGTGAGCGGCGTGCAAACGATAGCGAACCGATAGTTCGAATTGATTCAAGGCGATCACTTCAGCCGAGCAGCAATTTGTTGTGGCGTACGCCGAGTGTATGCCGTGCGCTAGCCAGCCTCTATGCGCTCCGAACTCGATAAAATCGTCCATGCTGGGTTAGTGGATACTTCAACTTCTTCGTGCATCGTTCGCCGATTTCAAGATCACGAGGCTGTACTTAATGACCATTTTTGGCCAATCCCGACTGACACGCATCACCTATGCCGTGCTGCTTCTGCTCATGTTCTGCTTCGACTTTGCAAAGGACCCGATCCAGCGCCTTGTTGTGGCCGAACACGATCAGGCGGCGCGCGAGCTAATGGCGCCGCGCCCGGCAGGCAGCACAGGGACCGCCGTCGGAGGAGAGGTCAGCGGCAAAAACATGCCCCTGATGTTCAAAGGACAAGAAGAGTTAGTGAAGCAGATTGCAGCCTCCGGCCGCAAGCCGACGGCAGAGGATATGCAAAATCTACGCGCCATGGCCGTTAAAGGGGCAACACAGATGGCGGTGGGCGTCGGAGCGAGCGACGCTGAAACTGCCAAGCTCGTCGCCCGCCGCTCGTTCTTCGAAACGCTATATGTGGTTGCCGCGATAGCAATGACAGCGATCACCATTGTAGGCCTGCTCTACATTGTATCGAGTCGCCTTCGCGATATCGGCTGGCCTCAATATCTGCTTTGGGTACTGCTTGCGCCCGTCTTCTTGCCGAGGTTTCTCGCAATTCCCCTGCCGGCACTTGCGATCCAGGGGGTTGCCTTTTTCTTCTATGGCGTCCTTCTTGTTCTTGCCTTCATTCCTGGTGAGGGCTCCAACCCGCCAACTCAATACAAGTTGGCCCAGTCGCCGACTCCGGCCAAACGTCGGCCGGGTCAGTTCGGACGGCTTGGCACGCAGTAGATGTAGCGGCTCGCTAAGCAGTATTTAGATTGACCTGCCGAAGCGGTTTAGGGGCTGTCGGAAAGCGGCCGCTTGTTGCTTCCATGCAGTTGACGCGTCGGTCGTCGATGTCGTTGGCTACCCCCGGCCAGGTCAGAAGAGGCATCGCAGTCATAAGGGGATCGATGGAGAGGCGACAAATGCCGATCATAAAGTGTAGCGGCAGCATTCCGGAGTCGTTCACGACCAGAAGAGGGCTACTTACGTCGTTCGGAGCGTTGGCATTGGTCGGTTGCCAGGGTGAAACTACGTCGGTTCGTTTCAAGGTCATCGCATCTGCGACGGTTGACGGCCGACCGGTGGAAAGCTCGTCAGTGATGGAAATCACCTATTCTAAAGTGACGCACAGCCTCATCGGAAACGGTGGCGCGACACGGCTCTATGGCGAGGCTTTGATTTTTGATCTTGGCGGCAAAGGTACAATTTACATCCTGCCGATCCAGCATGATCCGAACAATAGCCTCACCCAAGTTTACGAGGATGGGGTTCTTACAACCTTGGACATAAAGAATAGCATAGGCTCGCTGTCTGAAGCAGATTTTGCGGCCTGCGCAGTGCAAAGGGGCGGTATCCCTTCAAGTCGAAAACGAGCCGGCTGCCGGTGATTGTGTCGTTCAAGAACGAGAATGATCCAAAAACTATATTTGAGATTCAGCCGGGCGAGATTGGCCGATATTTTCCAGGTGTTCAGTTTACGGGCCTCGATATAGAGATCGCGACCGACCGGATAACCTGTAGATTGCAAACACGGCTTCCCTGGCTCGATACCACAATAGCACCGCGAAAAATTTTTCCGCGCGATCCTCCAGGGATCTCGCGGCCCCGAGATGCCTTGCCCTTTAGCTATATGATTACACCGGCCAGGTTCTTTGGAGATGGGAGCCGATGATAGCGAGGGTTCTGCTCCAAAGCATCGACTGCGGTAAAACATTGAGAAGGCCGCTTTGTGGCTCTGTACCCTAAGCGCGATCGCCGATCAGCGAAATCAGTTTGGCCCTGGTCGCGGTGGTCGTAGCCCCTATGCCCACGGCCTTGCCGCCTTCCATCATCACGCGGCCTTCAGCGAAGAGCCGCAGCGCCTGCGGATAGATCTGATGTTCGACGGTGAGAACCCGCGCGGCAAGGCTTTCGGCGGTGTCGCCGGAAAGGACCGGTACGGCGGCCTGGCCGATCACCGGCCCCTCGTCCATGCCTTCGGTGACGAAATGCACCGTGCAGCCGGCGATGCGCATGCCGGCGTCGATGGCGCGCTGATGGGTGTGCAGGCCAGGAAACAGCGGCAGCAGGGAAGGGTGGATGTTGAGCATGCGGCCTTCATAACGCTGGATGAAGGTCGCCGTCAGCAGCCGCATGTAGCCCGCCAGGCAGAGGATGTCGGGCGAAAGCTCGTCTAGCGCGGCAAAGATCGCCGCCTCATGCGCTTCCTTGCTGGCATAGTCTTTGCGGGGGAAGGCGAAGGTGGCGATGCCTTCGGCGGCCGCCTTGGCAAGTCCGCCGGCCTCCTCCTTGTCTGATATCACGCCGACGATTTCAGCCGGATAGTCGGCCGCTTTCGCTGCGGCGACCAGCGCCATCATGTTGGAGCCGCCGCCGGATATGAGGACGACGACGCGTTTGCGCGGCGCGCTCATATGGCAAGCGTGCCCTTATAGACTGTGCCGGCAGCGCCTTCGGCGCGGGCAATCATCCGGCCGAGCGTTATGACCTTTTCGCCTTCGGCTTCGAGCGCCTGCGATACCGCGGCGGCATTCTCTTCGGCGACGACCACGATCATGCCGACGCCGCAGTTGAAGGTGCGCAGCATTTCCTTGGCTTCGACGCCGCCCATCTTGGCGAGCCACGAAAACACCGGCGGGACCTTGACGGCGGCAAGATCGATCTCGGCCGCCAGGTGCTTCGGCAGCACGCGCGGAATATTTTCCGGGAAACCGCCCCCGGTAATGTGGGCGAGCGCCTTCAGCGCACCCGTCTCGCGGATCGCTTTCAGAAGCGGCTTCACATAGATGCGGGTCGGCTCCAGCAGCGCTTCGCCGAGCTTCTTGCCTTCGGCAAACGGCGCCGGCGCATCCCAGCCGAGGCCGGACAGTTCCACGATCTTGCGCACCAGCGAGAAGCCGTTGGAATGAACGCCTGAGGAGGCGAGGCCGAGGATCACGTCGCCCTCGGCAATGTCGCCGGAGGGCAGCAGCTTGCCGCGTTCGGCAGCGCCGACGGCAAAGCCGGCAAGATCGTAATCGCCGGAGGAATACATGCCCGGCATTTCGGCTGTCTCGCCGCCGATCAGCGCGCAGCCCGCCTCGCGGCAGCCGGCGGCAATGCCGCCGACGATCGCGGCACCCTGGTCGGGGTCGAGCTTGCCGGTCGCGAAGTAATCGAGGAAGAACAGCGGCTCGGCGCCCTGGACGACGAGGTCGTTGACGCACATGGCGACGAGGTCGATGCCGACGGTGTCGTGATAGTCCGCGTCGATCGCGATCTTCAGCTTGGTGCCGACGCCGTCATTGGCGGCGACGAGAACCGGATCGGTAAAGCCCGCTGCCTTGAGGTCGAAGAGCCCGCCGAAGCCGCCGATTTCGCCGTCGGCGCCGGGACGGCGCGTCGAGCGCACCGCCGGCTTGATCTTCTCGACGAGGAGGTTGCCGGCATCGATGTCGACGCCTGCGTCGCTGTAGGTCAGGCCGTTTTTCCCAGACTGGCTCATGCTGGTCTCCGATGGCTGTTTTTCAGGCGGCCAACATGCCGCGTCGTCTGCCGGTCGCAATTGCATGACAGGGGCGTTTATGCAAGCGCTGCATGGGAAAAGCCCCCAATTTCCCGCGTCTTCGGCCGGCATTTTCCGGAATTGCCGCGACAGGGTTGACCATCTTTGCGCCTGCATCCTATGTGCTGATGACCGCGTCGCAGAAGACGCGGCGTTTAGCGGCGGCGAGCGATCAGCGGGGAAGCGATGCCACAGCAAGTCAGCGGCAACAGTTTGAAGCGCCAGATCTTCTTCTGGCTGGCCGTGCTCGTCTTCTTCATCGCCTTTCTTTATGTCTTCAGCTCGATCCTGCTGCCTTTCATCGCCGGCATGGCGATCGCCTATTTCCTCGATCCGGTGGCAGACAGGCTGCAGCGGCTGGGTCTCAGCCGGATGATGGCGACGATCGTCATCCTGATCGCCTTCGTCATCACCTTCACCCTGGCGCTGATGATCCTCATTCCCGTGCTCGTCAGCCAGTTCAACGATTTCGCCGAACGGCTGCCGGGTTATATCAGCCAGCTGCAGCAGTTCATCGACAATTCGAAGAACTCGCTGCTGCCGGAATGGGTCAGGAGCCAGGCCGGCGCGATCAAGGATAATTTCTCCGGCATCCTCTCGGAGGGCATGGGCTTCTTGACCGGGCTCTTCGCGCAGATCTGGAATTCCGGCAAGGCAATCGTCGACGTCATATCGCTGCTCGTCGTCACCCCGGTCGTCGCCTTTTACATCCTGCTCGACTGGGACCGCATGGTCTCCAAAGTCGATCAGTGGATCCCGCGCGACTACGTCGCCGATGTCCGCCAGATCGCCAAGGAGATCGATCAGGCGATCGCCGGTTTCATTCGCGGCCAGGGCTCGCTCTGCCTCATCCTCGGCATCTATTATGCCGCCGGGCTCTCCCTCGTCGGCCTGAATTTCGGCCTGCTGATCGGTCTCTTTGCCGGCATGATCAGTTTCATTCCTTATGTCGGCTCGCTGGTCGGCCTCGTTCTGTCCGTCGGCGTGGCGCTCGTGCAGTTCTGGCCGGATTATCCCTGGATCGGCCTGGTGCTCGTCGTCTTCTTCAGCGGCCAGTTCCTGGAAGGCAATATCCTGCAGCCGAAGCTCGTCGGCTCCAGCGTCGGCCTGCATCCGGTCTGGCTGATGTTTGCGCTTTTCGCCTTCGGCGCGCTTTTCGGCTTCGTCGGTCTTCTGGTCGCCGTGCCGGCTGCCGCCGCGGTCGGCGTTCTTGTCCGTTTCGCGCTTTCACGCTACCTTCAGAGCGATCTTTATTTTGGCGGGTCGCCTGGCACTCGCGCCCGGAAGACGAAATCAGTTCCCAATGAATGACGTGAAGAATGCTGCGCTGAAGCGCAAGGCCGCAGAGCAGTTGTCGCTGCTTTTTTCGCACGATGCCGCTAGCGGCCGTGACGATCTCCTGATCTCGGAGCGTCTTGCCGCCGCCGTTTCCATCGTCGATGCCTGGCCGGAATGGCCGTCGCCGGTCGTGGTGCTCGCCGGCCCCGTCGGCTCGGGAAAATCCCATCTCGCCCGCATCTGGAGCGAGTTGAGCGGCGCCGTCAGCATCCATCCCGAGCTTGGCTCGGACGCCGCGGTTGCCGCAGCCGCCGGCCCGGTGCTGTTCGAGGATGCCGACCGCCAGGGCTTTGACGACAACGCGCTCTTCCACGTCATCAACAGCGTGCGCGAAAACGGCACCAGCCTGTTGATAACAAGCCGTCTCTGGCCGATGTCCTGGCCGGTTCAGCTGCCCGATCTGCGCTCTCGCCTCAAGGCTGCGACCGTCGTCGAAATCGGCGAGCCCGATGAGGCGCTGCTGTCGCAGGTGATCGTCAAGCTCTTCGCCGACCGGCAGCTTTATATAGATGACAAACTCGTGCTCTATATCGTCAACCGGATGGAACGGTCGCTCAACGCGGCCCAGACGATCGTCGAAAGGCTGGACCGGCTGGCCCTGTCTCGGGGCACGAAAATCACCCGGTCTCTTGCTGCCGAAGTATTGAATGAATTGGGAAATTCGGAACCGGCCGATTGACTGTCACAGTTCCGTCGTGAAACTGATATATTCGCCGTCGCGATTGGAAACGGGGGAAGCGGATCATGGACAGCGCAGTCGCAGAAAATCAGGAAGCCTTCCCTCAGACCAACGACAACATCCCCCCGCTGGAAGAGCTGCTCACGAGCCCCGAGCGCTTCATCAACCGCGAATTCTCCTGGCTGCAGTTCAACCGCCGCGTCCTCGAAGAGACGCTGAATACCGAGCATCCGCTGCTCGAGCGGGTTCGCTTCCTGTCGATCTCGGCCGCAAACCTCGATGAGTTCTTCATGGTGCGTGTTGCCGGCCTCGAGGGCCAGGTGCGCCAGAACATCGCCATACGCAGCCCCGACGGCAAGACGCCGGCCGAACAGCTCGACTCGATCCTGCAGGAGATCGACCATCTGCAGATGGAGCAGCAGGCCTCGCTCGCCGTGCTGCAGCAATATCTCGCCAAGGAAGACATTCTGATCGTGCGGCCCGGCGCCCTGAGCGAGGCCGATCGCCAGTGGCTGGCAAACGAGTTCGAACAGTCGATCTTCCCGGTTCTGACGCCTTTGTCGATCGATCCGGCCCATCCCTTCCCGTTCATTCCGAATCTCGGTTTCTCGATCGGCCTGCAGCTCGTCAGCAAGAGCGGCCGCGAGCCGATGACGGCGCTGCTGCGCCTGCCGCCGGCGCTCGATCGCTTTGTCCGTCTGCCGGATGACGCAGGCACCATTCGCTACATCACGCTCGAAGATGTCGCCAATATCTTCATCCACCGGCTCTATCCGGGTTACGAGGTGCAGGGTTCCGGTACGTTCCGCGTCATCCGAGACAGCGATATCGAAGTCGAGGAAGAGGCCGAAGATCTCGTCCGCTTCTTCGAGACGGCGCTGAAGCGCCGTCGCCGCGGCAAGGTGATCCGTATCGAGACCGACTCCGAAATGCCGGCCTCGCTGCGCCAGTTCGTCGTTCAGGCGCTGAGCATTCCCGACAATCGCGTCGCCGTTCTGCCGGGCCTTCTGGCGCTGAACACCCTTTCCGAGATCACCAAGGCGCCGCGCGACGATCTCAGGTTCCAGCCCTACAATGCGCGATTTCCCGAGCGCGTCCGCGAACATGCCGGCGACTGCTTCGCCGCCATCCGCGAAAAGGACATGGTTGTCCACCACCCCTACGAATCCTTCGACGTGGTGGTCCAGTTTCTTCTCCAGGCTGCGCGCGATCCTGATGTCCTGGCGATAAAGCAGACGCTCTACCGCACCTCCAACGACAGCCCGATCGTCCGCGCGCTGATCGACGCGGCCGAAGCCGGCAAGTCGGTGACGGCGCTGGTCGAGCTCAAGGCCCGCTTCGACGAAGAGGCGAATATCCGCTGGGCGCGCGATCTCGAGCGCGCCGGTGTGCAGGTCGTCTTCGGCTTCATCGAGCTCAAGACCCACGCCAAGATGTCGATGGTCGTCCGCCGCGAGGAAGGCAAGCTCAGGACATATTGCCACCTGGGAACCGGCAACTACCACCCGATCACCGCCAAGATCTATACCGATCTCTCCTATTTCACCTGCAATCCCGTCATCGCCCACGACATGGCGAACATCTTCAATTTCATCACCGGCTACGGCGAGCCTGAAGAAGGCATGCAGCTGGCCATCTCGCCCTATACGATGCGTCCGCGCATCCTGCGCCACATCGAGGAAGAGATTCAGCACGCCAGGAACGGCGCGCCGGCCGCGATCTGGATGAAGATGAACGCGCTCGTCGATCCCGACATCATCGACGCGCTCTATCGCGCCAGCCATGCTGGCGTCGAGATCGATCTCGTCGTGCGCGGCATCTGCTGCCTGCGTCCGCAGGTGCCGGGCCTTTCCGAAAAGATCCGCGTCAAGTCGATCGTCGGCCGCTTCCTCGAGCATAGCCGCATCTTCTGCTTCGGCAATGGCCATGGCCTGCCGTCCGACAAGGCGCTGGTTTACATCGGCTCGGCCGACATGATGCCGCGAAATCTCGACCGCCGCGTGGAAACCATGGTTCCGCTGACAAACCCGACCGTTCACGAGCAGGTCTTGTCACAGATTATGCTCGGCAACGTGATTGACAATCAGCAAAGCTACGAGATATTGCCCGACGGTACGTCGCGGCGCATGGAAGTGCGCAGAGGCGAGGAACCGTTTAATGCGCAGCAGTATTTCATGACGAATCCGAGCCTCTCAGGCCGTGGTGAAGCCTTGAAGTCCAGTGCGCCGAAGCTGATCGCCGGCCTGCTCGAAGGCCGCAACAACAAGTAAAACTGGACCTAAATGGTTGAATCTGAAGCCCAGGGGCGCCTTCCGGGGATTGCCCCGGTCTCCGTGGTCGACATTGGATCGAATTCGATTCGTCTCGTTGTCTACGAAGGCCTGTCCCGCTCGCCGACCATCCTCTTCAACGAAAAGGTCCTCTGCGGCCTCGGCAAGGGCATCGCCCTCACCGGGAAGATGGATGAGGAAAGCGTTGCGCGGGCGCTTCAGGCTCTTCATCGGTTCAAGGCTTTGTCCGATCAGGCTCGCGCCGCCACCATGTATGTGCTTGCGACCGCCGCCGCGCGCGAGGCGAGCAACGGACCGGATTTCATCCATCAGGCCGAGACGATCCTGCAGCGCCATGTTCGCGTGCTGTCGGGAGAGGAGGAAGCTCGCTTCGCCTCGCTCGGGATCATCAGCGGCTTCTTCAATCCGGATGGCATTGCCGGTGACCTCGGCGGCGGTTCCCTTGAACTGATCGATATCAGGGGCAAGGACGTCAGCAACGGCGTGACGCTGCCGCTCGGCGGCCTGCGGCTGTCCGAATATGCCGGCGGCTCGCTCTCCAAAGCGCGCACCTTTGCCCGCAAGCAGGTCAAGATGGCCAAGCTTCTCTCCAGGGGGGAGGGGCGCACATTTTATGCTGTCGGCGGCACGTGGCGAAACATTGCCAAGCTGCACATGGAGATCACCCGCTATCCACTGCATATGATGCAGGGCTACGAAGTCTCCCTCGGCGCGATGATACAGTTCCTCGATCAGGTCGTGGCCGCCAAGGATTCCAAGGAGCCCGCCTTTCAGGCTGTATCCAAGCATCGCCGCTCGCTGCTACCCTTCGGCGCCATCGCCATGCAGGAAGTGCTGACTGCAATGAAGCCTTCGGTGATTTCCTTCTCGGCGCAGGGCGTGCGCGAGGGCTATCTCTATTCCTTGCTGTCCGAATCCGAACGCAGGGCCGATCCGCTGCTGGCTGCTGCCCGTGAGCTCGCCATTCTGCGTGCCCGCTCACCGGAGCATGCCCGCGAGCTGGCGGAATGGACCGGGCGCATGATGCCCTTCTTCGACGTCCAGGAAAGCGAAGAGGAAAGCCGCTATCGCCAGGCTGCCTGTCTGCTTGCCGATATCAGCTGGCGCGCCCATCCCGATTATCGCGGTCTGCAGGCGCTGAACGTCATCGCCCACTCCTCCTTCGTCGGTATCAGCCATCCCGGCCGCGCCTTCATCGCGCTCAGCAATTATTACCGTTTCGAAGGTCTGCACGACGACGGCGCCACCGGTCCGCTGGCGCAGATCGCAACACCCCAGTTCATCGACCGCGCCAAGCTCCTTGGCGGCATGCTGCGCGTCGTCTATCTCTTCTCCGCTTCGATGCCGGGGATCGTCAAGAACCTGACCTTCCGCAAGTCGTCGAACCCGGACCTCGATCTCGAATTCGTCGTGCCTCCCGAATACCGGGACTTCGCCGGCGAACGCCTGGACGGCCGCCTGCAGCAGCTGTCGCGGCTGACGAACAAGCGGCTGGCGTTCCGGTTCGAGTAGGGCAAGTGCAACGGTCGTTGTGCCGTGCCAGAGGGGTGCCGCACGGCATGCCCTAAAAAAAGGGCGGCACCTTCGCGTCGCCCTCCATATTTCGTACCAAGAATCGCGAATTACTTCGCGTTCAAAAACTCGCCGACCTCAAGCAGGCTGAATTCGTTGTTATCGGCCTTGTCGACGGCGCGGCCGGCCGAGAAGGGCAGGTTGTTGTCGTTGCCGATGATGATGTGGGTGGCGTCGACGCGATCGACGTTTTCGATGGTCACGAACGGCATGTCGTAGACGCCGTCCTTGCTTCCAGCCTTCTTCTTGTTGTCGGGATCCTGGATGTTCAGGAGATCGATATAGCCGATCTTGCGGACGGCCTTGCCGGCATTGGCGTCGTTGAACTCGATCTTGTAGACGCGCTTCAGCATGGCCGGAGCTTCGAAGCAGTCCGGTTTCGGCTGCTTCGGGTCGGCGCAGGCCTTGTCGGCAGTGCCGGCGCCGCTGTCGCGCTCGATGACGAGGGCGGTGGTGTCGTCGAGCATGTTGAAGTCGCCGATCGACAGGCCCTTGTCCTCGAACGGATAGAGCCAGCTGCGGCCGGTCCACTTCTTGGCGGCGACGTCGAACTCGATGACGCGGATGGCGGTGTGGCCGTCGACCGATTCCATCTCGCCGTCATCCTTGTAGATGGCGCCTTCGAGCAGGCCGTAGAGCTTGGAGCCGTCCTTCGACATGGCGAGGCCTTCGAAGCCGCCGGAGCGCTTCAGGTTGAAGACCGGCATCTTTGCGACCGGATTGCCCGGGAGCTGGATCAGCGGATTGTCGGGCGAAAGCACCGGCTTGCCGTCGAGCGTGGTCGGGATCACGTCGGTCAGGCGGCCTTCCCTGTCGACCTTCAGGAGGTAGGGACCGAATTCGTCGCCGAGCCAGAAGCCGTCGGCAACCGGCTGGATCGATTCGATGTCGAAGTCGGCGCCTGTGAGGTAGCGGGTATCCGTGCCTTCGAGCACGATCGGGAAGGGGGCGATCTTGTTGGGATCGGAAAGGAAGAGGTTCCTGACAACCTCGGCCTTGTTGGCGGTCCAGTCGAACTTCATTTGGTGCAGGAACAGCATGGAGTCCGAAGAATTGGCTTTCGAGCCGAAACCGTTGTCCGAGAGCGTCCAGAAAGTGCCGTCCGTCGTCGTCTTGACGCCCGAGAAGCCCTGGATCGGCTGACCGTCGAAAGGAAGCTTCAGGTCGGTGACGCGGGCGCCGTCCTTGCCGGGGACGGTGCCGAGCGCCTCGGTGCGCTTGCGGTCCGCCGTCGTGAACTTGCCGGAATGCTTGAGGAACTCAGGAGCGTCGGCCGGAGCCGGAACCATCGTGTTGGCAGGCAGGATTGCCTGGCCGGCGAGCTTGGCCGGAAATTCCTGCTGGTCGGCCAAAGCGGAGCCGGCAATCAGAATGAAAAGCGATACGGAAGCAAAAAGGACGTTCTTCATAATATCCCCTGGGAACGGATGCCAATGCCTCCGCTTAACAGGGCTTCCGTGTCAGCGAATTGACGGTTGGGTGAAGCTTTGGTGACGTGAGGCCAAGCCCGTTGCTCAGCCGTGCAGAATGACTGCGGGTGTTTTCAGCACAGTCACCGCGCGTGAGGAAAGCGCCATGACACCGAGTGCCTGGCCACGTCCCTTCACCGCATGGATCCCGAGGTCTTCGCAGGAGATATCGTCGGGAAAGTGAATACGCCGGGCAAGCTCGGACGAGATCAGGACATGCCGGTTCAGGCTGCGGCAGAGCGTTTCCAGCCGGGCGGTCGTGTTCACGGTGTCGCCGAAATAGCTGATCTTGTGATGATCGACGCCGACTTCCGCGGTGATGATCTCGCCGCCGTGAAGGGCGGCGCGCAGCTTCGGCACCTGTCCGTAGCTCTTCCGCCAGCCGGCGGCATTGGCCTCGATGTCCGCAAGGATGTCGAAGATGCAGCGAACGCAGCGCGCATCCTTGATGCCGCGGGCAAGCGGCCAGGTGATGATCGCGGCATCGCCGACATAGTCGTTGATCATGCCTTTGTGGCGCCGGACGGGCTCGGCGAAGGTCGCAAACAATGAGCTCAGCAGCTGCTGCGCCCGGAGGTCGCCGTGCTTTTCCGCAAAAGCCGTCGAATCGACGAGGTCGATGAACAGGAAGACGCGTTCTTCCTTGCGCGGATTGCGATAGCGGCTGATGAGCATGCTGATGAATACTTCGCGGCCGAGCAACTCCCGCACGCGCAGGATGAAGATCAGCGCCGAGCAGACGGCAAGCGCATAGAGGAAGACATTGAAGGGCATGATGATGAGGTCGAGGAGCGACGTCGGCTTCAGCATGCCGAGCGCCCAGAGCAGCAGGCCGGCGCAGGCAAAGCCGATGCTCATCAGGATTTCGTAGATCACCAGCTCGGTGATGATGAAAACGAAAGTCGGCAGCCTCTGGATGCGCCTGTAGATCGTGCGAAACAGCACCTTGCGCTCGAAAGCCAGGATCGGCATGCCGATGAAGAGCGCGAAGATCGCTCCGATGACGGGCGTCTGATTGGAGTAGAACATCAGATCGTAGACGACGCCGCTGGCGGCCAGCACCAGCGCGATCAAGATCCAGTTTTGCGTCGGAGATATTTCCCGCATGCCGACTCTTCGTCCGAAGTTTTCCCAGTCATTGTTTCAGCTGGGAAAAAAGCGTCAAGCGAATTCGATTTGGTTTCAGAGGCTGACGGTCTCGACCTTACGGCCGGCGAACCGCAACCCGATCTGGCCCTGGATCAGCTGCAATGCCGGTTCGCCGAAGAGATCGCGCCGCCAGCCATGCAGGGCGGCGACGTCGGCCTTTTCACCGTCGGCGGCGATCTTGTCGAGATCCTCGCTGTTGGCGATCACCTTCGGCGCGACGCCGTGCTTTTCGGAGATCAGCTTCAGAAGCACCTTCAACAGTTCGACGGCGGCGGCCGCACCTTCGGGCGCCTGCGTCTGGCGCGGCACATGCGGCATCTCGGTCTTCGGAAGAGCGAGCGCCGCATTGACGGCTTCGACGACCGCGCCGCCGGCGGCCGAGCGTTCCCAGCCTTTCGGAATCGTGCGCAGGCGGCCGAGCGCCTCGGCGTCCTTCGGCTGCTGCTGGGCGATCTCATAGATCGCATCATCCTTCAGCACGCGCGAACGCGGCACGTTGCGGGCCCGCGCCTCGCGCTCGCGCCAGGCAGCGACATATTTCAGCACCGCCAGCTCCTGCGGCTTGCGCAACCGCATCTTCAGCCGCTGCCAGGCATCGTCGGGATGCATGTCGTAGGTTTCGCGCGCTTCGAGAATGTCCATCTCTTCGCGAAGCCACGACGTGCGGCCTTCGCGGTCGAGCTGCGCGTTCAGTGACAGGTAGACGTCGCGCAGGTGGGTGACGTCGGCCAGCGCATATTCCAGTTGCTTGTCGGAGAGCGGCCGGCGGCTCCAGTCGGTGAAGCGCGACGACTTGTCGATGTGGACGTTTTTGATGCGGCTCACCAGCTGGTCATAGGAGACGCTGTCGCCGAAGCCGCAGACCATGGCCGCGACCTGCGTGTCGAAGATCGGGTGCGGAATGAGGTTGCCGCGATTGAAGATGATTTCGATGTCCTGCCGCGCGGCATGAAAGACCTTCAGCACCTTCGTGTCGGCCATCAGCTCGAAAAAGGGAGCGAGATCGATGCCCTTGGCCAGCGGATCGACGAGAACTTCCATTGTTGGGCTTGCCATCTGGATCAGGCAGAGCTCCGGCCAGAAGGTCGTTTCGCGCAGGAATTCGGTGTCGATGGTAATGAAGTCGGACTTGGCCAGCTCTTTGCAGGCGGCCGCCAAATCGGCGGTGGTTTCGATCATATCATTTCATTCGCAAGGAAAAGGTCGGTTGAACCTTCCTTCTCCTTTCGGTTCGATATGTCAATACAACAGCATAAGCTTCCCGCACCGTTGGCGAAGAATCACGTCCAAACTGTGGCAAACCGAACCTCAGCTCACTCTGAGATAGCTCGTCATGCCCGTCTTCTGGTGCTCGATGATATGGCAATGCAGCAGCCAGTCGCCGGGATTGTCGGCGACGAAGGCGAGCTGCACCTTTTCGTCCGGCTGAATGAGATAGGTATCCGAGACCAGCGGCATCACCGCCCGCGTCGAGGAGGAGATCACCGTGAAGCTCATTCCGTGCAGATGGATCGGATGCGCATGCGGCGTGGTGTTCTCCAGATTGAAGATATAGCTCTTGCCGAGCTTCAATTCCGCAAGCGGTGCGGTCGGATCCGGCGTGTCGCCCGGCCACGGCACCTTGTTGATTGCCCAGAAGCTGTAGCCGAGCGTGCCGCAGATGCTCTCGACGGCGGCATTCTCCGCGGTGGCGCTCAGAACCAGCGGGATCTGCTCGGCGGCGGAAAGATCGGCCTTCGGCACGGGATTTTCGGCGAGCAGAGCGAGATCGCCGATATTGCGTTTCAGCGACTGTCCGATGGCGCGCAGGCTGGCGATCGTCTTCGGCGTCGTGCCGCGGATATCCTCGAGCGTCGCGACGGCGCCTTCGCCGTCAGGCATGCGCACGGCAAGGTCGAGCCGCTGGCCCGGTCCGATCTGCAGCAGGTCGAGCGGGAAGCGCTTCGGCACCGGATTGCCGTCGATCGCGATAACAGTCGCATCGGCGCCTTCCATCTTCAGCGAGAAGATGCGCGTCACGTCGGTGACGGCGATGCGCAGCCGCACCAGCCCGCCGGCCGGCGCGTCATATTGCGGCTCCCGGTGCCAGTTGGCGGTGCGCACCGTGCCGTAGGTGCCGGTCTTGGCGGCGTCACGCGGCCGGAAGGGCGCAATGAACTGGCCGTCGCCGCCGATCCGCCAGTCGCGCAGGTTCAGCACCACCTCCGCGTCGAAGGCTGGATCGGCCGGATCCTCGACGACGATGACGCCGGTCATGCCGTGCCCCATCTGCGTCAGCGTATTGCAATGCGGATGATACCAGAAGGTGCCGGCATCGGGCGGCGTGAAGGCATAGTCGAAGCTGTCGCCGGTATAGACGTAGGGCTGGGTCATGAAAGGCACGCCGTCCATGCCGTTGTCGATGCGAAGCCCGTGCCAGTGGACTGTCGTCGGTTCGTCGAGCTTGTTGATCAGCCGCGCCGCATAGGGGCGTCCCCTGGTCATCCTGAGGGTCGGCGGCATGCCGTCCTGGCCCCAGCTCATGATATCCCGGGTCGGTCCCGTCTCGGTCAGCATCGCCTCGGTCTTCAATGCCGTCAGCACCTGCGGCTCCGGCGCTGCCTCGGCAAGCCCGAATTTACCGGCAATGCCGATACCGGCGCCATAGGCGCCCGCAACGGCGGATGCCTTCAGCAGGTTGCGGCGGGTCAGCAGAGGCATGGGGCGCTCCAAGATGAGAATGCGTCCTTTTAAAGTTGACCAGCATTTTCATCAATATGGAAGGCGCGGGCCAAACTGCCGCAGCGTTGACGCCGCAGCCTCGCCATAAACCCGTGCCAAACACCCGGCTGCGCGCGCCAAGCCTTGACAAATCGGACCGTCCATGCGCTTTTCCGCCCGATTTTCTTGTCGGCGCTTGAGGGTCTTTGAGCCCTTGCAGCCGTCTCACCACATGCCAGGATTTGAGATCATGCATCGCTACCGCAGCCACACATGCGCCGCCCTCCGCAAGTCGGATGTCGGCTCGACCGTCCGCATCGCCGGCTGGGTCCACCGCGTTCGCGACCATGGCGGCGTTCTCTTCATCGACCTTCGCGACCATTACGGCATCACCCAGGTCGTCGCCGATCCCGACAGCCCGGCCTTCAAGATGGCCGAAACCGTGCGCGGCGAATGGGTCATCCGCATCGACGGCCTCGTCAAGGCCCGCACCGAAGATACCGTCAACAAGACCATGGCGACCGGCGAGATCGAGCTCTACGCCCAGGAGATCGAAGTCCTCTCCGCCGCCAAGGAACTGCCGCTGCCGGTGTTCGGCGAGCCGGAATATCCGGAGGACGTCCGCCTCAAGTATCGCTTTCTCGATCTTCGCCGCGAGACCCTGCACAAGAACATCGTCAAGCGCACCCAGGTGATTTCGGCCATGCGCCGCGAAATGGGCGGCGCGGGCTTCACCGAATATACGACGCCGATCCTGACGGCCTCCTCGCCGGAAGGCGCGCGCGACTTCCTCGTGCCGAGCCGCATCCATCCCGGCACCTTCTACGCCCTGCCGCAGGCGCCGCAGCAGTACAAGCAGCTCTTGATGGTCGCGGGCTTCGACCGCTATTTCCAGATCGCGCCGTGCTTCCGTGACGAAGATCCGCGCGCCGACCGCCTGCCGGGCGAATTCTATCAGCTCGACCTCGAAATGAGCTTCGTGACCCAGGAAGATGTCTGGAACACGATGGGCCCGCTGATCACCAAGGTGTTCGAGGAGTTTGCCGAGGGCAAGCCGGTTACCAAGGAATGGCCGCGCATCCCCTATGACGAGGCAATCCGCAAATACGGCTCCGACAAGCCGGATCTGCGCAACCCGATCGTCATGGAAGCCGTCACCGAGCATTTCGCCGGCTCCGGCTTCAAGGTCTTCGCCGGCATGATCGCCTCCAACCCGAAGGTCCAGGTCTGGGCGATCCCGGCAAAGACAGGCGGCTCGCGCGCCTTCTGCGACCGTATGAACGCCTGGGCGCAGAGCCAGGGCCAGCCGGGCCTCGGCTATATCTTCTGGCGCAAGGAAGGCGACAAGCTCGAAGGCGCCGGACCGCTTGCCAAGAACATCGGCGAGGAGCGCACGGACGCGATCCGTACCCAGCTCGGCCTCGATGACGGCGACGCCTGCTTCTTCGTGGCCGGCGAACCGGAAAAATTCTACAAGTTTGCGGGCGAGGCTCGCACCAAGGCCGGCGAAGAACTCAACCTCGTCGACCGCGACCGCTTCGAGCTGTGCTGGATCGTCGACTTCCCCTTCTTCGAATGGAGCGAAGAGGAGAAGAAGGTCGACTTCGCCCACAACCCGTTCTCGATGCCGCAGGGCGGCCTCGAAGCGCTGCAGAACCAGGATCCCTTGACGATCAAGGCTTTCCAGTATGACGCCGTCTGCAACGGCTTCGAAATCGCTTCCGGTTCGATCCGTAACCAGTCGCCGGAAACGATGGTTGCCGCCTTCGAGAAGGTGGGGCTCAGCCAGCAGGACGTCGAGGACCGTTTCGGCGGCCTCTACCGCGCCTTCCAGTACGGCGCGCCCCCGCATGGCGGCGCTGCCTTCGGTATCGACCGCATCATCATGCTGCTCGTCGGCGCCAAGAACCTGCGCGAAATCTCGCTCTTCCCGATGAACCAGCAGGCGCAGGACCTGCTGATGGGCGCGCCGAGCCCGGCAACGCCGACGCAGCTGCGCGAACTTGCGATCCGGCCGATCCCGCCGGTGAAAAAGGACTGATGGTTCTCTCAGCCTGAATGCAAAAGCCCGGCGATGGTTGTCGCTGGGCTTTGGCTATTTCGGTCGCTCACAATGCCGCGTAGATCGCCTCGCGAAGATCGACTGTGAACTTGCCCCACATGCCTTCGAGCGTCGTGTTCGTCAGCGCAACGACCGTCAGTCCGTTGACCGGGTCGATGAACCAGCTATGGCCGTAGACACCGCCCCATTTCAGCGTGCCGGCGGGGAAGGGGACGCCTGCTTCGGCCGGGTCTGTGATGACGGACCAGCCGAAGCCAAAGCCGGAGCCGGGTTCGTATTGCTGGCGGTGGCCGCCGGCCTGGTCCGTCATCATCATCCGGACGGTTTCGCTCGAGAGCAGCGGTGCGCCGCCCTTGCGGATGGTTTCGAGGATGGTCAGCACGTCACTCGCCGTTCCCGCCATGCCGGCGCCGCCGGAATGATAGGAGGCGGGATCGAAGATACGGTTCGGCGCAAACCGGATGGGACCTATCAGCGACATGACTACGGCATCCTCGCCCATGAGCGCCGGTTCCGGCGAAGCGTTCATATAGGCGGCCGCAAGCCTGCTTCGGTCAAGAACCGAAAAGGCGGTATCCGCGATCCCAAGTGGCCCCGTCACCAGTTCGGCAACGCTTTCGTTCAATGGCCGGCCGGTTTCCGCTTCGATGATGCCGCCCAGAACGTCGATGGCAAGGGAATATTGCCAGTCGCTGCCCGGCGCGAAACGCAGCGGCACGCTGGCGATCCGCCTGAGATTTTCGGCGAGCGGCAGTCCCGGTTGGTCGAGGCCGTCTGAAATGCCGGCACTGATATAGGGTCCGCCGTCCTCTTCGGAGAAACTGTAGCCGAGCCCTGATGTATGGGTCAGCAAATGGCGGATGCGGATGGTTGCGTCGCTGCCGTCAGGCAGCCTCGGCCGGAAATCCGGCAGCCATCGCGTCACTGTGTCGTCGAGCCCGATCCTGCCTTCCTCGACGAGCCGCATCGCGGCGATGGTGACGATCGGCTTGGTGATGGAGGCAAGCCTGAAGATGGTGTCCTCGCGCATCGCCAGACCCTTCTCGCGATCGGCAAGACCGGCGGCGCGGCGGTGGACGATCTCTCCGTCGCGGGCGACGACCACTACCGCTCCGACCAGCCGCTTTTCGTCGAGCGCATTTGTGATTGCCGCGTCAACAGCCGCGCCAAGGGATGAATGCCGGTTGGTATCTGCCTTTTCGAGGGGAAGACTCATCAGATTAAACCTTCTATAATCACAATGACCGTTCCTGAATATAGCAAGCCGTCTCGAAATTCTAGAGTGATCATTGTGAAAAATAGTGCCGACGTGAAAAACACTCCCGCCCGCCGCCGCGGCCGCCCGCCGGCTTTCGACCGCGAGACGGTTCTGTCCGCCGCCCGCGAAACCTTCTGGGCGCACGGATATGAGGGCGCGTCGATCGCCGATCTCACGGCTGCCATGGGCATCACGCCGCAAAGCCTTTATGCCGCCTTCAATTCGAAGGCCGATCTTTATCGCGAGGCGCTGCAGCAATACCGAGGGCTCGGCGCGAGCACTTTTTCAGCGCTTGCCGAGCCGATCGACACTGTCTCCGCCTTCGAGCGTATCTTGCGGGGATCGGCCGCGATCTTTTCCGCGCCGGAACATCCGAAGGGCTGCATGATCTCGACGGCGGTGCTGAACTGCGCCAGCGAGAACGACGCCATTGCCGATCATGTTGCGGCGCTGCGCCGCCAGTCGCTGAGTGCCTTTACGGTGAGAATCGAGCGCGGCATGCGCGACGGCGATATCAAGGCCGGAACCAATGCCCGCGCCCTGGCGCGATTCCTCGCCGCTATCGTCCAGGGAATGTCGGTGCAGGCGAGGGACGGCGCGTCCTATGAGGAATTGCTCGACATAGCAGCCCTCGCCATCGCCGAGATCGCCCGCCACCGTGCCTGAAAACGAAAAGGGCCTGACGGTCGTGACTGACACCAGCTGCTGGGGTCAGTCACACGCTGCCAGGCCCTTCAATAGTGAAACCAGTCGATCAGTCGTTCGCCGAAACCTTGACGCCGAGCACCTGCGGCAGCGTGTTCGGAGCGCCCATGGCAGCGCCGACGATCGTGGGGAACGGTACCGGCTTTTCAGGAGCGGCCTTCACCGTCAGGCTCTTCGGGTCGTCGAGGAAGGTGTTGACGGCAGCCGACACGGCGTTCTGCAGCTCCGGCACATTGAACTGCGCCAGCATGATCGGGGTCATCGCCTTCAGCGAGTCCGCCATCTGCTGGCCCGAAATGTTCTGCTGTGCGCCGGCATAATCGAGCGCGCGCTTGGTGATCGAGGCATCTTCGAAGCGTACCTGTGCGCCCTCGAAGGAGAGCTGCTGCATCAAGCCGAGCATGGCGAGACCGAGCGCTTGCTGCGCCTGTTCCTTGTTCGGATTGGTCTCGGATTCCTTCATCGCATCCTGCAGCGACTTCACGAAGGCCATCGTATAGCCAGAGATCTTGAAGCCGAGATTGAGCTTGCCGATATTGTTGAAGTCCAGGGCGAATTCCGAAATGTCGATCGTGCCCGGCGCGAGTTCCCAGGCGCCCTTCATGGTAATGTCACCCTGAACGTGCTGAAGGGCGAGCTTCTCGATCGCATCCTTGCTCTGCGGGTCCTCGGCCTTACTGAGATCGGCCTTCATGCTTTTGAAGGCGCCATCGAAATCGAAGCCGGATTCGTCTTCGCGCAGCGTCAGATTCATATCGCTTTCGAGCACGGAGAAGACTTCCGCACCATCCTTGACCACCTTCAGCGGACCGGTATGAGCGTTCTCGTAGAGCATCATGGTATCGAGCGAGTCACCGCCCGGCGTTGCCGGAACCGAGATGCCGCCGAGCGTCAGCTCCTGCGCCGTCACCGTGACGCCTTCCTTCGTCGTGTTGATGTCAGGGAAGGCGGCTTCTTCGATGTAATAACCGCCGTCTTCGTCTTCTTCCACGCCGGAAAGGGTGACTTCGCCGATGGCGAGACTTTCGCCGCCGGTCGGCTTGACGCTGACATTCTTCAAAATCACGGTCGTGCCGTCGATATCCACGCCGTCAGCCGAAATCGTTCCGCCCTGTTCGGCATAGGCGGCATTGAGCTTCTTCAGCAAGTCGGCGCCGTCGAGAGCGAAAGCCGAGCCGGCGAGCGAGAAAAAGGCTGCGCTCGACAGCATCAGCCGCGTTGTCCGGTAAAAGTTCATGGGGTGATTCCTCTGGTGGCGTGTGGCGGTTTGGAAATCTGCAGTTACGCTACTACGGATTAGGCCGGCTTTATATTGCAGCCCACTAATTTTTTGTTGAAGGGAAGGGCAAACGAAATCGAAATTGCGGCGAACAGCTTGTCTCATCCTTCAACGTTGGCCGGAAGACTTCATC
Organism: Rhizobium sp. R634; assembly: GCF_002211305.1. Taxonomy (GTDB): domain Bacteria; phylum Pseudomonadota; class Alphaproteobacteria; order Rhizobiales; family Rhizobiaceae; genus Rhizobium. The sequence continues at coordinate 220,610 of NZ_LOKW01000012.1, read as the reverse complement.
CACAGCTGCAATAGGCTGGATTCCTTGCCCCCCGGGCTCTTCTGAGCTAGTCAAGGCCTATGGGACAAGAGATTTTGCCGCCTTCCGGCGGAGACGACGACAACATTCAACCGGTCGACCTCAAGGCGGCGCTCGAGCAGCGCTATCTCGCCTATGCGCTGTCGACCATCATGCATCGCGCCCTGCCTGACGTGCGCGACGGACTGAAGCCCGTTCATCGCCGCATTGTCTATGCGATGAACGAAATGGGGCTGCGGCCGACTTCGGCCTTCAGGAAATGCGCCAAGATCGTCGGCGAAGTGATGGGTAACTACCATCCGCACGGCGACCAGTCGATCTACGATGCGCTTGCCCGTCTCGCCCAGGATTTCTCGCAGCGCTACACGCTGGTCAACGGCCAGGGCAATTTCGGCAATATCGACGGCGACAGCCCCGCCGCCATGCGTTACACCGAATCGAAGATGACGGCGGTCTCGGAACTGCTGCTCGAAGGCATCGATCAGGATGCCGTTGATTTCCGTGACACCTACGACGAATCGAATTCCGAGCCGGTCGTCCTTCCCGGCGCCTTCCCGAACCTGCTCGCCAACGGCTCTTCCGGCATCGCCGTCGGCATGGCGACCTCGATCCCCTCACACAATGCCCACGAGCTTTGCGACGCCGCCCTGCACCTGATCAAGCATCCCGATGCGACCGTCGAGAAGCTCATCGAGTTCATTCCCGGCCCGGATTTCCCGACCGGCGGCATCATCATCGACAGCCGCGAGAGCATCATCGAGAGCTACCGCACCGGCCGCGGTGGTTTCCGCGTCAGGGCGAAATGGCAGACCGAGGATCTCGGCCGCGGCGGTTACCAGATCGTCATCACCGAAATTCCCTTCCAGGTGCAGAAGTCGCGGCTGATCGAAAAGATCGCAGAGCTGCTGATCGCCCGCAAGCTGCCGCTCTTGGAAGACATCCGCGATGAATCGGCCGAGGACATCCGCGTCGTCCTGGTGCCGAAGAGCCGCAGCGTCGATCCGACGATCCTGATGGAATCGATGTTCAAGCTGACGGAGCTGGAAAGCCGCTTCCCGCTGAACATGAACGTCTTGTCCATGGGCCGTATTCCCAGGGTCATGGCGCTGAACGAGGTGCTGAAGGAATGGCTGGATCACCGCCGCGAAGTGCTGCAGCGCCGTTCGCGCTTCCGCCTGGCGGCGATCGAAAAACGTCTCGAAATCCTTGGCGGTTTGCTGATCGCCTATCTCAATATCGACGAGGTGATCAGGATCATCCGCGAGGAGGATGAGCCGAAGCCGGTCATGGTGGCGCGCTGGGATCTCACCGACAATCAGGTCGAGGCGATCCTCAACATGCGGCTGCGCTCTCTGCGCAAGCTCGAAGAGTTCGAGATCCGCAAGGAGTTCGACGAACTCACCAAGGAAAAGGGCGAGATCGAAGCGCTGCTTGCCTCCGACGACAAGCAGTGGCAGACGGTCGCCTGGGAAATCGGCGAGGTGAAGAAGAAGTTCGCCAAGGCGACCGAGGTCGGCCGCCGCCGCACCCAGTTTGCCGATGCGCCCGAAGCCGACGAGGAGGCGATCCAACAGGCGATGATCGAGAAGGAGCCGATCACCGTCGTCATTTCCGAAAAGGGCTGGATCCGCGCGCTGAAGGGCCACATCGCCGATACGGCGACGCTGACCTTCAAGGAAGGCGACGGCTTGAAGGTGGCCTTCCCCGCGCAGACGACCGACAAGATCCTGATCGTCACGACCGGCGGCAAGGCCTTCACCCTTGGCGGCGACAAGCTGCCGGGCGGCCGCGGCCACGGTGAGCCGCTGCGCATCATGGTCGACATGGATAACGACCAGGCGGTGCTGACCGCTTTCGTGCACGATCCCTCGCGCAAGCAGCTAATCGTTTCGACCGCCGGCAACGGCTTCGTCGTGCCGGAAGCCGAACTCGTCGCGAACACCCGCAAGGGCAAGCAGATCATGAACGTCGCGCTGCCCGAGGAAACACAGCTGCTCGTGCCCGTCACCGGCGACCATGTCGCTGTCGTCGGCGAAAACCGCAAGCTCTTGGTCTTCCCGCTGGTGCAGGTGCCGGAAATGTCGCGCGGCAAGGGTGTGCGCCTGCAGCGTTACAAGGATGGCGGCATCTCCGACGTTCGCTGCTTCGCGATCGCAGATGGCCTCGTCTGGGAGGACAGCGCCGGCCGCACCTTCACGAAGAACAAGGACGAGCTTGCCGAATGGCTGGCCGATCGCGCCACCGCCGGACGCACCGTGCCGAAGGGCTTTCCGCGCAGCGGCAAGTTCGCCGGCTGAGTTCGCAGCCGCTCGTCTCTTACAGAGACAAGCGCGCCGTAACACCTAGATTTGCTGCATAAGTAAATTCCGCGCTCCGCTCTTGGCGGGCGCGGGAACTTCTCTATCTCACTCCTGTTATCAAAAATAAGAGAAGGCCGGTTCCGTGGGCGGACGGTGCGGCTGTGACCCGTGCGCTTCGGGAAAGGCGCGCGTGCCCTTAAAGGAGGAAAATCGATGCCCGCCGCGACCATCAAATTGCATGTCAGCCACACCTACAAGGCGCCGCCCGCTGCCGTTTACGACGCTTGGCTCAATCCCGAAATTGCCCGCCGTTTTCTGTTTGCGACTGATGACGGCCATGTCATCCGTGCCGAGATCGATCCGCGCGTCGGCGGCCGTTTCTTCATCGTCGATCGTCGCCCGACCGGCGATGCCTTCCATCAGGGTGTTTTTCTGGAGCTGAAACGCCCTCGGCACATGGCCTTCAGTTTCTCGGTCGAGGAGCACGACCATAATTGCGACCGCGTCGAGATCGACATCGAACCTCTCGGCGGCGGCAGCCGCCTGACGCTGACCCACGAAATGTGCGCCGAATGGGCCGAACACGAGGAAAAGACCCGCCGAGGCTGGGCGCATGTCGTCGAAGGTCTTGGCAGGGAGCTGGAGGAGCAGCAGCTGAAGGCTACGGGGTGAGCGGTACGCTGAAATCCCGAAGGAAGCGGGTCGCGCCTTCCTCATCGATCTCGCCGGCGGCGACGTCTAGCACAAATGCGATAACCTGCGCGTTATCGGCATCGATGATGTAACCGTTGACATAGAGAAAAGTAAACGCGGCGAGATAGCCGGTGCGTTTGTTTCCATCCACGAAGGGATGGTTTCTCACAATGCCGTAAAGATAGGCTGCGGCGAGTACGAAGATGTCGGTTTCGCCATAGGCAGCTTTATTGAGTGGGCGTGCCAAGCTTGTCTCCAATGCATTTGCATCCCGTAGGCCCGACAAACCGCCATGTTCGGCAATCTGCTCAGCATGCATATTTTCGACCGCTTGGCGACTGAGCCATTTCAGCCGTATCATTTCGCGAGTTCGCGGAGCGCTACCCGATATTTTTCCATGCCGATGCGGGCCGCCCGCATTTGTTCAGCCAGATCTGCTGATTCCGGCACGAGGTGGATATTGCCCTCGATCTCCTGCAGTTCAAGGCTGTCACCACTGCTAAGGCCCAATCGCTGCAACACCTCCTTGGGGATGATGACACCCTCGGAGTTTCCGATTTTGCGGATCGTGACGTTCATCGCTCTATCCTCTGCGTGGTAACGGCGTTATAACATGGGCGCGGAAACCCGGCAACACCTATTCCGGGGCCTGCCTGACGTTCTTCCCTCGCACCATCCAGACCGAATGCCCGGCGATCGCCGTCACCAGGATACCACCGCCAACCAGTGTCATTGTCGCCGGCGTTTCCGCAAAGATCAGCCAGACCCAGATCGGGGCGAGAACGGTTTCGAGCAGATAGAACATGCCGACCTCGGGCGCGGAAAGATAACGTGGCCCGGTCGCGAGGCACCAGAAGGCGACCGGCATCATGATGGCGCCGTTGAAAAGGATCCAGCCGGGATGGTCGATGGAAAGCCCCGAGGGCAGAGCTTGCGCGAGCCCGAGCGCGGTCGGCAGGATGGCGGCAAGCAGTGGCACGAAGCCCATTTCCCGGCGTGAAGCTCGCCCGATGGTGATGGCTGCGGCAAGAATGAGCGCGCTGAGTAGCGCCATGGCGTCGCCAAAGAAATGGCCGCTGGAAAGCCCTTCGCGCACGATCAGTCCGACGCCGAAGATCATGAAGAGCATGGCGATCAGCGTCGCGGCCTGTGGCTTCTCCTTGAGGAAAATCCAGGAGAGAAGCGCCCCGAACATCGGGTTGAAGGCGACGATGAAAACGACATTGGCTGTGGTCGTGTTGAAGACGGCGAGCACGAAGGTCAGCGACGAAATACCGTAGAGCAGACCCGTCATCAGGCCGGGCCGCCCGGGAACGAGGACCGGCCATCTGCCCGAGGCAAGGCGCATTGCCGCGAGGATGACGAGCGTGGCGACAACGGTGGCCGCACTTCGCACCCCCAGGACCGACCAGATGTCGCCCTCGCCGAGGCGGACGAGCGGAATATCCATTGAAAGCGCCAGGCCGCCGATCGCCGTCAGCAGCAGGCCCTTCCGGTGGTCGGAAAGAGCGGTGGGAAAAGACATTCAGTCGTGGGTGCTTTCGGGCATCGTGGAGGGATCGAAACGCTCCCAGCCGCGCGGCGTCAGATGCTCCTGCGGCTGGAAACGTGTTTTATAGTCCATCTTTCGTGACCCTTGCACCCAATAGCCGAGGTAGACATGCGGCAGGCCGAGCGCCTTGGTGCGCCTGACATGGTCGAGAATCATGAAAGTGCCGAGCGAACGCCGTTCGAGCGCCGGGTTGAAATAGGAATAGACCATCGAAAGCCCGTCGCTCATCGTATCGGTCAGCGCAGCGGCGAGCAGTTCGCCCTTCGGCCGCTCCTCCAGCCCCGAGCCTTCCTCGCGCCGGCGGTATTCGATGATTCGCGTGTTCACATGCGTATCTTCCACCATGATCGCATAGTCGAGCACCGTCATGTCGGACATGCCGCCCTGCTGGTGGCGGAAATCGAGGTAGCGCCGGAAAAGCGAATATTGCTCGCTGGAAGGCTGGGCAGCGAACTCGGTGGTGATGACGTCGGAATTGGCGGCGAGCACCCGCTTCATCGATTTCGTCGGCTCGAATTCCTGGGCGAGAATTCGCACGGAAACACAGGCGCGGCAGGACTCGCAGGCCGGTCGATAAGCAATGTTCTGCGAGCGGCGGAAGCCGCCCTGCGTCAGGATGTCGTTCATCTCGGCGGCGCGCGGGCCGACGAGATGGGTGAACACCTTGCGCTCCATCTCATGCGGCAGATACGGACATGCAGCCGGTGCCGTCAGATAAAACTGCGGGGATGGCGTCGTCTGCGTATTCATTTGTCGCGGAAGTTTCCTTGTCGAGACAGTGCCGTTTTCTGACAGCATGACCTAAGAATAGAAAACGTCAACAGCGGGGCGGTTTCCGCCCTTCATTTCAGTCTTCTAATTTTAGATATGGAGCCCTGCAACACCCGGCAAAGGGAAGGCGGAGACTTTATTTCGTCTCCGCCGCGGGTTTCAGGCGGTGCGCACCGTCACTGTGCCGACCAGCAGATCATGGATGAGGCGGCTGCGCTCGGTAAACAGGCCGACAAGCAGGATGAGCGGCGTCAGCACCGAATTGAGGATCCAGAACAGCGCCAGATGTACGACGGCCGTCAGGAAATCCAGCGGCCGTCCATCGACGCGCATCATCGCGATCCCCATCGCACGCATGCCGAGCGAGGCCTGGCTCGATCCGCCGACCGTCAGGCCGAAGTAAATGCCGGCGACGATGACGAAGAGGGCAGGGTAGAGAAAAAAGCCAAGCCCGAGCGTGAGGATCGACAGGAAGAACAGCACGACCGCTGCGGGAATCCAGAGCAGCGCCACGATGATATAATCGAGGATGAAGGCGAAGACACGGCGGCTCAACACGCCGCTATAGGCGCGCCAGTCCTCCGGTGCGGCATAAAGCGGGTTGGGGTTGTAGCTCATCTCAATCTCCTCAGGAAAAGCGATGCCGCTGATATGGTGTCAGCAAGACGAAATACAATCATCCCCATCCCAATCAGCGTTTGCTGAGGATTTTCGCCACCTCGACCGCGAAATAGGTGAGGATGCCGTCGCAGCCCGACCGTTTGAACGACAGCAGCGTTTCCAGCATCGCCCGCTCGCCGTCGATCCAGCCGTTCATCGCCGCCGCCTTGATCTGGCTGTATTCGCCGGACACCTGATAGGCAAAAGTCGGCAGGCCGAAGGCCTCCTTCATGCGCCAGCAGATGTCGAGATAGGGCAGGCCGGGCTTGACCATCAGCATGTCGGCGCCTTCCTCGACGTCGAGGGCGGCGTCGCGGATCGCTTCGGTGCCGTTTGCGGGGTCTATATAATAAGTCTTCTTGTCGCCCTTCAGCAGTCCGCCGGTCGAGATCGCCTCGCGATAGGGTCCGTAAAACGCGGAGGCGAATTTTGTCGCATAGCTCATGATGCCGACGTTCTGGTGGCCGGCCGCATCGAGCGCCATGCGGATCACGCCGATGCGTCCGTCCATCATTTCCGACGGCGCGATGATGTCGGCGCCGGCATCGGCCTGCATCACGGCGGCGCGCGCCACCTGATCGACCGTCTCGTCATTGACGATCTCGCCGCCTCTCAGGATGCCGTCATGGCCGTGGCTGGTGAAAGGATCGAGCGCGACGTCGGTGATAACGCCGATATTGGGCACCGCCTTCTTGATCGCCGCCGTCGCCTGGTTGATCAGGTTGTTGGCTTCGAGGCTGTTCGAGCCCGTCTCGTCGCGCAGCTCCATCTCGATATTCGGGAAGGTCGCAAGCGCCGGAATGCCGAGATCGGCCGCTTCGCGCGCGGCTTCGACGGCCGTGTCGATGCTCATGCGGTTGACGCCGGGCATGGCCGGGATCGGATCGATAATGCCGGAGCCCGGCACGATAAAGATCGGCCAGATCAGATCGTCGACCGTCAGCCGGTTCTCCTGCACCAGGCGGCGCGTCCAATCCGCCTTGCGGTTGCGCCGCATGCGGCGATGGCCGGTGATTTCGTCGACGAGATGCGTCCTGTCCTGCATGATATCTGTCCCTGGCCCATTCCATTTATCGGAGCGCTCATTATCATGGCGCCCGGAAAATCCAAACCGGACGATTGGCCGCGGCGGAAAACCGCTCGTAACGATAGAACCCCGAAACCGAAGTTTGCGCTATGGAAACCGACTCTCCGACGATACCGAAACGCACGCTGGCGGATCTTCTCTTCATTCTCTTCCTCCGGCTGGTGGCGGTATCCTGCTTCTGGTTCGGCCTGCAGTATTGGGCGATGCTCGTCGGCTATTCGCTGGTCGGCAGCGGCCGCTTCGATCTTTTGAGCCTGCCGTGGAAGGTGGCGAGCACCAGCCTTGCCGTGCTGTTCCCCGTCGCTTCCCTCGGCCTCTGGCTGACCGTCTCATGGGGTCCCGTCATCTGGGTGCTGGCGGCCGGTGGCCAGATCGTCATGCATGGGCTGCTGCCCGAGATCTTCGGCTCCAACCAGCTGATCATCCTGCTGCATGCCATGGTCGCCGTCGTCTATTGGATTTTCCGCCTGCTGCTCTGGCTGGAAAAGCGCCGGCACCGCCGCCAGGTAAGCGTTGATTTACCCTGAGACAACGTGGGGTTTCCAGTAAGGCTCCGTTAAGCCTGCGGTTTAAGTCGAATTTTATATGTATTCGATAGGGTCTCACTCAAGGCGGGAAGAAAACGACACCGCCAAACAAACAGTGAGGCAGTCAATATGAATACGAAAATCAAGCCGCAGGCGGTATCTAACTTCCGTGACCAGCAGGATCAGGGCATCCGTGATCTTTACATGGAATCCCTTCATCTTGTCGAACGTCTTCACCGCCGTCTTCTCGACGTCATCAAGGACGAGTTCGACCGTCAGGGCCGCAGCGACGTCAACGCCATCCAGGCGCTGCTCCTTTTCAACATCGGCAACTCCGAGCTGACCGCCGGCGAGCTGCGCTCGCGTGGCTACTATCTCGGCTCCAACGTTTCCTACAACGTCAAGAAGCTGGTCGATCTCGGCTTCATCAACCACCAGCGCTCTCGCATCGACCGCCGCTCGGTCCGCATCAGCCTGACCGAAACCGGCCAGGACATCGCCGAAACCGTCGCCAAGCTCTACGAACGCCACATCGCCTCGATCGACAAGGTCGGCGGCATCGGCACCGACGAGTTCACCCAGATGAACAAGCTGCTGCAGCGTCTCGACCGCTTCTGGAATGACCAGATCCTATATCGCCTGTAATCTGCTAAGCCCTTTTCCCTGAGGGCTTATTAGACCTCCTAACTGGCGCGACGAGGCGCAACGGTGCTTGAGAAGGCGTGCCGTTGCGCCTGTTTACGCGTGTGTTAGTTATTTAAAGGATTTCCCTATGCCGTTGCTAGGCCGATCACCGAAGAGAGCAGTCTAGTTCGACCTCCGAAATACGTGGTCCCCCTCCCGCAAATCATCGCACAGAGTATTACTTGGGGCTCGGGATGGCGGAATGGTAAGCACGAGCTTGCCTCCGCGTCACAACCATCCTCCTTATACATGACATTCATCGCCTCACGCCAATTCTCGACCAGATCGGACAAAGTGACGAGCAGGCTGCCCACTAAATTACTCACGCTCTAAAGATGTCTCACCCCTCGAATGTTGGCAGTGATTTCTGCTATGGGTTGTGGTCTCGATCCGGAGTTGCCTATGTCAGTCAAGAATGTCCGTAGTGCCATAGAGACCTTTCTGTCCACCTCCGACCCGCAGGTTCTTTGCATCAGCGGCGCCTGGGGCACGGGCAAGACATTTAATTGGAAAAGCACGGTGCGGGCGCTACGCGATAAGCCGGGGGCGATTGCGCTCAATGAGTACGCCTATGTTTCGCTGTTCGGCCTGAACAGTATCGCTGAGGTCAAGACGCAGATCCTGCAGAGCATGGTGGTTCGTGCCCAGATCGGAGACACTCCGGACCTGACGACCTTCAGCAACATGCTCAGCACCGCCGAGAGTGGTTTGAAAAAGGGTATCGTGAAATCCGTCACCGGCGTGTTGGGAACACGCGGGGAAGCGCTTGTCTCGGCCATGGGGTTCCTCACCAATCGCATGATCATCTGCCTCGATGATTTCGAACGTAAGGGCGAGAAACTTCGAGCCTCTGATGTAATGGGGTTGATGACGTATCTTAAGGAGGAGCGCAGCTGTAAAATCGTTCTCCTGCTAAACGACAGTCAGTTAGAAGACCGCAAGACATACGATTCGTACCTTGAGAAGGTGGTCGATATCCATCTTCGCTTCGAGCCTACGGCCGAGGAAATCGGATTCATCGCTCTTCCCGATGACGATGAACTGAGCAAGATGGTCCGTGAACGTGCCATGTTCTTGGGAATCAGCAATGTCCGGGTGATCCGGAAAGTGCATGGGCTGGTGAAGGGTTTGGCGCCGCTGCTGAAGGACTACGCTCCCATCGTTACCGAAAATGCCGTGAGCACAGTAGTCCTTATGGGATGGAGTTACTTTGAACCGGAAGTAGGACCCGACCTTGAGTATCTAAAACGAGCCAATACTTACGATTCCGACAAGGAAGACACAGACCTTGATCTCAAGTGGCGAGATCTGCTGAGGGGCTATCGGTTCGGCCATGCCGATAAGTTCGATCTTTCCCTTCTAAGAGGGTCCAGCGCGGTTATTTCATCGCCAGCGAATTAGAAGAGCATGCCACGCTTCTCCATCATGCAGATATACGCAGCAAGGTCGAGGCTCGGCTGAGGGATGCATGGAACCAATTCAATTACTCTTTTCAAACGAGCGCAGACGAAGCCCTTGATCAATTGTTTAGAGTTGTCGAGGAGAACATCGCGAACCTTATTCTGACCGAGATCTATGGGGTCGCGAAGCTTTTTCACGACTTAGAAGACGATCGCTACCTCACGATCGTCAAAATGTACATCTCGGAAAAAAAGGCCGTTGAGGGAGCCTTCGATGTAAGCGATATCGCGCGCTACTACGAGAAAATCCCGGAAGATATCTGGCAGCTTATTGACGATGCGAGCCAGTCTCAGAAACCCAAGATGGGGCGGGATGATATCTTCGCCGCCTTGGTAGATCGGGCGTTCGACCGTGAGGTGACCCAGCGACTCGCTGCGCTACCGATGGAAGAGTACTTGCGTGTATTTAAGGAAAACGAGGGAGAGCGTCTAAGCAACATCATCCACGCAATTCGCCAGTATCTTACCGTGGCGAACCCTAGTGAGGACCTTTCTGAAATTATGGATAGGGCTGGGAACGCTCTGCGAGAAGTCGCCAAGGAAAGTAAGGTGAACGAGCTGCGGGCGATGCGCTACGGCTTGATCCAACGCTTGCTCGATATCGAGCGGCAGCAGCGGTTGATTTCCACGAGAGGTGAGTAAAGCCATTGAAAATTGTCTGTGGGCTTTCGTTAGGCAGCCAACAGAACGGCAAGCGGCGTCAACCGTGAGAAAAGCCGCTGCATTACTTATAATTTTCATTGGGCAACAATTCTGACCTGTTACCGTCTGTAAGACCTCTAACTCCTTTTAGGGTTGAAGAAAACCGGATGCATTCCCTGCGCCTCCGGTTTCGCCGTTTGCCGCGTGGCATCTTTGCAACGCACGGCAGGCAAGCGTTGTCGCCCATATCCAAGCCGTTTTTTAGCCGTTATTAACCGGCACGATTTACCCCGTCATATGGTTCGTTGTGTCGTGTTCCCGGAGCCGGCGGCTTGTCTTCCCACCCGGCAACACGAATTGGCCATATTGGTGTGGCAGCGGAATGCTTAACAACCGGCGCTTTCAATGGACCAGGAACGTTCAGGCTTTCGCATCGCGGTTTTGTGATGCGGCGGGCGGGATTTTCTGATGCGCCGGGAGAACGAATGGATAGGGATCTGCGTTAGCGCGCAGTGATATCGCAAAGGGCCGCGCTTCCTTCATAGCGGCATTCAGTGGTTGGGACTATGTCGAAGAAAAACGGAAATGAAGCTCTCTCGCGCCGCGCTTTCCTTGCGTCCGCGGCCACGATTGGCGCCAGCGCGATTGCCGCTCCGGCGCTTGCGCAATCGGCGCTCGATACGCTGATCAATGCGCCGCGCCGCGGCAACTGGGACGATCAGTTCGACGCCAAGGCGGCTTCGCGCACGGCAACCGCCGTCGTTTCCAACACGCCGATTCTCGGCCCCCAATCGGTCGCCAGCGCGCAGCAGGCGATCATGCAGTATCAGCAAATTGCAGCCGCCGGCGGCTGGCCTGAAGTCAACCCCGGTGATCAGCGCCTGCAGCTCGGCGTCAGCCATCCCTCGGTCCAGGCGCTGCGCCAGCGCCTCGCGATCACCGGCGACCTGCCGCGCGAAGCCGGCCTGTCGAACGCTTTCGATTCCTATGTCGATGGTGCGGTCAAGCGCTTCCAGGCTCGTCACGGCCTTCCGGCCGATGGCGTTCTCGGCGAATTCACGCTGAAGGCGATGAACATCCCGGCCGATGTCCGCCTGCAGCAGCTCAACACCAATGTCATTCGCCTGCAGACCTTCCCCGAAGACCTTGGCCGCCGCCACCTGATGGTCAACATCCCGGCCGCCTACGTCGAAGCTGTCGAAGACGGCAGCGTCGCGACGCGTCATACCGCGGTCGTCGGCCGCTTGAGCCGCCCGACGCATATCGTCAACTCGAAGGTCTATGAGGTTATCCTCAACCCCTATTGGACCGCGCCGCGCTCGATCGTCGAGAAGGACATCATGCCGCTGATGCGCAAGGACCCGACCTATCTCGAAAAGAACGCCATCCGCCTGATCGACGGCAAGGGCAACGAGGTTGCGCCTGAAACCGTCGATTGGAACGGCGAGGCGCCGAACCTGATGTTCCGCCAGGACCCGGGCAAGATCAACGCCATGGCGTCGACGAAGATCAACTTCTACAACAAGAACGGCGAGTACATGCACGACACGCCGCAGCAGGGCCTGTTCAACAAGCTGATGCGCTTCGAATCCTCGGGCTGCGTCCGCGTGCAGAACGTCCGCGACCTGACGAACTGGCTGTTGCGCGAGACGCCGGGCTGGAACCGCCAGCAGATGGAGCAGGTGATCGCAAGCGGCGTCAACACGCCGGTCAAGCTGGCCACGGAAGTTCCCGTCTATTTCGTCTACATCTCCGCCTGGGGCATGCCCGACGGCATCGTCCAGTTCCGCGACGACATCTATCAGATGGACGGCAATGCCGAGCTCGCGCTCGATACCACGGCCGGCATGGAACAGCCGGTTCAGTAAGCGGCGACCTCTGCATCGCATCTTCAAACCGCGCCCTCCCGGCGCGGTTTTTTTATGCCGGGGAGGGCGCGCGGTAACGTGACCGCCGGTTCTTCGCTTTGCGCTGTCGCAAAATGACTGGAGCGCGCGCTTTGCCCAGCAAATGTCGTTCTTCGTATTGCCCTTGCCACGGCGGAAGGCTAATACCTCAGCGCATTCCAGTTGAGGAGCCCGCCCATGACCAATGCTTCCACCGAATCCTTCTTCAATCGCTCGCTTGCGGACGTCGATCCCGAGATTTTCGGCGCGATCGGAAAGGAACTCGGTCGCCAACGGCACGAGATCGAACTGATCGCTTCCGAGAACATCGTCTCCCGCGCCGTGCTGGAAGCCCAGGGCTCCATCATGACCAACAAATATGCCGAGGGTTACCCCGGCAAGCGCTACTACGGCGGCTGCCAGTTCGTCGATATCGCCGAGGAACTGGCCATCGAGCGCGCCAAGAAGCTGTTCGGCGTCAATTTCGCCAACGTCCAGCCGAATTCCGGCTCGCAGATGAACCAGGCCGTGTTCCTGGCGCTGCTGCAGCCCGGCGACACCTTCATGGGTCTCGATCTGAATTCGGGCGGCCACCTCACGCACGGTTCGCCGGTCAACATGTCCGGCAAGTGGTTCAACGTCGTGTCCTATGGCGTGCGCGAAGGTGACAATCTGCTCGACATGGATGAGGTTGCCCGCAAGGCCGAAGAGCACAAGCCGAAGCTCATCATCGCCGGCGGCACCGCCTATTCCCGCATCTGGGACTGGAAGCGCTTCCGCGAGATCGCTGACTCGGTCGGCGCCTATCTGATGGTCGACATGGCCCATATCGCCGGCCTCGTCGCCGGCGGCCAGCATCCGTCGCCGTTCCCCCACTGCCATGTCGCCACGACCACGACCCACAAGTCGCTGCGCGGCCCGCGCGGCGGCGTTATCCTCACCAATGAGGAGGATCTGGCCAAGAAGTTCAACTCGGCCGTCTTCCCGGGCCTGCAGGGCGGTCCGCTGATGCACATCATCGCCGCCAAGGCGGTTGCCTTCGGCGAAGCGCTGCAGCCTGAGTTCAAGGAATACGCCGCTCAGATCGTCAAGAACGCCAAGGCGCTTGCCGAAACGCTGATCGCGGGTGGCCTCGACGTCGTTTCTGGCGGCACCGACAATCACCTGATGCTGGTCGACCTGCGCAAGAAGAACGCCACCGGCAAGCGCGCCGAGGCGGCGCTCGGCCGTGCCTACATCACCTGCAACAAGAACGGCATTCCCTTCGATCCGGAAAAGCCCTTCGTCACCTCCGGCGTGCGCCTCGGCGCCCCCGCCGGCACGACGCGCGGCTTCAAGGAAGCTGAATTCCGCGAAATCGGCAATCTCATCGTCGAGGTTCTCGATGGCCTGAAGGCCGCCAATTCCGATGAAGGCAACGCCGCCGTCGAAGCCGCCGTGCGCGGCAAGGTGGTCAACCTCACAGACCGCTTCCCAATGTATGACTACATGGGATAAGGAGTAGCGATGCGCTGCCCCTATTGCGGTTCGGAAGATACTCAGGTTAAAGATTCGCGCCCGGCGGAGGACAACACGTCCATCCGCCGGCGGCGTATCTGTCCGGATTGCGGCGGCCGCTTCACCACCTTCGAGCGCGTGCAGTTGCGCGAGCTGATGGTGACCAAGAAAACCGGCCGCAAAGTACCCTTCGACCGCGAAAAACTGGTGCGCTCCTTCGAAGTGGCGTTGCGCAAACGGCCCGTCGAGCGGGACCGCATCGAGCGCGCCGTCTCCGGCATCGTCCGCCGGCTTGAAAGCTCCGGCGAGACCGAAATCTCTTCCGAGCAGATCGGTCTTCAGGTGCTCGAGGCGATGAAGAGCCTCGATGATGTCGGCTTCGTGCGCTACGCCTCGGTCTATCGGGATTTCTCGCTGGCCGAGGATTTCGAGAAAGTCATTTCGGAAATCAACGCCAAGATCGCCCGCGACCCGCTGGACGGATGAGCCATGAGCATCACGCCGCATGACGAACGTTTCATGGCGGCGGCGATCCGCCTGTCGCGCGCGCATCTCGGCCGTACCGGCAGCAATCCTTCCGTCGGCTGCCTGATCGTCAAGGATGGCGTCATCGTCGGCCAGGCGGTCACCGCTCTCGGCGGCCGCCCGCATGCCGAGCCCCAGGCGCTCGCAGAGGCCGGCGAACGCGCCCGGGGCGCCACGGCCTATGTCACGCTCGAACCCTGCTCGCATCACGGCAAGACGCCACCCTGCGCCGAGGCCCTGATCGCCTATGGCGTTGCCCGCGTCGTCATCAGCGTCACCGATCCCGATCCCCGCGTCTCCGGCGGCGGCATTTCCATGCTGCGCGACGCGGGCATCGAGGTGGATGCCGGCGTGCTGGAGGCCGACGGCCGGCGCGCTCTTGCTGCCTATCTCACCCGCCAGACGAAGAACCGCCCCTATGTGACTCTCAAGCTTGCCGTTTCCGCCGATGGCATGATCGGCCGCCAGGGGCAGGGCCAAGTGGCGATAACGGGACCGGAGGCCCGCGCCGAGGTTCAGGCGCTGCGCGCCGAAACCGATGCCATCCTGGTCGGCATCGGCACCGCGATATCGGATGATCCGCTGTTGACGGTGCGCACGCCGGGTCTGGAGGCGCAGTCGCCGATCCGTATTGTGCTCGATCCGTCGTTGGCCTTGCCGCTGACGAGCAAGCTGGTTGCGACGGCGCGGGACGTGCCGGTCATTGTAGTTGCGAGTGAAGATGTTTCGCCGTTGGGATCAGAGGAAGGGGCACCCCCCTCTGTCCTGCCGGACTACCGGGGTCGAGCCACGGGTCTCGACCCGTCCTTCGTCCCCCCCACAAGGGGGGAGATCGGCAAGGGGCACCCTCCGAATTCCCAACCTGACTCATCGTCGTCTGGAACAAAAAATGTAGGGCAGGGAGCTATCTCCCAGCCAATCTCCCCCCTTGTGGGGGAGATGCCCGGCAGGGCAGAGGGGGGCAACGCACCCGCTGACGCTAACGACATTGGCTCCCGCCGCGCCGCCCTCGAAGCCGCCGGTGTCGAGATCGTCTATTGCAATCCCTATCACCCCGAAGTCCTGCTGCCGGCCTTGGCAACACGCGGCATTTCCTCTCTTCTGGTCGAAGGCGGCGCGAAGACCGCGAAGCTTTTCCTCGAAGCAGGCCTTGTCGACCGCATTCAGCTCTACCAGGCGCCGATCGTCATCGGCGAGGGCGGTATTGAATCCCCGATACAGACAACCGACATACCATCCGGTTTCGCCCATAGGGGCACGCATATGTTCGGCGCTGATCGCCTGGATGAATATGAAAGAGAGAATTGATGTTCACCGGAATTGTCACTGATGTCGGTACGATCGAATCCGTTTCGTCGCTGAAGGAGGGCATCAAGCTCCGCGTCGCGACGAGTTACGATCCGGCGACCATCGATATGGGCGCCTCCATCTCCCATTCCGGCATCTGCCTCACCGTCACCGGCCTGCCGCAGGAGGGCAGCAACGGCCGCTGGTTCGAGGTCGAGGCCTGGGAAGAGGCGCTGCGGCTGACGACGATCGGCACCTGGCGGGAAGGCAGCCGTATCAATCTCGAGCGCTCCCTGAAGATCGGCGATGAGCTCGGCGGCCACATAGTTTCCGGCCATGTCGACGGCAAGGCAGAAATTCTCTCGGTGACATCGGAGGGCGACGCCACGCGCTACCGCCTGCGCGCACCCGAACATCTGGCAAAATTCGTCGCCCCCAAGGGTTCGATCGCCCTCGACGGCACCTCCCTGACCGTCAACGCGGTCGACGGCACCGATTTCGACGTCCTGCTCATCCGCCACACCCTCGAAGTGACCACCTGGGGTGACCGCAAGGCGGGCGATTTCGTCAATTTCGAAGTCGACACCATGGCGCGTTACGCCGCTCGGCTGGCGGAGTTCCCGAGCGCCTGAATCGAAAACCTGTGGGGTTTCCCGCTGGAGCGTCTGGCTGGCCAGATAGATCACCAATCCGGGGACAGCTTCGTCAGATATTGGCCGTAGGCACTCTTGCCGAGTTTCTCCGCGAGCTTGGCGAGGTCGTCCTGCGAGATGTAGCCCATGCGCCAGGCGACTTCTTCAGGGCAGGCGATCTTGAAGCCCTGGCGTTTCTCCAGCGTGCTGACGAAACCCGCAGCATCATGCAGACTATCTGGTGTGCCGGTGTCGAGCCAGGCATAGCCCCGGCCCATCAGTTCCACGAAAAGCTGGCCGCGCTCGAGATACGTGCGGTTGACATCGGTGATTTCCAATTCGCCGCGCGGTGACGGTTTCAGGTTGGCGGCGATATCGACCACCTGCTGGTCGTAGAAATAGAGGCCGGTCACCGCCCAGTTCGATTTGGGCTTCTTCGGCTTCTCCTCGATCGACAGCGCATTCATCTTTTCGTCAAAGCCGACAACGCCATAGCGTTCCGGATCGGTGACGTGATAGGCGAACACTGTCGCGCCTTCCTGCCGGCTCGTACCGGATTTCATGATTTCCGGCAATCCGTGCCCGTAGAAGATGTTGTCGCCGAGAACGAGGGCGGAGCTATTGCCGTGCACGAAGTCGGCGCCGATGATGAAGGCCTGGGCGAGGCCATCCGGGCTCGGCTGCACGGCATAGGTCAGTGAAATTCCCCATTGCGAGCCATCGCCGAGAAGGCGCTTGAAGGCTTCGACGTCGTGAGGCGTGGTGATGATCAGCAGCTCCCTGATGCCGGCGAGCATGAGCGTCGTCAGCGGATAGTAGATCATCGGCTTGTCGTAGACCGGCATCAATTGTTTCGAGACGGCCTGCGTGATCGGATGCAGACGTGTGCCTGTGCCGCCGGCGAGAATAATTCCCTTCATGCTTTCTCCTTAAAGACCTTTGTTCAGAAGGTCTTGCATGACGATCGTCATGGACTGCTTCCACTCCGGGAGCCGGATTCCATAGGTTGTGGCGAGCTTGTCGCCGTTGAGGCATGAATTGGCGGGACGCTTGGCCGGTGTCGGATAGTCCGCCGTTGGGATGCGCTCGACGCCGACATTTTTGCCGCCGGATTTAAGAAGCGCCGCGAATATCGCTTCGGCGAAATCAGCCCAGCTTGCTTCGCCGCTGCCGGTCAGGTGAAAGGTGCCGCGGAGCGATGGCGCGGGGTCCGCTACAACACGGGTCGCGATCGCAAGAATCGCGTCGGCGATGTCGAGTGCCGAGGTCGGGCATCCTGTCTGATCGGCGACGACGCGAAGATGATCGCGCGTCTCGGAAAGCCGCAGCATCGTTTTCAGGAAATTGGCGCCAAAGGGCGAATAGACCCAGGCGGTGCGCAAGATGACGTGGTTCGGGCTCGCCGCCGCGACGGCCTTCTCGCCCGCGAGCTTCGAACGCCCATAGACGGAGATCGGCGCCGTCACGTCCTCTTCGCAATAGGCGGAGGCCTTGTCGCCACTGAAGACGTAGTCGGTCGAAATATGGATGACCGGGACCCCGAGCCGTGCGGCAGCCTCGGCAACCGCCTCGGCGCCTGCCGCATTTATGGAAAAAGCAAGCTCGGGTTCGCTCTCGGCCTTGTCGACTGCCGTATAGGCGGCTGCCGAGACGATCACATCCGGGCGCAGAGCCGAGAAGGCGGCTGCAATGCTTGCAGGATCTGCAAGGTCCATTTCCGGGCGCCCGACCGGGCTGATTTCGACGCCCGTTTCGGTGCCGCGTCTGAGCAGCGACTGAACGACCTGGCCCTGTTTACCGGTGACGGCAACGCGCATTGTTTATGGTCCCTTGAAAACGCCGAGGCGTTCGCCGGAGTAGACGTTTTCGCGCAGCGGCCTCCACCACCATTCGTTTTCCAAGTACCAGTGCACGGTCTTCTCGATGCCGGTTTCGAAGGTCTCTTGCGCCTTCCAGCCAAGTTCGCCTTCCAGTTTCGAGGCATCGATCGCATAGCGTGCGTCGTGTCCGGGGCGGTCCGTGACGTTGGTGATCAGGCGCGCATGCGGTGCCTTGTCACTGTAGACGCCGTCGAGAATGGCGCAGATGCGATGAACGACATCGATGTTCATGCGCTCATTGCGGCCGCCCACATTGTATTTTTCGCCGGGCCGTCCTCTCGATGCGATCGTGAGGAGCGCGCGGGCATGGTCTTCGACATAGAGCCAGTCGCGGACATTCGCGCCATTGCCGTAAACCGGAAGAGGCTTGCCCTCCAGTGCGTTCAGGATCATCAGCGGAATGAGCTTTTCCGGGAAGTGGAACGGTCCGTAGTTGTTGGAGCAATTGGAGACCACGACGGGCAGGCCGTAAGTGCGGTGCCAGGCGAGCGCCAGATGGTCGCTTGCGGCCTTGGAGGCGGAGTAGGGCGAGGAAGGATCGTAAGGCGTCGTCTCTTCGAAGAGACCCTCGTCGCCGAGCGAGCCGTAGACCTCGTCCGTCGAGACATGCAGAAAGCGAAAGGCGCTCTTGCTGCGAGCGTCAAGCCCATCCCAATAGTGCCGTGCGGCATCCAGCAGGCTGAATGTGCCGACGATGTTGGTCTGAATGAAATCAGCCGCGCCCGAGATCGAGCGGTCGACATGGCTCTCCGCCGCGAGATGCATGACGATATCGGGGCGGAAGGAGGCGAATGCTTCCTGCATCCTGGCGTGATCGCAGATGTCGGCGCGCAGGAATTGATAGTTCGGCGCCGCTTCGACGGATTTCAATGATGCCAGATTGCCGGCATAGGTCAGCGTGTCGACATTCAGTACCTCGGCACCGATCTCGCTGACGAGATGGCGCACCAATGCCGATCCAATGAAGCCCGCTCCGCCCGTGACCAGGATGCGCATGGTGAATCAATCCTTGGGTTGCTGTGCTGAATAGAAGAAATGGCTCGGCAGATCGGCAAGCCGAGGCAGCGTCTTGTCCTTGTCGGACGATACCATGTCTTTCTCATCGAATGGCCAGCGAATGCCGATCGCCGGATCGTTCCAGGCGATGCCCCGATCATGCTGCGGGCTGTAGGGTGCGGTTACCTTGTAGCTGATGACGCTGTTCGGCTCGATCGTTACGAACCCATGTGCGAAACCGGTTGGTACCCAGAGCTGCTTGCCGGTTTCCGGCGAGAGTTCCTGAGAGAGCCATTTGCCGAAACTCGGTGATCCCACGCGGATATCGACGACGACATCCATGATCCGGCCGGCAAGGCAACGCACCAGCTTGCCCTGTGCGAAGGGCGGCATCTGGAAATGCAGCCCCCGGACGGTTCCGGCCTGCGCCGAAAGCGATTCATTGTCCTGGATGAACGTGACGTCGGCCACATTTTGCCGGAACCAGGCGTCCTTGAATACCTCGGAGAAGTAACCGCGGTGATCGCCGAAGCGTGGCGGCGTGATTGCAACAATGCCCTCGATAGCCGCGGTCTCAATGCGCATGATTTACCTTTTCTGCGGCCTTCATCAGGCGCTCGCCCTCATGACGCTCATCAGCATGTCCGCCTGCGAGCGGCTCCGCATGGCCGCAAGGCCTTTCGCGGCAAGGGCATCGCGCTCGTCGGCATCTGCGATCAGCTTGCAGCAGCGCTCGATTATGTGGTCATAGGGCTCGATTGCCAAGCCGCCGATGAAGGGCTGCAGGTCTGGATCGCGGATGTCGCCTTCCGTCAGCACGCAAACGCGATTGGCGAGCAGATAGGAAATGCGCACGATCTCGAAGACGCCGCTCGCATAATGATGGATGTTTATGACGATCTTGGCGCGGGCAATCGCCGCATCGCGCTCCGCACCGTAGACGTTGAAGAGATGCGCGACCTTGAGCCCGCGGTCTGTCAACGTCTTCAGAATATGGTGGCGGCGTTCGTTCATCGAGCCATAGAAGAGCACGTCGATGTCTTTGACCGGGGCGTGCTGGATCTGGCTCAGGCAACCGCTGTAACCGATTTCGAGCACACCGGCGTGCTCGATACCCTTGGCGGCGAGGTTTTCGCGGTTGCGCGGGCTGTAGTCGAGCACCGGCATCGCCCTCAGGACCGACACATAGCGTGAGTTGATCCAGGTGCTTTCTTCGGACACCTGCTCGAGGTTGATGAGAACGCTGTCCTTTGGTAGTTGGCCGACAATTTCGGGGGCCAGAAGATTACCGCCGTAGATAATCGGCGCACGACCCGCGAATTCATTCATGTCCCTGACAATCGGTGCCGAGCCGCCCAGTTCACGGAAGGCGCCCTGCAGGCCGAGTGCAACCTCGTCGAAGGCGTGGCTGTGGTTGTAATTGGGAGGGGTCACGATCCAGATGCAATGGCGATCCTTGTGAGCCTGCCATCCGCCGGCAAAGGGCTGCAAGGTATTGGGAAGCGACTGCTCGATCTTCGGCGCGGCTGGTATAGCGGGCCTTTCCGTTCGTACCGGCTGCGGGCCTGGAGAGACGCCTGGAGTCTGCTGAGCATAGGCACGCATCAGTTCGCGGCCGCCCGTGAACTGGCCGCGCGGCATCCAGGCCGGCGGATCATCGGCGAACCAGATCAGGTGCGGCTGCTTGATGAGTGGTTGGCGGCCTTCCTGCCACTTTGTCAGGAGAGCCTCCTCACGGCTTCGCAAAAAGGCTTCCTTGGCGGTGAAGAGACCATGCAGCAAGCGACCGAGGCGGACGCCGAACTTCCACTCGAAATCGGCAGGCGCCGGCACGAAGGCGGCGACCTTCAAACCTGCCGCAACGGCCTGCTGGACATAGAGCCCGAGCAGACGCTCGATCACGAAGGGGCGCATCGTCGCGTTGGCGTCGCGTGCATAGTGAGCCGTGCCGGCATAGGCAATGCCCGCCGGCGTGCCGCGACGCGCTTCATTTTCCAGCGATTCCAGAATGTGTTCACAGAAGGCGAAATAACCGGACCAGAATTTTCCGTTGCCGCAGAAATAGTTGCAGAACATGAAGGCGGTTTTGTCTTGCGGCGGCGCGATCGGATAGCCGAGCTCCTGAATATGCAGGAAGATCGGCTCCATGCCGGGATGACCGCCAAGCAGCGAATGCTCCCAGACGTTGCTGTAGATGGCGGCGTGGCCGATCAGCGGATTGTAGAGATAGGCGTCCGCACCTTCCGCCCTGGCCTTTTCCGCCTCGGTGACGAAGGATGGGAAGCTCGTGACGGATTTTACCTCGAATTTGCTGGACAGCAGTCCCCAAAACACGTCTTCGCCAAGACCGATTGCCTCATGATGCGCATGCAGGATGCGGAAAAGCTCGTATTCGCGGGTCGCAGCCTGCGTGTTGAACGAGATGTCGAGCGGCACGGCAGCCGCGTCGAGCTGGCTGCGCTGCGAAGGATCGAGATAAGGCTGATAGATGATGACGGGCCCGGTGCGGGCGGCCTTTTCCGTCAGAAGCGCCAGATCAGGAAGGCCGGCTGGCGAGGAAGAAATGGGCTGATTTATTGTCAAGGTATCGTCCTTCACGAATGGCTTCCGTCTGCTTGGCGATCCGCAGAACGGCAATTCGAGCCTGTTTGGTGCCTACTATTGGAGGTGAAGCTTACGCCACGCTGTTTGCGGAATTTTCGCTGGTCAGCCTGGAAAGATTGCGGCAGCTCGGCTTATCCGTGGCCAGTTTCTCCAGCTGGCTTGATCGGCTCAGTGGCTTCTGCTGCCAGTATCGCAAGGTTCGCGATGTTGCGTTCGCAGTGGCGTCGCCTCGTTCATACGCCGCTTCTATAGACCCCATCATTCGACACGGTCACGATATCGCCGAACAAGGATCCGGGCAGGCTATTGCCATAGAGTTCGGCTAACCGTTTGATGAGAAGATAGCTTCCCAGGCGCTCTTGGCAAAATGAGATCGCGCGTTTCTGCACCGGATCTTCGGCCTGAAATGGTTGATATCGTTTGGCAAATTCAAAGGACGGCGCCACAAGGCGGACAAAAGTATCGAGCCACCAGTCCGTTGGATATGTGCCGAGTTCAATGCCTCCAGGAACAAAAGTGCTGGAATTGAAAAATTGCAAAGCTTCGGCTTGCGTTAAAGCGTTTGTTTCGATTGCGGATGCCGTATATCGAAGGAAGTCGACGATATTGTGGAAACGTGCATAGTGTTGGGAAATGTTCTGTAGATTCAAAGGGCGAGGCAAAAAGAAGTTTTCTAAGAAAAACGCCGGATCCTCCGCTCTTGTAATTTTCGTTTCTTCTGACGTTGCGGTATTCATCCCTGGATATTCGGGATTCGGTGATCCGATTCTTTGTCTCGTTAAAAATTTGCGATATTGCCAGATGGAAATGTTGCGGGGCTTTGTCGGCTCTTCTGAAACGATTTTTGCGATTACTATCGTCCCCAGTGACCCTGACAATTTCGCGTGAAGCTCCTCTGGCTCGCTGAAAAAATCATAACCAGCGATAACGTCCATTCCCCTATTGTCCAAAGGAGGTTTGGAATTGAGCCATATGATTTTCGAGCCTTCCGGAGCAGGGTAGCTCGGCAAATCCTGATGGCAAACAATGAAAATGGTCATATCTGTGATCGGCCTCTTATGGACGGGGGAGTTTCTGCCGGCTGCAATTACCACGCGGCTCGCCCTCAATGCTTACCTGTGTCAAGGTGGCGAACGCGAACGTCAGTATTTCCAAGCGTTTCTGCCTCCTGTCAGCGTGAAGGGGGTGCGAAGGTATCTGCCTTGGAGAGGGCTCTAAAGCGCTTTCCTTGCGCGTAGCAGGAGCTAAGTTCGGCCGTGCCGCAAGCTGAAGGTCGTCGACATGCTTTTGCTTAAGTTTGCTGTGGCTGATATCGGCTCGTGTCAGCAAGGCCTCAATAGCGATTGGCCTTACGAACGGGCGCTACACAACCCCGCTTGGCCAAATGCCTACCGCGAAAACTGAATGACTTCGCCACTATACTGCGCGCGCGCCGTCTCGCGAAAGCCCAGCTTGGCCGCGACCCTCAGCGAAGCCCCGTTCTCGGGGCTGATGATGCAGCTCATCGGCTTTCCCGGAAAATGCGCTTTCCCCCAGCCGATCAGGGCGGTCAGCGCCTCGGTAGCGTAACCGCGGCCGTGTGCCGAGGGCATCAGCGCCCAGCCGACTTCCATCGTGCCCTCGATCGAGGGCTTCATCTCGCGGCGGGCTTCCAGAAAACCCGCTTCGCCGATGAAGTGGCCACTCTCTTTTTCCACGATGGCGAGAAAACCGAAGCCCATATGGTGCCACATGCCGGCGATGCGCAGCATGCGGCTCCAGCTCTGCTCTCGGGTTGACGGCGCGCCGGTGATGAAGCGAACGACATCCTCGTCCGCCCACAGCGCCGCATGTGCGTCGAAATCGTCTAGGCGGTGAGGGCGAAGCGTCAGCCGCGTCGTTTCGAGTGTCGGAATGGTGGTCATGCTTGAATCCCTGGGAAATTATGCTCTCAAGCGCCGGGCTCGCCGTCCCAATAGTCGAGGTCGCTTTCCGGCCGCCCGATATGGCGGAAGCGCCCGGGCTTCGCCCCGTCCCAGTTGGTCTTGGCGAGGAACTTTCCGGAATCGGGATATTCGACGATCTCGGTTTTCGCCATCGTCGAAATGCCGAGATAGACCAGCGTCGCCGTGCCTGAATTGATGATCTGATGCGCCGTTTCCGGTCCGCCGGCCGGCGCGCCGAGCACGTCGCCTGCTTTGATCGCATGGCGCTCGTCGCCGAAGCGGTATTCGCCGGCGCCTGAAATCACATAGAAGAGTTCGTCTTCGACGTGATGATTGTGGAAGGGACAGCTCGATTTGCCCGGCGGCACTTCGTTATAGCTGATGCCAAGGCCGGCCAGGCCAAGAAGCGCACCGAACGAGGTGTCGGCGCTTTCGTAGAACTTGCCTTGTTTCCAGTGGTCGAGCTTGAGATCGGCGGTGTTGATCACCGCTTTCGGTTCTGTCGCCATGAGGTCCTCCTGTTGCAGAAAGAGAAACCATCATCGCGTCGAAAAATTCAATGATTTTCTGGGAGAGCCCGGCATGGGCGGAGAGGAGACCGCCGCCCACGCGGGAAGCCGTCAGCGGACGTAGAAGGTCAGGCTTCCATCGGCCGCCTGTTCGGCATTGACGATGTTGCGAACGTCGACGCCCTCGTTGTTAAGCCGATGGGCGAGTGACCTGTTGGCGTCGATCGAGGCCTGGATGTCGCGAACGGCCTGGCCGGACCGCTCAGGCGCCGAGTGCGGGCCGGTCCATTCGTCGTCGAGGTTGCGCCAGTTATGGACCTGCTCGACGTTGAAATCATTGCCCTGGAAGCTCCTGAGCGTCTGCTCGATGCCCCGGTCCGTGTTCATTCCAAGACTTTCGGCCCGGCTGACGCCGGCAAATGCCAAGGAGGAGAGCGCTGCAGCGAGGGTGACGGTGACAATACGGTTCATGATCATATCCTTTCATCTGCTTTGACGGTCGGCTGTCGTTGCAGGGGATCGTCGGTGTCACGACATGGAATTGGCGCTCGCCCTTTCGCGATTCAATGGCTTAAGCCACTGAAAATCCATTAAAAATTGTTCATGAAAACTGCCTTCGAATTGCCGTTTTCAAGGCATCCTGCAAAACAGGTTTTCAAGGCCTGTCCTGTTGCGCGCGGATCCTCCGGCTATCCCTTTGCGGATATTTCCTCTTTCCACGTTGCGGCATCGGGCGAAATTGCTTGCCATTCCGATGAAGGCATGTTTTGACCGCGGGCTGCCGAGTGGAAAATGTCCCGCGAAACGAAGGTGAACCATGTCGAGAGAGACCGCTCCCCATATTTTGATCGTTGAAGCCCGCTTCTACGACGACATGGCCGACGCGCTGCTCGAAGGCGCGACCTTCGCGCTCAAGGAAGCCGGCGCCACCTATGAGGTGGTCACCGTTCCCGGCGCCCTGGAAATTCCGGCGGCGATTGCCATGTCGCTCGATGGGGACGACAATGGCGGCACGCATTATGATGGCTATGTCGCCCTCGGCATGGTCATTCGCGGCGAGACCTATCACTTCGATATCGTATCGAACGAATCCTCGCGCGCTTTGATGGATCTCGCGGTCAGCGAGTCGCTTGCCATCGGCAACGGCATCCTGACCGTGGAAAATGATGAACAGGCCTGGGCGCGTGCACGCCGCTCGGAAAAGGACAAGGGCGGCTTTGCCGCCCGCGCGGCTCTGACGATGATCGAGCTGAAGCAGAAACTGGGTGCTTAAAGAATGAACGACGACAAGACGGAACGGCCGGTCAAGACTGCGAACCAGCGGGGCGCTGCTCGTCTTGCTGCCGTGCAGGCGCTTTATCAGATGGATGTCGGCGGCACGGGCGTTCTGGAAATCGTGGCCGAATACGAAGCGCACCGCCTCGGGCAGGAGCTCGACGGCGCAACCTATTTGAAGGCCGACGCGGGCTGGTTCCGCTCCATCGTCTCCGGCGTCGTGCGCGATCAGATCCGTCTCGATCCGCTGATTGCCGCGGCCCTGCAGGATGATTGGGCTTTGTCCCGCCTCGACAGCACCGTGCGCGCTATCCTGCGCGCGGGCGTTTTCGAGCTGACCGACCGCAAGGACGTTCCGGTGGCGGTCATCGTCACCGAATATGTCGAGATCGCGCAGGCCTTTTTCGAGGACGACGAGCCAAAGCTCGTCAACGCCGTGCTCGACCGCATCGCCAAGCAGGTTCGCGGCGAGGCGAAGAAGTAAGTTCTTAGCCGCCGAACAATCTCCCTACGTCTTTCTTCGTACCGCAATGGTTTTCGCCCGTTGCGGTCTTGACGCCACGTGATCGACCACGCAATCTCCGCACCGCTTAGCTGTGCATTTCTGTGGAGAGGAAGGCGAGTCGGCGGCGTATCTGCCGGAGGAGGAGTGAACTCCGGCCTATGGGAGGAAAGAGCGAAATGACCATTCTTTTATGCGTAATTGCATGCGGTCTGCTCTCGGTGGTGTATGCCGCCTGGGCAACCCGGTCGGTGCTTGCCGCCGATCAGGGCAACAGCCGCATGCAGGAGATCGCGGGTTATATCCGCGAAGGCGCTCAGGCCTATCTGACCCGCCAGTACAAGGCCATTGCCCTTGTCGGCGTTGTTGTTTTCATCGCGGCATGGCTTCTCCTTTCCGCCACGGCCGCCATCGGCTTCCTGATCGGCGCCGTACTGTCAGGCGCTGCCGGCTTCATCGGCATGCACGTCTCCGTCCGCGCCAATGTGCGCACCGCCCAGGCGGCTTCCGCCAGCCTCTCCGCCGGCCTCGACATCGCCTTCAAATCGGGCGCGATTACCGGCATGCTGGTGGCAGGCCTCGCGCTGCTCGGCGTCTCCATCTACTACACCATATTGACGGTCGGACTTGGCCATGAAAGCGGCTCGCGTGAAGTCATCGATGCGCTGGTCGCGCTCGGCTTCGGCGCCTCGCTGATCTCGATCTTCGCCCGTCTCGGCGGCGGCATTTTCACCAAGGGCGCCGATGTCGGCGGCGACCTCGTCGGCAAGGTCGAAGCCGGCATTCCCGAGGACGATCCGCGCAACCCGGCGACGATTGCCGATAACGTCGGCGACAATGTCGGAGATTGCGCCGGCATGGCCGCTGACCTTTTCGAGACCTATGCGGTCTCCGTCGTCGCCACCATGGTTCTCGCCGCGATCTTCTTTGCCGGTGCGCCGGTCCTCCAGTCGGCGATGATCTATCCGCTGGCGATCTGCGGCGCGTGCATCATCACCTCGATCATCGGCACCTTCTTCGTCAAGCTCGGCTCGAACGGCTCGATCATGGGCGCGCTCTACAAGGGCCTCATCGTCACCGGCCTCTTGTCCATCATCGGTCTCGGCGCCGCCACGTCGCTGACGGTCGGCTGGGGCTCGCTCGGAACCGTCGCCGGCGCCGACGTTACCGGCACGAACCTCTTCATCTGCGGTCTCGTCGGCCTCGTCGTCACCGCCCTGATCGTGGTTATCACCGAATATTACACCGGCACCGGCAAACGCCCCGTCGTTTCGATCGCCCAGTCGTCGGTGACCGGCCACGGCACCAACGTCATCCAGGGCCTTGCCGTCTCGCTGGAATCGACGGCTCTGCCGGCTATCGTCATCGTCGGCGGCATTCTCGCCACCTATCAGCTTGGCGGCCTCTTCGGCACCGGCATCGCAGTTACCGCCATGCTCGGCCTTGCCGGCATGATCGTTGCGCTCGATGCCTTCGGCCCGGTCACCGACAATGCCGGCGGTATCGCCGAGATGTCGCATCTGCCGCCGGAGGTGCGCAAGTCGACCGATGCGCTCGACGCCGTCGGCAACACGACCAAGGCGGTCACCAAGGGCTATGCGATCGGTTCGGCCGGTCTCGGCGCGCTGGTGCTCTTCGCCGCCTACGCCAACGACCTGCAATATTTCGCGGCCCATGGCGACCAATATCCTTACTTCGCCAATATCGGGACGATCTCCTTCGAACTGTCGAACCCCTATGTGGTCGCCGGCCTGCTTTTCGGCGGCCTGATCCCTTATCTGTTCGGCGGCATCGCCATGACCGCCGTCGGCCGGGCCGCCGGCTCGATCGTCGAGGAGGTGCGCCGTCAGTTCAAGGCCAAGCCCGGCATCATGCAGGGCACGGAAAAGCCGGACTACGGCAAGGCCGTCGACCTTCTAACCAAGGCCGCGATCCGCGAGATGATCGTGCCGTCGCTGCTGCCGGTGCTGGCGCCGATCGTCGTTTATTTCGGCGTGCTCCTGATCTCGGGCTCCAAGGCCTCGGCCTTCGCGGCCCTCGGCGCATCGCTTCTCGGCGTCATCATCAATGGTCTGTTCGTGGCCATCTCGATGACATCGGGCGGCGGCGCCTGGGACAATGCCAAGAAGAGCTTCGAGGATGGTTTCGTCGATAAGGACGGCGTGCGTCACATGAAGGGCTCGGAAGCGCACAAGGCCTCCGTGACCGGCGATACCGTCGGCGATCCCTACAAGGACACGGCCGGCCCCGCCGTCAACCCGGCGATCAAGATCACCAATATCGTGGCACTTCTGCTGCTCGCCGTTCTCGCCGGTTAATGCTTCCAGGCACCGTGCTTCGCCGCGGTGCCATACCCAACCATGAAAAAACCCGCTGGAGCGATCCGGCGGGTTTTTTCGTTTGAAACTTGTCCGATCAGCGCAGGCTGCTCGGGTTCTGCGGCGTGCCGCCGGCGCCGCCGCCGAACAGGCTGCGGGCCGCACTTGCGGCGCTGCCGCCGGAGAGCATCTGCTGCAGGAAGGTGAGTTCCTTGCCGCCGGTCGGCGTGACGCGTCCGATCGTGTCGAACACCTTGCCGTCCTGCAGCGTATAATTGGCGCGGCGGTTAACGACGCCGTCCTTGTCGAAATAGATCGCCAGAACGCTCTGATCGACGACCTTCAGCTTCTGGAAGGCGACCGAACGCGTGCGCCGCTGCGAGATGTAATAAAAGACTTCGCCGTCAAAGGTCGCCGTCGTCGACGGGGTGCCGAGCGAAAGCAGCGCCTGCTCGCGGCTCGAACCTTCTGGAACGAGGTTCAGCGACTGCTGGTCGGCGACGTATCCGCCATTGAGCACGGTGCCGGTCTGGCAGCCCGAAAGAGCAGTGGTGGAGGCGATTATGAAGGCAATGGCCGCGCTGCTGAAGAATTTCATGTCAGACTTGAAATACCGTTTCTTCAACGACATCTACTCCCTTGAGTGTCGATAGCAGCCATTTGGGGCCTTACACGCTTCCTCCTGCAAAACCATTGTGGCCATTCCGGGTCGAATTTCCCGATTTTGTTTCGCTGACACCTTGAAGGCGCCGTCCCGAAACTGGCCACGATCGGCATTGCAATTCGCGCCTGCTTCGGTAAACCAGCTTTCGAAATCATGCAACAAGGCCAGACGCCAGCCGGCGCGAAGAATGAGGCATTTCCGGAAAAAACAATGATCTTCGGGCTCTTCCGCAAGAAAAACAACAATCAGGCGATCGTCGATCGGCAATATGCGACGCTGACGGCCGCCGCGCGAATGCCCGAGCTTTACGAAGGCCTCAATGTGCCGGACACGGTCATGGGGCGTTTCGAAATGCTGTCGATCGCCATGATTCTGTTTTTCCGCCGCACGCGCGGTTCCACCACCAGCGGCCAGGAGATCGCCCAGGAGATCGTCGACGCCTTCTTCCAGGATATCGACTATTCGATCCGCGAACTCGGCATCGGCGACAATAGCGTGCCGAAACGCATGAAAAAGCTCGCCGGCATGTTCTACGGCCGGCTCGAAGCCTATTCGAAGGCGATGGATGCGGGCGATACCGAAGCGCTCGCTCTCGCGCTTGAGCGCAACATCTACCCGGAGCCCGCGACGCCGGCCGACATGTCCGGCCTCGCGGCATGGATGATAGCAGCCGAAGCCCATCTGTCCGCCGTTCCGGAAGAGCTGATCGCCACCGGTTCGGCAACGCTGCCGCCGGCCCCCTGAAAGAGGAAACGATGAAACACGATCGGGACGATGTTCCCTTCTCCTATCACGTCAAGGTCGGCCACATCTCGGCCAATCCCGTCGAGGTCCATATCGAGGCGGATGCCAGCGAATTGAAGGCGCTTGCCGAGACCTGGAGCGTGGTCTCCGTCGATGATTTGCGCGCCGATCTGCAGATCGCCCGCTGGAAACGCGACGGCGTGCGCGTCAAGGGCCGCGTGCAGGCGAAGATCGTTCAGTCCTGCGTCGTAACGCTGGAACCGGTCGACGCCGCCATCGACGAGAGTTTCGAGCAGATTTTTGTGCCCGACGGTTCGAAGCTTGCCCGCCAGCCCGGCAACGACGCCGGTGAGATGCTGCTCGACCCCGATGGCCCGGATCTGCCGGAAACCTTTGTCGGCGACACGATCGATGCCGGCGAGGTGGTTGCAGAATTCGCCGCGCTTGCGATCGATCCCTATCCGCGCAAGCACGGCGTCGAGTTCACTGGCCATATCGAGGATAGCGGCGAGAACGACAAAAAGCCCTCCGCTTTCGCGGTCCTCAAGGATTGGAAAAAGGACTGAAGCGCCTCTGGCATTTGATATAATTCAGTTGTAAGGGACGCCAAAACCGGTATTTTGGCCGAAATTTCGCCCTCGGCGGAAAGAAGGATCAGGGACGCGTGATCAGAATATCTCTCGACCTCATGGGTGGCGACTTTGGTCCCCAGGTTGTCATCCCCGGCGCCGCCAAGGCGCTGGAAAGGCATCCGGATATTTCCTTCGTTTTCTACGGCATCAAGGAACATTGCGAACCGGTTCTCGCCAAGTTCCAGAAACTCAAGGAAAAATCGGTCTTTCACGATTGCGAGCTGGCGGTCAGCATGGAGGAGAAGCCGAGCCAGGCGCTGCGCCGCGGCCGCTATATCTCCACCATGTGGCGTTCGATCGAGGCGGTGAAGACGGGTGATGCCGACGTCGCGGTTTCTGCCGGCAATACCGGCGCTCTGATGGCGATGGCGAAGTTCTGTCTTCGCACCATGGCCAACATCGAGCGCCCGGCGATCGCGGCAATCTGGCCGACGCTGAAGGGCGAGAGCATCGTGCTCGATGTCGGCGCGACGATCGGCGCCGATGCGCAGCAACTGATGGATTTCGCCCTGATGGGCGGCGCCATGGCACGCGCGCTTTTCGAGATCGAGCGCCCGACGATCGGCCTTCTGAACGTCGGCGTCGAGGAAGTGAAGGGCCAGGAAGAGGTCAAGGAAGCCGGCCGGCTTCTGCGCGAGGCGAACATCGATTCGCTCGAATATTCCGGCTTCGTTGAGGGTAACGACCTCGGCAAGGGCACGGTCGACGTCGTCGTCACCGAAGGCTTTTCCGGCAATATCGCGCTGAAGACCGCCGAAGGCACGGCCAAACAGATCGCCGAATATCTGCGTGCGGCAATGTCGCGCACGCTGCTTGCCCGCATCGGCTACCTCTTTGCCAAGAGCGCCTTCGACATGCTTCGCGAGAAGCTCGATCCGAGCAAGGTCAATGGCGGCGTGTTTCTCGGCCTGAACGGCATCGTCATCAAGAGTCATGGCGGAGCGAATGCCGAAGGCATCGCCGCCGCCATCGAAGTCGGCTACGACATGGCTAAGAACGGCCTCAATCAGAAAATAGAAAACGATCTTAAGAAATATCATGCCAAGCGGCTGCCTCCCATAGGCCCGGAAGCGGCATGAGCTACGGGGTTCAATCGAATATGATCCGTTCAGTGGTTCGCGGATTCGGAGCCGCGCTTCCGAAGCGCGTGATGACCAATCGTGACATGGAGGCCATCGTCGATACATCGGACGAATGGATTGTCCAGCGCACCGGCATCCGCCAGCGTTACGTTGCCGGCGATGACGAGACGACGGCTTCGCTGGGCGAAGCTGCCGCACGCGCAGCCCTTGCCAATGGCGGGCTGACGCCGGCGGATATCGATCTCATCATCTGCGCCACCTCGACGCCCGACAACACCTTTCCGGCGACGTCGGTCAACATCCAGAACCGTCTCGGCATGAGCCACGGCTTCGCCTTCGACGTTCAGGCCGTCTGCACCGGTTTCGTCTATGCGGTCACGACTGCGGACGCCTATATCCGCGGCGGCCTTGCAAAGCGCGTTCTGGTCATCGGTGCCGAAACTTTTTCGCGTATCCTCGACTGGAACGACCGCACCACTTGCGTGCTCTTCGGCGATGGCGCCGGCGCGATCGTGCTTGAAGCGGCCGAAGGCGAGGGCACGTCTGCCGATCGCGGCGTGCTGACGGCGCATCTGCGCTCCGATGGCTCGCACAAGGACAAGCTTTATGTCGATGGCGGACCGTCGAGCACGGGAACCGTCGGCAAGCTGCGGATGGAGGGCCGCGAGGTCTTCAAATACGCCGTCGGCATGATCACCGATGTCATCCAGGCTGCTTTCGATTCGACCGGCACGACCGCCGACGACCTCGACTGGCTGGTGCCGCATCAGGCCAACCGGCGCATTATCGACGGCTCTGCGAAGAAGCTGAACATCGCCGCGGAGAAGGTCGTCGTCACCGTCGACCTGCATGGTAATACGTCGGCCGCGTCGATCCCGCTCGCCCTTGCGACCGCTGCCGGCGACGGCCGCATCAAGAAAGGCGATCTCGTGATGCTCGAAGCCATGGGCGGCGGTTTCACCTGGGGCGCAGTTTTGCTGCGCTGGTAGGCAAGAATCCTAAAAAACTGGCGGCGAACAAGAGCTTGACCGTAAGGCGCAAGACAAATACTCTTCGTTCGCTTTCACAAAATATTTTGTAATGGGCGGGGAAACCATGACGGGAAAAACAGTGACGCGAGCAGACCTGGCGGAATCCGTTTTCCGAAAGGTAGGGCTTTCCCGGACCGAATCCGCCGAATTGGTCGAAACCGTCATCGATGAAATTTGCAACGCCATCGTGCGTGGCGAAACCGTGAAACTTTCCTCCTTCGCGACCTTCCAGGTGCGTGACAAGAACGAGCGGATCGGTCGTAACCCGAAGACCGGCGAAGAGGTTCCGATTTCTCCCCGCCGCGTAATGACCTTCAAGGCCTCGAACGTCCTGAAGACGCGCATCCTCAAGGCGCATGTCGCCCGCAAGGTCAAGCTGAAGCCGCAAAACCCGGCCTCCTGATCGCCGCTTCCCGTTTCCCAACGGCAGTTTTTTCCTCTCGCGCTGTCCTTGGTTGTGCGCAACGTCAAGACATGACTTGAATTGTCGGCGCCAAACCTTTGAAATATGATGAGTCGCCGTTGGATTGAGCCGCGAGGTCACGTAGCAGTATGACGTTGGACAAGAGCCCCGATGCCTTTCGCACCATCAGCGAAGTTGCAGACGATCTTGATCTGCCGCAGCATGTGCTGCGCTTCTGGGAAACGCGCTTTCCCCAGATCAAGCCGATGAAGCGCGGCGGCGGCCGTCGTTATTATCGGCCGGAGGACGTGGATCTCCTCAAGGGCATCCGGCATCTCCTCTATGATCACGGCTATACGATCAAGGGTGTGCAGAAGCTTCTGAAGACCAACGGCAACAAGTTCGTCGTCGCCGTTGGCCATGGCGATCTCGCCAGTGTCGAGGCACTTGCGTCGGGCGTGCAGGATGCGGGCGCCGGCGAACCGAGAGTAGGCATGGCCGAGGAAGATCAGATCGTCGGGCGCGCCAAGCCGCCGATCACCCGCCGCTTCTTCAACTTCGTCGCCGGAGACGACGATCAGCCTGAGGTTTCGATCGGCAAGTCGAGCGTCGGCAAGGAAGACAGGGCGCTGCTGCAGGAGGCGCTTTACGATCTCCTGGAATGCAAGCGTCTGCTCGATCAGGTGCGCTGAGCAGGAAGTTTAGGCTGCGGTCAGCCGCTTCATCGCCTCTTCGAGCTCGCTGAGCTGGAAGGGTTTACGCAAGACGGGCAGCGTGCCTGCGCTGCCTTCCGGCGCACTGCCATACCCGGTTGCGAAGAGATAGGGTTTGCCGCGTTCGTCGAGCAGCTTTGCGACGGGCAGTGAGCTGTGGCCGGCAAGGGAGACGTCCAGGATCGCGGCATCGAATTCCGAGTCTTTGGCGGTTGCCAGCGCCCGTTCCAGATCAGGGGCGCTCGCGCAGACCCGGTAGCCAAGGTCGCCGAGCATATCCTCGAGCAGCATGGCGATCAGAGCATCGTCTTCGACGATGAATATGTCTTTCATGATTCCCGTCCACCCATTTCCCTTGCCGGGCATGGAGATATGTGGACTGCTTGTGCGGCTCGTCAAGACGTCCGGCCCGGCAGTGCGAGAAACTGCATATTGCCGGGCGAAATTCGATGTGTAAAAGCTGGAATGCCGGTGTCGAAGCGGAGGGAAGAGTCTGGAATGGATTTGCTGAGTGCCACGGACTGGTTGCGTCAGAGGCCCGCTTTTACATATCCGCTGGCTTTCGCCGCGGTTGGATTGACGTTTCTTCTGAGGCTCGCCGCCAGCGATTATCTTTCCGGTTTTCCTTTCCTGAGTTTCCTTCCGGCGATCTTGTTCGCGAGCTTCATCGGCGGCGCGGGCCCCGGCCTTGTCGCGGCCATGCTCGCCTGTTTCATCGTCCAGCAATTCTTCGTCGAGCCGCACGATGTCTTCTGGCCCGTCAGTGCCGGGCAATGGGTCGGCCTTTCGACCTATCTCATCAATGCTGTTATCATCATCGGCCTGATGGAAATGATCATCGTCTCTCATTCCAGGCAGAGCCGCCTTCGCGACGAACTCAATACGTTCAACGAACGCCTGGAAGAGACTGTGGCACAGCGTACCGCTGAGCTCAGGCATGAAATGGAAGAGAATGCCGCCGCTCAGGCACAGGTGCGCCAGCTGCAGAAGATGGAGACGATCGGCCAGCTGACGGGCGGCGTTGCCCATGATTTCAACAACATGCTGGCGATCATCATCGGCAATCTCGATCTCGCCCAGCGGCGCTTGACCGGAAACGAGGATCCGCGCTTGCTGAATTCCATCCAGAATGCAAAGGACGGGGCGCAGCGGGCGGCGGTGTTGACCGCGCGTCTTCTCGCCTTCTCGCGCCAGCAACCGCTGGCTCCTGAGGTCATCGATGTCAACAAGCTGGTCGGCGGCATGTCGGAATTGCTGCGGCGGACGCTCGGCGAGCATATCCGTATCGAGACCGTGCTTGCCGGCGGTCTCTGGCCAAGCTTTGCCGATCTCAGCCAGCTTGAAAACGCCATGCTGAATCTTGCCGTCAACGCCCGCGACGCCATGCCGGGCGGCGGTCATCTGACGATCGAAACCGCCAACACCGAACTCGACGAGCGATATGCGCGCATGCATTCGGAGGTGGACGCCGGCCAATATGTGATGGTTAGCATCACCGACACAGGCACCGGCATGTCGCCTGATGTGATCGATCGCGCCTTCGATCCGTTCTACACGACCAAAGGGCCGGGCAAGGGGACCGGCCTCGGCCTCAGCCAAGTCTATGGCTACATCAAGCAGAGCAGGGGCCACATCAAGATCTACTCGGAGATCGACAGAGGCACGACGGTCAAGATCTACCTACCGAGGCATGTCGGTGCGGCCGACGCCCGGTCGACCGGCGGCTCTCAACCGATCCCTCAGGGCAGCGCGAATGATACTATTCTGGTGGTGGAGGACGACGAACACGTCCGCACCATGACTGCCGAAAGCCTGCACGAGCTGGGCTATACCGTTTTGCAGGCGGGAAGCGGCACGGAGGCGCTTCTCATTCTTGAGAAAAATGCGGCGGTGGACCTGATATTCACGGATATCGTCATGCCCGAGATGAGCGGACGGCAGCTTGCCGATATCGTCGAGGAAAGATGGCCGGCGATCCGCATCCTCTATACGACCGGCTACACGCGCAATGCCATTGTCCATAATGGCGTGCTCGATCACGGTGTTTCCCTGCTCGCCAAGCCCTTCAGCCTGGAGCAACTGGCCCACAAGATCCGCGACATCTTGAACGTGCCAGGGGGAACGCAAGGCGAGCGGGC
This sequence comes from Rhizobium sp. R634, assembly GCF_002211305.1. Taxonomy (GTDB): domain Bacteria; phylum Pseudomonadota; class Alphaproteobacteria; order Rhizobiales; family Rhizobiaceae; genus Rhizobium. The sequence goes on along the minus strand of NZ_LOKW01000012.1, from coordinate 184,973 downwards.
GTGAGGCCGCAACAGAGCCGCACCCCCGCTCCCTTCAGATCGTGTTATTCCAGAACCTGGATCACGCGATGCGTCTGCGGCTCGACGATGACGCGCCGGTCGTTGACGACGGTATAGGCGTAGCCGTCGACATTCGGCACGGTATGCACTTCGATCGTATCAGGCAGTGTCGTGCCGACCACGACATCGCCTTCATAGACGACGGACGGCGTATTTTGCTCCATCACGTAAGTGCGCACCTCGCCGGGCAGTACGACAGTCGAGCTGGTCGGTGCGGGATCGGTGACGATGACGCTGCTCTGCGCGAACGCGGAAGAGCAGATGGTCAGCATGGCGGCCGCAGCAAGCATGGTCTTGCGCATGGGTGTTCTCCTTTTCCTATCCCAGACAGGTAGGCAACGCCGGCCATGCATCATGGTTCCCCATGTCCCCGCGGCAGCGTTCCGATGCTCGCTTTTGTGCACGCGTTTCCACCATCGCCGCGGAGACAAAGACCGGGAAAGACCGATTAAGTTGTTGGCGAATCATTTTGCTCATCATAGGGTTGAGTTGTCCGAACAACATCCAGCATGGGTTCGTCTGGCGACGCCAAGGCGCGGTTGGTTACTCTTCGTTAACCATGTTGGCGGTTTATGTGCGGTAGGCGACCCGTGGGTCGTTGATTCGAAGATCCGTCGCGTTTCGACCTGCGAATGGATGTCTGGAAAACGATTGCGGCGGCTCGAGATATGCACTTGCGGAAAACGATATCGCTGGTGGCCGTGGCGGGCGCAATAGCCGGCTGCACATCGACAGGCGGTGTACGCGAGCCGTCCGGACCAGAGACCGTTGCGCCCGAGAAGGCGCTGGTCCTGCCGCCGCCGGGTGGCCCCTCGATCGTCAGTGTCGTGGAGCGCAAGCGCGGCAACGGTGTCGAGCAGACGATCTCGCTGTTTACCTCATCCTCCGTGCCCGGCCAAAATTTCCTCAAGGTCCAGTTCTTCGGCGCCTCCGGCGCCAATCCAGGCACCGGCAACGCCGGTTACAAGATGATTAATGAGGGTGCGATTGGCCGCGAAGTGGCCCGCTCGGCGCCCGGTGTGCCGATGGCGACCTCGGCGACCTTCCTGCAGAACAGCTACGGCCCCTTCGGTTATGCCGCCGGCCAAAGCCGCACCGGCGACACCTGCATCTATGCCTGGCAGCAGATCCGCTCGAGCGCATCAGCCAACACGCAGGCGCGCAATTTCGGCATGATCCAGCTGCGCCTGCGGCTCTGCGACGCCAGGGCGAGCGAGCGCCAGTTGCTCGGCATCGTCTATGGCTACACCGTCACTGGCACCTTCGACGGTGAGATATGGAACCCGTACGGCAATCCGCCGCCCGCCGACGCTGCGCTCGGACGCACCGGTCAGCCGATCTATCCCGACGAGGGCGGTTATCGCGCCAGCCCGATGTCGATCGGCTACGAGCCGGCGCCCGCCGTAGTCAGCCGGCCGCGCACGGCACCTGTTCGCAGCGCCCCGGCTTCGCAGCCGGCTCGGAACATCGCGCCGCTGCCGGCGCCCATCGGTCCGCGCGTGCCGCTGCCGGGCGAGGCGCCGCAGGCGAGCGCGAAACCGGCCCCGGCGGCTGCGCCTGTCGAACAATCCGCAAGGGCGATCGGCGTTAGCGTGCCGTCGCCGGACTGCATAGGCGATGCGGCCATGACGGCCGCCTGCCGGAAATAATGAGCATGCCTGGAGCGCCCGATGGTGCCCCCGGTTGAGCAATTTCGAAGGAAGGTCGATGCGCAAAGCCCGCAGTGTCGTCATATGGGCCGTGGTTTCGCTCTGCATGATCGTGCTGATCACGCTTCCGGTCAATTTGCAGACCCAGCTTATCACCAGCATCACGGTGGTGACCGTCATGGCGCTGATCAAGATCCTGAAAGGCGAGGGCACCTGGCGCCTGGTGGCGCTCGCCTTCGGCACGTCGATCGTGCTGCGCTATGTCTACTGGCGCACCACCAACACACTACCGCCGTTGAACCAGCCGGAAAATTTCATTCCCGGCCTGCTGCTCTATCTTGCCGAGATGTACAGCGTTGCGATGCTGGCGCTCAGCCTCTTCATCGTCGCAACACCGCTGCCGCCGCGCCCCTCGCGCGCCGCCAATCCCGGACGGCTGCCCCATGTTGATGTCTTCGTGCCGTCTTACAACGAGGATGCCGGCCTTCTCGGCAACACGCTGGCCGCCGCCAAGGCCATGGATTATCCGGCCGACAAGCTGCATGTCTGGCTGCTTGATGATGGCGGCACCTTGCAGAAGCGCAACTCCGGCAAGCTGCTCGAGGCCCAGGCGGCGGCCGCCCGCCATGCCGAACTCAAGCAGCTCTGTGAGGATCTCGACGTCAACTACCTCACGCGCGACCGCAACGAGCACGCCAAGGCCGGCAATCTCAACAACGGCATGAAACATTCGAGCGGCGAACTCATCGCCGTCTTCGACGCGGACCATGCACCGACTCGCGATTTCCTGCTCGAGACCGTCGGCTATTTCGAAGACGATCCGAAGCTTTTCCTCGTCCAGACGCCGCACTTCTTCATCAATCCCGATCCGCTGGAGCGCAATCTGCGCACCTTCGACAAGATGCCGAGCGAGAACGAAATGTTCTACGGCATCATCCAGCGCGGCCTCGATAAATGGAACGCTGCCTTCTTCTGCGGTTCGGCCGCGGTTCTGAGCCGCAAGGCGCTCGAATCCCAGAACGGCTTTTCCGGCATCAGCATTACGGAGGATTGCGAGACCGCATTGGCGCTGCATGGCAGCGGCTGGAACAGCATCTATGTCGACAAGCCGCTCATCGCCGGCCTGCAGCCGGCCACCTTCGCGAGTTTCATCGGCCAGCGCAGCCGCTGGGCGCAGGGCATGATGCAGATCCTGCGCTTCCGGTTCCCGCTTCTGAAGCGCGGACTGTCGATCCCGCAGCGGCTTTGCTACATGTCTTCCACGCTTTTCTGGCTCTTCCCGTTCCCGCGCACGATCTTCCTGTTCGCGCCGCTCTTCTATCTGTTCTTCGATCTGGAAATCTTCACGGCCTCCGGCGGCGAGTTCCTCGCCTATACGCTGGCCTACCTGCTCGTGAATCTGATGATGCAGAACTATCTCTATGGCTCGTTCCGCTGGCCGTGGATTTCCGAGCTCTACGAATATGTGCAGACCGTTCATCTGCTGCCGGCCGTCGTCTCGGTCATGCTCAATCCGCGCAAGCCCACCTTCAAGGTTACCGCCAAGGACGAATCGATTTCCGTCAGCCGCTTGTCGGAGATCAGCCGTCCGTTCTTCGTCATCTTCGCGGTGCAGATCGTCGCGCTCGTCATCACCATCTACAAGATCTATGCCGAGCCTTATAAGGCCGATGTGACGCTCGTCGTCGGCGGCTGGAACGTCATCAACCTGATCATGGCCGGCTGCGCGCTCGGTGTCGTGTCGGAGCGCGGCGAGCGCGCTCTGTCCCGCCGCGTCCGCGTCAACCGGCGCTGCGAATTCTCCGCCAACGGCAAGTGGTACACGGCTTCGATCGAGGACGTCTCCGTCCACGGCGCAAGGCTCCATATCTTCAACAAACATCTCGACGAGATGCTGGTCGGTGCGCCCGGCGAAATCCGTTTCCGGCCCTATAGCGGCGCGGAGCTGGCAACCTTGCCGCTGATCGTCCGCAACATCGAGCCGTCGGGCGACATCAGCAATGTCGGCTGCCAGTACGTGCCGAAAAGCGCGCTCGACCATCGCCTGATCGCCGACCTGATGTTTGCCAATTCCGACCAGTGGACCCAGTTCCAGGAGTCACGCCGCCGCAATCCGGGCATCATTCGCGGCACCATCTGGTTCCTCGGCCTGTCGCTCTATCAGACGAGCCGCGGCCTGATCTATTTCTTCCGCAGCATGCGGCCGGAGAAGGAAGCCCAGCAGCGGACGGCAAAGGTCAATGCCGGATGAGAACAGTCGTCGCCGCGTCGCTCCTTTTGCTCCATGCTTCCGCCTTCGCCCAGGCGCAGACGGCGCCCTTCGACATGTCCGGCGAGCGGCCGCCTGGTGCGCCAATCGCCCCGAGATTGGCGCCTGCCGCTCCCCCTGCGGCGTCGGTTCCCGTCGCGCCCGCTCCGGCTGCCGTTCCTCCACCGATCGCTACCGAGCCGCAGCCGGCGGCGTCTGCGCCCCAACCTGCCACAGCGGCAAATCCGGCTTCGCCGCCCCGCTCCGCCGATGTCCGCCGTTATGTCTTGCCGTTTTCGAAACTGGCTCTTGCCGGGGAATATGACCGCCGGTCATGGTCAGTCTATCTGACGCCGGAGCAGGCGGCGGCCAAGGCAAGCTTTACCTTCGCCTACCAGAATTCGATCGTCGCCGCGCCCGAGGCGTCTGCGTTGACCATCTACCTCAACAACCGTCCGATCGGTCAGCAACGCATCAGTTCGCCGGATGGCCCGTCCGCAGTCACCTTCCAAATTCCCTCCGGTTTGCTGCAGCCTGGCGCCAACCTCGTCACCTTTGAAGCCGATCAGCGCCATCGCACCGATTGCAGCATCCAGTCCACCTATGAACTGTGGTCGAACATCGATCCGGCCGGAACCTATATCAGCTTCGCCGGCCGGGATGCCGCAGAATTATCGAGCGCAGACGCCATCCGTGCCATCGGCGTCGACAGCGCCGGCAAGACCGAGTTTGACATCGTTGTCCCGGCGCTGGAACAGCCGGGAACGACCAAGCCGCTGCTGCGGCTGGCACAGGGACTGTCGGTGCTGAGCAGCATGCCGAACCAGGTCTTCGCTTTCGGCACCGGCTCGCTTCCGGCCGCCGGGCCCGGCAAGCTGAGCGTGCTGGTCGGCACCGCGGCAGAACTGCGGCCGTTCTTTCCGAGCCTTCCGCCTGCGGCCGAAAGTGCTGCGCTTGCCGCCTTCGTTACCGATCCGCGCAGCGGCTCGCCGGTGCTGCTGATCAGCGGCCCCTCCTGGCAGGCGGTCTCCTCGGCGATCGACACCATCGTCGCTCCGACGGACAGATCTCCGGATATTCGCCGCGACGTGCTGACGACGGAACGCTGGAGCGCGCCGAATGCGCCGCTGATCTTCTCCGATACGAACATCGCTTTGTCACAGCTCGGCGTGAAGACCACCGAATTCTCGGGGCGGCGGTTCCGGACCGATTTCAACATCGCCGTGCCGGCCGATTTCTACGCCAATGCCTATGGCGAGGCGAAGGTGCTGCTCGACGCCGCCTATACCGACAATGTGCTGCCCGGCAGCCATATCGATATCTACGTCAATGGCAACATCGCCTCTACCGTGGCGATCACAGCGACATCAGGCGGCATTCTCCGTCATCTGCCGATCCGCATGACGATGCGTCACTTCAAGCCCGGCCTCAATTCGATCGCCATCGAAGCGATCCTGATGACCAAGGACGATGCAGCCTGCACGCCGGGCGCCAATGCCGGCGCCAACCCGCGTTTTGCCCTGTTCGATACGTCGGAATTGCACATTCCCGATTTTGCCCGCGTCGGTCAGCGGCCGAACCTCGCCGCGGTCGCCGGCACAGCCTATCCCTATGGCCGCGACCTTGAGCCCGTGCCGCTCTTCATCGACCGCGTCGATCCCGATACGCTTTCGGCCGCTGCCACGCTTCTTGGCCAGATGGCGATCATGGCCGGCCATCCGATCCCGGTCGAAACCGTCGCCTCGCCGAATACGATCGGCGATCGCGATGCGATCTTTATCGGCTCGATCTCGCAAATGCCGGCGACCGTGCTGACGCAGACCAATGTCTCCACCGCCAGCCAGGCGTCGTGGCGGCCCGTTGTCGATACGCAGACTGCGGTCGTCGATACTGGCGCTGCCTTCGAACAGTGGAATTCCAAAGTCAGCGGCGGTGTGTTTCGCAGCCGGATCACCGCCTTCCGCGAGTGGCTGTGGCGCAATTTCGATATTTCCCGCAGCTCGTTGCAATTCGTCCCCGGCGCCGAGGAGATTTTCACCCCGTCCAATGCCGCCACGCTTCTGGTGGCTCAGGGCTCCAGCCCTGCGGGAGGCGGCTCATGGACCGTGGTGACGGCGCCTTCCGCGAAGGATTTGCGCGAAGGGCTCGAGGCCGTGACCGAGCAGTTGAACTGGTCGCAGATATCGGGCCACATCACCACCTATTCGAGCAAGACAGGCAAGGTCGACACGGTGCCGGTCACCCGGTTCGATTTCGTGCCGTCCACGCCCTGGTCGATCGGCAACTACCGCCTGATTGCCGCCAATTGGCTGTCGACGAACATCCTGTCCTATGCCTTCCTGCTCGTCGTCTTCGTATTGTTAATCGGCTTCGCTACGTCGAGCATGCTGAGAAGGCTGGGTCGGTCGAAATGAGAGGGTGGAGCAAGCTTCTGTTTGCGGCAACGGTCGCACTCGCGCCCGTGGGCCCGCCCGCTCTCGCGCAGCAGGCGATGATCAATGCAGGGGCGTGGTCGGCCTATAAGGCGAAATTTCTCGATGCGTCCGGCCGCATCGTCGACAATGGCAACGGCAATATCAGCCATAGCGAAGGGCAGGGCTATGGCATGCTGCTCGCCTATCTTTCGGCAAGCCCCGCCGATTTCGAACAGATCTGGTATTTTACCCGCACGGAACTGCTGCTGCGCGACGATGGTCTGGCCGTGTGGAAGTGGGATCCGAATGTCAAACCGCATGTCACCGACACCAACAACGCCACCGATGGAGACATGCTGATCGCCTATGCGCTGGCGCTTGCCGGTACGGCATGGAAACGCAACGACTATATCCTCGCCGCCTCCCGTATGGCACAGTCGCTGCTTGCCGAGACCGTGGTGCGCACAGACGGCCGGACGCTGTTGATGCCGGGAGCGGAAGGCTTTAAAGCCGCCGATCGCGATGATGGTCCCGTCGTCAACCCGTCCTACTGGATTTACGAGGCGATCCCGGTGATGGCCGTGCTCGCTCCCTCGGATGACTGGGAAAAGCTGTCGGAAGACGGCGTGGCGCTGTTGAAGACGATGCAGTTCGGTCCGCGCAAGCTTCCGGCCGAGTGGGTGAGCCTGCGCGGCCAGCCGCGGCCGGCGAAGGGGTTCGATGCCGAATTCGCCTATAATGCCATTCGCATACCACTCTATCTCGCGCGTGGCGGCGTGACGGACAAGGCGCTGTTGACCCGCCTGCAGCAGGGCATGTCCCCGGACGGCCTTCCGGCCACCATCGATCTGACCACCGGCCGCCCGAAGACCGTGCTGTCGGACCCCGGTTATCGAATTGTTAACGATGTTCTGGCCTGTGTAATCGACGGGACCAAGCTGCCGGCTTCGGCTCTGCAATTTGCGCCCGCGCTCTATTATCCGTCCACGCTTCAGCTGCTGGGGCTGGCCTATATTGGGGAGAAGCATCCGGAGTGTCTGTGAAGACTTCTCTCGTGGCGATTTCTGCGGCAGCCGTGGTGGCGACCCTCGTCACCGGGCTGAAGGACCGTGTCGCGCTGCAGGAAAAGTTCGGCCTTGGACCCTCGGCCAAGCCGGCGCCGGAATTGATGATGATGGGCCGGATCAAGCCGAGCGATGCTCCGGCGGTCGATCCCGAATACGTGCAGAGTGTCACCGATAAGATCGAGGCGATTACCTCTCCGCCGCCGTCGGCACCGGCTGCACCCGAGGCGCAAACGGAAGCGCCGCAGCCGGCGGCACCGCAACCCGCTTCTCCGCAGACGACCGCAGAGCCGGCGCCGGTTCCGCCTCCCATCGTTTCGGCGCCGCCACCACCACCGCAGCAGCCCGCCGCGCAGCCTGCCGTCGATGAAAGCGCGCTGCGTTATTTTGCCAGCCGCGGCGATAAGGTGCGCCTGCAGGCCGAAATCTCTCGCCTTCAGGCGCTCTACCCGAACTGGGTTCCGCCGGCCGATCCGCTCGCCGTGCCGCAGAATGGCGACAAACAGCTTGAGACCATGTGGCGGCTTTATTCCGACGGCCGCTATGCCGAGCTGCGCAGAGCGATCGCCGACCGTCAGGCCGCGGATGCCGCATGGCAGCCGCCCGTCGATCTTCTTGAGCGGCTTGACGTTGCCGAGGCGCGTGCTCGCCTCGTCAACGCTTCGGACCTCAAGCAATATGCGACGGTGGTCGACATCGCTGCCGTCACGCCGAGCCTGCTGACCTGCAGCGAGGTCGATGTGCTCTGGCGCGTCGCCGAAGCCTTCGTCCAGACGAAGAGGGCGCAGCGCGGGCAGGATGCCTATACCTATATCCTGAAGAATTGCACCGATCCCGCAGAGCGGCAGGCGACGGTCGAAAAGGCCTCGACCTTGCTGGGCTACCAGCCGATGCAGGCGCTGCTGGCGCTGGAAAAGCCGGCCGCCGGCGGCAGCAGGGAATTTGATGCGATCCGCGATAATCTTGCCCGGCGTTTTGTCGCTGAAGGCAATGAGACCCCAAATCTCGCCATCGCACCCGACTATATCACCCGCCTCGAAAAGCTCGCTGAAACCGAGGGCCTGGCCTCGGATGCACTGCTGCTCGGCTGGTATCAGCTTCGCCGCAACAACGATGCCGATGCCGAGAAGTGGTTCCGCGCCGCCCGTGCCAAGCAGGATTCGGCCGACGCTTCGCAGGGGCTGGCGCTGGCGCTGATTGCCCGCAAGGCGCCTCAGGAAGCCGAGGATGTGATGTTCCGCTGGCGCGCCGATTCCGACGAAGCGACCGCCACTTATCTCGCCGCCACCGCCAACCTCATGGCGTTGCAGCCGCCGGCCGATCTGGCCGAAGACGTGCTGCACCGCATTGCCGCGGAAATCATCGCCCGGAAATATGCGCCGACGGCGCAGCAGTTCGGCTGGTATGCCCGCTCTCTCAATCAGTTCCAGACCGCCGCGCGCTGGTTCGAGACGGCGCTCGCCTGGAAACCCGATGACGAACCCTCCGCCTATGGCCTCGTCATTACCCGCGAACAGCTGAATGACCGCAAGGCTGTGGCGGACCTCCAGCGCGCCTGGGCCGGCCGTTCGGCCCGGATCGCCAATCTCGAAGACACGGCCGCTCTGACGCCGGGTGCGGTCATGCCGCCGGAGAGGGCTACGCTCGCCCCGCAGCAGCAAGCTCCGCAGCAGCCGCCGCAGCGCCCTGCCGCCGTCGAGCCGCTTCCGGCCGAACGCGGCATCGCGCAGCAGCCGGAGCCGGAAGCGGCCGTTCGCGCGGCAAGGCCCGCAATGCAGACAGTGACTGTCCGGCGCGGTCCGCGCCAGACGCGCGGCTGCTCGACGACCGTCGACGCTGCGCAGCTGAGCCCGAACGATGCGCTGTCGCGCGGCTGGTGCCTGATGGACATCAATCGCCCGATGGAGGCAATCTCCGCCTTCGAGGCGGCATTGCAGAGCCCCGTGCGTAGGGTTCGCGAGGATGCAGCCTATGGCCAGAGCCTTGCCTATCTGCGTGCCGGCCTTTCCAGCAACGCTGCTGTCGCAGCCACCAAGGCGCCGCAGAATCGCCAGCGCGCCGCCGAACTCCAGGTGGCGATCCTCGCCGATCGCGCCCTTTCGGCCTTCGATGCCGGGCGTTATCGCGAGACCCTCATCTATCTCGATCAGCGCGCCCAGTTGCAGCAGGAACGCATCGACCTGATGGTGCTGCGCGGTTATTGCTATCTCAATTTGAAAATGTACGACGATGCCGGCCGCATCTTCCAAGCCGCTGCGGCGACCGGCAGCCGCGATGCCGCCCGCGGCCTTGCCGATCTGCGCAACGCGACCCACCCCGACGTCAATAACTGACGTTGACGTCGTGACCGCTCTCCGCTACTCGCCTGCTTCAGGGCCGTCCGTGCCTTATCACCCGCAAGGAAACGCCCGTGTCCGCTCTCCACAACATCCTCGATAGGTCTTACGACGCCTTCCTCTTCGATATGGACGGCACGCTCCTGAATTCCATTGCCGTCGTCGAGCGCGTCTGGAGCGAATGGGCAAGACGCCACGGCTTCGAGCCGGAGGTCTTCCTGAAGACGATCCACGGCATCCGCGCCTCCGACGTCATCCGCGGGCTCGGTCTGCCCGATGTCGATCCCGCCCATGAAGCGGATCTGCTGCTTGCCGAGGAGATGGAGGATGTCGCCGGCATCGTCGAAATCCCCGGCGCGATCCGCTTCCTCGGTGCCATCGCCGATGGCAAATGGGCGATCGTCACCTCCGCGCCGATCGAACTCGCCAGGCGCCGCATGGCCGCTGCCGGCATTCCGATGCCGAAGGTCATCGTCAGCGGCGGGGAGGTCAAGTCAGGCAAGCCCAGCCCCGAGGGATATCTGCTCGGCGCGAGCCGCCTCGGCGTCGATCCGTCGAAATGCCTGGTCTTCGAAGATGCGGTGGCCGGCATCCTCGCCGGCGAAGCAGCCGGCGCCGACGTCGCCGTCATCACCGAAACCCACGCGGCGCCCTTCGCAACACCGCATTTTTCGATTCCCAACTACCAAGCCTGGCAGCCTCGCCAGACCGCCGAAGGCCGGCTGATGCTGACTGCGATCTGACCATCGCCGTTCGGTCCCTCCTTTTTCTGCGAAGCAGGCTTTTTCCTCTTGCATTGCACGCGCTGAAAAACTAAACGAAGCAAGCCGTTTCGGCAGGTCGGGGCGTAGCGCAGCCCGGTAGCGCACTTGACTGGGGGTCAAGGGGTCGCTGGTTCGAGTCCAGTCGCCCCGACCATTTAAAATAAATAACGCGACGAAATACTCCCCCAGAGTGCAGTCGCACACAAATCCTGTAGTTCTTTTTGGGACTCCTCTAGTTTGAGGGTCAGGTATTTGTTGTATTTCGTTAAGGCTATACCCGGTTCTTGCCTGAATAACCCAGTTCTGGACTGAAAAAGATCTGAAACCTCTTCGCATTCTCGCGAATAGGTGTAGATTAAGATCACCCCAGTCCCAGACGGCCCAGTGCGAGCGCATGGCGGATATAAAGCAGAATCTAACTTGCAGGCAGGCCCTCGCCAGCGCGTTTCAGGCTCTGTCGGATGAGGCTGTCAAAGCCGGCTGGCCAGAGGGCGAAGTGGCGCTCGCGCTTGCGGAACTCGCCGAGGAGCAGGTGATCGAGATCACCGCCAAGGTGATCATGGAAGGGTCCGTTCACCCTCAGCTCGCCGCCAGCAGCCGCAACAGCTAGGCGAGATCGCGCCAAACTACGCAACCATTTGGCAATGTCGACATCTTGAAAATCAAGGGCTCGACGCGTGGCGGGCAGATTTGAAACTCGCCGCACCTTTCATATCAGCAATCCGGCCCTCTTCGCGGCTGTGACGAAGGAAGCCTGCGCTGCCCTCGGGCTGCGCAGCCCATCCAGCGCGTCCAGGCAGTGTTGGAGAGCCACGCGATAATCGCGCCCGCGCTTGGCCGGCCATCGTTTGAGATATTCGACGGCATCCCAGGCGGTGGAAACGATCAGGCTGCTGTTTGGAGAAAGGACCCGGACGGGGGAGGGAAAGCGCTTTTCGCTCACGTCTGCACTCACTGATACTCTTTAAAACCCCGCGGTAACGCACGGGGCAAAATATCGTTCCATCGAAAATTTGCGCAGTTGCTAAAGTTCGGACCCTCGCGCATAATGATGATATTGTCGGTTGCGGAGGGCGTCCGGCGATGCAAGCGTCAGGTGCGTTTGCCCTCGGAGGGAACTGTGGCGTGATGTTACGATCGTCAATTCACCCCCATGATTTGCCGCTTTTTTCGGAAGACCTCGATCTCCTCTCACAGGTGCTCGACAAGGTCTGCGATGAACGCGGTCTCAACAAGACGACGCCGGAGGCCGAGCGGATCGGCGCGGTGATCATTCAGCTCTACAGGCAGGGCGTGAAGGACGGCGGCAAACTCGCCGACCTCGCCAAGACCTATCTCTGATTGTTCGGTTCTGTCAGTCGTCGTTGGCGGCGTTGAGGTTTTCCGGCCGGATGCCGTCATCGCTTGAGGTGCGCGCGCGCAGCCGGATGCCGGGGCCGCCTTCGTCCTGATTGCCGCTGGACAGGAAGATGATGCCCTGTGCCTCGAGCGTTGCCCGTACGTCGAGTAACGCATGCGGCTCACCCATCCATTCGCCTTTTTCCAGCGCTGCAACGGTTTCAGGCGTGAGACCGCTTGCGGCGGCGAGCTCTTCGAGGCTCATCCCGATCATGGCGCGTGCGCCGCGTATCTGCGTTGCCGTTATCATGACGGAAAATCTAGCGCATCGAACACAGTTCTCAAGTGGCGCGCCAGCCTCTCTTCAACTGCCGGTGCATTCTTCAGATTTCCCTGAATTTTACGCCAAACAGATCGTCATGCATGCGCTCGACCGCGATCCCCACGCCTCCGATGAGGGAGGCTCGGTTCCCGAATCGGCTGATCTCGATGCGCGGCGGGTAGGGCGTGCAGCGCGGCAGGAAACGCCGGATGGCGTCTGCCAACTCCGGTCTGGCGCCGATGCTGCCGCCGACGATCACCATCTCGGGGTCGAGAGTCGCTCCGATCGCGGCTATGGCGACCGCCACCAGTCTGGCCGTCTCTTCGATCGCGGCCACGGCGCTTGTTTCTCCTGCGTTGAACGCGGCGAAGAGATCGGCGACGGTGGAGGCGTTGCGTCCGCCGAACCCGGTGTAGCGGCGCAGCATCGCGACACTGCCGACCGCGCTCTCAAAAGTGCCGAGCGTAAACCCGCCGGGATCGAAAGCATCTCCGCCGATCGGAAGATAGGCGATTTCGCCGGCCGCTCCTCGCGCGCCGCGCATCAGAGCACCGTTTGCGATGATGCCCATGCCGACGCCCGTTCCGAGAGCAATGAAAGCAAAATTGCCCGTTTCGACACCATGTCCCCGCCAGCGCTCCCCTTGCGCGGCCAGGTTGACGTCATTTTCGACGATGACGGGTATGCCCATTCTGTCGCTGAAGACCTGCTTCAGGTTTATGGCGTCGATGCCGGGGATGTTCGGCGCCACGTTGATGTGTCCGGTCACCGGATCGAGCACGCCGGGGCTGCCCAGAACCACGAGGCGGAGTTTGTCAGCGGTCGTCCCGGCCGCAAGCGCAAGCTCGGCGATGAGATCGCTGAACTGATTGACGAGATGCATTCCGCCGCGCGGGTCGGTCGGTACCTTGGTTTCGGCAACGACATTTCCCAAGAGATCGCAAACAGCCGCCGCGATCTTGGTGCCCCCGAGATCGATGGAGACCGCCAGGCCCGCTCTGGCATTGATCTCGTAGGTGATGGCATTCCGGCCCGGACGGCCGTCTGTCTGCCCGACGGGCTTCAGCCATCCGTCATTTTCGAGGTCGCGCACGACATCGGAAATCGTCTGTTTCGACAAGCCGGTCAGCTTGGCGATATCGGCGCGGGAGATTGACCCGTTCGCCAGAACGGTTCGGATCACCGCATTCGTGGAAATTTTTCGTGCGATGGGAGTCTGAGTGACAGGAGATGTCTTTGCCATCCGGATAGCCCGTTCCAATTAGTTCGGAGCGCATACTTAATGAGGGCCATATTGGGTTGCAATTATCGCGACAACCCGGACTTTGGTACACCGTCTCCGACAATTTGTCTATGTCCTTGACAAATGCGGGTCGGCCTGTAGGTTGGAATGAACGTGCGATGATGTGCACGGCGTAGAGGGTCAAGGAAAACTATGAGCCATACGTATCGTCCGGTTAGCCGCGCTCCCGTCGAGATCGCCCGAAGAGGACTATCTGGCCGCTTCCTCTTTCGCGTCCTGATATCTCCTTGATTTTCCTGCCGGGGATCTGCTCATGATAAAGCCCTCGACTGATGGACAGCTTTCTTCCGATGAAACCGTTCTGCTGCCGGTCATGGCGCCGCGTCTTCAGGCGGACGTTCATCCGGAGGGATATGCCGATCTTGCTTTGTGGGGCGCCGGCAGCCTGGGGCGCGTGAGATTTTCTCAAATCGGCGGCCCTTTTACCTATGCGCCGAACCGCATCCTGTCGAAACATGGCGGCGTATTCGTTGCGCAGTCGCTGCCGGTGATGCTGATCAGAGGAGTGCGCCTTCAGGGCGTATATCCGGCGCGTCGTTGTGCCTGGTGGCACGAGCCGGACCGGGAAGGCGCTCGGGCAAGCGTCACGCGCGACGGTGACCGGCAGACGTTCGAAATGGCCTGGGGTGTGCTGATCGTGGAGGTCTCGGCCTCCGATCTGCGGATTGCCGTCGGCGCCTCGCGAGACGAAGCCGAGAAGGCTTTGGGGCTTACGGGTGAAGCCATCATTGCGGAGGCCGCTGAATATGCGGCGCGTTGCGATATGGCGCCGCAAGCCGACCCGCTGATGCGCAGCATGGTCAGCCAGGGCGTGCACGCCGCCCTTTCCAGCATAAGGCGCGATGAAAACGGCACCTTCGCCGGTCTCGCTGCCGGGCAGGCCTATAGCGCCCCGGCGCGGACCTATTACCGCGACGGCTATTGGACGATGCAGCCTCTGCTGACGCTTGCGCCGGAGGCGGTGCGCGATGAAATCCGGCTGCTCGCCAAGGGGGTGCAGCCGGATGGAGAAGCTCCGAGCGGCGTGATCCTGACGGGGCCGGCGCAGTCAGAGGCATGGCAGCGCTTTGTCGCCGACAGCAAGGCCAACCCCAAAATTCACAAAAAGGCAGTTCCGGAGTACCACAACCGTCCGCAGGACTGGTGGAGCGATCACTTTGACAGCCCGCTTTTCTTCATTCTCTTTCTGAGCGATTATTTCGACGCGACCAAAGACGCGGCGGAGGTAGAGCGGTATTGGCCGGTCGTTAAGGCAATCACGGATCGTTATCTCAGCCTGGCCGGGCCGGACAGCGTTCTGCCGCTCAAACCGCGCAACGACCGTGACTGGGCCGACAACGTCTATCGGGAGGGCCTCGTCTCCTACGATCTAGGCCTTTTCGTCGGCGCCATGGAGGCGGTGGCGAGGCTCGGCGAGGGCCACGATCCGGCTCTTGCCGAACGTGCAGGCAAGTCCGCCAATCTTGCCCGCCAGGAAATCGAGGACAAGCTCTTCGTGCCGGCAACGGGCGGATATGTGGACTATGGAACGCCCGGCGCCTTCGTCGAGGATCATCTGGCGCTCGACAGCCTGACCTTGTCCCGGTTTGGCGCGATCTCCAAGCAGAAGGCCGTCGGCCTGCTCAAGGCTTTTGAAAGCAAGCTGGAAACGCGCAACAATCAAGCGCAGCCCTATGGCAATTGGGGGGTCATGTGCGTCTATCCGCCGTTCAAGCGGCCGAGTGATTTGCGATCCAAGACAGCATTTCCCTACCGCTACCACAACGGCTCGGACTGGCCCTATTGGGATGGCGCCTATGCCGAAGAACGCCTTCGCCATGGACTTGGAGGCGCACGCTACGCCTTGACGCGCTGGTGGGAAACCTGCCTCGACAATGGCTGGATCGGAGCGGTGGAATATTTCTCCCCGCCTTATGGGCGCGGTTCCCTGCTTCAGGGCTGGAGCGCCATGCCGGCCGCGGTCGTCCTGAAATACGGGTTGGACGCAGCCAATGCGGAGGCGATGTCATGACCGTTGCGGCGCCGTCAGCTTTGGCCAGATCTTCCATCGATCCGCATGGCAAAGGCTACCGCGTCATCCTGCTCGAGCTCGGAGAACCCGAGATGGCGGTAGAATCCCCTCGCGGCTTCGTTCTTGGGGTCGACACCGAGATGCACCGCCCTGACCCCGTGCTGCCTCAGCGCCTCCAGCTCGGCGTTGATCATTTTGCGTCCCCAACCACTCGCCTGCCGACCGGGCAGGATGTTGATATGGAGGTGCGCGGGATATTCGTCTTGAAGCCACGGCGTTCCGCTGCGCGGATTATGAATCCGCTCTATCACGTCGGCGTCGCGCGGACGGGCGGGCGTAAGACCAGCGATCTGCCGGCGCACGAGCGGCCACCAGTTCGTCTCCAGGTCTCTGTCGAACCGGCTGGTATCCGGCACGCCGACGACATAGCCGACCGTACGGCCGTCCTGAACCAGGACGAAAGCAAAGTCCTTGGCGAACTTGAGATAAGGCACCGACCAGATGTAGCCCGGCAGATGCGGGTCGCTGTAAAGGGCGCTGGCATCCTTGCCGCCGTCCGCGGTCTTCAGGCAGATTTCGAAAAGCGCCTCGCTGTCCGCGTCTGTTGCCGGGCGGATGAAACAGTTGCTGTCCATCACTTTGCCACCTCCTGCGTGGCGTTTTGTCATTTCTGGTTGCGAGGGAGGCTCATGCATTGACGATTACCTCAGATTCGCCGGCCCGGCAAAGCTCTGGGGAAGAAAACGTTCGGCCGCTGCTTGGCGCGAGGCCTGAACGGGGAGTGGAGAATAAACCAAATAAGGTGGAACCCATGAAAAGAAGAGCGAAATCGATCAACATACTGTCGGCATGCCAATTGAGAGCAGCCGTCGCGCTTGCCGGCGCGGCGCTTGTAAGTTTCAGCCTTTCCGCCGCGCGCGCGGCCGATCTGCCGGTATGGGACGACCAGACCTATGAAGGTCAGAGCGCGGTCATCGAGCAGCTGAACAAGGACTTCGAAGCTGCCCATCCCGGCGTCACGATCAAACGCACCGCCCGCACCTTCGACGACATGAAGCTGACGCTGAAGCTTGCCGTTTCGGCAGGCGACGGCCCGGTCGTCACCAAGGTCAACCAGGGCGCAGGCGACATGGGCGCGATGGTCAAGGAAGGCCTGCTGTTGCCGGTTGACGACTACATCAAGAAATACAGCTGGGATAAGCGCCAGTCGGATTCCGTCCTTGCCCGAGACCGCTGGGAGGATGGAAAATTCGGGGTCGGCAAGACCTACGGCATATCGGGCCTCGGCGAGATCGTCGGCCTCTACTATAACAAGAAGATCCTCGCCGACGCGGGAGTCGAGGTGCCGAAAACCTTCGAGGAACTCTTGGCCGGGCTTGATAAGCTGAAGGAAAAAGGCGTTGCGCCCTTCATGATGGGCTCCGCGAAGCAGCATCTGGCGCTCCATATGATCGGCGCCATCGAGCAGGCGCATATCGATGCCAGCAATCGCGCCGAACTTGATGATCTGATCTACGGCAGGGGCGGCTCCTGGAACACCAAGGGGAATATCGAATCCGCCAAGCTCGTGCAGCAATGGGCACAGGGCGGCTATTTTTTCCCTGGTTTCGAAGGCATCTCGGGTGACGACGCCGTCCAGCTGTTCATATCGGGGCAGGGGGCGTTCCTGATTTCCGGCACCTGGTATTTTGGGGATATGCAACACAATCCGGATATTGCCTTTATGGCCATTCCTGCCCCGAAAGGCGTTTCCAAGCCGTTGAGTGTCGGCGGCGTGGACCTTGCCTGGGCGATAACGAGCCTTGCCAAGGAAAAGGCAACCCAGGATCTCGCCGGCGAATATATAGACTACATGGTTTCTGAGAAGGCTGCCGAAACCTGGGCCAATGCAGGCTATCTTCCTGCAACATCGCTGGCGGCGGACGCAAAGCCGAAGCTCACGCCGCTGCTCACCAGCGGTATCGAGATGTGGAAGACGCTCAATGCCAACGACGCTCTCGGCCACTATCCCGATTGGTCGAGCCCGACGATGCTGAAGACGATAGACGACAACACGCCTCTTCTGCTGTCCGGCAATATTACGCCTGAAGCCTTCGTCGATGCCATGGACAAGGATTACCAGGCCTACCTGAAGGACAAGAAATAAGAGTTTGCACACAGGCCACGGCCGCTCGCCATGCGGCCGTGGCCTGTTTCTGCTGGATATAGGTTCAACGGGCACGGCGATTTCGGCTTGCGGCGCGATGACCATAGCTTTGGCTTGACGGAGTCCTGGATGAAACGCTCCAAACTCGATGGTTCCCAACGCACCAATTTGATCTATCTGCTGCCCGGGCTGCTGCTCTATACGGCTTTTGTTTTCGGGCCGATCGTTGCGGCCTTGGGCTTGAGTCTGACCAGCTGGGACGGCGTGAGCATGCCGAGATGGGTTGGCCTCAGCAATTATCTCGATCTGTTTTCCGACAGTCGTTTTTATATTGCCTTGCGCAACAACGCCCAGCTGATGATCTTCTATTGTGTGCTGCCGCTCGTGCTCGGCATCACTCTTGCCGCCTGCGTCTGGAACCTGAAGCAGCGCGAACAGCTCGCCCTGCGGACGTTCCTGTTCCTGCCCTACATCATGCCGACGGCTGTTTTGGGCATCATCTGGGCATGGCTCTACAATCCCGCCTTCGGCCCGTTCAATCAATTTCTGCGGGCTGTGGGATTGGGCATGTTCGCTCTGCCCTGGCTCGGCAATTTCAATTTCGCGCTTTCCGCGGTCGGGATCGTCGCGACATGGTATTTCTTCGGCTTCTGCATGGTCATCTTCCTGACGGGAATTCAGCGCATCGACCCGTCGCTTTTCGACGCGGCCAAGGTCGATGGCGCCTCGGCGCGCAAAACCTTCTTCTGGGTAACGCTGCCGCTTCTCCTGCCTGAGATAAGAGTGGTGCTGCTTTTGACCGTCATCGCGTCGATCAAGAGCTTCGACCTGATTTTCACGATGACCCGCGGCGGGCCTGCGAACGCGACACTCGTGCCGAACATCTACATGTATCAGCTCGGTTTCGAGCTCAATCGCTTCGGCGCGGCGGCGGCCATCGCCATCGTCGGCGCGGCTCTCACATTCATTATCAACTATGCCATTCACCGGTTCGTGGGCTCACAAAGCAAAGGGGTGGTTTGATGAGCCGTTCATCCAATATCCCCGCCGGTGCGCTATCCCTGCGCATTCTCCTCTGGCTTCTCGCTTTCGTAACGATCACGCCGTTCCTGCTTCTGCTTCTGACCTCGGTGAAGAGCAAGGCCGACGTTTTGAAGGGTGCCTTTGCCCTGCCGGCATATCCGCACTTCGAAAATTACCTCGATGCGTGGAATGCCGGGCATTTCAATATTTACTTCTGGAATTCGATCATCGTCGTCATACCGGTCGTCGCAGCCAGCGTCTTTCTCGGTCTGCTGACGGGCTTCGCCTTCGCCTTCCTGTCTTTTCCGCTCCGGCGCACGCTGTTCGCCATCCTGACGCTTGGCATGATGGTGCCGGCGGAGGCCTTCATCATCCCGCTTTATTATGAGATGCGCTACCTCGGATGGATCAATACCTATGCCGCGGTGATCGTGCCGCAGATCGCCATGTCGATCCCGTTCTCGACGATCTTCCTCGCCAGCGCGATGCAGCAATTGCCGGAGGAAATTCTGGAAGCCGCGGTCCTCGACGGCGCAGGACGCTTCTACATCCTTCGCAAGATTGTCGTCCCCCTCATGGTGCCGGCAATGTCGACACTGGCGCTGTTCCTGTTCATATGGACCTGGAACGAGTTTCTCATTCCCTTCATTCTGGTCAATGACGATGCCTATCGGACGCTGCCTCTCGGCATGCTGTTTTTCCAGGGGCGCTACACGGTCAATACGCCGGTGCTGACCGCCGGTGCCGTGATCGTCATCGCCCCGCTGATCGTGACGTATCTCATCTTCCAGCGGCGGTTTATCGCCGGCTTGACGGCAGGGGCGACGAAATAGACCGCCCTCACGCCGCTGCCACGGAGCTTCGGCGCCTGTGCCGCGCTTCCAGCGCGACACAGCCCCAGACCGTGCCGAAGAGCAGATAGACGTGCCGCCAATGGTCGATGTCGATGACGTTGCCGATTGCCGCATGGCCGAGCACGGAAATCCAGGCGATCATAAGGAAAGGTTGCCAGGGCCGGTCAAGCAGCAGGTTGCGAAAGCCTATGGTGAGCGTCCAGATCAGCATGCCGACATAGCTGACGAAGCCGAGCCAGCCATAGCTGGTCAGCGATTTCAGCCAGATATTGTGCTCGTCCTCGGGAAACATCGTGCCGAACACCAGCGGCCCGATGCCGAGCGGGCGCTCCATCATCATGGTGAAGCCGATCCTGTGGCGCTCGAAACGGCCGAGATGCTCGCCGTCATATTGCTGCACCAGTTGCGCGCGGGCCGAAAACAGTTCTGCGACCTTCGGGATCTGCAGCGCCACCAGCAGTGATGCGACCAGCATGATGATCGCCGCCAGCGACAGGATCAGGACTCGCAAGCGAAAGGCGCCGCTGCGCTCTTTCAGCAGCATGATGAAGATCAGCAGCAGCACGCCGAGAGCAAAGAGGCCCCAGGCGGCGCGGGAAAAGGACAGGAAGATACCGAGCGCAATCACCAGCAGGGCTACGGCCTTCAATGGCGATTTCTTCAGGTCGCCGACAAGGATGCCGTGAATGAGGTGGAGCGACGGCGGCACCAGGAAGGGGCCGAAAACGTTCGGATCCTGGAAGGCGCCTTTGGCGCGGTCGTAGAGCGTGAACACCTCGGAGCCGGGAAAGGCGTGGAAATAGCCGAGCACGCCGAGCGCCGACGTGGCGACGGCGGCGAAGGCCCAGGCGTTGAAGATCAGCGGCAGCCGCTTGTGGCTGTCCTCGATGATCGCCGCGTAGAAGACCGCCGTCAGCGCCAGGAAGGTCGAGACGGCGATATACATCGGCCCCGTCGCCAGGTCCTTCATCTGCGTCAGCGACAGCATGCCGCCGATATTGAAGGTGAGGAGCAGGGCAAGCAGCGGCGCCACGCTGCGCGAGATCTTCAGGCCGAGGATGAACCAGAGACCGATCAGCCCCGCCATCCAGAGTTCATAAGGCGCGGGCTCGTCGATGACGAAGCCGGAAAGGAAGACGCCGAAGGCGACGAAGGCCGAGCCGATCAAGCGCAGCGTCATCCGCTGCGGCTGGGCGACACGCGAATATGTCGCCTCGATCGCGCTCAATAGGCATTTTCCGTGTTGAGCAGCCGGATCGGCGTCAGGAACAGGATCTTGAGATCGAACCAGAGCGACCAGTTCTCGATATAATAGAGATCGTAGGCCGTGCGGAACTTGATCTTCTCGTCATTGTCCACTTCGCCGCGCCAGCCATTGATCTGCGCCCAGCCGGTGACACCAGGCTTGACGCGGTGGCGGGCGAAATAGCCTTCGACGACATCGGCGAAGGCGCGGTCACGTGCCTGGGCAAGAACCGCATGCGGACGCGGGCCGACGAGGGAAAGCTCGCCGCGCAGCACGTTGAAAAGCTGCGGCAGTTCGTCGATCGAAGTCTTGCGGATGAAGCGGCCGACACGGGTGACGCGCGGATCGCCTTTGGTCACCGCGGCCTTGCCTGTGGGGTCGGCCATGTTGGTATACATCGAGCGGAACTTGAAGACGTTGATGACTTCATTGTTGAAGCCGTGACGCTTCTGCATGAAGAAAACCGGGCCTTCGGAGGTCGCCTTGATGGCAATCGCGGTCGCGACCATCAGCGGCCAGAGCAGCGCAAGGGCGACCACGGTGAAGAAGATGTCGAAGCTGCGCTTGGCAACGGAATCCCAGTCGCGGATCGGCTTCTTGAAGATGTCGAGCATCGGCACCGAGCCGACATGCGAATAGGCGCGCGGCCGGAAACGCAGCCGGTTGGCATGCGCGGCCAGGCGGATATCCACGGGCAGCACCCAGAGCTTCTTCAGAAGGTCGAAGATGCGAGCCTCGGCCGAAAGCGGCAAAGCGATGATCAGCATGTCGATGCGCGTCAGCCGCACGAATTCGACGAGTTCGGCCACGGTGCCGAGCTTCGGGTAGCCGGCGACCATGATCGGCGAGCGCTTCTCGCCGCGATCGTCGAAGATGCCGCAGATGCGGATGTCGTTGTCGGCCTGCTGTTCGAGGATGCGGATCAGCTCCTTGGCCGGTTCGCCGCCGCCGACGATGACGGCGCGCCGCTCCATGATGCCGTTGCGCGCCCAGTTGCGGATACCGTAGGAAACGAGGAAACGCTCGGCTGCAAGGAAGAGCGCGCCCGCCACGAACCAGGGGATATAGGCATCGACCATCGCCCATGTCGTCCCGCGGACCAGGGCGAAAAAGCCGGCAGTCAGGATAAGCGCGATCGTCCATGAGGCGAGGATGCGCGGCATCAGCCTGAGTTTGGCCCGAAGCGCAGGGATGGTGTAGGTGTCGGCAAGCTGCAGACCGACGACCGTCAGGGCCGAAGCGATAGCCGCCATGCCGGCGCGCATCAGCGGGGTATCGCTGCCATCGCCGGGCCAGAAATAGTGGGCTATCAGGGCGATGGCGAAGAGCGCCAGGAATTCCAGAAGCCGCAACTGACCGATGATGATCACGGGCGATTGCGGACCGTCGCGGAACTGTTCGGCGATTTGCCGAGCATAGGGATTGATCTCGATCGGCCCGGAAGATTTCTCCTCGGCCGCATCGCCGCGCGCCTCGACATCGGAAACCTGCCTGCGCAGTGCTTCTACGTCGAACTGATCGCCTTTTTCCAGTTTGTTCATGGGGTTTTGTCGCTCGTTGTCAGCAAGCGAAATACCAGAAAGCCCCTAAGAAATATTTACGAGGCGACGGGCATTGCTTGCCTGGCCGCGGGATCGACGAGCTCATGGTACAATTTCAGAACATCCTGCGCCATCACGGCCGAGGAAAACACGGCCTTTACTGCTTCACGCGTGGGCATTGTTCTGGCGTGCCAGCCGGGCGTGCTCAGCGCTTCCGCCATGACGCGGGCGAGATCATCGGAATTGTCAGGCTCCACCAGGGCCGGGCTGTGCTTGCCGAGCACCTCGGGAATGCCGCCGACGCGACTTGCAATGATCGTCTTGCCGGCGCCCAGCCCTTCGAGCACGATATAGGGCATGGCTTCGGCGCGAGAGGGAACGACGAGGTTCTGCGCCATGGCGAAGGCTTCGTGGATGCGCATCGCCGGCAGCATGCCGATACGCTTGCCGAGGCCGCGTTCCACCATCATTTCCCGGTAGCGGTCACGGTCAGGCCCGTCGCCGATCATCAGCGCCGAAAGCGGCCGGCCGAGCAGCCGCTCGGTCTTGGCGAAGGCATCGACAAACAGATCGGGACCCTTGAGGTCCCGGAGCATGCCGACATAGATGAAGTGCACAGCGTCCGACCGGGTGTGGATCGGTTCGAACTCCCGTTCGCCGATGCCGTTGTAGATCAGTTGCGTCTTCGTCCGTGGCTTGCCCACCTTGCGCGCATAGGTGTCGCGTTCATATTCGCAGATGAAGACCAGCGCATCGGTGAAATATTCCTGCAGGCGCTCCATCCTGAGGACGAACTGTCCTGTGAAGGAGGAGCGCGAATAATGCAGGCTTCCGCCATGGGCGGTATAGAGGCGGGCTACGCGATACCTGTTCACCCGCAAGGCTGAGCCGGCAAGTCGCGCGAGCACGCCGCCCTTGGCGCCGTGCCCGTGCAGCACATCCGGCCGCAAACTTTTGATTTTCTTATATGTATCCCACATCGTCGCGATATCGGACGGGCTGACCGAGCGCCGGATCGGCACGCGTGTCAGACCGAGCGAGAGATAGGGACGGATATCGTCGAAAAGGCTGTCCTCGTGTTCGCCGCCGGTCGAGCTGTCGCAGAGAATGCCGATTTGATGACCGGCCTTGCTGTGCTCCTCGACGAGATCGCGGACATGGCGGAAGATCCCGCCGACCGGCGACCTGAAGCAATGGAGGATGCGGAGCGGCTTCTGTTTCGTCATCGCTCAGAAGAGCCGTTCGCGGACGTAGATCGTGTCGCCGGCGATGATCGGCCCCGATATGTTGATGCGGCCGGTCAGCACCTGTCCGTTGATCTTACGGGTCACGTCGACCATGCTCTGGTTGGCGCGGCTGGTGAAGCCGCCGGCAACCGCGATTGCGTTCTGCACGGTCATGCCGGGAACATAGGCATACTGGCCGGGCTGGCCGACTTCGCCCATGATGAAGATCGAGCGGTAGCGATCGACATCGATGGTGACGTCGGGATCGCGAAGATAGCCCTGCTGCAGTTTCTGGGCGATCTGTCCCGAGAGCTGCTGCAAGGTCCGGCCACGGGCAGGGACCTGGCCGATGAGGGGGAAGGCGATATAGCCGGCCTGATCCACCGTATAGGTGTTGGTCAGGCTCTGCTGATCGAAGACAGTGATGCGCAGCCGGTCGCCGCTATCGAGCGTATACGGCTGGATGGTCGCCTCGTTGAAGGCTTTCGGAGCCGGCTTATACGTCGTGCAGCCGCCCAATGCTGCCGTCATGGCTGCAAGGCTCAGGGCCAAAAGGATCTTGGGCGGGGCGACAGACATCCGCTTGTGCTCACAGAAAATGAACTCGGTGATGTCGTTATCGATCCGTTAGGGTTAATGCCCGGTAAAAAACCTCTGCGATTTCCCGAGTTCCTTGCTGATCGGTGCTTATTTCTTGGAAGTTCGCCATTAACCGTTGAGTTACCATGGTCGTTTACGCTTACGGCACATTTGTTGTGGAGTAAGAGCATGTCCGGCGTAGTGCGTGATCAGGATGTGGACATCGACCTCGGCCAGTTGGCCCGCGCGGTTTGGGCGCGCCGTCTCAGGATTTTGACGATTACCCTCATGGCGGCGGGCGCCGCCTTTGCCGGCGCCAAGCTGATGTCGCCGCAATATCGCAGCGAGACACGCCTTCTCATCGAGCCGCGTGCGCCGGCCTTTGCCAGCACCCAGCAGGTCAATGACGCGAGCGCCAGCCCGCTGATGGACGAATTGAACATCGCGAGCCAGGTGCAGCTCCTGCAATCGGCCGATCTCCTCAAGCGGGTGATCAACGATCTCAAGCTCTATGACCTGCCAGAATTCGACGATGCCGCCAGCGGCTCGGCGATGAGCAGCATCCTGGTGAAGCTGCACCTGAAGAAGAACCCGCTGGAAAATCCGCCGGAAGAGCGCGTCATCGACGCCTTCATCGAACGTCTGCAGGTCTATCAGGTGCCGGGGTCGCGCGTCATCGGCATCACCTTCACCTCCAAGGACCCGAAGCTCGCCGCCGCCATTCCGAACGCCATGGCGAAGGTCTATCTCTCGATCCAGAGCGGCGCCAAGCTGGATTCCAATTCGGAAGCGACGCGCTGGCTGGAGCCGGAGATCGAAAGCCTGCGGCAGAAAGTCTCCGAGGCCGAGAAGAAAGTGGCCGAATATCGCACCACCTACGGCCTGTTGCAGACGAACGGCACGACCACCTTTCCGGCCCAGCAGCTGAATGACATCTCCGCAGAATTGACCCGTGTGCGCGGCGACAAGGCCAATGCCGAGGCGAGGGCGCAGGCGGTGCGCAATGCGTTGTCTTCGGGCGAGGCTTCCGACACGCTGCCCGACATCATGTCCTCGCAGGCAATCCAGCGGCTGAAGGCGACGGAATCCGGGCTGCAGTCGCAAATATCAGACCTCCAGACCAGCCTTCTCAACAGTCATCCGCGGCTGAAGAGCCTGCGCGCCCAGCTCTCCGATATCCGCGGCCAGATCCGCCAGGAGACGCAGAAGATCCTCGCCAGCATCGAAAACGAGGCGAAGGTCGCCGATCTCCGTGCCAGTGAACTGGAGCGCCAGAAGGACACGGTGCAGGCCAACAGCGCCCGCGCCGGCGAAGACGAAGTTGGCCTCAATGCGCTGGAGCGTGAGGCAAACGCGCAGCGCCAGTTGCTGGAAACCTATCTGGTTCGCTACCGCGAGGCCGCTTCCCGCGCCGACAGCAATTCGAGCCCCGCCGATGCCCGCATCGTTTCCAAGGCGATCGAGCCGGTCGATCCCTATTTCCCGAAGGTCGTGCCGATCGTCGTCGTTGCCGCCGTCGCGACGCTGATCGTCAGCGCGATCGTCATCATGCTGGCCGAACTCTTCAGCGGCCGGGCGCTGCGCGCCGTCGATATCGCCCCGAAGGCGTCCGATGAGGAAGCGGCCATCGAGGACGAGGCGCCGCAGGCCGCTCCGGTCGCCGTCGCCGCGAGAAGGCCTGTCCAGCCGAGCATGCTTGCCGCCGTCACGGATGAGGACGACGCAGTCGAGGAGCCTGAGGCCGCCGAAGAGGCGCCGGAGGACGAGAATGAATTCTCCATTGCATCGGTTGCGGATTATCTGACCGGCAGCCGAGCGCCCCTGGCGATAGCTATATCTCCGACCGGTGACAATGGCTCGGCGGCGACGGTTTTGTTGACCCGCATGCTCGCCGATGCCGGCCGCCGCGTCATCCTGGTCGACATGACCGGTTCCGGTTATCCGACCGAATTGATGGCTGAAGACCGGGCGGCACCTGGCGTCACCGATCTGCTTTGCGGCGAGGCGGCCTTTGGTGACACGATCCACGGCGACCGCCTTTCCGATGCCCATCTGATCCCGCAGGGCCGAAGCGACGCACGCCGCGCAATGCGTGGCGTCGACAGGCTGTCGCTGCTCCTCGATGCGCTCGCCGCCGCTTATGACCTCGTGGTCGTCGAATGTGGTGCGGCCGATGTCGCCGGTGTCTCGCGGCTGACGCACAGCCGCGACGTCGAGATCATCCTTTCCCTGCCGGAGATGGAAGAGACCGTCTTCGTGACGCTGATGACCGAATTCCAGGCCGCAGGTTACGAGCGCGTCGTGCTGATGTCGGGCGGCGAAGGGGCGAAGCAGGAATTCGGCCGCGCGGCTTGAGCCGTCAGCCGATTTTTGCCCGGATGCCCTGGGCGAATTTATAAAGTTTCGGGCGCGCCTTGATATGCGCCTTGCCGCGGGTCACGAGCCGGTGCGCAGCGCCGGCGGCGACGCCGAACGGCGTGATCGGCAGCACCACATCGTGATGCGCCGTCTCGACCGGCGCCCAGGAACGCTTGTAGGTCTGGTCGCCAAGGCCGAAATCGAACAGGGCCACGCCTTTGCCGTCCAGTGCCGAGATGGTCTGCCAGTAAAGGAATTCGCCCGGGCTCGTATCCGGCACGAGCTCTTCGTCGATTGCGCCGAACTGGCAGATGATGTGATCGCCCTTGCGCGAGATGCCCGAAATCGCGGCGATCCGGCCGTCGTTTTCGCCTTTGAGCCGCAGCGCATGCATCTGCAGCCCGAAATACTCCTTGGCTTCATCTCGGCTGTCGATGAGGCCGTGCAGGAAGGTCTTCGTCTCCTTGTCGGCGAAAACGTCCGGCAGGCCGAGGCTGGCGAAGCGAGCACTTTTCAGCCGGAAGAACGTATCGAGCAGGTCGTGCTGTTCTTCCGATGTTTCGGGAACGGCGTATTCGAAGCCGCCCGCCGCCTCGAGGCGCCGCGACTGAACCCGGAATTTCTTGCGCCGGCTCTTGGCGTTCAGTTGTTTCAGCGTCTCCTCGAAAGTGGAAAGGAGCGGCAGCTGGTAGGCGTGATTCTGGTTCTGGACCGTCGGCAGCCCCGTCAGCGGCGTCTGCCGCCCGCGCCATTCCAGCGGAATGTTCTGCAAGAGCAGCAGATCGGCCCGGCCCTTCAACGCATTCTGGAGCTGGCCGGCGAACTGGTCGGCGTCGATGCTTCCGCCGCTTCCTGCAAAGTTTTCGGAAAACAGGCCGGTATTGATGTTGCTGTGATCGGCAGCGATGAACTTGGCGACGGAAAGCCCGCGGGATTTGACAATCTCGACCGGCAGAATGAAAGCGGTCTCGCCGGCATGCGTGCCTTTGAGGATCGCAAGCGGCCGCTGAAAGGCGCCCACCCAGGCGGCGCACCAGTCATAGCTTTGGTGAAGCGACTGCAGATTGTCGCGCTCCAAGGCCCGCCAGTCGTCCTCCAGCGGCTGCATGCTGTCGAACACGCTGATGTCGATTTCGGCCATCGCGAGTTTCATGCTCAGCTGGCGCAGGTTTGAAAGGGCTGTTTCGGCCAAAGCTGCGTCATTTGACTGATGTTCATGGACATCGAGCTTTTGCGTCTGCACGGGTGGTCTCCGGTCAAGAATGCTGAGCGGAAGGTAGGGGTGCCTGACGTATATTTGGTTTAATCGCGCGGGGTGGGCGAGGTTTTCCGCCGATCACGGTTATTCGGCCGTTAATGGCCTCACTGCCGCCGCGGTCCGGCCATCCATTTGATGATCACCATTGCCGGCAAGACCCAGAGCAGGCCGGTCAGAAGGAAATAGAGAAGATGCCCCCACCAGGGCGCGTTGCCGAGTGTTGCCACCGCGATCGTATTGGCCAGCAGCGCATAGCCGAGCACGAGCACGATGATGAGGATCGTGCCGATGAATTTGCGGAGGCGGATGGGCATCGCTTATCTCTTGCAATGGATGGATCGAACCGGCGCGACGGCATGCCGCAAAGGTTCGGGGCTTGTTTTGCATGAGCCGGTGGGGCAAATCAACACCCGGATAGAAGGAGATATCATGGCCGTCGCGAACCTCACCACGGAACAGGCGATCCGCAGCGAAATGCGCAAGCAGGACCGCGACCGCCGCGCCGTGCGCCTTTGGCTCGGCTTCGTGCTCTTGACGCTCTTCTGTCTCGTGCTCGTCGGCGGTGCCACACGGCTCACCAATTCCGGCCTGTCGATCACCGAATGGAAGCCGATCCACGGCGTCATCCCGCCGCTGTCGGCTGCCGAATGGGAGGAGGAGTTCCGCCTTTACCAGCGCATTCCCGAATTTCAGCAATTGAACAGCTCCATGACCGTCGACGAGTTCAAGGGCATCTTCTGGTGGGAATGGGCGCATCGGCTGATCGCCCGCGGCATCGGCGTGATCTTTGCCCTGCCGCTCATCTATTTCTGGCTGACGGGGCGGATCGAGAGACGCCTGCGTTGGCCGCTCGCCGGCATCCTGGCGCTCGGCGGCCTGCAGGGCTTCATCGGCTGGTGGATGGTGTCCTCCGGTCTTTCGGTCCGCACCGACGTCAGCCAATACAGGCTCGCGACCCATCTCGTCATGGCCTGCCTGATCTTCGCCTCCTGCATGTGGATCATGCGCGGTCTCTCCAGACATTCGAATGATCCGGCGCCGGCACGAAGCTCGCGCGCATTTGCTGCCGCGATCGCCATTTTCTCGCTGTTCCAGATCTATCTCGGCGCGCTGGTGGCGGGGCTCGATGCAGGCTTTTCCTATAATACCTGGCCGCTGATGGACGGCGCGGTCGTCCCGTCGGATCTGCTGATCCAGCAGCCTTTCTGGATCAACGCCTTCGAGAATCCGAAGACCGTGCAGTTCATCCACCGCATCGGCGCCTATACGCTCTTCGCGCTCACGCTGATCAATATGGTGATCGCCCTTCGCGGCGCATCATGGACCACCCATGCGCGCCGCGCCGTCCTGCTTTTTGCGCTGGTGACGATACAAGCGGCGATCGGCGTCGCCACGCTCTTGATGCAGGTGCCGCTGCACTGGGGCCTGCTGCACCAGGCCGGCGCGCTGGTGGTCTTCGGCTTCGCCATCGCCAACTGGCGCGGCTTCTACGGTGAATATCCGCGCGAGACGCTGATCGCAGAGCATAACTGAAGAGAATCGTTCAGCGCAGCACCCCATCGAGCAGTGGCATGCCGATGATCGCCGCGGCAGCAATTAGCACGTAGCAGGCGATGCGGAAGGTCCGTTCCTCGGCAAGCCCGAAGAGTTTCGAACCACCGTAGAGGCCGATGGCATAACTCGGCAGGATGACGACGGTGAGCGCGAAGACGGCCGGCACGAACAGGCCGCCGACATAATAGCTGATGACGCTGAAGACGGTTGAGATCGAGAAATAAAGCACGACATTTGCCCTGACGCGCGTGCGGTCGCTCTTACCGCCGAGCCAGTAGGCGACCACAGGCGGCCCGCCGAGCTGTGCCGCGCCGCTGAAAAGCCCGGCGATCAGGCCGACGCCGCTGGTAAGCGGTGCGGAGGGCGCGCCGTGGTAACGCCACCCGGATACCAGAAGCGCAAGCAGGCTGATGGCGATGATCGCGATGCTCCAGCGCAAGAGCATCGGGTCCAGCAAAGCCAGTATGGCAGTGCCGGCCGGCACGCCAAGGGCAGCACCCGCCGCCATGATGAAGACCTCGCGTCGGTTGGCGCCGCGCCAGGCGGGCGGGATCATCCCGAGCGTCGCAACGCCATCGATTACGAGCAGGATCGGCGAGACCAGCTTCGGCCCGACGATCGCACCGCCGAGCGGAATGAAAATCAGCGCAGCGCCAAAGCCGGAGAAGCCGCGGGCAAGCCCGGCGATGACGGCGAAGGCCATCAGCGCATAGATGCCGTGGTCGGGTAGGGCGGCGGCAAACCATGCCTGCACGCCGGCGAAAAGCGCGTCCGGCGTCATGACGTCAGGAGGCGAGCATCAGGTCCATGTTCTGGACGGCGGCGCCCGAGGCGCCCTTGCCGAGATTGTCGAGCAACGCCACCAGATTGACCTGCGAGCCGCCTTCCTTGCCAAAGACGAAGAGCTTCATCGTGTCCTTGCCTTCGAGCTCGACGGCGTTGACGCGGGGGAGCGCCTTGCTTTCGGCGAGCGGCACGACGGTGACGATCTCCTGACCGGTATAATGGGCGACGAGTGCGGCGTGGATGCTTTCCATCGTCGTGCCCTCGGCGAGATCGTCGAGGTGCAGCGGCACCTGCACGATCATGCCCTGCGCGAACTTGCCGACGGATGGAGAGAAGATCGGTGCACGGTCGAGCAGGCCGTGCACGGTCATCTCAGGCACGTGCTTGTGGGTGAGCGGTAGGCCGTACAGGAAATGCGGTGCTGTGATCGCGTCCGGGTGATCCGGGTTTTCCATCTGCGCGATCATCTGCTTACCGCCGCCGGTATAACCGGAGACCGCGTTGACCGTCACCGGATAGCCGTCCGGCAGAATGCCGGCGGCGCGCAGCGGCCGGATGAGGCCGATTGCGCCGGTGGGATAGCAGCCGGGATTGGCGACGAAGCGGGCGGCCTTGATCTTGTCCGCTTGCGCATTGTCCATTTCGGCAAAGCCATAGGCCCAGCCGGGATTGACGCGGAAGGCGGTCGAGGTGTCGATGACCCGGACGTTGTTGTTGGCCGACACCATCTGCACCGCTTCCTTCGACGCGTCGTCGGGCAGGCAGAGAATGGCGATGTCGGCGCTGTTGAGCATGTCCTCGCGCATGGCGGCGTTGCGCCGCTCGGCCTCGGGAATGGACAGAAGCTCGACATCGCGGCGGCCGGCCATGCGCGTGCGGATCTGCAGACCCGTTGTGCCGTGTTCGCCGTCGATGAAGATTTTCGGTGCCATGTTAGACCTGCGCTTTCAATGGGTTCTGAAGGTTTCCGGATTCAGTTTGCGATGATACGTCAGCCTTGTGACACAGCGATGGCGCGTCGCTCGGCGTGAAGACCCAGCATATACATTGCCACTGTTGCCCCCGCAATGGCGGTGATATCGGCATGATCATAGGGCGGCGACACCTCGACCACGTCGGCGCCGAGAATGTCGAGCTGATGCAGGCGCTGCAGCACCGAGAGGATCTTGGCGCTCGACGGTCCGCCGGCGACCGGCGTGCCGGTGCCCGGCGCAAAAGCCGGATCGAGGCAATCGATATCGAAGGTGAGGTAGGCGGGAGCGCCGCGCGTGTGGGAGATGATCGCCGAGGCGATGTCGCCGGCACTCATGTCCTCGACCTGATGCCCATAGAGGATGTTGATGCCGCAATCCTCCGGCGCATGGGTGCGGATGCCGATCTGGATCGAGCGGTCGGGATCGATGATGCCTTCGCGGGCGGCACGCGCCACGAAGGAACCGTGATCGATACGCCGCTCTTCGTCGAACCATGTGTCCTGGTGCGCGTCGAACTGCACGAGGGCCAGCGGCCCGTGTTTTGCCGCATGGGCTTTGAGCAGCGGCCAGGTGACGTAGTGATCGCCGCCGAGCGTCAGCAGGAAAGCGCCGCTGTCGAGGATGACGTTCGCCTGGCGTTCGATGGCCGCAGGCGTGTCCTGATGGTTGCCATAATCGAGCAGGCAATCGCCGTAGTCGATCACGGCCATGCCGGCGAAGAGTTCTCGGTTGAAGGGATATTGCGCGTCGTTGTCGAAGATTGCCGAGGCGCGGCGGATCGCCTGCGGCCCGAAGCGCGTGCCCGGCCGGTTCGATGTCGCGGCATCGAAAGGAATGCCCCAGACGGCAACATCGACGCCAGCAAGTTCCTTGGTGAAGCGTCGGCGCATGAAGGACAGCGCACCGGCAAAGGTCGGGTCGCTGGCGGCGGAGGTGAGGCTGGTGGCCGTGAAGGCGTGATCGATGGACTTGTTCGCCAAGAGGGGGCTCCTTCTCTGTGGGCGCTGAACCAGAGCCGCGTTCGATGTCGGCTGATGTTGCCGGATCACCGGTCACGACTACACCGCGGGCGGCGGATCTGCTGCCACTCGACGAGGTCCGCCTGATCCCCCGGAAGGAACTGGTGTTTCCTTTCGGGGCAGCAGAAGGGGTAGGCGAGGTGCGCCGAGATTTCAAGCGATCCCGTTGCTTGACGGCCGCTCGAGGTTTTCGAGCGGCCGCTGTTCAGCAGCCGTTGATCAGGCTGTCTTCCGAAGGAGCTGGCGCAATCCCGCCAGAGTGATCAGTGCCGTCACGCCGGTATAACCTGCCAGCGGCCAAGCTGTGTCGCCATCGAGAAGAACCACGAATAATGTGCCCGCAATTCCTACGATGAGGCTTTCGACGCAGAAATAGAGCGCCACTGCCGTCCCCGCGATATCGCCGAAGGCTGCGAGCGCACCGTTGGCGGTGACAGCCGTTGCAAAGACGATGCCGACCGCGATGATCCACATCGGAAGGATGAAACTGGCGACGGGCGCCAGCGGAAACATTTCTCCCGTGGCAAGCATCCCCGCACCGAGAAGCAGCATCGTCATTCCTCTTGCGAGGCTGCCTGCGATGCCCCAGCGCGTGACGAAGTGTTTGGCGAAGCGCGCCGTCGCGATCATCACCAGTGCCACCGAAGCAAAGAGGAGGCTGAAACTGATGCCGGAAAACCCGGCTTGATCGATCAGGATACGGGGCGCAGTCGAGAAGAAGACGAAGAAGGCCCCCATCGCCGCACTGAAACCGGTCGTATAGACCCAGAAGGGAAAGCTCGTGAGAATGGGGCGTAACGCGATGGTTGCGGCCGCAGCCGTCGGGCGGGTTTCATGCCATCGCGTGCAGGCGTTGAGAACGGCGGCGACCGAGAGGAGGCCGATGACGAGAAAGATAGCGCGCCACCCATACCGGTCCGCAATCAACGCTCCGACGATCGGCCCGAACGCAGGCACAAGAGATAGCATGGAACCGAGCAGGCTATAGATCACACTGCTTTCCGGGCGCTCGGCGTAGACATCTCGCACCGTCGCGAAGGTGGCGACAAGAGCCGCTGAGGCGCCGATGGCCTGCAGCAATCGGAAGGCCACGAAGAGGGACGCCGATGAGGCCCCGGCAAGCAGGAAGGATGCAACGGCAAAGAGTGCCGTTCCGCCGAGCAGGACGGGTCGTCGCCCGACGATGTCGGAGATCGGACCAAAGACGATCTGCCCGACGCCGAGCACAAGCATGTAGAGGCTGAGGGTCAACTGGATGACTTCAGGCGAGGTGGCGAGCGCCTGAGGCATCGTCGGCACGACCGGTAGATAGATGTCCATGGCAAGGGACGCCAGGATGTCGAAGGGAGCCATCAGCAACAATGCCGCCGGCACGGAATAATTCCAGGACGGAATTTTCGGATAAGACATGGGTAACGTCCGCTCAAATGATTACATTCGGCGGCGATCTGTCTTTTCATCAATATCGGATTTGCTGGGACAGACGCCGCAACAACAGCGCAAAGTTGTTGCGGCTTAGTTGTCTGCGGACTTGGTTGTTCCCATGATGCGGCCTCGGCTGCGGCTTCGCACATTCGCAAAGCACTTTGCCGGATTTCTATCAGCAGAACCGGAATGCGGCAATGGCGCTAAACAGGCCCAAGAGCTCCTCAAACACGCAAACAAAAAGGCCGGGTTTCCCCGGCCTTCGTAAATTCCTTCTGTCCGAAGCGATTAGCGCTTGGAGAACTGGAAGGAGCGGCGGGCCTTTGCCTTGCCGTACTTCTTGCGTTCGACGACGCGGCTGTCGCGGGTCAGGAAGCCGCCCTTCTTCAGGACCGAGCGCAGGCCCGGCTCGAAGTAGGTGAGCGCCTTGGACAGGCCGTGGCGAACGGCACCGGCCTGGCCGGAGAGGCCGCCGCCGGCAACGGTTGCGACGATGTCGAACTGGCCGTCACGGGCAGCCGCGACGATCGGCTGGCGCAGGATCATCTGCAGCACCGGACGGGCGAAATATTCCGCGAATTCCTTGCCGTTGACGATGATCTTGCCGGAGCCCGGCTTGACCCAGACGCGGGCGACGGCGTTCTTGCGCTTGCCGGTCGCGTAGGAGCGGCCGAGCGAATCGACCTTGCGGACGTGGGCCGAAGCAGCAGCTTCGGAAGCCGTGCCGAGTTCCTTCAGGGAGGAGAGGTCAGCCATATCAGGCGCTCCTTACGTTCTTTTTGTTGAGCGCGGCAACGTCGAGGGCGACCGGCTGCTGGGCTTCATGAGGATGGTTGGAGCCGGCGTAGACGCGCAGGTTCTTCATCTGGCGACGGCCGAGGGGGCCGCGCGGAACCATGCGTTCGACTGCCTTTTCGAGGACGCGCTCCGGGAAGCGGCCTTCGATGATCTGGCGCGCCGTGCGTTCCTTGATGCCGCCGGCATAACCGGTGTGCCAGTAGTAGACCTTGTCGGAATACTTCTTGCCGGTGAAAACGACTTTGTCGGCATTGATGACGATGACGTTGTCGCCGTCGTCAACGTGGGGCGTGAAGGTTGCCTTGTGCTTGCCGCGCAGGCGCATAGCGATGATGGAAGCGAGACGGCCAACGACCAGCCCTTCGGCGTCGATGATCACCCACTTCTTCTCCACCTCTGCAGGCTTCTGGGAGAAGGTTGCCATAGTGAATACTCTCTTTTGGGACCCTTGGCCCGAGGGCTTGAAGGGCGTTTCTTGTTGCTTGGATTGGCGCGCTTGAGGCAGGCCAAAAAGAAAGCAGCCCGGAAAGGCTGCGTTCTGGCGCGGTGTATAAAGGCAATGTGACATCCGGTCAATACGGGCCGTCCCGATGCGCGGAAAAAATAGATAGCAAAAACAGCAAGTTAGGTATGTGGTGTTATAATACCTCACATTTGTTGCCTGAAGAACGACCGTGCCTGACGCTTTCACGCCGCTCTACAAGCAGGATTGCATGCTCGCAAGGCCGCTAATCGAACTCCCGCAGGCATTTCATCATTTCACGAAGCCCGCGTGTCAGATGTTTGTCCCTGCGCAGAACCATGCCGAGGCGGCGCGTGAGCTTGGGCTTCAACGGCGACGTTGCCACAAGCTCTGCACGGTCGCGCTTAAGCGCCAGCCCCGGCAGGATCGACCAGCCGAGCCCGACAGCCACGAGTTCCTTGATCGCTTCGATACTGCCGAACTCCATAGCGGGCCGGATCCTGTTATCCGGGGCGGCCAGCCAGTCGTCGATCATGCGTCTCGTATTGCCTCCCTCGTAAAGCAGCAGCGTCCTGCCGCGCATGAAGGCGGCGTCCGGTCCGCCTTCGGGCATGCGGCTGCCCGCGGGCGCGACGGCCAGCAGCTCCTCCTCGTAGAAAGGTTCGATCTCGAAGTTCCGTCCGGATGCGGGCAGGGCGACGACGGCGATATCGAGGCTGTTGGCCTCCAGGTCGCGCAGGATGTCGTCGGCATTGCCGATGTGGACGGTGATTTCGAGGTTGGGCATGCTTTTCCTGGCGACGGCAATGGCGCGGGGAAGCAGATGGATCGACGCCGTGCCACCGCTGCCGATGCGCACGCGGCCGCTCGCGCCATCCCGATACGGCGTCATCGCTTCTTCCGCCGCAGCGGATTCCTGGAGCAGGCGCCTGGCATGCGTCAGCAGGTCGAGCCCTGCCGCGGTCGGCTGCGCCCGCCGCCCGACGCGCTCGATGAGCCGGACGCCGAGCCGCTGTTCCAGCCCCTTGACCTGCAGGCTGACGGCCGGTTGCGTCAGCCCCTCCTTGTCGGCCGCAGCCGTAAAACTTCCGAGATCTGCGACGTTGACGAAGGTCGCGAGCTGATCGAGATTGAGAGGCATCCCAAAGAAATCCTTATGCATATGATAATATCCATAAGCTTCTTTCGCGGCATCTTCCAGCGCATCCTTCATCCGTCGAGGAAAGGAAGCAGAGATGTCTTTGGAAGCAAGCGAGATCAACGAAGCG
Source organism: Rhizobium sp. R634 (assembly GCF_002211305.1). Taxonomy (GTDB): domain Bacteria; phylum Pseudomonadota; class Alphaproteobacteria; order Rhizobiales; family Rhizobiaceae; genus Rhizobium. Next base: position 148,946 of record NZ_LOKW01000012.1, on the reverse strand, counting down.
TCCCGCGATATCGTCCCGCCGAAGCTCCGCAAGCTTCGCGGCGTGGCCCTGCGGCTCGTCGCGACTATCGAGCATTGGCTGGAAAAGCGCCGCAGCCGCCGCACTCTTTCGGAGCTGAACGACGACCAGCTTCGCGATGTCGGCCTGACCCGCGCCGAGGCGAAGGCCGAGGTATCGAGGTCATGGTTCTGGATAGAATAGCGGCTCCGGCCGCTTTCGCCTAAGCCGCCGATATTGCTCGAAATTGCCGGCGCCTTGTGGCAGAACTGCTGTTTGGAAAATCAAGCGCAGGGAGCAGCATCATGGCCGAAATCGTATCCTTCCGGAAGGACGCAGACAGTGCGGACGAGGGTGGATTGCTGCTCCGCTCGCTGCGGGACGGCGTGCTGCGGCTCGTCCTCAACAACCCGCCGACAAACGTGCTTTCGATTGCGCTTCTCGAAGCGCTGATGAACGCGCTCGATGCGGCGGCTGCGGATCCGGATGCGCGGGTCGTCGTCATCGCCTCGACCGGTAACGTCTTTTCCGCCGGCCACGATCTCAAGGAACTCACCGCTCATCGCGCCGATGACGATCAGGGAGCCGCTTTCTTCGAACGGTCCTTCCGGCTCTGCGCCGATCTGATGCTCAAGATCGCGCATCTGCCGAAGCCCGTCATCGCCGAGGTCGATGGGCTTGCGACGGCCGCGGGCTGCCAGCTCGTCGCCTCCTGCGATCTGGCGATCTGCACGGATACGTCGACATTCTGCACCCCGGGCGTCAATATCAGCCTGTTCTGCTCGACCCCAATGGTCGCGGTTTCGCGCGCCGCCCATCGCAAGCAAGCGATGGAGATGCTCTTGACCGGCGAGACGATCGACGCCTCGACCGCTAAGGATTTCGGCCTCGTCAACCGCATCGTGCCGAAACAATATCTGGCGCAGGTCGTCGCCAAATATGCCGGCGTCATCGCCAGCAAGTCGCCGCTGATTCTGAAGATCGGCAAGGAAGCCTTTTATCGGCAGCTCGACCTGCCGGTGGAGGCAGCTTATGACTTTACCGCCCGGGTGATGGTTGAAAACATGCTGACAAGCGATGCGCAGGAAGGGATCGGCGCCTTCCTCGGCAAGCGCAAGGCGGAATGGAAGGGCGAGTAGTCACGCCAGTTTCAAAACCAGGCCGCCGATCGCGATGACGACGCCGGCGACGTAGCGCCAGATGCTGGCCTTTTCCTTGAACACCGTGACGGAGATCACCAGCGCGAACAGAATTGCGGTTTCGCGCAAGGCGGCAACCGTGGCGACCGGGGCTTTCGTCATCGCCCAGAGCGCCAGCCCGTAGGAGGCGATCGAGCCCGCGCCGCCGACGAGGCCGCGCCACCAGTTGCGACGGATATGACGCGTCACGGCGAAAGCGCCGCGCCGGGATGTCGCCCACGAGAACAGCAGGACGGGCGGCAGCAGCGACATCCACAATGTGTAGGAAACCGCATTGCCGGAAAGGCGTGCGCCGATGCCGTCGACATAGGTGTAGCTGGCGATGACGCAGGCATTGGCGAGCGAGAACATGACGGCGCGGCTGTTGCCTCGCCGCGCTTCGAGAGCGAGCGTCAGCACGCCGGCTGAGATCGTCATGATGCCGGCAAGTGCGGCGGGGGAAAGCTTTTCCTGCAGGACGAAGCCGCTTGTGGCGGCAATCAGCAGCGGCGCGCAGCCGCGCATCAGCGGATAGACGAGGCCTATATCGCCGGCCCGGTAGGCGGCGGCGACCAATTGGAAATAGGCGAATTGCAGGATGGCCGAGGCGCCGATGAAAGGCCAGGCCGAGGCGTGCGGCAACGGCAGGAATGCAAGGAACGGCAAGGCCGAAACCGCGCCGCCCGCCGAAATCAGCGCCGCATCGAGGGATTTGTCGTTGCCGGCCTTGACGATGGCATTCCATGTCGCGTGCAGCAATGCGCCAAAAAGAACGAGAAGAATGACGTCGAGAGGCAAGGAAGTAAAACCCGAGAGCCGAGGGAAGGAAGCGCCTTCCCATAGGCGGCCTAAATTTCTGAAAAGACAACTGGGATTTGTACGAAAATGGAGGCGGGCCCGTGACGACGTCGTTCAAATGCCGATCAGCGTCCGTCGATGTGTTCCCAATGGCAGTCCTTCGGAGCAATTTTTACGTGCGCGCGATATGCGTTCAATCCAGAAGCGGCTTTCAACTATGAGATGTTTCTAATGGACGTAGGAACGTAATGCGTCCATATATGGAACAAAGAAAGAAATCATCGGGAGGACTTCGACAGCCGATTGCTCTATAGTGCTGAAATATAGATATTATTCTATAACTTTGATATAGGGAAAAATTGAAGCCGCTGATTGTATAATTTAAAACAAATCGCAGCGCGGGATTGAGTAACGGCTCTTTCGCAAGCGCGAAGAGCGTATCGTTCCCGCGCCGATTGCGGCGGCGGAATTATCAGAGTTGATAATGTGGAATGAACAGCATCCCGTCAAGGTTGTCGATGTTCTGGCAGTTCAAAACAGGGCAGCGTGGATTGTCTTTCGAGGGAATATGCGTCCATTCCGCATAGTCGGTCGCGTCGCAGTAATTGCTGTTGCGGACATAGCGATCGTAGAGCGGCAGGCCGCGCGGAGACTGGTAGCGGAAGATGACGGCCCCCTGATTGTGGATGGCGGCGCGCACGCTGGCGCAGCTCATGGCGAGCGGATTATAACGCGAGATCGCCATTGCCGGTGATGCGGCGAGCACGAGCGCGAGGGCAAGAGCGAGTTTTTTCATCGAATCATCCTCCTGGAGCACCCAACTCATATATACGTGAAACATGCGCCTCCGGTTTCATGGAGACGCAAACAAACATTACGCCCTGCCGAGGGCATTTGGGAGTGGAGAAGCCGGTATGAACCACGACATTTACACGGACGATTATCTTGCCGACATCCTGCATTCGGTAAAGACCATCGCGTTGACCGGCGCCTCGCCCAATCCGGCGCGGCCGAGCAACGGCGTTATGGGCTATCTGCTGTCGCGCGGTTATGAGGTTATTCCCGTCAATCCGGGGCAGGCGGGCAAACAGATTCACGGCCGTACGGTCTATGCCCGGCTCGCCGACATTCCCGTCCCGATCGACATGGTCGACGTCTTTCGCGCCGCCGAATATCTGGATGGGGTCGTCGAAGAAGTATTGGCGCTGAAGCCGCTGCCGAAGGTCGTCTGGGCCCAGCTCGGCGTCCGCGACGATGCGGCTGCGGTTAAGGCGGAGGCCGCTGGCATCAAGGTGGTGATGAATCGCTGCCCGGCAATCGAGTATCCTCGGCTCGTTGCCTGACGTGCCGTCCGCGGAGACGGATTTTCCACCGAACGCCCTTGGGTTGAAACGGATCGCGATTAACTTTCATCGGCGACAGGCTATGATCCTGCCCGTGAGCAAAACTGGAGGACGACATGGCCAAGAATGATCCGGGATTCAACACTTTGGCGATTCATGCGGGCGCCCAGCCCGATCCGGCGACCGGCGCGCGGGTGACGCCGATCTACCAGACCACCGCTTTCGTCTTCAATGATTCCGATCATGCCGCTTCTCTCTTCGGCCTGCAGGCTTTCGGCAATATCTACACTCGTATCATGAACCCGACGCAGGCCGTGCTCGAGGAGCGCGTCGCAGCGCTCGAAGGCGGTACGGCGGCGCTTGCCGTCGCCTCCGGCCATGCGGCGCAGATGATCGTCTTCCACACCATCATGCGCCCCGGCGAGAATTTCGTCGCCGCCCGCAGGCTTTACGGCGGCTCGATCAATCAGTTCGGCCATGCCTTCGAGAATTTCGGCTGGCAGGTTCGCTGGGCCGATCCCGATGATCCCGCAAGCTTCGAAAGCCAGATCGACGACAAGACACGCGCCATCTTCATCGAGAGCCTGGCCAATCCCGGCGGCACCTTCGTCGATATCGCCGCGATCGCCGAGGTCGCGCATCGCCACGGCCTGCCGCTGATCGTCGACAATACAATGGCAACCCCTTATCTCATCCGCCCGATCGAACACGGCGCCGACATCGTCGTGCATTCGCTGACAAAATTCCTCGGCGGCCACGGCAATTCCATGGGCGGCCTCATCGTCGACGGCGGCACCTTCGACTGGTCGAAATCCGGCAATTACCCGATGCTGTCGAGCCCGCGGCCGGAATATAACGGCATGGTCCTGCACGCGACCTTTGGCAATTTCGCTTTCGCCATCGCCGCCCGCGTGCTCGGCCTTCGCGACCTCGGCCCGGCGATCTCGCCTTTCAACGCCTTCCTGATCCTGAGCGGCATCGAAACACTGCCGCTCAGAATGCAGCGCCACAGTGACAATGCGATCGCGGTGGCGAAATGGCTGAAGGCGCACAGCAAGATCGCCTGGGTGAATTATGCCGGCCTCGAAGACGACCCGAACCACGCCCTGCAGCAGCGTTACTCGCCGAAGGGCGCGGGCTCCGTCTTCACCTTTGGCGTTCATGGCGGCTACGAAGCGGGCAAGACGCTGGTCGAAGGTCTGCAGCTGTTCTCCCATCTCGCCAATATCGGCGACACCCGCTCGCTCGTCATTCATCCGGCCTCGACCACGCACCGGCAGCTGACCGACGAGCAGAGGATCGCGGCCGGTGCAGGGCCTGACGTCGTACGCCTTTCCGTCGGCATTGAGGACGTCAAGGACATCATCGCCGATCTCGAGCAGGCGCTTTCGAAGATCTGACTGGCAACCGCAGCAAGCATTTGTAAATTTCGCAGACTACGTTTGCCCAATACAATCATGGGATCAGCGTCCGATTCGAGCAGAGTCGGGCGCTGATTTCGTTTGGTCGATTGGAAAATCGAAAAAGTGGGGAGCGAGACGGCAAGCCGCCCAACTCGATCAAGGGTTTGACTGAGGTGTATTTCGGCGGATCAAAGGTTATCTCGCCCTATTTTCATAACGGTCGTGACAACATTCAAAACCCACCTTAATGATCTGTTAAACCTTGAGGGAGCGGGGGGCTCGCATGCAGGAGCCTGCAGTCAGGAAGCCATTTTACCCGAACTTCAACATGATCAGGCTCGGTGCAGCCTCCATGGTCATATTCTCGCATGCCTTCCTTATCTCGGAAAAGACCGCGGCGAACGAGCCTTTCATGCGCTTGCTCGGCGAGGGCAGGAATCTTGGTAGATTCGGGGTCTACGCGTTTTTCATCACCAGCGGCTTCCTCGTCACGCAGAGCGCGCAGTTCGGCAGCGTCGGCGGTTTTCTCTGGCGGCGGGTGCTTAGGATATATCCGGCGCTTGTCGTCTGCACGCTGCTCAGCGTGTATATTTTAGGCCCCTTTTTCAGTCCGTTGGGCATTGGTGGCTACCTGGGCTGGTCGTATCATGTGAGGACGACAGTCTATTCGGTGCTCAATCCGAGTTATGGCATGGTCCTGCCGAAAGTGCAGTTTTATGATCCTGCAATCTCCTGGCTTGCCACCTTCACCAACGGCTCTCTTTGGACGATCAGCCAGGAAATCTTCTGCTACCTCATCCTTGCGGCATTTATGGCCATCGGGCTCCTCCGAGCGCCGTTGATGGCGCTTGTCCTAACCGTGGCCGTCACGTGGGAGCTTTTCTTCGAGCATCCGTGGCCGGACAGAAAGCTGATCACGAATTTCACTTTTATCGCTCCCTTCTTCTTCTGCGGTTCGCTTCTCTGGTTCGTGATCGAAAAGAGGCAGCCAAATATTGTCTTGGCATTGATCTTCGCGGCGCTCGGTGTGCTCCTCGCCGTCTTTTGGCCCGACTATCTTTACGGACCCATGTTGTTCGCTTATCCGCTTGTCTACATCGCGACCTCGCCAATCCTACGCCTGCCGACGCTCGACCGCTTGGGCGACGTCTCCTACGGCACCTATCTATATGGCTGGCCAGTGGAGCAGGTGGTGAATTATGCCCTCGGCCAATACAGCACGCCGTGGAGCGTGTTCGCCCTTTCCTTGCCGACAGCGATGTTGTTCGGGTGGCTTTCATGGCATCTCTTGGAAAAGCATGCGCTCCGCTTGAAGCGAATCTCATTCCTCAGACGACAGCCTATCAATCAGTGACGATCGACCCACGCCCGTAGCTATTTTGTTGAAGCGTCCGGGGAGAGGCCGCCCCTCGGTGCCGTTGCTTAAACCGCTCGCACTTCTGCAAGTCGCTTGATGGCATAGTCGTCGTCCCAGCAGACGGCGGCTTCCCACGCGGCCGATGCTTGCGCGGCGACGTCGTACGCTGTGCCTTCGAGACTGGCTGCATTGTAGGGCAGGGCGAGGTCCAGATCTGGGACGTCAACATGCGACTCATCCCAGTCGATCAGTGCGACGCGGTTCGCCGTCATGCGGATATTGCCAGGGTTGGTCGGGTTGCCGTGGACGACGCCCGTCTCGCGACCGACAAGCCGCGCCCACGCCGCTCGGCATCGCGCGACACCATTTGGCGGCATTGTTGCAAGGTCGATTCTCGTCCCGGTTTCAGTGTGCAGGAGATCAATCGAGGACCGCCAGCCTGGGCGCTGCTTCCAACCCCGCGTCAACCGATGCAACTCGCGGAGTGTCTCAGCTACGCGACGCCAGTCGTCTTCCGTCTCAGGTGGCCCGCCATGCATATATTCCATCACCATAAGGCCATCGGCGAACAGGCTTCCATCGGCCGCCGGGATCGGCACCGGCACGCTCAGACCTTCGCGGTCAAGGTGGCGAAGGAGATCGGCCTCCCAGGCGAGATCGGCGTCGCTCCTGGTGCCCAGCCGACCGACCGCAAGTCGCCCGTGGACGCGCACGCTCCAGACATCATTGGCGACTCCGCCGGAGAGTCTTTCGATGCGAACCGCATCTTTGCCCCACAGCTCCAGCGCTTCCCACCCCATCAAACGCTCCTATAGTCCGTCGGGTTTACCATTCCCCGGGTCGGTTGACGTTCGTTTCGACTGGTCGTAGGTCCGGGATGTTTCCCCGGTATTAGGCGATGTAGATGCTTTTCATCCATGTTGAAAGGGTGTCTGGAAGGTTTTAATCGTTGTTGCGGTAGATCTTTCGTCGAGCTTTTGCGGCCACAGACGAACATTTGCTGCGAAGAACATTGATATCGGAGAGGTCTGCGATGGCCGTGGGGAACTTCATTACCTTCAGCACCGACGGCATAGAACCGGAGTTCGGCGCCCCCGAGGCGGACCGGATCATTTCCGGCGATCCGCAATTCTGCACATGGAACCTGGAGGAATCCGAAGGCGGCCTCTATTCCGGGATCTGGGAGGCGACGCCGGGCAAGTGGCGGATCGTCTATGAGGAATGGGAATATTTCAGCCTGCTGTCCGGCCATTCGATCGTGACCGAGGATGGCGGCGAGCCGGTTCATCTGAAGGCAGGCGACCGGATGATCTTGAGACCCGGCTTCAAGGGAACCTGGGAAGTCGTTGAAACGACTCGCAAGGATTATGTGATCAAGGTTTAGGAAGCGGCTGCAAACGGCCTCTCCCCATGCAGGCTCTGTCCCGGATTGCGGCGATTATGGGCGGTTTTTCCTGAAATCGCCGCTGCTCTTTTGCGGATAGACGGCATTTTATCGTTCGCTTTAAGTGTGCCTACATCGTCAAATGGTAGACCTTATCTGCAGCGCATTGCGGACATGATGTCTCCTGCCGTCACCATAGACATGGCCTTACAATTCATCTTTCCGGGATTGGCATGTCGTCGAATCTTGCGGGTAGGCACGTTCGCACCCAAACGTTTTCCATCATTGCGACAACTGTTTGCTTCCTTGTCATCGCTCTCGTGCTGACAGGCCTCATGGCCCACGTCGTGACGACGATGACCCGGTCGGCGAATGAGATCGACGATGCCAGGGCCACGCGCGCCGCCCGGGCGGCCGTCGCAGCCTTTGTCGATCGCCTGAGCGCGACAACGACTGATAATGCCGTATGGGATGACGCCTATAAGGCGATCTCAGCTCCTGGTGCGGCAGATTGGGCCTATGAGAACTGGGGTAAAACCAGTGCGGACTACCCCCTCTATGACGGCGCCGTCGTGATCGGCCCCGACCGCTCGTCGATCATCTCCGCATATGCCAAGGGCAAGCCTTTCCAGCCCGGTACCTATTTCGGCGCATCCTTTTATCGGCAGGTCGACAAGGCAGCCGATTCCGGCCAGGCGCCGGTGGTCAATTTCATCAAGACCAAAACGGGTATCGCGCTGATCGCGTCACAGGCAATCCAGCCATTCGAGAAAGAAGGCGAGCTGCCGAAGCTCAGCGTGCTGAGCTTCTACAAGGAATTCAACGCGGAAGTTCTCGCCACGCTTTCGAGCGAACACGAACTCGAAGGGTTGCGCCTTGCCGCCGCGCCCGAGCCGGGTCTGCTGAATACGCCGATCACGGACCTCAAGGGCAGCGTCGTCGGCCATCTTGTTTGGCCGAGCAAGGCGCCGGGTAGCGCCGTGTTTCAGGGGGTCTATCCTTATGTCGCGGCAGCCGTCATCATCCTTGTGCTGTTCCTGGCGGGCGTTTTGCTGGTCGGCGCCTCCGAGGCGCGGCGCCTGAACCAATTGGCGCAGGCGGCGATTTTCGAAGCGAACCATGATAGCCTAAGCGGCCTGTTGAACAGGCATGGGCTTCTCACCCTCCTGGGAGAGTCGGAAGGCTCGGATTTTTCGCCGCCCCGGCTCTATCTGGTCGATCTCGATGGATTCAAGGCTGTCAACGACGCCTGGGGGCATGCGGTTGGAGACGACCTGATCCGGATCGTCTCGAAAGCGTTGAGCGCCTGCCATCCTGAAGTCGTTGCTGTGGCGCGGCTCGGAGGCGACGAGTTCGCGCTGGTTCAGGTTGGAACCGCCGCGCGTAAAGAGATAGAAGAGACCATTCTGGCACTGTTTGCCGAGCCCTTCAAAATAGACGGGCGAACGATCGAGGTTGGCGCGAGCATCGGCGCTGCGGCTCGTGAGAGAGACATACCGCCGCTGGAGCTGCTCCGCCGGGCTGACATGGCGCTCTATCGCGCCAAGGAAAACGGCAGGGGCCGGGCGATCGAATACGACCCCGAGCTGGATCGCGAGCGCCTAAGGGTCGCCGAACTGGAAAGCCTGTTGAAGGACGCCATCGGCGATGGAACAATCGAAGCCGTTTTCCAGCCTCTCGTCTCTGCGACGACGGGCGCGGTCACCGGCCTTGAGGCGCTGGCGCGCTGGCGAACTGCGACGGGAAATATCAGCCCCGAGATTTTCATTCCGCTTGCCGAAAGGTGCGGCCTTATCGATGCGCTTGGCGTTCATATGCTGAAAACATCGATCGAGCATGCCAGGAATTGGCCCGGCCTGGCATTGTCCGTGAACGTTTCGCCGGTCCAGCTCTGCAATCCGGAATTTGCCGACGAAGTGATCTCGCTTCTTGAGGATCTCGATTTCGATCCGAGACGCCTGACCTTGGAGATCACCGAAGGCGTTCTCATGACAAATCCGGATCAGGCCCGCCGGTCGATCGATCACCTCAAGCAGGTCGGTATTAAATTCGCTCTCGATGACTTTGGCTGCGGCTATGCAAGCATCGGCGCATTGCGGCAGTTCGGCTTCGACCGGATGAAGATCGACCGCTCGCTCGTATCCGCGCTCGACCAGGCCTCCAACGGCGCCGATGTCCTCAAGGCAACCATCTCCCTGGCGACCGCTCTGCAGATTCCCGTCACCGCGGAAGGCATCGAAAATTCGCGCCAGGCAACGATCCTGCGCGAGGCCGGCTGCGACCAGCTGCAAGGCTACCTGATCGGAAAACCGATGTCGGCGCTCGACATCTCCAGCAAGCTTCAGGAACAGGCAGCGTAACGCCGCAGGATTGCGGCGGCACGCTGCGCGAGGCTGCCGGACACGAGAGCATGTCGCCGGAACGCGACGTTTTCATGCACGGCTGCGGCAATCGTGATTACATCACCGGCCGTTACGGCTGATATGCGAGGTTCGATCACCACCGCAGATCCAGGCGGTCCAGCCCGTGGAAATGGTAGACGTCCTTGACCACGGGCGTCTTTGCCAGCCTGAGGCCGGGAAGCCGCTCGAACAGGATCGGCAGCACGACGTTGAGTTCCAGCCGCGCCAGCGGCGCGCCGATGCAGAAATGAATGCCGGCACCGAAGGAGAGGTTTGCCGCTTCGTTGCGGTCGGGCCGGAAGGCGAGGGGATCGGTGAATTTCGCCGGATCGAGATTGGCGGCTGCGAGGATGAGGCTGACCTTGTCGCCGCGCTTGAAGGAGACGCCGTCGATTTCCGTAGGCTCGAGCGCCCAGCGCTGGAAGATGTGGACCGGGGCGCAGATGCGCAGCGTTTCCTCGACGGTGCGCTCCGTCGTCGCCTCGTCCCGGAAGAGTATCGCCGGATCTGAACCGCTGTCGAGGATAATGCGCACGGAATTGCCGATCTGGTGCACGGTCGCCTCGTGCCCGGCATTGAGCAGCACGATCGTCGTCGAGATCAGCTCCTCTTCGGTCAGATACTGGCCCTTGTGCTCGGTATGGATCATGTGGGTCAGCAGGTCGTCGCGCGGTTCGGCGCGCCGTTCGGCGATCACGGTCCTGACATAGTCAGAAAATTCCTTCGCCGCCCGTTCGGCATTGTCCTCCTGCTCGCGCGTCCGGCCGAACATGTACATGCGGACATAGGCATGCGACCAGGCGAGCAGCTGCGGCCCCATCTCCTCGGGAATGCCGATCATGCGGGCGATCATCGTCACCGGGATGATGTCGGCGAAGGCTGCGAGCAGCTCGACCTCGCGCTGGTCCGCAAAGCCGTCGATCAGCCGGTTGGCAAGCTCGGCAAGCTCCGGCTTCATTTTCTCGACATGGCGGGAGACGAAGGCGCGGTTGACCAGCGTGCGCAGCCGCGTGTGCTCCGGCGGTTCTAGTTCGAGCAGGGAATAGCGTTCCGAGAGATCGAAATTGGCAAGATGAGGGCTCGGCTCGGCAAGGCCGATCTCCTCGCGGCTGGCGATATGCAGGATCTGCCGGCCGAAGCGGCGGTCGCGCAGCAGACCGTTCACATGGTCGTAGCCAGTGAAGAACCACTGCTTCTGCTCCTTCCAATAAAAGGTCGGGCAATGGGCGTGAAGCGCCGCATAGACGGCATTCGGATTGCCGTAAAAGGCCGGATTGCGGGCATCCAGCGAGACATGGCGGCTGGCGGGATCGATCGAGAGGAAGGGCGGTATCGTCATGCGCTGAGGCTTAGCGGATTTGCCGGGCCTCGAAAAGATGCTGGCGAAGAACCGGTCCCGGCGGCTGCGCGCCTCGCAGGGCGCACCAGTCACTTTAAAACCTGTGCCTAACCCCGGGAATCGACTCCGGTTTTCGGGATTATCAGGCTAGCCGGCACGCGACAGCGTGCTCATGCGCCGCAGGGCCTCTACCTGGTCGTCCACCGTCGGCACCAGCTCGCCGGCGGTGCTGCTCGGCGTGGCCGGTACCGGGGCTGCGGCTTCCGCTTCGCCGAACGTGACCGTGCAGTTGCGGCCGGCCGCTTTCGCTGCATAGAGCGCCCGGTCGGAGGCCGAAATAAGCTTGTCGATATTGGCTTCGATCGAGGAGGCGAGCGCGATGCCGATGCTGACGGTGACCGGAACGATCGCCTCGCCGGTGCTGACGGGAAGGCGGCAGAATTCGGTGCGGATCGCTTCGGCGATCGCTTCGGCTTCCGTCTGGTCCGTAACCGCTGCGAAGGCTGCGAACTCCTCACCGCCCATGCGGCCGAAGATGTTGTTCGGAATATACTGGCGGGCCATGCGCGCAAAGGCGGTGAGCACGGCGTCGCCCGACTGATGGCCGAAGCGGTCGTTGACGCGCTTGAAATGGTCGAGGTCGAAAAGCAGCACCGCGACCTGGCGCTGCTCGTCATGGGCTCTTTCCTGAATGGCGTCGAAATAGCCGAGCAGGCCGCGGCGGTTGAGCACGCCGGTCAGCGCATCGGTCAGGCTCAGCGCGCGCAGGTGCCGTTCGGAGCGCTCCATGATCAGCCGGCAGGTCAGCGCGAAGGCGATGGTGAGCAGGAAGGCGCTGGCCATCGCCGAGGCGCCGCCAAGATTGGTGGCGTCGATCTCGCTCGGCAGCGTCAGCGCCATCGTCAGCGCCGAGCCGAAGCACAGGCAGCCCTGGATGACGAAGACGCCCATCAGCTTGACGCGGGTGCGCTCGCGGCGCATGTCGCCGGCGGCGACTGCCATGGCAAGCGCCGTGGCGCCCGTCGCCGAAGCGAGGTTGTAGAGGACAACGCGGTTGGAATAGTCGTCGTTGACCCAGGGCAGGAAGATCCCCGCCAGCCAGATTACCGGCGGCAGCAACGCCCACCATTCGATCTTCTTGCGGTCGAGCGCGAGGAAACCCGCCACCCAGGCGCTCTGCCCGAGAAGCGCGATGGCATTGCCCGCCTCTATCGAAAGCACGCTGGGGATTTGACCGCGCAACGCGACCATCGCGAAGCCCATTCCCGTCAGAAGGAAGCCGAAGCCCCAATAGAGATAGGCCTCGTTCTTGACGTTGTGGCGCCATGCGACGAACAACACCAAAGCGAGCGTCATGGCCTCCGCACACCAGATGGCGAGACCTGTAGCAATATTGAACACGGCAGCAACCCCTCGTCTGTCGGCCCTTGTCTGTCAGGCTGCATCCTTGCCGAGGAAGATCGCTACTTCCTTAATGCCGCTGCACTGCGACATGGTTTTGCGCCGATATCTGCCGGTAGGCTTTCCGTGGGGTAAACGTGTGTGAGCACTGTCGAATGGAGTAAGCTTTTCTTCATCCTGTCATGGAGAAAAGCCGGGGGAGACGGCGCCTGGGGCTCGCCGTCATCAGGGGTTTGGGAGAAAGAGGCTGCCAGAGCCGAAGCTTAGCCGCCTTGCCCCGCCTTCTTAACGTTATCCTCATGCGTGTCTTGAAGAGAAGGGCAGGGACACTCTATGTAGGGATAAGACATTTTCTTTGATTCCCGGCGCCGGCCGGCGAGACGTTGACAAAGGACGCACATGAGAAACCCAGTCGATACCGCAATGGCCCTCGTGCCGATGGTCGTTGAACAGACCAACCGCGGTGAACGCTCCTACGACATCTATTCCCGCCTGTTGAAGGAACGCATCATCTTCCTGACGGGCGCCGTCGAGGACCATATGGCGACGCTCGTCTGCGCCCAGCTTCTCTTCCTCGAGGCGGAAAACCCGAAGAAGGAAATCGCGCTCTACATCAATTCGCCCGGCGGCGTCGTCACCGCAGGCATGGCGATCTACGACACGATGCAGTTCATCAAGCCGGCGGTTTCGACGCTCTGCATCGGTCAGGCGGCCTCCATGGGCTCGCTGCTGCTGGCGGCCGGCCATAAGGATATGCGCTTCGCCACGCCGAATTCCCGCATCATGGTGCACCAGCCCTCCGGCGGCTTCCAGGGCCAGGCCTCGGACATCGAGCGCCACGCCCGCGACATCCTCAAGATGAAGCGCCGCCTCAACGAGGTCTATGTCAAGCACACCGGCCGCACCTATGAGGAAGTTGAAAAGACGCTCGATCGTGACCATTTCATGGATGCGGATGAGGCCCAGGGCTGGGGCGTGATCGACAAGGTTCTGACGTCGCGCCTCGAGATGGAAGGCGAGCAGGCCTAGTAATTAATTGGGATGGTGTTTTTGCCGCCACAGTTCTATCTCATTTGTGATCGAACAAGGCTTTCATCAGGCGACGAAGACGCTAATAGTAACTATTAATGCTATGTTGAATTTTTATGACATAGCATTTGGCATTCGAAGGGGAATTCGTTGCCGCCGGGACCCGCACATGATTGACTGGGACCGGTTCGTACCCCCTGAAGCCCTTCTCGGCAAAGGCTCCGGCAACGGAGCGCCGCCAGGAGCTGATAGAGTGGACCGCGATTTCGCCTTGAAATGCGGCGTGCTGGAAGGAAAGTGATATGAGCAAGGTCAGCGGCAGCAACGGCGGCGACAGCAAGAACACCCTCTATTGTTCGTTCTGCGGAAAGAGCCAGCACGAAGTCCGGAAACTGATTGCCGGACCGACCGTCTTCATCTGCGATGAATGCGTCGAATTGTGCATGGACATCATCCGCGAGGAGAACAAGTCCTCGATGGTCAAGTCCCGCGACGGTGTTCCGACGCCCCAGGACATCATCAAGGTCCTCGACGAATACGTCATCGGCCAGCGGCAGGCGAAGAAGATCCTGTCGGTCGCCGTTCACAATCACTACAAGCGCCTCGCGCACGCCTCCAAGAACGGCGAAGTCGAGTTGGCCAAATCGAACATCATGCTCGTCGGCCCGACCGGCTGCGGCAAGACCTATCTCGCCCAGACGCTGGCCCGCATCATCGACGTTCCCTTCACCATGGCCGATGCGACGACATTGACGGAAGCCGGTTATGTCGGCGAGGATGTGGAAAACATCATCCTGAAGCTCCTGCAGGCAGCCGACTACAATGTCGAGCGTGCGCAGCGCGGCATCGTCTACATCGACGAAGTCGACAAGATCTCGCGCAAGTCCGACAATCCGTCGATCACCCGCGATGTCTCGGGCGAGGGCGTGCAGCAGGCGCTGTTGAAGATCATGGAAGGCACGGTCGCTTCCGTTCCGCCGCAAGGCGGCCGCAAGCATCCGCAGCAGGAATTCCTGCAGGTCGACACGACGAACATCCTGTTCATCTGCGGCGGCGCTTTCGCCGGCCTCGACAAGATCATCTCCGCCCGCGGCGAGAAGACCTCGATCGGCTTCGGCGCCACCGTCAAGGCCCAGGACGACCGCCGCGTCGGCGAAGTGCTGCGCGAACTGGAGCCGGAAGACTTGGTCAAGTTCGGCCTCATCCCCGAATTCATCGGCCGTCTGCCGGTTCTGGCGACGCTCGAGGACCTCGATGAGGATGCGCTGATCCAGATCCTGTCCGAGCCGAAGAACGCGCTGATCAAGCAGTATCAGCGCCTGTTCGAGATGGAAGACGTGGAACTGACTTTCCACGAGGACGCGCTTCGCGAGATCGCCCGCAAGGCGATCGTGCGCAAGACCGGCGCCCGTGGCCTTCGTTCGATCATGGAGAAGATCCTGCTCGATACGATGTTCGAACTGCCGACGCTGGAAGGCGTGCGCGAGGTCGTCATTTCGGAGGAAGTCGTGCGCGGTTCGGCCCGTCCGCTCTACATCTATGCCGATCGTCAGGAAGAAAAAGCCAACGCATCCGCGTAGTCTTGTGGTTTTCGCACCATTATTTTGAGGGGCTTGCCTTAGGCAGGCCCCTTTCTATTTGAAAAACCATGCGAGGCACTGTTAGTATTTTACCGGTGGGAACCGGAATTGCCTTTGCCGATGTTGCGCAAGGGGCGGTGCTTGGCAAAGATGCAGCGATTCCGTGAGCCATTGCTGGCGTTTGTATTTTAGCCGGGTCGGAAGTGGTAAGCGCCGGTCCAGCCACGCGTTTCATAGTGTTGGCGTTCCGTTGTAATAAAGCTGTCACATCCGGGGAACGCGGGCGTTAGCGTGGCTTGAAAAGCGTAGTCAGAACCTCCACTTGTAGTGCCAAGTGAGAGTGCCGGCCGGTCCCAAGCGGCCGTGCAGAGAGCCCGGCAACGGGACGATGGAAAGGACATAAAATGACGAAGAAAACGTCTGTAGCGAGCAGCACCGCATATCCTGTTCTGCCCTTGCGCGACATCGTGGTTTTCCCGCATATGATCGTGCCGCTGTTCGTCGGACGGGAAAAGTCGATCCGTGCGCTCGAAGAGGTCATGGGATCTGACAAGCAGATCATGCTGGTCACGCAGATCAACGCCAGCGACGACGATCCGGATCCTTCCGCGATCCACAATGTCGGCACCGTGGCGAACGTATTGCAGCTGCTCAAGCTGCCTGACGGCACCGTGAAGGTTCTGGTCGAAGGCCGCGCCCGCGCCGAAATCGACGCCTATACCAGCCGCGAGGATTTCTACGAGGCGCTCGGCCATGTGCTCGAGGAGCCGCATGACGATCCGGTCGAACTGGAAGCCCTGTCGCGCTCGGTCGTTTCCGAATTCGAGAGCTATGTGAAGCTCAACAAGAAGATTTCGCCCGAAGTGGTCGGCGCCGCCAGCCAGATCGACGACTATTCCAAGCTCGCCGATACGGTCGCCTCGCATCTGTCGATCAAGATCACCGAAAAGCAGGAGATGCTGGAGACCACCAGCGTCAAGGCCCGCCTGGAAAAGGCTCTTGGCTTCATGGAAGGCGAGATTTCGGTCCTGCAGGTCGAAAAGCGCATCCGCTCGCGCGTCAAGCGCCAGATGGAGAAGACCCAGCGCGAATACTACCTGAATGAGCAGATGAAGGCGATCCAGAAGGAACTCGGCGACGGCGAAGAAGGCCGTGACGAGATGAGCGAACTGGAGGAGCGCATCTCCAAGACCAAGCTGTCCAAGGAGGCCCGTGAAAAGGCGGATGCGGAGCTGAAGAAGCTACGCCAGATGAGCCCGATGTCGGCCGAAGCCACCGTCGTGCGCAACTATCTGGACTGGCTGCTCGGCATCCCGTGGGGCAAGAAGTCGAAGATCAAGGCCGATCTCAACAATGCCGAGAAGATCCTCGAAGCCGATCACTTCGGTCTCGACAAGGTCAAGGAACGCATCGTCGAATATCTCGCCGTGCAGGCCCGCGCCACCAAGATCAAAGGCCCGATCCTGTGCCTCGTCGGCCCTCCCGGCGTCGGCAAGACCTCGCTCGCCCAGTCGATCGCCAAGGCGACCGGCCGTGAGTATGTCCGCATGGCGCTCGGCGGCGTTCGCGACGAAGCCGAAATCCGCGGTCACCGCCGTACCTATATCGGCTCGATGCCCGGCAAGGTCATCCAGTCGATGAAGAAGGCGAAGAAGTCCAACCCGCTCTTCCTGCTCGACGAAATCGACAAGATGGGCATGGATTTCCGCGGCGACCCGTCTTCGGCGCTGCTCGAAGTGCTCGACCCCGCGCAGAACTCGACCTTCATGGACCATTACCTGGAAGTCGAATACGACCTGTCGGACGTGATGTTCATCACGACGGCGAATACGCTGAACATTCCGGCACCCTTGATGGACCGCATGGAAATCATCCGTATCGCCGGCTACACCGAGGATGAAAAGCGCGAGATCGCCAAGCGGCACCTGCTGCCGAAGGCCATCAAGGAGCACGCGTTGCAGCCCGAGGAATTCTCGGTCAGCGACGATGCTCTGATGGCGATCAGCCAGCAGTATACCCGTGAGGCCGGTGTGCGCAGCTTCGAACGCGAATTGATGAAGCTCGCCCGCAAGGCGGTTACCGAGATCATCAAGGGCAAGACGAAGTCCGTTCATGTGACGGCCGCCAACATCGCCGATTACCTGGGCGTCCCGCGCTTCCGCCATGGCGAAGCCGAAGGCGAGGATCAGGTCGGCGTCGTCACCGGTCTTGCCTGGACGGAAGTCGGCGGCGAGCTGCTGACCATCGAAGGCGTGATGATGCCGGGCAAGGGCCGCATGACGGTCACCGGCAATCTGAAGGACGTGATGAAGGAATCGATCTCGGCGGCGGCCTCCTATGTCCGCTCGCGCGCCGTCGATTTCGGCATCGAGCCGCCGATGTTCGAAAAGAACGACATCCACGTGCATGTGCCGGAAGGCGCGACGCCGAAGGATGGCCCCTCGGCCGGTGTCGCCATGGCGACCGCCATCGTTTCGATCATGACCGGCATCCCGGTGAACAAGCATGTGGCCATGACCGGTGAGATCACCCTTCGCGGCCGTGTGCTGCCGATCGGCGGTCTCAAGGAAAAGCTGCTCGCAGCGCTTCGCGGCGGCATCAAGAAGGTGCTGATTCCGGAGGAAAACGCCAAGGACCTGGCGGAGATTCCGGACAACGTGAAGAACAGCATGGAGATCATCCCGGTATCTCGCATGGGCGAGGTGATCAAGCATGCGCTGATCCGGCGGCCGGAGCCGATCGAGTGGGACGGCACGGTGGAAACGCCTGTCATCACGTCGGTCGAAGGTCTCGACGATACGGGCGCGACCATAGCGCATTGAGTGGCATTTGCCACATTTGTGCCCAATTCGCGCAAAAGACGAGAAAAGGCTGGCGGAAACGCCAGCCTTTTTTGTGAAAACGTCATGGAGACGCTTGCTTTTCCTTGATTTGCAGGGCTTTTGGGTTTCCGGCGGGCCTGATGAAACCTATTCTGCGCCTAGCTTACATTTGAGTCGTTTCATACCATTTAGAAAGGGGTGGAAACATGAACAAGAATGAACTCGTGTCCGCAGTGGCCGAAAAGGCAGGACTGACGAAGTCTGACGCGGCTTCCGCTGTTGACGCGGTTTTCGACGTTGTCCAGGCCGAACTCAAGAACAAGGGCGATATCCGCCTCGCTGGTTTCGGCAGCTTCACCGTTTCTCATCGCGCTGCAACGAAGGGCCGCAATCCGTCGACCGGCGCTGAAGTCGACATTCCGGCCCGCAACGTGCCGAAGTTCACGCCCGGCAAGGGCCTGAAGGACGCCGTCAACGGCTGATTTGATCGTCCGCCGGCCGTAAACGAGAACGGCTGAGCAGGATTTCGAGGGGTTCGGCATTGCCGAACCCCTTTTGTTTTGCCGCTTGCCGCATGCAGCGCTTTGTTCTACCAACAATGCTGTTCTCAGGGCGGGGTGAAAGTCCCCACCGGCGGTAAGGGCTGCGGCCTGAGCCCGCGAGCGCCTTCCAAAGCCTTGGCCGGGGAGGGGTCAGCAGATCCGGTGCGATTCCGGAGCCGACGGTCACAGTCCGGATGAAAGAGAATGAGCATGGCCGCGTGCGGGCAGGGGACTGCCGGCCTGCGTGCCATCGCCTCATGCGTCCTGATTTATGTTTGGTTCCTATTTTGGATGGAAGACATGAATCAGAATTCCCTTGCAATCCCGCGTTCCCGCGCCTTTGCCGGCGCAGCATTCATGGTGCTTGGAGGCGTGGCCTTCTCGCTCCTCAATGTCGTCACTCAATGGCTGACCGTGAAGCTCGCCTTTCCGCCAGCCTCCGCAGCCTTCTGGCAATATGCCTTCGCCTTCCTTTTCTCTTTGCCCTTCCTGCGCAAGGTCGGTCTCTCGGCCATGCGAACGGACTATCCATGGCGGCATGTCATACGCGTTATCTTTGCCGCGCTCGGCGTCGAGGCCTGGATTTTGGGTCTCGCCTCGGTGCCGATCTGGCAGGCGATCGCGCTCGTCATGACCTCGCCTTTCTTCATCATCCTCGGCGCCCGCCTGTTCCTTAGCGAGCGCGTCGGCGCAGCCCGCTGGGCGGCGACGGGTGTGGGCTTTGCCGGCGCGATGATCATCCTTCAACCATGGTCGGACAACTTCACCTGGGCGGCACTGCTGCCTATTCTCTCGGCACTGCTCTGGGGTGCCTCGTCTCTCATCACCAAGAGCCTGACCGGCATCGAGAAGCCGGAGACGATCACCGTCTGGCTGCTGGTGCTGCTGACACCGATCAACGGCGGCCTGGCGCTTGCCGCGGACTTTGCGGTGCCGACGGGCATGACACTTGCGCTCTTCCTCCTGGCGGGCCTCCTGACGGTCGTGGCGCAATATCTGCTGACCCTTGCCTATGCCAGCGCCGATGCTGCCTATGTGCAGCCGTTCGACGACCTGAAGCTGCCACTGAACGTGCTCGCCGGCTGGCTGTTCTTCGGCTATGCGCCGGCCGGCTATCTTTGGCTGGGCGCTGCGCTCATCCTTTCCGCATCGCTCTTCATCATGCGAAGCGAGATGCGGCGGGAAAGGCAAGCGGCCTCCTTGTGAAATGTCGCGGACTGTCATGTCTCTGTCATGGCAGTCCCGCAGAAAACCCATGTTTCGACTATTCGACACATGGGGGATTTCATGACGATTTCATCGTGCCAGGCAGCGCTTGCTGCCGTGCTTCTCGCATCCGTTGCCTTTCCGGCCGCCGCCGAGCCGGTTTTCAACCGCATCGCCTCCTTCCCGGTCGCCCAGAACCTGCCTGACGACAAGGACAAGCTTTCGCCGACCTCCGCCGAAATCATCACCGCGACCGACGATGGCAACACGCTGATCTACAGCGACAGCCCGCTCGGCGCGATCGGCTTCATCGACATCACCGACGCCAAGGCTCCGAAATCAGGCGGCGCTCTGATGATGGACGGCGAGCCGACGTCGGTCACGTCGAGCGCCGGCAAGGCGCTCGTTGCCGTCAACACCTCCGACAGCAAGGCCAAGCCTTCGGGCCGTCTGGCGATCGTCGACGTGGCTATGAAGAAGATCGAGAACAGCTGCGATCTCGGCGGCCAGCCGGATTCGATCGCCCTCAACAAGAACAAGACGCTCGGCGCCATCGCGATCGAGAACGAGCGCGATGAAGACGTCAATGACGGCAAGATCCCGCAGATGCCGGCAGGCGATCTCGTCGTCTTCCAGGTCAAGAACGGCACCGTCGATTGCGGCACCATCAGGCATGTGGCGCTGACCGGGCTTGCCGGCGTTGCCCCGGAAGATCCGGAACCCGAGTTTGTCGCCTTCAACGGCCTGAATGAAATTGCCCTGACGCTGCAGGAAAACAACGAGATCGTCATCATCGACGCCAATACCGCTCAGGTGAAGACGCACTTTACCGCCGGCAGCGTCGATCTCTCCGGCATCGACACCAAGCGCGACGGCGCCCTGAAATTCTCGGGCGAATCGAAGGGCGTGCTGCGCGAGCCGGACGCCGTGAAGTGGCTGGACGACAGCCGCCTCGTCGTGGCCAATGAAGGCGATTACCAGGGTGGGTCGCGCGGCTTCACCATCTTCGACAAGACGGGCAAGGTTCTTTACGAATCGGGCGCCTCCTTCGAACGCGCCGTCGCCCATATCGGCCACTATCCGGAAAGCCGTTCGGGATCAAAGGGCGTGGAGCCGGAAGGCCTGGAAGCCGCAAAGTTCGGCGACGAGCAATATTTCTTCCTGCTTGCCGAGCGCGCCTCGATCGTCGGCGTCTTCAAGGACACCGGGGCCGATCCCGAGCTCATTCAGCTGCTGCCGTCCGGCATCTCGCCGGAAG
Source organism: Rhizobium sp. R634 (assembly GCF_002211305.1). Lineage (GTDB taxonomy): Bacteria > Pseudomonadota > Alphaproteobacteria > Rhizobiales > Rhizobiaceae > Rhizobium. The sequence goes on along the minus strand of NZ_LOKW01000012.1, from coordinate 127,907 downwards.
GCGCGGTCGCCATTCCCCAGCGCAATCTCTTTGCCACCGCCAACGAAGTCGACCTCGGAAAGGATGGCGGCGCGCGCTCGCATGTGATGATCTATGAGCGTTCGGAAGGCGAAAAGGCCTATCCGCAGATCGTCTCGGCCGAAAAGGACGGCAACCCGATCGGCTTCGCCGCCCTTTCTGGCCTTGCCGCCGTTCCGGGCAAGCCGGGCATGCTTTATGCCGTCAGCGACAGCGTTCTCGGCTCGCAGCCAACGATCTACACGATTGACGCGAGCAAGAAGCCGGCCGTCATCACCGACGCGCTGGTCGTCAAGCGTGATGGTGCTCCGGCCCAGAAGCTCGACATCGAAGGCATCGCCGCTGCCGCCGACGGCTCCTTCTGGCTCGCCTCGGAGGGCTACAGCGAACGTCTCGTCCCGCACGCCCTCTACAATGTCAATGCCAAGGGCGACATCAAGGCCGAGATTGCCCTGCCGAAAGAGCTTGCCGCCAACGAAATCCGTTTTGGCTTCGAAGGCGTGACCATTATCGGTACCGGCGACGATACCACGCTGTGGATGGCCGTTCAGCGCGAGTGGGGCGACGACGAGAAGGGCTTCGTCAAGCTCGTCTCCTACAATCCGAAGAAGAAGGAATGGGGCGCGGTGCGCTATCAGCTCGACAAGACGGAAAGCGGTTGGGTCGGCCTCTCCGAGATTTCTGCCCACGGCGATAGCGTCTACATCATCGAGCGCGACAATCTCGTCGGCGACGCGGCCAAGCTGAAGAAGCTCTACAAGGTCGCGATTTCGGAGCTGAAGCCCGCCAAGCTCGGCGGCGAACTGCCGGTCGTCAAGAAGACCGAAGCCCACGACTTCCTCGGCGAACTCAAGACCGCGACCAACGGCTATGTCCTCGACAAGCTCGAAGGCTTCACCTTCGACGCATCGGGCAAGCCCTACGCGGTCACCGACAATGACGGCGTCAGCGACTCCTCCGGCGAGACGCTGTTCTTCCCTGTTGATTTGACCGCGACGAACTGAAAGCTGCCCCTCACCCTAGCCCTCTCTCCGTAAAAACGGGGAGAGGGGACGTGCCCTGTGAGACATGAGCGGGAATGGAGAGGTCGCGGCTTGGTCCCTTCGCCCCGTTTACGGGGAGAAGGTGCCGGCAGCCGGATGAGGGGGTCTCACGCTGCCGCAGCCCTCACAAAGAAGTAGCTCCAGCCTACCAGCGCTGATGCACATGCGGTGCGATCAGCCGTGCGTAGATCTCCCGCGTTGCCGCCATGACATCGGCTGCGAGCGGCGCGAGGTCGGCAGCGGCCGCATTGGCCTTGGCCTGCTCGGCGTTGCGGGCGCCGGGGATGACGACGGTGACGGCTTCGGCCATCAGGATCCAGCGCAGCGCGAAGGCGGCCATGGTGGCGCCGGCGGGCACCAGCTTGCGCACTTCCTCGACCGCCTGCAGGCCGACCTCGAAGGGTACGCCCGCGAAGGTCTCGCCGACGTCGAAGGCTTCGCCATGGCGGTTGAAGTTGCGGTGGTCGTCGCTGGCAAAGTGTGTATCTCGGGTAATCTTGCCGGAGAGAAGGCCGCTTGCGAGCGGCACGCGGGCAATGATCGCGACGTTCCTGCGGCGCGCCTCGGCGAAGAACAGGTGGTCAGGGCGCTGGCGGAAGATGTTGTAGATGATCTGGATGCTGACCACGCCCGGATATTCGATCGCCTTCAGCCCGTCCTCGACCTTTTCGACGCTGACGCCGTAACCCTTGATCTTTCCGGCCTTCTGCAATTCGTCCAGGCCTGCGAAGACCTCGGGCTGGTAAAACACTTCGCGCGGCGGGCAGTGAAGCTGTACGAGGTCGAGGCTTTCGACGGAAAGGTTCTTGAGGCTGCGGTCGATGAAGCCTTCGAGATTGGCCTTGCTATAGCCTTCTGCGACATGTGGATTGAGGCGGCGGCCCGCCTTGGTGGCGACCATCGGACGCGCGCCGCCGCGTGTCTTCAAAACATCGGCGATGATCTTTTCCGAGCGGCCGTCGCCATAAACGTCAGCCGTATCGATGAAGGTCATGCCGGCATCGAGCGCGGCATTCAGGGCCGCGCGGCCGTCCGCTTCGCTGATATCGCCCCAGGAGCCGCCGATCTGCCAAGCGCCGAAGCCGACATTGGTGACCGTGAACGGCATGCGGCCGAAAGCATGGTGTTTCATGGAAAAAATCCTCCGTAGGTCATGAAAGACTTTGGCGTATCAGGCAGGCGACTCTGCGGCAATCGCCGATCCGGCCTTGATCGGCCGCGGTGATGAAATATCGTTGGGTCCAGATGCTTCAACCGCAATGGATGAAAAGGAACTGTCATGGAGATTAAACCCATGGGCTCGCGCCCCTCTGTCAAGCCGTCGCCTGATTATTTCACCGGCGCGGTTCGCCAGGATCCGCTGATGGAGGCGCCGGCGCCGGCCCGGGTGAGGGCAACATCCGTCACCTTTGAGCCCGGCGCCCGCACCGCCTGGCACACCCATCCGCTCGGCCAGACGCTGATCGTCACATCAGGCAGGGGCCTTGCCCAGAGCTGGGGCGGAGAAATCCAGGAGATTCGCGCCGGCGACACGATCTGGTTCGCGCCGGGCGAAAAACACTGGCACGGCGCCGGCCCTGATACGGCGATGACGCACATCGCCATTCAGGAGGCGCTGGATGGCAGCGTTGCCGACTGGATGGAGCAGGTCAGCGACGAGCAATATGCCGGCAGGGGATGAGCTCTTAGAGCCGCTTCAGGCAATAGGAAAAATGCGCGTGTGATTCGACCGTCAGAAACTCGAATTGCCAGCCGTAATCCTTGCAGAATTTGGTGACTGCTTCGACGACGCCATAGACGATCGGCTTCACCGTATTGCCGGTACAGAAATCATGCCCGGCAATGCGCCCCGTCCGCTTCACCTTCTTTTCGCAGAGCAGAAGCTCCTGCCAGGTGAGCTCGAAGGAATGGTCGGTATCGATATAGGCCCAGTCGAGGAAATCGTCCTCGAATTCGGCAAGCTTTTCGAGCGATGTTCCCTGCATCAGACGCAGCCGGCCGGCCTCGATCTCGGCCGCGAACTGCGTGTGGATCGAATCGAGGCCGGAGCTGTAGCGGTCCATCGACCACGGATCGATGAGATAGAGCTGCGCCGGGCGATTCTTTTCCAGGATCTCAGCCGTATATTCGCCGAAGGCAGCTCCCACCTCGACGCCGATGCCGCCGTTCGGGATCCGATAGAGCAGTTCGCCGCGATCCGGCAGCAGCCGGGCGTTTTCCATATGATGGGCGCTGAGCGGCGTGCGCGGCATGCTCGCCCGGAGCGCCTGCCTTTCTTCACGTGTTTTCATCTCTGATCTCGGGATTGCGGGCGGCTGGCGGCCCTGATGGAGTTCGAGAGGAAAGTAGGAGCAGCCGATGCTGATGACAACCGCATGACGGGAATTTGCTTCTTTCGCGCAAACCGCTAAGTTTCATCTGTGGACTGACGAAAGAGCCTCGGGAGGAGCGACTTCATGAGACGCATGTGGCCTGAAGAATTCAACGCCATCATCAGCGGAGCCGAAGAGGTGGTGCTGGAATTGCCCGCCGAGGCCGGCGAGGCGCCATTGCATCGCAACGCGCTGAAGGCGCGTATCACCATGGAGGATTACGAACGAATCTGGCCGCTCGCCGAGATGCGCTTCCGGTTGGGCGACGAAAATTTCGCCGGCAAGGCCATCACGCTGATCACCACCAATCCTCATTACCATGCCTGGCATCCGAAGGACGGCGGCAGCGTCGACGCCGTGTCGGAGAGCGGCCGCCACTACAAGACCGACTACATCGTCGTGCACTTCCTGTTCGACGATGTGAGGGAAACGTCTCCCGCCTGATGGCTTTTCGGAGCCGGTGCGGCCGGAAGCTGCACCGGCTCTGTCCTGAAGCCCGATTGGCCCCGGCGCTGGTGACAACGGCGGCGAGATCGCTAAGCTCGGCGAAAATAATCTTTTGAAATGGAGGCTCCCGTGACGGGCAACGTGCTGGATATCCCTGTGAAGACGGTGGATGGCCGTGAGACCAAGCTTGACGAATACAAGGGCAGGGTGCTCCTGATCGTCAACGTTGCCTCGAAATGCGGGCTGACGCCGCAATATGAAGGGCTCGAAAAGCTCTATGGAGAAAAGCGCGAGCGCGGCTTCGTGATCGCTGCCTTCCCCGCCAACGATTTCAAAGGCCAGGAGCCGGGCACCGACGCCGAGATCCTCGACTTCTGCACCAGCACCTACGACGTCACCTTCCCGATTTTCTCGAAGATCTCGGTCAAGGGTGAGGCCCAGCATCCGCTTTACCGGCAACTGACCAAATCAGGCGTGCCGACGACAGGCGACGGCCCGATGCGCGAACGCCTGAAATCCCACGGCATTTCAGACGGGGATAAGGACGACATCCTCTGGAACTTCGAAAAATTCCTGATCGGCCGTGACGGCCAGGTGGCGGCCCGCTTCGCGCCTGATGTGACGGCCGATGATTCGCGGCTGGTTTCCGCCGTGGACAAGGAATTGGCGAAGGGGTGAAGCCCTTCAGGCTGCCAGGCATAACCGGGCTGCGATGATGTGCGAGCCGGGCTCGCTCATCAGATCCCAAGCACGGTCACGAGAGGAGGCGTAAAATCCTTGAAGCCCAGGCTCGGCCAGTCGCACCTTCTGTCGAATTTGGTCTTTGGTTCGCGGCGCTGACAATTCGGATTCGTCTTGAATGCATAGCCGGGCAGGGTGACGTAAGTGGCGTTTGGCGCGCCAACGGCAATCGCGATGCACAACGTCAATGCGGAGTAGAGAGTTCTCATGGCACCCCTCCAGGCGTGAGAAGCCTTCAAGCGCGGAAACTTTCCGGGCGACGGATAGTCTCACTTTGGCCGGCCCCCATCCATTCGCCCAATAGGAGGTGCCGGGCGACCGGAAGTAGTCCGTTCTGGTGGACGCTTATTCCAGACGGCGCGCCGCATTTGGTATTGGGGGTGGCGCCTTGCGCGCGTCGATCCGGATGTATCAGTCGACCATCCGGAATTCCGGATATGGTGACGAGGTAGCCGCGATACCGCCGAGGTATTTGTCATTGAAAGGGAAAAAATGGTGGGCGATGAGAGACTCGAACTCCCGACATCCTCGGTGTAAACGAGGCGCTCTACCAACTGAGCTAATCGCCCATCGCTAGCGAAGCCGCATCGGCCTGCCGCGTTGGTGGCCGTGATCTATGCGGATCGCGGCAAAACCGCAAGAGTGTTTGTGAAGATTTTTTGATTTTTTTGGTGGCGGTCTTGCTCCTTGCCCTGCCCGTTGGGTGCGGCCGGCTGTGGATAAAGGGGAGGGGAAGGCGATCCGCATATGCATTTTGCCGATGCGTGCGGCTTCGGTCATGCTTCAGCACGGCTGCGGACTTTGGAATCGCCCGTTTTTCAATCTCCATCCGGGGCTTTGACGAAACAATTCAACGACTGTCATGGTTTTGTCTCCAAACCTGCTTGACACTAAAAGACGAACCCCGTAGTTAGCCGCTCATCGAAACGGGCAGCCGTTTTGGTGAGGGTGCGAAGGCATCCGGATTGCTTGAAAATGAAGTGCGGGTGTAGCTCAGTCGGTTAGAGTGCCGGCCTGTCACGCCGGAGGTCGCGGGTTCGAGCCCCGTCACTCGCGCCATTTCCAAGCCGGCGACATCCGCCGCCATCCGGTTCTTCCGTCTGTTATGCGCGGGTGTAGCTCAGTCGGTTAGAGTGCCGGCCTGTCACGCCGGAGGTCGCGGGTTCGAGCCCCGTCACTCGCGCCATTCTCTTCCGAAAGCCATGCAGTTTCCAGGGGTCAGGCATGCAGCTTGAATCAGCTTCTGCGGATTTGTCGCGACATCGTTGCATCTGCTTGATAATGTCCGCGCGCGACGCGTCGAATTGCCTCTGTAAAAGTCTTGCGCCGGGGCTTCGGCTGCGCTAACCACGGCTTGTTGCAACGCACGTTCGCTTGCCGGGCAATTGCCCAAATGCGCCGTCTGGCGCCTCCGGCAAGCAAGGATGAACATGATGACTGAACTGCTCAGTTCCTATATTCCGATCGCTATCTTCATTGGTATCGCGCTTGTCATCGGCCTGGCTCTGCTCATTGCGCCGTTCGCCGTGGCTTTCAAAGCGCCCGATTCGGAAAAGCTCTCGGCTTACGAATGCGGCTTCAATGCTTTCGACGACGCTCGCATGAAGTTCGACATCCGCTTTTATCTCGTGTCGATCCTCTTCATCATCTTCGACCTCGAAGTCGCCTTCCTCTTCCCCTGGGCCGTTTCCTTCGGCGCCATCGGCTGGTTCGGCTTCTGGTCCATGATGGTCTTCCTCCTGGTGCTGACCATCGGCTTTATCTATGAATGGAAGAAGGGAGCCCTGGAATGGGAGTGACCCCTGTGAGCAATCAGCCGCTCGTCGCCCAGCAGCCGAAGGGGATCATCGATCCCTCAACCGGCAAGCCGATCGGCAGCAACGACGCCTTCTTCGGCGAGATCAACAACGAGCTCGCCGACAAGGGTTTTCTCGTTACCTCGACCGACGAACTGATCAACTGGGCCCGTACCGGCTCGCTGATGTGGATGACCTTCGGCCTTGCCTGCTGCGCCGTCGAGATGATGCAGCTGTCGATGCCGCGCTACGACGTCGAGCGCTTTGGTTTTGCGCCGCGCGCTTCGCCGCGCCAGTCCGACGTCATGATCGTCGCCGGCACGCTGACCAACAAGATGGCGCCCGCTCTGCGCAAGGTCTATGACCAGATGCCTGAGCCGCGCTACGTCATCTCGATGGGCTCCTGCGCCAATGGCGGCGGTTATTATCATTATTCCTATTCGGTGGTGCGCGGCTGCGACCGCGTGGTGCCGATCGATATCTACGTGCCGGGCTGTCCCCCCACGGCGGAGGCGCTGCTTTATGGCGTGCTTCTGCTGCAGAAGAAGATCCGGCGCACCGGCACGATCGAACGCTAAGGGTTAAGGACAAGGCATATGAGTGAAGCCCTGACTGAGCTTGCGTCCTATCTTGGCGAAGCGCGCGGCAACCTGATTGCCGCCTCGCAGATGAAGTATGGCGAGCTGACGCTGACGGCGACGGGTGAAAACCTGATCGCGCTGCTGACTTTCCTGCGTGACGACGCCAAATGCGGCTTCGTCAACCTGATCGATATTTGCGGGGTCGATTGGCCGCAGCGCGAACTCCGTTTCGACGTCGTCTATCATCTGCTGTCGCCGAAGCAGAACCTGCGCATCCGCGTCAAGGTCGCGACTGATGAGGATACGCCCGTTCCCTCGGCCTGCGCCGTCTATCCGGGCGCCGACTGGTTCGAACGCGAAACCTGGGACATGTACGGCGTGCTCTTCACCGGCCATCCGGACCTGCGCCGCATCCTGACCGACTACGGCTTCGAAGGCCATCCGCTGCGCAAGGACTTCCCGACGACAGGTTTCGTCGAAGTTCGCTACGACGACGCGGCAAAGCGCGTCGTTTATGAGCCGGTAGAATTGAAGCAGGAATTCCGAAATTTCGACTTCATGTCGCCCTGGGAAGGTACTGATTACGTGCTGCCCGGCGATGAAAAAGCGAAGCAATAAATTCAAGGCGGCTGGTGGGCTTGTGCCTACCACTCACTGGTTATCTGAGAACGCGAGCCCATCGCCATGACAGAACATAACGTCCGCAACTTCAACATCAATTTCGGACCGCAGCATCCGGCGGCGCACGGCGTTCTTCGTCTTGTCCTGGAGCTTGACGGCGAAATTGTGGAGCGGGTTGATCCGCATATCGGGCTGCTGCACCGCGGCACCGAGAAGTTGATCGAGACCAAGACCTATCTTCAGGCCGTGCCCTATTTCGATCGCCTCGATTACGTCGCGCCGATGAACCAGGAACATGCCTATGCCCTGGCCGTCGAAAAGCTGCTCGGCATCCAGATCCCGATCCGGGGCCAGCTGATCCGCGTTCTTTATTCGGAAATCGGCCGCATCCTCTCGCATCTCTTGAACGTCACGACGCAGGCCATGGACGTCGGTGCGCTGACGCCACCGCTCTGGGGCTTCGAAGAGCGTGAAAAGCTGATGGTATTCTATGAGCGCGCTTCGGGTTCGCGCATGCATGCCGCCTATGTTCGTCCGGGTGGCGTCCACCAGGATCTGCCGGAAAAGCTCGTGCAGGATATCGGCGATTGGTGCGACCCCTTCCTGAAGGCACTCGACGACATCGATGACCTATTGACCGGCAACCGCATCTTCAAGCAGCGCAACGTCGATATCGGCGTCGTGTCCCTGGCGGATTGCTGGGCCTGGGGCTTCTCCGGCGTCATGGTGCGCGGGTCGGGTGCCGCCTGGGATCTGCGTCGCGCCCAGCCCTACGAATGTTATTCCGATCTCGAATTCGACATTCCGATCGGCAAGAACGGTGACAATTACGACCGCTACCTGATCCGCATGATCGAAATGCGCGAATCGGTGCGCATCATGAAGCAGTGCGTCAACCGCCTGCTGTCGGATGCGAAGACCGGTCCTTTCTCGTCGATCGACGGCAAGGTCGTGCCGCCGAAGCGTGGCGAGATGAAGCGCTCGATGGAAGCGCTGATCCACCATTTCAAGCTTTACACCGAAGGCTATCATGTGCCGGCCGGCGAGGTTTATGCCGCCGTCGAGGCGCCGAAGGGCGAGTTCGGCGTCTATCTCGTCTCCGATGGCAGCAACAAGCCGTATCGCTGCAAGATTCGCGCCCCGGGCTATGCGCATCTCCAGGCGATGGATTTCATGTGCCGCGGTCACCAGCTTGCCGACGTCGCGGCCGTTCTCGGCTCGCTCGACATCGTCTTCGGCGAGGTGGACCGCTGATGCAGCGTCTGCCGCTCGTCGTCGCGCTTCTTCTTTCGGCATCCGGAGTTTCGGCTCAGGAGGCCGACACCCTCGGCACGCCGTTGGGGCATAAGGAAGTGACGCCGCCGGCAGCGCAATCGTCCATGGGCGAGCTTTTGTCCAAGGGCTATCAGATCAAGGCTGCCGTTCCGAACGGCGGCAAATTCGTAGTGTTTATGCAGAAAGACCAGTCGGCCTATGCCTGCGAGATGCAGTCCTTGACTGCGTCGCGGTGTGGAACCCTAAACTGACAAGGCGTGAGGAAGAATGTCCGTTCGTCGATTAGCCGAAGATCAATTTCAGCCTGCCGCATTCGCCTTCAGCGATGAAAATGCGGTCTGGGCGGACAAGACGATCCAGAAATACCCCGCCGGCCGCCAGCAATCGGCGGTCATTCCGCTGTTGATGCGGGCGCAGGAGCAGGACGGCTGGGTCACGCGCGCGGCGATCGAGAAAATCGCCGACATGCTCGACATGGCTTACATAAGAGTGCTCGAGGTCGCGACCTTCTATACGCAGTTCCAGCTGCATCCCGTCGGCACGCGCGCCCATGTCCAGGTCTGTGGCACCACGCCCTGCATGCTGCGCGGCTCCGAAGCGCTGATGTCGGTCTGCAAGAGCAAGATCCACGCCCATGCCTTCGAGCGCAATGCCGAAGGCACGCTGTCCTGGGAAGAGGTCGAATGTCTCGGGGCCTGCGTCAACGCACCGATGGTGATGATCGGCAAGGACACCTACGAGGACCTGACGCCGGCGCGCCTGGAAGAGATTATCGACACCTTTGCCGCCGGCAACGGCGCAAGCATCAAGCCGGGCACCCAGATCGACCGGATATTCTCCGCGCCTGAAGGCGGCCCGACTTCGCTGACGACGGAAGAGCCGAAGGCGAAAACGCGCGCCAAGAAGGCCGATGCCGAAACCGTGTCGGCCCCTGTCGACGCTGCTCCGGTTCCGCCATCGGAGGCTGCCCGCCCGAAGAGCACAGATGCGGAAACCAATGTCGCTTTGAAAACGCCGGCAACGGCACCGAAGGCGGCAGCGAAGAACGCAAAGGCTGCCGAGGAGCAGCCGGTTTCCGGCACCGCGGCTGCCGAGCCTGTCCCGGCCGTCAAGGCCGAGGCCGTTCCGGCGGCGAAGCCTGCCCTGACCGACAAGAATCGCCCGGCCGGCATCGAAAAGCCTGCCGCACCGGATGATCTGAAGATGATCTCGGGCGTCGGCCCGAAGATCGAGGCGACGTTGAACGAAATCGGCATCTTCACCTTTGCGCAGGTGGCAGGCTGGAAGAAAGCCGAACGCGATTGGGTCGATGGCTACCTGAATTTCCGCGGCCGCATCGAGCGCGACGACTGGGTCAAGCAGGCCAAGGCGCTCGCCAAGGGCGGCGAAGCGGAATATATCAAGGTCTTCGGCAAGAAGCCGCGGTAAGAGGTGAAGCATGTTACAAGATAAAGACCGCATCTTTACCAACATCTACGGCCTCAAGGACAAATCCCTGAAAGGCGCGATGAGCCGCGGCCACTGGGACGGCACCAAGCAGATCCTGGAAAAGGGCAGGGACTGGATCATCAACGAGATGAAGGCATCCGGCCTTCGCGGTCGCGGCGGCGCCGGTTTCCCCACAGGTCTGAAGTGGTCCTTCATGCCGAAAGAAAGCGACGGCCGCCCGCACTACCTCGTCGTCAATGCCGACGAATCCGAGCCCGGCACCTGCAAGGACCGCGACATCATGCGCCACGATCCGCATACGCTGATCGAAGGCTGCGTCGTCGCGAGCTTCGCCATGGGCGCCAATGCCGCCTACATCTATGTGCGCGGCGAATATATCCGCGAGCGCGAAGCGCTGCAGGCGGCGATCGACGAGTGTTATGACTATGGCCTGCTCGGCAAGAACAACAAGCTCGGCTGGGACATGGATATCTTCGTCCATCACGGCGCGGGCGCTTACATCTGCGGCGAAGAGACCGCGCTGCTCGAAAGCCTGGAAGGCAAGAAGGGCCAGCCGCGCCTGAAGCCGCCGTTCCCAGCCAATATGGGTCTCTACGGCTGCCCGACGACTGTTAATAACGTCGAATCGATTGCCGTTGCGCCGACGATCCTGCGCCGCGGCGCCGGCTGGTTCTCGGCCATCGGCCGTCCGAACAATGTCGGCACTAAGCTGTTCATGCTCTCCGGCCACGTCAACAAGCCGTGCACCGTCGAAGAGGAAATGGGCATCACCTTCCGCGAGCTGGTGGACCGCCATGCCGGCGGCATCCGCGGCGGCTGGGACAACCTGCTCGCCGTCATTCCGGGCGGCGCATCCTGCCCGATCGTTCCGGCCAAGGACATCATCGACTGCCCGATGGATTTCGACGGCCTGCGCGGCGTCGGCTCTTCCTTCGGCACGGCCGCCGCGATCGTCATGGACAAGTCCACCGACGTCATCAAGGCGATCGCCCGCATCTCCGCCTTCTTCAAGCATGAGAGCTGCGGCCAATGCACGCCCTGCCGCGAAGGCACCGGCTGGATGTGGCGCGTGATGGAGCGCATGGCCAAGGGCAATGCCCAGAAGCGTGAAATCGACATGCTGTTCCAGGTGACGAAGCAGATCGAAGGCCACACCATCTGTGCGCTTGGCGACGCCGCCGCATGGCCGGTGCAGGGTCTGATCCGTAATTTCCGTCCGGAGATCGAAAAGCGCATCGACCAGTATACGGCAAGCGCGCTCGATCACGGTGCGGTTCTGGAGGCGGCTGAATAATCATGGCGGACAAGGCATCCAGCGGCAGGAACAGGGAAGAGGCGGCGGATTTCGCGGCTGGCTTCGGCCGTCTTGCCGCCGAGGTGCTGGAAAATGCACGGGCAATGCCCGTGCATCCGCTGATGGCGCATCCCGCTGCCGCCTTCGCCGCCGCAACCGCGATCGGCTTCGGTTTTTCGACGCAGATGGCGGGCGCTTTCTTTGGAGCCTTCCAGAGCGCTCTGGAAACGACCGGCAAGCTTGCCGCAGTCCTCGACGACACGCCGCCGGAAGAACCGGCGCCGGAGGTCGATGTCCGGCCGGAGAACATCCGCGGTGACGTCAAGACTGTTGCCAAGCCGGTAGCGGAAAAGAAGGCAGGGCCGAAACTGACGGTGGTCAAGCCGGCCAGCGAACCGGTGGCCAGCCGGCCGACGCCTGCCGTGAAGGCAAAGCCGGCGGTGCGGACGAGGAAGTCCGACGATCTGAAGCTGATCGCCGGCATCGGTCCGAAACTGGAAGAAGTGCTGAATGCCCGGGGCATTCGCAGCTTTGCCGAGATCGCCGCCTGGAGCGACGAGGAGATTGCCCGGCTCGACGCCGAACTCGGCGTTAACGGCCGTATCGCGCGCGACGACTGGGCCGGCCAGGCGAAGGTTCTGGCAGGGCGGGGCCGCAGGAAGAAATGAAATGTCCGGCCGTATCAGGCGGCCGGAAGACGGGCAGATCGGCGGAGGGGCGGGGGCCTCGAGCCAAGATGCCGGTGCGGGTTTCAGATCTGGAACGCGCGACAGAGAATTTGGCAACATCAGCTGCCAGCAGGACGAAAGATCCGGCTTGGCAATGAGACTGTTGCAAAAATGGGTTTGTTTGCCGTCTTCAGGCAAACGGGAAACAGGACTGAGCGACGATGGCAAAACTGAAGATTGACGGCAACGAGATCGAAGTTCCGGATCATTTCACGCTGTTGCAGGCGTGCGAAGACGCCGGCGCCGAAGTTCCGCGCTTCTGCTTCCATGAGCGTCTGTCGGTCGCCGGCAACTGCCGCATGTGCCTTGTTGAAGTGAAGGGCGGCCCGCCGAAGCCGCAGGCCTCTTGCGCCATGAGCGTTCGCGACATTCGCGGCGGCCCGAACGGCGAACTGCCGGAGGTTTTCACCAACACGCCGATGGTCAAGAAGGCCCGCGAAGGCGTGATGGAGTTCCTGCTGATCAACCATCCGCTCGATTGCCCGATCTGCGACCAGGGCGGCGAATGCGACCTCCAGGACCAGGCGATGGCCTTCGGCATCGACACCTCGCGCTATCAGGAAGACAAGCGCGCCGTCGAGGACAAGTATATCGGCCCGCTCGTCAAGACGGTGATGAACCGCTGCATCCATTGCACGCGCTGCGTCCGCTTCACGACCGAGGTCGCCGGCATTTCCGAACTCGGCCTGATCGGCCGCGGCGAGGATGCCGAGATCACCACCTATCTCGAGCAGGCGATGACCTCCGAGCTGCAGGGCAACGTCGTCGACCTTTGCCCGGTCGGTGCGCTCACCTCCAAGCCCTTCGCCTTCACCGCGCGCCCCTGGGAGTTGAACAAGACCGAATCGATCGACGTCATGGATGCCGTGGGTTCGGCGATCCGCGTCGACACCCGCGGCCGTGAGGTCATGCGCATCCTGCCGCGCGTCAACGAGGTCATCAACGAGGAGTGGATCTCCGACAAGAGCCGCTTCATCTGGGACGGCCTAAAGACCCAGCGCCTCGACCGGCCCTATGTCCGCCGCGACGGCCGCCTTCAGCCGGCCACCTGGGCCGAGGCCTTCGGCGCCATCAAGGCCGCCGTCAGCGCCACCTCGGGCGACAAGATCGGCGCGATTGCTGGCGATCTCGCCTCGGTCGAAGAAATGTACGCGCTGTCCGAACTGGTTAAGTCGCTGGGATCGGAGAATCTCGACTGTCGCCAGGATGGGGCGGCACTCGATCCGTCGCTCGGCCGTGCAAGCTACCTCTTCAACCCGACGATTGCGGGCATCGACCAGGCCGACGCGCTGCTGATCATCGGCGCCAATCCGCGCTTCGAGGCGGCCATTCTCAATGCCCGCATCCGCAAGCGCTGGCGCCGCGGTAAATTCCCGATCGGCGTGATCGGCGAGCCGGGCGAACTGCGCTACAGCTATGATTATCTCGGCGGCGGTCCCGACACGCTGAAGGATCTGGTCGACGGCAACCACGCTTTCGCCGACGTGCTGAAGAACGCCGTCAAGCCGATGATCATCATCGGTCAGGGCGCTCTGTCGCGCACCGACGGCGCCGGCGTTCTCGCCAGCGCCGCCAAACTTGCCGGTTCGGTCGGCGCGGTCGTCGAAGGCTGGAACGGCTTCGCCGTTCTCCATACTGCTGCCTCGCGCGTCGGCGGCCTCGACCTCGGCTTCGTTCCCGGTGCCAAGGGCGTCAATGCCGCCGAAATGCTGACGGCGATGGATGTGCTCTTCCTGCTCGGCGCGGACGAACTCGACTTCACCGCCAAGAAGGCCAGGCTCACCGTCTATATTGGTTCGCATGGCGATAACGGCGCCCACCACGCCGATGTCATCCTGCCGGCTGCGGCCTACACCGAAAAATCCGGCACCTGGGTCAACACCGAAGGCCGTGTGCAGATGGGCAGCCGCGCAGGCTTTGCGCCGGGCGATGCCCGCGAGGACTGGGCGATCATCCGTGCTCTTTCCGACGTGCTCGGCAAGAAGCTTCCTTTCGATTCGCTGAGCGAATTGCGCGCCCGGCTCTATGCCGCTTTCCCGCATTTCGCCGCCATCGACGAGATCGCTGAAACCGATAGCGCCCAAATTGCCGCAGTCGCGAAAAAAGCCGGCAAGATGAACAAGTCAGGGTTTGCGTCGCCGGTCAAAGACTTCTATTTGACGAACCCGATAGCGCGCGCCTCGGCTGTCATGGCCGAGTGCTCGGCATTGGCCCGCAACAACCTCAAAGTCGCGGCAGAGTAAGGGCAGGGACTATGGATTCTTTCTTTTCGACCTATGTCTGGCCAGCGATCATCATGATCGGTCAGTCGCTGCTGCTTCTCGTCTGCCTGCTCGTCTTCATCGCCTATGTGCTGCTCGCCGACCGCAAGATCTGGGCGGCCGTGCAACTGCGCCGCGGCCCGAACGTCGTCGGCCCCTTCGGCCTGTTCCAGTCCTTCGCCGACCTTTTGAAGTTCGTCTTCAAGGAGCCGATCATTCCGGCCGGCGCCAACAAGGCGGTCTTCCTGCTTGCTCCGCTGGTGACGGTGCTGCTCGCGCTGTCCACCTGGGCGGTGGTGCCGCTCGCCGACGGATGGGTGATTGCCAACATCAATGTCGGCATCCTCTATATCTTCGCGATCTCCTCGCTCGAAGTCTACGGCATCATCATGGGGGGCTGGGCTTCGAACTCGAAGTATCCGTTTCTTGGCGCGCTGCGTTCGGCCGCACAGATGGTGTCTTACGAAGTCTCGATCGGCTTCGTCATCGTCACCGTGCTTCTCTGCGTCGGTTCGCTGAACCTCACCGATATCGTCAATGCACAGCATACCGGCCTCGGCACCATGCTCGGCCTGCCGGCGTCGTTCCTCGACTGGCACTGGCTGTCGCTGTTCCCGATGTTCATCATCTTCTTCATTTCGGCGCTCGCCGAGACGAACCGCCCGCCTTTCGACCTTCCGGAAGCGGAATCGGAACTCGTCGCGGGCTTCATGGTCGAATACGGCTCCTCGCCATACATGATGTTCATGCTCGGCGAATATGCGGCCGTCTGCCTGATGTGCTCGCTGACGACGATCCTCTTCCTTGGCGGCTGGCTGCCTCCAGTCGATATCTGGATCCTCAACTGGGTCCCCGGCATCATCTGGTTCATGCTGAAGGCCTGCTTCGTGTTCTTCATGTTCGCGATGGTCAAGGCTTTCGTTCCGCGCTACCGCTACGACCAGCTCATGCGCCTCGGCTGGAAGGTCTTCCTGCCGCTGTCGCTCGCCATGGTCATCATCGTTGCATTCGTGCTGAAACTGATGGGATGGGCTTGATCATGTCCGCTCTCGTTTCCGGCAAAATTGGAGGTTGAAGATGGCAAGCTTGTCCAGCTCCATCAACTCGCTGTTTCTCAAGGAATTCGTCGGCGCCTTCTTCCTGTCGATGCGCTATTTCTTCCGCCAGAAGGCGACGATCAACTATCCCTTCGAAAAGGGCCCGGTTTCTCCGCGCTTCCGCGGCGAGCATGCGCTGCGCCGTTATCCGAACGGCGAGGAACGCTGCATCGCCTGCAAGCTCTGCGAGGCGATCTGTCCTGCCCAGGCAATCACCATCGAAGCCGGTCCGCGCCGCAACGACGGCACGCGCCGCACGGTGCGCTACGACATCGACATGGTGAAGTGCATCTATTGCGGCTTCTGCCAGGAAGCCTGCCCGGTCGACGCGATCGTCGAAGGGCCGAATTTCGAATTTGCGACGGAAACCCGCGAAGAACTCTATTTCGACAAGGCGCGGCTTCTGGATAACGGAGACCGGTGGGAGCGCGAAATCGCCCGCAACATCGCGATCGATTCTCCGTACCGCTGATTGACGTTTTGAAATGCCGCGAAGGAGCCCGAGTGCTCCTCCCGCGGTCAATATGCACAGGAGCTTTGCCGGCCAGCGCCGCGGAAAGCTCCATCGGGCAGGGAAACTCCCGGCTGCCCGGGGGAAGATGAAAAAGGCACCAACATGGGTCTGCAGGCTCTATTTTTCTATCTTTTCGCCTTTGTCGCGATAGCGTCGGCGTTCATGGTCATCTGGGCGAAGAACCCGGTTCACTCGGTTCTGTTCCTGATCCTGGTGTTCTTCAATGCGGCTGGCCTCTTCCTGCTGGCGGGTGCCGAATTCCTGGCGATGATCCTGCTCGTCGTCTATGTCGGCGCGGTCGCGGTTCTCTTCCTCTTCGTGGTGATGATGCTCGACATCGATTTCACCGAGCTTCGCGCCGGTGTTCTCGAATATGCGCCAATCGGCGCGCTGATCGGGATCATTCTCGCAGCCGAGCTGATTGTCGTCATCGGCGGCAGCGTCATCTCACCCGATATTGCCAAGTCCGTCGCCATGCCGATCCCGGCACTCAGCGAGCGCACCAATACGGCCGCCCTCGGCGACGTGCTCTACACGAACTACGTCTATTTCTTCCAGATCGCCGGTCTGGTGCTGCTGGTTGCCATGATCGGCGCCATCGTCCTGACGCTCAGGCACCGCACCAACATCAAGCGGCAGAACATTTCCAGGCAGGTTTCCCGTACGCCCGCCACCGCCGTCGAGGTGGTTTCGGTCAAGCCGGGGCAGGGCGTCTAAAGGCAGGTCAAGGAACAAAGAACATGGTCATCGGACTTTCCCACTACCTGACGGTCAGCGCCATCCTCTTCACGCTCGGCGTCTTCGGCATCTTCCTGAACCGCAAGAACGTCATCGTCATCCTGATGTCGGTCGAACTGATCCTGCTTGCCGTCAACATCAACATGGTCGCCTTCTCCCATTTCCTGAACGACATCGTCGGCCAGGTCTTCGCGCTGTTCATCCTGACGGTCGCGGCTGCCGAGGCGGCGATCGGTCTTGCAATTCTCGTTGTCTTCTACCGCAACCGCGGCTCGATCGCGGTCGAAGACGTCAATATGATGAAGGGCTGAGTGGCTCATGTTCCTCTATAAGGCTATCGTCTTCCTTCCTCTGATCGGCGCGATCGTCGCCGGCCTGTTCGGCCGCGCCATCGGCGCCAAGGCTTCGGAATATGTCACCAGCGGCCTGATGATCATCGCCGCCATCCTGTCCTGGATCGTCTTCTTCACGATCGGCATGGGCCACGCCGAAGGCGGCCCGATCAAGGTCGAGGTGCTGCGCTGGATCCAGTCCGGCGGCATCGACGTCTCCTGGTCGCTGCGTATCGATACGCTGACCTCCGTCATGCTGATCGTCGTCAACACGGTCTCGACGCTGGTTCACGTCTATTCGATCGGCTACATGCACACCGATCCGCATCGTCCGCGCTTCTTTGCCTATCTCTCGCTTTTCACCTTCGCCATGCTGATGCTGGTGACCGCCGACAACCTGGCCCAGATGTTCTTCGGCTGGGAAGGCGTCGGTCTCGCCTCCTATCTCCTGATCGGCTTCTGGTTCAAGAAGCCGTCGGCAACCGCTGCGGCGATGAAGGCCTTCATCGTCAACCGCGTCGGCGACTTCGGCTTCGTGCTCGGCATTGCCGGTGTTTTCGTGCTGTTCGGCTCGATTGGTTTCGACACGATCTTCGCCAATGCTTCGAATTTCGCTCCGCATGAAGGCGGCGGCGAGGCGAGCGAGGTGATCCTCAACCTCTTCGGCATGCAGCTCGACAAGGCGCATGCGCTGACCGGCATCTGCCTGCTGCTCTTCATGGGCGCGATGGGTAAGTCGGCCCAGTTCCTGCTGCACACCTGGCTGCCGGACGCGATGGAAGGCCCGACCCCGGTTTCGGCGCTCATCCATGCGGCAACCATGGTCACCGCCGGCGTCTTCCTCGTCGCCCGCATGTCGCCGCTATTCGAACTGTCGCACGATGCGCTCGTGGTCGTCACCGTGATCGGCGCGATCACCGCTTTCTTCGCGGCCACCGTCGGCCTCGTGCAGAACGACATCAAGCGCGTCATCGCCTATTCCACCTGCTCGCAGCTCGGCTACATGTTCGTGGCGCTCGGGGTAGGGGCCTATGGCGCAGCGATCTTCCATCTCTTCACGCATGCCTTCTTCAAGGCGCTGCTCTTCCTCTGCGCCGGCTCGGTCATCCATGCCGTCGATGGCGAGCAGGACATGCGCTACATGGGTGGCCTGCGGCCGCACATCAAGGTGACGTTCTGGATGATGATCATCGGCACGCTGGCGATCACTGGCGTCGGCATTCCCTTCACGCCGATCGGCTTTGCCGGCTTCTTCTCCAAGGACGTGATCATCGAGGCGACCTATGCTTCGCACTCGCCGGTCTCAGGTTTCGCTTTCTCGCTGCTGGTCATCGCAGCTCTGTTCACCAGCTTCTATTCCTGGCGTCTGATCTTCATGACCTTCTTCGGCAAGCCACGCGCTTCGCACGAGGTCATGCATCACGTTCACGAGTCGCCGCAGGTCATGCTGGTTCCGCTCTATTTGCTGGCGATCGGCGCGGTGCTTGCGGGCGTGATCTTCGAAGGCCGCTTCTACGGCGAAGAATATGCCGAGTTCTGGAAGGGTGCGCTCTTCACGGGTGCTGAAAACGAACTGGTGGAAGAATTCCACCATGTGCCGGCGCTTGTGGCGCTGAGCCCCTTCATCGCCATGGTGCTCGGTTTCGTTACCGCCTGGTACATGTATATCCGCTCGCCGCAGACGCCGCGCATCCTCGCCAAGCAGCACCGCGTGCTCTACCACTTCCTCTTGAACAAGTGGTACTTCGACGAGCTTTACGACTTTCTCTTCGTCCGTACGGCGCGAGCCCTTGGCCGCTTCCTGTGGAAAAAGGGTGACGTCGGAGTCATCGATACCTACGGCCCGAACGGTGTGGCCGCCCGCGTCGTGGCCGTCACCGACCGCGTGGTCCGTCTGCAGACCGGTTACCTCTATCACTATGCCTTCGCCATGCTGATCGGCATTGCGGCGCTCGTTACCTGGATGATGCTCGGGAGTTCCTTCTGATGACCGATTGGCCTATTCTTTCAACGGTCACCTTCCTGCCGCTCGTCGGCGTGGTGCTTCTGCTGCTGATGAACGGCGAGACCGAAAGCGGCCGCAAGAACGTGCTGTGGATCTCGCTGATCACCACCGTCTTCACCTTCGTCGTCTCGCTCTTCATCTGGATCGGCTTCGACAATGCCAATCCGGGCTTCCAGATGATCGAGAAGCACAACTGGCTCGGCACCGGCATCGGCTACCATGTCGGCGTTGACGGCATCTCGATGCTGTTCGTCATCCTGTCGACCTTCCTCATGCCCTTCTGCGTGCTCGCAAGCTGGCTCTCGATCGAGAAGCGCCTGAAGGAATACATGATCGCCTTCCTCATCCTCGAAACGATGATGATCGGCGTCTTCGTCTCGCTCGATATCGTGCTTTTCTACGTCTTCTTCGAAGCGGGCCTCATTCCGATGTTCCTCATCATCGGCGTCTGGGGCGGCAAGGACCGCGTTTACGCGAGCTACAAGTTCTTCCTCTATACGCTGCTTGGCTCGGTGCTGATGCTGCTCGCTATCATGGCGATGTACTGGCAGGCCGGCACGACCGACATCACGGCGCTGCTCGCCTACAAGTTCCCGCCGGCGATGCAGACCTGGCTGTGGCTCGCCTTCTTCGCCTCGTTCGCGGTGAAGATGCCGATGTGGCCGGTCCATACCTGGCTTCCGGATGCCCACGTTCAGGCGCCGACGGCGGGGTCGGTGATCCTGGCCGGCGTGCTGCTGAAGCTCGGCGGCTACGGCCTCATCCGCTTCTCGCTCGGCATGTTCCCGGTCGCGTCCGATTATTTCGCGCCGTTCGTCTTCGCATTGTCCGTCATCGCCATCATCTACACCTCACTGGTGGCGATGATGCAGGACGACATCAAGAAGCTGATCGCCTATTCCTCGGTGGCGCACATGGGCTACGTGACCATGGGCATCTTCGCCGCGAACATGCAGGGCGTTCAGGGTTCGATCTTCCAGATGCTGTCACATGGCATCGTCTCCGGCGCGCTCTTCCTCTGCGTCGGCGTCGTCTACGACCGTACCCATACCCGCGAGATCAACGCCTATGGCGGCCTCGTCAACAACATGCCGAAATATGCCGTCGCGATGATGGTCTTCACCATGGCCAATGTCGGGCTTCCCGGCACGTCGGGCTTCATCGGCGAATTCCTGACGCTGATGGGCGTCTTCCGGGTCAACACCTGGGTCGCGCTCTTTGCCGCCACCGGCGTCATCCTCTCGGCCGCCTATGCCCTTTGGCTTTACCGCCGGGTGATCTTCGGCGCGCTGGAGAAGGAAAAGCTGAAGGCGCTGCTCGATCTTTCCAGACGCGAGCAGCTGATCCTCTACCCGTTGATCGCGCTGACCATCTTCTTCGGCGTCTACCCGGCTCCGGTCTTCGATGCGACGGCCGCCTCGGTGGATCTGCTGGTCAACAACTACACGGCCGCCGTGCACGCAGCGCAGAACGTTGCGCTGTCTATGAATTGATGACGGGACTTATTGGACATGACCGCTGAAACAATCCTCCTCAGTCTGCATCTTTCCGCGCCGGAGCTCATCCTCGCGGTCGGCGCCCTTGTCCTGCTGATGGTCGGCGTCTTCTCGGGTGAGCGGTCAGGCCCCGTCGTCACCGGCCTTGCTATCGTCCTGCTCCTGGCCTCCGGCCTGTGGCTGCTCTTCGTTCCGGCGGAGGGCCTCGCCTATGGTGGCGTCTATATGGCCGATGGCTTCTCCCGCTTCATGAAGCTGGTGGCGCTCATCGGTTCGCTGGTCGCCCTGTTCATGACGATCGGCCACGCTAGGGAAAATCAGCTCGACAAGTTCGAGTTCCCGGTCCTCCTGGTGCTGGCGACCCTCGGCATCTTGCTGATGATCTCGGCCAACGATCTGATTTCGCTCTATCTCGCACTGGAACTGCAGTCGCTGGCGCTCTACGTCGTCGCTGCGATCAACCGCGACAGCCTGAAGTCCACCGAAGCCGGCCTGAAATATTTCGTCCTCGGCGCTCTGTCCTCGGGCATGCTGCTCTACGGCATGTCGCTGGTCTACGGCTTCACCGGTCACACCCATTTCTCGGAGATCGCCCAGGCGCTGTCCGTCGAGGGTGCGCGTTCGCTCGGCCTCGTCTTCGGTCTGGTCTTCATTCTTGCCGGTATCGCCTTCAAGATTTCGGCCGTTCCGTTCCACATGTGGACGCCCGATGTGTATGAAGGTGCTCCGACGCCGGTCACCGCCTTCTTTGCCGCAGCCCCCAAGGTTGCCGCCATGGCGATGATGACACGCATCGTCATCACCGCTTTCCAGCCTGTTCTGGCGGACTGGCAGCAGGTCGTCGTCTTCATCTCGATCGCCTCGATGCTGCTCGGCTCCTTTGCCGCGATCGGCCAGAAGAACATCAAGCGACTGATGGCCTATTCCTCGATCGGCCACATGGGTTACGCTCTGGTCGGTCTTGCCGCCGGCAATCAGACCGGTGTTTCCGGCGTCATGCTTTACATGGTCATCTACATGATCATGACGCTAGGCACCTTTGCGATCATCATGTCGATGCGCCGCAAGGACGGCACCGTCGTCGAGAATGTCGACGATCTCGCCGGCCTCTCGACCACCAACCCCTTCATGGCTGTGGTGCTGACGGCGCTGATGTTCTCGCTTGCCGGCATCCCGCCGCTCGCCGGCTTCTTCGCGAAATATTTCGTTTTCGTCGCCGCCATCGAGGCCAAGCTCTACGCGCTCGCCATCATCGGCGTTCTCGCCTCGGTCGTCGGCGCGTACTACTATCTGCGCGTCATCAAGCTGATGTGGTTCGATGAAGCGACCGGCGAATTCGCTCGTGTCTCCGGCTCGTTACGCCTGGTCTTCGGTCTCTCCGGCCTCTTCGTCACCGCCTATGTTCTGATCGGCGGACCGATCGGCGGCGCGGCAGCGCTTGCCGCCGCGACGCTCTTTTGATGGCCTCCGACGGACGGCGCCGGATATCGCTCGGCGATTTCCGGCACGAGGCTCTGTCGGAAACATCGTCTACCAATAGCGAATGCCTCGCCCGGGCTCGGTCGGGCGATGGCGGGAATCTCTGGATAACCGCTGAAAGGCAAACCGGCGGCCGTGGCCGTCGCGGCCGACTATGGGTTTCCGAGCGCGGCAATCTCTATGCCTCTCTTCTCCTGATCGACCCCGCGCCGATGGAACGCCTTGGCTCCCTGCCGCTGGCGGTCGCCGTCGCCGTGCACCAGGCGATCCGCAGGGTGCTGCCGCCGGGCGCCGAGCCGCTCGAAGTCAAATGGCCGAACGACATTCTGATTGGTCGAAAGAAGACCTGCGGCATCCTCGTCGAAGGCGAGGGGCTGCCGGACGGGCGCTACGCGCTGATCGTCGGCATCGGCATCAATGTCTCGGTGATGCCCGATAATCCGCTCTATCCCGTCACCTGCCTGCGCGAGCAGGGGAGTGCGACTTCTCCTGAGGAACTCTTCGCCCATCTCTTCGCCGCGATGGCCGATGTGCTCGATATATGGGATCAGGGCCGCGGCATCGGCGAGATCACGGAGCGCTGGCGGACTATCGCCTGTGGCATCGGCGAAAAGATCACGGTCAATTTACCGGACCGGTCGATTTCCGGACAATTCGCCGGGATTGATGATAATGGCTTGTTGATGCTCGATACCGGCGCTGGCAGGATGATGTCTATTGCCGCCGGTGATGTGTTTTTTGGATAGCGGAAAAAACGAAAATTATGGCGAAACAGGACGAATTGGTATTCCTGCCTCTGGGCGGCGTTGGCGAGATCGGCATGAATCTCGCCCTTTACGGCTACGGCCCGCCTGAGCATCGCCAGTGGATCATGGTCGATTGCGGCGTCACCTTTCCTGGCCCCGACCTGCCGGGCGTCGATCTTGTGCTGCCCGATATCCGCTTCCTCGCCAGCGAGCGCAAGAACCTCAAGGCGATCATCATCACCCATGCCCATGAAGACCATTATGGCGCGCTTGCCGATCTCTGGCCGGGCCTCAACGTGCCGGTCTTCGCCTCGGGCTTTACCTCAGGCCTGCTCGAAGCCAAGCGCAATTTCGAGAAGGCAACGATCGGTGAAGTGCCGGTGACGCCGTTCAAGGCGGGCGACACGATCAATGTCGGCCCCTTCAGCATCGAGGGTGTGGCCGTCAACCATTCGATCCCCGAGCCGATGTCGCTGATGATCCGCACGCCGGCCGGCAATGTCATCCACACCGGCGACTGGAAGATCGACCACGAGCCTTCTCTCGGACCGCTGACTGATGAGACGCGCTTCCGCCAACTCGGCGACGAGGGTGTGCTGGCGCTGATGTGCGATTCCACCAATGCGCTGCGCGACGGTGTCTCGCCCTCCGAAAAGGATGTGTCTGAAAGCCTGCGCAAGATCATCGAGGATGCCGAGGGCCGGGTGGCGATCACCACCTTCTCGTCGAATGTCGGGCGTATTCGCACGGTTGCCGAAGCTGCCGAGGCGGCCGGCCGCGAAGTGCTGTTGCTCGGCAGCTCGCTGAAGCGCGTCGTCGATGTCGCTCAGGATATCGGCCTGATGGAAGGCGTGAAGCCCTTCATTTCCGAGGAAGAATACGGGTATATCCCGCGCGACAAGGTCGTCGTCATCCTGACCGGCAGCCAGGGCGAGGCGCGCGCAGCCCTTGCCAAGCTTTCCCGTGACGAGATGCGCAATGTGGCGTTTGCGGCCGGCGATATCGTCGTCTTCTCCTCGCGCGCGATTCCCGGCAATGAGAAGGCGATCCAGGACATCAAGAACGGCCTCGTCGAACAGGGTGTGCACATCATCACCGACACGGAGGCGCTGGTCCACGTTTCCGGCCATCCCCGCCGCAACGAATTGCAGAGGATGTACGAGTGGACGCGGCCGAAGATCGTCGTCCCCGTGCATGGCGAGGCGACGCATCTGACGGCCCACAAGGAACTTGCCGAACAATCCGGCATTGCCGTCGTGCCGCGCGTGCGCAATGGCGACATCCTGCGGCTGGCGCCCGGTCCCGTCGAGGTGATCGGCGAGGCGCCGCATGGCCGCATCTACAAGGATGGTATGCTGATCGGCGATTTCGACGAGATGGGCATCGGCGAGCGCAAGAAGCTCTCCTATGTCGGCCATGTCGCGGTCAGCATCGTGCTCGATGCGCGCTATGACATCATCGGTGATCCTGATCTCGTTTCGATCGGCCTGCCTGTTTATGACGACGAGGGCGACGAGATGGAAGATACGCTCTACGACGCGGCGATCGGCGCCATCGAAAGCATTCCGCGAGCCCGCCGCAAGGATATCGACATGCTGCAGGAAGCCGTGCGCCGCGCCGTCCGCGCCGCCGCGAACCAAACCTGGGGCAAGAAGCCTGTCGTTACCGCCTTCGTCACCAAGGTCTGATCATGCTCGGCCGGGTGAACCATATCGCCATTGCCGTTCCTGATCTCGCCGCGGCGACGGCCGCCTATCGCGATACGCTGGGTGCTGCCGTTTCTGAGCCGCAGGCCCTGCCTGAGCATGGCGTCACCGTTGTCTTCGTCGAATTGCCGAACACCAAGGTCGAATTGCTGCAGCCGCTCGGCGATGCCTCGCCGATCGCAGCCTTCCTCGAAAAGAACCCTTCCGGCGGTATGCACCACATCTGCTATGAGGTGGAAGATATTCTTCTTACTCGTGATCGGCTGGTCGAGGCAGGAGCTAGGGTGCTTGGTGACGGCCAGCCGAAGACCGGCGCGCATGGCAAGCCGGTGCTCTTTCTGCACCCCAAGGATTTCTTCGGCACGCTGATCGAACTCGAACAGGCCTGAGCGCTGCGGCAGAGTGACCTAACGGTGGTCAAACATTTCCTTCGCTTTGAGTTGGCCGCCATTCCGCCGTATAAGGATGCTTCAGGGCAATTCCAGCAGCAATGCGCTGGGCTTGCGTCTTGAGTTGCGCAAAGACTGCGGTGCCGAACCGGCATGAATGGGAACCATGATGCTCCAGATTTTTCTCCAGGGATTTGCCGTCTATTTCATCATTTGGTGGATGACACTCTTCGCGGTCCTGCCGATCGGCCTGCGCACCCAGGCCGAGGATAACGACGTGGTGCTTGGCACCGTTCCGAGCGCGCCCACCCGTTTTCGCGCCGGCTTCGTCTTTTCACTGACGACGCTGATCTCGGCTGTGATCTACGGCGTCTGGTATGTTTCCGACACCTATTTCGGCTGGGGCTTCGATGCTCTTCCACAATTCGGGCCGAGCTTCTATTAGGAAGCGGCTTTTGCTCAAAGTTTGAGCAGATGTAAATTCGGCAGACGGTATACCGTCATACCGATGTCATATTGTTACGGCAAAGAGCTCCGTAACGTAATGAGGCCTGCTTTCTTGTGAAGGAGGAGGGGCTTTTAGGAAATGGAGAAAGCCGAAAAACCAAAAAAAAAACAAGGCTAAAAGCCTTGTTTTAAGTATCGCGTGATCTGTAACCGTTGCCGGGGCTGCGACGAGCGCGCCTAAGATCTGATCCTCCCAAGACTTGACCGCGAAATGGCAAGAATTAACTTCCTTGCCTGTTTTGTGAGCTAAAGCTAGCTCAAACATTGGGCTTTGTCATTACCTTTTTTTGCATTTTTGCTACACCCTAGCAAAATTTTTCTGTTGACAAGATTTTCGTTCAAGTCCTTATAAACACGCGCTTTTTTATGCCCGTTCATTTTGCGGGTGCGAACATGCGCGTGCGGGAGGTTTCCAAGGTCCGTTGCGGGTTTCCTTCCTGCCGCGAAGCGGCTATGAACGCTCCCGACATTAACAATTGTCTTCGATTCCGCTTCTCCGCGGGATCTCAACTGTCCGGAATCCGCCATGCGTCTGTCCCGTTATTTCTTGCCCATCCTCAAGGAAAACCCCAAGGAGGCGGAAATCGTCTCCCACCGGCTGATGTTGCGCGCCGGCATGATCCGCCAGCAGTCACAGGGCATCTATTCCTGGCTGCCGCTCGGCAAGCGCGTGCTCGACAAGGTCAACGCCATCATTCGTGAGGAGCAGAACCGCGCCGGTGCCATCGAGCTGTCGATGCCGACCCTGCAATCGGCCGAGCTCTGGCAGGAAAGCGGCCGCTACGATGCCTACGGCAAGGAGATGCTGCGCATCAAGGACCGCCAGGATCGGCCGATGCTCTACGGTCCCACCAACGAGGAGATGGTGACGGATATTTTCCGTTCTTCCGTCAAGTCCTACAAAGACCTGCCGCTCAACCTCTACCACATCCAGCTGAAGTTCCGTGACGAGATCCGCCCGCGCTTCGGCACCATGCGCTCGCGCGAATTCATGATGAAGGACGCTTATTCCTTCGACCTGACGCGCGAAGGGGCGGAGCATTCCTATAACAAGATGTTCGCCGCCTACCTCAGAACCTTCGATCGGCTCGGCCTGCGCGCCATCCCGATGCGCGCCGATACCGGCCCGATCGGCGGCAATCTCAGCCATGAATTCATCATCCTCGCCGATACCGGCGAATCCGAGGTCTTCTGCCATAAGGACTTCGTCGGCTTCGATATTCCTGGCGACAACACCGATTTCGACAGCGTCGAGGGTCTGAAGTCGATCTTCGACAAGTGGACCTCGCTCTATGCGGCGACCTCGGAAATGCACGACGAGGCGGCCTTTAACGCCGTTCCCGAAGGCGACCGCCTGTCGGCGCGCGGCATCGAGGTTGGCCACATCTTCTATTTCGGCACGAAATATTCCGAGGCGATGGGCGCGAAAGTGCAGGGGCCTGACGGCAAGGAACACTTCGTTCACATGGGTTCCTACGGTATCGGCCCGACACGCCTTGTTCCCGCCATCATCGAAGCATCGCATGATGACAACGGAATCATCTGGCCGGCGTCGGTCGCGCCCTTCGATGCCGTCGTGATCAACATGAAGGCGGGCGATCAGGCCTGTGACGATACCTGCGAGCTGATCTATGCCGCGCTGACCAAGGCCGGCAAGGACGTGCTCTACGACGATACCGACGACCGGGCCGGCACGAAGTTCGCGACTGCCGACCTGATCGGCGTGCCCGTCCAGATCATCGCCGGCCCGCGCGCGGTCGCGAACGGCGAAGTGGAGGTAAAGGACCGCAAGACGGGTGCCCGCGAAACGATGACCATCGAAGCGGCAATCAACAGGTTCGTGGCTTAAGGAAACGGAGGCGAAATGGCAGAGGCAGCAGTGGACCGGAGTTCAAAATCCGGCTTGGGTCCGGCTGGCAAGCCATTTTCCACCTTCGAACGTCTCGTCGCCTGGCGCTATCTGCGCGCCCGGCGCAAGGAAGCCTTCATCTCGGTCATCGCCGGCTTCTCCTTCGTCGGCATCATGCTGGGTGTCGCGACGCTGATCATCGTCATGGCTGTCATGAACGGCTTCCGCACCGAGCTCGTCTCGCGCATCCTCGGCATCAACGGTCATATGATCGTGCAGCCGGTCGACGGGCCTTTCACCGACTATGCCGACCTTGCCAGCAGGCTCGCAGCTGTGCCCGGCGTCAAGATGGCGCTGCCTTTGGTGGAAGGCCAAGTGCTTGCCTCCGCCCAGGCCGGCGGCAGTACCGGCGCGCTGGTGCGCGGCGCCCGCGCCGATGATCTGACCAAGCTCAAGACGATTTCCGAGAACATCAAGTCGGGCGACATGGTGGGCTATGCCTCCGGTGAAGGCGTCCTCATCGGCACCCGCATGGCCGATCAGCTTGGTCTTCGCGTCGGCGACCTGATCACGCTGACGTCGCCGGACGGCGACATTACGCCGATGGGTGTCAGCCCGCGCGTCAAATCCTACAAGATCTCCGGCCTCTTCGAGATCGGCATGTCGGAATATGATTCCTCGATCATCTTCATGCCGCTGGAGGAAGCGCAGCTCTTTTTCAATGCCGAGGGGCTGGTGCAGTCGATCGAGCTCTTCGTCGACAATCCCGACGATATCGACAATCTGAGGCCCAAGGTGGAAGAAGCTGCCGGCCGCCAGATTGCCATCACCGACTGGCGCCAGCGCAACCAGACCTTCTTCTCGGCGCTGCAGGTCGAGCGCAACGTCATGTTCATGATCCTGACGCTGATCGTGCTGGTTGCGGCCCTGAACATCATTTCCGGCCTCATCATGCTGGTGAAGGACAAGGGCAGCGATATCGCCATCCTGCGCACCATGGGCGCCAGCGCCGGCGCCATCATGCGCATCTTCTTCATGACCGGGGCGGCGATCGGTATCGTCGGCACCATTGCCGGCGTGCTACTCGGCGTGCTCGTCTGCGTCAACATCGAATCCATCCGTCAGTTTTTCTCGTGGGTCTCGGGCGAAGTAATCTTCAATCCGCAGGTCTATTTCCTCAGCCAACTGCCGGCGGAGATGGATCTCAGCGAAACGATCTCGATCGTCGTCATGGCACTGACGCTCTCCTTCATCGCGACCATCTTCCCGGCCTGGCGCGCCTCCAGGCTCGATCCGGTGCAGGCCCTGCGCTACGAATAAGGAATGCCGCCTTCATGAAACGCAACGTCGTTCTCAAGCTTACCGGCGTCGAGCGCCATTACGGGCAGGGCGATACGCTGCTCGCCATCCTGAAAGGCGCGGATTTCTCGCTGTCGAAAGGCGAGATGGTCGCGCTCGTTGCTCCCTCCGGCACCGGCAAGTCGACGCTGCTGCATGTCGCGGGTCTGCTCGAACATCCCGACGGCGGTGAAGTCACCATCAATGGCCACGCCTGCGACGGCCTTTCCGACGAGAAGCGTACCGCGATCCGCCGTAGCGAAATCGGCTTCGTCTACCAGTTCCACCACCTGCTGCCGGAATTTTCCGCACTTGAGAACATCATGATGCCGCAGCTGATCGCCGGGCTGTCCTGGAAGGAAGCCGGAGAGCGGGCCGGCCAGCTTCTCGATTACATGCGCATCGGCCACCGAGGCGCCCATCGCCCTGGCGAACTTTCCGGCGGCGAGCAGCAGCGCGTCGCAATCGCCCGCGCCGTCGCCAATGCGCCGACCCTGCTTCTGGCCGACGAGCCGACCGGCAATCTAGACCCGGAAACGGCAAGCTACGTCTTCGATGCGCTGGAGGCGCTGGTGCGCCAGTCGGGCCTTGCAGCTCTCATCGCCACACATAATCACGAGCTTGCCCGGCGAATGGATCGGCGCGTGACGATCTCCGACGGAAAGATCGTCGATTTCTGAGGTCGGCTTCAAGGGATAACCAGACCGCCGCAATAATCGAGCACATAAGCTTTTCGGCCGTCGACCATGATGCATTCATGGCCGCTGAACCTGTTGCAGCCACCTTCGCTGCGGTCGATATAGCGGCCGAGCGGATGGTCGAATTCCATGCCGCCGAGAAACCGGCCTTGCCGATACATTGCCGAGAGAGCTGCCTTGATCACCGTCCCGGCCGCGCGCCCATCGATGAGGTCAGGGGCGATGACGCAGCCGAAATAGTTCATCGCCCATACGGGCTCCCCGAACCACACCACCTCCTGTCCGGCGAAATCGGTACCGCCGAAATAGTTGTCGAGATAGCGCCAATCGCCGCGTTCATATCCGATATCGTGAGAGCCCGGCCGGCAAGGTAGGCGAGGCACACCATCGCCGACATAGGTGGCGGCCTTGGCCTCTACGATAAAGTCGT
This sequence comes from Rhizobium sp. R634, assembly GCF_002211305.1. Lineage (GTDB taxonomy): Bacteria > Pseudomonadota > Alphaproteobacteria > Rhizobiales > Rhizobiaceae > Rhizobium. The sequence continues at coordinate 97,957 of NZ_LOKW01000012.1, read as the reverse complement.
TCAGCATCGTGGTGTCGAGCATTGTCGTCTTCCCCTGACTCATCCGTTATACATGTAACACGGCAAAAAGAACATAAGAAGAACAAAATCGCGAGTGAGGTCGCCGTTGCTAGATGATCAGCGCGGACCGGTTTTCAGTCGAGACACCGAGCCGGTTGACGAAGGCATTCTCACACCAGTGCCGAGCAAAGCTGATTCGCACGCGCCCCACGGGATTTTTCAAACGCAACCATGAAGGAAAAGATTCCTGTTGACATCGGAACATAGATGGAACAAATTAAAAACATAACGAGTAAAGGAGAGCCAAATGACTGACATGATCCGTGATATCGCAGCATTCACCTCCATCGCAATGTTCGTTGCTAGCTTTTCGCTGATCGTCATCGCCATCTAAAGTTTTCAGGGGATCGCATGGCAGCCATGCGGTCCGGACGCGGGACTTCTTCTGGACATCATCGCCCTCAATGCCGACAATGCGTCCGATTCATTCGGGTGATTGGGAAGGCATTTCATGGCGGAGACGGCAAAAGGTTCTACGGCTGAGGCGACCGGCGGCACGCCGGGCTTCATCCACCTGAGGGTCCACTCCGCCTATTCGCTCCTCGAGGGCGCGCTGCCTCTCAAGAAGATCCTCTATAAGGCGACCGGCGACAGTCAGCCGGCGATCGCCATCACCGACACCAACAATCTGTTCATCGCGCTGGAATTCTCTCAGAAGGCGATGGACGAGGGTCTGCAGCCGATCATCGGCTGCCAGGTCTCGATCGACATGGAAGACGGGCTGGAAACGGAAAAGCGCGGCGGCCAGCAGGCGCTAGTCAAGCTACCGTCGATCGTTCTTCTTGCTGCGACAGAGGCTGGTTACGAACGGCTGGTCGATCTCGTCAGCCGCGCCTATCTCGGCGGCGAGGGCAATCAGGCCATCCATGTCCGCGCGTCATGGCTGGAGGAGGCGGGCACCGAGGGGCTGATCGCCCTGACCGGTGCGCTCACCGGACCGGTCGACGCGGCGATTAAGGAAGGCCATGCCGCCCAGGCGGAAGCTCGACTGCTCCTGCTGAAGCGCCTCTTCGGCGACAGGCTCTATGTCGAACTGCAGCGCCACGGCACCTACGACAAGCGGCATGAGCAGAAGATTGTCGGGCTCGCCTATGCGCACGACTTGCCGCTGGTGGCGACCAACGAGGCCTTCTTCCCGACGCGCGACGATTACGATGCCCATGATGCGCTGATGGCGGTCGCGCACAACGCCATCGTCTCCGACGACAGCCGCTTTCGCCTGACCCCGGATCACTACCTGAAGAGCCGCGCCGAGATGGCCAAGCTTTTTGCCGACCTGCCGGAAGCGCTGGAGAATACGATCGAGATCGCCAGGCGCTGCTCCTTCGTGCTGAAGACGCGGAAGCCGATCCTGCCGCGCTTCACCGGCGCCACCGACGATGCCGAGGAGGCCGAGCGCGCCGAGGCCGGCGAATTGCGCCGCCAGGCGGTCGAAGGGCTCGATATGCGGCTTGCCACGCTCGGCATGTCGCCGGGCTACGAAGAAAAGGATTATCGCGAGCGGCTGGAATTCGAGCTCAGCGTCATCGAGCGTATGCGCTTCCCCGGCTACTTCCTCATCGTTGCCGACTTCATCAAATGGGCCAAGCAGCATGACATTCCGGTCGGGCCCGGCCGCGGTTCGGGCGCCGGTTCTCTGGTCGCCTATGCATTGACGATCACCGACGTCGATCCTCTGCGCTTCTCGCTGCTCTTCGAGCGCTTCCTCAATCCGGAACGCGTTTCGATGCCGGACTTCGACATCGACTTCTGTCAGGACCGCCGCGAAGAGGTGATCCGCTACGTCCAGGCCAAATATGGCCGCGAGCAGGTGGCGCAGATCATCACCTTCGGTTCGCTGCAGGCGCGCGCAGCGCTGCGCGACGTCGGCCGCGTGCTCGAAATGCCCTATGGCCAGGTCGACAAGATCTGCAAGCTGGTGCCGAACAACCCGGCCAATCCGACGCCGCTCTCCAAGGCGATTGAGGAAGAGCCGAAGCTGCAGGAAGAGGCGGCAAAGGAGCCTGTGGTCGCGCGCCTGCTCGACATCGCCCAGAAGATCGAGGGGCTTTACCGCCATGCCTCGACGCATGCCGCCGGCATCGTCATCGGCGACCGGCCGCTGTCCAAGCTCGTGCCGATGTATCGCGATCCGCGCTCCGACATGCCGGTTACCCAGTTCAACATGAAGTGGGTGGAGCAGGCTGGCCTCGTAAAGTTCGACTTCCTCGGACTGAAGACGCTGACGGTCTTGAAGGTCGCGGTCGATTTCGTCGCCAAGCGCGGCATCAATGTCGATCTCGCCTCCATTCCTCTCGATGATAAACCGACCTACGAGATGCTGTCGCGCGGCGAGACGGTTGGCGTGTTCCAGGTGGAAAGTGCGGGCATGCGCAAGGCCCTGATCGGCATGAAGCCGGACTGCATCGAGGACATCATTGCGCTGGTGGCGCTCTATCGTCCGGGCCCGATGGAGAACATCCCTACCTACAACGCCCGCAAGCACGGTGACGAAGAGCTGGAATCGATCCATCCGATGATCGACCACCTGCTCAAAGAAACCCAGGGGGTCATCGTCTATCAGGAACAGGTGATGCAGATCGCCCAGGTCCTGTCCGGTTATTCGCTCGGAGAAGCCGATCTTTTGCGCCGCGCCATGGGTAAGAAGATCAAGGCCGAAATGGACCAGCAGCGCGAACGCTTTGTCGATGGCGCCGTCAAGAACGGCGTATCGAAGCCGCAAGCCGACAATATCTTCGAACTGCTGGCGAAGTTCGCCAATTACGGCTTCAACAAGTCGCATGCCGCCGCCTACGCCATCGTCTCCTACCAGACGGCCTATATGAAGGCGCATTATCCGGTCGAATTCCTCGCCGCCTCGATGACCCTCGACATGTCCAACACGGAAAAGGTCAATGATTTCCGTCAGGACGCCAAGCGTCTCGGCATCGAGGTGATCGCCCCTTCGGTGCAGACCTCCTTCCGCCATTTCGAAACCGGCGACAACCGCATCTATTATGCGCTCGCCGCCCTCAAGGGTGTCGGCGAATCCGCCGTCGACCATGTCGTCGAGGTGCGGGGCGATAAGCCCTTTGCCAGCATCGAGGATTTCTGCCTGCGCATCGATCCGCGCCAGGTGAACCGCCGCGTGCTCGAAAGCCTGATCTATGCCGGCGCCTTCGATTGCTTCGGCACGGACCGCGCGCAGCTGGCAGCCGGCCTCGACCGTGTCCTCGGTTACGCCCAGCGCGCCCAGGAAAACAAGCTGAGCGGCCAGTCGGATATTTTCGGCAGCACGCTGACGTCAGGGCCGGAGAAGATCTCTCTGCCGCCCTATTCACCCTGGCTGGCTTCGGAGCGGCTGCTCAAGGAATTCCAGGTGCTGGGCTTCTATCTGACCGCCCACCCGCTCGATTCCTACAACAACATCCTGCAGAAGATGCGCGTGCAGACATTCGCCGAGTTCTCGTCCGCCATCAAGCAGGGCGCCACCAATGCGCGCCTTGCCGGAACCGTCATCTCGAAGCAGGAGCGCAAGACCCGCACCGGCAACAAGATGGGCATCATCGTCTTTTCGGATTCGTCGGGCCAGTTCGAGGCCGTGCTGTTTTCGGAGATGCTGAACCAGTATCGCGACATACTGGAATCGGGAAAATCCTTCCTGCTGACGGCGACCGGGGAGGAGCGGCCGGAGGGTATCGGTTTGCGCATCCAGACGATCCAGTCGCTGGAGGAAAAGTCGCTGCAGATGCAGAAGGCGCTGCGCGTCTATGTCAGAGATTCCGGGCCGCTGAAAATGGTGGCCGGCCATCTCAACGCCAAGGGCGACGGCCTCGTTTCCTTCATCGTCATCAAGGAAGAGGGCAAACGCGAGGTGGAAGTGGCGCTGCCGGAGAAATACCGCATCACGCCTGAGATCGCCGCCGCTCTTCGCGCCGCTCCGGGAGTGGTGGACGTCGAACTTGTTTGATCAGCCCCGGGTGATCGTGATGAAATTCGTGCCTTCGCCGGTCTCTGTGCCGACGCCGGTATCGGAGATCGTCAGCGTCGAGCCCGGCGCGATCAGCGCGTCGATCTTGCTGCGGGTCTCCTCGGGGATCTCGATGCGGCTGAGCGAGCGGGCAATCGGTCGGCCCGTGAGGATCGAGCTTTCCTGGTTGGTGATGCCGAGCCGTTTCATCGTCTCGCGGGACAGGTTGTTCGTGAGCGTCACGCCGAGCCATTCCGCCGTGCCAGCGGTCTCGTCGACCGCATGCAGCGTGAAGAAATGCGTGCCGAGCGCCAGGCCAGGATCTGCGATCGTGACCGGGGCTTCGAATATCGGCTTGAATGCCCGCCGCACCATGATGACGCCGTTCGGCGGCGCGCCCTTGCCGGCGGCGGCGTAGACGGCCTTGAGCAGCGTATCGGAGATCAGGCTCCTGTCGCCGTCAAATTCCGCCGGCCGCAGCGTCTTGAAGGCCTTGATCGCCTGCACGGTCGTCGGGCCGAGAAGTCCGTCGGGATCACCGGCGGAAAAGCCGAGCTGGTTGAGAAGGGTCTGGATGTCGATGACCGTCTCGCGTAGGGTGCGGCGGGTGATCAGCATGCTGATCGGCTCGGACGGCGGCTCGGTCTTCGGCGATGCAGCCGGCATCGGTATCGCGGCCGTATCGTTCATCGCCACCTGCACCGGCATTTGCGGGCTGACAGGCATTGCAGGCCGCAGCTCGACGTCGGAAAGCAGCGGCATCGCCGCCGGCATATCCGGATGGAAAAGAGTGGGATGGTCGATCGGCTGCGGCGCCAATTCGCCGTCGCTGATAATGACCGGGATACCGGTGCCGGTCATGCCGTAGAGCATTTTTGCAAAAGCCCCGGGCATGCGCACGCAGCCATGTGAGGCCGGATAACGCGGCACCGAATTGGATTCGTGCAGCGCGATGCCGGACCATGTCAGCCGCTGCATGAAGGGCATCGGCGCGTTCGAATAGATGTTGGATTCGTGATATCTCTGCTTTTCGAGCACCGAGAAGATGCCGCTCGGCGTCGTGTGGCCGTCCTTGCCGGTCGAGACCTTCGAGGTCGTGACGACCTCGGTGCCGTCATAGACCGCAAGCGACTGCTTGCTCTTCGAGACGAAGATCTGCAGCGTGCGTGCATCCGCGGCAAAAGCAGGGTGCACGAGTGCTGTGGCCGACAGCAAGCCGAGGCCTAGGGCGAGACGCGAAAACATGATACCCAACCATACGCAATACTGGTCCGGCACATTATGGGACGAAGTTTAAGGAAGATTTTATAGGCGGGATGGCGAGCTGAGCTCACGCTTTAATGATCACGCTTGCCGCTGCCGAACGTATAGCCGGTCTCGACCGTGCTCTTGCCGAACTTGTCGCGCAGCTTGTCCATCGCTGCTTCGGCGGCCGCTCGCCGGCCGGATTGTCTGTCGATCAGATCCGGCGGGTCGGCGCGGGCGGCATCGCCGAGATCGGTGACGCCGATGCCGAGCAGGCGGAACTTCGTACCATCAGTCTCTTTTTCAAGAAGCTCGAGCCCGATGCGGAAGATCCTGTCGGCAAGCTGGGTCGGGTCTTCGAGCTTGCGGTTGCGCGTGCGTATCTTGAAGTCGGCGCTCTTCAGCTTCAGCACAACGGTCTGCCCGGCAATATCGTTTTTCTTCAGCCGCCATGAGACCTTTTCGGAAAGGTTGCGCAGGATCGGCACCAGATCGTCATAACGTGAAATGTCGTCGAAAAAGGTCGTTTCGGCCGAGACACTCTTGGCCGCATCGTTGAGATGCACCTCGCGGTCGTCAACGCCGCGCGACAGCCGGGCGAGCCGCTGGCCGATGCTGCCGTAGCGGCGCATAAGGTCGTTCTCCTCCATCTGCTGCAACTGGCCGATGGTGCGGATGCCGTCCGCCTCGAGCGTTGCCGCAAAGGCCTTGCCGACGCCCCAGATGGTCGTGACGGGACGCGGTGCCAGAAATTCCACCGCTTCGTCCCGGCCGATGATGGAAAAGCCGCGCGGTTTCTGCAGATCGGAAGCAACCTTGGCGAGGAATTTGCAATAGGAAAGCCCGACAGAAACGGTGATGCCGATCTCTTTTTCGACACGGCGGGCGAATTTGGCGAGCGTGCGCGCCGGCGGATCGTGATGCAGCCTCTCCGTGCCGCCAAGCTCCAGGAAGGCTTCGTCGATCGACAGCGGCTGCACCAGCGGCGTCAGGTCCTGCATCATCGCCCGCACTTGGCGCCCAACCCGGACATATTTCTCCATGTCGGGGCGGATGACGATCGCCTCGGGACATGCCTCCAGTGCCTTGAACATCGGCATCGCCGAACGCACGCCATGGATGCGGGCGATGTAGCAGGCGGTGGAGACGACACCGCGTTTGCCGCCGCCGATGATCACCGGCTTGTCGGCAAGTTCGGGATTGTCGCGTTTTTCGACCGCCGCATAGAAGGCGTCGCAGTCGATATGGGCAAGCGTCAAGGCGTAGAGTTCGCGATGGCGCGCGAGACGGGGGCTGCCGCAGGACACGCAACGGCGCGCTTCGCCCTTCTGCTCGGCAAGGCAGTCGCGACAGAAGCCGGGTGTCTTGTCAGGGGCGGATGTCATCATGAGAACAAAGATTGAACGTGGCGACGTTACGCCTTAAGCTTACGAGTCTCAAGAGAGGCCGGAGCTTTGCCTTTGGATAACGATCTTTGTTTCGAGCCGGTAACGGCAGAGCGCTGGGGCGATTTCGAAATCCTGTTCGGGCCGCAGGGCGCCTTCTATAATTGCTGGTGCGTCGCGCTACGCCTTCCGCATGCGGTGAAGACGAAAATGTCGGCCGAGGAGCGCAAGGCGCATATCCGGGACCGGATCCACGCAGGCCCGCCGCCGGGCATTCTCTGTTACGCCGAGGGCGCGCCGGCCGCCTGGGTGCAGGTCGGGCCGCGCTACGATGTGCCGCAGTTCAATTCGCTGCGTACAGTCTCGCGACCGCTGGAGGAGGGTGACGCGCATGATCCATCGATCTGGGCCGTCAGTTGCTTCTTCCTGCTGCCGAAACTCCGCGGCAAGGGATTAAGCCATCGCCTGCTCGCCGGCGCGATCGACCATGCGCGGCGCCACGATGCACGGCTCCTCGAAGCCTGCCCGATCGATCATGTGAAGCAGTCGAAATCCGTGACACTCTGCATCGGCTCGACGGCGATCTTCGATGCAGCCGGTTTCGAGACGGTGGCAAGGCGCAAGGATGGCCGTCCGCTCATGCGGCTGGAGCTGCGCGATTGAGCGTGCCGGAAAGGAATGCGCCTCGATGAGTGCGGCCGCATGGGTCCAGTCGGTGGCCCGGGTGATGTCATCGGCCGCTGCCGGTGCGAAACGGTGGACGGGTGAACTCGGCATCAGGTGAATGAGCAGGCAATCGGGGACGTGATCCCTGACGGAATGCAGATTGCGCGCCATATCATCGATGAAGACGACAGGAAGGGAGCGGCTGGCATGCAATGCGTGAACGATCGGCCCTTTGGGCTGTTCACTGGCAAGCAGCGGAAAGAGAAGGCCTATTCTGTCGAGCAGTCGTCGGCGCTGATCCTGAAACCGCGGCGGCATCGCCGTCAGGAAAAGGATGTCGGCCTCTTGCGAAAGCCGATCGAGTGTCTCGACGACCTGATCGAGCGGCGTCTGCCACAGCTCCTGCGATTCGAAGAATTCTTCGATCAGCCGGCTGACATGCTGGTCCTCGATCTCCGCGCCATTCGCCATCGAGACGATGTTGCCGTGGAGACGGAACGATCGCGGCAGGAATTCATGGCCCAGGCTTTGAATGAAAAGCTGGAAAGGGCCGATGAACTGCAGCACGACATCGTCGACGTCGCAGACGATCAGCGGCCGTTCGCCGAGGCGGATATGCGAGATGTCGAGTTCCGCTGCGCCGATCACCGTCAATACTCTCCGGAATCGAGGCAGGGCGAGGAAAAATGCCGCCAGGCGGCGGTCACCGCCTCCGGGCTGATGCCACTCGCCGTGCAGAAGGCCATCGCCGTCGGTTCGTGGTTCATCAGGAAATCCATCAAGCCGGCGAGAAATCCCGGATCGTTGACGGCGCCCCGCACTTGGGCAGGGGCCACACCGGTGAGCGCGAGGAAGCGGCCGAACATCTCGGCGTCGTCGGCAAGCCAGCCAAGAACGGCGATCGCCGTCTCGTGCGGGTCGGCGGCTTGTTGTTTCGAGGTCTTGAAGTTGCTTTGCATTTCGAGGGGTAAGTTACCTTTTCTTCAACCAAATACCGGTAGCGTGCGCTATCGGTTTCACGGAGCTATTTGTCCGCATGTGCATTTCTCATGGGACGAACGACTGCGCGAACGGACGTAGGGACAGCTTGTCATGCCCAAACAGGTGATGATTGTAGAAGATAACGAGCTGAACATGAAGCTCTTTCGCGACCTGATCGAGGCGTCTGGCTATACCACGATTCAGACGAGAAACGGCATGGAGGCGCTCGATCTGGCGCGCAAGCATCGCCCTGACCTCATCCTCATGGATATCCAGCTTCCCGAGGTCTCCGGCCTGGAAGTCACCAAATGGCTCAAGGAAGACGACGAGCTGCACGTGATTCCCGTGATCGCCGTCACCGCTTTCGCGATGAAGGGCGACGAGGAGCGGATCCGCCAGGGCGGCTGCGAGGCTTATGTTTCCAAGCCGATCTCGGTTCCGAAATTCATCGAGACGATCAAGACCTATCTGGGCGATGCCTGACGCATCGGAAAGACCGTTATGACTGCGCGAATACTGGTGGTTGACGATATTCCGGCCAACGTGAAGCTGCTCGAAGCGCGGCTGCTGGCGGAATATTTCGACGTGATGACCGCAGCCGACGGCTACGAGGCCCTGGCGATCTGCGAGCGCAACCAAGTCGATCTGATCCTGCTCGACATCATGATGCCCGGGATCGATGGTTTCGAGGTCTGCGAGCGGCTGAAGGCCAGCCAGAGAACCGCCCATATTCCTGTCGTCATGGTCACCGCGCTCGACCAGCCCGCCGATCGCGTGCGCGGTCTGAAGGCCGGCGCCGATGATTTCCTGACCAAGCCGGTCAACGACCTGCAGCTGATCTCCCGGGTAAAGAGCCTGCTTCGGCTGAAGACCTTGAGCGATGAACTGCGCATCCGCGCCGATACCGCCCATACGATGGGCATGGACGACCTGATGCGGGGAGGCGAGGGCCGCGCCGACGAGGCCGGCCAGGTGCTTCTCGTCGACGGCCGCGCCAATTCGCAGGAGCGCATCGTCAAAGCGCTGAAGCCCGTCGCCGACGTGATTGCCCTTTCCGATCCGCAGGCTGCCCTCTTCGAGGCGGCCGAAAACGCGTTCGATCTCGTCATCGTCAACGCCAATTTCGACGATTACGATCCGCTTCGCCTCTGCTCGCAACTGCGTTCGCTGGAACGCACGCGCTTTCTGCCGATCCTGATCATCACCGAGCAGGGCGCCGACGAGATGGTCGTTCGCGCGCTCGATCTCGGCGTCAACGACTACATCATCCGCCCGGTCGATCCCAATGAGTTGGTGGCCCGCAGCCTGACGCAGATCCGTCGCAAGCGCTACAACGACCGCCTGCGCAACAGCGTCAAACAGACGATCGAGCTTGCCGTGACCGATCCGCTGACCGGTCTCTACAACAGGCGCTACCTCGATAATCACCTGAACGTGCTTTTCAACCGTTCGATGGCGCGTGGCCGGCCGCTCTCGGTGCTGATCACCGATATCGACCGCTTCAAGCAGGTGAACGACACCTACGGTCATGATGGCGGCGATGAGGTGCTGCGGGAATTCGCAAACCGCGTGCGCTCGACCATTCGCGGCGCCGATCTCGCCTGCCGCTATGGCGGCGAGGAATTCGTCGTCGTGATGCCCGATACCTCGCCGGAAATTGCCGCTGCCGTCGCCGAGCGTCTGCGTGCGGCGGTCGAAAGCGCGCCCTTCCTGCTGAAACATTCCGGTCAGGCGCTGAACGTCACCGCTTCCTTCGGCATATCCTCACGTATTGCAGCCGTCTTGACCCCTGATCAGCTGATGAAGCAGGCGGATCTGGCTCTCTACGAGGCCAAGAATACAGGCCGCAATCGCGTGGTCGCCGCAGCCGCCTGACGAATCATTTGCCGCCTTAGCCGCGCTTTCCGGGTTTTCCACTGCGGTAAGCAAATTGTTACCGATTTTTAATCCCGGCCGGGAAAAGGCAGGGTGAAAAATTTGCAACTCAATAGCCCAAAAATGGACAGCCTGCGTTGCTGTGATGTGCTGGCGCGCGATAGTTTTTGAAACCGTCCGTTCATCGCTGCTGATGAATTAGAAACTATAAAAATTAGCGGGTGCCAACAAGGCTAAATAGAGTGACAGGGCGTCACCTCACGTAAGGGGAGCGGCGGCGTAAGTTATTATCTTATATTGCCGAATTTCTTCGGGAACGTGAGCGTTGCGCTCTAAAGTCAAGCAGAGCCAATGATTCTTTGTATGTTCCAAAACTGGACTTTTAACCATAGAATCAGACTCAGATTTTTTACCATTAAGAATTTGTTGATTTTCTTTCATTTTTGCGCAAATTATCGCTCATAAGAGAAGCGCTCCCGTGGAGGAGTTGTCGATACCCCATGATGCTCAGGTCCGCCGCATCTCCTGGGTCGTGGGGTCGGTCGGCTAGTAGGCAAGCTATAGCGGTTCCTCGTGCCGTTTTGCATGCTGGCCGACCCCCTTTCAATAAAACGCCGTCACTTCCCGAAGATGGAAGGGCGGCGTTTTGTCTGTTTGCGCTATCATATTCCAGGAAAGCTACTGGGCGGAACAACAAAAAACGCGCAACCCGAGGGCGCGCGTCTTTTTGAAAATCCCTGGATCAGTGATTACTTGATCTTGGTTTCCTTGAACTCGACATGCTTCTTAGCAATCGGGTCGTACTTCGTCTTCGTCATCTTGTCCGTCATCGTACGGCTGTTCTTCGTCGTGACGTAGAAGAAACCGGTGTCGGCTGTCGACAGCAGCTTGATCTTGATTGTTGTAGCCTTGGCCATGCTCGTCCTGCCTTTAAGAAAATGAAAGCCGTGGAAGCCGGATGGGGCTCCACGGCAAATTCTGGCGCGAAACTACGAATCCCGCCTGAAAAGTCAAGTCCGTTTTCGAATGAACATCAACCTGATGCCGGAAAGTAGGGCATAGAGGCCGAAGAAAGCGGCGATTGCCCAGGCAAAACCGTTATTTCCCGCGACATCGATCGCCGCGCCGATCGCCTGCGGCCCGGCCACCGTTCCCATGGCATAACAGAAGACGAAGGCGGCGTTGGCCGCCGCAAGGTCGGAGCCCGTCAGCCGCGATCCGAGATGGCTGAGGCCGACCGTATAAAGGCCGGAGACGCATCCGCCCCAGAAAAGCAGGATACCGGCCATCAGCAGCCAGTTGTTGACCAGTACCGGCAGCATCATCGAGCCGACGAATCCCATGAGCGCCATGCCCGCCAGAAGCGGCCGCTTGTCTCTGATGCGGTCGGAGAGCAAGCCGAGCGGGATCTGGAAGATGACGTTGCCGACGCCCATCATCGTCAGCAGCAGCGCCGCTTGCGATTCGGTGAAGTGGGCGCGCACGGCAAAGATCGGGAAAAGCGATAGTCCGCCCGCTTCGACCGCACCGAAGATGAAGACGGCCGCCGTCGCCGTCGGCACGAGAAATACGTAGCGCATGAAATGCAGCTCCGGTTTTTCCTCGAGTATCGGGCTTTCGTCGCGGGCGATGAAGATCGGAATGGCGGCAAGCAGGATGGCGCCGGCGCCGATCAGAAAGGGGAGGATGCCGTCGCTGCCGAGCAGCGAAAAGAGCAGCGGTCCGGCCGCGAAACCCAGGGAGAGCACCGTCGCATAAATGCCGAGCACGAAGCCGCGCTTGGAAGGCGGCGAGGCGGCGTTGATCCAGAATTCGGAGAGGATGAACAGCGTGGTCGTGGCGCCGTGGAAGGCGAAACGCAGCGGAAACCACATCCAGAAATCCTGGGCGTAGTAGAAGCCGAGCGCACTCAGCGCCGAAATCAGCACGGCCCAGAGCATCGTCGGGGCAACGCCGTATTTATGGGCGAGCTTGGTGGTAATAGGCGCGGCGGCCATCGCAGCAACCCCGGCCATCGCCGTGTTGAGCCCGATCAGGGTGGAGGAGATGCCGCGTTTTTCGAGGATGATGCTGAGGAGGGGCAGTCCGAGGCCGATTGCTATGCCGACGGCTGAAATGGACGAGACGGCTGCCACCAGAGAAGGCCAATGAATTTCTTCGAGATCGCCTGGTGTGCCGTTTCTCGGCTGAGACATTTATCCATCCTTAGAAAGCTGCGCGAGCGAATCGACCTCTCGCCTCACATAGAAAGACACAGACGTGCCAAATCCAGGTGACGAGCAGCGTTTCGCAGTATTTCCGATGTGATCTGCGGAATGTAAAGCCTGTTCAGACAAGAAAAGCTTACCATGTCAAGTCGTTGCGGATAATCGACTGCCGCGTATCGGTGGTGGTCGGTGGAGGGCTGCCACTACACGCTAAATATGTCTGGAAGGTGAAGGCGCTCAATCCGGCCGGCGAGGAAGGTTGTAATCGTCGGGACTGTCGCTCTCTCCGCCGAAGCCATGCATGCGCAGCGCCCATTGCAGGCCGATGACGCCGCCCTTGATCGGCTGGATCGAGGCAAGCGCGGTGATGACGGTGATCGGCGCCCAGATGGCAAGATGGACCCATACCGGCAGCAGGAAAGTCATGTCGGTCAGCGTATAGCCGCCGACCACGACGTGGCCGAGGACGAGGATGACGATATAAGGCGGCAGATCGTCGGAGCGATGGTGATGCATCGCCTCGCCGCAGGCGGCACAATGATCCACAGGCTTCAGGAAGGCGCGAAAGAGCTTGCCGTTGCCGCAGGCCGGGCAGCGGTTCAACAGCCCGCGCATGATGGAACGCCCAAGCGGACGCTCGGCCTCGGGTCTATCCCCGTAGCGGACGACCGGATCGGTCGGTGTGCTCATCGCGTCTTCCTCTTTCAAGCCAAAAGCACCGGTTCATCATCGGACCATCGCTGCTTTCGGCACGATGCCTCAGCGGCGCCCGCGCGGTGGCCGCGTTCCCGGCTTCTTGCGAACCTGGCCCCTCTCGCGGCGGCCGGCCTTATGGAAGGAACGCACCGCCGCCGGCATCTCACGCCCCTCGCTCAGCATCTCGAAGCGCAGCGCGCCGGCCAGCGGAATTGCCTCGGCAAGCTTCACGGTGACGCTGTCGCCGAGGCGATAGCCGAGCCCCGTCTTTTCTCCGGAAAGAGCCTGATGCGCCTCGTCATAGATGAAATAGTCGGTGCCGAGCGTAGATATAGGGACGAAACCGTCGGCGCCATAGTCCGGCAAGGAGATAAAGAGTCCCGATTTCGTCACCCCGGAGACACGGCCGGCAAACTCCTCGCCGACGCGGGTGCTGAGGTGGTGGGCGATCAGCCGGTCGATGGTCTCACGCTCGGCCGCCATGGCGCGACGCTCGAATGTCGAGATTTCGGCGGCGATATCGTCGAGCGTGGCTTCTTCCTCGGGGGTGATGCCGCCTTCGCCGAAGCCCAGCGAGCCGACGAGCGCGCGGTGCACGATGAGGTCGGCATAGCGGCGGATCGGCGAGGTGAAGTGCGCATACTTCATCAGGTTCAGGCCGAAATGGCCGATATTCTCAGGGCTGTAGATCGCCTGGCTCTGCGAGCGCAGCACCATCTCATTGACCATCGTCTGGTGCGCCGTGCCTTCCGCCTTCGCCAGAATGCCGTTGAAGCTGTTGGCGCGCACGTTGCCGCCCTTGGGGAGCGAGATGCCGAGGGTCGCCAGGAACTCGCGCAGGACCTCCTGCTTGGCAAGCGTCGGGCCGTCATGGATGCGATAGACCAGCGGCTGGCGCTTCTTTTCCAGCGTCTCGGCGGCGGCGACATTCGCCTGGATCATCATCTCTTCGATCAGCTTGTGCGCATCGAGCCGCGGCGGCACGAAGACCCGGTCGACGGTGCCGTCGGGCTTCAGCAGGATCTTGCGCTCCGGCATGTCGAGTTCCAGCGGCTGGCGCCGGTCGCGTCCGCGCTTCATCACCTCATAGGCGTGCCAGAGCGGCTTCAGGATCGGCTCGAGCATCGGTCCCGTCTTGTCGTCGGGATTACCGTCGATCGCCGCCTGGGCCTGCTGGTAGGAAAGCTTGGCCGCGCTCTTCATCATGACGCGATGGAAGGTGTGGCCGATCTTGCGGCCTTCTCCCGAGAAACTCATGCGAACCGCAAGCGCCGGGCGGTCGACGCCTTCCTTCAGCGAGCAGAGATCGTTGGAGATGCGCTCCGGCAGCATCGGCACGACGCGATCCGGGAAATAGACGGAATTGCCGCGCTTCAGCGCCTCGCGATCGAGCGGCGACTTGGGACGGACATACCAGGAGACGTCGGCAATGGCGACGGTAACGATGACGCCGCCGGGATTGTCGGGCGAGACGTCGAGCTCGGCATAGACGGCGTCGTCATGGTCCTTGGCGTCGGCCGGATCGATGGTGATCAGCGGCACGTCGCGCCAATCCTCGCGATGCGACATCGTGGCGGGCTTTGCGGCTTCCGCCTCGGCGATCGCGGCCGGCGGGAAGACATGCGGGATGCCATGCGCATGGATGGCGATCATCGAGATCGCCTTTTCCGAGCCGACGGAGCCGACCACGGAAAGAACCTTGGCGCGCGGCAGGCCGAAGCGGCCGAGGCGGGCGATTTCGATCTCGACCAGATCGCCGTCCTTGGCGCCGCCGGTATAGTCCGGATCGATCACCATCTCCTCGCCGCGCCGCTCGATCGGCAGCAACCGGCCGCCGCCGCCCGGCGCACTGCGGAAAACACCCATTGAGGCGCCGCGGCGCTTGTCGATCACCTTGATGATGCGCGCCGTATAGGCCGGCCCGCCGCGATCGACGGCCGGGAAGATCTTCGCCAGGATGCGGTCGCCGAGGCCGGCGACGGGCGCCTTGCCCTTGCCCTGGCGGCCCGCAGGCGATTGCTGGCGAATGGCGACGGCAGGCGCCACGCCCTGATCCTCAGGCCATTCCGCCGGCCGGCCAATCAGATCGCCGTCCTTGTCGCGGGTGGTGATATCAAGAACGGTAACCGGCGGTAGCGCGCCTGGACGGATCAGCGACTTGCGGTTCTTCTGCAGCATGCCTTCCTGTTCGAGCTCCTGCAGCATGTGCTTGAGCTCGACGCGATTGTCACCCTTGAGGCCGAAAGCCTTGGCGAGTTCGCGCTTCGAAGCCTTCTGCGGATGATCGGCGATGAAACGCAGGATCACCTCGCGCGAAGGCAGCGCGCCGTGGACGATGTTCAGCGGCTCGACGGCGGGAGCATCCTTGCCGGCGCGGCCGATCTTGCCAGGGCGTTTGCCCGCAGGGTTCGTTCTCTCGCGCGGTGTTCTGCTCACGTCAGCTCTTTTTCGATTTTGCGGGCGCTTTCGCCTTCGTTGTCTTCGGCTTGGCAGCCGTTTTGGCGGTCTTGGCCTGGGCGGCCGCAGCCTTCGGCTTGGCTTTCGCTTTGGCCGTCTTCCCCGCAGGGGCCTTGCCGGCCTTCTCGGCGATCAGCGCAAGCGCCTCCTCGACGGTGATCGCTTGAGGATCCTTGCCCTTCGGCAGGGTCGCATTGACCTTGCCCCAATTGACATAGGGGCCGTACTTGCCATCGCGAACGGTGATGGCGCCGCCGTCGGGATGATCGCCGAGCGTCTTCAGTGCCGCCGGCGTGCCGCGCGCGCCGCGGCCCGGCGCCTTGTTCGCTTTTTCGGCGATGACAGTCACAGCGCGATTGAGCCCGACCGAGAACACATCCTCGACGGTCTCCAGATTGGCATAGGAGCCGTCATGCAGCAGGAACGGGCCGTAGCGGCCGATGCCTGAGGAGATCATCTTGCCGGTCTCAGGATGTTTGCCGATATCGCGCGGCAGCGAAATCAGCGCCATCGCCTTCTCGTAATCGATATCCTCGGGCTTCCAGCCTTTCGGCAGAGAAGCGCGCTTGGCCTCCTTGCCGTCTCCGCGCTGGATATAAGGGCCGAAGCGGCCGGAGCGCAGCGTCAGCTCCTCACCGGTCGTCGGATCGACGCCAAGGTTCTTCGGCTCGTTGAGCGCCACGTTTTCGGCTTCCCCGCCGTTCTCGGAGGAAAGCTGGCGGGTGTAATTGCATTCCGGGTAGTTCGAGCAGCCGACGAAAGCGCCGTATTTGCCAAGCTTCAGCGACAGGTTGCCGGTGCCGCAGACCTGACAGATTCGGGGATCGCTGCCATCCTCCCGCTTCGGGAAAACCAGCGGTGCCAGCGCCTCGTTCAGCGAATCGAGCACGTTGGTGACGCGCAGTTCCTTGGTGTCCTCGATCTGCGCAAAGAAATCCTTCCAGAAATCACGCAGCACCTGCTTCCAGTTCAGCTCACCGGCGGAAATCCGGTCGAGCTTCTCCTCGAGATCGGCGGTGAAATCATATTCGACATATTTGGTGAAGAAGCTCTCGAGGAAGGCCGTCACCAGCCGGCCCTTGGCCTGCGGGATCAGCTTGCGCTTGTCGATGGTCACGTAATCGCGGTCGCGCAGCGTCGCCAGCGTCGCAGCATAAGTCGACGGACGGCCGATGCCGAGCTCTTCCATCTTCTTGATGAGCGATGCTTCGGAATAACGCGGCGGCGGTTCGGTGAAGTGCTGCGTGGAGTTGATCTTCTGCTTGGCGAGGTTCTCGCGCGCGTTGATCTCCGGCAGACGGCCATCCTCGTCGTCGGCATCGTCGCTCTGTTCGCCATCTTCCTTCTGGTCCGTATAGGCGGCGATGAAACCGTCGAAACGGATCACGGAGCCGACGGCGCGCAGGCCAGCCTTCTGGCCATTGTTGTCGGCAATGATTTCGGCCGTGGTGCGCTCGATTTCGGCCGAGGCCATCTGGCTGGCGATGCCGCGCTTCCAGATCAGATCATAGAGACGGATCTGGTCGGCATCCAGGAACTTGCGCACACGGTCCGGCGACCGGTTGAAGTCGGTCGGACGAATGGCCTCGTGCGCTTCCTGAGCGTTTTTCGCCTTGGTGGAATAGAAGCGGGCCTTCTCAGGCAGGTAGCGGTCGCCGAACTGCTCGCCGATGGCGCGGCGCGCCGCATCGATTGCTTCCGGCGCCATCTGGACGCCGTCCGTACGCATATAGGTGATGAGACCGACAGTCTCGCCGCCGATATCGACGCCCTCATAAAGCTTCTGCGCTACCTGCATGGTCCGGGATGCCGAGAAGCCAAGCTTGGACGAGGCGGCCTGCTGCAGCGTGGAAGTCGTGAACGGCGGCGCCGGGTTGCGCTTTACGGGCTTGGCCTCGACGCTTTCGACGACATAGCTTGCGCCTTCAAGCAGAGCCTTCAGCTTGCCGGCTTCCTCGCCATTGCCGATCGATCGAGGCTGCAGCCGCTTGCCATTGGCCGCAACCAGCCTTGCCTCGAACTCGTCGCCACGCGGCGTCTTCAGGAGCGCTGAAATGTTCCAATATTCTTCCGAAATGAAGCGCTCGATCTCCGACTCGCGGTCGCAGACCAGGCGAAGCGCCACCGACTGAACGCGGCCGGCCGAACGCGCGCCGGGCAGCTTGCGCCACAGGACCGGCGAAAGATTAAAGCCGACGAGATAGTCGAGGGCGCGGCGTGCGAGATAGGCATCGACCAGCGGCACGTCGATATCGCGCGGCTCGGCCATCGCGTCGAGCACGGCCTTCTTGGTGATCGCGTTGAAGACGACACGCTTGACCGACTTGCCGTTCAGCACGCGCTTCTTGTTGAGCATGTCGAGGACGTGCCAGGAGATCGCTTCGCCTTCGCGATCCGGGTCGGTCGCGAGAAACAGTCCGTCGGAGGACTTCACCGCGTCGGCAATATCCTTCATCCGCTTGGCCGACGCCCCGTCGACCTCCCAGAGCATTTCGAAGTCCTGATCGGGAAGAACTGAGCCGTCCTTGGCAGGCAGATCGCGCACATGGCCGAAGGAAGCGAGCACTTTGTATCCCGAACCGAGATACTTATTGATCGTCTTGGCCTTGGCAGGCGATTCCACCACTACAACATTCATGATGATTCTCTAAAAAAGACGCAGCGCCGGCGTGGAGGCCAGCGCAACACGCAGCGCAACTTGGATACTGGCCCTCCGACATGGACAGGGAAATCGCCGCGGTCAAGGGGTTTGCTACAATTTTACTTCTTCCGTACGGTGCAATCGAGGGAAGATTGTACGCTGAATGCAATTTCAAGTGGCGCGGCTATCGGATTCGACACGCGGCTACTGCAGTTCGCAAAGCCACTCGCTGATATCGCGCAAAGCTCAATCGGAAAGCGAGACAAGACCGCCCTGATGCCGATGCAGCCTGCCTGATATGTCGAGCTCCAGAAGGATGAGATAGACGGCGGATGCCGAAAGACCGGTATGGCGGATGACGTCGTCGATCTCGACGGGCGTCGGTCCGAGCGCGTCGATGATGCGGCTGCGGTCGGTATCGCCGGGCGGCACGATCATCGCCTTGCCGTCACGCGCCGGTTCCTCCGCCATCGAGGACGGGAAAAGATCGAATTGCGCAAGCGGCGCCAGGGCCTCGACGACATCGGCGGGCGTGGTGACGATCGAAGCCCCGTCCTTCAGCAGGCCGTTGGTGCCGTGGCAGCGCGGATCGAGCGGTGAGCCGGGCACGGCAAACACCAGCCGGCCGAACTCTCCTGCAAGCCGCGCGGTGATCAGCGAACCCGAGCGCTCTGCCGCCTCGATGACCACGAGGCCGAGCGCAATGCCGGCGATCAGCCGGTTCCGGCGCGGGAAGTCGCGGGCGCGGGGCTCCCAGCCGAACGGCATCTCGCTGGCAGCCAGGCCGTTGCCGGCCGTTATCTCCTCGAGCAGGCCGATATTCTCGGGTGGGTAGGGCTGGTCGAGACCGCCGGCAAGAGCTGCGATCGTGCCGGTATCAAGGCTTGCCCGGTGGGCTGCCGTGTCGATGCCGCGCGCCAGGCCGGAGACGACGGTATAACCCGCTCGGCCGCAGTCGCGCGCCACCATCGCCGCGAACTTGGCGCCGGCGATCGAGGCGTTGCGTGAACCGACGATGCCAACGGCCGGTCGCCTGGCGGCGGCAAGCGCGCCCTTGACGGCAAGGAGCGGCGGTGCGCCGTCGATCTGCTTCAGCGCTTGCGGATAATCCGGCTCACCGATGCCGACGAAGCGGGCGCCGCAGCGATGCGCCGCCTCCAGTTCCCGATGCGCTTCGGTCTCGGTGGCGATGCGGATTGCCCGTGTGGCGCCGCCGCGCGCCGAAAGCTCCGGCAGCGCCGCGAGCGCGGCTTCGGCCGAACCGAAATGATTGATGAGGTCGCGAAAGGTCGCCGGGCCGATATTGTCGGAGCGGATGAGGCGCAGCCAGGCAATTCTCTGCCGTTCTGTCAGCACAACGCCTTTTGGTGCCGCGCTCAGCGCATCCATTATCCCTTCGCCCCGATCTTGCTTTCCGTGCCCCCCATCAGGCGGGAAATATTGGCCTTGTGCTTCCAATAGGAGATGAGCGTCATGACCGCCATAACAGCCGCAACCTTTTCGTTGCCGAGGATCCACAGCGCGATCGGAATGATGAGCATGGCGACTAAGGCCGACAGCGAGGAGTAGCGGGTGGTGAAGGCGATTGCCAGCCAGACGGCGGCGAAGAGCACGACCATAATCGGCGCAATGCCGAGCAGGGTGCCGATATAGGTGGCAACGCCCTTGCCGCCCTTGAAGCCGATCCAGACCGGGAAGAGATGGCCGAGGAAGGCAAAGAAGCCGGCGATGATGGCGGCTTCCTCACCGAGGAAATAACCGACGATCCAGGCTGCGGCCGATGCCTTCAGAGCGTCGAGCAGCAGTGTCGCGGCGGCAAGCTTCCGGTTTCCGGTTCGCAGAACATTGGTCGCGCCGATATTGCCGGAGCCGATGCTGCGCACGTCGCCGAGGCCGGCGGCGCGCGTGAGGATCAGGCCGAAAGGAATGGAACCGAAGAGATAGCCGATGACGGCGGCGGCAAGCGCGATCGGCAATGTGATCTGCCATGACATGAGATTGGATAGCATATGTCCCCTCAGCCCTCCGTGGCTTATCGTTCCAGCCGCCTCTTAGACTGCGTAAACAAGCTTTCCCGAGACGTATGTCGCGACGGCCCGCCCGCTGAAGCGCGCATCCTCGAACGGCGTATTCTTCGAGCGGGAGAGAAGCATGTCTTTGGCGACAAGCCAAGGCTCATCGAGATCGATGAGCGTAATATCGGCGGCCGCACCCGGCTTCAGTGTGCCGGCATCGAGTCCGAAGATCTGAGCGGGACGGGTCGACATGGCGTCGATCAGGCGCATCAAGCTCACCTGGCCGCCATGGTGAAGCCTGAGAGCCGCCGCCAGCATGGTTTCGAGGCCGACCGCGCCGTCCGCCGCCTCGCCGAAGGGCAGGCGCTTGGTATCGACGTCTTGCGGATCGTGCGAGGAGACGATGATGTCGATCGCGCCGCTCGCGACGGCGTCGGCCATGGCCACCCGGTCGGCTTCCGGGCGCAGCGGCGGATAGAGCTTGAAGAAGGTGCGGTATTCGCCGATGTCGTTTTCGTTGAGCGCCAGATTGTTGATCGAGACGCCTGCGGTCACCTTGGCGCCGCGGCTGCGGGCGCGCTCGATGGCCTCGACCGATTCCGGCACGGAGATCATCGCGGCGTGATAGCGGCCGCGTGTCAACTCGGCGATCCTGAGATCGCGTTCGAGCGGGATGAGCTCGGCTTCTTTCGGAATGCCGGAGAGCCCGAGCCAGCTGGCGAAAAGCCCCTCATGCATGACGCCATTGGCGCCGAGATATTTGTCGCGCGTCTCACAGGAGATGACGGCACCGAATTCGCGCGCATAGGTCATGATGCGGCGCAGCACCTGGGTGTTATGGACGCTGGAATGGGCATCGGTGAAGGCGACGGCGCCCGCCTGCATCAACAGGCCGATCTCCGTCATTTCCTCGCCGGCAAGCCCCTTGGTGATGGCGGCTGCCGGATAGACGTTGACGGCGGCCGTGTCGCGCGCCGTCTTCTTGACGAATTCGACGAGGGCGATGTCGTCGATAACGGGATCCGTGTCCGGCATCATGATGATCGAGGTCACGCCGCCGGCCGCCGCAGCCCGGCTTGCCGAGGCGATCGTCTCGCGGTGCTCGCCGCCGGGTTCGCCGATATGGACGCGCGCATCGACCAGGCCGGGCGTCGCGACGAGGCCCGCGCAGTCGCGCACGACAGCGCCTTCCGGCGCGCCCTGATTCTGCACCGCGCTGCCGGCGGCAAGGATCACGCCGTTTTCGGCGATGATCGTGCCCACCTCGTCGAGATTGCGCGAGGGATCGACGATGCGGACGTTCTTGAGGACGATCGGGTTGCTCATGCCATCATTCCATCGGTTCGGGGACCCTGGTTCTGCGAGACGAGCAGCGTCTCCATGACGGCCATGCGCACCGCGACCCCCATCTCCACCTGTTCGGCGATCACGCTCTGCGGACCGTCCGCCACCTCGGAGGCGATCTCGACGCCGCGGTTCATCGGGCCGGGATGCATGACCAGCGCATCCTCTTTCGCCGCTTTCAGGGTTTCGGCATCGAGCCCGTAGAAGTGATAATATTCGCGCACCGAAGGCACGAAGGCGCCCGACATGCGCTCGCGCTGCAGCCGCAGCATCATCACGACATCGGCGTCCTTCATCCCTTCCTTCATCGAATGGAAGACCTCGACGCCCATCTCGGCGACGCCGGAGGGCAGGAGGGTCGCTGGCGCGACGACGCGCACGCGTGCGCCCATCGCGTTGAGCAGCAGGATATTGGAGCGCGCCACCCGCGAATGCAGCACGTCGCCGCAGATCGCCACGATGATGCGCGACAGCTTGCCCTTGGCGCGGCGGATCGTCAGCGCGTCGAGCAGCGCCTGGGTCGGATGTTCATGCTGTCCGTCGCCGGCATTGACGACCGAGCAGGAGACCTTTTGCGCAAGAAGGGCCGCGGCACCGGCGCTCGAATGGCGGATCACAAGCACGTCGGGGCGCATCGCATTCAGCGTCATCGCCGTATCGATCAGCGTTTCGCCTTTCTTCACCGAGGAATTGCCGACCGACATGTTCATGACGTCGGCGCCAAGCCGCTTGCCGGCAAGCTCGAAGGAGGCCTGCGTGCGGGTCGAAGCCTCGAAGAAAAGGTTGATCTGCGTCAGCCCGCGCAGCGTCGACGTCTTCTTTTCTCTCTGGCGGCTGATCTTGACGGCTTCGTCGGCCTTGTCGAGAAGATAGGTGATATCCTGCTCGGTGAGGCCCTTGATGCCGATGAGGTGGCGGTGGGGGAAAAAGACCATGACCCTGCCTCTTGCTGTCTCTGGCGGGTCTATAAAGAGTGCGGCCCGCCGGGGCAAGCATGCGCTGTGGGCAAAGGCTTATGTCCCCATGCATTTTCGCCCGAATTCCGATAGAGCAGGATGAAGCGAATCATAACTTCCGGTTTCCCTTGCCGGGCTCTTGCACTAGAAGCGAATAATGACCTCCGCCAACCGGACTGACGACAAACTCGCAGAACTCAACCAGCCGAGCCTGTGGTCCGGCATCAATGCCTATCGATCCGATCCGTTGATCGTCGATCTGACGGCGGCTCTGCCGCGCGGCATCCGCGAGGACCTGGAAAACATGGGCCGCTACGTCACCTCGCCGGAAGCGCAGGAACTGGCGCGCATGGCAAACCAAGGCGCGCCGCAGCTGCGCACCCATGGCCCGCGCGGCGAGCGACTCGATGTCGTCGAATTCCACCCCGCCTGGCACGCGCTGATGCGCCGCTCCATGTCGGTTGGCCTGCATTCTTCCGTTTGGGACCCGCAGGCCGATACCGAGGCCAAGGATGCGGGCCACAAGGTCCGCGCCGCACGCTTCTACATGATGGCGCAGCTGGAATCCGGCCATCTCTGCCCGCTGACGATGACGAGCGCCTCGGTTGCCGCGCTGTCGGCTTCGCCTGCGGTGCAAAAGGACTGGGCGCCGAAGATCCTCTCGCGCAAATATGATTCGTCGAACAAGCCCGCCATGCAGAAATCCGCCGTGACCATCGGCATGGGCATGACGGAAAAGCAGGGCGGCACGGATGTGAGGGCCAACCGGAGCGCTGCCGAAAAGGTGAGCGAAGGCATTTACCGGCTTTCCGGGCACAAATGGTTCATGTCCGCTCCGATGAGCGATGCCTTCATCATGCTGGCGCAGACGAAGGAGGGTATGGGCTGCTTCCTCGTACCGCGACTGCTGGAGGATGGGTCGGCCAACGGCCTGCAGTTCCAGCGGCTGAAGGATAAGGTCGGCAACCGCTCCAACGCCTCTTCCGAAGTGGAATTCTCAGACACGTTCGGCTTCCTGCTCGGCGGTCCGGATGCGGGCATCCGCACCATCCTCGACATGGTGACGCTGACGCGGCTCGATTGTGCTCTTGCCTCTTCGGGCATCATGCGCGCCTCTCTGGCCGAGGCCGTGCACCACACGCGCGGCCGCAGCGTCTTCGGCAAGATGCTCGTCAACCAGCCGATCATGACGCGCGTACTGGCCGACATGGCGCTCGATGTCGCCGCCGCCACCGCGCTCTCCTTCCGCCTTGCCGATGCCTTCGACAAGGCGCGCGGCAATGCCGAGGACGCGGCCTATGCCCGCGTCATGACGCCGGTCGCCAAATATTGGTGCTGCAAGATCGCTCCCGCCCTGATCTACGAGGCGATGGAATGCATCGGCGGCAACGGTTACATTGAAGAGCGCCCGATTGCCCGCCATTACCGCGAGGCGCCGGTCAACGCCATCTGGGAAGGCTCCGGCAATGTCATGGCGCTGGATGTGCTGCGCGTGCTCAACCGCGGCAAGGACCTGTTCGAGACGGTCTTTGCGGGGCTCGCCCGCGATCTTGGCCCCGCCGGCAAGAAGACGATCGACGTGCTGCGCGCCGCAATCGCCCTCTGCGAACAGGACGAGGGTGCCGCACGCCTGCTGGTCGAGCAATTGGCGCTTGCCGCGGGCGCTGCCGAACTCTATCGGCTCGGGGCAGGGCGCATCGCCGATGCCTTCATCGAGACGCGCCTCGCCGGCGGCTGGCGCTCTACTTACGGCATGCTCGATTCCCGCTTCGACGCCAGCTACATCGTCGACCTGCTCTATCCGCCGGCCGCCTGACCGCAGCGGACAATGATTGCTCTTCGCTGGCATCCATCTCAGCGATATCGACGCGCGTCGCGCCGATGGCTGCCCCTCACCCTAACCCTCTCCCCGTTCTGACGGGGAGAGGGGACGTGCCCTGCGAGAGGTTGGTGGGGAACGGAGAAGTCGCGGCTATCCTCCTTCGCCCCGTTTACGGGGAGAAGGTGCCGGCAGGCGGATGAGGGGCTGGCATCGGCGATCTCCCGGACCGGGCTGGCCGCACTTATCCCGCGCAGATGCACGGATCCAAATCCGAACTGTCAACGACGATCACCGTCTGCCGTCCGGCTGGTCGCAACGTATCTCTTCCAGGTCGCCTTCCCAGCCTATCCTTGCGAGATCTGCGATCGCATTTTTCCGGCGGTGCCTCTCGATCAGGATTCGCAAAGCCTGTTCGACGGCGGCCTCTTTTGTCGCCAATCCCGTGACGATCATTGCTGCGTCGAGCAAGCCATCATCGATATCGATCGTTGTCGGCGTAACCACCTCAAGTGTACCAATATCGTGAAGGTACACGCCCGGCCCTCGGGGTTCAACTTTGCTAAAGAAGCTCACCACAAACAAAAATCCGGCCGCGTCGCCGCGGCCGGATTGATCATTTACGTCCGAAAATCAGCGTTCAGAAGAAGCCGCGGCGCTGCCACCAGCCGGCTTTCTTCGGCTTGCCGTCGTCGCTTTCGGAATTTTCGCTGCGGGTGGATTTCACCGTCGGCTCGGAGGAGGTGATGTTGGATTCGCGGTTGGCGCGAACCGGCTTTGCCTCTTCCCGGGCCTCTTCCTGCTCGGGCGTTTCGAGATCGGCGGAGGCTTCCGCCAACTCCGGTTCGACCACGGCCGCTGGTGCCGTTTCTGCTACAGGCTCCTCGACCGGCGCTGCGGCGGCCTTGCGGCGGCCGCGGCCACGGGCGGGCTTCACATCCTCGGTGACTACAGCCGCAGCCTCGACAGCGGCAGCTGCGGCCTGGCTTTCGCCAGCCTGATCGGCAACCGCTTCGACAGTTTCTGCTTCCGCAGGGACGCCGTCGTTCGAAACGTCGTCGCCTTCGCTCTCGTCACTGCCATTGTCTTCACCGCCTTCATCGGCCGCCAGTTCGGAACCGTCCTCGGCGCGATTGCGGCGACCGCCACGCTTGCCGCGGCGACGGCGCTTGCGGCGCTGTGATTCCTCGCTCTCGGCACGGGCCTCAGGCGTGGCGGCGGCATTTTCTTCGCCCTCGCTGCCATCGTCCTCGCCGTCTTCGTCCTCGTCGCCGGCTTCGCCTGCCGCCAGTGCCGGCTGCTCGGCATTGCCGTTGCGGCCGCGACGGCGCCTGCGGCGCTTGCGCTTGCGGTTGTTGTCACCTTCGCCTTCCGAGCGCGCCGTGGCAGGGCGTTCGGTTGCTGCGGCCTTTTCCTCGAGCTCTTCGTCTTCGTCCTCATCCGCCTCGATGACGATATCGTCGTCGTCATCCTCGGGAATGGCTGCGAAGTTGAAGAGGCTTTCGATCTTGACCGGATTTTCGACCGGCTCACCACGGTCGATCGCGAAGTGCTGCGCACCGACCGAGCCATCGGCATCGATGATGATCGCGACGCCGAAGCGCGCCTCGTAATCGACGATCGTCTGGCGCTTGTGGTTGAGCAGGTAGAGCGCGATATCAGGCGTGGTACGCACGGTGATGTTGTGCGTCGTGTTCTTGAGCAGATATTCCTCGATGCCGCGCAGCACATGCAGGGCGACGGAGGACTGCGAACGGACGTGGCCGGTGCCGCCGCAATGCGAGCAGACCTGGGTGGTCGATTCGAGAACGGAAGCGCGGATGCGCTGACGCGACATTTCGAGCAGGCCGAAGTGCGAGATGCGGCCCACTTGAATGCGGGCGCGGTCGTTCTTCAGGCATTCCTTCAGCTTCTTCTCGACGGCGCGGTTGTTACGCTTCTCTTCCATGTCGATGAAGTCGATGACGATCAGGCCGGCAAGGTCGCGCAGGCGAAGCTGGCGGGCGATTTCTTCCGCGGCTTCGAGATTCGTCTGCAGCGCGGTGTCCTCGATCGAATGTTCGCGCGTGGAGCGGCCGGAGTTGACGTCGATCGAAACCAGCGCTTCCGTCTGGTTCATGATCAGATAACCGCCGGACCGCAGCGTCACCTGCGGCTGCAGCATGCGGTCGAGCTGGGCCTCGATACCGGAGCGTGAGAAAATCGGGTGGATGTCGCGATAGGGCTGAACCACCTTGGCATGGCTCGGCATCAGCATCTTCATGAAGTCTTTTGCTTCACGATAGCCTTCTTCGCCGGCAACGATGATCTCGCCGATATCCTTGTTGTAGAGGTCGCGGATCGAGCGCTTGATCAGCGAGCCTTCCTCATAGACCAGGCAGGGAGCGGTGGAGGCTAGCGTCAGCGTGCGCACATTCTCCCAGAGGCGCATCAAATATTCGAAGTCGCGCTTGACTTCGACCTTGGTGCGGTTGGCGCCGGCGGTGCGCAGGATGACACCCATGCCCTGCGGCACTTCGAGCATGCGCGCGATCTCTTTCAGGCGCTTGCGGTCCTGCGGATTGGTGATTTTGCGGGAAATACCGCCGCCGCGTGCCGTGTTCGGCATTAGGACGGAATAGCGGCCTGCCAGCGAGAGATAGGTGGTGAGAGCGGCGCCTTTGTTGCCGCGCTCTTCCTTGGCGACCTGAACCAGCAGGATCTGGCGGCGCTTGATGACTTCCTGGATGCGGTACTGCTTGCGCGGCTTGCGCTGCACGCGGTCCGGCACTTCTTCCATCGCGTCTTCTGCGCCGACGGATTCGATGACTTCCTCTTCGCCGTGATCGTCATCATCGTCGTCATCATCGTGACGACGCTTGCTGGTGTCGATATCCTCGGAGATCGTGTCGGTTTCCACCATCGCGGCCATCGTACCGCCGGTCGAACCATCATCCTCGTTGTCGACGTTTGCAGCACCCTCGGCTTCGACATCTGTGGGAACAGCGTCCTCGGTCGCGGTCGTTTCGGCAACCTTCTTGCGGCTGCGGCGCGGCCGTGCCTTCTTGACCGGCGCTTCCTCGGCGGCTTCGGGCGATGCCGCCACCTCTGCCGCTGCGGCAACCTCTTCCGCCGCTGCCTCTTCCGTTACGGCAACCGGTTCAGGCGCCACGGCGGGCACGATGCCGACATCCGGCTGATCCTGGGTCGAAAGATCGACGATCGGCGCGGTTTCGACATGCTCGACATCTTCGTCGCGGCGATGCTCCTCGGCTTCGGCCCGAAGCAGTGCCTGACGGTCGGCGAGGGGGATCTGGTAATAATCGGGGTGAATTTCGGCGAAGGCCAGGAAACCGTGACGGTTGCCGCCGTAGTCGACGAAGGCTGCCTGCAGCGAGGGTTCGACCCTCGTTACCTTGGCGAGGTAGATATTGCCGCGGATCTGCTTCTTGTGCTGCGACTCGAAGTCAAATTCTTCTATGCGGTTCCCGCGAACGACAACGACGCGCGTCTCTTCCTCGTGAGACGCATCGATAAGCATTTTGTCTGCCATGTAAGCTGTGCTCCTCGGCGTGGCCGCGAGAGCGCATTCCCGACTGCTGTAGAAACAGAAAGAATGCGGTCCACCGTGGCCGCGCCGGATAATGAAAGTCGCGCCTGGCGCGAAGAGGAGAGCAGCAGCCAGACCGCAGCCGGAACCATTTCGGTCCGGGGCCTGTAGACTTCAGATAAAATCTGCTGCGAAACCATCAACAACCAAGCGTGATCGACAATACGAAGACCCGTTTTGGGTCCGATGAGGGTGCTCCCTGAGAGCGTGGTGGCTGATCCACCAATGAAGTTCCGACAAAAGCCGGAAAATCAGGATCCAGTTCTGGGTTGAAACGCATAAGACGGCGGACGATGACCGATGTGGCGCCAGGTCCTGATCTGGCTGGCAGCCTTGCGGCGACTCTATCCCGTCAACACTTCTACCCTAAAATGCGTTGTATGTTTTCTCTGTCACAATAGCAAGGGAAAAGCCAAATGTGCCATAATATTGATGGATTTCGTAACGCATAGGAATCGGGGATAAAGCGATTGCGATTCGGCGGGCGGTGGAAGCTGTTTGCTCTCGGGCGAGCGCTTCGGCCATCCCGGGTCCATCGCGAGATAAATAGGGTGTGGCGGTTTATTGTTTAAGAGGGCTCGGATCGCGGCGAAATCCGCAGCGCGGCGATCGACATTCGCAAGGCGGGTTCTGAGGGCAGTGCTTGTCGCCGGCTGCCTCCTGCCTGTCGTCGCGGGTTCCGCCGAGGCCAGGGATCCGCTGCTCGCCTATGGCGCGCGCATCATCGGCGATGACGCGAGAACGCGCATCGTCATCGATTTCGACCGCGAACCGCGCTTTTCCGTCCATTATATCGCCAATCCGGAGCGCATCGTCGTCGATCTGCCGGCGACCGCTTTCGGGTTCCCGGCGAAGGATCTGGCCGCACGCGGCCTCTTCAAGGACATCCGCTATGGCAAGATGGACGAGGAAAGCGCCCGCATCGTGCTGACGACTGCGAAGCCGGTGAAACTGGCGCTCGCCAAGGTGCAGGCCGACGAGGCCGGCAAGGGCCATCGGCTCGTGCTCGATGCCGAGATGATCGACAAGCAGGCCTTTGCCGAGCTGGTCAAGACGCAATCCTGGGACGACCGGGCAGAGGCGGCCCAGACGACGAGCGCCATTCCGGCGCCTGAGAAGGCCGCCCCCGGCGATTTCGTCATCGCCGTCGATGCCGGTCACGGCGGCATCGATACCGGCGCGATCAGCGTCGACACCAAGACCGAAGAAAAGCAGGTGACGCTGGCTTTCGCCAAGGCTTTGGCCGACCGGCTGAACAAGGAGCCGGGCATCAAGGCTTTCCTGACGCGCCAGGACGACGAATTCCTGTCGCTTTCGCAGCGCGTGCTGATCGCCCGCCAGAACCACGCCGGCCTGTTCATATCGTTGCACGCCGACACGCTGAAGCAGAAGGATATCCGCGGAGCGACCGTCTACACGATCTCGGACAAAGCCTCGGACAAGCTCGCCGCCGATCTCGCCGAGCGCGAAAACCTTTCCGATCAGATCGCCGGCAAGGAAACTGTCGCCGAACCGCCGGAGGTCGCCGATATCCTGCTCGACCTGACGCGGCGCGAGACGCAGGCCTTCTCGATCTCGATGGCCGAGAGCGTACTGAACTCCTTCAAGGACCAGGTCGGCACCATCAACAACCCTCATCGCCACGCCGGTTTCCGTGTGCTGCAGGCTCCCGACGTGCCGTCGATCCTGCTCGAGATCGGTTTCCTCTCGAATGCCGAGGATGAGAAGCTGCTGCTGGACGAGACCTGGCGCGGCAAGATAGCCGATCTCCTGACCGAAGCGGTGAAGCGATACCGCACGGCCGTCGTGGCGAATGGCGGCTGACCTGCCGTCCAGGCCGCGAGGCGGTCTGAAGCGATAAGACGTTTGAAAACAGATATTAAACTGCGCTGGCTGAATCAAATTCGGAGCAAACGGCGCCGTTCCCGCTGCCAGGAGGGGCGTTGCTTGGATGTGACACTCCTGATGAAACGCTGATAGAGCGGTGAATGCGGCGTCCGGAGCCCTATTTTGCTCACATTCGCGCCGTTACTCCGGCTTATGTTTCGTAGCCTGGAGCGCGGAATCGGCTTGTGGCGGTAGCGCTCATGGAGTAAGCCGCGCGCAACGTGCAAATTGCCTTGATCTGTGCAATCGTTGCGGCTGCGCCGATTGAAGATCGAAGAGACCGGTAGCTGAAAATATGGTTAGACTTCTTGGATATTTCTTCGGAATGGCCTGCGTCCTGTTTCTGGTCGCGGCGGCGGGTATTGCCATCTATCTCGCCAGCGTCGCGAAGGATCTTCCGGACTATGCCGTTCTGAACAGTTACGCGCCGCCGGTCACGACCCGCGTCCACGCCGGCAACGGCGCCTTGATGGCCGAATATGCCAAGGAAAAGCGCCTCTTCCTGCCGATTCAGGCCATTCCCGACCGCGTAAAGGCCGCCTTTCTCTCGGCCGAAGACAAGAATTTCTACAACCATCCGGGCGTCGACCTGACCGGCCTCGGCCGTGCAATTCTCGTCAACCTGCAGAATTTCGGGTCCGGCCGGCGCCCGGTCGGCGCCTCCACAATCACGCAGCAGGTGGCCAAGAACTTCCTTTTGAGCTCCGACCAGACGATCGACCGCAAGATCAAGGAAGCGATCCTTTCCTTCCGGATCGAGCAGGCCTACAGCAAGGACAAGATCCTCGAGCTCTACCTGAACGAGATTTTCTTTGGCCTGAATTCCTATGGCATCGCCGGAGCCGCGCTCACCTATTTCAACAAGTCGGTCACCGAGCTGACCGTCGCCGAGGCGGCCTATCTGGCGTCGCTGCCGAAAGGCCCGGCCAACTACCATCCTTTCCGCCATCCCGAGGCAGCGCTCGAGCGCCGCAACTGGGTAATCGACCGCATGGTCGAGAACGGCTATGTCAGCCAGAGCGATGGCGATGAAGCCAAGAAGCAGCCGCTCGGCGTCACCGCCCGCAGCACCGGTCCCTCGCTTTTCGCTTCGGATTATTTCGCCGAAGCCGTGCGCCGCCAGCTAATCGATCAATATGGCGAGAAGGTGCTCTATGAGGGCGGCCTTTCCGTGCGCACCTCGCTCGATCCGCAGATGCAGCTTGCCGCCCGCAAGGCGCTGCAGGATGGTCTCGTGACCTATGACGAGCGCCGCGGTTTCCATGGGCCGGTCAAGCAGATCGACGCAGGCGGCGATTGGGGCAAGGCGCTTGCCGATATTCCCACGCTGTCCGACGTGCCGGAATGGCGGCTTGCCGTCGTGCTCGCCGTGTCCGACGACAACGTCGATATCGGCCTGCAGCCGTCCAAGGACGGTAGCGGCAAGGTTGCGGCGGACCGTCAGCGCGGAACGATCGACGCCAAGAACATGCAATGGGCCTTCCGGTCGGCGGACGGCTCCCGCAAGACCGCGAAATCGCCAGAGGGCGTCTTGAGCCCGGGCGACGTCGTCTATGTTGAGAAGCTCGGCGACGACGCCTCGACCTCCTATCGTTTGCGTCAGCCGCCGAAAGTGCAGGGCGGTCTCGTCGCCATGGACCCGAAGACCGGCCGCGTGCTCGCCATGGTCGGCGGCTTCTCCTACGCCCAGTCCGAATTCAACCGCGCCACCCAGGCGATGCGTCAGCCGGGCTCCTCCTTCAAGCCATTCGTCTATGCGGCGGCGATGGACAATGGTTATACGCCGGCGTCCGTCATCATGGACGCGCCGATCGAAATCGTCTCGGGCGGCCAGGTCTGGAGGCCGGAAAACTACGGCGGCGAATCCGGCGGCCCGTCGACGCTGCGTTCGGGCATCGAGCATTCGCGCAACCTGATGACGGTGCGCCTCGCCAACGATCTCGGCATGAACATCGTCGCCGAATATGCCGAGCGCTTCGGCATCTACGATCACATGATGCCGGTTCTCTCCATGTCGCTCGGCGCCGGCGACACGACGGTTCTGCGCATGGTCTCGGCCTATTCGGTCCTTGCCAATGGCGGCAAGCAGATCAAGCCGACACTGATCGACCGCATCCAGGATCGCTACGGCAAGACGATCTTCAAGCATGAGGAGCGTTTGTGCGAGGGCTGCAATGCCGGCGACTGGCAGAATCAGGAAGAGCCGAATGTCGTCGATAACCGCGAAACCGTTCTCGACCCGATGACCGCCTACCAGATCACCTCGATGATGCAGGGCGTCATCCAGCGCGGTACCGCCGCCGGCAAGATCGATCTCGGCGGCCGCGACGTCGCCGGGAAGACCGGCACGACCAATGACGAGAAGGACGCCTGGTTCGTCGGCTTCACGCCGGACCTCGTCGCCGGCCTCTATATGGGCTTCGACACACCGGCGCCCCTCGGCCGCGGCGGCACCGGCGGTGGTCTTTCCGCTCCGATCTTCAACGAATTCATGCAGACTGCAGTCAAGGACATGCCGGAATCCAAATTCGTGATCCCCGCAGGCATGAATCTTATCCCGATCGACCGCAAGACCGGCATGGCCGCCGTCGATGGCGATCCGAACACCATCATCGAGGCCTTCAAACCCGGCACCGGCCCGGCCGACAGCTTCTCGGTCATCGGCATGGACAGCACGATGGCGCCGGAAGAGATCCTGAAGACCTCGCCGCAGGCCAATCAGGCCGTCCAGACCGGTACACCAGGCCTCTTCTGACGCTCACCTGAATTTTGAACGCCCGCCACGGCCCTTTACATCCGCGGCGGGCGTCTCTATGTCACCAGCACTTGATAAGACCGATACAGAGAAGCAGGGAAATGCGAGCTGAAATCGAAAACGTGGTCGATGAAACCAAGCAGGCTATCACCCTGCTGAGGAGGCATCTTTGACTGGGACCAGGCGATAAGACGACTGGACTGGTTGAACAACAAGGCAGAGGATCCGAACCTCTGGAACGACGCCGCCGAAGCACAGAAGCTGATGCGCGAGCGCCAGCAGCTGGATGACGGCATCAGCGGCGTGAAGCAGCTCGAACAGCAGCTGAACGACAATATCGAGCTGATCGAACTCGGCGAGGAAGAGGGCGACGAGAGCGTCGTCAAGGAAGCCGAGGACACGCTGAAGGCCTTGAAGGCCGAGGCCGCGCGCCGCCAGGTGGAAGCCATGCTTTCCGGCGAGGCAGACGGCAACGACACCTATCTCGAAGTCCATTCCGGCGCCGGCGGCACCGAAAGCCAGGACTGGGCGAACATGCTGTTGCGCATGTACACCCGCTGGGCCGAGCGCCAGCGTTTCAAGGTCGAGCTTCTGGAAGTCCACGACGGCGAAGAGGCGGGCATCAAGTCGGCGACCCTGCTCGTCAAGGGACACAACGCCTATGGCTGGCTGAAGACGGAATCGGGCGTGCATCGTCTGGTGCGCATCTCGCCTTACGACAGCAATGCGCGTCGCCACACTTCCTTCTCGTCGATCTGGGTCTATCCCGTCGTCGACGACTCGATCCAGATCGAGATCAACGAAAGCGATTGCCGCATCGACACCTATCGTTCGTCGGGCGCTGGCGGCCAGCACGTCAACACCACAGACTCGGCCGTGCGCATCACCCATATCCCGACCGGCATCGTCGTGCAGTGCCAGCAGGAGCGTTCGCAGCACAAGAACCGCGCCAAGGCCTGGGACATGCTTCGCGCCCGCATGTACGAAGCGGAACTGAAGAAGCGCGAGGACGCCGCCAACGCCGAAGCCGCCTCCAAGACGGACATCGGCTGGGGCCATCAGATTCGCTCCTATGTTTTGCAGCCCTACCAGCTGGTCAAGGACCTGCGCACTGGCGTTGCCAGCACCGCGCCGGACGACGTGCTCGACGGCGAGCTGAACGAGTTCATGGAAGCCGCTCTCGCTCACCGCATCAGCGGCGCCGCCGACGCGGTCGTCGACGATGTCGATTGACGGGTAGAGCAGGATCGAGACGCAAAAGCCCCGGAGACGGGGCTTTTCTTTTGGCTATGTGATCGCGCCGATCCTGGCCTTCTCAAACAACGCTGCCGACAGATCGGCGATCTCTTCATGAATGGCTGCGCGCGCGATGCCTGGCGGATCGGTGAAGAGCTCCGCCGCAAAGGCAAAGCCAAGTCCCGTGCCCTCCGGCATGAAGACATAATGCCCAAGGCCGCCTTCGAAGATCTTAAGGGTGCTGCGGCTTAGCCGTGCATGCAGCCATGACGAACATTCCTCAGCCGGTGCCGCCCCGTCGGCATCGCCGACGAGGATGAGCGCCGGCGCCTCGACCGCTTTCAGGCTTTCCTCGCTGAAACCAAGAACGGATCGGCCCGGCGCGCAGAGGAGGGCCGCCTTGATCCTGTCATCCCGGTAAGGCTTCGACATGCGCGACCAAGAATCGCGAAAGGCGTCGCTGCTGCGAAGCAGTGCCGGGATATGATCGGCAAGGTCGGGAAATTCCCTGGGCCCGCGCGGACCACCCGGCTTCAGCCTCGCGGGCTCGAACTGCGAAAACCGGACGACGGCGCCAAGAAGCAGCATCACGCTATAGGCGCCGGCCGAAAATCCGGCGGCGAACA
The DNA here is from genome assembly GCF_002211305.1 of Rhizobium sp. R634. Lineage (GTDB taxonomy): Bacteria > Pseudomonadota > Alphaproteobacteria > Rhizobiales > Rhizobiaceae > Rhizobium. The sequence continues at coordinate 63,568 of NZ_LOKW01000012.1, read as the reverse complement.
CACGTGACATATCGATATGGCCGCGAAAGTCACCCAGCCACTCGTCACAGCGGTCGAGCATATGGCTGAGATCCGGCGCCCGCTCCCAAAGACAGGCAAAGCCTTCGGCGCGGTAAGGCTCGCCGCCTGTATTACCGTGATGGTTGACGCCAAGCGCTGCAAATCCGCGACGGGCAAGGCGTCGCGCCAGCCATTCCAGTCCGGCCGCGGAGCCGCCTGTGCCGTGCGAGAGAAGAACGAGAGGATACGGGCCGGCCGCAGGCTGAATGGGCGCATCGCGGGCGACCGCTACCTTCTTGAACCAGCTTCTTTCCGGGAAATCGCTTTCCCGTGCGTCGTCGGTGGCAGGGTACCATAGCGACCAGCTGATGGGCCTGGGTCCGCCCGCGTCCCAGTTCGGCCTCTCCTCATCGTAGAGGACGCCGTCGCGAAAGCCCAGTTTCATCTCTTGGGTGCCTCTGAAGCACGGTTCAATTCGTTGCCTTCTCCACGGTGATGTCGCCGAATTCATCGATGAGCACGGTCCAGCCGGTCGGTTCTGCCGCAGGGTCGGTCTTGAGATAGACGGTTGCGAAGAGCCCCGGCTGCTTGATGATGCCGGTCGAATTCTCGGGGCGTATATCGGTCACGTAAGGCTTCAGATCGCTGAACTCCTGCAGTTCGATGGTCGAGACGATCGCCGGGCCGGCCTCGGCCTGGGCAATCTGCTGCAGAAAGATCTTCGAGGTTCTGTCCGGCTGGCGCACGGCAAAGAGCTTGTAATAGCCGTGGCGCTGTGCGCCCTTTTCGCCGGCTTTCGCGGTGGTCTCGGCGCTGGCAGGCGCACGCTCGACCGTCGGCGAGTTGCCGTCGTCCTCCCAGTAGCCGGTGCTCGTCGCGAAAATCACAGAGGTTGGCAGAATATCGTCCTGCGCCTGAACGGCTGCGGCCGCCCACCCGACCAGCAAAACTGTCGTTATGAAAATCCGTCGCATTGTTATCGTCTCAATCCTTGAACTGCTCGGCGAGAATACGGTCTGACCATGAGCGGTCGGGATCGGAAAGAATGCGCGCCGTCATATGCTCCGACTGGGCGATGCGGACATGCAGCACCGACTTGACCTCGGTATTGTCGGCCACCGCATTCACCGGGCGCTTTATCGGCTCGAGAACGTCGATATCGACGGTCACCCTGTTGGGGAGCAGCGCCCCCCTCCAGCGCCGCGGCCTGAAGGCGCTGACCGGCGTCATGGCGAGAAGCGGTGCTTCGAGCGGCAGGATCGGACCATGGGCGGAAAGATTATAGGCCGTCGACCCGGCGGGAGTGGCCACCATCAAACCGTCGCAGATCAGCTCTTCCAGCCGCACATGTCCATCTATCACGACCCTCAGATTGGCGGCCTGATAGGATTGGCGGAAAAGATAGACCTCGTTGATGGCGAGCGCCGTCGTGTTGGTGCCGTCCGCATTGGCGGTCGTCATCTTCAATGGCCGGAAGGCATTTTCGACGGCGGTGCAGATGCGCTCCTGAAGCCGGTCGGTGCGATAATCGTTCATCAGGAACCCGACCGAGCCACGGTTCATGCCGTAGACCAGCTTGCCGGAGTTCATGGTGCTGTGCAGCGTCTGCAGCATGAAGCCGTCGCCGCCGAGCGCCACGACGACGTCGGCTTCCTCCGCCGGCACGTCGCCATAAAGGCGAATCAGCTCTTCGCGCGCGGCGAGCGCCTCCATCGTCGGTGAGGCTATGAAAGAAAGCGTCTGAAATGACCGGCCCATGCAATGCCCTTTGTGAAGCTGCTCTAGCTAAAGGATAAAGGGCGGGTGCGACAAGGCTGTTTTACATTGTAATGCGTTTTGGATTAAGGCCGATCACTGCCCGAAAAAGCGGATTTTTCTTTACAGAATGACAGAATCTGTTAGTTGGCAGCTATTGCCCTTGTAGCTCAGTTGGTAGAGCACCTGATTTGTAATCAGGGGGTCGCGGGTTCGAACCCTGCCGGGGGCACCACTATTTTCCGCTCTATCGCCTGCTAACCTTGATGAACACCGCCTGAAGGACCGCTTCAGCGGCAATTCAGCCATGGCAGTGCATCTTCGCCTCATCATCAATGAGGAAACAGCCATGAAGATCGCGCATATCATTCTCACCGCTGCCATTTCCGCCGGCGCGGCTTTCGCCATCGTCGCACCCCCTGCAAATGCCATGCCCGCCGATCGACCGGCAGTGTCTACGCAGACCGGCATCGTCCAGATTCACGACAGCTGGCGGCATCACCGGGACTGGCGGGAGGACCGGGACTGGCGCGATGGCCGCGATTGGCGCCGGTCGGAGTGGCGCCGTCATTGGCGGCCGTGGCGTGCCGAGCGCTGGGAAGAGCGCGAGTGGCGTCATCGCCATCGCGAGATGCCCCGGCTCTATCGCAGCTGAATATCGCGATACCGGCCTATCTCGGTTCAATGGGTGACGGGTTCGTTGACGCTCGCTTCGATCCTGTCGCCATTGCCGGTCTGGCCGGCGCCGGAAGGCGACATCATCCCGATGCTCAGCACGGAAGCGACCATGAAGGCGACGACGGCGATCATTATGCGCATAGGCGTTCAATCCTCGTTTAATTCCGGGATTAACGCGTGATCGTCATCCGCGTTCCTCTGGCTCTATTGCACCGTTCCCGGTGTCGCGGGGCCGGGCGCCGTCGGTGACAGGGGATCGGGCTGGTGGACAGGGTGCGTTGTGTCCACCCAGATGATACTCAGAATGATCCCGACGAAGACCGCAATGAAAAGGACACCGAAAATCAGTGGTCGAATGGCCATGGGGCGGATATTCCTCCTTGCCTCTGGTCGGTTGCTGTAATCGGTCATCGCCCGATCATAGTGCGTGGGAGCATCTTTCCAAGGCAAAAATGGAGATCTTTGGTATCGAATTGCCGCCCTCCGGTCGGTGCCGTCTCCCGCTTTCCATCTGTCCAGACAGATCGAAACATGGCAGAGATACCGCAAATAAAGGGATGCGGGAGCTGTGATGAATTGCGCGGTCAGGATATCGGTCATCGTTGCGGCAATGGCTTCCTTTTTCGGCGCATCGCAGAATGCGGCAGCTTTTGAAGAGCCGGTGAAGGTGGACGTCGTGGCGCTGCCGAGAGATGAACTCAATCCCGACGCAAAACGGAAAATCAGCTGCAGCCGTTATCCGAGCTTCATGGTCAAGGAGGTCGATCTCGGCGAAGTCGGCGCCGAAAAGCTGGCGCTGCTGGCTGCCGATGCGCCGTGCGAGCGCACCGACGGGCGCGAACGGGTGATCGAGGATGACACTGCCGGCTATTTCATGGGCGCCAGCGGCGGGTTCGTCTTCTTTCGCGCGGCTGACGGATGGAACGGCGGATTGCCGTTCGTCGTCTATGATGCCGCGACGGGTGAACGGCTGCTCAACGATTCGCTGGATGGCGACGATTTTACCGCGATCAGAAGCGGGAGAGGGGAGCTGACCCTCGATTTTCGCCGCGTTTACACGGCGTCCTGCTCACTCTATCTGGAGGGCGCTGCCTGCGCCAAGGCAATTTCGGCAGAGACCGGACTGACGCCGAAGCAATTGCCGGATTGTTCCGTCGCCTACAAGGTGGAAATGAAGCGAAGCCCCGACCACGCCAGCGAGATCGGAAAACTGCCGAGTGTGATCGTCTATCCCGTTGAAGTCGGCTATGCCGCGGGCGAGACGACGCGCCGGCCGATGGATGGGCCGACCACTTGCGGGACGCCCGACTGACCGAGGATTAGCGGCGTACGAGCGAAAGCGGCTTGCCGCCTTCCTGCTGCGATTTGTCGAAATTGCCGTCGGCGCGCATGTCGAATCCCAGCGAAGAACCGTCGTGGCCCATCAGCGTCAGGCCGAACCCGTCGATACGCCATACCGCGAGCTTGAGTTTGGCGACATTGGCGGCGCAGTCACCGGAAAGTGACAATGGCGCATTGCCGTCCGTGCCGACATTGCCGTCGAGCGTCACGCCGCAGAGCCTTTCGCCATCCGGCCGCTGCATCGTCCAAGCTCCCGCAAGGCTTGCGACGGTCGGCAGGTGGTCGACGCCGTCGGGTGCTGCGATCAGCAGCAGCGGCTTGCCGTGTTCCGTCTTCATCGGCGAGCCCTCGTTTTCGACGAAGCGGGCGAGCACCTTGCGCACGGGATCGATGAGGATGAGGCCGCCATTGCCGTCGAAATTCCATGCAGCGGCTTCGGCGAATGCCGGCAGCGGCTTGGCGCAGGCTTCCTGACCGGAAAGCGAGTAGCCGCCGATCGCCATATCGGTTTCGAGCGTCATGCGGCATCCGGCGCCGCCGTCAGCGGGAGCGATGAGATAGGTTCCTGCCTGCGCTTTGAGAATACCGGGATCGATATCCTGTCCATGGGCCATGCCGCAGAAAAGCAGCGCCGCTGCTGGAGCCGCGCGCCGAAGGATGAAACGGATCATGACAGTTCCCCTTTGTCGCGGCCCGCCTGCGGACCGGCCTATGCCTTCAGGTAGAGCCGCGCCGCATAAAGCGCGATCGCCGCCGCATTCGAGACGTTCAGCGATTTAATGGCGCCGGGCATGTCGAGGCGGGCAAGCGCGCCGACGGTCTCGCGCGTCTTCTGCCGCAGCCCCTTGCCCTCGGAGCCGAGCACCAGCGCCACCTTCTCGCCGGAGAAGGTGCCTTCGAGCGGCGCCGGTCCTTCCGAATCGAGGCCGATGGTGGAGAAGCCGAGCTTGTGCAATTCACCGAGCGCATCGGCGAGATTGGTAATCTGTATATAAGGTATCAGCTCCAGCGCACCGGAAGCGGATTTGGCGAGCACGCCGGACTCGGTCGGGCTGTGTCTCTGGGTGGTGATGACCGCGCCGGCATTGAAGGCGACGGCCGAGCGCATGATGGCGCCGACATTGTGCGGATCGGTGACCTGATCGAGGACGAGCAGGAGAGGGCTGTCCTTCAGAGCTTCGAGCCTGCGCACCGGAAGCGGCCGCGTTTCCAGCATCACGCCCTGATGGATCGCCTCGGGGCCGAGCGCCTTGTCGATCTCTTGCGGCGAGACGATCTCGACGGGAATACCGAGCGTCCCGACATCGATTTCGAGCCGGGCAAGCGCGTTCTGCGTCACGAACAGCTTGATCTTCTTTCGCTCGGGATTGTCGAGCGCCGCACGCACCGTATGCAGGCCATAAAGATGAACCTGATCCGGGGCGAGCGCCGGCGGCTTCCAGTCCTCAGCCCCACGCTTGCGCTTCTGCGGCTGGGGCGTCGGGATCTCGCCGCGCTCGCGCTTGGCGTCGCGGTGGGCCCGCCGCAGATTGGCGTAGTGGGTATCCTTGGCGGATGGGTCTGTCGCGGTCTTGCCGCCAAATTTCTTGTCTTTGCTCATGCGGCTTTATAGCCAGGGCGCTGGTCGCCGCATAGGCTTTCTTTCATATGCGGGCTTTCGGCGGCGAATGAAATTTTTCGTGTTTTTTCTATTGTCATCGTGTTGACAGACTGAAATGGTCCGGTCATATACGCGGCGCAGACGACGGGCGGCAACGCTTCGAAGTCTGACGAACTTGGTCTTCAAGATCCGGACGAAAACTGGAGAGATGCCCGAGTGGTTAAAGGGGACGGACTGTAAATCCGTTGGCTCAGCCTACGTTGGTTCAAATCCAACTCTCTCCACCATTCGTCATCGGATCTGACCATCCCGCGGGTATAGCTCAATGGTAGAGCAGCAGCCTTCCAAGCTGAATACGCGGGTTCGATTCCCGCTACCCGCTCCAGCTTCCATTTAACTTAGTCTAGACGATCGCCGGCGCGATCCGCGTGGATATGTTCGGCGAAGCGGACGAATGTCGTTATCGCCCGCCTGCCGAAAACGCGCGATCCAGTCATTTTTCTTCAGGATTTCAGCGATTTTTGAGGGGGCTTCGGCGAATCGCCTTGCAGGCGGCGAATTGTCTCCCATATGCGCTGTCACGCCAAGAATGGCGTCTGCAATTAAGTCTTGCGCAATTTCGCCGAAAGCCTTAAACGGCGGCACTAAACCGGTTCGCCGGGGCCACCATTTCGTTCACAGGAAGCATTCAAATGGCAAAGAGTAAGTTTGAGCGCAACAAGCCGCACGTCAACATTGGCACGATCGGCCACGTTGACCACGGCAAGACGTCTCTGACGGCAGCGATCACGAAGTACTTCGGTGAGTTCAAGGCGTACGACCAGATCGACGCGGCTCCGGAAGAGAAGGCGCGCGGCATCACGATCTCGACGGCGCACGTCGAGTACGAGACGCCGAACCGCCACTACGCGCACGTCGACTGCCCCGGCCATGCCGACTACGTGAAGAACATGATCACCGGTGCTGCCCAGATGGACGGCGCGATCCTGGTTTGCTCGGCTGCCGACGGCCCGATGCCGCAGACGCGCGAGCACATCCTGCTGGCCCGCCAGGTCGGTGTTCCGGCGATCGTCGTGTTCCTGAACAAGGTCGACCAGGTTGACGACGCCGAGCTTCTCGAACTCGTCGAGCTCGAAGTTCGCGAACTGCTGTCGTCCTACGACTTCCCGGGCGACGACATTCCGGTCGTCAAGGGTTCGGCGCTGGCCGCTCTCGAAGATTCCGACAAGAAGATCGGCGAAGACGCGATCCGTGAGCTGATGGCTGCTGTCGACGCCTACATCCCGACGCCTGAGCGTCCGGTTGACCAGCCGTTCCTGATGCCGATCGAAGATGTGTTCTCGATCTCGGGCCGCGGCACCGTGGTGACCGGCCGCGTCGAGCGTGGCATCGTCAAGGTCGGCGAAGAAGTCGAGATCGTCGGCATCCGTCCGACCTCGAAGACGACGGTGACCGGCGTTGAAATGTTCCGCAAGCTGCTCGACCAGGGCCAGGCCGGCGACAACATCGGCGCACTGGTTCGCGGTGTGAACCGTGACGGCGTCGAGCGTGGCCAGATCCTGTGCAAGCCGGGTTCGGTCAAGCCGCACAAGAAGTTCATGGCTGAAGCGTACATCCTGACGAAGGAAGAGGGCGGCCGTCATACGCCGTTCTTCACCAACTACCGTCCGCAGTTCTACTTCCGCACGACCGACGTGACGGGCATTGTGACGCTGCCGGAAGGCACGGAGATGGTCATGCCGGGCGACAACGTCACGGTTGCCGTCGAGCTGATCGTTCCGATCGCGATGGAAGAAAAGCTGCGCTTCGCCATCCGCGAAGGCGGCCGCACCGTCGGCGCCGGTATCGTCGCTTCGATCGTCGAGTAACCTTTTAGGTTATCCACAATCAGAAAACCCCGCTGGAAACAGCGGGGTTTTTCGTTTTTGATGCCTTCCGGGTCGTTTAACAGGTGTTGTAAAAATATCGTTAAAGCCGCCCGTCACAGTATTTTGTTCATCTCACGTTCAGAAAGCGGTTGTGATTGGCTCATTTTAGTCCAGACTCCTCCTTGTAAAGAGGAGAGCCCGGATGATTCCAAAGGCCACATTCGTTGCGACGATATTCGCGATGTATGTTTTCACGATGTTTTTCATCGCTGCAATTCCGCAAGAGGTCGTTCAGTCGGCCGGTGTGCAGATTAATGAGGTAAGCGTCGTCAAGTGACGACCCTGCCGGGTCATCGCAGGGGGCTGCGGTGATAGGGCAATGATTGACCAGGCGCTCCCGGATAGGGTGCTCCTGGCGGGGCGGGGTTAAACCCCTTGCAGGACGCTCGCTTGCTCTTCGCGCGGAAGCGTCTAACTATGCCTCCGGTCTCATGACGCGGAGGATATTCCATGAAGAAGCGAATCCTGTTCACAGGCGGTTCGGGCAAGGCGGGTCGCCATGCCGTGCCATGGCTGGTCAAATCAGGTTACGAGGTTCACAATCTCGATCTCGTGCCGCTGGATAGCCCCGGCGTCACCAACCTCATCGCAGACATCACCGATAGCGGTCAGGTTTTCAACGCGCTCTCCATGCATCGCGATTTTCCCGATCTCGACGCGGGCAGGGGCGTCCAGCCCTTCGATGCCGTCGTGCATTTCGCCGCCATTCCGCGCATCCTGATCAAACCTGACAACGAGACCTTCCGCATCAACACGATGGGCACCTACAATGTCATCGAGGCGGCGGTGAAGCTCGGCATCCGCAAGATCATCGTCGCGTCCAGCGAGACGACCTACGGCGTCTGCTTCGCGGAGGGACATCGCGATTTCCACCAGTTCCCGCTGGAGGAGGACTATGACGTCAATCCGATGGATTCCTACGGCCTTTCGAAGGTGGTCAACGAAAAGACCGCGCGCGCCTTTGCCGAACGGTCCGGCTTCGACATCTATGCGCTGCGCATCGGCAATGTCATCGAGCCGCACGAATATGAGAGGTTTCCCACCTATTTCGCCAATCCCGAAATGCGCAAGCGCATCGCCTGGAGTTATATCGACGCCCGCGACCTCGGCCAGATCTGCCATCTCTGCATCGAGAAGGACGGCCTCGGCTATCAGGTTTTCAACGCCGCCAACGATACCGTCTCGGCCAATACGCCGTCGAAGGAACTTGCGAAGCGATTCTTCCCGAACGTGCCCTTCACGCGCGATATCGGTGAATATGAGGGGCTGCTCTCCAACCGCAAGATCCGCGAAGTGCTGGGCTTCAAGGAGGAACACGATTGGCGGAAATACGTGAAGGTCTGACCAGGCCCCGGCCGCGCGGTTGAAAAGCCATGAACCCCCATATGAGGAGAATGGCTTTGAAAATCGAAAATCGTGCTTGCCAATCCCGCGCCGTCGTCTTAAAGGGTCGCCATGCTTTTCGATAGCGATTTGCGGGCCTTGGCTTCGGCGCTGGATGATCGGCATGAAGGGGTATAGCTCAGTTGGTAGAGCGGCGGTCTCCAAAACCGCAGGTCGGGGGTTCGAGCCCCTCTGCCCCTGCCACTTTCCTGAATACGGGACAGCGCGGACGTGCTTGCAGCGTTTCGGAGCGGGAACAATTGGTGGCAACTAATTTCGTTAAACTTCGGTTTCCCTCTTGTGTATTCGGAAATCGGTGTTTATTTAGGGTTCAACAGACACGCGGTGCGTGGGGCTGATATGTTCAGCTTTACGCGCCGTAATTGCGTGGGCAGTCGATGGCATCCAAATCCAATCCATTTGCGTTTCTGCAGCAGGTTCGCTCCGAGACGTCCAAGGTCACATGGCCGTCGCGCCGCGAGACGATGATCTCGACGGTGATGGTGCTTGTGATGGTGGTTTTCGCCGCGCTGTTTTTCTTTGCCGCTGACCAGCTGATCGGCTGGGCCCTCAGCTTCGTGCTGAATATCGGCAACTGATACGGGTGGAGATAAAAATGGCGGCACGTTGGTACATCGTCCACGCGTATTCCAATTTTGAAAAGAAGGTGGCTGAGGACATCGAGAACAAGGCTCGCCAGAAGGGGCTTGAGCACCTGTTCGAGAAGATTCTCGTGCCGACCGAAAAGGTGGTGGAAGTGCGTCGCGGCCGCAAGGTCGACAGCGAGCGCAAATTTTTCCCGGGTTATGTCCTCGTTCGCGCCAATCTCACGGACGAGGCCTACCACCTGATCAAGAATACGCCGAAGGTCACCGGTTTCCTCGGCTCAGACAATAAGCCCGTTCCGATTCCGGATTATGAAGCCGAGCGCATTCTCGGCCAGGTCCAGGAAGGTGTCGAGCGGCCGAAGGCGTCCATCACCTTCGAGATCGGCGAGCAGGTCCGCGTTTCCGACGGCCCGTTCGCTTCGTTCAACGGCACGGTTCAGGATGTGGACGAAGAGCGTTCGCGCCTGAAGGTAGAGGTGTCGATCTTCGGCCGCGCAACGCCGGTCGAGCTGGAATACGCGCAGGTCGAGAAGGTCTGATTGCAGAATTGGAAGCCGGCCCTTGCGGCCTGTTTCCTGCGGACCTTGTCCGCATCCGCGTGGAAGGTGAGGGGTCTTAGCCGGACCCCAATGATCCGCACCACGCAACCGCAGCCGCCGGAGCGATCCGGCATCACGGGCCGGGCAGCCGGCCGTTCATGAAAGGCAGAGAGATATGGCTAAGAAAGTTGCAGGCCAGCTCAAGCTTCAGGTCAAGGCAGGATCGGCGAACCCGTCCCCGCCGATCGGACCGGCGCTTGGTCAGCGTGGCATTAACATCATGGAATTCTGCAAGGCGTTCAATGCCGCCACGCAGGAAATGGAAAAGGGTATGCCGATTCCGGTCGTCATCACCTATTACCAGGACAAGTCCTTCACCTTCGCTATGAAGCAGCCGCCGGTCAGCTACTGGCTGAAGAAGGAAGCGAAGATCACGTCCGGTTCCAAGACCCCGGGCAAGGGCGCAAAGGCCGGTACCCTCACCAAGGCTCAGATCAAGACGATCGCCGAAGCCAAGATGAAGGACCTGAACGCAGCAGATATCGAAGGTGCAATGGCGATGATCGAGGGCTCCGCCCGCGCCATGGGCCTGGAAGTGGTGGGTTAAGACCATGGCAGGCAAGCGCACTCAGAAGATCAATGAAGGTGTTGATCCGACCAAGCTCTACGCTCTGACGACCGCCATCGGCATGGTCAAGGAACGGGCTGTCGCCAAGTTCGACGAAACTATCGAAGTCTCGATGAACCTCGGTGTTGACCCGCGTCATGCGGACCAGATGGTTCGCGGCGTCGTCAACCTGCCGAACGGCACCGGCCGTACGGTTCGCGTCGCAGTCTTCGCTCGTGGCGCCAAGGCTGACGAAGCCAAGGCAGCCGGCGCAGACGTTGTCGGTGCAGAAGACCTCGTCGAAATCGTCCAGGGCGGCAAGATCGATTTCGATCGCTGCATCGCCACTCCCGACATGATGCCGCTCGTCGGCCGTCTCGGTAAGGTTCTCGGCCCGCGCGGCATGATGCCGAACCCGAAGGTCGGCACCGTCACCATGGATGTCGCCGGAGCCGTCAAGGCTTCCAAGGGCGGCGCCGTCGAGTTCCGCGTCGAAAAGGCTGGCATCGTCCACGCCGGCATCGGCAAGGCCTCCTTCGATGCCAAGGCTCTGGAAGAAAACATCCGCGCTTTCGCCGACGCCGTCATCAAGGCGAAGCCGGCTGGCGCCAAGGGCAATTACGTCAAGCGCGTGGCGATTTCTTCGACCATGGGCCCGGGCGTAAAGATCGAAGTCGGCTCGGTCACCGCGGCCGCGACTGCATAAGTTTCATCGGGCTTTGGCCTGATAACAAGAATTCCGGCCTCGCAAGGGGCCGGAATATTCCGGAGAAATCCGGAATCCTGTCCGAGATTGCAGGTGGTTTTCCCTTAATCACTTTGCCTGCATGAGACGGGTAAGACCCGAATTGCATGAAGTTCTGCTTCTAGGAAATCGGTTCGAGCCTTGGATGCCTTGTGCCTTCCTTGCCTTAAGTGGCGCGGAGCGCGAGGGGACAGGATCCTCAAGCGTCGCTTGGGATCTCTTTTGATCCCGGGAGGCAAAGGCAACCCGGTGGGTCCGTTCAAACGGTCCCGCCAACTGGAGATAGGCAGTGGAAAGAGCGGAAAAGCGCGAATTCGTCACGGAACTGAACGATGTCTTCAAGGCATCGGGCTCGGTTGTCGTGGCCCACTATGCTGGTGCTACAGTCGCACAGATGAACGATTTTCGTTCGAAGATGCGCGCTGCTGGCGGCACCGTCAAAGTCGCGAAGAACCGCCTGGCCAAAATTGCCCTTCAGGGTACGGAAGCGGAAGGGATCTCCGATCTCTTCAAGGGTCAGACTCTCATTGCTTACAGCAATGATCCGATCACCGCTCCGAAGGTCGTCATGGATTTCGCCAAGACCAACGATAAGATCGTGGTTCTCGGCGGCGCCATGGGAACAACCACGCTCAACGCCGAAGGTGTCAAGTCGCTTGCGACCCTGCCTTCGCTGGACGAACTGCGTGCGAAGCTGCTGGGCATGATCCAGACACCGGCTACCCGCATCGCAGGCGTTGTTGCAGCACCGGCAAGTCAGCTTGCTCGCGTGTTCTCGGCCTACGCCAAGAAGGACGAAGCCGCTTAAGGCGGTTTTTCGCTGTACATACTCAACAGTTCGAACCGAACAAAAGGAACTAGAAAATGGCTGATCTCGCAAAGATCGTTGAAGACCTCTCCTCTCTGACCGTCCTGGAAGCTGCTGAGCTTTCCAAGCTGCTCGAAGAAAAGTGGGGCGTTTCCGCCGCTGCTCCGGTAGCTGTTGCTGCCGTTGCTGGTGGTGCAGGCGGCGCAGCTGCTCCGGCTGAAGAAGAAAAGACCGAGTTCGACGTCATCCTCACGGATGCCGGCGCAAACAAGATCAACGTCATCAAGGAAGTCCGCGCCATCACCGGTCTCGGCCTCAAGGAAGCCAAGGACCTCGTCGAAGGCGCTCCGAAGGCTGTCAAGGAAGGCGTTTCCAAGGCTGAAGCCGCTGACATCAAGAAGAAGCTCGAAGACGCTGGCGCCAAGGCCGACGTCAAGTAAGCTTGAACTGCTTTTGGGAGGTGGCATTTGCTGCCTCCCATTTGCCGTTTTTCTGAACGAATTACCCAAAAGCCGCGTCAAAACGGCTTTTGGGTAATGGGTTCTTCAAAAGGATAGTCTCGCACCGAGGGCAGCACAGCAATCCGAGCTGAGCGTTCCGGTAGTCGGACGAGATTGAACTACCCATTGATTGACGGGGTCGACTGGCCATCGGTTCCCGTCCGTTGCAGGCCCGGGTGCAAGATTTTGAAGGAGCGACGATGGCTCAGACCCTTTCGTTCAACGGTCGCAGGCGCGTACGCAAGTTTTTTGGTAAGATCCCCGAAGTCGCGGAAATGCCGAACCTCATCGAGGTTCAGAAGGCGTCCTACGACCAGTTTCTGATGGTTGAAGAGCCGAAGGGCGGCCGGCCCGACGAGGGTCTTCAGGCAGTCTTCAAGTCGGTTTTCCCGATCACCGATTTCTCCGGCGCTTCGATGCTGGAATTCGTATCCTATGAGTTCGAGCCGCCGAAATTCGACGTTGACGAATGCCGCCAGCGCGACCTGACCTATGCCGCGCCGCTGAAGGTGACGCTGCGCCTCATCGTGTTCGATATCGACGAGGATACCGGCGCGAAGTCGATCAAGGACATCAAGGAACAGTCCGTCTACATGGGCGACATGCCGCTCATGACCAACAACGGCACGTTCATCGTCAACGGCACCGAGCGCGTCATCGTCTCGCAGATGCACCGTTCGCCGGGCGTCTTCTTCGACCATGACAAGGGCAAGAGCCATTCTTCCGGTAAGCTGCTCTTTGCTGCGCGCGTCATTCCCTATCGCGGCTCCTGGCTCGATATCGAATTCGACGCCAAGGACATCGTCTACGCTCGTATCGACCGCCGCCGCAAGATTCCGGTGACGTCGCTGCTGATGGCGCTCGGCATGGACGGCGAGGAAATCCTCGACACCTTCTATACGAAGTCGCTCTACAAGCGCGACGGCGAAGGCTGGCGCATTCCCTTCAAGCCGGAAACGCTGAAGGGCGCCAAGGCGATCACCGAGATGGTCGACGCCGATACCGGCGAAGTCGTCGTGGAAGCCGGCAAGAAGCTGACCCCGCGCCTGCTGCGCCAGCTTTCCGACAAGGGCCTGAAGGCGCTGAAGGCCGGCGACGACGACCTCTACGGCAACTACCTCGCCGAAGACATCGTCAACTACTCGACGGGTGAGATCTATCTCGAAGCCGGCGACGAGATCGACGAGAAGACGCTTGGCATCATCCTGTCGAACGGTTTCGACGAAATCCCGGTTCTCGGCATCGACCACATCAATGTCGGCGCCTATATCCGCAACACGCTTTCGGCAGACAAGAACGAGAACCGTCAGGACGCTCTGTTCGATATCTACCGCGTCATGCGTCCGGGCGAACCGCCGACTATGGAATCGGCCGAAGCCATGTTCAACTCGCTGTTCTTCGATGCGGAGCGTTACGACCTCTCCGCCGTCGGCCGCGTCAAGATGAATATGCGCCTCGACCTCACCGTCGAAGACACCGTCCGCATCCTGCGCAAGGACGACATCCTGGCCGTGGTCAAGATGCTGGTCGAGTTGCGCGACGGCAAGGGCGAGATCGACGACATCGACAACCTCGGCAACCGCCGCGTTCGCTCGGTCGGCGAGCTGATGGAGAACCAGTACCGTCTCGGTCTGCTCCGCATGGAGCGCGCGATCAAGGAGCGCATGTCCTCGATCGAGATCGATACGGTCATGCCGCAGGATCTGATCAACGCCAAGCCGGCTGCTGCCGCCGTGCGCGAGTTCTTCGGCTCCTCGCAGCTCTCGCAGTTCATGGACCAGGTCAACCCGCTCTCGGAAATCACCCACAAGCGCCGTCTTTCGGCTCTTGGCCCGGGCGGTCTGACTCGCGAGCGCGCCGGCTTCGAAGTCCGCGACGTGCATCCGACCCATTACGGCCGCATCTGCCCGATCGAAACGCCGGAAGGCCCGAACATCGGTCTCATCAACTCGCTTGCGACCTTTGCCCGCGTCAACAAGTACGGCTTCATCGAAAGCCCGTATCGCCGCATCGTGGACGGCAAAGTGACGAACGACGTGCTCTACCTCTCCGCCATGGAAGAGGCGAAGTATTACGTCGCTCAGGCCAACGCCGAGATGAACCCCGACGGTTCTTTCGTTGACGAATTCGTCGTCTGCCGCCATGCCGGCGAAGTTATGCTGGCGCCTCGCGACAGCATGAACCTGATGGACGTTTCGCCGAAGCAGGTCGTTTCGGTCGCAGCCGCGCTCATCCCGTTTCTGGAAAACGACGACGCCAACCGCGCGCTCATGGGCTCGAACATGCAGCGTCAGGCCGTGCCTCTGCTGCGTGCCGAAGCTCCGTTCGTCGGCACCGGCATGGAGCCGGTCGTCGCCCGTGACTCCGGTGCCGCCATCGGCGCTCGCCGCGGCGGCGTGGTCGACCAGGTCGACGCGACTCGTATCGTTATCCGCGCCACGGAAGACCTCGAAGCCGGCAAATCAGGCGTCGATATCTACCGCCTGCAGAAGTTCCAGCGTTCGAACCAGAACACCTGCGTCAACCAGCGTCCGCTGGTCACCGTCGGTGACGTCGTCAACCGCGGCGACATCCTCGCCGACGGCCCGTCGACCGATCTCGGCGACCTGGCGCTCGGCCGCAACGCGCTCGTCGCGTTCATGCCCTGGAACGGCTACAACTACGAAGACTCGATCCTGCTCTCCGAGCGCATCGTTGCCGACGACGTGTTCACCTCCATCCACATCGAAGAATTCGAAGTGATGGCGCGTGACACCAAGCTTGGCCCTGAGGAAATCACCCGCGACATTCCGAACGTTTCGGAAGAAGCGCTGAAGAACCTCGACGAAGCCGGCATCGTCTATATCGGCGCCGAAGTTCAGCCGGGCGATATCCTCGTCGGCAAGATCACGCCGAAGGGCGAAAGCCCGATGACGCCGGAAGAAAAGCTTCTGCGCGCCATCTTCGGCGAAAAGGCCTCCGACGTGCGCGATACCTCCATGCGCATGCCGCCCGGCACCTACGGCACGATCGTCGAAGTTCGCGTCTTCAACCGCCACGGCGTTGAGAAGGACGAGCGCGCGATGGCGATCGAGCGCGAAGAGATCGAGCGCCTTGCCAAGGACCGCGACGACGAGCAGGCCATTCTCGACCGTAACGTCTACGGCCGTCTGATCGACATGCTGCGCGGCCAGGTCTCCATTGCCGGCCCGAAGGGCTTCAAGAAGGGCACCGAGCTTTCGAACGCCGTCGTCTCCGAATATCCCCGCTCGCAGTGGTGGATGTTCGCGGTCGAAGACGAGAAGGTTCAGAGCGAGCTGGAAGCGCTTCGCGGCCAGTACGACGAATCCAAGTCGCGCCTTGAGCAGCGCTTCATGGACAAGGTCGAGAAGGTCCAGCGCGGCGATGAAATGCCTCCTGGCGTCATGAAGATGGTCAAGGTCTTCGTCGCTGTGAAGCGCAAGATCCAGCCGGGCGACAAGATGGCCGGCCGTCACGGGAACAAGGGCGTGGTCTCGCGCATTGTGCCTGTCGAGGACATGCCGTTCCTCGAAGACGGCACGCATGTCGACGTCGTTCTGAACCCGCTCGGCGTGCCGTCGCGCATGAACGTCGGCCAGATCCTGGAAACGCACCTGGGCTGGGCTTGCGCCGGCATGGGTCGCCAGATCGGCGAACTGATCGAAGCCTACAAGGCGAACGGCAACATCGAGCCGCTGCGTAAGACCATCGGCGATGTCGTCGGGGACGGTCCGAAGGCCGAACAGGTCCAGGATTTCGACGATGACTCGGTTCTGCGTCTCGCCGATCAGTGGAAGCGTGGCGTTTCGATTGCAACGCCTGTTTTCGACGGCGCAAACGAAGGCGATGTCAACGACATGCTGCGTCTGGCAGGTCTGAAGGATACCGGTCAGTCGACGCTCTATGACGGCCGTACCGGCGAGCAGTTCGACCGCCAGGTGACCGTGGGCTACATCTACATGCTGAAGCTCAACCACCTGGTCGACGACAAGATCCATGCCCGCTCGATCGGTCCTTACTCGCTCGTGACCCAGCAGCCGCTTGGTGGCAAGGCGCAGTTCGGCGGTCAGCGCTTCGGCGAAATGGAAGTCTGGGCGCTCGAAGCTTACGGCGCAGCCTATACGCTGCAGGAAATGCTGACGGTGAAGTCGGACGATGTCGCCGGCCGCACCAAGGTCTACGAGGCGATCGTCCGTGGCGACGACACCTTCGAGGCCGGCATTCCGGAAAGCTTCAACGTTCTCGTCAAGGAAATGCGCTCGCTGGGTCTTTCGGTCGAGCTGGAGAACTCCAAGGTTGACGACCTGCAGGCTGCAAGCCAGCTGCCGGACGCTGCCGAGTAACCACTTGATAGGGTGTGCGCTCTTAAAAGGGCGCACACCGTTCCCGCCAAGGCCCCGTAACGTGTCGGCCGGGCAGGGACGCTTTTGCCGCATTCTGCGGTTATCGTCGTTTTATGCGATGGCGCGGCTCCCGGGATTTGCCGCCAACCTCGCAAGCTAAGGGCGCTTTCGCCCATGAAGGAGACAGGCATGAACCAAGAGGTCATGAATCTTTTCAATCCGCAGGTGCCTGCACAGAATTTCGATTCCATTCGGATTTCGATCGCGTCTCCGGAGAAGATCCTCTCCTGGTCCTACGGTGAGATCAAGAAGCCGGAAACCATCAACTACCGTACGTTCAAGCCTGAACGCGACGGTCTGTTCTGCGCGCGCATCTTCGGGCCGATAAAGGACTACGAATGCCTGTGCGGCAAGTACAAGCGCATGAAGTACAAGGGCATCATCTGCGAAAAGTGCGGCGTCGAAGTCACGCTGTCGCGCGTTCGCCGTGAGCGCATGGGCCATATCGAGCTCGCCGCGCCGGTTGCTCATATCTGGTTCCTGAAGTCGCTGCCGAGCCGTATCTCCACGCTGCTCGACATGACGCTGAAGGATGTCGAGCGCGTTCTCTACTTCGAAAACTACATCGTCACCGAGCCGGGCCTGACCGCGCTCAAGGAGCATCAGCTCCTCTCGGAAGAAGAGTACATGCTCGCCGTCGACGAATATGGTGAAGACCAGTTCACGGCGATGATCGGTGCAGAAGCCATCTACGAGATGCTCGCATCGATGAACCTCGAAAAGATCGCTGGCGATCTGCGCTCCGAGCTTGCCGATACGACGTCGGATCTCAAGCAGAAGAAGCTGATGAAGCGCCTGAAGATCGTCGAGAACTTCATGGAATCAGGCAACCGTCCGGAATGGATGATCATGAAGGTCGTTCCGGTCATCCCGCCGGATCTGCGCCCGCTGGTTCCGCTCGACGGTGGCCGTTTCGCGACCTCGGATCTGAACGATCTGTACCGCCGCGTCATCAACCGTAACAACCGTCTGAAGCGCCTCATCGAACTGCGCGCTCCCGGCATCATCATCCGCAACGAAAAGCGCATGCTGCAGGAATCTGTCGATGCGCTGTTCGACAACGGCCGCCGCGGCCGCGTCATCACCGGCGCCAACAAGCGTCCACTGAAGTCGCTGTCCGATATGTTGAAGGGCAAGCAGGGCCGCTTCCGCCAGAACCTGCTCGGCAAGCGCGTCGACTATTCCGGCCGTTCGGTCATCGTCACCGGTCCGGAACTGAAGCTGCACCAGTGCGGCCTGCCGAAGAAGATGGCGCTCGAGCTCTTCAAGCCGTTCATCTACGCCCGCCTCGACGCCAAGGGTTATTCCTCGACCGTCAAGCAGGCCAAGAAGCTGGTCGAAAAGGAAAAGCCTGAGGTCTGGGATATCCTCGACGAGGTCATCCGCGAGCATCCGGTTCTCCTGAACCGCGCACCGACGCTGCACCGCCTGGGCATCCAGGCCTTCGAACCCACCCTGGTCGAAGGCAAGGCGATCCAGCTGCATCCGCTCGTCTGCACAGCCTTCAACGCCGACTTCGACGGTGACCAGATGGCCGTTCACGTGCCGCTGTCGCTCGAAGCCCAGCTCGAAGCCCGCGTGCTGATGATGTCGACCAACAACATCCTGCATCCGGCCAACGGCGCGCCGATCATCGTTCCCTCGCAGGACATGGTTCTCGGCCTCTATTACCTGTCGATCCTCAACCAGAACGAGCCGGGTGAAGGCATGGCCTTCTCCGATCTCGGCGAGCTGCATCACGCGCTTGAAAACAAGGTCGTGACGCTGCACACCAAGATCCGCGGCCGCTTCAAGTCGATCGGCGAGGACGGCAAGCCCTACTCGAAGATCTATGAGACGACGCCTGGCCGTCTGCTCATCGGCGAACTCCTGCCGAAGAACGGCAAGGTGCCCTTCGATATCTGCAACCAGGAAATGACCAAGAAGAACATCTCCAAGATGATCGACACGGTCTACCGCCATTGCGGCCAGAAGGACACGGTCATCTTCTGCGACCGCATCATGCAGCTCGGCTTCGCTCATGCCTGCCGCGCCGGCATTTCGTTCGGCAAGGACGACATGGTCATTCCGGCCACCAAGGCGAAGATCGTTGCCGACACCGAAAACCTGGTGAAGGAATACGAGCAGCAGTACAATGACGGCCTTATCACTCAGGGCGAGAAGTACAACAAGGTTGTCGACGCCTGGGGCAAGGCGACTGAAAAGGTCGCCGAAGAGATGATGGCCCGCATTAAGGCGGTCGAATTCGATGAGAACACCGGCCGTCAGAAGCCGATGAACTCGATCTACATGATGAGCCATTCCGGCGCCCGCGGTTCTCCGAACCAGATGCGCCAGCTGGGCGGCATGCGCGGCCTCATGGCCAAGCCGTCGGGTGAAATCATCGAGACGCCGATCATCTCGAACTTCAAGGAAGGTCTGACCGTCAACGAGTACTTCAACTCGACGCACGGTGCCCGTAAGGGCCTGGCAGATACGGCTCTGAAGACCGCCAACTCCGGTTACCTGACCCGCCGTCTCGTCGACGTCGCGCAGGATTGCATCGTCACGCATGTCGATTGCGGAACCGAAACCGGTCTGACGATGACGGCGATCGTCGATGCCGGCCAGGTCGTCGCCTCGCTCGGCGCCCGCATCCTCGGCCGCACGGCGCTCGACGACATCGATCATCCGGTCACCGGCGAGCGTATCGTCGATGCCGGCAAGATGATCCTCGAGCCTGATGTCATCGAGATCGAGAAGGCCGGTATCCAGTCGATTCGCATCCGCTCGGCGCTGACCTGCGAAATCCAGACCGGCGTCTGCTCGGTCTGCTACGGTCGCGACCTTGCGCGCGGTACGCCTGTCAACATGGGCGAAGCCGTCGGCGTCATCGCCGCTCAGTCGATCGGCGAGCCGGGAACCCAGCTCACCATGCGTACCTTCCACCTTGGCGGTACGGCAACCGTGGTCGACCAGTCGTTCCTGGAAGCTTCGTACGAAGGTACGGTGCAGATCAAGAACCGCAACCTGCTGCGCAACTCGGAAGGCAGCCTCGTTGCCATGGGCCGCAACATGACCGTCCAGATCCTGGACGAGCGTGGCGTGGAGCGCTCCTCGCAGCGCGTCGCCTACGGTTCGAAGCTGCATGTCGACGAAGGCGACAAGGTCAAGCGCGGTCAGCGTCTGGCGGAGTGGGATCCTTACACCCGTCCGATGATGACGGAAGTGGCCGGTACCGTTCAGTTCGAGGACCTCGTCGACGGTCTCTCCGTTCTCGAAGCGACCGACGAATCGACCGGCATCACCAAGCGTCAGGTCATCGACTGGCGTTCGACCCCGCGCGGTTCGGACCTCAAGCCGGCGATCGTCATTAAGGACGCCAGCGGCAATGTCGCCAAGCTGTCGCGTGGCGGTGACGCCCGCTTCCTGCTCTCGGTCGATGCCATTCTGTCGGTTGAGCCGGGTACGAAGGTCTCCCAGGGTGACGTTCTCGCGCGTTCGCCGCTCGAAAGCGCCAAGACCAAGGACATCACCGGCGGTCTGCCGCGCGTTGCCGAACTGTTCGAAGCACGCCGTCCGAAGGATCACGCCATCATCGCAGAGATCGATGGTACGATCCGCCTCGGCCGCGACTACAAGAACAAGCGTCGCGTCATCATCGAGCCAGCGGAAGACGGTGTCGAGCCTGTCGAATACCTGATCCCGAAGGGCAAGCCCTTCCATCTTCAGGACGGCGACTATATCGAAAAGGGTGACTACATCCTCGACGGTAACCCGGCTCCGCACGACATCCTGGCGATCAAGGGCGTGGAGGCTCTGGCTTCCTACCTCGTCAACGAAATCCAGGAAGTCTATCGTCTGCAGGGCGTCGTCATCAACGACAAGCACATCGAAGTGATCGTCCGTCAGATGCTGCAGAAGGTGGAAATCACTGATGCTGGCGACTCGACCTACATCGTCGGCGACAATGTCGACCGGATCGAGCTCGAGGACGTCAACGACCACCTGATCGAACAGGGCAAGAAGCCTGCCCATGGCGATCCGGTTCTGCTCGGCATCACCAAGGCGTCGCTGCAGACCCCGTCCTTCATCTCGGCCGCGTCCTTCCAGGAAACGACCAAGGTGCTGACGGAAGCCGCGATCGCCGGCAAGACCGATGGCCTGCAGGGTCTGAAGGAAAACGTCATCGTCGGCCGCCTCATCCCGGCCGGCACCGGCGGCACCATGACCCAGATCCGCCGTATCGCCACTTCGCGCGACGAGCTGATCCTCGAAGAGCGCCGCAAGGGCACCGGGGCAGCGGTTGCCACGCCGATGCTGCAGGACATGGCCGAAAACGCTCCGGCTGCGGAATAATCCGCAGCTGAGGTCCGCGAATTGAAAAACCGCCCGGAGCGATCCGGGCGGTTTTCGTTTCTGCTGTTCTCTGATTGATCTGGGGGAGGGAGGCGTTTCCTGCCTGCGGCGGGTTTCGCCGAGCGTCTCCTCAGTTAAACCGGATGATCGCGACCTCGCCGTCGACGGCGCCCTGATAGGCCGAGGCGTGCGGCTCTTCGGCCGGAATTTCGGTCAGCATGCCGATCTGGTCGAGATCGGCCTCGATGAAGCCTTCTTCGGCAAGAGCGTTCAGAGCTTCGCGCACGGCGGTGTCGTCATCGGGCGCCTTCAGCAGGATGTGCAGATCGATGCCGTCGCTGGAATCGGACTCATAGCCTTTGCCGATGATGATGAAGATCATCGGCCCGTCGAAATTATTGTCGTTGTCAGGTGTCGTGATCATCGCCTGTCCTTCGGTTCTGAGATTCGCTTTGTCGAATCCGCTGAGAGGACCTAACGCCGCAATTGCTGATTCCTTAACCGCTTTTGCTGCAAGGCCCAAGGTTTTATCTTGGCGCACGCTCCTGAATGCGTCTAGAAGAGTGAAAACAGGGCGTTCTGCCCGCATATCAAGGTGATGCGGCCAAGTTTATTTCTTAACCGGCCTTGACGAGAGGGGTGGAAACCAGTAGTACCCCGGCCATCAGATCCCATGTGAGGCTTGGCTGTTCGGAGCGACGCGCTCTGAAGTTCACCTCAAACAAGGTTCTAAACGCACGTTGAAGTCATGATGCTGCACGCATGACGCATGATTTTATGCGTCCTCTGCTCCTTGTGGTCCATCTGCGGAAGCGGATCGGGCCATATTTTGCGCATTGGGCGGAAAGCATGCGTCATTGCCGGAGACGGCGAGTTCAAGCCCGCAAGGGTACTGAGATAAACGTAAGGGATGGTTGAATGCCTACCGTAAACCAGCTGATCCGCAAGCCTCGCCAGGCGAACGTAAAGCGTAATAAGGTTCCCGCTCTCCAGGAGAACCCGCAGAAGCGCGGCGTTTGCACGCGCGTCTACACGACCACGCCGAAGAAGCCGAACTCGGCTCTGCGTAAGGTCGCAAAGATCCGCCTGACCAACGGCTTCGAAGTCATTGGTTACATCCCCGGCGAAGGTCACAACCTTCAGGAACACTCGGTCGTCATGATCCGCGGCGGCCGCGTCAAGGACCTTCCGGGTGTCCGCTACCACATCATCCGCGGCGTTCTCGATACCCAGGGTGTCAAGAACCGCAAGCAGCGCCGCTCCAAGTACGGCGCGAAGCGTCCGAAGTAATTCGGGTTTCGAATAATTCGGCGCTGCGCGAGGTCCTCCGCGTGATGAAGCGCCTTAACGGTTGAAGAGACGAAAAGTATGTCCAGACGTCATAAAGCAGAAAAGCGCGAGATTAATCCGGATCCGAAGTTCGGCGATCTCGTGGTCACCAAGTTCATGAATGCCATCATGCTCGATGGCAAGAAGTCCGTTGCTGAAAACATCGTCTATGGTGCGTTCGACGCCGTTCAGGGTAAGTCCAAGCAGGAGCCGCTTTCGGTTTTCCATTCTGCGCTCGACAACATTGCCCCGCACGTTGAAGTCCGCTCGCGCCGTGTCGGTGGTGCGACCTACCAGGTTCCGGTCGATGTTCGTCCGGAGCGCCGCCAGGCTCTCGCCATTCGCTGGCTGATTGCCGCTGCCCGCAAGCGCAATGAAACCACCATGATCGACCGCCTGTCCGGCGAACTGCTCGATGCGTCCAACAACCGCGGCTCTGCCGTCAAGAAGCGCGAAGACACGCACAAGATGGCTGATGCCAACCGCGCGTTCTCGCACTATCGCTGGTAATTCCGAACGGTATCGAAAGGCAGTCCACAATGGCTCGCGAATATAAGATCGAAGACTACCGCAATTTCGGTATCATGGCGCACATCGACGCCGGCAAGACCACGACCACCGAGCGTATCCTTTACTACACCGGCAAGTCGCACAAGATCGGCGAAGTCCACGACGGTGCAGCCACCATGGACTGGATGGAGCAGGAGCAGGAGCGTGGCATCACGATCACGTCTGCTGCCACCACGACCTTCTGGAAGGGCCGTGACGGCAAGATGCGCCGCTTCAACATCATCGACACCCCCGGCCACGTCGACTTCACCATCGAAGTCGAGCGTTCGCTGCGCGTTCTCGACGGTGCGATTGCTCTTCTCGATGCCAACGCCGGCGTAGAGCCGCAGACGGAAACCGTCTGGCGTCAGGCTGAGAAGTACAACGTTCCGCGTATGATCTTCTGCAACAAGATGGACAAGACCGGTGCGGACTTCTACCGTTCGGTCGAGATGATCAAGACCCGTCTGGGTGCGATCGCTGTCGTCATGCAGCTGCCGATCGGCGCTGAAAGCGATTTCAAGGGCGTTATCGACCTCGTCGAGATGAACGCTCTGATCTGGCGCGACGAATCTCTCGGCGCCCAGTGGGACGTCGTCGAGATCCCGGAAGACATGAAGGCCAAGGCGGAAGAATATCGCGAAAAGCTGATCGAGACGGTTGTCGAGATCGACGAAGCCGCGATGGAAGCCTACCTCGAAGGCAACATGCCCGACAACGACAAGATCCGCGAACTCGTTCGTCGCGGCACGATCGACGTCAAGTTCCATCCGATGTTCTGCGGCACCGCTTTCAAGAACAAGGGCGTTCAGCCGTTGCTCGACGCCGTTGTCGATTACCTGCCGTCGCCGCTCGACATTCCGGCGATCAAGGGCATCGACTTCAAGACCGAAGCCGACATCGAGCGTCACGCAGACGACGCCGAGCCGCTTTCGATGCTGGCGTTCAAGATCATGAACGACCCCTTCGTCGGTTCGCTCACCTTCGCACGTATCTACTCCGGCAAGCTCGAAAAGGGCTCTTCGGTTCTGAACACGGTCAAGGACAAGCGCGAGCGCGTCGGCCGCATGCTGCAGATGCACTCCAACTCGCGTGAAGACATCGAAGAAGCCTTTGCAGGCGACATCGTTGCTCTCGCAGGTCTCAAGGAAACCACCACCGGCGATACGCTCTGCGACCCGCTGAAGCCGGTTATCCTCGAGCGCATGGAGTTCCCGGAGCCGGTCATCCAGATCGCTATCGAGCCGAAGTCCAAGGGCGACCAGGAAAAGATGGGCCTCGCGCTCAACCGCCTGGCAGCAGAAGATCCGTCCTTCCGCGTGAAGACGGACCAGGAATCCGGTCAGACGATCATTGCCGGCATGGGCGAACTGCACCTCGACATCATCGTCGACCGCATGCGCCGCGAGTTCAAGGTTGAAGCAAACGTCGGCGCGCCGCAGGTTGCTTACCGCGAAACCATCACGCGCCAGCACGAAGAAGACTACACGCACAAGAAGCAGTCCGGCGGTACCGGCCAGTTCGCGCGCGTCAAGATCGTCTTCGAACCGAACCCTGAAGGCGATGACTTCAAGTTCGAATCCAAGATCGTCGGTGGTGCTGTTCCGAAGGAATACATCCCGGGCGTTCAGAAGGGAATCGAGAGCGTTCTGTCTTCCGGCCCGCTGGCTGGCTTCCCGATGCTGGGCGTCAAGGCGACCCTCATCGACGGTGCCTTCCATGACGTTGACTCCTCGGTTCTGGCGTTCGAAATCGCCTCCCGCGCTTGCTTCCGTGAAGCTGCGAAGAAGGCTGGCGCTCAGCTCCTCGAGCCGATGATGAAGGTCGAAGTCGTTACCCCGGAAGATTATGTCGGCGATGTTATCGGCGACCTCAACTCCCGCCGTGGTCAGATCCAGGGTCAGGAAAGCCGCGGTGTGGCCGTTGTCATCAACGCCAACGTCCCGCTGGCCAACATGTTCAAGTACGTCGATAACCTGCGCTCCATGTCGCAGGGCCGTGCTCAGTACACGATGACCTTCGATCACTACTCGCCGGTCCCGTCGAACGTCGCAACCGAAATCCAGGCAAAGTATTCCGGTCAGAAGTGACCGGAATACCAATTGACCGATAACAAGAATTAGCTCCCCTCGGGGACTAGCAAAACGGAGAGCCGAAAATGGCAAAGAGTAAGTTTGAGCGCAACAAGCCGCACGTCAACATTGGCACGATCGGCCACGTTGACCACGGCAAGACGTCTCTGACGGCAGCGATCACGAAGTACTTCGGTGAGTTCAAGGCGTACGACCAGATCGACGCGGCTCCGGAAGAGAAGGCGCGCGGCATCACGATCTCGACGGCGCACGTCGAGTACGAGACGCCGAACCGCCACTACGCGCACGTCGACTGCCCCGGCCATGCCGACTACGTGAAGAACATGATCACCGGTGCTGCCCAGATGGACGGCGCGATCCTGGTTTGCTCGGCTGCCGACGGCCCGATGCCGCAGACGCGCGAGCACATCCTGCTGGCCCGCCAGGTCGGTGTTCCGGCGATCGTCGTGTTCCTGAACAAGGTCGACCAGGTTGACGACGCCGAGCTTCTCGAACTCGTCGAGCTCGAAGTTCGCGAACTGCTGTCGTCCTACGACTTCCCGGGCGACGACATTCCGGTCGTCAAGGGTTCGGCGCTGGCCGCTCTCGAAGATTCCGACAAGAAGATCGGCGAAGACGCGATCCGTGAGCTGATGGCTGCTGTCGACGCCTACATCCCGACGCCTGAGCGTCCGGTTGACCAGCCGTTCCTGATGCCGATCGAAGATGTGTTCTCGATCTCGGGCCGCGGCACCGTGGTGACCGGCCGCGTCGAGCGTGGCATCGTCAAGGTCGGCGAAGAAGTCGAGATCGTCGGCATCCGTCCGACCTCGAAGACGACGGTGACCGGCGTTGAAATGTTCCGCAAGCTGCTCGACCAGGGCCAGGCCGGCGACAACATCGGCGCACTGGTTCGCGGTGTGAACCGTGACGGCGTCGAGCGTGGCCAGATCCTGTGCAAGCCGGGTTCGGTCAAGCCGCACAAGAAGTTCATGGCTGAAGCGTACATCCTGACGAAGGAAGAGGGCGGCCGTCATACGCCGTTCTTCACCAACTACCGTCCGCAGTTCTACTTCCGCACGACCGACGTGACGGGCATTGTGACGCTGCCGGAAGGCACGGAGATGGTCATGCCGGGCGACAACGTCACGGTTGCCGTCGAGCTGATCGTTCCGATCGCGATGGAAGAAAAGCTGCGCTTCGCCATCCGCGAAGGCGGCCGCACCGTCGGCGCCGGTATCGTCGCTTCGATCGTCGAGTAATTCCTTCGGCCGCTCCGGCGGAGTGGCCGATTCGATGACATTATTATGAAGCAGGCGGCGGAAGCCGCTTGCTTATTACACAGAAATATAGCAAATGGCGCGCGAGCGCGATTTGCGTACTGCTTTGGATGACGAAGCGGTGACTAAACAAACAATTAAGGTGGGCTAGAAGGCCCTGAAGACTGGATAGGGTTCCGTTTCGGCGCCCTCTCGATCTTTGAAACCGGTGGTCCGCCTTAGGAAGAAAGAACAACCCGTGTCTTGTCCAGAGACATGTGGGAAACAAACACAAGGATAACGTCGAATGAACGGCCAAAATATCCGCATTCGCCTGAAGGCGTTCGATCACCGGATTCTCGATGCTTCTACGCGCGAGATCGTGTCGACGGCGAAGCGCACCGGTGCAAGCGTCCGGGGCCCCGTTCCGCTTCCGACCCGCATCGAGAAGTTTACGGTCAACCGGTCCCCGCACATCGACAAGAAGAGCCGCGAACAGTTCGAGATGCGCACGCATAAGCGCCTTCTCGACATCGTAGACCCGACCCCGCAGACGGTGGACGCGCTGATGAAGCTCGATCTCGCCGCCGGTGTCGATGTTGAGATCAAGCTCTGAGCTTGCTCGAGCTGAGTTGGAAGGATTGAACCGATGCGTTCAGGTGTGATTGCACAGAAGGTGGGAATGACCCGCGTCTACAACGACGCCGGCGAGCATGTCCCGGTAACGGTACTGCGTATGGACGGCTGCCAGGTCGTTGCCACGCGCACTGTCGAAAAGAATGGCTATACCGCAGTTCAGCTCGGTGCAGGCCAGGCGAAGGTGAAGAACACGTCGAAGGCGATGCGCGGCAACTTTGCTGTCGCCAACGTTGAGCCGAAGGCCAAGCTCGCAGAATTCCGCGTCTCGGAAGACAATCTGCTCGAGATCGGCACCGAGATCAAGGCAGGTCACTTTGCCGCCGGTCAGCTCGTCGACGTGACGGGCACGACGATCGGTAAGGGTTTTGCCGGCGCCATGAAGCGCCACGGTTTCGGCGGTCTGCGCGCCACGCACGGTGTGTCGGTTTCGCACCGCTCGCACGGTTCGACCGGCTCGCGCCAGGACCCGGGCAAGGTTTTCAAGAACAAGAAGATGGCTGGTCACATGGGCCAGACGCGTGTCACGACGCAGAACCTGGAAGTGGTTTCGACCGACGAAGATCGTGGTCTGATCCTGATCAAGGGTGCTGTTCCCGGTTCCAAGGGTGCCTGGATCATCGTGCGCGACGCCGTCAAGTCGGCCGCGAAGTAAGGGAGCCAGATCAATGGAATTGAACGTCAAGACCCTCGAGGGAAAAGACGCCGGGAAGGTTTCCCTTTCGGACGAAATTTTCGGCCTCGAGCCCCGCGAAGACATCCTCGCCCGCGTCATCCGCTGGCAGCTTGCCAAGAAGCAGCAGGGCACGCACAAGGCAAAGGGCCGCGCTGAAGTTTCGCGCACCGGCGCTAAGATGTACAAGCAGAAGGGTACGGGCCGCGCCCGTCACCATTCGGCTCGCGCTCCGCAGTTCCGCGGCGGCGGCAAGGCTCACGGCCCGGTCGTCCGCAGCCACGAGCACGACCTTCCGAAGAAGGTTCGCGCGCTTGGCCTTCGCCACGCCCTTTCGGCCAAGCTCAAGGCCGATGACGTCATCGTCATCGACAACCTGGTTGCTGCCGAAGCCAAGACCAAGGCTCTCGCGTCTGCTTTCGAGACGCTCGGCCTGACCAACGCCCTCTTCATCGGCGGCGCAGAGCTTGACGGCAACTTCAAGCTCGCAGCTCAGAACATCCCGAATATCGATGTTCTGCCGATCCAGGGCATCAATGTTTACGACATCGTGCGCCGCGGCAAGCTCGTGCTTTCCAAGGCTGCGGTTGAAGCGCTAGAGGAGCGATTCAAGTGACCGATCTCCGCCACTATGATGTGATCGTCTCCCCGGCGATCACCGAAAAGTCCACGCTGGTATCCGAGAACAACCAGGTTGTTTTCAATGTCGCCAAGCAGGCGACGAAGCCGGAAATCAAGGCTGCGGTCGAGGCGCTGTTCGGCGTCAAGGTCACGGCCGTCAACACTCTGCTGCGCAAGGGCAAGACCAAGCGGTTCCGCGGTTTCGTCGGCAAGCAGAAGGACGTGAAGAAGGCTGTCGTGACGCTGGCTGAAGGCCAGACGATCGACGTCTCCACCGGTCTCTGAGGAATAAGAAAATGGCATTGAAAACATTCAATCCGACGACCCCGAGCCAGCGTCAGCTGGTCATCGTGGACCGCTCCTCGCTCTACAAGGGCAAGCCGGTCAAGGCGCTGACGGAAGGTCTGAGCAAGAGCGGCGGTCGTAACAACCTCGGCCGCATCACTGCCCGCTTCATCGGCGGCGGTCATAAGCGCAGCTACCGTCTGGTCGACTTCAAGCGTCGCAAGTTCGATGTCGAAGGCACGGTCGAGCGTATCGAATACGACCCGAACCGCACGGCTTTCATCGCGCTCGTCAGCTACGCCGATGGCGAACAGGCCTACATCATCGCTCCGCAGCGTTTGGCTGCCGGCGACAAGGTCATCGCTTCGGAAAAGGCTGTCGACG
The DNA here is from genome assembly GCF_002211305.1 of Rhizobium sp. R634. GTDB lineage: Bacteria > Pseudomonadota > Alphaproteobacteria > Rhizobiales > Rhizobiaceae > Rhizobium. The sequence goes on along the minus strand of NZ_LOKW01000012.1, from coordinate 34,527 downwards.
TCAAGCCTGGCAACACCATGCCGCTGCAGTACATCCCGGTAGGCTCCATCATCCACAACGTGGAAATGAAGCCGGGCAAGGGCGGTCAGATCGCCCGCTCCGCCGGTTCCTACGCGCAGCTCGTCGGCCGTGACCAGGGCATGGCGATCCTTCGCCTGAACTCCGGTGAACAGCGCCTCGTCAGCGGCGTCTGCCTCGCTTCGATCGGCGCGGTCTCCAACCCTGACCACGCCAACATCAACGACGGCAAGGCCGGTCGTACCGTTTGGCGCGGCAAGCGTCCGCATAACCGCGGTGTCGTCATGAACCCGGTCGACCATCCGCACGGCGGTGGTGAAGGCCGCACCTCCGGTGGTCGCCATCCGGTGACTCCGTGGGGCAAGCCGACCAAGGGCAAGCGCACCCGGTCGAACAAGTCGACCGACAAGATGATCATGCGCTCGCGTCATCAGCGTAAGAAGTAAGAGAGGAAGTCTCCAATGGCTCGTTCAGTATGGAAAGGTCCGTTCGTTGACGGCTATCTTCTCAAGAAGGCTGAGAAGGTTCGTGAAGGCGGACGTGCAGAAGTGATCAAGATCTGGAGCCGTCGCTCCACGATCCTGCCGCAGTTCGTCGGTCTTACCTTCGGCGTCTACAACGGCAGCAAGCATATCCCGGTCAGCGTCAATGAAGACATGGTCGGCCACAAATTCGGTGAATTCTCTCCGACCCGCACCTACTACGGTCACGGCGCGGACAAGAAGGCGAAGAGGAAGTAACAATGGGCAAGGCAAAAGCCGAACGCCGGCTGAAGGACAACGAGGCGCAAGCAGTCGCCCGCACGCTCCGCGTCAGCCCCCAGAAGCTCAACCTGGTTGCTGCGGCCATCCGCGGCAAGAAGGTCGAGCGTGCACTCGCTGAGCTGGAGTTCTCCCGCAAGCGCATCGCGGGCGCCGTCAAGAAGACGCTCGAATCCGCGATCGCTAACGCCGAGAACAACCACGATCTCGACGTCGACGCTCTTGTCGTCGCCGAGGCCTATGTCGGCAAGTCGATCGTCATGAAGCGTTTTCACGCTCGTGGCCGCGGTCGCGCGTCGCGCATCGAAAAGCCCTTCGCGCACCTGACGATCGTCGTTCGTGAAGTGCAGGCAGCAGAGGAGGCCGCATAATGGGTCAGAAAATCAATCCGATCGGTTTCCGTCTCGGCATCAACCGTACCTGGGATAGCCGCTGGTTCGCGGATAATGCCGAGTATGGCCAGCTGCTGCACGAAGACCTGAAGATGCGCAAGTTCGTCATGAGCGAACTGAAGCAGGCAGGCATCTCCAAGGTGGTCATCGAGCGTCCGCACAAGAAGTGCCGCGTTACGATCCACTCGGCTCGTCCGGGCCTGATCATCGGCCGTAAGGGCGCCGACATCGACAAGCTCCGCAAGAAGCTGTCCGATATGACCAACTCGGAAACGCACCTCAACATCGTCGAAGTGCGCAAGCCTGAAGTCGATGCGACGCTGGTCGCTCAGTCGATCGCCCAGCAGCTCGAGCGCCGCGTGGCTTTCCGCCGCGCCATGAAGCGCGCCGTTCAGTCCGCGATGCGTCTTGGCGCCGAAGGCATTAAGATCACCTGCGCCGGCCGTCTCGGCGGCGCGGAAATCGCTCGTACGGAATGGTATCGCGAAGGCCGCGTTCCGCTGCACACCCTGCGTGCTGACATCGACTACGGTACGGCTGAAGCCGAAACCGCATTCGGTATCTGCGGCATCAAGGTCTGGATCTTCAAGGGCGAAATCCTTGAGCACGATCCGATGGCTTCCGAACGTCGCGCGCTGGAAGGCGACGCACAGGGTCCGGCAAGCCGCGAACGCGACCGTGGCGATCGTCGCCGCGAACGCGACAACGCGTAATTAGCGCTGGCGAAAGATAAGCTCGGAGAAGTAAGAAAATGTTGCAGCCAAAGCGTACTAAGTACCGCAAGCAGTTCAAGGGCCGCATCAAGGGCGTAGCCAAGGGCGGTTCCGACCTTGCCTTCGGCGAATTCGGCCTGAAGGCTCAGGAGCCGAACCGCGTTAACGCACGTGAAATCGAAGCGGCCCGCCGCGCGATCACGCGTTACATGAAGCGCGCCGGCCGTGTTTGGATCCGCGTGTTCCCGGACGTTCCGGTAACCGCAAAGCCGACCGAAGTCCGCATGGGTAAAGGTAAGGGCTCCGTTGAGTACTGGGCATGCAAGGTCAAGCCCGGTCGTATGATGTTCGAGATCGACGGCGTCAGCGAAGAGATCGCCCGCGAGGCGCTTCGCCTCGGCTCTGCCAAGCTCTCGGTCAAGACGCGCTTCGTTCAGCGCATTGCAGAGTAAGGATTGAGCTCATGAAAGCCTCAGATGTTCGCGCGTTGACCGCCGACCAACTCAAGGACGAGCTTGCCAAGCTGAAGAAGGAGCAGTTCAACCTGCGCTTCCAGAAGGCGACCGGCCAGCTCGAAAAGTCCTCGCGCATCAACGAAGTCCGCAAGGACATCGCCCGCGTGAAAACCATTGCCCGCCAGAAGGCGGCAGAAGTTAAGGCCTAAAGGAAGAAAAACATGCCGAAGCGCATCCTGCAGGGCGTCGTCGTTGGCGACAAGAACGAGAAGACGGTAGTGGTTCGCGTCGAGCGTCGTTTCGCTCACCCGCTGCTCCAGAAGACCGTTCGTCGTTCCAAGAAGTACAAGGCCCACGACGAAAACAACCAGTACAAGATCGGCGATACCGTATCCATCGAGGAATGCGCGCCGATCTCCAAGGACAAGCGCTGGACGGTGATCGCCGCCCAGGGCAAGTAAACAGAATTTTGCGCGAGGCCTTGCGTCTCGCCGAAATATCTGTATGAAGCAGCGTCAGAACGCTCGAATGCCGGGCGTTCTTTTGCTTTGAGCGCACGGAAGGTCCCGTTCGGGAAACCACCCTGGCACGATCGACCCCGCGCTATTCAGCTATTGCCGCGTTCTGCTTGCCGTCATGGCAGGCTGGCCGGCGGACATTTTCATAAGCCGGAGTAGGGGGCTAGCCCAACCATTCCGGTAAACCAAGAAGGCGACCTGATATGATTCAGATGCAAACAAACCTCGACGTCGCGGATAATTCCGGCGCACGTCGTGTCATGTGCATCAAGGTGCTGGGCGGCTCGAAGCGCAAGTATGCCTCGATCGGCGACGTCATCGTCGTTTCGATCAAGGAAGCGATCCCGCGCGGCCGCGTGAAGAAGGGTGACGTGATGAAGGCGGTTGTCGTTCGCACCGCCAAGGACATCCGTCGTCCGGATGGCTCCGTCATCCGCTTCGACACCAACGCAGCAGTCCTCATCGACAACAAGAAAGAGCCGATCGGCACCCGTATCTTCGGACCGGTTCCGCGCGAACTTCGCGCCAAGAACCACATGAAGATCATCTCGCTGGCTCCCGAAGTACTGTAAGGAGCGAAGCGATGCAGAAGATTCGTAAAGGCGACAAGGTCGTCATGCTCGCTGGCAAGGACAAGGGCCGCACCGGCGAAGTTGTTCAGGTCATGCCGAAGGAAGATCGTGCGGTCGTCCGTGGTGTCAACGTCGTGAAGCGCCATCAGCGCCAGACGCAGAACCAGGAAGCCGGCATCATCAACAAGGAAGCCCCGGTTCACCTGTCGAACATTGCAATCGTCGACAAGGACGGAAAGCCGACCCGCGTCGGTTTCAAGGTCGTTGACGGCAAGAAGGTCCGTGTGGCCAAGCGTTCTGGAGAAGTGATCGATGGCTGAGGCAAAATACGAGCCGCGGCTCAAGAAGGAATATGTCGAGCGCATCCGCAAGGCGATGCAGGAGCAGTTCTCCTACGCCAACGAGATGATGATCCCGAAGCTCGACAAGATCGTGATCAACATGGGTGTCGGCGAAGCGACCGCTGACTCGAAGAAGCCGACGGTAGCTGCCGCCGACCTCGCAGCGATCGCCGGCCAGAAGCCGGTCATCACCCGTGCACGCAACTCTATCGCAGGCTTCAAGGTCCGCGAACAGATGCCGATCGGCGCCAAGGTCACCCTGCGCGGCGCCCGCATGTACGAGTTCCTGGACCGTCTCGTGAACATCGCGCTCCCGCGCGTTCGCGACTTCCGCGGCCTGAACCCGAAGAGCTTTGACGGCCGTGGCAACTTCGCCATGGGCATCAAGGAGCACATTGTGTTCCCTGAAATCAACTACGACAAGGTTGATCAGATGTGGGGCATGGACATCATCGTTTGCACGACGGCGACGACCGACGACGAAGCACGGGCTCTTCTGAAAGAGTTCAGCTTCCCGTTCCGTCAATAACCGTAACGACGAGCGTAGAAAAGGAACCTGACATGGCGAAGACAAGCGCAGTTGAAAAGAACAAGCGCCGCCGTACTACGGTCGCCAACCAGGCCGCTAAGCGGGCTGCGTTGAAGGCGATCATCATGAACCAGGCTCTTCCGATCGAAGAGCGGTTCAAGGCCTCGATCAAGCTGGCATCCCTGCCGCGTGATGGATCGAAGACCCGTATTCGCAACCGTTGCGAAGTTTCGGGGCGTCCGCGCGCATATTACCGCAAACTGCGCATGTCGCGTATTGCGCTGCGTGAACTGGGCAATCTCGGCAAGGTGCCGGGCATCGTCAAGTCGAGCTGGTAAGGAGCAGGTTAGATGACAATGACTGATCCGTTGGGCGATATGCTCACCCGTATCCGTAACGGCGCTTCCCGCCGCAAGTCGTCGGTCTCGACGCCTGCGTCCAAGCTCCGTGCACGTGTTCTTGATGTCCTGCAGTCCGAAGGCTACATCCGTGGCTACTCCGTTGTCGATTTCGGCAACGGCAAGTCGGAACTCAGCATCGAGCTGAAATATTATGAAGGCGCATCGGTGATCCGTGAGATCGGCCGTGTGTCCAAGCCGGGCCGCCGGGTTTATGTCTCGGTCAAGTCCATTCCGCAGGTCGCGAACGGTCTCGGCATCACCATCCTTTCGACCCCGAAGGGCGTGATGGCCGATCACCAGGCTCGCGAACAGAACGTTGGTGGCGAGGTTCTTTGCTCGGTCTTCTAAGATCGGGCAGGGATCTCCATAGCGAACAGACAGGATTGAAACATGTCTCGTATCGGTAAAAAGCCCGTTCAGGTGCCTGCTGGGATCACGGCTACGGTCGATGGCCAGAAGGTTACTGCAAAGGGCCCGAAGGGCGAGCTGTTCTTCGTCGCTAACGACGAAATCAGCCTCAAGCTCGAAAACAACGCGGTCGTCGTGACGCCCGTGAACCAGTCCAAGGATGCACGTTCGAAGTGGGGCATGTCCCGCACGATGATCGAAGGCATCTTCAAGGGCGTCAAGGACGGCTTCGAGCGCAAGCTCGAAATCAACGGCGTCGGTTACCGTGCCTCCCTGCAGGGCAAGAACCTGCAGCTGGCCCTCGGCTTCAGCCACGACGTGATCTATGAGCCGCCGGTCGGCATCACAATCGCCGTTCCGAAGCCGACTGAAATTGTTGTCTCCGGCATCAATAAGCAGCAGGTCGGTCAGGTCGCCGCCGAAATCCGCGAATATCGCGGTCCTGAGCCTTACAAAGGCAAGGGCGTCAAGTACGCTGACGAGCGGATCGTCCGCAAAGAAGGCAAGAAGAAGTAAGGATCACGCGAAATGGCTAGCAGGAAAGAAGCACTTGCACGTCGTGCCAACCGCGTGCGCCGTCATCTCAAGTCGGTGGCCAACGGCCGTCCGCGCCTGTCGGTTCATCGCTCCTCGAAGAACATCTACGCTCAGGTTATCGACGATGTCGCCGGCAAGACGCTTGCCGCTGCATCGACCCTCGATAAGGATCTGCGCGGTTCTCTGAAGACCGGTGCTGACACCGCAGCGGCTGCCCTCGTCGGCAAGCTCGTTGCAGAGCGCGCTTCGAAGGCGGGCGTCACCGAGGTCGTGTTCGACCGTGGCGCCTTCATCTATCACGGCCGCATCAAGGCTCTTGCCGATGCAGCCCGCGAAGGCGGTCTCACCTTCTGATCAGTTTCCGGCCGGAGCTTTTGGCGCCGGCCGGATTTTCGCCGGACCGCAGGCACTCTCCGAGAGGGGAGGCTGATGCGGTCCTCATTTGTTTGCCGATTGCACCCGGAAAAGAAAAAGGAAGAGGACAATGGCACAGGAAAGAAGGCCGCAGCGGGAAGACCGCCAGAGCCGTGAAGAGCGCGATAGCGAATTCGTCGACAAGCTTGTCGCGATCAACCGCGTCGCCAAGGTCGTCAAGGGCGGCCGTCGTTTTGGTTTCGCAGCACTCGTCGTCGTCGGCGACCAGAAGGGCCGCGTCGGCTTCGGCCATGGCAAGGCACGCGAAGTGCCGGAAGCCATCCGCAAGGCGACCGAAGCCGCCAAGCGCGAACTGATTTTCGTACCGCTGCGTGACGGCCGTACGCTGCATCACGACGTTCATGGCCGCCACGGCGCCGGCAAGGTTCTGCTGCGCTCGGCCAAGGTCGGTACCGGCATCATCGCCGGCGGTCCGATGCGCGCCGTTTTCGAAACGCTCGGCATGCACGACGTCGTCGCCAAGTCGACCGGTTCGTCGAACCCCTACAACATGGTTCGCGCCACCTTCGACGCTCTGAAGCACCAGGTTCACCCGAAGGACATCGCAGCTCAGCGCGGCATCAAGTATGCAACGCTCCAGGCTCGCCGTGCCGCCTCCGGCAACGCCTCTGAAGAATAAGAGGAGCTGACCAATGGCCAAGGCTACCAAGAAGGCTGAAGCGAAGACTGTCACGATCGAACAGATCGGCAGCCCGATTCGCCGTCCGGACGTCCAGCAGCGCACGCTGATCGGTCTCGGACTGAACAAGATGCACCGTCGCCGCACGCTGGAGGATACTCCTTCAGTTCGTGGCATGATCCGTGCTGTCCAGCATCTCGTTCGCGTCGTCGACGAGAAGTGAGACGGAGGAAACGCTCATGAAACTCAATGAAATCAAGGACAATGAGGGCTCTACCCACGCCCGTAAGCGCCTCGGCCGCGGTATCGGCTCTGGCTCCGGCAAGACTGCCGGTCGCGGTGTAAAGGGTCAGAAGTCCCGTTCCGGCGTCGCCATCAACGGCTTCGAAGGCGGCCAGATGCCGATCTATCGTCGCCTGCCGAAGCGCGGCTTCAACAACATCTTCGCAGCCGATTACGTCGTCGTATCGCTGGCCCGCATCCAGGCCGCCGTCGATGCCGGCAAGCTGGACGCGAAGGCAACCGTTGATGCAGCTGCCCTCAAGGCCGCCGGCGTCATCCGCCGCGCCAAGGACGGCGTTCGCGTTCTCGCCGATGGCGAGCTCAAGGCCAAGATCACGCTCGAAGTTGCAGGCGCTTCCAAGCCCGCCGTCGAGAAGATCGAAAAGGCCGGCGGCAAGGTGACGCTGCTTTCGGCTCCTGCAGCAGCCGAGTAATAATCTGATGATATGTCGCCCGGGGTGCTTCACACCGGGCGATTTTGCTCCCATATGTGGGCCTCACAAAATGTTGGCTGACGCGCCCGCGTTATGCCGGTAGGATTAAAACAAGGGTGAGGCATGGGGTTGCGCTGCAATCCGTACTGAACCCGGTTTTGAATAATTTTCATACTGATTCCGGGCCGGCCTTTCCCCAGAGACGCCGGAATTGGTAGCGCGGAGAAACGCATGGCTTCTGCAGCGGAACAATTGGCATCCAACCTCAATTTTTCGACCTTTGCCAAAGCCGAGGATTTGAAGAAGCGCTTGTGGTTCACACTGGCAGCTCTCCTCGTTTACAGGCTCGGCACCCATATTCCGCTTCCGGGTCTCAATCCCGAAGCCTATGCCCAGGCTTTCCGCGGCCAGGCAGGCGGCATCCTCGGCCTCTTCAACATGTTCTCGGGCGGCGCTGTCGAGCGCATGGCGATTTTCGCGCTCGGCATCATGCCCTATATCTCGGCCTCGATCATCGTTCAGCTCATGACCTCGGTCGTGCCGGCGCTCGAAAACCTGAAGAAGGAAGGCGAGCAGGGCCGCAAGATCATCAACCAGTACACCCGCTACGGCACCGTGATTCTGGGCGCGCTGCAGGCTTACGGCATCGCCGCCGGTCTCGAGAGCGGGCAGGGGCTGGTCGTCGATCCGGGCTGGTTCTTCCGCGTATCCACCGTCCTGACGCTGCTCGGCGGTACGATGTTCCTGATGTGGCTCGGTGAACAGGTCACCTCGCGCGGCATCGGCAACGGCATTTCGCTAATCATCTTCGCCGGCATCGCGGCCGGCCTTCCGGGCGCTCTTGCCGGCACCCTCGAACTCGGCCGCACCGGCGCGCTGTCGACCGGCCTCATCCTGCTGGTCATCGTCGTCGCGATCGCCGTCATCGGCATCATCGTCTTCGTCGAGCGCGCCCAGCGCCGGCTGCTGATCCAGTATCCGAAGCGTCAGGTCGGCAACCGCATGTTCCAGGGCGATACCTCGCACCTGCCGCTGAAGCTGAACACCTCCGGCGTCATTCCGGCGATCTTCGCATCCTCGCTGCTGCTTCTGCCGGCGACGGTCGCGGGCTTTGCCAATACCACGGCGATGCCCGCTTGGGCGACATCGATCGTTGCGGCGCTCGGCCACGGCCAGCCGCTCTATATGGTGCTATATGCGGCGCTGATCGCCTTCTTCGCCTTCTTCTATACGGCCATCGTCTTCAATCCGAAGGACACGGCCGACAATTTGAAGAAGCATGGCGGCTTCATTCCCGGTATCCGTCCGGGTGAGCGCACCGCCGAGTATATCGACTACGTGCTGACCCGCATCACGGTCATCGGCGCGATCTATCTGGTCTTCGTCTGCATCCTCCCGGAGATTCTGGTGTCGCAAACCGGCATTCCATTATCCCTTGGTGGGACTTCGCTTTTGATCGTGGTTAGCGTAACTCTTGATACGGTTGCACAGATCCAGGGTCACCTGATCGCGCAGCAATACGAAGGCCTGATCAAGAAATCGAAGTTGCGTGGAGGAAAGAGGGGGCGATGAGACTTATCCTTTTGGGGCCGCCGGGCGCGGGCAAGGGAACCCAGGCCCAGCGGATCGTGGAAAAGCACGGCATTCCGCAGCTTTCCACGGGTGATATGCTGCGTGCGGCGGTGAATGCCGGCACGGAAGTCGGCAAGCGCGCCAAGGCGGTGATGGACGCCGGCAAGCTGGTCTCGGATGAGATCGTCATCGCCATCGTCTCGGAGCGAATCGATCAGCCCGATTGCGCCAACGGTTTCATTCTCGATGGCTTTCCGAGGACGCTGGTCCAGGCGGATGCCACCGAGGCGATGCTCAGAGCCAAGGGACTCGGCCTTTCGGTGGTTATCGAGCTTCGCGTCGACGACCAGGAACTCGTCCGCCGCGTGGACGGCCGTTACACCTGCGCTCAGTGCGGCACTGTCTATCATGACACGGACAAGGTCCCGGTCGAGGAAGGCGTATGCGACAAGTGCGGTTCGACTCACTTCAAGCGTCGTCCTGACGACAACGCGGAGACGATGATCAAGCGTCTCGAGGTCTACTACAAGGAAACCTCGCCGCTGATCGGCTATTACTATGCCAAGGGCAAACTCAGGTCCGTCGACGGGATGGCGGAGATCGATCAGGTCACCGCCGAGGTCGAAGCCATTCTTTCCGAGCTTTAAGGCTTTGAAAATAAAACTTGGCGGAACGGTTGCTTTTCAGCAGTGATTCCGCTAAACACCGCGCCAACTCGCGACATTCCATGCGATCGGCGCGGATTTCCCAGGGAAGTCCGGGTTCGGTCGTTTTGACATGTTGCGGACCTAAATTTGAACGGGCGGTTCTAGGACCGCATAACGAAGCCCACTTGCCGGATGGCAACTGGAATGCAAGGAGAACAGGCGTGGCACGTATCGCTGGCGTCAACATCCCGACTGCAAAGCGCGTCGTCATCGCGCTGACCTACATTCACGGGATCGGTCCGAAATTCGCACAGGAAATCGTCGAGAAGGTCGGTATCCCGGCTGAACGCCGTGTGCATCAGCTGACGGACGCTGAAGTCCTTCAGATCCGCGAAGCCATCGACCGCGACTATCAGGTCGAGGGTGATCTTCGTCGCGAAACCGCGATGAACATCAAGCGCCTGATGGATCTCGGCTGCTACCGTGGCCTGCGTCACCGCCGCGGCCTTCCGGTCCGTGGTCAGCGCACGCACACCAATGCCCGCACCCGCAAGGGTCCGGCAAAGGCAATCGCTGGCAAGAAGAAGTAATTTCCGGGAAACCGGAGTGGGGAGGCTGGCGGTCTGCGCCGGCCTCTTTTGAGTTTGGAGCGGGGCCGTATAGGCGCCGTTCCGGTGTAGCCGCTGGCATTACGGCGGTGAAGAGATCAACGAAAGGAATACCATGGCTAAGGAAGCCGTCCGCGTTCGCCGTCGCGAGCGTAAGAATATCTCGTCGGGTGTCGCTCACGTCAACTCGACCTTCAACAACACGATGATCACCATCACCGATGCGCAGGGCAATGCGATCGCCTGGTCGTCGGCCGGCGCCAAGGGCTTCAAGGGCTCGCGCAAGTCGACCCCGTTTGCTGCCCAGATCGCTGCCGAAGACTGCGCCAAGAAGGCCCAGGAGCACGGCATGAAGTCGCTGGAAGTCGAAGTCTGCGGCCCGGGTTCCGGCCGTGAATCGGCTCTGCGCGCGCTCCAGGCTGCAGGGTTCATGATCACGTCCATCCGCGACGTGACCCCGATCCCGCACAATGGCTGCCGTCCGCGCAAGAAGCGCCGCGTCTGATCATCGCTCTCGTCACCGGTGAGCGCCTTGGCGCTCCCGGTGGTTTTCAAGCTCGGTTGCCACGATTGGATGGTGGCAACGAACGGAAGGCAAACTCATGATTCAGAAGAACTGGCAGGAACTGATCAAGCCGAACAAGGTGGAGTTCTCCTCGAGCTCGCGCACCAGGGCGACGCTCGTTGCTGAACCGCTGGAGCGCGGCTTCGGCCTCACCCTCGGCAACGCGCTGCGCCGCGTTCTGCTCTCCTCGCTGCGCGGTGCTGCCGTCACGGCGGTGCAGATCGACGGCGTGCTGCATGAATTCTCCTCGATCCCGGGCGTTCGCGAGGACGTGACGGACATCGTGCTCAACATCAAGGAAATCGCCATCAAGATGGATGGCGACGACGCAAAGCGCATGGTCGTGCGCAAGCAGGGCCCGGGCGTTGTCACGGCTGGCGACATCCAGACGGTCGGCGATATCGAAATCCTCAACCCCGAGCATGTCATCTGCACGCTCGACGAGGGTGCCGAGATCCGCATGGAGTTCACCGTCAACAACGGCAAGGGCTACGTTCCGGCCGAGCGCAATCGTGCGGAAGACGCTCCGATCGGCCTCATCCCGGTCGACAGCCTCTATTCGCCGGTCAAGAAGGTGTCCTACAAGGTTGAAAATACCCGCGAAGGACAGGTTCTCGACTACGACAAGCTGAACATGACCATCGAAACCGATGGCTCGATCACCGGCGAAGACGCCGTCGCTTTCGCGGCGCGCATCCTGCAGGATCAGCTTGGCGTTTTCGTCAACTTCGACGAGCCGCAGAAGGAAACCGAAGAGGAAGCAGTCACCGAACTCGCTTTCAACCCGGCTCTCCTCAAGAAGGTGGACGAACTCGAACTGTCGGTCCGTTCGGCAAACTGCCTGAAGAACGACAACATCGTCTACATCGGCGACCTCATTCAGAAGACCGAAGCAGAAATGCTCCGCACCCCGAACTTTGGTCGCAAGTCGCTGAACGAAATCAAGGAAGTTCTCGCTTCCATGGGCCTGCACCTCGGCATGGAAGTGCCGGCATGGCCGCCCGAGAACATCGAAGATCTCGCCAAGCGTTACGAAGACCAGTACTGAGAAAACAAAAGGCAGGCTCTATCGGCTGCCTTTTCCCCGTCAAACAGCAGGCAAATCGCCTGCATGTGCCAGGAAACGGCAGGCCCGGTAACGAAGTAAGGGCACTGCATTAAAGGAGAATAGCAATGCGCCACGCAAAAGCCGGCCGCAAGCTGAACAGAACCGCAAGCCACCGTAAGGCGATGTTCGCCAACATGGCTGCTTCGCTGATCACCCACGAGCAGATCGTTACGACCCTGCCGAAGGCCAAGGAAATCCGCCCGATCGTCGAAAAGCTCGTCACGCTCGGCAAGCGCGGCGATCTGCACGCTCGCCGTCAGGCGATCTCTCAGATCCGCGACGCCGCCGTCGTTTCGAAGCTGTTCGACACGATCGCCACGCGCTACGCCACCCGCAACGGCGGCTACCTGCGCATCATGAAGGCCGGTTTCCGTCAGGGCGACAATGCCGCTTTGGCCGTCATCGAATTCGTTGACCGCGACACCTACGCCAAGGGCGCAGCCGACAAGGCTCGCGTCGCCGCCGAAGAGCAGGCCGTCGCTGCCTAAGATTTTCCGATTTCGGAAGACAAGAAAGCCGGGCCTTGCGCCCGGCTTTTTCGTTTCTGCCCGCATTCTTGATGAGTGAGCAGCGCCATGATCGATCACATAACCATCGCGGTGAGCGATTTGTCGAAGAGCAAGCTCTTCTACGAGAAAGCGTTCCTGCCGTTGGGTTATCGGCTGACCTTCGGGAAGGAGAATATCTTCTGGGCCTTCGATATCGGCAATGGCTGCCTGTTCGAGATCCAGCAGACGGATGGTCCGCCGCCCTTGACCCACATTCACATCGCTTTCAGGGCTCGCAGCCAGGCCGAGGTCGATGCCTTCCATCACGCCGCGCTCGAAGCCGGCGGCGAGGATAACGGCGCTCCCGGCCCACGCCCGGAATACACGCCGGATTATTACGCCTGCTTCGTGCTCGATCCGGATGGTTACAATATCGAGGCAATGATCAACCAGCCGGCAGTCGGCACGTGAAAGCTGTCCTTCCAAATCGGCTCGGGCGCATGCAAGTCCAACGCTTGGCGGCCCTGTTCGTCATCATCCTTTCCGGTTTGGCGCTCAGGCGCTTCGGCTATGCAGCCGATCTGCCCTTCTTCCTCGTCAAATATGGTGGGTCGCTGCTTTGGGGATCCATGGTTTATGTCCTGCTGGCGCTCGCCGTGACAGCTCTCATTGCGAGAGTGCCGCCCGCAGCAATTGCGGCGTTGGCGCTGGCCGTTGCCATCTGCGTTGAATTCTTCCGGCTCTATCACACACCGTGGCTCGATGCATTTCGGCTGACGACCCCCGGAGCCTTGCTGCTTGGGCGGGTCTTCTCGCTTTGGAATATATTGGCATATGCCATCGGGATAGTTGTGGCCTGTGCGTTTGATCCCGCGCTCAGGCAATCATCGCCTGAGCGGCGTTGAACGGATCGTCACGAAGCTGATGATCCCACCGGCCGGCCGCGCGGCCGTCCTTGACCTTTCTTCCGGCTGCGCGCGATCGGCCGCCAGGAGCGGTAGAGGATGAGAGCGATGATCAGCCCGATATAGATATATTGCTCGAAATCGAGGATCTTGGTCGAAAGCGCGAAGTGCAGCGCCGCGCAGACGGCGATGATGTAGACCAGGCGGTGCAGCCAGGTCCAGTTCTTGCCGAGGCGGCGGACCGAGAAATTGTTGGAGGTTGCCGCAAGCGGGGCAAGCAGCGCAAGTCCGGCCATGCCGAACATGATGAAGGGACGCTTCAGCACATCGTTGATGACCGCTTGGATATCCATCGCCTGGTCGAGCACCATGTAGACGGTGAAGTGCATCAGCGCATAGTAGAAGGTCAACAGGCCGAGCGCGCGCCGATAGCGCAGATAATTCCAGCCGAAAAGCTCGCGGGCGGGGGACACGGCAAGCGTCAAAATCAGGAAGCGGATCGTCCAGATTCCGAGGAAGAGCTCGAAGGTCTTGACCGGATCGGCGCCGAGCTGATCGGTCGCGCCGAGATAGAAGGTCCAGGCGGCGGGCACGAGGCCTACGGCATAAAGCAGCCAGACGGAGGCGGCTTGCCAGCGCTTCGGGATGGCGAGCGACAGTTCCGCCATCAGAAATTCGCCTTCAGATCCATGCCGGCATAAAGGCTCGCCACCTCGTCGGCATAGCCGTTGAAGGGCAGGGTGGGATGGCGGCTGGCTCCGAAGAAGCCGCTTTCGCCGATGCGCCGTTCGGTGGCCTGGCTCCAGCGTGGATGGTCGACGGCTGGATTGACGTTGGCGTAGAAGCCGTATTCCTGCGGATTGGTCACCTGCCAGGTGTTCTTCGGCTGCTGGTCGGTGAGGGTGATCCTGACGATCGACTTGATACCCTTGAAGCCGTATTTCCAGGGCACGACGAGGCGGATCGGCGCGCCGTTCTGGTTCGGCAGCATTTCGCCATAGAGCCCGACGGCAAGCAGCGTCAGCGGATGGCGCGCCTCGTCGAGGCGCAGGCCTTCGACATAGGGCCAGTCGAGCGACTGGAAGAGACCCTTCTGCCCCGGCATTTCCTCCGGCCGCACCACCGTTTCGAAGGCGACGTATTTGGCGCTGCCGAGTGGCTCCACCTTGTCGAGCAGCGATGCCAGCGGAAAGCCGTCCCAGGGGATGACCATCGACCAGGCCTCGACGCAGCGCATCCGATAGGTGCGCTCCTCGATCGGGAATTCCTTCATCAGCGCCTTGATGTCGAAGGTGCCCGGCTTGTTGACCATGCCGTCGACCTTGACCGTCCAGGGCAACGGCTTGAAATCGCCGGAGAGAGCGGCGGGGTCGCCTTTGTCGAGGCCGAACTCATAGAAGTTGTTGTAGGTCGTCACATCCTTGAGCGGCGTCGTCTTCTCGTCGACCTTGTATTTGCTCTGCACGGCGGAAAGCGCGGCCGCGCTCGCTTTTCCCGCGCCGTAAAGCGCCATGGCGCCAAGCGCTGCAGCGCCCAGGAATTCGCGGCGGCGCACATAGACCTGGCGCGGCGTGATTTCCGATGAAGCGATTTTTGGTGGGCGATAGGTCGGCATGTCAAAACCTCCTGGGCGGCTTTCCGAATATAGTCCTTAAACGAACCGCCCGCATGTTCGGATCAATCTCTATGCCTTGAATATGATCGACGGGAAGCCAATTTTTTGTGTTCGCCTGTGATGGAATAGGCTGTAACAAAACGTCCCGCCGAACCGTATATGATCGATGCGCGTCGTATTGCTTCATCCGGCGGCGTACCGGATTTGGCCTTCCCGGTAGTGACAGCCTCCGTCGATTGGATTAGGACAATTCCAAACAGCAGCGATTGCCTGGCCCGCAAGCTCCACAGCCGCCCGCTTCGCCTGATATTTCCGATACGTCGAGGAAGATACCGATGCCAGCTTACCGTTCCAGAACCACGACCCACGGCCGCAACATGGCGGGCGCGCGCGGCCTTTGGCGCGCCACGGGCATGAAGGATTCGGATTTCGGCAAGCCGATCATCGCGGTGGTGAATTCCTTTACCCAGTTCGTGCCCGGCCACGTGCACCTGAAGGACCTCGGCCAGCTCGTCGCCCGCGAGATCGAGGCGGCCGGCGGTGTCGCCAAGGAGTTCAACACGATCGCCGTCGACGACGGCATCGCCATGGGCCATGACGGCATGCTTTATTCCCTGCCCTCGCGCGAGCTCATCGCCGACAGCGTCGAATATATGGTCAATGCCCATTGCGCCGACGCCATGGTCTGCATCTCCAATTGCGACAAGATCACCCCCGGCATGCTGATGGCGTCGCTGCGCCTCAATATCCCGACCGTCTTCGTCTCGGGCGGCCCGATGGAAGCCGGCAAGGTTGTCCTGCACGGCAAGACTCATGCGCTCGATCTCGTCGATGCCATGGTTGCGGCCGCCGACGACAAGATCTCCGATGAAGACGTCAAGGTCATCGAGCGTTCCGCCTGTCCGACCTGCGGTTCGTGCTCCGGCATGTTCACCGCAAACTCAATGAACTGCCTGACGGAGGCGCTCGGCCTGTCGCTGCCCGGCAACGGCTCGACGCTCGCAACCCACGCAGACCGCAAGCGCCTCTTCGTCGAGGCCGGCCACCTGATCGTCGATCTCGCCCGCCGCTATTACGAGCAGGACGACGTCAAGGCGCTGCCGCGCACCATCGCCTCCAAGCAGGCCTTCGAGAACGCCATGGCGCTCGATATCGCCATGGGCGGTTCGACCAATACGGTTCTGCACATCCTTGCCGCCGCCCATGAGGGCGAGGTCGATTTCACCATGACCGATATCGACGCGCTGTCGCGCCGCGTGCCGTGCCTGTCGAAGGTAGCACCCGCCAAGAGCGACGTGCATATGGAAGACGTCCACCGCGCCGGCGGCATCATGTCGATCCTCGGCGAACTCGAAAAGGGCGGCCTGCTGAACCGCGATTGCCCGACCGTGCATGCCGAGACGCTGGGCGATGCGATCGACCGCTGGGACATCACCCGCACCAGTAGCGACACCGTCCGCAATTTCTATCGCGCCGCACCCGGCGGCATCCCCACCCAGGTCGCCTTCAGCCAGGAGGCCCGCTGGGACGAGCTCGATACGGACCGGCAGAACGGCGTCATCCGCTCGGTCGAACATCCCTTCTCCAAGGATGGCGGCCTTGCCGTGCTCAAGGGCAACCTTGCGATCGACGGCTGCATCGTCAAAACCGCCGGCGTCGATGAATCGATCTTGAAATTCTCAGGCCCCGCCCGTGTCTTTGAAAGCCAGGACGCCTCCGTCAAGGCGATCCTCGCCAACGAGATCAAGGCCGGCGACGTCGTCGTCATCCGCTACGAGGGCCCGAAGGGCGGCCCCGGCATGCAGGAAATGCTCTATCCGACGAGCTATCTGAAGTCGAAGGGCCTCGGCAAGGCGTGCGCACTGATCACCGACGGCCGCTTCTCCGGCGGCACCTCCGGCCTCTCGATCGGCCATGTCTCGCCGGAAGCGGCGAATGGCGGCACGATCGGCCTCGTGCGCGAAGGCGACATGATCGACATCGACATCCCGAACCGCACGATCAGCCTGCGCGTTGGAGAAGCTGAGCTCGCCGCCCGCCGTACCGAGCAGGACGGCAAGGGCTGGCAGCCGACTGAAGTGCGCAAGCGCAACGTCACCACCGCGCTGAAGGCCTATGCCGCCTTCGCAACGAGCGCTGACCGCGGCGCCGTGCGCGATCTGAACGCCCGCTGAGGCGTCTTGACCTGCTGATTAAAAGTCAGTTGCTTTGGCGACCGGCCGCTTTCAAAGCGGCCGGTTGATGTTTTTATAGGTCTCGCCGAGCTGCTTCATCCGCTCGTCATAGGCAGCCTTGATACAGGCCGAATCTGCCCCGCATTCCTGCCGCTTCTTCAGCCAGGCCGTCTGTTCGTCTTGCAATGTTCCGCGCGAGCCCATGGCCATCAACCCGGAGAGCAGCTCGAAGGTGGTGACCATCCGGACATCCGCATCGTTGAGTGCCCGGTTGTCGCAGATTGCTTTTTCGTCCGGCTTCAATTCTTTCGCATCGCAATCGAAGCTTGCCGCCTTGGCCGCCTCCGATCCAAGGATAAGGATCGTAAGGCCAAGGGCCATCGTCATCGCTTTTTTCGTCATCATTCCTCTGTTCCTGTTGCCGCCCGTCAGGCCAGCTTGCGTAATGCCAGAGCCAAGAAGATGATGCAGGCGAGCCAGACGGCAAGGATGAAGATCAATCCGGCCCGGCCGGAGGGGCGCTCGATGCGCCTTGCGGCTTCCGCGCGAAGCTCGCTCATGACTGGGGCCGGAACGAGCCGGATCGCCAGCAAAATGCCGAGCGGAACGATGACGAGATCGTCGAGATAGCCGAGCACAGGAATGAAATCGGGGATGAGATCGACGGGTGAAAGCGCATAGGCCGCAACCGCGCCAGCCACCGCTTTGGCATACCACGGCACGCGGGCGTCACGCGCGGCCAGCCACAGCGCCACGATGTCACGCTTCAGTGACTTCGACCAGATTTTGGCTTTTGATATCAGTTGCATGGCCGCTCTTCCTGAATCGAATTGGCAAAGGCTTCAAGCAAAATCTCTTGGGCTCCGATTGCCTCATTCTTCCATGCTTCCGCCCTCTTTCCTTTCTAGCGTCGGGCCGCAGAACAGGATGATTTTAGGCCGGTTGGCCTAAAATCTGAATCCTGTTCGCAATTAAATAGTTAGAGCATGATGTCGTCCGAAAACCGCTCACACTTTTCGGCATCATGCTCTACAACGTTGCTCAAGAGAATTCAAAAAGGGATACCCATGCAAGGCCTGTTCAAGCACGCCTCCGTCTCGCTGCTCGCTCTGACGCTGCTTCTGCCGGCTGCCGCTCACGCGCAGACCACGAAAACCGTGCCGGAGAGCCAGATGCAAATGCAGCTCTCCTTCGCGCCGCTGGTCAAGCAGACCTCGGGCGCCGTGGTCAATGTCTATGCGGAAAAGATCATCAAGCGCCAATCGCCCTTCGCGGGTGATCCCTTCTTCGAGCAGTTTTTCGGCCAACAGATGCCGAACCGGTCCGAGAAGCAATCCTCGCTCGGCTCCGGCGTCATCGTCGAGGCGAACGGCACCGTCGTGACCAACAATCACGTCGTCGAAGGCGCCGACGATATCAAGGTGGCGCTGTCGGATGGCCGCGAGTTCCCCTGCAAGGTGGTGCTGCGCGATGACCGCGTCGATCTCGCCGTGCTGAAGATCGATACCAAGGAGAACTTCCCGACCCTGCCGATCGGCAACTCCGATACGGTGGAAGTCGGGGACCTCGTGCTGGCGATCGGCAACCCCTTCGGCGTCGGTCAGACGGTGACGAGCGGCATCGTCTCGGCTCTTGCCCGCAATCAGGTGGTTAGGAACGAGTTCGGCTTCTTTATCCAAACCGACGCCTCGATCAATCCCGGCAATTCCGGCGGCGCGCTGATGAACATGAAGGGCGAGCTGATCGGCATCAACACGGCGATCTTCTCGCGCGGCGGCGGCTCGAACGGTATCGGCTTTGCCATTCCCGCCAATCTCGTCAAGGTTTTCCTTGCTTCCGCCGATGCCGGCGTCAAATCCTTCGAGCGGCCCTATGTCGGCGCAAGCTTCGATGCTGTGACGTCCGAGGTCGCCGAGGCTCTCGGGCTCGACAGGGTCCGTGGCGCGCTTGTCGTCAAGGTCACCGATGGCGGGCCGGCGGCGAAGGCCGGGCTGAAAGCCGGCCAGATCGTCACATCGGTCAACGGCATCCCGGTCGAGCATCCCGACGCGTTGCTGTACCGCCTGACGACGGCCGGCCTCGGCAAGTCGGTCAACCTCACCGTCATCGAGAATGGCCGCGAGGAACAGTTGTCGCTGGCGCTCGCCCGTGCGCCGGAAACCTCGCCGCGCGACCAGCGCACCATCGGCGGACATACCCCCTTTACCGGCGCGGTCGTCGAAAACCTCTCGCCGCGCGTTGCCGACGAACTGCGCATGCCGTCGGAATCGGCCGGCGTCGTCGTCTCGGATATCA
Source organism: Rhizobium sp. R634 (assembly GCF_002211305.1). Classification (GTDB taxonomy): domain Bacteria; phylum Pseudomonadota; class Alphaproteobacteria; order Rhizobiales; family Rhizobiaceae; genus Rhizobium. The sequence continues at coordinate 15,135 of NZ_LOKW01000012.1, read as the reverse complement.
AGGAGGATTCGCCGGCCGCCCGTCTCGGTTTCGAGCCCAAGGATATCATCGTCTCGATCAACGGCACCGAGGTGAAGTCGACCAGCGAGCTGGCCGAGATCGCCAACAGCGACCCCGGGCTGTGGCGGGTGGAGATCGAGCGCGACGGTCAGCGCATCCGGCAGTTCTTCCGATGAGCAATGATCTCTTCGCGCCGCGCATTCCGGAGGAGGTTGCCGCCAGGCGGCCGCTTGCCGACCGGCTGCGGCCGAAGACGCTCGCCGATGTTACCGGTCAGGAACATCTGACCGGTGAAGACGGCGTCCTGAAGAGAATGATCGAAAGCGGCTCGCTCGGTTCGATGATCTTCTGGGGCCCGCCCGGCACCGGCAAGACGACGGTGGCGCGGCTGCTGTCGGGCGAGGCGGGGCTGGCATTCGAGCAGATATCGGCGATCTTTTCAGGTGTCGCCGACCTGAAGAAGGTGTTCGAAACCGCCCGCCTGCGCCGCATGGACGGCCGTCAGACGCTGCTCTTCGTCGACGAGATCCATCGTTTCAACCGGGCCCAGCAGGACAGTTTCCTGCCCGTCATGGAGGATGGCACCGTTATCCTTGTCGGCGCCACCACCGAAAATCCGTCTTTCGAGCTCAACGCCGCTCTGCTGTCGCGCGCCCGCGTTCTCACCTTCAAGTCGCATGACGAGGAGAGCCTCGAGGAGTTGCTGAAGCGTGCCGAGACGATCGAGCAGAAGCCGCTGCCGTTGACGGAAGAGGCACGCGCCAGCCTGATCCGCATGGCCGACGGCGACGGCCGCGCCGTGCTGACGCTCGCCGAGGAAGTCTGGCGCGCGGCCCGCGAAGGCGAGAGCTTCGACACCGAAGGCCTGACGCGCATCGTCCAGCGCCGCGCTCCGGTCTATGACAAAGCGCAGGACGGTCACTACAATCTGATCTCGGCGCTGCATAAATCCGTGCGCGGCTCGGACCCCGACGCGGCCCTCTACTATCTCGCCCGTATGTTCGATGCCGGCGAGGATCCGCTCTATCTCGGCCGGCGGCTGGTGCGCATGGCGGTGGAAGATATCGGCCTTGCCGATCCGCAGGCGCTTGTCATCTGCAATGCCGCCAAGGATGCTTATGAGTATCTCGGCTCGCCGGAAGGCGAACTCGCGCTGGCCCAGGCCTGCGTCTATCTCGCCACCGCGCCGAAATCGAATGCCGTCTACACAGCCTTCAAGGCCGCAAGCCAGGCCGCGAAGCAGAACGGCTCGCTGCTGCCCCCGAAGCATATCCTGAATGCACCGACGAAACTGATGAAGGGCGAGGGCTACGGCGAAGGTTATCGCTACGACCATGACGAGCCGGACGCCTTTTCCGGCCAGGATTATTTTCCGGAGAAGATGGGCCGCCAGACCTTCTACGATCCGCCGGAGCGCGGCTTCGAGCGCGACATCCGCAAGCGGCTGGAATGGTGGGCGAAGCTTCGCAAGGAGCGCAATCCGCGCTGACATGGCCAAGTCTGCTCGGCGGGTGACCGGCTCAGCCGCCAAGAGCGATCGCTATCGCAACCAGAAGCAATCCGAGACACGTCATCGTCATGCCGGCGTAAAAGGGTCTGCCTCCCGAAAAGCTCGCCCACGCATAACCGGTCACAAACAGCAGCATGATGAGAAACAGGTTGCTGGTTCTCAGGGCAAGGTCGGCATTGTCGATCAGAAGAAAAGGGACAACTGCCGGGATGGAGGTCGCCGAAACCAGGAGGAAGACGGCGATTCCGGTAAGCAGATCGCCTTTTGCGAGGGACACCTTCACAGGGTCTGCCCGGCCTGCGAGCGTCAGCAGCGATCGATAGAGCGCGTCCGTATCGGCCGCCTCGGCGGCGAAGGGTGCTTTTTCAATCGGGAATTCACGCGCAAGCACGGTGAGCGCCGCAGATTCGCTTCTGGCGGCTTTGATTTGCCGAAAAAGCCGCAGCCGCCTGCTCTTGTAAAACGTCGTACCCAGGATGAACAAGACGGCGTCAATGATCCCCCAGGCCACATTGCATCCGATTGTGGCGACGACCAGCTCCCGGACATCTAATCCTTCTTCTTCAAAAACAAGCCGCGAACCAACCGTCAGAGTCAGGGCCATAATCAAGCCGAAAAGGACTTCGCCGAGCGCATCGCCGGGATCGATGATGGTGGTGATACGGCCAGTCGGGTTCGAAGTCATGGACTACTCCCCACGTGATGAAGATCCGCAGCGCCGCGGGTCTGACGCGCAAAGACGCTGTGATGCTCTGATTATTCGGCAGCCTTCGGCTCCCAATTACTTTCGCAGCATGAAAGGGCGTGCCGGCTGACGGCCCGAAGAATTGTGATCGACGCAGCGGTCTCATTCATTGATCGCGATCAACGATCAGGATAATTGGATGCGTCGTGATCGCGGGTTTTCGATGAAGCGCGTTCTGCGGGCTCGTCTGGAAACGCGCGGTGCTGCGAATCTCAGGAAGGGCGCGGCATTTTCTGATTGACGGGCGCGGCGATCACCTTGACGGCGGATTCCGCGAGACCGTGATGGCCTTCCATATCGACGACGACATGCCAGTGGCCGCTTTCCGGGACGGCAAGCTTAACCGGGGATTTGCGCGCCACGCCGCCGATATATTTGAAATCGAGAACCTCGGTGAAGCGCTGGAAATTCGGCGCCGTCATCAGTCGAACATTGTTCACCGCATTCAGCGACACCTCGACGATCGTCCCGGCGCGTTGTTCCTTGAGATCGTAATGGGTGAAGCGGAAATTCGGTTTCGGCATCGGTCTCGCGGTATCTGAAATCTCTACAACGAGATTTTACCAGCATGCCGGTTAACGAAAAGTTGGAGATCGGCCATTCCGCCAGTCCGCGTTTTCCGCCGTGCCGAAACCAGGCGTGGAATGGCTCAAAGCGCGGCGTAAACGATGTAAAGTTCGACGCAGGCAAGCAGGATGCTGAAGACGATCAGCGCCCGGGCGGTGCGCTTCTCGCGCATCTGCCGGCTGCCGCGCGTGACCTTGTGCGGGCGCAGAGGGTGGAAGGCGGAAGACACGATGTTGCGCATGGCATTTGACCTTTGCAATGACAGCGAGAGTCTACCGCCGGCTGCCGTAGGAAATCCATTCGGGGCGAGGGGCGAAAATATAGGAATGTCATAAAGGCGGGTGCCAGAAATTTCGATGCAGAGTGTCGGAAAACGACGACCGCCGCCGTCCTTGCGGTATCGACGCACAGATGGAGCAAGGACATGTCGAAGATGACGCTGATTTCGATGATCGCAACGGCCGCTGCCTTCTTGGCCGCGCCGGATATCTCGGCCGCAGGCGGCGCTGCGCCAGTTGTCGAGGAAGACAAGGCCATTGCGCCGATCGTCAGGAAAGGAAGGGTGCCGGTCAACGGCATCGATTATTATTACGAGATCCGCGGCGAGGGCGAGCCGCTGCTGCTGCTTCACGGCGGCCTCGGACAGATCGAGATGTTCGCGCCCGTCATGCCGATCTTCACGGATCACCGTCAGGTGATCGCCGTCGATCTGCAGGGCCATGGCCGCACGCCGCTCGGCAATCGGCCGATCGAGCTTCCTGATATCGGTGCCGATCTCGCGGTCCTGGTGAAGCAGCTCGGCTATGACAAGCTTGACGTCTTCGGCTATTCCTTCGGCGGCGGTGTGGCCCTTCACATGGCGGCGAGCGCACCGGACCAGGTGCGCCGGCTGGTGATCCTCTCGGCGCCCTATGCGCAGGACGGTTTCTTCCCGGAGATGCTGCCGCAGCAGGCGGCCGTTGGCGCCGGCATGGCCGAGATGATGAAGGACACGCCGATGTTCCTCTCCTACAAGGCGGTGGCGCCCGACGTGTCCGAATTTCCGAAGCTGCTCGACGCTATGGGGGCGCTGATGCGCAAACCCATCGATTACAGCGATGCTGTCGCGAAGCTCACCATGCCTGTGATGCTGATGTACGGCGATGCCGACATGATCCGCCCCGAGCATATGATCGACTTCTATCACAAGCTCGGCGGCGGCCTCCGCGATGCCGGCTGGATGCGGGAAAACATGTCGAAGAACCGTCTGGCGATCCTGCCCGATCTCACCCATTACGAGTCCTTCGCCTCGCCCCTGATGGCAACCGTGGCGATGACCTTTCTCGATGGCGGCGGCAAGGCGCCGAACTGGGCCGAGCAGGTCGGAAAATAAGCGAGACGGCCGGCCGTCTGTCCCGCCGTCATGACAGCACCGCCGCCACACCTCCGAGACCGGGAGTGTTGCGGCGGCACTCATGCTCTCTTCAGGCTGCGCTTGTTGCGTCGCCGGGAAAATCCGTCGAGAGCGCGAGCTGGCGCCAAACGGCAAGTTCCTTTTCGACGCTCGCATGCTGCGCCTCGATCATCGCCACCGTATCGCTGCCGAACGGCATGCGCAGCGGCGGGTTGGCCGAGGCGACCATCGCCATGATGCCGGCGGCGAGCCTGGCCGGGTCGCCGGGCTGCGCGTGGTTGGCGTCGGCGGCAAAGTTGCGCATGTTGCCGGCCGGCGTGCCTTCGTAATCGGCAATGGAGGCCGGGCTGATCGCCAGCGAGGTGTCGGCGAGGAAATCCGTGCGGAAGAAACCGGGCTCGACGATCGTCACCGTGATGCCGAAAGGCTCGAGTTCGGCAGCCATCGATTCCGACAGGCCTTCGACGGCGAATTTCGTCGAGCCGTAGACGCCCCAGCCGGGATAGCCGAAGTAGCCGCCGACCGAGGAAAAATTGAGGATGTGGCCGGAGCGCTGGCGGCGCATATAGGGCAGCACGGCGCGTGTCACCTTCAGGAGACCGAAGACGTTCGTGGCATAAAGTTTTTCGATCTCCTCGGCCGAAGCTTCCTCGACTGCGCCGAGCAGGCCGTAGCCGGCATTGTTGGCGAGGATGTCGATTCGGCCGAAGCGGGCGATGCCGGCGGCCGCAGCCTCCTTCGCTTGAGCCTCGTTGGTGACGTCGAGGGCGACGGCGACCAGGTTCGGATGATCGCCGAATTGCTCGGTAATGGTCTTCGGGTTGCGGGCGGTGGCGATGACGGCATCGCCTGATGCAAGGGCTTCCTTGGTTACCAGTGCGCCGAAGCCGCGGGATGCACCGGTGATGAACCAGACTTTCATGACGAATTCCTTCCGAGCTGTTTGTTTGGCGTCGCATCTCTGTGCTGACGGGGTGAATTTGACCGAAAATCCGCTGATGTATAAGATTCGTTATTCTCGAAACTATAATGAGTGAAATTCAGCAATGACGCCACAGACCTGTCCGAACTCGCAGCCTTCGCGGCTGTCGCGCGGCATAAGAGTTTTCGAAAGGCAGGTGAGGAGCGGGGCGTCACCGCCTCTGCCGTCAGCCATGCCGTTCTCAATCTGGAAGACCGGATCGGCATCCGCCTGCTCAACCGCACGACGCGCAGCGTTTCGCTGACGGAGGCCGGCGAACTCCTGATCTCCCATCTCGATCCGGCCTTCGGCGAGATGGCGGCTGCGCTCGATGCGCTGAACCGCTATCGCGACACGCCCTTCGGCAAGGTGAGGATCAACGTGCCGACTTCGATCGGCCCTTTCGTCATCGGCCATGTCATCGGTCCGCTGCTCAAAAGGAACCCCTCTGCAGCTGGAAATCAACGCGACCGACAGGCTGGTCGATATCGTCGAGGAAGGCTTCGATGCCGGCATCCGTTTCGGCGAACGCATCACGGAGGGCATGATCGCGCTGCGCATTAAGCCGCGCATTCGCCTGGTGGTCGTCGGCTCGCCAGCCTATTTCGAAACCCGCCCGAAGCCGGAAACGCCGCACGACCTCAAGCGGCATCTCTGCATCCAGAACATGTTTCCATCAGGCGCCCGTTATGCCTGGGAATTCGAGAAGGATGGCCAGACGGTGAGCTTTCAGCCGACCGGGCCGCTATCGCTCGACGATCACGAGCTAATGCTGCAGGCAGCGCTTGGTGGCGTCGGCCTTGCCTATATCTGGGAGCCGCGCGCGGAGAAGGCGATTGCCCGCGGCGAACTGATCCAGGTGCTGGACGACTGGTGCCAGCTGGAGGAACCACTCTATCTCTACTATCCGAGCCGCCGCCACATGTCGGCGGGCTTCCGCGCAGTTATCGACGCGATGAGAGCGGAGTAAAGAAGCGCAAATCCTATCCGCGCAGGCCGGCGATCGTCCGAAGCGCTTCAAAATAGACCGCGAGGTCGCGGGCAGGATCTGATGGGAGCTTGGCCGCACGAAACACCTTGCCTCCGGTCGCCTCGATCCCTCCGTCGATCATCAGGTTATCGGCCATGCCGTGATTTTCGATCGCGATGCCGTCCGGTCCGCGCGGCCGCCCGCTCGTCTCATCGATCTCACGCCCCGCATACCAGATCGAACGAACACGCAGACCATAATCGTCGGGGTGATTGGTATAGGCGAACACCGCCTTTCCCAGCGCAATCATGAAGCCGATCTCGTAGACCGTGCCTGGATCGGCGCTGACGCCTCGAAAGGGCGTGATGTTGGCCAGGCAGATATCGGCCCGGCGCATGGCGTCGTCATTGCGCCCGTAGATCTCTGCGGCCGTCCGCTTTATCGGCGTCTGGTTTTCGTCGCTGCCGGGGCCGGTCGGCTCGAAGCCGAACTGGCGCGCCAGGCGGCGTTTTTCGGCCATGATGGGCATGGCATCCGGAAGAAAGACTTCCGGCCCAGCAAGATAAATGGTGGTCATGATATCCTTCATTCACAGGCGAGACGACGCGCCGGGCGGTGCCGGGCACAAAACCCATTTCCGACGGAAACACGGCAGATGGCAAGCCGTGCCGGCGGGCGTGGTTCAATTTTTCGGGAAACCGCCGCGATGCGCGCGCAACGAAAAAGGTTGAGGCTTGCGCCTGTCTGCCTTTTGACTCCTGTCAGCGAACCGGCCAAAGATGCGCCATGGCCAGCATCGTCGGGAGAAGTTGATGAACGGTCGGAATTTGCCACCTGCGGATCGAAAAAAACCGAAGCGATGGGGATGTTTGCTTCCCGCCCTGGCCGCACTGATGCTGCTATCATCGGAAGCGGTCGGGCAGGACATGGAGCCGCAAAGCCAGGCCTCACGCGAGCAGGTCGAAAAACTCGTGGGCCTGTGGAAGGAGCATTTTGCCGGCGCCGACAGCCTGCAGGAGAGGCGAACGGCTTTCAGGACGCTGATGGAGACGACGCCGGGACCGACGCGCATTCAGCTTCGGCAGGTCGATGCCGACGGCGTCGATGCCGAGCTGATGTGGCCCGCCCGTCTTCATCACCCGATCGGCGAAAGGGCGATTCTCTATATCCATGGCGGCGGTTTCTCCAGCGGCTCCATGCGCACGCACAGCCTGCTTGCCGGCTCGCTCGCCAAGGCTGCATCCAGCGATGTGCTGCTCATCGACTATCGGCTGATGCCCGAATATGGCTATCCCGCGCAGATCAACGACGCGCTGACGGCCTATCGCTGGCTTCTCGACAACGGCTATGACAACGGAAACGTCATCGTCGCGGGAGACGGCGCCGGCGGCAATATCGCGATCGAGATGGTGTTGCGGCAGATGAAGGCGGCAAAGCCGTTGCCGGCGGCTGTTGTGGCGCTGAGCCCGATCACCGATCTTGCCGCAACGGGCGACTCGGTGGCATCGAATGCCGAAAGCGATCCGCTGGTCGACAAGGCCTGGCTTGAAATCTCACGCAAGGCCTATCTCGGCAACCGGTCGCCGACCGATCCCCAGATATCGCCGCTCTATGCCGACATGAAGGGCTTTCCGCCGCTCTTGCTGCAGGTCGGCTCCGGCGAAGTCCTGCTCGATGACACGCTGCGCCTCGCCGACAAGGCGCGTCAGGCGGGCGTGGATGTCACCACCGAGGTCTGGCCGGGCATGCCGCATCAGTGGCAGCTGTTTCCCTCGCTGCTCGACGATGCCGATCGGGCAAACCAGAATATCGCAGATTTTGCGATCCGGCATTTTCAGGACAAGCCGAAGGAATAGCCCCGAGAGACCAAGCGCCTGGCGGGCATCGCATCATTGCGATGTGCTGCGGGACGGCGAAGGCGACAGGGGCTGCTCGACCTGCCGCCCGACACTCAGCGCCTTTCGCACATTCGGCTCCAGCCGCTCGATATAGGCGTGATCAGGGGCGGCGCCCAGCGCATCCAGCACTTTCGAGAAGAAACAGCGCGCCGCTGCCGCCGCCGTGACGTCGAAAATATCGGCGTCGCTCAGCCCGTGTTTCTTCAGCCCGTCAATATCCTGCTGCGTGATCGACGTCGCATCACGCGCCACCTTGGCGGCAAAGGCCATGATCGCCCGTTCGCTGGCGTCGATCGGCGCCTTCTCCGTCTCGTTGACGACGGCCGTCAGCCCGTCGCTGGTGAAGCCTTCGCGCAGCAGCACTGAGCCGTGCGCCAGCATGCAATAAGAGGATTTCAACTCCTTGGCCGCCGCCAGCGTCACCAGTTCGTAGCGCCTGAGGCTCATATGGCTGCGAATGCTCGAAAGCAGCGCTCCCCAATTCTCCATCACCTCAGGCCGATGACCGAAAGCGCGGTACATATTGGGCAGATAACCGTAGTTCGCTTCCGCCGAGGCGTACATCGACGTCGTCTTCTCGCTGGCGGATGCATTGGGGGTATGAATGAAAGCCATGGCGAAACCCTCCCTTGATCCGTTGGGAGAATAGAGCGCAGCCGGTCGACATCAATCTGTCTCAGCCATCGCAGCCTTGCGCTGCCGGTAGAAGGGTAGGATATGGTGCTCGGTCAGCGGCGCCATCAGAATGTCGCCGGGCTCCATCGGCGAGATCCAGCGGATCTCCTCAATCTCCGCCGTTGCGCTGACCTCGCCGTCGCCGACATGCAGCAGGAAGACATCGGCAACGACGATATGATCCAGCTCGTTGGCGGCCGGCGCCTCGAACCGGCCGAGAAACTCAAGCGCTGCCGTCGTCGCAACAAGCCCGACCTCCTCGCAAAGCTCTCTTGTCAGCGCCTCTTCGGCCGTCTCCCCCGGCTCGATCTTGCCGCCGGGCTGCATGAAGGCGAGGGTGCCGCGCTTGCGCACCAGAAGCGCAAGGCCATCGTCGCGCAGGACGAGAGCAGCGGATATGCGGATTGTTTTGGTCATAAGCCGATCTGAACGGATTCGCGCAAAGACTCCAGTCAGAAATTTGCAGACCTTTCCGAGCGTCCAGCATGCCGAAAATTCTTTCCGGCAATTTGGAAAAATTAAATCGTTCCAATAGCTATATCCTGATCTCAACGAAATGATGGCGAATAAAAACTTGGAAAATGCCGGGTTTAATTTCGATTTCACTTGACAGAATTGGAACGTTCCAAATAAATAGGCGCCAGTCGACGATGGCGTCGGGAGGAAGAAGTGACAAAGCCGCGGGTGACCGTCATCGACATTGCGAAGGCTGCCGGCGTCTCCAAGTCGACGGTGTCGCTGGTGCTTCAGGGCTCCTCTCTGGTCAATGAAGGGACGCGCTCCAAGGTCAATGCCGTGATGCGGGAGCTTGGCTACGTCTACAATCGCGGCGCGGCGAACCTCCGGCAGGCCGGCGCGAAATCGAGGATCATCGGCGTCGTCGTGAATGATCTGACGAACAGCTTCTTTGCCGAGCTCGCGGTTGGCGTCGATATGGTCGTCCAGTCGGCCGGTTTTGTGCAGTTCCTGTCGAACACCAGCGAGAGCATCGATAGGCAGCGGGAGGTTGTCGCATCGATGCGTGAGCACGGCATTTCGGGTCTCATCGTCTCTCCGGCGCGGGCCACCGATGCCGCGGACTTCAAGCCGCTCGTCGCGGCAGGTATTCCCGTCGTGGTCGTCGTCCGAAACCTGCCCGGCGCAAAAGTCTCGTCCATCGTCTCCGACAACAGGGCCGGCATGATGGCCGCCGTCGAACATCTGGTGGGGCTTGGTCACAGCAGAATCGCTTTTCTCGGCGGCTTTCCCGACACCGCCGTCTTCGACGATCGCCTGACGGGTTACCGCAGCGGGATCGAGGCGGCAGGGCTCGGCTACGACGAGGAGCTTGTCATCTCGTCCGCGCCGTCGCGAGCAGGTGGTGTTGAGGCGATCGGAAAAGCGATCGCTCTCGGCGACCGGCCTACGGCAGCCGTCTGCTTCAACGATGCTGTCGCCTTCGGTGTCTGCGACGGCTTGCGCGCGCGCCGTCTGGAGCCCGGGGCCGACTTCGCCGTCGTCGGTTTCGACGACGTCATCGAGGCGCAGGCGGCGGTTCCCGCGCTGACGACGGTCTCGGTCGATCCGCAGGGCATCGGGCGGCGCGGCGCACAGATGCTGCTGAAGCAGATCAATGCGGGTAAGGCCGAGGCCGAGACCGTAACCACAGCCGTTCGGCTGGTCGTTCGCGAGAGCTGCGGAGCCGGCAAAGCCGCACCGGCGAGAGCCGGCAGAGCGTGAAAATTCAAACGGGATTCTGAGTGACGCACATGAAGAAGCATCTCACACCAGCCGAAGCGGCCGCGCTGATCCCCGATGGCGCTGTTGTCACGGTGTCGTCCTCGAGCGGTCTCGGCTGCCCCGATCTGATGCTGAAGGCGATCGGCGAGCGTTTCGATGCGACCGGCCATCCCGCGGGCATCACCACGCTCCACCCGATCGCAGCAGGCGATATGAGCGGCATCAAGGGCGTCGACTACATCGCCAGGAAAGGCCTGCTCAAGCGCATCATCGGCGGCTCCTATCCTTCAGGCCCGTCTTCGGCCGAGCCGCCGCTGATCTGGCAGATGATCACCAACAACGAGATCCCGGCCTACAACATTCCCTCCGGCATCCTGTTCGACATCCATCGCGAAGCCGCCGCCAAGCGCCCGGGCGTCATGACCAAGGTCGGCATCGATACCTTCGTCGATCCCCGGCGGCAGGGCTGCGCGATGAACGCTCTCGCGTCGGACGATCCGGTGGTCAAGCGCGTGAACTTCGAGGGCGACGACTGGCTGTTCTTCCCGTCGATCGTTCCCCAGGTCGCCATCATCCGCGCCACCACGGCCGACGAACGCGGCAATCTCACCTATGAGCATGAAGGCGCCTATCTGGGCGGTCTCGACCAGGCGCTCGCCGCCCGCAACAATGGCGGCATCGTCATCGCGCAGGTCAAGCGGATCACCAAGGAAGGTTCGCTGAAGCCGCATGACGTCCGGGTGCCGGGAATGCTGGTCGACTATGTCATCGTCGATCCGGATCAGAAGCAGACGACCCAAACGAGCTACGATCCCGCGATCTCAGGAGAGATATTCCGCCCGCTCAACAGCTTCAGCGTTCCGGAGTTCAACGTCCAGAAGGTTATCGCGCGCCGTGTGGCGCAGGAACTTCAGACGGGAAGCTGCGTCAATCTCGGCTTCGGCATCTCGGCCAACGTGCCGCGCATCCTGCTGGAGGAGGGGCTGCACGGCGCCGTCACCTGGGTCATCGAGCAGGGCGCGGTCGGCGGCGTGCCGCTCCTCGACTTCGCCTTCGGCTGCGCCTCCAACGCCGATGCCTATATGCCGTCTCCCTATCAGTTCACCTATTTCCAGGGCGCAGGCTTCGACGCATCGCTGCTCTCCTTCCTGGAGATCGGCAGGGACGGCTCGGTCAACGTCTCCAAGCTCTCGTTCCGGCCGCATGTGACGGCGGGCGCCGGCGGCTTCGTCGACATCACGGCGCGCGCCAGGAAGATCGTCTTCTCCGGCATGTTCAACGCCGGGGCGAAGCTTTCGATCGCCGACGGGGCTCTCGTCATCGAAAAGGAGGGCAAGCTGAAGAAGCTGGTGGACGAGGTCGAACACGTCACCTTCAGCGGCAAGCGCGCGATCGAGCAGGGGCAGGACATCACCTATGTCACCGAGCGGTGCGTGATGAAATTGACGCGGGACGGCATCGTCCTCACTGAGATCGCTCCCGGCGTCGATCTTCAGAACCAAATCCTCGATCAGTGCGAATTCCCGCTGATCGTCGCGTCCGATCTGAAGGTCATGGACGCGACGCTCTTCGGGGAGGCGAATATCGGCCTGTCGCTTACGACAAAGAGTGCGCGGACACTGGAGGGCACCTTTCATGGCTAGCGGGACGGTCAGGATCGATATTGACGGACACGTCGCCACGCTGACGATCTCCCGTCCGGAGAAGCTGAATGCGCTCGATCTGGACATGCTGAAAGCGTTGGCAGATGCGGCCGACACGGTCGAGGCGAATCCGGCTATTCGCGCTGCCGTTCTCACCGGCGAGGGTAAAGGCTTTTCCGCCGGAGGCGACATCAAGGCCTGGGGCGGAATGCTGCCGCAGGAGTTCGGCCATGCCTGGGTTCGGCACGGCCACCGCATCTTCGAAAGATTGGCGACTCTCAGGATGCCGCTCGTCGCGGCGTTGAATGGCCACGCTCTCGGAGGCGGGCTCGAACTGGCGGGCGTTGCCGACATTCGTCTCGCAGAGGAGCACATCAAAATCGGCCTGCCGGAGACCGGCCTTGGAATGGTCCCGGGCTGGTCCGGCACACAGCGTCTCGTTCGGCGGTTCGGCGCGCAGGTGGTCCGGCGCATGGCGCTCGGCGGCGAGATATTCACCGCCGAGGAAGCGCGCCTGCTTGGCATCGTCGATGCGGTCGTGCCGACTGGAAACTCGGTCGCTGCCGCCCAGGAATATGCCGCGCGGATTGCCGTAAGGGGACCGGCTGCCGTCGAGATCGCCAAATTGATGATCGCATCGGCGAATGGCGAAGACAATGGAACCGCGGTCGAAGCCCTCGGCTCGATCCTCGCCGCGAAGACCGGCGATCTGAAGGAGGGCGTCGCGTCGTTCAGCGAGAAGCGCCCGGCAACGTTCAAGGGAGAATGGTAATGACGGTCCTCGTCAACCCGACGGCGCTCAGCGACCACAAGGCGCGCGATTTCAACATGCTCATCGACGGTAAATGGGAGGCTGGCGCCTCCGATCCGATCGAACGTGTCGCGCCGAGCCATGGCATCGTCGTCAGCCGGTTCCCGACTGGCAGCAGGAGCGATGCCGAGCGCGCGATTGCCGCCGCTCGCAAGGCATTCGACCTCGGACCGTGGCCGCGCATGACCGCTTCCGAACGCTCCGCCATCCTGTTGAAGGCCGCCGATCTGATCGCGGCGCGCGCCGAAGAGCTGGCATTTCTCGATGCGATCGAGGCGGGAAAGCCGATCACGCAGGTCCGGGGCGAAATCGCTGGCTCCGTCGATATATGGCGCTATGCGGCCGCCCTTGCCCGTGACCTTCACGGCGAAAGCTACAACACGCTTGGCGACGGCACGCTCGGCGTTGTCCTGCGCGAGGCGATCGGCGTGGTGTCGATCATCACACCCTGGAATTTCCCCTTCCTGATCGTCGGTCAGAAGCTGCCCTTTGCGCTTGCCGCCGGCTGCACCACCGTCGTCAAGCCCTCGGAGCTGACATCGGGCTCGACCCTCGTTCTGGGCGAAATCCTGCAGCAAGCGGGCGTTCCGGATGGTGTCGTCAATATTGTCACCGGTACGGGACCTGAAGTCGGCGCGGTCATGACGTCCCATCCAGACGTCGACATGGTCTCCTTCACCGGCTCGACCGGTGTCGGTAAGCTGACAATGTCGAATGCAGCGCAGACGCTGAAGAAGGTCTCGCTGGAGCTCGGCGGCAAGAACCCGCAGATCGTTTTCCCGGATGCCGATCTCGATGCCTTCGTCGATGCCGCCGTCTTCGGCGCCTATTTCAATGCCGGCGAGTGCTGCAATGCCGGCTCGCGCTTGATCCTGCACAAGTCGATCGCTTCCGAGGTCGTCAGGCGCGTTGCCGAGCTGTCGAAGGGAGTGCGGGTCGGCGATCCCCTCGATCCCTCGACGCAGGTCGGCGCGATCATCACGCCGCAGCATCTGGAGAAGATCTCGGGATATGTCGCCGGTGCGAGGGGCAGTGGCGCGCGCGTCGCCCATGGCGGCGAGACGCTCGACCTCGGCATGGGGCAATTCATGTCGCCGACGATCCTCGAAGCCGTCACGCCCGATATGGCGGTGGCGCGCGAGGAAGTCTTTGGACCGGTCCTGTCGGTCCTGACATTCGAGACGACTGCCGAAGCGGTCAGGATCGCCAATTCCATCGACTACGGTCTGTCAGCCGGTGTCTGGAGCCGCGATTTTGACACCTGCCTGACGATCGGCCGCTCGGTGCGGGCGGGCACGGTCTGGATGAACACCTTCATGAACGGCGCCTCGGAGCTTCCTTTCGGCGGTTACAAGCAGAGCGGCCTCGGCCGCGAACTCGGCCGCCATGCGGTCGAGGACTACACGGAGACCAAGACGCTGAACATGCATATCGGCAAGCGCACCAGCTGGTGGATGCCGCAGACGGAAAAGCTGGCTTAGCCGGCAATGAAACTGCGCCTGAGGAGGGCGGGTGATCGGGTGCGGAAATGGGTTCCGCATCTTTCAAGAAGGAACTGGGAGGTTCTTCGATGAATAGGTTTTTGACCACGACTGCTGTGATCGCATTGGCTCTGGCCGGCGCGCATATCTCCGCCCGCGCCGCCGACGTCAAGGAAGTGCAGATGCTGCACTGGTGGACGTCTGGCGGCGAGGCAGCGGCTTTGAACGTCCTGAAGGAGGATCTGTCGAAGGAGGGCTTTGCCTGGAAGGATGTTCCGGTTGCCGGCGGCGGCGGTGATGCGGCGATGACGGCGCTGAAGGCGATGGTGGCGGCCGGCACCTATCCGACGGCCTCGCAGATGCTGGGTTATACCGTGCTCGATTATGCTGAGGCCGGCGTCATGGGCGATCTGACCGAGACGGCTAAGAAGGAAGGCTGGGACAAGTCGGTGCCGGCCGCACTGCAGAAGTTCTCGGTCTATGACGGCAAGTGGGTCGCAGCCCCGGTCAACGTCCACTCGGTCAACTGGCTGTGGATCAACAAGGCGGTCATGGACAAGATCGGCGGCACCGAGCCGAAGACCTTCGACGACCTGATCGCGCTGCTCGACAAGGCGAAAGCTGCCGGTGTCATCCCCTTGGCGCTCGGCGGCCAGAACTGGCAGGAAGCGACGATGTTCGATTCCATCGTGCTGTCGACCGGCGGGCCTGAGTTCTACAAGAAGGCCTTCAACGATCTCGACGAGGAATCGCTGAAGTCGG
>NZ_LOKW01000011.1 GCF_002211305.1 Rhizobium sp. R634 | reverse complement strand
ACCAAAAATGATCATCCGCATCGCACTCGCCCGAAAACTCCTGGTCATTCTCAATGCAAAAGCACGAGATGCGCGAAGAGAATTCGAATATGCAACTTGACAACCCAGATAGTCGCTCATTCCTGTGACGAGCACAGGAATCCAGTTCGCCCAAGTCCTTGGGCGCGATAGACTTTTTTCCTTGATGTAATGATTCATTCACGGCGCGGACGCGCCGTGGCTGGATTCCTGTGACGAGCACAGGAATGAGGGAGTTTCTGGTTGCTCCACCTCCCAATACAAGTGCTTTCGTGCTCACGAGACGGACTTCAGCCGCTTGCCTTCCGGATCGTGGTCGATCGTTGCGGCGATGTCCCTCGTCCAGGCGGAGACAGCAGGCACACGCGCGCGGTCGACGCGATAGGCGAATTTCTTCGCCACGTCGACGATCTCGCCGAGCAGGCCGGCTTCCAGCGTGATCGGATCGAGACCGAGGTCGAGGAACTTCTCGTTCCTGACGATCAGCTCGTTTTCTGGGGCTTCCTTGCGCGGATTGGGCAGCCAGGCGATCTTGGCGCCGCTGATCCCCGCGATCATCTGGGCAAGGTCGCGCACCCGATGGGTTTCCGTCATCTGGTTGAAGATTTCGACGCGGGCGCCGCGGGCGGGCGGGTTCTTCAGCGCCAGCTCGATGCAGCGCACCGAATCCTGAATGTGGATGAAGGCGCGGGTCTGGCCGCCGGTGCCGTGGACCGTCAGGGGATAGCCGATCGCAGCCTGGATGAGGAAGCGGTTCAGCACGGTGCCGTAATCGCCGTCATAATCAAAACGGTTGATCAGCTGCGCGTGGCGGCGCGTCTGCTCGGTATGCGTTCCCCAGACGATGCCCTGGTGCAGGTCGGTGATCCTCAGGCCGTCATTCTTTGCATAGAACTGAAAGAGAAGCTGATCCAGGCACTTGGTCATGTGGTAGATCGAGCCCGGATTGGAGGGATAGAGGATTTCCTGGCTGACGGTCTCGCCGGCCGCCGTTTCGATGCCGACGGGCAGGTAACCCTCGGGGATCGCGGCGCCGACCGTCGAATAGCCGTAGACGCCCATGGTGCCGAGATGGATCAGGTGAGCGTCGAGGTTGAGTTCGGTCAGCGCGTTCAGCAGGTTGTGCGTGGCGCTGACGTTGTTGTTGACAGTGTAATTCTTGTGGCGGTCGCTTTTCATCGAATAGGGCGCGGCGCGCTGTTCGGCGAAATGGATGATGGCATCCGGGCGATGCTCCGAAAGCCACTTCTTCAGTAGTTCGTAATCCTTGGCGAGATCGATCAGGTTGAAATGGATGCGGCGTCCCGTTTCCGCATGCCAGATGCGGGTACGCTCCTGGATCGAATCCATCGGCGTCAGCGATTGAACACCGAGTTCGGTGTCGATCCAGCGGCGCGAGAGATTGTCGAGGATATGGATGTCGTGACCGGCATCCGAAAGGTGGAGAGAAGTGGGCCAACCAATGAAACCGTCTCCGCCCATCACCGCAATCTTCATCGCATCGTCTCCTGATCGGTCGCTCGTTATCGGGAATAGTTAGGAATTGTGACAATCATTCAATGCCTGCCGGCGGCGCATTCAATGCTTGCCTGTCGGAAAGCGTTGCGCCAAAGAGGGCACCGGAGTTTGGAGAAAATTATGACGGAACGCCCTTTTTCCATTTCGGGAGAGCTGACGGAGGCCGGACACCGCCTCGTCCAGCGGGTCTATTATGAAGATACGGATTTCTCCGGCCTGGTTTATCACGCCCGCTATCTGCATTTCCTCGAGCGCGGCCGCACGGACTATCTGCGCTGCCTCGGCGTTGAGCAGCGCGAGCTCGTCAGCGCCGACGAGGAGGGCCTCGTCTTCGTCGTGCACCGGATGGAAATCGACTTCAAGAGCCCGGCGCGCATGGACGACGTGCTGACGATCCTGACGCACACGGAAAAGGCCGGCGGCGCCAAGATGGTCCTCAATCAGCAGATCCGCTCGGGCGAGACGCTGCTGATATCAGCCAAGGTGATCATCGCCGTCATCAACGCCAAGGGGCGGCCGAGGCGGCTGCCGGAAACGCTGGCGGCAAAATTCCTGGAAGGCAGCCAGCCGCTATAGCCCGAATCGCTGGAAATGCGGGCTTGTCAAAACTTGAACTTTATGTGAAGGAATTCCCGCGCCGCAGGATGAGCGCTCTTTCGGCAGCCGGACTTGGTTCCGGTCAAGTAATCCATGGAACAAAATCTCCCGAAAATAGGCTTACTGTCACAGTCCCGCACTAACGATCTATTAACCATAATAGTGTCTTACTCGGAAAGTCGGAGTTTGGGCGGTAGACGCCTTCCTTTGACCAAATTTGACGGCAAGAAGGCGGAAGATGAGCTTGGAAGCTTGACCAGGGCTTTGGGCAGCGGCCGCCAGACACTTCTTGCGAGATCACTTTGTGCCGCCCGGTCCTGTGCCGGGCGTTTGGATTCGAGGATTTTGGATCAATGGAACAAGTAGGATTGGCAGCAGCCACGACGGACGTCAGCCTCTGGTCGCTTTTCATGCAGGCCGGCATCGTCGTCAAGCTCGTCATGCTCGGGCTCATCGCAGCCTCTGTGTGGACCTGGGCGATCGTCATCGACAAATACCTGGCCTATGGCCGCGCCCGGCGGCAGTTCGATAAGTTCGAGCAGGTTTTCTGGTCGGGCCAGTCGCTGGAAGAACTCTATCGCTCCCTGTCGGAACGCAACAATACCGGCCTGGCGTCGATCTTCGTTGCGGCCATGCGCGAATGGAAGAAATCCTTCGAACGCGGCGCCCGCTCGCCGATCGGCCTGCAGATGCGTATCGACCGCGCGATGGACGTGACGCTCGCCCGCGAAACCGAATATCTCGGCGCCCGTCTCGGATCGCTTGCGACCATCGGCTCTGCCGGTCCGTTCATCGGCCTCTTCGGCACGGTCGTCGGTATCATGACCTCGTTCCAGGCGATCGCCGGCTCGAAGTCGACCAATCTTGCGGTCGTTGCGCCCGGTATCGCCGAAGCGCTGCTTGCCACCGCGATCGGCCTCGTCGCCGCTATCCCGGCGGTTATCGCCTACAACAAGTTCTCCGCCGACGCCGGCAAGCTCTCGGCGCGCATGGAAGGTTTCGCGGATGAATTCTCCGCCATACTTTCGCGCCAGATCGACGAGAAGCTGCAGCCGCGTGCTGCTGCGCAGTAACCAACGGAGTATTCTGACATGGGTATGGCTGTTGGAGGCAATGGCGGCGGGGGCGGCGGACGCCGCCGTCGCGGCGGTCGGAACAAGGCCGTCATCTCCGAAATCAACGTGACGCCGCTCGTCGACGTCATGCTCGTGCTTCTGATCATCTTCATGGTCGCAGCACCGATGATGACGGTCGGCGTGCCGATCGATCTGCCGGAAACGCAGGCCAAGGCGCTGAATTCCGAGACGCAGCCGATCACCATCTCCGTCAAGAACGACGGCGAGGTGTTCCTGCAGGAAACGCCGATCCCGGCGGCCGAGATCGCCGCCAAGCTCGAGGCGATCGCGACCACCGGCTATAACGAACGCATCTTCGTGCGCGGCGATGCAACGGCGCCCTACGGCGTCATCGCCGATGTCATGGCGCGCATCCAGGGGGCCGGTTTCAAGAATATCGGCCTCGTGACGCAGCAGAAGAAGGACCAGTAACGCTCAAAATGAAGGCCAGCGTCGTCACATCTGCTGTTCTGCATTGCCTGGTTCTTACCTGGGCGATGGTATCGCTCGGCGCCCCGGAATCCTTCAAGGTGGAGGATTTCGAGGCGATGCCGGTCGATCTGGTGCCGGTGGAATCCATTACCCAGATGCAGCAGGGCGAAAAGACGGCTCCGAAGAAGGAAACGTCCGCGCCTGTGCCGACGACACGCCCGCCGATCCCGCAGCCGGCGGAGAACGCCGGCGACAACAATATCGACCTGAAGACGCCGCCGGTTCCGAACGCAAAGCCGAGCAATACCGAGGCTGCGGCAGCGAATTCGAGCGAAAAACCGCTGCCGACGACCGATCCTAAGCCGAACGACGTTAAGGAAGTCAACAAGGAAGAGACCGAGGTTGAGCAGCCGAAGGAGGTTGCTTCGATTCCGCCGCCAAAGCCTGTCGAAGTGACGCCGCCGAAGCCGGAGGAAAAGCCGCCGGAAGAACAGGCCAAGCCTGAGGAGCCGCCGAAGCCCGATGCGGAAGCATTGCCGGACAAGGTGCCGACGCCGGTCGTCAAGCCGCAGGTAAAGCCCCCGGAACCCCAAAAAGCTGCCGAGAAGCCGCCTGAAAAGCCGGCGGATGAGCCAAAAGCCGCCGAAAAACCGACGGATAAGAAGAAGGCCGACAAGAAGCAGGAAGTGGCGAAATCGGCTTCGACGATGAAGAGCGATTTCAACGCCGACGAGATTTCGGCTCTGCTGAACAAGACCGATCCTTCCGCCGGCGGCGCCAAGCGCTCGACGCAGGAAGCCTCGCTGGGGAACAAGAAGAGCAACAGCGGAGCCAAACTCAGCCAGAGCGAGGAGGATGCTGTACGCAGCCAGATTTCCAGCAATTGGAGTGTTGTTTCAGGGCTAGCAGGTGCTAGCGAAGTGCAGCTTCAGGTTCGTTTTCAACTCGATCAAGCTGGGAATGTCGTTGGAGATCCAGAGGTCATTGCGACAGGTGGGCCGGATGCGACACGTCAAGCTCTTAAGAGCAGCGTTTATCGCGCTGTCATGAAATCATCTCCTCTCAAGAATTTGCCAGCAGATAAGTATGAAGGCGAGAACGGCTGGAACGAAATGCGTCTTACCTTCGATGCAAGCGATTTTGGAATCTAGATGCTGAGAAGCTTATGCCATCTGCCGAAGGCCGTCGGAATCCTGACGATATTCGTGGCCACTTTTGCGTTTCCGCTCAGCGTCTGTGCGGAGAGGAAAAGCCGTGAAGAAAGCGATCAAAAAGCACCGATTTTGACCGAGGCAGCTATCGATGCGATGCGAAATGCCATTCAAAATCGCTTTTTCCTGCCCGGCGACTTAAAGGATGCGGGAAGCGTTCATCTAAGCTTCCATGTGCGTCTTGATAAGGACGGTCGCGTTATAGGCTCTCCTGAAGCGGAGGTCAGTGGCGGTAGCGAGCGCACACGGAAAATCGTTACCGACGCCGCTCGTCGCGCAATCACCCGCGCAGCTCCTTACACGATGTTTCCAAAAGACAAATACGATGCCTGGAAGGAAGTCATTTTGAACTTCGACGCCAGCCAACTGAACCTATAAAGTGCTGAAAGGCTTGTTTGACATGGTCAAGTGTTCCCTCATCCGCGCCCTGATGGTCGTCGCCGGCCTGCTCGGTGCCGCAGCCTTTACGACTCCGGCGAACGCTCTTGTCGAGCTCAATATCAACAAGGGCAATATCCAGCCGCTGCCGATCGCCGTGACGGACTTCCTGCAAGGCAACATGGGCGCGCAGGTCTCGCAGGTCATCGCCGCCGACCTGCAGCGATCCGGTCTCTTTGCACCGATCAACAAGACAGCCTTTATCGAGAAGATTTCCAATCCGGACGCTTCGCCGCGCTTCGAGGACTGGAAGGTCATCAACGCACAGGCGCTGGTAACCGGTCGTGTCACACAGGAGGCGGACGGCCGCCTGCGCGCCGAGTTTCGTCTCTGGGATACGTTTGCCGGCCAGCAGATGACCGGTCAGCAGTTCTATACGCAGCCGGAGAACTGGCGGCGTGTCGCGCACATCATCGCCGATGCGATCTATAAGCAGATCACGGGCGAGGAAGGTTATTTCGATACTCGCGTCGTCTTCGTCTCGGAATCCGGCACGAAGCAGCAGCGCAAGCGGCAGCTGGCGATCATGGATCAGGACGGCTTCAACGTGCGCATGCTGACCGATGGCAGCGACCTCGTGCTGACGCCGCGCTTCTCGCCGAGCCGACAGGAGGTCACCTACATGTCCTTCGCCAACCAGCAGCCGCGCGTCTATCTGCTGCAGCTCGAAACCGGGCAGCGCGAGGTCGTCGGCAACTTCCCGGGCATGACGTTCTCGCCGCGCTTTTCGCCTGATGGCCAGAAGGTGATCATGAGCCTGCAGCAGGAAGGCAATTCCAACATCTATACGATGGATCTGCGCTCGCGCACGACGACTAGACTGACCTCGACGGCTGCGATCGATACCTCGCCCTCCTATTCGCCGGATGGCGCGCGCGTCAGCTTCGAGAGCGACCGTGGCGGCAAGCCGCAAATCTATGTGATGAATGCCGACGGTTCCGGCCAGACCCGCATTTCCTTCGGCGACGGCTCCTATTCGACGCCGGTCTGGTCGCCGCGCGGCGATCTCATCGCCTTCACCAAGCAGGCCGGCGGCAAGTTCTCGATCGGTGTGATGAAGCCGGACGGTTCGGGCGAGCGTATCCTGACGACGGGCTTCCACAATGAAGGCCCGACCTGGGCGCCGAACGGCCGCGTGCTGATGTTCTTCCGCCAGGCAGCGGGCTCGGGCGGTCCGCAGCTCTATTCGATCGACCTGACCGGCTACAATGAACAACTCGTGAAGACGCCGACCTACGGTTCCGACCCGGCCTGGTCGCCGCTCTTGGAGTAAGAGGCGCGGCAATGCCTTTTTGTCGCCCTAGAATCATGGAAACCGGGCGACTACGGGACAAATCAGTAAATTGTTAACCATGATCTTTGAGGGGCGGTTAACCGAGTGCGGTTACTGTCCGGAAACCCTGAAATCGCAAGGAGACCCGGCCATGAGCCGAATTCACACCCCGGCAATGAGCCGCATGCAGAATTTCGCCCGCAACCCCGTCATGATCGCGCTTCTCGCCGGTCTCGCGCTTGCAAGCTGCGCCAACAAGAAGAATGGCGGCATGCCGAACAGTGCCGGTGACATGGGTCTCGGCGCCGGTGCAGCAACGCCGGGCTCGGCCCAGGACTTCACGGTCAATGTCGGTGACCGCATCTTCTTCGATACCGACTCCTCGTCGATCCGTGCGGATGCTTCGCAGACGCTCGACCGTCAGGCTCAGTGGCTCGGCCGTTACCCGAACTACCAGATCACCGTCGAGGGCCATGCCGACGAACGCGGCACGCGCGAATACAACCTTGCTCTCGGCGCCCGCCGTGCCGCGGCTGCCAAGGATTACCTCGCTTCGCGCGGCGTTCCGGCGCAGCGCATGAAGACGATCTCCTACGGCAAGGAACGTCCGGTCGCCGTCTGCGACGATATTTCCTGCTGGTCGCAGAACCGCCGCGCGGTCACCGTGCTCGGCGGCGCCGGTATGTAATCACCGGTTATAATTCGTTTTCGGAAAGGCGGTCCCGTCAGGGGCCGCCTTTTCTTTTTGACCACACTTTGGCCAGACTCCGTTGCTTTTTGACAGCAATTGGAAAAATCTCCTGTTCGCGCCCAAAGCGCGAAGAATCACTGGGACAGGACGATACATATGAAGAAACTTGTCGTGGCAGGCATGCTGTGCCTCGCGGCTATGACCGGGAGCGAGCGGGCGGCTTATTCGGCCTCGTTCTTCGGGCTGCATCTCGGCGGCCGGTCCGCGGAAAACCAGGCGGCGCCGCCTGTCGTCAAGGTGCAGAGCGGCGATGCCGAGGTTCGCGTGCAACAGCTCGAAGAGCAGTTGCGGCAGCTGAACGGCCGGATCGAGGAGATGAGCTTCCAACTGCTGCAGATGCAGGAGACGATCCGCAAGCAGCAGGAAGACAATGAATTCCGCTTCCAGCAGCTCGAAAAGACGGATTCCGGCGGCGGTGGCGCCAAGGCTCCCGTCAAGAAGAGCGAGACCGATGCGGCTCCGGCAGCGTCCGGCGGGGACGATGTCGCCAGGGTCATCCAAGCACCGCAGGGAGCCGAAACGGCTCCCTCCAACGACGTGCCTGAGAACACCGGCCTCGGTCAGCCGCCGAAGCAGCTCGGCTCGATCGAGTTCGATCAGAACGGCAATCCGGTCGGCGGAAGCGTCGACGAGAATGCCACCATCGGTTCCGGCCCAATTCCCGATGCCAATGGCGGAACGCCGCAGCAGACCGCCTCGCTCGGCAGCGAGGCCGACCAGTACAAGGCGGCCTATGGCCATGTCCTGTCGGGAGACTACGGCACCGCCGAGCAGGAATTCAACCAATATATCGCTCGTTACCCGAGCAGCGCGCGCGCAGCGGATGCCAATTTCTGGCTCGGCGAAGCGCTCTATTCGCAGGGCAAATATAATGAGGCGGCCAAGACCTTCCTCAACGCACATCAGAAATACGGCAGCTCGGAGAAGGCGCCGGAGATGCTGCTGAAGCTCGGCATGTCGCTTGCCGCCCTCGATAATAAGGAAACGGCCTGCGCGACGCTGCGCGAGGTCTCCAAGCGCTATCCGAAAGCCTCCCGCGCCGTCATAAGCAAGGTTGCGAGCGAACAGAAGCGCCTCGCCTGCTAAGGCCTTCGGCCATGTCTGCGGAGGGCACCTCATCGCCTCGGCTGGCGATCCGCCAGTTTCTCCACTCGCTCCAAAGCCCCGCGCGCATTCTCGTCGCGATTTCGGGCGGCAGCGATTCCACCGGTCTGCTTCTCCTCCTCGATGAAGCCGTGAAGGCCGCGCCTCATCTCAACATCTCCCTATGCGCTGCGACCGTCGACCATGCGTTGCGCGTCGGCTCCGCAGAGGAAGCGGGAGAGGTTGCAGCCCTTTGCGCATCGCTCGGCATTTCCCACACCATCATGACCTGGCGGGGCGAAAAGCCGAAAACCGGTATTATGGCCGCGGCCCGAGAGGCCCGTTACGGCTTGCTCGCCGAAGCAGGCGACGCTTTCGGCGCCGATTTGATCGTTACCGGCCATACATTCGACGACCAGCGCGAAACCTTGCGGATGCGCGGTATGCGAACGGAGCAGGTTTCATCAGGCATTGCCGATGCGGTGCTCTTTGACCGTCGCTTCTGGATTTTCCGGCCGCTTCTCTTTTCCACCCGGGCAGATATCCGCGCTTTTCTCAAAGAGCGGGGCGTGGGGTGGATCGACGACCCCAGCAACGAGGACGTGAAATACGAACGCGTGCGGGTGCGTCGGCAGTTATCTGCCGATCCTGTGATGGAGACGGATATTCGTGCGGCCTGGGCAGAGCGGCTGGCTTTGTCGTCGCAGGGAGCCGAATGGCTGGATCGCCATTTCAGGCTTCATGGCGGCCTGCTTGGGCAGGTGACGCCGGATGGGTTGCGGCAGGATCGGGCAGTTCTGGACTATGCGCTCGGCCGCCTGACGGCTGTCTTCGGCGGGCAAGCCTTCGTACCGGGCAGGGCGCAGATGGAGCGCCTCCTCTCATTTGCCACCGGCGGAGAACCGGAGCGGGTGACTGTCGGTCGAGTGGTGTTCGATCGCAGGCGTGACGGGCTTTATTTCACGCGCGAAGGCCGGGGGATATTGCCGCTGGTTCTGCGGCGGGGAGAGGCACGGGTTTGGGATGGAAGGTTTCTCGTGCGCAATGGATCGGCAGTCAACGCTAGAATAGAAGCATCAGCCGGCACCTCCTCCCTCATTCCTGTGCTTGTCACAGGAATCCAGCCACCGCGCGTCGGCGCGGTGAATGACTCTACAAAACAGGACGAGTCTTCCGCGCCCAATGACTTGGGCGCGCTGGATCCCTGTGACGAGCACAGGAATGAGGGAGGAGAGGGCAGGGGCCTGCCCAAGGCGGCATGGAAACGTGCGGTCGCCTCAGCACCGGTTTTTTTCGTCGATGGACACCCTCTATCTCCGGAAACCGCCCGATTAATCCATCTGACGCCCTATTTCGCACCCTTCGACCGCTTTTTGACACGATTTGACTTCATCTTTGCAGATAGGCTTTCGGCGGATTTCGCGATGGTTCCCTATGCAGGGCTGCCTTTAAGAAGTATTGACGGAAAAACCATCTGACTTGGGGGATTGCCTTGGCAACAGCCTGGCGCAACCCTATGTTAGAAACGAATAAGACGGTCGCCATGAGGCGGCTGTTCCAGTGCTGGGGAGTTCGATGAACCCTAACTTACGTAATTTTGCCTTGTGGGCGATCATAGCGCTTCTGCTGATCGCTCTTTTCAGTATGTTTCAAACGGCGCCGGCACAGACGGGCTCCCGCGAAATCCCTTATTCGCAGTTTCTGCGTGAGGTCGATGCGGGCCGCGTGAAGGAAGTCGTGGTCACGGGCAACCGGCTGAGCGGTACTTATCTGGAGAACAACAATAACTTCCAGACCTATTCGCCCGTCATCGACGACAGCTTGCTCGACCGCCTGCAGACCAAAAACGTTGCTGTCACTGCGCGTCCGGAGACCGATGGGTCTTCCGGCTTCCTGAGCTATCTCGGAACGCTGCTGCCGATGCTGCTTATCCTTGGCGTCTGGCTGTTCTTCATGCGGCAGATGCAAGGCGGCTCGCGCGGCGCGATGGGCTTCGGCAAGTCCAAGGCCAAGCTTCTGACCGAAGCGCATGGCCGCGTGACCTTTGAAGACGTCGCCGGCGTCGACGAGGCCAAGCAGGATCTCGAGGAAATCGTCGAATTCCTGCGCGACCCGCAGAAGTTCCAGCGTCTCGGCGGCAAGATCCCGCGCGGCGTGCTGCTGGTAGGCCCTCCGGGCACCGGCAAGACGCTGCTCGCCCGTTCGGTCGCCGGTGAGGCCAATGTGCCCTTCTTCACCATTTCAGGGTCCGACTTCGTCGAAATGTTCGTCGGCGTCGGTGCAAGCCGCGTGCGCGATATGTTCGAGCAGGCCAAGAAGAATGCGCCCTGCATCATCTTCATCGACGAAATCGATGCGGTTGGTCGCCATCGTGGCGCCGGTCTCGGTGGCGGTAACGATGAACGCGAGCAGACGCTGAACCAGTTGCTGGTCGAGATGGACGGCTTCGAGGCGAATGAAGGCGTGATCCTGATCGCCGCCACCAACCGTCCTGACGTTCTCGATCCGGCGCTGCTGCGTCCCGGCCGTTTCGACCGCCAGGTCGTGGTGCCGAACCCTGACATCGTCGGGCGCGAGCGCATCCTGAAGGTGCATGCCCGCAACGTTCCGCTGGCGCCGAATGTCGATCTCAAGGTTCTTGCCCGCGGCACGCCCGGTTTCTCCGGCGCCGACTTGATGAACCTCGTCAACGAAGCCGCCCTCATGGCCGCCCGCCGCAACAAGCGCGTCGTCACCATGCAGGAGTTCGAAGACGCCAAGGACAAGATCATGATGGGCGCCGAGCGCCGTTCCTCGGCGATGACCGAGGCGGAAAAGAAGCTCACTGCCTATCACGAGGCCGGCCACGCCATCACCGCGCTCAACGTTGCCGTTGCCGATCCTCTGCACAAGGCGACGATCATTCCGCGCGGCCGTGCGCTCGGTATGGTCATGCAGCTTCCCGAGGGCGACCGCTACTCGATGAGCTACAAGTGGATGGTGTCGCGCCTCTGCATCATGATGGGCGGCCGCGTCGCCGAAGAACTGACCTTCGGCAAGGAAAACATCACCTCGGGCGCGTCCTCGGATATCGAGCAGGCCACCAAGCTTGCCCGCGCCATGGTCACGCAATGGGGCTTCTCCGATCAGCTCGGTCAGGTCGCTTACGGCGAGAACCAGCAGGAAGTCTTCCTCGGTCACTCGGTTTCTCAGTCGAAGAACGTTTCGGAAGCCACCGCGCAGAAGATCGACAACGAAGTGCGCCGCCTGATCGACGAAGCCTATACGCAGGCCCGCACGATCCTGACGGAAAAGCACGATGAATTCGTTGCCCTGGCCGAAGGCCTGCTCGAATATGAGACGCTGACCGGTGAGGAGATCAAGGCGCTGATCCGCGGCGAGAAGCCTTCGCGCGATCTCGGCGACGACTCTCCGCCAAGCCGCGGCTCGGCCGTTCCGAAGGCGGGCGCGCGGCCTGCCACCAAGGGCGACGAGCCCGAAGGCGGCCTCGAACCGCAGCCGCATTGAACGGCGGCACCCCACAAGACAAGGCCGGTTTTCCCACATGGGAAAGCCGGCCTTTTCCATTGGTAACGGGATATAATCATTTTTCTCGGTAATTTACGTGCCGATGACCATGTTTTGTGGCATCCCGATGAATTGAGGCAGATCTGATTCATAGGTCCCGGACTGACGACGGATCCAAGAAAGCCATATTCGCTTGAAATGTTGCGCAGCCTTGAATGGCGCGCGGAAAGCGCAGGAGTGCAGATGAAAAGACGCTATTTCGGGACCGACGGCATTCGCGGCCAATCCAATGTCTTCCCGATGACGCCGGATCTCGCGATGCGGGTCGGTATCGCCGCCGGCACGATCTTCCGCCGCGGCAACCATCGCCATCGCGTCGTCATCGGCAAGGATACGCGTCTTTCCGGCTATATGCTCGAAAATGCCATGGTTGCGGGTTTCACGGCCGCCGGTCTCGATGCTTTCATTCTCGGCCCGATCCCGACGCCTGCCGTCGCCATGCTGACGCGCTCCCTGCGCTGCGATATCGGCGTGATGATCTCCGCCTCGCACAATCCTTACGAGGATAACGGCATCAAGCTTTTCGGTCCCGATGGCTACAAGCTCTCCGACGATATCGAGGCCGAGATCGAGGACCTGCTCGAAAAGGACCTGAACGCGCAGCTCGCCAAATCCGACGATATCGGCCGTGCCAAGCGCGTTGACGGCGTGCATGACCGCTATATCGAACATGCCAAGCGTACCTTGCCGCGTGACGTGACGCTGCAGGGCCTGAGGATCGCCATCGACTGCGCCAACGGTGCCGCTTATAAGGTGGCGCCCGCCGTGCTCTGGGAGCTCGGCGCCGATGTCGTGACCATCGGCAACGAGCCGAACGGCACCAACATCAATCTCAATTGCGGCTCCACCAGCCCGGTCGCGTTGCAGAAGAAGGTTGATGAAGTACGCGCCGATATCGGCATCGCTCTCGACGGCGATGCAGACCGCGTCATCATCATCGACGAGAATGGTTCGATCGTCGACGGCGACCAGCTGATGGCCGTCATCGCCGAAAGCTGGGCCGAGAACCAGCAGCTGCGCGGCAACGGCATCGTCGCCACTGTGATGTCCAACCTCGGCCTCGAGCGCTTCCTCGACGAACGCGGCATGGCGCTCGCCCGCACGAAGGTCGGCGACCGCTACGTCGTCGAGCATATGCGCCAGCACAATTACAATGTCGGCGGCGAGCAGTCCGGCCATATCGTGCTCTCGGATTACGGTACAACGGGCGACGGCCTGGTTGCCGCGCTGCAGATCCTTGCCGCCGTCAAGCGCACCGGCCGGACGGTTAGCGAGGTCTGCCGCCGCTTCGAGCCTGTGCCGCAACTGCTGCGCAATGTCCGCATCAGCGGCGGCAAGCCGCTGGAAGATATCCAGGTGCAGAAGGCGATCGCCGATGCCGAAGCCGAACTCGCCAAGAACGGCCGCCTCGTCATCCGCCCGTCAGGCACCGAGCCGCTGATCCGCGTCATGGCTGAGGGCGACGACCGCGCCCAGATCGAGCGCATCGTCAACGAATTGATCGGAACGATCTCGAACGTCCGGACGGCGGCTTAATTCGTCGAATATAGATTACGCGAAGAGCCGGTGCGCATGCGCCGGCTTTTTTGTTAAATCCATATGCCAGCGAAATCGCATCGTCAGATCGCAGTTTCAAAGACTTTTACCGCCGCAATCCAAGTTTCCCCTGCCGGAAGCTTCAAGATCTTCAGTAAATAATCGTGGTTAAGCAGCTTTTAACGTTTCCAATTCATTATCCATGCGAAGCGTATCAGATTGGCAGCGACTGAGCCTGCCGGCGCAACGGGATTTTGGAGTGAGATCCATGAAGAGAAGCTTGTCCGGCGTCCTCGCCGCATTATTGATCGCGACAAACGCCTATTCCGCGGACTTGGCTCCTGCCGAGCCGATCCCGGAGCAGCCGCCCGAGGTGACGGTCACCGAAGCCACCGGCTGGTATCTGCGCGGCGATGTCGGCTATGCCTTCACCGATCTGCGCGGCGCGCGCTATTTCCAGGGCAGCAACGCCACCGAAGTCGATTTCGACGACGCCGACCTTGATGACGCATGGACGATCGGCGGCGGTGTCGGTTATCAGATCAACAGCTATCTGCGTACCGATCTGACCTTCGATTATCTGACGGAAGCTGATTTCCGCGGCTCGACGGTTGGCCAGTGCGGCTTCCCGCTGGTGGATTGCACCTCGACCGACCGCTCTTCGCTCACCGCCTACACGCTTCTTGCCAACGCCTATGTCGATCTCGGCACTTATGGCTACGTCACGCCCTATGTCGGCGCCGGTATCGGCGGTTCCTACGTGAAGTGGAAGAACCTGCGCAACGTCGCCTGCGCCGATGACGGCAGCTTCTGCGACGATCAGGTCACCCATGGCGGCAAGGGCAACTGGCGCTTTACTTACGCTCTCATGGCCGGCGCCTCGGTCGACGTGACCTGCAACTTCAAGGCCGATGTCGGCTACCGCTACCTGCATATCGATGGCGGCAACATGTTCGGCTATGCTGAAAATGGCGGTCCGGGCCGCGACAAGGGCCTCAGCGCCCATGAAGTCCGCGTTGGTGGCCGCTACCTCTTCGGCGGATGCGCCCAGGCGAGCTACGAACCGCCGCCGGAAATTCCGCTGCAGCCGGCGGTCTACAAGTAAATCCGAACCCTTCGCATGAAAAAGCCGCCCCCTCAACCGGGCGGCTTTCTTCATGGCCGCCACCCCGCCTGCGTCAAAATATCTTCCCTCTGCGACACTTCGGTCTTGACTATGAGGCCGCCGATCCATAGACACGGCGGCGGGACACCCTTCCCCAACGAAGGGCTTTCTATCTGAGAGGATAGCATCATGGCGAAGACCGCAAAGCCGGACATCCGTCCGCACAATACCCATTTTTCTTCTGGCCCCTGCTCGAAGCGCCCCGGTTGGTCGCTCGAAGCCCTTTCCGACGCGGCCCTTGGCCGTTCGCACCGCGCGAAGGTCGGCAAGGCCAAGCTGAAGCAGGCGATCGACCTTACCCGTGAAATTCTTCAGGTGCCGGCGGATTACCGCATCGGCATCGTTCCGGCGTCGGACACCGGCGCCGTCGAAATGGCGCTTTGGTCGCTGCTCGGCGAACGCGGCGTCGACATGGTCGCCTGGGAAAGCTTCGGCGCAGGCTGGGTCACCGATGTCGTCAAGCAGCTGAAGCTCAAGGATGTGCGCAAGCTCGAAGCCGGTTACGGCGAGCTTCCCGATCTCTCGGCCGTCGATTTTGACCGCGACGTTGTCTTCACCTGGAACGGCACCACGTCTGGCGTGCGCGTGCCGAACGGCGATTTCATCCCTGCCGACCGCAAGGGCCTGACGATCTGCGACGCCACGTCGGCGGCCTTCGCCCAGGAACTCGATTTCGCCAAGCTCGATGTCGTCACCTTCTCCTGGCAGAAGGTTTTGGGCGGCGAGGGTGCACATGGCGTCATCATCCTTTCGCCGCGCGCCGTCGAGCGCCTCGTGACCTATACGCCGGCTTGGCCGCTGCCGAAGATCTTCCGCATGACCTCGGGCGGCAAGCTGACGGAAGGCATTTTCCAGGGCGAGACGATCAACACGCCGTCGATGCTCTGCGTCGAGGATTATATCGATGCGCTGCTCTGGGCCAAGGAGCTCGGCGGCCTGAAGGCGCTGATCGCCCGCGCCGATGCCAATGCCAAGGTCATCCACGATTTCGTCGCGGCAAACGACTGGATCGCCAATCTCGCCGTCAAGGTGGAAACAGCCTCCAACACCTCCGTCTGCCTGAAGATCGTCGACAAGGACATCGCGGCGCTCGACGATGACGGCCAGGCGAACTTCGCCAAGGGTCTGGTCGGCCTCCTGGAGAAGGAAGGCGTCGCCTATGACATCGGCCATTACCGCGACGCGCCGTCGGGTTTGCGCATCTGGGCCGGGGCTACGATCGAGGCGTCCGACATGCAGAAGCTGATGCCCTGGCTTTCCTGGGCCTTCGAAACGCAGAAGGCGCAGCTCTCCCAGGCGGCTGCCTGACGTGACAGCATCCGGCTCCGCCACAGGGCGGAGCCCTTGATTTCATCCATCGCTGAACATTTTTGAAGGAGTCCCTCATGGCACCTCGCGTTCTCGTATCCGACGAATTGTCGGAAACCGCCGTCCAGATCTTCCGCGACCGCGGCGTCGAAGTCGATTTCGAACCGCAGCTCGGCAAGGACAAGGATCGTCTGCTCGAAGTCATCGGCAAGTATGATGGTCTCGCCATCCGCTCCGCCACCAAGGTGACCGAAAAGATCATTCAGGGGGCGACGAACCTCAAGGTCGTCGGCCGCGCCGGCATCGGCGTCGACAATGTCGATATTCCGGCCGCCTCGCGGCGCGGCATCATCGTGATGAACACGCCGTTCGGCAACTCGATCACGACGGCCGAACATGCAATCGCGCTGATGTTCGCCGTTGCCCGCCAGCTTCCGGCAGCCGATACCTCGACGCAGGCCGGCAAGTGGGAAAAGTCGAAGTTCATGGGTGTCGAGATCACCGGCAAGACGCTCGGCGTCATCGGCGCCGGCAATATCGGCTCGATCGTCTGCGCCCGCGCCATCGGTCTCAAGATGCATGTCGTCGCCTATGACCCGTTCCTCTCCAAGGAGCGCGCCGAGGAGATGGGCGTCACGAAGGTCGAGCTGGACGAGCTTTTCGCCCGTGCCGATTTCATCACCCTGCACGTGCCGATGACCGACAAGACGCGCGGCATTCTCAACAAGGAAGCGCTGGCGAAGACCAAGCCCGGCGTGCGCATCATCAACTGCGCCCGCGGCGGCCTGGTCGATGAAGCGGCTCTTGCCGAAGCCATCAAGTCGGGCCATGTTGCCGGTGCCGCCTTCGACGTGTTCGAGGTCGAGCCCGCCAAGGAAAGCCCGCTCTTCGGCCTGCCGAATGTCGTCTGCACGCCGCATCTCGGCGCTTCGACGACCGAAGCGCAGGAAAACGTCGCCCTGCAGGTGGCCGAACAGATGGCGGACTACCTCGTCAAGGGTGCGGTCTCCAACGCCATCAACATGCCGTCGATCACCGCGGAAGAAGCGCCGATCCTGAAGCCCTTCATCCGTCTTGCCGACGTTCTCGGCGCCTTCGTCGGCCAGGTCACCGAAGAGCCGATCAAGGAGATCGAGATCCTCTACGACGGCATCACCGCCAACATGAACACACGGGCGCTGACCAGTGCGGTGCTTGCCGGCCTCATCCGCCCGCAGGTCGCCGACGTCAACATGGTTTCGGCGCCGATCATGGTCAAGGAAAAGGGTGTGGTGCTTTCCGAGGTCAAGCGCGACAAGACGGGCGTGTTCGACGGTTATATCAAGCTGACGGTGACGACCGAAAGCATGACGCGCTCGGTCGCCGGGACGGTGTTCTCGGACGGCAAGCCGCGCTTCATCCAGATCAAGGGCATCAACCTCGATGCCGATGTCGGTTCGCACATGATCTACATCACCAACACCGACGTCCCCGGCATGATCGGCTTCATCGGCACGACACTCGGCGGCGCCAACGTCAACATCGCCAACTTCCAGCTCGGCCGCGACAAGCAGGGCGGTGACGCCATCGCGCTGCTCTATGTCGACGGCGAGGTGGACGACGGCGTGCTCGCGCAGCTGACGGCCCACCAGGCGATCCGCCAGGCAA
Organism: Rhizobium sp. R634; assembly: GCF_002211305.1. Lineage (GTDB taxonomy): Bacteria > Pseudomonadota > Alphaproteobacteria > Rhizobiales > Rhizobiaceae > Rhizobium. Next base: position 73,001 of record NZ_LOKW01000011.1, on the reverse strand, counting down.
AGCTGCTGACGTTCAACATCGACTGAGTTTCCTCCTCCCAAGGAAATATGGAAAACCCGGCGCTGGAAACGGCGCCGGGTTTTCTGCGTCAGGAATGCCTAATTTCAGTGAGGCAAACGCTTGCGGCGGACCATCTTGCCGAAACGGGCTCTGTCGTCCTCAGCCTTGGTGCGATGGAGGAAAGCGCGCCTGCTGCCATCGAGTCCCCGGAAGAATTCGTCCCAGGAAATATCTTCCTGCGTTTCCGAGGAAAAATCGACACGGACGGTTTCGCTGTCGGTCGCGTTCTTGATGCGGGCGGGATGGCCGCCACGTTCTTCGATCCAGTGTCTGATCCTGTCGTAATCCGTCGTCGTGCCGAACCTGCCCATGAAACCCTCCTCAGCAATTCGATTGCGACATGCCCGTGCAACGCGCGACGCGGGGAATCGTTCCACGGAGGGAGTATTATTTTAGTAGGTTCGGATTAATCCCAATTTGGGACGCTTGCTGATCGCGAAATTGCGAGGCTCTATCGCCCAGGCGCCTGCGCATCGCCTTCGGCCGGTGTCGTGGCCAGTGGCGATTGCGCGTCGCCGGAGGCGACGGCTGCGGGCAGAGGCACGTGGCGCTTGCGCTCGCGGATCAGCGTCAGCAGGCCGGAGCAGATGATGAGCACGATGCCGAAGGCCATCGGCAGGTCGACCCGATCGTTGAAGAAGAGATAGCCGAAGGCGATAGCCCAGATCATCTGGCTGTATTGCGGTGTCGCAACGAGTGTTGCCGGGGCGAGGCGTGCGGCCGTCATCAGCATCACGTTTCCCGCTGCACCCAGCAATCCGTAACCTGCGAGAAAGACCCATTGCTGCGGCGTGGGTACGACGATCTTTGAGAGCATCAGAACGCCGCTGACGATGAGCGTGCCGAGCAGGGAGGCGCCATAGAGCGACAGCCGTTTCTCGGCCGGGCCGAGCGCGCGCAGGATGACGATGGCGACGCCGGCGGCGACGGCGCCGATGGTTGCGGCCAGATGTCCGGCGGACAGTTCGCGGAAGCCGGGCCGCAAGACGACCAGCACACCGAGGAAACCGACGATGACGGCCGCCCAGCGCTGCCAGCGTACATCCTCCTTGAGAAAAATCACCGAGAGGATGGTGACGACGGACGGCAGCAGGAACAACAGACAGAAGGCCTCGGCCATCGGCAGCTTTGTGAAGGCGATGATGGAGGCGATCGAGCCGGCCGCGCCGGCGGCAAAGCGCGCCATCCAGAGCGGCCGGTTGGTCGTTGTGAAGATGTCGAGCCATGAATCGCCCTGCCCCTTGATGAAGGGAAGGGCAGACATGCTGAGCACCGCGCCGATGAAGGCGACCTGAAAGGCGGGAATAGTGCCGTGCAAGGCTTTGATCGATGCATCGCTGAAAGCAAAGACGGCATAGCCGGCGAATGCGACAAGGACGCCGCGTAGCGTGGTTGAGGCGGCTGTCATATATCCGAATCTTCTAAGGTGGGTCATTTTCATCTACGCGATGAAAGGCGGGCGGGCAAAGGCCGATTGCGAATAGCTGCAATGCGCATGCGCATATGGGTGCCGCAAGCCGGCTGAAAAGCCGGTACTTGCGCGCGGGCGCAATAGTTTCTATATCCCTCGCCCATGACAGCTGGCGGCCGATCCCGCCGGAAATGCAGGAAATCCGCCACATTCCGAAGTCAGAACGGCGGATCGAAACAGCGCAGAATTGGCACCATCGTTGAACACACTGGATTTTGACAAGAAGCCGGAAGAGACCCGTGTCGTCGTCGCCATGTCGGGCGGCGTCGATTCCTCCGTTGTCGCCGGCCTTCTCAAACAGCAGGGTTACGATGTGCTCGGCATCACGCTGCAGCTTTACGACCATGGGGCGGCCGTTCACCGCGCCGGATCCTGCTGCGCCGGCCAGGATATCGACGATGCGCGCCGCGTCTGCGAAACGCTGGGCATCCCGCACTATGTGCTCGATTACGAAAAGCGTTTTCGCGAGACGGTGATCAATCCCTTCGCCGAAAGCTATGTGGCCGGCGAAACGCCGATCCCCTGCGTTTCCTGCAACCAGACGGTCAAGTTCGCCGATCTCTTGGCGACCGCCAAGGAACTCGGCGCCGATGCGCTGGCGACCGGTCACTATATCCGCTCGAGGCCGAACCCTTCGCCCGATAATCCCGGCCGCCGCGCGCTGTTCCGGCCGGCTGATGCCGACCGCGACCAGAGCTATTTTCTCTTCGCCACGACGCAGGAGCAGATCGACTATCTGCGCTTTCCCTTGGGAGGCCTGCCGAAGGCCGAGACCCGCCGGCTCGCCGAAGAGATGGGCCTCGTTGTCGCCAAGAAGGCCGACAGCCAGGACATCTGCTTCGTGCCGCAGGGCAAATATTCCGATATCATCACCAAGCTGAAGCCGAATGCGGCGCTAGCAGGCGAGATCGTCCATCTCGATGGCCGCGTGCTGGGAACGCATGAAGGCATCCTGCACTTCACCATCGGCCAGCGCCGCGGCATCGGCATTGCCACCGGCGAGCCGCTCTACGTCGTCTACCTCGACGCCCGCTCGCGCCGCGTCATCGTCGGACCGAAGGAGGCGCTGGAGACGCACCGCGTCTATCTGCGCGACGTCAACTGGCTGGGTGACGAAACGCTTGGCGAAGCCGCATCCGGCGAAGGCTTCGCCTGCTACGCCAAGGTCCGCTCGACCAGGGCGCCGGCGCCGGCCGTGCTGCATGTCGATGCCACCGGCACCTATGTCGATCTGACGGTCGGCGAGGCCGGCATCGCACCCGGCCAGGCCTGCGCGCTCTATTCCGCACCTGGCGACGATGCCCGCGTTTTCGGCGGTGGTTTCATCGAACGCTCCGAGCGCGAACCCTCAGCCGAGGCGTCGCTCAAGGCGCTGCTCGCCGGCCCCGTCGCCGCTTGAAACCGATAGGAGAGGGCGGGCAGCAAAGCCTGCCGTTTTTCTCCATCATGCGCTTGACACAAAGCCGACGCGCACCTTATAAGCCGCTCATCCCACGAGCCCGCAGCGCTTCGCGAGCAGGGTTCGTTTGACCAGTGGCGGAGTAGCTCAGTAGGTCAGAGCAGAGGAATCATAATCCTTGTGTCGGGGGTTCAAATCCCTCCTCCGCTACCATTCTTTTCCCTAAATTAGTCTCGCGAATGCGGTTTCGGATAGTGACGCTATTTCGACGGGCGTCCGTCTATCTACCTTTTCCCAGATTCTTGCGTTCCATTTCCGGTCTGCTATCCCCGCGTCTCAGGTGGTCTTCCCGGCAGCCGGTGGTTGCCATTGGTGGCTGGCGTTTCCGAGACTGGTTCCGACCTTCGAGCCGCTTCCTACTTCTCGGTGGTTCGGGCCAGGGATACGTCCCAGATCCGGCCACGCCTCCGCGTTGAAAGAAAGTAAGCGCGAATCGCGCATCGACTCTGGCTCGCATGTGTGGCGGCTTGCTCGCGTGGCGCCATCTCGATCGCGATGAGTTCTCCAGATGCGATACCCCTGATAGCAGGACAATGGAGTACTTCTAGGAATGGTTTGTAAGCGACATAAATATTTCGAATAGCGACGGCTTCGGCAATTAAAGTTAAATCTAAATTAGCAAACGAGGCGAATTCTCGCAGATATCTCAGCCGCACTTGCGTCAGAAGATCGGAGAATCAAATGAAGCGTCCGACCGTAAAACAAACCCTCATCGCCATCTTGGCTGTCATTTGTGCCTTTCTGATTGCCCTGTCCTACAACTCTCTCAGCACGATTTCGACGCTGAACGACAATGCCCAGCAGATCGGCGGTTTCTGGATGAAGCGGATGGTAACCGCCAGAGATATCAAGGGCGGCTTCTCCGATTTGAAGTTGGCCTCTGCGCGGTACCTTCTGGAGGCGTCGCCGGAAAAGCGAGCCGTGGGAGCGAAGCTGATCGGCGACACGAGAGAAGCAGTCGACAAAGCGATCGAAGAATATGTGAAAGGTGTGCGCACGGAGAAAGGCCGCGAGTTGATCAATCAGGTCAAGTCGGAACTAGCAAAATACGCTGAGCTGACCGAGCAAATGGTTCGACTGCAGGATGACGGGAAGAGCGCCGAGGCGATCAGCTTCTTTCGGGAAAACATGGAGCCGCAATCTGATCTGGTGAGCCAGGAGGTTGCCGACCTTGTGGCCTTCATTCTCGGGCAGACGGAAACATATGTGACCACCAGTGACGCCACGGCGAACTTCGCTTTCACCATTACAGCATCGATCGCCGCTCTCTCGATCGTGGTCACCTTGGCCGGAGCAATGTTTGCCGTTTTCGGAATCGCCAATCCCATCCGCCGGATTGCCGCCGCCATGAAGATTCTCTCTGATGGTGATCTACAAAGCGAGGTCCCTTACGCTGGGCGCGCCGACGAGATCGGCGCGATGGCGGCAGCAGTGGAAGTGTTTCGACAGAACGCCATGAACGTACTCCGCTTAGAGCAGGAAGCAGAGATATCGCGGAACCAGTCCGAGGCGGCTCGCGCTGCAGCACAGGAGCGCGCGGAGCGGGAGGCACAGCAGCTGCGTTTTGCAACAACGACACTGGGTGATGGATTGAGACGCCTGGCCGGGGGTGACGTGTCTTTCCGACTGGCGGAGCCGTTCGCTCCGGAGTACGAGCGGCTGCGCGGCGATTTCAATGCTTCCCTCAAACAGCTCGCAACGACCATCGGCGCTGTATTGCAGACGGTTCACAGCATCGACAATGGAACAGGCGAAATCGCCTCTGGTGCACAAGATCTTTCCAAGCGTACTGAGCAGCAGGCCGCCTCGCTGGAGGAGACGGCTGCAGCTCTTGACCAAATCACTGCGAACGTGGCGACCGCCTCCAAGCGAACCGATGAGGCTCGCAATGTCGCACACGAGGCCAATATAAGCGCGGGACGTTCCGCTTCCGTCGTGTCTCATGCCGAACAGGCGATAAGGCGGATCGAGGAAAGTTCCGAGCGGATATCGAGCATTATCGGTGTCATCGACGATATTGCTTTTCAAACCAACCTCCTCGCGCTGAATGCCGGGGTCGAGGCGGCGCGGGCCGGAGAAGCCGGCAAGGGTTTTGCGGTTGTCGCTCAAGAGGTTCGCGAGCTTGCCCAACGGGCGGCGACGGCGGCGAAGGAAATCAAGGGGTTGATCGAAAAGTCCTCCACCGAAGTCGGCACTGGCGTGAAATTGGTTCTTGAGACCGGCCAGTCGCTCAACAAGATCAGCGAGCAAGTGTCTCAAATTAATCAATTGATGGAAGCAATTGCGACGTCTGCGCGCGAGCAGTCCACCGGACTTGCTGAAATCAACACAGCCGTCAATCAAATGGACCAGTCCACTCAGCAGAATGCAGCGATGGTCGAGCAATCCACGGCAGCGGCAGCGTCGTTGTCGGGTGAGGCGAGCAAGCTGCGTGAACTGGTCAATCAGTTCACTCTCGGTGGCGAGGCTGCTCAAGTCGTTGAGCTTGGCCGTGACGTCCGCACCATAGCGGCATGAGAGAGGCCCAGAGGCGGATGCCCCGACGCGGCGGAGAGAGCAGCGCCTGCAGTGCCGACCAGTTTTTTGAGACCGGTGATTGCGGGCCGACTCCATGGAATTTTCTTCGCGAGAAGCGCCTCGGCCCCAGCACCTAAACTCCTTTCATCCGGGATCGGAAGCGTTTGATTCGAGCGTGGCTGCCGCAGCTCGCGTCTGAACACCACATTCGTCGTCCGCTCTTGGAATGATCGATAAACAGCCATCCGCAGTTGTCACCCTTGCACTCGCGCACTGACCGCCGCCGATCGCGCCCGATCAACAGTTCGACCGCCTTGATCGCAAAGAACTGAGTCAGTTGGGAAAGGTCGTCGAAAGGCAAAGTCCACGAGTAGCCGGCTCCGGTTGCTGCGAGGACCTGATGAGCCCGGCCGCGTCGTGCACGATCTTCCACCAGGGACAAATCTGCGACCGGGTAGGACTCTCCGGCGTCCTCAGAACGAAAGAGCCGGTATATCGATTCACGCAGTGCTAGGGCGTCTTCCAGCACCGCAGCCGCCTTCTGCGGATCATTTTCCGCCTGCCTGCGAAGATGCGACGCCGCTTGCTGATCGATGAGATCGAGCCGTTCGACCAAGACCAGCAGGTCCTCAAATGACCGCAGAAGGTCCGGCCCCCAGCGGCCACGCCGGCTGTCGACCGTATTGGCGAGGTCGAGGGCCGGATGACCGCCGCTGAGGCGCATGTCAGCTGTCGAGGTGGCCATGCCTGGAACAACTCCAGAGGAATAAAGTTGTAACGGTATAAATGGTCTTTAACCGTTACAATGCAAGGCCGGGCCAATGTCGTCTACCCGCAATCTCCTGAAATTCGTCGTTTTGTGCTTCGTGTGGGGGCTGACCTGGATCGCCGTCAAGATCGGCGTTGAAACAGTGCCGCCGATGATGTTTGCCGCAACGCGATTCATGGTGGCAGGTGCCATCTTCATCGCTTTGGCTTGGGCGAGAGGGCAAAGAGAAGCCTTCAGTCAGGAGGATAAGACACGTCTCCTCATCGTCAGCCTGCTGATGATTGCGCTCTGCTACGGCCCGCTGTTCTGGGGCATGCAGTTCGTTCCTTCAGGAACCGCGGCGGTTCTGGAGATGTCCTTGACACCACTTGCGCTGCTCGCCTTCGGCATTGTTCTGGGGGAGGAGCAGTGGAATGGCCTTCGCGCTTTCGCGATGCTGCTTGGAGTTGGTGGTCTCGGCCTTCTGTTCGCGCCGTCCATAGATTTGACTGGGCTGGAGAAGGGGTTGCCAATGATCGGGCTCATCGCCATCGCCTGGGCGGCAATTTCTTCGGCGTGGGGATCCGTGCTGGCAAAACCGCTGATATCGAATTATGGCAGCGCGCGCCTTTCCGGCCTGACCACGCTGATGGGCGGGAGCGTGTTGCTGATTGCTTCGCTTTCAATAGAGCCTCGCTCGGCTGAAAGCCTGATCACCCCCTGGGAATGGCAAGCGGTTGCGGGCTGGCTCTTTCTCGTCATCTTCGGTTCGCTGCTCGGCTATAGCATCTATATGCAGCTCTTGCGGGACATCGGCCCCGCAAAGGCAGGCAGCTTCGCCTTTGTGTCTCCTGCCATTGCGGTCTCTGTCGGCGTGGTCTTCGCCAACGAACCCGCTGAGCCGCAGAGATTTATCGGCATGGCACTGATGATTATTGCCGCCGCAATCTGTTTATCCGCCGACCGCTTGCCGCGTTTATCAAAAGGAGGTGCAATCGGCCTCGGCCGTCATAGATGATTGTGGCCGGGTTTGCCCTGACATTGGTTGATAGTTCGGTCACGCCGAGCTGGCATCCGCGCATTGTTCGAACACTAACGCTTGATATCGTAAGCCTGGCCGGAAGCGCGGAGCTCCGTCAGCGTTTTACCGACGCAACTGCCGCCGCCTTCGCCGCCGATTGCCTTCGCCTTGCCGTCGAGCGTGATTGTGCCGGCGATCCGCTCTGACGCCACATAGGTCGCGATGCCGTCCTGCGAGACGCGCGATATGTAAAAGGCGTGGTAGGTTTCGTTGTATTTGCATTGAATGATCACGGGAAACTGGTCGAACGGATTGTCCTGCGCCCGAGCGTCGGCGAGCGGAAAGGCGGTCAGCGGCAGCAGCCCTGCAAGGAGGGCCCTGGCCAATGCTTTCGATCCTGTGCGGGATGCGTGCGTCATGTTCAGTCCCCTTCTGCGGCAAGAGCGGTCTTCCGAAACTGCCGCACAGTTTGCGCGGCAAGCTTTAGCTCGTCAGTGCAATGAGCGCATCGCGATCGAGCAGGCGGACGATGCGTTGCAGCTTGCCGTTCAGGCAAAGAATGCGTTTTTCGCGGAGCTTGGTGAAGCAGCGGGCGACGGTCTCCACCGTCAGGCCGAGATAGTCGGCGATATCGGTGCGCGACATCATCATGTCGAATTCGCGATCTTCCGGGTGGCGATCGGCCATCTCGAATACGAAGGCCGCCACCCGCTTCAGGGCGCTTTGCTCGGTGATGACGAGCTGTTTATGCTGCGCCTTCGCAAGGTTCGTCAGGGCGATGTGAAGCAGATCGATGGGGACGATCGCGTCCCGATTGGCGCGAAAGGGCCTTATGCAGGTCTCGCAGACGGCTTCCGCAAAGTCGGTTCGCACATTGCCCGTTTCCAGTCCGAACCATTCGCCCTTGCCGCAAAAGGACAGAATATACCGCTGCCCGCTGGCGGTTAGGCGGTAAATCCGCACCGCACCTGCTTCGACCTGATAGATCGCAAGCGCGTTTTCGCCTTCGCTATAGATTGTCTCGTCCGCCTTGAGCCTGATCGAGTGATCCCTGGCCGTCGCTGCCGCCGCCCCATAGCGGTGGACCGCAGCTGCCGGGTGCTGTTGGATTGTGTGGTCGTAAAGCATATGCGTCGCCCCCATCCGCATTGCAGCATAAGCAATTTCACTCCGTCCCGTTATTCGAGATATCCCTTAAGTATTGCTACGGAAGCCCAGGGCCGCCAGCGGGTGTATAAAGCTACACCCCTTGTTGAGAACGATACGGAGGTATCGCGGGAGGTTCCCGATGACATTGGAAGAAAAGGGGCATAGCCTGGCATCTCAAGACCGTGCGGGCGTGCGCGCGCAACTTGATCGCATCCTCGCCAGTGCGGAATTCCATGTTCCCGAGCGCGGGCGGCATTTCCTGGAATATATCGTTGAAGAGACATTGGAAGGACGCAGCGAGCAGCTCAAGGCCTATACGATAGCGCAAGCGGTTTTTGGGCGGGATGCTTCTTTCGACGCGCAGAACGATCCCGTCGTGCGCATCGAGGCGGGGCGTATCCGCCGCGCCCTCGAACGTTATTATCTCGTCTGCGGTAGCAGCGACCCGATCCGGATCACCGTTCCCAAAGGTGGGTATTCACCGCATTTTTCGAGCGCCGAAGGCGTTTCGGATGCCGACGAAACGGCCGCTCCGCCAAGTGGCGGAAATAAGCGGAGCAATTCCGACCAATTGGTGGGCTATCGCGATCTTCTGCTGCCGATCGGCGTGCCCGCGCTCTTCGGCACGATGGCGATTCTGGCGCTCATCCGTCCTCTCGAGGCCTATCTTTCGCCGCCCGAAACGTCATCGGCGGCTGCTCCGTCGACGCTGAAAAGCAAGACCGGGATTATGGTGGAACCTTTTACGGCCCTCGGCGACAACGCCCAGGGAACGAATTTCGCCAGCGGCCTTGCCGATCAGCTCATTGCAAAGCTCATGAAGGTAGACGATTTCGTCGTGTTTGCGCCTGGCCGGTCCGGCGCAGAGACGAGCGGCTCGCTGTTGAGCCTGCAGGGGAGCGCGCTTGTCGAGGGTACGGTCCTCCATCTGCACGTGCGCCTGATAAACGGCGCCGACGGAACGGTCGTCTGGGCAAACCGCTACGAGCGCGAGCTGCGCAATCAGGCTATTCTCGACGTTGAAAACGAAATTGCCGAGCAAATCGTCAAGGAGATCAGGAATGGCCGCAAGCCGAGCGGCGCGGCTTCCGCCCGATAGTCGCCGTCATAGCTGTATTTCCAAGGATTGTGCCGCGGCGTCGAGGGTAATGGCCATTCGCATGAGTTCCGCCAGATTGCGCGCGTCCATCTTGGCCATCACATTGGCGCGATGGACTTCCACCGTGCGCACGCTGATGCCGAGATGATAGGCGATCATCTTGTTCTGTAAACCATCAAGCACGCCCGCCAGAACCTGATGTTCGCGCTCGGTGAGCTGCTGAAGCCGCGCCGCAACCTTCTCGGAGCTGGCAATGGCTCTGCCGGCCCGCCTCTGCCCCACCGCCCCGTTGATGGCGGCAATCAGCGCGTCATCCCTTAGCGGCTTTTCCAGAAAGTCGAAGGCCCCGGCCTTCATTGCCTGCACGGCCGCGGCGACATCGCCCTGGCCGGTGATGACGATTGCGGGGATCTCCATGTTGAACCGGTGCATCTGCCGGAGCAATTCGATGCCGTCGATATCGGGCATCCGCAGGTCCGTCACGAGGCAGTTGCGTCCCGAAAGAGGCAGAAGGTCCAGAAACGCTCTTGCGCAGCTGTGTGCACGAACGGCAAAGCCTGCCGACACCAGCAGGAACGTCAATGCGCGCCTGAGTGGTTCCTCGTCATCGACGAGATGGATCGTAAGATCGTTCGCCATTGGCTGTGGTCTCCACCAGCGGAAGAGAAAATGTGAGGGTTGAACCGTCCTGCGGTCCCCTGCGGGCGCTTATCCGGCCTCCATGCGCTTCGACAATGCGCTTGGACAATGCCAGACCCATGCCGAGGCCGTGAGGTTTCGTGGTCACGAAAGGACGAAACAGCGCCTCTTCGATCTCCGCGGCGATCCCGCAGCCATTGTCGGACACGTCGACGACAAGATGGGAGAAATCGTCGATTCTGGTGCGGATCGAAATATGGGGGAATTTCGTGCCGTCGGTTGCCTCAACTGCATTACGAAGAAGATTTGTCAGCACCTGGAGGATCTGGATACGGTCGACCGACACGATGTCCCGCTCCGCGTCGAACTGGAAATCGGTATGAAGCCCCTGGCCTCGGGAGCCCGCCAGGGCGAGGGGCGTCGCCTCATGGATCAGCGCATGCATCGCTTCCGGTCTTTTCTCGTCGGCGCCGCGCTTTGCGAATTCGCGGATGTTCTGGACGATCGCTCCTGCCCACAAAACGTGCTGGGTAATTTTCGACAGGGCTTCGCGAAGCTCCGCGTGGCACCCGTTGCGATCGTTCTCCATAAGACGCCCGCAGCCCTCCGCATATGCGCCGATCGAAGTCAGCGGCTGGGAAAGTTCGTGCGCCAAGGTCGAAGTCATTTCTCCAAGCGCGGCTATTCGTGCGAGCCGGGCCAGCTCGCTGCGAAGCTCCTGCACCTGCTGCAATGTTTCGCGCTCGGTCCGGAAGTCCTCGAAGACCGCTGCAGTGAAGGTTTCTTTCTCGCCTGGTTCCCGGATGACGGTCAGGGCAACCGGAAAGCGGGCGCCGCTCTTGGTCATCGCGATACCGGCACACAGTACGCCCTGGTCTGCCCAGCGTCCCTTAAGCTGAACATCCGGCGTCGGAGACCAGACGAGATCGATCTTGCGGCCGAGCAATTCGCCTTCTTCATAACCGAACAAGGCCACCGCAGCTCTGTTGCAGGCCGAAACCCTATTGTCGGCGGCCATGAAGAACACCGCGTCCGGCAGGTGCTCATAAAGTTGCCGGATACTGTCCATTCCAGGCACGTTCTCTCCCTCAGGCAAAACGCGCAGGCGTTTCCGGCTCGCCGTCCGCTGCCCGGTGAACGAGGCTCGACCCGCTAGGCTTGAAACAATGGAACTATAACCAGCAACATGCGGCGCCTCCATCTTGATGGACATGATGGTCTCCTCCGCCCCTTGAGATATCGTTCAGTGTCTCGACTGCCTTTCCGTCTCAACAGTGGCGCGATATTACCATCTTTGGATGGGTGATCGGAGTAGTATCGCGTAGACTCTATCGGTCTTTCAGCCCGGCCCGAGCTGCCGAAGGCCAGACAAAACAAGCGATTGGCTCCGCCTCGTTGCCATTGATCCGGCTCAATGCCGTTCGTCCGTTGTTCAGCTAATCTGGGTCGCAGCGGAGATCCACAGGTTCTCCACGGCCTATAAAATGGCGCGACCGCTGTTGGGGAGCGTGGCGCCGTCGTTTGAAACGAAGGCAGGGCACTACGGAAGTCACTGCGACGTCCGTAGAAGCGCTGGCAGGAAAACTACGCCGGCCGAGGAAATAGTGGCCTCCCGCCGGTCGACGCTCGTGCATCGTCGGGAAGGTTCGGTGATGTGGCTGTTGGTCGTCGAAGCTCCGTTCGAGGAGGACATAGAGATCGCCGTCATCGACGACGAAGGCGTCCATGCCCTTGTCTTTCCCTGCCGGCGTATGCCTGGCGGATGGGTCAACGCCCTGACCGGCGAGATCCTGGACGTCCACCCGACCCATTGGCGCGCCTGGCAGAGGGTTCGAGGCGATGCGCCCGATCTTCGTTGAGCAGAACTGCAAATGCTGCAGCGCACCTTGTCTGCAATCAATGACATGTGACGGTCGGCCCAAATAGTCTGCCAGGCAGGCGAGCGTGTTCAAAGAGCCGGCGGCGCGCCCGCCACCGGAGGCTCGGAGGGAGGACGGCATGCGTGGTTTCGGTGTCCATTCTGAGGTTGGAAAGCTGAGAACCGTTATGGTTTGCCGTCCATCTCTGGCTCATCAGCGCCTGACGCCTGCCAATTGCCATGATCTGCTTTTCGACGACGTCCTCTGGGTGCATGAGGCCCAGAAGGATCACTATGATTTTGTGCTGAAGATGCAGGAAAGAGGCGTCGAGGTTCTCGAGCTCCACGACCTGCTGGGGCAAACCCTCTCCAACAAGCAGGCGCGCGATTTCGTGTTGGATCGGCGCATCACGCCGAACGTGCTCGGTTCGCAGATCGCCGAGGCGATCCGGCCATGGCTCGATGAAATGCCGGCCGTTCAGCTCGCCGCTTTCATGATCGGCGGCATCGCAATCGCCGACCTGCCTGAGGTCAAGGCAAAGTCGCTGATGCTCAGCGCTTTGCCGGAGACGGATTTCGTCATCCCGCCGATCCCGAACACGCTGTTCCAGCGCGACCCCTCCTGCTGGATTTACGGCGGCGTGACCTGCAACCCGATGTTCTGGCCGGCACGACGCGCCGAGACGCTGATCCAGCGTGCGATCTACAAGTTTCATCCGACCTTCCTCGGCGGCGATTTCCAGATCTGGTGGGGCGATTCAGACCAGCCGTTCGCCAATGCTTCGATGGAGGGCGGCGACGTCATGCCGATCGGCAACGGCACCGTCCTGATCGGCATGGGCGAGCGCACCACCTATCAGGCGGTCGGCCAGGTGGCGCAGGCCCTGTTCAGGAGCAAGGCGGCAAAGAGGGTGATCGGCTGCCTGATGCCGAAGAGCCGGGCGGCAATGCACCTCGACACCGTTTTCAGCTTCTGCGATCGCGATGTCGTCACCCTGTTTGCCGAGGTCGTCGATCAGGTCCGCTGCTACAGCATGTATCCGAAGGACGACGACGGCACCTTCGAGATTCACCCTGAAAATCGGCCGATGCTCGATGTCGTCGCCGAGGCGCTCGACCTGGCGCAATTGCGCACCGTCGAAACCGGCGGCAATTCCTACCAGGCCGAGCGCGAACAATGGGACGACGGCAACAATGTCGTGGCACTCGAGCCCGGCGTCGTCGTCGCCTACGACCGCAACACCTACACGAATACGCTTCTGCGCAAGGCGGGGATCGAGGTCATCACCATTCGCGGCTCCGAACTCGGCCGCGGCCGTGGTGGCGGGCATTGCATGACATGCCCCATCTGGCGCGAGCCCGCTTACTGACGTTTCACACTCACGAACCGGACCGACGGAGCAAGACCATGAGCTTCAATCTGCGCAATCGCTCGCTTCTGACCGTGCAGGATTATACACCGCGGGAATTCCGCTATCTCCTCGACCTCGCCCGCGACTTAAAGCGGGCGAAATATGCTCGCACCGAGCAGGAGCACCTGAAAGGCAAGGAAATCTGCCTGATCTTCGAGAAAACCTCGACGCGGACGAGATGCGCTTTCGAAGTCGCCTGCTCGGACCAGGGCGCCAACGTGACCTATCTCGATCCGTCCGGCTCGCAGATCGGGCACAAGGAATCCTTCAAGGATACGGCGCGGGTGCTGGGGCGCATGTATGATGCGATCGAGTATCGCGGCTCCGCGCAGAAAGGCGTGGAGACGCTGGCAAAATACGCCGGGGTGCCCGTCTATAACGGCCTGACGGATGAATATCATCCGACGCAGATGATCGCCGACGTCATGACGATGCGCGAACATAGCGACAAGCCGATCGCTGAAATCAAATATGCCTATGTCGGAGACACCCGCTCCAACATGGGCCATTCGCTGCTGATCGTCGGCTGCCTGCTCGGAATGGATGTGCGTATCTGCGGGCCGAGATCGCTGTGGCCTTCGGAAGAATACATGAAGATCGCCAAGGATTTGCAGGAGGCCTCGGGCGCGCGGCTGCTGGTGACCGAAGATCCCAGAGAGGCGGTCAAGGACGTCGATTTCATCCACACCGACGTCTGGGTTTCGATGGGCGAGCCGAAGGATGTCTGGCGCGAACGCATCAAATTGCTCACTCCCTATCAAGTCAACCAGGACCTGATGAGGGCGACCGGCAACCGGCAGACCAAGTTCATGCATTGCCTGCCGGCGTTCCACGATACCGAAACCACGCTCGGCAAGCAGATCGCCGAAGATTACGGCATGGAGAACGGTCTCGAAGTGACCAACGACGTCTTCGAATCCGAGGCCAATGTCGCTTTTGAGCAGGCGGAAAATCGCTTGCATACGATCAAGGCCCTGCTCGTCGCTACCTTGGGAGATTAACATGCGTGTGGTCATAGCGCTCGGCGGCAATGCGCTTCTCCGGCGCGGGGAAGCCATGACGGCCGATACCCAGAGACGGAATGCGCGCATCGCGGCTCAGGCGATCGCGCCCTTGGCTGCCGAACATGAGATCGTCGTCACCCACGGCAACGGCCCGCAGGTCGGACTGCTCGCGCTCCAGGGGGCAGCCTACAAACCCGAGGAAGCCTACCCGCTCGACGTTCTCGGCGCCGAGACCGAAGGCATGATCGGCTACATGCTGGAACAGGAGCTCGGCAATCTCCTGCCGTTCGAGCAGCCTTTGGCGACGCTGCTGACCATGGTCGAAGTCGATGCCGCCGATCCCGGCTTCCAGAACCCCACCAAGTTCGTCGGTCCGGTCTACGACCAGGCGGAGGCGGATCGGATCCGCACGGAAAAGGGCTGGGTTTTCAAGCAGGACGGTGAAAAGTGGCGGCGCGTCGTCGCCTCGCCGGCGCCGAAGCGCATCTTCGAGATCCGTCCGGTGCGCTGGCTGCTGGAGCAGCGTACGATCGTCATCTGTGCGGGCGGCGGCGGCATTCCGACGATGTACGAAAAGGGCGCCGACCGGAAGCTGATCGGCGTCGAAGCCGTGATCGACAAAGATCTGTGCTCGGAGCTTCTGGCGCGCGAGCTTTACGCCGATCTCCTGATCATGGCGACGGATGCCGAGGCCGTCTGCACCGACTGGGGCAAGCCGTCTCAGAAGGCGATCCATCGGGCCCGTCCCGACGATTTCAAGCAGTTTTCCTTCCCGGCCGGATCAATGGGCCCGAAGGTCGATGCCGCCTGCCATTTTGCGCGCATGGGCGGCAGGACCGCTGCGATCGGAGCCCTTGCCGACATCGCGGGAATGGCGCGCGGCGAGCGCGGAACAATCATCAGCGAGAGCTTTGCCGGCCTGAGCTGGCACGCCTGAACCCCGTCCGGCCCTTCGAGCCTGCCTATCCCGACACGGCCGGGTGCGTTGCCGCGGCCCCTGACGTCTTCTGACGTTCGACTGCGGGCGCTGCGTTTCGCCTTTGCCAGACGTAGACGGGGATCCCGAGCATCAGCAGCACCAGCCCGTAGAGCACCGGCTCCGCGCCTGAGCCATAGAGGGTGAAGATCGCAAAAACGAAAGCGATCAGTTCGATGGCGCTAACGCGCGGCATCCGCCCGAGCGTCACGCCGGCCACAAGAGTGCCGGCCAGTGAGCAGAAGGCGTAGGGAACGACGGCGGCCATCGTGCTCAGCCCGACCATCAGCCGATAGGCTGCGGCGAATCCTTCGGCCCCGACAGCCTGAGCGAGAACCAGCAGGGTCGCGAACAAAGCCGAGACGATCATGCCCAGAGCCGGTACGCCACGGGAAGAGAGCCGCGCGAAAAGCGGAGGAAACAGCCCATCCCGGGCAGCGGCCATCGGCACTTGCCCCATCAGCAGGGTCCAGCCGTTCAAGGCCCCGATCGAGGAGACCAGGACGGCGATCGAGATCGCCAGCTCGCCGCCGCGCCCCCACATCATGCCGGCTGCCTCGGAGAAGGGCGCGACCGAGCGAACAAGCTGCTCGCGCGGCACGAGGCCCATCACCACGATGGTGCCGAGCACGTAGAGCACCGCGGCGATTGAGATTCCAAGGACGGTCGAGCGCGGGATGGTCCGCTCCGCGTTTTCGACATCGCCTGCGGGCACGGTTGCCGATTCCAGCCCGAGATAGGCAAACATCGTCAGCGGCGCGAGCGTTGCGATCGACTGCAGCAGCGGCTGGCCGCTTGGATTGAATTCGGAGAAATGGGACGTGTCGATGAAGAAGAGGCCGATGATGGCGACGGCGCCGAAGGGGAGAAGCTTGGCGTAGGTGGTGACCTGGGCAAAGAGGCCCGCCGCATGAACGCCGCGGAGATTGACGAGCACGATCGCCCAGATCACCCCAAGCGTCAGCATCGTCGCGGCGAAGCGATTGCCGAGCGCGGGGAAGAGATCGACCATCACGCCGGCAAAGGCAATGGCGATGACCGGCAGCGACGTCCAGATGGAAATCCAGTAGCCCCAGGCAATCAGAAAGCCGGCGAAATCGCCATAGGCGAGCCTCGTATAGGCGTAGGGACCGCCGACGGCAGGCACGAGGCTTGCCAGGCGCGCAAAGGTGAGGCCGAGGCAGATCGCGCCCGCACCCATGAGGATCCAGACGATGATCGCGAGGTTGCCGTAGGGCGCGACCGCGGCCGGCGAAAGATAAAAGCCCGACCCCACCATATTTCCGACCACGATGGCGGTGCAGGCGGCAAGTCCCAAACTCTTGCCATTTGGCGACGTTGTCATGGCCCCCTCCCGAAAGACGCCTTTTCCGATGCTGATATCGCCTCGGCGATCGGCTGCCGGGCGCAATCTTCCTCCCAAAGAAAAGACGCCGCAATCCGGTTCAATGCGTAGTGGGGACGCCGCTATTGTTTGAACGGCATTGATCGTGCTCAATGCCTGACGCCGACGCATGAGTTATCCTCCACGGCCGAATATCATTTTGTTCTCGGGAGTTAGAGCGATGAAGATGGCCATGATCATTGGACTTGCCGTGTTGACTGCCGTCACCGGAACTGCGCCGGTCGAGGCCCAGCAGACGAGACGCGAATATCGCAGAATGAACTGGAGCGAGAATCTGCCTGAGGCGGTGCGGACTTATCACGACAGACGATTCACGATCGTCAGCTATCGGATGGCAGGTTTTTCGGAGACCGGCTCACACCCCCAACCGGGAAGCGAAGAGCATGTCAAAGCCATCAGAGATGCGGTTCGGGCGAACAAATGGCTTACGGCTCAGCTCAAGACCAAGAAGCTTACCGCGAACGACATCGAATGGGTTTCGCGGGCACGCAACGGCAACATGACCTTCTACACGAAATGACCAGGATCTGCGCCAGGCAGATTTCAGGCTGAGGCAGGCCGGGCGGCCGCTCCCGATAACCGACAGGATGGTCGCCCTGCTGCCGCAGGCCGACTGCGGCCAGCAAGAAATAAAAGCGGCCTCACTCCATTCAGATCTCGTTTCACCTTCACGATCAGCATAAAACGATGAGAGTGTCTGATGTCGGAGGCGGGGCGGGGATGTTGGGCGAGCAGGGATTTCTCAGGGTCTCGATCGCAGCGACGGTCGTGGTCGCAACGCTCGGCGTTGTCTTCGGCATCCTTTCCGGCTCGTTTTCGATCGCCTTCGACGGCGTTTATTCGCTGGCCGATGCGGCCATGACCGGTCTTGCGCTCGGGGTTTCCAGCCTCATCGTCAAATCGACGCAGAGCGACGCGAAATCCGGCAGGATCCGAAACCGCTTTACCATGGGCTTCTGGCATCTGGAACCTATCGTGCTGATGCTCAATGGCTGCCTGCTGATGGCGGTCGCCGTCTATGCGCTGATCAGCGCGATCATCAGCATCCTGAACGGCGGCCATGAGCTGCAGTTCGGCATGGCGGTCGCCTATTCCGCGTCGACCCTGCTTGTCTGCGCCATCATGGCATTCCTTGGCATCAGGCTGAACGCCCGCATCAAATCTGATTTCGTCTCGCTCGACATCAAGGCCTGGATCATGTCCGGCGCCATCGCACTGGCCCTGCTGATTGCATTTCTGATCGGCATGGCCGTGCAGGCGACGCCGGTCGCGTGGGTTGCCAGCTATATGGACCCTGCGGTTCTGGCGCTGGTCTGCCTGGTCATGATCCCGCTTCCGATCGGCACCGTCTGGAAGGCACTCACCGAAATTCTGCTGATTGCTCCCGTCGACCTCCAGGAACATGTCGACCGCGTTGCCATGGAAACCGTTCGCCGTCTCGGCTTCCTCTCGCATCGCGCCTATGTTGCCCAGGTCGGCCGGGCAATGCAGATCGAGCTCTACTTCATCGTCCCCGAAGGGCTTCCTCCGAAGAGCGTGGAGGAATGGGACGCGCTCAGGGACGAGATCGGCGAAGCAATTGGAGATGAAAGCGCCAATCGCTGGCTGACGATCGCCTTCACAGCCGATGCGGAATGGGCGGAATAGGCTCCGCACTGATTGAAATGCTTTGCCTGACGTTGATTGCAATCAACGACGGTGCACCACCCGTCATGTACCATCCTTCCAACTGAGATGCGCATCGCTGCAGAGCGGCCACGGCCTTTGACCCTCGGTTTCTGGAGGAAGGCATGGAATTCCAGAAGGCATTTCCCATAGCCGTTATCGACGAGGATTTTGATGGCAAAAGCGCCGCCGGACGCGGCATGCGCGATCTGGCTGCTGCAATCGAGAAGGAAGGCTTCCGGATCGTTTCCGGCGTTTCCTATGAGGATGCGCGGCGCCTGGTGCATATCTTCAACACCGAATCCTGCTGGCTGGTTTCCGTCGACGGCGCCGAGGACAAGGTCACGCGCTGGCAGGTGCTCGGAGAGGTTCTGGCCGCGAAGCGCCAGAGGAACGACCGCCTGCCGATCTTTCTGTTCGGCGACGATACGACCGCGGAAGATGTCCCGGCCACGGTGCTGCGCCACGCCAACGCCTTTTTCCGGCTGTTCGAGGATACGGCGGAATTCATGGCGCGCGCCATAGCGCAGGCGGCGCGCAACTATCTCGACCGGCTGCCGCCGCCGATGTTCAAGGCGCTGATGGATTACACGCTCGAGGGCGCCTATTCTTGGCACACGCCCGGCCACGGAGGCGGCGTCGCGTTCCGCAAGAGCCCCGTCGGCCAACTTTTCTATACGTTCTTCGGTGAAAACACGCTGCGCTCCGACATCTCCGTCTCGGTCGGCAGCGTCGGTTCGCTGCTCGATCATGTCGGGCCAATCGCCGAGGGCGAGCGCAATGCCGCGCGCATTTTCGGCACGGACGAGACCCTATTCGTCGTCGGCGGCACGTCGACCGCCAACAAGATCGTCTGGCATGGCATGGTCGGACGCGGCGATCTCGTGCTGTGCGACCGCAACTGCCACAAGTCCATCCTGCATTCCCTCATCATGACCGGTGCAACGCCGATCTATCTGATCCCTTCGCGCAATGGGCTCGGCATCATCGGGCCGATCTCGAAGGACCAGTTCACACCTGAGGCAATCGCCGGCAAGATTGCCGCCAGCCCGTTTGCCGGACAGACGAGCGGCAAGGTGCGGCTGATGGTCATCACCAACTCGACCTATGACGGCCTCTGCTACAATGTCGATGCGATCAAGGCCTCGCTTGGCGATGCCGTCGAGGTGCTGCACTTCGACGAGGCCTGGTATGCCTATGCCAATTTCCACGAATTTTACGATGGCTTCCACGGCATCTCGTCGAACCAGCCGGCGCGATCGCAAAACGCCATTACCTTTGCGACGCACTCGACGCACAAGCTACTGGCGGCCCTTTCGCAGGCATCGATGATCCATGTCCAGCACGCCGAGAACAAGCGTCTCGACGTCACACGATTCAACGAAGCCTTCATGATGCACACCTCGACGTCGCCGCAATACGGCATCATCGCCTCCTGCGATGTCGCCGCCGCGATGATGGAGCAGCCGGCGGGCCGCGCGCTCGTACAGGAGACGATCGATGAGGCGATCAGCTTCCGCCGGGCGATGAATGGCGTGAGAAAACAGACGGAAGGCAGCTGGTGGTTCGATGTGTGGGAGCCGACGGTCGCCGAACAGACGCCGAGCGACACCCACGCCGACTGGGTGCTGAAGCCGGGCGATGTCTGGCATGGTTTTGCAGCCCTTGCCGAAAATCATGTCATGGTCGACCCGATCAAGGTCACCATCCTTTCCCCGGGCCTGTCGGCCAGCGGCAGCATGCAGGAGCAGGGGATTCCTGCGGCGGTCATCACCAAGTTCCTCTCCTCCCGGCGGATCGAGATCGAAAAGACCGGGCTCTATTCCTTCCTGGTTCTCTTCTCGATGGGCATTACCCGCGGCAAGTGGAGCACGCTCGTCACCGAGCTCATCAATTTCAAGGATCTCTACGATGCCAACGCGCCGTTGACGCGGGCGCTGCCGGCGCTCGCCGCGGCCCATCCCGAGGCCTATGCCGGCATGGGATTGAAGGACCTCTGCGGAGAGATCCACGCGGTCTACCGCAAGGACGATGTGCCGAAGGCGCAGCGCGAAATGTACACGGCGTTGCCCGAAATGGCGCTGCGTCCCGCCGATGCCTATGACCGGCTGGTCAAGAGCCATATCGAGAGTGTCGAAATCGACGGTCTCATGAACCGCATCCTCGCCGTGATGATCGTTCCCTATCCGCCGGGAATTCCGCTGATCATGCCGGGCGAGCGGATCACGCAGTTGACGAAGTCCATTCAGGATTATCTGCTCTACGCCCGCGATTTCGACCGCAAGTTTCCCGGTTTCGAAACCGATATCCATGGCCTTCGCTTCGCTCCCGGCGACGGCGGCCGCCGCTACCTCGTCGATTGCATTGCAGAGGAGGCGCAAGAATGATCCCGCGCGATGTGAAATCTCCGACGGTCGCCATACCGTTCCATAAGATGCTGAAGATCGTGGCCGTCGTCGACCGCGACAATTCTCAGGCGCAGGAATTGGTCGCACAGATCAATGCCCAAGGCTTCGAGGTGGAACTGCGCGACGACTATTCGGCCGATGTGTCCGAGGATGCGGATGTCGGCGCCTATGTCGGCTCGGTCGAGGATGGCAAGCTGCCGGCTGCACGTAGCTTCCTGCGTTCCGTCCGGGATATTGGTTTCCGCACGCCGATCTGGGCCATGGCCGATACGCTGACGATCGCCGATATGGATGTCGTCGAAATGGCCGGCGAAGTGGATGGCTTCGTCTATCTCGGCCAGCAGACGCCGGCCTTTTATGCCAAGCAGATCGTCTCCAGCGCGGTCAATTACGGCAAGTCGCTGCTGCCGCCCTTCTTCGGCGGCATGATGGCCTATGACGGCGAGGCCAATATCGCCTTCGATTGCCCGGGCCATCAGGGCGGCCAGTTCTATCGAAAGTCGCCGGCCGGGCAGCTTTTCTTCAAATATTTCGGCGAGAGCATTTTCCGCAACGACCTCTGCAATGCCGATGTCGATCTCGGCGATCTGCTGATCCATGAAGGCCCCGCCGTCGAGGCCCAGAAACAGGCGGCGCGCATTTTCGGCGCCGACCGCACCTATTTCATTCTGAACGGAACGAGCACCTCCAACAAGGTCGTCGCCAACGCGGTGCTGCGCAGCGGCGATCTCGTGCTCTTCGACCGCAACAATCATAAATCGCTGCATCAGGGTGCTCTCGTCCAGGCCGGCGCTATTCCGATCTATCTGCCGACGGCCCGCAACTCCTTCGGCATGATCGGGGCGGTCGATTGGGAGGCCTGGGACGAGAGCTGGCTGCGGCGCAGGATCGAGGAGCATCCGCTCGTCGCCGACAAAAGCCGTGCCAATGCGGAAAGGCCCTTCCGCCTGGCCTGCATCCAGCTCGCGACCTATGACGGCACGATCTACAATGTCGGCCAGGTCATGGAGAAGCTCGGTCATCTCTGCGATTACGTACTCTGGGACGAGGCTTGGATCGGCTACAACGCCTTCCACCCGCTCTTCGAGGGCCACAGCCCGATGCGGTTGAAAGACCTGCGGGCCGACATGCCCGGGCTGTTCTCCACCCAGTCGGTTCACAAGCAGGGGGCCGGCTTCTCCCAGGCGTCACAGATCCACAAGCGGGACGAGCATATCAGCGGCCAGCGCAGGTTCGTCGAACACAAGCGCTTCAATGAATCGCTGCTGATGCATGTTTCCACCTCGCCCTTTTATCCGCTCTTCGCTTCGCTCGATGTCAACGCCAAGGTGCATGAGGGCAAGGCTGGCGAAATGCTTTGGGATCGCTGCATCGAGCTCGGGATCGAGGTGCGCAAGAAGCTGCGCGGTTTCGTTGCGCATTACGAGTCGAAGGCCGCGAGCCCGGAAGAGCAATGGTTCTTCGATCCCTTCGTACCCGACAAGGTTTCGGTTTTCGGTTCGAAGCATACCGGCGATCTTGCCGATACCAGATGGGAGGACGTTCCGACCGATGTGCTGAAGCGCGAGCAGCAATGCTGGCGCTTCGATCCCGAGGCAAAGTGGCACGGTTATTCAGGCTATGCGCCCGGCTATACCATGGTCGATCCGAACAAACTTGCAATATTGACACCCGGCATCGACCGGAAGACCGGCGAATATCGCGAATTCGGCATTCCGGCGACCGTGGTTGCCAACTATCTGCGTGAGCAGCGCGTGGTCGCGGAAAAATGCGACTTGAACAGCCTGCTCTTCCTGCTGACGCCGGCGGAGGATGAGAGCAAGCTGAACACGCTCGTCGCCAAGCTGGTCAAGTTCAAGAACCTCTGGGACCGCGATGCGCCGCTGCAGGAAGTGCTGCCCACCGTCTATGCGGCCAATCGCGAGCGCTATGCCGGCTATACCGTCCGCCAGGTCTGCCGGGAGATGCATTCCTTTTATCGCGATGCGGGCGTCAAGGAGTTGCAGCGCCTGTGCTTCCGTTCCGAGAGTTTTCCGGAGCCGGCAATGGCGCCGAAGCAAGCCTATGAGGCGTTGGTCGCCAACAATGTCGATTATGTGCCGCTGACGGAGGCCGCCGGCCGCATCTCGGCGACGCTGGCACTGATCTATCCGCCTGGTATCGGCGTCATCGTGCCGGGAGAGCGCTGGGACGAGCGGGCGAGGCCGATGCGGGATTACTTCCTGGCCTTCGAGGAATCCTTCAACCGGTTTCCCGGCTTCAACTACGAGGTCCAGGGCGTGTTCCAGGAACGGATCGAAGGGCGGATCAAATTCCACACATATGTCGTGCGCGAGTAGACGCAGGGAGGGTTTCGTCATGACCGACAACGCGATGCATCTTGCGGCAGAGGCCACGACCAAGAAAAAGATGAACCTGGTGCAGCTCACCTTCATCGTCGCCGTCAACATGATGGGGTCGGGCATTATCATGCTGCCCGCCAATATGGCCCAGGTCGGTGCGATCTCGCTGCTGTCCTGGCTCGTGACCGCCATCGGCTCGATGGCCATCGCCTACGGCTTCGCCCAGGCCGGGCTGTTCAATCAGCGCCCCGGGGGCATGTCGGCCTATGCGGAAGACGCCTATGGGAAAGACGGCTACTTCATGGTGTTTTTCCTGTATTTCCTATCGCTTGCCGTCGGCAATGTCGCGATCGGCATTTCGGCCGTCGGCTATCTCGCGGGATTTTTTCCGGTGCTGACCTCCACGCCGATCATGACCTGCCTGGCGCTGATCGTGCTCCTGTGGTTGACCACGGGTGCCAATTTCGGCGGCCCGCGCATCACCGGGCGCATCGGTTCAGTCACGGTCTGGGGCGTCATCCTTCCTGTCGGGCTGCTATCCATCATCGGCTGGCTCTGGTTCAGTTCCAGCACGTTCGGGGCCGCCTGGAATCCGAAGGGGCTGACGCTGGCCCAAGGCATGGGATCGAGCATTTCGCTGACGCTTTGGGCTTTCCTCGGCATGGAGTCGGCGGCCCAGAATTCGGATGCCGTCGAAAATCCCAAACGCGACGTGCCGCTTGCCTGCATGTTCGGCACGCTGGGTGCCGCCGTCATCTATATACTGTCGACGACGGTCATTCAGGGTATTGTCCCCAACGCCGATCTCGCCACCTCGACGGGGCCGTTCGCGCTGGCCTATGCCACGATGTTCAATCCGACCATCGGTTCGATCGTCATGGCGCTGGCGGTGCTTGCCTGCCTCGGCTCCTTGCTCGGCTGGCAGTTCACGATCGCCCAAACGGCGAAGACTGCAGCGGAAGAGAAGATGTTTCCGTCGATATTTTCCCGGGTGAATGAGATGGGAGCGCCGGTCAGCGGCATGATCATCCTCGGCATCGTTCAGACGGGGCTTGCCCTGATGACCATATCGCCGACCTTGAGCGAGCAGTTTTCCGCGCTCGTCAATCTCGCCGTGGTGACGAACGTGCTGCCCTATATCATCGCACTCTCTTCTTTGTTCGTGATGATGAGGGCTGCCCGTGTGCCCCAGGCGAAATACCGGCTGAACGCTACCATTGCCATGGTCGGCATGGCCTACAGCGTTTTCGCCATCTACGCCTCCGGCAAGGATGCAGTGCTTGGCGGCATGATCGTCACAGGGATCGGTTTCATCATTTACGGGCTCATCGCCCCGCGGTTCGCCAGCGTGAACCGGGCGCCGGCCGAGTAACACAGGGAGGACCAGATATGTCAGAGAGAAATGGTCGCTGGGCGGCTATCGCCGCCTCTGTCCTCGCCGCAGCGGCTGTCTGCGTCATCGCGCCGCCCGCACGGGCGCAGACGCTGGACCGTGTCAGGACGACCAGCGCGCTGAAACTCGGCTACGATCCGGACGCAAGGCCCTTTTCGTTCGATGCCCAGGGAAAGCCTGACGGCTATGCGGTTGCCCTCTGCAATGGGATCGCCGACAGCCTGAGGGCGCAGCTGGACTTGCCGAAACTCGATGTCGAATGGATCTCCCTGTCGGGTGAGGCGAAGGTGCGTGCCATTCAGGATGGCACGGCGGACCTTGTCTGCGCCGCCGAGCCGGTGACGCTCAATCGCCGGCAGCAGGTTTCATTCTCGCTTCCGATCTTCCCGAGCGGCACCGGGGCGCTGCTCAGCACGAGCGCGCCGCTGGCATTGCGCGAAGTTCTGCAATATGGCGAGCCCTCGAGCCGGCCCATCTGGCGCGGCGCGCCGGCCCGCACGATCCTCGAACACAAGACATTTTCCTCTATAGCGGGTTCGACCAGCGAAGGCTGGCTGACGGACAGGATCAAGACCTTTCAGCTCGCGGCGACGGCGACGCTCGTCAGCGACTATCAGCAGGGGATCGAGCGTGTCCTGGACGGCAGTTCGGCGGTGCTCTTCGGCGATATGCCGCTTCTGATGGATGCTGCCGCCCGCAGCGACAGCTCCGGCAATCTCATCGTCCTCGATCGCCATTTCACCTACGAACCGCTCGGTCTCGAGCTGGCGCGCGGGGACGAGGATTTTCGCCTGGCGGTCGATCGCGCCCTGAGCCAAGCCTATGCGGCGCCAGCGTTCCGGGCGTTCTTTACAACATGGTTCGGCCCGCCTGACGACGCAGTCGTGACCTTCTTCCGGCAGACGGCCCTTCCGGAGTGAAGCTGTGCGTCCATCTGGGTGATTGTGGGGAGTGAAGATTGAGCCTCCTTTTCAAAGAGATTCGCGATAGCCCGATATTGTGGCTGCTCGTCGCCGTGCCGGTGGTGTTCTCAGCTGCAGCCCTTGTCCCCGAAGCCCACACGGCGCTTTTCGTCCTCTCGGTATTGGCCATCGTGCCGCTCGCCGCTCTGCTCAGCCATGCGACCGAATCCGTCGCCGTAAAGACGGGTGACGCGGCCGGCGGACTGTTGAATGCGACGCTTGGAAATCTGACCGAACTGGTCATCGCGCTGACTGCGCTGCGCGCCGGCGAGTATACGCTGGTCAAGGCATCCGTCGCCGGCGCGATCGTCACCAACACACTGTTCATGCTCGGCGCTTCGTTTTTGCTTGGCGGGCTCAAATACCACATACAGGAATTCAACCGGGCGAGTGCGCGCATTCAAGCCGGCCTGCTTTTCCTAGCCACAATCGCGCTTCTGATGCCGTCGACGCTTGGCGGATTGGAGGCGGCATCGGCGGCGCCGGTCACCCAAGAGCTCAGCCTCAGCCTCGCCGTTCTGCTGATCATCGGATACGGGCTGGGGCTGTTGTTCACGCTTGGGACGCACCGGGAGTTTTTCTCGTCCGCGGATCATGGCGAGGCCGGTGAGGCGCCTTGGCCGATCGGGCTCGCCCTCGGCACGCTTGCGGGCGTCACCGTCCTCGTGGCGTTGGTGAGCGAGATTTTCGTCGAATCCGTGCAGGAGGCGGCCGTCGCCTTCGGAATGACCCCGGCCTTCGTCGGCTTCATCGTCGTCGCATTGGTCGGCGCCGCCGCCGAAATGGCCTCGGCATTTTCCGGCGCGCGCAAGAACCGGCTCGATCTGAGCGTCGGCATCGCACTCGGAAGCGCGTCGCAGATCGCCTTGTTCGTCGCGCCGGTTCTGGTCCTGATGAGCTATGTGATCGGCCCGTCACCGATGGATCTGCAATTCTGGCCGGGCGCCGTGACGATGATGTTCCTTGCCGCCGTCACTGCGATGTTCGTCACCAATAGCGGCCGATCGGCATGGTTCGTCGGCGTGTTGGTGCTGATGGTCTATATGATTTTCGCCATAACGCTCTACGTCTTGCCGCCGGCAGTGCGATGAGGCTCCGCGTCCGCAAACAGCAGCGACCAGACGGTGCGCCGCACACCCGGCAGATGAGACGGCTGTTCTTCATCGCACTCGCAAAGCAGCTTCGCATCATCTGGCCGATCCTCTCGGGCATCGTGTCGATCATGTTGGCATCCGGCCTCGCTATTTGGCGCATCGAGGATTGGCGGCTTGACGAAGCGCTTTATTTCACCTTCGTGACCGGGCTTACCATCGGCTATGGCGACTTCACGCCCAAACATGTTTCTGCGCGAATACTGGCTTTGGTCATCGGTTTTGCCGGAATCGTGCTGACCGGCGTCATCGCCGCCATCACCGTAAAGGCCCTGAACGCCTCGGACGAGGAACGTCCCTGGCTGTGAGCTTTCGGCACGTGCGCCATCGTCTCGGTCCCGGCTTTCCGGCGCGGGGAAACCCCGCGCCGCCCGCGCATCGGTCAAACGAGGAAATGAAAATTGTCGTATTGCGCGCCGAAATAATCAGGGCCGCTGTCTTCCGTGATGATCGGTTCGCTGTCGAGCAGGAGATAGTCGATCGGGCCGTAGGCGCTGAGATCGATCAGTTGGGGATCGTCGATGCTATCGGCGGTGATAGTCACTGTTGTGGAAAAGACGATGTTGCCGTTCAACTGGCCTTCGATCGTCAGGACGTTGTCATAGTTCGACGTTCCATTCGCGACTTCGAATTGTTTGATCTCAAAAGGTCCGCCATCGGCTGAATAGATGGGGGTCCAGAACACGCCGCCACCCAAATAGTGGTTGCCGTCGCTGTCTTCGCGCACGCTCGCGTCATCGCCGTCTCGCCACGCGCCCCAATCGAAGCCTTTGTAGCCGGTCGGGAAGTCGCTTTGGCCGACATCCTCGAAATTGACGAATACATCGCCGCGTTCCGGCAAGTCGATTGAGATGCTGAACGATCCGAAATCGGTGGCGCCTTTGCCATCGGATATCTTGAAGGTGAATTTTTCGACGAGCTCATCGCCGGGTCCGAGCGCGGCGACTTCCGGCTTGGAATGATCGAGCTCGTAAGTGTAGGTGCCGTTGGAATAAACGGTGAGTGTACCGTATTCTCCCTCGATGATCGTCTTGACCGGATCGCCCTCCGGGTTGGCCGGCTGCTTGATGCGTTGTCCATTGACGAAATTCAGCCGCACCGCATCTCCGTCGGTATCGTAAGAACTTTCGAGGATGTCGCCGCTGATCGGATCATCGATATCAAAAACAGGCATGTATACGTTGCCCGCATGCGGCTTGTGATTTGCCATTTCTACCTCCCGTTTGATGTTCTATTTGACTATGCAACCTTGTGGGGTGTCTGGCAATGAAATTTGATGGAGCGGCAGATTATTCTAGCTGCGAAGACCAATAAGTCCGGATTGTCCGCAGCTCAAAAATCTCAACTGAGCAATCGATGTTGATGTCTGTCCTGTCTATGTTGAATCTTTCATAGCTGTTGTTGCCGAAATGCCGTTTCGTCGATCATCCTGCCGATGCGATGTCTTGATTTGTCGCTGAAACCCTTCAGGCGCGATAATAATGACAGGCCAAGCACGACGTCGTCATGACGATATACTGCATTGGCTGCGATCAGGGCCCAGATCCAACCTCACGCCACGATGGATTCGGCGGACAATTTCGCCGGCTTGGCCCCCCGGGCTTCAGTGCAGGCCGCCGACCCCGAGCAGGCTCTCGACCACCTGATGATCGTCCGACAGGCTTTTTGGCGTTCCAGCCCAGGCCAGTCTGCCGCGTTCGAGAATGATGACCTGGTCGGCGAAGTCGAGCGCGCTTTGGATGCGCTGCTCGACGAGGAGGATCGTCATGTCGCCCGACTTGGCGAGTTCGGCGAAGGCGGCCATGAGTTCCTCGCAAATAACGGGCGCCAGGCCTTCGAGCGGTTCATCGAGCAGCAGCACGGAAGGACGGCCGAGAATGGTGCGGGCGGTGGAAAGCATCTGCTGCTCGCCGCCGGAGAGTTGGCTGCCGAGGTTGCGGCGGCGCTCCTTCAGGCGCGGGAACATCGCGTAGGCTTCCTCCAGCGCCGTTTTCGGCCGCGCCTTCAGGCCGACGAAGAGGTTCTCTTCGACGGTCAGCGTCGGGAAGACGCAGCGCGTCTGCGGCACATAACCCAGGCCCTTATGCGCCCGCGCCGCGCTGGGTGCTGCGGTGACATCCAGATCGCCGAGGCGGATGTGGCCGTCATAGCGCCTGGTCTGTCCGGCAAGCGTTGCGAGCAGCGTCGTCTTGCCCATGCCGTTGCGGCCGAGCACGGCAAGCCGTGCGCCTGCCGGCACCGAGAAGGAAATGCCTTCCAGCACCCGCGTCGGCCCATAGCCGGCCGAGAGATTATCGACCTCAAGCGATATGGCTGGCATTGGCATAGCTCCCGAGATAGGCCTCGCGCACGCGGGCATCCTTGGTGACATCGGCCGGCAGGCCATCGAAGATGATTGCGCCTGCCGCAAGTACGATGACGCGCTTGGCAAAACGGAAGACGAGATCCATGTCGTGTTCGATCATCAGCACGGCGAGATCGCCGGGCAGATCGGCAAGCGCCTGCTCTATGCGGCCGGTATCGCTCTGCGGCACGCCGGCGGCCGGCTCGTCCAGCAGCAGCACCTTCGGCTTCAGGGCCAGCGCCACAGCGATTTCGAGCAGCCGCTGCTGGCCATAGGCGATCTCGCTCACCTTCCGGTGCATCAGCGAAGCCAGCCCGAGTTTCCCCAGGAGTTCGTCGACCTCCGCCATGACATCGGGCATCGACAGGAAGTTTCCGAACATCCGCTTCGTCTTTCCGTCGCGCTGAAGGACGGCAAGCGCCACATGTTCGGCGGGCGTCATGTCCTGGAAAAGCCGCGTCACCTGAAAGGATCGCACCAGGCCGCGCTTGACCCTGCCGATCGCATCGATCTTCGTCACCGCCTCGCCGCCGAGGCGAACCTCGCCGGAATCGGGTGAGAGATTGCCGGTGACGAGATTGACGAAGGTGGTCTTGCCGGCGCCGTTCGGACCGATCAGCGCGATGCGGTCGCCCGGCGCCATCGCCAGCGAGACATCGTTGGTGACGGCGAGCCCGCCGAAGGCTTTCCGGAGATTGGAGACTTCGAAGACCGGGCTCATGCGCGCGCCTCCTTCCGGCGGCTGACGAAGGCGGCGGCCGTGCCGAAGAGGCCTTTCGGCGCAAAGAGCACGACGGCGATCAGCAGTGCGCCGACCATGGTCAGCCAGTGGAAGGGATTGGCTGCGGAGACGTAATCCTCGAAGAGCATGAAGATGACGGTGCCGGAGAGCGCCCCGAAGAGGGAACCGGTGCCGCCGAGCACGAGCATGACAAGCGCTTCGGCCGATTGGTTGAAGGACAGGCTGTCGAGGCCGACGACCTGGGTCGAGATCGCGTTCAGCGCGCCGCCGACACCGGCAACGGCGCCTGATATGATGTACATTCTGATGAGCGCCGCCTTCGGCGAGCCGCCCATGGCGCGGATGCGCAAGGGATCCTGCCTGACGCCGCGGCAGAGCATGCCGAAGGGCGAGCGGACCAGAAAGCGCAGCAGCACGAAGACGACAAGCAGCAGCGCCATTCCGAAAAAGAAGGCGGTTTGACCGTAGAGATCGAATTCGAAAAGGCCGAAGATCGGGTCCGGCGCAATGCCGGACAGCCCATCGCTGCCTCCCGTCCAGGACGAGGCTTTGTTGGCGAATTCATGGAAGAGGTGGATGAGGGCAATCGACAGCACGAGCTGCGGCAATCCATGCGCACGCAGGATGATCGTGCCTGACAGCAGCCCGGCGATCGCACCGGCGGCAATGCCGGCAAGCATCATCAGCAGCGGATCGTTGATGCCGTAATGCGCCGACAGGATCCCGGCGGCATAGGCGCCGGAGCCGAAAAGCGCGGCATGGCCGAGTGTCGCGACGCCGCAATAACCGGTCACCAGATCGAGCGACAGGACGAGCAGGGCGATGGTGATCATCCGCGTCAGCAGCGCGAGATTATCCGGGAAGGCAAAATAGCCGATCGTGCCGATTGCGATGATGACCGCCAATCCGGCGAGATCGCCGCTGAAGCCGCGCCGATTCTGGAGACGTTCGTTTTCACTGTTCATGACGAGCGCCATGTCATTTCACCCTTCCGGCAAGGCCGCGCGGGAAGACGCAGATGATGGCGATCACGGCGAGATAAAAGAAGAATTCGCCGAATTCCGGCATCAGATAGCGTCCCGTCGTATCGATCGCGCCGAGCAGCAGGCAGGCGATCAGCGCGCCGGGAATGGAGCCCGCGCCGCCGACCGAGACGACGACCAGGAAGGTGACCATGTATCGCAGCGCGTAATAGGGTTCGACCGGCAGGAGCTCGGCGCCGACCACGCCGCCAAAGGCGGCAAGGCCGACGGCGACGGCAAAGCTGACCGCATAGATGATTTCGGTGCGCACGCCGAGCGCGGCAGCCATCGCCGCATCGTCGACGGAGGCGCGCAGCTTCACGCCGAAACTGGTTCGGTCGATGGCGAACCAGAGCGCGACTGCGACCACCAGGCCGCAAAGGATGACGAAAAGCCGGTGCACGGGAATGGTGCGGAAGCCGAGGTCGGCCGAGCCCTGCAGGGCGCCGGCAAGCGGTATGGTCTTCAGTGTCGGCCCCATTGCATAGTTTGCAATGCCGATGACGCAGAAGGTGATGCCGATGGTCATCAGCACCTGGGTCAGTTCAGGTGCGCCATAGATCCGGCGGTAGAGAAAGCGTTCGAGCGGGATTGCGATGATGATCGTGGCGACGACGGCGGCGATGACCGCGACCGCATAGCCAAGGCTGAGGTCGCGTGCCGCATAGGAAGCGATGTAGCCGCCGATCATGGCGAAGGCGCCGTGCGCCAGGTTGACGACACGCATCAGCCCCATGGTCACGGAAAGGCCGATGGATATCACGAAGAGCACCATGCCATAGGCAAAGGCGTCGACGGCTATGCTGAAGACTGTCTGCATGGAAATACCTTGCTTCGATGCGGCGGGCTCGATGCGCGGGCCCGCCGCTTAACCGGACGCCGGATATTACTTGGCGGCGGCCAGGCCCGGATCGCCCTGCTTCTCGAAGGTCTGGACCTCCTTGTTGATGTAGGTCCCGTCATCGGCTTTGACGACTTCACGGAGATAGATGTTCTGGGTGATATGCCGGCTTTCCGGATCGATCGAAACCGGGCCGCGCGGGCTGACCCACGAAAGGCCCTTCACCGCATCGACGGCCTTCTCAGCATCCTGCTTGCCGCCCGTCACCTCGATCATCTTGTAGATGACATACATGCCGTCATAGGCGCTGACTGCGGGGAAGGAGAGTTCGGCCTTGTTGCCGATCGCCTTGGAAGCCGCCTCGACGAAGGCCTTGTTCTCGGGCGAGTCGTGCGAAACGGCATAGTGGAAGGTCGTCTGGATGCCGAGTGCGGCGTCGCCGAGCGCCGGCAGATCGGATTCCTGGGTCAGATCGCCAGGTGCGAAGAACTTGATGCCGGCCGCCTTCAGGCCGTTTTCATTGTAAGCCTTGACGAAGCCGAGCGTCGTCGGTCCCGACGGCAGGAAGGCGAAAACGCCCTCAGCGCCGGAATCCTTGATGCGCTGCATGATCGGGCTGAAGTCGTTGGTTGCAAGCGGCATGCGGATCGCCTCGACCACCTGACCGCCGGCCTTCTCGAAGCCGGTCTTGAAGGCATTCTCGGCATCGATGCCCGGGCCGTAATCGCTGACGACCGAGATCACCTTCTTGACGCCGGCGTCGAAGGCGACCTTGGCGATGGGCGTCGAGGTCTGCCAGGTCGTAAACGAGGTGCGCACGACGAGCGGGCTCTTGGTGACGATCGCCGAGGTGGCGGCGTTCATGATGACCATCGGCACGTTGCCCTGCTTCAGGATCGGCGTCACCGCCATGGCATCGGGGGTGAAATAGAAGCCGGCGAGATATTGGACCTTTTCCTTGACGATCAGCTCCTGTGCCAGCGCCTTGGATTGGGCGGGATCGGCCTGGGGCACGTCGCGATAGACGATCTCGACCGTATCGCTGCCGACCTTGTTGCCGTTGACAGCCATATAGGCGTCGATGCCGGCCTTGAAATTCTTGCCCTGAAGCGCGAACGGACCGGAGAACGGGCCGATGACGCCAACCTTGATGGTGTCGGCATAGGCGCTCGTGCCGATGGCGATTGCCGCGGCGGCGGCCAGAAGCAGTTTCTTCATGTCTCTCTCCCTTGTTGGCGCACTCCAGCGCCGTCTTTGCTAGCCGCAAAAATTGCGCGTTAGCTTGTCATGCGAAATGGTGATGTAAAATGAAATAAAAGCCCTAACCCATCACCATCCGATTATGATTCCATGTCGAGGGGACAGCCGTCGATGTGGTTTACGTCTGCCTCAAATCATTCTGTCAGAATGGCAATCCCACATAGTTTTCCGCAAGCGCCGTCGAGGCCGCACGCGAATGGGTGAGATAATCGAGTTCGGCCTCCTGGATCTTCTGATCGAAATCGCCGGTATCGGGAAAACGATGCATCATCGTCGTCATCCACCAGGAAAACCGCACGGCTTTCCAGACACGGGCGAGCGCTGTCTGCGAATAGGCGTCGATGCCCCGATCCGAGCGTTCGCGGTAATGTTCGACGAGCCCGGAGAAGAGGTAGTGGACGTCGCTCGCCGCAAGGTTCAGCCCCTTGGCGCCGGTCGGCGGCACGATATGGGCGGCGTCGCCGACGAGGAAGAGCCGGCCGAAGCGCATCGGTTCGGCGACGAAGGAGCGCAATGGAGCGATCGATTTCTCGAAGGATGGCGCGGTTTTCAATGCTTCGGCGTGATGCACTGGCAGGCGCCGTCGCAACTCGTCCCAGAAGCGGTCGTCGCTCCAGTCCTCGACCTTCTCGTCGAGCGGGCATTGGATATAGTAGCGGCTGCGCGTGGCCGAGCGCATCGAGCAGAGCGCGAAGCCCCTCGGGTGGTTGGCGTAGATCAGTTCATGGCTGACGGGCGCCACGTCGGCAAGCAGGCCCAGCCAGCCGAAAGGATAGACCTTTTCGAAACTCCGGATCGCCCCTTCGGGGACGGCCTTGCGGCTTGCTCCGTGAAAACCGTCGCAGCCGGCGATGAAATCGCAGTCGATGCGCCTGGCAGCGCCGTCTTTCATATAGGTGACGAAGGGAGAGCGGCCGTCGAAATCATGCGGCGTCACATCGACGGCATCGTAGATCGACAGGGCGCCGCTTGCCTCGCGCCGCTCCATCAGATCGCGCGTCACCTCGGTCTGCCCGTAGACGGTGACGCGCCGGCCGCCGGTCAGTTCATGCAGGTCGATGCGATGGTCGCGTCCGTCGAAGGCGAGCGAGAAGCCGTCATGCGGCAGGCCTTCGGCATGCAGCCTCGCTCCAGCCTTGGCTTCATCCAGCAGCCCGACAGTGCCTTCCTCGAGAACGCCGGCCCGGACCCGGCCAAGGATGTAATCCTTGTTCACCCGGTCGAGGACGACATTGTCGATGCCGGCTTCGGTCAGAAGCTGGCCGAGAAGCAAGCCGGATGGTCCCGAACCGATGATGGCGACCTGGGTTCGCAAATGCTTCCTCCCCGACATTTTTGCGTTTTGTCAGATTCTGCCGCGCCGGCCGGATCGCCACAATGGACATTCCAGCCTAAAAATTGCACTAATCGAACATTGGCGCGGGAGGGAGCCGATGAGCAGACATATACCGACCTACGAGCTCTACGGCGAAAACATCGGGCGATCGCCGGAATTCTGGTTGCATTGCGAAACAATTCGCTCCCGCAGCAGCCTGCATCAATGGGAAATCCGCCTCCACCGTCACGAGAGCTTCTTTCAGATATTGTACATCGAAGCCGGTTCGGGCGATGCAATCTTCGGCGAGAAGAGCCATGCCATCCGGCCGCCGGCGGTCATTACGGTTCCGCCCGGGCTCCATCACGGCTTTCGTTTTTCACGCGATATCGACGGTCTCGTCATCACCATATTGCGGTCCTATCTGAGCCATCCGCCCGGCGAGCGGAGCCATCTCGGCGAATGGCTGGCGACGCCGCATCTGACGCCGCTCGATCCCGATCATGCCGAGGCTGCCCATGTGATGCAGACGCTACGGCGGCTGGGCGACGAATTCGAAAACCGCCGCAGTGGCCGCAACGAGGTCTTGGCAGCCTACGTCGCCCTGGCGCTGCGGCTGACGGCGCGGATTTCCCATGAGGGGAATGCGCGGGAGCTTTCGTCAAACGAAAACGAGCGACGGATGGAGATGCTGGGCGAGCTCATTCAGCAGCATTTTCGATCCCACAAGCCCGCATCCTTCTATGCCAGGGAACTCGGGCTTTCGCCGACGCATCTCACCCGGATCGTCCGGTCGATGACCGGCAGCACGCCGCATGAACTGGTCGCCGGCAAGCTTGTCGAGGAGGCGAAGCGTCAGCTGGTCTTTACGCTCGGCAGCGTTCAGGAAATCGGCTTTCGGCTCGGCTTTGCCGATCCCGCCTATTTCTCCCGCTTCTTCCTCAAATATACGGGAGAAACACCGCGGGTCTGGCGCATGAAGGAGAAGGTTCGGCTCGAAGGTGTGTAGCGGTGGCGATTGTCAGAACAGTCACTCGCCAATAACTCCCTATGCGGTCTATATCGCATCAATTGCTCGCTTTTCTCCAGGATTCCTTAACCGGGCATGCTTCTAAACATCATCTGATCGATGCATTGGCCATTCTCGGTTTTCTTAAAACTCACTTCGAGGAACATCGCTGTCTGTATAAAAAAGACAGAAGATGTCGCGATATCAATTCTATCTGCCTTACCCATGGTGGCTTCGTTGCAGTTGATCATTTTGTTGACAGCAACGAACATTTTGTCATTTTCTCCTATTTTTTTGAAGTTGCGATAATGTCCTGTTGTGTAAATATTATATAATTCCCAGTTTGTATAAAAATGAACGTTTTTCCAAATGTAAACAATTTCCAAAACCAGCAGCAATGCCGCTATTACATCTAAAACCTTTAAACTTCTTATAGAAAAAAACATTGTATCTCGAGCGTCGTATTCAATTTCTGCTTATTTTCTCTACGTGCATTGCCCATAGTTTCTTCGTCGAGACTAAGCTTGCCCGACGCTGCTGAAATAATCAATCCAGCCAAAGCGCGATTGGCCCTTCCGGCGAATTGTGCCTGCTCTTCGGCTCACGGCGCCGGCCACACCCATCCACTCACCTCCGGCATGTCCTCGCCATGTTCCCTGACATAGTCGTGATGCGCGGCAAGCTTGCCGCGGAGGGCTGCGAGGGTTTCACCTGCCTTTTCCTTCAGGCCGGGGACGCGCTCGATGGCTTCGATGGCGAGATGGAAGCGGTCGAGCTGGTTGAGGACGGTCATGTCGAAGGGCGTCGTCGTCGTTCCCTCCTCGATGAAGCCGCGGACGTGGATGTTTTCGTGGTTGGTGCGCTTATAGGTCAGGCGGTGGATGAGATAGGGATAGCCGTGATAGGCGAAGATGACAGGCTTGTCCGATGTGAAGATCGCGTCGAAGGCTTCGTCGGAAAGGCCGTGCGGATGCTGGTCGCTGGATTGCAGCGCCAGCAGGTCGACGACGTTGACGGTGCGGATCTTCAGCTCCGGGATGGCCTTGCGTAAGAGATCGACGGCGGCGAGCGTCTCCATGGTCGGTACGTCGCCGGCGCAGGCCATGACGAGATCGGGTGAGATCGTGTCTTCCTCGTTGCTCGCCCAGTGCCAGATGCCGATTCCGGCTTCGCAATGTTTTACCGCCTCGTCCATCGATAGCCATTGCGGCTCCGGCTGCTTGCCGGCGACGATCACGTTGACGCGGTCGTAGGTGCGCAGGCAATGATCGCCGACCCAGAGCAGGGTGTTGGCGTCCGGCGGCAGGTAGATGCGGACGATATCGGCCTTCTTGTTGGCGACGAGATCGACGAAGCCCGGGTCCTGGTGGCTGAAGCCGTTATGGTCCTGGCGCCAGACATGCGAGGTCAGCAGATAGTTCAGCGATGAGATCGGCTTTCGCCATTCGAGTTCGCGCGTCACCTTCAGCCATTTGGCATGCTGGTTGAACATGGAATCGATGATGTGGATGAAGGCCTCGTAGCAGGAAAAGAGGCCGTGCCGGCCGGTCAGCAGGTAGCCCTCCAGCCAGCCCTGGCAGAGATGCTCGGAGAGCACCTCCATGACGCGTCCGTCGCGGGAGAGTTTGACGTCGTAGGGTTCGATATCCTCCATCCAGACGCGCTCGGTGACTTCGAAGACGCTGCCGAGGCGGTTCGATTCCGTTTCGTCGGGGCCGAAAATGCGGAAGTTGGCAGCCTCCGTGTTGAGCTTCATCGTGTCGCGCAGGTAATGGCCGAGGATCTCCGTCGACTGAGCATTGACGCTGCCGCGTTTACCGATATCGACCGCATAGTCGCGGATATCGGGCACGGCCAATTCCTTGCGCAGCAAGCCGCCATTGGCATGGGGATTGGCGCCCATGCGGCGTTTGCCGGCAGGGGCGAGTGCGCGCAGCTCCGGTTTCAGCCGGCCGTCGAGGCCGAA
This sequence comes from Rhizobium sp. R634, assembly GCF_002211305.1. Taxonomy (GTDB): domain Bacteria; phylum Pseudomonadota; class Alphaproteobacteria; order Rhizobiales; family Rhizobiaceae; genus Rhizobium. Next base: position 35,763 of record NZ_LOKW01000011.1, on the reverse strand, counting down.
CAGGTCTTCCGGATCATAGCCGCGCATCCAGTCTTCGAGGATCTTGCGATGAGCCTCATTCTCGCGGCAGTTGGAGACCGGCACCTGATGGGCGCGCCAGAAGCCTTCCACCTTCTTGCCGTCGACCTCCTTCGGGCCGGTCCAGCCCTTTGGGCTGCGCAGCACGATCATCGGCCAGTGCGGGCAACCGTCCCCGGCCTCACCGTTACGGGCCTGCCTGCGGATCTCGCCGATGCGGTCGAAGATCCGATCGAGGGTCGAGGCCATCTTCTGATGCATGTCGCGCGGCTCATGGCCTTCGACGAAGAACGGTTCGTAGCCGTAGCCTTCGAAGAGATGCCTGAGGTCGTCATCATTCGCGCGGCCGAGAATCGTGGGGTTGGCGATCTTGTAGCCGTTCAGGTGCAGGATCGGCAGGACGGCGCCGTCGCGGGCGGGGTTCAGGAACTTGTTGGAATGCCAGCTTGCGGCCAGCGGCCCGGTCTCGGCCTCGCCGTCGCCGACGACGCAGGCGACGATGAGGTCGGGATTGTCGAAGGCGGCGCCATAGGCATGGACGAGGGCGTAGCCGAGTTCGCCGCCTTCGTGGATCGATCCGGGCGTTTCCGGCGCCGCATGGCTCGGAATGCCGCCGGGAAAGGAGAATTGCCGGAAGAGCTTGCGCATGCCTTCGGCATCCTCGGAAATATCGGGATAGATTTCGCTGTAGCTGCCTTCGAGATAGGTGTTGGCGACCATGCCCGGGCCGCCGTGGCCCGGGCCGCACATATAGATGACATCGAGATCGCGGGCGCGGATGAGGCGGTTGAGATGCGCATAGATGAAGTTGAGGCCGGGCGTCGTGCCCCAGTGGCCGAGCAGGCGCGGCTTGATGTGCTCCGGTTTCAGCGGCTCGCGCAGCAGCGGATTGGCAAGCAGGTAGATCTGGCCGACCGAGAGATAGTTGGCGGCCCGCCAGTAGCGGTCGATCAGGGCGAGTTCGGCGTCTGTCGGAGCGGCGGTCGAGACATGCTTTTCCATGGATTTCTCCCGTTCGAAACCTGTTCAACATCAATTCTAACGGCCGGCGCCGCGTTGCCGTTGATCTGGATCAGTCGCCGAGGAGAATGGAGAGCGCCTCGTCGGCGATGACCTGCTCCTCATTGGTGGCGATGACATGCACGGCGATGCGGCTTCCCCTCGTGCTGATGGCAAAACCGTTGGCGGCATTGGCCTTTTCGTCGAGTGCCAGGCCGAGCCATGAGAGCCGTTTCGCCACGCCGGCGCGGATCTCCGGCTGATGCTCGCCGACGCCGGCAGTGAAAACGATGGCATCAAGGCCGCCGAGCGTCGCCGCCATGCGGCCGATTTCGCCGGCAATGCGCAGCGTGAAGAGGTCGATCGCTTCCCGCGCCTCCGGGCGTCCGTCCTTCAACAGGTCGCGGGTATCGGCGCTGATGCCGGAAACGCCGAGCAGGCCCGAGCGGTGATAGAGAAGATCCTCAATCTCGCGGAAGGACTGCTTCTTCTCGCCGGCCAGATGCAGGATCACACTGGGATCGAGCCAGCCTGGGCGCGTCGCCATCGGGATGCCGTCGAGCGTCGAAAAGCCCATGCTGCAATCGCGGCTGACGCCTTGGTCGAGTGCGCAGAGGCTGGCGCCGCTGCCGAGATGGGCAACCACTGCCTTTGCCGCATGCGGCGCCCTGCGGCGAAGTTCGCCGGCGATGAATTTATAGGATAGGCCGTGGAAGCCGTACCGCTTGATCCCCTCCTCATGCAGCGCGCGGGGGATGGCGAAGCGGCGAACGAGATCGTGCTGCGTGGCATGGAAGGCCGTGTCGAAGGAAGCCGTCTGCGCAAGATGCGGCTTTAAATGCCGGAGCGCGCGGATGAAGCGCAGCGCCTGCGGCTGGTGCAGGGGTGCGAGCGGGGTCAGGGCTTCGACGGCGTCGATGGCGGCCTCGTCGAGGGCGGCCCGCCCGGTGAAGCGGTCGCCGCCATGGACGACGCGGTGCCCGGCGGCGCGCACGGCGGCAATGTCGAAATGATCGGCGAGAAGGGCGAAGGTCTCGTCGATCACGTCATGCAGATCCTCCGTCGCTTCCGCCTTCAGCGAGGTGTCGAACGTCTGCTCTCCCTTGGTGAGACTGAAGGAGAGCGGCTCGGCGCGAAGATCGATAATGCCCTTGCCGATGCACTGGGCTTCGGCGCTCTCCATCGCGAAGATGCCGATCTTGACAGTGGAGGAGCCGGCGTTGAAGGTCAGCAGGAGGTCGGCCGAGGACATAATCACGGGCTCCGCGCGAGCGTAATGATGACCGAACTTAGTGCCGAGACTTCATACGGAAAGACATTTATTCGTCCGCCGCGCATTTTTGCGCCGGGTGCCGACCCGGCAGGCTTTTGACAAGGGCGTCAGGCCGTGGAGGCCAGATTGGCGCTGCGATCGCTGATGAAGGCACTCGCCTCGGCGGCGGGCATTGCCTTGCCGAACAGATAGCCCTGGCCGATATCGCAGCCGAGCTGCAGCAGGAAGGCGAGCTGGCCGTGATCCTCGACCCCTTCCGCCGTCGTCTTGATGTTGAGGCTCCTGCCGAGGCCGAGCATGGCGCGGACGATCTTTTCCTGCCGCTCGTCTTCGCGGCAGGTGGCGGTGAAGCTTTTGTCGATCTTGATCTTGTCGAAGCGGTAGCGGGCGAGCTGGGCAAGGCTCGAATAGCCCGTGCCGAAATCGTCGAGCGCGATCTGAATGCCGGCCGCGTGCAACTCCTCGAGGACGATGGCGGCGACGGCCGGATCCTGAATCAGCGCGTTTTCGGTGATCTCTATTTCGAGGCGCTGCGGCGGCAGCCGGCTTGCCGAGAGGACCTTGAGGATGCGCGAGGTCAGCAGCCTGTCTTCCATCTGCACCGGCGAGACGTTGAAGGAAAGCATCACATGCTCGGGCCAGGCGAGCGCGTCGCTGCAGGCCTGGGCGAGAAGGTCCTCGAACAGAGCGGTGATCATGCCGGTTTCCTCGGCAATGTCGATGAAAACGGGCGGCGGAATGTTGACACCATCCTCGCCGATCCAGCGGGCGAGCGCCTCGAAGCCGCAGAGCTGGCCTGTCTTGAGATCGATCAGCGGCTGATAGAAGGGCTTGATCGCCTTTTTGGAGATTGCGGCGCGCAGCCTCGTTTCCAGGGCAGCGCGTTCGGCAACCTTGTCCTGCATCGAGGCTTCGAAAACGAGATAGTGGTTGGGTCCGCGCGATTTCGCCTCGTACATGGCGAGGTCGGCGCGGTGAGCGGCATCTTCCAGCGGCTCGCTTCCCTCGGCCCAGCGATCGTAGCCCACGCTGGCGCCGACTTCGACGCCAAAGCCGTCGATATGGATCGGCCGGGTGACCGCCTGGATCAGCAGCCGGGCAAAACGCTCTTCGCGCTGCGCCGTCAGGCCGAAGGCGATGATGATGAATTCGTCGCCGCCGAAGCGATAGACGCAATCGGCATTGCCGAGCGCGCAGATGCGCTTGGCGACCTCGATCAGAAGCACGTCGCCGCCCTTGTGGCCGACGAGATCATTGACCTTCTTGAAGCCGTCGAGATCGACGGAGAAGATGGTGACGTTGCGCGCCCACTCGTCGATCTCGGCTTCTTCGTCCAGGATCGGCCGCGAAAGGATCTTGCGCTCGAAGGCGTAGCGGTTCGGCAGCTTGGTCAGGTGGTCGTGCGTGGCGGTCCAGTCGGCCTTTGTCTGGGCGGTGGCGCGCAGTTCCATTTCCTTGCGCAGGTCGGCGATGCGCAGCACCGAATAGATGAAGCTCATGGCGCCGGCGATGCCGAGGGCCAGAACGAGCTTGTCGGCGCCGTATTTGCTGAAACCGGTCATGAAGGAGACCAGGCCGTCGCCAAGGTGCAACAGCGCGCCGAGGATCCAGAGCGTCACTCCGAGCACCACGACCGACACGCATTGCCTTCCGGCCCTGCTTTGGAAAAACGCCGGCATTATCGCCTTCTCCATCTCCACCCTGCGTCGAACTATCACGAAAGTCTGAAATGTTCGTTGAAACCAGAAGGCGAATTATTGGAGGCAACCGCCTTTTGAGGTCGGCAGCGCTGTCAGGACGGCGTTGCGGCAGTTGTTCAGCGGCGTGGCCAGGCGGGCGATGTCTTGGGATTGAACGCTTGAGCAGCGTTGCTGCAAAGAACGAGGGCGAGCGTGCTGTCGCATCGCTCGCCCTGTCTCGCTTTATCAGGCGGTGACGATCAGCAGCGGAACGCTGACGACCAGACCGACCATAATTATCGTGAACGTCGCGACACGCATCAAGCGCAGGCGCCGCGTACGTTCGCCACTCCAGTCATATGCCATGTCTTCCATCTCCTTGGGACAAGGAAGTAGTCCCGGTCAAACCCGGTTCAATAGAGATGACGCGATTTGCTTGCGTAAGGCTGGATCTTATCAGGGATCGCTAATGCGCTGCTTTTGGGAGGGCTCTAAAGGCGCAGCGACCAGCGTTGTCCGTTGCTGGTCATGCGAATGACGGCGAGCGGCTCGACGTCGATCAGCCAGCAGGAGGAAAGCGGCGCCTGAAGCACGTGTGCGACCGCCGCCCTGATGACGGCTGCATGGCTGATGGCGATCACATGGCCGGCGAGCAGAAATTGCTCATCCATCCAGCCGGCAACACGCCTCTGCAGATCGAAAAAGCTCTCACCGCCGTGCGGGGCGGCTTCCGGATCGCTCATCCAGGCCATCAGATCGTCAGGCTCCTCGGCTCCGATCGCCGTGATCGGCCTGCCTGCCCAGCGGCCGTGGTCGCAATCGCGCAGCGCCTGAGTTGTTTCGGCTTGAAGACGAAGGGCTTTGGCGGTCTGCCGGGCGCGCAAAGCGGGGCTCGTGACGATACGGTCGGCGCGGGGCAGGGCTGCCATCCTGCCGGCTTCCTCGGCTGCCTTGTCTTCCAGCGGTTCGTCGAGCGGGAACAGCGCCTTGCGGCTTGCCGCCGTCGCGCCGTGGCAGATCCAGGTAAGGCGCGTATTCACGATCGTTCTCATCTCCCGGAATGCGGTAGGGACGAGCCTTGCCGGCTCGGTGAAGTTTCGTTGACAGTCTCTCCGGCGAGCAGATATAACCGTGGCGTTGCGGGTTTGGAAGCCGGTGAAAATCCGGCGCGGTCGCGCCACTGTAACCATCGTGTCGACGTTCTTCACGCTGGAAGTCAGACCCTGCCGCACAAGCACTCTTTCGACTGAACGCGTCATTCCGGAGGAATACATGTCTGACACCACTTTCGCGCCCGTCGCGACACCTGCGCCCATCCCCGTCGGCGAAATCCTGCCCTGGGCGATCTTCGGCGGCCTGCTGATGATCATCGCCATCTATTTCGTCGGCACCGAGGAAGGCGCGATGGCGCTATTCAACGGCATGTACGTGCACGAATTCGTGCATGACGGCCGTCACCTCCTCGGCTTTCCCTGCCACTAAGGGAATACTGACATGGTTGGAAATCTTCTGCTTCGCGGCATGCTCGCGGGCCTGATTGCTGGCATTCTCGTTTTCGCCTTCGCCCATGTCTTCAGCGAGCCGCTGGTCGATGCGGCGATCGCCTTCGAGGAGGCGAGCGCGCAGGCGGCCGGCGAAGTTGCCGAGCCCGAAATCGTCAGCCGCGCCACGCAGGCCGGGATCGGCCTTTTCACCGGCGTCATGGCCTATAGCATCGCCGTCGGCGGGCTTTTCTCGCTCGCTTTCGCCTTCGTGCACGGCCGCTTCAGCAGCCTTTCGGCGCGTGGTACTTCGGCCGTCATCGCCATCGCCGCCTTCGTGGCGGTCGTCCTGGTGCCCGGCATCAAATATCCGGCCAACCCGCCGGCGGTCGGCAATCCGGATACGATCGGCGTCAGGACCGAGCTGTTCTTCCTGATGATCGTCGTCTCGCTCGCCTCGCTGATCGCGGCGGTCGCGCTTTCGCGCCGCCTTGCCGAGCGTTTCGGCCTCTGGAACGGTGCGATCGTCGCCGGCATCGCCTATCTCGTTTTCATCGGCCTCGTGCTCTATCTGCTGCCGCCGATCAACGAGGTGCCGGAGAATTTCTCGGCCATGGTGCTGTGGCGTTTCCGCACGACATCGCTCGGCATGCACGCGATCCTTTGGGCGACGCTCGGTCTTGCCTTCGGGGTGCTGGCGGAAAAGCGCCTTGCCGCCAAAGGCGGGCTGCGGCCGGCATTTCGGTGATCGGTCCTATCGGTAGGCTTGCTGCATTCCCGCCCTCGGGCTCGACCCGAGGGCCGGTGCTCGGCGCGGGCTTGCTGCTCTTCATTGCCGGAGATTGCCTTGCCCATGGCCGCAGCGCCGGGGGCAGCGATGCCGGCCTCGATATCCCGGAGATTTCCCATGGCGAGATGGCGGTGATTTCCGACTATCGCCGTGGGATCATCGCCCTCGCATCGCAGGCGGTCGATACCAATGAGCCGTTCCGCCGCATCCTAAACTATGCCGAGATCCAATATTCCTATTGCCTCTGGGGCAGGATGCCGGGCAGCGTGACGGATGAGGAAAGCCCCTTCAACGAATGCGCCCATGCCTATCTCGCGGCGACGAAAGCCGTGCTGATGGCGATGCGGGACATGCCGCGGGAGGCGCAGGTTGCGGGCGAAATCATCTCCGCCGTCGATGCCGATATGGTGGGCCGCGGGCTTACGCTCATCACTTGCCGGTTCAGCGGCGAGACTTTCAACACCGCCGACATTATCAAGCCACGCTGGAGCCAGGTACCGCTTCATTTCGCCAGCATGGCGTCGCTGACGGCGCTCGCCGCCTTGTTCGGTCTGGGGGTTTTTGCCCTTCGCCGTTTCCTCCGGCCAAAGGTTCAATCGTCGGAATAGCGCTGCTCGCGCCACGGATCGCCATACATGTGGTAGCCGTTCTTTTCCCAGAAGCCGGCCTCGTCGGCAGCCAGGATCTCGATGCGGCGCAGCCATTTGGCGCTTTTCCAGAAATAGAGATGCGGCACGACGAGACGCATCGGCCCGCCGTGATCTGATGTCAGCGGCAAGCCTTCCCATGACGTTGCGAGAATGGCGTCTTCGGCGGCGAAATCGGAAAGCGGCAGATTGGTGGTATAGCCGTCATAACTCGTCAGCATGACGTAAGCCGCTTCCGGTTTCGGCATGGCGCGGTCGAGCAGATCCCGCGTCGAAACGCCTTTCCAGTTGTTGTCGTAGCGCGACCATGTGGTGACGCAGTGGATGTCGCTGACCCTGGTGCTCTGCTCGATCGCCTGGAAATCGGCCCAGGTGAGGGTGAGGGTCGTTTCGACGAGGCCGCGCACCTCAAGCCGCCAGCTGTCTGTGGAGATGATCGGCTGCTGGCCGAGATCGAGCACCGGCCAGTTCTTGACGAGGTGCTGGCCGGGCGGCAGGCGCTCGGCTTCGGGACGGCTGATGCGGCCGGTGAGGAACTTGCCCTCCGCCGCCCAGCGGCGCTTGGAACTGGTGAGCTTGCTGTCGGCAGGCGTCTGGTCGTCGCTCATGCGCGGATCTCCTTGCGGCGCCGCAATAGGACACTCGCTCCGCCGGCTGTCAAGTTTCGCCAGGCCCTTGGAAATACCCGTCGGCCTCATTAGACTGAGCCCCAGTCGGGCATGCCTTGCTGGGGAGCGGAGGCTGGAAGGGAGGAGCCGGATCTGTCTTCGAGATTTCGTGCAATCGCGGCGCTGCTGACGGTGCCGATCGTCATTTTCGCCTTCTTCACCTATGGAAGCGCGATTGCGACGCGCGCCTATATGGAAGAGGCTTCGGCGCAGGCGGGAACGGCGCTGCGGCTTGCCGTTTCGGCGCTGAGCGGCCACCTCAGCCGCTATGAGGCGCTGCCGGCGCTGATCGCCGATCACGACGATATCAAGGAACTGGTCAGCGCGCCTGACGACATGGCGCTGCGCGATGCGGCCAATCTCTATCTCAAGGAGATCAACGGCCTGTTGAAATCCTCCGACATCTATGTGGTGAAGCCGGACGGCGAGACGATCGCGGCGAGCAATTACGACGGGCCGGCCAGTTTCGTCGGGCAGAATTTCAACTACAGGCCCTATTTCCAGGAGGCGATCGAGGGCCGGCAGGCTCGGTTTTACGCCCTCGGCACCACGTCGCTGAAACGCGGCTATTATTTCTCGGCGCCGATCAGGGTCGGCGCGGATGTCCGCGGCGTCATCGTCTTCAAGGTCGATATCGACATGATCGAGTCCTCCTGGAGCGGCGGGGAATACAAGATCTTCGTCTCCGATCCCGAGGGCATCATCTTCATGTCCGGCAGCCCGGAATGGCTCTACGGCGCGATCCTGCCATTGACGGCCGATCGTGTCGCCCGCACGGAAGCGTCGCGGCGCTATGCCAATGCCAGGCTGACGGCGCTGCCGGTGACGCGTCATCGCTTCGAGCAGCATGATCTGATGACGCTCGCAAGCGACCGGAGCGCGAGCGAATATCTGGTGCTGTCGCATTACATGCCGGCCGAGGACTGGACGGTGAACGTGCTAATGGAGACGAGTTCCATCCGCGCCCAGGCGCGCACCGCTCTTGTCGCCGTCTTTCTCATCCTCTGCATCGCCGCGCTTGCCGTTGCGGTCGTTCGCCAGCGGCGGGCGCGGCTCGCCGAGCGCATGCAGATGCAGGCCGAAGCACAGGGCGAACTGGAGCGGCGGGTGGAGGAGCGCACCGCCGATCTCGCCCGCGTCAACAGCCGCATCGAAGAGGAGATCGCCGAGCGGCGGCTGACCGAGCAGCAGCTTCGCCAGACGCAGGCCGATCTCATCCAGGCCGGCAAGCTTGCCGGGCTCGGGCAGATGTCGGCTGCCCTTTCCCACGAGTTCAACCAGCCGCTCGCCGCCGCCAAGACCTATACGGACAGCGCTTCCGTGCTGATCGACCGCGGCCGGACCGAGGAGGCGCGGGACAATATCCGGCGGATCGGCGGGCTGATCGACCGCATGGCCTCGATCAGCCGGCACCTGCGCAATTTCGCCCGCAAGCCGAACGAGAAGCTCGGCCCGGTTCCTCTAGACGAGGCAATGCGCGACACGCTCGAAATTATCGCCTGGCGGCTGAAGGCGGCCGACGCCGAGCTTCGGCTTGATCTCGGGCCGCGGCCGCCGGTCGTGCGCGCCGGCTCGGTGCGCCTGCAGCAGGTGCTGGTGAATGTGATTTCGAATGCTGCCGATGCGGTGGAGGGGCTGGACGACAGACGCATCGAGATTTCCGCCTTGGAGGAGGCCGGCAAGGTGGTGCTGACGGTGCGCGACCATGGCCCGGGCGTGCCGGCGGCGATCGCTGAGCGCATCTTCGATCCCTTCTTCACGACCAAGGGCGTCGGCAAGGGGCTCGGCCTCGGGCTTTCGATCTCCTACAACATCGTCAAGGATTTCGGCGGCAGCCTGACGGCCGCCAATCATCCCGAAGGAGGGGCGGTGTTCCGCATCGAGCTGCAGTCGGCGGCAGGGCTGATGCCGGAGGCGGCGGAATGAACGATGCGAAGATCCTGCTGGTTGACGACGAGGAGGAGTTGCGCCGCTCGACAGCGCAGGCGCTGGAGCTTTCCGGCTTCAGCGTCGAGACCTTTTCGAACGGCGATCATGTGCTGGAACTGATCGGCTACAGCTTTCCCGGTGTCGTCGTCAGCGATATCCGCATGCCCGGCATGGACGGAATGACGCTGATGCAGAAGATCCGCGAGATCGATCAGGAGGTGCCTGTCATCCTCGTCACCGGCCACGGCGACGTGCAGCTTGCGGTCAAGGCGATGCGCGAAGGCGCTTATGATTTCATCGAGAAGCCGTTCACGCCCGAAATGCTCGCAGGCGTCATCCGCCGGGCGATGGAGCGACGCGGCCTCGTGCTCGAAAACCGCTTGCTGAAAGCGGTCGCCGGCAAACGCGACGACATCGAGGCGCGGCTGCCGGGGCGTACGCAGGTGATGGTGGATCTGCGCTACCGCATCCGCGCGATCGGCGCGAGCGATGCCGATACGCTCATCGTCGGCGAGACCGGGGCGGGCAAGGAGGTTGTCGCCCGCGCGCTTCACGATATCAGCGCCCGGGCGAGCCGGCCGTTTATCGCGATCAACTGCGCGGCGCTGCCGGCGAACCTGATCGAGAGCGAGCTTTTCGGCCACGAGCCCGGCGCCTTTCCGGGCGCAGTCAGGCCGCGCTACGGAAAATTCGAGCATGGACGCGGCGGCACCATTCTGCTCGATGAGATCGGCTCCATGCCCTTCGACCTTCAGGCGAAGTTTCTGCGGGTGCTGCAGGAGCGGGTGATCTCCCGCCTCGGGTCGAACGAGATCGTGCCGCTCGACGTGCGTTTCATCGCGACGAGCAAGGTGAATCTGGAGGCGGAAGTGGCGGCGGGCCGCTTCCGCGCCGATCTTTTCTACCGGTTGAACGTGGCGACGCTGCACGTGCCGTCGCTGTCGCAGCGGCGGGCGGATATTCCACTGCTTTTCCTGCAGCTGGTGCGGGAAGCGGCGGCCCGCTACGGCCGCGACGAGGTGGCCGTGCCGCCGGAGGTGATCTCCGACATCACGCAGCGCGACTGGCCCGGTAATGTGCGCGAAGTCAGGAATGCCGCCGACCGTCTGGTTCTCGGCCTCGACAATGGCGGGCGGCAGGCCGAGGAGGCGACCGGGCTTGCAGAGCGCGTCGCCGAATTCGAGCGCGGGATCATCGCCAGCGCGCTGGTCGCGCATGGCGGCAGCCTCAGGCCGGTCTATGAATCGCTCGGCATCTCCCGAAAGACCCTCTACGAAAAGATGCAGAAATATGGCCTCGACAAGCGGATGTTGATCACGGAGGGTTAGTCGCAGCGGCCAGCTTGCCGCGATGGGTGGAAATCCACCCATCGCATTGGTCGTTTGTTTCCGAATCGACCCATGCTGCATCGCACTGTCGCAGAATCGTCCCTCAAACGCGCTGGCGATGATTGCGGGTTGGGTTTTCCCGGCGGCAAATAGGTCAACCCCGGCGCGGAGGATGTGCCGGCGGGCTCGCTATTTCATCAGGGAGGAAACGATGAAAATCCTGAAGGCCATGCTCGGCCTGACCGCGGCTGCCGCGGTCTCTCTTCTCGCCGGCGTCGCTTCGGCGCAGACCTATCCCGAACGCATCATCACCATGGTCGTGCCCTTTGCGGCCGGCGGCCCGACCGACACCGTCGCGCGCCTTGTCGCCGAATCGATGTCGAAGGATCTTGGTCAGCAGATCGTCGTTGAAAATGTCGGCGGCGCCGGCGGCACGCTCGGCGCCGGCCGCGTGGCGAGCGCCGATCCCGACGGCTACACCATCCTGCTGCATCATATCGGCATGGCGACCAGCGCCACGCTTTACCGCAAGCTCGCCTACGATACGCTCGGCGCCTTCGACTATGTCGGCCTCGTCACCGAGGTGCCGATGACGATCGTCGCCCGCAAGGATTTCGAGCCGACCGACCTCAAGGGCCTGATCGAATACGTCAAGGCCAACAAGGACAAGGTGACGGTCGCCAATGCCGGCATCGGTGCCGCCTCGCATCTTTGCGGCATGATGTTCATGAGCGCCATCCAGACCCCGCTCACCACCGTCCCGTACAAGGGCACCGGCCCTGCGATGACGGATCTGCTCGGCGGCCAGGTCGATATCATGTGCGACCAGACCACCAACACGACGAAGCAGATTACCGGTGGCACGATCAAGGCCTATGCCGTGACCTCGCCCAAGCGTCTCGACGTGATGAAGGACATTCCGACAGCGGTCGAAGCTGGCCTGCCGGGCTTCGAAGTCGGTATCTGGCACGGCATCTATACGCCGAAGGGTACGCCGGCCGAGATCAACGAACGCCTGTCGAAGTCGCTGCAGGTCGCGCTGAAGGATCCGAATGTCGGCGCCCGCTTCGCCGAACTCGGCACGGCGCCTTCCTCTGACGCGGATGCAACGCCGGCTGCGCTCAAGGCCAAGCTCGAAAGCGAGATCACCCGCTGGAAGCCGGTGATCGAGGCTGCCGGGGAATATGCGGACTAGTGAGGGATGTGCCAGGAATAACCCCTCACCCTAACCCTCTCCCCGCATGCGGGGAGAGGGGACTTGCCCGCGAATAGCGGGGCAAAGGCGAGAGGCCGCGGCGGATCCCCTTCTTCTCGCTGGCGGGGAGAAGGTGGCGACAGGCGGATGAGGGAGAATCGCGGCAGTAACGACGCTCCATCTCCAACTGCAGGAGACACCATGAAATCCATCAGTTTCGATACCACCAATGCGATCTGCGGCGCGCTTTTCGTCGCGACCGGCGCTTTCTTCGCCTTCCAGTCGCTGGGGCTCGACCTCGGCACGACATTGCGCATGGGGCCTGGTTATTTTCCGTTGTTGCTTTCCGTCGTGCTGGTGCTGCTCGGCGCGATCATCTTCATTCAGGCGCTGCGCGTCGAGGGTGAGCCGATCGATCCGTTCGCCTGGCGCGGCATGCTCTTCATCCTGCCGGCTCCCGTGTTCTTCGGGCTGACGGTGCGGGGGCTCGGATTTGCGCCGGCGCTGTTCTTCACCGCCTTCATCGCCTGTTTTGCGTCGCGCAAGATGAATGTGGTGTTTGCGCTCATCCTGTCGCTGCTGCTGACGCTCTTTTCGGTCGCTGTCTTCAGCTACGGGCTCGGGCTGCCGTTCGAGCGCTTCGGCCCCTGGGTCCGGTTCTAAAGCACGTCGCGATCTTTCAGATCGCTTCCCGCGCTTTAGGTCTTTATTTTCTCGCATGTCGTTACCGCAAAACCACTGCACACCTTTGCGCGACATGCTTTAGGAGGCTACGGTGGATCTCTTCAGCAATCTCGCGCTCGGCTTTGCCACGGCGGCGACACTCCACAATCTTTTCTTCTGCCTCATCGGCGTCCTGCTCGGCACGCTGATCGGCGTCTTGCCCGGTATCGGCGCGACGGCGACGATCGCCATGCTTCTGCCGATCACCTTCCAGCTCGAGCCGGTCTCCTCGCTCATCATGCTTGCCGGCATTTACTACGGCGCCCAGTACGGCGGCTCGACAACGGCGATCCTCATCAACATGCCGGGTGAATCCTCTTCCGCCGTTACCGCAATCGATGGCTACCAGATGGCGCGCAAGGGCAGGGCCGGGGCGGCGCTTGCGATCGCGGCGCTCGGCTCGTTCTTCGCCGGCACGGTCTCGACCTTCCTCGTGGCGATCTTCGCACCGCCGCTTACCGACATCGCGCTGCAATTCGGTGCGGCGGAATATTTCTCGCTGATGATCGTCGGCCTCGTCTCCTCGATCGCGCTTGCCCATGGCTCGGTCGTCAAGGCGCTGGCGATGGTGGCGCTGGGGCTGCTGCTCGGCCTCGTCGGCACCGATATTTATACCGGCACGCCGCGCTTCACGCTCGGCATCCGCGAATATGCCGACGGGCTGAACTTCGTGGCGCTCGCCGTCGGCGTCTTCGGGGTGGCGGAAATCCTGCGCAACCTCGAAGGCGAGTCGACCCGCACGGTGCTGATGGCCAAGGTATCCGGCCTTTTGCCCTCACGCCAGGAATTCAAGGAGATGATCGCCCCGGTCATTCGCGGCACGGCGATTGGTTCGGCACTCGGCATCCTGCCGGGCGGCGGCGCGATCCTTGCCTCCTTCGCCTCCTATACGGTGGAAAAACGCCTGTCGAAGACGCCGGAGGAATTCGGCAAAGGTGCAGTCGCCGGTGTGGCGGGGCCGGAATCGGCCAACAATGCCGGCGCCCAAACCTCGTTCATTCCGCTGCTGACGCTCGGCATTCCGGCCAATCCCGTCATGGCGCTTATGATCGGCGCGATGATCATTCAGGGCATCGTGCCGGGGCCGAATGTCGCGACCGAGCAGCCGGCGTTGTTCTGGGGCATCATCGCCTCGATGTGGATCGGCAATCTGATGCTCGTCATCCTCAACCTGCCACTGATCGGGCTCTGGGTGAAGCTGCTGACAGTTCCCTATTACGTACTCTTCCCCATCATCATGGCCTTCTGCTCGATCGGGGTCTACAGCGTCAATTCGAACGTCTACGACCTCTATGCCGTCGCCTTCTTCGGCCTCATCGGCTACGTGCTGGCAAAGCTGCGCTGCGAACCGGCGCCGCTGCTGCTCGGCTTCGTGCTCGGGCCGCTGCTGGAGGAGAACCTGAGACGCGCCATGATCCTGTCGCGCGGCGACCCGACCACCTTCGTCACGCGGCCGATCAGCGCCACGCTTCTGGCGATCGCGCTCGCCGTACTCATCGTCGTCTTCCTGCCGAGCGTCAGGAAGAAGCGCGAAGAGGTGTTCGTCGAAGAGGCCTGAGGGCTTGAAGTCACAGTCTGTTTGATGAACAAGGAATAATCTGACGCGGGCGCCGGTTGGGCGCCCGTTTCGCATGAAGAGATATCCAGGCCCCAGGAGCATTGCCCGATGAGCATTCCCGCCCGGATCAAGGACGATCTGCCGTTCCTCACCACCTTGCGCCGCGATCTGCACGCGCATCCCGAGCTCGGTTTCGAGGAGGAGCGCACCGCCGGCATCGTCGTAAGCCTTCTTGAGGAGGCTGGTATCGCCGTGCATCGCGGGCTTGCCGGCACCGGCGTGGTCGGCACGCTGCAGATCGGCAATGGCACGCGCAGGATCGGGCTCAGAGCCGACATGGATGCGCTCGCCATGCCTGAAATGGCCGAGCGACCCTATAAGTCGACGGTGCCGGGAAAGATGCATGCCTGTGGCCATGACGGGCACACGGCAATGCTGCTCGGCGCGGCGCGGCATCTGGCGGCGACGCGGAATTTTTCCGGCACGGTGCATTTCATTTTCCAGCCGGCGGAAGAGGGGCGCGGCGGGGCAAAGCGCATGGTCGAGGAAGGGCTGTTTAAGCTTTTCCCCTGCGATGCCGTTTATGGCCTGCACAATATGCCAGGGCTCGCAATCGATGAGATCGCCGTGGTCGAAGGCCCCCAGCTTGCCTCTTCCGACAGTTGGCGCGTCACCTTTCGCGGCGTCGGCACCCACGGCGCCAAGCCGCATCTCGGTCGTGATCCGATCACGGCAGCTGGTACCTTTCTGTCATCGCTGCAGACGATCGTCGGGCGCGTGGTCGATCCGCTGCAGCCGGCCGTCGTCAGCGCCTGCTTCCTGCAGGCGGGCGATGCTAAGGCGCTGAATGTCATTCCCGATATCGTGGAGATCGGCGGGACGGCGCGGGCCTATTCGCCCGAGGTGCGCGATCAGCTGGAGGCCGAGATCGGCAGGCTGGCGAGCGGAACGGCCGCGATGTACGGCATTTCAGCCGACTACCGTTTCGAGCGGCGCATTCCGCCTGTCATCAATGACGGGGACGCGACGACACGGGCGCTTGCCGCTGCCGGCACGGTATTCGGGGAGAAGGTGCGGACGAGTTTTCCGCCGTCGACGGCAGGCGACGATTTTGCCTTCTTCGCGCAGAATGCGCCGGGCTGTTATGTCTGGCTCGGCAATGGGCCGGCGGTGGACGGGGCGCTGCATCACAATACGGCTTATGATTTCAATGATGAAGTGCTCGGATATGGGGCGGCCTATTGGGTGGCGTTGGTGGAGCGGGAGTTGAAGGGTTAACTGGCGTTTGCGGCCCCCTCATCCGCCCTACGGGCACCTTCTCCCCGTTGGAGAGAAGGAGATTCGAGACCTCGCAGCACGTCTCTTCTCCCCGGCACCATCCTCGCTATTTCACCAAGCCTACAAAACCTCCAGCACCGGGCTTTTCAGCACCTTTCCCGTCACCACATCGGCAATCCCTCTGTCCGTCTGGTGCGGGCCGGCATTGCAGGCGAGTGTTGCGCCAAAGCAGGCCTTGAAGACGCGGTAGGGCGGTTTCCAGTCGACGATCTTGTCCATGGCCTTGCGGATCTCGGCGAAGGCCAAGGCGGTGTCCTGCAGCGAGGCGTCGGTCACCAGGCCGGAGAGCGGCAGCGGCAGGATCGCTTCGATCCGGCCGTCTTTCGCGACCGCCATGCCGCCGCCGGCTGATGTGACGGCGTTGGCGGCGAGCGCCATGTCGCGGGCATTGCCGCCGAAGACGGTGAGGTTGTGGCTGTCATGCGAGACGGTCGTGCAGAAGGCGCCGCGCCATTCGCCCCAGCCGGTGAGGAAGCCGATGCGTGGGGTACCATCGGCCTTGCCGTGGCGGTGGGCGACGGCGATCATGGCGCTGCCGGCCGGCGGCACGACGAAGCCGTCCCGGATTTCTGTTTCTGCTTCGCCCCATCGGGTGAAGCGCGGGCGGTCGATGGTGGCGACGCGGACGCGCTCGCCCTTCGCGGGCACGCGAAAATTGTTCTCGGTCAGCGTCGACAGCTTGACGGAATGGGTGAGCGGCGCCGTATGGAGCGGTTGAACGGCCGCTTCCATGCCGCCGTTGCGGGCGACGATGCGGCCGCTTGAGATGACCAGCCGCGCCCGGAATTCCTCGAGGTCTTCGAAGAGCACGAGATCGGCACGGCGGCCGGCGGCGACAAGGCCGAGATCGGAACGCTTCAGCCGCTGTGCGGCGTTGAAGGTCGCGGCGCGGATCGCCCACTCCGGCTTCATGCCGTAGCGCACCAGCCGTCTGATGACGTCGTCGAGGCCGCCGCTTTCGTGGAGTTCATCTGGAAAGACGTCGTCGGTGCAGAGCGTGACGGTGGGCGGCAGGTGGCCGAGACCGTTCAGCACCTCGACGAATTCCTGAAGCAGATGGTCGTGCGAGCCGCGCAGCTCGATCGTCAGGCCGGCGGCAAGCTTGGCGGCGAAATCGGCGCCGGAGGTGAGTTCGTGGTCGGAGGTGACGCCGGCCGCCATGAAGGCGTTGAGATCGGCGCCCTCAAGGCCGCGGGCATGGCCGCAGACGAGCTTGCCGGAGGCAAGGCCGGCATTGACGATGGCGCTCATGCGGGGATCGCCGTCGATGACGCCGCGCATGTTCATGACTTCGGCAACGCCGCCGACGGCCGAAGAGCGCAGCATCTCGGCGACAACAGACGCATCGAAGTCGGCGCCGGCAAGCTCCAGGCCCGGTGCAGACGGCACGCAGGAGGGAGCGAGCAGGATCATGCGCAGCGGCAGGACGCGCGCGGCCTCGATCGCCCAGCGCACGCCGTCGAGGCCATGGACATTGCCGAATTCATGCGGATCCCAGACGACCGTGGTGACACCGCGCGGCAGCACGGCGCTCGCATATTCGGCCGGCGTCACCATCGAGCTTTCGACATGCATGTGTGTGTCGATCACCCCCGGCGTCACGATGCTGTCTGCCGCATCGACGATCTCGACGGCATCCGTGCGGCTTGCCGGGGCATGGATGCTGGCGACGAGCGCGCCGACGAGGCCGATGTCGGCTTCTCGGATCAAACCCGTCACCGCATCGAGCAGCCGGCCGCCGGTGAGGAGCATATCGAATGGGGCATCGCCGCGGGCGGCGGCAACGGCCCGGGCGCGCAATTCGGGATCGTTGAGATCGAAAGGTTCTTGACGAGCGATGGCGTTCATCTGCGGGCCTCATTGATCAGGGCGGCGAGAATGATGGTACGCGCCTTCCCGACGTCGATATCGGCGGCGAATTGGGCGTTGAAGGTCGCATGCGTGGCGCGGACCTCGACGACGGTGCGGCCTCGGGTGAGGGCGCCCTGAAGTTCGACGTCGATGCGCGCGGGGCGGAAGCTGACGACGGCTGGATCGATGAAGGCGACGGCGGCCGAGGGATCGTAGATCGCCATTCCAGGGCGGCCGCGGCTGGTGCCGATATTGACATAACCGGCGAACATATCGGCGATCAGTTCGGCATTATTGCCGCCGGCATTGCGCACCGGCTCGGCATCTTCGGGCCGCGCCAGCACCTTGCGGCAGAGGTCTAGATCGACCATGCGCAGCGGCAGGTCATGGGCGATGACGATTGCCAGCGCCTCGGGATCGGCGAGTGCGTTGAACTCGGCAGAGGCCGTGTGGTTGCCTGATGTGACGCCGCCGCCCATCCAGACGAGGTCGGTGATGCGGGCTGCAAGATCGGGGCGGGCGAGCGCTACGGCGGCGATATTGGTGAGTGGGCCAAGCGCCAGGATGCGGTGGGGTCCGTCGTCTTCGAGCCAGCGGCAGAGCGCGGTGAAGGCATCGCTTTCAACAAGGGTGGCCGCCTTCGGCAGGGTCTTGCCGATGGTTGGAATGCCGCTTTCGCCGAGGATCGCCTGGGCGGTTTCGAGCTTGCCGAGAACGGGCATGGCGCGGCCCGTATGAATGGGAAATGTCCAGCCGAAAGCGCTGGCGGCGCCGGCGGCGTTCAGCCTCACCTGCGGCAGCGGCGCATTGCCGAAAACCAGGGAGACGCCGTCGATCACATATTCCGACTGCGCCACCACCAGAATGGCGGCGATATCGTCGAAGCCCATATCAGTGTCGATCCACACACCCACGATGTCACCCGAAGCGCTTGAGGTTGGCCGCGCCGGAGACCGGCAGGTCGAAGGCGAGGGTGCTACCGATCTCGTGCGGCGGCAGGCCTGCGTCGATCTCGGCCTTGATTGGCCCGAGCGGTGTATCGAGGAGATACTCGCGGCTGTTGCCGGCAAAGGAAGTGCCGCGCACCGTTCCCTGGAATGAACCTGAGCCGAGGATCACCGTGCGCGGACGCCAGGCCAAGCCTGCGGCAGCTTGCGGCGGCGGAGCGGAAAGTGCGACCGGGCCGTTCGGCGTCGCAAGCTTCCCGTCCTTGAGCGCAAAAACGTTCTCGAAGCCGACGAAATCGGCGACGAAGGCGGAGACGGGATTGTTATAGATTTCTTCCGGCGTGCCGATCTGCTCGATGCCGCCGTTCAGCATCACGACGATGCGGTCGGCTAGCGCCAGGGCCTCCACCTGGTCATGGGTCACGAAGATCATGGTGACGCCGGTTTCCTTTTGCACGCGCTGCAGTTCGGCGCGCATTTCCAAGCGAAGGCGGGCATCGAGATTGGAGAGCGGCTCGTCGAGCAGCAGCACCTTCGGCTCCATCACCATCGAGCGGGCGAGTGCGACGCGCTGCTGCTGACCGCCGGAGAGTTCGGTGGGCTTGCGGCCTGCGAAAGCGGTGAGGCCGACGGATTTCAGGCCGGCGCCGACGCGGGTATCGAGATCCGCGCCGGAGATGCCCTTGAGGCGCAGGCCGAAGGCGACGTTCTCGTAGACGGTCAGATGCGGGAACAAAGCGTAGGATTGGAAGACGAGACCGACGGCGCGTTTGTTGGCGGAGACGCGGGTGATATCGGCGCCGTCGAGGCGGATGCGGCCGGAGGCGGGCGTCAGCAGACCGGCAATGGCGCGCATCGTCGTCGTCTTGCCGCAGCCGGACGGCCCGAGAAGGGCGACGAGCTCGCCTTTGCCGATCGCAAGATCGAGATCCCTCACCGCGACTGTATCGCCGTAGCTCAGCGTCAGCTTGTCGAGTTGAAGATAGGCATCAGACATAACGCGAAAATCCCAGGAAGCGTTCGGCGAGGAAGACGATGCCGATCGACAGGAAAGCGAGAAGGGCGGAGAGCGCCGCGATGGACGGATCGTAGGTGGTTTCCATGTAACCCAGCATGTCGATCGGCAGCGTCCGAACGCCGGGGCCGGAAAGAAAGAGCGAGACCGGCACCTGATTGAAGCTGGTGACGAAGCCGAGGATGAAGGCGGCCAGAATGCCGCCGCGGATATTCGGCATCACCACGCGGAAGAAGGCCCCGAGCCTGGAGGAACCAAGCAATACGGCCGCTTCCTCGATATCCGAACGCAGATTGTCGAGGCTCGCGGAGACGACGCGCACGGCATAGGGCAGCACGAGGGCCGCGTGGGCGAAGAAGAGGGCAAGCGTGATGTTGAAGCCGAAGGGCACGACGAGATAACGCAGCAATGCCAGGCCGACGATGATGCCGGGAACGATGATCGGCAGCGAGACGATGGTGCGTACCGTCTCGGCTCCGGGCAGCCGGTAACGCGACAGGGCGTAGGCGGCGGGAATGCCGAGGACAAGGGCCGCGAGCGTTCCGAAAACGGCAAGGAACATCGACATGGCAAAGCTGTCGCGGAAGCTTTCGATGGTGAAGACCTTCATCACCCAGCGCAGCGACAGGCCCTGCGGCGGGAAGGCCAGCGTATCGCCTGCCGAGAGCGAGGCGGCGATGATGATCAGGAACGGGCCGATCAGGAAGACCAGCAAGAGGAAGAGCACCACGGGCGAAAAGAGACGGGCGGTCATCGGCGGCTCCTCGCCGTCGCCAGGCGTTTCAGCAGGAGATTGGCGGCAAAGCTCATGACGATCAGGATGAAGGCGATGACGCTCGCCGAGACGAAATCATTGGCGACGGAGACCTGCTGGTACATCAGGGTTTCGAGCATCAGCACCTTCGAGCCGCCGAGAATGGCGGGGGTGATGTAGGCGGTGAGCGAGCCGGTGAAGACGAGCGTGCCGCCGATGACGAGCCCTTCGCGGGTCAGCGGCAGGACGACCTTCCAGAAGACCTGGAACCAGTTGGCACCGAGAACACGGGCGGCGGGGATCGCATCCCTCGGCATGTTTTCAAGGGCGCTGATCAGCGACAGGATCATCAGCGGCAGGAAGAGCTGCAAGAGACCGATGAAGACGGCGGTTTCGGTGAAGAGCAGGCGCAGCGGCTCCGCACTGAAACCGAGGCCCGTGATCGCCTGGTTGACGATGCCGGTGCGGCCGAGAATGACGATCCAGGCATAGGTGCGCGCCACTGGCGAGATCATCAGCGGCAGGGTGACGAGGCCGATCATGCGCCCTTTGCCTGTCGGCGGCAGGTTGACGATGGCGAAGGCTGCGGCGTAGCCGATGACTGCCGAAACGGCGGTAACTTCGAGGCCGAGCCGGAAGGAGCGCAGGAAAACGGTGCGGTTCAGCGTCTCGGAAAAGAAGCCGGCATAGGCCGACAGCGTCCAGGCTCCGCCGGCGCGGAAGCCTTCCGACAGCAGGATTGCGACGGGCAGCAGAAAGACCAGGGTCGCGAAGACGGCGGCCGGCAGCGCAAGCGCCAGGGCTTCTGCACGGTTCTGGAACATGAGGCGCCTTTCCGGGAGAGGAGGGCGGCCCCGACGAGAAGGCCGGGACCGGTTTCAGAAGCGGCTTATTGACCGACCTTGTCGTTCCAGGTCTTCAGCCAGCCGGCGCGATTGTCGAGGGCGATGGCGGACGGGATCAGCTTGAGGCTCTTGGCCGTCTCCTCGCCATAGGTGAGGTTGTTGGCGGCGGCTTCGGAAAGCTTGACCTCGCTGTTGGCGGGGCTGTCGATCAGCTTTTCGGCGAGCTTGGTCTGGGTTTCGGTCGAAAGCCAGAAGTCCATGAACTGCATGGCAAGATCCTGGTTCTTCGAACCCTTGGTCAGCACCAGCACGTTCATGCCGCCGGTCTGACCCTCTTTCGGGGTTGCCCAGGCAACGGGCACGTCGAGCTTGGTGAAGCCTGCCCAGGAGAAGCGGCCGATGGGAGCCGCCCAGATCTCCTCCTGCTGCATGAGTTGCACGAGCTGGGAGGACTTTTCGTAGAATGTGACGACGTCGTCCTTCTTCTCGCCCAAGGCTTCGATCGGGCCCTTCAGATCGGGCGTATCCTTGCCGAGCGCCAGCCCCAGCATATAGAGCGCCGGCGGGCTCTGGTTGGTGGTGACATTGGGGAAGGCGACATGGCCGACATATTCCGGCTTCAGGAGATCGGCCCAGGATTCGATCTTCATCTTGTCGGAACGATAGGCGATCGAGGTGGCGTAGAATGTATAGCCGACGCTCATGCCGTCGCCATTCGGATCCTTGGCGACGTCGTAAAGCTTGGCGAAATTGGAAAGTTTGGCGGTATCGATCTTGTCGATCAGGCCGGCGCGCGAGGCGGCCAGCGCATCCGCCATCGAAACGGCGGCGAGATCGACGGCGGGATTGGCCTTGTTGGCTTCCATCTTGGCCAGGCGCTCGACGCTGTTGCCTGTTTCCACCACCAGCTTGCAGCCGCATTGGGCCTCGAAGGGATCGTAGACCAGCGTCTTGAAATCGTCCTGCGCGAAGGCATAGACGGATATGGTCAGCGTCCGTTCGGCGGCAGCCGCGCCAAGCGGGGACAGCGCTGCAAGCGCCACCGAGGCAATGAGAGCTTTTTTCATCTTACATGTTCTCCATCTCTGAGGTTTTTAGTGCCGGGTTCACGAGGCCCGGATGATTGGCGGACGATCAGCTGCATTGCGACGCGTTCGATCTCCGCGGTAACGAGCACGCCTTCCCGGGCGCGGCTTTTGCTTATGGTATCCGCCAGGGCCGAGACGGCGATCCCGGCAATCCTGTCCATGTCCATCCTGACCGTCGTCAGCGACGGAGTGACGACGGGCGACCAGATGAGGTCGTCGAAGCCGGTGACGCTGACATGGGCGGGAACATTGATGCCGGCCTGCTGCAGCTCCGTCAGCGCGCGCAGCGCCTGCAGATCGGAGAGGGCCGCGAAAGCGGTAAAACCCTGCCTCGCCCTTTCGGCCAGGCCGAGCGGACAGCCGTTGCCGCCATCCCGTTCCAGCTTGTCGATCCAGAGGGTTTCAGCCTGCATGCCGGGGCGGAGACCAGCGCGGATGCCGCCGGCGCGGTCGTTCTGAACGCTGGATTCCTGGTTGTTGCCAATAATGAGGATGCGCTGATGACCGAGATCGGCGAGATGGAGGGCGATTTCACGCCCGCCCTGCCAATGATCGGCGGAAACGGTGTTGCCCGGCGTCGAAGGCGTGTCGATGACGGCGACCGGACAGGCGGCAAACGTAATGCGGGTGGCGCGGCGCGGAATGACGACCATGCCATCGACGCCACGTTCGACCAGACGGTTGATCGCCTCGGCCTGTGCGGCGGCATCGCCGCGGGAATCCGCGATCAGCACGCCATAGCCCGCGGCGGAGGCTGCGAATTCGATCGCCTGTGCGATCTTCGGGAACAGTGGGTTGGCGATATCGGGCAGCACCAGGCCGAGAACGCCACTACGGCCGGTCCTGAGCGCCCGGCCGGCCTGGCTCGGGACATAACCGAGTTCGGCGGCATGCTCGCGAATTCTTTCGACCAATTGGTCGGAGACCCGGCCTTTCCCGGAAAGCGCGTTGGAGACCGTGGCAATCGAGACGCCGAGCGAGGTCGCTATCCTGCTGAGGTTGGGTCCCGGGCGCGATGAAGCCATTTCAGGTCGCCTGATTAATCGTTTAATCAGTCCTATATCAGCGATCGCCGCTTGTCGAATCCAAATTCCGTTGCTGCGCAATTATCCCATGCGAAGCCGCATGAAAAAAGCCCCGCGAGACGATCGCGGGGCTTGGTATTTTCCAGAAAGGCAATGCCAATCAGCTCTTGGCTTTTGCCGGAGCAACCTTCACCGGTACGGTGGTCTTGCCGCCGGGAGCATAGCCGCCGCCGACTGCGATGTTCAGCGAGACATAGTCCTTGGCCATCTGCTGGACGGCCTGGGCAAGGCTTGCCTGGGCGAGCGAGACCTGGCGCTGCGCGTCGAGAACGTCGAGCAGCGAGGAGGCGCCGTCCTTATAGGATGCGGTGGAAAGTTCGAGCGTTTCCTGCGTGGTCTTCACCTGAGCCTGAAGGGCGGCGACCGTCTGGGCGTCGCGCCGGACGGCTGCAAGCGCGTTCTCGACCTGCTCGACAGCGGTCAGCACCGTGGACTTCCAGTTGAGGTAGGCGGTGGCAGCAGTGGACTGTGCTGACTTGACGTTGGCACGCAGACGGCCGCCGTCGAAGATCGGCAGGTTGAGGGTCGGACCGAAGGACCACGGGGTCAGGTCGCCATGAATGCCGCGCTGGTTGATGTAGGAGGGCGAGATCGAACCGCTGAGCGAGATGCTCGGGTAAAGCTGCGCTTCGGCAACACCGATATTGGCCGTTGCTGCGGCGAGGTCCCGTTCGGCGACACGAATGTCCGGACGGTTGCGGATCAGGTCTGCCGGGATGCCGGAATTGATGCCGCCGCGGAATACCGGCTGGCCACGGCCCTTCAGCAATTCGTCGACGAGAGCCGAGGCCGGCAGGCCGAGCAGCGTGGCGATGTGATGGGCCGAGATGCGGATGTTGGTTTCGAGGCCGGGGATTTCGGCAAGCGTCGACTGGACGAGACCTTCGGCCTGGACGACATCGAGACGCGAGGCGGCGCCGGCCTCAAGCTGGAACTTGGTCAGTTCGTAGGTTTCCTGACGAGACTTCAGGTTGGCCCTCGAAAGCGCCAGGCGCTGCTGATAGTAGCGAACGTCGATGTAGCTCGAGACGAGATCCTGCACCAGGGTCAGCTTGGCGACATCGGCAGATGCGTAGGCGGAATCGAGCGAAGCGAGCGCGCTCTCGGTGCTGCGCTTGTAGAGACCGAAGAGATCGAGCAGCCAGCTCAGCTGGACGTCGCCGGCACTGGTGTTGCGCGTGTCGAACTGCGTGCGCAGCTCGCCCCTCTGGCCGCTGACCGTGTGCGAGCCGCCGACCGTCAGGTTCGGCAGGCCGCCGGCACCGGCGGTGGTGACGTTGGCGGACGCCGCATTGATGCGTTCGATCGCCTGCTGGACGCTGAGGTTCTGGTCGAGGCCGGCCTGGACATAGCCATTCAGTTTGGGATCGTTGAAGGCGGTCCACCAGGCTGCGGTAGCAACATCACCTACACTCTTCGTCCCGCCTTCTCCGAATTTGGCGGGCAGCGGCATTTCAGGAGGAGCATGATCCGGGCCTACAACACAGCCCGACAGTAATAACAATAATGCCGGTGTGGCAAAACGAAGAGATACCATTCATTTCTTCCTGTACTCGAGCAAGTCAATTCTTGTCCGAAGCTTCATGCTTCACTATCGGCCGCCGCGCCTCGTTCTACCAATAACACACACTCCGAAGCAGTCGGGCGCAATGTAGCAATCGGAACAGCATTATCACAGTGCATTTATATCACACTGATGCCGCATTTTTGCCGCGTGTGGCAAAGATGCGTCGGATCACGACGAAAAAGGGCGGCACAAAGAAAATTCCGAGCAGCGTCGCCGCGAGCATGCCGCCGAGAACGCCGATGCCGATGGCGTTCTGCGCCGCCGAGCCCGCGCCTGTCGCGATGGCCAGCGGCACGACGCCGAGAATGAAGGCGAGCGAGGTCATGATGATCGGCCGCAGGCGTAGTCTCGCAGCCTCCAGCGTCGCCTCGTAGAGTCCCAGCCCGCTTTCCATCCGGTCCTTGGCGAATTCGACGATCAGGATCGCGTTCTTCGCCGCAAGCCCGATCGTGGTCAGCAGGCCGACCTTGAAATAGACGTCGTTCGCCTGGCCGAAAAGCGTTGCCGCCGCCAGCGCGCCGAGAATGCCGACCGGCACCGCCATGATCACCGAGAAGGGGATCGACCAGCTTTCGTAAAGCGCCGCCAGGCAGAGGAAGACGACGAGAACGGAAATCGCATAGAGCATCGGCGCTTGCGAGCCGGAAAGGCGCTCCTGATAGGAGATGCCCTGCCAGGCGACCGTGTAGCCACCGCCGAGCTGTTCGGTCAGCGCTTCCATTTCGTTCATCGCATCGCCGGAGGACACGCCGGGAGCCGAAGCGCCGTCGAGCGGGATGGCGCTGACTGCGTTGAAACGGGCAAGCGAGGGTGCGCCCTTCACCCATTCTGTTTTGGTAAAGGCGGAGAAGGGCACCATTTCGCCTGAAGTGTTGCGGGCATACCAGTGGTTCAGATCGTCCGGCTGCATGCGGAAGGGCGCGTCGCCCTGGACATAGACCGGCTTGATCTCGCCGTTCAGCGTGAAGTCGTTGACGTCGCGGCCGGTGAAGATGATCGACAGCATCGAATTGACCGAGGCGATGTCGACGCCCATGGCGCCGATCTTTTCCTGATCGAGCACGATGCGCATCTGCGGCTCGACTTCCTTGTTGCTGCTGCGCAGCGCCACGACCTTGCCCGACGAGTTGCCCATCTGGATGAGCCGCTTGGAGGCGGCCGTCAGAGCATCGTTGCCATGGCCGCCGGTATCGACGAGATACATGGAAAAGCCGCTCGACACGCCGAGGCCCTGGATCGCCGGCGGCAGAAGCGCGAAGACCTGTGCCTCGCGTATCGCAAAGAAGCTGCGCAGCGCCCGATTGACGACCGACTGTGCACTCAGATTAGGATCGGTGCGCTGCGAGAAGTCCTTGAGTTTGGTGAAGACGATGGCGCTGTTCTGTCCGGAGCCGCTGAAGCCGAAGCCCAGGGCGCCGAAGACGGACTCGACGGCATCCTTCTCGTTTTCCCGGTAGTAATTTTCGACCTTCTCGACGACCGCCTGGGTCTGCTGTGTGGTCGAGCCCGGTGGCGTGGTGACGATGGTCAGCAGCACGCCTTGGTCTTCCTGCGGCAGGAACGAGCTTGGTAGGCGGGTGAAGAGGTAGGCGCAGCCGGCGCCGACGAGAAGGAAGACCAGCATGACGCGGATCGGCCGCTTCAGGAGATAGCCGATGGTCTTGACATAACCGTTGGTCGAGCGCGTGAAGTTGCGGTTGAACCAGTCGCCGACGCGGTGCTTCCTGTGTTCGGTGACCGGCTTCAGCATCGTGGCGCAGAGCGCCGGCGTTAGCACGATGGCGACAAGCGCCGACAGCAGCATGGCCGAGACGATGGTGATCGAGAACTGGCGGTAGATGATGCCGGTCGAACCGCCGAAGAAGGCCATCGGAATGAAGACGGCGGTCAGCACCAGCGCGATGCCGACAATGGCGCCGGTGATCTCGCCCATCGATTTTTCCGTCGCCTCGAGCGGCGAAAGCTTTTCTTCGGACATGATGCGCTCGACGTTTTCGACGACGACGATCGCGTCGTCGACGAGAAGGCCGATCGCCAGAACCATGGCGAACATCGTCAGCGTATTGATGGAATAACCGGTCGCCGCCAGCACTCCGAAAGTGCCGAGCAGCACCACGGGAACGGCAATCGTCGGGATCAGCGTCGCGCGGAGATTCTGCAGGAAGACGAGCAGCACCACGAAGACGAGGACGATCGCCTCGATCAGCGTATGCACGACCTTTTCGATCGACAGTTCCACGAAGGGCGTGGTGTCGTAAGGATAGGTGATCTTCACACCTTCCGGCAGAGTGCGGCCGATGACGTCGAGTGCCGAGCGCACGCGGGCGGCGGTATCGATGGCGTTGGCGCCGATCGCCAGATTGACGGCGAAACCGCTGGAGGGCAGGCCGTTGTAGCGCGAACTGCCGCCGTAGCTTTCCTGGCCGATCTCGATACGCGAGACGTCGCTGAGGCGCACCGTCGCGCCGTCCTTTTCGACCTTCAGAATGATATGCTCGAAATCGGCGACGGTGGTCAGCTGGCTTTGCGCCGTGATGGTGACGTTCAGCTGCTGGCCGGGAATCGTCGGCTGGGCGCCGAGCGAGCCGACGGAAACCTGGGTGTTCTGCGCCTGGATCGCTGCCGTGACGTCGCTTGGCGTCAGCTGATATTTCAAGAGCTTGAAGGGATCGATCCAGACGCGCATGGCGTATCCCGAACCGAAGACGTTGATACTGCCGACGCCTTCCAGGCGCTGGATCTGATCCTCGACGGAGGTCGACATGATGTTGCCAAGATCGACCGAACTGCGCTTACCATCGGTCGAAACGAGCGAGCCGACGAGAAGGATGCTGGAAGTCGAGCGGGTCACGCTGATGCCGGCATCGATGACATCACCCGGAAGCTGCGACTGGACGAGCTGCAGCTTGTTCTGCACCTGCACCTGGGCGATATCGGGATCGATGCTGGTTCCGAAGGTGAGCTGGACGCTGGCCGACCCGGTCGACGAGGTCGAGGTCATGTAGGTGAGGTCGTCGAGGCCGGTCATGCCGTCCTCGATGATCGTCGTCACCGATTTCTCGACGGTCTCGGCGCTGGCGCCGCGATAGGTGGCGTTGATGCGGACCGTCGTCGGGGCGATGTCGGGATATTGCGAAATCGACAGGGTGTAGATCGCCAGCAGGCCGGCGAGCATGATGGTGATCGCAATGACCCAGGCGAAAATCGGACGTCGGATGAAAAACTTGGCCATCGGTTGTTCCTGTGCGGCTGAGACAGTGACGATGCAAACCCGAAGCGATTATTTCGCTGCGGGCTTTCCTGCGTCACCGACCGCGGGCTGCTCGGCAGGCACGACCACGCCGTTGTCGTTGATCTTCATCGGGACCGGCGTTACCGGCATGCCTGCGGTCACCGACTGCAGACCGGTGACGATCAGCTGATCGCCGTCCTTGATGCCTTCGGTCACCAGCCAGGAATTGTTGGAGGGCGAGCTGTTCTCGAAGGCGCGGGTTTCGACCTTGCCGTCGGCTGAAATGAACTGCGCCGTCAGCCGGCCGTTGGCGTCGCGGCTCGTTGCGAGCTGCGGCAGCGCGTAGCCGTTCTCGGCGCCGAGTTCGACGGTGGCACGGACATACATGCCGGGCAGGACGACGCGATCGGGATTGGGGAAGAGCACGCGGATGATGAAGGTGCCTGTGGTCTCACTGACCACCTGCTTCGACATGTCGAGCTTGCCCTGCTGGTTATATTCCTTGCCGTTTTCGAGGATCAGGTGGAAAGCGACGTTCTCCGCGCCCTTGATGTCGCCGGCCGCCATGGCATCGCGCAGCCGCAGCAGGTTGGTGCTCGATTCCGTCAGGGAGATATAGATCGGGTCGAGCTGGCGGATCGTCGTCAGCGCCGTCGTCTGGTTGGCCGAGACGACGTTGCCGACATTATAGGCGGTCTGGTCGATGATGCCGTCGAAGGGTGCGACGATCTTGGTGTGATCGAGGTCGATCTGCGCGGCGGAAAGGGCGGCCTTTGCCGACTCGACCTCGGCCTTCGCCTGGAGAAGCGTCGTCCTGGCCGTCTCGTATTCGATCTGCGTGGCGCCGCTGCCGACGAGGCGCTGGTAGCGTTCGAGATTGCTTTCAGCGCTCGGCACGCTCGCCTCGGCCTTGGAGATTGCCGCCTTGGCCTGCTCGACCGCGGCAATATAGGGCGCATCCTCGATCTGATAGAGAAGGTCACCCTTCTTGATCTCGCCGCCTTCCCTGAAGGCGATCTCGCGGATGATGCCGCTCACCTGCGGCCGGATATCGGCCGTCTGGAAGGATTCGGCGCGGCCGGGAAGGATCGTGGTAACAGGGAAACTAGCCTTCTTCAGCGCCACCACGCCGACCGGCGCTGCCTGCTGCGCCGCGCCTGCGCCGGCATTGCCGGCCGGTTTGCTGGCGTTGTCGCTGCAGGCGCCAAGCAAGGCGCCGGCCAGGAGGGCCGAGGAAATGAGCAGGGCACGCCGTATCATTCTTGAATTCCCATGCGGTGGCAATTGCCGTTCGATCCACGGGCTCGGCCGGGCCGAGCGCAGGCTTATATAAGCGTCAGGATTGATCTGGCTTCAGATGCCATTACACCCGAGTCTAAGAAAAGCTTTACGAAGTGACGTAAGTCAGCAATCGTCACTTAGCAAGCGTTATTTTGCAGTGCGGCATCGACGAAGCCGACGATTTCCCCGGCGCGCTGCACCAGCGTCTCCTTGTCGTCGCGGACGATGAGGATAGGATGCAGCACGCAGGCCAGCACATCGGCGACGGTATGCGCCGCGCGCTCGGGCTCGCGACATTGGTAGCGTCCTTCCGCCATGCCCTTGCGAATGATCTCGCTGAGTTTTTCCTCGATACGGGCGCGGTAGCGATTGCCGGCTTCGAGTTTGGCCTCGATGGTCGAAAGCACCATTTCGAAGATGTAAGGGCTCTTCTGTATATCCTGCAGATGACCCTCGAGCAGGCGCAGCACGAAGCGGAGCAGCTGCTCTTTCGCGGGCATGTCCTGGTCGAGAGGGACGAAACGTTCGGCGGCATTGTCGAGATGGCGTCCGGCGATGGCATCGACCAGTGCGACCTTGGAACGGAAATGCTTGAAGACATTGGCGGGCGACATGTTGAGCGCGCCGGCGATATCGGCGATCGACACCGCGACATAGCCGCGCTCGCGAAACAGCATCTCCGCCATGCAGAGGATGTCCCGCCGCGTTTCCTCGGCCTTGCGCCTCGGCCTTCTCGCCATCTGCTCCCCGCCGGGCCGCGCCCGGTATCCCTTTTTGCTTATGCTAGCGCGACTACACGAGAGCTGCCAAGCCGATGCTCGGCCCGGCGGCTTCGTGCGTCGTCCTTTTTCAAGGGAAATAGCGGGCGAGGTTGTTTCGGACACGGGTAAGCGGCGTCTCGCGGCTATCGTCGGGAACGAAGCGTTCGCCGGTGATCGCCTCATAGGCCCTGATGTAGACGCCCGAGGTCTGCTCGATCAGTTCGACGGGAATTTCCGGAATTTCGTCCTTGTAGGGATCGCAACGCTCCGCCACCCAGGCGCGGACGAAATCCTTGTCGAAACTTTCCGGCCGCTTTCCAGCCGCAAAACTTGCCGGGTAGCTTTCGGCAAGCCAGTAGCGGCTGCTATCCGGCGTGTGGATCTCGTCGGCGAGGATGATGTTGCCGTCGCCATCGGTGCCGAATTCATATTTGGTATCGACGAGGATCAGGCCGCGCTCGGCCGCCATCTTCTGGCCGCGGGCGAAGAGGGCGAGCGCGTATGCCGACAAGGTTTCCCACTGTTGGCTTGTCAGGAGGCCGCGCGTGACGATTTCGGCAGGCGTCAGCGGCTCGTCATGGCCGCCATCGAATTCCTTGCTGGTCGGCGTGATGACGGGCTCCGGTAGAATCTGGTTGTCGCGCATGCCGTCCGGAAGGCGCATGCCGTACATTTCCCGCTCGCCCTTCTTATAGAGCGTCAGGATTGAGGTGCCGGTGGTGCCGGCAAGATAACCACGCACGACGATCTCGACCGGCAGGATGTCGAGCCGCTTGCCGATGACGACATTCGGATCGGGATAGTCGAGGACGTGGTTCGGGCAGATGTCCGTCGTCGCTTCGAACCAATAGCGCGCTGTTTGCGTCAACACCTGACCCTTATAGGGAATGCAGGTAAGGATGCGGTCGAAAGCGCTCAGCCGGTCGGTGCTGATGATGATGCGGCGTCCGTCCGGAAGGTCGTAATTCTCGCGCACCTTGCCGCGATAATAGTTCGGCAGTTCCGGGAAATGGGCTTCGGAGAGGATTCGCACGGCGCTCGACTGTCCTTGTGGTTGGCTGACGGCTTCCTGCTCTAGTTTCATTGCCGGGGAAGTCAAGTCGAGCCCAACTATCGCATCACAGCCAGAACAGGGCCAGGAAAAACAAAGCAAGGCCATAACATGCGACGGTGAGCGGCCAGCCGGCGCGCAGGAAGTCGCCGAAGCGGTAGCCGCCTATGCCCATCGCCAGCGTATTGTTGTGATGGCCGAAGGGGGTGAGGAAATCGAGCGACGCACCGGCGGCAACGGCGATCAGATAGGCATCCGGCGCGTGCTGTCCGGCCTTTGCGAATTCCAGCGCGATCGGGGTCAGCACGATCGCGACCGTCGCGTTGTTGACGAAGGGCGTCAATGCCATGGCGAGGAAGAGGATGAGCGCGATGCCGGAGAAAGGATCGGCGATCGGCACCACGAGGCTCAGCCAGCCGGCAATGGTTTCGGCCGCTCCGGTGGTGGCCATTGCCTGGCCGATCGGGATCATCGCCGCGAGCATGATGATGATCGGCCAGTTGAGATCGGCCATGGCCTGACGGATGTTCAGGAGGTTGAGCAGGGCGAGCGCGAGGATGACGCAGGCAAAGGCGATGTCGGGATGCAGGCCGGCCGCGGAGGCGGCGACGCCGCCGGCAAAAAGCGCGAAAGGCCGCCATGAGAGCACGACAGGTTCGACCGGCACTGTCTGAGCGAGCGGCAGACACTCGCTTTCATCAAGCGCTTCGGCGATCGCCGTGCGCGATCCTTCCAGCGTCAATATATCGCCGATCGATAGCTGCAGATCGAGAAAGCGGCCCTCGATGCGCGGCGCGCGCATGGACAGAGCGGTGACCGCGACGCCGCGGCTGTGAAAGACTTCGAGCGAGCGGATGCGTGAGCCGACCAGCGTGCTTTCCGGCATGACGACGCTTTCGACGCGGGCGAAATCCGCCTGATTTCCGTCCGGGTGGGCATCGGCCAGCAGCGTCTGCGCGGCGGAGAGGCCGGCAAAGGTGGTATCGCCACCTTCGGCAAGCAGCACATCGCCGGCTTCGATCACCGATTGGTCGAGCGGACCGAAGACGAAATTGTCGGCGCGGATCAGGGCGTGCGGCTTGATGCCGAAACGCGCCGAACACTCGGAAAGCCGTACGCCGATCAGCGGCGAGGCATCGGGAACGCGACGCTCGACGACAATGCGGCGTGCAATTGAAGAGATCGTGGCCGGTGCTTCGTCAGGTTCCGGAAACAGACGCTGCACGCGAAAGGCAATGAGAAGAATGCCGGCGATCGCCACGGGCAGGCCGACATAGGCGAAATCGAAAAAGCGAAAGCCCGTTCCCGTTGCCTTGGCGAGCCCATCGCTGACAAGCAGATTGGCCGGCGTGCCGATCAGTGAAACCATGCCGCCGAGCAGCGCCGCAAAGGAAAGCGGCATGACGATCTGGCGACGGGGAATGGCAAGCGCCGTGCCGAGCCCGAGTGCTACCGGCAGCGTAATTGCGAAGGCGCCGATATTGTTCATGAAGATGGAAATGAAACCGGCGAGCGAGGACGTGCCTGATATGACTTTGAAGCGCGAGGGCTTAGCGGCCGCGAAGCGGGTGGCAAGGCTGTCGAAGAGCTTAGCGCGCGCAAGCACCTGAACGATCAGCAGGATTTCGATGACGGTGATGACGACGGGGCTGGCGAAGCCGGTGAAGATCTGATCGGCTGGATAAAGACCAAGCGCATAACCGGCAAGCAGGCCGGCGATCGAGACGATCTCGATGCGGATGCGATCGAGCGAAAAGAAAATGAGCATCGCCAGCAGAAGGACCAGCAGGGATGCTTGTTCAAACGACATGGGCGGATCCCGTATGCATGTGTCAGCCGGACTGTGCTCGTCCGGTGCGCTATAAAGCGGTGCCGGCCGGCAAGATTCAATCCCGAGATTTCGTTAGAGCCGTGCTACCTGCCACCGGCCCGCGGCGTTCCGCTCCAGCATCGGCGTTGCGAAGACGCCAGCAATGCGCGCCGCCCATTGCGGCCCGGCCGCCGCCAGCTTTTCGCGCCAGCGCTCCGACTGCAGCATTGCCGCGCCGATGGCGACAGGTTCGATGCCGCAGGCGGCAAGCAGCTCAAGACCGGCGACGATCGAGGCGCCGCTGGAGATGACGTCATCGATCAGGGCGACGCGCCGTTCCGCAAGCAGCGGCAGCATGCGCGGATCGATATAGAGGCGTTTCTGCTGCGTCGGCGTGGTGATCGAGGACAGGGCAACGGAGAGCTCGTCGCGGTACCAGAATTTGCGCGATGTGCCGAGCGGGACATAGCGGCCATGCCCGAGCTTTTGCGCGACCGCGGCGGCCAGTGTCAGGCCGAGAGTCGGCAGGCCCGCGACGATATCGATCCGCATGGGCCTGATCTTTTCGGCGAGGCTCTCGACAAGGGCATCGAGCACGGCAAAGCTCGCCTGGTTGACGATCAGCGAGGCGAGGGCATGATCGCCATCGGCGAGCACCCGGATCGGCAGGCGAAGCTGGCGGCCGTCTTCCAATGCGGCGATATAGAAGGAGGTGAACTCCTTCTGCTCGGCAAATTTGCCGGGCGGATGAAGCTCCTGCCAGAAATCGTGCGGCGCCATATCAGTCACATCGGTCAATTGCGCCTCGTCCTTTCCAGGCCGGCTTTCCGGCGTAGCCCCTGCAATTCGGCTTCGGTCAGCGCACGCACGGCGCCTTTCGGCAACTCGCCGAGTTCGAGCCCGCCGATCGCGACGCGGACGAGCCGCAGACACTCGGTATCGAGCGCCTCCAGCATGCGGCGGATCTGGCGGTTGCGGCCTTCGTCGAGCTCCACCTCGATCCATGAATTTTTGTCGCCCTGGCGCAGGCGCCGCGCGGCGGTTGCCGTCAGCAGCTCGCCGTCGTGGCGGATGCCTGACGTCATGGCGGCTATCGCCTCGTCGTCCATGAGGCGATCGATCTGCACATGATAGGTTTTCGTCAGATGCGTGACCGGATCGAGCAGGATCTGGGCGAATTCCGTGTCGTTGGTGAACAGCAGCAGGCCTTCGCTCGCCTTGTCGAGCCGCCCGACGGGGGAGAGGTGCGGGATGTCGAAATCCTTGAGGCAATCATAGACCGTCGGCCGGCCTTCGGGATCGTCCCGGGTGGTGACGAGCCCGCGCGGCTTGTTGAGCATGAGATAGATTTTCGCCTCGGCGGCGACGAGGCGGCCGTCGACGGTTATCCTTGCTGTGGAAAGATCGACCCATGCGGAGGCATCGGTGACCCTGCGGCCATCGACTGCGACGCGGTTTTCGGCGATCAGCCGTTCGGCCTGCGTACGGGAACAATAACCGAGCTTGGATAGGGCGCGTGGGATGGTGACTCGCTTGGCTGCGGCGTCGGCGGCCGGCTTTGTGCGCTCGCGCGTCTTGTGCGGTGGACGCCGCTCCCTCATCTGCCATCCTTGTGCTGTCTTCGAATGCCTTCTCTTGGCATGAACAGCGCAAGGAGGCCAGCAAGGTGATTAAAAACCCAGGATAAGCGGGCGTCACAAGAAAACATCAGCGCTTTGGGGCAAAGCGCCGTCAGGCATGATCGATCGTGCGATCTTCAGCGGCAGGCCATGAAACCGGCCAATTCCTTGCGGCTGACAACGATACCGGCGGCGGCCTTGGCCGGATCCGGGTGTGTGTAGGATAAACTTGGCATTTCCGGCAGTTCGAGCGCCTGACGCATGTTCATGATACCGACCGCGTAACGGCCATTGGCGCCGTCGACGCTGACTTCAATGATGCAATTGGCCCTCTTGTTTTCCATGTGTCGTCCTCCCTGTAGTTTTTTATGTTCCCACCACTGCCATTAAAAATTGGTTTTTCTGAGACATAAGCGTTTACGCACCCTGCCGAAAAATAGATCGGTGGGTGCGTAAAAATACTGATTTTCAGCGGATCGGCGTTTTAGCGCCACCAATGGCGGGGCTGCGGCTGCGAACTGCCGGCAAGCAGATATCCGGCGAGAAAGCCAAGCGCCCCTGCCAGCATCAATGCAGTGGTGGTCGCGGCCGCGTGTTCACGAGCGGCCCCGGCGGCAGCGGCCCCTTCGGCCCGGATCTGGGCCACGGCGTTTTTCGCACGGGGAAGGGCATCTTCATAAACCTTGCCGGCGCGGCCGCGCACCTCGTAATAAGCTTCGGCGCCCTGCGCGGAAATCATCTTCTGCAAGCGCGAGACTTCTTGCTGGAGTGCTGCGATGTCCTTGCTTACAGATGTCCTGATATCATCGGTATTGGCAGCCATGTCGGTCTCCTTTCTTCAATGGGAAAGACAACACCTCAGACGGCGATAGGTTCCGAAATGGCAGCCGTTGATTTGTGACGGAAATTTAAAGCGCCTTGGCCCGAGGCGCTTTCATCCTCCGTTAACCATAAATCCGCTCAAGACGCTGTTTTTTCGTTATCTTTCGGCGGCTGACGACGGGTTTTCAGCGGATTTTTGACCGGTTGATAAAAGAATTTTCGCGGATCCGGCCTGAAAGGGCGGCCTGTGGATAATGCCGGCGGGTAAAAACATGTTCCGAATCAACCCGTTACAAAATTGTCAAAAAACTTTTGGTATGGCTGTTGACTTAGAAAAGGGGTTGGTTCTATAAGCCCACTCACTGAACGAGGGCGGCGGCGCTGCTGGCGACGAAGTCTTTCGTTCTAA
>NZ_LOKW01000010.1 GCF_002211305.1 Rhizobium sp. R634 | reverse complement strand
AACCCAAACGTCTGGCCCTCACCGCCCTCATGCGCAAGATCATCACCATCGCAAACGCCCGCGTCAGAGACGCCTTGCGACAGAAAAACGAAATAATGCCAATCTCTGCATAACTGACTTGGTGACGGAGGAGAAGTAGATGACCTCATGTCAAGGCAGAGAGGAGTTTGCCCGCCGCAGCGATGAAACCTATTGCGAAGTGACCGCAATCGGCAGAAAAACCCAGCAAGCACGGCGACAATCAAACCGGTCCCCACTCATGCCCGAACTCCGCATCGACCCCTTCCCCTCGCCCGCCGAACTCACCACGCTCTGGTCCGCCGCCTGGAACACCCCTGCCGCACCTGACTTCTCCCACATCATGCCCGCAGCCTCGCACATATCGGCGCCTATCACGACGGCCGCCTCGTCGGCTTCGTCAACGTCGCCTGGGACGGCGGCATTCATGCCTTCCTTCTCGACACCCGCGTTCATCCCGAGATGCGCCGGCAGGGCATCGCCACGCAACTGGTCAGGGAAGCCATGCGGATTGCCCGCGAGCGCGGCGCCGAATGGCTGCATGTGGATTTAGAGCCGCACCTGACGTTCTTCTATCGCGCCTACGGCTTCCGCCCCACCGAGGCCGGCCTTATCAAGCTGGCCTACCACATCACGCACCACCAATCCTCTCCACACCCCTCACCAGCGCAAAATAAATCCGCTCCACCCGACACGCCGCGCTCCTCGCGCTCGCCTCGTACCCTGCCGCCGGCCAGCCGCGCCTGGGGCTCCCGTCGGCTGTGACCAGCCAGTACCAGCGCTCCTCATATCCCGTCAGTTCGATCTTGAAGATCCGCCCCATGCAGGCATCGCCGTGGAAGCCGATGAAATCGTCGCCGGGTTTTTCCTTCCAGGCGTGGCGCCATTTGCCCCTCGGTGTCTCACCGCTGAGGATCATCTCCCAGCTCTTCCAGCCATTATAGTCGGACTTGGCCGTCAGGGAGCCGTCATAGGGCTTCCGGTCGATCGTCAGGCAGGCTTCCAGAAACTCCGCCACGAGATCGCAGAGGCTTCGCCACGCCTCGTCACTGCGCCGTGTCAGGCTGTAGGCAAGCTCATCGGAAACATTCCTCAGGGCTGCCGCGACGGCGGAGGCGACGCCCTCCTTGCTCGCCGGTTCGCCGCGCAGGCTGATGCAGAGATAGGTGCAGAGAAATTCCGCCGTATCCCGCGCGATCGGTTCGATGATGTGAAGATTGCGGCGCTTGCCGATATCATAGCCGCCGAAATCCGGGATGCGGCGCTGTGACTGTTTGCGCAGGGCATTGTTGAGGAACGACCTCAGGAGCGTTCCAATATCGTCTTGCATGCGTTGTCCTCTCCTCGTGAGGATGTGTTTGCCGCATGGTTTCGTGAATGGCTCCCGCCCGAGCCGGTGAATGGCAGAGGATTCCGGACGCAAGGCCGCCGCCGCCATGGCCGGAATTGCTCTAGATCAGCGTCGGTTCGGGATCGTCCTCGACTTCTTCGATGATGTCGGGCCTGTCGTTCTTCGGCGAGCCGACATCCCGGCCGATCTTCCACATCGTCATCAGTTCGGCCGGGAAAGGCTTCATCAGATCGTGCGGATCCGGCTCGGGAGACAGCCAGCGCTCGTAATTCTCGCGATGCAGGATGACGGGCATCCGGTCGTGGATGTCGGCCATCATTTCGTTCGGCTCGCAGGTGACGATGGCGAAGTTGCGGATCGACACGCCGTTCGCGTCCTTCCACGTCTCCCAGATGCCGGCGAGCGCGAAGGCCGATCCGTCCTGCATTGCGATGGCATAGGGCTGCTTGTTCCGGCCGGTGCCATGAATATCCTTCCATTCGAAGAAGCCGTTGATCGGCACAAGACAGCGGCGCGAGCGGTAGGCGGCGCGGGAGAGGCCGTTGGAGCCGATCCCCTCGCAGCGGATGTTGACCGGCGGCGGCCGCCCGCCCGGCTTGGCCCAGGAGGGCATCAGGCCCCAGCGGGCGACCGCGAAGATCGGGCCCGATATATCGGGTTCGCGCACGATATCCCTGATGATAACGGGATAATCCTGCGACGGCGCGCCGTTCCAGCGGGGAAAGCGATTTCCAAGTCCGTCTATGTCCCCGCCCTTCACCGCGAAGGGAAAATTGCTGATCAGCTCGTCAAGCGATGTCTTGACGAAGATGCGTCCGCACATGGCTCTCTCCGCAGCCGAATATTAGATGTTCTGATTATGTTCTGTGGCGGGACCGAGTCAACAGCGCCTCAGTTGTGCCCTTGCGGGAATGCGCCTGGGCATGTTTCCTCGTGCGGCAAGCCTCCATTGACGTGCGACACCAACTGGAAGACCACCATGCCCGAACTCCGCATCGACCCCTTCCCCTCGCCCGCCGAGCTCAACACCCTCTGGTCCGCCGCCTGGAACACCCCCAACACACCGGACTTCTCCCGCATCCTGCCCCGCAGCCTCGCCCATATCGGCGCCTATCACGACAACAGTCTCGTCGGCTTCGTCAATGTCGCCTGGGATGGCGGCATTCATGCCTTCCTTCTCGACACCTGCGTTCACCCCGACATGCGCCGTCAGGGCATCGCGACGCGGCTGGTCAGGGAGGCCACGCGGATTGCCCGCGAGCGCGGCGCCGAATGGCTGCATGTCGATTTCGAGCCCCACTTGGCGTCCTTTTATCGCGCCTGCGGCTTCCGGCCCACCGAGGCCGGCCTCATCAAGCTGGCCTGAGGCCTGCCCGTCATTGATCGGCAACAACTCGCCCCAGCTTAAGCCCGAAAAATGCCGCTCCACCTGCCCGCGCGACTCCGGTATGAATAATCTCTCGCAAGGAGGAGCCCGCATGCGCCTGTCCAGCACTATCCTCGGCCTCGCCCTCTCGGCGCTCATCGCCTCGCCCGCTTTCTCCGAGACCTACAAGAGCCCGAAGGCGCTGCTGCGGGCGCTCTACAGCTTCGATGCCGCAAGCGCCGATGACGACGGCCCCTCGCCCTATTCCGCTTTCTTCTCCGACCACCTGAACGGGCTGCTGCAGCAGGATCTCGAAAACACGCCGGAGGGCGAAGTCGGCGCACTCGATTTCAATCCCGTCATATCAGGCCAGGATGGCGAGGCGAGCGACGTCGAGATCGGCCAGCCGATCCTCATGGACGACCGCGCCGAGGTCGAGGTCGAGTTCCGCAACGGCGAAAAGGTGACGCTCTATTACACGCTGGTCAGGGAACACGGCGGCTGGAAAGTCGACGACATCGCCAACCAGCAGGGCGATGCGCCCTGGAGCCTCGGCGCGTTGCTTGGCGACGACAGGTAGGCAACCGCCGCCGACGCTGCCCTGCGCCCGAGCGCAACGGGCGCTTCATCCCAGCGAGGATGGCCGCTCTGAGCAGCGCGGCCAAGGGCGAATCAAGCTTCGCTCGACACCCGCCCGCAGCGGCAAACTCGCCTTCAATGCGACTATCTTTCCACATCAACCACTTCTGAGGGAATCCGAGCCGGCGCCCAAAATCCGCCGCTTGCACCATTTCGGCACCCAATCCCGATATGGCACAGGCATGCAAGCAGTCGCTAACTTTTCGTCAAGTAACTGAATCTTCGGCATTTCCTGTCACAATAACCACCATGCCACAATAAATCCGCTTGCTTTTTGCCCGAAATGCTGGCACGAATTCACCCACTCGGGCA
This sequence comes from Rhizobium sp. R634, assembly GCF_002211305.1. Classification (GTDB taxonomy): domain Bacteria; phylum Pseudomonadota; class Alphaproteobacteria; order Rhizobiales; family Rhizobiaceae; genus Rhizobium. The sequence goes on along the minus strand of NZ_LOKW01000010.1, from coordinate 117,756 downwards.
TTTGCATGCCGGTGACTGGACTGATTGGCAATCCCTTCCCTTCCGGAAGGGGGCGCGGGAACACCCGCCTGCGTAGACGTTCTTTCCCCGTACGTGACTTCTCCGACTGACCCTTCGTCCCAACCCCAATCAGGACGAAAGCTAAAGCCGTCCGCTTCCTCTCGGGGGCGCGGATAACCACAGACTAAGGGAAAAGGACTATCCCAATGGCCACCAAGGGCACCGTAAAATTCTTCAACCAGGACAAGGGTTTTGGTTTCATCACGCCGGACGGCGGCGCAAAGGACGTTTTCGTTCACATTTCTGCGCTGCAGGCTTCTGGCATCCAGTCGCTGCGCGAAGGCCAGCAGGTCACTTTCGACACCGAGCCGGATCGCATGGGCAAGGGCCCGAAGGCCGTCAACATCTCGGCTTCTTAAGTCAGAATATCGCTTCGGCGGCAAGAACGGCGCTCCGCAAGGGGCGCCGTTTTCGTTTGTGCTTCGGCAATTTGTCGATCGCAGCGGCAAGTGTTATATGCGCGCTTGATATAACCGCCCGCGCCGCGATGACCGGCGGCTGATCCCGGCGCTACCAGACAAGGACCAATGAAATCTCGATGACGCAGAAGCCGATATTCGCGGTTGCCCCGATGATCGACTGGACAGATCGGCATTGCCGGTATTTCCACCGCCAGATCAGCCGGCAGGCGCTGCTCTATACCGAGATGGTGGTGGCCGATGCGATCATCCACGGGCCGCGCGAGCGCCTGCTCGGTCATGATGCCGCCGAGCATCCGTTGGCGCTGCAGCTCGGCGGCTCCGACCCGGCAAAACTCGCCGAGGCGGTGCGGCTCGCCGAGCCCTATGGCTATGACGAGATCAACCTCAATGTCGGCTGTCCCTCCGACCGCGTTCAGTCGGGCACCTTCGGCGCCTGCCTGATGCTCACACCGGAGACGGTGGCCGAATGCGTGGCGGCGATGAAGGCGGTCGCGACCGTGCCGGTGACAGTGAAATGCCGGATCGGCGTCGACGAGCAGGAGCCGGAAGCGGCGCTGCCCGCGCTGATCACCCGCGTGCTGGATGCCAGCGCCGACGCGATCTGGATCCATGCGCGCAAGGCCTGGCTGAAGGGCCTCAGCCCGAAGGAGAACCGCGAGATCCCGCCGCTCGACTACGAGATCGTCTATCGGATGAAACAGCGTTGGCCAGACGTCTTCATCGGCATCAACGGCGGCATCCGTACGCTCGACGAGGCCGAGGCCCACCTCGCCCATGTCGATGGCGTCATGCTCGGCCGCGCCGCCTATCAGAATGCGGCGATTCTTTCCGACGTCGACCATCGATTCTTCGGCGCGCCGGCCGCCGAGCCGGACTGGCAGGCGCTCTGCGACCGGATGATGGCCTATGCCGAACGCCACATCGCCAGCGGCGGCCGGCTGCAGCATGTCGCCCGCCACATGGTCGGCCTCTTTACCGGCCTGCCCGGCTCTCGCCGCTATCGCCAAATCCTCTCCACCGATGCCGCGAAAACCGGCGCCGGTCCGGAAGTGCTGGCGGCCGCCTTTGCCGCGGTGGATTTTTCCGGCGCTGAGCCGGAGGCCGTGAGCGCGTAGCAGATGCAGGGCCGACGCCCAAGAGAGCTTCACTTCGAATGACGAGGCCGGCGCTTGGTAGTTGATTGATGCAAGGAGTAACGCCGAGCGCGTGCTTCGAGGCTCCGCCCTGCGGGCTACGCACCTCAGCATGAGGGACGGAGGAGGATGCCGCAGCGGAAGATGCCCCAGCCGCCGCTGGTGCTGAGCAGATCCCGCCGAGGCCCAAGAGAGCCTCATCCTGAGATGCCCCGAAGGGGCCTCGAAGGACGAGGCGGGCACGCTGGATGGATGCAAGGAGCAGCGTCGAGCGCGTGCTTCGAGGCTTCGCCCTCCGGGCTACGCACCGCAGCATGAGGGAACGTTGGAGATTGCCGCGCCGTTGGCGAACACCGAGAGGATGCCGCAGCTGCCGCTGGTGCCTGAGCAGATCCGCCGACGCCCAAGAGAGCCTCATCCTGAGGCGCCCCGCAGGGGCCTCGAAGGACGAGGCGGGCACGCTGGATGGATGCAAGGAGCAGTGTCGAGCGCGTGCTTCGAGGCTTCGCCCTCCGGGCTACGCACCTCAGCATGAGGGACGGAGGAGGATGTCGCTCCCAGGATGCGATCCATAGGATCGCTCAAGGCCTATCCAAGACCGTCCCGCCCCGCTCAAGCCACCTTCGCCAGCGCCTGATAGGCCGCAGCCCGCTCCCTGTTCCGCCGCGCCTTCAGCACCAGCAAACCCGCGACCACCACAACGACCACGACAATCCCCACGATCAGCAGCCAGTTGATCTCGCCGCCGGCCGCCATGTTCGAGCCGGCGCCGCCGGTCGCGAGCGCTGTGGTTCCGCCGGCAGTGCGCCGCTGCTTCTTCGAGACCGCATCCGCCTTGGCCGCTTCCTGCGAAAGCGCCCCCTTCGGATCGGCATGCGCCGAAGCAGCAAGCCACATGGCAACGCCCCTCGCCTCGACATCCGCGACCCGCTTCGACCATCCGCCGCGGAAGGTCATCCAGGTCTTCAGCCCCTGGAGAAAACCGAGCCGCCGGGCGCAGAGTGACTGGATCGCGGCTTTGACATCGCTCGCCGCCGCCTTCTTCAGCGTCTCGCCGCCGACCACGCCATCGGCCGTCGCGCCGACCACCGCCTGCAGCGCCCTTGCCGCGCGCGCCGTGCCGGAATTGACGCCGAAATCGAATATCACCAGATCGAGACCTGCCGGCAATGCTTCGGCAGCGAGCGGCCGCCAGTAATTCCGCTGATAGATCGGCGTCACATCGGCGATCGTCAGCCGTGATATATGGAGATTGGGATAGCTCGCGGCGGCAATGCCGTACTTCGTGCCCTTCAGCGTGCCCCTGCCGACGGCGCCGCCGGTCCAATTCCCCGGATCGCGCCTGTCGCTGGTGAAGCCGCCCTCATAAGCCAGCGTGATCGGCAGGCAGGCGGACATATTTCCCTTGGCCATGACAATGTTCCCTTCGGATGAAATCGCCGCAACCATTGCCGATGAAGAGTTGTCGGGATCGAACCCTTCTGGCCATCACTTACATCAATCGTCCGCGACAAACGCCACCGCGCGGCAAGGGCCTGCCCCACGCCCGCCCGCGTGGTTCGAGACGGCCCCTGAGGCCTCCTCACCATGAGGGCTATCTCCGGCGCTTGCCGCTTCCCCCTGCCACGGCCGAAAACCCACCGGATCTTAAAACACCTGCTCCTCCTCCCCATCCCCAGCAAACGACGGATGGCGAAACACCACCCGGTCCTCCCCGCCCCTGCGGTCGCGGCTGGCAGCCCAGCCGAGTTTCTTCATGATGCGGCCGATGCGGCCGGCGTGGCGCCAGTCGGCGTCCTTGGGCGAGATGCCGAGGCTCTTCAGAATATCGAACTGCGAGACCGATCTCTGGCCCTTCAGCGTCGGCGCGATCACCTCGACCCAGACGTCGACATCCGTGCGCTTCTCCTGCTCGGCGACGACAGCCGGCTGCTCCTCCTCCTGCACCCACCAGGGCGTCTTTGCCCTGTAGAGCGCCACGGCCTCCGCCCAGAGCTGGTCGCGATCGGCGGCGATCGCCTCGATGTCGATGCGCCCGACCGTCAGCGGCCAGAAGCTTCGCCCGCCGGTCGTATCCTTGAGATAGGGATTGCCGTCGGGATTGATCGTGCCGCAGAGGCAGACGCGGCGCGGCGCCTCGATCACCGATCGGCCGTAGGGCGGACGAAAACGATCGGTTTGCTTGCGCAGGAATTTCTTCACGGCGCTGGTCTCCGAGGCGTTGAAGCGGTGCATTTCCGCGACCTCCAGGCCCCAGACGCCCTGCATCTCCATCATCGCATCCTTCGAGCCGATGTCGGAGAGTTCGTCGGTGAAGAAATCATCGCCATAGAGCATGCGCACGGCGGTGGATTTCCGCGCACCCTGCGGCCCTTCGAGGATCGGCATCGTATCGACCTTGCAGCCCGGCTGCAGCCCGCGCGCCACGCTCGATATCAGCCAGCGCATGCCGACCGTCCGGGCATAGGGCGTATCCTCGATGCCCATATAGTAGGTCAGCCAGTTGTAGAGCCGCGGCTTGCGATCCCAGACCAGCCCTTCGAGATAGTCGGTCAACCGGTCGAAGCGCGCATGTTCGGCCACCGTCTGGATCACCGGGGCGATATTGGCGACCTTCGGCGTCATGTCGTTGGCTTCCAGCCACATGACCGCCTCGCTGTAATCGCGATCCTGCAGCGCGCGCTCGCGCCAGCTGCCTTTGACCGGCTCCCAGGGCGGCCGACGCATCAAGACGACGCGCATCCTGAAAGCATCGAAGGCGAAGACGCCGGAAAGATCGGGGTGACGTTCGAGGAACAGCGCCCAGTTGCGGGTGGCGCCCGGCTTGATCCCGCCCTTTTCGCCACGCAGCAGCTCCATCTGCCAGTCATAACAGGCCATGGCTTTGCCGGCAGCCGCAGGCCGCGCCTTGCGCGCGGTCTCTACTGCCGGCGGCGTCCATGGCCGCGCCGCATCCCGGAGAAAGCCGGACAGCTCGTCCTCGGTCCAGCCGTCGGCGACGGCATCGGCCGCATCCCAGCCCTTCGGCGGCACGCGCCCGGAGAGCCAGTCGGCATGGAGATAGGGAGGGGATGGCATGAGTGCTGCGCGCCGCCTTACCGAACGACGTCGAGGACGCGGTAGCTGCAGCCGAGGCCGGTGAGGATCGCGCCGATATCGTCAGCGGCCTTCAGCCCGGATATCGCGCCCGTTTCCGGATGCGGCCGGTCGGCATCCGGCCACATCACCACGCTGCGGCCGGCAAGCGGCGACCAGTCGGCATGTTTGACGCCCTGGACGCCGCCCGGCCAAGAGATGACGGTGCGCCCGGTCGCCACCGAGAGCGCATCGCGGCACTTCTCACCCTCGACGACGAGGACCGCCCTCGCCGCGCCCAGCCTGTCGAGGCCATAGAGCGGGCGCGGCTTCGGAAAGGGAAAACGGCACCATGCCTCGCTGCCGTCAGGCAGCCGCACCCACATGACCATCGGCGTCTCCTTGCCGCCCCGGCCAAGCTCGTGGCGCAGGACATAGCCGATCAGGCCGCCATCCTGCCCGCGATAGGGAAAGACCATGGACGGCGCGAAACTGCCCCATTCGGATCGTTCGCCTCGGCGTTTCGGATTGTAGAGACGCACCGGCCTGCCGCATTCGATCAGCGCTGCAGGCGGCGCCAGCGGCTGGATGCCGACATAGGGATCGAGCGCCGTCGTCCTGACAGGCGCGGCGACCCGGCCGCCGAGCATGCCGAGCGCTTCCGCGAGATCGATACCTTTGATCTTTCTGACGAAATCGATCACGTCGCCATGTGCGCCGCAGCCGAAGCAGTGGAAGCGTTCGACATGATCCTTTCCCGGAAAGATGGTGAAGGAGGGCGTCGCCTCGGCATGGAAGGGGCAGCAGGCGACGAATTCGCGCCCTGCCCGCTTCAGCGCCACGCCATGGCGGGCCGCCACCTCGGACAGGCAGGCCTCGCGCCTGATACGTTCGACTTCGGTCATATCCGACCCCTGATCTGATCGTTGTGATCGTCACAACTTTTGGCGGAAGCAAGCTCGGGCGGTGGATTGGGCTCCGATACCCGCCGTCAGCTGCGGCGAGCGGGCGTGATCTCGCCGGCCATCACCAGCCGGTATCCCTGGCGATAGCCGACATTCTCAATGCCGATGCCGGAACCCTCCAGCCGGGTGCGCAGATGGCAGAGCGCCACCTTGAAGGCGGCATACATGCGCGTCGGCGACGGCCCGCCATCGGCATCGTCGACATACATCGCATCGAAGATCCGCTCGGTCTGCACGGGCATGCCCTTTCCGCGCCAGACCGCGCCGAGGATGCGCGCCTGAAGCGGCGTCACGCCATAACGGTCGACGACGATCTCGAGCGTGGGCGCCGCCACCGGCTGCTTGCAGCAGGGGCAGTTCATCGGCTCCATCGCCGCCGCTCCCGCTCCCTCCATGACGCGCTCTTTCCGGGCCGGTTCGACCCTCTCGCCTGACATCGGCCGCTTCAGCGCGGCCGGCACCAACCTGACTTTCCTGTCCACTGCCGTCATCGGAGTCACCATTCCTTTCCGTCTGTTCGCCGTCCCGTTCGTCCGGCCTGTCGCTTCTTCGAAAACCCTGCGTCTGCGCCGTCGGGCGGCGCGATCATGAACCGGCGACCAGCCGCCGGATCTCGTCCTCATAAGGCGCCATGCGCCGTAACCTGCGCGCCAGCGCCTGGAGCTCGCCCGCCTCCGAGCGGGTGATCGTCACGAGAGCCTCGCCGGCCGGCGCCCCGCCGCGCATCAGGCAATGGCCGACGAGACCATCGAGCAGCTCCGCCTGCCGGAGAATGCTCCGTGACGCCCGCCCGCTCATCGCCGCTCCGGCATCATCTCATCGGCCGAAAGCGCGATGCCGCGCTCGCGCGCCACTTTCATGAGGAGCAGCTGGTCACGGCCGCTGATCAGCCCATCGTCATCGCCGAGCGCCCTGCTGATCTTCGAGCGATGGCGGCCCATCGCTCGCGCCAGTTCCGCGGCGGAAAGGCCAATTTTCTCGTGAACTTTCCGCCATGGCGTCCTGCCGTCCTTACCGAGCCTTTGCACGTGCGCTCCCCGGTTGATGCGATAACAGCAACATATAATGCGATATCAGCACCGTCAAGCCTTCCCGAACAGAAGATGGGATTTTATTCCGAATGAAAGGCTCACCAAAATTTCAAATCAGCCATAAAAGGAATATTTTCCTCTTCGATATTGACTCCGGAGGCGAATGTCAATTATCTAGGTTGCAGAACGAAGGAGAAACAACGGGAAGCCCAAATCGGCTGGGACGGCCATGGTGCCGCCGGCCCAATCCCTCAATCATGCAGTTAACGCAACGTGATGCAGCGATGCCGCATCTGCTTGCCGTTCGTTGCGAAATCTGCAACAACTCGGTTCCGCCAAATGATGTTTGAGGAACCGGGATGACCGAAATCGATAAGAAGTGGTTTTTCCAGAAGCTGGACGAACGGCAGAAATCTGTCAGGAGCCTTGCGCGGCATCTCAGCATAGATCCTTCCGCCGCGTCGCGCATGCTGTCTGGCACGCGGAGAATGAAGATGGAAGAAGCAAACCAGATTGCGTTGTTCCTGGGCGTTTCGCTCTCGGACGTTCTCAATCATGCCGGCGTTTCGATCGAGCCTGACGGCACCCCCACCCGCATCCTGCTGGCGGCTGTTATCAACGAGGCGGGCTCGGTCGAGCGGCTGAAGGAGCCGCGCCCGCTGCCGCAGACCGTCATCGACCGCGCCAAGGCGGCCGTCCGCGATCTCGTCGACGGCCAGGTCATCGCCGCCCAGGTGCGCGCAGCCTCCGGCCCGCTGTCGATCTGGGACGACGCGGTGATCCTCTTCGGCCATACCGACGAGGTCGAGACGGCGGCGATCGGCGTCCTCTCCATCTGCCGCACCCGCAACGGCGATCAGATCATGGCCAAGGTCGAGCGCGCGAGAAAGACCGGCGAAGCCCGCATCCAGACGGCATCCGGCGCCACCGAGGAAACCCTGCTCGACACCGCCACCCCCGTCCTCGCGGTCATTCCGTAAGGCGGTTGCACACACGATATCGGGGCTGCATCGGATACCACCAATCCGCCTCGTCCTTCGAGGCCCCTCAAGATGAGGCTCTCGTGAACGCCGAACACCTGCGGGCACCCCCAAGGTTGGCCGCTTTTGAGCGTTCGCGCGGGCATTCCCGATTGCCGCTATCATGGACGCGGCACCCTCCAACCTCCCTCATGCTGAGGTGCGCAGCCCGAAAGGGCGGAGCCTCGAAGCACGCGTTCCAACGCTGCTTCTTGCATCTCGTGACCATCGCAGCGCGCGCCCCGCTTAAGCCCCCTCAAGCTGAGACTCTCCTGGACGTTGCGCCCGTCCCGTCGACTCCATAACGCCGAAACCGCCCGCCTAGGACCGAGCCATCGGCACCAGGCTCTTCTTCTCGATCAGCCCCGCCACCGAAAACACCAGGATCGCGGTCTCCCTGCCGATCCTGCTGCCGTCCATCAGCCTGACGATGTCATCGACGCCGCCGACCGGGCTGCCGTCGATCGCAAGGATATAATCCCCTTCCTGCAGCCCGCCCTTGGCGGCCGGCCCGTCCGGCTCAACCCGCCGGATGCGAACCGAGGTCGTCTGCGCCGTGCCCGCCGCAAGCGCGACCCGGCGCGGCAGCACGATCGTATCGCCAGCAATGCCGATGACGGCGCGCCTGACCTGGCCGTGGCGGAGAATCTCCGAAACCACGAAATTGGCCGTATTCGACGCAACAGCGAAAGCGATGCTCTGCGCGCCCTGGATGACGGCGGTGTTGACGCCGATCACCTCCCCGCCGGAAGAGACGAGCGGCCCGCCCGAATTGCCGGGATTGAGCGCCGCATCCGTCTGGATCACGTCCTCCATCAGCCGCCCGCTCGCCGCCCGCATCGACCGGCCGAGCGCCGAAACGATGCCAGCGGTAACGGTCCATTCGAAACCGAGCGGATTGCCGATCGCAATCGCGATATGCCCCCTGCGCAGACGCTGGGAATCCCCGAGCTTCGCCCAGGCGCCGGTGCCGGAATTGGCGCGGATGAGCGCGATATCCGTATCGACATCCCGGCCGAGCACCCGCCCCTCGGTGACGAACCCATCCGGCGTGGTGACCTTGGCGTCGTCGACCACATGGCTGTTGGTGATGATGAGCCCGTCCGGCGAAATGGCAAAGCCCGACCCATGCCCCTGCCGGCCACCCACCCTCTCGATCCGGCTGACCGCCGGCCCGACCATATCGACCGCCGCCGCGATCGATTGCGAATAGGCATCGATCAGCGCCCCATCACTCTGGGGCACGATGTCCTTATCCATATAACCCATAATCTGATCCTCAGGCGGCAAAACGGCCGCCCCGCCGCCGGCGAAGCAATCACGATTGCAACAGTCCGCCATGGCGATGCTTTATGAGGATTAGATGGTTGGGGTATGGGTTGGGTTCAAGTGAGGGACAGGTCTGTGCCTTTGCGGGCGCCCTCCCGTTCAACGCGTTTGGCGCGCCGACTTCTGTTCCTAACTTTCAGACCTGCCTGCCTGTGCCTTGAATACCAGCACAGCCGCTGATAAGGCCACCTGTGTGGAGGCGCTATGGCTGCAGATCGGGCATCTTATAGAAATCGCGGTGGATTGGTTCAGCGGCTTGTGACGGCCTATAAGCGGTTCCGCTATTTCACCTCCGCCGGCAAGAACCTTGTCGTCAAAAGCAGCGTCGAGTTTAGGATGGTGGACCACGCAATCCTCGAGGTCGGTGAAAACGTCACGATTCAGGACTACTCATTTTTTCAGCTGACCATGCCGGAGCCTAAGGTCTTCATCGGCAACAATACCGTCATCGGCCGGAGAAACATCATCACCGCAAAAAACCGAATTTCAATCGGCAGCGACGTCCTGATCGGTTCCGATGTGCAGATCATCGACCACAGCCACGGCGTCCGCCGAGATACGCCGATAAGGCTGCAAAAGGCAGAGATAGGGTTCGTAGAAATCGGCGACGATGTCTGGATCGGCGTAGGCGCCAGAGTACTGATGAACGTCACAATCGGAAAAGGCGCCGTTATAGGCGCAAACTCCGTCGTCACCTCCGACATTCCGGAATATGCGATTGCGGTCGGCTCCCCGGCAAAGGTGGTAAAGTACCGGTCTTAGGATCGCCAAGAGTGTGACCCATCTGATCGGCATCACCTGCCAAGCCGTCGTGCAATCAACGCACCTGCGTCGCCAATCACAATGGCGGGAACCAGCACCAGCGCCATGCTATGAATGTCCGGAGGAACATCGATTACAATGAGATGAAGCCCGAACCACGGATTGACGATCTGGACGAGATAGATTGACGCCCACCAGATGCCGAAGGGAACCACGATCAGCCAACGCCCGACCCGCGTCGCGCTCCAGCGGTCGGCAGCCTCGGCAACGGCGATATCGCGGGCAGCCTCTATACCCTTGATCGCCTGCTCTGCAGCCAGGCGCTTCTCATCGCTGTCAGCCTCGAGCTTCGCCTTCCATGCCGAAAGCAGCGGCGTGGTAAACATCTCCATGGCACCGCCAAACAGAAGCTTCGCAAGCCAGCTCATCGCGCCCACCCCAACCGGCTGGCAAGATAATACCAGGTTTCAGCACAGAGACCGATGAGGGCGCCGGCCGCGATTTCGAGCATCATGGAAATATCGGGATCGCTCGAGAGCAACCCTCCGATCTCTGGCGAGAAGAGGCCTCTCGCCACCAGCGCGGCGGCGAGATAACGAAGGGCAATACGAATGAGGACGCTTGTCATATCGGATGTCTCCTTGGGCCGCCTTCCATTTCATCCCAGAAAAGTTGAGTCTTGAACTAGGGCGTCACAACAATTTGATTCCGACGGGATCGCGAGAGACTGAATATGCATAGCGCCAGATTGGCGGAGATGTTGTCGCAGCGTGGGCCGATAGGCCGTGGCTTATTCGGAGAAAGCGGCTGGAAATCTATATCGAACGCACAGGTCAAACCGGTGACGTGAAGAGGATCACGCCTAGGAGTTAGGTCAGACGGTAAAGCCCTTTTCGTGCTTCTCGATCGCGTGCGCGTCATGAACGGAAGCGGTATCGACACGCTCAACGGCAGCATCGTCAACATCTTTTTCAATTGGCGCTGCCACCGCATAATATTTCATGATAAGCATCTTCTTTATGCTCCGCGCAGCAGAATGCGACGGCTTTTCGATGTAACGATAGAACGGATAAATCAAAGCCAAAGCCAGCGGGCATACTAGGAGAGGATCAGTCGCAACAAATTTCGCAACTGCAGCGGCTGCAACCACATGCATCAGATAGATCGAAAAACACGCGGCCCCAATGGTTTCGAGAGGCCTCACGGCGCCAAATTCCTCGGCCGCGTTAATTTCCGAAAGCATCCAGCAGGCTGCCAAAACGGCGAAGGGCGTCATCGTCAAATAAAACCCCGCTGGCGTATTGAGTGTTGCCCAGTAGAGAACGGAAGCGGTAACCGCAGTTGCAAAGCGCCAGAAAAGTAAGGGTCCAGGCATTCTCCATCGATCAAAATGCTCAGCAAGATAACAGCCGATGAGCCATGCCGGAAGACCGACCAACCAGTTGAGTTGCGGTCCGTACTTGTGAGCATTGCCGTACTGGTCCGATCCATGGCCAATCGCGACCGCGTAGGATGCTGCAATCGACATTGCGATGATCGGCAACCACCCGATCTTGCGCGACAGCGGCAGGATCAGCGGATAAAGGCAGTAATAAATCGCTTCACAGACGACCGACCAGAGAATGTAGCCGTCAACCACATTGTAGGTTTTGATCCCCGCCGTCTGAGCCAGCGCGAAGGCGACAATTGTCGGAGGCACGATACGCAGAAAGCGGCCGGCTAGGAATGGCAGGGCGTGCATCTCTCTTTGTCGATACGGATAATGGATACAGAAGCCTGAAACAACGAAGAAAGCAATGACAGCAGGATGCCCGGTAAAAATGTACTTGGTAATCCCGGGCATCGAAGGGCCGAGCAGATGAGCAAATACGACCGACAGTGCGGCAATCGCCCTGACGGAGTCTAAGCCTTCGACCCTTTGCGCACTTTGAACTGATGCCATTATGGCAAATAAACGCTAGGCGCAGATGAGCGCAACAGGAATCGCCCGACGGATTTTATTTATTCGCAATGTTGTTTTCCTGGCAACGATCATCATAGCAGATACCAGTCACCACTGACGCGCTTCCCACTCTTCCATGGTTTCAGGGTCCTGCTTGTATTCCCATCTGCCATCTTGATGTCTTCGTCGGCGCCAGAGCTGTCCGTGCGTTGACCATGCACCGCTGGCGAGCCGCACTTTCGGTCGGGAAAGCAAACCGTATTTGTGCCAGTTATAGTCCGTTGGCTTTGGTTTTGTGCGGAAAATCGCCTCGAATAGGTAAATTGGAACGAAGTCGATAAAGGACTGAAGACGGTTTAGGTATTCCAAAAACATCAATTATCCCGCTATTCGATAAATGGGAAAAATTCCCATTTATCGAATAGCGTGTCCGGGGATAGAAATCCATGAGGAATCGATGTCCGAACCGGATTGACGATCGGGTGTTTATCGAACGAACGGCGCGACAGAACCCGATACGAGAATTTTGAACGCGGCACTGACTGCCAGGACGACTACAGGGGTAAGAACGGCCCAAATCGCCTTCCCGATTCTGTTCGCCAGCTTGTCGACGCTTCCCTCGATCCGCGCAAGAGCGGCATTAATATGCGGCTGCTGCGCTTCCAGATTGAGAACGCGCTCCTTCAATCCGCTCACCCTTTCGTGCAGCTTCTCGATCTCGGCCCTGACTTGCTGATCCATGAATCTATTCCGTCCGATTTCCTCTGTCACATAGGCGCCGCTTGTTAATCCGGCGACGCATCAAGAGGCGGGTTGGATAAGCGCAGCCCAGCGCCAAAGATCATCCATCTGGACAGGGGTGATGCGCATGGCTTGGCCAAGGAGGTCGATCCGCGGATCCTCCCGGTGATAGGCCTGAATATCCTCGACCATGATCCTGATCGCCTCTTTCTCCTGCGAAGTCTTGTCGGCCAAGGCGGAAATGGCCTGCAAGATGTCGGCCTTGTAGACAGGTGGCTCCAACTCCAGAGCGGCGAGCCAGAGCTGCCACTTGTAAAGCACGGGGAAGCCAGCCTGAGAGTGAAGATAGGCTTGAACGTCCGGATGCTCCTCGGGAAGAGTCTCGACAGAAGAGCTTTCGGGCCTTCCATAGAAGATCCCATTGAGCTTTCCTGTCACTGCGTTTCTGCTGATGTAGACCGTGTTCATCCGCCCATCCTCGGTACTGTGTAATCATCCCACCCATGACTGGTCAGAGCACAGTCGCCAGTCCCGATTTGAATATCGAAGCGCGCCCAGAATAGGCCGGCGGCTGTCGTTCGCACCTTGCCTCCAATCTGGATTCGTGTATTGCTTATGACATTGACATAAAGGCTAGCATCGGCATTCGCGCCCGAGTGCTCCTCGGTATCGCACCGAAAATTGACTGCTGAACCGTTGCCACCCTGCGCTTGTATGAGCATGCGAGCATCCACCGATATACCATCAGGGAGGCCAATCGGGTTGTAAGCAGGAAAATCAAATGGTGACGACGTATTAATCTCAGCGATAGCCCCCAAGAGCTTCACCCGACTCCCATACTGCTTGAACCCGACAATTTGCGAACTGCCATTCGTCAAAAAAGACCCAATCCGGCTGCTCGGCAGAATCTCCCAGCCCGCCGGCACCGTCACGCCCGACGAAACGTTCGAAAGCGACGCGATGAAATCGCCCACCGTGATGTCGGCAAGCTTGCGCAGCACATAGATATGGTAGGTCTTGCTTGCCGCAACGGCGCCGGTGTCGAGGAAGCCGCCGTTCGAGCCTGCGGACCAGGCGGCGTTCAGCCTCTTGGTCAGGGTCCCGGCAAAGGAGATGTATTTCCCGCCGAAGCGCGCATCGCCAGCGCTGATATCGAGGCTGGTGAGCGGCACGCCGGCATTCGGGTTCGGAACCAGCCCGCGAACGAAATCGGGCATGACGAGCTTGGCTGCGATGGCGTCCTTGTCGGCTTGCAAATCGGAGATCTTCGCGGCCGTCACGGTTCCGTCCGTCGGCACCCAGCCGGCGCCGCCATAGACGCGCATGGCCTGGTCCGCGCTGTTGAAATAGAGATCGCCCACCTGCAGCGCCGATCCGTCAGCCCTGAGAATGGGATTGACCACGGAAGCGCCGAGATAGACATCGGCGAAATTCCTGACGTCCCCGATATTGGCCGCGACGGTCTCGACATCCCCCGTAACGCCCGCAACCGCGACGGTCTGCGCCGCGATTGCCGCAACGGCGGCCACCTCCGCCGCAACCGTCGCAACGGTGGCGATCTCAGCCGCGACATCGGCCGCCGGCGGGATGCTCTGCGCCACGCCCGCCAGTTCCGTCACCGCCTCGATGATCGAGGCCAGCCGCAAGACGCCGTTGATCAGCTCGGCGATCTCCGTTGGCGTCGAGGTCGGAGAGACGACGATCGCCCGGTCTAGCCGCTCGCTCAGCTGCAGGTCGCGCTGGGCGGCGACATCGAGCGCGGTTTCGATCGTCTTTGCCGAAAACGGCCCCTGGTTCTCCAGTTCCGTTTCCTGGGTAAACGGCACGTTGAGCAGCAGGGTGATCGTTTCCGCGGCAGTCGGAGCGCCGCCCGCCGCGGTATCGATCGAGCCGCCCTCGGGATTGCCGACGCCGGAGACGCTGTAGTCGGCGTCGAGCGTCAGGATCTCCTCATCGCCATTGGCGCGCCGCTTGATGACGAGCAGATGCCGCTCGTCGGCGATGAAGAAATCATAGTCGAATACTGTGGTCACCGCATTGCCGGGATAGGGACCGGACCGGCTGTTCGTGCTTGAAATCGTCATGTGCCGTCACTCGCTTGGGTTTCAGGAAGACCATAAGCGCCGATGGTTGTTTCCCCATCTGGCCGGGGTGGATATTGCGAAAGAAACATCAACGCCTATCGATTATCCGCGCCGCCCGATCCGGCAGAGAGCTTCGCAAAGCTATTCGAAGAGATCGTAGGAAACAAAACGCGGAACGCATGGAGGGTGACCTGAAAGTCACTCCCCAGCGCGTCCGCCCGGCGGAACTGAGGGCTTTGGCCCTCAAGGCGCGTTCTTTTAAATGCGCCGTGCCTTTCGATTGACACGGGCGGCTTCCGCGCCTTTATCGAAGCCCTCCACAGCGCGCCGCGCTTGCTCATTAACATCGACGGATGCGGCGTTTCTGGAGGTTTTCGTCTCATAGCGCCTCGCCTTTCCATTGACGGGAGCGATCTCGGCGTCCTTATCCACCCCCTCGACTGCGCGCCGCGCCCGCTCCTCCACATTCACGGCCTCGCCATCTCCGGGCGCTTCCTTCACGAAGCGACGGGCCTTGCGATTAACGCGGGCGGTTTCAGCATCCTTCGCCGTACCCTCGACTGCTTCACGGGCCTGCTGATCGACGCGGGCATCCTCCGCATCTTTCTGCGGTTCCTCCCCGCGCCGCTCAGGATCGGAAGCCTGCTTCGCCGAGACGTCGGCAGGGTGCCGCCGTGCATTCTCTGTAAAGAAAGCGTCGTGTTCGGAGCCGGCAATTTTTGCGGCATACGTCGCCGTTGGGATTTTCAGATCTCCGCCGGCGGCGATCGCCGCGTCAAGATCGCTGCGGCTGATCCAGCCGAGGCGGTCGATTTCCGAGAGTTGATCGATCCCTCGTTTCTTTAAATAATCAACGAATTGGTCGGCCGGAACGTAAATGCTCTCAGCAGGAGTGTTCCGCGTCGCCTGATCAACAAACTGACGAAATGTCTCTGGATCGCGTTGACGCAGATTCGATTCCTGGGCATTTTTTGATATTTCCCCGACGGTCGCTTCCGTCCTCGCAGTTCCCCCACCGGGCGGCGGGCTGCCGGGACTATTTTGGAGTTTTGCGCCTTTTATCATCGCGCGAACGGCCAATTCCATCACCGTGATAGCGGCGCCTGCGGAAAAATTGGCAGCTACGCCGTCCATCAGGCTCTTGTCAGGCTCATAGAAATATTTTGCGATTGCGTTCTGCAACGCTTGCTGACCGACATTCTGAGTTCCCGAAACCGCTGCTTGCAGGCCGACATATTTGAGAAACGCCGTGGCGCCTGCTTTCACGACAGGAGCGGAAATCCAGCGACCGAAGGGAATGCTGCCAAAGAGGCCTGGAGCGATGCCGCTATAGGCAGCCATCGTCTGCATATGCTCGTCCTTGCCAGCCTTACGGGCCGCTGAGGCTGCGTCGCCCGCGTTCTGCGCCACATTATAGGCGACCGCGGCGCTGCCACCGGACGCAAGGGTAATGGCAAGCAGCGGTAACATGGAACCTAAAGCCTCTCCAAACTTGCGACCGGCACTATTCTCCATTCCGGGTCGAGCCTTCAAAAGACGCCCACCAAAGTCCTGGGTCGACGCGCCACCGGACTGCAAGGCCAATGCCAGTGCTTTAAAAGGAGCCTCAAGCCTTGCCGCGGCGCCTTCCGGTGTCTCGTCGCCGGCTAATAGGTCGCTGACCACGGATTGCGCAATATTCGGGTTGATCTCGCCCTGGGCCCATATCTGATCGCGTAGCTCTTTTTCCTGTTCTCGAGATAGTGTTTTACCGTGGATCCCGATAATGGCCGCTGCCAAAGCGGTGCGGGAGGCAGAGTCCGCTGATGTGACTGAAGCGAGAACCTGACCGGTACCTTCCATCGCCTTTCCGACCGACCCAACGGCGCCGCCGGGAACCGCTTTCGCCGCCTCAGCAACCTCCAAAGCGGCTTGGGGTGTCTTCGGATTGAGCACAGCCAGGGCTTCTTCACCCGTACTTACACCGGCTAGCACCTCCTGGAGTACCGATAGAAAGTCCTCCCGCGGGAGATCCAGCTGCTGATTTATCCGGTCCTGTAGCGCAACGATCTCCTCTTTGCTCTTGCCCTTAGCGCCGGCGACCTCTTCTGAGAGCACCTGTTTGACCGTCTTCTCAGGTGGGGCTGGAGTGCTCCCGTTGGGCTGGGCAGCCGGCGGCCTACCGACACTGGAGCCGTCCGCCTTCGCCATGTTCCCAGGTGGCCCGCCGAGCCGTTCGAAATACGCGAGCGTCGCCACGTCATCGCCAGCCAAAGCAGTGTTTTCGGGGGAAAGCAGCCAGTTGGCCAGAACCGGCGCCTGGGAAAGAATCTTCGCGTTTTGCGCCTCCTGCAATGTCTGCCGGAAGCTGTCGCGATATTGCTTCACCAGCGCTAGCGGTGGCACCGGACCGCCCGTCGCCCCCGCATAGTCCTCAGCAAGGCGGAGATCGCTCGCCACTTGATCGGGATCTTCATTCGAAGAGCGAATGACGATACCCGCAGCGGCAGCGTCGGTTCCTAGCGGAGGGATAGTCGGTTTTGTTGGTTCCGGCACAGGGCGGGCTGTCGCCTCCGCCCCGGCGCCGGCTGGCAGAAGATCGCTCGCGGGCTGTTCAGCATGCTCACCGGCACCGGCGGCTTTGGTCCCAGGCCCGCCCGTAGTTGGTATTTTCGCTTCCGGCAGCGTTTCCAATAGCTTGTCTCCAAATATTGTTGGGAGACAAGCTTAGAATCGAGACGGTTGGCATCATGAATGGCGGATGCCGCCATCAGCCCCGGCAGCCAGCGCCAGAAGCGAGGCGATCCCCTTGTAATAGCCCATCGCCTCCGCCTCGTTCGGCTCCCTGCCGAGATCGCGCGAAAGTTCGGATGCCAGCGCTTGCCGGGCTTCGGGCGGGAGATCCGCCCAGTCGGCCAGCTCAAGCACGGGGGTTTCCTTCACCGGTTCCGGCTCGCGCAGCACGAGCGGCAGCAGCAGCTTGTTGCGGATCGATGCAATATCGAACTCGTTCGGCATCTTGCCGTTGTTTTCGTTCTTGAAGGCCGCGATCTCGGAAGCGAACGCGTTCTGAAACCGCGCAACCTGCTGGATCGCGGCCTGCCGCTCGGCGCCGAACCTGCCATTTGCAGTAATGCCGATGGATTCGAGCTGCTTTTGCGATTGCGCGAAGGCGTCGGCCAGCTGCAGGCCTTCGCGTTTCGTCGCTGCCTGCCCGCTCAGCGCGCCGTTCTGCAGCTCCGACATTTCACGGAATGCCTCAGTACCCAGCCGGCCGCGGTAATCGCTGAGATCGATTCCGGCAAATCCATCCGGATCCATCGCAGCATATCTGCGCATATCGTAAAGCAGCACCTCGTCCACCTGCCCCGCCCGACCTTTCGCGGCCGTCTGCATGTAGTTCCACGCTGCCGAGACCGCCTCCATGCCAGCCACCTGGCGGATCTCCCGCGGCACGTCGTCGGGCGTCTTGCCTTCGTCGATCGCCCGCCAGAGTTCGGCCTTGGCCTGCTTGATCCGTGCGTCCTCGGCCCTCGCCTGCGTCTCCAGCGTCGTCTGGATGCGCCGTTGCGTGAGCTGACGGACCTTCTCGTCGCGGATATCGGCAAGGCTCCTGTCGATATCGTCGGCGGAAGGGCCGAGCGCGCGCGGCGAAACCTTGTTGCCGCGCGGCGCCACCGTGCCGCCGCGCGTCGAAAACGGCGCGGCCTGCTCGGGATCGTCGATCAGCGGAAAATACATGCCGTAGCGAGCGGCATTGTCATGGATGTAGTCGAACACCTCCCTCGGCCCGGCCCCGGATTTCAGCGGCCGCCCGTTCCAGCCGAGATCGACGGCATTCGCCGCCCCCTTCGCGCTGCCGATGATCTGAAGCCCGTCGCGAATGGCGGGCGGCGCATCCTCGATCATCGCCGCAAGGTTCGTGGCGAAGCTTTCGTCCAGCCTGTCGACGGCTTCCGCGCCGCCGCCGGCAGCCCGCGCCGCAAGCGCCTGGCGAAACCGTGTCGGCCCGGCATCTGCCACCGTGCGGCCAGCCGGCTCTCCGGCATCCACGAGATCGCCGACGGCATCGGCCGCCGGTCCAGGAACCTGCCTGCCCCTGGTCAGAATCGCGCCCGCCTTGCGCTTGGAGTGCTCGTTGCGGATCTCGCCTTCGAGCGCTTCCGTCAGCATGTCGCTGTCGGCGCCGGTCATCTGCCCGGCATGGTCGTTCCGATAGCGGTCGGCGGCGATCGGATCGTCCTCGGCCAGCCGCAGCGTGATATCCCTGTGGACGCCGGAGACGAACGCGCTGCCGCGCGCCATCATGGTGTCGCCGCTCCAGCCTTCCAGCCGCCCCTGCTCCTGCAGTTCCAGAAGGCCGGCCGCGACGTTCTTCGTCACCAGATCGGGCCGGGTGAAATTCACCACCGCATCCCTGGCGAAGCTGTCGACGCGCTGGGCGGCATTCTGCTGAAACCAGACCTTGCGCTGCTGGCCGGAATAGACGACGGCGCTCTGCAGTGAGGCATTGATCCTGGCGTCGGCTGCACGGCCATAGAGCTCCGCCGCCTCGCCCGTCAGGCCGGCGCCGATTTCCTTGCGCTTTTCCATCAGCCGCCGCTCGTAATCGGCCCGGCCATCGACTGCCGCCTGGCCAGTGAGCGTCATGAACCCGCCCTCGCCGTATCGGGCGTTGCGGTCCCAGGCCGCAAGCTGGGTCTCGCGGTCCTTGGCGCGCATGACGTTATCGAGCGCCTTGGGATCAGGTGCCTTCTGTTCGGCCGCGTCGCCGTTAGATGTTTGCTGCTGGCTCTCGCGCTGCTTCTTAACGTTGGAGATCGATGTCCCCAGACTCTCAAGCCCTTTTGCCAAATCCCCCATGCCCCTGCCGACGGCAGCGCCGAAGTTGTCAGCGTCAGCTTTGACGTCGAGCTTGCTCTGGAAGATCGGCCGCGTCGCAACATTGCTCTGATATTCGGGAACGGTAACCATGGGTCGGCCTCACTTGTTCGCTGTGGTCGGCGTGGTGGACGGTGTGGGTTTGTTAAGTCCCTCGTAGAACCTGCCAGCCCCAGTCAGGATCGTGCCTGCCGCCGTCAGATACCCACCCCTCGCCGCATTATCCCCCTTCATCCGCTCCAGCGTGCCGCCCGCCCGCTGATTGACGGCATCGACTCGGAAGTCATAGGCCTCGCGATAGGCGTTGGTTCGGATTGTCAGGGCGTCCAGCTCGCCGAGGGTGGCGGTATCCACCAGCGTGTCGAGCGGCGAGCCGAAGCTGATGTCGAGCCCGTTCGCCGCCATCGCGGCGGTCTGCGCGCCCATGATCCGCGCCACTTCCTGCCGCTTGCGCTGCTCCTCCTGCGCCCCGCGCTCCAGCGCGTCCTGGGCGCGCCGCTCGGAAAGCTCGGCGTTCATCTCGGCGACCTGCTGGTTGTATTTGCCGGCCGCTTTCGCAGCCTGCCCCTGCTGCACGCTGCCGGCGGCACCGACCAGTGTCGAGCCGAGCGTCAGGGCAAGACCGATATCACACATCGCTGGACCTCAATTCGAATGGGCGGAATTCATGACCCCGCAGGCTGATAGGATCGAAGATCGAAAAACCCAGCCAACGCAGCCAGCGCAGCGAGACGCGGTTGTCGACGTCGACGAGGTTTCTCAGAATGGGATAGTGCCGCAACAGTTGATCCCTCCACTCGACCGAGCCTCGGAGGAAACCGGCGGCATGGCGTTCGATGGCGTCGGTTCCGAGCAGCCACGGCGCGCCGACACCGGCGAGGATGCTGATGGCGCCGACGCCGAAGATCGCCTCGGCCCGCCCGTCGATCAAAACCGTCCAGGCAGCCGATGATTTGCGGAGCGAATAGATGAGCGCCTCCACCGGCGTCATGCCGGAGGCTTTCCACACCTCGTCGCGGTCGGCCTTGCGCATGCGCCGGGCGACCCCTCGCAGATCGAGGGGGCGGAAGGGCACGACGAGGATCTCACCGGCCAAGGCTGATATCCGGCATGATGGCGAGAATGGTCATCGGCAGCGGATCGAACTGCTTGATCCACATGTTGCCGCCCGTGTCCCAGTCCCATTGCGGCGTCAGCGAGATATCGCCGGTGATCGGCTCGATCGGATCATCCCAATCCTCGGTCGAGCGCTGCTTGTATTCCACCAGATGCTCGTCGCCGCGCGCGCCGTCGCGCGGGCCGATGAAGATGCCGCGCGTCTGCTCCACCCGCAGCGTCACGTTGCTCACCGATTTCTGCCGTCCCTGCACGGTGCCGAGCCCGCCGACATTGCCGAGATCGATATCGAGCGTCTGCAGCGCCGAAACGATCGGCAGGCCGACATGCACCTTGGAGGCGGCGACATCGAGCGTCACCGCGCCGCCGCTGACGGTGAGGTTGCGCACGACATTGCCGTCGGCAAGCGCCACCACCTTCTGCCCCTCGAGATGGGCAAGCCCACCGATCACGGTCGTCGGCGCGCCGCTATAGGTTAGGCCGCAATCGACGAAGAAGGCGTCGCTGACCGATTGGAAGACGCGGCTGTGCAGCCGCTCGATGTAGCGCCGGGCCTGGCCGCCGATCGTGCGTTTGACCAGGAAGTAAGGCACATCCTCATTGCCCTCGGCAATGACGGTGACATCCTCGAAGACGGCGTCATTGTCAGGCCCGCTTTCATGGCGCGTCCAGGCCCAGACGTCGTGCTCCTTGAGGTAGGTAAGCGAGACCAGCGCGCCGTTGTCGAGCACGACCCAGGCGATCGAATAAGGCGCCTGGGCATAGGCCCAGGCCTTGATCCGCCGGTTCTCGAAGAGGTGGCGGGCAAGGATCGTCAGGTCTTTGCCAACGAAGCCGTCCTCGGCGTAGACATAGCTGAAGTCGCGGATGACGCCGCCCCGCTCCTGCGCAAAGAGCACCGTATTGCCGATGACGATCGGCTGCACCCGGGCCGCCCCGCGATAACCCTGGTTGTCGATCTTGATAGAAGAGGGAGAAATCGCATCGGATTGCGAGCCGCCGCTAACGATCCATTCCGCTCCCGACGTCAAAAGCATCAGCCCGCGCAGCGCCAGCATCGAGCGGATCTCGTTCACCTGCCGGGCGCGAATGCGGAAGGTCACGGCGTCGCTCGCCTTGGAAGGCGAGGAATAGCCGAAATTCTCGTAATTGGCCGATTGCGACAGCCACACCGCCTGCGGATCGTTCTTCGTCGAGGCGAAGGCCAATCGCTGCTCGATGAAGGTCGCGCAGCGGGGGTAATTGCCGGCGCTGTTGAACGGGTTGCGCGCCGTC
This sequence comes from Rhizobium sp. R634, assembly GCF_002211305.1. Taxonomy (GTDB): domain Bacteria; phylum Pseudomonadota; class Alphaproteobacteria; order Rhizobiales; family Rhizobiaceae; genus Rhizobium. The sequence goes on along the minus strand of NZ_LOKW01000010.1, from coordinate 95,942 downwards.
TGCGGCGTATCGGCGAGATCGGCCGCGATGTTGTCGTCGTCGAAGGAAAGACCGGCCGTGCCGCCGATATAGCCATAGACACCGTTGTCGTTCTTGTAGACGATATAGCGCGAGGCGCCCGCCACCGCCGACCAGCTGACGCGGTTCTTGCGGCCGGTCACCGTCAGGTCGTTGTTGGCGAAGACAGCCGCCGACGGCAGGCTTTCCTCGCCGCTTTCATTGTCGACGGCCGAGACGCGATAGCCATAGGGCGTGCTTCCCCCGCCGATTGTCGTAATCCCGACGCCCACGGGCGCCGCGATCTTCGGCGCGAAGGTCACGAGGTCGAGCGTCCAGTTGTTGTCAGCATGGCGCGCCAGTTTACGCACGGGATAGTCGGGATGGCAGATATACATCACATCCGCCTCCTGCACGAACACCAGTTCGTCGAGCGCATTATGCGCGTAGGGCGTCGTCACCTCGTAAGGCGTGGCCCCTGATAGAACGAGCCCGCCGTCCCGGAACACCCGGAAATAGAGATGGCCGAATTCCAGAACATAGGATTGCTCGGTGTTGAACTGGAAAGGGATCAGCCGCGCCTCGTTGGCGCTCGCCTTCACCTCGCGGATGAAGGCAAGGCCGGCGCGGTTCGAGGCGCCGCCATGCGGATTGATGAAGAGGTTGAGCGCCGTCTTCAGCCCGCTGCCGTATTTCACCTGGTCGACACGCGCCCAGAGCGCCGGCGACAGTTCGCCGCCGCCGAAGGACGGCTGGTAGGCGCGCAAATCAGCCATTCGCCCGCCCTCCCGTCAGCCCGTCCTGGTCGTCCGTGCCGTCCCAGCCCTCGTTGGCGTCCGCCGTCTGGGCCAGCGCCTGCGTGCTGTTGGCAAGCTGGAACGCATCGGCGCGCACCTGCGGATCGCGCGTCAGCGGCATGGCGAGCCTGACGGCGAGATGCCAGGAGAGCGCATCGACGAAGAGCGGCGTATATTTCGTCGGATCGGTCAGCCGCTCGGTGAAATTGAGATAGGCCGGCGAAATATTGCAATAGATCACGCCGCCTTCGGCATCATAGGCATGCCCGCCCGCGGTGGACGCGCCACCGGAAAAGACGCCGCCCACCGAAGTCTCGCCCGTCACGTCGAGCGCCGAACGAACGCCGCGGATCGCCAGGCAGTCCACCGGCCGGTCATAGGCATAGGCCCACTCCCCCGGCCGGTCGTTCACGATTTCGGCCAGCGAACGCGTCCTGCCGGCAAAGCGCCAGGGATAGGCCTGCAGCAGCGCATCGCGCGCCGGCGCAAAGAAACGGTTGCAGGCCCGCGCCTCCACCGTCGGCTCGCTCAGCGCATTGATGCTGTCCTTACCGATCGAAGCGAGCGCCAGATTGCAGATGGAAATAATGGATGTCATGTCGGTCAGCCCCTTGGGTTGACCGACCTTAGGCTAGGAATGGTTGTCGCGGCGAAACTCCCGCCAACGTTCATGATCGCCTCTGTTCGCAGTTGTGAGCTCGCCTCGGGTCCGCAAGCTGTCCTCCCGCTGTACCGATGCGACAATTGCCTAAGTCTAATAGAGGCCCGGCCCAAGCGGAATACTATGAGCTTCCTTGCTCCGTCGTGGAGCATTCGTCGACAAGCAGAAAGCTGCGTGAGGCGCTTTGTCTATCATCGTAACATATGTCTTGAATGAAGGTATGACCTTCAGCTCAACTGCAAGCGCAGCACAGAAATCCTTATCTTTCCGTGTCTTTAAACAGTGACTGACATTTCGAAAGTTATCTCGGTCTTTTTTGTTGTCGAAGAGTGTAAGCCCCTCGGTCGGCGCCTCAAATTCATCCCATGAAAAACCGCTACGAAATGTCTCTTCGATAAAAGAATCCTTCCAGCTATAGAGATAGAGGGTCATCAGGTTGATAACCAGGTGCCGAAGTATCGACCGAGGTTCCTTGAGCGGGACGCTTGACGGCGGGATAAGTTGTCGAAAAAGAACCATGCTCGCTGCGGCGGCGAGCGCCTGCTGATCGCCTCGGCGCGCATCGCGCCACACCTTCTTCCAGGCCGCAGCGCAGTCCTTATCCAACAGGTCAATCACCTCGGCATCAAATATTTTGCGGCGGTCCTCGCTCATCGCTTTCGCGGAGGAGACGGAAAGTATCAGGGCTAAACTTACCGCGATCCAACATGCTAGTTTCCTTCCTGCCATCGTCCATCCCTTGAGCTTCGTGGGCGCAACCCAGGAACGCCAACACGTTGGCTGCAACATGCTGGATGAAGAGTAAAAAAAGCCCATCATGAGTGCCTCACCCTAAGCCAAACGCTTCGACGATAGGCACAGACTGAGCCACTCCGACGGCTCAAGAGAGCCTCATCCTGAGGTGCCCCGCAAGGGGCCTCGAAGGACGAGGCGGGCGCGCGGCAAGACCCCACCCCAAGAACGCCCTGACTGTGACCTCCGTAGCTTTACTTATCTGCGCGGTCGCTTATGGAAATCTGTCATATCAATTCGGTAGAAAGCCGGATTAGATACGTACATCAGCATCCGGCGCAATCTTTCACCTGCGCCCATGATCTTGCCCGATTGCGCCGGTGACGGCGCAGACTTCCGCCTGCATCAATCCAACCAACCAAGGGAGCCATGCCATGAGCACAGTCACCACCAAGGACGGCGTCGAGATCTTCTATAAGGATTGGGGGTCAAAGAGCGCCCAGCCGATCATGTTCCATCACGGCTGGCCGCTGAGCTCCGACGATTGGGACGCCCAGATGCTGTTCTTCCTGCACAAGGGCTATCGCGTCGTCGCCCATGACCGCCGCGGCCACGGCCGCTCCACCCAGGTCGGAGACGGCCACGATATGGATCATTACGCGGCGGACGCAGCCGCCGTCGTCGAGCATCTCGATCTGCGCAACGCCATCCATGTCGGCCATTCCACCGGCGGCGGCGAGGCGACGCATTATGTCGCCCGTCACGGCCAGCCCCAGGGCCGCGTCGCCAAGCTGGTGATCATCGGCGCCGTGCCGCCGCTGATGGTCAAGACCGAAGCCAATCCGGGCGGCCTGCCGATCGAAGTCTTCGACGGCCTGCGCAGCCAGCTCGCCGCCGACCGCGCGCAATTCTACCGCGATCTCCCGGCCGGCCCCTTCTACGGCTTCAACCGTCCCGGCGCGAACGTGTCGGAACCGGTGATCGACAATTGGTGGCGCCAGGGCATGATGGGCGGCGCCAAGGCCCATTACGACGGCATCAAGGCCTTCTCGGAAACCGATTTTACCGAGGACCTGAAGATCATCACCGTGCCGACCTTCGTCATGCACGGCGACGACGACCAGATCGTCCCGATCGCCGATTCCGCCCTGCTCTCGTCCAAGCTCCTGCAAAACGCCACGCTGAAGGTCTACGAGAAATTCTCGCATGGCATGTGCACCATCAACGCCGAGGTCATCAACGCCGATCTGCTGGCCTTCATCAAGGGCTGATCATCGCAAAATCCGGGCGCCGGCAAGGCGCCCGGCTTCACGGCTTAAACTCGGCGGTTCCCGCCGCCAAAGCCCGCTTCCGCCCAAAAGATCACGAGATCGCCGGCCGCTTTCGGCATTTTCCATGAAACCGTTTCCGCCGGTTCGCGTTTCACGCCCATGAAAAGAGAACGTGAACCCTCATCAAAGGCTTATCGGCAGGATCGTTTCGAAAATACCGAGCGAGCCGCCAAGGAAACCATCGAGGCGGAGCAGCGGGCCCGCCGGGAGAAGACGCGAAGGCTGAAAGAATTGCGCCTGTCGCGCGAAGGCGGCAAGTCTCCCGAGGCGAAATAGATCCCCACGCTCTGCGGCCGCGAGATCGACGCGCCGGCGTCCCGCCGGTCCGTCTCGATCGCTCGCGTCCTTCATTTCAAGCGTTTTCACTGTTGCGAGATTCGGGCCTTCGTCCATCTTGCAGAAGAAACGTCGCGAAATTATCTTTCTCAACAGCGATTCACCGACATCGAAAAGGGCCAGCCGATGTCAGACAAGCTGTTCAGCACACGCGACGAACCGCTCGCCTCCGCGGATCTCGACGTTTGCCGGCGCGTTCATGAAGCTCTCTGCATCGAGCTTGATATCGACAGGGGGAGCGAGAAAGCCGAAAAGATCGGCGCCCTCATCATCGAGCTTTACCGCCAGGGCGTCCACGACGAACATCAGCTTCACCTGATGGCTGGCGGACGGCACGCCTAGAGCATGATGCCGAAAAGTGTAAACGGTTTCGGACGACATCACGCTCTCTTAATGTAGAACAGGACGATTCGGGCCGACCGGGCCTAAATCGTCCTGTTCTAGCGCCTCCTGACTCACGCCGGATAGAATTTCATCTTCTCCGACTGGGGGATGCGGCTCACTGTCCTGAGGATGGTGTAGAGCAACGGATGAACGTGCGTTGTGGTGCCGGTGCCGGAGTCAAGGTTCATGGCCTTGCCATAGAGGGTGGCGTTGTCCTGCACGTTCGTCGCGAATATCTCCAGCACCTTGTAGTTCGATGTGCCGTCGCCGTTGACGACCTCACTGAGGACGGTCCGCCCGGCCCAGAGACCCGGCTGATATTCGAAGATGACCACAGCGCCGCGGGGTATCCCCGACGGCATCTTGATCGTGTCCCAGGTCGTCACCCCGTCCTGATTTCCCGGATGGCCGATCACCTTGCCGAGCGGAAACATCTCGGATGCCGGTGCCTTGGATGGATCCGCATCGGTCGTGAACGCACCGAACACGTCGATAACCCTTGCATAGCGGGAGGACGCCTTGATGGCGTCGTTGACGGCCTTGAGGGTGCCGCTCACACCATTCCAGAGAATGGGGACGCTGTAGGCAGTCGCCGTTCGACCGCCATCCGTTGACGTCATGGTGGGCCAGAGGGTCAAACCGACCACGTGCGTACCGGCGCCATATCTGGTCTTCACGCGGTCGATGAGGCCGAACTTGAAATTGGCCCAGGTGCTGGCCGTTGCATTGTTGTCGTTGCGCCCCGACTGGTCGAAGACGAAAGTCCAGGGATTGAGGCCGCCATTATAGGTGTTCTTGACGATGTCGATCAGTCCCCAGCGCAGTGTCGCGATCGTGCTGCCCGAGCCCGTCAGCTCCAGCTGCGATTTCGCGCCTGGCACGCCCATGATCAGCGGCATGGTTTCGCCCCAGACCGGATCGGGCACGTCGAGCCAGCGGCGCCAGACGCCCATATTGCCGCGCGCATCCGCCGATGCGGCGATCTCCTGGCGCTCGACGAGGCTGTCGGAAAGCACGAGCGGCACCGGCCGTCCGTCCCATCCCTTGGCGAAGATCAGCGCCGGGCCATAGGCCAGCGGCTGCGAGTTGCTGACATTGCCGACCGTATTGTAGAAACCGTCGGGGTCCCGGTCCGGCGTGCTCGGCGCATCGGCCGCCGCCAGCGCCCGCACGGATGCCAGGTCGCCCGCCGCCCAATATTTCTCGCCGCGATGACGCTGAACGCGGTAGCCGCCAAGATAGGTGTTGCCGACCGTGCCGTGCCAGGCCGTGCGGATGCCGAAAAGGGAACGTCGCGGCAGATCCGCCGGCAGCATCACCTGCCCCCAGACGATGCCGGTCGCCGCCGTCGCCGTCGCTGCGGCAAGCCCGCCGAACAGCACCGGATATTCGTTGCCGTCAGGATGCAGGAAGAACACTTCGTCGATCAGCATATCCGCGTTCGGATTGATGGTCTCCTGCGGCGAGTTGTTGCCCTGCTGGACACCGAAGCCGACGAAGGGGATCAGGAAGCTGTTGGTGGGATAGTCGGGAGACCCGAAGTAAAGTTCCGAAGCCTGATAATTGAGGCCAGCCGCATAGGTCTGCGTAAAACCGCCCGGCCACTCCACCCGGGTCGCCGCCGGCATGTAGCGGTTCGTATCGGCCATCCAGGGTGGATGCCCGCTGCCGCTGACCGGCACGACCGGCATCCCGTTATAGAGCGTACGCCCGTCCGCAATGATCACCACGCCGATCACGACCTGCTCGTTGTAGATGACTTCGCTGCCGGAGAGCACGCTGACGCCGAGCACCCGCCGGCCCTCGGTAAACAGCACGCCGCTCTCGGCTTCGCGGATACCCACCACGCGCTGCCCATTGTGCAGCACAGTCCCATCGGGAACGATATGCACGCCGGCCACACGCTGCTCATTGAAAATCTCGGCCATGATGATGCTTCATATCTGGAGTGCAGAAGGAAGGGCCAAGCGCCCTCCCAATGTTCTCTCGGCGTCATCCTCGGCCTTGTGCCGAGGATCTGCTGCCCTTTCGAACGGAAGCAGATGCTTGGGGTACAAGCCGATCAGAACAAACGAAGACCAGACGGCGGGGCCACCGGTCAGAGGGAGAGCTTGCGCCCTCCCCGTCAGTCTTTCACCCGGCAGGCACCACCCAATCGGGCTGCTGCAGGCCGAGCGCCTCCTGCAGACCATTCCCCGGCACGGCAACCTCTGTCGGCGCATCGCCGCCCAAATCTGCCGCGGCCGCACGCCGCTCGACCTCGGCCGCGATCACGCCGTCCGCTTCCTTGACATTCGGCGCCGGCTCGCCGGAGATCGCCTTCGCCAGCGCCTTGCGTTCGGCCGCGCTCAGGCCCTGCCAGTCCTCAGGGATTTCGGCCGCACCATCGGCCTCACCGCCTTTCGGCCTGACGACCCTGGCGCCGCCTGCCCCCTGCGGGGCAAGCCTTGCCCATTTCGGTCGCCTCTCCTCGTCGTTCCAGAGCGCGTCGGGCACGACGAAGGCGGCGCCGATGTCGCGCAGCTCCCCGTCGAAATAGCCCCTTTCATTTGCGATCACCGTCACCATGGCCGGTTACTCCGAAGCCGCGACCACGCCGGCGGTGATCTTGCCTGATGTCGGCGCCGTTCCCGTCAGGTCGTAGAAGAGGCGGAAGAAGCGCTCGTCGGCGTCACGCGGGATCACGTCGATGTTGAGCCGCTTGCCGAGCGCGAGATCGGCGAGCGCAAGCGCGCCTGTCGTGCCGACCTGCTTCGGCGTCGCGAAGGCTTCGTTGTCGTCGACCTGCACCTTCACCTCGAGCGAGGTCAGGTTGTTGAACGCCTCGACCACCTGGATCGAAAGCGGGATCTTCTTGCCCTTGCCGATGTTGCGAACGATGCCGGTGGCGATCGGGCCGAGGTTGATCACATTGGTGCTCGCCGCATCGGCGGTGATCGCCTGCGCATCGGAAAGCAGGCTCTGCTTGTCGAAAATCATCTGAAATGCCTCTCGTCTTGAAGGGAACTGCCCGCCGCCGCCATCGGCGACGGGCCTAAGCCGATCAGGCCGCCGTTACACCGCGGCCGGGCCGCGTTACACCGCGGCCGGCACTGCCGCCTCGGTGTTGAGGATGGCGTCGGTCTCGCGGATCGGAATGCCGCGATAGGCGCGAACTTCCTTGCCCTCGACGGTCATGTGCGTCAGCCCGGTATAGTTCGGGTTGGCCGCCAGCAGGCTTCGGTCGCTCGACTGCACGTCGAGGATTTCGAGCACGTCGCGGTTCATGTAGATCGCGATGCGGCTGGCGACGCCGTCGCGGCGGCGCGACTGCAGGCGGTAATAGGCCTTGCGCATCAGCGCCCAGAGATCGACGCTGCCGGCGAGCATGTTGGAGACGTCGATATTGGCGACGCGGGCGTTGTAGCGCCAGTCCTTGACAAACATGCCGACATGCCAGCACCAGTAGTCTTCCTTGCGGAAATAGGGCTGGCCGCTTTCGTCGAGCACGCGCTGCTCGCCCTTGTCCTCGTGGCTGACGCCGGCCTTGGTGCCCTTGGGATAGAGCAGCGAGGTGGCGTGGTCGCCCCAGGTGACGAACCAGATCGAGGTGTTGTCGCTGCCGGTGCCGCCGCCGTTCACCACCTGGTTGGCGATGGTGCCGCGCGTGTCGGAATAGCTGCTGTAGCGGGCGGACAAGCCCTTGAACTTCTCGGCGTCGTCTCGGTATTGTGGTAGAAGATGCCGGTCGCCACCTCCTGGTTCATCGCCTCCATGAAGGGTGCCGCCGAGGTCAGCCGCTCCTTGGCCGGATCGGGCGCGAGTTTCAACAGGCGCACGTCGACGCCCGACATGGCCTCGACGAAGCCTGTGGTGTCGTCGACCTGCTGCATGGTCGCCTTGGACTGCGGAACGCCCTGGTAGAGGCGGCCCCAGGCGACGGACGGCAGGCCGGTGCGGATCATGTGGCGGTGGGAAGCGCCCATGTTGCATTCGGTCGCGACCGCGTCGTCGAGAATGGGGTTCTGCTGGGACAACAGTTCGACAACCGAGCCCTCCGTCGAGCCCTTATGCATGTCGATCAGTTGAGGGAAGCTATTGCCGATTGTTGCCATGTCTCTTTAGCCTTTCGGTGCATCGTTCGGAAACAGAACATGCGCTGGATCGACGGGTCTGCCCGCTCCTCCGGCGCCGCCGGTGGCCGGGTCGTCTTCCTTGATCAACGCCCCGGCCTTCGCAAAAATACGAATAAGCTCCGGATGGTTGCCGCCACCACTCGCCTCCAGATATTCGCGCAGAGCAGGCGTTCCCATCGTGTTGACGAAGCGGCGGCTGTCGCGCACGGTCCCGTCCCACCTGCGTCCGCCGATCTCCGGATCGGTTTTCGCGTCGTCGGCCCATTTCGAAACCGTCTCGCCCCACACCTTGCCGCGCGTCTCGGCGCGCGCCGCCTGGATGGCGATGAAGCGGTCGGCAAGCTTCTGCGCTTCGCCGTTGGTCAGCCCCAGCTCACGGAAATCGGGGCCGAGCGCTGTGAGCAGCTCCTCGTCGACGGCGATGCCCTCCGGCATGGTAAGCGTGTACTTGCCATCCTCCGGCACCGTGTCGGCCTCGTCGGGCGTGGTCTCGCCGCCATCCCCAGGCTTCCCAAGTGCCGTCTCCTCATCGGATTTGACCGAATCGGCCTGACGGTCATGAGCCGGTTCATGGATTCCCTCGGCACCCTGCGGCGCATCGTCGGGGAAGAGAATATTCTCCGGCTCCGGGCCGCCGCCGCCCGTGCCTTCGGCGCTCCGGCATATGGTTGGCCGGCCGATGCGCTCATGCGTCGACATCATCGTCTTCACTCCTCATGTTGATGGTGACCTGGCGGTCGATGGCTTTGATGGTGGCGATCTCGAGCAGCAGGCTGGGGTAGAAGCGCTGGTCGATCTCGTCGAGCATGGCGATCAGCTTGCGCCCGGCCCCTTGCAGGCCGAGCGTGTAATGCGTCGTGCTCACCGCCTCGCCGGCAAAGGCTTCGCGGTAGATCGCGCATTGCTCCAGCATCCAGAACAGCACGCGCTTGCCCGAAGGCAGCGAGAAGACCTCGCGGAAGGCTGCGGCAAGCGCCTCGCGCTCCTGGCGTTCGGCGGGATTGAAATGTTCGTCGAGCCCGCCCATCAGCCGAGCCCCAGCTGCTGCAGAAGGGCCGCTCCGTTCGGGTTCTCACCGGCGCTCGCAAGCACGGCAGCCGCATCCGCGCCGGATTTCGCCGCCGGCGCCATCTTGGCAGCCATCTCCGCATTTTCGGCCATCTGCTGCTTTTGCGCCCGCGCATCGCGCAGCTGCGCCACCTCGTCGTCGGGCACCACCACCGAGGGCGGCACGCCGAGATAGTCGAAATAGAGATCGACCGCCTCGTCGGCATCGACCTTGTCGAGCACCTCGGGCTTGACGGCCGAGACCTGGCCGAGGAAGGCAAAGCCCCGCTCGATACTTCCCGTCGCCACCGCCTTCTGCGCCTGCGCCAGGATCGAGATATATTCGATCTTCAGTTCCTGATTTTGAAGCTCGCGGGGTGGTGGCGGCAGTTCGCGCCGCCGGTTGAGGATCTGGTAGGTCCGGTCGATCGTCGGCTCCAGCTGCGCGCCGTAGATATTCTCCAGCACCGGCCCGAGCGCCAGCAGCTTCTCCTCCTTGCGTTCGGCGATCTCGAACTGGTTGCGCGGCTGGATGCCCTCCATCTGCGACAGCATCAGGAAGAGGTCGGCATAGAAGGCCTGGCGGATGCGCTCCTGCGTCTCGCGGATATCGCTCGCAAGCTCGGAAAGCCGGAGCTGGATCTCCATCGCCGGCCGGAAGCCGCGCCCGGTGGGATCGTCGACATAGGTGATCTTGCCCGGCAGCAGCGAAGCCGGGTTGTTGCGCATCGAGGTCGGCCCGGTCATCGGCGGGCGCACCAGCTTGTCGATCGCCTCCAGCTTGCGCTGCTGTTCCAGCTGTAGCATCGAGATGTCGCCGAGCGCGATTTGCCCCGGCGAGGTCGCATAGTTGTCGTCGCCGGCAATTTCCCAGGCCGGCCCGATCAGCGGGTTCTCGTCGAAGCCGCTTTCTTCCAGCAGCCGCTTGTCGCCCGCCTGCTCCTCCCAATAATTGGAAAGGAACGGCTTGTTGCGCTTGTCGATCCGGTCAGGATCGCGCGAAAGCCTGGGCTCGATCGCGTGGCAGATCGTCAGCATCTCGTCATAGCGGCCATTGTCGTAGAAATTCTTCACCGTCTGGCTGACATTGTCGTAGCCGAAGCGCGAAACGATGCGCTGCACCGACCAGCGAAACCGCCGGTAAAGCGTCGTCACCCGGCCATTCTCGTCGCGCGAGATCCAGAAGCTGCCATGCAGCAGCTGCTGCATCCGCACCACCTTGTCGGCATCCTCGGACAAGATCCCGACCGACTGCCCGAATTGCCCGAGATCGCCGTAACCGGTGTGAAACGCGTTGTAGACATTGGAGGATTGGAACACCTCGCGCAGCCGCTGCTCGACGGCCGCCAGATATTCCTTCACAGGCGCGAAGTCCTTCAGATCGGGATCATAGGTCGTCAGCCGGAACCACGGCCGCGCCGGCGAGGTGATGCCGGAATGCATGCCGGATTTCAGCGTCCGGTGCGCGAAGGTGCCGGTGCTGTCGATGATCTTGGCGCGGCTCACCGCACCCTCATCCTTGTCGGTCAGCCTCAGCCGCGTCGGCTCGATATAGTCCGAAAGCTGCCGCCACACATTCTCCCACGGCTGTCGGACCCGCTTCAGCTCCTCCATCCGCCGCCGGTGATAGGTGATCTGGCTCTCATGATCAGGTGCGTTGTCGCTCATGCTTATGTCATCTCCATCCGCGCAGCGAAGCTGCATTGGTGCCATTCATGCAGGCACGGCTTGCATTGGTATCCATCCACGCAACCCGGTTGCGTTGGTGCATCCGCACGGCAGCGCCGACGCTGATAAATCCACCGGACAGGATCTCCGCTCTCCACTGTGAAAAGGCCGGCCAGCCCCTCTTTCGTCATGCTCGGGCTTGTCCCGAGCATCTGCCGACGGCGCAGCAGATCCTCGGCACAAGGCCGAGGATGACGCCAGAGGAGAACGCGGAGGTCCAAGCAAACCCTGCGCGAGCGCAAATCCCGCCCCGCCTCACTGCCCAAGCAACGTCTTCTTCTCGGTCGGCGCCGTCGTCGTCACACCACCCGGCGAAGTCAGGATCGTATCCGGCCGCGACCGCACCCGATCCTCCGTCCGCCGCGCCACCGCGGTGCGAACCGCAGCCCCATCCGGCTGCTTCAACTGCGCCGGCTCCGGCGGAAGCGCCGGCGGATCAGGCTGGGAAGGCTTGGAAAACAGACACATGGGACATCATCCATCTAGCTCGCGGGAAATAGCGTCCCGAAAGAGGGAAGAGCGCGGCAGGGCCGGAAGGCAGCAAGGGAGAGTGCGTGTCCGCCCCTGCCCCACAAAACGCTCTTCCCTCCACCCGGGAGGGTTCCACCCATGTCTACGTCCCAGATGGTTGTCGGTACGAACACCCGTACCAACGCAGGAATCGCTTCATCGACATCCGGGAGGCGCTCACCTAGTGCCTTGGCGCTCACCCCACCTTCCTCATTCCTGTGCCCGTCACAGGAATCCAGCCACGGCGCGTCCGCGCCGTGAATAACTCGCGGGGAAAGGTCGACAACGGCATGGCAGTGCGGAGCAGAAGTTCAAATCGAAAATATTACGTGTGTGGCCCGTCAGGGTGCACTTCCAAGCCATTGTTCGATATGCATAACTCCGCCCAATCGATCTTTCGTGGGGATGTATGATTTTCCGAGACCTTTTGGCTGGTTCGCTCGATCGGAAGCGCCAGCGTGAACCTCTTTGCCGAAAGCCGGCGACCTCAAGACAATGACCGCAACATCATCCCCAAATCCGCTTCTCGCCAATATCGCTGCCCTGCTATTGGCAACCGTCATCGGACTTGTCGGCTTTTCGGCGGTCATCCACGTCCAAGGACTTGATGTTCAGAAGCTGCAGACCGGCCCGCTTTTCAGGGGTCTTTTAGCTTCGGCGATCATCACGATCATCGCACCGCCGACCCGCTTCTGGTGGAGAGTCTGCGCTCTGTCCGCCGTCTATCTGATCGATCTGGCGCTAACTGCCGCCATGACGGCGTGGCTGCCGATCGCCTCGGCGAATGGTTTCGTAAGCTTGATGATTGAGAAACGATGGCAAATCGCCCTCTTCGTGAGCGCGACTGTCGGCTATTCAACACTCATCCGGCTCGGTAAAAATCGGCCCGACAGCGCTGTCGCGCCTGTCGATGCCGTCGCAATGTCCGCGAGCGCATCACTGGCCGGACCATGGCCGCGGTTTTGGGCGCGATTGGTTGACTTCTTCTTGATCCAACTGGGCTTAAGCTTTGCAGTTGGTTTGCTGACGTCGATATATGCGCCGGCTCTTTATCTCACGGTGATGGGCAAATTTGCTCCACTCTTCAACTTGATCCTGGTTCCGATAGCTGCCGTTATTCTCGGCTGCATCATGACGTTAACGGGAACAACCATCGGCAAGGCGATTGTCGGCGTTAGAATAACTCTGCCCGACGGTGAAAACGGATCCAACTTTTTCTTCCGGCGCGAGTTTCGGGTCTTGCTGGCGGGCCTTGCCCTCGGTTTGCCTATATTCTGGCCCTTTACCTTCACGCGCCAATACCACCGGCTCAAGGCCGGAAAACCTGCGAGCTATGACCAAGGCGAAGCGCCAGTCGTCGGCGGATCATCCAGACTGCGCACCGCCCTCGGCATGCTCGCCGTTGCGGTCCTGGTCGGCATCACCGCCCACCTGAATTCCGACACCGTAAGATCTGATCTCGAATTAGAGGACTTTCGGCCGTGGAAAAACCCGATCACCAACCGGACCGCCTACATCGCGCACACATGGAAAGAAGGCGAGTTCCCGGACGGCGACGGCAACGTGTTTTACTTCAATTCCGATGCACTTTTCGCCGAAGCCTTGCTGGGATATCAGCGGCTGGATTTCGACGATGTGGACCGCATAAGCTATGCGCATGCCATCGCCGATGCCTTGGCAAAGGAAGTGGTTTTGACATCGCTCTGGGCGCCCGTCACGGTGCGGGGCCACGCCGCGCTTCGCGCAACGGGCAAAAGCCTCACAGCGGCCAACGCAGCCGTGGAGATCACGATCGTAATAGAGGGTCGCAATGCCTGGCGAACATTGGTGTTCGCCCGCGGCCGGCAGGCAGACGCGGTTCCGAACAAGGAGTTTTTTATCAACGAACTCATAGGAACGATCGATTAGCGCATCGATGGAAGGTCGAAACCGAGACTAAGCACCGCCCTCTCCGCCCTCATCCTGAGGTACCCCGCCGGGGCCTCGAAGGACGAGGCCGGCCACCCGCCCGGCGGCACGCCCCCTCACCCCAGCGGACTATACTCAACCTCCACATCCACCCCGCTGCCGGCCCGCACGCCCCTCTCCCGCTTGACCACCGGCTCCGCAAAGGTCAGCGCCAGCGCATCCCCCCGGTTCGGCGAAGGCAGCCCCCGCGCCTTCATGTCCTCCTTGCTCTCCAGCTGGATCTTCCCATCCAGCCGCGCCACCGTCTCCGGCCCGACGAGATCCTGGTAGAGTGACTCATCCTTCGGATCGAGCGCCCCGCCCGCCTTGATCCAGCGCTTCTGCATGCCCCACATCTCGGCCCGCTTGTTGAGAAAGCCGGCATCGAGCGGCTTGCCCGAAAACCAGATCAGCCGCCAGGAGCGGCCCATCACCTCGCCGGCGCTGACGATGCCGGTGCCGTAGCCGGCGTCGACAAACACGGCGTCCGCCTGGTGCTCCTCCTCCAGCCGCGCGATCAGCCCCGCCACCTCCACGTCGTTGTCGTTCCTCGAAAGCGAGGCGAGGCTCTTCGAATAAAGCCCCTGCCGCAGCATGATCTCCAGCGTGTCGTCGCCGGTCCAGGCCGGATCGACGCCGAGGATGACGGGCGCGAAGGCATATTGCTCGCGGCGGAGATGGCGCATCCGCGCCTGGTCGACATCGTCTGCTGAGATGAACTGCATGGCTGACTGGCTCGGAAACTGTCCGCGCACGCGGATCTTGAAGAAATCGCTGTCTTCGCCGTGATCCTCCTGCCATTGCGCGATCTTGGCCTTGTTGGTGCCCTCCACCGTGCGGCTGTCGATCTGGCGTGTCACCCAGCGGTGACGATAGCGGCGGAAACACTCGCGAAACCGCCCGGAATTGCGCGTCGGATTGCCGAAGACGATCCAGATGATCACCGTGTTCTCGTCGGTCAGCGCACCCTCCGCCACCTCCCACACCTTGTCATGGATCTTCGAGGCCTCGTCGAATTCCAAGACAATGATCTTGCCCTGATTGTGCAGCCCGGCGAAGGCCTCGGTATTGTTGACCGACCAGGGCACGAAATCCTGCCGCCACTTGTCCGAGGCCGCCTTGTCCCGGGCGCGGATCGAGGTCGCCTGCACGTCGAACCAATGCGCTGTTATGGAGGAGCGGAACCATTTGCCGATCTCCGGCGCCGTCTTGGTGCGCATCTGCGTATCGGTATTGGCCGTCGTCACCAGCATCGCCTCGTTCCAGCAGGACATCGCCCAGTTGGAGAGCATGCCCATGCAGGCCGATTTGCCGATGCCGTGGCCTGAGACCACCGCGATCTGCAGCGGCTGAAAGCGCGTGGCGGGATCGGCGAGATGATTGCGGACGGCCGAAAAAATATCCCGCTGCCAGGCCCGCGGCCCGGCATGTCCCTCGAGCGCCCCCACACCCCAGTCCCAGGCGCTGAGGCTCCAGGCGAGCGGATCGAACTGGCAATCGCTCGCCAATTCGATAATCCCCTCGTTCGGATCGGCCTTGCGCCCCACCCTTCCAGCATCACCCATCATCTCAGCCCTCCGCCCCGCCGTCACCAGCCTTGCGCGCCTTAGCGCGCGCCAGCCGCTCGCTCAGCGCCTCCAGCCCCTTGATCTCCAGCCGGTCGTGATAAAGCGCGTGGTGCCGCGCCAGCATATCGAGCGCCTTCAGCCGGTCCGCCCGCTTGATCTTCGCCACATGCACCACGTCGCCCTTGGCCTTGGCCGAGGTATTGAACTCCAGCCCGGCAACCGCCGCCGCCGTCCTGTCGTCCCACTCCGAAGGCGCCTTCAGCGCGCCCTCCTCGTCGAACACATCGCGCACATCGCCAAAAGCAATGTCGGCGATCGCCGCAAGCACCCGCTCGGCGCTGATCTCCATTCGCTCCATCTGCGCCGCCAGCACTTTATCGATCGCGCCGCGAACCACCTCGTTCGCCATCAACCGCCAGCTATTCTTGCGTGCTAAATTTTCACTATAGCCCGCCCGCACCGCCGCCTGCGTCGCATTCAGGTCTTTCAGATATTCCGCCACGAACAGCCGCTGCTTCGCCGTCAGTCTCGCCATGGATGATCACGCCCCCGATGAGGCGCGATCATAGAAACGGGATGGTTGGGAGCAAAAATCGAGCGCGACCACATCGGCTCGTTGCAGATAATCATTGGATAACGCCGCAAAGTTGTTGATGCGAGGCCGCAAATCTTGCTATCCCTCCGCCATGAACGAAAGGGTTGCAAATATGAGTCCTTCTCGTGTGGGTGGTCGTATCGAATGCTTGGACGGCTTGC
Organism: Rhizobium sp. R634; assembly: GCF_002211305.1. Taxonomy (GTDB): domain Bacteria; phylum Pseudomonadota; class Alphaproteobacteria; order Rhizobiales; family Rhizobiaceae; genus Rhizobium. Next base: position 80,033 of record NZ_LOKW01000010.1, on the reverse strand, counting down.
GTGGTCTCGCCGCCCTCTGGGTCCTGGTCGGACACGCCCATATTCTCACAGGCTTCAAGGTTCCGCTGATCGGCGATCCCGAACTGGGCGTGGATCTTTTCATCATGCTCTCGGGCTTCCTGATGGTCTTCCACTATCAGCGCAGACGCGGCAGGGAGCCATGGGAGGCAACGAGCACGTGGACCACCTTCTGGATTCGCCGCTACTTCAGGATTGCGCCCCTCTATTACGTGATGCTCGTCGCCGCTTTGACGCTAGGCCCGCTCATCTACGATGCCCGAATGGTGATCGACGCCTATAACGGCGTGCAGCCGCAGCTTGCGAGCCGATATCTCGACAGCAGCCTGTCGAATTATCTCGCGCATTTTTCCTTCCTGTTCGGCCTCAGCCGCGCCTATTCTTTCAGGACGGCGCTTCCCGATTGGAGCATCGGTCTCGAAATGCAGTTTTACGCCGCCCTGCCATTTATCATGATCATCGTCGGCCGCGTCGGCTGGATCAAAGGCATCACCGGCGTTGCGGCGTTCGGCGCACTGGCGACATATGTGTGCCACAAGGTCGGATACACGTTTCAGATGCCCACATTCCTGCCGCTCAAGATGCATGTCTTCGCAGCCGGCATGCTGCTCGCAGGCGCCCTATGGACGAATGAGAAGCGCGCCTATTTGTTCGCAGGCTTTGCCGGCTATCTCGTCATCGCCCCGATCGGCGGCGAGATGGACTGGCTCCATCAGATCACCAGGCTCGTCCTGGTCCTGACCTTCTTCGCGCTCATTCACACAGAGCGCCTGCCGCCGCTCGCGGCCCGGATAGCGGCTCCCGTCAGCAACTGGCTCGGCAACCGCTTCTTCCATAATCTCGGCGAGCTTTCCTTCGGCGCCTATCTCATCCACCTGCTGATCATGCAGCCCGTCGTCGCCTATCTCATTGGCGCTATCGATGTCACCAACCCCGTCCGCTGGGCTCTCACGCTGCTGATCACGATGCCGATCGTCTATGCGCTCGCCTGGCTCGGCTATACCTTCATCGAAATGCCCGGCCAAAACATCGGCAAGGCGCTCACCAAACCACGAGCCTCCGCTTAAAGAAGCCGTGTCGGCCGCGATCCGCTTTCCGGTCGCGGCCCTAATCCAAGGCCTTCTCAAGGATCGTCTTCCTGTCCCAGGAAACGCCATCGGAAAATTCGATCTTCTCGATGCCCCAATAGCCTTCGGACACGAACTGCTGTTCGACAGTGACGACCTCGCCCGTCGCAAGGACGATCACCAGCAGCTTCGTCGCATCCCGCAGCAAGGATACATCGGAGGCGGTAAGGTCGATCAGGCGAAGTGTGTCGATCTCGTTGGACATGTTAACGCCGTCATTGACAACATCGTAGCCATGGCCGCCGGCATAGACGTAGGTGTCGTCGCCGAAAGATCCCGAAAGCTTGTCGCCTCCGTCAAGTCCGATCATCAGATCGTCGCCCATGGTGCCTTCCATGGTGTCCGAGCGCGCCGTGCCTTCGATGCCCTCGGGCATAACCACGCTGATATGCGCGCTGATATCCTGCTTCGACCAGATCGTGCCGTCGTTGAAGCTAATGTTTTCGATCCCCTTCTGGCCACCGGCGAATGCCGACTTTATGAGGATCGACCCACTTTCGGCTATATCAATTGCACTCCGTTCAAGCGCGCCCACTACGCTGTTGCCTCTCCTGCCCGCACGGATCCCGGACTCCACCAGGATTGATCCGTTCTTGGCCAGATCTTCGGCGCGGACCGGAATTGCAATGATGAGATCGTCGCCCTGTTGGCGAAGGCCGATATCGCCAGGGCCTATGTCGGAAAAGAGCAGCGTGTCGAAGCCGCTGTCCTCGATGGTTTCGAGGATGGTGTCATTCCCGTCGCCGCGGGCATAGCCGTAGATATCATCGCCGGGTCCGCCGGTCAAAAGATCGTCATCCCAGTTGCCGAAGAGCGTGTCATCCCCTTCCTCACCGCGAATTTCATCCTGCCCTCCCCGGCCATATACCACGTCATCACCCGCACCGACGTGGATCCGCTGGTTGCTGTCTGGGTCGGATTTGAGGACGATGTTGTTGACGGCCCGCGCGCTATCGCGCGATGTCTGGCCGTGAATGCTCGTCGATAAAATCAGGGTCAACCCAAGGATCAGGATTGTCCGCCGCACACTCGAATTCAACGCTCTCTCCGTCCCAGGCAGGAAATGCCCGAGTGCATGAGGTTGGCCTTGCTCTGACGCGCCCGCCGGCCGACCGCCAAGGGTGAAGGCACCGAAGCATTGCCCCCTGCCATCCAGGAGGCAACGCCGCTCATTGAAACCGCTATCTCACGCGGAAGGTCACGGGCTCGTCGTCTCGCTGCTCGTGGCGGCCGTTTCGGTCGCATCCACGCCATCTGCGGCATCAGTCGTTTCCGATGTCTCGGTCGGCGTCTCCACAATCGTCGCAGGGTCTGTCGTCTCGGTGCCCTCAGCCGTCTCGCCAGTCGGGATCTCGGTCGCCGGAGTTTCAGTAACAGGCGTCTCAGCAACAGGCGTCTCGGTCGTCGGTTCTTCCGCCACCGGGTCTTCCGTCACCGGAGCCGCTGCCGCCAGCGCGTCCCTCATCTGGTCGATCGTGCCGACGGCCATGCCGATGCCGAGCGTGTCCTTCGCCCAGCCGAGAGCCTCGGGGCTGAGCGTGCCGGTCTTGGTGGCCGACGCCAGCGCTGCCATCAGGGCGGCATCGCCGAGAACGGGATCGTCAGCCGGCGGCGCGACGCCATTGGCGAGTTCGTACTGAGCATAGGCGGTGGCATAGGCCGAGAGCGCCGCCATCTTCGGATCTGCGGTATTCATCAGTGCGTGGTAGTTGCGCTTCAGCGAGTTCAGCTTGGCAAGCTCCGCCGCAGGCTTCTTCGAAGGCTTGGCTGCCGGCGCCGTGGCAAGGGTCGTCTTCTTGGTCGCGCCCTTGGTACCGACGGTCTGCTTGGCCGATTTGGTCTTGCCGGTCTTACCGATCTGGGCGGATTTGCCGGTCTGGGCGGATTTGCCCGAGCTTTTCGCGCCGCTGTTGGTCTTGCCGCTGGAGCTGCTCTTTCCGCCGCTGCTCTTGCTGCCGCCATGGCTGCCGCTGTTGCCGCTGCCACTGCCACCGCCATGGCTGCCGCCGCCACCGCCACCGCCACCGTTACCGCCACCGCCGCCGTTACCGCCGCCATTGCCACCCTTGGCGAAAGCGGGCGAGAGATCGGTGAAGACGATGTTCAGGGGCGCCAGCGCCACAGTCGTGGAGAGACAGAGAACGCCGAGAAGTCTGGAGAGCCGCATGGTAGTCCTTCCGATAGGCAGAAAATGCCGTTACACCGGAATTATTGAAGCAGCCGCCCTATAAAGATCTCATTGAGCATCTTCTTTCAATTTGAACTTTCCGCCGAATATTCCGCCATGCAGTGCCTCATTGTTTCCCAAAATGAAACTAAATCCCTTTCGCTGCGTTATCCCCTCGATACATCCGTTTACCCAAGGTGAGTGACATGAAAAGATTCGCCATCATTGCCCTGTCGATAGCGACGGCCTTCTCCGGCATGCCGGCATCGGCAGGCCCTGCCTTTGTGCCGAGTCCGGTACAACAGGCGGCGCAGCCGGCACCCGGAGGCAGCGATGCCCGGATCATGCAGGTCGGCTGCAATAACTTCACGAACTGCCCAGGCCAGTTCAACAACGGCCGCAGATGGTATCCGAGACGCCACTACAATCGTGATCGCAGCTACTATCGCGACCGCGATTATTACAGGGACGATCGTTACGGCCGCTATAACCGTCGCTATCGCCACCACGACAATACCGGCGCCATCATTGGCGGCCTGGCAGCCGGCGCCCTCATCGGCGGCATCATCGCCTCGCAGCCCCGCGCCTACAGCTCGCGCGGCTACAGCTCGCATGCCGAATATTGCTACGCCCGTTACCGGTCGTATCGCGCCTACGACAACACCTACCAGCCGAACTACGGCCCACGCCGCCAGTGCCGGTAAATCCAGTCCGCCGGCCCTGCAGCAAGCCCCGCATGAAAGTGCGGGGCTTATTGCTGCACCGTAGACGCTTTTCATCTTCCCGCAGCCGTGCCTGTCTTTCCGGACTTGCATGGCTTTGGATAGACAGTCGATGACTTCAAGAGATACAGCAAAGCCCGCCTCCCGTGTCATCCTGCTTCCGCCGGACTCGGAAAACCTGTCAGCCTTCGAGGCCGCGCTCGCCGCCGGCTGGTCTCCCGATCCGCGCCGTGCTGGCGACGAAGCCTATGTAAGCAGCGAGCTCCAGAGGCTGCGCCGGGACAGATCGAGATTCCTTAACGATCTCATAGACCGCGATAAAAAGCCCGGCTCTGAACCCGCGCTGATCACTCATCTCTTCTGGATCTGGGACGGCGAATTCTGCGGCACTATCAGCCTGCGCTTTCAACCTGGCACGGAGGAGCTGCCGCCAGAAGTGTCGGGTCATGTAGGATATTCCGTCGTGCCGTGGAAACAGGGCAATGGTCATGCGACCGCCGCGCTGAGGCTCCTGCTCGACGTCGCGGAAAAGCAGAACCTCACAAGCCTCGTCATCCTGTGCAATGAAGACAATGACGCATCGCGGCGCGTCATCGAGCGTAACGGCGGCCAGCTCTTCAGGCGCGGCCCGCATCTTTCCGACAGGCCCCAGCAAATTAAATTGTATTTCCGGCTACGCCCTGGCACCACGGCCTAGCCATCCACATGGCATAAGACGGACGGAGCACGGCTTTTCCGTCCCCGGCCCCGTCCGTCCCGGCAGCCCAGCCTCGGGGTGGGGCTGAGCATTCGGTCAATAAGCGGCGGCCGGCTTCGGCTTCTTCTCCGTCCATTGCGGCGGCGCGCCGTATTTTGCGGCGACGGCGCCGACCAGCCCGGGTTCGCGGCCGAAGGCATCGCAGGCGACGTATTTCGGCTTGCCGCCCAGCCAGGATTTCATCCGCTGGCGGGAGGGAAGCGAGAGGTCCAGCCCCTTCGGCTCCTTGCCTGCAATCAGCATGCGCGAGAATTCGCTGCTGAATTTCGAGGCGAGGCCGTAGGCGTCGCCCACCTCGGAAACGCGCGGATTGTTCTGCAGCGAGTTCGCCCCGCGTGCCCAGACCATCGCCGCCCGCTGCGCGCCTGATTTGTCGACCGCCTCGGCTTCCACCGCCAGCCCGCCGAGCCCGACCGGCAGGCGCGGCACGCCGACCGGCAGCGCAAAGCCCGTGCCGACGGTGACGACCGTGGAAACGCCCGCCATGGTCTTGTTGGTCGGCACGATGTCGGTGACCATCGAGCGGATCGTCAGGTCCGCGCTCCCGCCTGCTGCCACCATCTGGTATCTGTCGCTCAGGGAAATGCAGAGCGCCCGGTCGAGCGCATTGGCGACCATCGCCCGGTCGGCAGGCGATTTGATGCGGCTCGCCGCAGCGAAGCCGAAGCGTGTCGGCTCGATCGCCACCGTCTTGATCGGGGCGAGACTGAGGCCATCGACATAGACGCGCGATTTCGAAAGCTTGCCCTTCGGCGCGCCGAGATTGGAATAGGTGGAGAGTGTCCCGCTCGCCTTGAGCGGGACCGAGCTGCACCCGGCCGCAGCAGCGGCCAGCGCCAGCGGCAACGCGAGCGACACCGCTTTCGAAGCCTTTGAAAAAGATGAAATAAAAGGATTTCTGCGCACTCTCTCTGGCCTCCGTCGCCGATAATGTCAGGCGAAATTGGCGGCGAAGAATTGCGGCAGCATTACATCGTTTCCGGCAGCATCGGCTGCCGGAAACAACCGGCGTCATCCGAGTTGGATCGCCACCTCGGTGCCGGCCGCGGCACTTGCGATGCGAACCTCGCCGCCATGGTTCAAGACGATCTGCTTGACGAGGCTGAGGCCCAGCCCCGCCCCGGTGCTCTTCGGCGTGACGCGGTAGAAAGGCTCGAACACCAGTTCCCGGTGCTCGGCCGGAATGCCCGGCCCCTCGTCGGCCACGCTGATCCGCCCGCCGCCCATATCCGAGACTGAGACCGTGATCATGCCTCTGTTGCCGCCATGGTCGATGGCGTTGCGCACCAGATTGCTGACGGCCCGCGGCAGCGCCGAAGGGCTGCCCTTGCGTTTCAGGCTCTCGACCTCACTCTGAAACGAGATCTGGTAGCCGGCGCCGATGGCGAGCGGCGCAAGGTCGGCCACCACGCCGCGGGCGATCTCGACGAGATCGACGGTCTCCTGGAGATCGCGCGCCTGATCGTTTCGCTCGAAATCGAGCAGCTGTTCGGCGGTCTCGGCGAGACGCGCGACGTCATCGAGCAGCCGCCTGCGATCCTGCCCCTCCGCCGTCCCGTCGATCCGGGTCTGCATGATCGCGATCGGCGTCCTCAGCTCATGGGCCGCATCCATCAGGAAGTGCTGCCGCTTGCGGAATTCGTTTTCCAGCCGGCCGAGCGCCTCGTTGAAGGCGATCACCAGCGGCGCGACCTCCCTTGGAATGCCGTCCAGCGGCAGGCGCGCATCGTAGCGGCGCGGCTCGATCTCCGAGGCTTTGCGGGCAACCTCGCTGACGCTGGCAAGCCCCCGCCCGACGATCCTCGGAACGGCGAGAAAGACCGCGGGCAAGGCAATGGCAAGCAGCGGCACGTAGATCGGGTAGACGGCGCCCATCAGCGTAATGACAGGCCAGCCCTTGTCGGCGACGCCGCCGAACAGAACCCTGAGCTCGCCGATCGCTGTCTCCACGCTTTCCACCGAAGCGATCTCGTCCGTGCCTGCCGATCCCCTGATATCGGCCCCTTCGAACAGATAGGTCAGGCGCGCAAGCTCGGCATAGACTGGAGGAACGGTCCCGTAGGAGACGAAAGACCCCTTCGTCGTCGCCGCGACATACCAGAGCCCGTCATACTGCCGCTTGAGCGCCTCGAGCTCCGGCGTATCCCTTATCTCGAGCCGTCCTTCGGCATCGAGCGCAGCGGCCGGAGCCAGCGCCGCGGTAATATGATCCTCCAGCGCGACATTCGGAGAGAGGATCGTCGCGCCATAGAAGCAGAGCCCGATGGTGACCGCTGTCACCACGCCGACGAAGACCAGGCTGAGCTGCCAGCTGAGGCGCCACCAGAGCGACGGATTGGTGTTTCCTGCCCCGCCCATCATTCTTCCTTCATGAGATAGCCGACGCCGCGGATATTGTGGATCGAGACCTCCGCACCCGCATCGGCAAGCCGCTTGCGCAGCCGCGATATATGGGCGTCGAGCGCGTTCGACTGGATTTCTTCTTCATAGTTGTAAACGGCCGCCTCCAGCGTCGAACGCAACACCGTCTTCTCCTTGCGCCTGGCGAGCGCGGCCAGCACCAAAAGCTCGCGCCGCGGCAGATCGAGCGGTGTGTCGCCGACGGTGACGCTCAAATGCAGGGGGTCGATCACCATCCGCCCGGCCGTGATCTTCAGCTCGGAAAGGCTCGGCGGCCGCCGCAGCACGGCCCTGAGCCGCGCCATCAGTTCCTCCACCAGGAACGGCTTGCCGAGATAGTCGTCGGCGCCGAGATCGAGCCCTTCCACCCGCTCCTTCGGCGCGTTCAGCGCCGTCAGCACGATGATCGGCGTATCCTTGCCGGTGCGCCTCAGCTCCGGAATGAAGCGCAGCCCCTCGCCGTCGGGCAGGCGCCGGTCGAGCAGGATCGCGTCATAGAGGTTCTGCCGCGCCAGCTCCACGGCATCGGCAAGATGCGCCGTGTGATCGGTCACGATCCCATGCTTGTCGAGCGCCGCAGTCAGCGCTTCGGCCAGCTCCTTCTCATCCTCAATCAGCAGAATCCGCATCGCCCAACCAACCCTTGCGCCCCTGTTTCGGCCGCAAGGGTTGCAGCAACATTACGGAACTTGAAAGGCAGCCGGTCATGCTGCTGCAATTGTTCCACCGGAGGATCAGGCACCACAATTCAGGACCTCGACATGATCCACTTAAAATCCATCCTCCGCCTCCTGGAGACCTACTTCCTCTCCGCCTTCATCCTCGCCAGCCTGCTGGCCGGGCCGCTGATTATTTTGGTCGTGCGGTAGAGACTACGATCGAAAGCTGTCGCGAAAGACGCCGATCCGTAATTCGTTTTAGACTTGCTACTTGGCGAGCTCAAACCAGAAGACATGAAAACGACGATCGGAATCTGCTCGAATCGACGTGGATCAAATCTCGAAGGAACATAGTGACAAGCCGGCAACCCGGTGCGTTCAAGATGGCCGGCGCGACGATAGCCAAGATCAGCACTATGCGCGGAGGTTAGTTTACCTCTGCGGCGATAGAGGCATGGCAACACTTCATTGAGCGAGCTGACAAGGCTGTCGTCATCTTTGCGATCTCAGACACACGCAGGTTGGGAACCACATTGTTCGCGCCAGCTTGACCTATTATTTACAAACGCGGCTGAAAATGATCTTTGCCCGATGATGGGTGAGACGGACTGAAATGAGCAAACGACCTAAAGCAGCAATCAAGCCCGCTCTTTTAGTATGGGCCAGAGAGACCGCTGGATTTGACCTTTCGACCGCGGCTGAAAAGCTCGATGTCGACGAGGAAAAGCTTGTTGTCTGGGAGACTGGCGAGGACCAGCCGTCTATTCCGCAACTGCGCAAGATAGCCGAGCTTTATAAACGGCCTCTTGCGGTACTCTACCTTCCGGAGCCGCCCGTAACATTTCAGCCGATGCATGATTTTCGACGTTTGCCTGATCTCGGCCTCCGTCGCTTTTCACCGGAATTGACGCTTGAAATCCGTTCAGCGCAACAGCGGCGCGAACTTGCATTGGAACTGTTCGAGGATGCGGACGAAAAGCCACGGATCTTCAACCTTGCCACCAACATCAAGGAGAACCCGGAGGCTGTCGGCACGTCTATCCGGGAGGCATTGAAAGTTGATTACCAGCTTCAGGCTCGCTGGCGTGATCCCAGAGTCGCATTCCTTGCCTGGCGTTCAAAGATCGAGGACGCGGGCGCACTCGTGTTTCAAGCATCGCATATCGAAAGCGACGAAGCGTCTGGGTTTGCGGTTTGGGCAGACGTGTTGCCCGTGATGGTCATAAATCGAAAGGACGCTTATTCTCGCCGGGTTTTTTCGCTTCTGCATGAACTAGTCCACCTGATGTTGCGACAAAGTGGAGTTTCTGACTTAGAAGCGGACGGCCCGCGTCAGCAAAATGACGAGCGGGTGGAAGCGTTTTGCAATTATGTTGCGGCCGCCACATTGGTTCCTCAAGACTTGTTGCTCGCCGAACCCATTGTTGTGGCGAGAGGAGCCGGTCGCCACGAATGGAATGATGCTGAAGTCCAATCTCTTGCGACGACCTACAGCGTCTCTCGCGAAACCATCGCACGTCGGCTTCTGGCGCTTCAACGTGCGTCAGAAGACTTTTATGTGCGGAAGCGTCGGCAATATGCCGTGGAATACCAGCAGCAGCGCCAACGAGAGAAGGAAAAGAACGAAGGGAAGCCAATCCCACGTAATATGCCCCGTGAAACTGTTGCAGATTTTGGAAAACCATTTGTCCGCCGAGTGATCGAGAACTACCATCAGGATCGGATAAGCCTTTCGGAGGTTTCGGGATATCTGGGCGTGAAAGTTCGACATGTTCCCGGTATCGAACGGCAGTTAGGCTTTTAGTCGATGGCAGTGAGACGAGTAACTTACTGCATGGATACAAGCTCGTTGTTGCATGCCTGGTTTCGCGCATACCCGCCGAAACGCTTCCGCAGTCTTTGGTCTGCCCTGGATAAACTTATTGACGAGGGAAGATTGCTTGCCTCCATCGAAGTCTTTCATGAACTGAAAAAGAAAGATGATGACGTCTTCGCTTGGGCGAAGGTTCGAAAGGAGACACTTTTCCGCGAAATCGACGACGCGGTACAGAACGAAGTCGTCCGGATCATGCAAATCTACCCAAAACTCGTTGATACAGGGAAAGGAAAATCTGGCGGCGATCCGTTTGTCATCGCTCAGGCGCTGGCATCGACGCCGCAACTTGTCGTAATTACTCAGGAAGCTGGCGGCTCAGCCGACAAACCAAAAATTCCCTTTGTCTGCGATCGGGAAGGCATCCGCCATATCAATCTTCTGACGTTGATCGAGGAAGAAGACTGGAGCTTCTAGTTAGGTCAACGCCGCCCCCTCGCCAGCCGCCATCTTCCCCCGCACCTCCAGAAACGCCGCCGTCAGCCGCGCCAGCACCGGCGAGGTCACCGTCCCGTTCGCCCCGCCGACCGGATCGACGATGTGGATCTGCCGGAGATCCTCCATGAATTCGTCCCAGAGCGGCTGCCTGCCCTCTTCCAGAAGCTGCGCCCGAATGCTGAGATCCTCCGTCACCGGCAGGTGACGCCTGCCCCAGGCGCCGATCATGGCAAAGACGGGCACGAGCTGGATCGCCGGCTCCGTCAGGCTGTAGATCGCCTTCTGGCTGTGGCTCGGATCGTCCCGCTTGCTGATGAATCCGAGCGAGAGCAGCCGCTTCAGCCGCGCCGCCAGAATGTTGGAAGCGATGCCCTCCTGCGAATTGTTGAGCAGATCGCGGAAATGCCGGCGGTTGCCAAACATGATGTCGCGGATGATGATGAGGCTCCACCGGTCCCCCAGCACCTCCATCGTCAGGTTGATCGGGCAGCCGGACCGCAATTCCATATCCACGAGGTATCTCCTGTAAAAACCAGTTGCATTATAGGATCGCTTATGCGAGAAAACAACTAGTTTCAAATTGCAATCACATGGAGGAGAGCATGTCCAAGGTGCGCGTTGCGGGGTTTTCCGTTTCCGTGGATGGTTTCGGCGCCGGGCCGGAGCAAAGCCTGGATGATCCGCTCGGAAAGCGCGGGCCGGAAATGTTCCAATGGTTCTTTCACACCCGTACCTTCCGCGCCATGATGGGTAAGGACGATGGCTCGACCGGCATCGACGAGGATTATGCGTCGGGCGCCATGGCCAATTTCGGCGCCTTCATCCTCGGGCGCAACATGTTCGGCCCGATCCGCGGCGAGTGGCCGGACGATGCCTGGAAGGGCTGGTGGGGCGCCAACCCGCCTTACCATGCGCCGACCTATATCCTGACCCATTACCCGCGCGAGCCGATCGTCATGGAGGGCGGCACCACCTTCCACTTCATCACCTCGGGCATTCATGAGGCGCTCGACAAGGCAAGGGCTGCGGCCGGCGGCAAGGACGTCAAGATCGGCGGCGGCGTTTCAACCGTGCGCCAATATCTTCTGGCCGGCCTCGTCGACGAGCTGCACTTCGCCGTCGCCCCCGTCGTGCTCGGCAAGGGCGAAGCCATGTTTGCCGGCATCGACCTCCCCGCCCTCGGCTTCAGCGTCCGCGAGCATGTGGCGAGCGAAAAGGCGACCCACATCGTGCTGGCGAAATAGTCCTCTCATGCAGGCACGGCCGAGCCCACCACAGAATTTCAGCAGACGGTACAATAACGAACCGTTCTGACGAGCCTGTGGTGTTCTCGCGCAATCGGCGTAAGATAGTGGAGTCGGCCCATCAGATTTCGGCGGGACCGCTTGAGAGTTCATACGTGCTCTTGCCGTTACCGGAGGGCATGAAATTGCTTCAATCGCTCATTTCTCTCGATGACCGCGAAATAAACCTGGTCACTGACGCCGTTCAGCACTGGTGCAGCGAAAACAAGCTCGACATCGACAGCGTCGAAGGCCGCCGCGCCATCACCATCGCCGTCGACCTCGTCCAGACCAACACCGCGCCCGAGCAGCTTCTGGCCGAACTGTCACAGCAGATGAACCAGCGGTAAAACCATCCGCTTCAGCAAGCTTCATCCGAAACCTACTGCCTCAACCAAGGCAGCCCGCCAAGCGCCCCTTAATCAGAGGTGCCCACCTCGATGCCTCATTCTGGGGTGCCCGACCTCGAAGCCTCATCCTGAGGTGCCCCGTGAGGGGCCTCGAAGGACGAGGCGGGCGCGCCGGCGGTTGAGAGACGCAAGAAGCGGCGTTGGAGCACGTGCTTCCAGGGATCGCACTTCTCACTATCGCAATCTTTGGCCTCTCCCCAGCGGCAGGGCGCGCTGCATCTAATACCAGTTTCCTGCCACTCCTATTGCGCAATACAAGCCACCTCTATTGCTAATTCCACGCCAAATCTAATACCAATTCCGTGCCATCTCTATTGCTAATTTCACGCCATTCATCCAAAGATGGTCACACCGTCGTAAGCGGATGGAAGTTATGAGCGAATTGCTACCGCGTCATTTACAAACAGAGTTGGAGCACGCGCTGAGATCGTCTAAAGTCGTGAACATTGTTGGTCCACGACAAGTAGGTAAGACAACTCTCGTCCGAGACCTCTTAAAGACAGGAAATTTCATAACTCTTGACGACGAGAACGTCCTTGCCGCACTCGAAGCTGATCCGAAGGGATAGCTAGATGCTTTAATTGCCGAAATGCCCTCAGGCCCTCTGATCATCGATGAAGCCCAGCGATCGAAGAAACTGGCGCTCGCCATAAAACGGACAGTCGACGAAAATCGAAATATGGGTCAATTCGTCCTGACGGGCTCCTCCAATATTTTCACGTCCTCGCAGGTAGCCGACTCCCTTGCGGGCAGAGTTCAGACGATGACGATGCTTCCATTAAGCATGGCAGAAGCAAGACGCATGGGACCTGCGCGAATCCTTGATTGGGCATCCGCCGAGGATGGCCCCAATCCGGCAGCTCTACCAAAACCAGAGGCAAAGTCCCGAGCTGACTACATTGAAATGATTTTAGCAGGAGGATTTCCAGAAATACGGAACTTAGACGCACCGCAAAGGAGGCGTCGGTATCGCGACTACATTGACAGCGTGGTGGAACGTGACGTCGCTGACGTACTGAAGATCAGAAAGTCGGACACCATGCGGCGACTAATCGATCAACTTGCCGCCCGTGTTGGAAACGAGCTGAATGTCGAGAGCCTTAACAGGCAGTTTAATGGGGTTCAGAGAAAAACAATCGAAACTTACATGGATATTCTAACCAAGCTATCACTTTTGAAGCGACTTCCAGCTTGGACCTCTGGCGAGACAGGAAGGGACATCAGACATCCTAAGGTCCATCTTGTCGACACGGGTATCGCGTCTGCGCTGAGGAGTATGAACTCGCAGAGTTTTAATATCGATGCAAACCCGACGGCCTTGGGAGGGCTGTTTGAAAATTTCGTCCACAACGAACTGGCTAAATCTCTCCCGTTCCAAAAACAGGAATGGAGGCTCTACCATTGGCGATATGATAAAGGACGTGAAATCGACATCATCGCCGAGGCAGATCGAACGATCATAGGTTTCGAAATGAAGACCTCAACATTGGTCGAAGAAGATGATTTCCGACATTTGCGGTGGTTCAGAGACGATGGACCAGGCAAGACCTGGAACGTAATTGGGATTATCGTTTACATGGGGGATCGACTACTCTCCTTCGGGAAGAATATGTTTGCGCTGCCGCTCTCCGCCTTTTGGTCTTTTCCCGCATAGCGATTAGCCTCGAAAGAGGCTGCGCTTGGTGGCATTTGCGACATAACTCCGCAAACACGCAACAACTGCCACCCATCTTGCACATCCCCTCACCCTCACCTAAGGCAATGCAACCTCCCTTGCGCAAGGCCGCCCGGTGCTCCGCTTTACCCTCCACGCCCTGATCGTCATCATCCTCACCCTGCTCACCCAGATCGGCGGCATCGCCTATCTCCTCGCGCTGGCCGCCGCTCGCGCCATCGGCACGCGGCGCGTGCCCGCCAGGCTGGCGCTCTTCCTGCTTCTTTATGCCGGCGCCACCCTGGCCGCGAACTTCACCGCGCCGATGTTCGGCCGCGTTCCCCTCTCCTGCCTTGCCGGCGCCACAGACCGGCTCGTGGTCCGCTCGCCGCTCTACTGCGCGCTCAACCGCAACTACGTCACCCCAGGCGTCCGCGATCTCGCACAGGCCCTCGCCGCCCATATGGACCAGGCCTTTCCCGGCACCATCACCGTCGCGCTCGATGCGAATTTTCCCTTCATACGAGGCTTCCCGCTGCTGCCGCATCTCTCCCATGCCGATGGCAAGAAGCTCGATTTCGCTTTCTACTACAAGAATGCGGACGGTAATTTCCTGAATGGCACCACCCGCTCGCCGATCGGCTATTTCGCCTTCGAAGAGCCCGCCCCCGGCGATGAACTGCCCTGCGCCGGCCGCAACGACTGGCTCACCACTCGTTGGGATTTCGATGCGCTGCAGCCGCTCTTCCCGGCCTATCGCCTCGAGGAGCACCGCACCGCCGCCGCCATCGCCTGGTTGACGACGGAGGGCGTGGCGCGCTTCCACCTGCAGAAGATCTTCATCGAGCCGCACCTGAAAAACGACCTCGGCGTCACCGATGCCCACGTCCGCTTCCAGGGCTGCCGCGCCGCCCGCCACGACGACCATATCCATATCCAGGTCGAGTGAGCCGGCGCGCTCTACATCGATCGCCGTCTTGCGAGACGCCCGCCGACCAGACCGCGACGGGCGCTCAAAGCCGCTCCAGCCTGTCGTCCGGAATGGTTTCGCCCCAGGCGTTCATCGCATTCAGCACGTCGCTCAGCGATCTTCCCAGGTCCGTGAGTTCATAGACCACGCGCGGCGGCGTCTCGGCATAGGCCGTGCGCGTCACCAGCCCATGCGCTTCGAATCTGCGCAAACGGTGCGTCAGCGTATGGGCGCTGATCCCCGCCAATGTCTCCCGCAGCTCGGTGAAGCGTCTCGGGCCGTGCAGCAGCTCGCGCACGAGCAGCGTTGCCCACGGGCCGTCGAGCAGCAGCAGGAAGCGCTCGACGCCGCATTGCGGCAATTTATTTTCGCCCATGCCGATTTTTCTCCAATAGTGCATTTGACGTAACTGACTTCATTACTGCACCAACATTAATGCAATGTCTGCACTAATGAAAGGAAATCGCATGTCTTACGTCATCCATGGCGCCGCCGGCGCGCAGGGCGGGCCGCTCTTCAGGCGTCTGCTGGCCTCCGGCAAAGCCGCTGTAGGCGCGGTGCGCAACACCGCCGCGCTGGAAGGAAAACCCACCGTCGCGGTCGACAACGGCTCGGTCGAATCCCTGGTTTCCGCCTATCGCCATGCTGATGGTGTATTCGTTCACCTGCCGGTGACGGCCGAGCCCGAGCGCGTGCGGCAGGCGAAAAGCATCGTCGAAGCCATCAACCGTGCCAGGCCCGGCCGCGTGGTGATCTCGACCAGCGGATCGATCGTCGACAGCCCCGGATCGGTCTTGCAGGCGCCTGACGACAGCGCCGTCGCGATCCTCACCCGCGGCGTTCGCGAAAGCGGCCTCTCCCATGCGATCGTCGAGCCGCGGCTTTATCTCGAAAATCTCCTGCTTCCACCGATATTCGAGACGGTGAAAGCCGAAGGCATATTGCGTTACCCCTTCGGCGCCGATTTCGCCGTGTCGTGGAGTTCCCATCTGGATGTCGCCGAAGTCGCCGAACGGCTGCTTGTCGATCATTCGGTGAGCGGCCTCGTGGGCGTCGGGCAACGTCCCGGCCTCGATGGCGCGGCGCTGGCACAGGGCTTCTCCCGCCATCTCGGCCGTCCGGTCGCCTTCGAAGCGCTGTCGCCGGAAGGCTTTGGAGATCTCCTCACCCCGCTGTTCGGCCTCGGTGCCGCCGCCACCGTCGTCGGCCTTTATCAGGCGCTCGCCCAGGCGCCGGACAATGTCATTGCAGAAGAAACGAGCGCACAGCGCCGCCTCGCAATGGCGCCGCGCAGCGTTAGGCAGTGGCTGGCCGATATCCTGAACTGACCGGAAGAGCATGGTGCCGGAAAATCGCCGCCAGGCGCCGGCATCATGCCCTAATCCGCATAGGCCTCGTCATAGGCGCGCTGCGCGGCAAAGATCGCGTCCATGTTCTTTTCCGCCCAATGTGTCAGCGCCGACACCGTGTCGGTCAACGTGCGCCCGAGCGGCGTCAGCGCATATTCGACGGTGACCGGCACGGTGGGAAAGATCGTCCGCGAGATCAGACCGTTCCGCTCCAGCTTGCGCAGCGTCTGCGCCAGAACCTTCTGCGATATGCCCTTGATATCGCGGCGGATATGGTTGAAGCGCACCGGCCCGCTCTTCAGCCGGTCGAGAATGAGCAGCGCCCATTTGTCCGCCAGCCGGTCCAGCACCAACCGGGTCGGGCAGCGATCCTCAAAAACGTCATAGGCCTGTTCGATCGCCTTCATCTGCTCTCTCTTTGCCGGTTTAGATTTCTCCAGGGGAAGCGTAGGTTTCCCCGACGAAACCAGGTTACGAAAAAGTGCTCTCTTTTCCAATCCTGATTTGCCTGTATCTATCCAATCGTTAGATAGTTTCCAATAGATACCAAGGAGAGTGGCATGAGCAACAAGATTCTCGTTCTCGGCGCGACGGGCACCGTCGGCAGGCATGTGGTGGAAGGGCTTCTCGCCAAGGGCGAAGCCGTCAAGGCCGCTTCCCGCGCGGGCAAGCCGGTCGCCGGCGCCGAAGGCGTCGTCTTCGATTATGCCAGGCCCGAAACCTTTGGCCCGGCCTTCGAGGGCGTCGACCGCGCCCATGTGCTGCTGGCCTCGGGCTATGTCGATGCCAAGGGCATGCTGCTGCCGGTCATCGAAGCGGCCGCAAGCCGCAAGGTGAAGGTCGTCTTCCAGAGCGTGATCGGCGTCGATGCCGATGATTCCATTCCCTATCGCCAGGTCGAGATCGCGCTCGAAAAATCCGGCACGCCTTACGTCATCCTGCGCCCGAACTGGTTCTCCGATAATTTCCACACCTTCTGGAAGCCGGGCGTCGACCACGGCCAGATCGCGCTTCCGGCCGCCGACGGCAAGTCGAGCTTCATCGATGCCCGCGACATCGCCGCAAGCTCCGTCGCCGCGCTGACCTCCTCCGCCTTCGACGGCAAGGCCTTCAACCTCACCGGCCCGGAAGCCCTGTCCTACGAGCAGGCGGCCGCCATCCTCTCCGAGACTGTCGGCAAGCCGATCGCCTATAACGCCATCACCGACGAGGCCTTCATCACCATCCTGACCGGCGCCGGCGTGCCGGCCGATTACGCGAGCTTCCTCGCCTCGATCTTCTATCCCGTCCGCCAGGGCTGGACCGCCGTCACCACCGGCGACGTCGAAACCCTGACCGGCAAGCCCCCGCGCTCGCTGAAGACCTACGCCGCCGATTACGCCGCGGCGTTGAAGGCATAGTCGCAAGCACAAGCCTGCGCGCCGATCGCCACCGTCTTGGCTGGCGACAAACGCGCGCCCGTCGTCATGCTCCGGCTTGTCCCGAGCATCTGCCTCCGGTGCAGAAGATCCTCGGCACAAGGCCGAGGCGTCCGGTTTGTGCCGATAACCGCCCCTCGCCCTAACCCTCTCCCCCTTCCGACGGGGAGAGGGAACGTGCCCTGCGAGAGGCTGAAGAGAGACGGAGAGGTCGCGACTTGTCCCTTCTCCCCGCAAGCGGGGAGAAGGTGGCGGCAGCCGGATGAGGGGCAGAAACAGACCCCTTACATCACCATCGAACAAGCGCCTTGCCTCGCCGCGCCCGAACGAGCCAGATCCGGCCAACTCTCCAGCCCCAGACAGCCAGCCCGCATAGTGTGCTGGACGTGTAGCTGATCACCAGGATGAGGATGCAGGCGACCGCCACGAGAAGGCCGATTTCGTCATCGGCGTCGAAAGCCGCCTCAGCAAGCGCTCTGAAGAAAGATCCGGAATCGCGACGAGGCCGCCGTTTCCTAGTCTTCGCATCTTGGTCGCCCATCGCCCCTCCGCGGCATCAGCTTATCGAGAGGTAGGAACGCGACGGAGCGCTTGCAACGGCGGGCACGGGACGGAAGCGCAATATCGACGCCACTTGCATCGGCAAGATATGTCGGATGGAATAAGGCCTACGACGCCTGCCCTGACAGAGACCCGACCGACGACGCCAGATGTTCCGCCCCAACGAAATCCTCATCCTGACGGGTCCGCCCGGCTCAGGCAAAACCACCGCCGCAAGCCGCATCGCGCAGCTGCCCGGCAGCCCGAAGGTCCACCTGCATTCCGACGATTTCTGGAGCTTCATCAAGACAGGCTCCATCCCACCGTGGCAACCCGACGCCCAGTCCCAGAATGCAACGGTGATGGATGTGCTGGCAGGCGCGGCAGCCCGCTATGCCAAAGGCGGCTTCTTCGTCCTGCTCGACGGCATCATCGGCCCCTGGTTCCTGGATGCCTTCCGGGTGATCGAAGCCCCCTCCACTACATCGTCCTCCGCCCCGACCTCGACGAAGCCATCAAACGCTGCCGCGAACGCGGCGGCGAAACCCTGACCGAGCCCGCACCAATCTCCGACCTCCACCGCCAATTCGCCAATCTCGGCGCATTGGAACCCCACGCGCTGCCGGTCACAGGCCTGAGCACCGACGAGACCTGCGACGCGATCGCCAAGGCCATGGAAAGCGGCCGCTTCCGGCTGAAGTAGCCCGCGCAGGCCCGTGTGCCGCGCGGCGAAGACGCAACATTGTGCCGCAACGCTTTCCAGCGAGCCAAGCACCGCCCTCTCTCCAGCCTCATCCTGAGGTACCCCGCAGGGGCCTCGAAGGACGGGGCTGGCCACCGGCTCGGCAAACCCCCACTTGCTCGCTGGCCAAGGCGGCATCTATCGCAACGGCAGCTCGTAGCTCCGCTTCAGCGTCTCCATCGGCACATCGGTCTTCACGCTGAGCACGCTCGGAATACGGGTCAGGTGATCCGCCTGGAAGCGCCAATAGCTGTGCAGATCGGCGGTGACGATCCTTAGAACCGCATCGCACTCTCCTGTCGTCAGGTAGCATTCCATCACTTCCGGAAAGCGCCTGATGGCTTCGGCAAAGCGCAGCGTGACTTCGGCATCCTGCGTCTTGAACCACACGCGGGCGAAAACCGTCAGCCCGGCCCCGACTTTTTCAGGGTCGAGCACGGCGACATAGCGATCGATGATCCCCGCTTCTTCCAGCAGCCGCACGCGGCGCAGGCATGGCGAGGGTGAGAGCCCAACCTCCTTTGCCAGTTCGACATTCGAGATACGCCCGTCGCGCTGAAGGACGCGCAGAATATGGCGATCGATGGGATCGAGAGTGATTGGCATTTAATAGCTCTGCAGAATCCTAAGGCGGCATTATATGCCAAAGTTTCGCAATTTCTGGGATAATTCGCAAGCTCATTGCGACCGGCTTGATCTATCGTTCCACGTATTCCTGTGGAGAGAACAAATGGCAAGAAAGAAAGCAAAAATCGTCCTCGCCTACTCGGGCGGACTGGATACGTCGATCATCCTCAAATGGCTGCAGGAGACCTATGGCTGCGAAGTCGTCACCTTTACCGCCGATCTCGGCCAGGACGAGGAACTCGAGCCGGCGCGGGCGAAGGCCGAAATGCTTGGCGTCAAAGACATCCGTATCGTCGATCTGCGCGAGGAATTCGTCCAGGATTTCGTGTTTCCCATGCTCAGGGCGAACGCGCTCTATGAGGGGCAATATCTCCTCGGCAGCTCCATCGCCCGGCCGCTGATTGCCAAGCATCTCGTCACCATAGCCCGGGAAGTCGGCGCGGATGCCATCGCCCACGGCGCGACCGGCAAGGGCAATGATCAGGTCCGTTTTGAGCTCGCCGTCAGTGCGCTCGATCCGTCGCTCGAAGTCGTCGCCCCATGGCGCCGGTGGGACATCCGCTCCCGCGCTCAGCTTCTGGAATATGCCGAGAGGCACCAGATCCCGGTGCCGAGCGACAAACGCGGCGAAGCGCCCTTTTCGATCGACGCCAATCTCCTGCACACCTCGACCGAAGGCAAGATCCTCGAGAATCCAGCCGAGATCGCGCCCGCTTACATCTATCAGCGCACGGTCGATCCCGTCGATGCACCCGACGCTCCCGAGACCATCACCATCGGCTTCGAAGGCGGCGACCCGGTTTCCGTGAACGGCAGGCTTATGACGCCGGCGGCCCTGCTGAGCGAACTCAACCGGCTCGGCGGACGGCACGGCGTCGGACGGCTCGATCTCGTCGAAAACCGCTTCATCGGCATGAAGTCGAGGGGTGTTTACGAAACACCGGGAGGCACGATCCTGCTTGCTGCCCATCGCGGCATCGAATCCATCACGCTCGATCGGGCCGCCGCCCATCTGAAAGACGAGATCATGCCCCGCTACGCCGAGTTGATCTATAACGGCTTCTGGTTCGCGCCCGAGCGGGAAATGCTGCAGGCCCTGATCGACCGCAGCCAGGCCTTCGTCAGCGGCGAAGTGACGGTCAGGCTCTACAAAGGAAGCGCCACGGTCATCTCCCGCACCTCCCCCGCGTCGCTCTACTCCGCCGACCTCGTCACCTTCGAGGAAAGCTCGATCACCTACGACCACCGCGACGCCGAAGGCTTCATCCGGCTCAACGGCTTGCGGCTCAAAAACTGGGCAGCCCGCAACGGAGGGTGACCTTCCCCAAGCCCCGCCTTCCGGCGAGCCAAGCACCGCCCTCTCTCCAGCCTCATCCTGATGAGGTGCCCCGCAGGGGCCTCGAAGGACGGGGCTGACCACCCCGCCTTGGCAAAGCACGCGCCCTGCCCGCACAAGGCCTCACCCCCATTGGAGGCCACGGGACTATAAGATCAAATCGCCTCCCGCTCGATTTAAATCTTCATCCCGCAAAGGCCCGCAGCAATGCCAGCCCTTCGGGCCAATCGCCGAGCCCGCTCTGCCCGTTGACATGCCCCGCCGCGCCGATGATTTTAAGGTCGCTTCCCCATTCAGCCGCCCTCGCCTCGGCATGGGCGAGCGACCCATAGGGATCGTCGGTGCTCGCCACGATCAACGACGGGAAGCGGAAGCGCTCGCGCGGCGGGCCGGCAAAACCCGCCGCCTCCCCCGGAAAGGCCGCGGAGGAAGGATCGGGCACGGCGACGAGGAACGCACCGCGGGCCGGTGCGACCGAAATCTTCTGCCAATGCGCGACCAGCAGGCAGGCAAGGCTGTGGGCGACGAGAACCGGCGGTTCCGCCGCAGAGCGCACCGCCCGGTCCAAGGCCGCGATCCAGTCGGAAAGCTTCGGCTCGTCCCAGCTTGCCGGCGAAAAGCGGCGGATGGAAGGATCGGCCTCCTCCCACAGGCTTTGCCAATGATTGGTTCCGGAATTGCCGATGCCCGGCAGATGAATGAATTTGCTCACGCTTCACCTCTTGGCTGCTTTCAGCGCATATTGTCCGTTTACAGCAGCCGGGAGAATTGGCATTCATCGGAAAAGAACAGCGAAAACCGATGGATTGAAGGCAGATGGCAAAACTGACCGATTACCGCGCCGGGCTCGATCCGACCGATATAGCCATGATCGAGATCCTGCAGGACGACGGCCGGATCAGCGTCTCGGAACTCGGCAGAAAGGTCGGCCTCTCCCAGCCGGCCGCCTCCGAGCGGCTGAAGCGGCTCGAGGAGCGCGGCATTCTCACCGGCTACAAGGCGGTCGTCGATCCCGCCTCCCTCGGCCTGGGCATGATGGCGGTCATCCGCCTACGCACGACCCATGAACACATCAAACCCTGCCTGAAGCAGTTCGCCGAAATGCCTGAGATCATCGAGGTGCTGCGGCTGACGGGGGAGGATTGTTTTCACCTGAAGGTCGTCGTGCCCTCGCCCGCCGGTCTGGAGGCCATCGTCGATTCCGTCGCCCGATACGGCTCGGTGACGACGGCCATCGTCCTGCGCAGCGAGCGTCCGAAGCCGCTCGGCCGCGCATTGATCGCAAAACTTGGGGTGGCGTGACGCCTACAGCGTGTCGCGCAAAAGTGTGCGCGGTTTTGCGATAACGACACGCGTAAAAACAAAGATCTAAAGCACGGGAAGCGAATCTGAAAGATCGCGACGTGCTTTAGTCCTCATTTAAAACGATCTAAAAATCCTACACCGAGAATTAATCGATTTTAATTTTATCATTAAAATTTTCTTGTTGCGCCGCAATGGAAACTGGATTTTAACTTTGTGCGGGTGCTCAGTTGGTTCGTTGGAGGAACTCGCATGACTGTGACATTTCCGCTTACCGAGAAGCGCGATGCAGACGCATTGCTGAAGCATTTGACGCAGCACAAGCTGACTTTCCCGGGCAACTGCGCCGTGTCGCTGAAGGCCCAGGTCGCCCACGTTTCCTCGCCGCACACCACCGCGCTCGGCGCCGCCCGCACCGCCTGGTAGGTATCGTCCTTTCGCCGTGACGCCGGCGCGGCAGCCCGTCACGCCGGACTGCCGCAACCGGCACCCGCTCAGGCGATCCGCTCATCCCCTGCGGATGCCGAGCAACTTGTAATGCGTGCCGCCGAGATCGCCGTCCTTCGGATAGTTCTGATAGCAGACGCTGTCGCTCTGATTGCCGCCGAGGATCTTCACCGTCGGCCCGCCCTCGTCGGCGACGAAGAAGCCCACATGCCCATCCGAGCCGCTCATGGCGCCGCGGGCGAAGACGGCGATATCGCCTTCCCTCGGATTGTCGGTCACGTTCTCTCCCCAGTTCTTCCAGCTTCGCGCATCCTGCCGGTCGGTGCCGACCATGCCGGCCTGCTCGACGCAGAAATTGACGAAGGAGGAGCACCAGGCGACGCTGTCGTCCGTTCCCGACCAGTGGTTGGTGGATTTGTGATACATGACGATGCGCGGATTGTTGCCGCGGCCGGGCACCTCGGCGATGCCCCTTGCCAGCTCCGCTTTGGCGACCGTGTAAGGCGTCGTGCCGATCGCCTCTTCGATCGGGAAGCCGCCGGACAGCACCTTCAGGAAGCTCGCATGCATGTAGCCGTCGACCGTGCCGTCGCCGTCGAGATCGACCTTGGCCCATTCGCCGTGGCGCTCCAGGATGGTGACCGGCGTGCCGAGCGGAAGCGCCCTTTCGACGGCGAAGCTCTCGCCCGGCCCCCGGCGCAGGTTGAGCCCGCCCGCGGCGCTGACCTCGGCGAGTTCCGAATGCCGCTCGACCGAAGCCGCCAGTTCCCGGGAGGCGCCGAGCATCAAGGCGCTGCCCTCCGCATCGGCGCGGAACTGGCCGAAATCCTTCCATCTCCCGCCGACCATGTTGCCGTCATAGCCGATCCCCCGGTAGTTGAGTGGCGGATGGATCTGGTAGAGCGCCCATTGGTCGGTGGTGAGCATCGCCCGCGTGCCAGACCAGCCGGTCGCCGCCGCCAGCCAGATGAAATCCACATAGCCCGCATCGCGCACCGCCCGGCCGACCGCGCCGGACCCGTAGACGCCGACGCGGTACTTGCCGCTCAGCCGCCGCGAAACGCTCTTGAAATAGGCTTTGATCGAGGCGATATCGGCCGCCTTGTAGTAATCGTGATCGACGGAGAAGTAGATCGCCGAATTTTCCGGCTGCCCATAGGT
This sequence comes from Rhizobium sp. R634, assembly GCF_002211305.1. GTDB lineage: Bacteria > Pseudomonadota > Alphaproteobacteria > Rhizobiales > Rhizobiaceae > Rhizobium. The sequence continues at coordinate 56,633 of NZ_LOKW01000010.1, read as the reverse complement.
CTCGGCCAGTGCGAGAGCCCGCTCGCTGTCGCGCGCCCCGGACTCGGCATCAAGATCGCCGATAGCGCCGCCGGCGCCGCCGCGCTGCTGAAAAACCACGGCCAACGACAGCCCCGCCTCGAGAATATCGTCATATTCGGCCTTCTCGATCCGCTTCTGCGGCAGCCTGTTGGAATTGCTGTGATTATAGTAACGAATGACCGTCTCGACGCCGGATGCTTTCAGCTGATTGGCATATTGGCCCAATTCCCATGGGCTATCGATGACCTTATGCATATCGATCCCCTCAATTCTTTAAGAATACAGTCAGCCCCGAAGTAAAATTATCACCCGCACTTTTAAGGTGCAATAATCACTAATGATTAACCGTCAATTGTCTCGACGAGCGTCGCTTTGCGGCACGCGCAGCAAGGATATGCGGTCACGCGGGACGGTCCTGATGCCACATCTCGAATTCGGCCACGCCGCGAATGCCGTGATCCATCACCGCTTCGTAAACCAGCGTGCTGGAAACCGTTGCCGCACCTTGCGAGCGCTCGGCCAGCACACTCTTGATCTCCAGGATCGCTTCCCGGTCCGCGTCGGTCAGACGCGGCAACAGGGTCTTCAGGTGAGCAATGTCGGGCTGCCGGTCGGGCTGATCGACCAGCCAGATGTCGATGGTCCACATCGTCTGATCCGGCATTTGAACGGACAGCCAGAGATAAAGCCCGTCGGGATATTTCCCCGGCTCCCTGTTCCATCTGCCGCTGTCGTTCCGAAAACGCACCGCGACGACGCGGTCCGTCATCCGCATCAGCCGAGCGCCGATGGCCGTAAACGCCTCGAACGCCTCGGCGTTGATCTCAGGGCAAACCACCGTGATATCGATGTCGCGGCGGACCATGAGCCCCATCGCCGAGCTTCCAACCCGGATCGCCTGCCCGAGATCGCCGAGCAGTTCGTCGAGCCGCAGCGCCCGAACGACCTCATCGGCCTGCAGCCTCCTCTGGACGTCTAGCAGATCGGACATGTTGTCTCCGTACACGCAGCCGCCTGATCAGCGAACAGGCGTGCAGCTGCCGACATCGGCCGGCTTGACGCGGCCGGCCTGGAGATCGCTCCATTGCGGTATCGACGGGTCGGGACCGCCGATCCTCGCGTCGAACGTGGCGCGGTCCACCTTGATCATCCGCCCGCTTGTCGTAAACGAGACCATCTCTTTCTTGCTGACATAGGCAAGGCTCGCATCCATCCGGCAGAAGAACTGCTTGCTGCCGTTGGAGACGACCCAGCCATAGGCGCCGGCCTTGCTCTTGGCGAGCTTGCCGACCGCGTAATTCTGCCCGGCGAGCTTGGAAAAGGATTCCGCCTGAGCGATGCCCGGCACGACGGCAAGACCGATCACCGCAACGGCGGCCAACTGCTTGAACGAAATAGACATCAAGTTTCACCCTGGATTGAAAGACACCAGTCCTCTACATCAAGAGGAGCCGGACACAACTTTAATCTGCACGAATGCTGAATGGGAAAGCAACAAGGCATCGGTTTTCGCGCCGGACTTTTGATGCCGGAATACCCGGCCATTCACCGGAAACGGATCTAACCAGCCAAGGCCGGAGCAAAGCCCTGACATGAAGCCGCATTACCGCATCTTCTTCATCCAGTTTGCCGTCGCCGTTTCGCTCGGTGCGCTTCTGTCGCGCCTGCCCGACCTGCAGGTGAAATTCGGATTGAGCGAAGGCGAGCTCGGTGTCCTGCTCGTCGCCATGTCCTCAGGCGTGCTCTTCGGCCTGACCTTCTCGGGACGGCTGATCGAAAGGCTCGGCGCGCGCAGCACGGCCTTCGTCACCGTCTTCGCGGCGGCGGTGCTGTTTGCGGCCATCCCGTGGATGCCGTCGGCGCCGTCGGCCGCGCCGCTGTTCTTCCTCGCCGGCATTTTTACCGGCGCCTTCGAGATCAACGCCAACATCGAGACCGACCGCCACGAGGCGCTGCTCGGCTATCGCATCATGAGCCGGGCGCACGGCATGTGGAGCCTCGGCTTCTGCCTCACCGCCTTCGTTGCCGCCGGCATGCGCCAGGCCGGCGTCTCGATCGAGCTGCACAGCCTCATCGTGCTTGCCGCCGTGCTGATCTCGGGCACGGTTGTCTTCTCCGGCATCGCCAACGCGCCCCGGCAGCCGGACACCCATCCGGGCGAGGCCTCGCATGTCTCCCTTCCCACAATCGGCCTCATGCCGCTTTGCCTGATTGCCGCGGCACCGCTTCTGGCCGAAGGCGCCAGCGTCGACTGGTCGACGATCTATATGCGCGACGTCTTTGCCACCCAACCCTTCGTCGGCGGGCTGAGCGTGACGCTGTTCTCGCTCGCCATCGCCATCGGCCGGCTCGGCATGGACCCGCTCGTCGATCGCTTCAATCCGCGCCCGGTCGCCATCGCCCTGCTGGCGATCGCCACCGCCGGCCTCGTTCTCGTGGCGATGGCGCCCAGTCCCCTCGTGGCGCTGATCGGCTTCTGCCTCACCGGCATCGGCTGCTCCTCGGTCTATCCGCTCGCCATCTCGGCCGCTGCCCGCCGGACGGACCGTCCGGCCTCGGTCAACGTCGCAGCGCTCGGCCAGACGACCTTCGTCGTCTTCTTCGCCGGCCCGCCGCTGCTCGGCTTCATCGCCGAACATTTCGGCATCCGCTTCTCCTACTGGGCCGTCGTTCCCCTGATGCTCGCCGCCCTGCTGGTCAACAAGGCGCTCGCCACCGCCCCCGCGACCGCCATGGGCGAGCCCGAACTCGGACGGCCGAATGCGTGAGCGGCAGGTCACAAAACCTCCGGAATTTGCAGCTTCAACGTGAAGACAAATCGCCGGGAGGAGATGCCTTTGTTCCGAAAGATCAGCGCCATGCTATCGGCGTCCTTGCTGCTCCTGCCCGCTGCCGCTCATGCGCAGAATATCTGCAAAACCAGTTACAAGCCGGGCGAACAGATCGAAACGCGCTTCATGGGCATGGAATATGCGCTGATGATGTTTGCCCTTGCGGAGAAATATTGCGGAGCGCCCCGGCAGCAGATGCGGCCATATTTTCTGGGACATCTTGAAAAGCACGGCTGCGGCCCCGGAACCGAGATTTACGCGGACGTCGAGAAATCGATAGCCTGGCTGGAGGACGCAAGCTTGAAGCGCCTCGCTCAAGGCGGAGATTCCAAGCTCGCATTGAGCGACCGGCAGGTACGGGAATGGGCATCCACTGCGGTTCAAGACCTTGGCGGCTGCGAGGCTCTGAAGCAGGGGCAAGATCAAGGGTTTCTGAAATAGGAGCAGCCGGTGCCCACCCCAGGCATCGCGCACCCCTCACCCATTGAACACGATGGCGATCTTGTTCCCGGCCGGGTCGCGCATATAGGCGGCGTACCAGTCCGGCCCGTATTGCGGACGCGGATCAGGCCCGCCTTCGTCCGTCCCGCCATTCGCCATGGCGGCCTCGTAGAAGGAATGCACCTCGGCGCGCGATTTCGCCATGAAGCCGATCATCGCGCCGTTTCCGGCGCTCGCCGGCGCACCGTCGAACGGCGTGCAGACCCAGAGAACGAACCCTTCGCCCGTCCCGCCTTCGGAATAGGCCCGCCAGCCCGGAAATTCCTGATGCTGCCGCCAGCCGATCGTCGCCAGGACGGCATCGTAAAAAGCATTCGACCTGACGGAATCGATCGCGCCGACCGTTGCGTAGACACTCATGATTTTCCCTCTCCCAGTTGCAGGTTCGGGTGATTTATAACTGGCAATTACGAACATAACAAGAACATTGGAAGCCACGGACAAGCCACCCAATCATTGCCCCCGCCCCACCGACCGCATATTGCAGTCCCACGGATAGCATTCACTGCCGATCTCAAAGAAAGCCCCGCCGATGCCCCCTCTCAAACACGCCCTCCTCGCCGCATTCACGCTGCTGGCGGCCGCAGCCGGCTCCCTGCGATCCGCGCAGGCAGACCCCTGCCAGCCGCAGAGCTTCGAAGGCGCCGATTACATCGTCTGCACGGTGGACCCCGGCAAAGCCGACCTTCGCCTGTTCTGGAAGGGCGCCGATGGCGAGCCGTACCGTTATTTCTCCAGCCTCGCCGAAGCCCTTCAGGCCGAGGGGCGCAAGCTCGTCTTTGCCGTCAATGCCGGCATGTACCGGCAGGATTTCTCGCCACTCGGGCTTTACGTCGAAAACGGCAAGGAGTTGAAACCCGCCAACAAGGCAAAGAACGACGGCTCCGCCGGGCCGGTGCCGAATTTCTACAAGAAGCCGAATGGCGTCTTCTACCTCGATGAAGCCGGCGCCACGATCCTGCCGACCGGCGAATTCCTCAAGCGCCGCCCGGCCGCGCGTTTCGCCACCCAGTCCGGCCCGATGCTGGTCATTTCAGGCAAGCTGAACCCGATCTTCATCCCCGGCTCCACCGACCGCACCCGCCGCAACGGTATCGGCATCTGCGCCGGCGGCGCGGTGCGCTTTGCAATCAGCGAGGACGGGGTGAATTTCCACGATTTCGCCCGGCTGTTCCGCGATCAGCTGCAATGCCAGGACGCGCTCTTTCTCGATGGCGGCCGCGGTGTCGGGCTCTACGATCCCGCGCTTGGCCGCAACGACCGCTCCTGGCACGGCGGCTACGGTCCCATCCTCGGCCTGGTCGAGTAACGCCTCAGCCTCCAGGCGGATAGCGCAGGCCGTCTTCGGCCGGTATCGCTCCGTCGGTGATTTTTGCGGGCTGCACTTCGTCCGTCCCCATGAGATGGAAGACGGGCCGGCCGGCATCGATCAGGTAATCGGCGATGATCCGGCGGTGGCACCGCCACCAGACGGACTCGGCACACATGATGGCAGTGCGCCGTTTCGCCGAAATCGCTAGCAGTTGGAGCAGCCCCGCCCGGAACTCCGGCGATAAGGCATAATCGGCATAATTGTGAAAGCTGCGATTGGTCCAGAAGCCGTTTGCCTCCTCGGGAATGCCGGATTTTTTGCGCAAGCCGCCGAGTTCGGCAATCCTGGCATAGGCAATCTGGTATGGCGCGAGTTCGCTGCCGAGCACGTCCTCATTATATTGAGGATTGGCGCGCGAGCGCGGCATGCGGCGCACGTCGATCACGAGTTCGACCGCTCCGCAACGCAGGAGATTGACGAATTCGGCGATCGTCCGTGTCGAGTGCCCGATCGTGAAAACGGACGGGACATCACGGCTTTCCGGACCTGGCGGCGAAGCGGCCGTCCGCATCAGCGCGTCGTCTTCCCCGGCTCCTCGCTGACACCGACGCGATGCCGATAGACCATCTCCCAGCCCTTCCAGCCATTGAACAGGAGGATCGCCGTGGCGACCAGGGACAGCACCAGTCCGGTGGGCACGATGAAATCCGGCCCCTCGGCCAAACGCCGCCAGAGATTGACGGCCTCGATCAGAACAAGAACCAGGTTGCCGACCATGTGAAACCAGGCATCGCGCAGGCCGCGAATGCGGCTGTCGCCGAAAAAGTCGATGAAGCCGGCGATTGCGGCGAGTGCCGCCATGACAAGTCCGGCGCCGAGCATCCAGTTCGCCGCCGCCGCCCAGGCCGGGTCACCCGAGCGGGCGTAGACGATGTCGACGACGAGCGTTCCGGCGAAGGCTGCGACCGGAAAGGGGATCAGCATCGGATGGATCGGATGGCCTGCTATGCTGAACGTACTTTTCGGGTTCATCCTGTCTCTCTCCATGCCACACAACGCGCCGGATGGCAGCTGTCGCCCCCTAACATCCAGGAGGCCTCATCTGTTCCGTTCCACGCCGAGATAAGCTGAAGCCAGGCAAGGGAGCGGCGATCGGCGTGAAAAGCCATCGCGGCCGCCGCCGCCTGAACCGCAGTTGAAATATCGACGTCCCGGTGCTAATCGCAGTGTCGGGTCTGCAGTTCACCCAGGCATCGCCGTTCTCCGGAACACGCTAAACCTGACAGGTAAGACGATATGGACACCGATCCCGTGCCATGTCGGAAGGGCGATCACCGATAATCCATCTGGAGCGGCACGACCAAAGGATAGGTCATGTCCAGAACACGCATTCCGCTCAATGTGAGCGACACCTCCGCATTCGCCAAATCGCTGCGGGCGCAGCTCTCCGCGCATCCGGGGCTTCCCTCGCATCTGCATTTCCTCAACATGCTGGCAAGAGCCGCCGGCCACGGCAATTTTCAGAGCCTGCGCGCCAGGGCCGATGCCGGGAACGAAGAAGCCGTGCCGGCGCCCGCCCCCGCCGCCGGGCGGGAGATCGACCGCAAGCTGATCGACCGGGTGCAACGCAGCTTCGACGATCAGTTTCGCCTGACCCGCTGGCCCTCCCGACGCATGGACCAGATAACGGCGCTCTGGCTTCTCTGGTCGCAAATGCCGGCGGCGCGAGACATGCCGGAAAAGGAAATCAACGTGCTTCTCAAGGAAAGGCACCTGTTTGGAGATCACGCCCTGCTGCGGCGCGAGCTCTGCGAACTCCGGCTGATGAACAGAACGCGCGACGGCAGCGTCTACAGGCGCATCGAGCGGCCGATGCCGCCGAACGCGGCCGCAATCCTGCGTCTGCGCTCATCCCGCTGACGGCCAGGCCCGCCGCTCATTCCTGTTTCGTCTCGTCGTCCGCATCCTGCTTGCGGCGCGACCGCAGATTGCCGAAACCCATATAATGGTCGGCATCGGAGGTGTTCCAGCGGCCGGCAAGGAAGATGATGGTGACGGCGGCGGCGATGATGAGCAAGGCATAGATCATGTCCATGCCCCGCATGTAGCGCGCCGCGCGCGGCCGGACAGTCATGCTCCCGTCGCCCTCAGAAAAACGGCCGGGATGATCCAGGCATTCCGGCCCGCAGGCTTGCGTTCTGTGCCTGGGCGATTTTCCAACCGGAGCCGGATTTGATAAACTCCCCTTCCGTCCAACCTTGCGAGGCAGCCATGGCCGACGAGACAGTCAATGTGCGCTACATGGTCGAGAACGTCGAGGCGTCGGTGGAATGGTACGTCACCCATCTCGGCTTCTCCCTGATCTCCAAACATGCGCCCGCTTTCGCCGATGTCAGGCGCGGCGCCTTGCGTCTGCTCCTCAGCGGTCCGGCGAGCTCGGCCGGCCGGCCGATGCCCGATGGCGAGCAGCCGGCGCCCGGCGGCTGGAACCGCATTCACCTGGTCGTCGATGATCTCTCAGCCGAGGTGGCGCGCCTGCGCGCAAGCGGCGTCCGCTTCCGCAACGATGTGGTCACCGGGCCGGGCGGCGCGCAGATCCTGATCGTCGATCCCTCCGGCAATCTCGTCGAACTCTTCCAGCCCGCGCAGCAATAGCCCCCGCGCGGCATCAGGCCGGAGCGTAAACCAGCCTGATCACATTCTCGTCGATCCGGTCATGGCTGAGAAGCCGCAGCGGCGGCCGGGGTCCGGCGAAATACGGCGTGCCGTGGCCGAGCACGACGGGATGCAGATAGATGATATATTCGTCGATCAGCCCGAGTTGGGTGAGGCTGTAAGCCAGCTGCGGGCCGGCCACTTCGATCTCCCCGTCCCGCTCGGCCTTCAAGGCCCGCATCGCACCCTCGAGATCGCCTTGAACGAGAATGGCGTTCGGCCCCACAGACGTCAGCGAGCGCGAAACGACCCATTTCGTCTGGCTCCGCCATGCCGCCGCATATTCCCGCTCCGGCGCACCCCATTCCGGATGCTCGTCGTCCCAGTAGCGCATGATCTCATACATCGTGCGGCCATACACGCTGCCCGCCTGCTGCTGCGCCGACTCGATGAAATGGCGAAAGAGCACCGGGCTCGGCCCAAACGCCATATGATCGACGTAGCCGTCCAGCGACTGGTTCATTCCGAACACGAGCTTGGCCATAGCCACTTCCTTTCCCTGGAGGGCACATCCGTGCGGAGCTTGTCAGCTTATGCGATGGAGCCAAGCTAGCGCGACTGCTTTTGTTTTGCAATTGGTTTACGTCCGCATTATGGAGAAGCCCGGCTTAACGATCTGCTTCCGCTTTCTTAAATCTCGCTTGGTAGCCTGCGGCTATCAGACCTGCGGGGCTCCAATGGACATAGGCGATTTCACGACGTTTGGATTTGCGGCGATACCAATCATCTTGGTCAGCGCTCTCCTGACGTATCGTCAACTCGCCAAGGGCAGCTTCAGGCTCGAATACACCTGGCTGATGATCAAGATACTGGCCATAACCCTAGCGATGACGGCTCTCGGCCTGTGCTATTGGGGCGATAGCTGCACCACCAGCGACTCGTTGAAAGGCCTGTTCGCGCTGATAGGGCTTGTCGGGCTCTTTCTCTCGTTCTTCGTCGTACCCGTGATCGGCGGCGGCCTGGTTGGGCAGGCCCTTGCCTGGCTGACGTGGCGTACGTTCAAACGCCTGAACGCTTGAAGAGGCGCGGCCTTCGCCGTCATCCCTTCGCTGGCTCCCAGAGCTCGATCGGATTACCCTCAGGATCGTGAATCCGCGCAAAGCGACCGACTTCGGAGTCCCACTCGGCCCGCGTTTCCACAGCGATCCCGCTTGCCTTGAGATTTGCCATCAGCCCATCGAGATCATCAACCCTGAAGTTGATCATCCACTGTTGTTCTGCTCGTCCGAAATAGTCGGTATCCCTGGAGAAGGGGCCAAAAATGGTCATCCCCGCCTCCTGCTGCCAGACGGATTTGTGCAGGTCGGCAATCCCAAGATGCCTCTCATACCACGCGGCAAGCCTGGCCGGATCCGCCGCCCTGAAGAACACACCGCCAATTCCCACGACCTTCGGCATGCTGCCTCCCGCTGTTTCAGAGGTGATCTCAGCGATCTCGCCCCGTCACCGCCCATTCAGCGGTATCGTGATCCGGGTGCTGGTTGCTGCTCTTCTTGATCGCCGCCGCCCAGTCGGCGCCGTTGGTTTCGGTTGCGCCGGTATTTTCGATGGCCGTGATCGTATCGAACCATGTCACCATGTTCTCGGTGCAGGTGTTGGCATGCGGCGGGAAGGCGTGCGGATCGTCGAGCGAGCCGATCATCAGGTTGGTGCGGCCGTTTTCGAGGTGGTGGAAAAACAGCGGAGTGCCGCAATTGGCGCAGAAGCCGCGCTCGACGAGCTCCGAGCTCTTCCAGACGCTCGGCTTCCCGCGTGTCCAGCTCAGCGCATCGTCGGGCGCGGCGACGAGCGCGGCAAAGATGCCGCCCGAGGCTTTCTGGCACATGCGGCAATGGCAGAGATGCGAATTGTCGAACATCGCGGTTGCGCGGTAGCGCACGGCGCCGCACTGGCAGCCGCCGCTTAACTCCATCTCGATGCGTTTCATGCTTCTCCTCCCCGATAGGCCGGCAGGCCTAATCTTTTAGGTTGTCGTCTTTTGATCGTCCAGACGCCAAATTGTGTCGTTTCCGCATCACTTTCCGTCAGGTTGTAATTTCCTGCTTGGCAATGGCGAAATGCTCGGCTACAAGATGTCCACCGCTCCAGATCGAACAAAAGGGAGGCGTTGAATGACAGTATCGATCATCGAAACCTCCCCCCGTGGAATGCTCCGACAGTAGGTCATTCCCATTCGCGGCCCGCCTTGAGCGCGCCCGTGCGGTTTATTCTTCCTTCACAGCCCGATTGATCTGACGGGATCACTTCGTCTCCCGCGTGGGCTGTGTCTTTTAACTCTCGATTTTGAGGACCGGCGCCGACACGTGCCCGGGGCTGAATAAAATGACTCGCAAGAAGCTCGATTTCCGCGCCGATGCCTATCGCCAGGTGCTCGGCTTTGTCTTCCATCACTGGCGCCACCGGAAGGCATTGGTGAGCACGATCATCGTGCTCGTCGTCGCCAGCACGCTCGCCGAAGTCATGGTGCCGGTCTTCTCCGGCCGCATCGTCGATGCCATCGCCGGCGGCAATGCGGCCGATGGCGCCCTCAGCGCCTTCGCCGTCGTCGTGGTGCTGGGCTTCACCAGCGTCGCGCTGCGCTGGTTCATTTTCAACGGCATCATCCGGCTGACGCTGCGCATCATGGCCGATGTGGTCAATAACGGCTTCCACAAGGTGCAGCGCTTCTCGACCGACTGGCACGCCAACAGCTTTGCCGGCTCGACGGTGCGCAAGATCACCCGCGGCATGTGGGCGCTGGATTCGCTGAACGACCTGTTGCTGGTCGCCCTGCTGCCGTCGATCGTCATGCTGGTCGGCGCCAGCATCGTGCTCGGCAGCTACTGGCCCGTCATGGGCCTGTTCGTCGCCTTCGGATCGCTGGTCTATATCGGCGTCACCGTGGCGCTTTCCATGGGCTTTGTGTCGCCGGCGGCAAGGCTTGCCAATGCCTGGGACACCAAGCTTGGCGGCGCGCTCGCCGATGCCATCAGCTGCAATTCGGTGGTCAAGGCCTTCGGCGCCGAGAAGCGCGAGGAGACGCGGCTCAATCACGTGCTCGCCAAGTGGGACAGCCGCACGCGCCGCACATGGAAGCGCGGCACGACGAGCGGCACCATCCAGGGCTTCATGATGGTGTCGATGCAGGCAGGCATTCTCGGAACCGGCCTCGTCATGTGGCGGCAGGGCCTGGCGACGCCTGGCGACATCACCTTCGTGCTGGCGATGTTCTTCGTGCTGCAGGGGTATCTGCGCAATGTCGGCCAGGATATCCGCAACCTGCAGCGCGCCGTCAACGACATGGAAGAGCTGGTGCTGCTCGACAAAATGCCGCTCGGCATCGAGGACAGGCCGAACGCCATGCCGATCGAGATCGGCGCCGGCGAGATCGTCTTCGATCGCGTCACCTTCCAGTATGGCGCGCATCCCACGCCGCTTTATGAGGACTTCTCGGTCATCATCAAGCCGGGCGAGCGCGTCGGCCTGGTCGGCCATTCCGGCTCGGGCAAGACGACCTTCGTCAAGCTCATCCAGCGCCTCTACGATGTCAACGCGGGCGCAATTCGCATCGACGGGCAGGATATCGCCGAGGTCAGGCAGGCGAGCCTGCGCGGCCAGATCGCCATCGTCCAGCAAGAGCCGATCCTGTTCCACCGCACGCTGGCGGAAAACATCGCCTATGGCAGGCCGAACGCCACGCGGCGGGAGATCGAGCAGGCGGCGAAACAGGCCAATGCCCACGGCTTCATCATGGAGCTTCCCAAGGGCTATGAGACGATGGTGGGTGAGCGCGGCGTCAAGCTCTCGGGCGGCGAGCGGCAGCGCGTCGCCATCGCCCGCGCCTTCCTGGCCGATGCACCGGTGCTGATCCTCGACGAGGCGACCTCGAGCCTCGACAGCGAGAGCGAGGTGCAGATCCAAGAGGCCATGGAACGCCTGATGGACGGCCGCACCACGCTCGTCATCGCCCACCGCCTGTCAACGGTGCGCGCGCTGGACCGCCTGCTCGTCTTCGACAAGGGCAAAATCGTCGAGGAAGGCGACCACCAGGCACTGATCCGCCTCAACAACGGCATCTACCGCCGCCTGTTCGAGCGCCAGGCGCTGGAACTGACCAAGGGCCTGGTGGCTTAATTGGAATGCCGGGGCTGACGCCCCGGCGTCTCTGCGACTGACGAGGATCGGCCAACCTCTCCTTCCGTCATGCTCGGGCTTGTCCCGAGCATCTGCCTCCGTTCGACAGGGCAGCAGATCCTCGGCACAAGGCCGAGGATGACGTCGAGGTTTGCGGACAACCGAAACGCGAGGCCACGGCTCTCAAACCACGTCCGCTTCCACCAAAACCACAGATTGACAACCTCCCATGCCTGCCTATCGTCGGTCGGCGAAGAAAACCTGGCGGTGCCTATGCCTGAAGTGACGCGACATCTGATCGATCGAGGCGATGGCGCTGCCGTCGAGCTTTTTCAGGTTACAGCCACCAGTGCCGCGCCGGCAGGCGCAATCCTGTTCGTCCACGGCAATCAGGGCGGCCTTCGCCTCGGCGCGAAGGAATTCGCCGATAGCGGAGCCTTGCTTCGCTTTTCGTGCGGCTTGAACATCACGGCGGCAGCCGTCTCACAGCCCGGCTTCGGCGCTTCGGACGGCCCGGCCGATGTCTGCGGTCCATCCACCCAGCGGGCGATCATGGCCGCCCTCGCCTTCCTGAAAGAACAACCCTCCGTCGCTCGCGAGCGCATCGTCCTCTACGGCAACAGCAGGGGCGCCGTCGCTTCGGCCATGGTCGCCGCCGAGCTTCCCGATCTCAGAGCCGTCATTCTCTCAAGCGGCGTCTATGATCTCGAAGCTGCCTTTGCAAGCGGTCCGCCCGGCCTGCAACGAGCAATCGAAACCGAAGCCGGCCTGTCGAAGCAAGCCTTTCTTTCGCGCTCGGCCCTGCACCATGCGCATAAGATCCGGTCGGAGGTACTTCTCCTGCATGGACGGCACGACGACCGCGCGCCCCTCGCCCAGGCCGAGAAATTTGCCGAAGCACTGTCCGACGCCGGAGCCCCGGTCAGTCTCAGCATCTTCGAATGCGGGCATCGTATCCCGCGCGAAAACTCCCAGTCAGTCCTCCGGCCGTTCCTGCAAAGCATATTCGATCCTGCCGTGACCTATCACTAGGCTCGCATGGCGGCTCTTCCGGAATCAGGTCCGACGTTGTCCGATATGCCACAACCGGACATTGCCTCCATTTCGCAACGTTGCTAGGCATGGTCAATTTCAGTCTCCCGATCATACCTGGACCCTCCTGCGAGCACATATGAAATTCGTCGTTATTATGTTGGCTGTACGTGTCATTTTCGCTCTTCTGATCATAGCCGCCGTCGTAATTCTCTTTCTCGGAATACGCCGCCTCTGGCGCCGAACGCAGCCCGATCAACCCGTTCGGAGAGGTCTCATCGTAGCTCTCGGTCTGGGGGCTCTCGCATCGCCCTTCATTGCTATGAAAGTTGCGGAGCGAAACTACGTTCTCGCCCGCGTTCCGGAACCGCTCGAAGTCGCCGAGATCGAATATCGTCTGGAAGAATCCTGGGGCGCCGGTTTCATGCCCGGGGACAACGAGACCGGTTTCGTTGTCTATCGGCTGACCGACGAAAGCGCAGACTGGGCGCGCAAACAGGGAAACCGGCTGGGTAATATGCTTGGCGGAGCAAAAGGATCGTGGCGCCAAACGCCTGTCGATGACAGCAGCGACGAAACAGCCACAAGCCTATGGCATCCCTACGACCGCGATGCCGATATGGTTGCAGCAGGGCTCCCCTTGCGCCACCCTCCCACGATATTCGAATATCTGGAAAAATACGGCTTCGGCATCCCGATCGAGAAAGGGCGCGACCAAGAAGCCGACCAGGCAATCCAGTCAGGTGAATCCTTCTACTCCTATGGAAAAGGCGGCAGCGTCACGATCGTTGATCCGGGTCGGGGCAAGGTTTATTTCGCCTATGCCGGATGATCATCCGCCACCATTGATATCGCATCATTTTTTTTGATCCGCTCCCTCCTTTGCTCGGCGCGTTGACCTATCTCTGTGAAGCCGGCGCGCATTCTGCATGCGCACTCGCGGCGTCCAACGATAACCCCTCAGGAGAAAAGAATGACAGGCAGTGCCCAGACGGAAGAAGACCGCATCCGCGAAACCGAACGTGCCCGGCTGCGCGCCCTCGTCGAAGCCGATATGGCCACGGCCAAACCTCTTCATGCCGAGGATTTTCAGTTGATCACGCCGATCGGCCTGGCCCTGTCGCGGGACGAATATCTGGGCGCGATTGCGTCGGGGAGCATCAAATATCTCAGCTGGGAGCCGGGCGATATCGCCGTGCGCCTTGATGGCCGCACCGCTGTCATCCGCTACCGCGCGCGGCTCGAAGTCATCTTCAACGGCCATCATGTCCCGTCAGCGGAATATTGGCATACCGACACCTATGAGCATCGCGACCGATGGCGCGTGGTCTGGTCGCAGGCGACGGCCATCAGCCGTTAAACCAATCCAGGCAAAGCGGCGCCGATGTCGATCCCCCCCTTCCCGGCAAGACAATGACGCCTTAGGGTAAGGCGCCCGATCACCCACGGAGACACCCCATATGGCCGAGGTCTTGCTGTTCCATCACGCCCAAGGGCTGACCCCGGGTGTGCGCGCCTTCGCCGATGGCATCAGGGCCGCCGGTCACACCGTGCATGTGCCTGATCTGTTCGGCGGACGCACCTTCCCGAGCATCGACGAGGGGCTCGCCTATATCGGCGAGATCGGATTCGACGACATGCGGGAGCGCGGTGTCCGCATCGCGGATGACCTGCCGCCTGCGCTGGTCTATGCCGGCTTCTCCTTCGGCGTGCTGCCGGCGCAGAAGCTGGCGCAGACGCGGCCCGGCGCCCGCGGCGCCCTGCTCTTTCATTCCTGCCTGCCGATCAGCGGCGAATGGGCCTTCGGCCCCTGGCCGGAGGGTGTCCCGGTCGAGATTCACGGCATGGACAACGACCCGATCTTCGCAGGCGAAGGCGATATCGACGCCGCCCGCGAAATTGTCGGCAAGGTCGAGGACGCGGAGCTTTTCCTCTACCCCGGCGACCGGCACTATTTCGCCGACAGCTCCCTTCCCTCCTACGACGCGGATGCGGCAGCACTCCTCACCGCCCGCGTGCTCGAGTTCCTGGCTCGCGTCTGAGCGCATTGCGCTCGTCCTCAGGCCTTGGTCTCCCCGGCTCTGGTCGCCGGCTTCAGCAGGATGATGAGCAGCAGGCCGGCGACGATAAGGGCCGCGCCTTCGAGATGATAGCGTTGCAGCTGTTCGCCGAGGAACAGGTAGGCGAGCACGGCGATAAAGATCGTCTGGATGTAAAGCAGCACGCCCGCCCGCGCCGCGCCCAGGGCCTCGATGCTGCGATTGAAGAGATAATACATGACCGCGCCGCCCGGGATCGCGACATAGCCGAGCGCGATGAGGCCGCTCGTATTCAGCGTCGAGCGCTCGTCCAAGACAAGCTCGAACAGGTAGAAAGGCAGCGCCGTCAGCACCGCCGCCCCGAGGAGGAGCACCAGGAGCGCAAGGCGATTCAGATCGAATTTCGCCCGGCGCAGCAGGACGGTATAGAGGCTGAAGCAGAACGCGCCGGCAACAATCCACAGCTCTCCGGGATTGAGGTCGAGCCGCAACAGCGCAGCCGGGCTTCCCTTGACGATGATGACCACGATCCCGAGAAAGGCGAGGATGGATCCGATCACCTGCCAGCGCCCCATCGGCTCGGCCAGAATGAAACGGGCGAGAATCATGGTGAGGATCGGGATCAGCGCGATGATGATGCCGGCGGTCGTCGCATCGGCATGTTCGAGGCCGACGAAGATCAGGCCCTGGCAGATCCCAAGCCCCATGCCGCCGATGGCGAGCAGCTCGAGGCCGCGAGCCCGCATGAGCGCGACCATGGCGCCGAAATGCCGGTGCACGATCGGCAGCAGGATCGCCCAGGCGATCAGCACGCGCCAGAAGCAAAGCGCCCAGGGCGGCATCTCCGAAGAAACCCATTTCGCGGCGATATAGACGCCGGCCGACAGCAGCCAGCAGAAAATCCCCACGGAATAGGCCCCTGCAAGCGAACCGCCCGCCGCCCGTTCCGTCCCGACCGTGTCACGATGGACCGCCAAGACATGTATCGCCATGGCCCAGTTATGCCACAATTCCTAGGCGCTGCACAGATGAGGAGCAGCCCGGCGCGCCCGACCGGCTATGTCCGCAAGATCTTCGCCATCGCCTTGCCTTTGGCCAGTTCGTCGATCAGCTTGTCGAGATAGCGGATTTCGCGCATGGTCGGCTCTTCGATCTGTTCCACGCGCACACCGCAGATCAGGCCCGTGATCGCCGCGCGGGCCGGGTTCATCCGCGGCGCCTGCGCAAAAAAATCCTCGAAGCTGGTATTGCGCGCCAGCTCTTCTGCCAGCGTCTCCGGGCTGTGTCCGGTCAGCCAGCAGATGATCTCATCGACCTCCGCCTTCGCCCGTCCCTTCTTCTCAGCCTTGGCGACATAATGGGGATAGACGCTGGCGACGCCGACCGAATAGATGCGATGCTTCGTCATATCTCCTCCTGGACCTGCCGTTTGAAGTCACGGCTGAACGGGCGCGCGGTCTGAACACGTATAGCGTCTGCGGCACTCCAGATCAGGATCAGCCTGATTGCGCGTTCACAACGAACTCGCGCATGAGTGCTGCGCATTCTTGATGGTGCGTCTCCAGCAGGAGGTGCGCCCCATGGTAGATGTGCATGTCGATGCGGTCGAGTTCGCGGGCGTAGGCAAGAACCTCTTCGATCTCGAAATATGGGTCATGCCTGCCCCAAAGCAGCAGCGCCAAGGGCTGATATTCGCAATGATAGGCCGAGATATCGGGAAAGCGGCTGACGTATCGCCCATAGTCTTCGAAGATGCGGAATTGTATATCGACGAGACCTGGCCGGCTCATCCGCTCCCAATCGAGATGCCAGCCCTCTGGAGGGAACTGCGGTTTGAGTCTTTCCGGGATGTCACCAACATAGGTATGCCGCACCCCCTCGAAGTTTAGCCATTTGGGGAGTTTTTCTCGGTTCTCCGGAGTGGGATCGGACCAGTAGGCCTTGTTGGCGTCCCAGTCCGGACCCAGGCCTTCCTGATGGGCATTGCCATTCTGGATGATGAGCCCCAGCACGCGGTCGGGACGGGCAAGTGCCAGAGAGTAAGCGACAGGCGCACCGAAATCATGGATATAGAGGAAGAATTGCTCCATCCCGATCTCTCGCATCAGAGCGTCGATCGTCCGCGCCATCGCCTCGAATGTGTACTCGTAATCGTCGGGTGCCTCCGTGAATCCGAACCCGGGCAGATCGGGCGCAACGACCCATGCCACCTCGGCCAATGGGCTGATGACGTCACGGAAGCTATATGATGAGCTGGGTTGACCGTGGAGAAGCAGAACGCCGGGCGCGTCTCTCGGCCCCGCCTCGCGATAGAACAGCTCCACCCCATCCACGACGACCGTGCGATGATGGGCCTTTTGAACGTCCAACATGTCAGTCCTCCTGCTTACATTCTAAAATGAAACCTGTTAGCATGATTTATCCGGTTACGCATGTAACCGTTCAACGAGCCATAAGGGGTTAAGTTCCGTGTCGAGCGATCACACGATCTGGGTGGCGGAACATTTTATCGGCGGCCACCCCGCACTGGATTTTTCGAACGCCGTCTTTGACCGGCGCAACCCACCGGCGCACAATGAGCTCTTCAACTCGGCTCGGGATGTCGGGACCTGGCTGCTCGCTGCAGGGTTGGCGAAAGAGGATGAAGCAGGCGCGGTAGCGGAATTGCGAGATCACCGCTTCCTCGACGAAGTTCATGAGATCCGTGAGTCGTCCTATGAACTCTTCAACGCGATTGCCGAAAGTGAGGAGCCGCCATCACAGTCGCTTGGTCTTTTATTCTCAAGCGCAGCCCGCCTGCTGCAAACCCGGCAGGTCGGTTGGGACGGGACGCTCCTGCATCTCTCTTCCGATCAATGGAAAAATCCTGCCGCGGTGAGCGCATTTTTTGCACAGCTGTCGATCGAAGCTTTTTTTACCTTGCCGCGCGCCAGGATGCATGCCTGCCCCCGATGTGGCTGGCTTTTTGTGGACACTTCGCGAGGGGGGAAGCGCCGCTGGTGCAACATGCGGATTTGCGGGAATCGCGAAAAGATCACCCGCTATCGAAGTCATTTTGCATTTTGACCGGCCCATTGCCGCAGTCGTCTTGAGCCCTAAGTCATAGGGCCGCCAGGAGGATTTCGCCGATGAAAGAACATGCAGTCGTCATCGCCGGCGCCGGCCCGACCGGCCTGACGCTCGCAGCCGAATTGGCGCTTGCCGGCGTCGATGTGGCAATCGTCGAGCGCCGGCCCGACCAGCAGCTTTTCGGCACACGGGCCGGCGGCCTCAGCGCCCGCACGCTCGAGGTTTTCGATCAGCGCGGCATCGCCGATCGTTTCCTTGCGGCGGGGCAGATCGCCCAGCTCACCGGCTTTGCCGTCACCCGTCTCGATATCAGCGACTTTCCGACCCGGCATAATTACGGGCTGGCGCTGCGGCAGAAGCATATCGAGCGCATTCTCGCCGCCTGGGTCGGCGAACTCAGCGTGCCGGTCTATCGCGGCCGCGACATCATCGCTTTCGCCGAGGACGATGCCGGCGTCACCATCGAGCTCTCCGATGGCGCCGCGCTCAGGGCGGCCTATCTCGCCGGCTGCGATGGCGGCCGCAGCCTCATCCGCAAGGCGGCCGGCATCGCCTTCGAAGGATGGGATGCGACAACAGGCAATATCCTCGCCGAGGTGGAGATGGCCGAGGAGCCGCCGCTCGGCATCCATCGCACCGCCCTCGGCCTCTACGCCTTCGGCCGCGAGGAATATGAAATCCGCGACGGCAAGATCATCTTCGCCAGCGAAGGCCCGGTCGGCGTCATGGTGCCCGACGGCAATGCCGGCGCCGCCGCCGAACCGACGCTCGACGATCTCAGCCAGGCGCTCGTCGCCGCCTTCGGTACCGATTACGGCATCCATAACCTCAAATGGATCTCCCGGTTTACCGACATGTCGCGGCAGGCGGCGGCCTATCGCAAGGGCCGGATATTGCTCGCCGGCGATGCCGCCCATGTGCATTCGCCGGTCGGCGGGCAAGGGCTCAATACCGGCGTGCAGGATGCCGTCAATCTCGGCTGGAAGCTCGCCCAGGTGGTGAAGGGACTATCGCCAGATGCCCTGCTCGACACCTACCACGCCGAGCGCCACCCGGTCGCCGCCCGCGTGCTGCGCGCGACGATGGCGCAGGTCGCCCTGCAGCGCACCGACGAACGCACCGAAGCGCTGCGCGACATCGTCACCGAACTCCTCGGCATGGACGAGCCCCGCAGACGGATCGCCGCCGAAATGTCCGGCCTCGCCATCCGCTACGACTTCGGCGAAGGCCATCCCCTCCTCGGCCGCCGCATGCCCGACCTTGATCTGACCACAGCGGCCGGCCCGACGCGCCTCTTCACACTGCTGCACGATGCCCGGCCGGTGCTACTGAACCTCGGCGCGCCAGGCAGTCTCGGCATCACGCCCTGGGCGGACCGCGTCAAATCGGTTGACGCCTCATATGACGGGTCATGGGAACTGCCGGCCCTCGGCCCGGTCCCCGCGCCATCGGCGGTCCTGATCCGGCCCGACGGATACGTCGCCTGGGTCGGCGACGGCAAGGAGCACGGTCTTCATCAGGCGATGAACCGCTGGTTCGGCCCGCCTCGCTGAAAAAGCGAGGCCAAAGAAGCGCGATCCCAGTCATGGAAGGCATATACCGGCGATTGACCGGTTCAATCGCGGCTGGCAATTGTAGCGAACTGCGGGAGATCGACACCGCAATTCTCAAAGGCGATTTGATGGATTCTATTCTTTATATTGCGCCGATCTTGATTTCCATGTTCCCGAACGCTCCCGATCTGCCCGAGAGCTTTTCCATAAAATCGCTCGATGCGATCGAGGCCAAATGTCCGGAATTCGCAAAGAACGCACCCGACGCGTCACTGATTTTTACGTGCGATAAGGACGAACGTTCTTTGAGAATGGTAAAGGTCCTGACATTCGACGGCCGTTCCTACATCAAGGATCCAGAGACCCACGCCAGACAAATCTTGCTGGATGTGCGCGATATTATACATGAAGAATTTCAAATAGAGGCCGAAATACCAACTTGCCACATAAGGACCGACTCCCTCGGAAGATGCAAAAGGGTCTATAGTTTACGTGGCTCCAGGGATTTCGATGGAGCGACTTTAGCCATCAACCCCA
Source organism: Rhizobium sp. R634 (assembly GCF_002211305.1). Lineage (GTDB taxonomy): Bacteria > Pseudomonadota > Alphaproteobacteria > Rhizobiales > Rhizobiaceae > Rhizobium. The sequence goes on along the minus strand of NZ_LOKW01000010.1, from coordinate 36,910 downwards.
TCGAGGAGCAAATGGACAGCTTCTCCTATTTCTTCGTCCTGGACTGGCAGCATCCGAACTGACTGCCATTTGGCTCGCACGTTCCGCTATCTCCTGACCTGTGGCAGCCACACCCAAGCGTCATTGTTCCGTCATGCCCGCCGTCTGCCAGTCCTCATCGCCAGGGCGACGCCTGCCAGGATGAGAGCAACGCCTGTCATGAACTGGAGGCCGATCCTGTCGCCGAACATCAGTGCGGAGGCGGTGATCCCGAAGACGGGCTGAAGATACTGGATGCTGGCCGCCACCGGCGCAGGCACCTCGCGCAGGATGCGCAGCCACAGGAACAGGCCGGCGGCGGTCACGATCAGGCCGAGATAGGCGGCTGCTCCCAATGCCTGCTCCGTCATCTCGAAAGGTGTCCGGTAGGCTTCCAGGCCCGCCCATGGCGCAAGCGCGAGAAAGCCGAAGAAGGTACTCCAGGTCGCCACCACCACAGTGCCGTGCCTGTGCGAAAGCTCGACGCTCCAAACGTAATAGAAGGCGACCGCCAGCGCCGAGACGAGCATCCAGATCGGGCCGAGCATGGTCGTGGCGGCTGATCCCGAGCCGCCCGCATTTTCCAGCGCCACGACGACGATGCCGGCGAAGGCCGCCGACACGCCGGTCAGTTGCAGGCGCGAAACCGGCTGCCCGAGCCGGATCGCCGCGAAGAACACGATGAACAGCGGGATGGTGGCGGACAGGATGGTGCCGACCGAGGCCGAAGTCCCGGCGACGCCGAATGTCTGCGTGACCTGGCCGATGCCGATGCCGAGAACGCCGAGGCTCGCGACGGCAGGCAGAGCCTTCAGCGGCAGCGGCTTCCTGCCGATGAGCAGCAACAGCATGAGCGGAAGGGCGAAAGCGAAGCGGAGAGCCGTCAGCGTCAGCGGCGGCATCGTCGCCAGCCCGAGCTTCGTCACGGGGATAGACAGGCCCCACATCAAGGCCAGCAGCAGCATCGCGCCGAGGCTGGGCAGCGTGACCGGACGCATGGCGGCCGGGGCAAGGGAAGCGGGTTCGGTGACGATCTGGCTCATGGTGCTGGCAGCTGGCTGTCGTTGGTGAATTCAGCCGGCATCTAAGACCCGGAACCCCTTGCGGACAAACCATTTGTTGTCACATGATGCGTGAGGAAATTTCACACATAGGTGCGCCATGGCCGACCGGCTTCCACCCCTGCAGACGCTTCGCGCCTTCGAGGCGACCGGGAGAAGATTGAGCATGACACTGGCGGCTGAGGAGCTGCACCTCACCCATGGCGCGGTCAGCCGCCAGGTCAGGGCGCTGGAGGATTATCTCGGCGTTCCGCTCTTTCGCCGCATGACCCGTCGCATCGAGTTCACCAGAGAGGGTTCGGCCTTTTTCGCCGCCGTGACGCGTCTGCTCTCCGAACTCGCTCGGGAAGCCGAAAGCATTCGCCGCAGCAATGATACGGCAAGGCTCGTCCTCAGCTCCGGCGTCTCCTTCGCCAGCAAATGGCTGACGCCGCGCCTGCACCGGTTGATGGCGCGTTATCCCGATTATGATGTCCAGCTCGAAGTGACCGATGCCGATATCGACTTCTCGAAATCGCAGGCCGATGTCGCCATGCGTTATGGCGATGGTCGATACCCTTATGCGGATGCGGAGCGGATCATGAACGAAACCGTCAGTCCCGTCTGCTCGCCGGATTATCGCCAGCGGATGGGCGGGCTCGGCTCCGCCGGCGATCTGGCCTCGTGCCGGCTGATCCATGAGAACGGCATGAAGGCCGATTGGCCGCGCTGGTTCGAGATGATGGGCATTGCCGCCCTGCCGGCGCGCGGTCCGGGATACAGTCATGGCAGCATGTCGATAGAGGCCGCCATCCGGGGCGAAGGCGTGGCGCTGGGGCGAAGCGTGCTCGTTGCCGAAGATATCGCCGCCGGCCGCCTCGTCGCGCTTTTCCCCGAGAACACGATCGACGTCGAGCATGGATACGATCTCGTCTATCCCTCGGGAAACCGAAGCCATCCCAAGGTCTGCGCCATCAGGGACTGGATTGCCGACGAGGTGCGGCAGTTCAAGGCCGTGGACGGAGCGCGGCGGCAGGCATGACAGTTCGCCGCGCGGCATCGTCGTCTCTATCCCTTACGCCGGCATTCAGGCAGATAGAGAACCGGGAAAGCGCAACTTGGGCTTGAAAGGATCGAAGGGCGCGTTAGCCTGCTTCTCCCTGCTACAGCCGAGTCGGCTTGAACACGCGAGGCAATGCGCATGACGGCTGTGATCGAGGCCCGGGGCGTCAGCAAGCGCTTCCGGCAGCATAAGCGATTTCCGGGTCTCCTCGGCGCCTTCAAGACGCTGGTAACAAGCGAATATACCGAGGTGCTCGCCGTTTCCGACATCGGCTTCGATATCGGCGCCGGCGAGGCCGTCGGCTATCTCGGGCCGAACGGCGCCGGCAAATCCACCATGATCAAGATGATGACCGGCATTCTTGTGCCGAGCGAAGGCTCGGTTTCCGTGCTCGGCCGCACGCCGCATCTCTCCCGCATGGCGAACGCCCGCGAGATCGGCGTCGTCTTCGGCCAGCGCAGCCAGCTCTGGTGGGACCTGCCGCTGATCGACAGCTTCACCCTGCACCAGCGCATCTACGATATCCCGGCCGCCCGCTACGGCGATAATCTCCGCCACTTCAGCGAGCTGCTCGATCTCACGCCCTTCCTCGATCGCGCCGTGCGCCAGCTCAGCCTCGGCCAGCGCATGCGCGCCGAGATCGTCATGTCGCTGCTGCACGATCCGAAGATCCTGTTCCTCGACGAACCCACGATCGGCCTCGATGTCGTCGCCAAGGATGCGGTGCGCCGGTTCCTGGCCGAGATCAACCGCGAGCGCGGCGTCACCATCATCCTCACCACCCACGACCTGCAGGATATCGAGACCATCTGCCCGCGCCTGATCATGGTCGATCATTCCAGGCTGATCTTCGACGGCGAGCTGAAGAGCCTGCGCGCCGCCCTCGGCTCCGCCCGCCGGCTGACGCTGGAGTTTGCGGCCGATCCCGGCCCGCTGCACCTCACCACCGCCTCGCTCGTCAGCGACGAGGGCCTGCGCAAGAATTACCTGATCGAGCGCGAAGACGTGTCGCTGGTCCGCATCCTCTCCGAAGTCGGCGGCGATCGCGGCCTGAAGGACGTGGCGCTGCACGAGCCCGATATCGAAGAGGTCATCCGCACCTTCTACCAGCGCCGCAATGCCGAGCAGCGCCAGAGCGCCAAGGTTCGCGTGTCATGAGCGCTTACCTCGCCTTCGCGCGAAGCTCTTTCCATGCGCAGCTCGCCTATCGCAACGAGGTCTGGGCCAATATCTTCGGCAAGCTGGTGCAGGTCTTCGCCCGCGTCGCCATCTGGCTCGCCGCCTTCGCCGGCATCGGCAGCAGCGTCGTCGACGGCGTCTCGCTGCAGCAGATGGTGACCTATGCCCTGCTCGGCGGCGCGGTGATGGGCGCCACCCGGCCGGAGCGGGTGATCAACGAGATCGGCCGCTCGCTGAAATCGGGCGATATCGCAGTCTGGCTGCTGAAGCCCATTTCCTATCCGCTCTATCTCTTCGCCAATGAAAGCGGCTCCTTCTCCTATCGGCTGCTGACCCAGGTGATCCCGACCATCGTCGTCACCGCCCTGTTTTACGGCATGCTGCCGCCGGCAAGCCTGTTCGACGGCGCCATGTTCCTCGCCTTCTGGGCGCTCTCCTTCATGCTGATCTTCCTGATGTCGGCGCTGTGCGGGCTCATCGCCTTTTGGCTGATGACGAGCTTCTCGCTGGACTGGATCCTCGGCGCCCTGCTGCAATTGTTCTCCGGCCTGTTGGTGCCCTTCTGGTTCTTCCCCGAGCCGCTCGCCACGATCGCCCGCCACCTGCCCTTCGCCTGGGTGGTCTATTATCCCAATGCCGTCTATCTCGGCCGGCTCTCCCCAGCCGATATCTGGCTGCATTTCGGCCTCGGCCTCGCCTGGGCCGGCGTTTTCCTCGCGGGCGTGCTCTGGCTCTGGCGCTGCGCTTCCACCCGCATCACCGTGCAGGGAGGCTGAGCCGTGATCCTCCACCACATCCGCGTCATTCCGCTCTTGGTGCGCATGTTCATCCGCTCGCAGATGGAATATCGCGGCGCCTTCTGGCTCGATCGCTTCGCCCAGATCCTCTCCTATGGCAGCGTCTTCGCCACGATCAGCATCCTGCTTTCCCGCTTCGATACGCTGGGCGGCTGGACATGGTCCGAGCTCGCCTTGCTCTACAGCTTCCAGCTGCTCGCCTATTCGCTCGGTGCGGCGATGAGCTTCACCCAGCTGCGCGACCTCGAGGAGCAGGTGCGCCTCGGCACTTACGATGCGCTGCTGGTCAAGCCCTTCAGCCCCTGGGTCTATCTGATCTTTTCCGGCCTCAACATCGGCTATGCCGGTCACATCATCCTCGCCCTGCCGCTGATGGCCTGGGCCATTCTCTCGGTCGATTTCGCCTGGACGCTCCCCGCCGCACTCTTCTTCGTCGCCGCGCTTCTCAGCGCCACGCTGCTGACCGCGGCCCTCATCACCATGATCGGCGCCACGGCGCTGATCTGGGTGCGCTCCAACCATCTCTTCTCGATCTTCTTCGGCTTCTGGGAATTGATGCGCTACCCGCTGAACATCTTCCCCGGCCCCATCCAGCTCACCCTGCTCACCGCCGTGCCGCTGGCGCTGACCAGCTCGGTGCCGGTCGGCGCCCTGCTCGGCAAACCCATCCCCATCCTCGGCCCCCTGGCCGCCCCAGCCTCCCTCCTCGCCGGCCCGCTCTGGGCACTGCTCGCCATGGCCTACTGGCGCTACGCCAACAGCAAATACCAGGGCGCCGGGGGATGACAGACGAAAGCCGCGTGACATGAATTTGCTGGACTCGCTGAAATCGATGCTGGGCGTCCGCAAGCGCCGGGACGAACCGGATCGCGCCGATAATGACGGCGCGCCGAGCGAGGCGGAGATGCAGTCCGCCCTTCTGACGCTCCAGCAGATGCTCCGCCCCGCCGTCTTCGGCGAAATCGGCGGCGAGCGTCCCGAGAAAGACAACCGCGCCATGAGCTGGTGGGGCGGAAACTTCCTCGGCGCGGAAGGCGAGACGGTACCCGTCTGCCAAACCTCGGGCCGGCCTCTGCATCCGCTGCTGCAGATCCGGCTGGATGAACTGCCCGAGGCCTTGCCCGCCTTTTCCGGCATCGCCCTCGTCACCATCTGGATCGACCTTGGCGACATCCCGCTTCACGATGCCGAGAACGGCCGGGGCTTTGCCATCCGCACCTATCGCGCCATCGCCGGCCTCGTGCCGATCGGCCCCGGCTACCGGGAAAGCTCCGCCCTGCCGACCTTCCCGGTTCTATGGCGCGCAAGCGCCTTGGAGCAGCCGAGCTGGGACGACATCGCCTTCGAACTCCCGGACCGCGTGGCGCGATCCAACCGTGACGAATGGTTCTTCGAAAGCCGCTACGCGAAGGAAATAGGCAAGCACCGCCAGACATGCCCCGTCAAACTCGGCGGCTGGCCGACCTGGATCCAGGGCGAAAACCGCCCCGCCGACAGCGCGTTCTGCCTCCAGATCGACAGCACCGACAAAGGCCGCCTCTATGTCGGCGATGCCGGATCGGTTTACCTGTTCCGAACCCCGACCGGCTGGTCCCTCCGCTCGGACTTCTACTGACATGGGCTTGCCGACCCCTGATGCCTAAGCCAGCTCCCCCTTCAGGATAAGAAGTTCGCGATTGGAAGCCCGCAGGGCAAAGCGGCAGGCTTCCTGATAGGCGGGGTCATCGTAACAAGCTGTGGCAAGCTCGTATGAGGGAAATTCGACGATCGTTACCCGATGTGCATCCCGCGCTTCCTTCAGCGCAGGCGGAACTTCAAGAGGATTGATGCGCGCATTGTATTTTTCGCCGATCGGCTTCCACAGCTTGCCATATTCGCGTTGCGCTTCCTGGTCGGAAATTTCCTTTCCGATGATAAGCCAGTACCCCTTCATGACGCCGCTCCTGCTGTCGGAAAATTGCTTCGCTCGTGCTTGTATCAGAGATCGCGAAGAACAAGTTTGGTTTCTCCGCACGAATGCCTGTTTCACACAACTGACGTCTGCACAGTGAGTGAACTCGGGACCAGTGGTACCTCCAGCGACCTGCCGTGCGACCACGGCACGTCCTCTCCTCCTCATTCCTGTGCTCGTCACAGGAATCCAGCCACCGCGCGTCCGCGCGGTGAATGAACTCAAGGCCGATGCCGGCAGCAGCTGACACGGCATTTCCACCCTTCCGCCGCCCATACGAAATGTTACCGCACGCTACAACCCGTGATCTCTCCACCCGCCAACCGCGCATCGCGACCCCGATGCCACCGTTCTGCAACTGCCTGTTGGGACTTTGGTCCAACTAGCTCTAATCTCAGAATGATTTAAGATCGGGCTGCCCTTTCGAAAGGGCGCGGAGGAAGCCTGGCAATTAGAGTTGTGCGTTTGCGTATGCCGGGCTTCCCCCCGATTTTGACGGTTGCGGTCCGACGATTTTTTTCCCCAGGTTGCAGCAACTTTCGCCGACGGGCAAAGCCGCTTCACGCATTCAACCCGACATCGATATCGGCCATCACCCCATAATGATCGCTCGGCCATAGCCCCTCCACCGGCCGGTCGAAGACGCGCTCGGCCGTCAGGATCTCCGCCCGGCCCTTCGGATGCGCATCCCACGATCCGACCAGCACATAGTCGAACCGCTTGCCATAATTCTTCTGGCCGATGATCTGCCCGGCGCCTGCCCGGGCATTGGGGTTCTCATCCGTCCAGGTTTCGCCGGCGCCGCTGCCGGCCCTCTCCCAGGCGTCGTGGTAACAGACGCTCTGGCCCGCGAGCGACTGCCGGCCGGTGAGGAAGCGTATCGATGCGGCTTCCGGCCCGGCATTGAGATCGCCGGCGATCACTGTCGGCAGCGCCTGCCGGTGCCTGGCGTCGAGTTCGCTGAGCGCCACCGCATGCCGCTCGCGCGCAGCCTCCGCCGCCGGGCGCCAGGCCGCCGTCGTGGCGATGAAAAGCAGGCGGCCGACTTCGCCGAGATCGACGATCGCGGCAAGGCTGGCCCAGGGCACGTCGGGCGCCTGCGGAATTCTCGGATCGAGCACTTCGACGACGCTATGCGGCAAACGCGTCGCAATCGCCGTGCCGCCGTAGCGATCGGAAAAAGGCGGCTGGAAAGCCTGCAGCTCCTGCTGGTGCGTCACCTGCATGCCGAGCCCCTCGACGATCGTATCGAGGCTCTTCCTCTCCGGCGTCTGAATGACTTCCTGCAAGGCCAAGAGATCGGGCTTCAGCCGGCGAAGCTCCCGATTGATGACCTCATGCCGCCTGATATCACCTTCGACATTCCAGACATTCAACGTGACGACACGCACACGCATGGCTTCGAACCTGTTCTGTGGGAATGCAGGTTAAAGCAGCGACGGGCCGATAGGTTCCCGCCCGCGCACCCGCCCCGTCCTTCGAGGCCCCTGCGGGGCACTTCAGGATAAGGCTCTCTGGGCCTTGCGCGACACGCCGCGACGCCCACCACAGCGCGGCATCCTCCAACGCTCCTCATCCTGAGGCGCGCAGGCCGATAGGCCGGAGCCTCGAAGGACACGCGCCAACACCGCTCCTCGCATCCATACCGCCGCCAAGCCCGGCTCGTCCTTCGAGGCCCCTGTAGGGCACTTCAGGATGAGGCTCACTCTGAACTGCTCGACTTATTTCAGCCCCTCGGGCTCGCCTTCGCCATCCTCGGAAACAGACGGCTTACCCTTATCGGGCCAGGTATATCGAAGCTCTTTCCAGGATTGCCGCCAGGGATAGAGCCTGGGGCACGCAAACTTCAGCCATTCCTCTTCGGAATTCCGCTGCACCTCTTTGCGCTCATCCTCCACCGAAGGCTCCAATCCCACGAGCACCAGCCGCACAATATGTCCGACAGCCGAAAATATCCAATCCGGATTGAAAGATCGCCAAGCGATCCGGCGTCAATCAACGGCGGTCACACTGCCCCTTGAGACACCCTGACCTGCCCTATCTGGCCGCCGCCGGAGCCGGGCCGGAATGCCCCGTCAGCAGAAGCCTGATGCCAAGCCCGATCATCACCAGGCCGGTGAACCGCTCCTGCCATGCCAGCAGCCGCGGCCAGCGATAGAGAAAATGGCCAACCGATCCGGCCGCCAGCGCGACGGATCCCAGCGACAGCAGCCCCATCAGCTTCTGGATCGAGCCGAGAATAAGAAGCTGCAGCCACACCGGCCCCGCCGAGGGATCGACGAACTGCGGCAGGAAGGCGAACATGAAGAGCAGCGATTTGGGATTGGTCAGATTGTTGATCGCGCCCTCGCGCACCGCCGACCAGCCCGATGCCGGCCTGACCTTGACCGCGCCGGCATGCTTGCCGAAGCTCGTCCATATCATCCTGCCGCCGAGATAGATGAGGTAGACCGCACCCGCCCATTGCAGCACCATCAGCGCGGCGGGATAGGCGCCGAGCAGCGAGGCAAGCCCGAGCACCAGCAACCCGACCTGCACGGTGCCGGAAACGAATATCATGCCGAACACCGCCAGCAGCGCGGTCCTGCGCCCCTGCCCGACACCCCGCGCCATGATCAGCATCATGTCCGGCCCCGGCGTGATCTGCAGCACCGTCAGCGCAAGGAGAAAGGTGAGAAAAGTCGAAGCGTTCGCCATGCTGGTCTCGATCGAAACGGAATGCGGAAAGGTTTCCGTCTCGATATCACTCCGCAGCCGGAGCCGCCATGAATATGTCGGCTTGCCAGGCGGCACATGGGTCTTCGCCTTTCCTTTGCGCTCGGGCGCGCAACTGAAGAGCGCTACAGGCCCCTACGGCCAAAGGTGGCCCCGCCGCGGCCTTGCGGGCGAGGCGCCGCAGGGATTTCAACCCTGCCCGAAGGCTTCGAAACGCGTGGCGGATCGAAGGAAGGAGAGTCCGGGACATGATAATTGCTCGGCAGCAGGAGCAGAGTGAGCCCGTAGCCGAAGTTCGTGGCCTTCACTAGCTTGGAGATGATGTCCACCGTCGTCCCATCAGGGATCAGCAGCGGGGCAAGATATGCGATGGCATTGATCGCGATGGAGGCCGTGATAAGGATACGCGGGTCCCAGCCTATGTCGCGGACTCGAGCCGCCTGGGTGCTGAAGCTTATCCAAAAAGCCGGCAATAGCATGATCCCCAGGATGAGAAACATCGCACCCGCCCCCATGCCCTGCCGGCCTCCGAGCGATGACTTCATGATCCACAAGCCGCCGCCGATGATGCCGCCTATGACGAGAGTGGTGGCCACGCACACGGCCAGATATTGCAGCCTCCTCAGGCGCCCGCGAAACGTGAATAAACTCTCCAGCATTGCAACCCCCTGCTTCGAAGCGGCAACACACCACACAACTTCTTCAAATCATTGAATCCGATCGATAAAATGCGAGGAAACACCCGCGCCCGCACACGGCTTCGCCCTGTCACGCGCGCGGCAGTCACGCCACATGCACCATGGATCTTCTTGACAATGCAGGAAAACGGCCCGAACCCTGCATCGACATTTAACCGCGCGGGTAGCAGTGCATGGTGCAGGTATCAAATCCCCGGGAGGCTTTTCCTGAGATAGCAACATCCGCAAATCCGGCGGTTTTCTTCGATGGCGAAGATGCTCTGCTTTGTTATGAAGCCGCTGACCGGACGGGAAGCAGCAATGTCGTTCTAAAGTTCAGCGGCGTTATCGATATTCGGATCACGCCCATGAATGTCGAAGGCCTGGCGGCGTGCAGATATCCGGTGAAGCCATGGGCTTTCAATGAGATCGTCGGCGGCGAGGAGACGGCCAGATGGAGCGCTCTCAAGCCGCGGCTCTGGCTGATCTCTTTCCATGATCTGATGATCGAAGTGATTTTTGTGTCAGTTTCATTCCTCAGTCGCGAACAGGTACGCGAGCCGCCACACAAAACATTGATTAGTTTCCTGCGCCACGACCCCGTCGAAGACACCGGCAGTCATTGAGCCCGGGATGCTTGAACCCGACCAGCAGAATGTCCGCTGGATCAGGCAACAGGCTTTCAGCCGGAGCGACCAAAGCCTGCCCTGTCTCTCCCTCACCCGCCCGACGCCGCCGTAAACACCGCCAGCTGCGCGGCAAAAGCGCGCTTGTAGGCAGGCCGCGCCTCGCCGCGCGCGACATAGGCGGCAAGGTTCGGATAGTCCGCCAGCAGTTGCGATCCTTTCAGCCTCAGCAGCACCGTCACCATCAGCAGGTCGCCGGCGCTGAAAGCCCCGTCCAGCCACTCGGCATCGCCGAGGCGGCGGGAGAGATCGTTCAGCCGTTTGCGGATCGTGGTTTCCAGCGCCTGCAGGCGCTGCTCGTACCAGGGCTGGTCGCGCTCCAGGATGGTGGCAAGCGCGCGGTCGAAGATCGGCGGCTCTATCGTGTTGAGGGCGGCAAACATCCATGCGATCGCCCGCGCCCGGGCGTTGACCTCCTCCGGCAGCAGGCCCGGATGGCGCTCGGCGATATGGAAGACGATCGCCCCGGACTCGAAGAGCGCGAGATCGCCTTCCTCATAGGTCGGGATCTGCCCGAAAGGCTGAAGCGCCAGATGCTCAGGCTCTCTCATTGTCTTGAACGAGACGAGCCGAACCTCATAGGGCTCGCCCACCTCCTCCAGCGCCCAGCGCACGCGCATGTCCCGCGCCAGCCCCTTGCCGCGATCGGGCGATTTTTCAAAGGCGGTGATGGTAATGGTCATTATCGTTCTCCATAGCTGCCTGCCTTGAAGACGCCTGGCCGAAGGCCGATCCGACATCACGCGCAAGAAAATCACCGCGCAGCCGGTTCAAAGACGGTGGCCGACCCCGTCCTTTGAGGCCCCTTCGGGGCACCTCAGAATGAGGTCGGAGAGAGGTTCGCGGCTCATCTTGCCGCAATCTATAGCGGCGCGGCACACTGACCAGCTCTGAAGCCACACAGCACACCGGCCAGTCATGGAACCACGTGGCACAACGATCAGCCCTCATCCTGAGGTGCGCAGGCCATAGGCCGGAGCCTCGAAGGACGGGGGCGGGTGTTGGGCACCACGCCGGCATCCACAGGTGCCGGAAGCAATGGCCAACCCCGCCCCTCCCAGATCAAGCCTGCGGCAGCGGCGGCAGGATGACTTCCGCCCGGTCGCGGCGGGTGACGAGGCTCCAGATTTCCTCGGCGACGTCGTCGGGGTCGATCACCAGAAATTTCGGGTCGAGCGGCATGCCGCCGGCTGTGGCGGCGCGGAGCCCGGTCGAGCGGTCGAGGAAGGCGCCGATATTCACCGTGCCGGCATGGACGCCCTTCCCCGCGACTTCGGCATTCAGCGTGAAGGCGTAGTTGCGCGCCGCCGCCATCAGCGGGCCGACACCGCTCATCCCGGGGATGGTGACGACGGCCGAGAGTCCGCCGACGATGACGACCGCGCCGTCGCCGCGCGCCAGCATGCCGGGCAGCACCGCATGCGACACCTCGACCGGCGCGAAGGTGAAGATATCGGCCATCGATCTGAGCTTTGCGCCATCGAGCTCCACCGCCGGCACGAAACCGGCATCCGACGGCACCGGCGCATAGACGGCGGCGTCGATCGCGCCGAACCGTTCCTCGATCGCGCGCGCCAGCGGCGCGATCCCTGCGAGATCGGTGAGATCGGCCGGGAATGCCGCCGCCTCGATGCCGGCTGCGGCAAGCTCGGCCACGCGCTCCTCCAGCGGGCCGGCGCGGCGCGCAACCAGCGCGACGCGATAGCCTTCGCGGCCGAAACGCAGGGCGAGCGACCTGCCGAGCCCGCTGCCCGCGCCGAAGAGAGCGATGGTCTTTCTGTCAGTCATAACTTACTCCTTGAGGATGGTATGTTTTACTGACCAGATATGATATTTTGACTGCCTGCCCCGCAAGAACGCATATTTTTGAGGCCTGGTCACATGCATATGCCCACCCCGCCGAAACAGCCCGGCACGCATCCGAGCTGCATGAAGGTCAACGAGATACTGAGCCGCATGGGCGACAAGTGGACGATCATGGCGATCACCATGCTCTCCGAGCAGCCGCGCCGCTTCAATGAATTGAAACGCCTGATCGGCGGGATTTCCCAGCAGATGCTGACCCGCACCTTGAAGGCGCTGGAGCGCGACGGCATGCTGACGCGCAAGGTCTATCCGACCGTCCCGCCGCAGGTGGAATATGCGCTGACCGATCTCGGCCGCTCGCTCTCCGTCCCGCTCTTGCAGCTTGGCATGTGGGTGCTGGATCACCTCGATGAAATCGAGGCGCACCGGGAAATGCATGATAGAGGCGCGCAGTAGTGGAGCGAGCCGGCGCCGGCCGCCCCGCCCGCAGAGGCAAAATCACGAACGGAAGCGCAGGTTGCGCCGCGTCAGCTGGCTGACGGAGGTGCAGCCCATCAGCTTCATGCCGCGCTCGATCTCGGTGCGCATCGTCTCCAGCGCGCGCTCGACGCCGGGCTGGCCGGCGGCGGCGAGCGGGAAGAGGTAGTAGCGGCCGAGCCCGACCGCCTTCGCGCCGAGCGACAGCGCCTTCAGCACATGCGTTCCGCGCTGCACGCCGCCATCCATCATCACGTCGATCCGGTCGCCGACCGCATCGACGATTTCGGCCAGCTGGTCGAAAGCGCTGCGCGAGCCGTCGAGCTGGCGCCCGCCGTGGTTGGACAGCACGATGCCGGTGCAGCCGATCTCGACCGCGCGCTTGGCGTCCTCCACCGACATGATGCCCTTCAGGCAGAATTGCCCGCCCCAGGCCTGCACCATCTCGGCCACGTCGTTCCACGACATGGAGGGGTCGAGCATCTCGGTGAAATAGCGGCTGATCGACAGCGCGCCGCCATCCATCTTCACGTGGTTTTCGAGCTGCGGCAGGCGGAAGCGTTCATGCGTCAGCCAGTCGATCGCCCAGGAGGGTTTGATCGCAAATTGCGTCATGCCGGCGAGATTGAGCTTGAAAGGGATGGCAAAACCGGTGCGCTTGTCGCGCTCGCGGTTGCCACCGGTGATGCTGTCGACCGTCAGCATCATCGCCTGCACGCCCGCCGTCTTCGCCCGCGCCATCATCTCGCGGTTCAGCCCGCGGTCCTTGTGGAAATAGAACTGGTAGACCTGCGGCCCGTCGCTGATCTCACGCGCCTCCTCCAGGCTGATCGTGCCGAGCGAGGAGACGCCGAACATCGTGCCGTGCTTTCCCGCCGCGGCCGCCACCGCCCGCTCCCCCTGATGGTGGAAGAGCCGCTGCAGCGCCGTCGGCGAGCAATAGACCGGCATGGACAGCTTCTGCCCCATGACGGTCACCGACATATCGACATCGGCCACGCCTCTGAGAACATCCGGCACCAGATCGCAATTCTCGAAAGCCGCCGTATTGCGCCGATAGGTCACCTCGTCATCGGCGGCGCCGTCGATATAGTCGAAGATCGGCCCGGGAAGACGCTGCTTGGCCATGCGCCGGAAGTCGTGGAAGTTATAGCAGTCTGTAAGGCGCATCTCTTTGCTCGACCCGTTCAAGTTTTCGGGCCGCAACCTAATGCACGATTCGAAATCTTGCCAAGGCTTCGTTGTACGATTTGCGACCTGTTTGTCGGGATATTGCCGCTTGAGCGGTTTCCGCGCGCAATCAGTCGATGCCGGATGAACCCTCACTATGCCGATCCACCCGCCACGGCGGATCGATGCGGTTGGATCCGCCGAAATAGAGCACGATGCGGTTGCCGCCGGGATCGAACAGCTCCGCCTCACGCCACAGCCAGCTCTTGTCCTCCGGCCCGCCCGAAAACGTGAGACCGGCTGCACCGAGCCTGGCGACCCTCGCGTCCAGATCCTCACACTCGAAATAAACCGTCGTCCCGCCGCCGCCTTTCTCTCCCTGATGCAGCGAAAAAGTGCTGTCCCCATCCGGGCAGACGAAGCGCGCATAACGCGGACGCGCCTCGACGATGGCGCGAAGCCCAAGCGCACGATAGAAATCCCACCCCGCATCGAGATCAGGCATCGTGACGGTCACTTGATTGAGGCGCATGTCCATATTCTCCGCTGAGCCCGATGAGCCGGCCCGCCAACACCGCTACCGCACCCCACCCGATCCTCCAATACCCTTGCGCCGGCGCGGCATCCTCCAGCCTTTCTCGCTGGCTGCCGCACCGCGGCGCTTATAGGCGCGGCACCCTCCAACGCTCCTCATGGGCGCGGCACCCTCCGACCTCCCTTAGGGGCGCGCGGCACCCACCGACCTCCCTCATCCTGAGGCGCGTAGGCCGAAGGCCGAAGCCTCGAAGGACACGCGCCCACGCCGCTCCTTGCAGCCATCAACCCCAGCGCACCCGCCCCGCCCTTCGAGGCCCCTCACGGGGCACCTCAGGGTGAGGCTCTCCTAAATGCCGTGCTTATTCTCCGGCACCCCTCTCGTTGGTTCGGTACCCACGCCCTCGCGGGCGCGGCACCCTCCGACCTCCCATAGGGCGCGCGCGGCACCCGCCGACCTCCCTCATCCTGAGGCGCGCAGGCCGAAGGCCGAAGCCTCGAAGGACACGCGCCCACGCCGCTCCTTGCAACCATCCGCCGCCGGCGCAGGATCGCGCCGGCAGCGTCGCACGTGCAGCTAGAACATATCCCGCCCGTCGCTGCGCGGGTCACCCTCCACCCGATGCGGCTCGTAGAGCCCGGCGCGGGCCTTGCGCCGCCACGGCCGGGAGAGATCGCCGGGATTGTCGTCGATATCGGCAAGGGCAATCGCGGGCGTCCCGTCCGCCGGGCATTGCGCAGCCCACCGGCCGCCGGGAGCGACGATTCCTGATACGGCCGGATCAGCCAGTCCGGGATGCGTCGAAAGAGAAAAACTCAGCCAGTATCTGTTGGTCGATGCATGCCCCTGCGCCTCGGCGGCGAAGGCCGCTTCGTTGGCCGGAACGCCGCCAGTGGTCGAAAACAGTACGCAATGCACGTCCAGCCGCTCATATTCCGCGAAAATCTCGGGATAATGGCACTCCATGCCGAGCGAGCAGCCAAAGCGGATGCCGTCCACCTCGAAGGTGACGGGGATCGAGCCCGGCGTGTACATGAAGGAGATCTTGGTGTTGGACAGCAGCCACTCATCATAGCGCGTCACCAGTTCGCCGCGGTCGGAGACGACATAGAGGCTGCTGTGCGGTCGGTGCGGCGCTGTCAGCTGATGCGCCGAGCCGATCACCGCCCAGAGCCCTAGTTCGCGCGCAAGCTTCCGCGTGGCATCCAGCTCCTCGCGCAGCACGCCCCATTCGAACCGCCGCCAGTCGGACGCGCCGATTTCCTTTGGCCCGACCTCCGACATGATGCGTTTGTTCGGCGCGCAGATGGTGCCTTCAGGGAAATGCACGAGTCGCGCATCCGCCTCCCGCGCCTGGCGCATCAGCCTCCGCATCTCCTGCCCGCTTTGGCGAAGCCTGGCGATATCGCGCGGATCGTCCGCGTGTATGGTCTGCGCCACGGCCAGGCGCAACCGTCCGGCCTGCTGGCTCTCATCCTTCCGAGGGCCGCGGCGCATATGCATGAGAGCGGTCGTGTAGGATTCACCGGTCTTGGCGGCGCGAGCGCGCACACGCCGTTTGAAGTTTGCGTTTTCGGTCATATTTTGGCCTTCCCAGTCTCGGACGGCATTCCCCGGCAAGCCCATCCCAGACGTCAGGTCCAAGGTTGGCGACCCGAGACGAAAAGTCCCTTTGCCTCCTGATGAAGACCCTGCCGGGGAGGATCGAAGGAGGTTCGGCGGAAGGTCACGCCGGACAAAAACATGCCGCCGCGCCCTCGATTCGTCAATTCTTGAAATGGCCTCAACGCTGCCCCACAAGATGCCCTTCACTAGCCTCTCCCGACATTTCGACACGCCTAAGCCCCTCCCTCGGCGCGATCATGTGCGGCAGCTTGATCGCCGAGGCCAGGCGGAGCCCTGCCAGCAGCCGGATGAAATGCCAGCCGAGGTCAAGCTGGCCCGGTTCGATGCCGAGCCGCGCCGATTCCGGAAAGGCGTGATGATTGCCGTGGAAGCTCTC
Organism: Rhizobium sp. R634; assembly: GCF_002211305.1. GTDB lineage: Bacteria > Pseudomonadota > Alphaproteobacteria > Rhizobiales > Rhizobiaceae > Rhizobium. The sequence goes on along the minus strand of NZ_LOKW01000010.1, from coordinate 20,794 downwards.
GCCGAAGGTTACGAGCCCGAAGCGCGGCAGATTATAGCCCTGCACCGCGACATGATCGACGCTCCAGCCCTGATGGCCGCCGCGATGGGCGAAATGGCCGACCAGCCAGTGCCCGGTCAGCGACACCGATATCCGCACGGCGATCCCCCAGACCAGCCACGGCAGCCCGCCAAGCGCCAGGAGCACGAGCGCGAGCGCGAGAGGAAGCTGCTGCGCCATCCATGTCGCCTCGAGAAAGCGATAGAAGCGATCATTCCGCACACGCTCCTCGATGACGAAACGCGGCGGATGATCGAGCACCACGACGCAATGCTTCTGCCAGTAGGCGTCGACGAGGAAAGACCGCCGATGGGCGTAGAGATCATGGCAGTCCCGCTGCCGTTGCGCCCAGTCGCGAATGTCATGCGCGTAGATCATGCCGAAGGGGCCGGCCATGCCGACCAGCGTGCCGAGATAGACGAGGATGTGCTCGATCCAGAGAGGCGTGTTGAACGAGCGGTGGATCAGCAACCGGTGCATGCCGACCGAATGGCCGAGGCAGATGGTGATGCCGGTCGAGAGGATGAAGACGGCAAGGGCGCTCCAGCTGAAGGTCAAGGGCCCGCCGATGACGGCAATCAGCGTCATGGCGGTGATCCAGATCGACTTCGCAGGCGCCCAGGCCACCCTGCCCTTCACCGGATCGCTGCTGTCGTCGATCATGCGTCCTGTTGAAATGCTGCTCACGGCAAACTCCTTCCCATCGGGCGCATTCTTTGCTTGAACGCCGCCCGTTAATTCATTAATTAAGGAATTACCTAATTACTTTGCACGAACCGATATAATTAAGCAATAAGCTAATTGCTTAATTATTCCAGGGATCGATGCGACGATGCCGCTGGCGAGGAGACGGATTTGGAAGACGAGACTTTCGACGACGCTGCGGAAGGCGGCTCTGCCGGCGCCCAGCGGGTATTCCACGCACTTTCCAGCGCGCCGAGGCGCAAGATCCTCGCTTATCTCTCGGCATCGGGCCTGACCGCCGGTGAAATCGCCGACCGCTTCAGCATGTCGAAGCCCGCTGTTTCGCAGCATCTGTCGGTGCTTGAAGCCGCGGGGCTGATCAAGCGCGAGAAACAGGGCCAGTTCGTCCACTATTCCCTGATCGAAAACAATCTCGTCAACGTGCTCAACGGTTTCGTGCAGGAGGTCTGCCCGATCGGCCGGCCGATCAAGAAGGAAAGCCAGGCCCGCGCCCGCGCCAAATAAAAACCGCGAAACCCATCAAAACAACCACCTGCCGCCGTCGCCTGAATCAAATTCTCAAGCGGAGCGCTTTTACTGGCTCCGAAACTCGTGGCAGACTGTCCCGGCCAGGAGATCATCGAGAAGGCCGGAACCATGCACAAGTTCACCGTATCCATCGCCCGCGAGATCGAAGCCGACACCGCCGAGGAGGCCGCCCTGCTGATGTATCAGGAGCTGGCGAAGGGACCGGTGCCCGACCGCTACACCGTCACCGACGAGGCCAAGGTGACGGCGGAACTGAAGCTCGACCGCGACAAGGCGGATGAATTCGCCAGCATCGACCACACCGCCGATCCGGGCAATTGGTAAGCATAGGCCGAAACTAAACCATGCTGGAATATGATCCGCATTACCCGACGATCCTGCCGCCAGGCATCGCGCTTGCGCTTGTTTTCGCGCTGAACATCCTGATCCCCATCCTGGCCATTGTCGTCGCGCGAAGGATGAGGCGGCGCAGATGGCTGCTGCATGCGGTTGCGTTTCTCTGGGTGCTGTTGTCGGCATTCACGCTTTCCGCGTTGGCAATGCCGGCGATGGCGCCGGACGAAGAAGCTGGACCTGGCGAAGGGTTCATCCTGCTTCCCGTCCTGGGGGAAACGCCAATCGTGCTCTTTGTTTACGCACTCATTTTGGCTTTCCTACGCTGGCGTAGTCCAGCAGTCCGGCAAGAGAGATCCGCAATATTTCGATGAGCGGCGTTCTCATCGCACACGGAAATCCAATTTTGCACCAATCCCGAACTGCGCTTGTCGCAAAACCCAAGCTGCCGCCGCAATCGTCCGCCTGAGAGGGACGCCACGGCGATGCCCGACGCTCAAGAGAGCCTCATCCTGAGGCGCCCCACAGGGGCCTCGAAGGACGGGGCGGGCGCGGTGATGTCGGATGAATGCAAGAAGCAGCGTTGCAGCGCGTGCTTCGAGGCTCCGGCCTTTGGCCTGCGCACCTCAGCATGAGGAGCGTTGGAGGATGCCGCGCTTCACGCCAGATACTCGATGACGGAGCACCACCTCTCCTCTGTCATTCCTGTGACAGGCACAGGAATGAGGGTGGAGAGGTGAGTGACTCACAAGAGCTTCGAGGACTTGGCGGGTGCTCTTACCATGACGAATACAAGGGGGATGCTTCACAAGCTTTCAAGGCATTTCAAGCATCCCGGCTTTGCACCAATCCCGAACTGCGCTAATCGCCAAGCCCAAGCGCCACCGCCAAGGAAACAACGTGACCTCACCCATCAAAATAGCCGTCGCCGGCATAAACGGCCGCATGGGCCGGGCCATCCTGCCGCTGCTCCAGGCCGATCCGGCTTTTGCCTTCATCGGCGGCATCGGGCGTTCCGGCGCGTCAGGCGAAGGGTTGATCGATCGTGCGGCCGCGATTGCGGCGGCCGATGTCATCCTCGACTTCACCACGGGCAGCGCCGCCGCCGAGCTTGCCGGATTGTGCGCGGCATCGGGCGGGCCGGCGCTGGTGATCGGGGCAACCGGTTTCGAGCCGGATGAGCTGGAGCGGATCGCGGAGGCCGCCCGCAGCATTCCCATCCTGCGCTCCGGCAATTTCTCGATCGGCCTCAACATGCTGCTCGGCCTCGTCTCCCAGGCCGCGCGCGCCCTTCCCGCCCATGCATGGGATATCGAAATCCTCGAAGCCCATCACGCCAGGAAGATCGACGCGCCTTCCGGCACCGCGCTGATGCTCGGCGAAGCGGCGGCGGCCGGCCGCGGCGTCTCGCTCGCCTCTGTCGAGCGGCGCGGGCGCGACGGCTTGACCGGCGAACGCCCATCCGGTGAAATCGGCTTCGCCGTCCTGCGCGCCGGCGGCATCACCGGAGAGCACAGCGTGCTCTTCGCCGCCGCCGAGGAAGTGATCACCCTCTCGCATTCGGCCCTCGACCGCGCCATGTTCGCCCGCGGCGCACTCGCCGCCACCCGCTGGATCGCCGGCCGCCGCGCCGGCGAATACACCATGGCGGACGTGCTGGGCCTGGCTGCGGATACAGGCGGACAAGCCGAGTGAATACAGCAGCTTGAAGTGTCCGCCTGAATCAAATTCTAAGCAGCCTCCCGTGACCGATCGGGTATCGCCGGCAGCGGGCATCGGGACCTTTTCGCTCACGCTCAAGAGAGCCTCACACTGAGGCGCCCCAGGGGTCTCGAAGGACGAAGCGGGTGCAGGAAGCAGCATGCGGCGCGTGCTTCCAGGCTCCGGCCTATGGCCTGCGCACCTCAGCATGAGGAGCGTTGGAAAACGGCGCGCTTCACGCCAGATGCTCGATGGCGAAGCACTACCTCTCCTCCCTCATTCCTGTGCTCGTCACAGGAATCCAGTGCGCCCAAGTCCTTGGGCGCGAGAAACTCGTTTCCTTTCCATAGAGTCATTCACGGCGCGGACGCGCCGTGGCTGGATTCCTGTGACGGGCACAGGAATGAGGGGGGAGAAGTCGGTGCCTCTCGGCCTGCGCACCTCGGCATGAGGAGAGGTGGATACTCGGAGAGACCTTGAGAGCAAGGCGAGCGCGTCCAATTCTGAATCCCGCCCTACCCCACCAGCCGCCACGCCATCATCACATCGTCGATCTCCCTGCCATCCTCCAGCACGGCGCCGGGAATGCGGCCGATTTCGGCAAAGCCCTGCCGCTGGTAGAAGCGCATCGCCGCCGGGTTTTCGGCGTTGACGAACAGCTCCAATTGCCGGAGGCCGATCGACCGCGCGTGATCGGAAATCGCCTCGAGAAGCCTGACGGCAAGCCCCGTGCCGCGCAGGCCGGCGCGGACATAGACCATGACGATCGTGGCGCGGTGCGCCATCTTGCTCGACCGCTGCCGGAACAGGCCCATGATACCGACGGGCTGGCCGTCCTGAAAGGCGATGAAAACCGGCTCGCTCAGCCGGTTGCGCCACTCCTCGAGCGACAGCACCTCCCAGTCTTCGTAGCGGCTGGCGAAGGCGGACGGATTGGTGCGCAGCGCTTCCAGCCGGATCTGCCGGAAAGCCTCCACATCGTCCGGCCCCACCAGCCTGATCGTCACGCCGCCTGCATCCATCATCGCCTCCCGGGATATGAAACACTGTCATTGCAGGCGGCTCCGGCCGATGCAACCCGGAAGATGTGTGCTTCTATTGCTTGGGGCGGTCGCGTGGGCGAGCGGCGGATGCAGAAGCAACGCTGCGGCGCGTGCTTCGAGGCTCCGCCCTTTGGGCTGCGCACCTCAGCATGAGGAGCGTTGGAGGATGCCGCACCCTGATAGTTGGCGTCGGAGGCCTTTGCGCCAACGCTCAAGAGAGCCTCATCCTGAGGTGCCCCGCAAGGGGCCTCGAAGGACGAGGCGGGTGCCCTACCCAGTAAAAGAGAAGTAGCGTTCGGCGCGTGCCTTCCACCAAGCCAGCTTATGTGAAGAGGGCACACCCCCTCTGCCCTGCCGGGCATCTCCCCCACAGGTGGGGAGATTGGCTGGGCGCGATGGTTTCCCCAAACAACAGGCCTCATAGCCCGGCGAAACGGTAATTGGGCACGAAGTTTGCGCCACTTGCCGATCTCCCCACCTGTGGGGGAGATGGCCGGCAGGCCAGAGGGGGTGCCCGCGGCACGCCCTATCAAAGGTTTTGTTTCATAGACAACCGAACGCGCCCAAATCCTCAGGCGCAAGAGCCAATAAAGCCATTCACTGCGACGGCGTCCCCACCCGGCCGCCTTTGCGGACGCCTGACGGGTCGGCGTCCGCCGGGCTCGTCGGTCTGAGTTCCCATTGCGCGGGCGGGCGGGCGGGTTGGTCGGCGGTCGGCTCGGGGGTCGATCGCACGATGATGTCATCCGCCTGCTCGCTCGGCCGAGCGGCCGTCTGGTCGTCCGGCCTCTCCATGTTGAACGGCGCGATCTGACGGATGACGACGAGAAGAACTAGCCCGACGACCATACACACCAACGCATAGACAACGAAATATTTCAGTGCATATCCCTCGCTGATTGGCAGAGCGGCCTTGACAGCGGCGTAAATGATATTTCCTCATCTTTGAATGATACTTCGAGAGAAGGCAATAGATTTTAATCGTCCCAAAGAAATTTCAGAATTGCACAGCAGAAAATAAGCTCGTTATTAAAGAGACTTGCAAGCATCTCGCGCGATGCTCGATTTATTCCTCGTCATCCCGGCAAAGGCGAACGCCGGCCGAAACCCTTTAGCCTCGCCTGTATTGCGCCCGGAATTCGCGCGGGCTGCAGCCTTCCCGCGTGTGAAAGACCCGCGAGAAATAGAACGGGTCTTCGATGCCGACCGCGGCTGCGACGGCTTCGATCGTCTCGTCGGTGGTGACGAGCAGCTGCTTGGCCTGGTCCATGCGGACGCGAAGCTGGAAGGCCTTGGGCGGCAGGCCGGTCTCAGTGATGAATCGTCGTCGCAGCGTAGCGGACGAGATGCCGTGCTCGGCGGCAAAAGCCGCAAGATCGAGCGGCCGCAGCGCCCTGCCCCGCAGCACCTCGACGAGATCGCCCGCCGCCGCCTCGCTGCCGCGGTCGGCAGCAGTGCCCGCCTGCTGCACAGCGGCGATGACGATGCGATGCAGCGCCAAGGCTGCCGAAGCCTGGCCGAGATGGCTGTCGTCGGCGAGATCGGCATGCAGCCAGCCGAAGAGCCGCGCCATCTCTTCGGGGCGGCGCAGCGCCACCAGCGGATGCCGCTCTCCTATCAGCCGCATGCGCACGAAATCGCGCGCGAACGAGCCTTCGAACAGCGCCCAGCGCTCGTCCCAGCCGTTTTCATCGGGCCCATAGGAATGGATGCGGTTCGGAAACAGCCAGAAGAGCGCCGGCCCTTCCACGGCCTGGCGGCCGCCGGCGGCGGTTTCGAGAAAACCCTGCCCGCGCTCCACCAGCACAGCCGCGAAGCTCGGCAGCTTCCTGTCCTTCACCGCGTGGCGCGCATGCTGCCGGCCGCTGCCGGTGACAGCAAGCCCGCCGGCCGCGGCAAGCGGCGAACGATAGATGGCTTCGGCTTCTCTCATGAGCGAAAAGTCCAGCTGCAGCTTTCCTCCATGGCGATTGACGCAGGTCCGCAGCAATCTGGAGGTAGATGAACTCAAGCCATGGATGCATGAAATGTCAATTGCCGGGTTGAGAACGCTTGAGACACCCCTTGCCGCCCATGGCAGGACGATCCCCGCGCAAAGGCTCGGCCTGCTTCAGCCGACCGATCCCACCATCGGCGTCGCGGCCATCCGGCGCCGTTACGAGGAACATGGCTATGTCTGGCTGAAAGGCCTGCTGCCGCGCGCCGAGGTGATCGATTTCCGCCGCTGGGTCTTTACCCGCCTCGCCGAAACCGGCCTCTTGGCGCCGGGCCATGATTTCGCGCTCGGCCTCGCCGCCGGCGAAGGCGTCGATTGGAGCCTTGCCGACCGCCGCCTGATGTCGCTCGTCCGCTCGGCCGCCTATGAAGGCTTCTGCGCCCAGCCGCCGCTCGTGCGCTTCATGGACGCCTTTCTCGAAGGCATTTCCTACCTACACAAGCGCAAGCTGATGCGCTACGTCAAGCCCGGCACGCCGGCGGCGACGCCCGCCCATTACGATCTCGTCTACCTCCGCGGCGGCACCAGCCGGCTCGTCACCGCCTGGATCCCGATCGGCGACACGCCCGCCGAGATGGGCGGCCTCGTCTATCTCGAAGGCTCGCACGCCATCGGGCGCGGCATGGAGGCCGAATTCCGCCTCCGCAGCGGCGATCTTACGCCGGAAGAGCGGATCAGCGCCTATAACAGCCACATGGCCGAAGGCGGCTGGGTCTCCAAGGATCTGCCCGATATGGCCGAACGTTTCGACGCCCGCTGGCTCGCCGCCGATTACGAGGCCGGCGACGTCGTGCTGCACTCCCCCTACATGATCCACGCCGCCACGACCAACCAGGACCGCGCCGGGCGCCTGCGCCTCTCCACCGACATTCGCTTCCAGAACGTCGACGACGAAATCGACGCCCGCTGGAGCAACCATTGGAGCCTTGGGGATATGCTGTAGGGGGTGGGGAGACGGCCCGCGAGGAAAGCCCGGAGTAATTTCATCCTTTGATGGACTTGTTCGCGCCGCGCAACCGCCTTATCCAATAGGTTGTTCACCTGCCGCAGCCGAGACTGCAATAGATCATCGATGAAAATCCTCTCGCTTCTTCGAAACAAAAAGCTTGCCTGGAATCCCGACACATTCCCGACGCCATGGGATGCCGGTCGGCCGTCCCTCTACCGCTTCGTCAGGGAGAACGGCAGCGATGCCAACCTGCCCGACCAGGAAATCTATTTTTCCAAAACCGAGGTTTCATGGGTCGGCGGCGCCGTGGACCACATTGTAGCGCCTGAAAACGAGCCGGCGCGGGCGAAGGCCTGGGCCGTCTATCCCGCCCTCAAGGCTGCGCTTGCCAGACCGTCGGCCGAAAGCCTGAAGCGGCTTTACGACGCCATGAACCGGGACGCGGCAATCGAATATATCGACAGCCTGGTCGGCTTTTCGGCATGGGAACTCGACAGCGGCAAGCTTCAGGACCTCATGCGCTGGCTGGCGTCGAACGCGCCGGACCGCGAGGTGGTGAAGGCGGCGATCGCGTTGCTCGGAGCCAAGCGCAACCCTGACAATATCGACCTGTTCCGGACGCTCGGCCGGCACGATGAGTTCGCTATGTTTGCCAATGTCGCGCTGATCAACACGCTCGACGACCCGGAGATGGAAATCTGGGACCTCGCAAAACGCCTCGACGGCTGGGGCAAGATCGATGCTGTCTCGCGGCTCTCGAATACGAAAAATGCCGAGATTAAATCCTGGATGCTGCGGCACGGCTGCGCCAATTCGATCATGTATGAGTATCTCGCCTATACCTGCGCCACGGCGGGCAATCTCATCGAGGCCCTGCGCGCCCGAACCGTTGACGAAGAGCTGCTGTTGGGCGCTTCCGACATTATAGGCGCGCTTTTTTCGGGTGGCCCGGCGCAGGATATGTTCGATTATAGCGATGGCGCCGAGGCCGTTCGCCTGTTCGTCGGCCATCTGGATCGCGACGGGCTGAGCCTCGCGCAATGCGGCGCGCTCGTGCGCATTGGCGAGTTTCTCGCCGACGAGGATCCCGCCTGGGAACGGCAGCCGGGCTGGTCGCCGCAGGAACGCCAGACCATCAGGCAGCAGGTAGCGGCCATCCTGAAACGGCAGCCGCTGGCGGAACTGGCCGAACCCTGGCTGGCAACGGGCGATCATCTTCGCTTCTATGACGCCATAACGATTGCCAGGTTTCTCGAGATGGATATTTGGCAGATCTACCTCACGCGGCAGTTGGCAGGCCACAATTCCTGGTATTTTCTCATGCAGACGGACAATCCGGAGCGGATCGTTCGAGTGCTGGATCTTGCCCGCTCGACATTCGACTTTCGCGACGTGGCGACGGGGCCGCAACTGGAAGGCATCGGCTACGGCGAGAAATACCAAACCCATGCCGCGTTCGATTTCATCGTCCAGGATCTGCGCAGATTCCCCGGCAAGGGCTGGGACTTCATCGAGGCCAGCCTCCAGAGCCCGGTGATCCGCAACCGCCACATGGCGCTGAAGGCGCTTGACGCCTGGGGCCGCGAAAACTGGCCGGCCGATGCCGAAGCGCGCCTCTCGGCGGCGCGAGAAATCGAGCCCGACGCGAAAGTGAAGGCAGAAATCGCCCGCCTGCTCGCCGACAGGAAATGAAAAAAGGCATTGAGACGTGTGAACGTCCTACTTATGAAGCCGGCACCTGCCCCAGCGCCGCCGCCTGTTCCAGGCTGATGCCGTTGGCAAGCGGATCGGCGTGGCGGTGGGCGAGCCGCCATTCTCCGCCCTCGCGGCGATAAACCAGGGTGACGCGCAGCGCCCAGTCCTGCATCGGCAGGCCGCCGACCTCGACGCGGGCGCGCTCGATGACGGCGAGGACCACCATCTCGGCCGAGCCATAAGCCTGCACGAGTTCCTGCTCGAAGTCGCCATTGGCAAAGAACCGGCCGACCGACTTCCAGCGCTCCTCCGTCAGCTCCGCCCCGCGCGTCGGCCGGCCGCCGAAGGGAGACATGAGGATGAAATCGGCCGCAAGCGGGTTGAGAGCGCGGTAGGTGTCGACATCGCCGCGCATCAGCGCCGCATTCGCTTCCGCGGTGCGGCAGAAGAGTTCGGCGCATCGGGCGTCGGGCGCGCCCGCTTCGGCAAGTTTGAGATGGGATGCGGATGACATGAGCCTGCTCCTTCAGCAATACGAACGCCTATTGCGCCGCCGCCGGACACTCCCACTTCATGAGTGCTGAATCCAATGATATGATTTCAGCGATATGCTGAACCAGATTGATCTTTCCCGCACCGATCTCAACCTCCTCGTCCTCTTCGAGGCGGTGCTGGAGGAGCGTCATGTCGGCCGCGCGGCCGCGCGGCTGAACCTCACCTCGTCGGCCGTCAGCCACGGCCTCGGCCGGCTGCGGCGGCTCATGAACGACCCGTTGTTCCTGCGCACGCCGAAGGGCGTGGTGCCGACGGCGCGCGCGCTGGAGCTCGCCGCCCCGATCGCCGATGTGCTGGCGCGCCTGCGCAGCGTGCTGTCGTCGGCCGAGCCCTTCGATCCCGCCACCTCCGGGCGCCGTTTCACCATCGCCGCCCCGGACGGCATTTCGGCCGTGCTGCTGGCCCCGCTTCTCGCCGAGCTTCGCCGCAGAGCGCCCGGCATCGATATCGCCATCCGCCAATTGCTGCCGGCGCAGGGCGAAAGCGCGCCCGAACGCGCATGGCGCGGCGCCTTCACCGATCTCGAAGACCGGCTGACCGATATCGCCGTCCTTCCCACCGGGCACATTCCGGAGCGCTTCCATGTCAGCGGCCTCTATGACGAGGATTTCGTCGTCGCGATGCGCGCCGGCCATGCCTTCGCCGGCGAGCCGACGCTTGAGCGCTATTGCGAGCAGCAGCATCTGGTCGTTTCGCTCGGCGGCGATCCGCATGGCTTCGTCGACGAGGCGCTGGCCCGCCAGGGCCGCAGCCGCCGGGTGGCGCTCACCGTGCCGAACTTCATGTTCGCCCTCGCCATCCTTGCCGAAACCGATCTCGTCTGCGCCCTGCCGAGACGCTTTGCCGTCATGCATGCGGCGCGCTTCGGCCTTGAAAGCGTCGATGTGCCGCTGGAACTGACGCGGTTTCGCATCAATGCCGTCCTCCCCAAGGTCGCGCTGATGGATACCGGTGTCGCCTGGCTGCTCGCCGTTCTCGAGGAAGCGCAGCCGCCTTTGCCGTAAGCGTGCGTCGGACGTCCGCCGCTCCCCATAACCCTTTCGCTGCCGAGACAGCGCCGGCAAGATCGGCTAGATTGCCTGCTGCCGGCAATGAAGCTTCGAGGAGGGTCCGTCAGCACCGGCGGGCAGCCGGCATGGGGGATCATATGTCGGCAATCGCATCTCTGTTTCAGGAAGCCGCCCGGCTTGCGGCCGCCTTTCGCCAATCCGCTCCCGCCCGCCATGTGCCGCGCCATGATTACGCCGCGTCGCTCGCCACCTTCGACGAGCCGCTGCCGGCGGCAGGCGCCGATATGGGCGATGTGATCCGGGAGCTCGCCGAAAGCGCCGAGCCCGGGCTGCATTTCACCACCGGCCCGCGCTTCTTCGGCTGGGTCATCGGCGGCTCGCATCCGGTCGGCGTCGCGGCCGATTTCCTGACCAGCGCCTGGGGCCAGAATGCCGGAAACCACACCGCCGCGCCGGCCGCGGCCGCCGTCGAAACCATTTCGGCCAGATGGCTTCTCGATCTCCTGAAGCTGCCGGGCGAAAGCTCGGTCGGCTTCGTCACCGGTGCCACGGTCGCCAATTTCACCTGTCTTGCCGCCGCCCGCGGCGAGGTGCTGCGCCGGGCCGGCTGGGATGGCGATGCCAAGGGCCTGTTCGGCGCGCCCGAGATCACGGTCGTGATCGGCGACGACGCCCATACGACCGTCTTCTCCGCGCTGCAATTCCTCGGCCTCGGCCATGACCGCGTGCTGCGCCTGCCGACCGACGCGATGGGCCGGATCGATCCGGCCGCGCTCCCCGGCGCGCTTGCATCGTTCACCGGCCCCTGCATCGCCGTTCTCCAGGCCGGCCAGATCAATACCGGCGGCTTCGACGATTTTGTCAGCCTCATCCCGGCGCTGAAGCAAAAGGGCGCCTGGGTGCATATCGACGGCGCCTTCGGCCTCTGGGCGCAGGCTTCGGAGAAGTTCAGGCATCTCAGCCGCGGCGTCGAGGCGGCCGACAGCTGGGCGACGGACGGCCACAAATGGCTGCAGACGCCCTATGACTGCGGCTATGCGATCGTCCGCGACGAGCTTGCCCACCGCCGCGCCATGACGATCGCCGCAAGCTACCTGCCGCTCGCCACCGAAGGCGAGCGCGATCCCTCCCATTACGTGCCGGAGCTTTCCAGGCGCGCCCGCGGCTTTGCCACCTGGGCGATGCTGAAACATCTCGGCCGCGACGGCATCGCCGCCCTCATCGACCAGTGTTGCGCCTCGGCCCGCCTGCTCGCCGAGCATCTGGCGCGCGAACCCGGCATCGCCATCCTCAACGAGGTGACGCTGAACCAGCTCATCCTCCGCTTCGCCGCCGACCGGCCGGACGAAGAAAGCGACGCCATCACCCGCAAGACCATCGAAAAGATCCGCGCCGAAGCCACCCTCTTCGCCGGCGGCGCCAAATGGCGCGGCCGCGACGTCCTGCGCCTCTCCGTCACCAACTTCCAGACAACCGCGGACGAGGCCCGCCTGGCGGCGGACAGTATTATTGCCGCTTACAGGAGTGTCGGCCATCCTGCGGATCACCCTTCCGGATAAGGGCTGCCCCTTGTGTCAGGCCGGTATTACATCGAGACAGGCCGCACCCTCTCTCCGACCTCATCCTGAGGTGCCCCGCAGGGGCCTCGAAGGACGAGGTCGGCCACCTGCGCTCACTCTGCCTCGACCGGTCCGCGTTTCGACAGTTCCGGCAAGGCTTCATAATCCATGGCGATCAGCGCCTCCTTCTTCCGGCGCGACCAGCCTTTGATCTGCCGCTCGCGGGCAATGACGTCGAGGATGCGGTCATAGGTTTCCGTGAAGACGAGTTCGACCGGGCGGCGCTTGGCTGTATAGCCGTCATAGATGCCGGCATTGTGCTCCCAGACGCGCGCCTCGATCTCCTGTTTGGTCAGACCGGTGTAGTATGAGCCGTCGCTGCAGCGGAGGATGTAGACGGTGACTTCCATTGCCGCGAGGCTAGCATGGTGGAAACGCAGCCGGCAAGATTGCGGGGTACGTTATACGGAGCCACCCGCCCTCGTCCTTCGAGGCTCCGGCCTATGGCCTGCGCACCTCAGGATGAGGGCTAGTCGGTGTGCCGTGTGACTGAGGCTGACCGTTGTGCCGCGTAGCTGAGGGTGATCTTTGCGCCGCGTGGCTTCTCGGATCGGTGTGCCGTGCCGCTATGTTTCCGGCGAGACAAGCCGCTCGCTCTCTCCGACCTCATCCTGAGGTGCCCCGCAAGGGGCCTCGAAGGACGAGGTCGGCCACCGGCCACTGCTGCCGACATTCCACCAACCGGATCGCCTATTGACTCGTCCCCAAGCAAAGCTACCGTCCACTCCTCCGGATTGAGAATTTGCCAAGCTTCCCTTTGCTCGCCTCACGGTTTTCCCATGTCCCGATATCTCCCCGCGATTGCCGCCCTTCTCACGCTGATCCCGGCCGCCGGCCATGCCAGCGAGGCGCGGGGAAAATCGGCGCCGCCTTCTCATAAGGGCTGCGTGGAAGTCAGCGGAACGGCCTTGCCGGGAGCGGCCGGAGGCCCGGCCTATGGGGCGGCCGAGCTGAAATGCGGCGCAAAGCTCTCGCTGGTGCTTCGCCGCCAGACCGGCAGGAACGGCAACCTTCCCGTCTGGGCCGATGTCGATCAGGTGACGATCACCAGGCCCAGCCCCCGCCACGAACTTCTGCAGCCGGTCTATTGCTCATCGAGCCGGTTTCCCGGGGACGCCGTCTTCGCACTCGGCAGAATGGCAGAGCAGCCGGATGGCACGCATCGGTCGGAGAATGTCGTCAAGGCCTGGCGTTTCGATATCAAACGCGAAAGGCTGGCCTCCATCCCCGTCGACGGCGTGCTTTGCGAGCTGGACGCGGTCGATTGACGGCCGGGTGCCGAGCCCGCCTGCCCTTATCCTTTCGGGCGCCGGCTCGAATCCGATTTGCGGCGACTTGGAAATCCCTCAAATTCACGACAAGATCATCCCGCTCTAGCTTTTTCGGGGAGGACTCTGATGGAAAACCATGAGCCGTTTTTGCGCGAGGCGATTGCGCTTTCGCGATCCGCGATGGAACACGGCGGCGGCGAACCGTTCGGCTCGGTGCTGGTGAGGGACGGCGAAGTGATCCTGCGCGCCGAAAACACCGTCTTCAGCGGCCGCGACATGACGAACCACGCCGAGATGAACCTGGTGAAACTGGCGGCGCAGCATTACGACGCTGCCTTTCTCGCCGGCTGCACGCTCTACACCAGCACGGAACCCTGCGCGATGTGCGCCGGAGCGATCTACTGGTCGGGCATCGGAAGCATGGTGTTTGCCTGCTCCGAAACCCGGCTTGGCGAGATTGCCGGGATCGGCTTGAACGTGCCGAGCCGGGCGGTGCTGCAAACCGGCGCACGCGTCGTCACCGTGGTCGGCCCGACGAACCTCGAAGACGAAGCCGCCGAAGTCCATCAGCAATTCTGGCCGAAGCATCTGGGCAAGGCCTGAAGCCACGCCGAGGTCAGGATCCATCAAATCGGTGCCGGAAGATACGCCCCAACCCCGCCACGGAGGTTTGGAAGGACGTTTTTAAGGAGGCCCAACATTTTAAAAATGCGCGAGATAAGGCCTGCAGATCCCGGCTGCACCCATTTTTTAAAATGTTGACCTCTCTTAAAAACCTCTTTGTCAATCCTAAGCTATTGGAATCAAAGGGATGGAGTGGCAAGAAGGTTTTTAAGGAAGGAGATATCGGGCTTCATCGTCGAACGGCGACGACGGAGCTGGCGCGGTAGCGCGACAGCTGGACCCGGTTGGACTGGTTGCCGCCGAAGAGATAGACGTATTGGCGCCGCTGGTCGAAATGGTCGAACAGACTGACGTGGAAACGCCTTCCGCTGCGGATCACCACCACGTCGCCGCGCTTGGCCGAGCGGGCGAAGACCGGCTTGCCGAACTTCATCCAGGAGCGCGCCATGTTGGGGTTGTCGGGCGGCTCCCTCGAAGATCGCTTGGCGACATAGGCCAGGAACGCCCCGCACCAGGAAGTGCGCCTCGGATTGACGCTGAGGAAGGAGATGGAGCGTTCATGCATGCTTTTGTATCGGGACGCCGTGCCGAGCATGTCTGCCTCACAGGGCACGGCAAGCGCCGTGAGGACGATGACGAGAATAACCCTCATGGTTTCCCACCATTGTTGCGAAGATCATGATGATCTCAATTGTGACGAAGAATAAAATGCGGGCGGAAACGTAAAGATGAATCATGGCGCGAATGAGAAGCAATTTATTCGTGTATTTTCGAGGATAATCTGAAGATAATCTTAGCGCGGCAGGCTCTGTCGGCCCGGCGCGCAGATGGGAAAAGCCTGCCTCGCGAGACGCCCGCGGCCTCCACCCTGCTTAACCGATATTCCATGAGGGATCCTCAGAATACTTGGGAGGCACTGACAATACATTGCCGCGCCAAACCCGACCGAGCTTCACCGACCATTGCCGGGATTTAACTGGCTTTTCCGGCCATCCTCCTCCACGCTGGCCCCAACGAAAGGAAGGCGGATGAAGAGGCGGACCCTTGTGCTCGGCGGCGCGGCCATCGCGGCGTCATCAGTGATCGCGGCAGCCATCTGGCCGCGGCGCCACGTCGCCATCGCCGCCAGGACCTTCGACTGGAAGGCAAGCGACTTCCTGAGCGGCGGCACCGAGGCGGTCGCCTGGGAGGCGCTGCCCGAGCCGCTCTTCCGCGCCCGGCCGAACTGCGTTGCGACGCTCGCCCAGACCCTCGGCCCCTGCCATGTCAACAATGTCCCCGCCCGCCAGGATGTTTCGGAGGGTAGACCCGGCCTGCCGCTGCGCCTTGCCGTCCGCATCGTCCATGCCGGCGATTGCCGGCCGGTGGAAAAGGCCGATATCGAGATCTGGCACACCGATCATCGCGGCATCTATTCCGGCCGCGAGGCCGCCGAAATGTGCACCTTCGGCGATGCCGAGGCGACCAGCGGCCTCGCCTTCCGCGGCCGCCAGCTGACCGATGCGCAGGGCCGGGCAAGCTTTCTCACCGCCTATCCCGGCTGGTACAGCGGCCGCACACCGCACGTCCATTGCCGCATCCTCGTCGACGGCAGGGAGCTCCTCGTCAGCCAGATCTATTTCGACGACGCGCTGAGCGACATCGTCTACGGCGAGCACCCCGACTATGCCGGACGTCCTGCCCGCGACACCCGCAACGACGCCGACAACCTCATCCCCGACGACGCCGCCGACCACATCTTCGACTTCGAAAAACTCGACGGCGGCGTGCTTTCGGCGACGATTACCATCGGTCTTGCGGCGTAAGCGGCGATCTCCATCCGCCTTTCGCTTGCCGCCCGGGGTGAGGCGAAAGGCCATGGAAGCTGTGCCGTGTGGCCCCTCATCTGCCTGCCGGCATCTTCTCCCCGCCGGGGAGAAGCGGAATCACAGCAACGTCTTGCCCTTCTTGAAGACATCATTTGAGGACGTGGAGCTCTCGACTCCCCTTCTCCCCAGCTGGGGTCCGAAGGACGGGTCGAGACCTGCGGCTCGACCCCGGTCGGTGGCCCGGAGGGCCGGATGAGGGGGCCACACGGCACACCTCCAATATCACGGACTTTAACCGCCCAAGAGGTTTGGAAGGACGTTTTTAAGAGGCCTCAACATTTTAAGCGGGCAATTTTCTCCTCTTCTCTGAACCAGATGCAGCATTCCTGCGTATTTCTCTCGACAGCGGAAAGAAGCAGCAAGGGGTGGTGGCATGGCCAGGAAAGAAGGCGTCGCCCGCATCGCCGGACGCGCCGCCGAACAGGGGCTGGCCCGGCTGATGATGCGGTTGCCCGCGACGCGGGGAACGATCCGGGCGGCAGCGGCGAGCGATCCCGATCTCGGCGAGATGTGCAGCGCCTATGGCGAAGTCTGCGCCGTGCTCGACCGCATGCGCAGGGATAAGGCGTCCGATCCCGCGATCCTCGCCGAATATGAGAGCATCTGCACGGAGATCGAAGCAGAAGTCCTGCTGACCCTGCTCGGCGAAAACTAGACCAGCGCATCCTCGGGATGGAGGATGACGCTCAGCACCAGCCCATCCTGATAATGCGAAGATTCCGGCGGCGGCGGGATGTTGGGATGCCAGAAGGCGTTGCCGGTTTCGCCGGCGCCGAAGAGATCGGCCACGTCCAGCGGGCCGAAATAATTGCCCTTGTCCGCCACATCACTGCCTTTGTCGAAGCCATCATGGCCGAAGCGGCGAAGCAGCAGGCTTTCGGAGGAAACGCCGTCCTCGCCGAAGGGATCGCCGTGATGGCCGTGGTCCGCCTCCGCCTTCATCTTCGTCATGCTGTCCTGCCCGGCATAGGCGCTGTCGGCCATCAGGCTGAGGCTTGCCTCGGTGGCGACAAGGCTGTCGGCGCTCGCAAACGTGGTCTCGCTCTCGTTGACCGTCGTGTTGTCGTAGACAGGAAAGGTGCCGGCGGCGATGATCGTTGGCGATATGCTGTAGGGCGTCACGTCGCTGGCGATGAAATTGTCGTGGAACGAGCCGGAGGCAGGCCGGTCGACCTTCAGCGCCGCCTGCGTCAGGTCGTCAAACAAGTTGCCATAGATATCGATGCCCTCGCGGACATAGCTGGGCGTGCCGGCGGCGCTGACCGCCACACCCCAGACGCCGTCGTGAATGTAGTTGCCGGAGATGTCGTAGTCGCGCGTGTCGCCCTGGTCGCCGAGGCCGATGGCATAGGACCAGCTGTAGCCGCCATAGCCCGAAATATCGTTGCCGTGGATGGCGACGTTGGTGCCGGCCTGCGCGCCGATCCCGAAGCCGCCGCCGATGATCGTATTGTCCTCGACCACGGCATTGACCGGCCGCACCAGCGCGATCACGCCCTTCGGCGTCACCGCACCCGTCTGATCCAGCGTGTTGCCTGAAATGGCGATATTGCTGCTATCGTTCATCTGCACGGCATCGGCCGCCGTGCCATGGGCGTTGGTGACGGTGTTGTTGATGAAATTGACGCCGTTGACCTTCTCGATCCACACGCCGTCGCCGTTGACGTCGTTGATCGTGCTGTTTTCGATGGTGATGTTCGAGCCGGTCCGGAAGGTGATCGAACCTGACTTGGACAATCCAGTGTGTTCCACTTCGACATTGCGAACGGTCCAATTTGAGACATAACCGCCGTAGATGGCCGCCCCTCCGGTGTCGGAGATCGTGATGTTCTCGATGACGATATTCGAGGCATAGAGGCTGTGAATGCCGTCATTTGGGCTTTGGATGACGGGCGCGTCGCCGACGCCGTAGCTGCCGATGGTGATCGGCGCATCGACTGTGCCGGAATATTTCAGGTCGAGCTGATCGTTATAGACGCTGCCGGCGGCGAGCAGCACGCTGTCGCCCGGCTGCGGTTTCAGGTTTTCCACCGCCCAGAAGGATTTGAAAGGCGCGTCCTCGCTGGTGCCGGCGTTCGTGTTGGAGCCCGTCGCTGAATTCACATAATAGATTGTCATCTCGCCTATTCTCGCATTATCGCCCAGCCGTCGGGTGACGGCTGCAACGAGTGGATCGGATGCGGTCGGGGGCTGAAGGCCATCAGGATGGCGTTCGATTGCCGTTACGGCGGCGGGCCTGGGTGGGGCCTTGCTCCCGAGAAGCGCCTGGCGGTGGCTGCATCTACGAGAATACAACTTAAGGGAAAATTAGCGAGGAAACAACGACCGAAGGGTGAATGAACGGTAACGTACGGTCTGATGGTTTACGTAAGGTAAGTTGCCATCACCGATGGCCGCCCTCGTCCTTCGAGAGCCTCAGGATGAGGCCGGGGAGAGGTTGCGGCTTGTGTCATCAGAGCCAGGCAATGGAGGGTGCGCCGTGAGGCCCCCTCATCTGCCTGCCGGCATCTTCTCCCCCTGGGGAGAAGAGGAATCGCAGCTGCGTCTTGCCCTTCTCGAAGGCATCGTTTGTGGACGGGAGCTCTCGGCTTGCTCGCTTCTCCCCAGCGGGGAGAAGATGCCGGCAGGCAGATGAGGGGGCCACACGGCACATCTTTCATTGCCCTTCACATGAAGCGCATGCGAAGGGCACATATCCCACAAACCGCAGTGGCAGAGGGTGGAGGTCATACCCCCACCCCAACTCTCACCGCAACAAATCATCCATATGAATGAACACCGTCAGCGTATCCCCGTCGGTATGCTGGGAGTTCCCATCATTGATCCCGTAGCCGAAAGTCTCGCTCACATGGCCGTCATGGGCGGCCGGCAGCTTCGTCTCGTCGAGCGTGTAGGCATAGCTGCCGTCCCGTTCGACGTGGATGGAGCCGTACTCGCCGGTCAGCGTCAGGCCGTGCTTGCCGACGCTTTCGCCGTCGAAGCGGCGCAGCACCAGCGTGTCGTTGTCGGAGCTGTCGTTTTCCAGAAGATTGCCGCGATGGGCTTCGCCGTTATCGGTGAAGATCTTCAGATTATCGTGGACGGCGACGACGGCCGGGTCGGCGACCGCCGCTTCCGTCGTGGCAGGAACCTTGGTCTCGGTGGCGGCAAGCGTCGTCGAGACATTGGCGACCGTCTGGTTGCCCGTGACGGTGAAGGTATGCGCATCGACGATCGAGGGCGATATGCTGGTGGCCTTGGTGCCGCTCTCGATCGTGTTGTTGTAGAAGGAGCCGGAGGCCGGCCGGTCGACCTTCAGAGCCGCCTGGGTGAGGTCGTCGAAGGTGTTGTCGTGCACCTTGATATTGGTGCGGGTATAGCTGGCGCCGACTGGGCCGCTGACGGCCACGCCCCAGGCGCCGTCATGGATGTGGTTGCCGGATATGTCGTAGTCGCTCGCGCTGCCCTGATCGCCGAGGCCGACGGCGAAGGACCAGTCGTAGCCGTGATAGCCCGAAATGTCGTTGTCGCGGATGGCGACGGTCTTGCCCGCCGGCGCGCTGATGCCGAAGCCGCCGCCGGTCAGCACATTGTCCTCGATCACTGCATTGGTCGCCCGCACCAGCGCGATCACGCCCTTCGGGCTGCTGGCATCGGTCTGGTCGAGATGGTTGCCCTTGATCAGGATATTGCTGCTGTCGTTGACCTGCACGGCATCGGCCGTCGAGCCGTTGGCGCTGGTGACGCTGTTGTTGATGAGCTTGACGCCGGCGACCTTTTCGATCCAGAAGCCGTCACCCTTGACGTCGGTTACCTTGCTGTTTTCGACCGTGATGTTCTTGCTGTTGCGGAAGGTGACGGCGCCGGCGCTTTCCGACTGCCCCGTCTTGGCGATCTCGACATTGCGCACCGTCCAGTTGGTGACGCTGCCGCCATAGATGCCCGCACTTCCGGTATTGGAGATCTTCAAATTCTCGATGACGATGTTCGAGGCATAGAGGCTGTGAATGCCATCGCCGTTGCTATGAATGACGGGGGCCGCCCCCGTGCCGTAACTGCCGATCTTGATCGGCGCGCTTTCGGTGCCGGAATATTTGATATCGAACTGCTCGTTGAAAACACTTCCCTTGGCGAGCAGCACACTGTCGCCCGGTTTCAGTTTCAGAGATTCCACTTTGGACAAAGTCGCAAAAGCCGAGGTCTGGCCCGTTCCGCTGTTGCGGTCGGAGCCAGTCGCTGAGTTCACATAGTAGATTGTCATATCGCCAATGTTGCCCTGTTCGTCGGATCGCTACATCGCCACTGGAATCGACCGGGACCGGCCCTCCGAATGCGGCGGGGGGCAAACCTCCACGGCAAAAAGGCGAGAAGATGGTGTCAATGCGGCAGCTGGCCGGTTTGCGGGTCTTATTCCACAGGCGGCGGGCCGAGCTCCGCTCAGCCGCAAGAAAGCTGCAACCCCGGTTCGGGAACCATCGACTTCAAGGCGAACAAATCCGGGTTGTACGCTTTCGTACATTCCCGCCTTCGGCCCGTGCGGCAGGTGATTCGTCCCTGCCGGCCCTCGAAACGCGTGATTTGGCAGGGCTCGCTTCATACAGGAGGCCCCGCCGCGCGGAGCGCTTCGGAAGTGAGGGTGCCGGATTTTCGGTGCCCGCGGGCGCCGCTTTCCATGCTTCCCCAACGAGGGGCGGGTGGCCGACCCCACCCACCCTTGTATCTGCACGTTAGAGATTTTGTGCGATGGAAGCGATTGCGCCTCTGGCCGGGTGGCCACCCGGCCAGAGGCGTGACGAAGTCGCCCGCCCTCCCTCCGGTTACAACCGTGAATGAGCCTGGGATCTTCGTCATCGTCACGTACGACCGAATAGTCGCTTGG
>NZ_LOKW01000009.1 GCF_002211305.1 Rhizobium sp. R634 | reverse complement strand
TCATGACGTCGGTCGTTGACACCTATTCCTGTACGGGCGCTTTGTCGCGCGAACCCCGGGATGGCCATCCCGGGGTTCGATCCCAGCTTCTCCTGCAGTAAAGCATAGATTTGAGAGACAATTCCTGTGCCTGTCACAGGAATCCAGCCACGGCGCGTCTGCGCCGTGAATGACTCTCATTGTGATCCAATGAAGTCTCGCGCGCCCAAGGACTTGGGGCGCACCGGATTCCTGTGACAAGCACAGAGGAAAGACGGAAAAGAGTAAGACGGTTGCCAATCCTGGGCGGAAGTGCTGCCGAACTTGCCAGCTATCGCGCATCGTCTCATAGGATCCGTTGCCCGACCTTAGGTCCCTCGCATCGCTGGACCTGAAAGCGCTGCTTGTGGATGGAATTGTGGGCGCGGTTGTTAGTGGACAGCGGTGCCCTGGGCGCAACAAAAGGGTATTTTCAGCCGCAACGATCCTGCTTCAAAATCTCAGCTTCTTTAAGGGGTTAATGAAAGCGACCTACTTGCGGAAGCGAAAGAAAGCAATCATGCTGGGCATCATCCTCAAGCGCGGTGACATCACGAACTTTCGTCTGTCTACGCGCTTATGGGTCTAAAGCTGCAGGATCCAATAAATGCAGTGAGAGGCGCCGTATAAGCTATGAGATTAATAACACAGGTTACCCTAAGATATTATAAGAGTATCGGCTTTTGCGAGGTTGATTTATCTGATTTGACGGTTTTGGTCGGTCCGAACGGAAGTGGCAAAAGCAACTTTATCGATTCTTTGAATTTTGTTTCGGACGCACTGAACTCCACCTTGGATTTTGCAATTAGACAGCGATCCGGTCTTTCGGCAGTCCGAAAGAGGTCGGGGGGGCATCCAACAAACTTTGCAATAAAGCTACGCATCGCTCTGCCCTCGGGGAAGAATGCACTATATTCCTTCCAGGTTGGGGCCGCTGCCGATGGCTCTCATAAGGTGCAGAAAGAGTACCTCGGTATCTCTGGAGATGGAATAAGTATAGCTGAATATAGATACGAGAACGGAAAGAAAATTTCGAGCACCGAGGCGATATCCCCGGATATTATGTCCGATGACAGATTGGCTATGCAGCTTCTTTCGAGTATTTTTTCGTTTAGGGAAGTATTTGATGTATTATCTTCTATGCGATTTTATAATATTTACCCCGAGGATTTTCGGCTTCCTCAGCCTCATGATAGCGGAGAATACCTCCTTCGCACCGGAAAGAATATAGCCTCAGTTCTGAGAAACATGGAAAACCAATATCCGAACGAATATGAAAGGATTCGGGAATATCTCAAGCAAATCGTGGAGCAGCTTGAAAATATCGCGCATAAGAATCTCGGTCCGTCGGAGACTATTGAGTTCTTTCAGCGTGTCGCTGGCCAAAAAAATGCTTGGCGCTTTTTTGCGTCCCAGATGTCAGACGGTACCTTGCGGTCCTTGGGTATATTAGTCGCGCTGTTTCAGCGATCGCCAAGTGCTGAAAGTATCCTTCTTGGCATTGAGGAGCCTGAAGCAACAATTCATCCCGCGGCAAGCTCTGTTATAACCGATGCGATCGTAGAGGCTGCAAGGAAAAAGCAGGTAATAATTACAACTCATAGCCCCGAGTTAATAGATCATCCTTCAATTGGAATCGAGAATATCAGGATTGTTCGATCCGATGAAGGAGATACCTCTATTCGGCCAGCGGACAAAGCGAGCAAGGAAGTAGTTCAGCGGAACTTGCTCACTCCTGGAGATCTCTTAAGAAAGAATCAGTTGGAGCCTGAGAAGGCGAAACCAATGCAATTTAGCCTCTGGAGCTGATATGCTATACGTGTATCCGATCGTTGAGGGACATGGTGATGAGCGCGCTCTTCCTGTGCTCATTCGCAAACTCCTGAATGAGAGGTTTGGCATTTATGAAGTTGATGTAGCGAAAGCCTACAGACTTCCGAAAGGGAAGATGAAGCGAGCGGAAGAGTGGCCCGGGATTTTGGCACTAGCCCGCGAACGCCTACAGGCATCTCGTCAGAATCACGACGACAAGGCTTTGATTTTGGTAGTTTGTGATGCGGACGAGGAATGTCCGGTCGAATTGAAAGAATTAATTGAGAAGCACATGGGAGCCGAGGATGCCTTTGTGAAGCATGCCTTTGTAGCTCCGCAGCCAGAATATGAAACTTGGTTCCTCGCTGCTGCGGATTCCTTTGCAAATCATGCTGACTGCGTTCAACCAATTCCGCCGATCGGAAACCTTTTGCAGATAAGGGATGCAAAGGGATACTTTGAGCGTAACATTCTCAAGCAAGGTCGATTTTATTCGGAAACTGTCGATCAGCCTAAGTTTAGCGCTTTGGTAAGCTTCGCATTACAACCTGAAAATGGCTGTCGTTCTTTAAAGCGGTTCATTGATGTATTCGACAGACTAATCGCGCCGGCGCAATAGAAAAGCAAGAAACCTCTACCGCCCCGGCCGCCCAGTCTTACCCTTCGTCCGGCCCTTGCGCTTCTGCTCGCCCGGCTCTTCATAGCTCCCGGTGCCCACACGTCCGCGCACCAGCGGCCGCACGCCGTCGTCGCGCTCCGGCTGGCCTTCCAGCAGCGGCGAGAAGCGCTTCGTGCCCTTCGAGGCGTCGGGCTTTTCTGGCACCTGGCCGATCACCGGTTTTTCGGTGCGGCCGACCGTCATCTCGTCGAGGTCGTTCTTGCGGAAGAGGCTCTTGCCGGCGGGGGTGGTGGGGTCGTGGCCCATTTCGTCGAGGGTCGGCTTGGCGAAGTAGGAGGTTCCACGCCCGCCCTCGTGGTTCGAGACGGCCCTCTGGGCCTCCTCACCATGAGGGCTGCCACTGGAGCCCGCTGATCTACTCTTACCGTTGGAGCGGCCGCCTTTGCCTTCCATCGCCTTCGACTCTTCGCGCGCCATCGGGTCGTCCATGACGGCCAGTTCGGCGGCCTTGAGGCGTTTGATTTCGTCGCGCAGGCGGGCGGCTTTTTCGAAGTCGAGGTCGGCGGCGGCGTCGCGCATGTTTTTTTCGAGCGCGTTGAGATGGGTCTGCAGGTTGTTGCCGACGAGGTTGCCGCCATCGGCGAAGCCTTTGCCCGAGACGCCCGAGATATCGGCACGGACGTGGTCGCGTTCGTAGACGGAGTCGAGGATGTCGGAGATCTTGGCCTTGACGGATTCCGGGGTGATGCCGTTTTCGAGGTTATAGGCCATCTGCTTTTCGCGGCGGCGGCCGGTTTCTTCCATCGCCCGCTTCATCGAGCCGGTCACCTGGTCGGCATAGAGGATGACCTTGCCGTCGACGTTACGCGCCGCGCGGCCGATCGTCTGGATCAGCGAGGTCTCGGAGCGCAGGAAGCCTTCCTTGTCGGCGTCGAGAATGGCGACGAAGCCGCATTCGGGAATGTCGAGGCCCTCGCGCAGGAGGTTGATGCCGACGAGCACGTCGAAGGCGCCGAGGCGCAGGTCGCGGATGATCTCGATACGCTCCAGCGTGTCGATGTCGGAGTGCATGTAGCGGACGCGCACGCCCTGCTCATGCAGATATTCGGTCAGGTCCTCGGCCATGCGCTTGGTCAGCACGGTGCAGAGGGTGCGATAACCCTTGGCCGCGGTTTCGCGAATCTCGCCGAGCACGTCGTCGACCTGGGTGCGGGCCGAGCGGACCTCGACCGGCGGATCGATCAGGCCGGTCGGGCGGATCACCTGCTCGGCGAAGACGCCGCCGGATTGTTCCATCTCCCAAGCGCCCGGGGTGGCCGAGACGGCGATGGTGTCGGGGCGCATGGCGTCCCATTCCTCGAAGCGTAGCGGCCGGTTGTCCATGCAGGAGGGCAGGCGGAAGCCATATTCGGCCAGCGTCGCCTTGCGGCGGAAGTCGCCGCGATACATGCCGCCGATCTGCGGCACGGTGACATGGCTTTCGTCGATGAAGACGATGGCATTGTCGGGGATGTATTCGAACAAAGTCGGCGGCGGATCGCCTGGGTCGCGGCCAGTGAGGTAGCGCGAATAGTTTTCGATGCCCTGGCAGGAGCCGGTCGCTTCCAGCATCTCGATGTCGTAGCGGGTGCGCTGCTCCAGGCGCTGGGCCTCCAGCAGGCGGCCGGCCTTCTCGAGCTCGGCCAAGCGCAGCCGCAGCTCCTCCTTGATCGCCTTGATGGCGCCGTTCAGCGTCGGGCGCGGCGTCACATAGTGCGAATTGGCGTAGATCTTCACCGATTTCAGGTCGCCGGTCTTCTGGCCGGTCAGCGGGTCGAACTCGGTGATGGCGTCGATCTCGTCGCCGAACATGGAGATGCGCCAGGCCGCGTCTTCCAAGTGGGCGGGGAAGATCTCGATCGTATCGCCGCGCACGCGAAAGGAACCGCGCGTGAAATCCATGTCGCGACGCTTATATTGCTGGGCGACGAGATCGGCCAGCAGCTGGCGCTGGTCCAGCCGGTCGCCGACCGACATCTGGAAGGTCATCGCCGTATAGGTCTCGACCGAGCCGATACCGTAGATGCAGGAGACCGAGGCGACGATGATGCAGTCGTCGCGCTCCAGCAGCGAGCGCGTCGCCGAGTGGCGCATGCGGTCGATCTGCTCGTTGATCGAGCTTTCCTTCTCGATATAGGTGTCGGAGCGCGGCACATAGGCTTCCGGCTGGTAATAATCGTAGTAGGAAACGA
Organism: Rhizobium sp. R634; assembly: GCF_002211305.1. Lineage (GTDB taxonomy): Bacteria > Pseudomonadota > Alphaproteobacteria > Rhizobiales > Rhizobiaceae > Rhizobium. Next base: position 117,217 of record NZ_LOKW01000009.1, on the reverse strand, counting down.
AGTATTCCACCGCATTGTCGGGGAAAAAGTTCTTGAATTCGGAATAGAGCTGGGCTGCCAGCGTCTTGTTCGGCGCCAGGATGACGGCCGGGCGCTGCGTTTCCTCGATCACCTTGGCCATGGTGAAGGTCTTGCCGGAACCGGTGACGCCGAGCAGCACCTGACTGCGGTCGCCATTCTCCAGCCCCTCGACGAGATCGCGGATCGCCGTCGGCTGGTCGCCGGCCGGCTTGTATTCGGAGTCCATGCGGATGGTGATGCCGCCCTCGGATTTGTCGGGGCGGGCAGGGCGGTGCGGCGTCCAGATCTTGCCGTTCTTGTGCAGCGGATTGCCGCTCTCGATCAGCTTCGACAGCGCCTCGACTGTGGCGGTGACGCCGCCGGGCGCGAGCTTGTCGGCATCCTCGAGCGAGATGTCGAGGCCGGCGACCGGGTTGAGGCCGGCCGCGGCACGGGTCTTGGGATCGCTGGAGCCGCCGATCGAAACGCCACGCGCCGTCTTGCCGACGGTGGCCTTCTTGTTGACGCTGACGGCCTCCGAATGCTTGCGCGCCGCATTTTCCACCGCCTTGCGGTGCTTGCCGGCCTTGGAGGCGATGTCGCGCTGGCTCTCGACGCCCGCTGCCTCCGCATCGGCCTCCAGCTGCTTCACCCAATCGGCAACGGAGCCGGAAAGGGGGGCGCCTTCAAAGGACGATTGCGGGGCTTCCTCGAAACCATTCGAGGTCGGAGATTTTTTCGGAGATCTGGCCATGGCGCGAATATGGAGAGAGTCATCGGGAAAGTGAAGAGGCAAAGAGTACAAAAGGGAAACGAATGAATCGTTCGGGATGGTGAATAGTTGATGGCGTTAGAGGCTGAGCTTGTCGTGCGGCAGGGATGTGGTCGTGTGAGGCGCAGGTGGCAGCCGGTTATGGTTGCCCTTCGCTTGCGCTCTGTGCATTCGCGGCTTTGCCGCTCACCCCCTCATCTGCCTTAACGGGCATCGTCTCCCCGCCGGGGAGAAGAGAGACCAAGACGCGCTGTCGCCATTCCCGCCGCAAGGGTCTCAAGGACGCGAGGCGTTGCCACGATTCCGCTTCTCCCCAGCGGGGAGAAGATGCCGGCAGGCAGATGAGGGGGCGAGTGGCAAAGCCGCGAGTGCACGGAGCGCAAGCGAAGGGCAAGCGACGCTTGTGGACAAGGACAGAAGGCGACCAGTCAAGATCTGATATCGTTGGCGACGCCGGCACACCCACCTCGTCCTTCGCGGCTCCGGCCTTCGGCTTCCGGGTCTCAGGATGAGGCTCTCTTGGGCGCCGCCACCGGACCCGCTGGAACCGTGATCGGCTTTCCGCAGTTACTTTGCAGTCCATTCAGCTGCAGGTGCGACTGCCATTAGCGACCATTCCGCCTTCTGGAAGAAACCGATCTCCATCAACCTTGATACCGGCGAACGGCTGGTTCTCCGCTCACCGCAGGATGCGCTGTATGCACTGGTGTCCGACTGGCCGGTGAATGGCGGGGTCCATCAGCAGCGGGCGATCGATTTCTGCCGCGCGTGGCTTGCCGGGCGGATGCCGGCCGAGACGGTAAGGCAGGCCTTCATCCTCGCGGCGCTGGAGGCCGGCGTGCCGATCGCCGATGATGAGAATGGGACCGCAAGTTCCGCTTCAAACTCTCAGGCATAGAGGGACGGACATAGTCCGTATCGAGGTGTCACGCGGCGACACGCGCGGCATCGCCAATGCTTATTTTCGTGTATTGCAAATATTGTTCGCGCTGTGTTTGTGGGAATGCGCAGTGTTATCATGCTGCGATTCTTGGAGATCCATCTGAATGAGAATAAAACTCCTTGCTTGCGCTGCCATGCTGATGCTGGCCGGCTGTAATGCTCCCGTGTCGCAATCCGTAGCGGATTCGCAGCGGCCTCCCTCGAATGACGTCCGGCAGAACTTCATCAACATCGTCTTCAAGAGAAGTTACCGGCACGAAGCGGGAGAAGTCGTCTGGGCCCGCATTTCGAGCGTGGTGCTGATCGAGCCGGAGAAGAAGATCTATGCTTATTGCGTGCGGGTAGTGCCCAAGCGCAGCTGGGGAGACTGGGCCTATCTCGGCGTCTCCTTCACGGATAGCAAAATACTCGGTGCGACGGCGAATGACCAGCGCTGCAAAGACAAGCGGCTGCGTTACTACCCGTTTAATGAGCTGACCGGCATGAAGACCTGACGCGGGAGCGCGGGCTGAGGCCGCGTCGCCGTTCCATGCTTTGGCGAGCGGCGGTTGTTAGAACCACATATCCCTTACGCACCGCCCGTCGGAGGGCAGGTCGTCGAAGCTGCCCAGCCCGTCGAAATGGTCGATCGGCAGGTCGGCGACGAGTTCCGGCGGCGCGAGGCGGATGTTGACGGCCATGCGGCGGCGGCCGTCCTTCTGCAGGCGCAGGCCGCGCCAGCTGAGCACGCAGGCGCAGGTCGGGCAGAACAGGATTTCGAGCGAGGAGGTGTCCCGGCCGGAGCGGGTGTAGGAGGCGGTTTCGCCGCTCAGCGCGATGCGCTCTCCTTCATAGTCATAGGCCCAGAGCGTGCCGTAGCGCCGGCAGAGCGTGCAGTTGCATGCGGTGATCGAGCCGGGATCGCCCGTAAGCGTCCAGCCCGCCTTGCCGCAATGACATGAGCCCGTCAGCATGAGGGTTTCTCCGGCTTGCTGTTCGATGCCGGCATCCTGCCTCAATCGCGCCATGCGTGCAAATGGAGGGCGTGGCCTGGCGGCGCGGCCGCCCGGTGCTTCAGCGGCACCGGCGCCTGCTCAAACCGCCAGAACCATCTCCATGCTCATTCCTCAGAAAACGGACGCCCTGGACTGATCCGCTGTGGGTGCTTTGCAATACCATACGAGGACGGCAATCGATCCAATGGGAAAGAGCATTCCGAGAAGCTGGTGCCATCCACTTCGGTTGATGTCGTGAAAGCGCCGGGCGGCCATGGCGATCGACGGAAGAAACGTCGCCAGCGACCAGATCGTCTTGAAGATCTCAGTGCTATCGACGAGGTACAACGCAATGCTGATGATGGCGACGAAGAGCGTAGAAAACCAGAATTCCGATCGGCTCGCTCTGTCGCGGAAATTCACATAGTTCTTGAAATAACTTCCGATCGCCTGGCCGAAACCCATCGGCTCGGCCGGGCCGCCGAAGCGGTTCGGGCCGGTCGGCGGCTTTCTGAAGATGAAAATCAACGGCACGGCGATGACGATCAAGACGATCAGCCAGTGCCACAGAGAAAAACTGCCCATGAAATACCCCCAGCGTAAATGGTTCAATGAACGCGCTTTTTAAGATTAGTCGATTGCAAGGCGATTCGTCCGCAAGCGACGCGAGAAATTCAGCCGCGACTTTGAGGGCGGGATGATGCTTCGGTAGGGGGCAAGCTGTCAGTGCTTGACCAGCACGCGCGGATGCACCGGCTGCTCGATGCCCTTGAGCGTCAGCGTGCGCTCTTCCGCTCCGGCAACCAGTGCGACGGCCTCGGCCGCCGTTTCGGCGGAGACGAGGATCTCGCCGGCGGCGGCCTGGGATTCCAGCCTCGCGGCCTGGTTGACGACGCCGCCGATGGCGGTGAAATCGCTGCGGAAGCTGGAGAATTCGCCGATCTGGACCTCGCCGGTATGGATGCCGACGCCGACACCGAGCGGCCGGCCGGTCAGGGCATCCGGCGCCAGGCCGTTCAGCGCCGCGGCGCAATTGCGCTGGATCTCCCGGGCGGCCATGATGGCGGCGGCGGCGTGATCTTTCCTGACGATCGGGAAATTGAAGATCGCCATCAGCCCATCGCCCATCTGCTTGTTGACGATGCCGTCATGCGTCCAGATCGCCTGGGCGCAGCGATCCTGGAACTGGCTGACGATCTCGCTCAGGCGCACCGCCTCGATGCGTTCGGAAAGATCGGTGAAGCCCCTGATGTCGGCGAACAGGATGGTCGCGCCGACGGTGATCTGGCGCTGCTTCTTCACATATTGGAAGGAGCGCTCGCAGATCGTGCAGATATCCGGGTTCATCTTGCTGCGGTAATGCCGAAGGCGCGGAAGGGCAGCGCCAGCGGCCCGCCGATCGGGATCGGCATATGCATCTGGTCCCAGCAGCCGCGGCAGATCCTGGCGCTGCCATGGCTGGGCATGGTGGAAGTGGTGGCTGTCGTCATATCGAACAATCCGTCGCCTGAACCAGAACAAGCTTCCGCCAGTCTCGCGCGTTTGGCAACTGCGCTGATTGTTGAAGCCGGCAATGGCCGAAGTCCTCTGACCGTCACACTTGTTACTCCCACTGTACGATATCAGATGCGAAACTATCTCCGAGCAATGCGCGATGAACCGGCTTTCAACCACGGAGGCGTGGATTCGCCCAAAAGAGGAGATCGAAGCGATGACTGCAGCAACGGAGAATGGAGCAAGCGGGCAGGCGATGAAGACGCCGCCCGTCGTCTCGCAGGAGGCCTGGGAGGCGGCCCACAAGCAGCTTCTGGTCAAGGAAAAGGCGCATAGCCGCGCCCGCGACGCGCTTGCCGCCGAGCGGCGGCGCATGCCGTGGATGGCGGTGCAGAAGAACTATGTCTTCGAAGGGCCGCAGGGCAGGGTCAGCCTGCTCGACCTGTTCGAGGGCCGGCACCAGCTGATCGTCTACCGCGCCTTCTACGAGCCCGGCGTCTACGGCTGGCCCGAGCATGCCTGCCGCGGCTGCTCGATGGTGGCCGATCAGGTGGCACATGTCGCCCATCTCAACGCCCGCGACACGACCCTGGTCTTCGCCTCGCGCGCGCCGCAGGCCGATATCGCCAGGCTGAAGGAACGCATGGGCTGGACGATGCCGTGGGTGACCATCACCGATGACTTCGACTGGGACTTCGGAGTCGGCGAGTGGCACGGCACCAATGTCTTGTACCGTGACGGCGAGCGGATCTTCCGCACCTATTTCATCAACAACCGCGGCGACGAACAGATGGGCGGCACCTGGAACTATCTCGACATCACGCCGCTCGGCCGCCAGGAAGTCTGGGAGAATTCGCCGGAAGGCTATCCACAGACGCCGACCTACAAATGGTGGAACTGGCACGATGCCTACACCGCCGATGCCGAGCCAGACAAGAAATGGGTCGAGGTCTCCGACGCCGGCGAGGCGGCATTCCGCGAGGAAAGCGCAAAGGCGAAATCGTGAGCCCATGCTCTTGGCTGGGCCTCGGTTGCATGCTTAGAGGGGCGGTGGCCAGCCTCGTCCTTCGTGGCCCCTGCGGGGGCACCTCAGGATGAGGCTGGAGAGAAGCCCGCTGCTTGGCGCAACGGAAAACTGCGGCGATAGACGCAGCAACGGTTACATTCAATGCACGGCACACCGGTCAGCCCTCATCCTGAGGTGCCCCGTAGGGGCCTCGAAGGACGAGGGCGGGTGGCTCCCAGCGCTTGGAGACCGGCCAGGCGGAGGCATCTGGAATAAGCTCTGTTGCCTTGCCGGCCGCTGACCATGCATAGTGGCCGGCAACGCGGAGGGGCCGATGACCAGATTGCATGCGCTTGTTTTGATGATGCTTCTCGCGCCCGCCGCGGCGCATGCCGAACGGCGCTGCGGCTGGCTGGACAATCCCTCGACGGCCAACTGGTCGCTCATGGATGCCGGCGGCGGCTGGACCATCATGGAGAATGGCAGCGGCTACAAGGCCGAGGGAATGGACAAGATTCCGGATCTGACAACCGGCGAATATGTCTACACCCATGCCACGCATGGTTATGGCTGCGCCTGCATGGACGTCGACACGGACGGCGAGGGTGGGATCACCCGCATTCATTCCGTGCGGCAATTGCCGCTCTCGCGGTGCCGGAACGACGCCGCCATCCGCTGGTTCCTCGACAAGGATCCGTGATCGGTCAGGCTGTCGGCGCCGCGTCGAACCTCCTGAAAGAAGACGGCCAAAAATGTTCGCTATCGTACCGGGCGGGTGCGGCAGGAACTTTGGCGTCTCAGCGTCGTTGGAGGTCGGCTTACAGGAGAAGACGATGCCGCCCCTTACGCAACCGCACCCGGCGCCGGGCGATTTCCAGTTCCCCGGCGAGCAACGGCAGGGCGACCCGACGATGGGGATGATCAACGCCGAGCTTGCCGACAAGGGCTTCCTCGTTACCAGCACCGACGAACTCATCACCTGGGCGCGCACGGGATCGCTGATGTGGATGACCTTCGGCCTTGCCTGCTGCGCCATCGAAATGATGCAGATGTCGATGCCACGCTATGATGTCGAGCGCTTCGGCATCGCCCCGCGCGGCAGTCCGCGGCAATCGGATCTGATGATCGTCGCGGGCACATTGTGCAACAAGATGGCCCCGGCGCTGCGCAAGGTTTACGACCAGATGCCGGAACCGCGCTATGTGATCTCCATGGGCTCCTGTGCCAATGGCGGCGGTTATTATCACTATTCCTATTCGGTGGTGCGCGGCTGCGACCGCATCGTGCCGATCGACGTCTATGTTCCCGGCTGTCCGCCAACAGCCGAAGCGCTGCTCTATGGCATCCTGCTCCTGCAGCGGAAGATCCGGCGCACCGGCAGTATCGAGCGGTAGCGCCGATGATGCGAGAAATCAGTTACCATTTTCACACGCATGTCTTTCGGATTGGAAACATTCGAGGGGAAGTTGCGTTCACCGAATACCGGCGGTGTGACCGCCGGTTCGCTTGCTCATTGGGAGGAGGATAAGCCGTGAAAGTCATGATCGTTGAAGACGAGAACTTCATCGCCATGGAGCTCGAGCGCATCGCGCAGGATGCTGGACACCAGACCGTCGGGCCGGTGTCGACGATCGAGCAGGCGCTCGCCTATGCTCCGCGAAGCGATGTCGCGCTCGTCGATCTCAGCCTTTCCGACGGGCTCAGCGGCGCGCAGCTTGCCCGCCGGCTGATCGACCGCTTCGGCGTCGACGTCATCTTCGTCACCGGCAGTCCGGAGAGTGTCGGAAACGGGATCGAAGGCGCGCTCGATGTGATCGCGAAGCCCTTCACCGACGAGAGGATTGCCGGGGCGCTTGCGCGAGCGCAGTCGCTGCGCATGGATTTCGAAGGCCGCAACGCCGTTTTCTGATGTCGCGGCTATGTTATGATATGTGGATTGGCGGCAACGGCCCGCTGGCGCCTGTCGGAGGACGCTCGCCCAGATGAAGCACGCGCTCATCGCCATTCCCCTCATCCTCGCCGGCTGCGCCAGCGCCGGTGAGCCCGAGCCTCTTCCGGGCAGCCTCACCTATGGCGGAAAGGTCGTCCATTCGCCCTATCGGCCGGGAACGGTGGTGAAGAACACCTTCCTCGGCGATTTCGGCTACCGCGTGTTCGAGACCTATGTCGTGCAGCCGGACGGGACGCTGAAGCTGACGATGCAAGCGACGGGGCCGGATTTTCTGTGGCAGTGACGTTTCATGCAGGGCAGACCAATCAGGCTGTGCTATCCATCGCGGGGATCTTGTCCAATTCATGCGCAAGCGCGTGGGCCTGCTTCTTCAAATCATAGCCTGCCTGCATATTCATCCAGAACTCGGGCGTGGTGCGAAAGAACCTGGCAAGGCGAAGCGCCGTATCCGTCGTCACGGCGGTTTCCTCCGACGCGAGGCGCTCGATACGGGTGCGCGGCACGTTCAGCTTCCTGGCGAGTGCGCCCGCGCTCATCTTGAGTGGGGTCAGATACTCCTCGCGGAGGATTTCGCCGGGATGGACCGGCAAAAGACTATTAGTCATCTCTGAGTTCCTTCAGTCCTCGCATCGCGCTTTCCTAATATCGATTCCGATTTCGGCCGATGCACTAGTGGTAGTCGACAATTTCAACGTCTTCGGCGCCATTGTCCCTCCAGACGAAACAGATACGCCATTGATCGTTGATACGGATCGAATGCTGGCCGACCCTGTTTCCTTTCAAGGCTTCGAGGCGATTCCCCGGAGGCGAACGAAGGTCTTCCAGAAGATGCGCCGCGTCGATCATCGCCAGCTTGCGAATGGCTGGCCTGACGAGATCGGCCGGAAAGCCCTTCGGAGCCTTGCCGCTGGCAACGGCTTCCGTGACAGCGTCTTTGAACGAACGGATCAATGCCGGCTCCCTGTATTGGTGTATCGTAGCGTGATACGGACGCAAGTCAAGAAGGATGTATCATGGCGCGATACATTTTACGCTTCGACTACGACAAGCACGCGCCGATACCCGCTTGCGATGGCCGTCCTGCAGAACGATAATGATCGTCAGCAGGCATCGTCCTTGAAGGGGAGGTTTCCATGCCGTCGAGTTTCCATGTCGAAAGTGCCGATGGTTATGAGCGGCTGATGGGGCGCTGGAGCAAGCGGCTGGCGCCGATGTTGATCGATTTCGCCGAGCTGGCGGAAGGGGACCGGGTGCTCGATGTCGGCTGCGGCACCGGCAGCCTGGCCTTCACGCTCGCGCAAAGGCCGGATCTCAGGGAGATCGCGGCCATTGATTATTCGCCTGTTTTCGTCGAGGCGGCGAAGCGGGCGAATACCGATCCGCGGATCGCAATCCAGCAGGGCGACGCCTGCGCGCTGCCCTTCGAGGATAATCGCTTCGACAGGGCGATGTCGCTGCTGGTGCTGCATTTCGTGCCGGAGGCTGCCAAGGCGGTGGCGGAGATGGCGCGTGTCGTGCGCCCCGGCGGCATTGTGGCCGCCACCGTCTGGGATCACTACGGCGGCATGTCCGGCATGCGGATGATGTGGGACACGGTCGTCATGCTCGATGAGAACGCGCTGCCGCTGCGCCGCAAATATTGCTTCCAGCCGATGATGCGGCCAGGCGAGATGAAGCAGTGCTTCATCGACCAGGGTTTGACCGAGGTCGAGGAGACGTCGCTGCTGATCCGGATGGATTATCTTTCCTTCGACGACTATTGGCAGCCGATCGCCGGCGGTGAGGGGCCGCTCGGCCGGTATGTGGCCGGCCTGGAGGCTGGCAAGCGGGAGGCGGTGGATGCGGCGATGAGGGCGGCTTACGAGGCCGGCGAGCCGGATGGGCCGCGGTCGTTTGCGTCTGTGGCTTGGGCGTGCCGGGGTAGGGTGGCTTGAGATATTAGGCGCGGCCTATCCCACTCTCCTCATTCCTGTGCCTGTCACAGGAATTCAGCCACGGCGCGTCTGCGCCGTCAATGAATCAACAGTTCAAGGAAAAGAGTCTTTGCGCCCAAGGACTTGGGCGCACTGGATTCCTGTGACGAGCACAGGAATGAGGGAAGATAGGTTGGCGGTCCCGACTCCGTCGACGTCAAAGGATAATTGCATGCTATGTCAGGAGGACGCGATGCAGGGGGTCTCAGCATAGGCCGCCGATCACGACAAACGTGATGGAACTCGGCCAGCATCGCTGCCGTTGTTTCCGCTGTCTCCGATTGCGAATGCGCTTTTCCGCAACCGCAGCCCCTGACAGCCGCAACCCGCCCGGTTCGGGCACCCCTTCCGACGGCATCCGGAATTGACCGCCTCGCCGCCGCTTTCGGACGGAGGAATTCATATGTCCGCTTTGGAAAGCCTGCGCCGGCTGACGCCGCAGCAGCGCAACACCGTGATCGCCAGCTATCTCGGCTGGACGCTCGATGCTTTCGATTTCTTCATTCTCGTCTTCGTTCTCAAATATATCGCCGAGGAATTCCATACCGATGTTCCCGCCGTCTCGGTGGCGATCTTCCTGACGCTTGCGATGCGGGCGCTCGGCGCGCTGATCTTCGGGCTGGCCGCCGACCGCTATGGGCGGCGCATCACGCTGATGGCCGACGTGCTGCTCTATTCGCTGTTCGAATTCCTGACCGGCTTTTCCACCGGGCTCACCATGTTCCTGGTGCTCCGGGCGCTCTATGGCATCGCTATGGGCGGCGAATGGGGCGTCGGGGCTTCGCTCGTCATGGAGACGGTGCCGGAGGAGAGCCGCGGCATCGTCTCGGGCATCCTGCAAGCGGGTTATCCCTCGGGCTATCTGCTTGCCTCGATCGTGTTCTTCCTGCTCTTTCCCGTCATCGGCTGGCGCGGCATGTTCTTCGTTGGCGCGGTGCCGGCGCTGCTGGTGCTTTACATCAGGCGCAATGTTGAGGAGAGCCCGGCCTTCCTCAAGCGGCAGGCGGCGGGGCGCCGGCCGTTCCTGACGGTGCTGCGGGAAAACATTCCGCTGTTCATCTGGGCGGTGCTCCTGATGACGGCGTTCAACTTCTTCAGCCACGGCACGCAGGATATCTATCCCACCTTCCTCGAGACCCAGCGGAACTATTCGACCCATACGGTCGGCGCCATCGCCATCGTCTACAATATCGGCGCGATCTGCGGCGGCCTGTTCTTCGGGGCGCTGTCGCAGCGGATCGGCCGCAAGCGGGCGATCGTCACGGCCGCGCTGATCGCCGTGCCGGTCGCGCCGCTCTGGGCCTATGCACCGGGGCCGGTGCTGCTCGCCATCGGCGCCTTCCTGATGCAGTTCTTTGTGCAGGGCGCCTGGGGCATCGTGCCGGTGCATCTGAACGAGCTGTCGCCGGACGAGGTGCGCGGCACCTTCCCGGGCTTCGCCTACCAGCTCGGCAACCTGCTCGCCTCCGGCAACGCGACCCTGCAGGCGGGTCTCGCCGCCCGTTGGGATGGCGATTACGCCTATGCGCTGCTGATCGTCGCGGCTGTCGTCGCGCTCGTCGTCGCTCTGCTCGCCGGCTTTGGTTACGAGAAGAAGGATGTGCGCTTCGGCTCGGAGGAGGCCGAGGAACCGCATGGCGCGGTGCCCAGCGCCTGACTTCTTTTCGATGGAGGCTGCGCCAATGGCGCGGCCTCCTATTCGCTGCTCAATACGGAACTCTCAGGTATGCCCTTCGCCTCCGGCGGCGGCTGCCGCGAATAGGCGCCAGCCTGCGGTAGATCCGCGGCCTTTGCCTGGGGCCTGCTTCAACGGGGCGGCTCGCCTCCTGCGCCGACACGACTTTGCAGGCGCAGATGCGATCGTAGAAGACCTGTCCTTTCCACTCGGCGAACGGCAAGAGCCACCAGGCCATGATCGTGACTGTCCAGATGCCGTAAAGCCAAATCGTACTGATGTCTGAAGGCGTATATCCGTCGTGGAACATGGCAAGCAAGGCATCGAAGTCTTGCGTCGGATAGGCCGGAAACAGCGAGATTGCGAATGCGGCGGCACTGAAAAGCAGGTTCGGGCTGAACTTCAGGATTTCGCGTTTCAACGCGGTGCCGAAGTCGGGGCTTTTGCCATCCACAGTCGTTACTTCGAGGAAGAAAATCGTCTTTCCGGCTGTGCGGCGGCCATTCGCAGAAAAACAGGCAAAAGTCAGCACGATCAGCATGGTGCTGGCTATGCCTGATATCAAATTTGAATAGGCAGGTATGGCTCTGGTGACCGGGTTGCCGTCTGCGTCCAGAGGGATGGTCAGCACTTGAGTCGGCGTTACGTAATCCCACGGTTCCATCAGAACTGTTGTCTGCAGGTATTGGTGCTTTCCGAACCCGACTTGGCGGAGTTCGCAGATTGCATTGGTGCGAAATTCATTCGGTTTCAACGGCCAGCCTGATTCGATTCGCTTTGCAAGCTGAGACGGCGCCTCCGGAACGCACTCAATCGAGCTCCAGCCGGGGAAGCGGGGGCTCGGGGGAAGGGCGGTTGAAATGTAATGAGTTGCTGCAATGATGATGGCTTGAAAGATGAGGATGTCGACGGCAAAGGCTGCAAGGCGTTGCCAGAAGTGGCGTGCAGGCAAAGCAATGGGTTGCTGCATCGCAGCTGGATTGTCCATATGGTCCCCTGTCCATGCGGCGCTTTGAAACTCTCCAACAATAGATACGAATATCGGGGACTAAAACAATGTTTTGCCGGCGGCGATCCGCATTGCTTCGGTCGCCTGAGACGATCGGTCCGCGCCCCGGGGCTTGCCGTCGAACCAAGGCGTGCTAGGTAAAGCCCGCCGGTATCTCGCCGGATCAGATATTCTCTCCACAGCCGAGTTGCTCCATGTCATTTTCTCCCGCCGCCGTCTGGCCCGTCGTCATGCTATTTGCCTCCAACATCTTCATGACCTTTGCCTGGTACGGCCATCTCAAGCACAAGGGCACGGCCATATTCCTGGCCATCATCGTCAGCTGGGGCATTGCCTTCTTCGAGTATTGCCTGGCGGTGCCGGCCAACCGCATCGGCTCGGCGGTCTATACGACGGCGCAGCTGAAGACGATGCAGGAGGTGATCACGCTCCTCGTCTTCGCCGGCTTCTCGATCTTCTGGCTCGGCGAGGACCTGACGTGGAACCATGCCATCGGTTTCGCGCTCATCGCAATCGGAGCATCCTTCATTTTCCGGGCGTAAACCTTAGCTTTTTCAATAGATTACAAATCGTCCATGTCTTGATAACGCCACATTTCCTACAGATTGGCGTCGCATTCGGCTGTCAGCGTGTCACTACCAAGTGATCAGGAGTTGACCGGCCATGAGCCTCTCTTTCCCGACGATGGCGGCGATCCGGTTCGGATATGGGTTCCGGCCGGGCGAGACGCCGCCCCAGAACAAGGATGAGCTGGTCGGGCAGGTCGGCAAGGGCGTGGCGGCGACGCCGGACTTTCCGCTCGGCGGCCTCGACATGCGCCACCGGGCGATCCTCAGCCTGCAGGCGCAGCTGAAGCAGATCCGCGAGGACGCCAAGACCGTGACCGACGATCCGGCGCGGCGCGAGATGCGCAAGGGCGTGCAGCGCCAGGCGCAGCAGCAGTTCCAGCATGATGCGAACCTGCGGCTGATGCAGGCGGTGCTCTCGCCCTACGGCTTTTACGAGCGGCTTTCGACCTTCTGGACCGATCATTTCTCCACCAGCGGCAATAAGAGCCTGCCGATGCGCCTCATCGTGCCGCTCTACGAGGCCGAGGCGATCCGGCCGTTCATAGCAGGCAGGTTCGGCGACCTGCTGCGCAACGCCACGGCCCATCCCGCCATGCTGATCTATCTCGACCAGGCGGATTCGCTCGGGCCGGACTCGGCCGGCGGCATGAAGCGCAACAAGGGGCTGAACGAAAATCTCGGCCGCGAACTCTTGGAACTGCACACGCTCGGCGCCGGCAGCGGCTATACCCAGGCGGATGTGACGGCCGCCGCCATGGTGCTGACGGGGCTCACCATCGACCGGAAGGAGATGGACATCGCCTTCCGGTCGAATATATCGGAGCCCGGCACGCATGAGGTGCTCGGCGTCAGCTATGGCGGGCGCAAGCGCTCGCGCGAGGATTATCTCGACATGCTCGACGATCTCGCCGTCCATCCGAAGACGGCGGCGCATATCAGCCGCAAGCTCGCGGTGCATTTCGTCTCCGACCAGCCCGACGAGGGCATGGTCTCCGACATGGCCGCGGCCTGGAAGAAGACGGACGGCGATCTCACTGCTGTTTACACCGCCATGCTCGACCATCCCGCCGCCTGGCAGAATGAAGGCTCCAAGGCCCGCCAGCCCTTCGACTATGTCGTCGCCGGTCTCAGGGCGCTGAATGCCGGACCGGTCAACGGCGTCGTGGGCAGTTTCCTGGCGGCCAACCAGCAGGGCACCGACGAGGGCGACATGGCGGCGAATACACCAGGCATGGCGGGAGCGCCGGTGCAGACCGATCCCGCCGGCGAGGCGCGGGACAAGGGGCTCGAGGCCTTCCGGACGGCGCGGGCGCTGGGGCAGGGAGCGCTGAAGCGGATGGGCCAGCCGACCTGGCTGCCGCCAAGCCCGGCCGGTTTCGAGGAAGGTTTTTCCGCCTGGATCACCGGCAGCCAGCTCGCCGAGCGGCTGGCCTGGGCAAGGCGGGCCGCAGCGCAGTTCGGCCGCGACGAGGACCCGCGCGAGTTCCTGAAATCGACGCTTGCCGATGCGGCCCGCGACGAGACGATCCGCGTGGTGTCGCAGGCGCCGAACAAGATCAGCGGCCTGACACTGGTGCTGGCATCGCCCGAATTCAACCGCCGCTAGGAGATTGCCGTCATGAACCAGATCTCGCTTTCCCGCCGCGGCTTTCTGACCTCGGCCTGCTGTCTTGCCGCCGCGCCGATCTTCACGCCGGTCACCTTCGCGGCGATGCCTGGCGACAAGCGCTTCGTCACCATCGTGCTGCGCGGCGCGATGGACGGGCTGGATCTGGTGCAGCCCTATGGCGATGCCGGCTTTGCCGCGCTTCGGCCGACGCTGGCGCTGACGCCCGCGACCGGGCTGCTCGATCTCGACGGGCATTTCGGGCTCAATCCCGCCGCCGCTGATCTGATGCCGCTGTGGAAGAGCAAGGAGTTCGCCTTCGTGCATGCGGTGTCGACGCCTTATCGCGACCAGCGAAGCCATTTCGACGGGCAGGACATGCTGGAATCCGGCGGCGAGCATGTCGCCGAGGAAAAGACCGGCTGGCTGAACCGGGCGCTCGCCGTCATTCCGCGCTCGGATGCGCGCAAGGCGATCGACGTCAACACCTCGACGGAGCTGATCCTTTCCGGGCCCAACGAAGTCGATGTCTGGGCGTCGGATTCCAATTTGGCGCCGGCGCGCGACGAGATGCAATTCCTGGCGCGGCTCTATGCCGGCGATCCGCCCTTTGCCGCAGCACTTGCCGAGGCGACGCGGGCCGACACCGCCTCGATGATGGTCGAGCCGGACGGCCAGCGCGGCGCGAAGGTGGCCGACGTGGCAGCGCTCGCGGCCAATATGCTGAAGGGCGATTACCGCATCGCCAGCTTCTCGATATCGGGCTGGGACACGCATATCGGCCAGGCCGGCCAATTCAAGCGGCCGGCGCAGGATCTGGCGCAGGCGGTCAATACGCTGAAGACGACGCTCGGGCCGGAAATCTGGGCAAAGACCGTGGTGCTCGCCATGACCGAATTCGGCCGCACCGTCCGCCAGAACGGCTCCGCCGGCACCGACCACGGCACCGGCGGCTGCGCGCTGCTGGCAGGCGGCGCGATCAACGGCGGCCGCATCCTCGGCAAGTGGCCGGGCCTCGGCGATGGCCAGCTGCTTGACGACCGCGATCTGATGCCGACGGCCGATGTGCGGGAGCTGGCTGCGGCGATGCTCTACCGGCAGTTCGATGTCGGGATGGAGGATCTGACGGGGAAGATTTTTCCGGGGTTGGCGTTTGACAAGGCGTCGCAGTTTTTGAAGGTGTGAGTGGCAGCGATTTTCTTGCTCTTCTCAGGGACAGGCACTGTGCGGAGCGGCGGGGCGGCACGGCACACCGACCAGCCCTCATGGTGAGGAGGCCCGAAGGGCCGTCTCGAACCACGGGGGCGGGTGGCTTGGCGCCACGCCAGCCCTGGCATTTGGCGAAGCGGGTGGCCAGCCTCGTCCTTCGAGGCCCCTGCGGGGCGCCTCAGGATGAGGCTGGAGAGAGGTCGCGGGCTTGAGGCGCAGGTTTGTGGAGCAAGGCGCTGCCAGGCCCTTCGCTCGGGCTCAGGGCGTTCGGCCCTGCAATCGATTCACAGGATCGATCGCTCCCGCTTCGCGGGATCGGGCCTCACTCCAATACATCATAGAGCCGGAAGATGAAGCTCACCTGGTAGAGCAGGTTGGCGAGGACGAAGGTGGCGTGGAAGCGGCGGTTCGGGGTCCAGGCGGCGATGGCGCAGAGCAGGATGTAGATGATGTTGCGGGCGGGATATTCCCAGCCGAGCGATAGGATGCGCTCCGGTCCCTTGATCGCGGTGTCGAGAATGTCGACGGCATAGATCAGGGCGAGGATGCCGAAGAACCATTTGCGCCGGGAAATGAAATATTCCTCGTAGCCGCCATATTCGTCGAGACTTGCGGGAAAGAGCAAGGCGCAGAGCAGGAAGAACAGGCTGCAGAAGCAGATGAGGAAGAGGTAGATGCCGAAGCCGATGACGGGCACGGCCTGCAGGCGGTATTCCCACCACCAGATATGGATGATGAAGAGGAACAGGGA
This sequence comes from Rhizobium sp. R634, assembly GCF_002211305.1. Lineage (GTDB taxonomy): Bacteria > Pseudomonadota > Alphaproteobacteria > Rhizobiales > Rhizobiaceae > Rhizobium. The sequence continues at coordinate 101,286 of NZ_LOKW01000009.1, read as the reverse complement.
AAGCGCCCAGCCGAGATGGATGGGATAGACCTTCGCCTTGGCGGGATGCTGGACGATGCCGGCAACGCCGGTGAGGAGCCTCGCAAGCGAGAGGCTGATGACCATGCCCATCACCACCTTGATGTGAAGGAAGACCTCCGGCGAGCTGACCGTTTCCATCCCTGTCCCTCGGGTTTCGAGCGTCTCACTCGGCGGGGACAACCTTCGGCTTACCCTCTTCGTCGAGTGCCACCATGATGAAGGTGCCGGCGGTGACCTTTTCCATCTTGGCGTAGCGCGAGCGATGCGCCCAGGCTTCGACGATCAGCGTGATCGAGGTGCGGCCGACGCGCTCGACATCGGTGTAGACCGACAGCGTATCGCCGATCTTGACCGGCAGTTCGAAGGCCATTTCCTTGACGGCGGCGGTGACGACGCGGCCCTTGGCGCGCTCGGCGGCGCGGATGCCGGATGCAAGGTCCATCTGCGCCATGACCCAACCGCCGAAGATATCGCCGGCAGGATTGGCATCTCCCGGCATGGCGAGCGTGCGCAGCGTCAGTTCGCCTCTCGGCTTGGCGGCATCGGTCATCAAGGGCTCTCCAGTTGGTGCGGGGCGATTCACGGCAAATACCCTAGTGCATGATGACGAGACGTGTCAGTGGTTTTTCGAAGTCACGTCGTCACGTCCAGTTCGGTGGGGTGCCAGGTTATAGACCAAGCGCAGCGGTCAAAATTGTCTTTGACTTTTTAAGGGGCACAAAGCCAGGTTCGCGAGGTCAAGGTGATACGGGGTGATGATGCTCTCAGACATAGTCGGCTACATACTTCTCTTCGGAACCGCAGTTGGGGTGGTTGTGTTTTGTCTTCGCGCCATCTGGACAGGCCATTTGCCGATGAAGAGTTATTTCGGGTCACCCCCGGATTTGTACCGGAGTGAACGTCCGATTCAATTCTGGTTCGTCACAGGAATGTACTTATTCGGGACCTTCGCTGCATGTGTAGTCCTGCTAAGGCACATATTCGGCATCTGAAATAAGGGTATGCCTTCGAAAACATCAGAGCCAGCGTGATAGCATAGACGCAAGATAATTGCCGATGTTCATGTTTCGCGCGTTTTCAGCTGGCTGTATTTTTGCACTCTGTGCCTCCCCTTACGTTAGTTAAGTGAATTCTAAATAAGCTTTACGCTCCAGTAATTCCGGTCGTGCAGTATGGCGCCGATATCTCATAAGAATCGCCGGGAACCTCATGCGTAACATCAAGATTTCCACCCGCCTTTATTGCCTCGTCGGCTTCACGCTTGCCGTGCTCACGGCGACGATGGTCTTCTTTCTGAACTATTCCTACTCCGAGCTGGAAGCGGAGCGGAAGGCGGGGCTGGCGCAGCTCGATGCGACGGCGCTCGGCATCTTCGACAAATATTACAAGATGGAGCAGGCGGGCACGATGACCCGCGAGCAGGCGCAGACGGCCGCCAAGGACGTGATCGGCGCGATGCGCTACGGCGCCGATGGCTATTTCTGGATCAACGACATGCATCCCAAGATGGTGATGCACCCGATCAAGCCGGCGTTGAACGGTACCGATATCTCGCAGATGAAGGATCCGAACGGCAAGTTCCTGTTCGTCGAGTTCGTCAACAAGGTGAAAAAGGACGGCAAGGGCTTCGTCGATTATTACTGGCCGAAGCCGGGCGCCGATGAGCCGGTGCTGAAATATTCCTATGTCGCCGGCTTCGAGCCCTGGGGCTGGATCGTCGGCACCGGCGTCTATGGCGACGACCTTGCCGCGCTCTATCGCCAGAATGCGATGTGGGCCGGCGTGGTTTGCCTGATCGGCGCGCTGGCGACGATCGCGATCGCCTTCGCCATCGTGCGCAGCGTGACGACGCCGATCGCGCGGCTGAAGACGGCGATGAATGCGATCGCCGCTGAAGAAGCATCGGTGGAGATTGCCGGCAGCGAGTGCCGAGACGAAGTGGGCCAGATGGCCAAGGTGCTGCTGGTGCTGCGCGATTCCGTCGACGAACGCAGCGCGCTGCGCGGCCGGGAAGACGAGCGGCAGCGGCAGATCGAGGAAGAGCGCCGCGGCAACGAGGCGAGCCTGCGTTCGGCTTCCGAACGCCAGACCCAAGCGATGCAGGCGCTCGGCGTCGGCCTGGAGAAGCTCGCAGGCGGCGACCTGACGGTTTCGATCGGCGATATCGGCGAGGACTACGCCAAGCTCAGGGGCGATTTCAACGCCGCGGTCGATGCGCTGAACGGCGTCATCCATGCGATCGCCGAATCGAGCCGCGTCGTCAACGACAGCGCGTCCGATATCAGCGAGGCGACCGGCAATCTGTCGAAGCGCACGGAACAGCAGGCGGCGGCGCTCGAAGAGACGGCAGCCGCGCTCGACGAGATCACCGCGACGGTCAAGACCGCATCCGAGCGGGCGAACGAGGCGCGCGAGATGGTGGCCGAGACCAAGGCGAGCGCCGGGCGCTCCGGCGATATCGTCCGCAACGCCGTGACCGCGATGGGCCGGATCGAGGAATCCTCGAGCCGCATCAACCAGATCATCTCGGTCATCGACGAGATCGCCTTCCAGACCAACCTTCTGGCGCTGAACGCCGGCGTCGAGGCGGCGCGGGCAGGCGAGGCGGGCCGCGGCTTTGCCGTCGTCGCCCAGGAAGTGCGCGAACTGGCGCAGCGTTCCGCCAATGCAGCCAAGGAGATCAAGACACTGATCAGCAGTTCGGCGACGGAAGTCGAGGGCGGGGTCGCGCTGGTGCGCTCGACGGGTGACGCGCTGCTGGAGATCGAGGCGCTGGTCAATCAGGTCAACGATCACGTCGCCTCGATCGCGACGGCGGCGCGCGAGCAGGCGACCGGCCTGAACGAGATCAACAGCTCCGTCAATCACATGGACCAGATGACGCAGCAGAATGCGGCGATGGTCGAGGAGACGACGGCGGCAAGCCGCACGCTCGCCGACGAAAGCACGCAGCTGAAGTCGCTGCTCGCAAACTTCCGCCTGCGCGAGGCGGGGCGGCAGGCCGAGGCCAGATACACACGGGCCGCGTGACGATCTGCACCCAATCGTGATGCCCGGAGAAGAGCCGTCTCGACGGCTCTTTTTCGTTTCTTGCGGATGACGGGCTGATTTTGCTCGTCTCGACTGTTTCATGGCTCTCGGGCGAGCGACATAATTTGTTGACTTTGACATTCAAGGATTATAGGCGCCTCGCTATTTCCGATCGTTCTCAAGTTTTACCTTATGACCGCAGTCGACCTCATGTCCGTGATCGCTCGCGCAGAAGAGCGGCCGGCGCTTCTGTTTGCCAATGGACATGCGCTTTCCTATGCGGAGCTCGACAGCCGGATGCAGCGTTTTGCCGATCGGCTGGGCGGTGGAAAGCGGCTCGTGGCAATTGCGGCCGATCTCTCGGAGCATGTGATCGTCGCCTATCTCGGCGCGCTGCGGGCCGGGCATGCGGTCGCAATGCTGCCGCCCTGCGATGAGCGACTCTGGGATGATTTCCGAGACGCCTTCCAGCCGGATTTCACCTATCGGCAAGTGGATCAGCGGTGGCGTCTCGTTGCGGAAACTAAGCCGGATGCCGTCGGGCAGCCGCTGCATCCCGACCTTGCATTGCTGCTGATGACATCCGGCACGTCGGGCGCGGCAAAGGCGGTGCGCCTGTCTTGTGCCAATCTCGATTCCAATGCGCGGGCGATTGCAGACTATCTGAAGCTCTCGCCAAGCGACCGCACCGCGCTTGTGCTGCCGCTTCACTATTCCTACGGCCTGTCGGTCCTTCACTCGCATCTGGTCGCCGGAGGCAGCATTTTCCTTCCCGGCATGTCGGTGATGGACAGCGCATTCGCGAGGGCCATCGGTGAGAGCGGCTGCACCAATCTTTCCGGCGTTCCCTATTCCTACGAGCTCATGGAAAAAGCGGGCTTCCGCTCGGCAATGCCGGATGGCCTGCGCTTCATGACGGTTGCGGGCGGGCGGCTTGGTCCCGATCTCATCCGCCTCTACCGCGACCATATGCATGCAAGCGGAGGCCAGTTCTTCGTCATGTACGGGCAGACCGAGGCGACGGCTCGCATCGCCTTCATTCCGCCGGACTGTCTGTCCGACAATGAGGAGCGCATCGGCATCGCGATTCCAGGCGGCTCCCTCGATCTCGTCGACGACGAGGGAAGGCGCGTTGTCGACGCCGGTGTTACGGGGGAGCTGGTCTATCGCGGCCCGAATGTGATGATGGGCTATGGCGAGCGGCGCGCCGATCTTGCGCGCGGGGCCGAGGTCCATGAACTGAGAACCGGCGATATCGGCATGCGCTGTGAAGGCGGTCTTTTCCGCATTGTCGGGCGCAAGGCCCGCTTCGCCAAGATCGCCGGCCTCAGGATCGGCTTCGACATCATGGAGCAGGCGCTGGCGCGCCACGACATTGCTGCGGCGGTGCTGGGCGACGATGCGAGGCTCCAGGTCTACGTCGACGATGCGGCGCTGGCTGAAACGGCGAGGCACATCCTTGTCGAAGCCAGCCGGCTTCCGGCCAATCTCATCTCCGTGTCCGTCCGACAAAACCTTCCCCGGCTTGGCTCGGGCAAGATCGATTACGCCAGGCTTGCCGAAGAGATGCTGGAAACCCGCTCCCGGCGCCAGTCCGAGGCGCATAGCCTTATCGAGGCCTTCGCCGCGGTTTTCTACCCGGTTCCCGTCGGGCGCAATGACAGTTTCGTCTCGCTCGGCGGCGATTCCCTTCGCTTCCTGCAGTTGACCTTGGAGCTCGACCGGCTCTGCCTCGTCCTGCCCGAAGGCTGGGAGCGTATGCGGCTTGCGGAGCTCGGCGCGCGTCCGGAAATATCGCGGCCTCCGGCGAGAGGCGAGGCGGCGCCCGTGCCGTCCGATCTGTTGCTGCGGGCGTTCGCCATAATGATGGTGGTCATCCATCATCAGATGCTGTGGCCCATTCCAGGCGGATCAGGCGTCATGATGCTGCTCGTCGGTTTCAGCCTGGCGCGCTTCCAGTCCGCGCACCTTCTGGCCGGCAGATTCCACCACATGCTGCGGTCGGCGGGAAACGTCCTCATCCCTTATTTTCTGATCGTCGCGGCTTACGCATTCGTCTGGCGGACGATGCCCTGGGCTTCGCTGACGCTCACCGGCAATTTCGGCTATGCAGAGCCGGAGCGTCACGAAATGATTCCCTACCTCTATTGGTTCATCGAGGCCTATGCGCAGACGTTGCTCGTCTTTTCGCTGATCTTCGCATTGCCTGTCGCGCGCAGCCTCGCGGCGAAGCGGCTTTTTGCTTTCTCGCTTGCACTCTTGGGGCTCGCGATCGCTGCGCGCTTTTCGATGCCGCTCCTCGTCGGTCAGGGCAAGCGGCAGATATTCACGCTCTATTGGGTATTCCATATTTGCGTTTTCGGCTGGTGCGCCGGCCTCGCCGACACTCGTGAGAAGAAGCTTGCCGTTACCGGCATGGCGATCGCGATGCTGGGTTATCTGGGCTTCGGCGAGTCCCTTTGGATCGGCACGACGATGAAATATATGAGCATCCTGGCCGCGCTCCTCGTCCTGCTCTACAAGCCGCATCTTCGCCTGCCTGCTGCTTTGAGCCGATTTGTCACGGTCATCGCCGCATCCGCTTTTCCGATCTATCTCCTGCATCGTTTCGTACCGGAGCTGTTGATGACGCCGGCATTCGATGGGCTTGCCTCACCGGCCTTCGATATCGTCGCGATCGCAGGCGGTATTGCTGTCGGGGTCTCGGCCAATAGAGCAATATCCCGACTCGGAAGCCTGTCCTGGATTCTGACGGCGCGGCGTTGGCTGGCGGCCTGATCGGGCGGCCTCGTCTGTTGCTGAGCCACCGGTAATTCAAAGAATGCGGCGTCTTCGCCGCATCGGGATCATTCATTCCTTATCCCGTGCTTGCGCCGAGTCAAAGTTGCATCTGGCGCCGATCCCGGAGCCGCGAGAGCGGCTTTTTTCGTTTCCGTCGCCTTCAGATTGTGCCGGTAAGTTTTCATTCACCGTTTTTAATTAAAATTGGACCGAGTTTTTTCGGTCACTGCACTGCCGGCCTGCGGAAGCGATAAGAGTATGGCGTTTGTTTCCTTTCCTCGGCGTTCCCTTTTGCCCGTGCTGCTTTCGGTGGCGCTGACGACCTGTTCGATCAGCGACGGGCTGGTGCCGCCTGCCAATGTCGACAGCGGCACAAGGGTCAGTTCGATCTCGCCGGCGCGGGGCGCGGCGCGTATGGCGCCGGCGGTGCGCATGGCGCCTGTGGAGAGCCAAGCCTCCTATCCCGTTTCCAGCGCGCCTGTCGGCAATAGCCAGAGTTCCGTCGATTATCTCGATACGCCGAACCTTGCCGGCACCGGTCATGCCGCGCGGTCTGCGCCGGCACGCGGAAACAGGCTGCCGATGATCGACAGCGACGAGGCGATGGCGGCAGGCCAGCAGACCGGGAACTGGGGCGGCACGCAGAACCTTGCGATCCCCTCCGGCGGCGTCAACATGGATGACGAGCTCGGGGCCGAGCCGGTCGTCGGCCTGGCGCAGGAGCAACAGCAGCAGATCGCCGAGGGCAATGCCACCCAGCCCGTCGTCGACGGCATCGGCACTGACAGTCCGACCCAGCTGAACCAGCCAGAGCGGCAGATCGTGCCGCAGCCGGCAGCGCAAGCGCAGATGAGCCGGGCGCCGACCTGGAACGACGGCAGCCCTGTCGTGGCGCCGACCCGCGTTCCCGAAGAGGACGAGGCCGAGGAAGTCGCGATGCTGCGGCCGAACAACCCGATGATGAGCGAGCCGGCCGCACCGGTCGACCCCAGCGTCATGCCAGCCTCCGAGCTTGCCTGCCGGCGCGAGCTGAAGCGCATGGGCGTGATCTTCGACGAGAAACCGCCGATCTCGCAGGGGCCGGCCTGCCAGGTGCCCTATCCAGTGTCGCTGAAGGGGCTTTCCGGCAATATCGGCGTGAAGCCGGCGGTGACGCTGAACTGCCAGGTGACGCTCGCCTTCGCCAAATGGGTGAAGAACGAGCTGGCGCCATCGGCCCGCTACCGCTACTGGAGCGGCATCCGGACCATCCAGCCGCTCGGCGGCTATTCCTGCCGTCGCATGAACAACAGCCGGCAACGCTACAATCCGATGTCGGAACATGCCCGCGGCAACGCCATCGATGTCGGCAAGTTCGTGCTGAAGAACGGCCATGCGATCGACGTGCGCAAGAAGGGCCTGTTCTCCTTCCGCGAAGGCCGGCTGCTGAAGGCCGTGCGCAGCGACAGCTGCCGCTATTTCAACACCGTGCTCGGGCCGGGCAGCAACCCGGAACATTGGAACCACTTCCACTTCGACCTGCGCTCCCGCAAGAGCGGCAGGGTCTATTGCAACTGACCGGGGTTGCCGGAGCGATCCGGCCAGGCCTTTGAAAAAGGGTTCATCCCGGCGGCCGGGCGCGCTATAGAAGGGCGAGGCGGATTGCCGTTAACGGGTTTTTACGCGTGTCGTTATCGCAAAACCGCACACACTTTTGCGCGACACGCTTTGGCGAGTTTGATCCATGAGCTATGAATTCCACGTCGGCCAGAAGGTCGTCTGCATCAACGATACGTTCAAGCATGTCAGCATCGATCAGCTCATCCGCAAGGGCGAGATCTACACGATCCGCTGGGTGGGCGAATATACGCACTATGTCGACGGCACCTTTATCGGCGTGAAGCTTGCGGAAATCCATCGCGGCAATGATGACGGGCCGGAAGGCTATGGTGCGGCCGACATGCCCTATCGCGCGACGCGCTTCCGGCCGCTGGTCAAGGACAAGATCGCCTCCCTGCGCAAGCTTCTGGCGCCGACGCCGGATGCGCCTGTCGAACCCAAGGAAAAGACCAGGAAGAAAGAAAAGGTCTGAGGATCGCTCCGCGGCTGCGGCCGGCAAGGCGCGCCGGCGCAGGTAAAACCGGCTGCGAATGCATCCGGAAATTCATTGGATCGGTGTAAAAACATAAGCAAAGTTTGCGCGGCACAAGCGTGTTGAATTTCCCCGGAGGTTCAGACAGAGTGCCGGCCGGTTAGACTTGGCGCCTCCTCTTGTTGCGTATCGCACATTCCTGTTTGACGCGAACTACATCCCCGTGTGGTGACTTAGACGCAAAATGACTTTCGTTCTGAAGACTTTCGGCAGCTTGCAGCTCGTTGACCGGAGCGGAAATCCGGTTGCCTTTCCCGAGAAGGGGCTTCTGCTTCTCGCCTATCTGTTCACCGCCGATCAAGGCTCGGCGGACCGCTCGACCTTGGCCCGTTTCCTCTGGGGCGAGGCCGACAAGGGTGTCGCGCTTTCGACGTTGCGAAAGGTGATTTCGCGGATCAATGCCCGCCAGACCGAGCTCGGCGTGAACCTGCTCTCGCTGCAGGCCAATCTGGTTTCCTTGAACCGGGACTCCCTGTCTTCGGATCTGTTGCAGCCTGGCCAGGCGGAGGATGGCGAGCCGCTCGTCCGGCTGGAGCATGTCGTGAAGCTGATGAACCAGCCCTTTCTCGGGCCGGTCAACTGCCATAGCCGCGAGTTTCAGCGGTGGCTGGCGGAACGCGAAAGCTGCCATGTCGAGATTCTTGGAAACACGCTGAGGGCTGCTTCCGGGCTGGCGCGGTCGCGAAAGGAAACCGAACTCCTGAGGAGGGCTGCGGTCATCCTGTTTCGCACCGAACCGAAGGATCCGGATACGTTGCAGATGCTCATACCGATCTTCCAGGCGGAGGATGAGGTCGAGCACCTTCGCGATCATTTCGAGAAGCGGCAGAATTCCATTCTGCGGGGGATCGCCGTGCTCGACGGCGCAAATGGCGGTGACGATAGCTCTTCCCGTCCCGCGCCGGCGACTGCCAAAGGACAGGAAGCCGCTCTTTCCCTGGAGGCCGAGAGGATCCGGCTCGAAATTCCGCGCCTGGTGCTGCTTCCTCCGAAAAGCCAGTCGATCCGGCCCGAGGCCGGGTTTCTCGCGGCGTCGCTGGTGGAGGACATCACCATCGGTTTCTGCGCCTTCAACAGCCTGCAGGTCATAGCGCCCTATTCGGCGGTCCAGATCGGCCATCACACCGAGACGCAGAAGGCCTTCTTCGAGCGCCAGCGGGTGAACTACATCCTCGATACCAGGATCAGCAATGCGGGCGACGAGGTGACCTTGTTCGCCCAGCTGATCTTTTTCGACCAGAACCAGATCGTCTGGGCCGAAAGATTCAGTCTCGATCACATGGAGCTGCTGAAGGACAGGCGAGCCGTCGCCCGGCAGATCGCGCTTTCGGTGTCGAGCGAAATCGAACGCCATGAAGCGTTGCGCGAGGATTTGAATCCGGTCGCCTATCATCGCTATCTCGTCGGCAGGCGGCATCTGGCGCGGCTGACCCTTCCGAATCTGAGGCGGGCGCGCAAGGAAATGAAGGCCGCGCTCAGCGTCAGCCCCGATTTCGCGCCGGCGCTGAGTTCGATGGCGCGGACCTATTCGAAGGAATGGCTGCTGACCGCGCGCGGCGATATCGAATTGCTGAAGACGGCGGAAACCTCGTCGCGGCAGGCGATCGAGAAACGGTCCGACTTCGCCGACGGCTATCGCGAATTCGGCGTGGCCAAGCTGCTGCAAGGCGCCTTCGACGACAGCGCCGAGGCGATGGAGGTGGCGGAAAACCTTGCTCCGCATTATGCCGACGTGATCGCCGACTATGCGGATACTTTGGTTCATTGCTCGCTTCCGGCCATGGCGCTCAGGAAAATCGAGCGGGCGATCGAGCTGAATCCGCTTGCCCCGGACACCTATTTCTGGACTGCGGCGGGCGCGAACTACGCCCTTGGCGAATTCGAATCTTCACTGGATTACATCGGGCAGATGGCGGATCCCAGCCTGGCGGACAGGCTGTCGGCCGCAAGCTGCGCGATGCTGGGCCGGCAGGACAAGGCGCGGGTGTTCGTGCGCAGGTTTCGCGAAGCCAATCCGGACTTCGATGTGGATAAGTGGCTGTCGGCAGTTCCGAGTAAAGAGCAATGGCATAAGGATCTTTATCGCGAAGGTCTGAAGAAAGCTGGATTTTAAGTATCAATCACTGGAAGGGGCAAAGCATGGCAAGAGTTGTAGTCATCAGTATTGAAGGCGAAGACGATCTTTGGGTGGCGGATCTCGACGCCAAGACCGTGCAGCCTCTCGCGGCGCCGAAATCCGGCGGACTGCAGGCGGTCGCCGATCTTCGCGCCACCGGCGCAGTCGTGACCAAGGGCGTCAATGTCGCCGTGGTCGTGAAGTCGGCGGAGGCAGCGCTTTCGGGTCATTACGACGGTTAAGGCGTAGGCCCGGAGGTTTGCGTCGACGGCACCGGCAAAGGGCCCTCTGTCGGCTCGCATCTTGGCTGATGCCGATGCGGCAATTGTGCCGCTATCCGGCCTGTGCGACAGTCGTCGGCGTGACATGCCGAGGAGGGGCCGGTGCGGAGGATTTCGACAATTCTGGCGTTTTGCGCCGCTCTGGTCATGCCTATCGCGGCAGCGGCTGATCCGCTCGTTTTCACCTATCATGGATGGCAGGTCGATCTCAGCAATGCCAGGGGCGCCGAGCCCGACAAGGAGATGGTCGCGGCCGTCAAACGGCAGCTCGACATCGTCGAGCATGTCGATCTGAAGCCTGATGTTCTCGTCTTCATGCGGACGATCCCGATCTGGGCGAACCCTGCGGCTGCCGCTTTCGGCCCCGGCCATTACAGCAGCAAGACCGGCATCGACCTGCGCGTCAGGAGCCTCGACCCGGACAAGCCGATCATCCTGCACGAGCTTCTGCACGCCTATCACGACAGGATGCTTCCCGGCGGATTCGGCAATGGCGATGTCAGGCAATTCTTCAGCAATGGCCGGGGGCTCTGGCCGGGCGATTCCTACATGATGAGCAACGACCGGGAATTCTTCGCGGTCACGGCGAGCGTCTATCTCTACGGCGATATCGATCGGCCGCCTTACTCGCGCAGCCAACTGCGGGAGAAGCAGCCGAAATATTACCAGTGGCTCGCCACGCTGTTCGACGACGGCCAGCCGCGGTCCTGAGACGCGTGTTCAGGCGTAGGGCGTGCCCGCCATCGCCGCTTTGATGCCGATGGTGCCCTGATCGACGAGGGCGAGGAAGGCGGCTTTCGCCTCCTCAGGATTGTGATTGCGCCGGAAGGTCTTGTGCGCCTCGATGAAGGCCACGCTCCATATCGAAAGCAGCATGCCGGCGGCGAGATGGGCGGCGGGATCGTCCGTTCCTCGGCCCGCGCATTCCGCCAGCCCGGCCGCGACGACGCCGGCCAGTTCGTCGCGGATCGCTCTCGCCCGTGCCTTGAGGGTGTCGCTGCGCTCGACCGTCTCGATGAAACCCTGGCTTCCAGCCGAGAATTGAACGAAAGGCGCCTGCTCCTCGACGAGGCGGTGGGCAAGCCGGCGCAGCGTTTCGATCGGCGAAACGGCGGGATCGCGCTGCCGCAAGGCCTCACGAAGGATCTCGCGGCCTTCCTCGTCGCGATCGAAGAACATGTCCTCCTTGCGGGGGAAGTGGTTGAACACCGTCATCCGCCCGACATCGGCGGCAGCGGCGATCTCATCGACCGTCACATGTTCGAAGCCGCGCTCGCGGAACAGGCGGTCGGCGGCCAAGGTGATGGCGCGTCGCGTGGCGAGGCGTTTGCGGGTTCGCAGGTCTGGCGGTGTGGACATGCCGCCATCGATAGCAGGGATCTTATACTCAGTACACATTTATCTTGACTGGTGGCCGCCTTGGCGTATTTATATACTTAGTACATATTTAATCTCAGTCTACATTTTCCGCGACGCGCGGCACGAGCCGAAGGACGCCATCATGAATAAACCCCTCATCGTCATCTTCACCGCCATCGGCCTCGATGCCGCGGGCATAGGCCTGATCTTCCCCATCCTGCCGCGGCTGCTCCAGGAGGTAACCCATGCCGGCAATGTCGCTGCCTATATCGGGATCATGACCGCGCTTTATGCGCTGATGCAGTTCGTCTTCGCGCCGGTGCTCGGCGCCTTGAGCGACAATCTCGGCAGGCGTCCCGTGCTGCTGCTTTCGCTTGGCGGGGCGGCGATCAATTATCTCGTCATGGCCATTGCGCCGCAGCTCTGGATGCTGCTGCTCGGCCGCGCCATTGCCGGCCTGACCAGCGCTAACGTCTCCGTCGCCATGGCTTACATCACCGACATCTCGGCGGAGGATAAGCGAGCCCGCCGCTTCGGCCTGTTCAACGCGACCTTCGGCATCGGCTTCATCGTCGGGCCGGTGCTCGGCGGGCTGCTCGGCGACCAGTGGCTGCGGCTGCCATTCATCGCCGCTTCCGTGCTGAATGCCTGCAATCTCCTGCTGGCCTTCTTCATTCTGCCGGAGTCCCGCGCGCCGGCGCGGGGGAAGATCGAGTTCGCCGCCCTCAATCCGCTGCGGCCGCTCCGCTGGGTTCTGTCGATGAAGGGGCTCCTGCCGGTCATCCTGGTGTTTTTCATCCTGAGCGCCACCGGCGAGGCCTATGGCACCTGCTGGGCACTGTGGGGTTTCGACACCTTTCATTGGAACGGTCTCTGGATCGGCCTGTCGCTCGGCGCATTCGGCATCTGCCAGACGCTGGTGCAGGCGCTTTTGCCCGGCCCGGCCAGCAAACGGCTGGGCGAACGCGGCGCCGTCGTCGTCGGCATCGCCTGCGCCTGCATCGCTCTCATCGCCATGGCCTTCGCCAGGGAGGGCTGGATCGTCTTCGCCATCATGCCGGTCTTTGCGCTCGCCGGCATCGGCACGCCGGCATTCCAGGCGCTCGCCACCCGGCAGGTCGATCCCGCCCGCCAGGGCGAGCTGCAGGGCGTGCTGACATCGGCCGTCAGCCTGGCGTCGATCATCGGTCCGCTGGCCTTCTCGACACTCTACTTCGCCGTCCGGCAGGCGTGGCCGGGGGCGATCTGGCTCTCCGTCGTCGCCATATACATCGTCGCGGTTCCGCCGGTGCTGTTGGGAACCCGGACTGGCCGTGCCGTGGCGCCCGTAAGCGCGTAGAGGCCAAGCCTCGGATCCGGTCGATCTAAATCGCATCCGATTAAATCGGAATGGTGTTGACATCAAATTCGGTTCGGCGTATTAATACGCATCCGATTAAATCGGACACGCTATAAATAACCGAACCGAAAGGAAATGACCATGACCGAGAAGCTTCTTTTCACTGGCAAGACCCACATCGCCGGCGGCCGCGAAGGCTATGCGCGCAGCAGCGACGGCACGCTCGACATCAAGCTGCCGCAGCCGCACCCGGCTGCCGAAAACCTGTTCGGCGCTGCCTGGTCGGCTTGCTATATCGGCGCCATCGAGCTCGCCGCCTCGCAGCGGAAGATCAAGCTGCCGGCCGGTCCCGAGGTCGATGCCGAGATCACCCTCAACGCCGATGGCGGCTCCTTCTTCCTGCGCGCACGCTTCGACGTCAGCCTTCCCGGCATCGAGCGCGGCGTCGCCGAGGAACTGATCGAGGCAGCGCACGGGATCTGCCCTTACTCCAAGGCAACGCACGGCAATATCGGCGTCGAGACCCGGCTCGTCTAACGGACGTGCCTGAAAGCGGGGGTCTGCCGATCGGCGGCAGACCCGTTTTTGAGCCAGCATCCATCGAAACGCCACCGATCCGGAGAATATGCCATGACCAGCAGCCATGCAGAGCCGCACCGGGCCTATGACGAGTTTTCGCTTTTGCTCGATCCCGATGTCTACGAGCCGTTGCCTGACGATTGGCTGATCGGGCTCACCGATGTCGTCAGCTCGACGGCGGCGATCGGGCAGGGGCGTTACGAGGACGTCAATTATGCCGGCGCCGCGATCATCGCGGCCCTCGGCAATGCCTGGGGCTCGTTCGATTTTCCCTTCGTGTTTCGCGGAGACGGGGCGGCTTTCGCGCTGCCGCCGCACGGCCTCATGGCCGCGACCTCGGCATTGCGGCAGGTCGCGAGCTTTGCCAGCACCGACCTCGACCTGACCCTGCGTGTCGGGCTGCTCACCGTGCGCGAAATCCGCGCTGCCGGGCGTGACGTGAAGATCGCCCGCTACGCCGCCTCCGAAAAGGCGACCTATGCGATGTTTGCAGGCGGCGGGCTCAAATGGGCGGAGCAGCAGATCAGGAACGGCCGCTATCTCGTCAAGCCCGGGCGCTACCCGACGCGGCCCGACCTGACCGGCCTCAGCTGTGACTGGGCGCCGTTTCCGAGCCGGCAGGGCGAGATCCTGTCGCTGCTGGTCGAACCGCGCGATCATACGAGCCCGGAGGAGTTTGCGGCGCTCGCGAAGCGCGTGCTTGCGGTTTTCGATGCCGCGCCGCGCCGGTCCTATCCGATTTCGGCGGAGAATGCGGTCCCCAGGGACGGCGCACGGGAGGTCAGCGCGACAGCCTGGCCGGAGGTCGCCTCCAATTCGGATTTCCGCAAGTTCGACGACGGTCTGCGCCTGACGCTGGACTGCACGCTCGAACAGATCGACAGCGTCGAAGCCATTCTCACGGCGGCGAGGGCGCGCGGCGAAATCGACTTCGGCCTGCATCGCCAGTCGCACGCGCTGATGACCTGCCTCGTCCCCTCCGGCCGTCCGGATTCACACCTGCACTTCCTCGACGGCATGGGCGGCGGTTATGCGAAAGCGGCGGAGATGATGGAGGAGGTAGCGCTTGCGCAGGTCGCGCGGGCGGTTGCGCTGTAGGGTGGGGTTGGCACTACCTGTCCTCCCTCACCAAGTCAGTTTATCTGGACACAGGCACCACCTTCCTCCGTCATTCCTGTGCCCGTCACAGGAATCCAGCCACCGCGCGTCGGCGCGGTGAGTGACTCTCCTGAAAGCAAGATAGTCTCCTGCGCCCAAGGACTTGGGCGCGCTGGATCCCTGTGACGAGCACAGGGATGAGGGCAAGGAAAGTTAGTGCCCGCCCAATCAAGCATGCGAGGGTGTGAAGGCACTCACCTTCATCTTGTCTCGCATATCATTCCCCTCTTGAGCAGATTCGCGAGGATTGCCCTGAGCTGAGGCGGTGCCAGCCCGGTCTCGCATTCAATTTCGGCGGCGCTAAACCATTTGAGTTCGGTGTGCTCATGATCGACAAGTCTCGGGACGCCGGGCCATCGGTCGACGTGATAAATGCGGGGGATGACGGATGCCTAACTGCGCCTTCCGAGAAAGACGGTCCCATTCTCGACCAATGCCCATCGGGATTTCTGGCATGTCACCCAGCGTCGACATGCGCCTTCAACCTCATTTTCCCGGTTCGGCCTGCGCCCGCAGCAAGTTGTCGCGCAGGCGCGCCACGGAGTTTTGCACTACGGGGAATTCATCGCCGAGGCCGATGGCGTCGGTCAGGGCGGAGCCGGGGTTGGTTTCGACAAGATCGCGGCCCGCCGGCGTCAGGTTGACGCGCACCTGCCGTTCATCGGCAGGATCGCGATGGCGGGTGATAAGGCCGGAGGATTCCAGCTTCTTGAGAATGGGCGTCAGCGTGTTGGATTCGAGGAACAGCTTTTCCCCGAGCATGCTGACCGTCTGGTCGTCCTCTTCGGAGAGCGCCACCAGGGCGATGTATTGGGTGTAGGTCAGGCCGAGCTCGTCCAGGAGCGGCTTGTAGGCGCGGCCGAAGGCGAGGTTGGCCGAATAGATCGCGAAACACAGGAAGTTCGAAAGCTTCCGGGGTGCGGGTGCATCGGACTGTTTTGCGGTTTTAGACGTGGGCATCGGCCTATCCTGTCCAGATCGTTCAAGGATGGCTCCAATATATATCGCATCCGATTAAATCGCAATGGTGGCGGCGATGTTTTGTCCGGCAGTCGCCCGGAATCCCGGGCGGCGGCCAGTGGGGTTTGCGCGACATGCTTTAGGCGAATTTCTCCGTCGCATCGGCCTTACCGAACACCCAGTAGCCGGATGCCTTCATCCAGCTCAGGGGGTAGCCGCGTTCCGCCAGCAAATGGTTGCGGATGTCGCGTGTCACCGCGGCTTCCGCGGCGATCCAGACGAAGGTTTCGGGCTGAATATCGACTGTGCGCAACAGTTTCAGCAGAGCGGCGGCGTCCGTTGCCTGCGATAGCGGCCGGTGCGCCCAGCGGATATCGAGTTCGGCGCGGGTTTCGAAGGTCTGCTCTTCCAAGGGGCCGGTGACTGCAGCGATCATCGTGATGACGGTTCCGGCGCCGCTTTCCTCGATCCGGCGGCCGATCGCCGGCAGCGCCGTTTCGTCGCCGATCAGCAGCCAGCGTTTGACGCTTGCGGAAACGACGGCCGAGCCGCGCGGACCGCCGATCCCGAGCCTGTCGCCGGGGCGGGCGCCGAGCGCCCATTGCGTCACCGGGCCTGCTTCGTGCAGGGCAAAATCGATGGTCAATGACCGGGCCGCATTGTCATATCGGCGCGGCGTGTAATCCCGGCGCTCTTCGCCCTCGGCCGTGGGAATGAAGATCTTGATGTGATCGTCGGGCGCCAGGCTGATGAAATCGGCGAGTTCTTCGCTGCGCAGGATGATGCGGCGCATGCCGGGGGTGATGTCGGTGATGCTTTCGACGGTCAGCGAGCGCCGGCGCGTGTCGTGGCGGACCCACTCGATGCCGGGAGCCGATGAAGCCTGTTCGTTGAAGGGTTTGTTGTCCATGTGTCCTCAGGAGCTTTCAAGACTCGATCCGCAGGACACAGTCGCGCAGATCGAAGCCGCAAAGCCGTTCGATCATACGCGTTGAGTGACGTTAACGCTTACGTGGCCGGGATTGCCCAGCCATTGACGGGCTTGATGTAGCCGACTGCGGCCGGATGCGCAACGACTTCAGAGCCATCAAAGCCGATCATTGCCGAAGTTTAACTTTCGGCCGCCGATCCGGTCTTGACGGCCTCGCAAGCCACACCGATCGCCGCTCATTGCTACTTTTGCACGCGGCGCCAAAGATGACACGTTTGAAGCTCATTTCCGACACTTTCCCGATCGAAGCTCCGCGCCTTCGAGACTTGGGGAGACGCGATGTCGGGCATTCTTATCGCCACCTTGTTGGCAACGGCTTCAGCAAAGATTCCCGCCGGATTGTCCGGTGGTGAGGTTCTCTATTCCGACTGCCGCGGGTCCCGGCAGTTCGTCGTCGGCTATGTCGCGGGTTGGCTGGACAAATGGAACAGTGACGAATATCTCGCCCGCCGCATTTTTACCGAGGCGCCTCCCAAGCCCAGCCGGATGGTGAATTCGGCGCATTTTGCCATCGCCGTTGGCGTCAATGTCTGTATTCCCGAGGGAACCACGCCGGAAGCGGTTGGCAATACGCTGTGCACCTTCCTGGAAGAAAATCCCGGCATACGCGAGGCGACCGGCGATGAGCTGATGACCACCATGACGCACTATAAATACCATTGCCCGATTCCCTGAGGGTTGGTCACGCCGGCTTGTTGGCCTCGATGAAGCGGCTGAGCGAGGTGGCGGCGTTCAGCATGTGCGCGCGCATGCGGCGTGAGGCCATTTCGCCGTCGCCTTCGGCGATCGCCTGCATGATGGCTTCGTGCTCGTCGCGGGAGCGGCTCAGCCTTTCGCCCTGGCGCAGCTGCGTGCGGCGGAAGGCGTTCAGTCGGTTGCGGATGGCGATCGCCTGTTCGGCGAGGAAGCCGTTATGGGTGGCGTGATAGATGGTTTCGTGGAACTGGCGGTTGAAACTATCATAGGCATCGACGTCGCCGCTTTCGACGATCGGCCGGGAAAACTCGTGCAGTTCGATCAGGCGGCTGCGCTCCAGCGGCGTCATGCGGTAGGTGGCGAGCCTGACGCAGACGGCCTCGATCTCGGCCACGGTCTCGAACATATCCATGATGCGCTCCGGCGTCATGCGGGCGACGACGCCGCCGCGGCGGGCGCGAAGCTCGACAAGGCCGCCGGCCGCGAGCTGGCGCAGCGCTTCTCTGACCGGCGTGCGGGAGGCGCCGAAGCGATCGGCGAGCTGCTGTTCGTCGAGCGCAGCGCCCGCCGCGAGCGTGCCGGCGGCGATCTCGTCGGTCAGCGCGTTGCGGATGCGGTCGGAGATGAGGCCGCGATCGTCGTCATCCTCGGTTTCGAAACCATTCGCCATTGCTGATCTCCTGACCTGTTTCTTGTATGCAAATTAGTCCTGCAACGCCATACGTGTATGCGCACCTAGTATCACGAAGGTGTTATGTATCCAATAATTGACATTTTGCAGAATGGGAATACAAAGATCCCCTGTCGGCGGAGTTCTGTATACGCGGTCCGCCGCGCAAGCCGAATTGGAATACGGAAGCGCGCGCTCGACGCCATGCGCCTGCGATGAACGCTTCCAGCACAGTGTCATCAATTAGCGATTTTGCCGGGTGCCATCAGTGGCTCGGCTCCATGTTCTCGACCCAGCCTCAGATGTAAGGAAACCAGATCATGATGATGAACAGACGGGCTTTTTCGGCCGCCCTCGTTGCCGGCGCCGCTGCTACTCTTCTTTCCAGCCGCGGCATGGCCGCGATGGCTGCTCCGGTCAAAGCGCGCAATGTCGTGCTGGCGCATGGGCTGTTTGCCGATGGCTCCTGCTGGAGCGAGGTGATCGCGCGGCTGCAGGCGGCCGGGCTGAATGCGACGGCGGTGCAGAATCCGCTGACGACGCTGCCCGAGGCAGCTGCCGCCGTGAAGCGGGTGCTCGACCGGCAGGACGGCCCGACTGTGCTCGTCGGACATTCCTTCGCCGGCATGCTCGTGACCGAGACCGGCGTGCATGAGAACGTCTCGGCGCTCGTCTATGTCGCGGCCCGCGCGCCGGATGCCGGCGAGGATTATACGGCGCTTGCCAAGACCTATCCGACGCCGCCGGCCTCTGCCGGCATCGTCTTCGACGGTGACGAGGGGCGTTTGAGCGAAGCCGCTTTCCTCAGGGATTTCGCCGGCGACCTGCCGGAAGCCAGGGCGAAGGTGCTCTATGCCGTGCAGCAGCCGTTCCAGAAAGCACTGCTCGCCGGCAAGACGACCGAAGCCGCCTGGCGCTCCAAGCCGAGTTGGTATGCGGTTTCGACCGAGGACCGGACGATCAATCCCGATCTCGAACGCTTCATGGCCAAGCGCATGGGCGCGAAGACCATCGAGGTGAAGGCCAGCCACCTGTCGCTGATCTCCCATCCCGACGAAATCAGCCAATTGATCCTGGAGGCGGCGGGGCAGTAGTTTCCGCGGCCCGGGGGCGTTTACGGAACGAGCAACCCCTATCCTGGCTGAACCCGTCCTACTGCTCATCACCCGCCCCCGTCCTTCGAGGCTTCGGCCTTTGGCCTGCGCGCCTCAGGATGAGGGCTGATCGGCGTGCCGCGCGGCAGGTGGACTGAACCCGACAAGGCGCGATGCGTCTCTCCACCCTCATCCTGAGGTGCCCCGCAGGGGCCTCGAAGGACGAGGGTGGCCACTGATGTCTCTCTCCGTAATGTCACATTGCGGCAGCGGCTAGCCACTCGCCCGAGTGCCCGCCATATAGCCTTGCACGGCCGGCATTTTCGCGGGAGAAAGCCTGGATGAGCATCCCCAACACACATACCTTCGCCTTCGATCCCACCTACGGCATGACGCTCAAGGAGCTTCTGGCCGTCCAGCCGCCGGAGGAGCCGGAAGATTTCGATGCGTTCTGGGAGGCGCGGTATCGCAAAGCGCTGGCGGTCGATCCGTGGCCGCGGCTTTCCCGTAGCGAGCTCAGCCATCCGGACTGGCATGTGCTTGATCTCGTCTATCGCTCGACCGGAGACTTCAGGATCGGCGGCTGGCTGCTGCTGCCGCGTACGGGCAGCTGCGGCGCGGCCTCGTTGTCGGGCATGGTTATGGCGGGCGGGACCGGCCGGATTTCGATCTGCCGGTGAAGGAGACTGCACTTCTCTTTCCCTGCTGCCGCGGGTTGTCGCTCAGCGCCGATCCTGCGATTTCGCAGAACCCGTCCTGGCATGTGCTGCACGATATCGACAAGCGGGACTCCTACATTATCGGCGGCTGCGTCGAGGATATCTGGCTTGCCGTCTCCACTCTTGTCGAGCTCTATCCTTGGCTCTCGGGCCATATCGGCTACAGCGGCATCAGCTTCGGCGGCGGCGTGGGCGCGATGGCGATCGCCTACGACCCGCGCATCGACCGCGGCCATCTGGCGCTGCCGAGCTTCGGCGATCAGCCGCTGCGCCTGAGGCTGCCGAGTGTGGGCAGCGCTGAGGGCGTGCAGGAATATTAGGCGAAACATGGAAACGTGCTGGAAACGTTGCGCTACTACGACGCGGCGACCGCTGCCCGGCGGATCAAGGTGCCGATGCTGACGGCGGTGGCGCTTTTCGATCCTGCCGTTGCGCCGCCCTGCCAGTTCGCTGTCGCAAATGCGATACCGAAATTTAATGAAATCTTCATCCTGGATGCCGGTCATTTCGATTACCCTGGAAGTGCTGAGCAAGACGCGGTTCTCCGCGACAAGATCGGGCAGTTCTTCAGGATGTCATGAACCGCGAATATCTCAGCTGGTACAGCCAGCGTCTGCATCGGGACATGGAGATGCCGCTGCATCCTTCAATCGGAATCGATTGAAGGATGCAGCCATTCAAAAATGCTACAGCGTCCTTTGCGCGTCTGAAGACGCGCGGCGCTGTAGTGTTCGGCCATGCCGGCGCCAAGGTGCTGGTCTTTCCGACGCGGGAAGGGCGCTTTTTCGAATATGAGCAGCTCGGTATCGTCGCGAGCCTGGCCGGCAAGCTGCAGGCCGGCCATCTCCAGCTTTATTGCATCGAGGGCCTCGCCTTCGAGAGCCTTTATGGCTTCCACCACCATCCGGCCGAACGCATCCGCCGGCATGCGGCGCTGGAGGATCACATCCTTCACGAGGTGCTGCCGCTGATGGCGCGGAAGAATGGGCATGACTGCACCATCGTGCATGGATGCAGCCTCGGCGCCTTTCAGGCGGCGAGCCTCGTCTTCCGTCACCCGCATCTCTTCCGCAAGCTGGTCGCCTTTTCCGGCCGCTACGACCTGACGGTGAAGGTCGAGTCCTTCGGCGATCTGTTCGACGGCTATTATGACGATAGCGTCTACTTCCACACGCCGACGCATTTCCTGCCCGGCCTCGGCGCGGACTGGCGGCTCGACCGGCTGCGCGAGATCGACATCGTGCTGACGATCGACGATGCCGATCCGTTCATCGACAACAACCGCTATCTCAGCCGGCTGCTCGGCGAAAAGAACATCCGCCATCAGCTGCATGTCTGGGACGGCCGCGCCCACCGCGCCGGCGCCTGGCGGAAGATGGCACCGCTTTACATCTGACCTAGGTGTTTAGGCCAGGCTTGCCGCCACCGCGAAGGCCGCGGCGACCGCCACCGCGCCGGGATCGGGGACACCGGCCAGATCCCTTTCGCCGACATAGGAGGCGCGTCCGGCTCCGGCCTTGGTCATCGTCTTCGTCGCTTCCGCGCCCGATGCCGCAGCTTTCGCTGCCCCGGCAATGCCGCCCGAGGAGAGCGCATGAAGGGCAGGCGAGAGCGCGTCGATCATCGTCCGGTCGCCGACCCGGGCTCCGCCGTAGAAGGTCATCCTGTCGAGCCCGGCCAGAAGGGCGGCCGATATATCCGGCTTGTCGGCCAGGGCCTTACCCGTGGCGGTGAAGAAGATCGACAGCAGCACGCCGCTCGATCCGCCCATGCTGGTGCCGAGGATGTCGCCGATCGCAGCAAGCAGTGCGGGCGGGCGATCGAGCGGCAGGGTGTCGAGGCGGGCAAGCAGGCTGCGGGCGCCCGTCGCCACCGTCGAGCCGGTGTCGCCATCGCCGACGCGGCTGTCCAGGCGGTTGAGTTCGTCTTGCAGCGAGATCAGATGCTCGCAGAGCGTCGTGATCAGGCGGCGGTTGCCGGCGTGGTCCCCGGCAGCGCCTTCGGCGACCAAGCCACCGGCCGCTCTTGGTGTTGCGATGATTTCGATCTCGCTGCGTTCGACGGCGGGCATCCAGGCATGCGGCTCGACCTCGGACCTGAGAGCCGCTTCGCGGTCAGTATCGAGCGGGATCAGCGACAGCGAAAAACCGTTCATGTTGAGCGCGGTCATGAGAGGCGCCGGGCCGATGATCAGGCGGACGCGGCTGCCGAGCGTCGAGGACAGCACCGCATTGGCGATGACGGCCATTTCGAGCGGCGGCACGGCGCCAAGATTGTTGATGAGGAGCGCATGGTCGGACACATCGCCAAGGGCTGCGGAGAGGCGCGCCACCATGGTGGCGACGATATCGGCGACCGGCTGCAGCGCGATGCGCTCGGCGCCCGGTTCGCCGTGAATGCCGAGGCCGAGTTCGCCCTCGTTGGCGCCGAGCCGATCCGCGTGCGCCTGGCCTGGCACGCTGCAGGTCGACAGCGACATGCCGAGCGAGACGATGTCGCCGGCGGCACTTTTGGCGCGGGCGGCGACTGTCTTTAAGTCTTCGCCTCGTTCAGCATGGTAGCCGGCGATCTTATGGACGAAGAGGGTGCCGGCAACGCCGCGCGGCTGATTGATGGCGGGCAGGGCGATATCGTCGGCGACGATGACCATTTCAACCTCGAAGCCCTCAGCGCGGGCTTTTTCGGCGGCAAGGCCGAAATTCAGGCGGTCGCCGGTGTAGTTCTTAACGATCAGCAGCGCGCCTTTCGGCCCGGTCACGGCGCGGATTGCCGTCAGCACCGCATCGACGCTCGGCGAGGCAAAGATTTCGCCCGAGACGGCAGCGGTCAGCATGCCCCTGCCGACGAAACCGGCATGTGAAGGTTCGTGGCCGGCGCCGCCGCCAGAGATGATCGCGACTTTCGACCTGTCCCAATCGGCGCGCAGGATCACCTTGATATCGGGAAAGCTGTCGAGGCGGGCGAGGCGGCCCTTGCCGCTCGTGAGGAGCAGGCCATCCAAGGCTTCGGTGACGATAGTTTCCCTGCGGTTGAAGAAGTGTTTCATCGATTGAGCCCGTCCGTTTTTCGTGCTGTCGTCTTGCCTTTTTGCCGGTCTGGAGCGGCGCTGTCCACCCGCATTGAAGGACGTCCGGTCTTTGACGAATCGCAAAATTTCGAGCGCGAGCGTACCGATACAGCGTAATCTGGCCTCGCTGGCGGATGGGCGGCAGGGTATGGACCTCTACGCCGCTCCTGTTTTCCCGGGAGCGGATCAAACTTGGGCCTCGCTTCGGCGGGGCTTTTTTCTTGAGAGACCGGCCGCACGGGAATATTCCCGCGCAGTGCTAGATTTAGCCTTTCCGGCTGGCCGCAACGGGCGTATTCAGCCAGGGCGCGACATTTTCCGCGCCCCTCGCGCGGCAGATTTCCGATCGGTTTCCTTCCTGTTCCCTGCCGCATCATCCGGAATTTCATTGGCGGATCCATGACCACGGCAGAGACGAGCGAGCAAGGGCAGGAGGCGGCGGGCGGCCGCCAGGCGAAGATCGTGGCGCTGGTCGTTGCCGTTTCCTTCTTCATGCAGATCCTCGACGGTACGATTGTCGCGACCTCGCTGCCGCAGATGGCCGAGAGCTTCGGCGTGCAGCCGGTGTCGATGAGCATCGGCATCACCGTCTACATGCTGACGATGGCGGCCTTCATTCCGCTGTCGGGCTGGCTCGGCGACCGCTTCGGCGCGCGCCGGGTGTTTCTGGTGTCGATCGGCGTCTTCACCGGCGCATCGCTCTTCTGCGGGCTTTCCGGCAGCCTCACGGAATTCGTGCTGTGGCGTGCGCTGCAGGGGGCGGGCAGCGCGCTGATGACGCCGGTCGGGCGCATCATCGTGCTGAAGAACGCCCGCAAATCCGAACTCGTCCAGGCGATTGCGCTGATCACCTGGCCGGCGCTGACCGCACCCGTCGTCGGCCCGGTGCTCGGCGGCTTCATCACCACCTATGCCAGCTGGCATTGGAACTTCCTGATCAACATTCCGATCGGCATCATCGGCATGGGGCTGGTGCTGCGCTTCGTGCCCGAACAGCGCGAGGCCGATCCCGGCCGGCTGGATATTCTCGGCTTCATCCTGAGTGCCGCGGGGCTCACCTTCCTGCTCGCCGCGCTGGAGCTTTCGGTCAAGTGCGACGGCGGGTTCTGGCCTGTTATTTCGATGCTTGCGGCCGGCATCGTGCTCTCCGTCATGGCGACGCGGCACTTTCTCGCCGTCGACAATCCGCTGCTCGATCTTTCGGCCTTCCGCGTCCAGACCTTTTCGATGTCGACGCTCTCGGCGGGCACGGCCTGCCGCACCGCGATCAATGCGACGCCATTCCTGCTGCCGCTCTTGTTCCAGCTCGGCTTCGGGCTGAGCTCGATTGCGGCGGGCACCTATCTGCTCGTCTATTTCCTCGGCAATTTCAGCATGAAGGCGGTGACGACGCCGCTCCTGCGCTTCTTCGGCTTCCGCACCGTGCTCGGGCTCAACGGCCTGATCGCCGCACTTTCGATCGTCGGCTGCGGCTTCCTGACCCCCGGCACGCCGCCCTTCCTCATGCATGCGCTGCTGTTTCTCGCCGGCCTGTCGCGGTCGATGGAGTTCACGGCGCTGAATACGCTCGCTTTCGCCGATATCGGCCCGGCGCAGCGAAGCTCGGCCTCGACGCTGTCGAGCATGCTGCAGCAGGTGTCCATGCTGCTCGGCGTGGCGGTGGCCGCCGCGGTGCTCAACATTTCCGCGGCGCTGAGAGGTGCGGACAATCCCGTCCTTGCCGATTTTCGTTGGGCCTTTCTCGTTGTCGGCGCAATCGGCATCGTCTCGTCGCTGCGCTTCCTGCAATTGCCGAAGGAGGCGGGCGCCGAGGTTTCCGGCCACCGGAAATTCCAGAAGAGCTAGAGCCGTCTGCGACAAGAGCGAGGGGTGAGCGATGTTTACCTCGGGCGGTCAATGCAATACGACATTGCCCATGCCGACGACTCGGACGCTTGCGGCCGTCGTTGCTTAGAGAGAACGCCGGGAGACGGAATGAGCAATTCTAGCGGCGATGCGGATGCTTTGATCCACATCCTCTATATCGACGACGATGAGGGGCTCGCCCTCATGATGCAGAAGAACCTCTTGCGGCGCGGTTTCTCGGTCGAGTGGGCGCAGAATGGCGCCGCCGGCCTGGCGCGGATCGCCGAGGGCGGCATCGATGCCGTCGTGCTCGATCATCTCCTGAGCGGCGAGACCGGGCTCGACATTCTGCCCTGCATCACCTCCGTGCCGGATCATCCGCCTGTCATCTATGCGACGGGTTCGGATGACACCGGCATTGCGGTGGCGGCGCTCAAGGCCGGCGCCGACGACTATATGCTGAAGGGAATTTCGGCCGATTATTTCGACCTGCTCGCCGCCGCTCTCGAACAGGCGCTGGAGCGGGCGCGTTTCCGCCGCGAGACAGCGCAGGCGCAGGAGGTGATCCGCCAGCAGCGCGACCAGGCCGAACTGCTGCTTGCCGAGGTCAATCACCGCATCGCCAACAGCCTCGGCCTCGTCGGCGCGCTGATCCGCATGCAGTCCTCCATGACAAAGGACCAGGTGGCGATCGACGCGCTGCACGAGACGCAGATGCGCATCAACGCGATTGCGAGCGTGCATCGCCGGCTCTACACCAACCGTCAGGTCGGCTCGGTGCAGGTCGACGAATATCTGGACAGCCTGCTCACCGAACTCGAAGCCTCGATGCGCGACGACAAGCGGCCGCACCGCATCGTGCTCAACGCAAAACCGGTCAATCTGGCGACCGACAAGGTGATCACGCTCGGGCTGATCGTCAGCGAGCTCGTCACCAACGCGTTCAAATACGCCTATACGGAAGCGGTGCCGGGCGAAATCCGCGTTGCCGTCGACCAGACCGACGGCGAATTGCGGGTTGTCGTCGAGGATGACGGGGCGGGCTTCGATCCGGAGGGGCCGGCCAGGGGAACGGGGCTCGGCACGCGGATATTGACGGCGATGGCCGCGAGCTTGAAATCGGATTTCGCTTATGATCCCGAGCATGCCGGGACGAGGGCGACGCTGGTGTTTTCGTTGCATGAGGGGAAGTAGGATTTAGCTGGTAGAGATTGTTTCATCTGCCGCTGAGTTTGCCGCCCCCTCATCCGGCTGCCGCCACCTTCTCCCCGCTGGGTAGAAGGAGGATGAGGCGCTGCCCCAAGTCTCTTCTCCCCCTCGGGGAGAAGGTGCCGGCAGGCGGATGAGGGGCTGCTTTGGCACATCATTTACCGCCTATGTCAATAGCTTGCTGCAATCATATAAGACGCCTAACGCAAGGGAAGGAAGAGATATGACGACCATCCGCACGCCGCGCGAAGTCTATGATTTCTGGTTCGTCCGGTGCGGCCGGGAGCTGTGGTTTCGTGCGCCTCCGGAACTCGACGTCGAGGTCCGCGATGTGTTCCGCGATACGCATCTGGCGCTTGCCGCAGGCATCGGCGAGGAGTGGCGGGCCGATCCGGTGAGCCGGCTGGCGGCTGTCATCGTGCTCGACCAGTTTCCGCGCAACATCTATCGCGGCACGGCGCTTGCCGTTGCGACCGACGGCTTGGCGCTTCGGGAGGCGAAGCTCGCGCTTGCCGCCGGCGCCGATCAGGCGGTGGAGCATGCATGCCGGACCTTCTTCTACATGCCGTTCGAACATGCCGAAAACCTCGACGAGCAGGACCGTTCGGTGGCCTTGTTCAGCGCGCTCGGCGACGATGAATATCTCGATTATGCGATCCGCCACCGCGAGGTGATCGCGGCCTATGGCCGCTTTCCCCATCGCAATGCCATGCTTGGGCGGGAAACGACGGCGGCGGAACGCGACTACCTCTCCAAGCCCGGCGCCGGCTTCTGAGCGGTTACGCCCACGGGGCAGGGACGGCCTCGGACGGCGGATGGAACAGTTCGGCGCAAGGCGTTTTCGGCATCTTCCGCCTTTGTGTCGCCTTTCTTTGCTAGGAAAAGCGGGCATTCTAATTCAATGACAACCTTTCCGGAGGCGTTTTTGCGGCTGAGATCCCTTCTGCTTCGCACTATTCTTCTCGTGACGCTGGCACTCGCCGGCGCGCATTTTGAGAGTGCGGCGGCTTTCGCGCAGGAAACGCAGCCGCAGGCGGCAGCGGAGGCGCCGATCGTCGAGACGCCGTCGGCCCAGGCGGCGAAGGAGATCGAGAAGGCGAAGGCGCAGCTTGCCTCGCTTCAGGACAGCGTCAAGGAGAATGCCGACAACGACGATGCGTTGGTCGGGCTGGCGGCCAAGGCCGACGAGCTCAGCCGCGCCGTCATCACCGTATCCGTCAATCTGCGGCCGCGTTTCGACCAGATCAAGAACCGGCTCACCGAGATCGGCGAGCCGCCGAAGGACGGGCAGCCGCCGGAGGCGCAGATCGTCACCGATGAGCGCAATGCGCTTGCCGCCGAGCGCGCGCAGATCAATGCGGTGACGGGTGACGCGGAAAACCTGTCGATCGCGGTGACGAAGCTCGTCAACGAAGTCATCGAGATGCGGCGGCAGCTTTTCGCCGACACGCTTTTCAGGCGCACGGAGATTTCCGTCTCGGTGCTCGACGATGCCGCAAGCGCCTTCGTGCGGGAGACCGGAGAGTTCTCGCAGGCGCTGGCGAGCTGGGCGACCTTCGTCTGGAAGTTCAAGCGTTTCCCGCTGTTTGCGGCGATCTTCCTGTCGCTCGCCTCCGCGCTGATCCTGCTCTCCGGCAGCTATCGAGTCTTCGGCTCGTATCTCAGGCGTGACGAGGCGGTGGAGAACCCGTCCTATATCGGACGGCTGTCGATCGCCTTCTGGTCGACGCTGATCCGCACGCTGGCGCTTGCGGTGCTGCTCGTCACCTCGTTCTTCTTCCTCAACAGTTTCAATGTGCTGAGGCCCGACATCGCGCCCGTGATCGGCGCACTGTTCGGCACGATCGGGCTCGTCTATTTCGTCGGGCGCTTCGTCAACGCCATCTTCGCGCCGCGCGAACCGCACTGGCGGCTCGTCAAGCTTTCCAATCTCGGGGCGCGCTCGATCGGCTACTGCCTGTTGGCGATGGCCGTCATCAACGGGTTCGACTATCTTTTCGGCACCATCGGCGAAGCGATGGGTTCGCCGCTGGTGCTGACCGTGGTCAGGAGCCTGATCGCGGCGCTCATCATCGGCCTGATCCTGATCTTCGCTTCCTTCGGCAAGCCGATGCTGGCGAGAAGCGGCGATCCGGATGCGCCGGGCCGGCATTGGCCGCGCGGCATGGCGATCATCCTGCGTGTCGTCGGCGCCGCCCTGATCGTTTCGGCGCTCTCGGGTTATGTCGGGCTGGCGCGCTTCGTCGCCACGCAGCTCATCATCACCGGCGCCGTCGTCGCCACCATGTATGTCGGCCTGCTCTCCGGCAAGGCGATCTCGCGGCAGGAGAGCTTCGGCGACACCTTCTTCGCGCGCTTCCTGACGCGGCGCTTCAACCTCGGGCCGGTGGCGATCGATCAGGTCGGCCTGCTCGTCGGCCTTGCCATCTATGCCGTGGCGCTGCTCGTCGGCATTCCGCTTATCCTTCTGCTCTGGGGTTTCCATGTGCAGGACCTGCAGCTGATCGCCTACCGGCTGTTTACCGAGGTCAAGCTCGGCGGCATCAGCATCTCGCTGCTCGGCATCTGCACAGGCATCCTGCTCTTTGCCGGCGTCTATCTGCTGACGCGCTGGCTGCAGCGCTGGCTCGACGGCAATGTGATGGCGCGAAGCCATGTCGATCTCGGCGTGCGCAATTCGGTCAAGACGGGCATCGGCTATCTCGGCGTCGGCATTGCCGCGATCATCGGCGTTTCGGCCGCCGGCATCGATCTGTCGAGCTTCGCGCTCGTCGCCTCGGCGCTTTCGGTCGGTATCGGTTTCGGCCTGCAGAACATCGTCTCCAACTTCGTCTCGGGCCTGATCCTGCTCGTCGAGCGGCCGTTCAAGGTCGGCGACCATGTCGTCTCGGGCACGGCCGAAGGCATCGTCAAGCGCATCTCGGTGCGCGCCACCGAGATCGAGACCTTCCGCAAGCAATCGATCATCGTGCCGAATTCGGAGCTGATCAACGGTCTTGTCGGCAACTGGACGCACCGCAACAAGATCGGCCGCTCGGAAATCCCGGTTTCCGTCAGCTACGACGCCGATCCGCAGAAGGTGATGGATATCCTGCTGGAGCTGACGGCGAAGATCCCGCTCGTGATGCGCAATCCCGAGCCGCATGTCGAATTCCTGCGCTTCGGTCCCTATTCGCTGGATTTCGAGCTGCGCTTCTTCCTCGCCGACATGGGCGACGGCATGACGGTGCGCAACAATCTGAGGATGGAGATTCTCCGGCGCTTCAAGACCGAAGGCATCGAGATCCCGCTGCCGCAGAGCGATCTCACCATTCATCGGGATGCCGCGCCCGGCCTTCCCGCCGTGCGCAAGGAGCCGGTCGAGACCCAGGAGGCTTCGAAGGACAAGTCGATGGAGGAAGAGGATCGGCCGGTTCGGCAGCTGCGCGGGCGGGCCGCCGAGAGCTGAACGGCTCATTCAGCCATCATTCACAGGTCTATGTGCATGATCTCAACAATCGGGATCGCTGCCGAGGGCAGCACCGATCGTTCGAGGGGAGGGCGCACCCGCGCCGCCGCACATGATGGCAAGATTTGCCGCCGTTCTGCTTGTCCCGCTGCTTGCCGCGCCGGCGGCCCATGCGGCATCCATCACCAACACCGATCCCGCAGCCGTGGTGCTCGTCATCACCGAGGGCGGCCAGCGCGTCGAGGTGGTCGTCGATGCCGGAGCTTCGGAAAATCTCTGCCCCTCCGGCTGCTTCATGACGACGCCCGACGGCGACCGCATCGGCCTCGACGGCGGCGAGACGATCGACATCATCAAGGGCTCGGCCGTCGTCAAGTAAGGCTCTAAGGCTCTTCGCGCGCCAGCACCGTTTGCGCCGGCGCGGACGTCCGCATCAGCGGCCGGATGGCGAGGAATGCCGCCACGGCTGCGGCGCCGAGCGCGGCGGTAATCGACAGCGACCAGGACACGCCGATATCGCCCATCAGGAAGGCCAGCGCGAACGGCGCCGTCGAAGAGACGGCGAGGCGTGCCGACATTACTTTTCCCTGCCGCTGGCCATAGCCCTCGCTTCCGAAGAGCGCCAAAGGCAACGTTCCCTGCACGATGCTGCTGAGGCCGGAGCCGAGGCCGAAGATCACGGCGAAGCCCACTGCGCCGGGAACGGATGGCGCGGTGAGGAGGAGAATAACAAGGGCCGCCGGCAGGAGCACGGCGGAAATGACGGCGAGCGTGAGCTGCGGCAGGCCGCCGCCGAAGACCATATTGACGAAGCGGCTCAGCACCTGCGACGGGCCGAAAAGCGTGCCGGCCATGACGGCCATGGCGCCGAGCCCAAGCGCCGACATCACGGGCACCATATGAACCAGAAGCGCGGCATTGACGAAGCTTTGCAGCGCAAAGCCGGTGACCATCAGGATGAAGGCCGGCCTGCGCGCGGCGGCGGGAAGGCCGGGTTCGATGCGCTTCGCCGTGCCGCTCCCCTGGCCCATGCCGGCATCGCCGGCGCTGCCGGCCAGCCAGGCGTGAATGGGAAGGCAGACGAGGAAATTGAGCGCGGCGAAGAGAAGGTAGACGTTCTGCCACGAGAGATGGGCATGCAGGACGGTGGTGATCGGCCAGAAGATGGTCGAGGCGAAACCGCCGATCAGGGTGAGATAGGTGATGCTGCGCTGGGCCGCGCGCGGCCGGATCTGAACGAGAAGGGCGAAGGCCGCGCCATACTGCACCAGATTCGACGCCGTCTCCACGGCGATCAGGGCGATGACGAAAGCGGCCTTGCCGGGAGCAAAGGCGCAGCCGGCGAGTGCGATCGCCGCAATGGCCGAGCCCACGGTCATCACCCGGCCGGCGCCGAAGCGGTCGATCCATTTGCCCATGGCGGGTGCTGCCAGGCCGCCGATCAGCAGCGCCGCCGACAGCGCGCCGAAGATCCATTCCGCCGACCAATCGAGCCCGCGCGCCATGTCGGGCGCGAGAATACTGAAGCTGTAATAGAGGGTTCCATAGCCGATGATCTGCGTCAGGCCGAGCGCGAGGATGGCGGCAACGGGCGGCCGTTCGGAAGCGGCGGGCGTCATATGGATTTGAGGCCCACGCGTCGTTCGAGCTTTTTGGCTTCTTCCCTGCGCTCGCTGTAGCGGTCGGTAAGGCAGGCCGAGGCGTCGCGCGTCAGCCATGTGAATTTCACCAGTTCCTCGCAGACGTCCACGACGCGGTCGTAAAAGGATGAGGGCTTCATGCGCCCGTCGCTGTCGAACTCCTGGAAAGCCTTGGCCACCGACGACTGGTTGGGAATGGTGATCATCCGCATCCACCGGCCAAGGATGCGCATCTGGTTCACGGCATTGAACGACTGCGACCCGCCGGATACCTGCATGACGGCAAGGGTCTTGCCCTGCGTCGGCCGGACCGAACCCACCGACAGCGGTATCCAGTCGATCTGCGCCTTCATGATCCCGCTCATTGCGCCGTGCCGCTCGGGGCTGACCCAGACCTGGCCTTCCGACCAGGCGGAGAGCTCGCGCAATTCCTGCACCTTCGGATGGGTGACCGGCGCTCCATCGGGAAGGGGAAGGCCTTCGGGATCGAAGATCCGCACTTCGCAGCCGAAATGCTCGAGCAGGCGTGATGCCTCATGCGCGAGCAGACGGCTGTAGGATACGGCCCTGAGCGAGCCGTAAAGGATGAGGATGCGCGGCTTGTGCGTCGAGAAGGGCGGCCGCAGAGCCTCCAGATCCGGCTGGTGAAGATGGGCCGGCGAAGTGGCTGGAAGGTCAGACAATGCGCTTGCCTTCGGCATCGAGCACCTTCTCGCCGTCTTCCTTGGTGAAGGCGCCCTTGTGCGTCTCCGGCAGGATTTCGAGGACCAGCTCGGAGGGCCGCGACAGGCGCGTGCCGAGCGGAGTGACGACGAAGGGCCGGTTGATCAGGATCGGCTGGGCGAGCATGGCGTCGAGCAGCTGGTCATCGGTCAGATCGGGATTGCCGAGGCCGAGTTCGGCGTAGGGCGTATCCTTCTCGCGCAGCGCCTGACGCACGGTCAGGCCGGCATCGGCGATCATCTTGACCAGCTCCGCGCGCGACGGCGGCGTGTCGACGTATTCGATGATATCAGGCTCGATACCGGCATTGCGGATCATCGCCAGCGTGTTGCGCGAGGTGCCGCAAGCGGGATTGTGATAGATGGTGACGTTCATAATTTTGCCTCGGAGGATAGGGTTGACGATGTCTCGGCTGGCTGCAGCAGCCAGTTGAACAGGAGGAGAGCTGCGACCGCACCAACGATTTCGGTAAGCCAGAAACCCGGAAGGTCGACCGGGCGGATGCCGGAGAAAGTGTCGGTCAGGGAGCGGGCGAAGGCCACCGCCGGATTGGCAAAAGACGTCGAGGCGGTGAACCAGTAGGCGGCGGTGATGTAGAGCCCGACCAGCCACGGCACGGCCTTCTGCTCGAAGCGGATGCCGGCGAGAATGACCGCGACAAGGCCGAAAGTCGCGATCCCCTCGGAAAACCATTGCGCGCCGCCGGTGCGGATCTTGCTCGACAGTTGCAGGAGCGGCAGGTTGAACATCAGGTGGGCTGAGATCGTGCCGGCCACGCCGCCGGCAAATTGCGCTAGCACATAGAAGCCAAGGTCACGTTTCGGCAGCGAGCCCGACATCGCGAAGATCAGCGAGACGGCCGGGTTGAAATGGGCGCCGGAAATCGGCCCCAGCACCGTGATCAGCACGACGAGGATGGCGCCGGTCGCCAGCGTATTGCCGAGCAGGGCAAGCCCGACATCTGCAGTCAGCGATGTCGCCATGATGCCGGAACCGACCACGGTTGCGACCAGCATGGCGGTGCCGAGAGCCTCTGCGACCAGCCGGCGCGATAGATCGTAGGAAGCCATCAGCCGGCCCCTGCGGGTTTTGCGGTCGTGCCTTCCATCTGGCGCAGCAGAGATTCCGGCGCCAGATTGTTTGCAGGTGCACAGCATGCGGCGACGGCAGCGGCGGGCGCGCAGATCTCGGCGTTCCCGCCGCAGCAATCCTCCATCAGGAAGCGGATCAGGCCGCCGAGCGCCTCGTAGTGGGCGGTGTAGATGATCGAGCGGGATTCGCGCTGCTGTGTGATCAGCCCGGCGCGTTCCAGCTCCTTCAGATGGAAGGAGACGTTGGACGGGGAAACCTCCGCCTTTTCGGCAATGGAGCCCGCCGCCATTCCATCAGGACCCGAAACGACGAGCATGCGGATGATGTGAAGGCGTGTTTCCTGCGACAGCGCGCCGAATGCGGCGAGGGCTTGACGTTGATCCATATTTCAATAATCCTTGAATCGTTGAAACGAGGATTAACGCAGATGAATGCGATCGACAACAATAAAATTCAGACGGAGGAGATCAGCCTCGGCCTGCTGCTGGATGCGCTCTCCGGCAGTAAAGACGCGCCGCTGGTTTTCCACTACGACGGCCGGCCGGTGAGGCCCGGCTATCACATCACCGAGGTCAAGGTGGGCCAATTCTCGGCGCTCGATTGCGGCGCCAATCCCGAAGCCTGGACTGAGATCTTCATCCAGCTCTGGGACATCGAGGAGGGCGGGCGCACGCATATGCCGGCCGGCAAATTCACGCGATCGTCCGTAAGGTGTCGGAGCATGTGCAGCTTGACGGTTCGGCCAGGCTTACCTTCGAAGTGAGCGACGGCGGGCGGCCGATGCAGCTCTATTGCGCGGCAATGCCGGTTTTGCGCGGCGGGGCCGTGCATGTCGAACTTTCGCCGCGGCCGGCAAGCTGCAAGCTGCGCGACCGCTGGCTCGCCGAGGAGAGCAGAAAGACTGCGGCCTGCTGCGGTCCGTCAGCGGCGGGGAGCGCCTGCTGCGCATAGAGAGTTGATAGGACGACCAAGGGGCATTGACTGACAGCCAGTGCACAAGATCGAGGCACATTCCCTGCACTCGCTGGGCGTGCCGTCAGCCTCCGATTGAAGGCCGCTCATCCCACCATCGCAGCACCCGCATCGCCCGGAGGGTGATCCATCGCGAGGGCTTGCCCGGTCCGTCGTCGACTTCGAACCACACGCGTCCCGGCAGGCTCCAGTCGAGCGGCCATCGGCCGTCCTCGCGGCGTTTGGAACGCAGGTGCTGAATTGCCTCGCCGAGGCGCGGATCGGGAACGGCGCCGGTCAGCATGGAGCCGGCGCGGAAATAGTCCAGCGCGCGAAGAATGTCGTAGCGCCACCGGTTCGGGTGGAGGAAGTGTAGGAAGCGTTCATCCGCAGGTTTGCCGGTGCCGAGGCGACGGAAAAGGCTGCGTTCGAGCAGGAATTCCTCGCCCGTCCGGCGCGCCTGCCGGGATTGCGGTGTGCCGCCGGTCGCTCGCTCGAACTCCAAGAGGCCCTCCAGCACGTTGATGGTGCTGGCAAAGGACGAGCGAACGGAGCCGTTGCAGCGTTCGCAGTTCCAGCCGCCATCCTGAAGGCGCTCGCCGGTCAGCCTCACGACGACGGAGGAGACGTCGATCCCGAAATAGGCGCCGTCGGCGACGGTGCGGCCGTTGATGCATTCCTCGACTTCGCCTTGCCAATAGGGCTGGCCGCCTTCCTCCCAGCGGGCGTTGGCGCCGATCAGTTCAACACTGCGCCTCGCTCTTTCGCTGGCGGGGTCGAGGCCGAATTCGCGCAGCTGCGACAGCGAGAAATTTGTCGCCGTCCACGGCTGGCCGCGTTCGCGCCATTCGCGCGGATCGAAATCGGCGGGCAGGAAGGCGCCGCCCGCCCATTGGCCGTCTTCGTCCTGAAAGGAGAGAAGCTTGGCGCCGCAGCCCTCGGTCTCCACTTTTGCCCGCTCGGCCATCCATTCCGGCTCCGGCGCGTCGATGAGGTCGCGCATTGCCTGCCAGCGGATGGCCGGGTCGGAATCGAGAAGCCATTCGATCACGAGATCGGATCGGGTCATGGGAACCTGTCGGCGTTTTGGATCGATGGCTCTTTATAATGGCTTCGCAGGAGGTCGGCCAGCCGGATGAATTTCTTAATCATATCCGCAAAGAAATCGCAGGCGCACCATTGCGCCGCGTGTTCATTTCGTAGCGGCAGGTGCTGATTAATAATTATTCAAATCAATTGATGTATCGAATTGGGCCGGGGACAGAATTTACATCAAAGGTTTGCTTATGGCGTTTCTAGGTATTTCGGGGATGCAATATTCCGGAGAGATGTTTGCCGGCGCGCGTATTATTGTCGCGGAAGATTCCAACGTATTCACCTCGATGATCAGCAAACGCCTCAAGGAGCTGTTCGACATCGACGTCGAGATCTGCCGCAGCTTCGAGGATCTGCAGTTTTCCTACGACAAGTCTTCCGATCCGATCACGCTGGCGATTTCGAACATCAATCTGCCCGGCGCAGAAAACGGCGAGGCGCTCGAATATCTGGTCGACCTCTCTATTCCCACCATCGTCTTCACCGGCACCTTCCACGAAGGCATGCGCGATAAGCTGATGGCCAAGGATATTGTCGATTATATCCTCAAGGACAACGTCTTCGCCGTCGATCTTCTGGCCGAATCGATCTGCCGGTTCCTGACCAATCACCGCCATCACGTGCTGATCGTCGACGACAGTGCGACGGCGCGCGCCCTGCTGTCGAGCCGGCTGAAGCGCTATAATTTCCGCGTCAGCACCGCCGAAAACGGCGCCAAGGCGCTGGAGATCCTGAAGGCCAACCGCGACATCGGCCTGATGATCACCGATTACAATATGCCCGATATAGACGGCTTCGAACTGACCCGGCGCATCCGGGCCCATATCGGCTCGCACGAACTGCGCATCATCGGCGTTTCCTCCTCGTCGAACCGGCTGCTTTCGGCACGGTTCCTGAAGGCGGGCGGCAATGACTTCATGCTGCGTCCCTTCATCGACGAGGAGTTCTACTGCCGCGTCAACCAGAACCTCGATACGCTGCTGCAGATCCAGTCGATGCGCAAGGAGCGGGCGGTTGCCTGACGGCTGCTCCAGAATCCGGGTTGCGAGGAGGCCCGGGGCGAGCTTCGCCGCTGGGCGCCGGATTTCTGCAATTACAGGTAATCACAATATTTGTCCCCTTCACGCGGACGGGCCTCTCGGTTATCGTTCGCCGCGCCGGGGGGAGGGCCGAGTCGAGCCCGTCAGGCGCATGGGGGAGTAGCGGCGGTGGCTTTTCAGGGGGATTTTCAGCGGGATGGTATCGGGCTGCGCTCCAGCGGCCTAAAAATACTTCTGGTTGAAGATTCCAGGATGTTTTCCGCCGTGCTCTGTCACCGGTTCCAGACGGAGCTCGGCCTTACCGTCAAAGCCTGCCCGTCGCTCAAGGCGCTGCGCAGGGAGCTTGCCGAGGACAGCCACGGCTACACCATGGCCGTCGTCGACCTCAACCTGCCGGATTCGCCCTATGGCGAGGCGCTCGACTGCACGATCGAGCACGATATTCCGGCCATCGTCTTCACCGCCACCTTCGATCTCAATACGCGCAACAGGATCATGGAGCGCAATGTCATCGACTACGTGCTGAAGGACAATGAATTCGCGCTCGACAATCTGGTCGCGACCGTCCGCCGCGCGATCTCCAACCGCAAGACGCGAGTGCTCGTCGTCGACGACGTCGTCTCGGCCCGCCAGGTGCTCGTCGATCTCCTGAAGGCACAGCAATATCTCGTCGTCGAGGCGAATTCCGGGCTCGAGGCGCTGGCCGCGCTGGAAGCCTACAGCGATATCGAACTCGTCGTCACCGACCATCACATGCCCGATATGAGCGGCTACGAACTGACGCGGCGGATCCGCCATCGCTTCGGTTCGGACCGGCTGCGCGTCATCGGCGTTTCCTCCTCCAACGACCGCATGCTGTCGGCGAGTTTCCTCAAGGCTGGTGCCAGCGATTTCGTCTACCGGCCCTTCGTGGCCGAGGAACTGCAATGCCGCATCGCCAACAATGCCGAAACGCTGGCGCAGATGCGCCAATTGCGGGCGGCGGCGGCCTGCGACTACCTGACCGGCCTCTTTAACCGCCGCTATTTCTACGACAACGGCCCGAAGCTGGTGAACGAGTGCCTGAGGCTCAAAGTGCCGAGCTCGGTGGCCATTCTCGACATCGACCATTTTAAGCGGCTGAACGATACCTATGGCCACGAGATCGGCGACAAGGTGCTGAAGGCCGTCGCAAACAGGCTGTTCACGATCTTCGAAGGCAGCGACAACCTGCTTTCGCGCCTCGGCGGCGAAGAGTTCGCCATCCTCTTCCCGCAGATGGATTCGGCCGCCGCAACCAAACTCTGCGACGAGATCCGCTCCGACATTTCGCGGCTGAAGGTGACGGCCGACGATGAGGAACTCGGCGTCACCATCTCGATCGGCATTGCCGAAATCGGCAGCTACGAAACCTTCGAAAACTACCTGAACGCCGCCGACCAGTTCCTCTACATGGCCAAGCACCGCGGCCGCAATCAGGTCTATTCCGACGCGAAGATGACGGAGGAGGCGGCGCAGTAGGGCGGCCTGTCGCCACTGGTCGTCATCCTCGGCCTTGTGCCGAGGATCTGCTGCCCTATCAACCCGTGGTTAGATGCTCGGCACAAGGCCGAGCATGACGAAGGAATGGGTCAGCTTCTTGTGTTGCGGTCGCCTCAAGCCGCAACCGCCTGTCTTGCCGTCGCCATGGTCATCTTGCGCTCGGCGCGCTCCTGCTGCGGAGAGCGGTGGTAGAGTTCGCGATAACACTTGGAGAAATGCGAGGCCGAGACGAAGCCGCAGGCGACGGCGACTTCGACGACGGGCATGGAGGACTGCACCAGCAGGTGGCGGGCGCGGTCAAGGCGGATTTCCAGATAGTAGCGGGCAGGCGAACGGCCCATCTCCTGGCGGAACAGCCGCTCGATCTGGCGGCGCGAGAGGCCGGCGCCGTCGGCGATCTCGATCAGCGACAGCGGCTCGGCGAGGTTGCCTTCCATCAGCTCGATGATCGACAGGACCTTGGCGTTCTGGACGCCGAGGCGGGCGCGCAGCGGCAGGCGCTGACGGTCATGCGGGTTGCGCACGCGGTCGGTCAGGTGCTGCTCGCAGATGCGGTTAACCAGGCTTTCGCCGAAATCCTCGCCGATGAGGTTCAGCATCATGTCGAGCGAGGCGGTGCCGCCGGCGCAGGTATAGAGATTGCCGTCGACCTCGTAGAGATCGGCATAGACCTCCGCTTGCGGAAAGGCTTCGGAAAAGCCCGGCAGGTTCTCCCAGTGGATGGCGCAGCGCTTGCCGTTCAGGAGACCAGCCTGGGCAAGCACATGCGCGCCCGTACAGAGGCTGCCGACCGCGACGCCGCGATTGTAGCATTCGCGCAGCCAGGCATTAACCGACTTGTTGTTGAACTCTTCGATGTCGATGCCGGAACAGACGAGCACCATGCCGGGCCGGTTTTCGCCGCCGAGATGACGGCGCTCCTCGGCAAGCGAGGAATTCGCCTCGATGCCGATGCCGCAGGAAGAATAGACCTTGTCTCCATCGACGGAGGCGAGCCGCCAGGTATAGGCCTGGTAGCCGAGCATGCGATTGGCGATGCGCAAGGTGTCCACGGCCGCCGAGAAGGGCAGCATGGTGAATTGCGGTACCATAAAGAAGACCAGCGAACGCTTCTTGATCTGCATCCTGTTCATAGCGAAATCCATGCTCGAGGGACGATGACATATTCGTTGCGCGGAATGCGTCGCGCCGATGTCCTGAAAGCGACACTGGCATGGATAAATGCGGCCGTGAAGAGCAAATATGCGACATTGACCGCGATTTGACTGGTCGGATCGTCGTCAACCCGGGAGTCGAATGTGGGAAAGGCCCGTCGAAGGCGGAAATTTGGGGATCGAAGCGGCTCGGAATTCGATCGTCCGAAGACGAAAAAGGCGGCGTTGCGCGAAGCAGACGCCGCCCTCATCTCGGCAGGAATGTCGCATTCATTACATGGTCCGGTGCCCGTGCGATGCCGCTGCAATTTCGTCAAAAGACGTGCGCGAGGCATAACCGGCGTTGCATGACTCAAGCTAAGATGGTGCAGTGCTCCTCAATAATTTCAATCGTAACTTTCGCGACGACTCGTCGCCTTTTATCCCAAAGGCAGCATTGAATGAGAAATCTCGCTTTTCAGGGCACGTGGCGAGCATATCAGCAGAAGATACTTGATGATCTGGCAAATCTCATAGGCGATGATGGTTTGCATATCGTCGCAGCACCCGGCTCAGGCAAAACGATTTTAGGCCTTGAGGTGATGCGCAGGCTTGGCGAAGCGACTTTGATCCTGGCCCCGAGCAAGACCATCCGGGATCAATGGGCGCAGCGGCTGCGTGCGATGTTCCTACCCGCGGACGTTGCTGAACCGGATTGGATTTCCCATGATGTAAGGGCGCCTGGCACCGTCACGATCATTACCTATCACGCTCTGCATGCGGCGTTTTCGGGCCGTGCATCTGAAGAAGAAATCGCCGACAGCGAAGAGGAGGACAACGACCGGGCACAATCCGTCGAAGCAGGCAAACAGGAGACGGATAAGGCGAGAAAGAAAATCATCGCGAAGCTGCGTGAAGGGAACGTTCGCACGCTTGTGCTCGATGAAGCGCACCATCTTAGAAACGAGTGGTGGAAGGCCCTGACGATGCTCAAGGAAGCATTGGGCAAACCGACCGTCGTCGCGCTGACAGCTACGCCTCCATACGATGTCGATCCGCAGGAATGGGACCGCTATCAGGCGCTTTGCGGGCCGATAGACGGTGAAATTTCCGTGCCTGAGCTCGTGCTGCAAGGCGACCTTTGTCCCCATCAGGACTATGTCCATTTCAGCCTGCCGAGCACGCTGGAAGCACAGAAACTTGCGGAGTTTCGCGCGCAGGTCGCTGACTTCATCGAAACGCTGCTCGAGAGCGCAGAATTCAAGCTGACAATTCTGCATCACCCGTGGATTATGCAGCCGATCGGAAATGTGGAGCATATACTGGATGATGCCCGCTTTTTCTCCAGCATGTTGATCTTCCTGAACGCGCAATATGTCGACCTGCCGCAATCGACTCTCGACATTCTCGGCGTCAAGGCGCGGGAAATACCGGATCTGACGCTTGAATGGATAGAGGTATTGCTGAACGGCGTCATCTACACCCACCGCGATGATTTCCAAGACGCGGAGCGGACAATCCGCTACCAACAAGACAGGCTGAGGGAAATCAAGGCCGTGGAGCACGGCAAAGTGCGACTGACCGATCCACGATCGGTTCAGAAGCTGTTGGTATCGAGCGTGAGCAAGCTCAACGCGATCGTCGATATCACCCGGCTCGAAAGCGCGTCGATGCGTGACGAACTCCGTATGGTTATCCTTTCCGACTATATAAGGAAGGATATGTTGCCCACCGGGCCCGCAGACGTTCCGCCTATCGAGAGAATGGGCGTGGTGCCTATCTTTGAGACCTTGCGGCGGTCCGGAGTTGATCTCAAGCTTGGAATTCTGACCGGGAGCATGGTTCTCATTCCGGCGGGATCGAAAGGAATTCTCGATGAGATCGCAGACGATCTTGGCATAGGTGCGGAGCATATCCGCTATCAGCAGGCAGCGTTCGATGCGGGCTTCGTCAGCGTGGAACTCGCGGGCGAGCGGGGCCGCAATATCGTCCATATGATCACCGAACTGTTCGGCCGGGGCGGGATCACGGTCCTGGTCGGCACCCAGGCTTTGCTGGGCGAAGGATGGGACGCACCCTCCGTAAACACCCTGATCCTGGCAAGTACGGTAGGATCATATGTGCTTTCCAATCAGATGCGGGGCCGCGCCATTCGCATCGACCCTCAAGCACCTCAGAAGGCTGCCAACGTCTGGCATCTGGCAGTCATCGACCCTGAAAAGCTCGAGCAGAGAATCCCGCTGCACTTCGGGAGGAAATCGACCGACAGAAAAGCGCCCGATCCGTTTGACACCATGACAATAGACCTGGGTAGCGACGTCGATGCGCTGAAACGCCGGTTTTATGCCTTTGAGGGATTGTCCTTCGGTGAGCTTCCGCTGATCGAAAGCGGTTTTCAACGATTGATGCTAGGCACAGCGCGGTGGGACGCGCGCGGTGTCGATGACATCAACAAGATGATGGAACGGCGGGCCACCGACCGTAAGGCGCTAAAAGCCAGCTGGCATAGCGCGCTGCACAGCAAACGCGCTGTTGCCAGGATGCAGGAAACATTGGAGAGCAACTATACTCCCAAGGGACTGGTTAACTGGAACACGACAAAATTTCTCTTTGCGCAGAGTGCCGCGCTCGCCGGCCTGATCTTGGATGGAGTCCTGCAGGGCTTTGAGGTGACCGATATTCGATCGCTGCAACAACTGGAGTCGGTCCTATTCGTTGCCTTCGCGTTGCTGGCCATCTTCTGTTTGCCGGGCGCGTTCAAAGCTGGCCGGTTGCTGTTTAGGAACGGCTCATTGGAAGGGAGCATGAAGCAGGTGGGGACAACCGTCCTGGAGACGCTGCATCATATGGGCG
This sequence comes from Rhizobium sp. R634, assembly GCF_002211305.1. Lineage (GTDB taxonomy): Bacteria > Pseudomonadota > Alphaproteobacteria > Rhizobiales > Rhizobiaceae > Rhizobium. The sequence continues at coordinate 59,744 of NZ_LOKW01000009.1, read as the reverse complement.
TCATAAGGACGGAGCTGGGAAAGGTAGGCGTCGAGGCGACGCTCGACCAAAACGGCATCATTTACTGTCGGCTAGAGGGTGCCACGACAATCGAACGATCCCGCTTTCTCGACGCCCTGCGGGAAGTCCTCGTCCCCCCACAGAATCCCCGCTACATTCTCGTCAGGTCGTCAAAACTCTGGCGGTGGAAGCGGGTGGATTATCACGCGCTCCCTTCGATCATCGGCCGAAAAAAGGAGGATGCCATATATTTTGCTCAGCTGTGGAATCGCTATGTCGGTGATTCAGAGCTTGTCTACACGCGCAGCGCTGAGGGTCGCCTGACGCTGCTCAAGTTCCGCGCAAAATCATTTGCTTCGGCATTTACCAGGAAAACAGACAGAGTCAGCCGGTGGGAGTGATCAGAGGTCACTGCTGAAGGGATAGGTGAGCCGATCCGACGGAACAAATCCTACGTTTGAGACGAAAAAGGCGGCGTTGCACGAAGCAGACGCCGCCCTCATCTCGGGAGGAATGTCGCATTCATTATATGGTCCGGTGTTTGCTGTCGTCCGTGCTCGGCCAGCCGATGTCCTTGCGGATGTCGAAAGGCATGGCTTCGATTTCGCGGGCAGTCCGCCAGCGCGTCCAGGCGAGGACGAGCCTGTGGGCATAATCGACCAGGTCGAAGTGGCCTCTGCCTGAGGTGAGGTGCTTGCCGCTGCCCCGATAGGTGAGCGTGGTCATTTCCGGTTCCTTTCTTTAAGGTCTGGGCATGGGGTCTTTGGGAGTTTCGCCCATGTCCATGATCCTAATATGGGCCTCCGCAACTCATCATTCAAACGAATAGAGCTTATGGATAACATCAACGAGATTGAATGATCGTGCGTGGGCGGCCAGCGTCATCGCGGGCGTGACAAAAGGCCCTGGAACCATCTCCGTTCCCCGTCGTTGCGACCTGGTAACTGCCAGTGACGTAAAGGAGGAAACGATGATTTCCGCAGATCAGATTCGTGAGCATATGGAAGTCAGGGCAGCCGACGGCACCCATATGGGGACGGTCGACCATCTCGACGGCCCCACCCGGATCAAGCTCACCAAGACCGATTCCGAAGACGGCAAGCATCACCTGATTCCGCTCGACTGGGTCGATCATGTCGACGCTCACGTTCACCTGTCGAAGAACGCGCGTGATGTTCGCAGCCAGTGGGCGACCATCAACTGACGCGCGATCGGCTGCGGCTTCGGCCGCAGCCTTCACTGCAAGGAGCCTCCATGGCAAAGCAATTGAAGGCGGGCGACGAGGTGAGCTGGGATACCAGCCAGGGAAAGACCAAGGGCAGGGTGGTCAGGAAGCAGACCAGCCCGACCAGGATCAAGGGACATAAGGTCAAGGCGTCGGCGGCGGACCCCCAATATATCGTCGAAAGCGACAAATCGGGAAAACGGGCCGGGCACAAGCCCGAGGAACTCAGGAAGCTTTGACGGAGGCAGAAGGAGATCGATATGCCAGCCAAGTCAAAAGCCCAGCAAAAGGCCGCGGGTGCTGCGCTCTCGGCCAAACGCGGCGAGACGCCGAAGAAGGAGCTGAAAGGCGCTTCGAAGCAGATGGTCGAATCCATGAGCGAAAAGCAGCTCGAGGAATTTGCCTCGACCAAGCGGAAGGGTAAGCCGGAGCACGCTTCGAAATAGACGGAGCGCGATGACTGTTCCGGCTTAGGTCGTCGTCGATTGCATCGAAAATTCCGCCACCTCGTGCGCTTCGGAGACGGCGGTCAGGATTGCGCGGGCGGATGCGTCGGGATCTTTCGCGAGCCATCGCAGCTCGAAGCCCAGCGCGGTGCGGTCGTCGTCGGTCCGCTTCAGGGAACCGAACGATGCGCTGCATCCAAGAGGCTCGAGCAGCTTCGAGAGATCGGCAATGGAGGAATTCGAACCATAGATGACGAGCGTTGCCTTGCGTTCGCAGCGCAGCCAGGTATCCAGGCGCTTCATCGGCGACAGGACGACGAAGGCGACCGCTGTCGCGATCGTCCCGGTCACGATCTGGCCGCCGCCGAAGCAGAGGCCGACAACGGTCATGAACCACATGGTGGCGGCCGTCGTGACGCCGGTCATCGTGTCACCGCGTCTCAGGATCGCGCCGCCGCCGATGAAGCCGACGCCGGTCAGGACGCCGAGAGGAAAGCGCAGCACGTCCATCTGCGTGAAATAGCTGAAGGTTTTGCCATAGGTCGAGAGAAGCAGGTTCGCCTGGATCATCGCCAGGCATGCGGCAAGGGCGACCAGGATCGTGGTCCGGAAGCCGGCCGCGTGGCCGCCGCGTTCGCGGTCGAGGCCGATGAGGCCGCCGGCGATCAACGTCAGCATGATGCGCGCGCCGATATCCCACCAGCTCGGCGTCAGCGGCATGGCCTCGGTCAGAAACGAAAGCATGTTTCGCTCCCGAATGTGTCGCGGGCTTTCTGCCGTTCGCCAGGCATCGATCCTCCTCCGCCGCTGTTGCCATGGTCTAAAACGCCAGGCGGCGCGGGACGTTCCCCCTGCCGACGCGCCGTGATTGGCGGTTCGCCGGCAGCGGGTGTATGTATGTATCGGATGCGGGCAATCGCCCGTCCGCCATAAGCGCATCGCGTTCACAACGGAGTATAGAATTGGCCGTCGCCTTCACCAAGGAAGAGAGTTTCGAAACCGCGTCGGAAACCCTGCTGCCCGACCGGCCGGTTTCGCCGCATCCGAACCTCGTGACCGAAGCCGGCCTGAAGGCGCTGGAGCTGCAGTTCCAGCAGGCGCGTCAGGCCTATGAGGCCGCCAGCACCATCGAAGACGTGAACGAGAAGCGGCGGCAGACGGCGGGTCCCGTGCGCGATCTGCGCTATCTCTCAGCGAGACTTCGCACCGCGCAGGTCATGCCTCAGCCGGCATCGACCGACATCGTCGCCTTCGGCAGCACGGTGACCTTCAGCCGCGACGACGGACGCGTGCAGACCTATCGCATCGTCGGAGAGGACGAAGCCGATCCCAAGACCGGATCGATCTCCTACGTATCGCCGGTGGCGCGGCTCTTGATGGGCAAGTCTGTCGGCGATGTCGTGGAAAATGGCGGCCAGGAGCTGGAGATCATGGCAATCGCGTGAGGGCGAAGCCAGGTGAGGGCGTTGAGGATAAAATTAGTACCAATTGGTACTGTATTTATCGGACATTTACGATTCGTGACCTAGAAGGGTGACACATCATCATCGAAGGTCATCCCATGGTCAGCGCCATTTCCAGTTCGGCATCCACCATTCTGAGTTCGTCGGCTTCCAGCTCTTCGGATCAGCTCGCCTCTCTCGAGGCGCAGCTGGCCGAAAAGGAGGCGGCGCTGTCGCAGACGCGGGACGAAGAGGAGAAGGCGACGATCGAAAAGGCGATCGAGGCGCTGGAAGCGAAGATCGCCAAGCTCGAAGCGTCGGAAAGCAGCAAGAGCCAGGCATCTGCCGCATCGAAGCCCGCCGCCGAAGCTTCTGGAGAATTCTCCGGCGAGAGCGATCGTATCGGCACGAAGAATTTCGACGAGACCAGCGAGTTCGGCAGCCGCACGGCTTACGTTTGATCGCGCGGTAATGGCGATCAAAGACGGCGCTTCGCTACTGTGACGATTTCGCGGGTCAGCTCCGCCAAGCGGTCGGCGGCGAGGCGGTTGATCTGCCAGTAGAGCGGGATATCGAGCGGGGTGCCGGGAACGAGTTCCACCAGCCCTCCCGATGCGAGATGGTCGCGGGTCAGCTGGATCGGGTTCATGCCCCAGGCCATGCCCGAGAGGGTGGCCTCGACGAAACTCTGCGGCGACGGCAGCCAATGGGTGGGATAATCGAGATCGGCTCCGAATGTCTGCCGCACCCAGCTGCTCTGCAGCCTGTCCTTCTGGTTGAAGGTCAGGGCGGGCGCGTTGCGGATCGCCTCGGCGGTGACGCCATGGGGGAAGTGGCGGGCGACGAATTCGGGTGTTGCCGTGGCCTGGTAGCGCAGAACGCCAAGTTCAAAGCGCCGGCATCCGCGCACCGGCTTTTCCAGGCTGGTTACGGCCGCGATCACCCGGCCGCGCTGCAGCCATTCGGCGGTGTAGTCCTGGTCGTCGACGGCGATGTTCAGCAGATAGGAAGAGCTCTTGGCGAAATTGGCCACGGCCTCCACGAACCATGTTCCGAGACTGTCGGCATTGGTGGCGATCTGCAGCGTCACCTTTTGCAGCGGCTCGTCGGGATCGATGAGGGCCGGCAGCTGGCCGAAGAGTTCGGCCTCCAACATGCCGACATTCTCCATATGGCGGCAGAGCCATTCTCCCTTTTCGGTGGCCGTGCAGGGCGTGCCCCGGACGATGAGGACGGTGCCGAGACGCTCTTCGAGCTGCTTGACACGCTGCGAGATGGCCGAGGGCGTGACATTAAGGATAGCGGCGGCTCGTTCGAAGCTGCCGGTTTGGACGATGGTTGCGACGGCGCGCAGGGCGGGATAGTCGAGCATGGATTAGTTTCACTTAATTCAGATAAGATCGATTAATTAGACTAATTCGACCACCGACGCTATCGCAACCCTCACCGAAAAGTGGGGCATTGCCGAAGCGATGAGTTTTCCGATCTTTTTTACCGGCCTGATGATGGGCCTCAGCCTGATCGTCGCGATCGGGGCGCAGAATGCCTTCATCCTCCGCCAGGGGCTGCGCAACGAACATGTCTTCGCCGTGTGCCTCACCTGCGCGCTTTCCGACGCGGCGCTGATCCTGCTCGGGGTGACCAGCCTCCAGCAGATCGCCAGTCTGCTGCCATGGCTCGATCCGGTCATGCGTTATGGAGGCGCGGCGTTTCTGGCCTGGTACGGAGCCAAGAGCCTCTATTCCGCTCTGCGGTCATCCGCCACTCTCACGGCGGCGGAGGCCAAGACGGCGAGCTTTCGGCAGACGCTTGCGACCTGCCTCGCGCTCACCTGGCTCAATCCGCATGTCTATCTCGATACGGTCGTGCTGCTCGGCACGATTTCGACGCGCTATCCCGGCCAGCAGGCCTCTTTCGCCGCAGGCGCGGTGACCGGCTCCTTCCTGTTCTTCTTCGCCCTCGGCTATGGCGCGACATGGCTGCGGCCGATCTTCTCGAAGCCGGCGTCCTGGCGGACGCTGGAGACGCTCGTCGCCGTGACGATGTGGATCATCGCGTTCAAGCTCATTGGCGGGATGTGATCAGGGCGGGAGGAGTGGGATCACGCAAGACTGGATCGAACGGGCGAGCGCTTAGAGCCACGATACGCAGTCTTGGAAGCCGAAGAGTCGCCGATTGGCGAGCCGCGCCTTAGGCGCGGCTCGGCGATTCCACTATCCTCAGTGCCCGCCGCGGCCGTATGACCGTCTTCAGAGGGGGTAGTTCGATTTCGCGCTGGCAATCCGCCATCAGGTGCGACGGGAATCGCTTCAACTCCCGCAGCGCATGTTCATGGTTCGCGTCCCTGCGCCGGCGTGACTTGAACGCGGAGAGGGCTTGTACGATATTCCATGTGCTTGTTTGTGCCATGTCCGGTCTCCTTTGCTGCATCAGTTGCCGATACGCAAACTATGGGGGCCGATTGACATTCAATCAAACAAAATGATATGGCTTTATAAATCAGAAAAATTGAAAGATGCGACGATGAGCCTACCCTTTCGCCGTCCCATTCCTTTGCTTGACAACGATGTGCTGCGCACCTTCGTCGCCATCGCCGAAACGGGCAATTTTTCCACTGCCGCCGAAGCGGTCTTCCGCACGCCGTCGGCGGTCTCCATGCAGATCAAGAAGCTCGAGGAGCAGCTCGGCGCGACGCTGTTTTTGCGCGACGCCCGCTCGGTGACGCTGACGCGCCATGGCGAGATGCTGCTTTCCTACGCGCGCAACATATTGGCGCTTTCGAACGAGGCGGTGTCGCGCTTCATCATGCCGGAGCTGACCGGCGTCGTCAGGCTCGGCGCGCCCGAGGATATCGGCGAGCGGCTGCTGCCAAGAATCCTGAAGAGTTTTGCCGAAAGCTATCCCGGCATCATGGTCGACGTGACCATCGACATGAGCGTCGGCCTGAAGAAGCGCATGGAGGAGCAGCGGCTGGATCTCGCGCTGATCAACTGCGCGACCCGGCCGTTCCCGACCGGCGGTGAGGTGGTGTTCCGCGAGCGGCTGGTCTGGGCCGGCGCAAGGTGCGGTTCGGCCCACCGGCGCGATCCCCTGCCGATCTCGATCTGGGAGGATGGCTGCATCTGGCGGCAGGAGGCGCTCGCCCAGCTCGAGCGCAACAAGCGGCCTTATCGCGTCGCCTATCTCAGCGGCCACACGATGGCGCAGCGCGCCGCTGTGCTCTCCGATCTGGCCATCGCGCCGCTGCCGCTTTCTTATGTCAGCGAGGACATGGCGATCCTCGGCCTGCAGGAAGGACTGCCTGAACTCGCCTCCTTCGACATCCGGCTGCTGACCGCCTCGCAGATGTCGGGACCGATCGAAACGGTGGCCGACAGCATTCGCGATGCTTTTGCCGAAAGAGCCAAGGCGGTCGCCGCCTGAGGATATCGTCCAGCGGCTGAACCTTTTGTTCGCTTGTGCGTTATCGGCGCGGATGGCATGAGTGCCGTTCGGGGTTGATTTCAAACAAGGATATTCGAAATGACGACAACGGCCAAAATTGCCGCAGCCTTCATGGTTCTTCTTGCTCTTTCCTCCTGCGGCAACACGATCCGCGGCGTGGGAAAGGATACGGCGAACGCCGTCAACGCCACGCAGGATGCCGGGCGCTCGGTTGATCGCGCTGCGAAGAAGTAAGCGGTAGACGTTAGGTCTGAGCCTGAAACCGGACCACTCTGGCAAGTGGCCGGGATCGGGCCGGGGTCCGGACCACTCTAACGAGTGACCGGGGCCGGACCACCTTATCAGGTGGCCGGGGGATGTGCTCTTTCGAGGCCGCCGGATCGGCTGAGGCCGGTCCGGAAGGCCTGGTAGGCCGGGTGCTGGCTGGAGCGGGCCGTTTCCATCAGCCGGATTTGCAGGCGGTCCGGCGCCTGGGTCCCCAGCCACAATCCAAGATTTTCGAGTTTTAGCGAGTTCAGGAAACGCGATCCCGCGGCAAGATCGAGGTGGCGGCGCAGGCCGTCGAGCAGGTTGTCGTCCTGGGCGGCATTTTCCATGAGGAGCGTCAGGTAGGATTTGTCGGGCTCCGACAGCGCGGCGAGCTTTTCCGCAACGGTATCGCGGTCGGGAAAGGGAACGTTGCCAGTCATCTCGAATCGTCCGGTCGTTGATCGTCTCCCGCGTTTATAAGCTCGCCTTGACCTTCTCGGCTACATCGGCCGGCACCCATTTCGTCCAAAGGCTCTCGTAATTGCGCAGGAAGTGGATCGCGGCATTCTCGTTGCTTTCGCGGTTTTCGTCCTGCCAGGCGAGCACCTGGTTGATCGTCGCATTGTCCCATTTGCGGATTTTGAGATAGGCGGTAACAGGCCCGGCGCGGCTGGCGAAGGATCTGGTCATCAGCGTGAATGCACGCGAGACCGGGTAGGAATTGAGCTGCGGCCTGGTGCAGCCGGCAACGGCAGTGCAGCCGTCCCATTCGCTCTTGTCATGGCCGACGCCGAAGCTCAGGCGCGTCATGTCGTATTTGCCGAGGACGGCAGTCGGCGCCCAATAATAGCCGAGCCAGCCGACCTTGTTCTCGAAGGCGCGGGCGATCGATGCGTCGAGCCGTTCGGGACTGCCGGTCTCGACGAGCTCGAAGCCCTTCTTGTCCGCGGCAAGCGCCCGGAAAAGGTTGGTGGTCGATATGTGGCAGCTCCAGTCGGCCGGGCAATTGTAGATTGCGCCCTTGGATGGATCCTCTTCGCCGGGAAAAAGCTCGGGATGCTTCAGCGCATCCTCGACCGAGCGAATGTCGGGATTGGCGTCGGCGATGAATTTCGGAATGAACCAGCCCTCGACGGCGCCATCGGCAAGGATCTCGGCGCCCTGCACCAGCCGGCCGGTTTTGACAGCCTGATCGAGCAGGGCCCTGACGGAATTGATCCAATATTCCGAAGCGATGTCGGGCGTGCCTTTCTCGTTCATCGAGGCGAAGGTCGGCAGCGTGTCGCCATCGACGATGGTGACGGAACAGCCATAGCCCTTTTCCAGGATGATCTTGTCGAAGTTTGCCGCAATGCCGGCCGAGGCCCATTTCATCTCGGCGATCGTCATCTGGCCGCAGTCGGCGGCGGCCGCCGGCGCGGTAATGGAAAAAGCCGCGGCAAAGACGGCCGAAATCAGAAGCGTCTTCATCGTCATTCCCCGAATCTTCGTTGCTCGGACGCGCCGCCTTGTAAAAATCGTCAGCAAAGCTTTGCGGCGCCCGAAAGGGAGGAGGCCTGCCGGGCGATGGCTCAGCAGGCCTTCCTGTTCACGGACGCCGTTCATCCTTGCGGCTTCGCGGCGGGTCGCAGGTCATGTTCAACAATGGCGCATTTTGGCCAAGCCTACGCGTTCGCCCGCAGAAATCAACCGTCTTCTGCTCATGGTTGCGCCACTAAATGATTGAATTCGAAGAATTTATGTCAATAGCCCGAAAATGGAGACACGGATGGGGCTCGCCACCGGCGAGGGGGCTTCGCCAGAAAAATCGACGGAAATGCCGAAAAAGGTCAAAATTAACATTTGCGTAAGCCTTCAATAACTCTCCGGTAAGAATGTGCCGCTATCAGTGAGGTCGCAGCCGGAACAACTGCTGCTTCTCTGGTTCAGGTAGTGCGTACCGGAGAAAGCGAGCTTCGCCGCGTAGAGGGTGAAGACGCCAGAGTTTTCGGCAAACCGCGCAGAGCCAAGGCCATGCGCGGTTTTCGCGTTTTTAGGCCAAGCATTCCCAGCCCCTGCAAGTCTTGACCCGGGATTGGCGCCCATTGTAGGCCTCGCCTCAACGAAAGGCGGCCGCCATGGCAAGAGCGATCATGCTGCAGGGAACCGGCTCGGATGTCGGCAAGACGGTGCTGGTCGCGGGCCTCTGCCGGCTGGCGGCCAATCGCGGGCGCATCGTCCGGCCGTTCAAGCCGCAGAACATGTCGAACAATGCGGCGGTCGCCGATGACGGCGGTGAGATCGGCCGGGCGCAGTGGCTGCAATCGCTTGCTGCCCGCACGCCGTCCTCGGTGCACATGAACCCGGTGCTGCTGAAGCCGCAATCGGAAAACGGCAGCCAGATCATCGTCCAGGGCAAGGTCTTCGGACAGGCAAAAGGGCGGGACTATCAGCGGTTGAAACCTCAACTGCTCGGCGCGGTGCTTGCAAGCTTCGAAAAAGTTGCCGACGGCGCCGATCTCATCATCGTCGAGGGCGCCGGATCGCCGGCCGAAATCAATCTGAGGCCCGGCGACATCGCCAATATGGGCTTTGCGACACGGGCTGATGTGCCGGTCGTGCTGGTCGGCGATATCGACCGGGGCGGCGTCATCGCGTCGCTCGTCGGCACGCATGCGATCCTCAAGGCGGGCGACCGGGCGATGATCGCGGGCTATATCATCAACAAGTTCCGCGGCGACGTTTCGCTCTTCGATGACGGCATCCGCGCCATCGAAGGCTTCACCGGCTGGCCGTGCTTCGGCGTCGTGCCGTGGCTGGCAGGTGCCGCGCGTCTGCCGGCCGAGGATTCGGTCGTGCTCGAACGTCTGGCAAAGGGCGGGGCGGGTGCCTTGAAGATCGCGGTGCCGGTGCTGCCGCGTATCGCCAATTTCGACGATCTCGATCCGTTGCGCGCCGAGCCGGATGTCGAGCTGGTTTTCGTGCGATCGGGCGAGCGGCTGCCAGCCGATGCCGGCCTCGTCATTCTTCCCGGCTCGAAATCGACGATTTCCGATCTTGCCGATTTCAGAGCCGCGGGCTGGGATCGCGATCTCGACATGCATGTGAGACGCGGCGGCCGGGTGATCGGCATTTGCGGCGGCTACCAGATGCTCGGCCGCACCGTGCACGATCCGCTTGGGCTCGAAGGCGGGACGCTGGAGACGCCGGGCCTCGGGCTTCTCGATGTCGAGACCGAGATGGCGCCCGAGAAGACCGTGCGCAACAGCCAGGCCCGCTCGACCGAATATGACGCGCCGCTTTCCGGCTACCAGATCCATCTCGGCATTACCCGCGGCCCGGATTGCACCAGGCCTTCGGCGATCGTCGACGGCGCGCCCGACGGAGCAGTGTCGGCGGACGGCCGGATCATGGGAAGCTACCTGCATGGGCTCTTCGGCAGCGATGCCTACCGGGCCAGGCTGCTGGAAAGCTTCGGCCTGTCGGGCGAGCGGAGGAACTACCGCGAGAGCGTGGAGCGGGCGCTGGATGAGATCGCCGGGGAATTGGAACGTCACCTCGATGCGCGCTGGCTTGCGGGGTTGCTGGAGTAGGGATGGAATGTGGGTCGAGTCGTCTGACTTCGTAGGGTGAGAATGGGCAAGACGCTGCCACTTGTCCCTTCTCCCCGAGGGGAGAAGAGGCACCAAGTCGGGCCTCTATCATCCCACAGATAGCGTTTCATTCCGCTCTTGCCAAATTAGTTGACTGAGTCCATTAATTGCCGTGGCAGGCCCCGTTGAGAGCGATGAATCATGAGCATATTCGATAGATTTTCCCTGGCGGATCAGGTGGCGCTCGTGACCGGCGGCGGGCGTGGTCTCGGTTTCGAGATGGCGCGCGCCCTTGCCGAGGCCGGCGCGCATGTGATCGTTACAGGACGGACCGCCTCAACGCTGGACGATGCCGTGATGGCCATTCGCGCCGCAGGCGGTACGGCGGAGGCTGCCGTGTTCGACGTTGCCGACCGCGAGGCCCAGCGTGCATTGATGGCCGATATCGAAAAGACCTACGGCCGTCTCGATATATTGATCAACAATGTCGGCGCCCGCGACAGGCGGCCGCTCGCCGAATTCGACGACGATGCCATCATCGAGCTGCTGCGCACGGATCTCGCCGCGGCGATGACGCTTTCACGCGACGCCGCCGTGCTGATGAAGCGGCGCAATTACGGCCGTCTGATCGCGGTGACTTCGATCAGCGGTCATGTCGTGATGCCCGGCGATTGCGTTTATCCCGCTGCCAAGCAGGGACTCACCGGCCTTATGCGCGGCATGGCGGTCGAATTCGGCCCGTATGGGATCACCAGCAATGCGATTGCGCCCGGCTGGTTCGCGACTGAGACGAACGCGGCAATGGCTGAGAACGAGGAACTCATGCCCTTCGTGCGCCAGCGCATCCCTGTCCAGCGCTGGGGACGCCCGGATGAAATCGCCGGCGCGGCGCTCTATCTCGCCAGCGCCGCCGCCTCCTTCGTCAACGGCCATGTCCTGACTGTCGATGGCGGAATGACCGTCAGAATGTGAACGGTGATGCCCGCAGGCGTTGTGGCGCCGGCTTGCTGACGAAAGGACTTTCCATCGTCCACGGCTGGGATTATCGGTAGGGCGCGGCTATCAATCGAGATGAAGCCAGCCGGTTCGGCATTGTCGCCGATTTGCCCGATTTTTCAATCATAAGATCGCGCCGGCTCACGCGGAGGTTTCCAAAATTAACGATCATATTCATTGGCTTATAGAGCAGGGAATTACCAGCGAGCATATCGGCGATCTCGTCACCGGCTTGTGTGAACGGCTGATCGCGGCGGGATTTCCTATCTGGCGGGCGAGCATCAGGATGCCGTCGCTGCACCCGATGTATCGCGGCGTATCGGCCAATTTCTCGCGCGGCGGCGTCACGATCATCGAAACCGCCGAACATGGCAGCGAGACGGAACGCAACTTCGAGCAGACGCCGATATTCTACCTTCTGAACCGCGGCGAGAAGACGGGGCGGTGGAACCTGGCGAAGGGCGAGGGCCTGCACTATACCGAGCTGCACGAATTCGCGCTCGACGGGGGCACGGACCACGTGATCAGCATCTTCGAATTCCCGAAGGAAGTTGCGCTGCGCGGGCTCGGCTTCTCGCTGACCAGCGACGCGCCGGACGGATTTTCCGATGAACAGCTGGCGGCCATCCAGGCACTTTTCCCGGCGCTGGGGCTTGCTGCCTACCGGGTCGCGACCTCGAAAACCGCCAGCGATATCCTTGCCGTCTATACTGGCGCCAGGACGAGCGCGCGAATTCTGGCGGGTGAAACCCGCAGAGGAACGGGCGGCTCGATCAATGCTGCGATCCTGCTTGCCGACCTTCGCAATTTCACCGCCTTGACCGAGGTCTATCAGCCGGGGGAGATCGTCGGCTTTCTGAACGATCACTTCGAGCTGATCGACCGGCATGTCGAGGAGAATTCCGGCGAGATCCTGAAATTCATGGGCGACAGCGTGCTGGCCATCTTTCCGACCGACGCGGACGATCCGCAGACGGCCTGCTTGGCCGCGCTGGCATCCGCCAGGAGCCTGCTGAAGGCGAACGAGGAACTCAATCGCGAGCGCACGCTGATCGGCGGCCCCGATATCGGCGTCGATGTCGTGCTGCATCTCGGCGAGGTTTTCTACGGCAATGTCGGCGCCAAGGGCAGGCTCGATTTCACGGTGATCGGCAAGGCGGTCAACGAGGCTTCCCGGCTCGAAAAGCTGTGCGGCATGCTCGAGCAGCATCTGTTGATGTCGGAGAGCTTTGCGACGACCTGCGCCGTACCCTGCGAATATCTCGGATCGTTCGATCTGCGCGGCGTTTCGAAGAAGGCCGAGGTCTTCAGGCTCGCCGAAGCGTCCTAAAAATCAGATCTCACCCGACACCTCGCGGCGGCGGCGGTCGAGTTCCTCGCTGTAGCGGCGCAGCGTGTGGCTTTCGCTGAGCTGGCCGACCACCTTGCGCTCGATCAGATTGTTGACGACGGCGAGCGCTTCGCTTTCGCTCTTGTCGAAGATCGCCGCCGCCTGCCTGGCATTCATCTGCGGCTGCAGGAAATCGTTGCGGTAGCGGATGAAATCGGCAAGCGTCGTGCCTTCGTCCTGGACATCGGTCGGATTGGCGTAGATCTCCGGCACCAGCACGAGGCCCGCATATTTGTCGCTCTCCTCGACGAGGATGACGCGCTGGGTCGAGCCGATTGGAAAGGCCTGCTTGAATTCCTCCAGCGAGATGCCGGCTTTCGCTGTCTTGACGTCGGAGCGCATCAGCTTGTCGACCGTCAGATTGCGGATCCAGCCGACATCATGGGCGCTGCGGATGCTTTCACCGCGCAGATGGAAACGCCATGTGGCGAAAGAGTAACCGAAGGTCGAGCGCACGACGAGCGAGGAGGTGATGACGGCGGCAAGCACCAGCGCCGTGATCGGAAAGTCGCCGGTGATTTCGAGCGCCAGGAACGTCATCGTCAGCGGTCCGCCGATGACGGCGACGGCAAGCGAACTCATGCCGACCACGGCATAGATGACCGGCGTCAGCGTCGCATCGGCGAAATAGGGACCGCAATAGGCAAAGAGCTTGCCGAGCAGGGCGCCCATGAACAGCGAGGCGAAGAACAGGCCGCCCCTGAAGCCGGAGCCGATCGAGATCGCCGAGGCAAGGGATTTCAGGAGGAAAAGGCCGATCAGCGCGGGAATCGCCACCTCGCGCGCGAGGTTGAGATGCAGCGCGCCGTGGCCAGCCGAAAGCACCTGCGGCGAGATCATCGCCAGCAGCCCGACGATGATGCCGCCGAGGGCGGGACGGAAGGGCGGGGCGATCGAGCTCTTGCGGGCCAGTTCCTCGATGAAGGCGACGCCCTGCATGAGGAGGATGCCCACGCCGGCGCAGAAGACCCCGAGCAGCAGTGCCGGAACATAGTCGGCCGGGACGACCGAGCCGAAACTGCCGATATCGATGGTGAAATCGCCCTCCGCGAGCAGCCGTGCCACGAGGGTCGATACGAGGGCGGAGACGACGACCGGGGTCAGCGACACGATCGTATAGGTGCCGATGATCAGCTCGAAGGCATAGAAGGCGCCGGTCAGCGGCGCGTTGAAGGCGGCGGCGATGGCGCCGGCCGCGCCGCAGCCAACGAGGATGCGCAGGTCAGAGCGGCGAAGCTGCAGCTTCAGGCCGAATTTCGAGGCGAGGCCGGCGGCAAGCTGGGTATAACCGGCCTCCAGGCCGACGGAGGCGCCGAAACCGTTGGAGATGAGGTTCTGCACGGCGACGATGATGCTGTCGGTCAGCGACAGGCGGCCGCCATGCAGCGCATTGGCCTCGATCGGATCGACCATCGGCTTCTTGCGCCGTTTGGCCAGGATGAAGAGCAACAGGCCGAGCAGGATGCCGCCCATGACAGGAGCGGTGAGCAGCAGCAGCTTGTCGTCGATCAGCGACGAGCTCAGCCTTTCCTCGTCGGCGATGCCGAAGATCAGCTGGTGCAGCTCGTTGGAAGCAAGGCTCATGCCGGTGACGGCAAGCCCGGAGGCGATGCCGACGACGGCACCCGCCAGCGACAGGCCGACTTCGCTGCGGCGGGTCAGCGCGCGCAGCCGCCCCGGGTCGAAGAAAACACGCAGCGCCCGCAGGCGGCGCCGATCCAATTTCATAAGCATGGCTAGGACAATTAGGCGGGGAGAAGCCCGGTCAAGGGCGGCGGCGCAGTCGGCTTGCAATGCAATTGCGGCGAAAAGCCGGCGCGCCGATCAAATTTTCATGACGTAAATCACTGATAAAAGACGATATTTCCGGTAGGGTCAGTCGTAATGGTCCGGTAGCCCTGAGACGATCCGGCGCGGGGACGGCGGCGAAGGCCGTTGACTTCAATCACCGGCTTGCCTAACCATCTTTCCTATACGGATGGTCGCCTGACCATCCCGCTATAACGGATGGTTCCGGATCGGCGGTGCGCCCTTCCGGATGAAAAGGGAATGTGACGGGGCGGACCCATTCCGGGCGCCTTCATCACAGCCGACCCCGCGACTGTAGAGCGGTCAGGGTCTTCCATCCGGCATTCAGCCCTTTCCGCCGGCAGCCAGCAATGGTGCGGGCGGGTGGAACGGACGAGATGCCGGAAAAGCCACTGGAAATGCATGGTGATCAACCGGGGTCGGACGCCTCTATTTCTACGAATCGTCCACCTCTTCACCGAAGCAGCCGGGAAGGCGAGGCAGATCCGCCGGCACGATCAGGGCGACCGGTTTCCGGTCCGCCCCGATCGCGGCCGATATCCGCGAGCCAGGAGACCTGCCATCCCGTGCCGGGCGAAAAGCCCAACCCTGGGCAAAGAGCCCGCTGCCAGCACGGAGGTTGTTTTGGCTGAACGAATGAATTCGGCGCTGCCTTGTGTGGCGCGACGGTGGGGTCTCCCCTTCTCCCCAGCGGGGAGAAGGTGGCCCGAAGGGTCGGATGAGGGGGCCGCACGGCAACTCCGTTCATTTGCCCTTCGCTTGCGCTCAGTGCATTCGCGGCTTCGCCGCTCACCCCCTCAACCGCCTGCCGGCACCTTCTCCCCGCTGGGGAGAAGGGAAACGTGGCACCGCCTCACCCTCCCTAGCGGGAGCGTCGCGGCATGACCGATCTCCTCTCCAATTCCACTCTTGTGCTCGGCGGCGCGCGCTCCGGCAAATCGCGCTTCGCCGAAAACCTCATCACATCGAGCGGCCTCGAGCGCCATTACATCGCGACCGGCCGGGCGTGGGACGACGAGATGCAGGCGCGGATCGACCAGCACAAGGCCGATCGCGGCGGCTCCTGGACCACGCATGAGGAGCCGCTTGATCTCGCCGAACGACTTAAGGCCATCGATGGCGCGGGCAGGGCGATCATCGTCGATTGTCTGACGCTGTGGCTCACCAATCTGATGATGGAGGGGCGCGATATCGCGCTACAGGCAGCCGCGCTTGCAGCGTGGCTGCCGCAGGCAAAGGCGAAACTTGTCATCGTTTCCAATGAAGTCGGTCTCGGCATCGTGCCGGAGAACCGCATGGCGCGGGAGTTCCGCGACCATGCCGGCCGGCTGCACCAGATGATCGCGGCGAAAGCCGACGAAGTTTATTTCATCGCGGCGGGACTGCCGCTGAAAATGAAGGGTTGAAGTTCCATGAACCAGCAGAAAATTCCCGCAACGGTCATCACCGGCTTCCTCGGCGCCGGCAAGACGACGATGATCCGCAACCTGCTCACCAATGCCGGCGGCAAGAAGATCGCGCTCATCATCAACGAGTTCGGCGATCTCGGCGTC
The DNA here is from genome assembly GCF_002211305.1 of Rhizobium sp. R634. GTDB lineage: Bacteria > Pseudomonadota > Alphaproteobacteria > Rhizobiales > Rhizobiaceae > Rhizobium. The sequence goes on along the minus strand of NZ_LOKW01000009.1, from coordinate 43,618 downwards.
GACGGCGATGTGCTGAAGGGCTGCGGGGCGGAGAACTGCACGGAGGACGATATTATCGAGCTCACCAATGGCTGCATCTGCTGCACGGTGGCCGACGATTTCATTCCGACCATGACCAAGCTTCTGGAGCGCGACCAGCGCCCCGACCATATCGTCATCGAGACCTCGGGCCTTGCGCTGCCGCAGCCGCTGGTCGCCGCCTTCAACTGGCCGGATATCCGCAGCGAAGTCACCGTCGACGGCGTCATCACCGTGGTCGATAGCGCCGCCGTTGCCGCCGGCCGTTTCGCCGACGATCACGATGCCGTCGATGCGCGCCGCGTCGAGGATGAATCGCTCGATCACGAAAGCCCGATCGAGGAGCTCTTCGAGGATCAGCTGACCTGCGCCGATCTGATCGTGCTCAACAAGACCGATCTCATCGACACGGACGGGCTCGGCCGCGTGAAGAGCGAAGTCGCCTCGCGCATCGCCCGCAAGCCGGTGATGATCGAGGCCAGGAACGGCGAGGTGCCGGCCAGCGTGCTGCTCGGCCTCGGTATCGGCACGGAAGACGATATCGTCAACCGCAAGTCCCATCACGAGATGGAACACGAGGCTGGCGAGCCGCACGATCACGACGAATTCGACAGTTTTGTCGTCGAGCTTGGGGCGATTGCCGATACCGCTGCCTTCGTCGAGAAGCTGAAAGGCATCATCGCCGAACATGACGTGCTGCGCCTGAAGGGCTTCATCGACGTCTCCGGCAAGCCGATGCGGCTGCAGCTGCAGGCCGTCGGCAGCCGCATCGACCAGTATTTCGACCGCGCCTGGACGCCTGGTGAAGCGCGGCGCACGCGCCTTGTCGTCATCGGTCTGCACGAGATGGATCAGGATGCGGTGAGGGCGGCGATCGAGGCACTGGCATAAGCCCATGCATCTGCTTCTGGCCCAGCAGGGAACGATCAGCGACGGCGACGAGGCCATCGATCTCGGCCAGTCGCCGGGCGATATCCTGTTCCTGTCTGCCGCTGACACCGAGCTTGCGGCGATCGCCGCGGCCCGTGCCGGCGGGGCGATGGGGCATTCGCTGCGGCTTGCGAGCCTGATGAGCCTAAAGCACCCGATGTCGGTCGATACCTATGTCGAACGCACGGCGCGGCATGCGAAGCTGATCATCGTGCGGGCCCTGGGCGGGGCGAGCTATTTCCACTATGCGCTGGAGGCGCTGCACGCGGCGGCGGCCCGCAGCGGAGCCTTGATTGCGGTGCTACCGGGCGATGCGAAACCGGATGCGGGGCTGACGCCGTTTTCGAATGTCGCGCTGGAGGATCTCAATGCGCTCTGGGCCTATCTAATCGAGGGTGGCGACGCCAATGCGCGGGGCTTTCTCGCCTATGCCTCGGCGATGCTTTCGGGTGAGGAGAAGCCGGCGCCGGCTGCGCCGCTGATGAAGGCGGGGATATGGTGGCCGGGGCGGGGACTGGTTGGAATCGACGGATGGAAGAGGCTTGTCTCGGGGGTTTCTTCCGCAGGCGTCGAGAGTGTGGCACCCCACTCTGTCCTGCCGGACATCTCCCCCACAAGGGGGGAGATCGGCAAGCGGCAGGACCATCGCCCTACATCGGTTGTTTGGGGAGAAGCCCTCCACGATTCAATCTCCCCCCTTGTGGGGGAGATGTCCGGCAGGACAGAGGGGGGTATGGTAGCGGAGGAGGGATTTGAACCCCCGACAGTCGCCATCGCCTTCTATCGCGCCCTAGTGCAAAGCGGCGAAACCCGCCCCGTCGAAGCCATGATCGAAGCTTTGCAGGCTCAGGGTTTTCGCCCGCTGCCGGTCTTTGCCTACAGCCTTAAGGACCCGGTCTCCAAAGGTATTCTCGAATCCATCTTCGCCGAGCTGAAACCCGACGTCGTCATCAACACGACGGGCTTTGCCGTCTCCGCCCCCGGCGCCGATCGTCAGCCGACGGTGCTGGAGGCCAATGACGCCGTCATACTGCAGGCGATCTTTTCCGCTTCGTCGCGGGAAGCCTGGGCGGTCTCTTCGCAAGGGCTGTCGGCCCGCGATCTCGGCATGAATGTAGCCTTGCCGGAGGTGGATGGGCGTGTGCTGTCGCGCGCCGTCTCCTTCAAGGCGGCTGCCCGCTATGACGCTGCGGTCGAGGCCAATATCGTTTCCAGCGAACCGGATGCCGGGCGCATGGCCTATGTCGCAGCCCTTGCCGGCAATTGGGCGCGGCTGCGGCGAAAAACAACTGCCGAGCGGCGCGTCGCGCTGGTCATGGCGAATTATCCGAACCGTGACGGGCGGCTCGGCAATGGCGTCGGTCTCGATACGCCGGCGGGCACGATCGAGGTGATGCGGGCGATGGAGAAGGACGGTTATCCCGTCGCCGACATCCCCACCGATGGCGACGCGCTCATGCGGCATCTGATGGAGGGGCCGACCAATTCCGGCTTCGACGGCAAGGTGGTGCGCGAGACGCTTTCCCTGAGTCGATACAAGAGCTTCTTTGCATCTCTTCACAAACAGATTCAGCATGAGGTGACGGCGCGCTGGGGCGATCCCGAGGCCGATCCCTATCTGCGCGAGGGCGCTTTCGCTCTGCCATTTGCCCGGTTTGGCGGGCTGCTCGTCGGCATCCAGCCGGCGCGGGGCTACAACATAGACCCGAAGGAGAGTTACCATTCGCCGGACCTGGTGCCGCCGCATGGCTATTTCGCTTTCTATGCGTTTCTGCGCCAGGAGTTCGGGGCCGATGCTATCATTCACATGGGAAAGCACGGCAATCTGGAATGGCTACCGGGCAAGGCGCTGGCGCTGTCGGAGAGCTGCTATCCCGAGGCCATCTTTGGACCGCTGCCGCATCTCTACCCCTTCATCGTCAACGATCCCGGCGAGGGCACGCAGGCCAAGCGCCGCACTGCGGCCGTCATCATCGACCATCTGACGCCGCCGCTGACGCGGGCGGAAAGCTATGGGCCGCTCAAGGATCTGGAGGCGCTGGTCGATGAATATTACGAGGCCTCGGGCGGCGATCCCAGGCGCATCCGGCTGCTGTCGCGACAGATCCTCGAACTTGTTGCCGATATCGGGCTGGACCGCGATGCGGGGATTGCGAAAGGGGAGAGCGAAGGCGAGGCGCTGAAGAAGCTCGATGCCTATCTCTGCGACCTCAAGGAAATGCAGATCCGCGATGGGCTGCATGTGTTCGGAGTTTCGCCGGAAGGGCGGTTGCTGACAGATCTCACCGTGGCGCTGGCGCGGGTGCCGCGCGGGCTGGGTGAGGGTGGGGACGCGAGTTTGCAGCGGGCGATTGCTGGGGATGTGTTGAAAAACCCCTCCCCAACCCCTCCCCACAAGGGGGAGGGACTTGCCGTTGAGCGCGCGGTTACCTCTGAGATCAAAATCGATGACGAGACAGCGCGCTCAGCAAGCCCCTCCCACCCGTGGGGAGGGGTTGGGGAGGGGTCTTCTTTCGACCCTCTCGACTGCGACATGGCCGCCCCCTGGACCCGCCCACGACCACCAATCCTGGCCGATCTCCTCGACGCCCCCTGGCGCACCAACGGCGACACGGTCGAGCGCATCGAGCTGCTCGCCGCCAAGCTGGTGTCCGGCGAACTCGCCTGCCCAACCCTCTGGTCCCAAACCAGACGAGTGCTCGACGAGATCGAATCCCGTCTCAAGCCTTCCATCCTCGCTTGCGGCCCGGCAGAGATCGTCGGCCTGCTGCGCGGTCTCGACGGCCGTTTCGTGCCGCCCGGTCCTTCCGGGGCGCCGACGCGGGGGCGGCCGGATGTCTTGCCGACGGGGCGGAATTTCTATTCGGTGGACAGCCGCGCGGTGCCGACACCGGCGGCTTATGAGCTTGGGAAAAAATCTGCGGAGCTGCTGATCCGCCGCTATGTGCAGGATCATGGCGAATGGCCCGTTTCCTTCGGGCTGACGGCCTGGGGCACGTCCAATATGCGCACCGGCGGCGATGACATTGCTCAAGCGCTGGCGCTGATCGGCGTGAAGCCGGTCTGGGACATGGCCTCGCGGCGGGTCACCGGTTACGAGATCATCCCCCCGGCCATGCTGCGGCGGCCGCGCGTGGATGTGACGCTGCGCATATCCGGCTTCTTCCGCGATGCGTTTCCCGAGCAGATTGCGCTGTTCGACAAGGCGATCCGCGCCGTCGGCGCGCTGGATGAGGATGCGGCCGACAACCCGATCGCCGGGCGCATGCGCGGCGAAGCGGCGCGGCTCGCCGCTGCCGGGCTCGACGAGAAGACGGCGGCGAAGCGGGCGGGATATCGCATTTTCGGGTCGAAGCCCGGCGCCTATGGCGCGGGTCTGCAGGCGCTGATCGACGAGAAAGGCTGGGAGCGGCGTGCGGATCTCGCTGAAGCCTATCTCGTCTGGGGCAGCTATGCCTATGGCGCGGGCGAGGAGGGGCAGGCCGAGCGCGGGGTGTTCGAGGAGCGGCTGCGCTCCATCCAGGCCGTGGTGCAGAACCAGGACAATCGCGAGCACGACCTGCTCGACAGCGACGATTACTACCAGTTCGAAGGCGGCATGGCAGCGGCGGCGGAAGCGCTCGCCGGCGAGCGGCCGGCGATCTATCACAATGACCATTCGCGGCCGGAAAAGCCGGTGATCCGCTCACTGGAAGAAGAGATCGGGCGGGTGGTGCGCGGTCGCGTCGTCAATCCGAAATGGATCGATGGCGTCATGCGCCACGGCTACAAGGGCGCTTTCGAGATATCAGCGACGGTCGATTATCTCTTTGCCTTTGCGGCGACGACGGGCGCTGTCGGCAGCCATCACTTCGAGGCGGTCTATCAGGCCTTTGTCGCCGATCCCAAAGTGCGCGATTTCATGGCCGAGAAGAACCCTGCCGCGCTTGCCGAAATGAAGGAGCGGCTGCTGGAGGCGATCGAGCGGCAGCTCTGGACGCCGCGCAGCAACTCCGCGCAATTCGATCTCACGGACATCAACGAAACCAAGAAAAGAGCAGGCAGCCAATCATGAGCGAAGAGCCAATCGCACCCGCCGAAAAGGACGATGCCCGCCATTCCGAGAAGATGGCGAAGAAGAAAGCCGCACGCGACAAGATCATGGCGACCAAGACGGATGAGAAGGGGCTGATCATCGTCCATACCGGCAAGGGCAAGGGCAAGTCGTCTGCCGCTTTCGGCATGATCTTCCGCCATATCGCCCACGGCAAGCCGTCTGCCGTTGTGCAGTTCATCAAGGGCGCGATGTGGACGGGCGAGCGCGATCTGATCGAGAAGCATTTCTCCGACATCTGCCAGTTTCACACGATGGGCGAGGGCTTTACCTGGGAGACGCAGGACCGGGCGCGCGACGTGGCGGCTGCCGGTGCTGCCTGGGAAAAGGCCAAGGAACTGATCCGCGACGAGCGCAATTCCATGGTGCTGCTCGACGAGATCAACATCGCACTGCGCTACGACTATCTCGACGTCAACGAGGTGGTGGCGTTCCTCAAAAACGAGAAGCCTTATATGACGCATGTCGTGCTGACGGGGCGCAATGCCAAGGAAGAGCTGATCGAGATCGCCGATCTCGTGACCGAGATGGAGCTCGTCAAACATCCCTTCCGCTCGGGCATCAAGGGGCAGCCCGGCGTGGAATTTTAAAAGAGTGCGGCGGAATTGCGCGGAAAAGCGTTTAATTCGCCAAATGGCCGCGCAGGATCGCGGCCGTTTCCCCATCGGCCGGGAAGAGCGTTTCGATCGCCAGTTCCGACAGGGTGATATCGACGGGCGTGCCGAAGACGGTCGTCGTCGAGATGAATGACAGCAGGCCGGCTTTCGTCGAAAGCTTCAGCGGAACGGCGATGCCGGCGAGGTCGGCATGGCGCTCGCCGGCGGCTTCGGGGACGGGATAGGAGAGCAGTTCGCTCAACAGCTTTTCCAGCACGGGATCGCCCGAGACCGATATCTGCTGGCGCAGCCGATCCAGAAGATGGGCGCGCCATTCGGCGAGGTTGGCGATATCGCGCGCAAGGCCCTGCGGATGCAGGCTGAGGCGCAGGACGTTGACCGGCGGCTCCAGCAAGGATCGATCGGCAACGGCCTCGAGCAGCGGCGCTATCGCGGCGTTTGCGGCCACCAGCGTCCAATGGCGGTCGATGGCGATGGCGGGGAAGGGCTCATGGCCCTTCAGCACCATATCGATGGCGCGCCGCGCCGGTTCCAGGGCGGGATCGTCAAGCCTGCGTTCGGCAAAGACGGGAGCGAAACCCGCGGCCAGCAGCAGCGGGTTCCGGTCTCGCAGCGGCACGCCGAGGCGCTCGGCCAGATGCAGCAGCATTTCGCGGCTCGGCGTCGAGCGCCCGCTCTCGATGAAGCTCAGGTGCCGTTGCGAGATTTCGGCTTCCAGCGCCAGATCGAGCTGGCTCATGCGGCGGCGCTGGCGCCATTCGCGCAGATGATCTCCGAGAGAGCGGGCGGTCGGCGTCATCAGGCGGCTTCCGGCAATTGATCGATGAAGCCGTGCACCGCTTTGAGCTTGCCGTCTTCGAGTTCGGCAAAATCCGTGCCCTTGATCAGCGCTTCGCCATTTTCCGGGCCAAGACCCCAGGAAAAGCGCAGGTGATCGCCGAAGCCATCGGCCGCGCCGATCAGGGCGAAGCGGAAGCCGGGAAAGCGGCTTTGCACGGCTTCGACCAGCGAATTGATCTGTTCATGGCCTTGTCCGCGCATCAGCGGATCGACATAGGTGGCCGCTTCCGTCCAGCTTTCGGCGATGAGAGCGCGGCGGTGCGTTGCATCCGTCTCGTTCCAGATCGCGATATAGCGTTCGGCGTTGGTCTTTGCGTCGTTCATCGGGTCATCTCCTTTGATCGCCCGGCCGTTCCAGGCAGCACGATCATCGGCGAAGGCGGTGCACCTATCAATTACGCCAGAGGTAATGGAAGGCGTCGAGCTCTAGATTCCGAGCCAGACGCGCAGCGGGTTGGCGGGATCGGCGAGCAGCTTTACCGCGAGAGCGACGCAGACGATGACGAGCAGCGGCTTGATGAGCTTGGCGCCGATGCGCATGGCGAGCCGTGAGCCCAATTGCGCGCCGAGGAACTGGCAGATGCCCATCAGCAGGCCGATCTTCCAGAGGATCGCGCCAAAGCTCGCGAAGACGACCAGCGCGCCGAGGTTGGAGCCGAAATTGAGAAGCTTGGTATGGGCGGTCGCCTTCAGCACGCCGAAGCCGGCGAGGGTGACGAAGGCGAGCATGAAGAAGGAGCCGGTGCCGGGACCGAAGACGCCGTCGTAAAAGCCGATGGCGGGCACCAAGGTCATGCCGAAGACGAAAGGCGTGATGATCCGGTGTTTGTCGAGATCGTTGAGGTTCGGCTTGACGGCAAAGAAGATCGCAATCGCCAGGAGCAGCACCGGCATGATCGCCTGCAGGACCTGTCCGGGCACGATCGTGGCAAGGGCGGCGCCGATCGCACCGCCCATCACGGCCATCAGCGCCATCGGCAGCTGTTCGTGCAGCTGCACATGGCCCTTGCGGGCATAGGCGAGCGTGGCGGAAGCGGCGCCGAAGATCGATTGCACCTTGTTGGTGCCGAGCGTCTGGAGCGGCGGAATGCCGGCAATCAACATGGCGGGGACGGTGATCAGGCCGCCGCCGCCGGCGATGGCATCGACGAAACCGGCGAAGAAGGCAGCCGTGCAGAGCAGCAGAAGCAGATGGAGGGCGATGTCAGGCAAAATACTATTCCAGAAGGGCTTTCAGCCGGTCTTGTTGCATTTCCCCCTCCAAGCTGCAATGGCTGCGAGGACACAGCGCGGGCGCATTCGACGGCTTCCATGAGTGATATTTCTTTCGATAGGGCGAGGCGGCATGTGCTCGGGCTCGGCTGCGAGCGCGGGACGCCGCCTGCGGAGATGCTGGCGCTTGCGAACGCGGCGTTGAAGGCGGCCGGCATCGGCGGAGCGGAGCTTGCGGCCGTCGCTTCCATCGACAGCCGCGGGCAAGAAGCGGCGATCCTCGCCGTTGCGGTGCATTTTGCCGTGCCTGCCGTTTTCTTCGATGCGGCGCGGCTGGAAGAGGAAACGCCGCGGCTTAAAAATCCCTCCGCGATCGTCTTTGCCCGCGTCGGCTGCCATGGCGTGGCGGAATCGGCAGCGCTTGCGGCCACCGGTGCGGATGGCGAATTGGTGCTCGGCAAAATCAAATCCACGCATGCGACGGCGGCGATTGCCCGGATCGGGTTGCAGAAAGCCTGACGGTCGTTATGGTGGCGGCAATTCGCGGCGCCGTCCGGCACGTCAGCGATTCATATCTAGAGGACAATCATGCACAAGGTCATTTATGACACGGATCCCGGCGTCGATGACGCCATGGCGCTTCTTTTCCTGCATCGCCATCCCGAGATCGATCTGATCGGCATCACCACCGTTTTCGGCAATGCCTCGGTCGAGACGACGACGCGCAATGCGCTTTTCCTCAAGCGGGAATGGGATATTCAGGCGCCCGTCGCCAAGGGCGCGAGCGTCACCATCGATGCGGCGCGCGCCGAGCGGGAATGGCCGGCCATGGTGCATGGGGATAACGGCCTCGGCAATATCGAGGTGCCGCACACGATCGACCTGCCGCTCGATCCCCGGCCGGCGCACCGCTTCATCATCGACACGGTACGGGCCAATCCCGGCGAAGTCAGGCTGGTGGCCGTCGGCCGGATGACCAATCTGGCAATGGCGCTGAAGGAAGACCCGGAGATCGCCGGACTGGTCAAGGATGTCGTTATCATGGGCGGCAATTTCTATGTGCCGGGCAATGTCTCGCCGGTCGCCGAAGCCAATATTCACGGCGATCCGGAGGCGGCAGACATCGTCATGACGGCGCCGTGGAAGGTGGTCATCATCGGCCTCGACGTCACCTCGATCACTACGATGAGCCGCAGCTATCTCGGCGCAATGGCGGCAGAAGGCGACGCGGCGGTGAAGCTGCTCGACGGGCTGTCGCAGCACTACATCGATTTCTACAGCCATGCGGTCGATGACGGCATGATGGTGCATGACAGCTGCGCCGCCGTTTACGTCGTGGCGCCCGAGCTTTTCACCACCATCACCGGCGCGGTCCGCGTCGTCTGCGGCGGCATTGCCGATGGCCAGACGGTGATCAAGCCGGACGCCCGCCGCTTCCCGCCGGGCGACTGGGACGGCCTGCCGAGCCAGATTGTCGCCACGGGAATCGAGTCGGAGAAGGTGCTCGGCCTGATCCGCGATACGCTGCTTCAGGCTTGACGGGCTTGAAGGTTGGCTACAGGCTGCTGACAAGGGCCGCCACGCCTCTTTCGTCATGCTCGGGCTTGTCCCGAGCATCTGCCTCCGTTCGATAGGGCAGCAGATCCTCGGCACAAGGCCGAGGATGACGTCGAGGAAAAGGCGAGGCTTGTGAACAAGCTGTGGCTGACCGCGATACGATCGGTCCCTTCTGAATTATTACTATATATTCATAGCCTTGCCCCGTTTTTTCGAGAATCCGAATCCGCTTCCTCGCAAAGTGAGTCACCTCCGTCTCAGCAACTTCAAGTGAGGTGGCGCGGGCGGCGTTGACCTTGCTTCTTGCTGGGCCTAGATCAACACAATGATGAACAGCCCATTCTCACTTTTGCCGGCGCTGGAGCCGGGCAGCGTTTGGCTCGTCGGGGCCGGTCCCGGCGATCCCGGGTTGTTGACGCTGCTCGCCGCCAAGGGATTGGCGGAGGCGGATGTGGTCGTGCACGACGCGCTGGTCAACGAGGACTGTTTGAAGTTCGCACGGCCGGGTGCAGAACTGGAATATGCCGGAAAGCGCGGCGGCAAGCCTTCCGCCAAGCAGCGGGATATTTCGCTTCGGCTGGTGGAGCTGGCGCGCGCCGGCAAGCGGGTGCTGCGGCTGAAGGGCGGCGACCCCTTCGTCTTCGGGCGGGGCGGGGAAGAAGCGCTGACGCTGGTCGAGCACAACATTCCGTTCCGCATCGTGCCCGGCATTACCGCCGGCATCGGCGGGCTTGCCTATGCCGGCATTCCTGTCACGCATCGGGAGATCAATCACGCCGTGACCTTTCTCACCGGTCATGATTCCTCCGGGATCGTGCCCGATGCGATCAATTGGGAGGCGATCGGCAAGGGGTCGCCCGTCATCGTCATGTACATGGCGATGAAGCATATCGCCCAGATCAGCGCCAATCTGATGGCGTCGGGCCGCCCGGCATCCGAGCCCGTGGCTTTCGTCTGCAATGCGGCGACCGGCGCCCAGCAGGTGCTGGAGACGACGCTCGGCGAAGCGACCGATGCCGCTGCCGCCTCGGGGCTCGAGCCGCCGGCGATCGTCGTGGTCGGCGAGGTGGTGCGGCTCAGGGCCTCGCTCGACTGGCTCGGCGCCCTTGCAGGCAGGCGGCTGCAGCCCGATCCGTTCGGGCGCTCCGGCAAGGTGACGGCATGAGCGGCCTCCTGATCGCAGCTCCTTCCTCCGGCGCCGGCAAGACGACGGTGACGCTCGGGCTGCTCAGGGCGCTTCGCCGGCGCGGCGTGGCGATTGCGCCCGGCAAGGCCGGCCCTGACTACATCGATCCCGCCTTCCATGCCGCGGCGAGCGGCTCGCCCTGCCTGAATTTCGACCCCTGGGCGATGCGCCCGGAACTGATCTCGGCCAATGCCGCGCTGCACCGTTCCGGCGACCGTATTCTCGTCATCGAGGCGATGATGGGCCTGTTCGACGGGGCGGCCGACGGGAAGGGGACGGCGGCCGATCTTGCCGCCCAGCTCGGCCTTTCCGTCGTGCTCGTCGTGGATGCCTCGCGCATGTCGCAGTCGGTCGCGCCGCTGGTCTCAGGTTTTGCCGGCTTCCGCGCTGATGTACGTGTTGCCGGCGTCATCCTCAACAAGGTGGGCAGCGAGCGGCACGAGGCGATGCTGCGCCAGGCGCTGGAAGCGATCCGCATGCCTGTGATCGCAGTCATCGGCAGCGACAAGGCGCTTGCCTTGCCGGAGCGCCATCTCGGGCTCGTCCAGGCCGGGGAACATGCGACGCTCGAAAATTTCATCGACCATGCGGCGGATGCCGTCTCCGAAGAGTGCAATTTTGAATTCCTGCTGCGCATCGCAAGGCAGGGGCTCAACCGGCCGTCGGCCGCCAATATCGATCGGCTGATGCCGCTGGGTGCACGCATCGCCGTGGCGCGCGATATCGCCTTTGCCTTTTCCTATGAGCATATGCTGCTCGGCTGGCGCCGCCGGGGTGCTGCGATCTCATTCTTTTCGCCGCTTGCCGACGAGGCGCCAGCGCTGGATGCCGATGCGATCTATCTGCCCGGCGGTTATCCCGAGCTGCATGCCGGACGGCTGGCGGAGGCGCAGAATTTCCGCGCCGGCATGCTCGATGCGGCCGCGCGCGGCGTCAGGATCTACGGCGAGTGCGGCGGCTACATGGTGCTCGGCGACGGATTGATCGATGCGCAGGGCAAGCGCCATCAGATGCTCGGTCTGCTGCCTGTCGTCACCAGCTATGCCGAGCGAAAGCGCCATCTCGGCTATCGCCGTGTCGTGCCGCTCGACGGCGCCTTCTTCGCGCGCATGATGACGGCGCATGAATTCCACTATTCTACTGTCGTCTCCGAGGGTGAGGGGAAGCGGCTGTTTCAGGTACAGGATGCGCTCGGGACCGATCTAGGTGCCGCCGGGCTGAGATGCGGGCAGGTGGCTGGCTCCTATATGCATCTGATCGATCTTGCGAGAGCGGCCGCGTGAGCGCGCCGATCGCCCATGGCGGCGGCGTTACCGCCGCTGCCGCTGCCTTCGGCGGAGCGCCGGAGGATTGGCTTGACCTTTCCACCGGCATCAATCCGTGCCCCGTCGCTCTGCCTGAGATCCCGGCGAGGGTGTGGCACCGTCTTCCGGACAGACATGTTTTCGACGAAGCAAGGCGGGCGGCGGGCGATTATTACGGCTGCCGCGAAATCCTGCCGCTGCCGGTGCCGGGCACGCAATCGGTGATCCAGCTTTTGCCGCGGCTGTTGGTGACGGATGGGAGGGCCGCGGTGACGGACGACAAGGTCGCCGTGACGGACGACAAGGTCGCCGTGGTGGCACCTACCTACGGGGAATATGCACGCGCCTTCGCGTCGTCCGGTCTCGCCGTCGATGCGGTTGGCGATATCGCGGCGATCGGCGAGGAACACAGGCTTGCGGTTGTCGTCAATCCCAACAATCCGGACGGGCGGGCATGGCCAGCTGAAAGGCTGATCGCGCTGCATGAGAAGATGAAATCGCAAAGGGGCTTGCTGGTCGTCGACGAGGCTTTCGGCGATGCCTATCCGGCGCTCAGCCTCGCGCCCCATGCGCAAGAGCTTCCCCATCTGGTGATCTTCCGCTCCTTCGGCAAGTTCTTCGGGCTCGCCGGCCTGCGGCTCGGTTTCGTGATTGCGCGCGGCGATATTCTTCAGCGTTTCGAGGAGTGGCTCGGGCCGTGGGCGGTTTCCGGTCCGGCGCTGTCGCTGGCCGCATCGCTGCTGCGCCAGGACGTTTCCGCCATTCGCGGGCGCATCGAGGAGCGGAGCGCCGGCCTCCAAGCGGTACTGGCCGCATCAGGCCTGCGGATCGCAGGAGGAGCGGCGCTCTTTACCCTGGTTGCCGCCCCTAGGGCCGGCGAGATTTACACGCATCTCTGCCGTCATCATATTCTCGTCCGCAAATTCGATTATGCGCCGGACTGGCTGCGTTTCGGGCTGACGCCCGATCCGGCTGCCGACAGGCGGCTTGGTGAAGCCCTTCAGAGTTTTGAGCGATGACAATCGACGAAAACCTTCTCGTGCTGCTCCTGGCATTGCTGCTCGACCGGATCCTCGGTGATCCGCAATGGCTGTGGTCGCGCCTGCCGCATCCGGTCGTGCTGTTCGGCGAGGCGATCTCCTTTGCCGACCGGCAACTGAACAGCGTGAGCCTGACAGGGTCGCAACGGCGGATGAACGGCGTGGCGGCCATTGTGGCGCTGCTTCTGGTGGCCATTATCGCCGGTTTCGCCTTCGACCGGTTCTTCGCGCTTTTCGGCCTTGCCGGCATCCTGCTCGAAACCGCGCTGGTCGCGATCTTCCTGGCGCAGAAGAGCCTTGCCGACCACGTCTCGGCGGTTGCGGCGGCGCTTCGTCACGAGGGGATTGCCGGCGGGCGGGCGGCCGTTTCGCGCATCGTCGGGCGCGATCCCGAGACATTGGATGAGCCCGCCGTCTGCCGGGCGGCGATCGAAAGCCTTGCGGAAAATTTCTCCGACGGCGTCGTGGCGCCGGCGCTCTGGTACGCCGTCTTCGGCCTGCCGGGGCTGCTGGCCTACAAGATGCTGAACACGGCGGATTCGATGATCGGCCACAAGTCGGAGAAATACATCGATTTCGGCTGGGCCGCCGCCCGGCTCGACGATCTCGCCAACTGGCCGGCCGCCCGGTTCTCCATCCTGCTGATCGCCGCCGGCGCCTGGTTGCGGCGCGGCACCAGCGCCTGCCGCGAGGCCATCCGCGTGGCGATACGCGACGGCGGCCTGCACCGCTCGCCGAATTCCGGCCGCCCGGAAGCGGCCATGGCAGGCGCTCTGAACGTCCAGCTCGCCGGCCCCCGCATCTACGGCGGCGTCATCGTGACCGAGCCGATGATCAACAATGCCGGCCGGGACGTTGCGACATTGCGTGATATCGAGGACGGTGTGTCGGTGTTTCATGCGAGCTGCATGGTGCTGGCGGGGGTGACCTTCGGGTTGTTTCTGTGTTTTCTGTAGGGTGTGCGGTTGGGACACCCCAGTGGACACTCCCGCCTCAAAGGTTTATGCGAGGCGCCTCATATCTCCATCTGACCGGAAAAGAGCGATGACAGTTCAGGTTGAATTACCGTGCCCGAAGTGCAAGAGCACCAAGATGAAGTTCGAGCGGGCCGAGATCCGGGAAACGGATATCATCACCTGTGCGGCCTGCGGGCATAATCTCGGCACTATGGCTTCGATCCGCGAGCGAATGAACAAGGCCTATCAGCAGATGAAGCGGCCTTCCGCGGCGCCGAAGCTTCAGTGAGCGGGTGCCGCTGTCCGGCGGCATTTTGTTGCTGCTTCGGCCCGTTAGAATTGTGATTACCATTCGGGTTAAAGCAATTTAGAAAGTATCGTCGTAGTCTCTTCCTCGTGAGGGCGCAATTATAACTGCGCGGGTGCGAAGAGGGGCTATCATGAAGACGATTTTGGCGGCCGCGGCCGCAAGTTTATTGCTGCAGTTTTTCCCCGTTGCTGCCGAGGCGGCAAATCTGGTTGCCAATATCAGCATCGGCAAGCAGACGATGACCGTCAGCGAGAACGGCTTCGTCAAATATCGCTGGAAGGTTTCGACGGCGCGCCGCGGCTATGTCACGCCGACCGGCTCGTGGAGAGCCAAGTGGCTGTCGCGCGATCACCGCTCGCGCAAATACGACAATGCGCCGATGCCCTATGCCGTGTTCTTCAACGGCGGTTACGCCGTTCACGCCACTTTCGACCTCAAACGGCTAGGCACGCCGGCCTCGCATGGCTGCGTTCGCCTGCATCCCGACAATGCGGCGCAGTTCTTCTCGCTGGCGCGCCAGGCCGGCCTTGCCAATACGCGCGTGGTGATCACGCGGTAATCCGCTCGAGCTCATCCATGTCGGGAACGACGATGTGCCTGGATTTCTCGATCAGGATGACGCCGCGCTTCCGCAATCTTGTCATCTGGCGGCTGACGGTTTCGATCGTCAGCCCGAGGAAATCGGCGATCTCGGCACGCGACAGCGGCAGATCGAAGGCGGTGCTTGTCGACGTCTGCGGTTCGGCATGGGTGGCGATGAGATGGAGCAGGCTTGCGACCTTCTCTTCCGCCGTGCGCCGGCCGAGCGTCAGCATCCATTCGCGCGCCGCGTCCAGCTCCTTCAGCGCCTGATCGTGCAGGCTGCGTTGCAGCTCCGGCGTCTCCGCTATCATGCGGTCGAGCAGATTGCGGGGGAAGACGCAGATTTCGACATTGGTCGCGGCCTCAGCCGACAAGGTGCTCTCGCGCACAAAGGGTCTGCCGACGAAATCGGGCGCAAATTGCAGCCCGACGATCTGCTGGCGCCCATCCGGCATGACCTTGCAGAGCTTCACGACGCCGCGCATGATGTTCGAATAGAAAGACGTCTCCGCGCCTTGCGCAATGATTTCAGCGCCGGCATCGACCTTGCGGCGCAGTGAGTGGCGGCCGAGTTCCTTCAATTGGTGGTCCGACAGGGCGCCGCAGACGACGCCGTGCCGCGCCTGGCAGGAGCTGCAGGCAACAGGCGTGCCGGCATGAAAAACCTCACTGCGTGCGACGTCCATTATCCTGATCCCTTCGAATCCCAACATGCCTGGCATCTCCACCAACGATTACGCCGAGGATGCGGGCTCGGCTATCCCGATTTCTTTCAGCGCGGCTTGATGATTATCAATTTCCTCACTGTCGCGACTTGATCCAGATCAAATCTTTGGGGTTGGCAGCGGGCTGCGGCGGCGTCTGCGGATCTCGATTCGGCCGGGTCGCCGGGTGTTGCAGGCGGGACGCGGCCTCGCCCGCCGCCTCGGCGCTTGTAAATGCTCCGTTCCATTGCTGTTTAGGCAACACCTCATTGCCAAATTGCCGCAACGCCCGGACGAAAGCATTGGCTTTTGAAATGGATTTGCCTATGAGGAGGTTTAAATCGTCATTTCATGAGGTACAGCGCGTGACCGCTACATTCGATAAAGTTGCCGACATTATTGCAGAAACCAGCGAGATCGATCGCGCCACGATCACGCCGGAGAGCCATACGATCGACGACCTCGGTATCGACAGCCTCGATTTCCTCGACATCGTCTTTGCGATCGACAAGGAATTCGGCATCAAGATCCCGCTCGAAAAGTGGACGCAGGAAGTCAACGAAGGCAAGGTTTCCACCGAAGAATATTTCGTGCTGAAGAACCTCTGTGCCAAGATCGACGAGCTCAAAGCAGCCAAGGCCTGAGCACATACCAGTCTTTTTTGAACGCCCTGCCGCCCTTGATATGGCGGCCGGGCGGTTTCGTTCCTAGATCAGTTCAGATTCGCACTTCCGGACGGAAAACCGCTTCGCACTTTTCCTGGAATTGCTCTAAGTAGGCGTCACCGGCGGGCGGATTTTGCCCGTTGGGCCGGAGGATCCGAATGCTGCTGGAATATTTCCAGATGATTGACCGCGTCGAAGCGGTGGACCTGAAGAAGGGCACGCTTACGGCGCGATCCGTCGTGCCGGCCAAGAGCCCCGTCTTCGAGGGCCATTTTCCCGGCATGCCGCTCGTTCCCGGCGTGCTTCTGATCGAAACCATGGCGCAGGCCTCCGGCATGCTCGTGCTTGCCGCCACCAATTTTGCCGCCATGCCCTTCCTGATGTCGGTCGACGGCGCCAAGATGCGCACCTTTGTCGAGCCCGAAGCCGTGCTCGACATCGAGGCGGTGCTGGAGCATGACGGGTCGGGTTTCGCGGTCACCAAGGCCAAGATCACCAGCGGCGCCAAGAAGGTCTGCGATGCGCAGCTGAAACTGCGCACCATGCCCTTCAGCGAGGTGCCGCTCGGCGATATCGTGAAAAAACGCGCCGGCGAGGTCGGGCTTCTCGACGCGATCGCAGCGCAGGGAGTGGTTGGATGAGCAAGGCTGCAAACGACGTCGTCATTTCGGGCGTCGGTATCGTCACCTGTCAGGGCGTCGGCAAGGAGGCGCATATCGCGCTGCTTTCGGCCGAAAGCGCGCCGAAGACGATCGTCGAGACCGAGAAGTTCAAGCCCTATCCGGTGCATCCGCTGCCCGAGATCGACTGGTCGCAGCAGATCGCCAAGCGCGGCGACCAGCGCCAGATGGAAAACTGGCAGCGCATCGGCGTCTTCGCTGCAGGGCTGGCGCTCGACGATGCCGGCTTCAAGGACAATATCGAGGCTTGCGGCACGATGGACATGATCGTGGCGGCCGGCGGCGGCGAGCGCGACATCAATGTCGATACTCTGATCGTCGATGAGGGCCTGAAGCGCAATGACCGCGAGCTGCTGCTCAACGAAAAGCTGACGACGGAGTTGAGGCCGACGCTGTTCCTGGCGCAGCTTTCCAACCTGCTGGCAGGCAACATTTCCATCGTTCACAAGGTCACCGGCTCTTCCCGCACTTTCATGGGCGAGGAAGCCTCAGGCGTTTCCGCCGTCGAGACGGCGTTCTGGCGCATTCGTTCGGGTGAATCCACCCATGCGCTCGTCGGCGGCGCCTTTGCTGCCGAACGGCCCGACATGATCCTGCTCACCGAAGCGATCGGCGCGCATACGCGCGACGAATGGGCGCCGCTCTGGTCGCGCTCCGGCCTCGAGGGCGGCGGCATGATCACCGGTTCGGCCGGCGCCTTCCTGGTGCTCGAATCGCGCAAGCATGCGGAAGAGCGCGGCGCGCATATCTATGCGACGATAAGCGCCGTCGAAGGCGACCGCGGCAATCGCGCTGCGGGTAATTTCGAAGCGCGCATGGAGCGGCTGCTGAAGCCTGCCGCCGAGCTGCCGCCGGAGGCGACGGCGATCTTCTCCGGCTCGACCGGCATGCATGAGATCGCCGCCCGCGAAAAGGCGGTGCTGGAGCATCAGCTTCCCGGTGCTGCGATCCGCGGCTTCGGCGGCGTTTCCGGTCACACGATCGAGGCGCATTTCCCGCTGGGGCTGGCGCTCGCAGCCCTTGCCATCGATGCCAAGGCCAAGGTTCCGCCCTTCGACGCTGCTCATGAAGCGCCGATGAAGGCGGGTACGAAAACCGCCGTCGTAACGACAGTCGGACACCAGCGCGGCGAGGGCGTCGCTGTTCTTTCCGCAGAGGCGTGAGGAGAGAGATATGACAGATTCCGCTTACAAGGATCATCTCGGCCGGCCGATCGTCGCAGTGACCGGCATGGGCATCATCACGTCGCTGGGCCAGGGCCTGAAGGACAATTGGGCGGCGCTTTCTTCCGGCACTTCGGGCATCCATGCGATCAACCGTTTTCCCACGGAAGGCCTGTCGACACGGATCGCCGGCACGGTCGATTTCATCGACATTCCGGTGCCGAACGCCGTCGAGCGCTCCTACGCCTTTGCGCGCGAGACGACCATCGAGGCGCTGGCAGACGCTGGCATTTCAGGCGATTTCAACGGCCCGCTGTTCCTTGCTGCGCCGCCGATCGAGCCGGAATGGAGCGCCCGTTTCGAACTTGCAGACCGTTCGCCGGCTGCCGACCATCCCGGTGATGCCTATGAGCGCTTCCTGACGGCGCTGCGCCAGCGGCCGGACCCGGCCTTCCACGAGGCGGCCCTGTTCGGCGCGATTTCCGAGCGCCTCGCCGACCGGTTCGGCACGCGCGGCCTGCCTGTGACCTTGTCTACGGCCTGTGCTTCTGGTGTGACCGCGATCCAGCTCGGCATCGAGGCGATCCGCCAGGGCCGCACCGACCGCGCATTGACGGTTGCGACGGACGGATCGCTGAGCGCCGAAGCGCTGATCCGCTTCTCGCTGCTGTCGGCCCTTTCGACGCAGAACGACCCGCCGACCAAGGCCTCCAAGCCGTTCAGCAAGGATCGTGACGGCTTCGTCATCGCCGAGGGTGCTGCGACGCTGGTGCTGGAATCGCTGGAATCGGCGGTCGCTCGCGGCGCCAAGGTGCTCGGCATCATGAAAGGCGCCGGCGACAAGGCCGATAGCTTCCACCGCACCCGGTCTTCGCCGGACGGCGGTCCGGCGATCGCGACAATCCGCGCGGCCCTTGCCGATGCGGGCATCGACGAGAGCGGCATCGGCTACATCAACGCGCACGGCACCTCGACGCCTGAAAACGACAAGATGGAATATGGCTCGATGTCCGCCGTCTTCGGCGAGAAGCTGGTCGGCATTCCGGTGTCGTCCAACAAGTCGATGATCGGCCATACGCTGACGGCGGCGGGCGCGGTCGAGGCGGTGTTCTCGCTGCAGACGATGCTGACGGGCACGCTGCCGCCGACGATCAACTACAACAATCCCGATCCGTCGATCGTGCTCGATGTCGTGCCGAACAAGAAGCGGGAAGCCCAGGTTTCGGCCGTGCTTTCCAACTCCTTCGGCTTCGGCGGGCAGAATGCCAGCCTTGTCATGGCGCTCGAACCGGCTTAGAGACCCTCCTTGATTTTGGGACGAAGTGGTTTTTGACGTCATCCTCGGGCTTGTCCCGAGGATCTACTTGCGTCACTCAATGACCGCTGGCAGATGCTCGGAACAAGCCCGAGCATGACGACGATCCACGTAGAAGAAAGAACTATACATCATGCGCGCGCTGCAACTGATCGACGACCGCAAGCTTGAGATCACCGACCTGCCGGAACCTGAGGCGCCTGCCGCCGGCGAGGTGACGTTGCGCGTCAAGGCGGTGGCGCTCAACCATATCGACGTCTGGGGCTGGCGCGGCATGGCGTTTGCCAAGCGCAAGATGCCGCTCGTCATCGGCGCGGAAGCCTCCGGCGTCGTCGAAGCGATCGGGCCTGGTGTCGCCAACGTGCTGCCGGGTCAGCTGGTCTCGATTTACGGCGCGCGCACCTGCGGGCTCTGCCGCCCCTGCCGCGAAGGCCGTGACAATCTCTGTGAACATGTTTCCGGCGTGCACGGCTTCCATCTCGACGGCTTCGCCCAGGAGAAGGTCAATCTGCCGGCGCGCCTGCTCGTTCCGGCCCCTCCCGGCGTCGATGCGATCGGTGCGGCGCTGGCGCCCGTCACCTTCGGCACGGTCGAGCACATGCTGTTCGACAATGCCAAGCTCGAACCCGGCGAAACGATCCTCGTCCATGCCGGCGGCTCCGGCATCGGCACGGCGGCGATCCAGCTGGCCAAGAAGATCGGCTGCACCGTCATCACCACCGTCGGCTCCGACGACAAGATCGAGAAGGCCAAGGCGCTCGGCGCCGATTACGTCATCAACTACCGCACCGACCGTTTCGAAGGCGTAGTGCGCAAGCTCACCAAGAAGAAGGGCGTCGACGTCGTCTTCGAACATGTCGGCAAAGATACCTGGGCCGGTTCGATGCTCTGCATGAAGCGCGGCGGGCGTCTGGTCACCTGCGGCTCGACTTCGGGCGTATCAACCGAAATGAACCTGATGATGCTGTTCCAGCAGCAATTGAAGCTGCTCGGCTCCTTCGGCTGCCGCATGGAGAACATGGCGGATGCCATGCAGAAGATGGGCCGCGGGCTCGTCCATCCGGTCATCGACACCGAAGTCAGCTTCGACGATATCGACCGGGCGCTGGAGCGGATGGAAACGCGCCAGATCTTCGGCAAGATCATCCTGAAGATGGATTGAGCGCACGTGAAGCTGATCATCACCCGGATCGTCCTGGCGCTCAGGAATTTCCAGCAATGGCTGGTGGCGCAGGTGATGTTCGGCTTCCTCAACCTGCTGAAGCTGTTTCCGGCCGATGGCGCGATCCGCTTTGCCGATAAGGTGATGCGCCGCCTCGGCCGGCGGACCCGCCGCCACAGGCTGATGCTGACCAATCTGCGCAATGCCTTTCCCGAGAAGAGCGAGGCCGAGATCGAGGAGATAGCGCTCGCCAGCTGGGGCAATATGGGAAGACTTGCGGCAGAATATGTCTTCCTCGACCAGCTGTTCGATTACGATCCCGAAAAATCGGAGCCGGGCAGGGTGGAGGTGTCGGGCATTCCGATCTTCCTCGACCTGCGCGACAATCCGCGCCCCTTCATCGTGTTCACCGGCCATACCGCCAATTTCGAGCTGCTGCCGGTCGCGGGTGCGGCCTTCGGGCTGACGGTGACGGTGCTCTTCCGGCCGCCGAACAACCCTTACGTCGCCAAGAAGGTGTTCGATTTCCGCAGCGCCCGCATGGGCAAGCTGGTGCCGTCTCATGCCGGCTCCTCCTTCGCGCTGGCGCGCCAGCTGGAAGCGGGCCAGGGGGTGGGCGTGCTCGTCGACCAGAAATTCGGCAAGGGGCTGAAAGGCACCTTCTTCGGGCGCGAGGTGAAGACCAATCCGCTGTTGCCGAAGCTGGTGCGCCAGTTCGATTGCGAGGTCTATCCGGCGCGCTGCATCCGCCTGCCGGGGAATCGCTATCGGCTGGAAATCGAGCCGCGGCTGGAGATGCCGCGCGACGAAAGAGGTAATCTGGACCTGCCGGCGGCCGCACAACTGCTGAACGACAAGGTGGAAAGCTGGGTGCGGGAATATCCCGAACAGTGGCTCTGGTATCACGACCGCTGGCAGATCAAGAAGACGCTCACGTAAGAAAAGATCGACCCCCATTTATCAGCGGTGAAAAGCGGCAGGTGCTCTCGGATTGAAACCGGGTACACTTCATGTTACCCGTCACCACCAATACGCGAATAAAATCAACTGTAGGGCGCATTTGGGAAATGCGGCCACCTCAATTCTGGGCACGCCACTTGGGACAATGGAGTGAGGCGTCTTGCTGGAGCTTTTTCGAGCCTTTTCCTTGCGTTGCACGCAAATAGAAGAAGCCATACGCCTGGGTGACGACCAGCGCGTCATGTCGCTCGACCGGCATGTCGAGCCGCTGGTCGAGGCGATCCTGGCATGCCGGGCAACGAATCTGCTCGAAGTCTATATGCAGCTGCAGTTCGTCAGCCATCTCATCGCCCGGGACGCCGACGACAGCGCCAGCGTCAGGGAACACACGGCAGTGCTTTCCTACCTGCTTGATTGCTACTTCGGCACGCTTGCGCCGGACTGGCGGGTGCCTTCGCCGCAGGATGTGCGCATCGAGCCGCCGGCGGCCTATGTGCCCGACACCGACAACGGCCAGTTCCTCAATGCGGCGATCCTCGAAAGCCTGCCGGATCGGGTGGCGGTGCTGACCAGGGACTACCGCTACCTCTATTCCAACGCCGCCAACAGCGCTTACCTCGACAGGAAGCCGATGGAGCTCATCGGCCGCCATATTTCCGAATTCATCGGCGAGGAACGTTTTGCCGAATGCGCCAGGCATAAGCTGGACGCCTGCTTTGCCGGCGAGCAGATCGACTACAGATATGAGCGGGCGACCGGCGACGGCGCATCGCGGCAGGTGCGCTGTCGCATGTCGCCGTTGCGCGATGCGGGCGGCACGGTGATCGGCGCCCTCATCGTCATGGATCGGTAACCCGACCTATGCAGCCGCCCAGACGGCGAGCTCGTAGCCGTCGCGGTCGAGGAAGTGGAAGCGGCGGCCGCCGGGAAAATCAGTGATCGGCCGGCAGATCGTGCCGCCGGCCCTTTCGACCGAGGTCAGCACCTCTTCCAGATCCGTGGCGTAGACGACGACGAGCGGGCCGCCCGGCCGCACGGGGCCGAAATCGGTAAAGCCGCCCTTCAGCCGTCCGTCGTCGAATTCGCAGTAGTTCGGGCCGTAATCGGTGAAGCGCCAGCCGAAGGCCGAGCCGTAAAAGGCTTTGGCGGCGGCGATGTCGGCGACGTTGAATTCGACGTAGTCAATGCGGCGGTCATTGTGTTCTGATTTGTCGGCCATCTATCTCTCCATCAGGGCTTTCAGCATGACGAGATCCTTCTCTATGTGAGCGGCATCGGCGGCAAACTGCGCATCGGTCATGCCGGGAAGGCGCAGCAGCGTGAACATGACCTCGCAGCCGTCGCCGTTCGGCACGATGCGCAGGGCATTATAAACCCTGAGGCCGGATTCGATCGTCACCGTATGGTCGATCACGCCGAATTCATTGGCCGGAACGAAGCTCACCCTGATGGTACCGAGAGGGCCTTGGGCGACCCAGTCGGCGCCGTCGGCCTCCAGGCCGCTCGCAAGGCCGGAGGCCCAGAGCGGCATGTTCTCCGGCTTGCCGGCGAATTCGTAGACGTCGCGCCAGTCGCGCTCGATCGATTGGTGGATGATTTTTGCGGGCATCGTCGACATGATGTGCAGGTCCTTGATATTGGTCTCGCGAAAATAACAGGCCAACCAGATGCGTCTTGAACAAAACGGTCAGCCGGGCCTTTTCCGCATGCCGAGCTGGTCGAGGATGACGGTAGGGGTCAGCGTCGAGAATTCGCCGACTTCGCGCGTCATGTGGGCCTGGTCGGCAAAACCCGCTTCGAGTGCGAGCCGAGCAAGCGGCATCGCACCCTGCCTGCGGCAGAGGTCTAGGAAACGCTGGAAGCGGCGGATGCGTTCCAGGGTCTTGGCGCCATAGCCGAAATGATGGTGGCAGCGGCGGCGAAGCTGCCTTTCGCTCATGCCGAGCCGGCCAAACAGACCGGAGAGCGGATGGCCGCTGTCGGCCGCGGCAAAGATCACGGCCGCATCCCGGGGTGGTTCCTCCTCATCGCGCGTGGCCTCTTCAAGCAGGCGGCCAAACAGCGTTCTTGCGGCGGCGGGATCGGAACAATCCCGGAGCCGCGCCTCGTATTCGCGCGTGTGCTTGCGGCCAATATCGGCGAGCGGCACCGAAAGGCCGACCAGTGCCGAAAGTGGCGTCTTCAGCCAGGATGCCGCAGCGCCCGGCGCAAAACGCGCGCCGATGACGGTGGAATCCGGCCGAATGAGGGGAAAGGCGGCCGTCCTGTCGGGGCCGGCGATGGCCAGCCGTCCGTCGATCCAGAGAAGATCGCAATAACCGTCCGGCACGACCGCCACCGTTGCGGGCGGCCCGTCACCAAGCCTATGCGACCAGAGGCGGCTGAAATGGCGCCGCAGGGCGGGTGGCGGCGCATATTCGCGGTAGCGGCCGGCGCGGGCCGCAAGCAGCGCCATGTCTTGTCGTGTTTTCGATGCCAAGCGATATCTCCCGGGGTCGCGCATGATACCATGAGATAGGGTCTTGCGGGCGGGCCGCGTGAAAAATTGCGGTTTGCGGATCAGGCCGAAAGGGGC
Organism: Rhizobium sp. R634; assembly: GCF_002211305.1. Taxonomy (GTDB): domain Bacteria; phylum Pseudomonadota; class Alphaproteobacteria; order Rhizobiales; family Rhizobiaceae; genus Rhizobium. Next base: position 19,749 of record NZ_LOKW01000009.1, on the reverse strand, counting down.
AGGTTGTCGGACAAGTCTGGAAATCAAAGCCGTATTTCATGGGCTTTGCGAACCGATTAGACCCTTGGCAGACTTGCCGTTTGATGAAGACAGTGCCACAACACCGGTCCAAATGACACATCGGAGGTTTGTCGTGGAAAAGGCAGAAATCGGACTGATCGGCCTTGCGGTCATGGGCTCCAACCTGGCGCTCAACATCGCGGAGAAAGGCAATAAAATTGCGGTCTTCAACCGCACGCCGGAAAAAACCGACGAATTCTACGAAAGCGCCGGCGATCTGAAAAAGCAGATCATTCCCTGCAAGACCATCGAGGAGTTCGTCGATGCGATCCGGCCGCCGCGTCCGATCATCATCATGATCAAGGCCGGCGAGGCCGTCGACCAGCAGATGGAAGCGCTACGCCCGCACCTGTCCAAGGGCGATATCATGATCGACGCCGGCAACGCCAATTTCCGCGACACCGTCGCCCGCTTCGACCGCCTGAAGAACACCGATCTCACCTTCATCGGCATGGGTGTTTCCGGCGGTGAGGAAGGTGCGCGCCATGGCCCTTCGATCATGGTCGGCGGCACCGAGGAATCCTGGAAGCGCGTCGAGAAGGTGCTGACCTCGATCGCCGCCCGCTACAATGACGAGCCCTGCGTCGCCTGGCTCGGCAATGACGGCGCGGGCCACTTCGTCAAGACCATCCATAACGGCATCGAATATGCCGACATGCAGATGATCGCCGAAATCTACGGCATCCTCCGCGACGGTCTCGGCAAGAGCGCCTCCGAAATCTCCGGCATCTTCGGCGAATGGAACAAAGGCCGGCTGAACTCCTACCTGATCGAAATTTCCGAGAAGGTGCTGGCAGCGGCCGATCCGATCTCCGGCGGGCCGATGGTCGACATCATCCTCGACAAGGCCGGCCAGAAGGGCACCGGCAAATGGTCGGCGATCGAGGCGCAGAACATGGGCATTCCGGCCACGGCGATCGAAGCCGCGGTCGCTGCCCGCAGCATCTCGTCGATGAAGTCCGAGCGCGAAACGGCCGAAAAGATCTTCGGCAATCTCGGCGGCGCCTTTTCGATCGCCTACGGTCCCGAGTTCAACAAGGATCTGGAACTGGCGCTGTTTGCCGGCAAGATCGGCGCCTATGCGCAGGGCTTCGCGGTGATGGCGGAAGCGTCCAGGGAATTCAACTGGTCGCTGCCGATGCCTGTTATCGCCAAGATCTGGCGCGCCGGCTGCATCATCCGCTCACAGTTTCTCGACGAGATCACCAAAGCCTTCACCGATGCGCCCAATGCGGCGAACCTGATCGTGACGCCGGCCTTCTCTTCCATGGTCAAGGAATCGATCCCGGCGCTGCGCCGCGTCGTGACCGCCGCGCTCGCCGCCGGCCTGCCGGTGCCGGCGCTGACCTCGGCGCTCACCTATTTCGACGCCTACCGCCAGGGCAGGGGAACCGCCAACCTCATCCAGGCCCAGCGCGACTTCTTCGGCGCTCACGGCTTCGATCGCCTGGATGGCAAGGATTTCCACCACGGCCCCTGGGGCAGCGGCGCGGCGACCTTCTAAAGTTTGCGCAGAAGAGATCGAGGAAGCCCGGCCATCGCGCCGGGCTTTTTCGTCGGGTGCGTGCTCTTCCTTGGGTGCAAACGACCAGCGCATAAGCAGGGAAAAATGTAGGATTTAATCGTGCTCTATGCGATGATAGGAAGAAACGAGAGGTAGTTCCATGCGGACAACTCAATCCTTAAGCATCACCTTGCCGATCGAGATGGCGGAGATGGTCAAAGCCAAAGTTGCCTCAGGCGAATACGCCACCGAGAGCGAAGTCATCCGCGACGGGCTGCGTACGCTTGCCGCACGCGATGCGGCGGTCGAACGTTGGCTTCGCGAAGAGGTCGCACCTGTTTACGATGAGATCAAGGCGCATCCAGAAAAGACGGTATCCCTTGAAGACGCCTTCGAGGGTTTCAACAAGCGTATTAAATCGATCGCCAAAACCAGATAATGAAATACACCGTTCGTCTGAGCATCGCCGCCCAACGTGATATCGATGCGCTGGTGGATTATCTCGTGGTACATGCCGGAGAGACAGTCGCTCAAGGTTATGTTGACCGTCTTCGGACCTTTCTGAAAGGCTTCCAGAGCTTTCCAAAGCGAGGAACGGTTCGGAGTGAGATTCGTGACGGTTTGAGGATCGTCGGCTTCGAACGAAGTCTGAGCATTGCCTTCACGGTTAAAGAGGAAACGGTTTATATCCTCAGGGTCATGTCTGGCGGGCAGGAGCTGCGCCTTTACGACGAGTGATCCCATCGGCGCCATAGAGGTGTCTGTGGACGGCAATATCCGGTGCACCTGAGGAATGACGGAGATGCTAATCCGATACGAGACGCCGACGGATATCGATGCGATCCATGAGCTGACGTCGGTTGCCTTCGCGCCCATGCCCTATAGCGAGGGCACGGAGGCGGAAATCATCCGGAGGCTTCGCGCAAGCGGCGATTTGGCGATCTCGCTGGTCGCCGAAGAGGAAGGCGAGATAGTGGGGCATGTCGCGTTTTCGCCGGTGGCGATCGATGGTGCGCATGGCGGCTGGTTCGGGTTGGGTCCGATATCGGTCAAGCCGGAGAGACAGCGGCAGGGCATCGGCAAGGCGCTGATTGCAAAGGGGCTCGCATTGCTGGAGGAGACGGGCGCCAGCGGATGCGCGCTGATCGGCAATCCCGACGTCTATCGCGGAGCGGGTTTCAGCAGCGACGGGAAACTCGGCTATCACGATCTCGACACTCGGCTGGTGCAGCACATCGTCCTTCGCGGGCCGGCGCCGAGCGGCACGCTTCAGTTCGCTCCGGCGTTCGAAAGTTAGATATTCAGCAGAAAGGCGATGACATGTCCGGAACGGGCGTGATTGCTCTCCGAACCGAGCGCCTGAGGCTCCGTATGCCCGAGATCGATGACTTCGCCGCCTATGCGCGGCTGATGGCTTCGCCGCGGTCTGCCGGAATGGGCGGCCCGTTCGATCTCAGGGCCGCGTGGGGGATGTTTTGTCACGACGTGGCGCTCTGGCAGCTTTTCGGGCATGGGGTTTTGATGATCGAGCTGGCCGAAAGCGGCGAATGCGTCGGTCAGGTGGGGATCAATCACGGGCCGCTCTTTCCCGAGAAGGAACTGGGGTAGTTCGTCTACGAAGGCCATGAGGGCCGGGGCTATGCGACGGAGGCGGCGCTGGCGCTGCGGGACTGGGCCTTTTCGACGCTCAAGCTGCCATCGCTCGTCAGCTATATCGCTCCCGGCAATGCAGCATCCGTTGCCGTTGCGGAACGGCTGGGGGCGCGTCTCGATCCGACGGCGCCTCGAACCGATCCTGCCGATCTCGTCTATCGTCACCTTGTCTCCTGAGATTATGGTCGCAGCCAAAAGACGGTTGACGGACGTCTCAATCCTTACATGTTGATGGATCAGGATCGGGCTCTGCAAGAGAATGGGGTGCCGGATGACGGACGCGAAGCGGGAACATTGGAACGAGGTCTATCGCACGAAAGCTGCCGACAGCGTCAGCTGGTATCAGCCGACGCCGGAGCCTTCCCTGCGGGCGCTTGACGAGTTGCAACTGCCGGCCACCGCTGCACTGATCGATGTCGGCGGCGGCGCGTCGAGCCTCGTCGATCGTCTGATCGAGCGCGGCTGGTCCGACCTTTCGGTTCTCGATATCGCCGCACCGGCGCTTGAGGTCGCCAAGGCGCGGCTGCGGGGCGAGGCGGCTCGGGTCGACTGGGTGGTGGCCGATGTCACCATATGGCGACCGGCACGCCATTACGACGTGTGGCACGACCGCGCGGTCTTTCATTTCCTCACCGAGCCGGAGCAACGGCTGGCCTATCGCAACGCCCTTGAAGCCGGCACGGCACCGGGCAGCGTCGTGATCATTGCGACCTTCGCGCCGGACGGGCCGGAGCGCTGCAGCGGTCTGCCCGTCCAGCGCTACGATGCGGCGGCGCTTGCGGCGGAATTCTCATCCGCATTCGTCCTGGAGCGCGAGTGGCGGGAGGAGCATACGACGCCTGCCGGAGGCCGGCAGTCCTTTCAGTGGTGTGTTTTGCGCAGGCGCTGAGTGTGTTTGCGCAAGCGACCCGAGGGGTGCTGGCGCTTGGTTGATGAAGTTCGTTTTCTATTGGTCGTCATCCTCGACCTTGTGTTGAGAATCTGCTGCCCTATCGATCGCGGGCAGATGCCCGGGACAGGCTCAAGCATGACGAAGGAGAAGCGTTTCTCACGCGTTCGAAGCGGCTATTTCGCCGTCAGGCGGTCAAGGATGAAATTGACGCGGTCGGCAACACCGATTTTCGGCAGGATAACGACCTCGTAGCCGAGCGCCGGATAGGTCGCGGCGAGCCGGTCATATTCGGCGACAGCCTCATCGAAACCGTGGCGACGTTCGGGATCGGACGTGTAGATCTCGGGCCATGGCGGCGTCAGGAAGACGGTTTGGTGATAGCGGTGGGCGGTGCTCAATTTTTGGAGCACCGGTTCGCCGGTCAGATGCTGGAGCGCCGAGGCGGCATCGATCAGGCCGCGGTCGAAAAACGTCCTGCCGGCCTGTCCCTTCGCCGCCGCGTGGTCGGCCGTCGACATCTCGATTGCGCGCCGCGCGAAGGCAATCGCGTCGATCCAGGGCAGGGCCGTTCCATTGCTCGCGAGCTCCTGCTTGACGATCCTGCGGCCGGGCTCCTCGACGATCGCGTGACCGCGGCGGCCGAACTCCGCAAGCAGCGTCGATTTTCCGCCGCCGGAACATCCTGAGATCAGGACCGACCTGCTCATGATCTAGCTTGCCCGGCGGGAGCGCGCCATGCCGTGCTCCACCAGCCGGTCGATGACCTCGGCATAGCTGACGCCGCTTGCCGCCATCGCCTTGGAATACATGCTGATGTCGGTGAAGCCGGGAATGGTGTTGAGCTCATTGATGACGAAACGCATGTCGGAGGTCAGGAAAAAGTCGACGCGGGCCATGCCGTCGCAGCCGACGGCCCGGAAGGCCCTGGCGGCCATATCGCGCATGGCGGCCTCGATTTCCGGCGGCAGCTCGGCCGGTACTTTCAGCGCCGCACCGTTCTCATCGATATATTTGGCGTCGTAATTGTAGAAGCCGTGGCTTTCCGCCGGCACGATCTCGCCCGGCCGGGAGACGAAGAGTTCTCCCGCCGTATCCTCCAGCACGCTGAATTCGATCTCGCGGCCGGCAATGAATTCCTCGGCAAGGAGCGTGCGGTCATGGCGGAAGCCTCCAGCAAGGGCTGCGGCAAATTCCTGGCTGGCATGGACCTTGGAGACGCCGACGGATGATCCCTGCCGCGCCGGCTTGATGAAGAGAGGCAGGCCGAGCTCGCTTTCGAGCCTATCCAGCGAAGGGGCCGAACCCTCATGGATCGTCACGGCGCGCGCCACAGGCAGGCCCGCCGCCTTGAGCAGGCGCTTAGTTATATCCTTGTCGAGGGCTGCGGCGGAGCCGAGGATGCCGCAGCCGACGAGCGGCACACGCGCCACCTCAGCTGCGCCCTGCACCGATCCGTCTTCGCCATGCGGGCCGTGCAGAACCGGAAACAGGATGTCGATCCCCGGCAGTTCATGCGGCGCGCCATGGGCTGACATCGCCAGCATCCGGCCCCGGCCGCCCGGCACCAGGCAGATCTCCGTGCCCGAGGAAGGCGTGGCCAGCGCGCCGTTCTCGAAGCTGCTCAGCAGCCATTGTCCCTCTCGGGTGACAAAGACGGGGATTGCGTCGTATTTCGCAGGGTCGAGCGCGCCCATGACATTGGTCGCCGAAAGGATGGAAACCTCATGCTCTGCCGAGCGGCCGCCGAAGAGTACGGCGATGCGCAGCCGGTTTGCGGAAGGGGCCATGAAAATCTCCTGATGATCTGGAGTGAGTGGGATCAGCCGTCGACCGATATGCCGCGATTGGCGAAGAAGCGGTCGAATACGGCAAGCGGCAGTGTGACATCCGCCTGGCTTGCCGTGTCGTGGCCGGACGGATTGTGGAAGCGGATCGTCTGCGGCGAGGCTGCTGTCACCAGCACCAGATGCCCGCCCTTTGCCGGCGGCTCGCGCTCCGGCCAGCGAATCCCGGGATGCACCGAGGCGATGAAGAAGCGCCGCTTCGACAGGATGTCGGGGAGGGCCGTTGTCTGAACACCGGTCATCGTCTCGGCGCCGAGCGCGAAGCGGTCGCTGACGAAGCGGACGAAAGGCGCATAGATCAGCCCCTTGATCGAGGCGTCGACGTCGTTGACGACGTAACCGCCGTAGGCGGTGCAGGCGCGGGCAAGCTCCAGCGTCGGATGGATCTCGCCGCGCGCAGCAAGGATCATCTTCAGGCAGGCCATGCCGCAGACGTTGACGGCCCAGCGCACATATTCCTCGATCGTCGCGGCTCCCGAATGATGCCAGAGCGGATCGCCGAGCAGGGCCTGCGCGCCTTCGGCAACCACCGGCAGCGTCATATCAGGCGTTTCCCACTGACTGAAATACGGCACGCCGCTCTGCTGCATATGATCGAGATCCCCCGTGGCTCCTCTGCGGGATGGCCGCCAATCAAGGCTTTTTCGAGCCGTTGCGCCGTTTTCCGAAGGCGGGAGGAAAATTGACATCGTGGTGATTTGGCCGCGAGGGCGCCTTCGCCATCGGCAACGGAGTGGGCGGTCGGATATTCTGCCGAGAGATGAACGCGCCGCTCAGTGTGAATTCTTCGCGATGATCACAAATTCCGTTTTCCGTCCTCCTCGCTTGTGGCCGGAGATGAGCCGGATAACGAACCCAGTCGACTCGTATAGCCAGTAGAGCGGCGGCATTCGCTTCCGCAGCGCGTCGACATGGGTTGAAATATACTCGCCGACGAAGACGACCTCCATTCCGAGCTGCCGCAAGGTGGCGGCGATTTCCGAGTGGGAGGCATCGACGGAATGTTCGACCGGGAAGGGAGCATAGCCCGGCTTGCCGGCGTTCGGCTGCTTCAGGATGAGACGATAGAACATGATGTGCACCCAGCGGGGCGTCATGGTGGTGACCATGCCCTTGATCGAGGTCGAGATCGGCCCCTTGACCACGACCACGCCTCCCGGAGAGAGCGTATTGGCGGCCTTCGAGAGCGCTGATTTCGGGCTTTCGACATGCTCCAGAACATCCCAGAAGACGCAGGCGTCGAAGACGCGCCCGCCGTAATCGACGGTCTGGGCGTCGCCCAAGATCTTCTCGCTTGCATATCTGTTTTTGTCGAGCTGCTCCTTGGAAATATCCAGAGCAGTATATTCGGCGCCCTCGACATAGACGTAAGTCCTGCTGCCTCCGCCGACCTCAAGAATTTTCGGGTGCGGTTTGGTTAAAAGAGCCGGACCGGCATGGGCTAAAACATCATTCTCCCAAGGTGACGGCATGTTTCTCCTCCAAGAATGTTGCCGCTACACTTGGTAAAATACTCATGAATTACATGTCTATGCAACCGCTAATCATTAATGGTGGGTGATATCGACTGTCGGCTTGATATGGATGCTGTCATTCCCGGAGGGAATTCTGTGCCAAATCAAGACGATGGAGCGTTCCTGGCGTGCCCTTTCGAGCGCGCCTCAGGCTCCGGTGTACGGAAGCAGGGGTCCTACTTCTCGCCCTGCGGCCAGATCGGCTGGCTGATGCTCTGCAGCAGTTCCGGTTCGACGCCGTCGATGCGGGCGATGACGGCCTTGGCCATTTCGCGGCCGGCCTGGCGCACGTCTTCCTGGGCGGTGATGATCTCGGGGCGGATCCAGTTGAGGATCGGCACGGATTGCTTGGAGACCATGTCGAGATCGCGGCCGAGCGCCTTGCCGGCGGCCTCGATGCCGGCATTGACGGCGATCGCCGCGCTGCCGGCCGAACAGACGATCCCGTCGGGGGCGTTGGCCGAACGCATCATCACCTCGATGATGTCGCGGATATCGGCAAGCGGCGCATCGGTGTTGATGCGCAGCGGCACCTCCTCGGCGCCGTAATCATGCAGGCCGGTCTGGAAGCCGATCCGGATATGGGCGTAGTAGGTGAGCTTGCTCGGCGGCTGCAGCAGGGCGATGCGCCGCCGGCCGCGCCTGACGAGCCGCTCCACCGCCTGATGGGCGAAGGCCTCGTTGTCGAAATCGTGGAAGGGATGCGTGAGACCGGCATCGGTGCGCCCATGCGTGGCAAAGGGCATGCCGCGCTCGGTCAGAAGCCGCACGCGCGGATCGTCCGGCTCGATGCGCGAGATGATGACGCCGTCGGCCGAGCCGGTCTCGAGGATATAGCGGACCGGCAGCATCGGGTCCTTGCTGTGGGAGTGCGGCGTGACGACGATATGATAGGGCGTGCCGGACAGCACCTCCGATATGCCGAAGACCATCTGGCTTGAGAAGCCCATGATCTCCTCATCGATGCTGAGGACGAGGGCGATGACGTTGGTTTTGCCGGTGCGCAGGCGCACGCCCGCCCTGTTCGGCTGGTAGCCGAGCTGGCGGGCGACCATGCGCACCCGCTCCTTGGTTTCGGCCCCGATATCCGGCGCATCCTTCAGTGCGCGCGATACCGTCGTTACGCCGAGGCCGGTCATGAAGGCGATCGTCTTCAACGTCGGGCGCTCGCGCGTCACCGCCGTCGATGCCGCTTGTCCGAAATTTCCCTTGTTTTCCATCCCTGTAGGCCGCCTCACGCGAATTTGTCTCGCTTATAGAGGCTTTTTCAGGCGCCGTAAGCCCGCCGCCTGCCAAAATCGCGCCTCCCTGAGGAATGCAATCTGTAACGATACAGTAGAAATGTCGAGCGCTTTTTCTTGTGTGCGTCGCAATATCATTCGCATAGGTTGAATCGATGATTTGCTCGCGATTTTTCCGCATCTGCGAAAGGGGCGATGCGAGAGCTGAGGTTATAGATTTAAATTATAGCTTGATTTTCAACTATATAAATAGGCAGCGCATATGCGAAAAAGCCGAAGGATCTTCCGATTTAAAGAGTGTAGGGAGGTGATTTGGAACAGTCAGAAGTGGCAATCCGGATCTTTAAGGAAAAATTTATAGGCGGGCAGTTGCGTGGGGAAATCGATTGATCTAAGTTTTTCCGGCAACGTTTCAGTGAGGGAGGAGAACTCATGAAAATTCGTATGATGGCGGCACTGCTTGCCGCTTCGGCCGCGCTTCCGATCAGCGCAAGCGCCACCGATCTCGAAGTCACGCATTGGTGGACATCAGGCGGTGAGTCCGCGGCCGTCGCCGAGCTGGCCAAGGCCTTCGACGCAACCGGCAACCACTGGGTCGACGGCGCTATCGCCGGTTCCGGCGGTACGGCCCGTCCGATCATGATCAGCCGCATCACCGGCGGCGATCCGATGGGCGCCACACAGTTCAACCATGGCCGCCAGGCCGAGGAACTCGTTCAGGCCGGCCTGATGCGCGATCTGACCGACGTCGCCACCGCCGAGAAGTGGAAGGACATCATTCGTCCGTCGAGCCTGCTCGACTCCTGCACCATCGACGGCAAGATCTATTGCGCTCCCGTCAACATCCACTCCTGGCAGTGGCTGTGGCTTTCGAACGCCGCCTTCAAGAAGGCCGGCGTCGAAGTGCCGAAGAACTGGGATGAGTTCGTTGCCGCCGCTCCGGCTCTGGAAAAGGCCGGCATCCTTCCGCTCGCCGTCGGCGGTCAGCCGTGGCAGGCCGCAGGCGCCTTCGACGTTCTGATGGTCGCGATCGCCGGCAAGGATACGTTCAACAAGGTCTTCAAGGACAAGGACGCGGAAGCCGCGGCCGGGCCCGAGATCGCCAAGGTCTTCAAGGCTGCCGACGATGCGCGCCGCATGTCCAAGGGCACCAACGTCCAGGATTGGAACCAGGCGACCAACCTCGTCATCACAGGCAAGGCCGGCGGCCAGATCATGGGTGACTGGGCGCAGGGCGAATTCGCGCTCGCCGGTCAGAAGGCCGGCACTGACTATACCTGCCTGCCGGGCCTCGGCGTGAACGAGATCATCTCGACCGGCGGCGACGCCTTCTACTTCCCGCTCCTGAAGGACGAGGAAAAGTCCAAGGCACAAGCCGTGCTCGCCAAGACCCTGCTCGACCCAAAGACCCAGGTTGCCTTCAATCTGAAGAAGGGTTCGCTGCCGGTGCGCGCCGACGTCGATCTCGCCGCCGCAAACGACTGCATGAAGAAGGGTCTCGATATCCTGGCGAAGGGCAATGTGATCGAAGGCACCGACCAGCTGCTTTCGGCCGACAGCCAGAAGCAGAAGGAAGACCTCTTCTCCGAATTCTTCGCCAATCCGTCGATGACGCCGGAAGACGCCCAGAAGCGTTTCGCCGAAATCATCTCTTCGGCTGACTGATCAGCGAATTTGCTGCCCTTGCGATCCGGCTCTTTCGGGAGCCGGATCGTCCCGGATGGTTATGGTCTTGCCGGCGCGTCCGGCAGGTTGCGGGGCAGGGGACGAAAGACGGCCGTCATGGGCCGCAGCTGCAAGTTGAGGAGAGTGTTCATGACGGGTCAAGCGCAAGCAGGCCGGCCAAACAAGCTACTGCGCAATCTGAATGCCAAGATTGCGTCCATTCCGATGATCCTGACAGCGCTGGTGATTTTTGTCGGCGGCACGGTCTGGACGGTGTTCTATTCCTTCACCAATTCGAAGCTCCTTCCCCGGCTGAGCTTTGTCGGTTTCGACCAGTATGAGCGCCTCTGGGCGGCACCCCGCTGGGTGACGGCCATCGAGAACCTCGCGCTTTACGGTATTCTCTCGCTGATCTTCAGCCTGGTGATCGGCTTTCTACTTGCCGCCCTCATGGACCAGAAGATCCGGTTCGAGAATACTTTCCGCACCATTTTTCTCTACCCCTTTGCGCTGTCCTTCATCGTGACGGGCCTTGTCTGGCAATGGGTTCTCAATCCTGATTTCGGCGTTCAGTCTGTGGTGCGTTCGTTCGGCTGGACGAGCTTCACGTTCAACCCGCTCTACACGCCTGAAATCGTCATCTACGGCATTCTGATCGCCGCACTCTGGCAGGGGACGGGCCTTGTCATGTGCTTGATGCTCGCTGGTCTGCGCGGCATCGACGAGGATATCTGGAAAGCGGCGCGCGTCGACGGAATACCGATGTGGAGGACCTATCTCTTCATCGTGATACCGATGATGCGGCCGGTCTTCATCACGACGATCGTCATCATCGCCTCCGGCATCGTCAAGGTCTACGATCTTGTCGTGGCGCAGACGTCGGGCGGTCCCGGCATCTCGTCGGAAGTCCCGGCCAAGTACGTCTACGACTACATGTTCCAGGCGCAGAACCTGGGGCAGGGTTTCGCCGCATCGACGATGATGCTGGTCACGGTCGCGATCATCATCGTTCCGTGGGCCTATCTGGAATTCGGAGGAGGGCGCAAGCGTGGCTAATATCGGAACCCTCAATAGCACAGCAGCCGGCATCGACGCCGTTGCCCCGAGACTTGGCGAAGGCCCGAGCGGCCCGAAGCCGCGCCCAAGGCTGTCTACGCGCAATATCGTCCTCTACGGCACGCTCACGGTTGCAGCGCTTTATTACCTGCTGCCCCTCTATGTGATGGTCGTCACCTCGCTGAAGGGCATGCCGGAAATCCGCCTCGGCAATATCTTTTCGCCGCCGATGGAAATCACCTTCCAGCCCTGGGTAAAGGCCTGGGCGGAGGCCTGCACGGGCTTGAACTGCGACGGCCTGTCACGCGGCTTCTGGAACTCGGTGCGCATCACGGTGCCGTCGGTCATCATCTCGATCGCGATCGCCTCGGTGAATGGTTATGCGTTGGCGAACTGGCGCTTCAAGGGATCCGAGCTCTTCTTCTCGATCCTGATCATCGGCGCCTTCATTCCCTATCAGGTGATGATCTATCCGATCGTTATTATCCTGCGCGAAATCGGCATTTACGGAACCCTGACGGGCCTCGTCATCGTCCATTCGATCTTCGGCATGCCGATCCTGACGCTGCTCTTCCGCAACTATTTCGTTTCTCTGCCGGAGGAGCTGTTCAAAGCTGCACGTGTGGATGGGGCGGGCTTCTGGCAGATCTTCCTGAAGATCATGCTGCCCATGTCGCTGCCGATCTTCGTCGTGGCGATGATCCTGCAGGTGACCGGCATTTGGAACGACTTCCTGTTCGGCGTCGTCTTCACCCGGCCGGACACCTATCCGATGACCGTGCAGCTCAACAACATCGTCAACTCAGTCCAGGGCGTGAAGGAATACAACGTCAATATGGCAGCAACGATCCTGACCGGCCTGGTGCCGCTCGTCGTCTATTTCGTCTCCGGGCGGCTTTTCGTTCGCGGCATCGCCGCAGGCGCAGTGAAGGGGTGATCACATGAACATGAATTCAACTGTCTCCAATTCGAGCGTCTCCATCAAGGATCTGTCGCTGAATTTCGGCGCCGTCAGCGTGCTCAAGGATCTCAACCTCGAAATCAATGACGGCGAATTCCTGGTGCTGCTCGGCTCGTCCGGCTGCGGCAAGTCGACCTTGCTGAACTGCATCGCCGGCCTGCTCGACGCTTCGGAAGGGCAGATCTTCATCAAGGGCAAGAACGTCACCTGGGAAGAACCGAAGGACCGCGGCATCGGCATGGTCTTCCAGTCCTACGCGCTCTACCCACAGATGACCGTCGAGAAGAACCTCTCCTTCGGCCTGCGCGTCGCCAAGGTGCCGCAGGCCGAGATCGACAAACGCGTGGCGCGCGCCGCCGAAATCCTGCAGATCCAGCCGCTCCTGAAGCGCAAGCCCGCCGAGCTTTCCGGCGGCCAGCGTCAGCGTGTGGCGATCGGTCGGGCGCTGGTTCGCGATGTCGATGTCTTCCTGTTCGACGAGCCACTCTCCAACCTCGACGCCAAGCTGCGCTCGGAGCTGCGTGTCGAGATCAAGCGCCTGCACCAGTCGCTTGAGAATACGATGATCTACGTCACGCACGACCAGATCGAGGCGCTGACGCTTGCCGACCGCATTGCCATCATGAAGAGCGGCATCATTCAGCAGCTCGACGATCCGACGACGATCTACAACCGGCCGCGCAATCTCTTCGTCGCTGGCTTCATCGGCTCGCCGTCGATGAACTTCCTGCGCGGCGAGCTGGTCAAGTCAGGGGACGGCATCGCCTTCGTGGCGAACGGGGTAACGTTCTCGCTCGCCGGCTACGAGGCCAACGAACCACTGCAGCCCGGCCGCAAGGTGGTGCTCGGTGTTCGCCCCGAGCACATCAAGGTCAACGAGAATACCGGCGGCGAGGAACATGACGCCACCGTCGATATCGAGGAGCCGATGGGCGCGGACAATCTTCTGTGGCTGAAACATGCCGGCCACACGATGTCGGTCCGCGTCAACGGCGCCCGCCGCTTCAATGTCGGAGCCAAAGTGAAGCTGAGTTTCGATATGGCGCTGGCTTCGGTGTTCGATGCGGAGAGCGAGCTGCGGCTCTAGACGGTTCTGCGGGCGGGGCCGGATGGCGCCGCCTGCTGCTGCAAGGCTATGAGTATGAATTCGGCGGATATTCCACTCTCCCTCATTCCTGTGCTTGTCACAGGAATCCAGCGCGCCCAAGTCCTTGGGCGCGGGAGACTCTCTTGTTTGGATAAGATTCATTCACCGCGCAGACGCGCGGTGGCTGGATTCCTGTGACAAGCACAGGAATGAGGGAGGAAAGGTTGAGCGTCTCTCGTGAGCAATAAGAGCGCGAGACTAATCAAGCCTCCCGAACGACAACGTGGCGGATAGCGACCATGTGCCGTCTTTTAAAATGCAAATCGGAAATGAAATCGTGACCCAACAACAGCCCCCCTCCAGCATCGACCTTTCCGGATCGTGGCAGCTTAACTCCGTCGACGGTGAAATCCGGACATCAATCGTGCTGCCAGGCGACGTGCACACCGCGCTTCACCGGGCCGGTCTGATCCCCGATCCCTATTTCGGCCGCAACGAGGAGAAGGTGCAGTGGGTCGCGCAGCGTGAATGGGCGGTCGAGCGCAGCTTTACGCTGCAGGAGGCCGAGGGTGATTGGTATCTCGATGTCGATTATCTCGACACCGTCGCCAGCATTTACGTTAACGGGTTCCTGGCGCTCGAAGCCGATAACAGCTTCCGCCGCTACCGGCCTGATGTTTCGAGCATGCTGAAATCGGGTGACAACGTCATCCGCATCGTCTTCGCCTCCAACCCCGGTGTCGGCGCCGAGCGGCAGAAGCAGCAGCCCTTCTACATTCCCTACAGCACCGGCAATTCGCCGATCCCCGACGGCAACATGCTGCGCAAGCCGCAATGCCATTTCGGCTGGGACTGGAATATCGCCATTGCTCCATTCGGCCTCTACGGCACGATCGCGCTGAAGAAGCTCGAGACGGCGCGCATCGAACATGTGGTCACCCGCCAGACGCATAACAGTGACGGCTCCGTCGATCTGACGGTGACGGCGAGCCTCTACGCCAAGCAGACCGGCGTCGCCCAGGTCTATTTCGATCTCGACGGCGAGCGCGTGCGCCTCGATGTCGGGGTCAAGGGCGAGACTGATGTCAACTATCTCTTCCATATCGACACGCCGCGCCTGTGGTGGCCGTCCGGCAGCGGCGAGCAGGCGCTTTATACGCTTTCCGTCGAGCTGTCCGACGAAGTGGTGACGAAGCAGATCGGCCTTCGCACCATCGAGCTGATCACCACGCCTGATGCTTCAGGCGCCCGTTTCGCCTTCAAGGTCAACGACCGCGAGATCTTCTGCCGCGGCGCCAACTGGATCCCCGCCGACGCGCTCTATTCGCTGTCTTCGCCCGAGAAGACGGAAGATCTGCTGCAATCGGCGAAAGCCGCCAATATGAACATGATCCGCGTCTGGGGCGGCGGCTTCTACGAGCAGGATCATTTCTACGACATCTGCGACCGGCTGGGCCTGATGGTCTGGCAGGACTTCATGTTCGCCTGCAACCTCTATCCCTCGACCGAAGACTTTCTCGAGAATGTGGCGATCGAAGTCGATTACCAGGTGCGCCGGCTCTCTTCGCATCCCTCGATCGCGCTCTGGTGCGGCGACAACGAGCTTGTCGGTGCGCTGACCTGGTTCGAGGAATCCAGGAAGGATCGCGACCGCTATCTCGTCTCTTACGACCGGCTGAACCGGACGATCGAGCAGGCGGTGAAGAAGGCATTGCCCGGCGCGCTCTGGTGGCCGTCGAGCCCGGCTTCCGGCTATCTCGATTTCGGCGATGCCTGGCATGCCGATGGCTCCGGCGACATGCATTACTGGTCGGTCTGGCACGAGAACAAGTCGTTCGACAATTACCGCTCGGTGCGTCCGCGCTTCTGCTCGGAATTCGGCTTCCAGTCCTATACCTCGCTGCCTGTCATCAAGACCTATGCCGAGCAGAAGGATATGAATATCGCTTCTCCTGTCATGGAGCTGCACCAGAAGAATGCCGGCGGCAACGAGCGCATCGCCGGCACGATGTTCCGCTATTTCCGCTTCCCGAAGGACTTTCCGAACTTCGTCTATCTCTCCCAGATCCAGCAGGGCCTGGCGATCAAGACGGCGGTGGAATATTGGCGCTCGCTGAAGCCCCATTGCATGGGCACGATCTACTGGCAGCTCAACGACACCTGGCCTGTCGCTTCCTGGTCGAGCCTGGATTACGGCGGGCGCTGGAAGGCGATGCATTATCTCGTCAAGCGCTTCTTCCAGCCGGTGGCGGTCGCCGCCATTCCCTCCGAAGACGGCAAGACGATCCGCTTCTCGCTTGTTAATGACACGCTTGCCGATGTCAGCGTCGATCTTTCGATCTCGCTGCTGACGATGAAGGGCGAGCGGAAGCATCTGAAAGACGTGCAGGCGGTCTGCTCGCCGGATGCGGCGGTGACGGCTGCGACCGTCGACATTTCTGAAATCGGCGAGGGGACGCTGCTTGCCTGGCGTTTCACCGCGTCGAACGGCATGGGCGGTGAGGGGCACCATGTCAATGGCACTTACAAGGCGCTGGAACTGGAGCCGTCAGGGCTTGTTGTCACCCATGAATATGTCGAGGCGAGCGGCGCCGTCGACATCAACGTCACCGCTAGGGGACTTGCTCTCTTCGTGATGATCGAGAGCGAGACGGACGGCAAATATTCCGACAACGCCTTCGATCTTGCGGCCGGCGAAAGTCGCCGCATCACCTTCACCCCGGCACATCAGCTCGAACGCGACAAGCTGCCGGATTTCCGGTTCTACGACCTGCATTCCTGCCAATCGGCGGATTGATCTTCCCAAGCATGGGCACGAGGCCCAAGGAGAACATGATGACGAAACTCAGCTACCAGCTCTACAGTGCGCGTAATTTCCAGCCCTATTCGGCGATTTTCGAGAAGCTCGGCAAGGCGGGCTATGCCGAAGTCGAGGGCTTCGGCGGCATTTATGCCGATCTCGACGATGCCGGCCTGAAGAGCCTTCGCGCCGAGCTCGACAAGAACGGTCTGGTCATGGCGAGCGGCCACTTCAGCCCCGATTTCCTGGAGAAGGAAGTCCAGAAGTCGCTCAATATCGCCAAGATCCTCGGCATGGACTCGATCTATGCGCCGCATCTGGCGGCTGAACAGCGCCCCTCCGACGCTGCCGGCTGGACCGCCTTCGGCAAGCGGCTGCAGGAGATGAGCAAGCCTTACAAGGAGACGGGCTACGAGTTCGGCTGGCACAATCATGATTTCGAGTTCGTCAAGCTGGCCGACGGCTCTCTGCCGATCGAGCGCATTTTCGAAGGCGCGCCTGACATTTCCTGGGAAGCCGATATCGCCTGGGTCATCCGCGGCGACGCCGATCCCTTCGCCTGGGTCGAGAAGCTAGGCTCGCGCATCACTTCGGTTCACGTCAAGGATATCGCGCCGGCAGGCGAAGCGAAGGACGAGGACGGCTGGGCCGATGTCGGCCATGGCAAGGTCGAGTGGGCCAAGCTGATTGCGGCGCTTCGCGGCACCAAGGCCAAGCACTTCGTCGTCGAACATGACAACCCGAAAGACATCGACCGCAACATCAGCCGTTCGATCGCATCCTTCAAGACTTATTGAGGCACATCATGACCAGGGAACTTGGCGTCGGCATCATCGGATGCGGCAACATCTCCACCACCTATTTCTCGCTCGCACCGCTCTTCAAGGGGCTGAAGGTGCTGGCCTGCGCCGATATCAACGTGCAGGCCGCAGAGGCCCGCGCCAAGGAATATGGCGTGAAGGCACAGACGATCGACGCGCTTCTCGCCAATGACGAGATCGACGTCGTCGTCAACCTGACCATTCCGGATGCGCATTTTCCGGTATCGAAGGCGATCCTCGAAGCCGGAAAACATGTCTATTCGGAAAAGCCGCTGGTGCTTACGCTGGAGCAGGGCGAAGAGCTTCGCCGCATCGCCAAGGCGAAAAACCTCGCCGTCGGCTGCGCGCCGGACACCTTCCTCGGCGGCGCCCATCAGCTCGCCCGCAAGTTCATCGATGATGGCGGCATCGGCCGGGTCACCTCCGGCGCCTGCTATGTCATGAGCCCCGGCATGGAGATGTGGCATCCGAACCCGGATTTCTTCTTCCTGCCGGGAGGCGGCCCGATCCTTGATCTCGGCCCGTACTACATCGCCAACCTGATCAACCTGATCGGCCCGGTCAAACGCGTCGGTGCCATGACCTCGATGGCATCGCCGACCCGCACCATCACCAGTGAGCCGCGCAACGGCGAGATCATCCCGGTCAAAACGCCGACGACGATCCAGGCGCTGCTCGAATTCGTAAACGGCGCTACGGTGACGCTGTCGGCAAGCTGGGACGTGTGGTCGCATCGTCATGCCAATATGGAACTCTACGGCACCGACGGCTCGCTCTACGTGCCGGATCCGAACTTCTTCGGCGGCACCGTCGAGGCAAGCGGCCGCGACAAGGACATCAAGCCGCTGGAAGAATGGGACCATCCCTTCGGCAAGATCAACCAGGAAAGCCCGAGCGGCTCGCGCGCCAACTACCGCACTGCCGGCCTTGCCGACATGGCGATGGCGCTGATCGAAGGCCGTGACGCGCGCTGCTCGCTCGACCGCACGCTGCACGGTGTCGACGTGATGACCTCGATCCTGAAGTCGGGCGAGGAGGGTCGGTTCATCGATCTCACCACGACCTGCACCCAGCCGGCGGCACTCGGCATCGAAGAGGCGCAGGCGCTGTTGAAGTAAAGTGAGGGCGCGCGTCGGTGCGCTTTTGCCCGGCGCGCGCTCCCACGCTTCCGTCATCCTCGGGCTTGTCCCGAGGATCTGCCGCGCTGTCAGTAGATCCTCGGGACAAGCCCGAGGATGACGACGTTGGAAGGTGGAGATGTTTTTAGCTTTCGGCCGCCGCTCAGGACGGATACGAAAGGGAAGCAATTTAGACAGGTTCAGGAGACCTCCATATGAGCTGGCAACCGGCCGCAGACCGTTATTCGAAGATGAAATATAACCGCGTCGGGCGTTCGGGCCTGAAGCTGCCGGCGGTTTCCCTCGGCCTCTGGCACAATTTCGGCGGCGACACGCCGCATGAGCGCAAGATCGACATGTGCCGCACGGCCTTCGATCTCGGCATCACGCATTTCGACCTCGCCAACAATTACGGCCCGCCTCCCGGCAGCGCCGAGACCGCTTTCGGCGAAATCCTGCGGACCGAATTTTCCGGGCTTCGCGACGAACTGATCATCTCTTCGAAAGCCGGCTACGACATGTGGCCGGGTCCCTATGGCGAATGGGGCAGCCGCAAGTATCTGATCGCCTCTTGCGACCAGAGCCTGAAGCGGATGGGTCTCGACTATGTCGATATCTTTTATTCGCATCGTTTCGACCCGGACACGCCGCTCGAGGAAACCTGCGGGGCGCTCGACCATATCGTCCGCTCCGGCCGGGCGCTTTATGTCGGCATCTCCTCCTATAATTCGCAGCGCACCCGCGAAGCCGCCGCGATCCTGAAGAGCCTCGGCACGCCTTGCCTGATCCACCAGCCGAGCTATTCGATGCTCAACCGCTGGGTCGAAGACGACAAGCTGCTCGACGCGCTCGACGAGACCGGCATGGGCTCGATCGTGTTCTCGCCGCTGGCTCAGGGCATGCTGACGACGAAATATCTCGGCGGCATTCCGGCCGATAGCCGCGCCGCCCAGAACCATTTCCTGAAGCGCGACTTCATCCGTCCCTCGATCATCGATAATATCAAAAAGCTGAACGAGATCGCCGAAAGGCGCGGCCAGACGCTGGCGCAGATGGCGATCGCCTGGGTGCTGCGCGGCGGACGCGTGACCTCGGCGCTGATCGGCGCCAGCCGCTCGTCGCAGATCGTCGACTGCGTCAAGGCGCTGGATAATCTTGAATTTTCGGCCGAGGAGCTTGCAGAGATCGACGTCTACGCCCGTGAGGCGGATATCAATCTTTGGGCGAAGTCGGCGGAGCGGGAGTAGGGAAGGCGAGAGAGCGATCCACAGGAGAGTGGAGACTGAGGGTTGCCACCATCTCCCTCATCTCTGTGCTCGTCACAGAGATCCAGCCAGCCCAAGTCCTTGGGCTGGAAAGACTCTTCTCGCCGCGCGGACGCGCGGCGGCTGGATTCCTGTGACGAGCACAGGAATGAGCGACTATCTGGGTTGTCAAGTTGCATATTCGAATTCTCTTCGCGCATCTCGTGCTTTTGCATTGAGAATGACCAGGAGTTTTCGGGCGAGTGCGATGCGGATGACCATTTTGGGC
>NZ_LOKW01000008.1 GCF_002211305.1 Rhizobium sp. R634 | reverse complement strand
CCAAGCGACTATTCGGTCGTACGTGACGATGACGAAGATCCCAGGCTCATTCACGGTTGTAACCGGAGGGAGGGCGGGCGACTTCGTCACGCCTCTGGCCGGGTGGCCACCCGGCCAGAGGCGCAATCGCTTCCATCGCACAAAATCTCTAACGTGCAGATACAAGGGAGCGTGGGGAGAGCGACGACGCGGATCGAGACGGCGTTCTGCACCAGACGGTATCTTCAGACAAGTCACCAGCGGAAGTCTCTACACCCCTCCCAGAACCGGAAAGGGCGGCCGAAACCGCCCTCCTCATATACCATCAGCGACCAGCAATAATGCTGGAGATCACACCGCTGGTGACGCCGATCAGCAGGAAGTCGTTGTCGGCGCGGACCCAACGATAGCCGCGCGGCGGAGGCGCGAGCCGGTAGCGGCGGTAGTCGTTGACGTCGTGAAACCGGCGGCGTTCGCCGGCGTTGACGCGGTATCCCTTCTTCCAATGCGGCCTCACGACCGTTTTCTCGACGATCACCTTCTTCTGGACGACGACCGGCGGACGGCGGAAATCATCGGCGCTCGCCTGCGAGGCGACGATCGGCGAGAGAAGGAAGGAAGCGGACAGAAGAGCTGCAAAGATCTTTTTCATGTGAAGGTTCCTTGTGTGGGGGCACGGGAGCAAATTAGGGCCAGAAAGATGAACCGAAACTGAAATTTAAATTAAACTTTTGTAATGGAATCTGAGGCCTGCGGGTCGCAGTTTATATTTTAGATTAATCTTATGCACCCCAGTATCTACCGCAGGCGCCGGTGGCCGGCCTCGTCCTTCGAGGCCCCTGCGGGCACCTGAGGATGTGGTCGGAGAGAGGTCGCAGCCTCGTTCGCCGGAGACCTCACGGCGCCGGCAACTGCGATCGGTGGCGCGGCACGCCGAAGCGATATCCAATGGAACACCAGGCCTCAAAACACGGCTAGGCCGACCCCTTCCCCACGGTAAAGAATACCGGCTGCGCCTTGTCAGCAGTGTGCGAGCGTGTAGTTTCGGACTCGCGTCAATTCAGAGGTAAGGAAAACATGTCCGAATCCGCGGGTGGGCTCTTCGACTTCGTCGGGGTATTCGCCGTGTTCTTTCTCGTGGCCGCCAATGGCTTTTTCGTCGCCGCTGAATTCGCGCTGGTTTCCGTCCGGCGCAGCCGTGTCGCCGAGCTCGTCGCTGCAGGCCGGATGAATGCCACCGCCCTGCAGCGCGCCGTCGACAATCTCGACTCCAACCTCGCAGCCACCCAGCTCGGCATCACCATCTCCTCGCTGGCACTCGGCTGGGTCGGCGAGCCGGCACTTGCCCATCTGATCGAGCCCCTGCTCTCTTTCCTGCCTCAGCCCTGGGCGACGACCGGGGCGCATACTGTTGCCGTCGTCATCGCCTTCGTCATCATCACCGCGCTGCATATCGTGCTCGGGGAACTCGCGCCGAAAAGCCTGGCGCTTCAGCGCAGCGAAGCCACTTCGCTTGCCGTCGTGCGCCCGCTCGGCCTCTTCCTCGTGCTGTTCAAGCCGGCGATCTTCACGCTGAACGGCCTCGGCAACCTCGTCCTCAAGGCGGTCGGGCTTCGCGCCGGAACCGGGGAATCCTCCTTTCACTCGCCGCAGGAGCTGAAACTGCTCGTCGCCGAGAGCCAGGAGGCCGGCCTTCTCAACCCGGTGCAGCAGCAGCTCGTCGAGCGGGTCTTCAACATCGGCGAGCGGCCGATCTCCGACATCATGACGCCGCGCCTCGATATCGAATGGTTCGACGCCGACGACAGCGAGGCCGAGATCCTGAAGACCATCCGCGAATGCGGCCATGAGCAGCTGCTGGTCGCCCGCGGCTCGATCGACGAACCGATCGGCATGGTGCTGAAGAAAGACCTTCTCGATCAGGTGCTCGACGGCGGCAGGGTGCGGCCGATGGAGGTGATCAAGCAGCCGCTGGTGCTGCACGAGGGCACCAAGGTCGTCCGCGTGATCGACGCCTTCAAGGCCTCGCCCGTGCGCCTTGCCATCGTCATCGACGAATATGGCAGCCTCGAAGGCATCGTCACCCAGACCGATCTGTTGGAAGCCATCGCCGGCGATCTGCCGGGGGCGGACGAGGAACCCGACATCATCATCCGCGACGACGGCTCACTGCTGATCGACGCGATGATGCCGGCCTTCGACGCCTTCGAGCGCCTCGGCCTCAAGGACCGACCCGACGCCGATTTCCACACCCTGGCGGGCTTTGCGCTGCATCAGCTCCAGCACATTCCCGAAACCGGCGAAATCTTCCTCTTCGAGGACTGGCGCTTCGAAGTGATCGACATGGACGGCATGCGCATCGACAAGATCCTGGCGACGCGCGTCCCGGCAGACGGGGTGGTGAATAGCTAACCCGCCAGCGTCCAGAGCATTCCCGCTATCGCGCAGGCAAGCAGCGTCGTGATGACCGAGGTCTTGAAGCGGAAGATCGCCACGGCGGCGGCGGCAGAAAGCGCCATTGCCGCCGGCACGGCCGATTGCAGCACCGGAATATCGAGCCGCAGGCTGCCGAAATTGACCGACGCGACCTCGGCAAACAGCGTGTGCAGGCCGAACCAGATGGCAAGGTTGAGGATGACGCCGACCACCGCCGCCGTGATCGCCGACATCGCGCCGGCAAGCGCCACATTGCCGCGCAGCTTTTCGATGAAGGGCGCGCCGAGGAAGATCCAGAGGAAACAGGGCACGAAGGTCACCCAGGTCGTCAGGACCGCCGCAAGCGTGGCGGCAAGCATCGGATCGAGCGAACCCGGATTGCGAAAGGCGCCCATGAAGCCGACGAACTGCAGCACCATGATCAGCGGCCCCGGCGTCGTCTCGGCCATGCCGAGGCCGTCGAGCATTTCGCCCGGTTTCAGCCAGCCGAAATGCTGCACGGCCTCCTGCGCGACATAGGCGAGCGCGGCATAGGCGCCGCCGAAGGTGACGACCGCCATCTTGCTGAAGAACAGGCCTATCTGGCTGAAGACGTCGCCCGGGCCGAGGACCAAGTAAAGCGCTGCGACGGGCACGAGCCAGAGGGCGAGCAGCGCTGCCGAGATGCCGAGCGACCAGGCAAGGTTGGGGCGCGCATGATCGGGGATGCCCTCGCCGAGCGCCGAGTCAGCGTCCGACAGCACCGGACCACCCGCTGCCTTGTGGCCGCCGCCCGGGCTGAAAGCCTCAAGGCCGAGGCGGCCGCCGAGATAGCCGGCGATTGCCGCGGAAAGCACGATCAGCGGGAACGGCACGTGGAAGAAGAAGATGGCGATGAAGGCCGCCGCCGCAAGCGCAAGCATGACGCGGTTTCTGAGCGCCCGGCCGCCGATGCGGATGACGGCCTGAACGACGACGGCAAGCACGGCCGCCTTCAGCCCGAAGAAGAGGCCGGCGACGATGCCGACACTGCCATAGGCCGCATAGATATAGCTGAGGGCGAGGATCGACAGGAAGCCCGGCAGCACGAAGAGCACGCCGGCGACGAGCCCGCCCCATGTCCGGTGCATCAGCCAGCCGATATAGACGGCGAGCTGCTGCGCCTCAGGCCCGGGAAGCAGCATGCAGTAATTCAGCGCATGCAGGAAACGGTGCTCGCCGATCCACCGCTTCTCGTCGACGATGATCCGGTGCATGACGGCGATCTGGCCGGCCGGGCCGCCGAAGCTGAGCGCGGCAACGCGCAGCCACACCCGCAACGCCTCGGCGAACGGGACGCCGTGATGATGCCCCTTGCCCGCATCTTTCTTGCCCGCATCTTTCTTCCCCGCCTGCCCGGCGGGTGCATTTTCCATCATCTCGACCATCTCATGCCCTCTTCTTCGTTGCGGGCCAGTTGTGGGTTTCCTCGGTCGCATCGCGGCACCAGCGGAAGAAGGCATCGTAGAGAAGCATGCCGGCCTCGAGCTGCTCCAGATCGTCGGAATACATCCTGGAAAGGCCGAGCGAGGCGGCAAGCAGGCCGGATGCCTCGGGCGCGAGATCGAGCCGTGCGGTATCCGCCGCCCTGACGATCTTCGCGAGGTGCAGGAGCGGTTCCGACGCCAGTCCGAACTCCTCGACCATCACGTCGAAGGTGCAGAGCTCGCCGCGATGGCTCCAGAACACGTCCTCGATATCGAAGGGCACGGCCCCGAAGCGCTCGCCGACGGCGATGACTTCGGGCGCCGGCACGAACAGGAAGACGGCGTTGGGATCGACGAAGCGCCGGATCAGCCAAGGGCAGGCGATGCGGTCGATCTTCGGCCGCGCCCGTGTTACCCAGACGGTGCGCCCCTGCGCATCTCGGCGCGGCAGCTTCGCCTCGGGCACGACAGGTCCGGCCGCGACCCAGGCTTCGAAGCCGCCTTCGAGGGTTTCGGCCTCGATCCCGGCATGCCTGAGATAGGCGGCGACACCATGGCTGAGCTTGGCGCCCCGCTGGCAGATCACGACGACGGCATCGGCATCGATCTCGCCCGCCCAGGAGGCGACGTCGGCATGGCCGCGCCGGATCGAGCCCGGCACCAGGCGCGGATCGAGCGCAAAATCCTCCTCGGTGCGGACGTCGATGATGCAGGGCGCAGCCGGGGTTCCGATGAGGCGGCTGAGCTTGTCGGGAGATATTTCGAGAAATGACGGCATGACGCGTCCCTCCGTTGATCGGGTTTTACCGGACGCGATTCTTCGGCATGTCGCCTCGTGGGGTGATCGCAACCCCAGAAGAAAATCATGCGCAAACTGGCCCCGTTGTGTCAAGCGCATGCGGCGATACTGTCTGCATGCTGGCCACCGACCTCTTCTGGCATCATCTGGTCAATCGCCTTTCGCTTGCCGCTCAAGGCGGAGCGAAAAGCAACGGAGGACGTGCCGTGTGGCCCCCTCATCTGCCTGCCGGCATCTTCTCCCCGAGGGGAGAAGCGGACAAGCCGAGAACTCTGCGTCCACAAACGATGCCTTCAAGAAGGGCAAGACGCCGCCACGAGTCCCTTCTCCCCAGCGGGGGTCCGAAGGACGGGGCGAGACGCGTGGCTCGACCCAGGTCGATGCCGGCAGGCAGATGAGGGGGCTGCACGGCACATAGGTCGCTGCTTGACTTTGCTCAGCCCAAGCGAGGCAAGAACAGCCGGAAAAGCCCTGATAACAAGGGCCTCCGGCCCCAGAATGGAACAAAAACCTCGCTCGCTCATTTATTCATCACCGAAAGAGGAGAAAGTACCATGACGTACGACCCCAATAATGCCAACGATCCCAACCGCCCGCTGAATCCGAATCTGGATCTGCGCACCACGCCGACTGCGCGCACCAGCAATACGTGGGTTGTCTGGGTCGCTGCATTGGCCGTGATCGCTGTTGCTGCATTCGCCTATTCGCAGTGGAGCAGCACACCTCCCGGCACTTCGCCGGATACGACAGCCTCCACGACCCAGTCCACACCGGCCCCCGCCCCGGCCCCGGCAACGCCGATGGCTCCGGCCGATAACAGCGCAACGCCTGCTCCGGCACCCGCACCGGCCACTCCGCCGGCTGCTCCTGCCCAGCAGTAACCGCTGCCCGGTCGAGGGAAGCCGCGTTAGATGCCTCCTTGGCGTATCCGATGGGACACGCCAAGGAGGATCTATGCGTTGAACATGCTCGTCGTTTTCGGCGATCTGGGGTTTCAGCCTCACACGACCGGCGCCACCTCTTTTCTGCGGCCAGCCCTTGAATAACCGCAATCCGCGCTTATCTACAGCTCATAGAGATTGTCTCTGGCGGCTGACCACGGAGGTACTGGCAGCCGTCATTGAGACAAATCGAGGAAGGTCGGTGCGAGTTTCGCCCGGCCTTTTTTCTTGCCCTCGACACCGATGCCGAGCCTGCGGGTTACCAGCCGCTTTTGCTCTTCTTGCCGTCGGCCCCCTTATACGGATCGTAATTATAGGTGCGCGAGCCGCCGCCGTAGACGGTCTCGCGGTAGGTGCCGCCGAGAGTCTGCTGCGTTTGCGAATAGGGATCGCCGTTGCGATAGGTGTTGTAGCTGCCGCCGGAATTCCGCTCCATCGTGTAGGTATCGCGCCCTTGCGTCCAGCACGGGCTGGAGATGAGCTCGCAGCCGGCAAAAGCCTCGCCCGACATCAGCATCGCGACCACAAAAACCAACTTACGCATGATAGTCTCCCAAAATGGAGGTCGAAGGATTCAACCTCTGCCAAAGTTCTGATCTCATTCCTTCCCACTCCTTCGGCACACTCGCCCTCACGCTACAGGACAAGCCGATCCCGTTCGCGCCTTGTGAGGCGCGGCTGGCTGGCGATATTGGACTCGCGAAGGGACTATTTGGGAATTCTGTTATAGAAGGACTGGGGGTCGTAGACGCACTGATAGTCGAGGACGCAGAGCTTGCCGCTGGCATCCCTCACCCGCGCAATGTCGTACTTGTCCCCCAGATTGCACCGCGCCGGCGGATAGCGGAAACTGCGACCGCCGAAGCCCATGCGGATGAAAACTCTCTTCTCCTGGCGGATGATCTGCGAAAGCTCTTCGCAGCTGTGATCCCTGGCATTGACCTCCACTGCCTCCGCAGCAAGGACCGCCGACGGAAACAGCAGTGCAACGGCCAGAACAACGCTTTTCATACTCGACTCCTGATCTCAGAGACCGATGTCAGACATCGCTCTGTTGCGGCCGGTGCGCAAGCCCGAACTGCCGCGATAACACGATCTTCCTGGTCTCCGGCACGTCCTCGCCCAGCCGCTCCTTGCTGGATTTGTTCTCATTTTGTTCCAAAGTGCGAAAGAGTCAAGCGCCAAAATAGAAATTTTCAACCGCAGGATTCAAAGAGGCCTCCGCCTCAACGCGCGATGCATCAGGGGAAATTATAGAGCGACGCCGGATCGTAGACGCAGGCATAGTCCAGAACGCATTGCTTTCCGCCCGCATCGCGAAAACTGGTCGTGACGCGCTTGTCGCCCGGGCCGCACTGCGCCGGCGGAAAACGAAAGCTGCGCCCGCCGAAACCGACCCGAACGAAGACCTTCTTGTTCTCACGAATGATCTGCGCAATCTCGCCGCAGCTATGTACGTTCGCTTTGACTTCCCTCACCCCGGCAGCAAAAGCCGGTATCGGCAGCAACAAGGCGAGCGCGAAGATGAGGCTTTTCATGGAAGTCCCCGGTTTGCAGAAAGGAGATAGGGCGCGCGGTTCGATGCGGCCAGTGCGGCGGATAATCGAAATAAGCCGCTCGTCGCCGAAGACTTTCAACAGACCGAAGGTTCGGCCTGAAATCAAATATATTAATCTTTTCAAGAGATTTGGTGGGTGATGTAGGGCTCGAACCTACGACCCGCTGATTAAGAGTCAGCTGCTCTACCAACTGAGCTAATCACCCGTCCGCGCTTGGTTGCGCGGTGTGACGGGGCGTATAAACAGGATCGGCAGGCTTGTCCAGCGCATCGGCGAAAATTCTTTGGTTAATCTCAAAGATTTTTGCGCATGGCTGATATGCGGCGCAGAAAGCCTGAAATCGGGGGAGATTTTCCGAAGGGATTATGCGCCGATTCAAAGTGATAGGGCGTCTCTGGCGGCTGACGGAGGCGCCGGGGACGCCCCGTCGAATCAAAGGTCGAGCGTGCCGCTCGCCAGCCGCACGGCTTGGCCGCCGATCCGGGCATTGGAGATCGCCCCGCCGTCGATATCGATATGCAGGTGGATGAAGGAGGGCCGGCCCATTTCGACGCCCTGCTCGATCATAATCGGATGATGGCCATCGGTCAGCCGGTCGAAATGGTGGATGGCGCCGGAGAGTGCGGCCGCCGCCGAACCCGTCGCCGGGTCCTCGACAATGCCCATGCCGCTTGCGAACATGCGGGCATGGAACTTCGCCACGTGATTGACGCCGCCGCGGCAATAGACATAAGCCGAGGCGAGCGCGCCATCGGCGAAAGGCACGATCTTTTCCCAGAGCTGCGGATCGAAATCGACCCGCTGCGCAGCACCCACATCGTGGATGGGAATGAGCAGGAAGGGAACGCCGGCGCTCCAGACCGACGGCACGTGATTTTCGAAGCCGATCTCGGTCACCTTCAGCGACAGCGCGTCGGCCATGCCGAGCTTGTCGAGCGGCATGACGGCCTGCTGCGATTTGCGCGGCAGGTCGAATTCGGCAAAGCTCGCCTCGCCCTCCCTCAGCCTGACGGCACAGCGCACCGGCCCGACATTTTCCTCCAGCACGCTGACGAGATCGCGGTTGGTGGCGCCATGCGTGCGTTCGGCGAGCGCGATCGCCGTGCCGACTGTGGGATGTCCGGCAAAGGGCAGTTCGCGCCCCGGCGTGAAGATCCTGATTTTCGCCGCATAGGCGGGGTTGCCCGAAGGCTGCACGAACACCGTCTCCGAGAGATTGATCTCCCGGGTGATCGCCTGCATCGCCTCGTCGCTGAGATCGTCTCCGTCGAAGATCACCGCCAGCGGGTTGCCCGCAAGCTTTCGATCGGTGAACACGTCATAGACGCTGTAGCTTCGCGCCACATCGGCCTCCCTGAATCGGTCATCGCGCCGTCAACCTGCCCGACCACGCGACCGAGTGCAAGGCGCTAAAGTCGGATGGATGCAGGGAGTATGTCCTTCGAGGCTTCGGCCTTTGGCTTGCGCGCCTTGGGATGCTGGAAAGCGGAGGATGCCACCCCGTCGGAACGTTAGTGCCACGCCTCTCCACCAGGTCAGAGGCTGTGCCGTGTGGCACCCCCCTCTGTCCTGCCGGACATCTCCCCCACAAGGGGGGGAGATTGGCTGGGCGCGATGGCTTCCCAAACAACGAGAGTCACAGCCCGACGAAACGGTAGATGGGCGCAAAGTTCACGCCGCTTGCCGATCTCCCCCCTTGTGGGGGAGATGTCCGGCAGGACAGAGGGGGGTGCCCCGCGGCACGCCCTATCCACAATTCCTCCACCTAGCAGCCGCCTCGAAGGACGCTGAACTCCCGCTGCCGTCTCTCACGCACCCCTCTTCCCGAAATACCAACTAATCACCGGCAGCATGGCGACATTATACGGATGGGCGGAGGGATCGGCCGAGCGGATCGCGGCGGCGCCAGCGATTTCCTTGTCTTCGGCGACCAGCATGTGCGCTTCGATCCGTTCCACCATCTCGTCGGCCGTCATGTCGAAGCGGAAGAGGCGCATGAGCGTCACCGTGCGCCTGGCGTGGGCGGCATAGAGCCCCTGCCCCGCCACGGAATTGGCAAGGTCGAGGCCGGTTTCCTCGAGGACTTCGCGGCGCATGTTGGCCTCGATGTCGCAGCGTCCGTCGACGATATCCTCCGGCTCCAGCGAGCCGGCAGCGAAATAGACCTGGCCGGGATTGGCGGTGTGGGCGCCCATGCGGATCGCCACCAACGCGCCGTCGGAGCTTTCGAGCACGGGATAGGCGAAGATGTGAATGCCGCCCTGGCGATGCGGCTGGCGGCGCCAATACATGAAGGCCGAGAACGGCGTGACGTAGCCCTCGCCGGAAATGCCCTTTTCGTCCAGTGTCAGCCGCTGCTGGAAGATCAGGCGGCCATCGAAGAGCGCCGGATTGGCGGCGGTCTCCCTCGCCCAGTTCTCGCGGATCGCCGCCTCCTCGGCGGCGACGAAGGGATGGGTGCCGAGCAGCACCCGCAAATCGACGCCGGCGATCGGGAAGACGGTCGCTTCCGGCGGCCAGCCGGCGAACTCGTCGGAAAAATCGCTGCTTTCGAAATTCATGCTCAAATTGGTTTTCATGTTCGCCTTCAGGGAAGATCCAATGTCATGACGACAGGGCAATGGTCGGAGGCCTTCGGCCGGTCCCAGCCGGTGCGGGGATAACGCTCCACCTCCTGGCCCGGCGGAAAGATGGTGCGGTAGGGCTGGCCGCTGCGGATGATTTCGGGCAGGCGGCCGGCATTGTGGACGGCAAGTGCGGGCGAAAGCCAGAGATAATCGAGCTGGCAGAGCCACTGCTCCTGCGGCCCGCGGCTGTGATAAAGCGTCCAGCGGTCGAGCGGACTGCGGCGGCGTACGACGTTTTCGGCAAAGCCGTCATGGCTGAAGACGTCGAGGGCGCTTTCGGCCTCGTCACGATGTTCGAAGCGATACTCGGTGCCGCGGCGGCCGATGACGTCGACGCGCTCCTGGTAATCGTTCATGTCGCCGCAGATGGCGAAACTCTTCTTGGCCGTGTGTCCGGCCCCGAAGCGGTCCTCGATGATACGGCGCACGGCGCGCGCCTCGGCGCGGCGGATCGGCATGGTCGACTGGCGCCCGTCGAGCCCGTCGCGCGGATTGCCCATCGATTTGAAATGCACGACATAGAGCGAGAACGGCCGGCCGCCGATCAGAAGATCGAGCTCCAGGCAATCGCGCTTGAAGACCTTGTCGTCGATGCGGTTGGTGAGCGCCAGATCCTCGTCGAAGAGAGCGAAGTCGCGATAGGTCGTCATCGCATGGCTTCTGATATCCCTGACTTCGATCTTCTGGCCGTCGCGCGTTTCCTCGCGCATCAGGACGGCGACATCGATGCCGCGGCTGTCATTGCCCTCGACCAGGAATTTCTGGCGGTAGCCGTTTCCGACCATGCGGAAGAGATAGCCGTATTCGAAGGCGTGCAGGGCCGCCATATTGTCGATTTCCTGCAGGCAGAGGATATCGGCATCCGCATCGGCGATCGCGAGCGCCGTCATCTGCCTTGTGTCGTCGGCGGCGGCGATCACCCGCGCCTGCTCGAGCTGCTGATAGGTGCCCTCGCTATTGACCTCGAAAAGCTTGATGACGCGGTCCTGGCGCAGCTGGTTGCGGAAGCCGGTAAAATCGAAACGGGTCAGCAGGTTTTCGACGTTGAAGGTGGCGAGGCGAAGCGACATGGCGGGAGTCCGGTTACGGGCAGTACCTTAACCGGCAATCGCCGCAGGGAAAGACGGCGGGCCAAGAAAAATGCGGACAAGTGCCGTCTGCGCCTAGATATGGCTGGGCGGGCTTGAAGTCGCGTTGTCGTGAGGTTGGCTGTGCCCGCCATCAGGGCTGCTCGAAGAGCTCCTGTTGCTCGAGCCGCGGTATAAGTCATTTGGGCTGAATGCCTGGGTTCGTTCGCCCCGCTCCACAGACGGGCATCCCTGGAGAACGCTCGCCGCGCTCAACAGCGCCGCCGAAAGCAAGAAAACGGATCGAATATGCTTTACTGGAATTGGCATAATAATATGTCCTTTCAACCAATCGATTATCGCGCGAGTTTTACTCTTCTCATACGCTTCTATTAATTTAGTCCGGCTCGGCACCACGAAGCCGGAAGAACTATTCAACTTTATGGTGATTCGAAAGAAGAGAAGGGTAATTTTCAACTTCTATTGTCGAGCTTCAACTGCTGCCGTAGACGCCGACTCTCTATCCATCAAAGCCGCCAGCCCGCGCGGATGACGGCGCGCACGGCTTCACCAGGCACGACGGCCACGCGGCTGTAGGCGCGCAGCGTCTGGCCCTTGCCGAGCGTCAGCTTCACGGCGTAGCGCTCGCCCTCGAACAACACGGATTCGACGGTTGCCGGAGCCCCCTCGCCGCCGATGATCACATCTTCCGGCCGCACGAGAATATCGACGCCGTCAGTGTTGGCCGCCTGGAGCGCGTCCTGCAGCTCGTCCCATTCCAGATGGCGTTCGCTGGCCATGACAGGCAACGTCAGGATCGCCCCGCGCCCGATCAGGCCGCCGACGATGCGGCCTTCCGGCCGGGCGTAGATTTCGGCCGGCGGCGCCACCTGCAGCAGGCGGCCTTCGGACATGACGGCGACGTCGGTCGCGAGCGCCATCGCCTCGCTCTGATCGTGGGTGACATAGATCATCGTCGCGCCCGAGCGCTGGTGAAATTCGCGGAAGGTCTCTTCCATCTCCTGCTTGAGGTGCCGGTCGAGATTGGCGAGCGGCTCGTCGAGCAGCACGACATCTGGCGAGGTCACCAGGCAGCGGGCGAGCGCGACGCGCTGGCGCTGGCCGCCGGAGAGATCGGCCGGCCGCCGCCCGGCAAAATCGGCAAGCCTGACGGTGGAAAGCGCCTCGCCGACTTTCGCCCGATAGGCGTCGCCGGAGATGCCGCGCACCTTCAGGGGATAGCCGACATTGTCGGCGACACTCATATGCGGCCAGAGCGCATAGGACTGGAAGACCATCGCCATGTTGCGCTTTTCCGGCGGCAGCGATTGGGCGGCATCGGCTAGCAGCCGCTCGCCGAGATGGATCGAGCCGTCAGAGGGTGTCTCGAAACCGGCGATCATTCTGAGAACCGTCGTCTTGCCGCAGCCGGAAGGCCCGAGCAGAGCGAGGAAACCGCCCTCGCGCACATCGAGCGAGAAATCGCTGACGGCGGCGCGCCCGGTGCCGAAATCCTTGGCCACCCGGTTGAGGATCAGTTTCGCCATGGGACCACCCCTTTCGGCAGGTGTTTGGCCAGGAGTTCCAAGAGCAGCATCATGACCACGACCATGAGGACGACGAGCACCGACAGCGCCGAGGCAAGATCGGAGCTGCCGCTGTCGTCGAGATTGTAGATGGCGACGCCGAGCGTCTGGGTGCCGGCCGACCAGAGCAGCGCGGAGACCGTCAGCTCGTTGCAGGCGATCAGGAAGACGAGAATGACGGAAGCGCCGGCGGCAGGCGCAATCAGCGGCACGATGATATCGGAAAGCCTTCGGAAGAAGCCGGCGCCGGAAAGACGTGCCGCCTCCTCCAGCGCCGGATCGAGCTGGTGGAAGGCGCTGACGACAGGTTTCAGGCTGACGGCGAAGAAGGAGGAGAAATAGGCGATGAGGATGATCCAGATCGTGCCGTAGAGCGAAATGTGGAGGAACGGGATCGGTGCCGCGAAAACCAGGATGAAGGCGACCGCCATGACGATGCCGGGCAGCGAATAGGGTATCTCGATCAGGCTCGCGATGATGCGGGACGCCGCATCCTTGCGCCGCGTCAGCATATAGGCCGCAAGCACGGTCACCACCAGGAGACCAATTGCGGTGGCGCCGGCAAGCGAGATCGAGTTGACGAAAGCGGTGCGCGTCACCGCCTGCCGGAAGAGGATTTCTTGGAAGGCATGCAGCGACATGGTCTTGAAGGTGAGCGGCACGCCATAGGCCGGCACCAGCGCGCCGGCGACGAGCGCGAAGAAGGGTGCGGCGAGCATGAAGAACAGGATCGCCCAGAGGAGCGGCGTGAAGGCGAACCGCCAGGCGCCGAGCTCGAAGGCCGCACTCGCCCCCGACAGGCCGATGACGCGGTAGTCGCGGCCTCTGAGCGCCCGGTCCTGGATCATCAGCCCGGCGACCGAGATCATCGCGATGATGCCTGAGAGCACCGCAACATCACCGAAAGTGCGGCTGGTGAAGGCGGAAAACTTGGTGAAGATGAGCGTCGGCAGCGTGAAGATCGAGGCCGGAATACCGAGAATGGCGGGAATGCCGAAATTGCCGGTGCAGGAGACGAAGGAGATCGCCGCGCCCGCGATGATGCCAGGCAGCGACAGAGGCAGGATGATATCGCGAAAGACCCGAAAGCTGGAAGCGCCGGAAAGCCGTGCGGCCTCGACGCCGTCGCGCGGCAGCGTCATCAGCCCAGCCCGGAGCGCGAGATAGACGAGCGGCGCGTGCTGGACGCCGTAGAGCAGCGCGATGCCGCCGACCGAATAGAGCGGCTGCGGCGAGCCGAGCGGCGGTGCAAGCGAAAGCGCCTTCAGCAGCGGGCTCGACGGCCCCGACATCTGCACCCAGGCAAGCGCCGTCACCTGCGGCGGGATCATCATCGGCAGCATGAAGAAGAAGCTGAGCGGCCCCTTGCCCGGAATGTCGGTCAGCGTCAGCAGGAAGGCGAAGAGGCAGCCGATGAGAAGCGAGACGATCGTGCCGAGAACGGAGGTGGCGACGGTGTAATAGGTCGCCTGCCAGAGCGCCGGGTCGGCGAGCACATCGGTGACGCCGCCGCTGGCGAAGGCCGCAATCCCTGCCATGGCAAGCCGGGCGAGCGGCAGCACGCTGAGGACGAGCACGGTAATGACGATAAAAGGAAACAGCCAGGCGGGCTGGCTGTTTCCTGCTCTGACATAGCCTGGCATGAAGAGATCAGTTCGAGCCGTAAATGCCCGAGAAGGTCTTCAGATCCTGGTCGGTATTCTTCAGCGCGTCAGCCGCATGGATCGGCAGGACCTTGATCGTGTCGCGCGCCGGGAAACCTTCCGGCACCTTCATGCCGTTGCGCGCCGGAATATAGCCGAGCTTGAGGAAGCCTTCCTGGCCCTTTTCCGAGAGCACGTAATCGACGAACTTCTTGGCGGCCTCGGCATTTTTGCTGCTGGCGAGGATGCCGACCGGCTCGGTGACGGCCGAAACGCCTTCGCTCGGGAAAACGAATTCGACCGGAGCGCCTTTGGCCTTCTCGCGGATCGGCAGGTAGTCGACGACCATGCCGTAAGCCTTCTCGCCCGAGGCGACCGACTTCAAGACGGCGCCGTTGCCGCCGGCGGCGATTGCGCCGTTTTCGGCGAGCGACTTGTAGAAATCCCAGCCGAGGCCGGGCACGGCGGCAAGCGTCTGTGCGTGGATGAGCGCCGCACCCGAAGCGAGCGGGCTCGGCATGGTGACGAGGCCCTTGGCTTCCGGCTTGGTCAGATCCTTCCAACTCGCAGGCTTCATGCCGGCCGAGGTGTTGTACATGATGCCGGTGGTGATCAGCTTGGTCGAGTAATAGTAGCCGTCGGCGTCATAGAGCGTGGCGTCGTATTGAGCGGCTTCCGGCGACTTGTAGGCGAGCAGCTTGCCCTCTTCCTTCAGGCGCTCCAGCGTCACCATGTCGGCGATCAGAAGAACGTCGGCGACCGGGTTGCCGGCCTGGATCTCGGCCTGCAGCTTGGCCATGATCTTCGGCGTGCCGTCGCGCACCCAGTCGACCTTGATATCGGGATTGGCCGCCATGAAGCCGTCGACCGTCGCCTGCGCGTCTTCGTTCGGCTGGCTGGTATAGAGAACGAGGTTTGCGGCCGAAGCCGGAATGGCAAACAGGCTCGCGGCGAGAAGGGCTGCGGCGGAAACGATCGTTTTCATAGGGAGGGGTCCTCGGAATTGCGTCACCCCTCCCTTATTCGGGGTCGTTGACAGAGATGTGACAGGCGGCGGGAGGCTCCGCTTGCCGGCATCGGGCCGCGGCACTTGCGCGCCGCGGCCCGTCGGAGAAGGTTACTTCGCGGCCTCTTCGATGAGCTCCGCCACCTTCGCAGGATGCGACACCATCACGACATGAGAGGCGCCATCGACGACGACGGTGCGCTTGGACCCTGCCCGCTCGGCCATGAAGCCGAGAGCTGCGGCCGGAATGTTCTTGTCGCCGGTACCGTAGACAAACCAGGACGGCAGCTTCTTCCAGGCGGGCTCGCCGGATTTTTCGGTGAGCGCGGCTTCGGTGATCGGCCGTTGGCCGGCCGCCATCAGCGCCGCCTGTTCGGCCGGCACGTCGCTCGCGAACTGGTCATGGAATTTCGCCTGGTCGATATAGAGATCGACGCCGCCGCTGCCGAGTTTTACCGGGGCCGCCAGCGCGCCGCTCAGCGTGCCGCCCGGAAACTTGCCGGCGAGATCGGCAACCGATTCCCCGGCATCGGGCGCGAAGGCCGCGACATAGACCAGCGACTTGACGTTGTCGTGGCCATTCGCGGCGGCCGAGATCACCTGCCCTCCATAGGAATGGCCGACGAGGACCACGGGGCCGGCGATGCTGCCGACGACGTCGGAGACATAGGCGGCGTCACTTGCAACGCTGCGCAGCGGATTGGCGGCGGCCACGACAGGGAAGCCGTCCTTGCGCAGGATCTCGACGACGCCGTTCCAGCTGGAGGAATCGGCAAAGGCGCCATGGACGAGGACGACAGTCGGCTTGGCCGGCTCGGCAACGGCAGCACCGGAGAACAGAACGCCCGCCAGGGCGACGGCAGCAGCAAATTTGAACATTGGTCATTTCCTTTCGTCGGTTGAGTGTCACAGGAGCCGAACCGGGTTCGCGTTCAAGAGCTCTCGTGTTCGGCATATAATTTGTAGGCGATTTCTTTGTACACGATATAATTAGTCCGTCTCGCCCGCAGCGTCAATAGCTTGCAAACAGATCGCACACAAATTATATTGGAGCCATAGGAGAGCGTGATGAAAAATACCCCATCGAATGATCTCGCCAGCGTGCCCCAGATCGATGAAATGCTTTGCTTTTCAATCTATTCGGCCGGCCACGCCTTCAACCAGCTTTACCGCCCCCTGCTCGACGAAATGGAACTCACCTATCCGCAGTTCCTCGTCATGACCGCTTTGTGGGCGCGTGACGACCGCACAGTGAAGGATCTCGGCGAAACGCTTTTCCTCGATTCCAGCACCCTCACCCCGCTGCTGAAGCGGCTGGAAAATGTCGGCCTCGTCACCCGCAACCGAAATCCCGCCGATGAACGCCAGGTGCTCCTGCGCCTGACAAGCAAGGGCCTGGCCCTGAAGAGCCGCGCCGCCCACGTGTTCGACTGCATCGGCAAAGCCGTCGGTCTCGACGCCGAGACCGTCGGCAAGATCCGGGACACGATCGCTTCGATTCGCGACAACATTCACGGCAAGGACAAGGACGAGGCCTGACGCAAGGCTGCGCCAGGACGATTTCCGTCGACAAGCCGATAGCATATTGTACGATCCGTCTGCTGCCGGCACGCGCCATTGGTCAACACCGCAACGCGGCCCGAACTGCCGGCGCCCGCACTCTTGCCTAAGCCTCACGCAGGCGTGACCACGCCGCCATTGCCATTCGGCCGCGCTGAGGTACGTCAATCCTGTTTCGATGAAGGAGGAGTTTCAATGGAATATCGTCTGCTCGGCCGCTCCGGCCTGAAAATCTCGACTTTGACCATGGGCACGATGACCTTCGGCGGCGTCGGCTGGGCGAAGATGGTCGGCGATCTCGGCGTCTCCGAGGCGAAGAAGATGATCGACATCTGCATCGATGCCGGCATCAATCTGATCGACACCGCCAACGTCTATTCCTCAGGCGAATGCGAAAACATCATCGGCGAGGCGCTCGCCGGCAAGCGGCCACAGGGCGTGCTGCTCGCCACCAAGGCCCGCTTCGGCATGGGCGACGGCCCGAACGACCGCGGCCTGTCGCGCTACCACCTGATCCGCGAATGCGAGGCGAGCCTGAAGCGCCTGAAGACCGATGTCATCGATCTCTACCAGGTGCATGAATGGGACGGCCAGACACCGCTCGAAGAGACGATGGAAGCACTCGACACGCTGATCCGGCAGGGCAAGGTGCGTTATGTCGGCTGCTCGAACTATTCCGGCTGGCACATCATGAAGGCCCTGGGCATCGCCAAAGAGCACCGCTACCAGCGCTTCGTCAGCCAGCAGATCCACTATACGCTGGAAGCCCGTGAGGCCGAATACGAACTGCTGCCGATCTCGGTCGACCAGGGCCTCGGCGTGCTGGTCTGGAGCCCGCTCGCCGGCGGCCTGCTTTCCGGCAAGCACCGCCGCAACCAGGCAGCACCCGAAGGCACGCGCCAGTTCGCCGGCTGGACGGAGCCGCCGATCCGCGACGAAAACCGCCTCTGGAACATCGTCGAGACGCTGGTGGCGATCGGCGAGGAGCGCGGCGTTTCGGCGGCTCGAGTTGCGCTTGCCTGGCTGATCGGCCGCAAAGCCGTCACCTCGGTCATCATCGGCGGGCGCACCGAAGCCCAGTTCCGCGACAACATCGCCGCCGCAGACCTGAAGCTCACGGAAGACGAACGCAACCGCCTCGACGCCATCAGCCTGCCGCCGGTGATCTATCCCTACTGGCACCAGCTGAACACGGCGAGCGACAGGCTCGGCGAAGCCGACCTCGAACTTTTCGGCCCGCACGTCCAGCAATAGCGCCGGCCTGCAAGCCGGCCATTGCACGGCAGAAGACAGGCGTTACAAAAGATGCACTTTATCAGTGTTATCGTGAGATCCCGCCATCGCCAGGGAGGTCTCGATGCTGAAGAATTACAAGGTTTTGAAGGGTACGGCGAGCGCGCTCGCGCTCGACGACGACAACGATCCGCATATCGAGATCCGTATCGAGGCGAACGGCGTCAGCTACCGCATCGCGCTCAACGTCCGCTCCAAGGAATCGCCGCACGACCTGCTCTATGCCAACATCGTCGACTTCAAGCACGGGACGCTGACCGAAGCGCTCGAAGCCCTGCCGATGGGCCTGACCGATATCCGCAAGGACCGCCCTGAGCTGGCGATCGATTATGTCCGTGGCGGCCTGATCGAGCGCGAGGATATGGACGTCGCGCCCTTCCAGCTCTCCGGCCCGAAGAACGATCTGCGCGAGTTCATCGAGCCGATCGTCGAGGAAGGCATTGCCGATCCCGACATCCATTTCTATGCCTTCGGCGAAGCCTGGGGGCCGGAGCACAACAAGCCCGACCAATATTTCGATTTCGAACCGGGCAACGGCATCCACGACATCCACATGAACCAGGGTGACGGGGGCAGCTTCAAGGCCACCAACGGCCCGAACCAGGACGGGGCGCTGCTCGTCCATTTCACCGATACCCACGAATGGGCGGCGATCTTCCTCTGCTTCCAGTCGCAGAACTGGAACACCGACGCGGAGACCGGCCATCCCGTCTCCGAAAACCGCGGCGGCGAGGGCCGCGGCGAAGGCACCCGCCGCCCGCAGCCGGTCGTCGCCTCGTCGCTGCGCATCATCGCCGCGCTGATCAACCCGGTGAATGGCGCAGGCGGCACGGAAGCCGAAACGGTGACGCTGATCAACCGCTCCGACATGTCGGCGTCGCTCGACGGCTGGAAACTGGAAGACGAAAACGGCCGGACGCAGACCTTGTCGGGAACGCTTGCCGCTGGCGAGATCCGCACCATCGCCCTCAACGCCGCAGCCGGCGGCCCCCAGCTCGCCAACCGCGGCGGCGACATCATCCTGCGTAACACCGATGGAGCCGTGGCCGACCGCGTCGGCTACGGCAAGAGCGAGACCGCGAACGAGGGCTGGACGACGATTTTTTGATTGGGCGTTCCGGCCGGTTTGCCGAAAACGGGCAATGGAGGATAAACCGCTTACCCTCCCTCCGAGAGAAAAAGGCGGAAGCACTTCTCTCGCCTGCCTCATTCCTGTGCTCGTCACAGGAATCCAGTGCGCCCAAGTCCTTGGGCGCGGGAAACTCTTTTGCGGGAGAAGTCATTCACGGCGCGGACGCGCCGTGGCTGGATTCCTGTGACGAGCACAGGAATGAGGATGAGAGGGCGTGCCGTGCAGCCCCCTCATCCGGCTGCCGCCACCTTCTCCCCGCAGTGGAGAAGCGGAATCGGGGCACTACCCCAGCTCACATCTCTTCTCTTCGGCAGCCCGGAGGAACCTGCGCGATTGCGGCTTGCTCCCTCTCTTCTCCCCAGCGGGGGTCCGAAGGACGGGTTCAGACCAGCGGCTCAACCCCGGTTGGTGGCCCGAAGGGTCGGATGAAGGGCCACACGGCACAGCCCCTCTCAAACAATCACCCGCCGATCTCGTCGGTAATCAGCTTGCCCAACCGGCCGATCCCATCCTCGATCATCTGCTCGTTGGCGCAGGAGAAGCTGACGCGGAAGGTGTTGGCGCCGGAGCCGTCGGCGAAGAAGGCTTTGCCGGGCACGAAGGCGACCTTGGCGGTTTCGAGCGATTTCGCCAGCAGCTTGGCGCCGTCCATGCCTTCCGGCAGCGTGATCCAGATGAACATGCCGCCTTCCGGCTTCGTCCAGCTGGTGCCCTTGGGCATGTATTTCTCGAGCGCCGCCAGCATGCAGTCGCGCCGCTTGCTGTAGACGGCCTTGATCTTGGCGACCTGCGCGTCGAAGCCGCGCTCGGCGACATGGGTGATCGCGATCTGGTTGATCGTCGAGGAATGCAGGTCCGCCGCCTGCTTCATCAGCACCAGCTTGCGGATGACGGGCGCATTGGCGACGATGAAGCCGACGCGAAGGCCGGGCGCCAGCGTCTTGGAAAAGCTGCCGCAATAGATCGTGCGGGTGTTGTCGATATGGCCCTTCTCGGCGATTTCGAGCGCCAGGATCGGCGGGATCGGATCGCCGTCGTAGCGCAGCGACTGATAGGCCGCATCCTCGATGACGGCGATATCGAGCTCTTCGGCGAGCGCCAGCACCCGCTCGCGGCCGGCGAGATCGACCGTTTCGCCGGTCGGATTGGAAAATTCGGCCGAGAGATAGGCGAACTTCACCTTGCCGCCGGCAGCGGCAGCCGCGGCACGATAGGATTCCGGCGTCCGGTTGCCGCCCGGCGTCAGCTGGTCATAGGCCGGCTCATAGGCGTTGAAGGCCTGCAGCGCGCCGAGATAGGTCGGCCAGGTCACCAGCGCGGTATCATTGGGCGACAGGAAGAGCTTGCCAAGATAATCGAGCCCCTGCTGCGAGCCGGAAACGATGAAGACATTGTCGAGCCCGCAGGCAATGCCGAGCGCCGCCATCTGCCCGACCAGCCATTCGCGCAGCGGCTTATAGCCTTCGCTGACCGAATATTGCAGCGCTGAACTGACCGCAGCGCTCGAAAAGATATCAGCATAGGCCTGCTTGAATTCCTGATCCGGAAACAGCGCCGGGTCCGGAATGCCGCCGGCAAAGGAGATGATCTCGGGCCGGTCGAGCAGCTTCAGCAGTTCGCGGATTTCGGATGCGCGCATGCGCGAAGAGCGCGACGCAAACATGGTGTCCCAGTTCAGCATGGGGGTTTCCTCGTATTTTCTTAGCATTGCCCACAGACCACGCAGGGAAATTTATGTCAACAATGCTGACCTATTTTCTTGTCCCCCTGACAAGTTTCGAGCGACAAGTTTATAGGTCTCGTGATTATGCGCGGCCACGCCGAGTAGCCTGCCCCCATTGCATGAAACGATCACGAGACAAAATGGCCGCATTCAGACCTTTCCAAAACCGGCCTGGTGGCAGTAGTGTGCGCGCCATTATCCAATGGACTACCCAAGGTGCCAGCAATGACCGCGACGTCGACCTCTCCTGAAATCACAATCGAATTCCACAAGTCTCCCGTCTCTGACGCCGACCGCATCAAGGCACTGGAAACACCCGGCTTCGGTAAAGTCTTTACGGATCATATGGTCCTGGCACGCTGGACCCCCGACAAGGGCTGGCACGACGCAAAGGTGACGCCGCGCCGCCCCCTGGAACTCGACCCGGCAAGCGCCGTGCTGCACTACGCCCAGGAAATCTTCGAAGGCATGAAGGCCTATAAGGCCGACGACGGCCGCATCCTGCTCTTCCGGCCGGAAGAAAACGCCCGCCGTTTCGCCCAGTCTGCGGCCCGCATGGCAATGCCGGAAGTTCCGGAAGAACTTTTCCTGAAGGCCGTCGAAGAGCTGGTCCGGGTCGACAAGAACTGGATACCTTCAGGCGACGCCAGCCTCTACCTTCGCCCTTTCATGTTCGCCAACGAGGCATTTCTCGGCGTTCGTCCGGCTCAGGAATACATCTTCTGCATCATCGCCTCTCCGGTCGGCGCCTACTTCAAAGGTGGAGCGAAGGCCGTTTCCCTATGGGTCGAGACCGAATACACCCGCGCGGCCGCCGGCGGCACGGGTGCTGCAAAATGCGGCGGAAACTATGCAGCCAGTCTCGTGGCGCAAGCGGAAGCCGCCAAAAGGGAGTGCGATCAGGTCGTCTTCCTTGATGCAGCGGAGCATCGCTGGGTCGAGGAGCTCGGCGGCATGAACGTCTTCTTCGTCATGAATGACGGATCGGTGGTGACCCCGCCCCTTGGCGGCACCATCCTGCCGGGCATCACCCGGGCTTCGGTGATCGCGCTCGCCGGAGAAAAAGGCCTGCGCGTTGAGCAACGTCCCTACTCCTTCGAGGAATGGCAGGCCGACGCAGCCAGCGGCAAGCTCATCGAAGCCTTTGCTTGCGGCACTGCCGCGGTGCTGGCGGGCATCGGCCTGGTTCGGCATGCAGGCGGGGAGTTCAAGGTCGGAGACGGACAGACGGGCAAGCTGACCAGCGAGCTGCGCCAGCAGCTCGTCAGCCTGCAGAAGGGTGCCACGAATGACGAGCGCGGCTGGACACGCCTCATCCCGGCCTAAACGTCAGGCCTTCCACGCGGACGGCGGCGCCAACACCGGCATGGTGGGCGCCGCTCTCCGCCTCGCCCGCAAAACCCGTCGGGCTGGTCGTCCACATCGATAAAAAGACCGCCCCGCATGTGACCCAAGTGCTCGACGGCGGGCCGCGACGCCTCTATCACAAGACGGGGATGGTAGCCTGGCATCAGGGACAGCTGAGGCCGGCATGTGCGGGCGGTACCGAATTCGATGGCGAAAATGACGATCTCGCTTCCGGATAGTCTGGCGGATTATGTCGCGCGCCGTGTTGCAAGCGGCAGATACGACAGCGCCGACGCCTTCCTGGCGGAACTCATCGTGAAGGACCAGGACCATCGCAAGCTCGACGACGACGAACTGCGCGACATTCTGAGGCAGGCCGGGGCGAGCGGCATCAGCGACCGGCGCATTCCCGATATATTGCTGGAAACGAAGGCGAAGCTGCGTGACAACTACCTATAGGCTGACCCGAACCGCCGATGCGGTGCTGTCGGGCATCGACGAATATGCCAGCCTGCATTTCGGCGAGGCGCAGGCCGATGCCTACCTCCTGGATTGGGACAGGATTTTCGTGCTTCTCTCGCGAGTGCCGTCCATGGGGGACCAGTGCGACGAGCTCGGCGCCGGCCTGCGCCGCCTCCTCCACATGCGCCATGTCGCCTTCTACCGCCAAATACCGGACGGCATCCTCGTCCTCGACATCATCGGCGCCGACCGGCTTCCCGAAAGGCACCTTCAATCCACCCGACGATCAGGATCGACCGACCCGCATGCCCAATGACAGCACCGCCGCCTTCTACGCGGAAAACGCCGAAACTTACGCCAACCGCACGCGCAGCCTGCCGAAGCTCGAGCTCGACACCTTCCTCGCCGGGCAGGCGCCGGGCGCCTCGATCCTCGAACTCGGCTGCGGCGCCGGGCAGGACAGCGCCTACATGCTGCAGCAAGGCTTTGACGTGACCCCGACCGACGGTTCGGCCGAACTCGCAAGACAGGCGGAGGCACGGATCGGCAGACCTGTCCGCGTCATGCTGTTCCAGGACCTCGACGCCGAAGACGCCTATGACGGCGTCTGGGCGCATGCGAGCCTGCTCCATGTCCCCCGCCCCGAACTCTCCGACATCTTCGCCCGCATCCGCCGCGCGCTGAGGCCCGGAGGCCTCCTCCACGCAAGCTTCAAGGCCGGCGAAGCCGAAGGCCACGACGGCCTCGGCCGCTATTACAACTATCCCTCCGCCGCCTGGCTGTCGGACCTGCTGACCAAAGGCGGCTGGCGTGAGATCGCCATCGCCGAGCACGATGGCGGCGGCTATGACGGCAAACCGACGCGGTGGCTCACGGTCAGCGCGAGGCGGTGAAAGGATCCGGCGAAGGCCAGGCCGCCTCACCGCACGACGTGCTGATGCCGGCCTCAGCTATCGTGCGCCGGCCGCCAATGCGGATAGGTGACATAGGCGGTCAAGGCGCCCTCCTCGTGCGAGCGGATGGTCACCGTCTCGCCCTTGGGCATGTAGACGATCTCGCCCGGGCCAGCGGTGACGGTGCCGGCGTCGGTCGAGACCGAGAGCCGCCCTTCCAGGACGATCATGACATCGTCGACCGCCATGGTCTCGCTGAGGTTCTGGCCGGGGGCGTAGCGTCCGTAGCCGATCGTGATCGGCCCGCCGTCCCGCTCGTCGACCAGATTGCCGACGGATATGTCGGCGTCCTGTCCCGGGGAACGCTCGAGCGATTCGTCGGCGATTGTGAACTTGCGCATTTTCATCGTCTGCCTCCTTGCCTCACGCAGAGGTAGCGCGCCGATCCGCTCCGCCAAGTGGATTGTGACGCATTGTCGGTCTGCCGCGGCGATCCCTCACCTTACCAATCCGTATGTTGTGACAGGCCTGTCCGGCTGGTTAGATGCGGCCTCCACAGATGCGGGAACGGTCGGGCTGATGAAAATCCTGCTTATCGAGGACGACGCCAAGACGTCGGATTATGTCTCCAAGGGCTTCTCCGAGGCGGGCCATGTCTGCGATGTGTTCGCCGATGGCCGCGACAGCCTGTTTCAGGCGCAGCGGGAAGCCTATGACGTCATCGTCGTCGATCGGATGCTGCCGGGGCTCGACGGCCTTGCGATCGTCCGCTCGCTGCGCGCCGCCAAAATCGGCACGCCGGCGCTGTTTCTGACCTCGATCGGCGGCGTGGACGATAGGGTCGAGGGGCTGGAAGCGGGCGGCGACGATTATCTGGTCAAGCCCTTCGCCTTCTCCGAGCTTCTCGCCCGCGTGAATGCCCTCGGCCGCCGGCCGCCCGTGCAGGAGCAGAAGACGGTCCTGAAGGTCGCCGATCTCGAACTCGATCTCATCCGGCGCGAGGCCCGCCGCGGCGGCCAGGCCATCGAGCTGCAGCCGCGCGAATTCACCCTGCTCGAAGTGCTGATGCGCGGCGAAGGCCGGGTGATCACCAAGACGATGCTGCTGGAGCGGGTCTGGGACTTTCACTTCGACCCGAAGACCAGCGTCGTCGAAACCCATATCAGCCGGCTGAGGGCAAAGGTCGACAAGCCGTTCGAAACGCAGCTTCTGCACACGGTCCGCAACACCGGATACAGCCTGCATGCGCCTCGCTAAGCTGCGCAGGAGCACGCCGTTCCGGCTTGCCGTCACTTTCGGCGTCCTCTTCGTCGCCACCTTCATCTTCAGCGGCGCCATCATGTACCATATGCTGCGCGCCGGCCTCGGGCGCGACCTGGAACAATCGCTCCACGAGATGAATTCGCTGATCGCCTCGGCCTACCAGCCGCACGATACCGAA
This sequence comes from Rhizobium sp. R634, assembly GCF_002211305.1. GTDB lineage: Bacteria > Pseudomonadota > Alphaproteobacteria > Rhizobiales > Rhizobiaceae > Rhizobium. The sequence goes on along the minus strand of NZ_LOKW01000008.1, from coordinate 122,574 downwards.
GATCTGATCAACACGCTGAACAATTATGCGAGCTTCCAATCGACCTCCGACGGGCTTTACTCGCTGATGGATGCGGGCGGTCGCAAACTGGCCGGCAATTTCGCCGCGCCCCGAATCCCGAACGGCGTCTATACCGTCACCTCGCGTGACGTCGGGCTGAAGGGGCACGAACGCTATCGCATGCAGGTCTCGGCGATCGGCCCCTATACGCTGGTGGTCGCCGAAAACTTCAACGATGTCGACGAAATGCTGCGGATCGTGCTTGTGAGCTTCGAATGGGCTGCCGCCATCGCCGTGGCGACCGCCATCGGCGGCGGCGTCTTCCTGGCGTTCCGCGCCCAGGCGAGACTGGACAGGGTTGCCAACACCATGAACGACGTCGCCCATGGCGCGCTGCAGGCCCGCATTCCGATCACCGGAAACGGCGACGATCTCGATACGGTGGCGATCCAGATCAATGCTGCCCTGGAACGGCTGCAGACATTGGTCGAGAGCATGCGGCAGGTCAGCGCCGATATCGCCCACGATCTCAAGACGCCTCTCAACCGGCTGCGCCTGACGCTGGACGCCGCCGCAGCGCAAAACGACCGGCAGCTCGATGTTTCGGCTCTTCTCGATGAGGCGAGAAGCGAGAGCGACCGGATCAACACGACCTTCGCGGCACTCCTGCGCATTTCCCAGATCGAGGCCGGCGCCCGCAGGGAGCGTTTCCAGGCAACCGACATCGACGATGTGCTGGCCGTCATTTCCGAGGTCTATGCCGACGTCGCCGAAGACGCCGGCCAGTCCCTGGCAATCGCCGAGCGCTGCTCGGCGCTCGTCTGGGGCGACCGGGACCTGCTGACGCAGATGATCGCCAATCTGGTGGAGAACGCCATCAACCACTGCCCCGGCGGAACTGTCATCACGCTGTCGCTGCGGCGGCAGGGCGACCGCGCCATATTGGCGGTCGCCGACAGCGGGCCGGGCATTCCCGCCGGGGAGCGGGACAAGGTGTTCCGCCGTCTCTACCGCCTCGACAAGAGCCGCACGACTGAGGGAAGCGGTCTTGGCCTCAGCCTGGTCAAGGTGGTTGCCGACCTGCATTCGGCGGAGATAGCCATGGGCGACAACCATCCTGGCCTCACCGTTTCGATAGGCTTCCCGCTGCCGCCGGCTCCTCTTTCCAGCCCCGCATCCGCAGCGCCGCAAGCCTGACGAAGCGGGCCGCGAACCGGCGCATTTCAGCCGCCGCGCGATACGGCAGGACGCTCCACGGTCGGCGGCGGCCAAGCCGGTAGGTCGAGAGCCCCGCCTGTATCTGGGAATGCCGATCGGCCCGCTGGCTGACAGGAACGGGATCGACGAAACAGGCTTGCAGCCCCTCGTCGAATTCCAGATCGAACGCGAGATCATAGGGCAGCCGCATCGGAACCAGCCTATCGGCAATCCAGCCGGCGGCCTTGCGATTGATCAGATAGGCGCCCGATCCCTTTTCGCGGGTGAGCGCGATCGCCAGCGAGCGGGATGCCGTCAGCGGCTCGACCCTGTGCTTGCGGCCCGAATTCACCGTCGAAAGCCGCAGGATATCCCAGGATGCGTGATGATCGAGCGCAGCGGCGAGCACCTCGGCGAAGTCGTCGTCGAAATCGAGATCGTCTTCGAGAATGAGAGCGAATTCGCCGTTGCCGGCAAGGAAGCGCCTGGCGCACTCGACATGGCTGAGATAGCAGCCGATCTCGAAAGGATTCGGCGTTCGGCCATGCCGGCGCAGATAGGATTGCCCGTCGAAATCGCGGCGCGGCAGGGATATGCCGACGCCGTCGACGGCCGCCACGCGCTCGAAGCCTATGCCGATCTCCGACAGCAGGCGCTCCATGCGAAACCGGCGAAGCTCCGCCCGGTCGAGATTGATGAGATAGGTATTGATCCGCAGGCTGACCGGATGGACTGCCGTGGCGATGGCGGCGGTTGCGGCGCGCATGTTCATGAGAGCTGGCCTCGACTTGGATATGACGACGGCACCAGGCTGCGCCCGAAAACTCACCGGGACTTCGCCCGAACTATACAAATTCGTAAAGCACGCCCGCCTTTTGCCGATCGCAGGCATCCGGGCAGCACCTTCACGCGCGAATGATGGGTTGAGATGGTCTCCGGCAACGGCTATCTCAGGCAAAACTCAGGCGGGTTCCTCCGCAAACGACAAGGCTACGGCTTCCATGATCCCAGATTTCCTCGTCACCCATTCCGGTGGCTTCCATGCCGACGAACTGCTGTCGAGCGTTATCCTGACCCGGCTGTTCCCACAGGCCCGCATCATCCGCAGCCGCGCACCGGAATGGATCACGCCCGGGCCAGACCGCATCATCTATGATGTCGGCGGCGCCTATGACGCCGAGGCTGGGATTTTCGATCACCATCAGCGCGGCGCGCCGCTGCGGAGGGATGGTCAGCCCTTGAGCTCCTTCGGACTGATCTGGAAGCATTACGGCCATGATTATCTTGCCGCCGCCGGCATTCCCGAAGAGCATATCGCGGAACTCCATGCTTCCTTCGATGCAAGCTTCGTCCTGCCGGTCGACCTGACGGACAATGGCGCGCTCAGCCCCTCCGGGCCGCTCGCCGGGCTGACCCTGCCCGCCCTTCTGGAAACCCTGAAGCCGGTCTTCGATGATCGGGCCCCCGAGGCCGACGACCGCGCTTTCCACGCCGCACTTGCCGTCGCCCGCAGCTTCGTCGAAGCGAAGATCGCCCAGAGCGCCGCGAAATTGCGGGCCGAAGCGATCGTGCAGCAGGCCATCCGCAATACCGGCGAGCGCCGCGTTCTCGAATTGCCGATGGGCATGCCCTTCCGCCCTGCGATCGTGAAGGCGGGCGCCGATCACCTGCTCTTCGTCGTCCACCCGCGCGAAAGGGATTGGTGCGTGACCGGCATCCGCCGCGCCGACGAAGGGTTCGAACTGAGAGCCGATCTTCCCGCCGCCTGGGCGGGCCTGACCAATGGCGAGCTGGAGGCCGTCTGCGGCGTGCCCGGCGCCAGCTTCTGCCATAACGGCCGCTTCATCGCCGCCGCCAAGACCCGCGAGGCAGCCCTCGCCATGGCCGAGCTTGCGGTCGAGGAGGCTGTTTCCGGCTGAAGGTCTGATTGCTGCGGACGCCGCAGCCCCGGACATTGGATTGCTGGCAGGCCGGCCCACCAACCCGCCGTCATGCTCGGGCTTGTCCCGAGCATCTGCCCCCGTTCGACGGGGCAGCAGATCCTCGGCACAAGGCCGAGGATGACGTTGAGTAAAAGAGCGAAGCAAAAAAAGAGGCCGGAGCTTTCACTCCGGCCTCCCAGTTTTATTGGAAGCGAAATCGCTTAGTTCACGCTCTTGTCGACCAGCTTGTTCTTGCCGATCCAGGGCATCATGCCGCGCAGCTTGGCGCCGACTTCCTCGATCTGGTGGCTGTCGTTGTTGCGGCGGATGCCCTTGAAGCGGGCGGCACCGGAGCGGTATTCCTGCATCCACTCGGAGGTGAACTTGCCGGTCTGGATGTCCTTGAGGACGCGCTTCATCTCGGCCTTGGTTTCTTCGGTGATGATGCGCGGCCCCGTGACGTATTCGCCCCACTCGGCCGTGTTGGAGATCGAGTAGTTCATGTTGGCGATGCCGCCTTCATAGATCAGGTCGACGATCAGCTTCACTTCGTGCAGGCACTCGAAATAGGCCATTTCGGGCGCATAGCCAGCTTCGGTGAGCGTTTCGAAACCGGCGCGGATGAGTTCGACGAGACCGCCGCAGAGAACGACCTGTTCGCCGAAAAGGTCGGTTTCGCACTCTTCGCGGAAGTTGGTTTCGATGATGCCAGAACGGCCGCCGCCGACGCCGCAGGCGTAGGAGAGAGCGAGTTCAAGCGCATTGCCGGACGCGTTCTGGTGAACGGCAACGAGGCAGGGAACGCCGCCGCCCTTCTGGTATTCGCCGCGAACCGTGTGGCCCGGGCCCTTCGGCGCGATCATGACGACATCGACCGAAGCCTTCGGCTCGATCAGGCCGAAGTGGACATTGAGGCCGTGAGCGAAGGCGATGGCTGCGCCATCGCGGATGTTCGGAGCGATGTCGGCCTTGTAGATGTCGGCCTGCAGCTCGTCCGGGGTCGCCATCATCATCAGGTCGGCCCAGCCGGCGGCTTCGGCAACCGTCATGACCTTGAAGCCGTCGGCTTCGGCCTTCTTGACTGTGGGCGAACCGGCCTTGAGAGCGATGACGAGGTTCTGGGCGCCGCTGTCCTTGAGGTTCAGCGCATGGGCGCGGCCCTGCGAACCATAGCCGATGACGGCGACCTTCTTGGCCTTGATGAGGTTGAGATCGGCATCACGATCGTAATAGACGCGCATTTGAAGTTCCTTCCCTTGTGCTTGTCCTGTTGACTGTCATTAAGGCGAAATCAGCCGAGAGCCGGCATCTCCGCCAGTACCTTTTCCGTGCCGTAGAGCCGGAGGAAGGCGGTCACCGCCTTCTCCGCCTGGCGCGCGGTATCCTTGAGGCCGGGCTCCCCGAGCAGCATGCGCACATGCAGGTCGGAAACGACAAGGCCGTATAGCGTATGATAAGCCTCGTCGGCATCGGCAAAGCGCAGCAGCCCCGCCCTCTTGCCGGCATCGATCAACGCCATGGCGCGCCGGTCGATCTGGCGGCGGCCGCGCTCCAGCAGCAGCTTGCCGAGCTTCGAGCCGTCGCGATGCGACTGACCGATCGCCAGCCGGTTCAGCGCCAGCGAGACGTCGCCGGCCAGCACCTCCAGCAGGTCGCGCGCGAAGATGACGACATGGTCGTGCAGGCTCGCCGCCGTCAGCCGCTCGCCGTTGCGTTCGAAGGTGCGCACCTTGCTCGCCTGATAGGCGATCATCGCAGACAGCAGACCGTCACGGTCGCCGAACCACTTGTAGAGACTTTCCTTGGAGCAATTGGCGGCGCGCGCGACCCCCGAGGTCGTCAGCGCCTTCTCGCCGCCATCGACGAGCAACCGCAGCGCCTGTTCCAGAACGGCGTTCTGGCGCGGCGAAAACTCGCTCGGCTCTGCAGTATCGACGGACACGGTCATGGCTCCCATATACGTACCGTACGGTACGGTTCGTGAGCTTTATGCGTCAAACCGATCGGGCCGTCAAGCAGGCCCGGCAGATTTTTATACGGGAAAGGCGGGCGCAGCACCAGAATTGGATAGGCGGACACTGATGGCGATTGCATAATGCTTGTCGAACGTCATTTGCCGGGAGCCTTCCATGTCGCGTCTGTCTGCCGCCCTGCTCCTGGCCGGAGCGATGCTCCTGGCAACGGCGCCCTTTACCGGCCGCGCCGCCGCGCAGTCGGACAACGAGGTCTATGACCGGATCGAGGAATTGCACGGCGATGCCGCGGGCTTCGACCGGCCGCTGCGCCAGCTCGTTCTGGCCATGCGCTCCGGCGACGCCGAGACCATCGCCGGCCTTGCCGAATATCCGTTGACCGTCAAGGCGAACGGCGAAACCTACGATGTCGAGAACGCCGAGGATTTCGTCGAGAATTTCGACGATCTGGTGACGCCAGAGACCCGCCGCGCCGTCGGCCGCCAGCAATATCAGGATCTCTTCGTCAGCAGCGAGGGCGTGATGCTCGCAAACGGCGCCGTCTGGATGGGCGCGGTCTGCGACGAGAGCCATTGGGCAATCACCGCCATCAACAACTAACCTCGCGCAACCATGTCAGCCATCGCTGCGAAGCTTGCGCGCCAGCGTCTGCAGCTCCTTGAAGGCTTCGTAACGCTTGCGGTGGAGGTCCGAGATCTCGCCCTCTGACGGCTGAAAACGTGTTTCCACCTTGGTGAGTTCGCTCATCGCCGCGCGCACATCGGCAAATTGGCGGCCGGCGACGGCCCCGAGAATGGCCGCCCCGAGCAGCACCGGCTCCTCGGCCTTCGTGGCGACCACCGGCTTGCCGCTCGCATCGGCGAGCACCTGGCGGACGAAATCGTGCTGGCCGGCGCCGCCGCTGATGACGATGTTTTCGACGCTGACGCCCGCCTCGGCCTGCGTTTCGATGATCTGCCTGAGGCCGTAGCCGACGCCGCAAAGCCCGGCGATGTAGAGCGCAACCAGGCTGTCGATATCCCGCTCCATGCCGAGACCGGCGATAACAGCCCGGGCATGCGGATCGGCAAAGGGCGCGCGGTTGCCGAGGAACTCGGGAACGACATGCAGCCCGGCCGCCAGCTTGACCGCATCGGAAGCACGACCCGCCTTGCCGGCGGCCATGTCGGCAAGCAGGACCGGCAGCGCGGTGCCCGCGCTCGTCGCAAGCTCCCTCGCCTCGCCGGAGGCCGGATGGAAGGAGAGGAGCTGGTCGATCGCCGCGCCGGCGGCACTCTGGCCGCCCTCGTTCAGCCAGAGGCCCGGCACCATCGCCGAATAGTAAGGACCCCAGACACCGGAAACGAAGGACGGTTCCGCCGTCGAGGTCATCGTGCAGGAAGAGGTCCCGAAGACATAGGCGAGATTGGCCTGCGGAGCGGCGCCGACGGTGCCGACGCCGCCGGCATGGGCATCGATCAGCCCGGCCGCGACGGCCGTTCCCGGCAGCAGGCCGAGTTCATCGGCTGCCGCAGCGGTCAGTCCCTGACCAAGCGCCGAACCCGGCTCGACGATGGACGTGCCGATGCGGGCAAAACCTTCGTCTGCCAGCACGCCGAGACCGATCTGATGGAAATAGCTGCTATCCCAACGCTTTTCATGGGCGAGATAGGTCCACTTGCAGGTGACCGTGCAGGTCGAGCGCGACAGGTCGCCGGTCGCCCGCCAGGTCAGGAAATCCGCAAGATCGAAGAATTGCCAGGCGGCATCGAACACCTGGGGGCGGTTTTCCCTGAGCCAGAGAAGCTTGGGCGTTTCCATCTCGGGCGAGATGCGGCCGCCGACATAGCGCAGCACATCATGCCCGAAGGCGTTGATGCGTTCCGCCTGCGGGACGGCGCGGTGGTCCATCCACACGATGATATCCCGGTCCGGATCTTCCGAAGGCCCGACCGGCAGCGGCTTGCCGCCTTGGCCGAGGACGACGAGCGAGCAGGTGGCGTCGAAGCCGAGCCCGACCACGGAGGCCGGATCGACGCCGGCTGTGGCAACCGCCTCCCGCACGGCGGCGCAAACAGCGCGCCAGATCTCGCCGCTCGACTGCTCGACAATGGAACCGGCTTCATGAAACAGGCTGATATTGCGCTTGGCGGAGGCAAGCATGCTGCCGGCCATATCGAACAGGCCGGCCCGGGCGCTGCCGGTGCCGACATCGACGCCGATGACATATTTGGCACCGGCTTCCGGGGTGTGGGATGTGTCGCTCATGGTCTCTCGTTTCAGATCGCCAGGGATGGGGTTGATGGGCAGCTGCGGCCGGATTTCAAAATCTATGTCTGGAAAGATAGACGCCTCCGGGGAGGCTGACATTACGCAGTCGCGGCGTCATGGCAAGGAGGCCAGCGCGCTGGGCAGACGCCGTCACAGCCTGCCTCCGACATTTTCCAGAATGGCGGTGAGTTCCCCTGCCCCCGTCGCGACGGCGGCGGCGCCGGCGGCATCGAGCACCGCGCGGCGACCGGGCCTCGGATCGGCAGGATCGACGAATCCGATGGCCGTCATGCCTGCGGCAATTGCCGCCGCCACGCCGTGGACGCTGTCGTCGATCATCACGCATTTGCCCGGGCGGGCCCGGAAACGCTCGGCGCAATGCAGCAATAGATCGGGGGCCGGCTTCGGCCGCGAGACAACTTCGGCGCTGAAGACGCTCTCACCGAAAGCGCCCCAGAGATCGAGCTTGCCGAGGCTGTTGCGCAGCCGCTGCATCGTGCTGTTCGAGGCGACGCATTTCGGGCGGTCGAGGCTGTTGACGACCTCGGCGATGCCGGCAATCGGCGTCAGAGAACGGGCGAACTCCTCGAACAGATGAAGATGCCACTGCTCGAACAGCGCGGCGACGTCGGCGATGCCGTATTCAAGCCGGCACATTTCGGCGATGATGCTTTCTGAATTGCCGGTGAATTTGACATGGGCCTCCGCCGCGCTGATCGCAATGCCGGCGCCCTGCAGCGTTTCCGCGAGCGTGCGGCTGGCGATCGGCTCGCTGTCGATCAGCACGCCGTCGCAATCGAAGATCACGAGGTCGATGCTGTCCATGGCGCCTCGGGTACCGGGATCATCGATGCGGCTATCGAGCATGCCTCACCTCCGCGCCTGCAAGGCGAGATCCGGCCGGTCCGTGGTGATCTGCCGGATCGGTTTGGCAAGCCAGTATTCCAGATCGCTGATTTCGTTCGGAACCCAGGCGCCGAGCCGGTCGAGCGGCACGAGCCGGGTGATCTCGTCCCATTTCGCCTGAAGCAGCGATTTTTCGACGGCGATGATATCCGAGCATTGCTTCATCAGGCTGAGGCCGCTCGCAAGGCCGAGACGCTCGGCCGACTTGGCGTCGAAGGACGACAGGGTGCGAATCCCGGGCGCGGCTTTGCGGATATCGGCAAGCACCTCGGGATGAAAACTCGTCAGGATCGAGCGCTCCGTCAGACCAAGCCGCTCGACGGCGGCGAATGCCTTGGCGGCCAGCCCCTCGTAGGGCGTGCCATCGGCATGCGTCTTCAATTCGATATGAAGCTCGAGCGGCGTGTTCTGGAAGACGGCAAGCACCTCTTCCAGGGTCGGGATCGCCTCCCCGTCGCTGTCCTTGAGGCTGATTTCGCGATGTTTTCCCGGGCTGATATCGGCGACCGGACCTTGCGCATCCGTCGTGCGTTCAAGCGTCGGGTCGTGAATGACGAGCATTTCGTCCGAGCGGGTCAGGTGGATGTCGAACTCCACGCCATCGACCGGCATTTGCGCGAGTTTGCGGAAGCCCGAAAGACTGTTTTCGGGCCAGAGATTGCGGCCACCGCGGTGGCCGATGATATGCACCATCGTCTGAATATCCTTGAAATTCGGCGTGTTACTTTCCGGAGTCCACCAGCCCCTTGGTGAACCAGCGTTGCATGAAGAGAATGACGGCCGCAGGCGGCAGCATGACGAGCAGCGCAGCGCTCATCGCAATGTTCCAGGCGGGCGCGGAGTCGGAGACGGGAACGAGTTGCTTCAGCCCGAGCACCGCCGTTCCCATCTCTTTGTCGGTCGTAAAAAGCAGCGGCCACAAATACTGGTTCCAGCCGTAGAGAAACAGGATGATCGACAGCGCGGCGATATTGGCGCGCGACAGCGGCAGCAGGATATCCTTGAAGAATTTCAGGGGACCGGCGCCATCGAGCTTGGCCGCCTCGCAAAGCTCGTCGGGAACGGTCAGGAAGAACTGCCGGAACAAGAAGGTTGCCGAGGCGGAGGCGATCAGCGGCAGGATCAGGCCGGCATAGCTGTTGACCATGTTCCATTTCAACGAGGCTTCGATGCTGTATCCCGTCAGCCGCTCGACGACGCCGGAAAGGCCGATCGTCCCGGCCAGCCAGCGAAGCGGCCCGGCGGCATCGGCGACCGCCTCATAGGTCGGGATGATGCGGACCTCGACCGGAAGCATCAGTGACACGAAGATCAGCCAGAACGCCGTCATGCGGAACGGGAAGCGGAAATAGGTGACGCCGAATGCGGCGATCAGCGAGATCGCCAGCTTGCCGACGACGATGCCGGCGGTGACGATGATCGAATTCAGGAACAGCTGAGAGAACTCGCCCTGCTGCCAGGCGGCGGCCAGGTTTTCGAAGAAATGCGAGCCGGGCAAGACCGGGAACGGCGCCTGCTGAACCTCCTGCAAGGTGAGCGAGCCGGCGACGAAGGCGAAATAGAGCGGCAGGCAGACGAAAACCGCGCCGATCAGCAATATGGCGTGGCAGAAGATCGAAAGGCCGAGATGGCGTTCGGGCATGGCTACACCTGGTAATTGACCCTGCGCTCGAGCGCGCGGAATTGAACGATGGTGAAGAGGATGGCGATCAGCATCAAAAGCACCGACTGCGCGGCCGACGAGCCGAGGTCGAGCTGCACGAAACCATCCTGATAAACCTTGTAGACCAGGCTGTTCGTCGCCCCCGCCGGACCGCCGCGGGTGACCGCGTCGATGATGCCGAAGGTTTCGAACAGGCCGTAGACGAAGTTCATCACCACGAGGAAGAAGATCGTCGGCGAGATGAGTGGAAGCGAAATCGTGAAGAAGCGCCGGACAGGCCTTGCGCCGTCGAGCTTTGCCGCCTCCAGCAGCGAGGCCGGCACGGCCAGCAAGGCGGCGACGAGGAAGATGTAGTCGTAGCAGACATTCTTCCAGACCGAGGCGATCGTCACCAGAAGCTGCGCATCGAAAGGCCGCCGGTTCGGATCCCATTCGAAGCCGAACCCATGCAGAAGCTGCGCGATCGGCCCGACCGCCGGATTGAACAGGAAGGCCCAGATCACCCCCGATATGACAGGCGCGATCGCATAGGGAAGCAGGATGATGCTCTTGTAGATCCCCCTGCCCCTGATCACGAAATCGGTCGCGAAGGCAAAGAGACCGGCAAGCAGAAGCGTTGCGGCGTTCTGGGCAACGGTGAACCAGAGCGTGAACAGCGCGCTGCCGCGATATTCCGGGCTTGCGAACAGATTGTAGAAATTCGTGAGCCCGACGAAAATCTCGGTGCCGCCGAAGGGATCGACCTGAACGAAGGCGAGCGACAGCGCCTTGTAGGAAGGGATGAAAAAGAAGAACAGCAGGATCAGCAACTGCGGCGCGACCAGGCCGAAGGCAAGCCACGGCCTGTTGAAGTGGGCGGACTTCAACCCGGCCTCCGACGGCTGCGCGACCGAGCGGCCCGTCGACAGAAGATCCGGGATGCGAAGGCGCCGGGCGGCGCCTTCCGTCTTTCCCATGGTTCTACTTTGCTGCATGAAGCTGCTCGTACTGGCGAAGGATCTGGTTGCCGCGCGCCGCCGCCGCATCCAGCGCCTCCTGCGGGGTTTTCTGGCCGGTCCAGACGCCCTGAATTTCCTCCACCAGAAGCGCCATCGACTGGTTATGATTGCCGAAGCGGAAGCCGCGCGAATTGTCGCTCGGCGTGCCGCGCGTCAGCTGGAGAATGGCGATCTCGCGGGTTGGGTGATCCTTGAAATAGCCTTCGGACTTCGCCTGTTCATAGGCGGCGTTGGTGACGGGCACATAGCCGGTCTGCTTGCTCCACCAGACCTGCGTCTTCGGTGAGGCGAGGAAGTTCAGGAAGGCGGCAGCGCCGGCATATTCTTCCTCCGACTTGCCTTTCAGGACCCAGAGCGCGCCGCCGCCGATGGTGCTGTTCTTTGGTTGGATACCCTCCTCATGCGGCAGGAAGGTCGCGCTCCAATTGAATTTCGCACCGCTTTCGACGGCAGCATGCGCCGCGGTGGAGGCCACATAGGTGGAGCAGGTGCCCGAGGTGAAGAGCTGGTCGGGCGAGAGTCCCTGCCCGGCGATCTGCAGGATGCCGGCGTCGAGCCACGTCTTGAGACGCGTCACCTGTCCGACGACGAGCGGGCTCTTGTTGAAGATGAATTCGGTGTCGAGGCCGCCGAAGCCGTTCGCCTTGGTGCCGTAAGGCTGGTCCTGGATCGCCGCGTAATTCTCGATCAGGCTCCAGTAGAAGTCGTTCGCAAGCGCCATCTGGCACTTCGAAACGCCCTTCTCCTTGATGGCCCGCAGCTGCTTGTCGAGCTCCTGCCAGGTCTCGCCCGGCTTGTCGAAGCCGGCTGCCTTGAAGTGATCGGCATTGTACCAGAAGATCGGCGTCGAGCTGTTGAAGGGCATCGCCGCCGGCTTGCCGTCGACCAGATAGAAGCCGGCGACCGGCGCGACGAAATCGTTCCAGTCGATCTTGTAGCCTTCCTTTTCCATCAGCTGCGGCACCGGAATGATGGCGCCGGAATTGTACATGGTGAGGAATCCCCGCTCGGCGGCCTGGATCAGCACCGGCTGCTGGTGAACGCGGTAGGCTGCCACCATCGCCGCCATGGTCTCCTCGTAATTGCCTTTGCCGATGCCGACCACCTCGTATTTGTCCTGCGAAGCGTTGAAGTCGGCAATCAGCTTGTCGGTGATCTCGGCGAGGCGCCCGCCTGCCGCGTTCCACCATTCGACCTTGACGCGATCGGCTGCGCCGGCGTCACCCGCAGCTGCCAATCCGAGCGTCACCAGTGCTGCACCCGCCGCGAACGAGCGGATCGTCCGCCGCAAACGGGCACCCATCGAAGACTTTGCCGTCATTTCGTTTTCCTCTCCATAGCCGTTGTTCGCCGACCGGCGCGCTTAGCGCCGATCAACCCCTCCCAGAGTGGCGATAAAACAAGGTTGGGGTTACTTGTTACAAATGTCAATAGCGTGTTACAAATGTATGACGACGGCGAAGGAGGATGCCATGGCAGCGATCGAACTGATCGACTTGAAGAAGAATTACGGCGCGGTTCCCGCAGTGAAAGGGATAAATCTCAGTGTCGCCGACGGCGAAATGATCGTGCTGGTCGGGCCTTCGGGATGCGGGAAGTCGACCCTGCTGCGGATGATTGCCGGCCTCGAAGCCATAAGCTCCGGGCACTTGAGAATCGCTGGAAACGACGTCGGCCATGTCGATCCGGCCGATCGCAACATCGCCATGGTCTTCCAGAACTACGCGCTCTATCCCCACATGACCGTCCGGCAAAACCTCGAATACGGGCTCAAGAACCGCCGCGTGCCGCGCGGCGAGATAGACCGGCGGATCGCCAATGCCGCCGGCATTCTGGAGATCGGCGAGTTCCTGGAGCGGCGCCCTCGCCAGCTTTCCGGCGGCCAGCGCCAGCGCGTCGCCATGGGCCGCGCCATCGTCCGCGATCCCGCCGCCTTCCTGTTCGACGAGCCTCTGTCCAATCTCGATGCCAAGCTTCGCGTGCAGATGCGCGTCGAAATTCGCAGGCTGCAACGGCAGCTGAAGACGACGAGCCTCTATGTGACGCACGACCAGCTTGAGGCCATGACGCTGGCCGACCGGCTGGTCGTCATGAACGGCGGCAGGATCGAGCAGATCGGCACGCCGATCGAGGTCTATCGTCGTCCCGAAACCGTCTTCGTCGCCGGCTTCATCGGTTCTCCGCCGATGAACCTGATCGATCTCGATGAGCTAGGCCCCTGCGACCTCCCGCTGCCGAGAGATACGGATCTCATCGGCATCAGGCCGGGCGCGGTCGATCTCGGCGCCGGATCGGCGCACGATCTCCAGTTCGACGCTTATGTCGAATTGATCGAGACCGTCGGCGACGAGAACAACGTGCATCTGCGCATCGACGGCAGCGATAGGCGCATCGTGGCGAGCGTCCCCACCGATCGGCACCTGCAGGAAGGCGAGCGCATGTCCTGTCATGTGCGAAAGGATGATCTGCATCCCTTCAACAGGGCGACGGGGCGGCGAACCGATTGACCGGCTGACGGCAGGCCCCTGCGATTGACAAGCGCCGGGGATTTGAGATCCATGGCGTCGAAGCGGAGGCGCAGTTTATCGCATGTCACAGAACAGAAGTGCTTCTATCGCGCCCGTAGCGCTGCCCGACGAGCAGATGCAGGTGCGCGTGGTCTGGCTCTATTACATGGAGGGACGCACGCAGGGCGAGATCGCCGAAGCGCTGTCGACCAACCGGCTTCGCGTCAACAAGATCATCGCCGAGGCGCGCCGCTCCGGCCTCGTGACGATCACCCTCAATTCCCGGCTAACCTCCTGCGTCGCCCTGGAGCAGCAGCTGGCCGCGGAATTCAACCTCAATCGGGCAATCATCGTTCCGACGCCGGAGGATGCGGAACTGATCCCCGTCCTGCTCGGCCAGGCGGCCGCCGATTATCTCGTGCAATTGCTGAACGGCGGCAACATCCGCGGCGTCGGCGTCGGCTGGGGGGCGACGCTGCGCGAAATGGTGCGCCACATGCCGTCGCTGAGACGGCCCGATCTCTGCGTCAATTCGGTCATGGGCGGGCTGACGCACGGCATCGAGATCAATACGTTCGACATTGCGAGCGATCTCGCCCGCCAGCTCAATGCCGAATGCGCCTATCTGGCAGCGCCGATCTATGCCGGCAGCCCGGAGTCGCGCACCGCGATCATCAAGCAGGACGTTTTTGAAACGGCCTTTCGCCAGATCGAGGCCAATGACGTCATCGTGCTCAGCATCGGCGATATGACCGAACGCTCGCTGCTGATGCGCTACGGCCTGCCGAGCAACGTCAATATCGAGGAACTGGTCGCAGCCGGCGCCTGCGGCGATGTTCTCGGCCAGTTCGTCGACAAGACAGGGCGGCCGATCGAACATGCGATCAACAGATGCGCGATCGCGCCCGAGCTCGAAGCCCTGCGCGCCATTCCGAACGTCATCTTCGCCTCTGGCGGGCTGAACAAGGCGCAGGCCATCGCCGCCGTGCTGCTGTCCGGTCTGGGCAACGTGCTGATCTGCGACGAAGACACGGCTCGCCAGGCGCGACAGCTGGCACTCGATCTCAGGGCAGGCAGCGGTTCATAGAACGGCCGCGCAACCGGCGGGAGCCGAAAGAGGTTCCGCCGGCGCCGCCTTGTCGATCGCGTAGAGCTTGGCGAAACCGGCATCCTCGACCAGAGTCAGTCCGCCCGGCATCGCGGTGCCGACATAACGGTCGGGAATATCGGCATTGGCGACAAGGATGAAATCGAAACGTTCGCGCCAGTCGGAAAGATAAGGCGCGTAGGCTTTGTATACCTGCATCATCTCAGGGCAGGAAAGCACGCCGATCGACACGAGATTGCCCTCGGGAACCGCGATCTCCGACCAGGGCGGCAGAACGGTGAGCGGCTGCTTGCCTCCAGCGGTAAAGAGCGTCGGCACGAAAGCATGCGAAAAGGGCACGGCGAGCGTCGGCAGATGCCGGAAAGTGTCCAGTCCCCAGGCGAAATGCCGGTTGGAATGGGCAAAGCCGCCGACGATCTCGGCTTCGTGCCCCTGGGGCAGAATGGCCGCACCGGCCGGCACCTTTTTGAGCACGATCTCGACGGCAGCGACGTCCTTCTGCGCCAGCCACCAGTTCCAACCGATCCAGCCGGTCCGGCCGAAGACCGCGAGATTGATCATCAGCGCCAGCGACAACGCCTGCCGGCGCGTCAGATTGGCAAAAGGGCACACCATCGCCATGGCGACGAGCGTCGCCATGATCGGAAAGCGCCAGCTGATCCATCCGGTGCCGAGCATGTGGAGCGGGGCGACGCAGGAGAAAAGCAGCAACCCGCAGGCGGTGACGGCAAGGCCCGCATGAATACGGATGTCCTCTGCCCGAACGGCGCGCGTGCAGATGAGGATCAGCGGCAAAACCAGCAGGACATCGACGGCCGGGACATAGGTGGTGATGGCGGAAAGCAGGTTCATGACGATCAGAACGATGCCATCGTTCCAGACCAGCCCAAGGCCATCGCCGCCGGCATTCGGCAAGGCGGTGGTGCGCAGATAGAGCGCGAGCGGTGGCAGGGCGCAGGCGCCGATCGCCAGCGCCAAACGGCCGGCGAGCCGCATCAGCCCCGCCTTCGACCGCAAGATGTCGAAACGCCAGGAAAATTCGAGGCCGCAGACAACAGCCATATAGAAGCCGAGCGAGAAGATGTGCATCACCGTCAGCATCAGCGCGGCGGCAAGCCGCCAGGCAAATAGCAATGCCGGATTTCCACGCTGCAGCCGCAGGTCGGCGCAGGCGAAGAACAAGGCCATGCCGAGGCCGATCTGGAAATTGATGAAGCCGCCGACCATTGTCGCGCACCAGCCGAGCGACAGCATGGCGATCTGCCAATAGTGCCGGCCGCCGAAGAGCGTCCGGTGCAGCGCAATCGCGCCGAGCGGCGGCAGCACGATCGCCAGGAAAAGCAAGGCCCGCGCCAGCCGGTCGGCGCCGACGAGCGGCCCTATCCAGGCCGCCAGAAGATCGATCCCGACATTGGTGAAGGTGCGGTTCCAATCGATCGCATAGATCTCGGGAAACGGCTGCTCGCCGATGCCGCCGGATAGAAGCCAGATACGGGCGTAGTGGTTGGCGTAATCGAGAATGGGCGGAAAATGGAACAGCACCACCAGGGCCGCGGCAAGCGCCACGAAAGCTATGATCGCAACCGTGGAATCTTGCCGGGCGGTCAGATCCTCACGCCCGGCTGCCGCATGAACAGGCGCAGCGATCCGGTCCATCATCCGGCCCGGCTGTTGTTCCTCGGGCGTGGTTCGCCTGAGGCAAAAGCCGCATCCGGCGCGGCGCGCTTGTCACCGGCGCCCATCTCCGAAAAAGCGGTCGGCAGCTCCGCCTGTTCGCCGCCGCGCAGGATCGTCTCGATCATGAACATCGGCCGCTTCTTGCTCTCCTGCACGAGACGGCCGAGATATTCGCCGATGATGCCGATGCAGATCAGCTGGATGGCGCTGAAGGCGCTGACGGCGGCCATGATCGACGACCAGCCGGTGACCGTCTCGCCCTGCAGCCAGCGCACGAAGGTATAGACGAGCAGCGCCATCGCCACACCGGCGCTGATCATGCCGAGCCATGTGGCGATGCGCAGCGGCGTCGTCGAAAAGCTGGTGATCGCGTCGAGCGCGAAATTGATCATCTTGCGCAGTGGATATTTCGTCGTCCCGGCAAAGCGGGCGTCCCGCTCATAGGGCAGCGCCACCTGCCGGCCGCCGATCCAGCTGACCATGCCGCGGATGAAGCGGTCGCGCTCCGGCATCGCCAGCAGAATATCGACGACGCGCCGGCGCATCAGACGGAAATCGCCGGTATCGCGCGGGATGGTCACGGAAGCGAGCCTGGAAAGCGTGCGGTAGAAGAGCGAAGCGGTGGCGAGCTTGAACCAGGTTTCGCCTTCGCGGCGGGTGCGCTGGCCGTAGACGACGTCGGCGCCGCGCTCCATGATCGGCATCATCATCAAAAGCAGTTCGGGCGGGTCCTGAAGATCGGCGTCGATCAGGAGAACGCGCTCGCCGCGCGAGGCGGAAAGACCCGCCGTCGACGCCAGCTGGTGGCCGTGATTGCGCAAAAGACGCACGCCGAGCACCTGCGGCACTTTTGCCGCCAGCTCCGAAATGATCTCCCAGGTGCCGTCGGACGAACCGTCATCGACGAGGATAAGCTCGAACGCCTCGCCGGCAACACTCTGCGCGGCGGCAGAGGCGCGGCGGCAGAATTCGCGCAAGCCCTCTTCCTCGTTGTGACAAGGCGCGACGATGGAAAGAAACGGTGCTTGCGTCATGCGGACGGCGGTGCCTGCTTGATGGATGGCGCCAGCCTAGCCGGGAAAGGTCAAGCATCCTTTAATACAGGATGGCGGAGCCGCCGGCGCCTATTCCGCCGCCATCATCTCGCGCACGCCATCGATGTCGCGGGCCGGCGATGCGCCGTAGAGGCGGCTGTATTCGCGGCTGAACTGCGACGGGCTCTGATAGCCGACGCGGTGGCCGGCGGTGCCCGCATCGAGCCGCTCGACCAGCATCAGCCGGCGCGCCTCGTGCAGGCGAAGCTGCTTCTGATACTGCACCGGCGTCATCGCCGTCACCGACTTGAAATGATGATGGAAGGACGAGACGCTCATATTGACGCGCTCGGCAAGATCTTCGATGCGCAGCGGCCGGGCGAAATTCTCCTTCAGCCAGGCGACGGCGCGCGCGATCCTGTTGCTGTGGCTGTCCGCCGTGGCGATGTTGATCAGGCGCGCGCCGTGCGGCCCAGTCAGCACGCGGTAGAGGATCTCCTGCTCGATCAGCGGCGCCATGGCGGGAATGTCGCCTGGACGATCGAGCAAGCGCAGCAGGCGAACGGCGGCATCCATCAGCTCCGGCGGCGCGACGTTCACCACCATGCCGCGTTGCCCGTCGGTATCGGCGGCCGGACGCGGAATATCGATGCGGCTGAGCAGCTCCAGGAGCTTCTCCGAATCGATCGCCAGCCCCAGGCAGAGATGCGGAACCTCGGGACTGGCCTCAGTGACCCGCCAGGCGACCGGCAGGTCGAGCGAGGTCAGCAGATAGTCGCCCGTCCCATAGCTGATGAGTTCCGTGCCGAGCTGGAGGCTCTTGGCCCCCTGCAGCACGAAGGCGAAGCAGGGCCGGTAGCTGCTGTGCAAGGGATCGCTGGGCCTGGACCGGCGGCTGATGTGGAGATTGCCGATATTAGTCGAGAACTCGCCGTCATCTGGCGCAAAGCGCATCGCGATATCGACGATTTCCTGATAGGGGTTGAAGGGCAAAGTCATATGGCAACTCTCTCTGTCAGCTGTCTGACGCGGGCGATACCGCCCTTATCTAGAGTGTCTTTGCCATTTCGCAAACAGCCGGACGCCTCACTTTTGCAGGATCGTGCAAGAAGCCGAGAGGATCGCTCTAACGCCCTCGCCATGTTGCGGGCAATAGTGCGCCATCCCGTTCAACCCCTCCCAACCCACAGGAAGCTTCAAATGGCTATCGCAAAAGGCTATGCCGCAACCGACGCGTCGCAACCGCTGACCCCCTTCACCTTCGAGCGCCGCGAACCCAATGATGACGACGTCGTCATCGCGGTTCAATATTGCGGCGTCTGCCACTCCGACATTCATCAGGCCCGCAACGAGTGGGGCAACTCGATATTCCCGATGGTACCGGGCCACGAGGTTGCCGGCGTCGTTTCCGCCGTCGGCTCCAAGGTCACGAAATTCAAGGTCGGCGACCGCGTCGGCGTCGGCTGCTTCGTCGATTCCTGCGTCGGCTGCGCCACGCGTGATCTGGATTACGAACACTACCTGCCGGGCCTCGTCCCGACCTATAACGGCTATGAAGCCGATGGCACGACCCCGACCTTCGGCGGCTACTCCGACTCGATCGTCGTCAAGGAAGGTTATGTGCTGCGCTTCCCCGACAATATTCCGCTCGATTCCGGCGCCCCGCTGCTTTGTGCTGGTATCACGCTCTACTCGCCGCTCGCGCATTGGAAAGCCGGCCCCGGCAAGAAAATTGCGATCGTCGGCATGGGCGGTCTCGGCCATATGGGCGTGAAGATCGGTGCTGCCATGGGTGCCGACATCACCGTCCTTTCCCAGTCGCTGTCGAAGAAGGAAGACGGTCTCAAGCTCGGCGCCAAGGACTATTATGCAACGAGCGACGCCGAGACCTTCACCAAGCTCGCCGGCACCTTCGACCTGATCATCAACACGGTTGGCACGGCAATCGATTGGAATGCCTATCTCAACCTGTTGAAGTCTGACGGCACAATGGTTCTGGTCGGCGTTCCCGAGCACCCGGTTCCGGTCCACGCCTTCTCGGTCATCGGCGGGCGCAAGAGCCTGGCGGGGTCGATGATCGGCTCGATCAAGGAAACCCAGGAGATGCTCGACTTCTGCGGCAAGCACAACATCGTCTCGGAGATCGAGAAGATCGATATCCAGAATATCAACGAAGCCTACGAGCGGGTGGTCAAGAGCGACGTCCGCTACCGCTTCGTCATCGACATCGCCTCGCTGGCGGCTTGAGGAATACAAGGCGGCTCCTTCGGGAGCCGCTTTTTTTGTGACGGCACACTCCACCGCCCTCATGCTGAGGTGCGATCCGCAGGATCGCCTCGAAGCATCGCCCGCCGACGCCGCTCCAATCCGCCGCCACCGGAGCGCCCGCCCCATGCTTCGAGGCTCCGGCCTTCGGCCTGCGCACCTCAGCATGAGGCTCTCTTGGTCTGCAACCGCAACAAATACTCCGCCGGATTGAACGGATCAGGCCCCGAACGCGGACGCAGGCGCGGCGGTCCTGATATCGGGGCATAGTGATCGAAAGCCGTCTCCATCGTCCCTGCCCCGCTCGTCAGCCCCGGCAATTGCTGCTGGACGCTCTGGACCATCTGCGACGCCAGCGTGCCTTCGAGCCGGGCGATGCCATCGGTAATTTCCGAATCCGTCATCGTCGCGGCGGATTTCGCCAGCAGGGTCAGCACGCCGCTCAGGCTTTCGGCCGGCGTTTCGATATGAAAGCGGTCGACCGGCTCGCAGAGGACGGTTTGCGCGGCCGAGAGCGCCGATGCCAGCACCCAGGGCGTCAGCTGGCGGAAATCGGCAGCGGTGCTGGCGGGCGAGCTGTGGCGCGCCGCCGTCATCGCCACATGGCAATCGATGACCTGCCAACCGAAAATGCCCTGCTTCAGCGTTTCGAACACGGTTTCCTCGACCGCCCGGTAGAAGGCGACCGGCATCTGGCCGACATCCACTTCGAGCGCAAAGCTGTTGCCCGCCCCGGCAGGACGCGGCTCCACCCGCAGGCCGATGGTGGCGAGAAATGGATTGGGCTCCTTGAAGAGGATCTGCAGGCCGCTTCCTGTTGCCGCCGGCCTCTCGGCCAGGATGACCGTGCTTTCCTCGAAGCTCGCCTCGAGGCCGAAATCGGCCAGCAGGGTCGCCTGGATCACCTCCTTCTGCACCTCGCCATAGAGCGAAACGAAAACCTCGTCGGCCTCTTCGTTCCGGTGCAGGTTGATCAGCGGATCCTGTTCGGCCATCTGGCTCAGCGCCAGCCACAGCGCCGCCCTCTCCGAAGGCCGCCGGGCAAGGACGCGGGTCTCGAGCGTCGGCGGCGCGAAATGAGCCCTTCCGGCCGTACCCGGATCGCCGCCGACCGCATCGCCGATCCGGGCGCCGGCAAGCCCGCTGACGCGCGCGATCTGCCCGGCGCCAAAGCTCTCGGCGCCATGACTGCGCCCAGCCTCGAAGAGCTGGATAGCGGTTACTCTCTCCGGGCCATTCGGCAGATCGAGATATTGCCGCAGCCGCACCGTGCCCGCCGTCAGAGACACATAACACAGCTTCTCGCCGCCCCAGCCGCGCTCGATCTTGAAGATCTTGCCCGCGACCGGCCCATCCGGGTTCGGGTGCTGCTCGGGCAGGATCGCCGCGATGGCCGAGGCGAGCGCCGGCACGCCGGCGCCGGTCATCGCCGCGCCGGCGAAGACCGGATGCACCAGACCGCGCGCCATCTGATCGGCCAGGGCGCTGCCAAGCCTTTCCCGCGTCAGGCGCTCGGGGGCGAGCACGTAGTCGTCGAGCAGCGCCTCGTCGTTTTCCCCGAGCGCCTCGCAGAGCGCCGAAAAAAGCGGCTCGCTTCTCGGGTCCAGCGCTTCCACCCGTGCAAGCTTGCCGCCGGCATCGATGACCGAAGACATGGCGATGGGGCGCACCGCCAGCTGCGCGGTCAGCGCCTGCATCACCTCCCCGTAGCGGGCGCCGAGGCGATCGACCTTGTTGACGAAGAAGACGAAGGGAACGCCGAGCCGCCGCAGCGCCCGCACCAGCACGCGCGTCTGCGCCTGCACGCCCTCGACCGCCGAAACCACGACGACCGCCGCATCCAGCAACCCGAGCACCCGCTCCACCTCGGCGATGAAATCCGGATGGCCGGGCGTATCGATCAGATTGACGATCCTGCCGCCGATCGCAAACGACACCACCGCGGCCCGGATCGTGATGCCGCGCTGCCGTTCGAGTTCGAGCGTATCCGTTTGCGTATCGCCGCTGTCGACGCTGCCGGGCTTGTCGATGACGCCGGCGTTAAAAAGCAGTCTTTCGGTAAGGCTAGTCTTGCCTGCATCCACATGGGCGAGGATGCCCAGATTCATAGTGCGCATGAACCACCAACTTCTCAGAAATTCGGATGTGATTTTCGTGAGAAGTGACTCGGCGCATTGGAACCTCTGTCCGTTGTTACGGCTGGATGCGGCATCCCGGTGATGGGGAGACGCGGCGGAATGCTAAGGGCGGGTGGGGAGATGTGTCAAGGTTGGGCCTTGGCTTACCCGCGTATCGCAAAAACCAAGTCTCATTTCGGCGGTAAACCTAGCGCGCGGACGTCCACCCCACCCGCCCTCATCCCTGTGCTTGTCACAGGGATCCAGCAAGCCCAAGGCCTTGGGCGCGAAAGATCCTTCGTTCATGAAAGTCATTCACGGCGCGGACGCGCCGGGGCTGGATTCCTGTGACAAGCACAGGAACGACGGAGGAGAGGGTGCGCCGTGTTGCACCCCCGCTGTCCTGCCGGACATCTCCCCCACAAGGGGGGAGATCGGCAAGTGGCCTAACTCTGCGCCTATCTACCGTTTCGTCCGGCTGTGACTCTCGTTGGTGGGGGAAGACGTCGCGCCCAGCCAATCTCCCCCCTTGTGGGGGAGATGTCCGGCAGGACAGAGGGGGGTGCCACATGGCGTACCCTCTCCCGCCGTTCTCCAACTTGAGCCTACCCCTCCTCCCGCATCGTCTCCCGCTGCGTGATCAGCCGTGCGCTGTGCTGGCCGCTCAGATAGATCCAGAGCCAGCTCCAGGCGACGGAGAAGCGGGAGCGGGTGCCGATCAGGAAGTAGATGTGGGCGATGCCCCAGATCCACCAGGCGATCCAGCCTTTCAGCTTGACCCGGCCGAAATCGATGATCGCCGCGCTTTTGCCGATCGTGGCCAGGCTGCCTTGGTGCCAATATTTGAAAGGTGCAGGCGGCGGTTTGCCGGACAGGCGGGCGCGGATGACCTTGGCGACGTAGCCGCCCTGCTGCTTGGCCGCCGGCGCGATGCCCGGCACCGGCTTGCCGTCATCGCGCATAACCGAGGCCGTGTCGCCGACGACGAAGACATCGGGCAGGCCGGGTGCGCTCAGGTCCTTTTCGACGATAACGCGCCCTGCCCGGTCGGCCGGCACGTCAAGCCAGCGGGCTGCCGGCGAGGCGGTGACACCGGCCGCCCAGACGATCGTCCGGCTGGCGATAAATGTCTCGCCGATCCGCACACCGTCGGCGCTGCACTCGGTCACCGGCTTGCCGAGATGAACCTCCACCCCAAGCTTCTCCAGCGCCTTTTGAGCATATGCCGAAAGCTCCTCGGCGAAGGCCGGCAGCACCCGCGGGCCGGCCTCAACCAGCACGACGCGGGTCTTGCGCGTATCGATGTTACGGAATTCCTTCGGCAGGGTGAAATGCGCAAGCTCGGCGATGATGCCGGCGAGCTCGACGCCGGTCGGGCCGGCGCCGACGATGGTGAAGGTCAAAAGCGCATCCCGCACGGCGGGATCGGCTTCCATCTCGGCCTTTTCGAAGGCGAGCAGCACGCGCCGGCGGATGGTCGTCGCATCCTCCAGCGTCTTCAGGCCGGGCGCCACCGGCTCCCATTCGTCATGGCCGAAATAGGCATGCGTCGCCCCAGTCGCCAGCACCAGCGTATCGTAACGCAGAGTCAAGCCGTTACGCAGCGACACGGTCTTTACGCCGCTGTCGACATCGGTGACCTCGCCAAGCAGCACCGTCACGTCGTGGCGGTCGGCATAGAGGCGGCGGATCGGCCAGGCGATCTCCGAGGTGGAGAGAATGGTCGTCGCCACCTGATAGAGCAGCGGCTGGAAAAGATGATGGTTGCGCCGGTCGACGAGCGTGATCCTCACGCCCGCGCCCTTCAACCCGTTGACGAGCTGCAGCCCGCCGAAACCGCCGCCGACAACGACGACATGATGATCGCTCATGACCTACCCTTTTGCGCCATTTTGCTGAACGTCAATTTGGCCTTCGCGGAGAAGGTTGCAAGCACCGTTTCGGCATGTCTGCCCTGCGCCTCCGGCAGTCAAGCGAAGTCTGCGGGGCGGACATCAGGCACAGTTTCGCCCGTCCGGGCCGAGCTTCGGCGGTCGCAAGACGTTCATGCATATCATCGGGAAGCGTGCCGCAGTTACGGGATACCGCCAGGCGTCAAAACAAATAGCTTAGAGCGCGTCGCATGATGCGGCGCGCTTCAGTCAGCCTGGAACCAGTTCACAGCGCGGATGCGGAACTGCCGATCAATAGGGACCGATGCACTGGCGGCGCGGTCCGTTATAGGGCTGGAAGGTATTGTCATAAGCCCTGTACGAACGATAGCGCGAGTAGCACCAGGCCTCATGGCCTCCCCTTCCATAATAGGCAGGCGCCGCATAGGTGCGGTAGGGCCGGCCATAATAGCGGCCGTAATACCGGTATGGCGGACCATAGCGGTAGGGCGAGCCGTAATAGCGGTAAGGCGAGCCATAATAGCCGTAGGGCGAACCGTAATACGAGCCGTAATAGGGCTGCGCCAATGCGCCGCCGATGATCGTGCCGACGGCCAGACCACCCAAGGCCCAGCCCCAGCCCGATCCATTATGGTGATGCCCCCCGTGATATCCGCCGCGGTAGTAGCCGCCTCGGCCACGCCATTGCACATGCTCTATCTGCTGCTGAGCTTCGATCCTGGGTGGATTGATAGCCGGAAACGCCTGGGCCGGGGTGACGCCGGGAATCCCCATGATCAAGCATAACGCGGCAACGGTTAGCTTTCTCATGACTGTCCTCCTCTACTCCTCAGGAGGAGGACACATCTTCCCCCTCTTGAACCATAGGGGAACGCAATTTGTCGAAAATTGTTCCGTATCCGGACAAATTATTTGCTGTCGATGGCGCGGAAGATTGACGGCTCTTCCCCAGGCGATGGCTCAGCGCACATAGCCCACGGGTATGCCCAATCCGTGTTTCAATTCTTCCATCGAGATCGACGCGGAGACGTCGAAGAGTTCCAGCTTGCGCACGATCTGCTTATAGATGACATCGTAATGCTCGACGCGCGGCAGCACGATCTTCAGGATGTAATCGTGATTGCCGGTCAGCCGGTGCGCCTCGACAATTTCAGGGATGTCGCTGATGATCCGGCGGAAGGTTTCCGTCCACTCGTCGGAATGGTGCGCCGTCTTGACAAGCGCGAAGACCGTCGTCGGCACGCCCATCTTTTCGCGGTCGAGCACGATGATGCGCCGCAGGATATGCCCGCTCTCCTCCAGCCGCTGGATGCGCCGGGAACAGGCCGAGACCGAAAGCGCCACTCGTTCGGCAAGGTCCGTTACGGATATGCCGGCATCTCTTTGCAGCATGTCGAGAATGCGTCTGTCGCGATCGTCAAGCATTGTGCGAAATGAACCTTGCGCCCTAAATTTGCACTGTTTAGCCAAAACATGCAAAATAATAGCACGCTTACCTCACAAAGGACAAACAACGCAAACACGCCGCGCGACCCTTGCGGCATCATTTTCGAAACTCGCAGCATGGGAGCATGAAGAGATGGAAACGATCGGCCTGATCGGCGGCATGAGTTTCGAAAGTTCTGCGGTCTATTACCGCCTGGCCAACGAGATGGTGCGCGCCCGCCGAGGCGGCCTCGCTTCGGCCGAGCTCATCCTGCACTCGGTCAATTTCGAGGAGATCGTCGCGCTGCAGAAGGCCGGAGACTGGGCCGGAGCCGCCCGCCGCCTCGGCGATGTGGCGGAGCGCCTGCAGGCTGGCGGTGCCGGCTGCGTCCTGATCTGCACCAACACCATGCATCTGATCGCCGACGAGGTCGCCGCCAGGGTGTCCGTGCCGCTGATCCACATCATCGACGAAACGGCGAAATCGCTGCATGCGGCCGGCCGCAAGCGGCCGCTGCTGCTCGCCACGCGCTACACCATGGAGCACGGTTTCTATACCGACCGCATGAAGAGCCTCGGCCTCGACGTCATGGTGCCCGAAGCCGCCGATCGCACCAGCGTGCACGACATCATCTTCAACGAACTCTGCGCCGGCAGGGTGCACGACAGCTCGCGCGAAAAGCTGATCGATATCATCGATCGCGCCGCGGCAAGCGGCGCCGACAGCATCATCCTCGGCTGCACCGAGATCTGCCTGATCCTCGACCCCGACCGCCTGCCGCTGCCGGGCTTCGACACCACGACGATCCATGCCCGGGCGGCCGTCGATTTCGCGCTTGGCGCGGAGGAAGAAGACGCAGAAGAGGCGGCGTAACGGCAGCCACAATTTAATTGACTCAGTCAAGTAAATGCATGACAAACATTTCCGTCAGGAGATTTTCGTCAGCTTGTTCGGACACTCGCCAACCTCTCTTCCGTCATGCTCGGGCTTGTCCCGAGCATCTGCCTCCGTTCGATAGGGCAGCAGATCCTCGGCACAAGGCCGAGGATGACGCCGAGCGAGGGGCGAGCCTTGTCAGCAGCTGGTGAAATCTCCATCCGGAGATCACCATGTCCGACACCGCCCTCATCGAAACCGCCCGCGATTTCAACCGCTTCTACACGAATTTCCTCGGCCTGCTGAACAAGGCCTATCTCGACTCGCCCTATACGCTGACGGATGCCCGCATCCTTTTCGAGATCGGCTCGCATGAGGGCATCAGCGCCGCAGCGCTTGTCCGCGACCTGCATCTCGACCCGGCCTATCTCAGCCGCATCCTCAAGCGTTTCCGCGCCGAAGGACTGATCGAAACGAACCCCGATCCGGCCGATCTGCGCAGCCAGATTATCGCTGTCACCGAGCGGGGACGTGGAGAATTCGAGGAACTCGGCCGGCGCGCCAATGCCCAGATCGCCGCCCGTTTCGACACTCTCGCCACCGGCGAGCCGCAGGCCGTCGTCTCGGCCATGGACACGATCCGCGCCCTGCTCGACCCGGCCGCCAAGCCCGCCCCCGCCATCATCCGCCCTCACCGCGCCGGCGATATCGGCTGGATCGTCCAGAGCCAGGGGCGCTTCTATGCCGAGGAGTATGGCTGGGACCTGCGCTTCGAGGCGCTAGTCGCCGAGGTCGCCGGCAAATTCCTCGCCAATTTCGATCCCGCCATGGAATATTGCTGGATCGCCGAGCGCGGCGGCGTCAATGTCGGCTCGGTACTCGTCGCCAATGGCGGCGACGGCATCGCCAAGCTGCGGCTGCTCTATGTCGACAAGGCGGCCCGCGGCCTCGGGCTCGGCAAGCTGCTGGTCGACGAATGCATCCGCTTTTGCCGGCAGAAGGGTTATCGCGAGCTTTCGCTCTGGACCAACGACATGCTGGAGACCGCCCGCGCCATCTACATCAAATCCGGATTCCGCCTTGTCTCCGAGGAGAGACATAGGATGTTCGGCCCCGAGGCGAACGGCCAGACCTGGGTGCTCAACCTCTGAATTTGCTGCGTCTCAAAAGTTTCGCTTGATTTGGAAACGATCATTTCCTAATTAGGCGTCATGACCGACGCCAGCCTCAAATTGGATGAAACAACCCGCAGCCGCGGCCGCCCGCGCGCGTTCGATATGGACGCCGCATTGGATGCGGCCCTGCAGGTCTTTTCCGAGCGCGGCTACCACGCCGCCTCGATCAGCGATCTGACCGAGGCGATGGGCCTTGCCTCCGGGAGCATCTACAAGGCGTTCAAGGACAAGCGCGGCGTCTTCCTTGCCGCCTTCGATCGTTACCGTGCCGTGCGCCGCGGCCTGCTCGACGCCGAACTCGCAAGCGTCGAGACCGGCCGCGACAAGCTCCATGCGCTGATCACCTTCTTTGCCGGCTCGTCCCATGGCGAAATCGGCAGGCAGGGCTGCCTCGTCGTCGGCAGCGCCGGCGACCTCGCTCTCTTCGACGAAGAGGCGGCCGAACGCGTCGCCACCGCCTTCATGACCGACGAGACGCTTTTGGCCGCCCTGATCCGCCTTGGCCAAGCCGACGGCTCGATTTCTTCGGATGTCGATGTCTCCGCAACCTCTTTGGCGCTTCTCTGCCTCACCAAGGGCATGCGCGTCATCGGCAAGACGGGCCGCAGCGGCGAAGAAATGGCGGCCGCCGCCGAAGCCGCGATGAAACTGGTGACATGACACTCCCCCGGTGATGACCGGCGCTCCCGGGAGTTAGCCCCCAGCGCCGCGGCAGGAAACGGGTGGCGGCGGTAAGACGATTTGCGACTAATCCTTTCAATCATACCGGAGTTTCTGATGAGCATTTCAGCCACCACCCCGGATAATACCATTCCACGAGCGCTATCCCCCTGGCTCACCTTCCTTTTCGCCGCCGCCTGCGGGCTGGTGGCCGCCAATCTTTATTACGGCCAGCCGCTCGCCGGCCCGATCAGCGCCGATCTCGGCTTCACGCCGGCCGCCACCGGCCTGATCGTCACGCTGACGCAGATCGGCTACGGCCTCGGCCTGCTGCTGATCGTGCCGCTCGGCGACCTCACCGAAAACCGCCGCCTGGTGCTGCTGCTGATTGCCGTCTCGGCTCTCGCCCTGATCGGCGCCGCGCTCTCTTCGACGCCCGCCATGTTCCTCACCGCCTCGCTGTCGATCGGCCTTGCCTCGGTCGCCGTCCAGGTGCTCGTGCCCTTCGCCGCCAACATGGCGCCGGATGCCACACGCGGCCAGGTCGTCGGCAACGTCATGAGCGGCCTGCTCTGCGGCATCATGCTCGCCCGCCCCTTCGCGAGCTTCGTCGCCGAGGCCTCTTCCTGGCACATGGTCTATTACGTCACCGCCGCACTGATGCTCGTGCTCGCCATCGTCCTGCGCGCCAACCTGCCGGTCCGCGTGCCGAAGACCAAGCTCGGCTACGGCGAACTGCTTGCCTCGATGGCGCATCTGGCGCTGACCTCGCGCGTGCTGCAGCGCCGCGCCCTCTATCAGGCCGGCATGTTCGGCGCCTTCAGCCTGTTCTGGACGACGACGCCGCTGCTGCTTGCCAGCCCGGCCTTCGGCCTGACGCAAAACGGCATCGCCCTCTTCGCGCTTGCGGGTGCGGCCGGCGCTATCGCCTCGCCGATCGCCGGCCGGCTTGCCGATCGCGGCATGACGAAGATCGCCTCGACGATCGCCATGCTGCTCGGCATGGCCTCCTTCCTGATCAGCCATTTCGCGAGCGATGGCTCGCTTACCGCCCTGGTCCTGCTGACAGTGGCGGCGATCGCGCTCGATTTCGGCGTGACGACCAATCTCGTCTGCGGCCAGCGCGCCATCTATGGCCTGAACCCGGAACATCGCAGCCGGCTGAACGGCCTCTTCATGGCGACCTTCTTTGCCGGCGGCGCGCTCGGTTCGGCGCTCGGCGGCTGGGCCTATGCGACGGGCGGCTGGACGATGACCGCCTGGATCGGCTTCGCCTTTCCGGCGCTCGCCTTCCTGCTATTTTTGACGGAAGGGCGCGGCAGGTGAGCCGACCCGACGCATAATCCCGGAAATCGGAGTCGATCTCACGATCATTCGTGAGCTAAAGTGAGAACACGACAGGGTTTTCTCGTTCTTGGAGGGATGCTTCCGGCATGGAAATGGATGAAGAAAAGATCGACGATGCCGTTCTCGCTTTGCTCTGGCTGACACTGCATGACGGCGATCGCGCCTGGAAAGGCTTCGACTGGGACGTCATGGATCGTCTGTACAAGAAGGGTCTAATCGCCAATCCCGCAGGCAAGGCCAAGTCGGTCGTTCTGAGCGACGAAGGATTGCAGCGGTCGGAGGAACTGTTTCGCGCGCTGTTTACGCGCGCGAAGTGACAGAGGCTCTAGAACAGGATGATTTTAGGCCCGGTTGGCCTAAAATCTGAATCCTGTTCTAAATTAAAGAGTTAGAGCATGATGTCGTCCGAAAACCGCTCACACTTTTCGGCATCACGCTCTAGCCTTCGGCTGAATCGAAACGCGAGCGGGCAGCGCGCACGGCATCGTGGTTCGCTTCCGCCCAATTCAACAGCTGCGACAGCGGCTGGTAGAGCGAGTGGCCCAAATCGGTCATCGAATATTCGACGCTCGGCGGCTTCGTCGGGAAGACCTCGCGGCCGATATAGCCGTCCCGCTGCAGGTCGCGCAGCGTCTGCGTCAGCATGCGCTGCGAAATATCGGGAAGCATCCGCCTGAGTTCGCCGAAGCGGCGGGGCTCGGCGGCCAGCACTTCCAGCAGCAGCGTCGACCATTTTCCGCCGATCTGCTGCATCATGTCCCGGACCGGGCAATTGGAAAAATCGAGGCCGGCAAGATCGATCTCGCGCCGCGCGCCCGGCATCCTGTTCTTCAGACTGAGGACTGCGCCGCTCATCTGCTGGTTCCCTTCTGGTAACTTACAGCCGAAAAACTGCCTTCTTTACACCGCGAGGTCAATTCCCAATCTAGCGTTAGTCTCTTTTCGAGACCAGCTAAACGCAAAAGGAAACGACCTATGAGCGAAACCATCCTGGTCACCGGCGCCGCCGGGCAGCTCGGCCAGCGCGTCATCCATCACCTCATCGAGACCTATCATGTCGCCCCCGGCAAGATCGTCGCGGCGACTCGCAGCCCGGAGAAGCTCGCCGGGCTCGCCAGCAAGGGTGTCGTCACCCGCAAGGCCGATTTCGATGATGCCGCCGGCCTGGAACAGGCCTTCGCCGGCATCGACCGGCTGCTGATCATCAGCACCGATGCGCTCGACACCCCCGGCAAGCGCCTCGCCCAGCACAAGGCCGCCGTCGCCGCTGCCGCCAAGGCAGGCGTCAAGCACATCGCCTATACCTCGATGCCGGCGCCGGACAACTCGCTCGTCACCTTCGCGCCCGACCATCTCGGCACCGAAAACGCCATCAAGGCAAGCGGCATTGCCTACACGATCATCCGCGACGCCTGGTATCACGACAATTACCTGCACAGCATGCCGCATAACCTGCAGGGCGGCAAATGGTACAGCGCCACCGGCAACGGCAAGGTCGCAACCATTTCGCGTGACGACTGCGCGCTGGCGATTGCCGCAGCCCTTGCCTCCGGCACCTCCGAAAGCGCCACCTACACGCTGACCGGCGCAGTGTCGCTCAACAACCGCGAGATCGCCGCCATCGTCGCCGAAGCATCAGGCAAGCCGCTCGAAGTGATCGACGTCAATGACGAACAGCTCGGCCAGGGCATGCGCGGCGCCGGCCTCCCCGGCTTCGTCGCCGACATGCTGGTCTCCGCCGACGCCAACATCCGCGCCGGCAACTTCGACATCGTCACCGGCGATTTCACCAAGCTGACCGGCAGACAGCCGCAGCCGCTGAAGGATTTCTTCGTGGCGCACAAGGCGGCGCTGACGACGGCTGGCAACGCCGGAGGCCATTGAGCTTTCCGCTCATCCCTGCGTTGCCGCCGGGATGAGCGCGCTCTGATTTGGACGCTGAAAATCTCATCACGTGCGGTGAGTCACTCACGGCGCAGACGCGCCGTGGCTGGATTCCTGTGACAAGCACAGGAATGAGGAGGGTAAATTGAGCGCCTTGCCCGAATTTGCCGTGTCCATTGAGGCAGCGGTTGATGGGAAGCACGACTTCTCCACCCTCATTCCTGTGCTCGTCACAGGAATCCAGCGCGCCCAAGTCCTTGGGCGCAGGAGACTCAAAACGCGTTATATCCCTCACGGCCAGAAATGCCGGGCCTCTTCCCCCACCAAAGTGTAGAGGGAAACAGCGTCCTATCAAACCACCTGCCCGCAAGCCCGGCAGAACCGCCGCACCGTCTCGGCCATCCCGTACTCCAGCGCATCGGCCGTCAGCCCATGGCCGATCGAGACTTCGGCCAGCGCCGGAATCCGCTTCACCAGATCCGGCAGGTTGGCCACCGTCAGATCATGCCCGGCATTGACGGCAAGGCCGATGGCGAGCGCCGCATCCGCCGTCTGCCCGAGCGCTTCGAGGATCGGCGCTGCCCGCTCCGGCGCGTCATAGCAGCCGCCATAAGGGCCGGTATAGAGCTCGATCCGGTCGGCGCCGGTCGCCTTCGCCAGCTTCACCGCTTCGGCATCGCCGTCGCCATCGGCAAACAGCGAGACCCGGCATCCCATCTTCTTCAGCCGCGCCACGACATCGGTCAGGAATGCCTGATGCTTGCGGAAATCCCAGCCGTGATCGGAGGTTGCCTGCGCGGGATCGTCGGGCACCAGCGTCACCTGCTCGGGTGCGGCGCCGGCGCAGAGTTCGAGGAATTCCTCGGTGGGATAGCCCTCGATGTTGAACTCCGCCTGCGGAAATTCGTCGTCGATCAGGTTGCGGATGACGGGCAGGTCGGAAAACCTTATATGGCGCTGGTCGGGACGCGGATGCACCGTCAGGCCGCTGGCGCCAGCGGCAAGCGCGATGCGCCCGAGCGCTTCGACGCTCGGCCAGGGCAGATCGCGCCGGTTGCGCAGCATGGCGATGGCATTGAGGTTGACGGAGAGCTTGGCTGGCATGGCGGATTATCCATCGGTCTCGGAAACGGGAGGCCCCGCTTTTAAGCCAAGTGTCTCGCAATGGCCAACGAGAATCGCAGATGAATGCAATGCCGATCGCTGATGGATCCGCATTTGCAGTACCGAGTGCGTACCGTAAATAGTAGTTTCCGTCGCCTTCCAAGAAGGTCGGCCGCTGCGGCGGCAAAACCCGTGTTTTTCCCCAGCATGCTGCGCGGATCGCGCAGAACACGCCGTCACGTTGCTATCCCATTTAAAAGAGATTATTTTTAGCACTTATAAAAAAGATCGTTCACGCATAACGTGGACATTGTATCGCGTAAACGTAGGCCGCGTACTGCTTCTTTTCCCATAGAAGAACGCCTAGAGGAAACCCCACTCGCCGCGACCGGGAAGCAACTGGCAAGACCGCATGAGGTGCAACACGATGCCCTAGGAGGGTTCATGCCAGACGGTTCCAAACGCCTGTTTGCTACCGCCGGTATCGCTTCGGAGGCCCGGTCCAAATACCGGTTTCTGCCTTCGGCCGCGCTGCCGCCGGATTTGCCTGATGGCCCCGTGCCGATTGCCGATATGGCAAACGCATTCGGGGTCACGCACAGGACACTGCATTTCTACGAAGAAAAGGGATTGATTTCGGCAAATCGCATCGGCCTGATGCGGGTCTATGGCGAAGACGACGTGATGCGCATGGCCGTCATCACCGTCTGCCGCGAGACGGGCATGCCGATCGCCGTCATCCAGGAATTGATGCACGAGCTTCGCGCCGCCGATTCGCAGGAATCGGCCGAAGCGATGTTCCGCGAGGCCCTGCAGGTGCGCAAACGCGAGCTGACGGCCGAAATGTCGACGCTCCACCGCCAGCTCCAGCAGGTCGGCGACCTCCTGGATTTCGACGAGGGCATCGGGACGCAGCCGCTCAACGACAACCAGGACAATTCCAGCCTGACCCCGCAGGAAAAGCGCTGCCTGGAACTGATGGCCGAAGGCTACTCCACCCAGCGCATCGCCCGGGCGCTCGACCTGAAGCATGACGAGACCAGGGATCTCGAAGCCGGAATCATCCTGAAATTTCGCGCCAACAACCGCTTCCAGGCGATCGCCAAGGCAGTCCTGCTCGGCATCGTCCAGGCGTAATCCGACACGCCCCGACGGCCGCCACCGTCCCCTTCCCCGTCTGAGCATGACAAGCCCCGTCCCCAACCCCTCCCCACAAGGGGGAGGGGCTAACCTGCCACGCCCGTTGCCTTCCATTCACGGTTTCATCCGCAGAAGGCTTGATGCTTGGCGCAGCCGGCGCACCGCGTTAGTCCCTCCCCCTTGTGGGGAGGGGTTGGGGAGGGGTTAGCTAGTGGCAGCCGGATAAAGGCGGGCCTTTCCTAGGCGGACAACCGAGCCGTTCGACCGGGATCGCGGCACGATCACCATCAGCGCACGATCGTCAGGGTCTCCGCCGCGCGCGTGATCGCCGTATAGAGCCAGCGCTCCCGCGTGTCGCGAAAGGCCCAGCTCTCGTCGAAGAGCACGACGTCGTTCCATTGCGAGCCCTGCGCCTTGTGGACGGTCAGGGCATAACCGTAGTCGAACTCGTCGTAGCGCTTGCGGGTGTTCCACGGGATCTCGCCCTCGACATCCTCGAAGGCCTGTTTGAGCAGCTTGATCTTGGCCGCACCTCGATCCATGTCGTCGTCCTCGGGACGGACGAGCAGATTGATGCCGGGTTTCGTCGTTTCCTTCGACGAAGTCATCACCTGCCAGAGCGAGCCGTTGAGCAAACCCTTGGCCGGATCGTTCCGGAGGCAGACGAGCTTGTCGCCGGTCTGGGGATAATCGGCGCTGAAACCCTTCAATTCGCGCAGGCGCTGATTATAGCGCCGCCGCGTCCGGTTGGTGCCGACGAGCACCTGGTCGGCATCGAGCACCAGCTGCTGCGTCACCTCGTTCTTCGAGATCACCTTGGCAGTGCCGTAGTCGCCATACATGATCTCATTGCCTTCGCGCACCTGCATGGCGAGCTTGATGATCGGGTTGTCGCGCGCCTGCCGGTGGATATCGGTCAGCAGGTAATCCGGCTCCTGATTGGTGAAATAGCCGCCGCCCGAAACCGGCGGCAGCTGGCCGGGATCGCCGAGCACCAGGATCGGCGTGCCGAAGCTCATCAGGTCCTTGCCGAGCGCCTCGTCCACCATCGAGCATTCGTCGACGATGATCAGCGCCGCTTTCGCGACCGGGCTTTGTCGGTTGATCGAAAACATCGGCGCGATCGAGGTCTTGCCGGTCTCCTCGTCCTCCACCGCTTCTTCGCCGCGCGGGCGGTAGATCAGCGAGTGGATGGTCTTGGCATTGGAAGCGCCGCGCGAGCGCAGCACCTGCGCGGCCTTGCCGGTGAAGGCGGCAAACAGCACGTCGCCATCGACATTCTCGGCGAAATGCCGGGCAAGCGTCGTCTTGCCCGTTCCGGCATAGCCGAACAGGCGAAAGAGCGGCGAGCGCCCTTCGTTCAGCCATTTCGAAACAGCCTTCAGGGCTTCGTCTTGTTGCGGCGCAAATTGCATGATCGGCGACTTGGCAGGATTCGCCTGATTTAGGCAAGGCGGAAAACGGCAAATCGCTTGGGCCGGGCGATCATCCCTCCCACGGCCGGTCCGCGCCGCTCGCGCACATGGACGGGTCCTGCGCCATGGCGCCGATGAGAAAATCCAGAACCGTCTTGACGCGCAGCGGCATGTTGCGCCGCGAGGGATAGACGACGGTGACCGGCAGCCGGCTTGGCTGGTAGTTCTCCATCACGGGGATCAGCCTGCCGGCGGCGATATCAGGCCTGGCAATGATGTGCGAGAGCACCGCGAGACCCGCTCCGGCAAGGGCCGCCCGGTGAATGGCCACCGCATTGCAGGCCGTCAGCCGCGGCGAAATCCGGACCGATATGTCTTCCGAGCCATTCGAGAAGGACCAGCTATTGGCCTCGCCCGCCCTGTTGTAGCACAGGCATTCATGGTCCTTGATATCCCGAGGTGCGCGCGGAGCGGATTTCCGCGCGAGATAGGCGGGAGACGCGACGAGGAAGGCGGTCGTCCAGCCGATCCGCCGGCAGACGAGGCTGCTGTCGGCGACCGGGCCGAGGCGCACTTCGAGATCCAGCCGCTCCTCGATCATGTCAGAGCTTTGCTCCCTGAAGAGCAGCTCGACCGAGAGTTTCGGATGGGCGGCGAGAAAATCGCCGAGCCGCTCGCTGAGATAGAGGCCGAGCGGCGCTGGAACGCTGAGCCTGACCTTCCCTGAAGCCATCGCGCCCTCAGAACCGGCCGCATCGCCAAGCTCCTCCACCGCCTCGAGAATCCGGAGCGCCATCGGCAGCATCCGCTCCCCCTCCGCCGTCAGCGACAGGCCGCTCGTCGTGCGGTGCAGAAGGCGCGTGTTGAAATGGCCTTCAAGTGCTGCGACCTGTCGCGAGACCGCCGGCTGCGTCACGTCGAGATCGTGCGCCGCCGCCGAGAAGGACCCCGTCTCCACGACGCGCTGGAAGGTCCGCAATGCCGAAACGATATCCATCCCCGCCCCCTCATACTTTTGCGCATAGGCCTTATGCGGGCAGACTAAGCGAGAATGGCTTTACAGTCCAGCAATTACGGATATCTTTTATCCATAAGGATACATGATATCCTTAATTGAAGGAGAAACACATGACTCAGCGATTGAACTACGCCCAGCAGTCCCCCGAGCTTTTCAAGAAATTCATGGAATTCAGCATGGCGCTGAAGAGCAGCGTCATCGACGAGAAGCTGCAGGCACTCGTCGAGATCCGCGCCTCGCAGATCAACGGATGCGGCTTTTGCCTCGACATGCATGTGAAGCAGGCAAAGATCCACGGCGAGAGCGAACTCAGGCTCTACCACGTGGCCATCTGGCGGGAATCGAACCTGTTCATCCCCCGCGAGCGTGCAGCGCTTGCCTGGACCGAAGCGCTAACCAAGCTTCCCGAAGGCGGCATCCCCGACGAAATCTATGAGCGCGTGCGCGGCCAGCTTTCCGAAAAGGAAATCTCCGACCTGACCTTCGTCGTCATGGCGATCAATGCCTGGAACCGCGTCAATGTCGGCTTCAAGACGGTGCCCGGCACGGCCGATAAGGCCTATGGCCTCGATAAGGCTGGCCTGAACTAAACTCCGAAATTCATTGAAAAGATTCAACTTTGACGCCGTCGGCATCCCGGCGACGAAAGGAGATCCGTTATGAAAATCGTCGTCATCGGCGGAACCGGCCTCATCGGTTCCAAGACTGTCGAACGCCTGCGCAAGCGCGGGCATGAGGTGATCGCCGCCTCACCGAACTCAGGCGTCA
Source organism: Rhizobium sp. R634 (assembly GCF_002211305.1). GTDB lineage: Bacteria > Pseudomonadota > Alphaproteobacteria > Rhizobiales > Rhizobiaceae > Rhizobium. The sequence goes on along the minus strand of NZ_LOKW01000008.1, from coordinate 86,252 downwards.
ACACGCTCACCGGGGAAGGTCTGGCAGAAGCGCTGACAGGCGCCGACGTCGTGCTCGACCTCGCCAATTCGCCGTCCTTCGAGGACAAGGCCGTGCTCGAATTCTTCGAGACGTCGGGACGCAATCTTCTCGCCGCCGAAAAGGCCGCCGGCGTGAAGCACCATATCGCGCTTTCCGTCGTCGGCACCGAACGGCTGCAGGAAAGCGGCTATTTCCGCGGCAAGCTCGCGCAGGAACAGCTGATCAGGGCATCGAGCATTCCCTATACGATCGTGCATTCGACGCAGTTCCTGGAATTCCTGAGCGGCATCGCCCAGTCCGGCACGGTCGGCCAGACGGTTCGCCTGTCGCCCGCCTATGTGCAGCCGATCGCTTCCGACGATGTCGCCGACGCCATGGCCGACGTGGCGCTCTCCGCCCCGGCCAACAAGACGATCGAAATATCCGGCCCGGAACGCGTCCGTCTCAGCGAGCTCGTCGCCCGCTATCTCAAGGCGATGAAGGATCCGAGGACCGTCGAGGCCGACGCCGAGGCGAAATATTTCGGCGCCAGGCTGAACGACCAATCGCTCGTGTCCGACGACGATCCGCGCCTCGGCTCGATCACCTTCGAACAGTGGTTCGCCACATCCGCCCGGCCGAAGTGACCGGCCTCCTCCCCTGCCAACAAGGAGATTCCCATGATCAAGTCCTCATTCCTCGCCGCCGCCCTCGCCTTTCTGGCGGCCACCGGCGCTTCTGCCCATGACAGCAGCAAGTCCGCCAAGGTGACGCTCGTCTATGAGCACGAACTGCCGAACGTGCCCGGCAAGAGCATCAAGGGCGTGCTGGTCGAATACGGCCCCGGCGGCTTTTCGGAAGGTCACACCCATCCGGACTCGGCCTTCATCTACGCGACCGTGCTGGAAGGATCGATCCGCAGCCAGGTCAATGACGGCCCGGTCAAGACCTATCAGGCCGGCGAGAGCTTCTCGGAAATGCCGGGCGACCGCCACGGCGTCAGCGCCAATGGCAGCGAAACTGAGCCCGCCCGCCTGCTCGCCGTCTTCGTCGTCGACACCGACCAGAAAGAGCTGACGTTCCCGCTGCAGAACTGACGATCCGCCGAAGGCCATCCGCGCGAGGCCCCAGCTTGCGCGGTTGGCCGACATGTTCAATCATGTACCGCCCGCCCCTCCCGGAGAAAGAGTGAGATGATCTACGACGCGCTCTTCGGCAAGCCGCTGATATCTCTCATAACGGTCGGCTTCGCCGGCATCGTCGTCTGGTACTTCCTCTCCAGCCAGCGGCCGACGACGCGGCTGGTGGTGCAGATCCTCTTCTTTGCCGTGATGACGCTGATCCTCGTCGGCAGCGGCATCGAACCCCATCGCTTCCAGGGATATGAGACGCAGGACCCGCAGGCCCTGCTCGTCATCCTCGCCAAATCGCTCTGGTGGGTTCACCTGGCATGGGCCGTCATCGGCTTCATCAGGCTCTATCTGGTGCTGGAGGGCAGCCCGCGCGAGGCCCGCCTGCTTCAGGATCTCGTCATCGGCATCGTCTATATCGGCATGATGCTCTCGATCCTCGCCTTCGTCTTCGGCGTGCCGATCGGAACCCTCGTCGCCACATCGGGCGTCGTCGCCATCATTCTCGGTCTCGCGCTGCAGAACACGCTCGCCGACGTCTTCTCGGGCATCGCGCTGACGCTCGGCCGGCCCTATGTCATCGGCGACTGGATCCTTTTGAGCGACGGCACGGAAGGGCGCGTCGTCGAGAGCAACTGGCGCGCGACGCACATCCTGACCCCCGGCAACAATATCGTCGTGCTGCCGAACAGCTTTCTCGCCAAGCTCGGCCTGACCAATGTCAGCAGGCCGGATGAGACCCATCTGCTGATCCTCACCATCCGCATTGCGCCGACGCGCATGCCGGCATCGATCCGCCAGGTCATGCTGACGGCGCTGACGAGCTGCAATTCGATCGTGCGCGACCCGCCGCCGGCGGTCGCCCTGAAGGCGCTGGACGCCACCGCGCTCGAAGTCGAGCTGCAGTTTCGGGTGACAAGCCCGAGCCAGCGCGTGCCGGCGCGAAACGAGGTGCTCGATCTCGTCTACCGCCACTGCAAATCCGCGGGCCTGCTGCTCGCCGTCCCGCCCTCGGCCAGCATCCTTGCCGCCGATCTGCCGACCGAGGAGAACGCCCAGCCGCCGAGCGTGACGCCGCTTGCGCTGATCGACGCCATTCCGGTCTTTGCGACGCTGACGGCGGAGGAAAAGGCAAAGCTCGCCGAAACCACCGCTGCCCGGCAGTTCCGCAAGGGCGATATCATCGTGCGCGAGGGCGAAATGCTGCCCTCGCTGATGATGGTGCGCGCCGGCATCATCGCCGCCCGGCATGCGGGCGAGGAGCGCGGACGGCTGGCGCCCGGCGATTTCTTCGGCGAGACCGGCCTGCTCGCCGGCATGCAGGAAGTCTGCACGCTGGAGGCGCTGACGCCGGTGACGGCGTATGAAATCGACCAGGAGGCCTTCGCGCCGCTGCTTGCCGAACGCTCAGGCCTAGCCGAGGAAATCGCCGAACAACTCGCCGGCCGCGCCGAGCGCTTCCGCGACGGCGCCGCCCTGCCCCCGGAACAGATCCGCAGCGCCCATGCCATCCTGAAGACCATCAGGACGATTTTCAGAGCATAGTCAGCCGGCGCGCTTCAGCACCCACTCGAACGTGTCCCGCCAGATATCCGGCGGAACGTCTTCGGACAAGGTGCCGACGAGATCGGAGAGGCGGACACGCCGCAGCGTATTGCGCCAGGCTTCGTCGGCTTCCCACATGACGCGGGCGACCGCGCAGGGCTTGCTGTCGCAATAGCCGGCCGGCCGGCAGGGATTGTTCTCGCGAATATTCGTGCAGGTGAAGCTGCGCGCCTTGCCTTCGACCGCCTCGACGATTTCGAGGAAACTGATCTCGGACGACGGCCTGGCAAGCCTGTAGCCGCCGCTCGGGCCGAGCGTGGTATCGACGAGGGAAGCCTGCGAAAGGCTCTGCAGCGCCTTGGACAGATATTCCTTTGGCAGACCATGAAGCTCGGCGAGCGCCTTGGTGGAGAGATACCTGCCTTCGGGCAGGCCCGCGAGAATGGCGCAGCAATGGAGCGCCCACTCGACCTGGCTTTTCAGGATCATTCAGCAACTCGCGTGATGGCTGGTTCTGCGAACGGAATTAAGGATATATAATATCCGCAAACCGGCATGATGTAAATGACCGGTAAAGCAGGGTCTTGCGGCGAATGATCGTCCGCCCGGCATAGACTTTCCCGCCTCGGGAATAAAACCGCCTCGCCTGGTGTCTCATCTCAGGTAGCGCGAAATCGCGTGCCCAACCCGAGGAGAAACATCATGAAGTCCGTGAAATTCCTGTCCGCCGTAGCGGCCGGCGCCCTTGCCGCGACCGCTGCCTTCGCCGCCGCCCCTGTCACGGAAGTCGATTCCGCCAAGGGCAAGGTTCTGGCCGGCGAAAACGGCATGACCCTCTACACCTTCAAGAAGGACGCCAAAGGCGTTTCCAACTGCTACGACGATTGCGCCAAGAACTGGCCGCCGCTGATGGCCGCTTCCGATGCCAAGGCCGATGGTGCATATTCGATCATCGATCGCAAGGATGGCACGAAGCAATGGGCCAAGGACGGCATGCCGCTCTATTACTGGGTCAAGGACAAGAAAGCCGGCGACATCACCGGCGACGGCGTCGGCGGCAACTGGGATCTCGCCAAGCCTTGATCTTAGCGGCCCTGACATCAAGAGAGCCGGCGTGAAGACACCCGCACCCGAAAGTTTCGAGGGCCAGATCCTGGCCCTCCTGCCCTCGCTCAGGCGCTATTCGCGCAGCCTGACGCGCTCGGATGCCGACGGCGAGGATCTGCTGCAGGACTGTGTCGAGAAGATATTGACGCGCCGCGGCCAATGGCGCGGCCTCAATCTGCGCGGCTGGGTCCTGACGATCATGACCAATCTCTACCGCAACGGCCGGCGCGGCAAGGCGCGCGGCGGCCTGGTCGAACTCGATGCCGCCGAGGATATGGCCGCCCCCGAACCGGTCGCCGATCCGCTGGAGTGCGCCCGGCTCAACGATGCGCTGAACAGCCTTTCGGAGGAACACCGCGCCGTGCTGATGCTGATCGTCATCGAGGGATATAGCTATAGCGAGGTCGCCGCCGCACTCGACATCCCCATCGGTACGGTCATGTCCCGCCTGTCGCGCGCCCGCCAACGCGTCGCCGAACACCTGAAGGCCGATAACATCATTACGCTTCGGAGACCGAAATGAACGACGCCAACCCGATCGTCACCGAAGCCGATCTCCACGCCTATGCCGACGGCCAGCTGCCCGAAACGGCGCGCGCCCGCATCGCGACTTACCTCGCCGACAATCCCAACGAGGCGGCGATGGTCGCCGAATGGCAGGCGCAGAACGCAGGCATCCACGCTCTCTTTGCGGGCTACGAGAAAGCCAGGGATAGCGATCCCATGCTCGTCTCCCCGGCGCACACCGCCTCGCCGGCGGTAAAGCGCTTCGCCATCGCCGCGGCCGCCCTTCTCGTCTTCGCGCTCGGTGCCGTCACCGGCCATTATGGCCCGGCCCTTGTTCAAAAGCCGGACCTGCAGCTTGCCGGTTCCGAGACGCTGCCGAAACAGGCCGAGACCGCCTTCACCGTCTATGCCGCCGAAGTCCGCCATCCCGTCGAAGTCTTCGCCGATGAGGAAGCCCATCTCGCCACGTGGCTCGGCAAGCGTCTGGCGATCCAGAACCTCAAGATCCCCAACCTGCAGCCGCTCGGCTTCAAGCTCGTCGGCGGCCGCCTGCTGCCGGTCGATGGCAGGCCGGGCGCGATGTTCATGTACGAGAACCAGGCCGGCGAGCGCCTGACCGTCGTTGTCGGCCGCAACAAGGAAAACCGCACGACGAGCTTCCGCTTCGCCTCGTCGGGCAATCTCGAAACCTTCTACTGGATCGATGGCGAAATCGGCTACGCCGTCACCGGCGAAATCTCGCGTGAGACGCTGCGCACGGTGGCCGAGGAATGCTACCGGCAGTTCCCGTCGTGAGGATCAGCGCAGCGGATCGTTGGCGAGTTCGATCGGGTGGCCATGCGGCGTCGCTTCGGCGGCCCGCTGCCAGCTCTGCTGCAGGTCGAGAATCTCGTCCACGTCGACGATGCCGTGGTCGACGATGATGTTGGAGAGCGCCGCCACCCAACAGTCGAAATAGTCGCTGCCGTCTTCGGCCCGACCGCGCCTGTTCAACTGCATCGAAAGCGCATGGGTCCATTCGTCCCAGTCGAAGATGCCTTTTTCGTATAGGCCCACCACCATGGCGAAGGCATCGGCCATCCATGGCGCGGCAAAGACTGGCTCGCCCTCCGGCGACTTCGGCAAGCCGGGTGATTGCGTCAACGGCGGCGTTTCATGCTCGCTCAAGATAACTCTCCCATGCGTCGATCGAGACCGTCAGCGACGGGTCGGCGCCCTCGCCCCAGATCTCGCCGCCGTCGAAAACGACGGTATAGAGCCATTGCGGGTTCTCGCCCTTTCCATGGGCATTGTCATCGGGAAAGACGAAGGAGCCCTGCACCGCTTCGACGACGCCGGTCTTGGCGCGGGCATAACGCGGCAGCCGCGTGTGGGTCGCCGGATTGAAATTCTTCGTCTTCACCCGCTCGCCGGCCGCAAAGCGCGGGGCGGCTTCGACGGGCCGGTCGCAAGGCCCGCCCTTGGCAAGCACGGCGGGCACCATCTCCGCCTTCAGCACCCGTTTCGGCGCAGCACCCTCCTGCAGCTTGTGGCCGGACAAGAGCTCCTCGCGCGTCGCAAAGCCGTGGCGCGCAAGCAGCGTCTCGACGCCGCGGATCCAGATCTCGTAATAGCTCGCCGAGAGGTAATCGGCCGGCGGGATATTCTCGCGCGCATGCCGGCTTTCATCGATCGTCCATGCGCCGAAAGCGCCGCAGGAAAGCGTGATGCCGAGCGCCCGCTTTTCCCATTCCGCATGGAAATAGGGCTCGTCCTTCTCAGGCGCGACGGGCCCGAAACCCATCTGCCCGCCGAGATCGTGCGGTCCGTTCATAACCGAGCCTCCGGGCTGCCGGCGACCGCCGTGCCGATCATCGCGTCGCGGCTGACGAGACCTGCAAGTGCAGCCTCATCCATGCCCTCCGTGCCCTCCGGCCGTTCGGGGATCACGAGATAACGCAGCTCCGCCGTCGAATCCCAGACGCGGATCTTCTTGTCCTCCGGCAGGCTCAGCCCGAATTCGGCAAGCACGCCGCGCGGATCGATCACCGCCCGCGAACGATAGGCCGGCGCCTTGTACCAGACCGGCGGCAGCCCGAGCACAGACCAGGGATAACAGGAGCAGAGCGTGCAGACGACGAGGTTATGGGTGTCAGCAGTATTGAAGACGGCGCGCATATGCTCGCCCTGCCGGCCGGTATAACCGAGACTCGCAATCGCCGCCGTCGCATCACGCCTCAGCCAGTCGGCGAAATCAGGATCGCTCCAGGCTTTCGCAACGACATGCGCGCCATTCCGCGGCCCGACCTTGGTCTCATAAGTCTCGACGATCGCATCGATGGCTGCAGGGTCGATCAGCCCCTTCTCCGTCAACAGCGTTTCCAGCGCCTTCACGCGCGCCTGCATGTCGGAATAGTGGTTGTCGTGGTGATGGTGGTGGTCGTAGTCGTGATCGTGATCGTCGTGATCGTCGTGCAAGATAATATCCTCCAAAACGGCGGTCTAAGGATCGCAAGGTCGGCGGCTTGCTCCCTCTCCTCCCCAGCGGGGGTCCGAAGGACGGGTCGAGACCTGTGGCTCGACCCCGGTCGGTGGCCCGAAGGGTCGGATGAGGGGGCCACACGGCACACTCGTCATGTTGCCCTTCGCTTACGCTCCGTGCATTCGCGACCTTGTCGCTCACCCCTCATCTGCCTGCCGGCATCTTCTCCCCGCTGGGGAGAAGGGGAATCGCAGCGACGTCTCGCCCAATCCAAAACATCAAACCGTCACCTTCCTTCTACCATACACCACAACCCCGCCAAGCCCTCCTATCCCACTCAAACTTTTCCGCTAATCTCCCGCCATGAACATCCTGATTCTCGGCGCAACCGGCTTCATAGGCTCCGTCGTCGCGGCCCGGCTCGTTGCGGACGGCCATGCCGTGACCGGGCTCGGCCGCAATCCTGCGCGCGCTCGTCTGAAACAGCCGGCGATCGACTGGCGGCAGGCCGATCTTTCGCGGATGACAAAACCCGAGGATTGGGAAGGCCTCCTCCAAGACCGGCACGCCGTCGTCAATTGCGCCGGTGCCCTCCAGGACGGGCTCTCGGACGATCTCGCTGCGACCCAGGCGGATGCGATGCTGGCGCTTTATGCCGCGGCGACACGCTCCCGTCCGCTGATCGTGCAGGTATCAGCAAGGACCGCCGGCGCGGCAGGCGAACTGCTCTTCCTCGCCACCAAGCGGCGGGCTGACGAGGCGCTGGCGGCAAGCGGCCTGCCTCATCTCATCCTGCGCCCTGCCCTGGTTCTCGGCCGCAACGCCCATGGCGGCTCGTCGCTCGTCCGGGCGCTCGCCGCCTTTCCGCTGGTGCTGCCGCTCGTCCATGCCGAGAGCCCGGTCGAAACGCTTTCGGTGGATGATGTGGCGGAGGCCGTGTCGCGGGCGGTCGCAGGCGGTCTAAGCGGCGATATCGATCTCGCCGCCGGCGAGGTGCTGACACTCGCCGAACTCGTCAGCCTTCACCGGCAATGGCTGGGCCTGCCGCCGGCCCGCGTCTTTTCGCTTACTCCCTGGCTTGCAAGACCGGTGACCTGGCTTGCCGATATGGCGGGCCTGCTCGGCTGGCGTTCGCCGCTGCGTTCGACGGCAATGACCGTCATGTCGGAGGGCATCCGAAGCGCCAAAGGGGAAAGCAGCCTCGCCGCGACATCGGCGGCGGCCACGCTCGGCGCCAACCCCTCCGGCGTGCAGGATCTCTGGTTTGCCCGGCTCTATCTCCTGAAGCCGCTCGTCATATCGGGCCTGTCGGCCTTCTGGCTGCTCTCCGGCCTGATCCCGCTGTTCTCGCTGGAAGCGGCCTCCGCGCATTTCCTGCCCTTCATGCCGGAAGCGGCGGCAACGGCGCTGGCGCTTGCGACCTGCCTGATCGATATGGCGCTCGGCGCCGCCGTGCTTGTTCGCCCGCTCGCCAGACGCGCCCTTCTCGGCATGCTCGCCGTTTCATCGGCTTACCTTGCCGGCGGCACGCTTCTCGAACCGGCACTCTGGCTCGACCCGCTTGGTCCCCTCGTCAAGGTGCTGCCGTCGCTCCTGCTGACGCTGACGGCGCTTGCCACACTGGATGAACGCTGATGCTCGAAGAATGGCTGCTGCTTGCCCATGTCATCGGCGCGACCGTGCTCTTCGGCACCGGCGCCGGCATCGCCTTCTTCATGGTGATGGCGCATCGCACGCGTGATCCCGCCCTGATCGCCCATGTCTCCGGAACAGTCGTCATCGCCGATACGATCTTCACCGCGACGGCAGCCATTCTCCAGCCCGTGACCGGCTATCTCCTCGCCCGCTCGATCGGCTGGGACCTGTCGGAGAGCTGGATTGCGCTGTCGCTGCTGCTTTACATCGTCATCGGCCTGTTCTGGCTGCCGGTCGTCTGGATCCAGATCCGCCTGCGCGATCTCGCCCGCGCTGCCGCAGCATCGGCGAGCGCCCTGCCTCCGGCCTATTTCAGGCTCTACCGCGTCTGGTTCGCTTTCGGCTTTCCGGCCTTCTCAGCCGTCATCGGCATTTTCTGGCTGATGCTGACGAAACCGTCGATCGCTCTATTTTAGCATCGGCCAGAGGCTCGCCACGAGAAGCACCGCCATGGTGATATTGAACCACTTCAGCCGCACCGGATCGGAAAGCCAGTCTCTCAGCGCCGAGCCGAAGCCCGCCCAGGTCGAGACGCTCGGCACGTTGACCACCGCGAAAGCCAGGCCGACGAGCAGCACGCTGGCAAGATAGAGTTCGGGATTGGTGTAGGTCGCCATCGCCGTGACCGCCATCACCCAGGCTTTCGGGTTGACCCACTGGAAGGCCGCCGCCGAGACGAAGGACATTGGCGCAGCACTGTTGCTGCCCTCGCTCAGCGAACGCGAGGAGGCGATCTTCCAGGCGATCCAGACGAGATAGGCGCCGCCGGCGAACTTGAGCACCGTATAGACCAGGGGCAGCGTGTGCAGCAGCGCCCCGAGCCCGAGACCGACGCCGATCAGCAGCGAGAAGAAACCGGCGCCGATGCCGAACATATGCGGGATCGTCCTGCGGAAGCCGAAATTCACGCCAGAGGCAAAGAGCATCATATTGTTCGGCCCCGGCGTGATCGACGTCGTGAACGCAAAAAGAACAAGGGCGAAAAACGTATCCAGCGGCATGCGACCTCCCAAAGCCGGCTCTTTTCCGCGGCCTGCTTTATTTAGGTCAGCATAACTGCCCTAAACTCTTGACGCCATTACATCATTGTCATGGTGACAGGATTGGTTGAAAGATAAGAACGCCGCGCAATCTCCTGAAAATGGAAAAAATCATGCAGGACGACCCCATCCCCTCTGTCAAATTCCCGAATGGCACGGAAGTGCCGGCACTCGGCCAGGGAACCTGGGCCATGGGCGAGGATGCCGGCCATGCCAGGATGGAAATCGAAAGCCTCAAGGCGGGCATCGATCTCGGCATGACGCTGATCGACACCGCCGAAATGTATGGCGACGGCGGCGCCGAGGAGATCGTCGGCCAGGCGATCAGGGGACGGCGCGACGAAGTCTTTCTCGTCACCAAGGTCTACCCCTGGAATGCCAGCCTGAAAGGCACGGTCGAAGCCTGCGAGCGCAGCCTGGAACGGCTCGGCACCGACCGGATCGATCTCTATCTCCTGCATTGGCGCGGCAACTATCCGCTGGCCGAGACCGTTGCCGCCTTCGAAATGCTGAAAGCGTCGGGCAAGATCGGCGCCTGGGGCGTCTCCAACTTCGACACCGACGACATGGAGGAGCTGCTCAGGGTTCCCGACGGTGGAAATGTCGCCGCCAACCAGGTGCTCTACAATCTCTCCCGCCGCGGCATCGAATACGATCTCCTGCCCTGGTGCCAAAGCCGCGGCATTCCCGTCATGGCCTATTCGCCGATCGAGCAGGGACACATCCTCCACCATCCCGAACTGATCCGCATCGCCAAGGCCTATCAGGCGACGCCCGCCCAGCTGGCGCTCGCCTTCCTGCTCGAACGCGACGGCGTCATCGTCATTCCGAAAACGTCGAATGCCGAACGCGTGGCGGAGAACCGCGACTGCGTCGCGCTTGAGATCACCGACGAGGACTGGCAGGCGCTCGACGCCGCCTTCCCGCCCCCGGCAAAGAAAAGGCCGCTGGAGATGCTGTGACTGCCGAACCTGCCCCTCATCCGGCTGCCGCCACCCTCTCCCCGCTTGCGGGGCGAAGGGGACAAGCCGCGACGTCTCGTCTCCCCTTCTCCCCAGCGGGGCGAAGGTGCCCGGAGGGCGGATGAGGGGGCCGGAGACGCCGGTCTTTCCAATAGTGCGCGCATAGACCAGATTGGGGCACAACATTGCGCGGGCGGGGGAACGGACTATCACGGAAAGGGTGCGCCGTGTGGCCCCCTCATCCGCCTGCCGGGACCTTCTCCCCGAGGGGAGAAGAGACTTGCCGCGCCGTCTCCGTCCCTTGACAGCTCTTGCCTAGCACGCACAGCCGAGGATGACGCCGAGGAAGAGATGAAGCTTGTGCCTCACATCCCCTGCGCGCCGCGGTTCATCGCGGCGATGCCGGTGCGGCAGACTTCGATGAGGCCGAGCGGCTTCATGATTGCGACGAACTGATCGATCTTCGACGACTTGCCGGTGATCTCCAGAATGAAGTGACCGACAGTCGCATCCACCACCTTGGCATGGAAGGCATCGGCAAGGCGCAGCGTCTCGGCGCGGGTGTCGCCCTCGCCGATCACCTTGACCAGCGCCACTTCACGCTCGATCGGCCGTTCCTGGCCGAGTTCGCGGGCGCGCACCGTCAGATCGACGACGCGATGGACCGGCACGATGCGATCGAGCTGCGCCTTGATCTGCTCGAGCACATGCGGCGTGCCGCGCGTGACGATGGTGATGCGGGAAAGATGCGCCTGGTGCTCGGTCTCGGAAACCGTAAGACTTTCGATATTGTAGCCGCGGCCGGAGAACAGGCCGATGACGCGGGCAAGGACGCCCGGTTCGTTATCGACAAGAACCGAAAGGGTGTGGCTCTCGACTGCTGTCGTTTCCGGCGAGATGAAGTAGGCAGAGCCGGTGGGCTGAAGATGTGCGTTCATGGTCCTGGGTTCCTACCTTATCGTTATACGAGCTGACGGCCCTTGGCGTCGATCGCGTTGGCGACCGCTTCGTCCGTGGCTTCGTCGGGCAGCAGCATTTCGTTATGGGCCTTGCCCGAGGGGATCATCGGGAAGCAGTTGGCGAGATTGGCGACCCGGCAATCGAAGATGACAGGCTTCTTGACCTCGATCATCTCGACGATGGCGTCGTCGAGCTCACCCGGCTTGTCGCAGCGCAGGCCAACCCCGCCATAGGCTTCCGCCAGTTTGACGAAATCAGGCATCGCCTCGGTATAGGAGTGCGACAGGCGGTTGCCGTGCAGCAGCTGCTGCCACTGGCGCACCATGCCCATGTACTGGTTGTTCATGATGAAGATCTTGATCGGCGCGTCATACTGGATCGCCGTCGACATTTCCTGGATGCACATCTGGATCGAGGCGTCGCCGGCAATGTCGATGACGAGGCTTTCCGGATGAGCGATCTGGACGCCGAGGGCCGCCGGCAGGCCGTAGCCCATCGTGCCGAGACCGCCCGAGGTCATCCAGCGGTTCGGCTGTTCGAAGCCGAAGAACTGCGCCGCCCACATCTGATGCTGGCCGACCTCGGTCGTGATGTAGGTGTCGCGATCCTTGGTATGCGCATAGAGGCGCTCCAGCGCATATTGCGGCATGATCACGTCATTGCTCTTGGTGTAAGCGAAGGAGTTGCGCGCCCGCCAGCGGGCGATATCGCTCCACCAATCCTCGAGACGGTTCTTCTCCGGCTTCTTCGGCAGCGCCCGCCACAGGCGGACCATGTCTTCCAGCACATGGCCGACATCGCCACGGATGCCGATATCGACGCGGACGTTCTTGTTGATCGAGGACGGATCGATATCGATATGGATCTTCTTCGAATTCGGCGAGAAGGCATTGAGACGGCCGGTGATGCGGTCGTCGAAGCGGGCGCCGATGCAGACCATGACGTCGCAGTCATGCATCGCCATGTTGGCCTCGTAGGAGCCGTGCATGCCGAGCATCTTCAGCCAGTTCTTGCCCGAAGCCGGATAGGCGCCGAGGCCCATCAGCGTCGAGGTGATCGGGAAATCGGTGAGCTCGACCAGCTCGCGCAGCAGCTTGGAAGCTTCCGGGCCGGAATTGACGACGCCGCCGCCGGAATAGATGATCGGCCGGCGCGCATTGGCCATCAGCTCGATCGCCGCATGGATCTGGTTGAGATCGCCCTGGATCTTCGGCTGGTAGCTCTTCTGGATCGGGTAGTCAGCCGGCGGCGTATAGGTGCCGGTCGCAAACTGCACGTCCTTCGGAATATCGACGACGACGGGACCCGGACGGCCGGACTGGGCGATGCGGAAGGCTTCATGAATGATGGCGGCGAGCTCGTTGACGTCCTTGACCAGCCAGTTGTGCTTGGTGCAGGGCCGGGTGATGCCGACCGTGTCGCATTCCTGGAAGGCGTCGGAGCCGATCAGCGAGGTCGGAACCTGGCCGGTCAGGCAGACGAGCGGGATCGAATCCATCAGCGCGTCCTGCAGCGGCGTGACCGCATTGGTGGCGCCGGGACCCGAGGTAACCAGCATGACGCCGACCTTGCCGGTGGAGCGGGCATAACCTTCGGCCGCATGGCCAGCGCCCTGCTCGTGGCGCACGAGGATGTGCTTGACCTCGTCTTGCTGGAAGATCTCGTCATAGATCGGCAGAACCGCGCCGCCGGGATAGCCGAAGATATGTTCGACGCCGTTGTCCTTCAGCGCCTTGAGAACGATCTCCGCTCCCGTCATCCGATTGCCTGCCGCCTGATTGTCCGTGCTCATCTGTCTGTTCCGTTTGATGCTGGGATTTGCGTTTGTGGCCGGAAGCCCGAAATTCGGGCACAAAAAAAGGCCCCGGAGGAGCCTGTCATCTAGCGCATGGGTGGCTGTCGCCGGATGGTTACACCATCCTGCCCATGCGCCTTCCCACCACGATAAGAGCCGTTGCCATTTTCATGGCGGGAAGTGATAGACAGAAAATTTCGCAGCGTCAACGCATGCCGCAATAAAAAACTACCCCCGCGCCTTCGGCCCTGAAAATCGATAGGATGAAGGATTTGTTAAAGGATCAACTTTATCCTTTAACGCTACCGCAGGGAGTAGCCTTTGCTCAACAACGACTTGCGCATGTCTGGCAAGGCAGGCGAGCACGATAGACGCGACGGCCATGCGCCGGGAAATCGCTTTCTCGGCCGCGTCGTTGCATGCAGCGGATCGAGGGCCACGATTGCCGCTGTCGCCGTCGAGGGCAACACCGATCTCACCGAACTCTGGTCCGTCGGCCGGCTGATCTCCATCAGCGTCGGCCGCAACCGCGTCGTTGCCCTCGTCTATCAGATGAACACCGGCAGCCATGCCTGGGGCGAAGGCGAGGACAATACCTTCAAGATCGAGACCGAGCTTCTCGGCGAAGTCCGCGTCGACGAGGACGGGCGCGAGGAATTCTCGACCGGCATCTCGCGTTATCCCTATCTCGGCGCCATCGCCCACCGCATCCGTTCTGCCGACCTGATGCGCATCTATGATGCCGGAACGGGCACGACCGCCGTCATTGGCAAGCTGACGCAGGACGAAAGCATCGATGCGGCGATCCACATCCCCTCGATGCTTTCCAAGCATTTCGCCGTCGTCGGCTCGACCGGCGTCGGCAAATCGACGGCCGTCTCTCTGCTGCTGCACAAGGCGATTGCGGCCGACCCGAAGCTGCGCGTGCTGATCCTCGACCCGCACAACGAATTTGCCGCCGCCTTTCCCAAACACGCCGTCACCATCGATACCGATACGCTCGACCTGCCCTTCTGGCTGATGCGCCTCGAGGAATTCGCCGAAGTCGTCTTCCGCGGCCGCCCGCCGGTGCCGGAAGAGCTCGACATGCTGCGCGACATCATGCCGGAGGCCAAGCGCGCCTTCCGCGGCAGTGACAACTCGCTGGTGCGGCGCACGACGGAAAAAAGCTCGATCACCGCAGATACGCCGGTTCCCTACCGCATGGCCGATCTTCTGGCGCTGATCGACGAGCGCATCGGCCGCCTGGAGGGACGTGCGGAAAAACCTTTCCTGCGTTCCTTGAAGATGCGCCTGATCGCCGCGATCAACGATCCGCGCTATCACTTCATGTTCTCCAACAATACGATCAGCGACACGATCACCGAGACCATCGCACAGATCTTCCGCATTCCGGGCGACAACCGACCGATCTGCACCTTCCAGCTCGCCGGCATCCCCTCCGAAGTCGTCAATTCGGTCGCCTCGGTGCTTTGCCGCATGGCTTTCGAGGTGGCGCTCTGGAGCGACGGCGCCATCCACATGCTCGTCGTCTGCGAGGAAGCGCACCGCTATATCCCGTCCGATCCGAACCTTGGCTTCATCCCGACGCGTCAGGCAATCGCCCGCATCGCCAAGGAAGGCCGCAAATACGGCGTCTCGCTCGGCATCATCACCCAGCGGCCGGGCGAGCTCGACCAGACGATCCTGTCGCAGTGCTCGACGCTGTTTGCCATGCGTCTTGCCAATGACCGCGACCAGGAAATCATCCGTTCGGCCATCCCGAATTCATCGATCTCGACCACCAGCTTCATCTCTTCGATCGGCAATGGCGAGGCCATCGCCTTCGGCGAGGCGATCAGCGTGCCGATGCGCATGCGTTTCTCCCGGGTCGAGGAAAACCTGCTGCCGAAGGCCGCCAGCGCCAACAGCAAGCAAAGCGAGGAAGATCCCGATACGGTCGACCTGCGCAAGATCGTCACCCGCATGCGGGCTGTGACTGTCGGGCCTGACATTTCGAATTTCCAGCAGAGCGTTGCCGCGTCGATCGCAAGCGCCGACGAGGCCGATGCGGCGGAGGAGGATTTCGCTCCCAAGCCCTACACGCCGCCCTCGGCGACGTCGTCCCAGCCAGATGCAGCGCCGCTCGAATCCTACCGCCGCGAACTGCTGCCGCAGACCCCGCGCCTGGATCCGGCCGAGCCGATCCCGACCGACCCGCGGCTTGACGCACTGCGCCGCGAGCTGCGTCGCGAGGAGCCGGTCTTTCCCCGGCCCACGCCGCCGGGCGACCAGCCGCCGATCACCCGCCGGGAACCCGGCACCTCGCTGCGCGAGAGCATTCTGAAAAAGCCGCTGAGCAGCCTTTACAACAAGGATTGACGTTCCAGCGCGATTAGCGGCCGAGCCGCATCGAGCGCACGTTCCCGGTCCGCCGGCCCAAGCGGCAAGAGCGGCCGCGGTAGCTCCATCGGCACGCCGAACAGGTGTCCGGCGAGCATATAGACCACGCGAATGCTTCCATAGGCCTTGAACACGCCCCAGAGCGGCTGCAGCAGGCCATCGAGCCGGCGCGCCTCGCCCTCATCGCCGGCCATGGCGGCTTTCGCCAGAGCGAGCGCCGTGCGCGGAAGCAGGCCGGCGACGACGCTGTACCAGGCGTCGGCGCCCGATGAGAGCGCTTCGGCCGCACCCCAGTCGCCGCTATAGCCGATCGCGAGACTGGTCTTTTCTCGCAATGCCGCGATCTCCCCGTTCAGATCGCCATCGGCCGGCAGCGGCATCTTCACCGCCCTGATCGTCTCGATATCGGAGAGGCGTTGCAGCAGATCGCGGCTGAAGGTGAAGTGCGTGGTACCGGGATTGTTGTAGATGCAGAGCGGAAGCCCGGTTGCCTTCGCCACCGCCAGGAAATGTTCGCAGGCCTCATCCTGGGTCAGCGGCGTGTAGGAAACGGGTGCGAGGAGAAGCGCATCGGCGCCGGCAGCTTCGGCATCCCTGGCGAGATCCATGGCATGGTCCGTCCGCAAAGCGCCGGCGCCGACGATAAGGGGAACACGGCCGCGCACGCATTCAACCGCCACCTTGACCGCCCGCAGCCGCTCCTCGCGGCTGAGATAGGCGTAAATCCCCGTGCTGCCGAGAAGACCGATGGAAGCCACGCCGGCCCCGCACTGCGGTTCCAGCAGGCGGCCGAGGGCCTCGGTGTCGACGAAGCCATTTCTATCGGCGGGCGTTGGCGGGAAGGCCGAAAGACCATGAAACGGAGAAGCGGAAGACATGATGCGATCCTGAACAATCAGTGGGAGAACAGCAGGCGCGATCCGGCGCCCGCGAAGAAGACGGCGAGACTGGCCTCGATCCAGCGCCACGCCCGGGCATAGGCGCGCACCATCGGCGCGGTCGAAAAGAGCAGCGCATAGCCGGCGAATATCGTGATCCCCAGAAGCACGCAGCCGCCGAAGGCCGTGACGGCCATTTCAGGCGAAGCGCCGGGCTTGAGGCCGAGCGACATGATCGCGACCCAGCCGAGAACCGCTTTCGGATTGCCGAGATGCATCAGGATCCCGCGCCGATAAAGCGCGACGAGCGGGACGGCGGGCCGCACGACCTCGCCCGCCGTCACCTCAGAAGTGATGGCCGAGCGGGCCGCTTTCCAGGCGAGCCAGAGCAGGTAGACGCCGCCGGCGAGCTTGACGACGAGCAGCGCATGGACATAGCTCACAAGCAGCGTCGAGATCCCGGTGACCGCGATCAGCCCCCAGCATGTCGACATGGTGATGACGCCTGCGGCAAGCGCGAGCGCCGGCCGGCGCCCCCGGCTCATCGCCACGTTCATGATGGCCATGTTGCTTGGCCCCGGACTGCCTGCCGCGATGATATAGGCGATATAGACGACGAGAAGATCCTGCATGACCATTTTCCAGAAGCTGCCGATATGCTTCCTTCTCTTGGAAAAATGGTTCATCATGAAGCTCCATTTTCAGGAATATAGATGGACCATTTTCACGATGTCCAAGCGGCGCAGCACCATCGAAATCCCCTCGCTCCAGGCGATCGGTCGAACCGCCAATATCAGCCGCCAACTCGCGCAGGCCCTCAGAAGCGCCATTGCCCGTGGCGAGCTGAGATCAGGCGAGCGCCTCCCCTCGACGCGCACCCTTGCGGCTTCCCTGAAGATCGCCCGCGGCACCGTCGTCGACGTTTTCGATCAACTGACCGCCGAGGGCTACCTCGAAGCAAGAATCGGCGCCGGAACGCGTGTCGCCGCCGCCCTGATGGATGCTGCTCCGGCGCTGCCGCCCACACCCGTGCCGCCAATTGCCGAGGCCATCGACTTGCCCGCCCCGGCTGCGCGGCTGATCGCCGCCGCCCGCGCGCTCACCCCGCACCCGCCCGTTCCCTTCGCCATCGCGGTGCCGGCCGCCGGCATTGCGCCCGACGACAACTGGCGCCGTCTTAGCAATCGCGTGCGCGCCTCGAAAGAGGCGGCTCCCGCGGGCTATCACGATCCGATGGGCTTGCTCGAACTGCGCATCGCCATAGCCGACCATGTCCGCCGCGCCCGGGCGGTTCATTGCGAACCGGGCCAGGTGATCGTCACATCGGGCACCCAGCAGGGTCTCTACATGGCCGGTCGCGTGCTGCTGTCGCGCGACGATCCCGTCTGGGCCGAGGATCCGGCCTATCCCGGGCTCACTGCCGTGCTCGACGATCTCGGCCTGCGCACGCACCGCATTCCCGTCGATGCGCAGGGAATGAACGTTGAGCGCGGCCTGGAACTCTGCCCGCAGGCGCGCGCCGCCTTCGTGACGCCATCGCACCAATATCCGGTCGGCATGCCGCTCAGCATGGCGCGGCGCAACGCCCTGATCGGCTGGGCCGTCCAGAACCGCGCCTGGATCGTCGAGGACGACTACGACAGCGAACTGCGCTACGCCGGGCACCCCTTCCCGTCGATGCAGGGCCTCCGCCCTTCACGCGTCGTCTATCTCGGCACCTTCAGCAAGGTGCTCTTTCCCTCGCTGCGCCTCGGTTATGTCATCGCCCCTCCGGCGCTTGCGGAAGCCTTCGCCGGGGCGCGCGCCATTCTCGACCGGCATTCGCCGACCACCGAGCAACATGTCCTCGCCGCCTATATGAAGGAGGGCTATTTCGAAGCCCATATCCGCCGCATCCGCGGCCTCTATGCCGAACGCCGCGCCATCCTGCTCTCCTGCCTGGAGCAGTCCCTGCCCGAGACCTGCCGCATTCAGCCGAGCGACCAGGGCATGCATATTCTCCTGTGGCTCCCCGAAGGGATCGACGATGTGCGGCTCGCAGCCCGCGCCATGTCGGCCGGGATCGCGATTCGCGCCATCTCACCGATGTATGCCGGTCGGCCCGCCCGCCCCGGCCTGATGCTGGGTTTCGGCGGCTTCCCGCCGGACCAGTTGCGGGCGGCGGTCGATCAATTCGTCAGACTGTTGCGCCTTGAGATGCGCGTGATCTGAAACCGCAGTATGAGCGGAGACTTCACGATCTCCGCCACAGGCGCTGCAACTGCTTCCAGCGTTTCAGGAGACGGAAAACCAAAGGCGGTGGGATCTTCCTGTGATCGCCGATCGTGCCCTGCCTTGTGACCGGAGCCTTCACATCGACCAGAAAAGCGACCATCACGCTTGGAGACGCCGCCTCGACGGTCAATCGCCGATCCTGAAGCAGCAGGCCCTGCTCGGCCTCGCAGAAGGTCTGCCCATCGATAACGACGGAACCGCTGAAGACATAGAAATAGAGATCCCGCTCCGGCTTATTGGGAAGTTCGACGCGAACGCCGGGCTCCAGCCGGATATCGAAGAAATCGACGGCATTGCGCACGAAGAAGGGCGCCGGCCCGCCTTCCGGTCCGACCAGATGTCTCCAGCTGTTCAGCGGCGCCGGTAAAATCGGCCCGTGTTGAATCCTCGGTTCAAGATCGACCGCATTCGGCCGCACCATGATCTGCAGCATGCGCAGAGGCGGATCCGACGTAAACGTCTGCTCCGAATGCCAGAAGCCGCGCCCGGCATTCATCACCGTGAGATGGTCCGCGTCCGTCGTCAACCGGCCGGTGATCTTGTCGTCGTGGCGCATGACGCCGTCAGGCACCCAGGAGATGATTTCATCGTTCCTGTGCTCGTGCATCGCGACGAGGCGTCCGGGATCGAGGAAGGATTCGACCACCATCGCGAGGGCGCCGTGACCGTGATCGCTCGGCCTCGGCTTCAGCCATCCGGGCATGTTGATGCGAATGACGAAGCCTCCCATGTCACGCACGATGAAGCTGCGTTCTCCCTTGAGCAGCATGGCAACCACCTCGCTTGCAAACACGCCTGTTATAGCTGATCTAATGGCATTTGCCTTGCGCCGCCGGCGGCAGCTTCGAAAGAGGACGATCATGAGATCCACCTTGAACTCGATCATCATCACCGGCGCCGGTCTTCTCTTGGCGACGGCCGCCGAAGCCGCCGGCTTCGACTGCAGCAAGGCCAGCCGCGCCGATGAAAAGATCGTCTGCGAAGACAGCGAGCTTTCCCGCCTGGACGAACTTTTCAACGAGCGCTACGCCGCGCAGAAAAGGACATCGACCGGTGACGATCTCGTCCATACCGCTCGCAACTTCCTGGCGGACCGACGCGATTGCGGCAGCGACAGATCGTGCATACTGAGCGCCTATCTCGCCGTCCTCTGGACGATCTCGGCCGACAAGAGCGATTTCATGGGAGGGATTTCCGCCAAGTCCCTGGCCGGCAACCGGTCGCCCGAAGCCAAGGCTATCCCCGCGAAAGTCGGCCAATGCGCGGCCACCTCAATCGTCGAGGTCCATCCCCGTCTCGATGGCGATGCGGACTTCGACAGCGGCACGGGCGTCGATTACGCCAATGACGGCTATCAGGTCTCCTATCGTCGCGAGGAGGCGCTGATCGGATCGAAACCCGGTGATCAGGTGACCATGTGCCTCGTCCAAATCGACCGCGATTGCAGCCCCGGCGAGAGCGGCAGACTGTTTCTGGTGACCAACGACCGCACCCGGGAAAGCTGGATTCTGCCCGACGCCCAGCACAAATGCGGCGGCTGAAGGCATGACGATCGGCTAAACCGTCAGCCGCACCCAGCTCTCATCCATCTGGTTGCGGAACCACGTCATTTGCCGCTTGGCATATTGCCGCGTTGCCGCCGCACCCTTCTCCAGCACCTCCGCGCGCGTCATCTCGCCCTTCAGCATGGCGGCGATCTGCGAGACGCCGATGGCCTTCATGACCGGCGCCTCGGTGGGCAGGCCGAGCGCAAGCAGCGCCCTCACCTCATCTTCCGCGCCCTGCTGCAGCATCTTTTCGAAACGGCCGTTGATGCGCGCATGCAGCACGGCGCGGTCCGGCAGCACGACGATCTTGCGAGCCTCCTCGACATCGATGACCTGAGGTCCGGCCCGGCCCTGGAAATCCGCGATCGAGCGCCCCGTTGCCTTCACCACCTCCAGCGCCCGGACGATCCGCTGCCCGTCCTGGCGATTGAGGCTTGCGGCCATTGCGGGATCGGCCTCGGCAAGCTCCGCATAGAGCGCGTCCGGCCCCTCCTCCAGCAGTCGCGCCCGCAATTCCTCTCGCAGCGCTTCGGGTATGTCGGGCATGTCGGAGAGGCCGCCGGTCAGCGCCTTGAAGTAAAGCCCGGTGCCGCCGACGAAGACCGGCAGTTGCCCCGCCGCCCTGAGCGCCGGCAGGAGCGCGGTCACATCCCGCAGCCAGGCCCCGGTGGAATAAGCCGCACCCGCCGGCACATGGCCGTAGAGATGATGCGGCACGCCGCCCATCTCCTCCTCCGACGGGCGCGCGGTCAGCACCCGCAGCGTGTCGTAGACCTGCATGCTGTCGGCGTTGATCACCGCGCCGCCGTGACGCTTCGCCAATTCGACGGCGAGCGCGGACTTGCCGCTGGCGGTCGGCCCGGTTATCAGGATCGCGTTCTCTACGCTCAGAAGGTTTTCCATCATGGCCCTCGTTGCCACGCTTGTTGCCAATCCGTCAAATCCTGTCCTGATCCCGGAGATCGCCGAACAGGCGGCCGGGGCCGTGAACGCATCCGGTCTCTACTGGCTGGCCGACGGCATTGCCTGCGATATCGCGCTGCGCGACGGCACGGATGCTGAGGCGGCAGAGGCCAATCTTCTCGCCGTCATCGCAAGCGCGCCGATCGACCTCGTCATCCAGGAGCAGGACAGCCGCCGCAAGAAGCTGCTGATCGCCGACATGGATTCGACGATGATCGGCCAGGAATGCATCGACGAGCTCGCCGCCGAAGTCGGCCTGAAAGAAAAGGTCGCCGACATCACCGCCCGCGCCATGAACGGCGAGATCGCCTTCGAACCGGCGCTGCGTGAGCGTGTGGCACTCTTGAAAGGCCTGCCGATCTCGGTCGTCGACGAGGTCATCGCCAAGCGCATCACGCTGACCCCGGGCGGCCCGGAGCTGATCGCCACGATGAAATCGAAGGGCCACTATACCGCCCTCGTCTCCGGCGGCTTCACCGTCTTTACGAGCCGCATCGCCGCAACCCTCGGCTTTGACGAGAACCGCGCGAACACGCTGCTCGAAGAGGGCGGCGTCCTCTCAGGTTTCGTCGCCGAACCGATTCTCGGCAAACAGGCGAAGGTCGATGCGCTGAACGAAATCTCAGCCAGCCTCGGCATTTCGCCGGCGGAAGCGATGGCCGTCGGCGACGGCGCCAACGACCTCGGCATGCTGCAGCTCGCCGGCTCCGGCGTCGCCCTCCACGCCAAGCCCACCGTCGCCGCCCAGGCTAAAATGCGCATTAACCACGCCGACCTGACCGCGCTGCTCTATATCCAGGGGTACAGGAAGACGGATTTTGTGACGGGCTGAATGTTCAATCGTGCTAAGAAAATGAATGAGCAAGAGCACTTCGACTGATGAACAGCTGACGGAACTTCGCGCGTTGGAAGCGCTTGAGGACAAAGATATCGACACCAGCGACATTCCGGAGAGAGTGGATAACCGCTGGCGGTTCGCGCGAAAGGACAATTTCTCCACGGGCCTGTCGAAAAGCTCATCGTCTCCGGACGATTACTAAATCACCTCGTCGATCATGGACCATCCGGCGCTATCGAATGTGTCGGCATGAAGTTTGACGCGGACGTTTAATCCGACCTCCCTCATCCCTGTGCTTGTCACAGGGATGAGGGAGGAAAGGTGGTGCCCGTCTCTACGTAAACTGCCTTGGTGAGGGAAGTAGAATCTGTGGCGGCGAAGCCATCGCCGCCGCTCCCTATTCCATAGGGACCGCCACGAAACGCAGATCGCCATTGGCGGATGCGATCATGAGCTGGGCGTTGCGGCGGCCTTCGCGTTTCAGCGCCTGCACCTTGGAGGCGACCGCGTCCGGCGACTTCATGAACTCCTGGGCCACCTCGACGATCACGTCGCCGGGCTTCAGGCCCTTTTCGGCCGAGGCGGAGCCGGGCGTCACTTCGGTCACGACGACGCCGTCGACGCTTTCGGCGATGCCGAAGGCCTTGCGCGTTTCGGGGCTGAGCAGCGACAGCGACAGGCCGAGCACGTTCTTCGGCGTGCCTGTATCCGGCGTCGCCTGATCCTGGCCCTGATTCTGGTCGGGCGCATCGGGCGCCGGCTGGACCTGATCGCCCGTATCCGGCTGGTCCATATCGTTGTTCTCGTCAGGATCCGGCGTGATCACGCCGTCCTGCGAACCGCCAGACGCCGCCGCCTGGTCGCTGTCTTCGAGGCGGCCGAGCGTCACCTTGACGGTCTGCTCCTTGCCGTCGCGCAGCACGACGACGTCGACCTGCTTGCCGACGGCACTTTCCGCCACCACGCGCGGAAGATCGCGCATTTCGTTGACGGCCTTGCCGTCGAATTTCAGGATGACGTCGCCCGCCTTGATCGAGCCGTCGTCGACCGGTCCGCCCTTGATGACGCCGGCGACCAGCGCGCCCTTGGCCGTATCAAGCCCGAGGCTGTCGGCGATATCGTCGGTCACGGGCTGGATGCGCACGCCGAGCCAGCCGCGCCGCGTCTCGCCATATTCGCGCAGCTGCGCGACGACGCCGGAGGCGAGTTCCGACGGCACCGAGAAGCCGATGCCGATCGAGCCGCCGCTCGGCGAGATGATCGCCGTATTGATGCCGATGACTTCACCCTTCATGTTGAAGAGCGGGCCGCCGGAATTGCCCTTGTTGATCGCCGCATCCGTCTGGATGAAGTTGTCGTAGGGGCCGGCATTGATGTTGCGACCACGCCCGGAAATGATGCCGACCGTCACCGAACCGCCGAAGCCGAACGGATTGCCGATCGCCATCACCCAATCGCCGATGCGCATCTCGCTGGAATCGCCGAATTTGACCGCTTTCAGCGGCGCCTTCGGCTCGACCTTCAGCACCGAAAGATCGGTCTTCGTATCCGTGCCGATCAGCTTCGCCTTGAGCTTCGAGCCATTAGCGAAATTGACCTCGATATCGTCGGCGCCCTCGATCACGTGATTGTTGGTGACGATATAGCCGGCCGGATCGATGACGAAGCCGGAGCCGAGCGAGCTGACATTGTGGTTGGGGCCTTTGTTGCCCTGCTTCTTGTCGAAGAAATCGTTGAAGAACTCCTGGAAAGGCGATCCATCGGGGGCGCGCGGCGCCGGGCCGACGCCCTCGTCGTCCTTCACGTTCTGCGATGTCGAGATGTTGACCACGGCATCGAGCAGGCCTTCGGCGAGATCGGCGACCGAAGCCGGACCATTGCCCGGCACCGCGGACTGGATCGCCGGGGTCTGCTGTGGCGCGGCAGGCGCCGGAGCGGTCTGCGCAGCGGCGGGAGGCGCAGGCGTGGCAACCCCGGGTGCGGCCGCTTCAGGCGCGGTCTGCGCATAAGCAACCCCACTCACGCCGGCCTGGGCCAGGATTGCGGCGCTGGCCAGTAGCGCGAGCGTTCGTCTGAAGGGCGAGCGAGTCGTGGGGGCCATAAGCTTCCTCATAAGGGGGTAAATGCGCACATTGAGCACCAGCATAAGGCGGAATGATGGAGGGCGAAATCACCTTTTCGCGAAATCCCCGTGCAATCCGACGGATCGTCACGAATGCCTGAGCCATCGCTCGTGGAAACTGAAAAGGGCCGGCGCTGAGGCCGGCCCCTTGTCATTTCTGGCGGGGAACGGGTTCCCTATTCTCAATTCGCCGGTTGGGCTGGCGCTGCCGGAGCGGTCGCTCCTGGTGCCGGCGCGGCCGGGTTGGCGGGCGCCTGCTGAGAGGCGCCGGCGGCGTTGTCGAAATAGCGGAAGAATTCCGAATCCGGCGACAGGACGAGCGTCGTGTCCTGCGACGCGAGTGCTGCCGAATAGGCCGCCATCGAGCGATAGAACTCGAAGAAGCCTGGGTCTCTGGAGAAGGCCTCGGCGAAGACGCGGTTGCGTTCGGCATCGCCCTGACCACGCAGGATTTCGGAATCGCGCTGCGCATCCGCTGTGAACTCGACGACCTGGCGGTCGGCGATGGCGCGGCGGCGCTGGCCCTCTTCCGTGCCCTGCGCCCTGAGAAGCTCGGCTTCCGCCAGGCGCTCGGCCCGCATGCGGTTGAAGGTGCGCTCGGAAACGTCCTGCGTCAGGTCCGTGCGGCTGATGCGCACGTCGTCGAGCGTGATGCCAAGCGTTTCCGCATCGGACTGCAGCTCATTGCGAACCTCGAGCATCATGGCCACACGCTCGCGGGAGAGCGCGGCTTCGATGCTGCGAACGCCGTAGACCCGGCGCAAGGCGGAATCGAGACGCGTGCGAAGCCGCGCTTCCGCCGCCTCCCTGTCGCCCGAGACCGTTTCGCGGAAGCGGCGCGCGTCGTTGATGCGGTAGATGATGAAGGCATTCACTTCGTAGAATGCGCCGCCTGAAACCTGAACGCGGATATTGTCGAGGTTGAAGCGCAGTTCCTGCTTCGGAACATATTGTACCCGGTCGGCATCGGCGAAGGAGAACGGCAGCTTGAAGTAGATGCCGGGTTCGGTCTTGACCGACTGGATTTCACCGAAGCGAACGACGATCGCCTGCTCGCGGGCATTGACCACGAAGATCGAGGAATAAACCGCCACCAGCACGACCGCCAGGAGGATGAGGATAATGGGAAGCCTGTTCGACATGGGTCTCAGCCTCCCTGCTGCTGTTGCTGCGTCGGCCTGCTGATCTCATTGAGAGGCAGATAGGGCACTGCGCCCGCCTTCTGGTCTATGATCACTTTCTTCGAACCCTTCAGAACCTGCTCCATGGTTTCCAGGAACAGTCTCTCCCGCGTCACGGCAGGAGCCTTGGAATATTCGTCGTAGATGGAAACGAAGCGCTGGGCTTCACCTTCCGCCTCCTTGACGATCCGGTCCTTGTAGGCTGCCGCGGCTTCGCGGATGCGGGCTGCATCACCGCGGGCCTGGCCGAGCTTCTGGTTGGCGTACTGGTTCGCCTCTTCGACGAGGCGCTGCTTGTCCTGGTCGGCGCGCTGCACTTCCTCGAAGGCGTCGGCCACGTCACGCGGCGGAGCGACGTCTTCGATCGTCACGCGGTTGATCGCGATGCCGGCGCCGTAGCGGTCCATCGTGTCCTGGATGATGTTGCGCACTTCGGTTTCGATCGGTCCGCGATTGTCGCGGAAGGCATCCTGCGCCGGGCGCCGGCCGACGATCTCGCGCATCGCGCTTTCCGAAACCTGCTGCAGCGTCTCCGCCGGATTTTCGAGGCGGAAGAGATAGGATTTCGGATCGTTGATCGTATAGAGCACCGAGAACTGCACGTTGACGATGTTCTGGTCGCCGGAAAGCATCAGCCCGACCGTCGAATTGCTGTTGTTGCGGCCGCCGATATTCTGCTGCTGCTCGGTCACCTTGACGATCTCGACCGTGTCGATCGGCCAGACATGAAAATGCAGGCCTGGCATGGAGATTTCCTCCCGCGGCTTGCCGAAGCGCAGTTCGACGCCGCGCTCGTCCGGCTGCACGGTGTAGACGCACTGGATCAGCCAGAAAATGGCCACGATCGCCACAACGATAACGGCGACGCCGCCGTTGAAGCCGCCGGGAACGATGCTGCGCAGCTGATCCTGGCCGCGCCGAATGATATCTTCCAGGTCGGGCGGTCCGCCCTTGCCGCCGCCACCGCCGCGCGGGCGGTTCGGCCCCTGGCCCCATGGTCCCTGATTGTTACCGCCGCCGCCGCCCCAAGGGCCGCCGCCGCCATTCTGATTGCTCCAGGGCATCAAAACCTCGTTGTTCGTTAAGTCTTCCCCGCATCCGGGGACCGTGGGGGGCCGACCCGGCGGATGCGTTGCGACCGTTATAGGTATCGCCGCACCGGCTTTCAACGCAGCGTGAGAAACTTGGTCAATTTAATTGGAAAATAGTTCGTTTTCAGGTCCGCCGGCGATCGTAGACGACGTAGCGCGTGGCATAGCTGTCCTTTTCGCCGGCCGGCACCTCGATCGTCTCGCCCGCCTGCCAGACGGCAGAATCGATGTCAGGAAATGCCGCATCGCCTTCGAGGTCGGCTTCGACATGCGTGACGCACATCCGGTCGGCAAGGCCAATCGCCTGGGCATAGACTTGCCCGCCGCCGGCAATGCAGATTTCGTCGACACCGGTCTCGACCGCGATCTTCTCGGCGATCGTGAGCGCCTCGGGCAGCGACTGCGCCATGCTCACATCGGGATGATCGATCACCGCCTGCCGAGAGATGACGACGTTCGGCCGCCCCGGCAGCGGCTTGCCGATCGATTCGTACGTTTTGCGGCCCATTACCACGGGCTTGCCTGATGTCAGCGCCTTGAAACGCTTGAGATCATTCGAAAGCCGCCAGGGCATATCGCCGTCGCGGCCGATGATGCCGTTGCGGGAAACGGCGACGATGATGGTCTTCAGGATGTCGGCCATGGAATGTCCCGGATCAAACGGCAATCGGCGCCTTGATATTGGCGTCGGCCTCATAGCCGACCAGCTCGAAATCCTCGAACTTGAAGCCGAAGATATCCTTCACGTCGGGATTGATGCGCATGAAAGGCAGCGGCTTCGGCTGGCGCGTCAGCTGCAGCTTCGCCTGGTCGAAATGGTTGTGATAGAGATGGGCGTCGCCGAGCGTGTGGACGAAATCGCCGGGTTTGAGCCCCGTCACCTGAGCCACCATCATCGTCAACAGCGCGTAGGAAGCGATGTTGAAGGGCACGCCGAGGAAGATGTCGGCGGAGCGCTGGTAGAGCTGGCAGGAAAGCTTGCCGTCGGCCACGTAGAACTGGAACAGGCAATGGCAGGGCGGCAGCGCCATCTGGTCCACTTCGGCCGGGTTCCAGGCCGAGACGATATGGCGGCGCGAATTCGGGTTGTTGACGATGCCTTTGACGAGATTGGCGATCTGGTCGATATGGCCGCCGTCCGGCGCCGGCCAGGAGCGCCACTGGGCGCCGTAGACAGGGCCGAGATCGCCGTTTTCGTCGGCCCATTCGTCCCAGATGGAGACGCCGTTCTCCTTAAGGTAGCCGATGTTCGTCTCGCCCTTCAGGAACCACAGGAGCTCGTGGATGATCGAGCGCAGATGCAGCTTCTTGGTGGTGAGAACGGGAAAGCCCTCTTCGAGATCGAAGCGCATCTGATAGCCGAAGACCGAGCGCGTGCCGGTACCGGTGCGGTCGCCCCGGTCGGAGCCTTTTTCAATCACGTGGCTGAGGAGATCGAGATATTGCTTCATGTCGCGCTGATTCCGTTTCCCTCAATTTAAGTCTTCAGCGGCGGGACGTCAGCAGCCCGCAGGCGTTTTCCCGCAATTTCTGCAGCGGGAGATAAAGCTTTTGTGACGATTGCCCTTTCCATGCGCAGAGGAAATCACTATATCAACCCTGCCGGCTTTCGGGCCGGCTATGGCGATAAATGAGCGGTGTAATAAACCTATTGGACCCGGGGGCGGTACCCGGCGCCTCCACCAAAAACCGGCGGGCTTGAAGGCCGGCTTTTGATGGGGGCGAAACAGGATCGACAAGGGTGTAAAGATCGTCTTTTTGCTCGGCATTGTACCGCCGTTATCGGGCTAAAATTGTAGTTGCAAACGACAACTATGCGGAAGCTCGTCTCGCTGCTTAATCGCGGTGTGACACTTCAATCAAAGTCCTAGTGGTTCGCACCTCTAGGCGGGGTCCGAAGGCACCTGGCAACAGAAGCCTTCACCTTCTCCCTCCTGACGAAATCATGTATGCTGATCTTAGCGTGACTCGGCTCCGGACTTTCCCAAGGCGCCTGAACGTGGCATATACCTTGTGAAAAGACTTCAGAACCGACGAAAGACAGGAAAAGCATGGGGCAGGATCATATCCGCTACGACATTCTGGCGCAGGATGCACTTCGCGGCGTCATCCGCAAGGTTTTGGCGGAGGTAGCAACGACGGGCCGTCTGCCCGGCGACCATCACTTCTTCATCACTTTCCTCACAGGTGCGGCCGGCGTGCGCATCTCCCAGCACCTGAAGTCGAAATATCCCGAGCAGATGACCATCGTCATCCAGCACCAGTTCTGGGACCTGAAGATCACCGAGACGCATTTCGAGATCGGCCTTTCCTTCTCCGACGTGCCCGAGAAGCTGGTTATCCCGTTCAATGCCATCCGCGGCTTCTACGATCCTTCCGTCAATTTCGAGCTCGAATTCGACGTGCCGCTTGCCGATGGCGAGGAACTGCCCTCCGGTGAGATCACCGCCTATCCGGTCGATGCGGCAAGCAAGTCCGATGACGCGGCTGCAAAGCCCGCCGACGGCGAGGAAAAGAAGCCGGGCTCCGTCGTCTCGCTCGACTCCTTCCGCAAGAAGCAATGATCTCAAGGGAGGCTCCGGCCTCCCTTTTTCATAAGGAGCCAGGCATCGCATGAGCGCCGAAATCGTCAATCTGCGCCAGTTCCGCAAGAAGCAGGCCCGCTCCGAAAAGGAGAAGCAGGCCGAGCAGAACCGCATCTCCTTCGGCCGCACCAAGACCGAAAAACAGCTGACCCGCAGCCTCAACGAAAAGGCCGACAAGGCGCACCGCGCCGGCCGCATCGAAACGGATGACGACGGCGCCTGAAACCCTCACGCAGAGCCTGAACAGCCGGAATGGAGTCTGCGATCAGCCACTTAGGCGACTTCCTTGAATCGATCTGCCAATATCCAACCGGGATGTGAAGCCGCTTCATGATCCGCAAGCATTCGGCGACATTGCACGGCCACCGCACCAGTTTTTCCCTGGAAGACGAGTTCTGGAGCGAACTGAAGACGATTGCCGCAAGCCGTGCGATGCCGCTTGCCGCCCTAATTTCCGAGATCGACGACACCCGTCCCGCCGACAGCAACCTATCCTCGGCGCTGCGGCTCCATGTGCTCGCCTGGCTCAAGGGCGGCGGCACCGAGCCGTGAGGCGCGGCGCTTCTGAAGCGGTGGAACACATGAAAACAAGGGCTTGAAGCCAGTCGCCTGAATCAGTTTCTCATCTCACAGCGCTTACTGTGCCTGAACGCCCGGCACCTGGTCGAAATTGAGCGAACCGGGCGGCAGCTGGGTTGCGCGCCGTGCCGCTTCCGCTTCGGCAGCCGCCCTCGCCTCGGCATCCGCCTTGGTCTGGGCTTCCGCCGCCGCGCGGGCGGCTTCGGCCTCGGCAGCAGCCTTCTCTTCGGCCGCCTTTTGCGCCAGCGTGCGCAAACGCTCTTCTTCCGCCTGCCGCTGCCGCTCCACCTCCGCCGCCTTGACGCGCTCGGCGTCGTTGAACCGGTAGAGCGCCACCTCGCGGCGCAGCCGCTGCTTTTCGAGCACGATCGCCTGCAGTCGCTCGACACGGCGGCGCTCGCGCTCGAAGGCGCGCAGCGAGAGATAGCTGGTGATGTCAGTCACATCCATCGTCTTGCCCGGCGACATGAGCATGCCGGAGAAATTCAGCCGGAGCGAGGGTTCGGCGCCGGAAAGCGCCTCCTTGCCGGGATCGAACCCGACGGCGAGCGTCGCGCTGATCCGTTTTTCCGGCAGCGCGATCTGCGCATCGGCGGTGATCCGGGCAAGATCGTTGGCGACGCTGACATTCTGCACCCTCAGCGTCCCGTCGGCGATGTTGAAGGGGATGCCGAGCGGCGGCAGCTTCGCCTCGCCGTTGCTGAGCAACGTCTCGACGATCGGATGCACCTTGCCGGCATTGATCTGCTCCTGCATCGGATCGGTTGCGGCAAGCAGCGGCGGCAGGATGGCAAGGTTCAGGCCGCGTATGCTGCTCTCCCCAAGCCTCAGCTCTCCGGAGCCGTTGAGCGAGCTTGCGATCTCGCCGATCGTCTTGCCCGAGGCTTCCATCGACAGCGACAGGCCGAACTTGCCGTTGGCGATCGGCGCGCCGTCGCGCAGCCAGACGACGCCGCCAAGATCGGAATCGGCAAGCGAAAGCTTCGTCTGCAGGAAGCCGGTGCCGTCGGCATTGGTGAAGAGCAGGTTGCCGGAAAGCTTGCCGCCATCCCAGTTGCCGGTCATGTCGTTGAGCTGCAGCTCGTCGCCCTTGTAGACGACGTTGCTGGTGAAGTCGGAGACCGCCGTTTCCGGCAGGCCCGGCCAAAACTCCTTCGTCGAAAGCTTCACATTGACGTCGAGGTCTTTGAAAACGGGCATGCCGAGCGGCGCCTTCGTCAGCGCGCCGTTGGCGGGATCGACGATCTGGCCGAACACCGCCTCGCCGAGCCAGCCGGCATCGGCCTTGGCGAGCGCCAGCTCACCGCTCGCCGTCGTCTTCGCAGCCTTGCGATCGAAGGTCAGTGCCCCTGAAAACTCATTGTCGGCGGCATGACCCTTGAGATCGGAGAGCACGATCTTGTCGCCGTCGACGGCGGCCTTGGCCTGCAGGCCGAACGGCAGCCCCGTCCCGGTCTGCGGCAAGGCAATGCCGTTCATGATGAGATAGGGGTCGAGATCGGCGCTATCGAGCGACAGCGCGATCTTCCCGTTCATGAAACTGTCCGGCCGGACGTCGACCTTGCCATTGGCGGTAAAGGAGGTCCGGTCTGTCGCAAACGTCAGCGCCGCTTCGGCGGGATCGTTGTCCGAAGCCTGGACTTTGAGCGTCAGGCGGCCATTGGCGCCGACATCGACCGGCAGCGGATCGAGCCCTGCCTGGCCGAACAGGATCGACGGCACCGCGTTTTCGAGCGTCGCTTCAAGGCTCGTCGTGCCGCTGCCGGTCAGCGCCAGCAGATCGGACATGCGGTAATCGAGATTGACGCGGCTGCCGTTCGCCACGCCGGCAAGCGTGACCGTCAGCGCATTACCCTCGTCGCCGCCGAGCGTCAGCGCGCCGCGCAGCGCCGTATTGCCGTACCAGCCGGCATTGCGCACCAGCCGGTCGAGCGCCGGATGATGCGGCAGATGCTCGCGCAGCATGGTGAAGAAGCCGCCCGGATCGGCCGACTTGAAGGTGATTTCGCCGGCGCCCTTATAGTCGAGCAGCGAGCCTTCCGCCCTGCCCGTCGCCGTCAGCTCGGCGCCCGCGATGTTCTTGATCGCCAGCCGGTCGACGGCAAGCGCGCCGTCGGCGATCGTGAAGGTGGTCTCGACATTTTCCGCCTCGACGCCGAAAGCGGTGAACTTGTCGGCCTTGAGCTGGGCGGCGATCCTGTGGTCGAGCACGTCGTCGCCGGCCTCCTGGCCGGTCAGCAGCCCCGTCAGCGCCCGTAGCGCGTCGAGATCGAGGCTGTCGCCATTCAGCGCTACCGACATGGTCGGCGTCTGGCCGGAGACCGCCTGCCGCTCCAGCCGCCCCTTCAGCGTTGCCGCTCCGATGGCGACCTCGAGATTTTCGAAACGCTGCAATTCATGCGTCAGGCTGACATTGGCGGAAAAGCCCGCCTGCCGCAGCTGACGGATGGCCGGATCGACCGAGCCGGCGAGCCAGGAGGCGAGCCCGGTCGGCTGGCTGGAGGCCACGACGATCTGTCCGTTGAACGAGGGCTCACCCTTGAGCAGGAGCTTGCCCTTGCCTTCCACCTGCGTGCGCCCCGGCAGGGTGCCGGTGGCGCTGTCGATCATCCAGCCGGTGCCGGCCGGTTCAAGCTCCAGCTGCACGTCGCGTAGCGTCGTATCGCCGGCGACGATCGCCGGCAGCTTGACGCTGGCCTTTCCCGGCACCTGCGGGATCGGCACCTGGGCGACGATATCGATCAGCGAGCTCAGCCGCTGGCGCGCCGAAACCGCCGCATCGCGTGTCGTCTTGCCGGAGGCGCCTTGATTGCCGATGCGGTTGACGTCGATCTGCTGCCCGTCGGCGGTCAGCAGAAATTCCGGCGCGTTGCCGGTATCGAGCGTCGCCTCGCCTGTTATGACGTAGGGATCGTCCGTGGGGCCGATCTCCATGCGGTATTCCGGAATGCGGATGCGTTCGTTGGTCAGCTCGAAGCGGCCTTTGACGCGCGGCGGCTGCTCGTTCTTGTTGGCCGACTTGGCGCTGTTGCGGTTTTCGATCGCCGCCGAAAGCTGGCCCTGGTAATTCGGCTTGCTGTCGACGAGCTTCAGTTCGCCATCGAGATCGATGCTGACGGGATGCTTGTCCGGAGAAAGCTTCGTGCGCATGCGCAGCACGCCCTTCTCGTCCGGCTGGCTGCTGGAAATCGAAAACTTGCCGTGCTCGCCGTCGAGCGCCGCATCGCCTTCGATGCGCCAGGGACCGGCGAGCGATTTCGCCGACATTTCCGCATTGAGGCCGGTGATCTCTCGCGAACGGCCCGACTGATCGTCGATGAACTCGATCTCGCCGCCGTTGACATGCACGTTTTCCAGAACGACGGTCTTTGCCGGAATTTCCGGTCGGCTGCCGCGCATCCAGTCGAGCGTGCCGTCCTTCAGCAATCTCAAGCGCACCTTCGGATTGACGATGCGCATATCGAAGATCAGCGCCTCGCCCGACAGGAAGGGTGCGAGTTCGGCATCCATGGAGAACTGCTCAACCTTGACGATCGGCGTGCCGTCCGCTTCCTGGCCGACGCGCACGTCATGCAGCGTCACCGAGGGGAACGGCAGCAGCCGTGCATCCACCGTGCCGTAAACGGTGACTTTCTTGCCGATGATGCGGCTTGCCTGATCCTCGAAATTCTTGCGGAAGTCCGTCCAGTCGATGAACAGCGGCGCAAGCAGCGCCACGAAGAGCACTACGACGATCAATCCCCCCAGAAAGACGAGGAACCGGCCTACCAATGCAAGGAGTCTCCGTTCGGGATGGTGTTGCCGACGCTAGAGCATGATGCCGAAAAGCGTTCGTGGTTTTCGGGCGACATCATTCTCTAACCCTTTAATGAAGAACAGGATTCAGACATCAGGCCGCCGCAGCCTGAAATCATCCTGTTCTAGCGCTATTCATGCCGGGGGCAAGGCCCAACTTCATGAGGATGTTCGTTTTCAGCCATGGCGGAAGATCTTGCCGGGATTGAAGATATCGTCCGGATCGAGCGCCCGTTTCACCTGTCGCATCAGATCCACGGCGCCTCCGAGCTCCTGCTCGAGAAATGCCATCTTGCCTTGCCCGATCCCGTGTTCGCCGGTGCATGTTCCGTCCATTTCGAGCGCCCGGCTGTTGAGCCGCTCCACGAAGCGCTCGGCCCTGGCGATGTCTTCGGCGCTTTTGTCGTCGAACAGCAGCAGCACATGGAAGTTCCCATCGCCGGCATGGCCGACGATCGGGCCGAGCAGCCCATGTTCCTCGATGTCCGCCTGCGTTTCAGAAACGCAATCGGCAAGCCTCGATATCGGAACACAGACATCGGTCGAAAGTGCGGCAAGCCCGGGCGCCAGCGCCCTCGAGGCCCAATAGGCGTCGTGGCGCGCCTTCCAGAGCTTCGTCCGCTCCTCGGGATTGGCGGTCCACAAGAATTCGCCGCCGCCGCATTCGGCCGCGATCTCGGCGAAAGCCGCCGATTGCAGCGGCACGGTTTCGTCGGTGCCGTGGAATTCGAGGAAGAGCGTCGGGCTCTCAGTGTAAGAAAGCCCCGAATAGGCATTGCAGGCCCGCATCTGCACCGCATCGAGCAGCTCGATGCGCGCCACCGGAATGCCCATCTGGATCGTCATGATGACCGCGTCGCAGGCGGCCTTGACGCTCGGAAAGGCGCAGGCCCCGCCGGCGATTTTCTGCGGGATCGCCTGCAGGCGCAGCGTCACCGAGGTCAGGATGCCGAGCGTGCCTTCGGCGCCGACGAAGAGCCGCGTCAGATCGTAGCCGGCGGACGATTTGCGGGCGCGACGGGCCGTGCGGATCTCCTCGCCATTGGCAGTGACGGCGGTGACGGCAAGCACATTGTCCTTCATCGTGCCGTAGCGCACGGCATTGGTGCCGGAGGCCCGCGTCGAGGTCATTCCGCCGATCGAGGCGTTGGCGCCGGGATCGATCGGAAAAAACAGGCCGGTATCGCGCAGGTAGACGTTCAGCTCCTCGCGCGTCACACCCGGCTCGACCGTGCAGTCGAGATCCTCGGGATTGACCTCAAGCACCCGGTTCATCCGGCTGAAATCGATGGAAATGCCGCCGCTTGCGGCATTGATCTGCCCTTCCAGCGAGGAGCCGGTGCCGAAGGCGATCACCGGCACCTTGTGGGCGGCACAGGCCTTGACCGCCGCCTTCACATCCTCCGCACTTTCGGCAAAGAGCACCCCGTCCGGCAGCTGCGAGGGGATGTAGGTCGTCGTATGGGCATGCTGGGCCCGGAAGGACTGGCCGGTCTGGAAGCGCTCGCCGAAGCTTTGCTTGAGAATGCCGAGCACGGCTGATATCCCCGCCTCGTTGCGTATGCCGGCCTTCGCGTCCTTCAGCGCCATCCCTTTGATCTCCCTGCCATTCCGCGGATGCTTATCCTCTTTCGCAGATAGGCCGGGTATGGGGCAAGTCAAAGCGGCTGTCCAGTTAAGATTGGCAGAAGTTTTCATTCCCCCTTTGTTGTAGCGGCCCGCCTCCCCGGCCGCTCCGCCCTGCCCGCGCACCGGTCATGCCTTTTTCTTGAACCTGCCTATTGACAAGTCATCGGTCATGCCGCTCGATAGGCCAATCCAATAAACAAGACACATGTCCAATATATTGGATTCTCAAATTGAGCATTCAAACAAGGGGAACCATCATGACCGTCTCGCTCCGCACCAGCGCGCTTTCGCTGGCCACCGCTCTCATTCTTTCTGCCATGCCTGCCGCCGCCCAGGAGGCGAAGAGCAAGCTCGATGAAGTGCTGGCTCGCGGCCATCTCGTCATGGGCACCGGCAGCACCAACGCGCCGTGGCACTTCAAGAGCGCCGACGACAAGCTTCAGGGCTTCGACGTCGATATGGGCCGCATCGTCGCCAAGGCGCTGTTCGGCGACCCCGACAAGATCGAGTTCGTCAATCAGTCGTCCGATGCCCGCATTCCGAACATCACCACCGACAAGGTCGATATCACCTGCCAGTTCATGACGGTCACCGGCGAACGCGCCCAGCAGATCGCCTTCACCATTCCCTACTATCGCGAGGGCGTCGGCCTGATGCTGAAGTCGGACGGAAAGTATGCCGACTATGCCGCGCTGAAGTCGGCCGGCTCCTCCGTCACGGTGTCGGTGCTGCAGAACGTCTATGCCGAAGCCATGGTGCATGCGGCCCTGCCGGAAGCGACCGTCGATCAGTATGAATCCGTCGACCTCATCTATCAGGCGCTGGAATCCGGCCGCGCCGATGCCGTCGCCACCGACCAGTCGTCGCTCGCCTGGTACATGACGCAGAACCCAGGCCGCTATAAGGATGCCGGCTACGGCTGGAACCCGCAGACCTATGCCTGCGGCGTCAAGCGCGGCGATCAGGACTGGCTGAATTTCGTCAACACGGCCCTGCACGAGGCGATGACCGGTGTCGAATTCGACTTCTACGCCAAGTCGTTCAAGACCTGGTTCGGCAAGGACCTGACGCCGCCGCAGATCGGCTTCCCGGTCGAATACAAGTAAGGCCGCCGAGGACGGCGGGCCTTCCTCCCAGGGACGAAATTCGCTCTCCCCGAATTGTCGCTCCCGGGACGAAGGCCCTTCCGTCCGTTCTTCACCCTTGATTGCAGGATTGCGCCATGGGTTATACGCTTAATTTCGCTGCCGTCTGGCGCAGCTTCGACCAGTTGCTCGAAGGTCTGCTGCTCAGTCTCGGCCTCGCGTTCATTTCCATTCTCATCGGCGCAGCGATCGGCCTCATCATTGCCTTTGCCCTGATCTCGAAAAGCGGCTGGCTGCAGCGCCCCGCAGCACTCTACGTCACCATCATCCGCAACCTGCCGATCCTGGTTCTCGTCCTCTTCGCCTTCTTCGCGCTGCCGCAGCTCGGCATCAGGATCGGCAAGATCCAGAGCTTCATCGCCGTGCTGTCGATCTATTCCGGCGCCTATCTTGCCGAAGTGTTCCGGGCCGGCCTGCTCTCCATTCCGAAAGGGCTGACGGAAGCGGGCCTCGCGATCGGCCTGACGCCGATGCAGATCCGCGTGTCGATCATCACGCCGCTGATGCTGCGCAACGTCCTGCCGTCGCTGTCTTCGACGATCATCTCGCTGTTCAAGGACACTTCGCTCGCCGCTGCGATCGCAGTGCCCGAACTCACCTTCGAGGCGAGGAAGATCAACGTGGAAACCTTCCGCGTCATCGAAACCTGGATCGTCGCCTCCGGCCTTTATGTTGCAACCTGCTCCGTGCTCGCCGCGCTGTTGCGCGTCGTCGAGCGCCGGCTTGCCGTTCCGAGGTGATGTCATGACCGGTTTTACTGCTTTTCTCGACCAGCTCTGGATCGCCCGCTTCGTCATTCTCAAGGGGCTCGGCGTCACCGTGTCGATCTCGCTGCTGGCGATCGTCATCGGGTCGCTGCTCGGCGTGCTCGTCGGGCTGGCGCTCGTCTACGGCAACCGCGTGCTGCGGCTCATCGTGCGCGCCTATACCGATTTCATCAGGGGAACGCCGGTTCTGGTGCTGGTACTGGCAAGCTATTACGTGCTTTCCACTGTCGGCATCGAGCTCGGCCCGTTCCAGGCCGGCGTGCTGGCGCTCGCGGTCTTCTGCTCCTCGCATGTCGGCGAGATCGTGCGCGGCGGCCTGCAGGCGATCCCCAAGGGTCAGACCGAAGCGGCCAAGGCGATCGGGCTGACCTTCAATCAGACCTTCGCTTACGTTCTATGGCCGCAGGCGCTGCGCCAGTTCCTGCCCGCCTGGGTCAATACGGCGGCCGAAATGGTCAAGGCCTCGACGCTTCTTTCGGTCATCGGCGTCGCCGAGCTGCTGCTGCGCACGCAGGAGATCATCTCGCGCAATTTCCTGAGCCTCCAGTTCTATTTCTTCGCGGGGCTTCTCTACTTCGTCATCAATTACGGCATCGAGCGCCTCGGCAAATATGTCGAGCGCAAGACGGTCGTTCCATCGTGAGGGCTCGATCATGAGCAAGGTACTTCTCGAAATTCAGGGGCTTCACAAGCAGTACGGCACGGTCGAGGTGCTGAAGGGCGTCGATTGCACCATGCAGCAGGGAGAGGTGATCTCCATCATCGGCTCCTCCGGCTCGGGCAAGACGACGATGCTGCGCTGTATCAACATGCTGGAGGACTTCCAGGGCGGGCACATCCTGCTCGACGGCGAAGAGATCGGCTATGAGCAGTCCGGCGGCGTGCGCAAGCGCAAGAGCGAAAGGGAAATCGCCCGCCAGCGGGCGCTGACCGGCATGGCCTTCCAGCAGTTCAACCTGTTTCCGCATATGACGGCGGCCCGCAACGTCATGCTCGGCCTCGTCAAGGTGAAGAAGATGCCGCGCGACGAGGCCCGCGCCGTCGCCGAGAAATGGCTCGATCGGGTGGGACTGGCGTCGCGCGCCGATCACTATCCCGGCCAGCTCTCCGGCGGCCAGCAGCAGCGCGTCGCGATCGCTCGCGCCATCGCCATGAACCCGCGGCTGATGCTGTTCGACGAAGTCACCTCGGCGCTCGATCCGGAACTCGTCGGCGAAGTCCTGCAGGTCATCAAGGGTCTGGCGGCCGATGGCATGAGCATGCTGCTCGTCACCCACGAGATGCGCTTCGCCTATGAAGTCTCCTCCCGCGTCATCTTCATGAACAAGGGCGTGATCTGCGAGGAAGGCGATCCGAAGGAGATGTTCGTGCAGCCGAAGACGCAGCGTCTGGCGGAATTCCTGAAAACATCCAGTTTCAATTGAAGAAGAGAGAGATCCCATGACGATCAAGCGTTACGGCGCCGGAGAAACCGGCGCCGGCGGACAGCCCCTGCCCTTTGCCCGTGCCGTCGAAGCCGGCGGCTGGCTTCATGTCTCCGGCCAGGTGCCGATGGAAAAGGGCGAGATCATCGACGGCGGCATCGTACCCCAGACCCGCAAGGCGATCGAAAACCTGATCGCCATCCTGCATGAGGCGGGCTACGGCATCGAGGACGTCGTGCGCGTCGGCGTCTGGCTCGACGACCCGCGCGATTTCTGGAGCTTCAACGGCGTCTATGCCGAGTATTTCGGCAAGCACCCGCCGGCCCGCGCCTGCGTCCAGTCGCGGATGATGGTGGACTGCAAGGTCGAGGTCGACTGCGTCGCCTACCGGGCCGACAAGAGCTGAGCCTTAAACGATCGGCGGATTGAGCCGCGCGAAGCCCTCCTGCCGCCGATACGGGAAGTACGGGTAAGGCGCCGTGACGGCACTGACCGCATCGAGCCTTTCGATCTGCTCCTTCGACAGGTTCCAGCCGACCGCGCCGAGATTCTGCCGCAGTTGCTCTTCATTGCGGGCGCCGATGATGACGCTCGACACGGTCGGGCGGCCGAGCAGCCAGTTGATGGCGATCTGCGGCACCGTCCTGCCGGTCTCGTCTGCGATGGCATCGAGAACCTCGATGATGTCGTAGAGCTTTTCCTCATTGACGGGCGGCCCGTATTGCGCCGTCTCATGCAGCCGGCTTGCCTTGGGCAGCGGCTCGCCGCGGCGGATCTTGCCGGTCAGCCGTCCCCAGGCAAGCGGGCTCCAGACGAGCGCGCCGACGCCCTGGTCGGCGCCGAGCGGCATCAGCTCCCATTCATAATCGCGCCCCGCCAGCGAATAATAGACCTGATGGGCGACGTAGCGCGGATAGCCCAAGCGCTCGGCCGCCGCGAGCGACTTCATCAGCTCCCAGCCGGAAAAGTTCGAAACGCCGGTATAGCGGATCTTGCCCGATGCCACGAGGAGATCGAGCGTCGACAGCACCTCTTCCACCGGCGTCGAGGCATCGAAGGCGTGCAGTTGCAACAGGTCGATATAATCGGTCCCGAGCCGGCGCAGCGCATCCTCCGTCGCCCGGATCAGCCGCGCCGGCGAGGTGCCCCAGTCCTGCGGCCCCTCGCCCATCGGCAGTGCTGTTTTCGTCGAAATCAGCACGCCGTCGCGCCGGCCGCGGATCGCCTGGCCGAGCACCTCTTCCGAAGCGCCGGCCGAATAGACGTCGGCCGTATCGAAGAGATTGACGCCGGCTTCGAGGCAGATGTCGACGAGCCGCCGCGCCTCCCCGGCATCCGTATTGCCCCAGGCGCCGAACAGCGGGCCGCTGCCGCCGAAGGTGCCCGCGCCGAAACTCAAGACCGGCACTCTGAGGCCGGATGCACCGAGATGTCTGTATTCCATGGATCTGTCTCCTTCTTCTCCTGAGATAGACCCGGCCGCTCCGTTGATATAGATTGCCTCACAGCACATCATCTGTGACTTGAATTCATCATGAGCCGTCAGGACATCAACCGCTCCGGCGAAATGGAAGTCTTCGTCAGCGTTGTCGAGCGCGGCGGTTTTTCCGCCGCCGCCAGCGCCCGGCGGATGACGCCTTCCGCCGTCAGCAAACTCGTCGCCCGGCTGGAGGCGCGCCTCGGCGCCCGCCTCGTGAACCGCTCCACCCGCAAGCTGCAGCTGACGCCGGAGGGTTGCGCCTTCTACGAGCGCAGTATCGCCATCCTCGCCGATATCGCCGAGGCCGAGCGCCAGGCCTCATCTGGCGAAGAGGTCTCGGGCCGCATCCGCATCAACACAAGCGGCTCCTTCGGCAACCATGTGCTGGCTCCCCTCCTGCCGGCCTTCATGGCGCTTCATCCCGCCGTGACGCTGGATATTTCCCACACCGACAAGGTGATCGACCTGATGGAGGAGCGCGCCGATGTCGCCATCCGCACCGGCCCGCTGAAGAATTCCAGCCTCATCGCCCGCAAGCTCGGCGCTACCGGCAAGATCATCGTCGCCTCGCCTGATTACCTCAGGCGTCACGGCGAACCGCTGAGCGTCGCCGATCTCCGCCGCCATTGCCGCATCGGCTTTTCCTACGCCCGCGCCGTCGAGGGCTGGCCGGTCCGGGAAGGCGGCGAGACCGTGACGGTCCCGATCACGCCCGGCGTGCAGGTCGCGGATGGTGAAGCCATGCGCCATCTCGCGCTCGCAGGCGCCGGCCTTGCGCGGCTGGCCGCCTTCACCGTGCGCGCCGATATCGAGGCCGGCCGGCTGGCCTCGGTGCTGGAAACGGCCAATCCCGGCGATACCGAGGAATTCTACGCCCTCTATATGGGCCAGGGCGGACCGCTGCCGGCGCGCGTGCGCGCCCTGCTCGATTTCCTCGTCGTCCATGTGCATCTCTGATCGATATCAATGGCTTGAAGCAGCGGCTTGAATCGAATTCGCATGAGGGATGGCCGGGAAGCCAGATTTCGCAATTGACCGCGCTTGCAGCGCCCGCCTATACCGGAGCCGCGCCGACCGGCCCTTGAGCCGGCCTCTCTTCGTCATGCCGGAGCTTCCTCCCATCCTCAGCCTCAGGGCTTGGCACCGGCCGGAAAAGACATGGGGAATCATGCCAATCAGCCACGCACGCCGCCTGCTGCGGGATGTCGGCCTGCCGAAATGGGCGCTGCTGCTCACGCTTTCCACCGCTTTCACCGTCTTCCTCGAACTCTTCTCCCTGCCCGCCTCGCTGCTGATCGGGCCGATGGTGGCGGCAATCGTTCTGGCGCTGACCGTCGGCAAGGGAAAGCTCCGCGTGCCGCTCTGGCCGCTGCAACTCGCCCAGGTTCTCGTCGGGCTGATGATGGCGCGCACCATCACGCCTGACATTCTCGGCACCATGGCCAAGGACGCGCCGCTCTTCCTGCTGTTCATCTTCTCTGTTATCGCCATCGCCACCGGCCTCGGCTGGCTCCTGACGCGCTGGCAGGTGCTGCCCGGGACGACCGCCGTCTGGGGCTCCTCGCCGGGCGGGGCGTCGGCCATGGTCATCATGTCGGAAGCCTATGGCGCCGACGCCCGTCTCGTCGCCTTCATGCAGTATCTGCGCGTCGTCTTCGTCGCTGTCGGCGCTTCGGTGATCTCGCGCCTCTGGGTGGCGGCAGACGGCGCCGAGCCGCCGCCGCTCGTCCTCTTCCCCGCAGTCGATTGGCCGGCCCTTGCGGCGACCCTCGCCTTCGCCGGCTTCTGCGCCTATGGCGTACGCCGCCTGCGCATCCAGGGCGGCATGATCATCGTGCCGCTCTTTCTCGGCGCCTTCCTGCAGGGTATTGGCCTGCTCAAGATCGAGCTGCCGATGTGGCTGCTTGCCATCGCCTATGCGCTCGTCGGCTGGAGCATCGGTCTGCGTTTCACCCGCTCGATCATCAGCCACGTGGCGCGCGCCCTGCCGCGCGTGTCTGCCTGCATCGTCGTGCTGATGGCGCTGTGCGGCTGTATGGCGGCCGCCCTTCACGTCTTCGCCGGCATCGATCCGCTGACGGCCTATCTCGCCACCAGCCCCGGCGGCGCCGATTCCGTCGCCATCATCGCCGCCTCGAGCGATGTCGACGTGCCCTTCGTGATGGCGATGCAAACCGGCCGTTTCCTCGTCATTCTGCTGATCGGCCCGGCACTCGCCCGCTTCATCGCCCGCCGTTCCGGCCTCGCGGAAAATCCCGCCTGATGCAGGCGGCCCAAGAATCCGGACGAAGTCCCGTCTTCCTTCGCTCCGTCGCTTGAACAGCGGTTTTGCGACAAGGAATTCCTCTCATTTTTCGATGCCGAGAGGTCCGTCGTTGAACTTGGGATTTCCGCAGCAACAGAAAGCCGCGTCGAAATAGCTTGCGAATCGCATAAGTCCGTGCTTATGTATTTACATGATCGAGAATGACTTTTTCCGAGCTTTGGCAGACCCGACCCGCCGTGCGATCTTCGAGAAGCTGGCGGCAGGGAGCATGAACGCTAGCGCCTTGCGCGAGGGCATGGACATCAGCCAGCCGGCGATGTCGCAACACCTCGCAGTTCTGCGCAGTGCAAAGCTGGTGAGGGAAGAACGACAGGGGCGTTTCGTCAATTACGAAGTCGATCCCGATGGGTTGGCTCTCATCGCCCAGTGGCTTGCAAAATACCGCGCCTATTGGCCAGAGCGTATCGCAGCACTCAAAGTCTTGCTGAAGGACATGGATCAATGAACGAAGCGAAGACCAAGGAGAGGGATAGCGGCGTCGAGTTGGAGTTTGACTTGGGCGATCCGCCGCAAAAGGTCTGGCGTGCCGTCACCATTCCCGAACTTCGGGAAAGGTGGTTGCCGAAGGAGGCATTGGCTGATCCCGATGCGATCACCGTCACCCCCGGCCAGGAAGTTCGCTACAAGCTGCGTGACGATAACCCGCCTTTCCTCGAAAGCACCGTGACGTTCACGATCACCCCGAATGCCACTGGCGGAACCTGCCTTCGGATCGTCCACGAACTGACGGACGCAAGGTTCGATGGAACGGCGAGAGCGCCGGCGAACAGCAACAGCCCGCCGCTCATGCTCGCCGCCTGATACGGCGAGCCTTCCCCCTAAAATTCTGAAAGTCTGGAGGTCGCGGATGCGCGAAGCGATGCAACTCGTCCCTATGGTCATAGAGCAGTCCAGCCGCGGGGAGCGATCCTTTGATATTTATTCCCGGCTGCTGCGCGAGCGGATTATCTTCCTCAATGGCGAGGTGAACGATACCGTTTCGGCGCTCGTCTGCGCGCAACTGCTGTTTCTGGAAGCGGAAAACCCCAACAAGCCCATCAATCTCTATATCAATTCGCCGGGCGGCGTCGTCACCAGCGGCCTGGCCATGTACGACACCATGCGCTTCATCCGTGCGCCGGTTCATACACTTTGCATGGGCACAGCCCGTTCAATGGGATCGTTCCTGCTGATGGCAGGCGAACCCGGCGGAAGAGCCGCATTGCCCAATGCCAGTATCCTCATTCACCAGCCCTCCGGCGGCTTTCAAGGGCAGGCTTCCGACATGCTGATTCACGCCGAGGAAATTTTAAAGACCAAGCAACGCATGACGCGGCTCTACGCGGAGCATTGCGGACGTTCCTACGAAGATTTCGAGCACGGGATGGATCGCGACCGCTTCATGACGGCGGAGGAAGCACTCGAATGGGGTCTTATCGACCGTATCCTGAAGGTTCGCGAAGACACGAGCAGCCTGTAAGCCTTGCCGCAAAAATCCCGATTAAAGCGACACTTGTTTTCTCAAGGCCTGCGACGTTCTGTTGCCGTGAACGAGTGCTGACCACTGCCCGGGCGTCATGCCGTAGGCCTTCTTGAAGTGGCGGTTGAGGTGGCTCTGGTCGGCAAAGCCCGTCGCCGCCGCCGTGTCCGAAATGCCCTCACCGGCGCCGATCATGGCGCGGGCCTGCTGCAGCCGCCGCATCAGGAGGTAGCGATGCGGGCTCGTGGCGAAGGCCGCCCGGAAATGCCGCGACAGCGCGAAACGATCAAGCCCGGTGACCGCTTCCAGTTCGCCGGAATGAACCGGCCGCGTGGCATGCGCTTCAAGATAATCGCGCGCCGCCTGTGTCTGCCGCCAGGCGATCGCCCCGAGCGGCCGGCGCGGCAGCCGCGCGTGCCGTGACAAGCCGCCCGTCACCCGTGACACGAAATCGTCGACGAAGAGCTCGTCCAGTTCGCGGTCGAGTTCGCCGAGCGCGGCCAGCAGCACGCCGGCCAGCGCCGGATCTCCGATGACCGGCTCATCGACGAACGGCAGGCCAAGGCCTTCCGCCTCCAGGCATTCGAGCAGCAGCGCCGGCTCCAGATAAAGCATGCGGTATTGCAGCCCGTCCTCCGTTCCCGCCCCGCCATCGTGTTCCTCGTCAGGGTGCAGCACGATCACCTGTCCCGGCAGGCTGAAGCGCCGCTCGCCGCGATAGGTAAAGGTCTGCACGCCCTTCAGCGTGACGCCGAGCGCGTAGGTGTCGTGCCGGTGCGGCTCGAAGGCGTTGCCGGAGAATTGCGCGCCGATGCGCTCGATGCCGGGAAAGGCCGGCGCCGTCAGGATGCCGTTGCCGGACGGCCCCGTGCACAAACGTTCAAGACCTTCGAAGACCTGCGGATGTAGATCCTGGTTCAAGGCGCCCGAGACTCCATAACCCTGATATAGGTGAAAGACCGTCCGATGTTTGATACCAAAATCGCCGTCGTCCTGCGAAACAATCTTGCCGCCTGGCAGAAGCTGAACGTCACCGCCTTCCTGATGACCGGCATCGCCGGCGGGCATCCCGAGATCCTCGGTGAACCCTACAAGGACCGTGCCGGCAACATCTACTATCCGCTGTCGATCCAGCCGATCATCGTGCTGTCCGCCGAGGAGGCGGTGATGTCGACCATTCACCGCCGGGCGCTGGAGCGGGATGTCACCGCCTCGCT
Source organism: Rhizobium sp. R634 (assembly GCF_002211305.1). Lineage (GTDB taxonomy): Bacteria > Pseudomonadota > Alphaproteobacteria > Rhizobiales > Rhizobiaceae > Rhizobium. The sequence continues at coordinate 41,368 of NZ_LOKW01000008.1, read as the reverse complement.
CTTCATCGAGGAAATGTTTGCCACCGGCCACGACGCGGCCAACCGCGCCGTCTTCGCCGAATTTGCGCCCAACGATGCCAAGGTGGTGGGCATCGCGCTGCGCGCCGAAAAGAAGATCGTCGACAAGATCACCAAGGGTGCGACGATGCAGCACTGACGAAAAAGGCCGGGCATGACCCGGCCTTTCCGCAAACGCTGCGAGACGGGGCTCAGCCCTGCGTGATCGGTGCGATCTGGATTTCGACGCGGCGGTTCTGGGCGCGGCCGGCCTCGCTTGCATTGGAGGCGACCGGCTGGGACGGGCCGAAGCCGACGGCGGAGACGCGGCGCTGGTCGATGCCCTGGCCGCCGAGATAATCGGCAACCGAAAGCGCGCGGCGCTGCGACAGATCCTGGTTATGCTGCAGGCTGCCGGTCGAATCCGTATGGCCGTTGACGTCGATCAGCGTGCGGTTGAACTTGCGCAGCACGATCGCCACCGAATTCAGCGTCGGGTAGAAGCCCGGCTTCACCGCATCCTGATCGACGTCGAAGGTGATGTTCGAGGGCATGTTGAGAATGATGTTGTCGCCGTTGCGGGTCACCGAAATGCCGGTGCCTTCGAGCTGGGCGCGAAGCTCTGCTTCCTGCTGGTCCATGTAGTTGCCGATCGCGCCGCCGGCGAGCGCGCCGATGCCGGCGCCGATCAGCGCCGCATTGCGCTTTCCGTGCCCGCCGCCGCCGACGGCCACACCGACGAGAGCGCCGCCGAGCGCACCGAGCGCCGCACCGCCCGCCGTATTGGAAACCTTCTGCTCACCAGTATAGGGATCGGTGGTCGTGCAGGCGCTGAGATAGCTTGCTGCGACAGCCAGAAGTACGAATTTCTTGATCATGGACAGGACGGTCTCCGTTCGAAGCTGCTGCGAGCAAATGGCAAGGATTGCGGCAAGAAGATGAAAATATTCTCTTGATAGGGGAATTTCAGGCGCCGAAACAACGGCGATGTTGCAGCAATGCGCTGATATCACCAGTTTTAGCGGCGCGCCCACTCTGCCTACCCCATTCCTGTGCTCGTCACAGGAATCCAGCCACCGCGCGTCCGCGCGGTGAATTACTTAATACGACAATAGAAAAAGTCTTTCGCGCCCAAGGACTTGGGCGTGCTGGATTCCTGTGACGAGCACAGGAATGAAGGAGGGTGGGTTAGCGCGCCCTCCAAATCGACCGCCGGCATCCTGGGTGATCAATAGTCGGATAGAAAGCGCTGCGCCGCTCCCCTCTTCCAATCAAACCTTTAGAAATTCTGGAACAGCTGCCTGACCGTGTCATAAGTCGCATTGGCGATGTTCAGCGATTGCAGGCCGAGCTGTTGTTGCGTCTGCAGCGCCCTCAGCCTGCTCGACTCCTCCTCCATATCGGCATCGACCAACCGGCCGATGCCGGCGGTGATGTTGTCGTGCAGCTTGGTGGCGAAATCGTTCTGCAGCTCGATGCGTTTTTCCAGCGCACCGAAGGCCGAGCCGACGGTGGTCAGCTGCGTCAGCGCGGCGTCGACGACGCTGATCATTTGGCCGATCTGCCCTTTCGTGGTGGTCGAAGACAACGAAATGACGACCTGGCCGGCGGTGGTGCCGTTCTTGCTGGTCATCAGCACGTAGTTCTGCGCGGCCCCGAGCTCGGTGGCGAAATAGGTCGAGGTCAGCACGCCGTATTCGCCCGAGCCGGTGGCCCGGTCGTCGATCAGGTAGCGCGCATCCTTGGACGTGGTGGCGCCGACCGGCGTATTGTCGATATGGTAGCTCAACATGCCGATCGAGACGGTGCCGTCGGCATTGCGGATGAAGGAAGCCGGAATCTGGCGCGGCTGCGTCGGCGTCGCGTCATTGTTGAGGATCACCCAGTTGTCGCTGTTGAAGGTCGCCGATTCCGACACGCTGCGCAGTTGCTCCTGCAACTGCTTGAGCTCTTCGTTGATCTTGGTCTTGTCGACCCCCTCCTCGGTGGCGGCGACAAGCTTGGCCTTGATTTCGGAGACGACGTCGATGACGTTCTGGACGCCGGTATAGGCCGTGCCCATCGTCGCAGCCGCCATGCCGAGCGCGTCCTGAATGGCCGAAATGGCCTTGTTGTCGGTGCGGGCGGTGGTGGCGATCGACCAGTAGACGGCGTTGTCGGCCGCTTTGGCGACACGCATGCCCGTCGTGATGTGATTCTGCGTGACCGTCATATTGCGATTGATATCGCGCAGCACATAGAGCGCCGCATCCACGGAGACGCGCTGATAAATACTCACGGGAACTAAACTCCAAAAACACAACAGAACGCAACTGAACAGGAATGAACCTTCCGCGCAGACACTCATGTCCGGGGTCGCTGTGTTCCAGCGCATGCAGTCTTCAAAAAAACGAAGAAGACCAGTCGGTTCCTGGTCACGATCATTGCCGCTTATACTTAACAAACGGCTAATCTTCAGACGAAATTTATCTTATTTCCCAAGACTTCATACACCATAAGAAACGCCGCCGGATGCGAATCCGGCGGCGTGCTCGATGCGGATGGAAGGCCTATTCGGCGGCCTGCAGCTGCTCCTCGTCGGGCGCCGGCCGCGGCCGCGTGGCAACCGACATTTCCTCGTGCAGACGCGCTTCCTCATGGGCGTGCGGCTTGGCGAAGCGGGCAAGCAGGAGATAGGCGACCGGCGTGATGAACAGCGTCACCAGCGTCGCGAAGCCGAGGCCGCCGACGATCACCCAGCCGAGCGCCACGCGCGCTTCGGCTCCGGCGCCATGGGCAAAGACCAGCGGCACGCCGCCGAGAATGGTGGCGATCATCGTCATCATCACGGGGCGCAGGCGCAGCGCGCAGGCCTTCTCGATCGAGGAGCGCACATCCTCGCCCCTGTCGCGCAGCTGATTGGCGAATTCGACGATCAGAATGCCGTTCTTCGCCATGACGCCGACAAGCAGCACCAGGCCGATCTGGCTGTAGATATTGAGGCTGGAGCCCGTGATGATGAGCGCGAAGACGGCGCAGGCAAGGCCGAGCGGCACCGTCGACATGATGATCAGCGAGGACAGCACGCTTTCGAACTGCGCCGCCAGCACCAGGAAGATGATGACGATGGCAAAGCCGAAGGTCAGCGCCATGCCGTTCGAATTCTCTTCCAGCGTCGCGGCTTCGGCAAGCGGCAGCAGACGCGCGCCCGGCGGCAGCAGCGGCTCGGCGAGTTCGGTCACCTGCTTGACCGCGTCGCCGAGCGACATGTTGTCCTTCAGCCCGGCGGTGATCGCGACCGAGGCGAGCTGCTGCTCGCGGTTCAGCTGCGGCGCGACCGAACCCTCCTTCATCGTGGCGATGACGGACATCGGCACGATCTTGCCGTCGCCGGTCTTCAGGAAGACGTTTTCGAGGTCTGTGGGATCATCGATCGGCCGCGTCGTCGAGGTCAGAAGCACGGGATAGGATTCGCCGTCGACGAAGACATCGACCACCGAGCGCCCTTCGAGCAGCGACTGGATCGCCGTCGAAAGCCCGGTAATGTCGATGCCGAGATCGGAGGCGCGCTCGCGGTCGATCGCCACCGACACCTGCGCCTGGCTCGGCTCGTTGGTCAGGCGCGGCGTATCATATTGGCCGGTGGCTTCGAGCGCCTGAACCAGCTTGGCGGCAGCCGCCGTCAGCGCCTCGTGATCGTTGCCGACCAACGCCATCTGCACGCCGCTGCCGGCGCCGCGGATGCGCAGGCTGTTGGAGGAGATGGCGTTGCCGCGCAGCGCCGGCACCCTCGCCGCCGCCTGGTTGATGTCGACGACGATCTCCGCCTGCGTCCGCTGGCGTTCGCCCCAGGGGGCGAGCGTCAGCACCATGAAGCCGCTGTTCAGCGAACCGCCCTGGCCGGAAATCGAGAAGACGTTGCGGATGTCGCCGCTGTCGACCAGCGGCTGCAGATATTCCTCGACGAGCTGCATCTTGTCGCGCGTATATTCGAGGCTCGATCCCTGCGGCGTCGTCAGCCGCATCATCACCATCGAGCGGTCTTCCTCAGGCGTCAGCTCGCTCTTGACTGTCGAGAAGGCGATGAGGGCGGCGCCGGCGAAGATCACCGAGAAGAGGATGACGACGAACGGCGCATTCAGGCAGCCATGCAGCGCCCATTTGTAGAGCCGGGCGAGCGCGCCGCCGAAGCGGCCGAGCGCACCGTGATCCTCGATCATCGGCTTCGTCAGCATGCGCGAAGCCAGCATCGGGCACAGCGTCAGCGCCACGATCGAGGATAGCCCGACCGAGAAGGCGAGCACGAAGCCGAATTCGCGGAAGAGACCGCCGACCTGCCCCGGAAGGAAGGAGAGCGGGATGAACACCGCCGCCAGCGTCGCGGTCGTGGCAACGACCGCGAAGAACACCTCGCGCGTGCCGAGCACGGCGGCAGCCCGCGGTCCCATGCCCTCGGCGCGGCGGCGCACGATGTTTTCGAGCACCACGATGGCATCGTCGACGACGAGGCCGGTCGCCAGCACGATCGCGAGCAGCGTCAGGATGTTGATCGAGAAGCCGACCATGTAGATCGCCGCCAGCGTGCCGATCAGCGCCACCGGCATGCTGACCGCCGGAATCAGCGTCGCCCGCCAGTCGCGCAGGAAGAGATAGATGACGGCCGTGACGATGACGGCAGCCAGCACCAGCGCCAGCACCACCTCATGGATCGCGCCCTGGATGAAGACGGCGTCGTCGCTGGTGATGGCGATCGTCGTTCCCTCGGGCAGCGTCTTCGACAACTGCTCGACGGCGGCCTTGATGCCGGTCGAGATATTCAGCGTGTTCGACTGCGCCTGGCGGATGATGCCGAGGCCGATGCCGGGCTTGCCATTGGAGCGCAGCGTCGTGTCGCCGTCGCGCGGCCCAAGCGTCACCGTCGCGACGTCGCCGAGGCGGACCCGGTCCTGCAGCATGACGTTGGAAAAATCGGCCGGCGTCTGTAGGTTGGCGGTGGCGCGCACGACGATATCCTGCGTCGCGCTCTTCAGCGAGCCGGCCGGCACGTCGAGCGCGGCATTGTCGAGCGCCTTCGTCAGGTCGCCGATGGTGAGCCCGCGGCTCGCGAGCGCCCCCTGGTCGACATCGACGCGGAAGACCTTCTCCTGGTCGCCATATTCCTCGACGTCGGCCACGCCGTCGACGGAGGCCAGCCGGTCGATCACCTCGTTCTCGACGAGCTGCGTCAGGTCGTCCATGTTGAGGTTGGTGGAGGTGACGGCAAGGCGCATGATCGCCGAGGAATCCGAATCCGCCTTGACGATCTGCGGCGCATCCGCCTCGTCGGGCAGGTTCTGGGTGATGCGGCCGATCGCATCGCGCACGTCGTTGGCGGCGACCGCGAGATCGATCGCATCGGAAAATTCGAGCGTCACCCGGCTCTGGCCGAAGGAAGAGGTGGACGAGATCGATTTCAGGCCGCTGACGCGGGCGACCGCGCCCTCGATCACTTTGGTCAATTCCTGGTCGATCGTCTGCGGCGATGCGCCGTCGAAGGTGGTGCGCACGGTGACGACGGGACGGTCGACATCCGGCAGCTCGCGCACCTCGACGCCGACATAGGCCGCAAGCCCAGCGACGACCATCAGCGTGTTGAACACCAGCGCCAGGATCGGCCGGCGAACGAAAAGCGCGGTGAAGCTCTGCTTGCCCGACGATCCGCCCTGATGAATTTCGGTCACGCTCATTGGGTCGCGACCTCCGCATTCGCAGCGACATCGGCGGAAACGCGCACCGCCCCGCCCTCACGCACGCGCTGCAGGCCCTGCGTGACGATCTTGTCGCCATCCTTGAGGTCGGCCTTGACGAGAATGAAATCAGGATTGCGCTGCACGACGCTGACCCGCACTTTGTGCGACTTGTCGTCGGTCACCTGCCAGACGAAGGAGCCCTGCGAATCCCACTGCACGGACTGCGGATCGACCGCCGGATATTTGTCGCCGGGGAATTTCATGCTGACGCTGAAGGACATGCCGGCGCGCAGCTCGTCCGACGAGTTGTCGATCCGGGCGCGCAGGCGCAACGTGCGGCTCTCCGCGTCGATGCGGTTGTCGACGGCCTCGATCACGCCCGAGAACATCTGCCCCGGCTTTGCCACCGACATGGCCTCGACCGGCTGCCCCACCGCGACCGTATTGGAAAAGCGCTCCGGCACCCAGAAATCGACGAGAATTTCCGAACGGTCGTCGAGAGTAACGATCGGCGTGGTGGTCGTAACGTTGTCGCCGATATTGACCGGCACGATGCCGACGATGCCGTCGATCGGCGCGGTGATGTTGCGCCGGGCGAGATTGAGCTCGGCCGCCTGCAGCTGCAGCCGCGCGCCCTGCTCGGCGATCTCGGAATCGAAGACGTCCATGCGCGACACGCTGGACTTGATGTTGTGATAGAGATTGGATTTCTCGACGGCGGCTTTCACCGCCACATCCGCCTGGCCGCGAGCGATCACCTGCTCCTCGCTGTCGAGCTTGGCGAGCACCTGGCCGGCTTTCACCCTGTCGCCCGACTTGATGAGGATTTCGCGGATCGTGCCCGTTGCCTGCGGCGTGACCGCGACCGAGCGGATCGCATCGCCGGTGCCGATCGCGTTCAGCCGGTCGTTGACGACGCCCTGGACGACGGCTTCGGTGGCGACGAGAACGGCGCCGTTGCGCCCGCCGCCGCGGCGGTTCTGCCCCTGCCCTTGGCCCTGCCCGCGCTGCTGTCCTTCCGCCCGGGCGGGAGCGTCGGCATCGGCGGTTTCAGCAGTTTTGGGCGCGATCCTGGAAACGAGGCTCTCCGGAATGCCTGCAGCGCGCATCGTATCGCCGGCACCCGGCACAAAGAAAACCCATGCGGCAAAGCCGGCAATGATGACGATGAGCGAAAGTATAAACTGCTTCCAAAAGGCCATTCACGTCTCCGGAGGGACTCGAGGTTGGACCAGGGTCGGTCGAAAGAGGCGCTGCGGGATCGAGATCCCCCAGGGGTCCGGATCCCCAGGGAACAAGATTCCCTGCTGATGCGACAATATCGCGCGTTTACAGCTTAACGGCAAGCATAAGCACCCGGCATTACCGATTTGTAATATCAGCAAAGAATGGAAATAACCCCGGCGCTCACTTTTGCTTGAACGAAGCTGGAAAACGTCTTGACGCGACCGATTTCGAGGCAAGATTGCGCGGCAAAACCAGAGGCGGCTCTAGCGGCGCAACGACCACCGCAGGCCGGCCGCCGCCGCCAGCCCCAGCATCGGCCAGACCGCCCAGAAGCGGCCTTCCCAGGTGAACAGGTTGATGCCGATAATGCCGAGCGCCACGATCGCGAAGGCAGCGGACTTGCGGTCGAACCAGGTCTGCCCGCGATTCCAGATGAGCGCCGCGACCACCGCAAGCACAAGCACGGGGAAACGCGCCCAGAAAACGCCCTGCCACGACAGGAGATTGATGCCGATCAGCACGGCGGCGATGACGCCGAGTACGGCAAACAGCCTGCGTTTGCCGGGAACCGGCCTTGCCGCATCCACGGCGGCGGCGGCGACGGGCAGCGGCCGGGCAGCCGGCCTTTCGGCAGGCGCCGCCTCCTCGCTCCCGCCGCCGATCCTGACCGCATAGCTCGGCACACCCTCTTCGACATTCTTGACGACCAGCGGCCCGAGAAACTCGAAACCGACGGCCACCTTGTTTCGCACCTGGTCGTAGACGGTGCTCGAAATCACGATGCCTCCGGGCGCCGCCGAGGTCTGCAGCCGCGCAGCGATGTTGACGCCGTCGCCATAGATGTCGTCGCCTTCGACGATCACATCGCCGAGATTGATGCCGATGCGGAAGAGCATGCGCCCGTCGCTCGGGCGGCCGGCATTGAAGCCGGCAAGTTCGTTCTGGGTATCGACGGCAGCACGCACCGCCTCGACCACGCTCGGAAAATCAGCGATCAGTCCGTCGCCCCAGGTGTTGACGACGCGGCCGCCATGGCTTTCGATCAGGTGCCCCATCGCCTCCCGGCAACGCTTCAGCGTTGCCAGCGTCCCCTCCTCGTCGGCGCCCATCAGCCGTGTATAGTCCTGCACGTCAGCACAGAAGATCGTCGTCAGCTTGCGCCGCGTTTCACTCATGGTCCTCGTCTCCGCGCCGTCCGAAGATCGCTGCATAGACTGAAGCTGGCCCAGGCAATATGGGCGGTTGCAGCGAGCCTACGTTACTAAGCCTTTGTGTTTCTTGCCACCGATAATTGCCGATGGTCGGCGCGTGGTGCAACTCGTTATCTCGGAGCGAGGCCGTCGAGCAGGAAGTCGAGGCCTTTCCGGAAAGCGCCGTCCCAATCGTCGTCGAGCAGCAGACGGGAGCGTGCGAGTGCCGGGTAGCGTTCGCCGAGATCGGCAAGGCGCTCTTGCGCGGCCGCCCTGTCCTCCTGCGAAAGATCGAAATTCGCCCGGGTGACGGTAGCGCCGATCACGTAGTTCCAGAGCGACCATATCGCCACGTTCAAGTCGGCCTCAGCGACACCGGCGCCGGACAGGATCTTGTTCAGCCGCTCCAGGCGAGCGAGGATGTTCGGGCCGAGCGCCCGGCGCGGCAGCAGCGATGCCGACCAGGGATGGCGCAGCATGTTGGCGCGCCAGTCCTCAAGCATTTGGACGATTTCCCCGCGCCAGTCCCGCGATCCGGCCGGCTCGGACACTCGATATTCGAGCACCGAGTCGAGCGCCAGATCGAAGACTTTCTCTTTGTTTTCGACATGCCAATAAAGGCTCATCGCACCTGAACCCAGACGATCGGCGAGCCGCCGCATCGTCAATCCGTCGATGCCCTCGGCATCCAGCAGTTCGACCGCGGTCGCCACGATCCGTTCCAGAGACAGAGCCGGTTCATTGCCAGGCTCCCGCACGGAGCGCGGTGACGCAGCTTTCCCTCGAGGCCGTCTGCTCTGCGCGCCGCTGCGTTTGCCTGCCATCCGTCTTCCCTGTCGATCACTATGCCGATTTAAGCCGAGACTTGGGGAATGTCGATCCTGACTGTTGACTCGTACGATGTACGATGCCATCCAATCGTACATTGTACGAGTCAATTCGATCCTGCAGGGGAAACCATGTCACGCGCAATCAAGCATCTGCTCATTGGAGGCATCATCATCATGACGACAGGAGTTCAAAACATGACGACGGCGAATGCGGATGACCGCAAGCTGACCATCGTCAATCCGCAGACGCTCTACGACCCGACGCCGAACGGCTACAGCACCGCCGTCATCGTGCCCCGCCAGGCGCGGCTCGCCTACATCTCCGGACAGGGCGGCCAGGACGGCACCGGAGCCTTGTCGCCTGACTTCGCCGTCCAGGTGAAGCAGGCCTACGCAAACCTCAGCGCCGCCCTCGATGCGCTCGGCGCAAGGCCGGATCAGGTCGCCAAACTCACGGTGTTCGTGGTCGATCACGACATGTCCAAGCTCGAGGTGCTGACCAGAAACGTCAAGGAGATGTTCGGCGACGCATTGCCAGCGCAGACGCTGATCCCCGTGCCCAAGCTTGCAATCGACCCCATGCTGTTCGAAGTCGAAGCCGTCGTCATGCTCGAATAGCGGCGGCGACGGCCGCCCGCGATCATCGCTGCAGGGAGCGCCCCGCCAGCCAGTCGTGAAACGCGGCGACCTCGTGCCGTCGCAGAGCCTTGGGCGCGGCGACGATGTAATAGGCCCATTTGACGGGCCAGCGGACCTCCGGCAGCAGATGCACCAATCGGCCGCTGTCCAGTTCCTGCGCCACGAGCGCCTTTCGCACCAGGGCGACCCCTCTTGCCGCGACCGCCGCGTGGATGACGGCGGCGGTCGAATTGATCTTCAGGCCGCCGTCGGCGGGCGCCTGATTGGCGCCGGCTCGGGCGAGCCACTCGCCCCAGCTCGGAAAGTCGCCGCCGGGATGGGGCGTTCCGTCGTGGATCAGCGTCTGCTCGGCGATCCATCCTGCGGTCACATCGCGATCGGCAGGCAGGAGCCGGTTATGGCAGACGGCGATGATCTCTTCGCCCATCAGGAAGGTGGACCGCACCCCCTTCCAGGAACCCAGGCCGCATCTGATGCCGATATCCGCCTCGCCCTGGGCGAGATCGATGACCCGGTCCGAAACGTCGAGCCGGACGTCGATGCCGGGATAGGCCGAGGAAAAATCTTCGAGCCTTGATATAAGCCAGTTCGCGACCAGCGCCTGCGAGGCCGTCACCATCACGACCGACCGGGCCTTGCGGCCGCGCAGCTTCCGAAGGCCGGATTCGAGAAGGTCGAGCCCCTGGGCGATGTCTTCGAGGGCGTCCTGCGCCTCGTCGACCGGCGTCAGGCGCTCCGCGCCGGAGCGGCTTCTCCGGAACAGGGGATATCCGACCCAGTCCTCCAAAGAGCGGACAAGCTGGCCGACGGCCGGCGGCGTGACGTCGAGTTCGGTGGCCGCCCCGACGAAGCTGCCATGCCGGGCGGAAGCCTCCAGTGCCTGCAGCGAGCGTAGTCTGGTGAGGTTTCTCATAGGCTTCACGACAAAGTTTTTCTTTCTATCCGATATGGCGTCTTTTCCTCGCGAACGCAAATCCCCGCGATAGACTCGCCGCAAACGAGAGGATTGACGCATGGTTCTGACAGGAAAGACCGCATTGGTGACCGGCGGTTCGAGCGGCATCGGCCTCGCCGCCGCGCGGATGCTGCGCGATAACGGCGCCCGCATCGCGATCACGGGACGGTCTCAGGAAAAACTCGCCCTTGCGGCCGCCGAGCTCGGCGGCGATGTCCTCCCGATCCAGGCGGACGTTTCCTCCCGCGAGGATCTGATCCTCGCAAGCGGCAGGATAAAGGAGGTGTTCGGATCGCTGGACATCCTGTTCGCGAATGCGGGCGCCGCCCTCGGCACACCGCTCGCGACGACCGACGAGGCGACCTATCACAAGATAATGGATGTGAACGTCAAGGGCGTCTTTTTCACCGTGCAGGCAATGCTGCCGCTGATGCGCGAGGGCGGCTCGATCGTGCTCAACACCTCCTGGCTCAACCAGGTCGGAACGCCGGGCCGGGCAATCCTGTCCGCCTCGAAGGCGGCGGTCCGCTCCTTCGCCAGAACGATGTCGGCGGAACTGCTCGACAGGAAGATCAGGGTCAATGCCGTCAGCCCCGGTTCGATCGAGACACCGATCCATCGCGGCAAGAACCAGAGCGAGGAAGAGTTCCGCGCCTATGCCGACCGTGTCGGCGCGCAGGTGCCGCTCGGGCGCATGGGCAGGCCGGAGGAGATCGCGGCCGCCGTGCTCTTCCTGGCAAGCGAGGCTTCGAGCTATATGCTCGGAGCGGAGATCGTCGTCGACGGCGGCAGATCGGAGCTTTGACATGCTTTTGAACGAAGACCTCTCCAGGCGCATCCTCGTCCATGCCGCAGCGCTCGACTGGGTGCCGAGCCCGATAAAGGGCGTCGACCGCCGCATGCTTTTCAGGATCGGCGGCGAGAAGGCCCGCGCGACATCGATCGTCCGCTACATCAGCGAAAGCCGGTTCTTGCACCATCGCCATCCTGGCGGAGAGGAGTTTTTCGTCCTCGACGGCGTCTTTCAGGACGAGAGCGGCGATTTCCCCGCCGGCAGCTATGTCCGCAACCCGCCCCGGTCAGGCCATGCGCCGCGGAGCGAGCGCGGATGCACGATCCTGGTCAAGCTCTGGCAGTTCAAGGCCACCGATCGCGAACGCATCGTCCGCCTGCCCGGCGAAGGCCGGCCGTCCGAGTCGCGGGCCGGCGTCGCCTCGTCGAGGATACTTTTCGACGGGTCGGACGAGTGCGTGATGCTGGAGGATTGGCGCCCGGATGCCGATGTCGAGGTCGCCAACCCTAGAGGCTTGGAACTGCTGGTGATCGACGGCGGCTTTACCGAGGCGGGCGACGCTCTCGGCCGCTGGAGCTGGCTTCGCCTGCCGGCCGGGCAGCCGCTTCACGCCAGGACAGGAGGGCAAGGCGCCCGCGTCTGGTATAAATCCGCGCCGCTCCTGCATCAGGACGTCTGCCTCTTCGACAATCCCGAACTCCCCAAGGACAAGTGACATGAAGGCTTGCAAAGCAGCCGTCGTCGGCGGCGGTCTCGCCGGGCTTTATGCGGCGCGCGCACTCCATGCGTCCGGCACCGACACCCTGCTGGTGGAAGCGCGTGGCCGGCTCGGCGGCCGCATCCTGACGGCCGATCAATCCGGCATGCCGGCCGAAGACGGCTTCGATCTCGGCCCTTCCTGGTACTGGCCCGAGATGCAGCCGGCGATGGCGACGCTCGTCGGGGAACTCGGGCTTCGCTCCTTCGGCCAGAACAGCGAGGGCGCTGTCGTCTTCGAACGCATGTCGCGCGAGAAGCCGCAGCGCTATCTGCCGGCGGCTCTGGACCAGCAGTCCATGCGGCTCGCAGGCGGAACGGCGGCGGCGATCCGCGCGCTGGCGGGGGAGCTTCCCGCCGAGCGCATCCTTCTCGACACGAAGGTGACGGCGATGGACCTCGCCGAAGACGGCGTCCGGCTCACCGTCCGGACGCGCGAGGGCAGCGCGGAGAGCCTGCATGCGGAGTTCGTCGTCGCCGCCCTGCCGCCGCGGCTCCTGGAGGCGGCGGTCACGTTTACGCCCCCGCAGGATCCGGCAACCGCCGCCCGCTGGCGCGACACGCCGACATGGATGGCGCCGCATGCAAAGTTTTTCGCGATCTACGACAAGCCCTTCTGGCGCGTAAACGGCCTCTCCGGCACGGCGCAGAGCATGGTCGGGCCGCTGGTCGAAATCCACGATGCGACAACCGCCTCGGGCAAGGCCGCGCTCTTCGGCTTCCTTGGCGTCGGGGCGGATCAGCGCGCCGCGCTTGGCGAGGAGGTTTTGAAGCAGGCATGCCTCGCACAGCTTGCGAGACTTTTCGGCCCCGATGCGCTTGCCCCGGGCGCAACCCTGCTGAAGGATTGGGCTGCCGATTCGCTGACGTCGATCGCAGCGGACCGTTCCGGCGGCGGACATCCGATACCAGGAAGCCCGCGCTGGGTATCCGGCCCATGGGAAGCCCGCCTTCTGCTCGCCGGAAGCGAGACCAGCGAAACCGAACCCGGCTATCTCGCCGGCGCCGTCATCGCCGCCAAGCGGGCGGTCGCCGAGATCCGGTCCAAGATGGATAGAGAATGAACGTCATCCAGCAAGTTTCGGCAGACCCTGAGATCGCAAGGCGCAACTCATGGATCCTGACGCTCGCCCAGGCCTTCGGCGGCGCGAACGCGCCCGTGGTCGTTTCGCTCGGCGGGCTCGTGGGGCAGCAGCTGTCGCCCGATCCCGATCTCATCACCCTGCCGGTCAGCCTGCTCAATCTCGGGCTGGCGCTCGGAACCCTGCCGGCGGCCTATGTGATGCGCCGCTTCGGGCGGCGGGCGGGCTATCTGCTCGGCACGATGATCGGCACCGTCTCCGGCCTGATCGCCGCGGCCGGCATCGTGCTCGGCAGTTTCATCATCTTCTGCCTCGGCACCTGCCTTGCCGGCTTCTATTCGTCCTATGTGCAGAGCTACCGTTTCGCCGCGACCGACAATGCCAGCGGAGCCGAGAGCCAGAGGGCGATCGCCCGTGTGATGATCGGCGGCCTCGCGGCGGCGATCATCGGGCCGCAGCTCGTCATCTGGACGCGTGATGCGGTTCCGGGAACGCCATTCGCCGGAAGCTTCGTCAGCCAGGCCGCCCTCGCCGCACTCGCCTTCCCGATCCTCTTTCTGCTGCGCGCATCCTCGCCGCAGAAAACCGTGGGCCGGGAGAGCCATGCGGAGCGTCCGCTGTTCCAGATCCTCTCATCGCCGCGTTATCTCCTGGCGATCGCGACGGGCGTCGTCTCCTACGGGCTGATGACCTTCGTGATGACCGCCTCCCCGATCGCTATGGTGGGGCACGGCCATTCGATCGACCAGGCCGCGCTCGGCATCCAGTGGCATATCCTGGCCATGTACGGACCGAGCTTCGTGACCGGGCGGCTGATGGTGCGCTTCGGCAAGGAGCGGGTGGCGGCCGTCGGCCTGCTGCTCATCGGCGGCTCGGCAGCGGTTGCGCTTTCCGGCTTCGACATCGCCCATTTCTGGATTTCGCTCGTCCTGCTCGGGATCGGCTGGAACTTCGGCTTCATCGGCGCCACCGCCATGGTGGCGGACTGCCACACGCCGGCCGAACGCAGCAAGGTTCAGGGCGCGAACGACTTCCTCGTCTTCGGAACGGTCGCCTGCGCCTCCTTCTCATCGGGATCGCTGCTGCACAGCTCCGGCTGGGAAACGATCAACTGGATCGTGCTTCCGGCTGTGGCCCTGGTTTTGGTTCCCCTGGTCTGGCGCGCGGCCCGGCCGGCCTACGCCTCGTGACGGCTCACGCGAGGGCGGCGCTGCCGCTTCCCCACGGAAGTCGTGAAGATCGTCATCAACAGGCGCGATCTCGAAAGCTCGAAGCCACGAGTACAAGCTTTCAAAAGGCAACGTAAACGTCAGCTTCGTTCGCTTGCCCAGCTGTCGGTCTTCAAAGGGTCCGAAACTTGAGCAAAAGCTTTGTCGCGTGTGACCAGGGTCGCGTCGGTTGCGACGGCATGAGCGGCAATCATCATATCGAGCGGTGCCAAGGTTACCCCCTTGGATTCGCAGGTGGCGCGCAGGTCGCCGTAGGTTCGCGGAACATCGTGATCCCAAGGGAGGACGTCGACCCGGAGCAGGAATTGTCTGATCCTCTCCGACAGCGCCTTCGGGTATCCACGCTTAGCGAGACCGTAAAGCAGCTCCCCTTCCGTGACTGATGAGATGACGATGTCCTCCATCGGAAGCGCGGCCAATCGGTCGATAATCTCCGGCCGATCGCCCTTGATGATATGGCTGACGATATTGGTATCGAGCATCCAGGCCGTCATTCCTTCCAGCCCTCGAACGGATCGCGATCATGCGGTAGCTGCCAACGGTCGTCTGCCCCTAGAAAATCGTCCGGAACCGGATCCTTGCCATAGAGTTCGAACAGACCATCCCACGAATCCGGCTTGCGTGACAGAATGACGTCGCCGGTTTTTGGATCGCGACGGACGAAGACTTCGTTCCCCTCGAAGCGGAACTCCGCGGGGAGTCTGACAGCCTGGCTGCGACCAGTTGTAAAAATCTTGGCTGTTCTTGTTGCCATGATGGCCTCCGGATCAGGATAGCTACCATGGTATATACCGCCGACCAATACCGAACAAGACTTTTACCGACAGGTCATCACTGAACGATCTTGCGCGGGCTTGCCGTATGCTCCCTCGCCACGACGTTAGAGCCGTCGATTTCCTGAAGCAGGACGTCGTAGCCCCATAGATCGGCGAGATGCTGCAGCACCTGCTTCATGTCGGTTTCCTGGAGATAGCAGCCGTTCATGACGATGTGCTGCAACAGCAGGCGGCGGTCGCCGGCGAGGTCGACATCGACGATGTCGATAGCCGGATCGGTCCAGCCGATATCGTATTCGCGGGAGAGCTGGCGGCGGATGCGGAGATAACCGCGCTCGTTGTGGATCGCCGAAACCAGTATGCCTTCGGTCTGCTCCGGATCGTCATAGAGATGGAACAGCCTGAGCTGCCGCATCAGGTTCGGGCTCAGAAACTGGCTGATGAAGCTCTCGTCCCGGTAATTGGCCCAGATGTCGCGCAGCACGCCCATCGCATCGCCGCGCCCCGCGATATCGGGGAACCATGCGCGGTCCTCTTCCGTCGGCGCCGTCACGATCCGCTCGATGTCCTGCATCATCGCAAAACCGAGCGCATAGGGATTGAAGCCCGAGAACCGCCGGTCGTCGTAATTCGGCTGGAACACGACATTGGCGTGCGATTTCAGGAATTCCAGGAAGTTTCCGTCGCTGATCTGCCCGCGATCGTGCAGCCGGTTCATGATCTGGTAATGGACATAGGTGGCGGTTCCCTCGTTCATCACCTTGGTCTGCCGCTGCGGATGGAAATATTGCGCGACATGGCGAACGATGCGCAGGATCTCACGCTGCCATGGCTGCAGCCGCGGCGCGGTTTTCTCGAGGAAATAAAGGATATTGTCCTGTGGAAGGCCAAGTGCCGCCCGCCGCTTTTCCAGCCCGATGTCTCCCGCCTTCTTCGCCTTGCCGACGGGCACGGTGCGCCAGAGATCATTGTACATCTTCTCTTCGTG
The DNA here is from genome assembly GCF_002211305.1 of Rhizobium sp. R634. GTDB lineage: Bacteria > Pseudomonadota > Alphaproteobacteria > Rhizobiales > Rhizobiaceae > Rhizobium. Next base: position 25,198 of record NZ_LOKW01000008.1, on the reverse strand, counting down.
GGCGCGGCGCTCCTGCTGCCGCTTCTCCTCCTGGCGAAGATCGACGGTATTCTTGCCCGCATAGCGGTGCACACCGTGCGACATCAGCGCATGGGCGGCATCCAGCGTGCGCTCGACGGCCACTTCGCCGTAACGTTCCTCGCAGCGGGCGATATAACCCTTGGCGAAATCGAGATAGTCGAGGATGCCTTCCGCATCGGTCCAGAGCTTGAAGAGATAGTTGTTCTTGAAGAAGTGATTATGGCCGAAAGCCGCATGCGCGATGACGAGCGTCTGCATCGTCGCCGTGTTCTCCTCCATCAGGTAGGAGATGCAGGGCGAGCTGTTGATGACGATCTCATAGGCAAGATCGCGCATGCCGCGGCGATAGAAGGCTTCGTGATGGGCGAAATGCTTGCCGAAGGACCAGTGGCGGTAAAAGAGCGGCATGCCGGTCGAGGAATAGGCATCCAGCATCTGCTCGGAGGTGATGACCTCGATCTGGTTCGGATAGACGTCGAGGCCGAGCTCGCCGATCGCAATGTCCTCGCAGGCATCGTGAATGCGCTGCAGTGTCGTGAAGTCCCAGTCGGCGCCGTCGAACAGCAGCAGCTCTTTCGCCCTCAGCGTCGTGGTCATGGCGTCACCTTCGATTGTGCCTCGCGTTTCTGGAAGAGATCGTGGAAAACCGGGAAGATCTCGCTTCGCCGGCAGACCTTACGCATCGAAAGCGGCAGGAGTTCGGAGCGGATGCCCTCGTAGAGCGTCCAAAGCGGCGAACGGGATATGGAAGAGTCGCCGCCCTCTTCGCCGACTTCGATATAGGCGAAATACTGGCAGAGCGGCAAAATCTCCCGCAACAGCTGGCCGCTCAAGCTGCCGTCAGAATGGGCGTTGTCACCGTCCGAGGCCTGGGCGCCGTAAATGTTCCACTCGGTCGGGTCGAACCGCGCCGCGATGATCCCGCGCATCGCCGCCAGCGCGCTGGAGACCAGCGTGCCGCCCGTCGCCGGGCCGTAGAAGAAGATCTCCTCGTCGACCTCCTCGGCCCTGTCGGTGTGGCGGATGAAGACGATTTCCACCTTCTTGTAGCGCTTCGACAGGAAGAGATAGAGCAGCAGGTAGAACCGCTTCGCCAGGTCCTTCATGTGTTCCGACATGGAACCCGAGACGTCCATGAGGCAGAACATCACGGCCTTCGCCACCGGCTTCGGCTCGCTTTCGAAGCGCCGATACCTCACGTCAAGCGGGTCGATGTAGGGAATGCGCCGGCTTTTTTCCTCCAGGGTCTTGAGCTTTGCCTCAAGCCCCAGGCGGATCTCCTCGTCCTCGCATTCCTCGATCTGCCGCTGCAGGTCTTCGATTTCCTGAGGACGCGGGCGGCGAAGCGCGATGCGGCGCATCATCGCCAGCCGCGTTGTGCGGCCGACGGCGATGTTGGACGGCGATCCCGAGACGGAATAGCCGGCCCGGAAAGGCGTTTCCTCCTCGGTCTCGGCAAGCCGCCGCTTGGCGAGATCGGGCAGTTCCAGATCGTCGAGGAAAACGTCGAGGAACTCCTCGCGCGTCAGCACGAAGCGGAAGCCGTCCTCGCCGTCGCCCTCGCCGGCATCCTTCGGCTTGCCGCCCTTGCCGCCCGGGGGGCGTGGAAGTATATCGCCTTCCACGAAGGCCCTGTTGCCGGGCAGGATATGGTCGCTGATGCCGCCGTCGCCCCTTCTCAAGCTCGGTTCGGCCATTCCATCGATCGGCAGGCTGATTTCCCCGCCGTCGAGCACATCTCGAATGTTTCGGTTTTGCAGAGAACGTTTGACCGCCTGCTGCACGGCGCCCTTCATGCGTCGAAGGAACCGCTGCCGATTTTCCAGACTTTTACCGCGCGGATTTAGCCGCCGGTCGACAATGTGCATAATGGCTCCGCATTAGCTTGCCTGTTTGACGCGCATGTACCACTCGACAAGGCGCCGAACCTGCCGTTCCGTGTATCCCCGCGCGGCCATGCGCGAGACGAATTCGCTGTGCTTCTTTTCGGTTTCCGAATCCTTCTTCGATCCAAAGGAAATGACCGGCAAAAGATCCTCGACCTGCGAGAACATTCGCTTTTCGATAACCTCCCGGATTTTCTCGTAGCTCGTCCATGACGGATTCTTTCCGCCGTTGGCTGCCCGCGATCTCAAGCAGAACTTGACGATTTCGTTGCGGAAATCCTTCGGATTGGCGATGCCGGCGGGCTTTTCGATTTTCGTCAGTTCCTGATTGAGGAGCTCGCGATCGAGAAGCTGGCCGGTATCGGGATCCTTGAAGTCCACATCTTCGATCCAGGCATCGGCATAGTCCACATAGCGGTCGAACAGGTTCTGTCCGTAGTCCGCATAGGACTCAAGATAAGCCTTCTGGATTTCATTTCCAATGAACTCTGCGTAACGAGGCGCAAGATCGGCCTTGATGAACTCCAGATAACGCTTCTCGGTATCGTCGGAAAACTGCTCCCGGCGGATCGCCTGCTCGAGCACATACATCAGATGTACAGGATCGGCGCCGATATCGGTCGTGTCGTGGTTGAAGGTCGAGGCCAGCACCTTGAAGGCAAAGCGGGTCGAGATCCCGTCCATGCCCTCGTCGATGCCGGCGGCATCCCGATATTCCTGCACGCTGCGGGCGCGCGGATCGGTTTCCTTCAGGCTTTCGCCGTCATAGGTGCGCATCTTCGAGAAGAAGGTCGAGTTCTCGTGCTTGCGCAGGCGCGAAAGCACGGAGAAGCGGGCGAGCATTTCGAGCGTCGCGGGCGCGCATGGTGCATCCGCAAGTTCCGATCCCTCGATCAGCTTCTCATAGATCTTCTGCTCTTCCGTCACCCGCAGGCAGTAAGGCACCTTGATCACGCAGATGCGGTCGATGAAGGCCTCATTGTTCTTGTTGGCCTTGAAGGTCTGCCATTCCGCTTCGTTCGAATGCGCGAGCACGATGCCCGAGAAGGGTATGGCGCCGATATTCTCGGTGCCGATGTAATTGCCTTCCTGCGTCGAGGTCAGCAGCGGATGCAGCATCTTGATCGGCGCCTTGAACATCTCGACGAATTCGAGAATGCCCTGGTTGGCGCGGTTGAGACCGCCCGAATAGCTGTAGGCGTCGGGGTCGTTCTGCGAATAGGTCTCCAGCTTGCGGATATCGACCTTGCCTACCAGCGAGGAGATATCCTGGTTGTTCTCATCGCCGGGCTCGGTCTTGGCGATGGCGATCTGGCGCAGCCGCGACGGCTGGATCCTGACGACGCGGAAGCGGGAAATATCGCCGCCGAAATCATCGAGCCGCTTCACGCACCACGGGCTCATCAGCCCGCTCAGGCGCCGCTGCGGAATGCCGTATTGCTCCTGTAGCAGAGATCCCATCGTCTCGGGATCGAAGAGGTTCAGCGGGCTCTCAAAAACCGGGCTGATCTCATCGCCTGCCTTCAGGACGTAGATCGGATGAACCTCCATCAGCTGCTTCAGCCGTTCCGCCAGGGACGATTTGCCGCCGCCGACGGGACCGAGGAGATAAAGGATCTGCTTGCGTTCTTCGAGCCCCTGCGCGGCGTGGCGGAAGAAGGAAACGATACGCTCGATCGTCTCTTCCATGCCGTGGAAGCCGGCGAAAGCCGGATAGACCCGGATCGTCCTGTTCATGAAGATCCGGCCAAGGCGCGCGTCCCTGGCGGTATCGACCATCTGCGGCTCGCCTATCGCGGCGAGCAAGCGCTCGGTCGCATTGGCATAGGCGATCGGTTCTTTTTTGCAGAGATCGAGATATTCCGCCACCGACATGTCGGTTTCGCGGCGCGCTTCGTAACTGCGGGTGAACGCATCGAATACGGATTCACTCAGCATGGGCCCTCCAATAAGGTTCTGCCACAGGCTCCAGGTGTCCCTATAACCATCGAGATGGCTACAGCGTTCCTGAGAATCAATAGTTTCGTAGGTATATTCCACGCTCACCGGCTGTTTCTGGCAATGCACAAAGATGTGCATGCACCGGATCTTTTTTGAACTCTGCGAAACTGTTTATTATTGTAGTTGAGAACGGGGGCACTGCGGTATCAGCACATTTCGCGACGTGACATGAATGTCAAAAAGGTGTGCAATGTCGCCCGTGATTCGAGTTCCGGCGAAAACGCCGACCGGCAGCACCGGCCGGCGGGCGCGTCGCTCTGACGACCAGCGCGCGCCCTGGAATTCAGGAGATTTCTCACCATACCACGAGCGGAATCACCCCTCAGCCGGCGAACGCTTTCTCCAGCGCTGACATATCGATCTTGACCATGCCGAGCATCACCTCGGTGACGCGTTTGGCCCGCTCGCGGTCGCTATCGGCGACCATCTCGGAAAGCGCGCGCGGCACGATCTGCCAGGAGAGGCCCCAGCGGTCCTTGAGCCAGCCGCAGGCCTCCGGCGTGCCGCCATTGGCGAGAAACGCATCCCAGATCCGATCGATCTCGGCCTGGCTGTCGAGCAGAACGGCAACCGAGAAGGAATGATTGAAGCTGTCGAACGGGCCGGCTTTCATCGCAACAAAGGCTTGGCCGGCAAGCGTGAATTCGATCAGCTCGACGCTGCCGGGAGGCCCGCTCGGCGTTTCGGCCGGCAATATGGTGGTGCGTCCGATCCGGGAGTCCGGAATAATCGACACGTAGAATTCGACGGCTTCGCGCGCTTCCTCGGCGAACCAGAGAGTTGAAACGATCTTCGGCATGGCAGCCTCCTTGTTGACGAGCTTTGGTCCGGACACTAGGCCCGATGCTCCAAGGACGCGCCGAAGGCGTGGATTCCGACAGGCAGCGGCTGGAATTTTCCGCCCTGCCTCGCCCGGTGGCCCTGCCGCCCTGGGCAAACCCCTTGGGATAGCCGGCGGCTCGGGAATGAAAGCAGAACATCTTTTCTGGTCTTTCCCTCCCGAATCACTACATTACGCGCCATGAGCAACAGTTTCGACGATATTCCCTTCTTCGATGAAGAGCCGGGCGAGATGCCGCGCAAGCCGCAGGCGCCGTCGGAAAAGGCGCCGGCCTCGGGAAGCATTGCATCCGGCGGCATCGCCGCCCGCGCCATGGCGGCCCGCGACGGCGGCAAACGGCCGGATTATCTGGCCGGCCTGAATCCCGAGCAGACCGAAGCCGTCGAAGCGCTGGAAGGCCCGGTGCTCGTGCTCGCCGGCGCCGGTACCGGCAAGACGCGCGTGCTGACGACGCGTATCGCCCATATTCTGTCGAGCGGCCGCGCCTTTCCCTCGCAGATCCTAGCCGTCACCTTCACCAACAAGGCCGCGCGCGAGATGAAGGAGCGCATCGCGCTCCTCGTCGGCGGCGCCGTCGAAGGCATGCCCTGGCTCGGCACCTTCCACTCGATCGGCGTCAAGCTCCTGCGCCGCCACGGCGAGCTCGTCGGCCTGCGCTCCGATTTCACCATTCTCGACACCGACGACGTCGTGCGCCTGATCAAGCAGCTGATCCAGGCCGAAGGGCTCGACGACAAGCGCTGGCCGGCCAAGCAGTTCGCCGGCATGATCGACACCTGGAAGAACAAGGGGCTCGGCCCGGCCGATATTCCCGAGGGCGACGCCCGCGCCTTCGCCAACGGCCGCGGCCGCGATCTCTATTTCGCCTATCAGGCGCGCCTGACGACGCTGAACGCCTGCGATTTCGGCGACTTGCTGATGCACCCGATCGCGATCTTCCGCAAGAACCCGGATCTGCTCAAGGAATATCACGGCCGCTTCCGCTATATTCTCGTCGACGAGTATCAGGACACCAACACCGCGCAATATATGTGGCTGCGGCTTCTCGCCCAGCGCCCCAAGGGCGAGCCGCAGAATGTCTGCTGCGTCGGCGACGACGACCAGTCGATCTACGGTTGGCGCGGCGCGGAGGTCGACAACATCCTGCGTTTTGAGAAGGATTTCCCCGGCGCCAAGGTGATCAAGCTGGAGCGCAACTACCGCTCGACCGAACATATTCTCGGTGCCGCCGCCCATCTGATCGCCCATAATGAAGGCCGCCTGGGCAAGACGCTGTTCACCGACCGCGCCGATCCCGAGGACGTCAAGGTGCAGGTCCACGCCTCCTGGGATTCGGAGGAGGAAGCCCGCGCCATCGGCGAGGAGATCGAGCAGGTTCAGCGCGACAAGCACCTGCTGAACGACATGGCGATCCTGGTGCGCGCCTCCTTCCAGATGCGCGAGTTCGAAGACCGCTTCGTTACCCTCGGTCTCAACTACCGCGTCATCGGCGGCCCGCGTTTCTACGAGCGCCTCGAAATCCGCGATGCCATGGCCTATTTCCGCTTGGTCGCTCAGCCGGCCGACGACCTCGCCTTCGAGCGCATCATCAACACGCCAAAGCGCGGCCTCGGCGATACGACTGTGCGCGCCCTGCATGACTATGCCCGCGCCCGCGACATACCGATGCTAGCCGCCGCCGCCGACATCATCGAGACAGACGAACTGAAGCCGAAGGCGCGCAAAGCCCTCTTCGACGTGATTCAATCTTTCCGCCGATGGCAGGAACTGCTTGAAAACACACCGCATACCGAACTTGCCGAGCAGATCCTCGAAGAGTCCGGCTATACCGACATGTGGAAGAACGACAAGAGCGCCGAGGCGCCCGGCCGCCTGGAAAACCTGAAGGAACTCATCCGCTCGATGGAAAGCTTCGAGTCGATGCGGGGCTTTCTCGAGCACGTCTCCCTCGTCATGGACGCGGAGACCAACGAGAACCTCGACGCCGTCTCGATCATGACGCTGCACTCGGCCAAGGGCCTGGAATTCGACACTGTCTTCCTGCCCGGCTGGGAGGAAGGCCTGTTTCCTCATCAGCGCTCGCTGGATGAAAGCGGCCGCGCCGGCCTGGAAGAAGAACGGCGGCTCGCCTATGTCGGCATCACGCGCGCCAAGCGCCGCTGCCATATCTGGTTCGTTTCCAACCGCCGCATCCATGGCCTCTGGCAATCGACCCTGCCCTCGCGCTTTCTCGACGAGCTGCCGGAAAGCCATGTCGAGGTCGCCGAGATGGAACAGAGCTACGGCGGCTACGGCCGCGGCGGCTACGGCCAGTCCCGCTTCGACAAGGCCGACCCCTTCTCCAACTCCTATTCCACGCCCGGCTGGAAACGCGCCCAGGCCAACAAGACCGACGCCACCCGCGACAACTGGGGCACCCGCTCCGGCCACGCCGTCGAGCGCATCGGCTACGGCGAAAGCGGCCCGAAGGGGCGCACGATCGAGGGCGAACTGGTGGCGAAATCCACCTCCTCCGAACCGTCGCGCTTCACCCTCGGCGACCGCGTCTTCCACCTGAAATTCGGCAACGGCAACATCACCGGCATCGAAGGCAACAAGCTGACGATCGAATTCGATCGCGCCGGCCAGAAGCGGGTTTTGGACGGCTTCGTCGAGCGCGTTTGACCGCGCGGCGATGCCGCGCGGGGTGAATCGTCACCCGAACATCCGCATACTGCTCAGCCCGAGAATGTCGTTCAGCAGGGCGATGCCCATTCCGACGGCAACGATCGACAGCCCGATCAGGAAGAGCCGCCGAGACCGGTCATATTTGGCGGCGAGCAGCGAGTCGCGCGCCAGGAGATCGGCGAAAACCTTCACCTGAATGGCGATACCGACGGTCAGGAACGACATCGGCAACAGATCGACACTGCTCCAGTCATTTGGATTGGACACCCACAGGCTGATGAAGTTGAGCGAGAAACCAAGGATGATCCCGGTCGCCGTCAGCGAGCCGTTGCGGAACGTCGCATCGATCTTTTCATCGGGTTGAGGCTCGGACATGGCTTCGGTTCCGGCTTGCGTCTCAGGCAAGAAAGGCAGAAATCAGGGCGCCCGGCAAGATCGGCCTCTTTGCATGTCGCTCTCACACAACCGCACCCTATCGCATTGGTTGCATTAGCATATTCTTTTTCGGACGGCTACTACCACCGGTGACGGAATTAACGCTTGCATGCGGGCCTTCGGGAATTCACTAGTTGATGCATCGAGTGTGCATTTGGCATCTTGCATTGCGATTAAGCGAAGGACTTGGCCTTGATGAAAGCGCTGCTGCTTGTCGATATCCAGAACGGCTTCTGTCCGGGCGGCAACCTGCCGGTGCCGGAGGGCGACAAGGTGGTTCCCGTCGCAAACAGGCTGATCGACAGCGGTAGATACGATCTCATCGTCGCTTCGCAGGACTGGCATCCGCCGGGCCACGGCAGTTTCGCTTCCGCCCATCCGGGCGCCGCCCCTTTCGAAATGGGCGAACTCTCCGGCAAGCCGCAGATGATGTGGCCGGACCACTGCATCCAGGGCACGCTCGACGCCGAACTGCATCCCGCGCTCAAATCCGAAGAGATCGACCTGATTCAGCAGAAGGGCGAGGATCCCAGGATCGACAGCTATTCGGCCTTCCGCGATAATGACCGGGATGCCTCGACCGGCCTTTCCGATTTCCTCGACGACCAGGGCGTCACCGATCTCGATGTCTGCGGCCTCGCCACCGATTATTGCGTCAAATTCTCCGCGCTCGACGCGCTGGAAATGATGCCGGGCATACGGGTGCGCTTCATCGAGGATGCCAGCCGCGGCATCACCCCCGAAGGCGTCGCCGCCGCCATCGACGAGATGCGGGCGCATGGCATCGCGATTATCGACAGCGCCAAGGCTCTGGCCGGCTAACTCGCGCGAAAATAACGCGGGAATGTCGGATCGGCGCACGCCCATCCGTCCTTGGCTCCGAAGACACCAACCATGGGAGCCGAGAGATGAGAAAGCTTGTGACCGCAGCCTTTGTGAGCCTGGATGGCGTCATGCAGGCGCCCGGCGCGCCTGAGGAGGATCCGACCGGCGGCTTCACCCTCGGCGGCTGAACCGTCAACTACTGGGACGAGGCGATGGGCGAGTTCATGGACGGGATCTTCACCGATCCCTTCGCGCTGCTGCTCGGCCGCAAGACATACGAAATCTTCGCCGCCCATTGGCCCTATGTCGGAAAAGACGACCCCATCGGCAAGGCCTTCAATGCCGCGACCAAATATGTCGCGACCACCTCAAACGAACCGCTCACCTGGGAAAATTCCGTTGCGCTGCACGGCGAGGTCGCCGCCGAAATCGCCCGGTTGAAACGGGAGGACGGCCCCGACCTCCTGACGCAGGGCAGCAGCGGCCTCCTGCAAACCCTGCTCGCGCACGACCTGATCGACGAACTCCGGCTCCTGACCTTCCCCGTGATCCTCGGCCCCGGCAAGCGCCTGTTCGGCCATGGCGCCAAGCCGGAGGCGCTGAAGCTCACCGCCAGCTCGGTTTCGACGACAGGCGTCATCATGAGCGTCTACGAACGTGCCGGCGAGGTCAAACCCGGCAGCTTCGCGATGTCGGAGCCCTCCCCGGCCGAACTCGAGCGCCGGGAGCGGATGAAGCGCGAGGGCTGAGAAGCTGAGGCGAAAGAGCAGAGGCCAGGCAAGCTGCTGTGCGGCTTCTTATTTCAACACATAGGCGTCGTAGGTTTCATCGCTTCCGGCGGTCGGGCCGAAGCGTTCGACGAGCTCTGTCGCGCTTTGGAAAGCCGAAATATCCTCAGGCGTCAGAGACAGCCGCCAGACATAGCTTTCACGCAAGGAGACCGGCCCGGTGATCTGATCGAGCCGCTGCGAAAGAAGAATGATGACAGGCACCTTCTCACTCTGCTGCAATCGCCGTGCCGATTGGAGGATGTCGGCAAGGCTGAGCGAAAGCCGCGCGTTGCGGGTATATCGCACGATGGCGCCGAACCGCTCCTCCCGCAGAAGATAGGTGCGATTGGAAACATAGTAAGGCAGCGCTTCGACGAGATAATCGGGATCCGCCATGACGATCGCGTCCTTGAGATCGGGGCGCGATTGAATGAACGCACCGAAATCCTTGCTCCGGCTGAAAGGTATTTCGGCCACGAAGGTCCGATTGACCTTTTCGACAGCGGAGACAACCTGCAGCGCCAGCAATATCAGGAAGCACAGGCGGCCGAACTTTACGATGCGGCCGGCAGCCGTGGTGCCGGTAACGCCCGTCCCTTCACGCTGAATGTCCGTGGTCAAGGCGGTCATCGCGATCATGAAAACCAGCCAGAGCGCCTGATGTCTGTATCCGCCGGGATAAACCAGGGTAAACAGCAGCGAGAGCCCTAGTAGCACCAGCGCCGCGGCGATCATGGCCGGCCGTCGGTTCGCCAGCGCCAACAGGCTGCCGTAGATGAGCACCGACATCAAAGCTGCGAAGACGCGGAAAGCCAACGGATCGGCCACCATCAGTCCGGGGATGCTGTCGGGATAGAAGGACAGAAAATGCGAACTGGCGAGCGTAAGAGCACGAAGGGCGAGTAAAGCGAAATTCTCGCCGCTGAGATCGTTCTGCCCGGTATCGTTGAAGGTCGGATAGACCGTGAGGAAGCACAGAACAACTCCAACCGCGGCCAGGGCTGCGGCTGTCGCAAAGCCTCGATAGTCCCGCAAAGGAGGTCTTGGCCGCGCCAGGACCAAATCAAAAAACCAATAAGCCAGGAAGCCGCCGACAAGAACGACAGAATGCACATTGGTATTCGCCAGCAAGGCAAACAGCAGGCCGCTCAATATGCCGTTGCGCGCTCCCTTCTGCCACGCCAGGACGATCACAAAGATTATCAGCATGCTGATGCCGTAGTTTCGCGACATCGCGGCGTATTCGAAAACCGAAAAACTGCCGAACAGCGACAGCAGCATGATGGAAAGAGGCAGTTTCAGCCTGAAGACGAGAAGATAGGCCGCAGCCGCCGCAATCGTCAGCGCCACGACCTTCAAAACGACGGGCGAGCCGACCACGACATGGGCGGCGCGCAGCAGGATATACCAGATGGCAGGATGACCCTCGCCATGCATCTGGCGAAGCATATCGGCGAAATTGTCTCCCTGGAGGGCCAACGACAATGCGCGAACTTCATCACGCCAGACGGTTTCGGACCAGCAAAGCGCAGAGGCCAGCACAAGCCAGATCAAAAAGATCACCGTCTTGCCGAGCTTCGCCGAACGGGATTCATCAACAACAGAGACAATCGAGGCCAATTGACACGCAACCCGGTGAAAGAAAGCGCGATGACCATATCGGCCTGGACATAATTTGGCGTTAAATGAAGGCTCTGATTTGATTTCCAGGCGCTAGGATTTCTCCTCGCGCTCGAGAAGATGGATATCCTCGGCCATGTCTTCCATTCTCTTCAATAAAGCGGCATGGGCGTCTCTTAGCCCGCGATTGTAGAAGTATGGCCCGACCTCCTCGGTGAAGAAATCGAGCAGGAATTCGGCCGGCAAGGCGCCGATGGGGTCGAGTTCCCGGTCGAAATAGGCGCGGATGCGCGAAACGATTTCGGCCTTTTCTTCTTTCGAAAACTCGATCTTCTTCATGAGGGTCTCTCCGCCGGATGCGATCAGGCTTTGATGCTTCAGCGAAATCGATTGGTCAATCAACGAAATTCAATTGCCGCGACAGGTCTTAGCCCATAAGTGAAACCTGAAATTCCAATTGGATTACCCATATGAATCGCGCCGACTTTGTTGAAGGTTTGCGGGGCGGCTCCGCCGTTGCGCTGGCGTCGGCGCCCTTTGGCGCTTTATTCGGGGCGCTCGCGGTCGAAAACGGCATGTCGCTTTCCGAAGCCGCCTTCATGAGCGCCACCGTCTATGCGGGCGCCAGCCAGATGGTCGGCATCGAGCTCTTCGGCCATAACGTCCATGCCTGGCTGATCGTGCTGTCGATCCTCGCCGTCAATTTCCGCCACGTGCTCTATTCGGCGGCCTTGGCGCGCTATATCGGCCATTTCACGCCGGTCCAGAAATTCTTCACCTTCTTCCTGCTCGTCGATCCGCAATTTGCCGAAGCGGTCAAGCGCAGCGAGGCCGGCAAACCGCTGACCTTCGCCTGGTATTTCGGCTTCGGCATCATCATCTACATTCCCTGGGTGCTGATCAGCGTCGCGGGCGGCATGCTCGGCGGCTTCATCGGCGACCCCAAGGCGATCGGCCTTGATATCCTGCTGCCGGCCTATTTCCTCGGCATCGTCCTCGGCTTCCGCAAGCGCGACAATTTCCTGCCCGTGGCGCTCGTCAGCGCGGTGGCATCCGTGCTCGCCTATCGCTATGTCGGCTCGCCCTGGCATGTGAGCCTCGGTGCTGCCGCCGGCATCGTGCTCGCCGCCCTGCAGCCATTGCCACCCGAGGAGCCCGATCTCGAGGCCGACGCCCTGCAATCCGAAGTGCACGAGGTCTGAGCCATGGAATTCGATCTTCACATGGCGCTCGTCATCCTCGCCGCCGCGGCCGCGACCTTCGCCACCCGCATCGGCGGCTACATCCTCATTACTCGGATGAAGAGCATCCCGCCGCGCATGGAGGCGGCGCTGAACGCCGTTCCGGCCGCCGTTCTGACGACACTGGTCGCGCCTGCCTTCTTCATCGGCGGCTGGGATTCGAAGCTGGCGCTCGCCGTCGCCCTCTTCGTCGGCCTGCGTTTCACCCACACATGGATGCTGGTCGCCGCCTGGATCGTCGTCATGCTCTGGCGCCACAGCGCCGGCATCTGATGCCGGCGGCATGGCGCCATTATCCTAATATTCCAGCGGCAGCGTCGCGTTTTCGAGCCATGCCCTGACGTCGCGATCGTGGATCAGCGGCATCAGCGCCTCGCGCGTGCGGCGGTGATAATCGTTGAACCAATGCAGCTGGTCATGGGTCAGAAGCTCGGGGATGACGAGACTGCGGTCGATCGGGCAGAAGGTCAGCGTTTCGAAGCCGAGCATGGCCATGTCGCCGCCCTCGATCTCCTCGGCGCCGCGCACATAGATCAGGTTTTCGATGCGGATGCCGAAGCTGCCGGGCCGGTAATAGCCCGGTTCGTTCGAAAGGATCATGCCGGGCAGCAGTTCCTGCGTCGAAAGCCTGGAGATGCGCTGCGGCCCCTCATGCACCGAGAGATAGGAACCGACGCCATGGCCCGTGCCATGGGCAAAATCAGCCCCTGCCCGCCACAGCGCGATGCGCGCCAGCGGATCGAGGTCGCAGCCGCGCGTCCCTTTCGGAAAACGCGCCGTGCTGATCTCGATCATGCCTTTCAGCACCAGCGTGAAGAAGCGGCGATGCTCCTCCGAAACCGCGCCGATGCCGACAGTGCGGGTTATGTCGGTCGTGCCGTTGATATATTGCGCGCCGGAATCGATCAGGAAGAGTTCGCCGGCCTCAATCATCCGGTTGGTCTCGGTCGTCACGCGATAATGCATGATCGCCGCATGTTCGCCCGCACCTGATATCGTATCGAAGGAAATGTCCTTCAGCGGGTTCTGCATGCTTTGCCCGACGCGGGCACGCGCCGCTTCGAGCCGCTCGGCGGCGGCGATCTCGCTCACCGTGCCGGGCTTTTCCTGCGACAGCCAGTAGAGGAATTCCACCATGGCCGCTCCGTCCTGCAGATGCGCGGCGGCCGAGCCGTTGATCTCGACGTCGTTCTTCACCGCGCGCGGCAGCTTGGCGGGATCGGACCCCTCCACCGCCTCGCCGCCCGCCTTGCGGATGATCTCGGCCAGCGCGTAGGAAGCGATATCAGGATCGATCAGCACGCGGCCGCCATCTTTGGAGACGGCGGCCAGCCTCTCCTCCAGCGCCGAGGGAGGCAGTTGTGCCGCGATCTGCCCGAGATAGGCTTCCGGCTCGATGCCGGTCTTGCGCTTGTCGAGGAAGAGTTCGGCTCGCCCGTCGGCATGGATGATGGCGCGCGCCAGCGGATGCGGCGTATGCGGCACGTCGGCGCCGCGGATGTTGAAGGCCCAGGCGACTGAGGAAGGATCGGCAATCAGCACCGCCGCAAGGTTCTTCTTGGCAAGGGCGGAGGCGATCGTCGCGATCTTGTCGCTGGCCAGCACCCCGGCCTGGGCGACATTCTGGATGGTGACTGCGCCGAGCGGCTCGGCCGGCCGGTCGCTCCAGAGCCTGTCGAGCGGGTTGTGCGGCAGGAAGATGAGCGTTCCGCCGATCTCAGCAAGCGCCTTTTCCAGGCGGCGAACCTCGGCGCCGGAATGCAGCCAGGGATCGATACCGAGTCTCAGTCCCTTGGCGCCGTTTGCGGCAAGCCAGACATGCGGCGGCTCGTTGACGAGATCGCCGCCGGAAAAAACCGAGCCATCGACCTGTTCGGCAAGCTGCGTGACATAGCGTCCGTCGACGAAGACGATCGCCTGCGCGCGCAAGACGAGCGCGACGCCCGCCGAACCGGTGAAGCCCGTCAGCCATGCCAACCGCTCCGAACAAGCGGGAACATATTCGCCGTTGAATTCATCGGCGCGGGGCACGAGGAAGGCGTCGATGCCGAGCGAATCGAAAGTCGCGCGCAGCGCCGATACCCGATCCCTGCCGAAATGCGGCGTGGAGGTGACGTCGAAGGACTGAAACATACTGAAAACCCGAATGGTTGAGACGAATCCGGTTAATGGGATGGCCGCCATGTTAGCGAAATTTCAATCGATGGGGAGAAAAAGCGACGAAACGAGTCGAAACCGTTGAACCCGCTCAGCATTTTGACAGAACTGTGACGGCAAAAGTTAATTTGGCACGCTTTATGCATTGGCCGCATGGCTCCCATGAGCAAAACCCTCTGCCTCCGCATTTCAGAATAGCTATATAGGCGGCATCGAACGGTTCGGACGAACCAGCAAACAAAGGATTTTTTGAAATGACCGCCTCTCTCTCGCGCTTCGCATACAGCAGCCCGGTACAGGCTGGCGAACGCCAGACCGTGCGTCACGTCATCGGCGCCCGCCGTCCGCAGAGCGAAGACAGCCTCAAGCTGCTCGGCGCCGGCCAGCGTGTGACCCGCCACCAGGGCGCTCCCAGCTACGCGTTCTAAGCCTGAAAGCCCGTCCGTCTCCTCCCTCCCGGACCGGCCTATTGGAATGCAGTAGACGCCCGCTTGAGCACTCCTCCTCCTTCGAGCTCGCGGGCATTGACCGGATGGACCGGTCCAAGGCGGTGCCATTGGCGCCGCCTTTTTTGTTGCTTCTGGACGATGCTTAAGCAAGGCGCTGCCACGAGTCCGCTTCTCCCCAGCGGGGAGAAGATGCCGGCAGGCAGATGAGGGGGCGAGCAGTGGAACTGCGAGTGCGCTGAGCGTAAGCGAAGGCAAGCAAGGGCGTGCCGTGCGGCCCCCTCATCCGACCCTTCGGGCCACCTTCTCCCCGCTGGGGAGAAGAGAAAACGTCAAAGCCGATCCAAATGGATCGTCACCCAGCCGTTCCGCCAGATCGTCCTGACATGCCGGAGCTTCGCGCCGCTATAGGCGGCAATCACCTTCCATCGCTGCGCGGCCAGGATCCCCGAAAGGACCACCGAACCACCCGGCGCAAGGTGCGCGGCGAGCTGCGGCGCCATGCGGATCAGCGGCCGGGCGAGGATGTTGGCGATGATGAGATCGAAAGGTCCATGCTCGGAAAAAGCGGTCGAGTGAAAGCCGGGCGCAGTTCGGGTGACGATGCCGGACGCGATGCCGTTGCGGCGGACGTTTTCGGCGGCAACGCGGGTCGCAACCGGATCGATGTCGGTCGCGAGCACCGGTATGTTCTTCAGCTTGCGCACCGCAATCGCCAGCACGCCGCTGCCGGTGCCGAGATCGAGCGCATTGCGGACGCGGCGCGAGCGCACCACGCTGTCGATGACCTCGAGGCAGCCGGCCGTCGTGCCGTGGTGGCCGGTGCCGAAGGCCTGGCCGGCATCGATTTCGATGGCGATATCGCCGGAGCGAACCTTGTCGCGGTCGTGCGATCCGTGCACGAGGAAGCGCCCTGCCCTGACGGGCTTCAGACCCTCCAGCGATTTCACCACCCAGTCGACAACGGGGATGACTTCGCGCTGCAGCCGGGCATCGGGAAAGGCGATCTTCAGCGCCGCCTCGACACGCGAGCGCACATCCGCCTCGTCCTCGGCCATCATATAGACCGAAGCCTCCCAGATATTCTTCTTCTCGTCGATCTCGGTAGTGCCGATGGCGAAGTCTTCTTCGCCGAAGATTTCGCTCAAAAGGTCGAGGATCCGTTCGGCCTCGCTCTCGGTCGTGGACACGTAAAGGCGGATTTCACTCACGATTGGCGGTCTTTCCCGTTTCTCTTGCCCGCCGCCGGTCGGGCCAGCGCCCGTTCACCCCTTGCTGGCGAGATTCTCAAGCTTCTTTATCGCCGTGTCCGGATTTTCGCCATAGGCGATCGTTCCGGAAAAACGCCCGGCCGAATCGAGCAGGAAGACCGAGGCGGTGTGGTCCATCGTATAATCGCCGTTCGGATCCTTCTCGTCGACCGGCACCTTCTTGGCGTAGACGCGATAACCCTTGATGACCTCGGCGATCTTGTCCGGCGGGCCTGAAATGCCGGTGATGCGCTTGGACACGTTGGAAACATACTCGTTCATGATCTCCGGCGTGTCGCGCTCTGGATCGACGGTAACGAAATAGGCCTGCAGCTTATTGCCGTCGGGATCGACCTTCTGCATCCAGCCATCCAGCTCGAAGAGGGTCGTCGGGCAGACCTCGGGGCAATGCGTGAAGCCGAAGAACAGCGCTGTCGGCTTGCCGCGCAGCGCCTGCTCGGTGATCGGCTGACCGCTCTGCGAGACCAAGGTGAAGGGCACGCCGAAGGGCGCCTCCGACACCACCTCGCGCGATTTCATCGGATAGAGCGTCAACACGCCGAGAGCCCCGGCGAGAAACAGCACGGCGACCCAGATGACGATACGGAATGTCTTCATTGGCATGAACCTCGATCCGGGCGGATATGCGCCGCCCACCCCCAAGCATGTCGCGCAAAAATGTGCAGCGGTTTTGCGATCATGACATGCGTAAAACAAAGAGCGAAAGCGCGAGGAGCGAATCTGAAAGATCGCGACGCGCTTGCGCGTTTTGCGTGATTATAGTCTCGACCGAATGCACGCAATTCAAGAATGCGTTTTCTAACCCGTGATTAATTGTCTCAGCGCGTGAGACCTTCCCTGCCGAAAAAGCTTCTCACCGCAATTGCTCCAAGCCAAAAAGCCTCATGTTTTTAATGGCTTGTCCGAGGACGGAACGAGCAAGCCGAAGATGCATATCGTTAGGAAAGACTTAAGCCGCCATATCTATATTTAGCAGTGCGTCGGCCGCCGTGCCGTTCTGACATGAAGTCTGCCGAGTGGCGAAAACCCCGGACATCCGCATGAGGGTAAAGAAGCATAAACCCGCGCGGTTTGTGGAGGGGTTCTTTTCATGACGAATTCAGCAGTGCGCAAGAGCCTGTCGGTCAGCCAGCGGCTCTGGACGCTCGGCGGCGCCGCCTTTATCGGTTTCGGAACGATGCTCGGCGTCGGCTGGTATGAAAACACGCGCATCGACGCCGGCCTGCGCCGCGCCAGCGAGATCCAGGCGAGCGTCGACCATATCAACGACATGCGGCTTGCCAACCTGACGATGGTGCTGGCCGCCATGGACATCATCGTCGACAAGGATGACAAGGCGGTCGCGCCGGAGCGCATCAAGCTGATCGCTGATTCTCTGGCCGCACTCTCCAACGGCTCGAAAGACATACGTCTGCTTGCCGACGAGATAAATGCCGGCCCCCTGCTGAAGAGCTACGACGCCGACGTCGCCGAGATGGGCAAGGCGATCCAGACCGATCTCGTCGCCATGGTCCAGCAAGGTGCACCCGACGCGGAATTCGACAAGATCGACGACACGATCGACGGCGCCGGCGAGGAGCTGACGAAGACGCTCGACAAGCTCGCCACCGATGGCGCCGCTTTCGCCCACCAGCATGTCCAGACCGCCAATGCCATATCGCAACGCGCCCTCTTCCTACAGATTGGGCTCGGCCTCCTCGCCATCCTCACCATGGGTGTCCTGCAATATATCCATGGCGGATCGATCCGCCGCGGCATCGCGGCCGTGAGCGAAAGCATGCGGCGCATCATGAGCGGCGATCTCACCAGCAACGTTGCGGAAAAGGCCCGCGGCGACGAGATCGGCGACATGGCCCGCGCCGCCGACGCCTTCCGCCTCGCCGCGATCGAAAAGCGCGATCTCGAGGTCCAGAGCCAGAACGACAGGCAGCGCAGCGACGCCGAGAACCGGGCGCGTGAAGCCGCCAAGCTCGCCGATGCCGAAGCGCTCAACGCCGCCGTCACCGCCCTCGGCGCCGGCCTCACCCGTCTGTCGGCAGGCGACGTGACCGTGACGATCGACCAGCCTTTCCGCGAGGAACTGGAACGCCTGCGCCTCGACTTCAACCAGACGACCGCGACGCTGCGCAAGGCAATGAGCGACATCGCCGTCAACAGCAGCTCGATCGAGGCGAACAGCCGCCAGATGCGCTCCGCCGCCGACGACCTCGCCAAGCGCACTGAGCAGCAGGCCGCGTCCCTCGAAGAAACCTCCGCCGCCCTCGACCAGATCACCGCCACCGTCCGCAACGCGACCAGCCGGGCCGAAGAAGTCGGCCATATGGTTAGCCACACCCGCGAGAATACCGCCAAGTCCGACGTCGTCGTCGGCGACGCAATGGCCGCCATGCAGCGAATCGAAGGCGCTTCCCGAGAGATCGGCAAGATCATCAACGTCATCGACGAGATCGCCTTCCAGACGAACCTCCTGGCGCTCAATGCCGGCGTCGAGGCCGCCCGCGCCGGCGAAGCCGGCAAGGGCTTTGCCGTCGTCGCCCAGGAAGTGCGCGAACTCGCCGGCCGCGCCGCAGGTGCTGCCAAGGATATCAAGGCCTTGATCGGGAAATCCGGCGATGAGGTAAAGATCGGCAGCGAATTGGTGACGGCCGCCGGCGAGGCGCTGCGCCAGATCGGCGAAGATGTTCTGCGCATCGACGAACACGTTAAATCAATCGTAACCTCTGCGCGCGAACAATCGGTGGGATTGAACGAAATCAATACATCCATCAGCCAGATGGATCAGGTCACGCAGAAGAACGCGGCCATGGTGGAAGAGACGAATGCCGCAAGCCATACGCTCGCCGTCGACGCGGAGAACCTGACGCAGCTGGTGAAGCAATTCAAGATCGGCGAGGGCATGAGCGCCCGGCAAACGCCGCGAGAGGCAACCGCCGCCTCGCATTCGAGACCTTCTCCCGCACGCAGCCTGATCGGCAAAGTCGCGGGCGCATTCAACGGCGGCGCCGCCGCCAAAGCCATCGCTTCTCCCGCCGGGGACAACTGGGAAGAATTCTGATCATGAACAACAGTGCCATCAAGCAGTCGGGCGCCTATCTCGAAATCGTCTCGTTCCACCTGGGCGACCAGGAATTCTGCATCGACATCATGGCCATCCGCGAAATCCGCGGCTGGGCGCCTGTGACGCCGATGCCGCATACGCCGCCTTACGTGCTGGGCCTCATCAACCTGCGCGGCGCGGTCATCCCGGTCATCGACATGGCCTGCCGTCTCGGCATGAAGATGACCGAGCCCTCCGAGCGCTCGGCGATCATCGTCACCGACATCGCCGGCAAGCTGGTCGGCCTGCTGGTCGAGCAGGTGTCCGACATGATGACCATCAAGAGCGAAGACCTCCAGCCGCCGCCGGAAATCATCCCGGAAGCCCAGCGCGCCTTCTGCCGCGGCATCGTCGCGCTCGAAAAGACCATGGTCTGCTTCCTCAACCTCGACACCGTCATTGCCGACGAGCTGTCGCAGGCGGCTTGATCCTTATCGCCAAACGGAATGCGAAGGCCCGGCTCGTCCGGGCCTTTTTCGTTTGATGTGGAGCGGTAGCCCGGCTACGAAAAAACCCTCCCCAACCCCTCCCCACAAGGGGGAGGGACTAGCCTGGGTCTCCACCTCGCTCCTTCCGAAACGTCGAATATCTGGAAAATCCGGCGCGGCCCGTTAAGCCTCTCCCCCTTGTGGGGAGGGGTTTGGGGCGAGGTCTTCATCAAGGAAAAACCGCGTAGCTGGCGTTCCTCAGCCCTACGGCTTCCCATTCTTCCAGGTCACGTTCTGCCCATACAAGGGTATCGTCGAAATCGACATCTTCGCCGAGCCATCCGTCAGTTCCCTGGAATGGGCGAGATAAATCAGCGTATCGTTCGTCTTGTCATAAATGCGGTTGACGACCAGCGTTTTCCAGATCAGCGACATGCCCTGGCGGAACACCTCGCTGCCATCCTTGGAAAGGTCGATATTGCCGACCTCGATCGGGCCGGTCTGCCGGCAGGCGATGGAATTGTTGGACGGATCCTCGAACCAGTTGCCGTTCTTGAACCGGTCGATCAGGCTGCGGTCGAAATACGTCACATGGCACGTGACGCCCTTGACCTCGGGATCGGAGACCGCCTCGACGATGATGTCGTTGCCGATCCAGTCGACCCCGACCTTGCCGACGACCTCGGCGGAGACGGCGCCCGCTGAAAGCGCGAAAAGAGAGAGGGCAGCGAAGAAAAGATTACGCGGCTTGGACATGGCGGCTCCCTGGAGCGCCGCGCGTCCGACGGGACGCGCCAAAGGCGCTCTATCGCTTGATCGGCGCTTTCTAGATAAGCACGCGCCCCCGCTTTGCAAGAAACCGCTTTAGGCCTTCCGGCAGGTGCAGGGCGCATAGCCGCCCGCCGTCAGCCGCCCTGGCGTCATGCCGATAAGCGCCGGGATCGCTTCCACGGCTTTCGCCTTGACCGCCTTCGCCATCTCGATTGCCGCTGCGGCGCAGACCGCCGCATCCTCGGCGGCGTTGTGATGCATGAAGCGCAGGCCGAGATGCTCGGCGATCAGGTTCAGCCGGTGCGAGAGGAAATGCGGCCAGATCCGCTGCGCCATCTTCAGGCTGCAGAGATAGGTGAGTTCAGGATAGGATTGCCGGTAGAGATCGAGGCTTGCCCGCCAGACGCTGAAATCGAAGGCGGCATTATGCGCGATCATCGTCGCGCCCCTGATATCGTCGTAGAACTCGTCCATCACCTCGGGAAACTCCGGCGCATCCTCGACATGCTCCGGCCGGATGCCGTGGATCGCGATGTTCATCCCGGAAAAGCGCATGTCCCTGGGGCGAATGAGCCGCTCCTCGACACGCGTCACCCTGCCCTCCTCGATCCAGGCAAGTCCGACCGAGCAGGCGCTGCCGCGCTGCTCGTTGGCTGTCTCGAAATCGATGGCGATGGTCTTCAAGGGCAATATCCGAATCGTCTGCCCCTACCGGAATAATCATAGCCGCGTGCGAAGGCAAATTGCGGCCTGTTGACATCTGCATGCAAATGGGGAAACTTTTGCAAATGATCAACTCTGTGACATCAACCATGCATCATATCGCCACGACCCTTGAAGGGTGCGCGGGAGCGATGGTGCGTCACTAGCCGTCCGATCATCCCGAAACCCTGCCGAGGCGAGCAGGGTTTTCGAAGAGCCGGCTCTCCTCCTCAAACTGAAGGAGAGCATCCAATGTCTGAGAACGAAGAGAATGAACCCCGCGACCGAGCACGCCTGCCGGACGGCGTCGCCGTGCGTGCCGTCCGCCTTTCCGATTCCGAGGAGATCACCGATCTCATCAATTTGCCGGGCTATCGGGCCGGCACCCTGCGGCCGCCGTACCAGCGCGTCGAAGAGGTTCGAAAGAACATGGAAAACCCCTCGCCCGGCGCGCTCAACCTCGTCGTCACGCTCGACGGCAGGATCGTCGGCAATTGCGGCCTCAACCGCCTCGGCGGCCGCCGTCAGCACGTCGCCAGCATCGGCATGGGCGTGCACGACGATTTCACCGGCCGCGGCTTCGGCCGCATCCTGCTCGGCGCCATGGTCGAGGCCGCCGACGACTGGCTCGATATCAAGCGGCTGGAACTGACCGTCTACACCGACAACGACACCGCCATCCGGCTTTACGAAAAGTTCGGTTTCGAGAAGGAAGGGCTTCTGCGCGCTTTCGGATATAGCGCCGGCCAATATGTCGACGCCTATACGATGGCGCGGTTGAGGGCCTAAGTGTGTCGCGCAAAAGTGTGCGCGGTTTTGCGATAACGACACGCGTAAAAACAAAGGCTTAAAGCACGGCGAGCGAATCTGAAAGATCGCGACGCTTTAAGCGACGGCCAGACTATACGGCCTGACGAGGCATTCGGCCGGAACGCCCCATGCCTCGTTAAGCTTGAAAATCATATCGACCGTGAGAGCGCGCTTGCGGTGCAGGATTTCCGAGGCCCGGGAGCGCGAACCCAGGACCTCGCCAAGATCGGTTTGGCCGCGGCCGGTCATCTCCATGAAGGCCTGCAGGAAATCGACAGGTTCCAGTGTTACAGTTGGGAAGTGGCGGTTTTCATAGGCTTCTATGAGATCGGAAAGCACATCGAACCTGTCCGCATCTGCCGAGCCTTGCGGCGGCGGATTGTCGAAGTACGACCCAACTTCGCCAAGCGCCCATTGCAGATCGCCATCGCTCCTAATCGGTCTTATGTCCATTACACCGTCTCCGGATCGATCCTGTCGTACTCAGAATGCGTGCCAACGAACTTGATCAGCACGCGTCGGTAAGCATAGGCCACGTGTACGATAAGGCGATACTTGTTGCCACCGATATCGAAAATCACCCTGTTATCGCCGACGAAATCAACATTGGCACCGAACATCCTCTTAATGTCAGCCGGTCCCGCCCATTCCGCCCTACTGATAAGAGCATGCCAGACGCTGAGGGGCACCTTGGCCTGCGGGTGCAATTCCCAGAACGCGCGTAATGTCGACTTGGCGATCACTTGCATAGGTGAGAATATTCCCAATTTGGGAACAAATCAAGCATTGTTCACCCGCCGATCAGCGCCAGCCATTCGTCCTCGTCCATCGTCTGGACCCCGAGCTCGCGCGCCTTGTCGAGTTTGGAACCGGCGCCCGGACCGGCGACGACGATGTCGGTCTTTTTCGAGACCGATCCCGCCACCTTGGCGCCAAGGCTCTCTGCCCTCGCCTTGGCTTCGTCGCGGGTGAATTTTTCGAGCGAGCCGGTGAAGACCACCGTCTTGCCCGCGACGGGGCTGCCGGATGTGACCGGCTGTTCGGCCTCCGCGGGCGTCACCTCCTCGAGCAGGTGACTGATCACCTCGATATTGCGCGGTTCCTTGTAGAATTCGACCATGGCGCGCGCCACGACCTCGCCGATGCCTTCGATGGCGTTCAAATCGGTCCAGGCTTCGCCGGAAAGCGGCGCGGCCTCCTTCATCGCGGTCGCAAAGGCCTCATAGGTGCCGTAGGAGCGCGCCAGCAGCTTCGCCGTGGTTTCACCGACATGGCGGATGCCGAGCGCATAAATGAAGCGGTGAAGCGCGATGCTGCGCCGCTCGTTGATGGCCGCATAGAGCTTGCCGACGCTGACCTTGCCGAAGCCGTCGATATTCTCCAGCTTGGTGATCGATTGCTGCTGGCGCTTCTCCAACGTGAAGATCTCCGGCGCCGTTCGGATCTGCAGCGACGGATCCTCGCTTTCGAAGAAGAAGTCGATCTGCTTCGAGCCGAGCCCCTCGATATCGAAGGCATTGCGCGAGACGAAATGCTTCAAATGCTCCGTCGCCTGCGC
The DNA here is from genome assembly GCF_002211305.1 of Rhizobium sp. R634. GTDB lineage: Bacteria > Pseudomonadota > Alphaproteobacteria > Rhizobiales > Rhizobiaceae > Rhizobium. Next base: position 1,651 of record NZ_LOKW01000008.1, on the reverse strand, counting down.
CCGGCAGATGAAGCCGCCGGTGCAGCGGCGCACCGAATCCATCTTTCCCGTCTTCTCGTTGACCTCGCGTACGGCATGCGAACCGCAAACCGGGCAGGTCTTCGGGAATTCATAGGGCGTTGCCTCCGCCAGACGCTTTTCCATCACCACATCGAGGATCTGCGGAATGACGTCGCCGGCGCGCTGGACGATGACCGTATCGCCCTCGCGGATATCGTGCTCCTCGGGCCGGATACGCTCGCCGCTATTGCCGATGCCCTTGATGTAATCCTCGTTGTGCAGCGTCGCATTGGTGACGACGACGCCGCCGACCGTGATCGGCTTCAGCCGCGCCACCGGCGTCAGCGCCCCCGTGCGGCCGACCTGGATTTCGATCTTCTCGACCTCGGTGAAGGCCTGCTCGGCCGGAAATTTATGCGCCGTCGCCCAGCGCGGACTGCGCGAGCGAAAGCCGAGCCGCTGCTGCAGTTCGAGGCTGTCGACCTTGTAGACGACGCCGTCGATGTCGTAGTTGAGATCCGGGCGCTTCAAACCGATGTCGTCGTAATGCGCCAGGATGTCGGCCACCGAATTCAGCCGCTTCATCAGCGGATTCACGGGGAAGCCCCATTTCTTGAAGGTCTGCACCATGCCGAATTGCGTATCTTCCGGCATCTCCGACATCTCGCCCCAGGCATAGGCGAAGAATTTCAGCTTCCGGCTCGCCGTCACCTTGGCGTCCAGCTGGCGCAGCGACCCAGCGGCGGTGTTGCGCGGATTGACATAGGTCTGCTTGCCCTCCGCCTCCATCTGCCGGTTCAGCGTCAGGAAGTCGCTCTTGGCCATATAGACCTCGCCGCGGACTTCGACGACCGCGGGAACGCCCTTCGGCAACTGGTTCGGGATCTCGGCGATCGTTCTGATATTGGCGGTGACGTTCTCCCCGGTCGTGCCGTCGCCACGCGTGGCTGCCGTCGTCAGCCTGCCGTTCTCATAGCGGATCGACATCGATAGCCCATCGATCTTCGGCTCGGCGGTAAAGGCGATCGACTGGTCCGGCAGCCGGCCGAGGAAGCGATAGACGCTGGCGACGAAATCCTGCACGTCCTCCTGCGAAAACGTGTTGTCGAGCGACAGCATCGGCCGCGCATGAACGACCGGCGAGAAGGTGACGGAGGGTGCCGCGCCCACACGCCGCGACGGGCTGTCCGCCCGGATGAGCTCGGGGAAACGCGCTTCCAGCGCATCGTTGCGGCGCTTCAGCGCGTCGTAATCGGCATCCGAAATCTCCGGACGATCCTTGCCGTGATAGAGCGCATCATGATGCGCGATCTCCTTCGCCAGCCGCTCGAGCTCGGCGGCAGCCTCTTCGATCGTCAACATATCGACGGCGGAGCCTTCGGTGGACATGGAACAACACTCCAGAGAATCTGGCCAGAAATCTGCATTGTTTTTAGAGCAAAATCGCCGGATGAAAAGGGAGGTGTCCTATACTGCTCGGGAAGATTGACCCGCTCATCTCTCCACCCTCATTCCTGTGCTCGTCACAGGAATGAGCGACTATCTGGGTTGTCAAGTTGCATATTCGAATTCTCTTCGCGCATCTCGTGCTTTTGCATTGAGAATGACCAGGAGTTTTCGGGCGAGTGCGATGCGGATGACCATTTTGGGC
>NZ_LOKW01000007.1 GCF_002211305.1 Rhizobium sp. R634 | reverse complement strand
CCAAGCGACTATTCGGTCGTACGTGACGATGACGAAGATCCCAGGCTCATTCACGGTTGTAACCGGAGGGAGGGCGGGCGACTTCGTCACGCCTCTGGCCGGGTGGCCACCCGGCCAGAGGCGCAATGGCTTCCATCGCACAAAATCTCTAACGTGCAGATACAAGGGAGGCAATAGATGGCATTTCAGGGTTCGGGCCGCCCCAATGGAGCGGCCCGCCTTTTTGCTTATTTGAAGACGGCGTTAGGATTATCCAAGCTGTCGGAACCTTCAAGCTGAACCGTGCCGAGATCGAGTGCGGCAATAACGCGCTGTACCGATTTCGTCTGGTCGATCAGCCCGTCGATGGCTGCCTGGACGACGGCGTTGCCTTCCTTGTTGCCCTCGCCGATCATCTGGTCGTACTTCTCGACCGTCTCGCCGCGCTTGGCCATGGCGTTCATGGCATCGAGCGTTTTGTTGAGCTTGCCTTCCATCTCGGCATCGAGCGCCTTGTCCTTGGCGGCAACGAGATCGTGCAGCGACGGGCCGCTGAACTTGGTGCCGTCGACGCGGGTGTAGTTTCCGGTATAGGCGGCGGCAATGCCGATCGCGTCGTTCAGATGCGAGTTGTAGGTGTTGTCGGAGAAGCAATCATGCTCTTCCTCGGGATCGTGCAGCAGCAGGCCGAGCTTCATGCGCTCGCCGGCAAGCTCGCCATAGGAGAGCGAGCCCATGCCCGTCAGGATCGCGACGAGGCCGGCCTTCGGATCGGCTTCGACGTTCTTCGTCGCTGCCCCGTCCGGCTTCCAGTTGTCGGTCATTTCCTGCAGGTCGGAAACGAGCAGGGTGGATGCGGATTTCAGATATTCGGCGCGGCGGTCGCAATTGCCGTGCGTGCAATTCTTGAGGTCGTAATCCGTTGCCGGGCGGTTGCCGGCGCCGGGACCGGTGCCGTTCAGATCCTGGCCCCAGAGCAGGAATTCGATCGCGTGATAGCCCGTCGCCACATTGGCTTCGATGCCGCCGGCTTCCTGCAGCGTGCCGGAGAGGAATTCCGGCGTCAGCTTCGAGGCGTCGACATCCTTGCCGTCGATCTTGATCGTCTTGTTGGCAATGACATTGGCCACATAGAGCGAATTCTCGTCGCTCTCAGTGCCGTAGGAGGTATCGACATAATCGATCAGGCCTTCATCGAGAGGCCATGCGTTGACCTTGCCTTCCCAATCGTCGACAATCGGATTGCCGAAGCGATAGACTTCCGTCTGCTGATAGGGAACGCGCGCCTTGATCCAGGCATCCCTGGCGGCCTTCAGCGTTTCGTCGGTCGGCGCCTTCAGGAACGCGTCGATGGCAGCGTCGAGCGCTTTCGCCGTGGTCAGCGAATCCTCGTATTTGGCGTGCGCCACCTCGGCATAGTGTTTCACCACGGCGGCAGCATCGGTCTCGGCCTGCGCGGGAAGGGCGAGCAGTGCTGCGGGGGCAATCGCCAGCACGGCTGCGCGGAATTTGCGGTTAAGCGTCATGATCCTCTCCTGTGACGGATATTCCGTCTAATGGGGCTCAGTCTCTTCGCGCAAAAGCAAACTGGTGTCAAATGCTCTAGTTTGGAATGATTTTAAGGATATGAGGCCGCTTCCAAACCGCCTGTTTGAAGGGTGCCGGCCCAGGAAATCAGCGGTACTCGCGCCGCCATCCCGGCATTCGCCAAACGGCGTCAGCCCTTCCGCTGCATGCGGCAGAAGAAGAAGCCGTCCGTATCGGTAGAGGCGGGCGTCAGCGTCACCGAAAGGCCGTCGGAGGAGTGCGGGCGGGGCGCGTTCTTGCCGAACAGGCCGTCCCAAGCGGGCAGCGCGCTGACAATCTGGAAATCGGGATTGCCGGCGGTGAAGCGGCGCACCTGCTCTTCATTTTCCTGAGGCAATACCGAGCAGGTGACGTAGATCAGTTCGCCGCCCGGCTTGACGAAACCGCTTGCCTGCGCCAGCGCGTCCTGCTGCTGGGAGGTGCGCTCGTCGAGGTTCTTTGCCGTCAACCGCCATTTGGTATCGGGGCGCCGCCGCCATGTGCCGGTGCCGGTGCAGGGCGCATCGACCAGCACCTTGTCGCAGCGTCCGGAAAGGCCGGAGAGTGCTTTGACGTCGTCATGCACCTGGACATTGCGGGTGCCTGCCCGCTTCAGCCGCTCGATGATCGGCGCCAGCCGCTTACGGTCGGCGTCGTAGGCGTGAACCTGCCCCTTGTTCTGCATGGCGGCCGCCATGGCGAGCGTCTTGCCGCCGCCGCCGGCGCAATAATCGAGGATCTGTTCGCCATCCCGTGCCAGCACCAGATCGGCGACGATCTGCGATCCCTCGTCCTGGACTTCGAACCAGCCTTTTTGGAACGAAAGCTCGGCAGTCACGTTGGGAAGACGCGAAGCGCCTTCGCCTGCGGCAATCCGGATGCCGTAGCGGGCGATCTTCGCAGCATGCGCGCCGGCTCTTTCGAGCGCGTTGACGGCCTTGTCGCGGGAGGCTTTCAGGATGTTGGCGCGCAGATCGAGCGTCGGGCGGGCGGCGAGCGCCTGTGCCTCGGCAAGCCAGCCTTCACCGAAGGCCTTTTGGAAGGAGGATTGGACCCATTCCGGAATATCGCCCTGCACATGCGGGAGTGCATCGTCGAGCAAGCGGCTTTGAAAAGCCGCGATGGCGTCAGGCGAAAGCGGCGCCGGCGCAAATTTGTCGTCAGCGAGTTCGGCGGCAAGGCTGGCTGGTGTGAAGCCCCATTGTCGGAACATGACAGCATGGGCGATGGCAGAGGCGCTGTCGTCATTCATGAGCCAGGCATGGGAAAGCCGCATGCGCAGCGCGTCATAGACGATGTTGCCGATCGCGGCGCGGTCGCCGGAGCCGGCGAAGCGATGCGCGAGGCCCCAGTCCTTGAGCGCGTCGGCGACGGGTCGCTTGCGGGCATCGATGTCCGCGAGCACAGAAATCGCCCCTTCGAGGCGGCCGCCCAGACGCATTCACATGTCTCCTATTGCCGTGGCGTGTGAACGATCCGCGCGCAGACGTGATGGGCGCGGGGCGGATTGTGCACAAGTCTCAACCGCGTGGTAACCGCGATTGGCGGCAAGAGCAAGCGCCGTTGGCGGCGCAGCCTTCAGCCTCAGCTGACGACCTGGTAGCAGACCTTCGCAGTGCCCGAGCTCACCATGCCGATATTCTGCGCGGCAGCCCGCGACAGGTCGAGCACGCGTCCCCGGATGAACGGACCGCGATCGTTGATGCGAACGACGACGGTGCGACCATTGTTGCGGTTGGTGACCTTGACCTTGGTGCCGAATGCGAGCGAACGATGTGCGGCAGTCAAGATCGCAGGGTTCATACGTTCTCCGGAAGCAGTTTTGGAGCGAAGTGCGTACCATGAAGCACCGCCGCAGCCATTTCCAGCAAAACTCTCGGCCGGAAGCAGGCAAGAGACGGCTACAATAGTTACGGCAGCGATAATAGAACGACGTATTTTCTTCAAAACAGAGTATCCCTCAACTATTGAACTCACGCCCTTGCAGGCGGCGGGGCTTAAATCTGTGAAAAAGTGGCGAAAAAGTGCCGCGTGGGATCACGGAATGTTACAAGATGTAACATTCGTGAGCATGGTGACGGAATTTCGGAAGCGGGCAGTGATCGTTGCGCCAGAAAAAACGCTGTGAAATCAGTTAAAATCCGAACGAATTTTTCAGTGGAGCGGTTAACGTCCCCGCGTTCACAAAAATCGCGAAAATTTTTTTCCGGCTTCGCCATATTTTCTGCCACATTTGCGCAAATTTAAAGGCCGTTAACCATAATATACGGCCAAAATCGTCCCGCCAAATGGGGAAAGTAGGTATTTCCTACTCATTTTGGTTGCTGATGTTGGTTATATGAAACGCTTGGGCTCTAACCCCGCCAGCAGCCGTCCTGCCACAATTGCGCAAGCGACATCGGATAGTTCGGGAAGGAGAATTCGAAGCCGGCGGCCTTGAGTTTCGCATTTGAAACCCGCTTGTTTTCGCCGTAGAAGGAGCGCGCCATCGGCGTCAGCTCGGCGGTCTCAAACGCCTGCTCCGGCGGCGGTTCGACGCCCATCAGTCGCGCCGCCTCAACGATCACATCCTGCGGCGGACCAGGGCGATCGTCGGTGATATTGTAGATGCCGCCGAGGCGCTGGTCCGACAGGAAGCGCGTCGCCGCGCCGATATCCTCGACACGGATGCGGTTGAAGACCTGGTCCTTCTTGATCAGCCGCCGCGCCGTGCCCTTTTCCAGATTGCAGAAGGCATTGCGGCCCGGTCCGTAAATGCCGGAAAGACGCAGCACCGCCGCCGGTACGCCGCGCTCCCGGCCCATTGCCAGCCAGCCCTCTTCCGCTTCGAGCCGCTCCTTCGATCGCCCGGAGACGGGAACGCATGGCGTTTCCTCGTCGATCCATGCGCCCTTGTGATCGCCATAGACGCCGACGGTCGAGAGATAACCGATCCATTCAAGCCCGGGTGGCAGGCTTGCGCCGTTTTCGCCAAACAGCCGCAGCAGCGGATCGGCCTTCCCCGGGGCGATCGACTGCACGAGATGGGTGACATCAGCCAAGGCTTCGACGAGCCGGTCTTCCATGGTTTCGCCGTCGAACAGGAATGCTTCGATGCCGGCGCGGCGGAGCGCTTCGATCTTTTCCGCCGAGCGCGTCGTGCCGGACACGCGCACATTCTCACCAGCGAAGGCCTTGGCGATCGCCATGCCGGAATAACCGCAGCCAAAAATCATCACATGCATCAGCCCACTCCCGCCAGCCGCCATTCGTTCAACACGTCGTCATCGCTCTCCTCAGCCCTTTGTGCGGCAAAGGACGAAAATTCGCCAGCCTCCATCAGCCGCGAAAGCGCCCACACCGCCATCCCCCGCACCACCGGCGAGGCATCACCGGCGAGCATGCGACATTGCGGGATCAGCGTTCTCTCGCCGGAATTACCGGCGGCGATCAGCACGTTGCGGATGAAGCGGTCGCGGCCGATCCGTTTCACCGGCGAGCCACTGAAGAAGCTGCGGAACGCGGGATCATCGAGGGTCAGCAGAACGGCGACCGACGGTTCCTGCAGATCCTCTCTCGCCTTCAGCTTCATCTCCGAAGCGGCGCTGGCGAACTTGTTCCAGGGACAGGCGGCAAGACAATCGTCGCAGCCATAGATGCGGTTGCCGATCAGCGGCCGGAGATCGGGATCGATCGGTCCCTTGTGCTCGATGGTGAGATAGGAGATGCAGCGGCGCGCATCGATCTGGTAGGGCGCCGGGAAGGCGGCAGTCGGGCAGATGTCGAGACAGGCGCGGCAGGAACCGCAATGATCGATCTCGGGTGCGTCGACGGCGAGATCGGCGGTGGTGAACATGCTGCCGAGAAACAGCCAGGAGCCGTACGTGCGGCTGACGAGATTGGTGTGTTTGCCCTGCCAGCCGAGGCCGGCGGCCGCCGCCAGCGGCTTTTCCATGACGGGCGCGGTATCGACGAAGACTTTCACATCGGCGCCCGCCCGCGCCGCAAAACGCGTGGCGATCTCCTTCAGGCGGCCCTTGATGACGTCATGATAATCGCGATTGCGAGCATAAACCGATATCGCCGCTTTATCAGGCTTGCCGAGGATGCCGCGCGGATCTTCGTCCGGCGCGTAATTGAGGCCGAAGACGACGACGGAGCGAACCTCGCTCCAGAGTGTGCGGGGGTCGCCGCGCCGGTCGCGCGTCTCCGCCATCCAGTCCATCGTCCCGTGGCGCCCGGCGTCGATGAACTCGCCGAGACGTTCCTTGGCTTGCGGAATTGCGTCCGGACGCGTGATGCGGCAGAGATCGAAGCCCTTGGCGGCAGATTCCGCTCTGACGAACTCGGTCAAATTGTCGCGGCGGCGGCGCTCTTTATCATCATTGTCGGGCATGAAGCGCCCTCGTCAGAAATCCAGATCGGCATAATGCGAAACCGGGGTCAGGCCGCGCACGCGCTCCGTCAGCATCGGCCGGAAGGAGGGGCGCGACTTCAGCCGCTGGTACCATTCCTTGACGACAGGCGCGTCGGCCCATTCGATCTCGCCGAGGTAATCGAGGATCGAGATCGAGGCGGCGGCGGCAAGATCCGCATAGCTCATTCGCTCTCCCGCCAGCCACTGGCGCGAGCCGGCGAGCCAGGTGAGATAGCGCATATGCTGGCGGATATTCGCGCGGGCCGTGCGCAAAATCTTGGAATCAGGCGCTCCGCCACCCTGATCGGATGTCATCTGCAACTTATAGACGCGCTCTCGGGCGAGCGGCTTCGTCACGTCATTTTCCATCTTCTGCATGAACCACTCGGTCAGCCGGCGGATCTCCGCCCGCTGGAAAGGGTCCTCGGCAAGCAGCCGCCGGTCGCGCTTCAACACGCCGTGCGTCTCGTCCAGATATTCGGAGATGACGGTCGCGCCGCAGAGCGCGCGCATGCTGTCGTCGACATAAACAGGCAGTGTGCCGGCAGGATTGAGGGCCAGGAAATCCCGGCGCTTCTCCCATGTCTGCTCTTCGATCAGATCCGCCTGATAGCCATATTCCGCCAGGATCAGCCGGACGAAGCGAGATGCGGATGACATGGGATGGTGATAAAGCGTGGGCATCGATACTCGTGCTTTATGATTGCTGTTACAGGACTGTGCGGCAGCTCATTTATAGCGCCCTAGTCATGACTCATTGGTTGAAGCTATAGGAGCTTGGCCGGGGCAATACAAGCGAATCGGATCTCACACCACCTGAGAGGGGATAAAACACGCTTCTTACGCACGCGGATAGAGGCAGCGCCTGATCGGCTCAAGCGCAGCCTGGAGCATTTCCAGCGGGAAATGCCCGGTCCGAACGACCTTTAAACCGGAGACAATTTATGGACTATATCAATGCGATTATCCTCGGTATCGTAGAGGGGATCACCGAGTTTCTGCCGATCTCGAGCACCGGCCACCTCATCATTGTGGAGCAATGGCTCGGGCACCGGTCGGATATGTTCAATATCGTCATTCAGGCCGGCGCCATTCTCGCCGTCACCATCATTTATTGGCGTCGCCTGGTGGATCTCGTGCTCGGCTGGCGGGAGCCGCAGAATCGCGATTATGCCGCCAAGCTGATCGTCGCTTTTCTCATCACCGCAATCCTGGGCCTTGTCGTCAAGAAGCTTGGCTTCGAGCTGCCGGAGACGGCGACACCGATCGCCTGGGCTCTGATCATCGGCGGCATCTGGATGATCTTCGCGGAATGGGCTGCCGCACGCAGGCCACCCCATAAAGAGATTACCTGGCTGGTCGCCATTCTGGTCGGTATCGCCCAGATCGTTGCCGGCATCTTCCCGGGAACGTCGCGCTCCGGCGCCACGATTTTCGTCGCCATGCTGGCAGGCACGGGCAATCGCGCCGCGGCCACGGAATTCGCCTTCCTCGTCGGCATCCCCACAATGTATGCCGCGAGCGGCTATGAGCTGCTGAAGACCTTCAGGGACGGCGGCGCGGCCGGCGAAGACTGGACGTCCCTCGGGATTGCCTTCGTCGCCTCCACGATCGTCGCTTTCATCGCCGTCAAATGGCTGCTCGCCTATATCAGGAGCAACCGGTTCACGTTGTTTGCCGTATACCGGATCATTCTCGGCGTCCTGCTGCTCGGCATGGCCGCCGGCGGCCTGATCCCCTAAAACCGGTTTCTCATCGCATTCGCGCAGCTCCCAGGCGCGAATGCAATATCGGGGCGGCCTCGCGAACGGACACGCGATGAGGGGGTAGGGGGCCGATTTTCAGATGGATAAAATTGAGAGGCAGATGCCTGCCGCCGTCTCGCGGCGGGCAAGATCGAGCATTCATTTGGAAGCGCGCTTTTTCAGGCGCTTCGACCGTTGCTCGTCTCTATGAGGATGCCGATAAGCCCGGCATTTTCGTCAATGGGCGATCGAGGCCGTAGAGCAAGGATCGACGCCGTAAGCCGGCGAGCAGTCGCCCTTCACAGCCGCGACCGAACCGGGCGCAACGAAGGAGCCTGCAAGGATAACCAGCGCCGCACACGCAAACAGGAGCGCGATTGACTTGCCCATCGAGAAATGCCTTTCACAGTGATTGCCGCACGCTTTTCGCAGGCGTTGAGTCCTTTCGAGGACGCGCGGGTTTGGTAGTCAGTGGAATGACAAATAGCAATAAACGTTCCTGCTAAATTTGGCGTTAATTCCACAAAATTTCCGATGCGTCTTTTATGCAACGCCGCTCAATATGGCGGCAGGAAAACATCGCAAACTTGCGCCGGCTTTGCGTGCCGCGACCGACGGCAAAACGCCGCCCGCGGCATGCGCGGACGGCGCTATCAATAACCCAAGGGATGATGATCAGGCGGCCTTGCCGGAGCCCGTATACTGGCCATGCGGCCGATACTGCACGAGGTAGGACTCAAGCACCGATGCCGGCATGGTTGGCGTGATGCCGAGGCCGCTCAGCGTGCGGCCTTCCGCCTCGGCTTCCCTCGAGACGATGTTGTCGTGCTTGAGAAGGCGCACCTGGTCCGGCGTGATCGGCGGCGTGATGAAAGGAACAAGCGAAGCGATGCTGCCGATCAGCGAAGCGATGCCGAAGGGCAGGGAGACGAGCGGGTTCTTGCGGCAGGTCACTTTCAGCATCATCTCGAGACATTCGCGGAAGCTCAGCACTTCGGGCCCACCGAGTTCATAGATCTTGCCGCCGGCGACCTTGCCGTCAACGGCGCGGGCGACGGCCTCGGCGATATCCTCGACATAGACCGGCTGGAACTTCGTCTTGCCGCCGCCGACCAGCGGCAGGACCGGCGACATGCGCGCCATGTCGGCAAACTTGTTGAAGAAGCTGTCCTCCGGTCCGAAGACGATCGACGGGCGGAAGATCACCGCATCGGGTTTGATGGAGAGAATGGCTGCTTCCGCGCGGCCCTTGGTGCGGCCATAGTCCGAATCGGAATGCGCATTGGCGCCGATCGCCGAAATATGGGCGAGCGTGGCGCCGGCGCCGCGGGCCGCCTCGGCAACCGCCCGAGCGCCGAATTCCTGCACCGCGTCGAAGGTGTTGCGGCCGGTCTCATGCAGAATGCCGACGCAGTTGACGACGTGGCTCGCACCGTCGACAGCACGGTCGATCGAGCTGCGGTAGCGCAGGTTCGCCTGAACGAAGGAAATCTGGCCGACATTGCCGAGCGGCTGCAGGAAGCCGGCGAGATCCGGGCGGCGCACGGCGACGCGGATGCGATAACCGCGCTTGGCGAGCGCCCGAACCACGTGCCTGCCCACGAAGCCGGACCCTCCGAACACGGTAACGAGCGGCGGCAGGTTGGCAAGGGTCATGGCAGGCTCCTCGAAAGGCTTTGCAGGATGCTGATCGGCCCCGTCTTAGCCGAATCCCGGCGCGACGGGAAGGCCCATCGCGCTGCGAGTTTGCGGGATGTGAAGCCGCCTAACGCATCGTGCTTTCCGAAAATCGGAATCGATTTTCGGAAAGCACGATGCTTGGATTCAAAGTGCTAAAGGGTCCTTTGTGCGTCCGAAAGGACGCACGGCGCTCTAGACGCCTTCGACGACGACCATTTCCGCATCCGCCACTTCCTGGCGGATTTTCGCGGCAATCTGGTATTCCGGTGAATTATAGCAGTCGACCGCATGCTGCATCGAGGGGAACTCGATCACGACATTGCGAGCGCGCGCCTTGCCTTCCAGTTCGGTGAAGGCGCCGCCGCGCGCCAGGAAATTCGCGCCGTATTTTTCGAAGGCGGGCTTTGCCGCCGCCACGTAATCCTTATAGCGCTCGGCGTCGCGAACGTCGACGCGGGCGATCCAATATCCCTTAGCCATGGTTTCCTCCTTCTCTGCTTTTAATTCAGCGGTTTGCCGGCCAGAGCGCGCTCACCATCTCGTTGAGGACCGCGCGGGCCGCCTCTTTCGGATCGGGCGCCTTGACGATCGGCCGGGCGACGACGAGATGCGTGGCGCCGGCCTTCAGCGCGTCGAAGGGCGTCATCACCCGCTTCTGGTCGCCCTTGTCGCTGCCGGTCGGGCGAATGCCGGGTGTGACGATCGCCATGTCGGGCCCGAGGATCTCGCGCACCTCGGCCGCCTCCGCAGCCGAGCAGACGATGCCGCCCATGCCGGCCGCGCGCGCCTGAGCGGCACGGCGCAGCACCAGGCTGTGGGGATCCTGGCTGTAGCCGGCGTCGATAAGATCATCGGAATCCATCGAGGTGAGCACGGACACGCCGAGCAGACAGAGGCCGGAACCGGCCGCGGCCTCGACCGCCGCTTTCATCGCTTTGGGATAGGCGTGCAGCGTCAGCATCGACATGCCCATCTTGGCGATGTTCTCGACGCCTGATGCAACCGTATTGTCGATGTCGAGCAGCTTCATGTCGAGAAAGATCTTCTTGCCGCTTGCGGCAAGATCGCGGGCGAACTCCAGGCCGCCGGCAAAGACGAGCTGATAGCCGATCTTATAGAAGAGAATGTCGTCGCCGAGCGTGGAAACCAGCCTTTCCGCCTCGCCGATCGTTGGAACATCCAGGCCGACGATCAGCCGCTCGCGTGCGTCCATTGCAACTCACCCCCGCCAGTCTTCGATGGGTGTCCAGTCGCATGATAAGCGGCGATCCGCAAGGCCGAAAGCATAGAGATTGCCGCCGCCGCCCGGCTGGTCGCGGTCGCGGCCGATCGGCTTGCCCGCCAGATGGCATTTGAGCAGCGTGCCGACGCCGCCATGGCCGACGAAGGCGATGGGCGCTGTCGCATCATGCGTGGCGAGCACGGCATTCACCGCCCCGACGATGCGGGCCTGCGCATCGATGGCGCGCTCCCAGCCTTTGAAGCTTTCCTCGGGATGGGCAAAGAACCAGTCGGCCGCCTCTTCGAATTGCGGCGGCGGCAGGAAGCCGGTGGCCGAGCGGTCGTTCTCGTGCATGGCGTGGACGATCTCGATCGTCACGCCGGAGGCTTCCGCCAGAATCTCGGCCGTCTCGATCGCCTTCGTCTCGTCGCTGGAGATGATGCGCCGCAACTGTTTGACCCAGCCGCTCTCGGCTGCTTTGCGGGCGCGCGCCGCGCCGATATCGGAAAGCCCCCATTTCGGCACGGGGACATCAGCGTCGATCTTGACTTGCGGATGGGTGATATAGAGCCCGAACATCAGCCGCGCCGATAGATCCAGAGCTGCGCCGGCGGGATGTTGCGGACGACGAAATCGAAATGCTGAATGTGGTAGCGGTCGGGATTGGCGGCGATCGGCGAAATCGCGCCGTAGGAAATCTGCACCACCGGCCGGCCTGCCGGCAGCCGGTCGAGCAGGCTTTCGAGCAGCGAGATGCGCATCTCCATCGGAAAGTTCAGAAGCGGAATGCACGAGATGACGCAATCGAACGTCTGGTCGCCGAAGGCGCCAAGCGTGGTCTTGAGCTCGAAGGCATCGCCGTTGATGAAGTGCACGCCCGGATAGGTCCGCAGCAGATGCTGGTGGAAATCCGTCGAATATTCGATCGCCACCAGATTGTCCGGCTTCACGCCGCGGCCGAGAATCGCCTTGGTGATGGCGCCCGTGCCCGGCCCGAGTTCGAGCACCGGCAGGCCGGAATTGAGGTTGATGACGCTTGCCATGCGTTTGGCGGTGATGGAGGAGGTCGGCACGATGGAGCCGACGGTCTTCGGTCCCTGCATCATGCCCCGGAAGAAACGGATTTCTTCATCGAATTTCTTTCCGAGGTGTTCCCTCACCTTGACCCTTAAGCGCATTCTCCACCCATCCGCATGTTGATCGACTGTGTTAATATGCTCTTTGTCGCTGTCAGGACAAGAATTTTCGCAACGAAGACACCGGCATCAACAGCTCATGCCGCCTTCCGGTCGGATCGAGGCATGAGATCCGCAAGCCTGTCGCTGAGATGATCGGCGTCGATGGGCGCGCGCAGCTTTTTGTCGGTATTATCGAAATAAAGATAGACATCCCGGCCCTTGGCTCGCGCCGGCAGCGGCTCCAGCACCCGCGTCGCGTTCTCGGGTTCTCTGCCCTTCGCCCAGGCGCGGATGCGCTCGGCCCACAGATCGAGCGCTTCATCCTCATAGCCACTGACATAGAGTTGCTCGGAACCATGCAGGCGGCAATAGATGAAATCGGCGGTGATGTCCATCAACAGCGGCCATTCCACCGTGTCGGCGCAGACGAGCGCGACGTTGTGACGCCTCAGCATCTCGATGAAGGCGGGCGAGCGGAAGCTGTCATGGCGGATCTCGAAAGCATGGCGGATCGGCTGATCGGCGTCGCTTTTGAGCCAGGCTCGCCCTTTGAGACGGCCGTCATGGCGTTTCGCAAGCGCGGTCGCGGCATCGCAGTCATGCGGCAGCCGCGACAAGAAGGTTTCGAAAAGCGCGGGGTCGAAGGCCATGTTCGGCGGAAACTGCCAGAGGATAGGCCCAAGTTTGGGGCCAAGCCGCAACAGGCCGGAGGCGAAGAAATTGGCAAGCGGCGTCTCAATCTCCTGCAATCGCTTCATATGAGTGATGAAGCGCGAGCCCTTGACCGCGAAGACGAAATCCTCGGGCGTTTCGTCCCGCCAGCGGCCGAAGCTTTCGGGCCGCTGCAATCCGTAGAAGGTACCGTTGATCTCGATCGAACGGAAGTGGCGAGCGGCGTAGGAAAGCTCCTGCTTCTGCGGCAGACCCTTGGGATAGAATTGGCCGCGCCAGGGCGCATAGGTCCAGCCGGATATGCCGATGCGCACCGCTCCCGTCTTCTTCATTCTGGCATCCTCCTGTTCGACAGGAGGAAAACCGAAAATGGGCGCCTTCGTTCCCGTCAGACGCGCATCGGCATCAGCACGTAGAGCGCGTCGTCGCCGGCCGTATCGCGGATCAGCGTCGGCGAGCCGGCATCGGCCAGCAGGAAGATCGCTTCCTCGCCGGAAAGCTGCGCGGTGATGTCGAGCAGGTATTTGGCATTGAAGCCGATTTCCATGGCATCCGTGTCGTAGCCAACGGCGACTTCTTCCGTGGCGCTGCCGGAATCCGGATTGTTGACGGTCAGCATCAGTTGCCCGTCTGAAAGCGCCAGCTTCACCGCGCGGCCGCGCTCGGAGGAAATGGTCGAGACACGGTCGACGGCCTGGGCGAAGGTCGTGCAATCGACGCGCATTTCCTTGTCGTTGCCGGTCGGAATGACGCGCTGATAGTCAGGGAAAGTGCCGTCGATCAGCTTCGAGGTCAGGACGATCGAGCCGATCGTCATGCGGATCTTGGCGTCGGAAACCTCGACGGTCACGATCGCTTCCGGATTGTCGACCAGCTTCTGCAGCTCTCCGACCGTCTTGCGCGGAATGATGATGCCGGGCATGCCCTCCGAGCCCGAGGGCGCATCGACATCGGCGCGCGCCAGGCGGTGGCCGTCGGTGGCGACGGCCCTGAGCTTCAGGTCGCCCTTGCTCTCGATCGTGTGGAAGAAAATGCCGTTGAGATAATAACGCGTCTCTTCGGTCGAGATCGCAAACTGCGTGCGGTCGATCAGCATCTTCAGATCGGTCGCCTTCAGCTTGAAGGAATGCGTGAAGGTACCGGCGGTCAGATCGGGAAAGTCCGATTCCGGCAGGCACTGCAGCGAGAATTTTGAGCGGCCGGACTGCACGGTCATCGAGCCGCCATCGGTGCTGGTGGCAAGCAGCACTTCCGAACCGTCGGGCAGCTTGCGCACGATATCGTAGAGAAGATGGGCAGGAACGGTGGTGGCGCCGGCCTGCTCGACACTCGCCGGCGTCGCCTCGGTGATTTCGAGGTCGAGGTCGGTCGCCTTCATGTCGAGGTTCTGGCCGTCGGCCTTGAGCAGTACGTTGGACAGGATCGGGATCGTGTTGCGACGTTCGACCACGCGGTGGACGTGGTTCAGCGATTTCAACAGGTTTGACCGCTCAATAGTAATACGCATGGGATGCTACCGCTTTCGACCGTGACTGTCCGGGCGCTTCGAGCACCCGAAGAATGCCTGTCCCGACTTGAGGCCGGGGGAGTGGACGGGCAAAATGGCAGACTTCAGCACCGGTTTGCAAGAGGCATGGACGGCTCCGCGCCCGCATTTCAGGTTTTCCGGAGCAATCCTCACAGAAATCCGGACCCTTGCCGAAGCAGTGCCGCTCGCCCATAAAGGCCGATGAACCGGCAAGGCGCCGGCGGGACGGAAAGCAATCGGCATGAATGAGGAAACGACAGCGGAAACCGCCGGCCGGAAAAGCTTCCGCCTGCACAATATGGCGGTGCCGGCGCGGCCGCTGGAGCCGGCGCTCTATCTGGTGGCGACCCCGATTGGTAATCTCGGCGACATCACGCTGCGCGCATTGGAAACGCTGGCCGGCGCCGACGTGCTCGCCTGCGAGGATACGCGCGTCACCCGCGTCCTGCTCGATCGCTACGGCATCCAGAACCGCCCCTTCGCCTATCACGAGCATAATGCCGACGAGGCCGGGCCGCGGCTGCTGCAGGCGCTGGAGGCGGGCCGCTCGGTGGCGTTGGTTTCCGATGCCGGCACGCCGCTCGTCTCCGATCCCGGCTATCGGCTGGCGCAGCAGGCGATTGAGGCTGGTTACCGTGTCATTCCCATTCCGGGCGCCTCGGCGCCGCTCGCAGCCCTTGTCGGCTCCGGCCTGCCGAGCGACGCCTTTCTCTTCGCCGGTTTCCTGCCGGTGAAGGACAAGGCCCGCCGTGACCGCCTTGGAGAGCTTGCCGCAGCGCCCGCAACGCTGATCTTCTTTGAATCGCCGCATCGCATCGGCGCCACGCTTCTCGCCGCCGCCGATGTGCTGGGCGGCACCCGGCCCGCCTCCGTCTGCCGCGAGCTGACCAAGACCTATGAAGAGTTCCGCCGCGGCACGCTGGCCGAGCTTGCCGCGCATTATCAGGAGGTGGATAACGTCAAGGGCGAGATCGTCCTCGTCGTCGGTCCGCCGCAGCCGGTAGAAACGCCGGAGGCCGACGTCGAGGCTGTGCTTGCCGATCTCTCGAAGACGATGCCCACCGCAAAGGCCGCGACCGAAGCGGCCCGCCTCACCGGCCTGCCGCGCAAGGCGCTCTATCAGCGCCTCTTGGAGATGAAGGGCGCCGATGGGCGATAACAATCTCGCAGCCATCAGAAGGAAGGCGCTGCGCCGCGGCCGCGTGTCGGAATATGCCGCGGCCGTTTTCCTGATGCTGAAGGGTTATCGCATCCTGGCGCTACGCCACCGCACGAGACTGGGCGAGATCGATATCATTGCCCGCAAGGGCGATCTTGCCGTCTTCGTCGAAGTCAAGGCCCGCCATGGCGAGGCGGCGGCTGTCGATGCCGTCTCCATCGCCTCGCAGAAGCGCATACGGGCGGCAAGCGACCTCTGGCTCGCCCGCCAGGCCGATCACGCCCGTCTTTCCCAGCGCTATGATATTGTGGCGATCATGCCCGGCCGGCTGCCGCGGCACTTTCCAGATGCGTTCTAAACTGGTGTCTTTTCGGTTCGACAGTTGCGGATCATTAAAATTTTAGCCGCGGCTTGAACGGGCTCCTTACAATTCTCTGCTATCTCCCGCCTTGGTAGGGTGGCAATTGGGGGTTGATTCATGGCCTTGAAGATGATGCTTGCAAGCGCGGTCGCCATGGCGGCGCGGTCGGTGCCTTATGTTGCGCTGAAGCCGGCCGGGAAATCCTTCGTCGCCCATGCGAGCGGCATGCTGCCGCTGAAATCGACGCCGATCAATCCGGACTGGATCATCAGCGGCAATCCCGAGGCCCGCACCGCCGAACATTCGCGCGGCCATGACGAGGCCTCGCTGACGGCGATCTGGGACTGCACGGCGGGCGAATTCCGCTGGTATTTCGGCTGGGACGAGACCGTGATGATCCTCGAAGGCGAGGTTCATATCACTGCCGAGGACGGTACGGAGCGAACCCTTAGCGTCGGCGACGTCGCCTTTTTCGCGGGCGGAACCTGGGCAAGCTGGCGGGTCGATAATTACGTTCGCAAGGTCGCTTTCCTGCGCAAGCCTTTCCCGAAGCCTCTGGCGATCGCCTATCGTCTGCGCAACATGCTGCGCAACGGCGGCAACCAGGGCATTGCCGCCTGATATAGGCCGCCGGCGGCGGCCGGTCATGCGTTAATCGGGTTGAGGCGGCGCGGTCGTCTCCCCCTCCAGAACCTCGCAGGGAAACAGGATCGGATTGTCGAGGGCAGGCGCTGTGCGCTTGTTCAAAAGGACGGCCACTGCGGCTGCGGCGACGTCCTGGATCGGCTGTTTCACCGTCGTCAGCCGCGGCGTCGTCATGCTTGCGAGCGGGATGCCGTCGAAGCCGACGATGGAAAGGGCTGCCGGAATCGGGATTCCGAGATCGTGGGCCGCCCTCATGCAGCCGATCGCCTGCTGGTCGGAACTTGCGAATATCGCCGTCGGCCGCTCGTTGCGGGCGCGCGCCAGAAGATAATTTCCAGCGGAGCGGCCGCTCTCATAGTCGAACGCCGCCTCGGCGATCAGCGGCGGTCCGGCCATTTTCGTGCCGTCCGCCTGCTCCATGGCGTCAAGATAGCCTCTGAGGCGGTCGTTGGCCGGGACGGAATCTCCAGGTCCCGAAATGAAGCCGATGCGGCGATGGCCGAGCTTCAGAAGATGCTCGACGCCGAGACGAACGCCGTTGCGGTGGTCGGAGGCGATGCCGGAATATCCCGGCATGAGACGGTCGACGACCACGATCGGCAAGCCTTTCGGCAGCTTGATCGTGTGGAAATCATTGCTGGGAACCAGAATGATGCCGTCCACCTTCCGGCTTGTCAGCTGCCTGATGCGATCAGCCTCCTTGGCCGCATGATCGAGCGAGGTCATGACGATGATATTATAGCCGTGATTGGCCGCCGCCTGTTCCGCCGATTGCACCAGTTCCGAGAAGAACGGATTGGTCAGATCGGGAATTACGATGCCGATGAGGCGGCTGACCTTGCTGCGCATGCTTCTCGCTGAAGGGTCGGGCAGATAACCCAGGTCCTTGATGATCCCTTCGACGCGCGCCCGCACGTCCTTGGTCACCGAGGGATGATCGTTCAAAACCCTGGAAACGGTGCCGGTGGAAACACCCGCAAGCTTGGCAACATCCCTGATCCCGACCTTTGACATGACAGAAATAGATGCCCTTCATCTTCGCCTGCGCAAGGCGTCCGAGGGCGCCTGATCCTGGCTTTCAGCTAATGGTCTTCAGGCCCCTAGTCAAAGGGCGGTGTCTCGATTTCCGACGTCTGAACGTGAGAGCAGCACCTGCCCGAGGATATGGAAACGGTTCATCCCCGACATGTCAATATGCGTCGAACATGGCGATGCGGTTCGCTTCGGCGGCTCGTTTTGGTCGCTTGACAATTTTTGGAGGCGTGTTACCCATTTTGCGTTGGAAACGGTTCATTTGCCGCGGGCAACTCAGATGGAGCTGAGCCCTGGGCCGTTCGGAGGAAAAAATGTCCAATTTTAAGCGTGAATCCGTCTTGATCAATGCACCGCGCCGTGCGGCCTTGAAGCTCGGCCTCGCCGGCACCCTGGTGCTGGCGCTGTCCTGCACCGTGTCCCCTGCCTTCGCGGCTGAGAAGCCGAAGGTCGGCCTGATCATGAAATCCTTGTCCAATGAGTTCTTCAAGCAGATGAAGGCCGGCGCCGACAAATATGCGGCCGAGAACAAGGACAAGTTCGATTTCAAGGCCGTCGGCATGAAGGACGAGCGTGACTTTGCCTCGCAGGTCGACGCCGTCGAGAACTTCGTCACCCAGAAATACGATATCATCGTCGTAGCACCCGCCGATTCAAAGGCGATGGCGACGCCGCTGGCGAAGGCGGTCAAGGCAGGCGTCAAGGTCATCAACATCGACGTGCCGCTCGATGCCGATGCCAAGAAGAAGGCTGGTATCGATCTGGCTTTCTTCGGGCCTGACAACAAGGAAGGCGCAAAGCTTGCAGGCGATGCGCTTGCCAAGGATCTCGGAGCCGGCGCCAAGGTGGTCATCCTCGAAGGCAACCCCGAGGCCGACAACGCCAAGGAGCGTAAGGAAGGCTTCATGGACTCGGTCAAATCGGGCAAACTAGAGCTTCTCGACAGCAAGACCGCTCATTGGGAGACCGAGGAAGCCAATACCGTCATGACCAATTTCCTGACGAAGTATAAGGATATCCAGGGCGTCATGGCCGCCAACGACTCCATGGCTCTCGGTGTCGTCAAGGCTCTCGATGCCGCCGGCCAGGCCGGCAAGATCAAGGTTGTCGGCTTCGACAACATTCCGCCCGTTCAGCCGCTGATCAAGGACGGCAAGATGCTCGCCACCGTCGAGCAATACGGCGCGCAGATGGCGGTCATGGGCATCGACTATGGCATGCGCGAACTTGCCGGCGAAAAATTCACCGGCTGGGTCAAGACCGACGTCAAGCTGGTCACCTCGGCGGATCTGAAATAGTCGGGACGCCCGGCTGCAAACCATAGAAAGCGCCGGCCGTGGGCCGGCGCCGACTGCTACCAATCGATTGATGCGCTGATCGCTGTAGACGAGGCTTGCTTGCGAGTCTTCGACGCGGGCTGCGCAAAGATCGTTCAGAGCATGCATGAGGTCGACGTGTCAGACGCAGCAGATAACGACATCCTGAGGCTGGAAGAGATCGGCAAGCGCTTCCCGGGCGTCGTGGCGCTCAAGGATGTCTCGATGCGGATCGGCCGCGGCAAGGGCCATGTTCTCCTTGGCGAGAACGGCGCCGGAAAGTCGACCCTGATCAATCTGCTTGGCGGCGTCTTCCGGCCGGACGACGGTCATATCCTATTCGACGGCAAGCCGTATCATCCGGCCTCGCCCCTCGAGGCCTTCAAGGCCGGCATCCGTGTCATTCACCAGGAACTGCACCCGCTTTCCAATCTGACGGTTGCCGAAAACCTGCTGTTCGAGCATCTGCCGCGCCGATACGGCCTGGTGAACTACAAGGCGATGAACGCCAGGGCGGCGGAACTCCTGGAAGAGGTCGGCCTCGACGTCGCTCCGACGACGCTGGCAAGCCGCCTCAGCGTCGCGCAGCTGCAGCTGGTCGAGATCGCCAAGGCGCTTTGTTACGAAAGTAAGCTTCTCGTTCTCGACGAACCGACGGCGACCCTGACTTCCAAGGAGGTTGATCGTCTCTTCGAAATTCTGAAGCGGCTGAAGCGGCGCGGCGTCACCACGCTCTATATCTCGCACCGGCTGGAGGAAATCTTCGAGGTCGGCGACGATGTGACGGTGCTGCGCGACGGCCAGCATGTGATCACCCGGCCGCTCCCCGGACTTGAGATCCCCGACATCGTCGAGCTGATGGTCGGACGCAAGCTTGCGGATCACGGCATATTCAAAGGCGACAGCACCCTATCCGGCGAGGCGCTCGGTGTCTCCGGCCTGAAGGTGACGCGCAACAGTCCGGAACTGTCCTTTTCCGTCGCAAAAGGCGAAATCGTCGGCATTGCCGGCCTCGTCGGCAGCGGCCGCACCGAGGCGGTTCGGGCCCTCTTCGGCGCCGACGTCAAGGCTGCTGGCGAAATCCGCCTGAATGGCGAGCCGGTCGAGATCAATTCGCCCAAAGATGCCGTTGCCGCCGGGCTCTGCCTTGCCACCGAAGACCGCAAGATGCAGGGCCTGATGCTCGACATGAGCTGCGCCGAAAATTCCACCATCACCGATCTCGCCAAGATCTCCCGCAACGGCCTGATCATGGGCAAGGTGGAGGACGATCACGCGCAGCGCCTGGTGCGCGAGCTCCGGATCAAGACCCCTTCCATCCATCAGGCCGTCAGAACCTTTTCCGGCGGCAATCAGCAGAAGGTCGTCATCGCCAAATGGCTGTTCCGCGGCCCGAAGGTGCTGATCTTCGATGAGCCGACCCGCGGTATCGATGTCGGCGCCAAGGCCGAGATCTATGAGCTTCTGTGGAAGTTTGCCGCCGAAGGAAAAGGTGTTCTGGTCGTATCCTCCGATCTGCCGGAGCTGATCGGAATTTGCCATCGCATCATCGTCTTTTCCGACGGAAAGATCTCCGGCGAAATACCGCGGGAACAATTTGACGAGAGCAGGATCCTTTCGCTCGCCTACAAGGAGTACAGCCGTGTCCGCCAGCATTGAAAAACAGACCGAGGCGAAAGAGGCACGCTTCTGGGACAAGCTCATCCGGATCTCGATGAAGGAGGCGGGCGTCGCCATCGCCCTCGTCCTGATCCTGGCGTTTTTCTCGGCGACGGCGCCGTATTTTGCCACGCCGGAGAACTTCCTGAAGATCTTCGTGCAGATCGCCATCAACACGGTGCTCGCTTCGGGCATGACCTACGTCATCCTCGTCGGCGGCATCGATCTTTCCGTCGGCTCGCTGCTTGCTCTCTGCACGGTGATCGGCGCCACGATCATGATCGATCCGCGGCTTTCTCCGTGGCAGGCGATCGTGCTGGCCTCGCTGGCGTCGATGGGCACCGGTGCCATCCTCGGCGCTGTCAATGGCTGGATCTGCGAGAAGTGGAAGCTTCCGTCCTTCATCGTCACCCTCGGCATGCTGAACGTCGCAAGCGGCCTGGCCCGCGTCGTCAGCGACAATTCCACGATCACGGGCCTGCCGCAGCCTTTCGTCGATTTCGGCAACCTGATCTTCTGGGGCGTCTTTCCTTCGATCTTCCTGATTGCGATCGTCGTCGTCCTCATCGGCTGGTTCGTGCTGCGTTACACCGTCTTCGGCCGCTTCGTCTTCGCGATCGGCACCAATGAAGAGGCCGTGCGGCTGTCGGGGCACGCGCCGAAAAAATACAAAATCGCCGTCTTCACGATCTCAGGCCTGACGGCAGGCATTGCCGCCATGGTCTATCTGCTGCGCCTCAATGTCGGCAGCCCGGTCGCCGGCATTGGCTACGAGCTGAACGCCATCGCCGCGGTCATCATCGGCGGCACAAGCCTTTCCGGCGGCAAGGGCTCGATCATCGGCACGCTGGTCGGCGCCTGCATTCTGCAGGTCCTGTCGACGGGGTTGCAGCTGCTCGGCGCCGACGACAACATCAAGCCGATCGTCATCGGCGCCGTCATCGTCCTTGCCGTCATTCTCGACAGCTATCGCGGCCGGCTGATGCGGATCTTGGAAACGCGAAGCCCTTGATTGGCCGTTGCGTTTGATACCGGGCCGACCTACATCTGTCCGGCATTCAGCGAGGGACGGAAATGGCCAAGATTACCAATGTAGCGGTCCAGATGGATCATGTCGCCGGCATCAATATTGCGGGCGATTCCACCTTCGCCATGAGCCTGGAAGCCCAGGCGCGCAGCTACAGGCTGTTCCATTACACGCCTGAGCGCCTGAGCTTCCGCGACGGCAAGCTCTTTGCCAGCGTCGAGCCGATGCTGCTGCGCGACGTCAAGGGCGATCATTTCGAACTCGGCGCGCCCGAGCGCGTCGATCTCTCCACCATGGATGTCGTGCTGCTGCGCCAGGACCCGCCCTTCGACATGGCCTATATCACCTCGACGCATCTGCTCGAGCGCATCCATCCAAAGACGCTCGTCGTCAACGACCCGGCCTGGGTGCGCAATTCGCCGGAAAAAATCTTCGTCACCGAATTTTCCGACCTGATGCCGAACACGCTGATCACCAAGGATGCAGCCGAAATCCGCCGCTTCCGCGACGAGATGGGCGATATCATCCTGAAGCCGCTCTACGGCAATGGCGGCGCCGGCGTCTTCCACTCCACTCGCGACGACCGTAACCTCTCCTCGCTGCTGGAAATGTTCGGCCAGCTGTTCCGCGAGCCCTTCATCGCCCAGCAATACCTGCCCGACGTGCGCAAAGGCGACAAACGCATCATCCTAGTCGACGGCGAATTCGCCGGCGCGATCAACCGCGTTCCGGCCGAGCATGACAGCCGTTCCAACATGCATGTCGGCGGCCGCGCCGAGGCGACCGAGCTGACGCCGCGCGAG
Source organism: Rhizobium sp. R634 (assembly GCF_002211305.1). GTDB lineage: Bacteria > Pseudomonadota > Alphaproteobacteria > Rhizobiales > Rhizobiaceae > Rhizobium. The sequence goes on along the minus strand of NZ_LOKW01000007.1, from coordinate 147,454 downwards.
AAGCAAATCTGCGAACGCATCGGCCCGGCGCTGAGGGAACGCGGCTTCCTGCTCGTCGGCATCGACGTGATCGGCGATTACATGACCGAGATCAACGTCACCTCGCCGACAGGCATTCGCGAGGTCAAGAAGTTCGGCGGCGCCGATATCGCAAGCCTGCTTTGGGATGCGATCGAGCGCAAGCGCGGCTGAGGCTTCCGGCGGCAGCCGGAAACGCGGGCATGACCGGATGCAACCGAAGTCACTTGACGCATCCGAATATGTTCCGCGACTGTTCTTGTTTTATTCTTGTTTCCATGCAAGATTGCAACCGCTGGCCTGAAAGGCCGCAGGGCGGTAAGTAGAGTTTGCTGGGCAAGGGGTAGGCGGATGGTCGCGCGCGTCAGTACGGTTGCATTTCAGGGTATCGAAGGCGTGCCGGTCGAGGTCCAGGTCATGATTGCGCCCGGTAAGGTCGGAATGCAGATCGTCGGCCTGCCTGACAAGGCCGTTGCCGAAAGCCGCGAGCGCGTGCAGGCGGCCCTGCATGCCTCCGGCCTGGCGCTGCCGGCAAAACGGGTGACCGTCAATCTGGCGCCTGCCGATCTGCCGAAGGAAGGCTCGCACTTCGACCTTCCGATCGCGCTCGCCTTAATGGCCGCACTCGGCGCCATTCCCGCCGATGCTCTGTCGGATTTTGTCGTCGTCGGCGAGCTCAATCTCGACGGAACGATCGCTGCCATCGCCGGCGCGCTGCCGGCCGCGATCGGCGCCAATGCCCTCGGCAAGGGGCTGATCTGCCCGGCCGAAAGCGGAGCGGAAGCCGCCTGGGCCGGTGCCGACGTCGATATTCTTGCACCCCGCAGCCTGATTGCCCTTGCCAATCATTTCCGCGGCACCCAGGTGCTCTCCCGGCCGGAGCCGTCCATCCGCGCCAACGCCGCCAACCTGCCCGACCTCGCCGAGATCAAGGGCCAGGAGAGCGCCAAGCGCGCGCTTGAGGTCGCGGCCGCCGGCGGCCATAATCTGCTGATGGTCGGGCCTCCCGGCTCCGGCAAATCGATGCTGGCGGCAAGGCTACCCTCCATCCTGCCACCGCTTTCGGCGGCCGAGCTGCTCGAGGTGTCGATGGTCCATTCGATCGCCGGCCAGCTCACCGGCGGCAAGCTTTCCGATCGCCGGCCTTTCCGCACCCCGCACCATTCCGCCACCATGGCGGCCCTCGTCGGCGGCGGCTTGCGCGCCCGGCCTGGCGAAGCCTCGCTTGCCCATCACGGCGTGCTTTTCCTCGACGAGTTTCCCGAGTTCACGCCGCAGGCGCTCGATGCGCTCCGCCAGCCGCTCGAAGGCGGCGAATGCGTCATCGCCCGCGCCAATCACCGCGTCTCCTATCCGGCGAAATTCCAGCTGATCGCGGCGATGAACCCCTGCCGCTGCGGCATGGCCGGCGAACCCGGTCACACTTGCGCCCGCGGCCCGCGCTGCATGAGCGATTACCAGGCCCGCATTTCCGGTCCGCTGATGGACCGCATCGATATCCGCATCGACGTGCCCGCCGTCTCCGCCGCCGATCTGATCCGGCCGATGGCCGCCGAGGCCAGCGCCGACGTCGCCCGCCGCGTCGCCCGCGCCCGCGAAATCCAGCAGGAACGTTTCGAAGCCGCCGGCGCCAAGGGCATCGGCACCAACGCCCGCTGCTCGACCGCGATGATCGAAAAACTCGCCGAACCCGACGCTGGCGGCCTGCAGCTCCTGCGGGACGCCGCCGAAAAAATGAAATTCTCCGCCCGCGGCTACCACCGCGTCCTCAAGGTCGCCCGCACGCTGGCCGACCTCGACGATAAGCCGACGGTCGGCCGAATGCATTTGGCCGAAGCCATTTCCTATCGTATCGCCGGGGAGAGGCTGACGGCGGCGGCATAGGACGGAGGTAAATCACTGGGCTGCCAGTCGCCGAAATTGCACGTGTAGGCGGTTCTTCGGTTTCTCCGGGGAATTATGAATAGACCGAAAGAAGGCAGGCTATGCAGGGGATTGAGTTGTCCCGTCGATTTTACGCAGACATCGTCAGGCCCTGGTTGGCTCAGGTCGCGCCGGAACTTCCCCATTCAGCGGCGTTAATTGGATATGGATCGGAACTGCTTGGTCTGGATGATGAGGTCTCCAGGGACCATAACTGGGGGCCCAGGGTTCATATCTTCCTGAGCATCGACAGCTTCAACGACTATGCCCGACGATTGGTTGGTGAGTTCACCAAGGTGGCACCCAGCAGCTACCTTGGCGAGCCGATAGGATGGCGTAGCCGTCCGCATGCTCCTGCCGATGGCCCAGAGGCCGTTGGTGCCATCGAGCACGGGCTTGAGTTCCACACGCTGGAAGCCAAGCTCGAAGAGCATTTCGCCGTTCGCTCCGTTGAAAATCTAACGTCTCTTCAGTGGCTTGGATTTGCCGAGCAGAAGCTTCTCGCGTTCACGACGGGGGCGGTATTTCACGATGATGATGGGGAATTGCAGAATGCCCGTGAACGCATGGACTATTTCCCCGACGACGTGTGGCTGTACAAGATTGCATGTCAGTGGCGACGGATCGCCGAAGAACAAGCATTTGTCGGTCGAGCGGGTCAGGTTGGAGATGATCTTGGTTCGCGGATTGTCGCCGGCCGGCTTATACGCGACGTGATGAGAATGGGATTTCTGCTAGAGCGCCGGTACGCGCCCTATGCGAAATGGCTTGGAACCAGCTTTGCAAAACTCCCGATTTCAGATCGCCTCATGCCGCATCTGGAGCAAGCGGTTCTTGCGGGCGAGTGGAGCAAGCGAGGAAACGCACTCGCCTCGGCATATGTTGAGCTGGCGCACCGGCAAAATGAGCTGGGGATCGCCAACTTCGAGCCTGTCGTTGGTCCATATCACGACCGGCCATTTATGACGATCAACGCTGAGGATGCAGTTGCAAGCACCGCCGCGGCAATTGCAGATACACGCATTCAAAAGCTGCCAATTCTCGGATCGCTCGATCAGGTCAGCGATCTCACGCCACTTCTGGAAAATGCTTCTCTTTCGCAGCGCGTAGTGCGGCAACTGTTGAGCTAGACGCGCAGACTTTAAGAAAAGGGGCGCCGAAGCGCCCCGCTGCTCTCGATGATGATGGCGGGACAGCTGATACTCAGCTCCCGAGCCCTTCAAACAGCGCCGTAGAGAGATAACGCTCCGCAAAGGATGGAATGATCACCACGATGTTCTTCCCCGCATTCTCCGGACGGCTGCCGACCTTGATCGCGGCCGTCAGCGCCGCACCCGAGGAGATGCCGACGGGCACGCCTTCGAGCCGGGCGACCAGCCGTGCCTGTTCGAATGCCTCATCGTTGCTCACGGTGACGACCTCGTCATAGATGCCGGTATCGAGGATTTTTGGGGCGAAGCCGGCGCCGATGCCTTGGATCTTGTGCGGGCCGGGATTGCCGCCGGAGAGGATCGGAGAATCGGCGGGCTCGACGGCGATGATCTGGACTTCGGGCTTGCGGCTTTTCAGCACCTGGCCGACGCCGGTGATGGTGCCGCCGGTGCCGATGCCGGAGACGACGATATCGACCGTGCCGTCTGTGTCGTTCCAGATTTCTTCGGCCGTCGTCTGGCGATGGATTTCGGGATTGGCGGGATTTTCGAATTGCTGCGGAATGATGGCGTCGGGAAGCGACTCCGCCAGTTCTTCCGCCTTGGCGATGGCGCCCTTCATGCCCTTCGGTCCTTCGGTCAGCACCAGTTCGGCGCCGAGCAGCACCAGCATCTTGCGGCGCTCGACCGACATGGTCTCCGGCATGGTGAGGATCAGACGGTAGCCCTTGGCGGCGGCGGCAAAAGCCAGCGCGATGCCCGTATTGCCCGAGGTCGGCTCGATCAGCACCGTCTTGCCGGGGGTGATCTTGCCTTGGGCTTCCAGGCTCTCGATCATCGCCACGCCGATGCGGTCCTTGACGGAGGCGATCGGGTTGAAGAATTCGAGCTTGCCGATCAGGTTTGCCACCACGCCCTTTTCCCGCGCCAGCTTGTCGAAGCGCACGAGTGGCGTATTGCCGATGGTCTCGGTGATCGAGGAATAGATGCGGCCGCGGCCGGGCTTGTGCGACATGGTGCTCTCCCTTTTGAAATGCGGTTCTGAAATTGAGGAAGAGAATAGGGTCAAAGCGCGCGTGAGGCCAGACCGCGTTCACGCCGGGGCAGCCGGCCGCGGAGAAAAAAACCTTTGAAAACCGTTTCTTGGCGGATGTTTATTTCAGGCCGCCCGCGTGGCGATGAAGGCAGCCGTGCCGGCGAGGATGCCTGCCGCCACCCGGTTCAGCGCCTGCAATGCGCGCGGCTGTCTCAGCATCGTGCGGGCGCGTGAGGCGAGCAGCATATAGGGCACCAGCACGGCGATCAGCACCACGAAGGTCGCGGCGAGCAGCATGGCATAGTCGGCGAGCCCGATATTGCCGATGTCGATCAGCGTGGGCGCGAGCGCGACATAGAAGAGCATCGTCTTCGGATTGCCGAGCGTTACCAGCAAGCCGGAAAGGAAGGACATGCCGATATTGCTGGACTTGCCTGCGGCGATATCATGCGGCAGCAGCCCTGCCGTCCACAGCTTCCAGGCGATATAGCCGAGATAGAGCGCGCCGGCGATCTTGATTGCGATGAACACCTCGGTGAAGGTCTGCGCCACAAAGGCAAGGCCGAGAATAACGGCCGTGAGATAGATCATGTCGCCGAGCACGAGGCCGAGGCCCATGAAGAAAGTCTCGCGGAAATTCGAGCCGAGGGCGCGGGCGACGATCGCGGTAATTCCGGGTCCCGGGATGGCGGCTGCGATGAACAGCGTTCCGGCATAGGCAAGCAAGGCGGCAAGGCTCATGTGTGGGCTCCCTCTTCCCAGCCGTTTTATATCCGCCAAGCCTTGCCATCAATCGACCGGCGTTGATGGGTCCATCACCAGAAGAAATGCCTGCCGCCGCGTGCCTGCCCGCTTGTGGTCAGCTCTGAAGCGCTCTTGGCCGCAGCCATCGCGGCGCCCAGCCGAGATTCATGCCGGCGGCAGCCAAAAGAATGACGGCGGCGCCTACGATCTGCATCGGCTGCAGCGCGTGGCCGAAGGCCAGCCGGTCGACGAGGATCGCGGCGATCGGATAGAGGAAGGAGAGAGCCCCGGTCAGATGCGTCGGCAGCCGCTGGATGGCGCCGTAGAGCAGCACATACATCAGGCCGGTATGGACGACGCCGATGGAAACCAGGATCGCCCAGCTTCCGGCATCCGCGGGCGATTGCGAAAAATCCGTCATCGGCGCCAGCATCAGCATGCCGGTCGCGACCTGGATCAGCGCGATCAGATGCGGCGGCGTGCCTTTCAGCCATTTCGCGGCAAGCGCTGCCAGCGCGTAGAAGAAGGCGGCGCCGAGCGCCATCAGGATGCCGAGGCCGTAGCTCTCGAACGTATCGCCGCTTCCGCCCGGTTTTGCCTGAACGATCGCCATCATGCCGGCAAAGGCGAGCGCCAGCCAGAACAGTTTGGCGGCGGTGATCTTCTCGCCGAGAAACAGCGCGCCAAGCACCAGCAGCATGAAGGGCTGGGTGTTGTAGACGGTCGTGGCGATCGAGATCGTCGCATGCGAATAGGAAGCGAAGAGCAGCAGCCAATTGACGACGATGGCGATGCCGCCGAGGACGGCGATGGCGAAGGTGCGCGGCGTGAGGATGCCCGGCCGCAGCAGCCCGAGGGCGCCGCAGATAACGAGCAGGGTGAGCGCGCCGAACAGGCAGCGCCAGAAAACCACGCCGCTCACCGGCTGGCCCGACATGACGACGAACCAGCCGATCGTGCCCGAGATCAGCATCGCTGCCGTCATCTCAGCCGTGCCTCTTTTGATGTCGCCGCTCATGATCGCCTCCGTTTTTGCTGAGGTGATAATATTGCGGCGTTGGGCAAAATTATATAATTATAAAAACGAAGTTCGCCGATACGACCTAATAATAAAAAGAGAATTCATTGTCATGCCTAACGATATCCAGCCGCTAGATGAAATCGACCAGGCCATTCTGGAGGCGCTGGCCGGCAACTCCCGGATATCGCTGAAGGAGCTGGCACAGCAGGTGGGGCTTTCCTCGCCAAGCGCTGCCGAGCGCCTGCGCCGGCTGGAGGAGCGCGGCGTCATCAAGGCCTTCACCATCGATCTCGATCCCGCCGCCGTCGGTTATCCCCTGCAGGCGATCGTCCGCGTGCGGCCGCTGCCGGGGCAGCTGCATTTCGTCGAACGGCTCATTCAGGAAATTCCTGAAATCGTCGAATGCGACAAGGTGACCGGCGAGGATTGTTTTATCGCCCGCCTGGTCATCCGCTCGATGGCGGAACTCGACGGCCTCCTGGACAGGGTCGCCGAACGCGCCGAGACCAACACCGCGATGATTAAAGCCTCGCCCGTCAAGCGCCGCCTGCCGCCGTTGTCGCGCGGGAAATAGATCGGCGAAACGGCTAGAAATCCGCCATCGGCGAGAGCATCGCCGGAAAATGCGGAGCGTCGTCACCGAGCCCGCGCAGCATCAGCGTCGTTCCGCTTTCAAAGGGCTGCGGAGCGCCCGTCCAGTCGAGCTTATCGGGACGGAAGAGGACCTCGACGGTGGCCGAGGCAATGTCGAGCCCGCCGAGGATCGCGGCGAGCGACGGGATTTCCGCTGCCACGACATCGAGAAGGCTGAAGCGGCCTGTCCCATCCATCTTCCAGGCGACGACTGCCTGGCAGTCTTCCAGAAAGCTGACGCGGACATCGGGATCAAGCTGGGTGTTGATGAGAAACATCGCAGCATTCCTTGCCACCGAGAGCGTCGTCGAAACCGGGCTGCGTGCTTTCAGCAGCAATTGCAGCAGGGCAAAATCCTCCGCATCCGCCGGCAAAAGCGGCCGGGCGGCTGTGGCGTCAATCGCGGGGGCGGGGGCCGTTCCCACATATCGGTGCAGCGGCATCGCGCGAAAACCGTAAGGCTCATAGAGCGACGGTTTATCGGTGTAGAGGACGACGGCTTCGAAGCCCTGCCGCTCGCACCAGTCGAGCGCCTTCGCCGTCAGATCGCGATAAAGTCCGCGGCCGCGCCACGGCGGCCGCACCGCACCCGATTGCAGCCCGGCGGCATGGACGATCCGGCCGTTGAGGGCAAAGGGCAGCGCAAAGGCCGTGAGATTGGCTGCAAGCTCGCCCTTGGCGTCAAACCAGCCGAACGGCATGCTTGAGGCATCGGGGCCGCCAAGCTGTTGCAGCGGACCGATGTCGATGCCGAAAATATCCTGGAGCAGGCGGACAAGAGCCGCCCATCCGGCAGCATCGCCGAAATAGTCCTGCCGGAAGGTCAGGCCGGTGCTGTCGAGGCGATTTGCCATTACAATATGTCTCGCAAAAGCTTGCCGCGGTCCAGGATAACGACATGTAAAAAACAAAGGACGGAAGCGCATCTGCTTGAACCAAGATTGATGCGACGCGCTTTAAATCCGCCATTGACGGTATACCGCAAGAAAATGCGCGGCGACCTCGGCCAATCCCCCAGGGCCTACTTTCTTTCGCCGAGAACGCCTTTCAGACATTTCCCAAGTTGATCTTTTTTATCGATGAGCGATCGGCATTCATGAATGGCATATGCCGCCGCCATTTCAGCGTTCATCCGGAAGCCGGGGATTCTGCCCGGAGTGAAAGTCGCGGCAGCACCCCCAAAAAGATCTCTGAGCCCGACCGATCGCATTACCACTGCGTAAAGGCAGCCGACTGGATTGATATCGCGGTCGACGACGGCGTTAATAGCCGGAAATCCTTTTCGGCGCTCGTGATAGCATTCCAACGTGTCCGGTTTGCTTCGAAGCGCATCTACATCATGAACTGCTATTTGGCCCAGTTTTGCGAGCTTGAGCGCATCACGATCAACAAATACATCGACGGTCTGGGTATTTGAAGGTCGATTCTGATCGCCGAAAGGGACATATGGCGTTCCGACTGAATAATCTATCGATTGGCCGGCATCAAAATTGATACGAATGTCCGCATACGCCATGACCGCAGAAAACGCGCGCAAAAACTCGAGCTGCAGAGCTTGAATATCGCTCCTCTCCATGCCTTTCGCATTGAGGACGATGTTCATCTCGATGGTTTTGTCGATGTCGAGAATCGGCACTGTCGATTTCGCCATGGCAAATGCGACGATCTGTTCCACAGATAAAGATGAGCGAATCGACTGGAGCTTGGTTGAATCAATCGCAAGCGCTGGCGCCGCAATCAGCGCTGCCGCTAGACCGATAACCACGCCCCATGGCGCCCTCTTGAATAGCATATGGCCCCCACAAACGGTGCTCATCGATCGTTCGGTTGCTTCACTGTTCTAAGCCGTCATCACACGCCAGTGGAGCCGAAGCCGCCGGCGCCACGCGCGGTTTCGCTTGCCGCGGTGATCTCCGCCACCCGCGCCTGGGTCACCCGCGCGATCACCATCTGGGCGATGCGCATGCCGCGCTCGACGGTGAAGGCTTCCTCGCCGAGATTGGCAAGCAGCACCTTCACTTCGCCGCGATAGTCGCTGTCGACGGTGCCGGGTGAATTGAGGCAGGTGATGCCGTGTTTGAAGGCAAGGCCGGAGCGCGGACGCACCTGACCTTCGAACCCTTCGGGGATTTCGAAGATGAAGCCGGTCGGCACCAGCGCCCGCTTGCCGGGCAGAAGCGTCAGCGGCGCATCCGTGTCGACGGCGGCGCGCAGGTCCATGCCGGCCGCCCCCTTGCTTTCATAGGCGGGCAGCTCGAGGCCTTCGCCATTGGCCAGCCGGATGAGGTTCAGCGTCGGGCGTGTGTCATGATGAATGGTCATGGCCCATTACTTTGCGCAGCGAAGGCCGGGGTCAATTGCAATCTCGGCCTTTAATCGTTAGATACGCCGCAATTCCACAGGATTCACACCATGGCCGAAAGTCTCGCCGAGGCGGTCTCCCGCCGCCGCACATTCGCTATTATCGCACACCCGGACGCGGGTAAGACGACGCTCACCGAAAAACTGCTGCTGTTCGGCGGTGCCATTCAGCTCGCCGGCGAAGTCAAGGCGAAGAAGGACCGCATGCAGACGCGTTCCGACTGGATGAAAATCGAGCGCGAACGCGGCATCTCCGTCGTCACCTCGGTGATGACCTTCGAATATAACGACAATGTATTCAACATCCTCGACACGCCGGGCCACGAGGATTTCGCCGACGACACCTATCGCACCCTGACGGCGGTCGACGCCGCCGTCATGGTCATCGATGCCGCCAAGGGCATCGAGCCGCGCACGCTGAAGCTCTTCGAAGTCTGCCGCATGCGCGATATCCCGATCATCACCTTCATCAACAAGATGGACCGCGAAAGCCGCGACCCCTTCGAGATCCTCGACGAGGTGGAAGAGAAGCTGGCGCTGGATACGGCGCCGATCACCTGGCCGATCGGCCGCTCGAAGACCTTCTGCGGCTCCTATCATCTCGCCAACAGCACCGCCCGTGGTTCCGATACGGAAGTGGAGACCACGCCGGTTAATGGCCCGCAGGCCGTTGCCGGCAAGCTGCCGGAAAACGAGCGCCAGGCTTTCATCGACGAGACCGAGCTCGCCATCGAGGCCTGCCGGCCCTTCGACCGCGACTCCTTCCTCGAAGGCCATATGACGCCTGTTTTCTTCGGCTCGGCGCTGCGCAATTTCGGTGTTCGCGATCTGATCAACGCGCTTGGCGAATTCGCGCCGCCGCCGCGCGACCAGGTCGCCGATACCAGGACGGTGCATGCGACCGATGACAAGATGACGGCCTTCGTCTTCAAGATCCAGGCCAACATGGATCCCAACCACCGCGACCGCATCGCCTTTGCCCGCATCTGCTCCGGCAAGCTCGAACGCGGCATGAAGGCGCGGCTCGCCCGCACCGGCAAGCAGCTCGGCTTGACGGCGCCGCAATTCTTCTTCGCCTCGCAGCGCCAGCTCGCCGACACCGCCTATGCCGGTGATGTCGTCGGCATTCCCAACCATGGGACGCTGCGCATCGGCGACACCCTGACCGAAGGTGAATCGCTGGTCTTCCAGGGCGTGCCGAATTTCTCGCCGGAGATCCTGCGCCGCGTGCGCCTCGAAGATGCGATGAAGGCGAAAAAGCTCAAGGAAGCCCTGCAGCAGATGGCTGAGGAAGGCGTCGTTCAGCTGTTTTCGCCGGAAGACGGCTCGCCCGCGATCGTCGGCGTCGTCGGCGCCCTGCAGCTCGACGTCTTGAAGGAGCGGCTGATGGCCGAATACGGCCTGCCGGTCTCCTTCGAAATGTCGCGTTTCTCCGTCTGCCGCTGGATCTCCGCCGACCAGCCGGCGGATCTCGAAAAATTCCTGACCGTCAAGCGCGGCGATATCGCCCGCGATCTCGACGGCGATCCCGTCTTCCTCGCCCAGGATAGTTTCTCGCTGCGTTACGAGGCGGAGCGCTATCCGGCGATCAAGATGGTCGCCATCAAGGAATATCACGCCGCCAAGGCGGCGTGATCATCATCCGGCCAGCCGTTTCGCCAGGAAATCGACGACGGCGCGAACCGCCGGCAGTTGGCCCCGCCTGTGCGGCATCAGGATCGTCGTGTCGATACTGCCGGCCGTCCAATCCGGCAGCACTCTCATCATCCGCCCGCCGGCCAGCGCCTTTCGGCAGACGGATGTCGGCAGGCAGGTAATGCCGAGCCCGGCTGCGGCCGCTTCCATCAGGACTTGCGGCTCGTCTGCGGCCATCAGTTGCTGGAGGATGGCAGGACCATCAGTGAAAGCATGGCGATCCTCCATCATATAGCCGCACGCGGCATCGGCAGCGGTCAAAGCTTTGCGCAGGGCTCGGAGGATTTCGATCGCCTGAACCAGATGCTTGCCTGCCTCAACACCAGTTTCTTCGGCGCCTTCGCCCCGCTCTGGCATGCGGTGGAACATCCGCTGGAACCGGGTGCAAAGCAGGCTTTGACGGCCTATGGCATAGCCGCGGTCGAGCAGGCGCATCACAAGCTGGAGCGCCTGCTCAATGGGCGGGAATGGCTCCTCGGCGACGGGCCGAGCCTGGTGGAGGCCTATTTCGTCGGGATCGCCCGCTGAAACGATTTCCATAAGGTCGTGGATCGCCGCCAATTTCCAAGTCTGAACCGTCTCTATGAGCGCATGCAGCGGGAACCGGCCGTGCGTTTCGCGCATGCAATCGAGCATCGGCAGGAGAGGAGAAGCAGCGGCGCTTTCCTCGGTGAAATCGATCTGGCTGAAGCGCTCGGCCTGTTGAAATCGGCAGCCTGAACACATGGCCGTCGCGCTCTTGTGGTGCGACGGTCACTTGCCGTTCAGCCAGCCGCGATGATCTCGATTTCGACCAGCCAGTCGTCGCGCAGCGTTTCGACGATGATGGTAGTGGTTGGCACCGCGCGACCGTTCAGCGCCCGAAGACGCGCATTCTGGTTCGCCTCCATCGAGGCGCCGTCCCTGAGGTAACTCGTCAGCCGCACGATATTGTCCACCGTCATCTGTGCGGAGGCGAGGATGGCGCGCAGATTGGACCAGACGAGCTCTAGCTGCCCTTCGAGATCGGCCGCCGCTATCCCATGTTGGTCGAGACCCATCGTGCCGCTGACGAAGAGCAGCCGGGACGGATGGCGGATCTCCAGCGCATGGATGTAATCAGGGCTCGCCGCATAGATCCCTTTTGCCGGATTGCGGGCCATCATCTCCATGACCTTTCTCCTTTTTCCGAATATTCTGTCGAATAACGCCAATATCGGCGATTATTCTTCGTCTGAAAGGAGATTTTGCCGAATGGGAAAAAATACAGAAAATCTTCGGCAGAAGCGTTCGCAGCAGCCGGCCATCGATGCCTTCGACCGAAAGATATTAGCCGAACTCGCCGCCGACAGCAGCCAGAGCTATGCCAGGCTCGGCCAAGCGGTCGGACTGTCCGCGCCGGCCGTGCATGAACGCGTGCGCCGCCTTCGGCAATCGGGCATCATCAAGGGCGTGCATGCCGCGCTGGATGGAGCAGCCCTCGGCAGGCCGCTTCTTGCCTTCGTGCATGTCGAGGCGGCGGGCTGGGGCAAGAGCGAGCGGCTGATGCAGGTCCTACAATTTCCAGAGGTCGAGGAGATGCATTCGGTCGCGGGCGATGCCAGCGTTCTCTTCAAGGTGCGCACCGCGAGCCCGCAAGCATTGGAAGCTTTCCTGGGACAGATCCATGCCGTTCCCGGTGTCACCGGCACCCGCAGCTATATCGCGCTATCCACCTATCTGGAGCGTCCGGTTCAGGCCGGGGTCACCGAGACCTGGCCGGAGGTGCTTCTGCCGGAACCGAGCAGCTAGCCGATGCCGTGCTTCTCAAGAAGCGCCTGCTCATCGCCTGATACCCAGCCGAACACTTTTGCCTCGGCGCTCAGTTTCTGCACGAGGTAATGGACATCGAAATCTATGGCCGTGTCTGCTCGATCCTTACGGGCATAGATCGCCGTCCAGGCGACAAGGGTCAGGCAATGATGTTCATCTATCGGGGAGATACGGATATCGCGGATCCGCATCTCCTTCGTCCCCATTGCGCGGTAGCGAGCGTATCCTTGCTCCATGACCTGCTTGAGCTGATCGTCATTTTTCCCTGTCATGACGCCGGCCGGCGAGGCCGCGATGAATTCCGAGGCATACAGCGATGCGACCTCATCCATGTCAACGCCGCTGCCGAGGGATCTGTTGAAAAAGTTTTCGTATCGCTGGAATAACTTCCTTACCGCGGTCTTCATCAGTCGCTCTCCTCGATTGCAGCCTGATGTCTCGGATCAATCCTCGCCATCGAACCGTGGCAGCGGCTCGATAGTCTCCACCCAAGGCAAGGCTGAGCGGCACCAGATCTGTTTTCTGGGCGCCAGCTCCCGCCGCTGATCGATGCCGCCGAGGCGGATGCCGACCGCGCCGCCGTCGTCATCCGTGCGGTAGAGGGGCGATCCGCAATTCGGGCAGAAGAATTGCCGGCTGAGGCCGCCGCTGTCGCCATATTTGGCGTAGCCTTTCGGCTCGCCCGATATCAGGCTGAAACTTCCCGGCCGCGCCGGCGCCGTGACGCGATAGGCCGAGCCGGTCAGCCGCTGGCAATCCGTGCAGTGGCAGATCGAGACCCGCTCTGGATCGATCTCTGCCAGATAGCGGATTGCCCCGCAGTGGCATCCTCCTGATATATGCATCGGCAGTTCCTCAATCCGCCGGCTGAGCGAGCGGACGCGCGGCGTAGAAGGCTTTCGCATCCGCCGTGAAGGCGGCCCGTTGATCGGCTCTGGTGTAGAACATGTGGCCGCCGCGATAGAGTTTCAGCCCGACGCGGCCGCCGGCGAGCGACGGCGGCAGATGATCGACGACATAGCGGCTGACGCTGTAAGGCGTCACCACATCGCTGTAGCCATGCGCGATCAGGAGATGGAAGGCCGTATTCGAGGCGAGCAGTTGCCTGACGTCGTCGGTAGCGCTTGCCTGGAAGCGCGATCCGCCGCGCCCGCCGCCCCATTCCCAGCGCCGGCTGATATCGCCGTCGAGCAGCGAATAGGTCATTTCGGTCTTGAAGCCGAGTTCGCTGCGGGCATAGTCGGCGAAAGCGCCGCCATAGGCCCGGGTAAAGCCGTCGAGAATGGCGTCGTCCCCGCGGTCGTAGTCCGATTCCGGATAGGGGTCGGGGGCTGCGAAGGAGGCGTCGTATGAGCTCATCACCTCGCCGCTTCCCGCATCCGAGTGCTTGACGAAGGAATTGCCGAGGAAGCCTCGGTTGCGGGTGACGATGTCCTGAGGAATGCCGGTCAATCGCGAGACCCTGCCGTAGAAGGTGTCAGCGTCAGCGCCTGTCGGCGGCGGGCCGGCCAGTGTCGTCAGGTAGTCGCCAAGCGCGAAGGTCTCGGCCTCGCGCTGCTTCTCTTCGGCGAAGGCGTTCTCTCGATCGAGTTTGGCCGCAGCCAGCGATGGCAACTCCAGTGCGGCGCCGAGCGCGAACTGATCGGCATTGAACATCAGCTGGCCTTCGAGCAAGGGCGAAAGCATCACCGCGCCGGCGATGATGATGCCCTGGCTTTCCTGCAGCGCCGAGGCGACCTTGGCTGCACGGAAGCCGCCATAACTTTCACCGAGAAGATATTTCGGCGAATTGGAGCGGTTGTTGTGGGCGATATAGAGCGCGATCGCCTTGGCAATGCTCTGGGCGTCGGCATTGACGCTGTAATAATTGGAGGCATCGTCGGCCTTCACCGTCCGGCTCCAGCCGGTGCCGATTGGATCGATGAGCACGAGATCGGTGAAATCGAGCCAGCTTTGCGCGTTGTCGACGAGCTTGGCATTGGCGCCGTCGCGGCCCTGCGGCCCGAAATCGAGCACTTTCGGTCCGACCAGTCCGAGATGCAGGAAGGCGGAGGCCGCCCCCGGCCCGCCATTGAAGGCAAAGGTCAGCGGCCGATCCCGCCCACCGTCCTTCGCGACATAGGCGGTATAGAAGATCGCGCCGGTCTGGGCGCCGTCCTGGCCGAAGAGATCGAGCGTACCGGCGGTCGCGGTATAGGCGATCGTCCGCGCACCGATCGTCAGCGTATGCTCCGTGACGGAATTGGCCGGCAGCAGCTTCAGCACGCCGTCGCGCGCGCCGCGCTCGACATTCGCTTGGCGTTCGCCGCCTTCCTGTGCCGAAGAAAAAGCAGGGGGCAGCGACGTCAAAAGCACGGTGAGCAGAAACAGGGTTCGTATGCGCACGACTTGTCCTCCGGGAAATCCAGGCGGAGATAGCGTAGCACCCGCGGCCGGCGACCGGCATCAAGAGAAGGTGATGGGCGAGTGACTGCGGAAGCGAGCGAGCGGCTCAGGGTGCATTCTCAACCGCATGCACATTCACTTCCAACGCCCGGCCGGCCTTCCAGCCATTGATTGCCGCGCCGAGCCCGAGCGCGACGAAAAGAAGAGCGCACCAGGAAAAGCTTCCGGTCCAGCCGCGGACGAGGCCGACGACCAGCGGACCGATGGCCGCAAGCAGGTAGCCGACGCATTGGGCCATGCCGGAGAGATGGGCGGCGACATCGGGATCGCGCGAGCGCAGTACGATCGTCGTCATCGCTGCCGCGATCAGCCCGCCCTGGCCGATGCCCTGCAGCACCGCCCATAGCCAGACGGTCGAAAGCGGCGCGAAGAGCAGGCCGAGCAGGGCGGTGACGGCGACGCCGCAGAGGCCCGCATTAATCAGCCGCTGGTCTTTGCCGCGCACGGCGATATGCGGCACGATAAGGCAGGACGCCGCCTGAACCATCACCGACATGGAAACGATCGCCCCGGCGGTGACGCCGTCGATCCCGCGTTCGCGCAAGATCGGCACCAGCCAGCCGAAGACGCAATAGGCGAGCGCCGATTGCAGCCCCATGAACAGAGTGACCTGCCAGGCGAGCCGGTCCCGCCAGAGACCTTCGACGCGAAAGCCGTTTCGCCTCGGCTGGCCGCCGCTGCGAAGGACCTGCGGCAGCCAGATCAGGCCGACGACGAGCGCCGGCAGCGCCCAGGCGGCGAGCGCGCCCTCCAGCGAGCCGCCGAGCACGTGCTCGATCGGCAGCGTCAGGCCGGCCGCGCTTGCGGCGCCCGCGCAGAGTGCCATCGTATAAAAGCCGGTCATCAGCGCGGCTTGTGCGGGGAAATCCCGCTTCACCAGCCCCGGCAGGAGCACGTTGCCGATGGCGATGCAGGCGCCCGCCAGAGCGGTGCCGATGAAGAGCAGCGGCACGGACGAAAGCCCGCGCAAAGCCGTGCCGAGGGCGAGAAGCAGGATGACGCCGAGCAGCGTGCGTTCGGAACCGATGCGCTGGGCAAGGCGCGGCGCCAGCGGCGAAAAGGCGCCGAGACAGACGACCGGCAGCGTCGTCAGCAGGCTGGCGCCAAGCCCGGTGAGACCGAGTTCGGCGCGGATCTCAGGCAGGAGTGCGGAGGCGCTGGAGAAGACCGGACGCAGGTTGAAGGCGATCAGCACGAGGCTGGCGCCGAGCAGAAAGCGATCCGCAGCGCCCCGCACCGGTGTCGCCCGCGGCGGCGGAAGGCTGCCGGCCTCGGCATCGATCAGCAGGTCGTCGGCAGGGTCGAGTGTGTCTATGGCTTGGTTGGACGGTGTGTTCATGACAGGATCATCCGGTCGAGTGCGGCAAGAACCGGCGCCATGAAGCGGCGCACTGCCCAGTCCGCCTTGTCGGGATCGCCGGTTTCGATCGCGTCGACAATACGGGCATGCGCCTGCATGTCGGGCTCGGGAATATCCTTGCCGAGCGTCGCCGCGATGGTGTCGGCGATCGAAGCCGAGAAGAAATCATAGATCTCGATCATCGCGCGGTTGCCGGAGGCGGCGATGACCGCTTTGTGGAAGGCGAGGTCGCGCTGGATGAAGGCGGCCTCGCCGCCGCCGGCATAGCTGCCGCGTTCGTCAAGCAGCCCACGGAGCCCGGCCACCGTCTCCGGCGTCTTGCGCGCCGCTGCCAGCCGGGCTGCCTCGACATCGAGCGCCAGGCGCGCTTCGAACTGGTCGCGCAGGCTGGCGCGGCGCGCCATCGTCAGCGGCCGGCCGGCATCGCTGGTCGAGCGCACATAGGTTCCCGAACCCTGCCGGGTTTCGAGATAACCCTGGGAGACGAGCACCCGCACCGCCTCGCGCACCGTACCGCGGCTGACGGAAAGCATGGCGGACAGCGAGGCCTCGTTCGGCAGCTTGTCGCCGACCGCCCAGCGCTTGCCGAGAATGTCGCTGCGGATCGCCTCGATCGCCTCGTCGGCGAGGTTGGTCTTGCTGAGCGCCTGCATCTTCTACTCATAAAGTCATCTGATGACTTTATGAGTAGACAGATTTCGATCTTCCGTCAACAGGATGAAGAGCAGGCAATAAAAAAGGGCCGCCTCGGCGACCCTTTCCATGAGTTTGGCCTCATACTGGCCTGGACTGTCGATGCAGCCCCAGGAAGGCGGGTATTAGAGCGAGGGCTGCCTCGCTTTCATCACCTCTTCCATGCCCGTTACGAGGTCCGAAATCTCATTAGACATTGGATCACCTTCCTTTCGTTCTGTTGCTGATAGACCAAAGGTAGGCTGATTCTTTTCAGATGCAAGTAGAAATCCACAGATGCGCCGCCTCGATACCTGCGAGACGTTCACGAGAGAAGACAGTGTTTTGCGGAATTTGAACCGTTGCCCGGTCACGAAACAGTCATGATCGGCTTGCAAATCGCCCCCGCGTTAAGCTGTTATTAGCCGCAGCGTTCGACAATTTCAGCATTCCCGCCGGTGCGGCGGCGGGTTCCGGAGCAAGAAAGCCATGTGTCGCTGGGCAGCCTATCGCGGAGAACCCCTCTATCTCGAGGAGCTGGTGTCCTCGCCTGCCCATTCGCTGATCGAGCAGTCCCATTGCGCCACCCGCGCCAAGACGGCGACGAACGGCGATGGTTTCGGCATTGCCTGGTATGGCGACAGGCCCGAGCCGGGCCGCTACCGCGACATCCTGCCGGCATGGTCGGATTGCAATCTGAAGAGCCTGGCGCGGCAGATCCGCTCGCCGCTCTTCCTCGCCCATGTCCGCGCCGCCACCGGCGGCGGCACGCGGCGCGACAACTGCCATCCCTTCACCCATGATACCTGGTCCTTCATGCACAATGGCCAGATATCCGGCTTCGAGCGTCTGCGCCGGCCGATGGAGGCGATGCTCGATGACGAGCTGTTCAATGCCCGCGGCGGCACCACCGATTCCGAGCTGATGTTCCTGCTGGCGCTGCAGTTCGGCCTGCGCGAGGCGCCGATCGCTGCGATGGCCGATATGGTCGGCTTCGTCGAGGACCTAGCCGAAAGCAGTCTCGGCTCCATCCTCCTGCGCTTCACCGCCGCCTTTTCCGATGGGAAGATGCTGTATGCGATCCGCTATGCCACAGATCGCAAGGCGCCGACGCTCTACGCTTCTCCCGTCGGCGCAGGCCACTGCCTCGTGTCCGAACCGTTAAATGACGATGTCGATGCCTGGGCCGAAATTCCTGACGGCAGCGCCGTCATCGTCGGCGAGCACGGCATCGAGGTTGTCGACTTCCGGCCGGCGAAGCGCGGCGTGCCAAAGCCACAGCGTGTGGCCGTATCGGCTTGAGCCGCCCGGCTGTCAGCTGAGCCGCTCGCGACTAGCGGAGCCGCTCAGCAATCAGCGCCGCCAGCCTTTCGGCAACATCTTCCTTGGCGAGATCAGGCCATTGCTCGACGCCGTCATGGCGGATCAGTTTGACGCTGTTGCGGTTGCCGCCCATGATTCCGGTCGCGGGGGAGACATCGTTGGCGACGATCATGTCGGCGCCCTTTCTTTCGAGTTTCGCCCTGGCATTGCTTTCGACGTCCTGTGTCTCGGCGGCAAAGCCGATCACCAGATTCGGCCGCATCGTGTGATGCCCGACGGTCTTCAGGATGTCGGGGTTCTCGGTGAGCGCCAGCGTCGGAATGGATTCGCCGGGATGTTTCTTGAGTTTCTGATCGGCGGCCGAGGCCACGCGCCAGTCCGCCACCGCCGCGACCATCACGGCGATATCCGCCGGCAATGCAGCAAGCACGGCATCGCGCATTTCCTCGGCCCGCTCGACATGGATGACGCGGACACCGGCGGGATCGGGGATCGTCACCGGCCCCGAGACCAGCGTCACCTCGGCCCCGCGTTTTGCCAGTGCCGTGGCGATCGCATGCCCCTGCCGGCCGGAAGAACGGTTGGCGATGTAGCGCACCGGATCGATCGGCTCATGCGTCGGTCCTGACGTGACGATCGCCTTGCGCCCCTTCAGCGGCTTTTCTCCATCGTCCAGCAGCGCTTCGGCTGCGGCGACGATTTCCAGCGGCTCCGCCATCCGGCCGATGCCCGCCTCCCGGCTTTCGGCCATCTCGCCGGCCATCGGCCCGACGAAGCGGACGCCGTCTCGCTGTAGCGTGGCCGCGTTGCGCCGGGTCGCCGCATGCGCCCACATGCTGGGGTTCATCGCCGGTGCGGCAAGCACCGGCCTCTCTGTCGCCAGCAGCACGGTCGAGGCGAGATCGTCGGCAAAGCCGTTCGCCATCTTCGCCATCAGGTCGGCAGTGACGGGAGCAACGAGAACCAGATCGCAATCGCGCGCCAGCCTGATGTGGCCCACATCCTGTTCGTCCTGGCGCGAAAACAGATCGACAAAGACATGATCCGCCGCGAGTGCGCCGACGGCAAGCGGCGTGACGAATTCCTGCGCTCCTTTGGTCATGACGGGCCGCACGCTGGCGCCGCGCTCGCGCAGCCGGCGGATCAGATCCAGGCTCTTATAAGCCGCGATGCCGCCCGAGATGATGAGGAGGATGCGTTTGCCGCTGAGAGCCATGGCTTTCTACCCGTCGCCTTTTTGACCTGCCCCCGACCCTAAGCCTTTGGCGCAGAACATGCAATCGCGCGGATACCAGGCGTCGCGGCCGGGTTGGAGGGATCACCAACCCGGCCGGCTTACCACCGTCTCAGCTGCGCGTGATCGAAATGCCGCCGTCAACAAGCGAGGCCGTGCCGGTGACGAAGCTTGCATCGTCGGAGGCGAGGTAGAGAACCGAGCGGGCGACTTCCTCAGGTGCCGCGACACGCTTCAGCGCATGCATATTGGTGACGGCAGCCTGTTTGTCGGCCGTATCGTTCATGTCCCGATACATGTCCGTATCGACGGCGCCCGGCAGCACGGCGTTGACGCGTACGCCCTGCGGCCCGAATTCAGCGGCGAGCGCCTGCGTCAAGCCGATCAGGCCGGATTTGCTCGCGGCATAGGCGGCAACGCCGGGAAAGGCGAAGCTGTAGCCGACGAAGGTCGAGGTGAAGATCACCGAGCCGCCGCCATTTTCCGCCATCGCGCCGATCTGGTGTTTGGCGGCGAGGAAGGAGGCGGTGAGATTGACGGTCAGCGCCTCGCTGAAGCCTGCTTCGGAGACGCCGGTGCTCGGACCGGCTTCGCCGATGATCCCGGCATTGTTGAAGGCGATGTCGAGCTTGCCGTAGTTCGTCACGGCGGCCGCGACCAGCGCCTTGTGATAGTCTTCCGACCGAACGTCGCCGGCAACGGCGACGGCGTCGCCGCCCTCCGCCTTAATCTCCGCGACAAGACTGTCGAGTTCGGTCTGGCGGCGGGCGCCGACGACGACCTTTGCGCCTTCGGCAGCAAAGAGCTTTGCCGTGACGCGCCCGATTCCGGAGCTTGCGCCGGTGACGATTGCGACCTTGTTCTTCAAGCGGTTCATGGTTCCATCTCCTGGGTTGAAGCGGGGCGGCCCCTGCCGTCCCATTCCGTTGAATGGAAGATGGCATTTTCTTCTCGTTCGGATTAGCCTCCAGATCGGGGAATTCGAATTCGGAAAGACCGAACAATGATCAGAATCGAGGGCATTGCCGCTTTCGTCGCCGTGGTCGAGGCCGGCTCGGTTAGCGAGGCCGCCCGGCGCCTGCGCCTCTCCAAATCCGTCGTCAGCGAAAGGCTGGCGGAGCTGGAGAAGTCACTCGGGGGCATGCTGCTGCACCGCACGACCCGCAAGCTTACTTTGACGGAGGATGGGACGGCTTTCCTGGAGCGCGCAACGCGTATCGTGCGCGAGATCGAGGACGCCGCAGCCGCTATGGCGGAGCGGCGCGGAACATTGTCCGGCTCGATCCGCATTGCCGCCCCCGTCACCTTCGGCCGCATGCATCTCGGTCCGGCGCTCTATCCCTTTCTCGCCGAACATCGCGAGATCGAATTGACCCTCGATATCGACGATCGCCGCGTCGATGCCGCTTCCGATGGTTACGACGCCATCATTCGCCATGGCCCGATCGCCGACAGTCGGCTGGTCGCATGGAAGCTTGCGCCGAGCCGCCGTCTTCTTTGCGCCTCACCGGACTATCTCGCGCGGGAGGGAGTGCCGGCGTCGCTGACCGATCTCAACAGCCATCGCGGCATCTTCTACACCAATCGCGGCGTTGCCGACTGGCGCTTCGAGACCCCGGAGGGCGCGGTCCTCGTCCGCGCGAAACTGGCGCTCGGAATCAACAATGGCGACATGCTTCGCGACGCCGCCATTGCCGGCCTCGGCATCGCGCTGCTGCCCGCCTTCATCGCCGGTCCGGCCATCCGTGAAGGCCGGCTTGCCGAAATCGATGTTGGCCGCAGGCCTGAAGCCGAGTTTATCTACATGGCCCATCCCGAGGGCCGAAATCCCTCGGCCAAGCTGCGCGCCATCGCCGATCATCTGAAGAAGAGCTTCGGCGACCCGCCCTATTGGGATCCGGCAGGATAGCTCAGCAGGCTCATCAGGTTCTCAGTGACGGGCGAGTGATGTGTTTTCAGGATCGCCAGCGCCAGACGCGCCACGGCCGGCGGCCCTTCGATTGGCCTGTAGACCACACCTTCGAGCTTGATCTGTGAAATCGAGGCCGGCACGATCGAGACGCCGAGATCGGCCGCTACCAGATTGACGACGGAAGAAATTTGCGGCGCCTCCTGCGCTACGGCCAGCTCGAACCCTGCCTTGCGGCAGGCCAGCACGACATCGTCGTAGAGGCTCAAACCCACCAGCCGGGGAAAGAGGATGAAGGGTTCGCCGGCCAGCGCCGCAAGCGGTAGCTTGCTGCGCCGTGCCAAGGGATGGTTGGCGGGCAGCGCGATCACCATGGGCTCATCCGGCAGTCGCCGCAGCCGGATGCCGGCGGGATCATCAAGGCTCGGGCGCATGAAGGCGGCATCGAGTTCGCCCGCTTCCAGCTTCTGCATGAGCGCCAGCGTATTCATCTCGGTCAGCGCCAGCCGCACCTCCGGCCAATGGGCGCGAAAGCGGCGGATCGTCGTGCTGACCACTGGATTGAAGGCCGAAGAGGCGGTGAAGCCGAGCGACAGGCGTCCGGTTTCGCCGCGATTGGCTCTCTGCGCGGCAAGCTTCGCCTTCTCCGCTGCCGCCACCGCGGCCCTTGCCTCGCCGAGGAACGCAGCACCCGCCGCCGTCAGTTCGGCCCCGTGCGGCACGCGGTGAAAGAGCGCCGCACCCACCTCCGTCTCGAGGTCGCGGATCTGCTGGCTGAGCGGCGGCTGTCCGATGCCAAGCTTGCCGGCTGCGCGGGTGAAATTGCCTTCCTCCGCCACCGCCAGGAAATATCTGAGGTGCCGCAGCTCCATCGCCATCTCCAAAACCTATTGAAATCGTCGGTTTCATATATTGGACAAATGGAGCGGTGTTGACTAGATCGGCAGTGGAAGGATGACGTTATGCCGATGTCAGTGCATGCAGTGAAAGCCTCCGAGCAAGCCGCGATATCGGGGCAAAAGCACTACCTCTCGCGCGGCACCGGCGCCTATCGCCGCGCCAGCCTGGCGCTCTTCCTCTCCGGCTTTTCCACCTTCTCGCTGCTCTATTGCGTGCAGCCGCTGCTGCCGATCTTCGCGCAGGAATTTTCCGTCAGCCCGGCCGAAAGCTCGCTGTCGCTCTCGCTCTCCACCGGCTTTCTTGCGCTCGCCATCATTTGCGCCGCCGCCGTCTCGGAAGGGCTCGGCCGCCGCGGCCTGATGTCGATATCGCTGGTCGGCGCGGCCGTGCTGACGATTGCCACTGCTTTTGCGCCGAACTGGCACCTGCTGCTCGTCATTCGCGCCCTGCAGGGCCTCGTCCTCGGCGGCGTGCCTGCTGTGGCCATGGCCTATCTTGCCGAGGAGATCGATCCGCGCGGCCTCGGCGCCACCATGGGCCTTTATGTCGGCGGCACGGCCTTCGGCGGCATGTCCGGCCGGGTTCTCACAGGCATCTTCGCCGAATATCTCGGCTGGCGGCCGGCGCTCTTCCTGATCGGCGCCATCGGCCTTGCCGCCGCCATCGGCTTCATCGCCCTTCTGCCGCCGTCAAGGAATTTCGCCCGCCGGCCCGGTTTCGATCCGCGTTACCATGTGAAGGCCTGGCTCGGCCATGTCGGCAATCCGGCGCTGCCCTTCCTCTTCGCCATCGCCTTCCTGGCGATGGGCTCCTTCGTGACCATCTACAATTATGCCGGTTTCCGCCTCGTGGCGCCGCCTTACGGCCTCAACCAGACCGAACTCGGCCTGATCTTCACCGTCTATCTCTTCGGCATCGGCGCTTCCTCGATCGGAGGCCTCATCGGAGACCGGATCGGCCACTTCCGCGTCCTCCTCTTCGGCCTCGCGCTGACGGCTGCCGGCAGCGCGCTGACGCTCTTCGCGCCGCTGCCGTCCATCATCCTCGGCATAATAGTGCTGACGACCGGCTTCTTCATGAGCCATTCCATCGCCAGCGGCCTGGTCGGCAAGCTGGCGCGCGGCACCAAGGGCCACGCCTCCTCGCTCTATATGCTCGCCTATTATGTCGGCTCCAGCCTCATGGGCTCGGCCGGCGGCTGGTTCTTCGCCGTCGAAGGCTGGGCAGCCGTCGTTGCCTTCACGCTTGCCATGCTGGCGCTCGCCTTTATCTGCGCCTGTGCCGCCCAGCATTTCACGAGGAGAAAGATATGATCCGCATCGACCGTCTCGATCATCTCGTGCTAACCGTCGCCGATGTCGCAGCCACCTGCGATTTCTATTTCCGCATCCTCGGCATGTCGGTCGAAACCTTCGCGGAGGGCCGAAAGGCGCTGAATTTCGGCCGCCAGAAGATCAACCTGCATCAGGCCGGCCATGAATTCGAGCCCAAGGCGAAACATCCCGTCCCCGGCTCCGGCGATCTCTGCTTCATCGCCGAGACGCCGCTTGCCGACGTCATCGCACATCTGCAGGCATCGGGCATTGTGATCGAAGAAGGTCCGGTCGAACGCACCGGCGCGACCGGCCGCCTGTACTCTGTCTATTTCAGGGATCCCGATGATAATCTTATCGAGGTTTCCAATCTGGCCAGCTGATACGCTCACCGTCGAGCCGCCCACGGTGCAAGCTGGCGCTATCGCTGTCTAAGGCCTCATTTGCCGCTGGTAGGAGAGAGTTCTTCGTAATTCTCGGAAAATCGGCCACGTGAGAGAAAAACCTTCAATGCGTCCTGTGCTACGGGCCTGATCCGCTCAGCGCACCCTGACTGAATATATTCAGCTTCACTTTGGAAGTGACGCGTCTCATCACTAATGCCTTCCAGCACCCGCCCAAGTGCATCGACAGCTCGCTCCTCCTCTTCTGTGATCGCGCTATTTGGCCGCACGACCAATCGCCCGTGATGCCAGCAGTCGTAAAAACCCTCGAAGAACTCATTGTAGTTCACTTCAATGAGTCCCTCATTGCCGCGCGAGAGAATTTCGATGGCTTCGATGATTCGGTTTCGCCAACGCTGTTCAACAATTCGGTCTGAAACTTCTTCACCCACGACAAAATTCTCCGCGACCTATGCCTTTGAAAGATTTCTCAAGCGCTTCTGCGCTCTCGCTGTTTCTGATGGAAGGACGGCGATCGGCAAATCCAGGATTGTTCAACCAGGCCGGATATAGGGCACGTCCTTCTTCGTCACCTCGTCCAGCGCCTCCTCGTAACCCGCATCGGCGTATCGCATGACGCCGAGGGCGGTGTCGTTGGTCAGCGCGTGGTCGAGCCGCTCGTCGGCGGCATCGGTGCCGTCGGCGACGACGGTGACGCCGCAGCTCGTCATGTAACCGGCATAGCCGCCGCCGCCGGAATGGACGACGACGAGATCGGCCATCGACGAGCAGAGCATCATCGCGTCGATCAGCGGCCAATCGGCGATCGCGTCAGAGCCGTCTTTCATCCGCTCGGTCATAATATTGGGATGCGCCATGGCGCCGGCGTCGAGATGGTCGCGGGAAAAGGCGACGGGACCTTTCAGCTCGCCGCTTGCCACCAGCGCATTGACGCGAAGGGCAAGCGCGGTGCGTTCGCCATGGCCGAGCCAGGCGATGCGGGCCGGCAGGCCTTCGAAGGGAATGTGCTCGCGCGCCAGCCGGATCCAGTTGGTGATGATCTTGTTGTCGGGGAACATTTCAAGCAGCAGGTCGTCGATGCGGGCGATATCGCTCTCCTCGCCCGACAGAGCCATCCAGCGGAAGGGGCCGATCGCCCGGGCAAAGAGCGGCCGGAGATAGGCTTCGGTGAAGATCGGGATGTCGAAGGCGTTGGCGACGCCGCCCTCGCGCGCCTGGGTGCGGATGAGGTTGCCGTTGTCGAAGACCTCGGAGCCGCGTTTCTGGAATTCCAGCATCGCCGTCACATGATCGACGATCGAGGCGCGGCTTGCCGCCATCAACTGCCCCTGGCCGTCGTCACGCAGTCCCCTCACCTGATCGAGGCTCATACCCTTTGGCACATAGCCGTAGACGAGGTCGTGCGCAGAGGTCTGGTCGGTGACGATATCGGGCACGACGCCGCGCCGGGCGATTTCGGGATAGACTTCCGCCGCATTGCCGACGAGCCCGACGGAAAGCGCCCGCTTCTCCTTCACCGCCGCGTCGATCATCTGAAGGGCGCTGTCGAGATCGGGGGCGATCTCCTGGAGATAGCCGATCTGCTGGCGCTTGCGGGCCCGCTCCGGATCGATGTCGACGCAGAGGATCGCAGCTCCTGCCATGCGGCCGGCGAGCGGCTGCGCGCCGCCCATGCCGCCGAGGCCGGCCGTCAGCACGAAGCGACCGGCGAGATCGCCGCCGAAACGCCGTTCGGCGATGCGCATGAAGATCTCGTAGGTTCCCTGGATGACGCCCTGGCTGCCGATATATTGCCAGGCGCCGGCCGTCAGTCCGCCCCAGCAGATCAGTCCCTTGCGCTGCAGCTCGTAGAACACCTCGGCCTTCGCCCATTGCCCGACGATATTGCAGTTCGCCATGATGACCAGCGGCGCTTTCGCATGCGTCCGAACGAGCCCGACCGGCTTGCCGGACTGGATCAGCAGCGTCTGGTCCTCCTCCATCTCGGTCAGCGCCTTGACGATACCCTTATGTGCCGCCCAGTTGCGCGCCGCCTTGCCGAGCGCGGCATAGACCACGAGATTGTCGGGGTCTTCGCCGACCGAGAGCACGTTTTCCAGAAGCCGCAGCAGCGCTTCCTGCCGCCAGCCCTTGGCCCGCAGCTCCGGCCCGCCGGGGATGGGGAATTTCGGATGACGCGGATTGGCCTTCGGCATGGTTGTTCCTCGCTTGGTCTCTACTTTTCCCTTCTCCCCGCTGGGGCGAAGAGGGATCATTTGCCCGGCAGCGATTCCGCATAGGCGAGCGCGCCGTCCAGCAAACGCCGTCTCAGCACATCGTCACCGTATACATCCGCTGTGGCCCGCACCCAGCCGTGCATCGCCCGCTCGCCCGACAGCATCTGGATCACCCCCGGCAGCGCCAGCGCCCAGCCGTCATTGCCCCTGCCGAGGCGGATCAGCATACCGTCGCTGCGCGCGCCGCAGAGAAGATTGCCGTTCAGCATGAAGGCCCGGCCGCCGAACATGGATTTCTCGCCAAGGCCCGGGCGGTCGCCGAGTTCCTCGCGCAGCAGTTCTTCGAGACCGGGATCGCGCGCCATGGCTCAGGCCTTCGTTTCCAATGCATAGCGGGCGATCTCGATCCCCATCGCCTTTTCGACGACGGGATAGACGGTCGGATCGAGCACGCTTGCAGACAGCGGAATGATATCCTTCGGCACATGCAGGATGAAAACCTGCATGCCTTCCCTGAGCTGGCCGACGCTGAGCGGTTCGCCTTCCGGCGACAGTGTGGTGATCACGGCGGGGAAGGTGGCAAGACGCCTGCCATCGGCATCGTCGACGGCCATATATTCGTTCATGACATGCAGCGTCACCGATTTTGCGCCCGAACCGACAATGACCGTGCCGATGTCGAAGGCTTCCTTGGTGTAGACGACGTCTTTTCGGGAGATGACGCCCTCGGCGAGGATATGCCCGCCCGTCGTTTTGCAGATCGCGTCCATGACCGCGGCCCCGCCGCGCTTTTCCGCCGCGATGATCGCCTCTCCGAGCGCAAGCGCCATCGAAATGCCGCCGAGCGCCGCATGGTTGCGCACATAGGAGGCTCTGAGCGGATTGCGGCAGCTGGCGATGAAGCCGCCGGATTGATCGGCGGCGGCACGCAGCACCGGCGAGATCTTCGCCGTCGCCCCCTTTACCACCAGCTCGATATAACGATTCTCGGCCCTGTTGCCGCCGACCGCGGTCTGGATCATCGGCTCGGGCGAACCGGCCATGCCGATCGAACCCATGTCGCCGGTGGGATGCGCGCGGATATCGCCGACGGCATCGACCACCTTGGTGCCGAGGATCGCCGAGGGCAGCCAGCCGTTCAGCGTCGAGGATTTGCCGTTCTGGCCGATGATCAGCCCGGAAAGCTTTTCACCGAGCGCTTCCTGCAAGAGCTGCACGGCCTTCACATAGTCGATGCCTTGCATTTCCCAGGGCGTCGTGGAGGCGGGCGCCCCGATCGCAGCTGCCGTGGCAACCCAGTCCTCGTCATTCAGTTCCTCGATCGAGACCAGTTCCGGTTTCCCGACATTGACGGCTGCAAGCCCGAGCATGCGTCCGTGATCGGTCCAGCCGCCGCCGCCGGCAGCATAGACGGAGCCGCCCTTCACGGCGGCTTCCACGTCCTTCTCAACCAGTATGCGTCCCATTGGCCTTCTCCCGCTTCAAATCCCTATCCATCTCCCGCACCGCTTCGAAGAGCACGGCGGCGCCGAGCGCGATATCGTCATTATCGGCCCATTCGTCGGCGGAGTGGCTGCGGCCCTCCCGGCATGGCACGAAGATCATCGCGGCCGGTGCCACCTTGGCGATCCAGGCCGTATCGTGTCCGGCGCCCGAAGCTATGCGCCGATGTTTCGCGCCGACGCGTTCGCAGGCAGTTTCCAGCGTCGAAAGCAGGCCGGCATCTCCAGGTGTCGGCATGTTGTCGGACACCCGGTTCGGCGTCTCGATCGTCACGCCGTAGGCGGTGGCGAGCTTTTCGACATGGCCGTCGAGCCAGCGGCAGAAGGCCTCCATGTCGGCGCGAATCTCGGCGCGCCCGTCGATCAGCAGCACGACCTTCGAGGGCACGACGTTCGCCGCGTTCGGCTCGATCCTGAACTCGCCGACCGTCGCCGCAAAATGCCCCGGCGTCTTGGCCAGCTCGGCGGCGGCGTTGCGGATATCGAGCACCAGCTGCGATGCCGCTACCAGCGCATCTGCTCGCCGGTCCATCGGCGTCGTGCCGGCATGATCGGCCCGCCCCGCGACGGTGATCTCGATACGGGTGATGCCCGCGATCGCGGTGACGATCCCGATATCCTGCCTTTCGGCCTCCAATACCGGCCCCTGCTCGATATGAAGCTCGAGAAAGCCCGCTATATCGGGCCTCTTCTGCTGTATGAGCACATCGGGGCTGCCGCCCACCTGAGCGATGCCCTCGGCAAGGTCGAGGCCGCCGCTGACGCGCGAAAGCCAGCCCTCCGGCAATTGCCCGGTCATGCCGCGGCTGCCGATGCAGGAGACGCCGAAGATGCTGACTTCTTCGGCAAGGAAATCGACGATCTCCAGATCGTGGTCGAGCTCGATCGTCTGGTCGCGCAGCGCGCGGGCGACCTCGAGCGCCGAGATCACTCCAGCGATGCCGTCGAAGCGGCCGCCATCCGGCACTGTGTCGGAATGCGAGCCGACCATGATCGTGCCGAGCCAGGGTTTGCGACCCGTGCGCCGGCCGATCAGATTGCCGGCGGCATCGATCCGGGTTTCCAACCCCGCCGCTTTCATCCGCGCTTCGATATAGGCCCGGCCTTCGAGAAAGAGCGACGAAAAGGCCCGCCGCGTCCAGGGATGCCCGGGCTCGGTGATGGCGGCCAGCGCGTCGATATCCTCAGCGATCCGGGCAGCGTTGACGGGCAGATTGCGGGTCATAAACCTGCCCCCGTGATAACTTGGCGCGCCGGCGGCCGCAGGAACTGGCCGCTGCCGGGCTCGGCCAGCACCTTGCCGCCCTCGGCGATCTTTTCGCCGCGCAGATAGGTGGCCGAGACGGTCCACGGCAGGCGGATGCCGTGATAGGGGCTCCAGCCGACGACATTGTTGCCACTCGCCGACGCATCATAGACGCTTTCCCGCGGCTCCAGCACGGCGATATCGGCATCTTTGCCCGGCGTCAGCGCCCCCTTGATATGGTCGAGCCGGAAATGCGTGGCCGGATTTTCCGCCATCAGCCTGGCAGCCCAAGTCAGCGGAATGCCGCGTTCGACGGCGCCTTTCACGAAAAGCGGCACCATCACTTCGAGGCCCGGCACGCCGGACGCATTGGCGAGCATGTCAGGATTGTTCTTCCGGTTTTCCGACCAGCTGACGTGATCGGTCGAGACCAGCCAGACATCGCCGTCGGCCACCTTGCGCCAGAGCCTCTCCACCTCGGCGCGCGGGCGGATCGGCGGATTGATCTTCGCCTTGCCGCCGAGGCGCTTCACGTCGTTTTCCTCGTCGAGGGTGAGGTAATGGATGCAGCATTCGACCGTCGCCGCAAAACCGTCACGGCGATAGGCGCGGGCGATATCGTAGCCGCGCCCGAGCGAGCAGTGCACCACATGTGCGGGGCAGCCGGTATTGGCGCCGGTCTCAAAGATTGTGTGCATCGCCAGGAGCTCGGTGATCGCAGGCCGTGAGAGGCCGTGCGCCCGCCAGTCGGTGATGCCGCTCGCCTTGACCTGCTCCATATAGCTGCGCACCGCCTCGTCGTCTTCATTGTGCACGCCCGCCGTCAGCCCGGTGGGCGCGATCGCCGCGAAGCAGGCGTCGAGCAGGGCCGGCGGAATGCGCGGAAAACGCTTGGGATCGGTGCCGAAGGTCGAGAATTTGAAGGCCGCGACGCCTGCCTCCACCATCTCGCGGATTCGCGCCGGTCCTTCCTCGGGATCGATGGTGCCGTAAAGGGCGAAGTCGACGCGCGCCTGCGGGCCGGCATGCTCGATCTTCCGCTTTAGCGCCGCGGCCGAGCAGACGAGATTGCCCTCGTCATAGGGCATGTCGACGATCGTTGTTACGCCGCCGGCCGCCGCCGACCGCGTCGACCAGATGAAATCCTCCTGGTCTTTCTGGGAAAGCGAATGCACTTGTGCGTCGATGGCGCCGGGCAGGATCAGCGCTTTGCCGAGCAGGTGCCGCTCGCGCGCCGCAGGCGGGGTGCCGAGGCCGACCTCGGCGATCTTGCCGTCGCGGGCGGCGACATAGCCCTCTTCGAGGATGCGGTCCGGCAGTACCACCGTGCCCTGCAGAACGAGATCGAAGTCCATGCCGCTTCCTCCTAGACTGAAGTCAGACTGCTGCCGGCCCATGCCGGGCGAGCCGCTCCTCGATATATTCGGGCGAGCTAAGCGCGAAGAAATCGTCGAAGGACGCGATCGGAACCTGCTCCGTCAGTTTCGAGAGGAAGGCGTCCGAGCCGAGTTCCTCTTCGATCGCCTCCACCTCCGCCGAAAGCGGCCGGTCGACGACATAGAAATCTGCATGTTTGCGCACGACCTCATAGAGCATCGCGGCAACACCCCTGGGCTCATCGCCCAGAATGTCGATCGCCTGGGCGGAGAGCAAGGCTTCGAGAGCCGCCAGACGCTTCAGCGCCTGCATCTGCCGCTCGAAGCGCTCGATGACGAGCGGCAGGAAGGCGGCTTCATCCTCCAGGCCGGCCGCAACCACCAGCGACTGCGCCGAAACCGGGCTGGACATCGACAATACGCGCGAGAAGATCTCGCCGGCAAGCTTGATGATCGGCCCGAAACCGGTAGCAATCCGTCCCGGCGGCACCAGATTGACCGGCAGGTCGCGCCGCTGGCCGTTGCCGAGAATGACGCAGCGGTTGAAGGCGTTGCGCGCCGCATGCGCCATGCAGAGCGCCGCCGATTCTAAGAGGATCGTCACATCGAGCGGCAGCGATCCGCCTGATGTCATCACCCGGCCTTCCACCACGACGGGATTGTCGTCAGAGCGGCCGGTGGCGGCAAGGATCTTGTGGCCGGTCGACAGCAGGTTCTCGATCACCGCGCCGAACACCTGGGCGATCATGCGCAGGCTGAGCGGATCCTGCACATGTGTCGCGACCGGCCAGTTCCAGTCTTCCGACGCATTGCAGAGCCAGGCGCCGATCAGCGCCTCACGCGCCGTGCCGACATGGCGGACCGCCTTCCAGGGATCGCGGGAGGCGCCGAGCGCGCCGGCCGCCATCATCGCCGTTGCCAGCAGGACCCGGATCGAGGCCGCTGCATTGCGCGTCGTTTCCGCCGCCGCGGCAAAGCTCACCGCATTGACGCTGAGCGAAGCGAGGCTATCGCGCGGGGCCATCCGCACCGGTTGCAGCCCCGCCGCCCGGAAGGCGTCGGCCGCCTGCATCCGCTGGCCGCGATAGACCGCTTCGCCGACGCCGGTCAGCACCGCGCCAATCTGTCCCATCAGGCCGATATCGGCGCATCCGATCGAGCCGGTTCGGCGCACGACCGGAATGAGATCGGCTTTCAGCATCGTGATATAGGCCTGAATCAGCTCCGGCGTGCAGCCGACCTGGCCGGTCAGCGCCGTATTGACGCGGATCGCCATGGCATTGCGCACGACATTGCAGGAAAAGGGCGTGCCGGTGCCGAAATGATGGGCGCGCACCAGGCCGAGATTGAAGGTGTCGAGTTCGTCGGCCGACCACTCCACATCCTTCATGGCGCCGACACCTGTCGTCGAGCCGTAGACCGGCATGCCTGAAGCAATCGCATCCTCGACGATCTCCCGGGCGATGGCGATGCGGGCCATGCCGGTCGGCGAAGCCGAAATCGCCGCCTTGCCCGCCCCAATCGTCACCATCTCGGCAAAACCGAGCGGCCGTCCGGAAAGTTCGATGCCAAGGCGTTCGTGCTTCATATGCCGTATCTCCTAACTTCAGAGACTAAGCGAGCCTTCCGTCACATGGGATATCCCAAATGCCGAACACAGCATGCTTCCGGCAGGCTGTCAGCTCAGCATCCAGGCAATATAGAGAAGCGTCAATGCGATGACCCAGAGAGCGATCTTGGCCGAGCGATTGTGACGCGCCTCGGCCTTGCCGATTGCCTCCGCCGTCTGCGCGTCGAAACGCAGGCCGTGCTCGCTCATATGCAGCAGTTCGTGGTGGAATTTTTCGGTTTTCGCTGCGATTTCGGGCACGGCTTCGGCGAGTTTCACCGCCGCCTTCAGGCCGTCCTTGAGATCGGTGACGATCCGCTTCGGCCCGAGATTGGTGCGGATCCAATCGCCGACCACAGGCTCGGAGGCCTTCCACATGTTGAAGCGCGGGTTGAGCATGCGTGAAACGCCCTCGACCACGACCATGGTCTTCTGCAGCATGACGAGTTCCGGCCGCGTCGCCATGTCGAAGAGTTCGGTTACTTCGAACAGCAGGGTCAGCAGCTTGCCCATCGAGATGGTCTCGGCCGGCTGTCCATGGATCGGCTCGCCAATCGCCCGGATGGCCTGGGCGAAGCTCTCGACATTGTGGTGACCCGGCACATAGCCCGCTTCGAAGTGCACCTCCGCCACGCGGACATAATCGCGGGTGATGAAGCCATAAAGGATTTCGGCGAGGAAGCGCCGCTCCTTCTTGCCGAGCCGCCCGACGATGCCCATGTCGACGGCGACGATCATGCCGCCCGCATCGACGAAGAGATTGCCCGGATGCATGTCGGCATGGAAGAAGCCGTCGCGCAGCGTATGGCGCAGGAACGACTGGATCAGCGTATCGGCGAGCAGGTTGAGATCATGGCCGGCCGCGCGCAGGCCCTCGACGTCGGACATTCTCGTGCCGTCGATCCACTCCATGGTGATAACGTCGCGCCCGGTGCGCTCCCAGTCGACCTTCGGGACGCGGAAGCCGGGATCCTCTTGGGTATTCTCGGCGATCTCGGAAAGGGCGGCTGCCTCCAGGCGAAGATCCATCTCCACTTTGGTCGTCTGTTCCAGTGTCTTCGTCACCTCGACCGGCCGCAGTCGCCGGCTGAAAGGCAGGAAACGCTCCTGCATATGGGCAACGAGGTACATGGCCTCGATGTCATGGGCAAAACGCTGGCGCACGCCGGGCCGCACGACCTTGACGGCGACCTTCTTGCGGCCCGCGGCCGTTTCGACTTCCGCCGGATGCACCTGCGCGATCGAAGCGGCGGCGATCGGATCGCCGAAGCTCGCATAGAGTTCGTCGATCGGCCGCCCGAGCGAGGCCTCGATATTGGCCTTGGCGGCAGCCGGGGGGAAGAAGGCCATCCGGTCCTGCAATTGCGACAGGTCGTTGGCGAATTCGACGCCGACCACGTCAGGCCGCGTCGCCAGGAACTGGCCGATCTTCACATAGGAGGGCCCGAGCCGCTCGACGGCCTGCGCCAGCCGGTCGCTGCGCTTCTGATGCCTTGCCTTGCTTCGCTCGAAAATCGTGACGCAGGATTTGGCGAGCGCGACCGGCGGCGGCAAGCCTTCGGAAGGAAGCGCTGAAACGACGCCCTCGCGCACAAGCACCCAGCCGACGCGCCAAAGGCGGAAATAGGCTCCGAAGGTGCTCATGCTGGAATGCCCCGGTGACGGAGGTTCGTCTCTTTTTTCTTCATTCCCTCAGAGCTTCCAGCCGGAATGCAGTGCGGCGATGCCGCCGGTATAATTGGTGTAGGTGACACGCGAAAAACCGGCTTGGCGGATCATTGCCGCGAAATTCTCCTGGTTGGGGAATTTGCGGATCGATTCCACGAGATATTGGTAGGGTTCGGCATCGCCGGTGATCGCCTTGCCGAATTGCGGAATGGCGTTGAACGACCAGGCGTCATAGATCTTATCGAGAAGCGGCATCTCGACTTCGGAAAATTCCAGCACCAGCAGCCGTCCGCCGCGCTTCAGCACGCGATAGGCCTCCGACAGCGCCACGTCGATCCGCGGCACGTTGCGGATGCCGAAGGCGATCGTATAGGCGTCGAAGCTCGACGCCTCGAAGGGCAGCTCCTCGGCATTGGCTTCGACGAAGGTGAGATTGTTGGAAAGCTTCTTCTTTTCCGCCCGCTCGGCACCGACGCCGAGCATCGAGCCGTTGATGTCGAGCACGGTCGCATGCGCCTGCCGGCCCGAGGCCTCGACGATGCGGAAGGCGATATCACCCGTGCCGCCGGCAACGTCGAGCACCTTGTAGCCCGGCTCCCTGCGCGGGTTGAGGGCTGCGATCATCGCATCCTTCCAGGCCCGGTGCATGCCCATGGACATGACGTCGTTCATGATGTCGTAGCGCTTGGCGACCTTGTGGAACACCTGGTTGACCAGGCCCTGCTTCTCGCCATCAGGCACATCGCGGAAGCCGTAGGAGGTTTCCATGCCGCCATCGGCGGAAGTGCGGCTTTCTGACATCAGGCTGCTCCGTTCCTTCAAGATTCGAACGCGGCGGCCATGGCGAAAGACCGCGAGCGACGTTATCACTGGGCCGCGCTCTCGGCGGCACCCAGGCGCTATAGCGCACATCGTGCTGGGTTGAAACACGTTAGATATAGATGGGTTAAGATGCCGGAATTGCCAGAAGTCGAAACGGTCAAACGCGGCCTGACGCCGGCGATGGAGGGTGCTCGCGTCGCAAGGCTGGAACTGCGCCGCAGCGATCTGCGCTTTCCCTTTCCCGATGCTCTGGCGGAACGGGTTTCCGGCCGCACCATTATCGGCCTCGGCCGCCGCGCCAAATATCTGCTGGTCGATCTCGACGACGGCAACACGCTGATTTCCCATCTCGGCATGTCCGGCTCATTCCGCGTCGAAGAAGGGGCAGCTTCCGAGACACCGGGCGAATTCCACCATGCCCGCTCCAAGGACGAGAAGCACGATCACGTCGTCTTCCATCTGGAGGGTCAAGGCGGACCGCGCCGGGTCGTCTATAACGATCCGCGCCGTTTCGGCTTCATGGATATAGTCGGACGCGCCGATCTCGGCGCCCATCCCTTCTTCCGCGATCTCGGGCCGGAGCCGACGGGCAACGAACTCGGCGCCGCCTACCTCGCCGAACGTTTCCGCGACAAGGCACAGCCGCTGAAGAGCGCGCTCCTCGATCAGAAGAACATCGCAGGGCTCGGCAATATATATGTGTGCGAAGCGCTGTGGCGTTCGCATCTCTCCCCGATCCGCGCCGCCGGCACGCTGGTGACGGCAGGCGGCAAGCCGAAGGAAAAGCTCGCCCTCCTCGTCGCCTCGATCCGCGACGTCATCGCCGATGCGATCGCCGCCGGGGGATCGTCGCTGCGCGACCATATTCAGACCGACGGATCGCTCGGCTACTTCCAGCATTCCTTCTCAGTTTACGATCGCGAAGGTCAGGCTTGCGGCACGCCGGGCTGCGGCGGTACGGTCGCCCGTATCGTGCAGGCGGGTCGCTCGACCTTCTATTGCGCCGCCTGTCAGAAATAAAACAGAACCGGGAGACCAGCATGGCTTACGAGACCCTGATCGTCGAAACCCGAGGCAATGTCGGCCTCGTCACGCTGAACCGCCCACAGGCGCTGAACGCGCTGAATTCCACCGTGCTGAAGGAGCTGAAGGAAACCTATGCCGCCTTCCACGCCGACGAGGCGGTCGGCGCCATCGTCATCACCGGCTCCGAGCGCGCCTTTGCCGCCGGCGCCGACATCAAGGAAATGCAGTCGCTCCAGTTTGCCGACATGTATAAGATTGATTTCATCAGCGGCTGGGATGATATCGCCAAGGCTCGCAAGCCTGTCATCGCCGCCGTCAGCGGTTTTGCGCTCGGCGGCGGCTGCGAGCTCGCCATGATGTGCGATTTCATCATCGCCTCGGAGACGGCCAAGTTCGGCCAACCGGAAATCACCCTCGGCGTCATTCCCGGCATGGGCGGTTCGCAGCGGCTGACACGCGCCGTCGGCAAGGCGAAGGCGATGGATCTCGTGCTGACCGGCCGGATGATGGATGCGGCCGAGGCCGAACGATCGGGACTCGTTTCGCGTGTGGTGGCGCCCGAACGGCTGCTCGAGGAGGCTCTTGCCGCGGCGGAAAAGATCGCCTCGCTTTCGCAGCCCTCGGTGATGATGGCCAAGGAGGCGGTCAACCGCGCCTTCGAGACGACGCTGGAGGAGGGGCTGCGGTTCGAGCGCCGCCTCTTTCACAGCCTCTTCGCCACCGATGATCAGAAAGAAGGCATGGCGGCCTTCGTCGAGAAGCGCAAACCTGCCTTCAAGCACCGTTGAATGCTTTTCGGCGCTTACGGCTGGAAAGCTTGAAAATCCGCGTTGACGTGGGCCGGCTTTAGGGTTATATGCCCGCCCACGGTTCGGAAAGCCGGTCTGGTTTTCCGCGATTGCTCCCGCATTGCTGGATTTGGTGGCCGCAGGGCCCGCGGTAATGGCGGAGTTTGTTCGAATTCTTGAGAGAGGCATCCATGGCCAATACAACTTCGGCGAAAAAAGCGACCCGCAAGATCGCCCGCCGTACCGACGTCAATAAGGCTCGTCGCTCGCGCGTTCGTACTTTCGTTCGCCAGGTCGAAGAGGCTATCGCATCCGGTGACGCCGACAAGGCGAAGGCGGCTTTCCTGGCCGCTCAGCCGGAGCTTGCCCGCGCCGCCAGCAAGGGCGTACTTCACTCCAACACGGCATCCCGCAAGGTCTCGCGCCTGGCCGCTCGTGTGAAGGCTCTTTCGGTCTCCGCGACCGCGTAATCTTCCGTTAACGACCACTTCGTTATGATTAGCCCGGTAATTTTACCGGGCTTTTTCGATTCCGCCGATCGGCCCTTTCATGGTTAATCTCACGACCGTTTCGTGTCAGCGCCATGACAGGAAAAGTTGTTTAAAAACAATGGCTTGCGCAAGGATGCTTTCATGCTGCGCGACTCTGGCCGAAGCTTGCCGGACCATTGGCGAGTCAAGAAGATTTTTATTTTTTTTCTTTCCATGCGTGTCAAAATAGCCCGAAAGGGGAATCTCCTTGATTCAAAAGCGATTCTTTTTTGACGCTGGTGTGACGCCCGAAAAGGGCGGGCGGAGTCAATGGCCGCTTCTTAATTTTGCGTAAAATTCATCGTTGATCTTGCCTTTTGATCCTGCCTAAATGGCTTCCAACAAAGGGCGCGGACATCACCTGCAGAGGCTCGGTCTTAACTGCCACGTCGGCAGGGCGATAAGTTTGTGCCATTTGTTACGGAGCCTTGCGCTTCCGTTTTTTCAAGCACTTGACGGATTTGGGCCGTAACGTGGCTGTTACGGAACGGGGATGTTTTGTGCCTATGGCAGCCACACGTTTAACGCGAGGCTGCGGGATAGGGGTAAGGAATATTGCGTTCGGGTTGGTCGGCCGAAAACGAGGATTGACCGCCAGCCTGGCACGGAAGGCCGATGAAGGTTGCCGCATGAACGCGGTACCTGCAACGGTGTTCTGCGCCGTGTTTGAGTGAACCGGCAGGTGAGCGGCTTCATGAGGATGCCGCCAGCCCGCCAAGGCGGGGAATGATCGGGCGGCTATTTTAGCGGAAGCCGCCCGGTGGAATTGAAAGGCGGCATTATGCACATGAATACGATGACGGCGGGCGGGCTCGACAATGGGGATGCGGCACCGCAGGCGTTCGGCTCCATTCGCCTGGAAGTGGGGGAAGCAAAGGCGGAAATGAAGCAAGGCGTATTGTTTGAGCGTGTCAGTGCGCGCTTGAAGGCTCAAGTCGGTCCAGACGTCTATGCCAGCTGGTTTGCGAGGCTGAAGCTGCATTCGGTATCGAAGAGCGTGGTTCGCCTCTCGGTGCCCACGACCTTCCTGAAGTCGTGGATCAACAATCGTTATCTCGATCTCATCACCGGTCTGTTCCAGGCTGAGGATGCGGAAATTCTCAAAGTCGAAATCCTGGTGCGTACGGCAACGCGCAGCGGCATGAAGCCTGCCGACGAGGTCGTCCAGCCGGAGCCGGCCGCTCCCGCACAGATGCGCCGCCCGGTCAGCGCCCAGCCGGCCGGTCAGGCCGTCCAGCAGGCGGTTTCGGCCGTCGTCGCGGCAAGGCCCGCAAGCCTGGGCTCGCCGCTCTTCGGCTCGCCGCTCGACAGCCGCTTCACCTTCGAGACCTTCGTCGAAGGCAGCTCGAACCGGGTCGCCCTTGCGGCGGCGAAGACGATCGCGGAAGCCGGTTCCGGCGCCGTGCGCTTCAACCCGCTCTTCGTCCATTCGACGGTTGGTCTCGGTAAGACCCACCTCCTGCAGGCGATCGCCAATGCGGCGGTTCAAAACCCGCGGGCTCTGCGCGTCGTCTATCTGACGGCCGAATATTTCATGTGGCGTTTTGCGACCGCGATCCGCGACAATGATGCGCTGACGCTGAAGGATTCGCTGCGTAACATCGACCTGCTGATCATCGACGACATGCAGTTCCTGCAGGGCAAGATGATCCAGCATGAGTTCTGCCATCTCTTGAACATGCTGCTCGACAGCGCCAAGCAGGTGGTTGTCGCCGCCGACCGCGCGCCCTGGGAGCTGGAATCGCTCGACCCGCGCGTCCGTTCGCGCCTGCAGGGCGGTGTGGCGATCGAACTCGACGCGCCGGATTACGAGATGCGCCTCGAAATCCTCAAGCGTCGCCTTGCCGCGGCCCGCCAGGAGGATCCGTCGCTGGAAATCCCGGCCGATCTGCTGCAGCACGTCGCCCGCAACGTCACGGCCAGCGGCCGCGAGTTGGAGGGCGCCTTCAACCAGCTGATCTTCCGCCGCTCCTTCGAGCCGAACCTGTCGATCGAGCGCGTGGACGAGTTGCTTGCCCATCTCGTCGGCTCCGGCGAACCGCGCCGCGTGCGCATCGAGGATATCCAGCGCATCGTCGCAAGGCACTATAATGTTTCGCGCCAGGAACTCGTCTCGAACCGCCGCACCCGCGTCATCGTCAAGCCGCGCCAGATCGCCATGTATCTGTCGAAGACGCTGACGCCGCGCTCCTTCCCCGAGATTGGGCGCCGTTTCGGCGGACGCGATCACACGACCGTGCTGCATGCCGTGCGCAAGATCGAGGAGCTGATATCGGGAGACACCAAGCTTTCGCACGAAATCGAGCTGCTGAAGCGGTTGATCAACGAATAATTGGTGGATTTTCGAGGAAATTCGACGGCCGGGAGCGATTCCGGCCGTTTTCCTTTATAAGCTTTTTATTCTATACCTCCGCCCATCCCGTGCATGTCCGATTTGGAGCGGCGCGCATCGGAGAAAAACGGAAGCGCCGAAACGGGCGCGTGGGAGGATATGCATGAGTTTCAGAAAGATTGCCGTTGTCGGCCTGGGCAAGGTCGGACGGCTGGCGGCGACGCTGTTGCATGAGGGCGGCTTCGAGGTCATCGGCGTCGATGCGCAACTTCCTTTGGGCGAGCTTCCCTTCAAATGCCGCACCGGCGATATTTCCGATCCTCAGGTGATCGGTGAGCTGCTGTCGAACGTCGAGGCGGTGCTGTCCTGCCTGCCTTATCACCTGAACATCGAGCTGGCGCGGGCCGCCCATCTTGCCGGCATCCATTATTTCGATCTGACGGAAGACGTTCCCACAACCAATTTCATCATCGAACTGTCGAAGACGGCCCGCGGGCTGATGGCGCCGCAATGCGGCTTGGCACCCGGTTTCGTCGGCATCGTCGGCGCAAGCCTCGCCGATGGTTTCGATCGCTGCCGGTCGATCCGCATGCGCGTCGGCGCTCTGCCGCAGCATCCGACCGGCCTTCTCGGCTATGCCTTTAACTGGTCGCCGGAAGGCGTCGTGAACGAATATCTGAACGATTGCGAGGTCATCGAGGGCGGGGTGCGCAAGCTCGTCTCGCCGATGGAATGGCACGAGACCGTCTATGTCGGCGGCGTCAAGCTCGAAGCCTTCACGACCTCGGGCGGCCTCGGCACCATGTGCGATACCATGCTCGGCAAAATCGATAATCTCGATTACAAGACCATGCGGTATCCCGGTCATATGGAGCTGATGAACTTCTTCTTCCATGAGCTCCTGATGCGCGACAAGCGCAAGCTTGCCGGCGAGATCCTGACCAATGCCAAGCCGCCGGTTGAAGACGATGTCGTCTATGTCCATGTCGCCGCCGAGGGCACGGAGAACGGCAGCCTGCGCCGCAAGGAATTCGTGCGCGCCTATTACCCTATCGAAATCGCCGGCGCGCGCCGCACGGCCATTGCCTGGACGACCTCGGCTTCCGTCGTCGCCGTCATCGAGATGGTCCGCGACGGATTGCTGCCGGCGACCGGTTTCCTGCACCAGGAACACATTCCGCTGGAGATGTTCCTGAAGACGCCGACCGGCAGCCTCTTCAAGGCCGGCGCCACCAATCACGGCTGAGAAAGGCTTTCCGGCGCGGCAGCAATGTTGCTGCGCCGGGATAAACCCGTTGCATGAGCTTCAGCAGGCGAGGTCGGCGACGACCGAGTCGAGGATCAGCATGCCGGATGGCGTGCAGCGCAGGCGGGAATTGCCGATGCGCTCGACGAATTTGTGTTCGAGCAGGAATTCTTCGCGTTTCGGATCGAGCTCGCGTCCCGAAAGCTGCTGCCAGCGCGCAAGGTCGACCCCCTCCCGCAGCCGCAGCCCCATCAGCAGCAGTTCGTCGGCCTGCTCGTCGTAACCGAGCCGTTCCTGGTCGAGAATGCCGTTGCCGTCACGCTCGACCATCTCGAGCCAGGCCTCCGGCTTGCGCTCGGTGGCGGTCGCGATCTTCTCATGCCCGCGCGTCAGCCGGCCGTGCGCGCCGGGGCCGATGCCGGCATAATCGCCGTAACGCCAGTAGGTCAGGTTGTGCCGGCTTTCAGCACCCGGCCGCGCATGGTTGGAGACCTCATAGGCGGGCATTCCTTCGCGCGCCGTAATCTCCTGCGTCGCCTCATAGAGCAGCGCCGATTGCTCGCCATCCGGCACGATCAGCTTGCCCGCCTTGTGCAGGCCGTAGAAAGGCGTGCCTTCCTCGATGGTCAGCTGATAGAGCGAAAGATGATCGACCGCGTAGGAGATCGCTTCCTTCAGCTCCTTCTCCCATTCCTCGACCGTCTGCTCCGGCCGGGCATAGATGAGGTCGAAGGACATGCGCGGAAAGATGTCGCGCGCCAGCCGGATCGCCTTCAGAGCGTCGGCGACGTCATGCAGCCGGCCGAGGAA
This sequence comes from Rhizobium sp. R634, assembly GCF_002211305.1. Lineage (GTDB taxonomy): Bacteria > Pseudomonadota > Alphaproteobacteria > Rhizobiales > Rhizobiaceae > Rhizobium. The sequence goes on along the minus strand of NZ_LOKW01000007.1, from coordinate 106,350 downwards.
CCTGAGATCCCGGTCGATCAGCGCCTGCACGCCGAGAGAGACGCGGTTGACGCCGGCGGCGTGGTAGCCGCGGAAGCGTTCCGCTTCGACGCTCGAAGGGTTCGCCTCCATGGTGATCTCGATACCATCGGGCACATGCCAGTGCCGCGCAATGCCGTCGAGAATGGCGTCGACGGTTTCCGGCTTCATCAGCGAGGGCGTGCCGCCGCCGAGGAAAATGCTCGTCACCGTCTTCGGCCCGCTCATCGCCCGGATTGCCGCCGTCTCCTTCAGAAAGGCTGATGTAAAGCGCTCCTGATCCACCGGCTGGTGGCGCACATGGCTGTTGAAGTCGCAGTAGGGACACTTCGCCGCGCAGAAGGGCCAATGCACGTAGACGCCGAAGCCGGGCTCGCCGGTATCGGGCAAAAGCGCCGCATCGCGCAAGGAGCCTGGCGTATCGAAATTGTCCACGTGGTAACCTTATGCCTCCAGGCAGGTTTCGACGAAGAGCTTGAAGGCGCGCGCCCGGTGCGACAGCGCCTGCGGCTTGCCGACATTCCAGCCGTGTTTTTCCTCGCCGCTCATCTCGCCGAAGGTCACTCCGTAACCCTCCGGCTGGAAGACCGGATCATAGCCGAAGCCTTGGCCGCCGCGCGGCGGCCAGACGACATTGCCTTCCACCTCGCCGCGGAACAGTTCCGTATGGCCGTCAGGCCAGGCAAGGCAGAGCACGCTGACGAAACGCGCCTTGCGCTGTTCGGGCGTCTTCGCGCCGGCATCCTGCAGCGCCTTTTCCACCTTGGCCATCGCCATGTCGAAATCGCGCGTGCCGTCGGGCTTTTCAGCCCAATTGGCGGTGTAGACACCGGGATCGCCGCCAAGCGCGTCGACCACCAGCCCGGAATCGTCCGAAAGCGCCGGCATGCCGGCAGCATTGGCCGAGGCGACCGCCTTGATCGTCGCATTCTCTTCGAAGCTCGTGCCGGTTTCGTCGGGCTCGACGAAATTCAGCTCCGCTGCCGATTTGGCGGTGAAGCCGAGCGGACCGATCAATTCCTGGATCTCGCGGATCTTGCCGGCATTGTGGCTGGCGACGACGATGGTTTTCGTTTCGAGCTTGCGCATTCAGATATCCTGTTCGATGCCCCAGATTTTGGCCTCCGCGCATTCCAGGCTGTTGCCGGCTGGATCGCGGAAATAGATCGAGCGGCCGCCGTTCGGCCAATGCACCTCGGATTCGATCGCCACACCGGCGGCTCTCAACCGTTCGGCCATAGCATCGATATTGCGGCCGGCCACCCTGAAGCAGGCATGGCCCTGGCCTGATGTGCCGTGCGGCGGCACCTGCAGCGCATCGGGCGCCGGCGGCTTTACCGTTTCTTCGGGATTGAAGATCAGGAGAACGCCCGGTCCGCAGCGGAAGAAGACATGCCGATTGGCGGCGCGGGTGATCTTTTCAAGTCCGAGAACGTTCTCGTAGAACGCCTCGGCCTGATCGAGATCGCGCGCGTAGAGCGCCGTTTCCAGCATGCCTTCCAGCATGGGGTTCATCCCGCAATGGCCTGTTTCTGCAGGGCGACGAGTTCGCCGATGCCGTTCTTGGCAAGATGCATCAGCGAGGTGAATTCCTCTTCGCTGAAGGGCGCGCCCTCGGCCGTGCCCTGGATCTCGACGATCCCGCCGGCGCCCGTCATCACGAAATTCGCATCGGTCTCCGCCGAGGAATCTTCGAGGTAATCGAGATCGATCACCGCCTGGCTGGCGAAGACGCCGCAGGAGATAGCGGCGACATGATCCTTCAGGACCCGGTCGACCTTGATCATGTTGCGGCTTTCCATCCATTTCAGGCAGTCGTAAAGCGCGATCCAGCCGCCGGTGATCGAGGCCGTCCGCGTGCCGCCGTCGGCCTGGATGACGTCGCAGTCGAGCGTGATCTGTCTTTCGCCGAGCGCCTGCAGATCGACGACGGCGCGTAGCGAGCGGCCGATCAGCCGCTGGATTTCCTGGGTGCGCCCGCCCTGCTTGCCGGCCGCTGCCTCGCGCTTCATCCGCTCGCCGGTCGCCCGCGGCAGCATGCCGTATTCGGCCGTGACCCAGCCCTTGCCGGTGTTGCGCAGCCACGGCGGCGTCTTGTCTTCGAGGCTTGCCGTGCAGAGCACGTGCGTATCGCCGAATTTCACCAGGCAGGAGCCTTCCGCATGCTTGGAAAAGTTGCGCTCGAACGAGACCTTGCGCATCTGGTCGGTTTTTCTGCCTGAAGGCCGCATTCTTATCTCCTGGAGTTGCTGACCGCTTCTACGATTGGCCGCGCCCATTTGCAAATTCCCTTTTGCCACGGGTGCGAGTTTGACTATATTTTCGAAAGCATCATCAGCGTGGGTTCGAGAGGTTCATGGGCATCAGGTCGACGTCGGTTTCGGATGCCGTTGCTGCACTGGACGAGCGCTCCAGGGAAATTTTCCGCCGCATCGTCGAAGGCTATCTGGAAAGTGGCGAGCCGCTCGGCTCGCGCAATCTGTCGCGCCTTCTGCCGATGTCGCTCTCGCCGGCCTCGGTGCGCAACGTCATGAGCGATCTCGAAGAGCTGGGGCTGATTTATTCGCCGCATGTCAGCGCCGGCCGGCTGCCGACGCAGATCGGACTGCGCTTCTTCGTCGACGCCTTCATGCAGGTCGGCGATCTCTCCGCCGAGGACCGCGCCAATATCGACCGCCAGGTGCGGGCCGAAGCCAGCGGTAATCCGCTGGAATCGATGATGAACGAGGCAAGCCGCATGCTATCAGGCATTTCGCGCGGCGCCGGCCTTGTCATCACCTCGAAAAGCGATCCGGTGCTGAAACATGTCGAGTTCATTCGGCTCGAGCCGACCAAGGCGCTCGCCGTGCTCGTCGGCGATCACGACCAGGTGGAAAACCGCATCATCGAGCTGCCGGCGGGCATCACGTCCTCGCAACTGACGGAAGCGGCGAATTTCCTCAACGCCCATATGTCCGGTCAGACCCTGCCGGAGCTGCGCAAGCAATTGAGCCGCCTGAAGGATGATGTCCGTCACGAGCTCGATGCCCTGTCGCGCGATCTCGTCGAGCGTGGCATCGCCGTCTGGTCCGGCAGCCCTGATGAGGGGAAGCCCGCACAGCTCATCATCCGCGGCCGCGCCAATCTGCTCGAAGGCCTTGCCGGCGCCGAGGATATCGACCGGCTGCGCATGCTGTTCGACGATCTCGAAAAGAAGGACAGCCTGATCGAGCTTCTCAATCTGGCCGAAAGCGGTTCGGGCGTGCGCATCTTCATCGGCTCGGAAAACAAGCTCTTCTCGCTGTCCGGCTCGTCGCTCATCGTCGCCCCCTATCGCGACGAGGATGATCGGATCGTCGGCGCCGTCGGCGTCATCGGCCCGACGCGGCTCAATTATTCCCGGATCGTGCCGATGGTGGATTATACCGCCCAGCTCGTCTCCCGCCTTTCGCGCAATCCGCTTTGAAGGCGTTTCGGAAGAAGGCGCGGAATTTTCGCTTCTTCGTCACGCAGACTTGATTTTTTCCGGTCAAACCTCGATATCGGGCGCATCTGAAGACACCAACCGGAGACCGTCATGACCGATGAAACGACGAAAAACGGACCTGACGCAACTGCGGCCGATGCCGCAGCCGACGCTGCCGCCTACGTCGAGAACGATACCGTGCAGGAAGAGACCGCCCAACCAGACCCGCTCGAGCTTCTGAAAGCCGAAAACGGTGAGCTGCGCGACCGCTATCTGCGTCTTGCCGCCGAGATGGACAATCTGCGCCGCCGCACCGAGCGCGAGGTCAAGGACGCCAAGTCCTATTCCGTCGCCGGTTTCGCCCGCGACATGCTCGCCGTTTCCGACAATCTGCGCCGGGCGCTGGATGCCATCTCTCCGGAGGCCAAGGCCACGGCCGATGCCGGCCTGACCACGCTGATCGAGGGTGTGGAGATGACCGAACGCGCCATGCTCTCGGCGCTTGAGCGCCATGGTGTGCGCAAATTGGAGCCGGTCGGCCAGAAGTTCGATCCCAATTTCCATCAAGCGATGTTCGAAGTGCCGAACCCCGAGGTGCCGAACAACACCGTCGTCCAGGTCGTACAGGCGGGCTTCACCATCGGTGAGCGCGTGCTGCGCCCGGCCATGGTCGGCGTCGCCAAGGGCGGCCCGAAACCTGTTGAAGCCGAAGCCAATTCCGTTTTCGACGAGAAAGACGCCTGAGTTGCTTTCCTTCCCGTCGATAGGGAAGGAAAGCCGAAAAGTCAGATGCGGGCGAAGCGTTCGATCAGAAGATCGAAGAAGCCGTCCGCATCGACATAGCGCATGACCTTCGCATTGCGTTTGCGCTCGGTTACATGCCACCAGTCGACGACGGTCATGCCGACGGTGAGTTCGGACTGGATCTCGATCTCGACATTGCAGTCCCGGCCCTTGAAAAGCTCCGGCTTCAAGAGGTAGGCGATAACGGTGGGATCATGCAGCGGCCCGCCGTCGGAACCATATTTCTCAATATCGAAGCGTTCGAAGAATTCCAGCATCTCGACCATCGCCTCGGCCGGCGCCGTGCCGATCTCGGCCATGCGCTTCACCCGGTCCTTGCGGGTCAGCAGCTGGTGCGTCACGTCGAGCGGCATCATTATGATCGGAACGCCGGAGCGGAAGACGATGTCAGCCGCCTCTGGATCGACATAGATGTTGAATTCGGCGGCCGGCGTGATGTTGCCGCCTTCGAAGAAGCCGCCGCCCATCATCACCAGCTCGCGGATGCGCGGGATGATGTCGGGCGCCTTCTGGAAGGCCATGCCGATGTTGGTAAACGGCCCGAGCGTGCAGAGCGTCACCGTGCCTTCAGGCTCGCGGCGCAGCGTCTCGATGATGAAATCGACGGAGTGGCCGGGCTGCAGCGCCATCGTCGGCTCGTCGAGTTCGGGGCCGTCGAGACCGGTCTTGCCGTGCACATGTTCCGCCGTCACCAGCTTGCGGGCGATCGGCCTGTCGGCGCCTGCGAAGACCTTCGTCTCCGGCCGGCCGCAGAGTTCGCAGACGATGCGCGCATTGCGGCTCGTGAGCGGAAGCGGCACGTTGCCGGCGACCGTGGTGATGCCAAGCACCTCCAGCTCGTCGGGGCTGCCGAAGGCAAGCATGATGGCGGCTGCATCGTCCTGGCCGGGATCCGTGTCGATGATAATTTTTCTCACGCTTGCCATTCCGATCGTCCCATCTTCGCGGCGCTCTGTTTGCGCATGCATCATTTTCTTCATCTCCCGTCACAAATCAGCACATCCGCGCGGGCACGTTTTGATGCGAGGCTGCAGGCTCTTTGTCAAGCAAGGAGGAAGCTGCCGCGCCAGCCAATTCGAGGAGGCGACGCCGACATCTCGCCTGCGCCTTGCAGGGCCGGGATCCTGTCCCCATATTAGCGCCATCCGGATGCTGCGTATGAGGTCCGGGATGGTCGCTTGCGTCAAGGACTTGAAACAGATGAGCCGCATTACCCCTTTCGCCAGTCCGCTGCTTCTGGGCTTCGATGCCATGGAAAAGACGCTGGAGCGCATTTCCAAGGCGAGCGACGGTTATCCGCCCTACAATATCGAACGCATCGCCGCCGATAGCGGCGCGCCCGAGCGCTTGCGCATCACCCTTGCCGTTGCCGGTTTCAGCGAGGAAGAACTCGACATTTCCACCGAGGAGAATCAGCTTGTGATCCGCGGCCGCCAGGCGGAGCAGGGCGAGCGGGACTATCTCTATCGCGGCATCGCCTCCCGTCAGTTCCAGCGCACCTTCGTCCTGGCGGACGGCATGCAGGTTTTGGGCGCCGGCTTGAAGAACGGCTTGCTCTCCGTCGATCTAATTCGTCCGGAACCCGCGCGCATGGTCAAGAAAATTAACATTTCGGTCTCACAGTAGCACAACGGTTTCCAAAAACCGTTGGTCCCTTCTCTCGGAGGAACAGGAATGTTGATGAAAGAAGCCACGTCTCGTCTGACCAAGTCCGAGCTTGCCCATATCGGCAGCGGCGAGGTCGCCTACATAAGAAAGATGCGCACCGAAGAGGTCGCCAAGTGTTTTCCCGAGGCGCCGGATATCGATCCGAACGTCGATCTCTGGGCACTTTTCGGCGCCGATGGCACGCCGATCCTCTTGACGGACAACCGCTCCAGCACCTTCTTCAAGGCTGCCGAGGACGAACTGAAGACGGTCAGCCTGCACTGACCGTCAAAGGGTGCCTGATTTTTGCGACGCTGCCTCAGGGGCCAATCGCCGTTGGTGCTGTGCCTGTAACTGCCCTTTAGCCGCCGCCGACTCTCAGACTTTCCGGAACGTCAGATAGGCCGAAGACCGGCCCTCGCGCCGCGCCTTGGCCTCGTAGCGGGTGCTTGGCCAGCCCTCGTAGGGCGTCAGCCAGTCCGCCGCATTTTCGGCGATCCAGTCGAAGCCGCCGTGGTCGCGGCATTTGAGCAGCGTCCAATTCACATAGGTATCGATATCGGAGGCGAAGCAGAACAGGCCGCCGGGCTTCAGCACGCGGTGAAAGCGGTCGAGATTGGTTTTCGAGACGAAGCGCCGTTTCCAGTGCTTCCGCTTCGGCCATGGGTCGGGATAGAGCAGGTCGATCTGGTCGAGCGAGGCGTCCGGCAGCCAGTCGAGCAGCTGCGTCGCGTCGTCATTATAGACGCGGATGTTCTGCGTGCCGGTCTGGCCGGCGCGCGCGAGCAGCTTCTGCATGGAATTAACGAAGGGCTCGACACCGATGAAACCGGTGGACGGCGCCTCGAGTGCGCGGTGCATCAGATGTTCGCCGCCGCCGAAACCGATTTCCAGCCGCAATGTCTCGACCGGAACCGGAAAAAGCGAAGTCGGCGGCTCCGGGGGAGCCGCCGAGAGATCGATGAGGAATGCCGGCAGCAGGCTGTGCAATGTTTCGGCCTGCTGTTCGCGCAGGGCCTTTCCCTTGCGGCGACCGAAGAAGGCTTCGGTCGCCCGGCCCCGGCGTTCCATATCCGTCATGCAGCAGCCTTGGTCTTGACCGCTTCCTTGAGGGCCTTCACCAGGTCGGTGCGCTCCCAGGAGAACGAGCCGTCACGGCCGGCCTTGCGGCCGAAATGGCCGTAAGCCGAGGTCTTGGCGTAGATCGGCTTGTTGAGGTCGAGGTGGCGGCGGATGCCCGACGGCGACAGGTCCATATTCTCGCGGATCGCAGCTTCGATCTGGTCTTCCGAAACACCCTTGCCGGTGCCGTGCAGATCGACATAGATCGACAGCGGCTGAGCGACGCCGATCGCGTAGGAGAGCTGGATCGTGCAGCGGTCGGCGAGGCTGGCGGCGACGACGTTCTTGGCGAGGTAGCGAGCGGCATAGGCGGCTGAACGGTCGACCTTGGTCGTGTCCTTGCCGGAGAATGCGCCGCCGCCATGCGGAGCGGCACCGCCGTAAGTGTCGACGATGATCTTGCGGCCGGTGAGGCCGGCGTCGCCGTCCGGTCCGCCGATGACGAACTTGCCGGTCGGATTGATGTACCACTTGCAGTCTTCAGCAATCTTCAGTTCGCCGAGCGCTTCGCGGATATAGGGCTCGACGACGGCGCGGACCTTCTTGGAATCCCAGCTGTCGTCGAGATGCTGGGTCGAAAGCACGATCGACGTCACTTCCGACGGCTTGCCGTCGACGTAGCGTACGGTCACCTGGCTCTTGGCGTCGGGGCCGAGCTTGGCGACTTCGCCGTCGCCCTTCTTGCGGGCGACCGCGAGCAGCTGCAGGATCTTGTGGGAGTAATAGATCGGGGCCGGCATCAGGTCCGGCGTTTCCTTGCAGGCGTAGCCGAACATGATGCCCTGGTCGCCGGCGCCCTCGTCACCCTGCTGGTCGGCGGCGCTGTCGACGCCCTGGGCGATGTCGGCCGACTGCGAGTGCAGGAGCACGTCGATCTTCGCCTTCTTCCAGTGGAAACCGTCCTGCTCGTAGCCGATATCCTTGATGGCGCGGCGGGCGGCGGCCTTGAACTTTGACGGATTGATGACGTCCTTGCCGTCCTTATCCTTCTTCATCAGGCTCGGCGGCAGGCGGACTTCGCCGGCGATGACGACGCGGTTGGTCGTTGCCAGCGTTTCGCAGGCAATGCGCACGCCCCAGGGATTGACGCCCGTTTTGGCCGCTTCGCGGTAGACCAGGTCGACGATCTCGTCGGAGATGCGGTCACACACCTTGTCCGGATGACCTTCGGCAACAGATTCGCTGGTAAAGAGATAATTCGCGCGCATTCCGGGATTCCCCTCAAAGAACAAAAGCTAGCTAGTAGGTACTCAGTTCAGGGGCTGATGACAAGCGTACAACGACATAAATATATCTTTATATCTGCGGCAAAGTGACAAATTTTGCCCCAAAACAGCAAAAAAGCGGCCTTTCGACCGCTTTTCGAATTTCCGCAATGAAGATGGCTCAGTCGGAGTCGGCTTCGGCGGCAAGCGCCTTTACCAGCTCCACGACCTTGCGACGGACCTTGGGGTCGGAAATCTTGACGAAGGCGCGATTGAGCTGCAGGCCTTCCGAGGAGGAGAGGAAATCGACGACGTAATTCGAGCTGGAGGCTTCCGCCATGCCGCCGATGGCGCCGGAATGTTCGCCCGGCGCATCCTCGAAGAAGAAGGACACCGGAACATTGAGAATGCTCGAAATGTTCTGCAAGCGGCTTGCGCCGACGCGGTTGGTGCCTTTTTCGTATTTCTGAATCTGCTGGAAGGTGATGCCCAGGCTCTCGCCAAGCTTTTCCTGGCTCATGCCCAGCATCGTGCGGCGAAGGCGAATGCGGCTGCCGACATGAATGTCGATCGGATTCGGCTTCTTCTTGTTTTCAATCATGGTCGTGCCCTAGCTACGAATTTCAACCTGTTTCTAACCGGCATGCCCCTGATCCATCCCAAAACGCCACGTTGTAAGCGGTGGGAACCCACCGATTAACATACGTTAAGAACGCCGATTGACACTACTATGCAATTTTAGGGGTTTTTGGTCAATTCAACCCTGAAATAAAACCTGCGCGTGAAATTAGTGCAATCAAAATCAACAGCGCCTCAATCAACCAGAAGTATGTTTGACGGGGGAATGTTGTCCCGAACCCATTGCCGAGCCCATCAACAGTTGCATCAATAAAGCCGGTCTCACCAAGATCGAGGCCCGCAACAATTTCTCCATGCGCGTTCACCAAGGCCGAAATGCCGTTGTTGGCGTCGCGAATCAGCGGCAGGCCGGTCTCGATCGCCCGCACCCGCGCCTGCTGGAAATGCTGATAGGGGCCGGGCGTGATGCCGAACCAGGCATCGTTGGTGATATTGAGGAGCGCGTTCGCGTCTTTGATGTCGCCGGTCATTTCGCCGGGAAAAATGATCTCGTAGCAGATCAGCGGATAGAGGTTGAGGCCGCCGGGCAGCGCCAGCAGATGGCGGGTGGCGGCGGCCGAAAATCCGCCCGGAATCTCGACAACGTTCTGGATGCCGAGTTCGGTGAGCACGTCCTCGAAGGGCAGATATTCGCCGAAAGGCACGAGATGCACCTTGTCGGAGGCGGCGATGATCTGGCCGCGGCCGTCGATCACGTAGATGGAATTGTAATAGCGCACCGGCGTGCCGGGCCCCATCTCCTCGGCGCGCACGGCGCCGGCGATCAGGATCTGGTTGTCGTCGAGCGTGTCGGCGATCCGCGTCAGCGCATCCTGGTTGTCAGTCAGGATGAACGGGATCGAGGTTTCCGGCCAGACGATGATATCAGGCTTGCGCCCGCCATTCTGAGGCGCTTCGGCCGAAAGCTTCAGATGCGTTTCGAAAATCGCATTGCGGTCGGCGTCGTTGTCCATCTTCGCCGACTGGTCGATGGCTGGCTGCACCAGCCGCACCACCGGCCGCTTGTCCTCGGGCAGGGGTTGCGGCCGCGGCGCGAGATAGAGGGCATAGGCGCCGTAACCGAGATGGGCGCCAAACAGCGCGACGGCAAGCGCGATGCCCGGCAGCACGCCTTGCCGTGTTCCCGCAAGGGCAGGGGCGGAAAAGACGAAGACGGCAAGGGCCGTCACTCCCATCGCGCCGATCACATGCGCCGACTGCATCATCAGCGGAACGGGCATCATGCCGTAGCCGACGGCGTTCCAGGGGAAGCCGGTGAGGATCGTGCTGCGAAGCCATTCAAAGAGCCCGAAGGCTGCCGCAAGCGCGGCGATCCGCCCCAAGCCGTCCGACCAGAAGATGCGGGCAAGCGCGGTCGCCAGGCCGTAAAAGATCGCAAGACAGGCCGGCAGGCCGAGGATGGCGAGCGGCAGCGCCCAGGCGAATTCGTCCGAATCGACGAGCAGCGCGTGGCCGAGCCACCAGAGACCGGCGACGAAATAACCGAAGCCGAACAGCCAGCCGACGGTAAACGCCGGCCACAGCCGGCCGATCAGACTACTTTCAGGCGAAGCCGCTGCCCCGTCGATCAGCCAGACGAGCAGCGTGAAGGACAAGAACATCGCCGCGAAGAAGCCGAAGGGCGGCAGCGCCAGCACGGCGAATGCCCCGGCGAAGACGGCCAGCAACGACCGTTTGAACCCCCAGACGAGGATAACCCTGTCCGCAAGCCGCTCCATGCGCACTCCCATCAAGCCGCGAATCAACCCATCCGCAGTCTTTCAAAAAAGCGGCTCTTTGTCCTGTCAGTTGGCAGTCGATTCGGCCGGCCTGTCGTCGCCGACCTCGGAACCGGGGCCGATGTCGCCGTCCGCCTTGGCGCGGCGGCGGATGGCGTGACGCTTGCGGGTGATGCGCAGCCGCTTGATGCGGCGCGGATCGGCATCGAGGATGTGGAACTCGAAGTTCGGCAGCGCCTGGACGACCTCGCCGCGCACCGGGATGCGGCCGAGGGCGGAGAAGATCAGGCCGCCCAGCGTATCGACCTCGTCGACCTGCTCGCTGATATCGAAATCCGGCCCGATCGCTTCTGCGATCTCTTCCAGTTCGACGCGGGCATCGGCGAGGAAGACGTCTTCGGCGACGCGCTTGAACATCACCTCTTCGTCGTCATGCTCATCGTCGATGTCGCCGACCACCATTTCGACGATGTCCTCATGCGAGGCGAGACCGTCGGTGCCGCCATATTCGTCGATAACAAGCGCCATCTGGGTGCGGTTCACCTGCATGCGACGAAGCAGGTCGGACGCCAGCATCGACGGCGGCACGAACAGGATCTTGCGGATGATGCCGGCTTCGGCCAGCGTTTTCTGCAGATCGACGCGGGCGAGATCGAAATTCGGCTTGGCCGAGCGCGGCGGCTTCTGGATGTTCTCGGGCGCGACCTCGATGGCCGGCGTTGCGGCGGCCGGCTTTGCCGGGTTACGGCGCTTGTTGCGCGCCTGTTTGGCGACATAGGAAAGCAGGTCGCGGATATGCACCATGCCGCGCGGATCGTCGAGCGTGTCGGCATAGACGGGCATGCGCGAACGGCCGGATTCCTCGAAGAGGATCATCAACTCGCCGATGGTGATGTTCTGGTCGACCGCCTCGATATCGGCGCGCGGCACCATCACGTCTGCGACACGCACCTCGCGAAAGCGCAAGATGTTGTGCAGCATCGCCCGCTCGTCGGGCGAAAAGGCGTCGTCGCCGGCCGCATCGGTCATCAGCGCGTCGGCGAGGTCCTCGCGCAGCCGCGAACCTTGTTGTGGGCGAAGGATGCGCGCGGCGCGCGACCAGAAGGATTGGGGTCGGCCGGATGGCCGACTACTACTGCCCGCCTCGTCTGAGGAAGAGGATGGCTCGGAGTCCTTGGCGTCTGCCGCCGGCTTCGTCGTAAAGTCGCTCATGGTTCCATTTTAAGGTCTTGACCCTCGTAAGGATCAGATAGGCCGAGCTGCGCTAAAATGCGAGTCTCCAACCCCTCCATAATTTCGGCTTCGGCACTATTCATATGGTCGTAGCCGAGAAGATGCAAGAAACCATGGACCAGAAGATGCGTCAGGTGGTCGTCGAAGCTCTTTTCGAGCTCCTCGGCTTCCCGCTCCACGGTCTCGCGGGCGATGATGATGTCGCCAAGCATCGGACCCGGCATCTTGCCGGGCTGAACCGGAAAGGCCGGGAAGGACAGCACATTGGTCGCCTTGTCCTTGCCGCGCCATTCCGCATTGATGTCCTGGATCGAGGCATCGTCGGTAAACACCAGAGAAACCTCGGGCGGCATCTGCGGAAAGGGCTGTTTCTCGCTGTCACGCAGATAGACCGCGGCCGCCCCGAGAACGCGGTCGCAAAACGACAGCAGCGTTTCCTCCCCGGGCCAGCCGATGTCCTCGACGCTGATCTGGATGTCGAGTTCGGCCATTAGTCCTGCCGGCTGACGTCTTCGGCTTCGACGGCATAGGTGGAATCATAGGCCCTGACGATGCGCCCGACCAGCGGATGACGCACGACGTCGGTATCCTTGAAGCGCACGATCGAGATGCCCTCGACGCCGTTCAGAAGCTGCAGGGCCTCGACGAGGCCGGATTTGACGCCGCGCGGCAAGTCGATCTGGCTCGGGTCGCCGGTCACGATCATGCGCGCGTTTTCGCCGAGACGCGTCAGGAACATCTTCATCTGCATCGACGTGGTGTTCTGCGCTTCGTCGAGGATGATCGCGGCATTGGCGAGTGTGCGGCCGCGCATGAAGGCGAGCGGCGCGATTTCGATGACGCCGGCGGTAATTGCCCGGTCGACCTTGTCGGCGGGGATCATGTCGTAAAGCGCGTCATAGAGTGGGCGGAGATAGGGATCGACCTTTTCCTTCATGTCGCCCGGCAGAAAGCCGAGGCGCTCACCGGCTTCGACCGCCGGACGCGACAGGATGATCTTTTCGACCGCGCCGCGCTCCAGAAGCTGGGCGGCGTGCGCGACGGCGAGATAGGTCTTGCCGGTGCCGGCAGGACCGACGCCGAAGACGAGCTCGGCGCGCTCCAGCGCCCTGATATAGGCGTCCTGCGTCGGCGTGCGCGCGATGATCGTCTTCTTGCGGGTGGAAATCTGCGCCATGGTCAGCTTGGCCTTGCGCTCCATTGTGGGAAGGCTGAGCTGATCGTCGGCGGCGACCGCCATGCGGATTGCGCCTTCGACGTCGGATCGTTCCACGCTGCCGCCCTTCTGAAGCTTTTCATAGAGATAATCGAGCGTTCGCCGCGCCTGGTTGGTGGCCACGACGTCGCCCGTGATGACGACGGAATTGCCGCGCGCCCGCGCATCGATGTTGAGCCGCTCTTCCAGCAGCTTGAGATTCTGGTCGAACTGGCCGAAGAGCTCGCTGGCGAACCGATTGTTCTCGAACGTCAGGACGAAGTGATTGGTGTCGCTCGGCGTGCGGGGGTGGCGCGGTGAAGAAGAAACCAATTCTTGTCCGTTCAAGCGGTCGGGCTCCTTGGGTTAGACCGCAGCCTCTGCGCGTTCGGCAAACAGGCTGTTGGTTCCGGTTCCGGTGATTCGCACTTTAATAATGTCACCGATTTGCGATGCTTTTGCATCAACATTCACAGACTGAAGCCAGGGAGAACGTCCGATCAGCTGGCCGGCCATGCGGCCGGGCTTTTCGAGCAGCAGATCGATCTCCTTGCCGATGCAGGATTCGGCAAATTCCTGCTGCTGCTTCAGGAGAAGCGCTTGCAGGCGTTCCAGCCGTTCTGCCTTGGTTTCTTCCGGCACCTGATCCTTCAGTTCCGCACCGGGTGTGCCCGGCCGAGTCGAGTATTTGAACGAGAAGGCCTGCGCATAGCGCACCTCCTCCACAAGTCTCAGTGTATCCTCAAAATCCGCGTCTGTCTCCCCCGGAAAGCCGGTAATGAAATCGCCCGACAGCGCGATGTCGGGCCGCACCGTGCGGATGCGCTCGATCAGCGACAGATATTCGGCTGCCGTATGGCGCCGGTTCATTGCCTTCAGGATACGGTCCGAGCCCGACTGCACCGGCAGGTGCAGGTAGGGCATCAGCGCCCTCAAGTCGCGATGGGCCTCGATCAGCCGGTCGTCCATGTCGCGCGGATGGCTTGTGGTATAACGCAGCCGCGCAAGGCCGGGGATCTCGGCAAGGCGGTAGAGCAGGTCGCCGAGGCTCCAGGCTTCACCGCGCGGCCCGGCGCCGTGCCAGGCATTAACGTTCTGCCCGAGCAGGGTGATCTCGCGCACGCCGCCCTCGACCAGCTTTTCGGCTTCCTCGACGATCTGGGAAACCGGCCGCGACACTTCCGAGCCGCGCGTGTAGGGCACGACGCAGAAGGTGCAGAACTTGTCGCAGCCTTCCTGCACGGTCAGGAAGGCAGTAACGCCGCGGGCGCGGATCTTCCGGCTTTCGGCGATCGGCAGATGCTCGAACTTGTCCTCGATCGCATATTCCGTATCGACCACCCGACGGCCCTCTTTGGCCTGGCGCAGTGCTTCCGGAAGGCGATGATAGGTCTGCGGGCCGATGACGACGTCGACGGCGGGCGCGCGGCGCAGGATCTCCTCGCCTTCGGCCTGGGCGACGCAGCCGGCAACGCCGATCATCATCTCCCGGCCATCCGCCGCCTTCTTCTTTTTCATCTCGCGCAGCCGCCCGAGCGCCGAATAGACCTTCTCGGCGGCCTTCTCTCTTATATGGCAGGTGTTGAGGAGAACGAGGTCGGCCTCTTCCATATCTTCCGTCGGCTCGTAACCGTCGCGGGCGAGGGCATCGCTCATGCGCGTGGAATCGTAGACGTTCATCTGGCAGCCATAGGTCTTGATGAAGACCTTGCGGCTGTTGGAGCCATCGCGGAGCGTCTGCTCCGGGGCCTGAAGAAGGGCGCTGTCCTGTGTCATGCCCGGCTATTTAGTGGTTTTTGCGGCCTGAGAAAATCGAAATCTTGTTTCAGGAAATTTCCCGCCCGCGCAGGCAGCTGTTCAGGAGGTTGCGGATGCGCAGGGCGATCGTCGCGCTCACCTCCTTGCGGTTGGTGTCGGCGCGGTATTCCACCGCCTCACCGAAGGAAACCTCGGCATCGATGGCGCCGCACCGCACGATGTCGATGAGATGCGGCAGGAGCTCGATATCGCCCGGCCAGGCAGCGAGCGGCCTGTGATAGCGCCCCATGGCGATGCCGTGCACCCTGGTATAGGCAATCGCCACCGGCTGCACCACGACCGTTCCGGTCGGAGAATAAGGCACGGCCATCGCGGCGGCGCCGAACAGCGAGGATTTGACGTCCAGCAGCCGGTTTCCATCGGACGTCGTGCCCTCGGGAAAGAGCACGACGATCTCGCCGTCGGCCATGCGCCCGGCGATCTCGTTCGCCTGGTGTCCGGTCTTGCGCCTTTCCTCGCGCACGACGAAGACGCTTTTCTGCAGCTTGGCGAGGGTGCCGAAGATCGGCCAGTCGGCCACTTCGATCTTGGCGATGAAGGCGACGTCGGCGACGGCCGACATCACCATGATATCCATCCAGGACGAATGATTGGAGCAGAGCATCAGCGGCCGGCGGTTCTCCAGCCTGCCGCTCACGCGGATGCGGATACCAAGGCAATAACAGACGATGCGGTGCCAGATGCGCGGAAGCCAACGGCGCAGCCGCCAGTCGAAACGCAGGGCCAGCAGCTGCAGCGGGATGAGCGCGATGCTGACGACGAAGATGACGACCGCGGCGAGGGCGATGCGCAGCCAGGCGATCAAATGCCACTCTCCCAGGCTGCCATTGCTTCAGCGGTCTTCGTTTTTCAACGGAATGCCGTAGAGTTCCAGGCGGTGGTCGACCAGCCGGAAGCCGTGTTCGCGGGCAATGCGCTCCTGCAGCGCCTCGATCTCGGGCGAACGGAATTCGATCACCGTACCGTTCTTCAGGTCGATCAGGTGGTCGTGATGTTCTTCCGGCACCGTTTCATAGCGCGAGCGCCCGTCGCGGAAGTCATGGCGGGCGATGATGCCGGCATCCTCGAACAGCTTGACGGTGCGATAGACAGTGGAGATCGAAATCTTCGCATCGACCTTCACCGAGCGGCGGTAAAGTTCTTCGACGTCGGGATGATCTTGTGAGTCTTCCAGTATCCGCGCGATCACGCGGCGCTGCTCGGTCATGCGCATGCCGCGTTCGGTGCAAAGCTCCTCAAGGGTCTTGGCTACTTCAGGCATGGCCCGCCTTCAAAAAGATATTCGTCTTGCGACAAGACAGGACGGCGTTCGTGCCGACCAGCATGTCATCTCTCTGTCAGGCAACTACCGAAGAACGCGCTTCATGACAAGCGCCGTGGAGAGGGCGCCGTTCTCCTGCTTGTAGTAGCCCTGACGCTCGCCGACCTTTTCGAAGCCGAGCTTGCGATAGAGGCCAAGAGCTGCCGTATTGCCGTTGTCGACCTCGAGAAACATGGTCTCGCCGCCGCGTGCGCGTGCTTCCCGCATCGCCGCCTGCATCAGCCGCCAGCCGAGCCCGGAGCGGGCGGCCTTGGCCTGCACGGCGATCGTCAGGATTTCCGCCTCGCCGGCGACTTCGCGTGCGAGAATGAAGCCCGGAAGCGGCTTTCTCAAGATGGCGTTGGTCTGGCGCGCGACGAAGCCGAACACTGTTTCCTGGGAAAGCAGGCTATGGAACTCGCCGTCGCCCCAGGGGCGGGCGAAGCGTTCGCCATGCAGGACGGCGACATCGCGGCAATCCTCGGGCTCCATGGCGATGATTTCGAATTCGGGCTTCAGCGTCAGATAGGCTTCCAGCATCGTCATACTCGTCGCGCAATCGCATACCCGGCCTGCGGTTTGGCATCGGGTCCGCGCAGATAAAGGGGCTTCGGCTTTCCGGCATCGGGGGAGGCGGCAGCACCGAGGCGCGCCACGATGGAGATCGGGAATCTATTGGCGTGATCGCCGTCAGTGCCGGCCTTCAGGAGCGGCGTCGCCGATCCGGTGATCTCGCCGTCGAAACCGGCCGCAAGAGCCTGGGCTTGCGCGACGCTCAACGCCCGTGGTTCATCGAGCGGGGAGCCGTCGGCAGCGAAGGGCTGAAGGTAGATTTCATCCCGTTTGGCGTCCATGGCCGCGAGCACCGCGCGGCCGGGTGTCTTCTCGCGCCGGGCAGCGGCCATGACTTCGAGCGTGGTGACGCCGACGGCAGGCACGTTGAGGGAGAGCGCAAAACCGCGGGCTGCGGCGACGCCGACGCGGATGCCGGTAAAGGAGCCGGGACCTATGGTGACGGCCAGGCGGTCGATATGAGAAAGCGTCACTCCGGCCTGATCCAGCGCGCGGTCGACGAAACCAATCAGATGTTCAGCATGCCCCTTGCCGATCATGTCCGATGCCTCCCCCAGCATCGTATTCCTGCCGCTGTCATAGACGGCGGCAGCGCAATCCACACCTGCCGTGTCGAGCGCCAGAACGATCATGCCATCAATTTCCGAATAAACTATTGTCGCCTATTCATAAATCCCTCCGGCCGAACTTGACATGAACGGCCAGAGAAAACTCCGGCTTCTTAAGCGGCGATCACTTCCTGAACTTCCGGGACGAAATGGCGCAGCAGGTTCTGGACGCCGTGCTTCAGCGTTGCCGTCGAGGACGGGCAGCCGGAGCAGGAACCCTTCATGTTCAGATAGACTTTGCCGTCCTTGAAACCGCGGAAGGTGATGTCGCCGCCGTCCTGGGCAACGGCCGGACGCACGCGGGTCTCGAGAAGCTCCTTAATGGTCAGCACGATCGATTCATCGCTCTCGTCGAAGAACTCTTCGTCGGCATCGGCATCTTCGGAGAGGATGGAGGCATCGCCCATGACGGGCTTGCCGGACATGAAATGCTCCATGATCGAGCCAAGGATAGCCGGCTTAAGATGCTGCCATTCGGCATTGTCCTTGGAGACGGAAATGAAGTCGTAGCCGAAATAGACGCCGGTCACGCCGGGAATGTCGAACAGGCGAGCCGCAAGCGGCGAGGCCTGCGCCTCTTCAGCGCTGCGGAATTCGGCCGTGCCGTTTTCCATCACCACCTTGCCCGGCAGGAATTTCTGCGTGGCGGGATTGGGTGTGGCTTCGGTCTGAATGAACATCTGGATCTCCATGCGGCAGGCCCGTGACCTCAGCCGACTTTAGAACTCTTCAAAAGAAAATAAGCCCAATGCGGGCTCTAATCAAGAGACTTGTACTCAAGATTCTCAGCAGAGCGCGTCGATTTCCTCGTTGGTCAACGTATCCGGCAACACGGTGACCGGGATCGGAAAGGCGGCGGCACGGCCGGCGACCGATGAAACCAGCGGCCCTGGGCCTTCCTTCGCCGAGCCGGCGGCAAGAACGAGGATCGCCACATCGCGGTCTTCTTCGATCATGGCGTTGATCTGCTCGGCGGCGCTGCCCTCGCGGATGACGATCTCGGGCTCGATGCCGATCGTTTCGCGCACGATCTGGGCGATCTTGGCGACCACCGCCTCAGCCTCCTCGCGCGCCTCGGCCCGCATGATCTCCTCGACGCCGAGCCATTGCTGGAAATCGCCGTCCGGGATCACGTAGAGCAGCACGAGGCCGCCATTGGAATTCTTCGCGCGCCGGCCGGCATAATGAACGGCGCGCTGGCATTCGGGTGTACCGTCGATCACCGCCATGAATTTGCGGCGATGACCTTCGAGCCGTGAGAGTCGCTTCGATACCATGGAGCGGACTCTGACACCCGAAGCGAAAAAATTGCAAGCTCAGTTTTTGCTCCTCTTGCCCCAGCGGAGAGAAGAGGAGATGCGCCTCTCAGTAGAGGAAGCCGATGACGTCGCGCACCTGCTTCATCGTCACTTCGGCGCGTTCCCTTGCGCGCTCTCCGCCCCTGCGCAGGATGGCGTCGATATGGCTGGTGTCGTCCATCAACCGGCGCATCTCGCCGGTGATCGGCGCAAGCACATGGATCGCCAGATCGACCAGCGCGGGCTTGAAGACGGAGAACTGCTGCCCGCCGAATTCGGCAAGCACTTCGGCCTTCGACTTGTCGGCGAGCGCTGCATAGATCGCCACCAGATTATCCGCCTCGGGACGGCCCTGCAGCCCATCGATCTCGCTCGGCAAGCCGTCCGGAT
This sequence comes from Rhizobium sp. R634, assembly GCF_002211305.1. Classification (GTDB taxonomy): domain Bacteria; phylum Pseudomonadota; class Alphaproteobacteria; order Rhizobiales; family Rhizobiaceae; genus Rhizobium. Next base: position 87,337 of record NZ_LOKW01000007.1, on the reverse strand, counting down.
CGGTCTTCGCCTTGCGGATCTTCTTCGAGATCGCTTCCTCGTCGTCCATCAGATTGATGCGCGAGAGGTCGGAGGGGTCCGATTTCGACATTTTCTTGGTGCCGTCGCGCAATGACATGACGCGCGGCGCCGGCCCGCCGATCAGCGGTTCCACCATCGGGAAATAGGCATGCACCGGCTCATCGCCGACGGTGATGTCGACGCCGTAACCGGTCTTTCGAATATGTTCGGCATAATCGAGGTTGAATTTCATCGCGATGTCGCGGGCAAGCTCGAGATGCTGCTTCTGGTCCTCGCCGACAGGCACGTGGGTGGCGCGATAGACGAGGATGTCGGCGGCCATCAGGCTCGGATAGGCGTAGAGGCCGAGCGAGGCCTGCTCGCGGTCCTTGCCGGCCTTGTCCTTGAACTGCGTCATGCGGTTCATCCAGCCGATGCGGGCGACACAGTTGAAGATCCAGGCGAGCTCGGCATGCTGCGGCACGGCCGATTGATTGAAGACGATATGTTTTTCCGGATCGATGCCAGCGGCGATGAAGGCGGCTGCGATCGAACGCGTCTGGCTCGGCATGTCCTCGTGGACGAGCTGAGCGGTGAGCGCATGCATGTCGACGACGCAATAGATGCAGTCGTTGCCTTCCTGCAGCGCCACGAACCGGCGGATCGCGCCGAGATAATTGCCGAGATGCAGATTGCCGGTCGGTTGCACGCCGGAGAATACGAGTTTCTTGAATTCGCTCATGTCGTCCTCAATAGGCTGGTGGAGGGCCCACAGCTTTGGTTTGCTGCATGGCAGCAGGGCTTTTCGCCCATGTTGTTAACGCCGCGGCTTATGCACGGGCAACCCGTCGCAATCAAGGGGTTCAGGCTGCGGCATGCTGGATCAGGTCGAAGCTGTTGCCATAGGGATCCGCAAAGACCGCCACCGTGCCGTAAACCTCATGCCTCGGCTCTTCCAGAAAGCGCACTCCGGCCGCAAGCATTGCGGCATGATCGCGGGCAAAATCGTCGGTCTTCAGGAAGAAGCCCACGCGGCCGCCCGTCTGATTGCCGATCGCCGCCCGCTGCGCATCGTTTGCCGCCTGCGCCAGCAGAAAGGCCGCGCCATCCCCGCCCTTCGGCTTTACCACCACCCAGCGCTTGCCCTCCGGCTGCGCCTCGTCCTGAAGGCACTCGAAACCAAGCGCGTCGCAATAGAATGCCTTGGCGCTGTTGTAATCGTCGACGACGAGAGTGACGAGAAAAAGCGACTGCATCATATGATCTCCTAGATTTGGACGTTTATTCCATTTCGAGGCGGCTGAGCCCCAGATTTTAAGCCAAATTGATCATTTGATTTAGCTATAATTGAGTATAAAATTTCACAGAAAAGCTTTTATTGAACTGAAAATCTCCGGGCGCACGTTTGGCGGCCCGCAGGCCGCCGTGCCAACCGCTCGGAGGGACCATGCAGAACGCCAGTTTACTCGTCATGGCAGGCCTTTTCGCCCTACAATCAGCAACGAATGCCGTCGGTCAAGACGCCAAAAGGCATGCCGTTTATCTTCCCAAGCATGAGGCGCGCCTCGCCTATGCGGTCCAGACCGTCAGCGTTCGCGCCGGCTGTTTTCCCACGCGCCTGAGGGCGATCCTGTCCCATATCGCGGCAAAGACGGGCCGCCGCCCGATCGTCACCTCCGGCCACCGGCCGCATCCGCGCCGCCACGGCTCCCTGCATGGAAAATGCCTGGCGGCCGATATCAGGGTTCCCGGCCTCTCCGAGCGCACCATCATTGCCGCCGCAAGAAGCGCGCCCGGCATCGGCGGCATCGGCAGCTATTGCAACGGCATCATTCACGTCGACGTCGGCCCGCAGAGACGATGGGTGGATTGTTGAAGCAATCCAGGAAAGTGCTGCTCGGTCTTGCGGGGGACGGAGAGGCTGCAGCTATTCTCCTTCGCCCCGTTTACGGGGAGAAGGTGGCGGCAGCCGGATGAGGGGCGGCCGGCAATCGCCCTAGTTTTGTGCATCTTTCGCCGGCGCCGGCTTGCGGTTCAGATTGCGGCGGATCATGCCGAGATCGGCGCCGCCGATCAGGAAGGCGGCGGCGAAATAGATCAGCATGCTGATCGCAATCAGCAGCCCGAGCGTGCCGATCTTGGTCAGAAGCGGCGCGCCGGACGCCAGCCAGGGTGCGAAATATTGTTTGAGGAAGACGATGGCCGCACCCATGACCGCAGCGGCGATGACGAGCAGCGCGGCGCGCTTCGCCAGCGCCCATTCCCATGTCAGATGGCCGCGGCGCAGAAGCGTGGTGAACAGCAGCACGGTGCTGATCCAGCCGGCGGTGGCTTCGGCGACGGCAATGCCGGGAGCGCCCATATAGGGGAAGAGGGTGAGCGCGGTGGCGCAGTTGGTCGCAACCGCGATCGCCGAAAAACGCATCGGCGTCTTGGTGTCCTCGCGGGCATAGAAGCCGGGCTGCAGCGCCTTGATCAGCACGAAGGCGGGTAGGCCGATGCCGTAGATCGCCAGGATCGCGCCGACGACGGCGGTGTTTTCCTGATGGAAGGCGCCGCGTTCGTAAAGCACGCGGATGATCTCGTCGGAGAGGATCCAGAGCGCGAAGGCGGCGGGGATCGTCAGGAACAGCACGAATTCGATCGAGCGGTTCTGCAGGTTCGCCGCTTCGCGCAGCGCACCGCCCTTCAGCGCCCGGGCAAGCTCCGGCAGCAGCACCACGCCGACGGCGACGCCGACGACGCCGAGCGGCAGCTGGTAGATGCGATCGGCATATTGCAGCGCCGCGATCGCGCCGTCGCGCGAGGAGGCGATCGCCTGGCCGATCAGCTGATTGATCTGGGTGATGCCGCCGGTGACGGCCGCCGGCACGGCGAGGATCAGCAGCCGCTTGACGTTCGGCGTCATTTTCGGGAAGCGGAAGCCGATGCTCATGCCGGCTGCCAGCACGCCGACATAGACGACGGCGAGCTGCAGCACGCCGGCGGCAAGCACGCCCCAGGAGAGATACCAGGCGGTCGCCAGCGGGTCGGCGCCGGTATAGAGCGCATAGAACAGCGCCCCGATCATCACCACGTTCAAGAAGACGGGGGCGATGGCGGCGGCGAAGAAATGATGCAGCGAATTCAGCATGCCGCTCATCATCGCTGTCAGCGACATGCACATGAGATAGGGGAACATCACGGCCGCCATGCGGATCGTGATCGAGAATTTCTCGGGGTCGTCGGCAAAGCCCGGCGCGATGACGAAGCGCACCAAGAGCGGCATGCAGAGTTCCATCACGATGGTGATGAGGAGCAGCACCGAAAAAAGCACGCCGAAGACTTCTTCGGAAAAGCGCTTGGCCCCATCCGTGCCGTTCGCCTCGATCTCCTTGGCAAAGAGCGGCACGAAGGCGGCATTGAAGGCTCCTTCGGCAAACAGCCGGCGAAAGAGGTTGGGAAAACGGAAGGCGGCGTAGAAGACGTCGGCCATCGGCCCGGTGCCGAGTGCTGCCGCCATCAGCGTTTCGCGGGCGAAGCCGAAGATGCGGCTGCCGAGGGTTGCGCCGCCGACGGTCGCGAATTTCTTGACGAGGCTCATGCTTGGGGGCTCATGCGGGAGAACCGGCTTTCTTGTCGGTGGGGGTCGAGGTCCGGGCGGTGGCGGCAGGTGCGATGATGCCGGAGGGCATGCGCTCGCGCAGCTCGTCCTCCTCCTCGGCCATGACGGCCTTCATCCGGGCGGTGATATTGGCGCGCTTGCTGTCGCCGGAAATCTTCTGTCCCACAAGATCGGTGACGTAGAAGGTGTCGATCACCTTTTCGCCGAAGGTGGTGATGCGGGCCGACTGGATGTCGAGCGACAGATCGGAGAGCACGGCGGTGATCTCCGAGAGCAGTCCCGGCCGGTCGAGGCATTCGACCTCGATGACCGTGAATTTGTTCGACAGGCTGTTGGTGATGTTGACCGACGGCGGAATGACGAAGGCCTTGCTTTTCTTGCGGTTGCGCGTGCGCGTGGCGATGACCTCGGGCAGGCGCTTGCGGCCGGACAGCACGTCCTCGATCATCCGCCCGATCGTCGCCGCGCGGCGCAGCTCGTCCGCATCGTCGGTGAATTCGCGGCTGACATGGATCGTGTCGAGCGCGCGCCCGTCCGAAGTCGTGAAGATCTGCGCATCCACGATATTGGCGCCGGCCGCCGCACAGGCCCCGGCGATGACGGCGAGCAGCCGCGGATGGTCGGGCGACAGCACGGTGATCTCGGTGATCGCGTGGAAGCTGTCGGTCCGCACCGTGGTGGCGAGGGCCTGTCCTGCCTTGTCCGCCTGACGGATGAAATGGGCGTGGCGGAGCTGGTCTTCCAGCGGCACGGAAAGCAGGTAGGGCTGGTAGTGCAGCTTGGTATAGGTGTTGCGGTCCTTCTGGCTCCACTCGGCAAGTGCCGCGCGCAGCGCGTCGGCCGCCGCATTGGCCCGCTCCTTGCGGGAGACTTCCGAAAAGCCGCCGGCGAGCAGCAGCTCGGTTTCGTAGTAGAGCGTGCGCAGAAGCTGGCCCTTCCAGCCGTTCCACACGCCGGGCCCGACGGCGCGGATATCGCAGATGGTGAGGATCAAGAGCATTTTCAGCCGGTCGAGCGATTGCACGCGGTCGGCGAAATCGGTGATCGTCTTGCGGTCGGTGAGGTCGCGGGTCTGCGCCACCATCGACATCGTCAGATGTTCCTCGATCAGCCAGACGACGATTTCCGTCTGTTTCTGCGACAGGCCGAAGCGGGCGCAGAGCTTGCGGGCGACGCGGGCGCCGGCGATCGAATGATCCTCCAGCCGGCCCTTGGCGATATCGTGGAGAAGAACGGCGACATAAAGCGCCTCGCGGTCCTCGATATTGGGCATCAGCTTGTTGGCGAGCGGATGCAGATCCTCGGACCGCGCCCCGTCGATCTCGGAGAGAACCTCGACGGTGCGGATCAGATGTTCGTCGACCGTATAGTGGTGATACATGTTGAACTGCATCATCGCGACGATCTTGCCGAAATCGGGGATGAAGCGGCCGAGCACGCCGGCCTCGTTCATGCGGCGCAGGATGAGCGCCGGATCACGTTTCGACGTCAGGATCGACATGAAGAGCCGGTTCGCCTCGTCGTTTTCCCTGAGCCTGTTGTCGATCAGGGCCAGCGAACGGGTGACGCGCTTCAGCGCATCCGGATGGAATTCCAGCCCGTTGATGTCGGCGACGTGGAAGAGCCGGATGATGCTGATCGGATCGCGCTTGAAGACTTCGGCGTCGGCCAGCGCGATGCGGCCGCGGTCTTCGACGAATTCGACGCTGCCGGCGATCTTGCGGTTGCGGTGGGTGAAGCGGCTGATGACGCCGGTGAGGCCCGGGATCGACTTCGCCTGCTGGTCTTCGAGTGCAGCGCAGAGGATGCGGGTCAGATCGCCGACATCCTTGGCGACGAGGAAATAGTGCTTCATGAACCGCTCGACCGCTGAAAGGCCGGGACGGGTGTGGTAGCCGAAGGCTTCGGCGATCTCGCGCTGGATGTCGAAGGACAGGCGCTCCTCGGCCTTGCCGGTGAGGAAGTGCATATGGCAGCGCACGGCCCAGAGAAAATCGTCGGCTTTCTCAAGCAGCCGGTATTCGTGCTTGGAGAGCACGCCGAGCTTGACCAGCTCCGCCTGATCGCGCACGTGATAATAATATTTCGAAATCCAGAACAGCGTGTGCAGGTCGCGAAGCCCGCCCTTGCCTTCCTTGACATTCGGTTCGACGAGGTAGCGCGTGTCGCCTGCCTTGCGGTGGCGTTCGTCGCGTTCGGCAAGCTTGGCGGCGATGAACTCAGGACCGGTGCCGGTGACGATTTCCTTGTCGAAGCGGGTCTCCAGCTCCGTCTCCAGCCGCTGCAGGCCGCAGATGTAGCGCATCTCCAGAATCGCGGTGCGGATCGTCATGTCGGACTTCGAAAGCGCGATGCATTCATCCACCGTACGGGTGGCATGGCCGACCTTGAAACCCATGTCCCAGAGCACGTAGAGCATGAACTCGACCGCCTTGTGCGTCTCGTCCGCCGGCCGCGGCAGAAAGAGGAACAGCAGGTCGATATCGGAGCCCGGCGCCAGCGTGTCGCGGCCGTAGCCGCCGACGGCGGTGACCGCGAACTTGTCCCGCTGCTGCGGGAAGACGTGGGTGATGGCGAAATTGTAGAGGACGGCAATGATCTGGTCCTGCAGCCAGGAAATCCGGTAGGCGCAATTGAGCCCGCCGCCGTCGGCCATAAGGGCGGCGCGTGCCTTCTGCCGGCCTTCCGCGCTTGCCTTCTTCAACGCGGCGAGAAGATCTGCGCGCATGACGTCCGGCCGGTTGCGATTGGCTTCGGCGACGGCATCGCACTGCTTCTGCAGGAGTTCGGCGTCGAGGATCTGAGAGAAATCGAGGTCGCGCATCGCTGTCACAGGGGCGGTTTCCTGTTCATGCCGGGCTGCCGGTTCAGGGCTTTCCGCTTGTTTCGTTTGCATGCGCTATAGCCTCTTTGCCCGATGAATGACACGGGCCTTGATACTGCATGAACCTTTAAATTTGGCGAAATGGTGTTGCCATGCTGCGATGCGGGACGCTTTGCCGCAAGAGGCAGCACGCTCGCCATAAGCCTCAAGCGGCGGTCTGCGCTTGCAGCGCGTACAGCACCTGCCGGGTTTCGCTCAGGATCTCCTCGAGCGTCTGCTTGTCGCATTCGCGATAGCCTGCCATGGCGATCGAGGTCGCGAGCTCGGATATCATAGCGCAGGAGCGTGTGATTTTCAGCAGGCCGATCGGCGATGTCCAGCCGCGCGCATTGCGGTCCTTGTCGGCGCGCCGCATCGTGTCGAGCATGGAGCAGATGAGCGAGAGGCGCTGCGTTTCGCGAACCAGCTTCTCCATGAACATGGGCGCGCTCCTATTTCAGCTTCTTCTTGAGATCGTAAAGCGCATCCAGCGCCTCGCGCGGCGTCATGTCGTCAAGGCTCATCGCCTTCAGCGTCTCCTCGACCTTGGACGGGCCGCGCGCCGTCTCCTCGCGGCGCACTGCCACCTGGAAGAGCGGCAGGTCGTCGATCAGCTGGCTCGCCGGGTTCTTGCGGTCGGCGTCCTCGAGACGGGTCAGCACGTCGCGGGCGCGCGCCACCACCGAGGCCGGAAGCCCGGCAAGCCGGGCGACCTGAATGCCGTAGGAGCGGTCGGCCGCACCCGGCCCGACCTCGTGCAGGAAGATGACGTCGCCGTCCCATTCCTTGACGCGCATCGTGGCGTTCGATAGCCGGCCAAGCTTTTCGGAAAGCACCGTCAGTTCGTGGAAATGCGTGGCGAAGAGGCCGCGGCAGCGGTTGGCCTCGTGCAAATGCTCGACGGCCGCCCAGGCGATCGACAGGCCGTCGAAGGTGGCGGTGCCGCGGCCGATTTCGTCGAGGATGACGAGGGAGCGGTCGCTTGCCTGGTTGAGGATCGCAGCCGTTTCCACCATCTCGACCATGAAGGTAGAGCGCCCGCGCGCCAGGTCGTCGGAGGCGCCGACGCGCGAAAAAAGCCGGTCGACGACACCGATATGGGCTGATGTCGCCGGCACGAAGGAGCCCATCTGCGCCAGGATCGCGATCAGCGCATTCTGGCGCAGGAAGGTCGATTTGCCGCCCATGTTCGGACCGGTCAGCAGCCAGATGGCGCCGTCCTTGTCGCCGTCCTTCGGCGAGAGATCGCAATGATTGGCGACGAAGGGGCCGCTCGCCTGCCGCCGCAGCGCCTGCTCGACCACGGGATGGCGGCCGCCCTCGATCGCAAACATCTTGGAGCCGTCGACCTGCGGCCGGCAATAGGCCTGCTCTTCGGCAAGAAGCGCAAGGCCCGCTGCGACATCGATGACGGCGAGCGCCCGCGCGCCCGATTTGATCGCCTCGGCTTCCTCAACGACGGCCGCCGTCATCCTGTCGAAGGCTTCGAGTTCGATTGCGAGCGCCCGGTCGGCGGCATTGGCGATGCGGCTTTCGAGATCGGCAAGCTCGGTGGTGGTGAAGCGCATGGCGCTCGCCATCGTCTGGCGGTGGATGAAGCGGGCTTTCGCCTCCGCCGTATCCGTCATCGGCCCTGCATTGCCGGCGGTCACCTCGATGAAATAGCCGAGGACGTTGTTATGCTTGATCTTCAGCGACCTGATGCCGGTTTCCTCGGCATATTGCAGCTGCAGGCCGGCGATGACGCGGCGCGACTGGTCGCGCAGCGCCCGGACCTCGTCGAGTTCGGCATTGGCGCCGTCGCGCAGGAAGCCGTCGCGCTTCAGCAACGGTAATTCGTCGGCGAGCGTCACGGTGAGCAGCTTTTCCAGCGCCGCCGGAAGAGCTTGCAGCCCGGCGAGCGCCTCGCCGAGTTCTTCGGGCAGCATCGCCTTACCGAGCATCTCTACAATTCCGGCCGCCGCTCCGAGGCCCTGGCGGATCGCCGAGAGATCGCGCGGGCCGCCGCGGTCGAGCGCCAGGCGGGAGAGCGCCCGCGGCATATCAGGCACATGTTTCAGCGTGTCGCGCAGATTGCCGCAGAGCGTGGGTTCGTCGATCAGAAAGCCGATCGAATCGAGCCGGGCATTGATGCGGCCGGGATCGGTGAGCGGCGACATCAGCCGCTCGGCGAGAAGCCGTGCGCCACCGCCGGTGACGGTCCTGTCGATCGCCTTCAGCAGCGAGCCGTTGCGATCACCCGAAAGCGTGCGGCCCAGTTCCAGATTGGCGCGGGTGGCGGGGTCGATGAAGAGCGTCGAGGCCGCACTTTCCCGCTCCGGCTTGCCGAGTGGCGGCCGCTCGGCGATCTGCGTCTTCTCGACATAGGCGACGGCTGCGGCCGCCGCCGCAAGCTCGGCGCGCGAGAAGGTGCCGAAGCCGTCGAGCGTGGCGACGCCGAAGTAACGCGCGATCCGGCCTTCGGCGCTGGCGCTGTCGAAGAGCACAGCCGGCTGCGGCACGGCAGTGCGGCCGAGCACGTCGAAGACCGCCTTCAGTTCCGGATCGTGGAAGATCGTGTCGGGCAGGATCAGTTCGCGTGGATCGATACGCAGAATATCGGCGAGCAGCCGCGATGCTTCGGTTTCGGCAAGCCGGAAGACGCCGGTCGAAATATCGATCCAGGCGAGCGCCAGCGTCGGTTCGGCCCCGCCGCGAATACGGGTCAGCGCCATCAGATAATTGGATTCCGAGGGCGAAAGCAGCTTTTCCTCGGTGATCGTGCCCGGCGTGACCAGGCGGACGACGTCGCGCTTGACGACAGATTTGCCGCCGCGTTTTTTGGCTTCGGCCGGATCCTCGATCTGCTCGCAGACGGCGACGCGGAAACCGAGGGAAATCAGCTTCTGCAGATAATCGTCGGCCGCATGCACCGGAACGCCGCACATCGGAATGTCCTGGCCCATGTGCTGGCCGCGCTTCGTCAGCGTGATGCCGAGCGCGCGGGCGGCTTCCAGCGCATCCTCGAAGAACAGCTCGTAAAAGTCGCCCATGCGATAGAAGAGAAGCGAATCCGGATTGTTCGCCTTGATCTCTATATATTGCTCCATCATCGGCGTGGCCGAGGCGCGGCTTTCCGCCGTAGCAAGCTCGGCAGCCGAAAAGGCTTCGTTCCCGGTATCTATTCGTGCGTTCACGGAGGTGCAGTTTTTCCCAAAAAAACAGGTGCCAACCCTATCCGCCCGCCGCTATAGATGACAACAGCATTTGAGGAAGAGCAAAGCGTCGCCCACAGGACGTTGGAGGATATATGCCCGATATCGATAAGAAGGATCGTCCGGTGACCTCGGTGACCGACCAGGAGGCGCTCGATTTTCACGCCATGGGCCGCCCCGGCAAGCTGGAGATCAATCCGACCAAGCCGATGGCGACGCAGCGCGATCTCTCGCTCGCCTATTCCCCCGGTGTCGCCGTCCCCGTCAAGGCGATTGCCGCCGATCCGCAGACGGCCTACGACTATACGGCGCGCGGCAATATGGTCGCGGTCATTTCCAACGGCACTGCCATTCTCGGCCTCGGCAATCTGGGTGCTCTCGCCTCCAAGCCGGTCATGGAAGGCAAGTCGGTGCTCTTCAAGCGCTTTGCCGACGTCGATTCCATCGACCTCGAGATCGATACCGAAAACGTCGACGAGTTCATCAACTGCGTGCGCTTCCTCGGCCCGTCCTTCGGCGGCATCAATCTGGAAGACATCAAGGCGCCGGATTGCTTCGTCATCGAAAGCCGCCTGCGCGAGCTGATGGACATTCCCGTCTTCCATGACGACCAGCACGGAACGGCAATCATCGCCGCCGCCGGCTTGATCAACGCGCTGGAGCTGACCGGCCGCGACCTGAAGACGACGAAGCTCGTCTGCAACGGGGCGGGAGCGGCGGCGATTGCCTGCGTCGAGCTCATCAAGGCGATGGGTTTTGCGCCTGACAATATCATCCTCTGCGATACCAAGGGCGTCATCTACCAGGGCCGCACCGAGGGCATGAACCAGTGGAAGTCGGCGCATGCGGCAAAGACCGATGCGCGCACGCTGGAAGAGGCGATGAAGGGTGCGGACGTCATTTTCGGCCTGTCTCAGAAGGGCGCGTTCTCGGCCGATATGATCCGCTCGATGGCCGATCGGCCGATCATCTTCGCCATGGCCAATCCCGATCCCGAAATCACCCCGGAAGAGGTGGCCCGCATCCGCGACGACGCCATCATGGCGACGGGCCGTTCGGATTATCCGAACCAGGTCAACAACGTTCTCGGCTTCCCCTATATTTTCCGCGGGGCGCTGGATGTCCGCGCTTCGACCATCAACGACGAAATGAAGATCGCAGCTGTCAAGGCCTTGGCAAATCTTGCCCGCGAGGACGTGCCCGATGATGTGGTCGCCGCCTATCAGGGGAACCGGCCACGTTTCGGGGCGCAATACATCATCCCCGTTCCCTTCGACCCGCGACTGATCTCGGCGATCCCGGTCGCGGTCGCGGAAGCCGCGATCGAAACCGGCGTCGCCCGCAAGGTCATCACCGACATGGCGGGTTACGCCCGCGAGCTCTCGGCGCGCCGCGATCCGATCGCCTCGACGCTCGCGAGCCTCTATGAGCGCGTGCGCCGCCGCCCGAAGCGGATCGTCTTTGCCGAAGCCGAGGAGGAGCAGGTCCTGCGGGCCGCGCTCTCCTACGCCAATCAGCAGCTCGGCACCGCCATCCTGCTCGGCCGCGAAGACCTGATCCGTGCGACGGCCGAACGCGCCGGCATCGATCTTAACCGGCCGGGCCTGGAGATCGTCAATGCCCGCATCTCGACCCGCGTCGAGGCCTATATCGATTATCTCTACGCCAGGCTTCAGCGGCACGGCTATCTCCATCGCGATGCCCAGCGCCTGATCCACAACGACCGCAACCACTTTGCCGCCACCATGGTGGCGTTGGGCGACGCCGACGGCATGGTCACGGGCATCACCCGCAACTATTCGACCGCCCTCGAGGATGTGCGCCGCTGCATCGACGAGAAGCCGGGCCACCGCGTCATCGGCGTGTCGCTGGCGCTTTGCCGCGGCCGCACGGTCTTCGTTGCCGATACGGCGGTGCATGACATGCCGACGGCCGAGCAGCTTGCCGATATCGCCGAGGAGGCCGCCGGTCTCGCCCGCCGCATGGGCTATCAGCCGCGTGTCGCGATGCTCGCCTATTCCACCTTCGGTCATCCCTCGGGCGAACGCTCCGAGCGGGTGCGCGAGGCGGTGAAGATCCTCGACAAGCGCCGCGTCGATTTCGAATATGACGGCGAGATGGCGGCCGACGTCGCGCTGAACCGCAAGGTGATGGAACAATATCCCTTCTGCCGCCTTTCCGGCCCCGCCAACGTGCTCGTCATGCCGGCCTTCCACTCGGCCTCGATCTCGACCAAGATGCTGCAGGAACTCGGCGGCTCGACGGTGATCGGCCCGATCCTCGTCGGCCTCGACAAGGCGGTGCAGATCACCTCGATGGGTGCCAAGGACAGCGACATCGTCAACATGGCGGCGATCGCTGCCTATGGGGCAGGTTCGTAAACTCGCCTCTGCCGATTCGGATTTAGCGCCCGGCCGACAGCACGTCGGCCGGGCGCGCCTTTTTGTGGCTTACTCGCCGAGGATATGGTTGAAAGCGTCCATCCGATAAGTCATACTTTTGATACAGTGCGCGCGGCATAAATTTGATATTTCATCAGCCTTTTGGATTCCCATGCCGGAAAATGCATCCCCGAATTTCACCGCCCGATTTCAGGGCACAACCTTCGACGATATGGTCGAGGCTCTGACCAAGGGGTTCGGTTCTTTCGACGCATGGCGAAATGGTCGAGACAAACCGCTGGACTGGAAGGTCGGGTTTTGGGGCGATGAGAGGTTGTCGCTGGTCAGCAATCAGGATTCCGGCGGCTGGGGTGCAAGAACGGCACATGGAACGCCGCAAACGCTGACAATCATCGTCCCGCGCACGGGGGCTCTCGACGTATCGTTTGGCCGGACTGTGGTCGAAGCTACGCCCGGGCGGCTATTGTTGACGAACAATCTCGAGCCGGAACGGGTTTCCGTGAGGGCGGCGCCTCACCGGTCGGACACACTCAGTCTGAGTTGGACGATCTTGGCTCAGACCGTCGCCGCCGTATTGGAGACCCCGCTGATCGGGTCAATGGACTTGGCGCCGGTCGTTGATCGGTCCACGGCAGCGGGACAGATGATCGGCAATCTCGCGCACACGATGATCATCGGCATGCGCAACAGCGGCCCGCTGCTTCACTCGCCAATTGCCATGTTGAACCTGATCCAGGCGTTTGCCGATCTGGTGGTGCGGTTGGTTCCTCATCGGCTCTCGCATCTTCTCGACAAGAAAATCCACCTGATCGCGCCTCGCCACGTCCGTCGTGCAATTGAATTTATGCAAGCGAACATCGCACAGCCGTTGACAATGCATAGTGTCGCGGAGGCGACAGGCATTTCCATTCGCGCGCTTGAAGTCGGTTTTCGCGCCTTCAAGGGAACCACACCCTCCGCTTACCTCAGGACGATCCGCCTGCAAGCGGTCCGGGAGGATCTGCGCGATCCTTCAAACCGGCAGCCGTTGCGGGATATCTGTTTGAAGTGGGGATTTTTCCACTTTGGCCGTTTCGCGGCGATCTATCGGGCGGCCTATGGAGAGAACCCGTCGGACACGAGAAGGCGATCCGATATATAAGGCGCCGATCGAAAGGCCTGGCGGGTTTCCGCCAGGACTGAATGCTTCGATCAGACCAGGAAAACTCTAAAGCACGTCGCGATCTTTCAGATTCGCTTCCCGTGCTTTAGATCTTTGTTTTTACACGTGTCGTTATCGCAAAACCGCGCGCACTTTTGCGCGACACGCTTCAGCTCGAGAAGCGGCCGGCGTCGGCGCCGTAATAGTTCAGGTAACGGTCCGAAATGCTGGAGATCGGCAGCACGATCAGCACGTCTGTCGTGTTGAAGGCGTGGTCGATAACTGCGTTGGAGCCGACCATCGCGCCGAGGCGCAGATAACCCTTGATGAGCGGCGGCAAAGCCATCAGCGCCCGCTTGGGATTGACGGCCTCGACCGGCATCAGGTCCATGTTGCGGGCGAGATGCGGCAGGGCGCCGACCGCCCATTCGTCCTTCGCCAACACAGTGTGATAGAGGAAGGACAGCGCCAGCGCGTGGCTTTCCAGATAGACGCCAGGGAAGGAAGCGCAGCCGAACATGGCGCTCATGCCGTGCTTCAGCGCATAGGCCCAGTTGCCCTGCCACAGAAGCTCGACGGTGCGCTTGGTCCGGTATTCCGGCAGCACGCAGGACCGGCCGAGTTCCATGAAACGCTTGTCCGGATGCTTGGCCAGCAGGCTCTCGATTTCGAATTCGGAAGCCGAGTAAAAACCGCCATTGGCAAGCGCGACGTCCTGGCGCAACAGCCGGTAGGTACCGACGATCTGGTCTTCCGGATCGCCCTCGAGCGAGCGGTCGAGAACGAGAAGATGGTCGCAGAAAGCGTCATAGGCATCGAAATCGCGTTCGCGGCGCATCGCTTCCGGCGGCAGTTGCGCCTTCATTTCATTGACGAAAACGCGATAACGGACGGCCTGGGCGGCATCGATCTCGCGTGCCGTGCGGGCAAGGCGGGTCTCCAGGTTGCCGATGCGGCCGAGGATATCGCCGTCCTTTTGCACGGCCGCCGTCGAGGGTCGGGCAGCCTCCGCAGCAGTGTCACGATTCAGGATGTCGATGGAGGACATGGCGATTCTCCCGTTGCCGGCTTATCGACGCCATAAAACACTTCTGTACGACAGGAAAGTGACATATTGCATTTCCCGGCGCAAGAAGCCTGGGCTGGTCCCGAGCGCCTTACCGCGCCTCTGCGCGACGGGCGGAAAGCGCGGCGACAGCCTGAACTTCCGTCAGCAGCCGCACCGGATCGACCGGCTTTACCATGACGCGGTTGGCGCCGTTCAGCAAGACCTGGCGGCGCGATTCGTCGCTCTTGTCGGCCGTCAGCACGATCACCGGAACCGGGGCAAGATCGAGACGCCGTTCGTGGCCGCGCAGACGCCCCAGCATGTCGATGCCGTTGCCGCCCGGCATCGAGAGATCGCTGATGATGATGTCGGGCCGGGCGCTTGCCTCGTAGAGCGCGCAATCGAGCAGCGTCTCGAAATCCTCGACGTGGCGCACCTTATGCCCGCCCTTTTCGAGCATGACACGCACCAGCATGGCATTGATCGGATCGTCCTCGCCGAGCAGGATGCTGAGGCCGCTCGCCGCAACCCGCGTCTCCGCCACCGAAAGGCCGAAGCCGGGCTGGTTGTCGTTCAGCGCGTCGCGTTTCTCCATGCCGCGCATGCGCCCGCGCAGCACGTCGATCAGCGATTGTTCGCGCAGCGGCCGGATGAGCCAGGCGTCGAAGAGATCGAGCGGATGGGCGCTGCGCTCCTCCGGATTGACAAGCAGGACCTTGCGCAGGCCGAGCGCGGCGATTTCGGCGCGGTCGGCGAGATGGGTGGAAAATTCTGCCGACATGCGATGGTCGACGATGATATCGGTCGGCCGCCGGCTGCCATTGGCCATGCCGAGCAGCGTCGCACGCGCCGTCTCGCCGTCGCTGACGAGATGGCAGAGGCCGCCGAGCGCGGTGATCGTTTCGGCAATCGCAGCGCGCGCAGCCCCGGCAGGCGCCAGTAGCACGACGCTGTTGCCGGCAAGCAACGTGTTTCGCCGGTCCGGCCGCTCGCTGCCGATGTCGACGGGAAAGCGGATGGAGAATTCGCTACCTTTGCCTTTTTCGCTGGCAACCGTCAGCGCGCCGCCGAATTCGCGCATGATGCGGGCGGAGATGGCAAGGCCGAGCCCGGTGCCGCTGCTCTTCTCCGCGACGGTGCCGCCCTGCTCGAACTCGCCGAAGACGCGCGCCTGCTCCTCCGCCGTCATGCCGGGGCCCGTATCGGCCACGGTGATCAGCAGATTGCCGGCATCGAGCCACACGCGGATGAAGACGCCGCCCGCCTGGGTGAATTTCACCGCGTTACCGATGACGTTGAAGAGCACCTGGCGCAGCCGCGCCGGATCGAAGCTCATATTCTCCGGCACGTCGGACGATACCGTCGCGCCGATCTCGATGCCTTTTTCATGCGCCCGGTGGGCGAGCATTTCGACGACGCTTTCCAGGAGCTTGCGCAGCGATTCCGAGCGCGGATGCAGCTCGAAGCGGCCGACCTCGATGGTGGAGAAGTCGAGCAGGTCATCGACGAGCTGCGCCAGCGCATGGCCGGATTGGCGTATGTTCGCGAGATAATCCTGCTGTTCCTGCGTCAGCCGCGTTTCCGCGATCAGATGCGTCATGCCGAGAATGCCCGAAAGCGGCGTGCGGACCTCGTGGCTGACGGTGGCAAGCAGCCTGGATTTGGCGGCGCTATTATATTCGGCCTTCTGCCGGGCTTCTTCACGCGCCTGGGCGATGAGGCGTTCCTCGGTCACATCGCGGGCAACGCTCTGCAACAGCAGGCGGCCGTTTGCCGGATCGCGGGTGACGACGTCGCGCCAGAGAAAGATGCGCTGGCCCTCCGGCGTCGAGATCTCGACATCGTAGCAGTGCGGCACCGGGCCGGGGCGAAAGGCGATTCCGATCTCCTCGCAGGTCCGCCCTTCCGGACGCGGCCGCCCGGTCAGGCGGCGAAAAGTATCGTTGGCGCCGATGATGCGCCGGTCCATGGTGCGGCTGACCGTGATATCGCCGAGCACGTCGTGCACGTCGGCAAAGAGTTTCGCGCCGTCGTTCCAGTCCGGCATAGGTTTCATCTTGGGCTGCCGGGGCCGGCGCCGGCGGACCATCAGGACCGCATAGCTGGCGATGACGGCAAGGCCGAGAACGACGAGGCCGCCCGAAAGGACCAGCGGATCGCCGGCATGGGCAAGCAGCATCAGGATCGTCGCGGTGAGAAGGCCGGTCCCGCCCAGCCAATAGAACAGCAGGACCCTTGCGGCCGCAGGCCCCTTTCGGGCGTCATCGGCTTGCTGGGATGCGGATGCGTCCGGCCGTGAGGGAGAGCCCTCCAGCCGCGTTTCATGCGGCTTGGCGGCGGTTCCGCCGAACGCGGCGGACAATCTTTCCTGCAACTGTCCCAGGTTGTGCATGGTATCTGGGTAACATGAGGGCCGTTCCGAATGCCTTCAGGAATTCGATAAGATTTTAGCGGCTCGCCTTTTTCGGCAGCAGCAGTTCGTCGAGGATGACGCAGCCCGCACCGATGGTGATGAAGCTGTCGGCGAGGTTGAAGACCGCGAAAGACCAGCTGTCGGTGTGGAAGAGGATGTAATCGATCACATGGCCATAGGCGAAGCGGTCGACGAGATTGCCGATCGCACCGGCGATGATCAGCGCATAGCCGAGATGCGCGAGCCAGCGATCCTTCTCCGTGCGGTACCACAGCCAGATGACGAAGGCGACGATGACGAGCCGCATGGCGACGATGAACCAGCCGTCCATGCCCGACAGCATCGAAAAGGCGACGCCGAGATTGTAGGTGCGGTAGAGCGCCAGCATTGGAATGACGGGAACCGCTTCCTGCAGCGGCAGATAGTGATCGACGGCGATCTTGACGGCCTGGTCGATGAGAACGGCGATGACGATGAAGAAAAGAATGGGCGCCGGGCGAGAAAAGAGCGCGAGGCGTGCGTGCGTCTGTTCGGTCATTTGACCTCGGGAAGTGAGAGGAGATGGCGGCGCGCCTCGAAAAGCATGACGGCGGTGGCGACGGCGAGGTTCAGGGAATCGGCGCGGCCCTGCTGCGGAATGCGGGCGAGCGCGTCGGCCTCCCTCGCCAGCTGGTCCGGCAGGCCGGACTGCTCGTTGCCCATCAGCAATACGACCGGCTTCTTCCTGTAGTCGATCGTGCGGTAATCGACCGCGCCGGCAAGATGCGTTGCAACGATGGAAACGCCGGCCGATTTCCGCCAGGCGATGAATTCCTCCGGAGTCGCACGCGCCACCGGAACGGCGAAGACCGAGCCCATGGTGGCGCGCACGGTCTCGAGCGAGAAGGGATCGGTCGCTTCTCCGACCAGAATGACGCCGGAAGCGCCGGCCGCATCGGCCGTGCGGATGATGGTGCCGAGATTGCCGGGGTCGCGCACGCGGTCGAGCGCCACCCATGTCTCGCCCTCTTTCGGCCGGATATCCCTGAGCGGTTTCCAGCGCTGGTCGAAGATGCCGACGACCATCTGCGGGTTGTCGCGGCGGGTGATCGAGGCGAGCACCTTTTCGCTGACTTCGAGCACCAGCCCGCCGGAGGCGACGGTCCTTGCCGCCATCTGCTCGACCAGCGGCTTGCCCTTGGCCGCCTTGGCGTAGACCAGCGTGCGGATCGTCCAGCCGAGTTCGATCGCATCGATGACGAGCTTCAGTCCCTCGGCGAGGAAAGTCCCGCTCTCCTCGCGCGACTTCTTGTTCGTCAGCGCCTTGATGTCCTTGATGATGGGATTGGCGAGCGAGGTGACTTCCTTCACCTGCCCGACCCTGCGCGGTCCCTGATCGTGAAAGTCCTTGCTCATTTCGGCACCCAACGGGAAAAGAGAGAGGTGGAAAGCGCGCGGCCTTGCGTCTTGCCGTCGGCGCCTGCCTCGCGGATCACCAGCTCGCCGGATTCGACCACGCCGCCCGCACCGCGCATCGTCTCGCGCATCAGCTCGTGGATCGAATAGAAGCTGGCGCGGATCGAATAGGCCGTCAGCACCAGGCCGGCTGCCTTCGGCGAGAGGATCTCGCGGCAGATGTCGAGCATCAGCGGCAGATGCTCGAAGAGATGCCAGACCTCGCCGTTCGGGCCGCGGCCGAATTTCGGCGGGTCGGTGAGGATGATGTCGTACTGGCTGCCGCGGCGCTCCTCACGCAGGATGAATTTCATCGCATCCTCGCAGATCCAGCGGATCGGCAGCTTCTCCATGCGCCCGAGCGCCTGGTTTTCCCGCGCCCAGCCGATCGCCTTCTTCGATGCGTCGACATGGGTGACCTCGGCGCCTGCCGCGGCGGCGACAAGCGAGGCGACGCCGGTATAGCCGAAGAGGTTCAGCACCTTCAGCGGCCGGCCGGCTGTTTCGGCCTGCTCCTTCATCCAGCTCCAGTGCACGATCTGTTCGGGAAAGACGCCGACATGACGGAAGGAGGTGAAGCGGCCGAGAAAATCGACGCCGAGCAGGTTGAGCGGCCAGGTCTCGCCGAGCGCCTCCTTCGGGAAGCGCCAGCGGCCGGTGCCTTCCTCGTCGGTATCGCCGGTGAAGACGGCATCGACCTTTTCCCAGACATGCGGTGGCAGCGAAGGCTGCCACAGCGCCTGGGCCTCTGGGCGGATGATGCGATAGGGACCGTATTGCTCCAGCTTCTGGCCGTTCCCGCTGTCGATCAGGTGAAAGTCGCCGGCCCCGAGCGATTCGAGAATAACAGGCACGCGCTCAGCCGGGCGTTCGCCGCTGCGTGTCATGAGAGAGCGCGAAACAGCAGCCGGTGCCGGAGCTTCGCGCACCGCCTCGCGTGCGACCGCAGGCCGCGCGACGGGCTTCGCCGGCCGGCCGGCCCGATCGTCCCTGCGGCTTTCACCGGCGGGACCTGATGTCTTCTTCTGGCCCAGCCGGCGTTCTCTTTGTTTCAACGTGCTCTTCCGCGTCTCTGTCGAGGTGTTTTCATGAGGTTTTCGTCCTCTAGCCCAGAAGACTGCGCCGGATCAACTGCGCCGACCAAGCCCCGGAGCAGGTTCTCCCGGCCCGGCCTTTATTTCAAGCCCTCGCGTCCCTGCATGCGGAGCCAGCTTTCTGCCGAATAAAGCGCTGCGACATGCATCGACTGCATAATGACGGCGCCGGACCGTAGATCGGCGAGGATGTCGCCGAGATCGGCAAACAGCATGTCGAGCTTCTCGCCGGGGTCGAAACTGGGTTCGCCTGCTCTGTTCAGGCCGAGCGCCAGCCAGCTCGTGACCACGTTGCTGTGGTTGGCGGCATTCGGATAGGAAGTGAGCAGCCTGACGAAAGTCGAGGCTTCGTAGCCGGTCTCTTCCCGCAGTTCGCGCCGCGCCGCCGCCATCGCCGCATCGCCGGTCTCCATGTCACCACGTTCCACGCCACCAGCGACGAGGCCGAGCACGATCTCGCCGCGGCCATGCCGGTATTCCCGCGTCAGCAATACGCGCCCGTCGGGCATCAGCGGGATGACGTTGATCCAATCGGGGTAGTCGAGCACATGGAACGGGGCGATGACGGTTCCATCAGCGGTCAGGCAGTCGTCGCTGCGAAGCCTGATCCAGCGATCCTCATAGGTGATGCGGCTCGCCGTCACGCTCCAGGGCTTCAATTCGTCGCTCATCACAATCCCTGCTCCAGATGAAGCCAGGCAGATAACATCGCCCTCCGCCTTGGCAAAGCGCTTTGCCGCTGGGATAAGATTGAGCGAATCGGAGATGGGGCTGTCGAATGGATTTCACCGGCGAAGAACGCATCGCCGCGCCGCGGGATGTCGTCTGGGCGGCGCTCAACGATCCCGAGATCATGCGCGTCTGCATCCCCGGCTGTCAAAATATCGAGCGGCTGTCGCCGGAAACCTTCGTGGCGACGATCAAGGTCAAGTTCAGTCTGCTGTCGGCCACCTTCCACGGACTGCTGACGCTTTCCAATGTCGATGCGCCGAAAAGCTACACGCTGTCTGCCGAAGGCAAGGGCGGCCTTGCCGGTTTTGCCAAAGGCAGTGCGGATGTCGTGCTCGAGGAAAGCGGTGCCGAGACGATCCTGCACTACCGCGCCGGGGCCGAACTCGGCGGCAGGCTCGCAGGGCTCGGCGCCCGCCTGCTCGATTCCACCTCGCACAGGCTCGCCGAGGGGTTCTTTTCGGATTTCAACGCCGCCGTCGTCGCCAAAATGGCGGCGGACTGACGTCACGGCTTGGCGCGGCCAGGGGCTTGGTTTAAGCCGGAATCATGACATGGACCATCAGGCCGCCGCGGGCGGAAGACCAGGAAGCGCTTGCGGAGATCTATCTGTCCGTACGCCGCGAAACATTCGTCTGGGTCGATCCCGGCAAGTTCCACCGCGAGGATTTCGCCGCCCATACCAATGGCGAGACGATTTTCGTCTGCGACCACGCGGATGGCGGCGTGGCCGGCTTTCTCTCGCTCTGGCCGGCGGATGATTTCATTCACATGCTGTATATACGCCCGGAATTCCAGGGCCGCGGCGCCGGGACGGCGCTCTTGCGGGCGCTGCCGGAATGGCCGCGACACAAATACCGCCTGAAATGCCTGGTGAAAAACCGGCGGGCAAAGGCCTTCTACCTCTCCCATGGTTTCGAGGTCACCGGCAACGGCGCGTCGCCGGAAGGCGATTATGAGGAGCTGAGCTTCGTTCCGGCCTGATGACCGGCAGAACCGCTGTCTGAAATATTGGATGGCTTAGCGCGACGGCAATTGCCCGGCAATTTCCTCGGCGCGGTTCTTGTGGCGGTCGGCTTCGCCCTGCCAGTGGATGGCTTCCTTGGCCTCGGTGCGGGCGCGCTTGCGGTGTTTGCCCTGGCCGAACCAGGTGGCAGCCGAACCGACGAGCATGCCTGTGATCAGCGCGATGAACAGGAAGACGAAGAAGGGTGCGGAAACCGCAAGCACCTGGTCTTCGGGTCTGAACGGATTGAAGGCGAGCGTGACGCTCTGCCGGTTGGCGACGCAGAAGACAATGAGAATGACGCCGAGCGGCAACAAAATCAAAAGGTTGACGATCTTCTTGGCCATTTCAGGTCTCCACATGCTGGATTGCGCCGGTCTTTTCGGGCCGATGCGCCAAAGCGAGCCGCGATCTTTCAGATTCGCTCCTTGCGCTTTAGGCCTTTGTTTTTACGCATGTCACAAACCGCTGCACACCTTTGCGCGACATGCTCTAGCAGAATAGGAAAACGGCCTTCAAGTTCAAGTGCGGTTTCGCCGCAGGCAGTTCGCGCCGCTCAATCCTCTTCGTCGGCCTGGCCGGGGTTCAGCCGCTCGCGCAGTTCCTTGCCGGTCTTGAAAAAGGGAACCCACTTTTCCTCGACGAAGACGGTATCGCCGGTGCGCGGGTTGCGGCCGGAACGGGAAGGGCGGTTCTTCACGGAAAAGGCGCCGAAGCCGCGCAATTCGACGCGGTTACCCGCAGCCAGTGCATCGGTGATCTCGTCGAGAACCGCGTTGACGATATTCTCGACGTCGCGATGATAGAGATGCGGGTTGCGTGCCGCAACAATCTGCACCAATTCGGACTTGATCACAGTCGCCCCCTTAAATTATTGATTTCTTATCAATCGCGGCCAACCTGCCAAACTGAAAGCAGCCCGTCAAGAAGCAACTTTGGGGGCAGGATTCCATTGAGATCCTGGCCTTTGACGAGATCATCATAACCGAAGATCGTAATCAACCGCGAGACAGCCCCCGCGAGCAGAAAGGGCGTATTGCTCTTCTTGTCCCAATCCACCATCGGCAGTTCGCTGTCGATGCCGCGCGATGTGAGATAGGCGCGGATTTCCGCTTCGCCGCCGATCGTATCGACGAGTTTCACCTTCAGCGCCTGCCGGCCGGTGTAGATCGTGCCGTCGGCGAGCTTCAGCACCTCATCCCGCGGCAGCTTGCGCCGGTCGGCGACCAGATCGACGAACCAGTTGTAACTGTCGAGCACCATGTTGCGGATCATCGACTTCGCTTCCTCGCTCGCCTCGTGGAAGGGCGAGGGCTCGGCCTTCAGCGGCGAGGATTTGATCTCCTGCAGCGATACGCCGATCTTGTCGAGCAGCGGCTGGATCTGCGGATATTGGAAGATGACGCCGATCGAGCCGGTGATCGAGCTGTCGCCGGCAATGATCGTGTCGCCGGCAGTGGCGACCATGTAGCCGGCGGAGGCGGCCAGCGTGCGCACGTCGGAGACGACGGGCTTCTTGGCCGCAATCGCCCGGATCGCCTTGAAGATCTTTTCGCCGCCATAGGTCGTGCCGCCGGGCGAGGAGATCGAAACCACCACCGCCTTGACCTGGTTGTCGGCCTCGATCTTTTTCAATCGCTCGAGAAGCTCGTCGTCATCGACGATCAGCCCCGATATCGTCACATGGGCGACATGCGGGCGCGCCGTTCCGGCGTCGCCGAGGGCAAATTGGTAGAAGGCGAAACCAAGCCCCACGATCAGGGCGACCGCGACGACACGCCAGAATCCGAGCTTGCGGCGCAGCCGCCGCCGATCCGCAATGATCGAACTGTCCATGAAAACCTCCAGCGCTGGGCTCCGGTTCGGCATCCGCCGATGGGTCCGGTGAAATAGGGTGGCAGCGGCACGTACGAATGCCACTTTTTGATGTTTTTCCGTTTTGTTGCTTGTTGCAGAAAAAATTCCATATTGGCAAGCCAATGTAATAATGCGAAACGAACTGTGATTGGCGGCCGGCTTTGTTACGAAGGCGCGGCGATCACCGCACATGGACGAGGCATATGCTCGATACCCTGAAGAACAACGGAAGCGCCGCTTTTGCGGGGTCCGGCAAGACCCCCTATGGCGATGCGTTGTTCCATTCCGCCCGCGTGCGGCGGCTGAAGGTCCTGCTGCCTGCGGCAGCCCTGATCGTCTCTTTCGCCTTCATTGCGGTGTCGGTGATCCGCACCTACCTGCCCGAAAATATCAAGATCGAAGGCGCCAAGATCGAAAACGGCAAGGTCGTGATGGAAAAGCCGGCGATCTCGGGACGCAATTCCGACGGCATCAATTATTCCATGCTTGCCGAAAGGGCGCTGCAGGATATCCGCGATCCCGATCTCATCACACTTGAAACCATCAAGGCTGCCGTGCCGATGAATGACGGGCTGATCGCCCGTGTCGTCGCCTCGACCGCCGACTATAATCGCGCCACCGACAACCTGCATATGACGACCCCCTTCACCCTGGTGCTGAGCAGCGGTCTCAATGCGAAATTCCAGTCCGCCCATCTCGACATCAAGGGCGGAAACATGCGCAGCGACGATCCCGTCACCATCACCAAGGACAATGCCTCCATAGTTGCGAACACGCTTCAGATCACCGATAAGGGGCGCGTGATCACATTTGAGGGGAATGTTCGCATGAATGTCGATCCTACCACCATCCATAAACAGGGCACTTAACCAGCCGGGTCACCTATGACAAAAGATTGTCGCATTTCCACTTGCAAGACTGGCCTGGCACTCATTGCCGGCGCATTTGCCCTTATTCTGACGGCCTCCGGCGCTGGCGCGCAGCAGGCGACGGCCTCGATGCCGGGCATGAAGCTTTCCAACGACCAGCCGATCCAGATCGAAAGCGACAAGCTCGAAATCCACGATCAGGAACACACTGCTTTGTTCACCGGCAACGTCAAGGTCGTCCAGGGGACGACGACCATGCAGTCGGGCAAGATGACTGTCTACTACAAGGATAAGGCGGCAAAGCCGGCCGCCGATGGGAGCCAGCCCGCCGCGCAGCCGCAGCAGTCGGCCTCGCTTGCATCTGGCAGCGCCGATATCGACAAGATCCTGGTGACGGACAAGGTCTACCTAGTCTCGGGCACCCAGACGGCGACCGCCGATGACGGTAATTTCGACATGGCCTCGCAGACATTCATCCTTACGGCGGATGAGGGAAATAAAGTCATATTGTCGGACGGGCCGAACGTTTTCACCGGCTGTAAGCTGACGGTTCACATGCAAACCGGCCAGGCGGAGCTTGAAAGCTGCGGCGGGCGTGTCCAGATTCAGCTCGATCCGAAATCGCAGCAGCAGAAGCAGAACTGAAACCGGCCGCCCACGTGAAATTGTCATCGCTATCCACCATGTTCGGCAAACCTGAGCCGCAAGCCTCGGGTGCCGCCGACAAGAGCCGCTATCAGGGAACGCTGATCGCACGTGGTCTGACGAAGACCTATGCGACGCGTCGCGTCGTCAACGGCGTTTCGCTGGTGGTGCGCCGTGGTGAGGCCGTCGGCCTGCTCGGCCCGAACGGCGCCGGCAAGACCACCTGTTTCTACATGATCACCGGCCTCGTGCCGGTGGATGAAGGCACGATCGAGATCGACGGAAACGAAGTCACGACCATGCCGATGTACCGCCGCTCGCGCCTCGGCGTCGGCTATCTGCCGCAGGAAGCCTCGATCTTCCGCGGGCTGACGGTGGAGGAGAACATCCGCGCCGTCCTCGAAGTGCACGTGAAGGACAAGGCCGAGCGCGAGCAGAAGCTGAACGAGCTTCTGGAGGAATTCCATATCCAGAAGCTGCGCAAGAGTGCCGCCGTCGCCCTCTCGGGTGGTGAACGCCGCCGCCTGGAAATCGCCCGCGCCCTTGCCACCGACCCGACCTTCATGCTGCTCGACGAGCCCTTCGCCGGCGTCGACCCGATCTCGGTCGCCGACATTCAGAATCTCGTCCACCACCTGACGGCCCGCGGCATCGGCGTTCTCATCACCGACCATAATGTGCGCGAGACGCTGGGCCTGATCGACCGCGCCTATATCATCCATGCCGGGGAAGTGCTGACCCACGGCCGCGCCAACGACATCGTCAACAATCCCGAAGTGCGCCGGCTCTATCTCGGTGACAATTTCAGCCTCTGACGGCGGAACGGGCAGAAATTCACCATGGCGGCACAGTTCCGCTTGACCAAACCCGATAAAAAAGCAATTTTTGGGCCAAGTTGGATTTCCGTGGCCTGAGGCGTTGATCGGACGCGGTTTCCCAAGGAATCGTGGGGAGTTTCGCGTCCGTCATGGCACTGTCCGCCAATCTTTTCCTGCGCCAGAACCAGTCATTGGTGATGACACCGCAACTGATGCAATCCATCCAGTTGCTGCAGATGACGCATTTTGAACTCACTCAGTTCATCGCCCAGGAAGTGGAAAAAAACCCGCTGCTCGAATTTCCGTCGAATGACGGCGAGGCAACTGGCGAACGCGGCGAAACCGACGACGCGGATTACAACCATCAGCCGGAGGACGCCGCAGCCGACGACGGCTACGACAGCCGCACCGAGGCGCTCTCCAGCGACTGGTACGACAATGGCGGCAGCGCCAGCACGAGCCGGCTGAACGACGAGCTCGACGCCAACTATACCAATGTCTTCCCAGATGACGGCGCGCCGCAGCGGCTCGACGCGCCGGAGCTCGTCAGCCAGTGGAAGTCGATGCCGGGCAGCGGCGAGGTCGCCGATTACGATCTCGATGATTTCGTCGCCGGCCAGGTGTCGCTGCGCGATCATCTCGCCCAGCAGATCCCCTTCGTCCTGCCCGATATGACCGACCGGCTGATCGCCCAGAACTTCATCGATCAGCTCGATGATGCGGGTTATCTGCAGGCCGATATGCCCGAGACGGGCGAAAGGCTGGGCACGAGCCTCGCGCAGGCCGAGCGTGTGCTTGCCGCCCTTCAGACGCTCGATCCGTCTGGTGTTTTCGCCCGCAGCCTGTCGGAATGCCTGGCGATCCAGCTGAAGCAGAAGGACCGGTACGACCCCGCCATGCAGGCGCTGGTCGAAAATCTCGAACTTCTGGCGCGGCGCGATTTCGCCACGCTGAAGCGCCTTTGCGGCGTCGATGAGGAAGACCTTCTCGACATGCTCGCCGAGATCCGTCAGCTCAATCCCAAGCCCGGCAGCGGCTTCGAGGCCGGCGTTTCCGAAGCCATCATGCCCGATGTGGTCGTCAGGCCCTCCGCGGAAGCCGGCTGGCTGGTCGAGCTCAATCCGGATACGCTGCCGCGCGTGCTGGTCAACCAGTCCTATTTTTCCCGCGTGACCAAGAACGGTGAGGATCATGCCTTTCTTTCCGAGTGTCTGCAGAGCGCCAACTGGCTGACGCGCAGCCTCGACCAGCGGGCAAAGACGATCATGAAGGTGGCAAGCGAGATCGTTCGCCAGCAGGATGCTTTCCTGCTGCACGGCGTCGATTATCTGCGCCCGCTGAACCTCAAGACGGTCGCCGAGGCCATCAAGATGCATGAATCCACAGTCAGCCGCGTCACGTCCAACAAATATATGCTGACGCCGCGCGGCCTCTTCGAGCTCAAATATTTCTTCACGGTTTCGATCAGCGCCGTCGAGGGCGGCGACAGCCATTCGGCCGAGGCCGTGCGTCACAAGATCCGCGCGCTGATCATGCAGGAAAGCCCCGACGCGGTGCTCTCCGACGACGATATCGTCGACATGCTGAAAAAGAGCGGCATCGACCTCGCCCGCCGCACGGTTGCCAAATATAGAGAGGCGATGAACATCGCTTCCTCGGTCCAGCGCCGCCGCGAGAAGCGGGCGCTCGCCAAGGTCGCCGGCTTCTGACGCTGGAATGCTTCGATCCGGATCGAAGCATTCTGCTGCCTATTCTGCTACCCCTCGCTTGTCTCAACGAATGTCGAAGTGCCGACCATGACGCAGCAGAACCCGAGCCTTGCCAGGGAGCTTTCCCTGCTGCTGGCGCTCGCCACCCTCTGGGGTTCCTCCTACACCTTCATCAAGATCGGCGTCGAGACCATCCCGCCCGTCACCCTGATCGCTGCGCGCACGTTGATCGCCGGCGGCATTCTGCTCGCCATTCTTCGTTACCGGGGTGTCCGGCTGCCGCGCGACCGTGCGACATGGGGCCAGTTCTTCGTTCAGGCCTGGCTCAACAGCGTCGTTCCTTTCACGCTGATCGCCTGGGCGGAGCAATCCGTCGATGCCGGACTGGCGGTGATCCTGAATTCGGCAACGCCGATCTTCACCTTCCTGCTGACGGTCCTGATCACCCGCCACGAGCAGGTGACCTTGCGAAAGCTCTTCGGCGTCATATCGGGGCTGACCGGCATCTGTCTCGTCATCGGCATCGAATCGCTGGCCGGACTCGGTGAAAGCCTGACGGCACAGATCGCCATCATCCTGGCGACCATCTGTTACGCAGGTGCCGCAATTTTCAGCAAGAACTTCAAGGGGCTCGATCCCGCCGTGCCGGCGGCCGACTCGTTGATTTCGGGCGCCGTCATTCTCCTGCCGGTGAGCCTCTTGGTCGATCGGCCGTGGGAACTTGATCCCTCCGCAGCATCGGTGCTGGCGCTGCTCGCCCTTTCCGCTTTTTCCACCGCTCTCGCCTTCGCGATCTATTTTCGCCTCGTCCAGACGCTGGGTTCCGTCGGAACCACCTCGCAGGCCTATCTCAGGGTGCCGATCGGCGTTGCGATCGGCATGGTGTTCCTCGGCGAAACGCTGAGCCCGACGGCGTGGATCGGATTCGTTTGCGTCATTCTGGGCGTCGCAGCCATGACGATCCCCCAGAGAAGGGCGGCGGTTATGCCGGCCCGAAGCGGCTGAGAACGATTGCGGGAGAATCGGCGGCGGCGTTTCCAGGCAGCTAGCCCGCTACACGCTTTCCGGCAGCCGCCAATGCGAATCCGGCGTCCCTATTGACTTTTCGGCGGCCCCCGTCTAGAAGCCCGCCGCAATCGATGCCGTAGACGGCATTTGGAGTTATCCCCATCATCCAAAGGGTACCAAGGACACGCAGGCTTGCGCCGATCTTGCTTGAGATTGCGCGAAGTGCTTGGATGAACCTGAGGCTTGGCGTAAACTGATACCCGCAAACGACCATAAGAAGGGAAACTCCATGAGTGTGCGTGTATCCGGGAAACATATGGAAATTGGTGAATCGTTCCGTCAAAAGATCGAGGACCAAATTGGTATGGCCATCACGAAATACTTCGACGGGGGGTATTCCGGCCAGGTGACCGTGGAAAAGGCGAGTTCCCGTTTCTCCGCAGACTGCAAGCTCCATCTCGACAGTGGCGTGGTGTTGCATGCGGCCGGCGAAGCGACCGATCCTCAGCTTGCTTTCGACGCCGCTTCCGAGCGCATCGAAAAGCGTCTGCGCCGCTACAAGCGCAAGCTGAAGGACCATCATGCCGGAAACCATCTGAATGGTTTTGCAGAAGTTTCCTACACGGTTATGGATGCCGTTCCTGATCACGAAGATGAAATTCCCGACGATTTCGCCCCGGCGATCGTCGCTGAAAGCACGAAGCAATTGAAGACCATGTCCGTCGCCACCGCCGTGATGGCGCTCGACATGACCGACGAGCCGCTTCTCCTGTTCCGCAGCCCCGGCAAGGAACATCTGAACATCGTTTACCGTCGCCACGACGGAAATATTGGCTGGATCGATTCGGCCAATATCAAAGGCTGAGATCAGGGCGATGAGCGGCGGTGTTACCGCCGCTCCTTGCGTCATCTGATCCCGGCGACAGAAGGAAAAAGAAATGGCATTGGCAGATTTGCTCCATCAGGATGCGATCATTCCCGCCCTTAGAGTAAATTCCAAGAAACAGTTGCTTCAGGAATTGGCAGCAAGAGCCTCCAGGATCACCGGGCTTTCCGAGCGCGAGATCTTCGACGTCATCCTGCAGCGGGAGCGCCTGGGATCGACGGGCGTCGGCAACGGCATTGCCATTCCTCACGGCAAACTGGTGAACATCCATTCGATCGTCGGCATCTTTGCCCGGCTGGAGCAGCCGGTCGATTTCGAGGCGCTGGACGACCAGCCGGTCGATCTCGTATTCCTGCTTTTGGCGCCGGAAGGCGCTGGCGCCGACCACCTCAAGGCGCTGTCGCGTATCGCCCGCGTGCTGCGCGATCATGATCTCGTCGCAAAGCTGCGCGCGACCGATTCCGCTTCAGCGATCTATGCCTTCTTGAACGAAGAGCAGACGTCGAACGCCGCCTGAACGCTGTCCGTTTCCGAACGAAAAAGGCGCCCGGTCTCCCGGGCGCCTTTTTCATTGATAGCGAGCTGAACGGAAGGGCTCAGAACTCTTCCCAGCTGTCCCGCGCCACCGCAGCCGAACCGCGTGATGCGGCGGCCGGCCGGCGAACTGCGGCGGCAGCGTGGCGGACCGCAGGGGCAGTAGGCGCACGCATCTGCTGCGCGACGGAGGCGAGAGCCGCCGCATTGCCGGAACCCGAGACCCTGAAGCGGGTGGCGAGCGCCTTCAGCGTCTGCGCCTCGTCGTTGAGCGCGACGCTGGCAGCGGTAGCTTCCTCCACCATCGCCGCGTTCTGCTGCGTCACCTGATCCATCTGGTTCATGGCCTGGTTGATTTCCTTCAGGCCGACGGCCTGTTCGCTGGCAGACGCCGAGATTTGCCGAATGAGGCTGTTGATGCCCATTACCTGTTCGGCGATCTTATGCAGCGTGCCGCCGGCGCGCCCAACGAGATCGACGCCTTCCTTGACCTGGACCGCCGAGGTGTTGATCAGCGTCTTGATCTCCTTGGCGGCGTTGGCCGAACGCTGTGCGAGCTCGCGCACCTCCTGGGCGACGACGGCAAAGCCCTTGCCGGCTTCGCCTGCGCGGGCGGCTTCGACGCCGGCGTTGAGGGCGAGCAGGTTCGTCTGGAAAGCGATTTCGTCGATGACGCCGATGATCCGCGAGACCTCCGTCGAAGATTGCTCGATCCCTTGCATCGAGGCGATCGCCTTCTGCACCACTTCGCCGGATTTCTCGGCATCCTGGCAGGCGAGATTGACGTTGTCGGCTGCCGTGCGCGCGTTCTCGGCGCTGGAATCGACCTG
This sequence comes from Rhizobium sp. R634, assembly GCF_002211305.1. Taxonomy (GTDB): domain Bacteria; phylum Pseudomonadota; class Alphaproteobacteria; order Rhizobiales; family Rhizobiaceae; genus Rhizobium. The sequence goes on along the minus strand of NZ_LOKW01000007.1, from coordinate 57,253 downwards.
CGCGGTGAGCTCGTTCAGCGCAGCGGCCGTCTCTTCCAGGCTTGCCGCCTGCTGCTCGGTGCGTTTAGCGAGGTCGGAAGCGCTGTTGCTGATCTCGCCGGTGCCTGCGCCGATATTGACGACGCTGAGATTCATCGTGTTGATGGTCTCTTCGAGGCTCGCAAGGGCGGCGTTGAAGTCCTGCTTCAGCTTGCCGTATTCGCCGGGGAATTCCTCGGTGATGCGGTAGCCGAGATTGCCGTGAGACAGCTCGGACAAGCCGGCGCCGACGATCGACACGATATGGCGCTGCAGCGATACCGATTGCTGACGTTCCGATTCCGAGCGGCTGCGTTCGGTCTCGGCGGCTTGCCGCTGGTTGACGGCCTCGTCTTCGAGGCGCTGACTGTCGGCGAGCTTGAAGCGGAAGCCTTCGAGCGCCTTGGCGACCGAACCGACTTCGTCGCTGCGGTCCTGGGCGGCGACCGGCTCGGCATATTCGCCGTCGCTAAGCGCCTTGACGCTGGCGACGAGGCTGCCGAGCGGCCGCTGCACGAACGCGCGGACGGCGAAATAGAGCGCGAGCATCACCGCGCCGAGCACGATCAGGCCGGTCGCGATCATCATGTAGGTCTGGTCCTGGACCGGCGCGTTGATCACCGTGTGCGGGACGTCGACGAGCACGACCCATGTGGCGTTGACGCCCGGGACCTCGAACGGATAGACGACGCGGTCGAAGGGATCGAGGCCGTCATAGGTGAGGTTCCTGACCAGGCCGGGCTGCTTGCCCGACAGCGCCGACTTGACGATATCGGCGCCTTCACCGTCATATTGTTTGGTCATCAGGTCGGGGATCGGCGCGACGATCCAGTTGCCGGTCTGCGACAGCAGCGTGACGCGGCCGGAGCCGAAAGGATGCAGCGCTTGCAGCTTGTCGGTCAGCGACTTCAGCGAGATGTCGACGCCGGCGACGCCGATCATCTTGCCGCCCGATGTGACCGGATAGGCGATCGAGGTCAGCAGCGTCGGTACGTCGGTCCCTTCGGCCAGATAGGGTGTCGTGATCGCGCCCTTGCCGCTGTCGGCGGCAAGCTTCCACCATTCGGCGGTATAATCATTGTCGAACGTCGAATACTGGACGCCGCCATCTTTGGTTTTCGACCAGTAGGGCGTGAAGGCGCCGTTCTTGTTGGTGCCTTCGTCGTTGTTGTTGGCGATCTCGGTCGTCTTGCCGTCGAGGGCGCCGAGCTGTTCGCAGAACCAGCTGCCGAAGGCGAAGGCATTCTGTTCGAGATTGGCTTTCAGCACGTTGATCATGCCCTTGCGATCGAGCGACTTGCCTTCATGGGCACGGCCGATGACCCCTGACATGCTGCGCGCGGCGCTGGCGAGTTCGCCGACATTAGCGGCAATTTCATTGGCGATCGCTTTTGCCTCGAGATTGGCCTGATCCATCGTCAGCGTCTGGACGCGATCCCGGGTCTGGCCAATGAGGAAAAAGTTCGAAACGGCGAGAACAAGCGCGATGGCGACACCGGTAATGACGATGAGTTTCGCCGCTAGCGATTTCATGCGAAAAATGAACATGGGTTCCTCGGGCAAGGATGCGCCGAACGGGCATTCTTCGGCACAGGAGCAAAGCACCGCTCCGTCATGGAGCAGCCAAATGGAGGCCGGAACCAAAGGCAGTAGAGGCCGGCGATCATGAGCAACATCGCCAGAGATCTCTTAAATTTGAATGAAATTTTAGTCGCGTGCATAAGCAAAACCGCAAGAAACTCCCTTAGATTTAAGGGGCGTTACCGGCGGTTTCGCAAAGAGACCTAACTTATATCCTGTCTGCGACTTCCTCGCTCAGGGGGATCGAAGGTTGCGCCCCTGATTTGAGGCATGCCAGCGAACCGGCAACCGCCGCGCGGCGCAGCGCCGAAGGAAAATCGAGCCCGTCGTCGAGGCTCGCGGCGAAATAGCCGCAGAAAGTATCGCCCGCGCCGACCGTGTCGATAGGGTCGATCACCAGCCCTTGCGCCCTTGAAATTGCACCGTCGCGGATGGCGATGACGCCGTCGCCGCCGAGCGTCACGATCAGCGTCTGGCCGGTCTCCTGATGCAGGCGGACGAGGGCGGCCTCGCGCGCTTCGGCGTCCAGCCCGTCCTGTCCGGCAAGCCGTTCGAACTCGGTCTCATTGGCGATGACGATACTGGCCAACCGGCCGAGGCGCGGCGCGTCCGGAATCAGTGGCGCGAGGTTGAGAATGCTGGTGATGCCCTTGGCCCCGCCTGCCGAAAGTGCGCGCTCGACGGCTGCGACCGGCACTTCGAGCTGCAGCATCAGGATATCGCCTTCGCTCATGCGGCCGACCGCCGCTTCGGCGTCGGCAGGGGTCACCAGACCGTTGGCACCCGGAACGACGGCGATCATGTTTTCGCCGTCACCGCCAACGAGGATCAGCGCGGTGCCTGTCGGACCATCGACGTGCCTGACGAGAGAAAGGTCGGTTCCCGCATCATCGAGCAGGGCAAGCGCATCCGCCGCGAAGGCATCCTTGCCGACGGCGCCGGCCATATGCACGTAGCGGCCGGCGCGGCGCGCTGCGAGCGCCTGATTGGCGCCCTTGCCGCCGGCGGCCGTGGCAAAGCCATTGCCGGCAACCGTCTCGCCGGGCTTCGGCAGGCGGTCCGTTGTGGCGATGAGGTCCATGTTGATGGACCCGAAAACTGTGATCATGAGGATGTCCCGTCCTTTGGAACATGCGGGCGACGTCATGCTCCAACGCTTTTAAAATGTGGAGCAGACACTGCCCGAAGCGGTCACTCCTCGTCAACCACCCGGAGTTTCAGAAGGCCGGTGCGGCTTTCCACCGATTTGGCCGCAGGCTCGCTGTCGCGGGCAGGCTTGCCGTCGCCGCCGGCCTCGAATTCCAGCGCCTCGATCTTGGCGCCGCGCTTGGTCAGCTTGTCGGCTGACGTGACCACCATGTCGATATCCTTCTGGGCCATGGCGAAATGACCCTGCAGCTTGCGCACCCGCTCGTCGAGGCGGCCGAGATCGTCCATCAGGAGCGCCACCTCGCCCTGGATCAGATGCGCCTGCGCCCGCATACGCTGGTCCTTGAGCACGGCCTGGATGACCTGGATCGACAGCATCAGCAGTGACGGCGAGACGATGACGATGCGCGAACGATGCGCCTTCTGCACCACCGGCTCGAAATTCTCGTGGATCTCGGCAAAGATCGATTCGGACGGCACGAAGAGAAAGGCCGTATCCTGGGTTTCCCCCTGGATGAGGTATTTCTCGGAAATGTCCCGGATATGGACGTCCATGTCGCGGCGAAACTGCTGGCTTGCGATCTTGCCGGCTTCGGGGCTGCCGGCATCGCGGATCGCATTCCAGGCTTCCAGCGGAAATTTCGCATCGATCACCAGTGCCGGCGCGTCGTTCGGCATGCGGATCGTGCAGTCCGGCCGCGAACCGTTCGAAAGCGTCGGCTGGAAGGTGTAGGCGCCCATCGGCAGGCCGTCGGCGATGATCGTTTCCATGCGCGACTGGCCGAAGGCGCCGCGCGTCTGCTTGTTGGAAAGAATGGCCTGCAGCCCGACGACGTCCTTCGCGAGCGTCTGGATATTGTTCTGCGCGGCATCGATGACCGCCAGCCGCTCCTGCAGCCGCTGCAGGTTTTCATGCGTCGATTTCGTCTGCTCGGTGATCGTCGAGCTCATGCGCTGCGACATGCCGTCGAGACGCTGGTTGATTGCTTGGTTGAGCTCGCTTTGCCGCGCGCCGAAGACCTCGGTCATGGCCGTGATCCGGCCCTGCATCTCCGCCTGGATCTTCAGAAGCTCGGCCATGCGCGCCTCGCTCTCGGCGGCGCGAAAGCTCGCCTCTTCCGCCTGCTCGCGGCGAAGGCCGGCGCTGCGCAGAAGAAGGACGATCGCCAGCAGGATCAGGGCAGCGAAAGCCCCGCCGGCAAGCGCCAGCATGGCCGGGCTGATCGAGCCAAGGGAAAGTGTGAGCGATTCGGAATGACTGGTCATCCTGGAACCATAACAGAAGAAACGGCGAGATATAGATCAAAACGTGAACGAAATCGATGGTCCCCAATATCTTCGCAAGCTGTCGGTCTTCTTCCCTCGTGAGAAGAAATCGCGGGCTAATTTAACCATTGCTCAACTATATTCGCCAAAACCTGTGGCGCAGAAATTCCCTCCCGCGCATTCGCGCCAAGTACAGAGATCCCCATGACGTTCCAGCAGACTGACAATGCCCTCAGGCAGCGCCTCGATTTCATCGAACTGGACGACGCCGCGCGCAAGTCGATGCGGGATCTGCGCCCTGTCATCGGCGAATTGATTGGCGGCGCGCTCGACAAATTTTACGCCAAGATCGCCAAGACCTCCGCCGTCGGGAGCTTCTTTTCCGACAAATCCCATATGGGCCATGCCAAGAAGCGCCAGCAGGATCATTGGGCGAATCTCGCCGGCGGCGCCTTCGACGAGACCTATGTCGCCGGCGTGACCGCCGTCGGCCGCACGCATGCCCGCATCGGGCTGGAGCCGCGCTGGTATATCGGCGGCTATGCCATCCTCATGTCCGAACTCGTCAAGGGCATCATGGAGAAGCAATGGCCGTCCATCTTCGCGCGCCAGCAGGGCAAACAGCTGGCCGAGAAGCTGTCGGCCGTCATCAAGGCCGGCATGCTCGACATGGATTATTCGATCTCTGTCTACCTCGAGGCGCTTGAAGCGAAGCGCCGCGCATTGGAAGAAGAGCGCGCCAGGGCCGAGGCCGACCAGGCAATGGCACTGGAGCAGCTGCGTCGCGGCCTGGAAGCGCTGTCGAATGGGGACCTCGACGCCACGCTGCCGGCCGATCTGCCGGGCAATTTCAAGCAGATGGCCGAGGATTACAACCGTGCCGTCAGCGCCCTTCGCCAGTCCTTCGCATCGGTGCGCGAAACCTCCGGTCATATCATGAGCGGTGCCGACGTCATTTCCAACGCGACCAACGATCTGGCGCTGCGCACCGCCCAACAGGCGGCCGGCGTCGAGGAGAGTTCGGCCGCCCTGCAGCAGCTTTCCGTCAGCGTCGGCCAGACGGCCGCCAATGCCGAGAAGGCGTCGGACGCCGTGCGCGAAACGCAGCAAAAGGCGAAGAACTCCGGCGAACTCGTCACCAGTGCCGTCTCGGCGATGGCCGGCATCGAGAAATCCTCGACCGAAATCTCCAAGATCATCGGCGTTATCGACGAGATTGCCTTCCAGACCAATCTGCTGGCGCTAAATGCCGGTGTCGAGGCGGCCCGCGCCGGCGATGCCGGCAAGGGCTTCGCCGTCGTCGCCCAGGAAGTCCGCCAGCTCGCCCAGCGCACGGCGGAAGCCGCAAAGGAGATCAAGAACCTGATCTCGCAGAGCTCGACGCAGGTCAATGAAGGCGTCGACATCGTTTCCAGCACCGGCGAGGCGCTGAACGACATGATCAGCCGTATCGACATCATCAACCGTTTCGTCGCCGATATCGCCGCCACCGCGCGCGATCAGGCGACCGGCGTCAACGAAGTCAGCGTGGCGATCCGCAGCATGGGCGAGATCACCCAGCAGAATTCCGGCATGGTTGAGCATACCTCGGCGGAAACCCGCCGTCTCAAGGATGAGGTGGAGAGCCTGATCGCGCTGCTGCGGCGCTTCCGCGCCCAGCCCGAGGGCCGTTCGGCCATCGCTGCCCGCCGGGCGGCGTGACGCGAATATGGCAAAATTCGGGGCGGGGAGGCAAAAAAGCGCGCTCCCTCGCCGCCGGATAATTCCATAGTCGGAAAAGATGGGTTATGGGAACGCCATGACCATTAAGCCACTCATCATTCTTCCTGATCCTCTCCTCCGCCAGATATCCAAGCCGATCGAGCGGGTGGATGCCGACCTGCAGCGTCTTGCCGACGACATGCTGGAAACGATGTACGATGCCCCGGGCATCGGCCTTGCCGCCATCCAGATCGGCGTGCCGCGCCGCATGCTCGTCATCGACATCGCGCGCGAGGGCGAAGAAAAGCAGCCGCAGGTCTTCATCAATCCCGAAATCGTCAAATCCTCCGACGAGCGCTCCGTCTATGAGGAGGGGTGCCTATCGATTCCGGATTACTATGCCGAGGTCGAGCGTCCGGCGATCGTTTCGGTGAAATTTCTTGACCGGAACGGCAAGGAACAGACGGTGGAAGCCGACGGCCTGCTCGCCACCTGCCTGCAGCACGAGATCGACCACCTGAACGGCGTGCTCTTCATCGACCATATTTCGCGGCTGAAGCGGGAGATGGTGATCAAGAAATTCACTAAGGCGGCGAAATCCAAGGCCCTCTGACCAGCGTTGAAAATGCGCCGGCGAGACGTTATGATATCGCTGATATCGCTACGGAGGCGCCGATGGGTGACCTGCTTATTCGAGATGTTCCCGAAGCGATGAAGCGGCAACTTCAGGAAAGCGCGCAGCGCAACGGCCGCAGCCTTTCGGAGGAAGCGATCGAAATCATCCGCCGCCAGATTGCGGTGGAGCGCTCGGGTGCTTCCGCCGGGCAGCGCCTGCGCTCTCTGATTGGCGAGGAAAGGTTGAGCGAAGACGAAGTCGAAGCCATCGCCGCAGCCCGCCACGAACGCGACCGCGAGCCACCGCGTTTCGACAGATGATCGTGCTCGATACGAATGTGATTTCCGAATTGCAGGGACGGACGCACAGTGAGCGGATCTTGAACTGGCTGGACGCCTACGACGTCGAGACGCTTTTCCTGACCACGATCTCGGTCGGGGAAATGCGCTACGGGCTTGAACGCCTTGGTGACGGAAGGCGAAAGACGGCGTTGATCTCCGACTTCAACCGGATCGAGTCCGAATTTTCCGGCCGTTTGCTGGGGTTTTCCCTGAGCGCAGCGAATCGCTACGGCCTTCTGGCTGCGGCGCGCAGAAAGGCGGGACGGCCGATGGAAACGAAGGACGCCATGATCGCCGCCATCTGCCTTTCGAACGGCGCAACGCTCGCCACCCGTAACACCAGAGATTTCGAGGGGCTTGATCTCAAGCTCGTAAACCCGTTTGAAGACGGCTGATCCTCAATTGGCGAGATAGAATGTCCCTTCGCATCATCTTCATGGGAACCCCGGAGTTCTCGGTCCCAACCCTGCGGCTGCTCGTCGATGCCGGGCATAAGATCGTTGCGGTCTATACGCAGCCGCCGCGGCCGGGCGGTCGGCGCGGGCTCGATCTGCAGAAATCGCCGGTGCACCAGGCGGCCGAGCTGCTCGGTCTTCCCGTCTTCACGCCCGTCAATTTCAAAGATCCGGACGAGCGCGAGAGGTTTGCCGCCTTCAATGCCGATGTCGGCGTCGTCGTTGCTTACGGATTGCTGTTGCCGGAGGCGATTTTGAACGGCACGCGGGACGGATGCTATAACGGCCATGCCTCGCTGCTGCCGCGCTGGCGGGGTGCGGCTCCGATCCAGCGGGCGATCATGGCGGGCGACGAAAAGACCGGCATGATGGTGATGAAGATGGACAAGGGCCTCGATACCGGCGCCGTCGCGCTGACCCGCGAAGTCGAGATCGGCCCGAACATGACCGCGGGCGAACTGCACGACCGGCTGATGCAAGTTGGCGCCAAGGCGATGGCGGAAGCCATGGTGAAGCTGGAGATGAACGACCTGCCGCTGACGCCGCAGCCGGCAGAGGGCGTGCTTTACGCCGCCAAGATCGACAAGGCCGAGACCCGCATCGATTTTGCCAGAGATGCCAAGGATGTGCACAATCATATCCGTGGCCTCGCGCCGTTCCCCGGCGCATGGTTCGAACTTGAAGTCGGCGGCAAGCCGGAACGGGTGAAGGTGCTGGGCTCGGAGCTGGGAGAGGGTGAAGGCGCTGCCGGAGAGCTGCTGACGGATGATCTCCTGATTGCCTGTGCCTCTGGCGCGGTGCGGCTGACACGGCTGCAAAAGGCGGGCGGCAGGCCGCTCGCCGCAGCCGATTTTCTCAGGGGCACGCCGCTGGCGGCAGGCACGAGGCTCACCTGATGCCGCGTTACCGCATGACCGTCGAATATGACGGCGGCCCCTATGTCGGCTGGCAGCGGCAGGAGAACGGTCCCTCGGTGCAGGGCGCGATCGAGGCCGCCGTGCTGTCGCTGACCGGCGAAACCGTCTCGATCCGCGGCGCCGGCCGCACCGACTCCGGCGTCCACGCCATGGGCCAGGTGATCCATGCCGATCTTTCGAAGGAATGGTCGCCCTACAAGCTGCAGAACGCTCTGAACGCGCATCTGCGGCTCGCCGGCGAGCGTGTCTCCATTGTCGACATCGAGGCGGCTCCTGACTTTTTCGATGCCCGCTTCTCGGCGCTGAGACGCCACTACCTCTACCGCATCGTCAGCCGCCGCGCGCCGTTGGCGCTGGAGGCCGGAAAGGCCTGGTGGGTGCCGAAGGCGCTTGACCACGAGGTCATGCATGCCGCCGCCCAGAGGCTGGTCGGCAGGCACGATTTTTCCACCTTCCGTTCCGCCCATTGCCAGGCAAACAGCCCGGTGCGCACGCTCGACCGGCTTGATGTGACGCGGAGCGGCGAATTGATCGAGATCCGCGCCACCGCTCAGAGCTTCCTCCACAACCAGATCCGGTCCTTCGCCGGCACGCTGAAGCTTGCCGGCGAAGGCAAATGGACACCAGACGACGTGCAGGCGGCGCTGGAGGCGCAGGATCGTAAGGCCTGCGGCCCGGTGGCGCCGCCGGAAGGGCTCTATTTCATGCAGGTGGACTATCCCGAGGTGATCACCGACCGGCGAAGGCCGAGCGACGAAACCGACGACGATCTGTCTTAAAGCTCCGCTGTTCCAGTCAGATCGGATAGATGCCGAGGAAGCGCTGGAGATATTCCGAAAGGATCATCGGCGGCACGAGCAGCACCAGCGTCAGCGCGCCGACCATCAGCGCGTGGCCGTAGCAGATCATCCGGAGAATGCGCGCCAGCACGAAGACCTGCGCCAGCATGCAGGCAAGCAGCAGCAGCGAGACGAAGCCGACAGTTCCGGGCAGGAAGAAGACCAGCGCCAGCAGCAGCCCGTTGATGTAGGAAAGCGGCACGCCGAGCCAGTTGACGCTGACGACGAGGGGCGCGAAGCGTTCGCCCATGCGGAAGGCTAGCAGCAGCAGCCCGGCAAAGACCAGCGGCACGAACCAGTTGGCGATTTCGACGAGGCTGAGCCTGACATAGAAGGCGAAGTCGACATCGGCTTCCGGCGGCATCGCCCGCAGGAAGGCCTGTCGCCACCAGAGCCAGGAAATGCCCATCGGGGGCAGGCACCAGGCCATCGCCCAGAACGAACGATTGACGCCGCGCTCCGACATGTCGAGGAAGCGGAAGCCGCGCGGATCCAGCCGGATCAGCAGCCAGAGGCCGGCCAGATAATATTGGACTTCCTTAAGACCCGGCATTGGCGAACCAGCGGGCGATGAAGGTCTCGTAGATCGCCGTCAGCATCTCCAGATCGGAAACGGCGACGCGCTCGTCGACCATGTGCATCGTCTGGCCGACGAGGCCGAACTCGACGACCGGGCAGTAATCCTTGATGAAGCGCGCATCCGACGTGCCGCCGGTGGTCGAAAGCGCCGGCGATCGGCCGGCGACACTTTCGACGGCGGATGACAGCGAGGCGATCAGGGCGTTGTTGCGCGTGAGGAAGACATGGCTCGGCCGGTCGGCCCAGACGATGTCGTATTTCACCGGCTCGCGGCCCGGTCGCAAGCCGCCGTCGCGGGCGGCGGCGTCGAGGCGCCGCAGGATTTCGGCCCTGAGCGTCTCGGCCGTCCAGCTATCGTTGAAGCGGATGTTGAAGCTTGCCGATGCCTTGGCCGGAATGACATTGGTCGCGGGATTGCCGACGTCGATGGTGGTCACTTCGAGGTTCGACGGCTGGAAGTTGTCAGTGCCGCCGTCGAAGGGCGGGTCCATCAGCGCCTCGGTCAGCTGCAGAATGCCGCGCACCGGATTGTCGGCGAGATGCGGATAGGCCGCATGGCCCTGCACGCCATGAACCGTGATCTTGCCCGACAGCGAGCCGCGCCGGCCAATCTTGATCATGTCGCCGAGCCTGTCCGGATTGGTCGGCTCGCCGACGAGGCAGGCATCCCAGCGTTCGCCGCGATCGGCCGCCCATTGCAGCAGCTTGATCGTACCGTTGACCGCCGGCCCTTCCTCGTCGCCGGTGATGAGGAAGGAAATCGAGCCTTTGGGCGGCCCTTTCTTTTCGATATGGCGGGCGACGGCGGCGACGAAGCAGGCGATGCCGCCCTTCATGTCGACCGCGCCGCGGCCGAAAAGCTCGCCCTTCGCGATCTCAGCCGCAAAGGGCGGATGCGTCCAGGCGGCCTCGTCGCCGACGGGCACGACATCGGTGTGGCCGGCGAACATCAGGTGCGGACCGTCGTTCCCGAGCCGGGCATAGAGGTTTTCGATATCGGGTGTGCCCTCTTCGCTCGCCTTCACCTTGTCGATCTTGAAGCCGAGCGGCGCGAGCATGGCCTCCAGCGCCGTCAGCGCCCCGCCTTCGGCGGGCGTCACGGACGGGCAGCGAATCAGGGTCTGGAGATTGGCGACGGGATCGGTAGCGGTCATGGCAGTCGAACTATCCAGCGGGAATGGCAAAGACATGGCAAGGCAGGACCGCCTCGCGCAAAAAGACGCCCGCCTGTTTACCGGATCAATTTCCCGATGTCATCAATCGCGAAGCAGCTCGTTGATGCCGGTCTTCGAGCGGGTCTTTTCATCGACGCGCTTGACGATCACGGCGCAGTAGAGATGCGGCGCCGGCTGGCCGTTCGCCATCGTGGCATTGCCCGACGGCATCGAGCCGGCGACAACGACGGAATAGGGCGGCACTTCGCCATACATCACCTCGCCGGTGGCGCGGTCGACGATCTTGGTCGACTTGCCGATATAGACGCCCATGCCGAGCACCGAGCCTTCGCGGATGATGCAGCCCTCGACCACTTCGGAGCGGGCGCCGATGAAGCAATTGTCCTCGATGATCGTCGGGCCGGCCTGCATCGGTTCCAGCACGCCGCCGATGCCGACGCCGCCGGAGAGATGCACATGCTTGCCGATCTGCGCGCAGGAGCCGACCGTCGCCCAGGTATCGACCATCGTGCCTTCACCGACATAGGCGCCGAGATTGACGAAGGACGGCATCAGGACCGCGTTCGGCGCGATATAGGCCGAGCGGCGCACGACGCAGTTCGGCACGGCGCGGAAGCCCGCGGCGCGGAACTGGTTCTCGCCCCAGTTCTCGAACTTCGAGGGAACCTTGTCCCACCAGGTAGAATTGCCCGAGCCGCCTTTGACCACTTCCATGTCGTTGAGGCGGAAGGACAGGAGCACCGCTTTCTTTAGCCACTGATTGACCGTCCAGGCGCCGTCGGCGCCGCGCGTCGCCACGCGCGCCTTGCCTTCGTCGAGCAGATTGAGCGCTGCTTCGACCGCGTCGCGGACCTCGCCCTTCGTCGACGTGTTCACATTGTCGCGATTGTCGAAGGCGGCTTCGATGGTCTTTTCGAGGGATGCGAGGTCGGTGGCGCTCATGGGAATTCCTTAAACTTCGATCTTTATCGTGGAGACGGCGCAGTCTCCGGAATTGCGGTTGGCGGGATTGTGTCCTGCTCTACAGCATGCGCCCGTAGAATGGAATGATTTTTCGGGCAGGATCAATCTGGATTCAAGGCGTTATCGCGACATATCCGGCACTAAGGCCGGCAGGACTGAAAGGCATTTCGATATGGCGAAGGGACGAAACGGCGGTTCTAGGCGCAAGGATGGCGTATGGGACCCGCTGAAGAGCAGCTCGACCGACAGGCAGCGCGCCGAGGCCGTGCCGAAGACGCCGCAGACGATGTCGCCTGCCTATCGCCTTGCCTATGTCGATGAGGATTTCCTCTGCCGCGAGGAGCTGCGGCCGATCCGCCTGCAGCTGGAACTCCTGAAGACGGAGATGATGCTGACCGAACGCGGCATCCGCTCGACCGTCGTCATGTTCGGCGGCGCCCGCATTCCCGCTCCCGGCCAGAGCGCCTGGGCGGCGCGCAATGATGTCCAGCGCGCCAATCTGGAGGCGGCATCCGTCTATTATGACGAGGCGCGCAAATTCGCCCGGCTCTGCTCGAAATATTCGGCGACCTTCGACTTCCATGAATATGTCATCGTCACCGGCGGCGGCCCCGGCGTGATGGAGGCAGGCAATCGCGGCGCGACCGACGAGGGCGCGCCTTCCATCGGCCTCAACATCGTGCTGCCGCACGAACAGGCGCCGAACGCCTATGTGACGCCCGAGCTCAGCTTCAACTTCCACTATTTCGCCATTCGCAAGATGCATTTCATGGTGCGCGCCAAGGCGATCGCGGTCTTTCCCGGCGGCTTCGGAACGCTTGACGAATTCTTCGAATGCCTGACGCTGATCCAGACCGGGCGCATGGAGCGCCTGCCGCTGATCTTGTTTGGCGAGGCGTTCTGGAAGAGCATCATCAATTTCGACGCATTGGCCGAATTCGGCACCATCGCGCCCGACGACGTCAAGCTGATCAGCTTCGTCGAGACGGCCGAAGCTGCATGGAAGATCGTGCAGGATTTCTACGAACGCCGCGAATAGGGGCTCAGCGCCGCATTCCGATTGAAGAGGCACGAGAATCTCTTTCCCCGCCAGCGCGGGGAAAGAGCCGAGCCAATGGTTCGTTCCGCCTTACAGGAATGGCCGGTCCGGCATGTCGTCGATCGAAATGACGCCGTCCTTGTTGCGGTCCATCCGGACGAACAGCTTGTCGATGGCGGCCTCGGCCTCCTGCTTGGAAATCTGGCCGTTCTCGTCGGTATCGATCCGGTGCATCATGATCGAGGCGTTCATGATGTTGCCGCCATGGCGCATCCAGCGATGGCCGTCACGACCTTCGTGACCCTCGCGCGGCGGCCGACCCTGATCGTTGTTCTCCGCCGTCTTGCCGGCGGCATTCGCGTCGCTGTTTTCGTCGGCATTCTGCTTGCGCTGGTCGCGCATCGCCTGCATCTGCGTCTGCCGGTATTGCCGGATTTCGCCCGGTGTCAGCGACCCGTCATTGTTGGTGTCGATCGCGACGAAGATCTTGTCGATACCTTCCTTCGCCTCGTCCTTGGTGACCTGTCCGTCCTTATTCACGTCGAACTGCTTGAGCATGCGCACATAGGTGATTTCGCGGAAGGCACCGAAGTCCGGACGGCCCTTGCCGGCGTGCTGACGCGGGCCGTCGCCGGGCGCAGCAAAGCTTGCTCCGGCTGCAGCGCCGAAAACGAGGACGGAGGAAAGCGCTGCCAGTATCAGCTTGTTACGGTACATCGTATTTCCCTTTCGTAAGGTGTCCCCTCACGAAAGAAGCTATGGCAACGAGGCGGGAAGACCCAGTTAAACATCGGTAAGCTGGGTGAAACTTTCGTAACGTGATGCCGTCAGCGGCCGGATCCGGTCACCTTGCCGAGGAAGGCGGCGAGGTCGTCGGTGACGAAATCGATGTGATCTTCCTCGCCGCTGGTTTTTTCCCACCATTCGACGACAGTTTCTTCCAGATTGCGCGGCACGAGCAGCACGGTCTGCATGCCGAGCGCCTTCGGCACAGTCAGGTTGCGCGGCAGATCCTCGAACATCGCCGCCTTGTTCGTCTCGACGCGCTTCAGGGCCGTAAATTTGTCGTAGGTCGCCTGCGCCGGCTTCGGCACGTAGTCGGCGGCGACGATATCGAATATGTCGTCGAAGTGCTCGAGAATGCCGAGCGCGCCGGCCGTCATCTCGGCATGTTTGACGCTGCCGTTGGTGAAGATGAACTTGCGCCCCGGCAGCGCCTTGATCGCCTCGCCGAGTTCCGGCTGCGGCGTCAGCGCCGAGTAGTCGATCGCATGCGCCTTTTCGAGGAAATCATTCGGGTCGATGCCATGGTGGATCATCAGGCCCTGCAAGGTCGTGCCGTGGTCAAGATAATACTGCTTCTGCAGCTTTCGCGCTTCGTCCCGCTCCATCTGCAAGAGCGCTGCGACATAGGCCGTCATGTTCTTGTCGATCTGCGCGAAGAGATTGACATGATGGGGATAGAGCGTGTTGTCGAGGTCGAACACCCAGTCGGTGACGTGTTCGAAATCGGCTTTTTCAGGCGTGCGGTCGATCTTTGTCATGGGCGTCCTTATGGCACAGGCGCGACCGCAGGGAAATCGACAAGAAAAAATAGACGCCCGATTTTCGGCGGACGCGGCAGGCGCGAGGTGCTAGAAAGTCGGCATGCTCTTCGAACGCCCTGACGACGATACGCTCTATGACGCCCTGATCGCGCGCCGCGCCGATTATGAGGGCCAGGCCTATGTCTGCGTCAAGACGACAGGCATCTTCTGCCGTCTGACCTGCCCGGCGCGCAAGCCGAAGCGGGAAAATACCGTCTTCCTCGATACGATCGCCGCCTGCATGCATTCCGGCTTTCGTCCGTGCCGGCGCTGCAGGCCGCTCGAGCAGCCGGGCAGGGAGCCTGTTGTCGATGAACTGCTGGCGCGGCTGGACAGCGAGCCTGAGGCTCGCTGGAGCGAGGACGAACTCGTGCGCCGGGGTTTTGATCCCTCGACGGTGCGCCGGGCCTTCAAGCGGGCGCTCGGCATGACCTTTCACGACATTGTCCGCTATATCAGGCTTGGAGGGGCGGCCCGGCAGCTCGCCGATGGGGCGCGGGTGATCGATGCGCAGATCGAGGCTGGATACGAATCGCCGAGCGGCTTCCGGACGGCCTTTCAGCGGCTCGTCGGCAAAGCGCCGGCGCTCTCGCAGAACCGCGAACTGCTCTTTGCCGATTGGTTCGACACGCCGCTCGGACCGATGATCGCGGTCGCCGACCGGACATATCTGCATCTTCTCGAGTTTCACGATCGCAAGGCACTGCCGAGCGAACTCGAGGCACTGCAGAAGCGTGTCCGTTCTTCCGTTGCGATCGGCCGAACGCCTGTCATCGACCAGATCGAAGCGGAAATTCGCGATTATTTCGAAGGCAGGCTTACCGTCTTCAAGACGCCGTTGGCGCTTGGCGGCACGCCGTTCGAAAAGCATGTCTGGGCAAAGCTCGTGGATATCCCGGTCGGTCAGACGCGCGCCGATCTCGCAAGGGAGATGGAGCGGCCGGAGGTCGTGCGTGCCGTCGGTCGCGCGAACGGCGCCAATCAGCTCGCCATCATCGTGCCCTGCCATCGCATTCTCGGGGCGGATGGTTCGCTGACCGGCTATGGCGGAGGGCTCTGGCGCAAGCAGTGGCTGCTGCGGCATGAAGAGAAGGTCAGAGCACAGGCAAAGATGGAGGAGACGGCATGAACCAGACTGACAAAGCCAAGGCATTCCACGCGTTGCATCAGAAGGGCGATCCGGTCGTCCTATATAATATCTGGGACGCTGGCACGGCGAACGCCGTTGCCGATGCCGGGGCCAAGGCGCTTGCAACGGGAAGCTGGTCGGTCGCGGCAGCGCAAGGTTATGCCGACGGCGAAAAGCTGCCGATGCCGGCGCTGGTCGAGACGGTGAAATCCATCACCAATGTTATAGACCTGCCGCTTTCGGTCGATTTTGAAGGTGCGTATTCCCCGGAGCCCGCTGGTGCTGCCGCCAATGTCGCCAAGCTGGTGGAGGTTGGTGCTGTCGGCATCAATTTCGAGGATCGGGTCGTCGGCGGCAGCGGCCTCCATCCGGCCGAGCGGCAGGCGGCCCGTATCCGCGCCATCCGCGAGATGACGGACGGGAAAGGCATTCCCTTCTTCATCAATGCCCGCACGGACCTCTTCCTCGCCGAGAGCGATCTTTCCAAGCATGCGAGTCTGGTGGACGAGGCGATCGAGCGGGGCAGGGCCTATGCGGCCGCCGGCGGCAGCGGCTTCTTCGTTCCGGGCCTGATCGACGCCGCATTGATCGAAAGGATCTGCGCGGCATCGTCGCTGCCGGTCAATATCATGATGAGGGCCGGCGCCCCCGATGTGAAAGCGCTGGCAAAGCTCGGCGTCGGCCGCGTCAGCTATGGCCCGGGGCCTTATCGCTCAATGATGGAAAAGCTGAAGCAGGAAGCGGCGGCGGTCTATAGTCAGCTTTGAAGCCGATATAACGCAGCATGAAGGTGCGCCCTCCGCATTGGTGAAGGGCGCAGCCTCAATCAGGGCACGATCAGCGTGCCGATACCGTGCTCGGTGAAGATTTCGAGCAGGACGGAATGGGCGGTCTTGCCGTTCAGGATGACGACGCCCTGCACGCCGGCCTTGATCGCGTCGATGCAGGTCTCGACCTTCGGGATCATGCCGCCGGAGATCGTCCCGTCGGCGATCAGCGCATGGGCTTCGGCGACCGAGAGTTCCTTGATCAACTGGCCGTTCTTGTCGAGCACTCCGGGCACATCCGTTAGGAACAGCAGGCGGGTGGCGTTCAGCGCACCGGCAATGGCGCCGGCGAAAGTATCGGCGTTGATATTGTAGGTCGCGCCGTCGCGGCCCGGCGCCACGGGCGCGATGACGGGAATCATCTCGGAGCGGGCGAGCAGATCGAGCAGCGTGCGGTCGACCTCGACCACTTCGCCGACGAAGCCGAGATCGAGGACGCGCTCGATGTTCGAATCCGGATCCTTGACGGTCTTGCGCGCCTTTTCGGCGAAGACCATGTTGCCGTCCTTGCCGCAAAGGCCGATCGCCCATTCGCCGGTCTGGTTGATGAGCGCGACGATCTCCTTGTTGATCGAGCCGGCGAGCACCATCTCGACGATTTCGACCGTCTTCTGGTCGGTGACGCGCAGTCCGCCTTCGAATTTCGATTCGATGCCCATCTTGTTCAGCATGGCGCCGATCTGCGGGCCGCCGCCATGAACGACGATCGGGTTGACGCCCGATTGCTTGAGTAGCGCGATGTCGCTGGCAAAGGCCTTGCCGAGCTCCGGATTGCCCATGGCGTGGCCGCCATACTTCACGACGATCGTCTTGTTCTCATAACGCTGCATGAAGGGCAGCGCCTGGGCGAGAAGACGTGCCTGGATTTCGCTTTCGGACTCGTTCATGGGAACCCCGCAGAATTGATCGCGGCCTTTTATCGCAAGTTTCTGACAGAGGGAATAATCCAGCACGCAATAGTTTTTCGTATGTGGCACGGAGCCGGCGGACTTTTCCGTCCGATGCGGCGCAGCCACGATATGAGGAACGCATGCAAGGCGATGAGATCAAAGACCTGATCGGACGCGTCGCGCTCGGCGATCGCAAGGCCTTCGTTGCCATCTATAACCAGACGGCGCCGAAACTTTTCTCGATCTGCCTGCGTATCTTGAAGGATCGCACGGAGGCCGAAGAAGCCCTGCAGGAGGTCTATATCAGCATCTGGCAGCGTGCCCGGAGCTTCTCCGCGGCCTCGGGAGCGCCGTCGGCCTGGCTGGCGGCGATTGCACGCAATCG
This sequence comes from Rhizobium sp. R634, assembly GCF_002211305.1. GTDB lineage: Bacteria > Pseudomonadota > Alphaproteobacteria > Rhizobiales > Rhizobiaceae > Rhizobium. The sequence continues at coordinate 39,797 of NZ_LOKW01000007.1, read as the reverse complement.
CGCGATCGACCTGATGCGGGCGCGCAAGCCGATCGCCGACGAACTGGACAGCGCCTACGATCTTGCCGATGCCGGCCCCGACCCGGAAATGCAGACAGTGACGAAGGATGAAGGAAGGCGGATTGACACCTGCATGGAAGAGTTGGAAGCTGATCGGGCGGTCGCGGTGAAACGGGCTTATGTCGAAGGGCTGAGCTATCAGGAACTGGCCGATCAGTTTGGTGTGCCGCTGAACACGATGCGGACCTGGCTCAGACGCAGCCTCTTGAAACTGAGAGAGTGCATGGAACGATGACATCGCCCGACAAAAGCAAGGGAAACCGCTCCCGCGACGAGGTCCTCGCCGGCGAATATGTGCTTGGCGTCCTGTCGCTTCAGGATCGCCGGGTGGTGGAAGAGCGCATGCGCCACGACCGGACCTTCGCTGCGATCGTCAGCCGCTGGGAAACCAACCTCTCCGCCTTCAATGACGAATATGAGGGCGTCGCTCCTAGCCGCGAGACCTTTAAGCAGATCGAGGCGCGGTTATTCGGCGACGGCGAAAAGCCCCCATCCTTCTCGCAAGGGCTCTGGAATTCCGCCGTCTTCTGGCGCTCATTGGCTTTCGCCTGCATCGTCGTCGCCGTCAGCGCCGTCATCTTCGCTTCAGGCGTCGTGCCGCAGCCGCAGGGGCCGACGCCGCTGGTGGCCGAGCTTGAGGGCCAAAACAACGCCATCAATCTTCGCGCCTCCTACGAGATCCAGAGCGGCAAGCTGAAGATCGTGCCGGTCGCCGCTGGCAAGCCGGAGGAAAAATCGCTGGAACTCTGGCTCGTGCCGGGCAGCGGCATTCCGAAATCCCTCGGCGTCTTCCAGCCGGGTGAAAGCGGAGAGCTGGTCATTCCAGCCGATCTGCGCGCTCAGATAGCCGATGGCGCCAAGCTTGCCGTCAGCCTCGAACCTTTCGGCGGCTCTCCGACGGGACAGGCGACCGGCCCTGTCGTCGCAAGCGGCAGCGTGCGCCGGCCATAATCAGGCGCCGGCCGTAAAATCACTTTCTCCTGTCTGAAACTCTTCGGCGCGGTCTTCCGTAGTTCGAAATGTCCGGACGACGCTCAGGCATCAAGCCGGCGGACGAGTTCCGGCCCGAGGAGAAAATCATGACCAAATCTGCATTGCGCGCTGTTGCGCTCGCCACCGCCATGTCGGCCGCAGCCTTCGCTGCCCACGCGAAAAATCCAGAGGTCGGCGGCGCTGCGATGTTCGACAACAAGAACATCGTCGAGAACGCCATGAATTCCAAGGATCACACGACGCTGGTCGCAGCCGTCAAGGCGGCCGGCCTCGTCGGCACGCTCGAGGGCAAGGGTCCCTTCACCGTCTTTGCACCGACCAACGAGGCCTTCGCCGCCCTGCCGGACGGCACCGTCGAGACGCTGCTGAAGCCGGAAAACAAGGAGAAGCTGACCAAGGTGCTGACCTGCCACGTGGTCGCGGCCGACGCGATGTCCAAGGCGGTCGCCAAGATGATCAAGGACGACGGCGGCGAACACGACATCAAGACCGTCGGCGGCTGCGTGCTGAAGGCCAGGGAAAGCATGGGCAAGATCACGCTGACCGATGAAAACGGCGACGTCGCCCATGTGACGATCGCCGACGTCAAGCAGTCGAACGGCGTCATCCATGTCGTCGATAAGGTGCTGTTGCCGAAAACGTAAAGCCCGCCCTTGTTGGCAGAGGCAGGGCCTTTCCTTGGCGCGGATGGCCGCCCCTCACCCTAACCCTCTCCCCGTTAAAACGGGGCGAGGGGACGTGCCCTGCGAGGAGTTAAAGGGGAACGGAAGGCCGCGGCATGTTCCTTCGCCCCGCGGGCGGGGAGAAGGTGGCGGCAGCGGATGAGGGCAGGAGGCGATCTCTACTTCCAGGTCGCGATGCCGACCGTTTCGGCGATCGCCTGACGCAGATCGTCCAGCCCGTCACCTTTTTCCGAAGACGTGGACAGCACGGCGGGATAGGCGGCAGGGCGCTTGCGGATCTTATCCGCCGTCTCGGCGATGAGCTTCGGCACGGCGGGCGCCTTGATCTTGTCGGTCTTGGTGAGAACCACCTGGTAGGAAACGGCGGCCTTGTCGAGCAGGGTCAGCACGTCCTCATCGTTCTTCTTGATGCCGTGGCGGCTGTCGATCAGCACATAGACGCGTTTCAGCGTCGCGCGGCCGCGCAGATAATCGAAGACCAGCTTGGTCCACTTGTCGACCTGTTCCTTCGGCGCCTGCGCGTAACCATAGCCCGGCATGTCGACGATCGCCATCGGCGGCAGGTCGTCGGCCTCGCCGGAATAACCGTCCGGAACGAAATAATTGAGTTCCTGCGTGCGCCCCGGCGTGTTGGAGGTGCGCGCAAGGCCCTTCTGCCCGACCAGCGCATTGATCAGCGACGATTTGCCGACATTCGAACGGCCGGCAAAGGCCACTTCCAGCGGCCCTTCCGGCGGCAGGAAATTGAGCGACGGTACGCCGCGGATGAAGATCCAGGGATGGCCGAAGAGCGGCTTTTCGGTGTCGGGCATGCGGGCTCAGCAACCTCCGGGTTGGGTCTCTTGTCGGGCTTCGTGGTTTTGCAGGCAGATGTCAAGCTTCAGAGGCGCCGCGCACGGGCATGCCTTGCCTCTCTCGCGACGGCTGGAAACGAAAAGCCCCGCCGGAGCGGGGCTTGACGCGCGTTATTTCGATGAGGCCGCTTTTCGTCGGAAGATGCCCTTCAGATTGTCGAAGAGTTCGATCTTGACGCCGTGACGCTTCATGATCAGCGATTGCTGCAGCACCGAGAGGGTGTTGTTCCAGGCCCAGTAGATGACGAGGCCGGCCGGGAAGCTTGCCAGCATGAAGGTGAACACCAGCGGCATCCAGTTGAAGATCATCGCCTGCGTCGGATCGGGCGGGGTCGGGTTCATGCGCATCTGCACGAACATGGTGATGCCCATGATCAGCGGCCAGACACCGAGATGCAACAGTGTCGGCGCTTCGAAGGGCAGCAGGCCGAACAGATTGACGATCGTCGTCGGATCGGGCGCCGAAAGATCCTGGATCCAGCCGAAGAACGGCGCATGCCGCATCTCGATGGTGATGTAGATCACCTTGTAGAGCGAGAAGAAGATCGGGATCTGCAGCGCCACCGGCCAGCAGCCGGCGATCGGGTTGATCTTCTCTTCCTTGTAGAGCTGCATCATTGCCTGCTGCAGTCCCATGCGGTCGTCGCCGAACTTGGCCTTCAGCTCTTCCATCTTCGGCTGCACGCGCTTCATGTTCGCCATCGAGGCATATTGCTTGCTGGCGAGCGGGAAGAACAACAGCTTGACGACGATGGTCGTGCACAGGATCGCCACGCCGAAATTGCCGAAGAAGCGGAAGAAGAAGTCCATCATCGTGAACATCGGCTTGGTGATGAAATAGAACCATCCCCAGTCGATCAGCCGGTCGAATTTCGGGATCGAATAGGAAGCTTCATAGCCGTCGATGACCGGCACTTCCTTGGCGCCGGCGAAGACCAGGTTCTTGAGCTCGACCGACTGGCCCGGCGCAACGGTGAAGGCGTCGTCCTTGTAGTCGGCCTGATAGCGCGGCTGGCCGTCGGCAAAATGCGAGAAGCGCGCTTCATAGGCCGACGTCTGCGGCGGAACGATCGTCGCCGCCCAGTATTTGTCGGTGATGCCGAGCCAGCCGCCGGTGGACTTGGCCGGCTGCACCGGTTCCTTTTCGACGGCGCTGTATTTGGTTTCGATCAGGCCATCGTCGCCGATGACGCCGATGAAGCCTTCATGCAGAACGTAGACCGAGGGGGTCGTCGGCTTGTTGTAACGCGTGACGCGGCCGTAGGAGGAAAGCGAGGCGGGTGCCTGGCCGGCATTCTCGATCTTGTCGGTGACGCTGAACATATAGCGGTCGTCGACTTTGATCGTCCGGGTAAAGGTCAGGCCCTTATCGTTGGTGTAGGAGAGCGTCACCGGCGTCTTTTCGGTGAGCTTGGCGCCCTCGGGTACCGTCCAGAGCGTCGTGGGACCCGGAACGGCACCGGTCGCGTCGCTGCCGATATAGCCGAGTTCGGTGAAATATCCGTCCTTGGTTTCCGCCGGGCTGAACAGGGTAATGATCGGGCTCGAGTCGTCGACGGTCTCGTGATAGCCCTTGAGCTTCAGGTCGTCGAGGCGGGCGCCGGCAAGGTTGATCGAGCCGGAAAGGGCGGGAGTATCGATAGCAACGCGCGGGGTTTTTGCGAGCGCCTGCTCGAGCGTCGCCGTCGCGGCCGCCTGGCCGGATGGTGCCGAACCGCTCGTCTGGGCCGGCGCCTGGCCGCCTGCCGCTGGCTGCTGCACCTGCTCGGTCTGCTGCTGCGCCTTCTGGGCTTCCTGCGTCTTGCGCTGAGCCTCGATACGCGGATTCATGTAGAGAAACTGCCAGCCGAGGACGATCAGCACCGAGAGAGCGATCGCAATGAAGTAATTGCGGTTGTTTTCCATCATACGTTCCTGGGGCGTCCGTCTCCGGAGCGCCGGTGTTTCGGCCTGGTTTCCACGCGGGATTTCAGTTCCGCAGTCAATTCTTTGAAGGACGCCTCAAGCACGTCCCTGCGCGCGACAACCACATAGTCGTGTCCGGGCTGCATTGCAAACCCCGCATGAAGCCGCACCGCCTCTTTCAGGCGCCGCCGCATGCGGTTCCGTTCGACCGCGTTGCCATGTTTTTTGGTGACTGTGAAACCGACGCGGGCTCGGCTGTCGGGTTCCCTCCGGTCGAGGACTTCGAGGAGGAAGAGGCCGCCGCGGCGTTTTTCGCCTTCGCGCACGGCAAGAAACTGCGGGCGGCTTTTCAGCCGCCCGACAGTGTATTTTTGTTCTTTGGTCGTCAATTCGCCCGCCATCTCTTCTCGGGCAACCCGGCCTTAGGCCGAGAGACGCTTGCGGCCCTGCGCGCGGCGGGCAGCGATGACCTTGCGGCCACCCTTCGTGGACATGCGCGCACGGAAGCCGTGGCGACGCTTGCGGACAAGCTTGGATGGTTGGTAGGTACGCTTCATTTATTTAAACACCGCGGAGTGCGGCCCTTCTTGAATTTGCATTATGCAAGGAGCGTTGTTTTTCGAACGGGCGGGCCAAGAAAGGCCTGAATGACCGGACGTGCGGCGGCTTATACGGATGAAGCCCGGAAAAGTCAATTATACCGGACGAATTCCAATCGGCACTTGGTTCGACTGTGATTTTTCGCACTGCGGTGTTAAGAAATAGCGATTGCGCTAAGCGGTTGCAGTATTGTTGCATCCTCAAGTTTATTTCCCGCCGACACGCCATTTTATAGCGAAAGCACATCTCGGTGACTGCTCAAACCCATAGAATTTCATTGGCGCAATCGTAAACATTGAACACAACTTTAATCAATTTCGCCGATGTTGAGCCCATGGGCTGGAGATTTGCTTTCCAGGACCGTGTGGTAGCTAGGGAGCATTGCATTGAAGATCCGCGGCAAAATTAACCTGCTGGTTTCCGTGATGGGCGCGGTCGCGCTTCTGATCGGCGCAACGGCACTGTCCGCCATGCGCGAATATAACCGCAATCTCACAGCCTATGAGCATGCTGCCGCTCGCGCCTATGCCGGTGAACGCCTCAACCGTTTCGTCACGGCTGTGGTCATGGAATCGCGCGGCATTTACGCCGCCAAGGATATCAAGGATACGCCGAACTTCGCCAAGGGCCTGATGGCCGGCCTCGACGAGATCGACAAGGTCATTGCCGGCTGGGCGCCGCTCGTCCCCGATAGCGAAAAGGAATCTTTTGCCAAGCTCGTCGCTAGGTCCGCGGAATTCCGCACGTTCCGTACGGAAACGGCCCGCCTCGGCACCGAAGTCGGCCCCGAGGCCGCCAGCCAGCAGGGCAACAATGAGGCCAACCGCGCCAATCGCAAGGCCTTCCAGGCCGAAATCGACGCGGTCGTCGCCATCGACAAGGCCGCGCTCCAGGCCGTCAACGACGAGATCGAGAGCTTCCGCACCTGGATCCTCGTGCTCGTCCTCAGCATCACCGGCATCGGCATCGCGATCGGCGTCGGCATGGGCTTTTATATCGGCACCAGCCATCTGAGCCGCCCGATCAAGCGCGTCACCCATGCCATCAAGGAGGTCGCCGACGGCAATTTCGACGCCGAGGTCCCCTTTGCCGGCCGCAAGGACGAAATCGGCGAAATGGCCGCAGCGGTCGCCGTCTTCAAGGAGAACGGCCTTGCCGTCAAGCGCCTGAACGCGCAGGAAGTGGCCATGCGCGCCAAGAGCGACGACCTGCAGTCGTCCATGTCGGTCGTCGTCGCCGCGGCTGCTGCGGGCGATTTCAGCCATCGCATCACCAAGGATTACGAGGAGGACAACCTCAACCGGTTCGCCGGCAACATCAACACGCTGCTGTCGAGCGTCGATGCCGGCGTCGGCGAGACCCGCCGCGTCATCGCCAGCCTTGCCGAAGGCGACCTTACCCAGACGATGAACGGCAGCTTCCAGGGCGCCTTCGCCGAGCTGCAGCAGAACGTCAACAATACTTTCGCGACGCTGCAGGCGACGATGCGCGAAGTGCGCGAGACGACGGAAGCGATGAACGGGAACACCGCCGAGCTGCGCAATGCGAGCGACGACCTCTCGAAGCGCACCGAGCAGCAGGCAGCAGCCCTCGAACAGACATCGGCAGCGCTCGATCAGATCACCGCCGTCGTCCAGAACTCCACCGAGCGGGCGCATGAAGCCACCGTCATGGTCTCTGAAGCCAAGGACAAGTCAGGCGCTTCCGGCGTCGTCGTGCGCAACGCCGTCGAGGCCATGGGCCGCATCGAGCAGGCCTCGCGTGAGATCAGCCAGATCATCAATGTCATCGACGAGATCGCCTTCCAGACCAATTTGCTGGCGCTGAACGCCGGCGTCGAGGCGGCGCGTGCCGGCGAGGCCGGAAAGGGCTTTGCGGTCGTCGCCCAGGAAGTGCGCGAACTCGCCCAGCGTTCGGCGACCGCCGCCAAGGACATCAAGGCGCTGATCACCAAGTCGGGCGACGAAGTGCAGGTCGGCGTCAAGCTCGTCCAGGCGACCGGCGAGGCGCTGGCGGAAATCGGCACCCGGGTCATCGCCATCAACGACCATATCCATTCGATCGCCACGGCTGCGACCGAGCAGTCGACCGGCCTCAAGGAAGTCAATACCGCCGTCAACCAGATGGATCAGGTCACGCAGCAGAACGCTGCGATGGTGGAGGAGACATCCGCCGCCACCCATAGGCTCTCGGCCGAAGCCAACGGGCTGGTGCACCTCATTGCGCGCTTCAAGCTTTCGAATGCAGCCGCACCGGTTGCGCTTGCCCGCACCGAGGCGCACAAGCCCGTCGCCTCGCCTGCCCGCCGGGCGGTTGCCAAGGTCGCCCGCGCCTTCGGCGGCAGTGCGGCGGCCGCCGAACAGAGCTGGGAAGAATTCTGATCCTTCCTAAGAAAGCGCTTTCGAACGCCGCCTCCGGGCGGCGTTTTTGTGACGACATGACGCTGCTCGCAAAGATTTGAAAGCGGAGCCTATTGGTCTAATATAGAGCTCCAGAGCATGATGCCGAAAAGTGTAAGCGGTTTTCGAACGGCATCATGCTCTAACAGATAAGCGAGAACAGGATTGGTTTTAGGCCGGCCAAGTCTGAAACCAATCCTGTTCTCGCGGTGAGGGCGGCCGCGCCGCCGATCGGGCGAGAGAAAATGCCGGTGCAAGACCAGGGCAATAATCCTTCGGCGGAAAACCCGGCGGCCGGCGAGGCCGCCAAGGGCCGCTGCCCGTCTGCCGGTCTGTTCGGCGGGCTGTCCGGCAAGCTGCTCTGGCTCACCGTCTTCTTCATCATGCTCGCCGAAATCCTGATCTTCTTCCCGTCGGTGGCCAGCATGCGCCTGCGCTGGCTGCAGGACCGGCTGAACACGGCCGCCGCCGCCGCCATCGTCATCGATGGGCTGCAGCCGATCGAGCTGCCGCGCGCCCTGCAGAAGGAGACGCTGGAAGCGACGGGCACGAAGGCGATCGTGCTGCGCAAGGACGGCACCTCGCGGCTGCTGGCGACGACCGATATGCCGACCTCTGTCGACGAAGCCTACGACCTCACCGACGTGCCGCCGCTGACGGCGATACGCGACGCGCTCGATACCTTGGTCTTCGGCGGCAACAGGATGATCCGTGTCTATGGCCCCGTCGGCGAAACCAGCACCGGCGTCGAGGTTGTCATGAAGGACAAACTGCTGCGCCGGGCAATGTTCGCCTACTCTCGCAACGTTCTCCTGCTCTCGGTGCTGATCTCGCTCTTCACGGCGACGCTGATCTTCTTTGCGATCAACCGCATCCTCATCGGCCCCATCCGCCGGCTGACCGGCAGCATGCAGCAATTCTCCTCGGATCCGGATAATCCAGCCCATATCTATATCGGCGACGGCGGCCGCGACGAGCTGGCAGTCGCCGGCCGCAACCTGACCTCGATGCAGATGGAGCTGCAGAAGACGCTGAAGCAGCAGAAGAACCTCGCGGCTCTCGGGCTCGCCGTTTCCAAGATCAATCACGACATGCGCAATATCCTGGCATCCGCGCAGCTGATGTCAGACCGGCTGGTCGATGTCGACGATCCGATGGTCAAGAGCTTCGCGCCGAAGCTCTTGCGCACCATCGATCGCGCCGTCGGTTACACGACCGAGGTCCTGTCCTACGGCAAGGCGAGCGAATCGGCGCCGCGCCGCCGCCATGTCCGCCTTCTGGAGCTGACCCAGGACGTCAAGGACATGCTGGCGATCGAGCCGCAGAGCGGCATCGAATTCGTCGAGCAGATCGGCGTCGATCTCGAGGTCGATGCCGATGGCGAGCAGCTTTTCCGTGTCATCCACAATCTCTGCCGCAACGCGCTGCAGGCGCTAACGTCGCCGGGTGAGGGCGGACCGGGCTCTCTCAGGCGCATCACCGTCGCCGCTCAGCGCGTCGGCAGTGTCGTCAGCATCACCGTTGATGATACCGGCCCCGGCATGCCGCTGAAGGCGCGCCAGAACCTCTTTGCCGCCTTCCGCGGCTCGGCCCGCTCCGGCGGAACCGGCCTCGGCCTTACCATCGCCCGCGAACTGGTGCTCGCCCATGGCGGCACGATCGCGCTTGTCGAAAAGCCGACGGTCGGCACGCAGTTCCGCATCGAGATCCCCGATCGCCCGGTTTCCCTGGAGGATTACCGCAGCCGGGCGCACTTCGAAAAGTGACATGATTTCCGAAGGCGCGGCCGCTGGCGGACAAAGACGCGATTTTTTTCGAAATGCTCTTGCAATGTCCGAAAGGACCCTTTAGAGGATCGCCCACGCAAGCGGCTCCGCCGCATTTTGCACGCACCCGTAGCTCAGCTGGATAGAGCACCAGACTACGAATCTGGGGGTCAGGAGTTCGAATCTCTTCGGGTGCGCCATTCTTCTTCCCAGTCTGATTTCCCAAGCTCTCGCGGCATCTCGGCGCGCAAGCCTGCTTTTATGACCTGATCGAGCAAGAACTGCACGACGGTTGCGATCTGTTGCCGCAACCGATACCGTTGCCGCACATTGCTAATTCGATATTGAATGATGATCAGTTTTCTCCGTATCTTCTGCGCCCTGTTGTGGCGCTCGGTTTTGGTTTTGGCCCTCAACGCCGTAATCACCTACTGGCTGTCTCGTCTGGCCGGCTCGTTGCTCGTGCAGACCGAACTTCTGGTGAAGCTTCGACTTTCGCTGTCGTTTCTGCCTGCTGGCATTATCTTCGCGGTGCTGGCCGCGCGGGTTAGAAATGCCGATAGCCTATTGCTCGAGAGACGATCGCCGCTGCCGCTGGCTCGATGGGGGCAGGCTTATCTTTCCCTGGCGGGGTGCGCGTTCCTGATCGTGGCCATCAGCTGCATTGCGGCGTTCGTCGCGCATACCGATTTTTGGCTTGCTCTGCGCACAGTGCTTCCACTCCCCATGTTTCTGCTTTTCTGGGTCGCAGTGTCTGTTTGGCAGGCGAGATCGCGCAGCGTTCACTCCGGGAGCGATGATCGGCTCTCCCGATCAGCATAGTTTCGCGCAACCTTCCGCATGTATGTGCGAAGTGACGAACTGCGAGGCGCTTTCGGCCAGAGGAATGCATGGTGGTGGGAATTTTTCGGGCTCTGGGCGTCGCGGCGATGATGATGGCCCTTGCCGGCTGCATCGATCGCGCCAACGAGCCCGTGCTCCTGGCCATCGGCGTGCCGGTCAATCCGCCCGGCGTGGCGCACAGCATTTGCATGACCGACGGCAATGCCATGTATGGCGAGGCGAAGAGGCAGTATGAGGTACGCGCGCAGCTGACCGGCTATGCTCAGGCTGACGCGCTGGAAGCGGAAACGATCGCGCGCGCCGCCGCTCACAGGCAATATGTGGCCTGCATCTCCGCCCAGGGTTACCGGACATTGTACGCGAATTGAGAATAGAGAATTCGCGTTTCCTTTCCGCACTGCTTGAGCTCCTGCTTCCGATCGCGACTTTTCACGTTTTCAGGCGATAAAATCACGCCGGATCGCCTGCAATCACGAGTTTTGGAAACTGTGCGTGAGCGCGGAACTCCTGATGGCGGGAGGGCATTTTTCCGGGATAAATCCAGAAGGAGGATTTATCATGAAGATGTTCAATCTCGTTCCCTCCACCGTCGCGCTCGGCACTCTTCTCGCCCTTGCGTCGTTTCCCCCAGCTCAGGCAGCACCGGCGCAGACGGTTTGGCCGTCTGGCGTCTCCGTAAAAACGGCGCAATTCAAGCCACATGCCGGCACTTGGCACGGCTATCAAGGCTTCCGCACCGAGCACCCCGGCACCCGGCGCCGCTCCGACGGCTACTGGTATCCGCTTGCCGCATTCGGCGTCGAGGCCGGCGCCACGGGCTCCATCATCCGTCAGCCGGTGAACAGGCCGGCGCCGGCGCCAATGTGCAACCCTACGTTTTCGGGATCGATCGGTCCCGGCAGCATGCCTTGCGATAACGGCTATTGAGCCGGCAAATGAAAGAGGCGGCGACGAGCCGCCTTTTTCTTCGCCGGAGCACCGCTCACATGTTTGTGACCGCCCTTCCGGCGCCGTGGAATGTGACAGATCCGCTCCCTAACTGGTCGGCGTAAATTCGCTACATCCTCCCAAGGAGACGATAATGACCACTATCTTCAAGAGCGGCCTGACGGCCGTTGCCTTCGGCGCGGTCCTCGGCCTTTCGGCTTTCTCAGCCGGGGCGGCCCCCCTTCAGTCGAGTGCTGTCGAACAGCCTGCCGTCGAGCGTCCGGCTGCCCGGGCCGAGACTAGGACACAGCATGACAGAAGCACGACGGGTTCGATCGGCCAGCGCGCTTCGGAAGGCACGGGCTCGTCCATGCCTTACATGATGAACCCGAAGAAGCCGCTGAACATGGATTGCAAGCTCGGCTTCAACCCGACGAGCAGCTCCGGCTGCAACTACTGAGGACGCAGCGGCCTTCGCGAAAGGCGGTCTCAGGACCGCCTTTTTCGCTCGGTTTGGGCTGGGAACTCGGTGTCCAGGCGAACACCCGTCAGCCGTTCCGAAACATCAGACCGCTTTCTCACGCCCGGCCGGAGCGATCTTTGCGAGTTTCGGCAAGCCCTTCATTTCATAAAAGCCGTCCGGACCGCATATGACGCCGCCCTCCGCCTCGGCTGCGGTCGCCGCGAACAATGTCGGAAGCGCACGGCGGTCCAGCTGGGTTGGTCCGGTATCTGATCAGTGGTCCAGCTGCTCATCCGGGTTTTCCTGCTCGAACCTGCCCGTGAGTGCTCCGGTTGATCACCGCTAGGTCACCCATCTGAAAGGCATGACAAGAAAACATTGCACTAAATGCAAAAATTCTATAGATGAAAAAATACATCGATTGCTTCTGGGCGACGTCGTCGAGAAGATGAACGCCAAGGGCCTGGCGTTTGCCTTGGAATTGCCACGCTCGCCGCGATGGTCGCATTCATAGTCAATCGAATTTCAGACAGGCGGGATATCATGATCGCAAAAACTGCATGCTCCGATTTCCTGCACTTTTTTCGCTCCTGGATCAGCAACCCTCTTCGCGTCGCCGCCATCGCACCGTCTGGTGATTCTCTTGCCAGGATCATGACGAGCGAAATTGCCGCGCTGGACGGGCCGATCATCGAACTCGGTCCCGGCACGGGCGTTTTCACCCGCGCGCTTCTGGGGCGCGGCGTGAGCGAAGCCGATCTGACGCTGATCGAATACGGCCCGGAATTCATCGCGGCGCTGCAGGCTCGTTTTCCGGCCGCACGTGTCCTGCAGATGGACGCGGCCCATCTCGCCCAGGCCGATATCTTCGAGGGCGAACCGGTCGGCGCCGTGATCAGCGGCCTGCCGCTGCTCTCCATGTCGCCGCGCAAGATCGCGTCGATCCTTGCCGGCGCCTTCACCTATATGCGGCCGGGCGGAGCCGTCTATCAGTTTACCTATGGCCCGCGCTGCCCGGTGCCGAGACCAATTCTCGATCGCCTCGGCCTGAAGGCGGTGCGCATCGGCGGCACGGTACGGAATCTGCCGCCGGCCTCCGTCTACAGAATTTCGCGCCGCAAACCGCTGGAACTCTCGCGTGAGCGCGTCAGATATCGTGGCAGCGAAGCCGAGATCGAGGATATCGCTGCCTTTTCCGACCAAACGGGCGGCTGAACAGAATGATGCCGGGCAGGAATGGCTGAGAGCAAGCGGACGCAATCGACGGAAGGCAGACGGGAACGCAAACGGCGGCAGACGCGCGAGCGCATCGAGCAGGCTGCCATGAGCCTCTTTCTGGAGCGCGGCTTCGACGCCACGACGATTGAGGACATTACCGAGGCGGCCGATATCTCCAAGCGCAGCTTCTTCGATTATTTCCCATCCAAGGAAGAGGTCGTTTTCGCCTGGCAGGATTCCTTCGCCGATCGCCTGATGGCGGCGGTTGCGGCAAGGCCGGCGGAAGAGCCCTCCGTCAAGGCGGTGGAGGCGGCGATCATGGCGACCCTTGTCGCTTCCGCCGACGAGAGGGGCATGGCGCTGCATGAACTCATTCGGGGCACGCCGGCCTTGAAGGCCCGCGACCAATTGAAATACGCCAAGCTCGAACAGAAGCTCGCCGAGGCGCTACTCCAGCGCAAGGGAAACGATGCGGCTGAAGGTCCCCGCATGCGCATCCTTGCGGCGATCGTCATCGGCGCGATGCGCGTTGGTGGTGAACTCTGCCAGCAGCGTCCGCCGGGCGCCTCTCTGCAAGATTTTGCAGAGGAGACTTTCGCCGAACTCTGGAAGACGCTGGCGGAATTCGGCGACGAGGTGAAAAGCCGGCGCTCTTGAGGCCTCACATCGCAGGCAATTTTCAGACCCGTCACTGTTATCCGGCTTGGCGCCTTCCTATATGCTCAGGCGTCGCAGCGGCCACATTTCTTCCTATCACCTCGATCGGCGGGTCATCGCCATGCCGGGCTTCGCCATCGATCCAGCGAAATTTCGAATTCGAAAAGCATTTGCCGCTTCCGACGGTTCTACCGATTTTGAATGATTTTTTCACCAGGAGAGGAACGATCATGTCCAGTCATAACGCAGACAAGTCAGGCACCTTCAAGATCGGCGGCGATATCGAGATCAATCGTCTCGGTTTCGGCGCCATGCGCGTCACCGGCAAGGGTATCTGGGGCAAGCCGGACGATCACGACGAGTCCATCCGCACGCTCAAGCGCCTGCCGGATCTCGGCGTCAACTTCATCGATACGGCCGATTCTTATGGTCCGGATGTTTCGGAGTGGCTGATCAAGGAGGCGCTGCATCCCTATGGCGGCAAATCCATCATCGCCACCAAGGGCGGCCTCACCCGCCACGGCCCCGATATCTGGCTGCCGGTCGGCCGGCCCGAATATCTGATCCAGCAGGCGCATAAGAGCCTGCGCAATCTGGGGCTCGAGCAAATCGATCTCTGGCAGCTGCATCGCATCGACCCGAAGGTCCCGGCCAAGGAGCAATTCGATGCGATCAAATCGCTGCTCGATGCCGGTCTCATCCGCCATGCGGGTCTGAGCGAAGTCTCCGTCGCCGATATCGAGGCCGCCTCGAAGCACTTTAAGGTCGCAACCGTCCAGAACCGCTACAATCTCGTTGACCGCACCAGCGAGGATGTCCTCGATTACTGCGCCAAGCACAATATCGGCTTCATCCCTTGGTATCCGCTCGCTGCCGGCGATCTCGCCAAGCCGGGCTCCCTGCTCGATACGATTGCCAGGAAGCACGGCGCCGCACCGAGCCAGATCGCGCTCGCCTGGGTGCTGAAGCGCAGCCCCGTGATGCTGCCGATCCCCGGCACCTCCAAGGTCAAGCATCTCGAGGAAAACGTCGCGGCCGTGGATATCGTGCTCTCGGATGAAGAATTTTCGGCTCTGGACGCCGAAGGCAAAAAGCTCTTCAAGGCCGCATGACGGGCGCTACAAGAATAAAACGGTCGCGCCACGCGTGCGGCCGTTCGCCGGTGCATTTTTCGGCACAATTTCGACCATCTGGTCAAACATGCTGTAAAATGAGGCGGTCACCTGTTATTTTCACGGCAAGCCTTGCATTCAGCGCATTGCTGCATTGCGGTAATTTCGCTATTCCCGATCAAATGAATGGGGTACTTATATCTCCGTAAGCAGCGCACTCCTCCTCCCAGCGCTCTTACATCGGACTGACAACACTCCTCCTCCCAGTTGTCGGTCAGGATCAAGAGCCTGGCGCACCTCCTCCCGCGCCAGGCTCTTTTCTTTTTCCGCTCAGACTTTCCATCTCGTCTGGTTTGACTCGATAAGCGCCGTCGGACTATTTGAACGGGCGCCGCCTGTCCGGTGCGCGCACCGGTTGGAGTTTGATCATGATCGGCAAATGGCGCGTCTCCCATGCAACCATGGCAGGCCTTCTGGCGGCAGCGCTTGTACTCGCCGGCTGCGGTGGCAGGCCGGTCGGTGTCATGCAGGCGGCCGGTACAGTGCCGTCGGGCACGTCGAAGGTCGACCTGCTGGTGGCGACGACGCGGGCTGCCGACGATAATCCCGCCGTGCTCTTCTCCGGCGAACGCGGCACCGGGCTTGCTGTCAACGCCGTTGATGTCTCCATCCCGCCGGATGCCAACCGCAAGGTTGGCCAGGTGCAGTGGCCAAAACGCCTGCCGGCCGACCCCTTGCGCGATTTCGTCACCGTGTCCGTCGATCCGCTGGAAGGGGAGCGGGCGGGCGAGACCTGGCTGAAGACGCATATGCCGAAAAGCCGCCGCGTGCTGGTCTTCGTGCACGGCTTCAACAATCGCTATGAGGATGCCGTCTACCGCTTCGCCCAGATCGTTCACGATTCGCATGCCGACGTCGCCCCCGTCGTCTTCACCTGGCCTTCGCGCGCCAGCATCTTCGACTACAATTACGACAAGGAAAGCACCAACTACTCGCGCGACGCGCTGGAGGAGCTGCTGACCCGCACCGCCGCCAATCCCGCCGTCGGCGACATCACCGTCATGGCCCATTCGATGGGCACGTGGCTGACCGTCGAGGCGCTCCGGCAGATGGCGATCCGCAACGGCCACGTCGCCGGCAAGATCAACAATGTCATCCTCGCCTCGCCGGATCTCGATGTCGACGTCTTCGGCCGCCAGTTCGCAAGCCTTGGCAAGGACAAGCCGCATTTCACCATCTTCGTCTCGCAGGACGATCGGGCGCTGGCCCTGTCGCGCCGCATCTCCGGCAATATCGATCGCCTCGGCCAGATCGATCCCTCGGCCGAGCCTTACCGCAGCAAGCTCGAGGCGGCCGGCATCACCGTGCTCGACCTCACCAAGCTCAAGGGCGGCGACCGGCTTAACCATGGCAAGTTCGCCGAAAGCCCCGAGGTGGTGAAGCTGATCGGCGACCGGCTGATCGCCGGCCAGACCATCACCGATTCCAATGTCGGCCTCGGCGAGGCCGTGGGCGCGGTGGCGATGGGCGCTGCCCAGACCGCCGGAAGCGCGGTCGGCGTCGCCGTCAGCACGCCGATCGCCATCTTCGATCCGCGCACGCGGCGCAATTACGATGCCCAGCTGAAGCGCCTCGGCCAATCGATGAACAATACCGTCGGTTCGGTCGGCGACAGCGTCGGCGCGGGTCTGCCCGAAAGCCAGTAAAAATCCCACAGAGCAATTCCAGCAAAAGTGCACTGCGGTTTTGCGTTCGGAATTGCGTGAAAACAAAGAGATAGAGAATTTCCGTGCTTCGGAGAAAACGGAATTCTCTAGGCATCGCCGCCGATGTGATATATCAGAGTCGCTGCGGCAATCCTGTCTGCCGTGCGGTGGGTTGATGACATGGCGAATGAGACGAAGAAAAGGGTGGCCGTCGTCGGCGCCGGCGTGATCGGCGCGTCGATCGCTTTCGAGCTGCAGCGGCGTGGACTTCAGGTGACGCTGATCGACAAAGGCGAGCCGGGACGCGGCACCTCTTTCGGCAATATGGCGAGCATCGCGCTCGATTTCGCCGCCGGTTCCGGTCCTTCGACCTGGAAGAAGCTTCCCGGTTGGCTCATCGATCCGGAAGGCCCGGTCTGGCTGCGGCCCTCCTATGCGGCAAAGATGCTGCCCTGGTTCCTGCGCTTCCTCGCCGCCGGCCGGCCCTCACGTCTGAGCGAGATCGAGGATGCCGGCATGAGCCTGTCGCACCGGGCGCTCGGCGATTTCAGGGAGATGCTGCAGGCGATCGGCGCACCCGAATTGATGACGGAGGAGGGGTGCCTGGCGATTTACGAGACGGAGGCTGAATTCGCCGCCGATCGCGCCCATCTCGCCCTGATGCAGCGCTACGGGCTCGAATTCGAGGTCTTGAGCAATGGCGCCATCCAATATTACGAGCCGTCACTTTCCCCAGTGATTGCTAAAGCCGTGCTGCTCCCCGACAACAAGTCGATCCGCGATCCCTACAAGCTCGTCGTGAAGCTCGCCGATGCGGCGTTGGCCGCCGGTGCATCCTTCCTCTCCGGCGCCGTCAGGAACATCGAGCGCAGGGGTGACGGCACCGTTATCGCTCTGCTTGAGGATGGCAATCGCGTCGAAGTCGATTCCGTGGTGCTGGCCGCCGGCGTCCACACCCGTTTCCTGGCCGCAAAGCTTGGCGAGCCGATCCCGCTCGAAACCGAGCGCGGCTATCACACGCAGATCATGAAGCCCGGCATATCCATGCGCTATTCGGTGATCTGGCCGCATCGCGCCTTCATGGTGACGCCGACGGCGGGCGGCATCCGCGTCGGCGGCAATGTCGAACTCGCCGGTCTCGATGCCGCTCCGGATTTCCGCCGCCCGCGGGTGCTGGTTCGCCACGCCCAGCGCGCGCTTCCCGGTTTGAAGGCGGAGGAGACGACGGAATGGATGGGCCATCGCCCTGCATTGCCGGATACGATCCCGATCATTTCGCCGTCCTCGAAGATACCGGGCGTCTTTTATGCGACCGGCCACGGCCATCTCGGCCTGACCTATGCCGCAACGACAGCGCGGATGATCGGCGATATGGTGAGCGGCGTGAAGCCGTCGGTTCATGCGGCCCCGTTCCGTATAGACCGGTACTGATTGAGAACGATCCGCATTGGCGGGTGAACTGGAGGTTTCGATATGAGATGGAAGCGCACGATCCAGCTTCTCGACGTTCACGCCGAAGGTGAAATCGGCCGCGTCGCAATCGGCGGCGTTCCGAAAATCCCGGGCGATACCATTGCCGCCCAGCTGCATTGGCTGAACACCAATCCGAAGGGCGACGAGCTTCGCCGTTTCCTTTGCCTGGAGCCGCGCGGCGCCCCGATCGGCTCGGTTAATCTGCTGCTGCCGGCGAAACATCCGGAAGCGGACGCAGCCTTCATCATCCTGCAGCCCGACCAGGCGCATGCGAGCTCCGGCTCGAACTCCATTTGCGTCACCACGGCGCTGCTCGAATCCGGCATCGTCGAGATGAAGGAGCCGGAAACGGTCGTGACGCTCGAAACTGCGGCCGGCCTCGTCAAGGCGACGGCCACCTGTCGCGACGGGCGCTGCGAGAAGGTCCGCCTCACCATGGTGCCGTCCTTCGTGCATGAGCTCGACGTCGAGATCGACACGCCGCATTGGGGAAGGATCAAGGCCGATATCTGCTATGGCGGCATCTTCTATGCGCTCGTCGATGTCGGCCAGATCAACCTGACGATCGAGAAGGCCAATGCCGCCGGCCTCGTCCAGGCCGGCATGATCCTCAAGGATCTGATCAACCGCGACATCAAGGTCGTTCATCCCGAGATCCCGGCAATCTCAGGCATCGCCTACGTCATGTTCCGCGATACCGAAGCCGACGGCACGGTGCGCACCTGCACCACCATGTGGCCGGGCCGCGCCGACCGCTCGCCCTGCGGTACCGGCAATTCCGCCAATCTCGCCACTCTCTATGCCCGCGGCAAGGCCAAGGTCGGCGACAGCTTCACCTCGAAATCGATCATCGGTTCGGAATTCGAGGTCGGCCTGCAGGCGGTGACCGAGGTCGCCGGCCGCCCGGCGGTTATCCCCACCATCACCGGCCGCGGCTTCACCTTCGGCCTCACCCAGGTGGCCCTCGACCCTTTCGACCCGCATCCCGGCGGCTTCGCGCTCACGGATGTCTGGGGGCCGTCGGCGGGGGAGATCTAGACGCTTCCTAAGGTTGAGGGGCGGAAATTCGCGGGGTCGGCCCCTCATCCGGCTGCCGCCACCTTCTCCCCGCAAGCGGGGAGAAGGGACGCGCCGCGGCCTCTCCGTTCCTCGCTCACCTCTCGTTGGGCACGTCCCCTCGCAGGCGGGAAGAGGGTTAGGGGTAAAGGGCACACGCAGGCCAGGCATCACTTATCGCCCGCAACCTAATAAACGAACGGATCCACCTCCGCCTGCGTCCCCGCCTCCTTCGGATAGATCACCCCCTTGCGCAGGATGATATTGGCATAGAGCCTGGGCTCGCTGGTCTGGATCACCGCATGGGCGGCTTTCACCCGGCCGTAGAAATCCGGGCCTATCAGTGGCACCACCTGCCGATGCGGTTCGTGCCGCGCGCAGCAGTCGATCATCTCCTCATGTACGGGATCGAGCTTGTCGCGCTCGGCCTTGACGGTCGAGCGGAAGATCGCCTCGGGCACGAAATCGTCGATCGGCAGGACGCTGAGGACGGCGTTGAGCACCGGAATGAGGCGATGGCCGTCGAGACGGATCAGCCGGCGTGCATGTTCGACGCCCGGGTAATTGCCGTCGACGATGGCGATCTCGTCGCCATGGCCCATGGCGCGCAGCGTGAACAGCAATTCCGGGCTCAGAAGCGGATCAAGTCCCTTCAGCATGGTCTACCTCCTTGAAGAGTACGTTCTGGTCTGTGAGATAACGCGCAAAGATCGGCAGGCTGGCGCCGCCGATGGCGCGGGCCTGCGCGCCGACCGCGCCTTCGATGATTTCGGGCATCACGACGCCCTGCAGGTCGAGCTTGGCGGCTTCGTCGATCGTCGCCTGCACGACGCGGCTGCGCACCCAATGGGGAAAGCCGCCGTCGATAACGGCGGCGCTGAAGTCGACGATGGAGGCGGCGGCGACGATCGCCTGCGCAAGCGCCTTGGCGGTGTCCTGGATCCAGATCTCCATCGGCTCGCCGAAATCCACCCAGTCGTCAGCGGAATACCAGAGCGGCTCGGGATCGATGCCGCGCTCGCGCAGCATGTTTTCCAAAACGAAGATCGAGGCGATTTCGAGCAGCTGCTTGGTTTCGCCGTTCCTGTCGCGCACGGGCAGCGGGCCGATGGCGCCGGCCGTGCCGGTGCGGCCGGAAAAGATCGCCGAATTCAACACGATGCCGCCGCCGATGAAGGAGCCGATGAAGAAATAGACGAAGTCGGGATAGGAGGGGCCGACGCCGAAGACGAGCTCGGCGCCGCAGGCGCTGGTCGCATCGTTCTGCAGGAAGACGGGATGGGAGACACGCGCGGCGATATCGGCCTGCAGGTCGACATCCCGCCAGACTTCCATGGCGCCGGGCGGCGCGCCGACTTCCTCGGCCCAGTTCCAGAGCTCGAAGGGAGCGGCGATGCCGAGGCCGGCAATGCGGCTGCGCTGCTTGTCGTCGAGCCGGCTCTCGATCTCCTCGATGCCTGCGGTGACGAAGGCGAGGATTTCATGCGGCAGCGGATAGGCATAGGTCTGGTGCAGCTGCATGCGGATGCGGCCGACGAAATCCATCAGCACCAGATCGGCGCTGCGCCGGCCCATCTTCAGGCCGAAGGAATAGACCGCGTCGGGATTGAGATGCATCGGGATTGACGGCTGGCCGACCCGGCCGCGCACCGGCGCCCCGCGCGACAGTAGCCCCTCCTTTTCCAAGACCCGCATGATGACCGAGACGGTCTGCGCCGACAGGCCGCTGCGGCGCGCGATATCGGCCTTCGACAGGGCGCCGTAGAGGCGCACCAGCGACAGCACGAGCCGCTCGTTATAGGCGCGCACCCTGACCTGGTTCGCACCCCCGGCCGGATTGAGAATTGGCGGCGGGACCGGTGTGTGTTCCGGCCCATCCAAAGACGACATGGCCGCTCCTCCCGAGCGTTGGCCTCTTGCATGGTCCCTCGGTTCGGAATCGATCCGAGGGTGAATTACGCAGTAGCTGAAAGCGGTACGGCGGCCGTCTCTGCGTTTGAAAAGGCGCGACGCCGTACATCCTAATTCGATTGAGCATGCCACATCGAATTAATAATTCAATTGGATTTATTTATTGACAAGCCGATTTCTTTCGCTCTTAATTGCCGTCGTCAAGGGCACGGGCGGCTTCGGAAGCGGCAGCGACCGAAGCGAAGTGTCACATCTCGAAAATTCCGGCCCGCATGGGCGGCGCCGGCAAACTCTGGGAGGAGTTCATGAAGAAATCAGTTCTCGCTTTCGGCGCGCTCGCGCTCGGCGTCGCTTTCTCTGCACCTGCAATGGCGGCAGACGTTTCCGCCTGCCTCATCACCAAGACCGACACCAATCCCTTCTTCGTCAAGATGAAGGAAGGCGCGACCGCCAAGGCCAAGGAACTCGGCGTTTCGCTGAAGTCTTACGCCGGCAAGATCGATGGTGACAGCGAAAGCCAGGTCGCCGCGATCGAAAGCTGCATCGCCGACGGCGCGAAGGGCATCCTGCTCACGGCTTCGGACACAAAGGGCATCGTGCCTGCGGTCAAGAAGGCCCGCGACGCTGGCCTGCTGGTCATCGCACTCGACACGCCGCTCGAGCCGGCTGACGCCGCCGACGCCACCTTCGCCACCGATAACCTGCTCGCCGGCAAGCTGATCGGCCAGTGGGCCAAGGAAACGCTCGGCGACAAGGCTGCAGATGCCAAGGTCGGCTTCCTCGACCTGACGCCGTCGCAGCCGACGGTCGACGTTCTCCGCGACCAGGGCTTCATGATCGGTTTCGGCATCGACCCGAAGAATCCGGACAAGATCGGCGACGAAGACGACAAGCGCATCGTCGGCCATGACGTGACCAACGGCAATGAAGAAGGCGGCCGCAAGGCCATGGAAAACCTTCTGCAGAAGGATCCGGGCATCAACGTCATCCACACGATCAACGAGCCGGCCGCTGTCGGCGCCTATCAGGCGCTGAAGGCCGTCGGCATGGAAAAGAACGTGCTGATCGTTTCGGTCGACGGCGGTTGCCCTGGCGTCAAGTCGGTCAAGGAAGGCGTCATCGGCGCCACCTCGCAGCAATATCCGCTGCTGATGGCGTCGCTCGGTATCGAGGCGATCAAGAAGTTCGCCGACTCGGGTGAAAAGCCGAAGCCGACCGAAGGCAAGTCCTTCTTCGACACCGGCGTCTCGCTCGTCACCGACAAGCCGGTTTCCGGCGTCAAGTCGATCGACACCAAGGAAGGCACGGACAAGTGCTGGGGCTGAGCCCTGCCTGATTATTGAAGCATACCGGCCGGGGGCTTGATCCCCGGCCGTTTTGGACGGACGATGTGCCGTCACCCCACCGGCTAAGCAACGAACGGATGAATATGGGTGGCGGCCTCCGCGCGGGTTCGGCGCGCGGATGCGGAGGAGGAACCATGACCGGAACTCAGGAATTCGAACGCGTCCTCGACGGCAGCGACAAGAACGTCGCCTCCTTCGAGCACCAGGACGTCTCGCTGATCAAGCGTGCGCAGCATTTTCTGCACTCGACGCCGGCCGCCGTGCCGCTGATCGTGCTGGTGCTGGCGATCATCATCTTCGGGGCAACGATCGGCGGACGGTTCTTCTCGTCCTATACGCTGACGCTGATCCTGCAGCAGATCGCCATCGTCGGTATTCTCGGCGCCGCCCAGACGTTGGTCATCCTGACCGCCGGCATCGACCTTTCGATCGGCGTCATCATGGTGATCTCGGCTGTCATCATGGGCAATGTCGCCATCACCTACGGCATACCGACGCCGATCGCCGTGATCGGCGGCCTCCTCGTCGGCGGCCTCTGCGGCTTGCTGAACGGCTTCCTCGTCGCCTTCATGAAACTGCCGCCCTTCATCGTCACGCTCGGTACCTGGAATATCGTCATGGCGACGAATTTCATCTATTCCGCCAATGAGACGATCCGCGATACCGATGTCGACGAACAGGCGCCGCTGCTGCATCTTTTCGCCGCGAGTTTCAAGGTCGGCAGTGCCGTTCTGACGCTCGGCGTCATCGCCATGGTGCTGCTCGTCCTCCTGCTCTGGTACATTCTCAATCACACCGCCTGGGGGCGGCATGTCTATGCGGTCGGCGACGATCCGGAGGCGGCAAAGCTCTCCGGCATCCAGACCAAGAAAGTGCTGCTGACCGTCTATACGATTTCGGGTGTCATCGCCGCCTTCGCCGCCTGGGTCTCGATCGGCCGCAACGGCTCGATCTCGCCCTCCTCGGCGGTCACCGATTATAACCTGCAGGCGATCACCGCGACTGTGATCGGCGGTATCTCGCTCTTCGGCGGCCGCGGCTCCATTCTCGGCACGCTCTTCGGCGCCATGATTGTCGGCGTCGTGTCGATGGGCCTCAACATGCTCGGCGCTGACCCGCAATGGAAAGTCCTCTTGACGGGCGTGCTGATCATCGCCGCCGTCGCCATCGACCAGTGGATCAGAAAGGTTTCGGTGTAATCATGGCTCGCGAACCCCTTCTCACCGCCCGCGGTCTGGTCAAGCGTTATGGCCGCGTGACCGCCCTCGACAATGCCGATTTCGACCTTTACCCCGGCGAAATCCTCGCCGTCATCGGCGATAACGGCGCCGGCAAGTCCTCGCTGATCAAGGCGATTTCAGGCGCCGTCACCCCGGATGAGGGTGTGATCACCCTCGAAGGCCGGCAGGTGCAGTTCCGCTCGCCGATGGAAGCGCGCGAAGCCGGCATCGAGACCGTCTACCAGAACCTCGCTTTGTCGCCGGCGCTGTCGATCGCCGACAACATGTTCCTCGGTCGCGAGATCCGTAAAAAGGGGCCGCTCGGCTCGCTGTTCCGCATGCTCGACCGGCCGGCGATGGAAAAGCTGGCGCGCAACAAGCTTTCCGAACTTGGGTTGATGACCATCCAGAACATCAATCAGGCGGTGGAGACGCTCTCCGGCGGTCAGCGCCAGGGTGTCGCAGTTGCCCGCGCCGCCGCCTTCGGCTCGAAGGTCATCATCATGGATGAACCGACGGCCGCCCTCGGTGTCAAGGAAAGCCGCCGCGTGCTGGAGCTGATCCTCGATGTGCGTGCCCGTGGCCTGCCGATCGTGCTGATCTCCCACAACATGCCGCATGTCTTCGAGGTGGCCGACCGGATCCATATCCACCGCCTCGGCCGGCGCCTCACGGTGATCAATCCGAAGGAATACACCATGTCGGACGCCGTCGCCTTCATGACCGGCGCCAAGGCGGCGCCCACGGAGCCCGTTGCTGCATGAGTGCACGCATCGATGAAATCGCCGGCGAGGTGCTTACCCGCGCCGGCGATGCCAAACGGTTCCTCATCGCCATTGCCGGCCCGCCGGGTTCGGGCAAATCGACGATGGCCGACAATCTGGCGGCGGCGCTGAAATCCAAGGGCGAAAGCGCCGCAGTCCTGCCGATGGACGGCTTCCATATGGATAACGCCATCTTGATCGAACGCGGCCTGCTGGCGCGCAAGGGCATTCCCGAGACCTTCGATGTCCGCGGTTTCCTGGATATCGTCCGCGCCGTCAGGCCGGCCGACCAGGAGGTTCTGGTGCCGGTATTCGACCGCTCGCGCGAACTCGCCATTGCTTCGGCCCGGCCGATCGATCCCAAGGACCGCTTCATCATCATCGAGGGCAACTATCTGCTCTTTACGCAGGGCAAATGGGCCGAACTCGACGGCATCTTCGATTTTTCGATCATGCTGGCGCCGCCGATCGAAGTGCTCGAGGAGCGGCTCTGGGCGCGCTGGCGCGGCTATAATCTCAGCGAAGAGGCCGCCAGCGCCAAGGTCTACGGCAACGACCTGCCGAACGGCCGCCTGATCCTTGAAAACCGCCGCCCGGCCGATGTGACGCTGGAGATCGAGCTCGCATAACGCCACGGCGATTGTCTTGATGTAATAGTTGGTGGTATCAGGCCGCAGACGCATCGCTTCGGAGGTCTGCCATGCAATCGATCACCATCCGCCGCCCTGACGACTGGCATCTGCATCTGCGCGACGGCGCCATGCTGGAAGGCGTGATCGCCGATACGAGCCGCACCTTCGCCCGCGCCATCATCATGCCCAATCTCGTGCCGCCGGTCGTCACCACAGCGGATGCGAGGGCCTATCGCGAGCGCATCCTCAAGGCGCTGCCGGACGGTCATCGCTTCCAGCCGCTGATGACGCTTTATCTCACCGAGCATACAAACCCGGACGATGTGGAAGAGGGCGCCAGAAGCGGCCTCATCACTGCCGTCAAGCTCTATCCGGCCGGCGCCACCACCAATTCGCATGGCGGCGTGCGCGACATGGAAAAGGCGATGCCGGTGCTGGAGCGCATGGCGAAGATCGGCCTGTCGCTCTGCGTCCATGGCGAGGTGACGACGCCTGACGTCGATATCTTCGATCGCGAAGCCGTCTTCATCGAAACCGTGCTCGATCCGCTGCGCACGCGCCTGCCGGAGCTGAAGGTCACGATGGAACATGTGACGACATCGGACGGCATCGACTACATCAAGGCCGCCAAGGGCAATCTCGCCGGCTCGATCACCACCCATCATCTGATCATCAACCGCAACGCCATCCTCGTCGGCGGCATCCGTCCGCATTATTACTGCCTGCCGGTCGCCAAGCGCGAAAACCACCGTCTGGCGCTGCGCGCCGCCGCCGTGAGCGGTGATGCCCGCTTCTTCCTCGGCACGGATTCGGCCCCGCATGTCGATCCGCTGAAGGAATGCGCCTGCGGCTGTGCCGGCATCTACACCTCGATCAACACGATGAGCTGCCTCGCCCATGTCTTCGAGGAAGAGGGCGCTCTCGACAGGCTCGAAGCCTTCACCTCGCTGAACGGGCCGGCCTGGTACGGGCTAGCCCCGAACGAGGAGCGCATCACGCTGTCACGGCAGGCCGAGCCGGTCGTTTTTCCCGCGAAGATAGAAACCGGAGCTGGTCCAGTGACGGTTTTCGATCCCATGTTTCCGCTGCACTGGCAGCTTTTAACCTAAAATTCACCTCCCATATTCAATTTTAAATAGATTTTTGCCGGAAACCTTGCGCGCGGTGTTAAATCCGTAACATTGTTTTGTGCGGTGCATGATTTTTTAACGGAATGCGTCAGACATTCCGGACACGTGGGCTGCGAACATTATCCGGCACGGCAGCAGCCGCGGAGATTGAAAGCATGATGCTTGATTACAACTCCCTCCTGCTGGCGCTGGGTGTTTCGGCGGCATGTCTCGCGGTGACGCTGATGGGCAGCTGGCTTGCCCGCCGGGCCGAAACAGTATTGCTCACCGCAACCATCGGTCTCGTGCTCGTCGTTAGCGGCATTTTCGTTTACAGCGCCTATGTGAATACGCCCGACAAATGGGCGGGCGTCGCAAATTTCGTGCTGTTCCAAGCCGGTTTCGCCACCATCTGGGGCGCCGGCCATCAGTTCTGCACCGGTCGCCTGTCCTTCTTTTCCATTTTGCTGCGCGCCCTTGCAGCGATGGCCTTTTCCATTCCGCCGATGGTAGCAGGATACGACGGCCTGGCCTTCATGGCTGAAAATCTTGCCATTGCTATGCTGCTCTTTGCCACCGCGCGGCAATATTGGCTTGCCCGCGCCGAGGCGCCGGCGCCGATCCTCGGCATCACGGCGCTTTATACGCTGACGGCAATTTCCTTCGTCCTCTGCGCCGCCGTGTTGATCTTCGACGGAAAGCTGGTGCTTGGCAAAGCGCCCAACAACTGGGCGGAGGATCTGAGCCTTGCCGTCTGCATCGCCGGCATGACGGGGATCGGCGCGCTGTCGCTGGCGCTGCATCAGTGGCGGCTCGCCGCCCGCCATCGTCTCGATGCGATCACCGATCCGCTGACCGGCCTGCTCAATCGCCGCGCCCTCTTCGACGAATACGGCACGCGCCCGATGGGCACGACCACCGCTGTCATCGTCTTCGACATCGATCATTTCAAATCCGTCAACGACCGCTTCGGCCATGCCGCCGGCGATCATGTTCTCAAGGCCTTCGCCGCCGAACTCGCGGGCAATTGCCGCGACGGCGATACCGCCGCCCGTCTCGGCGGCGAGGAATTTGCGCTGGTGATGAAGGAGGTCATGCCCGGCCGGGCGGAACTCGCGGCCGAGCGTATTCGCCGGGCCTTCCAGGCCCGCGAGATCCCTGTCGACGGCGAGGCGCTGGAATGCACGGTCAGCGTCGGTGTCGCTCCCGGCCGCTCGACGCCGTTGGATTTCGACGCCATGCTGAGCGCCGCCGACAAGGCGCTCTATGCAGCCAAGCGCGGCGGGCGCAATCGTGTCGAGCTTGCCGCCTACCTTCAGGCGGTTCCGGTCGAGGCATCGCGCACGGCGTCTTGATTCCTGGCTGGCCCTCTCATAACATCGCTCTCGGCCGGATGCGGCCAGCCGCCCCGCGACGCCTCGGCGTTATGGTGAATGCATCCAGAAATCATCCTTCACATCCCTTGCCGTTTGGCGATCGATGGCGAACGGGTCAGCAGACGCGGGCACTGATCTTCCTGTTTGCCGCCAACGGAAGGATGACACATGCGCGATTTTCGCGATGCTAAGCTCATGGCAAAGACACTGCGGCAGGCCCTTGCCGACCGCGATATTTCCCTCACCCACAGCGAAACGCTCGAAATCGTCGCACGGCAGTTCGGGTTCGATCAATGGAACGTCCTCTCGGCAAAGATCGATGCGGCGGATACGGCCCGATCGGCGATCGGCATCGAGCCGCCAATGCCGATCTTCCGCATCTTCTCGGTCGAAAAGGCGATGGAATTCTATTGCGGCTTTCTCGGCTTCAACCTCGATTGGGAGCATCGCTTCGGCGAAAACTTCCCGCTCTATTGCCAGGTCTCGCGGGATGGCATGGCGCTGCATTTGAGCGAACATTCCGGCGATGCAAGCCCCGGCGCCAAGGCCTTCGTCCGCGTCGCGAATGTGCGGGCCTACCATGCCGAGCTTTCAGGCAAGGACTACCGCTACATGAAGCCCGGCGTGGAGGAGGCACCCTGGGGGCTGGAGATGACGGTCATCGATCCCTTCAGCAACCGCATCGTCTTCTGCGAGCAGAAATAATGGGCAGCGGAGGAGCATTGCTCCTCCGCCGTCTCAAATCATCATCAAGGCCCTGACGAAGGCGACCGAAGCGAGCAGGGACGCGATCGTCCGCACGTGGTTCCACCATGTCCAGTCCTTGAGATAGGTGGCCCAGAGCGCGACGGCTTCCGTCCCGCTGCCGCTGACCTTCGCCAGCGCATCGTTCATCGGCACGTTGAAGATGATGGTCGAGAGAAACGAGGCGAAGACATAGAGAGCGGCGCCCGCCAGCATCAACGCAGATGCCCCGCCGCGCCAGTTCATCAGCGCCAGCACAGTGATGACGATGCAGAGCATTGCCGTCGGCACGAAAAGCGCCATGAAGGGCGAGCGGATGATCGTCACGTTGATCGAGTTCATCGCGGCGATGCCCTGTTCTGCCGGGATGCGCGAAAAGGCCGTCATGATGAAGGTCGAAAAGGCGAAGAAGATGCCGGCGACGAGGCCGCTGCCGATCGCAGCGGCGGCGAGCGAGAGGGTCAGGACGATCTGCATGGTCAGGCGCTCCATATTCCTGTTGCCGCGGTCCGGCGGGCATAGTGGCTGAAATCAGTGGCGGGGCGGCCGAGAATATCGGCCACGCCGCTCATGACGCCGGAATTGCGCCCGTCGAGCACCTGGCCGAAAAGCTCCTCGAGAAGATCGATCAAAACTTGGGGCAGGCCGGCGGCGGCAAGCCCGCCGGTGAAATCGGCCATCGAGACCTGTTCGTATTCTATCGGCCGTCCTGCAGCCGCGGCGATTTCGCCGACGGCTTCGCGGAATGTCAGCGCTCGCGGGCCGGTCAGTTCGTAGAACTTGTTGCGGCAGCGCGGTTCGGTCAAGGCCGCGACGGCGGCATCGGCAATGTCGTCGGCATCGATGAAGGGTTCGCGGATATCGCCCGCCGGCAATTGCAGCCGGCCGGCAAGGATCTGCTCCAGAAATGCGCCCTCGCTGAAGTTCTGGCAGAACCACGAGGCGCGCAGGATGGTGGTATCGATGCCGGAGGTCTCCAGCGCCGCCTCGCTTCGCAGCGCCCCATCTTCGCCACGGCCGGAAAGCAGCACGATATGGTCAAGGCCGCATTCGATGGCGACCTTGGCGAGCGCTCCGATGGCGTCCGCCGCCCAGGCGACGGCGAGATCCGGCTGGAAGGCGACATAGGCGCTCGATGCGCCCTGAAGCGCGCCGTGCCAGGTCGACCTGTCTTCCCAGTCGAAGGGGCGTGCGCTGGATCGTAATGCGGCTCGGACATTGAGGCCGCGTTGCTCTAGCCGTTTCAGGATGCGGCCGCCGGTCTTTCCCGATCCACCGACGAGGACAATTTCGGAATTCTGCATGGTGTGCTCCTCCCTTGATCCAAAATAAGAGAAACTCTCTCATTTGCAAAATGAGATAAACTCTCTTATTTTCTTTGTCAACCGCCAAAGGAGAGATGATGTCGGAGCTGCCAGCCGCAACGCGCAGAAGATCGCCGGAACAGATCGGCCAGCCGCGCCGCATTCCGAGCCAGCAGCGCGGACGCGAGCGCTTTGAAAAGATCCTGACGGTTGCTTCCGAGCTCATCGAAATGAACGGCAGCGATGCCTTGAAGATGAGCGAGATCGTCGAAAAAGCAGGACTTTCCTTCGGCGCCCTCTATCAATATTTCCCTGATAAGACCTCGATCATCCGCACCCTGGCCGAGCGCTTCAACGAGCAGGGCCGCCAATGCGTGGCCGACGAATTGGCCAAGGTGACGGACCCTGAAACACTGAACGCCGCGCTTTGCACGATCGCGGACGAATATTACGCCTTCTTCCGCCGCGAGCCGGTCATGCGCGATATCTGGCATGCGACCCACACGGACAAGCTTCTTCAGCAGGTGGATGCCGAAGACATGGAATTCCATGCGCAAGCCCTACTGTCGGTGCTGCGCCTCTTGTGGCCGGCGCGGACCGAGGCCGAGCTTCTGGCGATCGCCCGGCTGACGATGCAGCTCCTCGCTGCCGCCGTCCGCTATGCGGTTTCGCTGGACGAAGGAGAGGGCGCGCAGGCAATTGCGCTCTTCAAGAAGATGCAGGTTGCGGATATTGGCCGACTGCTTGCCTGACGGCCCTGTTGCGTCTGGAAACCGCCGGCTCTTGCTGCTATTGCCGCAAGGATGCAAAACCGAAGGAGGGCCGTATGATCCAGACCACGTTTCCCGACCGCGCCGTGATGGCTGAACTGGTAGCCAGGATGCTCTGGGAGATCAAGGCGGTGCATTTCAATGCCGCCCAGCCCTATAAGCTCTCTTCCGGCATGGCGAGCCCTGTTTATATCGATTGCCGCAAGCTGCTCTCCTTCCCGCGCGTCCGCTCGGCGGTGATGGATTTCGCTGCAAGCACGCTGCTGCGCGATGCCGGCTTCGAGCAGTTCGATTGCATCGCCGGCGGCGAGACGGCCGGCATCCCCTTCGCCGCCCTGCTCGCCGACCGCCTCGGCCTGCCGATGATCTATGTCCGCAAGCAGCCGAAGGGCCATGGCCGCAATGCCCAGATCGAAGGCAATATGCCGGAAGGTTCGCGCGTGCTCGTCATCGAAGACCTGACGACGGCGGGCGGCAGCATGTTCAAGTTCATCGATGCGGTCCGCGCTGCCGGCGGCATCGTCGATCACGGCATCGCGCTGTTCTTCTACGACATCTTCGGCCAACAGCGCTTCACCGACGGCAAGGTCAGGCTGCATCACATCTCGACCTGGCGCAATGTGCTGGCGGTCGCCAAGGCGCAGAAGCTCTTCGACGACAGGACATTGTCGGAAGTCGAGGCCTTCCTCGATGCACCGCTGGCCTGGTCGGCAAGGAACGGTGGCGTCAGTGAGCTTTCGCTCTAGCCTTTTGACAAAAGCTCGCTTAAATCGATTGAAGAACGCATAGGCCCTGTGGGAGGAATTCGATGATTTTGTGCTGCGGCGAAGCCTTGATCGACATGCTGCCGAGGGACACGACCCTTGGTGAAAAGGGTTTTGCACCCTATGCCGGCGGTGCGATCTTCAACACTGCGATCGCGCTCGGGCGCCTCGGCATACCCACGGCCTTCTTCACCGGTATTGCCGACGACATGATGGGCGAAATCCTGCTTGCGACGCTAAAGGCGAGCAATGTCGATTACAGCCCCTGCGCCATCACGCAGCGCCCCTCGACCATCGCCTTCGTCAAGCTGGTCAACGGCCAGGCGACCTATGCCTTCTACGACGAGGGCACCGCCGGCCGCATGATCACCGAAGCCGACCTGCCCACCCTCGGCGACGATTGCGAGGCGCTGCATTTCGGCGCCATCAGCCTGATCCCGAGCCCCTGCGGCGAAACCTACGAAGCGCTGCTCGACCGCGAGGCCGAAAAGCGAGTCATCTCGCTCGATCCCAACATCCGTCCCGGCTTCATCAAGGACAAGTCGGCGCATATGGCCCGCATCAAGCGCATGGCCGCGAAATCCGACATCGTGAAGTTCTCCGACGAAGATCTCGACTGGTTCGGCCTTTCCGGCGATCATGATGCGCTCGCCGCCCATTGGCTCGATCATGGCGCCAAGCTCGTCGTCATCACCAAGGGCGCCGAGGGCGCTTCCGGCTACACCAGGGATCGCAAGGTGACGGTGCCGAGCCAGCGCGTCGCAGTGGTCGACACGGTCGGCGCCGGCGACACTTTCGATGCCGGCGTGCTGGCCTCGCTGAAGAGGGATGGCCTGCTGACCAAGGCGCAAGTCGCCTCGCTCGACGAACAGGCGGTGCGCAACGCCCTGACGCTCGGCGCCAAAGCCGCCGCCGTCACCGTCTCCCGCGCCGGCGCCAACCCGCCCTGGGCGCATGAGATCGGGCTTTAAGGCTTAAGCCAGCGTCGGCCTCTCATCCGCCTGCCGGCACCCTCTCCCCTTAAACGGGGTGAAGGAGGAATGCCGCGACGTCTCGGTTCCCTCTTCTCCCCAGCGGGGAGAAGGTGCCCGTAGGGCGGATGAGGGGGCTGCACATGCTGGTCTCAGTAGGGTCCTCCCACGGGATTCAATCCCGCCGAAATCATTTCGAGCTTGTTTAGGACGGCGCGGTATGAAGTTTGGGATGATGTGAGGCTTGTGCCGGGCGGCCCCCTCATCCGCCTGCCGGCACCTTCTCCCCGCGGGGGAGAAGGGGATATGCTGCAACGCCTACGCCCCATTTCCCGTGCCAACCAGCACTGATTTGCCAGAGATTTCATTCTTAGCGCGCTAAAGAGCCTATCCCCGAGTCCCGCTCCGGTCGGAACTCGGACCAGCCACCAGATCCCGCAGGAAATCTTTGCACCACAGCGAGACGTCGTGAGAGAACAAATGCTCCATCATCATGCTCCAGCGATCGCGGCGCTCCTCAAGTGACATGGCGAGCCCCCGCGCAATCGCATTGGCGGTGCCTTCGACATCATAGGGATTGACCAGCAGCGCGCCTTTCAATTCTCGTGCCGCGCCGGCAAAGCGTGACAGCACCAAGACACCCGGTCGATCCGGATCCTGGGCGGCGACATATTCCTTGGCGACGAGGTTCATGCCGTCGCGCAGCGGCGTGACCAGTCCAATCGTCGCCAGCCTGTACAGGCCGGCAAGCACGTTGCGGCTGATCGATCGGTTGACATAACGGATCGGCACCCAGTCGATCGTTCCGATGGCGCCGTTGACGCGGCCGGCCTGCTCGGCGACCATTTTTTGCATATGCTCGTATTCGGGAACTTCCGATCGCGATTTCGGGGTGACCTGCAGAAAAGTCACCTTGTTCTGGTAGGCCGGATTGCCGGTGATGAAGCGCTCGAACGCTTCCAGCCGCTGAATGATGCCCTTCGAATAATCGAGCCGGTCGACCCCGATGATCATGTCGCGGCCTTCGATGCTGCGCCGGGTCTTCTGGACCATGACGTTGTTTGCCGCTTTTTCGGCGAATTCGGCGAAGGCCGCCGTCTCGATGCCGATCGGATAGGCGCCGGCCTTGAATGTCCGTCCATGCGAATCGAACAAGCCGTCGCCGAGGTCGTCGCCAATGCCCTCCCGTCTGAGATAGCCGGCGAAATTCTGGAGATCATAGTCCGTCTGAAAGCCGACGAGATCGTAATGCGAGAGCCCACGCATGATTTCCTCGTGAACCGGCATGGTGACGAGAATGTCGGCCGGCGGCCAGGGAATGTGCAGAAAGAAGCCGATCCGGTTCTTCAGCCCCATCTGGCGCAGTTCGGCGGCGAGCGGGATGAGGTGATAATCGTGAACCCAGATGATGTCGTCCGGCTCGATCAACGGCGCCAGCCGGTGCGCAAAGAACCGGTTGACGCGGAAGTAACCGGCCATTTCCTTACGGCCATATTCGGCGAGATCCAGGCGGTAGTGGCAGATCGGCCAGAGAACGCGGTTTGCAAAACCGCGATAATATTCCTCGACGTCGGTGTCGGTGAGGTCGGTCAGGGCATAGGTGATATTGCCATTCTGCTGTTGCGACAGCGCGCCCGGTTCCCTGTCGCCGCTCGATTCTCCCGACCATCCCATCCAGATGCCGCCACGCTCCTGCAGGGCTGCCTGCAGCGCGACGGCGAGGCCGCCGGCAGCGGCGCCACCATCTTTGCTCGGCACGGGAACGCGATTGGAAACGACGATAAGACGGCTCATGGGGTTCCTTTTGTGAAGATGGGACATGAAAACGCTGTGTGACGAGCGTCTTGAGGCATCTCCTGAACTTGGGCAGGGACCATACGGTGAAGGCGCCGACATCGACAGAGCCGACCCGGACGCGAGCGGCCCGGTGCAGATGCCAACGGGGACAACGGAGAATTTCCGCACAGAATTTGCTTAAATCTAGGGCGATTCCATCAGATTGAAAGAATTCTTTCTAAAATTTTCTATTAGAAGAATGTTCAATCCGGTTCGTGCCGCAGGGCCTATCGCCAGGAATACACCCCGGCCGGCCGCGTTCAGTTCATCAATTGCGGGCCGCAATGACTATGTTGGCGGCAATCCGCTCTGGTGCATGAGCTTGGTTTGTAAGGCTGAAGCCCGCTTCGCCCCTCATCCGGCTGCCGCCACCTTCTCCCCGTAAACGGGGCGAAGGGACATGCCGCAACCTCTCCGTGCCCCACTCACCTCTCGCATGGCACGTCCCCTCTCCCCGTCAGTACGGGGAGAGGGTTAGGGTGAGGGGCAATCTCAAGCGCTTAATTCGCCAGCTTCGCCAGCGCCGCGACAAGCCCTTGAGTCGAGGAATCATGCGATGCCGCGCTCTCCTTGCCCTCGACGACGGGAAGCAGGCCCGTCGCCAGTTCCTTGCCCAGCTCGACACCCCACTGGTCGAAGGAGTTGATGCGGAACAGCACGCCTTCGACGAAGACGCGATGTTCGTAAAGCGCGATCAGCCGGCCGAGCGCATAAGGCGTCAGCTTGTCATAAACGAAGGTGATCGACGGTCGGTTGCCCTGGAAGACACGGTGCGGGGCGATGAAATCGGCCTTCTTGTCGTCCATACCCTTGTCGGTCAGCTGCTTCTTGGCTTCCTCGAAGGTGCGGCCCTTCATCAGCGCTTCCGACTGAGCGAGAACGTTGGAGATCAGCAGCTGGTGCTGATGGCGAAGCTCCGGCTCGAAGGCGTTGGCGGCGATCATGAATTCGGCCGGGATAATGCTCGTACCCTGATGGATCAGCTGGTAGAAGGCGTGCTGGCCGTTGGTGCCGGGCTCGCCCCAGACGACCGGGCCGGAATTGCCCTCGACCGGCGTGCCGTCGATGGTGACGCCCTTGCCGTTCGATTCCATGTCGAGCTGCTGGAGATAGGCGGGAAAGCGCGACAGACGCTGGTCGTAGGGCAGGATGGCGCGGGTGGGATAACCGAGCACATTGCGGTGGTAGAAGCCGATCAGGCCAAGCAGCATCGGCAGGTTTTCGGTAATCGGCGCCTTACGGAAATGATTGTCGACGGCATGGGCGCCGTCGAGGAACTTGCCGAAATTCTCAGGCCCGATCGCGATCATCAGCGGCAGGCCGATGGCCGACCAGATCGAATAGCGGCCGCCGACCCAATCCCAGAAGCCGAAGACGCGGGCGCTGTCGATGCCGAAGGCGGCGACCTTGTCGAGCGCCGTCGAGACGGCAGCGAAATGATGCTGCACGGCCGCTTCGCCGAGCGCCTTGGCGATGAAATTGCGTGCCGTCTGCGCATTGGTCATCGTCTCCACGGTGGTGAAGGTCTTCGAGGCGACGATGAAGAGCGTCGTCTCCGGCTGCACCAGCTTCAGGATGTCCGCAATATGGGCGCCGTCGATATTGGAAACGAAATGCGCGCGCGGGCCGTCATGGAAGGGCGCGAGCGCCAGCGTCGCCATGACCGGGCCGAGATCCGAGCCGCCGATGCCGATATTGATGACATCGGTGATCGCCTTGCCGGTCGCGCCCTTCAGCGCGCCGGAGCGGATCTCGTCGGCGAATTTGCCCATGGCGGCGAGCACGGCGTTGACATCGGGCATGACATCCTTGCCGTCGACCAGAACCGGCGTGTTCGACCGGTTGCGCAGCGCTGTGTGCAGAACGGCGCGCTCCTCGGTGAAATTGATCGCCTTGCCGGAGAACATCTCCTCGCGCTTCTTCTCGACACCGCCTTCTTCGGCGAGCTTGACCAGCAGCTTCAGGATCTCGTCGTTCACCGCCGTCTTGGAGAAATCCATCAGCAGGTCGTCAAGCGAGACGGAGAAACGCTGGAAGCGCTGCGAATCGGCTGCGAAGGCGGCGCGGAGGTCGGTTGCCTTGGTGGCATCAGCGGTGCTTTTCAGCTGGTCGACGATGGCGTTCATGGGAGGCTCCTTTGGAGGCGGAAAGAGTTGCGGAAACTATTCGCTTTATCGGGCGCAAATCAAGTTCGGCCGCCGCTCCAACACGAAAAAAGCCACCCGCGGCAGGCGGATGGCCATTAATTTCATAGGGCTGTCAAATTCAGCCGCGCAGGTCCTTGCGCAGGATCTTGCCAACCGGCGACTTCGGCAGCTCGGTGCGGAATTCGATGAAGCGCGGGCGCTTGTAGTTGGTGAGGTTGGCGGTGCAGTGGGCCTTCACCTCCGCTTCCGTCAGGTTCGGATCTTTCCTGACGACAAAGAGCTTCACCGCCTCGCCGGAATGCCCGTCCGGCACGCCGATCGCCGCAGCCTCGAGAATGCCGGCATGCATGGCGGCGACCTCCTCGATCTCGTTCGGATAGACGTTGAAGCCCGAGACCAGGATCATATCCTTCTTGCGGTCGACGATCTTGGTGTAGCCGCGTTCGTCCATGAAGCCCATGTCGCCGGAGCGAAAATAGCCGTCGGCGGTCATCACCCGCGCCGTTTCCTCCGGCTTCTGCCAGTAGCCGGCCATCACCTGCGGTCCGCGGATGCAGATCTCGCCGATTTCGCCGAGCGGCAGGGATTGACCGGCCTCGTCGCGGATGTCGAGCTCGGTGGAAGGGATAGGCAGGCCGATCGAACCGGTGAATTCAGGCGAATCGAAGCGGTTGGCGGTGGCGACCGGCGACGTCTCGGAAAGGCCGTAGCCTTCGGTTATCGCCGTGCCGGTCATATCAAGCCAACGTTCGGCGACCGGACGCTGCACGGCCATGCCGCCGCCGAGCGACATGGTCAGCGAGGAAAAGTCGAGCTTGGCGAAATCGGCATTGTTCATCAGCGCGTTGAACAGCGTGTTGAGGCCGGGGAAGATGTGGATGTTCGACTTGCCGAATTCCTTGACGAGCCCGGGAATGTCGCGCGGATTGGCGATCAGGATATTGTGGGCGCCAAGCGACATGCCCATCAGCGAGTTCACCGTCAGCGCGAAGATGTGATAGAGCGGCAAGGCGCAGAGGAAGTTCAGCACCTCCGGCTGCTTCTTGCGCTCGAAGGCGGATCTGAGCCAGAGCGACAGCTGCAGTTTGTTGGCAAGCAGGTTTTGATGCGTCAGCACGGCGCCCTTGGCGACGCCCGTCGTCCCCCCGGTATATTGTAGAAAGGCGATGTCGCCGCCTGCAAGCGCAACCGGCTGCAGTTTCTTGCCGGCGCCTTCACGCAGCGCATGGCCGAAGCTCTTGTGCTGAGGGATCGACCAGGAGGGAACGAGCTTTTTCACCTTGCGCACGACGAAATTGATGATCAGCCCCTTAGGCCCGAGCATCTCGCCGAGCGAGGTGACGACGACATGGCGCAGATCCGTCTTGTTGAGAACCTGTTCGACGGTGCGGGCGAAATTCTCCAAGACGAAGATCGCCTTGGCGCCGGAATCCCGCAACTGGTGCTCGAGCTCGCGCGGCGTGTAGAGCGGGTTGACGTTCACGACGACGAGGCCGGCGCGCAGGATGGCATAGGTCGCGATCGGATTCTGCAGCACGTTCGGCATCATCACAGCCACGCGGTCGCCCTTCTGAAGCCCGATGCTCTGGAGCCATGCAGCCACCTTGCGCGTCTGGCTTTCCAATTCGCGGTAGCTCATCGCCTTGCCCATGCTGGAAAAGGCTGTCCGGTCGGAATAATGCGCGCAGGATTTTTCGAGCAGCTCCGCCAGCGATGTATGTTCCGGCGGCGGAAGCTCGGCGGGAACGATATCCGGATAGGAGGCAAGCCAGGGTTTGTCGGGCTTTACTCCGTTCGGATGGGCGGAAATGCTGTTCATCGTGTTCTCTCTCCCTTGCGGCCGCCGCGCCGGCTCTAGCCGGGAATCGACTGGAAGTATCCTCCACCTTCCAGTCCGGCAGCTTATGCCATTGCCTGAATGGTTCAAGCCGAGATTGAAGCTATACTAACCTTGACGTAAACGTCAACAATTGCGACCGCGCGATCGTGCCTGACATGGGGAACTTTGAGTCCGCCATGACGTTGACCTTGCACACTCACCATGAGGAACACCAAAAGGAGGTGCACGATGTTGAACGAGGAAACCGACGCCAGCCGCCGCGACCCTGATGTGAAGGACACGCCTTCGCTGATCGCCAGCGACCGCGTCGAAGGCACCCGCGTCTATGGTGCTGATGGCCGGCATATCGGCTCGATCGAACGCCTGATCCTTGGAAAGCGCGACGGCCGCGTCGCCTACGCCGTGCTGAGCTTCGGCGGCTTCCTGGGCATCGGCCACGATCACTATCCGCTTCCCTGGGAAAAGCTGAACTACGACACCCAGCTGGATGGCTATCGCATCGACCTGACGAAGGAGCAGATCGAAGGCGCACCAAGCTATTCGGACGATGACGACACCTGGTACAACGACAATGGCCGCCGGGTCTATGATTACTACGGCGTGCCGCCCTACTGGATGTGATCTCGTCCGACGGACCGAGCTGGAAGGGCCCCGTGCGATGCGGGGCCTTTTTGGTGCGTGGTAAACGTACCTTACAAGGGTTGCGAGGAACTGGCAGGTGGCGGCATCGGGGAGAGGTGCCGGCAGGCGGATGAGGGGGCCACACGGCACACGGAAAACCTGTTCCGGCACGCCATGCCAACGCCGTTTTCCAATATGGTGACTACGATCACCACGATGCAGCCGCTGCCCACCATGGCTTTTATCTTCGATAGGCTGGCGTTTTCTGCCCCCTCATCCGCCCTGCGGGCACCTTCTCCCCAGCGGGGCTATTAGATTCACACATTGTCGAAAGCGGATAAGAGGAGGTCTACGCCGCGTTTGGTGGCCTGGAACTGGTGCCATCCGTCGAGCATGACGATTGGTCCAGGCTTTCCGTAGTAGCCGGTCCATCCACCGAGGCGGGCGCAGACCCAGGCGGCATAGGCAAGCGAGCCTTTGGGATGCGGGTTCTTCTGTCTGGCGGTGTTGCCCTCCAGCTTGGCGCAGAAGGCTTCCAGCAGCGGCCGGTCGTTTGGCGCGAAGGCGTCCTCGATGGGGCGCAAGGCAGCGCCGGGCGGGGCCGTCGCGGGCATGCACCAGTTGCTGTACGATGACGGCCGCGACGAAGGCGGCCATCACCAGATTGCTCAGCGCTCCCTCGTCCTCGATGCGCAGGCCTTCGATATCAAAGCCCTGCGTCTTCAGAGTGCGGAACAGTTGCTCGATCGTCCAGCGGCGGCGATAAAGGGCGATGACCGCCGCCGCCTCGTCGGCCTCCGACACCGCGTAAGTCGTCAGCAGCCGCCAATGGATCGGCGTCTCGCCCGCTGGTGCGGCGGTCTCGCGCACATCCACCAGATAAAGCCGCACCCCATCCGGGGTCTTCTTGTAGATGCCGTTCTTCGGGGGCGGCAATGCCACCGGACTGAAGCGGATCGCCAGCTGCGTGTCGCGCTGCTTGCGGCCCGGCTTGGCCGGCAGGGTGAAGGCAAGCTTTGCCGCAACCGGCAAGGCATCGGCCATGGCAAACAGCGACGGCTGGTCCTTGCCGAAACTGCGGTCTTTGGCAGCGCGGACGACAAGCTCGACATTGGCAGGCCTTCGGGTGAAGGCCTCGTAGATATCGCTTTCGCGATCGGCAATGACGGTGATGTGGCGCGCCGCCGCACAAACCTTTGCCGCCTGGTCGGCGCCCTCCAGCCAGCGATAGCTCTCCTTCTCCTCGATCGGACGCGCACGTTGCGTGCCGCGCTTGCCCTGGTCGCGGCTGAGAAACTGTCCGTGGATCGCCCCGACGATCGCGCCATCGTCGGCGTCGACCCCGATCATCGCATGCAGATAAAGACCGCCACCGCCGTCGGAGCGGACCACCGTCGTATCCTGAATGGCCAGGATATGCCGATCCGCGCAGCCGCCCGCCGTGCGCAAGGCCGCCTCATCGATCATCGCCTGCGGATCAACCGCTCCATTGCGCAAGAACCGGCTCAAGCGGATCTCTCCGGCCCGATTGCCGCCCAGCTTGCGCACCCGCACGCCCTGGCCTGCCGTCGAAACAAGGCGCTCCAGCAAGAACGCCCCCTTTTTCCAGGCGACGGTCGCCAAACCGCCCCAGCCGCAAATCATCCATCGCTCAATTCTCCTGCTTGCGGCAACAGAATCAGAACGGCATTCCATAGGCAATTCTAAATGTGTGAATGCCATAGCCC
>NZ_LOKW01000006.1 GCF_002211305.1 Rhizobium sp. R634 | reverse complement strand
CGATATTCGGGCAGCCAGCTTCCTCGCAGACGGTGACGAGCTTGTGCTCCTTCACGATCGCCCGCGTTTCGGCATAGCCTTTCGAGGTCGGCGCCTTGACGCGGATCCAGTCCGGCTTGCGCATGACCTCCGTATCCGGCCGATGCGCCTTTTCCGGATGTCGCACGCGCTTGGCGTCGGGATTGATCGTGTCGAGAATGGTCACCATTGCAGTATCAGCTTTCCGCCGCCCCTACGCGGCCTCGTCTCTAGCGCCGCACCAGCCGCGCAAGGAATATCAGCAGGCAGGCGCCAAGGAAACCCCGTCACGAAATAACCGAGACGCCCTCCGGCCAGTTGGACATGGAACTGGGCGAGGATCGCGGTGGCGACGACGGAACCGACGATGCCGAGCACGATGTTGAGGAAAATCCCGTATCGCGCATCCATCAGCTTGCCGGCGAGCCAGCCCGCAAGCCCGCCGATGATGATTGCCGAAATCCAGCCCACGCCTGCCATACCTGCCCTTGCCCCTAAGCGACCGCCCTTGCGACCAGAACCACGATAATGGCGCCGACGGTGGCGTGGATGATCTGCACGACCAACGCGTTGTCGATGCCGAGCGAAATGCCGAGCGCACTGAACAGATAGCCGCCGACGAAGGCGCCGATGACGCCGCTGAGCAAGCATCTGATCAAACCACCGCCACCGACAACGAGGCTAGCGAGGAAGCCCGCGACCAGGCCAATCAGCAAAAACACCAGCAACGCCTGCGTCTCCATAGACATGATGATTTCCTTTCATCTTTTCCACCCCGGACAAAGAGGGCGGCCCCGGAAATTATCAAGCGTTCAGCACGCGGCCATAGGCATCGAGCACGGCTTCCTTCATCGTCTCGGACACGGTCGGATGCGGGAAGATGGTGTGCATCAGTTCTTCCTCGGTCGTCTCCAGGTTCATCGCCACGACGAAGCCCTGGATGAGTTCGGTGACTTCAGCGCCCACCATGTGGGCGCCGAGAAGCTCACCGGTCTTCTTGTCGAAGATCACCTTCACCATGCCCTGGTCTTCGCCGAGCGCGATTGCCTTGCCGTTCGCCGCGAAAGAGAAACGGCCGACGCGGATGTCTCGGCCCAACTCCTTGGCCTTGGCTTCGGTGAGGCCGACGGAGGCGACCTGCGGATTGCAATAGGTGCAGCCCGGAACCTTGCCCTTGTCGGTCGGATGAACATTCGGCAGGCCGGCGATCTTTTCGACGCAGACCACACCCTCATGCTCGGCCTTGTGCGCCAGCATCGGCGGGCCGGCAACGTCGCCGATCGCGTAGATGCCGGCGACATTGGTCTTGCCGT
Organism: Rhizobium sp. R634; assembly: GCF_002211305.1. Taxonomy (GTDB): domain Bacteria; phylum Pseudomonadota; class Alphaproteobacteria; order Rhizobiales; family Rhizobiaceae; genus Rhizobium. The sequence goes on along the minus strand of NZ_LOKW01000006.1, from coordinate 247,757 downwards.
AACCGTCGGTGACGACGCAGCCGCGGTCGGTCTTCACGCCAAGCGCTTCGAGACCGAGATTTTCGATGTTGCCCTGAACGCCGACGGCCGAAATCATCCGGTCGGCGGTGATCTGCTGCACCTTGCCATCTGACGTTTCGACATGGGCGGTGATGCTGCCCGCGCCCTTCTCGACCTTCGTGACCTTGGCGCTGGTGAAGATCTTCAGGCCGCGCTTTTCCAACTGCTTGCGGGCGATCGCGGTGATTTCCGCATCCTCAACCGGCATGATGGTCGGCATGACTTCCACGACCGTGACGTCGACGCCCATCGAGCGATAGAAGCTCGCGAATTCGATGCCGATCGCGCCCGAACCCATTACGATCAGGGATTTCGGCAGCGCGTCGGGCTTCAGCGCCTCGAAATAGGTCCAGATCAGCTTGCCGTCCGGCTCGATGCCGGGCAGCGCGCGCGGGCGGGCGCCGGTCGCGATGATGATGTGCTTGGCGGTGTAGGTGCCCTCGCCCTTGACGTTCTTCGGCAGCGGATGCTGCGGCTCGACGACCGGCTTAGACGACTTGCCGACGACGATCTCGCCGGGCTTGGTGATCTTTCCCTCGCCCCAGATGATGTCGATCTTGTTCTTCTTCATCAGGAAGCCGACGCCGGCGTTCAGACGGGCGGAGACGGCGCGCGAGCGGCCGACGACGGCCTTGGCGTCCGGCTTGACCGTGCCTTCGAGAACGAGGCCGAAATCCTTGAAATGATTGGCGTGATCGAGCACTTCGGCCGAGCGCAGCAGCGCCTTGGTCGGGATGCAGCCCCAGTTCAGGCAGATGCCGCCCATATGCTCGCGCTCGACGATCGCCGTCTTCAGGCCGAGCTGGCTGGCGCGGATGGCGGCGACATAGCCGCCGGGACCGGAGCCAATGATGATGACGTCGTAGGATTCAGCCATGTGTTTCCTGCCCTTTGTTATGCTGCGCCGCGGGTCATGAGCACCCACGCGTGCCTCTTGCTGTTTTCGAAGAGCGGCACGGCATCCGCACGCGCAGCCTCCAAGAATCCGTTTCTTCCATAAAGCGACAAAGCCGCTTCGTTATCGCTTGCGGTGATCAGGCTGACGGGCCGACGATCGGCCCTTTCGATCTGATCCTCCAGCAACCTTTTCCCGATGCCGATGCCGCGCAGATGGCGATAGACGCCGAGACTGCCAATGAACCAGCTTCCCACAACCGTCTTCTGCAAGGCGAGCATCGGCTCGGTCGCCGCAATCGTCGCCTCGATATCGCCTATGCCCTCATCCAGCGCATGACCGATCGCCACGCCCGCGACTTCGCCATAGGCCTCGGCGATGACGGCATCCCGCCAGGCGCCGACGGCTTCCTCCTCGCTCATTTTCCGCCTGCCGCATTCCAGCGGCGTGTCGCTAGCGCCATTCGCCACATCGGCGAACCACAGCCAGGAGGCAAAACCGTGCGACGCGATATCCGCCAGGATCGCCAGTTCCGAAGCATCCCGCCGTGACGCCCGCCGCAGCGCGACGAAGGAAGCCATGCTCAGATCCCCAGCATCATCCGGACGATCGATTCCAGCCCGCGTCCGAGCGCACGGGTGTTTTCCGCGTCGAGATGAATGCCGTCGATCGGCGTGGTCTTGGCGACGGAGTTGCCGTCGAAAAAACCGCAGCCAAGTTCGTCGGCAAGGTCACGATAGAGTGTCGCAAGCTTGGCCGATTCCTCGATGCCGCCGGGAAAGGATGCGGCGAAGGGCACGTTACCCGTCGCGCAGATCGCCGGCGGCGCCACGATCAGGATTTCCGGCCCGTCGAACTCGAAAGGCCAGGCATGATTGCGGATCAGCCGCACGAGGCGGCTGATGCCCTGGCAGGCGGCAAAGGCCGAACCAGCCACGACCGGCTTCATGTCGTTGGTGCCGAGCAGAAGGATGACGAGGTCGAGCGGCGCATGCGTCTGCAGAATCGTCGGCAGGACGCGTGCGCCGTTGCGGTCGCAATCGGCCAGATGATCGTCGAAGGCGGTCGTGCGACCGTTCAGCCCTTCGGCGATGACGCGCGCCTCGCTGCCGAGCGCTGCCTGAAGCACGCTCGGCCAGCGATTCTTGTACTCATGACGGCCGATCGTCTCGGCGTCATAACCCCAGGTCAGCGAGTCGCCATAGCAAAGAACGGTCTTGGTCATTTCCGCCTCCGCCGAGCTATCAGACGAGCATGCCCATCGGGTTTTCGATGTAGCCCTTGAAGGCCTGGAGCAGCTCGGCGCCGAGCGCACCGTCGACGCAGCGATGGTCGGTCGACAGGGTGACGGACATCACCGTGGCGATCGCCATTTCGCCGTTCTTGACGACGACCCGCTGCTCGCCGGCGCCGACCGCGAGGATCGTTGCATGCGGCGGATTGACGACGGCGGCAAAGTTCTTCACGCCCATCATGCCCATGTTGGAGACAGAGCTGGTGCCGCCCTGATATTCCTCGGGCTTCAGCTTGCGGTCCTTGGCCCGCTTGCCGAGATCGCGCATCTCGTTGGAGATGACCGACAGCGTCTTCTGCTCGGCCTTGCGGATGATCGGGGTGATCAGGCCGCCGGGGATCGAGACGGCGACGCCGACATCGGCGTGCTTGTGCTTGACCATGTTGCTGTCGGTCCACGACACGTTGGCGTCGGGAACATCGCGCAGCGCCAGCGCCATGGCCTTGATCACCATGTCGTTGACCGAAAGCTTGTAGGCCGGAGCGTTGTCCTTGCGCGGCGCCGCATCGTTCAGCTGCGCGCGCAGCGCCATCAGAGCATCGAGCTCGCAATCGACGCTGACGTAGAAATGCGGGATCGTCTGCTTGGATTCGACCAGCCGCCGGGCGATCGTCTTGCGCATGCCGTCATGCGGCACGAGCTCGTAGGAGCCCGGCTCGAACAGCTTGAGCACGGCGTCGTCGGAAGCACCCTTCGGCGCTGCGGCCGGTGCCGGAGCAGCGGCAGCCTGCGGAGCCGCAGCGGCGGGAGCAGCCTTGGCACCACCGCCCGCAACGGCGGCTTCGACATCGCTCTTGACGACGCGGCCATGCGGGCCCGAGCCTGCGACAGCCGAAAGGTCGATGCCGGCTTCCTTGGCGAGCCTGCGGGCAAGCGGCGAAGAGAAGGTGCGGTTGCCGCCAGCGGAAACGGATGCCGGAGCGGCGGCCGGTGCCGGTGCTGCAGCCGGAGCGGCCTCAGCCTTCGCCGGTGCTGCTTCGGCTTTTGCAGCCGGTGCAGCTTCAGCTTTCGGTGCCGGAGCGGCAGAACCCGCGCCGCTTGCGGCAGCGGCGACATCCTCGCCGTCGGCGGCGAGAATGGCGATCAGCGCATTGACCTTGACGCCTTCGGTGCCGGCGGCAACGACCAGCTTGGCGACCGTACCTTCATCGACGGCTTCGACTTCCATCGTCGCCTTGTCGGTCTCGATCTCGGCGATCACATCGCCAGACTTGACCGTGTCGCCTTCCTTGACCAGCCACTTGGCCAGATTGCCTTCTTCCATGGTCGGAGAGAGGGCGGGCATCGTGATATTGATCGGCATCGAGATACCCTCCCCTTATTTGTAGCAAACAGCCTTCACCGCATCGACGACTTCGCCGACGTTCGGAAGCGCCAGCTTTTCGAGATTGGCAGCGTAAGGCATCGGCACGTCCTTGCCCGCAATCGTCAGGATCGGCGCATCGAGATAATCGAAGGCCTGCTGCATGACGCGGGTGGCGATTTCGGTCCCGACGGACGACTGCGGATAGCCTTCCTCGACGGTGACGAGGCGGCCGGTCTTCTTCACGGATTCGATGACGGTCGGCAGATCCATCGGGCGGATGGTGCGAAGGTCGATCAGTTCGACATCGATGCCGATCTTTTCGAGTTCGGCGGCTGCCTTCGTCGCATATGTCATGCCGATGCCGAAGGAAACGACGGTAACGTCCTTGCCGGGACGGTGGATGCGAGCCTTGCCGATCGGCAGAACGAAATTGTCGAGCTTCGGCACATCGAAGTGCTGGCCGTAGAGAATTTCGTTTTCAAGGAAGATGACCGGGTTCGGATCGCGGATCGCCGCCTTCAGCAGACCCTTGGCGTCGGATGCCGTATAAGGCATGACGACCTTCAGGCCGGGGATCGCGCTATACCAGGCCGCATAGTCCTGGCTGTGCTGAGCGCCGACGCGGGCGGCCGCGCCGTTCGGGCCGCGGAAGACGATCGGCGCGCCCATCTGGCCGCCGGACATATAAAGCGTTTTGGCGGCGGAGTTGATGATGTGGTCGATCGCCTGCATGGCGAAGTTGAAGGTCATGAATTCGACGATCGGGCGAAGGCCGGCCATGGCGGCACCGACGCCGACGCCGGCAAAGCCGTGTTCGGTGATCGGCGTATCGATGACGCGGCGGGGGCCGAATTCCTGCAGCAACCCTTGAGTGACCTTGTAGGCGCCCTGATATTCGGCGACTTCCTCGCCCATGACGAAGACATCGTCACTGGCGCGCATTTCTTCGGCCATGGCGTCGCGGAGCGCTTCGCGCACAGTCATCGACACCATCTCGGTGCCGGCCGGGATTTCCGGGTCGTTCGGAACGACGGCCTTCGGTTCGGCCGGAAGCGGAGCAGAGGCGGAACCGCTATTCGTCGGCTTCTCTTCCTGAGCGACCGCGGGTGCCGCTGCGGCAGCCGGCTTGGCTGCTGATATATCGGCGGCGGATTCGCCGTCCTGCAGCAGCACGGCGATCTTGGTGTTGACCTTGACGCCTTCGGTTCCGGCATCGACCAGCAGCTTGCCGATGACGCCTTCGTCGACGGCTTCGACTTCCATCGTCGCCTTGTCGGTTTCGATTTCGGCAATTACGTCGCCGGAAGTGACCTTGTCACCTTCCTTCTTCAGCCATTTGGACAGCGTGCCTTCTTCCATCGTCGGAGAGAGGGCGGGCATGAGGATATCGATAGGCATGGGTTCCCTCCCCGATTAGAGCAGAATGTCGGTGTAGAGTTCGGATGCATCCGGCTCCGGATCGGCCTGGGCGAAGTCGGCGCTGTCCGCGACGATGTCGCGGACATCCTTGTCGATCGCCTTCAGATCGTCTTCGGAAGCCCAGCCCTTCTCGATGAGGCGCGCCTTCACCTGCTCGATCGGGTCCTGCTCGGAGCGCATCTTCTGCACTTCTTCCTTGGTACGATACTTCGCCGGGTCCGACATGGAGTGGCCGCGATAACGATAGGTCAGCATTTCGAGGATGATCGGACCCTTGCCGGAACGGCAGTGTTCGAACGCCTCGTCGGCCGCCGCCTTGACGGCGCGAACGTCCATGCCGTCGACCTGAATGCCGGGGATGCCGAAGCCGGAGCCGCGAAGCGAATAGTTCGACTGCGCCGTGGCGCGCGCCGTCGAGGTGCCCATGGCGTAACGGTTGTTCTCGACGATATAGACAATCGGCAGCTTCCAGAGAGCCGCCATGTTGAAGCTCTCGTAAACCTGGCCCTGGTTGGCCGCACCATCGCCGAAATAGGCAACGGCGACATTGCCGTTGTTACGGTAGCGGTTTGCGAAGGCAAGGCCCGTTCCGAGCGAAACCTGGGCGCCGACGATGCCGTGGCCGCCGTAGAAATGCTTCTCTTTCGAGAACATGTGCATCGAGCCGCCCTTGCCGCGGGAATAGCCGCTGCGACGGCCGGTCAGCTCGGCCATGACGCCGCGCGCTTCCATGCCGGTTGCGAGCATATGGCCGTGGTCGCGATAGGCGGTGATGACCTGGTCGCCTTCCTTCTGCGCCATCTGCATGCCGACGACGACGGCTTCCTGACCGATGTAAAGATGGCAAAAGCCGCCGATGAAGCCCATGCCGTAAAGCTGGCCGGCCTTCTCCTCGAAGCGGCGGATCAGCAGCATCTCGCGATAGGCCTTGAGCTCTTCGTCACGATCGAAGTCGGCTACCGGGCCACCATTCGATGCTTTGACTGTGGATTTTGCTGCAGTTTTGCGGCTGGAAACGGTCGCGGTCTTTCGCGGCGCCATTCAACCCTCCCTATGGGTTTATCGGTTCTCGATGGCGCGTACCATAGGGAAGAAATATGACCACAGCAATGCCATAATTGCATGGCTCATATTCTTAGCTAAATCGTTGATAAGGTTATCGAAATCGTAATTAACCGAATTTCGGTTAATTGGAATAGTGGTTGAATATGACGATCTCGTCCGCGCGCGACATATTGAGCTGGTAACGCGCCTTTTCGTCCAGCATATCCTTGTCGAGCGAGCCGTCACTCAGCAGCGCGACCTGGCTTTCCAGATGTTCGCGCTTCGCCTTCAAGACCGCAAGCTCTTTTTCGCGCTCAATCCGCTGGCGCTCGAACGTCTCCGTCGCGCGCAGGCCGTAATCGCCATGGATGCAATGATAACCGAAGTAGGAGAGGAAGGCGACCGTCATGGCCGGAATGACGAAGCGACCGATTCTTCTCTTCTTATGATGCTTTGTCCACATACACGCATGCTCTTGAACGCATTACCAATTCGTTCAATCTAACGCGCAGAGATTAACCGTTCGTTGACTCTAAAAAGCGGGCAATAAAAAACCCAGCGCCTCTCACAAGGCGCGGGGCTCAAGCGATTGAAAATCAGATCCGATCAACCACGGATGATCGAACGGCCGGCATACTGGGCCTGGGGGCCGAGGCCTTCTTCGATGCGGATCAGTTGGTTGTACTTGGCAAGGCGGTCGGAGCGCGACAGCGACCCGGTCTTGATCTGGCCGCAGTTGGTGGCGACCGCGAGATCGGCAATGGTCGAATCTTCCGTTTCGCCGGAGCGGTGCGACATGACGGCGGTGTAGGCTGCCTTGTGCGCCGTGTTGACGGCGTCCAGCGTTTCCGTCAGCGAACCGATCTGGTTGACCTTGACGAGGATCGAGTTGGCGACGCCCATGCGGATGCCGTCGCGAAGACGGGCGGAGTTGGTGACGAAGAGATCGTCGCCGACCAGCTGGGTCTTTTTGCCGATCAGGTCGGTCAGCGCCTTCCAGCCGTCCCAGTCGTCTTCGGCCATGCCGTCTTCGATCGAAATGATCGGATACTTGCCGGCGAGTTCGGCCAGATATTCGGCCATCGCGCCCGGCTCAAGCGTGCGGCCTTCGCCTTCGAGAACATACTTGCCGTCCTTGAAGAATTCCGTCGAGGCGCAATCGAGGCCGATATACATGTCGTCGCCGGGCTTGTAGCCGGCTTTCTCGATCGACTTCATGATGAAGTCGAGCGCCTCGGGCGCGCTCTTCAGGCCTGGTGCGAAACCGCCTTCATCGCCGACATTGGTGTTATGGCCCTGTGCGGCAAGTTCCTTGCGCAGCGTATGGAAGACTTCCGAGCCCATGCGGACGGCTTCGCGGATGGAATCCGCACCGACCGGCATGATCATGAATTCCTGGAAGTCGATCGGATTGTCGGCATGCGCGCCGCCGTTGATGATGTTCATCATCGGCACCGGCAGCAGGCTTGCGGAAGCACCGCCGACATAACGGTAGAGCGGCAGGCCGGAAGCCTGGGCGGCAGCCTTGGCGACGGCGAGCGACACGCCGAGGATGGCATTGGCGCCGAGGCGCGACTTGTTCGGCGTGCCGTCGAGCTCGATCATGATGTTGTCGATCTGGATCTGGTTTTCGGCGTCGATACCGCCGATCGCGTCGAAGATCTCGGTGTTGGCAGCCTCGACAGCCTTTTCAACGCCCTTGCCGAGATAGCGCTTACCGCCGTCACGCAGCTCGACCGCCTCATGCGCGCCCGTCGAGGCACCCGAGGGAACGGCCGCGCGGCCCATGCTGCCGTCTTCGAGATAGACATCGACTTCGACGGTGGGGTTGCCACGGCTATCGAGAATCTCGCGGGCGATAATATCGGTGATTGCAGTCATGGGTTCTTCCTGCTCGGTGGGTGATAAGTCGTTCGAAGCCTGTCATAATCGAAGGCGTGCAAATTACAATGCTGCAGTTTCACGCCTCCGGACCAGCGCTCCGATGTGGCCTATAACACGATCATGTCAGCCTGTTGAACATCACGCCTTGGCGATCGCATCAAAGGCCAGCAGCTTTTCGAGGAGCCGCGGCATGTCCTTGAGATAGACCATGTTGGGGCCGTCGGAAGGCGCATTGTCGGGGTCCTGGTGAGTTTCGAGGAAGACGCCCGCAATTCCGGTGGCGACGGCCGCGCGCGCCAGCGTTTCGACGAATTCCCGCTGACCGCCGGAGGAATCGCCCTGCCCGCCCGGCTGTGCCACCGAATGGGTGGCATCGAAGACGACCGGCGCGCCCATCGCCGCCATGATCGGCAGCGAGCGCATGTCGGAGACCAGCGTGTTGTAGCCGAAGGAGGCACCGCGCTCGCACAGCAGCACGTTCGGATTGCCGCTGGCATTGAGCTTCTTCAGGACGTTCTTCATATCCCAGGGAGCGAGAAACTGGCCCTTCTTGACGTTGACGACGCGGCCGGTCTTGGCGGCGGCAATCAGAAGGTCGGTCTGGCGGCAGAGGAAGGCCGGGATCTGCAGGACATCGACGGTCTTTGCCACTTCCGTGCACTGCTCGGCGGTGTGAACATCGGTCAGAACGGGAAACCCGAATTCCTTCTTGAGATCGGCAAAAACCTCCATGCCCTTTTCCAGCCCGATGCCGCGTTCGGCCGAAAGCGACGTGCGGTTCGCCTTGTCAAAGGAGCTCTTGTAAATCAGGCCGATGCCGAGCTTGCCGCAAAGCTCCTTCAGCGTCTCGGCCACCATGAAGGCGTGATCGCGGCTTTCCATCTGGCAGGGGCCGGCGATCAGCGACAGGCGGCCGGTATTGGAAAAGGTGACCTGGCCGTTGCCTTCGCCGATCTTGACTTCGGAATTCGTATTGGAGCTCATCGTGGTTCCTCGAAGGCGAAGAGCGTGCCCTGCCCGGGCGCGGGCTTCACCAGAATGCGATTGTTCTTGCGCGTGTAGGTCACCCCGTTAGCAGCCAAATGCGCTTCTGTCACGGCAAGATCGGTGACATTGAAGAGGATGGCCCGCCCGCGCAGGCCGCGTTCGGCGTGCGAAACGGCGATCTCAAAATAAGCTTCCAGCCCTTCCGGCGTCATAAGGTTGATCTTTGCATTCGACGCCGCGATCTTGACGCCGAAGCCGGTTTTCTCGATCGCCGATTGTCCCGCGGCAAGGCCGACGAAAGTTCCGAATGCCGCAGCGTCCGGCGCGCTAAGCGCCACCTCGGCAATGCCCATGACGCCATTTGCATGCGCCTCCAGCGCGCCACGATCTGCCGGGAGCGGACTGATACGCTCGACACTGATGAGGAAGAGGTCAGGCGCACGCAGATCAGCGGCAAAGGCAAGCTTGAAGCCGGCGATGCTTTCAGATCCATCCGGCATCGTCATCGGCCGGCTGAACTGCAGCATTTCACCGGCGCTCGCTGCCTTGCCAACGAAGTTATGATGATCGCGGCCAGCATCCGCAGTGCCGAAAGCCACCGCCGAAAGCCCCTCATCGCCGCAGCGGAAACGGAAAGCCTGGTTGCGGGCGGTAAACACATTGCCCTTCCGCGCCGATGCCTCGCTCTCCTCGACGCTCGCCACACCGAGCGGCTCCAGATAGGTTTTATCGGCAAAGTAGACGCAGGCATTCTCCGTCCCGAAGGGATGGCGCGCGTCGGCGGCGACGGTGAAGCCGAGCTTGCCGAGCCTCTCGCGCGCCAGATCGATATTGACGACGGGCAGCACCAGATGATCCAGCGGATGCGGGTTGGCGGAATGCCTGTTCATGATATCCCCTCCCGAAACAGCTAGAGATGTGCGCCAGCGCTCATCTCAATTCAAGGCCTGCCCGGCGATCCGGCGAATGAAAATAAAAATCTCAACGAGTTGACGCCAAGTTTTACGGAAATTTAGCTACTTGCGGAACACATATGGAACATATAGTGTCTGTTCTGGATTTGTTTCAATCACGGGGTCTGACGTCGATGCTCACGCGCAAACAACAGGAGCTTCTCCTTTTCATTCATGAGCGCATGAAGGAATCCGGCGTTCCGCCGTCTTTCGACGAGATGAAGGATGCCCTGGATCTGGCTTCCAAGTCCGGCATTCACCGGCTGATCACGGCGCTCGAGGAGCGCGGCTTCATTCGCCGCCTACCGAATCGCGCTCGCGCCCTTGAGGTCATCAAGCTCCCGGAAGCCTACAGCCCCAGCATCCAGCCCCGGCGCGGCTTTTCGCCGAGCGTCATCGAAGGCAGCCTCGGCAAGCCCCAGCCTGTGGCCGCGCCCGCTCCAGCAAAGCCCGTCGCCGATAACGGCAACTCGGTCTCGGTGCCCGTCATGGGCCGCATCGCCGCCGGCGTTCCGATCTCGGCGATCCAGAACAACACCCACGACATCGTCGTTCCCGCCGATATGCTCGGCAATGGCGAGCATTATGCGCTCGAGGTCAAAGGCGATTCGATGATCGATGCCGGCATCTTCGACGGCGACACCGTGATCATTCGCAACGGCAGCACCGCCAATCCCGGCGACATTGTCGTCGCGCTCGTCGACGACGAGGAAGCGACGCTGAAGCGTTTCCGCCGCAAGGGCGCATCGATCGCCCTGGAAGCGGCCAACCCGGCTTACGAGACCCGTATCTTCGGGCCTGATCGCGTCAAGGTTCAGGGCAAGCTCGTCGGTCTCATCCGCCGCTATCACTGACATCGATTACGCCGGATTCGGCGAAATTGCCGGTGCGCCAGTCATAGGCGCGATGGCGCGTCCATGGCCTCGACAGCAGGCCGAATGCGGTGACGGTTTGCGGACCGTCATCCGTAAAGCGCAATTCGACGGAACCGCTCTTGCGGAGCGTCTCTCCGGTGAAAAGCATTGCGCCTGAGCGGCAACGGTCGAAGCGCAGCCGCACCGACGTCACGACGATGTTGCCCACATCGCAGGCCGGACCGAGATAGGCGGCATTGTCGATGACGGTCAGGACCTTTCCACTGGCAAGCCGCGATATGCACCAGGCCTTTTTGACGCAGGAAAAGCGGTTTGTTTCGCCGCCCGTTGCGGCGGCCTGCATCGCGGTCCTCACCTCCTCCTGCTGATCTGCGGAAAGCTTGAGGCGCCGATCTTCTCCTTCCGGAATCGCCGGGCCTTCCAGCATCTTCGGAGGATGATGCGTGGGCAGGACCAATGCTCGCTGCCACTGATCGAAGATGAAATCCGAAGGCTTCGGGCGATTGGAAGCCATAGCGGTCGCCTCCACGACCGCGACCAGAGCGCCATCCTCCGAAATCACCAGATCCGGGGCGCGAGGAGCCGGCAGAAGCAGCAAAACAAGCGTCGAGCCGGCAATGACGGCAGCACCGATATGCCGCAACCGGGTGCGTAGCAGGGTCACGAGCAGGAAGCCGGCGACAGCCACTGCAAAGTACCAGCCGGGCAACCGTCCGACCCCGATGTCACCGCCCCAGCCGGAAACCGTCTTTGCGACCGCGATCACCAGATCGAGGCCGAATCCAACCACCTTCCAGGGCACGGCATCCAGGCCGAAAGGCATGAGCAGCATCGCCAGCAGCCCGGCCGGCATGACGATGAAGGAGATGATCGGCATCGTCGCGAGATTTGCCGGCAGGCCGTAAGCGGTCAGGCGATGAAAATGCTCGATCGAAAACAGCGCGGTCGAAAAGCCGCCGATCAGCGAGGTCAGGAAGACGCCGATGAAGAACCCCGCCACCGGAACGATGGGCCTGATGATCGGCAATTTCAGAAAGGCGTTTTCCCGGACGCGCCGGTCCTTCCACATCTGATACCCGGAAACCAATGCCAATGTCGCAGCAAAGGACATCTGGAAGCTCGGGCCCAACACCTCGGAGGGCGAAATGGCGATAATGACAAGCGCGGACAGCGCGACATTGCGCAGGCTGATCGACGGCCGGTCGAAGAAGACGGCAATCAGCATCACGGCCATCATGATGAAAGCGCGCTCGGCCGAGACGGCGAAACCGGAGATCAGGAAGTAGGCCGTGACGGCAAGGAGCGCGCCGGCGGCGGCGATCTTCTTCGTCGGATAGGCCTGGGCGACGACGGGAAAGAGGCTGAGCAGCATTCGAAAGCCGACGAAGAAGATGCCGGCGGACAAGGCCATATTGAGACCCGATATGGCGATGATATGGGCAAGGCCAGACTGGCGCAGCGCCTCCGTCGTCTCGTTCGAAATGGCGCGCCGTTCGTCCGTCACGAGGGCGGCCGCAAAAGCGCCGGTGTCGCCGGGCAGCACCGATCTTATGCGATCGCCGATGCCGCTGCGCAGCCGGTAGAGCCATTCGAGCAGCGCCTCGGGCACTGATGCCGCGGCCTGCGGGCCTGCCTGCAGGTCGACCTTCTCAGGCGCGCCGTAGAAGAAACCGTTCGCACCGATGCCGTCAAAATAGGCGCCGAAGGAGAAATCGTTGAGTTCGGGAAGCGCCGGACCTGACGGCGGCGTCAGCCGCGCCCTGCCGGTAATGATGTCGCCGATTTCGAAGGGTGCGCCGGTGCTACGGGCGATTGCGGTTACACGCTCCGGGGGCCGCTTCAGCGTCGGCGCCTCGGTGGCGGTGACGGCGAGAATGTAGCGCCATCGCCCGCGGTCGTCGCCCTCGCGCCGCTCGACGCGGCCTGTCACCGTCGTCGTCACGGCGGAATCGAGGATCACCGTCGAGGCTCGCCAGGTCTCCAGCTGCGCTGACAGCATGCCGCAGACTACGAAAGCAAGCGCCAGCAGCATTGCCCGCAAAACCACCCTGCTGCTGCCGATCACGAGGATCGCGACCGCCAGCGCCGACAGGCAGAGCAGCAATGCAACGACTGGAAAGTCCGATGCCGCGAGAAACCAGAAAGCGGCTCCTGCGCCGAGGAAGACCGGCGAGAACAGCAGCAGGCGGCCATGATCCGCCTCCTCGCCCAGCATGCGAAGGCCGCCACGCAGCGCTCGGGCGGCTGCGGCCGGCAGCCGGTGACACAACGGCGCCGCCGCCTGCGTTCTTGCCGGCCGCGTCACCACGGGCGCCGAAAGACCTGCGGAATCGGCAGGCCCAGCGCCTGCTTCCGGCCGCAATTCGACTGTCTTCAACCCCTGCATGCGCCGCCAAAAATCACCCGCCAAGGCGGCCAGAATGCAGCTTCCTCTCAAATCCCGCAAGGATAATCGATTGAAATATGAGGGAAAATCGCGAGCACCAAAAGACCAGTCGAATCATTGGCTTCCGCTATGCACGCAGTTCATCGCTGCAGTGCCTAAAAGGTGATGCCGCAACGCACAAAATGGCGTCACGGTAACTTGGCATTAGCTTCGCGATCATATAGCTATCGGTGAGGACGCTTAACCCCTATGGCGCTTTTGTGGCGCCACCGACATTTCGGAGGATCAGTATGACGGATCAAAGCGCTACAATAAAAATCGGTGACAAATCAGTCGACCTCGCCGTCAAAAGCGGCACGATCGGCCCGAGCGTCATCGATATCGGTGCTCTCTACAAGAACACTGCCTCCTTCACGTACGATCCGGGTTTCACCTCGACCGCATCCTGTGAATCGAAAATCACCTACATCGATGGCGATGAGGGCGTTCTGCTGCATCGCGGCTATCCGATCGAGCAGCTCGCAGAACACGGCGACTTCCTTGAGGTCTGCTATCTGCTTCTCTACGGCGAACTGCCGACGGCTGCGCAGAAGAAGGATTTCGATTATCGCGTCACGCACCACACGATGGTGCATGAGCAGATGAGCCGCTTCTTCACCGGCTTCCGCCGCGATGCGCATCCGATGGCCGTCATGTGCGGCTGCGTCGGCGCGCTGTCGGCCTTCTATCACGACTCGACCGACATCACCGATCCGCACCAGCGCATGGTCGCCAGCCTGCGCATGATCGCCAAGATGCCGACGCTGGCCGCCATGGCCTACAAGTACCATATCGGCCAGCCCTTCGTTTACCCGAAGAACGACCTCGACTATGCGTCGAACTTCCTGCGCATGTGCTTTGCCGTTCCTTGCGAGGAATATGTGGTCAATCCGGTGCTTTCCCGCGCCATGGACCGCATCTTCATCCTGCATGCCGATCACGAACAGAACGCTTCGACCTCGACCGTCCGCCTCGCCGGCTCGTCGGGTGCCAACCCGTTCGCCTGCATCGCTGCAGGCATCGCCTGCCTCTGGGGGCCCGCCCACGGCGGCGCCAACGAAGCAGCGCTCAACATGCTGACAGAGATAGGCACGGTCGACCACATTCCTGAGTATATTGCCCGCGCCAAGGACAAGAACGATCCGTTCCGCCTGATGGGCTTCGGTCACCGCGTCTATAAGAACTACGATCCGCGCGCCAAGATCATGCAGAAGACGACGCATGAAGTGCTCGGCGAGCTCGGCATCAAGGACGATCCGCTGCTCGAAGTGGCGATGGAGCTGGAGCGCATCGCGCTCACCGACGAATATTTCATCGAGAAGAAGCTCTATCCGAATATCGACTTCTACTCCGGCATCACGCTGAAGGCGCTGGGCTTCCCCACGACCATGTTCACCGTGCTCTTCGCGCTCGCCCGCACCGTCGGCTGGATCGCGCAGTGGAACGAAATGATCGAGGATCCGGAGCAGCGCATCGGCCGTCCGCGCCAGCTCTATGTCGGCGAACCGAAGCGCGATTATATCCCGGTTTCGAAGCGCTGAAGGCTGAACAAGACAAAAGAAAACCCGGTCAGAGATGGCCGGGTTTTTTATTGGCGAGAACGTCGAGCAATATCTGCGCCGCGTGCTCTCCCGGCGGTCTTTCCGTCTGCATCCGCTGCCACATGAGCTCGTAGCCCTCCTTCATCGCCTTGAGCTGATAGGTGTCGGCCGACAGCCTTTCCATCCAGCGTGCGAGGCTTGCGCCGCGAACGACATCGTTCAGATACTCCGGTACGACCGCATAATCGGCAATCAGGTTCGGCAGGGCGCCGGTCCAGGTCTTGATACTCGATGTCAGCATGCGCATGATCCAATCGACCTTATAGGCGGAAACGACGGGAACATCGGCAAGCGCCAGTTCGAGTATGACAGTTCCGGACGCCGCCATGGCCGCATCGGCTTCAGCGAAGGCCTTCCATTTCGCTTCCGCGCCAACGACAATCTCCGGCTTTGCGGCCCATCCGGCCGTCATTTCCCGGACAAGCGCCTGCTTGTGCGTCACCGTCGGCAGAATGAAGCGCATCGGCCCGTTGCGGGCCGCAAGCTCGTTTGCGGCAGCCTCGAAATAGGGCAGAAGCTTCTTTATTTCTGAGGAACGCGAGCCCGGAAGAAGCAGGATCGTGCCGTTACCGGGCTGCCTGCCGGCGCGCAGGCGCCTGGTTTCCAGCAGCGCAGGATCGGCAGTCAGGCGATGCCCCACATAGGTCGTTGCCGGTCCGCCGAGCGCGCGCATAACCGCCGGCTCAAAGGGCAAAATGGCGAGCACATGGTCGACATAGCCGAGCATGCGCGTCGCACGATATTCCTTCCAGGCCCAGACGCTGGGACAGACATAATTGACGACGGGCAGATCGGGCAGCGCGGTGCGGACACGCTTGGCGACGCGATGGGTGAAATCCGGGCTGTCGATGATGAGCAGAATATCCGGCCTGGCCTCGATGATATCAGCCGCCGTCTGGCGGATCAATCCGAACAGTCTTGGCAGCCGGCTCAGCACCTGGGTGATGCCCATGATCGACAGCTCGGAGAAATCGAACAGGGAACTCAAGCCTTCGGCCTGCAGCCCCTCGCCGCCGACGCCGACGAGTTCCACCGGTCCGCGATGAATACGCTTCAGGGCAGCGATGAGATCGGCGCCGAGCAGATCACCGGAGACTTCGCCGGCAATGACGGCGACCTTGAGCGGCGTCCCGGTCATTCGAGCCCCCCTGCCGGCAGGCCGCGATCGATACCGCAGACGAACAGGCCGGCTTCATCGGCGGCCTTGATGACGGCAGCGCGATCGAGCACCAGAGAACGGCCGGCCTCCACGACGATGCCACCGAGACCCGCTTTTTTTGCGTTGAGGACCGTGGAAATCCCGATCGCCGGCAGGTCGGCGCGGATATCCTGCTGCGGCTTGCACAGCTTGACGAGCGCGCCGCGGCGGCGCGGCGAAATACGGCCGGCGGTTCGGAGATCCGCGACCCGTTCCAGCATCCCGTCCGTGCCCTCGAGCCCCTCCAATGCGACGATGCGGCCGCCGATGCTGATAGCGCCCTGCCCGACATCGAGCCGTCCGAGCATTTCGGCGGCTTCGGCAGCGCGGGCGATATCGCGCCGGTCCTCCTCGGACGGTGTCACCGCACCAAGGGGGCCGACGGAAGCAAGAAGATCGGGGGCGATTTCATGGGCACCGACGACGCGCCGGCCGTTTCCCTCGATCAACCGGATCACCATCTGAAGAACGGTATCGTCACCGCCGGAGAGCAGCGTACGGATCGTGGCCGGGACCTTCATCAGGATGCGCAGCGTCGGGCGCACCTCACGCCATTCCGGCCGGCGGCGCACGCTGCCGGACATGACGACGCGGCCGACGCCATACTGGTTGAAGAGACCGTCGAGAGCCGCGAAATCGCCGATGCCGATGACGGCGTGATCATAGCCTTCCCAACGACGGTCGCTTTCATCCTTGAGCGCGACGATGACGGGATTTTCGCCAGCCGCACGCGCCGCTTCGGCAACATAGGAAGGCAGAAGGCCGCCGCCGGCGATGATCGCCAGCCGGCCCGCCGCGGTGTCGCCTGGTAAAGCCACGGGCTAGCCCTTCTGCCCTCGGGTCGGCGAGGACAGGGCGCGATCGCTATCGGCAGCGATGAAATCGAGGATCTGCATCACCTGCTCGCAATCGGCATATTCCTCGCGGATAGCGGCGGCATTTTCACGGACGGAGGCAGTTCCTTCGAAGATCGCCTTATAGGCGCGGCGCACCCTGTGGATGACGGCGCGGTCGATGCCGGCCCGCGTCATACCGACGACATTGAGACCGCTCAGCAGGCCGGGATTACCGTTCAGCATACCATAGGGGATGACATCGTAGCTCACCGCCGACAGGCCGCCGACGAAGGCTTGCCGGCCGACGCGGGTGAACTGGTGAACCGCCGAGCCGCCGCCCAGGATGACGCGATCCTCGATGACGACATGGCCGGCGAGCATGACGTTGTTCGACATGATCACGTTGTTGCCGACATGGCAGTCGTGCGCAACGTGGGAATTGGCGAGGAAAAGATTGTTGTCGCCGACGGTCGTCTTGCCGCCAAAATCCGCCGTGCCGGTGTTCATCGTCACGCCTTCACGGATCGTGCAATTGGCGCCGACCGTCAGCGTCGTCTCCTCGCCGCCATGATGCACGCTCTGCGGATCGCCGCCGACGACGGCCATCGGGAAGATGCGCGTACCCTTGCCGATCACGGTCCGGCCGGTGACGACCGCATGCGTCAGAAGCTCGACATTCGCATGCAGGACGACATGCGACCCGACATGGCAGAAAGGACCGATTTTGACGCCCTCACCGATGACAGCCCCGTCTTCGACGACGGCCATCGGATGAATACGGGCGCTTTCGGCGATATTGCTCA
Organism: Rhizobium sp. R634; assembly: GCF_002211305.1. Classification (GTDB taxonomy): domain Bacteria; phylum Pseudomonadota; class Alphaproteobacteria; order Rhizobiales; family Rhizobiaceae; genus Rhizobium. The sequence continues at coordinate 230,177 of NZ_LOKW01000006.1, read as the reverse complement.
TGTCTGATCCTTACGAACGATCATCGCGCCGATATCGGCTTCGGCGACGAGCGCGCCGTCGACCTTGGCGTCGCAATGGAATTTCCAGATATTGCCGCGCTGCTTGTGCTTCTTGACGTGGAACTCGACGCGGTCGCCGGGCACGACGGGCTTGCGGAAGCGCGCATTTTCGATGGTCATGAAGTAGACGAGGTTGCCGGGCTGACCTTCCTTCTTGGCGCAGATCGCGCCTGCCGTCTGAGCCATGCCCTCGATCAGCAGAACCCCAGGCATGATCGGCGCTTCCGGAAAATGGCCGGTGAAATGCGGTTCGTTCACCGTGACGTTCTTGATGCCGATCGCCGTGTTGTCGCCGTCGATCTCGATGATCTTGTCGACCATGAGAAACGGGTAACGATGCGGCAGCAGCTTCATGATCTCGGTGATATCAGCCGAAGAAAGCGTCGTCGTGGCTTCCTCAGTCATCTTGCTTGCCTCCAGGGTTCCTTCCGCGCAACTTGGACTTCGATACCTGTTGCGCAGCCTCTCTCAGATAGTCTTTTAGCGGACGTGCCGGTACACCGCCATATTGTCCGCCGGCGGCAAGGTCAGTCATGATACCGCTTTTGGCAGCGATCTGCACGCCGTCCCCGATGGTCACATGTCCCTTGATGCCGGCCTGGCCGCCGATCTGCACGCCGTTGCCGATCTTGGTACTGCCGGCGATGCCGACCTGCGCGACGATGGCGCAATGGCGCCCCATCTGGACGTTGTGGCCGATCTGCACCTGATTGTCGATCTTGGTGCCTTCGCCGATCACCGTGTCGTCCATGGCACCGCGGTCGATGGTGGTATTGGCGCCGATCTCGACATTGTCCTGGATGATCACCCGGCCGATCTGGACGATCTTGATCATGCCGCGCGGGCCCGGCGCATAACCGAAACCATCCTGGCCGATGCGGACACCATTGTGGATGATGACGCCGTTGCCGATCAGCGCACAGAGAACGCTCGCGCCGGCCGCGATCGAACAATCCCGGCCGATCTTGACGTTCGGGCCGATGACGCTGTTGGCGCCGATGCGCGTTCCTTCGCCGATTTCGGCATGCGCGCCGATCACGGCCAAAGGCTCGACGATCACACCCTTTTCAAGCTTGGCGCTTGGATCGATTACCGCGCTCGGCGCGATCTCACTTTCACCCGGAATGACGACCGGACGCAATGCCGCGGGATAGAACAGACCGCCGGCCATCGCGAAGGCCGCATGCGGATTGGATGACAGAATGACAGGAAGATGCGGAGGGACGAGATCTACGAGCGCCTTGTCGCAGATCACCGCCGAGGCCTCGCATGTCGCAAATTCCTCGCGGCTGCGGCGCGACAGAATATAGCAAACATCGCCCGCCCGCGCCCTGCTGATCGGGGCCACGGACCTGACGATGACGTCTGCATGATCGGAATTGGCAAGTTCCGCCCCAAGAAACTCTGCAAGCTCAGCGAGCCTCAGACCTTCATGGGGCAGAAAAAAAACGTTTTGCTCCATCGGCAATGCTCCAGAACGGAATTGAGTCTTACAGTTCCGGACTGCCGATATCAGAATTGGTTGTTGATGCCAAACTTGAAGTTCTGCGTCTTGTCGAAGTCTTCCTTGAGGACCGGGATTGCGTAATCCAGACGCAATGCGCCGAAGGGAGACTGCCAGACGACGCCGACACCGACGGAAGCGCGCAGCGAAGCGCTGGTGCCTTCAGCCTGGTCGGCACCAAGAAGATCTACGTCATTGCCGAACAGCGTACCGGCATCGGCGAAGACTGCACCGCGCAGGTTGAAGTCACGCGGGAAGCCCGGCATCGGGAAGGTCGCTTCCGCGGACGCCGTGAAATAGGTCGTGCCGCCGAGCGGGTCATCGTGGGTGCCGGTGATCCGCGGACCGATGCCCTTGTTTTCAAAGCCGCGAATATCGGCATTGGTCAGGGTGAACTGGTCGAAGACGTTCAGATTATCGCCGAAGCCGACGACATAGCCCGCCGAAGCGGAGAGCGAGCCGATGATATCGGCATCGTCTGCGAGCAGGTGATAATAACGCGCCTTGCCATAGATCTTGTAGAACTGCGAGTCGCCGCCGAGGCCGGCAATTTCCTGGGTCGCCGTCGCGTAAATGCCTTCACGCGGCAGGACGGTGTCGTCAAGCGTGTTGTAGGTCAGCGTCTGCGAGACGGAAGAACGCGTCCACGGGCTCTCGTCAACCAGATTGGCGTACGTGGCCGAAAGGTCGGCTGTATCGCCGTCGTACTTCATCTGCTTGTAGTTATAGCGGAAGGTCGTCGCCAGATCCTCGGTGATCGGCGCGGTTACGCGCAGGACGACGCTGGTTTCCTCGTAGTCGTAGTCATCATTGCTCGACGTTTCGCTATGGTTGACGTCGAAGCCGGCCGCCAGACGGTAGCCCAGGAAATAGGGTTCGGTGAAGCTGACGCCGTAGGCGCGCGAGCCTTCCTGGCCGCCACCGGCCGAGATGCGGATGTACTGACCACGGCCGAGGAAGTTCTTTTCCTCGATCGATGCTTCGAGCAGGAGACCATCGCCACCGGCGGCATAACCTGCACCGACGCCGAACGAACCGGTCGACTGATCCTGCACGTCGACGACGACCACGACGCGATCCGGCGAGCTGCCAGGCTGCGTGGAGATGTTGACGGAGGAGAAGTAACCGAGCGCCTCGAGGCGGCGCTTGGCCTTGGTGATCATCTGCTGATTGAAGGCGTCGCCTTCGCTCATGTCGAATTCGCGGCGGATGACGTAATCGCGGGTGCGGCTGTTGCCGCGGATTTCGATGCGCTCGACATAGGCGCGCTCGCCCTGGTCGACCAGGTACTCGACGCCGATCGTGTTGTTGTTCAGGTCGCGGTTGCCGCGCGGCGTGACGCGGGCGAAGGGATAACCGGCAGAGGCCACCTGATCGGAGATGGCTTCGATCGACTTCTGCACTTCCTTGGCGCTGTAGAGCTGGCCTTCCTTCGTGCGCACGAGCGGCAGCAGCTGGTCGGAGCCGACGCCTTCGACAGTCGACTGGACGGTCACCGCTCCGAAATCGTAGCGCTGGCCTTCTTCGATGTTGAAGGTCAGGGTGTATTTGTTGGTCGCTTCGTCGAAGGTGGCATCGGAAGAAACGATGCGCATATCGGCGTAGCCGCGGTTGTAATAGAACTGGCGCAGCGCTTCCTCGTCGGCGTGGAGCTTGTCTTCGTTGTAGACGTCCTTGCGGGTCAGGAACGACAGGAAGTTCGAACGCTTGGTCTGAATGACGGCAGCCAGGCGGCCGGCGCTGTAGGCATTGTTGCCGACGAAATTGATCGCGTCGATCTTGGTGCGGTCACCCTCGTTGATGACGAAGGCAAGGTTGACGCGGCCCTCGCCGAGCGGCACCACCTGCGTCGTCACTTCGACTTCGCTGCGGCCGGTAGCGGCGTAGGCATCCTTGATCGATTGGATGTCGGACTGGATCTGGGTGTCGCTGTAGGGGCCGGCAGCATGCGTCTGGACGATCGTCGCGAGCTTGTCGTCCTTGATCTTGCGGTTGCCGTTGAAGACGACCTGATTGACGAGCTGGGCTTCCTGAACGTTGACGACGAGCGTGCTTCCGGAGACCGAGATCTTGACGTCCGAGAAGTAGCCGGTGCCGTAGAGCTGCTTGACCGAGTCATCGATATCGGTGTTCGAAAAACTCTTGCCGGGAGCGATGGTGAGGTTCGAGCGGACGGCTTCCGCGCCGACGCGGCTTGCACCGCGCACATCGATGCGCTGGATAACCGCGGCCTCGGCGGCCGTAGCAGAAACGAACGTCACAGCACCTGCGCCCGAAGCAACAACACCAGCAGACAGCGCAACCGCCGATACTGCGTTCAAAAACTTTGAACCAGCCTTCATTTCACCTATTACCTTTTTTCCCTCGTCCCCGTCCCCGGGAAACCCCGATTCCGGTCACGTGTGTCGTTTTACCCGCTTTTGACATACAAGCAAGGGAGGTCGTTAATTTCTGTTTACTTCATTTCCAAGCGTGACCCATTCGCCACTACAGCCTTGAAACATCGTAAATAAATAGTAATTCCCTCGCCTTGCGCGTTTATCCTATCAGCGCGCTAATGTCGTTCCAGGTCGCAAAAACCATCAATGTCAGTACCATCGCCAAACCGATGCGAAATGCAATTTCCTGAGCACCGGAGCCCAGGGGTTTCCCCCTCACCGCTTCCACCGCATAGAACATCAGGTGGCCGCCATCAAGTACCGGAACCGGCATCAGGTTAAGCAATCCTATCGAAACCGAAAGTACGGCAGCAAGCTGCAACACCGCACCAATACCAAGCGTGGCCATCTGGCCCGAAGCTTGTGCGACTCGGATCGGCCCGCCCAGTTGGTCGGCCCGCATCGATCCGGTCAGCAGATTGCCGATATATTTGAAGGTGCCGGTGACGATGTCCCGGGTCTGGATCACGCCCTCGCGCAGCGCCTGAAGCGGCGTGTAGGTCTGCAGGCGGAAGTGGCCGACCTCCTGGTTGGTGACGATGCCGATCAGACCCACTTCGATCTTGTTGCCGAACTGGTCGGTCATATCGGTCCGTTGCGGCACCATCGGCAGATCGAGTGTCTGGCCGCCGCGATCGATCGTTACGACGATCTTCTGGCTCGGGCGGATGCTGACGTAGCGGCGCACATCGTCGAAGGTCTCGACCTTGCCGCCGTCAATGGCAACCAGCAGATCGCCGGGGAGGATGCCCGCTGCGGCGGCCGCGCTATCCGGCTTGACCTCGGCCACGACAGGATCGGCGACCGTGCGGCCATAGACCGCGAAAAGAACGGTGAAAATGGCGATCGCCAGCAGAAAGTTGGCGATCGGGCCGGCCGCGACGGTTGCGGCACGTTTCCACAGCTTTGCGCCGGCAAAAGAACGCGCCCTATCCTCCTCGGACATGGCGGCGAGCTTGTCGGTATCAGGCTTGCTGGAGGCATCCTCATCGCCAAAGAACCGGACATAACCGCCGAGAGGAATCACTGAAATCTTCCAGCGTGTTCCGTGCCGGTCGGTAAAGCCGAATATCTCGGGACCGAAGCCGACCGAAAAGGCGAGGATGCGGATGCCGCTCCAGCGCCCGACGAGATAGTGGCCCATCTCATGCACGAAGACGAGCAGCGAGAGCACGAGGATGAAAGGGACGATATAACCCGTCAAAAATCCGAATATGCCGGTCACCGCTTCCATGAGTTCCTTCCGTCAGGCTGCCGCTTCATCACAGGCCGAACAACGCCGCACCAAGCGACGTCATCCCATTCCCCTTTATCAGGGAAAATAGCCCAGCAAGCAAGAACGCCGAAAAGCAGGCAAAAATCAGCCCGTCGACCCGGTCCATGACGCCGCCGTGGCCTGGAATGAGACGGCTGGAATCCTTGACGCCGAATTTTCGCTTGATGAAGGATTCGAAAAGATCGCCCGACTGGCTGCAGACCGACAGAACGAGGGCCACGCCGGCAGCGATGATTTCAGCGCCGGGAACAAGAAAATGGACGAGAAGGACGCCTGCTGCGACTGCCGAAACGGCGCCGCCGATTGCACCCGACCATGTCTTTCCAGGCGAGATCGAGGGGGCAAGCTTCGGTCCGCGAAGCGTCCTGCCGACGAAATAGGCAAGGATATCGGTCGCCCAGACGACGGCGAAGACGAAGAGCATGGCGTAGAGCCCCGGCTGATCGTCGCCTCTGATCGCGGCGAGCGCCACGCCGGTGGCGCCGGCATAAAACAGGCCTGCCGGAAACCAGCGGCTCGTGCCGTGCAGGATGATGAGGGCGATACCGACGGCGGTGACGCCGACCAGCATGCCGGTGGCGAATTCGAAATTGCCGACGAGCACGAGGAAGGCGATTGCCGCTTCGCCGACCCAGCCGACGGCATTGGCGACCCAGTCACGCGCGATGCCAGTTATTTTCGTCCACTCATAATAGATCAGCAGGCCGATCACGGCTGCCAGAATGCGGAAGGCAGGACCGCCGTACCAGGTGGCGGCAAGAACGACCACCGCGAGAATCAGTCCTGAAACGATGCGGAGTTTCAGTTCCCGCTGCATCAGGTGCCGACCGCAGCTGCTTGCGACGACACGCCGCCGAAACGCCGGTCGCGGGAAGCGAATTTCTCGAGCGCCGAACGAAAGATTTCGGGGCTGAAGTCCGGCCAATATTCCGGAAGGAAGACGAATTCCGAATAGGCGGCCTGCCAGAGCAGGAAATTGGAAAGCCGCTCCTCGCCGCTCGTGCGAATGATGAGATCCGGATCGGGGATACCAGCAGTGTCGAGACGGGCATCGATAAGCGTGGGGGTGATGTCCTGCGCCCTCAGGCGGCCAGCTTCGACGTCTTTTGCCAGGCTCACCACGGCGCGAGAGATTTCGTCACGCGAGCCGTAATTGAAGGCGATGACCAAAGTCAGCGATGTGTTGTCCTTGGTCGTCTCCTCCGCCTCGAGAAGCAGGCCGAGGATATCGCTGCGCAGGCTGTGACGGTCGCCGATCACCTTGACCCGCACGTTTTGGCGATGAAGTTCGGCGAGGTCGCGGCGGATGAAGGCCTTGAGCAGACCGAGCAGATCCGAGACCTCCGCCTCCGGCCGGCGCCAGTTCTCCGAGGAGAAGGCGAAGAGGGTCAGATATTTTATGCCGGCGGCGCCGGCCGCGCGCACCGTCTCGCGCACCGCTTCAACACCCTTTCGATGGCCCATAGTGCGCGGCAGGCCGCGCTGCTTGGCCCAACGACCATTGCCGTCCATGATGATGGCAACATGCTCTGGCACAGTTACAAATACAGATTCCGACATTTCCCGTCCGGTCTTTCCAGGCAAAGGCACAGATCCCCTTAGACCTGCATGATTTCCTTTTCCTTCTCGCCAAGCAAGCGGTCGATCTCGGAAATCGTCTCGTCCGTCATCTTCTGTACACGTTCGGACTGCGCCCTGCTCTCGTCCTGACCGATTGCGCCGTCCTTCTCGGCCTTTTTAAGACCGTCCATGCCATCGCGGCGGACATGACGAATCGCCACCTTGCTCTTTTCGGCGTAATCGTGAGCCACCTTGACGAGCGACTTGCGGCGCTCCTCGTTGAGCTCGGGCAGCGGGATACGCAGGCTTTGGCCGTCAACGATCGGGTTGAGGCCGAGATTGGATTCGCGGATGCCGCGCTCGACGGCGCTGACCATCGACTTGTCCCACACGGAAACCGTGAGCATGCGCGGCTCGGGCACGGTGATGTTTGCGACCTGGTTCAGCGGCACGCGCGAACCATAGGCCTCGATCGTCACCGGATCGAGAATGTTGGCCGAAGCGCGGCCGGTGCGCAGCGATGCGATGTCGCTCTTGAATGCGGAAACCGCGCCATCCATGCGGCGCTTCAGTTCCTTGATGTCGATACCTTCACTCATGTCGATGCTCCCGTCCAAAGCATGATGCCGAAAGGTGTCCGCGGCTTTCGGACGGCTTCATGCTCTCTAACTATCTAATGTAGACCATGAATCGGATTTCAGGCCAACCGGACCCGAACCATCATGCTCTAGCGAGACTGCGCCAAAAGGCGGCGCAGCTTTTATCAGTTGTCGGAGACGATGGTCTTGAGGCCACCGCCCGTCAAGATTTCAGCAAAACCGCCTTTCTCGTGGATCGAGAAGACGATGATCGGAATGGAATTCTCCCTGGCGAGCGCCACGGCGGCAACGTCCATCACCGCAAGCCCCTTGTCCAGCACTTCCTGGTGCGTCAGGCGGTCGAAGCGGGTGGCGTCGGGATATTTCTTCGGATCGGCGGTGTAGATGCCGTCCACCTGCGTGCCCTTGAAGATCGCTTGTGCGCCCATTTCGGCGGCGCGGAGTGCCGCGGCGGAATCGGTGGTGAAGAACGGGTTGCCGGTGCCGCCGGCAAAAATCACCACGCGTCCCATCGACAGATGATAGAGGGTCGCGCGCTGGGAAAAGCTCTCGCAGATCTCCGGCATGGAGATTGCCGAAAGCACCACCGTATCGATGTTCAGCTTGCGCAGCGACGTCGCGAGCGCCAGCGCATTGATGATGGTGCCGAGCATGCCCATATGGTCGCCGGTGACCCGGTCGCCGCCCTTGGACGCCACCGCAACCCCGCGGAAAATATTGCCGCCACCGACGACGACGCCGACTTCCACGCCCATATGCCTTGCCTCGGCGATGTCAGATGCGATGCGGTCCGCCACCGCGACATCGATCCCGAAACCCTGGCTACCCATGAGCGCTTCGCCGGAAGCCTTGAGCAGAACGCGTTTATAGACAGGCTCTAAAGACATCTTGGCTCCTCGTAAATTGCCGTGAATGCCCGATACACGAAGGGCACCGCGTTGTCACGCGATGCCCTGGCGTTTTCCCAATTATGGCTGAAAGATCAACCCTTGACGGCAGCCGCGACTTCGGCTGCGAAATCGGTCTCTTCCTTTTCGACGCCTTCGCCGAGGAGAAGACGGGCCATGCCGGCAACTTCGATCGGCGCGCCGACGGCCTTTTCAGCTTCCTTGACGGCGGCTGCGACGGTCAGGTCGGGGTTGATGACGAAAGCCTGCGAAAGAAGGGCGACTTCCTCGAAGAACTTGCGCATGCGGCCTTCGACCATCTTCTCGATGATGTTGTCCGGCTTGCCGGAAGCGCGCGACTGCTCGATGAAGACGTTGCGCTCGCGCTCGGCGACGGCGGCATCGACTTCCTCCGGACGGATCGCCAGCGGCGCAGTCGCGGCGATGTGCATGGCGACCTGGCGGCCGATGGCATTCAGGGCTTCCTTGTCACCGGTCGACTTCAGGGCGACGAGAACGCCGAGCTTGCCGAGGCCGTCGGAAACGGCATTGTGGATATAGGTGGCGACGACGCCGTCTTCGACGGAGAGCGCGGCCGCACGGCGAAGGTTCATGTTCTCGCCGATCGTTGCAACCGCATCCTTGATCGTGTCGGAAACGGACTTGCCGGATGCCGGATAGGTCGCCGCAGCAATAGAATCGACCGTGCCGTCAGTCGCAACGGCGACCTTGGCGACGCCGCGGACGAGATCCTGGAAGGCGTCGTTGCGGGCGACGAAGTCGGTTTCGGAGTTGACTTCGACGACGACGGCCTTCGTGCCTGCGCTCGAAACACCGATGAGGCCTTCTGCGGCGGTGCGGCCGGACTTCTTATCGGCCTTAGCGATACCCTTGGCGCGCAGCCAGTCGATCGCCGCTTCCATGTCGCCATTGGTTTCAGCAAGAGCCTTCTTGCAGTCCATCATGCCTGCGCCGGTCTTCTCGCGCAGTTCCTTCACCATTGCAGCCGTAATCTCGCTCATTAGCTTCCTCTTGTCGGTTCACACGGTGGGCCGCTAAGCGCGGCGCGGCACCGGATTGACGCACGAAATGTACCTGTATCTATGACAGCGTGATGAAGACGCGTCACAGCGAAACTTATCTGGCAAAGAGCCTGAAGCCTTTGCCCTGAAACAGGCAAGGCCGCCGAACTTCGATGAGTCGCGAGCGGCCTTCCCCAATCCCTAAAAGCTTTGGCGGAACTTTCGTTCCGCCTACTTTGATCAGCCTTCGGCTGCTTCTTCGAGAGCCGGCTCGACCGGAACTTCGGAGGAGGCGCCGAGATCGCGGCCGGACGAGCTCTGCTGACGCGCGATGCCGTCGATGGCGGCGCGGGAGATCAGCTCGCAGTAAAGAGCGATTGCGCGCGATGCGTCGTCGTTGCCCGGGATCGGATAGTCGATCAGGTCAGGATCGCAGTTCGAATCGATGATGGCGACAACCGGGATGCCGAGGCGCTTGGCTTCGTCGATCGCGATCTTTTCCTTGTTGGTGTCGATGATGAACATCAGGTCGGGGGTGCCGCCCATATCGCGGATACCGCCGAGAGCCTTGTCGAGCTTTTCACGCTCGCGCTCGAGGTTCAGACGTTCCTTCTTGGTGAAGCCCTGGGCTTCGCCGCCGAGGATCTCGTCGAGCTTGCGCAGGCGCTGGATCGAGTTGGAGATCGTCTTCCAGTTCGTCATCATGCCGCCGAGCCAGCGCGAGTTGACGTAGTACTGGGCCGAACGCTTGGCGCTGTCGGCGATGATCTCCGACGCCTGGCGCTTGGTGCCGACGAAGAGAACGCGGCCGCCGCGGGCAACTGTGTCGCTGACGACCTGAAGGGCGCGCGACAGCATCGGAACGGTCTGGGCTAGGTCGATGATGTGAATGTTGTTACGGTCGCCGAAGATGTACGGCTTCATCTTCGGGTTCCAGCGATGCGTCTGGTGGCCGAAGTGAACGCCTGCTTCAAGAAGCTGGCGCATAGAAAAATCAGGCAATGCCATGCCTTTATACTCCTTTTCCGGTTGAACCTCCGCAAGGCGAACAGCATCCTCTTCGAAGATGCCACCGGGCGGAACGATCCGGATTTCTCCCGGACGATCCCATGCCTTACGTGTGGAATGCCGGTGCCCATACATTCCGTTCGGCATAAATGCAAGCAAAACATTCCGTTTGGAATATTGTACTGAGAAAGCGCCCCGCATTCGCCCACGCGCCCGTCACGCAAAATGGGGAGATGACGAATGCAGGAAACATCCGGCGCCGCGAATGCCGCTGCGAGATGGATCTATGACAGCCGCAGACGGCTCAGTTGCAAGGTTCTGCCTTGCGGTCGAGCAGCTCGAGCTTGGCGAGCTTTCCCGTCAGGACGAAATCGCCGTAATCCATGGTCAGATCGCGGGTAATGCCGTTCTCATAAAGCTTGAAGGACATGCGATAGACCGGCACCGCATCGGTTTTGGCATTTTCGTTGAAATAGGCGATCGTCACCGGCCAAAAGGCGGTCTTGGAGAAGGCGCCGGCGTTGCCGGCATCGGCCTCGTCGGTCACCGGTGTTTCCTGCTTGCCGACGATCGTCGTCGTCACCAGCGACTTATCGCCGTCATCGGAACCATCGAAGACGCGGGCTTCGAAGAAGCGCTTGCCGTCCTTGGCATTCTGGATCACATCCAGCATATGTTCCGTGGGAAAGCGGCTTTCGGCCAGCTGGAGCTCGCGACTTGCCGGCTGCTTCAGATCGACCTTGACTCCATCCGGCCGATCTTCGGCCGCGCCGTTGACCTCCTTGTCGAGCTGCTGGTCGGTGAAGGACTTGGTATCGAAGGTGAATTTGCCGTCCTTCAGGTTCTCGAAGGTCTTCGTCTGCTGGTCGCTGACGCGCACGCTGTCGCCGGTATCGATCTGCGTCACGAAGCGGAAATTGGTGGTGAAGCCCTGGCAATAGTTGCCGTCGAATTCATAGACCATCCGGCCGTACATGGCGGCGATGCCCGAGCGGTCCGAGGCGTCCTTCAGCTCCAGATCGTAGACGGCGCGATGGGCGACGAGGCCGGTCGCTATCGCCGCGCTCGCCGCAGGCGCGCCCGCCCATGCATTGGCGGAAACGCTGGCGAGAAGCAGAGCGGCAAGCGACGATCGGAACATTCATTCACTCCTGTTGGACTCGGCCGCAATGTTATATGAACTCTTTCGGCCAAATCGAGGCTCGAAGCTGTCATATTAAAGATTCTAGTCTTGATGCATAATTTTTGAAACATTGACAACAAAAGCGGAGACGAAAATGTCCAATGAAATCGCAGCGCGCCTCAGTGAGATGGGGATAAACCTGCCCGAAGCCGCAGCCCCTGCCGCAAACTACGTTCCCTATGTCATCAGCGGCAATCTTCTCTACATCTCCGGCCAGCTGCCGCTCGAAGGCGGCAAGGTCGCCGTATCCGGCCATCTCGGCAAGACGGTCGACGTTGCGGGCGGCCAGCGCGCCGCCGAACTCTGCGCCGTCAACATCCTCGCCCAGGCGAAGGCGGCACTTGGCGGCGATCTCGGCCGCATCCGGCGCGTCATCAAGCTGAACGGCTTCGTCGCCTCGGCGGCTGATTTCGTCGAGCAGCATCTCGTCATCAACGGCGCGTCGAACCTGATTGCCGGCGTGCTCGGCGAGGCGGGCAAACATGCGCGTGCCGCCGTCGGCATGGCAGCCCTGCCGCTGAACGCCGCCGTCGAGATCGATGCTATCATGGAAATCGCCGAATGACGAATGCGGCCTGGATCAAGGACGCGCCGGTCGCCCATCGCGGCTATCACGACCTCAACAAGCACGTCTGGGAAAACACGCTTTCGGCCTTCTCGCGCGCCGTCGAAGCCGGCTTTGCGATCGAATGCGACCTGCACTACGCCTCCGACGGCGTGCCGATCATCTTTCACGACGAGGATCTGAAGCGCCTGTGCAATCTCAACGGCGACGTTCGCGAGCGCACATCGAGGGAACTTGGGCTGATCGCCGTCGGCGGCACGAGCGACAAGATACCGACGCTCCGTCAGCTCCTCGATCTCGTCCAGGGGAAGGTGCCGCTGGTGCTGGAACTCAAGGGCCGCGAGGCCGATGACGAGGGATTTGCCGAAGCCGTGCTCGAAGTGCTTCAGGACTATGAGGGCCAGGTCGCGCTGATGAGCTTCGACCACTGGTTGCTGCGCGATCTGAAGGCGCTCGATGCACCCTACCCGCTCGGACTGACCGCCAACGGCAATACGCCGGAAGAGATCAAGACGCATGCCGCGGCAATGGAGATGGGTCTCGATTTCATCTCCTTTTATTATGGCGATCTGCCGAACGCCTTCATCACAGGCGAACGCGAGAAGGGCATTCCCGTGATCACCTGGACGGTGCGCGACGAAGAGGCACGCCGGCGCACGTTCGAAAATGCCGATCAGATGACCTTCGAGGGCTTCGACCCGCGTGTGGCGGTTTGACGCTCGCTTTTTGGCCAAGATCATGCGCAGACTGAGGCAGAGCCGAACCATCTCCCCACAGGCTTCGCATTTGCCCCATGACTGATGAACTATCCATTCGTGTAGAACGCTCCTTCACCGCGATTTCCCCGGAGAGCTGGTCCAAGCTTTCCGGGGCGTCGAAGGCCTGCAGTACGCTTGCCTATAACCCGTTCGTTTCCCACGCCTTTTTGTCGGCGCTGGAGGAATCAGGTTCGGCCACTGCCGAAGCCGGCTGGCTCGGGCACCATCTGCTGCTCGAGACCGATCGCGGCGAACTGATCGGCGCCCTGCCCAGCTATCTCAAGAGCCACAGCCAGGGCGAATATGTCTTCGACCATGGCTGGGCCGACGCCTTCGAGCGGGCCGGCGGGCGGTATTACCCGAAGCTTCAGTGCTCGATCCCGTTCACGCCCGCGACCGGGCCTCGCCTTCTCGTCGCCGAGGGGCTGCAGCGGTTGCCGATCCAGAGCGCCATCGCCGAAAGCCTGAAGGAGGTCGTGCGCCGGCTCGGCATCTCCTCGGCCCATGTCACTTTCGTGCCCGATGACGAGATCGGCGTCTTCGAGATGGACGGCTATCTGCATCGTACAGATCAGCAGTTCCATTTCATCAATGACGGCTATGCCAATCACGAGGAATTTCTCGAAACGCTTGCCTCGCGCAAACGCAAGGCCTTGCGCAAGGAGCGCCGCGCCGCGCTCGAAAACGGCATCAGCATCGACTGGCTGACCGGGAAAGACCTGACGGAACGCATCTGGGACCAGTTCTTCAAATTCTATATGGACACCGGCGGCCGCAAATGGGGCCGGCCCTACCTCACCCGCAAGTTCTATTCGCTGATCGGCGAGCGCATGGCCGACGACATCCTGCTCGTCATGGCCAAACGTGACGGGCGTTATATCGCCGGCGCGATCAACTTCATCGGCGGCGAAACGCTCTACGGCCGTCACTGGGGCTGCATCGAGGATCATCCCTTCCTGCATTTCGAGGTCTGCTACCACCAGGCGATCGACTTCGCCCTTTCGAAAGGGCTGAAGCGGGTCGAAGCCGGCGCGCAGGGTGAACATAAGCTCGCCCGCGGCTACCTGCCGGTGACGACGCATTCCGCCCATTATGTCGCCCATGCCGGCCTTCGCCGGGCGATCGGCGACTATCTCGCGCGCGAGCGGGCCGATGTCGAGCACATGGGCGAGATCTTGAGCGAGCACAGCCCCTTCCGCAAGGGCGAGCGCCTGCAGGAGGATTGACGCGGCCCCGCCGACCGCGCTACCCGATCAAGCAGAAAACGAGGAGATTTCGCGATGACCAGATCGGCCGCCTATGACGATAACAACATCTTCGCCAAGATCCTGCGCGGAGAGATCCCCTCGCACCGTATCTATGAAGATCAGCATACGGTCGCCTTCATGGATGTCATGCCGCAGGCGCCGGGCCATGTGCTCGTCGTTCCGAAGGCGCCTTCCCGCAATATCCTCGACGCCGATCCCGCCACCCTCGCCCATGCGATCACAGTCGTCCAAAAGGTCGCCAATGCGGTCCAGGACGTCTTTGACGCCGACGGCGTGTTCGTCGCCCAGTTCAACGAACCGGCCGCCGGGCAGACGGTGTTCCACCTGCATTTCCACGTCATCCCTCGCCATGAGGGCGTGGCGCTCAAGCCGCATTCCGGCAAGATGGAGGATGGCGCCGTGCTCGCTGCCAATGCCGAAAAGATCAGGGCCGCGCTGGCGTAAGGCCGTTCATCGCCTTAACAAGAAGCTTTCTGCGCACCGACCCGTCACGATTTTTGCGGCCAGAAGGGAACCGCAATATGGAATCGATTATCGAGATTGCGACGATAAAAGATGTCGAGCCCTGGGCGCAGCTTCGCGCTGCGCTATGGCCGCATCACTCGCTTGAAGATCATCGAGCCGAGTTGAACCGGGCGTTTCTTTCAGAAAATGGAGAAGCCATTGCGTTCATCGCTCGCAATGCTGCGAATGAAGCCGTCGGGTTTGCCGAAGCCACTTTGCGGCATGATTACGTGAATGGATGCAGCAGCTCGCCCGTTCTGTTCCTCGAAGGAATTTATGTCCGGTCCATCGACAGACGAAAGGGCATCGCACGATTGCTTTGCAATGTTGTTGCTGATTGGGGGAAGTCGCTTGGGTGTGTTGAGTTTGGCTCAGACGCGCTGCTTGAGAATTCAGCCAGCCATGCGATGCATGCCGCATTGGGATTTAAGGAGACACAGCGCGTCGTGTTCTTCCGAAAGCCTCTGTAGGCCGGTGTTGCCCTTCCGCGAGGATGGCCGGTCGCAAACTTACACGCAGTTAAGGGCCGGGGAAAACCCGGCCCTTTCCAATTCGGTGACGTATCTCACTTCTTGCGCGGAACCTTCGGAACCGCGCTACCCTTTTTCGGAGCGTCGCGGACCTCCGGCTCGGCCCGCGGGACGGTCTTGGCGCGGGTCTTGCGAGCCGTCTTCGTCTTCAGTTCGCCGTCGTCCTCGTCATCGGCTTCGGGATGCGCGACCTCGGCCTCCGGCTTCGGCTTGATCGGGGCCGTATCCGGTATGGCCTCCAGCACGATACCCGGCTTGCCGTCTTCCTTCGGACCGACGGTGACGTTGACGACGCCGCCCTTCTTCAGCTTGCCGAAGAGGATTTCGTTGGCAAGCGGCTTCTTGATGGTGTCCTGGATGACGCGGGCAAGCGGGCGGGCGCCCATCTTCTCGTCGTAACCCTTTTCGGACAGCCAGGCGATCGCGTCCTCGTGCAGGTCGAAGGTGACGTTCCTTTCGGAAAGCTGGGCCTCCAGCTGCATGATGAACTTCTGCACGACCTTGTGGATGACGGCCGTCGGCAGCGCCGCGAAGGGAATGATCGCGTCTAGACGGTTGCGGAACTCCGGCGTGAAGAGACGGGTGAGCGCCTCCTCGTCCTCGCCGGTGCGCTTGGACGAACCGAAGCCGATCGCGGCCTTGGCCATTTCGGACGCGCCCGCATTCGTCGTCATGATCAGGATGACGTTGCGGAAGTCGATCTTCTTGCCGTTATGGTCGGTCAGCGTGCCGTGGTCCATGACCTGCAACAGGATGTTGTAGATGTCGGGATGGGCCTTCTCAATTTCGTCGAGCAGGACCACGCAATGCGGATGCTGATCGACGCCATCTGTGAGAAGACCGCCCTGATCGAAGCCAACATAGCCGGGAGGTGCGCCGAGCAGACGGGAAACGGTGTGCCGCTCCATATATTCCGACATGTCGAAGCGCAGGAGCTCGACGCCGAGCGACGAAGCAAGCTGCTTTGCCACTTCGGTCTTGCCCACACCGGTCGGGCCGGAGAAGACATAGGCGCCGATCGGCTTGTTCGGCTCGCGAAGACCGGCACGCGCCAGCTTGATCGAGGTCGAAAGGGCTTCGATCGCGATATCCTGGCCGTAGACGACCGAGCGCAGTTCCTGCTCGAGATTGGCAAGCACGGCTTCATCGTCCTTGGAGACGGTCTTCGGCGGAATGCGCGCCATCGTGGCGATCGTCGCCTCGATCTCCTTTTCGGTGATGAGCTTGCGGCGCTTGGAGGGCGGCAGCAGCATCTGGGCCGCACCCGTTTCGTCGATCACGTCGATCGCCTTGTCTGGCAGCTTGCGGTCGGAGATATAACGAGCCGACAACTCGACGGCCGACTTAATGGCGTCGTTCGAGTAGCGCAGATGGTGATATTCTTCGAAATAGGGCTTCAGGCCCTTCATGATCTCGATCGCATCATTGATCGACGGTTCGCTGACGTCGATCTTCTGGAAGCGACGGACCAGCGCCCGGTCCTTCTCGAAGAACTGACGGTATTCCTTGTAGGTGGTCGAACCGATGCAGCGGATCGCACCGGACGAAAGAGCCGGCTTCAAGAGGTTGGATGCATCCATGGCGCCGCCCGACGTCGCACCCGCACCGATGACGGTGTGGATTTCGTCGATGAAGAGCACGGCGCCCGGATATTCTTCCAGTTCCTTGACGACCTGCTTCAGACGCTCTTCGAAATCGCCGCGGTAGCGCGTGCCGGCAAGCAGCGTGCCCATGTCGAGCGAGAAGATCGTCGCATCGGCGAGCGCTTCGGGAACCTTGCCTTCGACGATGCGCTTGGCGAGACCTTCGGCGATCGCCGTCTTGCCGACACCCGGATCACCGACGTAGAGCGGATTGTTCTTCGAACGGCGGCACAGAATCTGAATGGTGCGGCTCACCTCGGCGTGACGGCCAATCAGCGGATCGATCTTCCCGCCCTTGGCTTTCTCATTGAGATTGACGCAATAGGCCTTGAGCGCATCCTGCTGCTTCTTGGGTCCGCCCTCTTCCTCGCCGCCGCGTGCCGTCGGCTTGCTTTCCGATTCTTCCTCGGCGCCGCGCGGCGGACGAGAGTCCGAAGCGCCCGGCCGCTTGCCGATGCCGTGGGAGATATAGTTGACCGCATCGTAGCGGGTCATCTCCTGCTCCTGCAGGAAATAGGCGGCATGGCTCTCGCGCTCGGCAAAGATCGCGACGAGCACGTTGGCGCCGGTCACTTCCTCGCGGCCGGAAGACTGCACGTGGATGACGGCGCGCTGGATGACACGCTGGAAACCGGAGGTTGGTTTCGAATCCTCGTCATATCCGGTGATCAGGTTGGAAAGTTCGTTATCGACATATTCGACGAGCGTCTTGCGCAGCGCGTCGAGATCGACATTGCAGGCGCCCATGACCGCGGCCGCATCGGCATCGTCGATCAGGGCAAGCAGCAGATGCTCGAGCGTGGCATATTCATGATGCCGCTCGTTGGCAAAGGTCAGTGCCTGATGGAGCGCCTTCTCTAAGCTAGGCGAAAATGTTGGCACGTTGAGATCCTCACTTCTTTTCCATGACGCATTGCAGCGGATGCTGGTGCTGCCGGGCGAAGTCCATCACCTGGCTGACCTTCGTTTCCGCTACCTCGTATGTGAATATTCCGCATTCGCCGACGCCGTGGTTGTGGACATGCAGCATGATGCGGGTGGCACTTTCACGATCCTTCTGAAAAAAACGCTCCAGAATATGAATGACGAATTCCATGGGAGTGTAGTCGTCATTCAAAAGCAGTACGCGGTAGAGGTTGGGCTTCTTGGTCTTCGGCTTGGTGCGCGTGATGACCGAGGTTCCGCGATTTCCGTTGTCCCCGTTCCTTTCGCTGTCGTTCTGCATCCGGATCGGCTTTGCGATCATTGTCATTCATTCCTCGATCAATCCGGCAGAGCATGGGAGGGTGCTTTTCCCGCCGAATATCTGAAACACTAACTTAGTTCATAATGGGCCGATTTTAAGCCCCCTGTCAGACACTGCAATCAAGAAATGCCGGCATGCACGGGAAAGACTAAAAAAGTCCCCGGCCGATCTCTGGCGGACGCAGCAATGAAAGTGGAAACAAAAAAAGACCGGCTACAGATGCGTAGCCGGTCTTCGTTTTTCAATATGTAGCGGAGGTTGCGCTACTGAATCTGCATCACGCGGCAGCGGGCGTCGCCGGCTGCGGCGATTTCGGCGACTTGACGGCGGCGGCAGCAGCAGCGATCGGCGCCTCATAGGGTTTGTAGGCAGATTTCGCGAGATCGGCATACATTTCGCCGAGCTTCGTCGTTTCGGAGACGAAGCTTTCATAGGCGGACTTGACGTAGCTTGTCTGCAATTCGAAAGCGGCCTCGAAGCTCTTGGCGCCGGCCAGCGTTTCGAAGTGCGTCACCGCGTCCTGAAAGGACTTTTTCGAATATTCGGCGGCTTCGGTGGCGATCGCCTGAAAGCCCCTCGCCGTGTCGGAATAGGTTCTCAGCGCCGTATCGACGGCTTCCTTGCTCTTCCTATTGGCATCGTCGAAGTTGAACATGACCGTCCTCCGTTGGGCTATTGGGGTGGCGGCAGGGTAGCTGCAACGCACAAATAGTCAAGTAGTCTTGTGCGATGCAAAACACTAAAAAGTTGCATGACAATTATAAAACAAAGCCTGCGCGCCGGGGCACGTACGTCTTTAATTGATTTTGCTAATATATATCAGAATGCCACAACCGGAGGCTTTAAATAAATTTTCACTCGAGGGCAAAAAAACGAAAAAAGGCCGGGCGGATCGCGCCGCCCGGCCTTCTTGAAGCTTTCGAACGCGATTAAAGATCGACGTCGAGAATGGCCATCGAAAAGTTGTAGGAGCGGTCACCGTCCTCATCATCGACGTAGACGACGCCCAGAAATTCTTCGCCGAGATAAACTTCCGCAGAATCATTCTTGCGCGGACGCGCCTTGACGACGATCTGCGGGTTGAGCGTACGTTTGAAATAGGCGTCGAGCTTCTTGATTTCTTCTGGCTTCACTCTGTCATCTCCGTAAGCGGTCTTGATTGGCCGCTTCTTGCACAGGAAAAGCAGCGGTGTAAAGGCAAGGTTGCCACTTGGCGTGGTCTGTCCCCGCCCGGTTCCGCCGACTTCCTATTCCTTTTCCAATGGCGCTCAGATATCGGCGCCGATCACCTGGTCCATGTTGCGCGACGGCTCGGAACAACCAGCTTCGCCGACGACCTTGGCCGGAACGCCTGCGACCGTCTTCTTCGGCGGCACCGCCTTGAGCACGACGGAACCGGCGGCAACGCGCGAGCAATAGCCGATCTCGATATTGCCGAGGATCTTCGCGCCGGCGCCGATCATGACGCCGCTGCCGATCTTCGGGTGGCGGTCGGCGCCTTCCTTGCCCGTGCCGCCGAGCGTGACGCCATGCAGGATCGAGACGTTGTCGCCGATGACCGCCGTCTCACCGACGACGAGGCCCGTCGCATGATCGAGGAAGATGCCCTTGCCGATACGCGCCGCCGGATTGATGTCGGTCTGGAAGACGCTGGAGGAGCGGCTTTGCAGATAAAGCGCGAAATCGCGCCGGCCGCGGTTCAGCAGCCAATGAGCCAGACGGTGCGTCTGCAGCGCATGGAAACCCTTGAAATAGAGCACCGCCTCCATGAAGCGCAGGCAGGCGGGATCGCGGTCGTAGACGGCCTGGATATCGACGCGCAGGATGGAGCTCCACTCCGGCCAGTCGAGGAGCATTTCCTCGAAGGTCTGGCGAAGCAGGTTTGCCTGCATATCGGGATGATCGAGACGTTCGCAGATGCGATGGATGACGCATTCCTCGAGCGAACGGTAGTTGATGACAGTCGAATACAGGAAGGCGGCGAGAACCGGGTCGTTTTCGGCCGCGATCCGTGCTTCCTCCCGCAGGCTGTCCCAGATGGGATCCATCACCTTCAAGGGATGGCCAGCCTCAAAAGCACGAATGTCTGTCTTTGCGACCATCGCCGCTCTCCTTGCTGCCAACAGGAATGCCGTTTTCGGAATGCCAATATATAGAGGAAAACGCCAATAACATAAATGGGTGCCGCCGCCATGGTTTTTTAGCATGGCTGTTCGCCATCACGATCATGTCACCGGCGATGTCACCCCTCGGCGACCTTTGCGTAGAAGGCCAGCACCGCCTGTTTGAAAACCTTGTCGCCGACGGCGAGCATATGATCGCGGCCGGGAATATCGAGCGCTTCGGCATTCGGCATCAGCGCCGCCAGTTCCTGCGGCGAACCGGCGATATCATCCTTCGTGCCGACGCCGATCAGAGTGGGCATGTCGAGCCTGCCCATGTCCGATCGGGCGACGAGATCACGCGAGCCGCGAATGCAGACGGCAAGGGCGACGCGGTCGCTCTTCGTCTGCTCGGCGAAGGCGCGGAACATCCGGCCGCGGGCATGCGTCACCTCGTCGAGCGAGGGAGCAAGCAGCGCATCGGCGATCGGGTCCCAGTCGCCGACGCCGTCGGTCATGCCGATGCCGAGGCCCCCGAGCACAAGGGACCGGACACGATGCGGATTGGCGAGCGCCGTAAAGACCGAAATGCGCGCGCCCATCGAATAGCCCATGATATTGGCCTCCGGGATGCCGAGATGATCGAGCAAGGCGATCGCGTCGCCGGCCATGACCCAGGGGCGATAGGCTTCGGCGTCGTGCGGCTTGTCGCTTGCGCCATGACCGCGATTGTCGATGGCGATCACCCGATAGCCGGCATCCCCCAACGTCTTCAGCCAGCCCGGATGCACCCAGTTGACGTTCGCCGTCGAGGCGAAACCGTGGATCAACAAGACAGGCACGCCGGACGGATCGCCTTCGTCGAAAAAGGCAAGTTTCAATCCATCATGGGTGAAGCTTGAAAAGGCGGGCGTGTTCAGGTTCATCGGGTCTTCCTTTTTGGCGCGACCATAATCGAGCCGCCAGTCAGCGTGAAGCCAAAAACTGTGCCCAAAAACTGTGACCGGCTCGGCGCTTTGGCTCTACACATTTGCGGCGAAGGCTTATAAAGTCCGCCCACATTTCTAAGCATTCGGAGAGCAATATGGCCGGCCACAACATCCCCCACTTCCAGAATGACGGCGGTCACCGCGTTATCGAAGTCGGCGTCAAGGAATTCATGTGCACCGGTGCCTCGGCTCCCTTCGACCACCCGCATATCTTCATCGACATGGGCGACGACAACGAGAAAGTCTGTTCCTACTGCTCGACGCTCTATCGCTTCAATTCCTCGCTCAAGCCCAGCCAGACCAATCCGGCCGGTTGCGTCTTTCACGTGAAGGCGGCGTAATCCGTCCAGAATCTGGATCGGACAGACAATGCCTGCCGAACATGCCGCCATCATCGGCGCCGGTATATCAGGACTGGCCGCGGCCCTTTCGCTTTCGCGTCGCGGCATCAGCTCGGAAATCTTCGAGCAGGCAGGCGAACTCACCGAGGTCGGCGCCGGGCTGCAGGTATCGCCGAATGCTTCCCGCATCCTTGACGAACTCGGCATTCTGGAAGGGCTGTCGAAGGTCTGGCTCGAGCCGGACACGATCCGGCTGATATCGGGCAGTTCGCTGCGCCAGCTTGCGGCGGTGCCGTCGGGCAAATTCGCGCGGGAACGCTGGGGGGCGCCCTATGGCGTCCTGCATCGCACGACATTGCAGAAGGCCCTGCTGGCTGCGGTCGAGGCCGATCCGCTTTGCCGGCTTCATCTCGGCGTGCGGATCGAGGCTGGCCTGCCGCCGCTGGAGCGCGCCGCCGATCTCGTCATCGGCGCGGACGGTGTCTGGTCAAAGCTCCGGCAATCCGTTCCCGGCAGCCCCTCGCCGCGTTTTTCCGGCAATATCGCCTACCGCTTCACCATTGCCGAAGCGGAAGCGCCCGCCTTTCTCGATCGGACATCCGTCTCGGCCTTTCTCGGCGGCTCGGCGCATCTCGTCAGCTATCCCTTGAAGGAAACCGGCAGCTTCAACATGGTGGCGATCACCGCCGGCAACCTCGCGCCGCAGACCTGGCAAAGTGAGCCGACGGCCGAGCAGCGCGTGCAGCTGCGGAAGCGTCTTTCCGGCTGGAACGCCGCCATCCTGTCGCTGTTCGAAAGACAGGCGAACCTGACCTTCTGGCCGCTGTTCGAAACCACCGCAGGCGCGTGGCACGATGGCCGAAGGACAGTGCTGATCGGCGACGCCGCCCATGCGATGATGCCATTTGCCGCGCAGGGCGCGGCGATGGCGATCGAAGACGCTTACGAGCTTGCCGGCTTTCTTTCGGACCGCCCGATATCGGAAGCGCTGGCGCTTTTCGAAAAACATCGCGCGCCGCGCATCGCAAGGCTTCGCCAGCGCGGCGCCTTCAACCAGTTCGCCTATCATGCCAAGGGGCCGATCCGGATCGGCCGCGATCTCGTGCTCGGCCTCAAGCCGCCGCAAAGCCTGGCGGCGGATCTCGACTGGATCTACGGCTACAAGGCCGTGCGCCTGCCCTAAGGCGCCGCGGTCAGACGGCGCTTGCGGCGGCAAAACCCCGTTCGATATCGGCCTTGAGGTCGGCCACATCCTCGATGCCGATCTGCAGACGGATGACTGGGCCTTCCGTCGGCGCCTTGGCGACCTTGCGGTCGTTGAGGTTGGCGTGCAAAGCGAGGCTTTCGAAGCCGCCCCAGGAATAGCCGAGACCGAAAACCTGAAGCGCGTCGAGGAAGGCGTGCGCCTTCGCCCTGGACTTCTCGGGACTGCCCGCGGCAAGCACGAAGGAGAAGATGCCGCTCGCACCCTTGAAGTCGCGCTTCCAGATATGGTGGGAGGGAAAACTCGGCAGGGCCGGATGCAGCACGCGGGCGACGTCCTCCCTGCCCTCCAGCCATTCGGCGATCGCGAGCGCGCTTCCATAATGCCGCTCGAGGCGCAGGCCCATGGTGCGCAGTCCGCGCAGGATCTGATAGGCATCGTCGGGAGCGCCGCAGATGCCGAGCGCGCCGTTCGCCTCCTTCAGCCGCTCCCAGTGCTCGGCATTGGCCGAAACCGTTCCAAGCAGGATATCGGAATGGCCGGACGGATATTTGGTCGCCGCATGGATGGAAATGTCGACGCCGTGATCGAGCGGCCTGAAATAGAGCGGCGTCGCCCAGGTATTGTCCATCATGACGACGGCGCCGTGGCGGTGCGCAACCGCCGAGATCGCCGGAATATCCTGCATCTCGAAGGTATTGGATCCGGGCGCCTCGGTGTGGACGATCTTGGTGTTCGGCCGGAACAGCGCTTCGATGCCGGCGCCGATCGACGGGTCATAATATTCTACATCGACGCCGAGACGCTTCAGCATCGTATCGCAGAAATGACGGGTCGGGCCGTAAACCGAATCGACGACGAGCGCATGGTCGCCAGTGGCGACGAAACCTAGGAACGGAATGGTGACGGCCGCAAGGCCCGACGGAACGAGGATCGTGCCGGCCGAACCTTCAAGTGCGTCGATCGCCTCGCAGAGCGCATCCGTCGTCGGCGTGCCGCGGGTGGCGTATGTGTATTTTTGCGCCCGCGTCTCCATCGTGCGGGCATTCGGAAACAGCACCGTCGAAGCATGCACGACCGGCGGATTGACGAAGCCGTGATAATCGAATGGATCGTTGCCGATATGGGTCAGGCGGGTGTTGATGCCGGCGTTCTGCAGCAAACTGTCTTTATCTTTCATGTCGGAAATGGCCTTTGGCGAAGGAGCGCGAAAGCGAACATTTGGACGCCTCGCCGGTTCCGGTCAACCCCTCGAGGACAGCGAACAGGCAACGCGCCGTTTTCACGAAATTTTGGATTTTCGCGTTATTTTTCCGCAAGAGACCGCCTATTTGGTAGCCAGCAGCCCAGGAATGCGGCGCAATATACCAAAATCCCGAAATTTGCCGCAATTATTGATGGCGACACTTGACCATGGTGACATTTGCGACTGTGATAGAGTCACTCGCGCCGGGAGGGTGTCGAGACAATGGGGGCGGCAGAGTTTTTCGCCGGAACTCCCCACAAGAAAAGATAAGACAACGGAAAAGGTTGGGAAAAAATGAAGAACAAGCTTCTGTCGGCCGCGATCGGCGCAGCAGTTTTCGCTCTTGGCACCTCGGCTGCTTCAGCCACGACCCTTGGAGATGTAAAGGCAAAGGGTTTCATTCAGTGCGGCGTCAACACCGGTCTCGCCGGCTTTGCCGCGCCTGACGCTTCCGGCAATTGGGCCGGCTTCGACGTCGACTTCTGCAAGGCTGTCGCCGCTGCCGTCTTCGGCGACCCCACCAAGGTGAAGTTCACCCCCTTGAGCGCCGCCAATCGCTTTCCGGCTCTTCAGTCCGGCGAAATCGACGTGCTCGCCCGTAACACGACCTGGTCGATCAACCGCGACACCGCTCTCGGCCTGAACTTCCGTTTCGTCAACTACTATGACGGCCAGGGCTTCATGGTCCGCAAGAGCCTGAACGTGAAGTCGGCGCTCGAACTCTCCGGCGCGTCCGTGTGCGTGCAGTCGGGTACGACCACGGAACTCAACCTCGCCGACTACTTCAAGGCGAACAACCTTCAGTACAACCCCGTCGTCTTCGAAAAGCTGGACGAGGTCAATGCCGCCTATGATGCCGGCCGCTGCGACGTCTACACGACCGACCAGTCCGGTCTCTATTCGCTGCGCCTGACGCTGAAGAACCCGGACGAACATACGATCCTGCCGGAAATCATCTCCAAGGAGCCGCTCGCTCCGGCCGTTCGCCAGGGTGACGACCAGTGGTTCGATATCGTCAGCTGGGTCGGCTATGCCATGATCAATGCCGAAGAATTCGGCATCACTCAGGCGAATGTCGACGACATGAAGAACTCGCCGAACCCTGACATCAAGCGCTTCCTGGGCGTCGAGGCCGATACCAAGATCGGCACCGATCTCGGCCTGGCCAACGACTGGGCCTACAACATCGTCAAGAACGTCGGCAATTACGGCGAAACCTTCGAACGCAACATCGGCCAGGGCAGCCAGCTGAAGATCGCACGCGGTCTCAACGCTCTCTGGAACAAGGGCGGCATTCAGTACGCACCGCCGGTTCGCTGAGCGGCATCACGCATGAAAGCCGGAAGGGCGGGCGACCGCCTTTCCTCCTCCTATAAAAAAGCTCCGAAAAGGAGCGCATAACGTGGGGAATTGGCCAGGTATGACGCACCAGATTGCGGGTTCAACACCTATACCCAGGAGTGGCTGGAGTTTTCAGTCCGCCCTCTACGACCCGAGAGTTCGGGGTATCTTCTTCCAAGTTCTTACCATCGTGTTGCTGGTCACCTTCGTGTGGTGGGTCGCGCACAATACTGCCGTCAATCTGGCGCGCGCCAACATCGCATCGGGCTTCGGCTTCCTGAACGGCCGCGCCGGCTTCGAAGTCGGCCAGTCGCTGATCGCCTATTCAAGCGATTCGACCTACGGCCGGGCGCTGCTGGTCGGCCTGCTGAACACGCTGCTGATCGCCGTTACCGGCATCATCACCGCTACCATCATCGGCTTCATCGTCGGCGTTGGCCGTCTATCGCGGAATTGGCTGATTGCCAAGCTGTGCACGGTTTATGTGGAAGTGTTTCGCAATATTCCGCCGCTGCTCGTGATCTTCTTCTGGTATTCCGGCGTTCTGGCGGTTCTGCCAAACGCGCGCGAGTCGCTGCATCTGCCTTTCGGATCGTATCTCAACAATCGCGGCCTTTCCTTCCCCAAGCCGATTTTCGGTGAAGCTTTCTGGCTCGTCGGCGTCGCCTTCGTCATCGCGATCGTCGCCGTCATCGTGACGGCTCGATGGGCGCATCGCCGGCAGGCAGCAACAGGTCAGCCGTTCCATACGATCTGGGTTTCGACCGGACTGCTGATCGGCCTGCCGCTTGTTGCGTTCCTGCTCGCAGGCATGCCGCTTTCCTTCGATTATCCGATCGCGGGCAAATTCAACCTCACCGGCGGTTCCATCGTCGGGCCGGAGTTCATGTCCCTCTTCCTGGCGCTTTCCTTCTATACCGCGGCCTTCATCGCCGAGATCGTGCGCGCGGGCATTCGCGGTGTGCCGAAGGGACAGACGGAAGCTGCGGCCGCACTTGGGCTGCATCCCTCGTCGATCACTCGCCTCGTCGTGATCCCGCAGGCCTTTCGCATCATCATTCCGCCGCTGAGCAGCCAGTATCTCAATCTCACCAAGAACTCGTCACTGGCGATCGCCATCGGTTTTGCCGATCTCGTCGCGGTCGGCAGCACGACGCTGAACCAGACCGGTCAGTCCGTCGAGGTGATTCTCATCTGGATGGTCATCTATCTCAGCCTCAGTATCGTGACCTCGCTGTTCATGAACTGGTTCAATGCCAAGATGGCGCTGGTGGAGAGATAAATGAGCAACAGTTTCGTCAGAACCGCCATGCTGGCGCCGGAGCCGCCTCCCGCGGGAGAAAAGGGTGCCGGAGCCTGGATCCGCCGCAACCTGCTTGCGACACCGACGGACATGGTCCTTACCATCGTGGCCCTGGTCTTTCTTTCCTGGGCTCTCTTTCATGCGATCGACTGGCTCTTCGTGCAGGCGGTCTGGACCGGGTCGGATCGCACCTTCTGCGCCACGACCGTTCAGGGCGGCATTCAGCCGGACGGTTGGAATGGTGCATGTTGGGCCTTCATCAACGCCAAGTTCGACCAGATCATCTACGGTGGCTACCCGATCGACGAACGTTGGCGGCCGACACTGGTCGGCATTCTCTTCGTACTCCTGCTGGTTCCGATGCTCATCCCTTCGGCGCCGCACAAGGGCCTGAACGCCATTCTGCTCTTCATCGTGCTGCCGATCGTTTCCTTCGTTCTGCTGTACGGTGGATTCGGCCTGGAAGTCGTCGAGACTCCGCGCTGGGGCGGACTGATGGTGACGCTGGTGCTCTCCTTCGTCGGCATCGCGGTCTCCTTCCCACTCGGCATTATCCTGGCGCTCGGAAGGCGCTCGCAGATGCCTGTTATCCGTACGGTCTGCATCATCTTCATCGAAGTCGTCCGCGGCGTGCCCCTAATTACCGTCCTCTTCATGGCGAGCGTCATGCTGCCGCTTTTCCTGCCGGCCGGCTGGACGGTCGACAAGCTCCTGCGCGCGATCATCGGCGTATCGATCTTCGCCTCCGCCTATATGGCTGAGGTTATCCGCGGCGGTCTGCAAGCAATTCCCAAGGGTCAGTTCGAGGGTGCGGATTCGCTCGGCCTCGGCTACTGGCAGAAGATGCGGCTGATCATCCTGCCGCAGGCGATCAAGCTGGTGATCCCGGGCATCGTCAACACTTTCATCGGCATGTTCAAGGATACCTCCCTGGTGTCGATCATCAGCATGTACGACCTGCTCGGCATCGTTCGCTTCTTCTTCACCGATCCGAATTGGGCAACCGCAGTAACGCCGCTGACGGGACTGATCTTCGCCGGCTTCGCCTTCTGGCTTTTCTGCTTCGGCATGTCGCGCTATTCGGCGTTCATCGAACGTCACCTCGACACCGGCCACAAACGATAAAATGAGGGAAAACAATCATGGCTGAAGCTCCAGCTAAAAAGCTCACCGTTTCCGCAACGGAAGTGGCGATCGAAATCATCAACATGAACAAGTGGTACGGTGATTTCCATGTGCTGCGCGACATCAATCTGAAGGTCATGCGCGGCGAGCGCATCGTCATTGCCGGCCCGTCGGGTTCCGGCAAGTCGACGATGATCCGCTGCATCAACCGCCTGGAAGAGCACCAGAAGGGCAAGATCATCGTCGACGGCACCGAGCTCACCAACGATCTGAAGAAGATCGACGAGGTCAGGCGCGAAGTCGGCATGGTGTTCCAGCACTTCAACCTCTTCCCGCATCTGACGATCCTGGAAAACTGCACGCTGGCGCCGATCTGGGTGCGCAAGATGCCGAAGAAGCAGGCGGAAGAAATCGCCATGCACTTCCTCAAGCGCGTCAAGATCCCGGAGCAGGCCAACAAGTACCCGGGCCAGCTCTCCGGCGGCCAGCAGCAGCGCGTGGCGATTGCCCGCTCGTTGTGCATGAACCCGAAGATCATGCTGTTCGACGAGCCGACCTCGGCGCTCGACCCTGAAATGATCAAGGAAGTGCTCGACACCATGGTGGGCCTCGCCGAAGAAGGCATGACCATGCTCTGCGTCACCCATGAAATGGGCTTTGCCCGCCAGGTCGCCAACCGCGTCATCTTCATGGACCAGGGGCAGATCGTCGAACAGAATTCGCCGGCCGAGTTCTTCGACAATCCGCAGCACGAGCGCACCAAGCTGTTCCTCAGCCAGATCCTGCATTAAGTCTCGAGCTGAAGCTTTCCAAAAGACCCGCCGCGCCTCCCGGTTCGGCGGGTCTTTGCGTTCAGCGGGACGCCGACGCCTGCAACAGGCTGCAGAGACCGGCAAGGCCTGAATCACCGCCGCCAGAGGAGATGTCGACGCAACGGATGAGCATCTTGCGCCGCTGGTCGGCTGGCATGGCGCGGAAGGCATCCAGCGTGCGGGCCTGCGATGCGCTGACGGCGCCATCAGGCGCAGCAGTTGTCATACGTTTCGCCTCATTCACGTCGCCAATGGCAAGATCGGTGTTCACGCCGTTTCCGCCACCAACTGACGCCGTGGCGCCACCAACTGACGCCGTGGCTTTGGCATCGATGCCGTTGGAGCCGCCGGTCCGGGTGTTGATATCGCCGTTGACGCCGCGGCCGCCGCCGAGCCTAGCTTTGGCGCGAGTCCCGAGACCGTCGCCGCCGCCGATTCCGGCATTGACGTCGGCATCGATACCGCGACTGCCGCCGGCGCTGGCGTTCGCATCCGCGTTGATGCCGCTCGAGCCGCCAATGGACGCATTGGCCGTTGCATCAACGCCGTTTCCGCCGCCGAGCGAAGCCCCGACATCGGCGCTGGCGGCATTCCCCGCGTTCACAGACACGCCGATGTCGAGCGCATGTGCCTGACCTGCCGGCATGGCAAGGGCCGCGCAGACGGACGCAAGCAGGGCAACTGGCAGTCTAAGGTGCATATGGGTCATGATCTTCCTCCGTTTCCATGTGCCGAACAGTGTCCGGCAGCCGAAAATCGAGGAACGCGCGTGCCTTCGATCGATCGGACGCCTGCTCTCCAGGACGTCCATGCCAAGCCAACGTGAAGGAGTAATCAATGTTTCCTGTCGGCGCTTCTCGAACCGGCGCGACGGCCGAAAATAACCAATAGTGGTTATCACAAGGCAAGCGGCGCGGAAACGACTGTGCCAAAAGCAGACATCCGAGGCAAATCCCGGCCTATATCGCGGCCCTGTCGAAAGGATAGCACAAGGATCGCCTCCAATAGGACGATAGCTGGGTCGATCACGCTGGCGGTGGTTATGTCGACCTTTCCTCTCTCCGCTGAGAGGGCAAAAATAAACTTCCGCTCTTCTGGATATGCCTTGCTGGAACGCCATGTTCAGCATGTCCTAATTTACGAAGCCGGAGGTTCACGAATGGGCATTTTCGACAAAATCAAACATGCAATCTTTGGAGAAGCCAAAGCTGCCGAGCCCGCTGCCGCCAGCGCGCCGAAGGCAGAGCCGGTCCAGGCTCCCGTCTCACCGTCGCCCGCGCCCAGCCAGGCGCCGACGGCTTCTCCGGCGCAGAGTAAGGCGGCCCCGACCCCGGCAGCAGCAACAGTCGATATCGTCCCCATCCTCGACGCGGCTGTAAAGAAAAGCGGCCAGAAACTCGACTGGCGTCACTCGATCGTGGACCTGATGAAGGCTGTCGGGATGGATGCGAGCCTCGCCGAACGCAAGGAACTCGCCGCCGAACTCGGCTATACCGGCGACACAAACGATTCCGCGAAGATGAATATGTGGCTGCACAAAGCACTGATGAAGCGGCTCTCGGAAAATGGCGGCAAGGTTCCGGCCGATCTCCTGGATTGAGTGATGACGGATGGCTGCCGCCGTTTTCGGCCGCAGCCATCCGGCCATAGAGGCTCGGACATGCAAATTCTCATTTTCCGGCCGCACGACCAAAAGTC
The DNA here is from genome assembly GCF_002211305.1 of Rhizobium sp. R634. Taxonomy (GTDB): domain Bacteria; phylum Pseudomonadota; class Alphaproteobacteria; order Rhizobiales; family Rhizobiaceae; genus Rhizobium. The sequence continues at coordinate 199,965 of NZ_LOKW01000006.1, read as the reverse complement.
ACGCGCCTATGCAGATCCTATTCACAGTCTCCTTGCTCATCAATGCGGGAACCAATAATATCGTACTCGATTACTTCGTATGATCGATCACGGGAGACTGTCCAATGAGATTAATGGCAGCAGTTGGTCTTACGCTCAGCCTGGGCTGTATTTCGGCCGCAGAATCCCCTTCAAACTATCAGTCCTATCATGGCGGCATCCGGGTCGACACCGACCCCGTGCTCCTCGCACGATACGACAAGGCGCTTCAACGCTGCGTGCCGGAAGCAAGCTCATTGCGCAGAGGCTCACCGGATCCACAGAGCCTGGAATACAATGCGGCGCTGAGAAGCTGCCTCTACAGGTACAGCTTCGTCGATAGAGGCGTCTACGCCTATCCCATCCCCAAGGTCTATTTCGATCATTTCTTGGATCGCTGAGAAGAAGCTCTCGGCTACGACATCAGCAATTTATTCCACCTTTCAGCGAAATCAGTAGTTGCACTTTGTCGCATAGTGGTCATAGGACGGCCGCGACAAAGAGAGATGACTGACGTTTTGATGCGGAAACGAGAATTGATGGCCGCGGTCGCGCTTGGAGTTATTCATGGAGGGCGGGCGATGGCGGCGTTAAATAAAAGCGTGGATGTTGCGGCGCTCGCGGTCCTGAGACCCGGGATGCCGATGGCGAAAGTCCAGGCAGCGATGGGGTCGGCGTGGAAGCCACTTCCCGCGCATAAAGGCGGCAAGATCGATCTGCTTGAGAACAGCCATGGATTCGTTGCATGGATTGATCAGAACGGCTTCATCGGAATGCTCAATTACGATCATCGCTTTCTGCGTCCCGTCGAAGGGATCGCCATGGGAATGAAGATCGAACAGCTACGCGCAGCCATGCCATCTCTCAAGATCGGAGACGATATTCCGATGATGCGAGGCGTGCGTATGGGCATGCGGCACTATCCGGAGGGTTACACTTTGCGGGTCCGCCTCACGCTGGAGACCGTCAACGAAATCGGCTTTTCCAACCCGGCGGCGGAATATCCGGAGCCGACGGAACCACCTTATCCGGCGGCAGCAGGCATCCCCGGCGCGCCATTTGCCGACCCAAATCTCAAGCTCGTCGTGCTGTCATCGCTTCTCGACGCTAAGCAGATTGATCTTGGAACCCCGGCACAGCTTGCGACCCACCTCCTCGGCCGGGCCGTCGATCTTGAGCACGAAGGCTATGAAATCATGCCCGAGGCGCAGGATTATCTGGCGCGATATCCGCTGACTGACGAGTTGCTTGCCACGGTAGAGGAAATCGCCTTCGACGGTGGAGGAAGCGTCTATAGGTACGTCTGGTATTTCTGGGACGGCGAGGACGATGTCTTCAACGTCACCGACCTCTCAGGGATCGAGCTTTGCAGGAATCTCAAAAGCTTTTCCGCAATCTCGATGATCGGAAAGATCGACATTCAAACGCTTCTGTCATTTGAGAGACTGGAGTATCTGAGTCTCAGCACCGGGGCAGACCATATCGAAACGCTGCTCGAGCTGCCGACGCTGAAAGAAGTGAGAGTTCTCGACGACGAGATTTATGACGAGGTCACAAAGGTGGGGACACCAGCGAGGCGTGTCTTCGATACGCTGAAGGACCGCGGAGTGCGCGTGTGGGTACACTGGGTCTCTGCCACGGAGCCCACGCCGCCTGCCTTCGAATGACCCGATCGGCAATACAGCAACGTCGGTCCGCATCCGCATGAGAGCGTGGTTTAAATCACCTACGTCTTCAGTATGAACAACGAAAAGATGGCGACCCCTGCAGGAATCGAACCTGCGACAACCTGCTTAGAAGGCAGGTGCTCTATCCAGCTGAGCTAAGGGGCCGTTGCTGGCCGCGCTCGGGAAGCGCGACCGGATGCGGCATATGTGGACGAGAAATCTCAGTGCGTCCACGGCTGCGTACGGGTATAACGGAAATTATCCGGATAGGCGACGACCTGGCGGGCCGGATCTTTCGGCGCGATGACACGGTATTCGATGCCGTTGCGCTGGGCGTAGGCTTCCGCAAGCGCCTGCGTCTCGAAGGTGAGCTTCACCTGCTGGCGCGTGTCGCGAGAAGAAGTATAGCCCATCATCGGATCGATCTTGCGCGGTGACTCCTGATCGAATTCGAGCACCCAAAGATGGGTCTTTGCCTTGCCGGACTGCATGGCGGTCTTGGCTGGACGATAGATCTTGGCAGACATGACTGCGGCGTCTCCGAAAATAGGGTCTCGATCCCGTTGCCGGGCCTTTGCTTCACCACGAAGGGATAATGCAAAGAGATGAATTTTGCTTATCCGCGAATCCCCCGTTTTTCAAGAAAAAAGGCGGCTGGTGATACCGGCGCAGGTTTCGCCTTGTGGCAGGCGGCGTGGGGAAAAAGTCAGTCTTGGCGGCTGAAGTCGCTGGGGATATGTTTCCCCAGCCCGGCCCCGCAACACCTTGAAATGCGGGAGATTCGGGGGTCGAGTTCCCGAATGTTACCGGCTGTCTCATGTTGTGATTGCAACGAGATTGCCGCACACAACGCTCGGCACTAGTTTACGCCCCAGTCGGGTTCAGCGGATTTGCAGTTATGATGAGACGTTCGGCAGAGTTCAATGCGATTGTGATCGGCGCTGTCATTACGGCCTTCTTCTACGTTGCCATCAGCTACGCACAATATATCGGCCTGATCGGTCAGGGCTGAGACGTCCGATCGCGCCTTGAGGGCGCTAAACAGGTCGCATCATCAAGTTTTTCTGTGGGGCATCCACATCCAGGCGAGGAATCTCCTGGCCGGGCAGGTTTTATGGGTTGCGACGGCAAAGCGAACCGTGTATTCCCCCTGCCATTCACGGCACGGAGTGTAGCGCAGTCTGGTAGCGCATCTGGTTTGGGACCAGAGGGTCGGGAGTTCGAATCTCTCCACTCCGACCATTCAATATCCTGATATTGTTGAATTCCTTGAGGGCCGCGCGCTCACGCGCCGCCGTCACTTCGCCTTGGTCGTCGTAGCGCTTACGATCCTGTCGCCGGTCTCAATCCCGAGCTTGGCGACGATGCCGGCGTTGAGTTCGACGACGTATTTCACCTCGCCCATCGAATCGATGACGTCGCGCGAATAGGGTTTGGCGTTTTCCTTGATGTGGCGGATCGTACCGGTGTCGTCGGCAAAAAGCATGTCGAGCGGCAGGATGGTGTTTTCCATCCACATGCCGACGCGCCGCGACTGGCCGAAATCGAAGATCATGCCGGCGTCATCGGCCATCGCCTTGCGGAACATCAGGCCGCGCGCACGCTGATCGGCTGACGAGGCGACCTCGACGGTGAAATGCAGCGTCTTGCCCGCGGCGGTCTGGATGAGCAGCGGCTCCTTGTCGAACCGAACCTCCTCCTGGGCCAAAGCTGGCAGGGCGGCGGCCATGAAAAAAAGCGCCAGAATGGCGCTTCTTATCGCATGAAACAGAATGGAGCCGCGCATATCAGTGCGACCGGCTTGCCGGGCTCGGAACGTCAGGATGGATTTCCGCAGCCATGAGGCCCTTTTCGCCGTCGCCGAAGCGCACGAGGACGACCTGGCCGGGGCGCAGTTCCGTCAGGCCGAAGCGGCGGAGCGTCTCCATGTGCACGAAAATGTCTTCCGTACCCTCGCCGCGCGTCAGGAAGCCGAAGCCCTTGGTGCGATTGAACCATTTGACGAGCGCGCGCTCGAGCCCGCTCGTCGCGGTGACCTGCACATGTGTGCGCACCGGCGGCAGTTGCGAGGGATGAACCGCCGTCGACTGATCCATCGAGAGGATCTTGAAGGCCTGGTAGCCGCGCTCGCGGCGCTGGACGAGGGCGACGATGCGCGTTCCCTCAAGGATCGTCTGGTAACCGTCGCGGCGGAGGCAGGTCACGTGCAGGAGAACGTCCTGCATGCCATTATCCGGGACGATGAAGCCGAAACCCTTGGCAACGTCGAACCACTTGACGACCCCGGTGATTTCAACAAGATCGACCGCCTCGCCCGATAGCTCATCGAGATCGGAGTATTGGTTCGATGAAATCCTGTCAGCCATATCGCCAGCCCCTCGAATACGCGTCACACTGTTACGGTTAACTGATTCTTGAAATCAAGATTAACATCTTGGTAACGGATAAGCGCAAGTCCTAGTTTTCGGTTATTCCCAGGTGCACATTTTATAATGATGACTTGCCCGAAGCTGACCACGGCTAGCCGAAAAGGGCCAGCCCCAATAAAGGAGTAAATAGAATGCGTTATCTTCATACTATGGTGCGCGTCAAAGACCTGGACGCCTCGCTCGCCTTTTATACCACCCTTTTCGGCCTGGAAGAGATTCGCCGCCATGAAAACGAGAAGGGCCGCTACACCCTGGTTTTCCTGGCCGCCCGCGACGATGTCGATCGTGCACGCAGCGAAAAGGCACCCTGCCTCGAGCTTACCTACAACTGGGATACGGAGGATTATAGCGGAGGACGCAATTTCGGCCACCTCGCCTATGAGGTCGACGATATCTATGCAACCTGCCAGAAGCTGATGGACAACGGCATCACCATCAACCGGCCGCCGCGCGACGGGAACATGGCTTTCGTGCGCTCGCCGGAAGGCATTTCGATCGAAATCCTGCAGAAGGGCAGCCCTCTTCCGGCCGCCGAACCCTGGGCTTCGATGGGCAATACCGGCGCCTGGTAAGGTTTTTGCCGCAAGGCTTTTGCGAAGCTTGCGGCTTTTGCGATTTCGGGTCCGGCCGGCGCCTTGGCGCTTGCCGCGATCAGGCCCCGCAGGCAATCTCCGACCGACTCGAAGCGGTAAAGGGCGTTTCGGCCCTTTTTCCGCATCAACAGGAGACCGGTCGCTTGCGTAATACTGAGATGCGGATGCCCCTGGCGGGCGCTTTGCTGATCGCCACCTCGGTGCTGGCGCTGGCGGGTTGCGTGTCGAACAAGAAGGCGCTCGATTCCGCCGCAGCCATTCCGGCGGCACCGTCAACTCAGACCGCGGCGTCTCAGCCTGCCACCGCAGCACCTGCAGCGACCGCCAAGCGCTCAATTTACACCGATCCCCGACTCGTGAATGTTTCCGGCGCCCAGGCCGCGCCCCAGGTCGCCGCGCAGGATCCGAATGCCGCCGTCCCGCCTGCGGATCCCGCCGCGGCGGCGCCTGCCAACATCGGCGGTCTCGTCATGCAGTCGACCCGGATCAATGCGCAGGCGATGAGCATCTTCTCCGACCGTCAACCGGCGCCGCAGAACAACAGCACTTCCACGATCATTCAGCCGCAGGGCGCAAACGCTTATGCGCCGGTGGACGGCGTTTCGCCCTCGAGGAGCAGCGTCTATAGCCAGCCGCCCGCACAGGAGCAGCCGGCGGAGCCGGTGCTGCCGCAGCAGTCCTCACAGAATACCAGCACCCAGCTTGCGCCGTTTCAAACCGCCTCGCTGGCAACCGGCAGCATTCAATCCTCGACGATGAACGCACTCTACAGCGCCCCGAAGCAGAACCTGCTCGGCAGCCTTTCCGGTCTCCTGCACAAGGCAGCCCTGCCCGGCATGACGCGCATCGCACCGAACGGGCTGCATCTTCAGAACGACAAGGTCGAGGTCGGCTGCTTCAAACCCAATCTGCTCAATATCATCAAGGCGGCCGAAACCCATTTCGGCCGGCCCGTTGTCGTCACATCAGGCCATCGCGACGAAGAACATAACCGTCTGGTCGGCGGCGCCGACGAATCGATGCACAAAAGCTGCGAAGCCGCCGACATCCAGATCGAGGGCGTCTCGAAATGGGATATTGCCGCCTATATCCGCTCGCTCCCGAACCGCGGCGGCGTCGGCACCTATTGCCACACGGATTCCATTCACGTCGATACCGGCAAAACCCGTGACTGGAACTGGGGCTGCGGCGGCAAACGCGCGCCCATAGCGACCGCAAGAGCGATCTGATCGCCCCAACGCGACAGGGCATAACGCAACGTCAGCTCTATCCCAGATGCCTGCGACAACGCGCGCAAGCTATTGATTCGGCTATCCTAATCCTCTGCTTTATGCCAGCCGAAAGAACTGTCATTTTTTTGAAAAAAATCGAATTTGCCGCTTGCGGGATCGAAAGTGCCTGACTATAAGGGCGCCACCACGAAGGAAGCGCCCTTCGTCTATCGGTTAGGACACCAGATTTTCATTCTGGGAAGAGGGGTTCGACTCCCCTAGGGCGTGCCACTCCTCTTCATTATTGAAGCATCCGTGATCTGCTTGCAGATATCGCTCCCCTTTCCTATTTTAACGAAATCGGCACGCGCCCTTCGTCTATCGGTTAGGACGACAGATTCTCATTCTGTAAAGAGGGGTTCGACTCCCCTAGGGCGTACCAGCTCGATTATCGCAATCCGACCGAAGCCATCCTGGAATGCCGGATTTTTTCCGACTGCATACGCTCTCGGCGACGGGATTTTCCACAGCGGAAAAAAATCGGCGAAAACGGTGATTTTTTCGCGTCTTGGCGCTTGCGGCTTTCGAAGGTGCTGACTATAAGGGCGCCACCACGAAGGAAGCGCCCTTCGTCTATCGGTTAGGACACCAGATTTTCATTCTGGGAAGAGGGGTTCGACTCCCCTAGGGCGTGCCACTTCTCTCTCCAAATTTCATGTCGTTCAGCGCCTTGCGACGCGATCTATTTCGCCGGCGCGGCGTCGCAGACGCGCAACTGGATGCGGCGCGCGCCCTGATAATGCTCGGCGCCCAGCGAGCCTGCGACGTGCAGGCTGGCGCCGCGGGAATTGAGGAGCAGGCTGCCAAGCGACGTCTCGGCGGCGCGGAAAGCGATGCCGTCGAGTCTCGATCCGTCCATCGCCTCCAGTGTCACCTTCACATGTCTCTCGCCGACCAGGCGCGCGTCGCGCACGCGATGGGCAGGCACAGCAAAAAGCGGTTGCGCATGGCCGGAGCCATAGGGGCCGGCGGCCTCCAGGCGGTCGATGAGTTCCAATGTGGCGCCACTCGCGCCGATCGCGCCATCGATCTTCAGCGTCTCGTTGGCGACGAGGCTCGCCACCGTCCTTGCCGCCTTCTCCGTGAAGAAGGTTCTCAGCCTGCCGAGATCGGCACGTTCGACCGTGAGCCCGGCGGCCATGGCGTGGCCGCCGCCCTTGACCAGAATCCCTTCTTCGACGGCCGCGCGCACCATCCTGCCCATGTCGAAGCCGTTGATGGAGCGGCCGGAGCCGGTGCCGCGGCCGGAGGGATCGAAGGCGATCGCGAAAGCCGGCCGCTTGAACTTCTCCTTCAGGCGCGCCGCGATCAGCCCGACAATGCCGGGATGCCATTTCTCATGGGCCGTGACGATGACGGACGCGCCCTCGCCGTCGCCATATTCGGCAAGCGCCTCGGCTTCCGCCTCCTGCAGCATGATGGCCTCCATTGCCTGACGCTCCCGGTTGAGCTCGTCGAGGCGCTGCGCGATCATTTCCGCCTCACCGGCATCGTCGAGCGTCAACAGGCGGCTTCCGAGTGCGGCATCGCCGATCCGCCCGCCGGCATTGATGCGCGGGCCGATCAGGAAGCCGAAATGATAGGGTGTGACCGGTCCGGCGAGCCCAGCCTTGCGGAAAAGTGCGGCAAGGCCGGCATTGCTCTGGTGCCGGGCGGCGACCAGCCCCTTCACGACATAAGCGCGGTTGAGGCCCTTCAGCGGCACGACATCGCAAACCGTCGCCAGTGCCACGATATCCAGCCATTGCAGCAGGTCGATCGCCAGGATGCGCTTGTTGCCGGCCGCACGCAGTAGCCTGAGCGTGGCGACCAGCACCATGAAGACCACGCCGGCCGCGCAGAGATGCCCCTGCCCCGACAGATCGTCCTCGCGGTTCGGATTGACCAGCGCATGACAGGGCGGCAGCTCGTGTGTCACCTGGTGGTGATCGATGACGACGACATCGATATTGCGCGCAGCCGCCGCGGCAAGCGCCTCGTGGCTGGTGGAGCCGCAATCGACAGTGACGATCAGCCGGGCGCCGTTATCGATCAGCTGATTGATCGCAGCCGGATTGGGCCCGTAACCTTCGAAGATGCGGTCGGGAATATAGATGCTCGCCTTGACACCGAAATGGCTGAGAAAGCGGAACATCAGCGCCGAGGAAGCCGCACCGTCGACATCATAGTCACCGAAGATCGCGACGTTCTCGCCGCGCTCTATCGCGCTTACGAGGCGGGTCGCGGCCTTTTCGCAATCGGTCAGCTTATGGGGATCGGGCATCAGGCTGCGGATGGTCGGATCGAGGAACTCGATCGCTTCGTCCACCGTCACGCCGCGCCCGGCCAGCACACGGGCGATCAGATCCGGCAGCCCGTGGATCTGCGACATGGCCAGGGCACGGTTCTGCCCGGCCTGATCGAGCCGCGCGACCCAGCGATTGTCGAGCGCGGATTTCTCCACGCCGAGAAACGCGCGCTGTACGGGATCGACGAGATCTGCCATGCCAAACTCCGCTGACTTCATCTGCTCTTTCTACAGGAGCAGCGGAGATAACATAGCGACGGGTTTGCAGACACGGATTTTTACCAGAATATCGCCCAGATGATCAGGGCGATGCCGGCCAGTTGCACCAGCAGGAACGAAAACAGCGTCAGCAGAATGGCCCAGTTTCGGCCTTCCCTATCATTGTCGCCGTCGGTCTCATCCCGAGCCCCCCGGCGAACTTCATGGCGGGCCGGCTTGAGGATTTCCTCCATCGCACCGGGATCGTCCCGCGGCACCTCATCCGTGTAGCCATGCCCCTTCCCGGCATGGCTGTCCTTGCTCATGAAAAATCTCCACCCGGCGACTCACTGTCTTCCCGTTTATTTATATCAATATTTCGGTATCTGTTAATATAGCCTTCCGTTAGGGAAGGTTAGACAAATCACAGTAAGTTTACGGCTAAAGGTTGCGGGAGTTGACCTGATGTGAACAGCCGGAACCGCGTTAATAGGTTGTGCGACGGTCCACACGGTTCCTAGACAGCCATTCGATGACAATCGCCAGAAAACGCGAGGGGAGCTTCGATTGGTCTTTTCAGGAAGCCTGCGTCTCAATACTGCCGAAAAGTAATAATCAATACAATCTCAGCGATCGGACGGTCCGATCGCTGAGCGAACAGCGCCCTGAAAATCGACCTGGGAACCGTCTGACGCTGCGTTGTCATGATGCTTCTCGACGAAGGGCTTCCATACTCCTTGCAATTGACCGCCGTCACAGCGCTGTGACGCGCATTAATGTTAATAATATCAATAATGCAGGGTAGATTGACTTCGCTATATTACGAGGGGCTAATTAAGACATAACAGCCATGTGGGAGTTAGCGTAATGAAGAGAGTTCTAGTAGCAGGCGGAGCTGGTTTCATTGGTTCGCATATGTGCGACAAGCTTTTGCTCCGCAAGGATGTCAGCAAGCTCGTGGTCGTCGACAATCTCTGGACCGGCCGGGCGGAGAATCTGGCCCACATCAAGGATCCGCGTCTGCATTTCGTGCGCTCCGACGTCGAAACACTTCAGACCTCCGACACGTTCGACGAGATATACCATTTCGCTTCTCCGGCCTCGCCGCCCTGGTACATGAAAGAGCCGAAGCGGACGATCTCGGCCAATCTGCTCGGCGCCTTTCGCCTGCTCGACCTCCTGAAGAAGGGCGGCCGCTTCTGCTTCACCTCGTCGTCCGAGGTCTATGGTGATCCGCTGGTCTCGCCGCAGCCGGAAAGCTACAAGGGCCAGGTCGATTGCACCGGGCCGCGCTCCTCCTATGACGAAAGCAAGCGCTGCACCGAATCGCTGCTGTTCGAACTGCAGCGCACCCAGGGGCTGGATGTCCGGGTCGTGCGGCCCTTCAACTGTTATGGGCCGCGCACGCGGCCGGATGACGGCCGGGCCGTCTCCAACTTCATCACCCAGGCGCTGACCGGCCGCTCGATCACCGTCTTCGGCGACGGGCTGCAATCGCGCAGCTGGGGTTATGTCGACGACATCACCGAGGGCTTCGCCCGCTATTTCTGGATGAACGAGACCGATTACCGGGGACCGCTCAATGTCGGCAATGACCGCGAGATCTCGGTGCTCGACGTCGCCAAATATGTCTCCAGCCTGATGGGCGGCGTGCCGATCGTCTTCAAGCCGTCGCCGCCGCAGGATCCGACCAACCGGCGGCCCGATCTGACCAACGCCAAATACGTCATGCCGGAATGGTCCTGCAAGGTCAGCTATGAAGAAGGCGTGGCAAAGACGCTCGACTGGTTCAGGGCGGAATTGAAGCCTCGCGCCCCGAAAGCCAGCGCTATCGGCGCCCGCAGTCCACGTCAGCGCAAGCCCATGCAACTGAGTGGTTTCTCGAGTCTCTGAGGTGAGCGTGACGATAAGGGGAACGATCCCGCGCGACATGAAAGACGTCGTCTTTCCAATGCCCATCCAATACCTGGATCCCTCCTCGTATGACGTTGGTACGGATGCTCCGGCGATCGGCGCCGGGCTCGTGGTGTTCATGTCCGAAGGTCTTCCCGTAGGCCAGGCCTATGTCGAAAGCCCCGAAAGTCCGGCTGCCTTGTTTGCGAAGACCGTGCAGCCGGATATCGTCGAGAACGCGCGGCAGGTGACACAGGCGCCGATCGTGAACCGCGATGTCAGCGTTCTCATCTGCACCAAGGATCGGCCTGAAGAACTTGCCCGATGTCTGGCATCCGTGCCGAAGCAGTCGCTTCCTCCGGTCGAGATTATCGTGGTCGACAATGCGTCGGCCGGCGATGCGACGCGTCGTGTCGTGGAGGCAGCCGGCGCCACCTATGTCAGGGAAGACAAGATCGGGCTGGACCATGCCCGCAATGCCGCCGTGCGCGCTGCAAGGACCGAATTTGTCGCATTCACCGACGACGATGTGGTGCTTCACGAACGATGGCTCGAAAATCTGATGAAGGCATTCGATCGACTTGACATTGGATGCGTCACCGGACTTGTCCTGCCTGGAGAGCTTTCCACCCCCGCCCAGCTGATATTCGAAACCCATTGGGGCTTCGGCCGGGGTTATCGGCGCAAGGACTTCGATCAGGATTTCTATCGCCAGCACGAACGATACGGGGCGCCGGTCTGGCTGGTCGGTGCGGGAGCAAGTCAGGCCTTTCGCCGAAAGGTATTCGATGAATCCGGTCTGTTCGACGTCCGGCTGGACATGGGAGCGGCCGGATGCTCCGGCGATTCCGAATTCTGGAATCGCCTCCTCCATCACGGCCAGACCTGCCGCTATGAGCCGACGGCGGTTTCATGGCATTTCCACCGCAAGGAGATGGAAGGGCTGGCGAAACAGATCCACCAATATATGAGCGGCCATGTGGCGGCGCTGCTGGTGCAGTATCAGAATACCGGCAATCGAGGAAATCTGCGCCGCATCTTCGTCTCGCTTCCCGAATATTATTTCAAAAGGTGGAAAAGACGGCTCCGGAAGGGAACGACGTCGCACGACTTTTTTCTGAAGGAAGAGGTTCTGGGCAGCCTGCATGGCGCCTTTTATCTTCTCAGCCGCTGGAAAGTGCAGCCATGGTGACTGCGCCGAGGCCTGCAATTTCGTTTCTCATCCCGGCCTTCAACGCTGCCGCTACGCTGGCGGATTGCCTGGGCAGCCTGAAAAATCAGACAATCACTAGCTGGCAGGCGGTGGTGGTGGACGATGGTTCGCGCGATGAAACCTGGGAGGTGCTTGAAAAGATTGCCAGGGCAGACAGCCGGATCACGATCCACCGTCAGCAGAATGGCGGCGCCGCGGCAGCGCGCAATGCGGCGGCCGAACTTGCCCTTGCCCCCCTGCTCTGCATGCTCGATGCGGACGATTGGCTGGATCCCGCTTTCATCGAGACCATGCTGCCGATCGCCAAGGACCAATCTAAACCGCTTATAGCCCATTGCAGCTATCGCCGCGTCACAGCCGACGGCCGGATGCTGAAGATCGAGGACGCGCCAGATCTTACTGGCGATCGTGCAATCTCCGAATTGTCGTCATTCTGTGCCCTCGCCATTCATACGGCCGTTTTTCCGCGCAGCCTTTTCAAGCAAATCGGCGGCATGGATGCCTCGCTGCAAACCTGCGAAGATTGGGATCTATGGCTTCGCATGGCATTCGCCGAGGCTCGCTTCCAATCGGTGGACAAGTGCCTCGCCTTCTACCGCATGAAGGAAGGCTCTCTGTCGGCCGATCCGGTCAAGATGGTGCGGGACGCGGTTTTCGTGACGAAAAGGGCGCAGGCGCTGCAAGCGGAACACGGATTGCCGACGCAGCGTGAAGACGCCGCCTGGCTGACGCCGGCGCTCAGCCAGCTTCGGATGCTGGTCTGGGTCGCGTCGGCCAATCTTTGCCCGGAGGACCATCTCACGGAACTGGCGCGGATTCTGCCGGAATTTCCTGATGCTTCAGGTTCCGAGGACCTTATGGCATTGGTGATCCTTCATGGATTGCAGACGGGACGGCTGGTCCAGAATACCGCTGAATTGGTCGATGTCATCGACGCCTGGGCGCCCACGGTTGCGCACCTCCTCAGCCTGATCGAAAGCCATTCGTTTCCCGGAACGGCACGCAAGATAGAGCAGCTCATTGCCTGGCGACTATCGTCAGAAGCCCTCTCGCGTTCCTTCAGGCTTGGGCGCGTTCAGACGGCCGGCGTCGACGCCAGGCATCTCGCCCCGATTTCGAAGGCAGCCGAAGCCGATACGCTGCTGCTGCAGCTTTCGTCCGGCCAGGAGCATATCGGCACCCATGTCGGACCGCTATGGGGAGATCTGTCCGTCGGCGCACTCGTGCATCTGATCGTCCGGGAAATGCATGCGGGCAATCGGCTGCCCGCGCCGGTGACATTCGCCTATGCGCGCGATTGGTCTTCCGAAGTCGTCCGCAACTACCGAGGCTTCCTCGGAATCCTTCGCCGGGGAGGAAGACGGCGGGGCCGGCTCCGCCGCCTTGTTCGCTCGACCCACGAGAATGCTCTCATAAAATCCTCGGCGGACGGCGGTAGAAACAACGGTCCGCTCCCTTCCGTGGCAAAGCCGGTTGGCGAGCCGCACAGTGCCGTTGCAGCCGAGCACCCCGAAAACCAGACCGGAAAAAATGCCGTTCCGTCCGAGGCCGTTTCCAAGGAAGAATATTGGGAGCGCGTCTTCGAGCGCCCCGATCCGTGGAACTATCTCTCCGTCTATGAACAGGTCAAATACGAGCAGACACTGAGCCTTGTCCCGGAAGGGATAGGCAAGGCCCTGGAACTTGCCTGCGCGGAGGGGATATTCTCCGCAAAGCTGGCGCGGAAGGTCGGGACACTCACGGCGACGGATATTTCGCGGCGCGCGATCGAAAGAGCATCCCAGAGATGCCGGGAGAGCCACAACGCCGAATTTCGTGTCCTGGATTTCGCAGGCGACGACATTCCGGGTGGGCAGGACCTGATCGTCTGCTCGGAAGTCCTCTACTACATGGACGATGAAAAGGTTCTGGAACGGGTCTGCCGGAAGATCGCCGCAGCCTTGAAGCCGGACGGCTATCTGATCACGGCGCACGCCCATCTCAGGCGTGACGAGCCCGATAGAACCGGTTTCGATTGGAGCAACCCGTTCGGTATCGGCACGATCCGGAAAATTCTTTCAGAGCTGCCGGAGCTGGCGCTGGAAGAAACGATCGAGACCGAGCTTTACGCCATTCATCGGTTCCGCAAGCGCGAGACGTCTGCCCACACGACGCGGGTCGAGTCTCATGGCGTTCCCTTGGAGACCGATGTTGCCAAGCACATTATCTGGGGACCAGCCGGCGTCGATCGGGCGGCGGCCTGGTCGAACGAGACGGCGACGTCGGTCCCGGTGCTGATGTATCATAGGATTTCGGACGAAGGTCCGGATCGGCTGCGGCGCTACCGGATCGCTCCAGATGTATTCCGACAGCAGATGCAGTTTCTCAGGCGGCAGGGTTACTACACGCTGACGGCGGATGGTCTGGCCGAACTGCTTCGGGCCGGAAAGCCGATCCAGGGACGACCGGTCGTCCTGACTTTCGATGACGCCTATCTCGATTTCCTTGCCAATGCCTTTCCGATCCTTGCCGAGAACGGCTTCGGCGCGGATGTTTTCGTGGTGACGGATAAGGTCGGCGGCCGATCGGATTGGGATGCTTCCTATGGCGAACCGGCCGCGCTGATGTCGTGGAACGATATCGAAGAACTTCATCGACAAGGCGTCCGGTTCGGCTCGCATCTGGCCTCCCACAGGCCGGCAAGCGCGTTGGACAATAGCGCGTTGCTCGCCGAAGCAGCCCTTTCCCGCAACATGCTCGAAAATCGCCTTGGTGCTGCGGTGAGTTCCATCGCACTTCCCTACGGCAGCACGGATTTTCGCGTTCCCGGCATTCTGGCCGAGGCTGGTTATGAGATTGGGTTCACCACGAGGCCGGCGAAAGCGGAGTTGTTCGACAATGTGCTGTCGCTTCCGCGCCTGGAGGTTCGCGGCGATCTCCCCATCAAGGCGTTCGCCGAAATGATGGGCCAAGCCGAGGCGTTTATCGGATGAGCGCCATGAACACCGGCACCCCTTTGGTTAGCGTCGTCATTCCCGCATACAATGCGGAAAAGACGCTGGCGCAAACGCTTCGAAGCATATTGGCCCAGACTTACCAACAGCTGGAGATACTCGTCGTGGACGACGGGTCCCGGGACGGCACTTTCGAACTGGCGAAGGAGTATGGTCTTTCCGATCCTCGCATCCGCGTTCTTCGCCAGGAGAACGGCGGCGTTGCGCGCGCGCGCAACCACGGTGTCCGGGAGGCACGCGGCAGCTATGTCGCGCCGATCGATGCGGATGACCTCTGGCATCCCCGGAAAATCGAGCTGCAGGTTCAGGCGATCGGGACGCTCCCCATGGGCCTCGGCGTCGCCTATAACTGGTATGCGGCGATCGACGGCAACGACGTGATTTTCGGGCATTCGAGACCCGTGCTCCATGAGGGCGATGTCTTCGAAGCGATGGTCAGGGAAAATTTCATCGGGAACGGCAGCACACCCCTTATGCCGCGCGCGGAGGTTCTGGCATGCGGCGGCTATGATGCCGGCCTGCGCGATCAGGGAGCCGAAGGATGCGAGGATCTGAAGCTTTATCTCGCATTGGCGGCAAGACTGCCCTTTGCGCTGGTTCCTGATTTCCTCACCGGATACCGCTTCACCGCCGGCAATATGTCGAGCAACGCCACGCGCATGCTGAAATCCCACGCACTTGTCATGGCAGACATCAAGCGGCGCCATCCTGCTCTTGCCGACACGGCGACGCTCGCGGAATTCGACACGGCGCGCTGGTATTTCAAGAAAGCGTTTAGCGGCGGCGACTACGGGCAGGCTGGGAAACTGGTGCCCATTCTGGTCCGGGAATTTCCCTCGATGCTTGCCGTCCGCGCCGTCAGGGATCTCTGGCGCTCGGCGAAACGGCAGCGCAGAAGATTGTTGAAGCGTCTGTCCGGTAAGTCTTCCGTTTCCCCGAAAGGGGCAGCACCGATAGACGTGGCGCTCCCCGTCAGCGGCACTTCCTTTTACGGCCTCATCGCCGCCGCACCGGCCAGGCAGAATGGCTCCTTCACGGAACCCCGGGCGGACCGTCTATGACGAAGCTACGGAAACCCATTCGCGGCAGACCGGCGAGCGCGTTCAACATTATTGTCGCGGCGCGTTTCCGCGAACTGCTCGAGCTTGTTCCGTCGCTGCGGCTGAAGACCTCCATCCTGATCGTCATCGGCATCCTGACCGGCCTGTCGGAAATGGTGGGGATCACTTTGCTGGTCAGCCTGGTTTTCGTTCTCAGCCAGCAAGGTCCACTGTCCGGCCCGGCCGTCGCCTGGCTTCCGGCCTTCTTTGGCGGATTCGAATCTTCCGTGACGAAGCCGATGCTGGTGGCCGTCCTGGTATGCGCGATCATCCTCAGGATCGTTCTCGGCTTCGCCAACGAGATCATCGCGAGCACTGTCAGCCATCAGATCAGCGAGAGTATTCGCCAGCGGCTATATTCAAAGATCCTGACGATCCCGTTCCAGCGTTTTCAGCATTATGAGCGCAGCGACCTGATCAATGTGATCGCCACCGAATCCTATTCGGTGGCCTCGGCTCACGCCAGCCTGGTGCGACTTGGGGTCAATCTCGGTACGATTGTCATTTTCGGCGTGGGAATGGTCATCATGGCATGGCCGATCGCCGTGCTCGCAGTCGTGTTCGGTGTCATCCACAATCTGAGCCTCGGGTTGTTTGCCGCTGCCTATCGGCGTCTCGGTGCCACCAGCCTTTCAGCGGTGGAGGAACTCACCCATCTGACCTGGACGACGCTGCAAACCATGAAGGCGGTCAAGAGTTTCGGGCTGGAAGATCGCTACAGAGGCCTGTTCGAGACCTTGTCCCGGAAGGTAGGCGAAACCTGGCGACGCTCGGACCGGATGGGAGCGGCGACCTCTCTCCTCAGCGAGACGCTGACCTTCGGCGTGATCCTAACGATCATCCTCTCCTCACAGTTCCTGCCGGTGGATTTCCAGGCCGCCTTATCCGCGACCATCCTTCTCTACAGGCTTCAGCCGCATATCAAGCAGTTCGATTCGCAGCTGCTGCGCCTGCATGAAATCGAAGCTTCGCTGCAAAACGTGCTCGCTCTGACCGCGGAACAGGACGACGCCAGGAAAATCGCGGGCGGAGCGCAGCTGCCGCATCTGAAACATGAAATCGTCTTCCACGACGTGTCCTTCTTCTACGACGCGGCCAAGATGCCGGCCGTAAACCACGCCAGCTTCTCGATCAAAGCCGGCGAGACGACGGCGCTGACCGGCCCCAGCGGCTCCGGCAAAACGACGATCATCAACATGCTTCTCGATCTCATTCAGCCGACGGATGGCCGAATCACGATCGATGGCCAAGACCTCTCGGCGATCGAACGTTCCAGCTGGCTGAGGCTGCTCGCCGTCGCCGGCCAGGATGTCGAGCTCATGGAAGGCACCGTCCTCGACAATATCAGCTTCCGCCGTGATATCCCCGAGGAGGATGTTCGCTGGGCCGCGGATATGGCCTGCGCGACGGAGTTCATCGAGAACCTGCCCTATGGTTTCGACGAATGGCTGGGGGACGAAGCGATACGGCTTTCGGGCGGCCAGCGGCAGAGGATAGGCTTGGCGCGTGCGCTTGCAAGCCGTCCTGAAATCCTGCTGCTGGACGAAGCCACCAGCGCCCTCGACGAGCCGACCGAAGCGCGCGTGCTTTCCAACCTGCTCAAGGAATACGATTCCCGCACGCTGATCATCGTCAGTCACCGGTCGGCGACCACAGCCTTGATGCAGAACCAGATTCGTCTTCATCCAACCGCGGTTGGGGAGGGGTAGTGGGATGGAAGCCTCCTCTCTCTCTGAAATACCGGTTTCGGTCATCATCCCCGCCTATAATGCGGCGCGCTATATTGCGTCCACGCTTCAATCGGTGAGAGAGCAGACACACGCAAAGCTCGAAATTCTCATCATCGACGACGGCTCCACGGACAGCACTCCGGATATCTGTCGTCAGATCGCAGCGGACGATCCCCGGGTCCGCATCATTTCGACGGAAAATCGAGGCGTGGCGACAGCGCGCAACATCGGCATCGAGGCCTCGACATCCGATTATGTCGCCTTCGTGGATGCGGATGACCTCTGGCACCCCTCCTATGTCGAGACCTTGTTGTCGGCCCTTCATCCCCTGCCCTCCGACTGGGGCGCCGTATACGCCCTTCACCGCATCATCGATTCCGAGGGCTATTGCACCAAGGCCAGCTCCGGCCTGAGCGCGAGGGGAATGGTCTTGGCCCGTCATCTCATCTTCCGCTTCGTCGGAAACGGCAGCGGCCTGATGATCCGCCGCGCGGTTTATGACGCGGTGGGCGGCTATGACCCGAGCTATGCGGAACGCGGGATCGGCGGCTGTGAGGATCTTGATTACGAGCTACGCGTGGCCGAAGCGTTCAAGATCGAGGCTGTCCCCCTCGGTCTGGTAGGATACCGGATTCATTCGGCCGCCATGTCTTCCGACAGTTCCAGAATGGCCCGATCCCTTCTGGCGGTGTACGAAGGCGCCATGGCCCGCAATCTGCAGCTTCCGCGATGGGTCGTCGATTGCGCCTTCGCATCGGTTCATCTCTATGCCTTTTCCAAATTCACCGCAGCGAAGAACTGGAAAAACGCGGCCAGTTCGCTGAAGCAGATCTTCCGTTTCAGCCCACGCCTCGCCTGCATCGTCTTCTTCGGCTTGATCCTGTCAAAACTGCGCAGGGCGGCAAACAGGATGCGGTCGAAGCTGGTAACGACCCCAAAAAATCTCATGAGATTCGATCAGCTGGATCCGCACGCGCCTTTAGGTGCCGGCCTGTCGAGCTTTCGAACGAAAAAGCTCTTGATGCAGCTTTCTGAAGTCGATCAGGCGCTCGACATCTCGCACCGCCAGCAGAAACGCGGCAGGTCTTTCACCGGGAATGGGCCGATCGGCGATGGCGACCCATTCGCTCTCTGATATCGAGCGGGTTCTTCCGTCTCCGCCTGAACTCAGCCTTCCTCTTTCGGCCGCTCGATACGAATGACCTGCGGCTCGCCGAAAAGATAACCTTCCGACTTGATAGAGGCGACTGCCCTGCGCACCGACTCTTCGGTCGTCGCGTGGGTGACGAGGATGATCGTCTGGTGGTGCGACGGCGCCAGATGCTGCTTGGAACGCTGGACGATCGATTCCAGCGAGATGTGGTTTTCGGCCATGCGGGTGGCGACGCTCGCAAAGACGCCGGTGCGGTCGAGCACGGTCAGGCGAATGAAATAGCCGCCCTCATGGCTCTGCATCTGCGCCTTGCGGTAAGGCTCCAGCGCCTTTGCGGGATGGCCGAGCACCGGCACGCGCTGGGCGCCCGGCTGGCTTTTGGCGATATCGGCGATATCGCCAAGCACCGACGAAGCCGTGGAATTGCCGCCGGCGCCGGGGCCGACCATCAGCAGTTCGCCGAGCACGTCGGATTCGATCGCCACCGCATTGGTGACGCCGTCGACCTGGGCGATGACCGAATCGACCGGCACCATGGTCGGATGCACGCGCTGCTCTATGCCGGTATCGGTGCGCTGGGCAACGCCTAACAGCTTGATGCGGTAGCCGAGTTCGGCCGCAGCGTGGATATCCTCGATCGAGATATTGGTGATGCCTTCGAGATAGATGTCATCGGCCGCGATGCGATTGCCGAAGGCGAGCGTCGTCAGGATGGCAAGCTTGTGGGCCGTGTCATTGCCCTCGATGTCGAAGGCAGGATCGGCCTCGGCATAACCCAGCCGCTGCGCTTCCTTGAGGCATTCGGCGAAGGACAGCCCCTCCTTCTCCATCTTGGTCAGGATGTAATTGCAGGTGCCGTTCATGATGCCGTAGATGCGCGAAACGGCATTGCCGGTCAGCGATTCACGCAGCGCCTTGATGACGGGGATACCGCCGGCGACCGCCGCCTCGAAGTTCAGGAGCGAGCCCTTCTCTTCCGCGATCGCCGCAAGCTCGACGCCGTGATAGGCAAGCAGCGCCTTGTTGGCTGTCACCACATGGAGACCGCGCTGCAGTGCCGTGCGCACAGAGACGTTGGCCGCACCTTCGGCGCCGCCCATCAATTCGACGAAGACGTCGATGTCACCCTTTTCGGCAAGCTCTTCCGGCCGGTCGAACCAGGTGACACCTGAAAGATCGACGCCGCGATCCCGCGTCTTGTCGCGCGCAGAGACCGCCGTAATCGTGATCGGACGCCCGCAGGTGACGGCAAGCTCGTTGCTCTTCTGCTGAATGATGCGGACAAGCGAGGCGCCAACGGTGCCCAAGCCCGCAATGCCGATTTTGAGGGCATCTGCCATGGATCGATCCTGAAATATCTGTGTGGCGGCAGCCGCGGACGGCGGCTGCCGGAGAGTTGGATTAGCGGTGTGCGTTCAGCGAAATGACGTTATGCATCGTTTCGTCCGCCGTCGACATGAACTTCTTGATGTTGCGCGCAGCCTGGCGGATGCGGTGTTCATTTTCGACAAGCGCCAGACGAACGTAGTCGTCTCCCTGCTCGCCGAAGCCGATGCCCGGGGCAACGGCGACGTCGGCCTTCTCGACCAGCAGCTTGGAAAACTCAAGCGAGCCGAGGTGACGGAACTTTTCCGGGATCTTGGCCCAGGCGAACATGGTGGCAGCCGGCGGCGGCACGTCGAAACCGGCTTTGCCGAAGCTTTCGACCATGACGTCGCGGCGACGCTTATAGACGTTGCGGACTTCCGCAATGTCGGAACCATCGCCGTTCAGCGCGTGGGTCGCCGCGACCTGGATCGGCGTGAAGGCGCCGTAGTCGAGATAGGACTTGACGCGGGTCAAAGCGGCGATCAGCCGCTCGTTGCCGACGGCAAAGCCCATGCGCCAGCCGGGCATGGAGAAGGTCTTCGACATCGAGGTAAACTCGACCGTCACATCCATTGCACCCGGCACTTCGAGAACCGACGGCGGCGGAGCGCCGTCGAAGTAGATCTCGGAATAGGCAAGGTCGGAAAGCACGATGATGTCATGCTTCTTGGCGAAGGCGACGACGTCCTTGTAGAAATCGAGCGTCGCGACGAGGGCCGTCGGGTTCGAGGGATAGTTGAGGATCAGCGCCAGGGGCTTCGGGATCGAATGCTTGACGGCACGCTCGAGCGGCGGGAAGAAGCTCTCGTCCGGTTCGACCGACATGGAGCGGATCACGCCGCCTGCCATCAGGAAACCGAAGGCGTGGATCGGGTAGGTCGGGTTCGGGCAGAGGATGACGTCGCCGGGCGCGGTGATCGCCTGCGCCATATTGGCGAAGCCTTCCTTGGACCCCAAGGTGGCGACGACCTGGGTATCCGGATTGAGCTTGACGCCGAAACGGCGAGCATAATAGGCAGCCTGGGCGCGGCGCAGGCCCGGAATGCCCTTGGAGGAGGAGTAACGGTGAGTGCGCGGATCCTGCACGACCTCGCACAGCTTGTCGACGATCGACTGGGGAGTGGGAAGGTCAGGGTTTCCCATGCCGAGATCGATGATATCGGCGCCGCCCGCTCGCGCGCTTGCTTTCAAACGGTTGACCTGTTCGAAAACATAAGGCGGCAAACGCCGGACTTTGTGAAACTCTTCCATTTCATTCCCCATGGAAAGGCGGCATTTCGGGCCGCGGTCGAAGTTCGTTCCGTCTCCCGGCGGCTGCGACACGAACTTCAGAATCGCAACGCCGTATTCACATCAGACCCAAGTCACGCGGCAAATCTTTGACGGAAAGGCCGCGCTGGCACGCATTATCGGGAAAATTGCATCTTCCGATCCCTGTCGAAGGCTTTGCGTCCAAATTGCCTGAAAGGCAAGGTTTATTTGGAGATTTCGGAGAGCGTCTCGGTGCCGTGTTCGGCGGCGAGCCGGCGCATCTCGGCGACCTTGGCCTGATATTCGGCTTCCGAGATCGCGCCGGTCTTGCGCCGAGCGGCGAGTGCGGTCAGCTGATGCTGCAATTCGGCCGCCTGCTCGTCGCTCATCTGCACGTTGGCAGCCGTCAGCGGCGCGCCGAAATTCGGATAACCGTCCGGCGACTTCGCAAGCCCGCCTTCGACCGCTTCGCCCTTGGTGGCCGGCATGACGACGGCGGTCGGGGCCGCTCGCTTGGCCGCGGCTGCCGCCTTCTCTTCCGCGGTCAGATTGCATCCGGCAAGCGCCATCGCCGCCGCGGCGCAGATCAGTGCGGTGCGGTTGAAGGTTGCGATGCGCCGGATGCTGTTGTTCGTCATGCCTCAAAAATCCAGTTCTGACTGCTTCGACTGTTAAATTTGTCGCAGCCACAAAGCAATAGCACGAGCCGATGCGGGTGGAACTTGTTTTCTCGCTCGGTCACGATGTACAACAAACGGATAAAAAGAGTGCTGCCGCCGGAGGAAATGGTGACCGACAGCAAGCAGGAGAGTGGCGGCCAGAAGAGTGGCGGCAAAGCCGGTTTCGACGCGACCGATCTCGATCCTTATCTGTTGAAGGATCCAGAGGCCATGACGATGAATTTCGCCCGGGCGCTCGAAAATCTCGGGAAAGCCGCCGCGGCATGGCTTGCGCCGCGCGAGCGCGGCGAGATCGCCGACACCGTTGTCGATCCGATGACCGACATGGTCAAAACGCTCTCCAAGGTCACCGAATACTGGATTTCCGATCCGCGCCGCACCCTTGAGGCGCAGACGCAGCTGATGTCCTCGTTCTTCGGCATCTGGATGCGCTCGATGCAGCGCATGCAGGCCATGCAGGGCGAGCCCTTGCCGCCCGAGCCCGACACCCGCAAGGACAAGCGCTTCGCGGATGAGGACTGGCAGAAGAACCCTTTCTTCGATTTTCTGCGCCAGGCCTATTTCGTCACGACCGATTGGGCCGAGAAGATGGTGTCGGAGACCGATGGCCTCGACGAGCACACCAAGCATAAAGCCGGCTTTTATGTGAAGCAGATCACGGCAGCGCTTTCGCCGACCAATTTCGTCGCCACCAATCCGCAGCTCTATCGCGAGACGATCGCGACCAGCGGCGAAAACCTGGTGCGCGGCATGAAGATGCTCGCTGAGGACATCGCCGCCGGAAACGGCGATCTCCGCATCCGCCAGACCGATATGACCAAATTCGCCGTCGGCCGGGACATGGCGCTGACCCCGGGCAAAGTGATCGCCCAGAACGACATCTGCCAGATCATCCAATACGAGGCATCGACGGAAACAGTGCTGAAGCGGCCGCTGCTGATCTGCCCGCCGTGGATCAACAAGTTCTATATTCTCGACCTCAATCCGCAGAAATCCTTCATCAAATGGTGCGTCGACCAGGGCCAGAGCGTCTTCGTCATTTCCTGGGTGAACCCGGATGCGCGCCACGCCGAGAAGGACTGGGGCGCCTATGCCCGCGAAGGCATCGATTTCGCGCTTGATACAATCGAGAAGGCGACCGGCGAGAAGGAAGTCAACGCCGTCGGCTACTGCGTCGGCGGCACGCTGCTGGCGGCAACGCTGGCATTGCACGCCAAGGAAAAAAACAAGCGCATCAAGACGGCCACGCTCTTCACCACCCAGGTCGATTTCACCCATGCCGGCGATCTCAAGGTTTTCGTCGACGAGGAGCAGCTTGCCGCGCTCGACGCGCATATGAAGTCGGCCGGCTATCTCGACGGTTCGAAGATGTCGATGGCCTTCAACATGCTGCGCGCTTCCGAGCTGATCTGGCCTTATTTCGTCAACAACTACCTCAAGGGCCAGGAGCCCCTGCCCTTCGACCTCTTGTTCTGGAACGCCGATTCGACCCGCATGGCGGCGGCAAATCATGCCTTCTACCTGCGCAACTGCTATCTCAGGAACGCGCTGACACAGAATGAGATGATCCTCGACGGCAAATCCGTGTCGCTGAAGGACGTGAAAATCCCGATCTACAATCTCGCCACCCGCGAGGATCACATCGCCCCCGCCAAGTCCGTCTTCCTCGGCAGCCAGTTCTTCGGCGGCAAGGTGGAATTCGTCGTCACCGGCTCGGGACATATCGCCGGCGTCGTTAATCCGCCCGACAAGAAGAAATATCAATTCTGGACGGGCGGTCCTGCCAAAGGGGACTACGAAAACTGGCTCGAACAGGCGACCGAGACGCCGGGGTCGTGGTGGCCTCATTGGCAGGCCTGGATCGAGACGCAAGATGGCAGACGCGTGCCCGCGCGCAAACCCGGCGGCGATGCGTTGAACGCGATCGAGGAAGCGCCGGGAAGTTACGTGATGGAACGGGCCTGAAAAGGCCACCTATCTCTTTTCGAGACGGCTGCGAAAACAGCCGCGCCGCGTAAACAAATTAGAAACCATAATTCGTCATCCTTGCGAAACAGTCGGCAAGTCGCATTTGGTCTAAATTCGGCCCATTTGCGCCTTTACCGGCCCCGGCGAAGTTTTGTCAGTCAGTGCCGCCGGCCTGCGTAGCGAGTTTGAAAGACGAGTGTAGTATGGCGTTTGCGGTCGGGACGTTGGATAACGTCGCCCCTCTTAGCGGATCTGCTCTGCGTTCGCGCAGATCTCGCGGTTTTTTTTACGGTGTCGTCGGCGCCGGACTTCTGACCTCCACATGGCTGATCGCGACCTTCGCGACAATGCATTCAGTGAGCGTGCCGGCTTCTCCGTCCGACAGCTTCACGCAGCTTGTATCAGCGCCGAAGCTCAAGCCGGCAGCGAAGCCTGAACGACTGATCCATGTGGGCAAAGCCGATCGCCTGGCGGCCTTCGATGCCAAGCCGGTGGTCGCCCTGACGGCCGACCTCATCCATTCGCATGCAAAAAAGACCAATGCTGCCGCGACGGCATCGCTGGCGCTTGCGAAAAACAGCCGACTCCTTACAGCTGGCGAACCGGCGGTCGCCGTTGCCGCCGCGCCCGCCGATACCGCCAAATTCGCCAAGGACGATATCGTCACCTCCTCGCCGGAAGTTGCGCAAGTCGAGACCGATGGGGAAAACGAAGACCGCATCATCATTCCGTCCAAGGAAACTGTCGCAGCCGTCGAACTTCCTTCCCTGCTCGCACTTGCCGATGCGGGATCGAAGCAGATTGCGCCGGCACCGGTCGAGCCGGCGGCACTTTCCGCCAAGACGGCATCGCAGCCGCAGGAAAATCCAGCGCCGGTCGTCGTCGCCGAGGCCGAAGAGCAACAGCCGTTCGATCTCGTGCTGGCGCCGGATGCCGGTTCGGTGCCGCTTCCGATGGCGCGTCCTGATGGACTCATCGGCAAACCGGCGCCGGCCGCCAAGGGTGCTCAGCGCTCTGCCGAGCCTGCGCTTGCCTATGCCCAGCCGAACGCGCCGATCGAAGATGACGAGGACGATGCCGTACCGCGCTACGACAAGCCGCTCTTCTCGCCGAAACTGCGCGCAGGTGTCGCGATCTACGATATCGAAAACAGCACCGTCTATCTGCCGAACGGCGAACGGCTGGAAGCCCATTCCGGACTTGGCAAGATGCGCGACAAGCCGCGCTTCGCCGACAAGAAGATGCGCGGACCGACGCCGCCGCACACCTATGTCCTCACCATGCGCGAGAGCCTTTTCCATGGCGTCGAAGCGATCCGGCTGACGCCGGTCGAGGGCTCGGACGCCATCTTCGATCGCGTCGGCCTGCTTGCCCACACCTATATGCTCGGCAAGAACGGCGATTCCAACGGCTGCGTATCCTTCAAGGATTACAAGCGCTTCCTGGCCGCCTTCAAGCGCGGTGACATCAAGCAGCTTGTGGTCGTGCCGCGGCTGAACAACAAGCCGGGCTCGACGCTCGCCTCTTTGTTTTCGTCACGTAGCTGACCGGCAGGCTACTTCAACCAAACTGCTATTCGCTCCACCGCTTCGGCGATCTCCGCTTGAGAGCCTGCGTAAGACAAACGCAGCGTGCGATGTCCTTCCAACGGATCGAAATCGAGGCCCGGCGTTGCGGCGACATTGATTTCGGCGAGCATGCGTTTGGCAAAGCCCATGCTGTCATTGGTGAATCTGGAAACATCGACATAGGCATAGAAGGCGCCGTCCATCGGTGAAGCAGGCGCCAGGCCGATCTGCGGCAGGCGGTCGAGCAGCAGATTTCGGTTTGCGGCATAACTTGCCTTGACGCCATCGAGTTCTTCATGCGCGCCGAGAGCGGCAGTGGCGGCGATCTGGGAAAGTTCGGGGGGCGAGATATAAAGGCTCTGCGCCACACGCTCGATCGGCCGGACCAAGCGTTCCGGCAGCACCATCCAGCCGATTCGCCAGCCGGTCATGCAATAATATTTCGAGAAGGAGTTGATGACGATCGCCTCGTCCGTCAGCTCCAAAGCGCTCGCCTCCTCTCCCGCGAAGGTCAGCCCGTGATAGATTTCATCGGAGATGAAGGCGATGGAGTTCGCCGCACAGTAATCCGCAAGCGCTTTCAGCCCGTCGCGGCCGGTCACCGTGCCGGTCGGATTGGCGGGGCTGGCGAGCAGCACGCCTTTCAGCCTCACGCCGCTTTCCCTTTGCGCCGCATCGAGGCTTTCGGGCGTCAGGGTGAAATGGGTTTCGGCCGTTACCGGCACCTCGACGACCTTCAGACCCAGAGCGCCGAGGATATTGCGATAGGCCGGATAACCAGGCCTTGCGATCGCGACCGAATCGCCGGTGTCGAAGAGCGACAGGAAAGCGAGATTGAAACCGGCCGAAGAACCTGTGGTGACCGCGATCCGCGCCGGATCGATTTCCAGGCCGTGCCGATCCCTGTAGTGGAGGGAAAGCGCCGATTTCAGCCGCGCCGTTCCCAGCGCGTCCGTGTAGCCGATCCGCCCTTCGGCAAGCGCTTCGCGCGCAGCTTTGAGAGCAGCCTCGGGTGCGGGATGAGAGGGCTGGCCGACTGCCATGGAGATGACGGGATGCCCGCCCGCACGCCGCTTCGTCGCCTCCGCCAGGACATCCATGGCGTGAAAAGGCTCGACTTCGCTGCGTTTCGATATGGAAAACAAGTTCGCTTCTCGCTCGGCTTCTTCGATGACGGCCAGACAATTGCCGCATTAATCGGCTCATCACAATCCCGCGAGGGTCGCGCAGGGATGAAAATTCCTGTTTGAGCAGAACCCGACGCGCCGTACCTTGACGCAACGCGTTCAAGTCCATAACCCGGCGACGGTCTTTGCGACCAGGACCGCACCGCCGATGACGAGGATATCATGGCCTTCTTCTCGAAAACCTTCACCGCAGTGGCGCTTGTTGCATCGGTCGCCCTTCCCTTTCCGGCGGCAGCGCTCGACGACCAGCAGAAGAAGGAATTCGGCGAATTCATTAAGCAGTATCTGATCGAGAATCCCGAGATCATGCTCGATGTCCAGGAAGCGCTGCAGAAGAAGCAGGAAGCCGCGCGGCTGGTGAAGGCCAACATGGCGATCGAAGAGAACAGCACCGATATCTTCGAATCGAAGAACGACGTCATCCTCGGCAACCCGAAGGGCGATGTCACGGTCGTCGAATTCTTCGATTATAACTGCAGCTATTGCCGCCATGCGCTTCCCGACATGCAGGCGATGCTGAAGAAGGACAAGAATGTCCGCTTCGTGCTCAAGGAATTTCCGATCCTGGGGCCGGACTCGGTCGCCGCCCACAAGGTCGCCGATGCTTTCCGCAAGGTCGCGCCGGAGAAATACGCCGATTTCCACGTCGCCCTTCTCAGCAGCGAAGGCCGCGCGTCGGAAGACAGCGCGATCGCGGTCGCGAGCACTCTCGGCGTCAGCGAAGACAAGCTCCGCGCCGAGATGGCGAAGAGCCCGAATGACGAAATCGTTCAGGCGACCTACCAGCTCGCCTCCAGCCTCGGCATCAGCGGCACGCCCTCCTATGTGATCGGCACCGAACTCGTGCCGGGTGCAGTCGGGCTCGACGATCTCGAAAGCAAGGTCAAGAACATGCGCAGTTGCGGCAAGACCGCCTGCTGAGCAGGCGGGCCGCCGGCCGGCCTCTCATCAAATCGCCAAGATCGAAGCGTTTCAGCCATGTGGACAAATGTGGCGCGATTCCCGCCGGTCCAGCCGTAAGGGCTTTCATTCAGCGTTCGCGGAGTCTATAGGTTGCCGTCGTGCATTTTACGGAACATTCGATGACGCAAACGATTTTTGTCCTGAACGGCCCCAACCTGAACATGCTGGGTAAAAGAGAGCCCGGCATTTATGGCGGCAAGACGCTCAAGGACATCGAGGCGGACTGCAAGGCCGCCGGCCGTGAACTCGGCTTCGATATCGATTTCCGCCAGAGCAACCACGAAGGCACGCTTGTGGACTGGTTCCATGAGGCGGACGAAAAGGCCGCCGGCGTTGCCATCAACGCGGGCGCCTACACGCATACATCGGTTGCGCTCCATGATGCGATCCGCGCTATTTCCATTCCCGTCGTCGAACTCCACATATCCAACGTCCATGCACGGGAAGAATTCCGCCACAAGTCGATGATCGCGCCGGCATGCAAGGGCGTGATTTGCGGCTTCGGGCCTCACAGCTACATCCTGGCGCTCCACGCGCTGAAGAACATCACGGCATAAGAAGAAGACAGGGCAACACCATGGCTGAAAAGAAATCGGGTATCGATCAGGCACTGATCCGCGATCTCGCCAACATCCTCAACGACACGGATCTGACCGAAATTGAGGTCGAGCAGGACGACCTGCGCATCCGCGTTTCGCGCGCCGGCGCGATGCAATACGTCCAGGCGCCGATCGCAGCACCGGCCTTTGCCGCGCCCGCCGCCGCCCCGGCAGCAGCAACTGCCGCTCCGGCCGCAGCGCCCGGCCGCAACCCGGCCAACGTGGTCAATGCACCGATGGTCGGCACCGTCTACATGGCGCCGGCTCCGGGCGCACGTCCCTTCATCGAGGTCGGCGCGACCGTCAAGGAAGGCCAGACGCTCATCATCATCGAAGCGATGAAAACGATGAACCAGATCCCTTCGCCGAAATCCGGCAAGGTGACCGAGATCCTCGTCGATGACGGACATCCCGTCGAATACGGCCAAGCCCTCGTCGTCATCGAATAGGTCGATGCCCATGATTTCGAAAATCCTCATTGCCAATCGCGGGGAAATTGCCCTTCGCGTGCTCCGAGCCTGCAAGGAGCTCGGC
This sequence comes from Rhizobium sp. R634, assembly GCF_002211305.1. GTDB lineage: Bacteria > Pseudomonadota > Alphaproteobacteria > Rhizobiales > Rhizobiaceae > Rhizobium. The sequence goes on along the minus strand of NZ_LOKW01000006.1, from coordinate 171,302 downwards.
ATCGCCTGCGTCGTGGTTCATTCCACCGCCGACGCCGATGCCATGCATGTGCGCCTCGCCGACGAAAGCGTCTGCATCGGTCCGCCATCCTCGCGCGAGAGCTATCTGAACATCCACCAGATCGTCGCGGCCTGCGAGATCACTGGGGCCGATGCCGTGCATCCGGGCTATGGCTTTCTGTCGGAGAATGCCAAGTTCGCCGATATCCTCGATGCCCATGGCATCACCTTCATCGGCCCGACGGCGGAGCACATCCGCATCATGGGCGACAAGATAACCGCCAAGACGACGGCGCTGGAACTCGGCATCCCCGTAGTTCCGGGCTCGGACGGCGAAGTGAAGACCGAAGAGGATGCGTTGAGGACGGCCGCCGAAATCGGCTATCCCGTGCTCATCAAGGCGACAGCCGGCGGCGGCGGACGCGGCATGAAAGTCGCCAAGAGCGAAGCCGACTTGATCGAAGCCTGGTCGACGGCGCGCACGGAAGCGGCCGCCGCCTTCGGCAACGATGCCGTCTATATGGAAAAATATCTCGGCAAGCCGCGCCACATCGAGATCCAGGTGTTCGGCGACGGCGAAGGCAACGCCATCCATCTCGGCGAGCGTGACTGCTCGCTGCAGCGCCGCCATCAGAAGGTCTGGGAAGAGGCGAATTCACCGGCGCTCAACGTCGAGCAGCGCATGAAGATCGGCCAGATCTGCGCCGATGCCATGAAGAAGCTGAAATATCGCGGCGCCGGTACGATCGAATTCCTCTACGAAAACGGCGAGTTCTATTTCATCGAAATGAACACCCGCCTGCAGGTCGAGCATCCGATCACGGAAGCGATCACCGGCATCGACCTCGTGCACGAGCAGATCCGCGTCGCTTCCGGCGGCGGTCTGTCGGTGACGCAGGACGAGATCCATTTTTCCGGCCATGCCATCGAATGCCGCATCAATGCCGAGGATCCGCGCACTTTCGTGCCCTCGCCCGGCACGATCACGCATTTCCATGCGCCGGGCGGCCTCGGCGTGCGCATCGATTCCGGCGCCTATCAGGGCTACAAGATCCCGCCCTATTACGACAGCCTCATCGGCAAGCTGATCGTGCACGGCCGCACCCGCGTCGAATGCATGATGCGCCTGCGCCGCGCGCTCGATGAATTCGTGGTCGACGGCATCAAGACGACGCTGCCGCTGTTCCAGGAACTCGTCTCCAACCAGGATATCGCCAACGGCGATTACGACATCCACTGGCTGGAACACCATCTCGCCAACACGCCGGCGGCATAGGACAGGAATGGCAGGACCGCGCAGGAAGTCACCAGGCATTACCCCTGAAATCCTCCTGCGCGCCTATTCCATCGGCCTATTCCCGATGGCCGAATCCGCCGACGACCCGGAGATCTTCTGGGTCGAACCGGAGTTGCGCGGCGTGCTGCCGCTCGATCGGTTCCACGTGTCGAAAAGCCTCGCCAAGACGGTGCGCCGGCAGCCCTTCCAAATCCGTTTCGATCACGACTTCGATTCCGTGATCGCGGCTTGCGCGGAGGAGACATCCGGCCGCCCGAGCACCTGGATCAACAGCACGATCAGATCGCTCTATTCGACACTCTTCGACATGGGCCATGCCCATACCGTCGAAGCCTGGGACGGTGACAAACTGGTCGGCGGCCTTTACGGCGTCTCGCTCGGGTCGGCCTTCTTCGGCGAAAGCATGTTTTCACGCCGGACGGACGCCTCGAAGATCTGCCTGGTGCATCTCGTCGGCCGGTTGCGGGAAAAAGGCTTCACCCTGCTCGACACGCAGTTCACCACCGAGCATTTGAAAACATTCGGAGCGATCGACGTGCCGAAGGCCGATTATGCCGTTCTGCTGGCCGCAGCGATGGAATCGCCACACCTCAAGTTTTAAACGCAATCGTTTCAGCCCTGCGTTGATTTTTTGGCCGATCTGAATAGGTTCGGAAACGCAACGGGGGATAGAATTTTGAAACGATATTTTGCTGCGGCGCTCCTTTTCGCTTTGTTCACGGGCCAGGCCGGTGCCCGCCCTTACCAGGAGATGTTTCCGAACCGGACCGATTTTTCCGAGGCGGAAAAGCCATTGCTGGAAAAACTCGATTTTCAGCAGGGCGCGATCAAGCTGCCCGAAGCGAAGGCGACGCTGAACGTGCCCGCCGACTTTTATTATCTCAATCCTGCCGATACGAAAAAGGTGCTCGTCGACATCTGGGGAAATCCGGCGGAAGCGGCCGAAGGCACGCTCGGCATGATTTTCCCGGCGAAATATGCGCCGACCGATGCAGAGTCCTGGGGCTCCATCGTCGGATACAGCGCTGACGGCTACGTCTCGGACGCCGACGCCGCCACGACGGATTATGATGAGCTGCTGCAGAACATCAAGGATTCGATCCGGGAAAATAATGTCGAGCGCCAGAAGCAGGGTTTCCAAAAGATCACGCTTGTCGGCTGGGCTTCGCTGCCGCACTACGACACATCCGCGCATGCCTTGCATTGGGCCCGCGACCTGATGTTCGGCGATGATCCGCAAGTGCCGCACACGCTGAACTATTCCGTGCGCGTACTTGGCCGCGAGGGTGTATTGCAATTCAATTTCGTTGCCGGACTCGCGCAGCTGCCGGAGATCAAGGACGTCATTCCTACCGTCACGAAGCTCGTGCAGTTCGACAAAGGGAAAGCCTATACGGACTATGTCGACGGCGACAAGATGGCCGCCTATGGCATGGCGGGAATGATCGCTGCCGGCGCGGGCGCCAAGGTCGCTGCGAAAGTGGGACTGCTGGCGCTTGCCCTCGCCTTCTTCAAAAAGGCCGGCATCCTCGTCGTTGTTGCGCTCGCCGGTGCGCTCCGTTTCGCCAAGGGGCTTTTCACGAGGAATAAAACACCCAACGCATGAGGTTTACGGCTGGGGCCAAGGCGCATCGCATCAATCAGCTGCATGCGCCGCGCTTCCAATATTGGCTGGAGCTAGCTACCGCACCGCTTTCAAGTCGCCTCCAGGTGACAATGATCAGCGCGCGGGTGCCTTGGCGTTACCTGGCGCCGGGACGTCCGAGGTCGTCTTGCAGTCTTTCAGCCAGACGTCGTAGATCGGGTGCTCGACGGCGTTGAGGCCGGGGCTGTCGGCGAACATCCAGCCGGTGAAGATGCGGCGGATCTTGCGATCAAGGGTGATTTCATCAACCTCGACGAAGCCGTCGATCTTCTGCGCTTCGGCCTGATCGCGCGAGTAGCAGGCCTTCGGCGTCACCTGCAGCGCGCCGAACTGTACCGTCTCATTGACATAGACATCGAAAGTGGTGATGCGGCCGGTAATCTTGTCGAGACCGGAGAAGACGGCAACCGGATTATCGATGCGCGCGGCATTTGCCGCCTCCATCGGAAGCAGGGCCGAAAGCGCCAGCAGCGATCCGGCGGCACGCAGGACGATGTTCCGCGTGAAGAGCTTCATGTACCCGTCTCCAGAATTTTCAACCATGGCCGCGATCAGGCGCGGCCAACCTGCGGGTAAAGGTCAATTGTGGCCAAAAGCCGGGCTTGGGGTCGCCCGGTCGAGCCGTCTCAGTTGCCGGGCGTCCAGGCGTCGTAATCGCCGGTGACGCGCGGCCGCTCACCCGAAGCGGCGAGCGAGCCCGGCGGGCGGTAAGCCTGCGATGAACCCGTGAGGTTGGGACGGTGCGGCCTCTGCCATTCCTTGGCGGTATAGTTTTCCTTGGACGGCGGAACATCGGTGCGATGATGCATCCAGCCATGCCAGCCCGGCGGGATCGCGGAAGCTTCGGCATAACCCTTGTAGATCACCCAGCGCTTCGGCAGGCCGTAGGAAGACATGCCGCCTTCGTAGTAGACGTTGCCGAATTCATCCTCTCCGACACGCTTGCCAAAACGCCAGGTCGCAAAACGCGTGCCCATCGTCTGACTGTTCCACCAGGTGAAGGTCTGAACCAGAAGATTCCACATGTCTTTTCCTTGCGCTCGCCGGGACGCGAGCCAAACACCATTCGTTTCCTGCTTATGCCGTCGCCAAGCCGAATTGTCCAGCGATTCCACGCGAAGAGCGGGTCATTTCAAAGCCATCTTGAAGCCCAGATGCGAGGGCTTGAAGCCGAGCCTTTCATAGAAACGGTGGGCATCCTTGCGGATCACATTCGAGGTCAGTTGTATCAGCCGCAAACCGCGGCCTTTTGCCTCGGCGATGGCGAATTCGATCATCAGCGCGCCGATCCCCTGCCCGCGCATGTCTTCCCGGGTCTGCACCGCCTGGATGATCATCGCCGAGGAGCCGCGGCCGGTCAGAGAGGTCGTCACCATCGTCTGGAACGTGCCGACGATCTCGCCATCGCGCTCCGCGACGTAAAGCGTCTGGTGGGGCGATGCCTCGATGACGGCGAAGGCCCTGGCGTAATCGGGAAAGGCCGCCGGATCCGCCGTATCGCCGTGGCCGCCGAGCGCATCGGCGGCAAACAGCGCCACGAGGGCCGGCAGATCGCCGCTGTGCGCTTTGCGAACGAGAACATCGGGCAACTCGATCCTCACGATTTCAATGGCTTTCGAGCGGTTTTTCGAAAATCAACGACGGTATGCCGGATTGCCCGGGCGCGCTGTTGTCGTTGCGGCCAACCTCGGTGAAGCCGTGCGCCTGATAGAAGGCGATCGCCGCAGCATTGCGCGGCTCGACTTCGAGACGCATGATCTCCGCATCGGGGAAGCAGGTTTCGAGTTCGGCGAAAATATCCCGGCCGATGCCCTGGCGCTGCAGCGGCGGGCTGACGTAGAGCAGATGCAGCATGACGGTTTTCGTCAGCTCCTGCGACATGACCGCATAGCCCATGCCGCCGATGTTGCGGCCGTCATCGGCCACGAGGAATTCGCCATCCTTGCGCGCGAGCCGCGCCTTCAACGCCGCCGGTGACAGAAGGTGGGCGATCAGATCGTCCACCCTGGCTTTGCCATGGAGACCGTCATAGGTGGCGTGAAAGCTCTCCACCAGAAGAGCGCGCACCTTTTCCAGGTCGCGCTCTCCGGCGGTGCGGACGAAATACACCGCTTATTCCTCGATGCCGAGCTTCGCCTTGACCAGCGCCTGGACGGCCTGCGGATTGGCCTTGCCGCCGGTCGCCTTCATCACCTGGCCGACGAACCATGCCGCCATGGTCGGCTTCGCCTTGACCTTTTCCACCTGCTCGGGATTGGCGGCAATGATCTCGTCCACGGCCTTTTCGATCGCGCCGGTATCCGTCACCTGCTTCATGCCGCGCGATTCGACGATCTCGGCGGGATCGCCGCCTTCGGTCAGCACGATCTCGAACAGATCCTTGGCGATCTTGCCGGAGATGGTTCCCGATTTGATGAGATCGATAATGGCGCCGAGCTGGGCCGGCGAAACCGGCGTCTGCTCGATATCCTTGCCGGTGCGGTTCAGCGCGCCGAGCAGATCGTTGATGACCCAGTTGGCCGCCGTCTTGCCGTCGCGGCCTGCCGCCACGGCCTCGAAATAATCGGCGATCGCCTTTTCGGAGACGAGCACGGAGGCATCATAGACCGACAGGCCGAGTTCGCGCACGAAGCGCTCCTTCTTGTCGTCAGGCAGTTCCGGCAGGTCGGCTTCGAGCGTCTTGATGAAGGCATCGTCGAATTCGAGCGGCAGCAGATCCGGATCGGGGAAGTAACGATAGTCGTGCGCATCTTCCTTGGAGCGCATCGAGCGCGTCTCGCCCTTGTTCGGGTCGAACAGGCGCGTCTCCTGCTCGATCGTACCGCCATCCTCCAGAATGCCGATCTGGCGGCGGGCTTCGTATTCGATCGCCTGGCCGATGAAGCGGATGGAGTTGACGTTCTTGATCTCGCAGCGCGTGCCGAAAGCCTCGCCCGGGCGGCGCACGGAGACGTTGACGTCGGCGCGCATCGAGCCTTCGTCCATGTTGCCGTCGCAGGTGCCGAGATAGCGCACGATCGAGCGCAGCTTGGTCATGTAGGCCTTGGCTTCGTCGGAGGAGCGCATGTCGGGCTTGGAGACGATCTCCATCAGCGCCACGCCGGAGCGGTTGAGATCGACATAGGACATGGTCGGATGCTGGTCGTGCATCGACTTGCCGGCATCCTGCTCTAGGTGCAGGCGCTCGATGCCGATCTCGATATCCTCGAACTGGCCCTGGCGGTCCGGCCCGAGCGAAATGACGATCTTGCCCTCGCCGACGATCGGATCCTTGAACTGCGAAATCTGATAGCCCTGCGGCAGGTCGGGATAGAAATAGTTCTTGCGGTCGAAGAGCGAGCGCTTGTTGATCTGAGCCTTCAGGCCGAGACCGGTGCGCACGGCCTGCCTGACGCATTCCTCGTTGATTACGGGCAGCATGCCGGGCATGGCGGCATCGACCAGCGATACGTTCGAATTTTGCGGCTTTCCGAACTCCGTTGATGCGCCGGAGAAGAGCTTCGAATTGGACAGTACCTGGGCATGAACTTCCATGCCGACGATGACTTCCCAGTCGCCGGTGGCGCCGGGGATGAAGCGTTTCGGATCGGGCGTGCGGACGTCGACAAGGGTCATTTGATGCTCTTTGCAGGCTGTTCTTTTCCACTGGTGAGGTAAAGGAAATGGCGTTCCGGTGCAAGGCTTTCGCGGCGTTGCAGAGCAGCAGCCGCTGGTCATTTCCTCTAAGTCCCAAGGCCGCTTTGCGTCGGAGCGCTATATTTTCCGCACCGGCCAAGGGAGAAGAGTTTCGATCGCCTCCTGATTGCCGCCGCCGCATTCATCACTATGTTCGTCAAAGAATGCTTTTGGGATTTCATGCACTCACCACATGGAGGCTCGATTGAAGGATTATTTGCCCTATCTGGCCGGAGCTCTCCTTGGAGTGCTGGCCGCGCTCCTCATTTCCGGCCTGTTGACGCTGCAGGGAACAGCACAGCTCATGCTTTTCGCCTTGCTGCCGGCCTTCGGCGGCGCAATCATCGAGCGGGCTTTCCCGCGTCGATCCGGCAAGTCCTAGAAGCGCCATGGCAAGGCTGAAGGAAATCGTCATCGACTGCGACATTCCCTCGCGTGTTGCCCGTTTCTGGGCGGCAGCACTCGATGGCTACCGCGTGATGCCTTATGACGATGCGGAGCTGGCTCGCCTTGCCGCGATGGGCCTCACAACTGAAACGGACCCGACCGTGATGGTCGACGGCCCCGGAACGCGCCTGTGCTTCCATATTCGCGAGGGCGAGCGCCCCGCCCGCAACCGCGTCCATCTCGATATCGCCGCTGCGGATCGCAGACAAGAAGTCGAACGGCTCCTATCCCTCGGCGCGACTTTCGTGCGTGAGACCGATGCCTATACGGTCTTGAATGATCCTGAAGGCAACAACTTCTGCGTCACCTCCGAATAGCTCGCTTGAGCCGCGGACGCACCTTTGAAATGTCAGAATTCCTGTCCGTATCCGCCCGCGCCTGAGACGAGCTGTTTCGTCAGCCCGACGGAGGGCACGTCGCGGTCGAGCTTCGGATTATAGGCAACCGAGAGCCAGTGGATGCTGTAGCCGTGCTTCTGGAAGAAGCCGATCGCTTCGGCGTTGCCGGAGTGGGTCTGCATCGCCGCCTTGTCGAAGCCCTGCTCGGCGATGTCCTTTTCGATGCGCTCGAGAAGGGCCGAGCCCAGCCCCTGGCGGGTGAATATGGGATCGATCCAGAAATCCGAGATGGTTTCGTCCAATCCCTCGCGCGCCGCCCAGCCCGCGACCTGGCCGTTCTGCTCGACGACCGTAATGGTCAGCCAGTCATTTTCCACGAAGTTGCGAAAGGCGTTGCGCGCCGCGTCGACCATAACGTCCGATTCGCCGATCGACGCCATCGCCCTTTGCCAGGCCCTCAGCCCGATTTCGCTCAACAGTTCCGCTTCCCCGTCGCGGGCATTGCGAATGTGGATCAAAGACACCTCCGCGTTACCGCGCAACTAGACCATTGAGTCGCGGAATTTACCAGTGCCTCCAAAGGGATGATGCAATGGAAATCGCGGTTTTCGACCGATTTGACGGGCAAAGCCGCCTTGACCGCTTTTTCCGGGCTGAATATGAAGTCTTATCGAGGTGTTTTATGTTGAGCCTGCCTGAGACCCGGTAAAGGCCCTGCCCGCAAGTTCGCTTGTGCGCATGGGCCCGAAAAAACGAAGCCCTGACGTTCGAATCGAGCGCCAGATCGTTTTTGTGCGCCCTGCCGGGCGCGATACCGGATTTCAACATATGGACATTTCCCGCACGGAGCAGCGCATCCTGCATCTCATGGCCCAAGGCGGCCGCATCGAAATTACCCGCGACGACAACAGAAAGATCGAGGCCGTCAGTTGCTTCACCCGCGACGGCTGGCGCTATCCTGGCGTCGATCTCGACCTCTTCCGCAGGCTGAAGCGGCTGAAGGCAATCAAGTCGTCAGCCGGCCAACCCTACCGGATCACCGAAAGAGGGCTGAAGCTGGTCAGGTCGCAACTGGACAATAGATAAATCGGGCAATCAGTCCTGACCGCGTCCGCCGGGCGCGGTCAGGAGCCAGCCTCAAGCCTTTGCAGACAATTCCGCCCGCATCGCCGACCATTCGTCGGCCATCGCACCCGTGCCGCGCATCTTGCCGGCCCGGCGATACCAATAATCGGCATTCCAGTCATCGCCCTCGATGCGATGGCAGAGGGCATGGCCCCAATCAAAGGGCTGTTCGCCTTCATGGCGCTGACAGATATCGTGAACCACCCGCCAATCCGCCCCCATGACGAAACCGGCCGCGGCAAGACGATCGATTGCCTCGATCAGTCGCCCAAGATCCTGGTCCGGCATGAGGCCCTCCTTCGCAAAATCCACTTCTTATAGCAGGCGCCGCCTCGAAATCCGAGACGGCGCCTGCCTTTCAGTCGCGCAGATTGATGATGTCGTTCATCAACCCACCCGTGCCGTTGTGGATGGTCAGGTGACCAACCTTGCCGGCAATGGTCTCAAGCGCCTCAAGCTCCTTCAGGCGCAACATGACCGGGTTTTCGGCCATAACTTTCGCCGTGTTGAGGAGCGAACGCGTGGCATTCGTTTCCTCACGGCGGCGGATGACATTCGCCTCGGCCTGCTTCTCAGCAGCAACGACCTGATTGAGGATCTCACGCATCTCACCCGGCAGGATTACGTCCTTGAGCTCGATGCCAGAAACCTCGATGCCGATTGTCGCCATGTCCTCGCGGACTTTCTCAGCGGCTTCGGCATTGATCGTCACCTTACGCTCGAGAATCTGATCAAGCGTCAGGCTGCCGAGGGTGCGGCGGAAGACGAACTGAAGCGCACGGTACAGCGCATCCGAGAAGTCCTTCACCACAGTCACCGCCTTGACCGGGTCTACGACACGGTATTCGGCGGAGATGTTTATGCGGATCGTCACGCGGTCACGGGTCAGGAGTTCCTGGCCAGTAACGTCGAGCGTCTGCCACTTCAGGTCGATCACCTTCACCTGGAAAGCCTTGCCGACATTCCAGAAAGCGTGGACACCCGCGGAAAGCGTTCCAGCCTTCGCACCATCGATGAAAAGCAGACCAACCTGCCCCTCATTGATATGATGCACGCTGAACACATCAGCCTTCCTAGCCTGCCCGATACGGCGCATCAGCGCCGGATCGACCGTCAGGTTATCACCAACGTCGATCCGCTTTTCCGCCCACGGTCCAGCGTTCTTCCACACCACCAGCTTCTGGTTCGGCAGCATGATGGCGAAAATTGCGCCGTCCCGTTCGATCACCGCCACTTCCGTGGCAGCGGTACGAAACACGGTCAGATTCTGCTCGGCGACATCGGGGAGCTTGTCAAACAGTGCCTTCTCGTAAACCGACGCGAATACCGGATTGTTCAGGTCGTGACGGGCGACCTCCAGGCTGTCACGATTGTTCGGCAGCCAGTGCATGCCCGATCCGTACACGCCTATAATCCGGCCCTTGTGCAGGGCGATCACGCGTTCGTTTTCCTTCACCAGGACGCGCTTGCGCCCCAAAATCATTTCGAGAAGTTTTGTCATGTTCGTCACTCCTTCGGTTCGCTAAGTCATCGACCGATTGTTCCTTTGGTTCGTGTTTCACTCGTTCAGTCTTGGCATTCACACCCGGCATTGATCCGGGGACCGGTGGCAGGCTGCGGTCGCGGAACGGCAGAAGAGGACCTTGCGGCACGTGGGCGGACCTAGGAGCGCGCTCCTCGGGAGACCGGCATGCGGCTTGGTCGTTACTGTCGTTCTGGCTTGCGCCCCTGGTTTCGGAACGGGCCAAGACCTTTCGGTCTCTTTCCGCTCCTCGACATTCCGGTCCCTGAGCCGTCAATTTCAATATCGCTGGTTGCAGACCAGTGTTTGGAGAAGGATTCGAACCTTCGACCTTCAGATCCGTAATCTGACGCTCTACCCACTGAGCAATCCAATGTCGCAAATAGTGAGAATCGAACCCACGACCTCCGGAGGCTAAATCCGGCGCTCTTCCTCTGAGCTATATCTGCTTCCGACCTCCAATGCGGCATCCGTATGCAGAACGACAAAGCCGACTGCACGGGAGGAGGTTCTGAACTCCATCCGTTGATGTCCACACCGACTGACGACCGGGACCGCGCGTCTAGGACATTTCCTGGCGCCGTGGCAATCAAAAAATTAAAACGTCAAGTTGCGACCAGAGACGAGTTGCAAAAATGCAACTCTTTAGCAGTTCAACCGCTTCTCCATATGCACCTTTCGAGGGCGACGCCCATGCTCTTGGAAAATTCGACATCATGCCGGATGATGGTGAAGCCGCAACGTTCGTAAAGACGGATCGCGAGCGCATTCCTGGCGTGTGTGTCGAGACGGACCGTCGCCAGCCCTTCGTTCGCCATCAACTCACATAAATGCAACAGCAGAGCCCGGCCGACACCCCTACCCTGATAATCCGGATGTACCCAGAGATCGGACACATAGTTCCGTTCATCTTCCCGCGCACCCCAGCCGACGATATCGTCCGCTAGTTCGGCAACGAAGATCTCACCCTTCGTCTCATGGGGAAAGACGACGAACTCTTGCCGTACCTTGGCCATGACATCGGGATCGCGATAGCAATCCTCAAAAGCCTCGCCTGCGGCCCAAGCGGCGAAGCCGACGGCGCCGACCGTTTTATGGTCGGCAGGCGTTATCGTGCGGATCGTGAGGCCCGTTACCACCACTTGGCCGGCGTGAATTTGCCGGCGGCCTGTTCGATGACGTGGGCGGTCTTGAAGAGGGTTTCCTCGTCAAAGGCCTTGCCGATCAGCTGCAGGCCGAGCGGCAGGCCCTTCTGGTCGAGGCCGGCGGGCACGGCGATGCCCGGCAGGCCGGCCATGTTGACCGTCACCGTGAAGATGTCGTTCAGATACATCTTCACCGGATCGGCGGCGAGGTTCTCATCGGCGATGCCGAAGGCCGAGGATGGTGTGGCCGGCGTCAGGATGGCATCGACACCGGCATCGAAGGCGAGCTCGAAATCACGCTTGATCAGCGTGCGGACCTTCTGGGCGCGGATGTAATAGGCATCGTAATAACCGGCCGACAGCACATAGGTGCCGATCATGATGCGGCGTTTGACCTCCTGGCCGAAGCCGGCAGCGCGCGTCTTCTCGTACATGTCGACAATATCCTTGCCGTCGACGCGCAGACCGTAGCGCACGCCGTCGTAGCGCGCGAGGTTCGAGGACGCCTCGGCGGGAGCGACGATGTAATAGGCCGGAAGAGCATATTTCGTGTGCGGCAGCGAGATATCGACGATCTCGGCGCCGGCATCCTTCAGCCAGGCAATGCCCTGGCGCCAGAGGGTCTCGATCTCCTCGGGCATGCCATCGACGCGGTATTCGTTCGGAATGCCGATCTTCATGCCCTTCAGCGACTGGCCGAGGGCCGCTTCGTAATCAGGCACGGGCAGATCGACCGACGTCGTGTCCTTGGCGTCGACGCTTGCCATCGACTTCAGAAGGATTGCCGCATCGCGCACGTCGCGGGCGATCGGGCCGGCCTGGTCGAGCGAGGATGCGAAGGCGACGGTGCCCCAGCGCGAGCAGCGGCCATAGGTGGGCTTGATGCCGACGGTGCCGGTGAAGGCCGCCGGCTGGCGGATCGAGCCGCCCGTATCGGTCGCGGTGGCGCCGGCGCAAAGATGCGCGGCGACGGCTGCGGCCGAGCCGCCGGAGGAGCCGCCCGGAACGAGCTGCTGGTTGGACCCGCCGGCCCGCCAGGGATTGATCACCGGGCCGTAATAGGAGGTCTCGTTGGACGAGCCCATGGCGAATTCGTCCATGTTCAGCTTGCCGAGCATGACGGCGCCGTCGTCCCAGAGGTTTTGCGTCACCGTCGATTCATAACGCGGCTCGAACCCATCGAGAATATGGCTGCAAGCCTGGGTGTGCACGCCGACGGTGGCGAAGAGATCCTTGATGCCGAGCGGAATGCCTTCAAGCTCTCCCGCCTTGCCGGCAGCGATGCGCTCATCGGATTTGCGAGCCATGACGCGGGCGAGATCCGGCGTCGTTTTCACATAGGCATTGAGCCGGCCATTGGCCGCATCGATCGCCGAGATATAGGCTTCGGTGAGTTCGACTGCGCTGATTTCCTTGGCGCGCAGCTTCTGGCGGGCTTCGGCAATGGTCAGGCTGGTGAGTTCGCTCATCGTGTTTTCGCTTCAGATCTTTGAATGGGCAACAGGGTCGAAAACAGGCTTCGAGCCCTATTCGACGACTTTCGGCACCAGGAAAAAATTGTGATCGGTGACCGGCGCATTGGCGACGACATCGGCCGGTTTGTTGCCGTCGGTCACCTCGTCGGTACGCTTCTTCATCGCCATCGGCGTCACCGAGGTCATCGCCTCGACGCCATCGACATTGACTTCGGAGAGCTGCTCGACGAAGCCGAGGATGCCGTTCAATTCGCCAACCATGCGGTTTGCCTCATCCTCGGAGACGGCAATACGGGCAAGGCGAGCAACGCGCTTGACGGTGGCGAGATCGACGGACATGGCATTCTCCGGATGGGATTTTTCCTACCCGCTATAAAGGCCATGTCCGCGCTGTGCAACGGGGTTTCGTCAGATCGACAGGCTCTCGGCAGGCTTCATCGCCTTCGCTTCGGTCTTCGCTCCCTCCATGCCGGCAACGAATTTATCGGCCGTCTGGTCGATGATCGGGAAGGTGCCGAAGTGGCAGGGGATCGCCATCTTGAAGCTGAAATAGCGCTGGCAGGCGAGTGCGGCCACCGCGCCGCCCATGGTGAAACGGTCGCCGATCGGCACGAAGCCGATATCGGGCTGATGCAGTTCGTTGATCAGCGCCATGTCGGAGAAAATATCGGTATCGCCCATGGCGAAGATCGATGCCTCGTCGTCGAAATGCAGCATCAGGCCGTTGGCGTTGCCGAGCGCATGCGAGACGCCGTCCTCGGTGATCTGGGCGGAGGAATGCAGCGCATTGGTGAAGGTTGCGGAGAAACCGCCGAGCGTGATCGTGCCGCCGGTATTGCCCATCTCGATCCTGTCGACGCCCTTGGACCCCAGCCATGCGGCGAGATCGGCATTGGCGAGAACGACGGCGCCGGTTTCCCTGGCGAGCGCTACGGTATCGCCGACATGGTCGCCATGGCCATGCGTCAGCAGAATGTGGGTGATGCCTGACGAAACATCCTTGATATCCTGGCCGGAAAAGGAAGCGTTGTGGGTGAGGAACGGATCGAGCAGGATCTTCGCGTTGCCGGTCTCGATACGGAAGGCAGAATGGCCGAGCCAGGTGATCTTCATGAAATCTCTCCTAACGTGATGCAAAATCTGATTTCGATGGTAAGGACATATCTCATGCGCCTGCAAAGGAAAGCGGCGGCGGCTTCAATTTCTTTTGACGGGACGAGACGGCGATGACGGTGCTGACGATCGAGGAAATGGGCGAGGCGCTTTCCCCTGGACAGGCGATCGCGGGCCTCGATCTCGGCACCAAGACGATCGGGCTTTCGATGTCCGATCTCGGGCGGCGCTTCGCCACGCCGCGCCCGGTAATCCGCCGGGTCAAATTCACCATCGACGCCGAGGCGCTGCTGGACTTTGCCTCAGCCGAAAAGATCGCAGGCTTCGTCATCGGCCTGCCGATGAACATGGACGGCTCGGCGGGGCCGCGTGTGCAGGCAACACGCGCCTTCGTGCGCAATATGGAGCAGAAGACGGCGCTGCCCTTCGTGTACTGGGACGAGCGGCTTTCGACGGTGGCGGCGGAACGGGCGCTGCTCGAAATGGACGTCTCGCGCGCCAAGCGGGCCGAACGGATCGATTCGGCCGCGGCAAGCTTCATTCTTCAGGGCGCCCTCGACAGGCTTTCCTTGCTGGCAAGGTCCGCTGGAGACGAATTCAGCGCCTGACGCGCTCTCCACCAGGCGATGATCGACTTGCGTTTTCTGAAAGCGAGAATGGCGAAGACGACGAGGCTGTCGACGGCGATCGCGCGGGCAACGAGCGGCGGAATGGTCTCGGGCGGAACACCCAGCGCTTCGCCATAGAGCTGGAAGGTCAGGTCATGGACCTGCCGTGTCAGCATGAAGATGCCGAAATTCATGTCGTAATAGGAAAGCCAGTACCATCCGCCCAGAAAGACGATGGGGCCGGCCCAGAAGATCAGAAACCACTTCATGCGGCCTCTCCTCCATGCTTGCGCGTGACGGGCAGATCGAGAGAGACCAGCCAGATCGACAATGCCATGGTGCACAGCACCAGCGCGGGAATCGCAATATCCAGCGCCAGGACCGCGAAGAACATCACCGCGGTCCCGAGCAACAAGGCTTTAGCGATTTTGGCTCCCATGGACGTCAACTCGACACTCTACTCGTATCATCTCTGCTGACCGCCACACTGTCGGGTTAACCACCCCCACGCAACGTAAACCATTCATTAAGGTTAACGCGGCAGCCGGCCCCTGTGGATGAAGAGCGATCAGCCGTAGACGCCGCGCACGATCCGCTTCAGCGCGGTGGCCGCCTTCTCCCAGTCCTTGGGCGTCTTCAGCGCCAGACCTGCGCACTGCCCGCCTGCAGCGCCGGCAAGCACAAGATGCTGGATCGCGGCAATGATGACGGCGTTGAGGGCGCCTATGTCCACGCCCTTCGGCGGTGCCAGCGAGCCGCGCATGCGCTCCAGCCAGAGAGCGAGCGCCTTCGAGCGCGCTTCGGAAAGCCGCCTCACCTGCTCGGTGTTTTCCGATATTTCCCAGGCGAGGATGCGACGCATCAGCGGATCGCTCCGCAAAGCATCGAGCAGCAGAAGCGCCAGCCGCTCCATCAGGTCGCCATAGGTCAGCAGGAACATGCCGCCGGCATCTTCGGGGATGCGATCCCTCACCCAGTTGCCGAGATCGGCGCCGATCGCCTCGACCAGCCCGTCGAGGCCGCCATAATAGCGATAGATCAGCTGCTTGTCGCAGCCGGCGCGGCGGGCGACGGCATTGATGCCGAAATTCTGGAAGCCTTCCGCGGCCAGCAGGCTCTTGGCTGCGGCAAGGATGGCGCGCTCGGTGGCGCCGCGGTCGCGCACGCGCCGTTCCGGCTCCACCGTTTGAGGCAAAGTTTCAATTTCTACGACTTCATTCAGCATGACCGACCCTTCCCCGCTGTCACCAATCGGTGAGTAGCTGGGGGATTTCATCCGATCAATCCTATCTCCTTGGGAAGATTGTGGATATTCCGGCCGGACCGGCGATTTGATCCCGAAGGGATGCGGAAAGCCGCGCGCTCGGCGGATCGGATCGGTTCAGAATTATCGCCCCCGCGGTTGATCGCGATGGACGAACCCGGCATAGCTGCATTATGAACAAATCTAATATTCTTTGCTAAGGCCCTGCAATGGTGAACTATATCGAAGCCTCTTCCGCGCCCCCGAAGAATACGGGCGCCATCCGGCTTTACGACTCGGAAGCATTCGAAGGCATGCGCAGGGCGTGCCAGCTGACCGCGCGCTGCCTCGACGCGCTCGCCGATATCGTCAAGCCGGGACTGGTGACCGATGACATCGACCGATTCGTCTTCGATTTCGGCATGGATCACGGTGCCTATCCGGCGACGCTGAACTATCGCGGCTACACCAAATCGACCTGCACCTCGATCAACCACGTCGTCTGCCACGGCATTCCGAACGACAAGCCGCTACGCGAAGGCGATATCGTCAATATCGACGTCACCTTCGTGCTCGACGGCTGGCACGGCGATTCCAGCCGGATGTATCCCGTCGGCACGATCAAACGCGCGGCCGAGCGGCTGCTCGAGGTGACCTACGAATCGCTGATGCGCGGCATCGCCGCCGTCCGGCCCGGCGCCCGCACCGGCGCGATCGGCGAGGCGATCCAGGCCTATGCCGAGGCCGAGCGCTGCTCGGTGGTCCGTGATTTCTGCGGCCACGGCGTCGGCCGGCTGTTCCACGATTCGCCGAATATCCTGCATTACGGCCGCGCCAACGAGGGGCCGGAGTTGCGCGAAGGCATGATCTTCACCATCGAGCCGATGATCAATCTCGGCCGGCCGCATGTGAAGGTGCTCGCCGACGGCTGGACGGCGGTGACCCGCGACCGCTCGCTTTCGGCGCAGTACGAACATACCGTCGGCGTCACCGCCAACGGCTGCGAGATCTTCACGCTGTCGCCCAATGGCCTCGACCGCCCCGGCCTGCCATCGCTCAGCGGGTGATCCGATGGCGAAAGGGCCCGTTCCCTCTTCCGACGAACTGCCTTTCGAGGAGCCCGTTGCCGCCGATGAACGCTCGTTCTTCGGCCGGCCGGGAAAACCACCTGCCGGGAATGCGAAGGCCGCCCTGCCCGCTTCGCTTGCGGTCCAGGAGCATTATCACGGCCATCGCGAGCGGTTGCGCGACCGCTTCCGCGAACAAGGCGAGACCGCTCTTGCCGACTACGAAATCCTCGAGCTCTTGCTCTTCCGCCTGATCCCGCGGCGCGACACCAAGCCGATCGCCAAGGCGCTGATCGAACGCTTCGGCTCGCTCGCCGGCGTCTTCGGCGCGCCCGCGTCGCTGCTGACGGAGGTCAAGGGCGTCGGCGAGGCCGTGGCGCTCGACCTGAAGCTGATCTCTACCGTCGCCCAGCGAACCCTGAAGAGCGAACTCAGGAACAAGCAGGTCCTGTCCTCCTGGTCCTCGGTCATCCAATATTGCCATGCGGCCATGGCGCATGAGACGCGCGAACAGTTCCGCATTCTCTTCCTCGACAAGCGCAACGTGCTGATCGCCGACGAAGTGCAGGGCCGCGGCACCGTCGATCATACGCCGGTCTATCCGCGCGAGGTGGTCAAACGCGCGCTCGAGCTTTCGGCAACGGCGATGATCCTCGTGCACAACCACCCGTCCGGCGATCCGACGCCGTCACGCGCCGATATCGACATGACCAAGGTGATCATCGAGGCAGCAAAAGCGCTTGACATCACCGTCCACGACCACGTCATCATCGGCAAGGACGGCCATGTCAGCCTGAAGGGGCTGAAGCTGATCTGAAGGACCACAGGGGCTGAACGCCGACATGCCACGTTCCAGCCGCCTATCGCCCTTGCCCGCGGGGTCCCGCATGCCATGCATATGGGCGATCGTCACGCTGGAAGCATGCCGGTGGCTGAAGAGGCGGATGCAATGGGCATTCCGCGGCCGCGGGTGTTGTCCCCAGCCATCGCGGGAATAATGGCCATGCACGAAATCCAGACCCTGGGCGATGACGGAATATGATTTGCGCACGAAGGTCGCCAATCCGAATTCGGCAGAGATTGTTGTGTCGCCGTCGAAAAGTTCGCCTCTCGATGTCGGGCAGAAGAAACCGTCATGGCCGGGCAGGACCGTGCTGATTTCTTCGAAGAGATTGGCGCGCTGCGGCAGTTCCATCCCCGCATCACGATAGATCGCCCATCCCGGGGGCCGCACCCGGCGCCCGCAGCACCTCCTGCACGCATAGCATGTCGGGATCGGCCTGCCTGACATAGGCGATCAGGGCCTCGTGCAGCCTGCCGCCCCATGTGTTCAGCGAAATGATCCGCACTGTCCTTCGGCTCCGTTTTGGCGGCCGGATTTAAACGCCGACGCTGCGGTCAGCCCTAAAGCGCGTCGCGATCTTTCAGATTCGCTCCTTGCGCTTTAGGGTTTGCTTTCTCGCATGTCTTTGCCGCAAAACCGCTGCACACTTTTGCGCGACATGCTTTAGAGTTCCGACTTGATGTCGCCCATCCGGTTCCAGGCATCGAGGCCGGCGATCTTGTAGGCTTCGGCCAGCGTCGGATAGTTGAAGGTGTTTTCGACGAAATATTCGACCGTGCCTTTGAGATTGAGCACCGCCTGGCCGATATGCACCAGTTCGGTGGCGCCTTCGCCGACGATATGCACGCCGAGCAGGCGGCGCGTCTTCAGGGAGAAGATCAGCTTCAGAAGCCCGGTGTCGAGGCCCATGATGTGGCCGCGCGAGGTCTCGCGGAAGCGGGCGATGCCGCATTCATAGGGAATGCCGCGCTCCTTCATCTCCTCTTCGGTCAGGCCGCATGTCGAAATCTCCGGCACGGCATAGATGCCGTAAGGGAAATATTTCTGCGGCTCCTTGGCGACCGCGCCGATCGCGACGCGGGCGGCGATGCGGCCCTGTTCCATCGAGGTCGAGGCGAGGCTCGGAAAGCCGACGACATCGCCGGCGGCGTAGACATTCGGCACGGAGGTCTGGAAGGTCTCCGGATTGACCTTGAGGCGACCGCGGTTGTCTGCCTCGAGGCCAATGGCCTCAAGGTTGAGCGTATCGGTCGCGCCCATGCGACCGGCGGCAAAAAGCACCATGTCGGTCACGAGGTGGCGGCCGTTGTCGAGTGTCAGCTGCACCTTGCCGGTGTCCAGCCGCTCGACCTTATCGGCCTTCGTGCCGAGCAGCAGCTTCATATTGCGGTCGCGCAGCTGGTAGGTGAAATCCTCGATAATTTCCTTGTCGATGAAGTCGAGCATGGTCGACTTCGGATCGATGACGGTCACGGCAGTATCCAGCGCCGAAAAGATCGTCGCATATTCGATGCCGATAACGCCGGCGCCGATGACAATCATCGTGCGCGGCAGTTCTTCGATATCGAGCAGCTCGTCGCTGTCGAGAACGGTCTTGCCGTCGAAAGGCATGTAATCGGGGCGGAAAGGCTTGGTGCCGACGGCGAGCAGAATGCTGGCGCCGCTGACCTGGGTAATTTCGCCGTCATCCTTGACGACCTGGAGCGTCGACGCATCGACGAAGCTCGCCTTACCGCGCATATGGTGCACACGATTGCGGGCGAACTGATGCTCGAGCACTTCCACCTCATGGTTGAGCGTAATGAGCAGACGGCGGCGCAGATCCTCGGCGCTGATCTCCTGCTTGACGCGATAGGACCGGCCATAGAAGCCGCGTTCGCGCCAGCCGGAAAGATTGAGCGCCGTCTCGCGCAGCGTTTTCGAGGGGATCGTGCCGGTATGAACGGACACGCCGCCGACGCGTTTGCCCTGCTCGATGACGAGCACCTTTTTGCCGAGTTTCGCAGCCTGGATCGCGCCGCGGCGCCCTGCGGGACCGCTACCCACCACAACGAGATCGTACTGAAACATTCTCTAGCCTCGGATTGGAAATGGAATCATTTTGCGACAAAAATGTCGCTCCTCTATCGGTAGCCGGTCAATGTTACAGATTGTTTTACAGCTGCCGATTCAGCCGGACCTGTGCTTTTCTGATCAGCTTGGGCCTTGGCTGACATGGCCGTCCTTGCCGATGATGATTTCGTCACGGACGATGATATCAAGCGCCTTCGTCGCGTCGATGATCACCTTCGTCATATCGATGTCCGTGCGCGACGACTGTTCATGCGCGGGTGATGTAGTCCGCGGAAATATCGCTTACCCTGGTAACGCCGAGCAGCGCCATATTGCTATGCAGTTCCGTCTTCAGGATGTCCGCCGCCTTGAGCACGCCCGGTAGCCCCGCGACGGCTGCAGCATAAAGAAACGGCCGGCCCACGAACACGAAGCAGGCCCCTAGCGCCAGCGCCTTCATGATATCAGTTCCACGCCTGATGCCGCCATCGACCATGACGGCAATGCCGTCTCCAACACGTGCCGCAATCTCCGGAAGCGCCTGAAGGGGAGATGCGGTGCCGTCGAGCTGGCGGCCGCCATGATTGGAGACGATCACTCCATCCGCCCCGGTATCGGCAGCCCGTGCCGCATCTTCAGGATGCATGATCCCCTTGACCACGAGCTTGCCGGACCACCTTTTGCGTATTCGCTCCAAATGATCCCAGTTGAGATGATCACGCTTGCCGAAATCACGCGTCACACTCTGGGAGATGATCGGCGCGCCCCTTGTGGCATAGGAATTTTCAAAATGCGGAATGCCGTGCCGGGCGATCGTGCGCAGGAATGTGCCGGCGGTCCAGCGGGGGTGCGAGATGCCCTGCCATGCCAAGCGCACACCAGGACGCAAAGGCGTCGAAAACCCGGCCCTTACATTGTTTTCGCGATTTGGCAGGGTGGCCACGTCGACGGTCAGCAGGAGCGTGCGGATGCCGGCCGCGGCAACGCGATCGATGAGAGCGTCGATACGGTCGGGTTCGCCGGGGAGATACGCCTGAAACCATGCTTCGGGCGAAGCCGCAGCTATCTCTTCCAGGGGGATGAGTGACGAACCGCTGATGATCATCGGGATTCCCGATCGGTCTGCTCCTTGCGCGAGCACGATGTCACCTCGATAGGCCATCAGAGCACTGATCCCCATCGGCGCGATGCCGAACGGTACGGCATAAGTTTTGCCGAAGAGGCTCGTCTCTGTGCTGCGCGTCGAGACGTCCCGAAGGACGCGAGGCCGGAAGGCATAGGCCTGGAAAGCCGCTGCGTTGTGCCGCAGCGACGCATTGGTTTCGGTCGCACCGGCGATATAACCGAACAGAGGCTTGGGAAGATGCCGCCGCGCCTTCATTTCAAAGTCATCGAGGCAGAGCACGTCGCGGCAAAGCCGGGTCGATCGATCAGTGTTACCGCTGGAGATCGTCATGTGCTTTATCTTCTTGGTATCCCCAACGGCATTGTGCAGCGAATGGGCGCAGATTGCATACAATCGCGCACCACCGACTGCTGTCAACTCCAGCCTTGCGCAATCTTCGCTCGCCTCGAGTGCAATCTTGCGACCTCGCCGGGTCGACCGATACGGCGGCGCGCCAAGAACAAGCTGAAGCACTGGTCAGCCTCATCGAACGGGTCTGGCCGGGCAGCGAGGGACTTGTGGTCTGCGGGGATTTCAACGTGCTGCCTGAGAGCGCGACCTTTGCTGCCCTCGGCAGGCTCGGGCTTTCCGATCTTGTCACCGGAAACGGCCTTGTCGACACGCGGACCTCTTACTACGCAAAAGCAGGTCGCTTTGCCGACTATATGCTGGTCACGCCGGAGGTGAAGGTTGCCAGGTTCGAGGTGGTCGAAGCGCCCGAGGTCTCCGACCACCGCGCATTGCTGCTCGATATTATGTAGTATATTAAGAATTGTGCGCCGCACGAAACTGGTTGCATGCGGCGACGCTTATGCCTTCGCCTTTATATCTCCAAACGACATCGATACGCCGTGCCTGATTTTCGCCTTCAGATCCGTGTTGTCTCCGGGCAGCGGCTTTTAGAGAAAGATAGATACTCTTGTCCCAGGTCCTGGAGTCAGCACGCCGACGTTTTCAGCTCATCCTGATCAAGCCGTCTCACTACGACGATGACGGTTACGTCATCCGCTGGTGGCGGGCGATGATCCCGTCCAATTCGCTCGCGGCTCTCTACGGCATCGCCGCCGAATGCGCTGAGCGCAAAGTGCTCGGTCCCGATACCGACATCGACATCACCGTGATCGACGAGACCAACACGAGGATCGATTTCGCCCGGTTGCTCGCCCAGTTCAAACGTCACGGCAATTTCGGCATGGTGGCGCTGGTCGGCGTCCAGTCGAACCAATATCCGCGCGCGCTCGATATCGCCCGGCCCTTCCGCAATGCCGGCCTGCCGGTCTCGATGGGGGGATTCCATGTTTCCGGCTGCCTGTCGATGCTCGACGGCGAGGCGGTCGGGCTCGACGCCTGCCGCGAGATGGGCGTCTCGATGTTCGCCGGCGAGGCCGAGGGGCGGCTGGAGATGGTGCTGCGTGACGCCGCTAGCGGCGAGCTGAAGCCGCTCTATAATTTCATGAACGACCTTCCCGGCATCGGCGGCACGCCGGTTCCCTTCCTGCCCAAGGACAATATCCAACGCACGCTCGGCCTCAGCACCAGCTTCGATGCCGGGCGCGGCTGTCCGTACCAGTGTTCGTTCTGCACCATCATCAACGTGCAGGGACGCAAGTCGCGATTCCGTTCGGCCGACGACGTCGAAAAGCTGGTGCGGATGAACTGGGCGCAGGGCATCCATAAATTCTTCATCACCGACGACAATTTCGCCCGCAACAAGGATTGGGAAGCGATCTTCGACCGGCTGATCGAGCTCAAGGAGCGCGACGGCATTCCGCTCGGCCTGATGATCCAGGTCGATACGCTCTGCCACAAGATCCCCAATTTCATTGAGAAATCCAAGCGGGCCGGCGTCACCCGCGTCTTCATCGGCCTCGAAAACGTCAATCCCGACAATCTGACGGCCGCCAAGAAGAACCAGAACAAGATCACCGAATACCGCAAGATGCTGCTCGCCTGGAAGGCGCAGGGCATCATGACACTGGCCGGCTATATCCTGGGCTTCCCCGCCGACACACCGGAATCGATCCGCCGCGACATCGCGATTATCCAGGAAGAGTTGCCGCTCGACGTGATCGAATTCTTCATCCTGACGCCGCTGCCAGGCTCCGAGGACCATCAGGTTCTCTGGAAGAAGGGCGTCGAGATGGATGCCGATCTCAATATCTATGACGTCGAGCACGTCTGCACCGCGCATCCCAAGATGAGCAAGCAGGAGTGGGAAGACATCTACCACGAGGCCTGGTCGCTCTATTATTCGCCTGACCATATGAAGACGCTGCTGCGCCGGGCCGTCGCGACCGGGGTGCCGCTGGCAAGGCTCGTCAAGGTTCTCGTCTCCTTCGCCACCACCGTGCCGCTGGAAAACGTGCATCCGCTGCAGAGCGGCCTCCTGCGCCTAAAGACGCCGGCCGAGCGACGCCCGGAACTGCCGCGCGAACATCCGCTGGTGTTCTGGCCGCGCTTTGCCTGGGAAACATTCAGAAAACATGCTTCGCTCGCCGCCACGATCATCGGCCTGACGATTTCGGCCGTCCGGATTTCTCGGGATGCCAAGTCGAAGACCTATATGGATCAGGCTCTGACACCCGTTGCGGACGACGAGGAAGAAACGCTCAGCCTCTTCACCAAGACCTCAGGTGGAACCGCGGCCGTGAGCCATGTCAGGAAAGTCGCGGCGCTGACACGGCATTGAGCCGCTGTTCCCACTAAAGCGCCTCGGCTCTGGCGGCTCCGACTTTGAAGGTGGTTTAAGCGACCTGGATTATCCGGGTCGTCTCAGCCACTTGCAGCGTGTCGACGAATTCGACGATCTTGACCGGTTTTCCATCCTTGAAATGGATTTTGTCGACGAACTCCGTATGGAAGCATACGCCCGAAGGGATGTGCCTGACTTCACCTTCGCGATGAGCGAAGACCATATGCTCGTCCTCGTCCACATAGATGCCGACGGTCTTGATTTTGGATAGATCCCACACAGTGATGAGCTGCTCTATCACTTGCCGAAAGGCCTGTCCGCCTGCTTCCGTCGAAAGAGGCGCCAGCCGCGTATTGCCGGCCATTCGGAAGGTGCAATCCTTGCCGATCAACGCCAGCGTGCCCTCGACATCGCCCCGATCACGCACAGCATAGATTTCTTCCACCAGCTTTTTCATGTCGTGCTTTGCAGTCATTTTCTGGTCCCTCCGGCCACCAGCAAAATCTGCATCGAATGATAGTCTATTGCAACTATTTGTTGCCGCTGATGAAGACAACACTATGAACCGTCGAGATGACCCGAAAAAGAAAAGGCCCCGCGCGATGGCGGGGCCTTTCAAACTTCAGAACCGGGAAGAGATTATTCGGCGCTTTCGTCGGCTGCCTTCTTCTTGGGAGCAGCCTTCTTCTTCGGGGCGGCGGCTTCCTCGCCTTCGCCAGCGTCGACAGCTTCGGTCTTGGCGGCAGCCTTCTTCTTCGGAGCGGCCTTCTTGGTCTCGGCCTTGGCTTCGCCTTCTTCATCGGCGAGCAGCTCTTCCTTCGTCACCTTCTTGTCGGTGACGTCGATCTCGGTCAGCAGATGGTCGATGACCTTCTCTTCGAAGATCGGCGCGCGGATCGAAGCGGCGGCGCCCGGCTGGCTGCGGAAGAATTCGAGGATCTGCTTTTCCTGGCCCGGATACTGGCGCAGCTGATCGTAGATGGCGCGCTGCATCTCGTCTTCGGTCACTTCGACGCCGGCCTTTTCGCCGATTTCGGAGAGAACGAGGCCGAGGCGAACGCGACGCTCGGCGAGCGTCTTGTATTCCTCGCGTGCCTTCTCTTCGGTCGTGTCTTCGTCTTCGAAGGTCTTGCCTGATTGAGCGAGGTCGTTGTTCACCTGGCTCCAGATGCCGTTGTACTCGGCGTCGACGAGCGAAGCCGGGGTCTCGAACTTGTACATTTCGTCGAGCTGGTCGAGGATCTGACGCTTGAGCTTCTGGCGGGTCAGCGAGCCGTACTGCGATTCGATCTGGCCGCGGACGATCTCCTTCAGGCGATCGGCGGATTCGATGCCGAGCTTGGAAGCGAGTTCGTCGTTGATCTCAACCTTGCCAGGCGCTGCGACGTCCTTGACCGTGATGTCGAAGGTCGCTTCCTTGCCGGCGAGGTTCTTGGCCGGATAATCAGCCGGGAAGGTTACGGTGATGGTCTTCTCTTCGCCGGCCTTGACGCCGACGAGCTGGTCTTCGAAGCCCGGGATGAAGCGGCCGGAACCGATCACCAGCTCGGCGCCCTGATCGGTGCCGCCTTCGAAGGCTTCGCCGTCGACCTTGCCGACGTAATCCATGGTGATGCGGTCGCCATTGGCAGCCTTGCCGGTCTTGCTTTCGTAAGAGCGGGCGCTTTCGGCGACCTTGAGGACCTGCTCGTTGACTTCGTCATCCGAGATGTCGATGACTTCGCGCGTGACCTTGACGCCCTTGACGGACTTCAGTTCGATCGGCGGCAGCACTTCGTAGGAGAGCGTGAATTCGAAATCCTGCTCGGCGGCGAGGATCTTGTCGGCTTCGTCCTTGTCCTCGGTCATGGCGATTTCCGGCTGGGTGGCCGACTTTTCGCCGCGGCTGGACAGGATGGCGGCCGGCTGTTCGCGGACGATCTCGTTGACGAGCTCGGCCATGATCGACTTGCCATAGACCTTCTTCAGGTGAGCAGCGGGGACCTTGCCCGGACGGAAGCCGTTGATGCGGATCTTGTCCTTCACATCGGCAAGACGCTCATTCATCTTGTCTTCCATGTCCTTGGCCGGGATAACGACCTTGATTTCGCGCTTCAGCCCTTGAGCGAGCGTTTCGATAACCTGCATGTCTTCCTACCTTCATGTCGTGGCGGCCGTGCCCAGACGCCGTTCGTTTCTATGAGCACGACGCCGGCAGCGTGCCGCGCGTGGCTTTTCCCAATTCCTGCATCATTCCACCCAAGGGGGAACGGCACTCGCTTCCGGGTATCAGGGAACTAAATTCTTAGTCTCCCCCTGCATACAGCCTGGTGCGGGTAGAGAGACTTGAACTCCCACGCCTTGCGGCACCAGAACCTAAATCTGGCGTGTCTACCAATTTCACCATACCCGCGTTCACAGAACCGCATGCCTATGCCTGCGCATGAGGCCTTCCGGAGCGCGGCGTCTCTATATCACCCGATTTGGTCGAGGCAAAGGAAAAATGAACGGCAAATGACAGCGGATCTGCAGCCTTCCGGGATCAATAAAGCGGCTCTTCGTAAACAGGCTTGCCATCGATGAGCAGGCTGCGGATCTGCGCGCTTCCCGATGGCGAGACGCGCACCGATATGGCGACACTGCCGTCATTGCGCGCCTCTTCGATAGGCTTGCCCTCGCCTTCCGGAACGTAGTAGCGCTCGATGCCGTATTCGACGCGGATGTTTTCAACGGCGCTCGGTCCGCTGCTATAGAAAGGCTGGCTGCGCAGGATCACGGTCTCCGGCTGCGGCGGCAGCGCCTGGAAGGACGATTCGACGATTGTCCAGAAGCCGTCCGGCCGCTTCTTCAGCCGCACCCACAAGGTGCGCTCCCCGGGCTCGGCAGGAATGCCGCCGGCAATGGTCTGCACCGGCACGGAGGAAATGTCGTAGTTCAAGACGACATAATCGCCGCGCAGGAAATCGCGCGGATCGACGGGAGCCGTCTTCAAGAGCACCTCGGCGCCGTCGCGGAGGATCGAAGCCCGGCTCTGAATGATCGTGCCGAGGATCAGCGTCTGCAGACCGGCGATCACGATTGCCGAAATCAGATAGCCCCTACCCGACTGCAGCCTTGCCATGAACGCGTTCATGCGCGCTCCTCCCGTGCATGAGCGGAAAAGCGCCGTTCGAGGCGGATGACGAGCCAGGCGACCAGCGCCACCACCAGGCCGGAGAAGAGGAAGAGGCTCGACGTGCCGAGGATCGAGCCGATGGTGACGGAGGCGAGATAGAGCATCTCGGCTGCAAAGGTCACATAGGCGAGATAGCGGACGGCGCCGTTGTCTCTGCCATGCAGGACGATCGCCAGGACGGAAGCGGCGAGCGTCACCACACCGAGCACCGCCAGACGCCAGCCGCTCTCGATTTCGATATGCAGCAACAGAAAGCCGATCGCGGCGACGAGGAAGCTGTAGAAAGCCGGGGCCGCACCGGCGCTTCTGACGAGATAGGCGATCTGCGTCATCGGCGCCGCCGTCAGAACGACGCCCACCATGCCGCCGATCGCGAAGGCGAGCGCCACGGTGATTTCCTCGTGAAGAGTATAGAGCCAGGCGAGCCAGCCGATCAGCAGCAGATAGGCCAGATGGCGTGCACGCTCGGCGCCGGTGTAACGTACCAGCCCGATGACGATCGCCGCCATGACCGGCGCCATCCAGGGATCGAGCCCGATCCAATGATTGTCGTTACCCTCGAGATAAACGGCGAAGGACGCCCAGGAGAGGAAGCCTGCAACGACGACCACCGCGCCCGAACGAAACAGGATCGCCGAGACTGCAGCAATCGCGAACCAGAAATACATCACCGTCTGCTGGTCGCCGGAAAGGTGATACATCTGCCCAATCAGCGAAATTGCCCCGCCGAAGCTCATCGCGCCGATGACCAGCAAGCCGCTCGCCGCTGCCGATGCGCCGCGGGCGAGCATCAAGGCGGCGGCGATGTGCACGGCCCAGATCAACGCAAGGATGCCGCCGACGCGCACCAGACGCGGGATGGTCTCCCAGTTGGAAGCCACGACCAGCAGGACGGCGGCGGCAAGCAGAACGGCCGCCAGCGCCATCAGGACCCGGCCGAGACTGAAGCTCGCCGGGCGGCTGTCATATTCGGCGAGAAGTGCGGCTGCCGTTTGCTCTCCAAGCAGGCCCTTGCCCACCCAGAGCGAGAGATCACGCTGCAGTCTGCGGCGATACATGTTTCACCCCTCATTTCCGCGACGCTTACCAGGGCGTCGTGGCTTCCATCGTTATAGACGCAGCATCAGGCTTCGCAATGTCCCTGCGGCAAATATGCAAAATCCTCATTGGTCTAAATTGGGGTGAACATTAACCGGCCGCTAACGCCAGTATTGCTAATATAGGCGCAGCTTCGGAGAGGCATGCGCCCAACGCATACCCCTCATGAATTTATTGCACTGCAAAAGACTCATTAGTCATACTATTTAAGAGTCATCGAAGCACGGGGATGGCGCCCCGGCCCGGTTTTGCCGGATGCCCGCGGACCTCTTGTTCCGTGACGAGATTCGCAGCCGCGCACTCCTCCTCCCAAGCGCGCTGCGATAGACTGGCAACAACTCCTCCTCCCAGTTGCCAGTCACTTTAATGCGCCCGCCGGATCCTCCCCCGGCGGGCGTTTTATTTGGGAAAAGCTGAGCTGAAACAGCAGCAAGCCCGATTCTTCGTCCCAGGCAGATCGCAGCGTCAGATTATGGCGCCAGACCGTGCGGGGCGGGCGACAAGAACGCCGGCCGCCAACTTCCGCCTAAGCGGAAAGTATCGAGCCGGAGCGGCCAGTTCTGCGGCAACGGCATCCCTTTCAGCGCACCGAAGCAGAGCTTTCTCGAAAGAGTCATTCTGCCTAATCGTTGACCAGAAATGGGTGAGATCGTGTCAAACCCTCGAAAAGCAATGCGTACGTCGCATAGGTGATCTGAAAACTTGGCTGTTTTCCTCTTTTGCGCCGCAACATATATTCCAGTCATCAAATAGAGGTCAGCGCCGATGGGTGGCTGCTGGCAGATGAACCCTCGGAAAGGGGCCTAACATGAACATCACTCGCTCTTTCAATAACTGGCGCAAGTATCGTCAGACCGTCACGGAACTTGGTCGCATGACCAACCGCGAATTGCACGACCTCGGTATCGACCGGTCGGACATCCATCGCGTTGCCCGCGAAGCTTCTTCGCGTTAATTCAAGCCGATACCTGCTTCCTCCCAGGCAGAATTGTTCTTTATCGAAACGCCCGCTGCATCGCAGCGGGCGTTTTCTTTTGTCCGCAAGTTCCTAGCGCTTCGGTTGCGTGATCTTCGGCATCGTTAGCCCGCTCAAAAAATATTCACCGCTTAATTCACGAGCATCATCGTGCACAATTGCATGGCAGACGCCTTTTATTTGCACTGCACAATCGGCCTGAGATCGCCTATATAAACATCAACCGCAGAGAGACAGGCGATCCCGCCGTCCCGCGGACATTTGTTCGAGGAAGAAGACAATGAACCCGATCCGCATTGCAAAAAGCTGGCTCAGCTACCGCCGTACGCTCAACGAGCTCGGCAGCCTCTCCAACCAGACCCTGTCCGACATCGGCGTCAGCCGTTACGACATCCGCAATATCGCATCCCGCTCGTTCCGCTAATAGCGGAATAACGAGCATGATGCTTCCAAGACGGCGCCATCAGGGCGCCGTTTTTGATTCCGGGGTGTTGGATCGCATCTGCCGACATGATATCAGCCCGGAATGAACACGATCTCCTCCTATTCGCCCATCCACGTCGTCGGCGGCGGGCTTGCCGGTTCGGAAGCCGCCTGGCAGATCGCCAGTTCCGGCGTTCCCGTCATCCTGCATGAAATGCGCGGCGTGCGCGGCACGGATGCGCACAAGACCGACGGCCTTGCCGAACTGGTCTGCTCCAATTCCTTCCGCTCAGACGACGCGACCAGCAATGCCGTCGGCGTCATCCATGCAGAGATGCGCATGGCGGGTTCGCTGATCATGGCCGCGGCCGATCGGCATCAGGTGCCGGCCGGCGGCGCGCTCGCCGTCGATCGCGACGGCTTCTCCGACGCGGTGACCAAGGCTATCCACGACCATCCCCTCATCACTGTCGTGCGCGAGGAAATCACCGGTTTGCCTCCGCGCGATTGGGATCTTGCCATCGTCGCCACCGGCCCGCTGACGGCGCCCTCGCTCGCAGCCGCCATCCAGGCAGAAACCGGCGAGGATTCGCTCGCCTTCTTCGATGCCATCGCTCCGATCGTCTACCGCGAGAGCATCGACATGGATATCTGCTGGTATCAGTCGCGCTACGACAAGGTCGGCCCTGGCGGCACGGGCAAGGATTACATCAATTGCCCGATGGACGAGGCGCAGTACAACGCCTTTGTCGACGCGCTGATCGCGGGCGACACGGTCGGCTTCAAGGAATGGGAAGGCACGCCCTATTTCGACGGCTGCCTGCCGATCGAGGTGATGGCCGAACGCGGCCGCGAGACGCTGCGCCACGGCCCGATGAAGCCGATGGGGTTGACGAACGCGCATAACCCGACGGTCAAGGCCTATGCCGTCGTACAGCTGCGGCAGGACAATGCGCTCGGCACGCTCTATAACATGGTCGGCTTCCAGACTAAGCTGAAATACGGCGCGCAGGCGGACATCTTCCGGATGATCCCTGGTCTGGAGAATGCGGAATTTGCCCGCCTCGGCGGTCTGCACCGCAATACCTACATCAACTCCCCCACC
Organism: Rhizobium sp. R634; assembly: GCF_002211305.1. GTDB lineage: Bacteria > Pseudomonadota > Alphaproteobacteria > Rhizobiales > Rhizobiaceae > Rhizobium. The sequence goes on along the minus strand of NZ_LOKW01000006.1, from coordinate 141,094 downwards.
CTGCTCGATCCGTCGCTGACGCTGATGTCACGGCCGGGCCTGCGTTTTGCCGGCCAGATCACCGGCTGCGAGGGCTATGTCGAAAGCGCCAGCGTCGGCCTGCTGGCCGGCCGTTTTGCCGCTGCCGAACGCAAGGGCGAGGCAATCTCGCTGCCGCCTGTTACAACGGCGCTCGGATCGCTGCTCGGCCACATCACCGGCGGGCACCTCGTCACCGACGAGGAACCTGGCAAACGCTCGTTCCAGCCGATGAACATCAATTTCGGGCTGTTTCCGGAGCTTCAGCCCGGTTCGATCGTCAAGCCCGAGGGCGTCAAGCGTTTTCGCGGCAAGGACAAGACGATCATGAAGCGGCAGCTGATCGCGCGCCGCGCCCTTGCCGACTGCGCCGCCTGGCTCGGCCAGACCTCGCCGCTTGCCGAAAGTGCCTGAGCGGCGCCTCTACTGCTTGTTGGCTGCGGAAGTATTGCCGGATGGCAGGTCCTTATCCGGCTCAGCGATGTAGTTGCCAAGCAGCCAGAGCGCAACCTCCGAGGCCTCTTTGGCGGAAGCGAATTCGAAATCGCCGTTGTGGTGGGGCGCATCGAGGAAATCGATCACCAGCCCCCTGCCCGTCGGCGAGCTGACGACGCGCACGCGGCCGGGCTCGATCAGATGGCAGGCGAAATGACGCGACATGTTGCGCATGATGCCTGCCTTGTTGTCATGCAGGCGCACGAAGACCGCCTGGCCGTTTTGCGTCGCCTGCAGCTGGCGGATCGCCTCGTTCGGAAAGGCGCGGCCGAATTCTATGATGGCGAGGCCCGTGTCGTGCAGGCCGTCTTCCTTGTTCTGCGCAGCCATGCGCGTTGCCACGAAGGCAAATAGAATGACGATGGCGAAAAGAACGCACCAGACGATAAAGCCCACGCGAGTCTCCGTTCATAAAGGGTAGCGGTTAAGCCTTGTAACGCGCGAGACTTGCGCGAGTTTGACCGCTGTCAGATTTTTCTGCGGGCCGCAGAGAGCGCCATGCGGAGCTGGCGGCGCCATTGCGGCGGCTGCAGCGGCCGATCGAACAGCAAGGCGCCGCGCTTCTGCGCCGTGAGGAGCACGGGTTCGGCAAGTGTGGCCGGCAGGAAAGCCGGAAAGACGGCCGGCGCAATCGGCCCCGCCTTCCTTGCCTTCTCCAGATGCTCGCGACCGAGGCCGGAAAAGGCTTCGATGGCGGCAGAGATCCGCGGCCTGTCTTCGCCGGCAAGAAAGGCGTCGCGGTCGAGGCCTGTCGCCGAAAGGATCTGCAGCGGAATATAGACCTGGCCGCGGCGGCGATGCAGCGGCATCAGCAGCAGCAGGCCGGCGACCGCCTGGGCGACACCGGCATGGCCGGCGGCGTCGGCCGATCGGGCCGCCGCCTCAGGCGACAGCACGAGGCTTGCGAGCTGGATCAGGGCGGACGCGGTCTCGCCGGCATAGCCTTCAAGCGAAAGACGCGTTTCCATCGGATCGTCGTAGAGATCGAAGGTGCGGGCCTCGATCATGTCGATCAGCGTCTTGCGCGGCAGGCGATGCGTCTCGATCGCGCCCAAAAGGCCCGCGGCGACGGGATTGGCCGCCGTCGAACCATGCGCGCTGCCTTCCAGCAGATCGCGCCAATATTGCATGCGCACCTCGCCGGGCAGCGGTTCGTGCACGAGATCGCGGACGCGGGCAAGCTCGGCATTGAAGGCGTAGAGGGCTGCAAGCGCGCCGCGCTTTTCCTCCGGTGAGAGGAGGCAGGCAAGGTAACGGTCGCGATCATTGTCGCGCAGCATCGCCAGGCAGATGTCCTGGTTCGTCGCAATATTGGTTTCCGTCATCGTCAGACCGCAATCAATGCCGCGGCGACGGCGCGCTGCTCCGAGAGCATGATGTTGAAGGTGCGGACCGCAGCACCCGTGCTCATCGGATCGGAGGAGATGCCGCGCGCCTTCAGCGCCTGCTTCAACTCCTCCGGCAGACGGCGGAGCTCGGTTCCGGTGCCGACCAGCAGAACCTCGATATCATCAGCCTCTTCAAGCACACGTCGGAAATTTTCAGTCGATAGCGGCTTCGACATGTCCATGTCCCAGCCATAAATGCCGGAGGGCAGGCAAAGGATCGAGCCACGATGCGACATGTCGGCAAAGCGGAAACCGCCATTGCCGTAGGTATCGATCGGTGCGCGGCCGGGAAAATGCGCCGCGCGGATTTCTATGCCTTTTGCCATGTTTTCAAACCACCGTGCCGGATCTTACACCAGCATCCGTCTTGTTGCTCTCTTCTCCATCGGGAGCTTCCGGCCGCAGCCGGAAGACGATCAATACGGGAGCGGCGATATAGATCGAAGAGAAAGTGCCGAGGGCGACGCCGAAGAGCATCGCAAAGGAGAAGGAGCGAATGACTTCGCCGCCGAAGAGGCACAGAGCCAGCAAGGCGAGCAGCGTCGTCGCCGCCGTCAGGATGGTGCGCGAGAGCGTCTGGTTGATCGACGCATCGATTAGGATCGGCAGCGGCATCTTCCTGTAACGCTGCAGATTTTCGCGCATACGGTCATAGACGACGACGGTGTCGTTCAGGGAGTAGCCGACGATGGTCAGCACGGCGGCGATGCTCGTCAGGTTGAACTCGATGCCGGTCAGCACGAAGAGGCCGAGCATGATGATGACGTCGTGCAGCGTCGCGACGATGGCGCCGACGGCGAACTGCCATTCGAAGCGGATCCAGATGTAGATCAGGATCGCCGCAAGGGCTGCCAGCACGCCCAGCGTCGCCATCATCGTCAATTCGCCTGAAATGGCAGGGCCGACTACCTCGACGCGGCGGAAATCGTAGTCCGCCTCGAGCTCGCCGCGCACCAGCGTCGCCGCCGACTGCTCGGCATTCTCGCCGCCGCCCTGGGACGCGATGCGAATCCGGGCGTTCGTCGGGCCGCCCGTGGGTTCCACCTGCACCTCGCCGAGATTGAGATCGTTGAGGCGCGACCTGAGATCGGCAATGTCGGCATTGCCTTGCTTCGCCGTTACCTCGATGAGCGAGCCGCCGGTGAAATCGATGCCGAGATGCAGGCCGACCGTTGCGAAGGCGGCCATGGCAATCAGCGAGACGACCGCCGACGTCGTGAAGACATAGCGGCGGATCCCCATGAAGCGGATATTGGCGTGTTCGAAGAGATGGGTCAGAACGCTCTTCGGTAGATGCCGGGGATGGCGCCGCCGCAGCCAGATCGCGACGATCGAGCGCGTGAGGGTGAAAGCCACAAAAACGGTACTGAGAATGCCGACCGCCAGCGTCACCGCGAAACCTCGGATGGATTCGCTGCCGAGGAAGAAGAGGATGACAGCAGCGATGAAGATCGTGACATTCGCATCGACGATCGTTGCAAATGCGCGAGAAAACCCGCGGCTGACGGCCTCGGCGAAGGAATGGGCGGTCTTCTCCTCTTCGCGGATGCGCTCGTAGATCAGCACGTTCGAATCGACTGCCATGCCGACGATCAGGACGATGCCGGCAATGCCGGGCAAGGTCAGCGTCGCGCCGGCAAGGCTGAGCGCTGCAACGATGAGGATCAGATTGAAAAAGAGCGAGACGACGGCGATGACACCGAGAATGCGATAGAGCGCGATCATCAGCGCTGCGACCAGCACCACGGCCACGAGCCCGGCAATGAGACCGGAGAAGATGGATTCGGCGCCGAAGCCGGGGCTGACGCTACGCTCCTCGACGCTGGTCAGCGTCGCCGGCAAAGCACCGGCGCGCAGCATCACCGCAAGATCACGAACGCCATCCTCGGAGAAATTGGCCGAAATTTGGCCCTCGCCGCCGGTGATCGGCGCCTCGATGACCGGCGCCGACATCACCTGGTCGTCAAAGACGATGGCAAGGTGCTTGCCGACATTCTGCCCCGTTACTTGCGCCAGACGCGCTGTGCCTTCCGCATCGAGACGGTAGGCAATCGACGTGTCCTGCGTCTGCGGGTCGATGACCGGCTCGATATTCACCATGTTGCCGGCAGTGGCAAAAGCCGTGCGGTCGACGAGATAGGGAACCGGCGGATCGTCCAGCGAATAGAGGACCTCGGATGTCACCGGCCAGCGGCCGTTCAGCGCCTCCTGCCCGGACATGCTTTCGTCGATCAGATGAAAGGAGAGCTTGGCCGACTGGTTGAGGAGGTTCTTCAATCGCTCCGCATCGACCGATCCCAGCACCTGAACGACGATCCGGTCGTCGCCGTCGGCACGGACGCTGAAATTTTCGTAGCCGAAGCCCGCGATGCGGCGGCTGACGATATCGAGCGACCGGATCTGGGCGGAGCCGACGTCAGCGGTGATGCTTCCATCGGAAATCTGCAGCGAAAGCTGCCCTTCCGCCCCTTGCTGCAGGGCGACCTCCGGTCCCGACTTTCCACCAGCCGCCGTCAAAGGCTTGAGGAGATCGACCGCCTTCTCGGTCTCAGCCGGATCGGTGATCCGTACCGTGACGATCTGGCCGTTGCCGGTCAGCCCGGTATAGCGGACGCCGGCGCCGCGCAGCGCGTTGCGCACATTTGCGACGACCTCTTCCAGCCGGTCCTTGACGATATCGGAGCGCTCGACCTTCAGAACGATATGCGAACCGCCCTGCAGGTCGAGGCCGAGCGTCACGCGATCGCTTCGCAGCCAGGCCGGCAGAGAGGCGCGCTGCGCCTCGCTCATGAGATTGGGCGCAGCAACGACGATCGCTGCAAACGCGACCAGCCAGATCAGAAGTGTTTTCCAGCGGGAAAAATAAAACATTCTCTCGACGATCTTCCGATCCGGCGGTCCTGCCGTTAGCGCTTGTTACGCGGCGTCGGCCTTGACAGGTTCACCCTTGACGCGAACATCGGAAATGCCGCTGCGGACGATGCGCACGCGAACGCCTTCTGCGATCTCGACTTCCAGCTCCTTGTCGTCGACGACCTTGGTGACCTTGCCGACGAGACCGCCGCCGGTCACCACCTGATCGCCGCGACGGATCGATTTCAGGGTTTCTTCGCGCTTCTTGGCCTGCGCGCGCTGCGGACGGATCAGCAGGAAGTACCAGACGACCATCAGCGGCACAAACAGGATGATCATTTCGAAACCGGAGCTGCCGAATCCCGTTGCGGTATCGGTCGCAGTTTGGGCGAATGCCGGGGTGATGAACATGCTAAACTCCTCAGGCTTCTACGGCGGAACTCCGCCTCTCTTTTCAGGTTGCCGGACTATAGTTGCCGCTTCGATGAATGCAACAGAAACAGCCGGAGACAGTACCGATTCCGCTGCCTCATAACCTTTCCGGGTTCAAAATGCCATGCTACCCCGCATCGAAAGATCAAAGCGGATTGCTATAGCGAGAAATCAGGAGTTCCCGATGACCGAGGAAACCAACGCCGCCCTGCTTGCCGAACTGAAGCGGCTCGCCGACGCCGTCGAGCGCCTTGCCGGCCCGGCGCCGGTCGTCAACGACTGGGACGCGGCCGACTGTTTCGTCTGGGCGCCGCAGCGCCAGCATCTGCAGCCTGTGAAGAAACCAAACCGCGTGGCGCTGAAGCTCATCCGCGGCGTCGATCATGTGCGTGATATCCTGCACGAAAATACGGTGCGCTTCGCCGAGGGTTATGCCGCCAACAACGTTTTGCTCTGGGGCGCGCGCGGCATGGGCAAATCGTCGCTGGTCAAGGCGGTGCACGAGGATGTCAGGCGCGAAAGCGGCGTTGCGCTGAAGCTGGTGGAAGTGCATCGCGAGGATATTGCGAGCCTCCCCACCCTGCTCGACCTATTGAAGGACACGCCGTACCGTGTCATCGTTTTCTGCGACGACCTCTCCTTCGACCACGACGACACTGCCTACAAATCGCTGAAGGCGGCGCTCGACGGCGGCGTCGAGGGGCGGCCGGACAATGTCCTCTTCTACGCCACATCGAACCGGCGCCATCTTCTGCCGCGCCACATGATGGAAAACGAGCAGTCGACGGCGATCAATCCGTCGGAAGCCGTCGAGGAGAAGGTGTCGCTGTCCGACCGCTTCGGCCTCTGGCTCGGATTCCATAAATGCAGCCAGGATGATTATCTCGGCATGATCGACGGCTATGCCGACCACTTCAAGCTCGGGCTCGAACGCGACAAGATGCACGCGGAGGCACTGGAATGGGCGACGACGCGCGGGGCGCGGTCCGGCCGCGTCGCATGGCAGTACATTCAGGATCTGGCCGGACGCATGCGCATCCATATCGACCGAGCCTGATGCGCGCTGCGTCTGCACATTAAATGACAAAAGCCCGGCGGGTGGCCGGGCTTTTGCGCTTCCTGGTACGCTATACCTATTCCAGGAAAGTCATCGGATTGACCGGGGACGCATCCTTGCGCACCTCGAAGTGGACCTGCGGCTGCTTGACATCGCCGCTCATGCCGGAAACCGCAACGGTCTGGCCGCGCTGGATCTTCTGGCCGCGGGTGACGCTCAGCGTGTCGGCATTGCCGTAGACGGTGACGGTGCCGTCGTCGTGACGGACGAGCACCGTATTGCCCAGCTCCTTCAGGCCGTTGCCGGCATAGATGACGACGCCGTTTTCGGCGGCCTTGATCGGCGTACCCTGCGGTACCGAAATATCGATGCCGTCATTGCGGTTGCCGTTGACGTTGGCGCCGTAGGAAGCAATGACCTGACCGCGAACCGGCCAGCGGTATTTGCCGATACCGGTCGATTCCGGCGCGGCGGAGTTGACGTCAGACTTCTTCTCGACATCGTCGACGGTCTGGGTCGCAGCCGGAGCCTTGTAAGGCGCGGGCTGAACAGATGCCGTCTGCTGGGCAGGCGCGGGCTCGGCCGGCTTCGGATCGACCTTTTCAGCCGGGATCGAGGCGGTCTTCATGGTGTCGGCGGAGGCCGTCGGGATCTTCAGGGCCTGGCCGACGCGCAGCGAATTGGCCGAGAGATTGTTGGCGACCTTGAGATCGTCGACACTGGTGCCGGTCGCCTTGGCGATCTTTGCAAGCGAATCGCCCTGCTTGACGACATAGCCGCCGGCAGGCGCCTTCGGATCCTTGCCGGCGCCAGCCGGAAGCTTGCCGGTGGGATCGGCGCTCGCCAGGGTCTTGTCGCGCGCGGAATTGGCGCCGGGAACGACGGCCACCTTCTGCTCCGGCGCCTTGGCCGGCTCCGGCATCTGACCGGGCTTGGAGAGATCCGCCGCCTGCGACGCCGCCTTGGCAGCATTGCCGCCATTGTAGGTCGGGATCAGGATTGCCTGACCGGGCGCGGCGGCGGATGCCGTCTTGAGGTTGTTGACGCGCAGGATTTCCTTTTCCGGAACACCGAAGCGTCTGGCGAGCGTCGCTGTGCTTTCACCCGGACGCAGCGTCACGGATGGAGCGTTGGCCGCGGACCAGCCGGAAACCTTCGGCGTCGTGCCCGTCGTCAGGGCATCGGGCGCTGCTTTCGGCGCAGCCGGGGCGACCAGCCGGGGTTTTTCGGCCTGAGGCGACGCCGGGAAAGGCTGGGCGAGCGCAACTTCCTTTTCCCGCTGACGGGACGGCGCGACAGCCGTCGGCGCGGCAAGTTCGGAACGCTGCACCGAGACCGGCGCCGAAGCCATACGGGCGCTCGACGTGCGGACCGGATCGTAACTCGGACGCGCCGGATAGGGCTGGTTCATCGCATTATTGCCGCCGTAGCCCGACTGGCTTGCAACGGCGGAGCCGCCGAGATCGGCGCGCGGCACCGGATCACCCTGCTGCCCGCCGCTGCGCGGAATGGAACTTGTGGTGATCTGATCCTGCCCTGAGGAAGAAAACAAGCCGCCAAACCGCGTCACATCGGAACTGCAGCCCGTTGCGGCACTTGCAAGCAAGCCAACAACCAGAAGATTACCGGCTGACTTCCCGAACTTCGGCGAAAGACTGAAACGCATGACTCGACCCACTGAGAACGCAACCATTTGTGAGTCTATTAAAGCGCGTTAGTGTTACCACGCGGTTAAGATGCTGGAATCAGTGCGATATTTTTGAGAAGTTGCTAACCATAGCTTACGGGTGAAAAATCACAGTGCCTAAAGCTGCGAGGCAAGGCGCGGAACAATCGGCAGATAAGGGGCTTCGAACAGTTCCTCGCGTTCGAACCGGCTGCCGGTTTTCGTCAGCCGCACCATGCGGCACTCGTTCTCGGAAATCATCAGCGGCGCAATCATCGAACCGCCGGAAACGAGCTGGTCGCTATAAAAGCGCGGCATAGCGTTGAAGGCGGCCGTTACCAGGATGCGATCGAAAGTGCCCTCGCCCTGCATGCCGGCGCTGCCGTCGGCATGGCGGATGACGACGTTGCGCAGGCCAAGCGATTCCATGCGCCGCTGCGCTGCCGATGTCAGCGTCTTGTAACGGTCGATGGACAGGACGCGCTCGGCAAGCCGGCCCATGACGGCGGCGGTAAAGCCGCTTCCGGTGCCGATCTCCAGAACGCGCTGCCCCGGCTTGAGCTTCAGATGATGCAGAATGCGGACGGCAAAATCGATGCCTTCGAGGAAGGAGCCGCATTCGATCGGTATCGTCCGGCTGGAATAGGCGTTGTCTGTGAATTGCGGCGGCACGAAGAGCGAGCGCTGCGTCTGCTCGACCGCTGTCAGCAGATCGAGGTCGGAGATGCCTTCAGCGCGCAACCTGAGGACGAGCGCCGCAAAGCCTTCCTTCTCCGCCAGTCTTGCCGTCAAACCTGTGCTCCGTATCCCAGTGCCCGCGCCACGCGGTCCGTCACGGAATAATCGGTCAGATCCAGTTTCAAAGGCGTTACCGAAATCTTGTTGTGCTTCAAGGCGTGAATATCGGTGCCTTCGACAAAGGCGCCGGCGCGCTCGCCGAACTTCAGCCAGTAATAGGGAAAACCCCGGCCATCGGAGCGGGCGTCGACCTGCAGGTTGAAAGCGAGCTTGCCCTGCATGGTCACCTCAGCGCCATCAACTTCCTCGGGACGGCAGTTCGGGAAATTGAGATTGAGGAAGGTGCCTTCCGGCAGGTCCAAAACCATCAGCTTTTCGAGAAGAGCCGGTGCATGCGCCTCGCACACCTCCCAGGGCACGATGCGCGCGCCATCCTCATAGAGATAGGCCTGGCTCAGCGCGAAGGAGCGAACACCCTGCATCGTGCCTTCGATGGCGCCGGCAATCGTGCCGGAATAGGTCACGTCGTCTGCGACGTTCGAGCCGGAATTGACGCCTGACAGAACCAGGTCCGGCTTGATGTCCATTACCTGCCTGACGCCCATGATGACGCAATCGGTCGGCGTACCGCGCAGCGCGAAATGCTTGTCCGAAATCTTGCGCAGGCGCAGAGGTTCGGAAAGGCTTAGCGAATGGGCAAGGCCGCTCTGGTCGGTCTCGGGCGCGACGATCCAGACATCGTCGGACAGCGTGCGCGCGATCCGCTCCAGCGCGGCGAGGCCTTCGGCGTGAATGCCGTCGTCATTCGTAAGCAGGATGCGCATCGCCTCAGGCCGCCCGTTCGATCTTGGTCAATCCACCCATATAAGGCAGCAAAACGTCCGGAATCGTGACGGAGCCGTCCTCATTCAGATAATTTTCGAGGACGGCGATCAGGCAGCGGCCGACGGCGGTGCCGGAGCCGTTCAGCGTGTGAACGAACTTATTGCTCTTGTCGTCCTTGCCGCGGTAGCGCGCATTCATCCGACGGGCCTGGAAATCGCCGCAGACCGAGCAGGAGGAGATTTCGCGGAAGGCATTCTGCCCCGGCAGCCAGACTTCGAGATCATAGGTCTTACGCGAGCCGAAGCCCATGTCGCCGGTGCAAAGCGTCATCGTGCGGAAATGCAGGCCGAGGCGCTTCAGCACTTCCTCGGCACAGGCGGTCATCCGTTCATGCTCGGCAATCGAGCTTTCCGCATCGGTGATCGAAACGAGCTCGCACTTCCAGAACTGGTGCTGGCGCAGCATGCCGCGGGTGTCGCGGCCGGCGGAGCCCGCTTCCGAGCGGAAAGACGGCGTTAGCGCGGTGAAGCGCAGCGGTAGCTTTTCCTGGTCGAGGATTTCCTCGCGCACCAGATTGGTGAGCGTCACCTCGGCCGTCGGAATGAGATAGCGGCCATCGGTCGTCTTGAACAGATCCTCTTCGAACTTCGGCAGGCTGCCGGTGCCGAACACCGCTTCGGCGCGAACCATCAGCGGCGAGCTGACTTCGGTATAGCCGTGCTCTCGAGTGTGGAGATCGATCATGAACTGGCCGAGCGCGCGTTCGAGTCTTGCAAGCTGTGCCGTCAGAACCGTGAAGCGCGAGCCGGAGAGCTTGGCGGCGCGCTCGAAATCCATGTAGCCGAGCGCCTCGCCGATTTCAAAGTGCTCCTTCGGCGTATGGTTCCAGCGCGGCTTGTCGCCGACGATGCGGGTGACGACATTATCCTGCTCGTCCTTACCGACCGGAACGTCGTCGAACGGCACGTTCGGGATGCGCGAGAGCGCGTCGTTGAGCTCGGCGGAAAGCGTGCGCTCCTCCTCCTCGGCTGCGGGCAGCGTCTCCTTGATTTCGGCGACCTCGGCCTTCAGCTTTTCGGCCAGCTCGGTATTCTTTTGCGCCATGGCCGCGCCGATCTCTTTGGAGGCGGCGTTGCGGCGGGAGAGCAGATCCTGTGCCTTCTGCACGGCGGAGCGGCGCTTTTCATCGAGGGCGACGAGACTTTGGGCCAAAGGCTCCGCGTTGCGCTTGGCAAGGGCGGCATCGAGCGCTTCGGGATTCTCACGGATCCATTTGATATCGAGCATCGTCGTTCCAACTCGTTGCAACAGAAATGACCCGGCCGGAAAACCCGACCGGACAGGAAACGGCAGACTTCAAGGAGATGTCCGGGACGGTCAGACGCTGTCCGTCTTGGCGACGTCGGAGGAACCAGATTCCTCTTCAAGTGCCCGTTGGGAACGCTGACGCTCCACGAGTCGTGCCGCGTAGATTGAAATCTCGTAGAGAAGGATCGTCGGCAGCGCAAGACCGATCTGGGACATCGGATCGGGCGGCGTCAGGATCGCGGCGACGACGAAAGCGAGCACGATCGCGAACTTGCGTTTTTCCGACAGCCATTGCGACGTCAGCAGCCCGACACGGGCAAGAAGCGTGGTGACAACCGGCAGCTGGAAGACGAGGCCGAACGAGAAGACCAGCGTCATGATAAGACTCAGATATTCCGAAACCTTCGGCAGCAGCGAGATCGCTACCTCGTCATGGCCGGGCGCCTGCTGCATCGACAGGAAGAACCACATGACCATCGGCGTGAAGAAGAAATAGACCAGCGCGGCGCCCAGGAGGAACAGGATCGGAGACGCGATCAGGAACGGCAGGAAGGCCGCGCGTTCGTTCTTATAGAGGCCCGGTGCGACGAATTTGTAGATCTGCGCGGCGATGATAGGAAAAGCGATGACAAGGCCGCCGAACATGGCAACCTTCACCTGTGTGAAGAAGAATTCCTGCGGCGCGGTGTAGATGAGCTGCGCCTTCTCGACATCGAGGTTGGCCCAGCTGACGGCGAGCTTGTAGGGATAGACCAGGTAGTTGAAGATGTGCTTGGCGAAAAAGAAGCACACGACAAAGGCGATGAAGAACGCGCCGATCGACCACATCAGCCGCGTGCGCAGCTCCATCAGGTGCTCGATCAACGGCTGCGGCTTGTCTTCGATATCACCGCTCATGCCTCGTCCTTCTTCTCGGTCTGCGCCGGCGTTTTCGGCGTTGCGGGCTTCCTGGCTGCCGTCGCGCGTTTCGGCTCCTCGACCGGCGCGGCAATGGCGGCGGCATCGGCCTTATCGGCAGCCTTGACGCGCGGCTTGCGCGGCGCCTTCGGCTTGGCGGCAATCGTATCGGCCTGGACGGCCGCTGCGGCGACCGGTTCCGGTGCCGGCACCAAGGGCGGCGTTTCCGGCAAGCTCATCGATGGCGTCGGGGCCGAAACGGCGGCCGGCGGCACCTCGGTCTTGTTCTCAGGCGGCGTGCTCGCCTTCTGCAGGTCGGCCTTGATCTCGTTGCCCATCTGGCGAAGGGGGTTCATCGCTTCGCGCAGGCTGTTGACCGGGTTGAGCCTCTGGGCGTCGCTGATCGTCTGGCGGACGTCGTCAAGCTCGGCCTCGCGCAGCGCTTCGTCGAACTGCGCACGGAATTCGCCCGCCACCTTGCGGGCACGCTGCGTCATCTTGCCGAAAGCGCGCAGCATCGGCGGCAAATCCTTGGGACCGACAACGACGATCAGCACGACCGCGATGACCAAAAGCTCGGTCCAGCCAATATCGAACATGCAAGGCTCCTGGACGGGAAGCGCGGGGGCTGCGCTTTTTCCCGGACTTCGTTATTTCGTTTCGTCGGCCTTGTGATCGACGGTCTTCGCCGTTTCCGGCGCATCTTCGTCCGTCATGCCCTTCTTGAAGCTCTTGATGCCCTTGGCGACATCGCCCATCAGTTCCGGGATCTTGCCGCGACCGAACAACAACAGCACGATGACCAGAACGATCAGCCAGTGCCACATGCTAAAAGAACCCATTACGCTAACTCCCTGTTGTGATGTTCCCTCGATGTAAGGATTTCCCACACCGTTTCCAACATCAAGCCCTTTGAACTGAGCTTAATGTCACGGTATCGCCCTTTGTGACAAGCCACCGACCCATCGAAAAGTGGTGAGGACATTGTTTTCGCGATGCATGGCAAAAACAAGACGCTGCTGTTCAATCTTCGGGGGCACCGCGCGGGGCGAGCAACCCAAGTTCCTCGAGATCCATCTGGGTGATCGGATCCTCATCCTCGGTCAGCTCGTCGTTCATCAATGGCGAGGGAATATTGAAGTTGGCCGGAATGCGGCCCGACAGCAGGCCCGCTCCCTTCAATTCTTCGAGACCGGGCAGATCGCGCAGCTCTTCGAGACCGAAATGGTCGAGAAAGTCGCGCGTCGTGCCCAATGTCACCGGCCGGCCCGGCGTGCGTCTGCGGCCGCGAAAACGCACCCAGCCGGCCTCCATCAGGACGTCGAGCGTGCCGCGCGAGGTCTGAACGCCACGGATATCTTCGATTTCGGCACGCGTCACCGGCTGGTGATAGGCGATGATCGCCAACACTTCCAATGCCGCGCGCGAAAGCTTCTTTACCTCGTTGTCGTCGCGACGAATGACGAAGGAAAGATCGGCGGCCGTGCGGAAGGCCCAGGCGCCCTCGACCTGGACGAGATTGACGCCACGCGGAGCATATTGCTCTTTCAGGCGCTGCATGATCGCCCGCACATCCGCACCTCTCGGCAGGCGCTCGGCGAGGAAACCCTCGGAAACCGGCTGCGACGAGGCGAAAACCAGCGCCTCGGCGGTCCGCTCGGCCTCGATCTCTGCCTGAATGTCGCGGCCTTCTTCCTCGAATTCCTCTTCACTGTTCAGATCGATCAAGCCTGCCGCTCCTGTTCAACCACCTGCAGCGTGGCGTGTTTCGGGCCGCGACGCATGAAAATCGGCTGAAAGGCGCCGTCCTGGCGGATTTCGAGCTTGCCTTCGCGCACCAGTTCCAGCGAGGCGGCAAAGGCGCTGGCGATCGCCGTGACGCGCTCCTCGGGTGCTGCGAGATAACGCAGCAGATAATGTTCCATCGCCGTCCAGTCGCCGATTTCGCCGATCATCTGGGTCAGCAGTTCGCGCGCATCGGTCAGCGACCAGACATTGCGCCTCTCGATCGTGACCTGCGTGACGGCATGGCGCTGGCGCAGCGCTGCATAGGCGGTCAGGAGGTCGTAGAGGCTTGCCGCGTAAGCGGATTGCTGCCGGTCGGGAATATGCTCGGGCGCGCCGCGGGCAAAAATATCACGGCCAAGGCGGTTGCGGTTGACGAGGCCTTCCGCCGCCTGGCGCATGGCTTCGAGGCGTTTCAGGCGAAAGGCGAGCGTTGCCGCCATTTCCTCCCCGGAGGGGCCGTCATCCTTGACCTGCTGGGGTATCAGCAGCCGCGACTTCAGATAAGCAAGCCAGGCCGCCATGACGAGATAATCTGCGGCAAGCTCGATGCGGATGCGCCGGGCGCTTTCGACGAACTGCAGATATTGCTCGGCGAGCGCCAGCACGGAAATGCGCGACAGGTCGACCTTTTGATTGCGGGCGAGATAGAGCAACAGGTCGAGCGGGCCTTCGAAGCCGGCGACGTCGATCACCAGCGCCGGCTCATGGCTGGCGCGCTCGGCGCTGTTGTCCTGCCACAGCTTGTCCATCGGCGTTGCCGCCTGCGGACGCTCCGTGCCCTTGACCGTGTTCACCTCACCGCTCCCTTACGATCAGACCGTCGCAAACATTGCCTCGAATTCCGCCCTCAATTCCGCTTCATCGGCCGCATCCGGCGCCGCGAAGCCTGCTTCCACCGCCTTGGCGCGGGCAAGCGGCAGGCCGGCGAGCGCGGGAACATTTGCCACGACATCCACCATCTCGTCCATCTTGCCATTGCAATGCAGCACGATATCGCATCCGCCTGCAATGATATTCGCCGCACGCTGGCCGATCGTGCCGGAAAGAGCGTTCATCGAGCTGTCGTCGGAGAGCAGCAGGCCGTTGAAACCGATATGCCGGCGGATGACACCGTCGATCACCTTACGTGAGGTCGTCGCCGGATTGTCCGGGTCGATCGCGGTGAAGACAAGGTGGCAGGTCATCGCCATCAGCTCGTCCTTCATCGCGACAAAGGGCGGGAAATCGTGGGCCTCCAGCTCATTTCGCGAGACGGTGACGACGGGCAGTTCCAGATGCGAATCCGCAAAGCCGCGGCCATGGCCCGGCATGTGCTTCATCACGGGCAGCAGGCCGCCGGCTTTCAGCCCATCGGCTGCCGCACGGCCCATCGCGATCACAGTCTCGGGGTCGCCGCCATAGGCGCGGTCGCCGATGACATTGCTGCTGCCCTCGACCGGCACATCGAGCACCGGTAGGCAATCGACATTGATGCCGAGCTTCGAAAGGTCGAAGGCGTGCAGCCGCGACATCAGCCAGGCAGCGCGAAGCCCAAGCGCCGGGTCGCGGCGATAGAGATCGCCGAGCGCCTGGCCGGAAGGATAACGCGCGAGGATGGGCGGGCGGATGCGCTGGACGCGGCCGCCCTCCTGGTCGATCAGCACCGGCGCATGCCAGCCAACGCTTTCGCGCATTTCGGCGACGAGATCGGCGATCTGCTCTGCTTCGGAAATGTTGCGTCCGAAGAGGATGAAACCCCAGGGCCGCTCGCCCCGGTAAAAGGATTTCTCTTCGGGAGTGAGGGAAAGGCCGCTGCAGCCAAGGATCATCGCTTTTGATTCGGTCATATCGGAATCATAGACGCCGCCCCGGCAAATGCGAGCAAGCGCAGACGAGATGCACAAAAAAGAGCGGCGGACCGATCCGGCCCGCCGCTCTTTTATACAACAATCCGCTGTTACTTGGAGATCAGGCAGCTTCCGCCGGCCGCGCGATACTGTTCGCAGAGCGCTGCGGCTTCATCCTTCGAACCGGCCGGGATACGGACACGGTAGAAAGTGCCCTTGCCGGCGATATCGGCCCTGCGGATCTCATGGGCGCGGCCGCCAAGCACACCGGCGAATTTCTTCGACAGGCTGGCATAGGACTTGTTGGCTTCATCTTCCGACGGCAGCGAGGCGATCTGGATGCCGTAGCCGCCGGCGGATGCTGTCTGCTGAGGCTGGGCGGCAGCCGGTGAAGCGGCTGCGACCTGCGTCGTCTTCGCCTGCTGCGCGGGCTGGCGTATATTGCCCTTCTCAGTCACGGTGCCGACGATGTTGACAGGCTGCTCGGCCGGGCGGGCCATCGGAACTGGCGCGGTATCGGTGACCGGCGTCGTCTTGACCGGACGCACCGGCGCATCGGCCGAGGCAGAATCTGCGGCCGGCGTATCGATGGTTGCGGCGGGCGACGGTTGCGCCGGCGCGGTTTCGACGGGTGCGGCTGAGCGAGCGTCGGCGGAGGCGACTTCGGCGCTTGCCGGGAAGCTTGCGGCCGATCCGCCGACTGGAGGCACGGCCGGGGTCGACTGGGGCGCCAGCGCCGGCGAAGTCGCCTGGGCAGACGGCGTCGCCGGGGCAGCTTGCGCCGGTTGATCGGCGGGCGCCAGGTCCTCGCGGGCAACCAACGTACCGTCCGGCTTGACAATCATCGTGCGGACCTTGCGCGGCGAAACGGACGGAGCCTTGTCGCCGTCGCTTGCAGCACTGCTGTCGGCGCTGTCCTGGCTCGGCAGCAGACGCGGATCTTCCGTCTCGCCGACTGCGGTCGGCGTGATCTGATCATTGGCGCCGGCGTTCTCATCGTCCTCAGGCAGCGCCTCCGGCGTCAGCGTGCGCTGAACGACATCGACGGGCGCCTCGTCGGAGGAAACGAGCGCTTTCTGCTTCGGCTCTTCGGCCGAACCCGCAACGCGGTCGTAGACGGCCTTGTCCTGGTTCGGCACGGTCTTGCCGCCCGGATTTTCCGGAACGACCTTGACGGGCTCCTTATCGGCGACGATCACGCGCGGCTCGCCCGATGCGACGATACCGAGCCCCTCGCCGTTCCAAACGGAGGAATAGACGCCATAACCGACGCCGGCAAAGACTACCAGCACGACGGCGCCGGCCAGCAGGCGGCGCATCGAACGGGCACGGCTGAAATCGGCAGCCTGGCTTGCCGATTCGATGCGGACTTCGGAAACATTCTCGCGGCGCTCGACGGGTTCCCGTACGCTGCGGCGGAAATCTTCCTCCAGCGCCCGTTCGAAATCATCAAGGCCATCGGCGATGGTCGGCTTGACCGGCTTTGCCGCCGCCGCGGCCGTGTCGCGAACCGGCGCCGGCGTTTCGCGCGGCTTGGCGGGTTCGAAGAAGCTTGCGATTTCCGCATCGAGATCGAAATCGAAATCTGCGGTTTTCGCAACAGGCGCCGGTTGCTCGACCGGCGGCAGTGCCGGCACGTGCATGTCGTCGACCGTCTCGGGGCGCTCCTCCGGATCGGAGATCATCGCCGGATCAAACGGCAGGTCTTCGGTCGAGTCGGCGACCGGCGTCCAGTTGAAGGCTGGAGCCTGCGCTGGAGCCGGCGGCTCGGAGGTGACGACTGGAGCGGGCTGCGCGGGCGCGACAACGGCCTGCGGACGCGTGACCGGCTGAGGCAGAGGAGCTGCCTGCTGAGGCGCGGGGGCGACCGCCCGCGGCTGCGGCGCCATCACCGGCGCCTGCGGTTCCGGCTGCGGCTCGGCTTCGCCCGGCTCGGAGAAATCGAGATCGGCGAGTTCCAGTTCGATGCCGGCAAGATCCAGCTCGAAATCATGACCGGCGAAGGGGTCGTCGGCTTCCGGCAACGGCTGTGGCGCCCGGGAATAAGCCGCTGCGGCAGGCTGCTGGGGCGCGGCCTCGGCAAGCTGCGGCGCGACAGGCCTTGCGGCTTCGACGGCATAGGTCGGAGCCGGTTCGACCGGAACAGGCGCAATCGGATCAGGCTGGACAGGTGCCGCAGCAACGGGCGCAGTTTCAATCGGCGCGGCGGGCTGCGGCGCAACGGCCACCGGATTGGCGCGCTTCAATACCGGATTCGGCACGGGATAGCGTGAGACGTCGGCGAGCAGATCGTCTAGATCGAAGGTGCCGGCGGTATGCGGCACGTCGGGAACGACCTCCGTCAGCGCGGCATCAGCCTGGATTTCACCTTCGATGGCGGCAGCAAGATCGAAACCGGCGTCGGCATCGAAATCCTGATCGTCCTGGATTTCTACGAATTCCTCGACCTGCGCAGTCTCTTCTGGCGCGACCAGCGCATCGTCATGACGATCGAGCTCGGCGGGAAAGCCAAGGGACGGCGCCGCGGATTCGAATTCCTCGGATGGCTCGACGGCGGCAACGGGCGCCGGCTGCTGGATTGCAGGCTGCGGCTCGACCTCGGAGAGATCGGCGAACGACGCCTCGGCCACCGACTCGATTTCCGGTTCGGCCACCGGCTCCGGCTGAACAACCGGCTCCTCGCGTTTGGCCGCATGGAAATTGGCAAGCGGCAGCCTGATGCTGGCAGCCGACCATTGCGGCGCCTTGGCAGGCTGTGGCACGGCAGAGACGGGCGCCGCACCGATCGACAGCTCAAGCTCCTCGATCAGGTCGCGTGCACCGCCGAAGGCCGATTGAACCGGCGCCTCGAAATCAGGATCGACAGAAAGCTGCTGCGGGCCGGCCGCCCAATCGGCAGCCTGCTCGTCCCAGCCCCTTGCGGCAGACGCCGCCGCTTCCTCGACGGGAGCGGGAGCGACGGAAACCGGCTCGGGAGCCTCAGCGCTTTCGAGAACAGGGGCAGCGTCGAGAACGGGCTCGACGTAATCCTCGGGATCAATACCCTCGGCGACTGGCTCAGCCGGCCGGTCGAGTTCGCCAAGCGGACGCGGCGCGTCGTAACGATCGAACTCGCGCACAAGCTCGTCCTCGAGATCGAGGGCGGGCTCGCGCCGCGCGGCTTCGTTCACCGTATTTGCTGCAACACGTGGTTCGAAGCCGACGATACGGGCAAGTTCGGCCAACGGATCATCGTCGGCAAACAGATCGTCTTTTCCGCGCGTATCATACGCAAGTTGTTTCTCAGCCATGCCTATCCCACTCGCAAACGCCAACGCTCAAATGCCAGCGCATTGTGGGGAAATGGTGACGTTATCGCATTTCGTCAGGTGCTGCAGTGCCTGTAATGGCAAGTCCCGACTTCAAAACCGACGCGACGGCGTACACCAGCCCAAGTCTGGCAATACTTGATTCTCGGTTTTTATCATTAACAAATCGTAATTCCGGCTGATCTTTACCTTTGTTCCAGTGCGCATGGAACGAACTGGCGAGGTCGTAGAGGTAAAAAGCGATGCGATGCGGCTCCTGCGACTGGGCCGCCGCCTCGACCACACGCGGGAATTCGGCGAGCTTGGCGACAAGCTGCAATTCGGCCGGATCGCCAATGCCAGCAACGGTTTTCGCAAGATCCTCGGGCGAAACTTCGAGGCCGGGGAAAGCCTCCCTCGCCTGCCGGAAGACCGACATGCAGCGGGCATGCGCGTACTGCACGTAAAAGACCGGATTATCCTTCGACTGTTCCGTCACTTTGGCGAAATCGAAGTCGAGCGGTTCGGAATTCTTGCGGTAAAGCATCATGAAGCGAACCGAATCACGGCCGACTTCCTCGACGACGTCGCGAAGTGTCACGAAATCGCCGGAGCGCTTCGACATCTTCACCGGCTCACCGTTGCGATAGAGCTTGACGAGCTGGCAGAGCAGCACCGTCAGCTTCGCCTTGCCGTCCGAGACGCCGCGTGCAACCGCTTCCAGGCGCTTAACGTAGCCGCCATGATCGGCGCCGAGCACATAAATCATCTCGTCGAAGCCGCGGTCGAACTTGTTCTTGAAGTAGGCGACGTCGGCAGCGAAATAGGTGTAGGAGCCGTCCGACTTGATCAGCGGCCGGTCCATGTCGTCGCCCACCTCGGTCGAGCGGAAAAGCGTCTGCTCGCGGTCCTCCCAGTCCTCGGGAAGCTGGCCCTTCGGCGGCGGCAGCGTGCCCTTGTAGACATAGCCCTTGAAGGTCAGATCGTTGATTGCCTTACGGATCGCGGCCGCGCCATCGGCGTGCAGGGTCCGCTCGGAGAAGAAGATGTCGTGATGGACGTTCAGCGCCGCCAGATCCTCGCGGATCATGACCATCATCGCATCGATCGTGCGGTCCTTGACGATCGGCATCCATTGCTCTTCCGGCATGTTGTGCAGCCGCACGCCATAGTCGGCGGCAAGCGACTGGCCGACCGGCACGAGATAATCGCCGGGATAAAGGCCCGAAGGGATTTCGCCGATCCGTTCGCCAAGCGCCTCGCGATAGCGCAGGAAGACGGAGCGGGCGAGCACGTCGATCTGCGAGCCGGCGTCGTTGATGTAGTATTCCTTCTCGACGCCGTAGCCAGCAAAGGCCAGCAGGTTGGCGAGCGCATCGCCGACAACGGCACCACGGCAATGGCCGACATGCATCGGCCCGGTCGGATTGGCCGAGACATATTCGACATTGACCTTGCGGCCCTTGCCGAGCGTCGAACGGCCGTAATCCGTGCCGGAACCGATCATCGAGGCGAGCAGCCGCTGCCAGTACCCGACGGCGAGACGGATATTGATGAAGCCTGGACCGGCGACCGAGACGTCGGCGACGTCGGCGTCTTCCTTGAGCTTGGCGATGATGATGTCAGCAAGCGCACGCGGATTGCTTCCGAGCGGTTTTGCCAGCACCATCGCGGCGTTGGTCGCGACATCGCCATGGCTCGCATCGCGCGGCGGCTCGACGGTGATGCGGCCGAAATCGAGCTCAGATCGCTTTTCCCTGACCAGATCGATCTGTTCAAGGGCGGTTTTGATCCTGGCTTCGAAGTCGGTAAAAAGGTTCATCGCACTCTTCCATGCATAGGCTGTGCCAAAGGCGCAAATCGGCCTCGGCGGGCGACCGCTGCCTATCGCAAATCCGGAGTGTGGTCAAACAATCGCCTGTGGGCGCTGATCGCATAGGTATCCGTCATGCCAGCCAGATAGTCGCCGACATGGCGGGCTTTCGGTGCGTCGGAGAGGCCGGCGATATGATCCACCCAGTAATGGCTCTGCATCTCCTTGGGATTGGCCATGTAGGCGCCAAAGAGGTCGGTGACGATCTGGGCGGCGCCGGCGCGGATGCGCATGATATCGGGATTGCGGTAGATGCGCTTGAAGAGCATCGCCTTGATCTGCCTGTCGGTTTCGGCCATCCCCTCGGAAAAGGTGGCAATGACCCGGTCGGCGGCGCGGATATCGGCTGCGCTCTGCGGGCGGATGAGGGAAAGCCGCTGCTGCGCGACGCTTATCACGTCCTCGACCATGCGGGTGATCTGACGGCGCATGATCTCGTGGGTGAAGCGGCTCGGCTCCAGATGGGGATATCGCTCCCTCACCTCGGCCATCAGCCCGGCAAGGAACGGAATTTCCTCCAGCATGTCGAAAGTCAGATAACCGGAGCGCAGCCCGTCGTCGATATCGTGGGTGTTGTAGGCGATATCGTCGGCGATCGCCGCGACCTGGGCCTCGAGGCTGGCATAGGTTGCAATCTCGAGATCGTGCAGTTCGCAATAATCGAGGATCGGCTGCGGAACGGGGCCGCGCGTGCCCACGCCATCGGGCGTCAGCAGCGGACCATTGTGTTTGACCAGACCTTCCAAGCTTTCCCATGTCAGGTTGATGCCGTCGAATTCGGCATAACGCCGCTCCAGCTTGGTCACGATGCGCAGGGATTGGGCATTGTGGTCGAAGCCGCCATAGGGCAACAGCACCTCGTGCAGCGCATCCTCGCCGGTATGGCCGAATGGCGTGTGGCCGAAATCATGGACGAGCGCCACGCCCTCGGCCAGATCCTCATCGAGCTTCAAGGCGCGGGCCAGCGCCCGGGCGATCTGCGCCACCTCGATCGTATGCGTCAGGCGGGTGCGATAATGATCACCGTCCTGGGCGATGAAGACCTGCGTCTTATGCTTCAACCGGCGAAAGGCGGTGGTGTGGACGATGCGGTCGCGGTCCCGCTGGAAATCTGAGCGCGTCGGGCTGCCGTCTTCCGGATAGAGGCGCCCGCGCGTCGTCCAGGGGTCCGCCGCATAGACTGCTCTTTCGCTGCCGCCAAATCCCAATGCCCGCCTGTCAATCGTCATTCTTCACCGTCATTCTGCCTGTTGCCGCATCTGCCCATTGACGCCGCTTTGCGCTCTTCATACCTATAGCCTGACAAAACGGCAAAGAGGCGCATTTCCAATCGCTTCGGCGCATCATGGCCTTTTCACGAGGATCATGATAAGTTCCTTTGATATCAGGCATTTGAACATTCGAGTGCCGAAACCCATTCTCTCCGGATTTTGACTCCGGCAGGAGGAAACATGACGGATACGAGTGTAACCCTTTCGGACGCCGCGGCAAAGCGCATCGCGGCGATCATCGGTGCGGAGGCCGGCAAGAGCGCGTTGCGGGTTTCCGTCGAAGGCGGCGGCTGTTCGGGCTTTTCCTACAAGTTCGACCTCGCCGACAGCGCTGCAGACGACGACGTCATCGTCGAAAAGAACGACGCCAAAGTGCTGATCGACAGCCTGTCGCTCGTCTATATGGCAGGTTCGGAGATCGATTTCGTCGACAATTTGCTCGGCCAATCCTTCCAGATCAAGAACCCGAATGCGGTCGCAAGCTGCGGCTGCGGCACCAGCTTCTCGATCTGAACATCAGAACATACAGCTCTATCCCCAACAACCGGCCGAAGAGTTGCTTCCGGCCGGTTTATCGTCTTGTCCTGTTGTGAAAGACCGCGATAAAAGTAGCGCGCGAAGCGAAACAGGACGAAGAAATGAAGATCGCGACTTGGAACATCAACGGCGTCAAGGCGCGCATCGACAATCTCACCCAGTGGCTCAAGGATTCCGATCCGGATATCGTCTGCCTGCAGGAGATCAAGACGATCGACGAGGGTTTTCCGAGGCTCGAGATCGAGGCGCTCGGCTATCACGTCGAGACGCACGGCCAGAAGGGCTTCAACGGCGTGGCGATCCTCTCCAAGAACTCCCCCTTCGAAGTCAACCGCGGCCTGCCCGGCGATCCGCTGGACGAACAGTCGCGTTTTCTCGAAGCGGTGTTCACGCTGGCCGATAAGCGCATTCTGCGCGTCTGCTGCATCTATCTGCCGAACGGCAATCCCGTCGACACGGAGAAATATCCCTACAAGCTGGCCTGGATGGAGCGTCTGCGGACCTTCGCCGCCGAGCGGCTCGCCTATGAGGAGATGCTGATCCTTGCTGGCGATTACAACGTCATCCCGGAACCGCATGATTGCTTCGATCCGAAGGTCTGGGAAAATGACGCACTGTTCCTGCCGCAGACCCGGGAGGCATTCCGCAGGCTCGAAAATCTCGGACTGACGGATGCGGTGCGCGCGACAACCGATGCGACGCAGCTCTACTCATTCTGGGATTATCAGGCCGGTGCATGGCCCAAGAACAACGGCATTCGCATCGACCATTTGCTGCTGTCACCGGAAGCGGCCGACCGGATGAGGTCGGCTGCGATCGAAAAACATGTGCGGGCTTGGGAAAAGCCGTCCGACCACGTGCCCGTGATCGCCTATTTCGATTTCGCCGCCTGAGGTATTGTCAAGAGCATGATGCCGAAAACTGTAGGCGGTTTTCGGGCGACATCATGCTCTAACTCTTTAATTTAGAACAGGATTCAGATTTTAGGCCGAGAGAGCCTAAAATCATCCTGTTCTAGTCGTCGGAGCCGCTGGAGATGCTGTGGGACAGCGATACCGCTGTGCGGCGATCGGCTTCGTTGGCAACCGAGAAGGCCTGCTCCTGCAGCGCTTCCATCCAGTTGCAGTCCTTCGGCTTGCAGCGGTCGAGCGCCGCCGTCATCAGCGCCAGGCCGCGGGCCGTCTGGCCTTCGTCGAAAAGAATATTGCCGAACACCGCCATGGCGCCGGGATGACCGCTCTTGCGGGCCTGGTTCAGCCATTTCTTCGCCTGCTGCGGGCTGGCAGAACCGCCCTCGCCGGCCAGCATCATCTGCGCCAGCTGGAACTGCGCTTCGGGAACGCCGAAGGTGGAGGCCACCTGGAAATAGAGCTGGCGCGCCTGGGTGAGATCAATCTTGACGGGGCTGCCCGATATGCCGTGTTTGTAATAATTGGCGAGCGAGAGCAGCGCGTTGACGAAGAAGCCTGTATCTTCAGAGCCGGGTTCGACGCCCTGCTGGGCGATCTCGCTGTAGATCTTGAAGGCTTCGAAATCATCCTGGGTGACGCCGTCGCCATCGGCATACATGTTGGCAAGCGCCCAGCGCGAACCGGTATGGCCTTTTTCGGCGGCATATTTATAGGCCTCGACCGCCTCTTCCTTCTGTCCGTTCTTATAGGCCTTGAAGCCGAACTTGAAGAGATCGAAAGGACCGGATTCCTTACTGACGCCGGCCTTGATGTCGAAGGCGCGAGCCGGGCAAGTCATGGCCAGCGCCACGGCCACCGACATGCCCATCAGCATGAATTTGAACAGTTTGAACTCGGACGTTACCATTTCAACCGATTTCTTTCGTTCATCCCTGGCAGGCGGCGGCGCTTGCGCCGTGCATCCCGCGGATGTGTCCCGTCGAGGCGAGCGATCCCGCGGCGAGCTCCATGGCTCCTTTGCCCGCGTCGCATCCAGCCCATCCGCCTTTTCGCAAAGGCCAAATTTTCAGCACCACCCGGCTCCCGGCATGGTCCGACTGCAATTTTCCCGGCATTCTTTCGGCAGGCGCGGCATCCGCCTTCCCGCCTTTATCGCATTCGTAAATAGCAAATGTGACCAAACCGGTATCGACATCTCCGGCGACGCTCTGCTGCTCATGCGAGCGGGCAGAAAACGACGATGATGAGCGGATCGACGGCGTCATCGCGAGGCCGGAAACGGCCGCAATCAAACGACTGTCGCCAATCGCGCCGTACAATCTGGTGTTACCGGAAAAAAATCGACCCATGCTACTAATTACACGCACCGTAAGTCTGCCATCACCTCGCCCGCAAATAGCGGTGCTCCCTCTTTGTGGCGGGAAATGGACAAATTCGCCCCATCGCCACCATACGCCATCCGTCATAAAAAACTGTTGCTGAATCGTCACAAAACGAGGCCGGGAAATGACATGATTAACGGGCGCCAATAAAGAAGAGCCCGGCAGTGCCGGGCTCTTCAATTCTTCAAATCGGGTGATTAGAACTTGATCTTTATGCTGGTCGACAGTGCGGCGACCAGATCATTATCAAAGGAATAGGAGACATCATCTCCAAACGTGACGCCATTTTCGGTCACAACGCCAGACGAACCGCTGGTCAACACGCCTACGGCGCCGGCGAAGCGCCATTCGATGTGTTCGGTCGGCGTGTAGGCGGCACCGAGACCGACCGTCCAGCTGTCGGTCTGCGCGCCATAGCCCTGGCTGGTGCCGCGGTCCCATGTCAGGCTGACGGCACCGGCCCACTGCTCATTGAACTTGTGGCCGACACCACCGGTGATCGTCCAGCCATCACGATAAAGAAGATCGAGCGAGGTCAGCTCCGTCGCGCCACCGGACCGGCACGCGACAAGGCCCTTCGTCGAGGTCGGGCAGAACGGCACGGACTGGAGGACACTCCAGTTCGTCCACTTGACCGATCCGAAGGCGAGCCAATCCGGAGCGATACCGCTCTGCAACTTCAGCTCAAGCGAATCCGGCGCCTCAGCAGAGCCGAAAACGTCCGTGACCCTTCCGTACGGAGCGCCATTGAGCGGCGCAATCGGCGCGCTCACCTGCGTCAGATCCACCGTGCCGGTCAGATTGTCGTATTTTACGCGACTGTTATAAACGAGGCTTGCCCGCATCGCATATTCTGGAATCTCGTAGGCAATACCGGCGCGCCAGCCCCAGCCGCTATCGTCGAGATCGAGGCGGCCGACGCCGGTGCCGGTGCCGAACAGAAGCGGAACCGTTGAAACCAGACGTTCCTTGAAGCCTTCTACTTCCTGATAAAAGGCGCCGCCGATGAAGCGAAGCTGCCCGGGGCCGACATCAAAACGATAGGAGCAGGTGCCGCCATAGTTGCGGGTTTTGATTTCCGTCTCGATGTTGTTGTTGGCGCCGGCCCAGTTCAGACCCGGATTGGAATGCCCGCCAAAGGGCTCGGAATAATCGACAAGGCAGTCGATCGTATCGGCGAAACCAGCCTTAAAGCCGATATAGGGGATGGTGTAGTTCGCGGTCTCGTCGGCGGTGTCCGGCCGGCTGTTCAGATTGCCACCGCCCGGAGATGCCGAGGTATCCGTGTCACGGACGTCCTTCAGCTTGCGCTGCGGTGTGACGTAGGTCACACCCGACTGAAACGAGAAAGGCGACGTATCGAACAGCTGATCGATATTGTATCCGCCGCGCTCCAGGCCACCGGCAAAGGACGGCGCGGCAAGCGACGAAAAAAGAACGAGCGACGTTACGCCCTTGGAAAACATACGCGGTGCCATTGTGTCTCCCCCACTCCAGCAATTGATGTGGCGACACTGTGTAAGTGTTCGCCGGAAATGGCAACGCGGCCCACGGCAGCACCGCCGGTCATTGCAGCGGCTAATTTACGTAAAGAGATTGACGGACACGTCAAAAAATCTGGTTAATAAAATTTTATTCCGACAATCGAATCCTTTCGCAGGATTTTTAGACGTTCGTTCCAAACATCGTGAAAGCTGTATCAATCGGACAACAGTGCCAGTTTTCGCCCGCAGCCCCTAAGGACAGCCACAATCCACAGCCCGAGTGCCCGAAGTTAGCCGTTTTCGAGACCGAATCGCGTGCTTGCAGGCAGCAAAAAAGACGCGCCGGCGACGGCGCGTCTTTGAAATTTCTTACCAAAGCGGCTCTCAAAGTTACCCGGCTTCGCTGACCCTGGAAAGAGCGGTCTTCAAGCTTGTCATCTGCCCTTGCAGCTCTTCGAGACGCTCGCGCTCGGCCTCGACGACCTCGGGATTGGCATTGGCGACGAACTTCTCGTTGGAGAGCTTGCCGTTGATGCGGGATATCTCGCCTTCCATCTTGGCGATCGCCTTTTCCAAGCGAGCCTTTTCGGCGGAAAGATCGATCAGATTGCCGAGCGGTAGGCAGATGGTGGCCTCGGCCACGACGATCTGAGCCGCACCCTTCGGCGCATCGTCGGCCAGCGATATCGCCTCGACGCGCGCAAGCCGCTTGATGGCTGCGTCATGGCGGAACAGCCTCTCACGGGTCAGGTTGTTGGCCTTGACGACGACCAGCGGCGCGGTTGCCGATGGCGGCACGTTCATTTCGGCGCGCACGGAGCGGATACCGGAGACGAGGTCGATCAGCCAGTTGATCTCGTCGGCAGCCGCGTCGTCGGCATAAGACGGCGCCGGCCATTCGGCATGGCAGACCAAGGTATCGCGCTCCTTGCCCTCGCCCGCTGTATGCGCCCAGAGCTCTTCGGTCATGAAGGGCATGAAGGGGTGCAGCAGCTTGTAGATCTCTTCGAGAATATAGGCGCTGCAGGCCTGGGCTTCGGCCTTGGCGCCCTCATCCTCGCCGTTGAAGACCGGCTTCAAGAGTTCGAGATACCAGTCGCAGACCTCGTTCCAGACGAAGCGGTAGAGCGCGCCGGCCGCGTCGTTGAAGCGGAAGGCTTCGAGCGCTTCCGTAACGTCACGTTCCGTACGGGCAAGTTCCGTCAGGATCCAGCGGTTGATGGTGAGTTCGGCCGCCTCCGGCACGAAATGCGGATCGCTCTTCGCGCCGTTCATCTCGGCGAAGCGCGTGGCGTTCCAGAGCTTCGTGCCGAAATTGCGGTAGCCGGCGATGCGGGCCGGATCGAGCTTCACGTCGCGGCCCTGCGCGGCCATGATCGCCAAGGTAAACCGCAGCGCGTCGGCGCCGTATTCGTCGATCAGTTCGAGCGGATCGATGACGTTGCCCTTCGACTTCGACATCTTCTGCCCATTTTTGTCGCGCACCAGCGCGTGGACATAGACGGTATTGAAGGGCTCGACGGGGTTGCCGTCCTCGTCCTTCATGAAGTGCAGGCCCATCATCATCATGCGGGCGACCCAGAAGAAGATGATGTCGAAACCGGTGACGAGGACATTGGTCGGGTAATAACGCGCAAGCTCCGGCGTCTCGTCCGGCCAGCCCAAGGTCGAGAACGGCCAGAGCGCGGAGGAGAACCAGGTGTCGAGCACGTCCTCGTCGCGCGTCAGGATCTCGCCCGGCTTGAAGTTTTCGAGCAGGTCCTCGACATAGGCCTTCATCGGCCCCTCATGCGAGAGGTAATGCTGGATCGCCGCCTGCAGCGCCTCCTCCTCGGTCTTTTCGACGAAGACCTGGCCGTCCGGGCCGTACCAAGCGGGGATCTGGTGGCCCCACCAGAGCTGGCGGGAGACGCACCAGGGCTGGATGTTTTCCATCCATTCGTAATAGGTTTTGTCCCAGCTCTTCGGCACCATCTTGGTGCGGCCTTCGCGAACCGAGGCGATCGCCGGTTCGGCGAGCGTCTTGGCATCGACATACCATTGTTCGGTCAACCGCGGCTCGATCGGCACGCCGCCGCGGTCGCCATGCGGGACCATGTGCTTGTGCGGCTCGATCTTGTCGAGCAAGCCGGCTTCTTCGAAAATTTCGACGATGACCTTGCGCGCATAGAAACGGTCCTGCCCTTCCAGGCGGTCCCAGGCGCCGTGCAGAGCGGCCGGATGGTCGAGACCTTCGAGGAAATCCTCGTTGTCCTTGATGGCGATCGTGCCATCGATATTCATGACGTTGATTGCGCGCAGGCCGGCCCGCTTGCCGACGTCAAAGTCGTTGAAGTCATGCGCCGGCGTGACCTTGACGGCACCGGTGCCGGCTGTCGGATCGGCATAGTTGTCAGCGACGATCGGAATGCGGCGGCCGACGATCGGCAGGATGACATGCTTGCCGATAATCGACTTGTAGCGCTCGTCCTCCGGATTGACCGCAACACCGGTATCACCCAGCATGGTTTCCGGGCGCGTGGTGGCAACGACGAGATAATCCCGCGTTTCCCATTCGGTCGGCTTGCCTTCCTCGTCGAAAGCAACCGGATATTGATAGGTGACGCCCGGCTCCAGCGGATAACGCAGATGCCAGAGATTGCCCTTGATCTCATGCTGCTCGACCTCAAGGTCCGAAATCGCCGTCAGCAGCTTCGGATCCCAGTTGACGAGGCGCTTGTCCTTGTAGATCAGGCCTTCCTTGTAGAGCGTGACGAAAACCTCGACCACTGCCTTCGACAGGCCTTCGTCCATGGTGAAGCGTTCACGCGACCAGTCGCAGGAGGCCCCCAGGCGCTTCAGCTGGTTGAAGATCAACCCGCCCGACTCCGCTTTCCACTCCCAGATCTTGTCGATGAAGGCTTCGCGGCCCATGTCGCGACGCCCCGGCAGCTGCTGCTCCATCAGCTTGCGCTCGACGACCATCTGCGTGGCGATGCCGGCATGGTCCATCCCGGGCTGCCAGAGCACGTCCTTGCCGCGCATGCGCTCGAAGCGCACCATGATGTCCTGCAGCGTGTTGTTCAGCGCGTGCCCCATGTGAAGCGAGCCGGTGACATTCGGCGGCGGGATCACGATGGTGAAGGTCTCGGCCCCGGGCTTTGCGTTCGCGCCGGCGCGGAAAGCATCCGCTTCATCCCATTTGGCGGCGATTTTCGGTTCGACGGCAGCGGAATCATAGGTCTTGTCGAGCATTTTCTGACCAATTTCGAGGTTCGAGGATGGGGGTTGTAAATAGGATGGCCACGGCCAAGTCAATAAAAAAGCCGCCCCGGAGACCGGAGCGGCTTTTCCAGGAAAAAGCAATCCGATCAGCGGCGCGGGCCGCGCGCCACACGTTCGATTTCCTCGCGCACCAGCCGTTCGACGAGCGTCGGCAGGTTGTCGTCCAGCCACTCGCGCAGCATCGGGCGCAGCATGTCCTCAGCGATCTCGTCCAGCGAGCGGCGTTCGGCGCCGTCGATGGCGGCCGCAAGCTCCTCGAAGGAGCGGCTGATCTGCAGGCCGGCATCCTCCGAAAGCAGCGTCGGCTGGACTTCGTCCATGACGCTCGGCAGGAAACGGTCGGTCGACGACTGGGCTGCGGGCTCCAGTGCGGGCGGCGCCATTTCGACGGCCGGCGCCGGCTCGGCGACTGCGACCCTCGGCGCTTCCGCGAACATGGGCTCGGCCGGCTGAGGGATCGGGGCATGCTGGACAGGTGCTACGGCGGCCGGGAAAACAGGTTCGGCCGGCTGCGGCTCAGGCGCGGCGGCGCGCGGCGGCTCCGGCATCACGGCCGGCTGCGGCTCGGGCTGACGGAAGGCGCTTGGAATGTCGCGCAGCGCCTGACCCGCCTGCACGGCGCTGCGCTCGGAAGCGGCGCGCACGCGGGCGGCGACATCGGCCAGCGACATTGCGCGGGCGGGCACCTCAGGTTCGGGAGCGGTGCCGGCCGAATTGGCGGCTACGAAGCGCGGATCGGACGAGGAGCGTGTGACCGGCTCGGGGAATTCGACGCCGGCATAGGTGTCATCAACCGTCAAATGGATTTCGGAGCCGTTATCCTCCTCATCGGCGCCATAGACCGGCGGCAGAGATGCGGAGATCGCCTTGCCGGCGCCGGGCTCGTTGCTTTCGATGATCTGGCGGATGGAGGCCAGAATTTCTTCCATGGACGGTTCACGCGCTACACTTGGCTGAGCCATATCTATCCCCGTTATCCCAAAACAACGACCGGATGGTGTGGAGCGGTCATCCGAATCACCGCGACCTTAGAATACCCCAGGCGTGAAAAAAATCATCGCGAATCAATTGAGTGCGGCCATGCACAGTTTTGTTACCCAACGCTTGCCGCGGGAAAGCCTGCAGCGTTTTTTCGCCCTCTTCCATCCAATCGGGCGCGGAGGATTCAGGATAGGCGGCGTTTGTGAAAGCTTTCCGACGACCCGACGAAAAAGCGGGCGCCGATGGCGCCCGCTTAGAATTTCATCGATGAAGACCCGGCTTAGAAAACGAATTCGTGCGCCTTGGCAAAGCCCGGCAGCGGCTTGACCGAGGCATTGAAGAAGACGTTTTCCGAAATCGCGCCGCGCTCGGCGACGAAGACCTTGGCGCGAGCAGCGTTGCCGTAACCTTCGACGGTGATCAGGCGACCGCCATCGCGCAGCTGAGCGAGAAGAGTAGCAGGAACCTCCTCGACCGCGCCGTTGATGAAGATCAGATCATAGGGAGCGCCGGCAGCGTAGCCCTTTTCGAGCGGGCCGGTCACGACCTCGACCTTGCCGTAGCCGGCAAGCTTCGCCTTCGCTTCCGCCGCCAGCGCCTCGTCGCATTCGAGCGCAATAACGGAGCCGGCAATGATCGACAGCAGCGCAGAGGTGTAGCCCGTGCCGCAGCCGACTTCGAGCACGAAATCATCCTTGGTGATGGCGGCCAGCTGCAGCAGCTTGGCGAGCGGCGAAGCCTCCATCAGGAAACGGGCCGGCTTGCCGGGCGCGGCGGCTGAGATCTCGACGTCGTTGTCGATATAGGCCAGCACCTTCGCCTTCTCCGGCACGAAACTCTCACGCGGCACCGTGAGAAACGCCGTCAGCACGGAATGCGAGGTAACGTCCGTCGTGCGAACCTGGTTATCGACCATCTTTGCGCGGGCTGCTTCGAAATCCATCATGTCCTCTCGCTCTTTGAAAAGCGGTTCCTGTCCCCCGTCTCTTAATCTCCGCCACGAATGCTTTCAAGGCTTGGCAGCGGCCAGCGAAAAGAATCCGGCGGGCGCTTCTTCCGCGCCACAGGAGGCATGGGCAACGCTGCAACTCCCGCGTGGAATCTTCCGCCTCTTCATGCTATGATTTTTCACGGAGGAATAGGAGGAGCAGGCCATGTCTGCGATTTTCGAATATCTCACGCTGTTCGATTTCTTCATCGTCGCAGCGCTCATCGGCATCTTCTGCTGTGGGCTGCTGGACGGCAAAGCGACCTGAGGCGACTGGACACCGAACCGCGCTCGATTCTCCCCGCATGCTTCAGCGGCAACTCGTGCCGGCCGAGGCCGATCCGATCCGGCCGGATGACGGCATTTCAAGCTGATCATGTCATGTGGGAGAATTTTGGAGGCCTCGCCCGGAATTGAACCGGGGTACAAGGATTTGCAGACCTTTCCCCGCAATTGTTTTTGCAAGGCTTTTTGCCTTCGTGTTGCATCCGTGTTGCACTCAGGCGAGCAGGATGTTCGCGGCCCGTGCTAGTTCTGTCCCGTCGTCAGCCCGCGGGAACAGATGACCATAGACGTCCATGGTCATCACGATCGACGAATGCCCGAGCCGTTCCTGAACCATCTTCGGCGGCAGGCCGAGCCCGCCGTCCTCTTTCCGGTTGATCAGCCAGGACGCGTAGAAATGCCGCAGCGCGTGCAGGCCGGTATATTTGGCCGCTGCAATAGCGTTGCCCTTCTCGTCCTTCTTGCCGGTGGCGCCCGTCACGTCGGCTTTGATCATGGCCGGCTGCAGGCCCTTCAGCACTATATTTGCATGGGATCGAGGCTCGCCGTCGGGGTTGGCGAAGACGAAGTCAATCCCATTGCCCTGCTTCAGTTTGATTTCCTTCAGCGAGTTTATGACGATTGGCGGCACCGGGATCGTCCGCGCCCCTGCCTCAGACTTCGGCGGCCCCGCCTTCCTGAACTGGTCGACGCGCTGGCGAACATAGATTTCGCCCCGCACGAAGTCGACATCCTGCCATCGCAGGCCGCGAATTTCGGAGGAGCGAAGACCTGAGAATATTACCGTGAGGAAAAACGCCCGCCAGGTTCCCGAGAGCACCTTTATGAATGCGCTGATTTCGGCCGGCGTGGGTATGTCAACGCCGACGACGAGCTTGCGCTTATTCCGCTTTTCCTGGCGCCGGGCTTTGCCCTTATGCTTCCGGCTCATCTCCGAGACTGGGTTGCGAGAGGCAACGCCGCGATCCAGCGCGTCCGACAATATGGCCCCGAGGCTTGTCGTGACGATCCCGATCATCTTCGCAGTGCGCGGCTTGCCGCGCATGCTGACCTTCGGGAAATCGTCGGGATACGGCGTTTCCCTCAGTTGATCTTGGAAGGCTCGAATGGCCGGGACGCTCAGTTTTGACAGCAGGGTTCCGCCTATGAACGGAACAATGTGATATTTCACATGTCGTTTACGTTGGTCGATCGTGGATTGTTCAAGCCCCTCGCCCTCCCCGGTCGCGATCCACAGCTTGCCCGCTTCGGCGACGGTGATGCTTGCGCTGTCGGCGACGTGGACCCCATCCCTGACCTCGACAAAGGCGGTCGCGGCAAAAGCGTCAGCATCCTTCTTCTTGCCGAAGGTCTTGAGCCGGCGCTTGCCGGCGGTGTCGTTATAGTCGACGACCCAGGCTGATTTTGCCACGCCCTTGGGCGTCGTCCATTCACGCTTTCGAACGGACATGGTTAGGCCCCCTTAGAATTTCGTTGGCGCATCGCCGCGACGCGGCACTTGTCAGAGCAGTAGACGGCATTCGCCCGCCGGCCCGTAAGATGACCCGAGATGAAAGCCTTGCTGCATTTTTCACAATTATGGAGCTTGGCGCCAACCTCTAACGCGAAGGCGACTTCGCAGAGCATTAGGTCAGCGAGCGACGAGGCCCGAACGCCGAGTTTCATCCGCTTGGCCGCGTCAGAGTATTCGAAAGCTGGGTACATCGAGACATGGCGAAGCGCGTTCTCTGCCCACGCCCGCTTTGCGATATCATCGTCGATCTGGGTAGTGTGGAAACCGTCAGCTATCTCGTCGCGCAAGGCTTCAATCAGGGAAACGAGCACACGGTCGCCTTCTGGGTTGTAGCCGAGCCGATCAGGAACGCCAAACCGCGCCACGAAATTTGCCAAATCGTCAACGTTCCGAGCATTCAGCAATCGGATTGATTTGGGATCTTCTAAATTTTCCACCCGGTACGCAATCGGATGCAAGCGTTCGCTTCGCGCAATAATCATCCTCCGGTCCGGCGCGTCTTGGAAGAGCCCATGGCTTTCCGTGACCTCAACTCCATCGACGGGACGAAACCAATCTAACGAAATATCAAACATCGGCTAAATGTTACCCTTATTTTTCAGACACCGTTATATGGGATAATTACCGTTGCATCATCTTAATGCAAGCGACTACTCTTCGTTACGTTAATTTTTGTGCAAACGTAACGGAGATGCAGCATGCATAAAGATAATCAGTCTGATCTGGTGTGGGGGGCGGAGGAAATTGGCCTTCTTATCGGTCGGTCGACGCGACAGGCATTCGCGCTGCTTGAGGGAAATCATATCCCCTGCCGAAAAGTGGGCGGCCGATGGGTTGCTAGCCGCAACGAACTTCTGAACTTCTTCAAGGGCTCGGGTGCCGACGCGGGGGCGGCATGACCCGGCGCATCGACCATCGGAGGCAAACCGCCGCCGACAAAAGTCGGCGGCAAGGCACTCAGGACGTCGCCGATCTCGGGGAGATTATCCGGCTGCCGAAGAGCCCGCCCAAGGCCCGGCCGTCGAAAGCGACACTGCGGGAGCAAGCGGCTGCCGCCGTTGCGAAGGTGACAAGGATCGTGCGCTGCGCCGGCTGCGGCCATAGCGCGTCCGTCGCCTTGCCGCCGTCGCGCCTGGGTTCGCGACTGCGCTGCTCGCAATGCGGGGAAATTGCAACATGAGCCGCTCAACTGAGGCATTCTACTTCCGGCTCCACCATTCGAAGTTTCTGTCGGCCACCCGGACGCTTTCGAAATCCGAAGTCGGTCTTTTCGCGTTGCTCATGGCGATGATGAGCGAGCGTGGCGAACCCCTTGTCGTCAACGGAATGCTTTACCGCGGCTGCAATTCGACGAAGTCCGCTTTCGATCGGGAAATCGCACGCCTTATCGAATGCGGGCTTATTTCTCGCCTCGGGGATGGGAGTTTGTGGTGCGGTTGGATCGGTGACGAAATCGATTTTCGCGAACGAAAGTCTTCGAACGGTGAACGAGCCGCGAAAAAGCGCTGGGAAAATTCCCAACAAAATCAAAGATCCTCTGATGCAGACGCAATGCCAGATATAGCTATAGATAGAAAGGGTGACGCCCCTAGAGGGCGTCACCCAAAATCTAGAGTTCGCAATCGAGATTATAAGGCGCCGTCGCCCGCGCCTGAGAGCGCGGCCGGCGCCGCTGTCGTCTTTCGATCCGGGGACAATTGCAGCGACTTCATGCGCGCCATAGATCCTCATACGCCGATCTCATTCGGGTCTGAGTTGGCGAGAGATGAGCTTGTCGAATACATAGGATCGCGAGCGTTGCGGAGGGGCGCCGATAAAGACGC
Organism: Rhizobium sp. R634; assembly: GCF_002211305.1. GTDB lineage: Bacteria > Pseudomonadota > Alphaproteobacteria > Rhizobiales > Rhizobiaceae > Rhizobium. The sequence goes on along the minus strand of NZ_LOKW01000006.1, from coordinate 106,204 downwards.
ATGCAACAATTTTCAGCGCGTGATCCATGAGTTGGCAAAGCGCAAGCAACTGACAAGATCCCAAGCCGAGGAAGAGTTGCATCGCTTCACTCACAAAGCGGGAGAGCAAAATGCGAAAAAAGCCTGATGCCGAGCTCGATTTGTTCACCTGGGCGGATAGCCGTCCCTCGGCCCTCGTCATTGACGCTCGGAGGATTTTTCAGAAGCGCACGATTGATTTCATCCGGCGGATCGTCCTCGGCCATGTGCCAAAGGAACTAAACGCCGAAGTCGTGGACCTCGCCTTGCGTCGCGTCCTGAGGACGAAGCGTTCGAGAAAGCGGATTACGGAGGATGCAGCTTGACGGACGATCTCGATGCTCTTCCCACATCAGAACTGGCGACGATCGCCGCCAGGTGCGCGGCAATCCTTGCGGCGCGGGCCGGCGGCGTTATATCCGCCGCGCCGATGGTGCCGGTCCAATTAGAACTTCTGCCTTCCCTGCCGCCAATCGACCCGCTTACGATTGACTGGAACGAGAGGCTGCCGCCGGATGGAAAAAAGCGCTGGATCACGCTCGATACGACGGCAGAGCTACTTGGTTGCGAAAGGGACGCAGCACTTAGCAAGGTCAAGAAGCACGGCGCTGCGACACAAATAGGGGGGCCAGGTTCCCCTTGGCGCATCGACCGGTTGCGATTGGCTAGCATCATTCGGACGACGTTCCCGTAAGTCCCGTAATTCCCTTACTTTGCCCAATCCAAGCCCGCTGAGATCGGGAGTAACCCTCAATCATCGAGAGGTTACCCCTGATGTCGGAAACGATCGAAATCCTCCTTCCCAAGCCAGCGGCCGAAAAGCTCTTCGGCCTCCGAACGCAGCCGGGAAATCGACACTTTGTCGAGAACCTCGAAAAGCAGCTTGCGACCCTGGGCGTCTCTGGCGCCCGTTTCGCCATGGCGCCGCCTGTTCTGCTGACCGTCGCAGGCGGCGCCTATGATCTTATCGTCAAGGAGCTTCGGGTTCAGATCGCGGTAATCGGCGGGCGTCTCGATCACCTTGCCGAGGGCGAGACTGACGATGCCGAGACCGCCGTCTTCGTCTCGGCGCTGACCGCGCATCGCCTTCAGCTTGAGCGCCGGGAAGAAGCCGTCATTTCACGCGCCGCAGCCGACGGGATCGTCGTCGAGCGCCGGCTGGACGCCGACGCTCGCGCGGTTCTGGAAATCGTCGAACTCGACGGCTTCAGCGAGGTCGCCTGATATGGCCGGCGGAACGCTGACATCGACCCTGATCGTTCGTCTGCTCGATCAGGTAACGCGGCCGGCGCGGTCAGCCGGGAATGCTTTGCTCGGGCTGCAGAAGGCGGCCAATTCCTCCGCGAATTTCGGCCAGCGGCTCGGCGCCGCGATCGAGCGGAACAATGCCGCCCTTACCAATGCGCGGGGCGGCATGGTCGACGCAATCGCGGGGTTCTACGCCCTGAAGACGGCGATCGGCGCCCCTGTCCGCGAGGCCATGGCGTTTGAAAGCGCGATGGCCGACGTCAAGAAGGTCGTCGACTTCCCGACCCCGAAGGCGCTTGAAGACTTTCAGGCCGCGCTCGTCGATCTGTCGAAGCGCGTCCCGATGTCCGTTAACGGCCTGGCACAGATCGCCGCCGCCGCCGGGCAGGCCGGTATCGCCGGGAAGGATCTGATCAAGTTTACCGAGGCCGCCGCGAAGGTCGGCGTCGCCTTCGACATTTCGGCCGATCAAGCCGGCGAGGCGCTCGCCAAGCTGATGACCGGCCTGGGCCTGACGATCGATCAGGCGGTCTTGTTGACCGACAGCATGAACCATCTGTCGAACGCGCAGGCGTCGTCAGCTGCCGAAATCCTCGATGTCGTTCGCCGCGTCGGCGCGCAGTCGAAGCAGTTCGGTTTCAACGCGACGCAGGTCGCGGCCTTCGCCTCGGCGATGATCTCGGCCGGCGCCGAAACTGACGTCGCGGCGACGTCCTTCCGCAACATGGGTCTGGCCCTGACGAAGGGCGCAAGCGCAACGAAGGCGCAGCGCGGCGCATTCAAGGCCCTTGGCCTCGATGCGAAGAAGGTCGCCAAGAACATGCAGAAGGACGCCGTAGGAACGACGCTCGACGTCCTCGAAAAGATCAGCAAGCTTCCGAAGGAAATGCAGGCGTCCGTTTCATCGGATCTGTTCGGCAACGAAGCGCGCGCCCTCGGGCCGCTGCTGACCAACATCAAGCTTCTGCGGGACAGCCTCGGCCTTGTCGACGATCAGGCGAAATATGCCGGGTCGTCGTTCAAGGAATTCGAGGTTCGGTCGAAGACCTTTGCGAACGCGGTTCAGGTCTTCAACAACCGGCTGACCGCGCTGAAGATCGTCATCGGCGCCGCGCTGATCCCGGCCCTGAATGACCTGATGGATCGCATCAGCCCGCTTGTCGATCAGATCACGACGTTCGCGCAGGCGAACCCGAAACTAACCCGGTCAATTCTCGCGGCTGCAGCTGCTCTCGTATCCTTCAAGGTTGCCGCGGCGTCACTTCGCTACGTTGGACTGACCGGCCGCGGCGGGCTGCTGTCGATGATGGCGATCGGCTTCAATACCGTCGGCCGGGCGGCGATCGGCGCAACGAACGCCTTCAAGGGCATGCTTGTCTATCAGGACGCGCTTGCCGCAATGGCCGGCGCTGAGAAGCTGAAGGGTTTCGAGCGCTTCTCGATAGGGCTTCGGGGAATTGCCCTTGCGGTCCCCGGCGTTTCGGCCATTGCCGGCGCGCTGACGGCTGTGGGCGCCGCTCTGGCGACGATATCGGCCCCGGTTTGGCTGACCATCGCGGCGGGCGTCGCCGCGGTCGCGGCGGCCGGTTACGCGCTCTACAAGTATTGGGATCGGGTGTCGTCCGTAGTCAGCGGCGTCGCGAAGCGCATCGGCGAAGAACTGAAGCCGGCCTTCGATGTCATCAAGCCTGTCGTCGAGCCGTTCAGTATCGCCATCCGCGAGCTCGGCAACAACTTCGCCTGGGCCGGGGAAAAGCTGTCGCAGTTCGCCGGCTGGATCGGGTCGTTCTTCTCGAAAGAAGTCCTATCGGACGAGCAGAAGGCGGGCTTTGAAAAGGCCGGCTATGACGTCGCCGACATGATGATCAACGCGATCAAGTCGGCGTTTAACGGCCTGCTCGATTGGTTCAAAGGGCTGCCGGCGAAGATTTTCGAAGCTATCGGCACGATCGATCTGACGGGCCTGATCAAGTTCCCCGACATCAAAAGCCTGATCGGCTTCGGGGGCGGCGATGGCCCGACGCCTGCGCCGTCAAACGACAATACGCTGTCCGGCCATCGCGCAAACGGCGGCAACGTGTGGCCCGGCGGCAGCTTCCTTGTTGGCGAAAACGAGCCGGAGATTTTCTCGCCGAGAAGCGCAGGCACCATCACACCGGCTAGTCGGGCGGGAAGCATGATGTCGGCAAACGGGGGCGGCGCGACCGGGGGGATCGGCAGCGTGACCATTCACGTCCACGGGATCACTGATCCTCAAGCCGTCCTGAAGGTGCTCGAAGAAAAAATCGACCGGCTTCTGCGCGGCGCACACTCGGACAGCGGGGCCTATGCCTGATGCGCGAACTCTCGTCACTGTTTGTCGATCTGATCAACCGCGCCCTCGGTTCAAGCGATCCCGCCGCTGCTGAGACCGCTGCGCGCCGTCCCTGGATTGGAAGGGGCGTGGCTGACGCTGTCGATCGTCTCAGGATTTCCTCTGTGGATGAGGCCGAGGCTGTAAGCCTATGGTCGTTCGCCTTCGAAGCAGGCGCGCAGAGTGCCGTATGCTTTGCGCGTATCGTGTTGAGCGATCCCCTCATCAAAGGTCGGGAGCTCGAAGCGCTCAAGCTGATCGAGGAAGGCGCTGATCACGCCGAGATCATCGCAAAGCTGCAGGCGCCCACGCCTCGCAGCGCGCTACCGCAGCCAGACAGCAAAGTCATCGCCTTCCCATCGCATGGAGGAAGGGCATGACGACGATGTCGATGACTACGGTGGCGGGCTGCGGCCGACCCCTCCCCCTACCAAGGGACCGAGTTGGAGGCCGGACCCCATGCGGGAACGCTGCCCCCCGATCTTTAAGCGTTTTTCAATTTTTCGAAACTGCGGTTGGGTTGGTCTTGGAGAGACGCCCTCGCGAAAGGTCAGCACATGGAACAATTTAAGGAAAATCAAATGGTCAACGCTTCCGCCGAAGGCGCGGTGCGAGACCGCAGGGTCGCGGTTCACGAAGCTGCCCATGCTGTCGTCGCGCTCGCCCTTGGGGCGTCGGTCGAAGACGTGGGGATTGAACCGTCCGGCAGGGCCGAGATTGTCTATCAGATGGGAAACCCCATCGTCGTCGCTGAGAAGTCCATCGTAGTAGCGATGGCCGCTGCGCATGCCGAGAATTGGGCTCTCAATTGGACCTGCACGGCGTTTGACGCCGACATCGAGAGCAACGTCGACCATACCCGGTCGTCCCCGGATTGCGGGTGCGACAGATGCGTCTCGATGCGCTTCCTGACGGCGGTCGTCGGGCAGGAAGCCTCAACCGAACAGCTATTCTCGCGTTACCGCCACTACGAAGCCGACGCCATCCGGCTCGTGCAATCGCCGGCCGTATGGCGAGCCATCTGCGACCTTGCCGACGAACTTCTGCTGCGCGGCGTCGTTTCGGGCGCCGACGCCACGTCCATCATCGCCCGGCACGTTCGGCCGGAGGATTTCCAATGAAGCTATTCGAGCAATTAAAAATCGTTCTCGGCAAGCCGGACGCTGGATCAATTGAACTGCGCGCGGCGCTCGCAGCGATCGACCTCGCGCCGTTGAACCAGGCTGTCACGTTTGCAGAAAAGAAGCGCGCGGTGCTGCTTCTCGACGGAACGGAGGCCCAACTCGACAAGCAGGACGAAATCCTGAAGGCGGCAACGCGCGAGCGCGACCGCGTGATCGCCGCCCACGCGGAATTGTCGCGGCGTTTGGCCGAAGCTGAGAAGCGTGAAGCTTCTGAGGCCTTTGAAGCCGAGATCTCTGCCGTCAAGGCGGACGCGACGGAAACCGTGGATCTTCTGCTGACGCGGTTCCCCGGTCTTCAGAATGAAATGACCGCTATCTTTCGACGCGTGGCGGCGTCCGAAGAGCGGACGCGCGCGATGAACGAAAAGCTGATCGCCGCGGGCCGCAGCGATCTACTGCCAGGCGTAGAGGCGACGGCCTTCCCACCGCCGCCAGGTCAGTACGAAAAACTCCACTCAATCCTTCGATCCGTCCTCATGCCGGTGCCGAGCGCGCCCGGTTGGCCGGCCGACGGCTAACCCGGAAAGGAAAACAAAATGGACGAAACAACTTTGACGGCGATGCGCGCCGATCTCGAAACGATGACCAAGCGTCTCGCCGACATCGCCGCCGAGAACAAGCCCGGCCTCGCGGACGAACAGATCCGCAAGCTCGACGAAGAACATGCCGAACTGACGCGGAAGGCAACGGAGCTTCGGGATAAAATCGAGGCGGCTGAATATCGCGATAATCGTATCGTAATGATCCGGTCGTTGGCCGCCCAGGCGGACATGCGTCGGTTTGGCGAACAGCACGTGCTCTCCGGAACGGACATTGAAGCGTTCCGCGGTCTGCTCGCTGCTGAATTGGCCAACCAGAGCGATGACAACAACATCAGGTCCATGACCGGCATCAGCCTCGGCCGCTCGAATTTCGATCAGCTTGCGGCAGCCGTTACGAACGCCCTTCTGCATCGTGCATCGCCGGCAGCCGTTGAACTGACCGCCGAGGGCCGCAATTTCCGCGGTATGCCGCTGCTCGGCATCGCAAAAGACGTTCTCGAAGCGAACGGCGTCTCGACACGTGGAATGAGCCGTCAGGATCTCGCCGCTGCGGCGCTTCAGCAGCGCGGCGGCGGTCTGCACACGACAACCGACTTCCCCGGTATTCTCGCGAACATCACGAACACCACGCTGCGCGCAGCGTATCAGGCCGCGCCGCAGACGTTTCGGCCTCTCGTTCGCGAGACCACGGCCGTGGACTTCAAACCGATCACGCGCGCGCAGTTCGGCGAAGCCCCTGCGCTCGAAAAAGTCAACGAGCATGGCGAATTCAAGCGAGGGACGATCGCCGAGGGGAAGGAGAGCTACAAGATCGCCACCTATGGTAAGATCGTCGCCATCACCCGTCAGGTGCTCATCAACGACGATCTCGACGCCTTTGCCCGCCTGCCGTCCGCCTTCGGCACTCAAGCCGCACAGCTTGAAAGCGATCTCGTATGGGGGCAGATCCTATCGAACCCCCTGATGGGCGACGGCGTTGCGCTGTTCCATGCATCGCACAAGAACCTCATGGTAGCGCGAGCGATCGACATCGATCCGGTTTCGGAAGGTCGGACCCTCTTCGCCCTGCAGACAGGCCTCGATGGCAAAACGATCATAGGCCTGGCGCCGGCCTATCTGATCGTCCCGGTTGCCATGCAGACACGCGCAGAGCAGTTCCTCGGGCAGATCTCCCCCGCCAAAACCGCCGACGTAGTTCCGACCAGTCTTCAACGTCTTTCGATCATTGCCGAGCCTCGCCTCGACAAAGGCATCGATCGGCCGGACGACAATATCGTTGTCGAGGGTTCCGCAACCGCCTGGTACATGGCCGGGCTGCCGGCGCAGACGGATATCATCGAGCTCGCCTATCTCGAAGGCGCCCGCGGCGTCTATACCGAGACCCGCACCGGCTTCGATATCGACGGCATCGAAACCAACGTCCGCCTCGATGTCGCGGCCAAGATCCTCGACTGGCGCAACATCGCCAAGAACCCCGGCGCCTGAGAACTGAGGATCTGAGATGTACGAACACAAAAGCGGTCTGCCCTTCACGCATGACCGGGCCACCGGTCGGAATGACGTTCAGGGGGTCGTCTTCATGGGCGACGGGCGCCTCTTGCAGTCGGCGGAACTGAACGAGCTTCAGACCGTCGAGCGCGAACGCGCCCGCCGCATCTCTCGCGTGACGATGAAGGATGGCGACCGCATCGAGGGCGCGGCAATCGTCCTTATCGACGAAGAGGCCGGAACGTGGACGCTGACCGCCGGCAAGATCTATGTCGACGGGGATATTTTCCCCGTCGCCCAGGCCGTCATTTCGGACGTTCCGATGACGGGTCAGGCGCGCATCGGCGTCGAAGTAACCCGGCAATGGGTGACGTCGCTGACCGATCCTTCGCTTCTCGGCCTTGCTGCCGGCGCCCTGTCGGAAGGCGAACCCGGCGCGGCGCGCGAAGTCGTCACCATCGCTTGGGCGCTGATCGGCGAGGAAGAAGGGGAGTTCGTTCCGGTCTACCTCATTCAGGACGGGACCGTTATCGATCAGACGCCGCCGCCCGGCTTGTCCGGGGTCAATCAGGCGATCGCGGTTTATGACCGCGATGCGAACGGGAATTATATCGTCCGCGGCTGCCGCGTGACGGCGCTCGGCAAGGTCGGCGGCAGCCAGCTTTTTTCGATCGAAGAAGGCGTCGCCAATATCCAGGGCTTCAAGCGGACCCGGCAAGCTGCCTTGCGGCATGCCGAGCTCGAAGATTGGGATACGGAAGAGGTCGCCGGCGAGCCGCATACCTATCCCGGCGGCGCAAGCGCGACGATCCAGACCAACTTTTCCCCGATCTCGGCGATCAACACGGTCTTGGTGACGAAGGAAGTTACCGAGAACGTCACGCGCGGCGCCGTCGGCGGGACGGCGGATCTGCTCGCACAGAACAGCGTGACGGAAATCCTTGAGGTCAAGCAGGGCGCAACGACCTATGTCGTGACGACCGATTATCTTCGCGTTGGGGATAGCGTCAGCTGGTCGCCGGGCGGCGCCGAGCCGGCGACGGGATCGACCTATCAGGTCAAGTATCGCTATCTTGCGAGCGTCTCACAGGATGCGGCGACGGACAGTTCGATCACGGTATCGGGCGGCGTCGCCGGGACGACTGTGATCTTCGGATACGATTACAAGCTGCCGCGCATCGACCTTCTATGCCTGGATCAGGAGGGTTTGCCCGTCTACGTCAAAGGCGTATCGGCGCGGAAGAACCCGCTTGAACCTGTCGCGCCGGCCGCGCTTCTGAAGCTTTGCGTCATCCGCAATAATTGGATGACGAAGCCGGACGTCGAAAACGATGGAACGCGGTCCGTCCCTTATGACGAAGCCTGGCGCTTCTATAACGCGGTTCTCGATCTAAATCGCCTGATGCAGATCGAGCGGATCAATAGGGCAATCGACGCCCGCGAGCCGGTCGCGAAATTGGGGACGTTCGCCGATCCGCTGACCGGCGACGAGTTTCGAGATCAGGGCGAGGTTCAAACCGCGTCTGTCGGTCTTGGAACGATCGAGCTTGCAATCCTGCCGACCTTCTTCACGTCGACGTTGGCCGCCCCGGTAATGCTCGATTACACCGAAGAGGTCGTCATCGAGCAGTCGCTTGATACGGGATGCATGAAAATCAACCCGTATCAGAATTTCACGCCGATGCCGGCTTCGATGAAGATCGTTCCGCCGGCCGACTTTTGGACGGTGAAGCAGACGGAATGGGCGAGCCCGCAGACGATCGAATTCAATCGCGGCATTCGTCGTGACAATGGGCCGTTGGTCGTTTCGACGGACAGCACCCGGGTCGTCGATCAGCGGCAAGAGCAGGCCGAATTCCTTCGGCCGATATCGGTCAGCTATACGATCAAGGGCTTCGGCGTCGGCGAGATCCTTGACGTTCTGACCTTCGACGGTATCAACGTCCATCCGGGCGGGACTGTCGTCGGGGATGAAGACGGCGAAATCGCCGGCAGCTTTACCATCCCCGCCAATGTCACGGCAGGGACGAAAGAGCTCTACGCAGAAGGCCAGGGCGGGTCGTTCGCGTCCGCCCCCTTCGTTGGTCAGGGCGTCATCAATACGACGATCATGAGGACGGTAACGACCATCGAAAGATGGACGCGCCCGCCGACCGAAGTCGTCCGGGTTCCGTCGTCGACGTTCAACCCATTCCGCGAAGATAATCATGGGCCGGACCCTCTCGCTCAAACCTTCACGCTGCCGGCGATGCGTCATCTGGTCGGCGTCGACGTCAAGCTTTGCGACGTCGGTTCGACAGCGAACGGTCTCCTTGTCGAGCAGGTCGTCGTTGAAACGGGAATGCCAACGACTGAGGTCGAAGCATCGGCTTTCGTGTCAATGGCAGGCGCGGTCGACGGATGGAAGTCCGCCCGCTATCCGATGCCGGTCGTTACATCGGGGGACAGAGAAAGCGCCTTCGTCGTGAAGACCGACGACGCCGACCATGCGCTTGCCTTCGCAAGTCTCGGCGCCTTCGATACTGCCCGGCAAAGCTTCGTCACGGCGCAGCCGTACACGGTCGGCGTCATGCTTTCCTCGTCCAATGCATCGACATGGACGGCGCATCAGAACGACGATCTCGCGTTTCGGGTGGTTGCCGCCAAGTTCGGCCCGCTCGAAAAGACGGTTGCCCTCGGAACGTTTGACCTCGTCGACTGCAGTGACCTTCAGGTCAGGGCAACAATCGACCTGCCGTCCCAGGACTGCAGCGTCGTGTTCGAGATCGTCCGGGCTGACGCGTCCGTGATCCGGCTTCTGCCGTATCAGGTCGTTCAGCTGACCGAGTACATCAGCGAGACCGTGACGCTTCGGGCAATCCTGAAGGGGACGGCGACGCTTTCCCCGGTCTTGTTCAACCCGGTTGTGCTCGTTGCCGGCGAGATCGCAACAGAGGCGACCTATGTCTGCCGGGCGCTGAAGCTCGGGACCTCTGTCGACCTGACCGCTTACCTGAAAGCGTCTTTGCCCTTCGGGTCGACGCTGACGGTCCAATACGACAAGGCGGATGACACATGGCTGTCGCTGCCGCTGATCAGCACTGAAGCGCTTTCAGACCCGGCATGGGTCGAGCAAAAGCGCGGCGTAACGAACATCACGGCAACCGAAGGACGCATCAAGATCACACTTACGGGCGGGCCTTCGGCTCGGCCGCGCGTCGGCGATCTCGGCGCGGCCATCATGTAAGGGGTGGCGAAGGGATGACCTCCCCCCGAGTAGGGACCGAGTAAGCCCGGGGCTGCGGTGCGATGCCGCCGCAGCCCGTTTCGAAACTGCGGTTACGGTTACGCTCTGAGGACCGTGCCGAACTTTGAAGGAGGATGAAATGACCGAGGCAAGAAACGCAATTTTATTCGTCAAATCCAAGGATCGCACGGCCTGGCTTAACCGCGCTCGGCGCGACCCCCGGATCTCGCATTCCGGCTTCCGCGTCGCCTTTATGCTCGTGGAAGATACCGACCAGAACGGCACCCTGTTTCAAAAGCCGATCGAGATCGCGAGACGCGCCGGCGTTCATTTGAAAACGCTGAGATTGGCATTGGATGCTCTTTCCCGGCTTGGCTATGTGTCGATTGAGCGCGGCGGATATCGGCAGCCGAGCAAGATCACGATGATACCATTCGCGTCAAAAGCGCGATCTGCAGCGTGACGCGAACCCTTTGAAACCGTGACATTTCGCAACATTTTCGCCGTCACGCTGGATGAAGGGCCGCAGCCGTGCATATGGATTTTGCAGATGTCTGGACGCCGAAAATCGTCGGCGAAGAACTGCTTGAAGCAGTTCGATGGGCGAACCGGGCAGCCGGGCGGGTCGGCCCGGCCGGTCTTCGATCGAATATGCCGAACCTTGCGCTGATCACGTCCGACGAGGACTTCGACGGTTGGCCGCCGATCGAAATCAGGCCGATGCGCCGGGCGCTCGCGCCCGCGCGCGTCAGTCAGCTTGAGCGAGCGATATGGTGGCAAGCGACATACCTGAAGGATCAGCCCGGGGCGGCGCGCGTCCTGAAACATTGGGTCAGGGCCAAGCTTACGCACGGCATGACCTTCGGCGAAGCCTGCGATCGCCGGGGATGGAGCCGGCCGACCGCGTATCGGCGCCGCGATGAGGCTCTCGCTGCTATCTCGATGGGCCTCGCGCAGGAAGGGGTGGCCTACGGCCGGCATTGAAAGACGAATTCGCAGAGGGTCGTCGGCAATCGGTTGTCCCGCTGACGTCCCTGCAGGAAGCGACGCGGCGGCTTGCTGTTCAATCCCCCTGACTGTCGAAAAGGGGACGCATTCTCCTTGCTGACAGCCAACGGAGTGGAAACGACAAGAACTTAAGAAGCCAGATAGCCTTTAGCCTGATGAACCAGCCCACCGCCGAGAATGCTGCACTTTGTTGGCGCGCTTTCCGTGCGACCGAAATCAAGTCTGCCGCTGCTTCTTTCACTGAAATGGCTCGCGCGAAGTCGGCCTTTCGACCTTTAGTTTCGAATTTTCCGCCAGTTGCGGCTCTGAAGAGCGCGTCGACGCATTGCTCGTACTGCTTCTTGTATTTTGGGAATAGCGTTTCCGCCTGCTCTTCGAACCCGGCTATGACAAAGGTCATGCCGCGAATTTTCACTTCAAGAGCCTTCATCTCGGGCTTGGCTGACCCGCCTTGGGTCCAATATTCGGTCGCGAGCGTCTCAAGTTCGCGTACGTCTTTGAGTAAGTCATTTATTTGCGCTGCGGCTTCCGACGAAGAAGCGCGCCAAGATTGCCATGCGGCGCCCAACGCAAACGAGATAACGCCCGGCGCCAAGGTCGTCAAAAAAGTGTAAATGCCACTATCACCTATCAGTGGTAGGAGCCTCTTCGATGATCGCTTCGATCTGGCGTTTGATCGTAAAATACACGGGTCGTTCCGCCTTGATCTCAAGGATCCGCTTCAACTCTGAACGCTTGAACTTCCCTACCCGTAATAGACCCCCGAACGCTTCTTCGAGGAAAGACGACCCATAGCTCTTGACGTCATCAAGGACTACAGAGACCTTTTCCCCTTCTGCAAGCGCTTTGCGGAGCGCCGGTACAAGGACTTCGTCGCGAAATTTTGCGCCGTTGTCTGGGCCGTCTTTTGCATCCCGCCCGGCGGGGTAAGATGAAAAGTCGACAACTTTGATCGATACCATGCTACACCGTTCGCCCGGGGTCTGAGGGAAGCGTGAGCGTCCATTCAATGAGAGTGCCCCCGATCGAACAGGGGTAAGAGGCAATGCTCGTTCTGTCTTTGCCTTCGTAAACATATCGGCCACCTCGGCTTAAAATCGTAAGTCGCCCATTTTCGCAACAGTCGATCGCATTCTGCATATCCGGCAGGCCCTTTCCTCGATAGGACTTCCCGGTCTGTGTATTGCCAAATTTTGCCGCTGCGGCAATACGAGCGCCGTCCTCGGCAAACGGATTATCCGATTTAGGGGCAATCCGCACTATCGACAAGATCCACTCCCTAATGTCCAGACTTTCGGAAAGTTTCGAGTATGTGATCGGAATTGTCGCTCCTTGATCGTATATCACAACTGTGAGCTTTCGTCGCGCTCGATCCGCTGAACCGGTTAACCACCATCTGTTGATGTGTTTAAAGCGAAACCTATGGTCATCTGGGTATGCGTGGCGGCGAACATTGATCATTGCTTCCGAAAGGGCAGTTGTGAGCGGCAACCGGATTTCTTCCGGCAAATCGTTATCTGGATCAAGAAAGTTTCCGAGCTCGACTAGCATCTTGTCAGCTGCTTCAGTCTCCTGCGCATTTGACCCGCTTAGGAAGCGCAAGGTCATGACATCTTCACTCGACGTCATGAATTGATCAGGCTTAGGGGTTATTCCAATCGTCGTGAAGAAACCCAACTGCCACAGACGCAGGATGACATCTTCGTTCCACTCATCTAGGTTGATGAGCGGCGGAGGCTCCCCAATGATCGAAACAACGCGTTCATATTCTGCCGCTAAAACGAGGGCCGCTGCGGTTGAGATCTCCTTGATCGCCCCGAAATCGAGGTAGCCTTTCACCTTCTGCAGCGAATTTCCGGTTGTCTTCGTAAGCCATTTTGGGTTCGCAATTGGCCGCAGAAGGCGACGCCGCAGGTTTTCAAGGAATTCCGTAACTTCGACCGTATTGCGCTCCAGGCACATGATCGCTGGGGGCTTGGTCGGCGCCCTGCTTGAGATGGCGAATGCAACATCCTCGCCTACCCATATGCGGATGCGTTTTGCATGCTTCCCTCGATTGCGCCGGCGCAGTTCGTTTGCCGCGCGCGAACGATGCCAATGCCGCCGTTGGAAATCGTTTCTCTTCATGTTCCGCTAATACGCACGAGATGAAAAAATCACAACTACAGTGCGACCTAAATTGTAGGCTTCGCACAGTTTTGATTGCACCTTCGACAGTTGCGCATAGATTGAGCAATGCTGCGATGTTGAGCACCGCGAAACCAGGATACCCGGCGATGAATAACCGACCTGACCACCCCCCAGAAGATCAACAGGACGAGGAGGCGGTCCGCTCCTTCCACCAGCGTCTTTTAGACGGGAATGAAGAACTGATCCCCTCAGAATACGTCGAACGGTTTGTCAACGGCGAACATCCAGTAAAGGTTTGGCGAGAATTCCGAGGGCTGTCCGCGGACGAACTTGCGGAGAAGGCAGCGATTAGCATCAGCGATCTTTCGCAGATCGAGAGCGGCGAGCGCGCCCGCAGCATCGAAACGTTCGAGAAGATCGCCGTTGCGCTCGCGATTTCGGTCGACGACCTTACTTAGCGGCGGCGCCTAAGTGCTTATTCCGGTAGATACCCGCGCTCGACGAGCCATTCCCTGATGATACGGCGGACCATTTCCGACCGCGCAGGTTGATCCGTCTGCGCTGCGGCTGCAGCATCGATAGCTTGCGTGATTTCCGGCCGAACCATGACGTTGATCTGCTCGCCCCGGCCGATCGCCGGTCGACCGCGCTTCTTTTCTTCTAGATTTATATCTCGATCATTCATGAAATAACATCTAGACTAAAAAGCAGATCGAGGCGAGACGGCAATCTCGCCTCGATCCTAACCGCAAACAATCTTACGAGGAGATTGATATGGCTGACCATGCCTATATCGCAACTGGCTCGCAGAGCAAGGACGCAACCGTATTCCCGTCCATAATCGAGGCCGTCCCCCAGGACATCAATCAATTTGCAGGCCTCTTCGACGCCCTGTCCGCCTGCGCTGAATTTTGCTTAGGCGTAATGGCGCAGCCGCGCTTTGAGACCAACGGCCAGGTGAATGCGGCCGGAACTTATCTCGACATTTTGAGCGATGCCCTGAAGCGCGAACGATCGCTACTTATCGAGAAGCTGCTCGATTTCAAACCTGCCACGGCCGGCGAGGCCGATCTGCAATATCGCCTGTTGGTGCGCTTTGAGGCCGAAGAAGCTGAACTTGGGTTCGAGCAGCTGATTGATATACTGCGGCGTGGACAGGCGGCTGTCGCAAGCGCGCGCTGAAGCGATGATGCGCCGGCCGAGGCCCGCTGCCGTCGGCCGGTGCGATGGATTAAATCAAAATTGCGCACAAGCGAAAATTGTGCACGGATTAGTGCCAATCCGAAATCACGTCAGATTTCCGAAAGGCCCGCACATGACGTTCTCGTCAGACCCCGCCCTTGATCCGACATTCGCTGCCTTCGTTCGTGCTCTCGCCCGCGACGCGGCAAGATGCGACCATTTCGGTCTGTCAAATCCGCAGGAAGACGGGGAAGCCGATGAACGTCACAGCCAAGGCAAAAGTCGCAGCCGTGTACGCGCGGTTCTCGTCAGAGCTTCAATTGGATCGATCGATTGAAGATCAGATTTCGCTATGCCGATCGTTTGCCGATCGGCAGGGGTATGAGATCGGGGAAATATTTTCAGACCGCGCCCGCTCGGGGGCATCACTGTTCGGCCGGGACGGTCTTCTGCTGCTGCTCGAACGGGCGAAGTCGCGGACATTCGACGTCGTTGTGGTCGAGGCGCTCGATCGTTTGTCACGCGATCAGGAGGATCTGGCCGCGATCTTCAAGCGTCTGCAGTTCATCGGCATCGATATCATCGCCGTTCATGACGGCAAGGCCGACGCGGTTCAGATCGGGATCAGGGGCCTTGTCGGCTCGCTCTACCTAACCGACCTCGCGAACAAGGTCCGGCGCGGTCTTTCCGGCCGCGTCAAGGAAGGTCTTTCGGCCGGCGGCAAGGCTTACGGTTACAAGCCTGTCCTCGGCAAGCCGGGCGAACTGTCGATCGATCCGGACGAAGCCGCGATCGTTAAACGCATCTTTGCCGAATTCGCCGCCGGGAATAACCCGCGCGCGATCGCCTACGGGCTGAACCGGGAAGAGGTTCCGCCGCCGCGCGGGGCCGTATGGAACGCATCGACGATCTATGGATCACCGACCCGGCTGAACGGCATCCTGCGCAACCCGATCTATTCCGGGCGCATGGTTTGGAACCGCCTGCGCATGGTTCGAGATCCTGACACCGGCAAGCGCATAAGCCGTATGAACCCGGAAAGCGAATGGCATGTCGTCGACGTCCCCAATCTTCGGATAGTCGACCCCGAGACTGCCGAAGAGGTAAACGCCCGGCTTCGCGGGATGAAGCCGCGGGGCGGCTCCCAATCTCGAAACAAGCGAATTCTGTCCGGCCTATTGCGCTGCGGCGAATGCGGCAGCGGCATGACGATAGACGGGAAGACCAACGGCCATCAGCGCCTCAGATGCTCGCGATCGCGCGAAAGCGGAACGTGCGGCCATAAGCGGCGCTATCAGCTGAGTGCCATCGAGACTGCCGTCGTTCGCGGCCTGGCTGAGCGACTGGATAACCCGGCCACCGTCGCCCTGTATGTCGAAACCTATCTCGAAGAACGCCGCCGCCTGACGCCAGAGAATGCAACCGGCCGGAACCGCATCAAGCGCGAACTTGCGAAGCGCAAGCGCGAGCTCGAACGCCTTCTGGACGCTTACCTGCAAGAACTGGTTTCGATCGAGCAATTTGCAACCCGCCGCCCCCCGCTTGACGCAGCTGTAGCAGATCTGACGCGGCTCCTTTCTGTGGAGGTCGCCGGGGCAGCGGATTTTCGGGCTGCCGCCGCTGTCGCGCACGAAACCGCTGTCCGCCACCTGGCGGATCGTCTGACCGTGGCTGATCCACGAGGCGAATGTATGGGCGAGTTCCGGCGACTTATCGACGCCGTGGTGATATTTCCATCAGCCCCCTTTAAGCCAGTTCAGGTTGGCTTAGTGGGGATACTTGCGGCAATCCTGGGTCTTTGAATACGCCTTGGGCTGGAGCCCCTGCATCAGTCTGTGGAAAACTTTTAGGCGTCCCATCGCCAGCGCCGCATGTTGCAAATCATGTTGCATGGATTTGCCGCTAATGATGGAAAGCGTCCGGAAACCAAAGGAAACTAGACGCAACATCACGCGACATGAAACATAGACGGCGCCGCGATAATGGCGCCATAAGCCCCTGAAATATATGGTGAAATTTTTGGAGGCCTCGCCCGGAATTGAACCGGGGTACAAGGATTTGCAGTCCTCTGCGTCACCACTCCGCCACGAGGCCTCACCCGCTCGTTGTCCGAGCCGTGGCGAGCGTTTAGAATGATCGTAAGGAAATCGCAAGAGGGCATTTCGGAAAAACGGCGTTTCGATGCTCCCGAAAAGGTCATTTTCCTATCCTGGAACGATCCGTCGCAGACCAAGGTTTCTAACCGGTGACGATGCTCCATTTCCTGCCAAGGATGGTATTTGAAACAAATCCCAAGCTTGACTTCGATCACCGTCCGGACATCTTATTTCATCGGGAGGGCATGGAATCTGTGTAGGAGCCGCGATGGATTGGGCCGCCCTCAAATCGAAGCACATGCGTGCGGCATATGATGCGGAAACTCGGGATCTGCTGGTAAAATTCTCCGGCTCCCGACCGGTAAAACACGCGGATATCCCTCCCCACGTCTACCAGAACCTGCGGGAAACGAGTGACCCGCACTTTTACTACAACTACTATATCGCTCCCTGCCGCGTCTCACCGCACCACAGGCAACGCGGCTCCGTGGCGTCTTACGGGCTGAAGCTCGCCCTCCTCATCGCCGCCTGCAGCCTGCTGATGGCAACCAGCCTCGACCCGGGCAATAGCGGAATTTTCGAGGCGAGCGAATTGCGGTCGAACTAGATACGGCTGGCAGACCACCCCATGCCAGCATCAGCCGACAGTTATTGCCGCGGGACGATCCGGCGCGTGATCGCCGCCGAGATTGTCGCTTCTGTTCTGAGAGCGGTAGCGGCGGTTGTCCCTGTCGCGGTCACTTCCGCCGTCACGCTCGTTGCGGCCGTTGAAATTGCGGTAGTTGCGAGGCCCGTTATAGCTGCCGCCCTGACCGTGATCGACGACGCAACCTTCGGGACGGCGGCAGATGCCGCGAGCGTCGAAACCGCGGCTGTCAACCTGAGCTTGGGCGGGAGCGCCTGAGAGAATCGTCGCCGCCGACAGGGCGAGAACAAAAAATGCTTTCATTTCTTCACCTAGGCCATCTCGGCGCGATCTTGCTTGCGCATCCCTACATCGTGAATGCAGAAAGCCATCCACTGTTCCCCAAGCAATCATCAGCCCGCCGGCTTCCGCCGTCGGTGCCACCAGACCGCCAGCCGCCGCCGAAGCCGGCGAGCGAGCGGCAAATCATGCGAGAGCACGAGGAAGCCGAGCGGCAGCATCCAGAAGCCGAGGATGGGAAGGAACCCCAGCACTCCACAGAAAATTAGCGCAATGCCGATCGCCATCCGCGCCAGGCGCGAGCGCGGCATGCCGATGCTGAAAGAGCCGAGCATGAGCCTGCCGCTTGTGTGGTCGATACCGAAGCGCCGTGCCCGCACCTTGGGCTCCTCGCCGCCCCGCGTCTGTCCATAATCATTCCCATTTGTCATTCACCACAGATGGGCACAGGCAACCCAAATACAAGTTCATTTCATTTTTTTGAAAAAACCGCTTGGCAAATCGGGCAAGCATTTGTATTAGCCCACTCACACCGCGCCAAGCAGTGATCCCTGGTAGCTCAGCGGTAGAGCATTCGACTGTTAATCGACAGGTCGCCGGTTCGAATCCGGCCCGGGGAGCCATTTTTCAAGCGCCTGTTTTCGTTGAGAAATCCGACAGCAGGCACTTAATTCTCCACTTTCTCTCCGCGCTTTTGAAACCGGCATTTGCCGATTTCCCGCCTTCGAAGCCGCCTGGATGGAGACGATGTTCGCCTACGGAAAGGCGACCTTCACAGCTTTGCGCCATGAAAAGACCGTCGGCATTCGCGCCGACGGCCCAAGTGGCCGGCCACTGCCGCCTAAAAATCGAAATACACGGTCACACCTGACCGACGACGATAGCGGTAATCGTCGCGATAGCCGTAGTAGTCGCGATGACCGTAATACCGCGGACGGTAGCACGAGCCGTAATACCGGCAGTCGCGGTGAGCATAGCGGCGTTTCTTCCAGTGGCCATAGGCATGTCCATTACCGTGGCGACGGTGTTTGACCTGCTCGACGTCGTTGTGCATGGCTACCGCTTTCGGCACGGCGATCGGCGCAGCGTTTAGCGGCAGGGCGAAACTTGCAGCCAAGACTGTGGCTGCGACTGCGAGAAAAAGCTTTTTCATCGGCGCATCCTTTCAGGGCTGCGAGTCTGAGTTAATGGGCATTAACCTAAGATGAACGGCTTTCCCCTACGGGCGTTCCACAAAGACACCGGCTGGCGTGCCTCAGGGTTGGCGCAGCCGCCCGCCCTGCTTCTCATATATCTCGATGGAGGCGTCAGGTGGCGCTGCGGCAGCACGCTATCTTCCAATAGATAAGCCGCCGGCCGGAGCCGACAGCTTTATATAGTTGAGGTCAATTGTTACCAGCTCTGGCGGCCGTACCAGTCGTCGATATCTTTGCTGGCGCGGTCTTTTTCGTAGCCATAGCGCTCCTGGATCTTGCCTTCGAGCTGGTCGCGCTTGCCGCTGATGACATCAAGGTCGTCATCAGTGAGCTTGCCCCACTGCTCCTTGACCTTGCCTTTCATCTGCTTCCAGTTTCCTTCAACACGGTTCCAATCCATGGGTATATCCTCCTATCGTTGGAATGGAGGAACGGTGATGAGGGCTAAGTGTTCCGAGTCGTGACGATGCGGACTCTTCGCCTGTAGTACCGAACTGCGCTGGCCGATCGGGGAGCCGTTTCCCTGCCGGGAAAGCGGACCGCGCGTCAGATACAGGCAACGATGCTGCTCATGCTGGACCCACGGCAAGCCACAGCGACGTCAGGCTTAGTAGCTGCACGCACGGCCCTCACGGGGGCGGAAACCATCGGCACAGGCCGGGTTCATGGAATCTCCCGGCACATAGCCCGATGCCGAGCCATAGGAATTCGGAGGCGTCGAGCAGGCGGAGGTGATGGCGGCAAAAGTGATGGCGCCGGCTGCTGCAAATGCCCGTAATCTGTTCATCAATGCTTCTCCAGTTTTACGCTGTGGCGGAGAGATGGAAGCCTCCTTTGGAAGGCCAGGAGAAATCCTACCTGAACCCATCTCTTTCCAGAGCAGCTTGCAGCTGAAGATATATGCATTCTCTTGGCGCACGTCAGCTGCGAGTGCGGAAGATTCTCAGTCTTCGCAATCGGCGGGTAGCTCTCCAGCACTGGGAGCAAGTCCCCAAAAGCGGAACAGCCGCTTCCAGGGGTAAAAGAGTCTACGAGGCAAGGCCGCCGCTATTGGCAGGCATTTGCGGCATCCGGTTGTGCCGACGTATTGCCGGACGTCGGTGCCGGGTTACCGGTGCCGCCAGCCTGCTGGCGCTGGCAATCGTTTGGATCACCGCCCGAACCGTTCGCGCCGGTCGCTCCGGCGCCGGTGGTGGTGTTGGGGGCAGTGCCGCCGGTGTCGGTGTTGCCGGAACCGGTGGTGCCGCTGCCGGCGCCTGAGGCCCCGCTGCTGCTGCCGCTGCCGGATCCCGAGCCGCTGCCGCCGCTCGACTGCGCCATCGCGGATGTGGCCAGGCCAATCGAGATCGCGGTTACTGCCATCATTCTCAGAAACATTGTCGTTCTCCTCGGTGCTGTTTGCCGTAGGCAGCGAACAAGGGCGTTTCAAAATTGTTTCAGTTCGAAAGCGTACGGGAACATCGGTTTCGGCCGATCGTTGGTAGCAAAGGAGATCGCGCGGGCGGAGCCTCCTGTCTCCGCCCCCCACCATCCAAACCCTGCGCGATCTCCATTCTTTCCAACATTCATCAACCGGATTCAGGAAGGACAGCATATCGATCGTCTCTATCTCTTGACTCGGATATTGAACGGAACATAATAGGAACATCGGCGTGGCGGCCGCCAATCTGAAAACTTGTGTTTGGAGAAACTCTGAAAGGAGATCGATGCCGTGCGCCCTGAAACAATCGAAAAACTGGCGGACGAAACGCTGAAAGGAGAAGTCGATGCAGTCGTCGCCTTTCATGACGGGAACGTCCGCGCCGCCATCACGACATTGCTGCTGGATTGCCGCCACCTCAGGCTTCAGCTTGCCCTGACGGAAGGAGCGATGAGCCGCGGCATGACGCGGGGATGGACACCGACCTTCGAACGAAGATGAAACATCGCCGCAGCATCGAGCTTCAGCCCCCTGCCGGCTATGCTATCGAAACCGAAAGGCAGACGCTGGCCACCTTGCCGCAATGGTTCGTCATTCATGGCCGTTGCCGGGTATGCCGTCATCAAACGCCGATCGGACGGCGGGACGTTATCAGGCGCTGCGGCGACACGCTGCCTCTCGCCACGCTGGCCAAGCGCCTCACATGCCGAGCATGCGGCAACCGGTCCGGCAATCTGCTCCTGCTCGAGAAGCTGCCGCGCGATTGAAGGAGCGAGACGTCGTCGTTTCCGGCGCCGATAGCGGCCGTCGGGAACAAACGCCGGGGTTAAAAGTTAAATGGCCTCAACCACGTAACGTCAGCTTTGACAGGAGGTCTCTCATGGGTCGCGGTATTCTACTTTGGCTGCTCGGCGTTCCACTGCCGATCATCATCCTTCTGGCTCTGTTCATGCGATAGGATCAGATCATGTCGGTTTCAATGACAGGTTCCAGAGAGGCGATCGCTCCGGTTTCCGGAGAGGTCGTCGCTCCGGTCGAATCCTCCAAATCCGCCATGACATGGGGCCCCATCTTCGCAGGTGCGGCCGCTGCCATCGCAGTGACGCTCATCCTTTTGCTGCTGGGTTCGGGCGTCGGATTGACCATGGTATCTCCCTGGTCGGGAGAAAGCGCTTCACTCGGCACGCTCGGCGTGACGGCGGCGATCTGGCTCGTCGTCGTGCAATGGCTTTCTTCGGCGCTCGGCGGCTATATCACCGGCCGGCTGCGCACGAAGTGGGCCGCCGTCCACACCGACGAGGTCTTCTTCCGCGATACCGCCCATGGTTTCATAAGCTGGGCGCTGGCAACGGTCTTCGTCGCCGGGTTTCTTACGTCATCGCTGACATCGCTTGCCGGCGCAGGCGCACAAGCCGTGAGTTCGGCAGCACAAGCCGTCGGCTCGACCGCAACCGTCGCCGGCACGGCGGCAGCATCGTCGGCAGACTCGCCGCTGGATTTGTCCACAGCCTATTTCACCGACGCATTGCTGCGTCCCGACCAGGCACGCGCCCAGGCAACATCCAATGATGCTGCCGCAACCTCGGAGATATCCCGCATCCTGCTGAACGGGGCCGCCCAGGGACAAATGCCGGATGACGACAAGGCCTATCTCGCCACCATCGTCTCATCGCGGACCGGTCTCGCCGAGGCTGATGCAAGGGCGCGTGTCGACGCGGTGCTGAAGCGCATCGAAGACGCCAAGGTCGCCACGCAGAAAGCTGCCGACGAGGCACGCAAGGCAGCCTCCACCACGGCCTTGCTCGGCTCGTTGTCGCTGCTGATCGGTGCCTTCATCGCCTCTGCCGCCGCAGCCCTCGGCGGATCGCAGCGCGATGAAGAGGAAGACCTGATCATTGCCTCGCGGCGCTAGAATGAAATAGGGGCGCGGACCGGGAGCCCGCGCCCTTTCATGCGGCAAAAGCAGCCGGCTCTTTTGCTTTATCGTTTTTGAGATTTCGAGACAGCCCGCTTCTCGTGGCTGAGCACGAGTTCGGTCTGCACATCTTCCTGAAACTGCATCACCCGCTGGCCGACTTCGCTCTCCGGCACCCCGGCCGCCAAAAGCTGATCGGCAAACCGGCGGCATTCGGCCTTCCAGAATTCCAGCGCATCGGCGCCATGCCGCCGGC
The DNA here is from genome assembly GCF_002211305.1 of Rhizobium sp. R634. GTDB lineage: Bacteria > Pseudomonadota > Alphaproteobacteria > Rhizobiales > Rhizobiaceae > Rhizobium. The sequence continues at coordinate 84,017 of NZ_LOKW01000006.1, read as the reverse complement.
CAAGTTCACGGGCACAGCGCTCGATATTGGCCGTTCCGGTCGCGGCGGGAAAAGCGATAATCCTGCCTTCATGGGAGGTGGGGCTGCGGGTCATGTCAGTAGCCATCGAACACAGGTTCCTCTGATTCCCTTCGATGTCTACGGGAGTATGGTTAAGGCTTTCTATTCGTTTCGCCTTCTATCCTCTTCGGACGACGCAAATGCCACCAATCGGCGACGCCTTTAAACTTGACGCGGGCATGTCGATGCGCCGACAGTCCGCACCACGATCGACAATTGAGGCAGCAAAAACCACGATGACGACAACCGCTCCCCGCGATTTCCTGAAAAGCCTGTTCGACGCCGCCGTCGGCGCCGCCGATCCGCTGACCGGCATCAAGGCGCATCTGCCTGCCAAGCCGAAGGGAAGGACCGTAGTGATCGGTGCGGGCAAGGGTGCCGCGCAGATGGCGCGGGCGCTGGAGAGCGTCTGGGACGGAAAGCTCGAAGGGCTGGTCGTCACCCGTTACGGCTATGGCTGCGAGACGCGCGCCATCGAAATCATCGAGGCCGCCCATCCCGTGCCGGATGCCGCGGGACTTGTCGCGGCAAGGCGGCTGACGGAAACCGTAAGCGGCCTTGCCGAAGACGATCTGGTGATCGCACTGATCTGCGGCGGCGGTTCGGCGCTGCTGCCCTCCCCGCCGGAAGGCCTCACCCTCGAAGACGAGATCGCGCTGAACGAAATGCTGCTCGCCTCCGGCGCACCGATTTCCGCAATGAATGTCGTGCGCAAGCATCTCTCCACCATCAAGGGCGGGAGACTTGCGGCGGCGACCAAGGCAAGGGTCGTCAGCCTGATCGTTTCGGATATTCCCGGCGACAATCCTGCCCATGTCGCCTCCGGGCCGACGGTGCCGGATGGTTCGACCAGGCATCAGGCGCTGGAGATCGTCCGGCAATATGGATTGCAGCTGCCGCAGGCAGCGCTCGACCATCTGAACTCACCTAGGGCCGATGCGCCGCGGCCGGACGATCCGGTCTTTTTGCGGCACGAGCACCACATCATCGCCTCGGCGGGCGTGTCGCTGGAAGCGGCGGCGGCCATGGCGAAGGCGCAGGGCGTCACGCCGGTCATCCTCTCGGATGCGATCGAAGGAGAATCGCGCGACGTGGCGCAGGTGCATGCCGCGATCGCCCGCGAAGTGCTCGGCCGCGACCGGCCGTTTTCCAAGCCGGCCGTCATGCTTTCCGGCGGCGAGACGACGGTGACGCTGAGGGCCAAGGGCGGCAAGGGCGGGCGCAACGGCGAATTTGCGCTTGCCGCAGCATTGGCGATCGACGGGCACGAGGGCATTCATCTTCTCGCGGCGGATACGGACGGAATCGACGGATCGGAGGACAATGCCGGCGCCTATGCCGATGGCGGCACGATAAAGCGCCTGCGCGCCGCCGGCCTCGATCCCCGCCGCCTCCTCGACGGCAATGACAGCTATTCCGCTTTCAAGGCCATAGGCGATCTCTTCGAGACCGGGCCGACCGGCACCAACGTCAATGATTTCAGGGCGATCCTGATTCGTTAGCTGTGAATCTTTCCCTGCCCGCGCAGCCAACCTACCGATTCCTGTACGGCCTGCAGGGATGTATATCTCGGGGCAAAGCCGAGCAGACGTTTAGCTTTGGCGATCGAGCAATTCGGGCTGCGGGCGATATGCTCCCATGTCGCCTCCGCATCCTCGGCCGTGTGGCTTTCGGCCCAGCTGTCGAAGGGCGCGAAGGTGAGCTTTGGCTCGTGGCCGAACCAGCGCGACATGGCTTCCGCATAGCCGCGAAGCGTCAGGGCCTGCTCCGAAACGGCATGGAAACATTCGCCGGTCGAGGCATTCCAGTTGGCGATCGCATCCATGAACATCGCCGCCACGTCATCAGCATGGACGTGATGAACGGTCTCCAGGCCGAAATTGGGCAGAGCCAGGGTCTCGCCACGGGCAAGCGTGGAAAAGACCTGCAGGTTGAAATTGCCGGCTGGATTGAGCGGCGCCCACCCAACGCCGACGATATGGCCGGGATGAATGATGGTTGCGGGAAATCGTTCGAGTCTCGCCCGCTGCAGCAGATAGGCTTCGATCGCCGTCTTCTGCACGCCATAGTCACCGAAGGGAGACTTTGGCGTCTCCTCCCGCGTCGGCACGGCCACGGGGTAGCCATGCGTCCAGATCGTGCCGGTATGCAGAAAATGCCCGACATGGCCCGATAGCGCCGTCACCAGCTGTTTTGCGCTTTCCAGCGTGAAGCAGATCATGTCGATGACGATATCGGCTTTCAGTGCGCGCACGGCCGGAGCGAACTCGCCAGTCCGCTCCATTCCCGCCCGATCCATCTGCCGCTGATCGACGGAAGCCCAGGCGCGATGGGCCGTATAAGGCTTTGCCGCGCCGCGGCTGATGGTGATGACGTCGTGACCTGCCTGCACCAGACGGGGAACGAGATAGGTTCCGACATGGCCCGTCGCTCCGATTACCAAAACCCGCATCGTCGTTCCTCCCTTGGCGTGATCCGCGTCGAATATGTGGCGTGGCTCCGCGATCCTGCAAGGAGACATTTCGTCATCGGCAGCGCGCCGCTATCGATTCCTGAAAACGAGGCATGTGCCGCCATGCCTGCGGATCTGATTGCAGATGTCGTTGGCCTCCATGCGCGTCTGCCGGGCGATACGGGCGGCATAACGCGCGCGAAAGCCGAAGCTGCGATCGCGCTGGCGCAGGATCAGCGGCTGTTCCGCATTCAATGGCGCGGGCAGATCCTCTACGGCGTCGAGGAAAAGGCGCCGGGCCACCGCGACATCCGCATGCGCCGCAAGCTGGACGCCCCAGGGAGCCCAATCGCCTTCCGGACGCCAGGGCGCATCCTTCAATGTTCGCCTTTCGGCGAGCGCCACGCAGCTGTCGAGGAACGACTTGTCCTTGTCGAGCGGGGCCGCCGCCTCCTCCGGCGGGTTATCCTTCCAATCGTCGACCGTATGCGCGGTGATCGCCACGACGTAGCTGCGCGTTTCGTAAGGCAATCTGCCTGACGTTAGGTAGGAGGCAAGGCCGTTTTCACCGGCATTATAGGCGGCGGCGGCAAGCCCGAGATTGCCGAACCGATTGCGCAATTCATCGAGATACTGCGCCGATTTGCGCAAGGCTTCGAGCACCTGATAGCTGTCTTCGAGCCCACGAAGCTTCGCCGTTCCGGGCATGAACTGTGCAATTCCCTGCGCCCCCTTGATGCTGAGCGCATCGGGGCGAAAGGTGCTCTCCCGCCAGATGAGACGGGCGAAATAATCCGGCGGCAATTGATTGGCCTCAGCGAAATGCTCGATCGCAACGCAGAGATCGCGGTTGAAACTCTCCTTGCGGATGCACAGCGCTTCGCCGGATCCCGACGCCGACGGCCCGGAATAAAGGCACGCCGACGGCCCAGCGCTGCCTTCCGGCTGAGCCGTTCCCGCGTCCACGGAGGAAAACAGAAGGCAGAGCGAAAGCATGACCTTCGCCGATCTCCTCCCAAAGCCGGACTGACGCTTTCGCCCTATCATCGGATCTCAGTAGGTTCGAACTTCCATCGCGACGCCGAACCCTAGATAGCATCGATGAAGACGCGAAGCTTCCCCCTTTCAGCAAGAGCGCACGAAAAAGCCGCCGGGCCAGGGGCCGCGGCGGCTTAAAGTTTTGAACCGGCAAATCAGGCCGTCGGCTGCTTCGTCTTCCTGAGATAGGGCAGAACCGTATCGAAGGAGCCGAACCGGGTGATGGCGTCTTCGTTGGAAACCGCGGCGGTGATGATGACGTCTTCGCCCTGATTCCAGTTTGCCGGCGTCGCCACCTGATGCTTGGCCGTCAGCTGGATGGAATCGATGGCGCGAAGGATCTCGTTGAAATTGCGGCCCGTCGTCATCGGATAGGTGAGGATCAGCTTGATCTTCTTGTCAGGGCCGATGATGAAAACCGAACGCACCGTCGCATTGTCGGCGGGCGTGCGGCCTTCCGAGCTGTCGCCGGCGCCGGCTGGCAGCATGTCGTAAAGCTTGGCAACCTTGAGGTCCTTGTCGCCGATCAGCGGATATTCGACGTCGAAGCCGGTCGCGGTCTTGATGTCGCCCTTCCACTTGGCATGGCTTTCGACCGGATCGACGGAGATGCCGATGATCTTGGCGCCGCGCTTGGAAAATTCTCCCGCAAGCCCAGCCATGGCGCCGAGTTCCGTCGTGCAGACGGGCGTAAAATTTTTCGGGTGCGAGAACAGGACGGCCCAGCCGTTGCCGATCCATTCATGGAAGCTGATCGGTCCCTGCGTGGTATCGGCGGTAAAGTCGGGAGCGATGTCGTTGATACGTAAGCTCATGGTCGGCCCTCCAAGCCTTTGTTGGGTTTCATTATCTCAAATGGCGGTCATGGAACGGCCTGCCGCAGAAGTCTTAGAATTGCGATTGCGATAGTATCGGCTGCGAGCAGAAAACTCTCCCATCCCAAGGTTTTCGCTGCATTTCTTTAGAATATATAGCACGAGAACCGAAGGCATGCTCTTTCGATTTACCGGCTGCTTCGGCATTATTTTTCCCGGCCGTCCGGCGCGATCAGAAGACCGCGGTTTTTGATCGGCTTGCCAAAACGAGCTAGAGTAGCCAAGAGGCAAGGCGCTCGAAAGCAAGGCAGTATGATTAAATTTTGTGCGAATTTATTTTTGCACACTTTTCGGGCGTATAGCTTGCCAAAATTGCTGCAGCGCGTCATAAATAGGGCATGACGCACCGCGATCTAACAATTCTTGTGATCGACGAAAATGCCATCCGCGCCTCCATCATCGAGGAAGGGCTGCGCGAGGCAGGGCACGCGCGCGTCACCGTGGTGCACGAGGTCAACGGCATCGCGCGCATCATCGAGACGCTCACGCCCGATGTGATCATCATCGACATCGAAAATCCCAACCGAGACATGATGGAGCACCTGTTCCAGCTAACACGCACCGTCTCCCGCCCGATCGCCATGTTCGTCGACCGCTCCGATACGGCCTCGATCGAAGCGGCTGTCGATGCAGGCGTCTCGGCCTATATCGTCGACGGGCTGAAGAAGGAACGCGTCAAACCGATCCTCGACATGGCCGTCAGCCGCTTCAACGCCTTCAGCCGGCTGCAGCGGGAGTTGGCCGACGCCCGCTCGGCGCTGGAAGAACGCAAGCTGATCGAGCGCGCCAAGGGCATATTGATGAAGATGCGCGGCCTGTCCGAGGAAGAGGCTTTCGCTCTGTTGCGCCAGACTGCAATGAACGAAAAGAAGAAGATGTCGGAAATCGCCCAGAGCGTTGTCACCGCCGCGGGACTTTTGATGTGATGGCCGGCCTCATAAATTTCCGGAGGAAACCGGAGTGGATATGATGACGAAGACCGCCAGTTCCAGCGGCGGGCTGCCCTCGCCCGCGCATGTCAACAACGAGGGAGCAAAGGTGCTGCGGGCGGGTTTCATTCCGCTCGTCGACGCATCGGTGCTGATCGCGGCGGCGGAATTCGGCTTCGCGCGGAAGGAAGGCCTGACGCTCGACCTGGTCAAGGACGTTTCCTGGGCGAACGTCCGCGATCGGCTGGCGTTTCGCCAGTTCGATATCGCCCATATGCTCTCGCCGATGCCCGTCGCCTCCATGCTCGGCCTCGGCTCCAACCCGTCGCCGACGATCACGCCCTTTTCCCTCGGGCGCGGCGGCAATGCGATCACGCTGTCGATGCGGCTCTTCGAGAGGATGCGAGACGGCGCCGGATTGCCGGAAACGGCAAGCGCGCTCGACAGTGCCCATGCGCTTGCCAAGGTGCTGGCAGAGATGAAGGCGCGTGGTGAGCCGCCGCCGACCTTCGGCGTCACCTATCCCTTCTCCTCGCATAATTACGAATTCCGCTACTGGCTGGCCGCCGGCGGCATCGATCCCGACAAGGACGTCAAGCTCGTCGTCGTGCCGCCGCCGCTGACCTCGGACGCGCTGGCGGCCGGCGCGATCGAGGGCTTCTGCGTCGGCGCGCCGTGGAACATGATCGCCTCGGAGCGCGGCATCGGCCGCATCGTCGCCGCCAAGCAGGACATCTGGCCGTCAGCCCCGGAAAAAGTCATCGGCATGCGGCCGGACTGGGCGGAAAGCCGTCCGGAAACCGTTTCCCGGCTGATCGTCGCGCTCGATGCGGCAGCCCGCTGGTGCGATCGGCGGGAGAATCATGACGCGCTGGCGGCCGCTCTCGCCGATCCCCGCTATATCGCCGCTCCCGTCGACATCATCCGCCGCGTGCTCGCCGGCGAATTCAGCCTCGACGCCAGCGGCAACCGGCGCGTCATCGCCGATTATTTCCAATTCCATTCCGGTTTCGCCAACTATCCCCGGCCAAGCCAAGCACTATGGATCTACAGCCAGATGATCCGCTGGGGCCAAGCCGAGGCCAGCCTCAGCACGGCGCGGGCCGCCGCGTCGGCCTATCGTCCGGATCTCTACCGCGCAGCCCTCGGCGACAACCATGCGCCTGAGGACGCCGACATCCGCATCGAGGGCAGCGATAAAGGCGACCGCTTCATGGACGGCCACGTCTTCGATCCGACACGGCTGCCGGATTATGTCGCAGGTTTTGCCGTCAGAAGCGCCCTGCCCTTCGCGTCCGGCAGCGACGAGATCTGAGCCGTGCCTGCCTGCACAAAACGCCAGCAAGCCCCATCGCAACGCACAAAAGATTTGCACGACTACATGCAGCCTCAAAAACATGCAAATCCTGATTTCCGAAAAACCCTTTTGGATTCAATTGGATGCCACATGTACCGCAAACTGGCATGAGGTTTGCTTCGTTATAAATGCCCCGGTCAACGGCGATCGATGCAGGAAGGGCCCGCGATAGGCCCCCAAAGAGAGTTACAGAGTTTGGTTCTTCGAAGTGAAGAGCCGGTTCGCAGATAGGCCGGAAGGCCATGATTCGGCGTCCAACGGCGGGCGCCACCAGCAAAGCCGCTGATCAGGATATTTCGCGCACCTCGTACAGCGCGTCCTGACCAGCGGCTTTTTTGTTTTAACCCATAGCGATGGATCGGCACGACCTTGTCGGGCCACGGAGAAGTCATGTCTGTCATCGAGAAAGCGCAGCCCATGTCCGCCGGCGAACCAGCCAAAGCACTGTGGATCTCCACCTTGGCTTTTACCCTCTGTTTTGCCGTCTGGACGATCTTCGCGATCATCGGCATCCGCATCAAGCAAGACCTCGGCTTGAACGAAGCCGAATTCGGATTGCTGGTCGGCACGCCGGTTCTCACCGGTTCGCTGGTTCGCATCGTCCTTGGCATCTGGACAGAGCGTTACGGCGGCCGTCTCATCTACACGCTGACGATGCTCGCCGCCGCGGTGGCGACCTTCCTGCTTTCCTACGCCCAAACCTATCCACAGATGCTGATCGCCGGCCTCGGTGTCGGCCTTGCCGGCGGCTCCTTTGCAGTCGGCGTCGCCTATGTCTCGCCTTTCTTCTCGGCGGAAAAGCAGGGAACGGCGCTCGGCATTTTCGGCGCCGGCAATGTCGGTGCGGCCGTGACCAAATTCGCGGCGCCCTTCGTGCTGATCGCATGGGGATGGCAGGCGGTTGCACAGATCTGGGCCGCCGGTCTGGTGCTGATGGCAATCGTCTTCTGGTTCACCACCACGGATGATCCGGCTTTCCGTCTTCGCCGCGAACGCGGCGTCGCCTCCAAGAGCTTCGCCCAGGAATTCGCACCACTGCAGAACGTCCAGGTCTGGCGCTTCTCGCTCTACTATTTCTTCGCCTTCGGCGGCTTCGTCGCCCTGTCCTTGTGGCTGCCGCGCTATCTCGTCGGCGTCTACGGCTTCAACTTGGAAACCGCCGGCATGATCGCTGCCGCCTACTCGATCCCCGGCAGCATCTTCCGCGCCTTCGGCGGCGTGCTGTCGGACAAGAAGGGTGCGCGCAGCGTGATGTATGCGATGTTTGCCGTCTCGGCAGTGGCCACCCTCATCCTGTCGTTGCCGGCCACGACAATCACGCCTGTGCTCTTCATCGCCGTCATCTTCGTGCTCGGCTTCTTCATGAGCCTCGGCAAGGCCGCCGTCTACAAGCACATCCCGGCCTACTATCCCGAAAGCGTCGGCGCTGTCGGCGGCATCGTCGGGATGATGGGCGGTCTCGGCGGCTTCATCCTTCCGATCGCCTTCGGCCTGCTCAAGGACATGACCGGCCTCTGGTCCAGTTGCTTCCTGCTGCTCTTTGCGATCGTCGCAATCTCGCTCGTCTGGATGCACCTGTCCGTCAAGCAACTGTCGCGTCGGGCTCACTCGGCGCCCGTGGCTGCAACCTAATTTCTAAGGACCTGGAAGTATGACCGAAAAACTCGTCATCATCGGCAATGGCATGGCGCCTGGGCGCATGCTGGAGCACCTCTTGGAGCAGTCGCCCGGACGCTACGAAGTCACGATCTTCAATGCCGAGCCACGCGTCAATTACGACCGCATCATGCTGTCGCCGGTTCTCTCGGGAGAGAAGGACTACGAGCAGATCATCATTCACGGTGACGGCTGGTACATCAAGCACGGCATCATGCTCTACAAGGGCCACAAGATCGTCAACATCGATCGCGCCGCCAAGACCGTCACCTCCGACCACGGCGTCACCGAGAGCTACGACAAGCTGGTGATCGCCACCGGCTCCGTGCCCTTCATCATCCCGGTTCCCGGCAAGGATCTGCCCGGCGTCATCACCTATCGCGATCTCGACGACGTGCAGGCTATGCTGCTTGCCGCCCAGTCGCGCGAAAAGGCGGTCGTCATCGGCGGCGGCCTGCTCGGCCTCGAAGCCGCGGCCGGTCTCGCCCAGCGCGGCATGGACGTCACCGTTCTGCACGTCATGCCGACGCTGATGGAACGCCAGCTCGATCCCGCGGCCGGCTATCTCCTGCAGAAGGCCGTCGAGGAACGCGGCATCAAGGTCATCTGCAAGGCCAATACCAAGGCGATCATCGGCAACGGCAGGGTCGAGGGCATCGAACTCGACGACGGCCGCATCATTCCGGCAACGCTCGTCGTCATGGCGGTCGGCATTCGTCCCAGCGTCGGCCTCGCGAAAGAGGCCGGCCTCGCGGTCAATCGCGGCATCGTCGTCGATGCCGGCATGCAGACCTCGGACGGCGATATCTTTGCGCTCGGCGAATGCGCCGAGGTGGGCGGCATGGTCTACGGCCTCGTCGCGCCGCTTTATGAAATGGCCCGCATTGCCGCCGCGCATCTCTCCGGCGACCGTTCGCCTGCCTTCGTGCATGCGGACACGCCGACCAAGCTCAAGGTCACCGGCATCGAACTCTATTCGCTCGGCGATTTCGCCGACGGCGACGACCGCGAGGAGATCGTGCTGCGCGATGCTTCAGCCGGCGTCTACAAGCGCCTGGTGCTGAAGGACAACAAGATCATCGGCACCGTGCTTTACGGCGAGACCGCCGACGGCGCCTGGTTCAACGACCTGAAGAAGAAAGCGACCGATATTTCGGAGATGCGCGAGACGCTCATTTTCGGACAGGCCTATCAGGGAGGGTCGCCGCTGGACCCTATGGCGGCCGTTGCAGCCTTGCCGGATGACGCGGAGATCTGTGGCTGCAACGGCGTCTGCAAGGGCAAGATCACTTCGACCATCACCAGCAAGGGATTGACATCGCTCGACGACGTGCGCGCCCATACCAAGGCATCCGCCTCGTGCGGTTCCTGCACCGGCCTCGTCGAACAGCTGATGGCGCTGACGCTCGGCGACGGCTACAATCCGGCCGCCGTCCAGCCGATGTGCACCTGCACCGAACTCGGCCATGACGACGTCCGCCGGCTGATCAAGGCGAAAGGTCTGAAGAGCATTCCTGCCGTCATGCAGGAATTGGAATGGAAGACTTCCTGCGGCTGCGCCAAGTGTCGGCCGGCGCTCAATTATTACCTCGTCTGCGATTGGCCGGACGAATATGCCGACGACTACCAGTCGCGTTTCATCAACGAGCGCGTGCACGCCAACATCCAGAAGGACGGTACCTATTCGGTGGTGCCGCGCATGTGGGGCGGCGTCACCAATTCGAACGAGCTGCGCGCCATCGCCGACGTCGTCGACAAATTCGAAATCCCGATGGTCAAGGTGACGGGCGGCCAGCGTATCGACCTGCTCGGCATCGAGAAGGAAGATCTGCCCGCCGTCTGGGCCGATCTCGGCAAGGCCGGCTTCGTCTCCGGCCAGGCCTATGCCAAGGGCCTGCGGACGGTCAAAACCTGCGTCGGCTCCGACTGGTGCCGCTTCGGCACCCAGGACTCCACCGGCCTCGGTATCCGCATCGAGAAATTCATGTGGGGCTCGTGGACGCCGGCCAAGCTGAAAATGGCCGTGTCCGGCTGCCCGCGCAATTGCGCGGAAGCAACCTGCAAGGATATCGGCGTGATCTGCGTCGATTCCGGTTTCGAGATCCATTTCGCGGGCGCTGCCGGTCTCGACATCAAGGGCACGGAGGTGCTCGGCCTCGTGAAGACCGAGGACGAGGCGCTGGAGCACATCGTGGCGCTGACGCAGATGTACCGCGAGCAGGCCCGCTATCTCGAGCGCATCTACAAATGGGCCAAGCGCGTCGGCCTGGATGAAATCCGCCGCCAGATCATGGACGATGCCGAAAAGCGCAAGGCCTATTACGAGCGCTTCGTCTTCAGCCAGAAATTCGCCCAGGTCGATCCCTGGTCGGAGCGCGTCTCCGGCAAGGACAAGCATGAATTCAAGCCGATGGCGACGATCGGCTATCCGCAGGCTGCCGAGTAAGGAGATGGACATGAATTGGGTTGCAATCGGTGACATCTCCGATATCCCGCTGCGTGGCGCGCGTTGCGTGAAGACGCCGCAGGGCAAGATCGCCGTCTTCCGCACGGCCGAAAACGAGGTCTTCGCCATTGAGGATCACTGCCCGCACAAGGGCGGTCCGCTCTCCCAGGGCATCGTGCATGCCAAGGCAGTCACCTGCCCGCTGCACAACTGGGTGATCTCGCTGGAAACCGGCATGGCGCTCGGCGCCGACGAGGGCGCGGTGCGGACCATACCGGTCCGCAATGAGGACGGCGCTCTCTTCATCGCACTCGAAAGCCTGATGATGGCGGCGGAATAGATGACGGCCGAGGTCAAGACCACCTGTCCCTATTGCGGCGTCGGCTGCGGCGTGATCGCTACGGTCGACGAGGCCGGCGCCGTTAGCGTCAAGGGCGATCCCGAGCATCCGTCGAATTTCGGCCGGCTTTGCTCGAAGGGCTCGGCACTCGCCGAAACCATCGATCTCGACGGCCGGCTTCTCTATCCCGAGATCGCGGGCGAGCGGAGCGGTTGGGACGAGGCGCTTGACCTCGTTGCGAAGCGTTTCTCCGAAACGATCGCCGAACACGGGCCTGACGCGGTTGCCTTCTACGTTTCCGGCCAGTTGCTGACCGAAGACTATTACATCGCCAACAAGCTGATGAAGGGCTTCATCGGCTCGGCCAATATCGACACCAATTCGAGGCTCTGCATGTCCTCGTCGGTCGCGGGGCATCGCCGCGCTTTCGGCGCCGATACGGTGCCCGGGACCTATGAGGATATCGAACTCGCCGATCTTGTGGTGCTGACCGGTTCCAACCTTGCCTGGTGCCATCCCGTCATCTACCAACGGCTTGCCGCGGCAAAAGCGGCGCGGCCGAGCATGCGGATCGTCGTCATCGATCCGCGCCGGACGATGACATGCGATATCGCCGACCTGCATCTGGCAATCCGCCCGGACGGCGACGTCGCACTGTTCATGGGTCTGCTTGCCCATCTCGCGACAAGCCCTGCGATCGACCAGAACTATATCGCCGCCCATACCGAAGGTTTCGCCGAAGCTTTTGCCGCGGCCGCAGCACTCGATATCAACGATCTCCTGGAGCGGACCGGCCTGCCGGCGATGCAGATCCGAGAGTTCTTCCGGCTGTTCGAAACGACGCAAAAGGTCGTGACCTGCTACAGCCAGGGCGTCAACCAGTCGTCCTCCGGCACCGACAAGGTCAATGCCATCCTCAACTGTCATCTGGCAACCGGCCGCATCGGCCGCTCGGGCATGGGGCCGTTCTCGCTGACCGGCCAGCCGAATGCCATGGGCGGGCGCGAGGTCGGCGGTCTCGCCAACATGCTTGCCGCCCACATGGCGATCGAGAATGCCGATGACCGGGACCGCGTGCAGCGTTTCTGGAAATCGCCTGTTATCGCCGCCAAGCCCGGCCTGAAGGCGGTCGACATGTTCCGCGCAGTGGCAGACGGCCGCATCAAGGCGCTCTGGATCATGGCCACCAATCCTGTTGTCTCGATGCCGGATGCCGACAGCGTCGAAAGCGCGATCGCCGCCTGTCCGTTCGTCGTCGTCTCCGACATCCTGAAAGAGACGGATACGAGCCGGCACGCGCATGTGCTTCTGCCCTCGCTCGGCTGGGGCGAGAAAAACGGCACCGTCACCAATTCCGAACGGCGCATTTCAAGGCAGCGCCCCTTCCTCGACACACCAGGCGAGGCGAAGGCCGACTGGTGGCAGCTTGCGGAAGTCGCCCGCCGCATGGGCTTTGACGCCGCCTTCGACTTCGATGCGCCGGTCGAGATCTTCGCGGAACATGCCGCCCTTTCCGCCTTCGAAAATAACGGCAGCCGCGATTTCGATATCGGCGCCCGCGCCGATATCGCCGGCGGCGCCTATGATGCGCTGTCACCTTTCCAGTGGCCGCAGGCGGCAGGAGCAGAACCCGGCGTCACCCGTTTCTTCGCCGAAGGCGGGTTCTACCATGCCGACCGCAAGGCGCGCTTCGTCGCGGTGGCGCCGCCCGCAACGGATCGCACCAGTGCCGATTTCCCTTTCACGATGAACACAGGACGCATTCGCGACCAGTGGCATACGATGACGCGGACGGGAAAGAGCGCGCGGCTGTCGGCTCATATCGCCGAGCCTTTCGCAGAAATCCATCCGCGCGATGCGATGGAGACCGGCATATCGAGCGCCGGTCTGGTGGAGATCGAGAGCCCCCATGGCAAGGCCATCGTCCGCGCCCTGGTGACCGATCGCCAGGCGCGCGGCGGCATCTTCGCGCCGATGCACTGGAACGACCAGTTCGCAGCAAAAGCAAGGATCGACGCGCTTGTCGCGCCGATCACCGACCCCTTTTCCGGTCAGCCGGCGTCGAAGAACGTCGCCGTCGCCGTTCGCCCCTTCCGCGCCAGCCACTACGGTTTCGCCGTCTCGGCCGTAAAACCCGCCACGCCTGACGCAGGCTATTGGGCCGTGGCGAAGGCTGTCGGCGGCTGGAGGCTGGAACTTGCTTTCAGTGAACCCGTCGACGACTGGGTGGCTTGGTGCCGCGCGGTTTTCGCCATCCCCGATGACATCGAACCGCTCGGTTATGCCGACCGGCAATCGGGCGACCTCAGGCTTGCTTTCTTCGACGGCGAGACCCTGCTTGCCGCGCTTTTCCTTGCACGTGAACCGGTCGCCGTGGCGCGCAACTGGGCGATCTCGCAGCTCACCGCCTCGCATGGCGATCTCAGGAAGCGGTTTGCGCTCGTCGCAGGCCGCCCCGGGGCCGGCAGGCCGGATCCGGGTGCGACCGTCTGCTCGTGCTTCAGCGTCGGGGTCAATCAGATCGCGGCTGCCGTGCGGGGTGGATGCCATAGCGTCGAGGCGGTCGGCAAGGAAACCAGCGCCGGAACCAATTGCGGCTCCTGCCGCAGCGAAATCGGCAGGATCATCGACCGCTGTCTTGCCGCAGCTGCGGAGTGATGCGACGCTCGGCTCAGGCCGCGTTCGGGACGATCAGCATTCCACGGTCGCCTGAGATGCGGATCGAGATCTCGTCATAGGATGCGAAGGTCGGATGCGGCGTCTCCATCTTCTGGTGATGGGTTGCCGTGACGACCATGACGTCGGCGCCGGCCGCCTCGCCGGCGAGGATGCCGGCTGCGACATCCTCGAACACCAGGCAATCACGCGGGCTGACGCCGAGGCGTTCGGCGCCGAGAATATAACATTGCGGATCGGGTTTTCCGACCTTGACGTCCTCCGCCGTCACCATGAATTTCGGCCGCGGCAAGCCTGCCGCCTCCAGCCGGCGGTGCGCCAGGCGCAGGGGTGAGGAGGTCACGATCGCCCAGCGGTCCGGCGGCAGCGAACTCAGGAATGCCGCGGCACCGGGAATCGGAACGACATCGCTGACATCGGCGATCTCAGCCTCGGTCACCAGTTTCGCTTCATGTTCGGGATCGACGCCGGGCAGGTTCAGCCGGGTAATCGTATCGATGCCGCGCGACCCGTGCATCTTCGGCAGGAATTCAGCGACATCCAGGCCATGACGCCTTGCCCAGTCGCTCCACGCGCGTTCGGCCGCATGGATCGAGTTGAGGATGGTGCCGTCCATATCGAACAGGAAGGCGGCATAAGGCTTTTCGAAGCCGCGGGGCATCGGCAGGGACAAAGGCGGATCCTTTTGGGAGGAGCATCGGATGGGTGTCGCTATCGCCCGATCAAACGGCAAATCAGTGGCTTTTGCAAGTTTTCGAAAAGAACGGCGATAACCGCCTTGCGAAGAGGCAGCCTGCTTCGCTTAGAAAGCCGCAGTGCCTGATGTGGCGATCAAGTCGCAGGAGAGGCGAAGGCCGATGCGGTCGTGACAGAGTTCAGCGGCGCCGTCGGCGAGTTTCAGTTCGTCCGGAGCGGCGGCCCGCAGATAGGCCTGGGCGGCCGGATCGACACGTGTGGGGACGGCGGTCCAGAGCGAGGGGCGGCTGACGTCGAGCGCGGATATGCCGGCCTCTTCGTCGTCCAGGGTGCAGGAGGCGATCGCCATGCCGCTTGCCGTAAAGGCGATGGCAAGGGCGATATGGAGACAGAGATCTGCAGCCTCGCGCGGGGAAACGAACATTGCGGCCTCATGCTGCGGAATTGGCGTTCATCATCCTACTAAGGCAGGCAACGGCGGTGATCCAGCGGCTTCGGCCGTTAAGGTTTATGCGTAACCATGCAAGGTCCGCGTGCAGGTTTTTCAGAAATTTCGGAACAATGGTTCCAAAGGGCGGTTACGCAAAGGTCATCCAAGATGAAAATCAAAGGAGGATATCATCATGACCAAATCCCTTATTGCCGCCTCGCTGCTGGCGATCGGCATGGCATCGTCGGCCTTTGCCCAGTCGAATCCCGATCCCATCGGGCCGACCAATGGCGGCTCGACCGATCCGAGTTCGGGTAATTATTCGTCGGATTACACCAACAGCGACAATGGCATGCATCCCGTGCAGGTCGCTCCGGTCGACCCGACCACGACGCAGAGCATCGGCCGACCGCAAGCGATGGAATGCCCCGGCATGCCTCAGCAGATGTCCGGCGTCGACACCCGTGGCGGCCAAAGCGGCGCATCGATCAGTGAAGCCTGCCGCGAATACGACAACTGAGCAGGCCAACTCCCGCTTGCTTGAAAAGGCCGGTTCACGCCGGCCTTTTTTTCGTCCCGACAGAGATGAAAATCACCCCTTTCCGATGAAACTTTTGATCCGGGCGCTCCGTACATTCGTACGATGTCGCACAAACACGGGGAACGGCTTCATTGGCAAAGGACACGCCCAAACCGGTTATTCTATGGTTTCGCAAGGACTTGCGTCTCGACGACAACCAGGCTCTCAACGCCGCCCACATCTCCGGGCGGCCGATCATCCCGCTTTATATAAGGGAACCGGAGGGGACGGGCGCAGCACCGCTCGGGGCAGCGCAGGCATGGTGGCTGCACCATTCGCTCGAAGCACTCGATAAGTCGCTGCGCAAGCGGCACGGACGGTTGCTGCTGGCAAGCGGCCAGCCGCTCGAGGTGCTGCGCGCCCTTATCAAGCATACCAGCGCGGAAGCTGTCTTCTGGAATAGGCGCTACGATCCGCCGGGAGTGGCCATCGACATCGAGGTCAAGGCCGAGCTGGAAATGCAGGCGGTCGAGGCGAGAAGCTTTGGCGGCCAGCTTCTCCATGAACCGTCCAGGCTGATGACGGGCAGCGACACGCCCTATCGCGTCTATACTCCGTTCTGGCGCGCGCTGGAGAGCGCCGGCGAACCGGAGCCGCCGCTGAACGCGCCGTCCAAACTTCGGCTGGCATCAGGGCTTCCCGCATCGGAAAGTCTGGAGCGCTGGAAGCTGCTGCCGGGAAAGCCGAACTGGGCAAGGGATTTTGCCGATCTCTGGACGCCGGGCGAACAGGCTGCGCAGGAGAGGCTCACCGCCTTCGTCGAGGAGTCGCTCGACGGTTACAAGGAAAACCGCGACTTTCCCGCCAAGCAGGCGACATCCATGCTGTCGCCGCATCTGGCGCTCGGCGAGATCTCCCCTGCCCGCATTTGGGATGCGACCCGCGGCCTGTCGAAACGAGTACCAACGGCCGACATCGTGCATTTCCGCAAGGAGATTGCCTGGCGCGAATTCTCCTATCACCTGCTCTTTCATTTCCCGCGCCTTGCCTCCGCCAATTGGAACGATCGCTTCGACGGCTTCGAATGGCGCAACGATGACGCGGATTTCGAAGCATGGCGGCGCGGCATGACCGGCTATCCCATTGTCGATGCCGGCATGCGCCAGCTCTGGCGCCACGGCTGGATGCACAATCGCGTCCGGATGATTGTCGCCTCCTTCCTCATCAAGGATCTGATGATCGACTGGCGCCGGGGCGAAGCCTGGTTCCAGGATACGCTGGTCGATGCCGATCCGGCCAACAATGCGGCGAGTTGGCAATGGGTGGCCGGCTCGGGAGCGGACGCCTCGCCGTTCTTCCGCATCTTCAACCCGGTGCTGCAGGGCGAGAAATTCGATCCCGACGGCGATTATGTCAGGTCTTATGTGCCGGAGCTTCGGGCGCTCGGCGCAAAATACATTCACCGGCCATTCGAGGCGCCGAAGAGCACGCTCGATGCGGCCGGCGTCATCCTGGGCGAAACCTACCCAAAACCCATGGTCGATCACGCCCATGCCCGCAACCGGGCGCTTGCGGCCTATAAAGCGACGAGGGACGCCGCATGAACGCGCATTTTCGCCCCGCTCCGCGCCGGCTGAAGATCGCGGTGATCGGCTCCGGCATCTCGGGAGCCTCTGCCGCCTGGACGCTCAATCCCGTGCACGACGTAACACTCTTCGAGAGCCAGGCGCGGGCGGGCGGGCACACGGCAACTGTCGACGTGGATTACGACGGGTACCGGATTGCCGTCGATACCGGCTTCATCGTCTATAACGAAGCGAACTACCCCAATCTGACGGCGCTCTTTGCCGAACTCGGCATAGCCACGCATGCGAGCGACATGAGCTTTTCGCTCTCGCTCGACCGCGGCAAACTGGAATGGAGCGGCGGCGGGCTGTTTTCCATCTTCGCGCAGAAGCGCAATCTGCTTCGTCCGTCCTTCCTATGGATGATCCGCGAAATCCTGCGCTTCAACCGCATGTGCCTCGAAGACCGGGCCGCCGGCCATCTCGCCTCACGCTCGCTCGGCGACTATCTCGACTGGCGCGGTTTTTCGCCAGGCTTCACCAATAATTATCTCGTGCCGATGGCGGCCGCGATCTGGTCGGCGCCGTCGGCCCGCATGCTGCAGTTTCCCGCCGAGCACTTCGTCAATTTCTTCGACAATCACCGCCTGATCCATCGCCGGCAGCAACAGTGGCGCACGGTGACCGGCGGCAGCCGAACCTATCTCGACCGGCTGCTCCAGCCGCTTGGCGAGCGGGTGAAGCTTTCCTGCGGCGTGCGCGGGGCGATACGCTCAGAAGACGGCGTCAAGCTTATCGATGAAAGCGGCGGCGAACGCCTTTTCGACAAGGTGATCTTCGCCTGCCACAGCGATCAGACGACACGTTTGCTCGCCGATGCCACGCACCAGGAAAGCAGGCTGCTTGCCGCGATCCCCTACCAGCCAAACCGCGTCGTCCTTCACCGCGATGAGGCGCTGATGCCGCAACGACGCAAGGTCTGGGCCTCCTGGAACTATCTGCGCTCCAGCCATGAGGATGGAAGGGCAGGCGTCGCCGTGACCTACTGGATGAACCGGCTGCAGGGGATCGATCCCAAGTTTCCGTTGTTCGTGACGCTCAATCCGGACCGCGAGCCGGACGCCGGCAAGGTATTTGCGGAATTCACCTATGAGCACCCGCAATTTTCGGCCGAAGCCATGGCGGCGCAACGGACGCTCGCCGCCATTCAGGGGCAGAATAACTGCTACTTCGCCGGCGCCTGGACGGGATATGGATTCCACGAGGACGGGCTCGTATCCGGCCTTGCGGCGGCCGAGGCCCTGGGCGGGAGCATCCCTTGGCGGGCCGCACGGCCGCTCACCTGCGAACCCCAGCCGGAGGTGGCGGCATGAGCGGGCGAGGCAAAAGGCAGGGCGTTAGCGTCACCGGTAACGGCCCGCCGCCGGATGCCGCGGCGGCACTCTACGCCGGCGACATCATGCATCAACGGATGAAACCCTTCGGCCATCGCTTCCGCTATCGGGTATTCTCTTTGCTTATCGATCTCGACCGGCTGGACGAGGCCGGCCGTCTGTCGGCCTTGTTTTCCGTCAACCGGCGCAATCTCGTCTCGTTTCATGAGAAAGACCATGCCGATGACGAGAGCCTAACGCTGCGCGCCTATGCCGACCGGCTGCTCGCCGCGGCAGGCCTCGATCGGGCGGCAAGGATATTGCTCGTCTGCTATCCCCGCATCATCGGTTATGTCTTCAACCCGCTCTCCGTCTACCATGCCTATGATGCCGATGGCGGCCTCATCGCGATGATCTACGAGGTGCGCAACACCTTTGGCGAGAGGCATAGCTACGTCTGTCCGGTTGGCCGTGGCGAGATTTGGGAAGGTGGACTTCGCCAGAGCTGCGACAAGCGCTTTCACGTCTCGCCTTTCATCGGCATGGCTGCGCGCTACCATTTCCGTATGCTGCCGCCCGGGGCGGAAATCCGCTGGCGCATCCTCGAAACCGACAGCGAAGGCCCGCTCCTCTCGGCGACATTTTCCGGACGGCAGCTTCCCTTGACCAATGCCTCGCTACTGGCGCTGATGGCGCGCATCCCCTTCCTCACTTTCAAGATCGTGGCGGGTATCCACTGGGAGGCGCTGAAACTCTGGCTGAAAGGCATGCGGTATATCAGGCGCCCCGTGTCTCCGCCTGCCGTCAGCATCCACCGCCCCCCGCCGCTTGCGGAGGCGGCGGAATGACATTAGCTTTCTCTACAATGGCCGGAGGCCGCCCGAGAACATCGTTACGGATGGATCGTCGTCCCTCACCGGCAAAAAGAATGCGGGAGGAGGAAGATGCGCAAGACGCAGGACTGGAATCTGCTGGCCCGTGACGCGGTGACGCTGACGGCCGAAAACATATCCCGCCTCGTGAAGGGTCTGCCGTTCAAGGCAAAGCTCGCGCTGCGCGGACTTCTGCGCATGCAGTACGGCTCACTTGCCGTCACCCTGCCCGATGGCCGCAGGCTGCTGATCGAGGGAAAGAAGGCTGGGCCGAAGGCGGCACTCAGCCTCAACAACTGGAACCTTGCCTATCGGGCGCTGACGAGCGGAACGATCGGCGTTGCCGAAACTTATATGGACGGCGACTGGGACAGCCCTGATATCGCGGCATTCCTCGAACTCTTCCTCGTCAACGGCGAGGCCGCGTATAGCTATGCGCACGGCAAACGCGGCGTCAGCCGCCTCGTCGAGCGCGTCCGACACTGGATGAACGCCAATACCAAGATGGGCTCGAAGCGCAACATCTCCGCTCACTACGATCTCGGCAACGATTTCTACAGGCAATGGCTCGATCCGAGCATGACATATTCCTCTGCGCTCTATTCGACCGGCGCCAACGACCTGCAATCGGCCCAGAACGCCAAGTACCGGGCGCTTGCCGAGGCGACCGGCATCCGGCCAGGCGATCATGTGCTGGAGATCGGCTGCGGCTGGGGCGGTTTTGCCGAATTCGCCGCAAGCGAGCTGAACTGCAAGGTGACCGGCCTGACGATCAGCCGGGAGCAGCTCGCCTTTGCCAGGGAGCGCATCCAGAAGGCCGGCCTCGACGATCGCGTCGAATTCCGCTTCCAGGATTATCGCGACGAGGCCGGGCTCTACGACCGGATCGTCTCGATCGAGATGTTCGAAGCGGTCGGCGAGAAATACTGGCCGTCCTACTTTTCCAAGCTCCGGCAATGCCTGAAGCCCGGCGGCAAGGCCGGCCTGCAGATCATCACGATCAGGCCCGAAGCCTTCGACCAGTATCGCAGCAATCCCGACTTCATTCAGAAATATGTCTTCCCCGGCGGCATGCTGCCGACGCGCAACCACCTCGCCGAGCTCGCCGGCAAAGTCGATTTGTCACTGGTCAGGGACTTCGGTTTCGGACTCGATTATGCCCGCACACTTGCCGAATGGCGCGAGCGCTTCTGGTCGGTCTGGGAGCGCATCCGTCCGATGGGTTTCGACGAACGTTTCAAGCGGCTCTGGGAATTCTATCTGTTCTATTGCGAGGCCGGCTTCCGCGCCCGCAATATCGATGTGCGTCAGGTGGTGTTCTCACGCCGCTGATCATTTCGCCGGATGCGGCGTCACCGGATGGCGACCAGCCGTCGAGGGCCGCTCCCGCCAGCCGGTGATGCGGTTGACCAGCGCGAAATAAGCGCCATAGGGCAACAACCGCATCAGCTTAAACAGAATGGTGAAGCGCTTCGGGAAGGTGATCTCGAAGGCCTGCGATTTCAAACCGACGGCGATTTGCCGGGCGGCGTCTTCGGCCGATATCAGGGCCGGCATCGGAAAAGCGTTCTTTCTCGTCGCCGGCGTATCGACGAAACCCGGGCTGACGAGCTGGATGCGGATCCCCATCTTGTCGAGATCGAATTTTAGGCTTTCCGCCATGTTGATCAGCGCCGCCTTGGTGGCGCCATAGGCGGCACTCGTCGGCAGGCCGCCATAGCCGGTGACGGAGGATACGATGGCGATCTGCCCCTGCCCTTTCGCCTTCATATGGCGGATTGCCGGCAGCAGACAGTTGACGACGCCGGAAAGATTGACAGCGAAACTCTTTTCGAAATCGGCGCGGTTCAGCTCCTCCGCATGGACCGGCAGATAGACACCGGCATTGAGGATCGCCATGGCGAGCGTCCCGTGCTCGTACTCGATCGAGGCCATGACATGCTCCATGTCCTCGGCATCGGTGACGTCGCCGTCGAGCACGATGATGCTGCCGGAAAGGCCGCTGGCCTCGGCCTGCAATTCGACCAGTTTTTCATGGCTTCTGGCGGTGACGGCGACCTTGTATCCCTCCGAGGCGAGCGTCAGCGCCAGTGCGCGGCCGATCCCCGAGCTCGCGCCTGAGATCCAGACGATTCCATGTTCGGGACGGGCAATGAAATCACGCATGACATGCTCCTCCTGCTCTGCCTCATCAATGCGGAACCAGATCCGGAAGTTCTTCTACCCTCCGGATTTACGGCTTTATCACACCATTGTGGCTGCTTTTCAGCCGATCAGGTCGCCGATCATCTGACGGAAGGATCCTGTGAGCGTGACCGGCCCGTCTGACACGGCAAAAGCGATGCAGGGCCTGTCCTTTTCGGCGACCGGGCGATGGTCGACCGTCTCGTCGGCAATGGAGATGTCGCCGGGGCCGAAACGGCCGCGTTCATCATGGAAGGCCCCGTCGAGAACGAGGATCAGTTCCATGCCCTTGTGGGTGTGGGCCGGCAAGACGCGTCCGGGACGGATCCACATCAGGCTGACCTCGCAGCCATCCATGTCGAGCGAATATTCCTTCAAACCCGGAAGCCGTCTGCGCCAGGGCACATCGTCGACTTCAAAGCCGACAAAGTCGCGCATTGTGCGTGGGAACAATGCGTGCTCCGGCCGCGCGCCGGCCGGCGGCTCGGCCACGGGGGAAGCGGAGGTGAAAATTGCCGCAAGCCGCCGATCGCGATCGTCGATCGCGGCTTCGGGCGCAATTTCCAGGGCTTCCCCGGCAAGCAGCTCGAGACTTTTCACCAGGCTGCGATTGTCCGGCTTCATTTCGAGATGAGAGCGCACCAGCACGCGAGCGGGTTCCGGCAGAGAGCCGGCGACATAACGCGCCATCAATGCATCGATCGTGTCGATATGTTCGTGAACCATGTCGGTTTCGGTCACGCCTCGTTGTCGCGCTGCGTTTCGCTTTTCCATCATCCGTACGGGGAAAGTCAATCTTCGGATCACCCGGACGCGGCTTGATCGCCGGCCGCACGTCATTTCGGGGATGGAAAGCGAAATTTTATCGCGTGCGAGGAAGGCATGGAATAGCATTTCTTGCCAACACAGCCTTGTGAAGGGAAAAGACCGTTCCTAAAGTAAGAGTTCGAAAGAGGCAGATTCTATGACCTTCCATCCCTCCGTCCTCGAAGCCATCGGCAATACGCCCCTGATCAAACTCAAGGGCGCGTCAGCGGCGACTGGTTGCACCATTCTCGGCAAGGCGGAGTTCCTCAACCCCGGCCAGTCGGTGAAGGATCGCGCCGCGCTCTACATCATCCGCGACGCGGAGCGGAAAGGCCTGCTTCGGCCCGGCGGCGTCATCGTCGAAGGCACGGCCGGCAATACCGGCATCGGCCTGACGCTGGTCGCCAAGGCGCTCGGCTATCGCACCGTCATCGTCATTCCGGAAACGCAGAGCCAGGAGAAGAAGGACGCGCTGAAACTGCTCGGCGCCGAACTCGTCGAAGTGCCCGCCGTTCCCTACAGGAACCCGAACAACTATGTGAAGGTATCGGGGCGGCTTGCCGAGCAAATGGCGAAGACCGAGCCGAACGGGGCGATCTGGGCAAACCAGTTCGACAACGTCGCCAACCGCCAGGCGCACGTCGAAACCACCGCGCCGGAAATCTGGCGGGGCACCGACGGCAAGATCGACGGCTTCATCTGCTCCGTCGGCTCGGGCGGCACGCTGGCGGGCGTCGCAGCTGGCCTCAAGGCGTTCAAGCCTGATGTCAAGATCGGCATCGCCGATCCCGATGGCGCGGCCCTCTTTGAATTCTATCAGAACGGCACGCTGAGATCCGAGGGCTCCTCGATCACCGAAGGCATCGGCCAGGGCCGCATCACCGCCAATCTCGAAGGCTTCACACCTGATTTCTCCTACCGGATTTCCGACGCCGAAGCGCTTCCCTATCTCTTCGACCTCGTTGAGAACGAGGGCCTGTGCCTTGGCGGATCGACGGCGATCAACATTGCCGGCGCGGTCAATCTCGCCAGGGATCTCGGCCCCGGCCATACGGTGGTGACGATCCTCTGCGACTACGGCAATCGCTATCAGTCGAAGCTCTTCAACCCGGACTTCCTGAAGTCGAAGGGTCTGCCCGTTCCGGGCTGGATGGCCAAGTCGTCCGAGATCGACGTTCCCTACGAGCCCGTGTGAGACACATGCCCGTCAATGCCCTCTACCGTGACGATTTCTATCTCTCGACATGCGAGGCGGTCGTCACCGCCATTCACGAGGATGGGGGCATTGAACTCGACCAGACCTGCTTCTATGCGACATCGGGCGGCCAGCCCGGCGATACCGGGGAGCTCGAACGCGCCGACGGCAGCAAGATCGCGCTTGGCCTAACCAAGCACGGCGCAAGCAAGGACGTCATCATTCACGTGCCGCGCGACGGCGAGCCTCGGCCGGAAATCGGCGAGACGCTGGTGCTGCATATCGACTGGCCGCGCCGCTACCGGCTGATGCGCATGCATACGGCCTGCCACCTGCTTTCTGTCGTCTGCTCCTATCCGATCACGGGAGCCGCCGTCGGCGAGGAGGAAAGCCGGGTCGATTTCGACATGAGCGAGACGATCGACAAGGACGAGGTGACGGCCAGGCTGATGGAACTCGTCGGCCAGAACCATCCGGTGTACCTGCAGTGGATCACCGACGAAGAGCTTGTGGCCAACCCTGATATCGTCAAATCGAAGAATGTGCGCCCGCCCATAGGGCTCGGGCGCGTCAGCCTCGTCTGCATCGGCGAGAACTCCTCGATTGACAGCCAGCCCTGCGGCGGCACACATGTCTCCGAGACACAGGAAGTCGGCCAGATTCACATCGCCAAGATCGAGAAGAAGGGCAAGGAGAACCGGCGCTTCCGCATCCGCTTCGGCACGCCCGGCGACGAAGCCTGAACCATCGAGGGAGATCGCAATGAGTGAGACCAAAAGCCGTTTCGTCGTCTCTGCCGACTGGCTGCAGGCCGAACTCGGCAAGCCGGATCTGCGCATACTGGACGCCTCCTTCTATCTGCCGGCACAGAAGCGCGACGCTGACGCCGAATATGCGGCCGGTCATATTCCCGGTGCCATCCGCTTTGATCAGGACAAGATCGCCGACCATTCGACCTCGCTGCCGCACACGATCCCCTCGCCCGAATATTTCGCCGCAGAGGTCGGCAAGCTCGGCATCAGCGAGAAGGATCGCATCGTCGTCTACGACGGCATCGGCATGTTCGCCTCGCCGCGCGTCTGGTGGCTGTTCCGGGTGATGGGCGCCAAGAACGTCTTCGTGCTCGACGGTGGCCTCGACGGCTGGAAGGCCGAAGGCCGGCCGCTGGAAACCGCGGCGCCCAGCCATGCGCCGGCGACCTTCACGCCTGACTTCGACGAAAGCCGGGTGGTGACGCTCGATACGATGCGCGACATCGTCTCCAGCGGCGCGATGCAGATCGCCGATGCCCGTAGCGCAGGCCGATTCGCCGCCGCCGAGCCGGAGCCGCGCGCCGGCATGCGCTCCGGCCATATGCCCGGCGCCCGCAGCCTGCCTTCTGGCGTCTTTGCGAACCAGGGCCGCTTCAAATCACTGCCCGAACTCAAGCAGACGATCGAGGATGCCGGCATCGACCTTTCGAAGCCCGTCGTCACCTCCTGCGGATCGGGCATCACGGCAGCGATCATCACGCTGGCGCTGGAATCGCTCGGCCATCACGACAACAAGCTTTACGACGGTTCATGGAGCGAATGGGGCAGCCGTGAGGATACGCCCATCGTCACCGGTCCGCCGACGCCGGTCAAAGCCTGATCGCCATGGGGAAAACACCCGCTTCGCTCAAAGCACATATCACCCGGCTCGAAATGACGTCGGCGCCGAAGGCGAGCATGCCTGTGCCCGTCAATATCCAGACGGCGATCATGCGCGCGCCTGAGATACCCTTGCCCTTCTATCGCTACCTCTACCGTCAGGTGGGTGCGCGCTGGCAATGGGTGGACCGGCTGCGCATGAGCGACGAGCAGCTTGCCGGAACGCTGAACGACAGGCGCAACAATATCAGCGTTCTCTATGTGAACGGCGCGCCGGCCGGCTTCTACGAATATTTCTGCGAGGACGAGGATACGATCGAGCTCAGCCATTTCGGTCTGATCGAACACGCGCTCGGTCTCGGCATCGGCAAATGGTTCCTGCTGCAGGCGCTCTACGCCATCTGGGCGCTCAATCCGAAGCGAGTCACCACCACGACCAACAATCTCGACCATCCGCGCGCGTTGCAGCTCTACCAGATGTATGGCTTCTCGCCGGTTTCGACCGGCACCGGCATCGTGCGGCCGCTTAGCGACAAAGAGCTTCTGGAGCTTGCCCGGAAAAGCTGAGAGGTTGGTTCCCGGCCGTCCTTCATTCCTGTGTTTGTCACAGGAATCCAGCCACGGCGCGTCTGCGCCGTGAATGAAGCAATACTATAACGGAAAGTCTATCGCGCCCAAGGACTTGGGCGCACTGGATTCCTGTGACAAGCACAGGAAGGAGGAGAGGTAGAATTTCCACCAAACGTTGAGGAGCCGGCGACAAGCAGCGCGCAAGAAATGGGTGGCTTGGGCAGCTGCCTAGGTGCAGTTTCATAGCAATCATCAAGGAGATTTGCCATGACCGCCATTCGTTTTGCCGCCATGCCGACTGCCGATGCTAAGGCCCTCTGGAACGGCGGCCGCGACGCCTATGATAATCTGCCCGAGACAATGACATCAGACGGTGACGGCAACCCTTGCCGCCATTGCCTGCAGAATATCGAAGAGGGCGACGAGTTTCTGGTTTTCGCCTACAGGCCCTTCCCGAAGCTGCAGCCCTATGCCGAAACCGGGCCGATTTTCCTTCACAAACAGCCGTGCCGGCGTTACGCCGCCGAAGAGATCCAGCCGCCGATGTTGACGATGAGCCCCGACTTCATCGTCCGCGGCTACAGCGCCAAGGACCGCATCGTCTACGGCACCGGCGCGGTGACTGAG
The DNA here is from genome assembly GCF_002211305.1 of Rhizobium sp. R634. GTDB lineage: Bacteria > Pseudomonadota > Alphaproteobacteria > Rhizobiales > Rhizobiaceae > Rhizobium. The sequence continues at coordinate 57,718 of NZ_LOKW01000006.1, read as the reverse complement.
ATCGCCGACATTCCGGCCTATGCCGAGACGTTGCTCGCGCGGCCCGACATCGCCTATGTGCATGTGCGCTCGGCGCGCAACAACTGCTTCCAGTGCCGGATCGACAAGGCAAAGGCGCCGGCCTTTGCGGAGACCGACGCCCTCTCCTGACCTGGAGTCAGGAAGCTTACGCTACGTTCAGTACGCTTTCCGGCGCGAAGGCTTCGTAGCCGAGCGCCTCGGCGACCGGCTTGTTGGTGATGCGGCCCTTGTGCACGTTGAGGCCGTTCCTCAGATGCTTGTCTTCGGCGATGGCACGCAGGCCCCGATCGGCAAGCGCTAGGCCGTGGACGAGCGTCGCATTGTTCAGCGCATGCGCCGAGGTGACGGGCACGGCGCCCGGCATGTTGGCGACGCAATAATGCACCACGCCCTCGACCTCGTAGGTCGGATCGGAATGTGTCGTGGCATGCGAGGTCTCGAAGCAGCCGCCCTGGTCGATGGCGACGTCGACGATGACGGAGCCCTTCTTCATGCCGGACAACATCTCGCGGGTGACAAGCTTCGGAGCCGCAGCACCGGGGATCAGCACGGCGCCGATAACGAGATCGGCCGAAAAGACCTCCTCCTCCAGCGCCTGGATGCTGGAATAACGGGTGTGGATGCGGCCCGCGAAAATATCGTCGAGCTGACGCAGGCGCGGCAGCGACCTGTCGAGGATGCTGACATCGGCACCGAGGCCGGCGGCCATCCGCGCGGCGTGCAGACCGACGACACCGCCGCCGATGATCGCCACCTTGGCCGGCAGCACGCCGGGCACGCCGCCGAGGAGGACGCCGAGGCCGCCATTGGCCTTCTGCAGCGCGGTTGCGCCCGCCTGGATCGACAGGCGCCCCGCCACCTCGGACATCGGCGCCAGCAGCGGCAAGCCGCCGCGCTCGTCGGTCACCGTCTCATAAGCGATCGCGGTGACGCCGGAAGCGAGCAGGCCCTTGGTCTGATCCGGATCGGGTGCCAGATGCAGGTAAGTGTAGAGAAGCTGGCCGTCGCGAAGCTGCGCCCACTCGGAGGGCTGCGGCTCCTTGACCTTCACGATCATGTCGCATTTTTCGAAAATATCCTTGGCGGAAGCGGCGATCTTCGCGCCGGCCGCAGCATAGGCGGCGTCATCAGCGCCGATGCCGGCACCCGCCTTGGTCTCCACCCAGACTTCATGGCCATGGGCCACATATTCGCGCACCGAAGCCGGCGTCAGGCCGACGCGATATTCATGATTCTTGATTTCCTTCGGGCAACCGACACGCATGGGCGTTCCTCTCCTTTTGTCTCCGCGATTGCGGATCTCCTCTGAGGATGAATCCAATCATCAAGACCGCGAAATGTCCTTGCAAAGACGATTTGCAGAAATGCGATTTTTCGGAGATTATTGCGTCTTCAGCGTCTTTTTTCGAAAGTTCTACGAATGGCTGATCTCGACACCATCGATCTTGCGATTCTCAAGGTACTTCAGGCCGATGCGCGCATCACCAATGCCGAGCTTGCCGAAAGGATCGGACTGTCACCTTCTGCCTGTTCGCGCCGGCTCGACATTCTCGAGAGAAGCGGCGTCATCGATGGCTACCATGCACGGCTTTCGCACAAGGCGCTCGACTACAAGATGATCGCCATCGTGCATATCTCGCTCTCCGGCCAGTTCGCCAAGACGCTGGCGGAATTCGAGGCGGCGGTGAAGCTCTGCCCCAACGTGCTCGTCTGCTATCTGATGTCGGGCGAATATGACTATATCCTCAGGGTCGCCGCCCGCGATCTGGAAGATTACGAACGCATCCATCGCGACTGGCTGTCGGCCCTGCCCCACGTGGTCAAGATCAATTCGAGCTTCGCGCTCAGAGAAATCATCGACAGGCCAAATGTCGGACTTTGAGGCCTTGCATATTTGCCGAAAGCCTGCCCAGACTTTCGGTGCGCGCGGGCGTTTCCCGCTCATCGGCATATTATGACATCGAAGACTCACGGTTATATTTTCGCTCTTCTGGCGATCACCATCTTCTCTCTTCAGGACGCCATCTCGAAACATCTGGCGTCTGCCTACCCGCCGATCTTCGTGACGATGATCCGCTACTGGGCCTTCGCGCTGTTCACGATCATCCTCGCTTCGAAGATGCGCGGTGGGCTCAAAGCGACTGCCCGCACCGAACGCCCTGCCCTACAGGTAGTGCGCGGCGTGCTGCTTGCCGTCCAGGTGGTTCTGGCCATCACCTGTTTTGCCGTGATCGGCCTTGCCCGTTCACAAGCGATCTTTTCCGCCACGCCGATCCTGATCGCGCTGCTGTCGATGCCGATCCTCGGCGAGCGGGTCGGCTGGCGGCGGTGGATGGCCATCGGCGCCGGACTTTTCGGGGTGCTGCTGATCCTGAAGCCGGAAGGCGAGTTTTTCGATGTGAAACTGCTGCTGGCCATCATTTCCTGCTTCAACTTCGCCTTCTATGTCATCGCCACCCGTCTCGTCAGCCGCGACGATTCGTCGATGACCAGCTTCTTCTATACCGGCGTCATCGGCGGCATCGCGATGACCATCATCGGCCCGTTCTATTGGAGCTGGATGTCGCCCGGAGACTGGGGCTGGATGGCGCTCGTCTGCATGACCAGCATTTCCAGCCATTATTTCCTGATCCGCGCCTACGATCTCCTCGATGCCGCCGCCGTCCAGCCTCTAACCTATCTATCACTGGTCTACGCCTCGATTATCGGTGTGACGATCTATGACGAAACGCTCAGCCTCAACACGATCATCGGCTCGGTCATCGTCGTTGCCGCCGGCATCTTCACCATCTGGCGCGAGCATGTTGTGGGACGCAGGACGGCCGCCGCAGTCAAATGACGTTTCACTGCAATTTTAGCCAAGCCCCTAAAACCATTTCAATTTTCCGGCGCTATGCTCCCATCGCGATGTCCAAGGGAGATAGTATGACGCGCAACCTGAAAATTACGGCCCGGAAGGCCGACCGCAAAAACTGCCGTGTGTTCGGCAATATGAGATATCTGAACACCGAGGTGGATGTCCGCATCCTCAACCTCTCGGCAACAGGCGCCGCTCTGGAGACGAAGGGACCGGTTCACGCCGCCTCCGGCAGCAAGGTGCGGATCGAAGCGGAAAACCTCGGACTGCTGGAGGGCATCATCCGCTGGAAGCACAATGGCCGCGTCGGCATCCAGTTCGACGTGACCTCGAATGCACGCGCCCAGGTTTCCTCCTATTTCCGATTTTTCCATAAGGAAATACGGCCGGTGCTGGCGGTGCGTCCGCTGGTCAGACCGAATAGCGGCGGCGGCCGCCCGCCTCACTTGGCGACGTCGACGCTGAAATCATAAGGCTGCACCGTCTTGGCGCCGAAGGAGCGGCTGAGGTCGTTCCAGTAGCTGCGGTTGACGTTGACGTCGAGGGTGACCGGGCCTTGAGTCTGCGGCAGCTTGGCATCCAGATTCCTGACATCGATGGCGGCGCTGTTGGCGTTGGCGCCTGACAGCACGATCATCTCCGTGCCGAGGGGCACGTTGACGGCGCCGGGCGCCGGGCTTGCTGAAAGGGGCTCGCTGGCGATGATCTGGCCGTCGCTGCCAAGGAATTTGATATCGCAGGTCTGACATTCGCCCTCAGTCCAGCCCGGATTGACCCTCAGTTCGACACGGGGCGGCAGCGAGCGATTGCCGTCCTGGGCATAGGCGGCACCGGCAATGGAAAAGAGGCTGGAGACCGGTTTGACTTCGATCGGCTTTGGGTTGACCGAACTGCCTTGCGCGGCCGCCATGATGAGAGCCGGCGCGCCGATGCCGAGGAGAAGCGCCTTCTGCAGTTGCTGCTCGCGGTAGATCAGAGCGATCGCGGCGCCGATGACGAAGAAGACCGTGATGGCGCCGAGCGCACAGGCAACAGAGATCCACGGATTTGCGGTGCTTGTCAGCCATTTCTCCACGTCGCCGCTGTAGAGCGCCTGCGCCTTATCGACCAAACTGGGCGCGGTGCCTCCGAAACCTCCGACCATTGCGATGACGACCCGGCTCATGATCCAGTCCCCCGATGGATGTCAGCCCGACGACTTTACCATAAATTGTATTTTAAAACCACGCCGCCTTTCGCCCGGATTGTTTTGCCGTCCCGTCATTTTTGAAGTGTACTCCTCGCCAAATCGTCCTAATTCTGACGGGCCGGACGATGCATGATCTTTGAAGGAGAGGTTTCCATGTCTTCCATTTTCGATGTCGGCGTCATGAGCCGCCGTTCCCTGCTCGGCGGTCTCGCCGCGACTTCCGCTCTGGTGCTGCTGCACCCCTTCAGCGCGCGGGCCAGCGCCAACCAGGCGCATCTCCGGCTGATGGAAACGACCGACATTCACGTCAACGTCTTCCCCTATGACTATTATGCCGACAAGCCGAACGACACGATGGGCCTTTCGCGCACCGGAACGATCATCGACAATATCCGCGCGGAAGCCGTCAACTCGCTGCTGATCGATAATGGCGACGTGCTGCAGGGCAATCCGATGGGCGACTATATGGCCTATCAGCACGGCATGAAGGACGGCGACGTCCATCCCGTCATCAAGGCAATGAACACGCTCGGCTATTCGGTCGGCACGCTCGGCAATCACGAGTTCAATTACGGCCTCGACTTCATGTTCAAGGTGCTTTCAGGCGCGAATTTCCCCTTTGTCTGCGCCAACCTGACCAAGGGCCAGCTCGCCTCGGATCCGAAGCAGGACGACCTGTTCTTCAAGCCCTACGTCATCCTGGAAAAGCAGATCAAGGACGGCGCCGGCAAGGAGAGCCCGGTCAAGATCGGCTTCATCGGCTTCGTGCCGCCGCAGATCATGCTCTGGGACGTCAGGAATCTCGAGGGCAAGGCGCAAACGCGCGATATCGTCGAGGCCGCCAAGGCCTGGGTTCCCGCCATGAAGGAAGCCGGCGCCGATATCGTCATCGCGCTCTCCCATTCCGGCATCGACGGAGCCGCGCCCTCCGAAAAGATGGAGAACGCTTCGCTGCATCTTGCCGCCGTCGAAGGGATCGACGCGATCTTCACCGGCCATCAGCATCTCGTCTTCCCCGGCCCGAAGAGCTGGGACGGTATCGCCAACGCCGACCCCGTCAAGGGCACGCTGCATGGCAAGCCCGCCGTGATGGCCGGCTTCTGGGGCTCGCATCTCGGCCTCATCGATCTGCTGCTCGAAAAGGACGGCAACAGCTGGAAGATCGTCGCCTTCACCTCGGAAGCACGGCCGATCTATCACCGCGACGACAAGAAGAAGGTGGTGGCCGACTACGCCGACAAGAAGGAAGTGGTCGAGGCCGCCAAGGCCGAGCACGAGGCGACGCTCGCCTATGTCCGCACCCCTGTCGGCAAGACCTCCGCGCCGCTCTATTCCTATTTTGCACTCGTCGCCGACGATCCCTCCGTCCAGGTCGTCAGCCAGGCTCAGACCTGGTACATCAAGCAGATGCTCGCCGACACCGAGTATAAGGATCTGCCGGTGCTTTCGGCCGCGGCCCCCTTCAAGGCCGGCGGGCGCGGCGGCGCGGATTATTACACCGACGTTCCGGCCGGCGACATCGCCATCAAGAACGTCGCCGACCTCTATCTCTATCCCAACACGGTCCAGGCCGTGGCGATAACCGGCGCTCAGGTGAAGAACTGGCTCGAAATGTCGGCCGGCATGTTCAATCACGTTCTCGCCGGCTCGAAGGATGCGCCGCTGCTCAACACCGACTTCCCGTCCTATAATTTCGACGTGATCGACGGCGTTACCTACCAGATCGATCTGTCGCAGCCGGCGAAATATGATTCATCCGGCAAGGCGATCAATCCCGACTCCAACCGGATCCAGAACCTGGCCTTCAACGGCAAGCCGATCGATCCGGCGCAGAAATTCGTCGTCGTCTCGAACAATTATCGCGCCGGCGGCGGCGGAAACTTCCCTGAGATTACGGCTGACAAGGTGATTTTCCAGGCGCCGGATACCAATCGCGACGTCATCGTCCGCTATGTCCATGAGCAGGGCACGATCAATCCGTCGGCGGACGCGAACTGGACCTTCAAGCCGCTTCCCGGCACGACAGTGACTTTCGAAAGCGGCCCGAAGGCGAAGCAGTTTCTCGCCGCGGTCAAGAGCGTCAAGATCGAGGAGGCCGGCGAAGGAGCCGACGGCTTCTCGAAGTTCAGACTGGTTCTTTAATCAGAGTGAGATGAATGAGGGCGCGGCATCGCGCCTTCATCATTCGGCCGCGAGCGGCGGGACCGTATCCCGCAACTCCGCCATCTCGGCATGGAAATCGGCCTGGTTCGGGCACTGGGAGAGCCGCGTGCGGAAGGCGTCGATCATCCAGCTGGCGGCTGGCCCGGGCGGGTTGGCGAGCTGGCGCATCGAATAGATGGCGTATTCGCCCTGTTCATAAGCTTCCAGATCGAGATGGACGAGCGCGCCGCTGCGCAGATCGTCATGCATGATGGAAGCCGGAAGACCGCCCCAACCAAGGCCGGCCTTGATGAGCTGGTGCTTCGTGGCGATATCGCTGACACGCCACGTCTTATAGGACAGAACATTGAAATCCCGCCCCTTCGTCCGTCCCGACGCGTCGGTGACGACGAGCTGTACTTCCTCGCGCACGTCGCCGAGCGTCAGCGGCCGGCCGATCGCGGCAAGCGGGTGGTTGGGCGCGGCAACGGGCAGCATGAAGGAATGGCCGATCCGTTCCGTGACGATCGAATCCTCCTGCTTGAGGACCGCGCCGCCGATACCGATCGTCGCCTTGCCGCTCAGAACGAGATCCATCACCATTCCGAGTTCGCCGACATTGAGGTTCAACGAAACCGATGGGAATTTTTCGCGGAATTCGTGGAGCACATCGACTACGGCCCGCGAGGGCACCATGACGCTGATGGCGACGAAAACTTCCGCTTCAAGCCCTTCCCGCAGACTCTTCACGCGCGCCCGCATGACCTGCAGATCGCCAAGTATGCGACGCGCTTCCTCCAACATCGCCTTTCCCGCTTCCGTCAGCTTTGGCTGGCGCGCGCCGGAGCGCTCGAAAAGCGGCATTTCAAGCTGGGCCTCCAGATTGGCGATCGTATAGCTGACGACCGATTGCGCGCGGTTCAGCACACGCGATGCGGCCGAGAAGCTGCCGGTCTCGGCGACCGTCAGAAACACCTGCAACTGATCCAGCGTCGGGTTCGGAAGCATTTTCCATCCATTCCATCGATAGTTTCGATCGACATTATCACCGTTTTTTCGATAGCAGACCAGACATATTTTCCTCGTCGAAACTGCGGCTCACCTCCCAGCAAAGGGCCGTTAAATTCAATTCGAAAGGAAATGCACCATGTCGTCCATCCTTCTTCTGACGTCCAGCCCGCGTGCCGATTCGCTCTCGACCCCGATCGCAGTCGATCTCGCCGAAAAGCTGAAGAACCAGAAGCCGGGCAGCGTTGTCGTTCGCCGCGACCTCGCCGCCAATCCGCTGCCGCATATCGACGATCTCTTCACCGGCGCGATCCGCAAGCCGGCCGAAGCCCGCACCGCCGAGGAAACCGCTGCCGTTCAGACCTCTGACGAACTCGTCAACGAACTGCTTGCCGCCGACACGATCGTCATCAGCACCGGCCTCATCAACTTCAACATCTACTCGTCGCTGAAGACCTGGATCGACAACGTCGCCCGCGCCGGTCTGACCTTCAAGTACACGGAAAGCGGCCCGGTCGGCCTCGTCACCGGCAAGAAGGTCTATGTCGTGCTTGCTTCGGGTGGCGTCTATTCGCAGGGTCCGGCTGCCCCGCTGAACCATGCCGTGCCCTACCTGAAGTCAGTTTTCGGCTTCCTCGGCATCACCGATATCGAGACCATCTATGTCGAAGGCCTGGCCTTTGGTCCGGAAGCCGCTGAAAAGGCCATCGGCGCCGCCAAGTCGCGCGTCGAGGAAATCGCTCTCGCCGCCTGATCGGCTCTCGCCATCTCATCGAACGGCCGGCATTTGCCGGCCGTTCGTCATTTGTCGATACCGGCGACAAACTCCCGGATGGTCGCCAGGATTTCGGCCGAAAGGCCTTCATCCGCAGAAATCCTGGCAAGGCCGACGCCGCCTGCCATCATGGCAAAAGCCAAGATCGCCTTTCGCCGCCTTTCCCCATCATTGGTCCCCGCAGCCTTGCTGGCCAAAGCCTCGAAATTTCGTTCCAGCCGCTCGGTCGCAATGCCGCGCGCCGTCTCGCCGCTGCGCGCTATATCGGACGTCAGCGCCGCAAAGGGGCAGCCCTCGCCGGGATTGTCGCGGTGATAGGCGCTGACATAGCGATCGGCGATATCGGCCGCCGTCATCTCTGCCGGATCCACGCCCTCGGCCTCCAGCTTGCGCCCCCATGAATCGAAGGCGGACTGGATCGCCTCGGCAACGAGATCGTCACGGGAGGCGAAGTGCTTATAGAAGCCGCCGACGGTCAGTCCGGCCTCCTTCATCAGGTCGGCGACGCCGATGCCTTCCAGCCCCTCCTCGCGCAACCGCTTGGATGCGATCTCGACGATCTTTTCGTGCGTCTTTTGTTTTTCAAGCTGCGAACGACCCATCGCAATTCTCCGATATTGGCTCTTGACTCATGTGGATTACACTCATAATCCTTGTAGATAACGATCATAATCCAGATCGTTGCCATTTCCAAGAGGAGCATGAATCATGCGTCTAAGAAACAAGGTTGCGCTCATCACCGGCGGCAACAGCGGTATCGGTCTTGCGACAGCGAAAGTCTTCATCGACGAGGGCGCAAGAGTGGTGATCACCGGCCGCAACCCGGAAACGCTTGCGGCCGCCGAAAAGGCGCTTGGGGCCGGCGTACTGGCGCTGAAGGTCGATGTCACCGATGCCGCCGCGACCGAAAAGGCTTTTGCCGAAGCCGCGGCGAAGGTCGGCAAATTCGACATCGTCTTCGCCAATGCCGGGATCGGCGGCGCGACACCGCTCGGCGACACGTCGCCAGAGCAGTTCAACCAGATTATCAGCACCAATCTGACGGCGGTTTTCTTTACCGTGCAAGCGGCCCTGCCGCATCTCAATGACAGTGCTTCCGTCATCCTCAACGGTTCGGTGCATGCCGTGCTCGGCGCTCCCGGCTGGTCGGCCTATGCAGCGACGAAAGCCGCGGTTCGGGCGATGACCCGCAATATGGCCTCCGAACTCGCGCCGCGCGGCATCCGCGTCAATCAGGTGACGCCAGGCGGCACGAAGACGCCCATTTGGTCGCCGATGGCGCAGACCGAAGATGCGATGTCGGCGCTCGAGGCCCGCCTCGGCGGCCTGAGCCCGCTTGGCCGCATGAGCGAAGCCGAGGAAATTGCCAAGGCGGCGCTCTATCTCGCCTCGGATGACGCGTCCAATGTCACCGGTATCGAGATCACCGTCGACGGCGGCATGACGAGCGCGCCCTCCGGCGCCAAGATCTTCCGCGCCGCATAAACCAGCGAAGGCCGGGCAAACCGAGTTTGCCCGGCCTCGGTCAGCCATTCCTTGCACGGTAGACAATACGAAACAGGACGATTGCCACATTGACGACGGCAAGCAGCAGCAGGACGTGAAGCATGGCCTGGATGCCGGAGGAAACGATCAGGTTGCCGGCGATCAGCGGAAAGCCGAAGACGCCGATGAAATAGGACAGTGAGAACAGAAGAAGCGATTGCGGCATGAGGCCTGTGGGTGCCTCATTTGCGGCGAGCCCATTGATGACGGAATAGGTCAGCCCATATCCCACGCCTAGCATCGCCGCAGCTCCGAGATAGACCAGCTGACTTGATGTCACCAGCAGGAACAGCAGGATGGATGCCAGCGTCAGGCTTGTGAGCACGAGAAGCGAATAGAACGGATCCTTCTTGACCACATATCCGGCTGCGAATAGCCGGCTCAGGATGGCGGCGGACATGAAACCGATGAAGAACAGCGCATAATCGAAGCCGTGTGCCTTGGCGTAGCTGGTCTGAAAGCTGGACAGTCCGCCGAAGATTGCGCCGCCGACACCGACCATGGCGATGGAATAGATCGCCCGTGAAGCGATCACCCGACATGCTGTGGCGAACGAGATCTTGTTGACATGCGGCAGGATCTTGCCGGCAGAGGTCAGCCTGACATGGAGCAGGAAATAGAGCGCGCCACCGACAAGACTGGCCAGAAACGCAAAGGCGAAGGCCGTCTCTATCGGCAGAGACCAGCCGGTGACAATGCGGCCGATGATCGGTCCGGCGCCGATGCCCGACATCATCGATCCCGAAAGCAGAGCAAAGAACCTGATCCGGTGCTCCGATTCGGTAATCGCGGCGACCAGGATGGGGCCGAGCGCATAAAACGTGCCCCAACCGATGCCGAGGACGAAACCGACGGTCATCAGGCTCAGCCCGGCTGCGGAGACCGTGGCAAATCCCAGCCCCGATGCCGCCAGAAACAGTCCGGAAATCGCGACCGCCCGCGCCGAACCGATGGCATCGGCGATGTGGCCGGAGAAGATGACGATAATGACGGTGCTGATGGTCGCGGCCGAGATGATCAGGCCGGCGAGCGCTTCGTTGCCACCGCGCTGGCCGACCAGCATCGGGATCAGAAAGGTGACGCCATAGGCGATCGAAAGAAGAAATCCTCCGACACACAAGACGGCAAACTCGCCGCCATCGACCTTCGTTCGTGCAACCGTATCGCTCATGTCTCCGCGCCCCTCGCATGCGAAATGTCGAGGCAATGGAGATCATGTTTGCGTTATGCCAACAAGCCGTTTTTATCGTTCTTATAAGCCATTGAAAATAAATGATACTGGCATGAAGTGTTTCGATTTCGCAACATCACGAACACCGACAGCCGATCTGCTGCGCTGATCGGGTCAACCAAGCTTCACCACGCCGGAACGGCCGACGACGCAGTTGCGGCCGCTCTTCTTGGCTGCGTAGAGCCGGCCGTCGGCTGCCGAGAGCACGGCGGTGAAGCTGGCGCCGTCCTCGTCGGCTGTCGCTACGCCGATACTGACCGTCACCGGCTTGTCATCCGGTGTCTTGACGCTGGTCGCGATCATCCAGCGCAGGCGCTCGGCGAGCAACAGCCCTTCCTCATGGTCGGTGCCGGGGCAGACGGCGACGAATTCCTCGCCGCCGAAGCGGAAGATCCGGTCGCTGGACCGCAGCGTCGTACCGAGCCGCACGGCGATCGACTTCAACACCTCGTCGCCCTGAAGGTGGCCGTAGCCGTCATTGACGTCCTTGAAGTGATCGGCGTCGATGATGAGGACGGTGGCAAACAGCCCCTGCCTCAATGCTTCGTGCACCATCAGCGGCGCTTCCAGCTCCATGCGGGTGCGATCATAGACGCCCGTGAGCATATCGCGGCCGGTGCGTTCCAGAAGATCGTTGTAGCGCTCGCGGAAGGTCAGGTCGCCGAACACGTCGCTGATGGAGCGGGCGGATGCGTCGGCGCCGACACGGCGAATATGATATTCGTAGATCGCAAACATCGCCGCATAGAGGCAGACGGCGAGCATCTTGGCTTTCCAGCCGCCCCAGAAGACAGCAATCGGCACATCCAGGAAATAATGCAGCGCGGCGAAAAAGCCGACCTGGTCGAAGGTCAGGAGCGCAAAGCCCGAGATCATGAAACGCAGGACGACGCGCCGGCGGAAGAAATCGCCGAGCTTTTCGTAGAGCAGGATGATGCCGAGCGAATCGATATAGAGCAGCGCCGTTCCCCAGACCATCAACCAGCCCATCTCCTTGAGGAAATCGACATCGGGCCCATGCCCGGCCGACAGCTGCAGCGGCTGATGCAGCTGCAAAACCCAGGCGATGCCGACGGTCAAGAGGTTGCCGAGGAACAGGCCGTAGATCGGCTGGCGCACCGTCGCGGCATCCTCCTTGAGGTAGAGCATCAGGATCATCATCAGCTTGCCGGAGAAGAAGATGGATGAGCCGGGCGACACCTCTCCGAAGGGCAGCGAGACATAGAAAACCGCGGCCAGATAGGTTTCCATGAAATGCATGACGCCGAGGGCGGTCAGGAAGACTCCGAGGCCGAGCCGGTGGCGGAAATGCAGAAGCGTCACCATCAGCACGAAATAGGCGACCGCTTCGACGACGAAGAGAGCGAGGTTGAACATCGCCATCACGACACCCAGGCTTCCCGTCGATGACCGCGTCTCCCTGCCGGCGCGGCGATCGCGGCGGCGGATCCTGTGGTCGATCGTCCGAAAAAGTGAAACACGATGGCAGCCCTGCAAATCCTGCAGGCCATATCTTTCGCCGCAATCCTTTAAGATTGCGTGTGCAAGCTTACGCGGTTCGGATGAGCACTCGGCTCAGAGACTTGAAAAGCAAAGAAGTTTCCAGCCCAGTGTCCGATCCTCATCGGAGTGCCGATATCAGACCTGGCGAACCTTCTCGCCGTCGCCAAAAAGCGACGGACCGTGCTGATCGATGATTTGCTGCGCCTTGCGCACCGTGCATTCGATCGCATCGTCGGACGAGGAGAAGACATCGGCGCGGATGAAATTACGCACCAGCACCTCGTCGCCGACCTTCTTTTCGATGCGCCCTGCAAGGCGATACTGGCTGCCTTCCTTGCGCGGTTCGGCATAGATCGTGCAATCGGCATAGAGCTGCGGCTCGCCGGAAGGACCTGCCGCCTGCGCCGCCGGTTTGCCGCCGCCGGAGAACATCGAAATGATATTTGAAATGAACGAAGCCATGCTCCGCCTTTAGCACGACGGCATCGTTTCCGCCAAGTCAAATGATCAGGTTGGCGAGGATCTCGTTGTCGGTAATATCCTCGTAACCCATGCCGGCGGCTTCGAAATTCGCGATCAGCCGGGCGAAGTTGTCGGGCGCCTTGGTTTCGATGCCGATCAGGATCGAGCCGAAGTTGCGCGCCGATTTCTTCAGATATTCGAAGCGCGCGATATCGTCGTCCGGACCGAGCAGATTGAGGAAATCCCGAAGCGCGCCCGGGCGCTGGGCGAGCCGCAGGATGAAGTATTTCTTTAGCCCCGCGTAACGCATGGCCCTTTCCTTTACGTCAGGCAGGCGCTCGAAATCGAAATTGCCGCCGGAGACGACGGCGACGATCGTCTTGCCGCGGATCGTCTCCCGATCCATCGCGGCGATCGCCGTCAGCGACAGGGCGCCGGCCGGCTCCAGCACGACGCCTTCGACGTTCAACATCTCCTGAATGGTGACGCAGATAGCGTTCTCCGGCATCAGCCGCACCTGCTCGGCCGAGAAATCGCGAAGGGCGGCGAAGTTCAGGTCGCCGATGCGGGCAACCGCAGCGCCATCGACGAAATTGTCGACCTTGCCAAGCGTCGTCACCGCACCCGCCTCGATACTGCGTTTCAGGCTCGGCGCGCCGGCGGGCTCGGCGAAGACGAATGCCGATTTCGGCACGGTGCCGCCGAGATAACCTGTGATGCCTGCGGCAAGCCCGCCGCCGCCGACCGGCAGGACAACCATATCGGGCACGGTTCCCTCCGGCAGCTGCTGCATGATTTCGGCTGCAACCGTCGCCTGGCCTTCGATGATATCGGCGTGGTCGAAGGGCGGCACCATGACGCCGCCGACCGCTTCCACATGCTCGCGCGCCGCCTGATAGCACTGGTCGAAAAAGTCGCCGATCAGCCGGATGGTGATGAATTCGGCGCCGAACATGCGGGTCTTGTCAATCTTCTGCTGCGGCGTCGTTGCCGGCATGAAGACGACGCCCGGCACGCCGAAATGGCGGCAGACATAAGCGAAACCCTGGGCGTGGTTGCCGGCCGAGGCGCAGACGAAGGTTTTGCCGGCAGCCCCCTGCCCGATCGCCTTGCGGAAGAAATTGAAGGCACCGCGGATCTTGTAGGAGCGCACCGGCGACAGATCCTCGCGCTTCAGCCAGATATCGGCGCCGTAGCGGGCCGAGAGATGATCGTTGAGCTGCAGCGGCGTTGCCGGAAAGAGGCTGCGCATTGCCTGTTCGGCGCTTTCGACATCAAGTCTCGTCACGGGCGTGGTCCATTCTCAGATTTATCCACTGCGCTATCGCACGAGCGGGCCGGAAAATGAAAGCCCGTTTTGGCGGCTTCCGGTTCGCTCGCGAGCGGGCTCCATATTGCCCTTGGACAAGGTTTTCTTAAGCCAAATGCAAAATCGGCGGCACATGGACTGATTTTAACTGTCAATGAAAGCGGCGGCCATTAATATAGCGCGCATGACTATACTCAAATTCGCAAAGCCGCTTGCCTGGCTGCTGCTCGCTTTCATCCTCTTCGTGACAGTTTCGCCGATCGGGCTGAGGCCGGAGACCGTCACGACGGTCAATACCGACCGCGCAAGCGCCTATGTGCTCCTCGGCCTGGCCTTTGCGCTCGCCTATCCGAAACAATGGAAGACGGTTGCCGTGCTGGTGATCATAGGCGCAGTCGCCATCGAATATCTGCAATATCTCGTGCCGACCCGTCATGCGCGCCTGCACGATGCCGGCATCAAGGCCATGGGCGCCGCGATCGGACTTGTGGCCGGCTGGGTGATCAACAGATGGCGCGACGCAAAAGTATCGAACGCGCTTCCGCTGGCAGAACGGTGATTGTTGTCAGGAACAGGCTGCACATCGTCCCGAAAATCGATTTCGGGACGATGTGCTGATTGAATATCGATAGAGCGTCCTTAGCGCGTCATCTCGGACGCACTAAGGACGCTCTAAAATCCGCGCAATTGAACCGCCCAGAAGAACAGCAGTATCGCGGCCATCGCAGTTCCCAGAACAAGCGCGGCACTGGTTTTAAAGATCCGGATGCGCCGGGCCCTAGTCCCACTCCAATCGTAAACCATCGTCTTACTCCCAGAAGACAACACTTACTCCACCGTCGCGGCGCAATGCTTGCACCGAAAATGTCTTTGTCAAGCGACAACCAACCTTTATGCACAATATATGTGCATATTCAATAGCAGCGTATTCAAACCGGAGTATGAAGGTGGTGCGGGCGACGGGGATCGAACCCGTATAGCCAAGGCCGAGGGATTTTAAGTCCCTTGCGTCTACCAATTTCGCCACGCCCGCTTGCTGCGTTTTCAATATCTTGCGTCATTGGCGATGGGAAGAGCTGCGAGGCGTAAAAAATCACCTCTCAGTTGACGGCAACGACGATCGGTGGACGCCAGGCGTCATGGGGTAAAAGAAAAGACGCGGCGGGCTCGCACCCGCCGCGCCTCTAACATTCCGCAGCAAAGATCAGGCGAGCTTGGCGGCAAGCTTTGCGACATGGGCGCCCTGGTATTTCGCGCCTTCCAGTTCGATCTCGGAAGGCTGGCGGGAGCCGTCGCCGTTGGTGATGGTGGAAGCGCCGTAGGGGGAGCCGCCCTTGACTTCTTCGGTGCCCATCTGGCCCTGGAAGGCATAGGGAAGACCGGCGACGACCATGCCTTGGTGGAGGAAGGTCGGGATAAAGCCGAGGATGGTCGATTCCTGGCCGCCGTGCTGTGTTGCCGAGGAGGTGAAGACCGAACCGATCTTGCCGACCAGCTTGCCGGCGAACCAGAGGCCGCCCGTCTGATCCCAAAAATTACGCATCTGCGAGGCAACCGTGCCAAAGCGGGTGCCGGCACCGACGATAATGGCATCGTAGTCCGCAAGTTCGTCCACGGTGGCGATCGGAGCGGCCTGGTCCATCTTGTAATGGGAAGCCTTGGCCACCTCTTCCGGAACCAGCTCGGGCACGCGCTTGACGGTAACCTCTGCGCCGGCCGACTTCGCGCCTTCGGCAACGGCGTAAGCCATGGTTTCGATATGGCCGTAAGCCGAATAATAAAGGACGAGGACCTTCGCCATCTTCAATCTCCCTTGGAGCGCTGGTTAAAATTCATGGGTCGGGGGAGTTCTAGCAGCGAGCCCCGTTGAACACAGCCCTGCCGTCGGGAACGCACTGTTCAACGGCCGTAGACGAAAATTCACTTGCTTTGCTTCTCTGAGACGAAGCAACGCACCGGCGGCTGTTTGCAAAGTGGCGCAAGGGCGCTACCTATTTGCGAGCTTCACATCACGGAACATCCCATGAGCCATGACATCGTCGTCACCGCCGCCATGCTCGCCATTGGCGACGAACTTCTCTCCGGCCGCACCAAGGACAAGAATATCGGCCATCTCGCCGATCTGCTGACGCTCTCCGGCATCGACCTGAAAGAGGTGCGCATCGTTGCCGACGACGAGGAGGCGATCGTCGACGCGCTGAACGCGCTTCGCGGCAAATACGACTATGTCTTCACCTCGGGCGGCATCGGGCCGACGCATGACGACATCACCGCCGATGCCATTTCCAAGGCTTTCGGCCTGCCCTGCGAATATGACGAAGCGGCGATGGCCCTGCTTGCCGATATGTACAGGCGCCGCGAGATGGAATTCACCGAGGCGCGTCAACGCATGGCGCGCATGCCGCGGGGCGCTGCCCACATCGCCAATCCTGTTTCGACGGCGCCGGGCTTCATCATCGGCAACGTCTATGTCATGGCCGGCGTGCCGCAGGTCTTCCAGGCGATGGTCGATAATGTGCTGCCGACGCTGCGGACCGGTACGCCGGTGCTTTCGCTGGCGATCCCCTGCCCTTACGGCGAAGGCGAGATCGGCACTCCGCTGACGGCGATCCAGAAAGCGCATCCGGAAACCAGTATCGGTTCCTACCCCAGATATGTCGGCCAGAAATTCTTCACCGAGATCGTCGTTCGCGGCCGCTCGCAGACGGTGATCGATGCGGCCGGCGCCGAGGTGCATGCAATGATCGACGCCATCCGCCGGAGGAAGGACATCGCCGAAAACCATTCCGCCGAGGCTTAGGAGAGCCGGCCGTCCTTGATATCGGTCAAGGAACAGCAGAAGGAGCCGGTGCATTCCTCCCTCGCGCAAACCATTTCAGCGCAAGGAGAATTGATATGTCTTACAAAACCATTCTCGCCATTCTCGATACGACAGACAATAGCGGCGCCGTTGCCGATTTCGCCTTTGCCCTCGCCGCCGAAAACGACGCCCATGTGATCGGCCTGCATGCCGAAATCATCTCCGCCGTGCCACTCGTGGCGCCGATGGAAATTCCCGACCCTGTAGCCGTGCAGGCGCTGCAGGATATGGCGCATAGTGAAACGATCGCAGTCGAGCGCATCTTTCAAGAGAAAGCGGCGGCGGCAGGCGGCTCTTCCGAGTGGCGCAGCTTCGCCACATCGACCGGCTACGGCGCTTCGCCGCTGATCGAAAGCGCCCGCAGCGCCGATCTGCTCCTTGCGTCGCAGGCCGACCCCGCCAAACCCTCCGACAGCCATGTCGACGTCAACAGTTTCCTCTTCGAGACCGGCCGGCCGGTGCTGATGATCCCTTATATCATCCGCCAGCCCAAGCCGATCAAGCGCGTGCTGATCGCCTGGAATGGCTCGAAGGAGGCAGCCCGCGCGACCTTCGACGCGCTACCGATCTTGAAGGCGGCGGACGACGTGGAAATTCTTTCGGTTGATCCGGCCGATACGGCGCTGCAATCGCCTTTGACGTCAGGTGCCGAGATCGCCGCCACACTTGCCCGCCATGGCGTGAAGGCGACGCTTTCGACGGCGGAAACGATCGACAAGCACACGTCCGACATCATCGAGAACCGGCTTTCGGACCACAGCATCGATCTCCTCGTCATGGGCGCCTATACGCATTCCTGGCTCTGGCAGACGATCTTCGGCGGCACGACGAAAACTTTGTTGCAATCGATGACGGCGCTGACCCTGCTATCGCGCTAGCTGGTCGCTCTTGCCTTTTGCCGGCAAATCCCGCTAATTGCGGCGACCGATGACGGCTTTGAGCCTCGGCCACGTCGCGCGCAGTAGCAGCTCGCGCAGTTGCAGCTTACGCGTTTCTCGTCTGCCGATCGCCGTTTCAAACCCGTCCGGTCGCCGGCAAACGGCGTGTCATCTCTATCATGCCGCGGAGCAGCCCGATGTCCCTTCCCGATAAAGCCTTTCCCGTTTCCTGGGATCAGTTCCACCGTGATGCGCGTGCGCTTGCCTGGCGGCTTGCCGGCATCGGTCAGACTTTCAAGGCGATCGTCTGCATCACCCGCGGCGGCCTTGTTCCGGCCGCGATCATTTCGCGCGAGCTGAACATCCGGCTGATCGAAACCGTCTGCGTCGCCTCCTATCATGACTATGCGAACCAGGGCGACATGGTGCTGCTGAAGGGGATCACACCCGAGCTGACGGAAAATGACGGCGAAGGCGTGCTCGTCATCGACGATCTGACGGATACCGGCAAGACCGCGGCACAGGTGCGCGGCATGCTGCCGAAGGCGCATTTCGCCTGCGTCTACGCCAAGCCGAAAGGCGTGCCGACGGTCGATACCTTCGTGACCGAGGTGAGCCAGGATACCTGGATCTACTTCCCCTGGGATATGGGCTTCACCTATCAGGAGCCGATCGCCAAGGGCGCACGCTGAGCGCCGCCACGGCGGCGCGCGCTCCTTGTATTTACTACTTGAAATTGTTCCAGATTTTGTCAGCGGGATCTCCCGATTCCGCTATCGGCTTGCCCCCACCTATTTTAACTTATGCTCATAGACTCGGGCGGCGTGAGAATCGTGTCAGGTTGCGCCTAAAAGGTGCAGTTGGAAATATGGTACGAGGAAGCAAGATGGCGCAGTGGGGGCATCTCAGAGTGAGTATGGCTGTCGGGCTGGCGGCATGTCTTCTTCCGTTGCCCCCCGCCCGCGCCGAGCCTGCCTATGTGCCCCTCGTGCGCGACTATGTCGAACGACGGGTGAGGCCGATCGTCGAAACGCCCCTAGTGCTAAATGCCATTGCCGAGCAGAATACGGAATTCGGCAATGTCAGCGAAATGGATATGCGGGTTCTCGATGAGGCCTACCGGTCCGAGATCGGACAGCCTCACCCGCATATGGTCAAGCTGCTGCTCGACAAGTCGGTCTCGCACTATCTGAAATCCAAGCAGGACGCCTCGCAGGGCGCGATCGTCGAATTTTTCGTCACCGACAGTCATGGGCTGAATGTCGGGCAGAGTACGATCACCGCCGACTATTGGCAGGGTGACGAGGAAAAATATCTCAAGACCTTCGCCAACGGCTCCCGCGAGATCTTCATCGACCGGGCGGAACGCAACGAAACCACCCAGATGCTCGAAACGCAGGCGAGCTTCGTCGTCCTCGACGAGCAGGAAAAGCCGGTCGGCGTGGCGACCGTCACCATCGCCATCGATGCGCTCTGAAGGGTGTTTGCGCAGGCGCGAATCGGCATGCGCATTTGCACTGAAAATGCCATCACAAGATTTGCCTCGGGGCGCTTTTTTGCCGCCGCGCCGTTTTTCTTAGCCGGCATCACCTGCAAGCCCTTGTAATTTCAGGGCTCCCCGGCTTTCCCCAATCTCCACAGGCGCATCCACAAGATGTTGTGGTTAGCAATCAATTAACGGCCAGCCCTTGACGGAATCACCCGTTTCAAACTTTATTGTTACTGATGTTGCGGCGGCGACAGGACCGGAGGTAACGAGCCCGGTTCCCTTTGAAAAACAAGACGCAGAATCAAGGTTTTGCAACCGGGAACGGTTCAGACCCACTAGGGTTTTTGCGCGGTTTTCAGCCTCCAAAAAAAGTGACGTCGGGACTGGCGATAATAAGCTGTTAATACTATATTTAGCGTTTGCAGCCACCATCACCACAAGATACAGGAAGGACATCTCCGGATGACACCCCTGTGACAATACGGAAACGAGACTGGCTGCACGACGATAATGTGCCGCCGGATAGAAATTTTGCGCCCCGGTCGCGGGGACCGGGCGCCAACACGAGGTCAAGACCATGCGCATCGAACGTCGTTTCACGAAGGCCGGGCAAGGCGCCTATGCGGATATCGAATTCCGCAAGGCGACGAGCGAGATCAAGAACCCCGACGGTTCGATCGTGTTCCGCCTCGAGAATATCGACGTTCCCGCGCAGTTCTCCCAGGTCGCCACCGACGTTCTGGCGCAGAAGTATTTCCGCAAGGCCGGCGTCCCCACCCGGCTGAAGAAGGTCGAGGAAAACGACGTTCCATCCTTCCTGTGGCGCTCCGTTCCCGACGATGCGGCGCTGAAGACCCTGCCCAAGGATGAGCAGACCGGCTCCGAAATCGATGCGCGCCAGGTCTTCGACCGTCTCGCCGGCACCTGGACCTATTGGGGCTGGAAGGGCGGCTATTTCTCTTCGGAAGAAGATGCTGCCGCCTTCAAGGACGAGCTTGCCTATATGCTCGCCACCCAGCGCGTCGCCCCGAACTCGCCGCAGTGGTTCAACACCGGCCTGCACTGGGCCTACGGCATCGACGGCCCCGGCCAGGGCCATTTCTACGTCGATCCCTTCACCGGCAAGCTGACCAAGTCCAAGTCGGCCTACGAACATCCGCAGCCGCATGCCTGCTTCATCCAGTCGGTCGAAGACGATCTCGTCAACGAAGGCGGCATCATGGATCTCTGGGTGCGTGAAGCGCGCCTCTTCAAATACGGCTCCGGCACCGGCTCGAACTTCTCCATGCTGCGCGGCGAAGGCGAAAAGCTTTCCGGCGGCGGCCGTTCCTCCGGCCTGATGAGCTTCCTGAAGATCGGCGACCGCGCCGCCGGCGCCATCAAATCCGGCGGCACGACGCGCCGCGCCGCCAAGATGGTGGTCGTCGATATCGACCATCCCGATATCGAGGAATACATCAACTGGAAGGTCAAGGAAGAGCAGAAGGTTGCCGCCCTCGTCACCGGCTCCAAGATCGTCGCCAAGCACCTGAAGGCGATCATGAAGGCCTGCTTCAATTGCGAAGGCGACAACGGCGATTGCTTCGACCCGGCCAAGAACCCTGCCCTGAAGCGCGAAATCCGCGCCGCCAAGAAGGACCAGGTTCCGGAAAATTACGTCCAGCGCGTTATCCAGTTCGCCCGCCAGGGCTACAAGGATCTCGAATTCAAGACCTACGACACGGATTGGGATTCGGAAGCCTATCTCACGGTCTCCGGCCAGAACTCCAACAACTCCGTCTCGATCAAGGACGACTTCCTGCGCGCCGTTGAAAATGACGGCGAATGGAAGCTGACCGCCCGCAAGGACGGCAGGGTCATGAAGACGCTGAAGGCGCGCGACCTCTGGGAAACGATTTCCTACGCCGCCTGGGCCTCGGCCGATCCGGGCATCCACTTCAACACGACGATGAACGACTGGCACACCTCGCCGGCCGGCGGCCCGATCCGCGGGTCGAACCCGTGCTCGGAATACATGTTCCTCGACGACACGGCCTGCAACCTTGCCTCGCTGAACCTCCTGCAGTTCAAGGACAAGGCCACCAAGCGCATCAACATCGCCGACTACGAACACGCCGTTCGCCTGTGGACCGTCGTGCTCGAAGTCTCGGTCATGATGGCGCAGTTCCCGTCGAAGCGCATCGCCGAACTCTCCTACGAATACCGCACGCTCGGCCTCGGCTACGCCAATATCGGCGGCCTCTTGATGTCGTCGGGCATTCCCTATGACTCCACTGAGGCCCGCGCCATCGCCGGTTCGCTGACGGCAATCATGACCGGCATCTGCTATGCGACCTCGGCCGAAATCGCCGGCGAACTCGGGCCGTTCCCGAATTTCGCGCCGAACCGCGAGAGCATGCTGCGGGTCATCCGCAACCATCGCCGCGCCGCTTACGGCGAAACCTCCGGCTATGAGGCGCTGTCGATCGACCCGGTCGCGCTGATCCATTCGGAAAACCCGGACCAGGATCTCGCCGCACATGCCAAGTCGGCCTGGGACAAGGCGCTGGAACTCGGCGAAAAGCATGGCTACCGCAACGCGCAGGTCTCGGTCATCGCGCCGACCGGCACGATCGGTCTCGTCATGGATTGCGACACGACCGGCATCGAGCCGGACTTCGCCCTCGTCAAGTTCAAGAAGCTCGCCGGCGGCGGCTACTTCAAGATCATCAACCGCGCCGTGCCGGAAGCGCTGCGCACCCTCGGCTATTCGGAAAGCCAGATCGCCGAGATCGAGGCCTATGCCGTCGGCCACGGCAACCTGAACCAGGCGCCGGCGATCAACCCGTCGACGCTGAGGGCCAAGGGCTTCACCGACGAGAAGGTGGAAGCAGTCAACGCCGCGCTGAAGAGCGCCTTCGACATCAAGTTCGTCTTCAACCAGTGGACGCTCGGCGCCGACTTCCTGAAGGAGACGCTGAAGGTTTCCGACGAGCAGCTCTCCGACATGAGCTTCAGCCTGCTCGACCATATCGGCTTCTCGAAGAAGGACATCGAAGCCGCCAACATCCATGTCTGCGGTGCGATGACGCTGGAAGGCGCGCCCTTCCTCAAGGCCGAGCACCTGCCGGTCTTCGATTGCGCCAATCCCTGCGGCAAGATCGGCAAGCGCTACCTCTCGGTCGAGAGCCACATTCGCATGATGGCGGCCGCCCAGCCCTTCATCTCGGGCGCGATTTCCAAGACGATCAACATGCCGAACGAGGCGACCGTCGAGGATTGCAAGAACGCCTACATGCTCTCCTGGAAGCTCGGCCTGAAGGCCAACGCGCTCTATCGCGACGGCTCGAAGCTGTCTCAGCCGCTCAACGCCTCGCTGATCGAGGATGAGAGCGACGAGGACGCACTGGAGGAGCTGATCCAGCAGCCGCTCGCCGCCCAGGCCGTCACCATCACCGAAAAGATCATCGAGCGGGTGATCGAACGCGTCTCGCGCGAACGCGAGAAGCTGCCGAACCGCCGCCAGGGCTATACCCAGAAGGCCGCCGTCGGCGGGCACAAGGTCTATCTCCGCACCGGTGAATTCGGCGACGGCCGCCTCGGCGAGATCTTCATCGACATGCACAAGGAAGGCGCTGCCTTCCGGGCGATGATGAACAATTTCGCCATCGCCATCTCGCTCGGCCTGCAATATGGCGTGCCGCTCGAGGAATATGTCGAGGCCTTCACCTTCACCAAGTTCGAGCCGGCCGGCATGGTCATCGGCAACGATGCCATCAAGAACGCCACCTCGATCCTCGACTACGTCTTCCGCGAGCTTGCCGTCTCCTATCTCGGCCGTCATGACCTCGCCCATGTCGATACGTCGGACTTCTCCAACACGGCGCTCGGCAAGGGCATCCAGGAAGGCAAGACCAACCTGCTCTCCACGGGCTGGACCCGCGGCTACAAGCCGACGCTGGTCTCCGGCACCGGCGGCGAACGCCAGGCGGGCGAACCCAAGGGAGCGGCGACCGCCGCCCCTGCCCGCGCCGCTTCCACCGGCACCGTCACCGCCTTTGCCGGCGCCGCCGCCCGCAAGCTGGAGCCGGCCACCGCCATCTCCACCTCCGAAATCGTCGCCTTCAAGCGCGATTACGAGGAGCGCGCCAAGGAATTGGCCGAAGAGATCGCCGAAGAGGTGATCGAGGAAGTTACCAGCGACGCCACCGCCCTCTTCTCCGACAAGGCGGCAGCGGACGCCGCAACGGCGAAGACCGAAGCCAAGAAGATGGAAGCCGAACGCCGCCAGCGCTCGATCATGCAGGGCTATACCGGCAACATGTGCTCGGAGTGCCAGAACTTCACGATGGTGCGGAATGGGACCTGCGAGAAGTGCGACACGTGTGGGGCGACGAGTGGGTGCAGCTGAGCCGACCCTTCAGGTAACTGAGTGTGCTGAGAAACCTAACCGAGTATTGGCCAAAAGGCTTTAGAACTGGCCACTTTGGAAGGTAAAACTGGCCAACAACACATTCTATATTTCCGGGCGCTAAACAGTGCCCGGAAAATGCCCTGAGGAACAAAGGGGGAATTCGATAGTTTTCAGGGGGTTGTCTGTTGGTATCGGTCGCGAATGCTTCGGCCTAACGGGGAGTGGTTCAATCGGTAGCGGAGAGCGATATGGGGACAAGCGACGAACTGGATAATCCCGCCGTGCCGCGGAGAAGCGAACACGAGAATTTCGTCTTGTGGAACGCGCAGCAGTTCGCTTTTCCGCCGTCCGAATGGGAGGCGAAGACTCTCGCTGAGGTTCTTGCACTTCCCCGCGTCGCGGTGACCCGCCCACCGAAACACGATCTGCTGGCTGTGGGCATGGTACCGCATGACTGCCACGCGAACTGCGCCGCTCAGGAAGCGAACGATCCCGATGGCGAGAGCCGACACGTCTGGGGTTGGCTGATCAATGGCTCGGACGTTATCCTGCATTCCGTCGTGGAGATCCGCGGACAGTGGCTTTGCATGACACCTCAGCACCGTGAAGGCCCTGCAAGATTCCACTTCATTCCGGACGCGGCTATTGAATGGCGGGACACGGAAAACGGGAAAGAGCCTTTCCGCGGCGGCATGCAGGTTCCTCAGGGGCTTCGGAGCCATCCTGAACAACATATCCGGATGTGGGAGCAATTCCGAGACCTGGTTGCGTCGGGCGTGCCAGTGGCCGAGGCCAGGCAGCTTGTAGACGACACTCTCGGCGCCGAGCTTCGCCAGATGCCTCAACTGGTCTGACCTGTTGAGAAATCGAAGCTAATTCTGGCCAAACACCTTTAAAACTGGCCATTGACGGCGACAAAACTGGCCAACGCCATCTGTGGCACTCGCCCCTTCCGACTATCGATCGGCCAGTGCCTGCGGCATCTCTGGCGATCGACCTCCAGGACTTCGTTAGGGCAGTAGCCCGTCTGGCAGCAGGTCTGAAGGGTGCCTTTCGAGGTCCACCAGGAATTTCTCGGATTATGTAGCAGTACCACCGATGACCAGTTTGGGCCCATTCCGGAAATCGGAGGCTCGATCGCTGTTGCCCGTTCGAGAGACGCACCAGCGGAGGCTTTGGTCAAGAAATGACGCCGCTTGGATTCTGTTTCATCATCTCCGCATAGGCCTCTGCCATCCTCTCGGTCTCTTCGAGATACGGAGTAGCGGTCGCACGAGTGCGAACCAGATCATAAAGCTTAGCAATCGACGGAAATTGCATGCAGACGGATTTGCGGTCGAGGTACGCAACCCAAAAGCTCAAATAGAAATCTGCAAGAGAAAAGCGAGCTCCCAGGACGTAAGGACCCTTTCTTGCCAGTCTGGTGTTCATCACGCTCAATCGACTCAGCACGAGCGACTTTGCCAGATCCTGAATTCCGGCATTGTCTTCGCTTCTTAGGGAGAAGCGGTGGGGAAAATGGAAGCGCTTCGTCTCGGATTGTATGTCGCCCGCGATGTGGAATATCGCGGAGAGAAAATGCCCCCTGTCCGGATCGTTCGATGACGGAGCAAGTTCTGTGAGCTGGTGCCGGTCAGCCAGGTAAAGCATCAGTGCAGCTACCTCATATAGCGCGTCACCGTCTGGGGTGATCAGCACCGGGACCAAACCGGCCGGGTTTATGGCGAGGAATTCCGCCGAACGGTGCTCACCATTCAGAATGTCGATTTTTCTGAGTTCGTACTCAATCTTGCCTTCTTCAAGTACCCATTGAACGAGCGTTGCACGTGTGAAGTCACCGCCAAAAAGAATGTACATCGGGCTCTCCGTCGTTAACTATGCGTCTGCGAATGGTGAGGCGATCCCAAGTGCAGGGCCCACCCAGGGAGATCGTACAGGGATCACACCATATCCGCTTGCGGAGCAGATTGTCTCCTTGGAGACGGTGATGGACCGGATCGGCGAGATCATGCAGCCGATCGCGTCCGGCGCCATCGAACGCTCCCATATCAGGGGAGATCTCTATGACCTCGTGGCAGTGGGCACGACAAGCTGCCAGTCCCACCACCAGATCACGATCTTCAAGAATGGCGGCGGCGCGCATCTCGATCTGATGGTGGCCAGCTACGTCGTCGATGCGGTCAATGTCTAGCCACTGCCCTCGGTACTGACGGTTGCAGGCCGGGATCGTGGCATACCGAATATGCCAGTCCGGGATCGTCGGCGAGCGCTCCCGCAACTGCGGTCGAACGGTATCGACGGTGCGCCTGAAATCGGTCATATCAACTCCCGAGCGGCGGCTATCTAATCTGTGCAATGATATCGGCTATGTCGCGTGCATCGGCGCATTTGACCAACGAGGCACTTCGTGACTTTTGCCTATGACACTCCCTCCCTCGATCTGACGCTCGATCCCGATTTCTTCTCCCTCCTCACCGGAAGCTACGCGCGCCTCGTCCGCCGCCCTCTCGTCGGCGACGGCCAAGGCGCAGACTGGCTTTACAACCATGCCCCATTCGTGGTCCTCGCCCACAACACCGAGCCCGACCCGCGCTTCATCTACGCAAACCGGACCGCGCAAAACTGCTTCGAATATAGCTGGGACGAATTCATCGCGCTGCGTTCGCAGTTTTCAGCCGAGCAGCCTGATCGTGCCGAGCGGCAGCGGCTGCTGGATGCCGTCACGCGCGATGGGTTTGTGGAGAATGGGCGCGGTATCAGGATTGCGAAATCGGGGCGGCGTTTCTGGATCGAGGACGTGACCGTCTGGCAGTTGATCGATGAAAGCGGGCAGCGGTTGGGTCAGGCGGCGATATTCTCTTCATGGCGGGAATGCCTAGTCTTGCAGCCGGCCGCTGGGCCTCAGCCTGATATGGTGCGCACCGGCGATGAAGCTTCGGCGACGCGGTCGGGATGGGCGGCCTGGAAGGCCGGCAGTTCGGCGCATCGGGCGTCGATCGCGACGATGCGCTTGAAATCCGTGAGATCGACGCCCCAGCGGCGGGCGTTGTAGACTTGCGGGATCAGGCAGAGGTCCGCCAGTGTCGGCCGATCGCCATAGCTGAATTCTCCAGCGTATTCGCCGATCATAGCTTCCAGTTTCCCGAGCCCGGCGCCGATGAAGTGCTTCATCCATTCCTCGCGGGCGTCGGCCTTCTCGGTCATGGTCGTCAGATGAGCGGCGACATGCATGTTGCAGATCGGATGGATGTCCATGGCGACGGCATATGCGAGGGCGCGGACTTTCTGGCGATCGGCGATACCTGCCGGCAGCAATCCGGATTCCGGCCGAAGCTCGGCGAGATATTCGATGATTGCCAGCGATTGCGTCAGAACCTGCCCGTCGATCACCAGGGTCGGCACGAGCCCCTGCGGGTTGAGGGCCAGATAGTCCGGCTTCCGGTGCGCTCCCTCCAGCAGATTGACCGGTACGGTCCTATGGTCGATGCCCAGCATGTTGAGAGCGATGCGGACGCGATAGCTCGCCGACGATCGCCAGTAGTCGTAGAGAACGACCTCGCTCATTGCGGCTCAGTTCCTGCATATCGTTCCACGGTCTGCTCGATCGCGCCGAAGATCGAATGGCCGGCGCGATCCTTCATCTCGATGCGGACCTGATCGCCGAACCGCATGAATGGCGTCTTCGGCGAACCGGTTTCGATCGTCTCGATCATGCGTATCTCAGCGATGCAGGAATAGCCGTCACCGCCGTCTTCGACCGGCCTGCCCGCGCCGCCGTCGCGCTTGTTGGACACCGTTCCCGAGCCGATGATCGTTCCGGCCAAGAGGTTGCGGGTCTTGGCGGCATGGGCGATCAGCCGGCCGAAATCGAAGGTCATGTCGATGCCGGCATTCGCCTTGCCGAACGGCTTGCCGTTCAGGCTGACAAGCAGCGGCAGATGCAGCTTGGCGCCATCCCAGGCGTCTCCCAGCTCGTCCGGCGTCACCGCGACGGGAGAAAAGGCCGAGGCAGGCTTGGATTGGAAGAAGCCGAACCCCTTGGCCAGTTCATCCGGTATGAGGCCGCGCAGCGACACGTCGTTGACGAGCATCACCAGACGGATGGCGTCGCGAGCGGCTTGCGGGCCGGAACCCATTGCAACATCGCCGGTGATGACGGCGACCTCGCCTTCCATGTCGATCCCATAGGCCTCGTCGGCAGCAGGGATCGGATCGCGCGGCGCGAGGAAACCGTCCGAACCGCCCTGGTACATCAGCGGATCGGTCCAGAACGTCGCCGGCATCTCGGCACCCCTCGCCTTGCGCACCAGTTCGACATGATTGACGTAGGCCGAACCGTCGGCCCATTGATAGGCGCGTGGCAAAGGCGATGCGGCGTCGTGTTCGTGAAAGCGGATCGTCGGCTGGGCGCCGGTCTCGATGCCTTCGGCAACCTCCGCAAGCCTTGGCGCCACATGCTTCCAGTCATCGAGCGCCGCCTGCAGGGTGCGGGCGATGTGACCGACCTCGGAGCAGCGGGTGAGATCGCGGGAGACGACGACGAGCCGGCCGTCCCTGGTGGAGTCCTTCAGCGTTGCAAGCTTCATATCCGGTCCCCGACCTTCACTTGATACCGGGGGTTCCGTCGAACTTGCGTTCCAGACCGTCCCAGCATTTGAGGTAATCATCCTGCAGCGTTTCAAGCTCGGCTGCGTATTTCGTCAGTTGCTGCGGGTATCGGGTCTCGAACATGAAGGCCATCGTGTTATCCAGCTTCACGGGCTTGAGTTCGGCATTGGATGCCTTTTCGAAGGCGAGCGCGTCCGGCCCGTGGGCAAGCATCATGTTGTGCAGGCTCATGCCGCCGGGCACGAAGCCCTCCTCTTTGGCGTCATACTGCCCATGGATCAGGCCCATGAATTCGCTCATGATGTTGCGGTGGTACCAGGGCGGACGGAACGTGTGATCGGCCACCAGCCAGCGCGGTGGAAAGATCACGAAATCGACATTGGCCGTGCCGGCATCTTCGGTCGGAGCGGTCAGCACCGAGAAGATCGACGGATCGGGATGATCGAAGCTGATCGCGCCGACGGGAGAAAATGTCCTGAGGTCGTATTTGTACGAGGCATAGTTGCCGTGCCAGGCGACCACATCGAGGGGCGAATGGCCGATATCGGTGACATAGAATTTCCCGCACCATTTCACATGCACGCGGCAGGGCTTTTCCTTGTCCTCGAAGGCGGCGACTGGCGTCTTGAAATCGCGCGGGTTGGCCAGGCAGTTGGCACCGATGGGGCCACGGTCCGGCAGCGTGAATTTCGCGCCGTAATTCTCGCATATATAGCCGCGCCAGACGGGCTGCTCGCCGATGCGCAGGATCTTGAACATCATGCCGCGCGGGATCAGGCATATTTCCAGCGGCTCGACATCCATGATGCCCATTTCGGTGAACACCCTGATGGCGCCAAGCTGCGGCACGATCAGCAGTTCGCCGTCGGCGTTGAAGAAGTAGTCGTCGACCATGTCTTCGTTGAAGACATAGGCATGGGCCGACATGCCCACCTGGGTGGTGACATCGCCCGCCGTCGTCATGGTCCTCACGCCTTGAAGGAAAGTCAGCTTCTCCGCGGGCGCGGGCACGGGATTCCAGCGAAGCTGACCCAGGGGAAGCGAATGCTCGTCGAGGCAAGGCGCGGTTTTCCAGTGCGGATAGGAAGCATTCGAGAAGCGGCCCGTGTGGCGCACGCTTGGGCGGATGCGGTAAAGCCAGGACCGTTCATTCGTCCCGCGCGGCGCGGTGAAGGGCGAGCCGGAAAGCTGCTCGGCATAGAGGCCGTAATTGCATTTCTGCGGGCTGTTCTGGCCCTGAGGCAAGGCGCCCGGCAGCGACTCCGTTTCGAAATCGTTGCCGAAACCCGGCATATATTTCGGCCTGTTTGCCGTCGCGGCCTCAGCCTCGGCAGGCTGGATCGATGTCTGGTCCATTGCTCACTCTCCTCCCCGAAAACTGCCAGAATGCCCGCGCGCCTTCTTCGGGCGCGCGAGATCGCCTGGAGTTTACTCCGCTGCAGTGCCGATGACACCACGCTTGATCTGATCGGCCTCGATCGACTCGAAAAGCGCGCGGAAATTGCCTTCGCCGAAGCCCTCGTCGCCCTTGCGCTGGATGAATTCGAAGAAGATCGGGCCGATGACGGTTTTCGAGAAGATCTGGAGCAGGATCTTCGTCATGCCGCCATTCACGACGCCTTCGCCGTCGATGAGGATGCCATGCTTCTTCATGCGGTCGATCGGTTCGCTATGGCCGTTCACGCGCTCATAGGACATGTCGTAGTAGGTCTCCGGCGGACCCGGCATGAAGCGCAGGCCGTTATCGGCAAGCCTGTCGGTCGCCTTATAGATATCCTCCGTTCCAACGGCGATGTGCTGGATGCCCTCGCCCTTGTACTTCTTCAGATATTCCTCGATCTGGCTGGTATCGTCCTTCGATTCATTCAAGGGAATGCGGATCTTGCCGCAGGGCGAGGTGATGGCGCGGCTGACAAGGCCGGTGATGCGCCCATCAATATCGAAGAAATGGATCTGCTTGAAATTGAACAGGTTGCGGTAGAAATCCCACCACTTGTCCATGTTGCCGCGAAAGACATTGTGGGTGAGATGGTCGAGATAATAGAAGCCGATCCCTTCGGGGCGCGGATTGGGCTCGCCGAGCCAATCGAACTCGGCATCGTAAGCCGACCCCTTCGCGCCATAGATCTCGACGAAATAGAGCAGCGAGCCGCCGATACCGACGATGGCAGGGACGTCGAGCACCTTGTCATCCCCTTCATAGACAACCGCGCCATTCGACACCGCATGGTCGAATGCGTGCCTGGCGTCGACCACACGCCATGCCATCGACGGGGCGCAGGGACCGTGTTGTGCGACGAAGCGAGCGCCATGACTGCCGGCTTCGGCGTTCAGAACATAGTTGATGTCACCCTGGCGCCAGACGGTGATGTCTTTCGTCTTATGCCTGGCGACGGCGACGTAGCCCATGCGCGTGAAAAGCTCGCTGAGCTTCTCGGGCTCCGGGTGAGCGAATTCGACGAATTCGAAGCCATCGGTACCCGCCGGATTGTCGGCGGTGATTTCCGAGGGCGGCGCATCATGCGGAAAAGGGCCCATTTTCTCCTCCTTGAGGACTGAACTTTGACTGTGCAAAGTGTGGCCCAAAACGCATGCAAAGTTCTTGCATTCTTTATATCGGGGGAAGATATTATGCACGTTTCGTGAGCATATCGGAGATTTCGTGCAATGGATGAGCAGCTCGACAAATTGGATTTTCGCCTGCTTCAGGAGCTCCAAAAGGACGGGAGGCTGACGAACAACGAGCTGGGTGAACGGATCGCGCTTTCGCCCTCACAATGCTCGCGCCGGCGCACGCGATTGGAGGCTGAAGGTTACATCCGCAGCTATAGCGCTTACCTCGACCGGCAGAAACTGGGCCTGGATATGCTCGTGGTCATCTCCGTGACGCTCGCGACCCACAACCGTGACAATGCTCGCAGGTTCTCCCAGCTGATCAACGGTCTGCCGGAGGTTCTCGAAGCCTATGCGCTGACCGGCGAAATGGATTACCATCTCAAGGTCGCGACCCGCGGGCTCGCCGACCTCTCCAAATTCGTCAACGATGTTTTGCTGCCGCATGAATCCGTGCAGCACGTGAAGACATCGATCGTGCTCGATACGCTGAAGACATTCGAGGGCTTTCCAATCCATATGCCGGGCAGCGCACATGGCGACGCGCGGTAACGCCTGGCCTCGTTTCAAGCGTCAGATCGGCAGTTCGGTCGAGAATTTCAGCTCGCGCAGCACGAAGCTCGAGACGACGGTGCGCACATGCGGGTTGCGCATGAGATAGCGCGTCATGAAGGCTTCATAGCTTTCGACGTCGCGCGCCCGAATCTTCAGCATATAATCGAAGGCGCCCGACAAGGCGTAACATTCCATGATTTCAGGACGATCCAGCACTACCGACGCGAAGGAGGCGACCGCCTCTTCATGGTGATCCTCCAGGGTCACATGCGCGATCACGCAGAGCTTGAGATCGAGTTTACCGGGATCGAGCAGCGTCACCCGCTTGCGGATGACGCCGTCTGCTTCCAGTTCCTGGATCTTCCGCCAGGCCGAGCTCTGCGACATGCCGGCCTTTTCCGCCAGGTCCGCCAAGGAGAGGCTGCCGTCGGCCTGGATGAGCTGCAGAAGCTTGCGGCGAAAATTCCCAGTTTCTTTCATTTCTTGACCTATCTTCGGGAATATTTCCCAGCACTATGGCAATAGCCAGCACGAAAGAAAAGAAAATCCTCCAAAGCCGGATCATAATGGCAGCAATAGCGCCGTGCCTGGGAGGATCAGCCTATGACCAAGGAAAGCAGCTACACCGCCAAACTGCCCGCACCGGACGGTCTCTATGACTACACGCTCGAAGAGGATGCGATCTGGGGCGAACTCTACCGGCGCCAGATGAAAATCCTCGCCAACACGGCCTGCCGCGAATATCTGGATGGCGTGAAAATGCTGGGCCTCAGCCCGGACAAGGTTCCCCAGCTTCTCGACGTGAACAGGCGCCTGAATGACACCACCGGCTTCGGCGTTGAAGGCGTGCCGGCGCTCATACCGCCCTCGCGCTTTTATGAGCTTCTGTCGCAAGGCAAGTTCCCGCTCGCCACATTCCTGCGCCGTCGCGAGCATATCGACTATATCGAGGAGCCGGATCTGTTCCACGAGGTCTTCGGCCATTGCCCGATGCTGACCAACCAGAGCTACGCCAATTTCGTCCGACATTTCGGCGAAACCGCCCTGCGCCTCGGCAAGGGCTATTCATGGCATCTGTTCCGCATCTTCTGGTTCACCGTGGAATTCGGCCTGATCAATACGCCTCAGGGCCGCCGCTGCTTCGGCGCCGGCATCGTCTCGTCGCCCAGCGAAGCAAAAGCGGCGATGGAAGGCACGGCATGCGAATTCCGGCCTTTCGATCTCATGAGCGTGCTGAGAACACCCTATCGGATCGATATTCTACAGCCGATCTACTACGTCATCGACAGCTTCGCCGATCTGGAAGAGATCGTGGAGCAGGATATCGAAGGCATGATCCTCAAGGCAAAATCGCTCGGTGACTTCGCCCCAGCTTTCGAAGCCAAAGCTTCGTGAACCACTGACGATAGGCGGCGAGAAAGGCCGGCAACCGCATATGGATGCCGGCCTCAAAGCGTGAGCGCAGGCGCGTACGCCATCCGGCGCTACTCCTCCGGCAGGATAATCTTCTGATTGGTCGTGTTCTTGACCGGTTTTTCGCCGGGGACGTGGGACATGGTTCGGGTCGTGCTCTGCAGCGTGTCGCCGTCCACACTGGTCTTGGTTCGTGATTTGCTGAACGTGCCCTGATCGACCGCCTGCGCTTTCGTCTGCGCCTTCAGCTTGTCGCCGCCATCGTTGATATGGGTCTGGCTCTTGGCCTTCCCATCGACAGTCGCAGCACTTCCGCCGGATCCGATCGATGAGGTCGTTCCGCCATCCGTCCGGCATGTTCCGGCCGTACCTACCGAACTTGCCGAAGTGCCGCCGGCAGCGGCCGTTCCGCCGGTGCCGACTGTTCCGGCGGCATTGCATTCCTGCGCAGACACTGAGGCCGTGGAGGCCAGCAGTGCTATCGAGATGGCTCCGATCATATTCGAAAGTTTCATGGCGATCTCCTATTTGTTCGGTTTCATCACCGAGCAGGTTCCGTCGGAACGCTTGGTAATGATCGTGCCATCAGGGCGGGTGACGCTGGCCGTCGAGAAACTGTCGACGCTTCCAGATCCCGCCGAAGCGCCGGCCGAGGATGTCGATGAGGAACCGGAGCTCGTCGCTGCGCCACCTGTCGTCGTCGATGACGAGACGTGACCATTGCCTGCTGTCACCGTCGTGGAAGTACCGCCGCTTGCGGAAGCCTCGCCCTGGACCACCGTGCAGCTGGTGCCGTCATCGAGTTTTATCTCTTCGGACATCGCCTGCCCGGCGGCCAGGATAGTGGCGGCGGCCCATGCGGCTTTAGAAAAACGTGTCATTGTTCATCTCCTGGGTTGGCCGACGCCTGTCGAGGCGCCGGCCGGGACGTTCAGCAGGACTTGTTGTCTGCGCCGTCCTTCTTGAGCTGACCGGGGGCACAGCCCTTCTTGCCCTTGCTGTCGGACGAGCCGGCCGAGCTGGCGCCGGTGCCGACCGTGCTGCCGGTCTTGTCTCCGT
Organism: Rhizobium sp. R634; assembly: GCF_002211305.1. Taxonomy (GTDB): domain Bacteria; phylum Pseudomonadota; class Alphaproteobacteria; order Rhizobiales; family Rhizobiaceae; genus Rhizobium. The sequence goes on along the minus strand of NZ_LOKW01000006.1, from coordinate 23,808 downwards.
CCGCAGACGAAGCACCTGTCCCGACGCTGGAGGCCGAATTGGCATCACCGGAGCCGGCTGCGGAGCCGCCCGTGCCAACCGAGCTGCTGGAGGTGCCGCCGCCCGCCGACGAGCCGCCCGTTCCAAGGGTCGAAGCCGAGCCAGAGCCAGAGCCGGCCGCGGAGCCGCCGGTGCCGACAGTGCTGCTCGAAGTACCGCCGCCGGCCGATGAGCCACCTGTGCCGACCGTAGAGGAGGAGCCGGACGGGCAATTGGTGGATCCTGCCGCGCAGTCGCCGCCGGCGGAGCTGCCACCAGTACCGATCGTGCTGCTCGCAGTTCCGCCGCCCGCCGTCGATCCGCCGGTGCCGACAGTGCTCGACGACTGTGCGAATCCCGACACCGCCGTACCTGCCAGAAGTGCTGCTGCAAGTGCTACATGCGTTACCTTCATCATCGTGTATTCCTCCGTTTGTCATGAGTGCCGTCGCATCCGTTCTGGATGGATAGCTCTTTGGCAAACTACGGTTTTTGCTGACTGTTCCTCTGATAGGCATTCAGTCGGAGGAGCATCGGACTTAGGTCCAGCGTGTCACATCTGTGGGCAAAGTATGCCCGTTTGACGCACCGCCACGGGCTGCGCCAAGTAGGAGATTCCTGCTCGTTTGCTGGGGTCGTCTCGGTCAGATCGATGGAGCACGCGCCTTCGCTCCTTTGGAGAATTGGGCCACGTCGCTCGCCGTTAGAGGGAATCCGCGGAGATTGCATGCCGGGGCAACCGGAAGTGCGCGGCGTCTCCTCTCAATGAACGGTCTTCGGCACCTTCCTCGCACGGGAAATGCCCTGGAGCGTCGCCATCAGTTTTTCAAACTCGTTCAGGACACGATTGAACTCGGCATCCTGCATTCCGGCAATTTCGGAGATCGTCGAGGAAACGGACGAGATCAGCGTGTCGATCCAGACGCAGTGGTCGGCTGGCACGTTTCCGAGAACCTCCTTCCGATGCGTTTTCAGCTCGTGAAGGATGCGCACGATCAGGGCACCTCGCTCCGCCCTGCTCAAAAATCTGAGCCTTGTCTGCGCCTGCTGGATTTCTGTTAACAGCGTCGTTGCCATTCCGATCTCCCGACCTGGAACACAACCGGTAACACAACCGCAGCGTTTGGAACATGGACCTTAGTCTGACCGTGCGGATCCGTCCGTTATGGTACGTCGACCGCCACCGTCACCTATGATCAGTTCCTGGCGGCGACGATCTCGGCCACGGCATCCGGAGCCTCGCAGACGCGTCTCGGCCCATCCCATGGCTGATAGGTGTTGTCTTCCGGCCGATAAGATCTGTACCGGGCGGCACACCAGGCTGCAGCCTGCGGGTTTAAATTCCCACCCATGTGTACATCGGCCGCAGCGACAGTCTGCTGGAACGGCGAGGAACATTCGCGCACCTCGCCGCTGTAGGCTCGGTAACTGTTGGTCTCGGGATCGAAGGACCGATAGCGCTCCCTGCACCAGGAAAGGTGCTGGACCGAGAGCTTCGGCTGCGATGTCTGAGGTTCAACTAGAGAATGCACGGGCTCTGGCGCCGCTCGCGACGCCACGACGGCCGGGGCCTCCGTGACATAACTGGAATAGAGGGGGGCAATACGTTCGTAACCCTGCTGCCGAGGGTCGACTTTCATTGGCTTCGTCGTCCACAAGTCGGGCGAGGCCAGATCTTTGAAGGTGTGAGGTCTGGTATCGGCCACGACATGCGATGCGATGGATGCGGCAGCTATGCAGGCTCCGACCGAACTGACGATGCCGAAGGCGACGGATGCGATGGCGTTCATTTTCCCGGCCCTTGCTGTTGAACCTGGGGGACCCAAACCCGGCCGGCCGTGCTGCTTTGACCTCCGGTGGCGACGAGTGCTGCGAGAATGCCGGCGATCGCCAGCAGGATGGCGATCAGCGGCATGGCCAGCCCGGTGGATTTTTCTTCGGAATAGATCATGCTTCCTCTCCTCGGTCCCGGCGGCGGAGATAGCCGCCGGGGCGCCGGCTGTTATGCCGAGATGATGTAGACGATCGTGAATGCAGAGGGATCGACGATGACGATCCGGCCATCCGCGAGGATGAAGAAGCGGTAGGCCTTGTACTGCGGTACGATCTCCACGATCCGCGGCGGCAACGGCTCGAGCCTGATCGTCTTCGGGATGCTCGTGCCGACAGAGACCGTGAAGTCTACTTCCCGAACCGGCTCGACCTGAACTTCCTTCACCACCTGACGGATTTCCGTCTGCTGCTCGACCGAAATGTTCACATTGGTGGTGTTGCCGGTTTCAGTCTTCGTGTTGCTGTCGACCGACGTGTTGCTGTTCTCGACATTCGTCTTGCTGTTCGTCTGGGTCTCGGTCGAGCCGCTGGAAGACTTGGTGTCCCCGGACTTCTGAGCGTCGCCGGACTTCTGGGTCTCGCCGGAACCGGTCGATGTGCCGGTGTCCTGGCTGCCGGCAGGCTTCTGGCCTTCCGTCGAGGACTGTCCCGACTCAGGCGTCTTCGAACTTCCGCCTGATGCATCGGTGCCGGTGTTACCGGAGTCGGTTTCGGTGGCAGTTCCGGACTGCTTCTTGGCATCCGGTTGGGTCCCGGTCTGGCCTGCAGAACTGTCCGAAGAGGTTCCAGTCGAAGTGTTCGGCGCGCTCGCGCCTGAGTCGGAAGGCTGTTGCGCTCCCTCGCCGCTCGATGTGGCTGCGCCGCCCGAGGAGGAAGCATCGCCGGCGTCGGGCTGCTTGGTCGCACCATCGCTGGACTGGCCGCTTTGTGCGGCGCCTTTTTTTGGAAGGATCGGCGCATCCTGAGCCGAGGCGGACATGATACCGATTGGCGAGACGCCGATCGACAATGCCGCCATGAGGACGGCGAGTGTCTTGATCTTCATAACAATCTCTCTGTTTTGGCCGCACGACGACTTCACCGTCATCGTGCGGCGGTTCTCAGGTTCTAACGGTGAGTTCCGGAGGGAGGACGCGGCAGGCCGCGTCGGGGATCAGGTCATTTGATAACCTGGATCACCTTGCGAGACGACGGTTCGACGATGACACGTTCATCATTGACCACCGCGTAAGCATAGGTCGGGTCATCCGGAATAGGCGTAACGACGACTGTTTCCGGCAGGGGCTGGCCGACCACGATCTTTTCCTTCACGACTACGCGGGCCGAAGGTGCCGGAGCCTCGCGGACATAGGTGACCACCTTTTCCGGCGGCGGATCGATCGCCGTACCAACGACCGCACCGGCAACACCGCCGACGGCAGCGCCGACAGGCCCACCGACGATCGCACCGGTGACCGCACCGCCGGCCGCGCCATTCACCGTCGAAGACTGGGCGAACGCCACGCCCGACATGAGGGTCGCGGCTGTTGCCGCACCGATGAGTAGCTTGGAGATCATATTTTCCTCCTTTTGTTTCGTTTGCGATCTTCGTAATCGCTGCCAACCCAACTAGTTAGAGCTGGCGTCGTTCCATGACTCAGACCTCAGTCTGATGTGCACCGGCCATAGGGCCTAATTCCATTTCAATAAGCGCGCCGGACGCTATCTCAGGATTCAGAGGCCCAGCCTCGCAATCCAGGAGGAGCCTGAAGAAAGATGTCACGATCCAATCGTCGGGAGGCTGGACGCAGACGGCTGGCGATGCGCCTACCAAAGATACGGAAACTGATCATGGAGGCGCGCGACCCATGGCAACTCGAGCTCTTTGAAGCCTACCAGATTGCGGTCGAAGCGCGCGAAGCCCTACGCGGACAATCGTCGCATGCGCACCAGGTCAGGGAGTATGATGAAACTTGCAGCGAAATCGAGCAGGACCTCATCCGCACGATGAGTGAGCCGTCTCGCGGGCAGATCTCCAGCGGATAGACCGCGCTTCCAAGCTGTCATCTCCCGGCGGATAAAAGCTTTTCCTCGCCCCATCTGGTCAGCATGGCAACGGGCTCGCCCGGTCTCCCGAAGAGATAGCCCTGCCCCATCCTGCATCCGAGCCGACGCAGCGCTTCTGCCTCCGGCTCGCTTTCGACGCCTTCGGCGATAACCTGCAGGTTCAGGCCGTGCGCCAGGGAAATGATCGCCCGCACGATCTCGAAGGCGCCCGTATTGCCGCTCATCCGCCTCACGAAGGACTGATCGATCTTGAGCTTGTCGAGGGGAAGATCGGCCAGATAGCTCATCGAGGAGTAGCCTGTGCCGAAGTCGTCCAAGGCAATGACGACCCCTCGCTCGCGGAGGGCGCGCATTTTTGCGATCGCAGGCCCGCCTTGGTCGATAAAGGCGGATTCCGTCAGTTCGATGCACAATCGCGAAGGAGGAAGCCCGCTCGAGGAGAGCGCGGCGCTCACGTCGGCCTCCAGGTCGGAGCGCTCGAATTGAAGCGCCGAGACATTGACGGAGACGCTGAGTCCGTCAGGCCAGACCGCCGCCTCAGTGCAGGCTTCGATCAGCGTCCAGCGGCCGATATCGCAAATGAGGCCGGAGGATTCGGCGATCGGTATGAACTCCGCCGGAGATATCAATCCGAACTCCGGATGGTTCCACCGGATCAAGGCTTCCGCGCCGATAAGACGGCCATCGGCAAGTTCGACCTGCGGCTGGAACAGCAGAAAGAACTGGCGGCTGCGGAGAGCCTCATGCATCTCCCGCTCCAGCCGGCGAGAGCGTGCCTGGCGAACGGCGGTAGAGGGATCGAAGGATGACCATCGCCGGCCAGGCGTCGCCTTGGCAGCATCCAGCGCCGATTGCGCGGCGCCCGGAAGAGCGCCCGGAGCAGCATCCCCCGAGCGCGCTATGCCAAGGTGGACGGAGATCGGCACAGCAACGTCTCTGATCAGGACAGGTTCTCCGAACAGCTGCAAAAGAGCATCCGCAAAGTCTTCGATCGGATGTGCGCCGGTTGCGGGGATGGCAATGCCAAAATGATCGCCATCTAGCCGCGCCAGCAGATCGCCGGCGAAGGCATTTTCCAATCTCGCCGCTACGGCCTCGATAAGCTCGTCCCCGGCATCGCGCCCAAGCGTGGCGCACAGCGAGGAGAAACGCTCGATATCCAGCACGCAGACGAGGATCTCGCCCTGAAGAGCGCCCAGCCGGGCGGCGAATTCCCGACGATTGAGCAGTCCGGTGAGTTCGTCCAGCTCGGACAATCTCTGCAACCGCTCTTCATAGTCATGCCGTGCGGTGACATCCCTTATGATCAGCCAACCGGCAAACCGCGAGCGCGCCGCCGCCCGATGCGCAATCGGCTGTTCGAGCGGCGAGACCGTGATCGAGGCTTCGTAGTGAGCGGGCTCCGAGCTTCTGCTGCTGGAGAACTCCACGCGGGCCATATGCACCTTGTCCGGCTCGGCATCGTGTTCGGAAACCAGTCTGCGCACAGCGTCGGTGATGGCGGCGCCAGCGTCACCGAGAAGAGACATGCCGACATCGGCTTGCAGCAGCGCCTTGGCGGATTGGCTCGCCTCGACGATCCTCAGATCACCGTCGAAGGCGACGACGCCGTCCGAACTGTCGGCGACAATCCGTTTCATGAGACGCCTTGTATTGCGCGTCTCGGTATTGGCCATGGCCACCAGCATCCGGCCAAGGTCGATACGCTCGTTGAGGGCAAGCATCCAGGCGAGCAACAGCATCGACCACGGAACCGCGGTTCCGATAAGGAGGCCGTATCGCCATTGCAGCTGGAATGCGGCGACCTCGCCGGTCACGGCGATGGCCAGTCCGGCCGCCACGAGCGTGATCATTCCGGCCGAACGGCTGCAGATCACGCCGAGAATGAGCAGGGCTGCAAACAGAAGCTCCAGCGGCGCCTGATCAAATGTCCTGAGAAAGCGGTTCTGAAGCAGCGTTTCGGCAGCGAGCACGTGAATGAGCGGACCGGCAATCGCTCCATGCACGGGCACGGCGAAAATGTCCTTCAGCTCAGCCGCAGATGCTCCCACCACGACAGAGCGGTCCTTGATCGCATCGGCCGGGACGGTTCCATCAAGCACGCCGGACAGGGAGAAGGTCGGAACGGTGTCGGGCCTGATCGAATGATCGATCAGCAAGGAACCGGCGCTGTCGTCGATCCTGCCGAGCGCGGCAGCCGCGGACTGGATGGGATTGCCATCAAACTGACCTCCCAGATCGAAGCGGCGAATGAACCCGTCCGCATCCATCGCGACATTGGCAAATACCGGCCAGGCATTCTGCAGGAACTTCGGAATCGGCTTTGTCACCGCCGTCTCAGACGATGACGCCGCCTCCTGCTGCCGGAACACCGGCAAGAGAACGCCGCCTCCCGACCTTTCCAGCGCCGCGGCGAGGAGATCGTCCTCCTGCTTGCTGGAAGATGCACTGAAATCGATGTCGAGGAAGATATCCCGAGCGCCCGACGCGATCAGCTTGTCGAGCAGTGTCGCATAGGTGCTGCGCGTCCAAGGCCACGTTCCGACGGCGTCGAGGGAACGTTTGTCGATGGCAATAAAGACGATGTTGCCGGTGGCTTGGCGGGGCGCCCATTCGAACCGCTTGGCAAATAGGCTGTTGTTCACCCCCCGGAGGATATCCGCCCCGGCCAGCGGCAGCGCCAGCATTGCGGCGATAAGCAGAATACGAAGCGTGACGGTGCTGATGCTACCGGAGAGATAATCTCCAGCCGCCTTAGCGATGGCTTTCACTTGTCCTTGCCTTTGCCGCTTCCGCCTGAATTGTCCTTACCCTTGCCGCCGCTATTGTTGTCGCCCTTCCCGCTGTTGCCGTGGCCGCTGGAACTGCCGCCGCTATCATTATCGCCCTTCCCACCGTTACCGTGACCGCTGGAACTGCTGTTACTTTTGCCGCCGCTATTGCTGTCGCCCTTCCCGCTGTTACCATTACCGTTGCTGCCGCTGTTGCCGTTTCCACCAGTGCCATTGCTGCTGCTTCCACTCCCCTTGCCGTTTCCGCCCACGCCGGCCTTGCTGGAGTTGGTGTTCTTGGCTGCTGCCGAAGGCGTATTCTTGGCTGCGGATGCTTCGACTGCGCCGGCAAGCTTGGTGGTGGCGACGGCCGGAACCTTGGCGACCGATGGAGCAACCGTGGTGATTTTCGGTTTGGACAGCTCGCCCTTCACCGTCATGCCCGCCTTGCTGTCGACGGTCGCGCTCTGGCGCGGCCCGACATTCGACAACTGGCCGCTCGCGAATGAAGTGACCTGGACGAGGCCGCGATCCACGGAGACGGACGCCTTCGTCTTGCCGACGGTTACGTGGAAGACGGTTCCTTTTACGACGGCCGCGAGGTAGGGCGTCTGGACCGTTGTATGAGGCTGGCTGCGCTTCTCGATTTCAAGATCCATAGATCCGACCTGCTGGACGACCTCGGTCTTCCTCGACATGACCCCGCTGGTGGTTATCGAGGCGAGCGTATTCGGCTGGAATGTGATGCTCTCGACGCCCCTGGCAAGCTGAAGGCGCCCGCGCGGACCAGTCGACACCCATGCCCGGTTCGGGACCACCTCGCCGACGTGTAGATCCAGCCAGTTCGCCCTATCGACGGTATATTTTGCTTGAGTAGTCGCCTTGACCACCCGCCAGTCATCGGCAGCCGCGAATGCTGCTGTCGTCAGCAAGATCGACGCCGCGAACAAAAGTCGGAATATTATCGACATGAAATGATCACCCCAGATTTCGCCTGAGTGAACCATGTTCGAATTAAGAATGATTATAAGAAAGAGCGTGGATTTTCGGTATCGCTGATTGGTACGCCGGCGTACGCAGCCAGCGCTATGCAATACGGCCGACGACCACGAAGGCGCTCATGCTGCCGCATGGCCGAACCCCGTAGCGCGATTCCACCTGCTCGGCGACCGTATCGACGATCTCGCCGATGCGCCCCGGCGCCCGCCCTTCGATTTCCGCCCTGAGCGGAGAGCCCAGGCAAAAGGCAGCAGCCACATCATGGGCGGCTGCGATGGAGGTCAGCTCGACTCGATCGCAGGATACTGCGTCAAACCCTGCCGAAGACACCTGCGCCTTGATCGAACGGGGTTCGAAATAGGAATATGGCAGGCGCCTCAGAAAGTCCGGCGGATCGGACGGGAAGAGATTTGCGAGACATTCGTCCACGCATCTTCCGAAATCGTTGGCTGCGATCGAATCCCACGTCGCGAATAGAAAATGGCCTCCGCTGCGCAGCACTCTTGCGGCCTCGCGAAAGGCCTTCGGCTTATCCGGAAAGAACATCACGCCGAACTGGCAGACGACAAGATCGAACATCTGGGGTGCGAAGGGAAGATCCATGGCATCCGCATGCATCCAGTGCGTTCTCGACAGCGTCAGCGTCGGCGCGCCGACGTCGATCATGGCCTGACTGAGGTCAGTCGCCACGATCTCCGCTGCCGGATCGAGCCTTGCCCGCAGAGCCCGCGTCAGAGCGCCGGTCCCCGCCGCGACCTCCAGAACGCTGGTCGGCTTCAACCGTTCGGCAATCGTCGCCAGCTCTAATGCATAAGGCTCGAAAAGTATCGGCACGAGAAGGCTCTCGTAAAAGTCGGCAACACCTTCTCCGAACGGCGCGGAAGACGCGGCGGGCGCGACGCCGGCGTCATATTCGATATCTGCGGAGATCGTCACTCAGAGGCCTCCAAACTCAGCTCATTCAACTTGAAATATGCCTGGATCTGCTGATGTCCACAGGGCTCAGACCATGGTCCTACCGCTGCCCGACCGAAGTCCATCGCGTGGAACGCGCAACGATTGGCTCCGTTTTCGAAAGAGACCGAAGGAGATCCTGATATGGCTCAGAGCAGCAGATCCAGAGTGAACAATGCCTGGAGCGCGTCCGTCGTCGCCCTCGTTATCGTTCTCGCCGCCCTTCTTTATATCTTCGGCGCAGCCATGTCGGGCGATACCGGTCGATTGACCGAGAGCGTCAAGGGCGCCGATATCTTCGATACCAGAAATATCCCATGACACTGTTTGGAAAAACTCTAAAGGCGCGATAGGTTAGCGGGAAATCCTTGCCGGTATCAAAATGAATTGGCTTCGCCGCTGGAATGCCCGCTCCCTCGCCTCCCAGTTCTTCATCACGGGTGGACTGATCTCGATTGCCGCCATGTTGCTGGTCGGCATTTTCGTCACTCACCTCATCGAGGAGGCCGTCATCCATAATTCCGGCGCGGCGACGGCGCTGTACGTGGATAGCGTGGTTGCGCCGCTGCTTCCCGACATGCAGAAGGAATCCATGCTGGACGAAGTCAGCGCTCAGGCGCTCGACGAGACGCTCGGCCAAGGGGCGCTCGGCAAGCGCCTCGTTTCGTTCAAGCTTTGGAGAAGCGACGGCACCATCCTCTATTCGAACGAAAAGGAGCTGATGGGGAAAAAGTTTCCGGTTAACGACAAGCTTCAAAGGGCGTTCGCGGGATCCCTCGTCGCGCGCTACGAGATCGCCGACGACCCGGAAAGCAGTAAGGAGCGCGCACTCGGCAAGCCGCTGATGGAAATCTATAACCCCGTGCTCCAGCCATGGTCCGGCCAGGCTGTCGCCGTACTCGAATTCTACGAGACGGCGGAAGGGCTCGGCGACAGCCTGGCGCACGCCAGGCTCCGGAGCTGGGCCGCCGTTGCCACCCTCACGGCAGTCTTTTTCCTTGTTCTGTCTATTTTGGTGTTTCGCAGCAGCCGCATGATCGAGGCGCAGCGCAAGGATCTGAGAGGACGGGTCCAGGAACTGTCAGCGCTGCTGGCGGAGAATCGCGGGCTTCAGCGGCGGCTGCAGCGCGCTTCCCAGCGGGCGGCGGCGCTCAACGAAACCTATCTGCGCAGCATCGGCGCCGACCTGCACGACGGTCCGGCCCAGCATATCGCCTATGCCTCGCTGCGCCTGGACAGCGACTTGCTGGTCAACCCCTCCACGCAGCCCGAGGCGCGGGAAAAAGAGCTTGCCTGGATCCGCTCCAGCCTTGCCGAGGCAATGACGGAGATCCGCAATATCTGCAGCGGGCTGGTGCTGCCGCAAATCGAAAAATCCTCGATCACCGAAATCGTCACCCGGGTCGTCGAAGTTCATCAGCACAAGACGGAAACCCATGTCGAGACTGATGTCGATGAGGATGGACCCGAACTTGCTACCGCCGTGAAGATCTGTATCTATCGCTTCGTCCAGGAAGCCTTGAACAACGCCTATCGTCACGGCGGCGGCATTCAGCAGGCTGTCAAGGCGGTCTCGCACAATGGTCACGTTCGCGTGGAGGTCAGCGATCGCGGCGACGGCTTCGACCCGAACGAGGTAAGGCCGTCAAGCCTTGGCCTGGTAGGACTTCGGGAGCGGATCGACAGCCTGGGAGGGTCCTTCGACGTGAGGACGGGCGAAGGAGGGACGACCGTGACCATGATCTTCGAGCCTATGGAAGTAGGAGATTAAAGATGGCATCAATCACTATCGGCGTCGTGGACGACCACCCGCTTTTTCGCGAGGGCGTAACGCGCAGCTTGTCCGAGATCAGCGACTTCGTCGTCGTGGGTGAAGGCGCCAGCAGCGATGACGCGGCCATGATCGCGGCGAATAACCGCCCCGACGTCATGCTTCTCGACGTCTCGATGCCCGGTGGCGGACTGTCTGCGATCGGCCAAGTTCTGACGCGCAGCCCCTCGACGAAAGTGCTCATGCTGACGGTGTCGGAGGAGGTGGACACGCTGGTCGGCGCTCTGCAACGCGGCGCGAAGGGCTATGTTCTCAAGGGTGTCGGCTCTCGCGGTCTCGCCGAGGCGATCCAGACCATCATGGGCGGAGCGCGATATATTTCGCCGACGATGTCAGCAAAAGTCATGGAGAAGTCGTTAAAGATCGAACCCTCCGAAAAAAACAGCCTGACGCCGCGGGAACGCGAGGTGATGGATCTGGTCGCGCAAGGCTTGTCGAACAAGCATATCGGCTTGCGTCTGGATCTGCAGGAAAAAACGGTGAAACACCATATGACACAAATTCTGAGCAAGCTCGGCGTCACAAACAGGACCGAAGCGGCCCTGCGGTGGCGTGAACAGAACTAGAGCCGGAGTTGCCTTAGCGGAAGAAGCGGCTCAGTCGCCTGGCATCGTTAGTGGTTGCCTGCCGGTTTATGATCGTCCTGCCTTTCGAGTCCTTCATGGTGTAGCGGCCGCTCTGGAGGGTTTCGGTGATACCGTTCGCATGACGGACATCGATCGAACCATCGGAATCCTCGGTTGCTCTCGCTGCTGACGATCCTTTCGACGAGGACGAAGATCCGGAGTTTCCGCTGCTGCTGCTGCCGGAACTGCCGCTTCCGCTCCCTCCTCCGTTGCCGTTGCCGTTGCCGCCGCCTCCGCCGTTGCCATTCCCCCCGCCGTTTCCTCCGCCATTGCCGTTGCCGCCGCCATTGCCGTTATTGCCGTCCTTTGCTTCGGCGCGTTTCGTTGTCACGACAGGAAGAAAGCCGGTAAGATTCAGTGTCGCTGGAGATGCGGCAGCCACAAGCGCGACGGCAGCGCCGCCGCTCAATCTCAGAAAATCGCGTTTCGAGATACTAATCACACAGCCTCACTCATGCGTACTCAGCCTTATTACAACTCTCTATATTTTCGTTTTTTTTAGCATCGAATGCAACCGGACCTAAGTGCCAAACATTGCAAGACTTTGGTCTGGTTTGCCTGATGGAGAGCCCCCGAGCCGGCAAAAACCGCCGGATATGCCGGCGACGATGGACAGCGTACGGGCACTTCGGCTGCCCCTCCGATAGCCGTTATCGTCGAAGGCGAAAATGCATTCTTCCGGAACTTCTTTCCTCGTCGTCGCTTTCATTGTCGAAGAACAATGGAGGAAACCCTGATGGCAAATCCCAACGAATCCCCGGCAGTCCAATCCCTGCGCAAGGAACAGGCAGAACAGCGGAGCCGGGCTCGAAAAGGTGAGCTCGACAGAGGAATCGAGGCCACTTTTCCGGCGTCCGACCCGGTGTCGGCCACTCACACGTCCATACCCGCCGGCCGCGCCGACACCGAGGCCGTTGATCGCGTGGCTCGGGAGCCGGATCTCTCTCAGCTCGACGAGGAATTCCCGCTCGTGGATCAAGCTTTGCGCTCCACCGGCGAGACCGATGGCTCCTCCGACGGTTTCAAAACCGATCATCAGGAGATGCGCGCGCTTCGAAAGGAAGCTGGGCGGATAGCAGAATCTGCTTCGGGGCTGGCTTCAGGAACTGCGCGCGTGGCAAAAGCTGAAGCGCGCAGCGTCGTGCGCGACATCGAAGACAGGATCCGCGAGCAGCCGCTGACGGCGGTCGCAATCGTCGCCGGCATCGCCTTCGTCTTCGGCGCAACGCGTTGAGCCCGGCTATGGCGATGCATTGGACCGGCGGCTGCCTGTGCGGCGCCTGCCGATACGAATTCGCAGGCGAGCCGGCGCACTCGGGATACTGCCACTGCGACATGTGCAAAAAGGCGACCGGCGGTCCCTTCGCGGTGCTCGTCCAAGCCAGGATCGCCGATCTTGTCTGGACACAGGACGCGCCGGCCTCCTATCGATCGTCGCCGATCGCGACCCGCGGTTTCTGCGGCAAATGCGGAACGCCGCTCTATCTCCAGTATGACGGCGACGAACTGATCCGGCTGACGGTCGGTTCCCTCGACACGCCGGAGAAAATCCGGCCGGCCGGGCATTACGGCGTGGAAAGCCGTCTGGATTGGGCCGATTGCGGGCGCGGGCTTCCGGAGGAAGAAACTCAGGAGCGTTTCTAGAGCGCGGGGCAAGGCGTCGACCGGCGGGGGTCACATGAGGATCGCGACATACAATGTCAACGGGATCAACGGCCGCCTCAACATCCTGCTGCGCTGGCTCAAGGAGGATACTCCCGATATCGTCTGCCTCCAGGAATTGAAGACGGACGACGCCAGATTTCCGCGCAATGAGATCGAGCGGGCCGGCTACGGCGCCGTCTGGCACGGACAGCGATCCTGGAACGGGGTCGCCATCCTTGCAAGAGGCCAGACACCGATCCTGACACGGCGCGGGCTTCCCGGCGATCCCGACGACACCCACAGCCGCTATATCGAAGCCGTTATCGACGGCGTCGTGATCGGGTGCCTGTATCTTCCCAACGGCAATCCGTTCCCGAGCGCGAAATTCGACTACAAGCTCCGCTGGTTCCGCCGCCTCGATGGCTATGCCGCCGAACTCCTCGACCTTGGCGTGCCGGCGATCCTGGCCGGCGACTTTAATGTCATGCCGACGGAGATCGACGTCTACAAGCCGGAGCGCTGGCTGGACGATGCCCTTTTCAGGCCGGAAGTCCGTAAGGCCTATGCTCATCTGGTTGCCCAGGGCTGGACGGACGCCGTCAGGCACCTGCACCCGGGCGAACGCATCTACACGTTCTGGAAATATTGGCGCAACAGCTTCGAACGCGACGCCGGGCTCCGGATCGACCACTTCCTGCTCAGCCCGACAGTCGCACCCTGGCTCCGGTCGGCAAGCGTTCGGAGAAAACCCCGGGGCTGGGACCATACGAGCGACCACGCGCCGGTTATGATCGAGCTCGACGTCTCCAAAGCTGAAGGCATGTGAGCTGCGCTGCCGCCGACAACAAGGGAGACAGGGAACCCACGATGGCGGCTGGAGTTACGCATGAAAGGAGATTGCCGATGCCAATCAATTCCACCCCAGATTCCGCGAAGCTCCCGCCGAAGTCACTGAATGAGGACACCCAGGACGACGAGCTGCCTGTAACCGATATAGACGACCAGCGTAAGCCGCCGATCGATATGGGCAGCAGCCGCCAGGCGGGCGAAGGTCCCACCGAGGCCGATCCTCGCACCGGCCGCGCCGATCAGAAGGGCCGCATCCCTGCCCCGCAATTCTCCAATCGGAAGTGACTGCCATGGCTGAGAGCAAAAATTATCTGAACACCGACGAGATCCAGGCCGACGACCAGCTTTCGCCGAAGCCGGTTGAAGGGAAGGATCCGCCGAGGCATGTGCGCAAAAGCGAGGAAGCCGTCGCCGAAGGTTCCGACGACACCGAACGTGTCCGGGTTCCGCCGCCGGTTTCCAATCCCGATTGATCGGCAGACGTCATTTATCCCTCGCAAGATCATAGGTGCGGCCAGTCAGCCAGGCCGGCCAGTCACGCTCGAAGAAGGATCTGGCCTTTTCATCGAAGGTCCTATTCGCACGGGTCGAAAGCCCGATTTGATCCCCATCCAGCCGAACGACGATCTGCTCCTCCCGATGCGCGGGGCGCTCCTTCCGGAACCGATAATCCTGCAGCGGGCCAGCGCGCGCCAGCGGAAGAGACTCGCCCTGCCCGTCGCATATCGCCCGCGCGCCGCGGCTGCCGCCGCCATTGCGGATGAAGAAGTCGAGCGCGCTGAGCACAGCTTCCGATGCCAACGCCATATGCCGCCATTGCACCCCTCGAACCGCTTCCGCTCCGCGGCTGTAGGCGACGCCTTTCTTGCGGATTTCAGCATTCAGCTTGCGCGCTTCGATCAAGGCGCCGCCGACGCTTTCCTGATCGCAGAGGATGCCGGCTTTCTCGCTCATGCGCGCCTGGATTTCCGTGCGGAGCGATTTGGCGGTCAGCGGGCTCTCGGCGCGGAGGGCGGCTAGAAGGCTGCCGATACCGGCCTCCGCGATCGCTGTTATATCCTCCGCAGCGGCCCGCTTCGCCCTGCCGCTCGCGCTGATGTGCTCGGCCGCCCGCGTGCCGAACACCTGCCCGGCATTCAGCGCCGCCCCACCGGGCCTCGTCACGCCATGCGTGCCTGCCGCTTCCCCGATCGCGTAACAGCCCCCGATATTGCTGCGGCCCCAGGTATCGACCATGATGCCGCCGTTCATGTGCTGATTGTTGACCGCAAATTCCAGCGGCTCCTCGGCAATATCGATCTTGTAACGGCGATAGAGTTCGATCGAGAGCGGGTTCATGTGCTTCAGCCGGTCGATCGGCATGGCCTGGCTCGCGCCGGCATTGCCGAGATAGGCTCGGACATCCTCGTCCAGCCTTTCCAGGCCGAACGGCAGGTCGCCCGGCACCGGCAGCGGGTTGCGGTTGAAGTCCATGAAGACGCGTCGGCCGGCGGCTGTCTCGCGGTAGATGGCGAGGTCGACCAGGCTCGATCCGAAATCGAGCATGCGCGTCGCGTGAAAAGGCCATTGGTAGCCTTTGCGGAAGACGTTCGACGCCAGCTCCTGCGTGCTGCGATAGTATTCGGCCAGAAAATGATGCTCGGCACCTTCGGCATCGACCGAATAGATATGCGGGATCGCCTGGACATAGGTGCCGGAGAGATTCCATGGGAACCCTTCCCTCCGGGTTCCGATGCCGAACTGGCTTTCGGTCAGGTTCACGAGCTCGACGCCAGCCTCCAGGGCGAGCCCCAGCGAGCCGAAACAGCCGTTTGGATAGACGCTGTCACGATAGAGCTCACCCGGTCCGCCGGCCGCAAGCACGATGACATCACTGACCAAGAGCGCGATGCCGAGCGGGTTTTCCTCGGTACGGTCGCCGGCGCGCATGGCGAGCATGCCAACGACATGACGGCCCGCTCCATCGCCCTCGGTGAGGATCTTGACGGCGGTGGTCTGGTTGTAGAACGGCACGCCCAGCCGGATCACCTCCTCGGCCAGCACCTTGACCATCAGCCGCGAGGTGCGTGGCCCACAACTCGTGGCGCGGCCAACCTCGTCATGGTCGGTTTGATATCTCAGCGTTCCGCCAAGCGGATCCTGCGGCAGCGGCAATCCCAGGAACTGCAGCGATGCCATCATGCGGGACGAGCCTACCGCCTCGACATAAGCCGTATCCTCGTCCATGGCGCCGCCACTGCGGATGGCCCGGGCCATAGCCTTGTAATTATCGCCCTGGTCGGCCGTGTTTGCAGTGTGGAGGGTCTGCTTGTCCGATCCCGAGCAGGCCGAGGTTCCACCCCATGCGCTCTGGCTGACGATGACGACATCATCGCCGCGCCGCTTCATTTCCACCGCCGCGCGCAGACCCGCCGCACCCGATCCGACGACGACGCAGCCGGCTCGATAGACCGGCACTTCGACGCAGGCGAGCCGGCTTACTTCCGAAGGCGCAGCCTCGGGAGGAAGCCGCGGCATGTCGACGTCGGTCAGCGCGTCAAGAATGTCTTGCGGAACGTCTATGGTCATCGGCGCGTCTCGATCAGTTGAGCGGGATATCGATCCAGCGTCTCTGCCGGGAGGATTCCATGCAGGCGTCGACGATCTGGCAGATGTAGTGGCCCGTATCGAATGTCGGCCACATCGGTTTCATGGCGACAATCGAGCGGATGACTTCGGCAACCTCGATGATCTTGCTTTCGTTGTAGCCTATGCCGAAATTCGGCAGAGGAAGGAAAGCACGGAACGTCGGATTCTCCGGTCCTACGTCGATCTCCCGGAAGCCGCGCCGTCCCGTCCGATCGTCATTCGAATAGAAGCGCAGCCGGTTTATCTCGTCATAGGCATAGGCGATGCTGCCTTTCGTTCCGTAGACTTCGTAGGTCTGCATGAACTTGCGGCCAGTCGCGACACGGCTGAAATCGACGATGCCGCCGGCGCCGTTTTCGAACCGGCACAGCACATTCGTTGCGTCCGGGTTGGTGATATCGGCCCAGGATTCGCTTCCCGTAAGCTTCACCTGCTCCCCATAGGCAAGTCCTTCGACAACAGGTCTGCGCGGGGTGACGATGAGATTGTCGGCGATCAAAGAGCTGACGCGGCCGACCAGGAAATCCATGAAGCTGAAGATATGCGAACCGGTATCGCCAACGATCCCCGTCGGCGCGAGCTTTCCATCGGCACGCCACATGAAGGGCGCCATGGGATCACCATACATGTCGACGTGTTGGCAGCCGCGAAACAGCTTGATCTCGCCGATCTCCCCTGAATCAATGATGTCTTTCGCCAGATCATGAACGGGGTTGCGGGGAAAGGCGTGTCCGACACGCGTGATGACACCCTTCTCTCGCGCGATATCGGCAAGCTCCCGCGCCTCATCGGCGGTGTTCGCCAGCGGCTTTTCGCAATAGACATGCTTGCCGGCCAGCAAGGCCGCCTTGGCCACGGGATAATGAAGATGATCAGGCAAGCAGATGTCGACCAGGTCGACATCTGGATCGGCAACGGCCGGGTGCCAATCCTGCAGAATTTTTGCACCCGGCGCCCTGCTGGCAAGGTCCTTTGCGACGTTCGGATTGCCGTCGACAAGGGACACGATCCGCGCCGTTCCATCCGACACGCCGAAGAAATGCGGAAAGGTCTGATAGGCCATGGTGTGGACCTTGCCCATCCAGCCCGAGGCGCCAAGCACTGCAACCGTCACTTCAGACATTGTCATACCTCCTCTCGAAAGGGTTTACTGGATTTCGGCACGGGCGCGCGGCCTCGTATCGTTGCGTTCGTGGGCGAAGATGGCGGACGGCAGCGGCGGCAGGCCCCGAATGAGATCGGAACCCTTTTCGCCGACCATGATCGTCGGCGCATTGGTGTTGCAAGAGGGCACGCGGGGCATGACCGAGGAATCGCAGACCCTCAGGCCTTCCAGGCCTTGGACCTTGAGATCGAGCCCGACAACGGCGTCCGGCCCCGTTCCCATCTTGCAGGTGCCGACGGGGTGGTGGTCGGTCTTGGCGTTGGCGCAGCCATAGTCGAAAAGCTGCTCGTCAGTGATGACCTTCGGTCCGGGCAGCCTTTCCGCCAGGACAAAGGGTTTCAAGGCCGCCTGCTGCATGATCTCGCGCGCAACCTTGAGCCCTTCCAAGGACATCTTCCTGTCGTGGGGATCGGACCAGTAATTCGGATCGATCAATGGAGCAGCACTCGGATCGGATGACGACAGGCGCACCGTGCCGCGCGAACGCGGATGCAGATAGGCGGAGTTGAGCGTCACGCCGGCATTCTTCAGCCGCTCGACGCCCGCTTCGATGCCGGAGCCCAGACCGAGATGGAACTGGATGTCGGGAGACCGTGCATCAGGATCGGCGTACCAGAAGCCGCCGGTCTCGAAGAGCGACGAGGCGACCGGACCGGTGCGGAACAGGACATATTGGATCCCCGCCCAAAGCGTGCGGTGGAGCTTTGCGACACCATCATAGGTGTGGTCGCCGGTGCATTCGGCAATGACGAAAAGATCCAGGTGATCCTGCAGGTTGCAGCCGACACCGGGCAGATCGTGCAGCACCTTGACTCCGGCCGACGTCAGATGATCGGCCGGCCCTATGCCGGATTGCAGAAGAAGCTTCGGCGATCCGATCGCGCCCGAGGAGACCAGGACCTCGCGTTCGGCGCGGACGATCTCCGAGCCGCTTGATGTTACGATTTCAACGCCGACCGCACGGTTTCCCTCCACGATGATCCGCGCGACCCGCGCGCCCATGCGCACCGTCAGGTTCTTCCGGTCCTTGATCGGCGAGAGATAGGCGAGCGACGCCGACGACCGGCGGCGGTTGCGCTGCGTCAGCTGATAAAATCCGACGCCTGCCTGCTGTCGACCGTTGAAGTCGTGATTATAGGGAATTCCGAGTTCCTGCCCCGCGCGGATATAGGCGTCGCAGATCGGCAGCGGCGCGGCAGGCATGGAGACGCCGAGCGGGCCGCCATAGGCATGGTAATCGTCGGCAAAACGCTGGTTGTCTTCGGCCCGTTTGAAATAGGGCAGGATCGAACGGTAATCCCAGCCCTCGCAGCCGTCTTCGCGCGCCCAAAGGTCGTAATCCGCCGCGTTTCCGCGGGTATAGAGCTGCGCATTGATGGACGAGCCGCCACCGATAACCTTCGCCTGTGTGTAGCGCAGCACCCTGCCCTTCATGTGCTTCTGGGGGACGGTTTCCCATCCCCAGCTGGCCACGCCCTTGGTCATCTTGGCGAAGCCGGCCGGCATGTGAAAAAGCGGACTCCAGTCGCCGCCGCCCGCTTCGAGCAGGAGAACGCGGATATCAGGGGCTTCGCTCAGACGGTTCGCAAGCACACATCCTGCAGGACCGGCGCCCGTGATGATGTAGTCGAATGCCATTTTACTGTCCTATTTGAGGCCGGCACGCGCCAGTGGATCGGCTCGCGCCTGCAAGTCTTTCGATGCGATATGGTCGGCCACTCTCAGCGCCTGGCTGGCAACGGTGAGCGCAGGATTGACCGCGGCCGACGTCGGCAGGAAACCGGCATCGACGACGAAGAGGTTCTCATGGTCGTAGGAACGGCAGTAGGGATCGAGCGGCGCGGTCGCCGGATCGTTGCCGATGCGGATCGTTCCGCATTGATGGGAAGGCGTGCGCTTGTCGAAGGGCCTCGACAGCACGATCGGAAATCCGATCGATTTCAGAATCGCCTTCAGCTTGGCAACAAGGGCGAGATGGGCGTCCCAGTTGGTTCGCTGCCACTGCAGGACGATCCGGTCTCCATCCACCATGACGCGGCTTTCGGGATTGGGCACGTCCTCGCTCATCGCATAGAAGTCGATGGCATGGTTCGTGATGAAGCGTAAGAGCCATTCCGGCGCTTGCGGCAGGGAGCCCTTGAGAACCCTTTCGGAGATGCGGCCCAAGAGCTGCACGTTGCCGAGCGGCGGTCCTCCCTCCCCGTCGGAGAG
Organism: Rhizobium sp. R634; assembly: GCF_002211305.1. Classification (GTDB taxonomy): domain Bacteria; phylum Pseudomonadota; class Alphaproteobacteria; order Rhizobiales; family Rhizobiaceae; genus Rhizobium. Next base: position 4,233 of record NZ_LOKW01000006.1, on the reverse strand, counting down.
ATAGAAGTCGTTGAAGGCAAAGGTCTTCTGGTAGACGGCGGTGTTCCTGAACTTCGGCGAGACCGCGATGACCGCGGATGCATTGTGGTTCATGAAGTTGCGGCCCACCTGATCGGAAGAGTTCGCCAGCCCTCTTGGGAAGCGGTCGTTTTTCGAGCGCAGGAGAAGCACGGACGACTGGACCGCGCCGGCCGAGAGGATCACGATGTCGGGTGAGATGGTCAGCGTCTGGCCGTTCCTGACGTAGGTCACGCGGTCGATCCGGCTCGCCGCTGCCGTCTCGAGCTTCGTCACGCGCGCATTGGTTTCGAGCCGCACGTTTTCGTGCTCCAGCGCCGCCGCCAGTGCTGCGGTTTCGGCATCCATCTTGCCATCCCGGGAATTCGGATGCGCGTCCCATGGCGTCCGCGCCTTCGAAAGCCAGGCATCGAGATCCAGGCCGAGCGGCAGGGAAGAGGGATGCAGGCCTTTCGCCTGGAGACGGGCCCTGACATCGGCAATCGGCTCCTCATCCGGAACAGGCGGGTATTCGTAAGGAGCCGAGTGATACGGCTCGGTCGGGTCTTCGCCGAGGCTGCCGCGGACATGGTAGAGGCGTTCGGCCTTCGAGTACCAGGGCTCCAATTCCTCATAGGGAAAGGGCCAGGCTGGCGAGACGCCTTCCCGGTGCTCGATGACGCCGAAATCCTCTTTGCGGTAGCGGGACAGGACAGCGCCGTAGAACTTCGAATTGCCGCCGACATTGTAGTAGTTGCCGGGGTTGAAGCCCTTGCCGTCCGCTTCGTACCAGGTCTCCTTCGGCCGGAAATGGCCACGCTGAAAGATTGCGCGCTGGTCGCGATTGACGGGAAGGTCGGCGATGTGGTCGCCCGCCTCAAGGATCAATATCCGGGCGCCGGTGGCGGCAAGGCCGGCGGCGACCGTGGCGCCGCCGACTCCCGAGCCGATGATGACGATGTCTGGTGCACTGCTCATATTCGTACCGATCGTCACGCGATCCGGGCCTGTGTCTCAGGATCGAAGAACACGGCCTTGTCGAGATTGAAGGCGAGCCGTGCCGTCTGGCCGGCGCTGATGCGCGCGTCAGCCCGCAGGCGGGCAACGACCTCCTTGCCGCCGAGCTTCGTCACCGCGAAGGTATCGGAACCCGCAGGCTCCACCACGTCGATCAGGCAATCGCTTTCCGCGAGGGTCCGGGCGTTCCGATCGGCGCCCTCCGGATCGGTGAGCGCCTCCGGCCGGATGCCGAAGACGATCTGCTTGCCGGCATAGGAGGTGAGGCCGTTATTGCCCGCCATGACGGGAAGCTTGAGCGGCGCGGCATTCGGCCGCTCCAGCGAAACCGTGAGCCCGCCCGCGCCGTTTTCAATTGTTCCGGCAAGCAAATTCATCGCGGGTGATCCCATGAAGTCGGCGACGAACATGTTTGCGGGATTGTTGTAGATCTCGGCGGGTGTTCCGAACTGCTGGACGATGCCGTCCTTCATGACGGCGATGCGGGTGGCGAGCGTCATCGCCTCGATCTGGTCGTGGGTGACATAGACGATGGTCTTGCCGGTCGCCTGATGCAGCCTTTTGATCTCGATGCGCATGTCGACGCGCAGCTTGGCGTCGAGGTTGGAAAGCGGCTCGTCGAACAGGAAGAGCTTGGGATCGCGCACCAGCGCCCGGCCCATGGCGACGCGCTGGCGCTGGCCGCCCGACAGCTGGCTCGGCTTGCGGTCGAGCAGATGACCGATCTGCAGCACCTTGGCGACCTTGTCGATCGCCTGCTTGCGCTCCTGTGGCGGCACGCCGCGCATCTCCATGCCGAAGGCGATGTTACCCGCCACCGTCATGTTCGGATAGAGCGCATAGGACTGGAATACCATGGCGATGTCGCGCTTGGAAGGATGCAGACCGTTGACCGGGCGCCCGTCGATCCGGATCTCGCCCGACGTGATCGTTTCCAGTCCGGCAATGGTGTTGAGCAGGGTCGACTTGCCGCAGCCGGACGGGCCGACCAGCACCAGGAAGCCGCCCTTTTCGAGTTCGAGGTCGATCCCCTTGAGGATGTCGACGGCGCCGAAGCGCTTTCTGAGGCCGGAGATTTCGAGGAAAGCCATGGGTTACCCTTTGACTGCGCCCGCCATCAGGCCACGCACGAAGTAGCGGCCGGCGAGGATGTAGACGATGAGCGTCGGCACGGCGGCGATCATCGCCGCCGCCATGTTGACATTGTATTCGACCACCCCGGTCGAGGTGTTGACGACATTGTTGAGCGCCACCGTCATCGGCATGGAATCGCCGGTGCCGGCATAGGCCGAGGCAAACAGGAAGTCGTTCCAGATATTGGTGAACTGGTAGATGACGGTGACGACGATGATCGGCAGCGAGTTCGGCAGCATGATGCGGCGGAAGATCTGGAAGAAGCTGGCGCCGTCGACCTGGGCGGCCCGCACCAGCTCGGTCGGAAAGGCCTCGTAGAAATTGCGGAAGAACAGCGTCGTGAAGCCGAGGCCGTAGACGACATGGACGAAGACCAGATTGGCCGTCGGATTGCCGAAGCCGAAGGTAAAGCCGGTGGCGTTCTGCAGCGTCATGCCGAAGCGGCCGAGCGAACCGAGGATGGTCGCCATCGGCAGCAGCACCGACTGGAACGGGATGAAGCAGGCAAACAGCATCAGCCCGAACACCAGCGTGTGGCCGGGGGAGCGCCACTTGGTCAGGACATAGCCGTTCAGCGCCCCCATGATGGTGGAGATGGCCACCGCCGGCACCACCATCTTGATCGAGTTCCAGAAGTAGCCCTTGATGCCGGCGCAGGTCAGCCCGACGCAGGTCTCGCCCCAGGCCTTGATCCAGGGATCGAAGGTCGGGGCCTCAGGCAGCGCCAGCATGTTGCCGCCCTGGATCTCGTCCATCGTCTTGAACGAGGTGGTGAGCATGACGAAGAGCGGCATCAGATAGAGGACGGCGAAGATGACCAGCAGGCTATAGATGACGATGCGGCCGATAACGCGTCCTGCATTGCCGGAGGCGGCGGGAGAGGCAGCGGAGATGCTCATCGGGCCTTCTCCTTCAGTTCGGAATAGAGATAGGGCACGATGATCGCCGAGATCGTCATCAGCATGATGATGGCGCTGGCCGAGCCGACGGCCATCTCATTGCGCTTGAAGGTGTATTCATACATGAAGTTGGACGGCAGCCAGGCCGAGCCGCCCGGCCCGCCGGAGGTCAGCGCCACCACGAGGTCATAGGACTTGATCGCCATATGGGCGAGCACGATGAAGGCGGAGAGAAAGACCGGGCGCAACAGCGGGATGATGATGCGGCGATAGAGCTGCAGGGTCGAGGCGCCGTCGATCTCGGCCGCCTTCATGATCTCGCTGTCGATGCCGCGAAGCCCGGCCAGAAACATCGCCATGACGAAGCCCGAGGCCTGCCAGACGCCGGCGATGACGACGGTGTAGATGACGAAGTCCTTGTTCTTGATCCAGTCGAAGTGGAAGCTCGTCCAGCCAAAGTGATGCAGCGTCTGCTCGAGCCCGAGGCCGGGATCGAGGAACCATTTCCAGGCCACCCCGGTGACGATGAAGGAGAGCGCCATCGGATAGAGGAAGATCGGCCTCAGCAGCCCCTCGCCGCGGATCTTCTGGTCGAGCAGGATGGCAAGCAGCAAGCCGAGCGCCAGACAGATGCCGACATAGAGGAAGCCGAAGATCGCCATATTGGTGATCGAAGTATACCAGGAGGACGGCGGATCGCTCTCGAAGGTCCAGCGCCACAGCCGCTGATAGGCCCGCGCCCCGGTCAGCTGATAGGAGGGGAAGGTCTTGGAATTGGTAAACGACAGATAGGCCGTCCAGACGATGAAGCCGTAAACGAAGACGAGCGTGATGACGAAGCTTGGCGCCAGCACGATCTTCGGCAGCGCATCCTGCAGCCGGCCCCTCAGCGAGATCGGCGTCGCTTGCCCGGGGGTCAGAACCGGATCGGTGGTGGCAACTGTGCTCATGGATATCTTCTCCCTTCCCGCAGGATCGGCCTTGCCGATCGTCTCCACTCAATCGTCGCGGAGCCTGACGCTTCCCCGCAAAAGACGCGGGGAAGCGTATTCATCGGCTGGTCTCAGCGGGCGTCGTCGATCGCCTGGACGAGCTGAGTGACGGCTTCGTCGGAGCTCTTGATCTGGCCGTGGACGAACTTCGAGACGACGTCCTTATAGGCATTGGCGATCGCCGGCGGCGCGCC
>NZ_LOKW01000005.1 GCF_002211305.1 Rhizobium sp. R634 | reverse complement strand
CCAAGCGACTATTCGGTCGTACGTGACGATGACGAAGATCCCAGGCTCATTCACGGTTGTAACCGGAGGGAGGGCGGGCGACTTCGTCACGCCTCTGGCCGGGTGGCCACCCGGCCAGAGGCGCAATGGCTTCCATCGCACAAAATCTCTAACGTGCAGATACAAGGGAACAAGCGGAAAGGCTGCGCCTCCTCATATCGGCCGAACGAAAAACCATCACCTGCTCAGATTTTACGCAGTTTTTACGAAACAACCATCCACCACTCCGGCCCGCCGCACTTCAAACACCCGAAATTTCCCATCTTTCCCGCACCGCAAAATCTTTTCCTCGAACTGCGCATGGTTCTTGCATTGCAATTTGCGTTGTATTCAAATGAACAAAAAAGGGGAGCCGCACCTTTGGCATTTGATGAAATGATTACCGGGGACGAAAGTCCTCGTCCGCCTTATGAAAAATATTTCGAGTGGTACAACAGCCAAGATCGGGCGCATCTGATTGCCAAGTCCCGCGATGCGGAGAACATCTTCCGGAAGACCGGCATCACCTTCGCGGTCTACGGCCATGCCGACAGTTCCGAAAAACTCATCCCCTTCGACATCATTCCCCGCATCATCTCCGCCCGCGAATGGCGCAAGCTTGCCCAGGGCATCGAGCAGCGGGTGATCGCGCTCAACGCCTTTCTGGACGATATCTACCATAAGCAGGAGATCATCCGCGCCGGCCGCGTTCCCCGCGAGCTGATCGAAAACAATGTCGCCTTCCTCTCCGAGATGATCGGCTTCCGCCCGCCCGGCGGCGTCTACACCCATATCGTCGGCACCGACATCGTGCGTACCGGCGAAGACCAGTTCTACGTGCTGGAGGACAATGCCCGCACGCCTTCCGGCGTCAGCTACATGCTGGAAAACCGGGAAACCATGATGCAGATGTTCCCGGAACTCTTCCATGAGAACAAGGTGCAGCGCGTCGAGGATTATCCCTATCTCCTGCGCCAGAGCCTCGCCTCGCTCGCCCCTCCCGGCTGCACCGGCAAGCCGCGCGTCGCGGTGTTGACCCCCGGCATCTACAATTCAGCCTATTACGAGCATTCCTTCCTCGCCGACATGATGGGCGTCGAGCTGGTCGAAGGCTCGGATCTGCGGGTCATCGACGGCAAGGTGAAGATGCGCACGACCCGCGGCTACGAGGCGATCGACGTGCTCTACCGCCGCGTCGACGACGACTTCCTCGATCCCCTGACCTTCCGTGCCGATTCCGCGCTCGGCATCCCTGGAATCATGGACGTCTACCGCTCCGGCAACATCACCATCGCCAACGCGCCCGGCACCGGCATTTGCGACGACAAGGCAATCTATTCCTATATGCCGGAAATCGTCGAATTCTACACCGGCAGCAAAGCGCTGCTCGAAAACGTGCCGACCTGGCGCTGTTCGGAAGCATCGAGCCTGAAATACGTGCTGGAGCACCTGGAAGAGCTGGTCGTCAAGGAAGTGCACGGCTCCGGCGGCTACGGCATGCTTGTGGGACCGACGGCCTCGAAGAAGGAGCGCGCCGATTTCGCCGAGAAGCTGAAGGCCAAGCCGAACAATTATATCGCCCAGCCGACGCTGTCGCTCTCCACCGTGCCGATCCTCGTCAACAAGGGGATTGCGCCGCGCCATGTCGACCTTCGTCCCTATGTGCTCGTCTCTGACAAGGTTCAGATCATTCCGGGCGGACTCACCCGCGTCGCGCTGAAGCAGGGCTCGCTGGTCGTCAATTCCAGCCAGGGCGGCGGCACCAAAGACACCTGGGTATTGGAGGACTGATGCTCGGAAGAACTGCAAACGGTCTCTACTGGATGTTCCGTTACATAGAGCGTGCCGAAAATATTGCCCGCCTGGTCGATGCCGGTCTGCGCATGTCGCTGACCCGCAGCAGCGCCGGCGACGACAACTGGGACGGCGTGCTGCAAAGCGCCGGTGTTCGCGAGGCCTATGACGAGGGCCACGCGAAGCTGACCAACGCCGATGCGATCGATTATCTCCTGCGCGATCGCTCCAACCCGTCAAGCGTCATGTCCTGCATCGACTCCGGCCGCAACAATGCCCGCATGGTCCGCACCGCGCTCACGCGGGAGACCTGGGAGGCGACCAACGAATGCTGGATCGAGCTGAAGTCGCTGCTCGAAAAGCGCGTGAAGGCCGCCGACCTGCCCGAGGTGATCGACGTCATCAAGCGCCGCGCCGGCCTTATCCGCGGCGCCTTCCACGGTTCGACGCTGCGCAACGAGCTCTATAACTTCGCCCGCATCGGCACCTTCATTGAGCGGGCCGACAATACGAGCCGCATCCTCGATGTGAAATATTACGTGCTGCTGCCTTCCGTCTCGGCCGTCGGCTCCTCGCTCGACAACGTGCAATGGGAATCGATCCTGCGCTCGGTCTCCGCACACCGCGCCTATAGCTGGGCCTATGACGGCGAATACCGGGCGATGAATATCGCCGACTTCCTCACCCTCAATGTGCAGATGCCGCGCTCGCTTGCCTATTGCTACGAGAAGATCGTCAGCAATCTCGGCTATCTCGCCCAGGATTACGAGGAGCGGCTGCCGGCCCACGATACCGCCGATGCGATCCGCACCACGCTGCAGACCAGGGCGATCCGCGACATCATGGATCAGGGCCTGCACGAGTTCCTTGAGGATTTCGTCTCGCGCAACAACCAGCTCGGCATGGAAATTTCCGACGGCTACCGGTTCTACGTTTAAGCGGATCAGAACATGAGACTGAAAATCAGCCACCTCACCGAATACCGCTACGACGAGCCGTCGAAATTCTCCCTGCAGCGGCTGCGGCTGACGCCGCCGACGACGCCAGGCCAGAAGGTGCTCGGCTGGTCGCTGAAGGTCGAGGGCGCCACCCCCGAAGTGGAATATGACGATCAGTACGGCAACCACGTCAATCTGGTCTCGCTGGAAGGCGAGCAGCAGACGACCCGCATTCTCGCCGAAGGCGAGGTCGAAACGGCAGACCTCAACGGCGTCACCGGCCCGCATACCGGCTTCTGCCCGCTCTGGCTCTTCCTGCGCGAGACGCCGCTGACCAAGAGCGGCAAGCTGGTGAAGGAGCTGATCAAGGGCGTCAACGGCGATAACCAACTCGCCCGCATGCATGCGCTGATGGCCGCCATTCACGAGGCGGTCGACTACAAACCCGGGACCAGCGATACGGCGACGACGGCGGAACAGGCGCTGGAAAAGAAGAGCGGCGTCTGCCAGGACCACGCGCATATCTTCGTTACCGCCGCCCGCGCCCTGCAGGTGCCGGCACGTTATGTCTCCGGCTATCTGATGATGGAAGAAAAGGTCGAACAGGCAGCGACCCATGCCTGGGCCGAGGCGCATATTCCCGGCCTCGGCTGGGTCGGCTTCGATCCGGCCAACGAGATCTGCCCGGACGGCCGCTACGTCAGGACCGCCTCCGGCCTCTGCTACCGCGACGCCGCGCCGATTTCAGGCATGCGCATCGGCACGCCGGGCGAAACCCTGTCGGTCACCGTCAAGGTGGAAGATGGCGGGCAGATGCAAAGCCAGAACCAGAGCTAAGGGCTCCGAAGGACAGAACGCGGCCTCTCGTTTCCCCCTTCTCCCCTCGCGGAGAAGGTGCCCGTAGGGCGGATGAGGGGGTCGGCGGCGCTGGTCTTTCAAGAACGCCTATCATGCTTCGACCGCGCCGGTGAATCTGCGCCTAGGTAGGTATGCCGGCGGCTTGGCGGAATAGCATGTGGAAAAGGCACTTCATGTAGCCCCCTCATCCGCCTGCCGGCACCTTCTCCCCAAGGGGAGAAGAGGTTTGCCGCAGCCTCTCCGTCCCTCGCACGCTCTCGCAGCACGTACTCTCGCGCCCGCGAGCATGACTAACGCATGTCGCGCAAAAGTGTGCAGCGGTTTTGCGGCAACGACATGCGTAAAAACAAAACCTGAAGCGCAAGGAGCGAATCTGAAAGATCGCGACGCGCTTTAAGGAATAGCTTCGCGCGTCGCAAACAGCCAAAGGCGGGGCTCTCACCCCGCCTTTTCAACGATCCAATTTCGGATGCGTCCGTTCTCAGTGGCTATCCTTGCCGACAGCGTTTCCGCGACATCCCTTGAGGAAGTCGAGGTCGGCGCCGGTATCGGCTCCTTCGACGTGCTGCTGGTGTAGGAAGGCATAACCCGACGTCGGCAGATCGTGGTTCGGCTGCCATTCCGCGAGGCGCCGCGCCAGTTCCTCGTCGGATATGTCGAGATGCAGGCGACGGTTCGGCACGTCGAGTTCGATCATGTCGCCGTTCTTCACGACTGCGAGCGGTCCGCCGACGGCGGCTTCCGGAGAAGTGTGCAGCACGACGGTGCCGTAGGCCGTTCCGGACATGCGGGCGTCGGAAATGCGCACCATGTCGAGGATGCCCTTCTTCAGCACCTTGGGCGGCAGCCCCATGTTGCCGACTTCGGCCATGCCGGGATAACCCTTCGGCCCGCAGTTCTTCATGACCATGACGCAGGTCTCGTCGATGTCGAGGCTGTCGTCGTTGATCTTGGCCTTGTAGTCGTCGATGTCCTCGAACACGACAGCCCTGCCCCGGTGCACGAGGAGATGCGGCGAAGCGGCCGACGGCTTCAGCACCGCGCCCTTCGGCGCGAGATTGCCGCGCAGCACGACGATGCCGCCGGACGACGTCAGCGCCTTTTCAGCCGGCAGGATGACATCCTCGTTCCAGTTGATGACTTCCTTGACCTCGTCCCAGACGGTTTCGCCGGAGACGGTCAGCGCATCCTTGTGCAGCAGGCCCGCCTCGCCGAGGCGCTTCAGCACGACAGGCAGGCCGCCGGCATAGAAGAACTCTTCCATCAGGTACTTGCCCGACGGCATCAGGTTGACGATTGTGGGAATGTCGCGGCCGCAGCGGTCCCAATCATCCAGCGTCAGATCGATGCCGACACGGCCGGCGATGGCCAGAAGATGGATGACGGCATTGGTCGATCCGCCAATCGCCGCATTGGTGCGGATGGCGTTCTCGAAGGCCTGCTTCGTCATGATGTCGGACGGCTTCAGGTCGTCCTTGACCATCTGCACGATGCGGCGGCCGGTCAGCTGCGCCATGACCTTGCGGCGGGAATCGACGCCGGGGATCGCGGCATTGCCGGACAGCGCCATGCCGAGCGCTTCGGCCATCGACGCCATCGTCGAGGCGGTGCCCATGGTGTTGCAGGTGCCCGAAGAACGGCTCATCGACGCTTCCGCCTCGAGGAATTCGGCCTGCGTCATCTCGCCGGCCTTCACCATTTCGGAGAATTTCCACAGATGCGTGCCGGAGCCGACGCGTTCGCCGCGGAAATAGCCGTTCAGCATCGGGCCGCCGGTGACGACGATCGACGGCAGGTCGACGGAGGCAGCACCCATCAGCAGCGATGGCGTGGTCTTATCGCAGCCGACGAGCAGCACACAGCCGTCCATCGGTTGGCCGCGGATCGCTTCTTCGACGGCGAGAGCCGCGAGGTTGCGGTACATCATCGCGGTCGGGCGGAAGGTGTTTTCGGAGGCTGAGAACACCGGCACCTCGAGCGGGAAGCCGCCGGCTTCCCATACGCCGGCCTTCACCTTCTCGGCCAGTTCCCGGAGATGACCGTTGCACGGGGTCATATCCGACCAGGTGTTCAGGATGCCGATCACCGGCCGTCCATCGAACAGATCGTGCGGATAACCCTGGTTCTTAAGCCAGCCGCGGTGATAAATCACGTCGCGGCTCGTGCCGCCGTACCATTCCTGCGACCTCAGCCGGCGCGGCCATTCCGCTTTCTTTTTCATGATCTCTGTCCTTCAGGATACTCCCGGACCGCCTCGTACGGCCCGGGTCATCTCGCTTCGTCTCAAGCCAGCGTGTAGGCCGTCTTGACGGTTGTGTAGAACTCGGCGGCGTATTTGCCCTGCTCGCGCGGACCGTAGGACGAACCCTTGCGGCCGCCGAACGGCACGTGGAAATCGACGCCTGCCGTCGGCAGGTTGACCATGACCATGCCGGCCTCGGAATTGCGCTTGAAATGCGTCGCGTGTTTCAGGCTGGTGGTGGCGATGCCGGCCGAGAGCCCGAACGGCGTGTCATTGGCGATGGCAAGCGCTTCTTCATAATCCTTCGCCCGGATCACCGAGACGACAGGTCCGAAGATCTCTTCGCGCGAAATGCGCATCTGGTTGGTCGCTTCGGTAAACAGCGTCGGCTGCAGATAGAAACCGGGTGTTTCGCGGGAGATGACCTCGCCGCCGAAGGCGAGCTTGGCGCCTTCTTGTCTGCCGATCTCGATATAGTCGGTATCGGTCTTCAACTGCCGCTCGTCGACGACGGGACCGATATGGGTGCCGGCCTTCAGCGCGTTGTCGACGACCAGTGTCTTCAGCTTCTCGGTCAATGCGGCGACGAACTTGTCGTGGATACCTTCGGTGACGATCAGGCGCGACGATGCCGTGCAGCGCTGGCCGGTCGAGAAGAAGCCGGAATTGGCGGCGGCCTCGACGGCGACGGAAAGATCGGCGTCGTCAAGCACGACCATCGGGTTCTTGCCGCCCATTTCGAGCTGGAACTTGCGGTTATGCTCGATGGAGGCGGCGGCAACGCGCCGGCCGGTGCCGGTGGAACCGGTGAAGGTGATGCCGTGAACGTCGGGGCTTTCGAGCATGGCCTGGCCGACGACCGAGCCCTTGCCCATGACGAGGTTGAGAACGCCCTTCGGCAGGCCTGCGCGATGCAGGATATCGACGATCGCCCAGGAACAGGCGGGCACCAGCTCGGCTGGCTTGAAGACGATGGTGTTGCCGTAGGCGAGCGCCGGCGCGATCTTCCAGGCCGGAATGGCGATCGGGAAGTTCCAGGGCGTGATGATGCCGATGACGCCGAGGCCCTCGCGGGTGATCTCCACGCCGATGTTCGGGCGCACCGACGGGATGACCTCGCCGGCGAGCCGCAGGGCTTCGCCTGCGAAGAATTCGAAGATCTGCGAAGCGCGGATGACTTCGCCGGTCGCCTCAGGCAGGGTCTTGCCTTCCTCGCGGGCAAGCAGCGCGCCGAGCTCGTCCTTGCGCGCCATGATCTCGTCGCCGGTCTTCTTCAGGATGACGTGGCGTTCCCAGATGCCGGAGCGCGACCAGGCCGGGAAAGCGGCCTTGGCGGCGGCGATGGCATTGCGGGTATCTTCTGCACTGCCATCGGCATAAAGGCCGACGACCTCGTTCGTATCCGACGGGTTGATGTTCTTCGTCGCGTTCGTGCCGACCCATTCGCCGGCGATCAGGTTTTGATAAATGGTCATGGGCTCAACAAGCCTCCTTTACCGTTTACAAACACGGCCCGGCCGCGGACGCGGCCCGGCCTCGAAAATCAGAGCTGCTTGACGGCAATCTCTTCTTCGGCCGCCACCTTCAGCGGGTTGCGCAGCGGCAGGCCGAATTCGGCGACTTCGATCTCGAAAAGGTCGCCCTCTTCCGTCTTGATGCCGTCGGCAAAGGAAAGCGTCGCCGTGCCGAACATATGGACATGCACATCTCCCGGAACCCGGAACAGGCCATATTTGAAATGGTGATATTCCAGGTTGGCGAAAGTGTGCGACATGTTCGCCTCGCCCGATAGGAACGGCTTTTCGAAGATCACCTTGTCGCCGCGCTTGATGCGCGAGGTGCCGCGAATATCCTCCGGCGCGGCGCCGATGCGGATCTCCGGACCGAAGCTTGCCGGGCGCAGCTTCGAATGAGCGAGGAAGAGATAGTTGATCCGCTCGGTGACGTGATCGGAAAATTCGTTCGACAGCGCAAAGCCGATGCGGAAGGGCGAACCGTCCTTGGCGATGACGTAGATGCCGGCCATTTCAGGCTCTTCGCCGCCGTCTAGCGCGAAGGAAGGAGAGACGAGCGGCGCGCCGGGGGCTGCCGCGCCATGACCGTTGCCCTTGTAGAACCATTCGGGTTGAACGCCCTTTTCGCCAGCTTTCGGCTTGCCGTTCTCGAGGCCCATCCTGAACATCTTCATCGAGTCGGTCAGCGTTTCCTCGGCCGCCTCGGTCGTCTTCTTATGCATGGAATCGCGGGTGGCGGCCGAGCCGAGATGGGTCAGGCCGGTGCCGGTCAGATGCAGGTGCGCGGCATCGGGATGGGTGATCGGCGGCAGGAAACGGCCTTCGGCATAGGCCTTCTCCAGATCGACGGCATCGCCGTAGCCATGGGCTTCGATGACCGAGGCGAGCGACTTGCCGCCGTCTGCCGCTTCCATCGCCAGCGCATAGACGCTGCCGGCATTCTTGACCGATTTGGCAGCGCCGCCCAGCTCGCGGACGGCGACGACGATCTCTCCGTTGGCACCCTTGATTTGCGAAATAAGCACGACTTCGATCCTTCTCGTTCCGGCGAAGGCAGCAAAAGCTCCGCCTGTCCGGCTCCATCAGGAGCCGGAATCCATCTTTCATATGACTGCGAATGCCTGGACTGGCGCCTGTTGGCGCTCAGCCCTTGTTCTTGTTGTAAACGTCGAAGAACACGGCGGCGAGAAGCACCGCACCCTTGACCATCTGTTGGAAGTCGATGCCGAGGCCGACGATCGACATGCCGTTGTTCATGACGCCCATGATGAATGCGCCGATGACCGCGCCGGTGATCTTGCCGACGCCGCCCGACGCCGAGGCACCGCCGATGAAGCAGGCCGCGATCACGTCGAGCTCGAAACCGACGCCGGCTTTCGGCGTTGCCGAGTTCAGGCGAAGTGCCACGATCATGCCGGCAAGACCTGCGAGCACGCCCATGTTGACGAAGGTGTAGAAGCTCAGGCGCTGCGTATTGATACCCGACAGCTTGGTCGCCTTTTCATTGCCGCCCATGGCATAGATGCGGCGGCCGATCGTCGTGCGCTTGGTGACGAAAGCATAGATCGCGATCAGCACCAGCATGACGACGAGAACGTTCGGCAGGCCCCTGTAGCTGGACAGGAGGTAGCCGAGCGCCAGAATAGCGCCGGAAACGATCAGATTCTGGACGACGAAGAAGCCCATCGGCTCGACGTCGATGCCGTGGCTCTCGTTTACCTTGCGGCGGCGCCAAGCGAGGTAGAAGAGGATGACCGGCAGGATGACCGTCAGGATCAGCGAGGTCGATTGGACGGGCGTGCCGAACAGGTCGATCATATCGCCCGGCAGGAAGCCGGTGCTGATGACCTGGAATTCCTTCGGGAACGGGCCGATGTTCTTGCCGTTCAGTACCGTCAGCGTCAGGCCGCGGAAGACGAGCATGCCGGCGAGCGTCACGATGAAGGACGGGATACGGTGATAGGCGATGAAATAGCCCTGCGCCGCGCCGATAAAGCCGCCGACGATCAGACAAATCAATCCGGCGAGCCAGAAATTCATGCCCCATGAAACGGTGAAGATCGCCGCGAGCGCGCCGACGAAGGCGACAATCGAACCGACCGAAAGGTCGATATGCCCCGCCACGATGACGAGCAGCATGCCGAGCGCCATGATGACGATGAACGAATTCTGCAGAACCAGGTTCGTCAGGTTGACCGGCTTGAAGAGAATGCCGCCGGTGTAGAACTGGAAGAATACCATGATCGCGACGAGCGCGATGAGCATGCCGTATTCACGAATGTTGCCGCGGATGTAGTCGGCAACGGAAACGACGTTGCTTTCCTCGGTTGCTGGGTTGACCGGAGTCATTGTCTCTTCTCCCCTGAGCGCATGATAGCGCGCATGATGGTTTCCTGGCTTGCTTCTCCCTTCGGCAGTTCGGCGACGATGCGTCCTTCGTTCATCACGTAGATGCGGTCACAAGTGCCAAGCAGTTCGGGCATTTCCGATGAGATCATCAGAACGCCCTTCCCATCGGCGGCAAGCTGGTTGATGATAGTATAAATTTCGTACTTTGCGCCAACATCGATGCCTCGGGTAGGCTCGTCGAGGATCAAAATCTCGGGATCGGAGAACAGCCACTTCGACAGCACCACCTTTTGCTGGTTGCCGCCGGAAAGATTGACCGTTTCCTGGAAGATGCCGTGCGAGCGAATGCGCAGCTTCGACCGGTAATCGGTCGCGACCTTCATCTCCTGAATGTCGTCGATGACGCTGTTGTTGGAGATTCCTTCGAGATTGGCGAGCGTCGTATTGTGCAGGATCGTGTCGTTGAGCACGAGACCGAGCTGTTTGCGGTCCTCGGTGACATAGGCAAGCCCTGCGTCGATCGCCTTGCGCACGGTGCTGACATCGACGGCCTTGCCGTCGACGAAGACTTCGCCGCTGATCTTGTGCCCATAGGACTTGCCGAAGACGCTCATGGCGAATTCGGTGCGGCCCGCACCCATCAGGCCGGCGATGCCGACGACCTCGCCCTTGCGGACGTTGACGTTGATGTCGTGCAGCACCTGGCGGTCGCGGTGATGCTGGTGATAGGCGTTCCAGTTCCTGACTTCGAAGATCGTCTCGCCGATCGGCACGGAGCGCGGCGGATAACGGTCGGCGAGGTCGCGGCCCACCATGTTCTTGATGATGATGTCTTCGCTGATCTCGTCGGCGTGACAGTCGAGCGTCTTGACGGTCATGCCGTCGCGCAGGACCGTGATCTGGTCGGCGACCTTGCGGATCTCGTTCAGCTTATGGGAAATGATGATCGAGGTGATGCCCTGGTTGCGGAACTCGATCAACAGATTGAGCAGCGCGTCGGAATCCTTCTCGTTGAGCGAGGCCGTGGGCTCGTCGAGGATGAGCAGCTTCACGCTCTTCGACAGCGCCTTGGCGATCTCGACGAGCTGCTGCTTGCCGACGCCGATATCGGTCACCAGCGTGTTCGGGGATTCGCGCAGGCCCACCTTCTGGAGAAGCTGCTTCGTGCGGTTATACGTCTCTTCCCAGCTGATGACGCCGCTCTTGGCGTTCTCGTTGCCGAGGAAGATGTTTTCCCCGATCGACAGCAACGGCACCAGCGCCAGTTCCTGGTGGATGATGACGATGCCGATTTCTTCGGAGTCCTTCAGCACTCTGAAGTGACGTGTCTCGCCTTCATAGACGATGTCGCCTTCATAGCTTCCCGTGGGATAGACGCCCGAGAGCACTTTCATCAGGGTCGATTTACCGGCCCCGTTTTCGCCTACCAATGCGTGAATTTCACCCTTGCGAACCTTGAGGTTCACGTTCTCCAGCGCCTTGACGCCCGGGAACGTCTTGGTGATGCTCCGCATTTCTAGGATGGTGTTGTCCATAGTCAAAGTTCCAGCGCCTTGAGCCGCCGAGCGGCCTGGCGATCATAAA
This sequence comes from Rhizobium sp. R634, assembly GCF_002211305.1. Lineage (GTDB taxonomy): Bacteria > Pseudomonadota > Alphaproteobacteria > Rhizobiales > Rhizobiaceae > Rhizobium. Next base: position 241,529 of record NZ_LOKW01000005.1, on the reverse strand, counting down.
ATCGAAGGCCGGAACCCGCAAGCACGGGCTCCGGCCTCCTGTTTAACGTCTTACTTCAGCTTGTCTTCGGTGTAGTAACCGCTGTCGACGAGGATCTGCTTGTAGTTGGTCTTGTCGACGGCAACCGGCTTCAGCAGATAGGACGGAACGACCTTGACGCCGTTGTCGTAGGTCTTCGTGTCGTTGACTTCAGGCTCCTTGCCGGACATCACGGCATCGACCATGGCAACCGTGACCTTGGCGAGTTCGCGGGTGTCCTTGAAGACCGTCGAGTGCTGTTCGCCTGCGATGATCGACTTGACCGACGGGATTTCAGCGTCCTGGCCGGAAACGACCGGAAGCGGCTGGTCAGCCGAACCGTAGCCGACACCCTTCAGCGAGGAGATGATGCCGATCGAGAGGCCGTCATAGGGAGACAGGACAGCATTGACCTTGGCGTCGGTGTAGTTTGCCGAGAGCAGGTTGTCCATGCGGGCCTGGGCCGTTGCCGGATCCCAACGCAGCGTGCCGACCTTGTCCATGCCGGTCTGGCCGGACTTCACGACGAGCTTGCCGGAGTCGATGTAGGGCTGCAGGACGGACATTGCGCCATCGTAGAAGAAGAAGGCGTTGTTATCGTCCGGCGAACCGCCGAAGAGTTCGATGTTGAACGGGCCCTTGCCATCCTTGAGGCCGAGCGCGTCAACGATGGAGCCAGCCTGCAGAACGCCGACCTGGAAGTTGTCGAAGGTGGCGTAGTAGTCGACGTTGGCCGAGTCGCGGATCAGGCGGTCGTAAGCGATGACCTTGATGCCGGCGTCGTGAGCCTTCTGGAGAACGTCGGAAAGCGTGGTGCCGTCGATCGAAGCGATGACGAGAACCTTGGCACCCTTTGTGACCATGTTTTCGATCTGCGAAAGCTGGTTCGGAATATCGTCGTCAGCATACTGCAGGTCGGTCTTGTAGCCGGCGGCCTCGAGCTGCTTGACGATGTTGTTGCCGTCGTCGATCCAGCGAGCGGAGGACTTCGTCGGCATTGCAATGCCTACGAGACCCTTGTCCTGCGCCATGGCAGGCATAACAAACGAAGCGACGCCGAAGGCAGCCGCAGCCATCAATGAGATAATGGATTTCATTTCTCTCTCCCTTGTTAAACATTGGCGGACAAAAAATCGTCCGCCCCGAAACTGTGGCAGGTTCCGTATTGGATAGTTACTTCAGATGGTGAGAAACGAAGTAGGTCTCCTCCACGATCTCACACGTGTTGAGTGCCAACCAGCACACGGCGGCAAACTGGTATGGATTCCTATAACTGTCAAATAGAATAAGTGGTAAAGTGCATAACAATTTTGGTATATCGTTAAAAAGTATTACTTTTAATGGAGCGCAGCGAGGAGGCTGCAACCATGACGATTATCTCCGAGCCATTTTTGATGGATCACGTCGATATCCACAGCGATAACTTCGGCGACGACGGCCTTTTGCGTGCGGGACTTAAGCTGAATCACCTGCGCATGATCGTCGCAATCGAAGATAGCGGACAGATTTCCGCAGCTGCGGAAGTGCTGAACATTTCGCAGCCCGCAGCGTCGCGAATGCTGTCCGAAATGGAATCGATCACCAAGACCCAGCTCTATGAGCGCGTCGCCCGCGGCGTGGTGCTGACGACCTTCGGCGCGGCCCTTGCCAGACGCGCCCGCAAGATCCTCCTGGAGCTGCGCGAGGCGAGCCGCGAGATCGGCGAATTGAAGAGCGGCAAAGGCGGCTCGGTCTTCATCGGCGCGGTGACGGCGCCGGCCATGAGCCTCGTGGTGCCGGCGATCAACAAGGTGCGCAAGGCCTATCCGGGCATCGAAATCAACATCCAGGTGGAGACCAGCAACGTGCTCGCCCGCGAGCTGCTCGCCGCCCGCCACGATTTCATCATCGGCCGCATTCCCGACGATCTCAATCCACGCCTCTTCGAGGTGACCGAGATCGGCGTCGAGCGGGCCTGCCTGATCGTGCGCAAGGGCCATCCGCTGCTGAAACAGAAGCCGAGCAGCCTCGCCGACGTCAGGGATTACGACTGGGTGTTCCAGCCGCCGGGCACGCTGCTGCGCCGCACGATCGAGGATATTTTCCTGTCGCGCGGAGTGGCGCTGCCCGAAAACATCGTCAACACCTCCTCGCTGCTGCTCACCTGCGCCATCGTCTGCGAAACCGACGCCATCGCCCCCGTCGCCATCGACGTCGCCCATTTTCTCGCCAGCCAGGGCGCCAAGGCCTCCGATGTGCGCATGCTGCCGATCGATTTCGACATCAACGTCAAGCCCTACAGCCTAATCACGGCGAAGGAACGGGCGTTGCCGCCGAGTGCGAGGCTGCTCTATGACATTATTCTGGAGGAGAGCCGAAAGCAGGCGGGATGACGGTCGTAAGCTGTCCTCGTGTCGCGAGACGCTATATGGGCTGCTTTTCAGCCATTTCAACCGATCCCTGCCGTACACCATTCGATTTTTTCGCGTGCGGGTAGAAGATAAATCTTCTGCTTTTTGTTGCCAGCAACAGCGTTTTTGGGAGCCCACCAGACCATGCCTACGCCATTGTTGGTAGGCTACAGCGCAATCTGGTGAAATTGAACGGGATACAACCCAATGTAACATCGGTCGGTGTTCATGTTTTTTGAGGAGATCGCCGACATGTCATCTAAGGAAGATCCGAAGCTGCCACACAACACTGCGCGCAGGCATTTTCTGGGCGTCGCCGCGGCCGCCGGCGCTCGTCTCGCCGGCATCGCAGCCATAGCCACGGCAATTTCCACCTCTCCGGCCAACGCCTTGGGACGGCTTTGGGGACGGGGCGGCTCCGGTGGACGCGGAGGCTCTGGCGGGGGCGGCGGCTCAGGCGGAAGCGGTGGCTCCAGTGGCGGCGGCAGCGGCCCAAACTGCTTCCTACGGGGAACGGCGATCCTCACGGATTGCGGTGAGAAGCCCGTCGAGAATCTCAGCATCGGCGATCGGGTTGCCCTTCCTGACGGCAGCACCCGTGCGGTGAAGTGGATCGGCCGCCAAAGCTTCAGGAAGAGCGGCAAGAACTGGCAAAAATCCGTCGTGCCGATCCGGGTTTCCCGCCACGCACTGGACGGGCACACACCCCATTCGGATCTCTATCTGTCGCCTGGCCATGCGCTGTACCTGAACGGCATCCTGATTCAGGTGAAGGACCTGGTCAACGGCACGACGATCGCGCCGGTCACGCCCGCTGCCGGCATGTCGATCGACTATTATGCGGTCATGCTCGATACCCACGAAGTTATCCTCGCCGAAGGCGCTGCGGCCGAATCCTTCCGGCTGCATGACAGCAATTACGAGAACTTCTGCAATTTTGCGGAATACCGGCGTCTCTATGGCGAGGAGCGCGTCGTGATGGCATCCTTTGCGCCGCTGCTGGCAGGCGGCTGGTCACATTTGAAAGCGCTCCTCCTGCTCGGCGTTTCGCCGCTGGCAAGGGTGCCCGATCCATTCGGGAATGCCTGCGAAAGGATCGACGCGCAAGCCAGGGAGCTGTCACTCTGACAGGACCGGAACGCGCGGGACCGGTCTGGCTGCTGCCAAGCCGCGCGTCCGATTTGCGAGCACATCAAACAAAGACATCAAGCGTGGCGCGCATCATCGCGCCACGCTTGATGACATCGGCCTTCTTCTCTTCGTCCGTTGCCGGCAAGCCCTGCGCCATCTTGCCAGGCTCTAATATCCGGGAGAGGAAGGTGCATGCTATTCGGACAATCGGTATTTCAATCAGTTCTCGAGCGGCTGAAGGCCGAGGAAGAGCCGGACGATGACGCCGAGGCGCCGGCTGCCCACCGCGTATCCGGGCTTGCCACCGGCCTCGCCTTCGATGTCATGGAGGGTGTCTCGGCCGCCTCGCAGCGCATCGGCCAAGCCTATTTCGACAATCTGGAACTCGATGCCGCGGCCGTAACCGCAGCGGAACCAGCGCCGCTGCCCGAGCCTGTAATGCCGGACCATCTCACCCGCACGGCACCGGCAGAGGTCGCGGCCGAATTGGCGATCTCCGCCGCCGACACGGCCCTGACGCTTGGCGAGAAGCGCCGCGCCTTCGCCCGCGCCAATCATCCCGACGGCGTCGCCCTGCCCTTCCGCGACAATGCGACCAAGCGGATGATGCTCGCCAATCTGCTGATCGACGAAGCGCTGCGGCGTCTCGCGCGCTGATTATTCCGCCTGTCCGTCCTTCGATGGCTTGTCGGTGGCCGCCGCGGGCTCTTCGTCTTCCTCGTCGTCAGCCTGCACGGCCGGCTCCGTCGTCTGCGGCTGCGGATCGAAGGTCCAGAACAGCACATAGAAGGCATAGGCGCCGGCCCCGCCCGAGATCACGCCCCAGAAGGGATCGCCGGTGACGAACTCGACCGTGGCCCAGGCAAAGCAGACGGCAACGATGGCTATGCGCACCCAGAGGCGGCGATAGGCCGGATGGTTCGGATCGATCAGTTGCATCTTTGTCCCACGGTCGCATATGTCACGCATGCCCCGGCATGCATCGCACATGCCCCCGGCATGTGCGGCTTGTCTTTAGTTCGAATCTTGCAAATGTGAAAGAGCCGCGGGCTTGACGCGACGCAGAGAAGGTGGAATGAAAATTCCAGATTTTTGGCAATTCGGTTTATTTGTTCCGAATTCTAGGGAGGTTGAAATGACAGTGAGATTTGGTCTTCTCGGCGCCGGCCGCATCGGCAAGGTTCATGCGAAGGCCGTCAGCGGCGACGCCAATGCGACGCTGGTTGCGGTCGCGGACGCCTTTCCGCAGGCCGCCGAAGCCATCGCTTCCGCCTATGGCTGCGAGGTCCGCACCATCGAGGCGATCGAAGCCGCCAAGGATATCGACGCCGTCGTCATCTGCACGCCGACGGACACCCATGCCGACCTGATCGAGCGTTTCGCCCGCGCCGACAAGGCGATCTTCTGCGAAAAGCCGATCGATCTCGACGTCGCCCGCGTCAAGGCATGCATCAAGGTCGTCGAAGAGACCGGCGCCAAGCTGATGGTCGGCTTCAACCGCCGCTTCGATCCGCATTTCATGGCGGTGCGCAAGGTCATCGACGAGGGCAAGATCGGCGCTGTCGAAATGGTGACGATCACCTCGCGCGATCCCGGCGCCCCGCCGGTCGACTACATCAAGCGCTCGGGCGGCATCTTCCGCGACATGACGATCCACGATTTCGACATGGCCCGCTTCCTGCTCGGCGAAGAGCCGGTCTCGGTGCTGGCGACCGCCGCCGTTCTCGTCGACAAGGCGATCGGCGAAGCCGGCGATTATGACAGCGTCTCGGTGATCCTGCAGACCGCCTCCGGCAAGCAGGCCGTCATCTCCAACTCCCGCCGCGCCACCTATGGCTACGACCAGCGCATCGAGGTGCACGGCGCCAAGGGTATGGCGGCCGCCGAAAACCAGCGCCCGGTCTCGATCGAGGTGGCGAACGGCGACGGCTACACCCGCCCGCCGCTGCATGATTTCTTCATGACCCGCTACACCGAAGCCTACGCCAACGAAATCGCAGCCTTCATCTCCGCGATCGAAAAGGGCACGAAGATCTCGCCCTCCGGCGCCGATGGCCTCGCAGCGCTCGCGCTCGCCGACGCCGCGGTCCAGTCCGTCAAGGAAGGCAAGCTGATCAAGCTCGGCTGACGGCCCTCTCCCGACCGGCAGCCACGCATGAGATGGCCGGGCAAACGCCCGGCCATTTCGCGTTTTCTGTTAAAGTGTATAGAAAACCCCTCCCCAACCCCTCCCCACAAGGGGGAGGGGCTTACCTGCGGCGCCTAACGAGCCCTCTTTCACCGTTTCATCCGCAGAAAGGGTCGATGCTTGCCGCAGTCGGCCGCCGCGCGTTAGTCCCTCCCCCTTGTGGGGAGAGGTTGGGGAGGGGTTTCAGCCCTACTCCCCGCCCTGCACACCCGAAACGACGATATCCTGGTCGATCACCGACAGCGCCCGGTTGAGGTGCCCCTCGAAAACCAGGATCGGCTCTTCGGCCGCCACCCGGATCTCCGGCATCCCCTCCATGCGCACGATATGCGACTGGCCAAGCCCTTCTTCGACTCCCTGGCGGAGAAGATCGTAATAGCGTGTGCCCGGCCCGGTGATGGCGATCGGCATGCGCTCTGTCAGGCTCAGCATGCGCGATAGCCCGTTGCCGAGCGCGAGCCCCGCCTGGCGGAAGGCGAAGGCGGAGGTGCGGTGGCCCTGGCGGGCGCGCTGGGCGATCTTGTCGAGTTCGGCGACCGGCACGAATTTGGCCGGGATCGTATCGAGCGGCACTTCGAAGGCGCTGCGCAGGATGGCGTAGAAGCCGGCATAGGCTTCGATGCAGCCGCGCGTGCCGCAGCGGCAGAGGCCGCCATTTGCCACGTGCAGCATGTGCCCGAAATTCGGCGCGGAGACCTCCTGTCCCGTCGGCCCACCGCGCCGGACGATGCCGAGGCCGATGCTATGACCGAGCGAAAGGGCCGCGAGCGAGCGGAAATCGGCGCCCTTGACGATCTCCTCGCGTGCGCCCAGCGCTGCGGCGACCAGCAGCGTCTCGTTGTCGAGAATGACCTTCGCCTGCCAATCGGGCCGCAGCGCCGATTCGAAATCGATCTGCTCGCTGCCGAAGATCGGCGACCAGAGAAGAACCGGCTCGGTCGAATCGACCAGGCCCTTGCTGCTGATCGAAATCAGCAGCACCTTTTCCTGGGTGATCCTGGAGCGCTCGAGAATACGGAGAAGACCGGCCCTCACGCCTGCGACGAAACGGGCCGCACCTGCGGGATCATGCGAGCGCTCCTCGCTGAAGCGGTCGATCAGCTTGCCGGCATAGTCGACCAGCGAATATTGCACGGCATCCGAGGAGATGATGACGACGATGAGATAGCCGCAGTCGCGCCGCTGGCGCAAAAGCACGCGCGGCCGGCCGCGGCCGCTCGCCGCCTGCTGCTCGGATTTTTCGATGATCTGGGCGCGCTCCAGATCGGCCGTTATCGCCGAAATGGTGGCCGAGGAAAGGCCGGTATGATCGGATATTTCGGTATGGGCGAGCGCGCCGTGACGGCGCAGCACGGACAGCACGAGCACGCTGTTTCTCTGCCGGACCAACTCCGTGCTCGACTTGGTCAGCATGAATGCCGCCCTCTCCTCCTGCTTGCCCCACCCTTGGTTTCCACTGCATCTCCGGCCGCCGTTGCGCAAGCGAATTAAGCCGGTAGTGCAGTGTTGACAGTTGAAAAAATCTCTGACATCAAATTTCTCGACTGTCGAGAAAAAAATCCGAACCTTCTCGACAGGCTTATCGCGGTGGCCGGAGGAAGCATGGGCTGGGCCGGTCGCAACTCACTCGGGAGGACATTATGAAGTCTATTTTGAAACTGATGGCAGGGGCTGCCATCCTCGTTTCCGTGCATACTGCTGCCATGGCTGCCGATCTCGTCGTCGGCGTTTCCTGGTCGAATTTCCAGGAAGAGCGCTGGAAGACGGATGAAGCCGCCATCAAGAAGGCTCTCGAAGCCAAGGGCGCCAAATATATTTCCGCTGATGCGCAGTCTTCCGCCGCCAAGCAGCTCACCGACGTCGAATCGCTGATCTCGCAGGGCGCCAATGCGCTGATCATCCTCGCCCAGGATTCCGACGCCATCGGGCCGGCGATCGAAAAGGCCGCCGCCGAAGGCATTCCGGTTGTCGGCTACGACCGCCTGATCGAAAACCCGGCCGCTTTCTACATCACCTTCGACAACAAGGAAGTCGGCCGCCTGCAGGCCGAAGGCGTCTTCAAGGCGAAGCCTGAAGGCAACTACGTCTTCATCAAGGGCTCGTCCTCCGATCCGAACGCCGACTTCCTGTTCTCGGGCCAGCAGGAAGTGCTGAAGGCCGCGATCGATGCCGGCAAGATCAAGAATGTCGGCGAGGCCTATACCGACGGCTGGCTGCCGGAGAACGCCCAGCGCAACATGGAGCAGTTCCTGACCGCCAACAACAACAAGGTTGACGCCGTCGTCGCCTCCAATGACGGCACGGCCGGCGGCGCGATCGCAGCGCTCGACGCCCAGGGCCTCGCCGGCTCCGTTCCGGTTTCCGGCCAGGACGGCGACAAGGCGGCGCTGAACCGCATCGCGCTCGGCACGCAGACAGTTTCCGTCTGGAAGGACAGCCGCGAACTCGGCACACGCGCCGCTGAAATCGCTCTCGACCTCGCCGGCGGCAAGGACATGAGCAAGATCGATGGCGTTCAGGCCTTCAAGGGCGGCCCGAAGGGCGTCGAAATGCAGTCGGTCTTCCTGAAGCCGCTCGCCATCACCAAGGACAATCTGAACGTCGTCATCGACGCCGGCTGGATCTCCAAGGCTGAAGCTTGCCAGGGCGTCAAGGCCGACACGGTCGCCGCCTGCAAGTAAGCGAGCGCCAACCGGAATTGCCGGCGCCGCAGCGGAAACACCGTTGCGGCGCCGGATGCGGATGAGAACGAAAACGACCAGGTTCTCTCCGCCTCGCCGCACCACCGCGGACCTTCCATCCCTGCCGGAACGATGCCGCGAAGCCGCGCGACCGCAGGGATCATCGCGATGGTCTATTGAAGACAGACGAATGACGCCGAGGGCAGTTTCGCGCATGCCGGCGTACCCGTCCAAACAGAATGGGGGAACGGCAAACCCATGGCCGAAATGGTAAAATCAACGACTTCGAGCGGACCGAGAACGGCGGAAGCCAATCCGGTGACCCGCTTCTTCCGCGCGACAGAGATCGACACGCGCCTGCTCGGGATGATCGGCGCGCTCATCATCATCTGGATCGGTTTCCACATCATCACCGGCGGCCTGTTCCTGACCCCGCGCAATCTCTGGAACCTCTCGGTCCAGACGACCGATATCGCGATCATGACGACGGGCATGGTGCTGATCATCGTCACCCGCAACATCGATCTGTCGGTCGGCTCCGTGCTCGGCCTCTGCGGCATGATCATGGGCGTGACCCAGGCGCAGATCCTGCCGCAATATCTTGGCTTCGACAGCCCCTTCACCTGGGCGATCACGCTTCTGGTCGGCCTGATCGCCGGCTGCCTGATCGGTGCCTTCCAGGGCATCATCATCGCCTTCCTGAACGTTCCCTCCTTCATCGTCACCCTCGGCGGCCTGCTCGTCTGGCGCGGCGCGACCTGGCTCGTCACCAGCGGCCAGACGGTCGCCCCGATGGACCAGACTTTCCGCATCATGGGCGGCGGCGCCGAGGGCTCGATCGGCGCCACCTGGAGCTGGATCGTCGGCATCGCCGCCTGCCTCTTCGTCATTGCCAGCATCGTCGGCTCGCGCCGCCAGCGCCGCCGCTTCGGCTTCCCGCGCCGGCCGATCTGGGCGGAATATTTCCTCGCCACCTTGAGTTGCGTGCTCATCCTCGGCGCGGTCTGGATCGCCAACAGCTATTACTGGCCGATCAACATCGCCAAGAAATATGCCGAGACCAACAATATCCCTTGGCCCGAAACCGGCCTGGACATCCCTTACGGCATCGCCGTGCCGGTGCTGATCGCCATCGTCGTCGGCATCATCATGACCTTCATCGCGACGAGGCTGCGCTTCGGCCGCTACGTCTTCGCGATCGGCGGCAACCCCGAGGCGGCCGAACTCGCCGGCATCAAGACCCGCTGGGTGACGGTGCGCATCTTCGCGCTGATGGGCATTCTCGCAGCCGTCGCGGCGGCGATTTCCACCGCCCGCCTCAACGCCGCCACCAATGCGCAGGGCACGCTCGACGAGCTCTACACAATCGCCGCCGCCGTCATCGGCGGGACGTCGCTGGCAGGCGGCACCGGCACCATCGCCGGCGCCATGCTCGGCGCGCTCGTCATGCAGTCCCTGCAATCGGGCATGGTTCTCGCGCATGTCGACACGCCGCTGCAGAGCGTCGTCGTCGGCACCGTCCTCGTCGTCGCCGTCTGGCTCGACACCGTATACCGCTCCCGTGCCAAGTGAGAGGAGCCCTAGACATGGCTGATCAACGCACTCCCCTCGTGGAACTGAAAAACATCTCGATCTCCTTCGGCGGCATCCACGCCGTGGACAATGCCTCGGTCGATCTCTACCCCGGCGAAGTCGTCGCCCTTCTCGGCCATAACGGCGCCGGCAAGTCGACGCTGATCAAGATCCTCTCCGGCGCCTATAAGCGCGATAGCGGCGATATCCTGATCAATGGCGAGCCGGCCGACATCCGCAATCCGCGCGATGCCAAGAAATACGGCATCGAGACGATCTACCAGACGCTCGCCGTCGCCGATAACGTCGACGCCGCCGCCAACCTCTATCTCGGCCGCGAGCTGAAGACCCGCTGGGGCACGCTCGACGACGTCGCGATGGAAGCCTCGGCCCGCGAAGTGATGGGCCGCTTGAACCCCAACTTCAAGCGCTTCAAGGAGCCGGTGAAGGCGCTTTCCGGCGGCCAGCGGCAATCGGTGGCGATCGCCCGCGCCATCCTCTTCAATGCGCGTATCCTGATCATGGACGAGCCGACGGCCGCCCTTGGTCCGCAGGAGACGGCGCAGGTGGGCGAACTGATCAAGCAGCTGAAAAAGGAAGGCATCGGCATCTTCCTCATCAGCCACGACATCCACGACGTCTTCGACCTCGCCGACCGCGTCTCGGTGATGAAGAACGGCCAGGTCGTCGGCCACGCCCGCACCGAGGACGTGACCAAGGACGAGGTCCTCGGCATGATCATCCTCGGCAAGGTGCCGCCCAAGGCCATCCCCGGCCCCGGCGCCATGCAGATCTGAGCGGCGCCAGATCATCTCCAGCGAAATCACGCTCCGCCGCCCGCAAGGCCGGCGGAGTTTTTTTGTGGCACTCCACCCGATGCATTCGACTGGCAGAGAGGTTTGGAAGGACGTTTTTAAGGAGGCTCAACATTTCTAAAAAGACGAAACTCCTCCGACCTCCATCCATTTTCTAAAATGTTGATCCTTCTTAAAAACCTCCTTGTCACTCATAACTGATTGATTTCTCTCATTTTCAGTGGAAGAGAGGTTTTTAAGCGAAGACGGTGAAGCTTTCCCGATCTGCCGCCAGCCGAAAGCCAGGCACTTCGCCCCGCCGCAAGGCACGGTCCCGGCTGCCGACAGCCCCGCCAAAAACCATCGATCGCCAGGGCCAGCGGATGAAAATCCCCGCCAAACCGCAAGCACCCGTATTTCTGAGAATTTCCCGATTGAAGCCAGCCGCAAGCTAGGCTAAGAACCACGCATCGGACAGGCGATTCAAACCGCCTCAGGCATGCACCCGTAGCTCAGCTGGATAGAGTGTTGGATTCCGATTCCAAAGGTCACAGGTTCGAATCCTGTCGGGTGCGCCATTTCCAGCTTGCTAAGCAACTGTTATTAAAGCGAAACGGGTTTGCTTTTATCTGCTCTCCGTCCAATGCTGATTTACAACAGCGCAGAAAATAAAGCTTGAAATAGGCGCCGCTCGCAAATCTTTTGTCCGGCCATACTGTTCTCATCAGAGATCTCTGTGGTAGGCAGCCCAAAAGCGCCAATTTTGCGCGCGAAAACCCTACGCTCTCGATATCGAAGGCAGGCGCTGGCATTGAAGATTTACCGACCAGAGATCGATGGCTTGAGAGCCATATCGGTGATCGCGGTTATTCTTTATCACGCCGAGTTCACGGTTGCCGGCCACACCTTGCTTCAGGGCGGATACATCGGCGTCGATGTATTTTTCGTGATCAGCGGCTTCCTGATTTCCCAGATCTTGCTGACGGAAATCGAAGCGACGGGACGTATCGATTTCCTGAAATTCTACACCCGGCGCGCAAGAAGAATTCTGCCTGCGTTGTTCGCAGTCATTTTCGCGACGATGCCCTTCGCCTATTACTTTTTATTGCCATCGGAACTCCTGGATTACGCGAATTCCATAGGCTCGTCGCTCCTGTTTGGGTCGAATATCTATTTTTATTTCACTGCGGCTCTGTACGGGGAGCCGGATACCCTTCTAAAGCCTTTTCTTCACACTTGGTCGTTGAGCGTCGAAGAGCAATTTTATATTGCGTTTCCGCTCTTATTGCTGATCACGCGCCGGTACCTGAGATCGCAGTTTTTGCCATGCGTGATGCTCGTGGCATTCCTGAGCCTTGTCTTGTGTGCCATGACGGTACGGTATGATCAGCAACAGGCCTTCTACTCGCCGCTCACCCGGGCTTGGGAACTCCTTGCCGGAACGCTCCTCGCCTACCACCAGGTGCGGCATGGACGAGCGCGCCCTCGGCCGTTGCTCGCGGCGGCCGGGCTTATCCTCGTTCTCGGTTCGCTTATGCTATTCAGGAAGGACACGGTTCATCCCGGCCTGTTGACCCTGATCCCGGTCGTCGGGACCTGCCTAGTGCTTGCATTCGCCAGCCATAAGAATGCCGTCGGGCGCCTGTTGGCTTCTCGACCCGCGGCGCTGACCGGGATCGTATCCTACTCCTTATATCTCTGGCATTACCCGGTCTTCGCCTTCGCGCGGCTGACAAGCCTGGATTTCGACAATGGCGATAGGTTTCTTGCCGTCGTAGCGACCGCCGTGATCGCGATCGTCAGCTTTGTCGTCATCGAAAAGCCCATTCGCTACACCAGGAGAAACCGCGCCTTCTGGATCTACCTGGGTTTATCAACTGCAACCATCATGGCCGCCGTCATGTCGGCGATCACTATGTCCGGTTTTCCCTACAGACTGGATCAGGTCTTTCCACCTATCGCGCGGACGAACGAAGAACGGCTCGAAAGCAGTTTTCTAAGTCTGAACAACAACATTCAGGGCGGCAAGCCGGTTATCTTCATCATCGGGGACTCGTACGCCAGAAACTGGTCAGTCGCGCTGAAAAATTATATTGATACCGACCGATATGAAGTCGTGGCAGTCAGCTACCTGAACTGCATGGTGGAGATCGAGAACGATCGTGTTAAGGCGCCCTCTCGCGCCAGCATTTACGATAAGTACTGCATTCCCTTTGAAAAATATATCAACGACAAGTCATTGCTCAGCCGAACGAAAGCGATTTTCCTTACGAGTCATCGGCCGTTTGAGTACACCGTCAACCCGTTCAGGTTCGAGCTTCTTTCCTGGATGAAAAGCCATTCGGACGACGCGAAAATTTTCATTTTCGGAAATTATTACCAGCTCGACCGAGAGCACTCGTGCCTGGGGCTCATGTTTCGGACCAAATCCGATGCGTCTACATGCTTGCGATTGGCGACGTATCCGGCCGCCGACCAGCCTGTAGAGCAGATGCCGTTTTTCCCGTTCGGCCTTGCATTCAACTACATCGATATCATCAAGCTTCACTGCGATTACGACAAGCGGAAGTGCCTCACCAGCAGCGGCGGCGTTCCGTTCATGACGGACTGGGGCCATCTGACCGTAGAATTCCTCATGACCTTGCTTGATGACATTCTGGAAAAGAGAGCCGCCGACTTGCAGGGCAGCGGTCTCCTCGATTTCCTGGTACCGCCGCACGCCAGGCAATCCCAACGAACGGCAAGTTCTCAGCCGAACGCTGGTCCCACGCTTGCCGCTTTTCCACAAGATTGAGCGGCCAGATGTCAAGCCGCCAGATGGCCTCAGTCGAAGTCGGCCGGCGACGAGAATGGTCGATTGGCGTCCACCACAAAGATGGCGAACTCATCGAGATCGCTTGTTCCGGCATTAAACACTTCCATCGGTGTATCCGCGCCGTGACCAACCATGGTCATTCCGGCTTCGGCATAGGCAACACCGTGCGGCGTCCTGTGGCCCAGCTTGCCGGCCAGCACATAAAAGGCCTCCGGCCCCGGATGTGAATGGATCGAAGTCTTGGCGCCCGGCACGCCTCCGGCACGGTTGATGCGCAGCAAGTATTCGCTCGCGCTGACCGGTGGGATGGGACCAATCGCGGTAACCCTGGTTCCGCCTGGTGTAGAGCCATCCTTTGGCCCGAGCGTGAACAACCACACCTTGCCTGCGACCTCGGCCGCGAGTGACGTCGGTCCCGCGGCGCTTCGGGCCTGGGCCAGCGTTGCGAAATTTTCCAGCCGCCAGAACAATGGTCCGGGCGGCAGTTCCTTCACCTTCTTCTCGACCACCGGTTCGACGACCAATTTGGCACTTTCGGCCGCCCGGCCGGGTGTCGTAAGTCCGAAAGCAACCTGCGAAATGAGCAGTATTGCGATCAGGCTCTCTGTGAGGGTTCGCAGGTTCATGGTGGTTCTCCTACCGATTACAACCTTGCATATGGTTTGGGGACGATGGGTCGCGACGCGCGCTTGGTGCGACGTTGGGCGCAAGCAACGCCGGTGTCCCGAACAACTGGTGATCCTTCGGTGAAAAATTGCCGAAAAACAAAGGCGCTCCGGCGGCATTCACGTAGTTGCAGGCGTCTGATATGATCATTTGGATGTCCCCGCGGCAGGAGGCGGAGGATGGATTCCCGGGCTGCCAGGACGTTCGCGGTTAACGGCGTTATCGTTGATATTGCCGGGGGGATTGTGCGTGACGGGCAAGGACGCGAGATCGCTCTCAGACCACAGGCCTTCAACCTCCTGAAGTATCTCCTCGAAAACGCTGATCGGCTGGTCACCAAAGATGAGCTGATGCAGGCAGTGTGGCCAGGCGTGTTCGTCACCGATGACAGCCTGGTCCAATGCGTGCGCGATGTACGCCGCGCTCTTCACGATGAGGAACAGGCAGTTCTCAAGGCCGTACCGAAACGCGGATACCGGCTGATCATCACCGCCGCGAACCCGCCTTTGGCGCCGGCAAGGCGGAAATGGATTGCGGGTCCGGGCCTGGTGGTCTTGCTGGCGGCAGGCGCAATCTGGCTCTTTACAAGTTCCGCAATCGAGAAGCGTCCCGATGCGGTCCTGCCATCCGTGGCGGTGCTGCCCTTCGACAACTATCGCGGTGACGAGGCGACCGGACGCCTCGCCGATGGCCTCGTCGAGGACATAATCACCGATCTGGCGGGGTTCCCTGAATTCGAGGTGATCGCTCGCAACTCGACTGAACAATACCGGGACAAACCGTCCATGCCGAATGAGGTGGGTAAAACGCTTGGCGCGAGCTTTATTGTCGAAGGCTCAATTCAACGTCAGGCCGATCAAGTGCGGGTTACAGCACAGCTCATCGACGCCAAAACGGGCAAGCACCTTTGGTCGCAGCGCTGGGACCGGCCGGCCCGGGATCTTTTTGCGATTCAAACGGAGATTGCCGGGCAGGTGTCCAACCGGCTCGGCGGCGGAGGCGGCGTGATCCAGGAGGCAGGCCGGATTGCAGCCCACCGCAAGCCGCCAAGCGACCTTACCGCCTATGAGCTGTACCTGCTCGGCACGGAGAAGCTGGCGAAGATGAATCGCGCTGATGTCGAGGAGGCAATCAAGCTCCTCAAACATGCCGTGAAACTGGACTCGGGACTCGCGCGCGCCTGGGTTGAACTCTATCACGCATATAGCGTTATGCCCAGTTTCGGCGCCGATTTCGAGGCCAACTTCCGACTGGCCGCCGAGGCTGCCGAGCGTGCGGTCATGCTCGATCCGATGGACGCCGAAGCTCACGCCGTGCTGGGCTTCAGTTTCGGTGACAGGAACGATCTTGCACGCGCCAAGGCGGAATTCGACACGGCGCTGCGCATGGCGCCGAACCAGTTCGAAATTCTGACCTTCTACGCCTTCTTGGCATCCACTTTCGGCGAGCCACGGCGCGGTGCCGAGATGGTCGACCAGGCAATCCGCCTTAACCCGAACTACCCGGTGTGGAGTACGAGAATCTTTGCTGCTGCCTATTTCATGGCCGGACGCTATGAAGATACGCTTCGCATGCAGGGTCAAATGGGTTCGGAAAACTACGGTCGACGGATGTGGGTATATCATCCAGCTGCCCTAGCCGCCACCGGCCGTACGGCGGAAGCGAAAGCGGCTCTCACACAAGCACTGAAATGGTTTCCCGATCTCACCATAGAGGGATTTGTCAGCCTTCCCGATACGAATGAAAACGACAGGCGGCGGCTCATCGAAACCATGCGACTTGCCGGCTTTCCGCCTTGTGCAAAGCCCGAGGCATTGGCCGGTTTTGTCAAGCCTTTCAGGCTGCCTGAATGCGTCTCACCAAGCCTTCACGTCCCTCGTTAGCAATTTATTGACCATAAACTGGCTTTATTGACCGTGATGGCTGCGGAGTTCCGCCCGTCGTCGAGTGTTTTGTGTAGGACGGGTTTGTTCGTGTTGAAGTATTCAGTGCAAGGTTTGTCAGGCGGAGTTGCAGCACTCCTGTCGCGTGTGGAGCGCTTCGCGGCGCGCACCATTCTGCCGGCTCTGTTGGCGCTGCCTGCGCTTGTCGGCTCTGCATCCTTTGCCTCGGCGGAAGATCGCGCGCTCAAGCTGTTCTTTACCCATACGGGCGAGAAGGCCACGATTACCTACAAGCGGAATGGCAAGTTCGATCCAAAGGGCCTTGCCCAGATCAATCGGTTTCTGCGCGACTGGCGAAGGAACGAGCCGACCAAGATGGATCCCCGGCTGCTCGACCTGGTCTGGGAGGTGTATAAGCGCAGCGGCGGCAGGGACTACATCCACGTCGTTTCCGCCTATCGCTCCCCTGCCACCAACAACATGCTCCGCAACCGTTCGCGCAGCACCGGTGTCGCCAAGAAGAGCCAGCACATGCTGGGTAAGGCGATGGATTTCTACGTCCCCGGCGTGAAGCTCGCGACGCTGCGCGCCACTGCCATGCAGATGCAGGTCGGCGGGGTCGGATATTATCCGACCTCGGGATCGCCCTTCGTGCATCTCGACGTCGGCAATGTCAGGGCCTGGCCCCGCATGTCCCGGCAGGAACTCGCCCGAATCTTCCCGAATGGGCAGACGATGCATCTTCCGGCCGATGGCCGGCCTCTGCCGGGATACAATCAAGCGGTCGCGAACTACAAGAGGCGTGTCAGCCCCACCGCGATCCAGATCGCCAGCACCGCTGGAGAGGATGAAGACGTAGCCGCATCGCCGAGTGGCGGCGCCGCAGACAGCAAGCTCGTGACGGCGCTTCTGCCGACGCCGAAAAGCCGGGCCTTGAATGCGCTCGCGCTGCAGACCGGCGCGGCCGGGCGGGAGGGCAAGGGCTCCGCTCCGGATCTCCCATCCTTGCCGATTCCGATACCGGCGATGCGCCCGCCTGCCCTCGCTGACGAGGCGGAGGCGGACGACGAACTGGAGACCGCGTCGATCGGCCCGATCGCCGCACTTCCGGAGAGACGGCCCTCGGCATTGCCTGATCACGCCCGCTTCCATCCCCGCATCGTTGCACCGGAGGCTTCCAGGCAGGGCGCTGGTATGATCGCCTCCCTGCCCATGACCGCTTCCTGGGAAGAAGCAAGCTTCCTCGGATCGACTTCCGAGACCGCGCTGATGACATGGGCGCTGCATTCTCCCGGCGAGACGGTTGCATTGAGCGCGCCTCGCGTCTCCCCCCGCACGGTTCATCGTGAGGCTGATGTCGCGATGTCGGCTGGAGATGTCATCCCGGTTGCTGCCAGCGGCCCGGATGCCGCCAGCGGTCCGTTCGATGCCGGCCGGTTTACATCGCCCCCGGAGGGATAACCTCGATCGTCAAGGTATGTGCTGCAGCAGAGACAAAAGCGCCTCGCAAGGCGAGCCGTTCAAAGAACCGTCGCCTCGCGTTTTGCTCAACGACTCCGGTTTCAGAGCGGCAAGCCGTTCGGGTCAAGCTGCGGCGTGGGAGCGGGCGCGGGCGCCGGCTTGGATGTGGACGTCGGTGTCGGCGTGTTCATCGAACTCCCGTTTGATTCACTTCGCCCGAACACCAGTGCCTGGTCCCACAGCTCCTTTTGGGCTTTATCGTCCAGCTTCCTCTGCTCAATGTCCGCGGACATCTGCTGGCACCCCTCAAGAATGCTGGCAGCGATGAGAAGGGTTGCGCAGAGAACGACTCTGTATCGGATACGCCTGACTGGAAATGGCATGCGAGTATGGCCCCCTCAATAAAGATTGCACGCGGCTTTTGGCTCGACGCGCCGCGCTCGTGATCATTCAACAGCCGTTGCCCTGGCCTTCGTCTCCAGAAGGAACGTGACCGCCAGGGGCAGCGGCGGTCGTGGCTATCAGAGGATTGTTTGCTCAATATTTGAGGGCGCAGAAAACCGGCATGCCGGCTGGCGCGGGCGGCAAAGACAGATATGAGCGATGGCTCAGGCGCCAGCGGCGGAACCGATGCTGCGCAGGACGAAATCGGGAATAGCCTGCCTGCCGTACAGGCGCGAGACATGCGCGATCATATTGCGCATGACGTTTGCGCGCCCTTCCTGCGAGGTGACGTGGCGCGCGGAGGTGAAGTAGAGATATTCGATCGCCGCGGCGGCGTGATCCGGCCCGAGGGCGGCAAGCGCCCGTTCCGAGGCGTCCGGCAGTTTCCGATCCGGCTGCGCCGCCATCCAGCCGATCATCAAGGCGATCTGCGGCGGGCAATCCGAACCGAGGTTCGATATATCGGTGGCCAGGGCGGCCGAAGAAGGGCTGTGGCCGGCAGCCAGCAGGGCAATGCACTTCAAGACCCTGAGATGGCGATGAAACTCCGTGCCCGCTTCGCCCGCCTTGATGCCCCGATCGAAGAAAGCGACCGCTTCGTCGAAACGGCCGCGGGCGTAGCTGAGCTGCCCGAGAATGGGCAGGCCGGCGGTGGAATCCTGCGTGCGGGTGAGCGCCCGCTCGGCCAGTTCGGCGGCAAGGTCGAAATGGCCGCGATTGATGAAATAGAGAAGCTTGGCGGCCCCCAGCATCAGGAGCGGCTTGTCCTCGATTTCGGGCAGGCACTCCAGCACGGTGCCTTCGATCTCGCTCTCGGTGCGATCGCGCTCTTCCAGGCTGATGCGATCCCCGAACGGATTGGTGAGGACAAGGCGCGCGAAGAGGTGCAGGCCCCATTGGATCGCGGCGTCTGCATCGAAGGGATCCTGCTCGCGGCTGCTGGCAAGCCGTTCGCCGCTGGCCAGCCATTTCGGGTTCGAGGTCGACAGCAGCTGTGAGGCGCTTTTCAACCGAGCCTCAGGCGTTTCATGCGTGGGTACGCCGAGCCCGTCGGAGGCGTCGTTCAGGGCCTGCTGCAGGGCTGCGACAACGCCTTCGGAGAGGCGCGCCGCCTCGTTCACGAAGGACAGGTCGTCCGCGGTATCGAGATGCAGGCGGAAGGCCTTGACGATGCGCTTTGCGGGCATTTCCCGCAGCGTGGCCGCACAGTTGAGCCGGCCGCTATCGCCATGAAAACTTACCTGCAGCAGATAGCGCGCCTTGTCATAGGCGGCGAGAAGGTTTCTTTCCGTAATGGCGACCTTCCGGCCGGCGCCGATCGCCGGTGCGATCCTGTCGCAGAGCCTGTCCACCAGCGACAGGCTTTGCTGGCGCAGCGGATGTTTCTCAAGCTCGAAGCTGGGAGCGATGATCAGGAAGGCATCGATCGGGCCAGGCCGGGATGGTGTGGCGATCCAGACGTAACCCTCGCCATATTGGGTCGCGATGTAGAGGGGAGACTTGGCATTGTCGCCGAGCTTCAGCCGCAATCTGTTGACCAGAAAATCGATATTGCGGTCGGATGCATCCGAGCCCGGCTGGGCGATCTCATCCAGCAGACGGTTGCGGCTCATGAGACGGCGCGGATTACCGGTGAAAGCCAGCAGCAGAGCGCGCTCGTTTCTGGTGAACTGGATCGTCTGCCCATTGCGATGGGCAAACATGCAGGCTTCATCGATGACCAGATCGCCGAAGCGGAGATGCTGTGCCTTGCCCGTATCCGCAAATGAAATCATCTCGACCCAAACGCCTGATGGGCAAACACCGCATGTTGCGCGCCTGAACGGCTCGGCTCCACCCCAACCCCGAACTGCTTATAAGGCCAATATCGGCAAAACAATATACGTCGTTTGACAGACCCTGTGGGCGGCTTTGCGACCGAACGCAGGAGAGCCCGATACGCACATCGAATGACTGGCATTCCCTTCGGCTTGAGCGTTTACTGTATCGCTCTGGCGGAGGAGGCAAACCATGGCCATGTATCTCACGCGCTTCAGTTACACGCCTGAGACCTGGGCGCGCATGATCGAAAACCCCGAAGATCGCCGCGAGGCGGCACGGAGCTACATCGAATCCGTAGGCGGAAAACTCCACGGGTTCTGGTACGCCTTCGGCGAGCATGACGGATGGAATTTGTGGGAAGCGCCGGACAACGTATCGATGGCGGCTGTCGCGCTTGCGATCGGCGCAGGAGGCGCTCTCAGCTCGATGGAAACCACCGTCCTCCTCGACGTCGACGATACGATCCGCGCCTTGGAAAAGGCGAAGTCGATCCGGTATCGTCCACCGGCGGCGTAGGCGGGCCGCGGTACGATCCTAACGGCCAAGAGCTCATCGAACCTAGCCCCGAGAAAGCATTCGGCAAAAACGCTCTTTATTCAACCAGGGAAAATGATAGCGTTGATTCATGGCACCATCGAAGACCCCGCCGCTGGAAATTGATCCGCAACTGCAGGCCCGCCTTGGCGTACTCGCCAAGAGGCAGGGCGCGTCCCTTGCTGATTTTACCGAAAGCGTATTGCGCTCCTATGCTGATGAAGCGGAACGTGCGATCAGCGAACATGCCGAGGATGAAAGCCGCTGGCAGCGTTATGTTGAAACCGGGACGTCCGTTCCGTTCGAGACGATCCGGGCAAAGCTGCGCGGGCTTGCCGCCGACGCCGCCGGCAAAACGGACCCGCAATGAAATTCGTTTTCCTGCCCGAGGCAGAAGACGACATTGAGCGGCTATATGACTTCCTGATAGGGCAAGACAATCCCGTGGCCGCGCAAAAGGCTATGCTGGCGATTGACGAGGGCATCCAGATGCTTCTGGAAACCCCGTATTTCGGCATCGGAATGGAAGGCCGCACGGAATTATCGCCAGCTTTTCGTTCCCTTCGGCAAAAGCGCTTACGTTCTGCGCTATCGTATCCACGAGGAAGCCGACACGCTTGTCGTCGTTCGCGTCTGGCATGGACGGGAACAACGCGTCTGATTTCATGCAGGTGAAGCTGCTCGCCACGCCTCTTGGCAGCTGCCGCTTTCCCCTCCCCAACCCCTCTCCACAAGGGGAGGCACTAATTCGCTGCAGCGGTCTCTGCCACCAGTATACGTCGTGACATGCCGCATCGTCAGGAGCGAAATGCGACAGGCGCCACACGGCAGTACTCTTCGGAGAGGCTTGCGGGGACTTTGGCGGTGGCGCTGCGCATCTTACGATATGCGTTCGGGCACGGTATCCGCCTACTCCGTCGGAGCGGTTTCTATCGGGTAGTGCGCATCCTCCCAGGCGGGGAAGCCGCCGGCAAAGTGGTAGACATTCTTGAAGCCCCAGACCAGGGCTTTGGCCGATGCGTAGGCGGAATCGCCGCAATATTTGCCGTGGCAGGAGAAGATCACTTCCTCCTCGCGGCTTACGGCTTTCGACAGCGTGTCTTTTGCCAGCACCTCGACGACCGAAAGGTTGATGGCTCCAGGCGCGTGGCCGCGACCGAAGCTCAAAGCGGTGCGCACGTCCACGAGCTTGACGCCGCGGTCGTGCAGACGCTTGGCCGTCGGGGCGTCGATTTTCGTGGTTCCCTTGATGTTGTATTCGCCGTTGCTCTTGCTGATCAGGGAAGCGTAGTCGTCATAGGAAATATCTATGCCGGCCCCCTCCGGCACGCCGGCTTTGCGCAGCCCCTGCTGCAGGCGCTCGCGATAGGTCCGGTCATAGTTGAAAATATCGCCGTACCAGTACCATCCCGATTCCTGCACCGTCAGCGGCGAGTAGCCGGCGGGAACCGCGAGCGCGTTGTATTTTTCGATGTTTTCCTGAACGCCGTCCGTCCGCCCGAGGTGACCGAAGCTCGAGACCAGCGTGGCGTAGTCTTCACTCACGTCCGATTGCCTGGCGACCACGCGTTCGAGGGTCTTCGCCGCATCCCGATATTTCTCCTGGTGGAACTGTGAGATCGCCAGGACCCTGAGATAGCTCGGAGGATATTGCGGGTCGACACGCATCGCCTGCTGCACCTCGCGTTCGGCCTCCGGCGCCTGGCCCGTCGCGTTCAAAATGCGTGCTTTACTGAGATGATTTTCGGGATCGTTGGGATCGAGTCCCATCGCGCGGCTGATTTTGGCAAAGGCCTCGGCATACTGGCCCTGCCTTGCCAGCACCTCGGCGGAGATCGCATAGGCGAGCGAATTGGGCTTGCGAAGCGCCAGCGCCAGGTGCCGATCCACACGTTCCATCGCTTTCTCGAAGCCGATGTTGGCGGCCTCCCAATTGGAAACGGCAATCCGCCAATTGGCCGAAGCGAGTGCGGCATGCGCACGGCTGTAATCGGGGTCGAGCGCGACTGCCTTTTCGAAATAGGGAATGGCCTTCAGGGTTTCATCCTCGCTGTCGCGGCGCAGGTGATCCCAGCCTTGCAGCAAGGCGTCATAAGCCTGCGGACTGCTGGTTTCCGCCTGCTTGGACTGCGCTTGTTCGGCAATCGTGAACTCGACGGTGAGCGCGGACACGATCTCGCCGATGACCTTATCCTGAAGCGCAAAAATGTCACCCATCGCCCCGTCATAACGGTCGGCCCAGAGATGATGGCCGCCGAGCGCGTCGATGAGCTGTGCGTTGATGCGGACCTGGTCCCCCTGGCGACGCACGCTGCCTTCCAGGATATAACGGACCCCGAGTTCCTCTGCGACCTGCTGCACTTTGGTGGGCTTGCCCTTGTAGGCGAAGGTAGAATTTCGAGCGATCACAAAGATGCTGGAGAGCTTCGAAAGGTCGGTGATCAAATCCTCCGTCATGCCATCGGCGAAATAGGCCTGTTCCGGATCGGAACTGAGATTGTCGAACGGCAGGACGGCAATCGACGGCTTGTCCGGCAGCGGCAGCGCCATGCGGGCGATCGACGCGGTTTCCGCGCTGGTCGTCCACGGACTGAGCCATATGGCAGCGAAGGCCGCCACCAGAACCATAGCCAGAGCCGCAAGCGCTCCCCGGCTGCGAAGCCGCCGGATGTTGAACCGCCGACTCGGAGCGTTTCCATCGAACAGCACGCGATAGGTGCGGACGGGGCGGGCGATGTTTTTGACATGCTGCTCGCCGATAAATTCGAGCGGCAGCTCCACCTTGCCTTGCAGATGATCGAAAGCAGTGCCGGATACGAAAAGCCCGCCGGACTCGCAGATCTGCTCCAGGCGCGCGGCGACATTGACCCCATCGCCGAGCAGATCATCGCCCTCGACGACGACGTCGCCGAGATTGACGCCCATGCGGAAGAGAAGCCGGTGCTGGGGCAGGATATCCACCTGGCGCGCTGCCACCTGCTTCTGCAGGGCAACGGCACAGAGGACGGCATCGACGACGGAGCCGAATTCGATGATCGCGCCATCGCCCATCAGCTTGACGGTGCGTCCATGATATTCCGCCAGCAGGGGATCGAAGACTTCGGCGCGCAATGCCCTCATCGCGGCCAGCGTACCGGCCTCGTTATCCTCGATAAGTCTTGAATAACCGACAATATCGACGGCGAGAATCGCAACCAGCCGCCGCTCGGCATGATCGTCTCCCATGGTCATCCTCTCCAGCGAGGTGACGAAAGCCACGCTTAGCGGATCCTTCGGTCAACGGGAACACTCCTGCGGCCGCGGTTATTCTACTCCTGTTTCCTGCTGCCGACGAATAAACTCTTCCGAAATATGGACGGTCCCGGTCGCGAAGGCATGCAGAGGTCGACGCCGAAGCGCCTCACTCGCTCTGCCGCAAATTGCGGATTCGGTCGAACAGCACCGCCAGCACGATCGCCCCGCCGATAAACGTCCCCTGCCAGAACGCATTGATGCCGAGCAGGCCGAGACTGTTGCGGATCACCTCGATCAGCGCAGCTCCCACCAGTGCGCCAAAAGCGGTGCCCACACCGCCGGCCAAATTGGCGCCGCCGATGACCGCGGCGGCGATGACCTGGAGCTCCATGCCGGCGCCGATATTGGTGGTGACGGCGCCGAGCCAGCCGGTCTGGACGATGCCGGCAATGCCGGCCGAGAGCGCCGAGATCATGTAGACGGCGACCTTGATGCTGCGCACGGGAACGCCGGTGAGCGTTGCTGCGTGCTCGTTGCCGCCGATCGCGAAGACATAGCGGCCGAAGCGCGTCCAGCGCAGCACGAAGCCGGTGAGCAGCGCCAGGATCACCATGTAGAGCACAGGATTGGCGATGCCGAGAAACCAGGCGCCGCCGCCGAGCGCCAGCAACTGGTCATGATCGGGACCGAACTGGAAGACGACCGTATTGTTGGAGGCGACCATCGCCAGGCTGCGCGCAATCGACAGCATGCCGAGCGTCACCACGAAGGGCGGGAAGTCGAGATAGGCGATCATCACGCCGTTGAAGGCGCCGACCACAAGCGCCGTGCCGATCGCCGCCGCTATGCCGATCTCGATGCTGTAGCCGGCGTTCATGGTGACCGCCAGCACCATGCTGCAGAGGCAGAGCACCGAGCCGACCGAGAGATCGATGCCGCCGGTGATGATGACGAGCGTCATGCCGAGCGCGATGATGGCGACGAAGGTGACGTTGCGGGTGATGTTGTAGAGGTTCTTCGCCGTGGCGAAGGAATCCGTGGCGAAGGACAGGAAGATGCAGGCGAGGACGACGGCGATCAGCACCCAGAAGGTCTGGCTGCCGACGAATTCCGAAAGCCGGCTTCGCTCTCTCTGCGCAATGGTCTGCTCAAGGGTGGTGGCCATCTCGACTTCTTTTCTCCCGATAGCGCCGAACCGATCAAACCTGTTCGATGGCGCCTGTGATAAGACCCGTGACTTCCTCCGGCGAACTCGCCGCAATTGATTTGTCGGCCACCTTCCTGCCGCGGCGCATGACGATCACCCGGTCGGCGACGGTGAAAACGTCGGGCATGCGGTGGCTGATCAGGACGACCGCGATGCCTCGGTCGCGCAGCTCGCGGATCAGGTTGAGCACCTCCGCCACCTGGCGGACCGAAATGGCCGCCGTCGGCTCGTCCATGAGCACGATCTTGGCTTCCGACAGCATGGTGCGAGCGATCGCCACCGCCTGGCGCTGACCGCCCGACATCTGCTTGACGAGGTCGCGCGGGCGCGTTTCCGATTTCAGTTCCTTGAAAATCTCACCGGCGCGCCGGTACATCGTCTTGTAGTCCAGGATTTTCAGGGGGCCGATGCCGCGCCTCAGCTCGCGCCCAAGGAAGACGTTGGCGGCCGCCGTCAGGTTGTTGCAGAGCGCCAGATCCTGATGGACGATCTCGATGCCGTGCTGACGGGCCTCGACAGGGCGGTGCATGACGATTTCCCGGCCATCGAGGCGCATCGTGCCCTCGCTCGGCCGGAAGTTGCCGGCAATCATCTTGACCAGCGTGCTTTTGCCCGCGCCGTTATCGCCCATGAGGCCGACGACCTGGCCGGCTTCGAGCGAGAACGACACGTCATTCACCGCCTGGATGGCGCCGAAATGTTTCGAGATATTGGTGAGTTCGAGAACTGCGACCAGCCGACTACCCTCCCCGGAACCTGCAAGCCTGCCTTCGCCGCCGGCTGCCGATATCCGGCCGCCAGTTAGACGCCTGCGATCTCGCTCGGCCGATCTCCTCCCGGAAAAGCGATTATGTTCATTAATGCAAAAAGCACTAGGAATCGTCAATCAAATGTCCGCTAAAACGGCTCCTCATCACAAAAATCTATTTTGTACGATAAATACAGATTGACGCCGGAAACGGGCGGATATTAGCTGTTACTGGGAGAGAGGTATGCTGATCCTTGTCACCGGGGCTACGGGCAAGGTCGGGCGGCGCTTCATAACTGGGCTGCTTGACGAGCCGAGATTTTCCAATGCACGCATTCGCGCGCTTTGTCACAATCGCGCGCTCGAAGAAACCGACCGCATCGAGGTGGTCAGGGGTTCGATCGCCGACGGCGATGCCGTGGCAGCGGCGATGGACGGCGTCACCCATGTCCTGCATCTCGCCACCTGCAAGGAAACGCCCGCCGACGTCATGGACGTCACGGTCAAGGGGCTGTTCTGGCTGCTCGAAGCCTTCCGCACCAGCCCCACGGCAAAACAGTTCATTCTCATCGGCGGCGACGCCGGCATCGGCCATTTCTTCTATCGCCATGACGGGCCGGTGACAGAAAAGACGCCGCACCGCGCCTATCCCGGCTGCTATGCGCTCTCCAAGGTTCTCGAAGAGGTGATGCTCGAGCAGTTCGCCATTCAGTACGGCATCAACACCTGCTGTCTGCGTGCGCCCTGGATCATGGAGAAGGACGATTTCAAATTCACGCTCTCGTTCGGCGACGACGTCTTCGGCGGGCCGGACTGGAAGACGCTCGTCCCGCCGGCCGATGCCGAGCGTTATGCGCGCGACGGCACGGTGCCGCTGCTGCGCGATGCCGACGGGCGGCCGCTGAAGCGAAATTTCGTGCATGTCGACGATCTCGTCTCGGCGATCCTGGCGGCGATCGACAATCCGCGCGCGCGAGGCGAACTCTTCAATATCGCGATGGACCGGCCGGTCGATTACGGTGAGGTCGCCGCCTATCTCGCCCGCACCCGCGGGCTCGGCTCTGTCGACATCGCAAGCGGGTTCCACTCGAACTGGATGGACAACAGCAAGGCGAAATACCTGCTGGACTGGCGCCCTGTCTACGATCTCGAAAAGCTTATCGATTCAGCCTGGGAATACCGGCGTTCAGGGGAGGAGCCTCGCATCGTCTGGTATCCCGGTTGATTACGGCGGGCAATCGTGCCCGCTTTCAAAGGGAGGAAGCTATGAGGAAGGCATTACTGATTACAGCAGCCGTCCTGGCGCTCACGGCCGGAGAGGCCATGGCCGCCAAGAAGCAGTTGGTCATCGTCGTCAAGGGCCTCGACAACCCGTTCTTCGAGGCGATCAACCAGGGCTGCCAGAAGTGGAACAAGGAAAACGCGTCTTCGGAATATGAGTGCTTCTACACCGGCCCGGCATCGACCTCCGATGAAGCAGGCGAGGCACAGATCGTCCAGGATATGCTTGGCAAGGCCGATACGGCCGCCATCGCCATCTCGCCGTCCAACGCCAAGCTGATTGCCCAGACGCTGAAGACCGCCAATCCGAGCGTTCCCGTGATGACGCTCGATGCCGATCTTGCGGCGGAGGATGCGGCTCTGCGCAAGACCTATCTCGGCACCGACAACTACCTGATGGGCGCCAAGATCGGCGAATACATCAAGAAGGCCAAGCCGAGCGGCGGCAAGATCTGCACCATCGAAGGCAATCCCGGCGCCGACAACATCCTGCGCCGCGCACAGGGCATGCGCGATACGCTGAGCGGACAGAAGGGGCTTGCCGAGCTGAAGGGCGAAGGCGGCTGGACGGAGGTTGCCGGCTGCCCGGTCTTTACCAATGACGACGGCGCCAAGGGCGTGCAGGCGATGACCGACATCCTCGCCGCCAACCCAGATCTCGATGCCTTCGGCATCATGGGCGGCTGGCCGCTGTTCGGCGCCCCGCAACCCTACCGCGACCTGTTCAAGCCGATGGCTGACAAGATCGGCAAGAACGAGTTCGTCATCGGCGCCGCCGATACGATCGGCGACGAAGTGGCAATCGCTAAGGAAGGTCTGGTAACCGCTCTCGTCGGCCAGCGGCCGTTCGAAATGGGATACAAGGCGCCTTCGGTCATGATGGACCTGATCGCCGGAAAGCCGGTCGAAGACCCTGTCTTCACCGGTCTTGATGAATGCACCAAGGATACCGTCGACACCTGCATTCAGAAGTAAGCTGCGGTTTGAGCGCTCGCGCGGGCGAGCGCTCAAACACGTCACAGGTTCGAAAAGATCCAGTCGGAAAAGGCGCGCATCGCCGCCGTGACCGGCCTCGATTGCAGGCGCGTCAGCCAATAGCTTCCGAGCGATATGGCTGTCGGGAACGGCTGCACGATCGCGCCCGAGGAAAGCTGCCGGGAAAACATCGAGGGCGGCGCCAGCGCGATCCCCAGCCCCTGGAGTGCCGCCTCCATCATGCCGACCGAGGAATCGAAGACGATGCCGGCATTCACCTGCGCCGCCGGCGCGACGCCTGCGGCGTGGAACCACGTGCTCCACTCATCCGTCCGATAGCTGCGAAGGAGCGCCGCGCCGGCAAGATCGGCGGGCGATTTCAGATCCTCCGCCAGCTTGGGAATGCAGAGAGGCGAGAGCGGCGCGTCGAACAGGCGCGTCGCCTCGGTGCCGTGCCAGGATCCGCTGCCGAAGCGGATGGTGAAGTCGAGCCCTTCCGCGGCCGGGTCGACGCGGTTGTTGTTGGTCGAAATCCTGATGTCGATGAAGGGATGGCGGCGCTGGAAATCCGACAGCCGCGGCAGCAGCCAGCCGACCGCGAACGTCCCCACCGCACCCAGAAACAATAGTTCCCGGACTTGGCCCGCCTCGATCCTGTCCAGCGTCGTCGCCATCTGGTCGAAGGAGGCGGTCACCGTCGGCAGCAGCGCTTCGCCCTCCGCCGTGATTTTCAGACCGCGAGGAAGACGCTGGAAGAGCGATACCCCCAGCCGCTTCTCCAGCCCCTTGACCTGCTGGCTCACGGCAGCCTGGGTCACGCAAAGCTCGATTGCGGCGCGGGTGAAGCTCAGATGTCTGGCCGACGCCTCAAAGGCTCTCAGACCGTTCAAAGGGAGGAATGGCCGAACCATCTTTAGCCCTAGATTTTCTTGCAGCTGCCGCGAGATATCATCGTTTGTGATCGCAAGACAGCCTCGTTAAACGCCATCCACATGCGCTTTCGCGCGGATACGGACCGCCCGTTGATCTGGAGGATGACGAAAATGAAGCGTGATTGGGTAAAAATTTTATCGGCCGTTCTGATCTCGACATGCGCTTCGACAGGCGGCTTTGCCGCCGACGAGACGAAAGTGAAGGCGATCGCGGACGCGGCGATCAAGCCGCTCATGGAAAAACACGCCATTCCCGGCATGGCCGTCGCCATGTCAGTCGACGGGCAGGATCACATCTTCAATTACGGCGTCGAGTCGAAGCACACGGGCAAGCCGGTTGCGCCATCCACCCTGTTCGAACTCGGTTCGATCAGCAAGACCTTCACGGTGACGCTGGCTGCCTATGCGGAGGCAACTGGCGCGCTTTCTCTCTCGGACAGGGTGGACAAATATCTCCCCGCGATGAAAGGAAAGCCGTTCGGCGACGTCGCGCTGGTGAATCTCGCCACCCACACGGCGGGCGGATTTCCGCTGCAGGTGCCGGACGAGGTTCGCAGCGAAAAACAACTGATGGCCTATCTCCAGGCCTGGCGGCCCTCCTATGAAGCCGGAACCCACAGAAGCTACGCCAATCCGAGCATCGGCATGCTGGGATATATTACCGCGAAACGCATGGGCGGCGATTTCACGAGCCTGATGCAGGACCGATTACTCCCCGCGTTCGGCTTGGAAAACACCTTCATCGACATTCCGAAATCGCGAATGGCGGATTATGCTCAAGGCTACAAGCGCACCGGCCAACCGGCCCGCATGACGCCGGCTGTTCTTTCGTCCGAAGCCTATGGCGTCAAATCCACGGCAGGCGACATGATACGCTTCGTCGACATGAACATGGGCATGGTCAAACTCGACGGAAAACTTCAGCAGGCGATCACCAATACGCATACCGGCTATTTCGAGACCGGCGCGATGACCCAGGACCTGATCTGGGAGCAATATTCCTATCCCCCGGCCTTGAAAACGCTGCTGGAGGGCAATTCGGCGGCGATGCTGAAGACCATCCCGGTCTCGGAACTGAAACCCGCAAGGAAACCGCGCGACGATGTGTGGATCAACAAAACAGGCTCGACCAACGGCTTCGGCGCCTATGTTGCCTTCGTCCCCGAAAAGCGCCTCGGCATCGTCATTCTCGCCAACAAGAACTATCCCAACGAAGATCGCGTCTCCGCAGCCTACGACATACTGACCGCGCTCGCAGCAAAATGATCTTCGGCGCCTGGAATTCGACCGGCGCGCATCAGCAATCAGCCATTCGCAAGATCCGACAGAAGGACGACCATGAATATCATGGAGATGCCTGGCTACATTAGGACGACGATCAGCCATAAAAGATCAAAATTATCCACTTATGCACAATAAATAACAATTCTCCCAATAATGATCTATGACAATGGCGAAATTTACTGCAATAATACCCATGCAAAGTGCAAATATTCCCATATGAGGACCCGTCAACCACCCCGGCGGGTCCTCAACTTTTCATGGCACCTATTCCAGCGGGATGCACTCGGTGCTGGGGCGAGTTCTGGCGGATAGCCTGGGCTGTCGCCAGTGCGAGGCGCAAACGAAAGCAAAAGCATCCCGCGATAATATTTCCACCAGGATGACAATCTATCTCCGAGTCAATCCCTGACAACGAAGCTGCGACCTTAGTCACCGTCATGATAATGATATTATTTTAGGATAAACGACGACAATAATCTGTGTAATTCCTGGAAGAAATACATCCAATGATCACCATTGCCTGAAGTTTAATCATCTTGTAATTGATATATAAATACAACTTCCGTATGAAATCATTTATTTTATCTTTTGATAAAATTTTCACTCCTCTGCACAAAATTTACCCATGCACCTTGCCGCCGAAATGGCCGTATTCTCCGGATGCAAAGAACGAAAAATCGCCATCAAAAGCGCTCTCCATATCCGGTCGCCGGCAGCCGACAGGCTGTCGGCGTCATCGACGACCATGGATTTTTCGAGTCGCTCCCGAGTGCGCTTGCGCCGAAACTTGTTCATGGATGGCAGCATCTTTATACGACGGCACGCTTGTTTATAAAGCTAAATCAGCCAGTTAAGCCGATCGTCCCAGGAATTCCGCCGGGCGCCTCGTGGGTCTGGGAGTATCCCTCCATCGGGCTTCAACCTGAGCTGCCGATACGACCTGCTCTCTTTGACGGCCGCGCCTGCCAAGCTGTCCGATACGTCCAGATAACCCTGGCCCGCTGCGATTCCGCCCGCTCCGACCTGTGTCGAAATGGTCGCACTCGACAGCCGAATCAATTCTTCATAAAGCATTTGCTTGCTCAACTTATAATTTGTGTCATGGTCACTGTAAGTAGTGAGGGAGCCGACCAGATGAGTGATTTAGCATCGCAGATTCCGGAATTTGGTTACGATGAGCGCGTGATGATCTGCCGCAAGCAGATCGAAAAGGCGGTTTATCAGTTCATTGCAAATACCAAGGTCGACGGATGCGATCCGGCGGAAGTCGCAATGGCCATCGCAGATATCGCCGACGATTACATTTTGCTTCTCGCTCAGAAGCGCAACTTGACCCATTGAGGTCCCGAACCGGCGGCAAGGCAGCCCACTCGTCCATAGGACGCGCGGATCGCGATTTCGCAACCGCTTCTCCGGTGGAAGCCAAGCTGAGAAGACCGCCTAGAACTGCTTGAAGCCATCCCAGGATGGCGGCAGAGCTACACTCACCCAACGCTCCCGCTATCGGCGGGCCCTCCCCACCTAGACTTCACTTCAATCGGCTCGGTTGCGCACGCCAAAGCCCCGAACATCTCGCGATCTTCGGGGCTATCCTGTCTGATACAGCGGCGCCCGGCCGGGCGTAGGCTTTCTAAAGCAGGTCGCGATCTTTCAGATTCGCTTCTTCCGCTTTAGGTCCTTTTTCGCATGTCGCGCAAAACCACCCTTTTGCGCGACATGCTTCAGTGACTTCGCACGCTCACCTGCGGAACCGGAGAACTCAATTCGGCGAGATCCCTGGTCAGGCCCTCTCCCACTTCCTGCTTCACGGCCTCGAGTGCGAGATCGAGGCAATGCGTCGCAAATTGCAGTTTGACGTCCTGGGCGACCTGCCGCGCATAGGCGATCATCCGCGCAAGTGCGACGAGTTCGTCCAGACCGTCTTCCGCCCCTTGGTCTGTGTTTATCCTGGCAACCGATGTCACGCCCATGCCCTATTCTCCCACGAATTCAAGGCACAATACGCGGACAGAGGCGTTCCAGCCCGTGAAAAAAGCGTGACACAACCCTCGGTGACGTTCGTCACATTCGGCTCACAGCACAGGTCGAATCCGGAACGAGGTTTCGTGGAGCTTCCAGGGCGGAACGGCACTCGAACGAGCATCCTCGGCCTCCTGCACGGCTTTCAGCAATTCCAGGGCATCGATACGCTTTTGATCGACGGAATGGGCGATGAGCGCCGCCAGCAGCCGCGGGCGATCCGCCTCGGCCAGCTCAGCGCATCGCTCGACCACGGCCCGCCATGTCCTCTTCTTGAAGAAAATCGCATCTGCGGCTTTTTCGAGCGCCTCGCGCTGCCCGTGTGTCAGCAGCCTGTCACGCTCCATCGCATCGAGCGTTGCCATGACATTGACCAGCGGCACCGTCAGCGGCTTGCTGCCGAGCGCGCTCGGAGCATGCGTCAGCGCGACGGCGGCATCGTCGACGAGCCGGCCGGTGCGGTAGTCTTCGAAAATGCGACCGATCCCGATCATGCCGAACGGATGGCATTCCGCAGCCCGCAGCGCACCCATGCTTGCCGCGCCCAGCACCGCCACCCCGAGCCACAGGGCATGGAGAATTTCCTTATGCCAGACCGGCGCCGCATATTCGAAGCCGCCGTCGATCAGGCCGATAACATTGGCGCCCTTTGCCACCGCGGCCAGCACGTCGCCCTGCGTGGCGGGCGGCAGCACGCGTATCCCCTCGCCGGCAAGCGAAGCCGCGTCGGGAAGACTGGGGCCTGCAAAAATGATCTTCAAAACCCTATCGCTTTCGCAAGCGCCCTCGTTCCAAATCGCCGGGCACGCTCACCTTCCGGATTTTCGAGCTCGGGGATGACGGTTTTGACGACGCTGAAGGGAAGCGTCTCGTCGCTGAGGCGCACGACGACGACCGAAGCAATCCCCCTGCTGCGCAGGCTATCGAGCACGTGCTGCAGCAGGAGCGGCACATCCTGTTGCCCAAGTCCCGTCGTGCCGTCACGGCCGATGGCGGCAGCGGGCGGGGCGGCGACGGCATCGAAAGCCCGCCGCATGAACGGCGGTAAAAATCCCGAGAAAGTTGCCTCAGAAATATCGTCCCGGGCGCCGCTGATATAGGTGAGCCGCGACTGCACCGCCTCCGTCACCGCCCGAATGGCCGCCCGCACAGGAGACGGATGCGCTCCCGCCCCGCCCGTCACCTCGACCAGGCGAATGTCCCTGTGGCCCAGCACGTCGCCCGGGCCAAGCATGGCGGTGAAACAGGGGATCGCAATGTCGCTGGTAATGTCGAAGAGCCTGAGCGCCAGGCCCGATGCCTCGATCCTGTCGATCAGCCCGGTAAGCGCGCTATCCCCAAAGCCGCGGGGATCGACGCAGCGAGAATAACGTTCCGCCTCCCTGCCAACCTGCCACAGCATATGGGCGTCGCGCTCAATCCGTTCCAGCGCGCCGTGGAAGACCGCTTCCTCGACCGTGTTTCCCGATGCCAGCCCATCCGACGACATCCAGTATCGGGCCTCGCGCGTGCGGTCGAGCACCACCGCCTCGAAGGGAATGTGGATGGTGTCGCCTGTGAGAATATTGACGCCGGCGACCCATTCGCTCTCCTCGTCCGGCCCGAGATCCCGCTTATGGACTGCAGTCAGGCAATCCAGCCTGTCGACCATGCAGCCCCTCGCCTGCAGACTGGAAGCAGAACCATGGACGAGCTTGACGGAGGGTTCACCGGCAACCGCCCGTTCGAGGGCTTCCATGACGGCGGACACCTTGGCGTCGAGGTCGGTCAGGCCCTTTCCCTGGGCGATCACGATCGATCGGGAGTTCGGGGCATAGGCGCACCAGACGGGGATTCCGATATCGTCCAGTCCGGTATGCCTGGCGACCCGGGTAATGCCGAACCGCGTCAACAAAGGCTCGACGCGGGAAAGGGTTTCCCGCGGCGAGATGATCCTGTCGGAATATAGGCTCGGCATCAGCTGTGTCAGAGAGCTTGCTCAGCCGTCGACGTGACCGGAAAGGGCAACCTGCACCGACGAAACGGCGACAGCGAGATCGACGTTATTGACGAAAGTGCCGCCCGATTTGCGCAGGCCGCTCGCGGTCGCCAGGTCTCCTGTCGGATTGAGTGGCTTGACCGTGCCCGCATCGAGATCGGCGAGCCAGAGACCTGCTTCGCCCGGTATTCCAATAATGACTGCCTTTGCCATGTAATGCCCCTAAATGTTAAAAACCAGCCCTCAACAGGCCCTCGCGATAAAGCTCTTTTTGCCAATGTTCCTTGAAGGGAACGATGGCGAGCCACTTCTCTACGTCGAACACCGGGTTGATGCTCTCGGCGCGCTGCCGATGGAAAAGCGCCCGTTTTCGATCGCCGATCATTGCGCAACTGGCCGCCGCGATGCGATGGGCCGGCGCTTTGTCCTTCATCGCCTCGACATAGGCGACTGCCTCCTCGTACTGCTCCAGGAAGAAGCTCGCTCCTGCGGCACACCAGAGATAGGCGTCGGGCGCGAGCGGATTGAGCGAAATCGCCTTTGTAATCTTGGCGAGCGCATCGCCGGGGCGCGACGCGTGCACGAGCGTGTCGGCATGACTGTAGATGACATCAGCAAAATGCGGGCTGAGCTCTTCCGCGAGATCAAGCGCCGCGACACTGGCATCGACATCGCCGAGATAAAGTTTGGTGACGCCGAGTTCGCGATGGCCCGCCGCCGAGGAAGGATCCCGCTCGATGGCGCGCAGCGCGTGCTGCTCGGCCAGATGCAGCAATTCGTTGTCGCCCTGCGCCGTCACGAGCCATTCGCTGGTGAAGGTTCTCGCCAGCCCGGTGAAGGAAGGCGAGAAATCCGGCTTGTGCGCCAGCGATTGCTTGAACGCCTTCCTTGCCCGCCGGATATGCGGCAAGGTCAACTTGCTCATCAGGCTCGAGCCGACGAGATAGGAATGATAGGCCTGCGGGTTGGCTTCGAAACGCAGCCGCTCTTCCTCGTTTTCGGCCAGTTCGCTCGCCACCGACAAAGTCAGCTGCTGGGCGATCAGCCGCCGCTGGCGCGGCAATATATCGGGCGTCATCGCATAGCGATTGGCCCAGATGATCTCGTCCGTGGGGAAATAAATCAGCTGCGCGAACAATCCCTCCTCGGAGAAGCGCGTATCGAGCAGATAGGCGATCGAGTGCCGGGCGACGATGGCCGCTTTCTCGGAGTCGCGGCGGATCTGCCCTGCCGTATGCGGCGCGACGATGGAAATGTTCCTCACCGCGCAGAGTTCGATCGTGACGTCTTCGATGAGCGCATTCGCAAGAGCAAGCCCGGCATCCGCATGTTTCGATGTCGGGGGAAGCAGCACCAGGCGAGGCAGGATCAGCGGTGCAGGTAATATGCGCTTCGTGTCGCCAGGCCCCTCGCCGCCAGCCTCCGAACGCTTCACCTCCACTCTTGCGGGGCGATCGCCCAATCGCTCGCTCAATGAGGATCCACCGGACAGCCGATGCAGCAATGCCCTTACCTGCTCGTCATTCGGGTCGCGTTCGAGGATCTGCAGAGCCGCGCTGGAAATGATGCGCGCATCCCCTGGATTGTGCACCTCGGGCAGCGCGTCCAGCCAAGCCTGCCGCAATTGCAGCGCCTGGGCGTCCCGCTGCGCCCTGATCCAGGCATCGATCGGCTTGGTCGCCGGCTTGATATTTCCGATGAAGCCGCGCTGGGTCAGTTCGGCGATCGCCTTCAGCCGCTCCAGCGGCGCACCGCCGGCGTGGAAGACATCGAGGTCGCTGGAAACCGCTTGGGCGTCGAGACGAACGCTGGTGGCGGTGAAATCGAAGGGAAGTTCGGCGCGTGCGCCATCCATTTCGCGGATGCGCGAAAGCAGTTTGCGCAAATTGAGCCGCGTCTGCTCGGGCTCGACGTCGCTCCACAGGAATTGAGCCAGTTCATACCGGCTGAGCTCACGACTCGGCCCGGTATAGAGAAGGGCCATCATCAACAGGCCCTTGATCGGATAGCGAACCGGATCGCCACTCGTCTCGATCAACCGCAGATCGCCAAATGTCTGCAGGTGAAACACGATCCATCCTCAGCCGTTCACAACCGGATCCTGTAATTCAGCATCGATGTCGGACAGTCCCGCGACCGCCAGGCTTTTGGCCAATGCCACGAGCTTTTGCCGGATATTCGGATCCTCGATCGCGATGAACGCCCTGTTGAGGGCCAGGCCCTCCTTCGACGACAGGAACTTGTTCAACTCGCTCGTTTCGCCTTCGATCGGCCCGGCGCCGCTATTCTCGAAGAAGAAGCCGATGGGCACGCGAAGGATCTCGGATATGCGCTGGAGCCGGCTGGCCCCTATCCGGTTCGTCCCCTTTTCATATTTCTGGATCTGCTGAAAGGTAATACCCAGAAGCTCGGCCAGGCCGTGCTGGGTCATTCCGAGCGTCTTTCGCCGAACGCGCACGCGGTTACCAACATAGACGTCGATTGAATTCGGCGATTTAGCCTTCATGTGAACAACTCTCCCGCTTGATCAGCACGCCCTGCTGTATAATGGAGAGTTTAACCAAGAATGCAACTAAAAGTAAATATTTTGGTAAGGAATTTTTTCACCGGCCAATACAGTAAAAACAACCTGTGGATTATTGGGGCCCTGAGACGATTTGAGCCCGACCCGGAGCAGTCGGCAGGGCGGACAGGCCGCCTGCGGCCAGCCGCCCGCTCTAAGCAGGCTTCTGGGCGACGGCGATCATTGACTTGGCGAAAGCTGGGATCCTGCCGACATACTCGAAACGAATATTGTCGAAGCCGCTGTCCGCCAGCAGCGTGCTCAACGTACTTTTCGACCAGAACTTGATATGTCCATGATCCTTCAGCGGCATGAAGTGATCGTCCATCTTCCCCACCGCTGCCAAAGCGAGGTTCTTCAGATAGCCGTGATAGGGCGTCGACATCACGGCAATACCGCCCGGCTTGACGAGATCGTACATCGTCGAGGTGAATGACTTCGGGTCGTAGACATGCTCGACGACCTCAAGACTGATAACGGCATTGAATTTGCCGTATTCCCTGGAAAGGTCGTCATAGGCCGAGCCGACATTCAGCGGCAGATCAGGATAGTGGATGTTGGCCTTGGTGATGCCGTCATTGGACGGATCGACGCCGACGACATCATATCCCTTTTGCGCGAGAGCCGCCGCCGCCCCGCCGGTTCCACATCCCAAATCGAAGACGTCGTTTTCCAGACTCCCGTCGAAATGGTTTTCCAGCACATCGAAGACCGTCGGCAGAATGTAGGAGTGCGCGGTCGTCGGTTTGGCGTGTACGTAGGTGGTCGCGTCTAGCTCTACAGACATGTGCGTCTCCTTTCTGCTCTGCGATTGCACCGGACCCTATCGAAAAATACGTCGAAAATTTGATGAAAACCGATAAATCCGAAAAAGCGGAAAGGATAGCCGAAATAAATCTATAGTTTTATCGCGGACAAACAAAACCTTTTGCGCGAGAATTGGGTATTTGTGAAAATAAATTACAAAAAATCAACTGGATAAGCTATCGCTCCGACGCAGATAAGCTTAAGCGGTCAGCCGGATTTTCAATAATATTCAAAAACCATCTACTAGGATACCAATTCAAACCGTCTTGTCGGCCGGCTGGCTGTCGTTAGGAAGCGCGATTATCCTCTATCCGTCGTTGCAATTGTTGATAGCGGCATTGGAGATTCTCGGTTGAAAGGGTGCCGAAGCGTCCTTCAGGAAATCTGTAGCGCGCCCGAGCCGGCGGCGAATGGAAAAGATGCCCAATTGCCGACATGAAGCCAAAGATATTTAACGGATGCCTGTATACTGCTGGATTTAGACAGCCCGATCGAAACCCTTCTCGCGTTTCGGAGAAGACAAGCTTGCCCGATACCTCGCCCGCATATGCGAAACAACCGGTGAAAAAACCGCGGCTTCCCGTGGTTTTCTGGTTGTTGCTGGCGATTTCCCTCTCGCTGATCATGGGAACGGTGCTTCTTTCCAACGACATGAAACACTTGAGGGAGGCCGGCCGTTACTTCGGCTACGATCTCTTCCCTCAGGAGGTGAAGCCGCCTCCACCCAAGGCCCTCCCCCGGGCGGCGCCGCCGGCCACGTTCAAGCTGCCTTTGCACGTCATCGAAACGCCCATGGCGCAGACCGCATCGGCTTTTCTGCGCACATGGCGGATATCCGGCCCGGCCATGTGCGCGGCGCTGCGCGATGCCGGCATTGAGACCAGCGAGTGGGCGGCGGCAAGCTTCAACGCCGATACGTATGAATGCTTCTTCGAGCACAGCGGCAAGCGGGAGAAGGATCAGCTTCCGAGCTCCATCTTCGTCATCGTCCGCGGCGACGCCGCCGGCACGATCAACAATATGCGCGTGAAGATCATCAATCCTCAGACCGATCAGCACGGCCAGCTCGATCCCGGCATTCTGCGGATTTTCGAAACCATGCTGCGTCAGCCGCAATGGCTCGATTTCCACGAAACGCTGAACGCGATCCAGAATTTGCGGGACGTCAAGGAAGACGGCTTCGGGGCCAACATCAACTTCAGCCGCGAGGTGCTCAACGAGGGGCGGTATAATTTCACCCTTTCGCTCGATCCGACCTCGCCTCCCCAGAAAAGAACGAGGAATTATTTCTCCGAGAGAAGATGGCTCCTCTCGCCGGACCCTTCGGGCAAGACCGGCGACGCGCAGTCGGAAGCGGCAGCCGAGCCTCCCGATCCGGCCGCACAGACGGAAGACCCGCAACAGCCGCGTTAGCGCATATCACCACGATATGCGAAAACCAGGAACTGGAGCCGCAGCCGGGTCAGGAGCCGTCAGGCCATGCGGCTTGCATCTTTGTG
This sequence comes from Rhizobium sp. R634, assembly GCF_002211305.1. Lineage (GTDB taxonomy): Bacteria > Pseudomonadota > Alphaproteobacteria > Rhizobiales > Rhizobiaceae > Rhizobium. The sequence goes on along the minus strand of NZ_LOKW01000005.1, from coordinate 202,604 downwards.
ATGCCGGGAGAGGAGCTTATAAAGCTCCGTCAAACTGTCGGGATCCGGCCGTTCCGTGCTGTCGCCGCCCGTCAGGCGCCAGACGCGTTCGACATTGAGGTCCTGCGTGACCTGCGCAAGGTCGTCGTTCAGCGACTGAATGACGACCGCCGATTGCCGCAGTCGCGAAGAGGCGCTGACGAGCGCTATAAGCAGGGCGAGAATGATGCCGATGACGCCGAAAACGAGGGCTGAGAACAGGCGATCATCGAGATGGGATAGGTCGTTTCGGGCAGTCGCCATAAAAAAAGCGGCATTTTGAAATGCCATATGAAAACAGCTCGTCAGATAGCTAACCCAATCTTCCATCAAGAGCGTCCTCCACAGCGGCTTATATCTTGGAGCATGCTGAAAAGTCTAGAGAATACTGCCAGAGCCGCCCCACAGCGGAAGTATATTCGAAGTGGTATTACCCTATTGATTTGAGCGCGAACCGTGGAAGGATCGGCGCCGCCGAACCGGGCCTCGAGCGCCACCGCAGACGTGAAACCAGCGAACAGTGAGAGAAAGAATGAATAGAAGACGTTTCCTCGCCTCCGTTCCGCTCGCCCTGTTATATGTCCGCGCCGGTGACGCGCTGGCGCAAGTGGCGCCGTCTGCCGGGCTGCGCGCCCTTGCCGACAGGAAATCGTTCCGATTCGGCTCGGCCATCGACGCCGGGGATATCAACGACCCCGTCGCTTCGCAGCTCTACATCGACAGCGTCAATTCGATCACGCCGCGAAACGAGTTGAAGTGGAACGCGACGGAAAAGAGGCCCGGCGTCTTTTCCTTCGGCCCCGCCGACCGGATCGTCGCGTTTGCACGCAAAAATAATATGAAGGTTTATGGCCACACGCTAATCTGGTATCGCGTCCCGGATTGGGTGTCCGCCATCACGGATGCGCAGACCATTCGGACGGCAATGAACCGTCATATAAAACAGGTTGTCACTCGCTATAAGAGGTCGATCGATGCTTGGGACGTGGTGAACGAGCCGTTGGAGTATGATGCGCCGGATCTGCGGGATTGTGTTTTCCGACGCCTTCTTGGCGACGACTATATCCGCATGAGTTTCGACATGGCGCACGAGGCCAATCCCGGCGCGATGCTCGTTCTCAACGAAACGCATCTGGAGAAAAAATCCGACGTGTTCGAGCAGAAGCGCACGCGCATCCTGAAAATCGTCGAGGATCTCGTCGCCAGGAAAACGCCGATCGGCGCCGTCGGCCTGCAATCGCATTTCCGCCCCGGTCTCGATAGGATCGATCCGGAGGGAATGGGCCGCTTCTGCGCGGCGCTGAAGGATATGGGCGTCGGCGTTTTCATCACCGAACTCGATGCCTCCTGCCACTTCCTCCAGCGCGACAAAGGCTTCACGCCGGCCTCCTATGCCGAGATCTTCGGCAACGTCATCACCGTCGCTGCCGAGCGTGGTGACTTGAAAGGTGCCACCGTTTGGGGCATGTCGGAGAAATATGGCGAGCTTGACGAGAAGGACACCAATCCCGGCGCGGCATGCGCGAAGCGCGTTAATCTTTACGACGAAAACAACGATCCGAGAAGTTCGGTTGATGGCATCAAGCGGGCAATAGAGGCAATGTGATCGCCAAGACAGCGGAGACGCGAATAGATTCATGAGAAAAGCCGTTATTTACGTGGAAAAATTTTTGCCTGCCAGCCAGGCATTTGTTCTCAACCAGGCGGTAGCATTTCGTTCGTTCGAAGCTGAAATTCTTGCCGGTTCGCGCATCTCTTCCGCCCACACCAAAAAATCCACTGTTCCGGTTCATGACATCCGTCGCTCGCCCGTGGCGCGGGCCGGCGAGCTGCTTCTGAAAATCCCGCAGATCGGCCTGCCTTTTCTTTTTCCGGCGATCGGCAAGGCGGATCTCGTCCACGCCCATTTCGGCAAGAACGGCTATGTCATCGGCCCCCTCGCGAAAGCCGCCGGCAAGCCGCTGGTCACGACCTTCCACGGCTTCGACGCCACCTATGGCGGCGATCCGAAGAAGCCGGGCGGCTTCAACCAGGTGCGCTTCTTCGCCAAGGGACGCCGGGAGATGGCCGGCTGGAACAGCTGGAACATTGCCGTTTCCGATTTCATCCGCGACCGGCTGCTGGCGCTTGGATTCCGCCCCGACCGTGTCTATCGCCACCACATCGGCATCGATCTCGATCTCTTCAAAATGGAGCCGCGTCCACGAAAAAAGGGACTGGTGGTTTCCATTGCCCGTTTCGTCGACTATAAGGGCCACCGCTTCATGATCGACGCGCTTTCACGCGTGGCGGCCGCCGGCACCCCGGTTGAATTCGTCATGGTCGGACAAGGACCATTGAAGGAGGAAATCGAAGCCTTGGCGCGTCGTTCCTTGCCAAGCGTCACGATCCATGAAAATCTGTCTCAGACTGAGATAAGGGATCTGCTCGCCAGTGCGGAACTCTATCTTCATGGCAGTGTGACCCTCGATAACGGTCATGCAGAAGCATTCGGCCTCGCCAATCTGGAAGCCGAAGCCGTCGGTACTCCGGTTGTCGCATTTCGCTCGGGAGGTGTGGGCGAAGCGATCGAAGAGGGGAAAACTGGTTATCTCGTGGAGGAGCGGGATGTCGCGGGCATGGCGGAAGCGGTCGGAAGGCTGCTCAACGACCAGGCCCTGTGGACAGCCTTCAGTGCGCGGGCACCGCTTCTGGTGGCCGAGCGCTTCGACATACGTCGTCAAACGGGGATGCTAGAGGACTATTACAGTTCCGTTCTAGACGAATTTGCCAGCCGGGGTCAGACTTGATGGTGCAGACAGGAAAGAAGCCGAAGTGGGGACTGAACGTATTTCGGCCGCTGCGGAACGGGATCGTTAAGGCCAAGTGGCTCTATTATACGAAATTCTGGGGCATGGACATCGATCCGACCGCCAGCTTTTCGCTCAGCGTGCGCTTCGACAAGACCAATCCGAAGGGATTGCATATCGGCGCCGAAACCTATGTCGCCTTCGAAGCCGCCATCCTGACCCACGACCTCACGCGCGGGCTCTATCTTCATACGAGGATCGGCAAACGCTGCTTCATCGGCGCCCGCAGCATCATCCTGCCCGGCGTCGAGATCGGCGATGAATGCGTCATCGGCTCCGGCTCGGTGGTGACCAAGAGCGTGCCGCCGCGCTCGCTCGTGGCCGGCAACCCGGCAAAGATAATCCGCAGCGACATTGAAATTATAGCGCGCTACGGACGGATGAAAGAGGCCAGCGGCTACACACCGGAAACGCTGCGCAATCTCGCCGGCGCTTCGGAGGAAGCTTCACCCGTAACGCGATCGGCGTCGTGATCAGCGGCACAAGAAAGCCTTCACAGCACTGCAGCGACAAGAGTCGACGGGGCAAGAATGACTAAAGTATCGGTTATCATCCCATGTTTCAACGCAGAGGATTTCATAGGGGAGGCGATCGACTCCGTTTTGAAGCAAACCATTGCCGATCTGGAAGTGATTGTCGTTGACGACGCTTCAACGGATGGCTCGCGTAGCATCATCTCTTCAAAAGCGAACGAAGACAGTCGAGTGGTGCCCATCTTTCTGAAGACGAACGCCGGCCCTGCTGCAGCGCGCAACGTCGCCTGGACAAAATTGACGGGAACTTGGGTCACCTTACTTGATGCTGACGATCTCTTCCTTCCTGATAGGCTAGAGCGTCTCGTCTCTTTTGCGGAGACGCAAAATGCTGATGTCGTCACCGACAATCTTAGTGTTCGGCATTTTGGTGATGATAAGCATATTGCTGCGGCATTTCCTCAAGTCGCGTCTGGCGCAATCCTTAGGGTCGATCGTTCGTTCTTCTTTCGAAATGTTTGGACCGGGCCGCAGAAATACGGAATGGGCATTTTGAAACCCCTGTTTCGCGCAAAGTTTATCAAAGAACATTCCATCTGCTATGATGAGCGCTATCGCATAGGGGAAGATATGCTGTTCTATATGAGCTGCATTCTAAGCGACGCAAAATATTATATTCTTGGCGACTGCCTCTACGTCTACAGAAAGAGAGCAGAATCTATAAGCAATGCTGGCGAACATATTTTTACAACACTCGCTTCGATATGCGGTGAAGTACTGTCTACAGATCGAAGGTTAACAACTGAAGATCGGAAACACCTTAAGGCGGGCCGCCGAGGAATGCTGGAATATTTCCATTGGAGGCAGCTTCGAACGCTTCGGAGGCAAGGAGATAAGATTGGATTTCTGTCATACGTCATCAAGCGACCGTCCTCGTTAATTTTCATGGTCAGAATGAGCTTGGCTTGGCGATTGAATAGAGGATAACCGCAAATGTTCTTGTATTATTTCAAAGCGTCGGTTTCGAATTTTGGAGATGAGTTGAACGCGTGGCTTTGGCCGCGGATCATGTCAGAAGTAAAATTCGATGAAGATCAATCAACGGTTGTTCTGCCTATCGGCTCGATCATTCAGGATACCTTCCCAACAGCCTCTCATAAAATAGTTCTGGGTTCGGGCTATGGTGGTTATGCGCCCAAACCGACAGTCGACAAGACCTGGAGCTTCTATTTCGTGCGTGGACCGCAGACGGCGGAAGTATTGGGTATCGATCCTAAACTGGCGATAACCGATGCCGCCATATTACTGCGGGCGAGATCCGAGCTACTAGAACCCCGCCCGAAAAAGCATCCTGTCTCATTCATGCCTCACTGGGAGTCGGTGCTTTATGGGTCCTGGAAGGAGATTGCTGACGGGGCTGGCATCAACATCATCGATCCCACTGCCGACGTCGATCACATACTTGAGGAGTTGCGAGCAACCGAGGTTCTGGTTACTGAAGCAATGCATGGCGCAATCGTCGCGGATACGTTGCGGGTTCCGTGGATACCGGTTGTTCCAACCGGACCTGCGCACCGTTTCAAGTGGATGGACTGGTGCCGTTCCATGAATGTCGTATACGAGCCGGATAAGATTGGCCCCTCCACCACGATGGAATGGGTAAAATTAACCAAAATATCTCCCAACCACCTCGCCCGTCGGGTGACGCGTCGTGCTGGATGGATTGTCGACCCATTTGTAAGAACCAGCGCCATCAAACAGCTGAAGAGAATTGCAAAGCTGCAGCCTGTTTTAAGCAGCGATGCAATCTGCATGCAAAGGGCCGAGCAGGCCTTCGAAAAGCTTCAACTTTTTCGCAACGATTACGCGAGGGGCGCCTTTGACATGTGAGACAAGTGCCCTCACCCACAAGCTCGATTCGAAACGAGACTAAGCATGATCATTTCAATCACCCTTACGATCTGCCGCTCCTGTTGCGAGCATCGCAAGATTGACTGGGCATGCTTCCCGCTCGAATGGTCACACTCACCGATATGCGGAGCCGATTGACTATGAAGAGTGTCACTGACAGGCTTATAAAGGGCAGCGTATGGCTTAGCTTTTCGCGCGCCATCGTTAACGGACTTTCGGCGCTGAGCACCTTTGTCTTAGCATGGTATCTGGCGCCTTCAGATTTTGGTCTCGTCGCGATCGCAACGACAATTCAAGTTATCTTGAGTTCTGTTACAGATCTTTCTCTTGGCCAGGCCCTAATCCGACACGAATCGCCCAGCGAGGTTCATTTCAGTGCGGTTTGGACATTGAGCGTGACCCGAAGTGCCTTACTCGGTCTGGTGTTTGCTGCAGGTGCCTATCCAATCGCCGAGTTTTACAGCGAACCTCGGCTGGTCGGTGTCATGTTTGCTCTGAGCTTCAGCCTGTTCATGAGTGGTCTGGCAAACCCGCGTCGCGTCATGCTCCAGCGCGATCTCATATTTTGGCAAGAATTCGTGCTCAACGTCTCGCAAAAGCTGGTTGGGTTCATCGTAACCGTAGCAATTGCCGCCGTCTATCAGAGTTACTGGGCTCTTGTTATCGGTACGCTCGCCTACCAGGTGACCAACATCATCGTATCCTATACCGTCTTGCCGTTCTGGCCACGAATAACCTTTCGGCATGCGCGAGAATTGTTTTCCTTCTCGCTCTGGCTGACGGCAGGACAGATCGTCAACACATTAAACTGGCGCGTCGAATATCTGCTGATTGGCAAGTGGCTGGGTGCCACGGAACTCGGTCACTATACCGTTGGCAATACGCTTTCGACACTCCCAACCCGTGAAGCTACCGCGCCGCTGAACCAAACAATTTATCCCGGCTTTTCTAGAGTGCGCCATGATCCCGTTCGCCTTACCGCAGCCTACCAACGCGCGCAGGCGCTTTTGGCTGCAGTGGCGCTACCGGCGGGAATTGGCATGGCGGTGGTGGCCGACCCTCTGATGAGGCTAGCCCTAGGAGAGAAATGGGTTCCCGCGATTTTCATTGTGCAGTCGCTAGCTTCAGTCTTCGCCTTGCAGACTCTTGGTTCGCTTGTTCAGGCACTAGGAATGGCAAAGGGCCAGACTAAATTGCTGTTTATCCGCGATTCTCAGATGCTGATCACTCGGGTACCCATTATCATTGTCGGTCTCTTGCTTGCCGGGCTTCCAGGCGTGATCTACGCTCGGGTGCTGACTGGACTGATCTCCACTGTTGTCAACATGATTTTGATCAAACGCTTGATCGGGCTACCTTTTTTCCAGCAGCTCGCGGCCAATTTCCGCGCGCTTGTTAGTGTCGCTTTGATGGCTGCCGGCGTCTGGGGGTTGTCGCAAATCCTAAGCATCCCGACCGACAAACCGGCTTTGGCCCTTCATCTTGCTATTCTGGTTATTACCGGAGGCATCATCTATGTCGGATCGAGCTTGGTCCTCTGGGTCGCAATGAAGAGACCGAACGGTCCTGAGACCGAAGTCCAGCGGATTGTTGTCAAAACGCTGTCAAAAGCCAGGCGTATCGCCATCCCAAAGTCAGCCTAATAGTTAACGAACATCAACAAGAGAGGCAGAATGACCAGCCAATCCAGATCGGAGCTGATAGCAAAACTCAACGGTATGATCCACGATTGCCTGAGAGACTATGTCTCAAGCGATGAACCACTTGCGATCCTCGACTTTCCCGACATTCGAAATTGCGGCGACTCGGCGATCTGGTTAGGCGAAATGGCTTATCTCAAGCATCGTTTCAGCAAACGTCCGGACTACGTCTCGAGAATAAGAGACTTCTCTGCTGAGGAATTGAATCGGCGCGTTCCGACCGGCCCGATTTTCATTCACGGTGGCGGCAATTTCGGCGACATCTGGGTTGCCCATCAGGATTTCCGCGAAGCGATCATGGAGCGTTTCCCAGATCGGCAGATCATCCAGTTCCCGCAGTCGATCCACTACGGTTCGCCTGAGCGCGTCGAGCAGTCGAAGCGGGCGATCGGGCGTCACAAGAATTTTGTTCTGCTCGTGCGAGACGAAGAATCGAAGGAATTTTCCGAAAAGCACTTCGACTGCACCGTCCGGCTGTGCCCTGACATGGCCTTCGCTATCGGCTGCCTTCCGGACAGAGCGACCCAGTTTGCTGTGCTCGCGATGTTGCGAGAGGATGCGGAACGAGTCGGCGGCTCCGATCGCAAGATTCCCTCCGATATACCGGTGGAAGATTGGATTACAGAATCGAAACGGAAAGTGGATATTGCCAAAAAACTAGGGGCGGTGTCGGCTTTTCTCGCGTTAAAACCAAGCGAATTGGCCCTGCGAACGCTAGACGCAGCGGCGCACAACCGCTTCGAACGCGGAATTAGTCAAATTTCGCGTGCCCGCGCAATCGTCACCGATCGCCTGCACGTCCATATCTGCTCGCTATTGCTCGGCCGCCCGCACGCGGTACTAGACAACAGTTATGGAAAGATCCGGCGGTTCATGAATGCCTTCTCCGGTGGAACCGATCTTTCATACAAGGCAACCTCGCTCGAAGACGGAATCGAATGGGCACGCAGCCAAGCCGCTAAGGGGCGTCTCGATGAAAAAGAAGCTGTAAGCTTGCGGGCATAGGGAGAATTCGATGCCACTTGTTACCTTCATTATCCCGGTTCGACATCAGGACAATGCCCGCGATTGGGGCAAGTTGAAGGCTAATCTTAGCCAGACGGTGAACTCTATATCCAATCAGAAAAATGGAGATTGGCGAGGGATCATCGTGGCGAACGAAGGAGCTGATTTACCTGTTCTGCCGGAGAAATTCTCCGCTGTTCGCGTAAACTTTCCGCCGAACGACCTGCATGAACTTGGAAAGGGCAGCAAAGAGGACTTCCTCGATGCCTTCCGCGCAGATAAGGGTCGCCGCGTCCTGAGCGGAATGTTGGCCGCTACCGACAGCCTCTTTTTCATGATTGTCGATGACGACGATTTCATCAGTTCCAGGATCGTTCAGCATGTATCGGAAAACCGGGACGCTAACGGATGGACGATTGACCACGGGTACATCTGGGACAACGGTGGCAATTTTCTGTTTGAGCACGACGACTTCAGCCATCTTTGCGGTACGTCACTAATTATTCGTGCAGACCTCTATCAACTGCCGCAACGGTTCGAGGAAGCTTCACTCGATTGGATCAAGTCGATGTTGGGCAGTCATGTCCGCATTGCCAATATTCTTGCGCAACGTGGAACGCCGCTGGCGAGGCTTCCCTTTAGAGGGGCCGTCTATCGGGTCGCTCATGGCGGTTCGCACAGCCGAGCGCCAAGTCTGATGCGGCAGTATTTCCTCAATCGCGGCGTGCTTCTAAAGCCGAAGCGATTGTTGCGCAATTTCCGCAAGCTGAGGATGGTCGGGGGCGGTTACAGACGCGAATTCTTCGGCAAGACGTGACCGCGACATCTGGTGGGAAGCTGATTGTTGATGAAACCCCAACGGCGCTCGGAGCATTCAGATGAGCAAAGTCAAAGCTACAATACTTTTCTCGACTTATAACGGCGCAAAGACTCTGCCAACGATGCTCGATGCGCTATGCGCCTCGACCCTTCCGAAAGACGAATGGAAAATCGTTGCGGTCGACAACAACAGCAACGACAACACTGCAGAAGTCTTGAACTCATATAAAGAGCGACTTCCACTGGAAGTTTATTTTGAGCCGAAGCAAGGCAAGCAATATGCATTGACTTTGGGCTTCCGCCATTTGGAGGGCGAACTAGTCATTTTAACTGATGATGACATTATCCCCGAGCCAGACTGGATCGAGCAATTTCTCGCCTTGGCGGACCAGCAGCCACATTTCAGCATATTCGGTGGCTTAATCGCGCCCGAATGGGAGGAAACGCCTGAGCCGTGGTTGATGAAATATGGTCATATGGGGATTCTTTATGCCCTGAATGACGATCTTCCCGAAGGGTCGATTTCCGCCGCATTGATATCAGGGCCGAATTCGGCCTTCCGCCGTTCCATTTTAGGGCCAGGCTATATAGTTCACGACGGCCTCGGCCCAGACGCCACTGTCGCTCAGTTTCCCATGGGTGAGGATACCGCTTTCGCTCTCAGGTTGGAGAAGAATGGAGCCAAGGCCTTTCACTCGCGGCGACCAAGGGTTCGGCACATTGTGAGGAAGGGCTATGTGAAGGAAGGGTGGGTTTTGCGGCGCGGCGAGCGCTATGGCATGGGTTTGGTTATTATTCGGCCAAATCTATTCGACGGAAAAACAAAAATCGGCGGTCTGCCTATCGGTAGCGCTTTGAGATGGCTTCTCATGGCGCCCGCAAGCTTTTTCGTGAAGAGATTTCCGTCAAGTGGCTTTCGTTTCAAACTGCTCTGGGCGCAGTCGGTAAGACAGGGAATTCTACGCCAATTTCTCAAACAGCGATCTGCGACGAATAACGCAATCTATTCTCAGGTTGGTACCGAATGATGACGTTCTTAAATCACGGCGTCGACGGGCATTGCTACAGCAATACGGGCAGCCGCCAGATTTTTCGTGCTTTAGGAGGCGAGTGGGTTTGATGGCCGATCCAAGAATTAGCGTCATCTTTTCGTCCTTTAACGGTGCTGGCAGACGGCTTCAACAGATGTTGGATTCCATGCTCGTACAAAACCTGCCATTCGAGCAGTGGGAACTGATTGCCGTCGATAACAACAGCAAAGATGAAACACGGCAGCTTCTCGATCAATACACGAAGAAGCTCCCAATGCTTGTCGTCAATCATGACCGCCCAGGAAAATCGGGAGCTATGAACGCAGCTCTGGCAGTAGCTCGAGGAGCGCTGATCGTTTTCACAGATGATGACGTCGAAGCAGATGTGAACTGGCTGAGCGCGATTGCCGCCTGCGCAGAGACCAACCCGGATTTTGGCGTCATCGGCGGACGCATTCTTCCGAACTGGGAGCATTATCCGCAAGGGAATCCGCTCTTGGACTGGATTCCGATGGGATCAACCTTCGCCATAGCCGACCAAGAATCCAGCGGCCCTTGCGACCCGACAAAAATCTGGGGGCCGAACACCACGATACGTCGCGAATTGCTTGGTAGCAATATCCGATTTCGTGAGGACATCGGGCCTCTCCCAGGCGGTCTTTTTGCAATGGGAGAGGATACAGAAATCGTGAGCCGATTGTCCCGAAGCGGCGTGAAAACGTATCGGTGCGCCGAGGCCATTGTTCATCATTGGATTCCGGCCTCGAGCGTTACCGAAGCTTGGGTCCAGAAACGTGGAGAACGTCTAGGCTATGGAATGCCGGCGCTTTTTGCTGAGGATATTCCGAAAGGCGTAAGAATTGGAGGAGTTCCGTTAAGGACTTGGATTGAGAGCGCCAATTGGGCAGTTCGCGCAGCGCTTCTTTATCCGCTGCCGAGATCGAAGAAGCGGTTCTGGGCGATCTGGAAGTACTACTATATGCGTGGCTACCGCGCTGGACTTCGCCGATACGCGCCGGCTGTAGGTCATCCTGGTCAATTGACACGGGAGGCTGCGCATTGAAACTCTCGGTGTTGATCAACAATTTCAACTATGGGCAGTTCCTGCGCCCATGCATCGACAGCGTTCTGTCGCAGACCTATCCCGACTTCGAGGTGATCGTCGTCGACGATGGCTCGACGGATGATTCCCGGAAGATCCTCGCGTCCTACGGCGACAGGATCCGGTCGGTGTTGAAGGAGAACGGCGGCCAGGCCTCGAGCTTCAATGCGGGCTTTGCGGCCGCAAGCGGCGATATTCTCTTTCTCCTCGATGCCGACGACACGTTTCTGCCCGGCAAGCTCGAGCGCATCGCCGAGATCTACGACCGCAACGAGATCGACTGGTGCTTCGACCGCGTAACGACCAATGAAGGCGATCAGCCTTCGCCGGAGCTGCAGGTAACGCTGTTCGACAAGCGGCAAACATTGCGCAAAGGCGGCTTTCCCTCGCTGCCCGTGCCGACATCGGGCCTGAGCTTCCGCCGCGACCTGCTGGCCCAGATCCTGCCGATGTCCGTCGCGAGGGATGTCGTACTCAGCGACAACTACATCAAATTTGCCGCCGCCTATCTCGGCCTCGGCGCGATCGTCGAAACGCCGCTGACCTTTCAGCGCATTCATGCATCGAACCGCTACACCGGCACGAACAGAGCAAAGACGCTGCGCCCGCGGATCATGATCGCAACCGGGCTGGAACTGGCGCGCCGCTATGACGGCCTGCAGGCGCTCGGCAAGAGCCTGGTGGCCGGCGGCATTGCCCAGACCACATCGCTGCTGAAGCTTCACAGCGAAGCGCGCGATACGGTTGCCGGCGGCCCGTTCGGCGAGAATGCGGCGACCGAAGTCGCCTGGATGGCGGCGCGCAAGCGTCTCGGAAATATGCTGCGGAGAGGCCAGTCATGAACCAGCAGGATGCTTCTCAGCAGTCCTCCGCCGGCGCCGCTCAGGCAGGCGCGGTGCCCTTGAACATTGCCGTCGGCGTGCTGACCTACCGGCGTCTCGACGGGATCGCCAAGCTGCTCGACGTGATGACACGCCAGATCAAGGATCCTGCCCGCCCCTACCATCTCACCATGGTGATCGTCGACAATGACGCGGCCGGCAGCGCAAGGGCCACGGTCGAGAGCTTCGGGCAAACCGGCGCCTACGACCTGATCTACGTCGTCGAACAGAACCAGGGCATACCCTTTGCGCGTAACCGCGCGATGGATTCGGCGCCTGATGGTACCGACCTCTTCTGCTTTCTCGATGATGATGAGTGGCCGGTCGATGGCTGGCTGGATGCGATGCTGGAGACGCGCGAAAAGAACCGCGCCGATTGCGTCTACGGCCCAGTGCAGCCGGTCTATCCCGAAAATCCGCCGGAATATTTCATCAAGGCGAGGGTCTTCGAGCGCAAGAAGAACAGCGACGGTCAGCGCATTTATTATGCCGCTTCCAACAACGTCATGTTCGATTATCCGCTGATCCGCTCATGGAACCTGCGTTTCGAAGAGAAGATGCGCTACACCGGCGGGACCGATTACCTCTTTTTCAATCAGGCCGTCCGCCGCGGCATGAAGGTTTTCTGGGCCGACAAGGCGCTGGTCTATGATATCGTTCCTGCGAGCCGGATGACCTGGAAATGGGTGTTGCGGAGGCAATACCGGCTCGGCAATACCTTCGCGGTCAGCGAGGTCCTGCATGGCAACCTCAAGCGCCGGATTTATCGCGCGGCCTATGGCGCCACGCGCGTGATGCTCGGGGTAGCCATGCTGCCGGCAATCCTGATTTCGCCCTATTGGGGCATGCGCGCCCTCACCCATCTTCTGCGCGGCGCCGGCATGGTCAACGGGATCCTCGGACATGCATACCAGGAATATAAGCCCAATGCCGCCCATTAGTATTCATTGCGGCTTTTCTTCTGCTGCGGATAGAAAAGTTCGCCAAACGCAGGCTTTCGGTAAATATCGTCAGATGAAACATTGTTTCGAATCGCGAGTTTCCACATGATCCTCAAGTTTCGAGTTTCGGTCAGTAATAGTAGAATTCCATTGAACTGCCACGATGGAGCCACGGTTTCGGTGGAACGGTCGTACGCTCTTATCGTCAGTCCAACATGGGGGATGCCTGTCCATGGATGAGAAGAAATTGAAAGTTCTCGCGGCTTCCTCGGGAGGCGGCCATTGGGAACAGCTCATGGCCATGCGCGGTGCATTCGAAGGCTGCGATATCGTCTTTGCAACGACCATCCCGGGACTGCTTGCCAAATACGACATTCGCGACGGACTGGTGCTTCCCGATTGCAGCCGCGACTCGATCACCATGTCGATCCGCTGCTTTTTCAGCGCCTTCGCGATCGTCGTCAAACACCGGCCCGACGTCATCATCTCGACCGGCGCCGCACCGGGGCTTTTCTGCCTGCTGGCCGGCAAACTCACGGGCAAGCGGACGATCTGGATCGATAGCGTCGCCAATGTCGAAAAGCTCTCACTCTCGGGCAAACTGGCCGGCCATATCGCCACGCTGTGGCTCACGCAGTGGCAACATCTGTCGCGGCCGGATGGCCCCCATTACGCAGGAGCCGTCCTTTGATCCTCGTTACCGTCGGAACGCAGCTGCCCTTCGATCGCCTCATCAAGGCTGTCGATAGCTTCGCGAAGGACTTGACCAAACCCGTGCTGGCACAGATCGGCAAGGGCACTTACACGCCGCAGAACATGAAATGGATCAAGAATATCGAGCCTCAGGACTTCGATAAGGTCTTTCGCGACGCAACGGTCATCGTCTCCCATGCGGGGATCGGAACCGTCCTCACGGCAAAGCGCTTCGGCAAGCCCATCATTCTCATTCCCCGACAGGCATCCCTCGGCGAGCATCGAAACGATCATCAGCTTGCCACGGTCAGCCAGCTCGAAGGCCGGCCGGGCATTTATGTCGCGCATACCGAGGAAGAACTCAAAAACTACCTCCTTCAGGACCTGGACAGCCCCTCCCACGAGGACCCGTCGGAAGCTGGCAGGGCTTCGCTGGTCAGCTACCTCAAGGGCTATCTCGCCGAAGTCTGAGCCGGAAGCCGCCGCAGACGCTGCCGGCAAGGCAGAGAGATGTCATTCCCCGCAATTGCGCCCGGCAATCTTTTCGACCAGTTCCGGCACGATGATTTTGGCAGCCATGCCAGGCAGGGGATGAGCGCCATCGGGAATAGCAGCAGCCAGATCATCCGGCGTCAGGCGCTCCCAGTTCGGCCGGTGGTCGACAAACTCCAGGCCGCGTTTTTCCGCCTCCGCCCGATGCGCCGAGATGTAGCTTCCGACAAAGGGCCGGATCAGACCGCGCATGCCTGAAAACGGGTTCATGGCCATCACGATAATCCGCGCTTGCGGCAGGCGTTGCCGAAGCTTGTCGAGGATGTCGCCGATATTTTTTCGGCTTTGCGCAAGCGACACGAGCCGATGCAGCGTCGCGTCGTTGGCATAAAGCTCGATCAGGACGATATCCGGCTGCTCGGCAACGACGCGGTCGATCTGGGTCAGAGCCCAAAGCGTCGTCTCGCCGCTTTTCGCCACACTGTCGACTTCCACCGGCCTGTCCAGGCAGGCTGCAAGCTCCGCCTGAAGAGCAGGCTGCCAGCCGCCGCGAGCCGTCAAGGATGTTCCGAAAGCGACGATCTTCAATGGCGGAAGGTTTTCCGCAAAAGCGCTGTTGAAGATCGAGAGCGCCATGACGCACGCCAAAAAAAGAACCAGTCCATGGACCCGCCGTCTCTCAGATGGCGCCGCACGCCTGAACCGCAAACCTATCATGGAGAGACCATATCCCGGCGGAAACGATACGTCACGCGACCAGCAAGGACGTGCCGCGCATCCCTGACCAAGCCCGCTTACAGCAGGCTTGAGACAATATCATGGAGATGGCCGCGCCTCTTCAACGCGAGAAGAAGCTCGCATCCGTCAGGATGCACACTGTGCTGCCGTGCCGTTGGCTCGCTTACGCAGCCCGACACGGCTGCCGATCACTCCTCGCGGAACACATGCTGCATCTGATCGGTCAGCGGCTTCGTGAGATAGGAAATCACGGTCCGGTCGGCGATCTTGATGAAGACTTCGGCCGGCATGCCGGGATAGAGCTTTATCGACTTCAGCTTCGCAATGCTGTCCGCCCTCGGCTTCACCCGGAGAGGATAATAGCTGATGCCGGTCCGCTCATCCTTGACGATATCGGGCGCGATGGACGTGATCTCGCCCTGAACATCCGGCGTCGTGCGCTGATCGAAAGCACTGAAGCGCACATCGACGGACTGGCCGACATGAACCTGGTCGATGTCGCGGGTGGCGACTTTCGCCTGGACGGTCAGATCCTCGTTCTCGGGAACGACGAGCATCAGCGTCTCGCCAGGATTGATGACGCCGTTGATCGTGTGAATTGCAAGCTCGTGAACGCGCCCGCTGAGCGGGGCGGTAATGTCGAGACGGCGAAGCTGGTCGAGGGCGGTTCCGCGCCGCTCTTCATATTCGGCGATCTGCGCCTCGACGTCGGTGAGGTCTTTCGCGATCTCCGAACGGCGATCCTCATCGAGCTGGATCGATTGGCGATCGATCTCGATCGCCTTGCCCTCGGCCTCCGCCTTTGCGGCGATTTCCTGGCCGCTATTGCCCTGCAGGTCGGCGCGCGCTCGCTTCAGGGTGTTCAAACGCTGCAGCGTGACCAGCCCCTTCTTGTAGAGGACGTCGATGCCTTCAAGTTCCTGCTCGATCAGGGCAAGCGAGTCATTCGTCGCGTTGATCTGAACGACCAAGCCTTTGATCTGCTCGGCCAACTGATCCTTGCGTGATGCCAGCTGGCTCTTCATGCCGATCAGCGCCGATCTGCGGCTGTCGAACAGTTTCGTCTCGCCGTCGAGCAGATCCCGTGCGGTGGTGCTGGATGTCAGATCGCTGATGTTTTCCTGAACCTGGAAAGACTCGGCGCCGATCCGCTCCGCTTTCAGCCGCGCACGGCGCGCATAGAGCTGGGCGAGCGTGCTCTCGACGATCGAAAGCTCCGCCTTCGTCTTCGTCCCATCGAGCCGTATTAGAACCTGTCCGGCCGACACATGATCATTCTCGGCAACGAGCAGTTCCGAGACGATACCGCCGGTCAGATGCTGGACCTTCTTGACGTCGCCGTCGACGACGACCACGCCTTCGCCGATGACGGCGCTCGAAAGCTCTGTCGTTGCCGCCCAGCCGCCGATGCCGCACACGAGAGCAATGGACAGGGCGCCGACAACCGCCACATGGCGATTGAGGGAGCGTTTCGATTCACTGATAAGCTTATTCACGATAGTCCCTCCGGCCTATTCGGCCGCGTTCATGCCGTCAACGACGACCTTAAGCTGCGCGACGCGGTCGGCAATCGGCGTACGCGCCGGTTCCGGCCGGCTGACCCGCGCCAGTACTTCTTCCTTCGGGCCGAAAGCGATCATCCGGCCTTCCTGCATCATCAGCACGAAGTCGCACACGGCCAGAACGCCGGAGCGATGCGCGATGACGACGACGATGCCGCCGCGTGCACGCACGCTCATGATCGCGGCACTCAGCGCCCGTTCGCCTTCTTCATCGAGATTGGAGTTCGGTTCGTCGAGAACGACGAGGAAGGGGTCGCCGTAAAGCGCTCTCGCAAGTGCGACGCGCTGTCTCTGGCCAGCCGAAAGCGCTGCCCCGCCTTCGCCGATTTCGGTTTCGTAACCGTTCGGCAGACGCAGAATGAGATCGTGGACCCGCGCCGCCCGCGCCGCGGCAACGACTGCCTCCGGCGACATATCCTTGGCGAAGCGGCAGATATTCTGCGCGACCGTGCCGGAGAAAAGCTCCACATCCTGCGGGAGATAACCGATATGGCGGCCGAGCGCATCGCCGTCCCACTGATCGAGTGCAGCGCCATCGAGACGGATGGATCCTCTGACGGTCGGCCAAACGCCCATCATTGCCCGCGCCAAAGACGATTTGCCCGAAGCGCTGTAACCGATGATCCCGAGTGCGCTCCCTGCCCTCAGGCCGAAGCTGACATCAGAGATGACGAGACGCTGGCCTGCCGGGGGTCCGCTCGCCAGTCCCTCGACCGTGACCTGCTTGGAAGGCGCTGCAAGCGCAAGCGGGGCCGCAACCTCGGGGATGGTTTTCAGAAGGTTCGACAGCCGTGCCCAGCTCTGCTGCGCGGACACGAAGCCGCGCCAATTGCCGATCGCCGCTTCCACGGGCGCCAGAGCGCGGGAGGTCAGGATAGAACCGGCAATGATGATGCCCGAGGATGCCTGGCCTTGAATGACCAGGATGGCGCCGGTTGCCAGCGTTGCGGACTGCAGCGCGATACGGAAAATCTTCGAGAGCGTCGCATAGCCGTTGCCGACATCCGATGCCTGCCGGTTGATGGTCCGGTATTCGTCGTTCTTGCGGTTCCAGATTTCACCCATGGTGCCAGCCATGCCCATCGCGTGGATGACCTCCGAGTTGCGGATCGAGGTCTGCGCGAAGGCATTGCGCATATTGGCGGCTTCGGACTGTTTTTTCGAAAGCGTCCGCGTTCCCTGGTTGGTCAGGAACGTCAGGATGGCGAGAATGAGCGCGCCGCCGATCGCGATGTAGCCGATCGCCGGATGGAACAGGAAGCAGATCACGATATAGAAAGGCAGCCACGGCAGATCGAACATCGCGGTCGGGCCCATGCCGGACAGGAAGGTTCTGATCTGATCGAAGTCGCGCAGCGGCTGAAGTCCGTCCCCGCCGATCTTGACCTTCATCGGCGCCTTGATCAACGCGCGGAACACCCGCCCGTTCATCATCTCGTCGAGCGCACCTGCCACGCGAACGAGCATCCTGCTGCGAAGAACTTCGAACGCCCCCTGAAAGGCGTAAAGAGTTAACGCAAGTATAGCCAAGGCCGCAAGCGTGGGTATGCTTTTACTCGGGATGACCCGATCATAGACCTCAAGCATAAAAAAGGAACTTGTGAGATAAAGGATGTTGACGAGCGCACTTGCTATTCCGATGAAGACAAGGCCCCCCTTGCATTTGCGCAAGGCTTTGGATGGCTCGCTGATATCAGCTGCTGAATTCTGAAACACCAATTAATCCTCTCCTACCACATCGCACGCAAGCAAATAGGCCTGCACACATTGCAGCTACGGGTTCATCAGGCCCGAACATTGACACACCTGCTTTAGAAGTCCGACGCCGGCGCCGAACTTCCGATTGCAGCCGATAGCTTATTATATGAATCCCACTGAAAAGTGACCAAAAATACAAATTTATAACGAGCGATTTCAGGGGGGCTCAAGCTTAACGCTACGCTAAACAGACCAGCGCAAGCAAGTGAAAATCGCAAAATCGCCCAATAACGGCTCAGACATATGAACGCATCACGTGCAGAGACTCGATATTTACTGGGATGTTAACTATAGTTTCAATCTATAGTTTTCCGCCTGTGATCGGCGGAACATTTCGCCCCGAGATCCGTCCTCCGCTTTTCCCCTCCGCAACCGGGCGGCTGCCCGGTCATGGAGCGTCGAGAATAAGGCATCCGCGTGGCACGGGCGGTCACACCAGCAGGTGCGAAGCCTGGCTGCTATGGAACGAATCCACGTTGATGAACACACTCAGGCTATCCGTATCGATGTGCGAAGCGCCATCGGAGATCTTATACTGGAAGGACTCATTGACTTTGCCGCTGAGGCCAGCGATTTTCGCTTCATCGACCGTGTAGGTATAGTCGCCATCCTTCTCGATGTGGATGACGCCGTATTTCCCGGTCAGCGTCAGGCCGTTCTTCTCCACCGCACTGTCGCCGAAGCGGCGAAGCAGAACCGTTCCATTGGCCGCACTGTCATTGTCGAGAAGATTGCCATGATAGGCGCCGCCCGTGTCGGTCGAGATCTTCAGGCTGTCATGGACGGCGAGAATCTTTTGAACGACGCCAGCGGATACGATCGGTGTCTGGACTTCAGGCGTGGGCGCCGGCACTTCGACAGGCTCGGTCGGCGTTACAGGGGTAGGCTCACTGCCAGTCGAAGCGTCGATTTCGGCTTGCGCCTGTTCGAGCGTCTTGTTCTCGCCTATCGAGAAAGTGTTCTGGACGGCAATTGCCGTAGGCATCGTCAGCGTCGGTATATCGCTGTCGATGATATTGTCATAGAAGGAGCCTGTTGCCGGCCTGTCGACCTTCAAAGCCGACGAGGACAGGTCGTCAAAGACGTTGTTGTGGACGTTGATATCCGTACGGACATAGTTTGGGTAACCCGCGGCGCTGATCGAGACGCCCCAGGCGCCATCATGAATATAATTCCCGCTGATGTCATAATTCGTTGCATTGCCTTGGTCTCCAAGGCCGATGCCGAAAGACCAGTTGTAACCGCCATATCCCGAGATGTCATTGTCGTGGATGGCGATATTCGTGCCTGCGTTGGCACCGATGCCGAACCCGCCGCCGACCACGGTGTTGTCCTCGACCAGGGCATTTACAGCTCGAACCAGCACCAGGACCCCCTTCGCGCTGTTGGTCTCCGTCTGCTCCAGGTGGTTGTCCTTGATCAGGATGTTGCTGCTGTCGTTCAATTGGATGGCGTCAGCCGCTGCACCCTGGCTGTTGAGGACCACATTGTTGGCAATGGTAACGCCGTTGACTTTCTCCATCCAGATGCCGTCACCATTTACGCCGACGATCTTGCTGTTCTCGATGGTAATATTCTGGCTGCTCTGGAAGTTGACCGAACCCGGCTTGCCGGCAAGACCGGTATTTTCTACCTCGACGTTGCGCACGGTCCAATTCGAGACGTTCCCTGCATAAATCGCCGCACCGCCGGTATCAGCGATCTTGATATTCTCGACGACGATGTTGGATGCCTTTGATCCGTGAATGCCGTCATTGCCGCTGTGAATAACCGGCGCCTCGCCGACTCCGTAACTGCCAATCGTGATCGGAGCGGCGACAGTGCCGGAGTATTTCAAGTCGAATTGCTCGTTGAACACGCTTCCGGCCGCAAGCAGAACGCTGTCGCCCGGCTTCAGCCTCAGGGATTCGACAGCTGATAATGTCGCAAAAGGTGAACTCTCGCTGGTTCCGCTGTTGGAGTTGGAACCTATTGCTGAGTTTACATAGTAGACGGTCATGCGGCGCTCCCCAGAGTTATGGAAAAGCTTCTAACCGCGGACCTCTCTCTACCTGCTAAAATGAAACACTAAAATGCATTGCATCTGGCCGTAATTCTTCAGTCGTCAGCATAATAATTGACGAAAGCGGCATATTTCGCGGTGCAGCAATTAAATCTGAAGAAGAACACGCATACTAAACTGAGAATCTTTCGATCTTCTACTAGCGCTGGTTGCCGAAAGAGGAAGCGTTTACCCTATATTTTATCACTGTCGGAGAGGGGGACGATCGTTTGGGGGATATCAGTCCACGACGGACGGTTATATGCGGGGCTCGCCCGACCTCAATAACCCAAAGTGGTTAGATGGATATCCGGCTCACCCCAAAAGAGAACATTCCTATTCGCATAAATGTCACATAAATAAAAAAATGTTTCATCCGAATAAATATCGTTTTCTGCCTAAACCCTTGCGCCACCAATTTTTACTAACGCTATAATATTCAGGCGCTTGACCATCCTATACATATTTAGGGTGCGTGATTATTACAATACATACCCAGAAATGTTCACTCCGTGTTAATTATGTTCTTGACTCCATGTATTAACACATCCTTAATCGGCCAGCTCGCCTGTGCCAGTATTGACCAGCGAATAACAATTCACGGAGAGAGAACAATGGCTATTCACGCAACAGACGATACAGCAACATTTCTGGAAACTGATGTAATTTCTGGAAATCTGCTTGCGAATGACACATCCGACGGCAATCTGTTCCTTCGTTTCTTCGACCAGCAGAGCGTCGGAGCCAAGCAGGGCAACAGCCAGATCACCGAAATCCAGGGCGATTACGGCACGTTCTTCGTCAAGCCTGACGGTAGTTACACCTATGTTCTGAGCGATGCTGCCAAGGTGGGCTTCACCAATGGCGAAATTCTCCAGGAGAAGGTCTCTTACAAGATTTCCGACGGCGCTGGCCACACCGACGTCGGCCTCTTCACCCTGAACATCCAGGGCGTAAGCCAGGTCAAGCCGATCGCAGTCGACGATTCCTACAGCTTCACCGAAGGCAGCCCGATCGGCGGCAACGTTCTCGACAACGACATCCCCGGCGACAACGGTCACCTCTTCCTCCGTCAGTTCGACGGCACGGCCGTTGCGGGCGCCAATGGCGCCGTGACCGACATCGCCGGCACCTACGGCACCTTCCACGTCCAGGCGAATGGCGAGTTCACCTACGAGCTGACGTCGGACCTCGCTCCGGGCGAGCAGGTCAAGGAAACCGTCGAATACTACAAGATCTCCGATGGCGAAGGCCACACGGATGCCGGCATTCTAACGCTCAACATCACGGGCGCAGGCGCAGAGGTCTGATCATCAAGAGCCCGTCAAGGGACAGTGCCCGCCACTCACGTGGCGGGCACTGCTTTTATAAGCGGGGATTTCGTGAGGAATTCCAGCTCACCCTTGCAAAACCTTGCAATCACCAAGGCCTGGTGCGTGGCTTAACTACTCCAGATCGCTTTCATGGAAGCCTCTACAGCATGTCGCGTAAAAGTGTGCAGCGGTTTGCGGCAACAACATGCGTAAAAACAAAGAGCTAAAGCGTAGGGAGCGCATCTGAAAGATCGCGAGGCGCTTAGCGATCACCGGCTGCACCGCTGTCGGAACCGTGCCGTTGCTCCGACACCTACGCTCGTCCAGGTTTGATCGAAAATCGGACGAAGCTGCGGGCTGATCGCTTTCATGGCCGCATTGACCGAGCAGCGATCTCCAAGTTTCAGCATTGTCACGAGATCCCTATCGAGCTCGCGTTTTGAAGCCGAAAGCGTTGCCTCGGTAAATTCGTTCCAAAAATAGAACCGCGTCAGAACCATCGACTGGTCGTAGGGCGCGAGAGCAACTGACCGCTCCATCATACCGGCTATCGAATGCGACTCCTCTGCAATCGTCGACTGTATGGCTGCAAGGCGAAGCCAAAAATTGCTGTTCGTCGGCATGCAGGAAACGGCATAGCGCAGATAATCGCGGGCTTCCGCAGCAGCAGCAGCCCAAGCCTCGTAATTTACATTGGCATTCTGCCGGTCAAGCTGCGACAAAACGAGCGTCGCACCAGCTGCGACAATGTCGGATCGACAATAGCTTCCGCCAGTCATGCCGGCGATCTGCGAGGCATATCTTGCTGCGACATCATTCGATACGACTTGGCCGCGCTCAATTCTTTCCGCAATGATCGAGATGCTGGCCGCCCTGATCGAGGCGTATAGCTCTCGGGCAGCCAGCATCGAAAAAACGACGGCGACGGCAAGAAAAGCGATTCTCGAGACCGAGAAGGACTGACGGCGAAACATCAGCTTTCGGTATAGTACCGAGAATAGCGCTTATAGTAATATTCGCTGGAGCCGAACGTCCGGTAAAGTTTCATCTGCGACGGGTCAACCTTAGTCAGAATCGCACCGACGCACTTGGTGTAGATTTCCGGTTCGGACAACAGGGTCGATTGCACCACCTTACGCGACGTCTTCCCCCACTCGATGACGAATACCATCGCATCGAGCTTCGAGTTGATGGCGCGCGCATCCACCACGGGAGCCAGAGGCGGTAGATCGACGACAACATAATCGAAGTTCTGGCGCGCAACTTCCAGAAGCTGCTCCATCCCATGCGAGGCGAGCAGTTCGGAGGAATGCGGAACACGATAACGCGCAACCGCCGGCAGGAACGCGAGCTTCGTTTTGGGATCGAGGAGGATCAAGTCCTTCAGCGGACGGTTATCGACAATCGCTTCGAGCAGCCCGGCTTCCGCATGGCGACCGATCGCCCGAGTTGCGCCAGGATTTCGCATATCGCCGTCGATGAGCAGGCAGCGCGCACCCTGCATCGCCAGAAGCTTGGCGAAATTGATTGCAGTCGTCGATTTGCCCTCGCCTGGCAGGCTCGACACGACGCCGATGACTTTGCAGCGCTGATCCGACGCACTGATATCGATGGCAATCTTAGCGCTTCGCAGCGATTCCGCGAATGCCGATAGCGGATGCTCCTCGACATAGACGGTGGTCTTACCGCCCTTGGCGATGCTGCGTGGGTTATTCGGATCGACCAGCGTCGGATCATCCACGTTGTTTTCGACCAGCGGCATGACACCGAGAGACTCGATATCGAGTACCTCTCTGACATCATCGCCAGTGCGGAAGAACCGATCCCGGAATTCTCGGAAAGCAGCAATACCGCTTCCGAAAGCACATCCGAAGAACATCGCGATGGCGACGACGAGGCTGCGCTTGGGAGCGCTGGGTTTCGTCGGGGTCTCCGCTTTCGTGATGATGCGCGCAGCGGTGATCGGGAAGCTCTGCTGCTGAATTGCCTCCTGGTAGCGCGTCAGGAAGCTTTGATAGAGGTTCTTATAGGTATCACGCGTCCGCTCGAGTTCGCGAAGCTGCACCTGCGTTTCACCGGCACTCGCGGCTATGCCCGTCGCCTCATCGACGCTCGTGCGCAGGGACACTTCACGGGATTTCGCGACCTGCAGCTCGCTCTGATAGCTCTCGGCGATACGGTTCAGTTCATCGAACATGAGGCGGCGATATTCCGCCATTTCAGCGCGAAGACGAACCGCCTGGACGTGGTCGGGACCAAGCCGCGCCTCGATCTCCGTCTCGAGCTTCGACGCTTCCAGATATTTCTTGCGAAGGTCGTTGGAAATCGAGCTGTCGAGCACGTCGGTGACGATCGCGTCGGTCTGCTTGGCGTCGATGATCGACTTGATGCGGGCGTACTTCGCTTCGGCCTGTGCCGTGTCGGCCTGAGCTTTGATCAGCTGGGTGTTCAGTTCGGAAAGCTGCTGCTCGCTGAGCAGCGTGCCGGATCCCGCCTCGACAAGTCCATGCTCGCTGCGGAATTTCTGGACGGCAAGGTCGGTGTCCAGCGCCTGCTGACGGAGTTCCTCGATACGCTGCTGCAGCCATTCGCCGGCCCGGCGTGTCGCCTCATATTTCGAATTGAGCTTATCGACCAGGTAAACGTCGGCAATGGCCGCCGCAATGTCGCGGGCCAGATCGGGTGACTGCGAGGTATAGCTGACATCTAGGACGTAGGAACGTCCAACGCGCTCGACATCGATGTTGCCAGCCACGGTTTGCGCAGCGTTGCGCCGCTTCATTTCCGGATCGGGCGCGACGACGGCGTCATCGGCAAACCACGATTTGAAATTCAACAGAGATTTGAATGTCGCGATCGAAAACAGCGAATTCTGCTGCGCATTGAACACCGGATCGTCGACGAGCTTCAGTTTATCGACGACGGCATAGGCGATCGTGTCGGACTTCAACAGCTCCACTTGACTGAGGACAGTGCCCTCGTCGTCGTCCAGCTGGCCGAAAGCCGCAAGTTGGTTGATCACCTGATTGTCGCTGCGATCGATCAGCACACTCGTGTCGGCGGTATAGACCGGCACCGATGTCAGCACATAGACTACGCCAAGTATGGCGAAGGCAAAAGCACAAGCCGCGACAACCCGCCACTGACGGCGGGCAATTGCGATGAGCTTGTCGAAATCGATGAAATCAGCATCGTTTCCGGTATCGCGGGAGGGGTCGATACGCGGCGTAAGTTTATCTGGCGATAGCAATTTCGATCTCCAACAAAGGCGTCAAGCGCCAAGATCTACAGGCAATTCCAGCTATTGTGTGACCGGGACACTCTGGCTCGTCGACTCCGTCGTGTCAGTGGACGACTGGCCTCCCCCATTCGTACTGACGATAGTCGTGGTGGTCGAAGACGAGTCGGCGTTCGAAACCTTCAGCGTTCCGGCAGTGGTCTCTGCGCCATCAAACGGCGTGCCGTCGTCAGAGCCGGGGCCTGTCCGGCCGATCGACCCATCATTACCGATACCGGCTGCGGCAGCGGCTGCACTCGCACCCGGGCCGAGCGCCGCGGTCCCGCCTTCGGCGAGGACCTTTGCAAAGGCGGCAAGCAGCGGCGCGAGATTCGGATCGGCGCTCGCCGCCTCGGCGACCGCCTTTTCGATCGCCAGCTTGAACTGCGGATCGCTCACCTGGCAGCTGTTTGCCGCCCGGCCGAGACCGGAGCCGATCGCCGCCATCTGCGCGGCATCGGCCTTCTTGGCCTGCTCGATCACCGGCGCCAGCGCATCATTGCTGCTTCCGACCAGTGCACGGACACGCGATGATAGAACCAGCGGGTCAGACATATCGAGCAGAGCGGCAGGATTGGCCGTAAATCCACTAACGTCGACAGGAGTGAGATTAGCCGGTCCCAAGCAAGCGGCCGCGAAGGCGCTTGAATTCATGCCGGCAAACATCGCAACAGCAATTCCGCCATATGCAAGCTTACGAGAAACACCAAACCTTGCCATGTCAGTGGTTTCCTTCATCAAAACCGCTAATGAAAACAGCGCGCGGCGTTGATCGTTTGCGACCAACGCCGGCTATTTCAATCAATTGCCAAGATCCTGTATCGCATTACGGGTATCGTTGGCGTCATCCGTTACACCTGACACAGTGGACGATACCGAGTTTACGATGTCAAGGAACTTGACCAGTTCAACAGAGTCCGAATTGGAAATATAGATAATATCCTTGTCTTCCATCTTGAACTGCTGGGCGGCGAACAAGGTGGCAGGATCGCGAAGGTTGGCGCGGATAATCACCGGAATCGTGTCGCCTGCAAACTTCGTCGTGTCGACATGCATGGCCGCAAGCGTCTTCTTCGGGACAAGGCGATAGAGCAGGACCTGAGCCGGATCCGCGCGGTCATCACGCAGGCCGCCCGCCTTGGCGATGGCCTCGCCGAGGGTCAGGTCGGATTCTTCGAAATCGAAACGGCCGCTGACGCCTGCGGCGCCGAGCGCAAGATAGGTACGGCGCTCATGATCGACCGAGACCGTATCATTCGGCGCGACATAGATATTCTCCGCTGGATTCTTCAACAGCGTGTTGTAGGCGACGGTTGCCGTCTTGCCGCGACGCTGCAGCGTTACGTTCGTTTCGATATTGTTGGTCGTCAAACCGCCGGCGGCGGAAATGACATCGAGAATGCGCTCGCCGGCCGGGCTGATCGTGATGCGCTGAGGATTGTTGACGTCACCGAGCACGGCCACCTGACTGGAGCGGTTGGTCGTCGTCGTAATAACCACCTGCGGCTCGATCGCGCGGCTTGCCAGCCGATCTTCGACGTCCTGCTCCACGGTCTCCTTCAGGCGACCGGCGGCCGGAACGCGACCGGCGTAGGGAATCGTGATCGTACCGTTTCTATCGATGGTCTGCTCTGGCAGAGAAATGTAATTGCCGGGTCGGCTTCCGGCATCCGAGGGAATGAACAACCCGCCGGACTGAGCTTCGAAGATGGCAACCTGGACGACGTCGCCGTAACCAAGCGGAATCTCGGGCGCCCCGCCACGACCGCCGCCGAACCCCTTGAAGGACGTCGGCTGGACGGAGGTAAAATGCGGCAGAACGTTCTTGCTGAGGTCGACGAGAGCGTAGTCAATGCCGACACGCCGCTTCTCTGTGGTGACCTTTACCGCTGCATCTCGATCAACGTCTTTATGATCAGGACCGGATCTTGGCAAGGACGTGCAGCTTGCCAATATAGTGGTTAGCGCAACAACAATGGCGACGCGTGTACTAGCTACAGGAAAACAACTCATAGAATATCCCGTGTTAACGCCCTTGAAGCTACTGCCCCGCAATCTGCCAAAATACAAGACAATCCCCGATCCATCATCACTGAAAGCCGATTAACATTTCTCTAACTGTGGCAGCCCGGCAACGTCCGGACCCCCAGCAAACGAAAACGGCCCCAATCCGACTCTTCTGGCGTCGGCAATAATCTGAAGGCTCCCCCCGCTATAAAATCTCTTGCATTTGAGAGTCAACACTGCGGCACTGCAACAATTACCGTTTTCGAAAAACCTTCATAAAAACCATTCATTTAGCTTTTTGTTACTTAGCAATCACGCATATTGCCGATCCGTCTCCGGCTGGCTGCGGCCCAGACTTATGGCGACGATTGCGCTGAGGAAGGCGGCGAAAAATACGGCGAAACCCGGTATCTGCAGCGAGAAATCAACCGCCGCATGGAGGGCGACCAGAACCGTCGCCGCGACGCCCAGAAGAACATAATGCCGCAGGCGCCGCCTCTGAGTGAGCCCGCGCCGGAACACCACGGCAAGCACCCCGAAGACAGCAAGGGCCGCGATGGGAAACACGATCCCGAGGCCCAGAAATCCTTCGAGGTAGAAATTGTGCGCGCGATCGAAAACCCCGAGAATTCCGCAGGCCGGATCGCGATAGGCGGGAAAGACGGTGCGGAAGGTTCCAAGGCCCGTGCCTGTCAGCCAGTGATCCGAAATGGCACGCCATATGCCCGGCAGCATGCAGAACCGCTGGTCGTCTTCGAGCCGCCGTTCCTTTGCACGCAGGATCGCCTGGCCTGCAAATACTGCCAGCAACACGACGACGAAAGCGATCGCCGAGAAAAGCTTCAGCATCGAGCGCCATCTCGGCGCCGCCGTCAGATGACGCGTCGAGCCGTTCCAGTGGATGACAAGCCAAGGAAAATAGATGAGAGCGGCAACGAATGTCGCGAAGATCCCGGCGCGCGAGCGGCTCAGCATCAAGGCGGTGAAGCATGCGCATAGGAGCAGGATGTAAATCCAGGATCTCACGAGCAGCATGTTCCGGCCCGGTTCGTCCGGCGGATACTTCGCAAGCGCGCGGGTAATATCCCTGATCAGGGTCAGCATGAGCAGCGTGCCGAGCCCAAGGAAGGTCGCGGCAGTGTTGCGGTTGACGAAGACAGCCGTCAGGCTGTCGAGGTAGGCGTGTTTTTCGATGACGATCAGGATTTTGGGAAACATCGAAAACTGCAGCAGACTGAAAACCGCAATCGCACCGGCCGAAAGCCCAAGCGCGCTCAACACTTTTCTCGCACGCTGGTCGGTATCGCACAGAAGAAGGCCGGTCAGGAAGGTGACGAAAGGCAGCGCGACCCAGAGCATCGAAGCGAGCGTGTCGGCCGGCTCGACCGAGATCGCAGCATATTGCACGCCTGCCAGCTCACGCGCAGCACGCCAGGCGGGGTTTGTCAGCCAATCGGAGCGCATGTCGATGGTCTGCACGAAGGTCCAGCCCGTCACCACGACCAGCACAAGCAAGGCGCTGCTGAAAACCCATCTGCTCTGCCGCGGCTCCCCGAAGATCAGCGCGGAAACAATGGCGAGGCCAAACATCGCAATCGCAGCAAAGGCGAAGGGAAAGGGCGTGACGCTGCCAAAAGGAATAAGTGTCAGTATAACGAGGCCGATGAAGGCGAAGAGGAGAACCTCTCGTAAAACCTGCCTGTTGATGAAGCTGGATAACATTCGATTTCGTTTACCAAGGCAGGCAGCAATCGAAGTCATGCAACCAAAGCGTTTAATCTACACGCACTAACATAAGTTGCATATCAAGCGCTTGCGTGCTAAATCGTAACAGAATTCCACATCGTATAAAATTGTCGCGAAAGGTTTAAACCAATCGAGACAAGCCCCGGCTATGCTCCTGTCAAAGCAGCAAGAACGGGACAGACGTTCTACAGCCAATACTTGGCAGATCACTCAATCGCCATGCCATTGACTGGGAAAAAAGGCAAGCCTGATCTCAATCGGTTGTCCTGAACGGGGATTACGACATGAAGAAAACATTTGTTACACTTCTGGCACTCACCTTCGCGGCAGGCAATGTTAGCTCGGCATTGGCCGCCGGCCCCGCAGGTCTTGCTCGCGGCCTGAACAACAATTCGGCGGTCAGCTATATCTCTGAAAAAGGCAAGATCATTCCGCCCTTCGCCCAAGTGCTGTTCTGCGCCCAGAATCCGGCCGAATGCCGCGACAATAACGGTTCTGAGGTTCTCGCGCTGACGGACAAGGACATGCTGCAGCTGAAGAATGTGAACAGCAGTGTCAACCGCACGATAATCGGCCGGAACGACTCCCGCAGCGAATTGAACGGCGACGTCTGGAAGGTGAATGTGCGCAGCGGCGACTGCGAGGATTTCGCGTTGACCAAGCGCAGCCGGCTGATGGCAATGGGCTGGTCGTCGCGCGCTTTGCGCATCGCCACGGCCTATACACCCTCCGGTGAAGGCCACGCAGTCCTTGTCGTCAGAACCGACAAGGGCGACCTGGTGCTCGACAACAGGCAAAGCAGCATCAAGAACTGGCGCGATACCGATCTTCGCTGGGACAAGATTCAGTCGGGAACCGACCCCTACGTCTGGTACCGGCTGTAACAGCTGGAGCTACAACGACAGCCGAAAAAGCTAAGGCGCGACGAGCGAATCCGTAAATTCGCGGGCGCGCTTTCCGCAGTGTACAGACCGATCCACCCTCTGCGGGATTGAAGCCGAGCCGGCTCTGGTGAACGGCTCGGCTTGTCATATCGCGCACACAAATCTATGTTTTGGCTGTCGATGGGGCCGCCGGCAACGAGCAGTGGCACCCCGACTACGACTTCCGATATGGGTATCAAGCGATCTTCGATATTGTCTTTTGGCCCAGATTCAGTATGACGAGCGTCATGCTGCGACGCAGCATGACGTTCTACTCTAATGATTTGAGGGAAATATGCGCATCACGATGATTGGATCAGGCTATGTCGGCCTCGTTTCAGGCGTTTGCTTTGCGGATTTCGGCCACGACGTCATCTGCGTGGATAAGGATCTGAGTAAGATCGAAGCCCTTCGCGAAGGCCGCATTCCGATCTACGAGCCGGGTCTCGATCAACTCGTCGCCGAAAATACCAGCACTGGCCGGCTGTCCTTTTCCACGGACGTGGGCGAAAGCGTGCGTGGCGCCGACGTCGTCTTCATCGCGGTCGGCACGCCGTCCCGGCGCGGCGACGGCCATGCGGACCTGTCCTATGTCTACGCGGCTGCACGCGAGATTGCCACCTATGTCGAAGGCTTCACCGTCATCGTCACCAAGTCGACGGTTCCGGTCGGCACCGGGGACGAGGTCGAGCGCATCGTGCGGGAAACCAATCCTTCGGCCGATGTCGCCGTCGTCTCCAATCCCGAGTTCCTGCGCGAAGGCGCTGCGATCGAGGATTTCAAGCGTCCCGACCGTATCGTCGTCGGACTGAATGACGACCGCGCACGGGAAACCATGACCGAGGTCTATCGCCCGCTCTATCTGAACCAGGCTCCCCTGGTCTTCACGAGCCGCCGCACCTCCGAGCTCATCAAATATGCCGCCAACGCCTTCCTGGCGATGAAGATCACCTTCATCAACGAGATCGCCGATCTCTGCGAAAGGGTCGACGCCAACGTCCAGGACGTTTCGCGCGGCATCGGTCTCGACGGCCGTATCGGCTCCAAATTCCTGCATGCCGGCCCGGGTTACGGCGGTTCGTGCTTCCCCAAGGACACGCTTGCCCTTGCCAAGACGGCGCAGGATTACGATGCGCCGGTCCGTCTCATCGAGACGACGATCTCGATCAACGACAACCGCAAGCGCGCAATGGGCCGCAAGGTCATTTCGGCCGTCGGCGGAGACATTCGCGGCAAGAAGATCGCCATCCTCGGTCTGACCTTCAAGCCGAACACCGACGACATGCGCGACAGCCCGGCGATCGCCATCATCCAGACCCTGCAGGACAACGGCGCCCAGGTCGTCGGCTACGATCCGGAAGGCATGGAGAATGCCCGCAAGGTCATCGACAACATCGAATATGCGAACGGCCCTTACGAAGCCGCCGCCGGCGCCGATGCTATTGTCATCGTCACCGAGTGGAACCAGTTCCGGGCGCTCGATTTCAACCGCCTGAAGCAGTCGATGCGCTCTCCGATCCTTGTCGATCTGCGCAATATCTACCGCAGCGACGAGATCCGCAAACACGGCTTTACCTATGCCGGTATCGGCACCAATCTCTATCATGACGCCTGATCGGCCTGGTCATATCTGAACCTTTCTGACGCCGCGGGGCATAATCCGCGGCGTTTGCTTTTGAGCGGTCGGAGAAACGGAACCGCCTTCGCATTTCGTCACCTTCGTTCAAAGAAGGCCGACGCGCGTTCCCTTGATCGTCAGCACCGTCAGGCGGCCCGTTGCCGACACCGCAGTGTCGATACCGATGCGCTGCGGCCCGAATGTCGGGGTTCGCGCCGGCGTATGCCCGTGAATCACCAGCACAGGAAGCTGCGGCCCCAGATCCAGGAAGGGCTGGCGGATCCACATGAGGTCGCTGTCCTTCTGCTTCTTGAGATCGATGCCCGGCTTGACGCCGGCATGAACGAAGACGACCCGTCCCATCCGCAGCATGATCGGCAGCGATTCCAGAAAC
The DNA here is from genome assembly GCF_002211305.1 of Rhizobium sp. R634. Taxonomy (GTDB): domain Bacteria; phylum Pseudomonadota; class Alphaproteobacteria; order Rhizobiales; family Rhizobiaceae; genus Rhizobium. The sequence goes on along the minus strand of NZ_LOKW01000005.1, from coordinate 171,312 downwards.
TGGATATGCCGTTCGGGTATCATGTTGTGAATGACGCGGGCGATCGCCTCGTTTCCGGCCGACGACTGCAGCAGATGCTCGATATCGATGCCGTATGAATGCAGCGTCTCCGGTCCGGCAAAATTGAGCCATTCGATGATGCGCGCCGGCTTGCGATAGAGCTTTGCCAGTTCAGCATCATGATTGCCGCAAAGGACCAAACGCTGAAATCCCGCCGGCGGCCCCTTGCTCAGGAACTCCAGCACCGCGCTCGAATCCGGTCCCCGGTCGACATAATCGCCGAGCATGACGATCAGTTTTGGTCCCGGTATGCGCGCGGCATCCTCTTCGATGCGACGATGCACTTCGACGAGTTCGCTGTAGCAGCCGTGAATATCGGTCATTGCGTAGACCGCAGCGAATTCCCCCTCGGCAAATTTCAGCCGAGCGCGTCCTTTGCGGTTACCGGCCAGTATCGGTATCTGTTCTCGCCACGGCCCTAGATAGTTAAACATGTAACCCATTTACGGGATCCGACCGAACATAAGGTTCGGGTGCGGTCCATTGCTGATTCATTGCGGCATGTGGTCAGTGTTCACGAAGAAGTTGACCTGATCACGGCCTCGTCGAGAGGGAACCGGAACTGCTTCCCCATTTAAAACGACGTTATCCCTCGCCACCTGCTGCACCGCCTGCGTCAGACCGTCGCCGCCGAGTACGGCGGAGTCGGCACAACGGCAAACGATGATCGTCCATCCTTGTAGCTCCTGCCAGAAAGTGCAAGGCCCTCATGCAACCCGCCAATGACGGCGACACTGCTGTTACGAGAAACGGCCCATGTCTTCGACCATTTTTGGAAAGGATTCGCGGTCAATGTTGCGCTGTATTTTGGTATATGATGGTTAATCCAGCGTTAAGCCATACTGTTCGCCCGATCAGCATCTGTGCCGGCTACTCGGTCCGCGCGCTGGAGAACTGCCGGCAAGCGGATTTCCACAGATCGAGGTCTCCGAAAAAGCTGTATAAATCAACCATGGCGAGAGCGATTGGAAAAAAATGAACGCTTAAGCTTATCGTGCTTGACGCCCTCGCGGCGGCGCATGATGATGGCGCGTTGCGAACGTGAACGACGTTCTCGACTCAGTAATCTCAGATCCAAAAATCGCGGGGTGCAAAGTGGAAACTGCGGTTGATTCGAAACTTATCGAGGCGATTACCTACGACGAAGACAGCCGGCATCTACGGGTCTATCTGACAAATGGTCAGAGACGAGAATATGAAGGCGTTCCCAAGGGAGTCGTCGTCGGTTTGACGATGGCGGAATCTCCGGGGAATTTTTACATGAAGGCAATCCGGGGCAAATATCCTCCTCGCCCCTAGCCATCGGCCCGAAAATCGGAATCGGTTTTCGAATAAGATGGATATCAATAATAATCATTCTATCGGTCAATGACGACGGGATCATCGTTCCGGTAAAGATGCGGGGCCGGCGCCAGCCGGTCCCGCAAATCGGTTTACAGCCGATCGGCCATCAATAGCCGCCAAGAAAGTCGCGAACGGCATCGACTTCAAGTGGCGCGATCTCGTGGCCGCCGGGATGCCAGACCGTCCTGACCTCCGCCCCCCGGTCTTTCAAATGTTCAGACAGCGCCTCGGTCATCGGTACGGGCGCGATCTGATCCCGCTGCCCTGCCGTAATCAGCACCTTTCTTCCCGCAAGGATCGACCGGGCCTCGGGCTGAAACGGAATAAGCGGATGCATCAGAACCGCGGCATCGAAAATGCCTTTCTCGATCAGCACATTGGCAAGGATATTCGCGCCGTTCGAAAAGCCGAGGCCGAGAATGGCTGAGGCCTGATACTCCTCAGCGAACGCCTTGACGTAAGCTGCCATCTTTTCCGTCGCGCGAGAAAGGTCGGCCATATCGTAGACCCCCTCCCCGGTCCGGCGGAAGAATCGCGCCGCGCCATATTCGGAAACATCGCCGCGCGGAGAGAGAATCGTCGCGTCGGGCAGCAGGCGCTGGCCGAAGTCGAAGAACTGGTTCTCATCGCCGCCGGTGCCGTGCAGAACGACCAGAATGGGCTTATCGGGCGCACCGGCGTGTAGCCGGTGCACATATCCTGTTTCGGTCATATCCTTCTCCTTAACCTTCGAGCGGCTGCAGATGCTGCTCGAGCAGATTGCGAAGATGGGCGTGCTGCTGCGGCAGCTTCAGCGCTTCGCCGAGATGCGCCGTATCCTCGTCGCGATTGAAGCCAGGTTCATTCGTCGCGACCTCGAACAGCACACCGCCCGGCGTGCGGAAATAGATCGCCCAGAAATAATCGCGGTCGATCACCGGCGTCACCTGATAGCCCGTATCCATCAGCGCCTTGCGCACTTCGAGCTGCTTTTCGCGGTTCTCGACGGCGAAAGCGACATGGTGGACGGAGCCGGCGCCGGGAAGCGCCCGGGCGATGTTCGGCATCGTTTCGAGATCGATGAGATGCGCGCCGTTGCCATCGGGCTTGATCAGCCGTTTGACGCCATCCCTTTCCTCGGCCACCTCATAACCCATGAACTTCAGCAGTTCGGCTGTCGCGCCTTCGTCTCTCAACCGCAGGGCGACGGAGTGGAAGCCACGAACGGCATGGTCCTCGCTGATGCCGCCATGCGTCCAGGGCTGGCGGGCGTCATCCCTGACCTCGACGAGCGCAAAGCCGTCGCCATCCGGGCCGGAGAAGTTCAGACGCTTTTCGCCGAAGCTCTCCTCGGCCTTCAGGCCGCCGAGACCGAGCGTGGCGAAGCGGTCGCTCCAAAAGCCGAGCGAGCCCTGCGGAACGGAAAACACCGTGGTGCCGACCTCACCGGTGCCCGGACGGCCCTGTGCCATCTTCGGAAACGGGAAATAGGTCATGATTGTGCCGGGCGCACCGGTCTCGTCACCGTAGTAGAGGTGATAGACATCAGGCGCATCAAAGTTCACGGTCTTCTTGACGCGGCGCAGGCCAAGCGCATTGGTGAAAAACTGGTTGTTGGTGCGGGCGTCCTCCGCCATCGACGTGACGTGGTGCAGACCCTTGATCTGATCGAGCATGTGAGACCCCTTTCTTGCCCGCCTCTCGCGGGCTTTCGATGGATCATAAATGCGCGCCCCGAGGCCCTGCGGATAGAGCCGCAGACCAAAACGCATTGTCTTCTTTTAGTGAACGAAGATCAGACTACGTTCACTTCATGCGCCATGAGGATCGGCCGGCAATTGCCAATCGATCGGCTCGCGTCCGCGCGATTGCAGAAAGGCGTTCGCCTTCGAAAAATGCTTGCAGCCGAAAAAGCCGTTATGAGCCGAAAGCGGCGAAGGATGCGGCGCCTTGAGCACCAGATGCCGCGCCGTGTCGACAAAGGCGGCCTTGCGCTGCGCATAGGAACCCCAGAGCATGAAGACGACGGCTTCGCATTCGTCGTTGACCTTGCGGATGACGGCGTCGGTGAAGCGCTCCCACCCTTTGCCCTGATGGGCGGCCGCCTGGCCCTCCTCGACGGTCAGGACGCTGTTCAGCAGCAGCACGCCCTGCCTTGCCCAATGTTCGAGAAAGCCGTGGCGCGCCGGCGAGATGCCGAGATCGGCCTCCATCTCCTTGTAGATATTGACGAGAGAGGGCGGGATTCGCACGCCCGGCCGGACGCTGAAGCAGAGGCCATGCGCCTGCCCCAGGCCGTGATACGGGTCCTGGCCGAGAATGACGACCTTGACCTTGGCGACCGGGGTCAGGTCGAGGGCGCGGAAATATTCGCTGCCCTTGGGGAAAATCCGCTTGCCGACCTGCTTCTGCGCGACGAGGAAGGATTTGAGCTGTTGCATGTAGGGGCTGGAAAACTCGCCCGCCAGCGCGGCCTTCCAGCTCTCTTCGAGACTGACGGATGTATCGCTCATCAGGAAACCTTCAGGACATGACAAAACAAGTTACACAACGTTCTAGCAAAATAGCCTGATGTCGCAATGCCTGCCGGCAGGGCAGACTTGCCAAAGCCTGCCGGAACATTTCGCCCGTGTTTAACTATATGCCCGCTTCGGTATTTACGCCGACAGTCGGCCTGAGTAGAACCTTGATGGTGACAATCGGAGCCATGTGTTCATATGAAATTCGGCACGAGCGGCCTTCGCGGACTTTCAGTCGATCTCAAGGGACGCGCTTCCGCCCTTTACGCCACCGCGTTCGGCAAATATCTGCTGCGGACCGGCAAGGCGCAGGCTGGCGATGTCGTTCTGCTCGGCCGCGATTTTCGTGATTCCAGCCCTGAGATCTCTTCAAATTGTGCCGGGGCGCTTACAGCGCTCGGCTTCCGGGTCTTCGACTGCGGCAATGTGCCGACGCCTGCCCTTGCTCTCTATGGCCTCGAAAGCGGGGCCGCGTGCCTGATGATCACCGGCTCGCATATCCCGGCCGATCGCAACGGCATCAAATTCTACCGCCCTGACGGCGAAATCGATAAATCCGACGAGGCAGCGATTACCGCGCTGGCGGCCGAGATCGAGGCGAGCGGCGAAGCGGTGGCCGAGGCGCCGGCCGATACGGCGGAGCGTGAGGCGGTCTGCCGCCAGCTCTTTTTCGAACGCAATGCATCCCTGCTTCCGGCAGGGGCGCTGTCGGGGTTGAAGATCGGCGTCTACCAGCACAGCACCGTCGCCCGCGATCTCCTTGTCGACGTCCTCGCCCATTACGGCGCCGAGATCGTTGCTCTCGGCCGTTCGGAAAGCTTCATCCCGGTCGACACCGAAGCCGTGTCCGACGAGACGATCGCGCTGATGAAGCGTTGGGCGACCGATCACAAGTTCGATGCGATCGTTTCGACCGACGGCGACGGCGACCGCCCGCTGGTCGCCGATGAAACGGGCACACCGCTGCGCGGCGACCTTCTAGGGCTGGTGGCCGCCGGTTTCCTGGGAGCCGGCACGGTGGTGACACCCGTTACCTCCAATTCCGGCATCGAGGCCGCGGGCTCTTTCGCCGTCACACGCACCCGCGTCGGCTCGCCTTTCGTCATATCAGGGATGGAAGGGGCCGTTGCTGCCGGGCGAGACCACGTCATGGGCTTCGAGGCAAATGGCGGGCTGCTGACGGCAACCCCCTTCGACATCAACGGCAAAACCGTGCGCGCCTTGCCGACACGCGATTGCTTCATCCCGATGCTGGCGATCCTGTCGCTCGCCGCCATTCGCAGGGAGCCGCTTTCCGCCATTGCCGCCTCCTACCGCCTGCCCTTCGCCGCGGCCGACCGTCTGGAGAATTTTCCGGTGGAGACGAGCGCGGCGCTGATGGAGCATCTGCGCGCCTCGGACGAAAATCTTTCCGCCTTTTTGCAGCCGATCGGCAAGGTCGCGGCGAAATCCGATATCGATGGACTCCGGGTCACACTTGGGGATGGCAGGATCATCCATTTTCGCCCGTCCGGCAATGCGCCAGAAATGCGCTGCTATGTGGAGGCCGAGAGCGAAGCCGCGGCTCTTCACCTTTTGGATGCAGGGCTCAATCGAATAAGGGGCTGGGCAAATGCCCGGTAAGCATGCGACGAAAAAGTCGTCTATTTCAAGGAAACCGCCAATGACGCAGAAAATCGTTCCCGTGATCATGGCCGGTGGCAAAGGCACGCGGCTCTGGCCGCTCTCCCGTGCCACCGCCCCGAAGCAGTTCATCCAGTTCGTCGGCGACAAGACGCTGTTTCAGGCAACCCTCGAACGCGTTTCCAATCCAGCGCTCTATGAAGCGCCGATCGTCGTTACCAACGAAGAATTCCGCTTCCTGGTGGCCGAGCAGGCGCGCTCACTTGCCATCCCGCTCGCCGCCGTGCTGCTCGAACCGGTTGCCCGCAACACCGCTGCAGCGGTGGCGGCAGCCGCAACGCTGGCCAGCGAGCTTTTCGGCAAGGACACCATCATCCAGATGCTCGCCTCGGATCACGAGATCCTTGCCGACGACAGCTATTTCGATTGCATCCGCATCGCCCGCGATGCCGCCGCTGAAGGCAAGCTCGTCACCTTCGGCATCAACCCGACCGAGCCGGCGACCGGCTACGGCTATATCGAGATCGGCGAGGCGCTCGGAAACGGTGCCCACAAGGTCAGCCGCTTCGTTGAGAAGCCGGCTTTGGAAAAGGCCGAGCAGATGCTCGCCGACGGCGGCTTCTACTGGAATTCCGGCATCTTCATGTTCCCGGTGACGGAACTGCTGGCGGAACTGGAGGAATATGCGCCTGACGTGCTGAAGGCGGCAAGCAAGGCTGTTTCCAAGGCAAGCCGCGACCTCGACTTCACGCGCCTCGATGCCGACCACTTCGCCAAGAGCCCCGATATATCGATCGACTATGCGATCATGGAAAAGACCGCCAAGGCCGCCGTTGTCCCTTCGCCCTTCAGGTGGTCGGACATGGGAAGCTGGGATGCCGTCTGGAAGTCCGGCGCCCGCGACGACAATGGCAACGTCGCCGCCGCCAATACGACCGTCGTCAATACCCGCAACTCGCTCGTCATGACGCATGGCGTGCATCTTGCCGTCCAGGGGATGGAAGATGTCGCGGTCATCGCCAGCGAGGATGCCGTCTACGTAGGCCCCCTCAAGGACAGCCAGAATGTCGGGCAACTGGTGAAGATGCTGGCCACCACCTCCGCCACGGCCAAACTCACCGAAACCCATCCGACGTCCTATCGTCCCTGGGGCGGCTACACCTCGATCTTCAACGGCGACCGCTTCCAGGTGAAGCGCATCTTCGTCACGCCGGGCAAGAAGCTTTCGCTGCAGAAGCATCACCATCGCTCCGAACACTGGGTCGTCGTCAAGGGCACCGCCGAGGTAACGGTCGGCGAGACCGTGCGGATGCTGCGCGAAAACGAAAGCGTCTATATTCCGCTCGGCGAAGTCCACCGCCTGGCCAATCCCGGCAAGATCGTCCTCGAACTCATCGAGGTCCAGACGGGTTCCTATCTCGGCGAGGACGACATCATCCGCATCGTCGACGAATTCGGAAGAACCTGAGGCAATGGCCGGCGGGCCGAGATCGTCCGCCGGCATGGCCGCCATGCCTGTTGAATTCCCCTGCGGGGATTCTCGTAGAATGAATGCGCCGACAGACCTGACAGGAGATGTCCACAATGCGTAGCCTGCCCGCCCTCGCCGGTTTGCTTTCACTCGTGCTGCCTGCAATGGCCGTTGCCCAGACGGCGAACATGCGAGCCGCAAGCGAAGCGGAAATTCGCCAGCACCTGCCCGGCACGTCGGAGCTGAAAGAAGCCAAGAACGGCTACGAATATCGTGAGGGCAACAAGAATGGCTACAAGATCAGCAATGGCCAGGTGTGCGTCCGGTTTCCCGACAAATCGACCGATTGCGTCAGCGTGAAGACCGATGGAAAGAAGTTTCAGATGATCGACCGAAAGGGCGGCCGGACCAGATTCTGATTTCGGACCGGCTATCGCAGCAGTTAAGGTTCACCGTCCTTGTCGAGAACGAACTCGGCGATCAGGCCCGAATGGTTCGAACCGAGATTGTCGTCGAGGCGTTTCAACGACGTCAGATGAAGCGGGGCGCGCGCGAATATGTGGTCGATGGCGATGCCGAACCGTCCGGCGGCGATCGGCCATGTAGCCGGTTCGGGCGCCACGGTCTTCAGTTTCTGTTTGCGCAGGAAAGCCTGGATGCCGGGGGCAATCGACGACGAGTTGAAATCGCCCGACAGCACCAGCGGACCTGAGATCGCACCGAGCGCCTTGCCGAGATCTCCCAATTCTTCCGCCTGGTAATCGTCGAAATAGGGCTTGGTCAGGTGCGCCGAGACGAAATTGAAGGTTTGCCCGCCGAACTCGACGCCTGCGACGACCAGCCTGTCTTTCCTGAGACTGCCGATGCTCGCGACCTGCCGTGTGACGAACGGGCGTTTGGACAAGAGCAGCGTGTCACAGCTGTCTTTGCCGTGGTCGCAGCCGATATGGTAGGGATAGACCTTGAACAATCGCTGCAGATGAAACGTCAGCGGCTTGGCTTCCATCAGATTGACGACATCGGCATTCGAGGCGATCACCATATCGGCAATGGCGGTCGAGTTTTTCCAGTTGTCGATCGCGACGTTGAACGACATCAGACGGAAAAGCGGCGCCGTTCCCGCCCCCCTGTCCTCGTCGGCAAATTCGCGCAGCATGACGACGCCATGCGCGGTGAGAAGCAGCGAGGCAAGCAGAAGCACGAAGCCGTAGGCGTGCCGCCTGATGGCGAGGATCACCAGGCTGGCGGCGATGAATAGGACGCCGAGATGGATCTGGAAACTGTAGATGAAGGACAGCAGCCAGAAGTTCGTGACATAGCGCAGCGACACGAGCGCTATGGCCAGGGTGAGAAATGCCGAGAGAATCCAATAAATTATGTTTCTCATCGATCCCTGGTTCCGATCGCAGACGACCAGCCGGCCATAACACGTCATTCCGCATGGTGCAACGCAGCATGATTTGGACGAACGACGGCAGCGGCGGCGCTCAAGCCTTATCTGTCAAAGGCCTATCGACTCGCCCTGTTTTTATCTTGTAAGTGAGGTCCACTTTTATACGGAATCGGCTTTTTTGCCGTCGGCAGGGAGCCGAGAGAAGGTGGGAATGCGCTACTTCATTACGGGCACTGCCGGCTTCATCGGTTTTCATCTGGCCAGGCGCCTGCTGCAGGAAGGGCACGAGGTGACGGGCTTCGACGGCCTGACAACCTATTACAACGTCAAGCTCAAGGAGATGCGTCACGCCGCGCTCTCCCAGTTTCCGGCCTTCACACCCGTCATATCAATGCTCGAGGATCGCAAGGCGCTCGAGGCGGCGGTCGTCGCGGCCAGGCCTGACATCCTGATCCACCTCGCCGCACAGGCCGGCGTGCGCTACAGCCTGGAAAATCCCGAGGCCTATATTCATTCGAATGTCGAAGGCTCATGGAACATCATGGAAATCGCGCGGCGCGTCGAAATCCGCCATCTGATGCTCGCCTCGACCTCGTCGATCTACGGCGCCAACGCGACCGTTCCCTTCCACGAGACCGATCGCGCCGACGAGCCGCTCACCATCTATGCCGCGACGAAGAAATCGATGGAGCTGATGGCGCACAGCTATGCGCACCTCCACAAGATTCCGACCACGGCCTTTCGCTTCTTTACCGTTTACGGTCCGTGGGGCCGGCCCGACATGGCGCTGTTCAAATTCGCCAAGAACATGCTCGAAGGCCAGCCGATCGAGATCTACGGCGAAGGCAATATGAGCCGTGACTTCACCTACATCGACGATCTCATCGAAGCGATCGTCCGGCTGTCGGCCATTGCCCCGAACGAGGAAAATCGTTTGGCCGATGCAAGCATCGAAACGCTCTCGCGCCAGGCGCCTTTCCGTGTCGTCAACATCGGCGGCGGCCAGCCGGTCAGCCTGATGGATTTCGTCGAAACGGTGGAAAAGGCGCTCGGCCGTCCTGCCATCCGCAAGATGCTGGCCATGCAGAAAGGCGACGTGCCGCGCACCTTCGCCGCTCCCGATCTGCTCGTCGCGCTGACGGGCTACAAGCCGAGCACGACACTGGATGTCGGCGTCAAAGCCTTCGTCGAGTGGTATCTCGACGTTCGTCGCGAATTGAACGCCTAGACTCCGAACGTTTCCGCGCTTCAGAGCAGAAACGTGACCGCTTCCACGGCGGCGACCGTCTTCGAAAACACATAGTCGATGGCAAAGGTCAGGCTCTGCGAATAGGCCTTGAGCTGATGGCCCTCGCCTTCGACGGCGGCCGGGCTGCGCAGAACGAAGGGAACGCTGGGCCTGACGAAACCCACTCGTGTCGTCAGCGGAACCTCGGGCGAATGGCCGATGGCGGACGTGTACATCAGGTCTTGGGCAAGACCGGCGGGCCCGATGGCGAAGGCCGGACCGGCAGCCGCGGTGATGCTCAAGGTCAAGGCGATGGCGGCAAGAGTTTTCTGCATGTCGAAGTCCCCGTTTTCGGATCGCCGGGCTTTCGTTTTGCCCTGATCCAAGCGGTCGATGCGTCTGTCCACGCTTCGGCCGCCTTCATGAGAACACTCTACACACCAGTATTTGCAGGGCTTTTAAGCAGATCGGTCAAATTTTACGAAATTTGACTTTCTGTCCGGAGGACCGTCCAGATACCTGATAACGCCAGCCAAACCACGGCTGGCAGCGATCAGGCATGGCGCGGATCGCAGTTTAGAGGATGCGATCCAGCCTCTTGTTGATATGCAGGTTCGGCATCAGACCGGCGCTCTGCGCAGCGTGATAGGATTCCCGCGCCGCATCGAACGAGATCGACCACATGATGGCGCTGAGCAGGAGCGCGATAATATAGATTTGGATACGCATCGCATTGGCGATACGGAAGGAGCAAGGCAGTTTTGTGTCAAAAAATGAGCGCATAACGAGAAAAACAGCCGGCTTTCCGTTCCGCGATGACCGGCGCTGGACATATCAGTGTCGTCAAAATTAGCGATGGTGCTTTGCCACTGTTAGCAGCCACCCCGAACCCTGCGAGGTCCGTTCCCCCCGGGGCCTCTTTGCTTTTCCGCTGCCGGCGTGACGGATGTCACGTTACTTTAGTATCGCCTGCCTATATGTATAGAGGCAGGCGCAACCGACGATAGAGGCGGCATGGGTGGAGGGCTCATCGCCGCCGCGGCTGCAATCGTGATTTCAGCATCAACAAGGGGAGGCGTGCATGGGCGGGATTACCAAGGCAGGTGCATGGTGCAATGGCGAGGTCGCCTATCTCGCCTGGACGGCGGACGGCCCGATCGAGGATTGCCTCGGCTTCATGATCACCCGCGTGCATGAGACCGGGCCGGACGCCGGCGCGAGGCGCATCCTGCCGACCTGGATCGCTTTCAACGATCAATCGAATCGCGACTGGCTGGAGCAGGACAGCTCGGTCTGGCCGATCCAGCAATATCAGTGGCGCGACCTGACGCTGCGCCGCTCCCGCGACGAGGCCACCGTCAGGCCGATCGATTTCAGGATCCATTACGAGATCACGCCGATCGGCCTCGCCGGTCCCGGCCGGGCGGAGGTTCCCACCTCCGACACCGCGCCCTATCGCGACGAGAACGGCAAGCCGCGCTACGAGGGGCCGCAACGGCCGCTCTTCATTCTCGACGAGCCCTTCAAGACCGAGAGCATCGACGTCACCCACGATTTTCCGGGCGGCGGTTCCATCAAGGCGACCTATACCAACGGCATTCTTTCGACGCAGAACCTGCTGCGCCAGCTGGAAAAGGTGCAGGGCGTCAAGCCTGAGAATATCGCGCCCGGCCCGGCGATGCGCGTCACCGAAGGCCTGCTGAAGACGCTGAAGGAGCATATTCCCAAGGAGAACGATCCGATCCGCCTGTTCCTGACGGCCGATGTGCTGAGCTTCCTGACGCTGCTGATCGACCGTGCCGAGAACGGAAACGGCGAACTCTATCTGGCGCTTTACGAACTGCACGATCCGGAATTGGTGAGAAGGCTGACAGCGCTCGTCGAGGCGGGCAAGGCGCATGTCATCCTCTCCACTTCGGGATCGACCGATCTCAACAAGAAGGGCGACGCACCGCCGAGGAAACCGGTCGTCTGGGATACGGGCAACAATAAATCCCGCGCCGGCCTTCATGCCGCCGCCCCTGCGGCCGATCGCGTGCAGGATCGCCTCTTCAACAACAACAGCCACATCGGTCACAATAAATTCGCCGTCTATGTCGAAGGCGGCGTCGCCCGCACCGTCATGACCGGCAGCACCAACTGGACCGAAACCGGCCTCTGCACCCAGTCGAACAACGTCATCCTGATCGACGACAAGAAGGTCGCGGCACGGTTCCTCGCCTATTGGAAGCTCTTGCGGGATGATCCGCAGCCCGCTGGCGTGCCCTTGACCGTCACCAAACACGGCGAAACCGCCGTGGGATTTGCGCCGAGCAAGGGCGTGCAGGGCACGGCGCTGCGCCAAGCCAATGCCGAACCGGTTACGCCGATAAAGCTGGCGGACGGCAAGACCACCGTCGAAATCCTGTTTTCACCCAACACCAAGGCGCCGACCAAGAACAAGACATCGCCGACGCCCGTCGATCTGAGCCGCGTCTATTCGCTGATGGAGCATGCCGACGACGCGATCCTCTTCCTCACCTTCTATCCGGGAGTGCGCGGCGAACAGAACGTCATCGGCCAGGCGGCGGAGGCTGCCGCCAAGCGGCCGGATCTGCTCGTTCAGGGCGCGATCAGCAATCCGGCGGCGCTGCCGCCGGCAAAACCCGGCGAGCCGACGACCTATACCAGGCCGGACGGCACGGTCCGGGATCTGCCGCAGCGGGCGATCTGGTGGCCGGGCGGCGATGCCGGCCGCGTCGTGATGGTGCGGGCGGCGGCGATCTCCGCCCAGTTCGGCGATCTCAGGCCCGAATTGCTGAGCGCCGGCCATGCGATCATCCACGACAAGATCGTCGTCATCGACCCGCTCCATCCCGACAATTGCACCGTCATAACAGGCAGCCACAATCTCGGTTACAAGGCCTCCTACCAGAACGACGAGAACCTGCTGGTCATCCGCGGCAACCAGTCGCTCGCCATCGCCTACGCGATCCATATTCTCGATATCTACGATCACTACGTCCTGCGTGCCAAGCTGCAGGAGGAGCTCCGCCAGTCGCTGATTGCCACGGGCCGGCCGCCGAAAGCGGATACCGGCGGCGGCTTCCTCAACACCAAGGCGAGCTGGCAGGGCAAGTGGTTCGCCCCTGCCAAGGCGCCGTCGAGCCGGAATTATTTCCTCGGCCTTTGAAACGATAACGTCGACGATTGGAAAGGGCACCCCGGCGGCAAGGTGCCCTTTTTCGCATTCACGAATACCTGCTTGCCCATAATATATCATTCGATTGACTTATTTGAGTGTTGGTGTTATAAATCCGTCATGACCCAGAACAACGACACCCAAAACCCACCTGCCTCCGCCCGCGCAGAGATCGCGCGCCAGAAGATGCTGACGGCCGCGCTCGACGTTTTCGGGCGCTACGGTTTCGACGGCGCCTCGACCCGTCAGCTGACCGAAGCCGCCGGCGTCAACCTGCAGGCAATCCCCTATTATTTCGGCAGTAAGGAAGGCCTCTACATCGCCACCGCCGAATATCTGATGATGCGGATCGACGCCCATGTCAGCGGCATGCGGGCGCGCATCGGCGCGCATCTGATGGCGCTCGACGCAGCCGGCGAACCGCTCGGAGAAGCCGAGGCGCGCGCCTTCCTCACCGAAGTCCTCCAGACCATGGTGACGCTCTTCGTCGCCAAGGAATCCGAACCCTGGGCCCGCTTCCTGATCCGCGAGCAGATGGAGCCGACCGAAGCCTTCAGGCGGGTCTATCAGGGCATCATGCGGCCGATGATCGAGATGGGCCGCCGGCTCGTCGGCGCCATTCTGCGCGAGGATCCGGCATCCGAACATGTGCGCCTGCGCACCTTCAATCTCGTCGGCAGCATCCTCATCTTCCGTTTCGCCCATGCCTCCGTGCTCGCCCAGATGGAATGGGAGACCTTCGGCCCCGAGCAGGTGGAAATCCTGCGGCGCCTGGCGGCCGAGCTGGCCGAAGTCATCGGCCAGCCGAAAGGCGGTGCAGCATGAAACGCATCCTTCCCCTCGCCATTCTTCTCCTCGCCGCCGGCGGGGCCGCCGCATGGTGGTACGGCCTGCCCGAGAAGCTCGGCTGGCTGCCCGAGGCCCGCCGCGAATTCGTCCTTTACGGCAATGTCGATATCCGCCAGGTCTCGCTCGGTTTTCGCGTCAGCGGGCGCCTCTCCGAGCTCCGCGTCGACGAGGGCGATGTCGTCAAGAGGGACGCGGTCCTGGCGAAGCTCGACGCCGCGCCCTATGAATTCGCCGTCCGCTCCGGCGAGGCCAATGCCGCAGCCCTTCGCGCAACGCTCGACAAGCTGAAGGCCGGCCCGCGGCCGACCGAGATCGCCCAGGCGCGCGCCGCCTATGACGAGAGCCTCGCCGATCTCGAAAACGCCAACCTCGCCTATGAGCGTGCCCGCCAGCTGCGCCCGCAGGGCACGATCTCCGAGGCGAGCCTCGACCAGGCGACCGCCGCAAAGGCGATGGCCACCGCTCGCTCCCAGTCCGCCAGCGAAGCGCTGAAGCTGCTTGAGGAGGGCTCGCGCGTCGAGGATATCGCCGCCGCCGACGCTCAGCTGAAGGCCGCCGAGGCGACGCTCGCCTCGGCCCGCACCTCGCTCGCCGATACGGAGCTGCGCGCACCGAACGACGGCATCATCCTCTCGCGGGTGCGCGAGAACGGCGCGATCGTCTCGCCGGCCGATACCGTCTTCGTGCTGTCCCTGACCGAGCCTGTCTGGGTGCGCAGCTACGTCGCCGAGCCCGATCTCGGCCGCATCCACCCCGGCATGAAGGTATCGGTCGCCTCCGATACGGCGCCGGACAAGCCCTATGAAGGCACGATCGGCTTCATCTCGCCGGTCGCCGAATTCACCCCGAAATCGGTGGAGACGCCGGAACTCCGGACCGATCTCGTCTATCGCCTGAGGATCGTCATCGACAGGCCCGGCCCGGATCTGCGCCAGGGCATGCCGGTCACGGTGCGGCTTTCCGAGCCTCCGGCGGCCAAGCAATGACCGCCGCCGAGACAGGGCAGGACGACAGGCCGCTCGTCCGGATCGACGGCGTCACCAAGCGCTTCGCCGACGCGCCGTCGGCGCTTGACGCCGTCTCCGGCGTGATCGGCGGCGGCGCGATCACCGGCCTCGTCGGCCCCGATGGCGCCGGCAAGACGACGCTGATCCGTCTGATGACCGGACTGATGCTGCCGGATGCGGGGACAGTGGAGGTTCTCGGCTTCGATACGCGAAAGAATGCCGCCGGTATTCAGGCGGCGATCGGCTACATGCCGCAGCGCTTCGGCCTCTATGAGGATCTTTCGGTGCTGGAAAACCTCAATCTTTACGCCGATCTGCGCGGCCTGCCGAAAAGCGAACGCGCTGGCGCCTTCGATGAGTTGCTCTCCTTCACCGACCTCAAGCGCTTCACCGGCCGGCTCGCCGGCAAACTTTCCGGCGGCATGAAACAGAAGCTCGGCCTTGCCTGCGCGCTGCTGAAAAAGCCGCGCCTGCTGCTGCTCGACGAGCCGGGCGTCGGCGTCGACCCGATCTCGCGCCGCGATCTCTGGAAGATGGTCGAGAACCTGACGAAGGAGGGCATCGGCGTGCTCTGGTCGACCGCCTATCTGGACGAGGCGGAAGCCTGCGACCATGTGCTGCTCCTGAACCAGGGCAAGCTGCTCTTCTCGGGAAAACCCATGGAGCTGACCGAACGCGTCGGCGATCGGGTCTTCAGGGTTTCCGGTGTCACGGGACGCCGCCGGCAGGTGCTTGCCGAGCTCCTGCAGGCCGACGGCGTCATCGACGGCGTGATCCAGGGCGAGGCGATCCGTCTGGTGGCGGCCAAGGACAAGACGCCCGATATCGGCAAGGCCGGCGACGGCGCGTCGCTTGCCCCTGCCCCGCCCCGATTCGAGGATGCCTTCGTCGATATGCTGGGCGGCGGTCCCGGCGGCCGTTCCAGACTGGCGGAGGCGCAGGAACCGTTGAAGGCCGAGGGCGACCGGCCGGTCATCGAAGCCAGGGGCCTGACCAAACGCTTCGGCGATTTCACCGCCGCCGACGACATCAGCTTCGATATCCGCCGCGGCGAGATCTTCGGCCTGCTCGGCCCGAACGGCGCCGGCAAATCCACCACCTTCAAGATGCTCTGCGGCCTCTTGAAGCCGACCGGCGGCGAAGGCCGCGTCGCCGGCTTCGATCTTCGCCGCGACGCCGCAGAAGCCCGCAACCAGCTCGGCTACATGGCGCAGAAATTCTCGCTCTACGGCGATCTCACGATCATGCAGAACCTCGAATTCTTCGCCGGCGTCTATGGCCTGCGCGGACAGCATCGGCGCGAGCGCATCGCGCTGATGGCCGATATCTTCGATTTCGGCCGCCATGCCCGCGAGGCCGCCAAGGACCTGCCGCTCGGCCTCAAGCAGCGCCTGGCGCTCGCCTGCGCCGTCATGCACGAACCCCGCGCCCTCTTCCTGGACGAGCCGACCTCCGGCGTCGATCCGATCACCCGGCGCGAATTCTGGACCCACATCAATGCGCTTGTGGAAAAAGGCGTCACCGTCCTCGTCACCACCCATTTCATGGACGAGGCCGAATATTGCGACCGCATCTCGCTGATCTATCGCGGCCGCTCGATCGCGCTCGGCTCGCCCGACGAGTTGAAGGCCCGCGTCGCGACCAAGGATGAGCCGGACCCGACGATGGAGGATGCCTTCATCGCGCTGGTGCAGCAATCGGAAGCGGAGGATGCGGCATGAGCGCCTCGTCCGGCCGGCTTCGGCGTCTATTTGCCCTGGTGCGCAAGGAAAGCTACCAGGCGGTGCGCGATCCGAGCAGCATTCTCATCGCCTTCGTGCTGCCGCTGATCCTGCTCTTTCTCTTCGGCTACGGCGTCTCGCTCGATACCAGCCGCACCCGCATCGGGCTGGCGACCGAGGAGATGACGCCGCTGACGCAGGATCTGGCGGCCGGTTTCCAGGCCTCGCGCTATTTCGATGTGGTGATCGGCCGCGACCGGCGCCTGTTCGAGGAGGATCTCGTGCTCGGCAAGGTGCGCGGCATCGTCGTCATCCCCGCCGATTTCACCACGCGCTATACCGCCGGCAACCATCCCTCCATCCAGGTGATCGTCGATGGCTCGGACCCGAACACCGCCAATTTCGTCCAGAATTATGCGCAGGGCGCTGTTGCCAACTGGGAGGAGCAGCGCCAGGCGGACGTCGCCTCCCGCAGTCCCGCCATTTCGGTCGAGCAGCGCTTCTGGTTCAATCCGGAACTCACCAGCCGCAATTTCCTCGTGCCGGGTTCGATCGCCATCGTCATGACGCTGGTCGGCACGCTTTTGACCTCGCTCGTCGTTGCCCGCGAATGGGAGCGCGGCACGATGGAGGCGATGATGGCGACGCCGGTGACGGCGGTGGAACTGCTCGCCGGCAAGATTCTGCCCTATTTCCTGCTCGGCCTCACCTCGATGACGCTCTGCGTGCTGCTGGCGGTCTTTCTCTTCGGCGTGCCGTTTCGCGGCTCGGTCGCGGCCCTTTACGCGCTTTCGGCCGCCTTCCTGATCCCGGCCCTCGGCCAGGGCCTGCTGATCTCGACGGCGACCAAGAACCAGTTCCTCGCCTCGCAGCTGGCGCTGATCACTGCCTTCCTGCCGGCCTTCCTGCTGTCGGGCTTCCTGTTCGAGATCAACTCGATGCCGCAGATCATCCAGTGGATCACCTTCATCGTGCCGGCACGCTACCTCATCCCCAGCCTGCAGACCGTGTTCCTCGCCGGCGACATCTGGCCGATGTTCGCCAAGGCGATCTCCGTCATGCTGACGATCGGCACCGTGATGTTCATGCTGGCGGCGCGCAGCACCAGAAAGAGGATCGGCTGAGATGGGATGGACAAGGCTTTACGCCCTCATCGTCAAGGAATTGCTCGCCGTGCTGCGCGACCCCAAGGGCCGCGCCATCCTGATCGGCCCGCCGATCGTCCAGCTCCTCGTCTTTTCCTATGCCGCCACGCTCGAAGTGCGCAATGTCGACGTCATGATCCTCAACCGCGACAGCGGCCATTGGGGCCAGGAACTGATCGAGCGCATCGACGGTTCGCCGACCTTTCGCGACATCGCATTCGCCGCCGACCAGGGTGAAGTCCGGGTGGCGATCGACAACCAGACGGTGATCGCCGCCGTCGAGATCGGCCCGGATTTTTCGCGCAGCATCGAGGCGGGAACACCTGCCGATCTGCAGGTCGTGCTCGACGGCCGCCGCTCCAATGCCTCGCAGATCGTCGCAGGCTACCTCTCGCAGATCGGCGCGGCCCTTGCCGCCGAGACGCCGGCAGGCAAGCGCGCCGGCAGCGAGATGGTCTCGACCGTGCCCCGCAACTGGTTCAACCCGAACCTCACCTTCCAATGGTTCATGGTGCCGAACCTGATCGCCAGCATCGCGCTTCTGATCGGCCTGATCGTCACGGCCCTGTCGATCGCCCGCGAGCGCGAGCTCGGCACCTTCGACCAGCTGATGGTCTCGCCGCTGCGCATGCACGAGATCCTGATCGGCAAGCTGATCCCGCCGATGATGATCGGCCTCTTCCACATCACCGTCTATATCATCGCCGCCGTCTTCCTCTTCGAGGTGCCGCTGCGCGGTTCGCTCTTCCTGCTCTACGGCAGCGCGATCTTCTATCTCGGCTCGGTCGCCGGCCTCGGCCTCTTCATCTCGGCGCTGTCGATGACGCAGCAGCAGGCGATCCTCGGCGCTTTCCTGTTCATGGTCCCGGCCATGCTGCTCTCGGGCTTTGCGACGCCGATCGAAAACATGCCCGGCTGGCTGCAGCCGATAACCTTCATCAACCCGCTGCGCTACTTCCTGGTGATCGTCAAAGGTGTTTTCTTGAAGGACATCCCTTTGAGCGAGGTGGTGCACCAGACGATTCCGCTGGCGCTGATCGCCGCCGTCACCCTCAGCGCCGCCGCCTGGCTCTTCCGCCGTCGCCTGGAATGAGGCGATTTGAGCTGCCTCACAGAATGTAAACCGGGCTTCCAAAGCGTGAATCTCCTGCCGGAACATCGGCCAGGCGGCGTCGTTACCCAGACGCAACCCCAGCAAAGGAGAAGCAAAATGTACAAGATTCTACTTGTCTCCGGCGCCCTTGCGCTTTCGTCTTTCGCCACCAACGCGCTTGCTGACGGCGCTGTCACCGGCGCGGCCAGCGGCGCCATCACCGGCGCGATCGTCGGTGGCCCTGTAGGTGCTGCCATTGGCGGCGTCGCCGGCGGTGTCGCCGGTGCCGTGGTCGATCCGCCGCCGCGTGAGGTCGTCACCTATGTCGAGCAGCAGCCCGCCCCGACCTCCCGCGTGGTCGTCGAACAGCCGATCGTCGTTGGCAAGCCGCTTCCGGCCGATGTCGTCGTGACGCCGGTGCCCGACAACCCGAAATATGCTTACACTGTCGTCAACGATCGCCGTGTGATCGTCGAACCCCGCACGCATCGCGTCGTGCAGGTGATCGAATAAGCAGATAATCAAAAGCTCGAGACCGCCTGCTGCGGCTCGGCTACCTCAGGCCCCGCTTCGGCGGGGCCCCTTTTCATCCGGCTGCGCCAACGGCCGGCCGTTGGCGTCATGGCTCGAACCGCTGATCAGACCTTCAGCTCGCGCCGCTCGCGCTCGGTCACCATGGCGAGGTCGAGCACCTTCTGCAGGTTGGCGGCGTGGCGGAAGTTCGGGTCGGGCTGGATGCCGCTTGCGACCGCCTCGGCGAAACGCTGGTAGTTGGTCGGCACCGGCGCCACCTCGATCTCCTTCCAGGTGGCGGTCTCGGCATCCTCGCCGAGGCAGCCGCGCAGCTCGGAGCCGGCCGGCCGGTGGATGACCTCGAGGCTGCCCTTTTCGCCGTAGATGCGCAGCTTCAACTCGTTCAGATGCCCGGTCGCCCAGCGGCTGGCATGGATGACGCCGAGCGCGCCGTTGGCGAAATCGACCGCCATGGTGAAGCTGTCATTGGCATCGAGCATATATTCGCCGATCTGGCCGCCCGGCGCCTTGTTGAAGGTCTTCAGCCGGGCAAAGACATTGTCGATGTCGGTGGCCGCGCCATAGGCGGCGAAATCGAGAATATGGATGCCGACGTCGCCGAGCACGCCGTTCGAGCCGTGGCCGGTGGAAAGCCGCCACAGCCAGGTCGATTCCGTGCGCCAGTCGCCCCAGGCGCGCGAGACGAGCCAGCTCTGGAGATAGGAGGCCTCGACATGCTTGATCGTGCCGAGCTCACCTGACAGCACCATCTCGCGGGCGCGCTGCAACGGCGCGACATTGCGATAGGTGAGGTTCACCATGTTGATGACGCCGGCCTTTTCGGCCGCCTCGGTCATTTCCAGCGCCTTCGGATAGTTTTCCGCCAGCGGCTTTTCGCAGAGTACATGTTTGCCGGCGGCGATCAGCGCCATCGTCGTCGGGTGGTGAATGCGGTCCGGCGTGATGTTGGTCGCCGCATCGAATTCGCCCCAGGCGATCGCCTCATCAAGCGAAAGAAACCGCTTTTCGATGCCGAACTTGTCGGCGAAGGCGGAAAGCCGGTCGGGATCGGTATCGACGGCGCCGACCACGGTCACGCCGTCGATTTTGCTGAAGTGGGTGAGTTGGTTTTTCGCCATCACGCCCGTGCCAAGAACGAGTAGTCGCATGGATGCTCCTCAGCGGTAACCGGCTTCGCCGGCCTGGTGCAGTCTCAGGCCGCGTTCGACGATCGGCTCCAGTGCCTTTTCTACCGGCACATTTGGAGCGTCGGTAATGGCAGTCAACGCCGCTTCAGGGTTATAGGCCCACTTCACGCCGTTGATCAGCACCTTCTGGACGGTGGCGTCGTGATAGGTCGGATAGGTCTCGTGGCCGGGGCGGAAATAGAAGATGTTGCCGGCCCCGCGCCGCCAGGTCAGGCCCGAGCGGAACACTTCGCCGCCCTGGAACCAGGAGATGAACACCGTTTCCAGCGGCTCCGGCACAGAAAACTGCTCGCCGTACATTTCCTCGTTCTCGAGCTCGAAATGCTCGCCGATGCCGGCGGCGATCGGGTGGCGCTGGTTGATCGTCCACAGCCGCTCGCGTTCGCCGGCCTCGCGCCATTTCAGCGCGCAGGGCGTGCCCATCAGCCGTTTGAAGATCTTGGAGAAATGGCCGGAATGCAGCACCAACAGGCCCATGCCCTCCCAGACGCGCCTGGCGACACGCTCGACGACGACGTCGGAGACCGCGCCATGATCCTTGTGGCCCCACCAGGTCAGCACGTCGGTTTCGGCAAGGCGGGCCTCGCTCAGACCATGCTCCGGCTCCTGCAGCGTCGCGGTCGTCGCCGAGATGGCGGGGTCGGCATTCAGGGCATTGGCGATCGTCGTGTGCATGCCCTCGGGATAGATGCCCCGGACGATCTCATTGGTGGTCTCGTGAATATTCTCTCCCCAGACGACGGTGCGTATGGCCATGATGTGCTCCTCTGGAAGCTGGAAGTATCGAGCAGGCGGGAAAAGCAGAATTCAAAGCGCTTTGGAAACGGGCGCTGGGTGCGCCCCGATCTCCTCCACGTCCAAGCAACACATAGCCCTTTGTCAGGAATTTGACAAAGGGGAAAATTTGTCGCGCGAAGCTCGAAGAAAGATTCGAGAATATTACAGTGAAATCAATGCGAAACGGATTTCGAGAACAGGTTGACGACGACCACGCCCGATATGATCAGGCCGAGGCCGATGATCGCCGGCAGGTCGAGGCGCTGCTTGAAGAAGACGAGGCCGACCGAGGAAATCAGCACGATTCCCAAAGCGCTCCAAATCGCATAGGCGATGCCGACGGGAATGCTTTTCAGCGTCAGCGACAGGCAATAGAAGGCCGCCGCATAGCAGGCGACGACAAGTGCCGTCGGCCCGATGCGGGTGAACTGCTGCGACAATTGCAGCGCGGTCGTGCCGATGACTTCGAGCACGATGGCTGCAAAGAGCAGCCCGTAAATGGCGGCCTGGCTCATGGCGGCATTCCTTTTCGAATTACTTTCCGGTCAGCTCGACAAGGCGGCTGATGAGATCCCGCCTCAGAGCATCGCTGATGTCATGGCTCTCCAACGTATCGGAGAACCACAGGCCGTCGGCCGCAAAGCGCACGATCTGCGCGTCGAGCGAGGAGTCGGTGCCGACATATTCCTCGGCCCGCGCCTGCACCCATTGTCGCCAGCGCAGGCGCAACCGGGGTTCGGCAAGAAGCGCGATCGTCACCTGCGTCCAGCTTTTGGAATCGTCGGGGCGATCCTTGAGACCGGACACCGCCCTGACATAGGCGCGGGTGAAACGGCCCTGCGGCTGCGGATCGCCGCGCATCAATTCCTCGATATCGGCGTCGAACTTGTCGAGCAGGCTCTCGAACAGCGCATCGAGCAGCGCATTCTTCGTCGGGAAATGGTGCAGCAGCCCGCCCTTGCTGACGCTGCAGGCGGCAGAGACCGCATCGAGCGTGACGGCCGCCATTCCATCGCTGGCAGCAAGGCGCGCGGCGACCTCCAGCAACTGCTGGCGCACGAGAGCCGGTTGTTTCTTGCGATGATGAGCGTTCGACATGAAAATATAAAGATACCGTCCGGACGGTTTTGTCAAGAAGAATCGACTGAACAGCTTGCGCCATAGGCATTATGGGCGAAATGCCGCGGCACTTTGATGACAGTTGCGATCGTTTTCCGCCCGGTGCATGAAGGAGCGGGCGGATGGCAATGATATCGGGGATGGTTTCGTGACGGAAAAAGTCACCACTCTATATGAAGCGATCGGCGGCGATTCGGCCGTGCGGGCGCTGACGCATCGCTTCTACGCGCTGATGGACGAACTGCCGGAGGCAAGCAACGTGCGCGCCGTTCATCCGCCGAGCCTTGAGGGCAGCGAAGAGAAATTCTACGAATATATGAGCGGCTATCTCGGCGGCCCGCCGCTCTATACCGACAAGCGCGGCCATCCGCGCCTGCGCAGCCGCCATTTCGTCGCCGAGATCGGCCCGGTCGAGCGCGACGAATGGTTGCTCTGCTTCCGCCGCGCGCTCGACGAGACGATCGCCAGCCAGGCGCTGCGCGACCTGATCTGGGCGCCGGTCGAACGCCTTGCCTATCACATGCAGAACAAGGCCCCTGACACCGAGGAACAGCCATGAGCCTGAACGCGCGTATGGAGCCGGTGCTCTATCTCTTTGCCGGCCTGTTCGGTGTATCAGGCGTGGCGCTCGCCGCCCTTGCCGCCCACGGCGGCGGGCAAGCCAACCTTGCGGCATCCGCATCCGCCATGTGCCTCGCCCACGCCCCTGCCCTCTTGGCATTGGCTCTCGGCACCGCAAGGCTCAAAACCGCCTGGCTGGCCGGTTTTCTCATGATTGTCGGAACGTTGCTCTTTGCGGGCGACCTCGTCACCCTGCGCTTCACCGGCGCCGGCCTCTTCCCCTATGCCGCACCGACCGGCGGCTGGGCGATGATGCTCGGCTGGCTGGCCGTTGCGGCAGGTGCTGTCTTCCGCGTCAGAGCTTAGTCGCGCTGCTGCGGTACGCGACCGAAGCGCAAGAGGTTACCGTGCGGATCGTGGATATAGAATTCCTCCATGTTCCACGGCCGCACTTCCATCTCGGTCAGGCGTTCGATGCCCTTTTCGCGATATTCCGCATGAAGGGCGCCGATACCGCCGCCCCGGAGATAGACGGAGGTCTTCTCGCAGAGCCCGGCATCTTCGGTGCGCCAGAAATGCAGTTCCATGTCGTCACGCCGCAGGATGAGATAATCCTCCGCCTGATAGACGACATTGGCAAAGCCGAGCTTGTCTCGATAGAAGGCAAGCGTCGCATCGATATCGAGCGACGGAAGAACCGGCAGGACCTCGATGCGATCAGGCCCCTGGTTCATATGCCATCGACCACGTTGAAGCCTTCGAAGACCGGCGGCCCCTTATACATCGCCTTGCGGTCGCCGGCATTGCGGTGCGCGGCGCGGAAATTCTCGGACTTCGTCCAGTTCAGAAAATCCTCTTCGCTCTTCCAGACCGTGTGCGAGGAATAGAGCGTATAGCCCTCCTCTTCGTTGAGCTTGCCGCGCAGCAGGCGGAATTCGACGAAACCGGGCACCTCGACCAGGCTGGAATCACGGTTGCGCCAGACGGTCTCGAAATCGCCCTCGGTCCCGGTGACGACCTTGAAGCGGTTCATTGCGATGTACATGAAATCTCCTTACGCCTTCCTCTTGGCCACCCTTGCCGCACGAGAGGGAAAGGCGAGAATATTATTGCCGTTTGCCGCCGCCGCGCCAAGCGGTCTCGTCGTCGCTTCTCCGGGCATGCGCGCCTCCCAGGTCGGGAACAGCGTCACGTTCTGATAGATCTGCTGGCGTTCGGCATGCTGCTGAAAAAGTTCGTAGAGCTCGGGCACGAGGCCGTCGCCGCTCTGGGCGGCGAGCTTGTGCAGGCCGATCATGGTGAAGCCGTCGGGGCGGTGGTCGTTCATCGGGAATTGTCTCGTTCGTTCATCGTCTGCAGCGCACGCTCCAGGCTGGACTTGCTGCCGTTGCGAAGCGGGATGAAGGCCTTGCCGAACTTCTTGCAGCCGGTCTTTACGCGCAGGCAGGCATCGTGGCTGATACAGTCGATCGGGCAGAACACGCAGTCGACCGAGGGAAGCACGGTATCGATGCGCGAAACCGCTTCGCGCAAGCCCCCGTCGTGATGAATGAGCTCGGCGCCGAAATTGCTGCAGATCTGGCGAAGATGCGCCACCTGGCAGTCACGCCCGCCGACATAGAGGAAACTCCGGCCATCGAGTTTCGATCGGCCATGGGATGCCAAGCCGGCCTCCTCGCCCGCGCTCTCGCGGACCTCCCGGTTCGACCCCTTCTTGCCCTTGCGAGCCATATACCACCCGTTCGCTCGTTGATCGTCACACGATTCCTGCGTGTGCGAACGGACCTTATTAAACTTGATTTTTACAGTAAAGTATAAAGTTGATTATTTTTATCATATTTTATCGGGCTGTGACTTGGACCGGAAAGTCGAATATGTGCGACGCCCCCCATCCATCAGGCAAAGCGGGAAGACTGCAGGAATTCAGGCTGCCTAGAACCGCGTTATCCACGTCGGCCATACCGGAGCCTCTAGTGATGCGCGATAAGGTGACATTTCCGTCGCTATTGACCATAACGCGAACTCTTAGGGATACCGCAGTATCCCGATACTGCGACTTCAGCCGGTCAATACAACGAGATAGGCGTGAAAAAACCTTACCCGTGTAATTTGCCTGAGAAGCACCGCCAGCGCCTACCCTGCCCCCGGATGTCCGCGAATTGTTATCGGAGTTGGCGTTAGCTTGACCGTCGGCAGCTCCTCTGCGAGATTCCTGCTTGGCATCGCCTTCCGAGCCCTGTGCTTTCTTCGGCGGCTGTTTTCTTTCCACCACCTTCTTTTCTACAGGCTTCTCCAGCTTCGGCTTCGGTTGCGGAGTAGCCACTTCCGTGGGCGGTTCCGGCTCGGGAGAAACGGGAGCCACCTCGACAGGCTTGATCTCTTCCGGCTCGGACTGCATCGCGGCTACTGTCGGCGGTTCAGTAGAAATCACCGGCTGCTCCGGCACCACCGTCGACATTGGCTGTGCGACGGATGTTTCGGCAGGGGTTTCCGAGACGAGAACTTCCGGTTCTACAGTCGCGATCGTCTCGGCTGACTGACGCGTAACGTCCTGTATAGGCTGAACGGTCTCGACCGGCTCTGCGTCAGCCGGCTGCACGGTTTCCGGCTGGACGACCTCCGGCTGCACCTCGGCTGTTTCGACTGGCTTAACCGTATCGGGTTCAACAGCCTCTGGGACCACTTCTTCCTGTATCGTCACCTCGGTGTCGCCGGCTGCGCTCTGATCGGCGTCGGAACTGCCGAGCATGACCACGCTGATCGCCTCGCCCGCCTCCATCAGCGTCTCATCCGAGGGCGCGGGCATCACGACAAACAGCGTGGCGGCCAGCGTCGCATGGAAAATCAGCGAGCAAACACAACTCAGCGCCACCCGCCGCCGCACCGGCGTCTGCTCGTCTTCCTGCTTCTCCACTGCCGCATCCATCGGCGGCGCTGGGGCCGGAGCCGCAGGCGCGGTTTCCGGATGGTCGGGAAAGGAAGATATCTGGGCGAAACGCGTGTAGTGGATCACCGTTTCGCCGGCCGGCTGGCGCTGCGCGTTGCGCAGTTCCGGAAGCTCGTGGCCGGGATGCATGCCGGGCGTATTGTCGTTCAGGCTGTCGCCGGCGTCCGCCTCTTCGATGAGCGCGTGTCTCGATCTGGACTTCGCTGAAATCGCCATTGTTACGCCTCGGACAGCCTGAAACATGCCCGCCGGGGTTCATCCCCGGCGTGTTCTTATCCCTCGAAGGGAACGGAAATCTGCGAGCGGGTGACGATACCCTTCATGCATTCGCCGGCGGCCGGCCCGTCGCAAACAGGCGTGTCGTTGATGAGGATGCGGGTCACGCTCTCGCATTTGACATTCGGCATGTCGAACTGGCGCACGCGCTTCTTGCCTTGCGGCAGATCGCGGAAGTCGAGAACGGTGATGCGGTCGACGGCATTCTTGTCGTTGAAGAAGGCGAGCTCGAAGGAGACCTTGTTGATGGCGGCAGGCAGCTTGTTGAGCGCCACGAAGGTCATCATGCAGCCCTTCTGCGAAGGCGCCAGCGCATTGAGCTCGACATCGAGAGAAGCGGCGGGCGCCGCCTCCTGTGCCTGGCATACGCTTGAAACCGCCATCACGATGCCGGCCGCAACGGCCGCAAACCTACCCGTCATAATCTTCTCCGCATTGTCGCGAGCCGTCGGCGGACGGCTTCATATCAGCAATCTCAAAAACTTGACTGCGTTAGTCTCCTATTGCGTCTTTAAAAAACTATGAGTATGAAAGTCAAGATAATTGTAAACGCAGCCGGAGACCTCCCGATCCCCGGTCTCATGGAATTGCCAGCCGAAATGATGGTTGAAAAACCAGATAGCTTTAAGCATGCGCCACTGCCCAGCGAGCCGGCGGCGCAACACCGGATCGTCGAAAGCGCGGATCTTTTCCGCGGCACGAACGAGATCATGATCAGACACGACGGGCTGGTTTACCGCCTGAAGATCACCCGCCAGGGCAAGCTCATTCTCAATAAATAGGGCCAATAAGTAGGTAAGACATGACTGAGCAGAAAAGACCGGCGCCAGCCGAAATCCGTGCGTTTCGCGCCGAAAACCCGAAAATGCGCGAGCGCGACATCGCCGCCCAGCTGAAGATTTCCGAGGCAGCCCTCGTCGCCGCCGAAACCGGCATCAGCGTCACCCGCATCGACGGCAGCGCGACGAAGCTTCTCGAACGGGTGGAACGCCTCGGCGAAGTGATGGCTCTGTCGCGCAACGAAAGTGCCGTGCACGAAAAGATCGGCGTCTTCGAAAACATCAAGGCCGGCATGCAGAGCGCGATCGTGCTCGGCGAGAATATCGACCTGCGCATCTTCCCGAGCCGCTGGGAGCATGGCTTCGCCGTCTCCAAGAAGGATGGCGATCAAGAGCGCCTCAGCCTGCAATATTTCGACAAGGCGGGCAACGCCGTGCACAAGGTGCATCTGCGCCCGAATTCGAATGTCGAAGCCTATCATGCGATCGTCGCCGAGCTGAAGCTCGAAGAGCAGTCGCAGGAATTCGTTGAGGCCGAGATCTCGAATGCCGCCGATGACGCCGCCGATGTCAGCCGCGACGAGCTGCGCGACAACTGGAGCAAGCTTACCGACACCCACGAGTTCTTCGGCATGCTGAAGCGCCTGAAGATCGGCCGCCAGGCCGCCATCCGCACGGTTGGCGACGACTATGCCTGGAAGCTCGACAACACAGCGACGGCGGAGATGATGCATGCTTCGGTGAAGTCGGGCCTGCCGATCATGTGCTTCGTCGCCAATAACGGCATCGTCCAGATCCATTCCGGCCCGATCTTCAACGTGCAGGCCATGGGTCCGTGGATCAACATCATGGACCCGACCTTCCACCTGCATCTTCGCCAGGATCACATCGCCGAGACCTGGGCGGTGCGCAAGCCGACCAAGGATGGCCACGTGACCTCGCTGGAGGCCTACAATGCCGAGGGCGAGATGATCATCCAGTTCTTCGGCAAGCGGCAGGAAGGTTTCGACGAGCGCGCCGAATGGCGCGAGATCATGGAAAACCTGCCGCGGGCAGCAAGCGTGGCCGCTTGAGGATCACAGCGATGACGATGCGTAACAATCTGCGAGGGATCCGCCCCTGGCAACTGGCCCTCACGGCCGCCGTCATGGCGCTGCCGCTGATCCCGAACGCGCCGGCCGGCGAGAGCTTCGCCTTCGTCCGTGCCGCCCATGCCGAGGACAGGAAGCTCGATACGTCGCGCCTGGTGTCGGTCGGCGGCGACGTCACCGAGATCGTCTATGCGCTCGGCGAGGAAGGCCGGCTGATCGCCCGCGACACGACGAGCCTCTATCCGGAAGCCGCGCTGAAATTGCCCAATGTCGGCTACATGCGCGCCCTCTCGCCGGAAGGCATCCTTGCCATGAACCCGACGGCGATCATCGCCGTCGAGGGTTCCGGTC
The DNA here is from genome assembly GCF_002211305.1 of Rhizobium sp. R634. Lineage (GTDB taxonomy): Bacteria > Pseudomonadota > Alphaproteobacteria > Rhizobiales > Rhizobiaceae > Rhizobium. The sequence continues at coordinate 143,077 of NZ_LOKW01000005.1, read as the reverse complement.
CGCCGGAAGCGCTGACCGTGCTGAAGAACGCCAGCGTGCCCTTCGAGACCGTACCGAACACCTTTACCCGAGACGGCATCATCGCCAAGATCGACCGGGTCGGCACCCTGCTCGGCGTGCCCGACAAGGCGAAGACGCTGGAAGAAAAGGTCGCCGCCGATCTCGACGCAGCGATCGCCGATACCGGAAAGCGCCCGGAGGCCGAGCGCAAGCGCGTTCTCTTCATCCTCAGCGCCCAGAACGGCCGGATCATGGCATCGGGCACCGGCACGGCAGCCGATGGCGTCATCAAGCTTGCCGGCGCCGTCAACGCCGTCGGCGCATTCCCGGGCTACAAGCCGCTGACGGACGAGGCGATCATCGAAGCCAAGCCCGACATCATCCTGATGATGAATCGCGGCGATGGCGCCGGCACCAAGAACGAGGATCTGCTGGCCCAGCCGGCGATCGCGCTGACGCCGGCCGGCGAGAAGAAAGCGATCATCCGGATGGACGGCGTCTACCTGCTCGGTTTCGGCCCGCGCACGGCAGCCGCGGTGCGGGACCTCAACGCGGCGATCTACGGGGGCTGATCATGGCCCTGCCGCAAGCCATGACGGAACGAAGGCGACTGGTCCCGATGGAGATGCGCGAAGTCAGGCAGGCGGGCGACAGGACGCGCCTCGCCCTGCTGGCGATCGCCCTGCTCATTGCCGGCTCGGTCTTCTCGATACTGTTTTCGGTGACGACGGGCGCCTCGGATGCCTCGATCGTCGACGTCATCGCCAACATGGCCGGCTCCGAGACGGCGCTTACCGCCCGCGACCGGATCATCATCTTCGACATCCGCCTGCCCCGAACGATCCTCGGCTTCCTGATCGGCGCCTCTCTCGCCGTTTCGGGCACGGTGATGCAGGGCCTGTTCCGCAATCCGCTGGCCGATCCCGGCCTCGTCGGCGTCTCCTCCGGCGCAAGCTTCGGCGCGGTCGCCATGATCGTGCTCGGCGGCGGTCTCGCAGCCCCGCTCGAAGCGCTTCTCGGCATCTACGCACTGCCCGCGGCTGCCTTCGGCGGCGGCCTCGCCACGACGCTGCTGCTCTACAGGATCGCCACCCGCCACGGCCAGACCTCGGTGGCGACGATGCTGCTCGCCGGCATCGCGCTCGGCGCGCTTGCGCTCGCCCTCACCGGCCTGCTGATCTACATGGCCAACGACCAGCAGCTGCGCGACCTGACATTCTGGAGCATGGGCTCGCTTGCCGGTGCCACATGGACGAAGATCGCCGCCGCCGGCCCGATCGTGCTTCTGTCCTTTACCGCCCTTCCCTTGATGGCCCGCGGCCTCAATGCCATCACGCTTGGCGAAGCCGCCGCCTTTCATATGGGCGTTCCCGTCCAGCGGCTGAAGAATGTCGCGATCGTCGGCGTCGCCGCGGCGACCGGCGCATCCGTCGCCGCCAGCGGCGGCATTGGTTTCGTCGGCATCGTCGTGCCGCATATCCTGCGCATGGCGATCGGGCCGGATCATCGTTTCCTGCTGCCGGCCGCAGCCCTTCTCGGCGGCTCGCTGCTGATCTTCGCAGACGTGCTCGCCCGCACCCTGGTCGCCCCGGCCGAGCTGCCGATCGGCATCATCACCGCAACGGTCGGCGGTCCCTTCTTCCTGTGGATCCTGCTGAAGCAGCGTTCGCGCCTTGCCCTCTAAGCGACCTTATGAGTGACGTGCAGATGATCGAAGTGTCCGGCCTTTCCGTGCGCCTTTCCGGCAAATCAATCATCAGCGACGTCGCCTTCACGGCAAAGGCCGGCGAGCTGACGGCGATCGCCGGGCCGAACGGCTCTGGCAAGACGACGACGATGAAAGCGATCTCGGGCGAACTCGGCTATGACGGCTCGGTGCGCATCGGCGGCGGCGAGGTGAAAGGGCTGAAACCCTGGCAGCTTGCCGCCGTTCGCGGCGTGCTGCCGCAGGCCAGCACCATCTCCTTTCCCTTCACCGTGCGCGAGATCGTCCGCATGGGCCTGACCTCGGGCCTGAACCTCAATCCCGACAAGGCCGATCAGACGGCGGCGGCGGCACTTGCCTCCGTCGACCTGACCGGCTTCGAAGGCCGCTTCTACCAGGAACTGTCGGGCGGCGAGCAGCAGCGTGTGCAGCTTGCCCGCGTGCTCTGCCAGATCTCCGAGCCCGTCGTCGACGGCAAGCCCTGCTGGCTGCTGCTCGACGAGCCGGTCTCGAGCCTCGACATCAGCCACCAGCTGACCATCATGACGCTCGCCCGCAATTTCTGCGAACGCGGCGGCGGCGTCATCGCGGTCATGCACGACCTCAACCTGACCGCCCTCTTTGCCGACCGCATCGTGCTGATGAAATCCGGCCGGCTCGCCGCCGCCGGCAGCGTCGGCGACGTCCTGAACGACGAAACCATGCTCTCCGTGTTCGGTTGCCCGCTGCGGATCAACCAGGTGCCGGCCGACGGCACGCCCTTCGTGCTCGCCCACAGCGCCATCTCCCGGCGCTAACCGCCCTGTCTGGCGGAACTTTTCGGCGTCCGGCACGTTTTCGGCAGTGATTTGGGTCAATGCCGGGCGGTCTCATGCATGCAACCAACTGTCATGACCCCCGGTGCAGAACAGGCGGGCTTGCGCGCGCCCCAGCCAATGGAGACAGCCATGACCTATTCCATTTTCCACTCCGGCCGCAGCCGCCGCAACGGCACCTTCCACAATATCGAATCCGGCATCGAAGAGCAGATCGAAGCCCTGCGCGACGAACTTGCCGAACTGACGCGCCTCGTCGGCAAGGGATCGCGCCACCAGGGCGACAAGATCCACAGCCAGGCGAGCGCCGGCTATGACGAACTGCTGAGCCGCAGCGAGGACCTGTTGCGCGAACTGCAGCACGGCTATGAGCGCGGCGCGACTGAAATGCGCGAGACCGTGCGCAAGCATCCGCTCGCAACCATCGGCGCCGCAGCCGCTGTCGGCCTGGCCATCGCCTTCCTCGCCCGCCGCTGAGGAAGCGCGATGCTCTTTTCGATCCTCAGCCTGCTGACGGGCGCAAGCGTGCAGCGGACCATCGCACGCACGAAGCGCAACGGCATCTTCATCGCGCTTGCCGTGCTCTTCCTCCTCACCGCCTACGCGCTGGCGGTCACCGCCGGCGCCATCTGGCTCGCCGGCATTTACGGCCCGGTCGGCGCCGCCCTCTTCCTCGCCGCCTGCGCGCTGCTGCTCGCAATCATCGTGCTGGTGGTGATGTCGATCATGAACGCCCGCGAGGCCCGCCGCGCCCGCGACCGCCGCGCCGCGCTGGAATCCATGGCAACGGTAGGCCTCGGCCTCGTCCGCGCCCAGCCGCTGCTCACCGCCGGCGTGCTGGCAGCCATCGTCGCGGCCAATCTGGTGGGGTCGAAGCGGGAGGATTGAAGGGCGGTCGATCTTCTGCTCGCCTGCCACAGAGAATGAGGAGACGTGGGTTATGCCCTCCGTACCGGCGAAGATTAGGGTGGGACGCCGACCCCACCCACCTTCATTCCTGTGCCTGTCACAGGAATCCAGCCACGGCGCGTCCGCGCCGTGAGTGAACTACCATCTTAAACGGAAAGAGTCTTTTGCGCCCAAGGACTTGTGCGCGCTGGATTCCTGTGACAAGCACAGGAATGAGGGCGGGGAGAGGTCGCGACCACCCCTTAATACGATACAAAAAGCCGGCGCCGCAACAGGCGGCCGGCTCCCCTAACCCATCATCAAAACGCAAATGCCTTCGACGTCAGCGGCGCAGAGGTCGCGTCCGGGCCGAAATCGGCCTCGCCTGAAATCTGCAGCAGTTCCTGCAGGCGCTGACGCGCGCGGTTCACGCGGCTCTTGATGGTGCCGACGGCGCAGCCGCAGATTTCGGCTGCCTCTTCGTAGGAGAAGCCCGAGGCGCCGACGAGGATGATCGCTTCGCGCTGGTCGGGCGGCAACTGGTCGAGCGCCTTCTTGAAATCCTGCAGGTCGAGCGCGCCATATTGCGAGGGGTGCATCGCCATCGATTCGGTGAACAGCCCGTCGCTGTCCTGCACCTCGCGGCCGCTCTTGCGCATCTGGCTGTAAAGCTCGTTGCGCAGGATCGTGAAGAGCCAGGCCTTCATATTGGTGCCCATCTCGAAATGGTCCTGCTTGGCCCAGGCCTTCATGATGGTGTCTTGAACGAGATCGTCTGCCCGGTCATGCCGGCCGATGAGGGAGATTGCGAATGCGCGAAGGCTAGGGAGGGCCGCCAGCAATTCCCGCTTAAAGCTGGGTTGCACTTTGTCTTCCATGCGGGCGATCCTATTCGGCCATCTTGGCAGAAGCCATCATTTCGGCATGGTCGAGCTTTTCGAGAAGGTCGAGAAAACGATCGGGAATCGCCTCATCCTGCGCGGCAGCATAGAGAGACCGCAGCTTGACGCCGATCTGATTGTTCGGGTCCAGGATGTCGCTTGCCCGCAGCTCGAGCTTCCGCTGCTCCGCTGCTTCTTTATTGCGTGTAGTCATCAACTCGTCTTCTCGCCGTTATCTGTTCCAGGGGCGCAGTGTGGAATAACCATGATTTCAGCAGCCGCCAATGCCGTCGATATTGAGTGTTCTACTATCAATGTCGCGGGCATCTGCTGCTGCGTGGGTCAAAATGTTACGCCCTTTCATGTCGGCTTGGATAATGCGGCGCGACAAAAAAAGTTCCTGCCGTTCCGGAACTTTTTTATCAAGGCGGCGTTAACCGCTCATTGAAGCCAAGACCGGCCTGCATACGGGAGCCCTTTATGACACTTTCTACTCGAATTGCGCCGCACCTTCCTTATCTGCGTCGCTATTCCCGCGCCCTTACCGGCACTCAGACATCGGGCGACGCTTATGTCGCCGCCGTTCTTGAAGCCATTATCGCCGATCTTTCGATTTTCCCGGATACGGCGAATGACCGGGTTGCACTCTACAAACTGTTTACTCAACTGTTTGGTTCCACCGCGATCCAGATTCCAGAGCCGACCTCTCCCTACGCCTGGGAGCAACGTGCCACCCTCAATCTTTCCAAGGTTTCGGCGGGCGCCCGCCAGGCCTTCCTGCTCGCCGCCGTGGAGAATTTCCGCGTCGCCGAAATCGCGGAAATCCTGGAGCTCGACGAACAGGACGTCATGCGTCTGCTCGACAAGGCCTCGCAGGAAATCTCCCGCCAAGTTGCGACCGATATCATGATCATCGAGGACGAGCCGCTGATCGCCATGGATATCGAGCAGATGGTCGAAAGCCTCGGTCACCGCGTCACCGGCATTGCCCGCACCCATGCCGAGGCCGTGGCGCTCTACAACAAGACCAAGCCGAGCATGGTGCTGGCCGACATCCAGCTTGCCGACGGCAGTTCCGGTATCGACGCGGTCAACGACATCCTCAAGACGGCGAGCGTGCCGGTCATTTTCATCACCGCTTTCCCGGAAAGGCTGCTGACCGGCGAGCGCCCGGAACCGACTTTCCTCGTCACCAAGCCCTTCAATCCCGACATGGTCAAAGCCCTGATCAGTCAGGCTCTTTTCTTCAATGAATCGACCAGAGTAGCCGCCTGAGGCGCAATTTTCCGGCCCTCGGAACCAAATCGTCAAAGCAAGCGTTCCGGTGCTGCCGGGACGCCCCGGCGGCTTTAACGGTTTTTGCAGCGCTTTGTTCTAGAGTTGGCAGGCGATTTCTGGAAGTGCGCTCTCTCTAGCGGCGTTCGAGATGTCACAAGGAAAGGCGGCCGAGTGAATACGACTGAACCGTTGTCCGGCATGCCTCTCGCATTCGAAGGCAAGGCCGCAATGATGGAACGCGCGCTCGGCAGCGCCGGGATTTCCGTCCTCTGCCAGGACGCCCGGCTTTCGATCTTCTACGCCGAAAATCTGCCGCCGTATTTCGCCGCGCTCTTTGCGCCCGGCGGCAGCGACGCCGCGCTTTTCGGCGATGCCCATGGGCAATATCTGACGGCGCTGAAACACAAGGTGCTGGAAACCGGCATTCCCAACAATGCCGAGGTCGAGATCGACGTCGACGGCGAAATGCGCACCTACGAGCTGAAGATCCAGCGCACCGGCGAACGCGGCACTTATGGGCTTCTGTCGGTCATGGCCGAAGTCACCGAGAGCCGGCATCGCGAAAAAGTGCTGAAATCGCTGCTGCGCGAACTCTCGCACCGCTCGAAGAACCTTCTCGCCATCATTCAGGGCATTGCCACGCAGACGGCGCGCAACACACTCTCCCTCGACAGCTTCCTCGGCAAATTCCGCGGACGGCTGCAGTCGCTTTCCAACTCGCAGGATCTGATCACCGATTCGAGCTGGCGCGGCGCTTTCCTTTTCGAACTCGCCGAAAAGCAGTTCGCTCCCTATTGGCCGGAAACGGCCGGCTCCATGCCGATCTACGGCATCAACGCCCATCTGACGCCGAATGCCGCGGTGCATCTCGGCCTTGCTCTCCATGAACTGATCGTCAATTCCGCTTCCTATGGCGCCATATCGGGCGGCGCCGCCTCCATCACACTCAACTGCCGCGAAGCGATGATCGGCGAAAGAAGGGCGATCGAGATCGCCTGGGCTGAGGTGCTGCAGGATCAGCTGGAAGTTCATGAATTCAGCGACAACAGCTTCGGCCGCACCGTGCTCGAGCGGGTCGTGCCCTCCTCGGTCAACGGCAAGGCGGAGCTGAACCTCGTGCCGGGCCGCATCGAATATCGCCTGACCATTCCCGAAACCGAATTTGAAATCCTCAAGCGGGTGTGAAGCCCAAACAGAAGGCCGGGAACGGAAAAACAGCCGGTGCGAGGGCGGCGCACCGGCTGTCTTCACTCACCGGGAGGGGACCGTGAGTACGTCCGGATAGTGGGTTGGGGGCGCGCATGTTGGGTCGATGCGATCACCATCCGGATATCGCAATAACGAGGAAGCTCAGGATTGGTTCCCGGGCATTCGAAAAAAATCGACTTTTTTTAAATCTTTTTTCTGAGGCTCTGTCCTTCCCGCGTTCCAGCGTGAATCTCGGATTCGAAGAAGGCAAATTCCACCCTTTAAAAACAAAGACTTGCCGGATGGAAATCAACGGCGAATCCTCAAAATTTTACCGTTTGATAAATTTTTAAACCTGAGTTACGCTTTCCCCACAGGCCGTTTACCAATAATGAGGGAACTTCAATGGAACGACTGGAAACTGGGATTCATGCCGGCCGGCTTACCCCCGCCGAGTATGAAGCTAATTTTTCCGATCTGCATCCGCGCCTCGACAATCATGAGGCGCTGGTCGCCGCCGATCGCTGTTATTTCTGCTATGACGCGCCGTGCATGACGGCCTGTCCCACCTCGATCGACATCCCGCTCTTCATTCGCCAGATTTCGACCGGCAATCCGCTCGGTTCGGCAAAGACGATCTTCGATCAGAACATTCTCGGCGGCATGTGCGCCCGCGTCTGTCCCACCGAAGAGCTCTGCGAACAGGCCTGCGTGCGCAACACCGCCGAAGAACGGCCTGTCGAGATCGGCCGCCTGCAGCGTTACGCCACCGACACCGCCATGCAGGCCGGCAAGCAGTTCTATGTCAGGGCCGAAGCATCAGGAAAGAGGATCGCCGTCGTCGGCGCCGGCCCGGCTGGTCTTGCCGCAGCCCATCGCCTGGCGGTGAAAGGCCATTCCGTGACGATTTACGACGCCAGGGAAAAATCCGGCGGCCTCAACGAATACGGCATCGCCACCTATAAGACGGTCGACGACTTCGCCCAGCAGGAAGTCGATTACATCATGTCCATCGGCGGCATCGATGTGCGCCACGGCGCCCTTCTCGGCCGCGACTTTTCGCTTGCCGATCTGCAGGCGCAATATGACGCCGTCTTCCTCGGCATCGGCCTTGCCGGCGTCAACGCCCTGCGCATCGAGGGCGAGAATCTTGCCGGCGTCGACGATGCCGTCGATTTCATCGCCGCACTCCGCCAGGCTGAAAACAAGAGCGATATCGCCATCGGCCGCCGCGTCGTCGTTCTCGGCGGCGGCATGACGGCGATCGACGCCGCCGTGCAGGCAAAGCTCCTCGGCGCCGAGGAGGTGACGATCTGCTACCGCCGCGGCAAGGAGCACATGAACGCTTCGGAATATGAGCAGGATCTGGCAAGCTCCAAGGGTGTCATCATCCGTCACTGGCTGGCGCCGAAGTCAATCCTGTCGCAGGACGGCAAGGTCGCCGCCATCGAAGTGGAATATACCAAAATCCTGGACGGCCGCCTCGTCGGCACAGGCGAAACTGGCGTGATCGCCGCCGACCAGATCTTCAAGGCGATCGGCCAGACCTTTGAAGCCTCAGGGCTCGGCTCCCTGCGCATGGAATCCGGCCGAATCGCGGTCGATGTCGAAGGCCGCACCTCGCTCGACGGCATCTGGGCCGGCGGCGACTGCGTCTTCGGCGGCGAGGATCTCACGGTTTCCGCCGTTGCCCATGGCCGCGACGCGGCCGAATCCATCCATCGCACCCTTTCCGCCGCAGCCGCTCCGGCTGTCGCGGTTGCTTGAGGGGAGAGAGAACAATGGCTGATCTCCGCAATAATTTCGTCGGCATCAAATCCCCGAACCCGTTCTGGCTGGCTTCCGCGCCGCCGACCGACAAGGCCTACAATGTCGAGCGCGCCTTCAGGGCCGGCTGGGGCGGCGTGGTCTGGAAGACGCTCGGCGAGGAAGGCCCGCCCGTCGTCAACGTCAACGGCCCGCGCTACGGCGCTATCTGGGGTGCGGACCGCCGCCTGCTTGGCCTGAACAATATCGAACTCATCACCGACCGCGACCTCTACACCAACCTGCGCGAGATGAAGCAGGTGAAGATGAACTGGCCGGACCGGGCGCTGATCGCCTCGATCATGGTGCCCTGCGAGGAGCAGGCCTGGAAGTCGATCCTGCCGCTCGTCGAAGAGACCGGCGCCGATGGCATCGAGCTCAATTTCGGCTGTCCGCATGGTATGTCGGAGCGCGGCATGGGCTCGGCCGTCGGCCAGGTGCCGGAATATATCGAAATGGTCGTGCGCTGGTGCAAGCAGTATACCCGCATGCCCGTCATCACCAAGCTCACGCCCAACATCACCGATATCCGCCGCCCCGCCCGCGCCGCCAAGGCCGGCGGCACCGACGCCGTCTCGCTGATCAACACGATCAATTCGATCGTCTCCGTCGATCTCGACAACTTCGCCCCCAACCCGACGGTCGGCGGCAAGGGCAGCCATGGCGGTTATTGCGGCCCGGCGGTCAAGCCGATCGCCCTCAATATGGTGGCCGAGATCGCCCGCGATCCCGAAACCTACGGCCTGCCGATCTCAGGCATCGGCGGCATCACCACCTGGCGGGACGCAGCCGAATTCCTCGTTCTCGGCGCCGGCAACGTCCAGGTCTGCACCGCCGCCATGACCTACGGCTTCAAGATCGTGCAAGAAATGATCACTGGCCTTAGCGACTGGATGGATGAAAAGGGTCACAAAACCCTCGACGACATCACCGGTCGCGCCGTGCCCAACGTCACCGACTGGCAGTATCTGAACCTCAACTACATTGCCAAGGCGAAGATCGACCAGGATGCCTGCATCAAATGCGGCCGCTGCTACATCGCCTGCGAGGACACTTCGCATCAGGCGATCACCAACGTCGTCAATGGCTTGCGCCACTTCGAGGTGTTGGACGAGGAATGCGTCGGCTGCAATCTCTGCGTCAGCGTCTGCCCGGTCGAGAACTGCATCACTATGGAGCAACTCCCCGCCGGCAGCCTCGACAAGCGCACCGGCCGCGTCGTCGATCCGAATTACGCCAACTGGACGACGCACCCGAACAATCCGATGGCCCGCCAGGCGGCGGAGTAACGGTTTTGCGACGCCGCGGAGACATTCGATCCGCGGCGTTGCGCTGAGCCGGCGAACCCTGCTCAGCGAAGGCAACTTCGAAAGGGGCAAATGGCGCTTGGAACCCTCAATCGGCACCAGGGTCCGCCAGTTCAAACGGACGTCGGCCCCGACGCGTCAGCCTTGAAAGAGGGCAGCACCTCGCGCCCAAAGACTTCGATGAACTCGCGCTGATTGCGCCCGACATTGTGAATGTAGATCTCCTCGAATCCCATTGCCGCATCGGCCTTCAGCCATTCGACATGCCGTCGCGGATCGGCCGAGATGCGCACATGCTCGTCCATATCTTCCGGCCGCACCTTGAGGCAGGCCTCATCGAACTCCTCCGGCAATCGCAGCGTTTCCGAGATCGCAGCGGGAATTGCGTTGCTGCGCCACTGGTCGAAGGCGTTCGCCCTCGCCTCCTCGTCGGAACCGGCAAAGGAAACATGTGTCTGTAGATAGAGCGGCTTCCCCTTCCCGCCGCCGCGCCGGAAAGCATCGATGATTTCACCGAGCTTGTCCCGCGGCTGATTGATGGTGATGAGCGCATCCGCCCAGCCTCCTGCGAACTCCGCCGTATTCGGCGACAGCGCCCCGGCGACGATCCGAGGAATCTCACCGGGAAGCGTATGAACGCGTGCCTGATCGACTTTGATCGGCTCCGTCCGGCTGACAAGCTTGCCTTCCCACAGCTCGCGCATGATCTCGACCGCCGCCCGCAGCCGTTCGTTTCTTTCAGGCTTGGGAGGCCAGCGTTCGCCGATGACGTGCTCGTTCATCGCCTGCCCGGTGCCGACGGCGATCCACGGCAGCCGTCCCGGAAACATCTGCGCGACCGTCGCTCCAGCCTGAGCCGTGATCGCCGGGTGATAACGCCATCCCATCGGCACGGTGATGATGCCGAACGGAATGGACCGCGTCGCCTGAAGCGCCGCCCCCAGCCAGGCCCAGGCAAATCCCGACTGCCCCTGCCTCTCGCTCCACGGCGTCAGGTGGTCGGACGACATCACCGCCCCGAACCCGGCAGCCTCCGCAGCCTGCGCATGTCCAAGAAGCTCGGCCGGCGAAAATTGTTCATGGGAAGCGTGATAACCGATCAGCGTCATGATCCGTTGCCCTCGGAAATAAACCAGCGGTAGGCATAAGGTTCGAGCTCAAGGCGCGGTTCGCTGAGCCCTTCAAATTCAACATCGTCGATCAGATCGCGAAAGCTTTTGGGCTGCATGCCGCCAAAATTGATTTTCGTCTTGATACGCCGATCCGCAAGATTGTGGACGAGCAACAGGAGGGCGCCGGCGTCCTCGAACCCGTGGACCAAGACCGCTGGATCGTCGGCGCTCAGCCTCACCATCCGGCCTTTCGTGAAAATCGGCTGTTTCCGGCGCAGAGAAATAAAGCGCTTGATCCTGTTCAGCAGGGAATGAGGATCTTTCGACTGATCGGCGGCATTCACCTTCTTATAGGAAAACGGCCCGTCGGCGACGAGCGGCTGGCACAGCTTTCCGCTGCTGGCGCCGGAGAAGCCGGCGTTCTTCTCCGCCGACCACTGCATCGGCACCCGCACCGTGTTGCGTCCGGCCTGGGAAAGATCCTCGCCGATGCCGATCTCGTCTCCGTAAACGATAAGGGGCGGCCCGCTCAGGGAAAAGATGATGCTGAAGGCGAGTTCGATGCGCCGCTGGTCGCATTGCAGCATCGGCGCGACGCGGCGACGGATGCCGCGGTTGAAAACCTGCATCTCTTCCTTCGGCGCGAAGACCTCAAAGACGTCCTTCTTCAAATCCGCGGGCACCCGGGAAAAATCGAGTTCGTCGAGATTGCGCAGGAAATTGACCCAGCCGCAGCCCGGCGGCGGCTCCGGAAGCAGGCTCAGCCCCTGATTGATGGAGGCCGCGTCTTCTCGGGCGAAACCTGCGAAGAGATAGCAGGCAAGCATGAAGTTGAGCAGAAGCTGAAGCTGATCTCCCTCTCCGAAAAAGGCGTCGGAAGCCTCAGGCGCAAGATTGACTTCCCCGAGGAGCACGCCTCCCGGCCGCCGGCTTTGCAGATAGCCGCCGATCTGCCGCAATATGCCATGGGGATCGCGGGGATTGGCATGTTCGAGCCCTTTGTCGGCAATGATCAGCGGGGCGGCGTCGAGCCTGAACCCGCTGACGCCGAAAGCGATCCAGTAATCGACGATGCGCAAAATCTCCTCGCGCACCTCGGGGTTCGCAGCATTGAGTTCAGGCTGAAAATCGTAGAAATGATGGAAATAATAGGCTCTCGCCACCTCGTCATAGGTCCAGAGACTATTCACTTCGCCCGGAAAGATGGATTTGGCCCCCGAAGCGACAGGCGGAGGATCGGCGCTCCAGACATAGTAGCTGCGGTAGCGTGTCTGATCGTCCCGCCTGGCGGCCTGAAACCACGGATGCTGATCGGAGGTGTGGTTGACGACGAGATCGATGATCACCCGGATGCCGTGCTCGCCGGCGCTGTGCAGAAATGCCAGGAAGTCGTCGAGCGTCCCGACCTTTGGGTTGATCGAATAAAAATCGCTGACGTCATAGCCGTTGTCGCGGTCCGGACTGCCATAAAACGGCAGGAGCCAGATGCAGGTGATCCCGAGCTCGGAAAGATATGTCAGCCTTTCCGCCAGCCCGATGAAATCGCCGATGCCGTCACCATTGCCATCGGCGAATTTCTCGACATCGATGCTGTAGATCACAGCCTCTTCATACCAGCTGCTGCTCCGGCTCGGCACCGCGACGCTCTCCTGCCAGTCCCCGTTGAAAACACTAACTGTTCCGGAGGGATCAGGTTCCTTGGAGTTTGGCCGGGTCCACAGGGCGTCAAAGGAATTGGTGGCAAAGCGCAGCAGGCCGATACGACGGCATCAAGCGGGAGGGATCGGGACTGAAGATACCGAGGAAGGCCCTCTACCCGCCGAATGATTTCCGGTAGGCATGCGGGCTCGTTCCGAGCCGCCGGCGGAAATGGTGCCGCATCGTTGCCAGCGTGCCGAAGCCGCTTGATAGTGCGATGTCGTCGAGCGATACGGCAAGCTCCCGTTCAAGAAGATCGCGCGCATGGCGCAGCCGCTCCTTCAGCAGCCATTCGCCGACGCTGAGGCCCGTCGTCGATTCGAAGCGGCGCTGGAAGGTGCGCATGCTCATGCCCGCCCTCTTGGCGAGCAGGCTGATCGGCTGCTCCTCGGCGAGGCTTTCGCGCATCCATTCGATCAGCGGTCCGAGGCGGATGCCCTCGCGCTCCTGCGGCACCGGTGCGCTGATGAACTGCGCCTGCCCGCCTTCGCGGTGCGGCGGCACGACGAGGCGGCGGGCGACGCTGTTGACGGCCTCCGAGCCAAAGTCGCCGCGCACGACATGCAGGCAGAGATCGATGCCGGCGGCACTGCCGGCCGCCGTCAGTAGGCTGCCCTCATCGATATAGAGGACGTCGGCATCCAGAGTGATATCGGGATAGCGCGCGGCGATCGAGGCGACATAGCGCCAATGCGTCGTCGCCCGGCGGTTGGCGAGCAGCCCGGAGCCGGCGAGAACCGCAACGCCGGAGCAGAGCGACATGATGCGCGCACCGCGCTGATGCGCCGCCCTGAGTGCGGCCGCGAGCGGCTCCGGCACCGGCGCATCGATCGACCGCCAGCCGGGCACGACGATCAGGTCCGCCTCGCCGAGCACCTCCAGCCCCTTGTCGACCGCGACGGTCAATCCACCGGCGGCGCGAAGCGGGCCCGGCTCGATGCCGCAGACCGAGAAGCGATACCAGCCTTCGCCCATCTCCGGACGCGGCAGGCCGAAGACCTCATAGGCAATGCCGAATTCGAAGGTGCAGAGCCCGTCATAGGCAAGCACTGCGACCAGCGGCCCTTTGGTCTGTGAAGGCGATGTGTTTGGCATGATCTTTACGCTGTCAGTCATGATGGCCAGTTTCGCAGATTTCTAGCATCGGCGATACGAGGCCGCAATTCCAACACCGAAGGAAAAGACTCCATGGCAAGCCCCGTCTCCGAAATACCCGCCGCCGCACCCGATCTCGCCGCCGCCCATTATGCCGCCAAGCTCGCTTTCGAAACCGATTGCTCGGATGTCCGCGCCGCCTTCGCCTCCGGCAAAATCGATTTCGTTCTTCTCGATGTGCGCTCGCCGGCGCTGTTTGCGCAATCCCATCTGCCGGGCGCGATCAACCTGCCGCACGGCAAGATAACCGCGCATCGCATGTCGGAATGGTCAAGGGACACGCTGTTCGTCGTCTATTGCGCCGGCCCTCATTGCAACGGCGCCGACAAGGCCGCTTTTCGCCTTGCCAAGCTCGGCCTCCAAGCCAAGCTGATGATCGGCGGCATGACCGGCTGGGCCGACGAAGGCTTCGCCTTCGAAAGCGAGGCCGTCGCCGCCGAATAGCAGCAAGCTCCCCTCTGCGATGCGAGGGGAGCGTGTTTCAAAACTCGTTGACGACCTTGCCGAATGGGCCGCGATAGCGATGATGGAGCGCCTGCGGGCTGAAGGGCGCGCTCGCGCCGTAAGTGCCGCCGGTTAAACCGGCATAGGCCAGGCAGCGGATTCGCGAAGTGGGGAAGCCCATGTTTTTCTATGGGTTTCTCTGGAAATACTGAGGGGCTGCAATATATCGCTAATCTGCCATCCGAATAAACGGCACCCTGTGCCATATCGCTCAGAACACGGTCCGCATGTCACTTCGCAGCGTGCTTCGCGCACAAACAGCAGATTGCCACGCCGAAGTCGACAAGCTCTTCGGCACCTTCGACCTCTCCCGCAAAGAGCAGTACAGGACATTCCTGCGCGCGCATGCCCGCATCATACCGGCCGCCGAAGATGCGCTCGAGGAAGCCGGCGTCATCCGCCTGCTGCCCGACTGGCCGGAACGAAGGCGGGCGCAGCTGCTGTCTGCCGATATCGGCGAACTCGGCGACCGGTTGCCAGAGCGCCTTCCGCCACCTGCATTGCAGGGTGAAGCGGCAATCTGGGGTGTCCTTTACGTCCTGGAAGGCTCCAAGCTCGGCGGCGCGCTGCTCGCTAAATCCGTGCGCGATTCTCTGCCCAGCGCCTATCTCACGCCGCAAGGCCCCAAGGGCGCCATCAAGGTCTTCATGGATCGTCTCGACGCGAGCGATGTCGCCGATCCCGCCGCCGCCGTTTCGGCAGCCCGCGCGCTCTTTGATCTTTTCCTCAAGGCCGGGCAGCTCGAACTGGAAGCTGTCCCATGAGCGAGGCGCGCGAACCTGTCGATCTCACCAATTGCGACCGCGAACCGATCCATCAGCTCGGCGCCATCCAGCCCTTCGGTTTCCTGTTGGCGATCTCGCTCGACTGGATGGTGACGCGGGCTTCCGCAAATCTTGCCGAGTTTCTCGGAATACCGCAGGCCGATGCGCTCGGACGCCCGATTTCGACGCTGATCACGCCGGAGGCGCTTCATACGATCCGCAACAAGCTGACCACGCTGCGCGGTCCCGATGTCGTCGAACGCATTTTCGACATCACCCTGACGGCTGATCTGTCCCGCTTCGACCTTGCCGTGCACATCAACGAAAATCAGGTCATTCTCGAAGGCGAGCGCTGCCAGGAAGACCGGCGCAACGCCCCCTCGCTTTCTATGCGCAGCATGATGTCCCGCCTCGACCAGGCGGAGACGCTGGAGGCATTCTTCCGCGAGGGCGCAAGGCAGGCACGCGCTCTGACCGGCTTTGACCGGGTCATGGTCTATCGTTTCGACGAAGGCGGCTCCGGCGAGGTGGTGGCGGAAGCCGCCCGCAGCGGCATCGGCTCGTTCCTCGGGCTGCATTATCCGGCCTCCGACATCCCGGTCCAGGCGCGCGCCCTCTATCTGCGCAACCTGTTTCGCATCATCGCCGATGTCGATGCGGTGCCGGTGCCGGTTCTTCCGCAAGTCGATGAATACGGCCAGCCGCTCGATCTCTCCATGTCGGTGCTGCGCTCGGTCTCGCCCATCCACATCGAATATCTGAAGAATATGGGGGTCGGCGCTTCGCTCTCCATATCGATCGTCGTGGACGGCAAGCTCTGGGGTCTCTTCGCCTGCCATCACTACGGCCCGCATCTGCCCTCGGCACAGAGCCGCTCCACCGCCGAACTCTTCGGCCAGATGTTCGCGTCGCGGCTTGAAAGTCGCGAGCGGCGGCTGGCGCTCGACTACGAGACCAAGGCGCGCCGCATCGCCGACCGGCTTCTCACGTCCGTGGCGGATAATGCCAGCCTGCTCGACGACCCCGCCTGGCTGATCGAGGCGCTCGCCGATGCCGTTCCCGCCGACGGAATCGGCGTCTGGATCAACGGCCGGATGGCGCTGGCCGGCATCGGGCCGGATGAGAGAGGTTTTTCCGCACTCGTGCGTCATCTCAACCGCAATGCCGGCGGGCGCATCTATGCGGTAGACAGGCTCGCGGAGACCTATCCGGATCTCAAGATCGACGATGCGGTGGCGGGCATGCTTGCCATACCGATTTCGCGTTCGCCGCGCGATTACGTCGTGCTGTTCCGTCAGGAATTGGTGCGCACCGTCCGCTGGGGCGGCGATCCCCATAAGCCGGTGGAATACGGCCCCAACGGCCCGCGGCTGACGCCGCGCAAAAGCTTCGAAGCCTGGTCCGAACTCGTGCGCGGCCGCTCTCTCCCCTTTACCGAGGCCGAGCGCCGGGTGGCCGAAACGATCCGCGTGACGCTGATCGAGGTGGTGTTGCGCCTGACCGATGAAGCCAGCATGGCGCGTCAGATGGCGAACGAACGGCAGGAACTGCTGATCGCCGAACTCAACCACCGCGTCCGCAACATATTGAGCCTGATCACCGGCATCATCCGGCAGTCGCAGACGACGTCGGTCAGCCTCGGTGACTATATCCGCCAGCTCGAGGGCCGCATTCAGTCGCTCGCCCGCGCCCATGACCAGATCACCCGGGATCACTGGGCGCCCGCCTCGCTGCGGCAACTGCTATTGGCCGAGACCGCGGCCTATCTCGGCAAAAACGCGCAACGTTTCCGGATGAATGGCGAAGATGTTCTGCTGGATCCCCAGGCATTTTCCACCGCCGCCCTGGTTTTCCATGAGCTGATGACCAACAGCGCCAAATACGGCAGCCTCTCCGTCGCCGGCAGCGGCACCGTCGAACTCGGCTGGATTCGTGACGATGAAGGCAATCTGCGGATCGGCTGGCGTGAAAAGGATGGCCCGCCGGTGGCCGAGCCGAAGCGCCACGGTTTCGGCTCGACGATCATCCGGCGCTCCATTCCCTACGACCTCGGCGGCAAGGCCGAAATCAGCTATGTCAAACAGGGGCTGGAGGCGGACTTCGTCATTCCGGCCCGCTATGTGGACGCCGTCGACCCAAGCGTATTGCCGCAGGCGGCTCCCGCCGGCGTTGCGGAGCACAAATCCACACCCGCCAATCAGGAGCAACTCGCGGGCTTGAAGATCCTGCTGGTCGAAAACAACCTGATCATCGCCATGGACGGAGAGGATATCCTGCGCCGCCTCGGCGCGGAGGTGACGACGGCGCCGAGTGTCGCCGAGGCGATGGAGATCCTCGACGGCCGGTCCTTCGATTTCGCGCTTCTCGACGTCAATCTCGGAGACGAAACGAGTTTCGGGATTGCCGACCGATTGGCGGCCGCAGGCGTGCCCTTCGTTTTTGCCACGGGCTACGGCGAAGGCATCGCCCAGGCAAACAGCCACTCCGGCGCGCCCGTGTTGCAGAAGCCCTATACGACCGAGGGCATCACCGATCTCCTCGCCCGGGTGCAGCTTCCGAAGAAAGGCTAAACGATCAGGTCGCCGGAGTGTCCGGCCGCAGCCCGCCGATGAAGAGCTGCTCCAGGAACCGCGCCGCATCCTCGAAGCGCCCGTCGCCGGCATGCTCCTGACCCAGCACCGCCCGCACCTGAACGTCGAAATCGGCGTAATGCTGCGTCGTCGACCAGATGGAGAAGATCAGGTGGTACGGATCGCATTCGGCGATCTTGCCCGATTTCGCCCAGGCGCGGATGACTTCGGCCTTCTCGTCGACCAGTTGCTTCAGCGGCCCCTTCAGCTCGTCCTCGATATGCGGCGCGCCCTGCAGCACCTCATTGGCGAAAAGCCGGCTTTCGCGCGGAAAATCGCGCGCCATTTCCAGCTTGCGCCTGATATAGCTGCGGATTTCCTCCTCCGGATTGCCCTCGGCGTCGAAGGCGCGCAGCGGCTCCAGCCAGGTGTAGAGCACCCGGTCGATCAGCGCCCGGTGCATGGCCTCCTTGGTGCGGAAATAATAGAGCAGGTTGGGTTTCGACATGCCGGCCACTTCGGCGATCTGGTCGATGGTCGAGCCGCGAAAACCGCGTGCCGAGAACACGTCGAGCGCCGCCTCCAGAATCTGCTCTTCCTTCTCCTCCTGGATCCGCGTCCGTCTCAAGGTCTTCGCTGCTCTCGGAATAGCCATCGGCTATTGTTTCCCCTTGAAATTCAACTTCTTCGCTCAGGTTTCGGCTGAGGGCGACCCTGCCGTTTTCTTGAGCAACTGCCCGCATTTTTATCGGCAATTTTCGTGATTTTCGTCTTGAGCCCGGCGGTGGAAGTTGTAATGTTTACCAATCGGTCAAATATCCGCCAGATGAAAAACAAAGGCAACTGGCGATTTTCCGGCGCTCGACAAAACCAATAAGAGGCGCTGGAATAGACCACGGGAACAGGCGGGCATGCCCCTTGCATGGCTGCCGCAAACAGGTGAGGGCATAGAGAATGGTGGCAGCACCAGGCGAGAACATGCGCGTCAATGGCGACCGTCTCTGGGACAGTCTCATGGACATGGCGAAGATCGGCCCCGGCGTTGCCGGCGGCAACAACCGCCAGACGCTGACGGATTCGGATGCCGAGGGACGCAGCCTTTTCCAAAAATGGTGCGACGAAGCGGGCCTTACCATGGGCGTCGACCAGATGGGCACGATGTTTGCCACGCGGCCCGGCACCGATCCCGATGCCCTGCCCGTCTATGTCGGCTCGCATCTCGACACCCAGCCGACCGGCGGCAAATATGACGGCGTGCTGGGCGTACTCTCAGCCCTCGAAGTCGTGCGCACCATGAACGACCTCGGCATCAAGACCAAGCATCCCATCGTCGTCACCAACTGGACGAACGAGGAAGGCGCGCGTTTTGCCCCTGCCATGCTGGCCTCAGGCGTCTTCGCCGGCGTCCACAGCCTGGATTTTGCCTATAATCGCAAGGATCCTGAGGGTAACCTGTTCGGCGACGAGCTGAAGCGCATCGGCTGGGTCGGCGACGAAGAGGTCGGCGCCCGCAAGATGCACGCCTATTTCGAATATCACATCGAACAGGGCCCGATCCTCGAAGCCGAGGACAAGCAGATCGGCGTCGTCACCCACTGTCAGGGCCTGTGGTGGCTGGAATTCACGCTGACCGGCAAGGAAGCCCATACCGGCTCGACGCCGATGAACATGCGCGTCAATGCCGGCCTCGCCATGTCACGCATCCTGGAAATGGTGCAAAGCGTGGCGATGGGCGAGCAGCCGGGCGCCGTCGGCGGCGTCGGCCAGGTCTTCTTCTCGCCGAACTCCCGCAACGTCCTGCCAGGCAAAGTCGTCTTCACCGTCGACATCCGCTCGCCCGACAAGGCAAAGCTCGACCGCATGCGGGCAAAGATCGAGGCCGAAGCCCCGAAGATCTGCAACGCGCTCGGCGTCGGCTGCTCCATTGAGGCGATCGGCCATTTCGCGCCCGTCACCTTCGACGAAAAGCTGGTTACTTCGGTTCGTTCCGCCGCCGAACGTCTCGGCTACAGCCACATGAACCTCATCTCCGGCGCCGGCCACGACGCCTGCTGGGCCGCCAAGGTCGCTCCCGCGACCATGGTCATGTGCCCCTGCGTCGGCGGCCTTTCGCACAACGAAGCGGAAGAGATTTCCAAGGAATGGGCGACGGCGGGCGCCGATGTGCTGTTCCATGCGGTGGTGGAGACGGCGGAGATCGTGGCGTGATGGCGTCCGACTTGCCAACGACTTATCTCGATTATGCTGATGCTTTTAAGTTCTATAATCAGCGGACTGCCGACGACCTTGCATGGGCTAACGCCAATGCGACGCCGGTAAGCGAAGGTCCGTGGGGCGACGTACCTGCCGTGCGAGTCTTCTACATTGGCATTAACACCGCGGGCGAGCGCATCAAGCTTTCGCAAATATCGAGCTTTTGGCGCTATGAACCTTCGAGTGTTCAGCTGGCCATTTCTGGTGACGACACCTCGCGCCATCAATCCTACTATATCGTTGGGAAGCCCGAAGCTGTTGTTATCGTTCGGGTCGTACTCGGCCCTTCCATGCCCGGCATACTGATCGAACGCCCTAAGGGAAGCCAACCCGTACAGTCGACCGGGCTGATCGATGGCAAGGATTTCTATTTTCGCGAAAGCGATGGTTATTGGTCCTTATCCGTCGGCGGCACTGATGTCGTCGAACGGCCTGACTGGTATTATGAGGAAGAGCATGACACGCCCGATGAGCTGAGTGAGGAGGCCGTCTACGGCCTTGTCGCCAAAGGCGCAGCGCTCCTGCGAAGTGGTAGGCCCACGATGGCAGTTGAGCAGTAACAGCAACGGACCGCAGGGAGAAGGAACAGCAGCCATGACCACAGTCATCAAGAACGGCACCATCGTCACTGCCGACCTCACCTACAAGGCTGACGTCAAGATCGACGGCGGCAGGATCGTCGAGATCGGCCCGAACCTCTCCGGCGACGAAACGCTCGACGCCTCCGGCTGTTACGTCATGCCTGGCGGCATCGACCCGCACACCCATCTCGAAATGCCCTTCATGGGCACCTATTCCTCCGACGATTTCGAGAGCGGCACGCGCGCGGCCCTTTCCGGTGGCACGACCATGGTCGTCGATTTCGCCCTTCCCGCCCCCGGTCAGTCGCTGCTCGAAGCGCTGACCATGTGGGACAACAAATCGACGCGGGCCAATTGCGACTATTCCTTCCATATGGCGGTGACCTGGTGGAGCGAGCAGGTCTTCAAGGAGATGGAGACCATCGTCCGCGATAAGGGCATCAACACCTTCAAGCACTTCATGGCCTACAAGGGCGCGCTGATGGTCGACGATGACGAGATGTTCGCCTCCTTCCAGCGCTGCGCCGAGCTCGGCGCCCTGCCGCTGGTGCACGCCGAAAACGGCGACGTCGTCGCCTCGATGTCGGCAAAGCTGCTTGCCGAGGGCAATAACGGCCCCGAGGCGCATGCCTATTCCCGCCCGGCCGAGGTCGAGGGCGAGGCCACCAACCGCGCCATCATGATCGCCGACATGGCCGGCTGCCCTGTCTATATCGTCCATACCTCCTGCGAGCAGGCGCATGAGGCGATCCGCCGGGCCCGCGCCAAGGGCATGCGCGTTTACGGCGAACCGCTGATCCAGCACCTGACGCTCGACGAGAGCGAATATTCCAATCCCGACTGGGATCACGCCGCCCGCCGCGTCATGTCGCCGCCCTTCCGCAGCAAGCAGCATCAGGACAGCCTCTGGGCCGGACTTGCTTCCGGCTCGCTGCAGGTGGTCGCCACCGACCATTGCGCCTTCACGACGGCGCAGAAACGTTTCGGCGTCGGCGACTTCACCAAGATCCCGAACGGCACCGGCGGCCTCGAAGACCGCATGCCGATGCTCTGGACACACGGCGTCAACACCGGCCGGCTGACGATGAACGAATTCGTCGCCGTCACCTCGACCAACATCGCCAAGATCCTCAACATCTATCCGAAGAAGGGCGCGATCCTCGTCGGCGCCGATGCCGATATCGTCGTCTGGGATCCGAAGCGCTCCAAGACCATCTCGTCGAAGAGCCAGCAGTCGGCGATCGATTACAACGTCTTCGAAGGCAAGGAAGTGACCGGCCTGCCGCGCTACACGCTGACACGCGGCGTCGTCGCGATCGAGGAAAGCACTATCAAGACCCGCGAGGGCCACGGCGAGTTCGTCCGGCGCGAACCGGTCACCGCCGTCAGCAAGGCGCTCTCCACCTGGAAGGAGATCACCTCTCCGCGCAAGGTGGAGCGCAGCGGCATCCCGGCAACGGGCGTGTGACATGGCGCCTTGCGATACGGCCATGAACCGGGGAACGACGCCTCCATGCGGATGACCTCACGCCGGTACCAGCGCGTCCAATTCCGGCAGAAGCACGACGCTTTCCTGCTCGTTCGGGTCGGTGCGGGCGATGACCGCTGTGCAGGGCGTACTGCTGAGGTTGGCCGGCATGTGCGGCACGCCGGCCGGGATATAGTAGAGCTCGCCGGCATGGACGACGACGTGATGCTCCAGCCGGTCGCCATACCAAGTATGGGCCTCGCCGGAGAGCATGTAGATTGCCGTCTCGTGCGCCTCGTGCAGATGCGCCTTGGCGCGCACGCCGGGCGGAATCGTCAGCAGGTGCATGCAGATGCCCTTGGCGCCGACCGTCTCCGCCGCTATCCCTTGGAAATAGCTGAGCCCCTGCTTGCCGTCATAGGCATGGTTGGGGCGAACGATGTGGCAGGTGGGTTTTGATGTCGCGTCCATTTTCTTCCTCCATGAAATATGCCGCCGGCCAAGCCTGCGGCGATGGTAACATGCAAACCGCCTCCCGGCGGCGAAAACAAGATCGGTCGCATTGATGCAAGCACCCTCCGTCGTATCCGCCAAGGATCTCTGTCTCACCTACCAGGCGAATGACGGCCCGGTGCGGGCGCTGAGCGATGTCAATCTCGATGTGCGCAAGGGCGATTTCGTTTCCTTCATCGGTCCGTCCGGCTGCGGCAAGACGACCTTCCTGCGCGTCATCGCCGACCTCGAAAAGAGCACCTCGGGCGAAATCTCGATCAACGGCATGACGCCGGAACAGGCCCGCAAGGCCCGCGCCTATGGCTATGTCTTCCAGGCGCCGGCGCTCTATCCCTGGCGCACCATCGAAAACAACATTGCCCTGCCCCTGGAGATCATGGGTTATGGCGGCGCCGATCGGACGAGGCGGATCGCCGAAGCGCTCGATCTCGTCGGGCTCTCCGGTTTCGAGAAGAAATTCCCCTGGCAGCTTTCCGGCGGCATGCAGCAGCGCGCGTCGATCGCCCGCGCACTCGCCTTCGATGCCGACCTGCTGCTGATGGACGAGCCTTTCGGCGCGCTTGATGAAATCGTCCGTGACCATCTGAACGAAGAGCTGCTGAAGCTCTGGGCCCGCACCAACAAGACGATCTGCTTCGTCACTCACTCCATCCCCGAGGCGGTCTATCTCTCGACCAAGATCGTGGTGATGTCGCCGCGCCCGGGCCGCGTCACCGACGTGATCGACTCGACGCTCCCGGCCGAACGCCCGCTCGACATCCGCGACACCCCCGAGTTCCTGGAAATCGCCCACCGCGTCCGCGACGGGCTGAGGACGGGGCACAGCCATGAGGTTTAGGCGGTTGAGTCCGAGGGTTACCCCCCTCTGCCCTGCCGGGCATCTCCCCCACATGGGGGGAGATCGATATGCCGAAACGGCTTCCCCAAACAATCAAAGCCCCCTGATCCAGCGTCGGAGCATTGGGGACCGACGCGCTATCCTCTTGCCGATCTCCCTCCTTGTGGGGGAGATGCCCGGCAGGGCAGAGGGGGGTAGCTGCGCCCTCAGCGCCAATACCTGGGGGCAGACCCTATGAAACCCGACACCCTCAAGGACAAGATCGTCCCCGTCACCGCCATCCTGCTCCTCCTGATCGCCATCTGGTATGTCGCCGCCGTGCTGATGAACGCGCCGTTCCAGCGCGACATGGACAGCCGCGCCGGCGTCACGCCGACGACGATGGAATTCATCGGCAAGACGCTGGCGCAGCCGAAACCGATCCTTCCGGCGCCGCATCAGGTGGCGCAAAACGTCTATGAGAACACCGTCCTGCGCAGCCTGACGAGCAGCCGCAGCCTCGTCTACCACAGCTGGGTGACGCTCTCCTCCACCCTGCTCGGCTTCGGTTTCGGCATGCTGCTCGGCATCCTTCTTGCCGTGCTGATCGTGCACAACCGCGCCATGGACCGCTCGCTCATGCCCTGGCTGGTGGCAAGCCAGACGATCCCGATCCTCGCCATCGCGCCGATGATCGTCATCATCTCCTATAACGTCCTGACTGGCGACAATGCGCTCGCACATCTTCTGAACCTCGATTCCGACGCCTCCCGCCTCGTCTCCAAGGCGCTGATCTCCACCTATCTTTCCTTCTTCCCCGTCGCCGTCGGCATGGTGAAGGGGCTGCGCTCGCCCGAAATCATGTATCTCGACCTGATGCGCACCTATAATGCCAGCCCGATGCAGACCTTCTGGAAGCTGCGCGTTCCGGCCTCGATCCCCTTCCTCTTCACCTCGATGAAGGTCGCGATCGCCGCAAGCCTCGTCGGCGCCATCGTCGGTGAGCTGCCGACGGGCGCCGTCGCCGGCATCGGGTCGAAGCTGCTCGCCGGCTCCTATTACAGCCAGACCATCGATATCTGGGCGGCCCTCGTCGCCGGATCGCTGCTGGCGGGCGTTCTGGTCGCGATTGTCGGCCTTGCGGCGAAGATCGTCGATCGCGCCATGGGCGGGAGGCCGGCATGAGACATCTGACCTTCTCCTGGCAAGGCACGGTTGCCCTGCTCCTCTGTCTCGCGGCTCTGATGAGCCTGCCGCTTGTGGCCGAGGGCGCAGCCAATCCCCTAACCGACGGCACGGCAAGCCTCATCTTCATCACGGTCGCCGCGGCTGCTCTCCTGTCTTTCGCGCCGCAGCCGCCGGCTTACCGCGCCACCGTTCTGTTCATCGGCGCGCATGGCGCCGCCTGGATGCTGCTGTCGACGCTGTCCGGCAACGAAGGCCTGGCGACCCGCGCTTTCTTCCTGCTGCTCTTCGCCTCCTGGCTGCTTGCCTGGCGCTGCGTCACGGAGCTTTCGAAGCTGCAGCCGCTGACCACATTCGGCAAGTCGGCGCTGCAGCTGCTGATCCCGGCGATCTTCGGCGCCTGGATCCTGATCCTCTGGGAGGCGATCACCCGCGGCGCCGGCGTGCCCTTCATCCTGCTGCCTCCGCCGAGCGCCATCGGCGCGCGCATCATGGCTTCCCTGCCGATCCTCGGCGACGACGTCAGGCAGACGATCTTCAAGGCGGTGCTGATCGGCTATATCGTCGGCTGCCTCAGCGGCTTCGTCGTCGCGGTGCTGGCCGACCGCGTCGCTTTCCTGCGCCGCGGCCTGCTGCCGATCGGCAACATGGTGTCGGCCCTGCCGATCATCGGCATCGCCCCCGTCATGGTCATGTGGTTCGGCTTCGACTGGCCGTCGAAAGCCGCCGTCGTCATCATCATGACCTTCTTCCCGATGCTGGTGAACACCGTCGCAGGCCTTGCCGCCTCCGGCAGCATGGAGCGCGACCTGATGCGCACCTATGCATCGAGCGACTGGCAGACGCTGCTCAAGCTCAAGCTTCCGGCGGCCATGCCCTTCATCTTCAACGCACTGAAGATCAACTCGACGCTGGCGTTGATTGGTGCCATCGTTGCGGAATTCTTCGGGACGCCGATCGTCGGCATGGGCTTTCGCATCTCCACCGAGATCGGCCGCATGAACGTCGACATGGTCTGGGCGGAAATCGCCGTCGCGGCGCTGGCCGGCTCGATCTTCTATGGCATCATCGCCCTGACGGAACGGGCGGTGACATTCTGGCATCCGTCTATCCGTGGTGGCTAGGCGCGCGCGGGCTTCGCAAATGGGGTTCGGGCATAACTTCAGAGGGTAAGGACAAGAAAATGAAAAAGTTGATGGTTGCAATGTTGGCGAGCGCCATGTCGCTCGCAGCCGCCCACGCGATGGCTGCCGACAAGGTGGTTCTGCAGCTGAAATGGGTCACGCAGAGCCAGTTTGGCGGGTATTATGTCGCCAAGGACAAGGGCTTCTATAAGGAAGAAGGCCTCGACGTCGAGATCAAGCCGGGCGGTCCGGATATCGCTCCTGAGCAGGTCATCGCCGGCGGCGGCGCCGATGTCATCGTCGACTGGATGGGCGGCGCCCTGGTTGCCCGCGAAAAGGGTGTTCCCCTCATCAACATTGCCCAGCCCTATCAAAAGTCAGGCCTGGAAATGATCTGCCGCAAGGACGGCCCGGTTAAGACCGAGGCCGATTTCAAGGGCCACACGCTCGGCGTCTGGTTCTTCGGCAACGAATATCCCTTTTTCGCCTGGATGAACAAGCTCGGCCTTTCGACCGATGGCGGCGCAAATGGCGTCACCGTGCTGAAGCAGAGCTTCGACGTGCAACCGCTCGTCCAGAAGCAGGCCGACTGCATCTCCGTCATGACCTATAACGAATATTGGCAGGCGATCGACGCCGGCTTCAAGCCGGAAGAACTGACGGTGTTCAACTATACGGAAATGGGCAACGACCTCCTGGAAGACGGCCTCTACGCCATGGAGGACAAGCTGAAGGATCCGGCCTTCAAGGAGAAAATGGTCAAATTCGTCCGCGCCTCGATGAAAGGCTGGAAATATGCGACCGAGAATCCCGATGAAGCCGCCGAGATCGTTTTGGACAATGGCGGCCAGGACGAGAACCATCAGAAGCGCATGATGGGCGAAGTCGCCAAGCTCGTCGGCGATGGCTCCGGCAAGCTGGACGAGGCGCTTTATGCCCGCACGGCAAAGGCGCTGCTCGACCAGAAGATCATCAGCAAGGAGCCCTCGGGCGCCTGGACGCACGAAATCACCGACGCCGCTTCCAAGTAAGCGCGGCCGGGATTTTGAAGCGAACGCGCGGGGAGATCTCCCCGCGCGTTCCGCATTTTTCCCGTTGACAAAAAAATGTCTTGCGACTGTAGCATTTCTAGAGCCTGAAACGTCATTGATATAAACCGCCCGACATCTGCGGCGGTTCGAGACGCGAGATGCATGCAAAACAACGAGGCGAAGCCCATCGCATGGATCAGATTCGATGTGACGTGCTTTAGAGAGAGGCAGGATCAATCATCGTAATGTTCACATAACCCTGCAGTGATTGATTCAGGTTCTGATGGTAATTATTATCGGCTCATGGGGAATTGTTTTCTGCCGGCCTTGCATATCGCGCAAATCGATACCAATTAGAGGCCGATTTGCCGACGAGGGAAGAAGACGGCAAATAATGTGCGGATACCCCTGAGAATGCAGGAAAGGCAGTGGCCTAGTCGCGAGCTCGATGGCAGACGCGCGAATTCGGCTAACCTTATCATAAGATTGGACGAAAACGCATGGCACGCAAGCCGACCAGAATTCTAGGCGCATCCACCCTTTTTGCAGCCGCGCTCGCTGCATCCACCGCATTTTCCGAGGAAGCGCCGGTCGCAAAGCCGCAGCAGAACCTGCCGGCGATCGTCGTCACCACGGCAGTGAACCGCACGCTTGTCGATCGTGTCATCGGCACCGGAACGGTCAAGCCAGTCGAGGAAGTCTATATCCAGCCTCAGGTCGAAGGCCTCTCGATCCGCACCCTGAAAGCCGATGTCGGTGACAAGGTTCAGGCCGAAAGCACGCTGGCGACACTCAACGACGACGCGCTGATCCTGGAAAAGAGCCAGATGATGGCGACCAAGGCCAAGGGCGAGGCAAGCCTCGCCCAGCTGCGCGCCCAGCTCATCGAGGCGCAGGCCAATGCCGAACAGGCAAGGCAGCAGCAGGCCCGCTCCCAGGAAATGGGCAAGAAGGGCACGGTTTCCACCGCTCAGGTCGAGCAGGCCGATGCGACCGCCGCCGCCGCCAATGCCCGCGTCGTCTCCGCCGAACAGGCGATCGAAGTCGCCGAGGCCGATCTCAAAGTCTTCGACAGCCAGATCGCCGATGCCGATCTGAAACTCGCTCGCACCGACGTGAAGACGCCGGTTGCCGGCGTGGTTTCGGCAAAGAATGCCAAGGTCGGCGCCATTGCCGCCGGCAACGGCGATCCGCTGTTCACGATCATCCGCGACGGCGATATCGAGCTCGTGGCCGAAGTCGCCGAAAGCGACATCGTCAGGATCGTCGCCGGCCAGAAGGCGACGATTTCGCTTTCCGGCAGCCGCGAAAAGCTTTCCGGCGCCGTGCGCCTGGTGTCTCCGACCGTCGATCCGAGCACCCGCCTCGGCCTCGTCCATATCTCCATCGACGATGACAGCAAGGCGCGCTCCGGCATGTATGGCAGCGCCGAAATCATCGTCCGCGAGACCGAGGGCGTATCGCTGCCGCTGACCGCGGTGCTCACGGGCAACGAAGGCTCGTCGGCCCGCAAGGTCGAGGACGGCGTGGTGAAATTTGCCAAGGTCGAAACCGGCATACAGGACGGCGCCTATGTGGAGATCGTCGACGGACTGAAGACCGGGGACGAGGTCGTGGCCAAGGCGGGCGCCTATGTCCGCGACGGCGACCGCATTACGCCAGTGCGTGAACAGCCTGCGGCCTCCAACTAAAGAGACCATCCGATGAATTTTTCAGCCTGGTCCATTCGAAATCCGATCGCGCCGCTCCTGGCCTTCTGCCTGCTGATCTTCATCGGCATGCAGTCTTTCAACAAGCTGCCGATCACGCGTTTCCCGAACATCGACGTACCGCTCGTTTCGATCAGCGTGACGCAGAGCGGCGCTTCGCCGGCCGAACTCGAAATGCAGGTGACGAAGGAGATCGAAGACGCGATCGCCTCCATCACCGGCATCGACGAAATCCAGTCGACTGTCACCGACGGCAGTTCGCAGACCAATGTCATGTTCCGCATGGAAGTGCCGACGGAACAGGCCGTGCAGGACGTCAAGGACGCGATCGACCGCATTCGCAGCGACTTGCCGGCGACGGCAGAAACCCCGATCGTCACCAAGGTCGACGTCGAGGGCCAGGCGATCCAGAGCTTCGCCGTCTCCTCGCCCGACATGTCGCTCGAAGAACTCTCCTGGTTCGTCGACGATACGATCAAGCGCGCCCTGCAGGGCCAGGCCGGCATCGGCCGCGTCGACCGTTACGGCGGCGCGGAGCGCGAAGTGCGCATCGAGCTCACCCCCGGCAAGCTCGATGCTTACGGCATCACCGCTGCGAGCGTGAACGAGCAGCTGCGCGGCACCAACATCGACCTCGGTTCCGGCCGCGGCCAGGTGGCGGGCAGCGAACAGGCGATCCGCGTTCTCGGCGACGCCCGCAACGTCGCCGAACTTGCCGATACGACGATTGCGCTGCCGAACGGCCGCTTCGTCAAGCTGTCGGATCTCGGCGTCATCAAGGACACTTACGAGGAGCCGAAATCCTTCTCGCGCTTCAACGACACCCCAGTCGTCACCTTCGGCGTCTTCCGCTCGAAGGGCGCCAGCGAAGTCAGCGTCGCCGAAACCGTGGCGCAGAGCCTCGAAAAGGTCAGGAGCGAAAACCCGAACGTGAAGATCGAACTGATCGACGATTCGGTCTATTTCACCTACGGCAACTACGAAGCCGCCATCCACACGCTGCTCGAAGGCGCGCTTCTCGCCGTCATCGTCGTCCTTCTGTTCCTCCGGAACTGGCGCGCGACCCTGATCTCGGCGATCGCACTGCCGCTCTCGGCGATCCCAACCTTCTGGGTCATGGACCTGATGGGCTTCTCGCTGAACCTCGTCAGCTTCCTCGCCCTGACGCTGGCAACCGGTATTCTGGTCGACGACGCGATCGTGGAAATCGAGAACATCGCCCGCCACATCAAGATGGGCAAGACGCCCTATCGGGCGGCGATCGAGGCCGCCGATGAAATCGGCCTCGCGGTCATCGCCACCACCTTCACCATCATCGCCGTCTTCGTGCCGGTCTCCTTCATGCCGGGCATTCCGGGCCAGTACTTCATACAGTTCGGCCTGACGGTCGCCTTCTCCGTCTTCTTCTCGCTAATGGTGGCGCGCCTCATCACCCCGATGATGGCCGCCTATCTCATGCGCGCCGAAGACGGCATGGAAGACCATCACGACAATGATAGCCTGCTGATGAAGGGTTACACCCGCCTGATACGCGGCACGACCGGGCACAAATATTCGCGATACCTGACGCTGCTTGCGGCGATCGGCTTCCTCGTCGGCTCCGTTTTCCTGCTGATGAAGGTTCCCGGCAGTTTCTTGCCGCCCGAGGACGCCTCGCGTATCGTTCTCTCCGTCGAGCTGCCGCCCAATGCGCGGCTTGACGACACCGAGAAGACGACAAAGTCGATCTACGACAGGGTCAAGGACATCAACGGCGTCGAAAGCGTCTTCGTCCTCGGCGGCGCGTCGCCGAAGGGAGATCTCGAACTGCGCCGCGCCACCATCACGCTTGCGCTTCACAAGCTCGACCAGTCGCTGATCAAGAAGGTGGTCAACGACGTCTTCGGCGCCATTCCCGTCATCGGACCGATGCTGCCGAAGGTCGAGGTTCATGGCCGTGAGCGCCCGCAGTGGGATATTGAAAAGGAAGTCTTCGCCAAGCTGCGCGACATTCCCGACGTTCATATCCTGAAACTCAACGACCGCGGCGAGCGCGACCTCTCCTTCAACTTCCTGTCCAAGAACGAGAAGGACCTGAACGACGCCGTCGGCATTCTGGAATCGAAGCTCCGCGCCGACCCGCTGCTCGCCAATGTCAGCGCCGATGGGGCCCTGCCCCGTCCGGAACTGCAGGTCTATCCGCGCAAGGATGAGGCTGCCCGCCTCGGCATCACGCCGCAACAGATCTCCGAGACGATCCGCGTCGCCACCATCGGCGATGTCGATGCGGCACTTGCCAAGATCTCGCTCGACGATCGCCAGATCCCGATCCGCGTCCAGGCAGCGCTCGACATGCGCCGCGATCTTGCGGCCCTCCGGGCGCTGAAGATCCAGACCGCCAGCGGTGGCACCGTTCCGCTCTCGAGCGTCGCCAATATCGACTACTCGGAAGGCGTCAGCTCGATCAAGCGCAACAACCGCAACCGTGTCGTCTCGATCGGCTCCGACCTGCCGCAGGGCGTGGCGCTCGATACGGCTTCGGCCCGCTTCCGCGAGATCGTCAACGCGGCCAACATTCCGGCCACGGTGCACCTTGCCGAAAGCGGCGACACCAAGGTGCAAACCGAGATGCAGCAGAGCTTCGTCAACGCCATGTTGATGGGCCTCCTCTTGGTGCTGACAGTGCTGATCCTGCTCTTCAAGGACGTGATCCAGCCCTTCACCATCCTGTTCTCGCTGCCGCTCGCCATCGGCGGCGTCGCGGCGGGCCTGATCATCACCAGCAACCCGCTGTCCATGCCGGTCATGATCGGCATCCTGATGCTGATGGGCATCGTCACCAAGAACGCCATTCTGCTCGTCGATTTCGCGATCGAGATGCGCCACCAGGGCATGGGCCGCGTCGAGGCCATGGTCGAGGCCGGCCGCAAGCGCGCCCGCCCGATCATCATGACTTCGATCGCCATGTCGGCGGGCATGCTGCCGTCGGCGCTCGGCGTCGGCGAAGGCGGCTCGTTCCGCGCGCCGATGGCGATCGCCGTGATCGGCGGCATCATCGTCTCGACCGTGCTGTCGCTCGTCGTCGTGCCCTCCTTCTTCCTCATCATGGACGATCTCTCCCGCCTGCTCGGCTGGATGTTCGGACGCATGGTCGGCAGGAAGGATGAGGAGGAGCTGCCGCTGTCGCGCGAGGATCTCACCCGCGTGACCCGCGAGAACCGCAGCGATATCGACGCGCTGGACGAGCGTCTGACCGCGATCGAAAAGCCGGAAAGCAAGCGCAAGAGCGCCAACGACACCAACGTGCTTCGCCTGCCGCCGTTCGCAGCTGAGTGAGCAACACCTCGAGAAACAAAACGGGCCGGGAGCGATATCTCCCGGCCCGTTTCGTTTTACCGCCCTCGCCGCCGTCGGCGAGAGGTGTCTGACCCTCAGAGCCCGCCCTGCTCCCTCAGGAAGCTGACGATTGAGCTGACGCCGTCGCCCCGCTTCATGTCGGAGAACACGAAGGGGCGGCTCGCACGCATCCGCGTCGCATCCCGGTCCATTACTTCTAGATCGGCGCCGATATGCGGCGCCAGGTCCTTCTTATTGATGACGAGCAGATCGGAGCGGGTGATGCCGGGTCCGCCCTTGCGCGGGATTTCCTCGCCCTGGCAGACGGAGATGACATAGATGGTGATATCGGCAAGATCGGGCGAGAAGGTCGCCGCCAGATTGTCGCCGCCGGATTCGATGAAGACGACGTCGAGGTCGGGAATGCGCTCGTTGAGCCCGGCGATCGCCTGAAGATTGATCGTCGCATCCTCGCGAATGGCGGTATGCGGGCAGCCGCCCGTCTCCACGCCGACGATGCGGTCGGAAGGCAGGGCCTGCATGCGCACCAGCGCCTCGGCATCCTCGGTCGTATAGATGTCGTTGGTGACGACGGCGACGGAATAGTCGTCGCGCATCGCCTTGCAGAGCTTTTCCGTCAGCGCCGTCTTGCCCGAGCCGACCGGCCCGCCGATGCCGACGCGCAAAGGTCCGTTTCTTGATTTCATCTGTTGCACTCCAATAGGATCCCGATGATAGCGACGCCGGCGGCGCGCGCCACCGTCAAATGACGCAGGTGCTGCTATAATCTTTCACGAGCGGAAGAGCCGCGTCGCCTGCGTCTCATGGCGCAGGCTGGCAATATCGGCCTGTATGGCGGCCGAGCCGAGATCGTCGAGCGTCGAGCCCGCAGCCCGCCGGGCGGCCTCCGCAATCTGCTCCTCAAGGCCGGCAAGGACGGCAACACCATCTCTCTGTCCGGTGACGCCGAGGCGGATGCCCGCCGAAACGGCCTGCGAGGCATAGGCATGCAGGAAGATCGCAATCACCTTCTCAAGCCCAATGCCATGCGCGCCCGCAACCGCTCCGACCGCGATCGGATAAGCAGCCTTATCAGGCAACCTGTCGAAAACGTCGTCCGGCCAGGCCCGCGCCGCCGCGAGGAAGGCGTCGCCGAGCAGCATGGTTTCCTGATGGCGTTCGCGCGATCCGGCAAGCGCCTCGGCGAGTGCCGCGATTTCGGCAAGGCGCGCTGGATCTGCCTGCTGCCTGTGGCTTTCGGCCAGAAGCACGGAATCGTTCCAGGCCGAACCGTGTTCGATCAGCGTGCCGATCCACGCAGCCAGCGAGACCGCATCGCAGACGAGCCCATCGGCCACCGCCCGCTCCAGCCCGCCCGAATAGGCAAAACTGCCAACCGGAAAGGCCGGCGAAAGCCATGCCGCCAGGCGCAGCAATGCCTGCAGTTCACGACCCCCAGTCATCTGCTTCAGTCGTGCTTGTGGCCGTGATGTCCGTGGTCGTGGTCGTGATCATGGTCATGATCGCAGCCCGGCCCATGCACATGGCCATGGTCATGGCCGTGATCGTGTTTATGGTCATGCCCGTGATCGTGGTGGGCATGTCCGTGATCGTGCGAATGCCCACCATGGGAATGATAGGCTCCCCGCGCCGGCTGGAAGGGCTCCTCAATATCGAGCACGGTGGCGCCGAGGCCCTGCAGCATGGAGCGGATGACATGGTCGCGCAGGATGACGATGCGGTCTTCCTCGATCTGGGCTGCCAGATGGCGGTTGCCGAGATGCCAGGCGAGCTCGATGAGATGCATGCGGTCGCGTCCGCGAATTTCGAAGAGCTTCTCGTCGGCCGCAAGGATCTCGATCAGTTCGCCGTCCTCGCGCACGAGCAGGTCGCCATTGGCGAAAAGCACCGGATCCTTGAGGTCGAGCATGACCATCTCGCCATTCTCCAGATGCAGGAGCTTGCGGCGCAGATGCCGCAGGTCATGCGGCAGCTTGACCTGGGCGGTCGGATGGGAAGAAGGGGTTCCGGCGGGAAGATAGGAGGTGACGCGCTGCATGATATGTCCACTTTGCTGAGACGACGACCATGCAAAATAGCCCTTTCCGATGCAAGCACCAATGGTCGGGCTTGCAGCTTTTATATTCCGTAGGCCTGCATCACGTTGTCGCTCCCCTGCCCCCGGCTCTCGGCGTCGGGACTGTTTTCGGAAAGCCCGTGCCAGGCATGATGCAGCCCTTCCCGCTCGTGGACGACCCGGTTTCGCCCGAGCGCCTTGGCGAGATAGAGCGCCCGGTCGGCCAAGGCATAGACCTGCTGCTTGTTGCGCCCGGCGACGAGATCGGCCACGCCGCCGGAAATGGTGATGGCGATATTGTGCCCCTCCGCCAGGATCGGCCCGCCGGCGAGCCTCGCCCGCACCGCCTCGATCCGCTCGAGCCGTGCTTCCAGCGGTTCGCCGGAAACGATGACGCCGAATTCCTCGCCGCCCAGCCGCGCAACGACGGAGAACTCATCGAAGGCGGAGGTCAGCACCGCCGAGACCGCCGTGATGACGGCGTCGCCGCAGGCGTGGCCGAAACGGTCGTTGATCGCCTTGAAGCGATCGACATCGAAAATGACGAGCGAAGCATCCCCTTCGATCCTGTCCAGCGCCTCCGTGAAGGCGCGCCGGTTCAAGAGGCCGGAGAGCGTATCGGTGCGGCTCAGCTTTTCGAATTCCGCCCGCGACAGTGTCAGCTCGCGCATCGTAAACCCCGTCGCCAGCGACAGTACGCCGGAAACCGTGCCGCCGACGAGCCATGAAAAGACGGCGCCGAAGCCGATCGCATGCAGAAGGTTCACCGGCAGCAGCCCGAAAAAGCCGAGCGGCGGTATCGTCAGCGCCATGATGGCGCCTGAGAGAATGACGGCAAGAAAGCTCATCTTCAACGCAAAGACATAGACGTTCCTGCGATATTGAAAATTGCCGAAATCGGCCTGCAGCGACATCCAGTTTCTCATGAGAATCGACCTTCCTGCCCGGCGTTTCAAGGCATTGATAAGAGGCCAATTGCTGCGGGTGTCTTAATCGACTCGTTAAAATTCGAATGGTTTTGGACGATTTGGCGTGCAGATTTTTTCTAGCAGGGGATGCAAGCACCCGATCCCTGAATCGGACAAGGGGGGGAGACAGTGAGATAATTGATATTAAAAGATTTTTCTGGGCTGGACCCCAGGCCTGTTCCAGAATGGTTTACCTGTGGAAAACACAGGTTTCCCCATCGATTTTTACAACCAGACGGGGTGGACCGTTCACAATTGCGTTTACGTCAGGACTGGCCCGCGGCTGCGTCAATTGTAGACACCGAGAGATAATCGCAATGATTGTGGAAGCGGATTCCATAAGCCGGTTCGAAGCCCGGCCGAGCGCAGTGCTGCGGCAGTCCAGGTGTTGCAGCCGAAGAGCGCGTTGAAATATCCCTTGGCCTCGAAGAACCGGTCGATTTCGCCGTAACCTGCATTCCGGATCGGCGCGATCTCTCCCTCGTTGCGGACGAAACTGTCCAACATGAAGCTGCGCAGCCGCGCCAGTTGATTGCTATCGATATCAAAGGCCATCACGGCCGGCTGCGGCTCGGTGATGTGGCCGGCGAGATCCACATGCAGCACCGAGCGGTCGATCGTCAGCGCCCGCAGCACCGGCAGCGGCTTCAGCTCCGACCAGGTCGGCGTTTCCAGATAGAAGGCGCGGCCGCCCCAGCCGACGACGAGCCATTCCGCATTCGGATGGCCGAGCGGAAAGCCGGGATCGTCGAGGAAATAAAATGCGGCCCGTGTTTCCTCGTCGAGCGGAATGGCAATATCGGTATGGATCGGTCCCGACAGAAGCAGAATCCGCTGCGTCGCCGCCGCGGACGAGGCCTTGACCGGGGCAAACAGCGGCCGGGGAATGATGGTTCCGGCCGTCGCCAGAGCGACGAGCAGCAATACGATCCGCAACAGCCAGCGGATGCCTGTTTTCATCGGAGACGTCCGGCCCGCACGGATGATCGGCCTAGAACAGGAAATAGCGCTGCGCCATCGGCAGCACCGTCGCCGGCTCGCAGGTCAGCAACTCGCCATTCGCCCTGACCTCATAGGTCTCCGGATCGACTTCGATCTCCGGCGTCAGGTCGTTGTGGATCATCGATGCCTTGGAAATGCCGCCGCGCGTGTTCTTCACCGCCACCAGTTCCTTGGCGACGCCGAGCCTTCCCTTCAGGCCGGCATCAAGCGAGGCCTGGCTGATGAAGGTGACGGAGGAGTTGGTGAGGCTCTTGCCGTAGGAGGCGAACATCGGCCGGTAGTGCACCGGCTGCGGCGTCGGGATCGAGGCGTTCGGATCGCCCATGGGTGCAGCCGCGATCGAGCCGCCGAGCAGCACCATGTCGGGCTTCACGCCGAAGAAAGCCGGGTTCCAGAGCACGAGGTCGGCGCGCTTGCCGATCTCGACAGAGCCGATCTCATGGCTGAGGCCATGGGCGATTGCCGGGTTGATCGTGTATTTGGCGATGTAGCGGCGGACGCGGAAATTGTCGTTGTCGCCCTTTTCCTCCTGCAGCCGGCCGCGCTGGCGCTTCATCTTGTCGGCCGTCTGCCAGGTGCGGATCGCCACTTCGCCGACGCGGCCCATGGCCTGGCTGTCGGAGGAGATGATCGAGAAAGCGCCGATATCGTGCAATATGTCTTCGGCGGCGATCGTCTCCTTGCGGATGCGGCTTTCGGCAAAGGCGATATCCTCGGGGATCGACGGCGACAGGTGATGGCAGACCATCAGCATGTCGAGATGCTCGGCAATCGTATTGACCGTATAGGGCCGCGTCGGATTGGTGGAGGAAGGGATGACATTCGGCTGGCCGCAGATCTTGATGATATCGGGCGCGTGCCCGCCGCCGGCACCCTCGGTATGGAAGGCATGAATGGTGCGGCCCTTGATGGCGCCGATCGTATCCTCGACGAAGCCGCTTTCGTTCAGCGTATCGGTGTGGATCATCACCTGCACGTCATAGTCGTCGGCGACCGACAGGCAGCAGTCGATCGCACCCGGCGTCGTGCCCCAGTCCTCGTGCAGTTTCAGCGAGGTGGCGCCGGCCAATACCATCTCGGTCAGCGCCCCCGGCAGCGAAGCATTGCCCTTGCCGGCAAAAGCGAGGTTCATCGGGAAAGCATCCGCCGCCTCGATCATACGCTGGAGATGCCAGGGACCGGGCGTGCAGGTGGTGGCAAGCGTGCCGTGTGCCGGTCCCGTGCCGCCGCCGAGCATGCAGGTCATGCCCGACATCAGCGCTTCCTCGATCTGCTGCGGCGCAATGAAGTGGATATGGCTGTCCATGCCGCCCGCTGTGACGATCTTGCCTTCGCCGGCGATCGCCTCCGTGCCCGGGCCGACGATGATATTGACGCCGGGCTGCATATCGGGATTGCCGGCCTTGCCGATCGCCGCGATGCGCCCGTTCTTGAGGCCGATATCGGCCTTGTAGATGCCGGAATGATCGACGATCACCGCATTGGTGATGACGGTATCGACCGCGCCGTCCGCCCGCGTCACCTGGCTCTGGCCCATGCCGTCGCGGATCACCTTGCCGCCGCCGAACTTCACCTCCTCGCCATAAGTGGTGAAATCCTTCTCGATCTCGATGAAGAGCTCCGTATCGGCAAGGCGCACCTTGTCGCCGGTGGTCGGTCCGAACATGCCGGCATAGGCGGCGCGCGAGATCTTATAGGGCATCCATCAGGCTCCGTAGGAGGAAGAGACAGAGCATGATGCCGAAAAGTGTGTGCGGTTTTCGGACGACATCATGCTCTAACTCTTTAATTTAGAACAGGATTCAGATTTTAGGCCAACCGGGCCTAAAATCATCCTGTTCTAGCATCTTTCCGCCGAGCCGCCTGAGGCGGCCAGCGGCAATATAACCATCGACAAGCTGCCGTTCGGCGGCAAAAGGGTGCCATTCCCAGCCGGCATGACCGAAGCCGGCCAGCGCCACCTCTGCCTCGGCATATTTGCTGAGCACCTCGGCGATGACGATCATGCCGCTGCTCGGCACGACATAGGGCGCGGGCGCAAAGGCCGAAAGCGAAGCATCGACGGCCTCGTGGACCGACTTGTCGATCACCACATGCCTCTTGCCGGTCTCCGCGCAGAAGGCGCCGAACGCCTCCGTATAATCGTCGCAGAAATCGTCGAGTTCCGGATGTGAGACGGCAAGCGGCGCCCGCATCGCGGCGAATTTCTCCGGATCGCGCACGCTCCAGATTTCGCGGGCCGAGACGATGCCGGGATGAGCGCGCCACTCCGGCGAGCCGAGCATCGCCTTTGCCGGCCGTCCGGTATTGCAGACCGCGACGGCGTCCGTGCGGCTGCCGCCGGCGCCGTAGGAGCGGCAATCGTTGAAGCGGATGACGAAATCGGCCGCATCGATGATGCCTGCCTCTCTCTCTCCAACCTCGCCGTTGCCGACGATCACGATCTTCCTGATCACCTTAGTTGCCCATCGTTTCTTCGAGCTCTTTCAGCTCCTTGGTGCGCTTGTCCGTCTCTTCCGCCAGGCATCCGGCAACCAGCATCGGCTCCATCGTGCCGCCGCGGGCTTGAAAGCCGAAGGCGTCGCATTGGGCGTCGCGGTAATCGATCCAGGCGCGCTGCGCTTTCACCAGCGCCTTTTCCGCGCCCTTCATGTCGCCGTCGAGATCCTTGTCGATCGCCACCATGGCGGCGCGGGTCTTCTTGTATTGCTCGTTCAGCGCCTTGTCGGCAGCATCGTGACGCGCCACCTCGCAAGAGGTCATGTCCGATTGCGTCTTGGGGTTCTGGCAATCGATATCCTGGGCGGAGACGTGACCTGCCGTCAGCAGCATCGCCGCCCCGATGAGGAAGATATTCAAACGCATGAATCTCTCCCCTTGTTCTAAAGCTTGCCCATCACCAGCTGGCGAAAGCCGTAGACCTCTCGCTTGCCGGAAAGCGGGATCAGCGTCACCGAGCGCGTCTGCCCCGGCTCAAAACGCACCGCCGTTCCCGAGGGAATATCGAGCCGCTTACCGTGCGCGGCCGCGCGGTCGAAGGAGAGGCCGGCATTGGTCTCGGCGAAATGATAGTGGCTGCCGACCTGCACCGGCCGGTCGCCCGTATTGGAAACCTCCAGCGTCACCGTCGGCGCGCCGGCATTGAGTTCGATGTCGCCGCTTGCGGCAATGATTTCGCCCGGAATCATCTCGTTCTCCTCAAGCTGCCCTGGGCGCGCAGCCCTCGGCCTTCAGCACGCGTTTCGTCGACGCCGGATGTTTGGCGAGCATGGCCGCTGGCCGGATGGGCCTTGCGACGAGATTGCCGCCGCAATTCGGGCAGGCGCCATTCAGCACATTGTCCACGCAATCGGCGCAGAAGGTGCATTCATAGGTGCAGATCCGCGCCTCCATGCTCTCCGGCGGCAAATCCTTGTCGCAGCACTCGCAATTGGGTCTGAGTTCCAGCATTCTATTTCCTCACCTGATCGGTTCGTGCACGGTGACGAGCTTGGTGCCATCGGGGAATGTCGCCTCGACCTGCACGTCGTGGATCATCTCGGCAATGCCTTCCATCACCTGATCGCGGCTGATCACATGGGCGCCGGCCTCCATCAGTTCGGCGACGGGGCGGCCGTCGCGGGCGCCCTCGACGACGAAGTCGCTGATCAAAGCGATCGCCTCGGGATAGTTCAGCTTGACGCCGCGCTCCAGCCGCCGCCGCGCCACCATCGCCGCCATGGAAATCAGCAGCTTGTCTTTTTCTCTCGGAGTGAGGTTCATTGCTTGCCCATCTGCTTCGCTTTAGAGATTCCAGACTTTCGGCACAGGCGCACCATTGCGCAAGGCGGAAATGACCGGGATCAGGATTTTTCTCAGCGTGAAGCCGTCGGCCGCCGCAAGGCGAACGACCAGCTTGTCGCTCCAGGCGCTTGCGCCGCCCATCACCCCCTCGACGAGGGGCCGGACTCTGCCGAGATAGGCTTCCGCCAGCGGCCCGGCATAAAGCAGCGTCGCAAAAGCCACCTGCCCGCCGAGCACCGCCTGGCGCGCTGAGAGCGCCGCAACAGCCTCGGAAAGCCTGAGTTCCTCGGCATGGATCAGCCGGCCCGAGCGGCGGATGCGCCAGCGGTCGCGGAAAAGCCCGGTGTCCACCATCTCGCCCATCGCCTTGCGGCCGAGCAGCACGGCTTCGACCGCCAGAAATTCGGCAGTGTCGTCGAGATCGACATCGAGCCGGCGGAAGAGTGCTGCCCGGTCGAAGAGAATGGTTTCCTGCGGCAGCCAGTCGACACGCGCTCCTGCCCCCGCTTCGATCCGGGTCGTCACCTCGGCGACGCCGGCCGAGGCCTTGTAGATCTTTTCGCAGGCCTGGGTGGTGACGTCGATCTTCGTGCCGGCGCCGGCAACGACGCTCCAGTCCATCCGGTCGCCGCCGGTCAGCCCGCCGGCGGTGTTGATGATGACGGCTTCCATCGAGGCATCGAACGTATCCGGCAGGCGGATCTTCGCCGCCCCCTCCTGATAGAGCTCACGGATGCGCGTACGGCCGTCGAGCAGTTTTGCTGCCAGATGCCCGCGTCCTTCCGCTCTTTGCGGTCGCGTGGCTGTCGCCACAATCGTCATATCGTTCCTTTCGCTCGCGCCGCCGCTTCCATTCAATCGCGCAGATGACGGAAAGGAAGCAATTCCCATGCCGCCTGCGAAGACCGCCAGCCGGCGCGGGAGATGGCAAAGCATTGCGCCGCCTGCCGTAAAAAGCGGCAGCTGCCGGTCAGACGGTCAGATGACGGCGGGCCTCCGGCGTATCCAGCGTCTCGGCCAGTCCTTCATGCACGATCTCGCCGCGATCCATGATGTAGACATAGTCGGCAAGTTCCCGGCAGAAATCGAGATATTGCTCGACGAGCAGGATCGCCATGCCCGTGGAGTCGCGCAGGTAACGGATCGCCCGGCCGATATCCTTGATGATCGACGGCTGAATGCCTTCGGTCGGCTCGTCGAGCACCAGTATCCTCGGCCGCGTCACCATCGCCCGGCCGATCGCCAGCTGCTGCTGCTGCCCGCCGGAGAGATCGCCGCCGCGCCGCGACAGCATCGACTTCAGCACCGGGAAGAGGCTGAAGATATCATCGGGTATGTTGCGGTCGCGGCGGCCGAGGGGCGCAAAACCGGTTTCGAGATTTTCCTTGACCGTCAGCAGCGGGAAAATTTCACGCCCCTGCGGCACGTAGCCGATGCCCTGCTTGGCACGGGCAAAGGGCGGCAGGCCGTTGAGCTTGGTGCCGTTGAAGGTAACGGTGCCGGCCGATAGCGGGTGCTGGCCGGTGACCGCGCGCAGAAGCGAACTCTTGCCGACGCCGTTGCGCCCCAGCACGCAAGTGATCTTGCCCATCTCCGCCTTGATGGAGATGCCGCGCAGCG
This sequence comes from Rhizobium sp. R634, assembly GCF_002211305.1. Taxonomy (GTDB): domain Bacteria; phylum Pseudomonadota; class Alphaproteobacteria; order Rhizobiales; family Rhizobiaceae; genus Rhizobium. The sequence continues at coordinate 101,960 of NZ_LOKW01000005.1, read as the reverse complement.
CCTGGGCGGCGCCATAATGCAGGTTTGCGTTATCGACTGTCAGCATCCGTTCACCCATTCCCCATCAGTTCATCAAGCCGCGCCTCAGCATCTGCAGGGCGTATTCCTGTTCGGTCGTTCTTTCGCCGCCGGCCGCGGCCACATCCTCGGCAATGCCGATCAGTTGCTGGCGCTCCTGCATGTCGAGCGCCTTGATCCAGAGATCCCGGAACCGGCGGATCGGATCTTCGGGACTGGTGACGTTCTTGGATGCCCACTCACCGAAAACCAGCACCTCCTCCATGTCTTCAGGCCGGATGATGCCTTTCATTCGGTTGCGGATGACGTCTTTCGCCGTATCCAGATACATCGGCTTCTCCTGGGCGAGGCAGAAGAAGAAGGCAACCGCAGCAATCGCCGGATCGGCGATGGAAGCCATCGGCGCTGCCTCCGCCTGCTTGCGAAGCTTTCCGCGCTTATAGGCGCCCCGCATCCGCTCGACGGAATCGATGATCTCGCTTCCCGCCTCACGCATCATTTTCAAACGCCAATACCAGACGGCCGCGCCGCTGATCGCCACGACCAGAATGCCGAGAAAAGCCATGATGAAACCCCACAATAAAACCCGCCCGTTTTAGAGCGTCTTCTCCTGTCAGGTTCAAGCCTGGAAGTTGCATTCTTCACCGTCCCAAATAGTTCTCGATCACCTTCGGATCGGAACTGACGAAATCGATCGATCCTTCCGCCAGCACCGAGCCTTCCGCAAGGCAGGTCACCTTGACGCCGAGGTCGCGGATGAAACCCATATCGTGTTCGACGACGACGACCGACCGGGTCTTGGCGATGTCCTTGAGCAGGATCGCCGTCTCCGCCGTCTCGGCATCGGTCATGCCGGCCACCGGCTCGTCGACGAGCAGTAGCTTCGGCTCCTGGGCGAGCAGCATGCCGATCTCCAGCCACTGCTTCTGCCCATGCGAGAGGTTGGCGGCCAGTTCGTCGCGCCGGTGCGTCAGCCGCACCGTTTCGAGAATTTCCTCGATGCGTGCCTTGTCCTCGCCCGAAAGCCGGTAGAACAGCGTCGAAAACACCGCGCGGCGGCGGTTCAGCGCCAGCTCCAGATTGTCCCAGACCGTATGGCTTTCGAAGACCGTCGGCTTCTGGAATTTGCGGCCGATACCGAGCTGAGCGATATCGGCCTCGTCCTTCTTGGTGAGGTCGATGGTGCCGTTGAAGAACACCTCGCCCTCGTCGGGCCTAGTCTTGCCGGTGATGATGTCCATCATCGTCGTCTTGCCGGCGCCGTTCGGGCCGATGATGGCGCGAAGCTCGCCGGGCTCGATGACGATCGAGAGCGAATTCAGCGCCTTGAAGCCGTCGAATGAAACGGAGACGCCGCTGAGATAGAGAACGCTGGTGGGTTTGACGTCGGGGATCATGGGCTTCACTCCGCTGCCTGGATTTTCGGCTCGATGCCTTCTTCCCGCGCCGGCGGCGGCGCACGTTCGGACACGATCTTCCGCTTGCCGAGATAGTGCGAAATCGTGCCGACGACGCCCTTCGGCAGGAACAGCGTCACGGCGACGAAGAGACCGCCGAGAGCAAACAACCAGAACTCCGGGAACAGGCCAGTGAAGATCGTCTTGCCGCCATTGACGAGGATCGCGCCGATGATCGGCCCGATCAGCGTTCCCCGCCCGCCGACGGCCGTCCAGATTACAACCTCGATGGAGTTTGCCGGCGCGAATTCGCCGGGATTGATGATGCCGACCTGCGGCACGTAGAGCGCGCCGGCAATACCCGCCATCATCGCCGAGACGACGAAGGTGAAGAGCTTGAAATGCTCGACGCGGTAGCCGAGGAAGCGCGTGCGGCTTTCAGCATCGCGCACGCCAACTAGCACCTTGCCGAACTTTGACCGCACGATTGCAGACGCGATCGTCAGCGACAGCGCCAGGAAGATAGCGGTCGCGGCAAAGAGACTGGCGCGCGTGCCGTCCGCCTGGATGTTGAAACCGAGGATGTCCTTGAAATCGGTCATGCCGTTATTGCCGCCGAATCCCATGTCGTTGCGGAAGAAGGCAAGCAGCAGAGCATAGGTCATCGCCTGGGTGATGATCGAGAGATAGACGCCGTTGACGCGCGAGCGGAAGGCGAACCACCCGAAGACGAAGGCGAGCAGGCCGGGCACGAGGAGCACCATCAGCGCCGCGAACCAGAACTGATCGAAGCCGTACCAGAACCAGGGCAGCTCCTTCCAGTTCAGGAACACCATGAAGTCGGGCAGGATGGGATCGCCGTAGACGCCGCGTGAGCCGATCTGCCGCATCAGATACATGCCCATCGCATAACCGCCGAGCGCGAAGAAGGCGCCGTGGCCGAGCGAGAGGATGCCGCAAAAACCCCAGACGAGATCGAGCGCCAGCGCCAGCAGCGCATAGGTCAGATACTTGCCGAACAGCGCCATGATATAGGTCGGGATGTGCAGCGGATGGCTCGGGCCGGTCGCGAGGTTCAAGACGGGCACCAGAATGGCGACCGCCAACAGCAGCGCGACGGCGACAGAGATCCTGCGATCGAGAGACCGGAGAAGGAAGGCCGTTATCATGCTTCCACCGCCCTTCCTTTGAGTGCGAAGAGCCCGCGCGGACGCTTCTGGATGAAGAGAATGATGAGGACGAGCACCAGGATCTTGCCGAGCACGGCGCCGGCGAAGGGCTCGAGGAACTTGTTGACGACGCCGAGCGACAAGGCGCCGACCAGCGTGCCCCAGAGATTGCCGACGCCGCCGAAGACGACGACCATGAAGCTGTCGATGATGTAGTTCTGGCCGAGGTTCGGCGAGACGTTGTCGATCTGCGAGAGTGCCACACCCGCCATGCCGGCAATGCCGGAGCCGAGCGCGAAGGTGAAGGCGTCGACCCAGCCGGTGCGGATGCCCATGGAGGAGGCCATGCGCCGGTTCTGCGTCACCGCCCGCATCTGCAAGCCAAAGGCGGAGCGCTTGAGCAGCATCAAGAGCGTCAGGAACACGACCATCGCGAAGACGATGATCCAGAGCCGGTTCCAGGTGATGACGAGCCCGCCGAAATCGAAAGCGCCGGACATCCAGCTCGGATTGCGGACCTCGCGATTGGTCGGGCCGAAATAGCTGCGGATCGCCTGCTGCAGGATCAGCGAAACACCCCAGGTGGCGAGCAGCGTCTCCAGCGGCCGGCCATAGAGATAGCGGATCACCGAACGTTCGATCACCAGGCCGACGAGGCCGGTGAAGAGGAAGGCGGCCGGCACCGCGAAGGCCAGCGAATAATCGGCCAGCGAGGGAAAGGCCGAGGCGATCGTTTCCTGCACGACATAGGTCGTATAGGCGCCAATCATCACCATCTCGCCATGCGCCATGTTGATGACGCCCATGACGCCGAAGGTGATGGCAAGGCCGATGGCCGCAAGCAGCAGCACGGAGCCGAGCGACAGGCCGTACCAGACGTTCTGGACGACATCCCAAAGCGCGAGATCGCGGTTGATGGAGTCGATCTCCGCCTGGATCGCCGGCTTCAGATCGTCAGGCGCGGTCGCCATCGCCGTCGACAGGATCGTCAGCGCATCGCGGCCGCCGCGCGCGGCGATCGTATCGATCGCGGCCTTCTTCTCCTCGATGCCGGCGTCGCTCTTCAGCACCATCACGGCGCGCGCCGCTTCCATCGTGTTTTTGATCTCACCGTCCTTCTCGCTCGAAAGAGCCGAATTCAGGAGATCGAGATTGGCGGGATCGGCGTCCTTGAGCATGCCTTCGGCCGCTGCGAGCCGCGCGGAACGATCCGGGCTCAGAAGCGTCAGCTGGCTCATCATCGTCGTGATCGTGGTGCGCAGCGCATTGTTGATCTTGACCTTCGACATCATGTCGGGGTCGATGTCGGCGACCGCCTCGCCGGTGATCGGATCGGAATAAGTCGGTTCGTCCTCCGTGCCGCCCTGCACGAGAACGGGACCGCCTTCCGAATTGACGTAGAGCTGGCCGTCGCTCAAGCGCTGCAGGATCTGACTGACATGCGAATCCCCGGAAGCGACGAGCGCCCGGATGGCCGCGTCACGCTCGGGAAAGCCGCCGACGCCGAGCGCATCGACAAGGGCGTGCACGTCGTCCTGGGCGCGAAGGCCAGCCGTCGGGAGCGTCAGGCCGGAAAGCATCAGGCAAAATGTCAGAAGAAAAATCTTGATGGCGCGAAACATCTTCTCTCTCGCCTCGATTGTCGCCGGCCTACAGGCGCAGCGGTAAGGACGGAGCTTCCGCCCGGATCGGCTCCGGACGGAAGTCTTCAGGCTGTCAACGGATCGAGAGTTTCCTCAGGAGCCCTTGCCGCCGCACTTGCCGGTCGCGACATTGAAGTTGCCGCAGTTGAGGGGCTTGCGCCAATCGGAGATCAGGTCCTTGGAGTCCGGCAGGTAATCCGACCATTCGTCACCGACGACGGCCGGCGTCTGCTGGACGATTTCGAACTGGCCGTCGGCCTGGATTTCACCGATCAGCACCGGCTTGGTGATGTGGTGGTTCGGCATGACGGTGGCATAGCCGCCGGAGAGGTTCGGAACGGTGACGCCGATGATGTTGTCGAGAACGGCATCGGTGTTGGTGGTGCCGGCGGCCTGAACGGCCTTCACCCAGGCGTTGAAGCCGATATAGGCGGCTTCCATCGGGTCGTTGGTCACGCGTTTGTCGTTCTTGGTGAACGCATGCCATTCCTTGATGAACTTCTTGTTGGCCGGGCTTTCCACGGACTCGAAGTAGTTCCAGGCGGCGAGATGGCCGACGAGCGGCTTGGTGTCGAGACCGGCAAGCTCTTCTTCGCCGACCGAGAAGGCGACGACGGGGATATCGGTTGCCTTGATGCCCTGGTTGCCGAGTTCCTTGTAGAAGGGCACGTTGGCGTCGCCATTGATGGTCGAGACGACGGCGGTCTTCTTGCCGGCAGAGCCGAATTCCTTGATCTTGGCGACCTCGGTCTGCCAGTCGGAGAAGCCGAAGGGCGTGTAGTTGACGAGGATGTCTTCCTTCGGAATGCCCTTGGATTCGAGATAGGCTTCGAGGATCTTGTTGGTCGTGCGGGGATAGACGTAGTCGGTGCCTTCGAGCACGAAGCGCTTCACGCCCTCGGTGTTCATCAGGTAGTCGACGGCCGGAATCGCCTGCTGGTTCGGAGCCGCACCCGTGTAGAAGATGTTGCGCGAGGATTCTTCGCCCTCATACTGCACCGGATAGAAGAGCAGCGAGTTCAGCTCTTCGAAAACAGGCAGGACGGACTTGCGCGAGGACGACGTCCAGCAGCCGAAGACGGCGGCGACTTTGTCCTTTTCGATCAGCTCGCGCGCCTTTTCGGCAAAGAGCGGCCAGTCGGAAGCCGGATCGACGACGACGGCCTCGAGCTTCTTGCCGAGAAGGCCGCCCTTCTTGTTCTGCTCGTCGATGAGCATCAGCATGGCGTCTTTCAGCGTGGTTTCGGAAATCGCCATCGTGCCGGAGAGCGAATGCAGCACGCCGACCTTGATGGTGTCATCGGCAGCGACCGCGCTGTGGAAAGCGGCCGAAGCCGCCATGACGGCGCCGAGTGCTGCGCCGGTAAGAATGGATTTGAGATTCATTTGGTTGATCCCCTCTTTGTTCCGCAACAGGCCGGAAACGAAATTCACTGTTGCCGAGGGGACTATCGGGTGCTGCAGCGCGAAAACACATACGCAAAATGACGTAGGCGCAGGGGGTAAACGGGCAGGCCGAAAAGCAAAGGGCATCCCGCGGCCGGGATGCCCTTCCAGCTATGACACGGAAATCAGTCGCCGATCGTCAAAGTGACCGATGTCGGACCATAGGAGAGGCTTGCCCTGTGGCCGGAAATGGTGAACTTGCCGAAGCTGCCGGTGACGTTGCCTGCCTTCAGGATCTCGATCGTGGTTCCGGACGCCGGGGTGAAGCCGTTGGCAAGCGCCACGTCGAGATTGCCCGCGAGCTCCGCCTTGCCCTTGACGACAAGGGTGCCGGCGCCGTCCGCGCCGAGCGCCAGCTTCGCCACGCCATTGGAGGCCTGCTGATAGTCACCACCCACGGTCAGCGCCTTGTCGGCGGCCACGACCAGCGAACCGCCATTGACCGTCAGTCCGCCGGTGCCGAAGGCCGAAGACGAGCCGGCGACCAGCACACCTGCTTCCAGGACGGTGCCGCCGGCATAGCTGTTGGCGCCTGACAGGCCGAGGATACCGCTGCCGCTCTTCACCAGCCTGCCCTTGCCGCCGATGTCGTTGCGCCAGGTGTCGATCGCATTGAAACCGCCCTTCTCCGCATCCATCGTCACGGTCACATCCTGGTCGAAAGCGCCGTAGCCGTCGGCTGCGGCAAACAGGTTGAGGCGGCCGTAACCTTCGGCGTCGTCGATGAGCGGATAGCCCGAGGCGATCGCCGTCGTCTTCAGAACCTCGCGGCGCTGCTCGCCATCGAGATAGGGCAGACGCGTTTCGAGAAGCGCTTCGGCGCCCTGCGGCACGCGGGCCGGCTGATCGGTCGGATGGATCGCCGGCAGGCCATAGCTCAGGCGCTGCAGCACGTAGGCTCGATTGGCGTCATGATCGGCGAAACGGTCCGCGGCAAGCGGCGCCGCATGGGCGGCAACTTCGAGCGCGCCCGCATCATGGACGCCCGACTTGGCGATCAGCCACGACTGTGCCTGGGCGTAAGCATCGCTCTTCAGCGCGGCATTATCGGCCTTGTTCAGGTTGTAGACGACGGTGGCGGTGCCGAGCATGCGGCCGCCCATCACGTCGAGCGGCGAATGCATGCCGGCGAGGATGCGATCCTCACCCAGTTCGCTGGCGCGCGTGATCATTTCCTGGAAGCGCTGCGGCACGAGATAGGCCATGGCGAGCGCATCGCGCCAGGCTTCCGCCGTATGTCCGCTCGGGAAGCCGCCATCCTCGACCGGCTTGCCGCTCTTGGCGGGCTCGAGCGTCGGGACAACCGACACGTCCTGGCTCCAGCGATACGGACGGCCATATTTGAAATAGCGCTTGGCAGGCTCCGTCGATCCGTCACCGCTTGCGGCGTTGATGAAGTCGATGGCCAGGCCCATATCGGGATTGGCATCGGTTTTGTTTTCCGTGTCCGGCTTGCTGCCGGCGCCGCGATTGTTGCCCTTGTCGTCATATTTGGCCGTCGTCGCGTCGGCCGCCACCTCGGTGATCGTGGTGGTCTGCTTGGAACCGGCCTTCCAGGCATCCGTCAGAGGGCCGAGGCCGTCGACAATGCTGGCATTCTTGCCGCGCCGGTCGTCGAGATAGGCGGCAACGGCCTGCTCGGGCGTCCGCGCTTTGGTCACCTTGACGGAATAGGCGATGTTCGCGTCATGGACGAGCTTGTTGACGATCTGGCCGTCGGTCTTGCTGAAGGGAATGCCGTCCCAATCCGTCTTGGCGACCGCCGGGCAATTGTCCTTGGCAGGCGCCTCGACGCCGGCATCGACGAAGGGCGTGCGCGGGGTCCAGACTTCCAGAAAGCCCGAGAGAAGGTGAACGGCGGCGTTGGTGTCGACAGTCGAGAAGCAGGCGTCACCGCGCTTGTTGGTATTTCCGGTCTCGGCGTAAGGCGCCTTTGCCGCCGTGGCCTGATCGGCGGCAGCAAGCGACGGGACGATCGAAACCAGGCAGACGAGAGCGGTGCTCAAACGGAAAAGGCTTAAAACAGACATGGGTGCACCCGAAATGGTTGAACGAACGGCGGGAGGGTTAGAGCGCTTATGTGACAGAGCCGTTTCAAAAATATTACTGTTCTGCGAATCTGCCAATGCTCCGCCTCTTGCCTTTCCCGTTCATCCCGCCAAAACTGCCGCGGAGAAGATGAGCCCAACGAGAGTGCCGGAAAGAGGGCATGACAGCGCGCCAACGCATCATTCCGGTGAGACGCGAATATAATCGCTGGGTCGCCAACCAAACGCTTGAAGATTATGCGTTGCGCTTCACCGCAAAGAGCGCCCGGCATTTCTCCTCCGAGCGTATTTCGCAGACGGCCATCGGCGCGATCTCCTTCCTGGCGCTCGAAGCAATCGGCGGCGCGATCACCCTCTCCTACGGCACCACCAACGCCTTCTATGCGATCATCGTCGCCTCGCTCGCCATGCTGGCGATCGGCCTACCGATCAGCCGATACGCCATCCGCCACGGCGTCGATATCGATCTTCTGACACGCGGCGCCGGTTTCGGCTATATCGGCTCCACCATCACCTCGCTGATCTATGCGAGCTTCACCTTCATGCTGTTTGCGATCGAGGCATCGATCATGTCCGGCGCATTGGAGCTCACCCTCGGCATTCCGCTCTGGATCGGCTACATTATCAGCGCCGTCATGGTGATCCCGCTAGTAACGCACGGCGTGCGGCTGATCAGCAAGTTCCAGCTGATCACCCAGCCCTTCTGGATCGTGCTGAACATCCTGCCCTTCATCTTCATCGCCTTCATGGACTGGGAGAAGTTCGATCTCTGGCGCGCCTTTTCCGGCATCCGCCACGCCTCAGGCCCGCCCGGCACCATCGCCGATTTCGATCTGGTGGAGTTCGGCGCCGCCTCCGCCGTCATCCTGGCGCTGATGTCGCAGATCGGCGAGCAGGCCGATTTCCTGCGCTTCCTGCCGCCGGTGCCGCAGCGCAAATGGCGCCATCGCCTGGCCGTCTTCCTTGCCGGACCCGGCTGGGTCATCATCGGCGCGCCGAAGCTGCTTGCCGGCTCCTTCCTCGTCGTCCTGACCTTCACTTCCGGCGTGCCCCTCGACCGCGCCGCCGATCCCGCGCAGATGTATCTGACCGCCTTCGGCTACATGGTCCCCTGGCACAATGCGGCGCTGCTGCTGATGGCGGCCTTCGTCGTCGTCTCGCAGCTCAAGATCAACGTGATGAACGCCTATGCCGGCTCGCTCGCCTGGTCGAACTTCTTCTCGCGGCTGACCCACAGCCATCCCGGCCGCGTCATCTGGCTGGTCTTCAACGTGGCGATCGCCCTGCTCCTTATGGAGCTCGGCATCTACCGGCTGCTGGAGGAGACGCTCGGCATCTTCTCGATCATCGCCATGGCCTGGCTGTGCACGATCTCCGCCGATCTCTTCATCAACAAGCCGCTGGGGCTCGCGCCTCCCGGCATCGAGTTCAAGCGCGCCCATCTCTACGACATCAATCCCGTCGGCCTCGGCGCCATGACGCTGTCGGCAAGCATATCGCTGATCGCCCATTTCGGCGCCTTCGGCGAGACGGCCGCTTCGCTCGCTCCCTATATCACCCTTGCCATCGCCTTCATCGCCACGCCGGCGCTCGCCTGGGCGACGAAAGGCAAATTCTACCTCGCCCGCAAGCCGCGCCAGAGCTGGAAGAACCTGACGAGCATCACCTGCTCCGTCTGCGAACACCCGTTCGAGCCGGAGGACATGGCCTGGTGCCCCGCCTATGCCGCGCCGATCTGCTCGCTCTGCTGCTCGCTCGACAGCCGCTGCCACGACATGTGCAAGCCGGCCGCCCGTTTCAACGCGCAGGTCGGCACCGTCGCCAGGACGCTGCTGCCGGAAAGCATTCTGGGCAAGCTGACGACACGTCTCGGCCGCTATGGCATCGCCGTCGCGCTGGCGCTGACCGCCATCGGCGCAATCCTGGCGATGATCGCCCATCAGGTCGCCTCCGCCTCGCCCGAGACGGCCGAAGTGGTCAATCGCACCATCCTCATCGTCTTCTTCGTCTTCTCTGTGATTTCAGGCGTCGTCTGCTGGTTCTACGTGCTTGCCCACGACAGCCGCGTTGTCGCCGAGGAAGAATCCTCGCGCCAGAACACGCTGCTGCTCAAGGAAATCGCCGCGCACAAGAAGACCGACACCGCCCTGCAGAATGCCAAGGAAACGGCCGAAGCCGCCAACCGCGCCAAGAGCCGCTATGTCGTCGGCCTCAGCCATGAGCTGCGCACGCCTTTGAATGCCGTGCTCGGCTATGCCCAGATCCTCGAACGCGACGAGACGATCCCTGCGCCGCGCCATTCCTCGATCAAGGTCATCCGCCGCAGCGCCGAACATCTCTCCGGCCTGATCGACGGCCTTCTCGATATTTCCAAGATCGAAGCCGGCCGCCTGCAGGTCTATTCCAACGAGATCAACATCCAGGATTTCCTCGATCAGATCGTCGAGATGTTCCGCCCGCAGGCGCAGGCAAAGGGGCTTGCCTTTCTGCATGAGCGCTCGCCCGCCTTGCCGCAATTCGTCCGCACCGATGAAAAGCGCCTGCGCCAGATCCTGGTCAACCTGCTCTCCAATGCCATCAAGTTCACTGACGAGGGCAGCGTCACCTTCGATATCGCCTATCGCAGCCAGGTTGCGACCTTCACCGTCACCGACACCGGCCGCGGCATCGCCGAGAAGGATCTGACCCGCATCTACGAACCCTTCCAGCGCGGCGAGGCCGACAGCGTGCGGCCGATGCCCGGCCTCGGTCTCGGCCTCACCATCACCCGGCTTCTGACCAACACGCTCGGCGGTGAAATCGCGGTTTCGAGCGTCAAGGACGAAGGCTCGACCTTCCGAGTGCGGCTGATGCTGTCCGCCGTCATGCGCGCCGCAGCGCCACCGCAGGAAAAGCGCATCATCGGCTATGAGGGCCCGCGCCGCACGATCGTCGTCGTCGATGACAACGAAGATCACCGCGAGATGATGCGCGAAATCCTGGGGCCGCTCGATTTCATCGTGCTGACGGCGGCAGGCGGTGCGGAGTGCCTGACGCTGATCGACGGCATCATGCCCGACCTCTTTCTCGTCGATATCCTGATGCCCGGCATGAGCGGCTGGCAGCTCGTCTCGCGACTGCGTGAGGCCGGCCAGACGGCCCCGGTGGTGATGCTCTCGGCCAATATCGGCGATGCCGCGGTCCTGAGCGACAGCGACGACAGCCACAATGATGCGATCGGCAAACCCGTCGACATCCGCCAGCTGCGCGACAAGCTCGCTTTGCATCTCGGCCTGAAATGGATCTATGCCGATGCGGTGCCCGCCATCGTGGAAAAGACCGAGGCGCCGATGGTAAGCCCAGGTGCTGCCCATGTGCAGGAACTACTGCGGCTCGGCGAGATCGGTTACATCAGAGGCATTGAAGCGAAGCTTTCGGACCTTGCCAAGGTGGAGGCAAATCGGCCATTCACGGAGGCTCTTCGACCCTATGTGGCCGCCTTCGATCTGACCGGCTTCATGACCTTCCTGCACGACTTCGACGAAAAGGTGGAATCCATTGGCTGAGCCGGCCCTCCCTCGCGACATCGTTCTCCTCGTCGACGACTCGCCGGAGGCGCTGGGCTTCCTGACCGACGCGCTCGAACAGTCCGGCTTTTCGGTGCTGATCGCCACGTCGGGCACGGCGGCACTCGGCATCGTCGAGCGGATCACGCCCGATCTCATCCTGCTCGACGCGGTCATGCCCGCCATGGACGGCTTCGAGACCTGCCGCAGGCTGAAGGCGAATGCTGCAGTAGCGCAGGTGCCGGTCATCTTCATGACCGGGCTGACGGAAACTGAACATGTCGTGCATGCGCTGGAATCCGGCGGCGTCGATTATCTCACCAAGCCGATCAACATCGACGAATTGCGCGCCCGCATCCGCGTCCATCTCAGAAATGCCCGCTCGACCCAGAGCGCCCGTGTCGCGCTTGATGCCGCCGGACGCCACCTGCTGGCGGTCAAGGGCGACGGTGCGATCCATTGGTCGACGCCGCAGGCGACACGGCTGGTCAATACCGCCATGGGCAGCGACGAGGGCATGGACATCGTCGTCCGCCATATATCAGGCTGGATGCGCGACCGCATGGCCGCGGTACGCGACGGCATCATCTCGATCACCCATGCCGGCCAGGCGGCGCTGCAGCTCGCCTTCCTCGGCGCGATCGGCCCGGACGAATATCTCTTCCGCCTTACGGCCGCCAGCCAGCGCAGCGACGACGAGGTGCTGCGCCAGCGCTTCTCGCTCACGCAGCGAGAATCCGAAGTGCTGCTCTGGATCGCCAAGGGCAAGGCCAACCGCGACATCGGCGAGATCTTGGGACTGTCCGCGCGCACCGTGAATAAGCACCTCGAGCAGATCTATGTGAAACTCGGCGTCGAGAACCGGGCGTCAGCCGCCGTGAAGGCGACGCATGTGCTGCACGAGATGTGAGCGATAAAGCACGTCGCATCAAATTTGATCATGCGACGCGCTTTAGCTCCTTGTTTTTATGCATGTCGTTGTCCCGGAACCGCTGCACATTCCGTGCGACGTGCATTAGTTGGCGACATGGGCTCGCCGCCGCCGAAATTGCCGAGGATCTTCGCAGCAGCTTGTACGTGGCACTGCGGCGAACAGAAATTGAAAGCTTCGGAAAACAAAGAAGCCCGGCGGAACCGGGCTTCAATCTCACATCCCCAAAAAGGGAAGTTAGGCTTACGAGCCCTGCGGAACGTAGGTGTATTTGCCGTCCGCGCCCTTCTTCCATTCGTACATGATGTAGCCAGGAATCTTCGGGTCGCCCTTTTCGTCGAACGAGATGTCGCCGAGAACCGTCGGGAACGGACCTTTTTCCTTCATGGCAGCGGCGACGGCTTCAGGATCCACCGAACCGGCAGCCTTGGCGGCACCGGCGATCGCCTGCATCGCAGCGTAGGAGTAGAGCGTATAGGCTTCGGGGTTGAAACCGGCAGCCTTGAACTTTTCGACGAGTTCCTTGTTGGCCGGGTTCAGCGTCGGGTCGGGACCGAAGGTGTTGAGCGTACCGGCAACGGCGTCACCGGCGATCGAGGCCAGTTCGTTCGAAACGATACCATCGCCCGAAACCAGCGTTGCCTTCAGGCCCTGGTCGGCAGCCTGACGGATGATGAGGCCGGCTTCGGTGTGCAGGCCGCCCCAATAGATGATCGAGACGCCGGCTTCCTTCATCTTGGCGATGAGGGCCGAGAAGTCCTTGTCGCCGACATTGATGCCTTCGTACATGACTTCGGTCACGCCGGCGGCATTCATGGCCTTCTTGGTTTCATCTGCAAGGCCCTGACCGTAGGGGGTCTTGTCGTGAACGACGGCGATCTTGGCGTCCTTGAAGTGGTCGGCAAGATACTTGCCGGCGATCGCGCCCTGCTGGTCGTCACGGCCGCAGGTGCGGAACGTGTTCCAGAGGCCGCGCTCGGTGAACTTCGGGTTGGTAGCGGCCGGGGTGATTTCGAGAATGCCGTTTTCGGCATAAACTTCCGAAGCCGGGATCGACACGCCCGAGTTGAAGTGGCCGATGACGAACTTGACGCCGTCAGCAACGAATTTGTTGGCGACCGAAATGCCCTGCTTCGGGTCGGAGACGTCGTCGCCGAGCTCAATCTTGATCTGCTCGCCGTTGATGCCGCCAGCAGCGTTGATGTCGGCGGCCGCCTGCTCGGCGCCCTTCTGAAGCTGCGCGCCGAAAGCGGCGTTCGGGCCGGTCAGCGGACCAGCGACAGCGATGAGGACGTCGGCCCAGGCGTTGCCGCTGAAGGCGACCATCGCCGTCAGAGCCACTGCCGACAGAAGAGACTTCTTCATATTGTTACTCCCAATTTTTGGGCGGGTTCCGGTCCAAGACCCGGCGCATTACCCACCATTGACTGCGCCAGGAAAGCTGATCCACTCTGAAGGCAATTCATGCCTAGTTTCAACGGACTGTCAATGTTTGTCCTTCCACGAAAACGCGGAAGTTTTTTCGTACAGCCAGTAATAGTTGTTTACCATCTGATTGGTGCGGCGATAGCGGAAGCCGGCCGTCGCGAAGACCAGCAGCGTCACGAAATCGATGCCGTAATAGAGGGCGCTGAGCATCGGCCCATTGAACAGGGCATGGTGCAGAAACTGCATCGCCCAGGCCAGCAGGAAGGTATAGACGACCACCAGCGGATAGTCGTTCCAGCCGTCTGCAACCGCCTTGCCGGCCCGCCAGGCCGTCCAGAAGCCGATCAGTACGACGATCGCGCGGATGACGACGCGAGCGCCGCTATCGCTTTCGAAGAAAAGCCCCTGCATGTTAATCTCTCCCTTCGACGAGAGCACGATGCCGAAAATTATAACCCGCGTTTTCGGTCGACGTCATGCTCTCATCATTTCATTCAGAGCAGGATTCAGATTTTGGCTAACGCGCCCTAAAATCATCCCGCTCTAGTGTCTTCCACCTTCGAGATAAGCGGCGCGGACCTCGGGGTTGGCGAGGAGTTCCTTGCTGGAGCCGCTCATCGTTACCTTGCCGTTCACCATGACATAGCCGCGATGCGAAAGCCTGAGAGCTGCGAACGCATTCTGCTCGACCAGGAAAACAGTCAGACCTTCCTGCTCATTCAGCTTTTTGATCGCCTCGAAGATGCCCTTTACGATGAGCGGCGCCAGGCCAAGCGAAGGTTCGTCGAGCAGCAGCAGCTTCGGGCGGGCCATGAGTGCACGCCCGATCGACAGCATCTGCTGCTCGCCGCCCGAAAGGGTGCCGCCGCGCTGGGCATGGCGTTCCTTGAGGCGCGGGAAGAGCGCGAAGATTTTCTCGACGTCCTCGGCGAAATATTTGAGATTGTCGAGACCCGCACCCATCTGCAGGTTTTCCAGAACCGTCATGCGCGGGAAGATGCGGCGACCTTCCGGCGACTGCGCGATGCGTAGCCGGGCGATTTCATGGGTCGGAAGCTTGGTGATGTCGCGGCCCTCGAAGACGACGGAGCCGGTGCGGGCCTGAGGGCTGCCGCAGATCGTCATCATCAGCGTCGACTTGCCGGCGCCGTTGGCGCCGATCAGGCTGACGATCTCACCCTTGTTGACCTGCACATCGATGCCGGCCAATGCACGGATATTGCCATAATAGGTTTCGACGCCATTCACCTGAAGAAGCGGTTGACCCGTCATTACTGCATCGCCCATCAGTTTGAGCCTCCTTCGAGCTGCTCGACGGTTGCGATCACCTCTTCCACTTCCTCATCCTCGACGCCGAGATAGGCCGCGATGACCTTCGGATCGTTCTTCACATGGTCGGGCGTTCCATCGGAGATCTTCTGACCATATTCGAGAACGACGACATGGTCGGAAATTTCCATGACCACCGACATGTCGTGTTCGATGAGCAGGATGGACGTTCCGGTTTCGGAGCGGATGCTCTGCAGAAGCTCGTTGAGCTTTGCCGATTCCCGCGGATTGAGGCCTGCAGCCGGTTCATCCAGGCAAAGCAGCTCCGGGCCGGTGCACATGGCACGCGCAATCTCGAGACGCCTTTGGGCGCCGTAAGGCAGATCGCCTGCCGGATCATCGGCACGGTCGATCAGTTCTGCCTTTTCAAGCCAATGGCGCGCGAGTTCGACCGCGGCGGTTGCCTCCCGCTTATAGGGACCGATGCCGATGAGGCCGAGGATGGTGAAGCCCGACGCCTGCATCAGCTTGTTGTGCTGGGCGACGAGCAAATTTTCGAGAACGGTCAGGCCGGAGAACAGCCGGATGTTCTGGAAGGTGCGCGCAACCTTGGCTTCCTTGGTGATGCGAAAGTCCGGCAGACGCTCCAAAAGGTACTGCTTGCCGCTTTTCTGGTTGAGCGTGATCATGCCCATCGTCGGCTTGTAGAAGCCGGTGATGCAGTTGAAGACAGTTGTCTTGCCGGCGCCATTCGGGCCGATCAGCGCGGTAATATCGCCGCGCTTGGCCTCGAAGGAGAAGTCGTTGATGGCCATCAGGCCGCCGAACTTCATCGATAGGTGCTCGACCTTGAGCAAAGTGTCGCTCGACATCGCGTTGGTAACGGGGCTCATCAACCGTGGCCCTCCTTGGTGAAGCTTCCTGAGACCGCCTTGCGCTCCTTGAGGAAGGCGGTCGGCTCACGCGAACCGACGAAGCCGCGTGGCTTGAACAGCATGACGATGACCATGGCCAGGCCGAAGATCAACATCCGGTAGAGTTCCGGCGTAAAGTCAGGTCCGAAGATCTCCTTCAGGAAATCCATTTCGCGAAGAGCCTCGGTGCCGCCGACCATGACAACAGCAGCGATCGCAATACCCGTCAGCGAACCCATGCCGCCAAGAACGACAATAGCAAGAATGACTGCCGACTCCAGGAAGACGAAGGATTCCGGTGAAACGAAGCCTTGGCGGGCTGCAAAGAACGAACCTGCGAAGCCCCCGAACATTGCACCCGTCGCGAACGCCGTGAGCTTGGTCGTCACGGTGTTGATACCAAGTGAACGGCAGGCGATCTCGTCTTCACGCAGCGCTTCCCATGCACGGCCGATCGGCATGCGGCGCAACCGGATCGTGACATAGGCGGTCAGCATGCAAAGCGCCAGGATGACGTAGAACAGGAAGACCTTGTAGTAGCCGGAGGCCATGGGCAGCCCGAACACTTTGGCAAAATTGTTCGCCTTGCCGACGTCGAAAGTCCAGATGCCGAAGACCGACGCCTTGGCGATACCGGAAATACCGAAAGTGCCTTTCGTAACTTCCGTCCAATTTATGATGACCAGACGAATGATCTCGCCGAAGGCCAGCGTGACGATCGCGAGATAATCACCGCGAAGACGCAGCACCGGAAAGCCGAGAATGACGCCCCAGAGAGCCGCAAGGATACCCGAAAGCGGCAGCAGCACCCAGAAAGAGAGGCCGTAATAGCTTGAAAGCAACGCGTATGAATAGGCGCCGACGGCGTAGAAGGCGACGTATCCGAGATCGAGAAGACCCGCGAGACCAACCACGATGTTGAGGCCCCAGGCGAGCATCACGTAGATGAGGATCTGAATGCCGAAATTATCGACCATCGTCAGTGAGCGCTGCGGACCGTAGATGAGCAGAGCAGCCATCGGGTAGATCAGCAGGAATACAAGAGCGATCTTGAGGAAATGCTGGTGGAAGAAGTTCTTCTCGGTCGAGATCTCGAGATCGCCCTCTCGCGCCTTGTTGAGCTTGCGGCGATCGATATTCGGCTTGATCAAGACGACCATGATGAACCGGCCGACGGCAGCGATCAGCACGAAGATCGCAAGCAGCCCCCAGCGCTGGACGACAATCAGCTCGTTATTGATGTTCTGCTGCGTGCCGAGACCGACATAAAGCACGAACAGACCAAGGGTGACGAGGCCGGCGAAAAAAGCTTCCCTAAGCCCCTTCTGGACAAGTCCGGCATCGGGCTCGCCTGCAGAATTCTCGATATTTGCCATGACGTTATACCTTCTCGACTTCCGGCCGTCCCAGGATACCTGTCGGCTTGAAGATCAGCACGAAAGCGAGGATGGCGAAGGTCGCGACATCCTTGTAGGCGATCGTGAAATAGGCCGACCACAACGATTCGATGAGGCCGATCATCAACCCGCCGAGAACGGCGCCCGGCAGCGAGCCGATGCCGCCGAGAACGGCCGCGGTAAACGCCTTCACGCCCGGCGTGAAGCCGTCGGCGAACGAAGCAACGCCATAATACATCAGATACATCGTCCCGGCGACGGCAGCGAGTGCCGCACCCATGACGAAGGTGATGGAGATCGTCTGGTCGACATTGACGCCAAGCAGCGCCGCCATCTTGCGGTCCTGCTCGGTGGCGCGCTGGGCGCGGCCGAGTGCTGTACGATTGACGATATACCAGAAGGCCGCAAGCAGCACCGCCGTGATGACGATGATGATGATCTGCTTCAGCGACACCGAAATATTGCCGAACTGGTAGACCGAGCTCACCATCGGCGGGATCGGCTTGTTGCGCGGACCCTGCGTCACCTGGATGAAGTTGGACAGCACGATCGACATGCCGATCGCAGTGATCAGCGGCGCCAGGCGGAACGAACCGCGCAATGGGCGGTATGCGATGCGCTCGATCGTCCAATTCCACAAACTCGTCATCAACATCGCGACGACAAGCATCGCCAGCAGCAGCACTGCCACCGGGAGACCTGCGAAGATGGATGTGAGGACGAGAAAGACGATAAGAGCGGCGAAACCACCGAGCATGAAAATGTCGCCATGGGCGAAGTTGATCATGCCGATAATGCCATAAACCATCGTATAGCCGATAGCCACAAGGCCATAGATGGATCCGAGCGTCAGCCCATTGAAGAGCTGCTGGACGAAATACTCCATATGTCGTTTTCCCCTGGATGCGAGCGCAAAATGCTGCATCTCTTTTTGGTTATTCGGTTCCCCGTTTCAGGCAACCTCATAAGCCGCATGCATAGCGGTTTCGTTGAAAATGTGAAGACAAAAAGGATTTACTCCGCCAGATTCTTGCGGAAACAGGCCGACATGGCGCATTTTGAACCAAAATCCACAGAAAAACAGCAAAGTTGGGCGCGTTTTTAGCCAAAAATGGTCACTGAATTAACCGTTCCCAAACGACGCCGCTGATTCCTATCAACACCATAGTGCGTAAGCTATTCCACCGGATTGGAAGTTGGCGCAAATTCAGACCCTGAGGCGGGCGTTTTTTCGAATGTCATTTCACGAGCAAATGCCCGCCATCTTCATCTGACAATACTGGGAACTTATGGTAGCATTCCGAATGCGTGAATTGGGGATGCGCAGCGTGACGGGAAACACCATATAAATAACCGGCAGGTATATGGTTGTGACAGGGATGGTTTGCGGACGAGCGGCAGCGGGGTGCTCGACGCGTGGCGAACGGCAAAAGGACAATGCTGACGACATTTGAAAAGGCGGCACTGGAAGCCGGTAAGGCCATCATCACGGTCTTGCGCGAGGGCTTTCCCGTCGCCATGAAAGCGGATGCAAGTCCGGTCACCGTCGCCGACGAAGAGGCCGAGCGCATCATCCTCGGCCATCTTGCCAGAGATTATCCCGACATACCTGTTGTAGCCGAAGAATCGGTTGCCGCCGGCAAGGTGCCCGATATCAGCGGCCGCGGCTTCTTTCTGGTCGATCCTCTCGACGGCACGCGCGAATTCGTCGACGGACGGCAGGAATTCACCGTCAACATCGCCTATATCGAAAACAGCGCGCCGGTGGCCGGTATCGTCTATGCTCCCGCACTCGGGCTTGCCTTCTCCGGAGAATGCGGCCGCGCGGAAAGGCTGGTCATCACCGAGGATTTCGCGGTCGGCCAGCGTACAGCCATCACCGTCCGCGAGCAGCCGGACGACAGGCTGGCGCTCGCAAGCCTGCGCCATAATAGTCCGGAAACCGGCAGCTTCCTTGCGCATCACGCCATTTCCAAATGCACCAATATCGGCTCATCGCTGAAATTCTGCCTGCTGGCCGAAGGCAAGGCCGACGTCTATCCACGCTTCACCCGCACCATGGAATGGGATACCGCGGCCGGCGACGCCGTGCTGCGCGCCGCCGGCGGCTCGACCGTGACACTGGACGGCGCGCCGCTGACTTACGGCAAGACGGGAACAGCTGCCGATTTCGACTTCGCCAATCCGAACTTCATCTCCTGGGGCGGCAGGAAACGCGTGCTCGAGCCGGCGTGATTCCGCGCTGGGATCTCCTCAACCTTCAAAATTTGCTCCTGTCTGCAGCCGATAGCGGCCGGTGGCCTCCGCGCGGGCAGCTACCCCTCCTGATCGAGCCGCTCCCTGCGCCACCAGAGGCGATGAGCTCGCAAACTGATTCGCGATCGCCGGGTTTTAGGGGTGATTCTACCCCCCGGAGCCGGCTTGCTGCGTCTTTTTCGAACGTCTGCTATGCGCGGCCTCGCCTTGATTTTGTCATATTCCGACACATTTTGGGAACCAGCGAACACCCTCGCCCTCAAAATTTAGGGCGGGAATTCGTTAAAAACATTCCCTGACGTCTATTGGTCGCGTGCCGAAACCGCACGCCGGCCAACCCCTGGAAGCCCATGCCAAAGGCCTAAAAAACTTGATGAAATTCCAATTATTAACGAAATATCATGAGCTTGCCTCAACTTAACGCAAATGCGAAAGATTTGTTGCGATGCGATATTTCTCTGGACAGCATTACACAATTGTCGCATTTTTCCGTTTTAGTAGGGTTACCAAGACCTGAGTGCAGCCCTGGTGACAGGGTTAACCATTGATCGCCTATTGCCGCCGCGCCCCCTCGAAGACAACAGAGTACGATCCTTGAGCATCACGGAACTAAACAACACCATTTCGAATGAGTCCTTCCGGCCGAGCCGCCGCCAGCTGCCGAGCCTGAAGATCCAGACCCCTGTTATCCATAGCGATGCGCCGCAGGCGCCGTGGATGGATCTTGCCCTGAAGCGGGCGTTCGACATCGTTTCGTCGTTGAGCGCCCTCCTCGTCCTCGCTCCTTTCCTTCTGCTGGTAGCCGTGCTGATCAAGCTCGACAGCCCGGGACCGGTGCTTTTCAAGCAGACCCGCTGGGGTAAGAACTGCAAGGCCATCAAGGTCTACAAGTTTCGCTCCATGCGCACCGATCTCTGCGATGCCACCGGCGTTGCCCAGACGGTGAGGAACGATCCACGCGTCACCCGCATTGGCGCCATCCTGCGCCGCACGAATATCGACGAGCTGCCGCAACTGCTGAACGTGCTGCTGGGCGACATGTCGGTCGTCGGCCCGCGTTGCCATGCTATAGGCATGCGCGCCAGCGACATGCTTTACGAAGAACTCGTTCCGGAATACCACCAGCGCCACGCCATGCGTCCCGGCATGACCGGCCTTGCCCAAATGCGCGGCCTGCGCGGCCCGACCGATCGTCCGGCCAAGGCCCGCGCCCGCATCGCCTGCGATCTCTATTACGTTCAGAATTTTTCCATTCTGATGGATATGCACATCATCGTCGGCACCGTCGTGTCGGAACTGACCCGCGGAAAAGGCTTCTAAGCCTTCCGGAACCAGCCAGTCCGCCCCTTCCCATTTCGCCCAAAACCGCAGCGCGGTTTTGGGCGAAATGCTTTTGGAGGCAAATCCTCGTAGCGAAGAGCAACGCTTTTCAGAGCAGCCGGTATCGGAATCCCCTGGCGACCGCCTGCATGCGGTTGACCGAATCAAGCTTGCGCATCGCGCTCTTCAGATAGCCAGCCACCGTATGCGACGAGAGATCGAGAATGATCGCGATCTCATCGCTGCTCTTTCCGGCTGCCGACCAGCGCAGGCATTCGATTTCGCGCCGCGTCAGCGTCTCCAACGGCGCATCCTTGAAGCTCTGAGCGCGCGAGACCCTGTCCAGAAGCTCCATGCAGCCGTAAAGCAGCGCCGTCGCCTGCTCGCGTGCGGGCATGGGAGCGCCGCCCGAGAAGGCGAAAATGTATTGTTTCAGGTCAGCGTCGTGCAACGTGAGGGCGAACGTGTTCTTCAGTCCGTGCATCTGAAAGAGTGTATTGAGACGCCGGTTTTCCTGATTGGCCGCACTGCCCTCAAAAGATCCCTCCTCGCAGAAGACCGGCATCGCCGTGCGCTTCATCGCGGTCACCAGCCGGCTGCAATAGAGGAGATCGGCCGCCTCGTAGAAGCTGACGAGGTTTTGCGGCCAGTTGCTGCTGAGGCAATTTTCGATGAAGCCCGTGCGGTCGCCGCGCGGGAAAGCCGAAAGCAGGTAGAAATCAAAACCCGCAAGCTTCGCCAGCTCCGCGAGCCGCACCTTGTCGTCGTGGAAAGACATGCCGGAGCCATCGGCCTGCGAAGGCGAAAATGCAGCATCCTCAGCGCAGTCGCCGCCTGCGCGCTCGCGTCTTTTCATGTGCGTATCCTTCTGGAGCAAGCTTCGGCTCAGTGTCGCAGGCGACGGAGAAGGCTCCCGCCGCGGCATCGGTAGAGCCGGCTTTCGCCCGCACTCATTCCGAGAGCACGAAACGAAAAAGCACGAACTGGACTCGTTTATGCTGCGCCGCTTATAAAATTTTCCGGGAAAAGCAGGTAATATTTATTCCGCATGGCTCCCATGCAGCCGTCACAAATTGACGTAGCGGCAGGCAATCGTCCCAAATCGCCTCGGCCCATCTAAATTTGTTATCAAAGTCTTACGATGGGCTTAGGCAATTTTTAAATGTGGCAAGCTAGAGTGGCGTCCGTGGTCTTGCGTTGTGTAGAGAGTCCCATGACCGAAATGATACGTCCCCGAGTAAAATATGTCATCGGCCCCGATGGCAGCCCCCTGACGATCGCGGATCTTCCGCCGCCCAATACGCGGCGCTGGGTGATCCGCCGCAAGGCAGAGGTTGTCGCGGCTGTTCGCGGTGGCCTGTTGAGCTTGGAAGAGGCCTGCGAGCGTTATACGCTCACGGTAGAAGAGTTCCTTTCCTGGCAGTCGTCGATCAACAGCCATGGCCTGGCCGGCCTGCGCACCACGCGCATCCAGCAATATCGCCACTGATCACACGCCATCATCGACATCTATTTCGGGCCGGACGCATTTCCCATCAGGGAATGAAGAAGGCCCGAAATCATTGACGAGGCCGCGTAACACCAGAGGCCGGGCTGCGTGAAGGCATCCGCCAACCCCGTTGTCTTCGCCGCAGCAATGACGATCGCGACCAGCAGCACGTCCATCATTGACCACTTGGACAGATGCGGCACGACGCGACGATAGAAAAGGCTCCCGGCCGCGCCGCCGGAAGCCGTCGCTTCCGCCGCGATCCCAATCACCTTCAGGAGCGGCAGCACGATCGACACCAGCGCGACGATCGCCGCCAGCAGCCCATCCCCGCCTTGCCAGAGCGAAACGACGATTTCGATAAGCGATGGGGTCTGATCGAAGAAATACAGCGTCTCGAAACGGACCAGCGGCAAGACGAGGCCGAGCGCCAGAAGGAACGGCGCCGTCACGAGAAGAACCGGGCGGATTACCGAAAGCGCGCTCATTGCCGTGAACCTCGCGCCGATCCGACATTTTTCATGAACACTCCGTTTCCCCCTGGAACTGCGTCACCGGCTTGGCACGGCCGCGCCGCCGTGTCACCGTCGGCGGCGACAATATCTGTGCATGAGGAAAGACGATGGATATTCGAAATGAAGAAGGCGGCTCCGGCGGCCGCTATGCCGTAGAGGTCGAGGGCCACGGGGCGGAGATGACCTATTCACGCACGTCGGCGAAGCTCGTCATCATCGATCACACGGCCGTTCCCGATGCGCTGCGCGGCAAGGGCGTCGGCCAGGCATTGGCGCTTCACGCGGTGGAAGCTGCCCGCGCCGGCGGCTGGAAGATCATTCCGCTCTGCCCTTTCTTCAAAGCCCAGGCGCAGCGCCACCCGGAATGGCACGATGTCGTGAATTGATTCATGCGGCCGAAGCAGCCGCACTTTGGGACGATAACGGAAACACCAAAAGCCATGTATGACGGACAGCGCGCCCATCATACATGGCTTCTCTCTGGCGATCCCAGGCGCCGAAGCCGGCGCCCTTCTTTCTGTTAGGCCCTTGCCCGGGCGCTGACGTCACGCTCTTCCAGCGCCGCCGCCCTTGCATATTCCGCCTGCATCTCCTCGAGCGCCAATTCCAGCGCCTCTTCCTGCATCTTCAGTTCCTTGATCGAAACCTGCAGGTTGTCGGCCCGCTGACGCGCAGCCTTGGCGAAGGTCGGATAAGCAAAGTGATTCGGGTCTGATATACCGGACTTCTTTTCCTCGACGACGATCTGGCTCTCCAGATCCTTCGTCATCCGTTCGAATTCGGACATCATCATCTGCAATTGCTGCAATTGACGTCGTTTTTCGTTCACCTGAAACTCTTTCAGGCGAACGAGACTTTCTCGCGACTTCATACGCATTACTCCCGTGATGCGAGACCCCGGCTCAACTTGAAACCGCCCTGCGCGCCGCTTTGACACGGTTTGCTAAAAAATTTCCTGCGATATTAACAAAAACCTACCGCTGGTAACCTTTCGTTTACGGGCATCGTTAATGATAGACCCGATGATTTAAGGCTCGGTAAATGCCGCGGCATGAAGTTCGAACCTTTTCATTGGCGAGTCGGATGAATCACTTAGCGCTGTTTCCTAATGTTAAAGTTGAGGAACGCCTTTTTGAGATTCCTATTGGAAAACAGAGAAATGGAAAAATTATTTAATAAATTCGATACTCCTTGCCAGAGTGAATTAGAATTTGTTAACCATTTCGTGGCAGCTTCCAAATCACGTAGCTTGTTCGGTAGCGTGTAGGGGCCAGACCACCTTTCGGCGGCGGTAAAGGGGATAATTATGCGGGTACTACTAATCGAGGATGACAGCGCTACGGCGCAGAGCATCGAACTGATGCTCAAATCTGAAAGTTTCAATGTTTATACCACCGATCTCGGTGAAGAAGGCGTCGATCTGGGCAAGCTGTATGATTACGATATCATCCTTCTCGATCTGAATCTGCCCGACATGTCCGGATATGAAGTGCTCCGCACTCTCCGCCTGTCCAAGGTCAAGACACCGATCCTCATTCTGTCGGGCATGGCAGGCATCGAAGACAAGGTTCGCGGCCTGGGCTTCGGCGCCGACGACTACATGACCAAGCCGTTCCACAAGGACGAGCTCGTCGCCCGCATTCACGCTATCGTTCGCCGCTCCAAGGGCCACGCACAGTCGGTCATCATGACGGGCGAACTCATCGTCAACCTCGACGCCAAGACCGTCGAAGTCGGCGGCCAGCGCGTCCACCTGACGGGCAAGGAATATCAGATGCTGGAGCTGCTTTCGCTCCGCAAGGGCACCACGCTCACCAAGGAAATGTTCCTGAACCACCTTTACGGCGGCATGGATGAGCCGGAACTGAAGATCATCGACGTCTTCATCTGCAAGCTGCGCAAGAAGCTTGCCAACGCCGCCGGCGGCGCCAACTACATCGAGACGGTCTGGGGCCGCGGTTATGTTCTTCGCGAGCCGGATGGCGCCGAATACGCTGAAACCGCTTGATTTTCCGATCCCCCTTATCGGATGACGAAGATCCCGCCCTTCCGGCGGGATTTTTCGTTTTTGGCCGGCAACGCTGTCTCAGCCCAATCGGGCAGAACCTTTCATTTCGGCCAGCGAAGCAGAAGAGATGGAGAACCGCGGCGTCAGCCGAATGCCCGCGCTTTTCAGCATCGGGTTCCGGGAATGGGCGATGTTGCGGAATACGCCTTCCGTCAGGCGGCGATGGCGCGATTTCCGAAGACAGCGGTCAGGATCTTCCGATCGAACGGCTTCAGCAGGAAGTCGGTGGCGCCGGCGCGTTTTCCCGCCATCAGCTTCTTCAGATCGGCCTCGATCACGCAGTAATAGATCTTGACCTCTTTGCCTCCGTCCATGGCGCGGATGGCAGCAATGAGATCGAGCGCCCCCTCCATGCCGGAATCGACGATCAGATATTCCGGCAGTTCCGTCTGGCAGCGCTGCAGCGCCTCGGCGGCATTGGAGGCCTCGCTGACGAGAAAGTCGAGTTCGGAGAGAATGCGCTTGCCGACCTTGCGGACGATGTCCGAATTATCGGTGATCATGAACCTTTGCATGGCCGCTCCTTTTCCCCCGCATTCGTCGCAGCGAGGGGCCTCTTACAACCTTAGAGAATAGGTCCATCAGGCTAAGGAATCGTTACCGGACGCGCGCAGCGACCCCTCCCCGCACCGATTTCAGGCAGTGGCAACCACTGCGGTGAACACCAGTTCATCGGGGCTTGCGCTGTGATCGAGTGTCATTCCGCACTCCTCGGCCAGAAGCACCGCGTAGTAAGGCTGGATCGAATGGGCGTCGATCGCCTCCTCGATCGTGCCGGTCGAGATCTCGACGAACTTCGGCGGCAGACGCATCAGCTTGCCCTTCGCCGTGAGCTTGAACTTGGCGTCGAATTCGGGATTTTCGAGCGTCACCTCCAGCACGCCGCCGCGCGGAATGGAGGAATAGGCGACGAGGAAGAGATTGAGCAGCAGCTTGACGCGGTTCTTGGCGACGATGGCGCGCGGCCCGTTCCAGATCACCTCGGTCTTCTTTTCGGCGACAGCGAAATCCTTCGCCGCCCGCTCGGCCTCGCCGGTATCGATAGACGCGCCGACGGAGCCGGACGCGCCGAAAGCAAGGCGGGCGAATTTCAGGCGGACGGAAGCATTGAGTGCACTGGTGCGGATCAGATCCATGGCGTCGGAATCGGCGCCGCCCTCATCCAGGAGTTCCAGGCCGTTGTTGATCGCGCCGACGGGCGAGATGACATCGTGGCAAACGCGGCTGCAGAGAAGCGCGGCCAGGTCCGGGCCGGACAGGGTAAGATTGGGGTTCTTGGACATCATCGTCTCCTGAGGGGCGGCAAGTTCATCGCGCCCGGAATTATGCTTCATCGAAATTGCGCGAAGTTTGCGATCGTATTCGGTGCCATAATGACACCATATTTGGTAAACCGATTGTTAAGATCATCGGCGCAAAATGCATCAATCGCCGCGAGCGCTTGCCGCTCACAGCCAACCGACGAACGGATGACACCATGCGCCCTCGATTCCCGCGCCGATTCATCGGCTTCTGCAGGCTGTTTTCGGCCATCGTCCTCTCCACCTTCATGGTTGCCGGAACGGCCGCCGCGCAGGACAACAGCAAATATACGATGCAGGAGATCGTCGATACCGGCCACTCCTTTTTCGGCTCGGCCAGCGGCGGACTTGCTAAAGTCGTCGAGAGCGCCTTTCAGAAATACGGTCTGCCGAACGGCTATATCCTCGGACAGGAAGGCGGCGGCGCCTTCATCGCCGGTCTCACCTATGGCGAAGGCCAGCTGAACACCAAGAATGCCGGCGAACATCCGCTCTACTGGCAGGGCCCTTCCCTCGGCATCGACTACGGCGGCCAGGGCTCCCGCGTGATGATGCTGGTCTACGACTTGCCCACCGTCAACGGCATCTATGCCCGCTTCGGCGGCGTCAGCGGCTCGGCCTATGTGATCGCCGGCTTCGGCATGACCGTGCTGAAAAACAACGACGTGCTCGTCGTGCCGATCCGCACCGGCGTCGGCGCCCGCCTCGGCGTCAATGTCGGCTATCTCAAGATCACCAGCGCGCCGACCTGGAACCCCTTCTGAGCCGGCAAAACCGCAGCAAATGGCCGCCGTTCGCATCGGCGGCCTTGCGATATCCGCCATGCATGCTTAATCATCACGGTTGACCCTGTATTAACCTTCTAATCGATGGCCGCGCCGTGATCGAATATGCTCTCTTGTTCGGATTGGGCTTCCTGACCGCGGCCTTCCTCGTCTTTCTGGTTTCGCCCGCCGTCCATCGTCGGATCGTCTGGTACACCGAGAACAGGCTTAAGGCGACGATGCCGCTGAGCCCGCAGGAAGTGCGCGCCCAGAAGGATATGGTGCGCGCGCTCTATGCCGCCGAGAATGCCCGCACCACGCAAGACCTTCTGCGCGAGCGCGAAAAATCCCTGTCGTTCCAATTGCGCCACGATGCGCTTGCCGTCGATGCCGGAAGGCTTGCCGCCGAGATCGGCGAATTGCAGGCTCAGATCGGCGAGATGCATGTCGAGGCGGCCGAGCAGCGCTCGCATCTGCGCAAGGACGAGAATTATATCAGCCAATTGAAGACCAACCTTCACATCGCCGAGCAATCCGTTGCCAATAAGGAGAGCGAGCTGGCGACGATGCGTACGCGGCTGAGCAAGCTCGGCGAACAGACCGACGGGCTGAGAATCGACCTGGCTGCACGCGACACCGAGGCGGAAAGCTTGAAATTCCGCGCCAACGCGCTGCGCGACGAACGCGACACGCTGCGCCAGGACGTCACCTTGCTGCAGAAGCGCGCCAAGGATGCCGAGCAGAAACTGACGCAGCAGCAGCATATGGTGATCCGCCTGGAGGACAAGGCCGCGCGTGAAAGCGCTTCCGCCGCCGAGAAAGAAACGCAGCTCGCCCGCCGCCAGCAGGAGATCACCAAGTTGAAGGACCAGTTGAAGGCCGCCAATGCCGAGATCCGCAAGATCAACCGCGTGCTGCGCGATGCCGGCCTTGCCAAGATGGCCGCCGAACTGCCCGTGGAAATCACGGCTGAAGACGCAGCCGAATCCGTATTCGACGCCGCCGCCATCACCGCTGAGATGGGCGAGGATGTCCGCACGCGCAGTGTTGCCCTCGCCGAGCGCCTGCAGAAGGCAAAGACCGTGACCGGACGCGATGGCGCGATCCGCGAGGAGATCGCCTCGATCGCCGCCAATATGGTGGCGCTGACCGCGCTCAACGAAGGCCCTTCTTCGCCGATCCGGACCCTGCTGCCGGATGCCGGCAACAAGAACCCGAACGAGCGCGTCAGCCTTGCCGACCGGGCGGCCGCCATCATTGCCGATCCGGTGCGATAAGCTTCAGATCCGGCTCATGGCCGAGGCCATGGAAAACAGCGCGATCCCCGTCGCCGTTGCCGCGTTGAGGCTGTCGAGCTCATCCGATTGCGGGATGCGCGCACTTTGAAAGCGCGCGAGCAGGTCTTCCGGCAAGCCCTCCCCTTCCGTGCCGATAACGAGCGCCATGCGCGCCGAGGCCGGAATGGCGCGAATATCGGTCTTGCCCTGTGGCGAAAGCGTCCAGATGGCAAAGCCCCGTTCGGCCAGCGCGAGAAGCACATCCAGCGCCTCGCCGCCGCGCCGGTGCGGGACGCTCAGCACCGAACCGACCGAGACACGCAACGCTTTGCGATAAAGCGGATCGCAGGAAGTTTCGTCGAGCAGAACCGCATCCGCCCGGAAGACGGCCGCATTGCGGAACATCGAACCGGCATTGTCGTGGTTGGAAATGCCGCAGCCGACGAGCACCAGCGCCCGCTCCGGCAATGCGTCGAGAAGGGCCGCCTCGCCGCGATCCTCTCGCCGACCGAGGGCGAGTACACCGCGATGCAGGTGAAAGCCGACGATTCCGTCGAGCACATCCGCCTCGGCCACATAGACCGGCACATCGGCCGGAAACCGCTCCAGGATGGGCTGCACGCCCCCGACGCGGTTGCTGAGCAGCAGGATCTTCTCGGCCGAGAAGCCGCGGCCTGCCGCATGCGCCTCGGCGAGCATGCGCAGCACGACGGTGCCCTCGGCGATGAAACGGTTCTCCCGGCCCGTCAGGTCACGCTCGCGGATATCGCGGAATTCGGCAATGCGCGGGTCGGCGGCGCTGTCGATGACGATCGGGTCGGCGGCCATGCCGGCCTCAATTGCCAGCGACGGTGACGTCGGCGACGGTGCGGCCGGTCCTGAGATCGAGCACCAGCGCCTTTCTCTTCCCCTCGACGGTTTCGCCGTAGAACAGGATCTGCCCTGCCGAAAACGAAGTGGACTGCACCTTGAAGCCGAGCGGCAGGGAGACGGTCGCCGCAAGCGGCGCGTCCGAAGGCACGCCAGAGGCGCTGACGGCCGGCGCCGGCTCCTTCGATTCGCTGCGCGTCACCTTGTAGACAACGGCACCGAAGACCGCCATAAGGCTCACGAACATGATGGCGCCGGAAACGATCTGCAGGCGGACCATCTTGCGCCGGACACTTTCCATCGCCGGATCAAGGGGCTTCTCTTCCTGGTCGTCTGGCTCGATTGCTGTCATCTGTGCGTCCCGTTCTAAAAATACGTCGGAGAAGAAGCGTCTTGAGCGA
Organism: Rhizobium sp. R634; assembly: GCF_002211305.1. Taxonomy (GTDB): domain Bacteria; phylum Pseudomonadota; class Alphaproteobacteria; order Rhizobiales; family Rhizobiaceae; genus Rhizobium. The sequence goes on along the minus strand of NZ_LOKW01000005.1, from coordinate 72,494 downwards.
CCCCTTTAAACAAGCAGCCGGCATTAGAAAAGTCCTGACGGCCGATGAAACCGCCGAAGGCCGGCTCGACGCCTGGCTGACGGCGCAGCTCGGCGAGGAGTTTTCCCGCAGCCGGATCAAGGTGCTCATCAAGGACGGCCAGGTTTCCATGCGCGGCCAGCTCGTCACCGATCCGCAGCGCAAGGTGCGCGCCGGCGACAGTTTCGAGATCACCCTGCCCGAGCCCGAAGACCCGACGCCGCGGGGTGAAAATATTCCGCTGGATATCCTATATGAGGACGAGGACCTCATCGTCATCTCCAAGCCCGCCGGCCTCGTCGTCCATCCCGCCGCGGGCAACTGGACGGGGACGCTGGTCAATGCCCTGATCCACCATTGCGGCGATACGCTTTCCGGCATCGGCGGCGTGCGCCGTCCCGGCATCGTCCATCGCCTCGACAAGGACACGACCGGCGTCATGGTCGTCGCCAAGAACGACATCGCCCACCGCCATCTCTCGCTTCAATTTGCCGATCACGGCCGCACCATGCCGCTGGAGCGGGCCTATCAGGCCGTCGTCTGGGGCCGGCCCCGCTCGCTGTCGGGCACGGTCGAAGCACCGCTCGGCCGCGCTACCGGCGACCGCACCCGCCGCGCCGTCAAGCGCCCTGACAGTCACGACGCCGATGAGGCGATCACGCATTACCAAGTGATCGAGCGTTTCCAGGAGAACCCGGATGCCACCGCGCTCGCCTCGCTGGTCGAGTGCCATCTCGAAACCGGCCGCACGCACCAGATCCGCGTCCACATGGCCCATATCGGCCATCCGCTGCTCGGCGATACGGTTTATGGCGCAGGCTTCAAGACCAAGGCCAATGCCCTGCCCGAAGAGGTCCGCAAGATCGTCAAGGGGTTCGACCGTCAAGCCCTGCATGCGTTCATGCTGCAGTTCGAGCATCCCCGCAGCGGTGAGGTCATGCATTTCGAGACGCCGCTGCCGGATGATATGGTGGAATTGATCGAGGTGCTGCGCGGATAGACGTTTCTCAAGGGTCTCACACTTGCGTGAGCGACGCCTTGAACCGCGCTTTTGCCATACTTATCTGTATATAGACTTAGTGCGGGCTTGGATAAAGCCGCACGTCCCGGTTTGCCTTTCACGACGCGAGGGCGCGTTTCCATCGGGAACCGGAATCTATATTAGGAGGGTGCACTATGGCCCGAAATACCTTGCCGTCCATTACCGCCGGCGAAGCCGGTCTCAATCGTTATCTCGACGAAATCCGCAAGTTTCCCATGCTCGAACCGCAGCAGGAATACATGCTTGCGAAGCGCTACGCCGAACATGGCGACCGCGATGCCGCCCACAAGCTCGTCACCAGCCATCTTCGCCTCGTCGCGAAGATCGCAATGGGTTACCGCGGCTACGGCCTACCGATCGGCGAAGTCGTCTCCGAGGGCAATGTCGGCCTGATGCAGGCCGTCAAGAAATTCGACGCGGAGCGCGGTTTCCGTCTCGCCACCTATGCCATGTGGTGGATCAAGGCTTCGATCCAGGAATATATACTGCGCTCGTGGTCATTGGTGAAGATGGGCACGACAGCCAACCAGAAGCGCCTGTTTTTCAACCTGCGCCGGCTGAAAGGCCGCATTCAGGCGATCGACGACGGCGATCTGAAGCCCGAGCACGTCTCGGAAATCGCCACGAAGCTGAATGTGTCGGAGGAGGAGGTCATCTCGATGAACCGCCGCCTTTCCGGCGACGCTTCGCTGAACGCGCCGATCAAGGCAGCCGAAGGCGACAGCGGCCAGTGGCAAGATTGGCTGGTTGACGACCACGACAGCCAGGAAGACGTGCTGATCGAACAGGATGAGCTCGAAACCCGCAGGCGCATGCTGGCGAAAGCCATGAGCGTGTTGAACGAACGCGAACGCCGCATCTTCGAGGCCCGCCGCCTCGCCGAGGATCCGGTCACGCTGGAAGACCTCTCGGCGGAATTCGACATCAGCCGCGAACGCGTCCGCCAGATCGAGGTCCGCGCCTTCGAAAAGGTCCAGGACGCCGTCCGCAAGGAAGCCCTGGAACGCGCCAAGGCCGTCCGCGTCGTCGAAGCCACGGCCTGATAGACTGGCTTGAGAATCGAAACGCCACCCCTCCGGCACGGACGGGTGGCGTTTCTGTTTCTACGGTTTGTAGAGTGCGTAAGGCTGTGGCTATGTGGGTCAAGCTCAGCAAATCAGGCGGTCCTGGCGGACACGCCGTGCGGCCCCCTCATCCGACCCTTCGGGCCACCTTTCTCCCCGCTGGGGAGAAGACGGAGCAAGCCGCTTGCCTTCGTTTCCACGATCGACGCTTTCAAGAGGGGCGGAACGCTGTCACAGCTCTCCTTCTCCCCTGCGGGGAGAAGGTGCCGGCAGGCGGATGAGGGGGCCACCGGCAGAATAGCCGCGATCCACCTCACTGGCTCGTCGAGACATCCCCGAGAGCGTTCCATTCCTTGATCGCCGTGTTGAAGGCTTCCGTTCCCGAGTCGCCCTTTTCCATCGTCAGCAGCGCGCGGCGGCCGTTGCGGTAGGTGATCGGGATATCGATCCAGCTGCGGGTGGCCATGAGGTCCAGGTTGGCTTTGCGGGCGTCGGGGTAGTCGTTGAGTGCGATCATGTGGAAATCGTCGGTGATCTTGGCCGGAACCGCGATCAGCGCGTCGCCGCGATCCTGCTCGGTGCGCTTCATCGAGATGCGCTGAACGCTTTCGATACTGCCGCCTTCGAAGTTCGGCGGCACGGAGAAGACGATCTCGACGAGGTGGCTTGCCGGCAGCGACGGATCGGAATTGCGCTTGAAGGTGACGAGTGCCGAGAGATTGCGCTCGGGAACTGTGACGTTGCCCTGCACCGTCGCCTCCTGCCGGCCGTCCTGGCCGGCTTCGCGCTGCACGCTCCAGACGACCGATCCCTCGATCGCCGTTGGCGAACTCTGGCCGATGCGCTCCTCATAGAGGAACATTTTCTGCGACGAGCCGACGGGCGCGGTCTGCTGCGGCGATGCCGCCGGACCGTTCGGCGTCAGCGTTTCGGCCGGCGCCGCGTCGCCTTGCGCGCTCGCCGGCGGCGTATCGGCTGCGGCGACGTTCTGTTCGGCGACCGACTTTCCTTCCGCGGTCGGCGTTCCCGGCACGCTGGCCGGCCCGCTATCGACCTCGGTGCCGTCAGTCAGCAGCCGCTGGGTAAACTTCGAGCTGGCCGCCGCACCGTCATTGTTCAGCGACGCCACCTGCTGATTCGGCTGGGCCGGCGCCGGGGAAGTATTCTCAGCACTCTGTGGGGCTGTCGGCTGGGCGGCCGGCGCCGTTGCGCCCGGCTGTTGAGGCGTCGCAGACTCGGACGGAGCCATTGTCGCTTCGTTCCGGGTCGCCTGCGACGGCGCCGAGCTCACCAGCCCGTCGACCATTGCCACCAGCGCTTCTCTGTTCATCCAGCCGGCATAGGCGCCGCCGCCGATCAGAATGAGCGCGAAGATAAGCGTGATCACCGTGCCGATGCCGAAGCGGCGGCGTTTCGGCTCCATGCGGAAGCTCTTGCCCTGCAGCTTGGAGGCAACGAGCTGATCGATATCCATTCCCGGATTGCTGTCATCGTCGTCGGCGGCGACCGGGCCGCGGCGATCGTAGCCGCGCAGCGTCTTTGCTTCGCGCCATTGCTCGTTCGGCGCGCCGGCGGCGGGCGCAGGCTTTCCGTCGTGCACTTCCGCGAAGATATCGACATCGTCGAAATGCGAGGCAACCGGCGTCTTCTTGTCGGTGCCGGCCTCGATCGGCGGCAGATCGTCGAAGGCGGCCTTCTCCCAGGAGAAAGCTTCCTTGGCGGTCGGCATCACGGCGGCGGGCGCCACTTTTTCGAGGCTCGATATCACGTCTTCGAAGGCGCGCGCCGAAGTGTCGGGGGCAGCAGGCGCCGTTTCCGAATATTGCCGGAGCTCTTCCTCCGCCCATTCGGTCTCGGCATCCTTGGGTGCGGGGGCCGGCGTTTCTGCGGCAGGCTCGGCCCAGACGGGATCGAAATGTCCTGCGGCATCCGCCTGCAGTGGCTCCTCGCGGCTATGCTCGACAAATTCCTGCGGACGATCGAAATCGGCGACCGGCTCCACCAGCCGCTGCGCCGCATGGTCAAGGCCGCCAGCGACCGGCTGGAAGGATTCGATAGGCTCGTAAGCCGCCTCGCCCTGAGGCTCGTCGGCTTCGGCAGCAGCCGGTTCGGCCGCGATCTCTTCGGCCTGCGCGGAATGCTGCTCGTCACCCCGGTAATCGTCGGCTTCCTCGTAGGGATGATGCTCGGCTGCCGGCTCCCGAAGGCCGTCCTCGCCGGGCACGTCCTCGGCAGCGGCGTGATGCGCCTCGGCGGCATGCCATTCCTCGGCCGGCGCTTCCTCCTCATGCGAGGGATGCCAGTATGTCTCGGCGGGAGCGGGCTCCTCTTCCTCCGGGGAAACATGAGCCTCAGTGGAGGCAGCCGTCTCTTCGGAAAGGGGCTCGTCGGCAGGGACCTCGTCCTGAGGCTCCTGCGGCGCGACGGCCTCCATGTGCTCGTGATCCGGCTCCTCGGCAGTCGCCGCAGGCTCAGCGGCCTGCGGTTCCGCATAGGCTTCGTAAACCGGTTCCCCGGCTGCCGTCTCCGCCGCAGGTACTGATTCGCCTTCGTCGTGAACCGCTTGTTCTTCCGAAACATCAGGCTCGGCTTCGGCGGCAACCGCCTCGTCGAGCGGCAGCGCCTCGGCGTGTTCGCCTTCCACTTCGCGGATGGCGGCCTCGAGCTTTTCGAGCTGGCGTTGCAGCATGGCTTCCGGCGGACGCGGCTTCATGTTCTCGAGCTGCCGCTGCACTGCGCCGCGAGCACGTTCGTAGACCTTCACCCGCATCTCGGGGGTATTTTCAGCCAGGCCGTCCACGGCCCGCCGAATAACTGCAATAAAATCCGCCATCAGTACTTTCTCAAGAAGTCCGGCACTCTCCCGAACTATCCCCTACAGTGACCCGTGAGCTTAATCCTCAAACGGATCGGTCACAAGTATGGTGTCATCCCGCTCCGGGCTAGTGGAAAGCAGCGCGACCGGCGCCCCGATCAGCTCTTCGACCTGGCGAACATACTTGATCGCCTGTGCCGGAAGATCCGCCCAGCTGCGCGCGCCCACGGTCGATTCCTTCCATCCCTCCAGCGTGACATAGACCGGTTCGACCCTAGCTTGCGCTCCCTGGCTTGCGGGAAGATGATCAATCTGTTCGCCGTCGAGCATATAGCCGACGCAGATCTTCAATTCATCGAGGCCGTCGAGCACGTCGAGCTTGGTGAGCGCGATACCGGTGATCCCGTTGGTGGCGATCGACTGGCGCACGAGGGCCGCGTCGAACCAGCCGCAGCGGCGCTTGCGCCCGGTCACCGTGCCGAACTCGTGGCCTTTTTCGCCGAGGAACTGGCCGACTTCGTCCGTGAGCTCGGTCGGGAACGGGCCTTCGCCGACGCGCGTCGTATAGGCCTTGGTGATGCCGAGGATATAGCCGAGCGAGCCGGGACCCATGCCGGAACCGGCGGCAGCCTGACCGGCCACCGTGTTCGAGGAGGTCACGAAAGGATAGGTGCCGTGGTCGATGTCGAGCAGGCTGCCCTGCGCGCCTTCGAAAAGAATGCGGGCGCCCTTGCGGCGCTCCTTGTCGAGGAAGAGCCAGACCGTATCGCGGAACGGCAAGACCCGATCGGCGATCGAGGTCAGTTCCTCCATGATCGCCTGGTGGCTGACTTCGGCAACGCCGAGGCCGCGGCGAAGGGCATTGTGATGCGTCAGGATACGGTCAACCTTGCCGGAAAGGCTTTCGAGGTCGGCAAGATCCATGACGCGGATGGCGCGGCGGCCGACCTTGTCCTCATAGGCCGGGCCGATGCCGCGGCGCGTCGTGCCGATCTTGGTGCCGCTGTTGGAAGCCGCATCTTCGCGCATCGCGTCGAGTTCGCGGTGCAGCGACAGGATGAGCGTCGCATTGTCGGCGATGCGCAGATTGTCAGGCGTGACACTCACGCCCTGGGCCTCCAGCCGGCCGATCTCGGCGATCAGCGCGTGCGGATCGACGACGACGCCGTTGCCGATCACCGCCATTTTGCCGGGACGCACGACGCCGGAGGGCAGCAGCGAGAGCTTGTAGCTCGTGCCGTCGATGACGAGCGTATGGCCGGCATTGTGTCCGCCCTGATAGCGCACGACGATATCCGCGCGTTCAGAAAGCCAGTCGACAATCTTGCCCTTGCCTTCGTCACCCCATTGCGAACCGACCACGACTACGTTCGTCATCTAACTCTTCCTGTTACCGGCGCTGAACCGCGCACCTGCTCAAACCCGCGCATCTATAAAGCTTTGTTTTTGGGAAAGCGACCCTGTTGTCACAGGCGATTGGGCTTTTTACGTGACAAATCAGCCGCCGGCAGGCTATTTCCCCTGCGAAAACGTCGCTTGTCGCTCACCAAAACACGAGGAAGAAACGCTCTTGCAAGCCACGGCCTATATCTGCCTCGTCATTGCCACTCTCTGCTGGGGCGGCAACTCCGTCGCCGGCAAGCTTGCGGTCGGCCATGTCAGCCCGATGATGCTGACCTTCCTGCGCTGGTTCCTGGCCGTCGCGCTGATCGCCCTTATTTCGGTGCCGCAGCTGAAGAAGGACTGGTCGGTCGCCAGGAAGAATCTGCCCTTGCTGCTGTGCTACGGCGCCATCGGCTACACGCTCTTCAACGCCATGCTTTACTCGGCGGTGCAATATACGACGGCGATCAACGTTGCCATCGAGCAGGCCGGCATCCCCATGCTGATCTTTCTGCTCAATTTCGTTTTCTTCCGCACCGGCATTTCGCTAGCGCAGTGCCTCGGCTTCGGACTGACGCTGGTGGGCGTGGCGCTGACGGCCGCCCATGGCGACCTCGCCACGCTGCTGCAGCTGCAGCTCAACCGCGGCGACGGGCTGATGCTGATCGCCATCGTCGCCTATTCGCTCTACACGATCTTCCTGCGCTGGAAACCGCCGGTCGACTGGCGAACGCTGATGGCATTCCCGGCCATCGCTGCCATGCTGACCTCGCTGCCGCTGCTCCTTTGGGAAGCAGGCCGGGGTGCGGCGCAATGGCCCGATCAGGCCGGCTGGGGCATCACGCTCTACACGGCGATCTTCCCTTCGCTGCTAGCGCAGATCCTTTATATCAAAGGGGTCGAAGCGATCGGCGCCAACCGGGCCGGGCTCTTCATCAATCTCGTGCCGGTGTTCGGAACGCTGCTCTCCGTCGCCCTGATCGGCGAGAAGCTTCAGTCTTTCCACATGATCGCACTGGTGCTGACCCTCGGCGGCATCGCAATCGCCGAAAAGGGCCGGCCGAAAGCTTCAGCTCCGACCGTTCCCGCCTCGCCCGTGGACTAACCAAGCTCCAGCGTTGTCACGCCGAAGACGTGTTTCAGCGGGATGGCCGGGGCCGGCCCGCGATACATGCGCGTCGTCTCGAACACCGGTCGAAGGCCGATGCTTTCGGCAAGTGCCACCGCCTCGTGGTTCTCGACGGGAATGTCGATGAAGATCGAAGCCCCCTTCGCCTCGGGGATCAGTTCGGCAAGCAGCGCCGCGGCGCTGTCGGCGTCATTGGCAAACAGCGGCCCGATCTTGTAGCCCTCGTAACAGCGGCGGATCGTGCCGTAGCCGCGAATCTTGTGGCTCTTGCGCACAATAGCCGTCCGGCGGCCCTTGCGGCCGGTGCACCAGGCGGCAAGGAAGGCATCCCGCGGCTGCGGAAAGATCGCCGAGTCGTAGCGCTGCAGGCCTTCGAGGCGTGAATCCAGCACCGGCTGCGCAACGAGCGTCGAGACAGGCAGGGAAGAGGCGACACCGCCGTAACGGATGGTGGAATAGGCGGGCTCGAAGCCGGCCTTGCGGTAATTTTCCTGCTGTGCGGCAACGCCGTCGAGACCGATCGTCCGGCCTTCCGCCGTGGCGATGCCCGCCTCCCAGATCGCCTTGCCATAGCCTTTGCCACGGAAATCCGGATGGACGATGTAGAGGCCGACGAAGGCGAAACTGTCCCCGTATTTGACGACCGAGATCGAGCCGACGGGAACCTCACCGATGGCGCCGACGAAAAATCCCGAAGGATCGGCTTCGAGAAATGCCAGCGAATCGTCGAGCCCCGGGTTCCACCCCTCCTGGCGCGCCCATTCGAGCACGAGTTCCAGTTCGCCGGGCCGCATCGAACGAACGGCAAAATCCCCCGAATTCATGCGACCTTCCCAGATTGAATGTCCCGCAAGTCCATCCCGGCAACGGCAAAGCAATTGTCAGGTCCAGGCTCCCCGATTGCATCTGCAAATGATGGAGAACCCCATGCCCATGGTCTTGGCGACGCGGTATAATCATTTTCGATGCAATGCAAAAAGCTTCGTTTCCGCATTATCATGAAACCGGGCCGTTGCAAGCTCAAGAAAATTACTTGCGGACCGTTTGTCTTCCTGTCGATAGGAGCAAAACGCCGCAGCGAAGATATAACGTCCGCCCGCTTTTGAAGGCGAGGAAAGCATCTCAGCCGCCCATCGCCGTCTTTTGCTTTTCGGTCCCGCTCATCATCGATGCAAAAAGCCGGTCCGTCTCGGCCGCCGGCGTGGGATAGCCGAATGCATAACCCTGCAGGCCGTCGCAACCGAGCTCACCCAGCACGACGGCATGCTCCTCGGTCTCGATGCCCTCGGCGATCACCTCGACATCGAGCGCCTTGGCGATCTCCACGATCGACCCCACCACGCGCCGCTGCTCGGCGGAGCTGACGACCTCTTTGACGAGTTGCCGGTCGATCTTCAGCCGTTTCGGCCGCAGCTTGACGAGACCGATGAGCGAGGCATGACCCGATCCGAAATCGTCGATCTCGATGTCGATGCCCATCTTCTTGATATCGTCGATATGCTCGAGCAGCTTCTCGTCGCTATCATCGAGGAAAATGGTCTCGATCAATTCGAAGGCGATGACGCCGGGCGGGATGTCGAGTTTCCTCAGCTTGCCGAGCAGCGCCGGATCGGCAAGGCGAGACGCCGAGATATTGACGGCGATGCGCGGCACCGCGACGCCGCGCAACAGCCAGAACAGCCGGTCTTCGAGAACGCTTTTCAGGATCGCCGCATCGATTTCCGCCGAAAGCCCGTGCTCGTCGGCGATCTTCAGGAATACTCCCGGCGCAAGCACGCCCTTCTCGGGATGTTTCCAGCGGGCCAGCGCCTCGAAACCGATCACCTCCCGCGTCCGGGCATCGACCTGCACCTGATAATAGGGAACGATCTCGCCGCGCTCCAGCCCGAGCTTCAGCTCCTCGGCGAGGCGGCGCTTGGCACGCAGGTCCTCCTGCAGCTGCCGCGTGAAGAATTCGACGCGATTGCGCCCGAGCTTCTTAGCTTGGTAGAGCGCCAGATCGGATTCGGCAAGCAGGTTACGCGCCCGCCGGTCGCCGCTCCAGGACACGCCGATCGAGGCGCCGGACTGCAGCATCTGTTCGCCGAAACGGATCTTTTTCCGAAGCCGCCGCTGGAGATCCTCGGTGATCAGCTTCAATTCGGCGAGGTCGGTGAAATTGACCAGCACGATGACGAATTCGTCGCCGCCGACACGCGCCACCATGCCATTGGCGGGAATGGCCGCGGTGATGCGAAGGGCTGCGGCTCTCAGCACCGCATCGCCTGCCCCATGGCCGTGGCTGTCATTGATCTGCTTGAATTGGTCGAGGTCGAGATGCAGCACGCCGAGCGTCGCGATGTTCCGGTCAGCCGGCAGCTCCCCGAGCCGCTTGTCGAGCAGGCGCCGGTTCGGCAGGCCGGTGAGGTAATCGTGATCGGCGACATGCTCGATGCGCGCATTGCTTTCCTCGAGCGCCAGCGCCCGCGCCTCGGCGACGATCTTCTGCCGCGCGAGTTCCGCATTAAGCTGCACGTCGGCGGTCACATCCCACTCGGCGCCGATAAAGGAAGGCATGCCCTCCGCATCGACATAGAAATGCGCACGCGACCTCAAATGGCGGATTTCGCCGCCCGGCAGCACGATCCGGAACTGGGAGTTATAGGCGCCCCGCGCCGCGATCGCCTGGTCGAAGTCGCGTTCGGCCCGCTCGCGGTCATCGGGATGGATCGCATTCGACCAGAACCACGCCGGCACATGCCGGCATGTCTCGCCGGTTTCGTAGAGCCGGTGCATCTGCGCATCCCATAAGATCCCGTCCTTCGCGATGCTGTGCTCCCAGACACCGATCTGAGATGCATCGAGGGCGAGTTCGAGACGGCGCAGAAGATCCTGAAACTCTTGTTCGGACCGTGTGGCTTTGTTCTCTGGCAACGCTCTCAGCCTTGGAAGCTTTCTTAATGGCAATATGGTCTCAGCCCGGCATTAAGGAAGCCTTGTCCGGAGGCGCGAACTAGTCACTAGGTGAACCGTTGGTTACGGCTTCCCTTTTTGGATCATAGGGATTGCAGGCCCGCGTCCCTGCCAAATCAGTGATTGTGCCGCGGCGGATTTTTGGCGATCTGGCGGAACTCCGCCGCTCCCTCCAGCACGGCGCCGTCCGACAATTGCGTCACCGAGCGCCGGTAGATCCGCTGCCAGGGCGTTGCATCCGCCGGCACCGGCGGAATGCCGTCGCCCTTGCGCCGCTCGATCTCGGCTTCATCGACCAGCATGTCGCAGCGCCCCTGGTTGAAATCGATGCGGATGACATCGCCGGTACGAAGCCAGGCGAGGCCGCCGCCGGCGGCACTTTCCGGCGAGGCGTTGAGGATGGAAGGGCTGTCGGCCGTGCCGGACTGGCGGCCGTCGCCGATCGTCGGCAGGCTGCGGATGCCGCGCTTCAGCAAATGATCCGGCGGCTGCATGTTAACGACCTCGGCCGAGCCCGGCCAGCCGAGCGGCCCGGCGCCGCGGATGACGAGGATGGTGTTCTCGTCGATGCCGAGTTCAGGTTCGTTGATAAGCTTGTGATAATCCTCCGACCCGTCGAAGACCACGGCCCTGCCCTCGAAGACGCCTTCCCGCCCGGGTTCCTTGAGATAGCGCTGGCGGAAATCCTCTGAGACGACGCTCATCTTCATGATGGCGAAATCGAAGAGGTTGCCCTTGAGGACGAGGAAGCCGGCCCGCTCCTTCAGCGGCGCCCCGAATGGCCGGATGACTTCGCGATCTCTGGCTTCGCACCCTTCGAGGTTCTCGCCCATCGTCCTGCCGGTCACCGTGCGACAGTTGCCGTCAAGCTTTCCGGCCTGCAGCAGTTCCCACATGATCGCCGGGGTGCCGCCGGCGCGATGATAGCGTTCGCCGAGATAGGCGCCCGCCGGCTGGACGTTGGCCAGCAGCGGAATATCGAAGCCATGCACCTGCCAGTCGTCGGGATGAAGTTCGACGCCGGCATGTTTCGCCATGGCGGCCAGATGCGGCTGCGCATTGGTCGAGCCGCCGATCGCCGAATTGGTGCGGATCGCATTGAGGAAAGCCTCACGCGTCAGGATATCGGACGGCTTCAGATCCTCGAACACGATCTCGACGGCGCGCCGTCCGGTGCGGTAGGCCATCTGGCCGCGCTCGCGGTAAGCGGCCGGAATGGCGCCGCAGCCGGTCAGCGAAAGACCGAGCGCTTCGGCGAGCGCATTCATCGTCGAGGCAGTCCCCATCGTATTGCAATGGCCGACGGATGGAGCCGAATCGAGCGCTGCCTGCAGGAACTCTTCCCGATCGATCTCGCCTGCCGCATATTTCCGCCGCATCCGCCAGATCACCGTGCCGGAGCCGACGAGCTCCCCCTCGTGCCAGCCGTCGAGCATCGGCCCGCCCGAGAGCACGATCGCTGGGATGTCGACCGTCGAAGCCGCCATGATCGCCGACGGCGTGGTCTTGTCGCAGCCGGTCGTCAGCACCACGCCATCGAGCGGATAGCCGTAAAGGATTTCGACGAGGCCGAGATAGGCAAGATTGCGATCGAGTGCGGCCGTCGGGCGCTTGCAATTCTCGAAGATCGGGTGCGTCGGAAACTCGATCGGAATGCCGCCGGCATCGCGAATGCCGTCGCGCACGCGCTTGGCGAGCTCGACATGCACCCTGTTGCAGGGGGTAAGGTCGCTGCCGCTCTGGGCAATCCCGATGATCGGCTTGCCCGAACGCAGCTCTTCCGGCGTGATCCCGTAATTCATGAAACGCTCGAGATAGAGCGCTGCCATATCGATATGATCGGGATTGTCGAACCAGTCCTGTGAACGCAGGCGCCGCTTCGGCGAATGGCTATTCGTCACTGTCTTCCTCCCGGCCGGGCATTCTTCTCTTCGAGATGGAGGAGAAGCGCGCCGTTAAGCCATTCCGCGCCAACTGCATTTTCTGCCGCAAGAGATTGGGCATTGCCGGGATATTGATCCCGGACCGTGACCGCTAGGCTCGCGCCGATCATTCAGTCCTCCCAACTGCTGAACGTCTTTGATAGTCCCCTCGCCTACCGTTGCAAACCATTTTGATGAACGTAACGCATTTTTATGAGATATGCCAAAAACGATACGGGCGAGAACCGAAGTTCCCGCCCGATTTACTCGACAAAGGAAGGTTGAATTCCGTTTATTCCGCGGCGAGCCGGATGACCTCTGCCTCTTCTTCCTTGTGTTCGTCCGGCTTGTGCTGGACGAGCGGGCGGTTGCCCGTCATCCGGCGAAGCAGCACGTAGAACACCGGCGTCATGAAGATACCGAAGAAGGTGACGCCGATCATGCCGGAGAAAACCGCCACACCCATGGCCGCACGCATTTCCGCACCGGCGCCTGTGGAGACAACGAGCGGCACGACGCCCATGATGAAGGCCATGGAGGTCATGAGGATCGGGCGAAGACGCAGGCGGCTGGCTTCGACCGCGGCCTCCCGCGGCGTTCTGCCTTCGAACTCCAGCTCACGGGCGAACTCCACGATCAAGATCGCGTTCTTCGCCGATAGACCGACAAGGACGACGAGGCCGATCTGGGTGAAGATGTTGTTGTCTCCACCGGTGAGCCAGACGCCCGTCAGCGCGGCGAGCACGCCCATCGGCACGATCATGATGATCGCAAGCGGCAGCGTCAGGCTTTCATACTGGGCGGCGAGCACCAGGAAGACAAGCAGCAGCGCCAGCGGGAAGACGACAACGCTCGAATTGCCGGCCAGGATCTGCTGATAGGTCAGATCCGTCCATTCGAAGTCGATGCCGGCAGGCAGGGTCTCACGAAGGATCTTCTCGATTGCCGCCTGCGCCTGACCGGAGGAAAAGCCCGGCGCCGGACCGCCGTTGATATCGGCGGCGAGGAAGCCGTTGTACCGGTTGGCGCGCTCAGGACCGGTGCTCGGCTCCACTTTCAGCAGCGCCGAAAGCGGGATCATCTCACCAGATGCCGAACGAACTTTCAACTGGCCGATATCTTCCGGCTGGGCGCGGAATTTGGCATCGGCCTGCACCCGGACGCTGTAGGTGCGGCCGAAGGCGTTGAAGTCGTTCACATAGAGCGAACCGAGATAGATCTGCAGCGTCTGGAAGACGTCGGTGACGGAAACTCCAAGCTGCTCGGCCTTGGCGCGGTCGAGATCGGCATAGAGCTGCGGCACGTTGATCTGGAAGCTGGAGAACAGCCCGGCGAGCTCAGGCGTCTGGTAGGCCTTGGTGAGCACCGCCTTGGTCGCCTCGTCGAGTGCCTGGTTGCCTAAGCCCGCGCGATCCTCGATCTGCAGCTTGAAACCGCCCGTCGTGCCGAGACCGTTGACCGGCGGCGGCGGGAACATGGCGATGAAGGCGTCCTGGATGACTGCGAATTTCTGGTTCAGCGCCATGGCGATGGCGCCGCCCGAGAGATCAGGCGTCTTGCGCTCCTCGAAGTCCTTCAGCGTCACGAAGACGATGCCGGCATTCGAGGAGTTGGTGAAGCCGTTGATCGACAGGCCGGGGAAGGCGATCGCATTGGCGACGCCCGGCTGGGCGAGCGCGATGTCGGTCATGCGCTTGATGACGTCTTCCGTGCGGTCGAGGCTGGCGGCATCCGGCAGCTGAGCGAAACCGATCAGATACTGCTTGTCCTGGGACGGCACGAAGCCGCCCGGGACGGTGGTGAACATGCTGTAGGTCGCGCCGACCAGAGCCAGGTAGATCACCATGACGATGCTCTTGCGCGACAATAGGCCGCCGACACCCTTGCCGTAGGCATTCGAGCCAGCACCGAAGACGCGGTTGAAGCCGCGGAAGAACCAGCCGAAGATCGCGTCCATGAACCGCGTCAGCCAATCCTTCGGCGCATGATGACCCTTCAGGAGAAGAGCTGCGAGCGCCGGCGACAGGGTCAGCGAGTTGAAGGCCGAGATAACGGTGGAGATCGCGATCGTCAGCGCGAACTGCCGATAGAACTGTCCCGACAGGCCGGAGATGAAGGCGAGCGGCACGAAGACCGCGACGAGCACCAGCGCGATCGCGATGATCGGGCCGGAGACTTCCTTCATTGCCTTGTAGGTCGCGGCCCGTGGCGACAGGCCGTGTTCGATGTTGCGCTCGACGTTTTCGACGACCACGATCGCGTCGTCGACGACGATACCGATCGCGAGCACCAGACCGAACAGGCTGAGCGCGTTGATCGAGAAGCCGAAGACATACATGACTGCGAAGGTACCGATGATCGAGACCGGAACCGCGATCAGCGGAATGATCGAGGCGCGCCATGTCTGCAGGAACAGGATGACGACGAGGACGACGAGCGCGACGGCTTCGAGCAGCGTGTCGATGACCTTCTCGATCGAGGAGCGCACGAATTTCGTCGTATCGTAGACGATCTCGTATTTGACCCCTTCGGGCATGGCGAGCTGCAGCTGATCCATGGTCGCGCGCACATTGTCGGCGATCTCGATGGCGTTCGAACCAGGCGCCTGGAGCACGGCAACAGCAACGGCCGGCTTGCCGTCGAGCAGCGAACGCAGCGTGTAGTCGGCGGCGCCGAGTTCGATGCGGGCGACGTCGCGAAGGCGGGTGATCTCGCCATTGGCGCCCGTCTTGACGATGATGTTGCCGAACTCCTCGGGTGTGCGAAGACGCCCTTGCGCATTGACGTTGAGCTGCAGGTCGACGCCCGGCTGGCTCGGCGACGCGCCGATGATGCCGGCTGCCGCCTGGACGTTCTGCGAGCTGATCGCATTGCTGATATCGCTGGCGGCGAGATCGTGCTCGGCGGCCTTCTGCGGATCGATCCACACGCGCATCGAATAATCGCCGGCGCCGAAGACCTGCACCTGGCCGACGCCGGCGATGCGGGCGAGCCGGTCCTTGACGTTCAGAGTCGCGTAGTTGCGGAGATAGGTGATGTCGTGGCTGTTCCCGTCGGAGACGAGGTTGACGACCATGATGAAGTCGGGCGAACTCTTGACCGTCGTGATGCCAAGTGCGCGCACTTCCGCCGGCAGGCGCGGTTCGGCCTGGCTGACGCGGTTCTGCACGAGCTGCTGCGCCTTGTCGGGGTCGGTGCCGAGCTTGAAGGTGACGGTGACGTTGAGCACGCCGTCCGACGTCGCCTGGCTCGACATGTAGAGCATGCCCTCGACGCCGTTGATCTGCTCTTCGAGCGGTGTTGCCACGGTTTCGGCAATGACGCTCGGGTTGGCGCCGGGATAGGTGGCGCGCACGACGACCGACGGCGGCACGACTTCGGGATATTCGGAAATCGGCAGCGCGCGCAGGCCGATCAGGCCGGCAACCACGATGAGGACCGAAAGAACGCCGGCAAAGACCGGCCGGTCGACAAAGAATCTGGAGATGTTCATATCAAAGCCCTCTCCGGGGTGAACATGGATGCAAAGTCCCTCGCCGGCGGTTTGGAAGCCCGCCGGTGGGTCGTATTATTTCGGGTATTTGCCCTCTCCCCGATGGGAAAGGGCATTCAGGCCGTTACTGCGCGGTCGCGACCTTCTCTTCCATCTGCGGCACGACGACGGCGCCCGGACGAATGCGCTGCAGGCCGTTGACGACGATCTTCTCGCCGGCGGTCAGGCCGCTTTCGACCACGCGCTGACCGTCGGACAGCATGCCGAGCTGGACCTGGCGGTAGGCGACCTTGTTCTCGCCATCGACGACGAAGACGAACTTCTTGTCCTGATCCGTGCCGACAGCGCGGTCGCTGATGACGATCTTGTTCTCGGCCTTCGGCTGGCCCATGCGCACGCGCACGAACTGGCCGGGGATGAGGCGCCCGCCCGGATTGTCGAAGACGGCGCGCACGCTGATCGTGCCGCTCGATGCATCGACTTCGTTGTCGATCAGCTGCAGCTTGCCCTTGATGGGGGTGCCATCATCGGCGAGCGTGCCGACCTCGACGGGGATCTGCTCGACGGGAGGTAGAGCGCTGTCGGTCTGCGGCAGCTGGGCGAGCGCGCGCGTCACCATCTCTTCGCTCGCGTTGAAGCTCGCATAGATCGGATCGACCGAAACGAGCGTCGTCAGCGCCGGCGACGCCGAACCGGCCGCAACCAGGTTGCCTGTCGTCACCTCGATCTTGCCGATGCGGCCCGAGACCGGCGCCCGCACCTGCGTATAATCGAGATTGAGCTGGGCCGACTGCAATGCGGCCTGTGCCGAACGCAGCCCGGCCTGAGCTTCGGCCAGCGCGCTCTGGCGCTGATCGAGATCGCTCTGGGAGATGGTGCGGTTGTCGGAAAGCCTGCGGCCGCGGTCAAGCTCGGTCTGTGCCAGGCTGACCTTGGCTTCGGCCGAAGCGACCTGGCCCTGGGCCTGCGCCACGCTCGCCTGATAGGGAGCCGGGTCGATGGTGAAGAGCAGGTCGCCCTGCTTCACCAGCGCGCCCTCACGGAAAGCCACCGAGAGGATCGCGCCTTCGACGCGGGGACGGACCTGGACACGGTCGACCGCTTCGAGACGGCCGGAGAAACTCTCCCAGGCCGTCACGTCGCGCGCCGCGACGACGGCAACCGTCACCGGCACGGCGGGGGGCTGCGCCGGCTCGGACGCGGCCGTGGCGGTCCGGCTCATCGGCAGCTCGAAAAACAATGCAGCGCCTGAAACCGACGCAATAAGGCCTATGCCGGCGCCCACCAGGGCCCAGCGTTTACTTCTGGACGTCATCAGTACTCTCCTTGCGGCCCCAGGCCGCCGAAATATCAGATCTTCTTCAATGCAATTGCGGTTGGACGCTCACGTCCTGAAGGAAGCTTCCGAAATGACGGCTGACGTGTTCCTGCCAGTCCGGCGCTTCCCCGGATTTCCCACCATAAATCGAGGGCCAGCCCGTCCCGGCGGGAAGAACATGCTGGCGCACACCGACGCCGGCCTGTTTCAGGCGGGCACCGTAACCGAGTGTTTCGTCGTGCAGAGGATCGTCCTCCGCGGTGAAGATCAGCGCCGGCGCGACGCCTGAAAGACGCGAACAGAGACAGGGCGCCGCATAAGGATGGCAGCCGCCACCGCTCAGGTAATGGCTCCAGCCCTCCGTCCAGCGCTGACGCATGCCGACCGCTTCGGCCTTGCGGATCGACGACGTGCCCATGAAGGGATCGAGCAGCGGCGAAATCAGCACCTGGCCGTCGAGCGCATCCGGCATCTGGTCGCGCGCCTTGAGCGCCACGCCGGCGGCGACATTGCCACCCGCCTCTTCGCCGGCGACGAAGAGCAGCGACTTGCGGTCGCCGAAACCGGCGGCGCGCTTGTTGGCGAGGTAGGTGAAAACGGAGAACGAAACTTCCAGCGCCTTCGGAAACAGGTTGCCGGACAGGCTGCTGTAGTCGACGGCGGCGACGATGGCGCCAGCCTTGGCGAGGCTCATCGCCACCGGCCTGTCGACATTCGTTTCGCTGTCGAGAAACGCGCCGCCATGCAGGTAAAGCACGATCGGCGGACCCTTGCCGTAATCGGCGCCCTGGTAGACACGCGCGGATACGGGGCCGATGGCCACCTTATCCAGCATCATATCTTTCCATTCCACCGTCATCGGTCGATCTCTTTTGCGGGCAGTCACAAGCGGACAACGCCTGCCGCTTGCATTTTGCACAAAAAAGATATTGTTATTCAGAACAGGGAATAAGAAGCGATATCGCGATTACACTGTTCCAATTCTCGAATAATGGTGCAACGCAAACTGCGGACTTGAAACCGATGGATCAGCTTTCGGCAATGCGCGTCTTCATTCGCGTGGTGGAGACGGGCAATTTCACCCGCGCCGCCGACATGCTCGCCATGCCCAAGGCGACGGTGACCAATCTCATCCAAGGCCTGGAAGCGCATCTGCGCACCAAGCTTCTGAACCGCACCACCCGCCGGGTCATGGTGACCACGGACGGTGCACTTTACTATGAACGTGCCGCCCAGATCATCTCCGAGCTGGAGGAACTCGACGGCAGCCTCTCCAACTCACAGAGCCTGCCGAGCGGACGGTTGCGCGTCGAAATGAGCGGCGCCTTCGCCGATGCGATTGTCGTTCCGGCATTGTGCGATTTCTATCAGCGCTATCCCGATATCCGCCTGGATGTCGGCGTCAGCGACCGCACCGTCGATTATCTCGCGGAAAACGTCGACTGCGCGTTGCGGGCCGGCACACCGACCGATCAATCGCTGATCGCGCGGCGGGTTTCGGAGATGGAAATGATCACCTGCGCAGCGCCGCTTTATATCCAGAAATTCGGCATGCCCGAGCGGCCGGAGGATCTGGAGGCGACGCACTACTCCGTCAATTATTTCCGCGCCCAGAACAACCGGACGCTGCCCTTCGAATTCCGCAAGGGCAATGAAGTGGTCGAGACCACGCCGCGCTACATCGCTTCGGTCAACGACAGCCGCACCTATCTGACGGCGGCGCTGACGGGGCTCGGCGTTGCCCAGATACCGACCTTCATGGCGCGCGAGCCGATGGCACGGGGCGAACTTTTGCGCGTGCTGCCGGAATGGCGCCGCGATGCGATCCCGCTCTACGTGGTCTATCCGCCGAACCGCCACCTCAGCAACAAGGTCCGCGTCTTCGTCGATTGGCTGGTGAAACTGCTGGTCGAGGCGAAGCTGAACGACCTCTGAGCGTCACAATCAAAACAGACACGGCCCGGAAGGCAGGGGAAACCTTCGACGGGCCGCAATTCTTTGAACATCGTGCCTGTCGCACCGTAGGGAGGGTGCGGCAGGCGCTGGAGGTTCGCAAGAGAGCGGAAGGGACTCCACTCATTCGCGATAAATTAGTTATAGGCACTCTCCGAAAGATTGTAAGAGGGCAAGGCCGCGAGTTCCGTTCACATATTTGCGATGACGGTGCCTTCGTTAGATCATCCCGCCATTGGCACGCAGCGTCTGACCGTTGATCCAGCCACCGTCGGGACCGGCGAGGAAAGCGACTGCGGACGCGATGTCTTCAGGCGTGCCAAGGCGCTCCAGCGGGTTCATCTTCGCCATGCGGGCGATGAGGTCCTCCGACTTGCCGTTAAGGAAAAGCTCGGTGGCCACGGGGCCTGGAGCGATGGCGTTGACGGTGATGTCGCGGCCGCGCATCTCCTTGGCCATGATCGCCGTCAGCGTCTCGACGGCGGCCTTGGTGGCGGCGTAGACGCCATAGGTTTCGAGCTTCAGCCCGACGACCGAGGTCGAGAAATTGATGATCCGGCCGCCGTCGCGCAGGCGCTTAGCGGCTTCCCGCAGCGTATTGAAGGTGCCCTTGAGATTGACGCCGATCTGGCGGTCGAAATTTTCGTCGTCCGCCTCGGCGAGCGGGGAGAGCATCATGATGCCAGCATTGTTGACGAGCACATCGATGCCGCCGAAAGCGGCTTCCGCGGCGTCGAACATGCGGCGGACGGCTTGCGCCTCGCTGACATCAGCCTTCGCCGTCAGCGCCTCGCCACCGGCCTGCTCGATCTCCCGGGCCAGTTCTTCGGCCGGCGCGGCATTGCCGGAATAGTTGATGACGACGGTGAAACCGTCCTTGGCAAGACGTTTGGCGACCTCGGCACCGATGCCGCGGGAAGCGCCCGTGACCAGTGCGACCTTGCGATTGTCGTTCGAAGCCATTGTTCTTCTCCTTCATGTGCGCCTCAGCGCGTTTTCGATGAGGAGAAGATGCGCCTTTTCTTGTGACGGATAATCGGGCATTATTTGGCATCACTATCCGGGAATGGCGAACAAAATACATGGACAGGTTCGACGCCATGCGTGTCTTCTGCCGCGTCGTGGAAAGGCGCAGCTTCACTCACGCCGCGCAAGACAGCGGCCTGCCGCGCTCGACCGTCACCGATGCGGTGAAGCAGCTCGAAGCCCGCCTTGGCGTTCGGCTGCTCCAACGCACGACGCGGCATGTCAGCCCGACGCTCGATGGCGAGGCCTATTATCAGCGCTGCCTGTCGATCCTCGCCGACATCGAGGATGCGGAAGGCGCTTTCGCCGGCGCCAAACCGAAGGGCCTGCTGCGCGTCGACGTGCACGGCACGCTCGCCCGCCATTTCGTGCTGCCGAGCCTGCCGTCCTTTCTCCAAACCTATCCCGATATCGAATTTTACATGAGCGAGGGCGACCGGCTGGTCGATCTGGTGCGCGAAGGCATCGATTGCGTGCTGCGCGTCGGCACGCCTTCGGATAGCGACATGGCCGCCCGCCGCGTCGCGATGGTGGATGAGATTACGCTTGCCTCTCCCGCCTATATCGCCGCCCATGGGCTGCCGCAGCATCCGGATCGGCTGGCCGGCCATCGCATGGTCGGTTTCCGTTCCAGCGCCACCGGCAGTCTGCTGCCGCTCGAATTCATCGTCGAAGGCACCGTGCGTGAAATCATCATCCCCGCAGCCGTCGCCGTCAATGCCGCCGAAAGCTATGTTTCGGCGGCGAGGCTGGGCCTCGGCCTGATCCAGATCCCGCGCTACCACGCCGAAAAAGATCTCGCCGAGGGAACGCTGATCCATGTGCTGGAGGATTTCCCCCTGACGCCGACCCCGGTCTCGCTGCTCTATCCCCGCAACCGACAGCTTTCGCCGCGCGTGCGCGTCTTCATCGACTGGCTGGTGAAGGTCTTCGCTCGACAAAATTCCGAAAACGCGCTTCAGTAAATCGAGCCTTGCTAATATGAGCGCTGCGGCGCCGCGCGACCTTTTGAGGCGCAGGAGGGGATGGCCATGGCACTCAACGATATCACCGTCTACCAGACGGAAGACGGCTTCGTCGTCGAATTCGGAGGCGAAGGCGAGGATAGCATTGCCGTGACGCTGCGAAGCACGCCGGAGCTGACCTCCGAAAACGCCGTCTCGCGCGCCAAGGCCCTGCTTGCGGCGGCCATTGAACCGGCCCACAGAGACAGCGCGCGCCGCAAGGACCCCGCCTTGCTCGAAGAGGAGCTTGAGGAGGGCCTGGAAGATTCCTTCCCGGCGAGCGACCCGGTCTCGGTTACCGTCTCCTCGATCCCGATGCGCGACCCGAATGCCGGCCGGTGAAACCTGCCTGCCCGTCAGAAGGTTTAGGGATGACGTCAGGCGCGCCGGATGTTATCTGCCTCGGCCATGACCGATGGTGGAATGACAAAAAGCGCGATCGGCGCCGGCGCGCTTGCCGGCGAAAGCCTCAGGGCGTTTTTCGAAAGAGACGCGATCGCTGTCGCCCGCGATTTGCTCGGCTGCCACCTGACCGTCAACGGCGCCGGCGGCCGCATCACCGAGACGGAAGCCTATTTCCCCGATGACGAGGCCTCGCACAGTTTTCGCGGGCCTACCAGGCGCAACGGCGCCATGTTCGGCAGGCCGGGCAATGTCTACATCTATCGCATCTACGGTATGTACTGGTGCCTGAATTTCGTCTGTCATCCGGGTTCAGCCGTGCTGATCCGGGCCCTTGAGCCGGAGATAGGGATCCCCGCCATGATGGAGCGCCGGGGCACCGACATGCTGAGGGCGCTCTGCAGCGGTCCCGGCAAGCTCTGCCAGGCGCTCGGCATCGATATCGACATCAACGACAGGCTGCTCGACCGCCCGCCCTATGCGCTGACACCGTCCGCGCCGGTGCCTGTCGTTTCGGGAAAGCGCATCGGCATCACGAAAAATGCCGAAGCACCCTGGCGCTTCGGCATTCAGGGATCGCGTTATCTCAGCAAGCCGTTTCGCTAAGCAATTCCAGCAAAAGTGTGCAACGGTTTTGCGTCCGGAATTGCGTGCAACTTCGCCCTATTCCATGACGGCGCTATGATCGACGGCAGGCGCCGCCTTCGGCTTGCGCAGCAACAGCGCCAGCGGGATGACCGCGAGCGACATCAGCATCAACAACTTGAAATCGTCCATATAGGCGATGATCGTCGATTGCAGCGTGATGATCTCGTTGAGCGAGGCGCGTCCGGCCGCCGTCACGGGACTGAGCCCCTGCGCTGCCACCGCGTTGAAGGCGTGGTTGAACGGCGTCACATAGGCGGCGATCGATTCGTGATTGCTCTGCGTATTTTCGACGATCAGCGCCGAAACGATAGAGATACCGACCGACGAGCCGATATTGCGCGACAGGTTGTAGAGACCGGTACCGTCGCCGCGCATATGGGCGGGAAGCGTGGCGAAGGCGATCGTCGTCAGCGGCACGAAGAGGAAGCCGAGGCCGGCGCCCTGGATGAAGCCGACCGAGATGATCGTCCATTGCGAGACGTCGGGCGTCCAGCCGGTCATGTCGTACATCGCCCAGGCGGTAAGCCCGAGCCCCAGCACCAGCAGCCAGCGCGTATCGACCTTGCCGATCAGCCGCCCGACGATGAACATGCACAGCATGGTGCCGAGGCCGCGCGGACCCATGACGATACCGGCGGTGATGACCGGATAGCCCATCAGCGTCTGCAGATAGGGCGTCATCAGCGCCAGCGAGGCGAGATAGGTGATGCCGATCACGAAGATGAAGATCATGCTGATCGAAAAATTCTGGTCGAGAAACAGCTTCGGATTAACGAAGGATTTCTCCGCCGTCAGCGTGTGCACCAGAAGCAGATAGAAGGCGGCGGCGCAGATGATCGCTTCGAGCATGATCTCGCCTGATGAGAACCAGTCGAGCTGCTCGCCCCTGTCCAGGAAGAGCTGGAGCGAGGCGATGAACAGGCTCATCATGCCGAAACCGAACCAGTCGAGCTTGGCGAGCGCATCTCTCTTCGTTTCCGAGACGAAGATGACGATGCCGGCGAAGGCGAGCGCGCCGATCGGCACGTTGATGTAGAACACCCAGCGCCAACTGATATTGTCGGTCAGCCAGCCGCCGATGACGGGCCCGAGGACCGGCCCGACCATGACCGAGACGCCGAAGAGGGCCATGGCCGAGCCGCGCTCCTCGACCGTATAGATGTCGAGGAGGATGCCCTGGGAAAGCGGGACCAGCGATGCGCCGAACAGGCCTTGCAACAGGCGGAAGGCGACGATCTGGTTCAGCGACTGCGCAAGCCCGCAGAGCACCGAAGCGCCGACGAAGCCCGCAATGGCGACGAGCAGCACCCGCTTGCGGCCGAACTTGGCGGCGAGGAAACCGGAGGGCGGCGTCATGATCGCCGCCGCGACGATGTAGGAGGTCAGCACCCAGTTGATCTGGTCGGCGGAGGCCGACACGCTGCCCTGGATATAGGGCAGCGCCACGTTGGCGATCGTCGTGTCCAGCGCCTGCATGATGACAGCGAGAATGACGCAGGCGGTGATCGCGCCGCGATTGGCAACAGGGGTTGCCGGAGATGCGGAAGCGTTACTCATGGTCCTTGCCCTGAGACCGGCCCAGAAGCGTGTTGACGAAGTCAGGCAGGCCGCGGGCATGGCCGGTTTCGACATCGACCACCGTGCTCATGCCGACGCGAAGCGGCGGCCTGCCGTCGGTATCCTCGATGCTGACGCGCATCGGGATGCGCTGCACGACCTTCACCCAGTTGCCGGTGGTGTTCTGCGCCGGCAGCAGCGAGAAGCTGGAGCCGGAAGCCGGGCTGATGCTCTCGATCTTGCCCTTCCACGTCACGCCGGGATAGGTGTCGACATAGATCTCCGCCGTCTGGCCTGGTTTGACGTAGGTCAGCTCGGTTTCCTTCGGGCTGGCGGCGATCCACAGATGGTTGGTGGCGACGAGCGAGAAAGCCTGCTGCGAGGCCTGCAGGTAGGAGCCCACCTGCAAAGCGTTGACATTGGTGACGATGCCGTCGAACGGCGCCTTGACGACGCTATGGTCAAGCTCTCGTTGCGCATTGTCGACCTGTGACTTCGCCTGCAGATAGAGCGGATTTTCCTCGACCGGCTGGTCGGCCGAGCCGCCGAGCTGGGCGAGCGTCGTTGCGGCTTCCGCCTTGGCGAC
Organism: Rhizobium sp. R634; assembly: GCF_002211305.1. Lineage (GTDB taxonomy): Bacteria > Pseudomonadota > Alphaproteobacteria > Rhizobiales > Rhizobiaceae > Rhizobium. The sequence continues at coordinate 48,182 of NZ_LOKW01000005.1, read as the reverse complement.
GGCAACCTTCTGCCGGGCGGCCTCCAGATTGTGCTTGGCCTCGTCATAAGCGGACTGTGTCGCGCTGCCATTGTTGACGAGGCTCTGCTGCCGGTCGAACTGATCCTGGTAATAGGGCAGATCGGCCTCAGCCTGGGTGATCTCGGCGAGCGACTGCTGATAGCTCGCCTTGAGGTTCATGATCTGGTTGCGCTGCGCGCCGAGCTGCGCCTTGGCGCCGTCGAGCGCGATCTTGAAAGAATCCGATTTCAGGCTGAAGAGCACCTGCCCCGCCTTAACAGCCTCGTTCTCATGCACATTGATCTGATCGACAATGCCCGACACGTCGGTGGTGACCCCGACCATATCCGCCTGGATATAGGCGTTGTCGGTCGACATCACCTGGCCGCCATTGACGTAATAATAACCGCCGACGACGAGCGCCACCGGCAGCAGGGCGAAAAGAACGGGGCGCGTGAGACTGCGCCGGCGGCGGACCTTGTTGCCGCCAGGCGCAGCCACGGCGGCAGCCGGCGCTGAATTGGATGAAGGCGCTTCGGCTACCGTTTCCTGCTGTTTGATTTGGATTTCTTCAGATGTCTTGGCATTGGCGTCGGCAACGACGCGGAGGTTGGGTTGATCAGCCATCATTCATCTCATTCTCTTCAACCGGTGTTCGGCAAGCCTGCACGAGGTTCGTCTTCATTGCGGATAGGATCTGGTAGAGCTGCTCGCGCTGCTCGGCGGAAACACCGTCCAGCGCCTCGGCTCGGGTCACATCGCCGAGCTCGCGCATTTCGGCGAGCAGCGGATGCGCCTCCTCGCGCATGTAGAGCAGCCAGACGCGCCGGTCGGTCGGGTGCTGGCGGCGCTCGATCAGCCCGCGTTCGGCGAGCTTGTCGAGGATGCGCACCAGCGTGATCGGCTCGATTTCGAGGATTTCGGCCAAACCGCTCTGATGGATGCCCTCATTGTTCGAGAGGTAGGCAAGCGTCTGCCATTGCGACCGCGTTAGCCCGAGGCACTTCGCGCGTTGCTCGAACCGCTTGCGCAGCAGCCGTGCGACATCGTGGAGAAGGAAACCGAGTGTGGGCGTGGCGTTCATGTGGACCTTTGCCGGCTATTTATAAGCATACTTATGATATCGGTAGATATATTCCCGCCGCGTGCACTGCACAAGAGCGCTGGCGGCAGATTCCGCTGCTGCGGCCAAAATGCCGCAGCCGCCGCGAAAGAGCTGGCTCATACGGTGGCCGCGGGCCGGCTTCGGCCCTAATTTCCGAGGGAGATCGCCTCGGCCGGAGGCGCGCAGGAGGGCTCGATGGCGTTCTTCGAAAGCATGCTGACATTGCTTCTGGTAGCGATCGTCTTCCTGCAATTCTCCCGGAAATTCCGCATCCCTTATCCCACGATGCTGGCGATCGCCGGCATCATTGTCGCCGCCGTGCCCTGGGCTCCCGAGGTCGCCATCGATCCGCAGCTGGCGCTCGCGCTGCTGATCGCGCCTGTGCTCTTTGACGCCGCCTATGACCTGCCGCCGCGGACATTGAGGCGCAACTGGCTGCCGCTCTTCTCGCTCGCCGCCATCGCCGTCATCCTGACGGCCGTCGCGGTCGCCGCCGTCGCCATGACGACGGCTGGCCTGCCGCTTGCCGCAGCCCTGGCCCTCGGCGCCATCGTCGCGCCACCCGATGCGGCAGCGGCGACTGCCATGCTCGACCGCTTCGACCTGCCGCGCCAAACCTACGTGGTTCTGAAAGGCGAGAGCCTTTTGAACGACGCGGTCGCGCTCCTCATCTTCAGCGCCGCGGTGGCCGCCGCCTCGAGCCCGGCCTTCTTCAGCGGCGCCCTGGCGCAGCTGGCGCTTGCGGTGCCGGGAGGTATCCTCCTCGGCTATCTCCTCGGCCGCCTCTACATGGTCGTCGGCGTCAAACTGGCCGGCACGCTCGGCGGCACCCTGCTCGAATTCGTCGCCACGTTTGGCGCATGGATCATCGCCGAGCGGCTGCACCTCTCAGCGATTTTGACGATCGTCGTCTATGCGATGGTGATCGCCCGCTACATGCCTGAGCGGCAGTCGGCCCGCCACCGCATCCATTCCTATTCGGTTTGGGAAGCCGCGGTCTTCTTGGTCAACGTGCTCGCCTTCCTGCTGATGGGCCTGCAGGTTCGCCAAATCGTCGTTGATATCGATCCCGGCCGCCTCGACTTCGCAATCACCCTGGCCACGGCAGTCTTCGTCACCGTCATCGTCGTCCGCCTGATCTGGGTGCTTCTTTATAATCGCGCGATCACTTATCTCGCCGTGCGCGGGCGAACGAAACAGGCCGTTCCCACCTTTGCGACGAGCCTGCTGGCCGGATGGTGCGGCATGCGCGGCCTCGTGACGCTGGCGACCGCGCTCGCCCTGCCGATCGATTTCCACGACCGCGATATCATCCTGCTCAGCGCCCTTGCCGTCGTCCTCGGCACACTGATCGTCCAGGGGCTGACGCTCGGGCCGCTGATCCGCTTCCTGAAATTCGATCCGGACACATCCTTGGACCGCGATCTCACCAAAGCCCGCATCGCGCTCATCGATGCAGCGCTTGCCGAGCTAGAAGGCGAGGACAAATCCACCCGAATTCTGCGCGACGTCTACACCTCCGAGCGCGAGATCGCCGCCGACGGAAAACACCCGCGCGAGGTCAGCAGGCTCGACAAACAGCGCCGCAACGTCATCATCGCCAAACGCCGAAAACTGGCGGCGATGCGCCGCGCCGGCGAGATCGACGACGATGTCTTCCACACGCTGGAGCAGGAGCTCGACTGGGCCGAACTCGCCGTCCTGCCGCCCGGCCGCGACGAGATCGTCGAGAGCTGATGTACTCCATGACGTTTTCGTGGAATCAGGAATTTGACATAATTGGCATTTGCTATTTTTCGCCGCTGCCGTTTATATCCCGTTCCACAGCGTTACGACTTTTCCATTATGCATCGCGTGCCGGCCTTCCCTTCCATCGATCGGACGCCGGGGGAAATCACGGGAGCTCAGGCTTCCGTTCACAGCAGCATGAATAGCATCACTTCATCTTAGGTTCGGCGGCAGTCGATCGGCCGTCGAGATTGGAGGGACCGGTATGACTTACGCGCTTCGACGGATATTGATGCTCGGCTGCATCGCCACGTTCATGCCTCTGGCCGCAATGGCCCAAGGCGCAGCGTCCGCCCCTCCTCCCGTCACCGTCGCAAAGCCTGTGGTGCGCGATGTCGTCGATAATGACGAATTCATCGGCCGTTTCCAGCCGGTCGACGAGGTCTCCGTGCGCTCACGCGTCGGCGGCTATTTGCAGGAAGTCCATTTCGAGGACGGCGCCCTCGTCAAGCAGGGCGACCTGCTCTTCGTCATCGACCAGCGGCCGTTCATAACCGCGCTCAACCAGGCAAAGGCCTCGCTCGAGGCGTCGCAATCCACCCTCGTCTTCGCCGATGCTCAGTACAAGCGCGCCCAGTCGCTTGCTTCGAGCGGCAGTCAGTCCGCCCAGACGCTTGATGATCGCCGCCGTGAATTCGATTCCGCCCAGGCCAATGTCCGCGGCGCGCAGGCCGCCGCCGATCGCGCGGCGCTCGATCTCGAATATACCGAAATCAAGGCGCCGCTCAGCGGCCGCATCGACCGCCGACTGATCTCGACCGGCAACCTCGTGCAGGCCGACCAGACGGTGCTTACCACGATCGTTTCCCTCGATCCGATCGATTTCTATTTCGACGTCGACGAGCGCCGCCTGCTGAATTTCGCCGACACCGCGCGCAAGATGGGCACGGACCTCCAACTGGGCGGCGGCGGAGTGGACGTCTCCGTCACGATCTCCGATCCCAATGCCAAACCCTTCAAGGGAAAACTCGATTTCGCCGAGAACCGGGTCGACAACGAGAGCGGCACCATCCGCATCCGCGCCCGCCTTGCAAATCCCGATCTCGTCCTGCAGCCGGGCCTGTTCGGCCGCGTGCAGGTCGCAGCCTCCAACACCTACAAGGCCATCCTCGTTCCTGATGAGGCGATCGGCGCGGATCAGAATGAACGCGTCGTCTATGTCGTTGACGCGCAAGGCAAGGTTACGACCAAGCCGGTACGGCCCGGACCGCGGCTTTATGGCTATCGCGTCATCCGCGAGGGCCTCGACGGCAACGAGACGATCATCGTCAACGGCCTGATGCGCGCAAGGCCGGGCTCGACGATCACACCTCAGATGAGCGAGCTGCCGCAGGAGCGGCAGGACACGCCGCCGGAAGCCGCAAATGCGGAGACCGGACAATGAGATTTGCACACTTCTTCGTGGATCGGCCGATTTTCGCGGCCGTCATCTCGATCCTCTTCCTCGTCGTCGGCGGCATCGCCTATACGCAGCTGCCGGTCTCCCAATATCCGGAGATCGCGCCGCCCACCATCGTCGTGCGCACCTCCTATCCGGGCGCCGACCCGCAGACCATCGCCGACACCGTCTCGACGCCGCTGGAACAGCAGATCAACGGCGTCGAAGACATGCTCTACATGTCCTCCTATTCCAGCGCCGACGGCGCGATGTCGCTGACGATCACCTTCAAGCTCGGCACCGACCTCGACAAAGTCCAGGTGCTCGTCCAGAACCGCGTGTCGATCGCGCTCCCCCGTCTTCCCGAGGAAGTCCAGCGGCTGGGCGTGACGACGGACAAAAGCTCGCCCGACCTGATGATGGTGGTGCACCTCCTGTCGCCGTCGCATCGCTATGACCAGCTTTACGTTTCGAACTACGCCCGCAACCGCATTCGCGACGTGCTCGTCCGCCTCGACGGCGTCGGCGACGTGCAGCTTTTCGGTGAGCGGCAATATTCGATGCGCATCTGGCTGGACCCGGAAAAACTCTCCGCCTACGGCATGACATCGGACGACGTGGTCTCCGCCTTGAGAGACCAGAACGTCCAGGTTTCCGGCGGCAAGATCGGCGCGCCGCCGGTGACCGGCAGGAATGCCTTCGAATATACGGTGCGAACCGACGGACGCTTTTCCGACGCCCGCGAATTCCGCTACGTCATCGTCAAATCGACGGGCGCCGGCCGGCTCGTGCAGTTGCAGGATGTCGCCCGTATCGAACTCGGCGCGCAGGACTACGTCACCAACAGCTACCTCAACAACGATCCCGCTGTTGCGCTTGGCATTTTCGCCCGGCCGGGCACCAACGCCCTCGACACCGCCCATCAGGTTCAGACGATCATGAAGGATATTTCCCAGAACTTCCCGGAAGGTCTGGAATATCGCATCGTCTACGATACGACCGAATTCATCTCGGCCTCGATCAACGAGGTCTATAAAACCATCGCCGAAGCGGCCCTCCTGGTGGCGATCGTCGTCCTCGTCTTCCTGCAATCCTGGCGGACCGCGATCATACCGATCGTCGCCATTCCCGTTTCGCTGATCGGCACCTTCGCCGTGCTCCTGGCCTTCGGCTTTTCGCTGAACATGCTGACACTTTTCGGCCTCGTGCTGGCGATCGGCATTGTCGTCGACGACGCGATCGTGGTGGTGGAAAACGTCGAGCGCAATCTGGCGCGCGGCATGACGCCGAAAGAGGCCTCTCACGTCACCATGGATGAAGTGGGAACCGCGGTCATCGCCATCTCCCTGGTGCTGATCGCAGTCTTCGTGCCGACAGCCTTCATCCCCGGCATCTCGGGCCAGTTCTACAGGCAGTTTGCGGTCACGATCGCCGTCACCACCGCGATATCGGCGCTGAACTCGCTGACGCTTTCGCCTGCTCTTGCCGGTATATTGCTGAAACCCCACGACCACGAAGGAAAGCGTAAGAGCATCGCGTCACGGCTAGGAAGCGGCCTTGCAAACGGCTTCAACCGTGGTTTCGACCGGATGAGTTCCGGCTATTCCTGGACCGTCCGGCACCTGGTCAGCAGCTGGGTGGGATTAACCTGCTCGATGCTCGCCTTCGCCGGCCTTATCGGCGCGACCTGGTACATGAGCACCAAAGTTCCCTCGGGCTTCATCCCGACCATGGACCAGGGCTACGCGATCGTCGTCGTCCAGCTTCCCGATGGCGCCTCGCTTGCGCGCACCGATGCCGTCGTCAAACGGGTCGGCGACATCGCCCGAACCGTGCCCGGCGTCGGCAACGCCGTGCAATTCGCCGGCTTCAGCGGGGCGACATTCACCAATGCCTCGAATTCCGGCGTCGTCTTCGTTCCTTTCAAATCCTTCGCCGAGCGCGAGGAGGAGGGAGACAACGCCAACAAGATCATCGGCGAACTCTTCGGCAAGCTGCAAAGCATCCAGGAGGCCTTCATCATCGCCATCCCGCCGCCCTCCGTGCGCGGCGTCGGCAATTCCGGCGGCTTCAAGATGCAGATTTCCGATCTTGAAAACCCCGACATGACGCGCGTGCTCGGCCTGGCCCGCCAGATGATGGGGGCGGCGGCAACGACCGACGGGCTGACCGGCGTCTTTACGACTTTCTCCGATGCGAGCCCGCAATATTTCCTGTCGATCGATCGTGACAAGGCGCGCTTCCTGAACGTGCCGATCCCCAACATCTTCAACGCGCTTTCGATCAATCTCGGCGTGGCCTACGTCAACGATTTCAACGCGTTCGGCCGTGTCTACCAGGTTCGCGCCCAAGCCGACCGGCAATACCGCATGGACAGGGAAGACATCCTCGCCCTGAAGGTCCGCTCGGCGACCGGCGCGCTGGTGCCGCTCGGAACGCTGATGGATATCCAGGATTCCAGCGGCCCTGCCCTCGTCCAGCGCTACAACATGTATGTCTCGGTGCCGCTTCAGGGCAACCCGACGCCCGGCACTTCGACGGGCGATGCGCTGAAGAAGATGGAGGAACTGGCAGCCAAGATCCTGCCGCCGGGAACGACCTTCGAATGGACGGAACTCGCCTATCAGGAGACCCATACCGGCAACACCGCCGTCTATATCTTCGCCCTCTCCGTCATTTTCGTCTTCCTGGCCTTGGCAGCTCAATATGAAAGCTGGGTCTTGCCGCTGGCGATCATTCTCATCGTCCCGCTCGCGGTTCTCGCCGCGCTGATCGGGGTCTCGCTGAGAGGAATGGACAACAACGTGCTGACTCAGATCGGCCTGATCGTGCTGATCGGCCTTGCGGCCAAGAACGCCATTCTGATCGTCGAATTCGCAAGACAGGCGGAAGAGGAAGGCAAATCGCCGGTGGAGGCCGCTATCGAGGCCAGCCACCTTCGCCTGCGCCCGATCCTGATGACGGCCTTCGCCTTCATCTTCGGCGTTCTGCCGCTTGCCATCGCTACCGGTCCCGGCGCCGAAATGCGCCAGTCGCTCGGCACCGCCGTCTTCTCGGGCATGCTCGGCGTGACGCTCTTCGGCCTGTTCCTGACGCCGGTCTTCTACGTCGTGCTGCGCGGCCGGCGCCGCACCCGGCCGACCGAAACGCCGGTCGAGGCGGTGCCGGTTGAAAGAGAGACCGTCTAAAACGACGGGTCAGGTGGAAAACAGATGCACCCGACCCCGCCAGAAGCGGGCGACGGTGAGCTTGCCGCTGCGAAAGGCGCGCGTGTCCAGATTGAGCCGCCTCGGCCGGATCTCGGGCTCATCGTTCGGCGTATGGCCATGGACGACGAGCTTCGGCAGGGGCACCCTGCTTTCGAGAAAGCGATGGCGGATGAGAACCAGGTCCTCGTCCGTTTGCGCGGCAAGCGGCACGGTCGGATCGATGCCGGCATGCACGAAGAGCACATCGGGCGTGTCCAGCATCACCGGCATCGCCCGCATGAAATCGATATGCGTGTGCGGCAGCGAATGGCGGATGAAGGCGTCGAGTTTCGCGCCGGATGGGAAGATCAGCGGCAGATGCTCAGGATCGAGGCCATAGGACTTCAGCAGTTCCGCAGACCCCATGCGCATCCAGTCGTCATAGGACGCCCAGCCGTCGATATAATCGAGCATCGCGATTTCATGATTGCCGGCAAGGCAGATGCGCTCGAAATCGTCGGACAGCGGATCCATCAAATGACTGATGACCTGCGCCGACTCCGGGCCGCGGTCGATGTAATCGCCGAGCATCACGATCAGCTTGCGTCCCGGCAGCTGTGCGCCATCGCGCAGGATAGCCTCCTCGGCTTTGACAAGCAGGTCATAGCGGCCATGAATATCGCCGACCGCATAGGTTGGGATATCGGCAATCTCAAGCGTCAGACGCGGTCTCTGCTGGCGCCCCATTTTAGAAACCTCGCTGTCGCGGGCGAGAGAGTCGCTCATCATTTTTCCGATCAGATTAGCCCCGGAACAGGATGATTTTAGGTCGGGGCGGCCTAAAATCTAAATCCTCTTCTCAGTTAGGAGTTCAAGCATGATGTCGTCCGAAACCGCTCACACGTTTCCACGTCATGCTCTCATTGACCCAAACTAGGGCGGAGGACAAGGCGATCAAGTTGGTAAGAAAATTCAAAGCTTTCGGGTTTCTTGGAAAAACCGGCCTTATCATTCGAGGATCAATCCCTCACTCCTGTAGCCATCGAGGAAGAGTGACCGATGGGAACGGTATCGCAGTTTCATGATAGCCTCAGGCCTCCCGCGCACCGCATCGAAAGCGAAGAGGAGGCGATATTCACGGCCCGCGATCTCGCCGCCGCATTCCGGCGTCAGGCGAGCGAACGCGATGTCAACCGCATCCTGCCGCATGCCGAGCTCGACGCGTTGTCGGCATCGGGACTGACAGCGATCACCGTTCCGCCCGAATATGAAGGGCTCGACGTGTCGAACGCCCTGCTCGCCGAGATCGTTGCGATCATCGCCGAAGGCGATGCCTCGATCGGCGAGGCGCTGGGAAATCATTTCTGCGTGCTGGAAACCATCCGCACCCAAGCCTCCGAGGATCTCAGGACGTCGCTGTTTGCCCGCGTGCTGCTCGGCGACCGCTTCGCGGCAACCGCCTTCGCTGACGGCACCGACCTGACGGCCGAAGGCCCGGGCTACCGTGCGAGCGGGCGCACGCATCAAGCGCCCGGCATTCTCTTCGCCGACTGGATCGCCGCTGCCGCCACCGCCCCGCCCAGCCGTCCGGTCACGCTCTACCTGGCTTGCGGCGACGACAATGTTCAGGTGGTCGATAATTGGGATGGCTTCGGCCAGCGCACCAATGGATCGGCGACGGCGATCGTCGCCGAACTCCATGTCAATGCCGATGCGATTGCGCCCGCCCCCGCCTCCGAATATTCGACAGACATCTCGCTTGGCTTGCTGCTCAAGGCCGGCGTCAGCCTCGGCATCGCGCGCGCCGCATGGAGCGACCTGCTAAGCGCGATCGGCGATCACAGCGCCGTCCTAACGCCGCTCGGCCAGCACGCCGTCCGCATCGAAATGACCGCGGCAGCGCTGGAGCGGGCCGGCCGCAAGCTCGATATCGCCCAGGTCAATTCGGTGGAGGCCGCTATCGCGGATGCGCATTTCTCCGCCTCGGCTGCCGCAATTCTGGCCGGCGATACCGCGCTCGGCACTGCAAATGCGCTCTTCGAACTTGCAGGGGAAATATCGGCGGGCATCGGGCTCAACCTCGACCGCCATTGGCGCAATGCCCGCATCCACGCGCTGTCGCTGCCGCGAGACAAGCTGCTGCGGACAGCCGGCGGCCATATGGCGAAGCTGGGCGAGGCTTGAAGCGACGAGATCTCAGCTGGCGGCGGAGATCGGAAATTCCTCTTTGTCGCCTTCGATGCGGCCGCCGCCGGACACGAATTGTTCGAGACTCATATTGTCGAGAATGGCGGCGATCGCGTCTCGGACATCGGTCATCGAGCGCCGCACCTGACAGGTTTCCGGATCGGCACAGTCGTCGCAGGCCTCGAAAGCCGTGCGGCTGGCACAGCGGATCGGCGCCAAGGGGCCGTCCAATGTGCGGATGACATGGCCGATACGGATTTCGGAGGCCGGCCGCGACAGGGAATAGCCGCCGCCCGGTCCCTTCTTCGAGCGCAGGATGCCGACATTGCGCAGTTCGAGCAGGATCGTGTCGAGAAACTTCTTCGGGATATTGTTGCGTGACGCGATGTCATTGATGAAGGCGGTTTCTCCGGGCGCCAGCCGCGCCAGATCGACCAGCGCCTTCAGCCCGTATTTTCCCTTTTTCGTCAGCATCGTCGTCGCCCTGTGGAAATCGCAGTATTCACCCTGATAATAGCAGGCAAATAGCGTCAAAAGCGTGAACATACAACAAAATAGCTATTATTTATAGCTTATATTGGCAACGTCTGCCTACCCTTCCGGCGGCTGCGCGGCGACATTCCGGCCGCCGCTCGATTGCAGCCCCGGTCCTGCCGCCCGCGCTGCTTTGTCAGATCGTCTTCAGCATGCCGCCATCGACGAAATAGGTCGAGCCGATGCAGTAGCTCGCCCGCTCCGAACTCAGGAAGACGAAGACGTTCGCCAGCTCCTCCGGCGTGCCGAAACGTTTGGAGGCGGCATGCTCGTTGGCGACGCTCTGCAGATAGCCTTCCCAGTTGCCGCCGCTTTCGGCCGTCAGCTGCTTGGCAGTCTTGATCCAGTCCGGCGTCAGGATCAGGCCGGGATTGATGCAATTGACGCGGATGTTGTCCGGGATGAGCTCGGTCGATAGCGTCTTGGAAAACATCATCAGCGCCGATTTGCTGACATTGTAGATCGGCTCGTACCAGAGCGGCTGGACGGCGCAGATCGAGGCATTGTGCAGGATCACCCCGCCGCCGCGTTTCTTCATTTGCGGCGCGATCCCGCGTGCCAGCCGCACGGCCGCCATCACGTGCAGGTCCCAATAGGCCTGCCACTTCTCGTCCGGCGCCTCCATCACCGTCTCGTTGGATCCGGTGCCGGCATTGTTGATGAGGATATCGGCGCCGCCTTTCTCTGCGGCCGCCGCTATGATCGCCTCCGTTCCCGCTGCCGTCGCCACATCGGCGGCAACGGCGGTGGCGCTGACACCGTATTTCTCGGCAATACGGGCGGCTTCCGCCTCCAGCCGCTCACCGCCGCGCGCGGCGAGCACGAGATCAGTGCCCTCAGCCGCCAGCCCCTCGGCAATCGCCAGGCCGATGCCGACCGATGCACCCGTGATGACTGCGATCTTTCCCTTCAATCCGAGATCCATATCTTCCTCCACAAGCGCCGGCGAGCCCGGCCCGATGGGGCGAGTGTTCCGCCAATGAATCCGGGCGTCAAGCCTTGCGGCAGGCTCCGATCTGGCGCATGTCTGCATCGATTGATGGGAGATGTTTCATGCGACGTTATTCAGCCTGCGTAGAGTGGCTGTTTGCCGAAGAAGGCGACAGTTTTCCCGATCGCATCCGCCGCGCCCATGCCGGCGGCGTGACGGCGGTCGAGTTCTGGCGCTGGACCGACAAGGACCTCGACGCGATCGAGGCGGCGCTTGATGAAACCGGGCTTGCCATCACCAGCCTCGTTGCCGAACCGATGATCGCGCTGACCGACGCCGCCAACCGGCAGGCCTGGCTCAAGGGCCTTGACGAATCCGCTGCCGTCGCCAGGCGTCTCGGCGCACCGGTGCTGATCGCCCAGGCGGGAGACGACCTCCCGGGCCTCAGCCGCGAAGAGCAGCGCCAGTCGCTCACCGAAACGCTGAAAGCCGGCGCCGACCTCCTCGAAGGCAGCGGCGTGCGCCTCGGCGTAGAACCGCTCAACACCCGTATCGACCATATCGGCTATTTCCTCGCCTCGACCCGCGAAGGGCTCGATATCGTCGATGACGTCGCCCGCCCCGAGATCGGCATCGTCTACGACATCTACCATTCCGCCGTGATGGACGAACGCACCGAAGAGGTGCTCGACGGCCGTCTCGACCGTGTCTTCCACGTCCATATCGCCGATCATCCCGGCCGCAACGAACCGGGCTCCGGCGGCATCGACCTCGCCCACCGCCTCAACTGGATCTTCGCCAACGGCTATGACGGTGCCGTCGGCCTGGAATACCGTCCGACCAGGTCCGGTGCGGACGCCGTCAAAGCCGCGATCGCCTCGCTCGGCGGCTAGCTCGAATTGGCGCCTTCTGCGAAGGCCTCGAGTTCGGGATCAAACTCGACCTCGACGATATTGTTGAAGACGGCGGTCGCCAGCATGATGCCGGCAAACGCGACGAGATCGACGAGCACCTTGGTGTCGTAGCGCTCCTTCAGCTTGGCCCAGAGATCAGCCGGAACGGCGTTGGAATCGGTGACAACAGCCCTGCCGAATGCGTCGAGCAGTGTCTCCGTTTCCGAAAGCTCCAGCGCATCGGGATCGAAACCCTTGCCGATCAGCGCCCGGCGAAAGAAGGTGACGGCGATTTTCGAGTTCGCCGCCTTCGAGATCGCATGTGAGAAGATCCAGATTTCCCGGTCGCTGATGACAGGATCGAGCTCGGCCCGCAACGTGAACCACTCGGCATAGATGCGATGGGCGACCGGCGAATGGAGGAGCGTTCGCTTCATGTTGGTCATGCGCCCGCGCAGCCTGATTTCTTCATCATGCGCCGCGCGAACCTCTAGCGAAGCGGTGTCGTAATCGATCTGCGGGAGATGGCTCATCGGGTGAACGCTTTCCTTGAAGATAAATCCACTTGGCCGCCGGGCGGCGCCCACCTAGATTGTTTACAGCGAAGGCGAAGGCAAGGCATGAGCGGCGACCACGAGCATTCTCACATCGACTGGCGGGAACATGGCGTCAAGGTCATTCCCGGCAATTCGCTCGATCCGAACACCGCGCAGACGCCGGGCATGAACCGTGCGACCGCGATCAACAATGCGCGCGCCGGCGCCGAGAAGATCTGGGCCGGCACGGTGACGATCCATGCCAATGCCAAGACCGGAGCCCACCATCACGGCGATCTCGAAAGCATCATCTACGTGGTCAAGGGCAAGGCCCGCATGCGCTGGGGCGAGCATCTGGAATTTACCGCCGAGGCCGGCCCCGGCGATTTCATCTATGTCCCGCCCTATGTGCCCCATCAAGAGATCAACGCCAGCCGCGACGAGACGCTGGAATGCGTGCTCGTTCGCTCAGGCCAGGAACCCGTCGTCGTCAATCTCGATATCGAGCCGGTGGAAAAGCCGGAAGACGTCCCCTGGATCGATCCGATCCATCGCTGATACCCGTTACGCGTGAACCGTGGCGGCGCTGCTCATGGCGGAATTCTCGATGATCCGGCCGGTATCGTAGGCATAGAGGTGGATTGCATTGTGATCGATGGCGATGCCGATCTGATCGCCCGATTTCACCGTCACGGCCTCCGTCAGCGCCACGGCAAAGGGCAGCCCGTCGAAATCGGCATGAACGACGCGGCTCGCGCCGAGCTCTTCGATGAAATCGGCCGTTGCGATCAAAGCGCCGGGCGCATCCGGCGCCACCAGCCGGGCGGCCTCGGCGCGCATGCCGAGCACAACGCGCTTGCCTTTCAGGCTCGCGGCGCGTTCGCGCGGCAGCGCGATCTTGCGGCTCTGGTCGTAGACGAAGACGCCCTCGTCGTTGATCGTGCCTTCAAGCAGGTTCATCGCCGGCGTGCCGACGAAACCGGCGACGAAGCGCGAGACCGGATGATGATAGACCTCTTCCGGCGTGCCGACCTGCTCGACCCTGCCGCCATTCATCACCACCAGCCGGTCGGCGAGCGTCATCGCTTCCGTCTGGTCATGTGTGACGAAGATCGAGGTGGCGCCGAGGCGGCGGTGCAGGCGGCGGATTTCGGCGCGCATGGCGATGCGCAGCTTGGCGTCGAGGTTCGACAGCGGCTCGTCGAAGAGGAACACTTTCGGTTCCCGGATCATCGCGCGGCCCATGGCGACGCGCTGGCGCTGGCCGCCGGAAAGAGCGGCCGGGCGGCGGTCGAGGAAGGGTTCGAGGCTGAGCGCCTTGGCGACCTCTCCAATGCGTCGCTGACGCTCCGCCTTCGCAACGCCGGCGACCTTCAAGGCATAGCCGATATTCTCGGCAACGGTCATATGCGGATAGAGCGCATAGTTCTGGAACACCATGGCGCAGCCGCGCTCGCGCGGCTCCAGCTGGTTGACGACGCGGCCGTCGATGGCGATTTCGCCGCCGCTGATCTCCTCGAGGCCGGCGATCATGCGCAAGAGCGTGGACTTGCCGCAGCCGGAGGGGCCGAGGATGACAACGAATTCACCGGATTTAATCTCCAGGTCGACGCCGTGAACGACGGGATGTTTGCCGTAGCTCTTCTTCACATCACGGATTGAGATCGGTGCCACAGGACTGTTCCTTCACTTCTCGGTGGAGATAAGGCCGCGCACGAACCAGCGCTGCATCAGGATGACGAGCACCAGCGGCGGCGACATGATGATCAGTGTACCCGCCATGGCGACGTTCCAGTCAGGCAGGCCGAATTCGGATGGGATCAGGGTTTTGAGCTGCGTCACCGCAATGCCGAAATTCGGATCGGTGGTGATCAGAAGCGGCCAGAGATACTGGTTCCATGCCCAGACGAACATGATCGTGAACAGCGCGATCATGTTCGGTCGCGACAACGGCAGCAGAATGTCCCAGAAGAACCGGACCGGTCCCGATCCGTCCATCTTCGAAGCCTCGGCAAGCTCATCGGGAACCGTCAGGTAGAACTGGCGGTAAAGGAAGGTGCCGGTCGCGGTGGCGACGAGCGGCGCCACGAGGCCGGTATAGGAATTCAACAGCCCCCATTCCAGCTTGATCTGAAGGCCGGATCCCCAGGCGACGAGCGCGGTGATGCCCGTGACGTCGAGGATTGTTTGGAAAGGCTGCAGTGCATTGGCCGCAATCGAATAGGTCGGCACGATGCGGACTTCGAGCGGCAGCATCAGCGTGATGAAGATGATCCAGAAAATCAGGTGCCGGCCGCGGAAACGGAAATAGACGATCGAGAAGGCTGCCATGGCGGAAAGGATGACCTTGCCGGCGGCGACCGATGTCGCGAAGATGATGCTGTGCAGCAGCTTGTTGCCGAGATCGGCGCGCACCCAGGCTTCCCGGGCGTTTTCCCAGAAATGCGAGCCCGGCGTCAGCGGCAGCGGCACGCGGTTGACCGTCTCCAGATCGAGCGTCGATGCGATGATGACGATGACGAAAGGCAGGAGCGCGATCACCATGCCGAGCGCCAGAAGCGTGTAGCAGATGAAGTTGAATATCGGCGTGCGTTCGATCATGTCCGCGACCTCACTTGTAGTGCACGCGCCGCTCGATGAAGCGGAACTGGAAGACGGTGAGCATGACGACGAGCAGCATCAGGATGATCGATTGCGCCGCAGCGCCCGAATAATCGAGGCCCCGGAAACCGTCGAAATAAATCTTGTAGACCATCAACTCGGTCGCGCGCGCAGGGCCGCCCTGCGTCATGACGTCGACGATGCCGAAGGAATCCTGGAAGCTTTCGGTGATGTTGATGACAAGCAGGAAGAACAAGGTCGGCGTCAGCAGCGGCAGCTGGAGGTCCCACATGCGGCGCAGCGGCCCCGAGCCGTCCATGGCGGCCGCTTCGATCAGCGAGCGCGGAATGCCCTGCAGAGCCGAGAGGAAGAAGATGAAGTTATAGCCGATATATTTCCAGGAGAAGGCGACGATGACGGCGATCATCGCGTCCTTGCCGTCGAGCGCGGGATTCCAGAGGCCCGGCCAGACATGGTTGATGACCGAGAGAAGGCCGGCCTCCGGCGCCAGGATGAAGCGGAAGGCGAGCCCGAGAGCGGGCGCGGCGATCGCATAGGGCCAGATGAAAACCGACCGGTAGATCTTGTGGCCGCGCAGTTCGCGATCCGTCAAAAGCGCCAGGATGAGCGCCAGCCCCATGGCAATGATCGTCGAGCTGAAGCCGAAGACCATGCTGCGGGTGATCGATTCCCAATAGATCGGATCGCTGAGCAACAGCTTGAAATTGTCGAAGCCGACCCAGGCATTGCCGCCGCCCCATGGCTGTTCGAGCGTGAACGCCCAATAGAGCGCCTGCGCGCTCGGCCAGTAGAAGAAGACGAAGATCAGCAGCAGCATCGGGAATGCGAAGAGCAGGCCGATCGTCGTCGAGGAGAAAGTGACGCGCTTTTCCATGGGTGGTCGTTTTCGCCTGGTTTGACTTCAGGCGCGGGCGGCAGCGCGCATCCGCGACTGATGGGGAGAACTTACAAAGACGCACCCGGCGCGCGCGAGGCGGGCCGGGTGCGGTTCAATCAGGCGATCAGGGGAGCTGAACGTTCTTGTAGGTCTGCTGGAAGCGGCGCAGAAGCTGGTTGCCGCGTTCGGCAGCCGAGTCGAGCGAGGCCTGGACGTCGGCATTGTTGACGAAGATGGCCTGCAGGCTGTTGGCGATCTCGGTGCGGACCTGCAGCAGGCCGCCGAGACGGATGCCCTTGGCCGCTGCATCGCCGGCCGGGGAAACGGTCAGGCTCTGAATGGCGAGTTCGCGGCCGGCGTAAGGCGCCTTGTCGTAGAAGCCCTGCTTCTTCAGATATTCGAAGCCGGAGTTGCGGACCGGGATATAGCCGGTAACGGTCGACCAGGTCAGAGCTTCTTCCGGCTTGGCGATAAAGTTGAAGAAGGCAGCCGCGGCCTTGTACTCCGCGTCCGAATGGCCCTTCAGAACCCAGAGCGAAGCGCCGCCGACATAGGAGCTGTGACGGGTTGCGTCACCGTAGGTCGGGAGCATGGCAACGCCCCAGTTCATGCCCTGCTTGGCGGTGCGGCCGATATTGCCGTGGTCGCCGACCGAGGTCAGAATGACCTGGCAATCGCCGGCAGCGAAGGCTTCGACGAAGGTCTGGCCGACGGCCTTGTTCTTGATGACGGCAAGCTTGTTGTCGTACCAGGACTTGAGGTCCTTGATGTAGCTGACGAGAAGCGGGTTCTTGTTGAAGACCAGCTCGGCGTCGAGGCCTTCGAAACCGTTCTTCTTCGTGGCGATCGGCTCACCGTTGACGGCTTCGAACTGCTCGACGTACTGCCAGACTTCGTTGTTGGAGATGTCGAAGGCGAGCGGGCATGCATAGCCGGCGTCCTTCAGAGCCTTGAAGTCATCACCGGCTTCCTTCCAGGTCGCCGGAGCATGATCCTTGCCGATCTTGGCGAAGGCGTCCTTGTTCCAGTAGAGCAGAGCGGTCGAGGAGTTGAAGGGGAAGGAATACATCTCGCCCTTCGACGTGGCGTAATAGCCTGCGATGCCCGAGAAGTAATCGTTCCAGTCGACGGTGTAGCCCATGTCGGCCATCAGCTTGTTTGCCGGGTAGTAGGCGCCGGAAAGCATGATGTCGAGCGTGCCGGCGTCGGAAACCTGGGCGATGGTCGGCTGCTTGCCGGCGCGGAAGGCGGCAATGGTGTTCTGCAGGGAGGCGTCGTAGCTGCCCTGGCTGGTGCAGACGACTTCGTAATCGGCCTGCGACTGGTTGAAGCGATCGCACTGTTCCTGGACACGCTTTGCGATGTCGCCGGAATTGCCGAACCAGAAGTCAATCTTGGTCTTTTCGGCGGCGGCAGCCGGGCCAGCAAGAAACGCTGTAGCGAGAAGGGCGCCGACGGCGCCGAGAAGCTTGGCTTGCATGAGAACCTCGAACGTAAAAGAGACGCGCACTTTCAGCGCACGCCCTATTAGCTGGTCCAAATTGCCGCGGCCAATGAATATTCCATGACATGAAACAACCGAAATCGCGCCGTCACGAAACCTTCATGCGGATGTTATTTGCCACGGCTGAAGGCTATATTGAGAGAAGCCTCACCAACCACCCCAGCGCACTGCCGAATAGTTATATCTATACCAGAATTCCTATAAATTTCAATGATTTTCAATATTTGACTATACTTCGGCATCGCCGCTTTATTCGCTGGCAATGGTCACTTGAAACTTACAAAGAGAACCACTTTTCTGCCGCTGCACTGCTGTGCAACGCTTGGTTTCAGCCTCGAAATCAGCGGGAATCCTTCAAAATTGCAGCGAAATGCGGATCGAATGCCCGGCTGATCGGTCCGGCGGCCGCCCCGAGCGCCACCGACCAGGGATCGGCCATGCCCGGTTGCAGGCGCGGCAGCGTGCGACCACGCCTTTCGGCGGTCGAAGGCTGCAGCGGACCGATCGCCGCAATCAGCCTGTTCACCAATGCCACCGGCGCGCTGCCGCAGAGGATCACCGTCTGCGGATCGAAGATCGTTTCGATCAGATGGATGCTCCAGCGCAGATCCGCCGCCGCCGCCTCGATCCAGGCCTCGATACTCGGATCGCCCCGCAAGGCGAGGTCGTCGATGTGCGCATGGAGATCGGGATCGGCGGGGTCGGCCGACAGATGCTGATAGAGCGAGGCGAGCGAGGCGCGGTGTTCGAGCGGCGTCGATTTGCCGTCAGCAAAGAGCAGCGCCATGCCGATCTCGCCGGCATTGCCGTTGGCGCCGCGGTAGAGTTCGCCGTTTAAAATGAGGCCGGCGCCGATGCCGTAACCGACGAAAAGGCAGATGGCATGATCGAGACCGTGGGCGGCTCCCACCATGCGCTCGGCGGTCGCAGCCGCGGCCGCATCGTTCTGCAGGCCGACATCGAGCCCGGTGCCTGCGGTGAGGGTCTCCAGCAGCGGAAACTTCTGCCAGGCCTCCATCATCCACGGATCGTCGCCGCTGCCGTCGATCCCGAAGGGGCCGGGCATCGCGACACCGAGGCCGACCAGGCGCGTCTCCGATTGCTGGACGATCGCGGCGAGCTTCGAGCGCACGCCGGTGACGAGATCGAGAATGACCTTCGCGCCTGTCGACGGGCCACCGGGCGGCAAACCGGCCTCGGCGCGCACGAGAACGCTACCGACGAGATCGACGGCGACCGCCCGCGTCACGTGCCGGTCGATCTGCAGGCCGATCGCAAAGGCGCCCTCGGGAACGAGCCGATAGGGGGTCGAGGGCTGGCCCCTGCCCTTTCGCACCGCCTCCTGCGAACTGACGAGACCGTCGCGCTCGAGCTCCTCGATGATATTCGACACCGTCTGCTTGGTCAGCCACGTCGCCCGCGCCAGATCGGCGCGCGAGAGTGCACCGTTGATCCGCAGGGCGTCGATCATCACGCGCCGGTTATGCGCGCTGGTGCCTTCGTGATTGGTGCCGCTCTTGGCCCTGATCGGCCTGCTGTCATTCATGTGCAATTGCCTCTTGACTCCAGTAGAATGTTGAAGAAGTAATAAGTCAAGACAATTGACTTAATAAGGGACCGAAGAGTTCCAGGGAACGCAGGAAGCCGCACAGGGCCTCCAACGACGCTCCGAGATCACGAACCGGCACGTTTTTTTTCACGCGTGCCTTCTCGAAAACCGATGGCGGAAAATCCGCCCTCGGCCATGCGTAAATGTCAAAAACTGGAGGCTGCAATGCTGAAATCCTTGAACAAGACGCTTTTGGGTGCGGCCTTGATCGGCGCATCCCTTGCCCCGCATGCTTTCGCCGAAACGACGCTCAACGCGCTGTTCATGGCGCAGGCCGCTTATAGCGAAGCCGATGTGCGCGCCATGACCGACGCTTTCGCCAAGGCGAACCCGGATATCAAGGTCAATCTCGAATTCGTTCCCTATGAAGGCCTGCACGACAAGACCGTGCTGGCGCAGGGTTCCGGCGGCGGTTACGACGTCGTCCTTTTCGACGTCATCTGGCCGGCCGAATACGCCACCAACAAGGTGCTGGTCGACGTCTCCTCCCGCATCACCGAGGAGATGAAGAAGGGCGTGCTGCCGGGCGCCTGGACCACCGTGCAGTATGACGGCAAATATTACGGCATGCCGTGGATCCTCGACACCAAATACCTGTTCTACAACAAAGAAATCCTCGAAAAGGCCGGCATCAAGACGCCGCCGAAAACCTGGGATGAACTCACCGAACAGGCAAAGACCATCAAGGACAAGGGCCTGCTCGCCACCCCGATCGCCTGGAGCTGGTCGCAGGCCGAAGCCGCGGTCTGCGACTACACCACGCTCGTCAGCGCCTATGGCGGCGATTTCCTGAAGGACGGCAAGCCGGCCTTCCAGACCGGCGGCGGCCTCGACGCGCTGAAATACATGGTCTCGAGCTATACCTCAGGCCTGACGAACCCGAACTCCAAGGAATTCCTGGAAGAGGATGTCCGCAAGGTCTTCCAGAACGGCGATGCCGCCTTCGCGCTGAACTGGACCTACATGTACAACATGGCCAACGACCCGAAGGACAGCAAGGTCGCGGGCAAGGTCGGTGTCGTGCCGGCGCCGGGTGTCGCCGGCAAGAGCGAGGCTTCGGCCGTCAACGGCTCGATGGGCCTCGGCATCACCTCCGCCAGCAAACATCCCGACGAGGCCTGGAAATACATCACCTTCATGACCTCGCAGGCGACACAGAACGCCTACGCCAAGCTCAGCCTGCCGATCTGGGCCTCCTCTTACGCGGACCCGGCCGTTACCAAGGGCCAGGAGGAGCTGATTTCCGCCGCCAAGGTCGGCCTCGCCGCCATGTATCCGCGCCCGACGACGCCGAAATATCAGGAGCTTTCGACCGCGCTGCAGCAGGCGATCCAGGAATCGCTGCTCGGCCAGTCAACGCCTGAGGATGCTCTGAAGTCGGCCGCCGAAAATAGCGGCCTCTGAGCCCGGCATGAACCCCGGGCGGCGCCTGTCGCCGCCCGCCTCCCAAACCTGTGAATGAAGGATCGCCTCGATGTCGGGCACATGGCTGACAACGCGCGCGTGGCTGTTGATGCTGCCGCTTCTCGTGGTCATGATCTCGGTCATCGGCTGGCCGCTGGTCGATACCGTCGGCCTCTCCTTCACCGATGCCAAGCTCGTCGGCACCGGCGGCAATTTCGTCGGCATCGATAATTACGTGAAGATGCTCTCCGGCTCGAATTTCCAGCGCACGCTGGTCACGACGGCCTGGTTCGCGATCGTCTCGGTCGCCGCCGAAATGGTGATCGGCGTGCTTGCCGCCCTCCTGCTGAACCAGCAGTTCCGCGGTCGCACGGCGCTGCGCGCCCTGATGATCCTGCCCTGGGCGCTGCCGACCGTCGTCAACGCCACGCTCTGGCGGCTGATCTACAATCCTGAATACGGTGCGCTCAACGCAGCGCTGACGCAGCTCGGCCTGCTCGATGCCTATCGCTCCTGGCTCGGCGAGCCGGGCACGGCGCTCGCCGCCCTCATCGTCGCCGACTGCTGGAAAAATTTTCCGCTGGTGGCGCTGATCGCACTTGCCGCACTCCAGGCCGTGCCGCGCGATATCACCGCCGCCTCCCTCGTTGACGGCGCGGGGCCTTTTGCCCGCTTCCGCTTCGTCATCCTGCCTTATCTCGCCGGCCCGCTGATGGTGGCGCTCGTGCTGCGCACGATCGAAGCCTTTAAGGTGTTCGACATCATCTGGGTCATGACCCGCGGCGGCCCGGCCAACAGCACCCGCACGCTGTCGATCCTCGTCTATCAGGAGGCATTCTCCTTCCAGCGGGCGGGATCGGGCGCGTCCTTGGCCTTGATCGTTACGCTGCTGGTGACGCTGCTTGCCGCAGGCTACGCCGCACTGGTGCGCAAGACCGCCGGGAGTGCCGCCTGATGGAACGCCAGAGCCCGCTCTTTTCCGCTTTCATCCATCTTTGCGCGCTCCTGCTTGCCGCCGTCATCCTGGCGCCGATCCTGTGGCTCTTCATCATGAGCATCTCGCCGGCCGCCGATCTTGCGGCAAAGCCGCTACGCTGGTGGCCGCAGGCCGCGGATTTCTCGCGATACCAAATCCTGCTGTCGACGCTGGAAAACAGCGCCGGCGCCGCCTTCACCTCGTCGCTGCGCAACAGCATCGAGGTGGCCGGCATGGCGACGATCGCCGCCATCGCACTCGCCATTCCGGCCGGATGGGCAGTGTCGCGCACGCCTTCGGTGGGCTGGTCGCTGTCGATGGTGATCGCCACCTACATGCTGCCGCCGGTGGCGCTCGCCGTGCCGCTCTATATGGGGCTTTCCCATCTCGGCATGCTGAACAACGTCTTCGGCCTCGCCCTCGTCTATCTCACCATCCTGGCGCCCTTCACCACCTGGCTGATGAAATCGGGCTTCGATTCCATCCCGCGTGAGATCGAATCCGCTGCGATGATCGACGGCGCCGGCCTGTTCCAGACGCTGAGGATCATCACCCTGCCGCTCGCCGCCCCCGTGGTCGCGACATCGAGCCTCTTTGCCTTCCTGCTTGCCTGGGATGAATTCTTCTATGCGCTGCTCTTCACCTCGGACCAGCGCGCCAAGACGCTGACCGTCGCCATTGCCGATCTCGCCGGCGGCCGCGTTTCCGATTACGGACTGATCGCCACGGCAGGCGTGCTCGCCGCCCTGCCTCCGGTGCTGATCGGTCTCGTCATGCAACGCGCCCTGATTTCGGGGCTCACCAGCGGCGGCGTCAAGGGATGAAGATGACAACGCAGAAAAACCGGGCCGCCGGACTTGCGGCGATCGATCGCGAAATGGCGCGCCAGCACGCCGATGCAATCGCCTCTTATGAAGCCGCGGCACCCATGGCGGCAAGAGCCGCCGCCTCGCTTGAGAAGACCGGCCGGCTTCTTCTGCTCGGCATGGGCGGCTCGCATGCGGTCAACCGCGCCGTCGAGCCGCTCTACCGCGCCCTCGGCATCGAGGCCATCGCCCTGCCGCTCTCCGAGCAGCTCGGCCAGCCGCTGCCGATTGCCGGCAGGACGGTCTTCGTCACCTCGCAATCCGGCGAGAGCGCCGAAGTGGTGCGCTGGTTCAACGAGACCGGCGGCACTGAGGAAACTTTCGGCCTGACGCTCGAAGGCAGTTCGTTCCTCGCCAGAACCGCCCCCTCATTGGTCGGCAGCGGCGGCACCGAGCTCGCTTTCGCCGCCACCCGCAGCCTGACCGTGACCTTCGCCCTGCATCTGGCAATCCTTTCCGCCCTCGGCGAAGATCCGGCAGCCGCACTTGCCGTCCTCAAGACGCCCGAAGACCATGACATCTCAGCGGCGCTTGCCGCACTCGAAACCGTCTCCACCGTCGTCACCTCCGGCCGCCGCCTGCAAGGCGTCGCCGAGGCTTTGGCCCTCGGGCTGACGGAGCTTTCGCGCCGCCCCTGCTTTTCTCTCGAAGGCGGCCAGCTGCGCCATGGCCCGATGGAGATGCTGGGGCCGGAGATCGGCGTCGTGCTGTTCCGCGGCCTGGACGAGACATCAGGCCTCGTCACCGCAATGGCGGCGTCCGCCGTCGAGACCGGCGCGCCTGTCACCCTGTTCGACGCGTCGAGCGAAGCCCCGGTCACAGGGGCGGTGACGATCCGTTTTGCCCCGGCGACGGGCCTTGCCGCGATCTTCGCCATGCTGCCGGTCGCCCAGCGGCTGATGATCGCTTTTGCCGAAACCCGCGTGGAGAATGCCGGAACGCCGGTCCGGTCCACCAAGATTACCCGGAGTGAATGAATGCGGCCGCTTGCAGTCATCGGCAACGTCAATGTCGATCTCATCCTCGGACCGGCCGCCCCCTGGCCGAAGGCCGGCACGGAAATCATCGTCGATCATGACGAGCTCAGGGTCGGCGGATCGGCCGGCAACAGCGCGCTCGCCTGGCAGGCGCTCGGCATCGAATTCGAGATTGCCGCCAATATCGGCAGCGACCAGTTCGGCCGCTGGCTGGCGGAAGCCTTCGGCCATCGTTCCGAGAATTGGCCGGTACGCCCCGAGAAAACGACGCTTTCCGTCGGCATCACCCATCCGGACGGCGAGCGCACCTTCTTCACGACGACCGGCCACCTGCCACGCTTTAGCCTCGCCGACGTCTTCGCCGTTATCGACGGCGAAAGGCTGCGCGGCGGTTACGCGCTTCTCTGCGGCGGCTTTCTGACCGACGACCTGGCGAGCGAATATGATGCTTTCTTCGACTGGGCCGACAGCCACGACATCACCGTCGCACTCGATACCGGCTGGCCGCTCGACGGCTGGACCGAAAAAAATTGCGATGCCGCCCGCGCTTGGCTTTCCCGTAGCGGCATCGCCCTCCTGAACGAGGTCGAGACGACGACGCTTGCCGGCGTCAACGATCCGATCGAGGCCGCCCGTGAGATCAGGTCGCATATGCCGGAGGGCGCGATCGTCGTCGTCAAGCGTGGCCCGGATGGCGCCATCGCCATCGGGCCGGACGGCCTGCCCGCATCCGCAACTGCACCCATCGTCAAGGTCGTCGATACGATCGGCGCCGGTGATGTCTTCAACGCCGGCTTCCTGGCAGCACTGGCAGGCGGCAAGCCGCTGGCTTCGTGCCTGGCGGCCGGAACGCAGGTTGCCTCGCGTGCCATCTCCACTCTTCCCCGCAGCTACGGTCCGTCATCCCAACAGGAGACCGTGCGATGAGCGCGCTCGACATCGAAAACATCCGCAAGACCTATGGCGAAGTGGAGACGCTGAAGCGCATCGACATTTCGCTGGAAAGCGGCGAATTCCTCGTGCTGCTCGGCTCCTCCGGCTGCGGCAAGTCCACGCTGCTCAACATCATTGCCGGCCTTGCCGAGGCGACGAGCGGCGACGTCAGGATCGGCGGGCGGTCGGTGCTGGGCGTGCATCCGAAGGACCGCGACATCGCCATGGTCTTTCAATCCTATGCGCTCTATCCCAATCTGACGGTGCATCGGAACATCGGCTTCGGCCTGGAAATGCGAAAAGTGCCGGCGCCCGAGCGCGACAAGGCTGTGCGCGATGCCGCCAAGCTCCTCCAGATCGAAAACCTCCTCGATCGCAAGCCGAGCCAGCTCTCCGGCGGCCAGCGCCAGCGCGTCGCGATCGGCCGGGCGCTGGTGCGCAAACCGGAGGTGTTTCTCTTCGACGAGCCGCTCTCCAATCTCGACGCCAAGCTGCGCATGGAGATGCGCACCGAGATCAAGCGGCTGCATCAGATGCTGAAGACCACGGTCGTCTATGTCACCCACGACCAGATCGAGGCGATGACGCTGGCAAGCCGCATCGCCGTCATGCGCGACGGCCGCATCGAGCAGTTGGGCACGCCGGAAGAAATCTATAATCATCCGGCAACGCTCTATGTCGCGACCTTCGTCGGCGCGCCGCCGATGAACCTGCTGAAGGTGACGGTGCGTGACGGCCGGCTGATGCTTTCAGGCTCCGATGCCGGCCTGCCGTTGCCCGCCCGCTTCCGCGAGGCGGCCGGCGACGGCCGTGACCTGATCCTCGGCATCCGTCCCGAAGCGCTCCGCACGGACGGCGCCGGCCCGTCGATCGAGGCGACCCTGGAGGTCGCGGAGCTGACCGGCCCCGAACTCGTCGTCACCGCGCTCGCAGGAAACCAGCGGCTGATGGCCTGCCTGCCGCCGCGTACGGCGATCCGCGACGGCGAAAAACTCACCCTCTTCTTCGATCAGGAGGCGATGCATCTCTTCGATCCTCAAACAGGTCTCAGCTGCCTGGGCTGAGATGGAGCGGCCGAAGCGGCCGTTCGTTCAATTCGCCGCGTCGGCAGGCTTCCGCTTGTAGACGTGGATATAGTCGACTAGCAGAATGGAAGGGTTCGGCGTTTCGTCGATCGGCCAGCCCGAGCCGAGCGCCAGGTTCACCAGCGGATAGAACGGCATGTGGAATTCCTTCGGCGTGTCGAAGCTCCAGAGGTATTCGCGATCCAGATAGAAGGTCGTTTTGTCGGCCTGGATGTCGACGCCGTAGGTATGATACTCGCTGTTTAAAATTCCATCCTGGACGGTCTTCCAATAGCCGCCGTTGGAGTTCTGGCCGCCCTGAGCCTGGCGCCAGATATGGAAGCCCATGCTGAATTCGTAGGGCGCGCGTCCGTAATATTCCAGGACGTCGATCTCGGCGGTGTATTTCGACCGGTCGAGCCCGATGAGCCAGAAAGCCGGCCAGACACCCTTGCCCGGCGGCAGCTTCATCCGCGCTTCGAAATAGCCGAACTGCTGCGAGAACCCCTCGCCCTTCGGGTTCACCGCCGACAGCAGGCCCGAACGCCAGGTTCCGTCCTCTCCCTTGCGCGCTTCGATCTTCAGGATTCCCTGATCGGTGGTGAACGGAAAGCTCGGGGCCGGATCCGTGAAGCGGGCGTCACCGAAATCGCCGTTCCAGGGCGTATGGGCGATCCAGCGGGAGCTTCTCTCGCCCCATGCCGAAACGTCGAGACTGTCGAAATTCTCCTCGAACGTCAGCTGATAGGCATTCATGTTGATCGGCTGCTGGGCGACGCTCGGCTGGCCGGGCAAGGCCCCCAGACCGAGAACGACGAGCAGACCAAGAGCCTTAGAAGATATCCCGTAACGCATTTCGCTCCTCCGCAAACGCCAAACCCAATCGTTGGACTGCACCTATTTCCATCATGAGGTGAGAACCCCGCTTCGCCGCGGCGTCAGCCTTTGAACGACGATCGTCTCGATGCCGTCGGGCCTGCCGACGATCTGCCACAGCAGCAATGCGGAGGCCCAGAAAATCCCCACCGCCGCTCCGCCGCACAGCGCCAGGCCGGCGATGAGATTGAAGCCGACGGGCATGGCGGAGAGCATCGGCTGCACCCAGAGCAGGAAGACGATCATCGGCAGGCTCGCGGCCAGCGGACGGCAGAAGGAGCTCAGCTGCGCGACAAAACTCGCGCCGATCAGCCGCCGCGTGATAACGAGCGATGCGGCATAGGCGACGAGCACGGCCACGATCCGCGCCCCGAGCGCTCCCGCCACCTGAAAATAGGCGATGCCGAGGATGGTGACCGGCACCCGGACGGCGAATTCGACGAACATCCTCAGAGCCAGCGAACGGGTATTGTCCAGCACCATGGCCAAAGCCGGCATGATGTTGGTGGGAAGACCGAGCAGGCTGACGAGGCAGAGCCATTGCAGGATCGGCGCAGCCGATAGCCATTTCTCGCCGACGAGCACGCGCACGGTGGGCTCGGCGAGCATGGCAAGCGCGATGAGAATGGGCGCGGCAACGAAGGTGATCGCATTCGTCGCCTTCAGATAGGCAGTCACCAGATTGCGGCGGTCTTCGACGGTGGAAAATGCCGCCATCAGCGGGCGCAGCAGCGGCCCGACGAAGGTCTGGTACGGGATCCCGGCAATATTGTCGGCAACGCTGAAGGCGCCGAAGGTCGACAGGCCGGTGAAGCGCGGCAGCAGCAGCCGGTCGAGCTGCCAGTTGATCGAATTCAGCACCTGCGACACGGTGTTCCAGCTGATCATGTCCTGAAAGTGCTTCCATTCCGAAAGGCTAAAGGCCGGCCGCATCGGCGCAAAGATGTAGGAGGTGATCATCGCCGCGGTCGGGCCTGCGATCGCTCCGACCGCCAGCCCCCAATAGCTGCCGGTCGTCACCGCCACGCCGACACCGAACAGCAATGTCGATCCCTTGGTGATGAGGTCGAGCGCGAATTCGCGCTTGAAATCGAAACGCTGCATGAAGAGCACCATGCGCGGACTGATCATGCTGCGCATGGCAGGCGCGATCGAAAGCACGGCGACAAGGGCAAAGAGCCGGGAATCGTCGTAAATCAGAGCCATCGGCCAGGAAATGATGATCATCAGAAGGCTGATGGCTGCCCCCCGCAACAGGCTGAGGGTGAAGGCCGTGGCAAACATCTTGTCCGAAGGTGACGGCTGGCGCATCAGGGCCTGCGTCAACGGCAGGTCAAGCACCGTTTCGACGATCACCAGCACCGAGGTTGCAATGGCGACGAGGCCGAAATCCGCCGGGCTCAAAAGCCTCGCCAGAATAAGGAGACTGACGAAATCAAGCAGCCGGGCGAGGAATTTTCCGCTGATCGTCCAGATACTCGCCGTCGCCGTCCTCTGAGATACGCTTGACATGATCTGCTATCATTCCTCATCGACGGTGTGAGACGGTTTCGGTCGCGGCACCAAAACAGGCAGCTTCGTTCCCTGCCTTCAGCCCGGCCGTCTTCTGAAGATTTCGGCGGATCGGTCGCCATGGTTGGACAGCTGCTGCTCGATGAGGCTGGTCAGCCGGTCGCGGAACACGGCGGAGGAGAATTTCAGCGCGTGCGCGCGGATCGCATGCGGATCGATATCGTCCTCGACCTCTTCGAACGCCGCCATCGTTTCCAGCAGGGCTTCCGTCGTCTGTTCGGCAAAGCGGAACCCGACCTGCGGCGAGGAAACGGTTTCCCTGGCGCCGCCGGCGTCGAAAGCGAGAACCGGACGCCCCGATGCCATGGCTTCTACCGGCAGGATGCCGAAATCCTCGGTGCCTGGAAACAGGAGGGCGCGGCATCGCGACAGGTGATCGCGCAGCACGTTGAAGGGCTGGTGGCCGAGAAACTCGACGGTCGGTCCGGCAATCGACTTCAGATAAGCCAGCTGCTCTCCCTCGCCGATCACCACCAGCTTGCGACCGACTTCGGTGCAGGCGCGCACGGCGATATCCGGCCGCTTATAGGTCGTCAGCTGCCCGGCATAGAGATAGAATTCGCCTTTGCCTTTCCCCACCGCAAAATCGTCGGTCGCAACGGGCGGATGGATGACGACGGAATCCCGGTCGTAGAAACGCCGGATGCGGCTTGCGACATAGTCGGAATTGGCGACGAACGTATCGACCCGCAAGGCAGTCGTCACATCCCAGGCGCGCAGCATCGGCGCGGTGACCGACATCAGGGCGCGGCCGACCCAGGGAAGGCCATGGCGATAGACATGGAACTGATCCCAGATGTAGCGCATCGGCGAATGGCAGTAGCAGACATGCAGCGCGTCGGCGCGCGTGATGATGCCTTTGGCCGGACCGGATTCGCTCGACAGCACGAGATCGTAGTCCTGCAGATCGAACTGCTCGAGCGCAAAAGGCATCAGCGGCAGCATCTTGGTGTAATGCCGCTGGGCGCCGGGGATCTTCTGCAGAAAGGACGTGCGGATGTTGCGCGTCTTCAGGAAATCGCTGATGCGGTCCCGGTTGCAGACGAGCGTGAAAATATCGGCTTGCGGAAACATGCGGCACAGCTCTTCGACAACCTTCTCGCCGCCGCGCATTGAAACCAGCCAGTAATGCACGATGGCAACGCGAAGCTGCTTGCCATCGCTCGCGCTTCCGGCCTCCGCGACACGCCGTTTCGCCATGACGGGCGCATCGGTGAGAAACGCTCTCGCATCGGGAAGGGAGGTTGTTGCTTTAAGGGTCAACTGAATACTCCTTGTATCGCCGCACCGTTTGTCGGCTCGCGAACCGCATTCGTCGAAAGCAGGCTGTGATATTCGGCAAGAAGCGCGTCGCGCCATTCTTCATGTGTCGAGGCGAGATCGGGCGACATCAGGAAAGCCCGCTCGCTCATGGCGCGGACCTCATGCTTCGGCATCTGGCTGAATCGCGTCAGCGTATCGGCAAAGGCGCTTTCATCGGCCGTATCGCAGGCGAGCGCCATGCCGGCCCGCTCCATTTCCTCGGCCAGAAAGGCGCTGCCCGACATGATGACGGGCAGACCGCTCCGGGCCGCTTCGATCGCGACGAGACCGAAGGGCTCGGGATAGCGAGACGGCATCAGCAATGCGCGCGCCTTGCGGATGATCGGGCCGATCTCGGCATGCGACTGCCAGCCGAGCGCCCGGACGTGATCTCCGGAGGCCGCCACCTGCGGCATCAGCGGCCCGTCGCCGATCACGCAGAGCCTGACTCCGGCCCGGCGCGTGGCGGCAACGGCGTCTTCCACGCCTTTCTCCTCGTCCAGCCGGCCGATGAAGACGAACTCGTTGTTCGCCTCAGCCTCGATGCGCTTGATCGACAAAGGCGCGACGGGATTGCGGATCGTCGTCAGCCGTTCCGGCCGGTAGCCTGCGCCGACGAGGAAGCTCGCCATCTTCTCGTGTAGCAGGATGATCCGGCCGAACTCGGCCCGATCCCTCAGCAGCCGGAGGATGTTGGAGCCGCGGGCGACCCGCCATAATTTGTGCGAATAGCTCCGCTTGTCGCAGGCCGTCGCAAGGCAGCCGGCGCCGAGCGGGCGTTTAACGCAGGTCTGCTGAGACTGATAGTCGAAGAAGGCGCCGTTCGGACAGCCGGTGAAGAAATCATGCGCATGAACGACACACCGTTGGGCGACCGGCGCCAGCGCCTTGAAGAGCGCGGGAGACAGGATCTGATGCCAGCCATGGACGTGGTAGACGGTATGCGCGGTGTCGTTTGCCGCGATCCATTCCGCCACCATGCGCACGGCGGCGCTGTTATGGATGCCGGTCACGAAGGCTTTCGCGCGATCGGCGCTGAGCAGGTCACGGCTGTTGAGGCCGACCATCGAAACTCCGAGCGCGGCGAGTTCCGCATTGGCGGCGTCATCGCCGCAAATATAGGTCACCGGAATATCGAGGCCGCGAAAGAGCTTCGCCGACAATACCGCCAGCGCCGTCGCGCCGCCCCTGGCCGTCGAGTAATCGTCGATGACGACCACGCGATCGATCCTTGCCCTGCCGGGGCGGGGGAAACGGTTGACATTTGCGGCGAGTTTCAGGGCCTCAGGAAGCGATGGACGCATCACTTCACCGACATCGCGCCATTGGCACAGGCTTCCAGAGCCCTGCGGTTAAGGATGCGGATCCTGCCCTGCCCTCCGTCGATGATCTTGCTTTCCCGCAGGCGCCGCAGGCACTGGTTGACCTTCTCGCGGGACGCCGGCAGCGTCGCGGCCAGGTCGTTCTGCGAAATGATCAGTTCGTCGCCGCTGTTTGCCGCATCTTTCCCATAGACCGCGGAGAGCCGCAGCAGCGTGCTGGCCAGCCTCGACTGCAGCGTCGAGGCGGCATTTGAAATGATCCGTTGCTCGAGCTCCGAGATCCGTGCCAGCGCCCTGGAGAAGACCTTTTCGCGAAAGCAGGGGTCGCTGGCATACATGTCGCGCAGCAGCCGGCCTTCGAAGAAATGCAACTCGCAATTGGAGCCGGCCCGGTATTCCAGCGTCAAGGCCTGCCTACGCAGCACCTCGAGCTCACCGATGAGACCGGTTTTCGGAATGATCTCGACGATGAACTCCCGGCCGTCGGGAAGCATCGTGCTGGCGCTCACCAGCCCAGAATGCACCCGCGCGAAGGTATCGACGAGTACGCCCGCCCCGGCGATGATTTCGCCGCGGCGAAAACGTCGCACGCTCGAGCGGCGGGAAAGAAATTCATCGTCGAGGACAATGCGGCTGTTGAGATGAATGCCCCCTCCGGTCGCGATCGCGGCCTTGGCGATACCGATCCTGCGATCCGATAGATGCGTCGCCCGGTCCATGCGCAAACTCCCAATACTCGGATAACGATAGGTAATGCTGCACTGCATCATTTATATTGCGTTAATATCGAAGTCAAATAAAACAAACGCGACATAACGTAAAATTCAATTCTGTATCTGGTTAAAAATTAAATGCGGTAGAATAACATCTTAAAAAATTGGAATGCCTTCAAAACACAAAATACATATGCTCAATAAAACGGCTTTATGAACTAAAAATAAGCAATAACTTAAATGACAATGCCAACTTTATAAATTAGTGTCACATATTTTCCGCCAAAACCAAGACATATCACTGGCGAAACGAGAAAAAGGCTTACGGTGGGACAGTCGAAATTATCTTGAGCCGGTTAGTAGCATAAACAAATTGTTAAGGATTATGACCTTGGTAACAGACAACCAGAGTGCGGCGCAGCAAAGTTTGCACGGTTCTTGACCGATGTTTTGGAGGCGGCCGATGACATGGGAAGCACATAGCGTCGAGGCATGGTCGCGCGTCGAAGGCCCCGCGAACGGCGGCGGTCTTCATGCGTCCCGGCCTCGTGCAGCCGGCAAATCATCGAAGCGCGCGATAGATCTTCTCATCGCGGTTACCGCTCTCGTCCTGCTGTCCCCGCTTCTGTTGATCATCGCAGTGATCGTGAAGCTCAGCGATCGCGGTCCCGTCTTCTATTCCCACACGCGCATCGGCGCCGGCGGAGCAGCCTTCGGATGCCTGAAGTTTCGCACGATGAAGACCGATGCCAGTGCTCAGCTTGCCGAACTGCTGCAAAACAACCCGACTGCCCGCATCGAATGGGAAACGACACGCAAGCTGAAGGACGATCCGAGGATCACCGTCGTCGGCGATATCCTCAGGCGATCGAGCATCGACGAGCTTCCCCAGCTCATCAATATCGTGCGCGGCGAGATGAGCCTCGTCGGGCCAAGGCCGGTCACCGCCGAGGAATTGCCGCGCTATGGCGAGCATATGTGGGCCTATATGGCCGTCCGCCCGGGCCTGACCGGCCAGTGGCAGACCAGCGGGCGCAACGATGTCAGCTACGAGCACCGGATCTCCCTCGACGTCCACTATATCAACAACTGGTCGCTCGTCCGGGACTTCGTCATCATCGCCAAGACCATCCCCGCTCTGTTCTCGCAGCGCGGCTCGTACTGAGCATTCCGAGGGAGAGCGCCGATCATGCCCGAAATCGGAAGATGCTACTCCCCTCGTCCCTTCCAAGCAGCCAGTACCGCGTACCTCTGTAATCTCGCCATTTTGGACTAGGACGACATGACCTCAAGCACGATCTTCAGCGGTGTTTCTCCGATCTCCCTGCCTGCGGCCGCAGCCACTGGCGGCAATGCGCCGCTGACCCTGCGCGACATGCTCTTCTTCCTGAAGATGCGTTGGCCGTGGATCGCGGTGACGGCGGTCGTCTTCCTGATGATCGCCGCCAGCTACCTGCTGACGGCCAAACCCACTTTCGTTGCCAGCACCCAGCTGGTGATCTTTCCCCAGGTGAGCGGCACTGAAGCTCAAAGAGCCATCGCGGAGGACGCTTTCATCGAAGGACAGCTGGAAATCGCCGGCTCAACCGATGTCATCTCCGGCACGGTAAGGGCGCTGAATCTCGATAGCGATCCCGACTTTGTCGATTGGAAGCCCTCGCTGCTGGGTAGGGCAAAGGACTGGCTCCTGGGTATTTCTGCGCAAACGTATACGGCAGAGGACCTGAGCGAAACGCAAGCCAGACCACAGACCGAGGAGGAACGTCTCCACGACGTGACGGTCGCCACGCTGCTCAGCATGATGGACATACGCCGGATCGGCAATTCGACGGTCATCGAGATATCGGCTGCGGCATCGAGGCCCCAGAAGGCGGTCGCCATCGCCGATACGCTCGCCAGGCAGTATATCCAGAAGAACATCGCGATGAAGGCCGATGCCTCCCGCCAATATAGCGACTGGCTGGAAAAATTCCTGCGGGAGCAGCAGCGCGGACTGGCCGATGCCTCCAATGCCCTGAACACCTTCAACAGCAATCCGCGCGACCAGTTCAAGCTTGCCGAGCTGCAGAGCGCGACGGATGCCCGCCGCACCCTTTATGAAAGCACGCTGACCCAGCTGACCGAGGCCAAGCAGCGGATCACCTACCCAGTGTCCGACGCCACGATCGTCTCGCGGGCCACGCTGCCGCTGTCGAAGGCGCGGCCGCGCAGCACGCTCATCATGACCTTTGCCGGCGCAGTCGGCCTCGGCGCCGGCCTCGCGCTCGCCATGATCAGGCACGCCAGCGACCGCCGGATCGTCCGCCCCCACCAGATCGCCGACGCCGGCGGCCTGTCCTCAGTCACCTTGCTGGCGAGATCGACGAAGAGCCGGAACGGCCATCCGGCACCTTTCCGCGCCGCCGGCACGGACAGCAGCACCACGGCCGCCTATCCCGTCATTCCAGGCATGGCGGAATTGAGCGCAACCGTCATCGGTCTCCGGCGCAAGCGCCGCGTCGTCATCGGTATCGTTGCCGTCGACCCTGGCAGCGGCGCCTCGACCATTGCCTGCGAACTGGCGGTCCTGTCGTCGATATCGGGGGCACATACGCTGCTGATCGATGCAGCCGCGGACAAATCCTCGCTCAGCAAGTCGATCGCGCCCGACAGCTCAACAGGCCTCGTCGATGTGCTCGACAATGGCGAACTGATCCAGACGGCGGCCTTGCCCCTCACCCCGACGCTGAAATTCCTGCCGCTCGGCAAGGTGGAAGCGGTGACGCCGGCCATTCGCCTGAGCTCCCGCCGCACGCAGCTGAGCTTCGCCGACCTAAAAAAGGAGTTCGACGCCATATTCGTCGATATTTCCGCCTTCTCCGCTTCGCCCGATGCGAATGCGATCGCGCCGGAACTGGATGGCATCCTCGTGGTCACCTCGCATGGGCGCACCTCGATCGATGACACCGTGCGCGTCATCGACACCCTGCGCAATGTCGGCGCGGAGATCCTCGGCGCGATCATCAACAATGCACCGAAGAGAATAGAGTCATGATCTCGCCTTCGGCAGGAGCAACCCGGCAGATCGGACCAGCGCCATGGCCCTGCGGCGCGGAAGCCGCGGCGGAACGAGCAGGACACCCATTGCGAATCGCCTTGGGGATCGCCTCGGCGGGCCGCCCCTCGATCCTGCGCGACACCGTCGACTATCTCACAGGCCTGCCCCACCGGGCGGAACGGCTCATCATCTGCGTGCCCGCCGTTGAGGATGCTTCCGGCCTCGCCGGCCGCCGCGATGTGGAAGTCATCGTCGGCAGCCGCGGCCTGACCTGCCAGCGCAACAGGATCATTGAGGCCGCCGCAGCCGATACCGACGTCCTGATCTTCCTCGACGACGACTTTATTCCTTCCGCAAGCTTCCTGTCGCGCATGGCGGCCGTCTTTGCAGCCAGACCCGACGTCGCGATCGCCACCGGCGAGGTGCTGGCCGATGGCGTCCTCGATGGCGGGCTCGCTATGGCGCAAGCGCTGCAGGTCATCGAAACGGCCGGCGAAGGGGCCGAGCAGGTCACAGATGTCTACAACGCCTATGGATGCAACATGGCGGTCCGCCTTGCGCCCGTTCTGGAGAACGCTCTGACCTTCGACGAACAACTGCCGCTTTACGGATGGCTCGAGGATGTCGATTTCAGCCGGTCCATCGCCCGCTACGGCAGGTCTGTGCGCGTCGAAGGCGCCAGGGGCGTGCATCTC
This sequence comes from Rhizobium sp. R634, assembly GCF_002211305.1. Lineage (GTDB taxonomy): Bacteria > Pseudomonadota > Alphaproteobacteria > Rhizobiales > Rhizobiaceae > Rhizobium. Next base: position 13,293 of record NZ_LOKW01000005.1, on the reverse strand, counting down.
GGCGTCAGATCGGGGCGGCAGCCCGGCCGAAGGCTTGGCTATTCGCAGGTCGCCAACCCCGTCTACCTGATCCGCAAGGGCACCATGTCGAAAGGCCGTGCCCTCGCGCAGATCGGCCGCAATATCCTGGCGAATACGTCGGGCGCCCTGTTCAAGGACCGCCTGATCGATCGGTGGGGACGTTTGAATGGCAATTTGCTGGCGCTGTCCGATCTTCTCTTCGGCCGCGTCTCTCCGTCCCGCATTCTCGAATTCGGCAATCCCTCGCCGCGCGAGATGCCTTCGCCGTCGATCGCAACGAAACGGAGATAGACTGATGTCACGCATATCCTTGTCCGATCGCTTGATCTCCGCCTTGCTTGCGGTGCTGGCATTCTCCTGCCTGACCGGCTGGAATGTCGTCCATGCGCAAGGATTATCGCTCGTTCCGGAAGACAAGGTCAGATTGCGCGTCGTCGAATGGCGGTCGTCGGATTCCCGCTACGCCAGCTGGGAATCGCTCGACGGCGTCTACACCATCGATGATGCCGGCAACGTGTCGATCCCGATCGCAGGCCATGTGCAGGCCACCGGAAAGACCACCGAAGAACTCGCGGATGCGATCGCCAGCGCGCTCGCCGCGAAGGCGGCAATTCCCGGCAAGCCCTACATAGCCGTTGAGATCTCCGAACACGCGCCGATCTTCGTCAGCGGAACCGTTCAGAACCCCGGCCGCTATCCTTTTGAACCGAACATGACCGTGATGAAGGCCGTCAGCATCGCCGGCGGCTTCCTCAGGGAGCGCGAGGACAATACCTACTTCGAGCGCGACCGGATCCAGGCGGCCGGCGCCTACCGGACCGCCGTGCTGAACCGGCGCGATCTGCTGATGCGCCAAGCGCGCCTGCGCGCCGAAATCACAGGCGAGCAGAGCTTCGAGATCCCCGCCGAACTCGCCGGCACTCCCGATGTGGACAAGCTGAAGGCGCAGGAACTGAACCTGATGCGGCTGCGGCGCGTCGATATCGACAGCCAGATCGAAGCGGCGAATAACCTCACCCAGCTCTATGGGCAGCAGGTCGAATCGCTGGAGGCCAAGATCAGTTCGCAGAAGCGGCAGATCGATCTGGCCCAGAAGGAATTGAACAACGTCAACAGCCTGGTGAGCAAGGGTCTGGTCAGCAACTCCCGCCAGGTTTCGGTCGACCGCTGGGTCGCGGATGCGCAGGGCACCCTGATCGATCTCGAAGTTGCCCTCACTACGGCCCGCCAAGGCCAGAGCGAGGCCGATCGCTCCAAGATCAATATCGTCAACCGGCAGAACAGCGAAAACCAGGAGCTTCTGAACCAGGTCAACCTCGCAATCGGCAGAGCGGCGATCGATATCCAGGTCGCCCAGCTTCTCGGCGAGCAGGCAGGCTATAACGCTCAACTCGCCCAGATCCACGCGGAGACGCCGGGTCTCGGCAGAGCGCAGAAGAATTACAAGATCGTGCGCCGCAATGACGACGGCACCTATCGCGACATTGTGGCGGATGCGCAAACCGCATTGCTGCCGCATGATCTCGTCGAGGTCGGCCTGGACACGAGCCTTCCGACAACGCCTTCCCAGCCTGAGAACGCGCCGCAAAAACAGAGCTCGGCAGCGCCGCTGTCCGATGTGGCCGGCGACAATCGGGCGGCTTCCGGCTGGATATCCCAGACGGGATCCAATTAGGAGGCGGCGGTGGTGATCGACGACAACTGGCGGCGTTCGCCTCGCGGGATCTGAAGCATGTCGATAGAACCGATCGGCTTCCTCGTTCTGCTGCTTGGCATGCTCAGCATGCTCCATGGCGCACGTTTTGCCATCACGGCCCTTTGCCTATCGAGCCTGCTCGGAGCTGCAGCGGCTTTGCAACTGCCCGCGCTTGGCGGCAGCAGCATTCAGCCGAGCCATCTTCTGGTGCTCTTTCTCGTCATGACGGCCCTGCTGCGCCCGGTTCAGACGCAGGCGACGCTTTCCACTTTGGCCTATCCGGGACCGGGCTTCTGGTTCGCCTGCTACATCCTGTTCTCGGTGGTGTCGTCCTTCTTCCTGCCGCGTATCTTTGCCGGTGCGACCCTCGTCTACTCCTCCGCCAGAGACGCCTCGGGCATGATGTCGACGGTGGCCGCGCCCCTGGCTCCTGGCTCGTCCAATCTCAGCCAATCCGTCTATCTCCTTGGCGACCTCGCCTGCTTTGCCGTCGTCGCCGGGTTTGCGCGGCTCGGATACGCTCGTTTCATCGCCCAACAGCTGATCGTCGCGTCGCTCGTATGTTTCGCCTTCGCGCTGATCGACATCGCAACATTCCAGATCGGCCAGTCCCAACTGCTCGACATCATCAGAAACGCGAATTACACGATGCACACGGCCGAGGCGATCCACGGCTTTAAGCGGATCGTCGGCCCGTTTCCCGAAGCGAGCATCTACGGCGCCGTCGCGCTGGCCTATTTCGCCTTCACGCTCATGCTTTGGCTGGAACGCGTGGAAAGCCGCATGGCAGGGCTCGCAGCTCTCCTCATCGTCCCGACGATCGTCCTTTGCACCTCGACAACCGCCTATGTCGCTGGCGCCTTCGTCGTCTGCATGTTCATGCTGTTCTGCCTGAAACGGCTGATCGGAGGGCCGGCCGCGACGCCGCACCTCACCTTCCTGGCGATCACGCTGTTCTTCATCCCCTGCGCCATCATCGCGCTCAGCCTCGTCCCCGATGCCTGGGATGCCATTTCAGGTCTCCTCGCCACGACCGTATCGGACAAGCTTCAATCGCAATCCGGCGAAGAACGCACCGCCTGGAACACGCTGGCGCTAATCGCATTCGTCGACACCGCCACTTTCGGCGCCGGTCTCGGCACCGTCCGCGCCTCCAGCTTCATTGCAGCATTGCTGTCCAATGTCGGCTTGACCGGCACGCTCCTGTTCGTCGCCTTCGTCTACAGTCTGGCAAGAGCGTCCGGCCGATACAAGTTCGGCGATCGGGAGACGCATGCGATCGGAAACGCCGCGGTCATGGCATCCATCGCGCAGATCGGCTCTGCGGCCATATCGGGCAGCGGCACGGATCTCGGCCTGCTGTTCAGCACCACTGCGGGGCTTGCCGCAGGCTGCCTGGCTAAACCTTACATCCCGCGGCATCGGACGGCCCGCTCGGCCGCGAACCGCCGCTCTCTGGAGGCATCGGCATCTCTTATGAGAGCGCCGATGGGTTCAGCCCGATGAGAACCGCTGAGAACCTTCGTGATGTCCCTGAAAGGCAGCCCGGCACGTTGCAGGATGTCCCGACGTCAGCCTTGCTGGCGTTCGCTGGCGGCAGAAACACTGTCTGCGACGGAATTGTTTTCGCGCAGTCTGGCGTTTCTGCGCACGAGCCCCGAGAGAAACACGCCGGAGAGATAGCCGATTTCCATGAGCACGAGGATCGCAATGGCGGAGCCCAGTGCCGCAAGCACGGAAGCCTCGTCCGCGAAAACCACGCTGCCGACGCCGATTGCCACAATGAATGCAAAGATCACGAAGGCCCAGGCGCGGATGGAAGCGCCGGCAACTATCGAAACCACGGCGGCAATGAGCGCAGTGATCAGCATCGCGAAATCCCTTCTCTCTGCATCCCGGTCCGGATCGCCGCACCAGGGGACCAGATGTCGAAACACAGCCTCATCGCAGGCAGGCCATTCTGCATGGTGACCATCTCAACAATGAAACAACCATTAGCAGCCGGACGTGGGTTGGCCGACGCGCAGGCCGCATTGCGGCAGTATATACCGCACCAGGCTTTCCTACGACAGCCCCATCGGCTCAATCAACAACTGTTCCCTCGACTTCGCGGTTGCGGACGATCGAAAGGGTGAGGCCATGAACAACCAATGCATCGTCTACGTCACGGACGTCGAATATTCGTTTCCGACCATTCTGTCGGCGCTTCAGGCCCGCAAATTTGCGAGCCTTGCGAGCGATGTCTGCGTTCTCATGTCGGAATACCTTGAGAATTTCGACGAATTGAAGAGCCTGCTCGCGGCAAGCGGGGTGGAACTGATCGATGCCACCGAAGCGCTGCAGGCTTCGCTCGGCAAGCTCGACGGCGCGCATTTCCAGGGGCGCATCAGTGTCAGCACGATGGCGAAGCTGGTCCTCTGCGAGGTGCTGCCGGCCCACTATACCCAGATCATCTACCTCGACGGCGACACCCAGATCGTCAGCGATCTCGGTGAATTCGAAAGCGCCGCCGTGCCCGAAGGCCGGTTTTTCGCCGCACGCGATTATACGGCCATCCATGATTTCCTCGCCACGGGAAAGGACAGCCATTATTTCAATGCCGGTGTCCTGAAATTCCATCGCAACGGCTGGATCGGGCAGGAGGCGCTCGAGCTTTTTGCCAAAAATCCGGAAGCCTGCGACGGCAAACATGATCAGGGAGCATTGAACTATGTTTGCGGGTCCGCGCTCATCCTGATCTCGAACCGCTGGAACTTTCCCAAGCAGTTCCTCCACCTGGTGGACATGTCGTCCTTGTCGATCGTCCACTACATGGCGCATCCGAAGCCATGGCATGGAACCTTCTTCCCGTGGAGCGACACGGAGAGCCAAGTCTATGTCGATCTGCGCAAAGCCCACCCGATCTACAACGCCCTCTACCGCGGAATAAGTTTCGACCGAAAAATACTCTATAAATATCGCTCGATGCGGGCGCGCATGAAGCACGCCGTTCAAAGGGAGCAGCCCAATCCGCGCGTCCAGACCCTGCTGGTCGGTGATTACATCGTATGATGAAGCGGATCGATCCAACGGAGGGCGAATCTCCTGGCGATGTCAGCGGACCTAATCGGGCGGAACGCGGGATCGCCGCCTCCCGCGTGGATACGGGCATAAACCCAGATCGTCATCCGGGAGCAAAAAGGGAGAATGCGCCCTTGCGGCGTGCATGTTCGGGGGAGACCATGGGTTATAGGGCTTCCGTCGCCAGCATCTCCCATTATGTAAAAGCCCGCTTGCGCCGGTCGCTTAAGGCCCGGCAGCTTCGCTACGACCTGCTGCGCAACGGGCTCAAGCAGGCGCGCCACGTCGTCATATGCGTCATCCGCGACGAGGGACACCGGCTGGCGTTCTTCCTGCAATATTACCGCGATCTCGGCTTCGAGCACTTCATATGCATCGACAACGGCTCGACCGACGGCACGATCGAGTTGCTCTCCGGCTTCGAGGATGTCTCTCTTCTTTCCGCCCACGGCTCCTACAAGGCGGCCAGATTCGGGAACGACTGGATCAACGAAGTCATCAACCGCCACTGCCGGGACAAGTGGGTCCTCTATGTCGATGCGGATGAGTTTCTGGTCTATCCGCATTGCGATACCCGGCCGATCGACCAATTGACCACTTACATCGATTCCATGGGCGGCCATTCCCTCCGTTCCGTCATGATCGACATGTACAGCCCCCATCCGGTCCTCGAAAACATATGCGAGCCCGGCCGGAACCCGCTCGAGATCTGCAATCTTTTCGACCGGTCCGGCTATGTCGCGCATTTCGACGAGAGCAACTGGACGATATGGATCAAGGGCGGCGTTCGCGGGCGCGTCTACTTCCAGGACAGGATCTGGGACGGCCCCGCCCTCAACAAGATCCCGTTGGTCTATGTGGATGGCGAACGCCTGTTTCTGAAGTCGTCGCACCAGGTCTGGCCGCTTGCCCTCAATCTGGGCGATATGCGCGGCGCGCCCGGTGTATCGGGCGCGCTCCTGCATTTCAAATTCCTGTCGACCTTCGTGCACAAGGTCGCCGATGCCGCGCACCGGTCGCAGCATACGGAAGAATATACGGTCTATTCCTCGGCCAAGGAGATGGATCACTTCGTGTATGACGACACCGGCACCTACAGAAGCTGGAAGGATCTGTCCGATCACGGATTGATCCAGGGCGAAGGCTGGAAATACTGGAGGAATGCTTCGGAGAGCGAAGTCTGAAGCAATTCTTCAACGCAAGTTTCCAATCCATTCCATAAGAAACCCGCCGGACGGCGGGTGTATAGGGTTTTTCGGCTACTTCATTCTGCAATAACGCCTCAGGCAGCCGCACCCTCGGCATAGGCTTCCAGCACCTTGCGATTGAGAATTCGGATTTTACCCTGCGTCCCGTCGAGCACCTTGCTCTCGCGCAAGCGCCTCAGGCACTGATTGACCTTTTCACGCGACGCCGGCAGCGTCGCGGCGAGATCATTTTGGGAAATCAAGAGCTCGTCGCCGCTATTGCCCGCCTCCGTTTTGTAAACGGCGGAAAGACGCAGCAGCGTCCGGGCCAGTCTCTGCTTCAGGCTGGAGCCGGCGTTGGAAATGAGACGCAGTTCGAGTTCGGAAGCTCGAGCCAGCGCCTTCGACAGGATCTTCACCTGAAATTGCTGGTCGTTGGCACACAATTCCCTGAGCAGGCGGCCGTCGAAGAAATGCAGCTCGCAATCCGAAGAGGCTCTATATTCGAGGCTGAGCGACTGTTTGCGCAACACTTCCAGTTCGCCGATCAACCCGCCCTTCGGAATGATCTCGACGATGAACTCGCGCCCATCGGGAAGCGGCGTGCTTGCACTCACCATTCCGCGCTGGACGCGGGCGAACATATCGATGAGGACGCCGGCGCCGGCAATAACTTCGCCTCGGCGAAACTTCCGAACACTTGTCCGGCAAAACGGGAATTCGTGATCCAGATCGGCCCTGCCGCCGTATTCGATACGTCCAGCTCCTGAAGTAACCGCTTCGCCTATACGCGCCGCGCTCCCGCCAGTCCTGTCTGCTCTGATATTAATTACCCCGTCCATACGCGCAACCTCACGCAGACTACTTAATTTATTTTCAGCAGCGACATTCCTAATCGGTTAGATTGCAAAGTCAAACAATAATAAGATAAAGTTCCCGTGCTGAAACTATACATAAAAATGACGATTGCTCATATTTATATATAATAATAACCGAATCGAATTCTATCTACAGGAAAACCGTAGAAGGCGGCGCGACAATTTATACAATTCCTATCGACCAGCTAGCGATAACATTCGATCCAACAATGTCCTCTAAGTAACCTTAACAAACGAAAAGCACCCAGGAATATCCGCAAGTCGCTTCGCATGCCATAGGCAATACTTTAAATATCCAATTGATTACTTTTATGAGCGAAGAATTTACCATAGGATATGACCATGGTCACAGACATGATATCTGCATTAAAACAAGCTTTGGCTGTGCTTTCTGCGAATATGTAACGGAGACACGGATGGCGGGAAAAAATCAGGGGATCGATGCCAGCGAACCTTGGCGGGACTTTGCCAAGGCCCCCAACTCGTCACAATCCCATACGATCAGCAGAATTCTGAAGCGCGCATTGGACATCGTCGTTGCGGCTAGCCTCTTGTTACTTCTGGCGCCGTTGTTTCTGTTGGCGGCAATTATCGTCACGCTAAGTGACGGCGGGCCTGTTTTCAATCGCCATCTTCGGGTTGGTTATAAGGGAAGAGAGTTCTGTTGCCTCAAGTTTCGCACGACAAGAGCCGACGCGACGCCAAACCCGCATGTCACCATCGTCGGCGATATCCTGAGGAGATCGAGCCTCGATAAGCTTCCGCAATTGATCAATGTGTTGCTGGGTCGAATGAGCCTGGTCGGCCCCCGCGCCGTCACTGGGGAAGAACTGCTACGGTATGGCGAACATGCCTATGCCTATATGTCGCTCCGTCCTGGCCTGACCGGCCATTGGCAGACCGGCGGGCGCGGCGAACCCAGCTACCAGAACGGGCTTTCCCTCGATATCGAATACCTGTCCAACTGGACGCTCGCCTGGGATTTCGTGATCCTGGGAAAGACCCTTTCCGCCCTCATCTCCCGGCACGCTCTATTGCCGAGGCTGGACTCCTGAAAAAATGTCCCGCAAGACCAGCTCGCTTATCGTATAGGTGAGATGGCCCTACCCGTGCGGACGTTTGCCTGTCGCATGCGAACGGTCGGCAATGGCGTTCTTTTTCCGGCGCCTTTGACTATGCCCCCAAAGGGAGAAGGCGAAGAGGCCCGCGAGATAGCAGATCTCCATCAGCACAAGCAGCTTGAGGGAGGAAACGATCCCTTCCGTCAGCGAAGAGCCCTTCAGCAGGATCACGACGCCGAAGGCAGCCATTAGAAAAAATGCAAAAATTGCGAAAGCCCAGGCGCGAATGGTCGCTCCGGCGGCAATGGAGACGGCGACCACGATAAGCGCGCTCTTCAGCATTGTTACCCCTCTCTTCACGCCTCCTTCAAGCTTCCGCCAGCCCTCAACGGCACGACAAAAAGCCAAAGTCGAAACGAAGTTCGATCAAAGTATTTTATCGGTTATTGTTAAAATATTGCTAAGCCGAATGAACAGGTCGATCAAACCACCTTTGAGATAGTCGACTATTCATCCCGAGAAGACGTCCTCAGCATTCCCAACCGGCAGATCTGCCTGCTGAGAGAACCTCATCTGTGCAATCATCCAAGCGCAACGAAACAGGGCTCGCCGTGATGGCGAGCCCTGCTGATCTCTGACAATTGCGATGAAGTTGGCGGCGGTACCGGGGAACCTATTTCGAGATCGCGCCGGCCAATTCCCGTTTCGTGCCGTATTGCAGCCGAAGGTTTTCGAGCCAGGTCACCTGTTTGCGCAATTTCAATGCCGGCTTTTCGATGTATCTCCACGAAACGGCGGCAAAGCCGGTGGCAATGACGCTGCAGACGATGCCGTTCAGCCACCAATTATGCGCCCAAGGCCCGAGTGCCACGAAGGCCTGCTGGATCGGATAGCCATAGAGGAAGACGCCGTAGGAATAATCGGCCCCGCGCAGGATGCCGAGTTTGGCGGGCGATGTCAGGCCGAGGAAGACCGTGACATATCCCATGGCGGGAATGGCAACGAAATCCCCTAGGGATGTGAACCAGTAAGCGCCGAGGATGAGTGCCACAGAGGCCAGGAATATCCTGACATCCCAGAGAACCCTATCCCTGTAGAGATAAAAGGTCACCCCGACGAGAAAAGCGCAAATGAGGAGATTGCCCGATGCAGTGGTGGGCATATCGGCCCAGCCGCTGCCGTGCTTCCAGTAGCGGGCGAGAGCGAAGGCTATGATCAGCGCCGGCGTTACGATGAGGGCAATCACGCGCCGCCTGACGACGCCGAGCAGGAAGAGCGCGGCGATCACGATGTAGCATTCGAGCTCGAAAGGCACCGTCCAGAGCTGTCCGTTCACCATCGCGGCGTCGGGATTGTCGAGGAACACGCCCGGAAGATTGAAGTGAATATGGCCAGTGACATTCATCAGATAGGTAAAGAACTGCGGATCGGTGAAGTAGTCACTCAGGTCATACTCTGTATAGATCGCTCCGAGTATAAAGGCAGCCAGCAATACCTCTACCGTAAGAGCCGGATAGATCCGGATAAACCGGTTGCCCAGGAAGGAAATCAATGTCTTCGATCGTTCAAGACTGCCAGCCACCAGGAACCCGCTCAGGACAAAGAACATGGGCAGCACTGATTTGATGAAGGGTCTGAAGGGCGACTCCCAGAGAAACAGGTCATCGCCATATGTGACGCGCGCCGTATGTATCCAAAGCACTGAAAAAGCTAACAGTAATCGCATGTAGTCGAATCCTGTCGGACGCCCGTTCGCCAGATCAAGCTTTTCCCCGAGAAACATCTGTGCCCCTTTCAGAAGTATCGACGCAATTGGATTGGCAGGCTGCTGCCGCAGAACGACTGCGGCATCATTGCCGGCTCGGCGGCACGTGTCAGTGACCAGAGGTACATCAGTTAAAAATTGGACGAGCGGCCCTCCCGAAACGAAGCTGGAGATGAGAACTGGCGATCGGACAGCACATTGGATGAGGAGATCCATGAAATTTCTTGCCATGCTTTTCTGTAGTGTTCTCGCCTTTATCGGATTGGGATTGGCGGGGGCCGGCATCTGGCTGCTCAGCCTCGGCGGCTCGCCCTATTACGCACTCGCCGGCCTTGCCTATCTGGCTGGCGCCTTGCTGCTGTGGCGCCGGAAGGCTTCGGGCAGCCTGATCGTCCTGCTTGTCGCCATTTTCACCGTTCCCTGGGCGCTGTGGGAGTCCGGCTTCAATTTCTGGGCGCTCTTCGCGCGGCTGATGTCCCCTCTGGCGCTGGCAGGCTTTGCGCTTCTCTTTGCCCCGTCGCTTTGCCCGACGGTCAGTCGCAGGCTCTCCTATGGCGGCGCACTGGTCGCAGCAATCCTGTTCGTCGGCGGTTTCAGCCTCGCTTTCACGCCGCATGGGGTCATTCGCCCTTCGGTCGACATTCCCGCCTATAAGACCGCCACGGGCGACAATGCGCCGGCTGACTGGACATCCTACGGCCGCACCACGGCAGGAGATCGCTACTCTCCCTTCGATCAGATCAACCGCGCCAATGTTTCCACGCTGGATCTCGCCTGGACCTCTCGCACCGGAAAGAGCGAGGGCGCCGATCAGAACACGCCGCTGCAGATCGGCGATACTGTTTACACCTGCACGCCGACCAACGTGATTGCAGCGCTCGATGCGGATACCGGCAGGCCACGCTGGACCTTCGATCCCAAGGCGGCGGCGCCCTATTGGCAGCGCTGCCGCGGCCTCGGTTACTATAAGATGCCGGCGGAGGCTCAATCGGCCGACGGTCTCTGCAACGAGCGCCTGGTGCAGACGACGATCGATGCCCGCCTGCTGGAGATAGACAGCAGAACCGGAGCGCCGTGCAGGGGCTTCGGTGACAATGGCACCGTTCAGCTTTCCCAGGGCATGGGCGAGGTCAAGACAGGCTATTATTTCCAGACATCGGCGCCGCTGATCGCCCGCGATCTGATCGTCATCGGCGGCTGGGTCACCGACAATCAGGAGGTCGGCGAGCCCTCCGGCGTCATCCGCGCCTTCAACGTCGTCACCGGCGAGCTCGAATGGGCGTGGGATCTCGGCAACCCTGAGATCACCAAGCTTCCGCCCGAGGGCCAAACCTACACGCGGGCCACCCCCAACATGTGGACCACGGCCGCCTTCGACGACAAGCTCGGCCTCATCTATGCGCCGCTCGGCAACACCACGCCGGATTATTACGGCGTCAATCGCCCCGCTTTCGCCGACCAATATAACGCGACCCTGGTTGCGCTCGATGTGACGACGGGCCGGGAACGGTGGAAATTCCAGACCGTGCATCACGATATCTGGGACTATGACCTGCCGGCCCAACCGGCTCTGATCGACCTGCCGGACGGCAATGGCGGCACGGTGCCCGCCCTCTTGCAGACCACCAAGCGAGGGCAACTGTTTCTGCTCAACCGCCAGACCGGCGCCCCGCTTGCCGAGGTCCAGGAGAAGCCGGTGCCGCAGCAAGGAGGCGCGCCGGATGAAAAACTGTCTCCGACCCAACCCTATTCCGTCGGCATGCCGACGATCGGCGCGGAGCGCGTGACCGAACAGACGGCCTGGGGCCTGACGATGTTCGACCAGTTGGCCTGCCGCATCGCCTATCGAAAGATGCGCTACGACGGCGATTTCACCCCGATCGGCATCCAACCGACGATCCAGCAGCCCGGAAATCTGGGCGGTCTCAACTGGGGAAGCGTCTCCGTCGACCTGCCCAACAACCGGGTCTTCCTGAACGATATCCGCGTGCCGAGCATTTTCGCGCTCGTTCCGCGCAACGACTATGTCGACTTTGCCTTGACCACGACCGCCCACGGCCCCTCCGCCCCGCAGCGCGGCACACCCTATGGCATGAAAACCGAGATGTGGACCTCGAGGCTCCGCGTCCCCTGCACGCAACCGCCGTTCGGCACGGTGACGGCCGTCGATCTCAACACCCACAAGATCGCATGGCAGGTTCCGGCCGGGACCGCCGAAGAGCTCGGACCGTTCAAGATCAAGACCAATCTGCCGATGCCGATGGGCCTGCCGAGTTATGCCGGCACATCGGCAACCGCCGGCGGCGTTGTCTTCTTCGCCGGCTTCCAGGATTATTACATCCGCGCCTATGATGCCGAGAACGGTTCGGAGCTCTGGAAATATCCCCTACCCGTCGGCTCGAGCGCGACACCGATGACCTACGTCTCGCCGAAGACAGGCAAGCAATATGTCGTGATTTCAGTCGGCGGGGCGCCCTATTCAAAGGATGTCGGAGACTACGTTCTCGCCTTTGCCCTAAAAAACTGAGATCGGCCGCGTACTGTCCGGCAGGCGTGGGAACCCGTGCCGGACAAGCTCGCCGCTATCATCGGCGCTTACCCCTTGATTTCAACGGGCGTACCGTCCGGCACCACCCGCCAGATCTCTTCCATCTCGACATTGGTGATGGCAACGCAGCCGGCCGTCCAGTCCACCCAGCGGTGGAAAGTGCCGACCCAGCCAAGACCGTTGCGGATGCCGTGGATCATGATGTCGCTGCCGGGCTTCTCGCCCCGCGCCGCAGCAGCGGCAACATCCCGGGCATCGGGATAGCTGATGTGAAGAGAGAGGTGGAAGGCGCTGCGCGGATTGCGCCCATCGATCCGGTAATTGCCCTCCGGCGTCCTGTTGTCCCCCTCCCGCGTCTTCGCCTCAGGGCCGCCACGCCCCAGCGAAACCGCATAGGTTCGCAGCGCCTGTCCGCCGCTGAACAGCGTCAGGCTATGGCTCGTCTTGTCGATGAGAACGGCATCTGCCTTCACATCGGCAGGCAGCGGCGGCTCAGCGCCGCCGCCGAGAATAGCAATCCCCCCAATCGCCGCCGCCCCCGCTCCGACGATAAATATCAACGGCCTCAACTTCATCGACAGCCCCTCGCCACCGTCCCCGCGCAAATCGCACACGCAACACGGGCAAAACAAAATGTCTTCAGTGAGGCCAGGAACAGCCGTCGAATTTCCCCGCGGTCATCTTGCCGCCTGGCTTCGCTCACGATGGGTTCTTGAGGCGCTGGGAGGACTGCAAGTTGGTATCCAATAACGCCAAAAGCCCGCTGTGTGGCGGGCTATTTGTTTGGTTGCGGGTTCAGGCTTTGCCGCGTTCGCTACGCTCACCCTTCAGGTTATGGTCCGCAGGACGAGGAGCTACCATCGCCAGTGGAAGCGAAGCTTTCACGCCCGCGATAACTGCTGTCTTTATTTTCGGAGATATTAGGGAAGGGAAAGGATTGGTTGCGGGGGCAGGATTTGGAGGTTTTCTGTCCCGCTTCGTCGGCTTTGCCTCCTTGCGGGCCCCTGAAGAGGCGTTCACTCCTCGACCCGTTACCAAACAAAAAGCCCGCACGAGGCGGGCTATTTGTTTGGTTGC
>NZ_LOKW01000004.1 GCF_002211305.1 Rhizobium sp. R634 | reverse complement strand
CGCAACATGCCTTTTCGAACGAAGCGCGAACGGCCGGAACAAAACCGAAGACGTGACGGTTCGATGGTTCAAAGAATCAGGTAAAGGGACAAGAAATGTGATGAATTTAGCTTTGCTTCTGGGCGCGATGACGCTGACGTGCTGGATGCTGGGAGGAGCTGTTGCGGTGCTGGGCACTGCCGAGCATTGCCGTCATCACCGGCAAGAGATGACGGAATTCATTTCGCTGGGTCTCAACCTCCTCGGGCTCGCATGCGCGATCGCGATGGCGGCCGTCGTCGTAGCGGCATAATCTGCTTGGCTGCGGTTGGCGTTCTCGACGCCAGCTTCAGGAGAAGCTCGGACCCGTTGCCGTGACGCCCCCATGCTCGTGTGTCACAACCGCCGCATTGGAAGGCTGGGTGCTCCTCGCCCACTGAGGAAGCAAGCTGAGGAACTTCTCACTCTGCTGGAACAATGCCCGAAGATCGCGGTTCGGCGCTCACGAACATTCCAAGTCAGGGAGGCCTCAATGGCTGACGAATTTTCCGCGCCGGAAGGAGAACGCAGCCGGCCTGCGAGCGCCTCTCCGACCACTGAGCTGAAAGACAAGATCAGCGACGATATCCGTTCGACCAAGGAGCTGGTGAAGGAGACATCCGCAACGGGCCTGGAAAAGGCAAAGGAAGCAGTTTCCGAGCAGGCGCACTTTGCCGCTCGCCAGATGAGCGGCGTCGCAATGGCACTCGAGAAGGTCGGGGCGGAACTGGAGCGCTCGGACCAACGGCACGTTGGCCGCTACGCTCGGCAGCTCGGCCGCAGCGTTGCCAGTGCGGCAAGGCGGGTAGAGGGCAAGAACCTCGACGAGATGGCTGTGCTGGCTGAGGATTTCGGCCGCAGGCAACCGATCGCATTCCTGGGAATCGCGGCTCTCGCTGGGTTGACCGCTAGCCGGTTTCTGACTGCCTCGGCAAAACGCGCCGACAAAGCTCGGACGCATGCTACACCCGCACAGGCGTTCGCTTCGGAAAGCAAGGATGATCAAAATGGCTAAACCATCAGAAAACACATCATTGGCCGAACTGATCGGCGGCCTTCTAAATGACGTTGCTGGTCTTCTGCGCAAGGAGATCGACCTTGCCAAAACCGAAGCATCGGAGAAGCTGTCGGCTGCTTTGAGCGGCGTCGAAATCCTGCTCATAGGAACGATCCTGGCGATCGGAGCGATCGGCGTGCTGTTGAGCGCGGTCGTCAGTGGTGTCGCCGCGCTGTTCGTGGCGCAAGGGTTAGGTGAGCCTACGGCCAGTGCGCTCGCTTCAATCATCGTCAGCGTGGTGATTGGTCTTATTGCATGGATCATGATCAGGCGAGGCCTTGCCAGCTTCCGTCGCAGCAATCTGACGCTTGCACGCACCACAACGTCGCTTCGTCGAGACGTGCAAATCGTGAAGGACAAACTCTGATGGAAACGTCTTCAGACAAAACGTCGCTAGAGCTTCAGCGAGAAATCGATCAAGATCGCCAGCGTCTTGGGGAACGGATCAACGAGATCCAGGAGCGAATGTCGCCTGGCCAACTGGTGGACGAGGTTATTGCTTACGCCAAGAACAGCGGGGGCAGCGAGTTCGTCGGGAACCTCGGCCGAGCGCTGAAGGAAAATCCGCTTCCGGTGGCGCTGATGGGCGTCAGTCTCGCTTGGCTGATGGCCAAAGGCAATCCTGCATCAGCGATTAGATCAACGACGTCAAGCGAGCCGGAATATGACCTTTATCCCGTTCAGGGGCCTGTGCGGCGCCTCGGGCCTCCGACCTCTGTCGAAGGCGTCCGCTACAGCCATTTTTCCGATAGCACCGGTAGGACACTGAAGGCCGTGACCGACGAAACCGGACGCCGGGCGGGTCATTTTGTCGATGAAAGCGGCAAGACCTATCGCGGTTTCGTCGATGCCAGCGGCAAGCGGATCGACCAGATTTTCGATGAGACGGGAGCAATGCTGGACGCTGCGTCCGGTTGGGCCGCCGAAAAGTGGGAGCAAGCAAAGACGGCTGTGCAAGGCGCTTCCGACCGCGCAACGGGGACGGCCAATGCATTCGCCGACCAGGCCTCTTCTGCTGTAACGAACCTGCATGAGCAGACAAACAAGCTCAATGCAATGATCCTCCACCAGTTCCGCGATCAACCGCTGGTCGGCGGCGCGTTAGCCTTTGCAGTCGGAGCCGCGATCGGCGCAGCGCTTCCGAGCACCGAAATTGAAGATGAACTGGCTGGCGAAGCTTCGGATGCCACTAAGGAGGCGATAAGCGCAGAGACCTCTGAACTTGTTGATCAAGGCACCGCTATCGCTTCAAACGCTTACCAACACGCGGTCACGGCTGCATCGAACGCTCACGATGAAATCAAGGATCGCCTTTCTGAAGAGGTCGAGTCCCTACGGAAGCCACAAACCAGGGATCCCACGACGCCGGGCTGAGCCGGGAACCCGACCCTGGCTCGATCACTGGGGCGTTAGCAGCCGACTGGATCGAGCTGCTCGCCAAGAACGATGGCAATTCTGGCCGCAATCATCTGTCTGCAGGGAAGCTGGCTAAACCGATACCACCGCGTCGAAGGATGTTTGCGCTCCCTCTCTGATACGGCAGGCCCGGCAACAGTCTTGACCGGAAGAGCGGCGAGTGAAGGTTCTCACGCGCGTTCTATGTCTGCATGCGACTGCAGGCTTGCGATCGGAAAAGCTTCTCTGATCGTTCAGAACAAAAGCATACCAAGAGTGCTTACACCCATGGCCATCGCCGTAAAGGCGCTGATGTAAACCATCCAACGAGGAGCCTTGAGATCTCCCATAATGGCCGGGTTTCTCGCCATCAAGACCATAAGGATGATGATCGGCGTCGCCAGGACGCCGTTGATCACCGCGCTCCAGAACAAGGCGCGGATCGGATCAAGTCCCACCATCGTGACCGCAACGCTTCCAAGCGTTGCGATCACGATCGTGGCGTAGAAGGCTTTGGCGTCGTTGACCTTCTTGTCGAGGCCTTCGGGCCAACCAAAGCATTCTGCAACGGCGTAAGCCGCCGAACCCGCCAGAACCGGGACTGCGAGCAGCCCGGTGCCGATGATCCCAGCCGCAAAAATCGCGAATGCGAAATCCCCTGCGACCGGTTTGAGTGCCTCGGCTGCCTGTGCGGAGGTCTCGATGTTGGTGTCGCCATTGGCGTGCAACGTCGCGCCGGCCGCAATGATGATGCAGAGAGCGACGATATTCGAGAAGCCCATCCCCACCATGGTATCCATTCGGATGCGGCCAAGCTCGGGTCCTGCCGCTTCCGGGTTCCGTCGCAGCCGGGCAAGCTTCCTGTTTCTCAATTCCTCGACCTCCTCGCCGGCCTGCCAGAAGAAAAGGTATGGGCTAATCGTAGTGCCGAGGATCGCGACGATCGCGGTGAACTGGTCGCCGCTCAACTCGAATTTTGGCATCACAAGTCCGCCGAGCGCCTCGCCCCACGGCACCCCCGCCACGAGAACCACGGCGACATAGGCAAAGAGCGAGAGCGTCAACCACTTCAGGACATTGACGTAAGCGGGATAAGGTACGAAAACCTGGATCGTGGAGCAAAGGATGCCAAACAGCATGGCGTAGAAAACCTCCGGACCCCCGATCAGGAGTTGGAGCGCAGCCCCCATTGCTGCAAGGTCGGCGCCGATGTTGATGAAGTTTGCGAGGAACAATAAGACCATCGCGCTGTAGGCGAACGAACGGTGGTAATGGAGCTTGAGGTTCTTTGCGAGCCCCTTTCCTGACACAGCCCCGATGCCTGCGCTCAATCCCTGGACCGCCGTCATCAGCGGATAGCTGAACAGCATGGTCCAGCCGAGAGTAAATCCAAACTGAGCACCCACCTGACTGTAAGTGGCAATGCCGCTCGGATCGTCGTCGGCGGCACCTGTGACCAGTCCAGGGCCTAGCGCCCTCACAAAGCTGGCGTTTGCCTTGGGGGAAGTGTTTTCGACGGACGACGATACCATGACGGAACCTGCGAGTTTTTGCTATCAATGCCGGGAACTCGTCGCTTGTTCCAAAGTCGCGCCGCCGACATCAAGCCCTTGCGGCTTCCGGCACTGCTTAGGCGTCGCGTTCGCAAACGTATCGAAGTCGCAAAGACGTTCACCTTGTCCCTGACGGTGGCGCATCAGCGACTGGGTCCGCAACCGTACGAAAGCATACACAGGGGATCCACCGAAAAGCGAATCATGATCATCTATAGCGATCTGCTATCGTCGGGAGTGGGCGTTATGGGTGCGGCTACTTTCTTGCCGGGCTGCTTCTACTGGGCAAAATCGCCGAAGTTTTTTGACGGGAAGATCACCGTGGTTCGCGTCTCCACCGTTTTCGGCGCGGAGCCTGACTACTGGACATTGGCACTCCTCGGCACGGATCAGCACGCCATGCCTTGTGACTTCGAAATTATCGCTCCTGCGGAAGTGCCGGAAGATGACATTCTCCAAAACGCGGCCGAATAGTGCCCGGTGTT
Organism: Rhizobium sp. R634; assembly: GCF_002211305.1. GTDB lineage: Bacteria > Pseudomonadota > Alphaproteobacteria > Rhizobiales > Rhizobiaceae > Rhizobium. The sequence continues at coordinate 254,887 of NZ_LOKW01000004.1, read as the reverse complement.
TCGTTCGTGGCGCTCAGGCTGCACTCAAGAATTGAGATGTTCCGTGTCAACGAACTCGAAAACCAGCGGCTCCTGTTCGGCGGTCCTTCTCTCGCTCGCCTCCTACCAAGTGGTTCGATCCAAACAACGTGGCGGCGACTTGCTGGTGCAGATAATTCGCCTTGAAATATTCGAACCGAAAGTAGATCGTCATCACGCTGACGCACCAGCACCAACCTCCGGGCTTTCGTCGGCCTATCGCATTCGGCGCTGTCTCCCAATCGGTGGAGACTGCGCGACCTACAGATTGACCGCCAGGCGCCTGGGGTGCGAACCGCACAGGTGAGTTTTTCCTATCCATCCTATTCGCCGTCGTGGAAGCGAGTGGAGCCGATGGGGAACGCCGCTCCCGAAAATATCTGACGGTTCATTGAACCTGACGCACTGAAAGCCGATGGCACGGAAAGACGAGAAATGCTTTGAGAGACGAACAGCGCGCTTCCACAACCCTTCCGTCCATCTCGCTCCAACTGTACTCGATGCGCAATCTGGGTAGCCTCGCTCGACAGGTGGAGGCTGCCGTAACTGCCGGGTATCGGTTGGTCGAACCACTGGAACACCATTTGAACGAAGAGGAGCGTCTGGAGGACCTCCTTCGCGAATACTCGATTTCCGCGCCGACCGCGCACATATCGCTCCCAGCGCTCAAAGCGCGCCGATCTCAAATCGTGGACGATTGCCTTCGCTGCGGGATCCGCGAATTATTCGTCCATATTCCCCAGGAAATCGCTGTCGAAACGATGGCCTACTGGACACAAATCGGGACCGATCTGGGTGCGATCTCTGCAGCGATGCAGAGTGAGGGTATCGCGCTAGGTTTTCACAACTCGAGTTCAGGCTTCAAGCTTCTGGTCAACGGACAATATGGGTTTGAAGTTCTATTCAATGCAGCATCCGGTTCGCCATTGATCTGGCAAGCCGACATCGCCTGGCTCCATCATGCAGGCGTCGAACCTCGCGATTGGCTGCGTCGCTTTTCGAAGGTTTTGACCTCAGCGCACATCAAAGACCGCGCCGCCGACAGCCAGAAGAGCGCAGAGGATGGGTGGGCCAATGTTGGTGCCGGTATAATGGTGTGGCCCTCGCTGTGGCGGGCGGCCGTCCAATACGGCGCGCGCACTCTGGTGATCGAACATGATAATCCCCCAGACCCGATCGGCTTCGCGAAAGAGAGCCTCTCCTATGTTCGGCGCTTCTACTGAACGTCATTTCGGAGCGCCTTCTCTGCTCCTAAGTTTCGAGCAGTCGCCTCATCATGTGCCGGATGTGATCCTGAGCACCGAAAAAGATGGCGGCAACGATAATCGTCCGGCGATCCACCGCCGGCAGAAACCAAATTGCCGCCTTGTCTCGCCGCAGGAAGCGGATGCCCGGATAAATATCGGATCGCGATGTTCCGATGTGGGGTGTTTCGGTGAGCCGCCGGATCGACGAACGCAGTTCGCGAACCCGGCCTGCCGCCCGCTCCAGGGCCTCTTCCGGGCCGTCGCCGAGATCGCTGTAGGCGGCAAAGAGGTGGTCGAATATAAGTTCGAAATCCCGCTCCGCTTCGCGGGAATATTCAAGTTTCCACACGAAGAGCTCGCCGCTTCCGCTCGATCATATCGTCGACGGCCTCCGCCATGGCATCGTCCGACAGCATCGGTCCGTTCAACCGCCGCTGGATCAGTTCCCGAAGGGCCTCCGTCTCCGCGGCCTCGGTTTCGGTTTTTTGCCTGAGAAGCTCCAGGCCCTGCTGCAGAACCGAACTCAGGCTCGAATACCGCCCATTCTCGACAAGCGATCGAGCAAACGCGTCCTGTTGCTCGGTCAGCGAGATCGATGATTTCACGCTCATGATGATCTCCTTTCCCTCCAAGATTGCTACTCAGTGGCATATGTCAAGGGGCCTCATGCAAAGCCGCTTCGCAGGATATTGGCATCCGGCTGTTCTCTGATCTAGTTTTCCACATTCTCTGCTGCTCAATCAGCCATCACACCTAACGAGCGAAAGCCGTATCCTCATGACCATTCACCGCTTCATTCCGACGACCTTTCATAACGTGATCGGCTCACGTCCGCCGGCGCTTACAATCGCGGACGGCGATACCGTCGTCACGCAGACGCTCGATGCCATCGGTTATGACAAGGACGGCATCAGGCGCACGTCCGGTCCGAACCCGATGAACGGACCGATCTTTGTCGAAGGCGCCGAGCCCGGAGATGCGCTGAAGGTCGAAATCATCAGCATGGTGCCGACTAGGGATACTGGGTTTACCCGTAGCATCGTCGCGGCCAATGTCATCGATCCCGAAACGGTTCGCGACCTGCCGCCGCGCGATATGGCGATCTGGGCTATCGATCGCGAGGCACTGACGGTCCGGCTAGCCGAGCCTGTCGCCGGCCTCGAAAATTTCATTCTGCCTCTCGCCCCGATGATAGGTTGCTTTGGCGTGGCGCCGAGCCTTGGCCAGGCGATTTCGACCGCGACCAGCGGCGAATATGGTGGCAACATGGATTATCGCCTGTTTGGTCCCGGCACCACCGTCCGCTTCCCGGTCTCGGCTCCCGGCGCCCTGTTCTTCCTGGGCGACTGCCATGCCGTGCAGGGCGATGGCGAGATCGTCGGCACCGGCGTCGAAACCACTTTCGAAGTCACGGTTAGGCTGACGGTGGAAAAGAAGGCCGGACTGGTCTGGCCGCGCGGAGAAACCGCCGAAGACATCTTTACCATCGGTAACGCCCGTCCCCTCGATCAGGCGCTTCAGCATGCGACCAGCGAAATGCTGAACTGGCTCGCCTCGGATTACGGCTTGGACAGAACTGCAGCCAGCCATCTGCTGGGCCAGGTGGTGCGTTACGATGTCGGAAACGTCTTCGATCCCGCCTATACCATGGCCTGCCGCATCGCCAAGAAGTGGCTGACCCGCTGATATCGCTGCCGCGTCGCCGAAGGCCGGCCACCGGCCTTCGGCTTGGTCATCGAACCCGCTTGCTTACTCGGCGGCCGCGAGCTTGTCCTGCGTTTTGGTCTCGAAGTCGCTGGCGTCGTGACGCTCGTGCAACTGGCTCGAAGGTTCGCCGGAAAGGCGGTTGACCATCCGGCCGCGCTGCACGGCCGGTCTGTTATGAACGGCGTCGGCCCAGCGCCGCACGTTCTTATAGTCCTCGACCTGCAGGAATTCGGCCGCACCGTAGGTCCAGCCCTTCACCAGGCCGCCATACCATGGCCAGACGGCAATGTCGGCGATCGTATATTGGCTTCCGGCCAGATACTCGCTTTCGGCCAGGCGGCGATCGAGCACGTCGAGCTGGCGCTTCACCTCCATGGCGAAGCGGTCGATCGCATATTCGATTTTCGTCGGCGCATAGGCGTAGAAATGGCCGAAGCCGCCGCCGAGATAGGGTGCGCTTCCCATCTGCCAGAACAGCCAAGACAGGCATTCGGCGCGTTCGCCCGGTTCGGTCGGCAGGAAGGCGCCGAACTTTTCGGCGAGATAGGTGAGGATGGCGCCGGATTCAAAGACGCGGATCGGCTTTTCGCCGCTGCGGTCCATCAGCGCCGGGATCTTCGAGTTGGGATTGATCTTGACGAAATCGCTTCCGAACTGGTCGCCGTCGCCGATCCGGATCAGCCAGGCGTCGTATTCCGCACCGCTGTGGCCAAGCGCCAGCAGTTCCTCGAGCATGATCGTGACCTTCTGGCCGTTCGGCGTGCCGAGCGAATAAAGCTGCAGCGGATGACGGCCGATCGGAAGCTCCTTCTCATGCGTCGGCCCTGCGATCGGGCGATTGATGTTGGCGAACTGGCCGCCATTCGCCTTGTTCCAGGTCCAGACCTTCGGGGGTACGTAATCGGGAGAACCGCTCATCTTTCAAACTCCTGGCATTGGTCGGATAGAGCACGGCGCCTGGTCGGGCCGCCGCATTTTTCCTGTCATAGCAGAGGCGACGAGGGTTTGTCACAGGTCTCAGAGCTGTTTCACGCAATCGTCAGAGCCTTGGCAAAGCTCAAGAAAAGAGCGGTTTCAGGCGTTGGCTTCAGGCAGGCGCCTGCCCGTCGCGGCCGAAAACAGATGTTCGCCGGCCGCCCGCAAGGTGAAGCGGATCGTGTCGCCGGGCTTTATCGCGATGCGCTCGCGAAACAGCATATTGACGTTTTCTTCGCCGATCCGGGCGACGACCTGCGTCTCTGCCCCGGTCGGCTCGACGACGATGATTTTCGCCGGTGTTCCCTCCTCGGCGATGGCGAATTGTTCCGGCCTGATGCCGTAGATGAGTTCTTCGCCGGGATCGGCCGTGCCGGGACGCAGCGACAGCGGCATGGCGATCCCGCTGTTGGTGCGAAAGATCGAGGGGGCGTCGGCCTGGATTCGGCCCTTGAGCAGGTTCATCGCCGGCATGCCGATGAAGCCGGCGACGAAGGTGGTTGCGGGGCGATCATAGATCTCCAGCGGCGTTCCGATCTGCTCCACGATGCCGTCGCGCATCACGACGATGCGGTCGGCCATGGTCATCGCCTCGGTCTGGTCGTGGGTGACATAGACCGTGGTGATCTTCAGCCGCTGGTGAAGCTCCTTGATCTCGGCGCGCATGGCGACGCGAAGCTTGGCGTCGAGATTGGAAAGCGGCTCGTCGAAGAGAAACACTTTGGGATCGCGCACGATGGCGCGGCCCATGGCCACACGCTGGCGCTGGCCGCCCGAGAGATGGCGCGGATGTCGGTCGAGATAGGGTTCCAGCGCAAGGATCCTGGCGGCGGACTGCACCCGCCGGCCGATCTCGTCCTTGGCCGTGCCGCGCAGCTTCAGGGAAAAGCCCATATTCTCGGCAACCGTCAGATGCGGATAGAGCGCGTAACTCTGGAACACCATGGCAATGTCCCGCTCCTTCGACGGCAGGTCGTTGACCATGCGGCCGTCGATCGAAAGCCGGCCTTCCGAGATCGTTTCGAGACCGGCAATCATCCGCAGCAGCGTGGACTTGCCGCAGCCGGACGGGCCGACGAGCACGATGAACTCGCCGTCGTCGATATCGACATCGACGCCGTGGATGACGGGTAGCGTGCCGTAGGATTTGCGGATGTTGTGAAGCGCGATCGACGCCATGATGGTTCCTCCCCTGTCGTGTTCAGGCCGCGCCTTCGCCTTCATGATTGACCGCCGTCCGAGTGCCGGAGGAGAACATGATCAGGGCGAAGAGCGGTTCGGTGCCGAGTGCGCGCGCCCAATGGCGGACATTGCGGGGAATGCGGATCGCGTCGCCGGCTTCGAGCCGGTAAAGCGCGTCGCCGAGTTTGTGTTCGCAAAGGCCGGAAACGACATAGAGGATCTCCTCGCAATCGGGATGCGAGTGCAGCTGGTTGCGCTCGCCGGGATTGATGCGGCAGGTGCCGAAGGTCATCTCGGCGCCGGGCGTGCCTTCGCCGGTGATCTTCCAGTTGAGTTCGCCCCATGTGGTCGGCATGAATTCGCCGCCGGCTTTCCTGAAAATAATATCGGTCTCGCTCAAGGCGGTCCCTCCCCGTCAGAGATTGGTGGTGACGCCGGCATCCGTGCGTCGGTAGAATTCGAAGAGCTTCATGATCTCGCGGGCGATTTCGAGCGTGCCCCGGGTGATCGATGTGCCGGAAAGGATAGCATCCGTCAGATGCAGGATCTCGGGCACGTAGCCGAGATAGAAGAGATTGTTGTTGTAGAGTTGGCCGAGCGAATGCTCCGGCTCGTAGAACAACGCGGCATTCTCGTCCGGCTGGATGAAGCTTGCAGCGCGGCCATAGGACGGCAGGTCCGCCTTGCGGAAATAGGTCAGCCGACTGCCGTTTTCGACGATGGCATTGGCGCCCTCGCCAATGATCTCCACCCGCTCGAAAATGCTGCCGCCGGATTGGCCGGCAGCAAGATGCAGCGTGCCGATCGCCCCGGAGTGGAAGCGCAGGCTGGTGACGGTGGCCCCCGTCAGCGCTTCCCATTCATAACCAGCGCGTTCGATCTCTCCGCCGAGAAAATTGAGGATCGCGCCGGGATGATAGATATGATCGAGGAAGCTCTGCATCCTGACGAGATCGCCACGCTCTTCGGGCTTCGGCAGGCTCTGGGGATAGCGCACATTGATCGAGGTCAGCCGGCCGAAGCCGGGGGAGCCGATCAGATCCTTGAGCTTCTCGACTGTCGGGAAGAAGGTCTTCTTGAGGCCGGTCATCACCATGCGGCCGGCCGCGGCACTTGCCGCCTGCAGCCTTTCGATGTCTTCCATAGTCGCGGCGGTCGGCTTCTCCATCCAGACATGCGCGCCTGAGGCAAGCGCGTCGAGCGCGAGATCGGTCGCCTGCACCCGGCCGTCGGGATGATAGGCAGTGACGAGAAAGACCAGGTCCGGCTTTTCCTGATTCAGCATCTCGCGATGATCGGTATAGGCTTTGCCGGCGCCGAAGAGCTTGGCGAATTTCTCGGCGCGGCCGAGATCGAGATCGCAGATGCCGGCAAGCTCGACCGGAGCGTAACGCAGCGCCGGATAGACATTGCGATAGGCATGGCCGCCGGCGCCGATGAAGCAGGCCTTGATGCGGTGCTCGAATTCGAAATTGTAGCGGATTTCCCGCTGGACGTGGTGCGACATGGTCAGCCCTTGATTGCTCCCTGCGTCAGCCCCTCGGTGAAGCGGCGCTGCATCAGGATGTAGAGAAGAATGATCGGCAGGAACGAAATGACGGTGCCTGAGAAGACCAGCCGGTAATCGGAGGCGTAGGTGCTGGCGAAACGCACCAGCCCGAGCGGCAGGGTCTGCACCTCGGGGCTGATCAGCACGATCAGTGGCAGGAAAAAATCGTTCCAGGTGGAGAGCGCGCTGATGATGACGAGCGCCTGCACCGCCGGCGTGGAGATCGGCAGAAAGACCTTGGTGAGGATCTGGGAATGCGAAGCGCCGTCGATCTTGGCGGCCTCGATCAGATCATCCGGCACGCCGATGAAGAAGCTCCGCATCAGGAAGATGCCGAAGGGAATGCCGTTGCTGACCTGCACCAGCACGATACCTGCCAGCGTGTTGACGAGGTTCAGCCCGAATAGCACCTGGTAGAGCGGGATGACGATCGCCTGGACCGGCACGGTGAGGCCGAGGATGAAGGCGTAGAACAGCCATTCCCGGCCGGGAAAGCGGATCTTGGCGAGCGCATAGCCGGCCGGCGCGCAGGTGATCAGCGACAGGACGACGACGCCGACGAGGTTGATGAGGCTGTTGCCGACGAGGTCGCCGAAGCCGCCGATCTGCCAGGCGTCCAGATAGTTCCGCCACATCGGGTCGGCGGGCCAGGTGAAGGGATCGGCCCTGCCGATCTCGGCCTCGGTCTTGAAACTCGAGACCAGCAGCCAGACGAAGGGAGCGAGGATCAGGATCAGAACAGGGGTCAGCGCCAGCGCCACCGGCCATTCGCGATTGCGCACACTCATTGGGAAAGCCTCGCGCGCCAGCGGTTGAAGACGATGGTGATGGCGATCGCCAGCAGGCTCAGCAGGATGCAGAGCACCGCCGCAAGTCCGTGATCCTGGGACTGGAAGGCAAGCCGGTAAATATAGGTGGTGATCAGTTCGCTCTGGTAGAACGGCCCGCCGTTGGTCATGACGAAGACCGTGGCGAAGCCCTTCAGGCCGTTGATCATCGCCAGCGAGACGACGAAGGTCGTCACCTCGCGAAGCCCCGGCAGTGTTACATGGATCAGCTTCTGGAATGCGTTGGCGCCGTCCACCTCAGCCGCGTCGTAGAGCGAACGGTCGATATTCTGCAGGCCGGCGATGAAGAGCAGCATGTAGAGGCCGAAACCCTGCCAGGAGCTTGCGAGATTGACGGAAAAGAGCACCAGCGCCGGATCGGAAAGCCAGCCCTGCGTGAAGGCGCCGAGCCCGATCCGCGTCAGCGCCGTATTCAGCAGGCCGAAAAACGGATCGTAGATATTGGCCCAGATGACGCCGACCACGGCCAGCGACACCAGATGCGGCAGAAAGAACGCGGTGCGGAAGAAGACCTGGGTGATCCTCAGCCGGCTGACGGCGAGCGCCAGCAGCAGTCCGAGACCGCCCGCCATCACCACATGATAGGCCAGCCAGACGAAGGTATGGACCAGGCTCTTCCAGACGATCGGATCATGCGCCGCCTTGGCATAATTGCCGAGGCCGACGAAGCTCGCCGAGGTGTTGAAGCCGGCCGAGCTGTTGAAGCTCAGCCAGAAAGTGGCGGCGATCGGCAACAGCGTGAAGACGGCATAGAGGCCGAGCGCCGGCGCCATCAGCCAGAATGCGGTGCCGGCATCGCCGTCGGGCGAAGCTGACCTGGCCGTCCGGCGTTTGGACATACGGGCGGACAGGCCGCCCGTATGTCCCGCCACGGCAGGCGCATCCCTGAGAGGAGCCACGACCTTGCTTCCGGGCGTTTCTGGAATGACCACTATTTCGCCTCTGCCATTTTGGCCTGGATCTGCTTCATGCCTTCCTCGCCGCCGATCTGGCCGGAGATCAGGCCCTGGATGACCTGGAAATAGGTGTCGAGCACGGTGCCCGGCAGATAGACGCTCGGATTGTAGCCGACGCCGCTGGCCGCGGCCGCGAAGATATCCTTGAGCACTGGCGTCGGAGGTTCGACGCCGGGGATTTCGCGCGGATAGATCATCGTGCTTGCCGGATCCTGGGCGCGTTTCTTCATCACCGCGTCCGACAGCATGAAGTCGATCCATTTCATCGCGAGTTCCGGCTGCTTGGAGTTGACGGGCACCAGCCAGCTCCAGCCAACGCCGCCGGTCGGCATCGCCGCGCCCTTGATGTCGGAAGGCATCGGCGCATAGCCGGCGTTAGTGAGGTCATAGCCTGCCTTGCGGGCATTGGCGGTGAACCAGGGGCCGGCGACGAACATGGCCGCGCGTTTGTTGAACCAGAGGCGCGAGGCGCCATCGAGATCGAGACCCGCCATTTCCTTCTTGATGTAGCCCGCCTCGACCAGCTTCTGCAGCCGGATGGCGCCGGCGGCGACCGATGGGTCGTCCCAGGCGATCTCACGGCGCAGCGCCTTGCCGATCACCTCCTTGCCGCTTGCCGATTGCAGCAGGTTGCCGAAGAGATGGCCGGCGCTGCCCGGCGTGCGCGGGCCGATGGCGATCGGCTGTACGCCGGTCTCCTCGATCGCTTTCATCAGCGTTTCGAATTCGCTCCAGCTCGCCGGGATCTTCCAGCCCGCCTGCTCGAAAATATCCTTGTGATACCAGATGCCCAACGCATCGAGGCCGTCGGGAACCTCGTAGATCTCACCGCCGAACTGGCCCTTCAGCTCGGTGTAGAGCCAGGGATAGATCTGGTCCTTCCAGCCGCGCTTTTCATATTGCTCGGTGAGCGGGATCACCTGCTTGGCGTTCTTGACAACGCTGATGCGGCCGATGCCTGAATTGGTGAGGATCACGTCGGGGCCGGCATCCGACTGGATCGCCGCCTGCACCGCACCGTTGCTGATCGTTCCGGTCGGCGGCATGAACTCGACGGTCACGCCGGGATTGGCCTTTTCGAAATCGGCCTTGATGCCGTTCCAGAGCTGCGCGACCAGCGGTTCGGTGATCTGTTCCGGACCCCACATATTCAGGGTCTCGGCATGCGCCAGCGAACTTGCGGCAAGCATCGCCGCCAGTGCCGTACTGCGGGCAAGAAATTTCAACATTGTTCCCTCCTCCGGGCCTCTCCTCGGCCACGTTTTTACTGTTGAAAAGGAGACCTCCCTCTCCTTCACGTTCTCGGCTAACCCTTCTGAAACCGCGCCATGACCGCCTGCTGGACGTCGCTGATATGCGCGTGCATCAGCGCCTTCGCGCGGCCAATGTCGCGCGCCCGGAAAGCCTGCAGGATCTGATCGCGCTCCTCGGCCGCCCTTTCGGCCAAGTCGCGGCTCTCATTGGCGATCGAGCGGCAGATCTGGATCTGCAGCGCCAGCCGCGCCAGCGTCTCGATCAGCGGCAGGCTTCCCGAAAGCTCGGCGATGGTCTCGTGAAATTCCTTGTCGCGAATGCCGTAGGTCTCCATGTCGCCGCGGCGCAGCGCCGCCACCGCCTCGTCCAGGATGCGTTCGAAGCCTGAAATATGCCGGTCGCTCATCTGCGGGACGGCGAGCTCGACGGCGAAGCATTCGAGCGTCTTGCGCAGATTGTAGAGATCGTCGATCTCCTTCGGCGTGAAGCTGCGCACGAAGAAGCCGCGATAGGGCTTGATCTCGATCAGCCCTTCCTTGGCCAGCGTGCCGATCGCCTCGCGGAACGGCGTGCGGCTGACCTGCAGGCGTTCCGTCAGTTCCTTTTCATCGATCGACACGCCGCTCGGCAGTTCGCCGGAGACGATCAGGCGAACGATTTCCTCGTAGATCCGCTCGCGAAGGGTGAGGTGGCGCGGTGCGTTCATGGTCTCCATTTCCGTCTGGCGTTCGTGACTTAAGTATGCAATATACGAAAGAATATACAATATGGAAAATACAAAATCGGGAATTTTATCGAGACACACACAGAGAAAGTTCAAAAAGAGGAGGAAAACCAATGGGAAAGGTCTATGTCGTCGGCACCTGTGATACCAAGGAAGCGGAACTGAACTACGCCGGGGAGGTGGTCCGTGCCGCCGGCGCCGATGCTGTGCTGGTCGATGTCGGCACGCTTGGGGAGGGTGCAGGCGCCGATATCCGGGCGCGCGAAGTCGCGGAATTTCATCCCGAGGGTGCGCCGGCCGTGCTCGGGCAGACGGATCGGGGAACGGCGGTCTCGGCGATGGCCAAGGCGCTGACGGCGTTCCTCAGATCGCGGGATGACATCGGCGCCGTTCTCGGCCTCGGCGGAACCGGCAATACCGCGCTGGTGACGGAGGCGATGCGCTCGCTTCCGATCGGCCTGCCGAAACTGATGGTCTCGACAGTCGCCTCAGGCAATGTCGCGCCCTATGTCGGACCGAACGATCTGACCATGATGTATTCGGTCGTCGACGTCGCCGGCCTGAACGCGATCTCGCGCAAGGTGATCGGCAATGCGGCGAACGCGGCGGCCGGCATGGCCAGCAACCCCATTCCCGCTTCGAGCGACGATCGGCCGGGTATCGGCATGACCATGTTCGGCGTCACCACGGCCTGCGTCACGCAGGTGCGCGAGACGCTCGGCAAGACGCATGAAATCTATGTCTTCCATGCGACGGGCGTCGGCGGCCAGTCGATGGAGAAACTTGCCGATTCCGGCCTGCTGCAGGGCGTGATCGATGTGACGACGACGGAGGTTCCCGATCTCCTCGTCGGCGGTGTCTTTCCGGCCACCGAGGATCGCTTCGGCGCCATCATCCGCACCGGCCTGCCCTATGTCGGCTCGGTCGGTGCCGTCGACATGGTCAATTTCGGCGCGCGGGAAACCGTGCCGGCACCTTTCCGCGACCGCAGGCTTCACGTCCATAATGCACAGGTGACGCTGATGCGCACCACGCCGGAGGAAAACGGCCGGATCGGCGCCTTCATCGTCGAAAGGCTCAACCGCATGCGGGGTCCGGTCCGTTTCCTGCTGCCGCTCCAGGGCGTTTCGGCCATCGACGCAGCCGGTCAGCCGTTCCACGATCCGCAAGCCGACGCGGCGCTGTTTTCAGCCATCCGCGACGGCTGGCGCGATGCGCCGAACAGGCGACTCGTCGAGATCGACGCCCATATCAACAGCCCGGAATTCGCCGCGGCACTCGCCGCCAACTTCCATGACATCCATGCCTCAAGGAGGAAATTTTGACCCGTATCGACAGAAACGACATTCTCAACAAGCTTCGCCGCAAGATCGCCGAGGGCCGGCCGATCGTCGGCGGCGGCGCCGGCACCGGCCTTTCCGCCAAGAGCGAGGAGGCCGGCGGCATCGACCTGATCGTAATCTACAATTCCGGGCGCTACCGCATGGCCGGGCGCGGCTCGCTGGCCGGCCTGCTCGCTTATGGCAATGCCAATGAGATCGTCAAGGAGATGGGCCGCGAGGTTCTGCCGATCGTGCGCCACACACCGGTGCTGGCCGGCGTCAACGGCACCGATCCCTTCATGCTGCCCGATCACTTCCTCGACGAGTTGAAGGCGATGGGTTTTGCCGGCATCCAGAATTTTCCCACGGTCGGGCTGATCGACGGCACTTTCCGCGCCAATCTCGAAGAAACCGGTATGGGCTTCGATCTTGAGATCGACGTCATCGCCCGCGCCCACGCCAAGGACATGCTGACGACCCCTTATGTCTTCAGCAGCGAGGACGCCGGCGCCATGACCAAAGCCGGCGCCGATATCGTCGTCTGCCATCTCGGCCTGACCACGGGCGGCGCGATCGGCGCCGAAACGGCGCTGACGCTCGACGGATGCGTGGAGAAAATCGATGCATGGGCCGATGCCGCGCGGTCGGTGCGCGACGACGTCATCGTCCTCTGCCATGGCGGCCCGATCTCCATGCCGGCGGATGCCGCCTATGTGCTCGCCCGCTGCAAGGGCTGCAACGGCTTCTACGGCGCAAGTTCGATGGAGCGGCTGCCGACCGAGATCGCGATCCGTGCGCAGGTCGAGGACTTCACCAAGATATAGGCGTGGCTTGGACCGGCCGAGTCCCAGCTGCCGGCGCCTCTCTCGCGAGGTGCCGGCAGCGGCTCTAAGGCATGACCATCGCGCCGGTTTCCGACGGTGCGAGGACCTTGTGCAACTGCCTGACGAGGGCGCGGTCGCCGTCCACATCCGCCGCCAGCCGGGAGAAAAGACCGGCCATACCCCGAAAAATCGTCGCCGCCGGATCGTCCTCTCCGAGGAAATCGGCGATCTCCTGCATTTCGGCAACCCAACGATAGGCCTTCGGATACATGTCGGGAATGGACTTCGAAAGCTTGCGCTCGATATCGGGAAGGCTTTCGGCGAGCTCGGCCTTCAGGCTCTCGGCGGCCCCCGAGCGCGATGCGGCGAGCAGCATTGCGGCACCAAGCCCTGCAAATCCCTTGTTGATGCCGGCATAACACATCTTCAGCGCGGATGCCGCGCCGAGCGGTCCAGCGAGCCTGCGGACTTTCAAGCCATGTTTCTCAAGCAGCCGGCTCCGCTCCGCGCTATCGCCGCTGATATAGAGTGTCGGACCTGATTTGCCGGCAACCGGCGGACCGCCGATGATGGCGCCATCGAGGACTTCTACCCGGCTGCCTTCGAACCGCGCCGCCAATGCCTGCATCGTTTTCGGCGCAATCGCATTGAGGTCGATGAAGGGCGGCGGCGCGGGATTCTCCAGTGATATTTCCGCGACTTGTTCGGCGACCTTGATCGCTTCTGCCGGCGGAACGATCGACAGGACCAGATCGGCCTTCGCCAGCTCTTTGAGCGCGACCGGAATCATCCCGGCTGCCCGCGCTCGCGCGATCGTCGGCTCGCTCCGGCCGTCGAGATAGGTCAGTACCGTGGCGCCATGGTCGATCAGCCGTTTGGCGACGGCGCTTCCCATCGCGCCCGATCCGATGATTGCGATATTGCCCATGTGAACCTCGATGATTGACGATATCGCGGTAAAGCTATTGCCGACGGCCGTGCCGTCAACTGCGACGATCCGCCCGAGCCCTTCCGGATGGCCGCTTCCTGCGTTGCGATGTTGCGGCATTTCTGCTTGATATCGGTCAAAGCAGAGGTGGCCGGCGCCGGGTATGATCGGCGAGGCTATTCGTATTCGGGGATATTGAACTCAATGTATCGGACGATCATCTGCGGCATCGGCATGGGTTCCCGGGAAACGGCAATCCGCCTCCTCCGCCGGGCGGCGGCGCTGTTGGACCAAGGCGGCAGCATTGTCGTCCTGCACGTCGTCGAGAATATTCCGCACCGCCACCTCATGGATCTTCCGGAGCAATTCGAGACGACGGCGATGGCCGACGCCGAAAGGAAGCTCGTATCGCTCTGTCGGGAATTGGGTGTTCCGGCAACGGTCGAGGTTCGCATCGGCGTTGCGGCCTCCATGCTCATATCGGCCGCCAAGGAGAGATCGGCCGATCTCATCCTGCTGTCATCGCATGTCCCCGATATCACCGACTACGTCTTTTCCTCGATCGTCGAGAAGGTCGTGCGCCACGCGGGCTGCTCGGTCCTCATCGATCGGCGTCACGATCAGCCGCAGGAAGACGAAGCGCTGTTGTAGCTCTCCACAGCCTCCCCTCCCCTCCGGCGCCCTGACCACCTATATTTCAGGCAAATCAACGGCAGAATTGGCTGCCTGAGCGGAGACATGCATGAGCCAGGATCCCTATGAGCTTCTGGGCGTGAAGCGGGATGCGTCGCAAAAGGATATTCAAAGCGCGTTCCGTAAGCTTGCCAAGAAATTGCACCCCGATCTGAACCCCGGCGACAGGAAGGCCGAGGAGCGTTTCAAGGAAATTTCGACCGCCTACGAGATTTTGAGCGACGAAGAGAAGCGCGGGCGCTTCGACCGCGGCGAGATCGATATGACGGGCGCCGAGCGGGCGCAGCGCAGCTATTACCGCGACTATGCCTCGGCCGGCGGCGCCGATAATCCCTATCGCAGCAACGCCGGCTTCGCAGACTTCGGCGATGCCGACGACATCTTTGCGAGCTTCTTTTCACGCCGCACCGGCGGCGGCCGGGCGCGCAGCCAAGGCCAGGACCGGCGCTTTTCGATGGAGGTCGATTTTCTCGAGGCCATCAACGGCACCAGGACCGAGGTCAAGCTTCCGGATGGCCCCGCGCTGGAGGTGGGGATCCCGCCGGGAACGCGCGACGGCCAAACCTTGCGGTTGCGCGGCAAGGGGGAGCCGGGTGCTGGCGGCGGGCCGGCAGGCGATGCGCTCATCGAGATCCATGTGCGCCCGCACCGCTTCTTCACGCGCGACGGCGACGACATCCGCCTGGAGCTGCCGATTTCGCTCGGCGAAGCGGTGCTCGGCGGCAAGGTTCGCGTCCCCACGCCTTCAGGCCCCGTCAATCTGACGCTGCCGCCTCATTCCAACACCGGAAAAGTCCTGCGCCTCAAGGGCAAGGGCGTTCCGAAACGCGGCGGCGGGCACGGCGACGTCTATGTCTCCCTGAAGATCGTCTTGCCCGATCAGCCTGACGAGCGGCTGACGTCCCTGGTGAAGGAATGGGCGGCGGCACATCCACACGATCCGAGGAAGAACATGGAGGCCTGATCATGGATGATCATGAGTTCCGTCTTTACTTGAAAATCGATGTGGTCCAGCTCGATTTCTGGATCGAACAGGGCTGGCTTATCCCGGAGACCTCAGGCGAAAAGCGACAGTTTCGCGATGCCGATATCGCCCGCGCGCGGCTGATCCTGGATCTCATGGGCGATATGGGTGTCAACGAGGCCGGCGTCGATGTCGTCATGGATCTGGTCGATCAGCTTCATGGCATCAGGGGAACGATGGGCAAGCTGATGGCGGCCATTTCCAGGCAGGAGCGCGATGTCCAGCAGCGGCTGGTCGAAAGTCTCGAGGACATCGACCGGTTTTAGGCCGCCCAGTCATGTGCCTTCTACGGGCGCAGTTGCAGACTGATGGAATGCAAGTCGGCTGGTCATGCTTGTCCGGGCATGCTATCCTCCCTGTCTGGGGGCCTGTCATGTCTGAATTGCTTCAAAAAGCATCGGGACAGAGCGATCCGCGCGCGAAGCGCCGGGCGGAAGTGCTGGCCTTCCTTCTCCTTGCATTCGGAATATGGCCTCTGGTCGCCGTGGGTGTCGTCGGCGGCTATGGTTTCCTCGTATGGATGTTTCAGATCATCTTCGGCCCTCCGGGGCCGCCTGCTGGGCATTGAGCCATGTCCCAAGCGCCGATGTCGAGACGTCGATTTCTTTCAGGCGGGCCGGCAACGACCGATCGTCGGGTTTGCCCGCCGGGAGCCTCGATGGAAAGCCTTGCCGCGGCATGTACGGGGTGCGGACGATGCGAGAAACGATGTCCCACCAGGATAATCCGTCTCGTCGACGGATTACCTTCGCTCGATTTCAGCGGGGGCGAATGCACTTTCTGCGGTGAATGCGCGGCATCGTGCCCTGAGCCGGTCTTCGTTGCGGATCGGGTCGATCGCTTCGCCCATGTCGCTGCGGTCGGCGATAGCTGCCTGGCGAAGCGCGGCGTCACTTGCCAATCCTGCGGAGAAGCTTGCCTTCAGCAGGCGATCCGTTTCCGGCCCCGCATCGGCGGCCCGTTTCTTCCCGAGCTGCGCGCCGACCTCTGCAACGGATGCGGGGGATGCATTGCTGGATGCCCCGTCAGCGCCATCACGCTGCAGCAACGCAGCATGGAGGCGGCCGATGCCTGAGCGGGGCCTGCGCTATCACGTATCGAGTGCCGTGGTGGCGACCATGCCGACCCGCACTGAGGCGATCCTGATGGAAATCGCCGAGATGCCGAATGTGGAAATCCACGGTCAGGCCAATGGCAAGATCGTCATCGTCATCGAGGGAACGAGCACGGGTATGCTCGGTGATCGTCTGTCGCAAATCTCGCTTTTGGACGGGGTGATCGCGGCGAACATGGTGTTCGAGCATGTCGAGGAGGAGATGCAAGGCCATGACGGGAGAATTGAGCAGGCGTGAGATCCTGAAGGCGCAGGCCGCCGCGATAGCCGCTGCCGCGGCGGGGATCACGATGCCGGTCGCCGCCCAGCCGGTGCCGGGCGGCGTCAGTGCACTGGAGATCAAATGGTCGAAGGCTCCTTGCCGTTTCTGCGGCACCGGCTGCGGCGTCATGGTTGGCGTCAAGGCGGGCCAGGTCGTTGCGACGCATGGAGACATGCAGGCGGAGGTCAATCGCGGCTTGAACTGCATCAAGGGCTACTTCCTGTCCAAGATCATGTATGGCGAAGACAGGCTTCAGACTCCCCTGCTGCGCAAGCTCGACGGCCGCTATGCCAAAGACGGTGAATTCGAGCCGGTGACCTGGGACGAGGCCTTCGACGTGATGGCCGGACAATGCAAGGCAGTGCTCAAGGACAAAGGTCCGACGGCCGTCGGCATGTTCGGTTCGGGCCAGTGGACCATCTTCGAAGGCTATGCCGCCACAAAGCTGATGCGGGCCGGCTTCCGTTCCAACAACCTGGATCCCAACGCCCGGCACTGCATGGCCTCGGCGGCCTATGGCTTCATGCGCACCTTCGGCATGGACGAGCCGATGGGCTGCTACGACGACTTCGAGAACGCGGATGCCTTCGTGCTTTGGGGCTCCAACATGGCGGAGATGCATCCGATCCTGTGGACCCGCGTCGCCGACCGCCGGCTCGGACAACCGCATGTGCGCGTCGCGGTGCTTTCGACGTTCACGCACAGGAGCATGGACCTTGCCGACATTCCCGTCGTTTTCAAGCCGGGAACCGATCTGGCGATCCTGAATTTCATTGCCAACCACATCATTCAGACGGGCCGTGTGAACGAAGATTTCGTCCGGGACCACACGAGGTTCGCAAAAGGCGTCACCGACATCGGCTATGGCCTGCGCCCGGACAATCCCGTTGAAGTCGCCGCCGCCAACGCCAAGGATCCTGGCAAAACCGAGCCGATGGATTTCGACGACTTCAAAGAATTCGTCAGCGAGTACACGCTGAGGAAGACGTCCGACCTGACCGGGGTCGACCCTGAATTCCTGGAGCAGCTTGCAGAACTCTATGCCGATCCCGGCATCAAGGTGATGTCGCTATGGACCATGGGTTTCAACCAGCATGTCCGCGGCGTCTGGGCGAACCAGATGGTCTACAATCTGCATCTGCTGACGGGCAAAATCTCCGAGCCGGGCAACAGCCCGTTCTCCCTCACCGGCCAGCCCTCCGCCTGCGGAACGGCCCGCGAAGTCGGAACCTTCGCACATCGTCTTCCCGCCGATATGACGGTGACGAACCCCGAGCATCGCAAGCATGCCGAAGAAATCTGGCGTATCCCGCACGGGATCATTCCGGAGCAGCCGGGCTATCACGCGGTCCAGCAGGATCGCATGCTGAAGGACGGCAAGCTGAACTTCTATTGGGTGCAGGTCAACAACAACGTCCAAGCAGGACCGAACACGAGCAACGAGACTTGGCAGGGTTATCGCAACCCCGACAATTTCGTCGTGGTTTCCGATGCCTATCCGACCATAACCGCGATGAGCGCCGACCTGATCCTTCCCGCGGCGATGTGGATCGAGAAGGAAGGCGCCTATGGAAATGCCGAGCGGCGCACACATGTCTGGCATCAGCTCGTCCAGGCCAAGGGCGAGGCGCGATCCGATCTCTGGCAGATCGTCGAGTTCTCGAAGCGGTTCACCACCGATGACGTCTGGTCGAGGGAAATCCTCGACGCCAATCCGGAGTACCGGGGAAAAACGCTTTTCGACGTGCTCTTTCGCAATGGCGAGGTCGATCGCTTCCCGCTCAGCGAGATCAACGCCGAATACGACAACGCCGAGGCCAAGGCGTTCGGATTCTACATCCAGAAGGGCCTGTTCGAAGAGTATGCCTCCTTCGGGCGCGGGCACGGCCACGACCTTGCGCCCTATGACACATATCATGAGGTGCGCGGGCTGCGCTGGCCGGTGGTCAATGGTCAGGAAACGCGCTGGCGATACCGGGAAGGCTATGACCCCTACGTCAAGCCGGGCGAAGGGGTGAAGTTCTACGGGCAGAAGGACGGCAGGGCCGTCATCCTGGCCGTACCCTATGAGCCGCCAGCCGAATCTCCCGACGACGAATTCGATTTCTGGCTCGTTACCGGCCGTGTGCTCGAACACTGGCACTCGGGATCGATGACGATGAGGGTTCCAGAGCTATACCGGGCGTTTCCCGGCGCGCGATGTTTCATGAACGCCGAAGATGCCCGCAAGCGCGGCATCAACCAGGGAGCGGAGGTGCGGATCGTTTCCCGCCGCGGCGAGATCCGTTCGCGCATCGATATCAGAGGCCGGAATCGAATGCCGCCGGGTGTGATCTTCGTTCCGTGGTTCGACGCCAGCCAGTTGATCAACAAGGTCACGCTGGACGCCACCGATCCCATCTCCAAACAGACGGATTTCAAAAAATGCGCGGTCAAGATTCTTCCTGCCGTCTAAGGCGACCGGAATGGCAGTCAGTCGCAGCCGGAATCGTCGTTTTCCTGGCGACGGCCGCTTTCGGCCAGGTGGTGCAGCAAACCGTCCCGCAGCTGGAGGGCCCGACACCCTCCATGGAGACCGGGGCCGCCAAGCCCCTGCCGAAGTGGATCGTCGATGACCAGCGCAGGATGCGGGCCTATCCGGATCAGCCGCCGGTCATTCCGCATTCGATCGAAGGCTACGAACTGTCGGTCAAGGCCAACCGCTGCCTCTCCTGCCACAAGCGGGAATTCACCCAGGATAGCGGCGCGCCGATGATCAGCGTCACCCACTATATGACGCGTGACGGCCAGATGATCGCCGACGTTTCCCCGCGCCGTTACTTCTGCACGGCATGCCATGTGCCGCAGGCCGACACCCAGCCGCTCGTCCCCAATGCGTTCAAGGATATGAGTGAGCTCGGCTTCAAACCAGCCGGAAGCGAGTGACAGTCATGATCGCATTTATCAGGAAAGCGGTTTTGTGGGCGTGGTCGGTCCTGACGACGCCGGCAGCAACGATCGGCCTGGGCGTGCTGACGCTCGGCGGCTTCGTCGGCGGCGTCATCTTCTGGGGTGCGTTCAATACGGCGCTCGAAATTACCAATACCGAAACGTTTTGCACGTCTTGCCATGAAATGCACGACAACGTGTATCAGGAGCTTTCAAGAACGATCCATTTTTCCAACCGGTCGGGTGTCAGGGCGACATGCCCCGACTGCCACGTGCCGCATCAATGGACCGACAAGATCGCCCGCAAGATGCAGGCCTCGAAAGAGGTCTGGGGCAAGATATTCGGCACGATCAACACCCGGCCGAAATTTCTGGAGAAGCGGCTGGAGCTTGCCCAGCACGAATGGGCGCGGATGAAGGCCAATGACAGCCTGGAATGCCGCAACTGCCATTCGGCGGTGGCGATGGACTTCCAGAAGCAGACACAGCGTGCCGCTGATATTCACAGCCGATATCTGCTTTCGGGCCAGGCGACCTGCATCGACTGTCACAAGGGCATCGCCCACGAGCTGCCGAACATGGAAGGCATCGATCCCGGCTGGAAAATGCCGAAGGAGCTCGAGGGCCGGAAGATGGTCGACGCGACGCCGATCGATGATCTTCAGGACGCCATGGCGAAGGCTCACGCATCGTCGATGGAGACGATGGAATAGTTTCTCGTCGATCCTCGCAGATGTCCGCCAGGCATCCGGCAGGCGACTTCTCAGGCGGTGAACCAGTAGCGAACGATATGGAAGAACAGCGGCGCGGCGAAAGTGATGGAGTCGAGGCGGTCGAGCACGCCGCCATGGCCCTCGATCACATAGCCCCAGTCTTTGGCGTTGAGATCGCGCTTGATGGCCGAGAGCACGAAGCCGCCGAAGAAGCCGGCAACGACGATGACGGTACTGACGGCCGCCGCCTGCAGGGTTGAGAACGGCGTCAGGCGATAGAGCAGCGTCCCGACGAGGATGGCCGAGGCGCCGCCGCCGATCAGGCCTTCGAGCGTCTTCGATGGGCTGATGTTCGGCGAGAAGCGATGCTTTCCGAGAAGCTTGCCCCAGACATACTGGAAGACGTCGCTGAGCTGCACGACGATGACGAGATAGACGAGGAGTAGCGCCGAAGGCGTGCCAGTCTCAAGCATCAGCAGCGCCGGCGCATGGCTGATCGAATAGACCGTCAGCATCAATCCCCATTGCACCCTGGCGGTTCGCGCCAGGAATTCATTGACGTCGCCCGTGAGCGTCGCCACCGCCGGCAGGATCAGGAAGGCATAGACCGGGATGAAAATCGAAAAGAGGCCGTACCACAGCGTCCCGAGCAGCACATATTGCACCGGCAGGACGACGAAGAAGGACAGGAACAGCGCCAGGTGATCGCCGCGCCGCGACGGCGTCAGCGTCCAGAACTCTCGGAGCGCCATGAAGGACAGGAATGCGAAGAGGATGACCACCGCCGTATCGCCGAGCAGGATCGCGCCGCCGAAGACCGCGACCATGATCCACCAGGAGCGGATGCGGGCATTGAGGTTCTGGACGGTGGCGACGGAGCCGGGTTCGGTCGCGCGCCGTTGCAGGATGAAGCCGATGGCGGAGGCAACGGCGAGCAGGCCGAGGATCGCGGCAAGAACGATCGAGAAAAAGCTGGTCATGCGGTGCGCCCTCTGTCTGCCAGCTCGATGATCGCGGCGCGCGCGCGGGCCAGGAATGCGTCCTTGCCTTCGCCCGGTTCGACGCGCAGCGGCTTGCCGAATCGGGCCGTGCAGGTGATCGGCACGATCAGCATGCTTCCCTTGGGCAGAATGCGTTGCAGATTGTCGAGGTGGATCGGCACGAGATCGACATCCGGGAAGCGGCAGGCAAGGCGATAGATGCCGCTACGGAACGGGGCAATCTCTTCGGTGGCGCTTCTCGTTCCCTCGGGAAAAATCAGGATCGAACGCCCTTCCTCGAGCAGGCGCTCGAGTGGCTCCAGCGGATTGCTGTCCGGCAGAGGCTTGCGGTCTATCAGGACGGCGCGCAGGCCCTTTTCCGCGATGAAGCGGCGAAAGGCGCTCGTTCCCCAATAGTCGCGCGCCGCCACCGGATGGGTCAGCCGCCGCACGTGATACGGCAGGGCGGCCATGACGGCGACGGTATCGACATGGCTGTTGTGGTTGGCGAAATAGATGCGGCGGCGCGTGTCGGGCGTGCAGCCCCGCCACTCGCTTCGGGCGCCGACCATGATACGGACGAACAGCACGAGAAGACGACGGACGAGTGCGGTCATAGTCTCTCCAGCGAACGGGCAAGCTTGGCCGTGCGCGTCACGCCGGTGCGCGCCAGCCACGCACTCAGGCAGCTCGCCCAGGACGACGACCGGCTCGCGATCGGCCGCCGTGAAGCGCCTTCTTCATCATTCATTTTCTTGTGTCCCCACCCCAACAGTTCTCTGCATATCCTGCAAATATCGTCGCGCCAAGCCCTGCAGATCCGGCCCGAGCTCTCCTCGCGCCGAAGCGAAGGAGGCGCTTGTTGGAATGGAAATTCTCAACCGAAAAGCGCGGCGGCATCGGGGTCCAGCCTGCCACGCCACGTTCTTTCCGCCAAGTCGCGACGCCCGGCAGACACGCAAAAATTCGGCGGTGGTGGAAAGAGCCTAAAGGGTCGATCAGCCTGATTTTTAAGCCCGTTCTCTCCTTGACACATTTTTAGGCGCTACTATGATTTTTGAACCAGATGGTAAAAAATGGGAGCAATCGATGACCAAAGACATCCTGATTTCACGCCGGGCAGTGATCGCATCGGGCATTGCGCTCGGCGTGAGCAGTCTCGCCCCGCTCGCAAGGGCTGCCGCCCCGCTGAAAGTCGCCGGCATTCATGCCTCGCCGGTTGAAAACGCCTGGAATTCCTGTCTTCACAAGGCCCTTCAGGACGCCGCCAAGGAAGGCGTCATCGAATATGTCTTTTCCGAAGGTGTCTCCGGCACCGATTATCCGCGCGCCATGCGCGAATATGCCGAACAGGGCAACAAGCTGATCATCGGCGAAGCCTATGCGGTGGAGAAGGAAGCCCGGCAAGTCGCGGCCGACTATCCGGAGACCGCCTTCGTGCTCGGTTCGAGCGGCGAGCAGGCCGGCGACAATTTCGGCGTCTTCGGCACGTGGAACCATGACGGCGCCTATCTGGCCGGCATGCTTGCGGGCAAGATGACCAAGTCGAACGTCGTCGGTTCGGTCGGCGCCATTCCGATCCCCGAAGTCAACATGCTGATCAACGCCTTTGCCGCAGGCGTCAAGGCTGTCAATCCCGACGCAAAGCACCTAGTCTCGTTCATCGGTACCTTCTTCGACCCGCCGAAGGCCCGCGAGGCCGGTCTCGCCCAGATCGACGCCGGCGCCGACATCCTGTTCGGCGAACGCATCGGCACGGCCGATGCCGCTAAGGAACGCGGCATCAAGTCCGTCGGTTCGCTGGTCGATTACACGCCGCGTTATCCGGACACGGTGTTTGCCAACGCCATGTGGTATTTCCGCCCGATCCTCAATGCCGCGATCGCCGATGTCGCCGCCGGCAAACCGGTCGGCAGGAACTACACGTCCTACGGCCTGATGAAGGAAGGCGGCAGCGATATCGTCTTCGTGAAGGGTGTGGCGCCTGCCGAGGCGGAGGCCGCGATGGAAGCCAAGCGGGCGGAGATCAAGGCCGGCACCTTCGAAGTGCCGAAGATGATGGAAGAGCCGAAGTAGTTCGCCCCATGCAGGGCGACGCGACGGAACTGGTGGCAGCGATCAGGCATGGCAGCCTGAGCGCAGCGGAAGCGATGCAGACCTCCCTCGAGGCCGCCGCGCGGCATGAGCCGCTCGGCGCGATCGCCTATCTCGACGGCGCCATGGGTCTCGCCGCGGCGCAGGCCTGCGACCGGGAGCGGCAGAGCGCGCCCGAGCATTTCTCGGCGCGACCCTTTGCCGGCGTGCCCACCTTGGCGAAGGATCTCGGCGGTCCCTTCCGCGGACTGCCGGTAACGGCCGGTTCCCGCCTCTTCAAGAGAAAGGGCGGCGAAGCCGACTCCGATCTCGCTTCACGGTTCCGCGACGCCGGCTTCTGCCTGTTCGGTCTGACGACGAGCCCGGAATTCGGTCTTTCGCTCGCCAGCGAACCGGCAATCGGGCCGGTCTGTCGCAACCCGCTCGATCCCACGCGCACCGCCGGCGGCTCGTCCGGCGGTGCGGCGGCAGCGGTTGCCGCCGGCATCGTGGCGATTGCCCATGCCACCGACGCCGGCGGCTCGATCCGGGTGCCCGCCGCCTGTTGCGGCCTGGTCGGAATGAAGCCGACCCGCGGCGCCATCCCCGGCGGACCATCTTTCGGCAATCATCTTGCCGGCATTGCGAGCGAACTGGCGGTCTGCCGCTCGGTGCGGGATACCGCGCTGATTTTCGAACGGCTGTGCGGCAATGCACGCGGACCCGTTCCCGATCCCTCTCGCGCCGATGTCGACACCGCCCGTTTGCGGATCGGCCTGTTGACCGATACCGGACCGGCCCACCCGACCGAGGGCGATCGCCTTACGGCCGTCGCGGACGCCGCGCGTGCGCTCGAGAAGGACGGACACGCCATCGTTCCCTTGGCCTGGGTGGACTTCGAATCGAGCGTCGCCGCCAGCGGCCGCGCCTTTGCCGATATCGTTTCGGTCAATCTCGTCGCGCTCATCGAGGCGGCAGCCGTCGAGGAACGCAGGGCCGAGCCCCTGACGCAGGCTTTCGCGATGCGCGGACGAGCGCTTGCGGCTACCGAACTCTGGAAAACGCTGAACGATGCGGTGCTGGTGAGCCACGCCCTCTGGGCGCTGTTCGACAGGGTCGACTGCATCCTGATGCCGATGCTCGCCTCCGCGCCACTTGCGATCGGCGCCTTTCCGTCCGATCATGACGACACCGATTTGCATCTGGAGCGAATGACTGCGTTTGCGCCGCTTGCCTGCCTTGCCAATGTTTCCGGTTTTCCTGCTTTGACGCTGCCTTTCGGAGAGGATGAGCACGCCATGCCGCTGCCGGTGCAGCTCATGATGCCGATGGGTCACGAGCCGAGGCTTCTGTCGCTTGCGGCACGCCTGGAGGCGGAGGGGCGATGGCAGCACCGTTTTCCGGTGGCGGGGTTGCCGTCATGACCGGGCCTGTTCTGGAAATTACCGGCGTCAGCAAACGCTTCGGCGCCAATCTCGCCAATGACGATATTTCCATGACGCTTGCCAAAGGCGAGGTCGTCGCCCTGCTCGGCGAAAACGGCGCGGGCAAGACTACGCTGATGAGCATCCTTTTCGGCCACTACGTGCCGGATGCCGGCCGAATCCTGATCGAGGGCGCCGA
The DNA here is from genome assembly GCF_002211305.1 of Rhizobium sp. R634. Lineage (GTDB taxonomy): Bacteria > Pseudomonadota > Alphaproteobacteria > Rhizobiales > Rhizobiaceae > Rhizobium. The sequence continues at coordinate 229,943 of NZ_LOKW01000004.1, read as the reverse complement.
GGTGCCGCAGGGCAAGCCGCGCGCGGCGATCCGCGCCGGCGTCGGGATGGTGCATCAGCATTTCTCGCTCGCGCCCAATCTGACCGTTCTCGAAAATGTCATGACCGGCACGGAAGGCCTTTGGTCCTGGCGATCGGCAACATCGGCGGCGCGCAAGAAACTCCTGGCGATTTCGGAGCGCTTCGGCCTTCAGGTCGATCCAGATGCCCGCCTCGGCGACCTTTCCGTCGGCGAGCAGCAGCGGGTGGAGATCCTCAAGGCACTCTACAATGATGCTCGCATCCTAATTCTCGACGAGCCGACGGCGGTGCTTACCAACATCGAAGCCGAGCGGCTGTTCACGACGCTGAAGGAAATGGCACGCCAGGGCCTGTCGCTGATCTTCATCTCGCACAAGCTCGACGAGGTGATGGCGGCGGCAGACCGCATCGTCGTGCTGCGCGCCGGCAGGATGGTCGCCGAGCGCAGGGCATCTGAAACGAGCAAGGCGGAACTCGCCGAGCTGATGGTCGGGCACCGCGTGACGCGGCCCGTTCGCGAACCGTCGACACCTGGTGCCGTTGCACTCGAGGCTTCAGGCGTGACCGTGCGAACCGGCGGCATCGATCGTCTGAAATCGATCAGTTTCCGGCTGCATCAGGGAGAGATCCTCGGCATTATCGGCGTCTCGGGCAACGGACAGGCGGCGTTGATGCATCTTCTTTCCGGCACGCTGGCGCGCAGCGGCGGCGACCTCAGCCTGTTCGGCGAAGTGGTCGGCAATCTTGGCGTCGCCGATGTCGTCGACGCCGGCATCGGCCGCATTCCCGAGGACCGCAACCACGAGGGCGTGATCGGCGAAATGGCGATCTGGGAAAACGCCGTGCTGGAGCGCATCGCCTCGCCGGCCTTCTCCCGCCACGGTCTCGTCAACCGCAAGGCGGGCATGGCCTTTGCGAGAGAGATCATCGACGGCTTCGACGTTCGCGGCGGCGGCCCGGCGATCCGCACGCGGCTGCTGTCCGGCGGCAATATGCAAAAGCTCATTCTCGGGCGCAGCCTCTATCGCCGGCCGCGCATTCTGATCGCCGCCCAGCCTGCCCGCGGCCTAGACGAAGGTGCGGTCGCCGCCGTGCATGCGCGCCTGCTCGAAGCCCGCCGGCAGGGAACCGCTGTACTGCTGATCTCGGAGGATCTTGACGAGGTGATCGCGCTCGCAGACCGCATACAGGCGATTGTCGGCGGCCGCCTGTCGCCGCCCGTCGAGACCGACGGCGCCGATGCCCGCAGGCTGGGGTTGATGATGGCAGGCGAATGGCAAGAGACCCGCGAGGCCGGTCATGCGATTTGAGCGCCGCGAGCACCGCCCGCTTTACCTGCTGATCGTCACGCCCGTCATCGCCGTCATCGCGGCGCTGGCGCTGGCAGGCATCTTGATCTCGATTGCCGGCGCGCCTGTTTTCGATGCCTATTGGCGCATCCTGACCGGTGCCTTCGGCTCGCGGCTTTCGGCGACCGAAACGCTGACGCGGGCAACGCCGCTCATGCTGACCGGACTTGCCGCCGCCGTCGCCTTCCGGGCGCGGCTCTGGAATATCGGCGCCGAGGGCCAGTTCTATCTCGGCGCCATCGCCGTTGCGGCGGCAAGCTCGAAACTGCTGGGCAATCTTCCGGCACCCCTTCTCATTCCGCTGCTGCTGCTTATGGGTGCGATCGCCGGCATGGTGCTGATTTTGATCCCGCTGTGGCTCAGGCTGCGCTTTTCCGTCGATGAGGTCGTCACCAGCCTGCTCCTGAACTTCATCGCCGTGCTTTTTGTCTCGATGCTCATAGATGGCGTCCTCAAGGATCCGCTCGCCTTCGGCTGGCCGCAGTCGCAATCCGTCAGCGATCACGCCATGCTGCCGAAGCTGATCGCCCGCTCGCGCCTGCATATCGGTTTGGCGATCGCGATCGCCCTGGCGGTCGCCGTTCACTTCGTCCAGTCCCGCACCGTGTTCGGCATGCAGTCGCGCGCCGCCGGCCTCAATCCCGCCGGCGCGGTCTTCGCAGGCGTGCCGCTCGGCAGGACGCTGGTCAAGGTCGCCTGTGTCTCGGGCGGGCTTGCGGGGCTTGCCGGCGCGATCGAGGTGATGGGCGTCAAGGGTTATGTGACGACGGACCTGTCGCCCGGCTTCGGCTATGCGGGCATCGTCGTCGCGATGCTCGCCAATCTCAATCCGCTGGGCGTGGTCTTCGCCGCCATTTTCACGGCCACCATGTTCGTCGGCGCCGATGGCATGAGCCGGGGTCTCGGCATCCCGACCTATATTGCCGACGTCACGGTGGCGCTGTCACTGCTGACGATGCTGATCGCCTTGTTCTTCACGCAATACAGGATCCGGCGATGACGCAATTGTTCGATATCATCGCCTCCGCCGGGCTCTGGGCGGCAATCCTGCGGATCGCCACGCCGCTGATTTTCGGTACGCTCGGTGCGCTGCTCTGCGAACGGGCCGGCGTGCTCAATCTCGGCATCGAAGGCATCATGACCTTCGGCGCGATGATCGGCTGGCTTTCCGTCTATCACGGCGCCGATCTCTGGACCGGCCTGCTGATCGCCGCGGTCGCCGGCGGCATCTTCGGCCTGCTGCATGCGTCACTGACCGTGACGCTCGGCCTGTCCCAGCACGTCTCCGGCCTTGGCGTCACGCTCTTTGCTTCCAGTTTCAGCTATTATGTCTTCCGGCTGATCGTGCCGCTCGCCAATACGCCGCCGACCATCGTGCCGTTTCAGCCGATCGCCATCCCCGGTCTCTCGACGCTGCCGTTCATCGGCCCGGCCTTCTTTACGCAGACCGTGCCGACCTATCTTGCGATCCTTATCGCCCTGCTGATGGCCTACATCATCTTCCGAACTCCCGTCGGGCTCGCAATCCGCATGACCGGCGAAAATCCGCATGCGGCGGAGGCCCAGGGCGTCAATCCGATGAAGGTGCGATACGGTGCGGTCATTATCGGCAGCGCGCTGATGGGAATGGGCGGCGCCTTCCTGACCTTGTCGGCGTTCAACAGCTTCTTCCCGACCATGGTGCAGGGGCGCGGCTGGATCTGCATCGCGCTTGTCGTGTTCGCCTCATGGCGGCCAGGCCGGGCACTCTTCGGCGCCCTGCTCTTCGCCTTCTTCGATGCCTTTCAGCTTCGGCTGCAAACCGCGCTGACCGGGCTTGTGCCCTATCAGCTCTTCCTGATGACGCCCTATATCCTTTCCATTGCCGCGCTAGCCGTCATGGCCCGCCGCGCCCGCGTCCCGCAGGCGCTGATGCAGCCCTATCGCCGCGGCGAGCGGTGAAGCCGTCCTTTCCAGCGAGGTTCCGATGTTCGATCTAATCGTCAGAAACGCAAATCTCCCCGATGGCCGAACCGGCATCGATATCGGTATCGAGGGCGGCAGGATCGTTGCTGTCGAGCGCAATCTGCAGGCGCAGGCGGCAGAGGAAATCGACGCAACCGGCAGGCTGGTGAGCCCGCCCTTCGTCGATCCGCATTTCCATATGGACGCCACCCTGTCGCTCGGGCTGCCGCGCATGAACGTCTCCGGCACGCTGCTCGAGGGCATCGCGCTCTGGGGGGAGCTGCGCCCCATCGTGACGCGGGAAGAATTGGTCGATCGCGCGCTGAGCTATTGCGATCTCGCGGTGACGCAAGGCCTGCTTTTTATCCGCAGCCATGTCGATACGAGCGATCCCAGACTGGTGACCGTCGAGGCGATGATCGAAGTCCGCGAAAGGGTCGCGCCCTATATCGATTTGCAACTGGTCGCCTTTCCCCAGGACGGTTATTACCGCTCGCCGGGGGCGATCGACGCGCTCAACCGGGCGCTCGACATGGGCGTCGATATCGTCGGCGGCATTCCCCACTTCGAACGGACCATGGACGACGGTACGGCTTCGGTCGAGGCGCTCTGCCGCATCGCCGCCGATCGCGGCCTGCCGGTCGACATGCATTGCGACGAAACCGACGATCCGCTCTCGCGCCATATCGAGACGCTGGCCGCGCAAACCATCCGCTTCGGCCTGCAGGGACGTGTCGCCGGCTCGCATCTGACCTCGATGCATTCGATGGACAATTATTATGTTTCCAAGCTCATCCCGCTGATGGCGGAGGCAGAGATCAACGTGATCCCCAATCCGCTGATCAACATTATGCTGCAAGGCCGGCACGATACCTATCCGAAGCGCCGCGGCATGACCCGGGTGCGCGAGTTGATGGATGCCGGGCTGAATGTCTCCTTCGGGCACGATTGCGTCATGGACCCCTGGTATTCGATGGGATCGGGCGACATGCTGGAGGTCGGCCATATGGCGATCCATGTCGCGCAGATGGCTGGTATCGACGACAAGAAAAGGATCTTCGACGCGCTGACCGTCAATTCGGCGAAGACGATGGGGCTTGCCGCCTATGGCCTGGAGAAGGGATGCAATGCCGACCTCGTCATCCTCCAGGCAAGCGATACGCTGGAAGCGCTGCGGCTGAAGCCGAACCGGCTGGCGGTGATCCGCCGCGGCAAGGTTGTCGCCCGCTCGGCGCCGCGCATCGGCGAGCTCTTCCTGGAGGGGCGTCCGGCACGGATCGACGGCGGCCTGGACTACATACCGCGCTATTGAGAGGTGGCGGCGACGACGCGTATTACTATTCCGTCGCCCGACGAGCGGTGATGATCCACGCCTGCGAGTCGAACAGCACACCCTCCGGGGTCATATGCGCCTGCAGTAGGTCGCGCAGCCGCTGCAGTGGCCTGTCGGGCTGTTCGTTTGCGCGCGCAAGCGCGTCCGTCACAAGATAGAGGCCGGCAAGCGCATTGCACGCGGCATCGACGTCCGGTCCATAGAAGACCGGCTCCCGGACGTCGATAAAGTCGATCGAGGTAAAGCCTGCCGCGCTGAGAAGCGCGGTAGCGACACTGGGATCGCCGAGCGAAAACGGATCGGGCCTTCCCTTGGAAACCACAATTGGGGCCGCCAGGGCCTGCCGGATGGCGCGGGACCACTCGTTGCGCTCCGGACTTTGCCACACCATCCAAACCAGCCGCCCGCCGGGACGTATCGCCCGGCCGATATTGGCAAAGGCCTCTGCCGGATCGGCAAAAAACATCACGCCGAACCGGCTGACGCAGAGGTCGAAACTTGCCGTCGGGAATGGGTGGAATTGCGCGTCGCCCTGTTCGAATGTCAGATTCCGCAAACCTTCCCCAGCGCTCCGCTGCCTTGCGACGGCGAGCATCTCCGCGGACGTATCGACGCCGACCGCTTCCCCCTGCCTCGCGGCAAGGGCGGCCTCGCGCGTCGTCTTCCCCGCACCGCAGCCGATGTCGAGCACCCGGTCGGCCGCGCCGACATCGGCAACATCCCGAAGGTGCCGATTGTGCCGCGCCAATTCCGCATCATAAAAATCAGCGCGATCCCATGCCATGACACTCATCCTCCTCTGACTTGGCGTCCGCCAAAAACAGATTGCATATCAGGATCAGTTGTGCAAGGCTAAACCAGTTTCAATATGCAATCGGAAATGTGACGCCATGGAAGCAATAAGCTCGTCTCCCGTCGCCGACAGGATTGTCGAATTCAACGGAGTACAGCTCCAGACTCAGGCATTCGGCGATCCGGCCAACCCGCCCGTGCTGCTGATCATGGGCGTGATGTCCTCGATGTTGTGGTGGCCGGAACGGTTCTGCGAGGCGCTCGCCGCCCAAGGGCGCTACGTCATCCGCTACGACCAGCGCGACACCGGCCTTTCCACGCATTATCCGCCAGGCAAACCCGGCTATTCGTTCAGCGATCTCTCCGATGACGCCATCGCCATTCTCGACGCCTATGGCATCGAGACCGCGCATCTCGTCGGCATGTCGATGGGCGGTTTCGTGGCGCAGGAAGCCGCGTTGCGCCTTCCCCGGCGGGTGCGGACACTCACCCTGATCAGCTCTTCGCCGGTCGGAGTTGACGGCCTGCCCTCCTCCACCGCAGCTTACAAGGCACACTCCGCCGCCGCCGAAAGCATCGACTGGTCCGACCTGGAAGCCATCGCCGACTTCCTGCGCCGCGATTCAGCCATGCTTGCCGGCATCGGGCATCCGCACGACGCCGAGGCGGTGAGCGCCCTGATCGCGCGCGACATGAACCGCGCACCGTCTTTTGTCAGTGCGACGAACCATTTCATGCTGTTGAGCGACGATAAGGGCGTCACGCTGCATGCGTCCCACATAGAGGCGCCGGTTCTCGTGATCCATGGCACGTTGGATCCGCTATTCCCAATCGAGCATGCAGAGGCCTTCAAGCGTGTCGTTCCGAATGCAAAGCTGCACCGGATTGCCGGCGGAGGACACGAAATTCACGATCGGGACATCGATGAGGTGGTGCGCGTAATTGCCGGCCATACACTGTCCTGAAGGTCAAGTCAGCGCCAAGCAAACGCTGGCGCGATGCATGGCCGGCATCCGTATGCCGGCCATGCATGAACAGCGTCAGGCAATCTTCTGACGGGCCGGGAGCTTCCAGCCGGGCCGGACGAAATGGCAGGTGTAGCCGTTCGGTATCCGCTCCAGATAATCCTGGTGCTCGGGTTCGGCCTCCCAGAAATCGCTGACAGGCACGACTTCGGTGACCACCTTGCCGGGCCAGAGGCCCGATGCGTCGACATCGGCGATCGTATCGCGGGCGACACGCTCCTGCTCTGGGCTCGTGTAGAAGATCGCCGAACGATAGCTCGTGCCGACGTCGTTGCCCTGGCGGTTGCGCGTGCTCGGATCGTGGATCTGGAAGAAGAATTCGAGGATGTCCCGATAGCTGATCCGGGCCGGATCGAAGATGATCTCGATCGCCTCGGCATGGGTTCCGTGGTTGCGGTAGGTGGCGTTCGGCACATCACCGCCGGTATAGCCGACGCGGGTCGAAATCACGCCCTTATAGCGGCGGATGAGGTCCTGCATGCCCCAGAAGCAGCCGCCGGCGAGCACTGCACGTTCTTCGGTCATTGGGTGTCTCCTTTGTTTGACCAAAGATAGTGTCTCGCGCCGCCGATTTCCATAAGAGGCGCCATGAGCGCAGTCTTGCTATCACCGCCAATTGAAGATGACGCTGAGAGCTATGTCGCTGCCGGTTGAAAACAATCAGGCTTTGCTTTGAAAGCCTTCCTTGAGCCAGGGATGCAGCGCCTGGCTGGCGGCGAGGATATCGCCTTTCCCGTCGACTTCCGCGCCGGAAAAACGGCTGACGATGCCGCCTGCCTCTTCGACCATCAGCGCCGATGCGCCGAAATCATGGATCGAGAGCCCGTCCTCAAAGAAACCGTCCAGCCGGCCGCACGCGACATAGGCGATCGACAAAGCCGCCGAGCCGAGGCGGCGGACGCCCGCCGTGTTGGCCATCAGGCGTTTGATCGCGTCGAAATAGGTCTCTTCCGCAACGGCCTTGACCTGGCCGGGAATCGGCAGACCGGCGCCGATCAGCACGTTCTCGATGTCGTCGACATCGGCGCAGCGGATGCGCTCGCCATTAAGATAGGCGCCGCCGCCGAGTTCGGCGCTGAACAGTTCATCCTGCATGGCGTCATAGACGACACCCGCGACCATTCTGCCGCCTTCGGCGATCGAGATCGTTATGCCGAAATGCGGAACGCCCCACGCATAGTTCGTGGTGCCGTCGATCGGGTCGATGTAGATGATCGGCGTCTCCGGTCCAGCCGTTCGGTTGCCGACCGCCTCCTCACCCTGGATGGCATAGTCGGGAAAGGCCTTGAGCATCTCATCGACGATGATCCGCTCAACGGCGACATCGATCTCGGTCTGGTAATCGCGCGGCGCCTTGGCCAGCATTTCCGCCGACGTCCGCCGCCGAAGCGAGGCGCGGGCGGTTTCGCCCGCTTTCAAGACGGTTTCGGCCAGAACGATGAGGCGGGGCGACGCGGCCGGCGAAAGACGCGCTGATATCGGGGAGGATGCCATGAGAAGATCCGGATGCTGCAGATGTGACGGAAATGACTCGTGCGGAAGCAATCCCTTCGCAGAGGCCGATGATGGTTATGAAGCTGACCACCGCCCCTGTCCACCAGTTGTTATATCAATCGGTCCGTCGACGCATCGAAGAGATGGATCTGGGCCGGATCGACCGAGAGTCCAATCATGTCTCCCGCCTTAACCCTGTCGCGGCGCGTCTCAACGATTGTCAGTTCCGGTTCGGTGGCTGCGACGATGAAGGTCGAAGAGCCGGTCGATTCGACGAAGGCAATCGGGACGTCGAAGCTGCCCTGCCCGGGAGCGACGACCTCGATATGTTCCGGCCGGATGCCCGCGACGAGTTTGCGCCCGGGTTCGACGGCGCGTGCCAGCGCAAGCTTCTGCTTCACCGCGCCGAAATCCAAGACCAGACCCTTGCCGTCTTCCGCGACGATCGCCGGAATGAAATTCATCGCTGGCGAACCGATGAAGCCTGCCACGAACCGGTTCGCCGGCCGGTCGTAGAGATCAAGCGGCGCGCCCTGCTGCTCGATGATGCCGTCGCGCATCACCACCACATGGTCGGCCATCGTCATCGCTTCCACCTGGTCGTGGGTGACATAAACGAAGGTTGCGTTCAGCCGGTCGTGCAGCGCCCGGATTTCCTTGCGCATGTGGACGCGCAGTGCTGCGTCGAGGTTCGAGAGCGGCTCGTCGAACAGGAAGGCCTTGGGATGGCGGATAATGGCGCGGCTCATGGCGACGCGCTGGCGCTGGCCGCCGGAAAGCTCGCGCGGATAACGCTTTAAAAGATGCGAAAGGCCTGTCGTCGCCGCCACGTCCTCGGCCGCTTTCTTGGCTTCCGCCTTGGCGACGCCGCGGATGCGCAGGCTGTAGGTCAGGTTCTCCTCGACCGTCATGTGCGGATAGAGCGCATAGGATTGGAAGACCATGGCGACGTCGCGCTTGCGCGGCGGCACGCCGTTCATCAGTTCGCCCGCGATCTTGAGATCACCGGTCGAGATGCTTTCGAGACCGGCAAGCGAGCGCAGCAGCGTGGACTTGCCGCAGCCCGAAGGACCCACGAGTGCGACGAAGGTGCCCTTGGCGATCGATAGATCGATGTTTTTCAGGGCGTGGAAGGCGCCGTAATATTTGTTGACGCCTCTGAGCTCGATCTGTGTGGTCATTTGAGGGCTCCAGAGGTGAGGCCGGATACGATGCGGCGCTGCAAGAGAACGAAGATGGCAAGGATCGGCGTCACATACATCGTGGCGTAGGCCATGATGTTGTTCCACTCGTTGGTGTTCGGCCCCATGAAGGAGTTGAGACCAACGCTTGCCGGCTGAAGCTCGGCCGCCTGGATCATCGACTTCGAATAGACGAATTCGCCGAAGGCCTGCATGAAGATCAGGATGGCGCTGACGAGGATGCCGTTGCGGGCGAGCGGCAGCACGATGTTGAAGAAGGCGCCGACGCGCGAATTGCCGTCGACGAGGGCTGCTTCCTCCAGTTCCTGAGGAACGCTCATGAAGGTGGCCCTCACCAGGACGACGAAGAAGGGCATGCTCTTTGCCGCAATTGCGATGACGACGGCAAGGCGCGGGTAGTTGAGCAAACCGATCTGCGAGAAGCCGACGAAGATCGGCGTGATCATCAGCGATGCCGGTAGGACCTGCAGCATCAGGATCAGGAACAGGCCTACATCGACCCAGACGTTGCGGTATCTGGCGAGCACGTAAGCACAGCCGACGCCGAGCACGGTGATCAGCGTCATGGCGCCGAGCGCGATGATCAGCGAATTCCAGAGATAGCGGCCCATGTCGCGGCTTTCCCAGACATAGGTGTAGGTGCCCCATTGGGGGGCTGCCGGCCAGAAGCTCGGCGGCGTTGCGAACATCTCCGAGCCGCTTTTCAGCGCCGTGATGTACATCCAGTAGAGCGGGAAGAGATAGATCGCCGCCATGACGATCGATATTGCCAGCATCAGCCGGTCGCGGTTCGTGGTCATGCTCATCCGCGCACCTCATGACGTGTGGAGCGGACGTAGACGACGGACGCGAACATGACGAAGACGATCATGATGACGGAGATCGTCGCGCCCTTGGCGAAGTCGTATTGCCGGAAGGAAAGGTCCCAGGCCCAATATTGTGTGACGTTGGAGGAATTGTTCGGCCCGCCCGAGGTGATCGCGGCGAAGAGATCGAACTGCTGCAGGGTGAAGATCAGGCCGAGCGCGATGATGGCGCCGATGGTCGAGCGCATCATCGGCAGTGTAATCGTCCAGAAGCGCTGCCAGACATTAGCGCCATCGAGTTCGGCCGCTTCGTAGAGATCGGCGGGAATGCCGGCAAGCCCGACGGACAGCAGGATCATGTTGAACGAGGTGCCGAGCCAGATATTGGCGATGATCACGGCATAAAGCGAGTAATGCGGATCCGAGCGCCAGAAGATATTTCCGGAGATGATGCCGCTTTCCCTGAGGATGAAATTCAGCACGCCGAAATCGCCCGAGAGAATCCAGTTCCAGATGGCGCCGACGACGAGGCCGGGCATCACCCAGGAGACGAGAAACAGCCCGCGCATCCATGAGGCTCCGGGAAAATTGACCCAGAAGAACAGCGCCAGGCCGAAGCCGATCAGGAACTGGCCGGCGATGGAGCCGGTTACGAAGATGACGGTGTTATAGAGAATCGGCAGCGTTTCCGGCTGCGCGAAGAGGTCGGTGTAATTCTTGAAGCCGACAAAGGGGCGCGAGAAAGTGCCGAGGCTGAACATGTCAACCTCCTGGAAGCTCATCACCACATTGTAGATGAGCGGCAGCCCCGCCATCAGGAACAGAAAGCCGAGCGGGAAAGCGACGAGCACGATATCGAAACCGCGGCCGTCCCTGACGCTCATCAGGATCCTCTTCATGCGTCCTCCGATGCTCCGATCGGGGCCGCCTGGCGCATGATGCGGGAGACGGCCCCTGCCGGGAGGAAATGGTTAATGGCCTTCGCCATCGGTGGGTAGTCCCCTTCTCCCCAGCGGGGAGAAGGTGGCGGCAGCCGGATGAGGGGGCGGCAGGCTCGGCGTTTGCTGTTCTTCACTTGCGTTCAGAACGCTCGTCGCTTCGCTCCTCACCCCCCTCATCTGCCCGTTGGGCATCTTCTCCCCGCTGGGGAGAAGGGGGAGCAAGAGGCACCCCCAGCCCTGCGCTTCCGCTTCGGGCGTTCGTCGCTGCAATCGATTCACTGGATCGATTGCTTCGGCTGCGCCGAACCGCGCCTCACCCAAGCACAGCCTTGATCTTATCCGCGGCTTGGTCGAGCGCGTCCTTCGGGCTCATCTGGCCGGTCAGCGCCGCCTGGATGGCATCCTGGATCGCCTTGGAGATCTTCGGCCATTGCGGGTGGGGGCCGCGCGGCTTGGCGTATTTCAGCTGTTCGAGGAAGACCTTGAGGGCGGCGTCCTTCAGCGGCTGGCCTGTCTCAGGGATCGAGATGTCGGAACGGGCCGGGAGCTGGCCGAAATTCTTGAACATCTTGTCGTCCTGCGAGGCGAAATATTCAAGCGCCTTGAAGGCTTCGGCCGGGTGTTTGCTGGTGGCGAAGATCGCCCAGTTGAAGTCACCCATGGCGGACGAGCGCTCGGCACCTTCCTTTGGAACCGGAAGCAGGGTGACGCCCCAGTCGAATTTCGCTTCCTGCGTCATGCGATCGAGCTCCCATGGACCCGAGATCGCCATTGCCGCATTGCCGGAATTGAAGGTGCCTGTGGAATCCCACTGGCCGCGCGTCAGAGTGTCGGGAGAAGCGAGCTTCTCGTCGATGATCGTCTTCCAGACCTCCAGCGCTTTCACCGCGCCATCGGCGTTGATGTGCTCATAGCTGCCGCCGCCCATCTGGGCCCAGGGAAGAAACTGGAAGGTGCCCTCCTCGTTGGCCTTGGCCGAGAAAGCGAGACCATAGACGTTCTTGGCGGGGTCGGTGAGCTTGCGCGCATCCTCGACCAGTTCGTCCCAGGTCTGCGGCGGCTTGTTCGGGTCTAGACCCTTCGCCTTGAACATATCCTTGTTGTAGTAGAGCGCGATCGTGTTGGTCGCCTTCGGCACGCCGTAATATTTGCCGTCCCATTCGACCGACTTCAGCGGCCCGGGGAAATAATTCTCCGGTTTAATGACGGTCGACTTCGAGATCATGTCGGTGAGGTCGAGGAAGGCGCCGCGCGACGAGAACAGCGCATGCTCCGGATTGTCGACGGCGATGATGTCGGGCGCCTGGCCGGTGGCATAGGCGCGCATCGCCTCGGTGACGACGTCATCGAACTGGATCAGCCGGTATTCGATCTTGATGCCGTTGTTCTGGGCATTGAATTCCTTGACGAGGTTCGGCGCCGGCTGGATATCCTTATCAAGCGACCAAAGCGTCAGGGTGACGTCCTCGGCCTTGGCCGAGAGGCCGAAAAGCGAAACGCCTGCAAGCGCCAGAGCGCCGAGAATTGCATATTTGCGGATAGCCATGGTTCTCCTCCTTTGTGGTTATCCCCGTTCCGGCAATTCCTCCTTGCCGGCCACGATATCATCAGACCGGATCGACGACGAATTCGCCGCCCCGGGCATGCTTGAGGTGGTTCAACGCGTAGACTTGACCGGTCATTTCCAGTTCGTCGCGATAGACCGGGTCGTGCCAGCCTTCGATGTCGATCGAGCCTGACCAGCCGGCGAGGCGCAGCTCGGAAATGATGTCGGTCCAGTTGCTATCGCCAAAGCCCGGCGTGCGCATGAAGACGAACTTCTCCTTGCCGAAGATGCCGTGCTCCTTGATGACTTCCCAGCGGATGGTCGCGTCCTTGCCGTGGACATGGAAGATCTTGTGCGCCCATTTGCGGATCTGCGGCATGGGATCGATCAGATAGACCATCTGATGGCACGGCTCCCATTCCAACCCGATATGATCATCCGGCGTCTCGTTGAAGATCAGCTCCCAGGCGTCGGGATTATGGGCGATGTTCCAGTCGCCGCTTGCCCAGTTGCCGTCCATGGCGCAATTTTCGAAGGCGATCCTGATGCCTTTGTCGGCGGCGCGCTTGGCGAGTTCGCTCCAGATCTGCTTGTAGCGCGCAAGGCTGTCGGTCAGCGGCTTGCCGCGGACGCGACCGGTGAAACCGGCGACGCAGGTCGCGCCGAAATGATGGGCATTGTCGATGCAGTCTCTCCAGCCCTGCAGGGTCTCGAGGTCGATCGCCGTCTCCTCAAGCGGATTGCCGAACATGCCGAGCGTCGAGATGGTGATGTCGCGGTCGCCGATCGCATCGAGGCAGCGCTTGCCGAGTTCGGCAAGGTCCTGTCCCTTTGTCGTCTGCCAGAAGAAGGGCTCGAAGCTTTCGAAGCCGAGGTCGGCAATCTGGCCGATGCGCTGGGCGGCATCGCCCTTGTTGCCGCTGACCATGGTGCCGATGCGAATTGATTTTGCGGGATTGCTCACGTCACTTCATCCTATGCTGAAATTTCAATGCGCCGGCCGGTCTTTGCGCTTTCGATCGCGCCGAAGACCATGGCAAGGCTTCTGATATTGTCGGAATTGACGGTTTCGGGCTGCCTGCCGCCGCGGATCGCCGCAATGAAATCGGCGATGACGCTGGCGTGGCCGTGGGTTTCCTCGTCATGTTCGGGACCGGGAACGTTTACGGAAGCAGAGCCACGGAGAAGGCCGGGCTCTTCGCCGGCGATGGCAGCCTTGAAATTCTCCTCACCGTCCCAGGTCAGCATTCCCTTCGAGCCGACGAGACGCCACTGGCTTTCCCAGCTCGTGCGCTCGCCTTCGGCGCACCAGGAGCCGCGATAGGTGAAGACGATATCGTCGGAAAATTCGAAGATGGCGTTTGCCGAAGCGCCGTGCCGATACCAGGAACCTTTCGGATTGCGCTCGACGCAATAGACGGCGAGCGGCTTCCTGTCCGCGACGAAGCGGGCCGCGTCGAAAGTATGGATCGCCATGTCGAGAAGAAGCACATTGTCCATTTCCTCGCGGAAGCCACCGAAATGCGGCGCGAGGAAGAAGTCGCAGTGAATGCCGGTCAGTTCGCCGATCGCGCCGCTGTCAACGAAACGGCGCAGGCGCCGGACACCCGATATGAAGCGGCGGTTCTGAATGACGGCGTGGATGCGGCCGGTTTCCGCGGCGAGATCGATCAGCGCGGCACCTTCGGCGAGCGAGGCCGCCATCGGCTTTTCGCTGAGCACATGGCACCCTGCTCTCAGCGCCGTCGAAACGACGTCGTACCGGGCGGCCGGAATGACGATATCGAAGACGAGATCGGCCTTCGTCGCAGCGATGACTTCGGAAAGCTCAGAGCCGATGACGGCGCCGTCCAGACCGAACTCGGCGGCGAGCTTTTCCGCCGTCTCCCGGTTCAGGTCGACAAGGCCGACGATGGCGATGGAATCGGCGAGCTCAGGGTTGGACGCGATGGCGCGCAACCAACCTTTGGACATAGCTCCGCACCCGCACAGAATGGCACTGAATTTCACGATTTCCTCCGATGGAATGGCGCCAACTCTCCTCGTGACACGCACCCCGTAAACGTTTACGACTGTAGGCGAAAACATTTTGAACTGTCAATAGAGGCCAATCGCGAAAATGCGGACCAAGGGAAAACCGTCGTCAATGAGAGGGATTCGTCAGCTCGCTGAGCACCTTGATATTTCGATCGGCACGGTTTCCCGGGCGCTGAACGGTAAGCCCGATGTGAACGAGGAAACTCGCCGGCGCGTGCTGGCGGCGGCCGAGGAGCTTGGTTATGTCGCCAACCAGTCGGGGCGGAGCCTCCGGCAGGGAGAGACGAAGGTCATCGGCCTGATGATCGAATCGAGTCAGGAAGCGGTGGAAAATGCCGACAACTTCTTCCTCGGCGTCACCAGCGGCCTGCAGCATGTCTTTGCCCGCCACAAGCTCGATCTGCTCATGCTGCCCTGCCCGAGCGACGAGGACCCGTGCGAATATCTGAAGCGCATGGTGGCGCGGCGTGTCGTCGATGCGATGATCATCTCGAACACGCAGCGCATCGATCGCCGTATCGATCTACTCTCGCGGGCAAGGATCCCCTTCGCTGCCGTCGGCCGCAGTCTTTCGGCCGGCAATTTCCCCTGGATCGACCTCGATTTCGAAGGCGTCGCCGAACGCGCCGTCGAACGGCTGGCCGCGCGCGGCCACCGCCGAATTGCGATCACCGCGCCCTCAAGCGAGGTCAACCTCGGCTATGTCTTTGTCGAAAGCTATCGCCGTGCGCTCGAAAAGCATGGCATCCCCTTCAATCCGTCGCTCGTCATCCGCGTCAAGTCGAGCGAACAGGGCGGCTATCAGGCGGCGCATGAACTGCTGCTGCTTGAGGACCGGCCAACGGCGGTGGTCCTGATCTACGAGCTGATGGCGATCGGCCTTTACCGTCGCATGATGGAATCGGGCATCGTGCCCGGCCGCGACCTCGCGGTGATCGGCTTCCGCGATGCGCCGCGCGCACGCTTCCTGCAGCCCTCGCTCAGCTGTTTCCGCATGTCGCTCTACGATCTCGGCATAGCGCTCGGCGAAATGCTTCTCGCCAACATGCCGGCTTATCGCGAGCTCTACCCGGATTGCGGCCGCAACATCATCTGGCCGCTGGAACTGGTGCAGGGGGAAAGCGATGCCTTTGAGATTGAGGCGATGGTCTGAGGACTGTTTTCCTGTTTGCCCGAGCAGGCTCTGTCCTCGCGACCTTGTAAAGTGAATTGAATGTAGTATATTTCTGAGTAAATGTAGTATGGATGATTTCGATGAAAATGTCCTTCATGACCAGCGCCGCCTTCAACCAGAATCCGAGTAAGGCGAAGAAGGAGGCGAGCGAGCGTCCGCTCGTGATCACCGATCACGGAGAGGCGGCCTATGTGCTTGTCAGCTATGCGGAATTCCAAGAGAACTGGAAGGCGCCGAAGACTCTCTTTGCCGCACTGCGCGATCCGCAGGCTGACGAAAGGGAATTCGAGCCCGAGCGACTGGACTTCGATAACAGAACGGTCGAGTTCTGATGGCATTCCTGCTCGATACGAATGTTGTCTCGGCCGCGCGGAGGGTCGAGCGACAGGCGCTGGAATTCCAGGGGTTCATGAAGGAATTTTCTGTTGCCGACGCGTATCTTTCGGCGGTAACGATCATGGAAATCCAATTCGGCATCCAACGTGAGCAGACAAGAGATCCCAACTTTGCCGAGGATCTGCGCCGCTGGATGGATGAAATCGTGCTTGTCGAATTCGCCAACCGCATCCTGCCGTTTGATACAGCGACAGCCAGCCGGGCCGGCCTGCTGCCAACCTCGGACAAGCGCCCCTCCGCTGACGGGATGATCGCTGCCACTGCACTGGAACACGAGCTGAAACTCGTGACGCGCAATGTCGCGCATTTCATCCCCTTCGGGGTCGAATGCGTCGATCCCTGGCGCCCGGCCGGCGCGCGGAGCTGAGCGACGGGCAGCGATGCCTCATTTACCTTAGGCGAAAAACCGGTTCTCCGGCCGCGGCAAATCAAGATGCTCGCGCAGCGTCGTGCCTTGATATTCGCTGCGGAACAGGCCGCGGCGCTGAAGCTCCGGAACCAGTCGCTCGGTGACGTCAAGAAGACCCTGCGGCAGATAGGGGAAGACGATATTGAAACCGTCCGAGCCTTCCTCCTCCAACCAGCGTTCCATCTCGTCGGCAATGCTGGCCGGCGTGCCGACGAAGGCGAGGCCGGCATAGCCGCCGTAGCGCTGCGCCAGCTGGCGCACGGTCAGGTTCTCCTCGGCGGCAAGCTTCAGCACCTGGGCGCGGCCTGTCTTGCTGGCATTGGTATCGGGAATATCGGCCGGCAGGGGGGCGTCGGGATCGAAACCTGAAGCATCATGACCGAGTGCGATCGAAAGCGAGGCGATGGCGCTGTCGTAATGCACCAGGCTATCGAGCGCGGCACGTTTGGCGCGGGCCTCCTCGATGCTATCGCCGACGATGACGAAGGCGGCAGGCAGGATTTTCAGATGGTCGCGGTGGCGGCCGATCGCTTCCATGCGGCCCTTGATATCGGCATAAAGCGCCTTGCCGGCGGCAAGATCGCGCGGCGAACAGAAGACCATTTCGGCGGTCTCGGCGGCCAACTGGCGGCCGGGATCGGATTGGCCGGCCTGGACGATGACCGGCCAGCCCTGCGGCGGGCGGGCAATATTGAGCGGCCCGCGGACGCTGAGCTCCTCCCCCTTGTGGCCGAGCACATGCATCTTGTCAGGATCGAAGAACAGGCCGCTTTCCCGGTCGCGGATGAAGGCATCGTCGGCGAAGCTGTCCCACAGGCCGGTCACGACATCGTAGAATTCCCGGGCGCGGTGATAACGCTCGCCATGCTCTACATGTTCGTCGAGGCCGAAATTCAGCGCGGCGTCGGGGTTGGACGTGGTGACGATGTTCCAGCCGGCGCGGCCGCCGCTGATGTGATCGAGCGAGGCGAAACGCCGGGCGATATGATAGGGCTCGTCGAATGTGGTGGAAGCGGTGGCAACGAGGCCGATACGCTCCGTTACAGCGGCCAGCGCCGACAACAATGTGAAGGGCTCGAAGGAGGTTACCGTGTGGCTGCGCCTGAGCGCCTCGACCGGCATGTTGAGCACGGCGAGGTGGTCGGCCATGAAGAAGGCGTCGAATTTCGCCCGTTCCAGCGCCTGCGCGAAAGACTTCAGATGGGCGAAATTGAAGTTGGCGTCGGGATAGGAACCAGGATAGCGCCAAGCGCCGGTATGCAGGCTGACGGGACGCATGAAGGCGCCGAGGCGCAATTGCCGTGAACGGGTCATGATTTTCCTCATGGATCGAGCAAGGCGGCCGCCTGCCCCTGACATCGATTAGGTAGGAGTTCCTCGAAATCAAATTGAGGCGCATGCGGCATTTTCAACGAGGAATACCTGCCGTCCCCCCAGCGTGGCCGTTGGGCCGAAACCTTAAACGCGGCCGCTTGAGGCCGATAAGCAAACACTTTTTATTTTCCATCGCATCTATAGAATTTGTACTCTTATCTCGGCGCGCGATTTCTTTCACCGATAGCATCGACAGAATTGGAGGCATCGATGAACAGCGTGCTGAGGCAAACAGATCAAATCCGGCCGGTGGCGGCTCGCATCGGCAGCGACGAGGAAGCGATCGCGGCCGCCCGAAGACTGGCCGCGCGATTTGCCGCGGGCGCCGCCGAACGTGATGCCGACCGGATCTTGCCTTTCGGCGAACTTGATCTTCTCGCCCAATCGGGTCTGCTGGCGATCACCGTGCCCGCGCAATTCGGCGGGCTCGACGTTTCCAACGCCGTGCTTGCCGAAATCACGGCGATCCTTTCCGAGGCGGACGGTTCGATCGGTCAGATTCCGCAGAACCATTTCTATATCCTCGAAGCCTTGAGAACCGATGGCAGCGAAGAGCAGCAACGTTATTTCTTCGGCCGCGTGCTCGCCGGCGACCGGTTCGGCAATGCGCTTTCCGAGCGCGGCACCAAGACAGTAGGCCATTACAACACGCGCATCACCCGCGACGGCCCGGGCTACCGGATCAACGGCCGCAAGTTCTATTCCACAGGCGTGCTCTTCGCCGACTGGATTACTGTCTTCGCCCTCGATCCGGAGGAGCGGCTGACCATGGCCTTCGTGCCGAAGGGCACCGAAGGTGTCGAGATCGTCGATGACTGGGACGGTTTCGGCCAGCGCACCACCGGCAGCGGCACGACTGTTCTCGACAATGTCTATGTCAGCGCCGATTCCGTCGTCTTCCATCACAGGGGCTTCGAGCGGCCGACGACGATCGGCTCCGTCGGGCAGATCATCCATGCCGGCATCGATCTTGGCATCGCGCGCGCGGCCTTTGCCGAAACGCTTGATTTCGTCAGGACGAAATCGCGCCCCTGGATGGATAGCGGCCTCGACCGCGCCTCCGACGACCCGCTGACGATTGCCAAGGTCGGCCAGATCGCCATCCGGCTCGAAGCCGCGACCGCCCTTGTCGAACGCGCCGGCCACAAGGTCGATGCCGCACAGGTCGAGACGACCGAGCAGAAGGTGGTCGAGGCGACGCTTGCCGTTGCCGCCGCCAAGGTGCTGACGACAGAAGTCGCGCTCGAGGCTTCGAATACGCTCTTCGAGCTTGCCGGGACGTCGTCGGTACAAACAGGTCTCAATCTCGACCGCCATTGGCGCAATGCCCGCACCCATACGCTGCATGATCCAGTGCGCTGGAAATATCACGTCGTCGGCAATTACCATCTGAATGGCGTGACGCCGCCGAAGAACGGCGCGCTCTGAAATTTTTATCGCTGCAAAGAAAAACCACTACCTCTGGCGATGGCGGTGGTCAGGCTGCCAACGAGTCGGCTAACTCCTCTTTCGTCATGCTCGGGCCTGTCCCGAGCATCTGCCTCCGGTCGATGGGGCAGCAGATCCTCGGCACAAGGCCGAGGATGACGTAGGGTAGAGAGCGGGTTTGTCATCAAGAAGGCGGCGCGCGCCTCAGCTGTAGAGGCTTACCTCGGGGATCCTGTCGTTCAGCACGAACTCGCCGACTTCCTTCGCCTTGTAGAAGACTGGATCGTGCAGCGTATGGGTGCGGACGTTACGCCAGAACCGGTCGAACCGGTATTTGTCGGCCGTCGAGCGCGCTCCTGTTAGCTCGAAGACACGCGAGGTGATGTCGAGTGAGACATGGGTGGCGTGCACCTTGGCGGTATAGGCCTCCGCTGCCGCCTCGCCGCGCTCGCGCGCCGTCACGTTTCGGCCCCGGGCAAGACCCGCCTGCACGGCGGCGGCGGCGCTATCGGCCAGAGCCGCCGAAGCCTTCAGCGCGGCGGTGAATTCGCCGACGCGTTCGAGGATGTAGGGATCGTCGGCGGCCCGCTCGACGCCAGAGGTGATCCACGGCCGGGTGGTGGTGCGGACATAATCCACCGCCGCCCTGAGCGCGCCTTCTGCCGTGCCGAGATAGAAGTTGACGAAGACCAGCTGAATGAAAGGCGTGTTGAAGGTCGACAGCACCGGTGCGGCCGCATCGGGAGCGGCGGGTGCGCCAACGAGATCCTCCTCGTAGACGGGAAAGTCGTGGAACTCGACGCTGCCGCTGTCGGAGAGCCGCTGGCCGATATTGTCCCAGTCGTCATTGGCGACGTAGCCCGGCCGGTTGGTCGGCACGGCAAAACCGGCAATCTTGTCGTCGAGGGCCGCATTGGCATTGATGTAGTCGGAAACCCGCGCCGCCGTGGAGAAGGATTTGCGCCCGTTCAAGACATAGCCGTTGCCGCGGCGGGTCAGCACCAGCCCGGGGTCGCGAGGATTGACCGCCGCACCCCAGTAAAGGTTCCTGGCGACCGTTTCACTGCCCAAGGCGTGAGCGCGTGCGCCTTCGAGCGCCCAGTAAACATATTGGCTGTTGACATAGTGGTAGCCGAGCAGCTGGCCGATCGAGCTCTCGCCCCGGGCGAGGATGCGCACCAGCTTCAGTCCGTCGACCCAGTCGAGACCGCCGCCACCGATCTCGGTGGGATGCAGCGCGTTGAGCAGGCCGGCATTCTTCAGCTTGACGATCTCGGCAAGCGGCGGGCGGCCTTCGCGGTCGAGTTCGGCGGCGCGCCGCGACAGGTCGGCCGAGATCTCCTCGGCGCGGGCGAAAAGCTCTTCCCGCGTCGGGTTGCGGCTGGTCGCGAAGACGACATTGGATTGGCTCATGGGGCGGAACTCCAATTCTTTAAACAAGATGATCCGGCGGAAGCCTAGGCTCCGCCGGAAGGATCGACGTGCGCAGTCTCAGAACAGCTTGTCCGGAATCCAGCTGGCGGTCGCCGCATCGCTTGTGCTGAAGGCCGGGATCTTCTGCGCCAGATCCTCGATCGTCTTGACGCCGGCGGCACGCAGGCTCTCCTGCGTCAGAAGCGTCGGCTTCACGGTGATTTGGCGGGGAACCGTCTGGCCGGCGATTTCGAGGGCGGCGGCGCGGATCGAGACGGCGCCGACGACCGCAGGATTGGTCGCGACGGTGGCGACCCATGGGCTGCCTTCCTCGGTGATCTCCTGGATATCGGCCGTCGAAACGTCGGCGGAATAGATCTTGAGTTTGTTCGATATGCCGAGGTCGCTGGCGGCGAGTTTCACGCCGCGGGCGAATTCGTCATAGGGGGCGAAAACGACGGATATATCGGGATTGGCGGTGAGCGCGGCCTTCGCTTGGTCGGCGGTCGAGGTCGCCGTCGTGTCGCTGACATTGCCGAAGCGGGCCTTTTCGACCACGCCCTTGTTGTCGGACTTGAACTTTTCCCAGACTTCGTTGCGGCGGTCGAGCGGTGCAAAGCCGGCGACATAGACGTAGCCCGCCTTGAAGTCCTTGCCGTTATCCTTGACCGCCTGCTCGAGGGCGAGCGACGCCAGCTCGTGATCGCTCTGCTCGACCTGCGGAATCTTCGGGTTGTTCAGGTTGACGTCGAAGGCCACGACCTTGATGCCGTTGTCGAGCGCCTGCTGCACGACGTCGCCGAGTGATTCCGGCAGGCCGTGATCGATGACGATGCCGGAGACGCCGAGATTGATCGCCTGCAGAATCTGCTCGCGCTGTTCGGCGGCATCCTGACGTCCGGGGAAAACGCGCAGGTCGATATCCAGAGCCTTGGCCTGGGCCTCGGCGCCCGCCTGATAGGCCTGAAAGAAATCACCGGCCGAGATGTAGCTGATCAGCGCCACCTTGACCCCACCCTTGTCGAAGGGAGCCGGAGCGCCGGAAAGGCCGTCGGCCTGTGCACCCTGAATGAAAATGAACGGAATGACGGCGGCGGACAGTGCGAGCCGTGCGAGGGATTTCATCGTCGCGTTCCTTCTGACAATCGGAGGCGTCGTCTGACAGGTCTCAGCCCTCGCGACGCGTCGATTTATTAGATATAATATCTATGGTTTTAGTAGATTAAATGATCCGATTTTGCGGGCTGCGGGAGATTCTTTGTTTCCCTGGCGCAGTTCTCCAGGGAAATGCGTGCCTGGAATTCGATCGCCCGGACGAGGCACACTTGCGAGACAAATGCAGTCCCGGACCTTGCGATGCCGCTCCTTCACGTTAACAATATGACCCGCAGCTTCGGCTCGACGCAGGCGCTTGCCGGCGCTCATCTGTCGATCGAGCGCGGCGAGATCGTGGCGCTGATGGGCGCGAACGGCGCCGGCAAATCGACGCTGGTGAAGATCCTGTCCGGCGTGCTTTCGGCCGATGGCGGCGCAATCAATCTCGATGGCCGTCCCTTCGCGCCGCGCAGCCCGGCCGAAGCGGCAAGAGCCGGCGTCGTCACCGTGCATCAGTCGACGGATCTCGTCGGCGCGGCCGGACTGACCGTTGCCGATGCGCTGCTTCTCAATCGCTTCGCGGATCGCAGCACGCCCTTCTTCGTCTCCCGCGCCGGCATTCGCCGCGCCGCGCAGGCAATGCTCGATGCCGCCGGTTTCACCCTGCCGCTCGACCGCGATTTCGGCGAACTCGCCAGTGCCGACTGGCAGCTGGTGGCGATCGCGCGCGCCCTTGCCAACCGCGCCGATCTCCTCATTCTCGACGAGCCGACGGCGAGCCTTTCCGGAGAAGAGAGCCGCCGCCTCTTCGACATCCTGTTGCGGCTTCGCAAACGTGGTCTGGCGATCCTCTATATCTCGCATCGCACCGCCGATCTCGAAGCGATTGCCGATCGTGCGCTCGTCATGCGCGGCGGCCGTGTCGTCGGCACCTTCTCGCGGCCGATCGATTTTTCGAGCGCCATCGAGACGATGATCGGCCGGAGACTCGACGCGGCGCGGCCGGATGCGCGGCTCGCGGCCGGCCCGGCCATTTTCGAGATGCGCGATGTCAGCCTGCTTCAGGCAGGCGCGACCTTCGACCTGTCGCTGCATGAGGGCGAGGTGGTGGCGGTGACCGGCGTGCTCGGCGCCGGCAAGAGCCGGCTGCTTCAGGCGATCTTCGGCGTGACGGCGCTTCAGCGCGGCGCGATGTTTCTCGACGGCCGGCCGTACCGACCGAGAAGCCCGGCCGAGGCGATTGCCGCAGGTGTCGCCATGGCTGCCGAAGACAGACACCGCTCCTCGCTGATGCCGCCGGCATGGCCCGGCCATTCGCTGGCGGCGACGATCAGCCTGCCGCATCTTTCCCAATGGTATCCGCATGGTTTTCTTGCCGGCGGCCGCGAACGGCGCGAGGCTGAGCAGGCGATCACCCGCCTTGGCATCAAGACCACAGGCCCCCTCGCCTCTGTCTGGTCGCTCTCCGGCGGCAACCAGCAGAAGGCGGTGATCGCCCGTTGGGAGGCGGAGCCGAGCCGGCTCCTGCTGCTCGACGAGCCCTTCCAGGGCGTCGATGTCGGAGCGCGCCGCGACATCATTCAGGCTATCCGCGCCCGCACAGACCGGGCGACGCTGATCGCGACCTCCGATCCGGAGGAGGCTTATGAAGTGGCCGACCGCATCCTCGTCATCGACCGCCACGTGTTGAGACCCGCAGGCGGCGGAGCAGCCGCTCATCCTGAAATCCACGGAATATCCGCATGACGACGATTGACGAAGAAACCCTGTCGCAGCCAGGCGCCTTGCCACGGACCGGCCGAAACCGCCTCGCCGCTCTTGGCGCGTTCCTGCGGGCGGGTGCAGTGTTCATCCTGCTTGCGCTGCTGATCGTCGGCTTCACCGTCGCCGAGCCAGCCTTCATCACCATCGCCAATCTGATGAGCATCCTGCAGGCGGTCTCCGTCGTCGCCATTCTCGGCGCCGGCGTTACCGTCACGCTTGCCGTCGGCGGCTTCGACCTGTCGATCGGCGCAGTCGCCGCCTCAAGCGTCATGGCGGCGAGCTACGCGATGATCGTCTGGGGTTTCGACGCCTATACGACGGTGCCGCTGGTGCTGGCCTTCGGCGCCCTGGTTGGCCTGGTCAACGCCTTCCTCATCGTGCGCCTGAGGGTGCCCGATCTCTTGGCGACACTGGCGATGATGTTTCTATTGTCCGGGCTGCAATTGATCCCCACTGCCGGTCGGTCGATTTCTGCGGGCCTCACCTTGCCCGATGGCTCGAAGGCGACCGGTGCCTATGATCCGGCCTTCCTGCTGATCGGCCGCTACAGCATCTTCGGCACCCTGCCTGTTTCCGTGGTGCTGATGGCGACGGTCGCCGTTCTCCTCTTCATCCTTACGGAACGCACCCGCATCGGCCGGCTGCTGTTTGCGACCGGCGGCAACGAGGTCGCCACCCGGCTCGCCGGTGCCTCGACCGTCAGGCTGAAGACGCTTGCCTATGTGCTGTCGGGCACGCTGGCCTCGCTTGGCGGCATCGTCATCGCTGCCCGCGTCGGGCGCGGCGATATCTCCTCCGGCGGCTCGCTGCTGATGGATTCGGTCGCTGCTGCGCTGATCGGTTTTGCCGTTCTCAACCTGCGGCGTCCGAATGTGCTCGGCACCATCGCCGGCGCCGTCTTCGTCGGCGTGCTCTTGAACGGCCTCACGATGCTGAACGCCCCCTACTACACCCAGGATTTCGTCAAGGGCGCCGTGCTCGTCGGGGCCTTAGCGCTGACCTACGGCCTCGGCCGCAGCAATCCTTAAATTCCAAGGAAGAAAGACATGACCCGTGAAATCAGGCTGAACGCCTTCGACATGAATTGCGTCGGACACCAGTCGCCGGGGCTCTGGCGCCATCCGCGCGACAAATCCTGGACCTACAAGGATCTCGACTACTGGGTGCATCTGGCCAAGACGCTGGAGCGCGGCAAGTTCGACGGGCTGTTCATCGCAGACGTGCTCGGCGTCTATGACGTGCTGAACGGCAATGTCGATGCGGCGCTACGCCATTCGGCGCAGGTGCCGGTCAACGATCCGCTGCAGCTCATTCCGACCATGGCTTACGAGACCGAGCATCTCGGTTTCGGTCTGACGGCATCGCTCTCCTTCGAGCACCCCTACACTTTCGCGCGCCGCATCTCGACGCTCGACCATCTCACAAAGGGGCGCGTCGGCTGGAACATCGTCACCTCCTATCTCAACAGCGGCGCGCTGAATATCGGCCAGCCCGCGCAGACCAGGCATGACGATCGCTACGACCTCGCCGAGGAGTATCTCGAAGTCTGCTACAAGCTTTGGGAAGGCAGCTGGGAGGATGACGCCGTCGTTCGCGACCGGGAAGCCGGTATCTTCACCCATCCCAACAAGGTCCATGCGATCCGTCATTCCGGCAAACACTTCACCGTGCCCGGCATTCACCTGAGCGAACCCTCGCCGCAGCGCACGCCGGTGCTCTACCAAGCCGGCGCTTCCAGCCGCGGCAAGGATTTCGCCGGCGCCCATGCCGAATGCATCTTCGTCGCCTCGCCGTCGAAACCGGTGCTGAAACGCTATGTCGCCAATGTCCGCGAGGCGGCCGAGCGCATCGGCCGCAACCCGCGCGAAATTCTCGCCTTCAACCTGCAGACCGTGATCCTCGGCGAGACCGATGCCGAGGCGCAGCGCAAGTTCAACGAATATCGCAAATATGCGTCCTTCGAGGGCGCGCTGACCCTGATCTCCGGCTGGACCGGCATCGATTTTGGTCAATTCGGTCCGGACGAGGTTTTGCGCCACCGGCATACCAATGCGGTGCAATCGGCCGTCGAGACCTTCACGACGATTGATCCCACGAAGGAATGGACGGTGCGGGAGATGGCCGACTGGGTCGGTGTCGGCGGTTTCGGCCCTGTTTTCGTCGGCTCGCCGCAAACGGTCGCCGATCTGATGCAGGAATGGATCGAGGATACCGATGTCGACGGCTTCAACCTCGCCTATGCCGTGACGCCCGAGAGCTTCGAGGATGCGGTCGATCTGCTCGTGCCGGAGCTGCAAAAGCGCGGCGTCTACAAGAAGGAATATGCCAACGGAACGCTGCGGGAAAAGCTCGGGGGAGTGGGACCGCGGCTCGTCGCGCCGCATCCGGGTGCGGCCTACCGCAATCTTTTCAGCGAACCCGCACGCATCGCTGCCAGCGGCTAAACGAATAATGGCTGGGTGACAAAAAATGTCTCGCAGAGCCCGGCCATTTCGAATTTAACCTCTATGACTATTGGCGTTTCGCCCTGAATATGGGCGCCTTGGATTTTGATCGATCAGGAGGGGTCATGACCATATCAGCTATCTCGCGGCGCACGCTGATGAAGGGCACCGCGCTGCTGCTTGCCTCGACGGCTCTCGCCCGCCAGGCGCTGGCGCAGGCAGCACCTGGCGGTGGCCGGCTGATCGTTGCGGCCGATTCCGAGCCGAAGAACCTCAACCCTGCCATCGTCGCTTCGAACGGCGTCTTCTTCATCGCCAGCAAGGTGATCGAGCCGCTGGCCGAAGCCTCATTCGACGGCAAGGACGGGCTTGCGCCGCGCCTTGCCACCTCCTGGGAGGGCTCGGCCGACGGCCTATCCGTTACCTTCAAGCTGCGCGACGGCGTTACCTGGCACGACGGCAAGCCGTTCACTTCGGTCGATGTCGCCTTCTCCGCGCTCAACATCTGGAAGCCGCTGCAAAATCTCGGCCGGCTGGTCTTCGCCAATCTCGAAGCGGTCGATACGCCTGACGATTACACCGCCATCTTCCGCTTCTCCAAGCCGACGCCGTTCCAGCTGATCCGCAATGCCCTGCCGGTCGTCACCAGCGTCGTCGCCAAGCACATCTTCGAAGGTTCCGATATCGCCGCCAATCCTGGTAATACCAAGCTCGTCGGCACCGGTCCGTTCACCTTCGCCGAATACAAGCCCGGCGAATATTACCGGCTGGCGCGCAACGAGAATTACTGGGACAAGGACCAGCCGAAACTCGACGAGATCATCTATCGCGTGCTGCCCGACCGCGGATCGGCGGGTGCGGCGATCGAAGCCGGCGAAATTCAGCTTGCCGCTTTCTCGGCGGTGCCGCTCGCCGATCTCGACCGCATTTCCAAGGTCGAAGGCATCAAGGTGATCTCCAAGGGCTACGAGGCCCTGACCTACCAGCTCGTCGTCGAGATCAACCACCGCCGCAAGGAATTGGCCGATCTCAGGGTCCGCCAGGCGATCGCGCAGGCCATCGACAAGAAATTCGTGGTCGACACGATCTTCCTCGGCTACGCAGTCGCCTCGACCGGGCCGGTGCCGAAGAATGCGCCGGAGTTCTATACCTCGGATGTCGCGACCTATGATTTCAACCCCGCCGCCGCCAACGATATTCTCGACAGGGCCGGGTATAAACAAGGGCCGGACGGCAACCGCTTCAAGCTGAAGCTTCGCCCCGCGCCCTATTTCAACGAGACCCGGCAGTTCGGCGATTATCTTCGCCAGGCGCTCGCCGTGATCGGCATCGATGCGGAGATCGTCAATGCCGATGCGGCTGCGCATCAGAAGGCTGTCTATACCGACCACGATTTCGATCTCGCCGTCGGCCCGCCGGTCTTCCGCGGCGATCCGGCGATCTCCACCACCATTCTCGTCCAGTCAGGCACGCCTGCTGGCGTGCCCTTTTCCAACCAGGGCGGCTACGTCAATCCGGAGCTCGACAAGATTATCCTGCAGGCTTCGGAGACCGTCGACACGGCGGCGCGTACCGATCTCTATCGCAAGTTCCAGCAGCTCGTCGTCGCCGACCTGCCGCTGATCAACGTTGCGGAATGGGGTTTCATCACCGTGGCGCGCGACACCGTGCTCAACGTCTCGAACAATCCGCGCTGGGCCGTCTCGAACTGGGGCGATACCGCGCTTCAGTCATGATAGGATCGGCGGCAAATCTCTTCCAGAGGCCCTGTCCGGCGTGAAACGTGCACTCATCCTCCTGAGGCGCAGGGCAATCAGCAGCATTCCGGTGCTGCTGATCGTGGTGGTCTTCACCTTTTTCCTGCTCGAATCCGCCTCGGGCGACGCCGTCGACGCCTATCTCGGCTCGATCGGCGGCGGCGATGCGGCACTCAGGCAGTCGCTGCGCGAGAGTTACGGCCTCGACCAGTCCATGCTCGCCCGCCTTTGGGTCTATCTTTCCTCATTGGCGCGCTTCGATCTCGGCTGGTCGGTGGCCTTCGGCCGGCCGGTCGGGGAACTGATCGCCGAACGCCTGCCCAATACGCTACTCTTGATGGGCAGCGCGACCGCGCTTTCCTTCGGTCTCGGCTCGGCGCTCGGCATCCTTGCCGGCGCCCGGCCGGGCAGCTTGCGGGACCGGCTGCTGTCGATGGGTTCGCTGATCGTCTACGCCATTCCAAGCTTCTGGCTTGGCCTTGTCCTTAGCATAGCCTTTTCGGTGAAGCTGCGCTGGTTTCCGATCGCCGGCATAGAGACCATCGCCTCCGGCAAAACGGGCTTTGACCGCGCCCTCGACATATCAAATCATCTGGTCCTGCCGGTCGGCGCACTTGGCCTTATCTACCTCGCCTTGTTCCTGCGGGTGATGCGAAGCAGCATGGCGGAGGCATGGAAGCTCGATTTCGTGCTTTTTGCCCGCGCCAAGGGCCTGTCGCGCAGCCGCGTCGTGTTGCGCCATGTCGCACGCAATGCGCTGCTGCCGCTCGTCACCATGCTTGGGCTGCAATCGGCGGCCATGCTTGGCGGCAGCGTGGTGATCGAAAGCGTCTTTGCCATTCCTGGGTTCGGGCGGCTGGCGCAGGAGGCGGTCAGCGGCCGCGACGCTCCGCTGTTGATGGGCATCGTCGTCACCAGCGCGGTTCTCGTCATCTCGGTCAATTTCCTCGTCGATCTCGTCTATGCCGCGCTCGATCCGCGCATCGGCGCTTCGGAGGGCGGCGCATGACCAGTCTCAAGCGCCTCCTCGGCACGCCGGAAGGCGCGGTCGGGCTTGTGATCCTTCTCATCCTGCTTTTGGCCGGGCTCTCCGCTCCCATCATTTCGCCGGGTGATCCGCTGAGGATCGCCGGCCGGGCGCTGCTCGCGCCCTTCACCGATCCGGCTTTCCCGCTCGGCACGGACCGCCTCGGCCGCGACGTGCTCGCCGGCCTGCTCTATGGCGCGCGCACCTCGCTTGCGGTCGGCCTCGCGGCAGCCTTTTCGGCCATGATCCTCGGCGTCTGCGTCGGCATGGCCGCCGGTTTTGCCGGCGGGATCGTCGACGAGGCGCTGATGCGCGCGGTCGATGCCTTCCAGATCGTGCCGGCCTTCCTGCTTGCGCTCGCCTTCGTCAGCACCATCGGGGTCTCGACATCGGTCGTCGTGCTTGCCATCGCGCTTGGCGCCTGGGCCGATCCGGCACGGCTGATGCGGGCGCAGGTGCTGGCAATCCGCGAACAGGATTACGTCGCCTCGGCGAGGGTGATCGGCATGCATCCCGTCGAGATCGCCGTCCGCGAGATCCTGCCGAACGCGCTGCCGCCGGTGCTGGCGCTCTCCGCTACCATCGTCGCCGGCGCGATCCTCACCGAGGCGGCCCTTTCCTTTCTCGGCCTCGGCAATCCCAATATCGCCACCTGGGGTTCGATGATCGCCGAGGGCCGCAGCGTGCTGCGCTCGGCCGCCTATCTCTCGGTCATCCCGGGCGCAGCACTTGCCGTGACCGTGCTTGGCGTCCATCTCTTCAGCGAGGGTCTCGGCAAGGCGCTCGGCGATAACGGCGGGAGGGCGGCATGAATGGTATTTTCTGCAGCCTCAGACGGCTTTCGGTCACCTACGGAAGAAACCGTGCTGCCGCGCTCGATCGCATCGATCTTGATATCAAGACCGGCGAGAGACTGGCGATCGTCGGCGAAAGCGGTTCCGGCAAGAGCACGCTTGCCCGCGCGCTTGCCGGTCTGCTGCCCGAGGGGGCGAAGGTTGGCGGCGAGATGTTCTGGCCCGCACTTGGTCACCTGCCTCGCCCCGGCCGCGATTTCGGTTTTGTCCTTCAGGATCCGGGCGTCAGCCTCAATCCGGTCCTGACGCTCGGCGAGCAGATCGCCGAAGGCGCCAGGCGCCATCTCAGCCTCGGCTGGAAACAGGCTTATAGCAGGGCCGAGGAACTGCTTCAGCGGGTGCGGATGCCGCAGCCCGACAAGGCGATGCGAGCCTTTCCGCATCAGCTTTCCGGCGGCCAGCGCCAGCGCGTGGCGATCGCGGCTGCAATCGCGGCAAAGCCCGCGCTGCTGATCGCCGACGAGGCGACGAGCGCGCTCGACGTCGTGGTCCAGGCGGAGATCGTCCGCCTACTCGACGGACTGGTGCGTGAAGACGGTATGACGCTGCTCTTCATCACCCACGACATCGCGCTCGCATCCGGTTTCGTCGACCGCATCGCCGTCTTCCACAATGCGCGGCTGGTCGAGACGGGGGCTGTCCGTTCGGTGCTGTCATCACCGGCGAGCGACTATACCGCCGCCCTGATCGCCAGCCATCGCGACCTGACGACGCCGCCGCTGATTGCAGGGGGGCCGCCATGAACCCCATGCTGCTTTCCATGGAAAATGTCTCGAAAGGCTTTTCGTCCTCCGGGCGCAAGGTCACCGCTCTCGACAAGGTCTCGCTGACGATCGCAGCCGGAGAAACGCTCGGCCTCGTCGGCGCCTCCGGCAGCGGAAAATCGACGCTGTCGCGCATCCTCATGCGCCTTCTCCCGGTAGACGCAGGTTCGATCCGCTTCGAGGGAGAGGATTGGCTTGCGCTGAATGGTGCGTCCCTGCGCCGCAAACGGGCGCGCATGCAGATGGTGTTCCAGGATCCGCTCGCGGCTTTCAATCCGCTGGCGACTGTCGGTGCGGTTCTCGACGATCCGCTGCGTATCCACGGCGCGGTTCCGAGGCAGCGGCGAGCCGGCGAGATAGCGATGCTCCTCGAACGAGTAGGCTTGCCTGCCGACTATGCCGGCCGCCCGGTCCGCGCGCTCTCCGGCGGCCAGCGCCAGCGTGTGGCGATTGCCCGCGCGATCGCGACACGGCCGTCGCTCCTGGTGCTGGATGAGGCGGTCTCGGCGCTCGACGTTACCCTGCGCGGCAGGATCCTCGAACTTCTTGTCGGCCTGCAAAAGGAGCAGGGCATTGCCTGTCTCTTCATTTCGCACGATCTTGCCGTGGTCCGCGCCGTCTCCCACCGCATCGCCGTCATGGATGGCGGGCGGATCGTCGAGACCGGTCCGGCGGCGGCAGTCGTCGCCGCGCCGCAATCGGCGGCCGGCCGCGCGCTCGTGGCGGCCGTCCCGCGTCTCGTCACCGATCCGTCCTGAAGGAGGCGTCCATGTTCGATCTCGGTTGGAATCCCCTGCACGGCGTTCCCTCCTATCCCGCGGAACGCTTCGCCGTCCTCGCCGACAGGATCGGCAATCTATTGCAGAGCCGCAACGACATATTGCTCGTGCAGGCCGAGGCCGTGGTGGCGCTGGAGGCGGCGGCCGTCAGCCTCGCCCGTCCTGGTCTTTCGGCCCTCAACATCATCACCAGCCCCTATGGCGGCTGGTTCGGGCAATGGCTGCGGCGAGGCGGCGCGACGGTTCATGATATCGCCGCCGGACCGGGCCTGCCGATCGAGATCGAGGTGGTCGCCAGGGCACTCGATGCCGGTCCTCATATCGACGTGCTTGCTCTGGTCCATGCGGAATCGGCGAGTGGCATTCTCAACCCCCTGCCCGAGATACTGGCGCTTGCCCGCGCCCGCGGCATCGTCACCGTCGTCGATGCGGTCGCCTCGGTCGGCGGCCATCGGCTCGAGGTCGATAACCTCGGCATCGACATCGCGGTGATCGGTCCGCAGAAGGCGCTCGGCGGTCCGGCCGGTGTATCGGCGCTCTCCGTCAGCCGCCGCGCCTGGGAATTGATCTTGAGGGACGGCGCGCCGCGCAATTCGATCCTGTCCCTGGCCGATCTGAAGACATGGATCGACGGCGGCAGGCAGGGCCTGCCGGGCACGCCGGCGCCGCTGGAATTCTTCGCTCTGGAGACAGCGCTTGGCCGTGTCGAGGCTGAAGGTATCGAAAGCGTCATCGCCCGCCATGCACTGGCGGCATCGGCGACACGAGCGGGTCTCGCCGCGCTCGGCGCTGCGGCCTGGGTGCCGCCGGCAAAGGCTTCGAACCTGGTGACGGCGGTGCCGGTGCCGGAGGCGCTGGAGCCTGCGGCCCTGATTGCCGCTGCGGCGCGGCTGGGCGTCGAGCTGACCGAAAGTGTCGGGACCGCGCCGGCCCGTCTCCTGCGACTGAATCACACAGGTCCGCGGGCCGTATTTCAAACCGTGCTCGCGAATGTCGTGGCCTATGGCGCGGCGCTCAGACAGGCCGGCCATCCAGCGGATATCGCCGCCGCCTCGGAGGCGATATCCGCAGCCTACAGCCGATGAAAGCTGCATTCGGGCATTGATAATCGCGGCTCGGCAAGGCAGGACAGTGGCATCGCGGAGACCGGAAGCAGATGACGACATTGCTGGATGCGCAGGGCCTGGAGATTGTACATGCGGGGCATCGAACCCGTCTGAAATGGCACCGGTTGCGCAAGCGGTTCGCCGATCCGCTGTTTTCCGCCGAGGTGATGGCGGAGGGTTTTGCGGCGGGCGCCTCGATGGAGCTCGATCTGCGCGTGCGCGCCGACGGCGGCTTCGTCGTGCTGCACGACGAGGAGCTCGAAGGCGAAACGACAGGCCGTGGACCGATTGCCGGCAGCAGCATCGGTCATCTCCGTGATATCAGAATGCAGGAAGGCGGCCGGCCGCTGATCCTCAGCGAGGATCTCGCCGCCATGATGCAATCGACGCATCCGGCCGCACTGCTGCAATTCGACATGAAGGACGATTATGAGACGATTGGCGCGAAGGGCATCGAGCATCTTGCCGAGCATTTCCGGGATATCGCCGCCTCGGTGATCGTCAGCGGCGGCAGTCTCGATCTCATCGTCGCGGTCAAGGAAAAGCTTCCGCATCTGTTGCGCGGTATCGATCCGACCGACAAGCTTTACGAGATCGGGAAAGCCGGCGGCTGGAAGGCCGTCGAGGTGGAACTGCGCGCCGATCTCAGCGGCCCGACCGAGCCGGACACGATCTATCTCCATTGGCCGCTGATCCTCAATGCCGCCAAGGAGGGGCTGGATATGATCGCGCTCTGCCAGGACCATGGCAAGCGGGTCGATGCATGGACCTTTACGCTGAAGAATCCGGAGGCTGGCTTCAGCGAAGAGGAATGGCAGAATTTCTCGGCGCTGATGGCGCTCAAGCCGGATCAGATCACCACCGACGAGGCGCCGGCGACCGAACGCGCCTGGCGCCTGCGTGTGGCGAGTTAACCGGAAACGGGCGCCAGCCCTTCAATATCGAGGATGAAGGCGAATTCGCCGGCGAGCCCCGGCGAATGGGCGATCACCGGTCCGCCTTGCGCAAGCAGTTTTTCGACCGGCGGCATCGCCACCATGGCGCCTGCCTCTTCGGCGATCAGCGCGCCGGCGAGCATGTCCCATGCATTGAGATGGCGTTCGTAATAGAGATCGGCAGCGCCTTCGGCGACGCGGACGAGGTCGATGGCGGCCGCGCCCATGCGGCGATAATCCATACCGCGCTCGTGGAGCTGCCTGGAGAGCGCGAGATAATCGTCGAAGCTCGTCTTGCGGGAATGGCCGAGAATGACCAGAGCGTTGGCCGGATCGGCGGTTGCAGCCGCATGCACCCGAAGCCCTTCCTTGAAGGCGCCGCTGCCGCGCACCGCGTGGAAGACCTTGTCCTCGGCGGCGTCATAGACCACGCCGATCTCGACCTTGTCGCCGACGACGAAGGCGATCGAGACGCCCCAGTGGCGAAAGCCCCTGATATAATTGGTCGTGCCGTCGATCGGATCGACGACCCAGGTGCCGGCTTCGCCCGATCGCCCGCCGCTCTCCTCGCCCATGAACGTATCATCGGGGAAACGCGAGAGAAGCCCATCGCGGATCACCTGCTCGGCCCTTCGGTCGGCGACAGTGACGAAATCCTGCAATCCCTTGTTTTCGACGGCAAGCGTGCCGGGATTGGAGTCGCGCCGAAACCACGCCGTTTCCCGTCCAACTTCGAGAGCGACGGCGATCGCGACCTCCGCCCGTGCGCGGATGGCGGCGGCATCCAATGCGGAATTCATCAGGCAGTCCTTCTTTTTATCAATGTCACCGGCGTGAACTCGACGCGTGCCGTCAGATCAGGTTCTGCGATCCGGCTCATCAGCAGATCGACGGTCTGCTCGGCCTGGATATCGCAAGGTTGGCGGATGGTCGTGAGTTCATAGGCGCTCCAGCTCGCCTGCGGAATATCGTCATGGCCGATGATGCGGATCGGCGGCGTATCATCGCGGCCGCGACCCTGCATAATCCGGTCGATCACGCCGCAGGCCATATAGTCATTGGCGCAGAACAGCCCGTCGATGCCGGATGCCACAAGTTCGCCTGCCGCGGCATAACCGCTCTGATAATCGTTGATCCTGACCTGCAGAAACTGCGCCTCGACGCCGAGTTGCCTGCAGCGCGCAATGAAGGCTTCGCTGCGCCGCCGCGCCGTATAGGAGACGGCGGGGGCGGCCATCACGGCAGGCTTTCGCACGCCGCTGTCGATCAAGTGGTTCGCGGCGAGATGCCCGGCCATGCGGTCGTCGGAAATGATGCGGTCGACGAAGGGAATGTCGTCGCCCTTATTGATCAGCACGATCGGCACGCCCTCGGCGGCGCACTGCTCGCAGATCTCGGTCGGCGGGGCATCCGAGGTGACGATGACGCCGGAAACGGCATAATGCAGCAACTGGCCGATGACGGTCGATGTGTCCGCTTCCTGTGAGGTCGGCAGCAGGATGGGGCGGAAATTGCGGGCGAGCAGCATCTTCGACAGATGTTCGATCTGCAGGGTGCGGAACGGATTGTCGAGGCCGGCGGCGACGAGGCCGACGAGATCGGAGCGCTTATTGGTGAGGCTTCGGGCGAGATAATTCACCCGGTAGCCAAGTTCCTTAGCCGCCTGGTAGACCTTTTCGCGTGTCTTCGGCGAGACGCTGGCATCCGGCGTGAAGGCGCGCGAGACGGCGGCGCGCGAGACGCCGGCCACACGTGCCACGTCGAAGGAGGTTATCTTGCGCGGTCCCTTATCCCTGTCTGGCAACGGCTTTTTCCCCCTCTGCCAGCGGCCGCATCAGATCGGGCAGATCGGTGCAGATGCCGAGAACCGGAAGCTTCATGATGTCGTCGAGAACGGCTGGCCGCTCCTCGTGCCAGAGCACGATCTCGCGGCCCGCCTCGAAGGCGCTGCGCATCAGCGCGTCGGTGACGAGGTCCTGCGGCCGCTCCCCTGCCCTCTCCCAGCAGAGATGCAGAATATCGGCGCCGGCCTCGTCGCCGAGGAGATGCGGATCGTGACCGACACGGATCAGCACCGAAAGCGGGAAGTCGCAGCCCGCATCGCTGAGTTCGCGCACCTGCGCCGTATCGAAGGAGCCGAGGCAGGCGAAACGCTGGTTCATCTCGGCAAGATGGCGCCAGCAGAGCAGGCCGGTTCCCGGCGCCTTGAGTTCGACATAGAGACCGGTTCCGGTCTTGCGGCCGAGGGCGGCGACTTCCGCAAAACTCGGGACGTCGACGCCGTCGAGAGCGGCGAGTTCGGTCGCCGTCATTTCGGAAATGCGGCGGTCGATGCCGAAGACGCGCTCGAGATGGTCGTCATGCGAGACGACGACCACGCCATCCTTGGTCAGCTGCGTATCGAGCTCCCACATCTCGGCGCCAAGTTCGGCGGCGCGGCGGAAGGCGGCGATCGTGTTCTCGGGCTCATGGCCGCTGGCGCCGCGATGACCAATGCAGAAGGGAAGCCGGCCCTTGGCCGCCGGCCAGCCGTAACGCGCGAAGAAGGCCGAGAAATCGCGGGTCATCAGAGCCTCCCGCCCTGTTCGTCGAAGACGAGCACGCTGCGGCTGTCGATCGCCCAGCGAACGTCGTCGCCGACGTGGATATCGTTGCGCACCGGCTGGATCGAGCGCAGCAGCGGACCGCCGGCAAGAGCCACATCGTAGAGATTTTCGCGCCCTTGCGTTTCGGCGAAAGTGACCTTGCCGGAGACGGGCGTATCGCCCGCCGGCGTAAAATGCTCCGGCCGGACGCCGAGCATCAGCTTTGTGCCCTCGGCGGCACCGACGGCGGCGGGCAGCGGCACGCGGATCTCGCTTTCCGGGATTGCGAAAGCGCCCTTATCCAGGACGCCGCGCAGGAAGGTGATCGGCGGGTTGCCGAGGAAGCCGGCGACGAAAGCGGTTTTCGGGTCGTTGTACATCTCGGCCGGCGTGGCGATCTGGACGATCTCGCCTTCCTTCATGATGGCGATGCGGTCGCACATGCTCATCGCTTCCACCTGGTCATGGGTGACGAGAATGGCGGTGATGCCGGTCTCGCGCTGCAGGCGGCGGATTTCCGAGCGCATTTCGAGGCGCAGCTTGGCGTCGAGATTGGCAAGCGGCTCGTCGAGCAACAGCACGTCGGGTTTGCGGATGAGTGCGCGGGCCAGCGCCACGCGTTGCTGCTGGCCGCCCGAAAGCTCGGCCGGCCGGCGGCTCATCAGATTGCCGATCTGGACGAGGGCCGCGATCTTGTCGACCTCCTTGCGGATCTCGGCGGCGGGCACGCCCTTCACCTTCAGCGGAAATCCGATGTTTTCAGCAACCGTCATATGCGGGTAGAGCGCATAGGACTGGAAGACGACGCCGACATTGCGGGCCTGGCTCGGCAGATCGGTGACGTCGCGGTCGCCGAAGAGGATGCGTCCGCCTGTGGGACGGTGAATGCCGCAGACCGCGAACAGCGTCGTCGATTTGCCGCAGCCGGAAGGGCCGAGCAGCGCCAGCATTTCGCCGTTGCCGACTTCGAGCCGCATGTTCTCGATAACCTTGGTGGAGCCGAAGCTCTTCGAGAAATTGTCGAGGAGGATGCGCATCAGCCTTTGCTCCCGCCGCCGTAGATGTTCATGAGATATTTGTTGAAGAGCGCGTAAGCGATCAGCACCGGAATGAGGTAGAAGAGGCCGACCGCCTTGAACATGTTGAAATCGTAATTGTTGTCGTCGGCGAGGAAGCCGGCGAGATAGACCGATAGCACCTGCACGTCATTTCCCGGCGCCAGCACCTGCGGCAGGATGAACTCGCCCCAACCGGCGAGGAAGGAAAACAGGCCGAGCGCCATGATGCCGGGCTTGACCTGCGGCAGCACGAGGCTGCGCCAGACGCGAAAACGCGACGCGCCGTCGACGACGCCGGCCATTTCGATCTCCCAGGGCACGGTGTCGTAAAAGCCCTTCATCAACCAGATGCCGAGCGGCAGGTCGATCGCGGCCTTCACCAGGATGACGCCGATCAGCGAATTGTAGAGCCCGATCATCTGCAGCACGATGAAGATGGCGATGATCAGCGTCACCGACGGGAAGGCATGCAGCACCATGACGCCGGCGAGGAAGAAGCCGCGCGCCGGCACGTTCAGCCGCGACAGCACGTAACCGGCCATCGACGAGACGATGAGCACCAGGCTGGTGGTGCAGGCCGAAAACAGCAGCGTATTGACCGTCACTTGCCAGATGTTCGCCTTGCCTGGGTTCGTCTGCCACAGGAAGCGCCAGTGATCGAGCGTCACGCCGGAGGGCAGCAGCGCACCCGCCTCCTTCACCGTCACGGTGTCGAGGAAGAGATAGACATACATCAGGAGCAGCGGCAGGCTGACGATGGTGAGCGCCGCCATGACAGGCCAGCTGCTGTAATTTGCCGAGGGCTGCGATCGTCCGGCCATGGTCAATCCTCGATCAGGGGCTTGGCGACAAGCGTGCCGTAGTTGAAGACGCGGAGATAGAGGAGCGACAGCACCACGCCGATGACGACGAGCACCAGCGCCATGGCCGCGCCCAGCCCGTATTCGAGATTGCCGGCATAATTTCTGAGCGCCGTGTGATAGGCGGCGAGCGCCCAGACCTCGGTCGCGTTACCCGGCCCGCCATTGGTGGCGAGCAGGATTTCGTTGAAGGAGGCGAGCAGCGACAGCGTCTGATAGCAGGTGACGAAGAGGATCGGCCAGCGCATCTGCGGCAGGATGATGTAGCGGATCTGCTGCCAGCGCGAAGCGCCGTCGACCTCGCTCGCGTGGAACTGGCTCTTCGGAATGGCCTTCATCGCTGAGGAGAAGACCAGCATGCCCATCGAGGCACCGATGAAGCCGTTGATCAGCACGACGAAGAACCAGGCATTATAAGCGGTGTCGAGAAGGTAGTTCTTCGGGGGATAGCCGAACTTGCCCATCAGCACGGAGATGAAGCCGGTATCCCAAGCGAGCCATTTCCACAGCATCACATAGATGACGACGGGGGTGATGCGCGGCAGGAGCCAGATGCCGCGGAAGATCGAGGCGGGCGCCGGCGGCATGTAATGTGTCAAGACCGCCAGCACCAGCGCATAACCGACATTGAAGAGCGTCAGCACCAGCGCGACGTAGAGCGCAGTGTTGAAGAGCACCCGCGCCATGTCGGGCGAGTGGGCGATGCGCGAGAAATTGCCTGATGTCCAGGTCCAGCCGGTATAGGTGGCCTCGGCCACCTTTTCCTTCTGTTCCGGCGTCAGCTGGAGACCGAGGGTGTCCAGCGCCGAAAACAGCTGTTCCTTGCTGTCGAAGCGGGTGTTGACGACGGAGCGGTTGAATTGTTCGGAAATCTGCTTGACCTCGCGCGTCGAAGGCCGGTCGGCGAGGTCCTTGATCATGCGCTCGGCTTCGCGGCGCGTCGGGAAGACCTCGCCGGCATGTTTGGCGCGCAGCTCCGCGGCGATACCCGGCGCAAAGCCGAGACCCTCC
Organism: Rhizobium sp. R634; assembly: GCF_002211305.1. Classification (GTDB taxonomy): domain Bacteria; phylum Pseudomonadota; class Alphaproteobacteria; order Rhizobiales; family Rhizobiaceae; genus Rhizobium. The sequence continues at coordinate 191,221 of NZ_LOKW01000004.1, read as the reverse complement.
ACCGCCTTGAGGCCCGCCTCGTCGATCGCGTAGCGCGGTTCGGCCATCTCGGCGGCGATGTCCGGCATGGCCGATTTCAATGTGATCAGGGAATTCGGCGCGATCTGGTAGACGCCGCCGGAAATACCGGTCGCGGTCGTCATATTGGTCATCGAGAAGACCGCCGTCAGAACGACCGGCAGGAGGAAGAAGAGGACGATCATGACCGCGGCGGGCGCGATCATCACCAGTCCGAGCCTTCTGGACGATTTCATGGAAGCCTCCTCGCGGGACCGATCGGGCGGCGGGGTCGCCGCCGCCCGGAAGGATGCTTCTGTTTTAGCGAATGACGATCTTGTCGCCGAGCGTGTTTTTCAGCTCGCTCTCGGCATCGCCGATGGCGGCGTCGACGGTCTTGTCGCCGGTCCAGGACGCCTGAAGGTTCTTCCACATGATGTTCCAGTAGGTGCCGAAATCGGAGTTGTTCGGCATTGCATTGGCATGCGGCAGCAGGCGTTCGGTGGCTTCGCGAGCCCAGCGGTCGTCCGCGTAGAAATCCACTTCGGCTTCGGCTTCGGAAATGCCGAGATGGGCGGATTTGATCGCATGCAGCGCGTTGATGCGCGGCTCGGAGGCGATCGTGATCAGCTGGGCGGCGATCTGCGTATCTTCTTCGCTGTGTCCTGCGGTTACCATGTAGACGAGCGGATGCGTCAGCGTGTTGGGCTTGCCGCCCTCGCCGGCCGGGATCAGCGTGAAGACGATGTTGTCGAAGAAGTCCTTGAGGCCTTCCTGGTTGACGAGACGGGCGTAATGCCAGGTGCCTGCGTCCCAGATGCCGGCCTTGCCGGTGGCGACTTCCTTCCACCATTGATCACCCGGCATGCCGATATGGTTCTTCTTGGTGACACCCGACTTAACGGCATCGGCGATGAATTGATAGGTGCGGGTCATGGCCGCCTTATCGAAGACGAGCTTGCCGTTTTCTTCCATCGTGCCGCCGAAGCTGGTGTAGAACTGCCAATAGTCCGGGCCGTTGCTGGGGCGCGGATAGAAGCCGTAGCCGGGCTGGACGAGGCCCTTGTCCTGCATCTTCTTGGCGTCTTCGAGCACGTTCTTCATGGTGTACTTGCCATCCTGAACGTTCTGCGGCAGCGCATCGAGATCGGCGTCGATATAGCCGATCGCCTTCATGTATGGCTTCCAGAAGAACATCGGGCGGGATTCGGCATCCTGCGGAATGCCGTAGACGGCGCCGTTGTAGGAGGCGATCTGCATCAGGTTCTCGTAGATGCCGTTGAGCGGCCAGGCGTCGAGATCGACGTGATCCTCGATCGGAACGATGAGGCCGGCCTGCGACCAGGGCGCGATGTCTTCATGACCGCTGGCGACGATGTTCGGGGCGGTCTTGGCTTCCGCGGCAAGCGTCAGCGCCTGTTTGAAATCGTCCCAGCCGGAATAGGCCTTCTTCTCGATGGTGATCTTCAGGTCTTCACCCTTGAGCGCGGCTTGGCGCTGCAGCTGCTGGGCTGCGATCTCGATGGCGTCGAGGCGATAGACGTCGTTCGGGCCGGTGCCGCCGGCCCAGACGCTGATGGTAACGTCCTTGGCGAGTGCAAATGCGGAAGTCGAAGCCAGGATGGCGGCCGCAACGGTGAGGGACTTCAGTGTCGGCAAAATGGTCATTTTCTTCATCTCCCCAGAAGAGCAGTGTGAGGCCTCTTTGACGGGTCATCACTGGTGTTGACGACCGCTCCGAAAGACCCACGAAAACGTGACAAGTCCCGCTCTATGGGCTGAACGTAACGGCCGAATGACAAAATTGAGCACGTGTGCAAAATTATTATGACGATGTTGGAGACGCGGTCAACTCCCGGCGGAAGCACCGGATCGGTTGCGCGTGGAAATCCTTGCCGAAGAGATGAAATCAGCCTGAATGGAGGCCGGCCGGCGGCCTATCCGATCTCCGCCCAGAGCGCGCGGAGCATCTGGCGAAGCAGCAACGCCTCCGTCCATCGATCGGTGGTATCGTTGCCGTCGGCGCCGGTGATCGCATAGGGCTTTGGCCCCAATTCGCAGGTAAAAACCAGCGCATCGTCGGCGCCGGCGCGATTGCGCCATTCCCGCATGCCGTAGCTCCACCATTGCAGAAACAGGTCGACCCACGGGCGATGGTGCGGAAACGAGATCTCGATCTGAACCTGTTCGCGCGACGCGACCCTGCCGTGAAAAGCCCGCGCGTTGCGCAGGATGCGATGGATCATGGCGTGATTTTCCGCATCGACCGGATAGTCAAACTCGCGCGCGACGAGGAAATGCGAGAGGTCGGCAAGCAGCGGCAGGTCGGGGCGCCGGTCGAGCAGGTCGAGCGTGAAGAACAGATCCGACGTCATCCTGTCGCGATGGGTTTCGATGAAGACAGGAATGCCGGCCTCTTCGGCAAGCTGCACCCAGCCGTCCAGCAGCGGCAGGCAATCCGCGACACGGCGCGGGCGGACATCGGGTTGCAGGTTGATGTGGCTGACCGGAAATTCTCCGGCAAGTTCCAGCGGCAGACGTAGATCCTCGACGCTGCGGGGAAAGCAGGTTCCTTCGATCTTCAAGCCGGTGCCTCGGATCGCATCGTTCAGGCGTTCGACGTCGCGGCGGTCGGTATAGTGTGCGCTGATGCCGTCGAAGCCGGCCTTCGCGATCATCGCGATGTTTTCGTCGAGGCTGCGCTCGTAACCGTCCGTATCCCTGCGCTCCATTGCCCAGAGCGACTGGAAGATCAGCAGCTTTTGCATCACGCCGCCCTGGCGCTCTTCAGGAGCGCCTTGAGGTTCACGCGGGGATCGGCGAGAGCCGCCGGATCAAGATCGACGCCGGCCGCGACGAGCATCTCCGCCAGCTTGATCTCCTTGGCGAGACCGTTGCCAAGGCCGAGAGCCGCCGCAGCCACGAGCCGGTCTCCGTCGAGGTAAAATTCGAGCTCTCCCTCCGGCAGCGTACGGACCACGCTTCGGTGCGCCGGATGCGGCAGTCCTGCCACCTGAAGACCAAGATCGTATTGATCGGACCAGAACCAGGGGATTGCGGCAAATGCATCCTGAGCGCCGGTCATATTGCGTGCGGCGATCTCGGCCTGGGCTCTTGCGTTTCGCCAGCTTTCGAAACGAATGTGCCCTCCCCCGGGTTGGGCGATCGCCGCGCAATCGCCCGCCGCGAAAATATTCGGCCTGCTGGTTCGAAGGCAGGCGTCGGCCAGAATTCCGTTGCCCGTCGCCAGTCCCGCATCCAGTGCCAGAGCGGTCTCCGGAATAACGCCGATCGCACCGATGACGAGATCGCCTTGCACCACATCGCCGCCGGCCAGCACGACGCCATCTCCGGTGATTTCGGCAATACCCCGCTCCAGATAGAATTCGACGCCTTCGGCGGCATGCCTGGCATGCAGCTTTTCGGCGAAGCGCGAGGGAACGGCACGTCCGAGCGGCTTTGGCGCCGCTTCGATGACGCTGACCGCGATGCCTTTGCCGCGAAAGACCGCAGCAAGCTCCATGCCGATCAAGCCGCCGCCGATGATCGCGACGCTTGCGCCCGAGCCGACATTGGCGAATATCGCTTCGGCGTCGGTGTGAGTGCGGAAGTCGAGCACGCGCTCCGCGCCGGGGCAGGCAAGCCGCCTCGGGCGCGCGCCTGTCGCAAGAAGCAATTTTTCATAGGGCAATAGGCCCCCGTCGCTCAAGGTGACGGTGCCTGCATCGGCATCGAGCTTCAGGGCCGACACGCCCTTGGCATAGTCGATGCCGGCGGCTGCCAGGCTATCGAGCGTGCAGATCAGTTTCATCTGCGCCGTCTCGCCCATCGGCTTCGACAGCGGCGGCCGCTCGTAAGGCAGGTGGGGCTCGGCTCCAACAAGCGTGACCGATCCGGAATATCCCGCCTCGCGAAGCGCGAATGCCGCGCGTGTGCCGCACTCGCCCGCACCGATGATGACAATGCCGTTCATGCAGGTCTCCATAAAAGAGCGGCCGGCGCTCGTGAGGAGGAGACGCCGGCCGGGGAGGATCAGTTCTTTTTCGCGTATTCGACCATGTTCTTGGGCGTGACCAGTTCGAAAGGCACCCAGACCTCCTTGTCGACGCTGTTGCCTTTCGCCAAGGCGACGGCTGCGTCAACCGCACTTGCCGCCTGTTGTTTGGCGTTCTGGAAGACCGTCACGTCAAGATCGCCCGCCGCCATCGCGGCCAGCGCATCCTGCGTCGCGTCGATGCCGACGACGATGACATCGTCCATCGATACGCCGGAGGCCTTGAGCGCCTGAATGGCGCCAAGCGCCATCTCGTCATTATTGGCGAAGATGAGGTCGATCGGCCGGCCGGCCGTGATCCAGTTCGTGGTCAGGTCCATTGCATTGGTGCGCGTCCAGGCGGCGGTTTGTTCGTCGGCGATGGTGACGCCCTTGCAATCGCCGGCCGCCAGCGTTGCCTTGACCGACGAGGTGCGGTCGCGCGAGGCCTGATGCGCCAGATCGCCCATCAATATGTAAGCCTGCGCGTCGTTCGCCTTGCCGTTTTTCTTCAGCAGCTCGCAGGCGGCTTCGGCGCCGAGTTTTCCAGAGTCGGTCTCCTTCGATCCGACATAGGCCTGCTTTTCCGGCAGATGAGCGATGTTTTCCGGCTCGAGATTGAGGTAGACGAGCGGGATTCCCGCCTTCCGGGCCGCCTCGCTGATGCCGGTGGCGGCCGATGTATCGGCGAGCGTCATGATGATCGCATCCACTCCTGAGGCGATGAAATTGTCCACCTGGCTGCGCTGTCTGGAAACGTCGGTCTGCGCATCCTCGATCTGAAGGCTGACGCCGTTCAGCGAGGAGGCCTGTGCCTGAAGTCCCTCGCGCAGCAGCGTCTGGAAGTTGTTGTCGAAACTCTGCATGGACACGCCGATCGTCTCGGCCGAGGCAGCAGTCGTCGTCAGGGCGGCCAGGACGGCCGCCACACAGATGGATTTCATGTTTTCCTCCCAATGGGCGCCGGGCCGCCCCAACCGTTCCGGAGACCGCTCAGGCCTGCCGATGTTGCGGGCTCAAACCAGAGCCACGCGAACCTCCCCGTCGACCACTTCGGCCGGATAGATTTTCAGGTTCTCGCAGGCGGGAAGCCTCAGCGCCTCGCCGGTGCGATAGTCGAAAGCGCCGGAATGTTTGGGACATTCCACCTCGAAATCCATGACCAGCCCGTCTGCCAGATGGATCGCCTCGTGCGTGCAGAGGCCGGCCGTGCAATAGACGCTGTCGTCGGGGCCGCGATAGATGGCGTAGGTGCGGCTGCCATGATCGAAGCGGATGGCGCCTTCCTGCTCGATGTCGTCGAGCTTGCAAGCAGTGATCCAGCTCATTCGGCCGCTCCGGTGATTTCCATACGGGCTTTGCGGGCCGCGAGTTTCTCCTTCCGCCGACGATAGCGCTCCTGCATCAGGGCTTCGCCTTCGGGCGAGCCGTCGTGCCAGGTGCCGAACCACTTATCGAGCGGGATCAGCGCATCGCCGTAATTCACCTCGAAATATTTGTGGTGCAGGTAATGCGCATAGGCATGGCTGTCGACGAGCTTGTCCCCGCCGATTTCGACCTTGTCGAAGCCCACATGGCCGGGAATGGCGCCGAAGCCGGCATAATGCAGCTGGTAGAGCATGAGGATCGGATTGGACGGCAGGATGAGGTGATAGAAAGCCGTGCCGAGATAGAGCAGGTGCTCGATTGGATGCATCGACAGCGATGACCAGGGCGAGGGATTGACCGAGTTATGGTGGACCGAATGCACCCACTTGTAGAGGAAAGGCGTATGAATGAGCCTGTGGATGCAGAAGAAGTGGAACTCGTGAATGATCGGCACGACGAGCGCAACGAGGGCAAGCGTCCAGGGGCGCTCCGTAAAGCTCAGCCAAGGCGCGTAACCGTTGGCGTAGGCCCACAGCATGGCAGCCTCGATCGCCGTCCAGATCGTCACGCCCGATAGGAAGGTGCGCAGCATGTTGTCGACGTTCTGGCGCTCGAACCAGAAGGCTTTGTTCTTCTGCTCGGACGGAAATTTTCCATTGTACTTGAAGCGGTTTTCCTGCCGCTTCAGCACATAGAGATGCACCTCGAAGGCGCCGTAGAAGAGCAAGACGCAGATCGCGTTGACCACATAAAGCCAGGCGATCCAGCCGATGCCGAGTGTTTGCATCGTTTCCATCGGCGGGATGACCCAAGCCCAATAAGCGACGGCGGAGGCGGCGAAAATCGCATTCCAGGGAAAGAGGTAATGCGGCAGCCATTTCAGGATCGCCACCAGCCGCGGCGGAAACGCAAACAGCGGCGCGGTTTCGGCCGGCTGGTTCGGCGCCCAGTCGCCGCGCTTGTTGCGCGTGCCGAATTTCAGATCGTCCATTGCTCTCTCCTCCGGGCGGATGGGAACCTCCCGCCCGCATATGTATCCTGATTGGAGGAGCGCGCTTTTCGCGCCGGGATGTCGCTGTCGACGCCTGCTCTCCTCCTGTCTTGAAAGTAGCAGGAGACCTTCGCGGCGACGAAGCCATTCTTGATCAAATTAGATCAAGCGCTTTCCTTGGTGATTGTGATGAAGCGGATGGGCGCCCGATCCGGTTCGATCTCCGTCAAGCCGATCCGGCGCAGCATCAGATCGAGCGATCGCCTGGCCTGTGCCTCGGGCGCCTGGTCCAGCACCACATCCATGATACCGTCCTGCAAGGCGCTGCGGGTATAGTCGGTGAGCTCGTGGCCGACGAAGAAGATGCCGCGCTCGCGCGCCTGCCGCCGCAGCACGCTGATTAGCGCGGAATTGCCGCCGCCGGCATTGTAGAGGCCGGCAAGGTCCGGATACATCCGCAATGCCGAGGACAGGAGTTCAGCGCCGAGATGCTCTTCGTCGAGGCCGAACCCCAGGCACTGGAAGCTGGTGGCGCCAGGGTGCTCGAGAAAATAGTCCGAAAAGCCGCGGATACGGTCGCGGTGCACCTGATAGATCGGATGACAGATTGCAAAGACGGGACCGGTCCGGCGCGCCATTCGGCTGATGAACAGCGCTGCCGTGCGGCCGGCGGCATAATTGTCGATACCGACGAATTCGCCTGTCCGTTCCGAGGCGCGGGTGACGACGTGGACCACCGGCAAGCCCTGGGCGCTGACCTTCTCGACGGCCGCGCCGATCACCGGATTGCTCGGAACCGCCAGGATCAGGCCGGCGCGCCGCTGGCCGGCCGACAGAATGCGGCGCGCGATTTCCTCCGGTTTCATCTCCTCGGTGAAGCTGCGATGCACGATGACCAGCGGGTCGAGGGTTGCCGCGATCCTCTCGAAGGCCGCGGAAAGTCGCCGGTAGAAGGTCGTTTCAGGACGCACCATCAACACCTCTATGCGCAGCAGGCCGCGATGGGTGTCCGGAAGCTTGCGGGGGTAATCCAGCGCGCGCGCGGCAATGATCACCTTCTCCACAAGTTCGGGGCGCACGCCGCCGCGCCCGTTCAGGACCCGCTCGACGGTTGCTGTTCCGACGCCCGCCTGGCGGGCGATGTCCTGATAGTTCGGCTTGCTCACTTTGCGATCCTCAAAGGACTCCGGCAGATTGGGGCTCCGAGGGCATTTCTGCAATAATACCCGCTAAGGGAATCTGAAGTTCTCTGGATTGAAGCGGTTCGCGCGGATCGGCCTGAAACGTTCGAGGGGTCGGTCAAAGAATGATGGCGTTGATGACGAGGAGATTACCCGACCGACGATGCGCCTTGGCGAAAGCGACATCTCGACAGAGAGCGCGTAACGCGCCAGGGCTCCTTCATAAACGTCGGGCGGCTCGAACAGAGTGGTGCGCGACTGCGCATGGAGGAAGGGGATCGCAGCCCGCGGCACCGGGGAAGAGATTCTCTGCTCTCAAACCAGCATCGACTGCTGGGCGAAGATACCCGCCATCGCGCCTTGCCATGATGCCGTAGTGACCGAGGGCATTCCGGGGTTGGCGAGGTCGCCGGCGGCGTAGACACCCGGCATGCTGGTCTCGCGGCGCTCATCGACCTTGAGGGCGATGCCGCTAGGCGTATCGACTGTGGCGAGGCCCAGTGATTCATGCAGGCTGGCGGACGGCTTGTTGCGCGGATGCGCGAACAAGATGTCGACCGCGACATCGGGGCCGAGATCGAGTTTGACGGTGGCGCTATGGCCTCCGTGACGGGCGATCCCGGTGATCTGGCCCTCGACGACAGGGATGCTGCGGCGAGCCAGATCGGCCCGGATATCGGGTGCAATGTCGTGACCATCGGCGAACAGCGTCAACCTGTCGGTCCAATCGTGGAAAAGCCTGGCCTGATTGTGCGACTGCGGACCGGACCAGACGAGGCCCCAATGCTGGCCGGCGACTTCGAAGCCGTCGCAATAGGGGCACGGCACGATCGACGTACCCCAGCTTTCGGCAAAGCCCGGAACATCAGGCATCTGGTCCGCAATGCCGTAGCTCAGGATCACGCGGCGCGCCCCGAAGCTTTCGCCATCGCCAGTGAGGACGTTGAAATCGTCGATGGCGCCGGAGACACTGTCGGCCCGGGCACTGACCAGCTTGATCGTGGGATAGCGCGCCAGCTGCTGCCGCGCCCCAGCCAGGATGTCCAGCGGCGGCTTGTGATCGTGGCCGAGCAGGCCATGCGAGTGGCCGGCGAAGCGGTTGCGCGGCAGGCCGGTATCGAGAACGGTGACCTTGCGGCGGGCGCGGCCGAGCTGCAGCGCGGCGGCAAGACCGGCAAAGCTGCCGCCGATGATAATGACGTCATCCATGGTGATAAGCTCCGTGCTGTTGAGGAAGTGTGATTGGTTGAGCCTTGGCGCGTCTCGTCCACCGATACACATCGATATGGCCAAGCGGCTTAGAGAAGTTCGATCTGGGGGACAGTATAAAATCCGTTCTTCGGCTTGCAAATTTCCGATACTGTGTGGTATCGTAAAGCATGAATAACGATACTGTCAAGGATCTTAATGGTCGTGACCGAAAATAGTCGAGGCCGGCGCGGCCGGCCAGCCAACGAGGCGCTTGGCCAAACGATAGTCGACGCAGCATACGAACTCTTTGTGGAGTTGGGTTTTCAAGCGACGACATTGGACAAGGTCACCCAGCGAGCGAAGATATCCAAGCTCAGCATCTATCGGCACTTCGAGAACAAGGAGGCGCTGTTCAGCGCGGCCATCGCCGCCCGCTGCCATCAGTTTGCACCACAGGCCCTTTTTGAAGACATCGACGGTTCGGCCGAAGATCAGCTCATGGCGGTGGGATCATCCCTCCTTCGCACACTGTTGAGCCCGGACGTCCGCAGTGTCGAAGCCATGGTCATGGCCGACAAGACGAATCAAAAGTCGTTAAGCAAGCTCTATTACGAAGCCGGCCCCGCCCATGTCATCGCCCAGATCGAGGCCCTGTTGCGTCAGTTGCACGCGAAGGCGGTTCTGAACGTACCCGATCCTCTCCAGTCCGCCCGCTTGTTTGGCGCCCTCTTCAAAGGATCCGATCTCCTCATTACTGCACGCTTCGATGAGGCGCGAGCAGAGGATGACACAGAAATCGAATCCTATTGCCGATCGGCCGTCGCCATGTTCATCGCCGCGCACGGTGGCAGCGACGACGCGGGCGGATCACCTGGTTAAGAACGGATCAGAACAAGGATATGGCATGGCAGAGAAAAATGTTTATCAGGTAGCCGACTGGAATGGCCAAAGCGGGGAGCGCTGGGTCGCTTACCAGGCCCGGCTCGATGCCATGATGGCGGTTTTCGGCCAGGCCGCGATCGAAGCCGCCGCGCCCGTTACGGGCGAACGCGTACTGGACGTCGGCTGCGGCGCGGGGGCGTCTAGTCTGGATCTGGCCGCCCGCGTCGGCGCGGGGGGCCAAGTGCTGGGCGTGGACATATCCGAACCGCTGATCGGCAGAGCGCGCGCTTTAGCGCCGCAGGACACGCCGATCCTGTTTCAGGTGGCAGACGCCAGCAGCGCCGAGTTGCCCGAGGGCGCGTTCGACATCCTGTTCTCGCGCTTCGGAGTGATGTTCTTTGATGATCCGACAGGTGCATTCGCTCATATGCGCCGTGCGCTCAAGCCAAGCGGGCGGGTCGCTTTCGTCTGCTGGCGCGGCATGGCCGAGAACGATTGGGTGCGCTTGCCGATGGGCGCGATCAAGGGCATCCTCCCGCCGACGGCGCCGCCCAATCCCGAAGCGCCCGGCCCGTTCTCGTTCGGCGACCAGGGACGGGTGGCGCGTATCCTAACGGCGGCTGGCTTCACCGATATCGCTATCGCGCCCTTCAATGCTTCCATCCCGTTCGGCGAGGGCGGGACGCGGGACGCGGCGATCGACGACGCGGTGGAGATGACACTCGAGGTCGGCCCGCTGTCGCGCGCGCTCGCTGATCAGCCAGACGACATCCGCGCCCGCGCCTCGGCCGCCGTTCGTGCCGCCTTCGCGGACCGCCCCGGCGAGCGGTCGGTGATGATCGACGGCGCTGCGTGGATCGTCACGGCGCGCAGTCCGGCAAGCTGACAGGGATTAGCAGGGGGAGCAGTAATGCCCACAGAGCCCCAGTGTGCGGTGTCCGCGAACCATTCGATGGACAGCCGCCTGATTGAAGTTTCTGGAATATCCGGTTAGGTAGCAATGCGTGAATTTTCCATGGCCGCATCATCGCGCGGCGTTAGACGCGGTTCTTTTTCGAAGTATCCTGTCCCATGAGCCTTGAATCCGTTCGCGCCTTTCTCGGCGCCCATGCACCCGATATCGAAATCATCGAGACCGCCGAGAGTTCCTCGACGGTGGCGCTTGCTGCCGAAGCCCACGGCGTCGAGCCCGCCCAGATCGCCAAGACGATCTGCCTGCGCGTCGGTGAACAGGCGATGCTGGTCGTCGCCGGCGGCACGGCGCGGCTCGACAATCGCAAGTTCAAGGATACGTTCGGGGCCAAGGGGCGCATGCTCGATGCCGAGGAAGTCGTGGCGGTGACGAGCCATCCCGTCGGCGGCGTCTGCCCGTTCGGCCTGCCCTCGCCGCTGCCGATTTACTGCGACGTCTCGTTGAAGCGCTTCGACGAAGTCGTGCCTGCGGCCGGCTCGACCAATTCGGCCGTGCGCATCGCCACCGGCCGGTTGGCGGAGCTGACCGGCGCGCGCTGGGTCGATGTCTGCCAGTAAAGCGGCAAAAGAACTTCAAACCCGGGAAAGACTACCTATATTAGCTCTCGATTGCCGTGGTGAGCATGACAGGAGATCAGAATGCCGGGTGCCGTTTCGCGTTTTGCCAAGTTTGCGGCGATTGCCGTACTGACGAGCGCTACCGTTTTTGCTTCGCTCGGGGATGCCGAGGCGCGCCGTGCCGGCGGCTCCGGTTTCGGCAGCCGCGGCACGCGGACCTTCCAGGCCCCGCCCGTCACCCAGACAGCGCCGACCACTGCCGCGCCGATCGAACGGTCGATGACGCCGCGCACAACTGCGCCGGCTACGGCCCAGCAGCCGCTCGGCGCCCAGCGGCCCGGTTTGTTCAACGGCTTCGGCCGCTCGATGATCGGCGGCCTGATCGCCGGCGGCCTGCTCGGCATGCTGCTTGGCCACGGTTTCGGCGGCGGCTTCGGCTTCCTCGGCATGCTGCTGCAGATCGCCCTGATCGGCGGCGCCATCATGCTAGCCATGCGTTACTTCGCCAATCGCCGCCAGCCTTCCTATGGCGCCGGCGGCCAGAGCCGGTCTTACGGCCAGTCCTTCAACATGGCGCCGGCGAACAATTCGTCTTTCCAGATCCCGGCGATCGGCTCGGGCGCCGGTATTGACGGTCAGCCGCGCGGCAATCGGCCGAGCGACGAGATCGGGCTGGCGCAGGCCGATCTCGACCAGTTCGAGGAATTGCTGACGAACGTACAGACCGCCTACGGCGCCGAAGACTACGGCACGCTGCGCCGGCTGACGACGCCGGAAGCGATGTCCTACCTTGCCGAGGAACTCGGCGAGAACGCCACTAATGGCGTGCGCAACCGCGTCTCCGACGTCAAGCTGCTGCAGGGCGATATCGCCGAGGCCTGGCGCGAGGATGGCCAGGAATATGCGACGCTCGCCATGCGTTACTCCTCGATCGATGCCATGGTCGAACGTGACAGCGGCCGTGTCGTTTCCGGCGACGACCGCCGTCCGAGCGAAAGCACTGAAATCTGGACCTTCGTGCGCAAGTCCGGCGCGGACTGGAAGCTCGCCGCTATCCAGGGCACCGGCCAGCGCGCCGCTTAAAATAACACCTCTGTTGTGCCGCCCAAGCTGCCGGTCAGCTTGGGCGGCTTTTCAGTTGACCGCGACCGGTTTGGAGCGCATGCGCGAAACGGTCTCGCGTTCGGCGCGTTTGCAGCGCATCGGCGGCAGGCCGCGATCCATCAGGTCCATGTCCTCAAGCACCATGTCGCCCATCTTCTTGAAGGCGCTGTCGAGCGCGCCGGCGCGGTGCGCCGAGCGGATGAAGCCTTTGAGGCTGCGCACCGGATGGCCGGCCGGCAGCGGCTCCTCAGGGTAGACGTCGCTCGCCGCGACGATGTGGCCCGACGAGACGGCGGCCATCAGCGCATCGAAATCGACGACATCGGCGCGGCTGAGAAGGATGAAGGCCGCGCCCTTGCGCATGCTGGCGAAGGCCTCCGCGCCGAGGAATCCCTTGTTTTCGCTGGTGACGGCTGCGACGACGAAGACGAAATCGCTCTTCGTCAGCACATCCTCGAGGCTTGCCGGCTCGACGCCGTTTTCCTCGAGAATCGATCGCGGCAGCCAGGGATCGAACACTCTGATGCGCGCCCTGAAGCCGGAGAGCACGCGGCGCAGCGCCCTGCCGAGATCGCCGAAGCCGATTATGCCGATCTCGGAACCGGCGACGAGCCGCGCGCTCGCATTGCCCTCTCCGCCCCAGAGTTCGCTACCCTCGCGAAAGGCGACGTCCGCATCGACGATACCGCGCGCCAAGGCCAGGGCGAAGCCAAGACCGATTTCGGCGACCGGCTCGGCGAAGACCTGGCCCGTCGTCACGACATGAACGCCGCGCTGGAACAGCACGTCATAGGGCATGTTGTTCAGGAGATTGCTTTCGACGTTGAGGATCGAGCGCAGGGCCGGCATTCTGGCGAGCGTTTCGGCCGAAAGCGGCGGCTGGCCGATGATATAGCGCGCCCTGCCGAGGATCCCGTCGCCGAGGCCGGCGATATTTTCCGGGTCGGCTTCGACGATTTCGTATTTCGCATGCAGTTCGGCGCGCGCCTTGTCGGTGAAGATCAGATCGAGCGTGCGCGGTTCGGGCGCACTGATCGCCAGGGGCCGTTCGGTATTGCTCATGGGCGTCCTCCTCTGTCTCAGTTCGACGATTGATAGCTGCTGGGCGAGGCCCTTTCCAGTTGGCGAAGCGGAATATGAGCGAGTTGGCGGCGAAACGCTCCGGTCCTGCACAGTCCGGCGCCAAACGAAAGCAACCGAAAGCGGCATTTGCCTATCGGATAAGCAATTGAATTGGTTGGCATTTGGCAGGTTTTTCGTTGACGATGCAAATTCCTTGATCTAGCGTGATGCACGCGACTGTGAACCACGCCCATGTTCGGCGGCCGCAGGAATTTGCAATTTCACGAGGGAATCGAGCAATGAAATCAGCACTCAAGAGCGTCCTTGTTGCTTTGGCTGCCGCAGCGCTTCCGGCCGTCGCCTCGGCCCATCCGGCCATCGGCGAAGCTGCCGGCTTCAGCCATGGTTTTGCTCATCCGATGTCCGGCCTCGATCATATGCTCGCAATGGTGATGGTCGGGGTTTTTGCCTTTCAGCTTGGTGGTCGCGCCACCTGGCTGGTGCCGACGACCTTCGTCCTGGTGATGGCGCTCGGCGGCGCTCTCGGCGTGGCCGGCATCAATATTCCCTTCGTTGAGACCGGCATTGCGCTTTCGGTCGTCATCCTCGGCGCCATCGTGGCGCTCAACGTCAAGGCGCCGCTCGCCGCAGCGGCTGGTCTCATCGGTCTCTTCGCCATCTTCCACGGTCATGCGCATGGCGCCGAGATGCCGGAAAATGCCGCCGGCGCCGCCTATGCCGCGGGTTTCATGGCCGCGACCGCACTGCTGCACGCTGCCGGCCTCGCCCTTGGCTATGCCGTCGGGCGCGCCGGCGAACGCCAAGGTGCCCTGGTGACGCGCACGGCCGGCAGCATTGCTGCCCTTGCCGGCGTCGGCATCCTGTCCGGCCTGATCTGAGCCTGACGCCATTCCAGCCGCCCCCGCAGCGGGCCGGCCGCACCTGATATCGCAGTCACCAAACGCCCGGTAAAGCATTGCCGGGCGTTTTGCGTCATCTCGCAAATTGCTGCGGACTTGACTTAAGTCAAATCCATCGGTGCCGGCTCAGGCTATATATGGTGCACGATCAACGAACCGACGGACATCCAAATTGACGCAGGCCCGCCTTGCAGATTGTCGGCCGGGTCCGAAAGTCTGTATAGTCATTTCAGAAATTTCTGAAACCACAGATGCAACGGAAATGCCCATGAACCTTCCGCCTCTTGTCCAATCCTTCGTTCTTCATTTCGGCGAAATGGGTTCCCGCTGGGGGATCAACCGCACGGTCGGCCAGATCTATGCGCTGCTGTTCGTCTCCCCTGCACCGCTCTGCGCGGAAGAGATCGCCGATTCCCTCGGCATCTCGCGCTCCAACGTGTCGATGAGCCTGCGCGAATTGCAGGCCTGGAACCTCGTCCTGCTCAAGCACAAGCCGGATGACCGTCGCGATTTCTTCACCACGCCGGATGATGTCTGGCAGATATTGCGGACGCTCGCCGAGGAACGAAAGAAGCGCGAGGTCGATCCGACACTGTCGGTTCTGCGCGAAATCCTGATGCAGCGCCCCGCCAGCGAAGCCGAGCGCTATGCGCAGGAGCGCATGGGCGAGATGCACACGCTGATCGAACAGCTGACGCATTGGTACGAGGATGTAAAACAACTTGAAACAGAAAGGCTCGCAACGCTACTCTCGCTTGGCGCGAAAGTGACAAAGCTTCTGGAGGCCAAGGACCGGGTCATCTCGCTCGGCCGCAGCCGCCGGCCGAATCCTGCGAACAAGAGTTAGCGCCATGGGCACCGCTTTCTTCGACGCGACAAACCAACCGGAAGTCCGGCCACGGGATGACGATGCCGTCTCGCCCGGCGGCAGCGCGGCGAAGGGCCGGCTGCGCAGGGCGGCGATGCTGCAGGCGCTGGCCGCCGCCATCTGGATCCCGCAGGCGGGGTTGCTGGCCGTCTCCGTCGGCCGCATCGCCGATGGCGGCGGATTGCATGACGTTCTCTGGCCGGCTTTCGGCATCCTCCTCCTCGGATTGGTTAGAAGCTGTCTCGATGCGGCTGGCGGCCGCCTCGCCTTCCAAGCCGCGCGCGCCGAACTCAGCCGCAGACGCCGGATCGCCGTCTCGGCCCTTTCCATGTCGTCGCCGGTCGATCGCGGCCGGCCGGCATCCGGCAAAGCCGCAAGCGTAATCGGCGAGCAGGCCGAACTCATCGTTCCCTATCTCGCCCGTTTCCAGCCGGCGCGCATGAAGGCGAGCCTCGTGCCGCTGGTCATCCTGGCCTTCATCCTGCCGGTTTCCTGGATCGCCGCGCTGGTTCTGTTGTTCGCCGCGCCGCTGATCCCTGTTTTCATGGCGCTGATCGGTTGGCGTGCCCAGGCGGCCAGCGATAGACAGCTTGTCGCGACCGGCGGCCTTAATGGCTTTCTGCTCGATCGCCTGCGTGGACTGGCAACGATCCGGGCGCTCGATGCAGTCGATGCAACTGCGCTCAAGCTGCGGGATGAAGCAGAGTCGCTGCGCAAGCGCACCATGGCGGTGCTCAGGATCGCCTTTCTCTCTTCGGCCGTGCTCGAACTCTTCGCAGCACTTGGTGTGGCGATGATCGCCGTTTATGTCGGGTTCAGTCTGCTCGGCGAGATTCGCTTCGGCACCTGGTCAGGCCGGCTCGATCTGGCAGAGGGCCTGTTCATCCTGCTGCTTGCGCCTGCTTTCTTCGAGCCGCTGCGCGAACTCTCGACCGTCTGGCACGACCGGGCGGCGGGCGAAGCGGCGCTGAAAGCGCTGGACTCCCTTGCCGTCGGCAGCTTGTCCATTCAGGGATCGGGCGAAGCGAAGGCCTCTGCAAGCGACGAGGCGCCCGCCATCCGGCTTGAAAATCTCGCCTTTCGATATGGCACCGACGCGCCGCTGATCTTCTACGGTTTCAATCTCGATATCGGCGCCGGCGAACATCTGGCGCTGCTCGGCGCCAGCGGTTCCGGCAAGTCGACGGTTCTTTCGTTGATGGCAGGGCTGGCGCCCTGCACCGGCGGCCGCATCGTCATTGGCGGTGTCGAGCTTGGGGATGAGACGGCGGCTGCTCTGCGCGGCGGCATGGCCTGGATCGGCCAGAAACCGCATATCTTCGCCGGCACCATCACCGGCAATATTTCGCTCGGTAGGCTCGGCATCGCACGCGGCGACGTGACGAATGCGCTTGATGCCGCGAGACTTGGAAAGGTGGCCGATGCCTATGGCAGCCAGCCGCTCGGCGAAGCCGGGATCGGACTTTCCGGCGGCGAGGCGCTGCGGCTTGCGATCGCGCGGGCGGCCTGCAATCCGCATCTCAAGATCATCCTGGCCGACGAACCGACCGCGCATCTCGACGCCGCGACCGCCGCCGAAGTGACGGAGAGCCTGCTTTCGCTTGCGCACGGGCGGACTTTGATCGTTGCGACTCACGATCCGCTGCTGGCTGCCCGCATGCATCGCAGCATGCGCATCGACGCCGATCTCATCATCCGGGAGGCAGCCGAATGAGCACATTTGTTGCAGACCTCAAGCCGATCCTGCGCCTCTTCCTTGCCGAGCGCCGGCGCGCGCTGCTGTTTGGCGCGATGCTGTCGGCTGCGACGGTGACGGCGGGCATCGCGCTGCTCGGCCTGTCCGGCTGGTTCATCACCGCCACCGCGCTCGCCGGTCTTTCGGCGGCGGTCGCCATGACCTTCGACGTCTTTGCGCCGGCGGCCGGCATCCGCCTGCTTGCCATCGTCCGCACCGCGGCGCGTTACGGTGAAAGGCTTGCGACCCATGACGCCACGCTCGGCGTGCTTGCCGCCCTCCGCGAAAGGCTGTTTCGCGGCGTTGCCGAACCGGGCGCTGCCCGCGCTCTGCTGCATCGCCCTGCAAGGCTGCTGTTCCGGCTGACGGCAGACATCGATGCGCTCGACTCTCTCTATCTTCGTACTCTCGTGCCGGCTGTCGTGGCGGTCGGTGCGGCATTGGCCGCAAGCGTGGCGCTCGGCCTGATGCATCCGGTGTTCGGTCTGTGCTTCGGCCTCTTTCTCGCGGGCGCCGGCCTCGGCCTGCCTTTGATCGCCGGCCGTGCGGCGCGCAAACATGCCCGCAGGCGCGCCCATGGCATCGAGGCGCTGCGGTCGCGGACGATCGACCTCGTCGCCGGCCAGACCGACCTGCTGATGGCCGGTCGGCTCGATGGTCAGACAAGCGCGATCATGGCCGCCGATAATTATACCGCCCGTGCCGACGACCGGCTGAACCGCGTCGAAACCGGCCTGACATTCGGCTTCGGTCTCGGCTCCACTCTGCTGCTGACGGCGTCACTGCTCGCCGTCGCCGCTTTGGCGGAAACGAAGGCGATCACTGCACCTGTCGCGGCCCTTGGCCTTCTCGTCGCCTTCGCGGCCGTCGAACCCTTCGCGGCGCTGCGCCGTGGCGCCCTGGAAATCGGCCGGACGCTGCTGGCGGCGAAGCGCATCTCGCCGCGGCTTGCCGTCGCGACGGCAGCTGAACCATTGGCGCCGCCGATGCCGGGATATGCCTTTTCGCTGGCTGGTGTGGCCGCCTACCATGAACGCTCGGCCGTGCCCGCTCTTCAGCACATCGACCTCGTGCTCAAGCAGGGCGAACGGCTGGCCGTCATCGGGGCGAGCGGCGCCGGCAAATCCAGCCTGCTTGCTCTGCTTTCCGGTGAATTGCCTGCAGCGTCGGGCAGCGTCGCCGCGGTGACGGCGACCCTGCTGACGCAGCGGACGGAACTCTTCGAGGATAGCCTGCGCGGCAATCTCATCCTGGCGAACCCTGATGCGAGCGAATCCCGTCTCCGTGATGCGCTGGCAGCCGCAGGCCTGCTTGCCGATATCGATGCCATGCCGCAGGGCATGAATACGCGGCTTGGCGAAGGCGGACTCGGCCTTTCCGGCGGCCAGTCGCGCCGGCTGGCGCTGGCCAGGCTCTTCCTGCGCGACACGCCGCTCTGGCTGCTCGACGAGCCGACCGAAGGCCTCGACGGTGCCACCGCCCGCGATGTGCTCCGGCGCCTGTCGGGGATGGCAGCGGGCCGTTCGCTTGTTATCGCGACCCATATCCGCCGCGAGGCCGCGATCGCAGACCGCATCGCCGTCATCGAAGGCGGCCGCGTTTCTGAAGTTTCGCGCCGTGGAGAGGCGGCGTTCGAAAAGGCGCTCGACCGGCTTCGGCCGGACTGAGCGAGACCCGCATGCCCTCAACCGCCATCCGGCGTTGAGGAACGCTCCGTACCCCGTGGGACCGTGGGAGAAAGACAATGGAACTAGATATCGTTGCGCTATCGCGCTTCCAATTCGCGCTGACCGCCCTTTACCACTTCCTGTTCGTACCGCTGACGCTCGGCTTGTCCGTGCTCCTGGCGATCATGGAAACCGTCTATGTCATGACCGGCCGCCAGATCTGGCGGCAGATGACGAAGTTCTGGGGCACGCTGTTCGGCATCAATTTCGTGCTCGGCGTCGCCACAGGCATCGTCATGGAATTCCAGTTCGGCATGAACTGGAGCTATTACAGCTATTATGTCGGCGACATCTTCGGCGCCCCGCTGGCGATAGAAGGCCTGATGGCCTTCTTCCTGGAGGCGACCTTCGTCGGCCTGTTCTTCTTCGGCTGGGACAAGCTGTCGAAGGTCGGCCATCTCGTCGCCACCTGGGCGGTGGCGCTGGGCTCGAACTTCTCTGCGCTCTGGATACTCATCGCCAATGGCTGGATGCAGAACCCGGTGGGATCGGCGCTCAATCCGCAGACGATGCGCATGGAGATCACCAGCTTCTTCGACGTCGTCTTCAATCCGGTCGCCCAGGCGAAATTCGTCCATACAGTATCGGCTGGTTATGTCTGCGCCTCGATCTTCGTGCTCGGCGTCTCCGCCTGGTACGTGCTGAAGGGGAGACATATCGAGCTTGCCAAGCGCTCGATGACGGTCGCCGCCTCCTTCGGCCTGGCCTCGGCGCTCTCGGTCGTCGTGCTCGGCGACGAGAGCGGTTATCTCGCCACCGAAAACCAGAAGATGAAGCTTGCCGCGATCGAGGGCATGTGGAAGACGGAGCCGGCGCCCGCCGCCTTCACCGCCTTCGGCTTCCCCGATCAGGAAGCGCGCGAGACGCATTTTGCCGTGCATATCCCCTGGGTGATGGGTCTGATCGGCACGCGGTCGCTGACGACCGAGATCCCCGGCATCGACAAGCTCGAACAGCAGGCCGAGGTCCGCATCCGCGACGGCATCAAGGCCTATGACGCGCTGATGCAGATCCGTGCGGCGCCCGCGCAGGACCAGGTCGCCCAGGAAGTGCGCAGCTCCTTCGAAGATCTCGGCCATGATCTCGGCTACGCGCTTCTTCTGAAGCGCTACGTCGACGATCCGCGCCAGGCGACCGACGCGCAGATCGCGCAGGCGGCGCGCGATACCATCCCGCATGTGCCGACACTCTTCTGGTCCTTCCGCATCATGGTCGGTCTCGGCATCTTCTTCATCCTGCTGACCGCGACCTTCTTCTGGCTGTCGGCGCGCCGCCATCTCGACAAGTATCCGCTGCTTCTGCGGATTGCCGTATTGGCGATCCCGCTTCCCTGGGTCGCCATCGAGCTTGGCTGGGTCGTCGCGGAATTCGGCCGCCAGCCCTGGGTGATCGAAGGCGTGCT
Organism: Rhizobium sp. R634; assembly: GCF_002211305.1. Lineage (GTDB taxonomy): Bacteria > Pseudomonadota > Alphaproteobacteria > Rhizobiales > Rhizobiaceae > Rhizobium. Next base: position 171,230 of record NZ_LOKW01000004.1, on the reverse strand, counting down.
GCCGACGGCTGCCGCCGTCTCCAGCCTCGGCGCCGGCACCGTGCTTTTGACGATCATCGGTTTTGCAGCACTCTACACGGTGCTGATCGTCATCGAGATGAGCCTGATGATCAAGGCGATCAGGCAGGGACCGGAACCGGACGACGAGCCGGAAGCCGTCCTGATATCCGAAACTCTCGTCCCAGCCGCGGAGTGACCTGCCATGATCCTTCACGAACTCATCGACTATGAAACCCTGCGCCTCATCTGGTGGCTGCTGCTCGGCGTGATATTGATCGCTTTTGCAACGACAGGCGGCTTCGATCTCGGCGTCGGCATGCTTCTGCCCTTTGTCGCCAAGACTGATGCGGAGCGGCGCGTGGCGATCAACACGATCGGAGCCACCTGGGAGGGCAACCAGGTCTGGCTGATCCTCGGCGGCGGCGCCATCTTCGCCGCCTGGCCGCCGCTCTATGCGGTTTCCTTCTCGGGCTTCTATCTCGCCATGTTTGCGATCCTCTTCGCGCTCATCCTGCGCCCGGTCGGCTTCAAATACCGGTCGAAACGGGAAAGCGTCCGTTGGCGAAACGGCTGGGACTGGGCACTTTTCATCGGCGGCTTCGTGCCGGCGCTGATCTTCGGCGTTGCTGTCGGCAACGTGCTGCAGGGCGTGCCCTTCCGCTTTGCCGACGATATGCGGATCTTCTACGAAGGCTCGTTCTTCGCTTTGCTCAACCCTTATGCCCTGCTCTGCGGCCTGTTGTCCGTCGCCATGCTGACGATGCATGGTGCGGCCTGGCTGGTCCTGAAGGCGAGCGGGCCGGTGGCGGAGCGAGCGAGAAGCTATGGCAGTATCGCCGCCCTTGCCGCCATCGTGCTCTTTGCCCTCGGCGGCCTCTTCCTGTGGATCGGCGTCGGCGGCTATCGCATCACCAGCGATATCAGCTCGATCGGGCCGTCCAACCCGCTGCTGAAGAGCGTGGCGATCGAGAACGGCGCATGGCTTACCAATTACAGCGCCCATCCCTGGATGATCGTGGCGCCCGTCCTCGGCTTTGCCGGCGCGGCACTGGCCTTTCTCGCCATGCGGGCAAGGCGCGAGGTGACGACGCTCATCTTCAGCAAGGTGGCGATACTGGGCATCATCTCCACGGTCGGTCTGGCGATGTTCCCGTTCATCCTGCCCTCCTCGCTCGATCCGCGGTCGAGCCTGACGGTCTGGGATGCATCCTCCAGCCATTTGACGCTGTTCATCATGCTTGTCGTGACGGTGATCTTCCTGCCGATCATCGTCGCCTACACGGCCTGGGTCTACAAGGTTTTGTGGGGCAAGGTGGACGAGAAGTCGGTCACCGACAAGAATAGCCACGCCTACTGAGGGAGACGAAACGATGTGGTATTTCGCATGGATCCTTGGCCTGCCGCTGGCAGCCGCCTTCGCCGTCCTCAACGCCATGTGGTATGAGCTGATGGACGACGCCGCCAAGAAGAAGGCGTCCGAAACGCTGAAGTAAATATGGAAAGGGCGCGGTTTCGAGCCGCGCCCTTTCTTCTTTTATCAGCCTTCCAGCCACTTCACCTGATCGGGCGTCAGCCGGATGTCGAGTGCCGAGAGGCTGTCTTCCAGCTCGGCGACGGTTCGCGGTCCGATCAGCGGAATGACCGGGAAGGGTTGGGCGATGACATAGGCAAGCGCGATGTGGATCGGATTGCGGCCGAGCTTGTTGGCAAGCTCGATGGCGCGGTCGCGGCGTCCGAAATTGCGTTCGGAATACCAGACGCGCACGATCTCCTCGTCGTCCTTCTTGTCGCGGCCGGCCCGGTCGGTAAAGAAGCCGCGGCCCTGGCTGGACCAGGCGAAGTTCGGGATCTGCTTCTCGTTCAGCCATTTCTTCCAGTCGTCGTCGGAGGCGGCGACGCAGCCGGCCCAGATCGGATCCAGCATCTCGGCGAGCGAGAAGTTGTTGGAGAGTGCCGCAGGTGCGGCCTTGCCTGATTTTTCGGCATAGGCGATCGCCTCGTCGAAACGTGCGCGTGTCCAGTTCGAACCGCCGAAGATGCCGCGGATGCGGCCGCGCTTGACCTCGGCATCCATGGCATCGACGAATTCTCCGACGGGCACGTCGGTATTGTCGCGATGCATGAAATAGATGTCGACATAGTCGGTCTTCAGGCGGGCGAGCGACTGATCGAGCTGCTTGGCGATCATGTCGGGATAGCAGAGCGGCGAATGCGCGCCCTTGCCGATCAGCACGATCTCCTCGCGCGGCACCTTGCGGCTCGTATGCCAGTCGCCGAAGATCGTCTCTGTCTTGCCGGCCCCATAGACATAGGCCGTGTCGAAGGCGTTGCCGCCGGCCTCGTAGAAGGCGTCGAGCGTCAGCGAGGCCGACGCAAAGTTCGGGAAGAACTCGAAGCCGAGTGTCACGACCGAGGCCGGCTTGGAGATGCCTGGAATCTGGCGCTTCGGAATGCTGCTGCCGTGCGTGACCGTGCCGCCGGCAATGTTGGCCGTGCGCTTTACCGCCTTCTCGACGCCGTATTCGAGACCGACCGAGGCGCGCCATTGGTCGAGCACCCGCAGGTTCCCGATCGAATCCGCCCAGCTCATGCCGGGAGTGCTGAACTCCGTCTTGCCGGCGCGGATGGCATCGCCCGCCGCATCCGCCTCGAAGGAATAGAGCCAGCGATCTTCCTTGATCTCGACGGTCTCCTGTTTGCCGCCCTTGAAGATCTCGATCTTACCGACGCCGCCCTTGTGGCCGGAGGCGAACCAGAAGTCCGCCACCTCGATCCGGCCTTCGGAACCGATAATGCGCAGCACGTTGTCCTGCTGGGCCATGATCGAGCAGGAAACTTCGGCGATGATCTCGTTCGGGAACTTCAGCACCGCGGAAGCCCATTCGTCGACGCCGCTCTCTCCGAGATGGGCGACGCCCGAAACCTTCTCCGGTTCGAGGAAGGCTTTGCCTTCCGCCGCGCCGGCGATCAGCCGCGCCATCGAGACCGGGTAGCCGCCGACATCGAGAATACCGCCGCCTGCCGTGTCATTGGCGAAAAGCCGGTGCTCCGGCCGGTAGCTGCCCATGTTGAAGCCGAAGCTCGAGCGGATAATGCGGAGCGTGCCGATGACGCCGCTCTTGACGAGTTCGACCAGCTTTTCCGTCTGCGGATGCACGCGGTACATGAAGGCTTCGCCGGCAAAGACGCCGGCCTTCTTGGCTTCGTAGTATACGGCCTCGGCATCATAGGCCGAAAGTGCAATCGGCTTTTCCACAAGGATATGCTTGCCGGCGCGCGCGGCCTTGATCGCCCATTCGGCATGGCCGGTATGGGGCACGGAGATATAGACCGCGTCCACTTCGGGGTCGGTAAGCAGCGCCTCGTAGCCATTGACGATGCGGGCGCCGGGGAAGTTTTCGGCAAGTCCAGGCTTGGAAGGATTGCGGGTGGCGATCGCCACCAGTTTGCCGGTGCGCGAATGGGCGACGCCGTCTGCAAAGGTGCGGGCGATGGTGCCGGGGCCGATGATGCCCCAGCGGGTAGGTTGATCGGAAGTCATGGAATCCTCTTTCGTCTTTCTGCCTGGGATGGGTTCAGCGAAGCCGTTTGCCGGCGCCGTCGAAAAGGAATGTGCGGCTGGCGGGAAGGCCGACGGTCAGGGTCTCGCGGTTGCCGGCGGTGCGCGATTCCGGCCGCTCGATGATCAGCTGCTCGCCGCCGATGGCGGCATAGATGTAGCTGGTATTGCCGAGGTGTTCGGCAACATCGATGGCGACTGTGAGATCGGCATCGCCCATGCCGGCATCGACGAAATGCTCGGGGCGGATGCCGAGCGTCACCTTGGCGCCTGCTTGGACGGGATCGGCGACGGGAAGCGACAGGCGCGTATTGGCATCGCTTTCAAGCGCGATCACCGCCCTGCCCGGCTGCGTCTCGACCACGACGGCCTTCAGGAAATTCATCTTCGGCGAGCCGACGAAGCCGGCGACGAACTGGTTGGCGGGATCGTCGTAGAGATCGAGCGGCGCGCCGATCTGCTCGATATTGCCGGCCCGCAGCACGACGATCTTGTCGGCCAGTGTCATCGCTTCGGTCTGGTCATGGGTGACGTAGATCATCGTCGTGCCGAGCTGCTTGTGCAGCCTCGAGATTTCGACGCGCATCTGTACACGGAGTTCGGCGTCGAGGTTGGACAAAGGCTCGTCGAACAGGAAGACCTCCGGTTCGCGGACGATGGCGCGGCCGATCGCGACGCGCTGGCGCTGGCCGCCAGAAAGCTGCTTCGGCCGCCGCTTCATCAGCTCGGTGATCTGCAGGATGTCGGCGACATGGCGTACGCGCCGCTCGGTATCCGCCTTCGGATTGCCGTTCATGCGCAGGCCGAAGCTCAGGTTTTCCTCGACGGTCAGGTGCGGATAGAGCGCATAGGACTGGAAGACCATGGCGATGCCGCGGTCGGCCGGCTCGACGTCGTTGACGACCCTGCCGCCGATCCGAAGCTCGCCTGCTGTAATATCCTCGAGGCCCGCGATCATCCGCAAGAGCGTGGACTTGCCGCAGCCCGAGGGGCCGACGAAGACGACGAATTCGCCGTCCTTCACCTCCAGATTGGCGCCGTGAATGATCTCGAAGCCGCCGAAGCGCTTGACGATATTGCTGAGTGAAAGCTCCGCCATGCGGCCTCCCCGATTACTTGATTGCGCCGGCCGCGATGCCGGCGATGAAATAACGCTGCAGAGCGACGAACACGACGAGGATCGGTGCCGTCAGCAGCACTGCCCCTGCCATGATGCCGCCCCAGGAAACCTTGGTCAGGCCGATCAGCGTTCCCAATGCCACCGGCGCCGTCATCATCCCCGGTTTGGAATTGATGAGCAGCGGCCAGAGGTAGTTGTTCCATGAGGCGAGGAAGAGAATGATCGCGAGCGCCGCCATGGTGGGGCTTGCGAGCGGCAGGGCGATGCGCAGGAAGATCTGCCATTCCTTGACGCCTTCGACCCGTGCCGCGTCGAAAAGCTCGCCCGGCATCATCGAGAAGGATTGCCGCATGAACAGCACGCCGAGCGAATTGAACAGCGGTGGCACGATCAGCGCCACCCAGGTGTTTGCCAGCTTGAACTCGCGCGCCACCATGATGAATTGCGGGATGACGACCACGGAGAAGGGAAGCGTGATCGTGCCGATGATGATGGCGATGACGACGGTGCGGCCGACGAAACGGTAACGTGCCAGTGCCCAGCCCGCCATCGAAGTCAACAGCACCGAGAGGAAAGTGTAGATGATCGCGACGCCGACGGAGATCACCATCGCGCCGATGAAATCGGTGTCGGCCTGCAGGTTCTTGAAATTCTCGATGAAGTTGGTCGATGGCCAGAGGACGATCTTCGGGCTGAAGATGCCGTTGTCGGGCATGGTCGAGAACACGAACATCATCCAGAGCGGAAACAGCCAGATCACCGCGAGCGGCGCCAGCACGGCGTGCAGCGCGATCTGGCGCAGGAGGAGGGATTGCGACCTGGATTTCATTTCGGATCTCTCCCGACCCAGAGATTGAGAAGTGAGATGACCACGGCAAGGGCCGCCATCGTATAGGCGATCGCCGAGGCATAGCCGAAGTTCAGCGAGGTGAAGCCCTGGCGGTAGAGGAAGAGGCCGAGGGTCTCGGTGCCGCCGCCCGGGCCGCCGCGATTGGTGATGAGGAAGGGCTCGGTGAAGAGCTGCATGGTTCCGATCACCGAAAGCACGACGCAGAAGAGAATAATCGGTTTCAACAGCGGCAGCGTGATGTGGAAGAATTGCTGCACCTTGCTCACGCGGTCGAGCGTCGCCGCCTCATAGACATCCTCGGGAATCGATTGCAGCCCGGCGAGGATGATGATGGCGTTGTAGCCGGCCCAACGCCACGTGACGGCGAGGATGATCAGCGCCATGGCGGCATTCGCATTGTCGAACCAGGAAACCGGGCTCAAGCCGACGGCGGAGATCAGCTTGTTGATGATGCCGAAATCGAGGCTGAACATCAGCCGGAACACCGCGGCATAGGCGACTTCACCGACGACGACGGGCGCGAAGAAGGCGAAGCGGAAAAGCGGGCGCGCTTTCAGAAGCGGCGAATTGAGCATGACGGCCATGACCGTCGCCAGCGCGATCATCACGGGCACCTGGATCAGCAGGATGATCAGCGTGTTGTAAAGCGCGTTATAGAAGGCCGGGTCGTAGAAGAGCCGGCCCCAATTGGCTTGAAAACTGAATTTCCACGGGTTGATGCGGGTGTTCTGAAAGGAAATCAGGAACGAATCGATGATCGGCCAGACCCAGAAGGTGGCGAAAACAAGCAGATAGGGGGCGAGGAACGCATAGGCGCTCCGGGTTCTGAACGGCATCGAGCCTCCTCCTCTCGAACGAACGAATGACTGGCCGCGTTGCAAGCCGGGAAAGCCGGGCGCATCAAGCGCCCGGCATCGTCATTCATTGTGCGATCGGAAGACCGGTCGCCGAGGCGATCTGGTTGGCGGCGTCGTCGAGCGCCGCCTTCGCATCGGGGTAGCCGCCAGCGAAGAACTTCGTCTGCGTCGCCTTGAAGATGGCTTCGGCATCGCTCTGGAAGGCGGTGCCGCGGCTCGGCACGATCTTCGGCAGCGTCGCCAGGATATCGGCCCAGACCTTCTGGCCGCCCCAATAGGGCTGCGGCTCATTGACGAAGGGATCCTTCTCGGCCGAAAGCAGCGACGGAACCAGGCCGAATTCCTTCAGCATGGTAACCTGGCCCTCATTGGTACCGAGGGCGTAGTTGACGAATTTCCAGGCTGCTTCCTTATTTGCGGAGGTCGCGGAGATGGCGAGCGACGAACCGCCGAGATTGGCCGCATGCGGACCGTCGGCGGTCAGGCTCGGCATTTTGTAGACGCCCCACTTGCCCTTGAGATCGGGCGAGGTCGAGCGAACGGTGCCTTCATACCAGCCGCCATAGAGCTGGCTTGCTGCCTTGCCGGCGGTATTGGCCTGAATCTTTTCGTCCCAGTTGGCCGATGTCAGCGTGCCGGCGTCCTTCATCTCCTTCACCTTTTGCAGCGAGGCGACGCAGGCCGGCTGGTTGATGGTGATGTTCTGGCCGTCGGTCGAGAAATAGCCGCAGCCCTGCTCGTTGGCGATCATGCGGAACCATTCGCTGTCGCCGTTGAAATCGGCCTGCGCCATGACGACACCGGGATTGGCGGCGGAGATCTTCTTGCCGGCAGCGATGAAATCGTCCCAAGTGCTGATCGTGCTCGGATCGACGCCGGCCTTTTCGTAGAGGTCGCGGCGATAGAAGACGGCGACCGGGCCGGAATCCCACGGCATGGCGTAAGCGACGTCGCCGACTTCAAGCTCGGTGCGTTTGAAGTCGGGGAATTTCGCCTGGATCTCGGGCGTATAGCCAAGCTCCTTCAGATTGGCGAAGCAGTCTGGGAAACGGCTCCAGAAGATTTCAGCTTCGAAATTCTCGATGCTGACGATGTCGGGCAAGCCGTCGCCGCCGGCAGCGCAGGCCGCAAGCGTCTTGTCGAACACCTGGCTGTTTCCAAGGTCCTCCACGGTGATCTTGATATCGGGAAACTGCTTGTTGAAGCCGGGCAGCGTGGATTTCAATGCCGACGCGGCGACATTCCAGCTCCAGATGGTCAGGTTGGCCGACTGCGCGAAGGCGGAGCCGGAAGCGAGCAGTGCGACAGCTGCGGTCGCAGCAAGAAGTTTGAAGCGCATTGAAAATCCTCCCTTTTCAATTGCCGATCTTTCACGAACGCGGTTAGACTATCCGCAAGGGAGCGGCTGTCTCCTAAAAAGGGAATATGGATTTGGCGGAAAGTAAGATCGGCACGAGTGCAATCTATCGGCCCGGCGCGAGCAGCATCGAAGGCTCACCGACCGCGCTGCAGATGTTCCATGCCCATCCGCTCGTCATGGCCATGCCGCACTGGCATGCGCAGGTCGAGGTCAACTACGTCATGCGCGGCACAGTTCACTATCGGATGAGCGACCACGAATTCCGGTTGAACGCTGGCGAAATGTGCCTCTTCTGGGGCGGTCAGCCGCATCAGATGGACGAATCCTCGGATGATTCGCTCTATGCCGGCGCGCATCTGCCGCTCATCTATTTCTTCCGGCTGCGTCTGCCGATCAGCATTTCCAGCCGGCTGATGAAGGGCGAGACGCTGCTGACCTCGGCAACCGATGCCGCCGACAACGAGAATTTCGCCCGCTGGTTCCGTTATGCCAAGTCCGGCGATTCCGCCAAGGCCCAGCACGCCGTCGATGAATTACTGCTGCGCATCGAGCGCATCGCACTCGAACCCTATTCGATGACGACATCGAAGGCGACAGTCAGCCTGGAAGGCGACCAGCCGCATCCGAACTCCTCGCGCAGCGTCGCGCGCATGTGCGATTTCATCGCCGCCAATTTCCTGCAGGACATCGATTCGGTCGATATTGCCCGCGCCGCCGACCTGCATCCGAAATATGCGATGAACCTGTTCAAACGGTCGACCGGCATGACGCTCAGCAAATATGTGACGCTGCTCAGGCTGTCGCGCGCCCAGGCGATGCTGATGAGCGAAGGCGCCAATGTGCTGCAGGTCGCGATGGACAGCGGCTTCGGCTCGATCAGCGCCTTCAACAAATCCTTCCGCCACATCGCCGGCATGTCGCCATCCGATTTCCGCCGCGATATCAGGCTGGTGACGACGATCTCCGCCGACGCCTTCCGGAACTAGATGTGAGCCAGAAGAGCTTGCCGGCGGATGGCAAGCATCGGCTTACTTTTTCTCGGCGAGCTCGATCTGGATGCCGTCTGGGTCGCGCAGGAAGGCAACCTTGTGGAGCACCTCGGCATTGATCGCGAGGCGCGGCCGTTCCTTGATCTCGACGCCGGCCTTCTCCAGCCGGGCGAAGGTCTCATCGACGCTTTCGAACAGGAACGTCAGATGGCGCAGACCGGCCATACCATCAGGCACATCCACCGCCCTTGCCGCGCCGCCGGCCGGCGCGAAAATCTCCAGCATGCCGCCACCGGCATCGAGAAAGGCGACCTCGGAGCCGTCGGCCATCTTCCTGCGCAGATTGAGGCGCAGGCCGAGCAGGCCGCAGTAGAAATCGACGGTGCGGTTCATATCGCTGACGGTCATGCCGACATGCTCAAAGGATTTCGGCATGGAAGTGCCCTCCCCTGCTCAGACGTTCGCGGCCGCGCGCCGTTCCTCCTCCGGAAGCCAGGAGCGGTAGAGCGGATGATCTGCGGCGATCGGCATCGGCGTCGGCTGCCCGGTGCGCTGCGAGAAATAAGCGGCCGTCACCAGTTCCAGCGAATTGCGGGCATCCTGCAGCGTCACCGGCGGGTCGGTATCCTCGACGATTGCCTTGTGGAAGAGTTCGAACTGGCGGGTGTAGCCATCCTCGGTGGGCACGTAGCCAGCGAGCGCCTCATCGATCCGCACCTGATGTTCCTCTGTCCCGGCGACGAACGTCCACGGATCACGGCCCATCGTATAAGGTTCGATGATACTTTCGGCGACGAGGTCGTTGAAGCAAAAACGCAGCCGCGAGATCTCCTTGCGCGAGCCGAGCGTCATCGACAGCGTTGCCAGCGAGCCGTTCTGCATCTTCACCGAAAGGGCCGCCGTATCCTCGACCTGGATCGGATTGACCAGGGTGGCGCCATAGGAGAACACCTCGGCGCAGGGGCCATGCACATAGTTCAGCATGTCATGGGCGTGGATGGCGTGGCCGAGAAGACCGCCGCCGAGCTCGGTCGCCCATTTGCCGCGCCACGGCACGGCATAATAATCCGGGCCGCGCCACCAATGCGTCTCGATCGTCGTCAGGAACGGCTTGCCGGCAAGGCCTTGCTCGATCAGCAGCTTCAGCTTCTGCAGGCCGGAGCCGTAGCGATACTGGAAGATCGGCATCAGCTTCCTGCCGGGGAAGCGGGCGAGGATGCGCTCCATCTCGTCGACCTCGGCGATCGAACCGAAGAGCGGCTTTTCGCAGATCACGTGCTTGCCGGATTCGATGCCCTTGCGGCAAAGCTCGAAATGCGAGCTCGGCGGCGTCGAAATGTCGATGATATCAAGGTCGTCACGGGCAAACAGCGATTCCGCATCCTGCGTATATTCGCCGATGGCGAATTCCTCGCAGAGCGCCTTGCCGCGATCCTCGTCGAGCGAGCAGAGCACCGGAACTTCGAAGAGATCCTTGTTCCAGCCGAAGCCGGTTAGATGCCGCGCGGCGATGCCTGCGCCGATGACGCCGACGCGTAATTTTCTCGTCATGATATCCTCCTCAGCGAGCGCCGATGCGCGCGGCTTTCGTCTGGGCTTCGAGCGAAAGGCGGCAGACTTCGAAAACGTGATCCTGCGTCATCGCCGTCTGCGTGCGATTGCCGACGTCGGCGGTGAAAGCATCGAAATAATCGAGCTTTTCGTCGCTGCAATCGATGTGGGTCATCTCCTTGCCGTTGACGAGGAAGAGGTGATCCTTACCCGGCCGGCCGGCGATATCGATATATTTGCGCAGCTCGATATAGCCCTCGGTGCCGAGGATGGTCAGGCGTCCGTCACCCCAGGTCGACAGCGCCTCCGGCGTGAACCAGTCGACGCGGACGTAACCTGCCGCCCTGTCCGAGCGCAGCAGCACTTCGCCGAAATCCTGGAAGGCGGGTTTGTCGGGCATGCCAAAATTGCCGATCGAGCTGGCGATGACTTCGCCTGCGGTCGAGCCGGTATAGAACAGGAACTGATCGACCTGATGGGAGGCGATATCGACGATGATGCCGCCGAAATATTCCGGATCGAAAAACCAGTCCGGCCGGGTCGGCAATTGCAGCCGGTGCGGACCGACGCCGAGCGTCTGGATCACCTTGCCGATCGCGCCTTCCCTGACCAGCTTGCCGGCCTTGACCGCGGAGCGCACGCAATGGCGCTCGGAAAAGCAGATGGAAAAGATCTTGCCGGTTTCGGCGACGGTGCGCTTGACCTCTTCGAGCTGGGCGAAGGTCGTAACACCAGGCTTGTCGGTCATCACATCCTTGCCGGCTTTCATTGCGCGGATGGCAAGGCCGGCGCGATCGCGCGGGATGGCCGAAATGCAGATGATATCGATCGACGGATCGTCGAACAGCTTCTCCCGGTCGATCTGCGGCGCGTCGGGATAGGTCTTTTCAAAGGCCTCCCGCAGTGCCGGCACGGAGGTCTGCGGGCAATAGCCGACGAACTCGCCGCCGGCGGCGAGCAATCCCTTCACATGATCGAACGTATGCCCATGGTCGATTCCGACGACGGCAAATCTCAACATCGCTGCAATATCCTCCCGGGATTTTCCTGGCACCGGCCAAGCCGGCATCCTCTATTTCGGCCAAAACAGATAACGAAAGCTGGCTCCTGTCAAGGCGAGAACAGCGGTGAAATCGCCCAGGCGCCAGATTAAGCATGTGAAAAATAACGATTATTTTGTATCTAAATAGTTATTTTGCCGCACGTACGATTGGAGATCCGCGTTTCGATCCGATCGGGCGAAAGTCTTTTTCCCCGGCGTATCTTGCCCGATCTCCATGAATGTGATCGATTTCGGCCGCCGCCGGGCTGGAGGGCGGCAATGACTTCGAAAATTTTCAAAGAGCGCTCCCCGCTTGCCTGTGACGGAGGATCACCATGTCTCATCCCCTTCTCGATGCCGCCGCTTCGGGTGGTCTGTTTGTCGGCCGCGTCTGGAGCCCTGAGGCTGCCGGCCCGAGCATCGTGACGCTTCGTGAGGGGGTGCTGATCGACATTACCTCGCGCGAGGCACCGACGCTGAGCAACTTGCTCGAAAAGCAGGATGCCGCAGGCTTCGTCCGCGCCGCAAACGGCAAGGCGATCGGCTTGCTGGAGGAGGTCGCCGCCAACAGCAAAGGAGCGCCGGATACCGCACGCCCCTATCTGCTTGCGCCCGCCGACCTGCAGGCGGTCAAGGCCTGTGGCGTCACCTTCGCCCAATCGATGATCGAGCGCGTCATCGAGGAGAAGGCAGCCGGGAATCCCGATCGCGCCGCCTCGATCCGCGAACGCGTCCGCGCGCTGATCGGCGGCAGCCTCGCCAATCTCAAGGCCGGCTCGCCCGAGGCGGCCAAGGTCAAGCAGGCCCTGATCGATGAGGGCATGTGGTCGCAATATCTCGAAGTCGGCATCGGCCCGGATGCCGAGGTCTTCACCAAGGCGCCGGTGCTCTCCTCGGTCGGTTGGGGCGCTGATGTCGGCCTGCATCCGATCTCCACCTGGAACAATCCCGAGCCGGAAATCGTGCTGGCGGTCAACAGCCGCGGTGAGATTAAGGGCGTGACGCTCGGCAACGACGTCAACCTGCGCGACGTCGAGGGCCGCTCGGCGCTCCTGCTCGGCAAGGCCAAGGACAACAACGCCTCCTGCTCGATCGGCCCCTTCATCCGCCTGTTCGACGCCGGTTACGGCCTGGATGACGTGCGCAGGGCCGAGCTTGACCTGAAGGTCACAGGCGAGGACGGTTTTGTGCTCAACGGCAAGAGCTCGATGTCGCAGATCAGCCGCGATCCGACCGACCTCGTCAAGCAGACGCTCGGCCGCCATCATCAATATCCTGACGGTTTCATGCTCTTTCTCGGCACATTGTTTGCGCCGACACAGGATCGCGAAGCGCCGAAGCAGGGCTTCACCCACAAGATCGGCGATGTCGTCGAGATTTCCTCGGCAGGTCTCGGTGCACTCGTCAACACCGTGCGCCTCTCCACCGAATGCCCGCCCTGGACATTCGGCATATCGGCGTTGATGGGGAATCTCGCAAAGCGCGGGCTGCTTTAACTTACTGGTTTCGCCGCCTGCCCTGCAGCAGATCGAGCACGGAGTTCGCGGCCTCCAGAACGTTTGTGCCCGGACCGAACACGGCGGCAACGCCGTGCTCATGCAGGAATTCATAATCCTGCCGCGGGATGACGCCGCCGCAGACGACGATAATTTCGCCCCCGCCCTGCGCCTTCAGGCTGTCGATCAACTGCGGCAGCAGCGTCTTGTGGCCGGCTGCGAGCGATGAAACGCCGACGACGTTGACCTTTTGACCGAGCGCCATCCGGGCGGCCTCATCAGGTGTCTGGAAGAGCGGTCCGGCAAGCACATCGAAGCCGATATCGCCGAAGGCCGAGGCGATTACCTTGGCGCCGCGGTCGTGGCCATCCTGGCCGAGCTTGGCGACCATGATCTTCGGCCGATGCCCCATGGCATCGGTCACCTCCGCCATGCGGGTCTTGAGCACGGCAAGTTCCGGCTCGCTTCTATAGGCATCGCCATAGACATCCTTGATCACCTCGGGCGTTGCCGCATGATCGCCGAAGGCCTGCCGCATCGCGTCGGAGATTTCGCCGACGGTGGCGCGGGCGCGCGCCGCCTCGACGGCTGCTGCGAGCAGATTGCCCTTGCCGCTGCGAGCAATTTCGGAAAGTGCGGCAAGCGCATCGGCGGCCTTTGCGCCATCGCGACGCCGCTTGGTGTTCTCGATCCGCCTGACCTGCGCGCTGCGCACGGCGGCATTGTCGATCGCCAGGATGTCGATTTCCTGCTCGGTCTCCAAGCGGTATTTGTTGACGCCGACGATGACTTCTTCGCCCTTGTCGACCGCCGCCTGGCGGCGGGTCGCGGCCTCCTCGATCAGCCGTTTAGGCAAGCCCTCGTTGACGGCTTTCGTCATGCCGCCGAGGGCCTCGACCTCCTCGATCAGCGCCCAGGCCTTGTCGGCGAGTTCCTTCGTCAGGCTCTCGACATAATAGGAGCCGGCGAGAGGATCAACCACCTTGGTCACGCCGGTTTCGTGCTGAAGGATCAACTGCGTATTGCGGGCGATGCGGGCGGAAAATTCCGTCGGCAGCGCGATCGCCTCGTCGAAGGAATTGGTGTGCAGCGACTGCGTACCGCCAAGCACGGCCGACATCGCCTCGAAGGCGGTGCGGATGATGTTGTTATAGGGGTCCTGTTCCTGCAACGAGACGCCGGAGGTCTGGCAATGGGTGCGCAGCATCAGCGAGGATGCCTTCTTCGGCTGGAACTCCTCCATGATGCGGGTCCAGAGCAGCCGGGCGGCGCGCAGTTTCGCGGCTTCCATGAAGAAGTTCATGCCGATCGCGAAGAAGAAGGAGAGCCTGCCGGCGAAATCGTCGATATCGAGGCCTTTGGCGATGGCGGCGCTGACATATTCGCGGCCGTCGGCAAGCGTGAAGGCGAGTTCCTGCACCAGTGTCGCTCCGGCCTCCTGCATGTGATAGCCGGAGATGGAGATCGAATTGAACTTCGGCATCTCCCTTGCCGTGTATTCTATGATGTCGGCAACGATCCGCATCGAGGGTTCGGGCGGATAGATATAGGTGTTGCGGACCATGAACTCCTTGAGGATGTCGTTCTGGATCGTGCCCGATAGGTCGGATCGCGAAACGCCTTGTTCTTCACCTGCGACGATGAAGGAGGCGAGGATCGGGATGACCGCGCCGTTCATGGTCATGGAGACCGAGATCTTTTCCAGCGGAATGCCGTCGAACAGGATCTTCATGTCCTCGACGCTGTCGATCGCCACACCCGCCTTGCCGACATCGCCTTCGACGCGTGGGTGATCACTGTCATAGCCGCGATGGGTGGCGAGATCGAAGGCGACGGAGACGCCCTGCTGGCCGGCGGCCAGCGCCTTGCGGTAGAAAGCGTTCGAGGCCTCAGCCGTCGAGAAGCCGGCATATTGGCGGATCGTCCAGGGGCGCCCAGCATACATGGTCGCGCGCGGGCCGCGGGTAAAGGGCGCAAAACCCGGCAGCGAGCCGAGATGTTCGGCGCCGTCGATATCCCCAGCCGTATAGAGCGGCTTGACGGCAATGCCTTCCGGAGTTTGCCAGGTCAGCGTTTCGGGCGCGGCGCGCAATTCCTTCTGCGCAAGTTCCGCCCAATCCGACAGCGTCTTCTTCGTCATGCGTCTCCTCCGGCTTTTTCATCCGCACCTTATCATTTCACAGGCGCTTGATGCGATACAGCCTTAGGACAATTCGCGCAGGAAAGCATTCACGGCCCGCCACACGTCCGTCGCAACCTTCCGGCCTCGATCTATTTATGATCCAGTTTCGCGACCAAGCGGTCGCCGAGCCATTGGATGCCGCAGACGAGGACGATGAGGACGGCCACGACCGCGATCATCACATTGGTTTCGAAGCGCTGATAGCCGTAGCGGATGGCGAGATCGCCGAGGCCGCCGGCGCCGATCGCGCCTGCCATGGCCGAGGCGCCGATCAGCGTCACCAGCGTGACGGTGAAGCCGGCGACGATGCCGGGCAGCGCTTCGGGTACGAGCACTTCGCGGACGATCGTCCAGCGATTGCCGCCCATGGCGCGCACGGCATCGATCAGCCCGCGATCGACCTCGCGCAGCGACACTTCGGCGATGCGCGCATAGTAGGGTGTCGCGGCGATGGCGAGCGGCACGATGGCCGCCCAAGTGCCGAGCGCCGTGCCGACGATCAGTCGCGTCAGCGGGATCAGTGCCACCAGCAGGATGATGAAAGGCACGGAGCGGAATCCGTTGACGACAGCACCGAGCGCGCGATTGATCCAGAGATTTTCGGCGATGCCACCGCGCGCCGTCACGACAAGCGCAAGGCCGAGCGGCAGGCCGGCGACGAGCGAGATGACGCCCGAGGCGACGGTCATCAGAACCGTCTCCCAAAGCGAACGAAGAAGCAGTTCAAACATGATCGGTGTCATACCCAAGCACCTCTACCCGGGCCGACCGGGACGTCAGGAATTGTTCGACCTTCCCGGCGAGCGCGGGATCGCGGGTGGGAACGGCAATGAAGAACCGTGCCACCGGCTGGTTCTGAATGTGGTCGATTCCGCCATGCACGAGGCGGAAGGAACGGGGCAGCGCAGCCGAAAGATCGGCAAAAAGAGCGCCTTGGGCTTCAGGTCCGGCAAGATCGATGCTGAGGATCGCCTCACTTCCTCCCGTCGCCGAAAGCCGGCCGGCAATATGGGTAGGGAGCTGCGGGCGGATGCCGCCGAGCAAGCTCCTGGTGATCGCTTGCTCCGGATTGGCGAAGACCGACCAGACCTGCCCTTCCTCGACGATCCGCCCGGCATCGATGACCGCGACGCGATCGGCAATGCCGCGCACCACTTCCATCTCATGCGTGATCAGCAGGATCGTCAGTCCGAGCTTACGGTTGATGTCCTTCAGCAGCGCCAGGATCGACCGGGTCGTCTCGGGATCGAGCGCCGATGTCGCCTCGTCGGACAAGAGGAGCGCCGGGCGTGCCGCAAGCGCCCGGGCGATGCCGACGCGCTGCTTCTGGCCGCCCGACAGCGACGCCGGATAGGCCCTCGCCTTGTCGGCAAGACCGACGAGATCGAGCAGCTCATGCGCCCGCTTCAGGCGCTCGGCCTTGGCAACGCCCTCGATCTTCAGCGGCAGCGCGACATTGTCTTCGACGGTCTTGGCGGACAGCAGGTTGAAATGCTGGAAGATCATGCCGATGCGGCGCCGCAGCGGCTGCAGCTCCTGTTCCTGAAGGCCGGTGATGTCGCGGCCTTCGATGCGGATCTCGCCGCTGTCAGCGCGCTCCAGCCCGTTCAGGCAGCGGATCAAGGTCGATTTGCCGGCGCCGCTGCGGCCGATGATGCCGAGAATTTCGCCTCTCTTCACCTGCAGCGAAATGCCGTCGAGCGCAGCCGTCGCTCCGAACCGACGCTTGACGTCGGTCAGTCTCACCACTTCTTCGGCCGCGCCAGCTTGCGGCTGTGCCTCGACCTCGGTGGTGGAAACAAACGAATTCATGTGCTTTTCCTTACAAACACCGAAGGCGGCCTAGGCAAGAAACGCCCGGGCCGCCTTTCGGCAGGCCTTAACCCCGGCCTTATCTCGGATCAATAGGCGCTGAGACCCGTTCCCTTGTAAACCTTGTCGAATTCAGCCTTCACGGTGTCGTTCTGATAGGAAGACACCAGCGTCTTGACCCAGTCGGCATCCTTGTTCTCTTCCTTGACCGCGATGAAGTTGCGGTACGGATTGTCGGCGATCGGTTCCTGTGCAATGCGCTCGGCCGGCGAAAGACCGCTCTTCAGCGCCCAGTCGGTATTGACCACACCGGCATCGAGATCATCGATCGAGCGGCCGACGATGCCGGCATCGAGCTCCTTGATCTCGATCTTCTTCGGGTTCTCCGTAACGTCGGCGACCGTCGCGAGAATCCCCGCATCTTCGCTGAGCTTGATGAGGCCCTCATTCTGGAGAACGCGGAGCGCCCGGCCTTCGTTCGAAGGGTCGTTCGGAACGCCGATCACGGCGCCCTCCGGGATTTCGGCGACGGACTTGTACTTCTTGGTGTAAAGGCCGATCGGCCAGACGCCGGTATAGCCGACGGGGGCGATATGATAGCCGTGCTGCTTGACCTGATTGTCGAGATAGGGCTGGTGCTGGAAGGCGTTGGCGTCGATTTCGCCGCGCTCCAGCGCTTCGTTCGGCTGCGTGTAATCGTTGAAGATGACGGTTTCGATCTTGAGGCCCTTCTTGGCCGCCTCGCTGGTGACCACCCGCCATACATCCTCATCCTCGCCGGCCATGATGCCGACCTTGATCGACTTGTCCTCGGCAAAGGAAGGAGCGGGTGCTGCAAAGGTGAAAAGTGCGGCAGCGGAAACGGCGACGGCTGCAAGAGCGGCGCGGCGCGAAAAGTGAAAGCCGTGAAGGTTTTTGTTCTTGGTCATTGTATATCCCGTCTGACTGAATGAGGCCGAACGCCCCGAGCAGGCTGATCATTGCAAATGCGCGGATCGCGAGCGAAGCACGAAAGTCTGATGTAGTGGAAAGGCCGGAAAAACTCTTGCCGCGCCATCGATATCGGCAGGATAAATTTCCATCAAATTTGTGGATTTATTACGGCTCGTAAGCACATTCTAAAAAATGAAACGGCGCCCCGAGGGCGCCGGTTCGAACCTATTTGGGCACTCTTCACTCAGCAGCGATAAGCGCTCGATTTGGGATGGGAAAGAAGGCCGACAGCTCGCCGATGACCTCTCCGATGCGCTTGGAAAGCGGCTCGGATGAGACGCGATAATCGGTGAAATCGCGGTCGGAAGCATAGACCGCGGTCGGCAGCGTGTGTGACATGAAGAAGCCGAAGAGCGGCCGCAGCTGGTGCTCGACCATCAGCGCATGCCGGTCACCGCCGCCGGTCGCGGTGATGACGATTGGCTTGGCGCGCAGCTCATGCGGGTCGATCAGGTCGATCAAATGCTTGAAGAGACCGGGATAGCTGCCCTTGTAGGTCGGCGCTCCGATGACCAGAACATCGGCATTGACGATGTCGTCGATGACCTCTTTGGCGCGGCTGTCGAGATCGTCACGGCGCAGCGCCGGGCCGAGTGAAGGGCCGACGTCGGTCAGGTCATAGATGGTGTTCTCGAAGCCGTATCTTTCAGCAGCGAGGCCGGCGACGTTTTCGACAAGCGCGAAAGTCTTCGAGGGGCGGTTGAAGCTACCGGCGAGGCCGACCAGTTTCAGAGCAGACATGCCATTTCCTTCCAATATCGTAGCGGGACCGACGTCATTGTTGGCACGAATATTATCTATAAAAATAGTGGATTAAAGGAATGGCGATCCCTCTTCGCGATAGGAGAGGAAAAATACGTGCGTCCCGTCCGCAGCCCGCTGGGTGAAATCGCGGAAGCATCACGCCCGGAATATCGGCGATTCCGGGCGTGAACGCGTCTTTCTCTCCAGGCGACCGCCTCAGGCCGGCTTCTGCTTGGGAATGCGCGGCAGGAAGACGGTCAGGAGACCAAGCAGCGGCAGGTAGGAGCAGATCCGGTAGACGAAATCGATGCCGTGGGTGTCGGCGAAATCGCCAAGCAATGCGGCGCCGAGCCCCCCTGCCCCGAAAGCGAAGCCGAAGAAGACGCCGGCAATCAGCCCGACGCGCCCGGGCACCAGTTCCTGTGCGAAGACGACGATCGCCGAGAAGGCCGATGCGAAGATCAGGCCGATCACGATGCTGAGGACGCCCGTCCAGAAAAGATTGGCATAAGGCAGGAGCAGGGCAAAAGGAATGACGCCGAGGATCGAGAACCAGATGACGAAACGGGCGCCGAAGCGATCGCCGATCGGCCCGCCGAGGAAAGTGCCGACGGCGACCGAACCCAAAAAGAGGAAGAGCATCAGCTGCGCCTGCTGCACGCTGAGTTGGAATTTGTCGATGACGTAAAAGGTGAAGTAGCTCGACACGCTCGCCATATAGACGTTCTTCGTCGCCGTCAGCAGCACGAGGATCAGCAGCGCCCAGACGACCCTGTTCTGCGGCAGCGGCAGGGTTCTGCTTACCGCCGGCTTGCTGGCGTTCTGGCGCCTGTGGCTCATGTACCAGTTTCCGACCCAGCTCAGCACGATCATGCCGACCATGGCGATGGCGGAGAACCAGGAAACGCTGTGCTGGCCGAGCGGCAGCACGATGAAGGCGGCAAGCAGCGGGCCGATCGCCTGGCCGGCATTGCCGCCGACCTGGAAAAAGGACTGCGCAAAGCCGTGACGGCCGCCGGAGGCAAGACGGGCGACGCGCGAGGATTCCGGATGGAAGACCGCCGAGCCGAAGCCGATCAGGCTTGCGGCGACCAGCAACAGCGCAAAACTGCCGGCATTGCCGAGAAGAATGAGACCGCAAAACGTGCTCGCCATGCCGACCGGCAGCGAATAGGGCATCGGCCAGCGATCGGTAACGATGCCGACCAGCGGCTGCAGCAGCGAGGCTGTGACCTGGAACGTCATGGTGAGGAGGCCGATCTGAACGAAATCGAGATCGTAATTCGCCTTGAACAGCGGATAGAGCGAGGCGAGCAGCGACTGCATGATATCGTTCAGCATATGACAGAAGCTGACCGCCATCAGGATAGACATGGTTGTCTTTTCAAAACGAGGCGCGCTCTCGGCAACGGTTGCCATGAATATTCCTCCTGCACAGGCACGTTCGGTGCCGTGCCGCGTCGATTTTTTACGGATTTTCGGGCGATCGGGGCCGGGAGACACTCGAGCGGCGGTCGCTTCACTGGATTTAACGCAAGCCGGGCGGCAAGCACAGCCCAGTTTTAACAGTATCGGTACGGATTTTGTTCGATTTATTCTTCCGCCGATCGGATTTCGCTGAGTTTCGGTCTCGGATGGCGGTTTTCATATCACAGTCCGTCGCGATCAATCGCATATCGGATATGCTATGTGAAAACAGCCATGGAAAAGCAGCGCAGGGGATACTACAGCTGCGCCGATTGAAAATGCGATCGAGGCTGAAAACACGCGATGAACGTCAAGACACCCAATGCAATAGACAGCTATGTCGGAGCCCGCATAAGAATGCGCCGGCAATTGCTCGGAATGAGCCAGGAGCGGCTTGCCGATCAGATCGGGGTGACCTTTCAGCAGGTTCAGAAATACGAGAAGGGCATCAACCGCATCGGCGCGAGCCGCCTGCAGCGGATTGCCGAAGTGCTTCACACCTCGCCGAGCTTCTTCTTCGAGCAGGGCGATTCCGAACCGCTGACGCTGCAGGGGCTGGAGCTGCCGGCGAATGGAGATCCGGTGACTGAATTCCTCAGGACGAAAGAGGGTCTGGTGCTCAACCGCGCCTTCCTGAAGATCGCAGACCAGAATATCCGCGAAACGATCATCGCGCTGGTAAATGCGATGGCCCAGGCAGAAAGCAGCGGCGCAACATTCGGGAGCTCTTTGCCGGATGGGGTCCATCCGCTCGGGAGATAACCGAGAAGTTCTGGGCATTGCGGGTAATGCCGCCCCCTCGCCCGCGTTGGTGTCGTGCAGATACACTTGGCTGCTGCTGGCCCGCAGCGGTAATCACGGCTGCGACCATTCTCGATATTTCGATTCCGACGCATTGTGATCGGCTATGATGCCGGCTTGCGGCTTAGGCGAGTCGGCAGATACATGCGAAGTTACCCACCGGACTGCGGCCCGTCGGCCGGTTCAAGCCATTGAAAAAGATTGGACAACCTCGCGATAGGGTCTTGTTAACCCTATTTGCCTTGCGACTCGTTCAGAATCGGCGCTAAATGCGCTTTCATAGTGCGCAGGGCTTTTAAATCGCATTTTCGAGATTTCCATGAATATGGCACCGCAGATAGAAAAAGCAATTTCTGATGTCGACCAGCTGATCATTGGTCAGGCGCAGGAGCTGTCCGACAAGCTCAAGCAGCATCGGCTCGAAATGTTTCCGCCGCGCGCGCTGAAGGGCTTGCGGCAATTTCAGCTCGCCGAAGTCGCACGCTTCCTCGGCGTCACCAGCGGCTATCTTCGCAATTTATCGCTGGAAGGCAAGGGCGCCCTTCCCCAGGTCACGCCCTCGGGCCGCCGCTCCTATACGGCGGAGCAGATGGAGGAGATGCGGGCTTTCCTGGAGCATCACGCGCGTGCGGGAACACATTATCTGCGGCATCGCCGGGGCAACGAACATCTGCAGGTCGTGGCCGTCGTCAACTTCAAGGGCGGCAGCGGCAAGACGACGACTGCCGCGCATCTTGCCCAGCATCTTGCGCTTACCGGTCACCGCGTCCTCGCCGTCGATCTCGACCCGCAGGCCTCCCTCTCCGCCATCCATGGCTTCCAGCCGGAATTCGACGTCAACGAAAATGAGACGCTCTACGCCGCCATTCGCTACGACGATCAGAGGAGGCCGCTGAGAGAGATCATCCGGCCAACGAACTTTCCGAACCTTCATCTGGTGCCGGGTAATCTCGAACTGATGGAATTCGAGCATGATACGCCGCGCGTCCTCGCCCAGGGCAAGACGGGTGACTATGGACGCGTCTTCTTCGCGCGGCTGGATGAGGCGCTTTCCTCGGTGGCCGACGATTACGATATCGTCATCATCGACTGCCCTCCCCAGCTCGGTTTTCTCACCATGAGCGCCATTTGCGGCGCGACGGCGGTTCTGATCACCGTCCACCCGCAGATGCTCGATGTCATGTCGATGTGCCAGTTTCTGCAGATGCTCGGCGAAGTGCTGAACACGCTGAAGGGCGCCGGCGGCAACATGAACCTTGATTGGCTGCGTTATCTCGTGACCCGCTACGATCCCCAAGACGGACCGCAGACGCAGATGGTCGCCTTCATGCGGTCGATGTTCAAGAACCATGTGCTGACCAATCCGATGCTGCGCAGCGTCGCGATCTCCGATGCCGCGATGACCAACCAGACGCTTTACGAGGTCGAGCGCAGCCAGTTTACCCGCGCGACCTATGACCGGGCGATGGAAGCAATGGACGCCGTCAACGGCGAGATCTCCGATCTCATCCACAAGGCTTGGGGGCGGAAATGACCGGGAAGTTTACTGCGGTAAACTGCAACAGGGAGCGGGCCGATGGCGCGTAAGAATCTCCTCTCGGGGCTGATGGACGATTCCAAGAAGTTTACCGCGGTAAACAGTGAGGACGAGCCGCTTCACAAGGACGAGAAACAGCAGATCACCTATAAGGGGATCGGCGCTCTCGGCGCCGTGACGCGCAGTATCGACGCGCTGGCTGCCAAGGCCGATGCGGCCAAAGCCATCGAAGAAAAGCTGGCGACGGGTGAGACGGTGATCGACCTTGATCCCACCCTGATTGAAGACTCCTTCGTCACCGACAGACTGGCCCATACCGACGAGCAGTTCCGCGAACTGGTCGAGGCAATCCGCTTGCGCGGCCAGGATTCGCCGATCCTCGTGCGTCCGCATCCTGAAAAGGACGGCCGGTATCAGATCGCCTTCGGCCATCGCCGCGCCCGGGCCGCCAAGGAGCTCGGCCGGCCCGTTCGCGCCGTGGTCAAGAAGCTCGATGATCGCGACCACGTCATCGCCCAGGGGCAGGAAAATTCGGCCCGCGCCGATCTTTCCTTCATCGAAAGGACGATGTTCGCCGACAAGCTCGACAGGCTCGGTTTCGACCGGGAAACGATCATGTCTGCGCTCAGCGCCGACAAGACGACAGTGTCCAAGATGCTGTCCGTCACCAAGCGGATTCCGGCTGAGGTTCTGGCCGCCATCGGCGCGGCCAAGACAACCGGCCGCGATCGCTGGCACGATTTGTCGGTGAGGTTCGAGACCGAAAATATCAGCGCTCGCGCGATCGAATTCACCAGGTCGCAGGAATTCGAGACGGCGGAGCCGGACGCCCGGTTTGACATGCTCGTTGCCTTTATCAGCAGAAGACCGCAGCAAACCTCATCCATAGCGGCACCGAAGCCGGTTCGCGCCTGGCAGCGTCAGGACGGCGCGGTCAAGGCGAAGATCAAGGATGACGGAAAACAATTCACCATCGCGCTGAAGGCCGAGAAGGCGTCTGCTTTCGGGGCCTATATCGCCAGCAATCTGGACCGTCTCTACGAGGCGTTCGAGAAGACACAGGATTTGACGAAAAACGGAGATCAATAAGCAAAAGAAAAGGCCCCCGAACGTTGCCGTCGCGGAAGCCCTCTCTGATCTAGACACCCAGAGAATCACATTTCCGCGAATCATAGTCAAGAGTCTTTGGCACCGAATTTGGTGAGCCGTGATCTTTTGCCTTGAAGAAGGCGAAAAGAATGGAAAGCGGAAGTGTGACGACGCCTTTTGGGCGGCGGCCGATGACGCTTGGCATGTTGGCAAGCCAAGCGTCTGCTCAAAAGATCGAGCCCGGCCAATCAATCGACAAGTGGAAACTTTACCGCGCCCTGTGTGAGGCGAAGCCTTTGCTTGGGATCACCGACCGGGCGCTCGCTGTGCTGAACGCCTTGCTGAGCTTCTATCCCAAGGGCCAGCTCTCTTGGGAAAACGGGCTCGTCGTTTTTCCCTCCAATGCGCAGCTCTCGCTGCGTGCGCATGGCATGGCGGAACAGACCATTCGCCGTCATCTCGCGGCGCTCATCGAGGCGGGGTTGCTCATCCGCAAAGACAGCCCGAACGGCAAGCGCTATGCGCGCAAGGAGCAGGGCGGGGAGATCCGCGAGGCGTTCGGTTTCTCGTTGGCTCCGTTGCTCGTGCGCTCCGAAGAGATCGAGCGGCTGGCGGCCGAAGTGGCGGCCGAACGGCTGCAGTTGCAGCGGCTGCGGGAACGCCTGACGCTTTGC
This sequence comes from Rhizobium sp. R634, assembly GCF_002211305.1. Taxonomy (GTDB): domain Bacteria; phylum Pseudomonadota; class Alphaproteobacteria; order Rhizobiales; family Rhizobiaceae; genus Rhizobium. The sequence continues at coordinate 147,107 of NZ_LOKW01000004.1, read as the reverse complement.
CGCCGTGACGTCGCCAAGCTCATCGAGATGGCCTTGGAAGAGGGGGCTGCCGGCGATTGGAACAAGATCCATCTGCATTTTCGCGCCGTCCTTGAGCGCTTGCCTCGGTTACCTTCCGCTGGCCAGGTGGCTGAAGCTCTCGACGAGCTGGAATTGCTGCGCGAAGAAATCGTCAATCAATTGGAAATGCAGGTTAAAGCTCAAAATCAAAGCGGCAATGCCCAACATTTTGAGCGGCACATACAGAATTCAAACCCACATCCCTTTATTGAACTTGAACCAAGCTTCGAAACGAAGCAGGGCGCAACCGCAGATGATCGATCGGCAGGCTGGGCCGAGCCGATAACACGAATACCGAAAAACGAAGAGCGGGACGGGCGTGCCGCGACTACGAAATCGGCCTCCTCTACCAACGACAGGCTGAAATCCTTCCCGCTGGGGCTCGTGCTGCAGGCCTGCCCCGAAATCGCAGCCTATGGGCCGCAAGGCTCGGTCGGCACGTGGCGCGACCTGATGGCGGCGGCCGTAGTCGTGCGCTCGATGCTCGGCGTCAGCCCGTCGGCCTATGAGCAGGCCTGTGAGACCATGGGTCCGGAAAATGCCGCCACCGTCATGGCCTGCGTTCTCGAAAGGGCAGGGCACATCAACTCCGCCGGCGGTTACCTGCGTGACCTGACGCGCCGCGCCGAAAGAGGGGAGTTCGCTATCGGACCGATGTTGATGGCCCTTGCCCGAAGCAATTCGCCGGTCAGAGGGAGGACAGGATGAATTTGCTTCCACGGTCCTGACGAAAATTATTATGGTTAACGAAGTGTGACGGAAATGAAGGGCCAGATCGCTTCTGGTTGGCAGTTTCCCGCTTTTGTATCAGCAGTTTAGAAATTCTCAAACAGCTCTATGGGGTGTGCCGCCGAGCCTGAAACGCTTTTTGATCCTGTCGACGGGTGTTCCATCCAGCAGCGGAACCTGCACAAGCCTGTCATAGGGCTCGAAGCCCATTTTTGCGTAATAGGCGAGACCGCTGACGTTGTCGGCGCGAATGGTGGCATTGATGAAGGCGAGACCGACCTCCTCGGCTGCTGCCCGAGTTGCGGGGAAAAGCGCCCGGCCGACTCCGGGGATCTTCGGATCGATACGGGCAAATGTCGCGATATCGGCATATCCTTTCGGCGGGTCGCCATAAAGGCTGAGCGACTGGAAGCCTGCAAGCGACCGATCCTGCTCGGCGACATGGCAGACAAGGGGGAATTCGCCGTCGATGAACCAATCCGCGAACTCCGAAGCCGAAAGAGGCGTCTCGAGCGCGGTTGTTCCACCCGCCACAATGATCTCGTTCAGGAGGCTGCACAGCTCCTCCGCGTCGGCGGATACCGCTTTTCGAATATGCACGTCTTTCCTACCTCGCATTGGGACCGCGAGCGTAGCGACGGCGTCAGAAGAGCACAAGCGACCATCTCGACCGTCGATGAGGCGTGCTTGCCCGAAATCCTGCAGTTGACGGCAAAACGCTTTTTGACGATAGGGCAGGGGTGGCGGAAAGGCGCCGCTTGGCAATGGAAGAAGCAGGGGAGCATGCGTTTGAAACGGGCAGTGGATTTTTTCCTGGCGGTCATTGCTTCGCTGGTGCTGCTCGTTCCGAGCCTCGTCGTCGCCCTTTGTGTTCGCCTTACCTCGCCGGGACCGGTCCTCTATTGGTCAAAGCGTGTCGGCCGTTTCAATCAGATCTTCCTGATGCCGAAATTCAGGAGCATGCGCATCGACACGCCGACGGTCGCCACGCATCTGCTCGACAATCCGGACCGGTTTCTGACCCCCATCGGCTCGTTTCTTCGCAAATCCAGCCTCGATGAGCTGCCGCAACTCTGGTGCATTCTCGCGGGGAAGATGAGTTTCGTCGGACCGCGTCCGGCGCTCTATAATCAGTATGATCTGATCGAATTGCGGACGGCCCACGGCGTCGACAAGCTCCTGCCGGGACTGACGGGATGGGCGCAGATCAACGGACGAGACGAATTGCCGATTCCCGAGAAGGTGAAATTCGATGTTGAATATCTCGAGCGGCGCTCGTTCGGCTTCGATATGCGCATCCTGTTTCTCACCGCAGAAAAGGTGATCCGCCGAAAGGGAATCACGCATTAACTTGCCTACCTCAGATAGATAAGCGGTTCGAAAGGCCGCGCTTTCCGATTATTTCAGTTGCGCTCGTTGCAGAAAATGACAAGAAGGTGTTGTCCATTTGATCGCGAGACGCCGGTTAGCAATGCCTGAAAATACCCCCACTGAGACGCCACGCTCGGGATGGTTCTTAGTGCCGATGCAGGCGCTCGTCGCCCCTCTTCTGGCAATGCCGCGCGCTGCCAAACGCGCACTGGCATTGCTGGTGGATTCCGCCTTTTGCGTGCTGACGATTTGGCTCGCCTATTGCTTCCGTCTCAACGAATGGACGGTGCTGACCGGTGTGCAATGGTTGCCGGTCTTCGTTTCGCTGTGCATGGCTCTTCCCATCTTCGTCGTCATGGGCATGTATCGGGCGATCTTCCGTTATGCCAATCTGGCTGCGTTCATTACTGTTTTAAAGGCGATTGCGATCTACGGCTTCGCCTTCATGACAATATTTACCGCTCTCAGCGTGCCCGGTGTCCCGAGAACCGTCGGCATTCTCCAGCCGTTCCTGCTGTTGATCGGGATCGGGCTGTCACGGCTGGGTATCCGCTATTGGCTCGGAGATGCCTACCAGCGTATCCTTCACAAGAATATGCTCGCGAAGGTGCTGATCTACGGGGCGGGCAAGGCCGGGCGGCAATTGGCGGCTGCCCTGACGAACAGCGCCGAACTCAACGTCGTCGGCTATCTGGATGACGATCCGCGCCTCAAGGGCGGCGTCATGGGTGGCTTGCCGATCTATGACCCGTCGGATCTTCCGGAGCTCGCCGGAACTCTCGGCGTGCACAACGTGCTTCTTGCTCTTCCATCCGCATCGCGGCAGCGCCGCAATGAGATCCTGGAGCGCATCCGCAAAGCCAGGGTGAATGTCCGGACATTGCCTGACCTCACGGCTCTGGCGCAGGGGCGTGTCGCCGTCTCCGACATTCGTGAGCTGGAGATCGAAGACCTGCTGGGGAGGGAAGCGGTTGCGCCGCGGCAGGAGCTGCTCGACAAGGCGATGCGCAACAAGGTGGTAATGGTCACCGGCGCCGGCGGCTCCATCGGCGGCGAATTATGCCGCCAGATTCTGCGCAACGCGCCTTCGAGCCTCATCCTCGTCGATCAGAACGAGTTTGCGCTCTACAATATCCATGCCGAATTGTTGAAGCTGGCCGAGCTGTACAAATATGCAAGCCTGCAGATCGTTCCCATTCTCTGTTCCGTTCGCGACCATGACCGCATGGAACATATTATCCAGAGCTGGCGGCCGCAGACGCTCTATCATGCCGCTGCCTACAAACATGTGCCTCTTGTCGAACATAATGCGGTGGAAGGCATCAAGAACAATGTCATGGGGACGCTGATCACCGCCCGGGCGGCGAACAAATGCGGCGTCTCGAATTTCGTGCTGATCAGTACCGACAAGGCCGTGCGTCCGACAAATGTGATGGGCGCGAGCAAAAGGCTGGCGGAGATGGTCCTGCAGGCGCTTGCGGCGGAGCCGGCCGCCGGCGGAGCGCGGACGAATTTCTCCATGGTCCGTTTTGGAAACGTCCTCGGCTCCTCCGGATCCGTCGTGCCACTGTTCCGGCAGCAGATCAAGGAAGGCGGCCCGGTGACGCTGACGCATCCCGATATAACCCGCTATTTCATGACCATTTCGGAGGCCTCGCAGCTCGTCATCCAGGCGGGCGCGATGGCGGACGGCGGGGATGTTTTCCTGCTCGATATGGGAGAGCCTGTCCGCATCGCCGATCTTGCCCGCAAGATGGTGGAGCTTTCCGGCCTGACCGTGCGCCACGAGGATAATCCCGAAGGGGATATCGAGCTTGCCGTTACCGGCCTCAGGCCCGGCGAGAAGCTCTATGAAGAACTGCTGATCGGCGACAATCCGGAAACGACGGAACATCCCAGGATCATGAAGGCGCGCGAGGATTTTCTGTCCTGGCCGGAGCTTTCAAAGAGGCTGAGCTCGCTCAACGCGGCGCTGGATCGCAACGATATGATCGCGGCGCGCGTGGCCTTGGCGGAACTCGTTTCCGGCTATTCATCGACGGGCGAGGTTTCGGATCTGGCTTTCACCGGCGCCGAAACTATTACGGCGGCCTGAAGCTCCGCCGACACCCAGGTGGCGGAAATCAGCTTCGAACGACCGGCGCAAAACGCGTGCTGCCGCGATCCGCGCAAATAAGCGCGACCATATAGGCGAAGATCGGATCCAATGCCTTTTGGTTGAACATGATGCCGAAGCTGCCCGTTATAACGTAGCTGCTGATCAACAGAAGTGCGATCGCGATGGCGAGGTCGCGGCTTGGCCCGGGCTCCTTTTTCCAGGCAGCGATCAAGGGCGTCAGGAGCAGCAGCGAAAGTGCGGCGATGCCGACGATGCCTGCGTCAATTCCCGCGGTCAGAAAACCGTTATGGACATGCGAATAGGGAAGCTGCGGCCTGATGCTTTCAGGGACCTCCGCCAGCACGGCCGCCATTCTGTTTTGCGGGCCATAACCGGTAAACGGATCCTTGACGATGGCCGATAGTGCGCCTTTGTAGAGGGCGACCCGCGCGCTCAGCGACGTGATATCGCCATGAGCGCTTTCCAGCGTCGAAAGATTGTTCTGGAGTTCGCGGACGCGATAGACGACCTGGTCGCTGCCGAGAGCAAGAAGCCCCAGCAACAGCACGGTGCCGGTGATGGCCACGCTGCGCAAACTCACATGAAAGCGGTGCTTGGGAAAATACCACAGGAAGATCACGACATGCACGGGAATGACCAGCCAGGCCGAGCGCGTTCCGGAAAGCAACGCGCAGCCTAGGCCTGCGGCATATCCCAGGATTGCGATTTTCTGCTCCATGCTTTTGGGCGATTGGATGTTGAGAAGCGCGACGCTGCCGAAAAGAACGCCGATAACGCCGAGAAGGGCGGCGTTCGACGTCCCCGCTTCCGCCCTGGGCATCAGGAACAGGACCTGAAGCAGGCTGAAAAGAAAGGTCACGATCATGCCGAGGCCAGCGCCCAGGATAAAGAGCGGCACGAGGCGGCCATCGGGGGATTGGCGCATGCGCGGCAAAATCAGCCAGATCGAAAAGAAAGGCAGGAGACGGAAGATCCAATCCAGTTCTTCGGAAAACGGCGGATTGACGAATATGCTGACGATCATCACCACCGGGTAGATCGTCATGCAAATGGCAACCAGGCGGTCGGATTTGGACAGATTCAATGGAAAGCGGGCTATCGCCAGAAGATAGAGGCCCGATATCATCGATCCGAGGAGGATGAACGAGTTAAAATTGGGCGAAAGGCCGGGCAGGATTGCAAAGAGAAAGACCGCAATGCCGTTGGTTCGATCAAGCGTGCTTCCCGACCCGTTTCCGGGATGAAGTATCGCAATCACGAGTTGCCTGAAGTAATTCACTTTGCTGATCCTGAGGTGTCGCTAATCCAGCCTCGCTAAGGACCGTTGTCACCGCTGTCAAGCTGTGAGGGCAGGCAAAACCCTTGCTTTCCTCACTGTCGTATTCTGGCAACAGCAAAGCCTGATGCTTCCTCGTCTTACCCGATGATCAGCCGCAATGTTCTGCGATGGTCAAGCCGACACGACAAGAAAACACGTTTGAGGTGCGAACTTGCTGCGAGGCTTTACGTCAAACGTCGTGATTCCGCGTTCGGAAAAACGCCGTTAGAGCGCATGATGGGTGGGCGATACACTCAAACGACTGCACCGCACTTGGTTGGTGTCTGCCGCTATCGCCAATAGGAGCGTGCCGGGCTTTCCGCTGATGATCGGCCCAGGAGATAGCCGAGACCGAATGCGACAAAGCCGATACTGAGCAGCAATGCGCTTGCTGTGTGCGGATGGTCTCTAGCGCCTGATGTGACTGCATAGACCTCACGTTTCACGCCGCTGGCCGCCGATTGGGCAGCCTTGGCCAATCCCTTCGGCTGCTCAACGGGTGTGCCGGTGAATCCCGCGTTCAAATCTTGTTTGTCGACCATATCGGGACCTTCCTCAATTACTCGGGGGAATTTTTCAGTCCTGCTCGCGTGTGCCGGGTGAGGCTTCGCGTTGATCAGCGTCTTCGAGATCCGTCTTCACGAGGAACGTATCGGCATGCTGGCGCGAGGCCTCGCGCAGTGCTTCGAGCTTGGGAGGATTATCGGCTTCGCTCCACTGCGCATCGAGCTCATGTTCAGCCACGCTCCAGTGATGCGCCTGTCTTCCCTCCGGCCTGCCTTCCTTTTCCCACAGGGAATAGGCTCGATTCCGGATCTCGTCCTCGCGGCTGGCGGCCTGCGGCCGGCTCCGATCGTCGGCGACGCTCGCGGTTCGCCGCGCCGTCTTTGGTCTGCGCGCATCCGTCGCGGCTGAAGTTTGCGCCTCGGCGCCGTTGGTCGCACTTCCGTTCGTCTTGCGTCGTGCTGGGTTTTTCATGAACATCTCCTTGGGAAAACACAACCAGGTCGGCTGATCTAAGTTCCCTGCAAGAATGCATTTCCGCCACGTCGATGCCGAGCACAGCACACCTTGGCAAGGCATTATAACTGATATACTAGTATGCCAGAAAGCGTCGGCATACTGGTATCCTCATGCGGCAGACAGCAGAAACCCAGGTCTTCGTACCGCCATCCTCTCAAGAGCTTGGCGGCCGGCTGCGCCGCGTTACCGCGGCTGGCGCCATCTACGAGCGCCTGCACGCCGACATCGTCTCGCTCCGGATGCGGCCCGGCATGCTGCTGCAGGAAAAGCGGATCGCGGAAGAATTCGGCGTCAGCCGCACGCCGGTGCGCGAGGCCCTGCTGAGGCTTTCCGAAGGCGGACTGGTCGATATCTTTCCGCAATCGGGCACCGCCGTATCGCGCGTGCCGGTCTCAGTGATCCCCGAAGCGGTCGTCGTGCGCAAGGCACTCGAAGGCACGACCGTCGAGATGGCGGCTCAGACTGCCGCCCCCGCCGATATCGCCCGCCTTGATGCTATCATCGCCCGTCAGCGTGCGCATGCCGCGGCCGACGATGTCACGAGCTTCCATGAGGAGGACGAAGCCTTTCACGAGGCGATCGCGCAGATATCGGGTTATCCCGGCATTTGGGGGCTCCTGAAGACCGTCAAAGTGCAGATCGACCGGGCGCGGCGGCTGGCGCTGCCGGCGCTTGGGCGCATGGGCAATGTGGTGCACGAACACACCATCATTCGCGATGCGCTCGCCGCACATGATGCGGCGGCGGCGCGCGAGGCGATGATCCATCATTTGAGCGCCGTCATCCCTGACGTCGATGAATTGCGCTCGCGTTACCCCGATTATTTCTGCTGACGGCAGGCCAAACACGAAATGAAAAGGCGAGGAAGGAAGAAGGATGAGGCAGGGTTGGAGATGGTTCGGGCCGGAAGCGCCGGTAACGCTGGATGACGTCCGCCAGACGGGCGCGACCAACATCGTGTCGTCGCTGCACCAGGTGCCGATCGGCAGGGCCTGGACAGAGAAGGAGGTGCGCGAGCGGCAATCTTTGATCGAGACGACGCCTGCCGGCCGTTCGCCGCTCGTCTGGTCGGTCGTGGAAAGCATCCCGATTCCTGACGCGGTCAAGCGCAAGGGCGGGGAGGCGAAGGCGGAAATCGAGGCTTGGATCGCGAGCCTCGAAGCGGTCGCTGCCTGCGGCATTCCGATCGTCTGCTATAATTTCATGCCTGTCGTGGACTGGACGCGTACCGAACTCGATTTCGTGACGCCGACAGGGGCCACCGCCATGCGCTTCGATCACGAACGTTTCGCGGCCTTCGATCTCTTCATTCTGGAACGGCCGGATGCAGCCCGGCAATATTCCGAGGAAGACCGTGAGCGGGCGCGGGCTGTCTTCGAGACCATGTCGGAGGAGGAGATTGCCGAGATCACCCGCATCATCACCTCGGCCCTGCCCGGTTCGACCACCGAACCCCTGACCATCCCGGCCTTCCGGGAGAAACTGGTCGCCTATAGCGGCATCGATGCCGCAAGGCTGCGCCAGCACCTGATCGAATTCCTGGAGGCGGTGACGCCGGCTGCCGAAGCGCGCGGCGTCAAGCTGACGCTGCATCCCGACGATCCGCCGCGCTCGCTGTTCGGCCTTCCCCGCATCGCTTCGACCGCCGAGGATTACGCGGCTCTCTTCGATGCAGTGCCGTCGGCGGCGAACGGCATGTGTTACTGCACCGGCAGCCTTGGCGTGCGGGCCGACAACGACCTGCCGGCAATTTCCCGGCGCTTCGCGTCGCGCATCCACTTCGCCCATCTGCGCGCCACGACCCGCGAGGGCGACGGCCGGACGTTCCATGAAAGCGCGCATCTGGAAGGCGACGTCGACATGGTCGCGGTTCTCAGGGAACTGGTTGCCGAAGACGGCCGCCGCGGTTCCGAAGACACCATCGTCTTCCGCTCGGACCATGGCCACCGCATGCTCGACGATCTCGACAAGACGGTCACGCCCGGCTATCCCGCCATCGGCCGTATGCGCGGCCTTGCGGAGCTTCGTGGCATCATGCATGCGCTCGGCGCCCCGCCGACCTGACGGTCGGAGCGCGACGCTGCTAGGAAATCTCGACCGTGAAGCCGAAGCGCGCCGTCGCGCCGGGCGACAATATGTTGGTATACGGCCGGCGTGACAGCTCGCTCGAGGCTCCGGCTTCCGCGGCCGTTCCATGCCATGGCTCGACGCAGATGAAGGGCGCGCCCGGCTTGGTCCACAGAGCAAGATTGGGCAGGTTGTCGAAACGGAACCGCAGGCTCGGCCCACCTTCGGCGCCGTAGCACAGCCCTTCGCCCGCGCCTTTCGGGAAGATCATCGCGTCCTTCTCGAACATGGCGTGATCCAGCACCAGCCTGCCTCTGTCGAAGGGTGAGGGCAGCGGCGCCGGATCGATGAGGCCGCCCTCCAGCCGCACGAGCTCCGGCTGACCCTCATTGTCCAGCGTGACCGTGTGGGCGCGCCCGGAAGCATCAGGCAGCGGCCAGACGAAAGCCGGATGGAAGCCAAAGCCGAAGGGCATCGGTTTCTGGTCGCGATTGGTAATTTCCGCCGTGACCGTCAAGGCGCTGCCCTCGATCGCATGTTCGACGGCGAGGAGAAAATCGAACGGATAGACCGCCCGGGTGGCTTCAGATGCGGCCAGCTCGTGCCGGCATGTCGTCGCCGTGGAGCTTGCAAGGGTAAAATCGCTGCGCCGGGCAAAGCCGTGCTGTGCCATCGGGTAGACCGTGCCGTCGATCGCGACCTTGTCGTCGGGCGCCTTGCCGACGATCGGAAACAGGATCGGCGAGCGTCCCGTCCAAAAGGCCGCGTCGCCCGTCCACAGCCAGGAGCGTCCGTCGCTGCTGGTGAGCGCCTGCATCTCGGCGCCGAGCGAGGAGACGTTAACAGTGAGATCCTGATTGCCGATCCGGATTGAGCTTGGCATCGCAATTCCCCTTCACGCTGGTTCGGTATCAAAGCCATATCTTTCCGCGTCGGAAATTTCTACCTGTTCGGGAAAGGCGGGGCGGTGATCGGCGTCAATATTTCTCCGGCTTGTTCAAGCTCTCGCCGTCTGGAAGCGAATGAGGGTTTTGTGCTTTTCATCCGCCGATCGGACAATTAACCATATCATTGACCATCGTTTCGAAAGGCGGCGGGTTTGACGAACTTCAGACAATTGGAGGTGCTGCGAACGCTGCTGGCGACCGGATCGACGATTGCCTCGGCAAAGAGCATGGGGCTCAGCCAGTCCGGCGTCAGCCGCCTTCTGCAGCAACTCGAAACCGATCTCTCGCTTACGCTTTTCGCGCGCGAAAAAGGACGGCTGATCCCGACGCCGGAAGCGCTGATTCTGGCGCGGGACGCCGAGAACATCCTTCTCGGCATCGACCGCTTCTCCGGTTTGGCCGAAGATCTGCGCACCGGTGCGGCCGGTCCTGAGGTCGTCAGGATCGGCCTGCCGAGCAGCATGTGGGAGGATTTTGCGCCGGCAATGCTCGTCGACTACTCAAAGGATTTTCCCGGCGTCCGCATCGAAACATTCTTCGAGACGACGACTGCGATCACGAGGCTGGTGGAGCAGCGCATCATCGATTTCGGTTTCCTGCGTTATGAAGGCGAAACGGGACCGGGCATCGAGATGGAGCCGGTCGCCACCGGTGTCAGCGTCTGCGTCATCCAGAGGGATCACGCTCTTGCGAAGCTGAAGGAGATCACGCCGAAGGATCTGCGCAATATTCCGCTGATCCTGATCGGGCGCCAGCGGCCGACGCGCATGCTGCTCGATCAGGTCTTCAAGCGGGCAGGGGTGAAGCAGAACGTCAAGATCGAGACGCACACCAACAGTTCGGCCTGCGCCTATGCCGCCCACGGCCTGGGCGTCGCCATCCTCAGCAGCTTCTACGCCAACCTTTACCGTCACCTGCCGGTCGTCCAGCGGCCCTTCGTGCCTCAGTCGACGCAGGAGTTCGGTCTGGCCAAGCCGGCCGGCCAGCCGCCGTCGCTTGCCGCGCAAGCGCTGATGGACGCGTTGAAACGCCAGATCGCCCTGTCGCAGAAATAACAGCAAAACGAGTGGGATAAGCTTCGTCCGTACAAGCTGCGGAGCCGGAATGCTTCGTCCGCTTCTGCATAAGGGTATGACAAAACTGCATAATATTGCAGGTATTTCTCAAATCCATCATAGTTCTCGCAAAACAAACGCATGAAAGCGGCGGATCGCCGCCAACCATGTTCCAGGGGAACTGATGCTCAGATTCATTATCAACCGCCTTCTCATGGCGCTGCCGACAGTGGTGATCGTTTCGATCACCGTCTTCGCGCTCATTCGTTTCATTCCCGGCGATCCCGCCGCGCTGATGCTCGGCGATATGGCTGAGCCGGAACAGATCGCCGCCATGCGTTCCGAACTCGGGCTCGACAAGTCGATCCCGCAGCAGTTCCTGATCTGGAGCGAAAACGTGCTGACCGGCGATTTCGGCCGTTCGATCGTCAACAACGAGCCGGTCCTGCCGCTGGTTGCCGCGCGTTTCATGATCAGCGCCGAGATCGTCCTGATCGCGGTTGCGCTTGCGAGCCTCATTGCCGTTCCCGCCGGTGTCATCGCCGCCTGGCGGCAGAACAGCATCACCGATCTCGCGTTGGTGGGCACGGCAACTGTGCTGCTGTCGATCCCGACTTTCTGGCTTGGCCTGCTGCTGCTTCTGCTGTTCGGCCTGAAGCTCGGCTGGCTGCCGGTGCTGGGCTACGTCTCGATCGGCAGCAATTTCTGGGGCGGCCTGATCTATCTCGTCCTGCCGATCATGACGCTCGTCATCCATGAGATGGGCGTGCTCATCCGGATGGCGCGCGCCTCGACGCTGGAAGTGCTGCGGCTCGACTACATCACCCATGCCCGCGCCAAGGGGCTGTCGGAAAGCGCCGTGCTCTGGAAGCATGCGTTCAAGAATGCCTTCGGCCCGACCTGGACGATGATCGGCCTCATTCTCGGCAATCTGCTCGGCGGCATCGCCGTCATCGAAACGGTTTTCACCATTCCGGGTCTCGGCCGGCTGATGGTCGACAGCATTTTCGCGCGTGACTATCCGGTCATCCAGGGCTGCCTGCTTTTCGTCGCGATCTCCTACGTGCTGGTCAACCTGATCGTCGACCTGCTTTATCCGCTCTTCGATCCGCGCGTGGTGGCCGAATGAAAAACCTGAACCTGAACGGCCTCATCGGCGGCCTGCTGATCGCCGCACTTCTTGCCACCGCCGCGCTCGGTCTCTTCTGGACCCCTTATGACCCGATGAAGCTGAGCTTCACCGCCCGTCTTGCCGCTCCCGACGCGGCCCATTGGCTCGGCACCGATGAATTCGGCCGCGACGTGCTGAGCCGCCTGATGGTCGGCGCCCGCGCCAGCGTCTGGATCGGTTTCCTCACGGTTGCCTTCGCTGCAATCTGCGGAACGATGATCGGCATCATCAGCGGCTATGCGCGCGGCTGGGTCGATGCGGTCATCATGGCGATCAACAATGCGCTGCTCGCCTTTCCCGGCATCCTGCTGGCGCTCGGCCTGCTCGCCGTCTTCGGCGCCAACCAATACGGCATCATCTTCGCGCTCGGCATCGCCTATACGCCGTCGATGGCGCGCGTGGTGCGCGGCGCCGTGCTGTCGCTGCGCGAACGCGAATTCATCGAGGCATCCAAGGTGATGGGCAATGGCGAAATCTATACGATGGCCCGTCATATCCTGCCGAACTGCCTGGCGCCGATCACGGTTCTCTCCACCTCCATGTTCGGCTGGGCGATCCTCTCGGAAAGCGCGCTCAGCTTCCTCGGCCTCGGCGTGCCGCCGCCGGCGCCGACCTGGGGAAACATGCTGGCCGCCGGCCGGCCCTTCATCGAGCAGGCGGTCTGGCTCGGGCTCTTCCCCGGTCTCTGCATCGCGCTCACCCTTCTCGGCATCAACCTTCTGGGCGACGCGCTCCGCGACAAGCTCGATCCGCGTATGAGAGGCCTGAAATGACCAAGGAAAGCCTTCTCAGCGTCCGCGGCCTGTCGCTCCAGGTCGCCCATCGCGGCATCGATGTCGTCAGGGATGTCAGCTTCGATATCGAAGCCGGGGAAATCTTCGGCATCGTCGGTGAAAGCGGCTCCGGCAAGACGCTGGCGACCCGCGCTCTGATCTCGCTCCTGCCACCGGCCGTCAGGGTGACGGGCGGCACGGTCAGCTACAAGGGGCGCAACGTGCTGGCGATGAGCGACAGCGCGCTGCGGCAATTGCGCGGCGCCGAAATCGGCGTCGTCTTTCAGGAGCCGATGACCTCGCTCAATCCGTCGATGACGATCGGCCGGCAGCTTGAAGAAGGGCTGATCCTCCATACGAAGATGCCGCCGGAGGAACGCCGCAGCCGCATTCTCGATATGCTCACCCGCGTCGGCATCCGCGATCCCGAAGGGGCGCTGCCGGCCTATCCGCACGAATTCTCCGGCGGTATGCGCCAACGTATCATGCTGGCTTCGGTGATGCTGCTGAAGCCGGCGCTCCTGATCGCCGACGAGCCGACGACGGCACTCGACGCCGTCATCCAGCGCGACGTCATGGAACTGTTGGTCGAGCTGACGCGGGCCGAAGGCACCGCTGTCCTGCTCATCAGCCACGATCTGCCGATGGTGGCACGCTATACCAGCCGGATCGTCGTCATGGAAAAGGGCGCGATCGTCGAACAGGGAACCACCGAGCAACTGCTCGAGGCGCCGCGCCATCCCTATACGAAAAAACTGCTCTCCTCGCTGCCCTTCCGCGGGGAGACCCGCGCGATCGATCTCACAACCGCGCCGATGGTGTCGGCGCGCGATATCGTCGTCGATTATGCCGGCCGGAAATCGCTGTTGAAGAAAGCGGCGCCGAAACGTGCGCTGCATGGCGTCAGCATCGATATCCGCGAGGGCGAGGTCGTCGCGCTCGTCGGCGGTTCCGGCTCCGGCAAAACGACGCTCGGGCGCACGATTGCCGGCCTCGTCGATCAGAGCGGAGGTCAGATCCTCTTCCAGGGCCGCGAGCGTGATGCAGACTGGCGCGACTATCGGCTGAATTGCCAGATGGTGTTCCAGGATCCCTATTCCTTGCTCGATCCGCGCATGACGATCGCAGCCCTCGTCGAAGAGGCGCTGCGGCTGGTGCCGGGCATCGACGGCGCGGCTAAGAAAAAACGCGCGTTGGAAACGCTGGAGGAAGTCGGCCTCGGCGCCGATTATACCTTGCGGTATCCGCATGAGCTGTCCGGCGGCCAGCGTCAGCGCGTCGCGATCGCCCGCGCCATCGCCCGGCGGCCGAAATTCCTGATCGCCGACGAGCCGGTTTCCGCGCTCGACGTGACGGTGCGCGCCCAGGTGCTCGATCTCTTCTCGAACCTTCAGAAGCGCTACGGCTTCTCCTGCCTCTTCATCAGCCATGATCTCGGCGTGGTCGAACAGATCGCCGACCGTGTGGTCGTCATGCAGGACGGCCGGATCATCGAAGAGGGCGACCGCAACACGATCTTCGACAGTCCGAAGGAGGCCTATACGCGCCGTCTCCTTTCGGCAATTCCCGCTCTCGATCAGAACGAGCAGGGCGGCGTGAAACTGAAATGGCGTCTGGAGAACTGAGTTGGACACGGGCACGAATTCAAGCGGGGCCGCCAAGCGGCTGAATGCGATCTGCGATGCGCAGCCCTTCGTTACGCGCTTCATGGCGCGCAATCTTCTGACCGGCGAAACGATCGGCCGCGGCGCCGATGAGGAGACGCCGTCGGCAAGCACGCGCAAGACCTCGATCATGATGGCGGCATTGAAGGCGGTCGAGGACGGCCGCCTCGATCTCGACGAGCAGATCGTTTACGAGAAGCGTCTTGCCGAGGAAGTGGCGAGCGGCATCTTCCGCTACATGACCCCCGGTATCGTCATTTCGCTGCGCGACGCCATCACCGGCATGATGGTGCTGAGCGACAATGTCTGCACCAAGATGGTGTTCGAACGCCTGACGCTCGAAGAAGTCGACAGCTACTGCAAGGCGCTGGGTCTGAGCGGCACGCATCATCGCTTCCTGATCCCGCCGCTGGCGCTGTCGCCCGATCACGCGCTCGGTGCGGTCACGACGACGACTGCGGCCGATCAGGTCTTGCTGCTGCAGACCATCCTGGATGCGCAAACTTCGGAAGATGCGGCAGCGAGGCTCGGCTGCTCGCAGGCGCTCTGCGCCTTCGCGCTGCAGACGCTGAAAAACCAGGTGTTGCGCTACGGCATCCCGTCGCGGCTGCCGTTCGAAACCATCGTCGCCAGCAAGGGCGGCCGCGGCAAGCGCGGGCGCATGGATGCCGGCATCGTCTTCCGGGACGGGGCACCGTTCTACATCCTCGCCGCCTATACCGACCAGGTTCCTCAGGTGATGGAAGACGGAACGCCAGGTTACACGATCGCACTCGAAACCATCGGCAGGCTCGCCCGGGCCTGCTGGGAAGAGTTCCAACCATAATCGATCAATAAACAGAAAGAGGGTAGAACAATGAGAAAAATCCTGCTTGCAAACACCATTCTGCTGGTGATGGCCGGCACGGCGGCAGCCCGCGATATTGTCGTGGCGCAAAGCTCGGACCTGCGCAGCAGCAATCCCGGCGTCAACCGGGACGGCAACACCGACAATGTCATCCTGCATATCGTCGAAGGC
Source organism: Rhizobium sp. R634 (assembly GCF_002211305.1). GTDB lineage: Bacteria > Pseudomonadota > Alphaproteobacteria > Rhizobiales > Rhizobiaceae > Rhizobium. The sequence continues at coordinate 131,792 of NZ_LOKW01000004.1, read as the reverse complement.
CTCGTCGGTTATGCCAATAATGGCGAGGTCAAGCCGCTTCTCGCCAAGACCGTCGACATGTCGGCCGACGGTCTGACCTATACGTTCAAGCTGCGTGATGGCGTAAAGTTCCACAATGGCAAGGTGCTGAGCGCCGATGACGTCGTCTGGAACTGGAACCGATACATGGATCCGAAGACCAAGTGGACCTGCGTCAATGATTTCAACGGCAGCGGCGTCGTGCACGTCACCGGCATCAAGGCCGTCGACGCCTTGACCGTCGAGATGGTGCTGGAGAAACCTTCGGCGGTTTTCCTCGGTCTGATGTCGCGGCCGGAATGCGGTTACACCGGCATCATCTCGAAAGACTCCGTTGCCGCCGACGGCACCTTCGTCGCGCCGATCGGCACCGGTCCCTTCAAATGGGATGAGTGGAAGAAGGCCGAATATATACATCTGACGAAGTTCGCCGACTACGTCTCGCCGGCGAATGACGGCAAGCCCGACGGCGCGGTCGGCTCCAAGCGGCCGCTGGTCGACGGCATCAAGTTCATGGTCATTCCCGATGCCTCGACCGTCAAGGCGGGTCTCGAATCCGGTGTGCTCGATACGGCAGAGATCTCGCCGGATCTGATCCCGGAATTCAAGGCGAGCGACAAGGTTCAGCTGATCATCGCCCGCAACAACGGTAAGAACCTGTTTTACATCCAGACACGCGATCCGGTCCTCGGCAAGCCTGGCGTGCGCCGCGCCATGGCGCAGGCGCTCGACCTCGACGAACTCGTGGCGGCGGCCTCGAACGGGACCGGCGAAGCCAATGGCTCGATGGTGCCGACGGACTCGGTCTATTTCAGCGAGACGCAGAAGAAGCGCCTTCCCTACGATCTCGAAGCCGCGAAGAAGGAGCTTGCCGAGGCCGGCTACAAGGGTGAGCCGATCACCATCATCGCCAACAAGCGCGGCAATGTGCCGAGCTTCCCGGCAGCCGTCATGGCGCAGGCCATGATGCAGCAGGTGGGCCTCAATGTGCAGATCGAGGTCCTCGACTATGCAACGCAGGTCGATCGCCGCCGGTCCGGCAACTACCAGGTCATCTCACAGTCGGTGACGCCGCGTCTCGACCCTGCTCTGGCCTACAGTTTCTATGTCGGCGACAAGGATAAGAACGCATCGCTGATGTGGGACAATCCGAAGGCGATCGAACTCCGGAATGCCGCGTATGCCGAAATCGATCCGGAGAAGCGGCAGGCGATCTTCGATCAGCTCCATACGCTGATGCTTGAGGATATGCCCGGCATCTTTCTCTACGACATGGTCGATGTCTGGGGCGCGACGAAGAAGCTGAAGGGCCAGCCGGTCTGGCAGTCGAACGCCCGCCTCTGGGAAGTCTCGCTCGACGACTGAGCCTGTTGCCCAGAGCGTGCCGCGGGTTTGCGACGACACGCTGAAAAACCAAGGAATTCGACAATGCCGCCGGGCTTCGGTCCGACGGCAGCAGATCGTTTGACGCCGCGGGAAGCGGCGATGCATCGAGGACATGCCATGCCCGACAGAGAAGCCATCTTGACCCTTGCCTCCGTGATCGAGGGCATGAAGCCCGAATTCACGGCGCTGAGCGATCAGATCTGGGATTTCGCCGAGCTGAAATTCGATGAATACCGTTCCAGCAAACTGCTTGCGGCGACACTGGAGGAAAACGGATTCCATGTCCGACGCGGGATCGCCGGGATGGAGACAGCCTTTATCGGCGAATATGGCAGCGGCCGGCCGGTGATCGCCTTTCTCGGCGAATTCGATGCGCTGGCCGGCATGAGCCAGATCGCCGACGTGGCCGAGGCAAGGCCGATTGCCGCGGATGAGAGCGGTCACGGCTGCGGCCACAATCTGCTCGGCGTCGGTTCGCTGCTGGCGGCGATCGCGCTTGCCAGGCATCTCCAAGAGAAGGGGCTGCCGGGAACCGTGCGTTATTACGGCTGCCCGGGCGAGGAGGGGGGCTCCGGCAAGACTTTCATGGTGCGCGCCGGCGCCTTCGACGATGTGGATGCGGCGCTGACCTGGCATCCGGCGCCCTTCAACGGCGTGCGTTCGACCAACAATCTTGCCGTGCTCGAATATTACTATCAGTTCAAGGGGCTGGCCGCGCACGCCGCCAACAGCGCCCATCTCGGCCGTTCGGCTCTCGATGCGGTCGAACTCATGAATGTCGGCGTCAATTTCCTCCGCGAGCATATGCCTCCGGACTGCCGCGTGCATTATGCGATCACCGACACCGGCGGCCGGGCGGCAAATGTCGTCCAGGCGAGGGCTGAAGCCCTCTATCTCATCCGCGCACCTGAGATGCCGCAGGCGATGGCTCTTGCCGAACGCGTGGAGAAGGTGGCACGCGGTGCCGCGATGATGACCGAGACGGAAGTGGAGGTCGTCTTCGATACCGCCTCCACCAATCTTCTCCCCAATCTGACGCTCGAGGGCGCGATGCATGAGAACATGGTGACGCTCGGGCCCGTGCCCTTCGACGAGGCCGATATCGACTTCGCGCAGAAGATCCAGAACACTTTCACCGAGGAGGCGATCAAAAGCAGCATCCGTCTTTACCAGATCAAAGGCGACGTCTTTTCCAACCAGGCGATCGACGGCTCGACGCCGCTGCATCTCGGCCTTCGCGATTTTGAGGGCCAGTCGCATTTCCGCGCCGGCTCGACGGATGTCGGCGATGTCAGCTGGGTGGTGCCGACAGCGCAATGCTGGACGCCTGCCTGGGCGATCGGCACCAATCCGCATACCTGGCAGGTGGTGGCGCAGGGGAAAAGCCGTGCCGCCCACAAGGCGATGGTGCATGCGGCCAAGACGCTGGCGGCGACCGGCTTGTCACTGCTGACCTCTCCCGACCTGCTGGCGCGGGCCAAGGCTGAATGGCGCGACAAGACGAAGGGAAGAGCCTATGTCTGCCCAATACCGGCGGCGGTAAAGCCGGGAAAGGCGCATGCTCGCGGGTGAGGTGACATACACCGCAGCAACACCGCGATGGACTATTTACGCATCGCGCCCAATCGCGCGAGCACCTCGTTCGGGATGCCGTAGCGCTGAATGGCGTCGCGGTTGTTCCGCAATCCGCAGATCTCGCGCTGGATGAAGAATGCCCAGACGGCGTCGGAGGCTTCATTGACGAGCTGCTCGCGCTCCTCGGCGTTCTGGCGCTCGGCAGACCAGGATTTCAGGCTGGCAAGTGACGCTTCCACTTTCAGCCCGTGACGCCCGAGCGCATCGGCGCGTTCCGACATCAGCTCGTATTCGAGGACGTTGAAGCCGTTGGCATTCTGCTGGTGGTGTCTGAAGGATTGCGGCGGGCGAACGCTCATGGGCACGAATTCCTTTTCAGCGCAGGCATCGACATTATCCAATCCGGCCGCGGAGATCGAGAGGGTGGGACGGGCCTACCCCGCGGTTTCCATGCGTGGTAAGGGGCGCGGTAACTTTTCCAGGTCCTGCGCGCACATCATGATTCGTATCGAGAATATCAGCAAACAACTCAGCCACCGGATCCTCTTCATCGAGGCATCGGCAGCCCTCAACAAAGGCGAGAAGATCGGCCTCGTCGGCCCGAACGGCGCCGGCAAGACGACGATCTTCCGGATGATCAACGGCGAAGAGCAGCCCGACGAAGGACAGGTGTCCTGCGAAAAGGGCGTCACCATCGGCTACTTCAACCAGGATGTCGGCGAAATGGCAGGCCACAGCGCCGTCGCCGAGGTGATGAACGGCGCCGGCCCGGTCAGCATCGTTGCCGCCGAGTTGCGGGAGCTCGAAGCCGCCATGGCCGACCCTGACAGGGCCGGCGACATGGAAGAGATCATCGAGCGTTACGGCGAGGTGCAGGCGCGTTACGAAGAACTGGACGGCTATGCGCTCGAAGGGCGCGCCCGTGAAGTGCTTGCGGGCCTCAGCTTCAGCCAGGAGATGATGGACGGCGACGTCGGCGCGCTGTCGGGCGGCTGGAAGATGCGCGTGGCACTTGCACGCATCCTGCTGATGCGGCCAGACGTCATGCTGCTCGACGAGCCGAGCAACCATCTCGATCTCGAAAGCCTGATCTGGCTCGAAGAGTTTCTGAAGGGCTATGAGGGCGCGCTCTTGATGACCTCGCACGACCGCGAGTTCATGAACCGCATCGTCAACAAGATCATCGAGATCGACGGCGGCGGACTGACGGCCTATTCCGGCAACTATGAATTCTACGAGCAGCAGCGGGCGCAGAACGAGAAGCAGCAGCAGGCCCAGTTCGAGCGCCAGCAGGCGATGCTCGCCAAGGAAATCAAGTTCATCGAGCGGTTCAAGGCGCGCGCTTCGCATGCCTCGCAGGTGCAGAGCCGGGTGAAGAAGCTGGAGAAGATCGACCGGGTGGAGCCGCCGAAGCGCCGCCAGTCGGTCGCTTTCGAGTTCCAGGCCGCACCGCGCTCCGGCGAGGACGTGGTCAACCTGAAGAACGTCCATAAGAAATATGGCAGCCGAAGCATCTACGAGGGTCTGGATTTCATGGTGCGGCGGCGCGAGCGCTGGTGCATCATGGGCATCAACGGCGCCGGCAAATCGACGCTGTTGAAGCTGGTGACGGGCACGACCTCGCCTGACCAGGGCAGCGTCGCTCTCGGCGCCAGCGTCAAGATGGGCTATTTCGCCCAGCATGCCATGGATATCCTCGATGGCGAGCGCACCGTCTTCCAATCTCTGGAAGATCGGTTTCCGCAGGCAGGGCAGGGGCCTTTGCGGGCGCTTGCCGGATGTTTCGGCTTTTCCGGCGACGATGTCGAGAAACGCTGCCGCGTGCTCTCCGGCGGCGAGAAGGCCCGTCTGGTCATGGCGATGATGCTGTTCGATCCGCCGAACCTGCTTGTGCTTGACGAGCCGACGAACCACCTCGATCTCGACACCAAGGAGATGCTGATCAAGGCGCTCTCGCAATATGAGGGCACCATGCTCTTCGTCTCGCACGACCGGCATTTCCTCGCCGCGCTCTCCAACCGTGTGCTGGAGCTGACGCCTGAAGGCATCCACCAATATGGCGGCGGCTACACGGAATATGTGGCGCGCACCGGCCACGAGGCGCCCGGCCTGCGAAGCTGACGATCTCTTTCCCGGGCATGTCGAAATCCTTGGGGACGTCGCACCGCGGCCTTCGCGGAGCCGTCGGGCCATGTCTTGGAACTCGCACAGGAATTGAAGTAGCCGCGGCCAGTTCGTGTAGAGAGGGGCAACTCTCCGCCGATGTGCGGCGGCTGCCACGATGATGACCCAATTCCATGGTGTTTGCAGGCCCTTCTTGGGGCAAATCAGGTCGGGGCAGCATGGACTGGATCAATCGTTATGTCGATCAGCCGTTATTGAACGGGGCTGCGGGCTTGTTGCGGGCTTGGCACATTCGCACGCGCCAGCCGCCGGAGCTGCTGGAGCCGACGTGGAACCTGTCCGTGCTCTCTTTCCTCCTCATCGCGAGCGGACAATTTATGACGGGCAGGGCTTTTGCGCTCAGCGTCGTCGCGCTGGTCATGCTGGCGCTGCCTTCCGCGCGAAAGCTGTTTTCGGCGATGAAGGCGGGCAGCAGCGCCTATGGCGCGCGGCAATATAAGTCGCTGCGCGCACGCGCCGTCACCAAACGCGAGGCGGAGTGGTCGGTCCGGTTGATCGTCCTGTTCGCAGCCGCCTGCCTCCCCTTCGTCGCACGGATCGATGATCCCGTGGGAGCCTGCTTCATGCTGGGTGCCAGCGTCTGGTTCGTGCTGACCGGCCCGCTCAAGGCCTATCTCGAAGCAGCAGAACCTCCGGAGCCGAATGAGGGCGACCGGATGTTTGATGGCGTTTTTCATTTCGGCTGAACAAAGCCGATGCGGCGCTCCCTAAGTCGTCCGTGAGCGGGCAGGGAACCAAAAGCGGGCAGTCTCCGTTATGCCAGCAGCAACGTAAGAGGAGATCGCGATGCTTTACTACGCTTTGGTATTTCTCGTTGTGGCCTTGATTGCCGGCGTCCTTGGATTTGGCGGCATCGCCGGGGCTTCAGCTTCCATTGCCCAGGTTCTGTTCTTCATTTTCCTGGTGCTGTTCGTCGTGTCGCTCGTCATGCGCTTTATGCGCAGAGTATAGTGCCGACGGATCGAGTATAAAAACCCGGCGAAAACATCGCCGGGTTTTTCTTTACTGGAGGTTGCCGTCCCGATCGCGATCGGCCGTCGCGAAATCCGCCATAACCCGCTGTATAAATTCGCTCTTGTTGATGCGGCCGTCCTTGTTGGCGTCCGTCAGGGTGAATTGCTCGACGGTCAGAATCTGCACCGTCTCGCCGGATTGCAGGCTGCCGTCTTTGTTCCTGTCGAGATTACCGAAAGCCGTGCCCATGAAGGCTTCGTATTCGGAACGATCGACCGTCTTGCTGGAATTGACGTCAAGCTTGTCCATCTGCCCCTGATACATCGAGGCGGCTTGTTGGGCGAGCACGCCGGTAGATTGGAACAGGGCGACTGCCGTTACCAAAGCCAAGATCTTCATCGCTATACCCCCACGATTTATTTGCAAGCCAGGCGGTTGCCAACGAAACCGCCGCCGCCGATGCCGGCGCCGATGGCGAGCACCTGGCCGGTGCCGGCCCCGATGGTGCTGCCGATCAAGCCGCCGACGATCGCGCCGCCGACGGTGCCGGCAATACAGCCGAATTCGGAATTCCGGTCCGAGACGGCTTGAGACGTGGTCCCGGACTGACAGGCGGATACCGCAAGGCATCCTGCCAGCATGATGGTTGTGTGTTTGCGCATTTTTCCCTCCCGATGAACTCTGCACCGCCATTTCCAATAGAAATCGGCGGGCGTGCCGTCAGCCGGCCCCGGCAAAATAATCATCTGATATGCATCTCAAATTTCAGCCGGCATTGTTGCTGAAGCAGAAACAGAACCCCGGAAAAGCATCCGGACATTCTGTTGTCATGCCGGGAATCGGTATTTCGATTCTTCTTATTTGTTGCTGTGCAGCAGGAAATTTAGAGAATACTACAGCTATACATGAGCTCTGGCAACCTATGCGGTCACCCCAGCGTCGACGCGGCTGCTGCCCGGTGCATCCTCGGCGAAAACAGCATGTGCCTTTCCTGCAACCATTCCTGACAAGATTGTGAAATGGCGCATGCGGGTAGCATATGCCTTTGAAATGTCCCAATGCCGCTAAACCGTAGGGTTGTCGCTTGCGCCTCCCGCGCTCTGACACGCGACGCGAAAACGGCGCCGATCTGGGATCGTTTACGGTTCCCGTCCGTTATCCGGTGCCGGCAGCCGGGTATTCCCGTCACGATTTGAGAAGGAGAGACTTATGAACAAAACTCTTGCGACGGCCTTTGCCGCGGTATCGTTGACGTTTGTCGGCGCGGGGGTGGCCGGTGCCGCCGATCCCGTCACCAGGACATATGAAGAGCCGGATCTGCGCAACGGCGTGAAGATCGGCTATCTTACCTGCGATATCAGCGGTGGCACGGGCTATGTGCTCGGTTCGTCCAAGGAAGCCGATTGCGTCTTCCAGTCGATTGTCGGCAACGAGCTCGTCGATCACTATACCGGCGAAGTCAGAAAGCTCGGCATCGATCTCGGCTTCACCACGCGCAGCCGCCTGATCTGGGGCGTTTTCGCGCCGACCGCCGGCTATCATCGTGGATCGCTTGCCGGCCTCTATGTTGGCGCCAGCGCGGAAGCGACGGTCGGCGCCGGTGTCGGCGCCAATCTCCTGGTCGGCGGCACGTCCGGCTCGATCCATCTGCAGACGGTCAGCCTCACCGGCCAGCTCGGCCTCAACGTTGCCGCCGGCAGCGCATCGATGACGCTGACGCCGGCGAATTGACAGGACTTTGACGCGTCCCTGCCGCGACGCGGCGGGGGCGTCCCCCTTCTTGAAATTGATTTCCTTCCACGCCCAAACGGATCGCCAATGGATATTCGAATGGCAACGCCCGATGAGGACGAGATCCTGGCCGGGCATTATCTGAAGATCTGGGACAGTTACGGCACGCCGCCGGAGCACTACAGACCGGATGCCGCGGCGCGAGTCTTGTTTTTCCTTAGAAGCGGCCGCGCGGAGCGGCGCCTCGCCTCGTTCCTGGCCGTCATCGACGGGGAAATCGCCGGTTCCGTATCCTGCCAGCTGCACCAATCGCCCTTTCCTGAAGTCATCCGGGAGGAGCAGCGGCTGCTTGGTTATATCTGGTCCGTCTATGTCGAGGACGCCTTCCGCAGGCGCGGCATCGCGCTGGCGTTGACCAAAGCGGCTGTCGGCTACCTGAAATCGATCGGCTGTACGACGGCTGTCATCCATGCCTCGGATGCCGGCGAACCCGTTTACCGCTCTGTCGGTTTTGAAATAGCCAAGGAAATGCGGCTGAAGCTTCTGGAGGGATAGCAGGCACCGTCCGGCTAGGCTTTCGCCCGGCCGGGTGCGGTGAAGGCGGCGATCGTCTCCTCGTCATGGCCGGCCTCGCGCAGAAAGCGGCCGGCAAATTCGATGGCCGGGCTCCGCAGCGCATCATCCGGCCGGATCAGGTGGAAGGCCACGTGGGATTCGAGCGTGCGTTCCGACACTGCGACGACGCGCCCGGCGGCCAGCATCGCATCCGATAGGGGAGGGCGGGCGAGCGCGATGCCGAGCCCCTGGGCACAGGCATCCATCACCAGATTATAGTCTTCGAAGCGGCGGTCCTGGCCGCGCGGCGTATAATCGATACCCTCACGCGAGAGCCAGCGGCGCCAGCCTTCTATATTCGAATCGTGAATGATCGGCAGGTCGAGCAGCGAAAGGGCGTCCGAGCGCTGCCCGAGCTGCTTCGCCAGTTCGGGGGCGGCAATGGGAAAGGACTTCTCCCGCCACAGCGGCAGGGCGCGCACGCCGGCCCAGGGACCCTTGCCGCAACGGATGGCGAGATCCGTGCCTTCGCCGAAATCCGCCAGCCGATGTTCGAGCGTGAGCTCGACATGCAGCTCGTTTCCTTCGAGCTTCGCCAGACGCGGAAAGAGCCACAGTGACGCCACCGAAGGCGTCACCGAAAGGCGCACCACCGCCTTGTTCGGCCTGGGCAGCCAGCGCTCGCCGGTGTTGCCGAGCAGGGAAAGCGCTTCCTCGGCGCGGGCGAAAAAACGCATGCCCTCCGGCGTCAGCCGCACGCCGCGCGCTTCGCGCGCGAACAGCCGCACGCCCACCGGCGAGCAGACCGTGGCGGCGGGACCGGCCAGCTTCATCATCAATACCATGCCCGTCTTCACCGCCCTCATTGCCACATTCGCGCTCGGCGAGCGCTTCGGCCGCTGGGGCTGGGCGGGCACCGCGGTTTCCTTCGGCGGCGTCGCGCTGATTGCGGTCTCCTCGGACGGCGGCTTCAAGCTTGATCCCAATGCTGTGCTGATCCTCGGCGCAGCGCTCTGCTCGGCGATCGCAAGCGTGTTGCAGAAACCGTTGCTCGCCCGCCTGCCGGCGCTTGCCGTCACCGCCTGGATCCTGCTGATCGGCTCCGTGCCGCTGTTTCCCGCCGTCCCGGCGACGATCCGTGCGCTGGCCGCCGCGCCGGCGGAGGTCAACTGGGGCGTCGCCTATCTCGTCATCTTCCCGACGGCGATCGGTTATCTCACCTGGGCCATCGCATTGAAGCGGCTGACGGCCGCGCGCGCCTCCAATTTTCTCTATGGCGTCCCGCCGGTCGCAACGCTGATCGGCTTCGTCTGGCTCGGCGAGACGCCGACGGCACTCGGCGCGATCGGCGGCGTCATGGCGATCCTCGGCGTGCTCGTGGTCAACCTCATGCGGAAACGGTAACGGCCGCGCCGCTACCACCAAAATCGGCGGCGAAAGTTCGCCGCCGATAAATAGACGTTGCGCCGCTCTTCGCTTTCTTTAAAAACGAAAGCAGATCGAAAGGGGGCGCCGATGTTCTTGACCGACCGACAAACTGAAATCGTGGCGATCGCGAAATCGAGCGGCAGGGTTCTGGTCGAGGAGCTTGCCTCCCGCTTCTCGGTAACGCCGCAAACCATCCGCAAGGATCTGAACGATCTCTGCGATGCGCAGGTGCTGACGCGCATCCATGGCGGGGCGACATTTCCGAGCGGAACCGAGAACGTCAAATACGAGGCGCGCCGCCAGATCGCCGCTTCGGAGAAGCAGGCAATCGGCGTTGCGGCCGTCGAGCTGATCCCGAGCGGAGCCTCGCTCTTCATCAATATCGGCACGACGACCGAGGCGGTGGGCGAGGCGCTCGCCAATCATCACGAGCTGATGGTGATCACCAATAATATAAACGTTGCCAACAGGTTGCGTCTCTTCCCGGCAATCGAGGTGGTAATTGCCGGCGGGGTCGTGCGCGGTTCCGACGGCGGGATCGTCGGCGAAGCGGCGGTCGATTTCATCCGCCAGTTCAAGGTCGATTATGCCGTGATCGGCGCCTCGGCGATCGATGTCGACGGCGCGCTTCTCGACTATGACTTTCGCGAGGTGAAGGTCGCGCAGGCGATCATCGCCAATGCCCGCCACGTCATTCTCGTTGCCGATTCGACGAAGTTCGAACGCACCGCGCCAGTCCGGATCGGTCAGCTTTCCCAGGTTCATACCTTCATCACCGACCACTGTCCGGTGCCGTCGATCCGAAATCTCTGCCTGGAAAACAATGTGAAACTGATCGAAACGGGCAGCAGATCGCGATAGATCTGCCAACATTCGTTTGACATTCGTATTTCTTTCGTTTTAACTGATGTCACTTTCGCAATCGCGCAAGTTTTGTGCGATGCGAAATCAGCAGCAGGCTCGGAGGGGCAATTGGGCCGGGAGATATACGACATTTTCGTCATTGGCGGCGGCATCAACGGCTGCGGCATCGCGCGCGATGCCATCGGGCGCGGCTATTCCGTCGCGCTGGCGGAGATGAACGATTTCGCCTCCGGCACCTCATCCGGCGCCACCAAGCTGATCCATGGCGGCCTGCGCTATCTCGAGCATTACGAATTCCGCCTGGTGCGTGAATCGCTGATGGAGCGCGAGATCCTCTGGGCGATGGCGCCGCACATCATCTGGCCGCTGCGCTTCGTATTGCCTTATCACAAGGGCGGTATCCGCCCGGCCTGGCTGATCCGGCTCGGCCTCTTCCTCTACGACCACCTCGGCGGCCGCAAGCTGCTGCCGGCGACTGATGTGCTGGACATGCGCAAGGATCCCGCGGGCAAGCCGCTGAAGGCGCTGTTTACGAGAGCATTCGAATATTCCGACGGCTGGGTCGACGATGCCCGCATGGTCGTGCTGAACGCCCGCGACGCAGCCGACAAGGGTGCCGCGATCATGCCCCGCACCAAAGTGGTCTCGGCAAGGCGCGAGAACGGCCTGTGGCATATCGAGACGACCGATACCGTCACCGGCCGCAACGGCAGCCATCAGGCCCGCATGCTGGTCAATGCCGCCGGCCCCTGGGTCGATCACGTCATCCGCTCCGCTTTCGGTCAGAACGAGGCTCACCACGTTCGCCTCGTCCAGGGCAGCCATATCGTCGTCAAGAAGAAGTTCGACGACCCGCGCGCCTATTTCTTCCAGAATCCCGACAACCGCATCATCTTCGCCATTCCCTATGAGGGCGACTTCACCCTGATCGGCACGACCGACCGCGATTACACCGCCGATCCCAAGGATGTCCGGATCTCCGAGGAGGAGACCGTCTACCTCTGCAATGCGGCATCGGAATATTTCAAGGAGCCGGTCAAGCCGGAGGATATCGTCTGGACCTATTCGGCGGTGCGGCCGCTTTATGACGACGGCGCCTCGAAGGCGCAGGAGGCGACGCGCGACTACGTGCTGAAGCTCGAGGGCGAAGGCGCCGCCGCGCCGCTGCTCAACGTCTTCGGCGGCAAGCTCACCACCTATCGCCGGCTTTCCGAACATGCGCTGGAAAAGATCGGTGCGGCGATCGGCGTCAAGGGCGCTCCCTGGACGGCAAAGAGCCATCTGCCCGGCGGCAATTTCGCCGTCAAGGGTTATGAGGCCGAGGTCGCCAAGCTGAAAAGCCGTTATCCCTTCCTTGCCGATCCGCATGCGCGCCGGCTGGTGCGCCGCTATGGCACCAGGGCCGAGACGCTGCTCGGCGATGCCAGCGGCATCGAGGATCTCGGGCGGCTGTTCGGCGGCGATCTTTACGAAGCCGAAGTCAGATATCTCGTCGAACATGAATGGGCCCGGCACGCCGAAGACGTGCTGTGGAGGAGAACAAAGGATGGTCTGCGCCTTTCGAAGGAGCAGGCTCAGTCACTGGAGGAGTACATGGCTGCCATACCGGCGATGGCCGGATAAGGTGGCGTGTGGTCCCCGCTGCGTGGAGGCAGGGGAATCGGAATGCTGGAACTGCGAAACGCCGCCAAGATGGTGGGGGCGGACTATCATATCTATCCGACCGATCTGGTCCTCGAGCGCGGCACGCTGAACGTCCTGCTCGGGCCGACGCTGTCGGGCAAGACGTCGCTGATGCGGCTGATGGCGGGGCTCGACCGTCCGACCGCCGGCTCCGTCCATTTCGACGGCGCCGACGTTACCGGCATGCCGGTGCAGAAGCGCAACGTCGCCATGGTCTATCAGCAGTTCATCAATTATCCGGCGTTGACCGTCTATGAGAACATCGCCTCGCCGATGCGCATCTCGGGCAAGGATGCCGCCACGATCGACCGCGACGTGCGCAAGGCGGCCGAGCTTCTGAAGCTCACGCCCTATCTCGACCGCACGCCGCTCCATCTCTCCGGCGGCCAGCAGCAGCGCACGGCACTTGCGCGCGCGCTCGTCAAGAATGCCAGCCTCGTGCTGATGGACGAGCCGCTCGCCAACCTCGATTACAAGCTGCGCGAGGAACTGCGTGAGGAACTCCCGAAGATCTTCGCCCAGTCCGGTGCGATCTTCGTCTATGCGACCACCGAACCGTCCGAGGCGCTGCTGCTCGGCGGCAATACGGCAACCTTGAACCAAGGTCGGGTCACCCAGTTCGGGCCGACGATCGACGTCTACCGGCGCCCCGTCGATCTCGACAGCGCCGGCATCTTCGCCGATCCGCCGCTGAACACGCTCGACGTCACCAAAGCGGGCAATGTCTTCACGCGTCAGGGCGGAGCAGCACTTCCGGTTCCCCCGCATCTGGCCGCCGTGCCGGACGGGCCGGTTACTGTGGCGTTTCACCCGCATCATCTCGGCTTCAAGCCGCAGACCGGTGACGCCGCCCGCCTGCAGGCGCGCACGCTGGTTTCCGAGATCACCGGTTCGGAGAGCTTCGTTCACCTGGAATATGACGGCGTGCGCTGGGTCATGCTGGCGCACGGCATTCACGACATCGATCCCGACATGGAGATCGAGGCCTTCCTCGACACACGCCACCTCTTGGCCTTCGGCTCCGATGGCCGCGCCATCGCCACGGTCGGCCACGCTGCCGCTGCAGCGGCAAAGGCATAGGAGAGCACAATGGCACGCATTACGCTCGACCATATCCGCCACGCCTACGGAGCCAATCCGCAGACGGAGAAGGATTATTCGCTGAAGGAAGTCGACCACGAATGGAACGACGGCGGCGCCTATGCGCTGCTCGGTCCTTCCGGCTGCGGCAAGACCACGCTGCTCAACATCATCTCGGGTCTGCTGCAGCCCTCGCATGGCCGCATCCTGTTCGACGGCAAGGATGTGACGAACCTTTCGACGCAAAGCCGCAACATCGCCCAGGTCTTCCAGTTTCCCGTCATCTACGACACGATGACCGTTTACGACAATCTGGCCTTTCCCCTGCGCAACCGCGGCGTGGCCGAGGCCGATGTCGACCGGCGCGTGCGCGACATTCTCGAAATGATCGACCTTGCCGGCTGGGCCAAACGCAAGGCGCAGGGGCTGACCGCCGACCAGAAGCAGAAGATCTCGCTCGGCCGCGGGCTGGTGCGCAACGACGTCAACGCCATCCTGTTCGACGAGCCGCTGACCGTCATCGATCCCCACATGAAATGGGTGCTGCGCTCGCAGCTGAAACGGCTGCACAAGCAGTTCGGTTTCACCATGGTCTATGTCACCCACGACCAGACCGAGGCGCTGACTTTCGCCGAGAAGGTCGTTGTCATGTATGACGGCCAGATCGTTCAAATCGGCACGCCGGCCGAGCTCTTCGAGCGGCCGAGCCACACCTTCGTCGGCTATTTCATCGGTTCGCCCGGTATGAACGTCATGCCGGCCCAGGTTGACGGCAGCGCCGTCAAGGTCGGGGACGAGGTGCTGACGCTCGATTACGCGCCGAAGACCGCAGGCAGCTCCAAGACCGAACTCGGCATTCGCCCGGAATTCATCCGTCTCGGACGCGAGGGTATGCCGGTCACGATCAGCAAGGTCGAAGATATCGGCCGGCAGAAGATCGTGCGGGCCCGTTTCGCCGGCCAGCCGCTCGCGATCGTTGTGCCCGAAGATGCCGATATCCCCGCGGATGCCCGCGTCACCTTCGATCCGTCCGCCATCAGCATCTACGCCGACAGCTGGCGTGTCGGCAGGGAGGCCTGAGCCATGCAGAAGACTTGGAACAACAAAGCCTGGTTTCTGGTGTTACCGGTGCTGCTGCTCGTCGCCTTTTCGGCCGTCATCCCGCTGATGACCGTCGTCAACTATTCGGTCCAGGATACGTTCGGTAACAACGAATTCTTCTGGGCCGGCACCGACTGGTTCATCCAGACGCTGCATTCCGACCGCTTCTGGGAAGCGCTGCAGCGCAACCTGCTGTTCTCCTTCATCATCCTGGCGTTGGAAATTCCGCTCGGGATCTTCATTGCACTCAACATGCCGAAATCAGGGCCGGGGGTTCCCGTCTGCCTGGTGCTGATGGCGCTGCCGCTGCTCATCCCGTGGAATGTCGTCGGCACGATCTGGCAGGTTTTCGGGCGCGTTGATATCGGCCTGCTCGGCCACACCCTCGAAGCGATCGGCCTCGACTACAACTATGTCCGCGATCCGATCGACGCCTGGGTCACCGTTATCGTCATGGACGTCTGGCACTGGACGAGCCTCGTCGTGCTGCTCTGCTATGCCGGTCTCGTCTCGATCCCCGATGCCTATTATCAGGCGGCCAAGATCGACGGTGCCTCGCGCTGGTCCGTCTTCCGCTATATCCAGCTGCCGAAGATGAAGCGGGTGCTGCTGATCGCCGTGCTGCTGCGTTTCATGGACAGTTTCATGATCTATACCGAGCCCTTCGTCGTCACCGGCGGCGGCCCGGGCAACTCGACGACCTTCCTCTCCATCGACCTTGTGAAGATGGCGGTCGGCCAGTTCGATCTCGGCCCGGCAGCGGCAATGTCGATCATCTATTTCCTCATCATCCTGCTGCTCTCCTGGGTGTTCTACACCGTGATGACCAGCAGCGACGCGAGCTAAGGGGGAGGGCAATCATGACCAATAAATTCAAACCTGCAGGCAGCCTCTCCTGGCTCGTCCCGACGATCTACATCATCTTCCTGATCCTGCCGATCTACTGGCTCGTCAATATGAGCTTCAAGGAGAACGCCGAGATCACCGGCGCCTTCTCGCTCTGGCCGACGAACCCGACGCTGCGCAACTACACGGTCATCTTCACCGATCCGTCCTGGTATAACGGCTACATCAACTCGATCATCTACGTGGTGATGAACACGGTGATTTCGGTGGCTGCGGCGCTGCCGGCGGCTTACGCCTTCTCGCGCTACCGCTTCCTCGGCGACAAGCATCTGTTCTTCTGGCTGCTGACCAACCGCATGGCGCCGCCGGCGGTCTTCGCGCTGCCCTTCTTCCAGCTCTATTCGGCCTTCGGCCTGATCGACACCCATATCGCCGTGGCGCTTGCCCACTGCCTGTTCAACGTGCCGCTCGCCGTCTGGATCCTCGAAGGTTTCATGTCCGGCGTGCCGAAGGAGATCGACGAGACCGCCTATATCGACGGTTATTCCTTCCCGCGTTTCTTCATCAGGATCTTCATTCCGCTGATCGCAAGCGGTGTCGGCGTGGCGGCATTCTTCTGCTTCATGTTTTCCTGGGTCGAACTGCTGCTTGCCCGCACGCTGACGACGACGGCGGCAAAGCCGATCTCGGCGATCATGACGCGAACGGTTTCGGCCTCCGGCATGGACTGGGGCGTGCTGGCTGCGGCCGGCGTGCTCACCATCATTCCGGGCGCGCTCGTCATCTATTTCGTCCGCAACTACATCGCCAAGGGCTTCGCGCTCGGGCGCGTTTGAGGAGGAGACGGTCATGAATTTTTCCTGGATGGCCTGGACGCTGCCGACGGCGCTGTTCTTCCTGACGATCCTGGCGCTTCTGGTCGCCATGAGCGTCTGGGAATATTTTTCGCCGGGCGGTTCGCCGCGCACGGGCGTGCTGCGCTTCGAGACGACGCGCGGCGACCGGCTCTTCGTTTCGCTGCTGGGCAGCGCTTTCATTCATCTTGCATGGCTTGGGCTCGCTGGGCCCAACCTGTGGTGGGCTCTTGCCATCTCCGTGGTCTACGCCATTGGCGTGTTCCGCTACGTGTGACGGCAAAGTGAAGACAGATGGCCGGGGGTCCTTGGCCGCCTGAGTATGTGACTGCAATCGCAAACCCTGGGAGGATATTATGCGACGGCACTTATTGACGACGACAGCAGGCTTGCTGCTGGCAAT
This sequence comes from Rhizobium sp. R634, assembly GCF_002211305.1. Taxonomy (GTDB): domain Bacteria; phylum Pseudomonadota; class Alphaproteobacteria; order Rhizobiales; family Rhizobiaceae; genus Rhizobium. The sequence continues at coordinate 115,130 of NZ_LOKW01000004.1, read as the reverse complement.
GACCGCATCGGCCTATGCCGGCATGGACGAGGCGAAGACCTTCCTCGACAAGGAAGTCGGCGATCTCTCGACGCTTCCCCGCGCTGACCAGGAAAAGGAAATGCAGTGGTTCGTCGATGCAGCGAAACCCTTCGCCGGCATGGACATCAAGGTCGTTTCCGAAACGATCGCGACACACGAATATGAATCCAAGGTGCTGGCCCCGGCCTTCACCGCCATCACCGGCATCAAGATCACCCACGATCTGATCGGCGAAGGCGACGTCGTCGAAAAGCTGCAGACGCAGATGCAGTCGGGCGAAAACATCTATGACGCCTATATCAACGACTCGGACCTGATCGGCACCCATTGGCGCTATCAGCAGGCCCGCTCGCTGACCGACTGGATGGCCAACGAAGGCAAGGATGTCACCAATCCCGGCCTCGACATCGACGACTTCATCGGCAAGTCCTTCACCACGGCGCCTGACGGCAAGCTCTACCAGCTGCCCGACCAGCAGTTCGCGAACCTCTACTGGTTCCGCTACGACTGGTTCAACGACGAGAAGAACAAGGCGGACTTCAAGGCGAAGTACGGCTACGATCTCGGCGTGCCGGTCAACTGGTCGGCCTATGAGGACATCGCCGAGTTCTTCACCGGCCGCGAGATCGACGGCAAAAAGGTCTACGGCCATATGGACTATGGCAAGAAGGACCCGTCGCTCGGCTGGCGCTTCACCGACGCCTGGCTGTCGATGGCCGGCAACGGCGACAAGGGCATCCCGAACGGCAAGCCCGTCGACGAATGGGGTATCAAGGTCGACGAGAACTCCCGTCCTGTCGGTTCGTGCGTCGCGCGCGGCGGCGATACCAACGGCCCTGCAGCAGTCTACTCCATCCAGAAATATCTGGACTGGATGAAGGCCTATGCACCGGCAGCCGCCCAGGGCATGACCTTCTCCGAATCCGGCCCGGTCCCGTCTCAGGGTGAAGTCGCCCAGCAGATGTTCACCTATACGGCCTTCACCGCCGATTTCGTCAAGGAAGGCCTGCCGGTCGTCAATGCCGACGGTACGCCGAAATGGCGTTTCGCACCGAGCCCGCACGGCGTCTACTGGAAGGACGGCATGAAGCTCGGCTATCAGGACGCCGGTTCCTGGACGCTGATGAAGTCCACGCCCGACGATCGCGCCAAGGCGGCCTGGCTCTATGCCCAGTTCGTGACGTCGAAGACTGTCGACGTGAAGAAGAGCCATGTCGGCTTGACCTTCATCCGCCAGTCCACGCTTGATCATAAGTCCTTCACCGACCGCGCGCCGAAGCTCGGCGGCCTCGTCGAATTCTACCGTTCGCCGGCCCGCCTGCAGTGGTCGCCGACCGGTACGAACGTTCCCGACTATCCGAAGCTGGCACAGCTTTGGTGGCAGGCGATCGGTGATGCCTCTTCCGGCGCGAAGACGGCGCAGGAAGCGATGGACTCGCTGTGCTCCGAGCAGGAAAAGGTGCTCCAGCGCCTGGAACGCGCCAAGGTCCAGGGCGATATCGGCCCGAAACTCGCCGAAGAGCATGATCTCGCTTATTGGAACGCGGATGCGGTGAAGAAGGGCAACCTTGCGCCGCAGCTGAAGATCGAGAACGAGAAGGAAAAGCCGCTTACCGTCAACTACGACGAACTCGTCAAGAGCTGGCAGAAGTAAGGCGGACCCGGCCGGAAGCGACGAGGCTTCCGGCCATCACTTCCCGCCACCGGCTGCATGCCGGTGGCACCCCACAATCTTTCTCATGAGATGTCCGCGTCTTGCCGTTTCCGGCAGGCGGAGCGGTTTCGCGTGAGCCGGAGACGGATATGAGCGGCTATATTCTTTCGATCGACCAGGGCACGACATCTTCGCGCGCCATCATCTTCGATGGCGACATGAAAATGACCGGCTCGGCGCAGGCGGAGATCACCCAATATTATCCGCAGCCCGGCTGGGTGGAGCACGACGCCGCCGAAATCTGGCAGTCCGTCATCGATACCGTGCGCGGGGCAATCGCCGATGCCGGCTTGAACGCCGCCGCAATCGCCGCGATCGGCATCACCAATCAGCGCGAGACGGCGGTCGTCTGGGACCGCCGGTCCGGAACACCGCTTCACCGCGCGATCGTCTGGCAGGACAGGCGTACGGCCGAAATGTGCGATAGCCTGAAGGCCGACGGATATGAAAAACTATTCAGCGCCAAGACCGGCCTGCTGCTCGACCCCTATTTCTCCGGAACGAAGTTGCGCTGGCTGCTCGATAATGTCGATGGCCTGCGCGAGAAGGCGGAGGCGGGCGAAGTCTGTTTCGGCACGATCGACAGCTGGCTGATCTACAAGCTGACTGATGGTCGCGTGCATGCCACCGATGCGACCAATGCGTCGCGGACGCTGCTCTACAATATCGATGATGGCGCATGGGACGAGGAGCTTCTCGGCATTCTCGGCATCCCGGCCGGCGTGCTTCCCGAGGTGAGGGAATGCGCCGATGATTTCGGCCGGGTCGACGAGGCGCTGTTCGGCGCTGCCCTCCCGATCCTCGGTGTGGCCGGAGACCAGCAGGCGGCGGCCGTGGGCAATGCCTGCTTCGAGCCCGGCATGATGAAATCCACCTATGGCACCGGCTGCTTCGCCCTGCTCAATACCGGCAGGGACCGTGTTTCCTCTTCCAACCGCATGCTGACGACGATCGCCTGCCGGCTCGACGGCGAGACGACCTATGCGCTCGAAGGCTCGATCTTCATCGCCGGTGCCGCTGTGCAATGGCTGCGCGACGGTCTCGGCATCATCAATCAGGCCTCCGAAGCCGGGATTCTGGCGACCAAGGCCGATCCCGGGCAGCAGGTCTATATCGTTCCTGCCTTCACCGGCCTCGGCGCGCCCTATTGGGATCCGGCCGCGCGCGGCGCGATCTTCGGCCTGACGCGAAACAGCGGCCCGGCGGAATTTGCCCGCGCCGTGCTCGAATCCGTCGCCTACCAGACGCTCGACCTGCTGGTGGCGATGAAAAAGGACTGGGGCGCCAACCAGCTGGAAACGGTGCTGCGCGTCGATGGCGGCATGGCGGCTTCGGATTGGACGATGCAGTGCCTGGCCGACATTACGGGAAATCCCGTCGACCGCTCGGCGATCCGCGAGACGACGGCGCTCGGCGCCGCCTGGCTTGCCGGATCGAAAGCCGGCATCTGGCCCGGCAAACGCGAATTTGCCAAGGCCTGGGCTTGCGACCGCCGCTTCAGCCCCGCGATGGAAGAGACCGAGCGGCAGGGGAAGATCATCGGCTGGAAGAATGCCGTATCGCGCATGATCTCGGACGCCTCGGCCGGCTGACGCATTCCCTGTATGTGGCTCGCTTTACGCACGGCCGGCGGCTTTCCTGTTGATGAAGCTGAGCGCGAGAACCGCGAAGATCAGCGTGCCCGTGCCGACCTGCTGCCAGTAGAAATTCAGATCGGTCAGCAGCAGCCCGTTGGCGACGATGCTGAGCAGCAGGACACCAAGCACGGTGCCGCCGACATTCGGCCGCCCGAGCGGGCTGAGCGTCGTGCCGATGAACGTGGCGCCGATGGCATTCAGCAGGAAGGCATTGCCGGAGGACGGGATATAGACGGTGACTGTCGCCGTCAGGATCAGCCCGGCGACGGCGGCAATCAAGCCGACGATGATGAAGGTCACGGCGATATGGGCGGATGTTCCAATGCCGGAATAGCGCACGACCGCCGGCTGAATGCCGATCGAGAGAATGACGCGGCCGAAGCGGGTGCGGGCAAAGACGACCGCTGCGGCTGCGATGATCGCGATGGCGGCCGCAAGCGGCACGGGGAAGCCGGCGATCGTGCCATGGCCGAGAAAACGGAAAGCCTCGGGCACGCCGCTCGGCGGTAGGTAGACTGGATTGCCGCCATTGGTCAGCAATTGCTGGACGCTGCGGCCGATGAACAGCGTGCCGAGCGTGGCAAGGAACGGCGACACACCGATCCCTGATATCAGCAGCGCGTTGAAGGCGCCGACGAGCGCCCCGGCCGCCAATCCGGCAAGAGCGGCGAGTGCCACCGGCTGTCCGGCGAGCACGAGCGAGACGAAGGCGAAGCTCGCAAAATCCATCGCCGTTCCGACAGAAAGATCGATGCCGCCCGACGAGACGGCGAAGGTCATGGCGATGGAGACGATGGCGAGCAGCGTGAAATTGTTGACCAGGATGCTCTGGAGGTTCGCTGGCGTCAGGAATGTCGGCGTTGCCGCCGAGAAGATCGCGGACACCGCCACGAGCGCGAGGATCAGCCCGTAGCGCAGTGCGCCGGCGGCGATCAGGCGGGGCAGGTTGGCGGCGGCGGGCGTCGAAGTCTCGAGCGACATGATCAGGCCTCCTGCCGGCGCAACAGCGTGGTCGCGGAGACCACGATCAGAATCAGCACACCCTGGACCCCGCTGACCAGCGTGCTCGAAATGTTGAGCAGCTGGAAGCCGTTGGTCAGGAAGCCGATCAGCAGGGCCGAGAGGAATGTGCCGGTGACCGTCGGGACCAGCCGGCGTGAAAAGACCGAGCCGAGCAGGGCGATCACGACGACTGGCAACAGCATCTCGCCGGAGCCGGTCGTGCTGCCGCTGAGATAGGAGACGGACAGGATGCCGGCGATGCCGCCGGATATGCCGCTGGCGACGAAGGCACCAGCGAGCAGCCGGCGAAGCGGCAGGCCGGCGGCGCGCGCCGCATCCGGGAATTCGCCGACGGCATAAAGACGCAGGCCGAGCGGCGTATATTGAATGATCGCCGTAGCGATTGCCGTGAAGCCGATGAGCACATAGGCGAGCACCGGCAGGCCGAAGGGATCGGAGCCCGAAAGCGCCGAGAGGAACGGCGTGGAGGCCGGCAGGACGGTATTCTGGGTCAGCACCAGTTCCAGCCCGGCGACGACGTTCATCACCGCAAGCGTGGCAAGAAGCGGCACGATGCCGGCATAGACGACGGCAACGGCATTGACCGTGCCGATCAGCGCTCCGGTCAGGATTGAGGCAGTGATGGCCGTCGCGTCGCCGTAGCCGAGCTGTGTCAGGCTGGCATAGACGGCGGCGCTGAGGCCCATATTGGCCGCCAGCGACAGGTCGATGCCGCCGGTGACGACATTGGAGCCGCCGGCAACCAGAACGACCGTCAGCCCGATGGCCAGCACGCCCGATATGGCGGATTGGCCGAGCACGTTGCCGATATTGCCGACGCTCAAGAAATAGGGCGCGGTGAGCGAGAAGATGATCAGAATGGCCGCAAAAGCGATCAAGGATCCGAAGCGCAAGACGCCAGCGGCGATGTTGCCGGCCGGCCGGGACGGCGGTTCTATCGCCGAAAACCCGGCAGGTGCGAATTCCACTTCAGCCGACATGGCGCTTGCCCTCTAACGATCCGGTCGATTCCGCCAGCACGGCATCCGCCGTGGTCTCAGACGATATGAATTCCCGCGCCACGCGGCCGCGGAAGAGCACGAGGATGCGATCGGTGATGCCGACGAGTTCGGGCAGGTCCGAGGACAGCACGATGACGGCCGCACCCCGCGCCGCAAGCTCGCCGATCAGCCTATAGATTTCGACCTTGGAGCCGATATCGACACCGACCGTCGGCTCGTCGAGGAGATAGATCTCGGAGTGGCGGCTCAGCCACTTGGCGATGGCCACCTTCTGCTGGTTGCCGCCCGAGAGCGTCCGCAGAAGCGCATTCCGGCCGCTGGTCTTCACCTGCAGCCGGGTGATCAGGGCATCGATTTCGCGCCGCTCGCGCTTGCGGTCGAGAAAGCCGAAACGCGTGAACCGGCCGAGACTGGAAAGGCTCACATTTTCAGCAACGCTGAGGTCGAGCGCGATGCCATGGCGGCGCCGATCCTCCGGCACCAGCGCGATCTCGTGGCCAGCCGCCTGCTTCGGATTGGCGAAACAGGCAGCTTTGCCATTGATCTCGATGCGGCCGGACGCCGACCTCTCGAGCCCGAAGAGGGTACGTACCAGCTCCTTGGCGCCGGAGCCGAGTAGGCCGGTGAGTCCGAGCACTTCGCCGCGGCGCAGCGAGAAGCTGATGTCGGTGTATTTCCCTGGCGACGACAATTGCTCGACCTTGAGGATTTCCTCACCTGATGTGACCTGCGGCTTCGGAAACATCTCCTTGATATCGCGCTCGACCATCAGCCGGGCGATTGCGGCGGCCGAAGTCCCTCCGATCGGCACCGAAGCGACGGTGAGCCCGTTGCGCAGCACGGTGACGTGATCGCAGAGCTCCTCGATTTCGTTGAGATAATGCGAGATGTAGATGATGGTCACGCCTTCATCGCGCAGGCGGCGGATCAGCCGGAAGAGGATAGCAGCCTCGCGGGCCACCAGCGCGGCTGTCGGCTCGTCGAAGACCAGAACCTTCGGCTGGTTGAGGAGGGCGCGGGTGATCTGCACGATCTGTTTTTCGGCGGTCGACAATTCGCCGATCAGGGCAGTGTTCGGCAGGCGGAGGCCGAAATAATCGTTGAGAATATCGGAGGCGCGGCGTTGCATCAGCCGCCGGTCGAGGAAGGGCGTGCCCGATAGGCGCGGTTCCCGGCCGAGGAACAGGGTTTCGCCGACCGTGAAGGTCGGCACCAGCAGCCGGTCCTGGTGAATGAAGTGGATGCCGAGTTCTTCGGCCAGATGCGGTGTCAGCCTGTCGAATGTCCGCCCTTCGATCTCGATCCGGCCGTCATCCGGCTGGTGAAGACCGGCAAGCAGCTTGATCAGCGTCGACTTGCCGGCACCGTTCTGGCCGACAAGACCGTGGATCGTGCCGCGCTTGACGAACAACGACGCGCCGGCCAGCGCCTGCGCGCCGCCGAAGCGCTTGACGATGCCTTCGAAGCGGATGATGTCGTCGCGCGCCCTTGCCGGCGGCGTCAGCGAAATGGCCGTCATAGGATCTCTCCGGTCGTCATGCTCCGGGCGATCCGGCCATGCCGGATCGCCCATCGGCGAGCGTCAGCCGATGCCGAGCTTCTTGGTGACTTCGCCGACATTGGCCTTGTTGGCGAGGAGCGCCGGCACATAGGTCTCGCGCGGCAGCGTCTGGCCGGAGAGGAGCCTCGCGACGTTGCGGATGGCGGTCCGGCCGATTTCCGCCGGCTGCTGGGCGACGTCGGCGCCGGCAGGCGAATTCGGATCGGCGACAAGCTGCAGCACTTCGGGGCTGCCATCGACGCCGTAGGTGCGGATTTCCGTCCGCCCCGCTGCCGTCAGCGCCTGGGTGGCGCCAAGCTGGGGAATATCCCAGGCCGACCAGATCGCCTTGATCGCCCCCTTTTCCGGATACTTGTTCAGGATCGCCGTGATCTGGGTGAAGGCGTCCTGCACGGTGTTGGGGATGACGTCGCGCAGTTCCGGCTGGAGGATTTTCACCTTCGGGAAATATTTGACGACATTGACCAGCTGGTCGTAGCGGATGGCGCAGGGCGTGACGCCATAGAAACCGTTGAAGACGACGATATTGCCTTCGCCGCCGATATCCGAGACGAGCTGCAGCGCGAGATCCTTGCCGATGCCCCAATTGTCCGACGTGGTGTTATTGATCGAATTGGTCGAGCCGACGTCGACGGTCAGGACCGGAATGCCGGCATCGCGCGCCTTCTTCAGCCAGGGATCGATGACGCTGAGCGTACCGAGGATTTGAACGATCGCATCCGGCTTCTGCGCGATCAAGGTCTGCAACTGCGAGACCAGCTTTCCATCATTGCGGCCGGCATCGACGGCGATCGGCTCGCCGCCGAGACGCTTCACCTCTTCGATCTGGGCATTATAGGCCTGCAGGTCGAAGAAGTGATCGGTGCCGGTCGCGCTGATGGCGATGCGCTTGCCTTTCAGCGACGGTTCTTCGCCGGCTGCCAGAACCGTTTTTTGCCCGACAAGCGAAGCGCCGGCGACGGCGACCCCAGCCGCTGCGGACAGTTTCAACAGGTCTCGTCTTCCGAAGCGGCTTCCGGACTTTTCGATGCTCATGACCACTCTCTCCAATTAAGTTATTTCTATAAATTAAGTAGACTAATCGGAATGAGGAGAAAGGAATTTCCAAAAAGATGCTCTCTGGGAAAAAGACTGGGCGGGCCGCAAGCTCGTTCGTGGCCGAGGTTTGCCGCAACGATCGATGGCACGCGGTAAGGGATCATGCCGGCAATCCCAGAGGCCTTGTTCAAGCTGTCTGTCGATCGTCTCGCCGAGTTCGGAAAGATCGATGCCCTGGGTGTCGAACCCCCCGGTCGGGACTCATAATCCGCCTTCATCGGCAGCTCAGCAAATGACGTACTTGATCATTGGTCCACTTGAGACTAAATATATCCTCAAGTGAAAAGGAGCCATTGTGATGATGGGATTTGCTGTCGTTGCCGACGTTCTCGGACTGCCTGCCAGAGAACCGGCCTCGCGTTCGGCCTTCGGCCTGCTCTCCAGTATCGAGGCGGGATTGCCGGTCAAGGCGCTTGACCGCATGGCGCTGCTTCTCGCCCCAAGCGACGCCCAGTTCAAATACCGGCTCGTTCCCAAAGCCACTTATGAACGGCGCAAGTCCAAGCATCGGCTCTCCTCCGATGAGGGCATAAGGCTCGCCCGTCTCGCGCGTGTCTGGGGGCTGGCGCTCGATGTCTGGCGGACCGAGGCCGAGGCGCGCGATTTCCTGTTTCGCCCGCATGCGATGCTGGAGGACAGGCGGCCGATCGACGTCGTCATCCAGAGCGAGATCGGCGGCGAGCTCGTGCTCGATGTCCTTGGAAGCCTGAAATACGGCAGCGCTGCGTGAGCGCACGGCTTCTTGACCGTACGCTGACATCCGTCCGGATCGGAGATCCCAACGGAACCTACCCGATCTTCGATGCCACCGGCTCGACCGTCGCGCCGGGGCGGTGGAACACGTCGGGCAGCCCGATTATCTATACGAGCGAGCATTATCCGACGGCGCTGCTCGAAAAGCTCGTCCATGGCAGCGGCAGGCTGCCGCCCAATCAGCATTACGTCACGATATCAATGCCGCGCGGGCTCAGTTATGAGATCTTCTCCGAGCCGGCGCTGCCGGGCTGGGACAGCATGCCGGCCGGCGTCAGCAAGGCTTTCGGCGAAAAGTGGTACCAGGAAAAGCGCAGCGCCATCCTGCTGGTGCCGAGCGTCGTTGCCCGGGTCGACCGCAACGTGCTGATCAACCCGGCCCACCCGGAATTCCCATCGATCACGGTCAGCCTCCACCAACCCGTCTACTGGGACCGCCGCTTGTTCGACATGTGATAAGCCCGATTTTTTGCGCATCCTAGTCATGCTTCCGCATCCCTTTCCACCGTTGCGCGCAAGGTCCGAACCTCGTTCTCATTTACCTTAAAAAGTAAGGCAAATTTGGTGCGTAGCTATGACGCACGGCAGTCCAATTGACTCCTAAACTTGGGCATGTAATTGCTGATCCAATTTTGAAAATGCAAGTAGAATATATGTATCATCTCGGCGAAGTTGTAATCCGGCGATTGCAGGAAAAGTTGATTAGATCGGTAAGGAAATTTGTTAGTAGAGGACAGCCTTACATTATAATGGATTTTCCATCCAATAAAGATCCCGGCCACCACGCAAGTTGGTTGGGATTGGCAAAGGTATTGCAGGAGGTAACAGGGCGCCTGCCGGTACTTACCGGCGGCTCTCTTCAAAGTATTAACGAGATAAAATCCACGCCCGGCGACGCTCCAATATTCATTTGCGGGTGGGCCGACTTCGGAGATGCGCGGACCGGCAGAGACGATGTTCGCTACCGGTTAGCGTGCAAATATCCGGACCGAACCATCATTCAGATGCCTCAAACAATCGATTTCGCCAACGAGGCCCTTATGGACTACGCGAAGCGTACGATTGGGAGGCATCGCAAATTTTTCTTTATGACGCGCGACGAGCAGAGTTTCGAGCTGGCAAAAGCGAACTTCGATTGCGATGTCGAGGCTGGGCCGGACACGGCATTCGCTATCGACATGCTTAAACCGTTCGAAGCCGATCCTCTCCGGGCATTATACGTCATGCAGCCTTTTGGGGAGGACGACGTCGATATAGCTGAAGCCAGAGCGATCGTCGACGGACCTCTTACCAATTGGATCAACGGTCCGGATAGTTTGTCGCGCCTGCGCAAGTCGAGTGTCCTCAAGGCCGCGATGCGGCGTGGCTTTAGCCGTTCCGAGATGGTGGCCCAACATTGCGAGGATGTCGCTGCTCGGTATGTCGATTATGGCGTGAAGATGCTGTCCGGCGCGCAACGGATTATCACCAACCGCCTCCATGGTCATACTCTTTGTCTTTTGCTCAATAAGCCGCATGTCGCGGTTGCGAGAAGCGGAAGCAGGCTGCACGACTTCATCGGTAGCTGGACCGGCGATACTCTGTTGGTGGAGAAAGCGACAAATGCCAGTGAGATTTTGGCGGCCATGTCCCGCCTTCCGTATGAGATGAACGGCACCTGGTACAAGTCGAGTAGACCGATAGATCTGCGTCCCGGTCTTCCCGCCCCGGATCTCGTCCCCATCCCTCTATAGTTTGATTCCCCGTAGGAGTTCAGTTTTGTCGGTTGCACGAGACGATGATATTCTATTCAGCCATGTGAACGAGAACCGATCCGCCGCAGCCGTAACGGGCGCATTTTGGTCGGCGCTGAGTACATTTATTCCAACAGTCTTCACCTTCGCAGTTTTTGTGGTGACTTCACGAGTTCTTCAACCCCAGGATTTTGGTCTTGTCGCGCTGTCATTCAGCATAGTGTCGTTTGCAGGCAGTTTTGGACCGACTGCATTTGGCGAGGCGATCATACAGAGAGCTGAAATAAAACGCAGCCACCTGGACACCATATTCCTACTTTCGCTTGTTTTTTCGTTTTTCATCTATGGAGCTTTGTGTGTCGCCGCTTCTCCAATCGCGGAATACGTGGGACACGGGGAAGTCAGGTATTTGATTTACATCATGGGGTTGAAGGTATTCTTCGACTTCATGACCATCGTTCCGAATGCGATTGTCAATAGGAAGATGTCATTTCATCTGGTAGCTGTCCGTACTGTTATAGCTACCATCACTTCTGCTGGCATTTGCCTTGTTTTAGTTCTCGCGGGTTTTGGCTTGTGGGCGCTTGCGATTGCGCAGATTGCTGCCACCGCGGCATCGTGCGGCGCTTCCTTCTGGGGTGCGGGGTGGTCACCGGGACTTCACCTCAAGAGAGCAAGCCTGAACGACCTCCTTCACTACGGCTTTTTTGCATCTGGCACTCGGTTTTTACAGACGATGAGCTTAGACAACCTTATCATAGGCGTGCTCTTGAGCCCATCAGCGCTCGGTATGTATAACTTTTCGAAGCGTTTGTTTGATATGATCAATAACGTTATCGCCGGGGGCTTAACATCTGTCACGCACGTCCTGCTTTCTTCGTTGCGGTCAGATCACAAGAAAGTTCGTGAAGCATTCCTAATGGCGACGTTTGGTTGCTCTCTGGTATCGTACCCCGTATTTATTGGCCTTGCCGCAGTCGCTGATGATGTGATCCCGACAGTATTCGGTGCGCATTGGATTGAGGCTGTTTGGCCCGTTCGGTTCTATTGCGTTATAGGGTTGATGGCTGGGATCGGCTACGTTCAAGCGTCTTTGATAAAAAGCCAAGGCGAAATGGATTGGTGGTTTTACTACCAGCTCGCACGAAATATCCTCACGCTGTTGTCCATCGCAATTCTTTATCCTTATGGGGTTACAATAATTGTCTTCGCGATAATGATTCAGGTTCTGTTATTTTGGCCGATTACCAGCTGGAAAGTTTCGCGGCATATTGATCTGAGTATCGGGGCATACTTGATGCAATTCCTTCGGCCTAGCATGGCTTCTGCAGGTATGATTGCTGTAGTTTTGCTGCTCCATGAAGCGCTAATTCATTGGTCAGCTTATCCGCGTTTGGCGGTGGAGATCCTCGCAGGTGCCATTGCCTACGGTTGCCTAATATTTATCCTATGCAGGCCCCGTTTAAATCTCTTGATGGGCATTATAAAGCAGGCACGGCAGCGCAAAGGGGCGCTACTATCAGCACCGTAGCACATCAATCGTGATGTACAGACACGTCCCAACGATCTGTGAATTTTGAACCGACTGGTGTTCAAAGGGGCATTTGCCATTCGCATACGTCACTTCATGCCGTTTGTGATCCACTACCTCTGGTGCCCTCAGGCACAACGGCGATAGGATAATCGACAAGATGACCAGTCTCGACCGCGGTTATGCGCCACCAGCGATGGACAGCGCAGGAGTCTCGATTGCCGACCGCAGCCGTTACTATTCTCTCGACGCAATGCGCGGCTTTGCCGCCATTTGCGTTGTGGCTACACATTTCCAGGAAAGATATGCCCCGTCCGCTTATCTGGCAGTCGACTTTTTCTTCGTTCTCAGCGGGTTTATTATCGCGGACATTTACGGAAAACGGCTTTCGGGCGGTCTGCCATTCCAGTCCTTTATGGCGGCTCGAATCAAGCGTCTTTATCCGCTCTATCTGATCGGCATTTCAGTCGGTCTCGTGCAAATCATTCTGCTGACAAGCTGGGGGCTGAGAGGTCAAAGTGTCATTGACCTCATGGTGTCGACAGTTGCCAACGGGGCTTTTCTGCCCAGCCCGATGTATTTACTTCAAGCAAGCCCGATGCAGGGGATGTTTCCAATCAATGGTCCGGCATGGTCGATGTTCTGGGAACTGTTGGTGAACATACTCTTCGCAGTATGGCTTTTTCGGCTCTCCGTCCGTGCCCTTTGCCTCGTGGCCCTGGCCTCGGCTGCATTTTTGGTTGTTGTCGGTCTCAAGTACGGAATGTTGAATATCGGCTGGGAATGGCCTTCCGCTATCGGTGGACTGCCAAGGGTGATGTTTTCATTTACGGCAGGGGTGGTGATCAGCCGTCTGTTCGGCGGCATGCCCGCCTGGAGGAAGGGTTGGACCGCCTTGGTGCCGTGCCTGCTGCTGATGATCTGCATCGCGGCGCCGGTTCCTTCCGTGCTGCGGCCTTATTACGATTTGATGTTCGCGATGGCCCTGGCGCCGCTCATCGTGATGCTTGGTCTCTTTTTGGAGATACCGGCAAAATTAGAGGCGCTGGCGACGCGGATCGGGTATATCTCATACCCCGTCTACATCCTGCACCGAGGGGTGATCGGTGTTTTCAAGCCGGTTGCCGGGTCGATCGGGGTGAATGGTCCTCTCGCGTTTTTCGTGCTTCTCGGCGCAGTCGTCTGTTTCGCCTATGTGACCGCTCGTCTCCTAGACAAAACCATGGCTATGCGGACCCGCCGGGCTCGATAACAGCCCGCCGCGGCGAGCGCGCCATCAGCCGGGCATAGGCGATGGCAGAGAGCATGTTGACGTGGTTGGCCTTGCCGGTGCCGGCTATGTCGAAGGCGGTGCCGTGATCGACCGAGACGCGGTCGATCGGCAGGCCGAGCGAGACGTTGACCGCCGTTTCGAAGGCGACGAGCTTGATCGGGATGTGGCCCTGGTCGTGATACTGGGCGATGACGAGATCGAAGGCGCCGTTATAGGCGCGGGCGAACACCGTATCGGCCGAGATCGGCCCGACGACATCGATGCCCTTGGCCTGCGCCTGCTCGACGGCGGGCGCCAGGAATTCCGTGTCCTCGGTGCCGAACAGGCCGTTTTCGCCGCAATGCGGGTTGAGGCCGGCCACGGCGATGCGGGCCTTCTTGCCGAGGCGCAGGAAATGTTTGTGTCCGGCTTCGATGGTCGCCAGCACCCGCTCCGTCTTGGCACGTTCGATCGCGCCCTTCAGCGAGATATGGGTCGAGACATGGATGGTGTTCAGCCGCTCGGAGGCAAGCAGCATGAAGGAGCTCTTCGAGCCGGTGAGATGCGCGAGAAGCCCGGTATGGCCGTCATGGTGATGGCCGGCAAGGTTCATCGCCTCCTTGTTGATCGGCGCGGTGACGATGACATCGGCTTTCCCAGACATGGCGAGATCGACGGCGCGGGTGATATAGCGCACCGAGGCGTCGCCCGCGACCGGGCTGACCTTGCCGATTTCGGGCAGGGCTGCGCCCAGCGGAACTTCATCGACGGCAATGCTGCCATCGCCGGCGGCATCGGCGGGGCCGAACCGCAGGCCGGCGCCGGTGGCGCGGTCGGCGCGCTCCAGCGCTTCGACATTGCCGACGATGACGAAGTCGCGGCGCTCTTCTTTGGGAAGGGCCGCCAGGGCCTTGACGATCACTTCGGGGCCGACGCCGGCGGGATCACCAAGCGTCACGGCGACTTTTGCATTCCTGTCCATCATCAAAGTTCCTTCTGAAAACCGTGTCGCCTAGAACGCGGCTGCGTAGATCGAGCGAATGTCGGCGCGCGTCAGGTCGCGCGGATTGTTGTCGAGCAGACGGCGGATGGCAAAGGCGTCGTCGGCCATGGCGTCGAGATCGCTTTCCGGCACGCCGAGGCCGGAGAGCTTCATTTCGATGCCGAGTTCGGCGCAGAAAGCGTAAGCCGCATCGAAGACGGATGCCGTATTGTCCGAGGCCTCATAACCGAGCGCCGCCATCACCGCTTTCGTCTTTTCCGGAGCCGAGGGCGTGTTGAAGGCGAGAACATGCGGGAAGATGAGCGCATTCGCCGCGCCATGCGCCACATGCCAGCGCGTGCCGAGGGGATAGGCAAGCGCGTGGCCGCCGGCTGTGTTGACCGGCCCGAGGCAGAAGCCGCCGTAAAGCGAGGCGAGCGACAGTCCGGCGCGCGCTTCCGCGTCGCTGCCGTCCCTGACGGCGCGGGCGAGATATCTGCCGACCAGCCGCGTCCCCTCGATCGCGTAGATGTCGACCATCGGGTGGGCCTTGCGGTTGGTGAAGGCCTCAACGCAATGGGCCATCGCATCGACGCCGGTGGCGGCGGTAGTGCGAGCCGGCACGGTGAAGGTCAGGGCCGGATCGATGACGGCGATGTCGGCGAGCATATGCAGGCTTTCGACGGCAAGCTTCGCCATCGTCTTGGGATCGGTGACGAGTGCGCGAATGCCGGCCTCGCTGCCGGTGCCCGAGGTTGTCGGCACCTGGGCGAGCCCGGCCTTGCGAGGTCCGTGCACCTTATTGGGGCCGACGACCTCGTGCAGCGTCTGCGCCGAGCCGGCAAGAACGGCGGCAAGCTTTGCCAGATCCATGGCGCTGCCGCCGCCGAAACCGACGATCAGCTCCGCATCGGCGGCATTGGCCGCAGCCAGCACCTTATCGAGATTGGCCGTATCCGGCTCCGGCGTCACTTCGGAGAAGACCGTCACCTCGCCCTTCAGCTCCAGCACGTCGATGCGCGAAGCGTTGAAAGCATCCGAGATGACAAGCGTGCGCCGATAGCCTCTTTCGCTGGCCCATTTGCCGAGCTTTCCTGCCGTGCCGATGCCGAATTCGATCTGATGCGGCCGAATTATCGTGATTGGCGAACCCAAGCTGGCCATGAACCAGTCCTCCCTGCAGGATCTTGCGGCAATAGTGTCGCTCTCTTTATTGTAAAGTTGTAATGTCAAAGTCAAGCCGACATTCCCGAGAGCCTGAAATTTTGTCGCGCGATGTTCGCCGGAGCAAGTTTTCAGATGAAGTTTGCACGATTATTCTGTATATAAAACAATAAGATATACGAATTTCGCCGATTAGGGCGGGCATTTGGCTTAGGAGAGGCCGAGTCCGTCGCGCGGCAGCCGACCGGTCAGGGCTGTTGTCAATTCATGGCTGTTCGATCGGCCAAAAACCATTGTACCCGCGTCCTTTCGGTGTTGATCGGACGCAGGTTTACAATTGGCTGGCCGCTGCCTTGCTTACGGCAGGGCGTTCGGTTCGAGGCGCACATATTTGATGGCGCGCCGATAGTAGGTATAGGCGACATGGAGTGTGCCGTCGCCGCTTTGGATGACCGAGGGATAGGAGAATTCGCGGTTCAGCGAATCCTTGGAATTGTTGCTGAGGCAGTGGCCGTCGCCGGTATCGAGATCGATCCGATACGGAAAGCTCCTGCCGCCATCCCTCGATATTGCGAGGCTCAGCGGCGCACGCGGAACACCCCAGATCGCTTTCCGGCGGATATCGGCAACGGCGGCAGCCGTCTCTCCGGCGTCGTCGCCCTCGATTTCGTCATAGAGAGACTGGCGTCGCGCATCCGACATAGCGGCGTTCGAATGGTTGTAAACCATTGCGATTCCTCTATTATTCATGACTGTAGCCTGAATGGAGGAATTGTTGTTCGGAAGTTCCGTGGGCTCGGGCGCGCTCCATGTCCTGCCGCCATCGCTCGATCGGCTGGAAAGAATGCTCTCGGCGAAACGGTTGCGGTAGAAGGCAATCATCTGGTCGCCGCCGAGCGGCAGGATGTTCATATGCACGGCGCCGATGCTGTCGGCAATGTCGTGCATCTGCCAGCTTGCGCCGCCGTCGCGTGAGATCAGCACGGCCGCCGTATCGGCGTCGCCGCTCCAGCGCTGGCCGTTGAGGCCGACGCAGCGGAACACCGGAAGCAGCCATTCGCCCCTGCCGTTGACGACGATCTGCTGGCGCACGAATGTGCCGGGGCTGTCGCAAAGGATGCGGACCGGGCCGAAGCTTCGGCCGCCATCATCGGAGATCCGGCATTTGACAACGGAACCGTCCTGATTGCCCGAGGTCTGCGAGGTATAGAGCAGCCATGTCTTTCCGCCAGGAGCATTGAAAATCAATGGGTTCTGCTCGGATTTCTGCGGATCGTCGCTCATCTTCTCCGGCTCGGACCAGCGCTTCGAGCCCGGCGCCAGTCGCGACATGTAAATCGAGATGTCGCCCATGCCTTCCATCGTGCCGCCGAACCAGACGCAGCTTAGGGTGTCGTCAGGCAGAAAGGCGAGATTGGCCGCATGGTTCTGGATGCAGGGGGACGGCAGATAGGCATCGGCACGGCCCGCGACGGTGGGATGAGGGGTGATGGCCCCGGTCATCAGGGCGGGGACGGCTTCTGGGGAAAGGCCGGTAAAACTCATGGCGGATCTCCTCAAGGCAGCTTGGCGTAGCTTTCGGCGAGCGCGGCATAGTCAGCATCGCCGAGCGGCAGCAGCGGCGCGCGTGTGCGCTTCCAGGCGGGATTGCCTGTCTTCAGCCCCACCATTGCCTTGATGGTCGGGATCTGGACGTAAGAGTTGGAAAGCGTGCGGTAGGCGTTGATGCGCGCCTGCGCCGCCTCGACATCGGCGGCGCGCGCCTCGTCATGGACATGGTCGTAGACGGTGCGCAGCGAATCCGCCACGAGATTGGAGGTTGCGGTAATGCAGCCCGCGCCGCCGGCCTTCAGGAGCGGCAGCAGCAGCGGATCGGCGCCAGCGAGAACGGAGAAGCGGGGATAGGCGGCGATGATCGCCTGCATGTTATTGAAATCACCGGCAGATTCCTTGATTCCGACGATGGTTTCGGGGAACGCGGCAATCAGCCGGCCGATCAGCGGGATGGAGAGCGGCACGCCCGAAACCTGAGGGATGTGGTAGAGAATGACCTGCAGGCGCGTGTCGGCGATCTTTTCCAGCACCTGCGAATAGGCGGCGAAGAGGCCGTCGTCGGAGACGCCCTTGTAGTAGAAGGGTGGCAGCATCACGACCTTGGTGACGCCGACCGACAGGGCGTGCCGCGTCAGTTCCACGGTTTCGGGAATGGCGACGACGCCGGTGCCCGGCAGCAGCCTGTCGGCCGGAATGCCGGCTTCCAGCGCCGCTTCCAGAATGGCGCGGCGCTCGCTGGAGGAGAAGGAATTGGCCTCGCCGGTCGTGCCGAGCAGGGCCACACCATGGCAACCCTCAGCCAGCAACCGCCGGCAATGATCGGTGAAAAGGGCAAGGTCCGGCCTGTTCTCTGCGGTCAGCGGCGTTGCGGCCGCGCTGAAAACGCCCGTGATCCTGTGATGGCTCATCCTGTCCTCCCTTCGGCGCGTCCCATCTTGCCGATCTATCTCCGAACCGGCCGGTTGCGCGTGCATTTGTCATTCGCCTGTCGCGATGGAGTGCCAAGAACTTTTCCATTGCAGCGCTTTTGTCAAGAAGACAAAATGGCCTCGTGGAAAACCAAAAAACTATCTATTTGATTTTGTTTGTTTATTTTTAGAGGTATATTTTGTTCGACTGAAAAACGCGATTTTTTGTTGACATATTTACAATAACGGGAGAACGATATGGGACCGGATTGTGCTGCGCCTGGCAAGGGGCAGGGAGAGCGCTGCCGAATTTACCGTGGGAGGAACGCATGTCTTTTGATCAATCTGATAAAACCAATATCTCGCGTCGCAATGCGCTGAAGCTTGGCCTTGCTGCCGGCGTCGGCCTCACCGTCTTCGGAATGAATGCCCGTATCGTGATGGCCGATGAAGGCCAGGTCCTTAAGGTCGCGCATCCGGCCTTCGACCAGGATTGGTCGCCGCTGCGCGGCGGCGGCAGGACCTTCCGCTGGAATTCGATCTGGTGGGCTTCGCCGATGTATTTCGACAGCGAAGGCAATATCAAGCCGTACGTCTTCACCAGCTGGGAATCGGCCGACAACACGATCTGGACCTTCAAGATCGACCCCAAGGCCGTTTTCTCCGACGGCAGCAAGATCACCTCGGCCGATGTCAAGGGATCGTGGGAAGTCGCCTCGATGCCGAACACCAAGAGCCAGCGCGCCGACCAGGTGCTGAGCAAGGTCAAGGGCTACGCCGAAATCGCCGCCGGCTCGGGCAACGAACTGACCGGTGTCGCGACGCCCGACGAGGGGACGGTCGTGGTGACGCTCGCCGCCGCCGATCCGATCTTCTTCATGCGTCTCGCAAACCACATCGCGCCGATCACCAAGGCATCGCAGTCGCGCGGCAGCGACGGCGAGGAAATCATCGACTGGTACAAGCCGGAGAACAACCCAGTCTTCTCCGGTCCGTTCAAGCTGACGAGCATCGATATCGATGCCGGCAAGATCACCTTCGAGCCGAACGAGAACTTCTTCGGGCAGAAGCCGAAGCTTGCGCGCATCGACATCACCTCGATCGAGGACAATGTCACTGCGACGTCGCTGATCAAGTCGGGCGAGTTCAACGCCCATACCGAGCTCGTCACCTCGACGATCATTCAGGATCTCGGCCCGGAATTCTCGGCCGGCCCGCTGATCCCGACCAGCCAGCACTTCTGGTTCAACACTTCCCGCGCGCCGATGGACGATCCGAAGGTGCGCCAGGCGCTGATCATGGCGGTCGATCGCGACGGATTGTTCAAGGCCTCCTATCCGGATGGGCCGCACAAGAAGGCCGATCAGATCCTCAATTCGGTTCCCGGCGCCGACAATTCCGGCTTCGAGCCTTTTCCCTATGATCCGGCAGCCGCCAAGAAGCTGCTTGCCGAATCGAGCTATGGCGGGCCAGAGCGCCTGCCGAAGCTCCTGTTCGTCGGCATCTCGGCGCCGGCCATTCAGGCCGCCGCCCAGTTCATCGCCGAGCAGTGGCGCCAGAATCTCGGCATCACGGCCGTCGACATGAAGCCGCAGCAGGACGCCTATGCCGGTCCGGACCAGAACTCGGTCCAGATCTTCCGCGACGACGTCGGCACCCGTGTTCCCGATGCCGTTTCCTATCTGGCGGGCAGCATCGCCTCGACCTCGTCGAACGCACAGAACAAGCTCGGCGGATACAAGAACGACAAGGTCGACAGCGCTCTTGCGGAAGCGGCGACCAAGGCTGCGGACGATCCGCAGCGCGTCACTCTCGCCCAGGAAGCCCAGAAGGCGTTCCGCGAGGATTGGGCCTTCATTCCATGGTATTCTCAGGCGATGTCGCGCTGGGCCACCAAGGAGGTCAAGGGCATGGAGAAGAACCTCGACTGGCAGATCGCCGAGCCCTGGAACATCTCCATCGGCTGATCCGGAACTATCGTTTCTGGCGATGAGCGCGCGAGGGCCGCAAAGCCTTCGCGCAAGTTTCAAGAAGAAGAGAGGCGATCCGCCGGGCTTTAGCAAAGGGCGGGAACGCATCGTACAACAGGTGGGAGGTGGCCTTGCTGCGCTACGTGCTAACCCGGTTCGCCATCTGGATTCCGTCCGTTCTCGTGGTGATGCTGGCCGTCTACGCGCTGGCTTTCTACGGCGCCGGCGATCCGATCAAGCTCATCTTCCTGCGCGCGCCCGGCGACGTCGCCTACAATCCGCAACGCATCGAGGCTATTCGCGAAAGTGCCGGTCTCAACAAGCCCTTCATCGAGCAATTCGGCCTTTACATCTGGAACCTGCTGCACGGCCAGTTCGGCAATTCGCTGACATCGGGCCGCGCCGTCTGGGCGATGGTTTCGGCCGCGGCACCCGTCTCCTTCCAGCTTGCCCTCTGTTCCATCATCCTGACGGCCGTCGTCGCGATCCCGCTCGGCATGATCGCGGCGCTGAACCAGAATTCGCGCCTCGACTACGTCATTCTGGGCTCGGCGCTCTTCCTCTGGGCGATCCCCGCCTATGTCGCCGGTCCGCTGCTGATGGTCGGCCTCATCGTCCTCTTGCCGAGCACGAGCGTGCCCTATGGCTGGGGCGGCATCTTCGATGTCCGCATCCTGTTGCCGCTGCTGGTGCTCTCCTTCCAGCCGATCGCGCTGATCGTGCGCCAGACGCGCGCCGCCGTCATCGAGGTGCTGTCGGAGGATTTCGTCCGCACCGCGCGCGCCAAGGGCGTGCCGGAGATCGTCGTGGCGCTGCGCCATATCCTGCGGCCGGTGCTGACGCCCGTAGTGACCCAGCTCGGCCTGATCATGATCACCATCGTCAACGGAGCCATCTTCGTCGAACTCGTCTTCGGCCTGCCGGGCCTCGGCCGCCTGACGGTGCAGGCGCTGATCAATTCCGATTATCCCGTCATCCTGGCGATCACACTGATCGGATCCTTCCTGGTGATGGTGTCGAACCTGCTGGTGGACGTGCTCTATCCGCTGCTCGATCCGCGCGCCAACGATTCAAGAAGGAGCCGCTGACCATGTCCGCAATCCCTCTTTCCACCACCGAGACCATCGAGGAGCCGCCGGTCAGCCTGTGGCGCGACGCCTGGCATCGGCTGCGGCGCAACAAGCTCGCCGTCTTCGGCCTCGTCGTGGTCCTGATCCTCGCCTTCACCGCGATCTTCGGGCCGTATCTCACGCCCTATGATTATCTCAGTCAGGACCTCAACGCCCGCAACGCACTGCCGTCGATGAGCCACCTCTTCGGAACCGATGATCTCGGCCGCGACGTCTTCAGCCGCGTCGTCTTCGGCACGCGCACTGCCTTCCTCGTCGCCGTTATCGTCACCTTCTTCGCCGTGCTGATCGGCCTCACCCTCGGCGCGGTGGCCGGTTTCTTCGGCAATCCCTTCGACCGCGCCATCATGTGGCTGACCGACGTCACGATGTCGGTCCCCAACCTGCTGCTCGTCGTCGTCATCAACGCCTCGCTGAAATCGCCGATCACCCGATGGATGGAAGCGCGCTATCTCGAGACCCTCAATCCCTTCTACCGCCAGACGATCTGGGTGGATTTCATCCTCGTTTTCGGGTCGATGGCGCTGATCTCCTGGCCGCCCTATGCCCGCCTGGTGCGCGCCCAGGTTCTGTCGATCCGCAGCCGGCCCTATATTACCGCGGCCCAGGCGCTCGGGCTTTCGAACTGGGTGATCATCAAGCGCTATGTCGTGCCGAATGCACTCGGGCCGCTGATCGTCTCGGTCAGCGCCGGTCTCGGCACGGCGATGGTGCTGGAGAGCGCCTTCAGCTTCCTCGGGGTCGGGGTTAACCCGCCGACGCCGAGCTGGGGCAACATGATCTCGGACGGCCTTCGCGTCTGGCAGCATTATCCGCATCTTCTCGCCGCTCCGGCGGCCGTGCTCGGCCTTGCCTCGGTTGCCTTCAGCTTCCTCGGCGACGGCCTCAACGACGCGCTCAATCCGCGGGGCAGCAAATGATGGACACGCAAAACAGAGAACGCCTGCTCGATGTCAGGGGCCTCACCGTCGAGATCGACGGCCGCAACGGCCCGGCCGTCGTCGTCGACGGCATCGATCTGCATGTCGACAAGGGCGAGACGCTAGGCGTCGTCGGCGAATCCGGCTGCGGCAAGAGCCTCACCATGCTGAGCCTGATGCGGCTCCTGCCGAACAAGATCAAGGTCGCCAAGGGAACGGCGAGCTTCGACGGCCGCGACCTGCAGACGATGTCGAATGGCGAGCTGCGCAAGGTGCGCGGCGGCGATATCGGCTTCGTCTTCCAGGACCCGATGACCTCGCTCAACCCCGTCATGCGCGTCGGCGACCAGATCTGCGAGCCGCTGATCTATCATCGCAAAATGAAAAAGGCGGAGGCCCGCGCCCGCGCCGTCGAGCTTTTGCGCCTGGTCGGCATTCCTGGCCCCGAAGAGCGGCTGCAAGCCTTTCCGCACGAGCTCTCCGGCGGCATGCGCCAGCGCGTGATGATCGCGATCGGCCTTGCCTGCAATCCAAAGCTCCTGATCGCCGACGAGCCGACGACGGCGCTCGATGTCACCATCCAGGCCCAAATCGTCGATCTGGTGAAGGATCTGCGCGCCAAGCTCGGCATGTCGGTCGTCTGGATCACCCATGATCTGGCGCTGATCGCCGGCCTCGTCGACCGCGTCGCCGTGCTTTATGCCGGCACGGTCGTCGAGGATGCGCCGGTCGACGAGCTCTATGCGCGGCCGAGTCATCCCTATACGCGCGGCCTGCTCTCCTCGATCCCGAAACTGTCAGATCCGCCGGCAAGCCGGCTCTCCTCGATCGGCGGCACGCCGCCGGAACCCGGCCGCCGGCCGAAGGGCTGCCCCTTTGCACCGCGCTGCCCGCTCGCCGAAGCCATCTGTCACGAGAAGGTGCCGCGGCTCGAACCCTTGAGCGGCAGCAGCAATCACCGCGCCGCCTGTTTCGTCGTCCAGAGAATGCAGGAGGCCGCGTGATGGGCGCTCAACCGCTGCTCAAGGTCGAAAACCTGGTCAAGCATTTCCACGTCAAGCTCGGCGCCTTCGGCGAACGCTCGGCGACCGTCTATGCGCTCGACAATGTCGATCTCGACATCATGGAGGGCGAGACGCTGAGCCTCGTCGGCGAATCCGGCTGCGGCAAATCGACGACCGGTTTCACCATCCTCAACCTCTATAAGGCAACCAGCGGCAGGGTCGTCTACAAGGGACAGGACCTCGCCACACTCGACGAGAAGCAGATGCGGCCCTTCCGCCGCGACCTTCAGATCGTCTTCCAGGATCCCTATTCGACGCTCAATCCGCGCATGACCGTGGGCGAGGCGATCGGCGAGCCGATCCTCTTTCACAAGCTTTGCACCAAGGCGGAGCTCAAGGAGAAGGTGGCGGCGCTGCTGACCGATGTCGGCCTGCCCACACGCTTCGCCCAGCGTTACCCGCACGAGCTTTCCGGCGGCCAGCGCCAGCGCGTCGTCATCGCCCGCGCGCTCGCCTGCCAGCCGAAATTCATCGTCTGCGACGAGGCGATCTCGGCGCTTGACGTGTCGATCCAGGCGCAGATCATCAACCTGCTGCTCGATCTGCAGGAGAAATATGGCCTGACCTATCTCTTCATCGCCCATGATCTTGCGGTGGTGCGCCATATCAGCACCCGCGTCGGCGTCATGTATCTCGGGCGGCTCGCCGAGCTTGCGACCCGCGAGGAGCTTTTCGACAATCCGCTGCACCCCTATACCAGGGCGCTGCTGTCGGCCGTTCCCGAGACCGATCCGGAACATGAACGCACCCGTCAGCGCCAGATCCTGCAGGGCGACGTACCGAGCCCGCTGAACCCGCCCTCCGGCTGCCGTTTCCACACGCGCTGCCCGATCGCCATGGATGTCTGCAGCAAGGTCATACCCGTCTGGAAGGAAGCCAAGCCCGGTCATCTCGTCGCCTGCCACGCCGTCAATACGGAA
Source organism: Rhizobium sp. R634 (assembly GCF_002211305.1). Classification (GTDB taxonomy): domain Bacteria; phylum Pseudomonadota; class Alphaproteobacteria; order Rhizobiales; family Rhizobiaceae; genus Rhizobium. The sequence continues at coordinate 91,194 of NZ_LOKW01000004.1, read as the reverse complement.
GAGATCGCATGACGCTGAAGGCCGCGATCATTGCCGACGATCTGACGGGCGCGCTCGACACCGGCACGCCCTTCGTCGCGGCCGGCCTTTCGGTCGCGGTCGCCGTCGATATCGAGGCGGCGCAGGATGCGGTTGCCACCGGGTGCGATGTCGTCGTCGTCAATACCGCCTCTCGCGCCCTTGGCGAGCGTGAAGCCGCCGACAGGGTCCGATCGGCGGCCAGGATGTTTCGCGACGTGAAGCCCGGCATCATCATGAAGAAGATCGACTCCCGGCTGAAGGGCAATGTCGCGGCCGAAAGCCTGGTGCTGGCGGATGTGTTCGGCCTGCAGAATATTCTCGTGGCGCCCGCCATTCCCGATCAGGAGCGCCTGACTTACCGGGGCTGTGTCGTCGGACGCGGCGTCAACAAGCCGCTGCCGATCGCCAAGTTGTTCGAGGACAGAGGCGCGGAAAATGTCGTCGTTGCCGATGCCGAGGACGATAGCGACCTCGACCAGATCGCTGAAGGTCATGACTGGCGAAAGACGCTCGCGGTCGGTGCGCGCGGCCTCGGCGCGGCGCTCGCCCGCTGGCTCGGCGAGGCAGGCCGGCCGGCGACGGAGTTTGCTGCGACGCCGCGCACCCTGTTTGCCTTCGGCTCGCGCGATCCGATTACCGAAGTCCAGATGAACCGGCTCGAAGCCTCGGGTTCCCTGCGCATGGTGGTGGACGCGCCGATGGGTAAGATCGAATGCGGAGAGGGCCTGGCGCTGCCCGTGTTGCTGCGCTGCACCGGCGACATGGCGGCCGATGCCGGGCTCGTCGCCAGCCGCTTTGCGGCAGGCGTCAGGACTGTCATCGGTGATACGAGGGCGGATATGCTGATGGTCGGCGGCGGCGATACCGCCCTTGCCGTTTTCCGTGCACTTGGGGTCAGCGTGCTGGTGCCGAAGGGCGAGATCGAAGCCGGTATTCCCTGGTTCGATGTCACGGCCGCTGACGGGCGGCATTTTCGGTGCGCCGTCAAGTCGGGGGGCTTCGGCACGCCCGATAGTTTGCTAAGACTGGTTCTTCGGAATCAGGCGGCCTAGTAGGATACCGTCGGGGAGAATGACGTGGTTGAAGCGAATGGCGAATCTTTGAACGCGGAAGCCGGCCCGCCGGGCAAGCCCGAACGCGGCAAGGCCGTCAAGCTGGTCGATCGTGTCTTCGACCAGCTGCTCGAGCGCATTCGCGGCGGAAACTATCCGCCGGATTCACGCCTTCCCGGCGAACACGAGCTGGCCTCGATGCTGGGCGTTTCCCGGCCGATCGTCCGGGATGCGCTGGCGCGGCTGCGTGATCAGGGCATGGTCTATGCCCGGCAAGGCGCCGGCACCTTCGTCAGCGCCCATGGCTCGCCGACGACGCAGCTTGCCTATTCGCCCGTCAAGACCATTGCCGATATTCAGCGCTGCTACGAATTCCGCCTGACGATAGAGCCGGCCGCCGCCTATTTCGCCGCCAAGCGGCGCAATGAGCAGGCGATCCAGAAGATCGCCAGCGCGCTGGCGGATCTGCGCGAGGCGACAAGCCACCAGCTTCACCGCGCAGACGCCGATTTCACCTTCCATCGCGCCGTGACGGAAGCGGCCAACAATCATTATTACACCGCGTCGATTGATGCGCTGAAGGCCCATATCGCCGTCGGCATGCATCTCCACGGCCTCTCCCTGCTCGGCCCACGCCAGGGGCTGGAACAGGTCTATGAGGAGCACAACGCCATCTACAAGGCGATCGCCGACGGTCGCGCCGACGATGCGCAACGGTTAATGAAAGCGCATCTCGAAGGGTCTCGCGATCGCCTGTTCGAGGGCAGGGTGCTCGACCTGTCATTTTGAGCCGGTCGCGGGGGTAACGCCTCACGCTTCTGAGGCTTATTTGTTGAGTTCCTCGGCCATCTGGAGATGATGCTCCAGGGCGGGACGTGTGGCTGCGGCCCAGGCCTTCAGCTCGGGATTGTCCCCTTCGTCGCCATATCGCTTGAAGAGATCGACTGCGTCCTCGTGAGCGGCTTCCTGATCAGAGTGATATTGCTTGTTGAAATCGTCTCCCTGCAGGCCGTTCAGCTTGTCGAGCATGCTCTGCTGCTCCGATGTCATGGCGCTCGGAAGGGTTGCCTTGACCTTGCCGCTCGACACCAGTGCCTTGAGTTCGTCGCTGGTCTTCTGATGATCGGCGACCATCTGCTGCGCAAAGGCCTTCGTCGCATCGTCGCCGCGCTCGGCAGCGAGTTTGCTGGAGGCGATTTCGAACATATCGCTGGCGGCTGCTTCCTGGACGAAATCCTCCGTTTTCGGCGGGACGCCCATCAAGGAATTGACGCCCGTCTTTTCGGCGGCGGATTGCGCAAAAGCGGGAACGGCAAGAGAGACGGCGAGCGAAGCAATAACAAGGCGTTTCATCGGGATCTCCTCGGTTGATGGTCTGCCGAACTTTCGAGAAAGACGAGAGTTCCCGTGATCTTGTTTCGATGTCCCGATTGGGCGTCACGATAGAATATCGATCGTCAGTCGGATTTTTGCTTTTTGATGATGCTGATGGCGCCGCTGACTTCGAGAATCGCAAATTTGATTTCCGTAACGCTCTCGATGCCTTCCTGGCTCCGAGCCGCCTCCATGACGTCTTCCTTTTGCAGCCTGGCTCCCTTGAGGGCACGCTCGTCATAGACGCCATCCGTCACGAGTACAGTCGGCACGCCATCAATGACGTGGCCAGCGCGCGGCCACCATCTCTTCACGTAAGACAGCCCGATGTCAGTCGTGAACAGCGTCAGGATCAGGATGACGGAGTTGGTGATCGAAAAGTCGTCTCCGAGCATCGCCTGCTGCGTGGTTTCGGAGATCACCAGCACGATGACGAGATCGAAGGGTGTCATCTGAGCGAGCGTCCGTCTTCCCGACAGGCGGATGATCACAAGCAGCGTGAAATAGATCGTCAGTCCGCGTAATACGGCATCCACGGTGGCGCCCTCACGGAAAGATGAAAGTCGATTGGGTGCGGGTATCAGCACCGATCCCGACGGTGGCGCGTCGTGGACCGGCAAGCTCCGTCTGCAGGCGGAACACGATCTGCGCTGGTCCTGCCGGGTCGGCGGGGAATACGTAGCCTATCCGGCCATTTCGGGCGAAGGTCGTCTTTTGAGGCGGATCGATCCCCTCTATCGAAAATGTTTGAAGAAATTCCGCGTCGACCGTGAAGACCCTGTCTTCGGATGACGGCCCAAAGTTCAAGATCATGTGCTCGGGAGCATTCCACCGCGAAATGGCCGGGAAATCTACCGAACCCTCCGGCAATACGAGGGTTTGGCGTGAAAACGCACCTCCCCGCCCAAGCAAACCCAATAGGCAGGCGACCAGGAGGAGCGTGAAGATGATCCAGGAAATGCGTTGAACTGCCCAGAATCTTTTCTGGAAATCGGTGGTATCGACCAGGCCCTCCGGCAGTGCGGGCTCACGAATTTTTCCCATGCGCACTCCCTTACGCGTTGCGCATAGAACTGGCGTTGAGCCTAAAAGTTCCCGCACTACCTGACGGTTGTGGGAACGGTCAGAAGCCGAACGCAAAAGTCTCCTGATCACCAATGCCGGGCTCGCGCGGCGCCAGCGGCGAAAGCGCACGGGTCTCATCGAACCAGAGGAAGGCGTCATATTGCCGGGAGAGCGATGTCGGCATGTAATGGCTCAACCGTTCCGTTTCCGGCCGGTAGATAACGCCGATGAAGCGTTGAAGCCGCTGCTCGACGAGGTTTGCGTGCAGCTCCTCATTGGCTTTGAGATCGAGGAGAAATCGCGGCTTTCCGGAATCGTGACATAGGCGCTCGCAGCTTTGCGGCAGCGACGGATTGACTTGTTTTTTCTCGGCTTTTCCATCCCAGTCGCTCGCGGCGATCACTTCGCCGGAATGCGTTCCCAATCCTATGAGACTGGTCATTCCATCAAAGCGCTGCCGACAGAGCTGGCCGAGGTTCAGTTCGTCGCGGGCGGCCGCCATGTCGGTGTAGCGGGCGTCGCCGATATGCGAATTGTGAGCCCACACGATGATCCTCGCCGCCGATCCGTGAAAGTCGAGCAGGTGTTCGATCGTATCGGCCATATAGGTGTCGCGGAGATTCCAGGCTTGCGAACCGCCATAATACATGACGCGGTAATATCGTTCGGCCGCGGCGAGCAAGCGTGCCGACTGAGCGGCATTCAGAAAATCGTCGCCATCGGAGGCCTCGTCATCTAGCGACTGGGCGAGGAGTTCCGTGCACTGTTTCAGCACCGCATCCTCGCATGATCGATAAGCGTCGGTGAGGACGGCTCTGCCGTAAGTCGCCGGATTGCTCTGCCAGGGGCTGAGGCAGCCGTAGCGTTCCCTGGCGACGGCTGCGGTTTCCGGACTGACGCTTTCGAGATAGTCGAGCACGGAGCGGATCGAGCCCGACATGTTGTAGAGATCCAGCCCGTAGAACCGTATCGGATCCTTTTGCAAAGCCGCGCGCCGTTGGTTCTCCTCTTTCATCCAATTGGCGAATTTTGAAAACTCCATGTTCCGCCACATCCACTCGGGAAAACGGCCGAAGGGCGGGCTGCCTTTTAGTGCTTGTCCTTTGGTCCATCGATCGATCGCGGCGGCATCAGGCCAGTCTGCTTCGACCGCGATCAGATTGAACCCGTGATGCTCGATGAGGTGGCGGCTGATGGCGGCGCGGGCCTCGTAAAATTCGGCCGTGCCGTGGGTGGATTCGCCGAGCAGAACGATGCGGCTTTCGGCAAACCGATCGAAAAGAGCGGCAAAGTTCTGGTCATCAAGGGATGAGAACTCTTCCGCCGCGTCTGCGATGAGCCGGTGAGGGAGCTCTTCCGGGCGCGATGACGGGGCCGTCGCCGTATACATCGGATGGGCTGCGGTCCAGGCGTCATCGCCGATCAGGGGAACGAAGAATACGCCGCCGAGATCGTCTTCCTCGAAGGCTTCGGCCCCGATACGCGTGATCCGCTTCAGCCGCTGCGCGTCGCCGCGGCCGACGGGAATGATAAGCCGTCCTCCTAGGTCCAGCTGCTCCTTCAAGGCAAGCGGCACCTCGGGTGCACCGGCGGATACGATAATGGTATCGAACGGAGCGGCTTTCGCCCAGCCCTTGCTGCCGTCGCCGACACGAACATCGATGTTGCTGTATCCGAGCCTCTCGAACCGCTCCTTGGCTTGAAACGCCAGCCTCTCATGGCGCTCGACGGAATAGACGTGCTTGGCGATCCGGCTGATGAGGGCCGAAGCATAACCGGAGCCGGTTCCGACCTCGAGCACCTTGTCTCCGGCGTCGAGATCTGCCTTTTCGAGCATCAGGGCGACGATGAACGGCTGTGAAATGGTTTGGCCGTCGCCGATCGAGAGTGGCGCATCCTCATAGGCGAATTCCTCATAGCCCGGATCGACGAACCTTTCGCGCGGTACCGCGCGCATCGCCCTGACGACGCTTTGGTCGCAGATACCGCGCCGCGTCAGCTGTTGCTCTACCATGCGATCTCGGGTGCGCGTCATATCCATGGATCGGCTCCGTCGTCGATTGTAATTTCGGGAGTCATAAGAAGGCAAAACACCAGGTCGTCCGGAGAGTTCCTTGGGCGAGCGGTTTTGCTCCGCTCGGTTACGGAACTTAGTCTGAAGAGCGAAGTTGGACAGGCATGAGCGAAGAGGCGCCAATGTCCGAAAATCCACTCATCACCGAACCGGTCGAAGATCTTGCCTCGCGTCTGGAGGCGATGACCGAGGACGAGTTGTTCGTGACCATGAGCGAGCTGGAAAAAGCAAGCGAGGCCGCCCCGGACGAAGCGGCCGAGATTCTTCCACGGATCGCTTTGACCGAGAGCGAAATCGAACGGCGATTTCCCGGCCAGGTGCTCGCGCCCTATCGCGACTGGAAGCAGAGACAGCCGCTTCTTTGACTGCGGCAAATAGAACCGAAATGAATGGAGGCTTCGATGAGCAGTTCCGAGACGACAACGGACCATAAGGCGATCCGTGCATGGGCGGAGGAAAGGAAGGGCAGGCCGGCGGTCATCCGAGCCGGCGGCAAAGGCGGTGTCCTGCGCATCGATTTCGGCGAAAAGGAAGAGGAATTCGACGAGATCGGCTGGGAGGAATTCTTCAAGATCTTCGACGAAAGCAAGCTCGCCTTTCTGTACCAAGACAAGACCAAGGACGGAAAGACGAGCCGCTTCAACAAATTCGTTGAGCGTGGCTGAACGTTCGGCGGCTCACCGCCGCCGGCTCCGCTATTTGGCGCCTGAACCCGGCTTTGTCATATTGGCGTGCTGATGGGCCAGCACGCTCGCCGGCGTGACATTGGCGACGGCCGCTTGCAGCTTGTTCTTCCAGCCGCTGACGACGTCGCCCTCACCATCCATCATCGCGTCGTAGCCGATCCGCGCAACTTCGCCGGCATCATCCTTCTTCGCTTGGCCGATCGACGTATCCAGAAGGTCGGCGCGCCGGAAAAACTCGGTCTCTGTCGCTCCCGGCATGAGGCAGCTGACCGTGACGCCGGAGTCCTTCAGCTCCTCCCGCAACGCAAAGGAAAAGCTGTTGATGAAGGCCTTGGTGCCGTTATAGATGGCTTGGTAAGAGCCGGGCATGAAACCCGCGATCGAGCCCGTCAGCAGGATGCGGCCTTCGCCGCGGCTGCGCATCTGGTTGCCGACTTTATGGATCAGATAGATCGTTCCGGTGATGTTGGTGTCGACGACCTTGCGTGCTTCGGTGAAATTCTGGTCGAGGAAGCCCTTGCCTAGGCCGCGTCCGGCATTGGCCATCAGGAGATCGACCGAGCGGCCGCCGGCGGCAATACGCTCGACGAGCCGGTCGACGCCTTCAAGCGTCGAAAGATCGGCTTCGACGGCATCGACCGATGTGCCGAACTCCCTGAGATGTGCTGCGGCCTGGTTGATGCGCTCTTCGTCGGCGACAATGATGAGATCATAGCCATCTTGCGCCGCGCATTTTGCCAGTTCATAGCCGATGCCGGTCGATGCGCCGGTGACGACGGCAAGGCCTTTATCTGATTCATGATCAGCCATGATGTTTCTCCTTTAAGGTTTCAGAACGACCTTGACGCATCCGTCCTGCTTATCCCGGAAGGTCTTGTAGAGCTCGGGACCATCTTCCAGCGTGCCGCGGTGCGTGATGACGAAGGAAGGGTCGATTTCGCCCTTCTGGATCCGGTCCATGAGGATCGGCAGGTAATGCTGGACCGGTGTCTGCGCCATTTTGAACGTCAGGCCGCGATTAATTGCGGACCCCATCGGGATCTTGTCGAGAAAACCGCCATAGACACCGACGATCGAGACCGTGCCGAAGTTGCGACAGCAGTGGATGGCCTGGCGCAGCACATGCGGCCGGTCGGTGCCCATGAACAATGCGACCTTGATGCGGTCGAGGCGGGAATCCCAACTGGCGGCCGCCTCGGCCTCTGTTCCCACGGCGTCGATGCAAGCATCCGCACCGCGGCCATTGGTCAACGCCATGATTTCGTCGTAGATGTCCTTGTCCAGGAAATCGAGGGTGACGGCTCCGGCCGCTTGCGCCAGCGCCAATCGCTCGGGCACGGTGTCGATGGCGATCACCCGCTCGGCGCCGAGCAGGAAGGCCGAGCGTATCGCCATCTGGCCGACCGGACCGCAGCCCCAGATCGCGATCGTATCGCCAGGCTGGATATTGCAGAAGTCTGCGGCCATGTAGCCGGTCGGGAAAATATCGGAGAGAAACAGTACCTGCTCGTCGGAAAGCCCTTCCGGCACTTTGACCGGCCCAACATCGGCATAGGGCACGCGCAGATATTCCGCCTGTCCGCCGGCATAGCCGCCCAGCAGATGCGAGTAGCCGAAAAGGCCGGCCGGCGAATTTCCCCAGAGTTTCGTCACCTTCGATCGGTCGGGATTGGATCGTTCGCAGCCGGAATAGAAGCCGCGCTTGCAGAAGAAACATTCCCCGCAGGAAATGGTGAAGGGCACCACGACACGATCGCCGACCTTGAGCTTTGTATTGTCCTTGCCGACTTCCACCACCTCGCCCATGGTCTCATGGCCCATGACGTCGCCGCTGTGCATATCAGGCATGACGCCGTCGTAGAGATGCAGATCCGATCCGCAGATCGCGCAGGCGGTGACCCTGATAATGGCGTCGCGTCCCTCTTCGATTTTGGGATCGGGAACGCTGTCGCAGCGGATATCATGTTTGCCGTGCCATGTGAGAGCTCTCACGGTGTTTCTCCTCGGCCGATCCTTCGATGGCGCTCCAACCTCAACTTTTGCGAAATGTTCCCGTCAATGAAGCTTTCGGCTTGGGGAGGTTCAAACGCTGCGTGGATCAGGGGAACCAAGGGTGGTGCGGCAAGTTCCTTCCTGAGCAAGCCGGGCAACGACAGCAACGCACATCATGAGAAGGAGGGCGCCATGACCTCGCCCAAACATGCCAAATCCACGAAGCCGACTGATAAGGACAACACCGACGATCCAGGCATCGGTCGCTCGCGCGGCATCGTCTCGCCGCCAGATGACGAAGCTCTTCAAGCCGACAATACGGTCGAAGGCGATACCGCCAACGATACGACACCCCAGGGCGGCGTCGATCCGCGACATCGCGGCCGCACCAACAAGTAACGAGGCAGGATCATTCAGAGTTCGATCAGCGCATAGGGTTTGCCGGTCGGTTTTTCGATATGCGCAGCCACATTATAGACGGGCGCGCCGCCTGGCGTGCGACCCTCATAGGAGCCGCGATGGGCGTGGCCGTGCACTACCGCATCCACCCGAAAACGGTCGATGGTTTCAGCCAACCGTGAAGAGCCGAGAAACGGATAGATCTCCAGAGGTTCGCCTGCCACGGTTTCGGCGATCGGTGCGTAGTGCAGTACGACGAGCGAGCGGTCGGCGCGGACCTGCCGCATCGCATTTTCGAGCCGCATCGATTCCTCGACGCTTTCGGCAACCATCGCCTTGATCGCCGCCTCACCGAACGAACCCAGCATATGGCGGCCGAAGCCGCCGGCAAAACCCTTGACTCCGACGAAGCCGACGCCGGCGACCTCGGCCGCCTGGCCATTCAGCAGCTTGACCCCGACATCCGTGAGGATCTTGCAGACTTCGTCGACATGCCCGCTTTCGTGATCGTGATTGCCGAGGACCGCGACCGTCGGCACGGTGCAATGGCGCAGGTCGCTTGCGAGCAGTTCGGCTTCCTTCGGCTTGCCGAGATCGGTCAGATCGCCGGCGATGACAAGAACGTCGGCCACTGAAGAAATTTCGGCGAAAAGATCCTTGTAGGATTTTGCGCCGTCCTCCGTCACGTGAAGGTCGGCCACCGCCGCGATTCGCACGCTTTTTCGCTGATCGTCCATTACGCTTCTCCTAATCTCCTCGTAGCTCACCTTCGCCGCCGACATCGGCAAAGCCCCATTCCTTCACATCGATTTCGAAATCGACGCGCGAATACATCCGGCCGCGGCATATCTTCATCTGCGGAAGCGGCAGCTCCTGCTGCGCCTTGATCCGGTCCAGAAGCTCCTCCAGCAGCCATTGCGGGATCTTGTCGCGCTCGGTCGGGTAGATCCATCTGAAATTGAGGAGATGGATCAGGAGGACTTCCCAATGAACTTCGAGATAGGCGAGCAGCTTGCGCCAGTCGATCTGATCATGCGCCTTGAGGATGACATGGGCGATATCGGCGCCGTCGTAGCGGTGCCGCAGCTGGACGAAGCATTTCGACCAAATCAGTTCGGTCGGGCTCACGATCCTCACTGTATGGCTGCACATTTCGACCTTGCGCGCGTCCTCGAACCAGTCCTCGCCGACAGGCATGGTCCCGTTGGAAGAAGCAAAGATCACGTCGAAGAAATGATTGCCTTTCAAGACCTTTCCAAGCCAGCGCTCGTCTTCCACTTCGACGGCGTAACCCTTTGATTTGAAATGTCCGAGGATGCGTGCGTAGTCGCCCGCCTTGCAAAAAATGTCGAAGTCCTTGGTCTGCCGCGAGATGCCCGTATAGGCGCAGACGGCATAGGTGCCGGCAACGAGGAAAGGGATGTGGGAGTCGGCAAGCTCGCGAACCACTTCGGTCACGAACGGCTCTGCGTCTGGATCGATCAGTTGCGGAACCGCCTTCACTTTCATCAGCATGTCATCGTCGTCACCCTTGCCAGCATTTTTCGCGGTCATCGTCGGTCCCTGTGTTGATACGCACAGCAACACGTGGAGAGGCTTGATGTTCCCGGACAGCTTCGGTTTGAGGCAAAACCTGTCAATCCGGATCGGAACTTCGCTACCGCCGCTTCGTTCGGACAACGAGACGCAATTCCGCGTCCGCAGACTTACGATTTGAATTGGAGAATGTGATGGACAGGCAAGCGAAGATATCGACCGGCATGAACGACAGGCCGAGGGACGAGACGATTGCCGAAAGCGGCCCCGGTATTCCTGACGACAGCGGCAGAATGGTTGAAGTTACGGATGAGGAAGCGCAACGCATCAAGAGTTCACTGTCGCGCGATCGCCTTGACGATCTCAAGGACGAACTTGACGAACAGACCGATCTTCCCCAGAGGGGCGCACCGTGAGCGACAGCAGAAAAGACAGGACGGTGGCCTCGGGAGTGCGGCACGACAATTCGAAGCCGCCGCGACGAATGTTGATATTCGTCATCACGATTTTCCTCATTGCCTGTCTTCTCGCCCTGGCTTTCATGTTGATTACCCATCCCGGCGAGCCTGATGAAAAAGCACCGGCGCCGGCAACGGAGCAGGTACGATGAGCGAGAATTCGGAAAAGGACCCCATTCAGCGGCCATCGTCGTCCCCCGAGGGGAAAAGGACCAGGCTCAATGCCGGCAGAATAGCGCTGATGCTGGTCGGCACCGTTGCCGTCGTCGCATTCGTACTCTACGGAACGATCGTCTTCTATGGCCTCATCAAAGGCTCGTAAGAGCAGACAATTCTGCTTCGTGTAATTCGCCTGTCGCCGGCGTGGCAGTTCATGCGGCATCAACCCCTCGCCGCAATGCGCCTAAGTATGATGAGGAGCGTCGGCTTCCACTTCGGCGTAGAGCTGTCCGCACAGTGTCAGCGATCCGCGCATGGCGGCGACGCGTTTTTCGGCATCCTCGGACGAATAGGCCCAAATGTCGGTCGCCCAAGTCTTGCCATCCATCTCGTATTGCAGGGCAAACCTGTAAAGCTGGCGGCCGTCGATGCCGGTCGTCACGAAAGCCGCGTCTGGATCGTCATGACCGTTCCGACTTCTATTAAAGCTGATAACATTCACAGCATGCTCCCTGGATGCGCGATCTTGCAGCTCTCACGGAGCCGCTTTTCCAGGGCTAACCAAATCGATCGGCTTTCGTTCCCACGCCGCCTGGAGCATGATGCCGAAAAGTGTGAGCGGTTTTCGGACGACATCATGCTCTAACTCTTTAATTTAGAACAGGATTCAGATTTTTAGGTCAACCGGGCCTAAAATCATCCTGTTCTAGGGGCGAGGCGTCTGCGATCGCAACGTCTTGCCGGATGCCGCATCGAAGAGATGAAGCTTCTCCGGCCGTGGGGCTATCGTGACGGCCCGACCCGGATCAAAATCGTGGCGTTCCGTAAACACCGCGACAAGCTCGCCAGGGCCATAGCGCAGGAACACCATCGTTTCGTGGCCGGTGGGTTCGGTGACGGCGACCGTCGCTTTCAGACCCGCGTCGGCGAGCGACAAATGTTCGGGCCGCACGCCCAGCAGCACGGCCTGTCCGTCCGCGGCTTCCGGCGTGAAGCCGAGCGCAATCTCGTCGCCGGACTCAGTGACGAAGATCGCGCCATCGGCCTTGTAGCGGCCTTTCAGCAGATTCATCGACGGCGAGCCGATGAAGGTCGCGACGAAGGTATTGCCGGGGCGGTCGTAGAGTTCCAGAGGCGTGCCGATCTGTTCGACCTTGCCGCCCTGCATCACCACGATCTTGTCGGCCATGGTCATCGCTTCGACCTGGTCATGGGTGACATAGATGGTCGTGGTTCTCAGCCGCTGGTGCAGCTCCTTGATCTCCTTGCGCATCTGCACGCGCAGCTTGGCATCGAGGTTCGAGAGAGGCTCGTCGAACAGGAACACCTGCGGCGACCGGACGATGGCCCGTCCCATCGCGACGCGCTGACGCTGGCCGCCCGAAAGCTGACGCGGATATCGGTCGAGATAGGGCACGAGGTCGAGTGTTTCGGCCGCCGCCTGCAGTCGCTGCTTGATCACGTCGGCCGGCTGCTTCTGCAGGCGCAGCGCAAAGACCATGTTTTCGGCGACGGTCTTGTGCGGATAGAGCGCATAGCTCTGGAAGACCATCGCGATGTCGCGGTCCTTCGGCGGCAGATTGTTGACGACCTTTCCGCCGATCGAAATGCTGCCGGCAGTGATGCCTTCGAGCCCCGCGACCATGCGCAACAAGGTCGACTTGCCGCAACCGGACGGACCGACGAGCACCACGAACTCGCCGTCGCGAATTTCGATATTGACGCCATGCAGAACATCCATGGCGCCATAGGCCTTGCGCGCCCCTGAAATATTGACCTCAGCCATGTGCCTCCCACTTGCTTTCCGGCCCCTGAACCGCGTCAGGGTTGTGCATGCCTTGCCGCGTATTCCAAATCATCTGCCGGGCAGATGCCCCTCGGCGCCTGATTGGAAACACGTGTCAAACCTCCTCCGTGAAACGTTTCATTTCTTGTTGACTTTTTCAGCGAGCCGTCTGATCCTCCGCGGCGAGACCGGGAGGAGCGGTTTCAAGCAGAATATGAAACGTTTCATTTTCTGCTTACCAGATAGTTCTGCCCCAGGCCAGTCCTAAATGGGACTGGGCCAGGCCGGGTCGGCCGGCGGTAGCGCAACGAAACGTGGAGGAGGAAGACATGAAAGTCGAAATATACGATGCATTGATGCGCCGTCAGGCCAGTCGCCGCGACGTCCTGCGCGGAACGGCGAGTGCCGCGGCTCTGCTCGGCCTGTCCGGCGCAATGGGCGGCATTCCCGGCACGGCATTCGCGGCCGATGATCTGCGCGCCCAGATCCTCCAGATCCCAGGCGTCGGCAAGGGCTCGCCGACGGATGCAGACTGGCAGAAGGTCGGCGAACTCTGCCTCGGCCCGACCAAGGCCAATGTCAAGGAGGGCGAATTTGCCGGTGTCGAGCTGACCTTCATGGGGCTCAACAACCAGAACCTCCACAACTTCCTGTTCCGTGGCTTCCTGAAGCCGTGGGAGGCCTATACCGGCGCCAAGATCAACTGGATCGACCTCGCCCAGGCCGACTACAACGCCCGCCTCCAGCAGTCGATCGCAACCGGCACAGTTGATTTCGACATTCTGGAAATGGGCGCACCCTTCGAAGGCGACACCGCTGGACGCGGGCTTCTCGACGAGATGCCGGACTGGGCGGCAAAGCAGATCGAAGCCGACGACCTGGTAAGCTACCTCAAGCCGCCGGTCGGCACCTGGGATGGCAAGACCTATCGCGTCACGATCGACGGCGACTGCCACACCTTCGCCTACCGCAAGGACTACTTCGGCGAGGGCTCTATCAGCGGCATGGCCGAGCCGCCGAAGACCTGGCAGGAGGTCAACGCGGCGTCCAAGGCGCTGATCGGCAAGACCGATCCGCTGACCGGCCAGCCGGCCTATGGTTATCTCGATCCGCTGAAGGGCTGGGGCGGTTTCGGCTTCTATTTCATCGAGAACCGTGCGACCGCCTATGCCAAATATCCGGGCGACCCGGCCTGGCTGTTCGATCCCGAAAACATGAAGCCGCTGGTCAACAACCCCGCATGGGTCCAGGCGATCCAGGACGTGCTCGATCTGATCGCGGCCAAGGCCTATCCGGCCGACCAGATCAACGCCGACCCCGGCACGACCGCCTTCTCGCAGTTCCTGGCCGGCACCGGCGCAATGCTGATGTGGTGGGGCGACGTCGGCTCCGGCGCGCGCACCTCGGACACGTCGGTCGTTGGCGATGTGGTCGGCTTCGGCATCAACCGTGGCTCCGACCGCGTCTACAACCGCAAGACCGGGCAATGGGAAGACAAGTACAACGAAGCGCCCAACATGGCCTATCTCGGCTGGGGCATCTACGTCACCAAGCAGGTCTCCGGCGACGAGAAGAAACGCAAGGCGGCCTGGTCCGCCGCCGCCCATCTCGGCGGCAAGGATCTGTCGCTCTGGACCTCGGCCTATCCCTCCGGCTTCCAGCCCTACCGTCAGTCCAACTTCAACTATGACGAATGGGAAAAGGCAGGTTACGACCGTGCCTATATCGAGGATTATCTGGGTTCGAACGCCGACAGCTACAACCACCCGAATGCTGCGATCGAACCGCGTATCCCGGGCATCTTCCAGTATTACTCCGTGGCTGAGGACGAGCTGGCAAAGGGCTTTGCCGGGCAGTACAAATCGGCGCAGGAGACCGCGGATGCGATTGCGGCCGCCTGGGAGAAGATCACCGACCAGATCGGCCGCGACAGCCAGCTGAAACTTTACCGGGCGAGCCTCGGGCTCTGACCGGTTGACCAAAACGCGCTGGCGGAAGCGATTTCGCCAGCGCCCATTCTGTCCGGGCGAGGAATATCATGTCGACAGTCGAAGGCGACCTGCTTCACACAGTCGAAGCCGGCTCTATTTCCGCGGGCCGCCGCTTCTGGGGCCGCGCGGCTCTGTGGCTGAGCGCCCTGTGGTTCATAGCGTCGTTCGCATTGCAGGGTGCTTATGAACTGGGCTGGACCGGTTGGGGTTTCGCGAACTGGCGGCCGGTTCTCTATGCCTATTTTTTCTGGGCTGCGGTTCTGTGCGTCACCCGCGTCGTCATTTACGGCGAGGCCGGCAAGAAGGCGCTCTTTGTCCTGCCGGCCGCGCTTTTCGTCGTGTCGATGGTGGTGTTTCCGCTGCTCTTTGCGCTCTGGATCGGCTTTTCCGATTGGAACCTCGCCTCCTCGGCCGGCCGGCGCTTCAACGGGCTCGACAATGTCCGCCGGATGATCGCCGATCCTTTCTATGCCAACGCCCTCTTCAACATGATCCTCTATTGCCTGGCGATCGCGATCGAATATGCGATCGCCTTCGGCCTGGCGCTGCTCCTCAACCAGGAAATCCTTGCGCGCAAATTCTGGCGGGTAACCTTTCTGTTGCCCTTGATGCTGTCGCCGGTCGCGGTGAGCTGGATGGTCGGCAAGTCGATGATGGAGACCCGTTTCGGCCCGGTCGCGCGCTTCGCCCGCTGGCTCGGCTGGGAAAATCCCTCCTTCTTCGGCGATCCGCTGACGGCGCGGCTTTCGATCATGATCATGGACGCCTGGACCTTCATCCCCTTCATGATGATCATGCTGCTCGCCGGACTGCAGGCCCTGCCCAGGGAGGTGCTTGAGGCGGCCGAAGTCGACGGCGCCACCAAGTGGCAGCGCTTCTGGCAGGTCATTTTCCCGCTGATGCTGCCGGTGTCGGTGACGGCGGTGATGATCCGCATCATCTTCAAGTTGAAGCTCGCCGACATCATCATCACGGTGACATCGGGCGGTCCCGGCGGAGCGACCGATTCCGTCACCAGCTTCATCTATCGCGAATACCGCGACCGTTCGAATGTCGGCTATGGAACCCTGCTCGCGCTCGTCTATCTGGTAATTATCGTCGTCGGCATGACCGGGCTGATGAAGATTTCCGACCGTATCGTGAAGCGGATGACGGGGAGGCTCTGATGGTTCGAATCGATTTCGAAAAATACGGTCGCGGCCAACGCATTCGCTGGTGGGCCATGCGTTTCGTCGTTTACGGCCTGCTCGTCATCTGGGCGTTCGTCTGCATCTTCCCGCTGTTCTGGACGGTGTCGACCTCGTTCAAGACAGCCTCGGATGTCATGCGCGGCAATCTGATCCCCTGGTTCAACTTTGCGCCCAGCTGGCTCGGCTGGCGCTCGCTCGGGCTATCCCCGGATACGGCCTTCCAGATATCGACGGTGCGCGACGAATTCATGCGCAGGCTCTGGAACAGCGTCATCATCTCGGTCACGGCATCCGCCCTTGCGGTCGTGCTCGGATCGCTCGCGGCCTATGGCCTCAGCCGCTTTTCCTATAAATTCGGCCATATGCGCAATTCGGACATTTCATTCTTCTTCCTGTCGCAGCTGATCATGCCGCCGGTCGTTCTCGCCCTGCCGTTCCTGGTTCTCTACAAGGAGCTGGCGCTGCTGGACACCTATGTGGGCATGATCGCCGTCTACACGCTGATGGTCCTGCCGATCGTCGTCTGGATCATGCGCGATCAGTTCGCCACTGTGCCGGTGGAGCTCGAGGAGGCTGCGCTGGTCGACGGGTTGTCGGTCTGGGGGGCGTTTGCCCGCATCATCGTGCCGCTCGTTCTGCCGGGCATGGTTGCCGCGTTCCTGCTGGCGCTGATCCTCTGCTGGAACGAATATTTCTTCGCCGCGCTGCTGACTTCGACCAACACCAATACGCTGCCGGTGATGATCGCCAGCCAAACTGGCAGCCAGGGCATCAACTGGTGGTCGATGGCCGCCCTTTCCACCGCCGGCATCCTTCCGCTTGTTATCGTCGGCGTCGTGCTGGAAAAGCACATCATCGCGGGAATGACGGCAGGAGCGGTAAAATAGCCGCGGGACGCTCGAACATGCCAAGGATGCCCACAGTCAAGGATGTCGCCGAATATGCCGGTGTATCCGTGGGCACGGTTTCGCGCGTTTTGTCGGGCGAAGCCGCGGTCAAACCCGCGCTGCGCGAAAAGGTCAACGAGGCCATTTCCGCGCTCGGTTACCGGCCGAACGTGACCGCAAGAGCGCTACGCACCAGCAGAACCGATGTGATCGGCCTCATCGTTCCCGACATCACCAATCCGTTCTTCTCGCAGCTTGCCGCAAGCGTCGAGCGCGCGGCGCTCGAACGTGGGCACAGCCTTATGCTGGCGAGCTCGCATGACGATCGCGGGGCGGAGGAGAGCCACGTCCTGGCGTTTCTCGACCGGTCGGTGCGCGGCGTCATCGTGGTGGCTTCGAGCGATGGTCCGGGGCTTCCTCTGGAGACAACGGTTCCGATCATATCGCTGGACCGGCGCTTCGGCGCCTTTCCGCTGGTGTCGACCAACCATACGCAGGCGGCCGCGCTGATTGCGGACCATCTCTATGAGCTGGGCCATCGTCACATCGCCTACATTGCCGGGCCGCCCGACACCGAGGCCGGGCGCATGCGCAAGGAAGGCTTCGTCCGTCGTATCGGCCGGCTCGGCAAAAAAGGCGAGCCGGTCGAACTGGAAATCGCCTACGGCAAATTCGATTACGAATCCGGCGAGAGAATTGCCCGCGACCTGCTTTCGCGCTCGCCACAGGATCGGCCGACGGCGATTGCGGCGGCGAGCGACCAGCAGGCCATCGGGGCGCTGCGCACGGCCCGCGATCTCAAGATCGACGTGCCGCGAAAGCTGTCGGTCACGGGTTTCGACGACATTTCGCTCGCCAATCTCGTCGTCCCGCGGCTGACGACAATACGCCAGCCGGCCGACATGCTGGCGCGGCGCGCGGTCGGCCTTCTCCTCGAGGAGCCATCGAGCACGGATGACGAGATGGTGGACGGATCGCTGATCGTGCGTGGTTCGAGCGGCCCATGTCCGCAACCCAAGCCGGATACTCCAAGGCACAGGAATTGAAGCAAGGCCGGCACTGCGGCCGCCAGAAAGGGATGGAAGGATCAATGCTCAAGGGAATCAGGGCCGAACTCAACGGCGACATTCTTCAAGCGCTCAGCAATATGGGACACGGAGACTATCTCGTCGTCTCCGACATGAATTTTCCATCGGATTCGATCGCCCGTCAGACGCGTCTGGGCAGGCTCCTGACCATGGAAAACATTCCGGCACCGCAGGCGATCGACGCGATCCTGTCCGTCTTTCCGCTGGACACGCCGATCCAGCCTTCGGCGGGCCGCATGGAGGTGATCGGCAAGCCGGATGAAATTCCGCCGATCCAGCAGGAAGTGCAGGCCATCGTCGACCGCGCCGAAGGCAAGCCGTCGCCCATGTATCCCGTCGAGCGCATGGCGTTCTACGATATCGCCAAGAAGGCTTATTGCGTCATCGCCACGGGCGAGCTGCGGTTCTATGGCTGCTTCCTTCTGACCAAGGGCGTCATTCCGGCGGAGGACGCTCTGAGATGAGTGCGAAAAGCGGAATCGTCATTCTCGGCATTTTTGCCGCCGACACCGCCTATAAGGCAAAGCGCCTGCCGCATATCGGCGAGACGCTGCTGGGATCGGGTTTCACGCTGGGGCCGGGCGGCAAGGGCTCCAACCAGGCGGTTGCCGCGGCAAAGGCCGGCGGCAAGGTGAGCTTCATTTCGCGGGTCGGCAACGACCCGTTCGGGGAGATGGCGCTTGCCGCCTATGCGGCGGCCGGCGTCGAAGCCAGGGTGATGAAGATGGACGGCGTTTCGTCAGGCGCGGCCTTCATCTTCGTCGACGAAGTGAGCGGCGACAACGCCATCATCGTTGCTCCGGGTGCTGCGGGCCTTATCGGCATCGAAGATATCGATGCGAACCGGGCGGAGGTCGAACGCGCCGCCATTTTCATGACGCAGCTCGAACAGCCGCTGGAGGCGGCGATCCATGGCTTGTCCATGGCGAAAAGGGCAGGGGTCACGACGATCTTCAATCCCGCGCCTGCTCGGGCCATTCCGGACAGCGTCTATGGCTTGTGTGATTTCATCGTTCCCAACGAGGTCGAGGCAGCCCAATTGGTGGGACATGCGATCGAAACGGATGAACAGGCACGGGCGGCGGCCAAAACGCTGGTCGATCGCGGAGCGAGAGCGGTGATCATTACGCTCGGCGCACGCGGCGCATTTTATCACACGGGCGGGCAGAGCGAGCTCGTACCGGCCTTATCCGCGGGCAATGTCGTCGACACGACGGGAGCCGGGGACGCTTTCCTCGGCGGTTTCGCAACGGCGATTTCCGAAGGACGTGCGCCGATCGAGGCCATCCGCTTCGGCTGCGCGACGGCGGCAATTGCCGTGACACGGCCGGGCACCGCGCCCGCCATGCCTTCCCGGTCCGAAATCGACGCCTTGCTGCGTTCTTGATTCAAGACCGCGCGCTGGAACCGGCGAGGGTGACTTCGCCGTCCCAGTATTGGATAGAGGACGCCGACACCTTGATCAGCACGAAACCAGGCGTGTCGGTCCCCTCAGGGAACCAGCGCTCGAGATTGGCGACCCAGTGCTCTTCGAAGGCGGCTTTGTCGCGCACCAGCGATGCAACGCCTTCGATCGCAATGAAGATGCCTGGCTTGCCAAGCAGGCTGGGCGGAGCCGTGAACGTCAGCGATACGTCCTTGTTGCTTTCGATCTCGGCAATCTTCCGGGTTTCCTCGTAGGAGAAGAACCAGGAGTCGCCATCGTACTCGACGTCGCCGTTATTGCTCATCGGCCGACTTGAGATACGGCCGGATCCTGCCTTCGTCGTCAGCATGCAGAAGTCGATCTTCTTCAGCTGCGACGCGAGGTCTTCGAGTGTCATGGACGCCATTTTTCATCTCCCACGTTTGGACGTGGGGATAGCGTGCAGGCTCGGAGTTTGTTCCCGTCCGAGCCGCCGGATCGTTCGTGATGACCGTCCCTTATGCGGCTGTCGCCGGCTCAGGGTATTTGCGCGCCTGTCGTGGCGACGTATACCGAATAGAGCGAGCGTGTCGCGGCGATGAACAGGCGGTTGCGTCCGGGGCCGCCGAAGGTGAGGTTTGCGACGGTCTGCGGCACGCGGATCTTGCCGATCAGCTTTCCCGTTCGATCGAAGCAATGGACGCCATCGCCGGCACTGGACCAGAGGTTGCCATTGACGTCGGTCCGGATGCCGTCTGGAATGCCGTTGTCGATGTGGCAGAAGACACGGCCGTTCGCGAGCCTTCTGCCGTCGACGACGTCGAAGGCGCGGATGTGACGCGGCAGGCTTTCGTCGTGGCTGGCCGCCGAATCCGCAATGTAGAGGATCGCCTCGTCAGGCGAGAAGGCGAGCCCGTTCGGCTGGATGAAATCCGTGACGACGGCTGTAAGCTCGCCGGTCGCCGGATCGAGCCGATAGACGTTGCGGGTCGCCTGCTCGGGCTCGGCCTGATAGCCTTCATAATTCGACATGATGCCGTAGGTCGGATCGGTGAACCAGATCGTGCCGTCCGATTTCACCACCACGTCGTTCGGCGAATTCAGCCGCGCGCCGTTGAAATGGTCGGCGAGCACGGTGATCGAGCCATCCACCTCGGTCCGCGTGACGCGCCGCCCGCCATGTTCGCAGGAAATGAGCCGGCCTTGCCGGTCTCGCGTATGGCCGTTGGTGAAGTTGGAGGGCTGCCGGTAGACGGAGACGCCGCTCTCCGGCGCCCATCGCAGCATGCGCTGGTTGGGAATGTCGCTCCACAGAAGCTGGTTGGCATCGTTGAACCAGACCGGGCCCTCCGCCCAGCGGCAGCCGGAATGGAGTTCGTCGAGGCCGGCGCTCGTCACGATCAACTGCCGGAAGCGCGGGTCGTGGATTTCATAGATGCTGGCCTCGGCCATTTCGGTCTTCCCGTTTATCGCATGCCCGCCCGGCGGCCGCCGGCGAGCATGATGACGCTGATGATGATGAGGCCGGTCATGATAAGGCGGATGCCCGCGCCGAGCCCGTAGGTGTTGAGCATGGAGACGACGAGGAACATGAAGAGCGATGCGCCCCAGATGCCCGGCACGTTGGAATCGCCGCCGGCAACCGCCGTGCCGCCGATCACGACGACGGCGATCGAAGTCAGCAGATATTCCGAACCCATGTTGAGCGCCGCGCCGCCCGAAAAGCAGGCGAGCAGGTAGCCCGCGACGGAGGCGAGAACGGCGCAGAAGAGGTAGGTGACGAAGCGCGTGCCGTCGACAGGGATCCCGGCCATGCGCGCGGCCGGCATGCTCTGGCCGATCGCCGAGATCCAGCGCCCGTAGATCGTCTTCTCCAGCAGGAACCAGGCGATGAGCGAGACCAAGAGCGCGACGATCGCCACATTCGGCACGCCGAGCGTGTTCGAGGTGGTGAATTCCGCGAGTATGCTCGGGGGTTTGATACGCAGGCCGCGGTTGGTCCAGATCGCCGCGGACTGCACGATGAAGCTCACCGAAAGCGTGGCGATGATCGGCGGAATGCGCAGCGCCTTGATGAGCGCATAGTTGCAGAGGCCGACGACGAGGCCGATGAGGATGGCGACCAGAAGCCCCGGCAGGATCAAGCCGTTTTCGACATTCATCAGCTTCAGCGCCACTGTGGCGGCGAGCGTCATGGTGGCGGGAACGGAGAGATCGATATTGCCCGGGCCGAGCGTGATGACGAACATCTGGCCGATGCCGACGATGACCGAGAAGGCCGCGAAGGTGAGTGCTGCCTGCGACAGGCCGAGCGTGCTGGCGCCGAGCGTCACCATGATCGTCAGAAACCAGACGACGAAGGCGGCAAGCCATGACCAGATCCAGGGTTTACCGAACAGACGAAGGGCATGGGTCATCGGCGTTTCTCCCGCTTCTCCAGGCGGTTCAGCATCAGGCGCAGCGCCAGCACGATGATCAGGATCGCGCCCTGAGCCCCGATCTGCCAGTCGGGGGAGATGCGCAGGAAGGACAGGAAGGAGCCGGCGAGCGTCAGCGTCAGCGCGCCGATCACGGCGCCGACCGGAGAGACGCGGCCGCCGATGAACTCGCCGCCGCCAAGGATCACGCCGGCGATCGAGAGCAGCGTGTAGCGCAGCGCGATATTGGCGTCCGCCGAGGTCGTCAGGCCGACGAGGGCGATACCGGCAAGCACCGCGAAGAAGCCGGCGAGACCGTAGGCTGCGGCGCGCGCCGCGACGATCGACCAGCCGGCGCGCTCGACGGAGCGC
Organism: Rhizobium sp. R634; assembly: GCF_002211305.1. GTDB lineage: Bacteria > Pseudomonadota > Alphaproteobacteria > Rhizobiales > Rhizobiaceae > Rhizobium. Next base: position 69,242 of record NZ_LOKW01000004.1, on the reverse strand, counting down.
TGGTTGCCGCCGATGCCGCGGATCAGCACGCCGAGCGAGGAACGCATGACGAGAAGATGGGCGACGGCGGCGATGACGATGCTGGCGACGATCGCCATCGGCGCCAGCGGCGGCTTGACGGTCATCAGAGAGCGCACCCAGTCCGGCGCCTGCCCGCCCGGGGCCGGCAGCAGCAGAACGGCTAGGCCGCCCCAGACGAAGCTCATGCCGAGCGTCACCACGATGGAGGGCAGATTGCGCAGATGGATGACGACGCCGAGGCCCGCATAGGCTGCGATCGCGCCCGTAAGGATCAGCAGGCCCATGGCAGGATTATCGCGCAGAAAGGTGGCGCTGACGCAGGCGACGAAGCTGACGAAGGTGCCCATGGAGAGATCGAGATCGTTGACCGCCATGACGAGCATCTGGGCGATCGTCGCAAGCGCGATCGGCACAGCCAGGTTGAAAAGCAGGTTGAGCCCGACATAGCTCATGGCGCGCGGCTGCAGCCAGAAGACGGCGGCGAGCAGCAGCGTCAGCGACAGCGCCGGAATGGCAAGACGCATGGCGTCGGACGAGAGCCGGAACGTCATGCTGCGACCCCTTCGAAGGAGGCGGCGATGATGTTCGTCTCGCTGACGGCATCGCCGGCGAGTTCGGCCGTAATGCGGCCTTCGCGAAACACGTAAACGCGGTCGCAGAGGCGCACCTCGTCCATTTCAGTCGAATACCAGATGAAGGTGCGGCCGCGCGAAGCTTCGTCGCGGATGATCGCGTAGACCTCCTGCTTGGTCCCGACATCGACGCCGCGCATCGGATCATCCATCAGGACGACGGGCGCGCGTGTTGCAAGCGCGCGGGCAAAGAGCACCTTCTGCTGGTTGCCGCCGGAAAGCGACAATATGCGGTTTTCCATGTCGGGCGTGCGGATTTCGATCCGCCGCTTCCAGTCGGCGCCCTTCGTCTCCTCTTCGCCGGCGAGAATGAGGCCGCGCCGCGATAGGTCGCCAAGCGAGGCGATGGAAAAGTTGCGCAGGATGCTCCAGAGTTCGAAGACGCCGTTGAGGCGGCGGTCGCCGGCGACGAAGGTGACGAGCGGATCGCGCTCCGGCAGCCAGTTGCTGGACTGGGCGGCATGCAGGGCGAGCAACAGCTCCGTCTGTCCGTGGCCGGCAAGGCCCGCCAATCCGATGATCTCGCCCTTGCGGGCCGAAAAAGGGCGGCCCTCCGTCTGGTGGGAGAGAACGAGCGGGGCCGAGGACTGTTCGCGCGCCGGGCGCTTGCCCGTCTCCTCCTTCGCAACGGTGCCCATGGCTTCCACCAAACCATGATGATCGAAGCCATGCGCCGGACGTTCGGCCACGACACGGCCGTCCTTCATGACGATGATGCGGTCGGAGGTTTCGAGGACCTCGTGCAGAATATGCGAAATGAAGATGACGGAGCCGCCGGCTGCGACGAAGCGGCGGACATGGTCGAGCATCTGGCGGGCAAGGCTTGCATCGAGCGAGGAGGTCGGCTCGTCGAGGATCACCAGCCGCGGCGCAATGCCGGCGTCGGAAAAGGCCATTGCGATCTCGACCATCTGCCGCTCGGCGATCGAAAGGTCTCCGACGGCCCGGCCGCTGTCGATGCCGTGGCCGGGAAAGACGGTATCGAGGCTCTTTTCGATCACTCTTGCTGCACGCCTGCGCCAGCCGAAGCCGCCGAGATCGCGGTGCATGATGCGCGTATTCTCGATGATCGAGAGGTTGGGGCAGAGCGAAAGCTCCTGGAAGACGCAGCGCACGCCGCGGCCGCGCGCGGCGTTGATGCCGTATCGCTCCAGCCGCTCGCCATCGCTCGCCACACTTCCTTCATGGGGCGTCAGCCCGCCATTGATCACGCTGACGATCGTCGATTTGCCGGCTCCATTGTGTCCGACGAGCCCGACGCATTCGCCCGGCATGACGCGGAGCGTAACGCCGTCAAGCGCCCTGACCGCGCCGAAGCTCACCTTGGCGCCGTCGACGGCGATTACAGCCTTCAATACGTCATCCATGCTGCCTGCCACATCTGCTCGCAAGGAATGCCGCGCGGCCATTCGCGGCCGCGCGGCAATCGCCGGGAGATTATTTTGCCGACTCGATGACCTTGATCGCGTCTGCCTGCGTGTATTCCACATTGGCAACGCCGCCGGCCTGGGTATTGGCGAGGTTCGTTTCGAGATTGTCCTGATCGATGCGCAGGAAGGGCACGACGAGGTCCTTCTTGACCTGCTTGCCGTCGAGGATCTGCTGGGCGACCCAGAAGGCGAGGGTGGAGACGCCGGGTGCGATGGAGACGGACATGGTCTCATACCCATTGGCGTCCTTCTGCTCCTTCCACCATTTCAGCTCGTCTTCTCGGTTGCCCATGATGATGGTCGGCATCTTGCGGTCGGTCGCGGCGATCGCCTGCGCGGCGCCGTAACCGTCACCGCCCTGCGTTACCACGCCGACGATCTCGGGCAGGCTCGGCAGGATGCCGGCAACCGCCTTCTGCGCCACGTCCTGGGCCCAGTCTCCGTGGACCGAGCCGACGACCTTGAACTGCGGGAACTGCTTGACGCCCTCGTGAATGCCGGCCGAGATCTCGTCGTCGACGAAGACGCCGGCAAGGCCGCGAATCTCGAGCAGATTGCCGCCCTGCGGCAGCTTCTTCGACAGGTACTCGACTTCGCTGCGGCCCATCTCCTTGAAGTTGACGGCGATGCGCCAGGCGCAGGGTTCGGTCACGATGCCGTCGAAGGAAACGACGGTGATGCCGGCGTCGCAGGCTTCCTTGACGGCGCCGTTCAGCGCCGTCGGCGAGGCGGCGTTCAGCACGATCGCGTCATAGCCCTGCAGGATCATGTTCTGGATCTGCGCCGCCTGCTCCGTCGCCTGGTTTTCGGCGGTGGTAAAAGGGTCGGCTGCGGCAACGACGCCTGATTTGACGGCTTCGCCCGTCACCTTGCCCCAGCTGGTCAGCATGGCCTGGCGCCAGGAGTTTCCGGCATAGTTGTTGGAAAGGGCGATCTTTTTGGCCGACGTGTCGGCAAAGGCGGATACGGGCATGGCGGCGCAAGCAATAGCGGCCGATGCCAGAAGCATCTTACGGATTGTCATGTCTTCCTCCCTCATGATCGCGCCGGTCGGCCGATCGCTTCACTCCTGCCGGTTCAAGCGGGCCGAAGTGAAAATTGTTCTTGCACTGAGCTTCCTCCTCTCAGTAAGGGCAGGATGCGGGAGATCAGCCGGCCTGTACAGGGGCAAGGCGGCAAGTCGTTTGCGGGTTTTGCGCAACAAGCTGCGGGTTTACGCAAGACGGCGGCCCATTCGCGGGCGCTTACTGGGAAACGATCACGGCGGGTTGAGGAGCCTGTCGCGACGGGGAGGAACTGACAATGCTGCATCTCGCACCGGCAGCCCTGTTCGACCATTATCTCGGCATTTCCCGGCTGCTTGCCGGCCAGCTCGACTTCCGTTCGGCGATCCGTTCCGTCGCGGCCGAGGTCGCCCACATCATCCCGCACGATCATCTCGATGTCTGCGTGCTGCTGGAGGGCGGCAACTATCACACGGCCTATGAGACGGGCATCGAAACCGCCTGGGGCGAAATTGCCGGAGCGCCTGTCGTCAACAGCCCCATCCGCTCGCTCCTGCGGGGGGAAGTCGACTTCCTGCTCTCCGACGACGCGATGAAAGATCCGCGCTTTCATTTCGAGGGCGCCTTCAAGCGGCCGATCGTCGAACAATCGCTCAGGAGCCGCCTGCATGTGCCGATGAAGGTGCAGGGCACGATTATCGCGGCCCTTTCCTGTTCGTCTCACCGGGCCGGCGTCTATACGATGGAGGACGTCGAGCGCGCCCGCATCATCGCCGATCTTCTGACGCCCTATTTCTTCGCGCTGCAGGCGGCCGAGCAGGCGCAGCGTTCGGCGATCGTCGAGGCGGAGGCGCGCGCCCGCGAAGAGGGATTGCGCCAAGGCGCGCTGAAACTCACCGAAGCCCTGGAGCAGGAGCGGCAGCGCATCGGCATGGACCTTCACGACCAGACGCTCGCCGATCTGACGCGGCTTGCCCGCCGGATCGACCGGCTGTCGCGCAACGGCGAAGTGACGCCCGAGGCGCTCGAACCCGTTTCGCGGTCCCTGCAGCATTGCATGCAGGATCTGCGGCAGATCATCGAGCAGGCAAAACCTTCCGTGCTCCAGCTCTTCGGTCTTGCCCAGGCAATCGAGCACCATCTCGACCGATCGACCCGCGACACCGGGGCCGGCATCGAATGGGGCCTAGCCGACGAGACGAACGGCGCGCTGGAAAGGCTGGAGCCGACCGTCAGCGTTGCCTTGTTCCGCATCGCGCAAGAGGCGATCAACAATGCCGTGCGCCATGCCGCCCCGCTGGCGATCATGGTGCGGCTCGAAGCCGACGACGAGCAGCTGTCGATCGAAATCTCCGACGACGGGACCGGGCTTGCCAAGACGCGGGGACGGATCGGCGGCGGCATCGACAATATGAAGACCAGGGCGCGGCTGATCTCGGCGCGCTTCACGACCGGACCCGGCCACAATAATCGCGGAACCGCGGTGCGCGTCGTGCTGCCGCTTGCGCCGAACCGCCCCGCGGGCGAGCCAGACTGAGGAGAAAGCGCGATGAAGGTTCTGATCGTCGAGGACGACCCGCTGCACCGGTCCTATCTGCATGAGGCGGTCAACGCCGCTCTGCCGGAATGCGATACGGTGATCGAGGCGGAGAACGGAACCGCCGGCGAGAGGCTCGCCCGCGACCACAAGTCCGCGCATATCGTCATGGATCTGCAGATGGCGAGCCGCAACGGCATCGAGGCGGCGCGCACGATCTGGAAGGAGCGGCCGGAGACGCGCATCCTGTTCTGGTCGAATTATTCGGACGAGGCTTATGTGCGCGGCGTCTCGCGCATCGTGCCGGATGGCGCGGCCTATGGCTATGTGCTGAAATCCGCTTCCGACGAGCGGCTGAAGCTTGCGCTGCGCTCGATCTTCATCGAGAGCCAATGCGTCATCGACCGCGAGGTGCGGGGCCTTCAGCAGAAGAGCCTCGGCCAGACGAACGGCTTTACCGATTCCGAATACGAGATCCTCGTCGACATCGCCCTCGGCCTGACAGACCGCGCCATCGCCAAACGCCGGGGCCTGTCGCTGCGCAGCGTGCAGAACCGCCTGCAGCAGCTCTACGACAAGCTCGACGTCTACCAGACCGCCGGCGACGAGCACGAGGACGGCCGCTTCAACCTCCGCGCCCGCGCCGTCACCATCGCCTTCCTGCGCAAACTCCTGAACTACAGCGCCCTCGAACGGGCCGAGGCGGAGCTGCAGGAATGGCTTGACGGGAAGTAGCTGAGACGTTGCCGCGAATGCTCGTGGCTATCAGTTATCGTCAGACTCCGTGGAGCCAAGTTCCCCCGTCACCGCGGCGAGTGAGTTGGCAGCAGGATAGGCAGTGGTCACCACGGGCAGGATGAGGCGGCTGGGATAGGCCGCGCCGGAGAAGATCTGCTGCCTGGCCAGAGCGAAATCCGAGGCCTTCGCGAGAGTGGAAGCGACTTCCGACTGCGGATTGCGGTCGAAACGGGGAAAGTTCGAAGAGGCGATCTGAAGCCGCAGCCGATGCCCTTTCTTGAACAGGCGACTGGTATGTCCGAGCCGGATGATGACTTCGGCGGGATCATCCCCTGTTTCGCCGCCGCGGCTCCATCTGACGATGCCATCGACGACGGCGAGGCTCCGATCATCGGGAGCCACGTCGCAAAGCTTTGCTGTCCAATCGCAGGTCGGAGCCGATGAGGTGACCCAGAGGCAGGCCGTTACCAAACCTGTCACCTCGAGATCATCACGAAGGGGCTGGCCGGTGAAGACCAGCACGTCGTCTCGCGACTCGATCGTCGACTGATCGAGCGGCCCCGAATTTCTCCCGAGAAGAAGGCCGGGAAGGAAAGTCGCGCCGCCGACGGTCGGCACCGGTCTCGTCGGATCGGAGACATAGCTGGCGCTCGCTTTCGCGCCGGGTGCCGAGCCGAGCGTGGCTCGGCCGCAATCGAGGAAATGCGGCACGGCGACCGTATCCGGCAGCGGCCAATCCGGCGCTGCGTGCCAGCTGTTCGACCCCGAACGGAAATAGCGCACCATTGGCGAGGTCGGTTGGCGATCCTGAAAAATGCTGTCGAAGAAGGCGAGGTTCTCCTCCGGGAGGTCGATGCTCGATGCGCCGTAACCCAGCCATTCCTCGCCCTGCCAGTCGCTTGGATTGCCATGGGACCACGGGCCGACGATGAGCCGGTCGGGTATCTCGCGCCGTCCCATCCAACGCGATTTTGCCTTCTCGAAGAGTTCGATCGAACCCTCGAGAAAGATATCGTTCCATCCGGCGACGACCAGCATTGCGGTTTCGTTCGTCTCGATCCAATCCGGTCGATCTGACGCGAACTTGCCGCTGATCACCTCGGGATCGAACCAGTCGCGGACATAAGGCGCAAGCTCGGCGATCGCTTCATTCAAGATTGGCAGCCGGGCGAAAGCCGAAAAGGGATCCCGCTGCAAGAGCTCTAGAAACGCCTGCGAGCGCTCCCGCACGTCAGTCGGCATCATCGCCATCCGATGCAGGATATGATCGGCGCCCAGCGCCTCGATCACCCATAGCAGCAGGAAGGCGAGTTCCAGCGCGCCGCCACGATACATCCATGTTTCGCCGTGACGCGCCGTCGTCAGCTGCGGCGCGATCGCTTTCAGACCTGCGGGATTTTCCGACAGCGCGAGCACCTGCGTGGCGCCGACATAAGACGCGCCGAACATCCCGATCTTCCCATTGCAGAACGGCTGGCGCCTCAGCCACTCGATCGTATCGGCGCCGTCACGCCCCTCGAATTCGAAGGGCGTGAACTCGCCGTCCGATTGATAGCGGCCGCGGGTATCCTGAATTGCGATCGCATAACCTCGGCGCAGCGCCGCCTGAAACTCCAAAGCGGAAATATATTGCGATCCGAACGGCGCTTCCTTGCGATAGGGGGTTCGCTGCAGAAGCACCGGCCTGGCGCCGTCCGCCGCCGGAAGCCAGAGATCGGTCTTGAGTTTCACGCCGTCGCGCATCACCACATCGACATTGTCGAGCAGCCTGAAGGTTGCTTGTTTCGTCATATCCGGTTCTCAGCGCCTGCCGACAAGTCGCTGCCGCAACTGGTCGAAGGAGACCGCGAGGATGAGCAGGAAGCCGGTGGCGGCCTGCTGCCAGGAAGAGTTGATGTTCATCAGCGTCAGCCCATTGTTCAGCACGCCGACGATCAGCAGCCCGATCACCGTGCCGAACATCGTACCCGTGCCGCCCTTCAGAGACGTGCCGCCGAGAATGACGGCGGTGACGACGGCGAGCTCGAGGCCGATACCGGTCGTGCCCGATGTCGAACCGAGCTGCGAGGCGCTCATCAGCCCGCCGAGCCCGATGAACGCGCCCGACAGCAGGAAGCTCAAAAAGACCACGCGCTTCGTCTTGATCCCAACCAGGCGCGCGGCATTCTCATTGGCGCCGATCGCATAGATCGACCGGCCGAAGACCGTGCGTTTGAGGACGACGCCGACGACGATGGCGACGAGAACGAAGACCAACGCGGACAGCGGAATGTTGAGGAAGGGGCGCCAGATCGCCCAGTCGAAGTTGGAGATCAGCATATTCTTGCCGCCGCCGATCGATTGGGTCAGGCCGCGGAAGATCGCCAGTGTGCCAAGCGTGGTGATCAGCGCGTTGACACCGATCTTCGTCACCAGAAAGCCGTTGATTACGCCGATCCCCATGCCGACGAGCAATGCGAGGGCACTTGCCGGAACGATGCCGATACTGTTGACGGTCAGCGCCATGACGAGGGCTACGAAGGCGACACCGCTGCCGACCGACAGGTCGAACTGGCCGGCGATCAAAAGCATGGTTCCGCCGGCCGCAAGCACGCCTGTTATCGATAAGGCCGTGATGACGTTGACCCAGTTGCCCCAGGTCAGGAAGTAGGGCGAACTCAAGGAGAAAAAGATGATCTCGACGAGCAGGAAGGCGAGGAGCGCCGCCGACTCCGGCGTCTTGCGCCAGAAGCCGGTTTTACCGCCAGTCGCGTCGATATCCGCCATGGCAGTCATGGCCTCGGATTGAAGCTTGTCATGCATGGACACCGCCTCCCGCGGCTTCGGTCAGAGTTTCGGTTGAAGTGCGATCGTGCGGGATTTCCGCAACCAGCCGCCCGCGGACCAGCACGAGCGCGCGGCTGGCGACGGCATTGATATCCTCGTAGTCGGAGGTGGCGATGATGATGGCATGACCTTTGGCTGCCAGATCGGCGAGGATGCGATAAATCTCCTGGCGGGCGCCGACATCGACACCACGCGTCGGTTCCGTCAGCACCAGGATCTTGGAGTTTGCCTCGAGCCAGCGGCCGAGCAGGACCTTCTGCTGGTTGCCGCCGGACAGTTCGGTGATGATCTGGCTGCCGGTGGCATCCGCCTTCACGCGCAGCTTGCGATGCCAGCGGGAATAGGCGGACCGCAGCCGCTCGCCGCTCAGGAGGCCGGAGCGGGCCAGCCTTGGCCAGCTTGGTGCGGACAGGTTCTCCGCGAGCGTCATCGTGCGCAACAGCCCTTCGCTCGCCCGGTCTGCCGGCAGATGCCCGATCGACGCGGCTATCGCCTCGGCCGGATGGTGGAAACGGACGGACTTGCCGTCGACGAGGAGTTCACCTCCATCGAACGTCCGGGCACCGACGAGCGAGGCCGCGAGCTCCGGGACGCCGGAACCGACCTTGCCATACATGCCGAGGATCTCGCCGGGCCGCAGCGCAAAGGAGATATCCGCGAAAGCATCCGATCCGAGGCGCTTGGCCTCGAGAACCGGCTCTGCGGCGGAAGATGGAGCAGCAAACGAATGGCGCGTATGAGCGACCGCGCGCCCGACCATTGCCTCGATCACCTGTTCCTGGGAAACCTCCCGGGTCGGCCGGTCCAGTGAGACGCGGCCGTCACGCAGCACGCAGACCCGATCCGCCAAGGCAAAAACTTCGTCGAGCCGGTGAGTGATGTAGAGAACGGCAGTTCCGCGTTCGGCCAGGCGACGGATCAGTTGAAACAGCTTGCGCGCCTCGGCGTCCGACAGGGCGGCGGTGGCCTCGTCAAAGATGATGCACTTCGACGCGCCGATCGTTGCGCGGGCAATCTCGATGATCTGCCGCTCGCCGAGACGAAGATTTGCGACTTTCTCCATCAGCGGCAGTTCGGCGCCAAGCAGATCAAGCGCCTCCTGTGCCATCCGCTGCATGAGCCGCCGATCAAGAAGGCCGCCCTTTGTCGGCCAGGCGCCAAGGACGATGTTCTCGGCAACCGTCAGGGTGGGGGCGTCGGCGATTTCCTGGGCGATCAGCCTGATACCGGCTTCCCGCGCATCGCCGACACCGTGGAAGGATGCAAGCTTGCCGTCCACGGAAATCGTCCCGTCATCCGGCCGGTGGTCACCGGCCAGGATGCGCACGAAGGTAGACTTGCCGGCGCCATTCTCTCCGAGAAGGGCGGTGATCGTTCCGGCTGCGAGATCGAGGTCCACGCCATGCAGAACCTCGACCGGGCCGAACGATTTCCGGATGTCGCGTACGGCAAGGAAGTCCGTCGTCATTTGCAGGCATACTCCGGGTAGATCTTGGCGACATTTGCCGGGGTAATCAGCTCATGCGGAACCAGGATCTGGCTGTGGATCTTCCCGCCCTTGATGGCCTTGACCAGGTTGGGGACGATCAGATCGGCGTAACGCTCCGGGAAATAGGCGGCCGTCGCGATGAAATGCGGCGCGGTCCAGATCTGGCAATTGTCGGGGTCGAAATTCTGGACGCCCAGATAGAGATCCTGGTTCCGTCCCTGCGTGCGCGCAGCGGCCAGCGCTGCGGTGATGACGTCTTCGTTGATGCCGACGGTGATGATCTTAGTGGCGCCGGGCAGAGCGGTCAGCGTGTCGGTGTACTGGCGTTGCGCTGCATCGGCCTGGCCGCCGGCGCCCGTATCGATGATGCGCAGGTTCTGCACCGGCCCGCAAATGGCCTCGAAGGCCTTGCGGATGCCGCCCATCCGCTGGTCGTTGACGACGCCCACGGCCGTCGATTCCAGCGATACGAAGGCATCGTATTCGCAATTGAAGTTCTTGGCGAAATACATGCCGAGTTCATGGCCGACGATTTCACCGGCATAGGAATTGGCCGCGCCGACAAAGGCGGTTTCGCACGGCTTCTGTTCGATATCGATTGCGATGACGGGAACTTTGGGGCCTTCGGCGCAGATGTTGGCGGCGGCCGCAGCGTCTGCCTGGAATGTGATGAGGCCATCGACATTCTGCGTCTTGAACTGGCGGACGCAGGAGAGGGCGGTGGCGGCATCCATCTTGGAATCGCAGGTCACCAGCTTGAAGCCGGCAGTTTCGGAGGCCTTCTCCATGCCGCGCTGCAGTGCATCCGTGAAGGGAACGCCGAGGATGAGCTGGGTAAAGCCAAGTGTCAGTCCCTTGGCGCTGCCGGGTTGGATCGGCTCGAACTTTGCCACTTCCGCAGGCGGTGTCGGCGCCGGGGCGTCCAGATGGATCTCGGCAGCACCGGCCGTCTGGCCTCCCAGCGCCAGAACGGCCGCAACGAGCAGGCCGGCGATGCGGCGTCCGCGGGCGGGATATGTCGAATTTCCTATAGGCATGTCAGGTCCTCCTCACCTGTTGTTTTTGACCGGGGCGTCAGCCCGCGGCCCATGCATGTTCAGCAGATCTGGATCACCTCGAGATCCAGAAGCTTACCGAGTTTTTCGATTTTTCCGGCGATATGTCCGACGCCGACGGCACAGTGATGCGCCGGCCCTTCGGCGTTCCAGCTCTCGACGAAGCGGCGAGCGCCGATCTCGAATTTGTAGCGGCTGTTGGTATTGCCGATTTCCAGGATCGGTCCGGGCACGGACTCTCCCTGGGCGCAGAGCAGAACGATCCGCCCCTCACGCTCGATCACCGACAGAAGGGTCACCGGCCCATGCCTGACGGACATCTCGACGCTGACGCCGGATCCGACCTTGCCGTGATACACCATGAGCGGGCGGATCTTGGTCCTGCCTTCGGCGACCTTGATATGGCCGGGTCCGTCATGGCCCATGAGCACGACGTCCTCGCGAAAGTCCATCGCATAATATTCGGTGAAGGAGCCGCCCACGCCGAAACTGTCCATGATCTTCATGGCCTGGACGTTCTTGACCTCGTATTCTCCGGCAACCGGCACGCCCTGCGCCGTCAGCAGCGAGCAGCCGACGATCACCGAGGTGATCACGTCTTCATATTCATGGCCCGGCGTGGATTCATAGTAATAGGCGAGCGAGCCGAGCTTCCTCGCATCGACGAACTTGCGCAAGGCGACGGCGGTGCCGGCAGCCCTTCGAAGTTCGGCTGGATCGCAATCCGGATCGATGTCGAATTCCTGCCTGATGGTCGTCAGAGACAGAGCGATCTCCTCGTCCGTCGCCTCGCGCCGCAGGCGCGCCAACTCGTCGATCTCGACGATTTCGATGTGCGTGCCGAAGGCTGCCGCATGAGCGGTCAGATCGGAATAGATATCGAGCATGCCGCTGTAATAGCGGCCCATGACGCCGAGCCTGTTATGCGCCATCACATGGGCGACGCGTGCCGCATCGATCCAGCCCGCGATTTCGCGGTCGACGATCGGGTCGCCGTGCAGCATGCCGGTGATCTGGTGGAAGGCGACCCCCGAACGGCGAAACACATTGGCGATCTCAGGCACGGGACAAGCGCCGCAGTGGGCGAGCCATTCGCCGGTCATCTTCGTCCGGTTTCCAAGCGCGTTGAAGCTGCGATAGTCGATCGATGCTTCCGGCTGCAGGTTCAGGATGATGACGGGAACACGCGCACGCCGCACGACCGGAAGGACCGTGGACGAGAGCGCATAGGTCGTCACGTGCAGAAAGATGATATCGACATCGGCTTCGCGGAAACGATGGCCGGCGTCGAAGGCCTTTTCGGGCGTGTCGATCAGGCCGAGGTTGACGACCTCGATATCCGGCCGGGCCAGCTTGTCGGCCATCTGCCCGACATAACCCTCAAGCCTTTCCTCCAGCCCTTCGAATTGCGGCCAGTAGGCCGCGAGGCCTATCCCGAAGAGGCCGACCTTCAGCTTGCGATCCGTCATGCGCGCTCCGCCGTCAAACAGCAATGCGCAGGGTGTGGCAGCAGGCAGACGCCGGCCGCGCTCAGCAACGATGACACTGACTTTTTCTCCTCCAGGGCCGCAACTGGCTTGCGGTTTGGCGCCTCGGCGGCAACGCCGCTGCCGGCTCCATCCTCCTGTGAACCGTAGCATCACGGATGCGAGTTGACATAACGGTCTTTTCCCCAAAAATGATCGGAAGCATACAAAAAATGATCCTTGGCGATGGTCGATGACAAAGAACTATTTCCTCTATTTGCCCGATAATCGGCTGTGTTCTGCCTGGGGATGCACGGCGGTCTCTACGGGGCATACGAAAATCCTGCCTCATTCCGTCTATCCTCCGATCCGCCATCCCGATGATCATCATTTCGATTGGAAAAGAGGCCGGATCCTGCAGGCCTATCAGGTCATTCTCATCGCCGAAGGGCGCGGCCTTTTCGAATTCGGGCGCCGCGGCAAGACGCAGGTGGTCGAAGCTGGATCCATCGTCCTGCTGTTCCCCGGGGTCTGGCACCGTTTTGCGCCCGATCCGGAGCTTGGCTGGACGGAGAACTGGATCGAATGCCGAAGCACGGCCTTCGACTTTGCCCGCACTGCGGGACTGATCGATCCTTCACGCTCCGTCCTGCCGTCGACGCCGGAGATTGCGGCTGTGTTTGAAAGAGTCCACAGCCTTGCAGTAGAGGACGGACTTGCCAACCAGCCGCTGCTTTCGACACTCGGACTCCAGCTTCTGGCTCTGCTCTCACAACAGAGAGAACTCACGGCAGCGGCGCCCGCGGACCGGCTGGTGGAGCGGGCTCGCATGCTGCTGATGGAACGGTGTACGCAGCGGATTTCGGTCGAGGATGTGGCGGGAGAACTCGGCGTCAGCTATTCATATTTTCGGCGGGTCTTTCGCGAAAAGACCGGTGTCTCACCGAAACAGCACCTCGTTTCACTCAGAATCCGCCGGGCGCAGGATATTTTCGCCAACACCGACAAACCCATCAAGGAAGTCGCCGGTCTTCTCGGCTTCAGTTCCGCATTCCATCTCTCGTCGCAGTTTCAGGATCTCGTCGGCTGCAGTCCATCCGAATATAAGCGCCGATCGATCGGCGGCGATTGAGTCGGCGAAAGACAAAGTGAGGTGCAATAGGCGGAGCACCGCCGTGCTGGGTGGCACGTTCTCAGTTTGAAGGTGTCTCGCAAAGCGGCACGGGCCGCGGCGGCGGGGCGGGATGATCCTGTTTGTACTTGACGATGACCGGCTCCAGCTTTTCCTTCGGCCAGAACTGCGGAGAGCCGATTTCGCCGAGGCACGAAGCGTTCCAATATGATCCGGCCTTTTCCGGCGGCTGGCCCGATGTAACCGCGCGCGCGACCGCGCTGATGTCGCGGGCTTCCGGATAGATGTAGAGGGTGGTCGGATCATCCTTCACCATCGACAGCACTTGCGGGGCTTCCTCGGGCGACCAACTGGTGCAGCCGTCGCTGCGGCCGCCCGCATAGGTGACAAGCTTTCCGAACGGCACATAGCCCTCACGATTGGCATAGGGGCTTTCCGGCTTTTTCTGCATGCATATGCCGGAGACGAGCGCCGCGGCATGTCCGCCGATGGCGCGCTGCCTGGCGTTCGCCGTCTCGCCGACACCGTCGAACTGAAGGAATGAGCGGGTCAGAACCGTCTCCTGATCGGCAGAAGCGCCGTAATAGCCTTTGAACGAGGTCTTGATCTCACTCGTCAGATAGGCGCCGCCCGCCGTCAGGTTGGAATCCATCGCATTGCCGAAATTCCTGGCGCACTCCCGGCCATTGGAGAAGTTGACGACGCCCTTCAGGTTGCGGCCGCCGCCATGTCCCGCCGATATCACCCGGAACGACTTTTCCGCCTCGCAGATCATGTAGAAGCGGCCGCCTGCTGTTCCGTCGGTGAGATCGTTCGGCCGTGTGGCGTCCATCGCGAAATAGCAGGAGTTCCTGACCTTTCCCTCCGCGATCTTCTGCTGGTAAAGCGCCCGAGCACGCTCCAGAACGACGGCGGCGATCTGGCCTTTGCCTTCGCCGACATATCTGGCCAGCCAGCTTGGGACCGGCGATGTTTTCCCTAAAGCCAGCGCCGGGCCTGCAACCAGGAGCGATGCGAGGATCGCGGTGAAGGCAAGAGATCTGGGAAGGCTTGTTCTAAAGGGCATGCAGCAGTCTCCTGCACATTGGGCAATCATGACATGACGCCACGAGCAATAGCGGATTCGCGTTTGTTTGGCACGAGGCCCGACGGTCTGCAATCCTGCTCCCGCAGTCCTTAATACTGACTTCGAACGCCAGCGCTTTGTCGAATAGCGCGGCATGGCCGGCAGCCTGCGAAGTCCGAAAAACTCCGATGCTGTTTCAGTGACAGGTTCGAACCGTCGTCGCGCCAGAACGCAATGATGTGAAATATATTTCAGCGTGTGAATTTTATTGACACAAATGCGGCTTTGCGATTAGCTGCACATACCGGACTTCGAGGAGGAAATCCGGGCTTCAACGCGATCAGCGGCGTCGTTTCGGCGCCCTCGGGCTTTTTGGGAGGGGCTTCGGCCTCGAGGAGGACTTTTGCGCACTTTTCTCACGACGACCGCAATGGCGGTCTTGGCAACAACCCTTTTTGCCGGCTCCGCCGCCGCTGCGACGGAGAACCCGTTCCGCTGCAAGCCGGGCGAAAAATACGTCATGAACGTCATGGTCTCGGGCGTCGAATATTGGTTCCCGGTTTACGAGATGTTCAAGCAGGCGGGGCAGCAGCTCGGCTGCGAGACCGAATATACCGGCACGCCGGAATATGACGTCAACAAGCAGATCGCTACTTTCGACCAGGCGCTGGCGCAAAATCCGGCCGGCATTCTCGTTCATCCGATGAACTCCGACCCGTTCATCGAGCCGATCAACCGCGCCATCGGCCAGGGCACGGCGGTCGTTACCTTTGCAGCCGACTCGCCGCTCTCCAAGCGCGTCTCCTTCATCACCTCGGACAATACGCGCGAAGGCACCTATGCCGCCGATGCGATCGCCGAGAAGATGGGCGGCAAGGGCGAATATGCCGTTCTGGAAAACCCCGGCCAGGACAACCACGACAAGCGCATCGCCGCCTTCATCGCTCGCATGGAGGAGAAGTGGCCTGACATGAAGCTCGTCGGCCGCGCCGCGTCCAACCAGGATCCGACCAAGGCCTATCAAGGGCTTTCCAGCCTCATCCAGGCGAACCCGAACCTTGGGGCGGTCTTCATGCCGGAAGCGAATTCCGCAATCGGCGCCGCGCAGGCCAACAAGGAAACCGGCGGCAAGGTTCTCGTCATGTGCGCCGACGTCAATGCCAACATTCTCGACATGATCAAGGCCGGCGAAGTCTTCGGCTCGATCAACCCCAATCAGGGCATGCAGGGTTACATGGGCTTCATGCTGCTGTGGCTCGCCAAGCATCCGGAACTGATCGACCCGATGAACGACGCCAAGCGCTCGGGCTTCAACCCGATGAGCATCCCGGTCGTCGACAACGGCCTCTCGATCGTGACCGCCGCAAATGCCGACGACTTCTACTGGGACAAGTATCTGAAGCATCGCGGCACCAAGGGCATCGAGGAATAAGACCCCGACAGGGCCATCCGCGCTGCCTGGTGCGGATGGCCGAGATGGAGAGGGAGGAAGATGATGGCGGAGCCCGTGCTCACCATTCATGGTGTCACCAAGCATTTCGGGGCGGTGAAGGCGTTGACGGATGTCGACTTCACCCTCGAACGCGGTGAAGTCCATGCGCTTTGCGGCGAGAACGGCGCCGGCAAGTCGACGCTGATGAACATCATCGCCGGCGTGCTGCAGCCGACCGAAGGCGAAATCCGGGTCGACGGCAAGGCTGTCCGCATTTCCTCTCCCGCCGCCGCCCAGTCTCTCGGCATCGGCCTGGTGCACCAGGAAATGGCGCTCTGCCCGGATGCCACGGTTGCCGAAAACATGTTCATGGCGGCGACAAACCGCCGCCGGGCGCCGCTCATGAACTACCGCGGGCTGGAGCGCGATGCGCAGTCGGTGATGAACCGGCTTGCCGCGATCGATGTCCGCCGCAAGGTTGCCGACCTGCCGATATCAAGCCAGCAGCTGGTCGAGATCGCCAAGGCGCTGACGCTCGATTGCCGCGTGCTGATCCTCGACGAACCGACGGCTGCCCTGACCGAGACCGAGGCGCAACAGCTCTTCTCGATCATCCGCGACCTCAAGGCGAACGGCATTTCGATCATCTATATCAGCCACCGCATGGCCGAAATCTTCAGCCTCTGCGACCGGGTCACCGTGTTTCGCGACGGCCGCTACGTCTGCACCGACCGCATTGCCGACGTGATGCCGGATGACGTGGTGCGCCGCATGGTCGGCCGCGAGATTACGCAGCTCTATCCCGAGAAGCTCGGTGCCGGCGAAATATCAGGCGAGACCATTCTCGAGGTCGACGGCATCAGTGACGGGGTGCGTTTTCACGGCGTCAGCTTCGGCCTGCGCAAGGGCGAGATCCTCGGCATCGGCGGCCTCATCGGCTCCGGCCGCACGGAAATCGCCGAAGGCATCTGCGGGCTGCGGCCGCGCACGGCAGGCACCGTCCGCCTGCACGGCGACATGAGGCCGATCCGCGCCTATTCCGATGCGGTGAAAGCAGGGATCGTCTACCTGTCCGAGGACCGCAAGGGGTCGGGCGTCTTTCTCGAAATGTCCATCGCGCAGAACATATCGGTGCTGGATCTGAAGGCGCTCACCAATTCGGTCGGCCTGCTGAACGGCCGCGCGGAGGCCGCGCTGGCCGACGATTTCGCCCGGCGGTTGGCCGTGCGCATGAGCGGCATCGAGGCGCCGGTGAAATCGCTTTCCGGCGGCAATCAGCAGAAAGTGGCGATCGCCAAGCAGCTCGCGGTGAAGCCGAAGGTCATTCTGATGGACGAGCCCACGCGCGGCATCGATGTCGGCGCGAAAGCGGAGATCCACCGTCTGCTGCGCGAGCTCGCAAGCTCGGGCATCGGCATCATCGTCATCTCGTCGGAAATGCCGGAGCTTCTCGGCCTTTCCGACCGTCTGCTGGTCGTCCGCGAGGGACGCATCGCCGGCGAACTCGGTGCCGACGAGGTGTCGGAAGAGGCCGTGATCCGCCTTGCTTCCGGAATGGGCAGCGCAAGGGCGGCAGATCATGCCGCGTGAAGAGAACATGGGAGAGAGGGAAATGGCAATCGACACGATGGCGGCAGGCCTGCCCAGGACGTCATCCTTCAAACGCATCGCCACGATGCGCGAGGCGGGGCTGATCGCGATCATCCTGGCGCTCGGCATAATCATGAGCTCCGCGTCGCCGCACTTCCTGACGCTCGGCAATTTCCGCGCCATGCTGATGAGCTTCTCCGTGGAGGGTATCGTCGTCGTCGGCATGACGATCCTGCTCATCGTCGGCGGCATCGACCTTGCGGTCGGCTCCGTCGTCTGTTTCGCGATGGTGCTTTCGGGCTCGCTCTTTCTTGCCGGGCTCGATCCGTGGACGGCCTCGCTTGCCGGCATTCTTGCCAGCAGCGCCATCGGCGCCATCATGGGCTTCTTCGTGACCGTCGTCGGCCTCAACCATTTCATCACGTCGCTGGCGGGCATGGTGATCGTGCGCGGCCTCTGCCTCATCATCACCAAGGGCACGCCGCTTTCGCTCTTCACGCTGCCGGCCGGCTTCAAGGCGGTGGGGCAGGGCACGTTCTACGGCGTTCCCTACGTCATCCTGATCTTCGTCGCCGTCGTCATGCTGTTCGATTTCCTGCTGCGCCGGGCGACCGCCTTCCGCAAGGTGTTCTACACGGGCAGCAACGAGAAGGCGGCGCTCTATTCCGGCATCAAGACGAACCAAGTGAAGTTCTGGGTGACGGTGCTGTGCTCGACGCTCGCCGGCGTCGCCGGCGTCATCTACATGTCCCGCTTCGGCGCGGCGACGCCCACGTTCGGCGTCGGCATGGAGCTGAACATCATCGCAGCCGCGGTGATCGGCGGAGCCTCGCTGAACGGCGGCTCGGGAACCATCCTCGGCGCCATTCTCGGCATCGCGCTTCTTTCCCTCGTCACCTCGTCGCTGATCCTGCTAAACGTTTCCGTCTATTGGCAGGACATGATCAAAGGATGCATCCTGCTTGCCGCCGTATCCATCGACCATTTCCTGCACAAGCGGAAGGCCGCCTGACATGCCGATCGCCAAACTGAAACCCAGGACGACAGCCCCGCGCGAAGAAATCGTCATCGCCCGCCAGATGCACCAGGCGCTCGTCCTGCATTTTCTGGAGGGTCTGACGCAGGCGCAGATCGCCGATCAGCTCGGGATCTCGCACGCCACCGTCAACCGCCTCATCAAGCGGGGCCGTCAGCTCGGCCTGGTCGAGATCAAGATCAAATCGCCGATCGAACCGCTTGTCGATATGGAGGAACGGCTTTTGGCGCTCGGCGGCATCAGCCGCGCGGTCGTGGTCCCGACCGTCTCCGACAATCCGCAGACGGCGCTGCAGGCGGTCGGCGAGGCGGCGGCCCGCCTGCTACTCGAAGAAATCGCCGACGGCGATACGATCTGCATCACCGGCGGCAAGGGCGTCAGCGCCGTCGTCGCCGGCCTCCAGGCGCCGCGCCGCTTCGATGTCGAGGTCATCCCAGCCACCGGCTGCGTGCAGGGCAAACACTATACCGACGTCAACCACGTCTCGACGCTGATGGCCGACCGGCTTGGCGGGCGCTCCTACCAGATCCATGCGCCGCTCTTTGCCGATGACGCCGAGCAGCGGTCGATGCTGATCAACATGCGCTCCGTCGCCGACGTCTTCCGGCGGGCGCGGGAAGCGAAGGTCGCAGTGGTCGGCATCGGCTCGATCCTGACCGACGATTCGAGCTATTACGACCTGCACCCTTCCTCCAGCACCGATCGCGCGGCAATCGAGCGTTCGGGCGCCAGCTGCGAACTGCTCGCCCATTTGCTCGACGATCACGGCCGCGTTTGCGACTACAGCCTCAACCGGTCGCTGGTTTCGCTGACGCTGCCGGAATTCGCCTCGATCCCGACGAAGATCGGCGTCGCCAGCGGCCCGAACAAGGCCGGGCCGATCCTCAGCATCCTGCGCGGCAACCACCTCGATACGCTCGTCACCGACGAGGCGACGGGCGCACGCATTCTTGAACTCGCATCCGAGGAAGGATTTTCCGCATGAGCGGCGAACAGTTGACCCGTGAAATCGGCCGCTCCGGCGTCAAGGCCTCGGCCGTCGGCCTCGGCACCTGGGCGATCGGCGGCTGGATGTGGGGTGGCACGGACGAGACGGAATCCATCGCCGCCATCCAGGCCTCGCTCGACGCCGGCGTCACGCTCATCGACACGGCGCCGGCCTACGGCCTAGGCCGGTCCGAAGAGATCGTCGGCAAGGCGCTTGCCGGACGCCGCGACAAGGCGGTGATCGCCACCAAATGCGGGCTGGTGTGGCATACCCAAAAGGGCAACCACTTCTTCGAGCAGGACGGCAAGCCGGTGCACCGCCATCTCGGGCGGGACTCGATCGTTCACGAGGTGGAGGAAAGCCTGCGCCGCCTCGGCACGGACCATATCGACCTCTACATCACCCATTGGCAGGACCCGACGACGCCGATCGAGGAGACAGTCGCGGCGCTGGAAGAGCTGAAACAGGCCGGGAAGATCCGCGCGATCGGCGCCAGCAACGTCAACCGGTCGGAACTCGAGCAATATATCGAGACCGGCTCGCTCGACGCGATCCAGGAGCGGTTCAGCATGATCGATTGTCAGATCGAGGCGGACCTGCTGCCGCTCACCATCGCCAACGGCGTATCGACGCTCAGCTATTCCTCACTGGCGCTCGGCCTGCTTTCCGGCGCCATCGGGCCCGAGCGCGTTTTTTCCGGCGACGACCAGCGCAAGGACAATCCGCGCTTTTCCGTCGCCAACCGCCGCAAGGCCAAGGATTTTGCCGAGGCGATCCGGCCCGTGGCGGAGCGCCACGGCGCCAGCATCGCGCAGACGGTGATCGCCTGGACGCTGGCGCAGCCGGGCGTAACCTTCGCGCTTTGCGGCGCGAGAAACCCGGCGCAGGCGCTCGACAATGCGCGGGCGGGAACGCTTCGCCTTTCAACCGCCGATCTCGTGGCCATCGACACCGCCATATCGGCGCAGCTCGCCACCATGGACGGATAACGGACGCCATCATGAACCGTGTGGAAACAATGGACGGGCTTCGCCAAAGCCCGAAGGTGGACGTTTGCGTCCTCGGCGGCGGCATCAACGGGCTCAGTGTCTTTCGCGAGCTGGCGCTGCAAGGCGTGAACGTCCTGCTCGTCGAGCAGGGCGACTATTGCTCCGGCGCAAGTGCCGCTCTCTCGCGCATGGTCCATGGGGGCTTGCGCTATCTGGAGAATGGCGAATTCAGCCTCGTGCAGGAATCGCTCGTCGAGCGCGACCGGCTGCTGCGCAACGCGCCCCATTATGTCGCGCCCTTGCCGACGACGGTTCCGGTTTTCGACATCTTCTCCGGCCTTGCCAACGGCATCGTGCGCTTCCTCGGTCTCACCCGCCGTCCGAGCCGCCGCGGCGCCGTGGCCATCAAGACCGGGCTCGCCATCTACGATTTCCTGACGCGCAAGCGCGCGCTGATGCCCCGCCACCAGTTCCGCGGACGCCGGGCGACGCTCTCAAAATGGCCGGCGCTCAATCCCGGGACCCGCAGCTCCGCGACCTATTACGACGCCTGGGTGAGCCATCCGGAGCGGATCGGCATCGAACTGCTGCGCGACGGCCTGTCCGCTGGGCCGAATGCCCGGGCCTTGAACTATGCGATGATCGAGCAGGCCGGGGCGGGAGACTTTCTGCTGCGCGACGGCATCGCCGGGGAGACGCTTCGCATCCAGCCGAGGCTGGTCGTCAACGCGACCGGCGGCTGGATCGACATCGTGAATGGATCGCTCTTTCCCGAAGCCGCGCGGCCCGCCCCGCTGATGGGCGGCACCAAGGGGTCACATCTCATCATCGACAATCCCGCGCTCCGCGACATGCTCGGCGGGCACATGATCTATTACGAGAACGAGGATGGGCGCATCTGCATCCTCTTTCCCTATCTCGGCAAGGTGCTGGTCGGCTCGACGGACATTCGCGTCGACGACCCCGGCACCGTGCGCTGCGAAAGCGACGAGCGCGACTATATCCTGCAATCGCTTGCCTTCGTGCTGCCCGGCATTCGCATCCGGCCGGAAGAGATCGTCTTCCAGTTTGCCGGCGTGCGTCCGCTGCCGGCCAGCAAGGACAGTTTTACCGGACGCATCCCGCGCGACCATTTCTGCACCGTGATCGAAAGCCATGATGGAGGCCCGCCGGTGCTCTGCATGATCGGCGGCAAGTGGACGACGTTCCGCTCCTTCGGTGTGCTGGCGGCCGACATGGTGCTGGAACGGTTCGGTCGGCCTCGGCGCGTCGATACGGCGGAAAGGGCATTTGGCGGCGGGCGTGCCTTCCCGAAAGACGGCGGCGGCTGGGTGCGTGACCTTGCGGCGTCGGCGGGGATTTCCGTCGATCGCGCTTCGATCCTCTTCGAACGTTACGGCACCGATGCGGAGGATGTCGCCGGCTTCATCGCGGCAGGCCCCGACCATCCTTTGCCGCATCCCGGCTACAGCCTCCGCGAAGTCAACTATTTGATCGGCGCCGAAGCCGTCGAGCATCTGGACGATCTGCTGCTGCGCCGCACGACCTTAGCGATCTCCGGCGAGCTGTCGCTCGACATGGCTGACGCCGTGCTCGGCCTGCTGGCCGCCGAGAGAGGCTGGCCGGCTGAGCGCGCCGCCGAAGAGCGCATCCGCTTTCTCACCATCATGCGCGAGCGCCACGGTGTGGCGGAGGCAACCCTTTCCGCAAGGAACGAACGAAGGAGTGAATTATGCGAGACAACCGCAAGGTCCGGATGAACCGGCTGTTCGGCAACGGCCGCTGCCTGGATGTGGCGATCGATCACGGCGTCTGCAACGAACCGTCCTTTCTCGACGGGCTGGAGAACATGCCGGCCGTCGTCAAGGCGCTGGTCGATGCGGGACCGGATGCGATCCAGATGAATTACGGCCAGGCCGACCTGCTGCAGGATCTGCCCGGCAAGGACAAGCCGGCGCTCGTCATGCGCATCGACCTGGGCAATCCCTATAACCGCATCCGCCACCGCGACATGTGGGCAGTGCTGCAGAACGAAGCGGAGCCGCTGGTCGGCGCCTTGCAGATGGATGCCGCCTGCGTGGTCGTCAACCTGTTCATGCTGCCGGATGAGCCCGATCTCTTCCGCCAGTGCGTGCAGAACATTTCGCGCGTCCGGGCGGACTGCGAGAAATACGGCATGCCGCTGATGATCGAACCGCTCGTCATGCAGCCGGTCACCGAGCGCGGCGGCTACATGGTGGACGGCGATGCCGACAAGATCGTCACCCTGACGCGGCTCGCCCGCGAGATGGGCGCCGATATCGTCAAGGCCGATCCGACGACGAATGCGGAGGATTTCCACCGGGTGGTCGAGGCGGCGCGATGCCCGGTGCTGGTGCGCGGCGGCGGCAAGGAGGATCTCGGCGCCGTCTTCGCCAAATCCGCTTCCTTGATGCGGCAGGGGGCGATGGGCATGGTCTATGGTCGCAACATCTACCAGCATGCCAATCCGAGCGCCGTCGTGCGCGGGCTGATGGCGATCATCCACCAGGATGCGAGCGGCGAAGAAGCCATTGCGATCTATCGCCAAGGCTGAGGCGCTGGAGCAATTCCCGGAAAAGCGTGAAGCGGTTTATCTTTGGAATTGCGTAGGCAATGACAGAACCTTGGGAGGGGTTCGCGATGGGAGAATATCTGTTGGGGCTCGACGCCGGCAACACCGTCATCAAGGCGGTGATCTTCGATCGCGCCGGCCGGGAAGTGGCCTATGCGGGAGAGGAGGGGCATAGCCGGATGCCATGTCCCGGCCATGTCGAGCGCGATCTCGGCGAGCTTTGGGCCAACGCCAAACGCGTTATCCGCACCTGCCTCGAGCGGGCAGGCATTGCTGCGGCCGATATCGCCGCAATCGGCTGCGCCGGCCACGGCAACGGGCTTTATGCGCTGGATCGAAATGGCGAACCCTTCCTCGGCATCCAGTCGCTCGACACGCGGGCGACCGGGCTCGTCGAGGAATGGGTGGCCGAGGCTGTCGGCGATCGCACCTATCCGATCGCCCGCCAACGGCCCTGGCCCTCGCAGACGCCAACCCTGCTCGCCTGGCTGAAACGGTATCGGCCGGAGGTTTTCCAGCGCATCGGCACGGTGTTCTGCTCCAAGGATTTCGTCGTCAACCGGCTGACCGGCGAGCGTGTCAGCGAAATGTCGGATATGTCAGGGGCAGGGCTGCTCGATCTCGCCGCACGCCGTTATGACCGCACGCTGATGGAAGCTTACGGCCTCGGCGACTGCATGGACCTGCTGCCGCGGCTGATCGAAAGCGCCGACATTGCCGGCAAGGTGACGGAAGAGGTCGCGGCGGAAACCGGCCTTGCCGCCGGTACGCCGGTTGTCGGCGGGCTGTTCGACGTTGTCGCCTCTGCACTCGGCTCGGGCGTCTCGCGCACCGGCAGCGCCTCGATCATCGCCGGTACCTGGAGCATCAACCAGGTCATCATCGACCGGCCCGATCTCGGCAGGCCTGTCTTCATGTCCTCGACTTTCGACCGCACCCGCTGCATGGCGATGGAAAACAGCGCCACGTCGGCCGCCAATCTCGAATGGCTGGTGCGGGAATTTTTCGATGGCGAGCATGCGGAGGGCGTCTCGCCCTTCGACGCCTGCTGCGCGCTGGCGGCGGAAATTCAGCCGGCTGCCGACGACCCGCTCTATCATCCCTATCTCTACGGCGCCCAGCAGGACGGCCATGCGCGGGCCGGCTTTTACGGCATTGCCGGCTGGCACACCAAGGGACACATGATCCGCGCCCTTCTCGAAGGCGTCGCTTTCGGCCACCGCCACCATGTCGAGACGCTCCGCACAGCCGGGGCCGTCTTCGACCAGGCGGTGCTGTCGGGCGGCGGATCACGCAGCCGCCTCTGGCCGCAGATCTTTGCCGATGTGCTCGGCGTGCCGGTTTCTGTCGCCATCTCCAGGGAGACCGGGGCCCTCGGTGCGGCGATTGCGGCAGGAACCGGCGTTGGCCTGTTTGCCGATTTCACGGAAGGCGCGGATGCCATGGTGCGCATCGACCGGCACTATCGGCCGAATGCGGCGCTCGCCGCGCATTACGGCCGGCGCTACGCGCTTTACAATGACATAGCGGAAGCCATGGCGCCGCTCTGGCGGCGGCTTTCGGCAGCCGAACCTACGGCAACGGGAGCTGCGGCGTGACCATGGGTGGTAATGAAACGCCGATGGACGAGGGAAGCTACGATTTCATCATCGTCGGCGCCGGCTCCGCCGGCTGTGTTCTGGCAAACAGGCTCTCGGCCGATCCGAAAGCCCGGGTGCTGCTGCTCGAGGCCGGAGGCACGGACCGCTATCACTGGGTCCATGTGCCGATCGGCTATCTCTACTGCATGGGCAATCCACGCACCGACTGGATGATGAAGACGGCCGCCGAGGCCGGGCTCAATGGCCGCGCGTTGAACTACCCGCGCGGGAAACTTCTCGGCGGCTGTTCGTCGATCAACGGCATGATCTACATGCGCGGGCAGGCGGCCGATTATGACGGCTGGCGGCAGGCCGGCAACGCCGGTTGGGGCTGGGACGACGTGCTGCCCTATTTCCTGAAGTCGGAAGACAATTACCGCGGCAAATCCGCCATGCACGGCGCCGGCGGCGAATGGCGCGTCGAGCGCCAGCGTCTCTCCTGGCCGATTCTCGACGCCTTCCGCGATGCAGCGGAAGAACTCGGCATCCCGAAGACCGACGATTTCAACGATGGCGACAATGAAGGCTCCGGCTATTTCGAGGTCAACCAGAAGGGCGGCCTGCGCTGGAACACGACGAAAGCCTTCCTGCGGCCGGCGATGAAGCGCAGAAACCTTCGCGTCCTGACGGGTGCCGAGACCGAACGGCTGGAGTTCGACGGCAAGGCCGTCGCCGGGGTGTGCTTCCGCCTCGGCGGCCGGCTCCGCATCGCCCGCGCGTCCCGCGAGGTGGTGCTGTCGGCAGGGGCCATCAACTCGCCGAAAATCCTGGAACTGTCCGGCATCGGCCGGCCGGAGATTCTCTCAGCGCTCGATCTTCCGGTTCGTCACGCCCTTCAGGGCGTCGGCGAAAACCTTCAGGATCACCTGCAGATCCGCACGGTCTTCAAGATCGAAGGCGCGCGCACCCTGAACCAGCTTTATCACAGCCTCTTCAGCCGCGCCGGCATGGGCCTGCAATATGCCGTCAACCGGTCCGGTCCGCTTTCGATGGCGCCGAGCCAGCTCGGCATCTTCGCCAAAAGCGATCCGGCGGTTGCGACGGTGGACCTCGAATATCACGTGCAGCCGCTCAGCACGGACCGCCTCGGCGAGCCGTTGCACCGCTATCCGGCAGTCACGGTTTCCGTCTGCAATCTCCGGCCGGAAAGCCGTGGCACGGTGCACATCACGACAGACGACGCCAGCCAACCGCCGGAAATCCGACCGAACTATCTTTCGACGGCCGGCGACCGGCTGCTCGCGGCAAAATCCATCCGCCACGCCCGCAGCCTGATGCGGGCGAGGGCCATCTCCCGCTTCAACCCGCAGGAAATGCTGCCGGGCCGGGAATATGAGAGCGACGAGGACTTGATCCGCCGCGCCGGCGACATCGCCACGACGATCTTCCACCCTGTCGGCACCTGCAAGATGGGCAGCGATCCGATGGCGGTGGTGGACACGCAACTGCGCGTGCACGGCGTGGGGAAGCTCCGGGTCGTCGACGCCTCGATCATGCCGACGATCGTTTCCGGCAATACGAACTCGCCGGTGATCATGATTGCGGAGAAGGCGGCGGAAGCGATCCTGAACGGCGATTAGAACCAGTTTGATGGCGGCGCCTACGGCATCGGCCCGCGGGCGCCGCCATCTGGCTTCGATCAGATGCTGTCCGGCACCCTGCCATCGGGCGTCAGATCGTCGACGGCGCGCGGAAGCTCACGAGACAAGCGCGAGACGATCTCTTCCCGACTGAGACCGGTCTTCTCAGTCAGTTCCGACAGAACTTCATCGCCCAATGCATCGGCAAGATCGGGACTTTCGATCGGCTGGTTCGGCCCGGGTTTGACCCAGGAATCCGCCACATCGCCGCGGCCGTTTTTCGTCAACTGATCCACAAGTCCGCCCAGGCCGCCGCTGAGAATGCCGCCGGCGGACCCGCCGCGAATGAGATCGCCGAGGCCACCGCCTCTCGTCAGGTTGCCGAGGATATCGCCAAGGCCACCCTGCGCGGTTCCGGGGGCCACTTGGCCCGGGGAGCGCTGGCCTCCCTGGGTCAGGTTCTTCAGAATTTCATTGATCTTGTCACGATTCTGGTATCCTGCGACCGCGAGGATGCCGAGCAAGGCGGTAAGATTGCGGTTCATGGTGATCTCCTCCAGTTTTTGACCAAAGGAAACCTGCAGAAGAGATTATGGTTCCATCGACCAGAGCGGCGGGCTCAGCGGCCGTTTTCCTTGCGCCAGGCCTGGTATTTCTGCCGGTGCTCGTCCTTCGTGCAAGGATAGAGGCCGATAATAGTTTCCCCAGCCTTGACCTGCTCAAGGACAAAGTCCTCATAGTTTTCCATATTCGTGCATTCATCGGCGATCTCGTCGGCGAGATGCGCCGGGATGACCATGACGCCGTCGCGATCGCCGACCAGTACGTCTCCTGGAAACACCGCCACGTCGCCGCAGGAGATCGGCACGTTGATATCGAGCGCTTCATGCAGAGTGAGATTGGTCGGAGCGGACGGCTTGGCGTAATAGGCCGGCATATCGAGCGCTCCGATCCCCGCGGCATCGCGAAAGCCGCCGTCCGAGACGACGCCGGCCGCGCCGCGCAGCGCCAGCCGGGTGATCAGGATCGAGCCGGCCGTTGCGGCCCGCGCGTCCTTGCGGGCATCCATCACCAGCACCTGCCCCGGAGGGCATGTCTCCATCGCAACTCTTTGCGGATGGTTCGGATTCTGGAAGACGGTGATCGGATTGCGGTCTTCGCGGGCGGGTATGTAGCGCAGCGTGAATGCCTGTCCCACCATCACCTCCGCCTTGGGCGCCACGGGCACGACGCCCTGGATGAACTGGTTTCGAAGGCCGCGCTTGAAGAGGGCGGTCGCGATCGACGCGGTGGAGATCTTCTTGAATTTCGCCCGGGTCGCGTCGCTCAGCACATAGTCGGTCATGCTCATTTCTCCCTCAATAAATGTCCGGTTCGCCGGCGCTTTTGCCGAAGCCGGTTTCAAGAAAATCGAAGTCGCAACCCTGGTCGGCCTGTGTGACATGGCGGGAGAACATCCAGCCGTAGCCGCGCTGGAAATGCGGCTCCGGAGCCTTCCATGCATCGCGGCGGCGGAGGAGTTCGGCCTCGTCCACCAGCATGTCGAGCCGGCGGTTCGGCAGGTCGAGGCGAACGATGTCGCCGGTTCTGAGCAGCGCCAGCGGGCCGCCGACATAGCTCTCGGGCGACACGTGCAGGATGCAGGCGCCGTAGGAGGTGCCCGACATGCGCGCGTCCGAGATGCGCAGCATGTCGCGATGCCCCTGCTTGATCAGCGCCTTCGGGATCGGCAGCATGCCCCATTCCGGAAAGCCCGGTCCGCCCAGCGGCCCGGCATTGCGCAGCACGAGGACGTGGTCGGGCGTGACATCGAGATTTTCGTCGTCGATCGCCTTCTTCATGTCGGGATAGCTGTCGAAGACGAGCGCCGGCCCCTGGTGCACATGAAATCTCGGGTCGCAGGCCGCAGGCTTCATGACGGAGCCGTTGGGGCAGAGATTGCCGCGCAGGACGGCGAGCGATCCCTCGTGATAGACCGGGTTGGAAAGCGGCCGGATGACGTCGTCATTATAGACCACCGCGCCGATCAAATTCTCGCCCATGGTCTTTCCGGTGACCGTCATCGCCGTCAGGTCCAGCCTGTCTTCGAGCTGTTTCATCAGCGCCCTGAGGCCGCCCGCATAGAAGAAGTCCTCCATCAGATAGTCTTTGCCGGAAGGGCGGACGTTGGCGATGAGCGGCGTCACCCGTCCCAGCAGATCGAGATCGTCGAGCGTCAGGTTGATTCCGGCGCGCCGGGCCATCGCGATCAGATGGACGACGGCGTTGGTGGAACAGCCGGTCGCCATGGCGACGATCGCCGCGTTGCGGCACGCCGCTTCGGTGACGATCTGGTCCGGCCTCAAGTCTTCCCAGACCATTTCCACGATCCGCCGGCCGCAGGCGGCCGACATCCGCTGATGATTGGCGTCGACGGCGGGAATGGACGATGCCCCCGGCAGCGTCAGTCCCATCGCATCCGCGATCGCCGTCATGGTGCTGGCGGTTCCCATCGTCATGCAGGTGCCGGCCGAGCGGGCGATGCCGCCCTGAACGCCGAGCCATTCCGCATCGGTGATGTTGCCGGCGCGGCGCTCGTCCCAATATTTCCACGCGTCCGAGCCGGAGCCGAGAATCTTGCCGGCGTAATTGCCCCGCAGCATCGGCCCGGCGGGCAGGTAGATCATCGGCACTCCGACCGACAGCGCGCCCATGACGAGGCCCGGCGTGCTCTTGTCGCAGCCTCCCATCAGCACCACGCCATCGAGCGGATGCGAGCGGATCATCTCCTCCGTCTCCATCGCCAGCATGTTGCGGTAGAGCATGGAGGTGGGTTTGGTGAAGCTTTCGTCGACCGACAGCGACGGCAGCTCGACAGGGAAGCCGCCGGCCTGGGAGACGCCTCGCTTCACGTCGTGCACGCGTTCCTTGAAATGGGCGTGGCAGGTATTGAGCTCCGACCAGGTGTTCAGGATGCCGATGATCGGCTTGCCGCGGAAATCTTCCTCGGCGTAGCCGAGCTGCATCATGCGCGAGCGATGGCCGAAGCTGCGAAGGTCATCAGGCGCGAACCATCGCGCGCTTCGCAGCATGTCCGGCGTTTTTCTGTGTGTCATGAGGATACCTTCTCGGGATGGGAAAATTGCATTCGCGGCTATTCCTTCATTCCCCATTTCTGGATGGTGTGGCGCTCGATCGTCTGGAAGACCAGATTTTCGACGATCAGGCCGATGATGATCACGGTCAAGAGGCCAGCGAAGACTGCCGGAATATCGAGAAGGTTGCGGTTCTCGAAGATGAACCAGCCAAGGCCTCCCTGGCCCGAGGAGACGCCGAAGACGAGCTCGGCGGCAATCAGCGTGCGCCATGCGAAGGCCCAGCCAATCTTCAGGCCGGTGAGAATGGAAGGGAAGGCGGCCGGCACGAGGATCCGCAGCACATAGGAAATCCCCGTCAGGCCGTAATTGGCGCCGACCATGCGCAAGGTGCGCGAGACGCCGAGGAAACCGGAATGGGTATTCAGCGCCACCGCCCACAGAACCGAATGCACGAGCACGAAGACGAGGCTGGAGGCGCCGAGACCGAACCAGATCAGCGCCAGCGGCAGGAGCGATATCGCCGGCAGCGGGTTGAACATCGCCGTCATCGTTTCGAGAAAATCCGTGCCGATGCGCGTGTTGATGGCGAGCACGGTCAGGAGTGCGGCGAGCACGGTGCCGAGCGCATATCCCATGAACAGGATCTGCAGCGTCGTCCAGATGCGGGCCGGCAGCGTGCCATCGGCGAAGCGATCGACCAGCGTGACGATCGTGTCGCTGAGCGTCGGGAACAGAAGGGGATTGTCGAGATAGGAGGCGTAGACCTGCCAGACGATTGCCAGCGTGAGGATCAGCAATGTCTTGCGCAATGCGCCGACGCCCCAGAGCGTTTCGAATGCACTGAGCCTCTGTTCGACCGGTTTGACGTTGTCGTAGGGCTTGGCGGCCTCGACATCGGGCGCGAGAATGATGTTTGCGGACAACATGGTTCTATTCCTTGTGGCCGGGTTCCGAGGGGAACAGCAGGTTATGGACGTCACGCTCGAGCGCCGCGGCGCTGCCGTCCTCATGGCTGACCTTGTCGACATCGACCACTTCCGCCTTGACCCTGCCCGGGTGCGGCGACAACAGCAGGATCCGGTTCGAGATCTTGATCGCTTCGGCAATCGAATGGGTGACGAAGATGACGGTGAACTTGGTGTCTTCCCAAAGCTGGAGCAGCTCGTCCTGCATTTGCCGGCGGGTGAGGGCATCGAGCGCTGCGAAAGGCTCGTCCATCAGCAGGATATCCGGCTGCATCGCCATGCCGCGGGCAATGGCGACGCGCTGCTTCATGCCGCCGGATAGTGTGTGGGGATAACTGTCGACGGCGCGCGTCAGCTTCACCTTGTCGATATACTCGCGCGCCAATGCTTCGGCTTCGCCTTTCGGCAGCTTGCGGGCGACCAGCAGCGGAAACATGACGTTCTCGAGCACGGTTTTCCAGGGCATGAGCTGGTCGAACTCCTGGAAGACCATCATGCGGTCAGGCCCCGGACACTTCACCTGCCGCCCATTGATATGGATGGAGCCAGCCGACGGCGCCATGTAGCCGCCGACAGCTTTCAGAAGCGTTGACTTGCCGCAGCCGGACGGGCCGAGCAGCACGAACCTGTCGGATTGGCTGACGGAGAAACTGACGCCCTCGGTGGCGGTGACCAACAGGTTCGGGGTCTTATAGCGCAGCGTCACATTGTCGACCTTGAGAAGGGGCTCTCTCTCGGCCGCCGGGGCGGTCTCGTTGCCGGTGCGGGCAATGGCCTGAAGCATTGGAATTACTCCTTGAAGAGGGGGAGCGGCGGGTTTTAAGCGCCGCTCCCAGGTGCCGTCAGTTGCCGTTGAGATAGGCGGAGTCGGGCAGGTAATAGTCGGTCCAGGCTTTCGGCATGGTCTTGAGCGTACCGATCTTGTGCAGGTGCTCGGCAAACTTCATCGTACCCTGCGGGTCGGTGCGCCATTCATCCATGCCCGGTTCCTTCAGCATGGCGAGCAGATCATCGAGGCTGGTCTTGTCGCCCGATACCGTCTTGTAGGCTTCCAGGGCGGCCTTGGGGTCTTTCTTGATGAAAGCGACTGCTTCTTCCGTCGCTTCGCGCAGCGCCTTGACGATCTTCGGGTTGGCATCGGCGAATGCCGTGGTGGTGAAGAAGGTCGCCTGTGTCAGCGCACCTCCGAGAATCTCCTTGGAATCGGTCACCCTGTGCACGCCTTGCTGCTTCAGTTCGATATATTGGAAAGGCGGCGCCGAAAAATGGTTCTTCACTTCGTGGTTCGGGTTGGCGATCGCAGCAACCGCGTCCGGATGTCCCAGCTGAACGGTGTTGGAATCGAATGACTTGACCTTGTCCTCGCCGAACATTTTCGCCGCCGCCATCTGCAGCAGGATGGCCTGGGTCGACACGCCGACCGTCGGCACGGCGATCTTGTCGGAGGGGGTAATGCCCTTGAGGGACTTGATGCGCGGGTCATTGCTGACCATGATCACCGGCTGCGCGGAGCTGGTGATGATCCCCTTCACTTTTCCTCTGGTGCGGTCCCAGAGCAGAAGCAGGTTACCGGTGCCGGTATTGACGACGTCGACATTGCCGGCCAGCAAGGCATCCGTCTGAGCGCCGCCGCCGCTGAAGGTCCGCCATTCGACAGTCACATCAGCCACACCCTCGGCGGCCGCGTGCTTTTCGATCAGCTTCTGCGTCTCCATGACGTGGCTGGCGAGATAGAGGATGCCCGGCTGGCGGGTAATCGAGATAGCGGTCTTTTCCTCCGCCTGGCTGGCCGAAGCAAGGCCGAGTGTCAGGGCCGCGGCCGCAAGACAATGTTTTAGAATTTGCATCTGGTCCTCCCAAAGGATGCGGGCGAGAGCCCTCTGCCGCCCCTCCCGAGGCGGATTTCTTCATTGAAGCACTAATGCATCAGTGCATCAACCCAAAAAATGTGATCTAGTCGATTTGCACGAGGCGGAAGAAGGGCAGGGACATGAGCGGAATGGTTCGGGAAAGCCAGTTGGATCGGTCACGACAGGTGGCGCTGCAAATCCATGAGATATTGCGGGCGAGGATACTGACGGTGGAACTTGCGCCGGGGACGGTATTGTCCCGCGCCTCGCTGCAGCTGGAATTCGGCGTGAGCCAGACCCCTGTACGCGATGCCTTGATGCGGCTTCAGGAAGAAGGACTTGTTGAAGTTTATCCGCAATATGCGACCGTTGTCGCCAAGATCGACACCGACCATGCGAGGCAGGCGCAGTTTCTGCGGCTATCGATCGAGCTTGAGGCGGTGCGGCGGTTGACCGAAGAGGCGCCAGGCGAGACGGCGGCGGAGCTGCGCGAGATTCTGGCGCGGCAGAAGGCGGTTCAGTCTCCGGAAACTTATGACATCTTCGACGACATTGACCGCGATTTCCACCGGAAGCTCTACGAGAAGGCGGGCATATTGCAGCTTTGGGCCAATGTCAGGCGCCAGAGCGTGCATCTCGACCGGTTGCGGCGCCTCAACCTCCCGATGCCGGGCAAGATGCAGACAGTCCTTGCCGACCATGAATCCATCGTCGACGCCATCGCGTCGGGTAATCCTGAAGCGGCGACGGCGGCGCTCAGAAAACATCTGTCCGGCACACTGTCGATCATCGATCTGATCAAGGCGCAGTACCCGGATTACATTCGCGGTTAAGGCCTGCCGAACGCCCGACGAAAAGTATGCCTCACGCAATCTCCCGGCGTTAGGGTTCCTCAATGCCCGCCAGGGTGGCGACGCATGATCTCTATCGAGAGAGGTTTCCATGACGATGAGGAAATATACAGCGGAAGCAATTGGCACGTTCTGGCTGACGTTTGGCGGCTGCGGCAGCGCCGTGATCGCGGCAGGCCTGCCGAATGTCGGAATCGGCTATCTCGGAGTGGCGTTGGCGTTCGGGTTGACTGTCGTGACCATGGCCTACGCGATCGGCCATATCTCGGGCTGCCATCTGAACCCGGCCGTCACGATCGGCCTCGCAGCCGGCGGACGGTTCCCAGCAAACCAGATTGCCCCCTATATCGTCGCTCAGGTAGTCGGCGCCGTTATCGGCGGCGGCGTGCTTTACCTGATCGCCAGCGGCAAAGCCGGATTCGATCCCTCCGCCGGCTTCGCTTCGAACGGCTACGGCGAACATTCACCCGGCCAATACGGCCTGTTTGCATGTTTCCTGGCAGAACTGGTGCTGACGGCGGTATTCCTGCTCATCATCATGGGGTCAACGCACGGCAAGGCGCCTGCCGGCTTTGCGCCGCTTGCCATCGGTCTCGGACTGACGCTCATCCACCTGATCAGCATCGATGTCACCAATACATCGGTCAATCCGGCGCGCAGCACCGGTGTGGCGGTCTTTGCCGGCGGCTGGGCCGTTCAGCAGCTCTGGTTGTTCTGGCTGGCGCCGATCGCCGGCGGGGTGATCGGCGGCGCGCTTTACCGCTGGCTCAGCCATGAACCCGATGGTGTCGTCATCGGAACCGCACCGGCGGAATAGACCGGGAAGGATACCGCGACCGGCCCTTGCCGCGTCGGTCGCGGCGGATCTGCTGACGGCGTTGCGAGACGCTGCATCCATAGTTAGGTTGCAGGGCACACGGCCAGCGGGATTTCAAGGAAAGGTAATGATGCGAGACAGCTTGTTGCCGGCCGCTGTGATCTTCATCTCAGCCCTCACCATTGCCGGCGCCATTCTCCTTCGCCCCAACGGCTTCGATCGGTGCCTGCATATCGTTTCGGCCGACATCAACCGCCAGGCCGGCAGCGCGACGCTGGACCCGAAGGACGTCGAAGCGCAGGGGCCCGGATTTGCGCCGGCAATGGCGCCAGGTAACCTCTCCCCCGTCGCACAACCGCACTGGAAGTCTACCCTCCGCTCATCCGCAACAGCTCGCGGACGTATCCGCGGCGCAGCTTTTGCGCAGCAAAACGAGACTGAACATCGGCAGCCTCTGCAGCCGTATCGAAGAATTCGATCTTCTGCCGGCCATCCGTGCCGATCCTGCCCCAGCGGCGAACAAGCGCGGTGCCTCCGAATAAGCTTGGCTCGACGGACAGGCTGTAGAAACGCGCCATATTCCGAGCGTGATCAATCCTGTAAAGCAGCGTCATTTCGGTGTCGGCATCCATGTTCGCATCATCGGCCGCACTGTTCCCGGCGTCCAACGAGTTTCCTGAATCGATCCCGGCTGATTGATTCATCTGCGTGATGCATTCTGCTGCCTGACGGTTGTCATGACCCGTCGGGCTCACCAGAACATGATGCGGCGTAATCGGAAAGACAGAAGTTTATTATATCGATATCGGCGAATTCCGGCCTGGTGCTTGGCGTTGTGAAACTGAACACCTCTGGCGCCTTGCAGCGGTTCAGGGCATCCTATGATGGCTGAAAATTGTGTTTATGGCAGTTGGAGGAAGGCCGATGCGTTGCTTTACCGTGCTTGGACCCTCGCAGACCGGAAAATCGACAGTCGTGGAAAAGCTCGGCTCCCTGGAGGGGACGCCGAGAAAATCCAGCTCCCCTTATGGATTGAACCTCACAGAGTTCACCTTCGGAAACGAGGCGTGGTGTGCACTGGATGCGCCAGGACCGAACGAAGCGTTGGCGCATGCGCAGCACGCGCTTCTTGCCAGCGACGCCTGCATACTGTGCGTTTCATCCGCACCTGAGGAGGCGGTGCTCGCCGCGCCCTATCTCAGGATCGTCGAAGCTTCGGGGACGCCTTGCATCCTCTTCGTCAACCGGATGGACGAACCGAGAGGGCGGTTGAGGGACGTGATCGCCGCGCTTCAAGACTACGCCAACCATACCCTTTTGCTTCGCCAGATCCCGATCCGCGAGGGGGACAGGATCGTAGGCAGCTGCGATCTGATTTCGGAACGGGCGTGGCGCTATCGGGAAGGCCAGACTTCGGCGCTGATCGCAATCCCCGAAAGCACTGCCGAACGCGAGCACGAAGCGCGCACCGAGCTCCTGGAACATCTGTCCGAATTCGATGACTGGCTTCTCGAGGAACTGATCGAGGACCGCGAGCCATCCAGCGACGCGCTCTATGCCATTTCATCACGGGTTCTCAGGGAAAACAGAATTATCCCGGTCCTGATCGGTGCTGCAAGTCACGGCAACGGCATGATGAGGCTGATGAAGGCGCTGCGCCACGAGGCGCCGCCGGTAGCGGTTCTTCGGCAGCGTCTCGCTCATACGGGAACTGTCGATGAAGGCAAACTGGTGGCCGTGAGCTTCCATGCCTATCATCGCCAGAATGTCGGCAAGACGGTGCTCGTGCGCGCACTTGGCGAGGGACTGCGGCAAGGCGCATCACTGGGCGGCTCCAGCCTCGGCGCCGTACAAAATCTCGCAAACGGGCGGTCCAATTCGGCGGTTCTGCCGGCACCCGGGGATGTCTTCGCGACGGTCAAGTCCGACCACCTGTCCGTCCCTTCGCTGTTAACCTCCGGCGCGGTGATCGCCCCGCCCGAGTGGACGGAACCACCTACGCCGATGCTTGAAAGGATTCTCATTCCGGGCAGCGAGCGCGATGAAAACAAACTTTCCGAAACGCTGGCGAAACTTTCGGAGACGGATCGCGGTCTGAAGGTCTTGCAGGAGGAAGGCACGGGCGCTCAACTCGTC
Organism: Rhizobium sp. R634; assembly: GCF_002211305.1. Taxonomy (GTDB): domain Bacteria; phylum Pseudomonadota; class Alphaproteobacteria; order Rhizobiales; family Rhizobiaceae; genus Rhizobium. The sequence goes on along the minus strand of NZ_LOKW01000004.1, from coordinate 33,302 downwards.
CGCGCCCAAGGGCCGGTGCATCTGCGTGATCTCTGCCGAACGCTGGCCGATGTCTTTCACATCTCCGTGACCGACCGAACGCCCAGCCCAACCTACCGCGAGACGATCGCCAAACCATCGGAGGTTCATTACCGCCATCGCAAACAGACCGGCGGTGCCGGGCAATTCGCGGATGTGAAGTTGAGCATTCACCCCAACGAGCGTGGCCAGGGCTTCACCTTTGGCGAAACCGTCAAGGGCGGCGCCGTTCCGCGCAATTACTTCCCGGCCGTCGAAGCGGGCGCGCGCGAAGCGATGGAAAAAGGACCGCTAGGCTTCGAAGTCATCGATGTCGGCGTAACGCTGTTGGACGGTCAGCACCATACCGTCGACAGCTCGGAACACGCTTTCCGGACTGCGTCGAAAATGGGGGTGCGACAGGCGTTTTCCGAAGGATCGACCGTTTTGATGCAGCCGATCTTCCGTACGGAGTTCCACATCCCTTCGGTCTATTCAGGCAGCCTTGTCCAGATCGTCGCCGGTCTCAACGGTCAGGTTCTCGGCTTCGACCGTGATGAAGCCGCCAAGGGATGGGACATCTTCCGGGCGCTCGTTCCGGGCGGCGCACTTGAAGATCTGGCGCGGTCGCTGCGCTCGGCGACGCAGGGCATTGGTTATTTTTCCAAGAACTTCGACCACTTCGAGGAACTATACGGCAAGGAAGCGGACGCTATTGTGAGGGCAAAGGAGAAATCGGGCACCGCACACTGAAACGTTCGCATGACTTCATGCTCGTTCACAGAGCCGGGCTCACGCCCGCCCTTACGTGCCTGCAACGTTTGCAGTTCCAATAGCATAGCCCTGCGGTTGGGGCTTGCTTGCCGGGGACGGTGTGCTTCGGGTAGTTGATCAGTTCGCTGATGGCGATCACGTAGAATTCGGCCATTAGTATGCGGCCCAGTCGTTTGGCAAATCAACCGTGTTGCCGATTGCCAGCAAATGAAATCCGCCGTCGGCTGGTCCGTTTCTCTCGATGAGTTCGCAGGACATTTCAACTTTGCGGCTACATCAAAAATGTCAACGCTGGTTAGAGGTGCGGCGCCGCCAGCCAGTTAGAAGCGCGACGCTGGCCCTGGTGATCAGCCCCCGACCGAACCGGCTGGGCCGGGTTGCAAGGGTAGGGAGGGGGCGGGTGAGAGGCACCCTTCGGCTTTAGCTTTGAGACGATGCCGACACCCTTCATTCGGCAGCCTCCATCCGCGCCAGCGCCTTCTGCCGTTTCGCAATGACTTCCGGATCGTTCATGAAGTCCGTCCGCCGGCCGGGCTTGCGGCCACGCTTTTGATAACCGTTGCCCTGGCTGCCATCCGGTATCCCAAACATATGATCCGTCTGACCGGTGCGGCGAGGGCCGCTCCTGCTGCGCTGCAGTTCACGCCCAGCCTGCAGCTCAGCAACGATCGATAGCATGTCGTCCAAACGCTTGTTCTCGACGACTTCCGGTCGATGGACGGAGCGTAGCGTGTGGAAGGTTCTGTAGGGCAGGGCAAAACTCTCGTGCATGATCTCGAGGCGACCGTCCGGATAGTCGCAGACGACGACCTTCTTTCCCGCCAGCGCCTTGGCCTGCTCCGTCGGATCGAGAATGAACAAGACCTTGTCGTAGCGTAACGTCAGGGACTGCGACAGCGTGCGGACCTCCTTTCGGCACATGGCGGCATCGAGGTTCTCATGTGCGGCCAGCGGCCGATGCATGTCTTTCGGATTGCGCGGCGGCTTGCCGAACCGGACATTGAAATCCGCCATGAACGCCGGTGCATAGAGGTTTGCCGCCTCGATCGTGTCGATGCCGCGCAGCCGCAGTTCCTTGACCAGGCGATCCTGCAGCGTCTGGTTGGCGCGTTCCACGCGACCTTTGGCCTGCGGGTATTGGCGCAGATGATGTCGATGTTGAGTTCATAAAGAGCCCGGCCGAAATGCGTCAGGCCGCTCGTCCGGTCTTTCTCCGAGGCATGGACCGAGCGGAAGACACCGTGCTTGTCGCTGTAGAATGCCAGAGGTTTGCCCCATTGCTGCAGATAGGCCTTCGTCGCATGCAGGTAGTCGAAGGTGTTCTCCGATCCCGCAAACCGCAGATGTAAGAGCTTGCCGGTGGCATCATCGATGTAGACGAGCAGGGCGCATTTGGGACCGCGGTTCTCGAACCACCAGTGGTGCGAGCCGTCGATCTGGACGAGCTCGCCGAGACAATCCCGCCGGCCGCGCGGCTGGAAAACCCGCTTCTTGCGTTCGCGTCGTGAGATCCAGATGCCGGCCTCGGTCACCCATTGGCGTAACGTCTCCTTGGCGACCGAAATCTGATGCAGTTCGATCAGTTTCTCGCGCGCCAGCGTCGGACCGAAATCCAGATAGCGTTCGCGGATCAGATCCAGCGCCGCATTGCGAAACTCCTCGCTGTGGCGCCGATTGCTCGGCCGTGATCGCTTCTTCGAAACCAGGCCGGCCGCACCGGTCCGGTCATAAGCTTGCAGAAGCCGGTGCACCTGGCTTCGACTGAGGCCGAGCAGCTCGGCGGCCTGGACGACGCTCAGGCGTCGATCACGGATCTTCTGAACAACTTCGAGGCGATGCAATTCTTTCTGCGACATGGCGATCAAACAGGACATCACGACTCCAAACGCTCATGGTCTCCACCAGGCTGAAGGTCGTCATCCTTGCTCCCAACGTTGGCATTGACCAGCGCGTCGAGAGGCGAGACTGTCGCATCTCTAACTGGCCCAACTGTCGCATTACTAAATAGCCGTGGAGAATCTAACCCAAGCGCATCATGCCGTTTTTAAGGGTAGGGGATCAGGCCCCGTCTTGCAAATGTGTGAGGAAGACTTCGGCCGGCGTTCGATAGCCGAGGCACTTGCGAGGCTGATCGTTGAGCTGACGAGCGAGCTGGATCAGGTCCTGCTGCGAGACGGCCGTCAGGTCCGTCTCGCCCGGATGAAGCGGCGGATACGTTTGTTGGTGTTTTCCACCGCGCCTTTCTGCCACGGGGCGCTGGGATCGCAGAACCAGCTGCGTGCGCCGATACCGTCTTCCAAAGCCCTGAATCCGGCAAACTCCGTGCCGCGGTCGAAGGTGAAGCTCTGGCGTGCGAATGCCGGCAAGGGAGAGAATGCTTTGATGATCTTGTCCATGATCGGTCGCGAGTGCCGGCTCTGGTTCTTGATCATGACGGTGTAGCGGCTTTTGCGCTCGACCAGTGAGGTGAGGTTGGCGGGACCCATATCACGGCGGAAGATCAGCAGGTCGCCCTCCCAATGGCCAAATTGCGATCGATCGTCAATAAAATCAGGCCGTTGCGATATCTTGCATGCCTCAGGAAACACGCTGTCGCGTGGTTTCCTGGAGCCGCGGGGACGGCGTTTGCGGCGTGCCTCGGGCGGGTAGCGATAGAGGCCCAACCCATAGTCCTCCTTGGAATAGACGACGCGATAGATCGTCTCGGCGCAAACCCGAACGAGGCTGAGGCCGTCCGCCCATAGACGGCCGGCGATCTGCTCGGGCGACCAGGAGGCCTGCAATCTGTCGACGATCAGTTCGCGCAATTGCGGATGCCGTCTGAGCTTCCGCAGGCGCTGCCGCCGGTCCTTGGCGATGTCGTTGGCAACCGTCGAGAAATAGCCGCTATATTCGGGAAGCTCGCGATCATGGAATGTATTGCGCCTGATCTCGCGATAGATCGTCGAGCGGTGCCGGCCGAGCTGGCGCGCCATCTCATTGACCGGCACCTTGCGTTCGACAAGCTGGTGCAGGCGACGGCGATCGGCGAGGGTCGGTTGCAAATAGCATCGGGACATTCCAAAATCTCCAAAGGGAAGCCATTGTTTTTTCTGGCATGTCGCGCTTGGAAATAGAATGTACCCGCTACATCAAAAATGAGGCGTAATCAATATTATGGAACATTTGCAAGAAGCAGTCCATCGCCTCCTGCCGAACGGAGCGACGATCTCTTCGGTAACACTTCCGCTGCCGGGCAGAAAATGACTTCTGGCAGTCCACCCGACTCCTTGTCGACGCAACTGCAAGTCATCTCGGCCTCAACGTCGTCAACTGTGATCCAGTAGCGTCCCTTGGAAGACCTGTCGCGCCTCGAAACTCGCCCGGCGTCGGGTAGGCGTATGCATAAAAGGCGGTACCGTGGTGACGCTGGAACAGATTGGCTCCTGCCAGAGTTCGGGCTCGGGAAAATCTGCCGAGATTTGGGAGGTAAGGATGTCAGCGAGATCGAGAGGCCATGCAAGCCGCGACAAAGGCAAAGGTGTTGCGGGCGGGTGGGGAGCGGCGAGAGCTGTCGGACAGATCCTTCTGCGCGAGCACGTACCGAGGTCAGGCTCGTCGCTGCTTGCCCATCACAACAAGCCGGACGGCTACATGTGCGTCAGCTGCGCGTGGGCAAAGCCTGCCAAACCGCATGCGATGGAATTCTGCGAGGAAGGCGCCAAGGCGACCGCTTGGGAGATCACCACGCGCCGAGCGGACCGCGCTTTCTTCGCCGCGCACACATTGCAGGAGCTGGAGCAATGGAGCGATCACGATCTCGAGGAGCAGGGCCGGCTTACGCATCCTATGCGCTGGAACAGCGAGACGGACAAATACGAGCCGGTGAGCTGGGATGAGGCCTTTGACGAAATCGGCAGAGCGCTTCGGGGCGTTCCTCCGCAGCAGGTGGATTTCTATACCTCAGGTCGCGCCTCCCTGGAGACGTCCTATATGTATCAGCTTTTCGCGCGCATCTATGGCAGCAACAACCTGCCCGACTCCTCCAACATGTGTCACGAAAGCTCCTCCGTCGGGCTCCCGGAAAGCATCGGTGCGACCGTGGGCACCGCGATCCTTTCGGACTTCCAGAATTGCGACTGCATCTTCTACCTCGCGCAAAACGTCGCCACCTCTTCGCCGAGAATGCTTCATGATTTGCAGGATGCGGCCGACAGAGGCGTGAAAATCGTGACTTTCAATCCGTTGCGCGAAGCCGGGCTTGAGCGTTTCATCAACCCGCAAATGCCAAGCCAGATGCTGACCGGCCGATCGACACCGATTTCCTCGGAATATTTCCAGGTGAGGAACGGCGGCGATATCGCAGCGCTGTTCGGGGTCTGCAAGGCTCTGATCGAAGCCGATGATGCTTTGAAGGCCATGGGCGCCAGCAAGGTCTCAGGCTCCGACGCAGCCCCTGACAAACCGGAGAATGCCGCGGCGGTCGCGTTTGCTGCTTCCATTGCCGCAGCCGATAAGAAGCACGTGCTCGACCATGATTTTATCAACACGCACACCTCGGGCTTCCAAGAGTTTGCCGAGGCTGCCCGACGGCACGATTGGGCCGAGCTGGAGCGTGTTTCCGGCCTGGCTCGTGAACAGATGATCCAGGCTGCTCGCGTATACGCTCACTCAGAAGCCGTGCTGATGATCTACGGCATGGGCCTTACACAGCATGTGATGGGCGTTCAGAACGTCCAAATGGTCGCCAATCTCGCGCTGCTGCGCGGCAATGTCGGTAAGCCGGGCGCAAACATCTGCGCGGTGCGAGGACATTCGAATGTTCAGGGCCAGCGCACGGTCGGGATAACCGAGAAGCCTGGCCTCGTGCCACTGGACAAACTGGCTGAACTTTATCAATTCGAGCCTCCGAAATGGGAGGGGCGCTCCACGGTCGATACCTGCAAAGCCATCATGCAAGGCGAGGCAACGGCATTTGTCGGACTCGGCGGTAACTTCTTGCGTGCCGTTCCGGAAACGGAGGCGATGGAGGAGGCCTGGCGCAAACTGCGCCTCAGCGTCCAGATTGCAACCAAGCTCAATCGCAGCCATGTCGTCCACGGCGAGATCGCCTACCTCCTGCCCTGCCTCGGCCGGCTTGAGATCGATGATCAGGCAAGCGGCCCGCAAGCCGTCTCCATCGAAAGCTCAGTGGCGCATTTTCACGGCTCGCGCGGAAGGGCCAAACCGGCCAGCGACGAGCTGCTGTCGGAACCCGCAATCATCGCCGGCATCGCCAAGGCGACGTTGACGAAAGGCCGGGTGCCTTGGGACGAATGGGTGGGCGACTATTCGAAAATCCGCGACGCGATCGAAGCGACCTATCCCGAGACATTCAGGGATTTCAACAAACGCATGTTCCAGCCGGGCGGCATCCCGCGACCGGTACCGGCGCGGGAGCGAAAATGGACGACTGCGAACCAAAAAGCCAACTTCATCACCCCGAGGCGGCTCTTTCCCGACCTCGATATCGGCCCCGGCGCCGGGGAAGTTCTCAACCTTACCACCCTGCGCTCGAACGATCAGTTCAATACGACGATCTATGCCTACGGCGACCGCTACCGCGGCGTGAAGGGGACCAGAAAGGTGGTCTTCATGAACGAGGAGGACATTTTCAGGCTAGGCTTCAAGGAAGGCAACTTCGTTGATCTCACAACGGCCATCGATGCCGCAAAGATGCGCCGCGTCATGGGTTTCAAGATCGTCCGGCACGATATCCCGGCTGGCTGCTGCGCTGCCTATTATCCGGAGGCCAACCCGCTGTTTCCGCTGGCGCATCATGATGCGAAGGCCAAGACCCCGTCCTATAAGCTGTTGCCGGTGCGTCTCAGCCTCTCCGCTCAATCGCCGCCGTCCTGAATCGGGCCGCGGCGATGAGCGCAAGCAAACACGGCACCTGGATTGTGGCGGCAACGCTTTTCGGCGTGGCCGCGGCCGCGGCAGCCGTGGGTTGGGCAAACCGGCGACGTCCGGGTCGAGCCGATACCGCGGTGACAAGAGGCTTCGTTCAGCTACCGCCGCCGCCTGACAGGCGTACCGAGGGCAAGCCTGGAATATGGTTTTTCTCGGCGGCGCTTGTCTGCATGCTCGCTATCGGCACCATCATTGGCTGGGCAAGGCACCCCAGGCAATATCGTGCCGAACCTCCTGTAACGTCGGCGCTCGACCAGTTCCGGCTGATGCCCAGCAAGATTGGCGGCACACCTCCTGACGTTTATTTCGCGATCGGGAAACCCTATGAGACCACCGCCTATGATCTCAGCCAAGGCAAACGCCTTTATTCCTGGTTCGGCTGCGCCAGCTGCCATGGAGATGGGCGGGGCGCAACCGGCCCCTCGTTTCTCGACGGCTGGTGGCTCTATGGTTCTGAAATGGTTTCGGTCGTGGCATCCATCCGCGACGGGCGGCCTCATGGGATGCCATCCTTCGTGAACAAGATGACGAGCGACCAGATCTGGCAGCTCGCCGGCTATGTCAGGACGATCGGCGCTTATTCGCCGCCTTATACCGCGCCGAGCCGGAACGACGACAAGCATACGAGGCCGGCGGAGAACCGGGCGCCGGCTGCCGGCCTTTTCGAGGAAGGACCGGCTGGCGTCCGTTCCGATCGAGGTGTCCGGCCTTGAAGATCGCTCGCGCCTCCCTCCTCGTTCCACATCTTCTGTTACTTTCGGGCTGCACCGGCGATCCGCAATCGGCACTGAATGCCGAGGGACCTTCTGCCGTGGAGCTCAGAGGGTTGATCTTTCTGTTCGTCGCCGTCTGCGGTGTCGTCTTCCTCCTGGTAATGGCTGTCATGGTGTGGGCACTGGTTCGAAGGACGAACCATGCGCCCTGCAGGCCTCAGACCGAGCGCTCGATGGGCAGGACCGTAGGCGCTGCAATCGTGGCGACCTTTATCGTCATAACTCTTCTGACTGTCGCGAGCTTTTACACCACGCGCAGCATCGATTGGCGCGAAGCCGATACTGCGACGATCCTCGTCCGTGGCCAGCAATGGTGGTGGCAATTCACCTACCTCGATGCCGACCCGGCCAAGACTTTTCTGACAGCCAACGAACTGCATATTCCCGTGGGAACCGACATCCGGCTGCGTCTGGAAGCAACGGACGTGATCCACTCATTCTGGGTGCCGAATCTGACGGGAAAGCAGGACCTGGTTCCCGGCCGCGAGAACGAACTGACGCTTCATGCCAGCAAACCGGGCATCTATCGCGGTCAATGCGCCGAATTCTGCGGGCTGCAGCACAGCCACATGGCGTTGTTGGTGATCGCCGAAGAGCCCGAGGATTATGACCGCTGGCTGGAAGCGCAGAGAAGCGCGGCTTACGAGCCGACCGGTAGCGATGCCGTGGCAGGCAAGCTGGTCTTCATAAACAAGCCCTGCGCCGCCTGCCACACCATCCGGGGCACCGGCGCGTCTGGAACCTCGGGTCCCGATCTCACCCATGTTGGCAGCCGCAGCATGATTGGGGCGGGGCTGTTGGAGAATACGCGGGGATCGGTCGCCGCCTGGATCGCCGATCCGCAGACGCTGAAGCCGGGAAACAACATGCCACTGGTCCCCCTCACCGGTGAGGAGCTGCGGCAATTGAGCGCCTATATGAGCGAGCTCCGATGAGAAGCCAAGACAAGATCCCGTCCCCCGCTGATCTGGCAGCCGGCGATGAAGGCGCCGAAGCCTTTCTCAGGCGCACTTGGGCAACGCCATCAGGGCTGCTGGCGGCATTGTCCACCGTCGATCACAAGATCATCGGCCGGCGATATATCGTGACGGCCTTCATCTTCCTGCTCCTCGGCGGCGTGCTTGCCCTGGCAATGCGCCTGCAGCTCGCATTTCCGGAGGCGCGCTTCATCAGCGCCGACCGTTACAATCAGATCTTCACCGTGCATGGGAGCAACATGATGTTCCTTTTTGCCGTGCCGGTCATGGAGGCGATGGCGGTCTATCTCGTGCCGCTGATGGTCGGAACCCGCAACATCGCCTTTCCGAGGCTGAATGCCTTTTCCTATTGGATCTTTCTTGCCGGAGGCCTGCTCCTCTGGATCTCTCTCGCTCTCGACACCGCCCCTAATGTCGGCTGGTTCGCTTACGTACCCCTGGCCGGCCCGCAATATGGCGCGGGAAAGCGGGCCGACATCTGGGCGCAGATGATCACTTTCACCGAAGTGTCGGCCCTCGCCGTCGCCGTCGAGATCGTCGTAACCGTCTTCAAGCTCAGGGCGCCAGGCATGTCGCTCAATCGCATCCCGCTCTTCGTCTGGTCGATGCTGGTAACGGCCTTCCTGGTCATCCTGGCCATGCCGGCGATCATGCTCGCAAGCTCCTCGCTCATTCTCGACCGGCTGGTCGGCACGCAGTTCTACAACCCTTGGGAGGGTGGCGACGCCCTTCTCTGGCAGCACCTGTTCTGGTTCTTCGGCCATCCCGAGGTCTACATCATCTTCCTGCCGGCAGTGGGCATGGTGTCCGCCATGATCTCCACCTTCACCCGGCGTCCCGTCTTCGGATACCTGCCGCTGGTCCTGGCGATGATCGCAACCGGCGTCCTGGCTTTCGGCCTCTGGGTGCATCACATGTTCGTCGCCGGTCTGCCGCGTCTGGGAAGCAGCTTCTTCACCGCCTCCAGCATGGCGATCGCAATTCCCGCCGGAACCCAGATCTTCTGCTGGCTGGCGACGCTGTGGGACGGGCGTCCCGTCTTCAAGACGCCGCTGCTTTTCATCATCGGCTTCCTGATCACCTTCGTCATCGGCGGAGTGACCGGCGTGATGGTGGCCTCCGTGCCGCTCGACACGCAGGTTCACGACACCTATTTCGTCGTCGCCCATTTCCACTATGTGCTGATCGGCGGTTCCGTCTTCCCGCTCATCGGCGCGATCTACTACTGGTTCCCGAAGATGACCGGCCGCATGATGAGCGAAAGGCTCGGCCGATGGGCCTTCGGCCTCATCTTCACCGGCTTTCACCTGACCTTCTTCCCGATGCACATCCTCGGCCTCCAGGGCATGCCGCGACGCATCTATACCTATCCGCCGGAATTGCCCTGGGCGGGTTTGAACCTTTTCGTCAGCCTCAGCGCCGTCATACTTGCCGCCGGCTTCCTCATCTTTTTCATCGACGCCGTGCGCAGCTTCAAATTCGGATCGCCTGCAGGGCCGAACCCCTGGAACGCATCGACGCTGGAATGGGCCACGTCTTCGCCCCCTCCCCCCTACAACTTCCGCCACATCCCCGTCGTCCAGTCAGCCGAGCCACTGTGGGCGGATGGGGAAACGTTGCCGGTGGCCACAGGACTTCGGCTCGACCGTCGCGAAGTGATCGTCAGCAGCGTCGCGGCAGCCGAGCCCGAGGCGCGGGAATCCATGCCGGCCAATTCCATTTGGCCGTTCCTGGCCGCCATCGCCACCAGCATCATGTTGATCGGCTCGATCTTCAGCCCTTGGGCGGTGATCTGGGGCGCGATCCCGGTAGCCATTACCCTGACGGGATGGTTCTGGCCGAAGCAAACACCGGAGGACGAGTCATGAAAGAACGTATCGCGCTCGACCTGTCGAAGCTTCCCCTGCATGGCATGGGCAGCGCGAGCCTGACCTTCTGGGGCACCGGCGCCTTCATGCTGATCGAAGGCATGGGATTTGCCCTGACGATCGCCGTCTATTTCTACCTGATGAGCCTGGCGCCGCGCTGGCCGATTGAAGCCCCCCCTCCGGACCTTCTCCCCGGTACGATCCTGACCCTGTCGCTTCTCGTCAGCATCGTGCCGAATATGCTGGTGTCGCGATGGGCGCAACGTAAGGAGCTCCGCAAGGTGCGCCTGGGGTTGATCGCCATGGTCTTCATGGGCGCGATACCGCTTATCCCCCGCGTCTTCGAATTTCCTGCCCTCCATATAAGCTGGGACGACGACGCCTACGGATCGATCGTCTGGACGATCCTTGGTCTGCACACTACCCACATCGTTACTGATCTCATCGATACGATCGTCCTTGCGTGCCTCATGTTTTCCAAGCACACAGACAATGCGCGCCGCTACGGCGACGTCGAAGACAATGCGCTCTACTGGAACTTTGTCGTTCTCACCTGGCTTCCTCTCTACGGATGTATCTATTGGGTGCCGCGGCTATGAGAACAGGACCCACGATCGCCTTTTGGGTAACTATGACGGCACCGGCGTCGGCGCATGAGGGCCATGTCCATAACGTCGCGTTGCCATGGACCATCGACCCCTGGATCATTGTGCCGCTCGGCCTCAGCGCGGCCTTATATGCATGCGGCAGCCTTCGCTTCCGGCCACGATCATCCCAAAGCCGCCGTGCCTTCGTGCAGCGGCTCGCGACCTTCTGGTCCGGCTGGCTCGTTCTCGCCGGGGCGCTCGTCTCCCCCCTGCACTGGCTGGGTGAGCAGCTTTTCACCTTCCACATGATCGAACATGAATTGGTCATGGCGGTGTCGGCGCCGCTCATCGTGTTGGCGCGGCCCTCGGCGATGCTGCTCTGGGGGCTTCCGAGGATGATCAGGCGCCAGGCGGGACGGGCGCTTGCCTCGCACGCCGTGCGCAGCACGTGGAAATGTCTCAGCAACGGCACCGTTGCGACCTTGCTGCATGGCGCGGCGATCTGGGCATGGCACGCGCCGATTCTCTTCGATGCCACGATTGACAGCGCGCCCCTCCACCGCCTGCAGCATCTTTCCTTTTTCGCGAGCGCCATCCTGTTCTGGTGGTCCGTCATCTGGAGGAGCAACCGGGGGGTGGCCGCTTGGCATGTCTTTCTGACCATGCTGCATATGAGCATCCTTGGCGCCCTCATCGCGCTTGCGCCAAAAGTGCTCTATGGCGTGCAGACGCAGGCCTCCGGGACCTGGGGGTTGTCGCCGCTCGAAGACCAGCAGATGGCAGGTCTGGTCATGTGGGTTCCTGCAGGAATCATCTACGCCGCAGCGGCACTCACGCTGACCGCACTGTGGATCAGGGCTTCAGGAAAAGGAGGCACGGATGGAACGCGTATCGTCGCCCCGTAATTCTCTTCGCTCTGCCCTGGTGATTGCGGCCTGCATGGTAGGCGTGACCGCGGCCTTTGGCCTGACCGATATCTATCGTCAGCAATCCGAAAGGCGAGCTGCAGCTATCGCTCTGACCAAGGGCGATCCCGCCAGGGCCCCGATGATCTTCCGTCGCTATGGCTGCGCTGGCTGTCACACCATTCCGGGCATCGCGGGGGCCGACGGCAAGGTCGGCGGTGATCTCTCCGGTCTGCGGCAGCGGGTCTATGTCGCGGGCGTGCTCAACAATTCCGCCGATAATCTGGTTGATTGGATCGTCACCCCGCAGTCCTATTCACCCAAGACTGCGATGCCTGCCACCGGAATATCTGAACAGGAAGCCCGTGATCTCGCCGCGTACCTTTATGCCCGTTAGCTAAGGATGAGGGGTCGCGCGCGGTGGCAGCGACTTCAGATATTGGGCGATGGCCATCTGGTCGGCGGCAGGGAGTTCGGCCGTATTCTCGACGACATCGGCCATTGACCAGCCGACATAGCCGTGGTTGGGCGTCTTGCCGCTCCGGAGCATTTCCACGATATCCTGCTGCGACCATGAACCGATTTCGACCGGCGTGATGTTCGGAATAAAGCCGACGCCTTCCGTGCTCACGCCGCCCGCAAATCGAGTCTTCGGCTTGATCGCGCCCAAGACGTTGCGGGAGGAGTGACATTCGGCGCAATGCCCGAGTGTCTCCACGAGATAAGCGCCCCGATCGTGCACCGGATCGCCATTCAACACCCCCCCGGATCGCCCTTCGTGAAAAAACAACAGCTTCCAGAAACCGACAAACCGCCGGATTCGGAACAGGACGGAAATATCATGTGGTTGGGGACGGTCCGGCACGGGCGAAAGCGTATGCAGGAAAGCGTAGAGATCCCTGACGTCGTCGAGCGTCATACCGGTATAGCTGGCATATGGAAATACCGGATAGTAATGCTCTCCTGACGGGGAGACGCCGGCGATCAAGGCATTGGCGAGATCGGCGACCGACCACGATCCTATGCCCGCTTTCGGATCGGGCGAGATATTGGGGACTCTGAAGGTTCCATAGGGCGAGGCCAGCGCAAGATCGCCTCCCAGCCTAAGACGGTCTTCCTGACCGGGAGAAGCATGACACGAGGCGCACCCGGCTGCAGCGAACACCAATCTGCCGCGCCCGGCGTCTCCGGGCGTCAGCGTGACATCGCCGGCAGAGAAGGGCGAATGCGGCCTGGTCAACAGCCAGGTCAACAAAAGGACGAAGAGGATCGCAGCGATCGCGATCGAAAACAGCCGGGCACCTTTCAGCATTCTGGACCCGCAATGTTATTGCCGCTCAAACGGGCGGTGGTTCAACCATATAAGGCCGCCGGCTTCGGCGACATAGATAGACTTCGCGTTCTGGATTGGCCTCTATCGCGAACCCCGCGCTACGCAGCATCGCCTCCATAGCGCCCTTGTTCGGAATGAACCAGTTTGTCGGATCGGCGGCGTAGCGCTGTTCGACGAAGAACAATTTCGGAAAATCCGGCTGATCGAAGACGCTCCACTCGGAAAAATCGTAATTCTCCTCCAGTGCGGCAATCCGCTCGTCGCCGCGCTGGAGGCACTGGAACAGCATGAGATCGCCGACCACATGCTCGTAGAGGAGATCGAGCGCCAGCAAAGGATGGCGCAAGTGGTAAAGCACGCCCATGAAGAGCACCAGATCGAATGTTTCCCCCAGCTTCGGCACTTCATAAACCGACATCTGCCTGAATTCGACATCGAGACCGAAGTGGCCGGCGGCCAACCGGGCCTGCTCGAGATAGCGCGCGTCGGAATCGATGCCGAGCACCCGCCCGGCATTGCGGCGCTTCATCTCAAGCGAATAGAAGCCGGCATTGCAGCCGATGTCGAGAACGCTGCGCCCATCGAGATCTTCCGGCACCACATGCTTGAAGCCTTCCCATTTGAAGGCGGGATAATCGCCGAGAAAGTGATCGGGGGCGGTTTCCACTTCGCCGAGCCGGATATTCTGGAACCACGGAGCCAGTTCCGCAACGCGGCGTTTCAAAGCCAGGGTCATCATCGCCTCCACTTATTTTCGCTCAGCTTCCAGCGGGTACAGCTTGAGCAGCAGCCGCGCTCCGAGGGCGACGGGACGCTGCCGTGCGCTTGCGCGGACGCTCGGTGAGGTTGGCGGCGAACCAGCCGATCGTCTGTGCCAGCCCTTCGGCAAGCGGTACCGTCGGTTGCCAGTCGAGAAGCTCGGTCGCACGCGAAATATCAGGCCGGCGACGCTGCGGATCGTCTTTTGGCAGAGGCCTGTAGACGAGCGCGGTACGAGCCGGAACCATCGAACGGATTATCTGAGCGAGTTCATTGATGGTGAATTCTCCGGGATTGCCGAGATTGACCGGCACGCCGGGATTGGGCTGAACATTCATCAGCGCCATCAGACCCCCGACCAGGTCGCTCACATAGCAGAAGGAACGCGTCTGCATCCCGCTTCCGTAAATGGTGAGAGGCTTTCCCGACAGCGCCTGAACGACAAGATTCGAGACGATCCGGCCGTCATTGGCCTGCATGCGCGGCCCATAAGTGTTGAAAATGCGGGCAACCCGGGCATCGACACGACCGCCGCGCAACATATCGAAGCACAGGGCCTCCGCGGCGCGCTTTCCCTCATCATAACAGGCGCGCGGCCCCGTGCAGCTGACATTGCCGCGGTAGTCCTCGCGCTGGGGATGTTCGGCCGGATCGCCATAGACCTCGCTCGTCGAAGCCTGGAGGAAGGAGGCTCCATGCCGTTCGGCGAGTGCAAGCAGGTTTCCGGTGCCGGCGACGCAGGTCATCATCGTATGGACGGGGTCGGCCTGATATTGCGGTGGAGATGCGGCACAGGCAAGATTGTAAATCTGGTCCAGCGGCTCGTCGATTTCGAGGAAGTCGCAGACATCCTGTTCGATAAGCCGGAAGCCTGGATGGTTCATCAACGGCCGCACATTGTCTCGCGATCCGGTGATATAGCTGTCCACGCAAATGACGGTATCGCCCCTGCCGAGGAGCGCATCACAGAGGTGCGAACCGACAAAGCCGGCTCCCCCTGCTACCAGAACAGTCTTGCCTTTTCTGCGACGATTGACTTGAAGCATCGATACTCTCCTTCAGGCTGAGATACGCTCATAAGCTGGACTTGCAGGCAGGTTGGAAAGGGCTCGAACGAGTTCACCGGCGCGGGCAGCACCCGTATGGCCGGCCAGCACCCGGCCTTTGGCGGCTGCGGCGATTGCTATACGCTCGCGTCCGGAAAGCGCCGTCAGCGCCGCCACGACATCGTCCGCTCCACGTGCAATGATGAGAGCTTCGCTATCCGGCAGCAACTCGTGGAGGCCCCGCCAGCAGTCGCTGATAACAGGCGTCCCGCAGGCGGCTGCCTCAAACAGGCGCACGCTTGGCGACCAGCCGGCCGAGATCATATCGCTTCGGGTGACATTCAGGGTGAAGCGCTGACGGCTGTAGAAACTTGCATGATCGGCCGGTGGCAAGTGCTCGATGCGCTCCACATTGGATGGCCAGTCGATCTCGGCGGGATATTGCGGCCCGGCGACGACGAAACGCATTTCCGGCAGGCGGCGCGCCGGCTCCAGGAGGAGACGCTCCAGCGTCGGCTGGCGATCGGGGCTGTAAGTGCCGAGATAGCCGAGATCCCAGGTCGCGGGTTCCCCGGTATTGGCGTAGCGTTCCTGATCGACGGAGCAGTAGAGTGCAACGGCCCTTTGAGCGCCATAGTTCTGCTCCAGGCGCGTCAGCACCTCTCCTCCCGAGAAGGAGAAATAGGCGTCAAACACGGGTATTTGGCGTCGCGCCAGGTATTCCTCATCACCACGGTCGAGTTTTGCGAGCGTCACCGGCGTGTCGATGTCGTAGAAGCAGAGACGGTTCAGTTCCAGCGCCTCGAGCCTGTCGACCAGCGCCACACCCTCCGGCACATAGGAGCCTGCGATAACGGCATCGGCCTTGCGCAGCCTTTCCCCGTACAACGCGATCATCTCATCAAGTTCGGAATAATAGGCGAGCTCGCAAAAATCCGGCCAAGCGAGGTCTCTGTGAGCGGCATACCAGGGCACGTCCCGCTCCAGGAAAAGAACCCGGTGACCGTCCTGATGCAGGCCTTTGATGAGGGCACGATAGGTCGTAGCGTGGCCATTTCCCCAGGATGACGAAAGCGAAAGACCGAGGAAGACGATGTCGAGCTGTCTCGTCATTCGGCCGCCTCCATCCGCGCGCCGAGGCGGGCACGAAAGACGGCGTCCACTTTCTCGGCACGATTGGCATAGGTGTGATCGGCCAGCACGCGCCGGCGCGCCCGCTCTCCGATCTCCTGTGCCCTGCGGCGCGACAGCCCGGCGATCAAGGCAACGACATCGTCTCCATCTCTCGCAACGAGAATCTCCTCGTTGGGCTTGAGGAAGAAGTCGATGCCTTCCCAGTAGTCGGTGATGAGGCAAGCGCCGGCGCCGGCCGCCTCGAATACGCGCGTCGCAGGCGAGAAGCCGTTCTCGGCCATGCTGGCGCGCGATATGTTGAGAACTGCCATGGGAGTGACGTTGAAGGCGTTGTGGTCGCGCGTCGACACGTGGCCGATGTAGTTGACATTGGACGACATCGGCTTGTCATGCCAGCCGGAACCGCCCAGCAGAAATCTCCGGTTCGGCAGACGAGAGGCAGGCTCCAGGAAAAAGTGCTCGACCCGTGCCTCCCTGTCCGGCAAGCGATTGCCGAGGAAGCCGAGATCGGCGGTAAAGCGCCCTTCTACCGGAACGGGATGATGTGTTTGCGGATCGAGCGCATTGTAGACAGGAATGCATTCCGCCGCCCCGACAGCGCGGTAGGCACTGACCACAGGGTCGCCGCCGCCATAAGTCAGCACAAGATCGATTTCGGGGAGAGCCCGGCGCAAGGGATGATCTGGATCTGCCTTGAGCTCGGCAAGGGTTGCCGGCGCATCGACGTCCCAAAGGATTTTCAGAGCTCCCTTCTGCGCGTTGCGAAGCACTTCCTTCAGTAGAAGATCGTCCTCGAAACCGACGCCGCTCGCCTTGACGACGATGTCGGCCTTGGTTGCTTCCGCGGTGACGGCCCTCAATGCTTCGACCGTTCCTTCGTAGACGACGACCTTACACCAGTCGGGCGGGTCCATGTCGCGGTTCTTCTGCCGGTCATAGACATCGGGCTCGTAGAAGGTGATATCGTAGCCTTTCTCCGCCAGCGCCCGCAGCAGGCCGCGATAATAGGTGGCAGCACCATTCCAGTAGGCGGAGACGAGACTGGAGCCGTAAAACGCGATCTTCATTCCGCGGCCTCCCGTGGCTGTGGGCTCCCGGCGACTTTGCTCATGCCGCAGCTCGCCAGGATTGTCAGAAGCTCATCGACACGGTGCCGGCAAGTGTGCCGCGCCTTTATGGTTGCTAGGCCGGATGCAGCCAGGCCCGCCGCGAGATCGGCATCGAAGAGGACGTCACGCAGGCTCTTCTCCATCGCCTCGCAATTGCCGGCGAGCAGGTAGTCGCGGCCAGGCGCGAAGAGATGTTCGGCATCCTTCCAAGGCGCCGAAATCAGCGGAATGCCGCAAGCGAGCGCCTCGAAAACCCGGATGGTCGGAATACCCGGCAGATGTTCGACATACGGCCGCCGCGGAATATGCACGGTGACCTTATTGCGGGCGAAGGCAGAAGGAACATCCGCATTGGCGATCCAGCCACCATAGGCTATGCCAGCATTGCGAAGTTCATCCAGCGCATGATCGGGATAGCGAACGCCGCGCACCGTGGTTTTCAGGCCGAGATTTCCGGCAGGACGGACCAGGAACTCGCTGATCTCGGCCGATCGTTCGTCATCGCCCCAGTTGCCGATCCAGATGAGGTCTCCTGATTTTTCTATATCCGGCAACGGCCGGAACAGTGCATCGTCCGCTGCTTCATGCCAGGTGAACACGGACTTTCCCCAGCCTGCGCGAAGATAGCGCTCGCGCAATGCTTCGCCGAAGGCCAGCACGCCATCGTAGTCATTCAGCATGAGCGATGCGATGTCGCCTTCTGCCGAGACCGCCCGATGATGCGTGTCGTGGAACAGCAATGTGAAGGGGGCGCCATTGCGCCGGATGCGGCCGATGCGTTCGACCAGGCCTGGTTCCGTCCACTCATGCACGATGACAACGTCGGCGTCAGCAAGGGCTGATTCGTGATCGAAGGCCTGGTCGTAGCTCTCCGAGCGGTGCTGCGGAAAAGCTTCGTGAAACCGCTCGATTGCGCCAGAGCCCTGGTCTTCGATGAGGTTGGTGCGGCTCCACGCGCCTGCCGGCTCCAGTGCCAGAGTTTCGTGACCGCGCCGCTGGAGGTCCCGCATGACGCCGCGAAGGAAATGCGCATTGCCATGGTTCCAATCCGAAACGAGCGAATGGGTGTAAAAGATGAACTTCATGATCACTCCGCTGCTGCTGAAAAGGGGCGGTCAAACATGGCGGAGTAAATCCCGCACACAGCCTCCGCTTGAGCATCGAGACTGAAGCGCGCAGATTGCTCGCGCGCCTTGAGCCCGAGCGCGACGCGCCGCTGCGGATCATATGCAAGCGTGTTGAACGCGTCGGCGAAGGCCTGCGGATGATGCGGGTCGGCAAACAGGGCGGCGTCCTCCCATAGCTCGCGATAGGTTGGGATATCCGCCAGCACCAGCGCCGCGCCCGCTCTCGCTCCTTCGAGCGCGGCAAGGCCGAAGGGCTCATAAATCGAAGGCGAAGCCACGATGGCGGCCTGCCGGATGGCAGCTGCCATCTGCGGATGCGCAAGCTCGCCGCGATGGGTGGCGTGGCGAAACTGCATGGACTGCCCGTTGGGGCCGTTGCTCGCGCCGGCCGCTACCACCGGCCAGCGCGCCATGCGTGCCGCGCTATCAAGCACGGCGGCGTTTTTCCCCTCATCCCACCATCGGCCGGCGGCAAGAACGAAGTTTCGCTTCGGTTCATCGGACGTCTCGAGCGCGCTCGCATTGAGAACGACCTGGAGATTGGCAATCCGCCCGTAGGCCGCTTGCATCGCCTCGGCATGGCTGCGGCTCGGCGCAATCACAGCGTCCGCGCGCGCGAAGCCAGCCCGGTTCAGCCGATATTGCCATTGCCAGTCCCGCGGCACCTGGCTGCCGCGAACGGCGGCAAACCATGTGACCACACAGGAATGGCAGGCCACGACGAGCGGCAGGTCCGTTTCAAAGTTCGCTGCCTGCGAGGGAAGATTGAGATGCAGGAGATCGGCCTCTTCGCTGCGCGCAAGATCGGCAATCCGCCGCGGGACGCCCGCAATTGCCTTCTCGTCCTCAACCATCCAGTCCAGTGGCGCATCCAGCCAGACGAGTTTGCCGATCCGCTCTGCCTCGGCCGCTTTTTCCGCGCTGGGGGCAGGCCCGAGCCCCGCGAAGATCATGTCGACGTTGTGCGGCTTCAGCACCGCGGCCAGATCCATGGCATAGCGCCAGACGCCGCCCACGGCATCGAGGGTCATCACCACGCGGCGACGCCCTTTGTGTCGTTCTTGTCGGATCATGCCGATACCTTCCGCTTTTCTCTGCGGATCTGCCGGCCGCCGAAACGATTGGCGATCAGCCATTCGGCGAGATGCCGCAGGCCCTCGCGCCATCCGATACGGGCCTCCCAGCCGGTTTCGCGTTCGAGTTTTTGCGTATTGGCGACGAAGTAGAATTGATCGCCGGCGCGCCACGGGCCGAAGCTCGTTTCGACGGGCCGCCCCGTCAGTTCCCCGATCTCGCGCAGCACCGACAGCACGCTGACGGCGTTGCGGGGACCCCCGCCGAGATTGAAGGCATTACCGGCCGCGCGATCGATATTCGCGAGCAGGGATCGATAGGCGGCGACGGCATCGTCCACGTGGAGGATGTCACGCACCTGCTTCCCGTCGCCGTAGATGGAAATGGCCTCTCCGGCGAAAGCGCGGATCAGGAAATGCGCCACCCAGCCCTGGTCCTCCGTGCCGAACTGGCGAGGCCCATAGATGCAGCTCATGCGCAGGACCGCAGCCGGTATCCCGAAGGACTTGGCATAATCGAGAATATATTGGTCGGCGACACCTTTCGAGCAGCCGTAGGGCGTGCAGAAATCGAGAGGCCGATCCTCAGCAATCCCCTGCATGCGGACGAGTTGGTCTTCCGGAAGATAACGGTCGTCGAGCTCGATCATCATAAGATCGTCCAGAGCGCCATAGACCTTATTGGTGCTCGCGAAGATGACCGGCGCCCGCTTTCCGGCCTTGCGGACCGATTCCAGCACATTGATGGTGCCACGGGCATTCGTTTCGAAATCATCGAGCGGGTCGATGAGGCTGGTGGTCACCGCCGTCTGGGCGGCATAGTGAAAGACGGCTTTGGCATCCTTGAAAGCCGCTTCTATTCCCATCAGGTCGCGAACATCGGCAAGGACGGGATGCACCCGCGCCCCATGCCGCTCGATCAGCCATGATAGGTTCTGGTCCACACCCGATCGTCCCAGATTGTCCAGAATGATGACGTCTTCCCCGTCGTTCAACAGGCTATCTGCGAGGTTGGAGCCGACGAACCCGCTTCCTCCGGTGACGACGACGGGTGCGGCACCGGCAGCGATTTGCGGGGTGGCGAGCGCCGTGACCTCTTCCAGTCGCCCGAGTCCGCCCTCCATGAGAAGGCGGCCAAGCAGCTTTGGCTTGTTGTCATGGCTGACCGCGCCGAGATGATAGTGCCGCGGATCGAACCATAGGCCCTCCTGAACCGGCACATCCGGCGGCACATCTCGCCATGAATACCAATACATCCGGTCGGCCGGCACGTTCAGCGCCTTGATGAAGCGCCGCGCCTGCTCGATCTCATCGTTGCGCCAGGTGGAATAGCCTGCTTCGGTAATCCAGATCTCCGCGTCGGCATTGTAGCGGTCGATAATCTCGCGCATCTCGCCAAGATGCATGTCCCAGCCGCCCCAGGTCGCCTGCTCGCTGTCCCACGTGCCGGGAAAACCATGAAAGCCGACGGCATCGATAACGCCGAGCACACCACGTTCCCCCATCAGATTGAGCCAGTAGGGATCGAATGGGCAAGGGCCGCCAAGCACCGGCTTGTAGCCTCTCTGCTTGGCCCAATAGGCAGCGCCGCCGATCATTTCGCAGAACAGCAGAAAATCGCTGTCCTGCCGCCAATCCCAGTCGAGCAGGTTGTTCGGTTCGTTCCACAGCTCGACATGACGGAAATAGCGGCCGTAGCGCGTCAGGATGTGATCGACGAAATCGGCGTAGGATTTCGGATCGACCGGCGGCCCCGACGACCTGCCCGTCCGGGAGAGAGAGGGCGGCGTGTAGTGGATGCAGGGCAGAAGATCGATCTCACCGCCGACGCGCGGGATCAGCCAGTCGAACCATTCCTCACCGCCGGGCGCGAGATATTCGGCCCAGGACAGGTGCGTGCGCAGATAGCTGGCACCGCTCGCGATAATGTCCGGCAGCACGGCCTCTGTGCGCTCGTGCTCCCCCGGCCGGAACCATTCGACGAAGCCGAAGCGGCGCGTTTCCTGCTTTTTCAATGATCGCGGACCGGTTTTGCTCATGAAACCAATCCCCGCTCTTCGAGCTGCCGCTTCATCTCTGCGCCGCGATCGACCGCACCCGTCTGCCGTACCCACTCGGCGAACGGACCGAGTGAATTCTCAAGACGATATTTGGGTTTGAAACCGAGCAGTTCGCGCGCCTTCGAAATATCGGCAAAACAATTGCGGATATCTCCGGAGCGCGCCTGGTTCATGATATCCGGACCGATCTCCGGCGTTCCCATGGCGTCGGCCAGCAGTGTTGCAACATCGGCGATCGAATAAGCCTGGCCGCTGCCGATATTGATCACATGACCGGAAGCCGCCGGTTTTTCCAGTGCCAGGCGGAAGGCCGTTGCTACGTCGCGCACATGGACGAAATCGCGCCGCTGCTTTCCATCCTCGAAAATCATCGGCGGCTGCCCGTTGGCGAGGCGCGAGGCGAAATTCGCAAGCACGCCGGTGTAGGGATTGGAAAGAGCTTGGCCCGCACCGAAGACGTTAAAGAGACGCAGGGCGACGGCATCCCGCTCATAGGCCTCGCCGAAAATAAGGACCTGCTTCTCCTGGGCGTATTTCGTCAGGGCATAGATGGAAGCAAGATCGACGGGCTTTTCCTCATCGGTCGCAACCGGCGTCAGCAGTTCGCCATCAGGGCCAAGCGGATCCCATTGGCCGCCTTTAACCTGGTGCATTCGACGCCTGATATAGCCGAGCCGCCTGCCCTCGGGTGTGAGGTAAAGCCCTTCTCCATAGACGCTCATGGAAGAGGCGACGACGATTTTCCGGACCGGCAGATCGATCATGGCTTCGAGCATAACAGCCGTTCCCAGGTCGTTGCTGCCGACATAACGGGCAATCTCGTACATCGATTGCCCGACGCCAACCTCGGCGGCAAGATGGATGACGCCATCCACACCGACGAGCGCCGCCCGCACCGCATCCTTGTCTCTCACGTCGCCGCGGACGATCTCCGCGCCCTCGGGGACGCTGACTTCCGCATCCGCATGCACCTGATCGATCAAGGCGTCGAGGATGCGTACGTCATAGCCATTTTGCAGAAGTTCTTCAGCAACATGGCGGCCGATGAAGCCGCATCCGCCGGTAATCAAAATCATCATTCTTGGACCCATTCCATTGAAGAATTTGTTTCGGAGACAGCGGCCGAACCGAGCGTCGATGGAAAAGTTCCTTCATCAATGACATCTTTTATGACTTCATCATCAATGACTTCTTTGACTTCTACCGGAACTCTTTGGGAAGCGCGCAGTTCGAGGGGCTCCACATTGGAGGACATCCCATGGACTTTGCGAAACCCACGGCTCAACTCATGCGGGCCGCAGTCGTGACTGGCCCCGGGCGTCTGTCAGTCGAAATGCGGCCGAAGCCGAAACCGGGTCCCGGCCAGGTCAGAGTAAGACTGCAGGGCTGCGGCGTCTGCGCCTCCAACCTCACCCCATGGGCCGGACCGGAATGGATGACGTTTCCCACCGAACCAGGCGGGCTGGGGCATGAAGGTTGGGGGATCGTCGATGCCTTGGGCAGCGAGGTTGCGGACCTACAGGTGGGAGAGCGGGTCGCGGTTCTCTCCTATCATGCCTATGCCACGCACGACATCGCCGATGCCTCGATGGTCGCAGTGCTGCCTAGGGAATTGGACGACAAACCGTTTCCCGGTGAGCCGCTCGGATGCGCGATGAACATTTTTCGCCGCAGCAATATCGAAAGCGGCCAGACGGTTGCCATCATCGGCATCGGCTTCCTCGGCGCGCTCCTGACACAGCTCGCTACCGCTCAGGGAGCGCGGGTTGTCGCCATCTCGCGGCGACCCTATTCGCTCGATGTGGCGAGGCAGATGGGAGCGGCCGAGACCATTGCCATGGACGATCACTGGCGCGTCATCGAAAGCGTCAAAGAACTGACCGACAGCAAATTCTGCGACTGCGTCATCGAAGCGGTGGGTAAACAATGGCCGCTGGACCTGGCAGGCGAGCTCGTGAAGGAACGGGGAAGGCTGATTATTGCCGGCTATCACCAGGACGGCCCGCGGCAAGTCAACATGCAGCTTTGGAACTGGCGCGGCCTCGATGTCATCAACGCCCATGAGCGCGACCCCGCCATCTATATCAAGGGCATTCGCGACGCCATCGAAGCGGTGCGTCAGGGACGGATCGATCCCGGGCCCCTCTACACGCATCGCTATCCTCTGGAAAGACTGGACGAAGCGCTCGATGCGACGCGCGACCGCCCCGGTGGCTTTCTCAAAGCGCTGGTGCAATATTCATGAACGAGTTGATTTCGATGCCGGCGGCCAATGCCGTCAAACCGTTGAGGCTGGGCTTTCTCGGCGTGGGATGGATCGGCCGGCACCGGATGAAGGCAATCCTCGACAGCGGCCTGGCGCAAGCCGCCGCCGTCGCCGATCCCTCGCCGGAGATGGCGGCGGAGGCCAAGGCGCTTGCTCCTGACGCGAGGATTGCAACCGACCTGGACGATCTGCTCGGCGACGGGCTTGACGGCATCGTCATCGCGACGCCAAGCGCAAGCCACGCCGAGCAGTCGATCCGCGCGCTCCGGGCCGGCCTCGCGGTCTTCTGCCAAAAGCCGCTTGGCCGGTCGGAATCCGAAGTGCAGGCCGTTGTCGACGCTGCAAGAGCGGCTGACAGATTGCTTGGCGTCGATCTTTCTTATCGCCACACGCGCGGCATGCAGCAGATCCGAAACCTCATCCACTCCAATGCTCTTGGCAAGGTATTCGCAGCGGATCTGACCTTCCATAATGCCTACGGCCCCGACAAACCCTGGTTCTACGACAAGAACCAGTCCGGCGGTGGCTGCCTGATCGATCTCGGAGTCCATCTTATCGATTTGGCTCTATGGTCTCTCGGCTTTCCGTCCGTCGCCGCCGTCACGAGCGAGCTAAGGGCGGGCGGCGGCAGCCTTGCAAGTGGCACTCAGGTCGAGGATTTCGCCGCCGCGACGCTCACGCTTTCCGGTGGTGAAGTCATTCGCTTGACATGTTCCTGGCGGCTTCAGGCCGGCTGCGACGCCGTGATCGGCGCTGATTTCTACGGAACCGAGGGAGGTGCCTCGTTCAGAAATGTCGAAGGGTCCTTCTACGATTTCACCGCCGCCAGACTGTCTGGCACGTCCCGTGAAATCCTTGCGCTGCCGCCGGATGAATGGGGTGGGCGGGCCGCTGTGGACTGGGCAAGAAAGCTCGCGCAAGGCCAGCGCTTCGATGCCGCCTGCGAAGAATTCGTCGCAGTCGCGGCGGCGATCGACGGCATCTATTGTGCAGGTAAACGTTAGTGCGGCAGCAGCCTATTCCTTGCTGGTCGCCTCAATTCGATCGAGCACTGCAACTGGCGCGACGTCCCTTTTCAACTCATCAACTTCGGCATCCGCTTCGGTCGCAACCTCGAGCTTTCTTGCGATTGCCTCGACCATAGAGATCAGACGGGTCGTTTCATGTTCATTCAACAAGCTCACCTGGAGATCGAGATCTGCACGGATGTCGTCCTCGGCTGCCATTCGGTTTTGGTTGATCAGGACAAACGTCGAAAGGAAAATAGCTTCGACTGATGCCTCCATCGCCAGGATAACCAATGACGGATCCCAAGGCACGATCGCTGGGATCCAGGCGAGATTTATGGCAATCCAGACGCTGTAGAAAACAAGGTGAATGTAAACGAAAAGCATCGATCCCGCGAAGCGGCTGATCAATTCAGCAGCACGCTCTTGCCGGGACGCTGCTCGCTTGTTCTCGCGGCGGCGCTGCATGATCGCGTCGATGTTCTTCGCTAACGCTGGCGTGAGGCCTTCGGCGGCCTGGGTGGTCGGGCTGGTACCCCGTTCGTTTCGCATCTCCGAGACCATGCATCATCAGAGCGACTTCCCAGCCGCCCTGATGCGTGAAGCGGGTGAGCGTTTATGTCTTGATCAAGCGCGGAGGTCAGTTCCGGTTTAAATTCGGAAAACCCTGGTGCGATTGGCTTGAACCGTCACCGAACTTTGGCCGCGTTAACGGGTTCCGCGCGACGGAGTTGCGGCCAAAGATCGGTTGGCGGCACCTGGCTGCCGAAGAGCTTTTCGCCTTTAGAGCCTTTGCATCTCTGACCCGTGGCAGCCGTCCGGTGCTTTGCGCAGATGAACGTCGAGGGATCATGGGCGAACCGACGCGCTCTGTAGTGCCTTTTCAATTGAAGCCTTAACCGCCGCTCACTCGATGAAGCCGAATTTCAGCTTTTGGTCGGCTCGTCATCTCGAACGTGGAAGACGATCTGCTTCAGTTCGAGAAGCGTTCCTGCGGTAGATGCGCCAATCGGCCGTCTCCCGCACCAGGTCATAGTGGCGGGCGATATAATGCGCATAGATGTCCCGCATGCCGTTTCCCGTCCAGATCTCGATCGGCCACTTCGGGTCGAGGATCAGGTCCACGTCGGCGAACATCTCTTCCGCGGCTGGATGATAGTCAGGCCCGAGCGTCCTTCCCCAATGGTACCAGACGCTGTCGCCGGCCGGCGGCGTGCGATCCAGGCCGGCGGAAAACGGATTTACGAAGTCCAGAACGGCGACGCACTCAGACCCGGCATTCAATTGCGAAAGGGCCGCGGACGCGTCGGCAAGTGTGCGGTTGTAGTCCCGAAAATATTCGTATTGGCCGGCGCTCCACATCTGCACCAGCCGAATCTCGGAAAAGGCGGGCAGCCGAATGGCTTCGCCTCGTTCGCCGGCCGTATAATAGGCATGAATGGCGAGCGACACTGCATTGGTGACCGCGGCCGGTATTAGCAGGAACGCTGACAGCAGCGGCAGGGCGATGTGCGCTCTTGCATACCGGCAGCGAAGCTCTGTCCGAAAGAGACTCTCCGACAACACGGCGGCGCTTGCGCCGAGCGTCAGGATCCCAAAGAATTGGAAGTTCTGCTCGATCAGGAGGATTCCGGTGGCGATGCTGAAGCCAACGAAGAGCAGATGCCGATAGCTTGGCGTCAGGATGAAAAGGATGATGGCGACAGCCAGGTAAGCAAGAAGGTCGGCGAGATTAGTTCGCACCACGTGACCGAGAGCCGTCATCGTCGGGAGGCCGCCGCTATTCTTCCCCGCAAGACTAATGTCGAGGAGGTACTTGACCCCGCCGCCCCAGACCAATTCGATCACCAGGATGCTGGCAGCGACGAGCCCAAACGCGAGCGTGACCCAGCCGATCTGGCGACGGTCGAAAAGCATGAACACCAGGAAAGCAAGGCCCACCACACCATAGGTGACCTTCGTATAAAGCATCACCAGAACGAGGAAGCTGGCGCATGCGGCGTCGGCCGATTTGCCGCTGGAGGCGCCCGGCAAGCGGCGCAGGTACATAACCAAAAGCAGGCCGAGAGATGCCCACCCGATCCGGTTGTAGAACATGGCAAAGCTGAGCTCTCCGATCCGCTCCCCTGGGTTGGCAGGCGCCGCGACCACCAGAAGCAGAAAGGTTGCCAGCGGCAGCCCAAACGCCCAATGCATCCGGCTGCCGACCACTTCTGCTGCAACGAGCGAAAGGAAGAGGATGAGCAGCGACATCCCCACTGGCATTGCGGCGCCCATGCTACCGGACAGGGCGTAGCCGAGAGCTGGGATATAGAAGGTAAGTGGCCCGAGAGATGTGTGGAAGTCGACATTCGGCACCTGCCCGGCCGCGATACGATGTGCGCCATCCAGGAAAACGAATAGGTCGTTGACGTATTTTGTTGTGACCGTCCCGCCGGGCAGAGCGAGGAGGCCGGCAAGGAGCAATCCAATGCTGCAGACAGTGGCACGCCACCAGTTCAACTGAACGGCCGGTCGCAATGTATCTTTCTCCGGCATCGACGTCGATGCTTGCGTCACCGTGCCTCACTTTGCGCCTTGGCCTTGCGCCATTGATAGATCGTCCATTCGGATGTCTTCCGCATCACATCGAAATTGGCCGAAAGGAACGGGCCATACAGTTCCTGCAGCGGCAGGCTGTTGATGCCGGTTTTGGGCACCATGACGATCTTGACGTCGGCAAAGAGCACCTCCGGCGGGATGTAGGCCTTTTCATTGATATTGCGGTTCCAGTGGAGCCACGCGGTGTCGCCGGTGGGCGGGCGAACGCCGAGTCCGGCAGAGAACGGGTTTGCGAAATCGAGGACGAAAATCCGTTCGGCTGGAATCGGCAAAGACTGAAGAAGCGCGCCGCCGCTGACAATGCTGTCGAGGTAGCGCCTGATGAAATCGGGCTCGCCGCCCGGCGGATCGACCTCCCGGACATCGTCGAATTGCGGCAGCCCGAGAGACTGCCCCGCTTTCTCGGCCGCGAGCGTCGTATGCAGGGCCAGGGCCGCGCTGTGGTGCACGATTGGGGGCAACAGGAACAAGACGACGAGCAGCGGCAGGGCGCCCGCAGGACGAGCCAAACGTCCCGCCGACGCCGTGCCGCCCGGTCGAAACCAGGCCGCCTTCTGCGCCAGCACCGTTGCCCCGCAATAGAGCGTGATGATGCCCCAGCTGTGGGCGTTCTGATTGATGAGCGCCACACCGGCGCCTAAGCAAAACCCACAGAAGATGAGATCTCGCGGGCTGCGGCTTTGCCAGATGGCGAGCGAAGCGACGGCTGCGAACACGGTGAGATCGGACAGGTTCTCGCGCAGATTCTTCAGGATGCTGCCGATATCATGACCGCCGCTGACGCGCGCCGCCGCCCGCAGATCCTCAATGTGCTGGACAGTTCCGCGCCAGAAGAATTCGATAGCGACCATTGCCAGCCCTGTCAGCAGCAGGGCTGTCACGACCCAGCGGCGTTGCTGCCGATCCGAGAGAATGATCAAGAGCAGGCCGGTCCCGGCAAGCCCGTAGGTAGCCTTGGTGTAAAACGAGACAAGCAGAAGGAAGGCGGTTGCGAGAGCATCGGCGATATCGTTGTGCCTGTTCGGGGACTGCGGCGCCAGGTACATCACCAGCAACAGTCCGAGAGCGACCCAACCGATGCGGTTATAGAACATCGCAAAGGAAGGATACCAGATGGAACTGCCGAGATTGATCGGAGCCGCGAGAATGAGAACCAGGAATATGCCGAGTGCTGCAGCCAATGGAGGGCTTAAGCGCGACCCCAGGATACGGACCATCACAGGGGTGAAAGCGACGAGCACGATAGCCATCCCCAGTGGGATGGCAGCCCCGAAATTCCCTGACAGAAAGTATCCAGCAGCTGGAATGTAAAAGACGAGGGGCCCGAGCGCCGTGTGGAAATCGCGGTTCGGCACCTGACCAAAGTCGATGCGATGCGCACCATCGATGAAGATCAGCACGTCATTGATGAAGGCGGCGTTGATGGTTCTTCCCGGCAGTGCGAGCATAGCTGCACAGACCAAGGCGACGACGATGATTGCGACGTCTGCAGAGAGCAGTCGCCGTGCCCAGGTTCTAGGTGGCCTATAGGCACCAGCTCCAGTTCCGGTGGCTGCGTAGGCCGCCCGATTTGAGTGTTCCGTCACAGCCGCAACCTCTTGAAGATCGACTCTGGGATTGACCGGATGACCGTCATGAGCGGACGCCAGATCCCTCTGACGTAGATGACGTCACTGCTGCTACCGCCCTCGGCAACAGCAAAGATCTTTCGCGCCACTTCCTGAGGTTCCGCGGTGAGAAACGGAGGGAGCTTCATCCCGTCGGTCATCCGCGTGCGAACAAAGCCGGGCTTCACGGTCACGACGCGCACGCCGGACCGGGACATCCTGTTCCTCAGCCCGGACAGAAAGGCGGTCAAGCCGGCTTTGGCGGCGCCATAGACATAGTTCGACGCGCGTCCGCGATCGCCGGCGACAGAGCTCGTTCCCACGATCGTGCCCGATCCGCGCGCCGCGAAGCGCTCAGCCAGAAGACCAAGAAGCAAAGCCGGACCCTCGAAGTTCGTGCGCATGACCATCGCGGCATATTCGAGCTCCTGTTCAGCCCGAGACTGCTCACCGAGTTCGCCGACGACGCAGACCACCGTGTCGGGCAAGGGCGACACAGCGTTGAGGAAGGGGTCGAAACGAACTGTTTGGAGGATATCGAGTTCGTGAACCGTGACAGCTGCTCCAGTCCGTGCAGCGATGTCGTCGGCTTCACGTTGAACGGCTGCGCGCGTCCGCCCCGCCAAATGTATGGCCCAACCTGCCTCGGCATAGGCAATTGCCGTCGCCCGGCCAATATCCGAGGTCGCGCCGATCATGAGCAGTGTCTTGCCGATGCCCTTCATATGCCGAGCCTTTTTGCCAAGCGGGAATTGAAACGGCGATCGGCTTCAGTTGCTCTCCGCAGCTCTTTGAACGCATCCAGCCTGGGGTAACCGGCTTCGAACGTATGGCGGGACTGGCGCGCATCCTTGGCCAGATAGAGACGTCCCCCTACCTTGACAACCAGCTCGTCGATTTCGCTCAGCAGCCCCAACACCTCTTGCGTGGCCGGGAGGTCGAGTGCGAGCGTATAGCCCGGCGCGGCAAAGGAGAGCAGGCCCGCACTGCCTCGCAGCTTTTTAAGAACGGCAAGAAATGAACCTTTGCCCGAATGCGCGAAGCGGTCGAGGATGCTGGTGAGAACCGGCAGCGCCTCGGCGTCCGGTACCACGCATTGATGCTGGAGAAAGCCTCGTTTGCCGTAAAGTCTGTTCCATTGAAGGATGCGGTCGAGAGGAAAGAAGTATTCATCCCAATGGACCAACGAGGGCTTGGCCGCCTTGCGGATACCTGACCGGAAATAGAGCTCGTTGAAGGCGGTCACGCTCGCCTTGTTCAGTAGCCAAGCCGGCATGTCGAACGGCAGGGAAAGCGACGCGTTGTTCGGCGAAGGGAAAAGATCGGCCTTTGGCATCGCGGCGACCTGATCTGGCGTCGCGTGCTCGCCGGCAAAAATCAATGAACGTCCCAGGGAAGCGCCTTTCGACAGGCAATCGATCCAGGCGACCGAATAGGTGGCGTCCTCCGATTGCCGCAGCGCCTCCAATGCTTTGTCGAGGTTCTCCGCGACTGTCGTCTTCTGCGCGATCCAGCCCGTTTCGATCGGCCGCATAGGAAAGCTGACCTCGGCGATGATTCCTGTGAGACCCATCCCGCCGACCGTCGCTTCGAAAAGCTCCGCATTCTGCGTGCGGCTGCAGGTGAGGATCTCGCCGCCGGCGCCCACCAATTTGAGTTCGCTGACGTGATCGCCGAAACCGCCATCGCGATGATGGTTCTTGCCGTGAACGTCCGATGCGACCATGCCGCCGATCGTGACGAACTTCGTGCCGGGAACCACCGGCGGGAAATAGCCCCTCGGCACCAGCGAGCGCAGGACGTCGGATAGCATGATGCCGCCCTCCACGGTGAGGACGCGATCGGTGGCATCGAACCTTTTCATCCGGTTCAATCCAGCGCACATCAAGGTGGAATGCTCGCCGATCGCAGCATCACCGTAGGAGCGGCCGTTGCCGCGAGCGATCAGCCCCGCGCGCGATGCCACAATCCCGCCAAGCGCCTCCGGCGATCGGCAGTCCATTACCTCGCTCTCATGGCGCGGATAGCGTCCCCACCCCTCCATTGGTCCGTCACGCCTCCCCTGGTTTGAAGACGAATTTCCGGTCGAGAGTGTATTTGGAGATATAGCCGATCGCCAATCCGATCGCTCCACCGGTGTATTTGGCAAGTTCCGTCTTCCAGATTGTCCAGAAGGCAATTTCGAACCCCCAGAATATGAGCGTCGTCAGCACGCTGAACAGGCCGTACAGCACCACCTTCGACAGTTCCTCATTATGCGAGGTGTAACGGTCGAAAAAGATCCATTTCTTGTCGAGAACATATTTCAAGGCGAAGCCGGCGGCGGTGCCGGCGAGGATCGATGGCATCAGGCTCGACCAGGGCGCTATTTGCAGAACGATCGCCTGCACTGCGAAATTGGCGATGGTAGAGAGCACTGCGAAGGCGACATAGCGGGCCGCGACGCTGCTAGAACTGCTTTGCTGTCGGAACTGCCGAACCATGTGGCCACCTCACATCGCGGCCATGACGAATATGCTGGCTGCACCCAGCGTGGCGAGACTGACTTTGTCCTTGATGGCAAAGACAACCGGATCATCGTGCATTTGTCCGCGATGGGCGAGCATGAGAATGCGCGCGATCCAGCAGGCGAGTATCGGCCCCGCGAGCCATAACATTCCCGGCCGGGCATAGATGTCCTGCGCGTTATCGCTTGCGGCGTAAAGGGCGAACAGCGTCAGCGCGTTCATCCCCGCTCCCGCGGCCAAGGCACCCACCATGCCGATGTCGGCCTTCCGGTAGTCCCGGCCCTTCGAGTCCGGCAGGCGCGCGGTGCGACGTCCGATAAGCTCTGTGTATCGCTTGACCAGCGCAAGCGAGAGGAACCAGCTCATCATGAAGGCCAGCAGCCAAGGCGATGGCCAGACCGAGAGCGCGGCGGCCCCTCCGATCACTCGCGTCGTGTAAAGAGACGCGAGTGCCACAACGTCGAGGATCATCTTGCGCTTGAAAAAGAATGAATAGGCGGTGGTCAAGGCGAAATACCCCGCCAACACAAGCACGAATCCTGGCGTCACCATGACGGCGACGGCAAGCGACAGGAGAAGGAGGATTGGGATTACGGCAATAGCGTCCGAGAGCGGAATCTCCCCGCAAGCGAGAGGCCTGCGGCATTTTGTGCGATGGCCGCGGTCGTCCTGGAGATCCACCAGATCATTGAGGACATAGACGCCGGAAGCACAGAGTGAGAATGCGAGGAACGCCAGGCCGGCGCTGACTATGCTGTGGACGTCGAACAGCTGGTTTATCAGAAGCGGGACAAAGACCAGGCCGTTCTTGACGTACTGATGCACACGCAGCAGCCGCGCCCAGGTCCGCCAGGTCGCTTTGTCGTGCGAGAGATATTGGACGTTGGTGCACTGTCGTGTGAGCTTTTGCGCGACTGCGTGGGATGTTCGTATGGCATAGGATTTGGCGGCATGACGCCAAACAGGAAGGTCCGCCGCATCATTGCCGATATAGTCGAACCCGCCTTCGCCGAACGCCGCAACAAGTTTTTCCGCTTTGACATCGGCAGCGCAGTTCGACGTTTCGCTGGTCGCAAACCAACCGGTGAAGAGGCCGAGATGTTCGGCGACCGCGGAAACAAGACGCTCATGGCTCGCCGACGCAAGATAGATTGGCCGTCCCTCCTCCCTTGCTGTGCGGATCACCTTCAACACTTCCTCGTCGTAAGGAAGGATAGCTGGATCGAAGTCCACGGGCTGGGAAAGGCGGTGCTTCAGACGGGCTTTCCCGCCGCACAGGGCGCTGACGAGATCCACAGCCGAGTAAGGCCGGTGGCTGAGCTCGGAAAAGGCGGTTTCGATCAGAAGATCCGACCGCACCAGGGTGCCGTCCAGATCGACCACCAATGGGCAAGGCGGCGGAGCCGTCTCAAGATTTTCGCAACCGACCGCCGACAGCGACGCAGGCGTTGGCTTAAGCCGCTCGTCCTGCTGGGGTATCGGCGAAAAATCGCTTCGCAGCAGGAACTCATGATGCAGCTCGTTCAAAGGAATTCCCCTGTGCTGGAGACCTCAGGAGCTCGCCGAACCACCGCCAAAGCGGTTAGTTCCATCATCAACACGCGAGCGCTCCGGCTTTCGTTATTGATGCTCCTAAGGATTGCTTTTGTCGGAGATCATGTCGGCGTCTCCCGGAAAACTGGTATCGCGGCACGGCGAGATAACGGCCCGACCGCCCCGTCTATCAGACCTGACCGCAACATGCCTTTTCGAACGAAGCGCGAACGGCCGGAACAAAACCGAAGACGTGACGGTTCGATGGTTCAAAGAATCAGGTAAAGGGACAAGAAATGTGATGAATTTAGCTTTGCTTCTGGGCGCG
>NZ_LOKW01000003.1 GCF_002211305.1 Rhizobium sp. R634 | reverse complement strand
GTCGCAAAAGCGGCCCTTTCTGCTGTAAAATAATATCGCGGGGTGGAGCAGCCCGGTAGCTCGTCAGGCTCATAACCTGAAGGCCGCAGGTTCAAATCCTGCCCCCGCAACCAAACAAATAGCCCGCCTCGTGCGGGCTTTTTGTTTGGTAACGGGTCGAGGAGTGAACGCCTCTTCAGGGGCCCGCAAGGAGGCAAAGCCGACGAAGCGGGACAGAAAACCTCCAAATCCTGAACCCGCAACCAAACTTCCCAATATCAGATCAGAACAAAAAGAACTTCAAAGCCCGCGCCAAGCGGGCTTTTGGCGTTTTTGAACGCTGAATCGGCTTTGGATCAGGATCCCGTTTTGAAGAGCGAGTTCGACACCTCAATCCAATCCATTCCGCGCGAGGAATTCGGCCACCTTGATGGTATCCGGGGCACTCGCTGTCTCCCTGAAGTAAGGCAGCGCCTCCCAGAGGCTGCGATCGCCGACGATGTAAAAGCGGCGCTTGGCGGGCGTCAGAGCTACATTCAGTAGGTTCGGCTTTGAAGCGGCCCAGCTGGCCGCTCCCCGATGGTCGGCGTCGGCGCCCAGCACCATGAAGACGATGTCTTCTTCCTTGCCCTGGAACGTATGCACCGTGCCTATGCGCTCCTGCAGCCACTTCGACAGTTTTAGTGGCGAGCGACTGTTGCCGTCCGGATCGATCCACGCTGCACGGGCGAGAGCCTGCTTCAGGCTGTTTTTGATCTCCTTGAACGGCGAGATGATATAAAGATCCGGAAGCGCGCCGTCGCGGCGATAGGTGGCGGTGAGGATATCGACGATGAAGTCCGTCTGTTCCTGAACGTTTTGTTTGCCTGATACCCTGCCCTTGACGTCGATCCAGGCGCTGTCGCCGTAAAATGGCGATGTATCGCCGGCCGGCCGGCGCTCTTTGAGCCCGAAGACCATCTTGTTCTGATAGGCGATCCGGTTGGCAAGGCTGAACATCGGATCGATGCAGCGCCGATGCACCCTGAGAGGGCTGCCGATCCAGAACCCGTCCGCTTCCTCACCAGAGATGATCGTTCCATAGCGGTTGGCATCGGCGAGCATCTGCACGGACGTCCTGTTCGGCGAATATTCCCCGGCCGCCGTATGGGGCGAAAGAGCCGCGGCGGCGGTGATGAGCGCGCTCGGAAGCGTGAAGACCGGTTCGATCTGCTGGGGATCGCCGATCACGATGGCGCGGCGTGCCCGCGACAAGGCTCCGACCGCCGCCTGCGGCACCGCCTGACCGGCTTCATCGATGAAGACCCAGCCGATTGAAGCGGCGCCGAGTCCGCGGAACTGCCGGGCGAAGGATGCGAAGGTGGTCGAGACGACCGGAACGATCATGAAGAGGCTCTGCCAGATCGGCGCGATATGTCCGCCATCGACGGGACTGTTGTTGGACAGCAGCTTGCTGATGGCGACGATGTTTCCGCCAAAACCTCCGCCCTTTCTGCCGA
Organism: Rhizobium sp. R634; assembly: GCF_002211305.1. Classification (GTDB taxonomy): domain Bacteria; phylum Pseudomonadota; class Alphaproteobacteria; order Rhizobiales; family Rhizobiaceae; genus Rhizobium. Next base: position 280,439 of record NZ_LOKW01000003.1, on the reverse strand, counting down.
CCTCCGCAAGCCATGCCTCATGCAGCGTCAAGGCCGCTTCGAACAATGCCGAACGCAGGCCGGCCAGTTCGTCCTGATGCCACAGCCCGTCGATCTGAAACCGATCGGTCTCAAGATCGGCGAGGCGCCGGGGCAAGGCGGGATGGCCGAGAGCTTCTCCCAGGCGACCGAGCTCTTCTCTCTTCCTGAACCAGATCTCACGTTGCGATCGCAGCGTCTGCTCGGCCTGTTCTTGCTTCCGCAACGCCTTTTCCCATGCAGGCCGATGATTTCGGGCAAGTTGGCTTTCGCACGCGGCGAGGGCCTTGCGCAGTTCCAGCTGCCTGCGGGCATTGCCGACGACATTCTGCCGATGCAGCCGGGCAGGTCCGGTCGACAGCAACCTCTCCCACCACGCCGGGGCACTGCGGTCGAGCAGCTGTTCCTCCTCCTTCAGCTGGGACAATCCGTCCTTGGCCTCGCGCATTTCGGCTGCGAGCCCGTCGCATCGCTCCTTTGCCGGTCGAACTTCGGCTACGGCGGCTTCCACCGCCACAAGCGCTTCCCGGCAGAATGCATCCTGCGAAACGAATGCAACCTCGCCATAAAGAGCGCCGTAGCGTTCAAATTGGCCGATCTTGTCGCGAACCGCGCTATCGGCGGTACGAAACGCCGCCGATGCTTCGGTGAATGCCGGTCCGTCATAGCCCTTCAGCCATTCCCAGATGGTTTGCGGCTTTTCGGCGCCGGACCAGCCGGGCCTTGGCCCGTCGGCGATTTCCATAAATGCGAAACGTTCCTTGAAGGCCCTGCGATTCCGCGAGTTGCCGAGCGCACAGGCGATCAGCCCCCATGGGCGGTCATCCTCGGAAAGTTTGAGGGCGGAGCCATTGTCCTTCTGGCAGGCGATTTTGTGCGCGACCGTCTGTAGATACCGGAACGAAGAACTCTTCGCGATCGAACTTCGCTTCGGAAGATCGCGCGAGATATTTTCGACGGCGGCGTTGTTGGACGAGGCGACGACCATTTCGAATCCCGCAAGGGCCGGGATTAGCGTCGATATCGAAGCGGTACTCCGGTCTGTGAAGATGACGCGGCGCGGCGGTCCGTCGAAGGCGTCGCGCGCCGTCTTCAGGGAGGCGAGGACACGGGCGCGCCGAACGATATTATCCGCAAACATATCACGCAGCAGCGTCGTTTTCCCCGTACCCGGCGGGCCGTTGACCGAGAAGAGGCCGGTTTCCGATAGCTCGCCGATCGCCGAATTGATCGCGAACTGCTGCATCAGGCTCATCGCATGATGAGGCTCGCTCAGCCATCGTCCGCGGTTGAGATTGCCGGGATGCAGAGCGCGGACAATGGCGCGGCGCCCCTCCTCCGAATAGAGGTCGATCCGCTTCTCCTGCGCAAGCGGCGTGAGAAAACGCCGGAGCGGTTCAGGGATATCGCCCAGTTTGACGCTCGCCATCGCTTGCTCGATGTCCTCGATGAAGAAGCTGTTCAGGATGCCGATCTCTTCCTCAGCGCTTGCAATCTCCTCCTCCTCGGCGGCATCCAGCGCATTGCTGTCTTGCGGCGCCGGCAAGGCGATCACTTCGGGTTTTTCCAGCTTGTCCCGGTAGCGTATTTCGACGGCGGCGATGGGCTTTTCCTGCTGCGATGCAAAGCCGGCCCAATCGCAGAGCATTTGATGGAGCGTCAGGATCTCGCCGGCCTCGATCGGTTGATCGGGCATGTCTTCGGAAGAGGAACTCAGCCGGCGCTGCGCTCGAAAGTTTTGAAGCAGTTCTAGGAGCTGCCGCTTGCCGTCGGCAAAGGCTTCGGAGCTGAGCGAGGAAAGGCCGGATTTCCGCACCCGCCCCAAAGCCCAGGGAAGCGTGGAAATGCAGAATGTTTCGAAAATCGGCTGGCCGGCCGGGTTGAGCTGCAGGCTGGCAAAGCAGGTGTCCCCATCGAGATCGCTGCGTTCGGCGTCCTCATATTCGCTGATGTCGTCTGCAGCGCCGTCGAAGTATCTGCGCGCCTCGGCAATCTCGGATTTGCTGAAAACGCCAAGGAACAGGGTAAAGCCCGCAATCTGCTTTTCCTCTGGGATCACCGGACGCCTGAGCGCTGCGCCGTCATCCTCGAGCGTCCCGGCATGCAGCCAGAAAACGCTCTTGCCTTCGCTGGAGACGATACGACTGGAGAGATCGTAGGGAATGAAGAATTCGATCTTGTGCCAGAAATCGAGAACGGCCAGAAGCCGTTCCTTTTCGGCGCCATCAATATTCACCGGCATCGTTCTCGCTGAGCAGTTGCAAAAATAGGCTCACGCTTCTTTTAACAACGATCGCAGCGCAAAATCAAAGACCATGGCAAAATGCGTCCGCAACCGCCCGAACGCAGCTAGGCAACAGACGAAACTTCTTCAATGCAGGCGCGGCCGGCGCTTTTCGGTGAAATGGCGACCTCGATTCCAGCGCACGATGGATTGCGGCAGGATATCCGTCTTATGCGTGGCAGGCTCGGCGGCTGCGCGGATGCGTTCGAGCGCAGCGCCCGCCTTGGCGGCGTACTCGAGCGCGGTCGGGTCGTCCGAATGCACCTCGCAGATCGCAGCCAAGACCGTCTCCGCTTCCTCCAGCCGTTTGCTGGCTGCCAGGGCGATCCCGCGCTTGTAATGCGCCTCGACGAGATGCGGTCCCGTCTCGACAATCTGCCGGAACGTCTCTGCGGCCTGGTCGTATTGGCGCAGGGCAAGCTGCGTGTCGCCAAGCCGCATCCGGATCGGCGTCGGATCGGACGCCCGCTCGACGAGCGCCTTGTAGGCGCTCAGCGCCTCCGTCAGCCTGCCCCGGTCGAACAGCAGGTTGGCAATCCCGAATGCCGCTCCGGCATGGCCGGGAGAGGATTGCAGCACCTGGTTGAAGGCGATCTCCGCCTTGCCTCGGGCTCCGTTGCGATACATCTCAAGCGCCTGCCCGTAGACGAAACGGATGCTGCGCGGGTTGAGCACGCCGTGCAGGTTCAGGCCGTTGCGGGTGCGGAACAGGGTGCAGCTGATCCGTCTTTCCTCCGCGCCGAACATATATTTATAGGGTTCGTTTCCACGCAGGAAGTCATAGGTCTTGAAGCCGCCTTCAATCGCTCGCCGGATGCAGTAGCCGTGCAGGATGAGACCTGGAGATGGCGTCTTCCAGTTTTCGTCGCGTCCGGTGATGTAAAACAGGATGGCCTTCTTCTGCCGGTCGACGATATTTGCCAGTGCACCGAGCGGCTGGTCGCCATGCCAGAAGACCGGCACGTCGAGATTGCCGCTGTTGAAGCAGTCCATCAGCATTTCGCGCGTGGTGATGATCAGCCGCTCGGTCCGCTCGGCGCCTTTGCGGGCGCTCCACTTGATCCGCCAAAGATTGAAGAGGATGTCGAGGTCGCGGTCGATGGTTTCGGCGGTTGCCATCGTGATCCGATAGATATCGTCCCCTTCGACCTTGCGTAGGAACCGCCGCAGCTTCTGGCGCGCCTGGCTGCTCATGCGCTGCTCGAGATAGTCGTCGAAGCTTGCCGGCAGGCAAACGACGGGGCAGATCGTGTTGTCGATATTCTCGCTGTTCTTGGGCGAACTGTCGCGGAAGGTCACCTCCGGCCCCTGCAGCGCCTGGATCATCTTCTCGCGCCGGCCGGCAGGGCCGCAGAAATATTCGAGTTTCAGCTCGGTCCAGTTCTGATGTTTGAGGAATGAGGCAAAGCCGGCAATGGCATGATGCTCGTAATCCGGCCGGGCGATGAAGCCGGTATAATCGGCCGAAAAATTCCCGGCCATTATAATCTCGTCGTAGAAGAGCCCCGTCTTCTCGTTCAGATGCGTGATGAGCCGCAGCGGAAAGAATGCGACATAGGGTGCGTCAGGCTCGCGCTCGCGCAGCGCCAGGATGAACCAGCGGCGCCGGCGCGAGAGATAATTCTTGAGCCAGGTCCAGGAAAGGAAATGCTGCGCATCGGGATCGTCCATGAAGACCTGATCCCAATTGTCGCGTATCGCCTCGAAACCGGCGATGGTGTCGATGATATCTATGCGCAAGCTGCCCCCTCCCAATACCGCATACGACACTCGGGAAGGTTTCATTCTAGTGGGAAACACCGATCGTCAAATAAACCCTCCGGGTGATTTGCATCGCTCAAATAGGATTATTCCTTAGCCGGCGCATAAACCGGGAAGCCGCAGTTCTGTCGAGGAAGATCGCGTGGGGATTCAATGCGGTAGCGCAGCGCGGACCGCCTTCAAAGCTCTCCCGATAACCGCGTGCTCGCATGAATGAAGGCCCAGAGCGTCCGGCTGATGGCAACGATTTCGGCGATCGACTTTTCCAGAAGTTCGATCTCGCGCTCGTCCATCTGCTCGATCTTGCCGTAGCGGATCTCCTTGTCGTCCTCGACGAGCCGCATCAGCTGCGTGCTCGATATGTCTCCCCTCTCGTCGAAGGAATAGATGCAGTGATTGTATTTGTTGCGCGTCTTGGATTCCTTCTTCAGCCGCGACATGGCCGAAAGGATCGTTTTTCGGTCGCCTGGGGAGGTCGAAGCGAGCTTGGCAAGCCGTTCGACCAGATCTATCCGGGCGCGCGTCGTATTGAGCGTCAGGAACACGACGATGGCCGCATCCTTCTCGACCTTGAGAAGATGGGCGATGATATAGATCAGCAGGCTTTCGGTGTTCGTCCAGACATAGTTCAGGCGGCCGACCCGCAACAGGACATCGGACATCGCCGCCATGCTCGACCTTTCTCCCCGTAGGGGGACGACCCATCCCGACAGGGATGCTGCCGCCATTATATCAGAACCGCCGATGGTCCGTGAGATTTTCGGACCGCTCGGGTGAAGCACGGTCAGCGTTCCTTGAAAGCCCGGGACATGCTGTCGGTGATGGGTTTGCTCAGATATTCGAAGAAGGTGCGTTCCGAGGTCTGGATCAGCACTTCGGCCGGCATGCCGGGAACGGGATGGAAATTATGCACCCGCGCAATCTCGGAATCCGGTATTTCGACGCGCACGATATAGACGTCCTTGACCGACATCCCCGCATTCTCCTCGATCGAATCGGCCGAGACGTAGAACACCTTGCCTTCCAGAACCGGCGTCGTGCGCCGGTTGAGCGCCGTCAGGCGGATCGAGGCGGTTTCGCCTTCGCGCAACTGATCGATGGAAGTGCGCAGTACCTGTGCTTCCAAGATCAGCGGCACATGCGCCGGCAGGATTTCCATGATCGGCTTGCCTGTGGTGATGACGCCGCCGGCGGTATGGAAATAGGAGCGCACCACCGTGCCGGATACCGGCGAGCGGATAATGGTGCGCTCGAGCACGCCGGCGGCTTCGCGCATCTGCTCGCGTACGCTGTCCAGATCGGATTCGGCGGTTTCGAGCGCATCGAGTGCGGCCTGCTTGTTGGAGTTGACGGCGATGACGGCTTCCTGGCGGAATTTGGCGATCTCAGCCTCGCTCTCGTTGATCTCGCCGTTGAGACGCGAAATGTCGCCCATCGCATCGGCGATCGCCCGCTCGATCGCCAAGAGATCCGTCTTGCGCATATAGCCGACCTTGACCAGCCGGGCCTTGGCATCGCGTTCCTCGGTCAGCAGCGCCAGCTGCCTTTCGAAGGATTCCCGCTGGCCCTTATAGCCTTCGAAGCGATATTCCAGCGACTTGATGTTCTTCTCGATCAGGTTGAGCTGCTCTTCGAGCTTGATCTGCTTGCTGTGAAAGACGACGTTCTGGCTCTGGATGATTGCGTAGATATCGGGATCGCTCGATTCCTTCATGACGATGTCGGGAATGTGGAACTGCTTGATACCCTGCGCTTCGGCGCGCAGACGCGCGACGACAGCCTCGAGGCGCAGGCGGCGGAGCTGCAGCATCCGCTCGTTCGAGTGCGATGCGGTCGGATCGAGGGTCAGCAGGATATCGCCTTCCCTAACCGTGTCGCCTTCGCTGACGCGCATCTCCTTGATGATGCCGCCCTCCAGATGCTGGACGATCTTGTTGTTGCCGGTCGCGACGAAGCTTCCCTGCGCGATGATCGCCGAGGCAAGCGGCGCGGTCGCGGCCCAGAAGCCGAAGCCTCCGAACGAGGTGAAGAGAACCGTCAGGCCGACGATGCTGTGCAGGCGGATCGAACGCGGCACGTCGCTATACCATTCGAGCTGCGACGAACCTGCCGTCTCCTGTTTTTTCCGTCCCATATCGTTCATCCCTCGATGCGCGGCACCGGCTGGCCGTTATTGCTGTTGTTCTTGGAAAGCGCCTGCAGCACCTCGATCCGCTCGCCGAACATGGCGACCGTCCCGTCCTTGAGCACGAGGATCTTGTCGACGCATTGGAGAAGGGCGGGGCGCTGGGTGATCGTCACGCTGGTGATGCCCTGCTTCTTGGCGTGGAGCAGCGCCTTGGCAAGCGCTGCCTCGCCCTGGGTATCGAGGTTCGAATTCGGCTCGTCGAGAACGACGAATTTCGGATTGCCGAAGAAGGCGCGCGCCAGCGCGATACGCTGCTTCTGGCCGCCGGAAAGCGGAGCGCCGTCGGCCGCGACCATGGTCTCGTAGCCCTGCGGGAAGCTGGCGATGAGCTCGTGCACATCGGCGAGCACGGCGGCCTCGTAGATCTGGTGGTCTTCAACGTCGTCGCGCATGCGGCAGATATTTGCCTTGATCGTTCCGGGGAAGAGCTGCACGTCCTGCGGCAGATAGCCGATGCTTTCGCCGAATTGACGCTGGTCCCAGTTGCGCAGATCCATCAGGTCCAGGCGCACATTCCCCGATGTCGGAACGATGGAACCGACGAGCATCTTGCCGAGCGTCGTTTTGCCCGAACCGGAATTGCCGATGATCGCCAGCGATTCCCCCTTCTTGAGCGAGAAGGAGATGCCGTTGAGAATGACCTTCTTCTGCGGCGGCGGCACGAAGAGAATGCGTTCGACATCGAGCCGGCCTTCGGGATTGGGAAGCCGCAGGCGCGGGAAATTCAATGGCGAGTTCAGCAGCAGGCTTTTGATTCTGCCATAGGCGGCGGCCGATTTGTTGAACTGGTGCCAGCCTTCGATCGCGCCTTCGATCGGCGCCAGCGCCCGTCCCGAGATGATCGAGGCCGCGATGACCATGCCGCCGGTCAGTTCGCCGGAGAGCGACAGATGCGCCCCCCAGCCGAGCAGCGTCACCTGCGTCACCATACGGCAGGCCTTCGAGATACCGGAAAAGATGATGTTGCGGTCCTGCGCTTCGACTTGCGATTTCAGCGATCCCGCCGTCTCCCGGCCCCACATCTTCACCGCCTCGGGGATCATCGCCATGGCATTGATGATCTGCGAATTGCGCGACATGGAATCGAGATGGAAATTCGCGCGGCTGAGATAGCCGTTAGATTCGGCGAATTGCCGCGCCGTGAACTTCTGGTTCAGATAGGCGATGAGGAAAAGCACCGCGCAGCAGGTTAAGATGATGATGCCGAGATGCGGGTGGACGAAATAGACGACGACCACGAAAAACGGCATCAGCGGCGCGTCGAGAAAGGCGATCAGCGTGCCGGACGTCACGAAACCGCGCAGCAACTGCAGATCCTGCAGCGTCTGGTAGTCCTTGCCGCTGCCGTGGAGCGATGCCCTTGCCGCGGCGCTGAGGATTGGCGCGCCGAGCTGCACTTCGAGCTCAACGGCGGTGCGCATCAGGATGAATCGCCGCACGGAATCCATGAAGGCTTGCAGCAATACGGCGCCGAGCACGGCGACCGAGAGCATGACGAGAGTATCGATGGATCGGCTGGTCAGCACCCGGTCGGATATCTGGAACAGATAAAGCGGGATCGCCAGCAGCAGCACGTTGATGGCGATCGTGAACGTCATCACGATCGCCATGTTCTTTCGGACTGCCGCGATGCCGCGCGCGAGGCTGGCGGCGAAATTCACAGGCTCGCTACGCTTGTGAAATCCGCCGCCACTGCCTCCTCCCCCGCCGCCCCCACCGAGATCGGTATCCTTGCCGTTTCCGCCGCCCCCCGCCCGGACGCGCCGGTCGTTTTTGCCGACAGGGCCGCTCTCGCCTTCGATGGTCTTGCCGAACGGCATCGCCGGGCTCGATTTGAGCTCGGTATTCTCTCCCGGCAGTTCGGGTGCCGCTCTCGCTTCATTTTGTGGCTGGGCGCGTGCTTCCAGCGGTTCCGCCGCCGGCGTCTGTACTGCCGGAGCGGGGCGCGCCGTTTCCACAGCCGATGCTGCCGGCGCCACCGTCTTTTGCGGGATGGACGCCTGTGCCGTGCCTGGCTGTTCGCTATCGGCTGTCTCGCCTGCCGCAATTTCTGCCGTCTTTTTGCTGCGATCGGCCGGCGGAGAGCCGGCACCGCTCAGCCTGCGGAGATTCTCGACCGCCTCATTGATCGCGGAGAGACACAGGTCGGTCTTCGCCTCGTCCGAAGGAGCAGCGGAGGGAATATTGCCGGACCTCAGATCCAACGCGCTGCCCGTCGCAAAGACTTGTTTCGAAATCTGATTCATCATCATTCCTTCGCAATACTCTTAAGGTCAGGCGACCACCGCCTGCATGACGTCGGCCGGGTGCGCCGACGACCATGAGAGGTCATTGCCTGCATTGATCACTGCATCGTCGGAACTCGACGGAATGTCGTCGTCGAGGAAGGCGATGACTTCGTTGGCGAGCCTGTCGTCGATCGGTTGCGGCTGTGTCGTGTCATGCTCCACCAGCCCGCCTTGAATGAGGATGGCGTCCGAATAGAGCTGCCCCGCCAGGTAGGTCGTCTGGCCGAAACTGTCGTAGTCGACGATCTCCGCGATGTTGACGACCGCATTGCTGCCGGTGTCGATGGTAATCGTTGCATCGGGATTGGTTTGGAGAAGCGTCGACGCCGCCTGAGTGACATCGTCGGAATCGCCGAGGATGCTGACCTGCTTAATAATGGTCATGTCATAGAGATTGCCGGTGATGTAGAGCACATTGAGCCCGGCATATCCCTGGAAGTTGGCATCGAACGGCAACCCTTCCGGCATGTTGGGATCGCGGTCCTCGATCGCCTTCTGCGTCTCGTACATGTAGTCGGGCATGACCTCGAACGGCGCTCCCGTCCCGACATTGTGGATCGAGGCGAAATTCCAGATGAGGTTGTTGCCCGTCTGTATGTCGGCGCCGGGATCGAGGTCGTCCTCCGCCCGCACCCAGTCATTGTCGTAAAGCAGCGAGATCTGCGTGATGCTGTTGATGTCGAGCACATTGCCGCCGATGATCACCAGATCATATTGCAAGCCCATCTGAAAAAAGGAGGAGAAGTTGATCGCGGTATTGCCGCCGGTCAGCACCGTGGCCTCCGACCCGGAGGTGGTGACCGTCATCGTATCGTTGTCAGTGACGAACTGATACTGCTCGATCCACTGCACGAAGGAGACGTCGCCCTCGATGACGCTGACGCGCCAGCTGTTCGGGAAGGTCGGATCGGCAGGATCGGGTTCGGCATGCTTCGATGGTTCGAAGGTGCTCTGTTCGAAGACGGCGATATTCTTGGCGATCGTTCCCGCTTCCTCGGCCGAATGGCCGGATGAGTGCAGCGCCGCGTCGATCTTGTCATTGTCGGTGTAAACGAACGCCTGGGAGACCGCGTCGATCTGGTGATAGTTGCCCATCACCGCGGATACTGAAGCAATGACGCCGGTATTGATCACCGAGGCGATGTTGACGACGACGTTCGCGCCGGCCGTCACCTCAAGGCTGTTGCCGGCAGGGTCGTTCTGCTCGACGGACGAATTGCTGTCGTCGGGCTCCTCCTCGGGCTTGGCAAGCCCGCGGTCGGGCAAGAAATCGTCAAGGACGGGTATTTCGGTCTCGATCTTGCCGTTGATGAAGGGCGCGTTGACCTCGGGATCGACGGTGACGAAATCATGCGTCACGTCTGAATCGAGCGAGGTCACATCGCTGTTCTTAGCATTCTGGATATAAGTTTGGAGATCCTCGGCGATCTTCAAAGCGCCCTCATAGGTATCGGTCCGATGAAGACTCGCAAAAGGCGTGAATATCTCGGCCTCGCTGCTGAAATCGGCGAGCCGCTCGATGACGAAACTGGTGTCTCGCCCAGCATGGACGCCGTCGGTCATGTCGAGATAGTCGTCGTCGTAAAGCACGTTGACCTGCAGGACATGGCTGATCGACGAGCCAGGCCCGGCATGGACGGTCAGCTCCGGCTCGTCGGACAGCTCAATATCGTCGGGCGAGCCGAAATGCGATAAGGGAATATCCTTCGCGGCAATCGCCGCCAGCTTCTCGAGGCTCTCTTCGAAGACGCGGCCCACATGGCGCGAGGGACTAAAATCGACATCGTAGCTGCCGCTTTTGTAGGCGATGCCGGGATCGTAATCCTTGAGCTGGAAAACCGAAGAGAAGGCAGTCGCAAAAGCCTCCTGATCCGGCAGAGCCGGCCCATCCACGTCGGGACGTTGTCCCTCGGCATGTTTGATGCGCGCCCTCATCTCATCGGTGGTCATTTCGAAGAGACCGATGAAATGCGCAATGATCTCCGAAATCTTCTCGACATGCATGGTTCGGCCCTCCCATTCGAGATGACGATCGGCCTTGGGGCGCCTCCTCGCAGGAGCCGCGGTGTGGTCGTCAAAACGTTCTCAAGCAGTCAAGCTGCACCGGCTGGAGCCGGTGCAGCTGGTCTTGGTCTTTGGAGGTCGGTGTCAGGTGCCAGTATCTTCGCCCACGTCGGAGGTAGTGGAATTGCCGCCGATGACGCTGGAGTCGACAGTGTTGCTCAGCAGGTTCGCACCCTGAACGAGCTCGAGGTGGAAGCCGGAATTGGCAAGGATTGCCGAAGCATCGGCTGCGCTCGAGCCGCTGGCGTCGTCGCCGGCGTCGAGATCCCAGCGCCTGCCGTCCATCTCCATGCCTTCCGCACTGTCGGCTGTGCCGCCGTTGGAGTTCAGATTGTTGTTGGCTCCGGCGTTGTCCATCCTGACGTTCCAGGCATCGTCCTGGTCGGCCAGATGGTTTGCCTGCACGGCGCTGAAGCCGCTGTCGTTGCCTGCGCCGCCGAGCGAGTTGTTGAGGATGCTGTCGACATCCAGGGTGAAGGAGAAATCGTCGCCGATGTTGAAGGTGAGGTCGCCTCCGGCAATGCCGAGGTTGTCGAAGTCCTTGACGTCTTCGAGAACGGCAAAGTCCGTATCCGTCTTGTTGAAGCTGTCGGAGGTGTTGTAGCTGTCGCTGACCGTCTTGGTGTCCGTATCCGTGATGGTCTTGGTATCGGTATCCGTGATGGTTTTGGTATCAGTGTCCGTGATAGTCTTGGTATCGGTGTCCGTTATAGTCTTCGTGTCGGTGTCCGTGATGGTCTTCGTGTCTGTGTCGGTGATCGTCTTGGTGTCGTCGTCGCTGTCGTAGCTCCAGTCGTAGTCGTTGTCGCGGTTGTCGCCGTTGTTGGCGGAAATATCGGCCGTCACGGCGACATCGACGCTGTTGTCCTGGTTGTCGCGATTGTCGCCATTGGCAACGCCGACATAGCCAGTGGAGCCGTCGTCGACTTCCGTTGAATTGACGGCGCTGTTGGCAAAGCCGTCGGCGAGCGCCCCGATCTTGTCATGCTTATAGACGTCAGCCATTGCAGTTCTCCAGAAAAACCGGAGCAGCTTTTCGAAATCCCTCTCATCTCAAATGGGATTTTGCTCGCGCTCGCTCCGATACGGTTAAAATCGGCAGATGGAGTCGATACTAATCATCTGCGGTTTCGTCGCGGTTTGTTGATCAAATTGGTATTGGGAACGTACGCACTCAGTACAAGGCCGCACATATCCAGTCCCATATCCAAGAGCGGATATGGAATTTTCATGCTTGCTTTTTGTTGACTTCCCTCAGAGAAGGCCGTGTAAAGAAAAAGACATGACGATACCTGGCTCTTCCATGTCTCCACTTGGAGACGATCACAGATTGCTGGAAAAACTACGGTTTCGATAGATATCAATTCGGGCTAAGGCAGGACATATGGTGCCTGATGATCCACTCGTCCTTCAGTCGCTTGGGGGGCGCTCCATGACCGGCCGTGGGTACTCTGAACCGAGAAGAACCCGGAGTTGTAGCGGTCGCGGCCTCGGCGAGAAGGAATCTCGAGTGTCTTCCGTCTCGATTTAATCTCGTCCGGTATGACGGAATCATGATAAAATGTACTGAAATACTACATCCTGCCGGTTACTCTTTAAGAGGCTGGATGTAGCCCTTAAGTATCTGTTCTAGTAGAAATGCAACCGATACATTGTATTTCGATGGTTTCACTCCCAAAAACTAATTAGTTTGGGCCATTTCCTTCCTTCTCAATCCGTATTAACATAATTAAGAAATGTCTAAAAAATAAGGCGGTGACGTCCGGGTCTGACATTTCATAATATTGAGTACCCGCCATCGCTGAACGTCTGAGTAAAGTGTAACGCTAGGGGAGGCGTATATGTTCATGACAGGCTCAGGAATGGAGAATGCGGACCAGGGGAGGAAGTTAGGTCCTTCAGGAGATACTATCGCAGTGGTCGCCAAGGCAGATCTGTTTTCAGAATGCATGGTGGAGGCACTGTCAAAGAAATTTCCAAACTGTGAAGTGGCAAGCATATCGAGTACAAAACCGGTATTGGAAAAAGATACCAGCGATATGAAGCTGGTTTTATTCTACCATATACCCGGTCCCGAACTGCACGAAGCGCTGCAGGCCCTCCGCGAAAACCACCCGGAAACCTCGATCGGTCTCGTCGTCGAGGCAATCGATATGCTCGAACCCTATGTCAGCCGGCTGGTTGAAGCAAGGATCATCGACGGTGTCCTGCCGCTCAACCTGCGGCTCGATGTCTTCATGGCCGCGGTGGATCTCTTGATGAAGGGCGGCGAGCATTTTCCGTCAGCGCTTCTCAATCGTCTGACCAACAAGAACGCTCAGCTGGAGCCTTCTCTCTATCAGACGAAATCGGTCGATGCGGCGCGCAGCAATGCGCTCAAGCTACGGCGCGACAGCATCTCCGCTTTGACGACCCGGGAAGTTCAGATCCTGGATCTCATATGCAAGGGAACGCAGAACAAGATCATCGCCGACAAGCTGCATCTTTCGGAAAACACCGTGAAGGTTCACGTCCGCAACATCTATAAGAAGATGAACGTCCGCAACCGCACGGAAGCAGCGTCCCGCTTCTTCAACGAGCATCCCGTCGGCGAAGACGACATGTCGGCCCGCTGGCGCAACTGATGCAATGCCTGGCAGCGCCGCACGCTTTCAGGCGGCGCGAAAGATGTGAGGCATTTAAAGCCGTAAGGAACTTGCGGCAGGCTCAGATCGAAGGACGCGCAAAGCAGCGCGACTTCTGTCCGAAGCCGCTTGGCGAACAGATATAGGGCGCCGAGCCGTGATAGGTTGCGGCCGTCGCCGCAGCCGGGCGGGCGGGCCGGTCGGCGGGATAGGCATAGGCCTTCGGAGCGCGCGGCGCTTCGGCCACGACGATCGCCTTTTTCGCGACCACGGCGACATCGTCGTCGACGGCCGAGCATGACATCGGTCCGATCGCAAGAAGGGCCGTTCCCCATACGCACACCGCCAAGCGGAGGCGCCGGCTTTTCAGTCGCGCTTCATCCTGATTTTTCAACATGGCAAATCCCTCGCACATGGGGCTTCCGGATGCAAGACCGGCCGCCCCCTCACGCTCCTTCGTATCTTAGCTTCATTGAGTGAAGCTGGAGATGAGGCTGGAAGATCTTATAGCATAAGATGGTTCGGAATGATTAATCATTTGTTACTTTTAAGAATAGTTGCGTAATTATTTTGGATACTTGCACTTTTTGAAGTTGACCGCGGCAGCAAACGTCTTATCATTTTAATAGTAAATCAGTTATCCGAAGAATAACTCAAAAGTTATTCATTTTTGGATAGTCAGTAAAATGAATATCCAGGACGGATAAGGAGGATATGAGTGCATAACAAATCAAAAGACTAAATACATGGGAAGGAGTTTGTAATGCGTAGTTTCGTTCCCAGCGAAGGCTATTCTGAAATATCGAAGGTATCGGCGCTGCAGGGGGTGCGTACGGTGCTTGTGAATGGCGGGGCCGGCTTCCTCGGTTCGCACCTCTGCGAGAGACTTCTGCACCGCGGCCACCGCGTCATATGCCTCGACAATTTTTCCACCGGTCGCCGTTCGAACGTCGATCACCTTCTGTCGAACGCCCGTTTCCACATCGTCGATCACGATGTTCGCCAGCCCTTCGATATCGAAGCGTCGCTCATCTTCAACTTCGCTTCTCCCGCCTCCCCGCCCGATTATCAGCGGGATCCGGTCGGCACGCTGCTCACCAATGTGCTCGGTGCCGTCAACACCCTGGATTGCGCGCGCAAGACCGGCGCGACGGTCGTTCAGTCGTCGACCTCCGAGATCTATGGCGACCCGAACCAGAGCCCGCAGCGCGAAACCTATTGCGGCAACGTCAATCCGATCGGGCCGCGCGGCTGCTACGATGAAGGCAAGCGCAGTGCCGAAACCCTGTTTTTCGATTATCACAGGACCTACGGCGTCGACATCAAGGTCGGCCGCATCTTCAACACCTATGGGCCGCGCATGCGTCTGGATGACGGCCGGGTGGTCTCCAACTTCATCGTCCAGGCCCTGCGCAATGACGACCTGACGATCTATGGCGATGGCGAGCAGACCCGCTCCTTCTGCTATGTCGACGATCTCGTCGAAGGTTTCCTTCGGTTTTCGGCCGCCGGCAGCGCATGCATCGGACCGATCAATCTCGGCAATCCGCTCGAGATCACCGTTCGCCGGCTGGCGGAAATCATTCTGGAGCTGACGAATTCGCGCTCCAGGATCGTCCACCTGCCGAGGGTCACCGACGATCCGCGCCAGCGGCGGCCGGATATTTCCAAGGCCATGACCGAACTGGACTGGCAGCCCCTGGTCGGCCTCGAAACCGGCCTGGCGCGCACCGTCGATTATTTCGACGGCGTGCTTGCCGGCGAGGAAAAGGCGGAGGCGATATGAGATGCCCCGCTACATTCTGGTTACCGGCGGCGCCGGTTTCATAGGCAGTCATATCTGCAAAGCATTGTCGCGCGCCGGCATGGTGCCGGTCACCTACGACAATCTCTCGACGGGGCATGCCGACAGCGTACGTTGGGGCCCGCTCATTCGGGGCGAACTCGCCGATGCCGCCGCGCTGCGGCGGACGATGGCGGAATTTTCTCCCGATTGCGTCATTCATTGCGGTGCCAATGCCTATGTCGGCGAATCCGTCGACATGCCGAGAAAATATTACCGCAACAATGTCGTCGGCAGCCTCACGCTGCTCGAAGCCTGTCTCGATCAGGATATCGAGCGGATCGTCTTTTCGAGCAGCTGCGCCACCTATGGCGTTCCCGACTCGCTGCCGATATGCGAGGAAAGCCTGCAGCATCCGGTCAATCCCTATGGGCGCACCAAGCTGATCTTCGAGATGGCGCTCGAGGATTTCGCCGCCGCCTATGGCATCCGCTTCGCAGCGCTGCGTTATTTCAATGCGGCCGGAGCCGATCCGGACGGCGAGCTCGCCGAACGTCATTTCCCGGAGACCCATCTCATTCCTCGCGCCCTTCTCGCGGCCGCCGGCAAGCTGGAAAGGCTCGATATCTTCGGCACCGACTATGCGACCGAGGACGGGACCTGTGTCCGCGACTATGTCCATGTCAGCGATCTCGCCCAGGCGCATCTTGCCGCTGTCAATCATCTGATGGCGGACGGCGGCTCGCTCAGCCTCAATCTCGGCTCCGGCCGCGGCACATCGGTCCGTGAGATTCTCGAAGCGATCCGCCGTACGACCGGCCGGGAAGTTCCCGTCCGTTATCGCTCGCGGCGCATCGGCGATCCGCCGATCCTCTTTGCCAATACTGCAAGGGCGCAGATGGAACTCGGCTTCACTCCGGCCCTTTCGGATATCGATACGATCATCCGCACCGCCGGTCCCACCTTCGGACTGGAGGTGAGGGCATGAGCGATACGCTGCACATGAACCATGGCATCGGGACGGCCAAGGCCGTCGCCACTTATATGTTCGATCCTGTTTTCGCAGGTTGGAAACGCGCTGTTTACGGCTTCGGCATCCTCTGCTGGCTGGCCTCGCTCGGGTTTTTCTGGATCTGGTGGTGCCAGTCCGCCCATATCATTTCCTGGGCGGCCTTCGTGGTCATCACCGCCGTCCTTGCCTGGATCACGCTGGTGCCGGCCTATTTCATCCTGATCTTCCTCGATGCGAGGACGGTCAGCCCGCTGGCGCGGCTGCCGCAGGGGCGAGTGGCGATGGTCGTCACCAAGGCACCATCCGAGCCCTTCGCCGTCGTTCGAGCGACACTTCAGGCGATGCTCAATCAGGTCGGTGTCGATTTCGACGTCTGGCTGGCTGACGAAGACCCTTCGGACGAAACCAGGCGCTGGTGCGCAGAGCACGGCGTGCAGATCTCCACCCGAAAAGGAGTGGCCGAGTATCATCGCACGGCCTGGCCGCGCCGGACGCGCTGCAAGGAAGGCAACCTCGCCTATTTCTACGACCATTTCGGCTATGAGCGCTACGATTTCGTCGCCCAGTTCGATGCCGATCACGTGCCGACCCCGACCTATCTCCGGGAAATCCTGCGTCCCTTCGCCGATCCGGAGATCGGCTATGTCTCGGCACCCAGCATCTGCGATGCCAATGCCGATTTAAGCTGGGCGGCGCGCGGCAGGCTCTATGCCGAGGCAAGCCTGCACGGTTCGCTGCAGACCGGCTATAATAACGGCTGGGCGCCTCTCTGCATCGGCTCTCATTATGCGGTCCGCACCGCCGCCCTCCGTCAGATCGGCGGCCTCGGCCCGGAACTTGCCGAAGATCATTCGACGACGCTGATGATGAATGCCGGCGGCTGGCGCGGCGTGCATGCCGTCGATGCGATCGCCCATGGCGACGGCCCGGCGAATTTCGCCGATCTCGTCGTCCAGGAGTTCCAATGGTCGCGCAGCCTCGTCACCATCCTACTGCAATATTCCCGCCGCTACGTCGCTCCTCTGCCCTGGCGGCTGAAATTCCAGTTCGTCTTCTCGCAGCTCTGGTATCCGCTCTTCTCCGCCTTCATGGCCGTGATGTTCCTGTTGCCGGTGGCCGCCTTGCTGACGGGCCAGGTCTTCGTCGACGTGACCTATCCGGATTTCCTGTTGCACTTCACGCCGATGTCGATCGTGCTGACGCTGTTTGCCTTCTTCTGGCGCGCGACGGGAACCTTCAGGCCGTATAATGCGAAACTCTTCGGCTGGGAGGGGTTGGCCTTCATCTTCCTGCGCTGGCCCTGGTCGCTTGCCGGCAGCCTCGCCGCCGTTCGCGATCATATCTCCGGCTCCTTCGTCGATTTCCGCATCACGCCGAAGGGGAAGCAGCAGCAGCACTCCTTGCCGCTGCGCGTCATCGTCCCCTATATCGGGCTCGCCGGCCTTTGCGCCGCCGCTATGGCGCTCGCCACCGACGCCGCTGCCGCCCAGGGCTTTTACATCTTCGCCGCGATGAACCTCTCGATCTACCTGGCGCTGACGGTGCTGATCGTCGTCCGCCATGCGATCGAAAACGATCTGTCGATGCTGCCGCAATCGCGCGGGCCGTGGTTCGCCACCGCCATGGGACTTGCTATCTGCGTCACCGGCGGCATGCAGGCCGGCAATCATGGCCTGCGCAGCCTCGAGGCCCTTTCCCATGGCCAGACGATCGTCAGCTTCAGCCAATCGCAATTTACCGTAGCCGGCGCCGGCCTCGGCGGCGGCAAGACCAGGATCGTGAAGTTCCGCCTCAAATGGAATGGGTTCGGAAACACGGGACGTGCCGAACAGGGTGTGTGAGCCGGCGGAACCGGCGAGTGTCGAGAAGGAGAATGTAATGCGTATCGGATCGAGACTACACGGAGCTGCTCTTGCGCTCAGCCTGTGCCTGCCGCTGGCGGCCCATGGCGCCGAGACCGCCGAAAAGAAGACGGCGCCGACGCCGCTCAGCGCCTTTGAACTCTATCGGATCTATGGCGACAAGACCTGGGTCTGGAATACCGGCGGCGGCCGTTTCTTCGACGACGGCCGGCGGTTCGTCGCCTGGGTGAACGACAAGGGCAAGCAGTCCTTCGCCGAAGGCAGATGGGTGGTCGACGATCTCGGCCAGCTCTGCATGCGCGCCACCTGGACCAATGCTGAAGGTGCAGCCCGCGCCAGCACCTGTTTCGGTCACCGCAAGATCGGCAACACGATCTATCAGCGGCGCCAGCCGGACGGCAACTGGTACATCTTCCGCCATGCATCGGTACGGGAGGACGACGAGTTCGGCAAGCTCGTTTCCACGGACACGGTCAGTGCGAAAGCGCGCGACCTGAAGCAGGACCTGCTGAACCAGGAAGTAGCCCGAAAAGGAGGGTGAGCCATGAAGAAGCTGATCAAAAAAAACCTCTCGACCGTCGCGATGGCGCTGCTGTTGCTGTCGGTCGCGGATCTGCCCGGTCGAAGCGAGGTGCAATATGCGGGCATTGCCCCGAACCCGGCGGCGAGCGTGCGAACGATCCTCGATAAGCGCCCCGTCCTTCATGCCGAGGGCATCAAGTTCGGCGCCTACGATCCGCACGGAGACTTCGGGGCACAGACGAACGTCTCGACCGAAGCCCTGTTCCTACCGTGGGAAGACGTCGACCTGGAGACGCTGCGCGTCGCCGACGCTTATGCGCTGGCGAGAGGCCGCAACTTGCTGATAACGGTGGAGCCGTGGTCTTGGGACGTGGATTGGCGACTGACCTCCGCCCAGCTTCGCGCCAAGGTCCTGCGAGGCGACTATGATGTCAACATGCGGGCGATCGCGCAGATGATAACCCAGCTGAAAAGCCCGGTGATCGTCCGCTGGGGACAGGAGATGGAAGACAAGTCGGGCCGGTTTTCCTGGGCCGGCTGGAGCCCGCAGGACTATATCACGGCCTATAAGCGGATGATGGACATCGTTCGCGAGGAGGCGCCCGGCACCAAGGTAATGTGGTCGCCGAAGGGCGAGCCGGGCCTGCAGGACTACTACCCCGGCGACGATTATGTCGATCTCGTCGGGCTCTCGGTCTTCGGGCTGGAGCGCTACGACGAGCTTGCCCACAACGGCCACCGGACATTCTCCGAGGCACTGAAGCCGGGCTACGATCTCGTCGCCGGCTACGGTAAGCCCATCTGGGTAGCCGAGCTCGGCTATGAGGGGAGCGACGGCTACATGAAGCCCTGGATGGAAACCGTCACGCTGAAGCAGAGCGCCTTCCCGAACCTGGAGGAAGTGGTCTATTTCAACGATCGGGATGTGAATCCCTGGCCGTTCGATCTCGGCCGGCCGGATTGGCGCGTGGTCCAGAACGCCAGCAATTAGAGCTAAGCAGGCGCAAATGCTCTAGCCAAAAGCAAGAGAGAGGCCCGCCGGGGTTTTGCGGGCCTCTCCTCTCATGTCAGGCAAGCGATCATCCCTTGAGCGTTGCCTTACCCTCTTCGACGAGCCGGGTCGCCGCATCGGCGGGCGATGTCCGTTCGAAGGCGAGTTCGTCGCAGATCGGGCGCAGCACGCGCTGGTCGAACTGGGTTGCGCCCATCGGCACCGGCGGCGGATATTCACCCACCTGATCCTTGAGGAAATTGACGTATTTGACCGTTTCCTGCTCCGTCGGATTGAGCTGGGGCAGGATGGCCTCACGCACGGTCGGCGACATCGGCACGCCGCGCTCGACGCCGAGGATCTTGCCGGCTTCGACATCGTTGACGAAGAAGTCGATGAATTTCGCGGCCGCTTCGCCGTTCTTCGTCGTGGCGCCGACACTCCAGATCAGGGCGGGGCGGTAATAGTGGCCCGACGGCCCGCCCTTCTTTTCCCGCGGCAGCATGGTGATGCCGAGCTTGTTCTTGATGATCAGCTGATAGCCGACCATCTGATTGGAATAGGCCATGCCGATCACCGACTTGCCGATACCAAGCGCATTGGTGTCGATGGTGTTCTGATCGAGCGTCTGGACGTCGGCGGCAACGGTGCCGCCCGCCTTGCGCAGCGTCTCCCAGTATTCGAACCATTCTCGGGCATCGTCGGCCGTAAAGCCGAGCCCGACACTTTCCTTGGCAAAGAGGCTCTTGCCGCGCTGGCGCAGCCAGGCGTCGAACACATAGGCGTAGCGTGCCGCATAGGGGCCGCCGGCCTTGCCGGAAGCCTTGGTAAGTTCCACGGCGAGCTTGGCATATTCATCCCAGGTAAGATCGGCCGTCGGCAGCGGGATGCCTGCCTTTTCGAATTCGACCGTGTCGAAGAACATGGAGAAAGAGTTGAGGCCGAGGCCGACACCATAGAGCTTGCCGTCGATGGTGGTCAGTTTCAGCATGTCGGCGCCGAAGGACTGGACCTTCAGCGTCGAGGGCACGAATTCGTCGAGCGGCATGCAGGCGCCGCGCTTGGAATAATCCGAGATGGTTCCCGGTTCGAGTTGGAAGATGTCGGCGATCGAGCGGCCGGCCATCTGCGTGGCGAGCTTTGTCCAGTAGCCGTCGCCGGAAAGCGATTCGCCGACGATCGTGACGCCTGACGTCTTCGACTGGTAGAGCTTGGCGACGTCGAGCGTCCGCTTGGCGCGGTCATTGGATCCCCACCACATGGCGCGCAGCGACGCGTCTTCGGCAAAGGCCGGAACGGCGCTGCCCGCGCCGAAGGCGAGACCGGCGGCAGCACCCGCTGACCCCATCAGGAATGAACGGCGATTGACCTGCATGATATCCTCCTTGTTCCCAACTGCCCTCTGCCATCCTCCAACGGCGTGCCGGGGCATTTCGGCGGATAGAGTACGCAAAAATATTTCTATTGCAAGAAATAATCAGTATCTTGCAAATTTGCATTATTTGCATAATGTTTGCCATATGAACGAACAGAAAACCAGAAGGCCGCGTCAGGCCGACATCGCTACGCTGGCCGGCGTCTCCGTCTCCACGGTGTCGCGCGTCCTTGCCAATGAACCCGGCATCAGCGAGACCGTCCGCCGCCATATCCTGAAGGTGGCGGCCGAGCACGGCTATCCTGTCAAGTCGGTCGCTGAGGCCGTTTCCGGTGGGCTGGCGCTGATTGCCAGCGACGGCGTCACCGGCGGGCTCAGCGTTTTCTATGAGGCGATCGTCGAGGGTTTGCGCGCCGGCGCTGCCGAAGCGGGCATGCCCTTCGAGGTCCGGCTGGTCCGCGAGGATCGCGCTGTGCCGGATGCTGTGCGCGATTACATGCAGACGGCCGGCGCCGAAGGTCTCTTTCTCGTCGGCATCGATCCGAACGAGGTGCTCCGGGACTGGCTGGAAGCCAGCATGACGCCGACCGTTCTCGTCAACGGCACCGATCCCCGAATGCGCTTCGACGGCGTTTCTCCGGCTAATTTTTTCGGCGCCTATGAGGCGACCAGCCGGCTGACCAAGGCCGGCCATCGCCGCATCCTGCATCTGACCGCCTCGCACCGCCACACGATCCGCGAGCGCATTCGCGGTTTCGAAGCGGCGATCGCCGCCGTGCCAGGCGCCGAGGGCCGCCTCGTGCCCTTGGTCCTCCAGGGAAGCCCCAGCCGCGAGTCGCATGAGCGCACGGCCGCGATCCTTGCCGAGGACCCCGGCTTTACCGCCGCATTCTGCATGAACGACTTCATCGCCGTCGGCGTGCTCGAGGCCGCCACCGAGGCTGGCCTGCGTGTGCCGGAGGACTTCGCGATCGTCGGCTTCGACGATCTGCCATGCGCCCTGATGACCAATCCGCGGCTTTCCACCATGCGCGTCGACCGCGCCGCTCTCGGACGCGAGGCCGTCTCGCTGATGCTGTCCCGGTTCCGCAACAGAAAGGGTGCGGCGCGCCACATCTGCCAGGCGGTCGTCCCCGTTGCCGGAGGAACCGTTCCGAATGCCGAACCCGTGAGAGATGCCGATGACCTATGATCCCGCCAGCGCCAATCCGCTTGCCGGCAATCCGCTGGAAACCCGCGCCGATATGAGCCGTGCGCTGCTTGATCTCTTCGACCCACTGCTTGCCTGTTTCTCCAAGGGCAATGCCCGCGTCAGACTGAGCGGCGCTGCCGCTCATTTCGACCGGGCGGCGGCCGATCTCGAAGGTTTCGCCCGGCCGCTCTGGGGATTGGCGCCGCTCGGCGCCGGCGGGGGCGACTTCGCCCATTGGCATCGTTTTGCCGAAGGCCTCGCAAACGGCACCGACCCCGCCCATCACGAATATTGGGGAACGGTCAACGGCCGCGACCAGCGCATGGTCGAGCTCGCTGCCCTCGGTTTTGCCCTGGCGCTGGTGCCGGAAAAGATCTGGGAGCCGCTCGATGCGCGCGCCCGCGGCAATGTCGTCGCCTATCTCAAACATGCCAGGCAGTTCGACTACGCCGACAACAACTGGAAATTTTTCCGTATCTTCGTCGATATCGCCCTCGATCGCCTCGGCGCCGATTTCGACCGCAGCCTGACACGGCGGTATCTGGAAGAACTCGAAGGCTTCTATATCGGCGACGGCTGGTATCGTGACGGAAACGTGCGCCGCATCGACCACTATATTCCCTTCGCCATGCATTTTTACGGGCTGATCTATTCGAAGCTCGTCGACGACGATTACGCGAAACGCTACCGCGAGCGCGCCATCCTCTTTGCCCGGGATTTCCGCCACTGGTTTGCCGCCGACGGCGCGACGATCCCCTTCGGCCGCAGCCTGACCTACCGTTTTGCCTGCGCCGGATTCTGGTCGGCGCTCGCCTTCGCCGATGTCGAGGCGCTGCCCTGGGGCGAGGTCAAGCATCTCTGCCTGCAGCATCTGCGCTGGTGGAAGGACAAGCCGATCGCCGACCGCGACGGCGTGCTGTCGATCGGCTTCGGCTATCCGAACCTGCTGATGTCGGAGAGCTACAACTCCGCCGGCTCGCCCTATTGGGCGCTCAAGGCCTTCCTGCCGCTGGCGCTCGCCGAGGATCATCCTTTCTGGACCGCTGAGGAAAAGGCGCCGGAGCAGACGTCGGCAGTCGTCCCGCAGCGCCATCCCGGCATGGTGATCATGCGGACGGGCGGCGATGTCGTCGCACTGTCCTCCGGCCAGGAAAACCTGCAGATGCGTTTCGGCACGGAAAAATATGCGAAATTCGCCTATTCCACCCGGTACGGCTTCAGCGTCGAATCCGACGAGCGCGGTTTTGCGCTCGCCGCCTTCGATTCGATGCTGGCCTTCAGCGAGGACGGACTGCACTACCGCGTACGCGAGACGAATGAGGAGGCAAAACTCGCGGGCGATGTGCTTTATGCGAAATGGTCACCTTTCCCCGATGTCAGCGTCGAAAGCTGGCTGGCGCCCGCGGCCCCCTGGCATATCCGCCTCCACCGGATCAGGGCGGCCCGGCCGCTGAGGGTCGCCGAAGGCGGCTTTGCCGTCGCCCGCCGGGATTTCGAGCTGGACAGGCTGTCGGCTTCCGATGGCGCTGCCTATGCGATCGGAGAAGCCGATTTTACCGGCATTCTCGACCTGGGATCGTCGGTCAAGCGCGCCGGGCTCGCGCAGAAGGCCCAGCCCAACACCAATATGATCGTCGCCAAGACCATCGTGCCGCAACTGCGCGGCCAGACTCCAGCCGGCGAAACCATTTTGGTGACGGCGGTGCTGGCGCTCGACGATCCCTCCGCCGTCGCCTCCGCCTGGACGCGGCCGCCGAAAGCGCCTGATCTTGCGGCGCTGGAGGCGCTGGTGCGGGAAAAGGGCTTGACCGTCAGCGCCATCGAAGCACCGGGCCAGATGCCATGAGTCGCCCGGCCATCGTCCTTGCCATGGAGCCGTCGCGCACGGAACATGTCCTGCCCGATCAGATCCTTCGTCGGCTCGATACGATCGGCCGCCTGCTGGATTCCGAGCCGCTGCAGCACTTCGAGGACGAACGCGCCAGGCGCTTGCTGGCCGAAGCCGAAATCCTGGTCACCGGCTGGGGCGCGCCCTATGTCGGGCCTGAGATTCCCGCTGCCGCCCCGCGGCTTCGCCTCATCGTCCATGCGGCAGGCACGGTGAAGGGCATCATCGACAACGCCATCTTCGACGCCGGCGTTGCGGTCAGTCACGCCGCCGAGGCCAATGCCGTGCCGGTTGCCGAATTCACCCTTGCCGCGATTCTCTTCGCCGGCAAGCGCGCCTTCCGGTTCCGCGATCTCTACGTCGCCGACCGCAACCGCGATCGCACCTACTCGCTGCAGTGCGAAGCGATCGGCAACTATGGCCGCACCCTCGGCATTATCGGCGCCTCGCGCATCGGCCGGCGGGTCATGGAGCTGTTGAAACCCTTCGACTACAGGCTGCTGCTCTTCGATCCCATGGTCGTTGCCGCCGAGGCAGCCGAACTGGGAGCGGAGAAGGTCGATCTCGACGAGTTGGTGCGCCGCGCGGATATCATTTCCCTGCACGCGCCGTCGCTGCCGTCGACGCAGCATATGATCGATGCGCGAAGACTGTCGCTGATGAAGGACGGGGCAACGCTGATCAACACCGCGCGCGGCATACTCATCGATGAGGCCGCCCTGCTTTCGGAGCTGAAGACCGGCCGCATCGACGCGGTCATCGACGTGACCGATCCGGAAATTCCGGAGGCCGGTTCGGTCTTCTACGATCTGCCGAACGTTTTCCTGACGCCGCATATTGCCGGCGCCGTCGGTCTGGAACGGGCGCGTCTCGGCGAGATGGCGGCGGATGAGGTCGAGCGCTTTACGACCGGCCGGCCGCTGCTCTACCAGATCCGCCGGCAGGATCTCGAAACCATCGCCTGACGCAACCAGCGGCGCGCGTCAGCGCGGTGACCTCAACGAATTGGGCGAGCCGTCATTGGCAAGCTCGGGCATCAGCTCGGCGATATCGACCACCTTGCCGGTGCGCGAACTCGTCAGCGCGGCAATGCCGCAGAGCACGGACATGGCGCCAGCCCGCGTGCCGGCGCGCTGGCCGAGCCTGTCTTCCATGCCCGGCTTGAAGATCATGTTGCGCATCCGGTCATCGCCGCCGTAATGGCCGCCGGTGAAATGCGGGACGACGATGCGCTCAACAGCTTCCTTCCCGTTCGGGAAATTGCGGATGAGAAGAATCGTGTCCTCCTTCGGCTCTTCCCAGGGCTGCGCCTCATACTGGCGGATTTCGATACGACCCTTGGTGCCGTTGAAGGCCAGGTGATGGCCTTCGATCGGCTGGAAGGTGTTCAGCGAATAGGAGGCATGGACATTGTTGCGGTAGCGGATCGAAACGACCATCGTATCGGGAATGTCGATGTCTTCTCGGAAGACGCAGCCGTCGCGGAAATAGCCGTCAATCTCAGAGGGATCCTCATAGAGCTGATCGAGGAAAGGATCCTTTTCGAGATCGAGATAATAGTCGCATTCATGTGCGTGCGGACAGAGCTTGCAGCGGGGTCCACGGAACGGCCCCTTGCGGCCGTAATTCTGCAGATCGGCGAAGGAGGTGACGGCCTCTGGATCGCTGTCGAGATACCAGTTTAGAAGATCGAAATGGTGGGTGGCCTTGTGAACGAACAGGCTGCCGGAATTTTCCGTATAGGCATGCCAGCGGCGGAAGTAGTCGGCGCCATGCTTGGTGTTGAGATACCAGTGGAAATCGACGGAGGTCACCCGGCCGATCTCGCCGGCATTGAGCAGTTCCTTGATCCTGGCGGCCGTCGGCGCGTAGCGATAGTTGAAGGAGACGTCGACCCGGCGGCCGGTGCGCTTCTCGGCATCGAGAATCCGGCGAATTTTCTCGATCGAGGTGGTCATCGGCTTTTCGGTGATCACGTCGATGCCGGATTCCAGCGCCCGCACGATGATATCGTCATGCGTATGGTCGGGCGTGCAGACGATGGCCAGGTCCGGCTTCTGCTCGGCAAGCATGGAATCGATGTTCTCATAGAGCGGCGCATTGCTGCCGATCATGTTGCGGGCGCGCTCGCCGCGCAGCGAGTTCTTCTCGACGATGGCTGTGAGGTCGACATGTTCGCGCCAGCCGGCAAGCAGGTCCTTGCCCCACATGGTGGTGCCGCGGTTTCCGGTACCGATCAGGGCAAAACGGCGTTTCTCCATCGAATGATTCTCCTGCATGCGTGATGAAACAAATATGGAAACTTAGATCTGGCAGCAGCTCCGGAAGCGCTCGACGCAGGTAGCGATCACCTCGTCGGCCGGACGCTTCCACCAGTTTTCGGCCGAAAAGATCTCCACCTCCTGCGCGCCAAAGAAGCCGGCGGCCTCGATCATCCGTCTTATGCCTTTGAGGTCGATGACGCCATCGCCCATCATGCCGCGGTCGAGCAGCATGTCCTTGGTCGGCACCAGCCAGTCGCAGATGTGATGGGCGAAGATGCGTTTCATTCGGCCGGCGCGGGCAATCTGGTTGGCGAGATCGGGATCCCACCAGACATGGTAGACGTCGATCGCCACACCGACGTCCTCGCCGAGATGTTCGCACATGTCGAGCGCCTGGCCGAGCGTGTTCACGCAGGACCGGTCGGCGGCATACATCGGATGCAGCGGCTCGATCGCAAGCTTCACGCCTGATGCCTGCGCATGCGGCAGCACGGCGGCGATGCCGTCGAACACCATCTGCCGGGCCGCGACGATATCCCTGGAAGCGCCCGGCAAGCCGCCGACGACGAGCACCAGGCAGTCGGCTGAGAATGCCGCCGCCTCATCAATGGCGCGTCGGTTGTCGTCGAGGTTCTTCTGCCAGTCGGCATCGTTCGCCGCCGGAAAGAAGCCGCCGCGGCAAAGGCCGGTCAGCTTGATGCCGTTCGATTTGACGATCCTGACCGCCTCGTCGAGGCCGGCCTTGGCGACCTGGTCGCGCCAGGGCGCGATCGAGGTGATGCCGTGTTTCAGGCAGATGTCGACGGCTTCGGCAAAGCCGCATTGTTCGCGGATCGTCGCCAAGTTGATCGAAAGTCCTTCGACCTGCATCTTCATTCCCTTTCCGTTGCCCTGCCTGAGATCAGTGAACGCCGTGAACGGCGAGCACTTGGCGCATGCGCGCCGCCGCGAGTTCCGGATCGGCCAGCACCCGCGCCTTGTCGGCCAGGCGGAAGAGTTCGGCCAGATGCGTGAGCGAACGCGTGCTCTGCTGGCCGCCGACCATGACGAAATGGTCCTGCAGGCCGTTGAGGTAGGCGAGGAAGACGACGCCGGTCTTGTAGAAGCGCGTTGGCGCCTTGAAGATGTGGCGCGACAGCGGCACCGTCGGCTCGAGCAGATCGAAGAATTCGTGATTGCTCTTGCGGCCGAGCGCGTCGAGCGCAGCCGAGGCCGCCGGCGCGATCGCATCGAAAATGCCGAGCAGCGCGTCGGAGTGGCCCTCTTCGTCGCCGGCGATCAGTTCGGCATAGTTGAAGTCGTCGCCGGTATACATGCGCACGCCCTTCGGCAGCCGGCGGCGCATCGCCACTTCCTTCTCCTTCGATAGCAGAGAGATCTTGATGCCGTCGACCTTTCCGGCATTGGCCTCGATCACCTCAAGGCAGGTCTCCATCGCTTTCAGATGGTCGTCATTGCCCCAGTAACCCTGAAGCGCCGGATCGAACATTTCGCCGAGCCAGTGGATGATGACCGGCTCCTTGACCTGGCGAAGGATGCGGTCATAGACCCTGCCGTAATCGTCCGGCCCCTTGGCGGCGACGGCAAGCGCCCGGCTCGCCATCAGGATGATGCGCCCGCCGGCCACCTCCACCGTTTCGATCTGCTCTTCATAGGCCTTGATGATTGTGTCGACGGTCACGTCAGGACCGGGCGACAGGTGGTCGGTGCCGGCGCCGCAGGCGATCAGCGCATCCTTGCGCCCGGCCGCCTCGCCGAGCGCCCGGCGGATGAGGTCACGCGCCTCCGGCCAGCCGAGGCCCATGCCGCGCTGCGCCGTGTCCATCGCTTCGGCAACGCCGAGGCCGAGATCCCAGAGCCGGTGGCGGAAGGCGAGCGTCCGCTCCCAATCGATTGCCGGCGTCAGCCAGGGATCGTTGTCGGCAAGCGGGTCGGCGACGACGTGCGCCGCCGCAAAGGCGATGCGCGGAAAACTCTTGGCGTCGCGCTTCTTCAGTTCGACCGGCGTGCCGGTCAGCGTGTAGGGAACGATCTTGCCGTCGAGGGGGAGATTGATCGTCGTCACGGTTCAGAACTCCAGTGCGGGAACATCGAGCCAGCGGCGCTCGGCCCAGGATTTCAGCCCGAGTTCGGCCAACTGCACGCCCTTGGCGCCGGCCTCCAGGCCGTAGGGCCACGGCGCATCTTCGACGACATGGCGGATGAACATTTCCCACTGCGCCTTGAAGCCGTTGTCGAAGGCCTGCGTATCCGGAACCTCGTCCCAGGTCTTGTAGAAGTCGATCGTCTGCGGCTGGTCGGGGTTCCAGACCGGCTTCGGCGTGTTGACGCGGTGCTGGCTCCAGCATTTCGTCAGCCCGGCGACGGCCGAGCCATGCGTGCCGTCGACCTGGAAGGTGACGAGATCGTCACGGCGCACGCGCACCGCCCAGGAGGAATTGACCTGTGCGATCACACCGCCTTCGAGTTCGAAGGTCGCATATGCTGCATCATCGGTGTCGCAGTCATAAGGCTTGCCCTGCTCGTCGATGCGGCGCGGAATATGCGTCGCACCAAGGCAGGAGACGGCTTTCACCTCGCCGAACAGGTTGTCGAGCACGTAGCGCCAGTGGCAGAGCATGTCGAGAATGATGCCGCCGCCGTCGCCCTTGCGGTAGTTCCAGGAGGGGCGCTGGGCCGGAACGCCCCAATCGCCCTCGAAGACCCAGTAGCCGAATTCGCCGCGCACCGAGAGGATCTTGCCGAAGAAGCCGGAATCCCTGAGCAACGCCAGCTTGCGCAGGCCAGGCAGGAAGAGCTTGTCCTGCACGACGCCGTGCTTGAGTCCGGAGCGGCGCGCCTTGCGGGCAAGATCGATCGCCACTTGCAGATCGTCGGAAATCGGCTTTTCGCAATAGACGTGCTTGCCGGCGTCGAGTGCCTTGGACAGAAGCTCGGCGCGCATCAGCGTCGTGCCGGCGTCGAAGAAGACGGTGTCGTCGGGATTGGCGAGTGCGGCATCGAGATCGGTCGACCAGCGCTTGATGTTATGCTTCTTCGCCAGCTCTTCCATCTTGGCGCCGTTGCGGCCGACGATGATCGGGTCGATCTCCAGTTTATCGCCCGATTTCAGCGTGATGCCGCCCTGGTCGCGGAAGGCCAGGATCGAGCGCACCAAGTGCTGGTTGTAACCCATGCGGCCGGTGACGCCGTGCAAGATGATACCCAAGCGTGCCATTTTTTCCTCCCTGCAATCTTTTGCGGCGGGAGCGGGCATCCTGGCCCGGCCCTCCCAAGCCGGTAACTAAACGGTTACTTGATGGCAGAAGAGCGGCGAGCCTGTCAATAGTCAAATCCTGCTTTTGCTATTCAGCGCTTGATCGAGGCGAGGGTGACGTGGACGATATGGCTTTCCCAGGCGTTGAGATTGGCCGGCTCGATCAGGTCGCGGCCGAAGATCGTCGAGAGCGTGTATTGGTTGGAGAGGTAGAAATAGCCGAGCGAGGCGATCGTTAGGTAGACATGCAGCGGATCGGCCGTCTCGATGAAGACGCCCTGCTTCTTTCCCCGCTCGAGCACCTGGGAAAGCTCGCCGATCAGATGCGAATGCAGTTCCTTGAGCCGGATAGACTGGCGCAGCCACCGGGCGCGATGCAGGTTTTCCGTGCCGAGCAGGCTCAGGAATTCCGGATGCTGGAGGAAATAGCGCCAGGTGAAGAGCGCAAGCTCCCCGATGCCTTCTTCGGGGCTGCGATCGCCGATATGGAGCGCCCGCTCGGCGGTGCGGATGCCGACATAGGCTTCCTCGAGCACTTTGAGGTAGAGCTGCTCCTTGTCGCCGAAATAATGGTAGAGCATGCGCTTGTTGGTGCCGGCCCGTTCGGCGATGGCGTCGACGCGGGCGCCGCCCATGCCGTTTTCGGCGAATTCGCGGGTTGCCGCTTCCAGGATCGCCGCGCGTGTCCGCTCCGGATCGCGCTGGGCCGTCCGTTCCGTGGATGGCCGCCGGGCCTGTTTCTTTCCGCTATTTCCCCCGCCGTCGTTCATCGCTCCACCCCTGTCTTCACATGTTGCGCTCATAAGCCTTCGGTGCGAAATTGTAAAAACCGAATTTGGAAGGGCTGCCCGCTGGAACAGAATGCTTGGAGCATGATGTCGCCCGAACCCGCTGACGCATTTCGCCACCATGCTCTGACCGACACCGCTTGACAGGCTTGCCGCTTTGCTCGTAGCTTGTAACCAATTAGTTATTTGCGCAAGCAAAACTAGTTTGGAAGCGTGTGGAGGCGCTTCCCTTTGGAGGAGGAAAAAATGACTCTGCGTGTAAACAGACGTAATTTCGTGGCCGGAGGCGCCGCCCTTCTGTCGCTCTCGGCGCTTGGAACCAGCGCTTTTGCACAGGAACAGCGCTTGCGCCTCCTGTGGTGGGGCTCGCAGCCGCGCGCCGACCGCACCAACAAGGTGTCGCAGCTCTATCAGACGAAGAATGCCGGCACGTCGATCACCGGCGAATTCCTCGGCTGGGGCGATTACTGGCCGCGCCTTGCGACCCAGGTCGCCGGCCGCAATGCGCCTGACGTCATCCAGATGGACTACCGCTATATCGTTCAGTACGCGCGTCGCGGCGCCCTTGCGCCGCTCGAATCCTATATGCCGGCCAAGCTCAATCTCGACGATTTCGACAAGGCGCAGATCGAGGGCGGCAGCGTCGACGGTCATCTCTACGGCGTTAGCCTGGGCGCCAACTCGGCCGCGACGGTTCTGAACACCACCGCCTTCAAGGAGGCCGGGGTAGACCTGCCGACGCAGGCGACCACCTGGGACGAGTTCGCCCGCATGGGCGCCGAGATCACCAAGGCCGGCAAGCGCAAAGGCATGTTCGGCCTCGCCGACGGCAGCGGCGGCGAGCCTCTGTTCGAAAACTGGCTGCGCCAGCGCGGCAAGGCGCTCTATACCGCCGACGGCAAGATCGGCTTCGACGTCGACGACGCGTCGGAATGGTACGATATGTGGGCGAAGTTCCGTGAGGCCGGCGCCTGCGTTCCCGCCGATATCCAGGCTCTCGACAAGAATGATATCGAAACCAACACAGTGTCGCTCGGCAAATCTGCGGCCGGTTTTGCCCATTCCAACCAGTTCGTTGCCTATCAGGCCATGAACAAGGACAAGCTGGCGCTCACCAACTATATGCGCATCAAGCCTGATTCGAAGGGCGGCCACTATCGCAAGCCTTCGATGTTCTTCTCTGTTTCGGCCCAGTCGAAAGCGATCGACCTGGCCGTGGACTACATCAACTTCTTCGTCAAGAATCCCGAGGCAGTGCTGCTCTTGGATGTCGAACGCGGCATTCCGGAATCGGCCGCCATGCGCGAGGTCGTCGCGGCGAAGCTCGATGACAACGGCAAGGTTGCATTGGCCTATGTCAGCGGTCTCGGCGATCTCGCCGGCAAATTGCCGCCGCCGCCTCCGGCCGGTGCCGGTGAAGGCGAGCTGATGCTGCGAAACATCGCCGAACAGGTCGGTTTCGGACAGCTGTCTCCCGCCGACGGCGGCAAACAGCTGGTCACCGAAATTACGCAGATTCTCGCACGAGGCTGATCCCGTATGAGCAATGCGATGCGCACGCCCGCAGGGGCCATAAATGTGGAAAGATATCAGGGGGCCGTGGCCGAGGGACGCTTCCGGCGTCTCTGGAATGCCAATGCCCCCGGCTATCTCTTCCTCCTGCCATGGCTTGTCGGCTTTTTCGGGCTGACGCTCGGGCCGGCCCTGATTTCGCTCTACCTCTCCTTCACCGACTTCGACATGCTGCAGTCGCCGCGGTGGGTGGGAATGGCGAATTACGTGCGCATCGCCACGGCGGATCCGAAATTCTCGGCCGCCATGCACGTTACCCTGACGTATGTTGTCTTCTCGGTGCCGTTCAAACTGACCTTCGCCTTGCTGATCGCCATGGCGCTGAACCGCGGCCTGCGCGGCCTGACCTTCTATCGCGCCATCTTCTACCTCCCTTCCTTGTTGGGCGGCAGCGTGGCGATCGCCGTGCTCTGGCGCCAGCTTTTCGCCAGCGATGGTCTCGTCAATGCCGCGCTCTCGCAGTTCGGCATCGAAGGTCCGAGCTGGATTTCGCATCCGAACTATTCGATCTACACGCTGGTGGCTCTGTCGGTCTGGCAGTTCGGCTCGCCGATGATTATTTTCCTCGCCGGCCTGCGCCAGATTCCCCAGGATATGTATGAGGCCGCAAGCCTCGACGGCGCCTCGAAATTCCGCCAATTCTACAAGATCACCCTGCCGCTTCTGACGCCGGTGATCTTCTTCAACGCCGTCGTCCAGACCATTGATGCCTTCAAGGCATTCACGCCCGCCTTCATCATCTCAGGCGGCACGGGCGGTCCGATCAACTCGACGCTGTTCTACACGCTCTACCTCTATCAGGAAGCCTTCGGCAATTTCCGCATGGGCTATGCCTCGGCGCTCGCCTGGATCCTGGTGCTGATCATCGCCGTTTTCACCGCTTTCTCTTTCCTGACCTCGCGTTATTGGGTGCACTACGATGACTGAGATGACCGCTTCCGTCACCGCGGCCAGGCCGCCATCGGATATCACCAAACGCAGCCTGCCGGCGTCGCTCATCATCCACGCCCTGCTGATCGCCGCATCGCTTCTGATGGTCTATCCGCTGTTGTGGATGGTTTCGGCATCGGTCAGGCCGGAAACCGAGATATTCTCGTCGACCTCGCTCATCCCGTCGTCGATCGATTTCTCCTCCTATGCGCGCGGCTGGGTCGGCCTCGATGTCAGCTTCGGCCGGTTCTTCTGGAATTCGCTCGTCATTTCGCTGCTGGTGGTGACGGGCAATGTCATCGCCTGTTCGCTGACGGCCTACGCCTTCGCCCGGCTGCGTTTCGCCGGCCGGAACTTCTGGTTCGCGATCATGCTCGGCACGCTGATGATCCCCTATCACGTGACGCTGATCCCGCAATATGTGCTCTTTCTCAACCTCGGCTGGGTCAACACCATCCTGCCGCTCGTCGTGCCGAAGTTCCTGGCAAGCGACGCCTTCTTCATCTTCCTGATGGTGCAGTTCTTCCGCGGCATCCCGCGCGAACTCGACGAAGCCGCCATGATGGACGGCTGCAGCGCCTGGCGCATCTATTGGAAGATCATGCTGCCGCTCTCGCTGCCGGTGCTGGCGACCGCAGCGATCTTCTCCTTCATCTGGACCTGGGACGATTTCTTCGGCCCGCTGATCTACCTGAACGACATGAACACCTACACGATCCAGCTCGGCCTGCGCACCTTCGTCGATTCCACCAGCGCATCGGATTGGGGCGGACTCTTCGCCATGTCGACTTTGACTCTCGTGCCGGTGTTCTTCTTCTTCCTATTCTTCCAGCGCCTGCTGATCGAAGGCATCGCCACGACCGGCATGAAACGCTGATGGCGGCAATGGGAAAGAGTGACATGAGCATCAAGACGGTCGCGATCGTCGGCTGCGGTATCGGCCGCTCCCACATCGTCGAAGGTTACCTGCCGCATGCCGACAAGTTCAGGGTCGCGGCGATCTGCGATCTGAACGTCGAGCGGCTGGCTGCGGTCGGCAACGAATTCGGCATCGAGCGCCGCACCACCTCCTTTGCGGAGCTGCTCGCCGACGATACGATCGATATCATCGATATCTGCACCCCTCCCGGCGTGCATCTGGAGCAGGTGGTCGCAGCACTTTCTGCCGGCAAGCATGTCGTTTGCGAAAAGCCGCTGACCGGCTCGCTCGCCGGCGTCGATACGATCATGGAGGCGGAAAAGAACGCCAAGGGCGTACTGATGCCGATCTTCCAGTACCGCTACGGCGACGGCATCCAGAAGGCCAAACGGATCATCGATGCCGGCATTGCCGGCAAGCCTTATACGGCTTCGGTCGAAACCTTCTGGCTGCGCAAGCCGGAATATTATGCAGTGCCCTGGCGCGGCAAATGGGCGACCGAGCTCGGCGGCGTGCTCGTCACCCATGCGCTGCACCTGCACGACATGCTGATGCATCTGATGGGCCCGGCGGCCAGGGTCTTCGGCCGCGTCGCCACCCGCGTCAACGATATCGAGGTCGAGGACTGCGCCTCCGCCAGCCTGCTGATGGAAAACGGCGCCTTCGTCTCGCTGTCCTGCACGCTGGGTTCCCAGGAGCAGATCAGTCGGCTGAGGCTGCATTTTGAAAACGTCACCTTCGAAAGCACGCACGAGCCCTACACGCCGGGCAAGGATCCCTGGAAGATCATCGCCGCCAATGACGACATCAAGCAGAAGATCGACCGCGTGGTCGGCGATTGGCAGCCGGTCGCGCCGCGTTTCACCACGCAGATGGGTCAGTTCCATGCCTTCCTCAGCGGCGAGGGACCATTGCCGGTGACGACGAGGGATGCGCGCCGCGCTCTGGAACTCGTTACCGCCATCTACCAGTCTTCCGACAGCGGCGCCGAAGTGCCGTTACCGGTCGGCCCCGACAGTCCGAAATACGCCGATTGGCGCGCAAGAACCAGGTAACGGCCAAGTAACCGGCCAAAGTAACCGCCAAGAGAGGGTTTTGAGACGATGGCAACCAGTGTCGTTCTTCAGAAGGTCGAGAAGCGCTACGGCGCCTTCGATGTGATCCACGGCATCGACCTGACGATCGATCCCGGCGAATTCGTCGTTTTCGTTGGCCCCTCGGGCTGCGGTAAGTCGACCCTTCTGCGGATGATCGCCGGCCTCGAGGAAATTTCGGCCGGGGCGCTGCTGCTCGACAGCGAACGCATGAACGAGGTGGCGCCTGCCAAGCGCGGCATCGCCATGGTCTTCCAGTCCTATGCGCTCTATCCCCACATGTCGGTCTACAAGAACCTTGCCTTTGGCCTGGAGACAGCAGGCTACAAGAAGGCCGAGATCCAGCCGAAGGTCAAACGCGCAGCCGAAATCCTGCAGATCGAGAAGCTCCTGGAGCGCAAGCCGAAGGCGCTCTCCGGCGGTCAGCGCCAACGCGTGGCGATCGGGCGCGCCATCGTGCGCGAGCCGCGCATCTTCCTGTTCGATGAACCGCTGTCGAACCTCGATGCCGAACTGCGCGTGCAGATGCGCGTCGAGATCTCCCGCTTGCACCGCCAGCTCGGCAACACGATGATCTACGTCACCCACGACCAAGTCGAGGCCATGACGATGGCCGACAAGATCGTGGTGCTGAATTCCGGCCGCATCGAGCAGGTCGGCGCACCGCTCGATCTCTATAACAATCCCGCCAATCGCTTCGTCGCCGGCTTCATCGGCAGCCCGAAGATGAATTTCCTGAAGGCCCGCATCGAGCAGCTGGGCGAAGCCGAAACCAGCATAAATGTCTGCGGTAATTCCGTGCACCTGCCGCGCCGCCTGAAAGGGGAGGCCGGCCAGGACGTTACCTTCGGCATCCGTCCCGAGCATCTTTCTCTTTCCGGCGGCGCCATCGCGCTCTCCACCGTCAATGTCGACCTCGTCGAAAATCTCGGCGGCGCCACGATGCTCTACGCCACGACCCCGGATGGCCAGCTGCTGACCATCGCCCTTGACGGCCAGCAGAAGGTCGAGCGCGGCACCAATGTGACGACCTTCTTCGATCCGGCCCGCTGCCACGTCTTCGATGCCTCGGGCAAGACGATCTGACCAAGTGGCGCTACGCGCGTGCGAAAGAGCGCGCGCAGCTTGACAGCCGATCCTCCTCTGTCCCATCATTTCGAGGTGGGCGAGGGGGATGAGCATGACGCCTGAAGATCGGATTCATGCACTCGGCATCTGGCAGGGCCCGATCGAAATCTCGCCGATATCAGGCGGCATCACCAACAGAAACTATCTGGTCAGCGATGCCGTCGCGCGTTGCGTGGTGAGGCTCGGCACCGATATCCCGCTCCATCACATCATCAGGCAGAATGAGCTCGCCGCAAGCCGCGCGGCCCATGCCGCGGGAATCTCGCCCGCCGTCATCCACCATTCGCCGGGCGTTCTGGTGCTCGACTATATCGAGGCGCGGGCGCTTTCGCCGGAGGATATCAGGGCGCCTGACATGCTCGCCCGTGTCGTGCCGCTGGTGCGAGCCTGCCATCGCGATATTGCCCGGCACTTCCGCGGCCCGGCGATGATCTTCTGGGTCTTCCACGTCATCCGCGATTATGCGGCCAGCCTGAAGGCAACGGGCAGCACCCATCTTCCGCTGCTGCCGAAGCTGATCGCTAGCGCCGAGACTTTGGAACAAGCGGCCGGCCCGTTCGAAATCGCCTTCGGCCACAACGACCTCCTTGCCGCAAACTTCCTCGATGACGGCAAGCGGCTCTGGCTCATCGATTGGGACTATGCCGGTTTCAACACGCCGCTGTTCGATCTCGGTGGATTGGCCTCCAACAACGAGTTTCCAAAGGCGGCTGAGCAAAGGATGCTGGAGAGCTATTTCGACCGGCCGCTCACCGATGAGCTCAGCCGCCGCTACGGCGCGATGAAATGCGCCTCGCTGTTGCGTGAGACGCTCTGGAGCATGATTTCGGAAATCCATTCCACCATCGATTTCGACTACGCCGCCTACACTGCCGAAAATCTCGCGCGCTTCGAGCGCGCCTATCAAGCCTTTGAACAGGATCGATAAATGACGAGAGAATTACCGAAGACGGCAAAGGCCGTGGTCATCGGCGGCGGCATCATCGGCTGCTCGACGGCCTATCATCTCGGCAAGCTCGGCTGGACGGATACCGTCCTGCTTGAGCGCAAAAAGCTGACCTCCGGCACCACCTTCCATGCTGCCGGTCTCGTCGGCCAGCTGCGCACCAGCGCCAACATCACCCAGCTGCTCGGCTATTCCGTCGATCTCTACAAGCGTCTGGAAGAGGAAACCAGCCTCGGCACCGGCTGGAAGATGAATGGGGGCCTTCGCCTTGCCTGCAACGAGGAGCGCTGGACCGAGGTCAGGCGCCAGGCGACCACGGCGCAGTCCTTCGGCCTCGAAATGCAGTTGTTGACGCCGCAGGAGGCTTTCGATCTCTGGCCGCTGATGACGATCGACGATCTCGTCGGCGCCGCCTTTCTTCCGACCGACGGCCAGGCCAACCCTTCCGATATCACCCAGGCGCTGGCGAAAGGCGCCCGCATGTCGGGCGTCTCGATTTTCGAGGATACCGAGGTTCTCGATCTCGAAATCGACAAGGGAAAGATCCGCGCCGTCATCACCGCTGAGGGGCGCATCGAATGCGAGCGCGTCGTCGTCTGCGCCGGCCAATGGACGCGCGCCTTTGCCGCACGCTTCGGCGTCAACGTGCCGCTGGTCTCGGTCGAGCACCAATATATCATCACCGAATCCTTCGGCGTGCCCTCCAACCTGCCGACGTTGCGCGATCCCGATCGGCTGACCTACTACAAGGAGGAGGTCGGCGGCATCGTCATGGGCGGCTATGAACCCAACCCCATTGCCTGGGCGGAGAAAGGCATACCCGAAGGTTTCCACTATACGCTGCTCGACAGCAATTTCGACCATTTCGAACAGATCATGGAACAGGCGCTCGGCCGTGTTCCGGCGCTGGAAAATGTCGGCGTCAAGCAGCTGCTGAACGGCCCGGAAAGTTTTACGCCGGACGGCAATTTCATTCTCGGCGAGGCGCCGGAGCTGAAGAACTTCTTCGTCGGCGCCGGCTTCAACGCCTTCGGCATCGCCTCGGCCGGCGGCGCCGGCATGGCGCTCGCCGAATGGGTGACGAAGGGCGAGCCGCCCTACGATCTCTGGCCGGTCGACATCCGCCGCTTCGGCCGTCCGCATTTCGATACCGACTGGGTGCGCACTCGCACGCTCGAAGCCTATGGCAAACACTACACCATGGCTTGGCCGTTCGAGGAGCATTCGAGCGGGCGCCCCTGCCGCAAATCGCCGCTCTATGACCGGCTGAAGGCGCAGGGCGCCTGCTTCGGCGAAAAGCTCGGCTGGGAGCGGCCGAACTGGTTCGCCGATCTCTTCGCCAACGAGGAGCCGCGGGATGTCTATACCTACGGCAGACAGAACTGGTTCGACGCTGTCGGCCGCGAGCATAAGGCGGTGCGCGAGGCGGCCGTCATCTTCGACCAGACCTCCTTCGCGAAATTCGTGCTGAAGGGCAAGGACGCCGAGGCGGCACTCTCCTGGATCGCCGCCAACGATGTCGCAAGGCCCGTGGGATCGCTCATCTACACGCAGATGCTGAACGATAAGGGCGGCATCGAATGCGACCTGACCGTCGCCCGCATCGCCGAGGACGAATATTACATCGTCACCGGCACCGGTTTCGCCACGCATGATTTTGACTGGATCGCACGCAATATTCCGGCGGAGATGCATGCCGAGCTGGTCGACGTTACCTCGGCCTATTCCGTTCTGTCGCTGATGGGACCGAATTCGCGCGCGGTGCTGGAAAGAGTGACGAGCAGCGACGTCTCGAACGCGGCCTTCCCCTTCGGCCAGGTCCGAACCATCGGCATATCGGGCTGCCCGGTGCGGGCGCTGCGCATCACCTATGTCGGCGAGCTCGGCTATGAACTGCATGTCCCCATCGAATATGCGACGACGGTCTATGACGCGCTGATGGCATCAGGCGGCGAGCTCGGTCTCGTCAATGCCGGCTACCGCGCCATCGAAAGCTGCCGCCTGGAAAAGGGCTATCGCGCCTGGGGTTCCGACATCGGTCCCGACCATACGCCTATCGAGGCCGGACTCGGCTGGGCGGTGAAGATCAGGAAGAACATTCCCTTCCGCGGCCGCGAGGCGATCGAGCGGCAGCTTTCGGGCGGCGTGAAGAAACGTCTCGCCTGCTTCGTTCCCGACGATCCCGACGTGGTGCTGCTCGGCCGCGAAACCATCTATCGCGACGGCAAACGCGTCGGCTGGCTATCGAGCGGCGGCTTCGGCTACACGCTCGGCAAACCGATCGGCTACGGCTACGTCCGCAATGCCGATGGCGTGACGGAGGATTTCATCCTCTCCGGCACCTATGAGCTCGATGTCGCCAGGGAACGCATCCCCTGCAAGGTGTCGCTGGCGCCGCTCTACGATCCGGATATGGTGCGGGTGAAGGCGTGACGGGTTGACTTTACGGTGCGTTCGAGCGCTCCGAGGATATAGTTTTAGGAGGAGAGGGTGTGCCTCGGCCGCCCCCCTCTGCCCTGCCGGGCATCTCCCCCACAGGTGGGGAGATTACAAGTGGCCAAACCTTCGCATCCGTCTATCGTTTCGTCGGGCTGTGACGCCAGTTGTTTGGGGAAGCAAGTGAGCCCAGCCAATCTCCCCACCTGTGGGGGAGATGCCCGGCAGGGCAGAGGGGGGCGGCCACGGCACGCCCTCTCTGTCAGAAAACATCAAAACAACGGCAGCCGATCGTCCTGGATCAGGATCTCCAGCTTGTCCGACACATCCTGCGTCCACGCTCGATGTTCCGTCAAAGCCTTCGGGAAAAGTCC
Organism: Rhizobium sp. R634; assembly: GCF_002211305.1. Lineage (GTDB taxonomy): Bacteria > Pseudomonadota > Alphaproteobacteria > Rhizobiales > Rhizobiaceae > Rhizobium. The sequence continues at coordinate 240,880 of NZ_LOKW01000003.1, read as the reverse complement.
GGGGAGGGTGAAAAGCGCCGCCGATATCGCCAGGCCCGTGCGGGGAACATCGGCGATCAGTGCAGCGATTTCTGCTGCTCTGGGATCGCGCAACTCATAACGTTTGCCATTGCCATGCTCGCCGATCGCATAACGCATCCAGGCCGCGACGGCGATCGCATAGGTCTCCGCCCGGTCGCCATGCGCCAGCGCTTCGCATGCAGGTTCCAGCAGCCGCTGCGGCAGTTTCTGCGTGCCGTCCATGGCGATCTGATAAGTGCGATGCGCGATCGCCTTATTTGCAAAGCGCGCTATCAATTCATTGGCATACTCATCGAGATTGATCCCCGGCACCGCATTGAGCGTTCGCGCCGCCGCATGCATGTGGCGGTAGGCAAGCGCCGCCAGACCGGCATCGTCCATGACGTCGCGAATGAATTCATAGCCGCCAATATAACCGAGATAAGCGAGCAGCGAATGGGCTCCGTTCAGCATCCGAAGCTTCATCTTTTCGTAGGCCGAGACTTCCTCGACCATCAGTGCGCCGTGCACCTTTTCCCAGGCCGGCCGGCCATTGGCGAAGTGGTCTTCGATGACCCATTGCGTAAAGGGCTCGGTCTCGATCGCCGCCATGTCGCTGCGGCCGGTCAGCCGCTCGGCATCGGCATAGGTCGCCTCGGTGCTGGCGGGCGTGATCCGGTCGACCATCGTCGAGGGGAAGGGCACATTCGTCTCGATCCAGCGATGCAGATCGGCGTCGATGCGGGAGGTGAATTCCAGCACGAGGCGCTTCAGCACCGCGCCGTTGCTCGGCAGGTTGTCGCAGCTGAGCGGCGTAAACGGGGCGACGCCCTTCTGCCGGCGGCGCGCAAGACCTTCGACGAGATAGCCGATGACGCCACGCGGCGCATGCCGGTTGGCGAGGTCGGCGACAATATCGGGATGTTTGAGATCGAGGCCGCCCGTTGCCGGATCGAAGCCATAGGCCTTTTCCGTCACCGTCATGCTGACGATGCGGATATCGGGATCTTCGAGCCGCGCCAGCAGGCCGGCGGGATCGCGCGGCGCCACATGCGCCTTCAGGATCGAGCCGATCACATGCGCCGTCGTGCCTGACGTATCGCGGATCAGGACCGTATAGAGCCCATTCTGCGCGCTGAGATTGTCCGCGACATCAGGTGTGCGCAGGCTCGCCACCTCGATGCCCCAGTCGCCGCCCGCGGCTGCGAGCGCGCCATCCGTGAAGGGCGCGAAATGGGCGCGGAAGAAGGCGCCCGGGCCGAGATGCAGGATACCGGCCTTCAGGCCATTCCTGTCATAGGCTGGAAGCTTCGCCGTCGGCGCAAGGCCGGTCACGTTCTGCAGTCTATCGCTCACAGCTTATAGGCCTTCTTTGCGTTATCATAGGAGAGTTCGCGTGCGACGATCTCGGCTTCCTTCCTGGAAATCCGGTGCTCGGCGGCGAGCCCAGCGAGGAAGCGGCAGACTTCACGGCGCCAGACGTCGTGCCGTGCCGGGATCGACAGCAGCGCGCGCGTATCGTCGTTGAAACCCGCCATATTGGCGAAGCCGGCCGTCTCCACCACTTGGTCGAGATAGCGGCGGATGCCGAGCGGGCTGTCATGGAACCACCAGGGCGGCCCGATCATCAGGCAGGGCCAATGGCCGGCCATCGGTGCGAGTTCCCGGGCATAGGTCGTCTCGTCGAGCGTGAAGAGCAGCACGCGCAAGCCAGGCGCGTGGCCGTATTTCGAAAGCAGCGCATTGAGGCCGCCGACCCAGTCGGTGCGCGTCGGAATATCGGCGCCCATATTGGGGCCGCGGGTCGCAAAGAGCCCGCTGTCGGTATTGCGCCGCGAGCCGGCATGGATCTGCATCACCATGCCGTCTTCCGCCGAAAGCCCGGCCATCTCGGTCATCATCTGGCCGCGGAAAAGCTCCGCGTCGGCAGGCGAAAGCGGCCCCTTCAGCGCCTTGTCGAGCAGCGCCTGTTTTTCCGCAAGCGGAAGGTCGGCAGTGAAGGCGCTCGGCACGCCGTGATCGGTGGCGGTGGCGCCGAACTGGCGGAAATAGGCACGCCGGCGCCGATGCGCCTCGATCAGCCCGTCCCAGCATGTTACGTCGGCACCGGTGATCTCTCCGAGCTTTATGAGGTTGTCGCGGAAGCCGACCGCATCAGGATCGGTGACGCTATCCGGCCGGTAGGTAGTGCGGACCTTGCCGATCCAGCCGTCCGCCGCCATTTTCTGATGGTGCGCCAGCGGGTCGAGCGCGCCTTCCGTCGTCGCGATCGTTTCGATGCCGAATCGCTGATGCAGCGCTCGCGGGCGAAATTCGGGACGGGCGAGCTGGGCGTTGATGTGATCGTAGAGCGCATCGGCGTTATCAGGTGTCAGCGGTTCGGTGCAGCCGAGCACGGCCGACATCGCATGATCGACCCAGAGGCTCGACGGCGTTCCGCCGAAGAGATGGTAGTGCTTGGCGAAGGTCCACCAGATCGCCCGACCCTCGGCCACCGGCTTGCCGTCGAGGCGCGGGACGCCGAGCTCGTCCAAGGCGACGCCGACGCTGTGCAGCATGCGGAAGAGATAGTGATCGGGAATGACCAGCAGCGAAGCCGCATCTTCGAAAGGCTTGTCGTCGGCAAACCAGGACGGTTCGGTGTGCCCGTGCGGGCTGACGATCGGAAGACCGCGCACGGTCTCATAGAGGTCGCGCGCAATGGTCCGTGTTGCCGGGTCGGCCGGAAAGAGCCGGTCCGGATGAAGAAAGCCGTTTCCTACATCCATCAGTATTCCTCCCTGATGGATAAAGGGCCTACCCCACAACATCAGACACGGCAAGGTCTTTTAGTAACCAAACGGTTCCGTTTTGCGCACGGCTGTATTGACCGTCGAAAACATTGACGAAGCGACCTATTTCCGCTTTGGGGAGAACCATCTGTTCTGCCGGTTTCGGCAAAGGAGGATCGATGTCCGACGAGACGAACCGCATCACCCGGCTGGAGGAAATGCTGGCCCATCAGGCAAAGACGATCGAGGAACTGTCCGATCAGCTTGCCGAGCAATGGAAGATCGTGGAGCAGATGCGCACCAAGCTCGACCGGCTGACCGAACGTTTCCTGTCGCTCGAGGAACAGTCGCTGGAAGCGCCCGCGATCACCCGCCCGCCGCATTATTGACGGCACGCGGCCTGCCGGGCGCCCCCGAAGGGAAAGCGGTTTCGCAATGTGCGCCTTTGCGCTATAGCGCTACTGCATGATTATCTCTAATCGGAAGCGGTTTAGGGATGGAATTGTGCAGCAATTCAAAGCGCTGCAGCGTCCTTTACGCCTCTGAAAAGAGGCGGCGCTGTAGGTAGGCATTCGAACGAAAGACAGTCCCATGGCGGCCACCATACGTTATCACGAAGGCGATATTTCCGCGGCCGATGCCGCCCGCTATACCGGCGCGATCGCGATCGATACCGAAACGCTTGGCCTGGTGCCGCGCCGCGACCGGCTCTGCGTCGTCCAGCTGTCGCCGGGTGACGGCACCGCCGACGTCATCCGCATCGCCGCCGGCCAGAAAGAGGCCCCCAATCTCGTCGCTTTGCTCGAAGATCCCACTCATCAGAAGATCTTCCATTACGGCCGCTTCGATATTGCCGTGCTCTTCCACACCTTCGGCGTCACGACTACGCCGGTCTTCTGCACCAAGATCGCTTCGCGGCTCTGCCGGACCTATACGGATCGCCACGGGCTGAAGGACAATCTCAAGGAGATGCTCGAGGTCGATATCTCCAAGGCGCAGCAATCTTCCGATTGGGCGGCCGAGACGCTGTCGCCGGCGCAGCTCGAATACGCCGCTTCCGACGTGCTTTATCTGCATGCCCTGCGCGACAAGCTGACCGAACGGCTGATCCGCGACGGCCGTTTCGACCATGCCACGGCCTGCTTCGCATTCTTGCCGACCCGCGCCAAGCTCGACCTGCTCGGCTGGGAAGAGGCCGATATCTTCGCGCACAGCTGAACGAATGGCCTTTGCGTTCTGACGATCGCCGCGGATGGCTGTCCGCGGCCGTTAGCGTTTCGTTAAGATCTCTTTATTAAAATTCACGTTAATTTTTATGCATTCGATGACGCCGGAATTGCGTCATGCGGACGGGAGGATCTGCTGGAATGCAAGGGGCCGGATGAGCGCGGTCCTTTCATAGAGCCTGCTTTCATCGTCACTTTACGAAAGGGCATGCCATGTTGTCTCCCGTTCGTGCAGCGTCCAATGCAAGCTTTTCGTCCCAAGGTCAGACTGCGGCAGTCGTCGCGGGCGGTCTCGGCCGGTCGGTGATCGCGCCCGCGCCCGTCAACGCCGTTGAAGCCACGGACCTCAATTCCGCCATCGCCGGCAAGCTCAATATCCTGCTTCTCGCCGCGCGCGAGCGCATGGTCGAGGCTCTGTTCGATGTCATCGATGCGGCCGGTCGCTCGATTTCGCTGGGTCGCAGCGAGGATGAGACCAATCTTGCTTTTGCTTCCCGGCTTGCCGACGCCATACGGCGGCTGCCGGCGGCCAAGATCGACGAGGTCGAGCGCCAGCTGACCGCGCAGGGCCACAGCCTGCCGCTCCGGCTGATTGCCGAAGCGCTGAAGAACCCGACAGGGCCGGAAGCCGCCCGGATCATCGCCTATCTCGAAATCGTCCGCTACAAGGATCGCGATCTCGCCGCCCGTGCTGTTCTGCGCTCCTACGGCCAGAACGACGCTTCGCCGATGCGCGCCGAAGCCCGTCCTGAAATACAGCTGCACGAGAACAGTTTGCCGGCCGTCATGCGCCAGCCCGCAGAAAAGGCGCCGGTGCCGGCTGATCTACTGACCGAGACCGAACCACGCGCGACTGCCGAAGAAGCGGTCATTGCCGAAGCCGCGGAAGCTGCCGATCCGGAAACGCCGCAGACGGAAAGCCGGGCTCAGTCCGCTCCGGCGGCGGCAAGGGACGTTGCCCCGGAAAAATCCCCAGCGCAGGAGAACGAAGCAAGCCAACCCTTGCCGGCGGAGACTGCCGCGGCCGATGACGCGCCGGAAACGACGGAGGCACTTCCCGCCCAGCCTCGCGCGGCGTCGGAAAAGCTCGATCCCGTCATTCCGAGGAATTGGGCGGGAATCGTCGCCTCGATGACCGAAGAGGTCGCCGAGATGATCGCCACCATCATCCGCGAGCAGGATATCGAACCCGTGGTGGAAGATGGCCCCGTCGAGGCGGCCGTGGAGATCGACGCGATTCTCGATGAAGCCGTCATCAGCGATGCCACCGAGACCTTGACGAGGCAGCCGGCCGAATTCGCCACGCCCGATACGCGCCAGTCCGCCGTACTTCGCCCGCCGCAGATGGATTTGGAGATAGCGGCAGCCCGCCAGCCGAAAGACATCGCCGCGCAGCCCGAATCGCTGCCGATGCCGGCGCCGGCCGAGGCTTCCTATCTGCCGCTGCAGGCAAGAATGCCGGATGGCCTGCCCTATGCCCAGCTGCCCTATCAATTCGCCAAGGATACGCCGGAAAACGAGACGGCCGGCGAAACGCATCACCAGCATCAGCACCACCACGGCGATGCTCCCGAGGATGAGCAGCAGGCGCAGGGCGGCGGCGAGGATGCCGAGGCCGATGGCGAGGAGACCGAGGCTCAACCGGCACGCAGGACGCCGAGAATGGTCGATTCCGATCCGACGCCGCATTCCGCCGGCGCGGCCGCCGATCCCGTCTACGCGCTCTATCAGCGCATGGTCGGCTGGGAATAGCAGGTTTCATTGCTTGAAAACAAAGAACCCGCCGGATCGCTCCGGCGGGTTCTTCAATTCAAAGGCAGATGCGAGGCTTATTCGCCGCCGCGATTCTTCAGAGCCGCGCCGAGAATGTCGCCGAGCGAAGCGCCGGAGTCGGACGAACCGAACTGAGCGACGGCTTCCTTCTCTTCCGCAATCTCCAGAGCCTTGATGGACAGCATGATCTTGCGGTCCTTCTTGGAGAAGTTGGTGACGCGGGCGTCGACGACCTGGCCGACCGAGAAGCGCTCAGGACGCTGCTCGTCGCGGTCGCGGGCGAGGTCGGCGCGACGGATGAAGGAAGTGATGTCCTCGTGGTTGACGAGCTTCACTTCGATGCCGCCGTCGTTGATCGCGATGACTTCGCACGAAACGACTGCATTCTTGCGCAGGTCGCCGGAAGCAGCAGCTTCACCGACAGAGTCCTTGCCGAGCTGCTTGATGCCGAGCGAGATACGCTCCTTCTCGACATCGACGTCGAGAACGACGGCCTTGACGACGTCACCCTTGTTGAACTCCTCGATGACCTGTTCGCCCGGACGGTTCCAGTCGAGGTCGGAGAGGTGCACCATGCCGTCGACATCGCCGTCGAGGCCGATGAACAGGCCGAATTCGGTCTTGTTCTTGACTTCGCCTTCGACTTCAGTGCCGGCCGGATGGCTGCGGGCGAATGCTGCCCACGGGTTTTCCAGCGTCTGCTTGAGGCCGAGCGAAATACGGCGCTTGGACGGATCGACTTCGAGAACGACGACTTCGACTTCCTGGCTCGTGGACAGGATCTTGCCGGGGTGAACGTTCTTCTTGGTCCAGGACATTTCCGAGATGTGGATCAGGCCTTCGATGCCCGGCTCCAGCTCGACGAACGCACCGTAGTCGGTGATATTCGTGACGGTACCGGAGATCTTCTTGCCTTCCGGATACTTGGCCTGGATGCCATCCCACGGATCGCTCTCGAGCTGCTTCATGCCGAGTGAGATGCGGTGGGTTTCCTGGTTGATGCGGATGATCTGAACCTTGACCTGCTGGCCGATGTTCAGGATTTCCGACGGATGGTTCACACGGCGCCATGCCATGTCGGTGACGTGCAGCAGGCCGTCGATGCCGCCGAGGTCGACGAACGCACCGTAATCGGTGATGTTCTTGACGACGCCGTCGACAACCTGGCCTTCTTCGAGGTTCTGAACGATTTCAGAACGCTGCTCGGCACGAGATTCTTCCAGAACCGTACGGCGCGAAACCACGATGTTGCCGCGGCGCTTGTCCATCTTGAGGATTTCGAAGGGCTGCGGGTTGTGCATGAGCGGAGTGACGTCGCGGATCGGGCGGATATCGACCTGCGAACGCGGCAGGAAGGCGATCGCGCCGTCGAGGTCGACCGTGAAGCCGCCCTTGACCTGGTTGAAGATCACGCCTTCGACGCGCTCGCCGGCTTCGAACTTGGCTTCGAGCTTGATCCAGCTTTCTTCGCGGCGAGCCTTCTCGCGCGACAGAACGGCTTCGCCAAGCGCGTTTTCGATGCGCTCGACATAGACTTCGACTTCATCGCCGACCTTCAGCGAACCGTCCTTGGCGCGCGCGCCGAATTCCTTGAGCGCGATGCGGCCTTCAACCTTGAGGCCGACGTCGACAACGGCGACGTCCTTCTCGATGCCGGTGACGATGCCCTTGGTGACATAGCCTTCGGCCAGGTCGTTCTTGGCAAAGGACTCTTCGAGAAGAGCCGCGAAATCCTCGCGGGAGGGGGTAGCTACTGACATAAAATCTCCTGCGTGTCCTGAAACTGGAGCGGACACGTATGCGCCGGTTGGTTTGCGTTGAACGGGCCTGAACCCAGTCCGCCCTCTTTCACGAAGGCAATCCGGCGCTTGGACGGAATTTCAGGCTGCTGTCTTAAAAGCGACGTGTGGCTCTTGGCACGCAAAATCGCTTGAATTTAGGCATTTCGGCTCAAGACCGCATCGATGATCGATTGCGCAGCTTGAAACGCGGCCTCTATACTCATTTCCGACGTATCAAGCAAGTGCGCATCGACCGCTGGTTTCAAAGGGCTGTCGGCCCGTCCCATGTCGCGTTCGTCGCGTCGCCTGACGTCCTCGAAGATCGCATCGAAATCCGCCGTCGCCCCCTTGCCGAGAATCTCGTCGTAGCGGCGTTTCGCGCGCACCTCCGGCGATGCCGTCACATAGAGTTTCACCGGCGCATCCGGGCATACCACCGTGCCGATATCGCGCCCGTCGAGCACCGTTCCCGGCGTCCTTGCCGCAAAACGGCGCTGCGCTTCGACCAGCGCCCGCCGCACCGCCGGCATGACGGCGATCTTCGAGGCGGCTTCGCCGATCTCGTGCTTGGAAAGCATATCGCGATCCAGGCCGGCCAATTCAACCTCCCGCGCGATCTTTTCGGCCACCGCCTCGTCGTCAAGCGGCAGGCCGGCATCGAGCAGCGCCTTGGCCGTGGCGCGATAGGTCAGGCCGGTATCGAGATGATGGAAGCTGTATTGCTCGGCGATGCGGCGCGACAGCGTTCCCTTGCCGGCCGCCGCCGGTCCGTCGATGGCGATAGTGAAAGTCTTGGGCGTCATGCGGTCAATCCTGGGGCAGGGGCCGTTTCGGCGAACGATCTTCGTTTCGAGCATATGCGGGCCGATTTTCGCCGGCAATGCATATGCCGCCCGCAAGAGGGGCGAATTTACGGGCGGCGGCGGGCCTCGGCGCGGAGATGTGCTTGGCGTAATCCTCTGTAAACGCGTAGCATTCCCTTCGCTGCCTCGTCCTTTTCGGCGATAATCTTCGCCCGCTTCCGCGGCCGCCGCGGCTGGTTACCATAGACGTTGCGGCCGGTCATCCGCCGGCGCGATAAAAGCCTGCGGCGCCGATGATAAAGTTTGGCTTTGACATGGGAAGCCGCAGCGATTAAGGGGACCGGCTTATAAATTCCGATGGAAAGCCGGCTTGAACGGCATTTGCCGAATCTTGCATTCGGCCATTCTCACGAGGCTTATAGTGGCGAAAGCGGAACTTGGAACCAAGCGTACCGATCCGGAAACCGGCAAGAAATTCTACGATCTGAACCGGGATCCGATCGTCTCCCCTTATACCGGCAAGTCCTATCCTCTCTCCTTCTTCGAGGAAACCTCGGCAGCCGCCGACGTTGCCGAGGAAGACGAGGTAGCGGAAGTCGATACCGAAAACACCGAAGTCGAACTGGTTTCGCTGGAAGATGCTGATGACGGCGCGGGCGGCGACGATATCCCCGATATGGGCGACGACGATGTCGAAATCGAAGGCGATGACGACGACACCTTCCTTGAAGCCGACGAAGACGACGATGACGACGACATGAGCGACATCATCGGCGTGACCGGCGACGAAGACGAAGTCTGACGACCGCATTTCGGCCCGGACGATAAAAAATCTCCCGGGCCGATTTTTTAGGCTTGCCATCTGCGAAAACCGCAAGTAATAAGCCGCCACTCCAGAGGAAACGCCCTCCGGAGTATCCCAGGACCGGCTCACGCCGGACCACCCTTGATGGGGCTATAGCTCAGCTGGGAGAGCGCTTGCATGGCATGCAAGAGGTCAGCGGTTCGATCCCGCTTAGCTCCACCAGCCTACGCTCTTCGAGCTTCGGCTCGGCAAGCCGGAAGGCTTGACGCGACGAAGTCGAGAAGAAAGCGGAGGCTGCCGCGCCGAAGTTGCGAAGCAACGTAGGCGGGCTATGATCCTTCCATGAAATACGTCTACATTCTCCAGAGCGCCGAATTTCCGGATCGCTATTACGTCGGCGTCACCAGCGACCTGAAGTCGCGCCTGGCAAAACACAATGCCGGAGAGGTTTCTCACACTTCGAAATATCTCCCTTGGTCTCTCAAGACCTATATCGCTTTCTCGGACGAAGCGCAGGCCTTGGCTTTCGAGAAGTATCTAAAGTCTGCTTCGGGCAGAGCATTCGCGAAGAAAAGACTCTAGCCGCTTCACCACCCAGCACCAAAGGCGATTGCCCAGGACGTCGCCCACCGGGGACGGCTATCCCGTAAGGGCAAGTGTGGTCAGCTCTTCTCACAGGGTAGGGATCGCCGAGACGATAGCGCCTACGTCGAGGCCACATCCACACCACCGCCATCACTCCTTCTGCGCTTCACCCTCCTGCACCGACACCCCGGCGGCCTCCATCCCCGCAAAGAACCGCTCCTGATCCTCCACCCGCGCCAGTCGCTTGATCACTTCGCGCCTGACGTTGGGGATCAATGCGGGTGCCTTACTGTTAATCCAATCGAGCTGTTCCTCCGCCTCCTGCGTTTTCCCACGGGCGCCGAGGATGGAGAGCAGGACCAGGCGATGCATCGGATTGTAATTGAGGTCCGACATGCGCGACCATAGTTCCGCGGCCTGCGTATCGCCCCGCATGTAGGCGCAGAGCGCCATCCCGACCTCGTAATAGCCGCGAGGCCCGGCATTCTTGCCGACGGCCTCCGAAATCAGCGTGCAGCCCTTATCCCACTCTCCCGACATCGACAGGCGCAGGCCATATTCGCCTGCCACCTCGGTATCATTCGGATTGCTGGCATAGGCGGCAGCGCCGGCAACGAGCGCGCTAGCCGGATCATCGCTGAAAAACTGGGCAAGCATCAGCGCCTGAAGAGCGCGCGCATTCTTCGGGTCGAGGCGCACGGCGCGTTCGGCAAGCTCCTTTGCGACGCCGAGTGTTGCGGCCGTCGATTTCAGCTGAAGCTGGTATGAAAAGCGGAACTCGTCGAGATGAACCAACGAAAGCAGGGCGACGATATTCGAATCGGCCGGCGCTTTTTCCACGGCCTGCTGCAGGCAGGATTTCGCCACTGCCTGGGCCTGTACGGTCATTTCGCTGCGGTAGCTGTAGTAGGACAGGATGCATGAGAAAGCATCGGCCTCGCCGGCGATCGTGGCGGTATCGCTCTGGAATATGACGCCGAACGGGCGCGCGACCGCAGTCGCGATATCGCCGGCAAGGATTGCTTGCGTTTTCGGCGTGCCCTGCACCGTCATGTCGGCATCATAATTGCTGGCCCAAATCACCGCCGCATCCGACCGCCGTACGAGCCTTGCCGTCGAGTGCAGCTTGCTGCCCTCGAGCCTCACGCTTCCCTGGAGAGCGTAAAGCGCTTCCGGCGAAGCTTCGCCGTTTTTGTTCCGCGGCATCGCGGTCACGACGACAATGTCGTCGAAGCGGACCAGCTTTTCGATGATTTCATCGGTCATGACGCGGGAGATGTCGGATCCAAGCCTTCCCCCGGAGCCGCTTTCGAAACGCTCGACGATGATGGTGGGGCGATGGTCGGCTGCCGATGCCGTCTCGCGTTCCAGGCCCGGCGATCTCATCTGCTGAAACAGGATGGCCGCCGCGGCGACGATAATCACCGCACCTGCGGCGAGCAGCCGATATCGCGGCCGCGGCAAGCGCCGGTTCATTTTGTCCCGGCCGACCGGATCCTCCGCCACTTCGGCCCGTTCGGCGTCATCTCCTGGCGATCCCGACCGATCGGACTGATCGAGCGGCAGCATGTCCATGGGTTCGGCGCCCCTGACCGCTTCGAAGACGGGCGCGTAGCCGCCTTTGGGAATTGTGATGACGATCCGGTCGGCGCTGCCGTCTGTCAGGTAATAATGTTCGAGCTCCCGTCGCAGCCGGCCTGCTTCGATACGGACGCATGGATCCTGTTGGGCATCGAAGTTCGCATCCCTGCCGAAAACGGCCTGTGCGATGGTAAAGGCTTTCAGGTAGTCACGGCGGCCTGCAAGCGTTTCCGTAACGACGAATTCAAGAAATCTTCTTGCCCGTTCGGGAAGGCGAAACTCCCGGCTCGAAAGAATGCGCTCGAGCTGCTGCTGCACCTCTTCCTGCGAAGGGGCCTGCCTATCAATGCTTGCACTTTGCATCGGTTTCCCCCGGATTCCGATTGCGGACAAGCCGCTGCACGCTATCCCACCATAGTCTCGGCTTGGCGTGGCGGCAATGCCGCCCAAGGAATTGCCTCATCGACCTTAAACAAATCCGGCCAATCGAATAAGCGGCGCAAGTCACAACTTGCGGAACGCTGGCGTAGGATACCGTATTCTACCAGAGAGGACATGTATCTTACTGCCCTAGTCTCACGGCTCGCTCTATCATTCCTCTGTATTATGGAGGAAGCTGCGATGACGTCACCTGAGACCTCTACTCCCCATTCCATGACCAGCGCGGAGGAATTGCGCAAACGTGCTCTGGAGCTTCAGCTCCTCGAGATGGAGCGCAGCGAAAAGATCAAGGCGCGCGAAGCAAAGAAACACGCGGATTTCGTCGAGGACTTTTTCCGCAAGCAGATCGGTGAAACGGAACGCACCGTCATCAAGCGGCTGGTCATGAAGGCGGCCGCGGACGGCAAATACGAAGCGCTGATCTACAGCTTTCCATCGAGTTTCTGCACGGATAGCGGCCGGGCCATCAACAACGGTCTGCCCGGATGGCAGAAGACGCTGCAGGGAAAGGCAAAGGAACTTCTCGAACTCTTCGAGGAGGTTGCCAAACCGCAGGGTTATGGGCTGAAGGCTATGATCATCAACTTCCCGGAAGGCATGCCCGGGGACGTAGGCTTCTTCCTCACCTGGGAGCCGCCTGTCGATTGACCGACAGAAGCGGGAACGAAGGAATATCACCGTGAAAGCGACCGAGATCGAGCGCAAGTTCCTCGTGCGCAACGATAGCTGGCGCGATTGCGCCGGCATCTCACAGGTGTTGCAGCAAGCTTACCTGTCGCACGATGAAAACCCCGTGCGTGTCCGTTTGATCGATGGCCGGTCCGCCTGCCTGACGATCAAATTCCGCACTGCGGGGCTCGCCAAAGACGAATATGAATACGAGATTCCTGTCGAGGAGGCACGGGACCTGCTTCTTCATGCGACCGGTCATGTCATTGAAAAGACTCGCTACCGCGTCCTCCATGACGGCAGAAACTGGGATGTCGACGTCTTTGCCGGAGCCTATGAGGGATTGACGCTCGCCGAGATCGAGATGGCAAGCGAAGACGATCGGCCCGACCTGCCGCAATGGCTCGGGCGTGAAGTCACGGGCATCAAACGCTACTCCAATCGCGCCATGGCCGCTGCCCTGTGCGAGCCGAATGAGGCGCGAATGGCTGGAGCAATTCCGGGAAAAGTCTGAACGGCTTTCCGTCTGGAACGGTCCAGCGCTTTCGCAAGATACCGAACCGTCCCAATATCCTATTCGCTGACGATGGTCCAATTGGCGTCCGGGTTGAATTCCTTGATCGCGGCGGCGCGCTGTTCCGTCTGCGGTCCGAGATCACGCTGGTAGATCACGCTCATCCCGTTGACGATAAATGTCTGCACGCCGGTGACCCGGTATGTGACCGGCCAGGCAATGAGCGCAAAACCGCCGGTCATGTAACCGTTGACGATATAGCTTTGCTTGCCGCCCAGCACATTGTCGCCCTGGGCGGTCAGGATGCGATAGCGATATCCGAAATAACCTTCGCCGCGCTTGGCGGCGCCGAAGGCGGCCGTCTCGACCAGGCCGCTTGCCGGGCTTTCCTCGGGATAGACATTGGGATCCCAGTAGAGACCGTCCAGCTTGCCCGGGCTGCTGATCAATCTTTTTGCGAACTCGTAAATGCCGTCGCCATCGCGATCGGCGGAAACATAGTCATACTGCGCCGCCACATATTCATGCATGGTGTCGATCGTCGCGAGTTCGTTTTCGCCGATTCGGCGATTGACGATCTCCTCGAGGCCGCGTTGCGTATCGAAGGACCATTTGCCGTCCTTGTTCTCCGTCAACGGAAACGGCAGCGGCCAGAGCCGATCGCCGATCAACACGATCTTTGCCCCTTCGGCGTCTTTCAGGCTCATCCGGCGCCCGGCGCCCTCTCGGATCAGGCCATAAGCGATCATTGCCTCGTTGCTGGCGCGCAGCCTGTCCGCATTCAGGCCGAGCACGTCAGCGAGATCCCCGATATTATCGGAGCCGAGCACCGATTTCAGCCGATCGAGCGCCGCAGCCGGGCTGTCGAACTGCGGTGAAGGCGTTGCCGCCTTGTATTCGGCGAGATCCGTCTGTCGTCCTTGCGAGAGCGCCGGCGTTGCTTGCGCCGCGCAGAGCGCTGTGGAGAGCAGGAGCGGGATTACGATTGATTGAGGTCTCATGACGTAACTCCATGGGCTCGTAATGGGTGTCATCGCCGTCCCCTGCCGCCACCGCCACCGCCGCGGCCGCCGCCGCCGCGCGACGGCATCGGGCGCGAGTGATGAACGGGGCGCGCTGACTGGCGGTGAGCGCCCATGCTTTGCGCCCCTCGTTTCGAAGCGACGGCCTGCTGGCGGCCGGATTGAACATTGCCGAGCGCGCTTGGCTGGCGTCCGCGATTGTCGGGCCTGGCGGCCATCTGCGGTTTGCTGGGTCTGTTGGCGGATTTCTGCGTCGGTTTAGCCGGGCGATTGGCGGATTTTTGCGGACGATTTTCCGGCCGGGACACGTTCTGGCGATTGGCGGCCGTCGGCTTGTTCGCCTGCGGTTTGGCCTTCAGCCCCTGCACCGTTCCTTTTCTGATATCGTCCGCGCGCGCCGCCGTGCCGCGATTGCCCGGCCTCTGCGCCGCCTTCATGTCCGCAGCCTTGTTGCGCAGCTGATTGCGATTGTCGGCTTGAAGCCCCGACTTGATCGCCGACCGGTCCAGCTTGGCAAGCTGATCCTTGCCGATGCTGAGCTTGCTGCGGTCGACATTTGCCCAGTCGACGTCATTCCACTTCATTTTTCCGTTGAAGTTGCGATTGTTCAGGCAATTGTTGCAATCGATGTCGATATCGCCATCCCAGCGACCGCCCCACACGCCCCAGTCGTCCCAATTGACGATGGCCGCCCAGGTGAGCCCGGTGACCGCAGCGGCAAAGAACCCCGCGCCCGGATAGTAATAGTTGTCGTAATAGTCCGGATAATAGGAGATCGGCTCTGCGGCGTAGTCCGGCTCATAGAGCATTTCCGGCGGATATTGCGGGATATAGATCTTCTCGGGATCGGTCGGCCGGATGATGACGTTGTCGTTTTCGGTGACGACGGTCACCTTGTCATCCGTCTTGATGATGTTTTTCGCCACCGCCTCGTCGCGAAGCTGCTGAATGGCGATCAAGACGTCCTTCTGCTGGTTGGCGAGCGCATCGGCGAGCGACTGGGTCCAATCGAGATCCTCGCTCATCATCTTGACAATGTCAGGGTAGTTGAGCAGCGAAACGACGCTGCCGTCCCAATCGCTTTTGGGCTTGAGATCGGCGTTTTTCTTTTTCGCGTCCAGAAAACGCTGGGCTTCGATGATCTGCAGGGGAAAGAGCGATGCTGCCGAAATTGCAGCCACCAGCTCGTCCGGATAGAGCGCGATCCGCGCCACCAGCACCTCGAGTTCATCTTCCGAAAGAAGGGTCGCCGCAGCTTGTTCTGTGCCCGTTTGGGCAGGCGCGGCAGCCGGGGCGGGAGCCTGCGCTCGCGTGGGAAAGGCCGGCTGCAGCGCGATGATCGCCAGAGCCGACAATCCACCCAGCAGTTTGCGGGACATTGCTTTCATCGCACGTCGACCTCCCCTGATTCAGTTGCATGACGGATGTGTTCACGGAGACTTGGGACCGGCGGCAGGCGACCGCCGGAGCATCACGATTTTCGATTGCGATATCGCCTCCCGCATCTCTTTCAACAGCGCCTCGACCAGGCCCGCATATTCCAGCCGCCGCGCCTCCCGTACCGGGAGAGGCAATTGCTCGACATGCGCCAAAGCCTCGGCTGCGGCAGCAAGATCCTCGCACATGCTGCGAAATGCCTCGCTGACATAGAAAAGGCGCTGCACCAGCCGCGCCTGGTCGGAAAAATAAGCCTCGGCCGTCTCAAGGGCGGACAAATAAGTCGATGTGCCTTCTCCCGACGCCATTTCCGCCCCCGCCGCCGAACTGCGCTAAGCAGATGAGAGAAATTATATAACAGTCGAACCGGCTGCAGACGTAAAATACGCGATCTTACGATGCGGTTCGCTGATCTCGCATCTCTCCCCGCCGCACAGGCAATTTCATCCGTCGGATCATCGGCGAACGCCTCGATAGAGATTACGCGATGCTACGGGCCTTTGCACCGAAACGGGCCTACTATTCCATTCTCGCTTGCGATCAATGGCTCGGCTGGATCAAGCCGGAAGGAGAGGGGTCGTGTTTCTCGACTATTTTGCCTTGGGTGTGCTGGTGTTCGTCGTCGTCACGCTCTTCTATGCGGTGATTGCCATTCACGACATTCCGCATCTGATGGCCAAGGCGCGCAATCACCCTCATCAGGACGCCATCCATGTTGCCGGATGGGTCAGTCTCTTCACGCTGCATGCGATCTGGCCGTTCCTGTTCATCTGGGCAACGATTTACCGAGAAGACCGCGGCTGGGGCATCCGGCAGGACGGAAAGCTGTCGGCGGAAGCGGAGGCGAATGCGGAAATTGCCCGTCTCCACGCCAGGATCGCCGAGCTCGAGGCGCAAACCTCGGAGCCGCAGAGGGAGAACGCCTGATGGATCTGCTTCTCATCCTGACCTATGCCGCGATCTGCTGGACGATCTTCAAGATATTCAGGATTCCGGTGAACCAGTGGACGCTCGCGACGGCCGTCCTCGGCGGCATATTCCTGATCTCCGCCCTCCTGCTTCTGATGAGCTACAATCACCCCTATTCGAGCGACGGGCGCATCTATTTCACCTCGGCTCCAGTTATTCCCGTTGTCGGAGGCCAGGTCGTCGAGGTTCCGGTGACGCCGAACGTGCCGTTGAAGAAGGGCGACATCCTCTTTCGCATCGATCCTCGCCCATACCAGTTTTCGGTTGATCAAAAGAAAGCCGCGCTCGCCGAAGCCGAGCAGACAGTGCTGCAATTGAAAGCGGCGGTGGACGCTGCCAATTCGGCGGTCACGGGCGCCGAAGCCTCGAGGGACAGGTCCTTGCAGGCCTTTGAAAAATTCCAGCAGTCGAACGAGAATGCGAAGTCGAGCGGTCGGGGTGCGGTCTTTTCCGAACTCGAGGTCGAAAACCGGCGCGGCATCTATCTGACCGCAGAGGCTGCGGTCGATACGGCGCGCGCGCAAGCGGTGCAGGCAAAGCTTGCGTATGAATCCGAAATCAATGGAACGAACCCGACGGTTGCGCGGCTGCAGGCGGAATTGAAGAATGCCGAATACGAGCTCGACCAGACGGTCGTACGCGCACCGACCGACGGCTATGTCACGCAGGTCTTTCTTCGTCCCGGCATGATGGCCAATCCGCTTCCGCTGCGGCCGGTCATGGTCTTCATCGACAGCCAGGACCGCATGCTGGCGGCCGCCTTCATCCAGAACTCGCTGCAGCGCGTGCGCGTCGGCGACGAGGCGGAGGTTTCCTTCAAAGCCGTGCCCGGCAAGATATTCAAGGCCCGGGTGCAGGAAGTCATCGATGTGATGGCCCAGGGCCAGCTGCAGCCGAGCGGTGCACTGATCGACCCGCAATCGCCCGAGCGCCTGGCTGCCGGGCAAACGCTGGCTCGGATCGAGCTGCTCGAAAATACCGACGAATATCAGCTGCCGGGCGGCGTGGTCGCGGACGTCGCAGTGTACACGCACCATTGGCACCACGTCGCCATTCTCCGCAAGGTCCTGCTGCGCATGAGCAGCTGGATGAATTACGTGTTCCTCGAGCACTGAAACGGATGCCGCTCCTGGAGCCGTCGTCGATGCGATCTGGGCGAGGGTGGGCACAAGGGCGACAGGGCAAGGGATAGGGACCAGCCGTGATAGGAAGTCTTCCGATGTTGCGGGGCCTTGCCGGCTTCAACAGAGACTGGCTCCGCAGTGACATTCCGGCCGGGCTGTCGATCGCCGCCGTCGGCTTGCCGAGCGCCATCGCCTATCCCGCCATCGCCGGCCTGCCACCGGAAACGGGCATCTATGCCAGCATCGTCGCGCCGATCGCCTATGCGATCTTCGGTCCCTCCCGGCTTCTGGTCGTCGGCCCCGATGCCGCGACCATGACTGTGCTGGCGGCCGCCATGGGCGCCATCATCGCAGCCGAACCCGCTGGCGCGGACGCCAATAGGGTCGCCATCGCCGCCGCCCTTGCCCTCGGCGTCGGCATCTTCTGCATCGCGGCAAAATTGCTGAGGCTCGGCGTTCTCGCAAGCTTCCTGTCCCGTCCCATCCTCGTCGGATTTTTTGCCGGCGTGTCGCTGTCGATCCTCGTCGGACAAATCGGCCGTTTCACAGGGGTGAAGATCGAATCGGACGGATTGATCCCGCCGCTCGCCGAGATGCTCGCCAAGAGCGGCCTGATTCACTGGCCTTCGCTCGTCCTCGGCCTCGCCATGTTCATGCTGTTATGGATTGTCCGGGTCTTTCGCTTCAGAATTCCAGGCCCTGTTCTGGTGGTCGTCCTCTCGGTCGTTCTTTCCGCGGTCTTTGACTTCGAGGGCCGGGGCATCGCCGTTGTCGGCGACATTCCGAGCGGACTGCCGAGCCTGTCCCTGCCCGCATTGCATCAGATGCCTCTCGACAAGATCGTGCTCGGTTCGGCCGCGATCTTCCTCGTCAGCTTCGGCGCCGGGATCGTTGCGGCCAGAAGCTTCGGATCGCGGACCGGCGAGGAAGTGGATGCCAATCAGGAGCTGGTCGGGCTTGGTGCCGCCAATATCGCACCCGGCCTTTTCGGTTCGTTTCCCGTCAGCGTCTCGGATTCGCGAACCGCGATCAACCTGGCGACGGGTGGCGTTTCGCAACTCGCCGGCCTGGTTTCGGCCGCGACCCTGATTGCCGCACTCGTCTTCCTTCAAAGCGCGCTGCGGATCCTCCCGATCCCGGCACTTGCCGCAATTCTCGCAACGGCGGCGATCAGCCTCATCGACGTTCACGAATTGAAAAAGATCTGGCGCATCAGCCGCATGGAATTCATTTTCGCGCTGATCGCCATGTGGGGCGCGATCAGCTTCGGCGTTCTCAACGGCGTCGTCGTCGCGGTTGCTGCAACCCTTGTCTATCTCTTGCGTCGGACGATGTTTCCCCGCGACGGCCTTCTCGGTCGCATCGAAGGACGGCCCGGTTTCTTCGAGCTCGCGCGCTTTCCGGAGGCTCGCCCCATCGAGGGCGCGGCCGTCTTCACGATCCAGGGCAGCATTCTGTTTTACAACGCCGATTATGTGCGCTTGCGGCTGACCTCGGTCGCAAAGGAGCTTCCCGCCGACACCAGATGCCTCGTGCTCGATGCCGGCGCCGTCACCCATATCGACAGCACCGGCGCTGCTGCGCTCGACGCCGTGGCGAAGGTTCTGGCCAAACGGAATATCGTCTTCGCGGTGGCCGATCTCGGCGAGCAAAGCCGCGGCATTCTCGAGCGTGCGGGCGTCGTCAAGGAGATCGGTCCCGATAATTTTTTCAACGGCAGAGAAGAGGCGCTGAGAACGCTGACCGGAAATGCCGGCGAGGCCGGCGATGCCGCTTCGGCGAGCCATGCACTTTAGGCAAACGGGAGGGAGAAAGATGGACGAGAATTACGAGCCGAGACAAACGGATGGAGAGGCCCGCGTCGCCAAGGATAAGAAGAAAAAGAAATGGGATTACGACAAGGAAATCGGGCGGCTGCAGGTGGAGTTGGCCCATCTGCAGGCTTGGGTCAAGAAGGCGGGCGCCAGGGTCGTTATCATCTTCGAGGGACGAGATGCCGCCGGCAAAGGCGGCATGATCAAGCGTATAACCGAAAGGGTCAGCCCGCGCGTCTTTCGCGTCGTGGCGCTGCCGGCGCCCACGGACCGCGAGAAATCCCAGATCTACATGCAGCGTTATATCGCGCATCTGCCGGCCGCCGGTGAAATCGTCATCTTCGACCGCAGCTGGTACAACCGCGCCGGCGTCGACCGCGTCATGGGGTTCAGCAGCGAAAAGAAGGCGCAGCGTTTCCTCGAACTGGCGCCCCGCTTCGAGGCCGCGATCGTCGAAAGCGGCGTCATTCTGCTGAAATACTTCCTGACCGTCAGCGAGGAAGAACAGGAACGCCGTTTCCGGCGCCGGATCGACGACCCGGTACGCCAGTGGAAGCTCAGCCCGATGGACGTCGAATCCTACCAGCGCTGGTGGGACTACACGCGCGCCTATGACGAGATGCTGCGGATGACCGACAGTAAGCACGCGCCGTGGTGGATCGTGCCCTCGGATGACAAGAAACGCGCCCGGGTCAACTGCATCTCGCACATCCTGCAGTCCATTCCCTACGAGCGCGTGAAATTCGAAGCGCCGGATCTCGGAAAACGCCAGAAGCGGCCGGCCGACTTCATGGAAGACCGCAGCGTCCGTCACGTCGTGCCGGACGCGACGTCGTAAGGCGACCTCGGCCTGAGGCAATTCCAGCAAAGCGCGAAGCGCTTTTGCCGGAAATTGCGTCAAGACAAAGGTTAGGGCGGTTCTGCGTTTTCCTGAAAAGCTGAACCGCTCTGGAATGAGGCGGACGGGATGCAGCGATGGAGAATACAGGCGATCGGGCGGCCCAGGCAGCGGGGCCGGGGCAGATTTCGATAGAGGCAAGGATAAGCGATCTCGTCCGATTGGGCATCATCGGGCTTTTCGCTTATTGGACCTTGGTTCTCATCGCCCCTTTTGCACTGATCGTCATCTGGTCGGCCATCCTTGCGATCGCGCTTTTCCCAATGTTCGAGGCGCTCTCCCGGGTGATGGGAAACCGGCCCGTCATCGCGGCCATCATCATCGTCCTCTTTTGTCTCGTCCTGATCATCGCGCCGCTTGCCCTCGTTGCGGTCAATTTCGCCGATGCCGCGCAGGCGCTGATCGGCAAATTATGGACGGAGAACTTTACGCTGCCCTCGGCGCCGGCCGCCATTCGGGAATGGCCTGTCGTCGGCGAACGGCTCTATTCCATCTGGAATCAGATTGCAGGCGATCTGGCTGCCACCGTCGTCAAATTTCAGGCGCCCATTCGTGAAGTTGCGGCCGTTATCGTCGCAAAGCTCGCCTCGATCGGCGGCGGCGTATTGAGCTTTGTCGCTTCGATCATTCTTTCCGGCATCTTTCTGACGAGAGCGGCACGGCTGGCTGGAGCAATACAGGTGCTGGCGAGCCGGATCGCCGGTGAAAAGGGCGTCGGCTTTGCCCGGCTGGCGGGAGCCACGGTGCGCAACGTATCCCGGGGCGTCATCGGCGTTGCCTTCCTGCAGACGCTCCTCTGCGGGCTATGCTTCGCCGTCTTCGGCGTCCCGGCGCGCGGGGCGCTGACGTTCGGGATTTTCATGCTTTGCCTGATGCAGCTCGGGCCTGGCCTCGTGCTTCTTCCGGTCATCATTTGGTCGTGGTTTTCGTGGTCGCCTTCCCTCGCCCTTGCCTTCACCGTCGTTGCGGTGCCGATCATGGTCATCGACAACATATTGAAGCCCATCCTGATGGCGAGAGGCCTCTCGACCCCGATGCCGGTGATCCTGATCGGCGTCATCGGCGGCACTCTTTCCCACGGGCTTCTGGGCCTGTTTTTGGGGCCGATCGTGCTCAGCGTCTTCTATGAGCTCCTGAGGGCCTGGGCATGGCCGCAAGTGATCCCGACCGAGCCGGAAAGCAGCACAGCCGGTTTCGATGTCCAGACGGGACGCATCGGGCCCGCTGAATGAGTGGTTGTCGCAGCCTGTACCAGCCGAGTTCACCGGCTCTTGCAGTAGACGACGACCTCCTGCTCGATTTCACGGCAGAGCTGTTCATACTCGCTGATCAGTTCTTCTGCCATCGGGCTCTGTTTTCGAAACCGCTCCAGCGCATCGACGGCAAGATCATAGGCTTCGAACATTTCCCCGAGCGCCTCACTGGTCATGCCGGCCAGAAGATGCCGGATATCGGGGAGTCTCAACATCAGTTTTCTGCGACCGCGCTCCTGGCTCATCGATCAGCTCCGCATTCAAGACATGCCCCGCAATGAATACGAAGCGATGAAAGCGTCGGATCGTTCCCGGGATCACAAAGAAATGTGCCGGATTTGGCAACGAATCCTCGGTTGTTGCGCTCGGGAAAAAATCCCGGCGACTTGCCGCAGGTCCGCTTGCTTCAACGTGTGCTCGATAATGCGAAGCGGCTCTTGCAACTCCAGGCTCCTGGGATATGATGCTTTAGAAGGTGCTTACATAATTGCGTGATCTTGTCGTAGGGGCGAGCATGAGAAACGCAACGAAAGCCAATGCGTTCAGCAGTCTTAGGCCGACGGCTGAGGAAATCTGCCGACAAGTCGAGCGAATTCTCGCAAGCGAGGAATTTCACGCGCCGAAGCGCGGCCGAAATTTCCTCGAATTCGTCGTCAGCGAGACGCTCGCCGGTCGGTCGAGCTTCCTGAAAGCGTTCACCATAGCCAATGTGGTGTTCGGCCGGGAGGCTACGTTCGACCCGCAGAATGATCCGGTCGTCCGGATCGAGGCCGGACGGATTCGAAAGGCGCTGGAGCGTTATTATCTCGTCGCGGGCCAGGCGGACGAGGTCATCATTACGGTGCCTAAAGGCGGATATGTGCCGCATTTCGAATATCTGCGGGACGAACCGGCTCCGCCGCCGGCTGAGCCGGAACCTTCCCGCATCGAAGAACCGGCCGATCCAAATCATCCGCTTCAGCAAGCGCCTTCTCCGGCTCCGCCGGCCACTCGCCGCCTTGGAGCCGGTCTCCCGACTGCCCTCGTCCTTCTTCTCCTTGCGCTTGCATCTGCGGTTTTCATTCTGCGAGGTGCACCGACTGGCTCTCAGCCAACAGCCGTGCCGACCGTTGCTGTCGAGGCGTTTGCGGAAAACAGCTCGGTTGATTCGGGTTCGGATATCGCCCGTGGCCTGAGAGACGATGTTATCGGCCAGCTTGCGCAGCTCGATGACATTGTCGTGGTGGCCGATCCCGTAACCGGTGGTCGTGCCGATGCTGCCGGCTACCTGCTTCAGGGCAATGTCCAGATGGACGGGACGAGGCTGCGCTCCGTTGTGAGGCTGGTGCGCCAGGCGAACGGAGCCGTCATCTGGGCCGACAATTTCGATGGCGATCTTCGTCTTCAGAACAAGCTTGCAATTCAGGCAAGTATCGCGCGGCAGATCGCCGACGCGATAGCGCAGCCGCAAGGCGTCATCTTTCAGGCCGAAACAGATGTCGTCGCGGAGCCGGTCCGGAAGGCGGATCAACATGTTTTTGCCTGCCGCCCCGCCTATGCCGGCTATACGAGGGCGATGACCGCGCAAAGCCACAGCGCGGTGCGCGAGTGCCTGCAACAGGCAACCCGACGGGATCCCGACGATGCTGCGTCCTGGGCGCTCTTGTCTTTGGTCTACCTCGATGAAGTGAGATTTCGCTACAAGCTCGACACGCCGCCTTCGGCCGAACCTCTCGAACTGGCAAACGCTTCGGCGGAGCGGGCGGCATCGCTCGCCCCCGACGATCCCAGGGTGCAGCGCGCCGTCATGCTGGCGAACTTCTTCAGAGGAGATATCGACAAGGCGCTGGCGGCAGGCACTGCGGCCTATGCCGCAGATCCCAACGACGTGGAAGTCGCGGGCGAATATGGCTTGCGGCTGGCAATGTCCGGAAAATGGCAATCGGGTTGCGAGCTGGTAGCCATCGCGGTTGACAAGAATGCCGGCCTCAGAGGCCATTACGAGGGCGGGATGGCGATGTGCGCGTTGATGAGGGGCGATCTCCAAGCGGCAGAACGATGGGCGCGAATATCCGATCTCGACGGCAACCCCATGCGGCATCTCGCATTGCTGTCCATTCTCGGAGCCGCAGGCAAGATGGACGAGGCCAGGCTGGAGCGCGATTGGCTCCAAAACCACGCGCCGGCATTGATGACGAACATCCGTCAGGAGATTTCCCTGCGCCTGCAGCGGCCGGAGGATCAGGATAAGTTCTTCGACGGGCTGCGCGCCGCTGGGGTGACCGTTGCCTCGCCGGCGGAAAGGTGATGAACGATCCGAAACGGACGATTCCGCTATGGAAGAAGGCCCGCGGCGCCGAGCTTGCGGCTGCGTGAAATCTCCATGGCGATTTGAGCCGCAATCTCATCCTCGACATCGAGAATGGTTTGGCCGCGCAGGTCGCGATCATATTGATTGGCCCAGACGACCGCGCCGTCGGCGCCGTTTATCAGGCGGACTTGCAGATGCAGGGCCGTGCCGTCGATAAGAGCGCTTCCCTGCAGATTGAGCAGCGAACCGAGAGTTTCCGTGCCGGATCGGCCGGGCGCAAGCACGATAAGGCTGTCCACCTTCATCAGCTTGGCGATCAGCTGATCGACCAATCCCTTGGCAAAATCCGCTCCTCGGTCGGTGCCGCCGAGGGCTGCGAAGGGTTCGACGACAATCCTCGTCTTGCTGTTCACCGGCGGGGCGGCGGAAGCCGGCGGGGCTTCCGGCGTTGCGAGGTAGGATGCGAGCGGACGGACGAGGACGAGTGCCCCTATCGCACCGATCAAGACGGCAATGCCGGCCGGCAGGAGAAGATCGCGATAAGCTATCGGTCGCCGATGCCGGGACCGTTGCTGGTTGTTTTCGCGATGTGCCGCAGCGACCGCTTCGCCTGCATTCGAGATGGCTTCACCACTCGAAAAGCGCGGGGCATAGCCGCCTTTGGGAATGGTGATGTTTATCGGGTCGCTGCTTCCGCATACGAGATAATATCGTTCGAGTGCGCGACGGATGCGTCCGGCCTCGATTCGGACGACAGGATCGTTCTGCGCATCGAAGGAGGCGTCGCGCCCGAAGACTGCCTGTGCGATTGCAAAGGCCTTGATCTGTTCGCCATGCCCTTCCAGCGTCTGTTCCACGATATATTGCAGGAAGCGGCGGCCGCGTTCGGAGGCAAGAAATTCCGGGCTTGCCAATATGCGATCAAGCTGCGCGCGAATGCTTGCAGGTTCATGACGCGCCTGGCCGTGCCCGTTCTCCATCGGTGCCATTTCGATCTCCCGCGATATCGCCTAACGGCGACAGCGTTCTTCCCTGCAGCCGCCAGCCGACCGGATCATTTAGCCGGCGTCGCAGCGCTCGCCTGCTGCGCGCGGATCGCTTGCGTGGCCGCCGCCGCGCCGCCGCCCTTGTCGTCGCCTCCGACTTGCACCGTCGGCTGCGCGAACGAGATCCCGTTTGCCAGAAACACCTCCCGGATCTTGGCGTAGGCCTTGCGGCGGATATAGGTCTGCATGCCGGGAACCGTCGTCATGGCAAAGCTCAGCACGATGCCGTAGTCGGCGAATTGCTCGACACCCTTCATCTTCAGCGGTTCGATGAAATGCTGGCCGAGTTCAGAATCTTCCATCAGTTCGGCGCCGATCTTCTTGGTCAGCTTGCGCGCTTTTTCGATGTCGGTATCGAAGCCGACGGTGATCCTGAATTTGTCGATCACCCAATCCCGGCTCAAGTTCTCGACGGCGCCCAACTCGCTGAAGGGCACCGTGTAAACCGGCCCGCGATGATGGCGCAGGCGGACCGAACGCAGGCTGAAGCTCTCCACCGTTCCCTTGTAGTCCTTGGCCTGGATGTACTCGCCGACGCGGAAGGCGTCGTCCAGCATGTAGAATACGCCGTTGATGACATCCTTGACCAAAGTCTGCGAGCCGAAACCGATGGCCACGCCGAAGATTCCCGCACCCGCGATCAGCGGGCCGATCTGCACGCCGAGTTGCGCCAGCACGATCAATCCGGCCATGACGGCGACGGCGACGGCCAGCGCGTTGCGGAAGATCGGCAGAAGCGTGCGGAACCGCGCACGCCGGGCCGCGTCGGCCGGCGCGAGCGATGTGGTCGTGGTCGATACCCGGAGCGTTCGGTCGATCCAAGCCCGCGCCACCTGCCAAAGAAGGTCGGCGACCACGAGGATCAGAACGCTCTTCAGGCCACCGTAAAACAGAGCGACGACCGTCGGGTCGCGCTGGCCCAGCGTATCGGGATTGAGGCGCCAGACGAGCGCGAGCCATCCGACGGCGAGCGCGATAACGGCGGCGCGCGCGCCCCGGGCGATGAGGATGCCGCGCAGGCTGCCGGAATCGCTGGTGAAGGACAGCGCGATGCGGCCGACGGCTCCGAGGATTCCCGGTAACACGAGCGCATAGATGCCGATCCAGAACAGGCCCTTCATGCCGGCACACCAGACGAGCCACAGGATGACGAGGAAGCCCGTTATCGCCACTTTCCAGCTGCGGCTTCCCGCCCAGATCGCCCAGACGGCCTCGATGGCAAGCAGCAGTCCGATCACCGAGAAACAGTAGTTGATTGCTTCGCGGACGGCGGCGGAAACGCCGAGTGACTCGCCGACGGCCGCCGTGGCGACCGCAAAACAGATCACTCCGAAGAGGATCATCAGCCTTCTGCGCAGCGGGGAGTCGATCGCCGCCGCCGACAGCAGCACGGCCGTCAATCGAAACAGGATGAACGCCGAGAGATAGGCAAGAAGCGTCAGGCGCGCGAGAGGCGGCCATTCGATCGCGAAAAACACGATGCTCATGGCGCCCGCGAATATGCCGACCGGGATAAGCCGTCCAACCAGCGTATCGCGGCGAACGGCAAATCTTCGATACGCAGCCTCGGCAACAAGGCCAAAGGCGATGAGGCCGGCGAAAATGACGAAAACCGGTGCATAGCCTCTACTGATGGCATCCTGCCTTGCCCTTGTCGCCGCCGCCGCCACTTCGACAGGTATGGCGGGTATGGCCGCCACGATCTCGTTCACCCGCGCCCGCGCACCGGCCTCCCATCTGGCCAAGCCTGAATTGGCCGATGGTGAGGCCGGTGTCGCAGGCCCGCTCCCCTGTTTGCGGCTATCAAGCCAGGCCTTGACATCGGGATCCTGCAGAAGGCGCACAAGTTCGTCGATCTTCTCACCGGGATCGGCCGCAGGCGTTTGCGCGAAAGCGTTCAACGCGAAGAGCAAGGCGGCGGTAAAGGAAAGAAGCCATCTCAACCCGGAACTCCTCACTGCGTCAGCGTCTGTTGCTTCAGGTCGCCGTCGAGCGTCTGGTCGGCGGAACGAGGCGGTCTTTTCTTCGTCACAGGCTGTTCGATGATCGCAACCGGTGCTGCGACTGCGGTGGCGGCGACGGTGCCGATATTCGTCATCGTTCCGCCGACGACGGCCGTAATGCCCTGGCCCAAAGTGACCTTGGAATCCGTCAAGGTCTGGCCGGTCATGAGGCGTTCGCCGATGAGCTGGACGATCTCGGGACTTTCGGCAAATTTGCCGTGATTGAGCCTGTCGTGCGTTTTCACCTTCGTCAGGTCGATGGCCGTGATGCCGGCTTTTTCCAGCCTCGAGCGGTAGGGCTCTTCCGCCGGATTGATGGCGCCGAGACGGGAAACGCGGCCGGTGATGAAACTGGAAACCGCCAGAGCCTTATCGTCCTGGGACACGAAGATCGTGAATTTCGGACGCGGATCGCCCATCTCCACATATTGCTTGGCGAAAACCTGGATATCGATGTCGGGCGAGGCGAGGATGACATTGCGGATCTTCGAATTGACGTGGCCATCGCGTATCCCCATCTGCCGCAGGGATTCCATGGCAAGCCAAGTGCCCATCGAGTGAGCCATGATGGTGATGTCCTTGACGTCAGGATCGGCGGCCAGCGTGCGCAGCGCCTGCTCCAGCGCCGTGCGCGAATAATTCGTGCTTTCCTTGTCGTATTGGTAGGCGGTGATCTCAGCTCTCGACGGCCAGGTGAACAGGATCGGGGTCGCCTGCATCTTGCTGTCGTGCGCGATCTGCGCCAGCCGGAAAACCGAATCCTCATAGGTGTTGTTGAAGCCGTGAATGAAGACGAGCGCATGGCCGCCCTTCACATGCTGGCGGAACCACACGCGCCCCTGTGCGACGGTGTCGATCTGCTGAACATGGGTCACGGCAAAATCGGTGGCCGGATCGGGCGGAAGGCGCTTCGGCCATTGCACCGTGCCGGTTTCGCGTTTTGCCGGGATCGAAATCGAGATCTGGGTCAGATGCGGCTTGGAACTGCGTTCGCCGTTGAAGAGCGTTGCCGGATCCCCGGAAGGGGATCGCGTGGTCGCAACCAGCATATCGACCTTGGATGTCCGCGCCGTCGACAATGACGTTGAAACCGGCGTCATTACGCCTTCCGGATGTCCGCAACTCGTCAGAATCAAAAGGAGGAAAAGAACCGCATTATGCTTTGCCATTCACGCATCCAGCAATCGCTCGGGGAGGAGGCTTTCTGGGCTTGAATATTAGCAGGCGGCACAGGCCGGCGCCTGTAGCATCACGTAATATCTGTTCGCCTTCAAGGCGATCGACAGGACCGTGCGATTGCTCCTGAGATGTGAGCCCGGAGCCTACGCGGTCGCACCGAAGCCGATGGCGGCGCGCAAGCGCGTATCCCTGGGGCTTTCTCCGAAAGCGCTACGGTAGATCGCGGAAAATCTGCCGGGGTGAAAAAAGCCCCAGGTCGTGCAGATGTCGCGGAGGGTTTGCTGGTTCAATGGATCCCGCAGCTGGTCGTGAACGGCTTTCAGCCTGATCGTGCGCAGATAAGCGCCGGGTGACGTTCCCCGGAAGGTCTTGAAGCCGGTTTGCAGGGCCCGCAGTGAAATCCCGACTTCATCGGCCACCATCGACATGGTGAAAGGCTCGGCGATGTTGGCATGCATGTAGTCGATCGCGCGCCGGACATGCCACGGCGCAACCGCCGAGATTTTCTTTTTTTCGAAATGGCCGGAAAGACGATGCTGGGCGAAGCGGATCACCAGGTCGGCCAGCGCTTCGCTCATTGTCGACAGGGCGAGCGGCGAGGAGAGAAGGGGACCGCCGTCGCGCATGCCCTGGATGATCGTCTGCGTCAGATTGCCGATCAGCCGGCCCGCCGGACTTGAAAGGTCCACGACGGGCTCTAGGTCCAGCGATTCGAAGGTCGGCGTTTCCAGGAGCGAGAAGAGCGTTCGTCTCATGACCTTCCAATCCAGGAAAAGCACATCCGAACGGTGCGGACCGTGCACCAACCGATCGTCGGCCTCATGATTGTTGGCCATGAGAATCTGGCCTGGTCCACCCTCTGCGGTCCTCTTCCCGATCGTTAGCTGAAAGGACCCTTTATGGGGAATGAAAAGCGCAAGATGTTGCGGGCTTTCGTCGAGCGTCCGGATTTTCCAGGACGTCGGGTAAACCGAGTGAACCGCCGTCAGCGGGCCACCTCGTCTCATGTCCGCTGCCCAGTTGAAGGCTCGGTCGTCGCCCAGCGGTTTTGCGCCAAAGACGCCGTAGCCGGTTGTGAAGGCTCGCACCATCGACTCGAAGTCGTCACCTTCAAGAGTCGGCACAAAGCCATAATCATGCTCGCGTCGCGAGTTATTAGATCTTAGCCATACCATGCAGCTCGGCTCTTTCCGTTTTCCACACCCTGCCGGTCGAAACGCCCTCTTCTATCTCGGGCGGCATGGCTATATCCTTCCCTCCAACGCTCAGAATCAGTCTCCCTTTCTCTTCCCAAAATACTGTCGTCCCGGCTGGCTCGGCCAATCTCGACACAGCAGGCAGGACCTCGGTTTGGCAGAAGCAAAGCATCCCCGACGGGTTTCACACTCCCAGTGTAAATCAAAATGATCTGAAAATGAAGTACGTCCCTCTAAACCATGTTGCGCCGCATTTTCTGCGCGACTCTCAACCATTGCGGGTGGCCTCCCGCAATGAGCGGGATCTTTTGCGGCTGATCTGGAAATCTCCCGGCATCGAACGCTCTGATCTGACCGAGCCGCTCGATCTCACCCAGCAATCCTTGCACAGGATTGTCGGGCGGCTCCACGACCGGGGAATGATCGCCTTCTCGCCTTCGGAAAACCGGCGCCCCGGCCCGCCGAGTCCGGAGCTGACGCTCTGCAGGGATTGGTGCCTAACGCTCGGCATTTCCGTGAATGTCGGTTCGATCGGCCTATGTCTCATGGGGTTCGGAGAACCCCTGGAAAACATGGAAATTGCTCAGTCCGGATCTTCGCTGGCCGAAGAGATGGACAGGATCGAAGCGGCGGTCGAAGAGCTTCTCGCCCGCCGCGGCGCCAAGCGGCGCGACGTATTCGGCGTCGGTCTGGCGGTCGCCGGCCACCGCATGCTGGAAACGGCCTTCAATTGCCCGTTGCCGCTTGCGCATTGGTCATTGATCGATCTGGCGCCCCTGCTCGGAAGGCAGCTCGGCCTGCCGGTCTGGGCCGATAATGTCGCCAGAACCGCAGCTTTGGCGGAAGCGATTTTCGGTGTCGGCCGCGATGTCGCGGATTTCGCCTATATTGCCCATCTTCACGGCTATGGCGGCGGCCTCGTATCCGGCGGCATGCCGTTTCGCGGCAGTTTCGGCAATGCCGGCGAATATTCCGTTCTCTTCGGGCGTCAGGATTACGACGACCGCCCTGCGCTCAGCCTCCTGCTTCAAGAACTCCATGCCAGGGGCTATCAGGACTTGACGCTGAAGGACCTGAAAAACGAAAATTTGGTGGAGTGGGACGGCGTTGCCGAATGGGTCGATCGCGTCGCGCCCGCGCACAACCGCGCCATCAACGCCATCTGCGCGGTGTTCGACCCGGCCTTGATCGTCCTCGGCGGCGAGCTTCCGCATTCGCTGGCAAGAATGCTGATCGAACGGACCGAATTCAACAACCTGCCTCGCCACGGCGCATTGCGCGATGTCCCCAAGCTTACCGTGGCCGAGGTCGTCGATGCCCCCGGCGCGATCGGCGCGGCCTTGATCCCACTCGTCGAAACCGTCTTGTGACGACGCGCTGCGCCTCCGCTTCATCGTCCAGCGGTTATCGCCCCTTCCGCAACAAGAACCTCATGAGCGGCCTTGAAGGCTTCCAGCCCGGCCGGAATGCCTGAATAGACGGTGGCGTGCAGGAGAATCTCCTTTATCTCCTCGACGCTGACGCCGTTTTGCAGCGCGCCCTTGACGTGCAGCTTCAATTCGGAAGGCTTCGAGAGCGCCGTCAGCATCGCGAGATTGAGCATCGAGCGCGTCTTTCGGTCCAATCCCTCCCGAGTCCAGGTGGAGCCCCAGCACCATTCCGTCGTCAGCCGCTGGAAAGCCATCATGAAGTCGTCTGCCTTCTCGAGGCTTCTATCGACATATTCGGCGCCGAGCACGGCGCGGCGCATTTCCAAACCTTTTTCGAATAGCTCGTTTTCGGCCACGTTATTCTCCTGATTGAAAGGCTTACGACGGGCAGGTTCGGCCGGACGACGGGATAGTCAAGGAAAAACACGTCTGATCGAACCGGCATCGGCGCGCAGACCGCTCGATACGGCGCCATTTGGCCGAGGCTAAAAAACCTCGGCCAGACTTCATGGCCGGATCGAACGCAACAGCGAGCGCAGGTCAGCGGCCGTAGGTGACCTCGACAGACGCTTTGCCGAGCGTATTGGCCCTGACATAGAAGCCGACCATGGCGCCGGGCGCCGTGTCGGGCAGGGGCAGCTTGTCCACCGACAGCGCGTAGACGGTGAACTGATAGTGGTGCGGCGCATCGCCGGCCGGAGGACAGGCGCCGCCATATCCTGAAGTGCCAAAATCGGTCTGGCCTTCGACGGCGCCTTCGGGAAGCTTCTTCTCACCGCTTGCGCCGGTGGCGATCTTCGAGACATTTGCCGGAATGTTGAACACCGACCAGTGCCACCAGCCGGAGCCTGTCGGCGCATCCGGATCGTAGGCCATGATGGCGAAGCTCTTGGTGCCCTCGGGAGCGCCGGACCAGGCGAGTTCCGGCGAAATGTTCTTGCCCGAGCAGCCGAAGCTGTTGAAGACCTGCGCCTCGGCCATGGCCTTGCCGGCGGTCAGATCGGTGGAGGTGAGCTTCATTTCGGCCTGTGCGGCCGCGGCGCCGATGAGGGACGTGGCGAGAAGTGCTGTTATGAAACGCATTTTGCTTTCCTGCGGTTGATGATGCAGCAGAGCTATCGTCACTGCGAAAGCGCGTCTGCCCCGCTATGCTCAACTTCTGTCCCGATCCGCTCAAACAACTCGGATCCGTTGCGCACATGGCGTGGACTGACGCCGAACCGCTCCTTGAAGCGCGCCGCGAACTGGGACGGCGAGTCGTAACCGACTTCGAATGCGACCTGCGCCATGGAAAGGGCGGTCGTCTGAACAAGGGCGAGGGCCCTGTTCATCCTTGTATCGCTCAGGATTTCACTGAAGCCGCTATTCTCGGCCGCCAGCCTGCGCCTGAGCGTCGCTTCGCTCATGTTGAACGCGTGCGCCGCATGCCGCAGCGTCCAGCCGAAGGCCGGATCGGTTTCGATCATCTGCCGCAGCCGGTCTTCGAGCCGAGAGCTCCGGCTTTGGCCCAGCACCGCTCCCGATAACGCGAACCAGGTGACGAGTTCCATCAAGCGTGCCTTGGCGATGGCGACGGGAAGCCTGGCCAGATTGCCGGGCTGACAGCAATAGTCGAACAAGGCGGCCGCTTCCGCCGGCATGTCGGAAGAACGCGCGGGAAGAGGCATCGGCGGGACGGCAATCGAGCCCATGCGGGCATAGGCATCCTCGAACAATTGTCTGGGAACGGGAAGCGCGATGGTCTGATAGGGCTGTGGCGCCTTAGGGATGTTTTCCATCATCAGGGGTTGATAATCGGGCAGCAGGCCGTAGGCGCCCGCCTCGAACCGCAAAGCCTCGTCATTGGCGGCGACGATCTTCGTTCCCGACAGCACCTGCATCAGCAGGGGGCTCGTATTGACGAGGCGATAGAAACAGGCCCGCCCGCCCTGTCGGATCAAGGCTCCGGTTGGAATGGGAAAATCCTCGTGTTCCATGCATTCCCCAGCGATACGATGATGGCTCATGCGCTCCGTCTGCCAGATCGCGAGACCGAAGCCAAGACAGCGAACACTAGAAGGGCGATTCCGGCAATAAGCCGGAGCGCGTAGAATTTTCCCGCCTGTCCCAGCGGTCTTTGCCAATTCCTCAATGAGAGGATTTATCCTTGTTGCGGGAATCTCACCGATTCGGCCTCAGGACCCGCAGCCAATGAACAGAGCAAGACGCCGCCGCATCATCCGCACCCGACGAACCGTGACCGGGGTCGTGCTCGTCGGCGCGATCTCCTTTCTTGCCGGCATGACCGATGCGACCGGTCTTCTGCTGACCGGCGATTTCGTGTCCTTCATGACGGGCAACACGACGCGCGCCGCACTCGCCCTGAGCGACGGCAATCTCCATCACGCCGCTGTGCTGGTTTCGGCCATCCTCGTTTTCGTGCTCGGCAATGCGGCGGGTATCGTCATCTCGCACGTCTCTCAGCGCCGTATTTTCGTGGTGCTCGGCAGCGTCAGCCTCGTCCTGGCGATCGCGTCGATGCTAACCATGCGGGACATGCTGATGATGCGCTTCTACATGATTGTCTTCGCCATGGGCATGGTGAACGCGGCCGTCGAGCATATCGAAGGCCTGCCGATCGGCCTGACCTATGTGACCGGCGCCTTGTCGCGGTTCGGCCGCGGCATCGGCCGCTGGATCATCGGCGACCGCCGCCTCGAATGGACGATCCAGATCGTGCCCTGGGGCGGCATGGTCCTCGGTGCGATCGCCGGTGCCGTCCTGACGCGGCTGGTGGGCGCGCAGGCCCTGTGGCTGGTCTCCCTCTTCGCCATGGCATTGGCATTCGCCGCCATGCTCATCCCGCGGCCGCTGCAACGGCGCTTCAACCAGAAGATCGCGGCGCATCGCTCGGCCGTTGCCTCGGAGAAGTAGAACCGTCGCATTCCCGTCACCGGCGAATCGGATAGGAAGGATCGCCGTCCCATCCTCGAGGAGTAGGTCTTGTTCGTCGTCTCGAAGCTTGTCTGGGTTTTTGGTCAGCCGCTGTCGCTGGCATTCTTTCTCGTCTTCTTCGCCCTCGTCGCCGGCCTTTTCCGCTGGCGCATCCTGAGTGTCCTCAGCGCGACGGGCTCCGCCCTCATCCTCTTCGTCACGCTCTACACCACGGCCGGCAACCTGCTGATGCAGGATCTCGAACAGCGCTTCGCCAAGCCGGCCGATCCCGATAGCCTGCAATGCATGATCGTGCTCGGCGGCGCCTTCGAAAACGAGGTCAACACGGCGCGCCATGGCATAGAATTCAACGCCGGCGCCGATCGTTTCATCGAAGCCTTACGGCTCGCCCAGAAATTTCCGCAGTCGCGCATTCTGATCTCGGGCGGCGACGGCTCGCTCTCCGGCATCTATGAAGGCGATGCGGCCGCAGCCGAGCGCTTCTTCCCGCTCTTCGGCATCGGCAAGGATCGCCTGATCGAGGAGCGGCAATCGCGCACCACCTTCGAAAACGCCGTCAACACCAAGGAATTCCTGGCGAGCCAGGGGCTTGTCCATTGCCTGCTGATCACCTCGGGGTTCCATATGCCGCGCTCGGTCGGCATTTTTCGCAAGCTTGGAATCGACGTCGTGCCCTGGCCGACCGATTACCGCACCGATGGCGAGGTAAGGCCCGGCTTCGATTTCACCCAGCCGAACCTCAATGCCCAGAACATGGCGACGGCGATCCGCGAATGGTACGGCCTGGTCGGCTATTATCTCGCCGGCCGGACGTCGGAACTCTATCCGCGCTGAGCTATTTCTTCGAAATGGTGACGAATTTGGTGCCGCGCACCCGCGCCGTCACGATGCAGGGATCGCCCTCGGTGCGGTCGCAGAAACGCGGATGCATCTTCATCGCCAGCACCATGTTGCCGAAGCGCTGGACGAAGTCATAGCCGTAGATTTGCGCCGTCGCGATCATGAAATAACCGCCTTCGGCAACCTGCAGATAGAAGTTATAGGTGCAGCCGTCGTCGTTGCATTGCGGCCCCTTCTGTCCGTCGCAGGTCAGCAGGCCCTCGTTGACCACCGCGTCGATCAACCCGTCATTGTTGATGTCCTGCCTGGTAACGAAGCCGTCGGCGAATTCGGCCGTCTTGCACTGCTCCTGAAAGTGCTTCTTCTCGTAGATCTCCGGATCGGAGATCAGCGATTGCTGACCGAAGGCGGCAACGGGCATGGCAAGCAGCAGGACGATATTGAGAAGGGCGAGCACCAGGGGTTTCACGGCTTTCCTCTTTTGGATAAAGGCTCCCAATGCACGCCGCCCAAAAGTGTGCAGCGGTTTTGGGACAACGACATGCATCAAATAAAGACTTCGGCTTTATGGCCGCGCCGCCTTGCGCCGCCCTTGCCGCCGTGGTTCTTTCGGTGGATTTCTGCCGGTTCCGGGGTTCGCATGTCCTTGCTCGTCTATCTCGATTATGCCGGCATTGCGCTTTTCGCCGCCACCGGCGCGCTCGCCGCCTCGCGCAAGCAGCTGGACCTGATCGGCTTTCTGTTTTTCGCCATGGTGACGGGCACGGGCGGCGGGACCGTGCGCGATATCGTGCTCGGCCGCGTGCCGGTCTTCTGGGTGCTGAACCCTGCCTATATCCTTGTCTGCTGCGTCATGGGCGTCCTCGTTTTCTTCACCGCCCATCTGCTGGAATCGCGCTATCGCCTGCTGATTTGGCTGGATGCGATCGGTCTTGCCGCCTATTGCGTGCTCGGCGCCGCCAAGGGCCTTGCCGCAACCGGTTCGCCGACCATCGCGATCGTCACCGGCACGCTGACGGCGACCTTCGGCGGCATCCTGCGCGATCTGATGGCAAACGAGCCTTCCGTTCTGTTGCGGCCGGAAATCTATGTGACGGCCGCTCTCGTCGGCGCGAGCGTCTTCACGCTCGCCAATGCGCTGGAGATGCAGCTCTATCTGGCGTCTGCCTGCGGCGTCGTGGCGGCTTTTGCCGTGCGCGGCGGCGCCCTCTGGTTCGGCTGGACCTTCCCGACCTACAAGCACAAGCCCGGCCGGCATCCCGATGATGTCATGTGAGGCGGCTTTCAGTCAGCCTTGCTTCGCCCGCAGGCGGATCACCACGTCGACATGGGCGATCTCCATGCCTTCAGGCGGCTCCGGCAGATTGCCGATCGTCAGGTTGCTGACGGGAATATCCAGCACCTCGTTCTCGCCTTCGACGAAGAAATGGTGATGGTCGGAAACATTGGTGTCGAAATAGGTCTTGGCGCTCTCGACGGCGAGAACGCGGATAAGGCCGGCTTCGGTGAACTGGTGCAGCGTATTGTAGACGGTCGCGAGCGACACCGGCACGCCGGCGGCGACCGCCTCCTCGTGCAGTTCCTCGACGGTCAGATGCCGGTCGCCCTTGGCAAACAGGAGGTCGCCGAGCGCGACACGCTGGCGGGTAGGGCGCAGACCCGCGCCGCGCAGCCGTACCTCTATTGCGATCGGGGATGCACCCGTCATCAAGACCAACTCCGGTTATTCCTGCATAAAGCAATCATGTTTCTTCAAGCGGTATAACTTTTGCATCGCGGCCTTTCAATAGTTCAATGGGGACAGGAGCCTGATAAAGGCGGCAAAAACGGGCTTCTGACGCAAATAGGTCTGGTCGCGGCCCTAGCCTTCCTGTATGCGACCACCAAATAAAGGCGAGAGCCTAGTCCGGAACCATGAATGAAGCTGCCTTGCTCATGCTTCATTTTCTGAAGAACTTGGACTACACGTTCACATCCATCGGCTTCACGCGGGGGGAAAAAGAAACTTTATGACCACCAGACAGTCCAGCTTCTCGTACGAAGAACTCATCGCCTGCGCACATGGCGAGCTGTTCGGCCCCGGCAATGCGCAGCTTCCCCTGCCGCCCATGCTGATGGTTCACCGCATCACGGAAATTTCCGAAACGGGCGGAGCCTTCGACAAGGGGTATCTGCGCGCCGCATACGACGTACGCCCCGACGACTGGTATTTTCCCTGCCATTTCGAAGGCAACCCGATCATGCCGGGCTGCCTCGGCCTCGACGGCATGTGGCAGCTGACCGGCTTCTTCCTGGGCTGGCTCGGCGAGGAAGGCCGCGGCATGGCGCTTTCAACAGGCGAAGTGAAATTCAAGGGCATGGTGCGTCCGCACACGAAGCTGCTCGAATACGGCATCGACTTCAAACGCGTGATGCGCGGCCGGCTGGTGCTCGGCACCGCCGACGGCTGGCTGAAGGCGGACGGCGAAACCATTTATCAGGCGACCGACCTTCGCGTCGGTCTGTCGAAAGAAAAGACGGCCTGAACCGCATTTCGAGCGGCTGACGAAAACAACAAAGGTTTGATCAGATGAGACGGGTAGTTGTTACGGGTCTGGGTATCGTGTCCTCGATCGGAAACGACGCGGCCGAGGTCACCGAATCCTTGCGGCAGGCAAAGTCGGGTATTTCCTTCTCCAGCGATTTCGCGGAACACGGCTTCAAGTGCCAGGTTTGGGGCAGCCCCAAGCTCGGCGCCGCCGAGCTGGCTGAACTGGTGGACCGCCGCGCCATGCGCTTCCTGTCGCAAGGCGGCGCCTGGAACCATGTGGCCATGAAGCAGGCCCTTGCCGATTCCGGCCTGGAAGAAAAGGACTACGCGCAGAACGAGCGTGTCGGCATCATCATGGGTTCCGGCGGTCCGTCCACCCGCACGCTCATCGAGGCCGCCGATATCACCACGAAGAACAACAGCCCGAAGCGCATCGGTCCCTTTGCCGTGCCGAAGGCTATGTCCTCCACCGCATCCGCGACGCTCGCCACCTGGTTCAAGCTCCATGGCGTGAACTATTCGATCTCGTCGGCCTGCTCGACTTCGGCGCACTGCATCGGCAACGCGGCCGAGATGATCCAGTGGGGCAAGCAGGATATGGTGTTCGCCGGCGGCCACGAGGATCTCGACTGGACCATGTCCAATCTCTTCGACGCCATGGGCGCCATGTCGTCCAAATACAACGACACGCCCGACACAGCCTCGCGCGCGTATGACGCCAACCGCGACGGTTTCGTCATCGCCGGCGGCGCCGGTGTGCTGGTGCTCGAGGAGTTGGAGCACGCCAAGGCCCGCGGCGCCAAGATCTATGCCGAAATCGTCGGCTACGGCGCAACCTCGGATGGCTACGACATGGTCGCCCCCTCGGGCGAGGGCGCTGTCCGCTGCATGCGCCAGGCGCTTGCGACAGTCAAAGGCGACGTCGACTATATCAACACCCACGGCACGTCGACGCCGGTCGGCGACAGCAAGGAAATCGGCGCCATTCGCGAGGTCTTCGGATCCAAGATCCCGCATATCCAGTCGACCAAGTCGCTGACGGGCCATTCGCTCGGCGCCGCCGGCGTGCAGGAATCGATCTATTCCCTGCTGATGATGCAGCAAGGCTTCATCGGCGAAAGCGCCCATATCACCGAACTCGATCCCGAATTCGAAGGCGTGCCGATTGTGCGCAAGCGTATCGACGGTGCGAAGATCGATATCGCTCTTTCGAATTCCTTCGGCTTCGGCGGGACGAACGCCACGCTCGTCTTCCAGCGCTATAACGGATAATAATATGACTGGAATCATGCAGGGTAAGCGCGGCCTCATCATGGGCGTCGCAAACAACCATTCGATTGCCTGGGGAATTTCAAAAGCGCTCGCCGCACAGGGTGCGGAACTTGCCTTTACCTATCAGGGCGATGCGCTCGGCAAGCGCGTCAGGCCGCTTGCTTCCGAGGTCAATTCGGATTTCGTGCTGCCTTGCGATGTCGAGGATATTGCTTCCGTCGATGCCGTGGTCGACGCGCTCGGCGAGCGCTGGGGCAAGCTCGATTTCATCGTCCATGCCATCGGCTTCTCCGACAAGAACGAGCTGAAGGGCCTCTACGCCGATACGACGCGCGAGAATTTCAGCCGCACCATGGTCATTTCCTGTTTCTCCTTCACGGAGATCGCCAGGCGCTGCGCTCCGCTGATGGAAGACGGCGGCGCGATGCTGACGCTGACCTATAACGGCTCGACGCGCGTCATCCCGAACTACAACGTCATGGGCGTCGCCAAGGCGGCGCTCGAAGCTTCTGTGCGCTATCTCGCCGCCGATTACGGTCCGCGCGGCATCCGCGTCAACGGCATTTCCGCCGGCCCGATCCGCACGCTTGCCGGCGCCGGCATTTCGGATGCGCGCGCGATCCTCTCTTGGAACCAGCGCAATGCGCCGCTGCGCAAGACCGTGACGATCGACCAGGTCGGCAATTCGGCACTTTACCTGCTCTCCGACCTCTCCGCCGGCGTGACCGGCGAGATTCACTTCGTCGATGCCGGCTTCAACATCACCTCCATGCCGACGCTGGACACGCTGCGCAAGGCGGATGTCGAGTAAATCAGGCAGGTCATTCCGAAGGGGATGCGCATCATAATGCGCATCCCCTTGTTGTTTCTGCTCAAGGGAGCTATATTGCAACAGGATTTGGGGCGACTTGTGGAGCGAAACAGTCAGAAGATTATCGCCAGGTTGAAGCGGGAAGGCTTCGAAGTCGTTTCGATCAAAGGGTCACATCATAAGCTTCGAAGAGGCAATCAGACCGTCATCGTGCCCCACCCCAAGAAAGATCTGCCGATCGGCACCGCGCTCGCGATCGCAAAACAGGCCGGATGGCAAAGTGAGTGAGGAATCATGAAATATTTCATCGCCCTCGTGCACAAGGACAAGGACAGCGCTTTCGGCATCAGCTTTCCGGATCTGCCGTCGGTATTCTCCGCAGCAGATGAGGAGGAGGACCTCACCGCAAACGCCATCGAGGCTCTCCGTCTCTGGGCGGAGGATGAAGCTCTGCCGATGCCTTCGTCCTACGACGAGGTCAGTTCCAGGCCGGATATTCGTGAACAATTGGCTGCAGGTGCCTTTCTGACGCGTGTTCCCTTCATCGAAGACACGACACGCACCGTTCGAGCCAATGTCACCTTCGACAAAGGCATGCTTGATGCGATCGACAAGGCCGCAAAAGAGCGCGGCCTTACGCGTTCGGCTTTCCTTGCAAGTGCCGCCCGCAAAGAGATCGAGGCGGCCTGAGCTTATTTCTTCGCCCAAAGCACCTTGAAGCGGGCATTGCGGCAGGTTTCGCCGCATTCCCTGAAATTCGCGGCCAGAACCGGTTCGTAAGGCAGGCCGCGATTGGCGACGAGCATCAGGCGGCCGCCGCCGCGAAGGGCGGATGCGGCGGCCTTGATCATCGCCTGGCCGAGCGACGGCTCTGCCGCGTGGCCCTCATGGAAGGGCGGGTTCATGATGACGAGATCGTATTTGTCCTT
Organism: Rhizobium sp. R634; assembly: GCF_002211305.1. Classification (GTDB taxonomy): domain Bacteria; phylum Pseudomonadota; class Alphaproteobacteria; order Rhizobiales; family Rhizobiaceae; genus Rhizobium. The sequence goes on along the minus strand of NZ_LOKW01000003.1, from coordinate 200,954 downwards.
GACCGGCTCGCCCGCCAGATCGTGCCAGAAGAAGCGCACAGGCGCGTTCGGGCAGTTTTCCGCCAGATTATCCTTCGCCGCCTCCAGGGATGCGTGGTTGGCCTCGTATAGGTCGAGGCGCGCGAGTCCGCGTGATCTCTCGGCCATCTCGACGGAGAGATAGCCCCATCCCGCGCCGAAATCGGCGACGTCGCCGATGAAGTCCTGCGGCAGGCGCGATGCGAGCAGTTCCGATCCGGCGTCGATCCGGTCGTGCGAGAACATGCCGGCGCTCGCATGGAAGCGGCCGTCGACCCGCACCGGCGCCTTCGCCAGCTTGGAGACGATCTCTCCGGTCTCTGCCGGCCGGCCGAACCAGAAGGCGACGCCGTGGTACTTCGGCATGTGGTCGATGGCGAGGCCGAAGCCTTCCATGCGCTTGCGCAGCGGCTGAATGCCGTCTTCCTTGGCGCCGGCGACGATGATCAGGCCGCCGGCCCGCGTGCGGGTGATCGCGGCGGCGAGGTTGGCCTCGTTCTCGCCCTTGTGTTTCGTGCAGAGCACCAGAGCGGCGTCATAATCCTCGCCGTCGATCTCAGGCATCGCTTCGATCCGCTGCGCCAGCAGCTGCCGATAGAGCGGACGGAAGCCCTGGACGGCGCTGAGCGAGGCTGCAAAGCCTTCGGGCAGCTGAAAGCCCGCCTCGGCGCCGAGGAAGAGCACGCGCTCGCCCTCGCCGGGCGCCTGGACTGTGCCGCTGGCAAAGGGATGGAACAGGGTCTTCAGCGTCTCGCGGCTCATGGATCTCGTCTCAACTTTGGATGCAAAAAGGGCGCGGAAGATTCCCGCGCCCGGAACTAAGTCTGCACATAAACTTTGCGAAAATCGAATTCGATTTCGAGCCCATGCGCGGGAAGGGCGGCTTATTCGGCCGCTTCTTCCTTCTTCTTCTCGTTCGGGATCTCCTGGCCGGTGGCCTGGTCGACGACCTTCATCGACAGGCGAACCTTGCCGCGCTCGTCGAAGCCAAGCAGCTTGACCCAGACCTTGTCGCCTTCCTTGACAACGTCCTGCGTCTTGGCAACACGTTCGGAAGCGAGCTGCGAGATATGGACGAGGCCGTCGCGGGCGCCGAAGAAGTTGACGAAGGCGCCGAAGTCGGCGGTCTTGACAACCGTGCCTTCGTAGATCTGGCCGATTTCAGGCTCGGCGACGATCGAGTGGATCCACTTGCGGGCCGCTTCGATCTCCTTGCCAGACGAGGAGGCGATCTTGACGGTGCCGTCGTCCTCGATATTGATCTTGGCGCCCGTCTTCTCGACGATTTCGCGGATGATCTTGCCGCCGGAGCCGATGACTTCGCGGATCTTGTCGACCGGAATGTTCATCACTTCGATGCGCGGAGCGAATTCGCCGAGCTCGCCGCGGCTTTCGGTGATGGCCTTGGACATTTCACCGAGAATGTGGGTGCGGCCGCCCTGGGCCTGGCTGAGCGCGACCTTCATGATCTCTTCGGTGATGCCGGCGATCTTGATGTCCATCTGCAGCGAGGTAATGCCGTCGGCCGTACCTGCAACCTTGAAGTCCATGTCGCCGAGGTGATCTTCGTCACCGAGAATGTCGGAGAGAACGGCGAAGCGATCGCCTTCAAGGATCAGACCCATGGCGATACCGGCAACCGGCTTGGCAAGCGGTACGCCGGCGTCCATCAGAGCGAGCGAGGTGCCGCAGACGGTTGCCATCGAGGACGAGCCGTTCGACTCGGTGATCTCGGAGACGACGCGCAGTGTGTAGGGGAACTGCTCAGCGGACGGCAGCATCGGACGGATGGCGCGCCAAGCGAGCTTGCCGTGGCCGATTTCGCGGCGGCCCGGGGAGCCCATGCGGCCGGTTTCGCCAACCGAGTAGGGCGGGAAGTTGTAGTGGAGCAGGAAGCGTTCCTTGTACATGCCCGTCAGGCTGTCGACATATTGTTCGTCTTCGCCGGTGCCGAGCGTGGCAACGACGATCGCCTGGGTTTCGCCGCGGGTGAACAGCGCCGAACCATGGGTGCGCGGCAGAAGCCCGACTTCCGAAACGATCGGACGAACGGTTTCGAGGTCGCGGCCGTCGATGCGGCTCTTGGTGTCGAGAATGTTCCAGCGGACGATCTTGGCCTGCAGGTGCTTGAAGATCGCGCCGACTTCCTCGGCCGTGTACCGGGCTTCGCCTTCCTCGGGGAGGAAGTGGGCCTTCACCTTCGCCTTGACGGCATCGACGGCGGCGTAGCGGTCTGCCTTCTGGGTGATCTTGTAGGCTTCGCGAAGTTCACCCTCGGCAAGGCCGAGCATCTCGGCTTCGAGCGCGGAATAGTCTTCCGGCTGGAAGTCGCGCGGCTCCTTGGCGGCGACCTCGGCGAGCTTGATGATCGCGTCGAGAACCGGCTGGAAGCCCCTATGGCCGAACATGACGGCGCCGAGCATGACGTCTTCGTTGAGTTCCTTGGCTTCGGATTCAACCATCAGCACGGCGTCGTAGGTGCCGGCGACGACGAGGTCGAGGCTCGACTCGTCCATCTCGTCGAGATGCGGGTTGAGAACATATTCGCCGTTGATGTAGCCGACGCGCGCGCCGCCGACCGGGCCCATGAAGGGAACGCCGGACAGCGTCAGGGCTGCCGAAGTGGCGACCATCGACAGGATGTCGGGGTTGTTTTCAAGGTCGTGCTGGATAACGGTGACGACGACCTGCGTGTCGTTCTTGTAGCCTTCGGGGAAGAGCGGGCGGATCGGGCGGTCAATCAGGCGTGAAACGAGGGTTTCGTTTTCGCTCGGGCGTCCCTCGCGCTTGAAATAGCCGCCGGGGATCTTGCCGGCTGCATAGGTCTTTTCCTGGTAGTTGACGGTGAGCGGGAAGAAGTCCTGGCCGGGCTTCGGCGCCTTGGCCGAAACGACGGTGGCAAGAACGACGGTCTCACCGTAGGTGGCGAGAACTGCGCCGTCGGCCTGACGGGCAATCTTGCCGGTTTCGAGCTTCAGCGGGCGGCCGGCCCACTCGATTTCCACTGAATGTGTATCGAACATGTCTTGTCCTTCAATGCGGGAGCACGCGCCGCCACCGATAGCAAGGCGCAGCGCACAGTCGACCGCAATCAATGTGACGTATCACGGGCAAGACAACGGGAGGCTTTTCATTTCAGATTTCGGAAACCTCGGTTCCCGGGAAATCTCAGCTTCTCAGAAAACGCGAGCTTTCGGAGAAACTGGGCCAAAGCCGCTAAGAACTTTGGCCGAAAGCATCCGGCAATCCTGCCCCATGACAGGTCAGCGGTTGGTTTGGCAGAACCGGCCCATCCGGGTCTGCCGGTCGTTCCACCGCTTGAGATAGGGCGCGGCTGGAACATTTCATCGGGAGCATCGTCCCGAAACAAAAGCCGGCGGACGCTCGGAAGCGCCCGCCGGACAATCTTAGCGGCGGATACCCAGGCTGGTGATCAGCTTGGAGTAGCGGCCTTCATCCTTCTTCTTGAGATAGTCAAGAAGCGAGCGGCGGCTCGAAACCATCGTCAGCAGGCCACGGCGGGAATGGTTATCCTTCTTGTGGTCCTTGAAGTGTTCGGTCAGGTTGTTGATGCGTTCGGTCAGGATCGCGACCTGAACTTCCGGCGAACCGGTGTCGCCTTCGGCGGTTGCGTATTCCTTGATCAGCGCAGCCTTGCGCTCAGCAGTGATCGACATCGGATGATCCTTTCTATGAGAGGAGATGAAGTCGCCAAAAGCCGGGATGCCGTCCAGCTTTGGCCGTGAATGCGAGCAGGCGTACCTGACGCTGGCGCTGCCTATAAACCAAATATCCGACGATGGAAAGGGGGATACCCGCAGCGGCCTTTAACGACCGGCCATGGCATCCCGGATCATCGCATCGTAGCCCTCGGGATCCTGCAGCATGGCGAAATGGCTGGCGTCTTTCAGGATGACCAGCTTCGCGCCCGGAATGTCTTTTGCCATCATCTCTGTATGGTCGAGCTTGACGGCCTCATCATGGTCGCCGATGGCAAGCGTGACCGGCACCGTGATCTTCCCAAGTTCCGCTGCCGTCCAGTTGGGCTGCGTCGCCCACATCTGCGAAATCTGGTTGACGAAGGCCTCGTATTCGTTGGGTGTCGGCGATAGCTTCCGATATTGCTCGCCGGCGACGGTGATGTAGTCGTTGAAAGTCTTGTTGTTCATGACGTCGGGCTTGACGCCATCCGTGGTCACATTGGCCGCCTGGGCAATGACCCGCGTCAGCTTTTCCGGGTATTTCATCGCCATGTCGATGCCGATGATGCCGCCGTCCGACCATCCCACAAGCGTCGCCTTGTCGATCTTCAGATAGTCGAGAAGGGCCACATAATCCGAGGTCATGAGATCATAGCCGAAAGGCTGCTGGCTGCGCGTCGAGCGGCCGTGACCGCGGCTGTCGGCGACAATGACGAGATGGTCTTTTGCGAACTCGGCGATCTGGTTGCCCCAGACACCGGTATTTCCAAGGCCGCCATGGATGAAGAGGATCGGCTCGCCCTCGCCATATTCGGCGTAATACATCTTGATGTCGTTCACATCGGCCATGCCGCTCGTTTTCGCCGCCGGCATCGCGGGAAAGGCCGGAAGCTCGGCCCAGCGCTCGGCGGAGCGAGCGCCGGCAACGGTCAGGAACAGCGAAAAGAACGTCAGCATTCCAACTGCGATTGCGCGCATAATTTTCCCCTCGGGCCGTTATGGCCCGAAAGGAAGATATCGCATCGCCATCGCATGACAATCGTCAGCTGTGCAGACTCAGGCGAAAACCCGCTTTGGGCGAAACTCGCCCTGGCCGATTTCGCCGATCGCGATCAGCCGGCCGCGGGCCGTCGCATAGGCTTCGCTTTCGGCAATCGGCGCATCGCGGCCGCGCACGAGGATCGGATTGCCCATCTTCAGCCGATGGGCCTGGTCGTCGTTGATGACGAGATGGGGGAGCGCCGAAAGCGCCTCGCATGTATCGATCAGCAGTGCGTCGAGGGCGGCGAGCCGCTCGTCCATGTCCTCGATCGCTTCAAGCGCTACGAGGTCTGCGAGCGGCACCATGGCCCCTTCCGCGAAGGGGGCGACGAAGGTGCGCCTGAGCCCTGATACATGGCCGTAGCAGCCGAGCTCCCGGCCGAAATCGCGGGCGAGCGCGCGCACATAGGTGCCCTTGCCGCATTCCACTTCGAAATGCGCCGTATTGGCATCGGGACAGGCAAGCAGCGTCAGGCGGAAGATTTCGACCTCGCGCGAGGGAATTTCGACGGCTTCGCCCTCGCGCGCCAGGTCATACGCGCGTTCGCCCGCTATCTTGATGGCGGAAAACTGCGGCGGCACCTGGCTGATCGTGCCGATATAGCTGGGCAAGATATCGCGGATCTGCTGTTCGCTGGGGCGCTTGTCCGAGCTTTGCGTGACCTCGCCTTCGAGATCGTCCGTCGCGCGCTCCTCGCCCCAGCTCACCGTGAATTCATAGATCTTGCGGCCGTCCATCACGTAGGGGACGGTCTTCGTCGCATCGCCGAGCGCGATCGGCAGCATGCCGGAGGCGAGCGGGTCGAGCGTGCCGGCATGGCCCGCCTTCTGGGCCTTGTAGAGCCACTTGATCTTGGAAACGGCTTCCGTCGAGCCGAAATCCACCGGCTTGTCGAGGATCAGCCAGCCGGAAATCGGCCGGCCCTTGGGTTTGCGTGGTTTGGACATGCGTCTCTTCTATTATTTTTCGTCGTTATCGCCGTCGAGGTCACGGCTCACCTCGGGCGAACGCAAGAGCTCGTCGATCTTCTTGTAATTGTCGAAGCTGGTATCGTCGCGGAAGCGCACCTCCGGCATGTATTTCATCTGCCGAAGCTGCGGCCCGAGCCGGCCGCGGATGAACTTGGCGTGGCGGTTCAATGCCTCGATGACGATGCTGTGGTCGGAAACGCCGAGCGGCGTCACATAGGCCGTAGCGATCTTCAGGTCGGGCGACATGCGCACTTCCGAAATCGAAATCACGGTCGCCTCGATGACGTCGTCGCGCACTTCGCCGCGCTGCAGCACCTGGGTGATCGCGGCGCGGACCTGTTCGCCAACGCGCAGCATGCGCTGCGAAGGCGCGGAAGAAGTTGGTCTGGTCATTGTTATCTCTATTTGCCGATGCGGCTGGGAATCGAACCCGTCAAAGGAGAGCGTCCATGACTCTTTTGGTTGAAAAGGTCAAGGCGGCCGACGCCAAAAGTCACGCGAGCAATCCTATTGGCTGCGGGCTTCGGCAAGTGCGTTGCGACATAACTCCGCAAAAGACGCAGCATCGGTTTCGCTCAAAAATGCGGATCGCGGAACAGCAACAAAGTACCCGACCACATGAGTTATAATAAAATGGCTCTTTGTTTCAATGAATTCCGAGACGGCGGCCCAATGCCACTCGCTTCTTACGTTTGGCAGTTCGTTGACGATTGTCTGTCTGCCTATCACTTGGGCGCGTGGGAGACTCATCTTGCTGCCGGGCGGCAACATGGAGCGGTTGTGGTATCGGTAGAAAAGTGGAAGCAGGAGATAGAGCGACAGCATCGTTGCAGAAAACAGCAAGAAGAAATAGTGCCCAAATAAAGCCTCGTCGATACCGGAGGGGCTGAGCTTGAAAATGATGCCGGCGATCAGAAGTGACGAAACTAGGAGCGTCGCAGAATAAAGTAGAATAAAGCAAAGCACAAAAATCTGCGTTGCAAACCTCCAGATTTTCGGCCGGTTCAATTGACGAAAGACATCCAGCGCCTGACGGGCAGCTATAGTGTCGCTCAGACTTGATTCGGATTCGAGATGCCAAAAGCCATCCACCAGTGTGGCGGATGGCTTTCTCATTAGTTTATTCTCGTATTGAGACATTCAACGATCAGAGCGTGCGCGTAATGTGTTCGACGCGGAAGCACTCGATGACGTCGCCGACGCGCATGTCCTCGTAGTTTTCGAAGGCCATGCCGCACTCCTGGCCCATCGGCACTTCGGAGACTTCGTCCTTGAAGCGCTTGAGGGTCTTGAGCTTGCCTTCGTGAACGACAACGTCGTTGCGGATGAGGCGCACGCCTGCTCCGCGCTCGACCTTGCCTTCGACGACGCGGCAGCCTGCGACCTTGCCGACCTTGGTGATGTTGAACACCTCCAAAATCTCGGCATTGCCGATGAAGGTTTCGCGCCGTTCCGGCGACAACAGGCCCGACATCGCTGCCTTCACGTCATCCACGAGATCGTAGATGATGTTGTAGTAGCGGATCTCGATGCCCTGGCGTTCGGCGAACTGGCGTGCCTGCGCATTGGCGCGAACGTTGAAGCCGATAATGGCCGCGTTCGAAGCTTCGGCGAGCGAAATATCCGACTCTGTGATGCCGCCTGCGCCGGAATGGACGATGCGGGCGCGGACTTCGTCGGTGCCGAGCTTCTCCAGCGCGCCGGCAATCGCTTCGATCGAACCCTGCACGTCGCCCTTGATGACGAGCGGGAATTCCTTGATGCCGGTGCTCTGCATCTGCGTCATCATCTGTTCCAGCGAACCGCGCTGACCCGACAGTCGGGCAGCCGCCTTGTCGCGGGCAAGACGCTGGCGGTATTCGGAGATTTCGCGGGCGCGGCTTTCGCTTTCGACGACGGCGAACTTGTCGCCCGCCTGCGGCGTGCCGGAAAGACCAAGCACCTCGACCGGAGTCGCGGGACCCGCTTCCTTCACATGATCGCCCTTGTCGGTGACCAGCGCGCGCACGCGGCCCCAGACGTCGCCGGCGACGATGATCTGGCCGGGGCGCAGCGTGCCCTTCTGGACGAGCACGGTGGCGACCGAGCCGCGGCCGCGGTCGAGCTGGGCTTCGATAACGGTGCCTTCCGCCGTCCGGTTCGGGTTGGCCTTGAGGTCGAGGATTTCGGCCTGCAGCAGGATCGCCTCGAGCAGCTTGTCGAGGTTCTTGCCTGTCTTGGCCGAGACTTCGACGTCGAGCACTTCACCACCCATGGATTCCACGAAGACTTCGTGCTGCAGCAGCTGGTTGCGCACCTTCTGCGGATCAGCCTCGTGCTTGTCGATCTTGTTGATCGCCACGATGATCGGAACATCGGCCGCTTTGGCATGGTTGATCGATTCGATCGTCTGCGGCATCACGCTGTCGTCAGCCGCGACCACGAGGATCGCGATATCGGTCGCCTGCGCACCGCGGGCACGCATCGCCGTAAAGGCAGCGTGGCCGGGAGTGTCGATGAAGGTGATCTTCTGGCCGTTCTGTTCCACCTGATAGGCGCCGATATGCTGCGTGATGCCGCCGGCTTCGCCGGAGACCACGTTGGCATGGCGGATGGCGTCGAGCAGCGAGGTCTTGCCGTGGTCGACGTGGCCCATGATGGTGACGACGGGCGGGCGCGAAACCAGTTCGCCCTCTTCGTCGGACAGGTTGAAGATGCCGAGCTCGACGTCGGATTCCGAGACGCGCTTGACTGTATGGCCGAATTCGCCGGCGATGAGTTCGGCGAGGTCGGCGTCGATGACGTCGCCCGGCTTCATCATCTGACCTTCCTTCATCAGGAACTTGATAACGTCGACGGCGCGTTCGGACATGCGCTGCGACAGTTCCTGAATGGTGATGGTTTCAGGCAGAACGACTTCGCGGGAGATCTTCTCGCGGGTTTCCTGCATCTGGCTGCGGCGGAACTTCTCCTGCCGGCGGCGCATCGCCGAAAGCGAACGGCTGCGGCCGGCGTCTTCGCCGTCCACGTCAGCGGTGGTGATCGTCAGCTTGCCGCGACGACGCTCTTCGTCCGTTTTCGGACGCGTCGTAACCGGCTTTGCGGGTTCCGGACGGACGACACGGCCACGAGCCGGACCGCCGCGTGCGCCGCCGCGATCATCGTCGCCGTCTTCATTGCGACGGCCGCGGACGCCTGCCGGCGCCGCAGCGCCGGGGGCCGGACGGGCGGCAGCAGGTGCTGCGCCGTCGGGCCGGCGGGCAGCTGGGGCCGATGATGCCGGCCGCGGCGTGCTCGCAGGGGCTTCAGCCGCAACCGGAGCCGGTGCCGCCGGTTCGGCGACGGCAGGAGCCTCAGCCTGTCGGGCAGCCTCTTCGGCCGCCCTGCGGGCGGCTTCCTCGGCCTCGGCCGCCTTGCGGATGGCCTCTTCAGCGGCGCGGCGCTTTTCTTCCTCGGCGCGGCGGATCGCATCCTGGGCGTCACGCGCCTGGGATTCGGCGAGCGCACGGCGACGGGCGTCCATCTCTTCCGGCGACAGGTGGTTCAGCACGACAGGGCGCGGACGGTCGTTCGAGCGCGGCTGCTGATAGGACTGCTGCGGACGCTGGTTGGTCTGGCTGCCGCCCGGCTGGTGAACGCGCGGCGCCGGCGTCGGCTGCTGCGGACGTGCCTGTGCCGGCGCGGGTGCCGGTTCGGCGGCGCGGACCGGGGCCACGGGGGCGGCGGGCGTGATCGGCTTTTCGTCTTCCGGGCGCATCGGACGCCGCTTGCGGGTCTCGACGACGACCGCCTTGGTGCGACCGCGACCCATATCCTGGCGAACGGTGCCCTGGCTCATCCCCGATGGTTTCAGGGTAAGCGTCTTCTTGCCCGTTACGCTGAGTGTCTTGTCGTCATTGCTATCGGTCATTCGTTCCCGTTCCTTCGGACAGGGAGCGATGACTAGATCAGACCCTGTCGTTCAAATACTGTCGATCAATGAGAATAGGACCGGCCGATGCCGGTGACCTTCTCATTGCTTTTGCCGGCCAGCGCCGCCCGCTGCCCGGGACTGACCGCCAATACGGTACTGTTCGAGCATCTTTGCGCGCTTCACTACACCCTCACCCGCCTGCCCTGCAAGCACTGCGGCATGGATAAAAGCATTCTGGCCCATCAGGCCTTCCATTTCGCTCTCCGAGAAGAGACGGAAGGAAGGTATCTCCTCCTCGGTCTCCATTCCGAGGTGCCAGGCCTTGCGGGCCTGGTCGATCTTCCGGACGCCGTCGTCCGCTGCATCAGTCGCATGGAACACCGCAAGCGCTGCTCCGCTTCTCACCGCGGCATCCACTTTCGAGGAGCCGCTGACGAACTGGCCGGCTTTGCGCGCCATGTTCATCATCTGCATCAATTGCGCCGCCAGCAGCCGGTCGACGCTCGCGCCGAGATCGTCTGCTGCCTTCGCGTCGCTCTTCAGCGCGCGGGCGAAGAGCTTCTTCGCCACCGCTTTGTCGACCAGCGACCGGTCGGCTTTCACCCAGCATCCGCGTCCCGGAAGCTCGCGCTTCAGGTCGGCGACGACGGTTCCGTCGGGAGCCGCGACGAAGCGGATCAGCTCATCCGGCGATCCGCTTTCACGCGTCACGATGCACATGCGTCCGTTCACGTCATAACCTGCAAGATCGTCCTCCTCAGGGAGAGCGTCCGGCTCATGCGCGGTCATCATGCTTCCTGTTCGGCTTCGGTGACCTCTTCCTCGGTCCCCTTTGCCAGGTCCTCTTCGGTGATCCAGCCGGCTGCAAGGCGGGCCTGGACGATCATCTGTTCGGCTTCGACGCGCGAGACGTCGAACTTCGAGAACAGGCCCTCGAACTTCTTCGTTTCGCCGTTCTTGCGCTCCGTCCAGCCGACGAGATCATCGGCGGCGCAACCGGCGAAGTCCTCGATCGTCTTGATGCCGTCTTCACCAAGCGCCACCATCATCTGGGCGGTCATGCCGTCGATCCCGCGCAGCTCGTCCTCAACGCCGAGCGCCTTACGCTTCTCGTCCATCTCGGCTTCGAGCTTCTCGAGATATTCGCGGGCGCGGGTCTGGATTTCCTGAGCCGTATCCTCGTCAAAACCATCGATCGAGGAAATTTCGTCGAGATCGACATAAGCGAGTTCCTCGACGGCGGCAAAGCCTTCCGACGCCAGAACCTGACCGACCATTTCGTCGACGTCGAGCGAGTCCATGAACAGGTTGGTGCGCTCGTTGAATTCCTTCTGACGGCGCTCCGATTCCTCGGCCTCCGTCATGATATCGATGTCCCAGCCGGTCAGCTGCGAGGCGAGGCGGACGTTCTGGCCGCGGCGGCCGATCGCAAGCGACAGCTGCTCGTCCGGAACGACGACTTCGATGCGCTCTGCATCCTCGTCGAGAACGACCTTGGCGACTTCGGCCGGCTGCAGGGCGTTGACGACGAAGGTCGCCGGGTCCTGGCTCCAGGGAATGATGTCGATCTTCTCGCCCTGAAGCTCGCCGACGACGGCCTGGACGCGCGAACCGCGCATACCGACGCAGGCGCCGACCGGATCGATCGACGAATCGTTCGAGATCACGGCGATCTTGGCGCGCGAGCCCGGATCGCGGGCAACCGACTTCACCTGGATGATGCCGTCGTAAATTTCAGGCACTTCCATGGTGAAGAGCTTCACCATGAACTGCGGATGCGTTCGCGACAGGAAGATCTGCGGACCGCGCTGCTCGCGGCGGACGTCGTAGACATAGGCGCGGACGCGATCGCCATAGCGCACGTTCTCGCGCGGGATCATTTCGTCGCGGCGGATGATGCCTTCGCCGCGGCCGAGGTCAACAATGACGTTGCCGTATTCGACGCGCTTGACGGTGCCGTTGACGATTTCGCCGACGCGGTCCTTGAATTCGTCGAACTGGCGGTCGCGCTCGGCTTCACGCACCTTCTGCACGATCACCTGCTTGGCGGACTGTGCGGCGATGCGGCCGAAATCCATCGGCGGCAGCGGATCGGCGATGAAATCACCGAGTGCGGCGTCCGGGTTGCGGTCGCGGGCGAGTTCCAGCGGGATCTGCGTCGAATAATCCTCGGCCTTGTCGACGACTTCGAGCAGGCGCTGCAGCCGGATTTCGCCGGTCTTCGGATTGATGTCGGCCCGGATGTTGGATTCGGTGCCGTAACGCGAGCGTGCCGCCTTCTGAATGGCATCGGCCATTGCGGCAAGCACGATCTCGCGGTCGATGACCTTTTCGCGCGCCACTGCATCTGCGATCTGCAGAAGTTCGAGCCGGTTCGCACTGACTGCCATTGTCTTGTTTCTCCGTCTTTACTCCCGGGTTCCCGTCCCTGGAGCGGTCTGTTGATCGGTTATTCCTGCTCGTCCGCTTCGTTCTGGTTGGCGGCCTGCGCTTTCGCCAGCTTGTCGGCGCGCAGCGCATCGCGGATCAGATCGTCGGTCAGAATGAGTTTCGCGTCGCTGAGCGCCGTGAAAGGAATGGTGACGTTCAGCTCTTCTCCGTAGGCAACCTGGTCACGCTCGAGCGTGAAACCATCTGCGTCGGCTTCGACGATCTTGCCGCGGAAGCGCTTGCGGTTGCCGATCATGATCGACGTCTCGCATTTCACCAGGTGACCTTGCCAGCGAACGAAATCGGATTTCCGCACCATCGGACGGTCGATGCCGGGCGAAGACACTTCGAGATGATACTCTTTATCGATCGGATCTTCCACATCGAGCACGGGAGAAATCGCCATCGAGACTTCTTCGCAGTCCTCGACGGTCATCGTGCCGTCGTTGCGTTCGGCCATGACCTGCATCGTCATGCCGTTCTGGTTCAGCATGCGCACACGGATCAGCCGGAAACCCATCCCGATGAGAACGGGTTCGATGATATCGGCAAGACGCTGGTCAAGCCCGGTTTCGGTAATCAGCCGCGGCTCAAATTCGTTGTCTGCGTTCGTCATGTCCGACAAGCGGTGCGCTCCTCGCAATTTCTGCTGTTCAGGCGATCGAGCTAATAAAAAAGAGCGGGTCCTTGCGGCCCACTCTTCATCAAGCGATCAAGAATTTGAGAGCCATATAGTCGGGTTTTTACGAAATTGCAAGGTCTGCGGCGGATTCCGCCAATTCGCCTCCGGCAAGGCGAACGCGCTATGGCCAGCGCCGGTCATGCGCATATATTGCCGGGTCGGGGGCAATGACAAAAGCGGGAGAAATCGTGGCGTATACTTCGTCGACATTGGCGCCTTTGCGGCACGATACCTATCGCGCCATATGGTTTGCGAGTCTTTCCTCGAATTTCGGCGGCCTGATCCAGGCAGTGGGTGCTGCTTGGATGATGACGACGATCACCGCTTCGGAGGATATGGTCGCGCTGGTGCAGACCTCGACCGCGCTGCCGATCATGCTGTTTTCCCTGATATCGGGCGCGCTCGCCGACAATTACGATCGCCGCCGCGTCATGCTGACGGCGCAGTGCATGATGCTCGTGGTCTCCGGCCTGCTGACGGCCTGTGCGCTTCTCGGCTGGATCACGCCCTGGCTGCTGCTCTTCTTCACCTTCCTGATCGGCTGCGGCACGGCGCTCAACAATCCCTCCTGGCAGGCCTCGGTCGGCGATATGGTGCCGCGCGCCGATCTTCCGGGCGCCGTCACCTTGAACAGCATGGGATTCAACATCACCCGCAGCGTCGGCCCGGCGATCGGCGGCGCCATCGTTGCGGCGGCCGGCGCCGCTGCGGCCTTTGCGGTGAACACGCTGAGTTACCTGCCATTGATTTACGCGCTGTCGCGCTGGCGGCCGAGCACACCGGTCTCGACCCTGCCGCGGGAGGCGCTCGGCAGCGCCATCTTCGCCGGCCTGCGTTACGTCTCCATGTCGCCCAATCTCGAAAAGGTTCTGGTCCGTGGTCTCATCTTCGGCATCGGCGCGAGTTCTATCCTAGCGCTGCTGCCGATCGTCGCTCTCGATCTCGTTGCCGGCGGCCCGCTGACCTATGGCTTCATGCTCGGCGCCTTCGGCATCGGCGCGATCGGCGGAGCGGTGCTGAATGCGAGGCTTCGCCAGATGCTGTCGAGTGAGATCATCATCCGGCTGGCCTTTGCCGGTTTTGCGTTGAGCGCCGTCATCGCCGCCTTCAGTCCGAGCGCCCTCCTGACCTCCGCCGGCCTGCTCATCTCCGGCGCCTGCTGGGTCTCCGCGCTGTCGCTCTTCAACACCATCGTCCAGCTTTCGACGCCGCGCTGGGTGGTCGGCCGCGCGCTGTCGCTCTATCAGACCGTCACCTTCGGCGGCATCGCCGGTGGCAGCTGGCTCTGGGGTGTGGCCGCCGACCGCTACGGCGTTGCAAATGCGCTGTTGATGTCGTCGGTCGTCATGCTGCTCGGCATTACGATCGGGCTACGTTTTTCGATGCCGGCCTTCGCCTCGCTCAACCTCGATCCGCTGAACCGCTTCACCGCGCCGGCCTTGAGTCTCGACATCACGCCGCGCAGCGGCCCGATCGTCATCCAGGTCGACTACGAGATCGCCGATGACGACCTTGCGGAATTCATGGCGTTGATGGTGGAGCGGCGGCGTATCCGCATCCGTGATGGCGCGCGGCACTGGGCGCTGATGCGCGATCTCGAAAATCCCGGGCTCTGGACCGAAAGCTACCATACGCCGACCTGGGTCGAATACATCAGACACAACCAGCGGCGTACGCAGGCCGATGCCGAAAACATCGACAGGCTGCGCGCCCTTCACCGCGGCGAAGGCCTGCCCCATGTTCATCGAATGATCGAACGTCAGGCCATTCCGCCCGGCGATGACGTCTTCCATAAGGCGCCGATAGATCTGCACCATTGAGAACAGCCGTGTATAATTTCAGGCTCGCCCGCCAATCGGATCTTGCCGCCATCGTCCGGCTTTTGGCCGAGGACGATCTCGGCAGCGCCAGGGAGATCGTCTCGGACCCCATCGATGCGCGCTACCTCTCGGCTTTCGCCGCGATCGAGGCGGATGCCAACCAGATGCTCGCCGTTGCAAGCGATGCGGACGATCAGCTTGTCGGCTGTCTGCAGCTGAGCTTCATTCCCGGCCTTTCGAGAGCGGGCATGTGGCGCGGGCAGATCGAGAGCGTGCGTATCGCGCGGGATTTGCGCGGCTCCGGCCTCGGCTCCGAGTTCATCGATTGGGCGACCGCCCAATGCGTCGAGCGCGGCTGCGGCCTCGTACAGCTGACATCGGACAAGACGCGGGCGGATTCGATCCGCTTCTACGAGAAGCTCGGCTTCGTCGCGAGCCATGAAGGGCTGAAGCGCAACCTCTGAAACGGCTACTTCAGCTTGCCTTTCATCGTGGCCTCGGGAAAGCAGGTCGGCTTCATGCCGTTCTTCGCCTGCCATTGGCCGATCGACCGCCGTGTCTTGTAGCCGGGCAGGCCGTCGGAACCGCCGACGTCATAGCCCTGCCGCTCCAGCGCCTTCTGCATGGCGGCGACATCCGAGCGCAGCATCTTGCCGACATCGCCCCATCGACCCTGAAAAGCGCCGGCATTCGAGCCGATCCGGTCGGCGAGATTGCCGATATAGAGCGCATAGAGATCGGAGTTGTTGTATTCCTTGATGATGTAGAAATTCGGCGTGACGATGAATTCGGGCCCGTCGCGGCCGGCCGGAACCAGCATCATGCCTTCGGCCTTCATCTCGTTTGCGGGAAAGTCCTTGCCGGAGATGCGCGCGATGCCGAGCGAGGCCCAATGCGAAAGCGGCTTCGCGAGGTCTGGACCCTCCTGAGCGCAGGAAACTGCCTCCGGGATCGAAACCTCGAAGCCCCAGTCACGATCACGCTGCCAGCCCTTCTTGATCAGGTAATTGGCGATCGAGGCAAGCGTATCCGGCACCGAGGTCCAGATGTTGCGGTGACCGTCGCCGTCGAAATCGACCGCATATTTCAGATAGCTCGTCGGCATGAATTGCGGCTGGCCGAGCGCGCCGGCCCACGAGCTCTTGAAATCGGCGGGGGTCACGTCGCCGCCGTCGAGAATATGCAGGGCGGCCACCAGCTCGGTGCGGAACATTTCCTTGCGGGTCGACATGAAGGCCTTGGTCGCCAGCACTTCGACCGCCGAATTCGGGATTTTCGCCGCGCCGAAGCCCGTCTCCCGGCCCCAGATGGCAAGCACGATCGAGCCTGGCACGCCGTAAGTCTTCTCGATCCGCTTCAGCGTCGAACCATATTGCGCGGCAAAGCCGCGCCCCGTCGCGGCAAGCTTCTTCAGCCGGTCCTCGTTGAAATAGGGACCCGGCGAGGAAAACTCCGCCTGCGTCTGTTTCTGCTCCTTGGGCGGCGGGAACCCCGGCGGGGCGAGATCCGGCAGGTTCCAGTTCAGGGTGACGCCTGAGAAAGCGGCCTTGAAAGTCTTCTCGGAAATGCCGCCCGCCTTGGCTTGCGGCCAGAGGTCCTTCTGCACCCAGCTTTCGAATTGCGCCTCGACATCGGCTTTCGATGGGGCCGCGTGGGAGGGGAGGGGGAGGAGGGCCGCCGTTATGGCGAGTGCGAGTATTCGCGGCATATAAATTCCCCTCATATCACCGTCCGCGCCCGCAGCGCCGCTGCGAGCGTGCCCTCGTCGAGATAATCGAGTTCGCCGCCGACAGGCACGCCGTGCGCCAGCCGCGTGATCTTCACGTCCAGCCCCTGCAGCTGGTCGGTGATGTAATGCGCCGTCGTCTGCCCCTCGACGGTAGCGTTGACGGCGATGATCAATTCCCGGATGCCGCCTTCGCCGATCCGGTCGACCAGCCCGCGAATGTTGAGATCGTCAGGCCCGATCCCGTCGAGCGGCGAGAGTGTGCCACCGAGCACGTGATAGGCGGCGTTCATCGCGCCCGCCCGCTCCAGCGCCCAGAGGTCCGAAACGTCCTCGACGACGATGATGACGGATTGGTCGCGCTGCGCGTCGGTGCAGACGGTGCAAGGGTCGACGGTATCGACATTGCCGCAGCGCGAGCAGATCTTCACCTTGTCATAGGCTTCGCCCATCGCGTTCGACAGCGGGCCGAGAAGCTGGTCCTTCTTCTTGATCAGATGCAGCGCCGCCCGGCGGGCTGAGCGTGGCCCGAGGCCCGGCACCTTTGCCAGAAGCTGGATGAGTTTTTCGATTTCGGGGCCGGTGACTCGTTTTGCCATGCGCCGTTCTTAACTGATATGGAACGAAAACGGAATCGCGGAAGGATCGGCCGTCCCATGAAAATCCTGGCGCTGTGCAGAGGCAATCCGGAACGGCTGCCCGGCAAGAGCTACAAGACCGGCATCTTCAAACAGGCCGTCAATGGCGCCGTCATGATCGATGCCGAGGGACTGGTCGGCGATGCAATCTGCAACCGCAAGCACCATGGCGGGGTCGATCAGGCCATCTATATCGAGGGATCGCTGACGCTCGACTGGTGGGCGAGGGAGCTCGGCCGGCCTTATGAGCCCGGCACCTTCGGCGAAAACCTGGTGATCTCGGATCTCGACAATCGCGACGTTGCCGTCGGCGACCGCTTCGTATCAGGCGACCTCGTTCTCGAAGTCACGGCATGCCGCATGCCCTGCGCCACTTTCGCCGCCAGGATGGCCGATCCGAAATTCGTCAAACGCTATACGGTAGCCGCCCGCCCCGGCATTTATTGCCGGGTCATCCAGGGCGGCGTGGCCGAGGCCGGAATGCCGGTGGAGCACCAGTCATTTGCCGGCGCTAAAGTCACGATGCCGGAGCTGATGGAAACTTTTGGGCGTCGGCTTTCCGAGGCGGACCGGGCGCGATATCTCGCAGCCCCTATTCACTACAAGCTGCGGGCGATGTTGGCAGCACAGCCTTAGGCGACAATTTCGCCCGTGCATCGCGAACGCGATTGCGGTGAAATTGAAGATCGAATTGCCTGCTATCAAAACGGCAGCTTGAAACCGGGCGGGATCGGCAGGCCGGCGGTCAGAGCCTTGGTCTTTTCGGCGGCGAGCGCCTCGGCCTTGTCCTTGGCGTCCTTGTGGGCGGCAACGATCAGGTCTTCGAGGATTTCGACATCGTCTTCCCTGAACAGCGACGGGTCGATCTTCAGGCTCTTGAGTTCGCCCTTGCCGGAGATGATGACGGTGACGAGGCCGCCGCCCGCCTTGCCTTCGGCCGTGAGCTCGGCGATCTCCGCCTGCATCTGCTCCATCTTGGCCTGCATTTCCTTGACTTTGCCCATCATGCCCATGATGTCGCGCATCGTCTCGCTCCTTCTTGAAACGCTAGAATTCTATGTCGTCGCCCGGCAGGATGTCACCTTCCTCGGATTCGGCGGCGGCCGGCGGTGTCGCCTCGTCCGCCTCTTCCTCCGGCGTCGGTGCCCGCACGCGCACGTCGATGATTTTCGCGCCCGGGAAATGCGCCAGGATCGCCGCGACGTCTGGATCCTGTCGCGCGTCGATGACGTGCTGTTCCCGCGTCCTGGCCTCTGCTTCCACCATCGTCGGCCCGCCTTCTTCGCGGCTGGTGCTGACGATCCAGTGGATTCCAGTCCATTCCTTGAGCTTGACGGCGAGCTCGTTCAGCAGCGTGTTCGGTGCGCCTTCGGTGAGGTTCACATCAAGCCGGCCGGGCTCGATGCGGACAGGGCGCACGAAGTTGCGCACCAGCGCCTTCAATTTGACATCGCGCTTTTCGCCCGCGAGGTCGACGATGTCGCCAATGGAATTGATGCGCACCAGCGGCTTCGGAGCCTCTGCAGGCTTCACCTCGGTGCGGCCGATAGTCTGCGGTTCCGGATTGGGCACAGCGCGCAGCATCGCCGTCGGCCCTGAGGGCTGCGGCCGCGGTGTTGGCTCGGCCGCGCGCGCTGCGACGCTGCTCTGATAGGGAACGCGCGTTCCGTTGCCGCCGCCATTGCCGGACGGCGGGGAGGAGGGACGCGAACCGGCATTGTCGCCGGAAAATTCGGCAAGCCGGCGCGCCGCATCCTCGGGCGCCGGCAGATGGGCCGCATGCGCAAGCCGGATCAGCACCATTTCGGCCGCCCCTGCCGTGCGTGACGAGCCTTCCGTTTCGGGAATGCCCTTCAGCAGCATCTGCCAGATGCGCGACAGCGTCGTGACCGCGACGCCCTTGGCGAATTCCGTCGCCTTGGTGCGCTCGATTTCGCTGAGCGAGGGGTCGTTCGCCGCATCCGGCACATATTTCAGCCGGGTCACCAGATGGGTGAAATCGGCAAGATCGGTGAGCACGACGACAGGATTGGCGCCTGCCTCGTATTGGCCCTGGAATTCGCCAAGTGCGGCGGCCACGTCGCCTTTGACTACATGCTGGAAGAGATCGACGATCCGGGCGCGGTCGGCAAGACCGAGCATCCCCCGCACCGCTTCCGCCTGCACCACGCCCGCGCCGTGAGCAATCGCCTGGTCGAGCAGCGACAGGCCGTCGCGGGCCGAGCCTTCGGCCGCGCGCGCGATCATCGCCAGCGCGTCCGCTTCCGCCTCGATGCCTTCCTTGGCCGCGATCGTGGTGAACAATCCGACGAGATCTGACGCGCTGATGCGGCGCAGGTCGAAGCGCTGGCAGCGCGACAGCACGGTGATCGGCACCTTGCGGATTTCGGTGGTGGCGAAGATGAACTTCACATGTTCCGGTGGTTCTTCAAGCGTCTTCAGCAGGCCGTTGAAGGCCTGCGTCGAAAGCATGTGCACTTCGTCGATGATATAAACTTTATAGCGCGCCGAAACCGGCCGGTAGCGCACCTGCTCGATGATCTCTCTGATATCGTCGATACCGGTATGCGAGGCGGCATCCATCTCGATCACGTCGACATGACGGCCTTCCATGATCGCCTGGCAATGTTCGCCGGGCACGCGCAGATCGATCGTCGGCTTGTCGATATCCGGCGTCTTGTAATTCAGCGCCCGCGCCAGGATGCGCGCCGTCGTCGTCTTGCCGACGCCGCGCACGCCGGTCAGCATGTAGGCCTGCGCGATGCGGCCGGTCTCGAAGGCATTGGTGAGCGTACGGACCATCGGCTCCTGGCCGACCATCAGGTCCGTGAAATCCTTGGGGCGGTATTTTCGTGCCAGCACCCGGTATCCGGTGCCCGTCGAGGCGGCATCTTGTGACTGTCGCTCGGTCTCGCTCATCGCCCTGCTTGCGCCCGAAGCTCGGGCTTCTTGGAAGAGAAGGTGGGAGGCTGGCACGATGACCCGTGCCGGGCTCGTTAGGGCTGCTTCCTTCCGGACCTGACCCGGTTGGCGAGTGGCTCGTCCACCACCAACCTCCCGAGTGCACATATCGGCAATATCGTCATCAAAAGCAAGCCAACATGATAAAAAACTGCTAGTCCTTGGAAAAGATAGGAGGAATGCCCTTGAACGGTTTCGAGCTCGACCCCCGGCTGGAAAAAGACAGCATCAGCATCATGGTGACCGGCCTCTGCGATGTGAGATTGTCCCGGGATGCCCGCTGGCCCTGGCTCATTCTCGTGCCGCGTCGGGCAGGCATTGCCGAAATTTTCGAGCTGACGCCGCTCGACCAGGTGCTGCTCGCCTTCGAGGCGGAGCTGGTCGCCAAGGCCCTGAAGGAGGTCACCGGTGCCGCAAAAATCAATATCGGGGCTCTTGGCAATATCGTCCGCCAGCTTCATGTTCATGTCATTGCCCGCTTCGAAGGTGATGCCAACTGGCCGGGTCCTGTCTGGGGCTTCGGGCGCGCTGAGCCCTACGAGGATGGGAAGAGAGATGAATTCATAGCGAAGCTGCGGGAAGCCCTTTCATCATGAGTCATTCGCTTTTCGATTCGGATGTGCCGCATCCGGAACCCAGCAATCTCACCGCCTTTGCCGCCAACGACCTCAATCGTGATTCCGAACATCGCGATGAAAAGTCGGTCGAAAGGGCGCTGGCGAGGGAAGGGACGCATATCTTCGCCTTCGCCAGGGACAAGCTGGTGCTGAAGCATGACGGGCAGGTGCTCGATCCACTCTTTGCCCGCTACGAGCTGCAGGAGCTGCAGCCGGATTGGGACGAGACGGTGCTTCTCGGCTACCGCAAAACCGGCGAGCCCCGCCTCGCCGTTCCCGTCGGCGTCGATGTCGAGGATCTCGCCAGCCAGTACAAGCCCGCCGACGGCCGCACGCTGTTTCGCGAGATGCTGATCGACGAGGTGCTGCTCGGCGAATTCGCCCAGGCCGCCAGCCTTATCCGCTGGAACGGCGACAACCGCTTCTGCGGCCGCTGCGGCTCGGCGATGGAAGTCCATATCGGCGGCTACAAGCGGGTCTGCACCGCCTGCGAGCACATGATCTTTCCCCGCACCGATCCCGTCGTCATCATGCTGACGATCGACGAGAGCCGCGACCTCTGCCTGCTCGGCCGCAGCCCGCATTTCTCGCCCGGCATGTATTCCTGTCTTGCTGGCTTCGTCGAGCCCGGCGAGACCATCGAGAACGCCGTGCGCCGCGAAACCCTGGAAGAGTCGGGCATCCGCACCGGCCGTATCCGCTACCACGCCTCGCAGCCCTGGCCGATGCCGCATTCGCTGATGATCGGCTGTTACGCCCAGGCGAAATCCACCGAGATCAAGCGCGATGAGACCGAATTGGAGGATTGCCGCTGGTTCACCCGCGAGGAAACGCTCGAGATGATCGAGCGTCCAGGCGCCAACGGCAAGGCCTCGCCGCCGAAAGGGGCGATCGCCCACCGCCTGATGCGCGACTGGGTGGAGTGGAAGCGCTAGTGCCATGCCGGTCGCCCGTTCGGAACGGCTCCTGACGCTGCTCCAGACGCTTCGGCGTTATCGCAGGCCGGTGACCGGAACGGTGCTTGCCCAAGAAACCGGCGTCAGCCTGCGCACGCTCTATCGCGACATCGCCAGCCTGCAGGCCCAGGGCGCGATGATCGAAGGCGAGGCCGGCATCGGTTATGTGCTGAAGCCCGGCTTCATGCTGCCGCCGATGATGTTTTCCGAGGAGGAGCTGGAGGCGCTGGTGCTCGGCTCGCGCTGGGTGGCCCGCGCCGCCGAGCCGCGCCTTGCCGGCGCCGGTGCCGATGCTCTAGCCAAGATCGCCGCCGTTCTGCCGGACGACTTGCGCGAAATGATTGATTCGGCCGCTCTCTTCGTCGGCCCCAAACGCCGGGATGAGGATAGCGCGGATGTCTCGGCCATCCGCAGGGCGATCCGCCTGGAGCGCATTCTCGAACTGCATTACGGCGACGAGCAGGGCCGGATCTCGCGCCGCCGCGTCTGGCCTTTCGCGCTCGGCTATTTCGAACACGTGCGCGTCCTTATGGCCTGGTGTGAGCTACGCCAGGATTTTCGCCACTTCCGCACCGATCGCATTATCGACATGGCACTGCACGAGGTGCGTTATCCGCGCCGTCGTACCGCACTTCTCAAGGAGTGGCGCGAGACGCAGGACGTGCCGATCGAGCGGTGAAATGCTGCTGCCATAAACTGTCAGCAGTTGGCGTTATGATCAGTCTCAATTCATCAGGAAAGGACTGATCATGGCGACGTCTTCACTCATCCGCCAAGCCAGCGACCGTTTTGCAGTTGACGCCTTTGCCGATGTCATTTCGGCCGAAACTTTCGCCGATGTCGGGCAGTCCGAGCACTCCGGTATTCGGCGTCTGATCATGAACATCTTTCGGATTCGCAGCGCAAATCACACCATCCTCGATCTGGAAGCGACGCCGGATTGCCGCAAGCGCGACCTTGGCTTCATGGATGGACGCGGTCCGCGCCGCCAGAGCCGTTTTTCGCTTTAGACCATCTGATCGTCATCCACATCGCCGGCCGGGAACGGGGCGCTGCTTTCGCAGCGCCCTCAGGCGCCTGCTGCCATAAACTGGCGGCAGGTCGTTCCTCGCCGTGCCCAATTACCAGCAACGGGAGAACCGAAATGACCAGCCCCAATCTGATTATCCTCTACGTTAAGGACCCCGGCGAAAGTGCCAGTTTCTACCGGAGCCTCCTGAACCGCGAACCGGCCGTGGAGGCGCCGAATTTCGTCGCCTTCCCGCTGGATGGCGGTTTCACGCTCGGCCTGTGGCGGCGCAGTAAGGTCGAGCCGCAGCCCTCCGCCATCGGCAACCGGGGTGAGGTGGCCTTCATGGTCGCGGGAGAAAATGCCGTCGCCAGGCAATATGAGGACTGGCGCCAGCGCGGCCTGCCGATCGCCCAGGAACTGACGGAACTGGATTTCGGCGCGACCTTCGTCGTGCTCGATCCGGACGGACATCGGCTGCGCGTCTGTGAGCCGGATAAGTAATATGCTGGATAGACGGGGCCTGCTTAGAGCAGGCCTCGCATCGCATGCCCCTTATAGACGCCGAGAATGCGAACCTTCTCGGAGAAGAACCGCAGCTCCTCCAGAGCCCGGCGAACGTTCGGATCGTTCGGATGGCCCTCGATATCGGCGTAGAACTGCGTCGCGACGAATTTTCCGCCGAGCTGGTAGCTTTCGAGCTTCGTCATGTTGATGTTGTTGGTGGCAAAGCCGCCGAGCGCCTTATAGAGCGCGGCCGGAATGTTGCGGACGTTGAAGACGAAGGTGGTGACGACCTTCTCTTCCGCCGAATTGCGCTGCGCCCATTCCTCATCCCGCGACAGGATGACGAAGCGGGTGACGTTGTTTTCCGTATCCTCGACATTTTCGGCGACAATCTCCAGCCCGTAGAGATCGGCTGCAAGACGCGGGGCAAGCGCGGCCATCGAGCGATCGCCGGTTTCCTTCACGAGTTTCGCCGCGCCTGCCGTATCGCCGGCGATAACAGGCTTCCAGCCATGGGCGCGCACGATCTTGCGGCACTGTCCGAGCGCGTGGATATGGCTGTGCACCGTGCGGATCTCGTCCTTGGTGACCCCGGGCAGCACCATCAGCTGGAAGCGAATCGGCATGAAATATTCGCCGATGATGTGCAGCCGTGATTCCGGCAGCAGATGGTGGATGTCGGCGACGCGCCCGGCAATCGTGTTCTCGATCGGGATCATCGCAATGTCGGCGTCGCCATTGTCGACGGCCGTGAATGCATCCTCGAAGGTCTGGCAGGGCAGCGGCTCCATGGTCGGGTACATGTCGCGGCTGGCCATGTCGGAATTGGCGCCGAATTCGCCCTGGAAGGCGATCCTGTTGGTCTTGATGTTCATGGTGGTTCCGTCAGTTCGACTTGGAGCATGATGCCGAAAAGTGTGAGCGGTTTTCGGAGGACATCATGCTCTAACTCTTTAATTGAGAACAGGATTCAGATTTTAGGCCAACTGAGCCTAAAATCATCCTGTTCTGGCGGAGAGGATGCGCCGCGCCTTTTCGAGGTCGGCGGGAGTATCGACACCGAGCGGAACCGTGTCAACGATCTCGGCGTCGATGCGCATGCCGGCCTCCAGCGCCCGCAGCTGCTCCAGCGCCTCGCGCTTTTCGAGTGTCGACGGGCCGAGCGAAACGAACCGTTCCAGCGCCGCGCGCCGATAGGCGTAGAGCCCGATATGGTGGTAGAGCGGCCCCTTTCCGTAAGGCGCAGTCGCGCGGGTGAAATAGAGCGCGTGCAGACGGGTCTCGGAAACGGGCGAACCGACGACCTTGACGATGTGTGGCGCGGTCTTGTCCTCTTCATTGTCGATCTCGGTCGTCAGCGTGCCGATATCGACGGCCTCGTTCTCAAGCGGACGCAAGGCCGCCCGGACGGTCTCCGGCTCGATCGTCGGCAGATCGCCCTGGACGTTGACGATGATCTTCGCCCTTCCGCCGGGATCGATCTTCTGCAGCGCCTCGAAGATCCGGTCGGAGCCAGACTGGTGATCCTGGCTGGTCATGACGACCTCGAAGCCGGCGGCGGCGATGGTGTCGAACACCTCGTGGTCGTCGACGGCGACGACCACGCGGCCGATGGCAGCCTCCTTCGCGCGCAAGGCCACCTGCACGATCATCGGCAGGCCGCAAATATCGGCGAGCGGCTTGCCCGGAAGCCGCGTGGACGCCATCCGCGCCGGGATCAATACGAGCACGTCGTCTAAATTTGAATCACTCATGGTTCGGGCCTTCTATTCCGGGCTGAAAAGTGTCAAAAAGTCTCACACGCAAGACCATTTAGACAGTTGCAACGATCAGCCAAAAGACATAGGTTCCGCGCGATTTCAAGATGGTCCGGTTTATGGTCTGCCGGCTGCAAGGGGAGCATTGCAGATGAATTCATACGTCAATACGGCCGTGGGGGCACTGCTCGGAACGATTTTCGTTCTGATGTCGGTCTCGATCGCGTCCGAGGGGATCTTCCATTCCGAAGCGCCGGAGAAGGAAGGTTTCGCGATCGTTGCCGAAGAGGCGCCCGCCGCCGGTGGCGAAGCTGCGCCGGCTGCTGCCGTTCCGATCGCGCAATTGCTCGCTTCTGCAGATGCCAAGGCCGGTGAAGTGGTCTTCAAGAAGTGTCAGGCCTGTCATGACGCCACCAAAGGGGGGCCGAACAAAGTCGGTCCTAACCTCTTTGGTGTCGTAGATCGCCCGATCGCCTCGCATGAGGGCTTCGCCTATTCCGCCGCCATGAAGGATTTCTCCAAGGGCAGCAGCGAAAAGTGGAGCTTCGAATTCCTCAACAAGTTCCTCTTGGCGCCGAAGAAGGACGTTCCCGGCACCGCGATGGGCTTTGCCGGTCTCCCGAAGGACCAGGATCGCGCCAACGTCATCCTCTATCTGCATACGCTGGCCGATTCGCCGGTACCGCTGCCGGATCCGAACACCGCAACGCAGTAAGGCGAAGCGCGATCGCGTGACAATCGAAGCCCGGCCGCAAGCCGGGCTTTCTTCGTTCCTGGAGCAAGTTCAGGCGCCGAGGAAATAGGCCCAGAGTGAGACGGTGATGGCGCCGAGCGCCGTCGTGACCGAGATCGTCGAGGCGGCGAGGCTGTGGCCGACGCCGAAGCGATTGGCGATCAGCCAGGCGTTGACGCCTGTCGGCACCGATGAGGTCAGCACGATCGCCGCTGTCCATTCGGGGCTGAGACCGAGGAGATGGCTTGCCGCCCAGACGCAGCCCGGCAACAGTAGCAGCTTGCATGCCGACGTGACGCTGGCGATGCCGAGATTGCCGGATACGCCATATTTCTCCAATGCCATGCCGAGCGAGATCAGCGCCGCCGGGCCGGCAATGCCGGCGATCTGGTTGACGACCGTCGCCAGCGTCGCTGTCATGGTCAGACCGGAAAGATGCATGGCCATGCCGGCCGCAAGCCCGATCACCAGAGGGTTGCGGACGAGATTGATGACAATCTGGCGCAGCACGAAGACCATGCTGCGGTCGCTTTTGCCGGCGATCTTTCGCTCGGCATGCTCCATCAGAACGGTGCCGGCGACCATCATGACCGGCAGATGCACGGCGAGCAGGATCGACAGCGCCACCAGCCCCTCGTCGCCGACGGTGCGTTCGACGAGCGGCAGTCCGATGAAGACGTTGTTGGCGAAGGCCGAGGACACGCCGGCGAGCACGCCGATCCGTTCGTCGCGGCCGAAGAGGCGCGTGGCGGCGATATGACCGGCCGCCCAGGTGATCGCGACGCCGGAGAAATAGACGATCCAGAGCCGGAACGGCGAGGCGCCGTGAAAATCCGCCTCGGCAATCGTGCGGAAGAGTAAGAGCGGCACGGCGATCTTGAAGACGAATTCGCTGAGCGCTTCGCCGACATTCGATGCCATCAATCCGCTGCGGACGATCACCCAGCCGATGAGAATCAGGATGAAGATGGGAAGGACGTCGAGAATGATGGCTGACATGGGAAAGGCTGCTTTGCGCGGGAAGTCTCACCTCTAACAGCAAACAGCCCGGATTGAAAAGGCAAAGGCCGCCCGATCGCCAACTGGGACGCCCGCAAAGAAAAAAAAGCGGGCTGAGCCCGCTTTTCCGCTCCGGCCCTGCCGGATATCCGAATCACGAAGCTGCCAGTTCATCCGTGGTCAGCGTCGCGCCGGTAAGATCGAAGGGATCATCCCTTACGTGCCCTGCTGCAACCGAAAGCTGCTCATGCCGGTCTCTTGCGAGTATTTCTAGATTTCGAAGATGACAGAGGCATGACGAATAAGCGGCACTTTTGCGAAGAAATAGCTGCACCATTCACCATTTATCCTTCCAAACCGCGGAAATTTCGCTAAGACCGAACCCCGGCTATCACAAATCCGGGACCCCCCATTTCATGACCAGATTCGATGTTCTGACAGTCGGCAACGCAATCGTGGATATCATTGCTCGTTGCAACGACCAGTTCCTCATTGACAACCAGATCACCAAGGCGGCGATGAACCTCATCGATGCCGAGCGCGCCGAACTCCTGTATTCGCGCATGGGGCCGGCCCTCGAAGCCTCCGGCGGCAGCGCCGGCAACACGGCGGCGGGCGTCGCGAACCTCGGCGGCAAGGCCGCCTATTTCGGCAATGTCGCCGCAGATCAGCTCGGCGATATCTTCACGCACGACATCCGCGCCCAGGGCGTCCACTATCAGACGAAGCCGAAGGGCACCTTCCCGCCGACGGCGCGTTCGATGATCTTCGTCACAGAGGATGGCGAGCGCTCGATGAATACCTATCTCGGCGCCTGCGTCGAACTCGGCCCGGAGGACGTCGAGGCCGATGTCGTGGCCGACGCCAAGGTCACCTATTTCGAAGGTTACCTCTGGGATCCGCCGCGCGCCAAGGAGGCCATTCGCGACTGCGCCCGCATCGCCCATGAAAACGGCCGCGAAATGTCGATGACGCTTTCCGACAGCTTCTGCGTCGACCGTTATCGCGGCGAATTCCTCGATTTGATGCGCTCGGGCACGGTCGATATCGTTTTCGCCAATCGCCAGGAAGCGCTGTCGCTTTACCAGACCGAAGATTTCGAAGAGGCGCTGAACAAGATCGCCGCCGATTGCAAGATCGCCGCGGTGACGATGAGCGAGAACGGCGCCGTTATCCTCAAGGGCCGCGAGCGCTATTACGTTGATGCGATCAGGATCAAGGAAGTGGTGGACACGACGGGCGCCGGCGATCTCTTCGCCTCCGGCTTCCTCTATGGCTATACGCAGGGACGGTCGTTGGAAGATTGCGGCAAGCTCGGTTGCCTGGCGGCCGGCATCGTCATCCAGCAGATCGGTCCGCGCCCGATGACCTCGCTGTCCGACGCCGCCAAGCGGGCTGGGCTTATTTGAAGGCTTCGCCGGGATAGGCGCCCCAGATCTCCGACTGCGCCACCCAACCGGAGGCGCCGTCGGTTTCGGCGCGGCACCAGTCGCCGGTGCATTCGCCGATCATCAGCATCACGCCGGGTTCCAGCTTGGCGACGACCGAGGCGGAAGGCAGCGCCTCGCGGCGCAGATTGACGTAGACGCCCTTGCCCTTCGTCTTCATCCACGGCGCGGCGATTGCGGCGCGCTGGCCTGACAGCAGCGACTGGTTGACCCAGCCTTCGGTGCCGTCGGCATCGCGGACGCGCCGCCAGTTGTCATATTCCTGAATGATTTCCACCGGCAGCCCGGATTTCAGGTACATCCACGAAACGGCGTAATCCGTTCCCGGACCGATGCGCAGATTGACGCGTTTGGATTTCAGCGTCACGAAACGCGGCAATGGCAGTCCGCTCGGCCCCTTGGCCGCCTGCGCATGGGCAAATTCAACAGTTCCCAGGGATGCGGCCAGACCGATCGCGAGGGCGAGGCAGGACTTCAGGACTTTGCTGCGCATGGAAGCTTCCGTTTGCTCGAATCTGCGGGCCAGGCCGTGCCTGCTCGCTGTCCGGGCACTGACATTCCCCGGCTGCACCACGAGTTTTGTTTGTCTTCGCGTGCGGGTCTGGTAGAAAATGCCCGGAATGGGAAAATTATCGCCCCTCTTGGTTAAAGACCTCTGAACAAGGCACGACAGGCAGCCATGACAGCGAAGAAAAAACCGAAGGTCTACATCACCCGCAAGCTGCCGGATGCCGTCGAAACCCGCATGCGGGAACTCTTCGACGCCGAGCTCAACATCGACGACACGCCGCGTTCCGTTCCCGAGCTGATCGCCGCCGTCAGGACCGCCGACGTGCTGGTGCCGACCGTCACCGATCGCATCGATGCGGCGCTGATCGAAGAGGCCGGGCCGCAGATGAAGCTGATTGCGAGCTTCTCCAACGGCACCGACCATATCGATGTCGAGGCGGCGGCGCGCAAAGGCATCACCGTCACCAACACGCCGAACGTGCTGACCGAGGACACGGCCGACATGACGATGGCGCTCATTCTCGCGGTGCCGAGACGGCTCGGCGAAGGCGCACGCGTATTGACCGACAAGCCCGGCGAATGGGCCGGCTGGTCTCCCACCTGGATGCTCGGCCGGCGCATCCACGGCAAGCGTATCGGCATCGTCGGCATGGGCCGCATCGGCACGGCGGTCGCGCGGCGCGCCAAGGCTTTCGGTCTTTCGATCCACTATCACAACCGCAAGCGCGCCAATCCGGCCGTCGAGGACGAACTCGAGGCGACCTATTGGGAAAGCCTCGACCAGATGCTTGCCCGCGTCGACATCGTATCCATCAACTGCCCCTCGACGCCGGCGACTTTCCATCTGCTCTCGGCGCGCCGCCTGGCGCTGCTGCAGCCGACCGCCTATCTCGTCAACACCGCCCGCGGCGACGTGGTCGATGAAGCCGCGTTGATCAAGTGCCTGAGGGAAGGCAAGATCGCCGGCGCCGGCCTCGACGTGTTCGAAAACGAACCCGCCGTCAACCCGAAGCTCGTCAAGCTCGCCAATGAG
The DNA here is from genome assembly GCF_002211305.1 of Rhizobium sp. R634. Lineage (GTDB taxonomy): Bacteria > Pseudomonadota > Alphaproteobacteria > Rhizobiales > Rhizobiaceae > Rhizobium. The sequence continues at coordinate 171,504 of NZ_LOKW01000003.1, read as the reverse complement.
GGCAAGGTGGTACTGCTGCCGCATATGAGTTCGGCGACGATCGAAGGCCGGGTCGACATGGGCGACAAGGTCATCATCAATATCCGCACCTTCATCGACGGTCATAGGCCGCCGAACAGGGTGCTGCCCGGCCGTTGAAAGACGCCCCTTCGAGCTCGATCAGGCGGGGCTGATCTGAGGCGCAAGGATCTTGCGCATCTCGATGAAGGTCGTCCTGGCAAAACCGGGATGGGCCTTCTCGGCGGTTCTGGAAAAGCCCCAGGCGGCAAAGACGGCGTGATTGTCGGTAAGCTCGATGCGTGTCTCCAGCCGCAAGGCGGGAAGGCCGAGCGCTGAGGCCGTCTCCTCGGCGATATCAAGCAATCGCCGCCCGAGGCCCTTGCCTTGCGCCGAAGGGAGAACGGCGAGCTTGCCGACATAAAGGCAATCGGCTTCCGGCCGCAGGAAGAGGCAGCCGGTCAACCTGCCGTCATCGATCGCGACATGACCGATCTCGGCTTCGGCCTTCGCTGCCAGCGCTTCCGCCGTCAGGCTGAGCGCAGACGATGGTGGATCGATCCTGCCGTTCATCGAGGCGAAGGCGGTCAGGATAAGGGTGAGCAGTTCGTCCCAGCGCGTGAAGCTGGCATCGAGGCGGATGATCGTCATTGCGCCGGCCTTGCGCGGCGGCGCCTGTAGCGCACGGTCTCGAACCGCGCCGAGAGAGCGTCGTAAAGCAGCAGCCGCCCGATCAGCGGTTCGCCGGCGCCGGTGACGAGCTTGATCGCCTCCATCGCCATCATCGTGCCGATGACGCCGGTGAGCGCGCCGATGATGCCGGCCTCGGAGCAGGCAGGGATGAGCCCTGGCGGCGGGGCTTCGGGAAACAGGTCGCGATATCGAGGGTTGGGCGTCCCGTCCTCGGCCGTCTCATAGGGTTTCAGAACCGTCAGCGAACCGTCGAAACGTCCGACCGCGCCGGTGACGAGCGGGATGCATGCTTCTTCCGCCGCATCGGCCGCGGCATAACGCGTGTCGAAATTGTCGGAGCCGTCGATCAGGAGATCGAAGCCGGACAAATGACGGCGGGCAGTCTCCTGAGAGAAGCGCTCCTCGAAACGGATCAGCCGGATATGCGGGTTGAGCCTTGTGATCGCCAAGGCGGCGCTTTCCGTCTTCAGCTCGCCGATCGTACCGGAATCATGGATCACCTGGCGCTGCAGGTTCGAAAGGGAAACCCTGTCGTCGTCGACGATTCCGAGCGTGCCGACGCCGGCCGCGGCCAGATATTGCAGGATCGGCGCACCGAGGCCGCCGGCGCCGATCACGAGCACGCGGGCGGCTTTCAGCTTCTGCTGGCCTGCGCCGCCGATTTCGGGGAGCAGGATGTGGCGGTGATAACGGGCGATTTCATCGGTGCTGAGCGGTTCCATGGCGCCGATCGTATCATGGCGCCCGACGTCGGGGAAAGCCGCCTCCGTCATTCGAACACCTTGCCGTCGGCCACCGTGAAGACCTGCGCCCGATCACCGAGTGCGGAGAACATCGCGCGATCCGTGCCGGTCATGAAAGCCTGGCCGCCGAGCCCGTCGATGAGGTCGAACAGCGCGGCGCGGCGGCCCTCGTCGAGATGCGCTGCGATCTCGTCGAGCAGCAGGATCGGCGCGTGGCCGGTGAGATTGCCGACGAGCCGGGCGTGCGCAAGCACCAGGCCGACAAGCAGCGCCTTCTGCTCGCCGGTGGAGCAACGTTCGGCCTCCATCGCCTTTTCGCGGTGGTGCACGATGAGGTCGGCCCGGTGCGGCCCTTCCAGCGTGCGTCCGGCGCCGGCGTCGCGGTAACGGCTCTCGGCGAGCATCGCCGCGTAATCGTCCTCGAGATCGACCGACGGGCGCGAGAACTGGCCGTCCATGAAACCGGAGAGCTGCAGGGATGCAGAGGGAAAGGGAGAGGTCTCGCGCGTTTCCTCGATCAGCCGGGCGAGCAGGCCGAGCAACTCCTGCCGGGCGAGCGCCATGGCGATGCCGAGGCTTGCCATCTGCTCCTCGATGCCGGTGAGCCAGGACGGATCGAAGCGGCCTTCGTCGAGCAATTTGTTGCGGCTGCGCATGGCGCGTTCGAAATCGCTGGCGCGGCGGCCATGGGCGGGATCGAGCGACAGCACCAGCCTGTCGAGAAAGCGCCGCCGGTCGGAGGAGGCGCCGGTAAAGAGGCCGTCCATCGCCGGCGTCAGCCAGAGAAGGCGCAGGTGGTCGGTCAATTCGTCGGCCGTCTTCGCCGGCGTGCCGTTGATGCGCAGCCTGCGGGTGGTGGTGTCCTCGCCGGTTTCGATGCCGGTGCCGATCTCGACTTCGCCCTCCATGCCATCGAGCGCGGCGAAGATCGAAAAGCCGCCGGCCGCGCCGACGCGGGTAATATTGCCATAGGCCGCGCGCTTGAGGCCGCGGCCGGGCGAAAGCAGCGAGACCGCTTCCATCAGATTGGTCTTGCCGGCACCGTTGTTTCCCGTCAGCACGACGTGCCGGCCGTCAAGGCCAAGCGTCGCCGCCGCATAATTGCGGAAGTCGCTCAGCTTCAGGCGGGAAAGGGAAACCTTGTGCGGCATCGGATGTCCGGAATCGTTAAGCGTGACAGCTAAGCCGAAGCGGCGCCGATGGCAAGGCTCGCCGCTTCTTTGCTGTCGTAACCTCCTGTTGGCGCTGGCGAAAATCAGCGCCGCAGCGGGCGCGATAGAACGGGGAGCGTTCTCAACGTTTAAAAAAATACAACCTGGAAGGCCATGGTTGGGCGACTCCAGGCTATGCCGCCTGCAGGGACGGCTACGGCTCGCGCGCCTTGATATCAGGGGCTTTGACGCATTTTTGCGAAACGACTGACGTAACGTAAAGTCCAGAAAAAGTCGGTTGAAATTTGCAACTTTCGGGTTGAGTTATCCCGCAGAAACGATATGGTGAACAAAGCGTTTATGTAAAGAGAGTGGTGAAGTGCCAGATCCGGTTGATATTATCGTTGGTCGCAACATCAGACAGCTTCGCGCCCTTCGCCGTGTTTCCCAGCTCGAACTTGGTGAAGCACTCGGACTGACTTTCCAGCAGATCCAGAAATATGAAAAGGGAACGAACCGCGTTTCCGCCAGCAAGCTGCACCAGATCGCGGTATTTCTCGGCGTCGAGATCTCCGCTCTCTTCGAGGGAACGGGCATATCGGAATTCGGCAGCCGGATCGAACTCAGTCCCGACGCCTATGCGCTTGCCCTGAGCTACGACAAGCTGAGCTCGACCGCAGGCAAGGAAGCCGTCAAGACCATCCTCACGCTCATGACCGGCGAAGCGGTCGAAAGCGCCGCCTGAGCGTCAGCTTTATGTCAGGAAAAACGGGGACTCTTCAAGGAATGGAGGGCGCCCGGACCTTTGCATGTCTGCAGCGCAATCGCGCGGCAGGTCCACATCACCTAAGGAACAGAGCGTCTGGGTGACGGCGTGCGAAGAGAGCGGCTGCGGCGGATGCGTCGCCTGAAGGCATGCCGCGCAAAGTGGGCAGCGGTTTTTTTTCGACAACGATGTGCGAGGAAATGAAGACCTGAAGCGCGCGAAGCGATCCGAAAGATCGTGGCGTGCTTTAGTGAATCTCGCACCCATGCAGCGCCGTCAGCAGGTCGTCCTGCGTCTGGTGGCCGGCATGATAGAGGTCGATCGCCATGCTGGCGATGGAAAGGCCCTGCTGGCTGCGAAGCTTGATGTTGCGTTCGGCGCACCATGTGTAGATGGCGCCTGCGAGAACGTCGATGTCTTCGGACTGAGAGGAAAAGGCTGGCGCCATGATGGATACTCTTGCTTCCGTGGTCTCGCGTCCGATGGGACGCGCTGAGAACGCTGTGTCGTGTTAATTGCGCATCATCCTCCCGGTATCGGTGCCGATCTTCTGATTATGCGCTGACGGCAGAGATTGAAGTCATTTGGAAAACTTGCAAGCGGCATCATCCGCCTGCGTTAACGCAGTTTCTTTTCCGATTGAACGCCGTATCGATCTGGAACAGATGTCCCAAATCGGGACTGGCCCGATAAAAAAGCCGGAGACGTTTCCGTCCCCGGCTGTTGCGATTGCGTATCGATCGGAGCCTCAGCCTTCGAAGAATTCCTTCATCCGGGCAAAGAAGCCCGTCGATTCGGGATTGTTCTCCTTGGAGGAAATCTGCTCGAACTCCTGCAGCAGTTCGCGCTGACGCTTCGTCAGCTTCTGTGGTGTCTCGATCTGGATCTGGATATAGAGGTCGCCCGTCTGCGCCGAACGCAGCACCGGCATGCCCTTGCTCTTCAGACGGAACTGCTTTCCGGCCTGCGTGCCTTCGGGCACCGTCACCCGCGATTTCGTGCCGTCGAGCGTCGCCACGTCGAAAGTACCGCCGAGGGCGGCCGTCGTCATCGAGATCGGGACGGCGCAATAGAGATCGGCCCCGTCGCGCTGGTAGAACTCGTGCGGCTTCACCGACAGGAAAATATAGAGATCACCCGCCGGCCCGCCGCGGGTGCCGGCTTCACCCTCGCCCTGCAGGCGAATGCGTGTGCCGTCCTCGATGCCCGAGGGAATATTGACCGAGAGCGAACGCTCTTCCGTCACCCGGCCCTGGCCGTGGCACTTCTGGCAAGGATCGGGAATGATCTGGCCGCGGCCATGGCAGGTCGGGCAGGTCCGCTCGATCGAGAAGAAACCCTGTGCGGCGCGCACGCGCCCCGTCCCCTGGCAGGTGCCGCAGTTCTTCGGCTGCGTGCCGGGCTTGGCGCCCGAACCCGAACAGACGTCGCAGGTGATCGACGTCGGCACGCGGATCTGCGCCGTCTTGCCGGAGAAGGCCTCTTCCAGGGTAATTTCCATGTTGTAGCGAAGATCGGCGCCGCGTTCGCGCCCGCCCGACGAGCGCTGGCGCGCGCGTCCGCCGCCCATCATCTCGCCGAAAATATCCTCGAAAATGTCCGAGAAGCCGCCGCCGGCAAATCCGCCGCCACCGCCGCCCATGCCGCCATGCTCGAAGGCCGCATGGCCGTAACGATCATAGGCCGCCCGCTTCTGCGGGTCCTTGAGCATCTCATAGGCTTCGTTGATTTCCTTGAACTTCCGTTCGGCGTCCTTGTCATCCGGGTTCTTGTCCGGATGGTATTTCATCGCCAGTTTTCGGAAGGCGCTCTTCAGCTCTTTCTCGTCCGCCGACTTGGCTACACCCAGAGTTTCGTAAAAGTCCGCTTTTGCCATTAAGGATTAAACCCCGGAAATGGATTTCCGGCTGCCGTGGTGAGCAGCCGGATCAGGTGTTGAAGCATAACCACGCCGCCGCGGATTACGCGGACTTTTTGCGGTCGTCGTCCTTGATTTCCTCGTAGTCGGCATCGACGACATTGTCGCCGCCTTCCGCCGAGGCATCGGCAGCAGCGCCGCCTTCGGCCTGCTGTGCTTCATAGATCGCCTGGCCGAGCTTCATGGAAACTTCCATGAGCGTCTGGGTCTTGGCCTTGATGTCTTCGGCGTCGGCTTCGGTTGCCTCGGTCGCGGACTTCAGAGCGGCGATCGCATCCGAGATTGCGGTGCGGTCGGCTTCGGAGACCTTGTCGCCGTAATCCTTCAGCGACTTTTCCGTGGAGTGGATCAGGCTTTCGGCCTGGTTCTTGGCTTCCACGCCCTCGCGGCGCTTCTTGTCTTCGGCCGCATGCGACTCGGCATCCTTGACCATCTTCTCGATGTCGGCGTCGGAAAGACCGCCGGAAGCCTGGATGCGGATCTGCTGTTCTTTGCCGGTGCCCTTGTCCTTGGCCGAAACCTGCACGATGCCGTTGGCGTCGATGTCGAAGGTGACTTCGATCTGCGGCACGCCGCGCGGCGATGGCGGCAGGCCGACGAGGTCGAACTGGCCGAGCAGCTTGTTGTCGGCAGCCATTTCGCGCTCGCCCTGCGAAACGCGGATGGTGACGGCCTGCTGGTTGTCTTCCGCGGTCGAGAAGGTCTGGCTCTTCTTCGTCGGGATCGTCGTGTTGCGCTCGATCAGGCGGGTGAAGACGCCGCCGAGCGTTTCGATGCCGAGCGACAGCGGGGTCACGTCGAGGAGCAGAACGTCCTTGACGTCGCCCTGGAGAACGCCGGCCTGGATAGCGGCGCCGAGGGCGACGACTTCATCCGGGTTGACGCCCTTATGCGGCTCCTTGCCGAACAGCTGCTTGACGACTTCCTGTACCTTTGGCATGCGGCTCATACCGCCGACGAGAACGACTTCGTCGATTTCGGCTGCGGTGACGCCGGCATCCTTGAGGGCTGCCTTGCAGGGCGCGATCGTGCGCTGGACGAGATCGTCGACCAGGCTTTCGAGCTTGGCGCGGGTCAGCTTCAGCGTCAGGTGCTTCGGGCCGGAGGCGTCGGCCGTGATGAACGGCAGGTTGATTTCGGTCTGCTGCGAGGACGAAAGCTCGATCTTGGCCTTTTCGGCAGCTTCCTTGAGGCGCTGCAGGGCAAGCTTGTCGTTCTTCAGGTCGATGCCGTTGTCCTTCTTGAACTCGGCAACGAGATATTCGACGAGACGCATGTCGAAGTCTTCGCCGCCGAGGAAGGTGTCGCCGTTGGTGGACTTCACTTCGAAGACGCCGTCGCCGATTTCCAGGATCGAAATATCGAAGGTGCCGCCGCCAAGGTCGTAAACGGCGATCGTCTTGCCGTCCTTCTTGTCGAGGCCGTAAGCGAGAGCAGCAGCGGTCGGCTCGTTGATAATGCGCAGCACTTCAAGACCGGCGATGCGGCCGGCATCCTTGGTTGCCTGGCGCTGAGCGTCGTTGAAGTATGCCGGAACGGTGATGACGGCCTTCTCGACCTTTTCGCCGAGATAGGATTCGGCGGTTTCCTTCATCTTCTGAAGGATCATCGCGGAAATCTGTGCGGGCGAGTAGCCCTTGCCATTGGCTTCGACCCAGGCGTCGCCATTGTCGCCCTTGACGATGCTGAAGGGAACGAGATGCTTGTCCTTCTCGACGGTCGGATCTTCGTAGCGGCGGCCGATCAGGCGCTTCACCGCAAAGAGCGTGTTCGTCGGGTTGGTGACCGCCTGACGCTTGGCCGGCTGGCCGACGAGGCGCTCGCCATCATCGGAAAAAGCCACCATGGAAGGGGTGGTGCGTGCACCTTCCGCATTCTCGATGACCTTCGCGTCCTTGCCGTCCATGACTGCGACGCAGGAATTCGTCGTTCCAAGGTCGATACCAATTACTTTTGCCATGTCATTCTCTCCTTGAAGCAAGCTGTCGGAACCCCCAGAAGGCATTTCCCTGACAGCCCCTTACGGGATGGGTCTACTTGAGATTACGCAATCGTGATTGCGGTGATGCGGCGTATATAAGGAGCGGTTTTCTGGACTGCAAGGCGGCAATTGGCCCGGAATCCAGCAAAACGAATGTGTTGCATTCAATTTTGACGGCAGCCGGTAAGGAGGGCTGCCGCTTGCCCGGAAGGCAGCCGTTTCCTAAAGCATCGGGCTTGTGCTGGGCGTGCCGCAAAAATCTCACTGGCCCATGATCAGATCGAGCAGAGTGGTGCGGTGCGGCTGCACCGAAGAGGTCGCCTGCGGCGTCCCGACATCGCCGGGTGGCACGACGTTTCCATAGCCGGAGCCATCGCCTTCGGCGACGTCGGCAGGCGGGACCGGACCGTTTCCGGACGGGGCATTTTGCTGGCGAACGGGCGCCTGCGGATAGCGATTGGCACTTTCGTCACCGCCGAAGACGCCGGAAATGATGCCGCCGATCGTCGTCGATGGCGGCGCCTCGGCCGTGACCGGCTGCCCGCCGTCGGGTACGGCCTGCGCCATCGGCTGGCCGTTGTTCTGATCGCCGATCAGCTGGCCGTTGCCAAAGAGCGGAGCCGGCGAAAGACCCTTATGGGCGGCGATCATGAATTCCTTCCAGGCCTTGGCCGGAAGACCGCCGCCGGTCACTTTCTTCATCGGCTTGCCGTCGTCATTGCCGAACCAGACGCCTGTCGTGAGATTACTGGTGAAGCCGACGAACAGCGCGTCGCGCGAATTCTGCGTCGTGCCGGTCTTTCCTGCCGCCTGCCAGCCGGGGATCTTGGCGCTCTTGCCGGTGCCGTTTTCGATGACGCCCATCATCATCGCATCCATTTCGGCGGCGATCTGCTCGGAGAGCACGCGCGGCGGGCTGTCATAGGTATTTTCGTAGAGAACCTTGCCTTCGGCGGTCGTCACCCGGCGGATGACGTGCGGCGTCGCCTTGTAGCCGCCGTTCATGAAGGCGGCGTAGGAGGCGGTCAGCTCCATCAGCGAGACCTCGGATGTGCCGAGCGCAATCGACGCGTTCGGCTGCAGCTCGCTTTCGATGCCGAGCCGGTGGGCGAGCTTGATCACCTGATCCGGCCCGTCATACATCACCAGCTGGGCGGCCACTGTGTTCAGCGACTTGGCAAGCGCGGTCGCCAGTGTCACTTCGCCATTGTATTTTTTCTCGTAATTCTCCGGCGTCCAGTCGCCGATGCGGATCGGCGCGTCGTTGAACACCGAAAAGGGCGTCAGTCCCTTCTCGAGCGCAGCGGCATAGACGAAGGGCTTGAACGAGGAGCCCGGCTGCCGTTTCGCCTTGACGGCGCGGTTGAACTGGCTTGCCGCATAATCCCTGCCGCCGACGAGCGCGCGGATCGCGCCGGTGCCGTCGATCGAGACGAGTGCCGCCTGCGAGGCGTCGAGCTTGCCGCCTTCCTTGTCGAGCACGTCGACCAGCGATTGTTCGGCCTTCTTCTCCAGCGATTTGTCGATGGTCGTATCGACGATGACGTCTTCCTTGATGTCGCCGATCAGCCCGGGCAATTGGTCCATCACCATGTCGGCGACATAGTGTCCCGCGCCCGACCAGTAGCTTTTGGCCGAAGCCGGGGTCTGCGACATCGCCGTCTTCACCTCGGAATCGGTGATGAAACCCTGTTCGCGCATCGCCGCGAGCACGAGCTGGGCGCGTGCATTCGCCGCTTCCGCGTCGCGGGCCGGCGAAAGCCGCGACGGCGCCTTGAGCAGGCCGGCCAGCACGGCGGCCTCGCCGAGGTTCACGTCACGCGCCGATTTGTTGAAGTAGCGCCGCGACGCCGCTTCGACGCCATAGGCATTCGATCCGAAGAACACGCGGTTGAGATACATCGCAAGGATCTGGTCCTTGGTATATTTCTGCTCCAGCCAGAGCGCCAGCAGCACCTCCTGCACCTTGCGTTCCAGCGTTCTCTCGGGAGAGAGGAAGAGGTTCTTGGCAAGCTGCTGCGTCAGTGTCGAGCCGCCCTGCACCATATGGCCGGCGGTGAAGTTGGTGACGATCGCTCGGCCGAGGCCGAGCGGATCGACGCCGAAATGCGAATAGAAGCGCCGGTCTTCGATGGCGATGACGGCTTCCGGAATATACGGCGACATGTTTTCGAGCGACAGCGCCTCGCCGCCGGTGGCACCGCGATTGGCGATGACGCTGCCGTCGACGGCGGTAATCTTGACGTTCGGCGGCCGTTCCGGGATCGCCCATGTGCTGGCGCTCGGCATGCGCGAGCCGTAATAGACGACAAGCCCGGCGACGCCGATGCCGGCCCAGATGAAAAGCACGACGCACCAGTAGACCACGCCGCGCAGGAAGCCGAAAAAGCCGCCGCCTTCGCGCTCGCGCGGCTCGCGCCGCCGGCGGGGAGCCGCACGCTGCTTCGGAGGCTTTGAGCTGCCGCGCCGCGCGGACCTGTTTCCGCCAATGCGGTCGTCGGCATCGAGCGAGAATTCGTCATCATCGCGCGCCGCGCGGCCGCTGAAGGACGGTTCGATTCTGTCGCCTGATCTGCCTCTGCCTGCCATCGCCGACCGGTCACACCCCTGTTCGATCGCGAAGCCCGGCTTCGCACAACGGCGCACTTGCGGGCGACGCGATCATCCGAGTGAACTTTAATTGCGGCGATTTAACGGGGTGTTAAAGAACATAAAGTGGCGGAAACTACGCCTCTCGCCTTCAATACTGGCGAGCCTCGTAATCATCGGTCGTCTCCGGGTCTTGCTTATATTCCCATTGGCCCAAATGGAAGCGGCGCCAGATCTGGCCGGAAGGATTGAGGTTTGTCCCATCGGTGAGACGCACGGGAAGGATGGGATTGTATTTATGCCAAACGGTAACGTCTTTGGCGGCCGCCCGAGGGCCGAAAAGCCCGAAGAAAGCCAGGTAGTCTTGCGTCATCAGCTTCCAGCCTCGAACGGATCAAATCAATCCGCAATATCGTGAAGGTGCAATAAAGAACCCGGCAAGACAAGGGCATCACGAGATCCTCACAGCAAATTGTCGGTGGGGCTTCCGTCGCACCCACGACGCTGCGTTGCACATCTTTTCTCGGACAGGTGGAACCAACAGGCTTCGAGGTTGTTTATGGGGAAGCGGGACAGCCCCCTCACGTCCCGCGAATGATCGGCCGTCTCCCCTCAACACGCGCCGATCGACATCAGGCCCGGTGCATCCCCCCAAGGGATCGCCGGGCTTTTTCTCGAGTGGCCGCCGTGCCGACAAATGCCAAAAGGGCGGCGCTGCCGCCGCCCCTTATTTATCATTGGTCGCAGGAGAGATCGCCGGGGAGGCAATCAGGATCTCTGCGATCCGGTCTGCGGTTTCCATCTCGCCAGCCGTCCTGCCTCTCCTGATCCCCGGCTCGATTGCGCCAGTCTCTGTCGCGGTCCCGGTTGCGCCAATCCCTGTCGCCGTCCCGGTTGCGATCCGCATCGCGCCAGTTCCGGTCGTCGTTCCGGTTGTCTCGATCCCGCCGGTCCTGATCCCGATCCCGGTCCCGATTGTTGCGGTCGCGGTCGCGGTAGTAATAGTCCGGGCCGCGGCTCCAGCGGTCACGCTCGCGGTAGAAATCTCGGTTGCGGTAGTAACGATCCCAATAATTGTCGACGCTGAAGCGAATGACGGGAATGCCGAGCGGACGGTAATATTGCGGACCGACATAGATGCGGCGCTGCTGATAGAGGGCCTGGACATATTGGCCGGAGACCCAGCCGCGGCCGCCGTAGAATTCCACGTCGCACCAATTGACGTCGGAAAGGCAGCCGCGGATCTCGACGGAAGAGCCGGCGGGTATGACCGCGACGGCGGGATACCGGGTGCTCGGTCCCGCCCGCATGTTGACGTTCGCCGTCGAATAGCCCTCGGCAGCCTGCGCGACCACAGGCGCCAGCACGAACAGGCCGGCCGCAGCGATTTTAGCAAACAGATTTTTCACGCTTCTCTTACTCCTCACAGGCGCGTTTTGGGGCAGCGCCTTGATGTATTTGCCATCCGACCGAACGGTGAAACCTTCGCCCTCTACGCGAGAGAGCGTTATCATTCACCTTGTCTTTCAATGGCTTATACGACGATCGCGATGAACGTAGCTTGAACGGGGAAGTCCGCCAATGCCAAGAAGCCAGCCCTTTCCATAGCCAGTCAAACCCGCGCGCTCGAGCGCCGTTAACGATCCGTTAACCTTTCGAGGGCAGTCTGCCTGCAATACCTGCTGCTCCTTGACCACGGATGAACTGGCACTGAGCGAGCGGATGACGAAAGGCCGGTTTCAACCGGCCTTTTTGTTATTGCGATCTGGAACGCCGCACCTTCAGGCAGCGAGCGCCTGAAGAATCCGCACCCAGGAGCGGATGCCCTTGTGGTAGGAAACGAGCTCGTATTTTTCGTTCGGCGAATGGATGCGGTCATCGCTGAGGCCGAAGCCGACGAGCAGCGATTCCATGCCGAGCATCTTCTGGAAATCGCCGACGATCGGGATCGAGCCGCCCATGCCGATGACGATGGCGGGTTTCGGCCACTCGTCGGACAGCGCGCTCTTCGCCTTGGTCAGAACAGGCGAATCATAGGAGAGATGAATCGCCGGCGAGCCGCCGTGCGAATGGAATTCGACCGAGCAGTCGGCCGGAATCTTCGACCTGATATAGTTGCGGAAGGCCTCGCGGATAGCGGCCGGATCCTGCGTGCCGACGAGGCGGAACGATACCTTCGCCGAAGCCTTGGCGGCGATCACCGTCTTGAAGCCTTCGCCGGTATATCCGCCCCAGATGCCGTTGACCTCGGCGGTGGGCCGCGCCCACGTAAGTTCCAGCACCGAGCGGCCTTTTTCGCCCGATGGAATGGAAAGGCCGACTTCGCCGAGGAAGCTTTCCGCCGTCTTGCCGAGCGTCTCCCATGACGCCTTGATGTTGTCGGGTGTCTCCTCGACGCCGTCATAGAAGCCGTCGAGCGTGATGCGGCCCGTTTCGTCGTGCAGGCCGGCAAGGGCCTCGACGAGGATGTGGATCGGATTTGCCGCAGCACCGCCGAAGAGACCGGAGTGCAGATCGCGGTCGGCAGCCGTCACGACCACTTCCTCTCCGACGAGGCCGCGCAGCGCTGCGGCGATTGCCGGCGTATCGCGGTCCCACATGCCGGTATCGCAGACCAGCGCATAGTGGGCCTTGAGCTCGGCGGCATTGGCTTCCAGGAAGGGCTTCAGCGACGGCGAGCCGGATTCTTCCTCGCCCTCGAACAGGATGGTGATGCGGCAGGGAAGGGCGCCGTTGATCTCCTTATAGGCGCGGCAGGCCTCGACGAAGGTCATCAATTGGCCCTTGTCATCCGACGTGCCGCGGCCGGTGAGGATCTTGCGGCCTTCGCCGACATCCTTGATCGACGGCTCGAAGGGGTCGTTTTCCCAAAGTTCGATCGGATCGACCGGCTGAACGTCGTAGTGGCCGTAGAAAAGAACGTGCGGCGCATCGGCGCCGGCGCCGGCATGGTGGGCGACCACCATCGGATGGCCGGGCGTGTCGCGCACCGACGCCTCGAAGCCCAGCCCCTGGAGATAGGCGACCAGCCATTCGGCGGCTTTGCGGCATTCTGCCTTGTAGGCGGGATCGGTGGAAATCGACTGGATGCGCAGAAGCTCGAACAGCTTTTCAAGGCTCGATGAAAGATTCTGGTCCGCGCGCGAAAGCACCGGTTGTATATCGGTCATTTTCGACTCCTTTTCGAAATTCGGCGGGACGATAGACCAAACCGGAAAGGCAGGCGAGGCGGAAAAAGCAAAATCGATAGGGCGCAAGCGCGCCGAAACGACCCGAACTTGATTCATGCGAAGCGCATTGGCTCTTTGTTTTGAGCATGTCTTATCCCGGAACCGCTGCAGACGTCCTGAGGACATGCGTTAGTAATAAAGAAGAAAGTTCTAATTCAATTTACAGTTATTTAGCACAAGCTAAATAGCATCGGCCGAAGCAAGCTGTTCGGGGGGAGCAGATGTTTTCGGTCATTGCATGTATTCGCGACTATCACGATTGGCGGCTGGTCTTGGTGGCGGCCGCTGTCTGCTTGGTTGGCACCATGGCGGCGATGCTGCTGCTTTCCCGTGCGCAGGAGTGCGACGCTGGGCGGCGCAAGCTCTGGATCGGCGCATCCGGCTTTGCCTTCGGCACCGGCGTATGGGCAACGCATTTCATCGCAATGCTCGCTTATGACGGCGGCACGCCGATCAGCTACGCACTCGACCTGACACTGCTTTCCTTTTTTCTGTCGGTCGCAAGCTCGTGGGTGGCGATCCTCGCCGCCACGCAACGCGACGGACGATTTTCCCGCATTTGCGGTGGCGTCCTGATGGCGCTCGGCATTGCCGCCATGCACCTGACCGGCATGCAGGCGATCGAGACGCAGGCGGTGATCCTCTACGATCCCGTGATGACGCTGACAGCGGTTCTGGCCGGAATGCTTCTGGCGAGCGCCGCCTTCCATATCTTTTTCACTTTGAAGGGCATACGGCGGCTGCTGACCTCGTCGCTGGTCTTCGTCCTCGCCATCTGCACGCTCCACTTCATCTCGATGGGCAGCATTACGCTCGTGCCGGACCCCGGCAAGGAGGTTCCCACATTGGTGCTCGACACCAGGGTGCTCGCCGCCATCGTCGTGGTGGCGGCAACCGCTCTCATCCTGGTCGTCCTTGCCGTGGTCTTCGTCCAAAGCCATCTGACGGATCTGCGCGGACTTGCCAATGCCTCGCAAGAGGGGCTGCTGATCCTGCGCGAAGGCCGGATCATCGACGCCAACGAGCGGTTCCAGGCCTTGTCAGGCTGGACGCTGGCCGCCCTCTTGGGCAAGGCGCCCTCGGATGTCCTGACGGTCGTTCAGGGAGCGCGGGAGAACAGGCCCGGCGAGACGCTGCTGAACACACGCGCCGGCAGGGAAATTGCCGTCGAGGCGACCAGCAGCAGGATCGTTTATCGTGGCCGCAATTGCGAGGTGTTGGCGGTACGAGATCTCACCGAGCGCAAGCAGGCCGAGGAGATGATCGAGCATCTCGCCCACCACGACGTGCTGACCGATCTGCCGAACAGGTCGCTCTTCGACACCCGCATCCGGCAGGCGCTGCAAGTGGCCGAACGAAAGAACACCGAGGTCGCGCTGTTCCTTCTCGACCTTGATCGGTTCAAGGCGGTCAACGATATCTTCGGCCATGCCGAAGGCGACCGCATTCTCTGCAAGGTGGCCTCGATCCTGCGCCGGGTGGCGGGTGACAGCGATACGATCGCCCGCCTCGGCGGCGACGAATTCGCCGTCATCCAGCCCGCCGCGCAGCAGCCGGCGTCAGCGCAAAGGCTTGCGGCTGCGATCATCGGCGAATTCGCCGCCGAGATGGACACGGCCCGGGATCCGACCGCAGTCGGCGTCAGCCTCGGCATCGCGCTCTATCCCAGGGATGGGAGCACGGCTGAAGAACTCTACAACAATGCCGATACCGCGCTCTACCGCGTCAAGCACGACGGCCGCGGCCAGGCCTGTTTCTTCGACGCGGAAATGGACGAAGCGGCGCGCAACCGCCGCCAGATCGAGAGCGACCTGCGCCATGCGATCATCCGCAACCAGCTTCATGTCAGCTACCAGCCGATCCTCAACGCGCAGAGTGGCGAGATCAGCGGCTACGAGGCCCTGATGCGCTGGCACCGGCCGGGCCACGGCATGACCGAACCGGACGTCTTCATCCCGATCGCCGAGGAAAGCGGTTCGATCGTCCAGCTCGGCGAATGGATATTGCAGCAGGCCTGCATGGAGGCCATGCGCTGGCCGCAGCCCCTCAGGATTGCAGTCAATGTTTCGCCGGTGCAGTTCATGCTGCCCAATCTGTGCGAGCGGATCGGGGCGGTCCTCGCCGAGACGGGACTCGCGCCCGATCGGCTGGAACTCGAGATCACCGAGGCAGCCCTGATCCGCGATCGCGACCGGGTGATGGTGACGCTGCAGCGCCTGCGCAAATTGGGCGTGCACATCGTCATGGACGATTTCGGCACCGGCTACTCCTCGCTCTCCAACCTGCGCTCGTTCCCCTTTGACAAGATCAAGGTCGACCGCAGCTTCACCGGCGTGCTGGAGCATGACGCGACGGCACGATCGATCGTGCGCGCCATCATCGGTCTCGGCCACAGCCTCGGCATGCCCGTGGTCACCGAGGGCGTGGAAACCGAGGTGCAGCGCCGGATCGTCGTCGAGGAAGGCTGCGCGCAGGTGCAGGGCATATTGCTCGGCGAGCCGGATATCGAGCCGAGCGTAAAGCTTGCCGCTCATCAAGGCTTCATGCCCAAGCAGGCCGGAACCGGCGTGCCGCCGCGATGGCGCACAAGCCTCGTCAGCGAATGATCTTAATTTGGTCAGAGCGCCTTGGCGTTTTCCAGGAGCCGGCGGATATATTCAAGCGTCAGTTCACGCTCGAAAGAGCGAAAACCTTTGAACAGCGCAAGGTCGGCCTCGCGCGCGGTCTCGATCGCCTCCGCCTCCATGGCGCGCGCCTTCGGCGTCAGGAAGATCAGTTGCGCCCGCTTGTCGGATGGATGCGGCTGCCGTTCGATCAATCCGTCTCGGACCATGCGCGATAGCGTATTGGCCATGGTCGC
The DNA here is from genome assembly GCF_002211305.1 of Rhizobium sp. R634. Taxonomy (GTDB): domain Bacteria; phylum Pseudomonadota; class Alphaproteobacteria; order Rhizobiales; family Rhizobiaceae; genus Rhizobium. The sequence goes on along the minus strand of NZ_LOKW01000003.1, from coordinate 155,576 downwards.
CTGCTCGATGTCGACCCGTTCGAGAAGCTGTTTCTGGGTCAGTCCGTCTTCGGCCCAAAGCTCCAGCAAGATGGGAAACTGGCCCGGAGAAAAACCAAGCCCGACCGCGCGCTGGTGCAGCGAGCGGGCGAAACCCTTCGCCAACTGGCTGGCAAGGTAAGCTCCCGAATCCATGCGGTTAAATCCCATGATTGCAAGTTGGCTCAAAAGCATGCCGGAGACAATGCAGCAAATCGCCCAGGATGATCCAAAACATATGAGCCGAGATCATAATTTCGAGTGGCTGCAAAAAACATAAAGCCGCCATGGCCTGGAGGTTGGCCATGGCGGCTTGATAGTGAGGACAAAGGCCCGGAGAGGGGGATAAGGCCTTTGTCCAAGCCTGACGCGGCGGGGGACAAGCCGGTGATCAGACCCGCGGCACATCAAGCGCCGGTGACATGGATTTGTGACTACGAATGTGGTTTTTCAAGGGTAACGCTACGTTACAAATCGGTAACAGTTTGGTGAGCAGAAATCTCTCGGATTTCAAACGCCCATAATCTCAGGCGTTCGAACTTTATATGGACCTCGTCCCGTGCCCGCGCTATCCATGCACGCATGAAAAAAGGCGATCACCTCTTCCTAGTCGACGGTTCCGGATTCATTTTTCGGGCGTTTCATGCATTGCCGCCGCTAACGCGCAAAACAGACGGCCTGCCGGTCGGCGCCGTTTCCGGTTTCTGCAACATGCTGTGGAAGCTGTTGAGAGATGCGCGCAATACGGATGTCGGCGTCACGCCGACCCATCTTGCCGTCATCTTCGACTATTCGGCCAAGACGTTCCGCAAGGATCTCTACGATGCCTACAAGGCCAATCGCTCGGCGCCTCCGGAAGAACTCGTTCCGCAATTCGGCCTCATAAGAGAGGCGACGCGCGCCTTCAACTTGCCCTGCATCGAGACCGAAGGCTTCGAGGCCGACGACATCATCGCCACTTACGCCCGCTTGGCCGAGGCGTCGGGCGCCGATGTCACCATCGTCTCGTCAGACAAGGATCTGATGCAGCTCGTCACACCGAATGTCCACATGTACGACAGCATGAAGGACAAGCAGATCAGCATTCCCGATGTCGTCGAGAAATGGGGCGTGCCGCCGGAAAAGATGATCGATTTGCAGGCGATGACCGGCGATTCCGTCGACAATGTCCCCGGCATTCCCGGCATCGGCCCGAAGACTGCCGCCCAATTGCTCGAGGAATATGGCGACCTCGACACGCTGCTCGAACGCGCCACCGAGATCAAGCAGGTCAAGCGCCGCGAGACGATCCTCGCCAATATCGACATGGCAAAGCTTTCGCGCGAACTCGTGCGGCTGCGCACCGATGTTCCGCTCGACCTCGATCTCGATGCGCTGGTGCTGGAACCGCAGAACGGGCCGAAGCTGATCGGCTTCCTCAAGGCGATGGAATTCACCACGCTGACGCGCCGGGTCGCCGAAGTTTGCGATTGCGATGCGAGCGCCATCGAACCGGCGGTCGTGCGCATCGAATGGGGTGATGCGGCCCACGGTCCCGATCTCAGTGCGGCAGAGCCGGAACCGGTCGCCGGCGGCATCCCTGACGTTGCCGGTGAAGCCGTGCCGGTGCCGCAGCGTGCGAAGGCGAAGGCCGCCGTCGAAGGCGCTTTTTCGCCGGCGGACCTCGCCAAGACGCGGGCCGAGGCCTTCGCGACGCTGCCCTTCGATCATTCCGCCTATGTGACGATCCGCGATCTCGCGACACTCGATCGCTGGATCGCCGATGCGCGCGATACCGGCCTCGTCGCTTTCGATACCGAGACGACGTCGCTCGATGCGATGCAGGCCGAGCTCGTCGGCTTCTCGATGGCGATTGCCGACAATGTCGCCGATCCCACCGGCACGAAGATCCGCGCCGCCTACGTGCCGCTTGCCCACAAGAACGGCGTCGGCGATCTGCTTGGCGGCGGCCTTGCCGAAAACCAGATCCCGATGCGCGATGCCCTGCCGCGGCTCAAGGCCTTGCTGGAGGACGAATCGGTTCTCAAGGTCGCCCAGAACCTGAAATACGATTACCTCCTGATGAAGCGATACGGCGTCGAGACCAGAAGTTTCGACGATACGATGCTGATTTCCTACGTGCTCGACGCCGGCACTGGCGCCCACGGCATGGACCCGCTCTCGGAAAAATTCCTCGGTCACACGCCCATCCCCTACAAGGATGTGGCGGGCAGCGGCAAGGCGAACGTCACCTTCGATCTGGTCGATATCGACCGCGCCACCCATTATGCCGCCGAAGATGCCGATGTGACGCTGCGCCTCTGGCTGGTGTTGAAGCCGAGGCTGGCGGCCGCGGGCTTGACCAGCGTTTACGAACGGCTGGAGCGGCCGCTGCTGCCGGTGCTGGCGCACATGGAAGCGCGCGGCATCACCGTCGACCGGCAGATCCTGTCACGCCTTTCCGGCGAGCTCGCCCAGGGCGCCGCGGGCCTGGAGGATGAGATCTACAAGCTGGCCGGCGAGCGTTTCAATATCGGTTCGCCGAAGCAGCTCGGCGATATCCTGTTCGGCAAGATGGGCCTTGCCGGCGGCAGCAAGACGAAGACCGGGCAATGGTCGACCTCCGCTTCGGTGCTCGAGGACCTCGCCGCCGCCGGTTTCGAACTGCCGCGCAAGATCGTCGACTGGCGCCAGCTCACCAAGCTGAAATCCACCTATACCGACGCGCTGCCCGGCTACGTCCATCCGGAAACCAAGCGGGTTCACACCTCCTATTCGCTGGCATCGACGACGACCGGGCGCCTGTCCTCTTCCGAGCCGAACCTGCAGAACATTCCGGTGCGCACCGCCGAAGGCCGCAAGATCCGCACCGCCTTCATCTCGACGCCGGGCCACAAGCTGATCTCCGCCGACTACAGCCAGATCGAACTGCGCGTGCTTGCCCATGTGGCCGAGATCCCGCAGCTGACCAAGGCATTCGAGGATGGCGTCGACATCCATGCCATGACCGCGTCGGAAATGTTCGGCGTGCCCGTCGAAGGCATGCCGAGCGAGGTACGCCGCCGCGCCAAGGCGATCAATTTCGGCATCATCTACGGCATCTCGGCCTTCGGGCTTGCCAACCAGCTTTCGATCGAACGTTCGGAGGCCGGCGATTACATCAAGAAGTATTTCGAGCGCTTCCCCGGCATCCGCGACTATATGGACAGCCGCAAGGCGATGGCGCGCGACAAGGGCTATGTCGAAACGATCTTCGGCCGGCGAATCAATTATCCGGAGATTCGTTCCTCCAATCCGTCCGTGCGGGCCTTCAACGAACGTGCGGCGATCAACGCCCCGATCCAGGGCTCGGCGGCGGACGTCATCCGCCGGGCGATGATCAAGATGGAGCCGGCGCTCGCGGAAGCCGGCCTTGCCGAGCGCGTTCGCATGCTGCTTCAGGTGCATGACGAACTCATCTTCGAAGTTGAGGACGAGGATGTCGAAAAGGCGATGCCCATCATCGTCTCGGTCATGGAAAATGCCACCATGCCGGCGCTCGAAATGCGCGTGCCGCTGAAGGTCGATGCGCGCGCCGCCACCAATTGGGACGAGGCGCACTAGCCACGTCCCGAAAAAAGCGAAGATTTTTCCGCTTTTCCCAATTCATTGAAATCGCAGCAACTTATGCCCGGAAGCCGTGTCGGAACGATACGGCTGGAAGGAACTTATTAACCTTCCTTTTCTATCCCGGTAGGGTCGTAATTTGCCAAGCGTGAGTGAGTAGCGGACGCATGCGTTTTCCTAGAACCAATTTGACGGATGCCGCAGATTTTTCCAGCGGGCTTGAAACTGAGCTTCGAGAGGAAGATGCCGGCGAAAGACCGCCGGCGCCGATTTGGCAGAGCAATTTTTCACTGGCGCCGAACGTTCGTTTCACCCGAACGCCGGAGACGCTGATCAGCCGGCGCCGGGCGCCGAACGAACCCGTTCGCGATGATTCGCAGATTGCACAGCAGGCGATCCGAATCGAGCCGGTCGCCGTCGACGTGCCCTTCGACATTTACCTGCCGGAACCGGAAGAGCTTGCCCCGGCGCCTGTTCCCGTGGTCGAGGCTCAACAGCCGGCGCTCTCCGTCGCAGCTGAAGCGCCGGGCCTGCGTGCGGCGTCCGAGCTGTCTTCGATTTCGGATTTTGCCTTCTGGGAAGTCATGGCCTTCGAGGAGGCCGAGCCGGTCCGCGCGCCCGCAATCATTCTGCCGAAGATCGAGACCACCCCAGAATCGATCACCTCCTTGTTCCGCGTCATGGAATGGCGTCCGGGCGCACCGAAAATCACGCCCGCCGCATCCCGCCCGGTCCAGCCGCCGGTTGCAGCGCCGGTGCGGCCCGCCGTGCGCCCGCCCGCGACGCTATCCCGGGAAAGACCCGCCCCGGCTCCCGAAGTGCCCGTCGCGCCGGCGGTTCAGGCAGCACCCGTTCCTCAAGCTGCACCTGTAGCTCAGGCTGCACCGGCCCCCCGTCAGATGCCGCCCGTCGCGGCGGTCCTGCCGTCGCCGCGTCTTGCGGCAAGGCCGGAAAAGGTCGATCCGTCAGGCTATGAGTTCCCGCCGCGCGCCCTGTTGCAGGAGCCGCCGGAACGCCTTGGCGAGATCATGTCACAGGAGACGCTGGAGCAGAATGCCGGCCTCCTGGAAAGCGTGCTGGAGGATTTCGGCATCAAGGGCGAGATCATCCATGTCCGCCCCGGTCCCGTCGTCACTCTCTACGAATTCGAGCCGGCGCCGGGCGTGAAGTCGTCGCGCGTCATCGGCCTTGCCGACGATATCGCCCGCTCGATGTCGGCGCTTTCGGCCCGTGTCGCCGTCGTGCCGGGCCGCAACGTCATCGGCATCGAGCTGCCGAATGTCACGCGTGAAACCGTCTATTTCCGCGAGATGATCGAAAGCCAGGATTTCGAGAAGAGCGGCTACAAGCTGGCGCTCGGCCTCGGCAAGACCATCGGCGGCGAGCCCGTCATTGCCGAGCTCGCCAAGATGCCGCATTTGCTCGTTGCCGGCACCACCGGCTCGGGCAAGTCGGTCGCCATCAACACGATGATCCTGTCGCTGCTCTACCGGATGACGCCGGAGCAGTGCCGGCTGATCATGGTCGATCCGAAGATGCTCGAACTCTCCGTCTATGACGGCATTCCGCATCTGCTGACGCCTGTTGTTACCGATCCGAAGAAGGCGGTGATGGCGCTGAAATGGGCCGTGCGTGAAATGGAGGAGCGTTATCGCAAGATGTCGCGCCTCGGCGTACGCAACATCGACGGCTATAACGACCGTGTGGCGCAGGCGCGCGAAAAGGACGAAACCGTCCACATCATGGTCCAGGTCGGCTTCGACCGGCAGACCGGCGCGCCGATCGAGGAGCAGCAGGAGCTGGATCTGGCGCCGATGCCCTATATCGTCGTCATCGTCGACGAGATGGCCGACCTGATGATGGTCGCCGGCAAGGAGATCGAAGGTGCGATCCAGCGTCTCGCGCAAATGGCGCGTGCCGCCGGCATTCACCTGATCATGGCGACGCAGCGCCCCTCGGTCGACGTCATAACAGGCACGATCAAGGCGAACTTCCCGACCCGCATCTCCTTCCAGGTCACCTCGAAGATCGACAGCCGTACCATTCTCGGCGAACAGGGCGCCGAGCAACTGCTCGGCCAGGGCGACATGCTGCATATGCAGGGCGGCGGACGCATCGCCCGCGTTCACGGCCCCTTCGTGTCGGACGCCGAGGTCGAAAAGGTCGTTGCCCATCTGAAGACGCAGGGACGCCCCGAATATCTCGACACCGTCACCGCCGATGAGGAGGAAGAGACGGAAGAGGAAGAGGGCGGCGCGGTGTTCGACAAGAGCGCCATGGGCGCCGAGGACGGCGACGAGCTTTATCAGCAGGCGGTGAAAGTCGTCATGCGCGACAAGAAATGCTCCACCTCCTACATCCAGCGCCGCCTCGGCATCGGCTACAACCGCGCAGCCTCCCTGGTGGAGCGCATGGAAAAAGAAGGTCTCGTCGGACCGGCTAACCACGTCGGCAAGCGCGAGATTGTATCGGGACGAGGCGAGGGCGACTGATCGATGGCGGGACTGAGTGCGGGTGCATTCCGTCTCACGGTCTCAGCGCCGCCAATCGCACGGTCTCGCTGACGAATTCGGTCTTTCCGACGGTATAGATGTCCCAATCACCGTCTGCCTGCGCAGCCAGCCGCCGTTTCAGGTCGGCATAGGCCGTGGCTCTCTCGGGATGATCTCTGAGGTAGTCGCGAAACAGGATGCGTTGCCGATGCGCGCGATTATCGGGTCCGCAAAGATAGAGCTTGAACCCGTACCCTTCACAGTCCCGGGTGAAGACCCATCGGCCTTCTCCATGAAGGTCGCCGTGAAAGGTGAAATCTGCGGTGCGCAGCAATTCGATCGCCGTCTGCAGCGCATCGTCGGAAATTGCCACCGCATCGACGTCGATCTTCGGCTTGGCCGCCAGGCCAGGCACGGAGGTGCTGCCGATATGATCGATGGAAAGCACGAGGCCCGGGAGCAGGACGGAGACCTCGGCGCTGATGTCGTCAAAAAGCAGCGGCCAGGAAGGGTCGTAATCGACAACTTTGATGGCGCGCATGCTGGTCTCTCGCTTGCGGTCAGTGCACCTCGGCCAGGAGCCCGTCCAGGATCTCGATCATCTTCTGCTCGGCCTCTTCGAGCGAGCCGCTATTGTCGAGATCCGTCACGTCGTATTCGCCACGCACCGTCAGCGGTCCGCGGGCGAGCCGCGCCATGATATCCTCATGCGTCTCGCGTCCGCGCGCCTCCAGCCGGCCGGCGAGTACCTCGGGGCGGGCGGTGACGTTGATCACCTTCAGCCGCGGGAAGGCGGCTTGGAAGCGGTGAAGCGCGGAGCGCGAGCCGTTGGCGACGACGATATGGCCCTTCGACAGCGCCACCGAGACCTCGGCCGGAATGCCGTATTTCAGGCCGTGCGCTTCCCACCAGACGGCGAAGGAACCTGACTGCTCCATGGCTGCAAAGCCTTGGAGGGAGACGGAAAGATGATCCTCGCCCCCGGCGTCGCGGTGACGAGTGATGACGCGGCGGGTGAAATGAACATCGGCGCGGCCGGTGAAATGCCGGGCGGCAAGCTTCATCAGCGTGTCCTTGCCGGCGCCGCTCGGCCCGACGACGACGACCATGATGCCGTGCTCGGCGCCGGCTCCGGGATGCGGTTCGTGCGGCATCATGCGACACGGCGTCCTTGGCGCCAGACGGAGCGCGTCACCGGCACGCCATGCGAACGGTGAACGCGCACGAGATCGGCGCGCAGCCCGGTTGCGATCCGGCCGCGGTCGTCGAGGCTGACGGTACGGGCGGGCGTCGACGTCACCATGGCGATCGCCTTCGGCAGCGTGATGCTCTCCACCTCGTCGGCGAGGATGAAAGGCGCGTGCAGCAGGCTGAGCGGCACGTAATCGGAGGATAGCACGTCGAGCACGCCCATTTCGGCGAGATCGCGGGCGGCGATATTGCCGGAGTGGGATTTGCCGCGCACGATATTGGGCGCGCCCATCAGCACGCTCATGCCGTGCTCGTGCGAGGCCCGAGCGGCATCGAAGCTCGTCGGGAATTCGGCAAGGCGGACACCGTTGTCGATCGCCTCGTCGACATGCGAAAGCGTTGCATCGTCATGGCTTGCGACGGTGATGCCGCGCTCAGCACAGACCTTGGCGATGGCGTTGCGATGCGGCGTCGAATTGCGCGCCGATTCGGCCTGACGTTTGGCGACGAAGCGGGCGAAGACCTCGTCGCTCAAGCCGCGCTTCTTCTGGTAGTAGAAAATGTACTGGTCCATTGTCTGGAACTGCCGCTGGCCGGGTGCATGATCCATCAGCGAGACGAGCCGTACATGCGGGTCCTTTTCGAAATCGGCGAAATGCTCGAGCACATTGTCGGCCGAGACCTCGCAGCGCAGGTGGATGAGGTGCTCGGCGCGCAGCCGTCCTTCCTTCTCCGCCGCCTGGATGGCATCGGCCATCTCGCGCATCTCGCCATGCTCGAAACCGCCGTCCTCGTCGGCCCCCATGCGCAGGCAGTCGAAGACCGTGGTGATGCCCGATGTGACGATCTGGGCGTCGTGCGCCTGGATCGCGGCCGTCTTGTTCCAGCGGATGCCGGGACGCGGCTGGTAATGGCCTTCGAGATGGTCGGTGTGCAGCTCCACGAGGCCCGGAATGATGTAATCGCCATCAAAATCTTCGCCGGCTACCGAATTGCCTTCGGAGATATCGGCAATCTTGCCGTCGCGAATGAGCATCGAGCCTGTGAGGATGTCGTCCTCGAGAACGATGCGGGCATTGGAAAACACGGTCTCTGTGCTCATGGGCGTCTGATCTTTCAGCGTTTGGCGCCGGCAAGCGGCAACCAGGAATGAACTTTGAACGGGGCGCCGCGCGTCTCCTCGGTGAAGACGGCAAGGCCGGAAATCAAAAGCGGCCGGCCGGTGAAACCGGCAAAACGTTCGGCCAGGATCGCCTTCATCACTGCGGCACGTGTCTCCGGCACCTGGCCGGTCAGTGTCATGTGAAAGCCGAAATCCTCCATGACGTAAGGATAACCCCAGCGCTGCAGATTGGCGCGCTGGCTGTCGCTGAGCTTCTCCGGATTGCGCCTGACGATATCGGCTTCGGAGAGCGCTGCGCGAAAGGGCTCGAAGGATTTTACCACCTTCGCGGCGAAATCCTGAAGAGGTTGATGAAGAGAACCGGGAACAAGGGCAAAAAAACGGCCGAGCTGGCCAAGCACGAGCTCGGGGATCTCGAAAGCCGGCGTGCGTGCGGCAAACTCCTCCGCAAACGCCATGAGATCCCTCTCGGTGACCGAGGCGGCAAGGGAAAACGGCGCCTTGATCGTGGCGTGAAAGCCGTAGCGTCGCGGGTCGGCGGTCAGCTCGAACTGCTCGGTGGCACTCAGCGTCTCGTGCGCCGGCGCAGGATAGGTCTCGCCGGTGAAGGCGTCGCGGCCGAGCCAGAGCGAGGCCGCGCCGGTCAGGGGATCATCCTTCGGCGGCGAAAAATAGAGAGCGTAGCGCAAGGCTTTTTATCCTGGGGATCGTCGAGACGGGGGAGCGCACTGTGCAGTGATTTGGCGGCGAACCGCAAGCAGGCTCCCGGCTAAAAGATTTCCGTGACAGAATGATGATGACGGCAGCGCCGCCACCACCTTTGGACAGATAGGTCAGGGCGCTTTCGTGCCCATCAGCCGGTGGCGCAGCGCGTTCGAAGCCGCGTCGAAGAGGAAAACGACGATCAGGATCAGAATGACCATGTAGGCGACGTTTTCCCAATTGGCGTTGGTGCGCATGGCTTCCCAGAGTTTGAGCCCGATGCCGCCCGCGCCGACGGCGCCGATGATGGTTGCGCCGCGCACGTTCGATTCCCACTGATAGAGCGTCTGGCTGACGATGACGGGGACGATCTGCGGCATAATGCCGTAACGATGGACGAGCACGGCCTCAGCGCCAGTTGATTTGACGCCCTCCCGCGGCTTGTTGTCGATATTCTCCAGGCCTTCGGAATAGAGCTTGCCGAGCGTGCCGGTCTCGGTGAGGAAGATTGCGCCGGAACCGGCAAGCGGGCCGGGACCGAAGGCGCGGGTCAGGAACAGCGCCCAGATCAGCATGTCGACCGAGCGCAGGAAATCGAAGAAGCGCTTGAGGATCTGGTTCAGCAGGCGGTTCGGCGTGATGTTGCGCGCCGCCAGGAAGGCGAGCGGGAAGGCGGCGAGCGAGCCGAGCAACGTTCCGAGGAACGCCATGACGATCGTCTGGAAAAGCTTCGTCCAGACGTCGCCATGCTGCCATTCGCTGTTGTTCCAGATGTCGTCGAAGGCAAGCGACAGGTTGGACTGGTCGGGCTCGAGGCGCGGGCCGGAGACGATGAGGCTGACGACCTCGCCGGCCGGCTTGTCGAAGAAGGACGATTGTGGGTCGAACAGGAAGTTCGCCCAGCCGATGAAACGCTTGCGGATCTTCACGCGGTCGACGGAAATGCTGACGTCGCCGCCAAAGCCGAGATTTGCGAGCACGTTGTCGTCATAAACCGTCATCCAGCTCGGCACGGGTCCGAGGACCTTCGGCGCGCCGCTCGACACGTCGACGGGGACGCTGACGCCATGCGCGGCGACGATCGTCTCGCTCTTCGAGACGGTCACGGTGCGGCTCGTGCCGCTGATGGAAACGGTGACGCTGCCGTCGGGATTGTTGACCAGCCAATCGGGGTGGGGATTGTCGCCGAGCGGCGAGAAACGGGGATAACGCACCTCGATCGAGCCGTCGTCCTGGATGCGGAATTCCGGCTGAACGTCGTAGCTCACCCATTGGCTGAGATAAATACCGACACGCTCCCAGCGGGCTTCGGCGAAGAGCTTCGGCAGGTCGAAGAACCAGACGGCGTAGAGGCCGTAGAGCAGCGTCGCGATCGCGATCATCAGTCCGCCGAAACGCTGGCGGAACGACCGGTGGAAATATTCGGGATAGCGCGCTTTTATCTCGTTCATGCGGTTTGCGTCGATCACCGTCATGGCGGCCTCAATGTTGCAGAAGGAAAGCATGCTCGCCGACGAGACGGCGGCGCAGCCATGCGGAGAACTGATCGACGGCGACGATTGTCACGAACAGCAGGAGAACGAGCGCCATCGTCTTCGCGCCGAAGCCGCGCGAGATCGAAAGCTTCAGTTCCTCGCCGATGCCGCCGCCGCCGACGGCTCCGATAATGGTCGAGGCGCGCACGTTGATCTCGAGCCGCAACAGCGCATAGGAGGCGAAGTTCGGCATCACTTGCGGCAGTGCGGCGAATCGCGCACGCTCCCACCAGTTGGCGCCGACGGCCTTCATGCCCTCATGCGGCTTCATGTCGATATTCTCGGCCACCTCGTAGAAGAGTTTGCCGAGCGCGCCGATCGTGTGCAGGGTAATGGCGATGATGGCGGCGACAGGCCCGATCGACAGGATCGCCGAAAACAGGCCGGCGATGACGATTTCGGGGAAGGCGCGCAGGAATTCCATCAGCCGTTTGGTAAAGACGCGCAGCAGCCATGAGCGCGTCAGGTTGCGCGCGGCAAAGAAACTCAGGGGAACGGCAAAGATGAAGGCGACGATCGTCGAGATCAGCGCCACGTTGATCGTGACGATCATCAGCTCGAAATATTCGGGAATGTAGAAGGCGCCTGAGATATAGACGCGGCCCTTGTCGAAATTGAATTCCTCGCCGCCCTTGTCGTTGACGCTCGCTATGTCGAACAGCGCACGCCAGACGTCGTTCCAATCCTTCGGGATGAGCCAGCTCAGGAAGTCGAAGAGATGCGGCAGCCGGTCGAAGAAATGGCCGGCATTGCTCTCGTCGGCGAAGCGGACGGAGCTCACGAAAGCAGCAATGAGGATGACCAGACCGAGCACGGTGTAGAAACGGCGCCTGGCGACCATCCGCTCCCAGGCGGTGCCGATCTCCTCGGTGCTCTGCATATGCGGCTGTGTATCGGCAATAGTCATGGACGCCTCGCGCGATCATAAGACAAAGGGCGGCCGTTTCCGGCCGCCCCTTTTCGAAAGGCAATCAGCCGCCGATGGCAGCCTTGCGAACGTCGACGACGGCATTGTAGAAGTCATGCTTGACGGGAGCGTAGCCCTGGTAGTCGCCGCCTTCGACGGCCGTGAAGCACTTGTGATCCTTTGCCGGCAGAGCCGTGAAGAAGGCGGCAAGCTTCGTCTGCCACTCCTCACCGAGGGCGTTGCGGACGACGAGCGGGCCGTTCGGGATCAGCGGCGAACGCCAGACTTCAACGAGCTTGTTCGGATCGACGGCGCCCTTGTCGACTTCCTTGCGGAAGGTGCCGGAGGTGTAGCCGTCCTTGAAATCGCCGATGCCGGAGGAGTCGTCGACCGCGATGTCGACCTTGCCGTCATAGGCGGCCAGCAGATTGTTCTCATGGCCGCCGTTGAACTGCGTCGAGGCGAAGAACTTGTCGTTCGGCATGCCCGTGTCCTTCGGGATCTGCGTCAGCGGAACGAGATAGCCCGAGGTAGAATCCGGATCGGCGTAGCCGAGCTTCTTGCCCTTGGCGTCCTTGATGGACTTGATGCCGGAGGACTTGAGAGCAAGGCCGATCGAGTAGTAGCCCGTCGAGCCGTCCTTCTGCTGCGTCGTCAGGATCGGCGTAACCGCCTTCGGATCCTTGATATAGACGGCTGCATAGCCGGAAGCGCCGAGTTCGGCGAAGTCGAGCGTGCCGCCGAGCAGGCCCTGGATGACGCCGTCATAATCGGCGGCCGGGAAGAGCGAGACCTTCTCGAAGCCGAATTCCTGTTTCAGGTGGTCGGCGAGGCAGGCATAGTTGCGCAGGCGGTCGGTTTCGTTTTCGCCGCCGAGGATGCCGATACGGAATTCCTTGAGGTCTGCGGCGTTGGCGGCGCCGGCGAGCGCAAACAGCGCCGTTGCCGCAAAGAGTGCTTTCTTCAACATGCGTTCTCTCCTATCGGCCGGTGTCCCCGGCCTTCCCGTTACAAAGAAATGTGCCCTTGACGCGGGCCTTCGATCGCGGCCGTCCCGCTCAGAGACCGGCCAGCGCCAGCGGCTGGACGCCGGCGGATTGATTGTCCGCCCGCTCGGGCGCGATGTTGATCGATGTGGAGGTCATCGTTTCGTCGATGCCGGCCCCGTCCCTGTCCGTCCCGTAGATCGCCCTCACCGCGTCGGCCGTCAGTTCCGACGGCTTGCCGTCGAAGACGACGCGGCCGCCGGCCATGCCGACGATGCGCTCACAATAGTTGCGGGCGGTATCGAGCGTGTGCAGGTTGGTGATGACGGTGATGCCCTCGCGCTCGTTGATATCGCGCAGCGCGTCCATGACGATCTTGGCGTTCAGCGGATCGAGCGAGGCGATCGGCTCGTCGGCAAGCACCATCTTCGGGTTCTGCATCAGCGCGCGAGCGATCGCCACGCGCTGCTGCTGGCCACCGGAGAGCGTGCCGGCCGCCTGCAGCGCCGTCTGCTCGATGCCGAGGCGTTCGAGGGCGGCGATCGCATGCACGCGCTCCTCGCGGGTGAAGATGTTAAGCAAGCTGAGAAACGTCGAGCGGTGATTGAGGCGGCCGAGCATGACATTTGTGAGAACATCGAGGCGCGGCACCAGGTTGAACTGCTGGAAAATCATCGCACAGTCGCGCTGCCAGTTGCGCAGCGCCCGGCCGCGAAGCCCGGAAACCTCGACGCCGGCGAAGTGAATAGAGCCGGAGCTCGGCTCCTGCAGGCGGTTGATCATGCGCAGCAGCGTCGACTTGCCGGCGCCGGAGCGGCCGATGATGCCGACCATCTGGCCTTGGGGAATGCTGAGCGTGACGGTGTCGACGGCGAGCTTGCTTCCGAAACGGCGTGTGACATTCTGCAGCTCGAACATCATGCTCTTCCCTTGTATTCCAGGCTCTGATGAGCATCGCATTAGTCCCGCTTCGTGAACCTCGCGTGTCATATTTGTGTAAGTCGTGTCACAAATCGTCCCTCGCCGAGGGAGGCTCTAGCGCTCGTAGCGCGACAGGAAGTCTTCCGCGCTCAGGTTGCGGAAATCCTGCAAAGCCAGACGCAACTGGTCGTGTTCCCAGTCCCACCAGGAGAGCCTGTCCATGCGCTCGCCGATCTCTTTCGGGAAGCGTTCCCGGATGAGCTTAGCCGGCACGCCGCCGACGATCGTATAGGGCGCCACATTCCTGGACACGACGGCCCCGGCACCGATGACGGCGCCATTTCCGACGCTGACGCCCGGCAGGATGGTCGCCCCGTGCCCGATCCAGACGTCGTGGCCGATCGTCACGCGGTTTGCGCGCCGCCAGGCGAAGAAGTCCGTCTCCATGTCGCCGTCCGGCCAGTAGTCGGCGGCGCGATAGGTGAAATGATGCAGTGTCGCGCGCCAGGTCGGATGGTTGGTGGCGTTGATGCGCACGGCGGCGGCGATATTGACGAACTTGCCGATCGTCGCGCACCAGACGGCGCCATCCTGCATGATGTAGGAATAGTCGCCGAACTCGGCCTCGCTGATGCGGCAGCGCTCGGAGACCTCCGTATAGCGCCCGAAGGTGGAGTGGCTGACATCAGCCGTTTCGTGGAAATAGGGCTCGGTGCCCAGCTTGCGGCTCATGCGGCAATCTTCCTTGGTGAGAACTGCTGGACGTCGAGGATGCGGTCGGCGACCGCCTCGCGAACCTCCTCGTCGTGGAAGATGCCGAGAAGGGCGACACCCGCCTTCTTCTTCTCCGCGATCATGTCGACGACGACGGCGCGGTTTTTCGCGTCGAGTGAGGCTGTGGGTTCGTCGAGAAGCAGGATCGTATGCTCGGTGATGAAGCCGCGCGCAATGTTGACGCGCTGCTGCTCGCCGCCGGAGAAGGTGGCGGGCGGAAGCTGCCACAGCGCTTCCGGCAGGTTGAGCCGGGCAAGCAAGGCGCCCGCCTTCGCCCGTGCTGCTCCGGCTGCCTCTCCACGCGCCACCAGCGGTTCCGCCACCACGTCGATCGCCGCAACGCGCGGCACCGTGCGCAAGAATTGGCTGACATAGCCGAGCGTATCGCGCCGCACATTGAGCACGGTGCGCGGATCGGCGGAGGCGAGATCGATGATGCCTTCCTCGTGGCGGATGAGGATCTGGCCGGTATCGACGGCGTAATTGCCGTAGATCATCTTCAGCAGCGAGCTCTTTCCGATTCCCGAGGGGCCGCCGAGCACGACGCATTCGCCCGATGAGACAGAGAAGGCGACATCGGAGACGACGGGCAGCCGGATGCCGTCGCGCAGATGCATGGTGAAGCTTTTCGAGACTTCGGAAACGACGAGGGGCGTTGGCATGATTTCCTCTTTCTTGGTTGCGAACCTGCAGCGCCGCGCGTCTGAAAGATGCGCAAAGGACGCTGCGCAATCTTGAATTGCTCAGACCTGCAGGATCGAGGAGACGAGCAACTGCGTGTAGGGTTCGCGCGGATCGTCGAGCACCCGGTCGGTGAGCCCGTGTTCGATGACGTGGCCGTCCTTCATCACCATCATGCGATGCGACAGCAGACGCGCGACCGCAAGATCGTGGGTGACGATGATGGCCGAGAGGCCGAGATCGTTGACGAGACCGCGCACGAGATCGAGCAGGCGCGCTTGCACGGAGACGTCGAGGCCGCCGGTCGGCTCGTCCATGAAGACCAGGCGCGGGCCGGTGACGAGGTTGCGGGCGATCTGCAATCGCTGGCGCATGCCGCCGGAAAAGGCGCGCGGCTGGTCGTCGATGCGGTCGGCATCGATCTCGACGCGTTCCAGCCAGTCGATGGCCGAGGCGCGGATCTTGCCGTAGTGCCGGTCGCCGATCGCCATCAGCCTCTCGCCGACATTGGCGCCGGCCGAGACCGTCATGCGCAGGCCATCGGCCGGATTCTGGTGCACGAAGCCCCAGTCCGTGCGCATCAGGAAGCGCCGCTCGGCCTCGTTCATGCGGTAGAGGTCGCGGTAGCTGCCGTCGCGCATGTGATATTCGACGCTGCCGGTGCTCGGCAGCAGACGGGTCGAGAGGCAATTCAGCAGCGTCGTCTTGCCGGAGCCGGATTCGCCGACGATGGCGAGCACTTCGCCCGGCCAGAGCTCGAAGGAGACGTCGCGGCAGCCGATGCGGTTGCCGTAGAATTTCGAGACATCATGGACTTTGAGAAGCGGCGTATCGCTCATTCTGCAGCCTCCCGGGCCAGCATCTCGCCGGCATGCCCCTGTGCGCGGCGGTCTTCGCAATGATCGGTGTCGGAGCAGACGAACATGCGGCCGCCCTTGTCGTCGAGGATGACTTCGTCGAGATAGACATCCTCCGCGGCGCAAAGGGCGCAGGGCCTGTCGAAGCGCTGGATATCGAAGGGGTAGTCCTCGAAATCCAGGCTGACGACGTCGGTATAGGGCGGGACCGCATAGATACGCTTTTCGCGGCCGGCGCCGAAGAGCTGAAGGGCATCCGACATATGCATCTTCGGATTGTCGAATTTCGGCGTCGGCGACGGGTCCATGACGTAGCGGCCGTGAACCTTCACCGGATAGGCGTAGGTCCTGGAGATGCGGCCGTTATGGGCAATGTCCTCGTAGAGCTTCACATGCATGAGGCCGTATTCTTCCAGCGCATGCATCTTGCGCGTCTCGGTTTCGCGCGGCTCGAGGAAGCGCAGCGGCTCTGGGATCGGCACCTGATAGACGAGCACCTGCCCGGTCTTGAGCTTTTCCTCAGGGATACGGTGGCGCGTCTGGATGATCGTCGCCTCGCCTGTATGCGTCGTCACCGCGACATTGGCGACCTTCTGGAAGAAGGCGCGGATGGAGACGGCGTTGGTCGTGTCGTCGGCGCCCTGGTCGATGACCTTCAGCACGTCGTCAGGCCCGATGATCGAGGCCGTCACCTGCACGCCGCCGGTGCCCCAGCCGTAGGGCATCGGCATTTCGCGCGAAGCGAAGGGCACCTGGTAGCCGGGAATGGCGATGGCCTTCAGGATAGCGCGGCGGATCATCCGCTTGGTCTGTTCGTCGAGATAGGCGAAGTTGTAGCTGGCGAGATCGCTCATTCGGCGGCTTCCTTGATGTCTTCACCGCTGCGGGCGGCTTCGAATTCGCGGCGCATACGGCGGACGAGATCGAGTTCGGCCTGGAAGTCCACATAATGCGGAAGCTTCAGATGCTCGACGAAGCCTGTCGCCTGGACGTTGTCGGAATGGGAGATGACGAATTCCTCGTCCTGGGCCGGCGCGGTGATATCCTCGCCGAGCTCTTCAGCCCGCAATGCGCGATCCACCAGCGACATCGCCATCGCCTTGCGCTCGCTCTGGCCGAAGACGAGACCGTAGCCGCGGGTGAATTGCGGCGGCGCCTTGGCAGAACCCTTGAACTGGTTGACCATCTGGCATTCGGTGACCTGGATGACGCCGAGCGAGACGGCGAAACCGAGTTCCGGCACGTCGAGTTCCACTTCGACCTCGCCGATGCGGATTTCACCGGTGAAGGGGTGGTTGCGGCCATAGCCGCGCTGGGTGGAATAACCGAGCGCCAGCAAAAAACCCTCGTCGCCGCGGGCAAGCGCCTGCAGGCGCAGATCGCGGCTCATCGGAAATTCTATCGGCTCGCGGGTCAGGTCGCCGATCTCGTGATCCTCGGGCATGTCGCCATCGGCCTCGATCAACCCTTCCTCGCCGAGGATTTCGGAGACCCGCATGACGCGGCCGGTCTCGGCGGTACGCTGCGCCGGCGGTTCGATCGCCTCATCGGAAAGCAGCGAGGGGTCGAGCAGGCGATGGGTATAGTCGAAGGTGGGCCCAAGAAGCTGGCCGCCCGGCAGATCCTTGTAGGTGGCCGAGATGCGGCGCTCGATCGTCATGTCAGCCGTGTCGAGCGGCTTCGAATAGCCGAAGCGCGGCAGCGTCGTGCGATAGGCGCGCAGCAGGAAGATCGCCTCGATCATATCGCCGCGCGACTGGCGGACGGCCAGTGCGGCGAGCGTACGGTCGAACAGCGAGGCCTCGGCCATGACGCGGTCGACGGCGAGCGCCAGCTGCGCCACGATCTGGTCGATGCCGATCGCCGGCAGCGAGCGGTCGCCGCGCCGGCGGTCGGCGAGCAGACGGTGGGCATTGGCGATGGCTGCCTCGCCACCCTTGACGGCAACATACATGAGCTCAGATCTCCGTTGCTGTGATCTTGGTGGTGCGCGGCAGCCAGAGGAACCGCTTGCCCGATGTCAGCACGATGTCGATGCCGCGGGGAAAGAGCGCGCGGTTTTCGGTCCAGAGCCGCAGGAAGGTCTCAGGCAGGCCAACTGGCTCGATCTCCGTCACGCCCTTAATGCCGGGACCCATCAGCGCCAATCTGCGTCCGCCTTCGAGTGCGGGAAGTTCGATGACGAGGGTCGTCGAGCGGTCGGGGTATTCCTGTGTGCCCGACGCAAAAAGGCCGAAGGAGCAAAGCGCGGCGCCCGCCTCGATGAAGGCAAAGCGCGCATCGGCCTTTTCGGCGGTCAGCGGAGCGCCAGTATGGAAACCGAGCCAGTCCGGCACGGCGGATTTCGCCAATCCCTGCGTCAGCCACACGGATGTGTCGTGGTCGCAAAGGGTGAGCGCGATCGCGCCGGCGGCGATGCCGAACGGCGCCGGCGGATCGATATCCGGCCCTGCGGTCTGGATGGTGCCGGGGCGGGCCATGCCGTCCATCAGCATCTTGAAGACGCTCTGCGCATGGAAAACCGGATCGGCAAAGCCGCCGGTCAAGGCTTCTGTCGCGAGTCCCATCAGTTGTCCCCCCGCACCATGGTGAAGAAATCGACGCGGGTCGCGGCCGTCTCCTCCGCCTTGCGGCGTTCGGCGGCGGCGATGCGTTCGGCGATCGGTAAAAGCAGCGCCCGTTCGACGAAATCCGTCGTCGCGTCCTCCTGCCAGAGCGCGTCGAAGATCGCCGCAAGCCGCGCCTTCTCGCGGTCGGTGCCGAGCGCCTGCGCATGGCCGATAGAGCCGGATTCCAGCCGGACCGTCGCGCGCGTCACCGTCACTTCGCCAAGGTTGAACGGCGCTCCGCCGCCGCCGATGCGGCCGCGCACCATGACCAGCCCGGTCTCCGGTCCGCGCACCGGATGCGCTGCGGGCTTTTGCGGCAAGGCATCCCAGACCGCCTGGAGTTCGCTCCGTTCCGCACGCGCCAGCAGGTCGGCGGCGCGTTTGCGCCCTAAGACCGCCTGTGACGCAGCGTCGTTCCTGTCCGCTGATGCCATCGCCGCTTCCTCTAAAATGTCTATTGATATAGACAACCATACAAGCTATACCTAACCTTAAATTGATGTCGTGACAAGCGTGTGACATCGTCGGCGCAGGGCAGGGGCTGAATGGCAGGATTGAAGCAGGTGCAGAGGCAGACCGGTGTGGCGCTGTGGCGTCAGATCGCCGACCGGATTCGCGAGGCGATCGGCACGGGAGCCTATGACGAGACGGGAATGGTGCCGCCGGAAACGGTGTTGGCGCTGCAATTCGGCGTCAACAGGCATACGGTGCGCAGTGCGCTCGCGGCCTTGGCGCAGGAGGGGATCGTCCGCGCGGTACAAGGTCGCGGCACGCTGATCGAGCGCAAGGAGCGGCTGAACTTCCCGATCACCCGGCGCACCCGCTTCACGTCAGGCATCGGCGATCAGGCGCGCGAGACGCGCGGCCTTCTGCTTGATGGGGCGACGGAGGAGGCCAGCGCCGAGGTCGCCCGCTGGCTGGGCCTCAAGCCGGGGGAACAGGTTGTCCGGCTGGAAACATTGCGCCATGCCGACAAGCGGCCGGTCTCAAAGGCGACGAGCTGGTTTCCCGCCGTCCGCTTCGCCGGGATCGGCGAGGCCTATCGCAAGCACGAATCGATCACCAAGGCTTTCGCCGAACTCGGCCTGTCGGACTATGTCCGCGCGACCACCGAGGTGACGGCCGCCCATGCGAGCACGGCTGATCTCGCCGATCTGGAACTCACCCCCGGTGCGATCCTGCTGATCGCCAAGGCGATGAATACCGACCTCGACGGCGTGCCGGTGCAATATTCGATCAGCCGCTTCGCGGCCGATCGGGTGCAGTTCACGATTGAAAATTGAGAAATGACGTGCCGGCCGCTCCGGCTGGCACGTTCAGCAGGCCTCAGTGCGCGCCGGACATGTCGCCGAGTACTTCCTTGGAAGCCACGGTGGAATCGGCCTTCAGCTTGTAGACCATGGGCACGCCGGTCGCGAGGTTGAGGGCGAGCACGCCTTCCTTGGTCAGCTTGTCGAGCACCATGACCAGCGAACGCAGCGAATTGCCGTGGGCAGCGACCAGCACCTTTTCGCCACGCAGCACCCGCGGCAGGATTTCGGTGAGGTAATAGGGCCAGACGCGGGCGCCGGTGTCGCGCAGGCTTTCACCGCCCGGAGGCGGCACGTCATAGGAGCGGCGCCAGACATGCACCTGTTCCTCGCCCCATTTGGCGCGCGCATCGTCCTTGTTGAGGCCGGAGAGATCGCCGTAGTCGCGCTCGTTCAGCGCCTGGTCGCGGATCGTCTGGAGATCGGGCTGGCCGACCTTGTCGAGGATGAGCTTCAGCGTGTGCTGGGCGCGCACCAGCGCCGAGGTATAGGCGACGTCGAATTTGATCCCGTATTCGGCAAGGGCGGCACCGCCGGCATTGGCTTCCTGAATGCCGAGCTCCGTCAGGTCGGGGTCCTTCCAGCCGGTGAAGAGATTCTTCAGGTTCCAGTCGCTCTGGCCGTGGCGAACGAGGACGAGGGTACCGCTCATGAATATGCCTCCGATATGTCGTTATTGGGAAGAAAGCCCGAGCACGTCGAGCATGGAATAGAGACCCGGCTTCTTGTCGCGCGCCCAGAGTGCGGCCTTGATGGCGCCGCGCGCGAAGATCGAGCGGTCGGCAGCACTGTGCGACAGGGTGACGATTTCGCCTTCTCCGGCGAAAAGCACGGAATGTTCGCCGATGACGGAGCCGCCGCGCAGCGTCGCAAAGCCGATCGTGCCGGCCTCGCGGGCTCCGGTATGGCCGTCGCGCACCCTGACCGATTTCGAGGCGAGATCGATATTGCGGCCCTTGGCCGCGGCTTCGCCGAGGAGAAGGGCGGTGCCGGAAGGTGCATCCACCTTGTGCTTATGATGCATTTCCAGGATCTCGATATCCCAGTCGGCTGGCTCCAGCGCCCGTGCGGCCTGTTCGGCAAGCACGCTCAACAGGTTGACGCCAAGGCTCATATTGCCCGACTTGACGATGCGGGCATGGCGAGCCGCCGCGGCGATCCTGGCATCGTCGTCTTCAGAGCAACCCGTCGTGCCGATGACATGGACGATGCGGGCCTGTGCGGCGAGACCGGAGAATTCCACTGTGGCAGCGGGCGAAGTGAAATCGAACACGCCTTCGGCATGCAGGAAGGCTTGCAGCGGATCGTCGCCGATGATGACGCCGCTCGGGCCGAGGCCGGCGATTTCGCCGGCGTCCTTGCCGACGAAGGGCGAGCCGGCGCGCTCGACGGCGGCGTGCAGCACCACGCCCTCGATGGAATGGATGAGCCGGATCAGCGTCTGTCCCATGCGCCCTGCTGCGCCAACCACCACCAGTTTCATCGCAGCATCGCTCATCTCGGTCATCCGTATCAGCTCAGTTTAAATCGGAGGCCGAGGGCCTCTGCAGATTGTTGAGGCGAGCGTAAAGACCGTCGCTGACCTTCGCAAGCGTCTCGTGATTGCCCTCTTCCACGACCCGGCCCTGCTGCATGACGACGATCTTGTCGGCGCGCACCACGGTCGAAAGCCGGTGGGCGATGACGACGACGGTGCGTCCGGTCATCGCCTCGTCGAGCGCCTTCTGCACGGCGGCTTCGGATTCGGTGTCGAGCGCCGAGGTCGCTTCGTCGAGCAGCAGGATCGGCGCGTTGCGGACGAGCGCGCGGGCGATCGACAGGCGCTGGCGCTGGCCGCCCGAAAGCGTCACGCCGTTTTCGCCGACCGGCGTATCGTAGCCCTGCGGCTGGGCTGAGATGAAGTCATGCGCATAGGCAAGCCGGGCCGCTTCTTCCACCTCGGCATCCGTCGCTTCCGGCCGGCCGTAGCGGATATTGTCGCGGATCGTGCCCTCGAACAGATAGGGCTGCTGCGAGACATAGGCGAGCTGCTGGCGCAGCGACTTCTTGGTGATGTGGGCAATATCCTGCCCGTCGATCAGGATTTCGCCTTCGCGCGGATCGTAAAAGCGCGGAATGAGGCTGATGACGGTGGATTTGCCCGCACCTGAAGGGCCGACGAGCGCTGTGGTTTCTCCGCCTTCGGCGACGAAGCTGACGCCGCTCAGCACGCTCTCATTGCCATAGGCGAAGGAGACGTTGCGGAATTCGATGCGGGCCTGCGTCACAACAAGCGGCCGCGCATCCGGCAGATCGCGCTGGCGCGGCTCCATGTCGAGCAACTCGTAGATCATCCGGGCATTGACGACGGCCCGCTCCATCTGCACCTGCAGGCGGGCAAGCCGGCGGGCCGGATCATAGGCAAGGAGCAGCGCCGTCACGAAGGAGAAGAAGGCGCCCGGCGGCACGTTGTAATAGATCGAGCGATAGGCGGCATAGGCAAGCACGCTGGCGACGGCAAAGCCCGCGAAGCTCTCCGTCAGCGGCGAGGTGCGCTCGGAAAGCCGCGCAATCCGGTTCGCCCGGTTTTCGGCAGCCTTGATGAGCTTGTTGACCTTGCTTTCCAGCTCCTCTTCCATCGTGAAGGCTTTGACGATGGCAATGCCCTGGATCGTCTCCTGCATCGCGCCCAGCACGTGGCTGTTCAGATGCACCGCCTCGCGGGTCGCCGAGCGCAGCCGCTTGGAAACATAGCGAAGTGCGTAAAGCAGCGGCGGGGCCATGATGAAGACGGCGAGGCTGAGCAGTGGGTCCTGCAAGACCATCACGCCAATCAGCGACACAAAGGTCAGGAGGTCGCGCACCGTCGAGGTGATCGTCAGATTGAGCACGTCGCGGATGCCGGTGACGTTCTGGCTCACCTGCGCGGCGATGTGAGCCGAGCGCGCCTCGCTGAAGTAGCCGACCGAAAGCGTCATCAGATGCGAATAGAGGCGGCGCTGATATCGTGCGACGATATCGTTGCCGACCTTGGAGAGCGCCACTGCCTGGCCGTAGCTCGCAAAACCGCGCAGCACGAAGGCGACGAAGATCGAAAGACAGATGATCCAGACGACGTCGGCGCGGCGGTTGGCGAAGGCCTCGTCGATGATTGCCCGCATGATCCAGGCGGTGAATGCCGTCGAAAGCGCCACGACCACGAGGCAGGCGATCGCGAAGACATAACCCCAGAGATGGTCGCGGCCGTTTTCAGCGATGATGCGCTTCAGGATGCCGGTGACGGTATCGCTGCTGACGCTCTGCTTTCTGCTTTCCACGGCTTCCAAATATTAAGCTTCCTGTCCGAGGCCAAACGCGCCGTAAAATGCGGCGTGCACTTTCGCGGGCTCTATAAAGAGTTGGGACTGGTTTGGCTAGAGCGCCCCGCGCCCCGGGAGGGGGGCGCTGGTCAGCGCCGCCAGCGCCGGCCTTCCGTCGAGACGCCGAAATTGGCCGGCATCCGCGCATAGGAGGAAAGCCCGGCGAGCGCTGCCAGCGGATGCGTCACCACATAGGTCGGGATCATGCGTAGCAGCGCGCTGTGCGGCGCCTTGTCCTCGAAGGCGGCGCGAAATTCCGGCTTCTTCAGCGCCGGGAGAATCTTCTGCGAGATGCCGCCGGAGAGGTAGACGCCGCCGCGCGCCATGAACACCATCGCCATATCGCCCGCCACGCGGCCGAGATAGGTGGCAAATAGCGACACCGTCTCCACCGCCGCCTTGTCGCTGCCAGCAAGCGCATGCGAGGTGATGTCGGCCGGATCCTTCATCGTCGGCTGAATGCCGTCGACGATACAAATTGCGTTGTAGAGATTGACGAGGCCGCGCCCGCAAAGGATTTGTTCGGCCGAAACACGGCCTTCGATCGTCTCGATATGCGGGAAGATGTCATAGTCGCGCTTGCTGCGCGGTCCGAGATCGATATGGCCGCCTTCGCCTGGAACCGGGATCCAGCTGTGCTGGGCATGCACGAGCCCGCCGACGCCGAGGCCGGTGCCGGGTCCGAGCACGACGCGCGAGGCGATCATGTCGCCGGTGGCGCTGCCGATGCGCTCGCGGTTTTCATCCGACAGGGCGGCGATCGCCAGCGCCTGTGCCTCGAAATCGTTGACGACGAGCACGTCCTCGATGCCGAGCCCCTCGATCATCGTCGTCGGCCGCACCACCCAGTCGCAATTGGTCAGCGGGATTTCGTCGTCGTTGATCGGGCCGGCGACGGCAAGGATCGCCGAACGCGGCTGCACAGCGGTCTTGTCGAGCACACCCTTCTGGATCGCTTCGTCGATCGTCGCGAAGTCCGCCGTGCGCACGTTCGGAAACTGCCTCGGCTCGGCATAGGCATCGGACAGGATGGAGAAGCGGGCATTGGTGCCGCCGATATCGCCGATCAGGATCGGGAAGGGCAGCGGAGCGGTACTGTTGTTCGGTTTTGGCATGGCCGGTCCCGTGCTGATCAGGCTTCGAGTGTGGGAAGGAGCTTTATAGCGGTCGCGTGGTTGAGCGCCATCGGAATGTCGTAGACGATCGCCAGCCGCATCAGCGCCTTCACGTCGACATCATGCGGCATCGGCGTCAGCGGGTCGACAAAGAAGATTAGGCCGCTGACCTCGCCGGTCGAGATCAGCGCGCCGATCTGCTGGTCGCCGCCGAGCGGCCCGCTTTTCAGTCTGGTGACGTCGAGATCGGGAGCGGCGTCGAGCACACGCCCGCCGGTCGTGCCTGTCGCGACGATCTTCCAGCGGGAAAGGACGTCCCTGTTGGCGCGGGCGAAATCCGCCATATCGTCCTTCTTCTGGTCATGCGCAATCAAAGCGAGGCATTTGCCGCCGGCCATGAACCCAATCTCCGCCCGAACAATTCAATCGATTTGACCGCTTCTATACCAAGAGTTTGCGATTTGAAAGACAGCCTGCCGGCGCCGCTCACTGCATCACCGGCTTGTCGTTCGGAAACGGGCCGACATCCGGCAGCATCCCCTCGGCATCGGCGGCAGGGTCCGCGGCCGGAGCGGCGGTGAGCGCGCTCGCGGCGGAAGATCCGCCGTAGGTGGCGGCCTGGACCGAGGCGACGGAAGCGGAATCGAGCACGGCGCCGCAGGCCTTTGGCAGATCGGAGACCATCATCTCGCGCGGCGGCTTCGGCGGCTTGGCGCCGGGCTTCGGCGGCTTGGGCGGCGCCCAGGGGGCCGGCGTAAACCAATAGGCGAGCGACTTGTCGCAGCCGTCTCCCGCGGCGACGGGAGCTTGCGGCGTGCATCCGGCTGCGCCGGACGGGCACTTCATACGGATGTGAAAATGCGAGTCATGGCCATATATCGGCCGGAGCTTGCCGAGGTTGGTGCGGTCGCCCGTCCAGGTGTCGCACATCTTTTTCTTGATCGCAGGATTGACGAAAATGCGCTCCACCTGGGGATAGCTCGCCGCCAGCATCAAAAGCCGCGCCCGCGATTGTGTCCATACCTTGGGATCGACGGTCAGGAACTTGTTCTTCTGCAGCATGGTGGTGAAAGGCAGGCTCTCACGCTCCTCGGCCGTCAGGCGGCGGCCCGGCATCGGCGTGAACCATATATCGGCATCGAGGCCGATCTGGTGCGAGGAATGGCCGTTGAGCATCGGCCCGCCGCGCGGCTGGGCGATGTCGCCGACGAGAATGCCCGGCCAGCCGGCATACGTGACCGCATCCTGAGAAAACCGTTCCAGGAGCGCGATCATCGCAGGGTTGCCCCAGCGGCGGTTGCGCGAAAGCCGCATCGCCTGCCAGGTCGGGCCGTCGGTCGGCAGCGCCACGGCTCCGGTCATGCAGCCCTTGGCGTAGAAGCCGATCGGCTGCGCCGGTCCCTGCGTCGGCAGGCTAGTGCCGCCGAACAGAGCCTTGGCGCTGCCCGGGCTCGGCTTCTTCTGTTGAGCGCCGACGTCGCCGGCGGCAAGGCTCGCGCCGATCGTGCCGGCGAGCGCCAGTTTGCCGAATGTCCTGAAAGCCTGAGCGAAGCCGAATGCCATGCTGTTCCCTTGAGAAGTGATTTGCGTTCGAATCTATCGTGAAAAGTGATTTTGGTGAATCGATGTTTTGGCGGGCGTGGACTGGAACAAGCGCTGACGGATCGCGTGACACTTGATCTCGTGGAGCTGAAACGAGCGAAAGTCAAAATTTCGCGAGCCTGGCAAAAACCAAACTCTCTCCTGTTTTTCGCCAGTATTTTCCTTATTGTCGAATCTATCAATAATTAGGGGAAAGCATGAATGGCGGCTTTGTGGTCGAAGATCGGTCTGGTTCTGTCGCTTGCCGGTGCTCTGGTGCCAGTGACTGTTATGGCCGAGGATCAGCCGTTTCAGATCGGAAGCTCTGTCATCAGCGAGATGAAGTACAAGCCGGGCTTTGCGCATTTCGATTACGTCAATCCTAACGCTCCGAAGGGCGGCGACCTGCGCCTGTCCGCGAGCGGCGCCTTCGACACCTTCAACCCGCTGCTTGCCAAAGGCCAGACGGCGGTCGGTCTTTCGCTCGTCCACGACACGTTGATGAAATCAGCCGATGACGAGCTCCTCGTCTCCTACGGCCTGCTTGCCGAGGGGCTGTCCTTTCCCGCTGACGTATCGAGCGCGACCTTTCGCCTGCGCAAGGAGGCGAAATGGGCGGATGGCCAGCCGGTGACGCCCGAGGACGTCATCTTCAGCCTGGACAAGACCAAGGAACTCAATCCCGTCACCGCGAACTATTATCGCCATGTGGTAAAGGCCGAAAAGACCGGTGATCGCGACGTCACCTTCACCTTCGACGAGAAGAACAATCGCGAGCTCCCCAATATTCTCGGCCAGCTGGTGGTCGTGCCGAAACATTGGTGGGAAGGACAAGGCCCGGACGGCAAGCCGCGCGATATCTCGAAGACGACACTCGAGCCTGTGATGGGGTCCGGACCGTATAAGATCGCATCCTTCTCGCCCGGTTCGACGATCCGTTATGAGCTGCGTGACGACTATTGGGGCAAGGACCTCAACGTGAATGTCGGCCAGAACAATTTTCGCAACGTCATCTACACCTATTTCGGCGATCGCGATGTCGAGTTCGAAGCCTTTCGCGCCGGCAACAGCGACTATTGGCAGGAGACGACGGCTTCCCGCTGGGCGACGGGATATGATTTTCCCGCGGTGAAGGAAGGGCGCGTCAAGAAGGAAGAGGTTGCAAACCCGCTGCGCTCCACCGGCATCCTGCAGGCTCTCGTGCCCAACATGCGGCGCGACCTCTTCAAGGACGAGCGCGTCCGTGAGGCATTGAACTACGGTTTCGATTTCGAGGAGCTGAACCGCACGGTTGCCTTCAACAGCTACAAGCGCATCGACAGTTACTTCTGGAACACCGAACTCGCCTCGTCCGGCCTGCCGCAAGGGCGTGAGCTGGAAATATTGCAGGGCATGAAGGACAAGGTTCCGCCCGAGGTCTTCACGACGCCCTACACCAACCCCGTCGGGGGCGATCCGCAGAAAAGCCGCGACAACCTGCGCAAGGCGATTGCGCTTCTGAAGGAAGCGGGATGGGAGCTGAAGGGCAATCGCATGGTCAACACCAAGACCGGCCAGCCGATGAGCTTCGAGATCCTGTTGTCGAGCCCGATACTGGAGCGCTGGGCCGTGCCCTATGCCAACAATCTCCGGAAAATCGGCATAGATGCGCGGGTGCGGACGGTCGATGCATCGCAAGCTGTCAATCGCGAACGCAGCTTCGACTACGACATGATCTGGAATGTCTGGGCGCAGACGATGAACCCCGGCAACGAGCAGGCCGATTATTGGGGATCCGGCTCGGTCAACCAGCAAGGCTCCCAGAATTATGCCGGCATCGCCAATCCGGCCGTCGACGAACTCATCCGCATGATCATTTTCGCGCCGAACCGCGATGAACAGGTTGCGGCGATCAAGGCGATGGACAGGGTCCTGCTTGCCAACCACTACGTCGTTCCGCTGTTCTATCGCGGCAATTATAACCTGGCCTATTGGAACACGATCACCCATCCGGCCGAATTCCCGGCCTACAGCCTCGGCTTCCCCGATGCCTGGTGGTCAGCTTCGGCAAAATGAGCGGGCTTGCATTGCAGGGCCCCTCGGCTCCAAATGGCACAAGCGAATCACGACAAGCCGGCAAAGCCGGCAAGGGAAGGCTGGCGGATTGAGCGGCATCAGATTGGACGGCAGGCAGACAAGAAGAACATTTCCGGAGGCTGAAGGCTGATGGGCGCCTATGTCATTCGCCGCCTGCTTCTGATGATCCCGACCATCGTCGGCATCATGGCGATTTCCTTCATCGTCATTCAATTTGCGCCGGGTGGCCCCGTCGAGCAGGTGATCGCCCAGTTGACCGGCCAGGCCGATGGCGCCGACCAGCGCCTGTCAGGCGGCGGCGACCTCTTGGGTGATAGCGGCGGAGACGAAGGCTCCAAATATCGCGGTGCCCAGGGGCTCGATCCGGAACTGATCGCCAAGCTGGAAAAACAGTTCGGCTTCGACAAGCCGCCGCTGACGCGTTTCGGCGAGATGATGTGGAATTACATCCGCTTTGATTTCGGCGAGAGCTTCTTCCGCAACACCTCCGTGCTCGACTTGATCAAGGAGAAGCTGCCGGTGTCGATCTCGCTCGGCATCTGGATCCTGATCTTCTCCTATGCCATCTCCATCCCGCTCGGCATCCGCAAGGCGGTCAAGGACGGATCGACTTTCGATGTCTGGACCTCGGGCGTCATCATCATCGGTTACGCCGTGCCGAGCTTCCTCTTCGGCATTCTGCTGATCGTGCTTTTCGCCGGCGGTTCCTTCTACGACTGGTTTCCGCTGCGGGGTCTCGTCTCCGACAATTTCGACCAGCTCGCCTGGTGGCAGAAGCCGCTCGACTATTTCTGGCATCTCGCCTTGCCGCTGATTTCGCTTTCTCTCGCCGCCTTCGCCACCACGACGTTGCTCACCAAGAATTCCTTCATCGAGGAGATCAAGAAGCAATATGTCGTCACCGCCCGCGCCAAGGGCCTGAACGAACGGCAGGTGCTCTACGGCCATGTCTTCCGCAATGCCATGCTGATCATCATCGCAGGCTTTCCCGGCGCCTTCATCTCCGCCTTCTTCACCGGCTCGCTGCTCATCGAAAACATCTTCTCGCTGGATGGCCTCGGGCGCCTCGGCTATCTCTCGGTGGTCAACCGGGATTATCCGATCGTCTTCGCCACACTCTACATCTTCTCGCTGCTCGGCCTTTTCGTTAGCCTGGTTTCGGATCTGATCTACACCTGGATCGATCCGCGCATCGATTTCGAGCGGAGGGATGTCTGATGGACGCCGCCGCAAATCCCGCCGTCGCAACCCCGGTCAAGCCGCCGCGCAAGGGACTGCTCTCGCCGACCAACATTCGCCGCTGGAAGAATTTCCGGGCGAACGGCCGCGGCTACTGGTCGCTGTGGCTGTTCCTGCTGCTGTTCGGGCTCAGCCTGTTTGCCGAATTCCTCGCCAACGATCGGCCGATCATCGCTTCCTACAAGGGAGAGATCCTGTTTCCGGTGCTGGTCGATTATCCCGAGGAGAAGTTCGGCGGCTTCCTGGCGGAAACCGATTACCGCTCCTCGGTGATCGCGGACGAAATCAACGCCAATGGCTGGATGATCTGGCCGCCGATCCGCTATTCCTACCGCTCGGTCAATTCAAACATCCCGCATTCGGCGCCGACTGCCCCCTTCTGGCTGATGTCCAAGGAAGAGCGCTGCGCCGGTTATCCCCAAGGCGTGAACGATCCCGCCTGCACCCTCGGCAATCTCAACTGGCTCGGCACCGACGATCAGGCCCGCGACGTGCTGGCGCGCGTCATCTATGGTTTCCGAATATCGGTGCTCTTCGGCCTGGCGCTCACCATCTGCTCGGCGATCATCGGCGTCACGGCGGGCGCGGTGCAGGGCTATTTCGGCGGCTGGACCGATCTGTTGCTGCAGCGTTTCATCGAAATCTGGTCATCGATGCCGGTGCTCTACATCCTGCTGATCATCGCCGCCATCCTGCCGCCCGGCTTCTTCGTGCTGCTCGGCATCATGCTGCTCTTTTCCTGGGTTGGCTTCGTCGGCGTCGTGCGCGCCGAATTCCTGCGCGCGCGCAATTTCGAATATGTCCGCGCCGCCCGCGCGCTCGGTGTCAACAACCGCACCATCATGTGGCGTCACCTCTTGCCGAATGCCATGGTGGCCACGCTGACCTTCCTGCCCTTCATTCTCTCCGGCTCGATCACGACCCTGACCTCGCTCGATTTCCTGGGCTTCGGCATGCCGCCGGGCTCCCCCTCGCTCGGCGAGATGATCGCCCAGGGCAAGACCAACCTGCAGGCGCCCTGGCTGGGGCTGACGGCCTTCTTCACCATGTCGATCATGCTCTCCCTGCTGATCTTCATCGGCGAAGCCGTGCGCGACGCCTTCGATCCGAGGAAGACGTTTCAATGAGTGAGATGACAGAACCGCTGCTTTCCGTCCGCGATCTCTCGGTTGCCTTTCACCAGGGCGGCGAGACCTCGCTCGCCGTCGATCGCATCTCCTTCGACATCGCCAAGGGCGAGGTCGTGGCGCTCGTCGGCGAATCCGGTTCGGGCAAATCCGTCTCTGCCAATTCGATCCTGCGGCTCCTGCCGTATCCCTCTGCAAGCCATCCCTCCGGCGAAATCCTGTTCAAGGGCAAGGATCTGCTGAAGGCGTCGGAGCGAGTGTTGCGGGAGGTGCGCGGCAACGACATCACCATGATCTTCCAGGAGCCGATGACCTCGCTCAATCCGCTTCACACGATCGAGAAGCAGATTGGTGAGATCCTCGCTTTGCATCAGGGTCTAACCGGCCAGCCGGCGCGTGAGCGCGTGCTGGAATTGTTGAACCAGGTGGGCATCCGCGAGCCGGAGAAGCGGTTGAAGGCCTATCCCCACGAACTCTCCGGCGGCCAGCGCCAGCGTGTCATGATCGCCATGGCGCTCGCCAATCGGCCGGAACTGCTGATCGCCGACGAGCCGACAACGGCGCTCGACGTCACCGTGCAGGCGCAGATCCTCGAATTGCTGCGGCAATTGAAGACGGCGCATGGCATGTCGCTGCTGTTCATCACCCACGATCTCGGCATCGTGCGCAAATTCGCCGACCGCGTCTGCGTCATGACCAAGGGCAAGATCGTCGAGGCCGGCACGGTGGAGGAGGTCTTCACCAATCCAAAGCACGACTATACACGCCACCTTCTCGCCTCCGAGCCGCGCGGCGAGCCGCCGCTTGCCGATCCGTCGAAGCCGGTGGTGATGGAAGGCTCCGATATCCGCGTCTGGTTCCCGATCAAGGCAGGCCTGATGCGCCGGGTCGTCGATCATGTGAAGGCGGTGGACGGCATCGATCTTTCGCTGCGCGCCGGGCAGACGCTGGGCGTCGTCGGCGAATCCGGTTCCGGCAAGACCACGCTCGGTCTCGCGCTCACCCGGCTGATCTCCTCGAAAGGGCGGATCGCTTTCGTCGGCAAGGATATAGCCGGCTATTCGTTCAGCGAGATGCGGCCGCTGCGCAATCAGCTGCAGATCGTCTTCCAGGATCCCTACGGCTCGCTCAGCCCCCGCATGTCGGTCGGCGATATCATTGCCGAAGGGCTGAAGGTGCATGAGCGCGCCTTGAGCGCCGAAGAGCGCGACCAGCGCGTCTGCTGGGCGCTGGAGGAGGTGGGGCTCGATCCCCTGACCCGCTGGCGTTATCCGCATGAATTCTCCGGCGGCCAGCGCCAGCGCATCGCCATTGCCCGCGCCATGGTGCTGAAGCCGCGCTTCGTCATGCTCGACGAGCCCACATCCGCCCTCGACATGAGCGTGCAGGCCCAGGTGGTCGATCTCCTGCGCGACCTGCAGAAGAAGCATGACCTCGCCTATCTCTTCATCAGCCACGACCTGAAGGTGGTGAAGGCGCTCGCCAACGACGTCATCGTCATGCGTTTCGGCAAGGTGGTCGAGCAGGGGCCGTCATCGGAAATCTTCCGCGCGCCGAAGGCCGATTACACCAAGGCGCTGATGGCCGCCGCTTTCAACATCGAGGCGGTGCCGACGCCCGCCGTGCAGCAGTAAAGAAGATTATGTCCGCACGTCCTCCCGTTCTCGTCGATATCAAGTTCAATCCCGAAGGCGTCGCCCGCGTCCTGAAGACGGCCTTTGCCGATCGCGGCAGCATCAATCTCGCCGAGCCCGCCAATCGCGGGCGTGATCTAAGCGAGATTGAATACGCCCTTCTCTGGAAACCGGATGCCGACCTCTTCCAGCGAGCGCCGAACCTCAAGGCAATCTTCTCGGGCGGCGCCGGCGTCGACCATATCATCGGCATGGACGGCCTGCCCGATATCCCGATTGTCCGTTTCGTCGATCGCAGCCTGACGACCCGCATGAGCGAATGGGTGGTCATGCAGTGCCTAATGCATCTGCGTGGCCAATACGCCCATGATATCAGCCAGCGGCAGCGCCAATGGGCCAAGCTGATTGCGCCGGAGGCGGCCGAGGTCACGGTCGGCGTGATGGGCCTTGGCATTCTCGGCCAGGATGCGGTCGCCAAGCTCAAGGTGATGGGTTTCGATGTCATCGGCTGGTCGCGCACCCGCAGGGAGATCGACGGCGTCGAAACCTTCGATGCGCGCGCGCTGGACCGCTTCCTCGCGAGGACGGACATTCTCGTCGGCCTTCTGCCGCTGACGCCTGAGACAACAGGATTTTATAATAGCGGGCTCTTTAAAAAGCTCCGCCGCGATGGGGCGCTTGGAAAGCCGGTCTTCATCAATGCCGGCCGCGGCAAGAGCCAGGTGGAGGCCGATATCGTTTCCGCAATAGCTGATGGTACCCTCGGCGGCGCTTCCCTCGATGTCTTCGAAGTGGAGCCGCTGGCTTCCGGCAGCCCGTTATGGGACCTGGAGAACGTCTTCATCACGCCGCATGATGCGGCCGTCTCGGAAGAAAACGCACTCTTCCGTCATGTCGAGGCGCAGATCGCCTGCTTCGAGCGCGGCGAGCCGCTGCAATTCGTCGTCGACCGCGCCGTCGGCTACTGAGAGCCCGGAACCTTCGAGACATCAGCCCGTTTCCCTGCAGAGTTCTTTATGGCCGATCGGCCCTCAAGACAGCGGAAGGAAACGATGATGGCGCATCAGACGGAAACACGCTGGGAAAAGTCCGATGGCAAGCTTCACCGGGAAGAACAGATCCCACCGGTGAAGGCAAGGCAGGGGCGCATGGGATATCGCATCCTGATGGTGCTGCTCGCCGCCCTGGTGCTTGCTTTCGTGGTCTGGATTCCAGTGGAAATCTGGGGCAATCGCGAGGCGGAGGAAGTGGCGCCGCAACAGCCCGGTCAGCAGCTTCAATCGCAGCAGCCAAGCGCAGCACCCGCGCCGACGCTGCAGAATGGCGATGCGATTCCGACCGAAACGCCGAACACCACGCCGGCCGCGCCGAATGTCGCGCCTGCACCAGCCCAGCCGGTCGCGCCGGCCCAGTAAAGCTTTGCCAGTTAATCTCCTGCATCCCGCCGCCATGCCGCGGCGGGATGTTTATTGTTTTGTCTGGACTTTCTCTGCCGATTTTTCGATAAGAAGGCGCACGAGCCGGTTTCGTGCGCCCGGCCGGAGCTTAGCAGCACCTCGGAACTTGGCAGCACCTGACCGGAGTGGACAGGGGCAGGAATCTCATGGCCAAGACTGATATCGCGAGACGCGTCTACAATCACGCTTGGAAACTCGACCCGATCATCCGCAGCCTGATCGATACCGATTTCTACAAGCTCCTAATGCTGCAGATGATCTGGAAGCTCTATCCCGATGTGAACGCCTCCTTCACGCTGATCAACCGTACCAAGCGCGTGCATCTCGCCGAGGAGATCGACGAGGGCGAATTGCGCGAACAGCTCGATCATGCCCGCACATTGAGGCTCTCCAAGAAGGAGATGATCTGGCTTGCGGGTAACAGCTTCTATGGCCGCGCGCAGATCTTCGAGCCGGAATTCCTGGCCTGGCTTTCCAACTTCCAGCTCCCCGAATACGAGCTGTCGAAGAAGGATGGGCAATATGTCCTGGATTTCCACGGGTCGTGGAAAGAAACCACCATGTGGGAGATTCCGGCACTTGCCATCGTCAACGAGCTGCGTTCGCGCTCGGCGATGAAGGCGCTCGGCCCCTTCACCCTCGATGTGCTCTATGCCCGCGCCAAGGCGAAGATGTGGTCGAAGGTCGAGCGGCTGAAGGAGCTTCCAGGCTTGCGCATCTCCGATTTCGGCACCCGCCGCCGCCACAGCTTCCTCTGGCAGCGCTGGTGCGTCGAGGCGCTGAAGGAAGGCATCGGCCCGGCCTTTTCCGGCACCAGCAACGTATTGCTGGCGATGGATTCCGATCTCGAAGCGGTCGGCACCAATGCCCATGAACTGCCGATGGTGGCCGCAGCGCTGGCGGAAACCGACGAGCAGCTGCGCAACGCGCCCTACAAGATCCTGCGCGACTGGAACAAGCTCTATGGCGGCAATCTTCTGATCGTCCTGCCGGATGCTTTCGGCACTGCGGCCTTCCTGCGCGACGCGCCGGAATGGGTCGCCGACTGGACCGGCTTCCGCCCGGACAGCGCACCTCCGATCGAAGGCGGCGAAAAGATCATCGACTGGTGGAAGAAGATGGGCCGCGATCCGCGCCAGAAACTCTTGATTTTTTCCGACGGCCTCGATGTCGACGCCATCATCGATACCTACCGACATTTCGAAGGACGTGTGCGCATGAGCTTCGGCTGGGGCACCAATCTGACGAATGATTTTGCCGGCTGCGCGCCAACCGAAATATCGGGCCTCAACCCGATCTCCGTCGTCTGCAAGGTCAGTGACGCCAACGGCCATCCGGCGGTAAAACTCTCGGACAACCCGCAGAAGGCAACCGGCGAGCCGGCGGAGGTCGAGCGTTACCTGAAATTCTTCGGCGCCGAGGATAGGGTCGATCAGACCGTCCTGGTATAGGCGCGCGGCGCGGCGCGGCCGTCCCGGGGCATATCGATATGCCCCGCCATCGCATCCTCGATCGACCAGCCGAAGCGCCAGGCGTCGAACATCGAATACCATTCCTGCAGATCGGTGATCGGCAGCACATCCGGCTTCGACATCGGATTGTCGGCCAAGGTACGGCCAAGTGCACGGTCGCGCACGCCGCGCTCCTGCATCTCAAGCAGATTCTCGAACATCATCACCCCGACCCTCCATTCGATGGGTTTATGCAATCATGCTAATGAAGCATTGTCGAGTCCGGATATCGCCATTCCGGTTTTTCACAGGATTAGCCCCAATTCGCTATTTTGGGAGGATGGCGGCCCAGTCTGAGGTCGACTCAGTGTGACGGAGGGAGCGTGACGGGGAGGCCCGGTTTCCTGGCTGGGGTCCGCCCACCGGGCCTCCCGGCTGTCCGAATCTCTCAAAGCCGGCAGCGTCGACAACTTGCCGCTTTCCGCTCGGGTCGATCCAACTGCGATGGGTGGGAGCGTTAACCAAGGGTTAATATCCACCGGCCTCGTCCCAAACCGAACCATCCCGGCGTGGGCTGGCATCCCTTTCCGACCTAGGCAGCCAGTCTGCGAAAGCGCGTCCTGATCTTGTCGAGGTAATAATGCCCAGGAGACGGCGCCGCCGTCATCGCATGGGCTTCCGCGGACGGAACGCCTTCAAACAGGCGCTCTTCGCCATTCTTGAAACAAATCCTGAGCCGCCCGTCTGCCTGGCTGAAATAGACGGATTTGATGATCTTCGATTTGACCGAGAGTTCTTCCACCTGTTTTACCTCTGTTTTTAGTTTTGCAGACGTTAAACCCAAACGTGCAAAGACGCGGTGAAGCAGCGTGGTAAAAATTCAGGAATCTTTCTGATGAGTCCTGGCGCTTTTCTCGATGGGGGATCGGGCCTTCGTTTCCGCGCTGGCTCATTATCCGTATTCGCCATGGACACGAAGATTGGACCAGCCAGGTCAGGCTTAAAATTCAATCTATTGGAAGATCAAAACGCGGATGCGGAAAATGGCGGACAGGGAGGGATTCGAACCCTCGGTACGCTTTCACGTACACACGCGTTCCAGGCGTGCGCCTTAAACCACTCGGCCACCTGTCCTTTGGCGTTCGCGCCCGGATAGGAGCAAATCGTCGGAACGGCGCGATATATACCGATGAATTTTTGCCGATCAACCCAAATCTAACAGTTTTTTGACTTCTTCCGATAAAACTCGCCTGCGCCCATCCCATTGTACTTCATCTCATCGACGACTATGTAATTCTCAAGGTGGAGAATGGCGCGGGCTGGCCGGAATTGTCTGGCATATCGAAGCGTCGGAGGGATTGATGCGTTTCCTGTTGCGTCTGGCGAGTCTTGTCGCGCTTGCGGCAGCCGTTATTGCCGGGACCATCGATTCGATACAGTCGGTTGCGGCCTCGGCCGTGGTGATGACTCCGATCTCCGATGCCTGGCAGGATGTGAGCCCGACGACGCTGACCTCGCTGCAATCGTCTCTTTCCTACTACGTCCACCCGCGTTTCTATGCTTTCATTTTCCAGTGGCTGATGCTCCAGCCGGCCTTTGCCGTCTTCCTGGTGATCGCGCTGCTTCTCTGGATGGTCGGCTACAAGAAGCCGCAGATTTCCGGTCGCTTCATCGCATAGAAGGAAAGTCTCGCCGGCACGATCCGCTGAGAAATTCGAAGGATTGCCGCCCTTCCTTCCTCTCGACGTCGATGGCCGGATTGGCTAGAAAATCCGCATTCAGGTGAGCGGGGGCGTCCAAAAATCGGTCTCCAAGAACTGATTTTCAGCAATCGCCGCAAATCTTTACCAACCGAAAAATTTCTGGTGAATTTTTCCGTGAGCCATGCAAGGATGCGCGCAGCCTGGCCTCCGGGGGGAGGTCGGTGGTTCCGCAGACATGTCCGAAAAGGACTTGCGGGAGGACCCCTAACAAATAGCAACAACAGGGCTGCAACTCATGAAAAAATCCCTTCTCACCCTCCTTGCCATGGCTGCCATGTCGACGACGGCGCTGGCCGCCGATGTCAAGCCGGCGCTGGTTTACGGCACTGGCGGGAAGTTCGATAAGTCTTTCAACGAAGCGGCCTATAACGGCGCAGAGAAATTCAAGGCCGAGACCGGCATTGCCTATCGCGATTTCGAGCCGACGGGCGACACCCAGGGCGAACAGGCCATCCGCAACTTCGCAAGCCGCGGCTTCAATCCGGTGGTTGCCGTTTCCTTCGCCTGGACTTCGGCCATTGAGAAGGTCGCAGCCGAATTCCCCGATACCAAGTTCATCATCGTCGATTCCGTCGTCGACAAGCCGAACGTCCGTTCGGTCGTCTACAAGGAAGAAGAGGGCTCCTATCTCGTCGGCATTCTCGCCGGCATGGCCTCCAAGACCGGCAAGGTCGGTTTCGTCGGCGGCATGGACATTCCGCTGATCCGCAAATTCGAATGCGGCTATGAGCAGGGCGCCCGCGCCGCAAAGGCCGATATCGAAGTATTCCAGAACATGACCGGCACCACCGGTGCGGCCTGGAACGACCCGGTTCGCGGCGGTGAGCTCACCAAGAACCAGATCGACCAGGGTGCCGACGTCATTTACGCGGCAGCCGGCGCCACTGGTCTCGGCGTTCTGCAAACCGCCGCCGACAACAAGAAGCTGTCGATCGGCGTCGACTCCAACCAGAACCACCTGCATCCCGGCTCGGTGCTGACCTCGATGGTCAAGCGCGTCGACCTCGCCGTCTACAACGCCTATACCGACACCAAGAACGACAAGTTCACCGGCGGCGTCCAGGCGCTCGGCGTCAAGGAAGATGGTGTCGGTGCTGCGATCGACGACAACAACAAGTCGCTGATCACGCCGGAAATGCAGGCCGCCGTCGACAAGGCGAAGGCCGACATCATTGCCGGAACCGTCAAGGTTCACGATTATACCTCGGACAACGCTTGCCCGAAGTGATCCGTGCCCTGATGTAATCGACGATTGAGATCGGGCGTATGGCGGAGGGGATTTTCGCCATACGCCCTTTTCTTATTTGGAGCCTGCAGTGACAGATAAGCCCGCTATCGAGCTTGTCGGCATCGATAAGAAATTCGGTGCCGTCCACGCCAACAAGGATATCAACCTCACCGTTGCCAAGGGGACGATCCACGGCATCATCGGTGAAAACGGCGCCGGCAAATCGACGCTGATGTCGATCATCTACGGTTTTTACCACGCCGATAGCGGCGAGATCCGCGTCAACGGCAATCCGGTCACCATCCGCGACAGCCAGGCGGCGATCGCCGCCGGGATCGGCATGGTGCACCAGCATTTCATGCTGGTCGACAATTTCACGGTGCTGGAGAACATCATGCTCGGCGCCGAAGGCGGCATGCTGCTGGCGAGAGGCGTCGCTTCGGCCCGCGCCGAGCTGAAGCGGCTGGAAACGGAATATGGGCTGGAAGTCGATCCAGATGCGCTCATCGAAGAGCTTCCGGTCGGCCTGCAGCAGCGCGTCGAAATCCTGAAAGCCATGTATCGCGGCGCCGAGATCCTGATCCTCGACGAGCCCACCGGCGTGCTGACGCCGGCGGAGGCCGACCATCTTTTCCGCATCCTCAAGGTGCTGCGCCACCAGGGCAAGACGATCATCCTCATCACCCATAAGCTGCGCGAGATCATGGCGATCACCGATACGGTGTCCGTCATGCGCCGCGGCGAGATGGTCGCGACCCGCAAGACGGCGGAAACGACGGTGGAGGAACTCGCCGAGTTGATGGTCGGCCGCCGCGTGCTGCTGCGCGTTCAGAAGGGTGAGGCAAACCCCGGCGCTCCGGTGCTCACGGTTCGCAACCTCACCGTCAAGGACAATCGCGGCGTCACCATGGTCGACAATGTCTCCTTCGACGTGAGGGCCGGCGAGATCGTTGGCATCGCCGGTGTCGCCGGCAACGGCCAGTCGGAATTGCTGGAGGCGATTGCCGGCATCCGCAAGCCCATCTCCGGAGAAATCCTTCTCGACGGTCAGACGATCGACAAGGCCGACCCTGCCCGTCTGCGCGAACTCGGCCTCGCCCATATTCCCGAAGACCGCCATCATATGGGGCTGGTGCTGAAGTTCGAGGAATACGAAAATTCCGTGCTCGGCTATCATCGCCGCCCGGGTTACAGCAAAGGTCCGCTGCTCGATCTCGAAGCGATCCGCAGGGATGCGATGGAAAAGATCAAGAAATACGACATCCGCCCGCCGAACCCGCGGCTGAAGACGGCGAATTTCTCCGGCGGCAACCAGCAGAAGATCGTCGTCGCCCGCGAGATCGAACGCGACCCGAAGATGCTGATCATCGGCCAGCCGACCCGCGGCGTCGATATCGGCGCCATCGAATTCATTCACCGCCGGATAATCGAGATGCGCGATGCGGGCAAGGCGATCCTGCTCGTCTCCGTCGAACTCGATGAGATCCGCGCCCTTTCAGACCGTATCCTGGTCATGTTCGCCGGCCATGTCGTCGGCGAGAAGACGCCCGATGCCGGTGAACAGACCCTCGGCCTGATGATGGCCGGCATTGCCGCGTGAGGATTTTATGAGCACTGCATCAGTTCCATTGCCCAACTGGATCAGTTACGGCCTGATCCCGCTCCTGAACCTCCTCGTCGCTTTCCTGATCTCCGGTTTCGTCGTCTGGCTGATCGGCGAGAGCCCGCTCGATGCGCTGTCGCTGCTGCTCGAAGGCGCGTTCGGCAGCGGCGAAGGCATAGGATTCACGCTCTATTACGCGACGAGTTTCATCTTCACCGGCCTTTCCGTCGCGGTTGCCATCCATGCCGGCCTTTTCAACATCGGCTCGGAAGGTCAGGCCTATATTGGCGGCCTCGGCTGCGCGCTCGTGGCGCTGGCGCTCGATCGCTATGTGCCGTGGTATGTGACGATGCCGATCGCCGTCATAGGCGCTGGTCTCTTTGGTGCAGCCTGGGCCTTCATTCCCGCGTTCCTTCAGGCCAAGCGCGGCAGCCATATCGTCATCACGACGATCATGTTCAACTACATCGCCGCCGCTCTCATGGTGTACCTGCTGGTGCACGTGCTGATCGTGCCGGGCAAGATGGCGCCGGAAACCCGCACCTTCCTCGAGGGCGGACAGCTTCCGAAGCTTGGCTGGGTCATGAGCATCTTTGGCAGCAAGCTGGGTGCCGCGCCGTTCAATGTCTCCTTCATCATCGCGCTTTTCGCCGCCTGGTTCGTCTGGATCCTGATCTGGCGC
The DNA here is from genome assembly GCF_002211305.1 of Rhizobium sp. R634. Taxonomy (GTDB): domain Bacteria; phylum Pseudomonadota; class Alphaproteobacteria; order Rhizobiales; family Rhizobiaceae; genus Rhizobium. The sequence continues at coordinate 115,591 of NZ_LOKW01000003.1, read as the reverse complement.
ACCAAGCTCGGCTTCGAAATGCGTACGCTGGGCGTCAGTTCGACGGCGGCAGCCTATGCCGGCATTCCCTATTCGCGGATCGTCATCATCGCCATGCTGCTGTCCGGCGCGCTTGCCGGCATGATGGCGCTGAACCCGGTCATGGGCTCTTCCGCCCGTCTGCAGGTGGAGTTCGTCGGCGGCGCCGGCTTCGTCGGTATCGCTGTATCGCTGATGGGCCGCAATCATCCGCTCGGCATCATCTTCGCCGCAATCCTCTTCGGCGTCCTTTATCAGGGCGGCGACTGGATCTCCTTCGAAATGCCGAACATCACGCGCGAGATGATCCTCGTCATCCAGGGCTTGGTGATCCTGTTTGCCGGCGCGCTGGAATATATGTTTCGGCCGGCGATGGTGCGCGTCTATCAACAGTTCAAGCGAGCCTGAGGAGCGGATGATGGATTATTATGACATCTTCATCAATGTCCTGAGTTCGACGGTACGGCTCTCCATCCCGCTGATCTTTACAGCGCTCGCAGGCCTGTTTTCCGAGCGTGCGGGCATCTTCGATATCGGTCTCGAGGGCAAGATGCTGGGCTCGGCCTTCGCCGCCGCCTGCGTGGCCTATCTCACCGGCTCGGCCTGGCTTGGTCTCGGCGCCGGCATCGTCTGCTCGGTGGCCCTCAGCCTGGTGCATGGCTTTGCCTCGATCACCAACCGCGGCAACCAGATCGTGTCGGGTGTCGCCATCAACTTCTTCATCGCCGGCATCACCATCGTGCTCGGCCAGGCCTGGTTCGGTCAGGGCGGGCGCACGCCGCAGCTGCCGCCGGATGCGCGCTTCGCGCCGATCATCCTGCCGGGCGCCGATGCCCTGCGTGACATCCCGCTCGTCGGCCCGCTCTACGCCAACGTCATATCGGGCAACAATATCCTTACCTATCTCGCTTTCCTCGCCGTGCCCTTTTCCTGGTGGGTGCTTTACCGCACACGCTTCGGCCTCAGGATGCGCGCCGTCGGCGAAAACCCGGGCGCGGTCGATACAGCAGGTATCTCGGTCACCTGGCTGCGCTACCGCGCCGTCATGTGCGCCGGCATCCTCTGCGGCTTTTCCGGCACTTATCTCGCGATCGCCCAGTCCGCCGCCTTCATCAAGGACATGTCGGCCGGCAAGGGCTATATCGCGCTCGCCGCTCTGGTCTTCGCCAAGTGGAAGCCGGTGCCGGTCATGTTCGCCTGCCTGCTCTTCGGCTTCCTCGATGCGCTGGCGAACTTCATGCAGGGCAAGCAGGTGCCGCTGATCGGCGAGGTGCCGGTCCAGGTCTTCCAGGCGCTGCCCTATATCCTGACCTGCGTCCTGCTTGCCGGCTTCATCGGCGTCGCAATCCCGCCGAAGGCCGGCGGCGTGCCTTACACGAAGGAGCGTTGATTATGTCCCACGACCTGTTCGAAGCCGCCCGCGGGGCGATGGCCTTTGCCCATGCGCCCTATTCGAAGTTTCCCGTCGGCGCGGCGATCCGCGCCGAGAACGGGAAGGTCTATACCGGCGCCAACATCGAAAACCTCTCCTTTCCGCAAGGGTGGTGCGCCGAGCCGACGGCAATCAGCGCCATGATCATGGGCGGCGCCAAACAGATCGTCGAAATGGCCGTCATCGCCGAGAAACTGCCGCTCTGCCCGCCTTGCGGTGGCTGTCGGCAGAAGATCTCCGAATTCGCCTCCAAGGATACCAGGATCTATCTCTGCGATGAGGCGGGCGTGCAGAAAACCATGACGATGGAAGAGCTCCTTCCCTTCAGCTTCGAGACCGAACTCGGATGAGGGCGACGGTCGATCTGCTTGCCGCATTGCTCGGCACCATCAAGCCGCGCCACGGCATCGTGCTCGGCTCTGGCCTCGGTACCCTCGTTGGGCAGCTGGAAGGCGCCGTGCGTATTCCCTATCGCGACCTGCCGGGCTTTCCCGTCAGCGCCGTGTCGGGCCACGCCGGCGAAGTCGTCGCCGGCCGCCTCGGCGGCGTGCCTGTGGTCATGCTCTCCGGCCGCGTCCACTACTATGAGAAGGGCGACGCCAATGCCATGCGGCTGCCGATCGAGGTCTTAAAGGCGCTCGGCGTCGAGGCGCTGATCCTGACCAATTCGGCAGGGTCGCTGCGCGAGGACATGCCGCCCGGTTCGGTGATGCAGATCACCGATCACATCAACTATTCCGGCATGAACCCGCTGATCGGCGAGGAAAGCGATCATCGCTTCGTCGGCATGACCAATGCTTATGATGCCGGTCTGGCCGCCGCGATGCAGAAGGCTGCGGCAAAGCTCAAGATAGAGCTGGCGCAGGGTGTCTACATGTGGTTCTCCGGTCCGAGCTTCGAAACGCCGGCCGAAATCCGCATGGCGCGCATTCTTGGCGCCGATGCCGTCGGCATGTCGACGGTGCCCGAGGTCATCATCGCAAGAATGCTGGGCCTGAGGGTTGCGGCCGCCTCCGTTATCACCAACTATGGGGCAGGCATGACTGGCAATGAGCTCAGCCACGAAGAAACCAAGGACATGGCGCCCATCGGCGGCGCCCGTCTCGCCGCCATACTGAACGACATGCTTGCGGCCAGTACAGGATGATTTTAGACCGGGTCGGCCTAAAATCTGAATCCTGTTCTACATTCAAGAGTGAGAGCATGATGTCGTCCGAAAACCGCCCACACTTTTCGGCCTCATACTCTAGAGGAAGCGAAAATGAATAGCCATTCCATCCGGGAGACGGCAGCCGTCGCCCTTTCCCTTCTCGATCTTACCAATCTGAAGGACGATTGCACCGAAGCCCAGATCGACGTGCTCTGCGCCCGCGCGCAGACGCCCTATGGCAACAGCGCCGCGATCTGCATCTGGCCGCGTTTCGTCGCCCATGCCCGCAATATTCTCGGCACGGGCCATGCGGTGCGGATCGCGACCGTCGTCAACTTCCCTTCCGGCGATATGGAAGTGGCCGATGTCGCCGCCGAAACGCGTGAAGCGATTGCCGATGGTGCCGACGAGATCGATCTGGTCATTCCCTACCGCAAGTTCATAGCAGGCAATGAGAAGGCGGTGACCGACATGGTCAGGGCCGTTCGTGCCGAATGCGCCGGTCCGGTTCTCCTCAAGGTCATCATCGAGACCGGTGAGTTGAAGGATGCGGCATTAATCCGCCGCGCCTCCGAACTCGCCATCGAAGCCGGCGCCGATTTCATCAAGACTTCCACCGGCAAGGTCGCCGTCAACGCGACGCTCGAAGCCGCCGACATCATGATCCGCGCCATTCGCGAGAGCGGCCGCAAGGTCGGCTTCAAGCCGGCCGGCGGCATCGGCTCGGTCGCCGATGCGGCGCTTTATCTGAGCCTCGCCGAGACCATCATGACGCCTGACTGGGCGATGCCGTCGACCTTCCGTTTCGGCGCCTCCGGCCTCCTCGACGATATTCTGGCGGTTCTCGGTGGGGCGCAGTCGGTATCCGCTGCGGCATCGAGCTATTGAAATGATCCCGCAGGAGATCATTCGGCGCAAGCGCAACGGCGAGGAGCTTGCTTCCAACGATATCAGCTCCTTCATCGGCGCGCTTGCCGCCGGGCAACTGTCGGAAGGCCAGATCGGCGCCTTCGCCATGGCCGTCTGGTTCAAGGGCATGTCGCGGGCCGAAACGGTGGCCTTGACGCTGGCCATGGCCAATTCCGGCGACAGGCTGGAATGGGCCGACATCGATCGCCCGGTCGCCGACAAACATTCGACTGGAGGCGTCGGCGACAATGTTTCGCTGATGCTGGCGCCGATCGCCGCAGCCTGCGGCCTCGCTGTTCCGATGATTTCGGGACGCGGCCTCGGCCATACGGGCGGCACGCTGGATAAGCTCGAATCCATTCCAGGCTATACGATTACCCCGGATGCGGATCTGTTCCGCCGGGTGGTGAAAGAGGCGGGGTGCGCCATCATCGGCCAGACCGGCGCCTTGGCGCCTGCCGACGGCAGGCTCTATGCCGTGCGCGATGTGACCGCCACCGTCGATTCCATTCCCTTGATCACCGCCTCCATCCTCTCCAAGAAACTCGCCGCCGGCCTTCAGACGCTGGTGCTCGATGTCAAGGTCGGCAACGGCGCTTTCATGGCTGAGCGCGATCAGGCGGAGGACCTGGCGCGTTCGTTGGTCGAAGTGGCGAATGGCGCAGGCGTGAAAACCTCGGCGCTGATCACCGACATGAACGAGCCGCTCGCCGACAGCGCCGGCAACGCCGTCGAGCTGCGCAATTGCCTGGATTTCCTGGCGGGCAGGAAAGGAAACACGCGGCTCGAAGCCGTCGTTCTCGCCTTCGCCGTCGAGATGCTGGTGAAATCGGGCATTGCCGCTTTGCCTGAGGAAGGCGAGGCGATGGCGCGCCAGGCGCTGTCGTCGGGAAAGGCGGCGGAGGTTTTTGCGCGTATGGTATCCATGCTCGGCGGCCCGGCCGATCTTGTCGAGAATCCTGGCAAATACCTGGCCCGAGCGCCGGTGGAAAAGCCTGTCATGGCCGCCCGGTCCGGCTGGCTTGCCGCCTGCGACGCCCGCGGCATCGGTGTCAGCGTCATCGATCTTGGCGGCGGAAGGCGCCATCCCGCAGACCGGATCGATCACCGCGTCGGCTTCTCCGAACTTCTGCCCCTCGGCACCCGCGTGACTGCCGGCGAGCCGATCGCTCTCGTTCACGCCGCCGACGAAGCCGCGGCGGGGAGGGCAGCCGCAGCGCTTGCCGCGCACTACAGCATTGCCGAGGACGAGCCGGCACTGAGCCCGGTCATTGCGGGCTTTATCTGACGCAGTTTATTGCTTGAGGCTGAGCGAGCCGTCGGCGACGGAATAGGAGGCGAGCTTCTGCAGGAAGCTCATGCCGACCAGCGTCGTCGTCAGCGCTTCATCCTTGAGGACGAAGGCTTCGACATCGCGGACGCGGATGCCGCCGATTTCGATCCGGTCGAGCGTCACATGCGCAGCCTTGGTCTGGCCGTTCGCGGTGTTCACGCCATAGCGGAAATCGAGCTGGTTGGCTGTGAAGCCCAGCCGGCGCGCGAGCGTCTCGTTGAGCGCGACATAGGTCGCGCCGGTATCGATCAGGCCTTGCACCGGCTTGCCGTTGATCTTGAAGCTGCCGGTATAGTGACCCTGCGCATCCGCTCGCATGCGGATCACATTGCTGCCGGAGACGGGTGCGGAGGCTGCGGGCTTGTCGCTTCCGGTCGAGATGTAATTGGCGGAAAGAGTGTCGGCGGGCGACTGGCTGGTGCCTGTGAAGAAGGACGGCACCTGTGTGGCGAGCACTGCGGCGATGCTGGCGAATATGACGGTACGCACGAGCATGAAACAGAAATCCTTCCTGTATAAACCCCGCTTCATGCGGGGCCTCATGCTTCCAGACTGCTAAGCCTGAAGTGCTGACAAGTTGCTAATATCGACAGGAAAAAGGCCCGGGCGAACCGCCGGGCCTTAAAAGTCTTTCGATTTGGTAAAGGAAGGCTGAAATTACTTGGTGCCGTACATGCGGTCGCCGGCATCGCCGAGGCCGGGCACGATATAGCCCTTCTCGTTGAGGTGGCTGTCGATCGCCGCGGTGAAGACGGGCACGTCGGGATGCGCCGCGCGGAAATTGCGGATGCCTTCCGGGGCGGCAAGCAGGCAGAGGAAGCGGATGTTGTGAGCGCCGCGCTCCTTGAGCTTGTCGATCGCCGCGATCGAGGAGTTGCCGGTCGCAAGCATCGGATCGACCACGATGATCAGGCGCTCGGCCACATCTTCTGGCGCCTTGAAATAATATTCGACCGGCTGCAGCGTCTCGTGGTCGCGGTAGACACCGATATGGGAAACGCGGGCGGAAGGCACGAGATCGAGCATGCCTTCAAGCAGCCCGTTGCCGGCGCGCAGGATCGAGGCGAAGACCAGCTTCTTGCCTTCCAGGATCGGAGACTCGATCGTCTGCAGCGGCGTCTCGATCGTTTCCATCGTCAGCTCGAGATCGCGGGTCACCTCGTAACAGAGCAGCGTGGAGATTTCGCGCAGCAGGCGCCGGAAACTTCCCGTCGATGTCTCCTTGCGCCGCATGATGGTGAGCTTGTGCTGCACAAGCGGGTGATCGATGACCGTGACGCCGTCCATGGGGAAGCCTTTCATTCTTTCTATCGAATGTTTCTTTCACGGAAATTGGCTCAACCGCAAGAGCGGAGCCGAATTTGCGCCAATCTTCCCCAACCTCCGGAACCTTTCCCAGTCAGGGAAGCTCTCGCCCTCAAAGGCGGGAAAGCAAAGCCTTCCGCGTCTCGTCGTCGACGAAAGCCGCCTCGATTGCGGTGCGCGTCATGGCGTCGATCTCCGCATCGGCGAAGCCGAAAGCTTCGGCGGCAAGCGCATATTCCCGTTCGAGCGACGTATGGAAGAAAGGCGGATCATCCGAGCTGATTGTCACCTGCACCCCCTCTTCCTTCAGCCGGCGCAGCGGATGCGAAGCGAAATCGGGAAAGACCCGCAGCGCGATATTTGAGCCGGGGCAGACCTCGAGCACGGTGCCGAGATCGGCAAGCCGCTTCACCAGATCGAGATCCTCGATGGCACGCACGCCATGGCCGATGCGCGCGGGACGCACGGCATCGAGCGCGTCTGCGACGCTGAACGCGCCGCAGACCTCGCCAGCGTGGATGGTAAGCCCCAGGCCGGCATCGCGGGCGATATCGAAGGCCCTGATATAGTCAGCGACGCGGCCCATGCGCTCTTCGCCGGCAAGGTTGAAGCCTGTGATCAAGGGATTGCCGGCCTTGGCAGCATATTCGGCGGCGCCTATCACGCTCTCCGGGCCGAAATGCCGCTCGCCGGTGACGATCAGCCGGGCCTCGATGCCGCTCTTTTCCCGAGCGCGCCGGATGCCTTCGCAGACACCCGCTATATAGGCATCGGCGCCGAGCCCGATGCGCTTGCCGTGATCGGGTGACACGATGAGCTCGCTGTAAATCGTGTTGATGGCGGCCAGTTCGTCGAGATAGGTTTCGGTCAGGAGCGCATAGTCCTCCTCGGTCTTGTAGACCTCCGAAACCTTGTCGTAGCATTCGAGGAAACTTGCGAAATCATGCCAGACATAGGCGCCGTCGCGAAGCTGCCCGCTAATGTCGATGCCGTATTTCCGCGCCTGCGCCTCGGTCAAAGCTGGCGGTGCCGCACCCTCCAGATGGCAGTGCAGCTCGACCTTCTTCAAATGTGATGTCACAGAAAACCCCTTCCATGCGGCCCGGCGGGAATGCCGAGATGCCGCGCAATGCTTTCGCCGATGTCGGCATAGGTGCGGCGCACGCCGATCGAACGCGACCTTATGCCGGGGCCATAGGCGATAACAGGCACGCGCTCGCGCGTATGGTCCGTGCCGCGCCAGGTCGGATCGCAGCCATGATCGGCGGTGAGCACGACGAGATCGCCCGGCTTCAACCTCTTATGGACTTCGGGCAGGCGGGCATCGAAGGCTTCGAGGGCCGCGGCATAACCCGGCACATCACGGCGATGGCCGTAATTCATGTCGAAATCGACGAAATTGGTGAAAACGAGATCGCCGTCCTCGGCCTCGTCGATCGCCGACAGCGACGCATCCATCAGCGCCTCGTTGCCAGTGGCCTTGATGACCCTCGATATGCCCTGATGGGCGAAGATATCGCCGATCTTTCCCACGGCATGCACGCGCCTGTTGTGCTCGACAAGCCGGTCGAGCAGCGTCGGCTCCGGCGGCAGCACGGAGAAGTCGCGCCGGTTTCCGGTGCGCTGGAAGGTCGAAGCAAATTGGCCGATGAAGGGCCGGGCGATGACGCGGCCGATATTGTAGGGATCGAGCAACCCGCGGGCGACGCGGCAGAAGGCGAGCAGCCGATCGAGGCCGAAATGTCCCTCATGCGCCGCGACTTGGAAGACCGAGTCCGAGGAAGTGTAGCAGATCGGCTTGCCGGTGCGGATATGCTCCTCGCCGAGACGGGCGATGATCTCGGTTCCCGAGGCATGGCAGTTGCCGAGAATGCCGGGCACATCCGCGTCCCTGCACAATGCCTCGATAAGCTCCGGCGGAAAGGCATCGCCTTCCGTCGGGAAATAACCCCAGTCGAAATTGACCGGGGTTCCCGCGATCTCCCAATGGCCTGAGGGCGTGTCCTTGCCGCGGGAGATTTCGGTGGCGGCCCCGTAAACGCCGTAGACCTTGTCCGGCAGAGGCATGCCGGCCGGAAACTGGCCGGACGCGGCCCGTGCGATATGCATCAGCCCGAGCTCGGACATATTCGGCAGGCAAAGCGGCCCGCTGCGCAGACCGGCGCGATCCCCGGCTCCGGCTGCGCAGAACTCGGCGATATGGCCGAGTGTATCGGCGCCCTCGTCGCCATAGGCTGCCGCATCCGGCGCGCCGCCGACGCCGAAGGAATCCAGAACGAAAAGAAAGGCACGCGCCATTTTTAAAACCCGAAAAACCGATCGCCGGCCCTTAAGACTTCAGGAGGCGGCACAGGCTCAGGCATATAATGCCGCGATCGGCTTGGCAAATTCGTGAAAGAGGTGAAAGTCGGTCAGCAGTCGCCGCAGGGGATCGAGTCGCCCTGCCGCTGGCGATAGAAATAACTCCGGCTGATGGTGATCGTCCTTATGCCGTCTGGCATGAAGTTCGGCGCGAATAGGAACATAGTGTAGGGGATGCTGAGTTCGGTGCGCACCAGGAAGCTGTTCGCCGTCTTCATGTCCGCCGGCACATCGGCCACGGTGGCGTTCTTGGCATAGGGCACCGTCCCGTCCTGCGCCCAGGACCACAGCACTTTGGCGTTGGCGCCGGCGTCGATGGTAATTCCGGTGATCTTCAGCTTCAGCGACGTGGTGTTGTAGGGGACGAACATTGCGGTAGCGACCGACGGCATCTGCGCCAGCGTGCTCTTCGTGACGGATTGCTGCTGGGTGACGATATCGGCGATCGTTCCTGCGGCGCGGGTCACGCGCTTGCTGACGCTGAGGCCGATCGTAATCTCGAAAGCGCCGATATAAAGCATGATGAGCACGGGAAACAGGATCGCGAATTCGATCGCGCCGGCGCCCTTGCGCTCCCGTGCCAGCCGCCGCGCCGTCGATACAAGCCTGGTGAACGGGTTGCGCAACGCCATTATGGATACTGCTCGTTCTGGAAGGCCGTAGTCGCGACGATCAGATACTGCGTCGGCATCGAGCCGTTGGACGGCCGTATCGTCGTGATGTAAGGCCGCACCAGATCCGTGATGATTTCCCAGCGATAGTAGGCGCGCAGCATATTGATGGTGCCGGCGCCGCCCGGCGTATATTTGAAAGCCGCCGTGTTGATGTCTGCATATTTGTCGGTGGAGAGCTTAGGGACCGTCGTCGGGATAGCCGAAAACGTGCTGAACGTCTGCACATCCAGGTACAGTTTGCTCGGTGTAGCGACCTCGGTCGCCGAGCATCTGATCAGGATCGAGATCTCGTTGCAGAAAGCCTGACGGAACTGCGTCTGGCTCATATCCGTCGTGCGGCCGAGATTGTAGGTGATCTGCCCGGTTCGCATCCGCCGGCCCATCGTGTCGACGGCGTTGGAGACGAGTTCCTCGGCGGCGAAGGCGACGAAGGTTTCGAGGATCGCGAAGATCACCATGAAATAGGGAATGGCGAGCAGCGCGAATTCGATTGCCGCCGCGCCGTCGCGCGAGCGGACAAGCGAGCGCAATCGTGAAAGACGGAACGGCGCGAAGGCGCGCTGCTTATCCGTCTTCTGATCAATGACCGTCATTGCCTGGACCCGTGCGAGATTTTCCAGCCGTCACACTAAGGGCCGTTCGTTGATTTTCCGTTTCAGCCTGATACGACGATTTTAACGAATGGCCGAAGAAGCCGGGGCTAGCCGATCAGGGCGAGGTGGTGGTCGTGGCCTGCTGGGCGTGCTGCTCGCAGTTCGGCGTGCAGGAAAGCACCGAGCGCTCCGTCTGCCGGTAGACGCGCACCGTATTGCCCTCGTCGATCGATACCAGAATGCGCTCGTCGAGGATGGCATTGCCGTCGGCATCGAGCAGGACCAGATTGGTGGTGCCGAAGCTGCGTCCCGTCAGCACGATGGTCTTGGCGTCGGCCACGGTCGCATCGGCGACTTTGGCGTTGCCGACGATCACCTTGCTGACCGGGCGATCGAGCTTCAAGACGCGCGCGTGATCCATATAGACATGCAGCATGTCATCGTCCGCGGCCGCACAAATGCCGGAAATACCGAAAACGGCGGCCATGCCGGCAAAGAATATAATTTTGCCGCTCGATGACATCTGGTCCTCTTTCACGATCACAGCGCAATGACGCATAGAATGGGAAAAAATGGTGAACGAAGCCTTAAGCCATTTATTCTATGTTCTGGAATGAAGCGCAGTGGCTCGCTTTGAAACGGACGCAATCGCCAGTTGTCATAACGAGACACGCTGCTCGTTCTATTCCGGGATGATCGCAGCCTCAGCCGTGCAGCATCCTTTGGAATATAAGTAGATATTTAGAGAATCGAGTAAGAAAACGCTTACCCTACAAGGGCCTGTTGTCTCATTCACAGGTTGTTAACGCTCTTCTTTAAGCGGATGGAAACGCCCATTCGCTAGGTTGCAGTCATCCGATCAACGGCAACAGTTGGCGGACGTGCTGAACATCAACTGGAGTTAGGAGTAACCATGACCAAGCTTTTTAGCCGTTTTCTGAAGGACGAATCCGGCGCGACCGCAATCGAATACGGCCTGATCGCAGCTCTCATTTCTGTCGCCCTCATTGCTGGCGCCACGACCCTCGGCGGCAAGATCGGCAACACGTTCAACGGTCTGAGCACCAAAATGACGACCGCTGAAACCGCAAGCGGCGGCTGATCTGGTTACCGCCACGCGGCGTACGGATGATACCGGCCGGATTTGCTTCGGCCGAACTTCGAGCGGGCTCACAGGCTGAACGGCCGTGAGCCTTTTCGTGTCTTGCTATGATCGGGGTATACGCATGATCGCAGCTTCAGTTTTCGTGATACTGCCACTCTGCCTCGCCATGGCGGCGTTTTCGGATCTGTTCACCATGACGATCCCGAACCGCATTTCCCTGATCCTCATCGCCTCCTTTATCGTTCTCGCGCCGCTGTCCGGTCTTGGCCTGCAGGCGATCGGCATGCATCTTGCCGGAGGCGCCATCGTCTTTACCGCCTGCTTTGCTCTTTTTGCCTTCAATGTGATGGGCGGCGGAGACGCCAAGCTGTTGAGTGCCACCGCGCTCTGGTTCGGGCTGAACGAATCCCTGCTTTTCTTCATGACCGATGTCGCCGCGGTCGGTGGCCTCGTCACCTTGCTCATCCTGGCGGTCAGAGCGCAGTCGGACACCATCCTTGCCATCGGCCTGCCGGTGCCGAACTCGGTCCTGCTCGCCAAGAAGATCCCCTACGGTATCGCCATTGCGATCGGCGGTTTCATGGCCTTCCCGTCCTCGCCGCTTTTCCTGGCCGCGCTCGAAAGCCTGAAATAACGGCGTTTTAAATGCCCGTTAACTTAAAATGTAAGTGTTCCATTAACCATAATTATACCAATTCCTGAGCATTCTGCAGGGCGAACATATCGTGCCCTGAGGAATGACCGATGAAACCGGCCCGCGTTATAATTCTAGGTGTTGCCGTGGTGGCAGCCGGTCTTGCCGGTTTCCTGGCGATGCAAATGGCGGGTAACCCTGACGTCGTCACCCAGGTGCAGTCGGTCGTCGAGAAGGAACCGACCGTCAACGTCCTCGTCTCGAGCCGCACCCTGCCGGTCGGCGCGAGGCTGGACGAGAAGGCGGTCCATTGGATGGCTTGGCCGCAGGACGGCGTCGTCCAGGGGCTGATCACGGAAGCCGAAAAGCCGGATGCGATCAAGGATCTGCAGGGCGCCGTCGTGCGTCTTCCGATCTTCGAAGGCGAACCGATCCGGCCGGAAAAGGTCGCAGATTCCAACAGCCGCATCCTGTCCTCGCTGCTGCCGGCCGGCAAGCGCGCGGTGGCGACCGAGATATCGGTGGCGACGGGCGCCGGCGGTTTCATCCTGCCGAACGACCGCGTCGACGTCATCATGGTCCGCAAGGGCGCTGAGGCCAACAAGCTCATCACCGAAACCGTGCTGAGCAATGTCCGGGTCCTCGCCATCGACCAGCAGATCCAGGAAAATGAGGATGGCTCGAAGGCGGTGGTCGGCACGACCGCGACGCTGGAACTGACCCCGGATCAAACGAAGGTGCTCGCCGTCGCCCAGCAGATGGCGGACCGGCTGTCGCTTGCGCTGCGCTCGGTCGCCGATGCGCAGGAGCAGGATACCAGTGCGGCGGATTATCTGCTGAGCGGCGATAACGGCAGTGCGATCATCCAGGTCATCAAGTCGGGCACCATCGTCACGGATGCCGGCAGCGCGCCGAAGGCGGAGTAAGAGGACGTGCAAATGGGCAATTCAACACGGCGCGCCAAGCTTCTCCTGACAGGCTGCATCTCGCTGGCAATCGGCGTCTCAGGCGTGGCGCCGGTGCCGCTTCTCGGTATCGGCGGGGCGTTGGCCGATTCCGATAGCCTGGTCCGCATCTCGCAGACCGGCCCCAATGCCCATCGCCGGCTGAAGCTCGGGCTGAACAAGGCTGTCGTCGTCGATCTGCCGGAGGATGCGCACGACATCCTCGTCTCCGATCCGACCATGGCTGACGCGGTGACCCGCACCTCGCGGCGCATTTATCTGTTCGGCAAAAAGGTCGGTCAGACGAATATCTTCGTCTTCGGCAGCGACGGGCAGGAGATCGTCAATCTCGACATCGAGATCGAGCGCGACGTTTCCGGCCTCGAAGTCAACCTCCGCCGCTTCATTCCAGACTCCAACATCAATGTCGAAATCGTCTCCGACAACATCGTGCTCACCGGCACGGTACGCACGCCGCAGGATGCGACGCAGGCGGCCGATCTGGCCCAGGTCTTCCTGAAGGGCGGCGAAGCGACGACGAGAACCGAGACGGCATCAGGCACCGGCGGCGACAGCTCGGTGGCGCTCTTTGCCGAAGGCCGCCAGTCCTCGCAGGTCGTCAACCTGCTGCAGATCCAGGGCGAGGACCAGGTCACCCTGAAGGTGACGATCGCCGAAGTCCGCCGCGAGGTCCTGAAGCAGCTCGGCTTCGACAATCTCGTCTCCAATTCCTCCGGCATGACGGTCGCGCAGCTCGGCACGCCTTCCGCCGACAGCGCGACGGCGACGGTCGGTGGCGGCCTGGCGGCCCTCTTCAAGAGTTCGATCGGCAAATATGACATCTCTACCTACCTCAACGCACTCGAGCAGGCGAAAGTCGTCAAGACGCTCGCCGAACCGACGCTGACGGCGATATCGGGCCAGGCCGCGACCTTCAATTCCGGCGGCCAGCAGCTCTATTCGACGACCGACAGCGACGGCAATGTCACCGTTGTTCCCTTCAACTACGGCATCAACCTCGCCTTCAAGCCGGTCGTCCTGTCGTCGGGACGCATTGCTCTTGAAATCAAGACCAATGTTTCCGAACCCGTGGCCGGCAGCGGCAACGCCACCTATCAGCGCCGTTCGGCGGAGACCTCGGTGGAACTGCCCTCGGGCGGCTCGATCGCGCTCGCCGGTCTCATCCGCGACAACGTTTCCCAGACCATGGGCGGCACGCCCGGCGTCTCGAAGATCCCGCTGCTTGGCACGCTCTTCCGCCAGAAGGGCTTCGAGCGTCAGGAAACCGAGCTCGTCATCATCGCGACGCCCTATCTGGTGCGCCCGGTGGCGCGCAACCAGCTCAACCGGCCGGACGATAATTTCAGCCCCGAGAACGACGGTGCAACCTTCTTCCTCAACCGTGTGAACAAGGTCTATGGCCGCCGCGAGGCGCCTGTCGCCGACGCGCAGTTCCACGGCTCGATCGGGTTCATCTACAAATGAGCGGAGTGCGATCGGCAGCAATGGCACAGAACAGAGATCAGGCGATGGCCCATAAGAATGCGACGACACTCCGCCTCGGAATCTCCAAGGCGCTTCTTGCCACGGCCCTCGTTTCGGCGGCCGTCCTTTCCGGATGCGCCGGCCCGCACGATCAGCTGACGACCGGCGGTATCCCTGACGACTATCGCGCCCGCCATCCGATCATCGTCACGGAAGCGGAGCAGACGGTGGATATTCCCGTCGCATCGACCGACCGCCGGCTGACCATCGCCCAGCGCGATCTCATCCGCGGCTTTGCCGCAAACTATATCTCGCGTGCGTCAGGCCCGGTTTACGTCATGTCGCCACAAGGCTCGCCCAATTCGGCAGCCGCCTACCAACTGCGCAATCAGGTCCGCGCCGAGCTGGCGGCGAGGGGGGTCGCAAGCTCGAAGATCGTCAATACCTCCTATACCGCCGCCGGTGCCGGCGATGCGGCGCCGATCCGTCTGAGCTTTACCGGCACGACTGCGGTCACCACGCAATGCGGCCAGTGGCCCAAGGATATCTCCGACGATTTCACCAACCAGAATTATTATAATTTCGGCTGCGCCTCGCAGAACAATCTCGCTGCCCAGATTGCCAATCCGGAAGATCTGATTGCGCCTCGCGGCATGACGCCGATCGATGCGCAGCGGCGCAACAACGCCATCCAGGAATATCGGACGACGACATCGACGATCGAAGACGTCGGCGACAGCAGCAGCGGATTCTGAGGCGGAACGGGACGATGAGCGCGATCGAATACGAAATCAGGAACCCGAGCGAGCTTCGCCACGCCGAGGAGGCTGTGCGCATGGCGGATCTGGAAAACATGCGGCCGCTGCCGCGTATCTCCGTCCATGCTTTCTGCGAGAGCGAAGCGCTGCAGCATGTCATGGAGCGCTGCGCCAATGACCGGCGTATGGCGAAGGTCAGCTTGCGCATCACCAGCGGCGGCATCGCCGCTGCCGCCAACATGTTTTCAGGCGCCCCAACGCCGAACCTGATCATCCTGGAGACCAAGGCCAATTCCGGAAGCCTGCTCGGCGAACTCGCGCCGCTCGCCGCCGTCTGCGACCCCACCACCAAGGTGGTCATCGTCGGCTATTACAATGATATCGGCCTCTATCGCGAACTCATCCGCAACGGCATTTCCGAATATATGGTCCAGCCGGTCGCCATGCCCGACGTCCTGACGGCAATGGCGTCGATCTTCGTCGATCCGGAGGCCGAGCCGCTCGGCCGCAGCATCGCCTTTATCGGCTCGAAGGGCGGCACCGGCGCCTCGACCGTGGCGCATAATTGCGCCTTCGGCATTTCCAATCTCTTCTCCACCGAGACGATCCTCGCCGATCTAGACCTGCCTTACGGCACGGCGAACATCGACTTCGACCAGGATCCGGCGCAGGGTATCGCCGAAGCGGTCTACGCGCCCGATCGTCTCGACGAAGTCTTCCTCGATCGCCTGCTGACGAAGTGCTCCGAGCATCTGTCCCTGCTCGCGGCGCCCTCGCTGCTCGACCGCGCCTATGATTTCGACGGCCAGGCCTTCCAGCCGGTGCTCGACGTCCTGCAGCGCAGCGCGCCCGTCACCGTGCTCGACGTTCCGCATGCGTGGTCGGAATGGACCCGTTCGGTGCTGTCGAGCGTCGACGAGGTGGTTCTCTGCGCGGTGCCCGACCTCGCCAACCTGCGTAACGCCAAAAACATGCTGGATGCGCTGCGCAAGATGCGGCCGAACGATAAGCCGCCGCATCTCGTCCTCAATCAGGTCGGCATGCCGAAGCGTCCGGAGATTTCGCCGTCGGACTTCTGCGAGCCGCTGGAGATCGACCCGATCGCCATCATTCCCTTCGACATCAACCTCTTCGGCAATGCCGCCAACAGCGGCCGGATGATTTCCGAGGTCGATCCCAAGTCGCCGACGGCGGAAACCTTTTCGCAGATATCGCATATCGTCACCGGCCGCGTCGCGATCAGGAAGGCGAAGAAGGGCGGCCTGCTTGGCCTCCTGAAGCGCAAGTAGACGGATAGAAAGAAGAAGCGGCATGTTTGGAAAACGCGGAAACGAAGGTTTCGGAAAGGCCGGAGGCACGATCGCTCCTCCGCCGCCGGCTCCGGCCGCCGCTCCCGCGGCTTCCTCTCCTGCCGTCCTCGTCGAACCGTCGCGCGAACCCGCGCGCCAGCAGGTGACGCCGCCGCCGATGCAGGCGCCGCAGCGCAAGCGCCCGGTTCGCACCGACGAATATTACGATACCAAGGCGCAGGTCTTTTCCGCGCTGATCGACACGATCGATCTCTCGCAGCTTTCCAAGCTCGACGGCGAAAGCGCGCGCGAGGAAATCCGCGACATCGTCAACGACATCATCACCATCAAGAATTTTGCGATGTCGATCTCCGAGCAGGAAGAGCTGCTCGAGGATATCTGCAACGACGTCCTGGGTTACGGCCCGCTGGAGCCCTTGCTGGCGCGCGACGATATCGCCGACATCATGGTCAACGGCGCCGGCCAGACCTTCATCGAAGTCGGCGGCAAGACGATCGAATCGGAAATCCGTTTCCGCGACAATGCGCAGCTTCTCTCCATCTGCCAGCGCATCGTCAGCCAGGTCGGCCGCCGTGTCGACGAATCGAGCCCGATCTGCGACGCCCGCCTGCCCGATGGTTCGCGCGTCAACGTCATCGCGCCGCCGCTGTCGATCGACGGGCCGGCGCTGACGATCCGTAAATTCAAGAAGGACAAGCTGACGCTCGATCAGCTCGTCCGCTTCGGCGCGATCACCCCGGAAGGCGCGACCGTGCTGCAGATCATCGGGCGCGTGCGCTGCAACGTCATCATCTCGGGCGGCACGGGCTCTGGCAAGACGACGCTGCTGAACTGCCTCACCAATTACATCGACAGGGACGAGCGCGTCATCACCTGCGAGGACACGGCCGAACTGCAGCTGCAGCAGCCGCATGTCGTACGTCTCGAAACGCGCCCGCCGAACATCGAAGGCGAGGGCGAGATCACCATGCGCGATCTCGTCAAGAACTGCCTGCGTATGCGTCCCGAACGTATCATCGTCGGCGAAGTCCGCGGACCCGAGGTCTTCGATCTGCTGCAGGCGATGAACACCGGCCACGACGGCTCGATGGGCACCATCCACGCCAACACCCCGCGCGAATGCCTGAGCCGTATCGAATCCATGATCGCCATGGGAGGCTTCACGCTGCCGGCAAAGACGGTGCGCGAGATCATCTCCACCTCGGTCGACGTCATCATTCAGGCGGCGCGCCTTCGTGACGGCTCGCGCCGCATCACCCAGATCACCGAGGTGATCGGCATGGAAGGCGACGTCATCATCACCCAGGATCTGATGCGCTACGAGATCGAAGGCGAGGATGCGGGCGGCCGGCTGATCGGCCGGCACATGTCCACCGGCGTCGGCAAGCCGCATTTCTGGGATCGGGCGCGCTACTTCAACGAAGAAAAGCGCCTTGCCGCCGCCCTCGACGCAATGGAAGCGAAAACCAAGGATTAGGGTGATGTTCGGCTTCGATCCGATAGTCCTGGCAATCGTCGTGCTCGCCGCAGTTTCCGCGGCGGCGGTCGCCTATGCCCTGATGTTTTCCCGGATCGAGGCCGACAAGAAATCGGCAAGCCGTATCAATCGCGTCAAATCGGCTGAGGTCGACCGGGTCAAGGTCAAGGCTGCCCGCGACCGCGTGCAGGAATTGTCGAAGCGCCGCAAGTCGGTGCAGGACAATCTGAAAGATCTGGAAAAGCGCCAGAACGAAAAGACCAAGAAGACGCTGTCGCTGAAATCCCGGCTGGTGCAGGCCGGCTTGTCGATCACGCTAATGCAGTTCTATCTCTTCAGCGCCGTCTTCGCCTCGGTGCTGCTGCTCATGGCTTTCATCGTTGGTGCGTCGTGGATGGTCTTGGTCGGCATCGCCGTCGTCGCCGGGCTCGGTCTGCCGCGCTGGATCGTCGGTTTCCTCATCAAGCGCCGCCAGAACAAGTTCCTCAACGAATTCCCCAACGCGCTCGACGTCATCACCCGTTCGATCAAATCGGGCCTGCCCCTCAACGATGCGATCCGTCTCATCGCGACCGAAGGCGTAGAGCCGGTCAAGAGCGAGTTCCGCCGCGTCATCGAGGCGCAGCAGGTGGGATTGAGCATTCCTGACGCCTGCGCCCGTATGACGAACCAGATGCCGCTCCAGGAAGTCAACTTCTTCGCCATCGTCATCGCCATTCAGTCGCAGGCCGGCGGTAATCTCTCGGAAGCCATCGGCAATCTCTCGAAGGTTTTGCGTGATCGCAGGAAGATGAAGGCCAAGGTTTCGGCGCTCTCCATGGAAGCCAAGGCATCGGCCGTTATCATCGGCGCTCTGCCTTTCATCGTCGCGACCCTCGTCTACCTCACCTCGCCGAATTACATGATGGTTCTTTTCACCGATCCGCGCGGCCATTTCATCATGGGCGTCTCCGCGATCTGGATGTCGATCGGCATTTTCGTCATGCGCAACATGGTCAATTTTGACATTTAGCGGGAAGGAAGCACCATGTCGCAGGACCTTGCCGCAACGTTGACCAATCCGAGCATGCTGATTGCCGTCTTCGTCGCGATCGCCGTTTTCGCCACATTTTATACGATCGCCATTCCATTCTTCGAGCGCGGCGATCTCAACAAGCGCATGAAGGCCGTGTCGACCGAGCGCGAACAGATCCGTGCCCGCGAACGTGCCCGCATGAACGCGGAACCCGGCGCCGGCAAGGCGTCGTTGAGGACACAGAACAGCCGCCCGGTCCGCCAGATCGTCGAGCGCTTCAACCTGCGCAAGGCACTCGTCGACGAAAATACGGTCAACAGGCTCAAGTCCGCCGGCTTCCGTTCGGAAAATGCTCTGAATACCTTCCTTGCGGCGCGTTTCCTGCTGCCTTTCCTTTTCCTGGCGCTTGCCGCCTTCTGGGTCTTCGGTCTCGGCGGGCTTGCCGATCGCGGCATGCCCATGCGCTTACTGGCCGTCATCGGTATCGGATATCTCGGCTTCTACGCGCCGAATATCTATGTTTCGAACAGCGTGACCAAGCGCCAGCACTCGATCAAGCGCGCCTGGCCGGATGCGCTGGACCTGATGCTGATCTGCGTCGAATCCGGCATCTCGATCGAGGCGGCGATGCGCCGCGTGTCCGAAGAACTCGGGGAGCAGTCGCCGCCGCTCGCCGAGGAGATGGTACTGACCACGGCCGAGCTCTCTTTCCTGCCCGATCGCCGCGTGGCGCTCGAAAATCTCGCCACGCGCACGCAGCTCGAGCTGGTGCGGTCGGTGACCCAGGCGCTGATCCAGGCGGACCGTTACGGCACCCCAATCGCGCAAGCTCTGCGCGTTCTCGCTCAGGAAGGCCGCGACGAACGCATGAACGAAGCGGAAAAGAAGGCGGCCGCGCTGCCGCCGAAACTGACGGTGCCGATGATCCTGTTCTTCCTGCCGGTGCTGATCGCCGTCATTCTCGGCCCGGCTGGCATTCAGGTGGCCGACAGGTTCTGACGGTTGTTCCGGCGCCGCAAGCGGGCACCGCGATATCGAAGACCCAGACTGCGTGACCGGCGCCGGCATAGCTGATAAACAGGGAATGTATGTCGGCGCCCGGCTTCCTCCGGTCTCGAAAGAGAGGTTTCGATGTCTTCCGCAGGTATTTTCATCAGCATCATGGCAGCCTTGGTCGTCGGCGCGATGAGCCCCGGCCCAAGCTTTGTCGTCGTCTCCCGGATTGCCATCTCCCGTTCAAGGCTGGATGGGCTTGCGGCCGCATTGGGCATGGGCGCCGGCGGCGTCGTTTTTGCCGCGCTGGCGCTCGCCGGTCTGACGGCGCTGCTGTCGCAGTTCGAATGGCTCTATGTGCTGCTCAAGGTCGCGGGCGGCGCCTATCTTGTCTATATCGCGGTCAATATCTGGAAGGGTGCGGGCGAACCGCTGGAGGTTTCCGACGCCGTCAATGGCCGCCGCGCCCCTCTGCGCAGCTTCACGACCGCATTGCTGACGCAGCTCAGCAACCCGAAGACCATCATCGTCTATGCCAGCCTTTTTGCGGCACTGCTGCCGAGGGACGTGCCGCTCGATCTGGTCGTCGCGCTGCCGCTCGGCGTCTTTGCGGTGGAGGCGGGGTGGTATTCGATCGTGGCGCTCGCTTTTTCGGCCCGCCACCCGCGGCGGCTCTATCTGGCGGCCAAGGGCTGGATCGACCGGGCCGCCGGCGCCGTGATGGGCGGCCTTGGCCTGCGTCTCATTCTTTCAGGCCTCAGCGTCCGCTAAACATTGTTTAGTTGGTATTGCCGCCATCCGCCGCGCCCGGAGTTTTGTCCTTGGCGGCGAGATTCTGCCAGGAGTTTTGCTGCGAGAGCATGCTTCTGAGATAGGCGACATTGGCATCGGCCTGCTGCGGCGAAAGTTCGCGCCGCGCGATCTGCTCGGCCTCAGGGAAGCGTCCCTGCAGGCCGACGACGAGGGCGAGGTTCTGCCTGACGCGGCTGTCGGCTGTCGGCTGGCTGGCGGCGGACCGCAGATAGGTTTCGGCCGTGCGCAGGTCGCCGGTCAGCACATAGGACATGCCGAGATTGGAAAGAATCGAAGGTTCGTTCGGCTGGATGTCGAGCGCGTCGCGGTAGCGTTTCCTGGCGTCCGTTGCCTTGCCCATCTGGTCGAGGATCGCGCCTTCGGCCGAGATCAGCCGCCAGTCCGGGCGGTCGGGCGTCTGGGCGCGGCCGATCGTGTTGAGCGCCTGCTCGAACTGGCCGGCGGCGGCCTGCGCCTTGCCGTAGGCGGCCAGCACGTTGCGGTCGCCGGGATTGGCGATCGCCACCTGCTGCATGACGGCGAGCGCCTGGGCATCGCGCCCGTTCATACGTAAGAGATTGGCATAGTTGACGCCGTTGACCGGATCGCGCGGGTTCTTCTCATAGGCCTGGCCGATCCGGTCCGTCGCCGAGCGCAGCTCGGTCGCGTCCATCTCTTCGACCGGCTTTGTGATCTTCGGCACCGAACCCGTCGTCATCCGGTCCTTGGTGGTCGAGCAGCCGGCAAGCGCCAGGACGACCAGCGATGCCGCGGCACACTGCAGGATACGATTGGTGAATGTGGTGGTGAGCGAGGCAGGCATGACGCGTTCCCGGATTCCAAAATCGGCGCCTGACCTCGAACGCGGAACAGGGAAAGGTTTGACGCAATCTTCACTCCAGCAATAGTCTGTTAACCCTAACAGACCGTTAAGGAGTGATTCCTGACGACCGCCGAAGGACAATCATGGCCCCCTATCAGTTTATCGAGAGACCGACCCCCTTCAACACGAAGGGCGGTTCGACGCTGCCGATCTTTGCCGTCACCCCCGCCCATATCGAAACCGGCACGATCGATCCGATCGCGCTCGACTGGGCGAAAAAGGCAGGGTTCAAGGCCGAAAGCGGATCGCTGCTGCTGATCCCGACGGCCGAAGGCCATCTTGGCGGCGCGCTTTACGGTCTCGGCACCAATCCGTCCGAACTGCCTTACATCACCGGCAGGCTTGCGCGCGCGCTGCCGGCCGGCGACTGGCACATCGAGACCGCGCCGCTGACGGCAAATCGCCTGGCCCTCGGCTTCGGCCTCGGCAGCTATCGTTTCGACCGCTATAAATCCGAGAAATCCACGGCGGCGACGCTGATGATCCCCCGGGATGCCGACGCAGCTGATATCAAGCGCCAGCTCGCCGGCGTCTTTCTCGCCCGTGACCTCATCAACACCCCGACCAACGATATGGGGCCGGAACAGCTCGAAGCCGCGTTCCGTGGGCTGGCCCAGCATTACAAGGCGGAGATGTCGGTCATATCGGGGGACGAGCTGCTCAAGCAGAATTTCCCGCTGGTCCACACCGTCGGCCGCGCCAGCGCCGATGCGCCGCGCCTCCTCGAGCTGCGCTGGGGCAAGAAGGGCCATCGCAAGGTGACGCTCGTCGGCAAGGGCGTCTGCTTCGATACCGGCGGTCTCGACATCAAGCCAGCCGCCTCCATGCTGCTGATGAAGAAGGACATGGGCGGCGCGGCCAATGTCATGGGCCTTGCCCTGATGATCATGGACGCCAAGCTGAAGGTCGATCTGCGCGTCATCGTCCCGGTCGTCGAAAATGCGATCTCGTCCAATGCCTTCCGTCCCGGCGACATCTATCGCAGCCGCAAGGGGCTGACCGTCCAGATCGACAATACCGACGCGGAAGGCCGGCTGATCCTTGCCGACGCGCTCGCCTATGCCGACGAGGAGGAGCCCGACCTGCTGATCGACATGGCGACGCTGACGGGGGCTGCCCGCGTCGCGCTCGGCCCGGATCTGCCGCCCTTCTTCACCGACGACGCCAATCTGGCGCATGACCTGATCGAGGCCAGCCTCGAAACCGACGATCCGATCTGGCGCCTGCCGCTTTATGCCGGCTACGAAAAGGATATCCGCACCAAATTCGCCGACCTGACAAACGCCCCGGCCGGCGGCATGGCGGGGGCGATTACGGCAGCGCTCTTCCTCAAGCGTTTCGTCAGCAAGACGAAGAGCTGGGCGCATTTCGATATTTACGGCTGGGCCCAGTCCGAGCGGCCGCATTCACCGGGCGGCGGCGAGGCGCAGGCAATACGCGCGCTTTTCCACCATATTCGCCAGACGGCAAGATGAGCATGTCGCGCAAAAGTGTGCAGCGGTTTTGCGGCAATGACACGCTCAAAGAAAAGGACCTGAAGCGCCAGGAGCGAATCTGAGAGATCGCGGTGCGCTTCAGGCCGATCGTTAAAATTTTATTCACCCTGAGGGGCGGCAGTTTCTGCCGCCCCTTGCATGTTTATGACAACTGCTGGAAAATGGAACGCTAGCGTAACGATTTTCCGGAGGGGCCGTGCCGATCGAACTGACCGCCTCGCAGGCCCTGGGGCTCTGGCATGGCGTGGCGCTCGATCAGGTGCGCCACGATGACCGCGATTTGACGTTGCGCCAGATGGCGATCCTGCTGCATATTTATCTGGTGCCGCCGCCGCACACGGTACGCGGGCTTGCCGCCACGCTCGGTGTCACCAAGCCGGTCATTACCCGCGCACTCGATACGATGGGCGAGATGGGCCTGGTCGATCGCGTGCGCGACGATGCCGACCGGCGCAACGTGATCATCAAGCGCACCGTCGGCGGCGCGCTTTATCTGGAAAAGCTCGGCGATCTCGTCCGCGATCAGGGTCGCAGGCTGCCGATCTGAAAGGACACCAATGACGATACTCGACCGCCGCCTGCATGCCTATCGGCCGGATCTCGCGGAAGCGGGGCTCGAAGGCAAGGTCGAGGCATCGCGCTTCGTGGAAGGCGTCCCGGCGCGGGTCGCCGTTCCCGTCGTGGCCTTGCGGCCTGCACCGGATCTTTCGCGCGGCATCGATACGGAACTGCTGCTGGGCGAAGAGGTGACCGTTTTCGATCGCGCCGGCGGCTGGTGCTGGGTGAAAGCGGCTTCCGACGGTTACGTCGGCTATCTCCCGGCAGAGGCGCTCTTAGAAGGCAAGCCGGCGCCGACCCATATCGTCACCGTGCAGCGCAGTTTCGTCTATCCGGAACCGGAACTGCGTAAACCTCATCAGGCCGTTCTTTCGATGGGAAGCCGCATTCATGCGGCAGGCGAGGCGGAGGCGCGCGGCAATCACTATGTCGTGCTGGAGAATGGAACGGCGCTCTTTTCCCGGCATGTCCAGCCGATCGGCGCGCTCGACGGATCTGACTATGTCGATATCGTCGCCCGTTTTCTCGAAACACCCTATCTCTGGGGCGGACGGTCCGGCCTCGGCATCGATTGCTCCGGCCTCGTCCAGCTTGCGATGCTGATGACGGGCAGACCTGCGCCGCGCGATACCGACATGCAGGCGGCAGGCCTCGGCGAGCCGATCGATCGCTCCGAAATCCGCCGCGGCGATCTTGTGTTCTGGAAGGGCCATGTCGCCGTGTTCGAGGATCGGGAAACGATCATCCACGCCAACGGCTACAGCATGACGGTGGCGCGCGAGAATTTCGAGGCCGCCGTCAGGCGCATCGGCTCGCTCTACGAGCAGCCGACCGGCTATCGCCGCCCGATCGCCTGATCAGCGGTTGGCCTCACGCGGATCGAGGAGATCGCGCAGCCCGTCGCCGAGCATGTTGAAGCCGAAGACGGCAAGCGCGATGGCAAGGCCGGGCAGGATGGCGAGCCAAGGGGCCGCTCCCAGATAGGTCTGCGCATCGGCAAGCATGCGGCCCCAGCTCGGTGCCGGCGGCGCCATGCCGAGCCCGAGAAAACTCAGACCCGCTTCGGTCAGGATCGCGAGCCCCAGCTGGATCGCCCCATGCACGATGATCGCGCTCAAGATGTTTGGCAGCACGTGCCGCAGCGAAATGGAAAGCCGCGTATTGCCGATGGCGCGCGCCGCCGTGACATAATCGCGGCTCCAGGCCTGCAGCGAGGCCGCAAGCGTCACCCGGGCAAAGACCGGAATCATGAAAACCGCGATCGCGGTGGTCGCGGTGAACCGCCCCGGACCGAGAAAGGCGCCGAGCATCATGGCGGAGAGGATCGGCGGCAATGCGAAGATGACGTCGCAGATCCGCATCAGCAGTGCTTCGAATGGGCCTCGGATCGCGGCTGCCGAAATTCCCGCGATCGAGCCGAGCGTGCCGCCGATGGCAACCGCGGTGATGGCGATGGAGAGCGAGTTCCAGCACCCCGCCATCAGCATCGACAGCACGTCGCGGCCCAACTGATCCGTGCCGAGCAGGCCGAAGGCAAGCGGCGGCTGGAGCTTGTGCGCGATCTGCATTTTCGCTGGCGGCAGTGGCGTCCAGATAAGCGACAGCAACGCGACGGCGATCAGCATGCCGATGATGATGGCTCCCGAAATCAGGTTCATTCGCCGGCTAAATTTCAGGACCCGGCGGCGAGAGGGGGGAGCGGAGGAGAAGATCGGCGCCATGCCTCAGGCCGCCTTTCTCATCCGGGGATCGATCGCCAGATAGGAGAGATCGACGATGAAATTCATCACGATGACCAGAGCCGCGAAGAGCAGCACGACATCCTGCATCACGATGATATCGCGTTGGGCAAGCGCCTGAAGCGCCAACCGTCCGAGGCCGGGCAGGTTGAAGACGTTTTCCACCAGCACGGCGCCGGCGACGAGGAAGGTGAATTGCAGCCCGATCACCGTGAGGATCGGGATCAGCGCATTCGGCACGACATGCCGCCACAGCACCACGTTGCGGGAAAGCCCCTTGGCCACTGCGGTGCGGGCAAAATCCTCATGCATCGTCTCCAGCACCGCGGAGCGCGCGACGCGCGTCAACACGCCGGCCTGCGGCATTGCCAGTGCGACGGCCGGCATAACAAGCGCCTGCAATGCCGGCAGAAGGCCGGCGCTCCAGCCTGGAAAGCCGCCTGCCGGCATCAGCCCGAGCGTCGTGGAAAACAGGATGATGAGTAGCAAACCGACCCAGAAGCCGGGCACGGCGATGCTGATTTGCGAAAAGACTGTTGCGAGGACGGCGAGGAAGCCGCCGCGCCGGGCGGCGGCCAGCGCGCCGAGCGGCAAGGCGATCGCCACCGAAAGCACGATCGCCATCAGCGCCAGCGGCAGCGTCACCGCCAGCCGCTCGACGATCAGCCCCGCGACCGGGACGCCGTAAGTATAAGACTGCCCGAGATCGCCGGAAAATACGCCGGCCAGCCATTGTCCGTAACGGAGGATGAGCGGCTGATCGAGCCCGAGATCATGCCGCAGCGCCGCCAGCGTCTCCGGGCTTGCCGAGGTGCCGAGCATGATCGAGGCGGGATCGCCGGGCAGGAGATCCATGACGGTGAAGATCAGCAGCGAGACGATGAAAAGGGTGAGGAGAAGACCGGCGAGACGGCGGGCGAGCAGTGCGATCATGTGAGCCACGCTGCCGGACTGGCTTTTGGGACCGCGTGGTAGCCCCCTCGCCAAGCTTTCGAAGTGATGCGACCGCCACCCCACCCATCCTCATTCCTGTGCTTGTCACAGGAATCCAGCCACGGCGCGTCCGCGCCGTGAGTGACTCTCATCCGGTCGAAAGAGTCTTTCGCGCCCAAGGACTTGGGCGCACTGGATTCCTGTGACGAGCACAGGAATGAGCGACTATCTGGGCTGTCAAGTTGCATATTCGAATTCTCTTCGCGCATCTCGTGCTTTTGCATTGAGAATGACCAGGAGTTTTCGGGCGAGTGCGATGCGGATGACCATTTTCGGTTTGCCGGCGCTTTGCAACCTCTGCCTGAAAGCAGCCAGGTGCGGATCGTGTCTGGCCGCAGTGGCGGCAACGACGAACAGGATGCCTCGCGGTCCGGAGCGTCCGCCGCGCACCGGCCGGTGTCCGCTGCGCTTGCCGCTGTCGTTGGCAATCGGCGCCAGGCCGGCCAGCTTGGCGATCGCCTTGTTGGAGATCCGGCCGATCTCGGGAAGCTCGGCCATCAGCCGGGCGACCGTGCGATCGGCCACGCCCTTGACCGAGCGGAAGGCCTGGCCGAGGCAGGCCCAGAGCGGATCGTCGTCGATCATCGAGGCGATCTCCCCTTCGAGGGTACGGCTCTGGCGCATCAAAAGCGCGATCACCTCGTCGAGGCTTTCCACGATCGCCCTATCGGCGGCCGCGCTGCGGCGCTGCTTTTGAACGGTCAGGTCACGCGTGACCTGGGACAGCCGCGTCATCAGCGCCGACAGCCGCAACTGCGCGGCTTTCGGCGGCGGAAGGGCCGACAGCCGCCTGGCTTCGGCGTAGTGGGCAATCATCGCCGCATCGATGCGGTCGGTCTTTTCCAGAAAGCCCATGGCCTCGGCAAAGCGGCGAACATGGCGCGGATTGGCAAGCGCGCAGGCGATCCCCATCTCCCACAACAACAGGAAGGCCGTCCGCTCATAGCCGCCGGAAGCCTCCATGACGACGAGCTCGACATTCCCGGCCCGGCAAAGATCGGCCAGCGCGCCGATGCCGGTGGCGTCATTGCGGAAACGTTCAAACGTCCCGGACGGGCGGATATGCGCATCCAGCCAGTCCTTCGAAACATCCACTCCACATATAACTCTGTTCACGGTAACCTGCCTTGTGCGTGCGATTGGAGCCAAGCGACTATTCGGTCGTACGTGACGATGACGAAGATCCCAGGCTCATTCACGGTTGTAACCGGAGGGAGGGCGGGCGACTTCGTCACGCCTCTGGCCGGGTGGCCACCCGGCCAGAGGCGCAATCGCTTCCATCGCACAAAATCTCTAACGTGCAGATACAAGGGATGGAGAGGGCAGTGACCGGCATTGAACGGTTCGCCGCGCGGCTTTCCTTCGCTCATCTCTGCGCCTCACGCATTCAACGATGCCTACTCTTCCCAAGAAACCCCAGACAGCACATTGGACGGAATCGGTTCGTTCTCCCACAGCCCCTTCAGCTTCCTGTCCCAGACGCCGAGCTTCGGCATGACGAAAAGGTAGAGCGCCGGCACGTCCTCGGCGAGGATCTTCTGCGCTTGCCCGTAGATCGCATTCTGCGCAGCCGGATCCGTGGTCTCCTGGACTTTCTTCATCAGCGCGTTGAAATCAGGGTTCTTGTAGTTGAAGTAATAGGGATCGCGCGCGTAGATATCGATGTCGAGCGGCTCGGCATGGGCCACGATGGTCATGTCGAAGTTGCGGTCCTTCATGATGTCCTGGACCCATTTCGCCGGAAATTCCGTTGGCTCGATATTCATCGTCACGCCGATCTCGGCCAGCATCGCCTGCATCACCTCGGCACTGCGTGGCGCATAAGCCATCTGCGGCGTCTTGATGGTGAAGGTGAAGCCGTTGGGATAGCCGGCCTCGGCAAGCAGCGCCTTGGCCTTCTCGACGTTGTAGGGAAGCACGCCGGTCATATCCTGATAGCCCGGATCGTTCGGCGTGTAGTGGCTGCCGATCGGCGTGCCGAGGCCGGACCAGGCGCCGTCGATCACCGTCTTGCGGTCGATCGCCATCATCAGCGCCTGGCGAACGCGCTTGTCGTCGAAAGGCTTCTTGGCGTTGTTCATGCCGGCAACGACCTTGAGTTCGGTATTGCCGATTCTGGTGACGAGCCTGGCATCGCTGTCGAAGGAACTCATCAGCTCGGGTGCCGCAAATTCCGGAAACGCATCGAGATCGCCGGCTTTCAGGGCTGCGGCCTGCGCCTGCGGATCGGCGATGAAGCGGAAGGTCACCTTGTCGAGCTTGGCGGCCGCGTCCTTGTTCCAGTAATCGGCATTTCTTTCGAGTTCGACCTTGTCGCCCTTCGCCCAGCCCGCGAATTTGAACGGGCCGGTGCCGATCGGCGTCACCTTATCCTCAGCCGCCGTCTTCGGCCCGACCATCACCGAGGCCGGCCAGCCGAGCCAGTAAATCAGGCTGCCGGTCGGCGCCGAGAGGTGCAGCACCAGCGTTTCGGCGTCGCGCGTGTCGATGGAGGCGATCGAGGCGAAGAAGCGTTTCTGCGGATTGACCGAATCCGGTCCGCGAGCGCGGTCGAGCGAAAATTTGGCGACGGCGGCATCGAAGGCTTCGCCGTCATGGAATCTGACGCCGCTCTGCAGCTTGAACGTATAGGTCAGCCCGTCCGGTGAAATCTCCCAGCTTTTCGCCAGCTGCGGCTGAACCTTGCCGGCCTGGTCGATCCTCACGAGGCCCTCGAACACGTTCTGCCAGGTCACCTGGCCGATCGCGACCGGTGCCGCGATCGTCGGATCGAGTCCGGTCGGCTCGACGCTCATGCCGAGATTGAGAGTGGTCTTCGCCGCTTCGGCCGGCGCCATCGCCGCCATCACGAGTCCCGCCGAAAGCACGGCACTGAGGGAAAGCTGCCGGGCGAAGCGCGCCGAAGGCACGAAGGAAAGCTTGATCATCATATTCCTGTCTGGCCGCGCACGGGCGAAGGCCTTCATCAATAGGCTGCGGCTACGACGTGCACACATTATGATAATTTTCTGCGCTCCGTGTAGCTAAAAAAGCTACACCGCAAATCCGCCGAAAATGCAAGGGCAGGCGCTAGGCTTTGGTCTGCAACCGGCGGCCCGTACGGTCGCGCATGAAATCTTCGATGAAATCGACCAGTGTTGCCACCGCGAAAGACAGTTGCCGGTCCGGCGCGACGCAGAGATCGACATGGGTGCGGATGCCGGTCTTGCCGGCAAGCGGGATGGCACGCAGCTGGCCGGCTTCGATTTCGCGGCGAACGGCAAGCGCCGGCAGCAACGTGACGGCGGCGCCGCTGAGCACGAGCTCCTTTAGCATCTCGATCGAGCTCGTGACGAAGACGGGATCGAGGTCCAGCCCCTCCTTTTCGACCAGCGCATCGAAGGCCTGGCGGAAGCCGAAGGAATGCTCGGGCAGCGCCAACGGGTAGTCTGCAAGCTTTCTCAGGCTGATATCGACTTGCGCGGCGGCCGGATGCTGTGGCGTGACGATCAGATCATAGGCGATCTCGGAACGCAGCCGGATCTTGGTGCCCGACATGACGGGCGCAAACAGCGTCACGGCGATATCCGCCTCGGCGCTGCTGACGGCGTCGACCGCCTGCCGTGCGCTGGTGATCGTCACCTTGAAGCGCAGCTTTGGATATTGCAGGCTGAATTCGGCAAGCGCCGGCGCCAGCAGATTGGTGACGGTGGCGCCATTGGCATAGATGCTGACATGGCCGTGTTGCAGCCCCTTCAGATCTTCGATCAGCTGCTGGACGTGATCGAGTTCGCGCAGCGTCCGCCCGGCCCGTGCGGCAAGCAGCTCACCGGCGGCCGTCAGCTTGACGCCGCGCGAGCTGCGCTCGACGAGCGGCGCGCCGAAATGAGATTCCAGATTTTCGATCTGCCGGCTGATCGCCGTCGGCGCGACGTTGAGGTTCTCGGCGGCCTGGCGCATCGAATTGGTCCTGACCAACTCGTCGAAATACATCAGCGCCCGGATCTGCATTCACGTCTCTCCGCCATTCGGCCTTTTTGTTCCAGGTGCGACCCTATCCAATCAACCGGCGTTCGGGTAGCGGTCGCGCCATGCCTTTTGCGCGCCTTCGGCGGCAAGGGCGACTGCCTCATAGACGCCGCGGGCGACCGCCCGCGCCATGACGACAGCGGCAAGATGACAAAGCTCCATCAGACTTGCCATATCGTCTCTCCGGTGCCTGGCCGTCGACGCGGCAAAGACCGTGTCGCCGTCAAGCGGCAGGTGCGCTGGCAGCAGCGCCCGGGCAAGGCCGTCATGGCCGGCGAGCGAAAGCCGATGCGCTTCGGCCTTGGTCAGCTGTGCGTCGGTCACCACCGCGCCGATCGTCGTCGCGGGCGCACTCATCCCTTTGAGCCGCATCCGATGGTCGACTGCTGCAGGCATGCCGAGGCCGCCGAATTCGCCGTTCTTTTCGAAGGGCGCCGCCCAGAAATGCGGTCCGTCGCCGATCGTTGCCGAACCGAGCGCATTGACGGCGACGATCGCTGCCACACGATGCCCGGCGCTGCTGACGGCGCTTGCCGAGCCGAGCCCGCCCTTGAAGGTTGCCGTCGTGGCCCCGGTGCCGGCGCCGGCGGTGCCGAGCGCGAATGCGCCCTTGGCGGCCGCCTTCAATGCCGCATAGCCCATGTCGCGATAGGGGGCGTGAAGGCCCCAATCCTTATTGCTGCCGTTCAGCAGGTCCATCAGGATCGCCTGCGGCACGATCGGGATCCTGACCGGCCCGACTGCAAAACCGCGGCCGGCTTCGCGCAAGCCGGATTGCACGCCGCCTGCGGCATCCAGCCCGAAGGCGGAGCCGCCCGAAAGCACGAAGGCATCGACGGCGCTGACGGTCATGGATGGGTCGAGCAGGCTCGTGTCGCGCCCGCCGGGCGCGCCCCCGAGCACCGTGCCGGATGCGACGGCCGGTTCGTCGAAGACGATAACCGTGACGCCGGAACCGAGCGCAAGGTCGGTCGCATGGCCGACGGAAACACCTTCGATGTCCGTGAGCAGATTGAGAAGATCGGGCAAGGGCTGATCCTAGTGGCGCTGATCCGGCCGATAGGACTGCAATTGCCCTCAAAAAACAAGACCGGCCCCTGTGGCAGGACCGGTCACATCGGAAAAGCCGCGACAGTCGGCGGCGGCCGCATGCCGTCAGGCATGAAGCGGCTTCGGATGACGGCGGGTCATCAGGTCGTGAATCGCCAGCCGCACCTCATCGGGCGAGCCGAACCGCTGTTCGTCGAGGTCGTGCACGTGGAATTTCACGGCGATGAACTTCAGCCGGTCTTCATCCGGAATGACGATCCCGACGGGGACGCCTGCATATTCGATAACTTGCTTCTTCATAGATAGAACTCCTGCCGCGCGAAATGCGCAGCCATGGCGAATTGACTTGTCTGGTACCGTTGAAAGGAGGACGAACGTCACATTCGACAGTTCGGGCGGGAGAGGGCGCCCGGACGGTCATTGCCAAGCACGGATCGCCCAAGGACAGTGGCGAGAATATCGATGTCTATCATGTCTCGTTCCTTGTGTTGGCGTTGCGCTTGCTAGGCCCCGGCATGACCCGGGACCGGTGAAGGCTGTCTTCAATATCTACTAACTTAGTAGAGATTACCCGATAGCCTGTCGGAAACATATTCCGAAACGTGTCAAAATATCGACGATCCGAAAAAATTAATTCCGCACTATCTGAACTTACGGAAAGAAACATATCAGCTCTTCGTAAAATTCGCGTGACAGAATCGCAATCGATCGATCATCGCAGCAGACATAGGAAGCCCGTCCGATTCAGGCAATGGGCCGCATCATTAAAAATCGAAGTGCCGCGAAATGACCGATTTGGTTAACGCTGAAAACCCTGTGTCACCAGCCTTCTTCGAGCACCTTTTCCAGCATGTCGGCGAAGAAATCCGCGTTTTCGATGCTGAGGCAGAGCGGCGGTTTGATCTTCAGCACATTTTGGTGATCGCCCGTCGGCTGCATGATCACGCCGAGTTCGAGAAGCCGGTCGCAGATCGCTGCGGTTTCTTCCGTCGCCGGCTCCAGCGTCGTTCTGTCGCGCACGAATTCAAGGCCGAGATAAAGTCCCATG
The DNA here is from genome assembly GCF_002211305.1 of Rhizobium sp. R634. Classification (GTDB taxonomy): domain Bacteria; phylum Pseudomonadota; class Alphaproteobacteria; order Rhizobiales; family Rhizobiaceae; genus Rhizobium. The sequence continues at coordinate 83,528 of NZ_LOKW01000003.1, read as the reverse complement.
CCATGGACGGCGCCGGCGATCGGATGGCGGTCGATCAGCGCGGCAAGCCGCGCCTTCAGATGATCGCCGACCGTTCGGGCGTTTTCCTGCAGCTTTTCCTCGGCCATGATGTCGAGCACCGTCATGCCGGCAATGCAGCTGACCGGGCTGCCGCCGGTCGAGGAAAAGAAAGAGCCCTCTTTCTCCAGCGACTCCGCAATCTCGCGCGTGGTGATGACGGCGCCGAGCGGATGGCCGTTGCCGATGCCCTTGGCGATGGTGATGATGTCGGGCACCACCCCCTGCTGCTCGAAGCCCCAGAAATAATGGCCGAGCCTGGCGCAACCGACTTGCACTTCGTCGGCGATGCAAAGCCCGCCGCGGCCGCGCACCTGCGCATAGACATCCCTGAGGTAACCGTCCGGCAGCGGGATGCCACCGGCATTGCCATAGACCGATTCGCAGATGAAACCCGCCAGGCCCTCGCCGCCGGCGTCGATCGCCTCCAGCACCGGCGTTATCGCATGCAGATAGCTCGCCGCCGTATCGGGACCACGGAACGCGCCGCGATAGGTGTTCGGCGAAACGACGGCATGCACCCAGTCGGGCCGGGTGGTCAGAGCTTGCGGATTGTCTGCGATCGAGGTGGAGACGGCATCGCTCGCCGCCGACCAGCCGTGATAGGCTTCGAGCAGGCAGAGCATGTCCCGGGCGCCGCTATGGGCCTGCGCCAGCCGGATCGCCAGATCGTTCGCCTCCGAGCCGCTGTTGACGAGGAAGACCGTGTCGAGTCCGTCCGGCGCAAGGGCGGCGAGACGTTCGGAAAATTCCGTGATCGCGGCATAGTGAAAGCGTGAATTGGTGTTCAGCCGCAGCCACTGGGAATTGATCGCCGCCGAGAGCCTGGGGTGGCCATGGCCGAGGATGGTGACGTTGTTGACCATGTCGAGATAGGCGCGGCCCTCGACATCGAACAGATATTCTTTCCAGCCGCGCTCGATCTGCGGCGGTGTTGCGTAATAGTTTTTCTGCGCGCCCGCGAGGTGCGCCTGGCGCCTGGCCAGCAGCTTATCGGTTTCCGGCTGCGGCGCATCGGCGTCCCTGCCGAGAAGCAGCGAAGGCGAAGGGCAGAGCCCCGACCAGGCCGCAGCTTCACGCGGTGTGGCAAAGAGCGGTGGTTCGAGCCCCGCGATGCTGCTGAGCTGGACACGCAGCCCGCCGAGCGATGGAGATTCCCCGAAAACCGCGCCGAGCGCATCGCCGGCGGCGACCTCCGCCCCATCCTCGACCGCAGCGTCGAGCCCGTCGAGATGCAGCGTCATATTTTCGCTGGTCAAGGTCAGGTGCTGCTCCTTCCAGCCGATACGGCCGGCAAAGGGGGCGGCAACCGCGCTTCCGGCGGCAAGGCATATATCGACATGCAGGGCGCAGGTCGCCTCCGCCTTCGTGCTTCTCAAACCGGCGCGGGACAGCCGGTATTCGCCGTAGCGGGTTGCGGCTGCGCCGTTCTCGGTCGCGGCGCGGGCGAGCAGCCGCCAGTCCATATCGGCGTTCAGCCAGTTGCCGGCCGAAAAATGCGGGCTCTGCACCCCGAGGTCGACATAGGCGATGCCGTCGGGATCGATATCGGGCAGCAGAGGCTGCCATTCCGACGCTTGCGGAGCGGCGGTCTCGGCGCCCGCCGCCTTGAGGATCGCCGCTTCCATCAGTTCGAAGGGAACCGACATTGCCGTATCGAAGATCGCCCGCTCATGGTCGAGGTTGCCGCGGACATAATCATTGTCGGGATCGAGCGAAATCTGCTGCTCGCTGCTTGCGACCAGAATGACCGCGCGGGCGACGACCAGCGGCCACAGCGCCTTCAGTTCGTCCTCGCTCAGCGGATAGATCGCCTGATAGGCGGTGACGGCGGGCAGGATATGAAAAGGGTCGCCGTCCGCCTGATGCAGCAGCGAAGCGCAGGTGACGGCGAGATCGCCGACCAGCCAGCCGCGGATGATGTCGCCGAAATCGATCACCCCGTCGGGAATCGTGTGGCCGCGGGCGTTGCGATGGCCGACGACATTGTCGCCGGTGACGTCGTGATGCACGGCCTGCAGCCGAAGCGACGGCGCCAAGGGCTGGATGCGGCGAACGGCCATCACCATGGTCTTGGCGATCCGGTCGCGCGCGGCGCTGTCGGTGATGGCTGAAAGCAGCTGCACGGCGACCGGCCCGGCACGCCGGAGATCCCATTGCAGGCTGCGATCGAGGCCGGGATGGCTGAAATCGGCAAGCGCCTGCGCCAGCCGCGCGCAGAGCGCGCCCAATGCCGCAACGGAAGCCGGGGCCACATATGTCAGTCCCGTCAGGCCCTGGCCTTCCAGATATTCCAGCAGCCGGACCTGATAATCCCGCTCGCGCAGCGTGATGGCAACGATCTCCTGCCCGTCACTGGCAGGGATCACATCGGGAACGCGCGGCGCGTTTTCCTTGCTCCTGAGGTGATGGATCGCGGCATTCTGCGCTTCGAGTTCGCGGGCCTCGTAGGCGGCGTGGCAGATTTTCAGGACGTAGCGGCCGCTCGCGGTATCGACGCGGTAGTTCCGATCCTGCTGGCTGCCGAGCTCGGCAGCCACGCCGGAGAGGCCGTAATGGGTAAGGAGGATCTCTTCCGCGTCCGCGACGCTAACGTCGGGACGCGGCAGCGCCATGCGATCAACAAGCACCTCGTCGGTCATGGCACCCCTCCCGCAGCATGATTCGATGATCTGTTGGCGAGATAATCAAATACTTACTGCTGGGAGGCAACGGCAGATCGCCGTCCACGAACAAAAGAGATGCAGGTCCCTGCCTTCACTCAACCCATGCGTTCGGAGGCATAGCTTCCGGGGCTGGCCGGGAAGACGACGGTGCGGTTGCCGTTGATGAAGGTGCGGTGGTGGATATGGGCGTGGATGGCCCGGGCCAGCACCTGGCTTTCGACATCGCGGCCGATCGAGACATAATCGTCGGGCGACTGCGCATGGGTGATGCGCGCCGTATCCTGCTCGATGATCGGGCCTTCGTCGAGATCGGCGGTGACGTAATGGGCGGTGGCGCCGATCAGCTTGACGCCGCGCTGATAGGCCTGCTTGTAGGGGTTGGCGCCCTTGAAGGACGGCAGGAAGGAGTGGTGGATGTTGATGATCTTGCCCGACATCTGCTTGCAGAGCTGATCGGAGAGAACCTGCATGTAGCGGGCGAGCACGATGAGCTCGGTGCCCGTCTGGTTGACGAGATCGACGAGCTGGGCTTCGGCCTGCGGCTTGTTCTCCTTGGTCACCTTGATGTGGTGGAAGGGAATGTCGTGATTGACCACGACCTTCTGGTAGTCGAAATGGTTTGAGACGACGCCGACGATGTCAATCGGCAGCGCGCCGATCTTCCAGCGATAGAGCAGGTCGTTGAGACAATGGCCGAAGCGCGACACCATCAGGAGCACCTTCATGCGCGTCTCGCTGTCGTGGAATTCGTAGTCCATCTCGAAGGGCGCGGCGACTGCGGCAAAATCGGCGCTGATCGCAGAGCCGGACAGGCCCTCTTCCGAAATGAAGCTGACGCGCATGAAAAACTTGCCGGTGTCGAGATCGTCGAATTGCGAGCTGTCGATGATGTTGCAGCCCTTCTCGGCCAGATAGCTCGAAATCGCTGCCACGATGCCGCGCGTCGATTTGCAGGATACCGTCAATACATAGTTTGTCATGTCTCTCCCTCTTCCCTCTTGAAGGCCGCCGCCGTGCTTAGATCAAAGCCCCGGCCGCGAATAGGTCGGCGCACTTTCATTCATGCGACAAATTGCAAGAGAAACCATCACGTTTCTGCAAGTTCTCTCATTGCCAGGCCTGCAGCTTAGAAGAACTTGCGCGAAAAACTGTGCCGCCAGCGCCGCCTGCATGCGTATTCTCGCCTTCGATGCGAAAGTCAGGCGGGTGGACGGCCCGCCACGGCCACTTTCCGGCGGGGCGTGGTGATTTCGTGGATGATGGCGCCGCCGATCGATGAAAGCACGAGCGAGAAGATCACGAAGAGCACCGGCTGCTGCAGGATGCCGATCGGCAGGCGGTCGGCGACGACCCTCAGGAAAGCCAGCGTGAAGGCGTGGGTGATATAGATGCTGTAGGAGCAGTCGCCGAGATAATTCAGCCATCCCAGAATCGGCAGCCGGGAAAAGTCGATGGAAACCGCGCCGTAGATGATGAAGATCGCCGGGATCCCCCAGGCGTAGAACCGGCTCTCCGGCGGCATCAGCGCTTCGTTGACGAAGAGGAACGCAAAGCCGGTGGCGAGTGCGGCCCACGCCCAGCGGTTCGGCAGGAGGATCTTCTGCCCGTAAAGCCGGCCGAGCACGACACCGGCGAGAAATTCCAGCATGATCGGCTCGCCGTAGAACCGCGTGGCCGTCGTTTCCGGCAGCAGCCGGCAGGCAATCAGAATCACGGCAAAGATGGCAAACATCGCCGGAATCCGGCGTGCTTCCGAAAGCGGCAGCAAGAGCGCAAACACGAAATAGAAGAACATCTCGTAATTCAGCGTCCAGCCCGGCACGACGACCGGTGTGATCGTGCCGGGATCGGCGGCATTGGCCCAGGGCAGGAAGAACAGCGAGGCGACGAGATGCGGAAGATCGAACACCGTCGACTTCAGGAGTGACGGCGCCACCAGCGCCACAACAGCCGAAAACAATGTCGCCAGCCAATAGAGGGGCACGATCCGTCTGATGCGGCGGCGGGCGAAATCGACGGGGCTCATGGCGCGCCCGCTCGTCGTCAGCCACATCACGAAACCGCTGAGGACGAAGAAGATGTCGACGCCGGTTTCACCATAGAGAAAGGCCGTGGCATCGACGGCGGGATTGACTTTGGCAAGCTGCAATATCGCATGGAAATAGACGACCATCAGCGCTGCAATGGCGCGCAGATACTGAAGCTGGACAAGCATCGAGCGTCTTGCTCCCAGAGCATGATGCCGAAAAGTGTGGGCGGTTTTCGGACGATATCATGCTCTATTTCTTTGATTTAGAACAAGATTCAGATTTTAGGCCGATCTGGCCTAAAATCATCCTGTTCTAGGGCTCGCGGCCGCCGGTCCCTACCGTGCTGCTGCGGTCAACTCTCTACATCTGCCGCACGACCCTGCCGGATGCGCGGGCTGTCGTGGAAGCGCATATATCCGACGACGAACCAGAGGAGGCCAGCAATCTTCATCGAGAAAACAGCGGTCCCCCCGATCATCATATTCAGAAAAATGAAAAGAGAAAGTGAATGGGCGCAACGCCGCTGCGCCGCCGTGCGGCCGGCGGGAAACAGGCAAACGAACAGCCACAAGGCGATGACGCCGAAGATCGTCGCTGCGTAGATCAGGTAGACGTAGCCGCTGTCGGCGAATTCGGCGACCCGGTCGACAGAAAGGCCGAGTACGGCGAGCGGATCGAGCTCCATGATCTTCTTCATCGTCAGGTTGATGCGGCCGGTGAAATTGTCGCCCGTCGCATTGGGTTTCATGGTGTAGACGAGGAATCCCGCCGCGACGATCAGCGGCATCAGCGCCAGATTGAAATTTCTCGGTATTTTCGGAAAGACGAAATAGCCGACAATGCAGGCAAAACAGAAGATCAGCATCGTGCGCGTATCGTTCGTCACCAGGATCAGCACCGCCGTAGTTATGAACAGCAGCCGATCCCAGCGGCTTATTCTTTCCCACATGGAGATCAGATAGATTGCGATCACGCCGCAGAAGTTGGCGAGCGACACCTGCTCGAGGAAGATCGATGACGAGCGGTGGTCGATGATGCCGAAGGAGAAGCGCTCGGGAAAACCGAGCGCGTTCTGGAACAGGCCTGTCGTGTTGTAGCTCAGCGGCAGCAATCCGCGCGTATTGGCGAAATAATCGGACGGATGCACGATGCTGACATAGAAGGGCACACTGACGATCTCGAAGATCAGGAAGATCAGCACGACGAGGCTTGCCCAACGGAAGGCAAGCTTCATCGTTTTCTCGTTGCTCCAGCCACCGAGGCCGGAAAAGCAGAAGATGATCAGCACATTGCGGAAATGATCGACGAAGGGCACGCGGTTGAGCACGCTGACATAGAGGGTCACCACGAGCGTGAACAGCAGGAACAGAAAGGCCGGCAGATCCGTCTCATAGATCCCCTTGTGAAGGATATAGATGATGGCGCTTGCCAGGATCAGCCCTTCGCTGGCGGCGACATGCGTCATCGACAGCGGCATGATGTTGTGGTTGATGAAGGCGAGAATGCCGTTGTAGAGCATGGAGAGCAGGCCGAGCCAGAGCACCATATGATCGACGCGCGCCGCTTCGCCGGCTGCCTCGAGCCGGCTGCCTGTTATAGTGAAGGCCGCAGCCTTGTGGTCGCTGACGGCCATGCTCAGTTCCCCACTGCCTTGACGGCGGTACACGCGGAGCCGGCTTTGGCCTTCGCCGCTTCGGCGAGAAGCCGCATCTGCGGCCGTTCGGCCTCGCCCTTGCGCGGCTGGACGTTGAAAGGTTCGTTTGCCGGCCACCATTCGCCCGCCGCCCAATAGGACCAGCCGAGCCACACGTCGCTGTTGCCTGACATGGTGGCATAGATTTCCTTCAGCCCGCTCATGCAGTCCTTGTCGGTGGAGGCGCCGAATTCTCCGAGAAAGCCGCGCTTGTGGTTCCGCTTCAGCCAGGCGGTGACCCCGGCGATTGCTTCGACCGCGCCATCCCTACCTTCACAGGTCGGATGCGTTCCGGAGGAATCGACGTCGAGATATTGGTGGACCTCGTAAGCGTAGAAGTCGAGCGGATCGCGCACGCCGAGCATGACACTGCCGTTGGCGCCGCCAATCACATCCTTTTCCCAGCTGTGAGCCCCGCTCCATGCGGTGCCCGGCACGAGGATGAGGTTGCGCGCGCCCACCGCACGGATGCTCCGGATCGCTGCATTGGCGGCATCAAGCCAATCCGTCGCCTTGATATCGTGCGGCTCGTTCATCAGGCCGAAGAGGATGCCTTCCTGGCTGGCAAATTCGACGGCGAGCCTCGCCCAGAAATTCGCAAATGCCGCATTCGTCGCCGGCGCCGTGCCGACCTGCGTCTTGTCGTAGTAGCCGAAATTGTGCGGGTCGAGCAGAACGGCCATGCCGTGCTTGCGGACCAGTCCGACGGTATCCTTCAGCCGCTTGAGTTCGTCATCGTCGAGCCGCCCGCCGAGCGCGGGCTGCAGCCGCTCCCAGCGAAAGGGCAGGCGGATGATCGTCATGCCCTGCCTGGCGAAATAGGCGATCGTGTCTTCGGTGGGATAGGTATAGTTCGTGCCGTAAATACCGCCGCGTTCGCCATATTCGCCGCCGGAAAGATTGATGCCGCGATAACAGGGGCCGCCGGCCGCAAGCGCCGGGGCGGGGCCGAGAGCGGCCGCAAGCAGCAGCGCCATCAGATGTCGTATCGTCCTCATGGCCGTCCCTCGCAGCAGCAGCAAATGCAACATCAGCGTCGCGGCCGATATTTTAACGGTCCGTTAGCTAAGAATTTCTAAAGTCTCGGCCACCTCGGCTTCAGTCTTTCACGCTGGGCGGGACACGAGTGCGCGTATGAACCAGTATGACAGGAACAGGGTAAGCCGGCTTCCAGGCTGGCGCAGTTATGAGTCGTCTCAGACTGCGCCGGAAGGCCTGCGCATGCGCAGCCCTGTCGTGCGCCCGGATGATTTCGCCCGTCCCGCACCTGAGCCCGCCATGGCCCCTGTCGTGCCGCCGGCAACCATTGCGGAAAGCCGCCAATACGAGCGTTCCGCGCCTCAGCCTGCCAGACAGCCCATCCCCGATGCGCCGTCGAACGCGGCGCCCGTGGCTGCCGGCCCGCTCATCGATCTCCGCTCCAGCATCGCCGCGATCTGGAGCCGGCGGCTGGTGGTGCTCGGCCTGGCGCTTCTCGGAGCCGTTGGCGGCGCGGTGGTGGCGCCGCGCATCGCGCAGAAATATACTGCCGTCAGCAGCCTCTATTTCGACCCGCGCCAGATCGGCCTTGCCGATGCCGGCGCGCAATCCTCGGGCCCTTCGCCGGAAATGATCTCGGCGCTGATCGACAGCCAGGTGCAGATCCTGACTTCGGGCAACGTCCTGCGCCGCGTCGTCTACGCGCTGAGACTCGACCAGGATCCCGAATTCACCGGCGGCAGGTCGGATGGCGCCGCCGTGATCGGCACGCTGCAGAAGGCGCTTGTCATCACCCGCGAGGCCAGCACCTATGTCGTCTCGCTTGCCGCGACGACGAACGACCCGGAGAAATCGGCAAGGCTCGCCAACCAGGTCGTCACCTCCTTCACCGAGGAGGAGAACAGCGCCTCGAACGGCCTCTACGAAAATACCTCCTCGACGCTCGATGGCCGCCTCAACGATCTGCGCCAGAAAGTGCTGGAGGCCGAGCAGGCTGTCGAAACCTTCCGCGCCGACAATGACATGGCCGCGACCGAGGGTAACCTGATCTCCGATCAGCGGCTCGCCTCTTTGAACACGCTGCTGGTGACGGCCCAGGAAAAGACCATCCAGGCCAAAGCCCGTGCCGATGCCGTCGCCGATCTCCGCGTCGAGGATATCGTCGCCGGCAACCAGGCGGAGGGCGGCGTGACATCGCCGCTCGTCAGCCTGCGTCAGCAATATGCCACCCAGGCCGCTGCCGTCGGCAGCCTCGAAAGCCAGATGGGCACGCGCCATCCGCGTCTGCAGGCGGCCCGGTCTTCGCTCCAAAGCATATCGGGCGAAATCAAGGGTGAATTGCAGCGCCTCGCCACGTCGGCAAGGGGCGAATACGAGCAGGCCAAGGCCGCCGAAGACAGCGTCGCCAAAGAGCTTGCCGTTCAGAAGGCGCTGCAGGCGACGACGTCGGACAAGCAGGTGGAATTGAACGAATTGCAGCGCAAGGCGACCGCGGCGCGCGATATCTACGAGACGGTGCTGAAGCGCTCCAGCCAGACGAGCGAGGAACAGAGCCTCAGCCAAAGCAACATCCGCGTCATCTCGCCGGCCGAGCCGCCCGTCAAGGCCGACGGCCCGGGCAAGACGATCCTGCTCATCGCAGGCATCATCGGCGGTCTGCTGGCCGGTTTTTTCCTCGGCGCGGGCTTTGCCATTCTCGCCGGCCTCTTCGCCCATCCCGTCATCAGAAGTTATTTCAGGAAATCGCCGGCCGCGTCGGCTTGATCGCGGGCGCCGATCCTCCTACATCCGCAAAAGCGGCTTATCGCCGGCAGGAGAGCGTCCCATGCGGCTGTTGATGATGTTTCTGATATCGCTCGGCGTCGTGTCCAGCCTCTCCCCGGCATCCGCCTTTGCCGTCGACTGGACGAAATCCGTCACCTCAGACGTTCAACCCCTCTACCCTTATAAGGGCCTTCCCGGCGTCAAGGCGCAGCCGGACAAGAAGGAAGAGGAATCCTACAATTGCCGCACTGAAACCGTCCAGATCCGCCGCCGCTACGACGAGATCTTCCGCTCCGGCGGCATGCCGACCCTGATGTACGTCTGCGAGCGCAACGGCTTCATCTCCATGGGCGGCAAGGTTCCGCTGCGCGGCCATTATCAGCCGGTGCGGTAGGCGCTTGAGCTGGTTGGCAAAGCCCCTAGATGCGACTGCCGGAAACGTTCCGCCGGAAGCTCCATCTTGAGATAGTCGAAGCCCGCATTTGCTTGCGATCGATCGACGACCGAATATTTGACCATGTCCATTTCTTCGGTGCGCCGCAACGGCAGGCTTTCGGCGGCTGCAAAGCCCAGCCGCCTGTAAAGGCCGATCGCCTTCTCATTATGGGAGAAGACCTGCAACTCGGCGGTTTCGATCTCAAGTCCGGAAAACATCCATTCCAGCAAAGTCATGCCGCAATGGAACATCAGGTTGCGGGTGTCGCTCGCCCGGCCGCGAATGACATTGTCAAATTCGGCCGCGCCGGGCCGGATGTTGCAGACACCGAAATTGCCGAACCGGTTTCCTCGGGGATCGCAAATGACGAACAGGATTCGGTCGGCGGCGGGCAGGGAAATGTTTTCGAGCCAGCTCCGTGTGCGCTCCTCAGTGGCGGTAAACTGCGTGAGGAAGAACGCCATCGACTGGTTTCGCCACGTCGTCAGGTCCTCGATCAGCCCGGGTTCGTCGAGCATCGACCTGTCGATGCATCGCAGGTCGCCCACATGCTGGCCGGTATCGTTTCTGATAGGCAAGCGGAGCCGTTTGCTCGGATCCCTATTTTCCTTCAGGCCGACGATATCGGTCCGCGTCATGGGCGATCCACACCTGTTCTTCCGGTTACGCCTTGCGGCAGACGCAATAGCCGCCTGGCGAAGAAGATAGAACGAGCTTGCCGTTGAGAACCGGATCGACTTCGAAGCGGTCAGTTTCGGTCAGATAGTCCGTAACCGCCTGCAGCGGCTCGTTGCCGCGCAGCCAGACCTTGGAACGCTTGGTGAATGCCTGCTCTTCGGTGAGGTGGCCGATGAGGGTGTCGGCGACGACGAGGTAGCAGCCTTCAGTCACGAGCGGGCCGTAAGCACGGCATTCCGCCAGGACATGCTCGTAGGAATGGTCGCTGTCGAGCACCACCATCACGCGCGCGCCCGGCGGGATCTCGGCCTTGACGGCGGCGAGTACGTCGTCGTCGACGGAACCGCCCTGAATCATCTTGATCCGGTTCGACATAGGATGAGATTCGATCGATTCGCGATTGTGGGCGCGGATGTCGATGTCGACGCCGATGACCTTGGCCTTGTCGTTGCCGATGGCGGCGAGAATCGACGCCATGAAGATCAACGAGCCGCCGCGCGCGACGCCGGTTTCGATGATGACATCCGGCTTCGTCGCCCAGATGACTTCCTGGGTCGCGAGGATATCGGCCGGCAGTTGGATAATCGGGACGCCCATCCATGACCAGAGATAGAAATAATCGAACTTGTCGAGCCCGATCAGCGTGTTGAGCGATTGCTGGAAGCTCGCTTCGTCCCTGCCGAGCGCCAGTGACATTTCCCGCTTGTGGGCTTCGAATTCGAGACGATCGTCCTTCGTGGTCATGACTATTCTTTGTCCTTCACTCTATAGCTGTCTTAGGCCGGCTGCTGCAACGCCGTGCTGTTGTGGTAGGTTCGCCCGGCAGCCAGATCGATCAGTGTTGCCGCCACCCGGTCGATATCGGCTTCGCTCATGTCGTGATAGCTCGGCAGGTTGATCGCGCGCCCGGGAATGTTCCAGGCGTTCACGTTCTCGGGCCGGTCCTCGAACATGGAGAGGCTGGAAAGGGGATAGAAGAAGACGCGCGCGTCGATATTAGCGGCCTCGAAGGCCTGCTGCATCATCTCGCGGGTAATGCCCGTAGACGGATGAAAAACTGCGGTCGGCATCCACGCGCCGTTGATCGTGCCGCTGTATTCCGGGTTCATCGAGATGCCGGGCAGGCTGGAAAGCCGGACCATGTAGGCGGCGAGGATTTCCCGCTTGCGGGCGACAAGCGCTTCGATGCGCTCAAGCTGCGCGCAGCCGATGGCCGCCTGCATGTTGGACATCTTGTACTTGAAGCCGATCTCGTCGGGCCAGAACTGCTTGGTCTGGCCGCGCGCGCGGCCGTGATTGCTGAGCGTCAGCACGCGCTCGTAGAGCGCGACGTCGCTGGTAACGAATATGCCGCCTTCGCCTGTCGTCAGTGTCTTGGTCCCGTGGAAGGAGAAGGTGCCGAAGGCGCCCATCGAGCCCGCCCGGCGCCCGTGATAGACGGAGCCGATCGCCTCTGCTGCATCCTCGATGACCGGAATGCCGGTGCGCTTGCCGATCTCGAGCAGAGCATCCATGTCGCAGAGATTGCCGTATATGTGGGTCGCGATGATTGCCTTGGTTTTCGGCGTGATGTGCCGCTCGACCTCGCGCGGATCGATGCACCAGGAATCCGGCAGCACGTCGACGAAGACCGGCTTGGCGCCGAGATGGAAGATCGGCGAGACGGTGGCGACCCAGTTGGTGTCGGCAAGGATCACTTCGTCGCCTTTGCTGACGCCGAGTGCGGCCAGACCCATGTGCATGGCGCCGGTGCAGCTCGATGTCGCAATGGCGAAGTCGCTGCCGAGATAGGTTTTGAAGTCGCGTTCGAAGCGGTTGATGTAGTCGTAACAGCGCGCGCCCCAGCCGGTTGCTGCCGCGTCCGTGGCATAATCGGTTTCAAGCTGGGTGATGGAGGGCTTGGTGTAGAAGATCCTGTTTGTCATGCCGCTATTTCTGTTGAATTGAAGTCAAGACGCAGGCGTTTGCCACGACACTAGTTTTTGAAACTGGTGCCAGGCTCACATGAGAACGTGCCGAGCAATGTCGTGCTCGTGGAACACGAGATTAGGCAGGTAGCCGAGAGCCACGAAATATTCCCGCTCCCTTTCGACGCTGACGAAGACGGCCGTGCTTTCCAGCGGGCTGTCGCTGAGTTCCTTCGTTACCTTCACCTTTTCGCTGAGGCCAAGTTCCCGCATCAGATTTTCGAGCGCGATGATCTCTGCGAAGCCCGCAACAAGCAACGTATCGATTCCGATTGCCGAATTCACCTCGCTGACCAGCGTCTGGATCGCCACCAACAGGGGCAGCCTTTCGCGGAAGGGCCGGATCTCCGGATGGTCAAGCATCCCGCCCCACATCACGCGCGTATAGAGTTCATACGCCTTGATGAAGTTCTTACGCTCGGCCCAGAAGCGAAAGGCGACTGCCATGCGGTTGAGCGCGAAGATCCTGCACATGTCCTCATATTTGAGGCGTGTCTCGGGCGTCAGGTTCAGTGCGCCGCGTCTTACCCCCGTGTAGAGAAAATACTCAAGTCCTCCGCGATACCGATCCCAGCTCGTCATAACGTCATTGGTACCTTCCTGCGGGCGGTCGCGAACGATCGCCGAATTGCCGATGGAGCGATAGAACGGTCGCTGCAGGAAGGCGATTGCGCCTTGATCGAGGAAATGCGCAAGGAACGGGAACGGATAGAAGCAGATGTCGCGCGGAATCCAGGCCGATCGCAGAGCCGAGGCGCGGTAGATCGCGATTTCCGGAAAGATGTGGCGTTCGAATATATAGTGGAAGACTTCGGTAAAGTTGCCTTGCGCAAACTTCCGGTCCTTCTCGACATTGTAGAATTTTGTGATGTCGGTTTTGGCAACTTCGTCATAGAGGAACCAAGGCGCATGGGCGCAGCTTACGTCCCGGTTCTCATCGAGATATTTGACGGTTTCGGCCACTGCATCAGCAATCAGTATGTCGTCATCCGCGAGATAAATGAGGTATTCGCCCCTGCCGAGGCGAAGGGCGCTCGTGACGTTGGCGTTGGCACCCGCATTGATTTCACGCTTGTAATAGCGGATCGGTAATCCGTGGCCAATGAACTCTTCGACGACCTGCTGGGTGCCATCGGTGGAGGCGTTGTCGCAGACGACGATCTCGAAGGGAAAGTCGAACTTATAGTCGTTCCGGCAATAGGTCAGCGCGTTTCTGAGATAGGCTTCGCGATTGTACGTCGGGATGCAAACGCTGAGTTTGATGCGGCTCAAAGGCTGATCTCTTGGCTGTAGCTTTCAAACGCGGCGTCGCGCTCGCTGATGACGCTCGGCGCAAAAGGCCAGGCGATAGAAAACGCGGAATCGTCCCAGCGGACACCGCGGGCAAGTTCCGGTACATAGGTTGCCGACATCTGGTAGAAGAGTTCGCAATCGTCCTCGAGGGTGAGGAAGCCGTGGGCGCAGCCGGCCGGAATGTAGAAGGCATTGCGCTTTTCGCTATCGAGCTCGACGGCCGCCCATTTAAGAGAGCTCGGCGACTCCCGTCTCAGATCGAGCGCGACATCGAAGACCCGGCCGCGTACGGCCCTCACCAGTTTCGCCTCCGGCTTCGGATCGGCCTGATAATGCATGCCGCGCAGCGTTCCGCGCCTATGGTTCTGCGAGACGTTGCACTGCGGATAGACCGAGGCGAGCCCGTGAGCGGCGAAGCTTTCCGCGCAAAAGGTCCGCGCAAACATCCCGCGGTCGTCGGCGCGTTCCTCGACTTCCACTGCAAAGGCGCCCGAAACCGCGGTCGGCACAAATCTCATCCGAGCACCGTCAACTCAGGCACGGCGACGGCGAAACGGCCGCCCCAACTGCCGACCTTGCTGTTGCCGGCCACCACCTCGTTCTTGATGTTCCAGGGCAGGATCAGCACGTAGTCGGGCTTGGTCTCTTCCATTTTTTCGGGCGCATAGATCGGCAGCTTGCTGCCCGGCAGATAATGTCCCTGCTTATGCGGATTACGATCGACGACATAGTCGATGAGATCGGTGCCGACGCCGCAGAAGTTGAGCAGCGTATTGCCCTTGGCAGCGGCGCCGTAGGCTGCGACGCTCTTGCCGGTCCGCTTGGCTTCGTTGAGGAAGGCGAGCAGCCCTTCCTTGATCGGCGCGACACGGCTCTGGAAGGCTTCGTAGGTTTCCGTCCTGTCGAAGCCGGCCGCTTTTTCATCGGCCCGCACCTTGGCAAGGCCAGGACCGATCGCGTGGGCGGCCGATTCCGCCCGGCAGGCGAGGATGCGCAGGCTGCCGCCATGCGTCGGCAGTTCCTCGACGTCGAACACCTTCAGGCCGTGGGTGGCAAAGACCTTTTCGACGGCGAGCAGCGAGAGATAGTAGAAATGCTCGTGATAGACCGTGTCGAACTGAATACTTTCTATCAGCCGCAGGAGATGCGGAAATTCGACGCTGACGACCCCATCCGGCTTCAGCACGGCCGAAAGCCCGCCGACGAAGTCGTTGATGTCGGGCACATGAGCAAGCACATTGTTGCCGATGACGATGTCGGCGGCGTGACCGCGCGATACGAGATCGGCGGCGGTTGCCTTGCCGAAGAAGCGCGCTTCCGTCGGCACACCGATGCCGCGAGCGACCTCGGCGACGTTTTCCGCTGGCTCGATGCCCAGCACCGGCACGCCGGCCTCGACGAAATGCTTCAGCAGGTAGCCGTCATTGCTCGCCACCTCGATGACTTGTGATGTCGCGCCAAGGCCGAAGCGCTCGCGGGCCATGATGGTGAACCGGCGCGCATGCTCCACCCAGCTGTCGCTGTAGGAGGAGAAATAGGCATAATGGCTGAAGATGTCCTCCGGCGGAACGAAGGCGTCGGCCTGCACCAGCCAGCATTCCGAGCAGACGAAGGCGCGCAGCGGATAGGATGGCTCCGGCTGCGTGAGCTGCTCTGCCGTCAGATAGGCATTGGCGAGCGGGGTCGAGCCGAGGTCGACGAATCGATGCTTCAGCGGTGCGTCGCAAAACCGGCAATTATGCGCTGTCATAATAGTGTTTCCTCATATGCCGCGATCTGGTCGAGCGAGAAGGCGCGCATGTCTTCGCCCTCGCGGTTGGCCTTGTACCAGGCGGCAGTCCAGTCGATGGTCTGTTGCAGGCTGAGGCGCGGCCGCCAGCCAATGGTGTCGAGCGCGAGCGCGGAACTCAGCGTCAGCGCCGGCGCTTCCGGCAGATGTTCGCCCGGCGCAAGCCGCCACACGTCTTCGACGCTATGGGCGCGCCCGAGCGCCTCGGCGAGTTCGGAAACCGTGGCGAAACTTTCGGGATGCGGGCCGAAATTCAGCGCATCCGGCAGATCCTTGCGGCGCTCTACTGTCATCGCTTCGGCGAAGCTGAGATAACCGCCGAGCGGCTCCAGCACATGTTGCCAGGGGCGGATGGCCTCGGGATAGCGCAGCATGATCGGCTCGCCGCCTTCGAAGGCACGAATGAAATCCGGAATCAGCCGGTCCTGTGACCAGTCGCCGCCGCCAATGACATTGCCGGCGCGCACGGTCGCGAGCCTGAGATCGCGCCCCTTGAAGAAACTGTCGCGGTAGCTCTGGCAGACGAGTTCGGTGCAGGCCTTGGAGTTGCTGTAGGGGTCTTTGCCGCCGAGTGTATCGGTTTCGATGAACGGTATGCCGCTGCCATTATTGGCGTAGACCTTGTCCGAGGTGACGACCAGCACCGTCTTGACGGATGGCGTGTGCCGGATCGCGTCGAGAACGTTCGCCGTTCCCATCACGTTGGTTGAGAAGGTTTCTGCCGGGTTCTCATAGGAGCGCCGCACCAGCGCTTGCGCGGCCATATGGATGACGATCTCCGGCTCAAAGCCTTTGAAGAGGTCGAGAAGCGCCGCAGCGTCGCGGATATCGACGATATGGTGGCCGCGATCGTCCCAGGGCGCAAGTTTCCGGTAGAGCGACGGTTCGGTCTCGGGCGCCAGCGAAACCGCCGTCACCTCGGCGCCGAGCCGCTCCAGCCACAGGGAGAGCCAGGATCCCTTGAAGCCGGTATGCCCGGTCAGGAAAATCCGCCGCCCTTTCCAGAAATTCGTCAGGCCCATAGCTTCCAAGGTGCCTTTCCGGAATTCCAGAGTTCTTCCAGGTGAGTGCGCTCGCGAAGCGTGTCCATCGGCTGCCAGAAGCCGTCATGCTTGAAGGCGGCAAGCTGATTGTTGGCGGCAAGCCACTCCAATGGTCCGGCTTCCCAGATCGTGTCGTCGCTCGGGATGAGATCGACCACCGAAGGGTCGAGCACGAAGAAGCCGCCATTGATGCGCTGGCCGTCGCCCCTCGGTTTCTCCACGAAGGAGGTGATGAACTGACCTTCGATATTCGTAGCGCCGTAACGTCCGGGTGGGGTTACCGCACACATCGTCGCCTTCAGGCCATGATCGCGATGGAAGGCGACCTCGGCAGCGATGTCGATGTCGCCGACGCCGTCGCCATAGGTCATGCAGAAGGGTTCGCCTGGTGTCAGATGCTCGCGAATGCGCCCCAGACGACCGCCGGTCATCGAATGCATGCCGGTATCGACCACGGTCACGCGCCAATCCGGTCGTTTGCCGCCGTGATAGTTGATGCTGTTGGCGCCAAGGTCGACGGTGATGTCGCTGTGGTGCAGAACAAGGTTTACGAAGTATTCCTTGATCATGTAGCCCTTGTAGCCGGCGCAGATGATAAAATCATTCAGGCCGTGATGGGCGTAGATGCTCATGATGTGCCAGAGGATCGGCATGCCGCCGATCTCGACCAGGGGCTTGGGCCGCACGCTGGTCTCTTCGGCAAGACGCGAGCCAAGGCCACCGGCGAGAATTACGACTTTCATCCCAAGCGAACTCCAAAGTGTCCAGCAATTGTCACGGCTTCCCGCAGGTTCTCGCCGAGATCCCGACAGGCGGGATGACTCTCTTCGGGCGAAACGGCCCTATGGTCATCCTGGTCCCGGTATGCGATTTCGTTCTTGTGCGAGGCTTGCGAGGGCTGAGGAGGAGGAAGCGGCGCTTTCCGCAAGGCGGTGCCTTGAACGGCTGTCCTCGGTCGCAGTGGCTGCGCACCTCGCGGCCGAGATGATCAACAGAAACGATTCCGTCGGGCAACGACACCGCTTTCCACCTTGCACGGCACGCTTCTTGCAGTATTACTAATATTCTAATTCTTGGGGAGAAAGTGCCATGCAATGGAACACATCGGCGGATTTTGCGCCTCTTGTTCTTTTTGTTGGAGGCCGGCGAAAGCACAAGATCGTCAGGACGCTCCAGGACGCAGCCGAGGTTCTGATGATCGACTGGCCCCTTGACGACGGAGAGGAATACGTCGCGGCCGTGAAGGCCTGCGCCGATGCCGTCACCGGGCAAGCCGGGATGCATGAACTCAGAGAATTGCTTTTGAGCGCCGCCAGAGAGGCCGGCATCGCGGTTTTGTCGGTGATAGCAGACAACAGGAAGATGGCGCCGCATATGGCTGCGTGAAGACCGGGAGCCACGCTTCCGTAGCCTGCGCTGGTTCGACCTCCGGAATCGGCGTCATCGAACCAGGTTTGTAGACAAAGCATCGTCAATAGCCTTCGTTGGAAGGTGCCACTGTACGATTTCTGGAAGATTTGATTATCTGATCTTGGTAGCGATCAAGATTGGAATGGTGCCCAGAAGAGGACTGGCCATTAGCACCGTGTTTGCAGCTATAAATCAATGACTTAGGTCTGCACTGATCCCCCGTTTGTATTGGCATTTTGTACCATCGTCAACAGTCTTGCGTCCTGCATAAGCGAGGCATCTTGAGATGCTTCTTGTGCAAATCACGCGAACTCTGCGAAAGACTGGTAGAACCCGTTGCTAATGAAACCACCTTCCCGAGCCTTGCCTAGCCTCCATCTCACCTGTGGGACTGTTAGCTTCATCGCGACCGCAAGCTGTTCGATAGTCTTGAACTTACCGGTTTTGAGGAGGGCGATTGAGCTGGCTATCCCTTCGACGGTTGCTCGCTCCCTAGAGAGCTTCCACTTGAGGTAGCGCTGGCGTTTCGGGTCGATTATGATGTGAGGGTAAGGGGTGTCGCGTTCGGTCATGTCCTCTTACGGGTCCTCCTATGAGTAGTACCATGGTTGATATAAGGGTTACGTAGGTAGGCATTGGTAGCCATGGGTGTCGAAGGTGTAAGGGCCAGCCCCATCAGGAGGCCCCCAACCATGGTAGACCGAGGTCAACCTACGTACGTTGAAGACACATCGACCAGTCCAGGTAAGCCGACATGGTGAGAGAAGACATCACCCATCACCTGCTTGGCCACGATCGCATTGGAAGATGCCACAAGGATCGCGTCGTGTACGGGCAGGGCAACGATCCCATGAGATTTCAAGCTCAGCAGGATGTCGACCATGATCTGGCTCTCTTGACGTTGAACATGATGCCCAACTCCGGTGAAGAAGAGGTGTGCTATCGCGGGATGGTGGCGGATGATGGCTTCGGTGATTTCGGATATGTGAGTGCCTTTAGGAAAGTTCCCCACAGACCCCCGCAGCATCTTCCTCATGGGCGTTTCGCGGAAGACCATCGAACTGAAGACGACCTTGATACCCTTTCGATGCTCCTCAAAGCCGGGGATGGCGTAGAGGTCGGATGCAGCCGGAACGGCACCCGCCATGCCGTAGAGCTGCCTTGGTCCCATCTGAGCGTAGTCCAGCTCGACTATTGCCTCGCCGTCGATGACAAGGCGGTCAAACCGGCTTTCCTTGCTCATCCCCTGCCAGAAGCCACCAAAGAGACGACCGCCGCTCTCGAACCGTCCCCGAGTGAAGATGCGGCGCAAGTCTCGGTCGCTGGTGTCGGGAACGGGGCTGCCGTCAGTCTTGTAGGTTCCGTAGTCGATTTCGGCAGATCGCAGCCAATCGTTGATGTCCCGCATCTCCCGCCGAAAGAGTCTCGTCTCCTCCGTATCGTGGTAGTCGATAACCTGTGCTTCGTCCCAGAAGTCCGCCTTCTCGCTCTTCAGGATGATCGGTTCTGCCACGCAAGCTAGCCCGAGGTCGGCGAAGGTGATCCCCCCGGTGTCCAGACGTGCAAATAGCTTCGGACCAGGACGGATGGACGTGCGCCGCGCATCTTGCCGCCAATCGCTGTCGCCAATCTCTTGGACTATCCACCCCAGTTCTGGAGCGGCCAGCCTGTCAAGAACATCGGGGAAGGTCTTACCGTATACCCGTGGACGGTATCGGTTCCGGCCTCCAAGCACGGAATGTGACCGGGTCACGTAGATCGCATCTGGACGCCTGTAGAGCGCGTGATGCATCAGGTCACATAGGATGGACTCGACTGTAAGCTCGAAGGTTTCTTGGTCGTGTCCCTTTCGCCTTCGGGTGCGGAGCTTACCGTGCTCCTCGTAGCGTTCAACGTCAGCGATGCCCTCGGTGATGAGCGCCTTTGACGCCTCGGTCCTAGCGAAGCGCCACGGGCTGAATGGCGTGTCCACGGCCTTGCTGGTGTCTGTGGTGGCAGGTTCGTTCAAACAACGCCTCCGGTCAGCTCTGGTCCAAGGATCGCGTCCCGCTCGGTCCTGACCTTCTGGCGAGCGGCCTCCATGGCTTTTGCCTTCCGCTTGGCGATCTCGACGCCGTAACCAACGAGCTTCGTGGCCTCGATAATCGACCATAGAGCCGCTATCGTCCTCGGTGGCACCTCTCGGTAGACGCTGCGTGTCATCCCGTTCATGGACCAGTTGTACGCGGCCTCACGAGGGTTCAGGCGAAGCAGCATGCGTACGGTCTGGAAACGGAACCCGTTGTCGTACTTCCAGCGCCTCTGGTCATCCTCGTGCCAGTAGCCCATTGCCATGAGGAGCTTGGCTATGGTGATGCTGTCGGTCTCTTCGGACAGAGAGACGATTGCCTTGGATGCCTGAAGCTCGTGCACGTTGGCTGCAACGCCACGTTCTGTAGTCCTGATGTGGGCCTTCGCCGCAGCGACGGTGCGAGCCCAGATGTCGTTCATCGACTCGTAGGCATTGGTCGCCGAGACGGTGTTCAAATAGCTGTCGATTTCTTTGATGTAGGGTTTTAGGTCGGATTTCTTCACGCCGGTCTGGAGAGGGTGACCGTGGCGAACTTTCGTCCGCTTATGTTGTTCGCAGAGTGCACTGTAGCCGTTGACCTGAGCGGAGCATCCGCCAGCCTTGCAAGTTCTCATATGTGCGTGTGATCTCAATCTTTGGAAATGGGTCGGGCAAGGGATAAACCCTTGTTCATGCAGTACCCGCTGCATGGCTTACTGTACCGGGACCCTGAGGCACGGGAGCAAGACTTAGTTGAGCAGTCTTGATGATATGATGTGTCGCCCGTAGGCTTGGTGTCGTCTCGTCACGAAGGTGGCGGCTGTGCCGCTCGGTGTCGGAATGATGAGCTGTAGTTCTGTGGTGTCGTCAGGGGACGCGGGTTTCCTTCCCGGCCAATCCCTCACCGCTCGGTTCAACGTTCGGGCCACTGCCTTCCCGCCTTGCCACTGCTTGCGGCCAATGACCGCTCCCGATTTGGTGCTTTGGTTCCGCTATACGGGGCCGCTTCCGCTTCCCCTGCGCCGAGGTGGTGTCCCCAGACCGTTAGGCGGCATACATATGACGCTATCAATCGTACCCGTCAAGGGAAAAACGATAAAGATAGCAATAACAATGACTTGAGTAGACGCGGATCTGGTGTGGGAACGAGGGAATTCAGGGTGTCTGAGGTTGGCGTGGGAGAATATGTGGCCTCAAATTGGGAAAATATTAGAGCGGAGAATGAAGTCAAATCAAACCACCTGACCCCCGCAGCACCCAAGCGGCCACCTCTGCCGCGACCCTGCAACCCGTGCCTGTTGCCTCTTGAACAATGTTCCGCTCCGAGGAGCCGGAGAGACGCACCGGTTACCCCGGCCAATTTTCGGGTATCAATCCGATTTATACGCTCCTCCAAGTCTGACTCACTCACAATGTTCGCAGGGCCTGGCGACGCGTGAGCTATCCTCTTCGCTTCTTTGGTGACTTCCGCAACTCCTCGGCTTGCTCCCAAGATGCCACCTGCTGAGCGGCCTTGGCAGGGTCGGCTTTGATTCGAATGATGGTCTGCCGCACCAGTCCAGTCTTTCTGGCAATCTCACTGTTGCTGGTGCCGAGGCCAAGCAGGCGCATAACCTCGACAAGCTGGTCGCCATCGAAGGTCGGCTTGCGCCCGAGGAACTTCTCAGGCTCCTTGGTCTGCGCATGAGCAATCCCAATCCTCTGGGCGTCCTTGGTAGCCTCAAGCTGCGCCTGTGCCATGCCAGCCATGAATGTCATCATAGCGTCTCTGAGGGCCATCCCCATGGGGTCAGTGCGCGACCCGTCGAACTCCATGTCGTTGATGATGGTCTTGATGATCACGCCCCTGCGCATGAAATCGCGGATGGTGTCCGTCACGTCGTTGTAATCGCGGCCAAGACGATCGACCCACCGGACAACCAAGGTGTCACCTCGGCGTAGCAGATCAAGCAGGCGTTTGCCCTGTGGTCTGTCCTTCAGCGATACACTGCCCGAGACGCCATCATCGGTGACCACCTCATCGAAGACGTATCCCTTGGCCTCTGCTGCTGTCTTCTGGTGGTCTACGGTCTGATCAGCGGTCGAAACGCGGGCATACAGAACTGTCTTCGTCATTGTCGTGCATCCTGTCCATTGTGGCTGTGTACACAGACATGCGATGTCCATAAGGCAATGTCAACCCTTGTGGACATGCTGCCAACCCGCCAGACGGATGTACACTGCCGTATACCCTTATGGACGGACGTGGATGCAAACGCGGTAGACCGCTAGTGCGGCCGAAATCAATAACGACGCGCTCTGTTCCCGGTCTGCCATTCGTGGTAGCTCGCCTGAGCGGTTGTGGGAGATGGACATGAGAGTTTTTAGATTGGATCCGGTCACAGGTCTAAAGCAGTTCCCCATCAGGGAAGCCGGTCAATTTGTGCTTGGTGATCCAAAGCACGGGCGAAAGAAGCATACGGTGGCGAACAGGGTGTTAGTTGGGACGGAGCAAGAGATGATTGACCTAATTCTTAGGGGCCACTCCGTTAGGGTAGAGACTAGCACACGCCCATCGCTAGTTCGTCTCAACCTCTACGTCGACGGCAAGAAGGTGTCTTAGCCGCCTACATGGTGCTTGCCCGAGGCATCGGCCAATCGAGCCCGTCATCGAAGATTAGGGAAGTGCTCAGCGAAAGCCTGTCGAGCGCTCTCCCAACCCCGTGCCTCGTGTGGATGCTTCCACTTAACGGTGTTCAGCACATGGTACCCCGAGGCCTTCAACTGTTCCGCTAGGACCTTCTCAAGTGCCCCAACCAAATCACGTAGCGGCATATGTGCTGCCATTAGATCTGCCCGGGTCAACCCGTCGCCCTTGCGCACCTCATCATATAGAGGACCGTAGGCGATCAGTTCGAACCCACGACAATCTTCGGCGACAATACCCCGGTTAAGAAGGTGGCGTCTGAGGGCGTTCTGGTTCGGGGAGAAGCCGAGGTGCTGCCCCATTCTGGTGTACGGTGCGGTGGCATATGGGCTGGAGTTGTCGCCAGTCCTTCCGACATAGAGCAACTCTTGCCCGTTGGGCGCAGATACGCGCCAAACATACAACCAGAATCCCCGCTTTAGCATCGCGCCGGGCAGCGTCAGAATGTGCGTGGTCGTCATAGTCTCTACCTCGATCATTGCCGCGCTATCTACCGGGGTGCACCACAAGACAGCCGATGCCAACCCGGATATTCCTCCGATTTCCCGACAGCAACACCGCCCGCGATCCGTTCGCCCGGGTGTCCTATTGAAGTTCGAGGGGGGGGCGAGGGGGGATCGTCGCGTGGTCTGTCTCTATCATGCCACCTGAAATTTTTGCGCCAAAAAGGTCTGGCTCAATGATCAGATGCTCAATCTAAACATCACTCGACCGCGCTTCTCCCCGCGTTACCGGCGTATTTCTCGAACACCCACTGATATGTCCGCTCGACCTTCTCATCGAATACGCCTTGTCCATACGCCTGAGGCAGGCCGTCGTCATAGAGTTGCTGGATCGTCGCCTTGACTGCCGCCTTGGCTCGTTCCTTGAGCCGCCAGTCCAGAACTAGCTTCTCGGCCTTAAGCTTCTCCAACAGTGATTTAGCCACGCGTTTGACGAGGTCCTCATCCTCGGGTCCGAGCTTCGGTTCCGGCTGGGTCAGGATGTCGAAGATTGCCAGTTCTTCCTCGGTCAGACCCTGACGGATCGCTCGCTGGTCCTCGGTGTTCATATCGCCGACCAGTGCCAGGAGCTGATTGAAGAAGTCGGCGGCGGTCAGGCTTCCGGCATTGTATTGCGCGACCAGAGCCTCGAAGCGCTCGACGAGGCCACGGCGCGTCGGATTGCGAGCGGCCATTTCCTCCAGCCTATCCTCGACGGCCCGACGAAGACGCTGTGTCTCGGTGCGCTGGCGGTTGCCCGTGTCAAACATAGCCCTCAGGCGCTCGATGTCGATCCGGGAGAGGTCGAACAAGCCGGTCGTGTCACCATCTTCGCGAATAGGTGCCGTAATCTCCACACTTGCAATCGAGTTGTCGAGCAAGGCTTCGATTTTGCTGGAGACCTCGGAAATGTCCGGCCTTTCAGTGAGAGAGCGGATACGCTCAGCGATGACCTCGATGGCTGCCGAAATCTTGCGATAGCGTTCGGCTCGGGCGTCGGGAAGGACGGCCTTGAACGTGTTCCAGACATTGGAAGCCAGCGCGAGGAAGGTACGGCGCTCGGGGTCGGTTCCGTTCAGCGCCTCCACGGCATCGCCGAGCCTCCTCAGCCGGTCAAAGCCAGATACCTCAAGTATCGCGCCCGGATCTACGTCCCGCGCTCGGCAGAAGGCAAGAGCCTCGTCAATGGCTTGGACAAGGTCATCGACAAGTGCAGACTTGTCTTCGATGGGCTTGGCATTCGTCGCGCCGCCCACGGCATAGATGGCGAGCGCCTTCTCCAGATTACGGAAGATGCCGACATAGTCGACGATCAGACCGGCCTTCTTGCCCGGCGCATTGCGGTTGGCCCGGGCGATAGTCTGCATTAGCGTGTGGTTCTTCATCGGCTTGTCGAGATAAATGGTCGAGCAAGTCGGCACATCGAAGCCGGTGATCCACATGGCGCAGACGAATACTAGCCGAAGCGGGTCGCTGCCCTTCTTGAACCGTTCGTCCAGATCCCCTTCGATCATGCGTCTGCGGTGTGCACGAATGTCGAGACCCTTAGCCTCCATGTCGGCGATTTCGTTCTGGCCTTGGCTGACCACGACGGCCATGTCCGTCTCGCGCATGAAGGCGATGACTGCGGCCAAGGCCTCACGCTGGTCGACGGCGGCTGAAACAAGGGCTGCCTCGCGCCGTGCAATCTCAGCATTCCAAGCGCGGCGAACCTTGTCGTACATCCGCACCGCCGTCGCCTTGTCGATGGCCACGAACATGGCCTTGCCGCGATAACCGCGACTGACGAAGTGGCGAACGAGGTCCTCGGCAATCCGGTGCAGACGGTCCTCGCGGGTGATCAGGTGGTATTGGGTGCCGAGGCGTTTCTCGAGTTCGCGCTCCTGTTCCTCGTTGAGGTCGCCCTCTTCGATAACGGCCTCCAGATCCTCGGCGAAGCTCTCGTTGGCAAACTCCAGCTCTGGGATGCGGTTCTCGTAGTAGAGCGGAACCGTGGCTCCGTCCTCGGTCGACTGCTGGTAGGTGTAGGTCGAGACATAATCGCCGAAGACGTCGCGGGTCTTCTCTTCCCCAGCCATCAGCGGTGTCCCAGTGAAGCCGATGAATGCGGCGTTCGGCAGAGCCCGGCGCATGTTGGCAGCTAGCGTGTCATATTGCGACCGATGGGCCTCGTCTGCGATGACGATGATATTCGACCGTTCTGAGAGGACAGGAAAGGTCTCGCCCTTGGCGGTACCGAACTTGTGGATCAGGGTGAAGACGTAGCGCTCGTTCCCCCTGAGCAGCGTCTTCAGATGCTCCTTCGATCCGGCGCGAACTTCCCGCACATCCTTGGTCACCGCTCCACAGGCGGCGAAGACGTCGGAAACCTGTTTGTCCAATTCCTCGCGGTCGGTGACGATGACGAAGGTCCAAGCTCCGGGGATCGTCCGCAGCACCTTTCGCGTGAAGGTCAGCATGGAAAGGCTCTTGCCGGACCCTTGCGTGTGCCAGAAGACCCCGAGCTTGCCCCGGTTCTCCCCGAGGTTGACCACAGCCTGAACCGCCTTGTTCACTCCGAGGAACTGATGGTTCTGGGCAATCTTCTTGACGAGCCCGTCCTTGGTTTCCTCAAAGATGAGGAAGTTCTCGACAAGGTCGATCAAGCGTTCTGGCGTGGCGGCGGCCCGAATGGCGGTTTCAAGCGACACGCGGCCCGGCTCGGTCTCGTCGTCGATCCGCTTCCATTCTTTGTAAGTGTCCCAGGGCGAGTAAGCCGATGCGCCGATCCGGGTGTCGAGCCCATTGGAAACCAGAACAAAGCCATTGGGCCGGAAGAGTTGCGGAATGCTGTCGCGGTAGTCGCGGACATTGTCGCGATAGGCATCCTCGATCCGCCTGTGTCCGGCCTTCAGCTCGACGAAGAGCAGCGGCACTCCGTTGACAAAGCCGATCAGATCCGTGCGTCGGCGGTGAAGTTCGCCCGAAATCCAGACCTGAGAGATCAGGGTGAAGTCATTGGCCGCGAGATCTCGCCAGTCGATAACACGGACCCTTTCCTTGGCCATCTCGCCGTCATCGTCGCGGAATTCGACATCTACCCCGTCCCGCACCAGTTCCAGAACTTCCCGGTTCGCGGCCATCGGAACCATCGATGCGCGGTCCTGCGTTAGGGTGTCGAAGGCAAGGTCAAGTGCGTCTTGTGGCAGGTCAGGGTTCAGGCTTGAAAGCGCTGTCCGTAGCGTCTTGGTCAGATAGGGGTCGCGCAGCGTGTCGCGAAACGGCGAGCCGTCAGGACCGAAGTTCTCCTCGTAAAGATTGAAGTGGCTCCAGCCGAGGCGCTCCAGAAGCTCGATTGCCGGTTTCTCGACCAGCCCATCTTCGGAGAAGCCGGTCAGCGTGGCGCGGGTGCCCTCGGGAATGCCGTACTGGACGTCCTTTGGGGTGTTCGCCATGGGCTATTCCGCCGCCTCGGCAAAGGTCTCTTCGGCGGTGGAGACGTCGATTTCGCCAGAGATCAGTTTGGGGAGCAGAAGGTCGCGAGCGGCGCGAAGGCTGTCATTCTGACGTGAAACGATCGCTATCTGTTCCATCATTGGCGTAACAAGTTGCTCAAACCGGTGAGCCAGATGTTCGGGCGGAAAGGCAAATACCAGCTCGCCCAACGCGCCCTTTGTAATTTCCTTGAAGGTGGCGCCACTAGCCACGGCCTCCATGCGCGGGAACTCTCGTTTCAACATATGTAAGAGGAAATAGACAGGTGTTCGGCTGCTAGGAATGAAGGTGATGAAGCCTTGGTTCGTCGTCGCCGGTTCTGTGTTGATCGCAAACACCCCAAGGGTGGCACGGCTCGTCATCATGATAGAGAGTGCCGGGAACCACCGAGCGGAGCTTTTGGCTAGGCCCTCCTTGGTGATCATGAGCGACGACCGACGGAGGAACGTTTGTCCCGATTTGGTCAAATCAGTTGGCGTGAACCATTGTACGTCGCCATCAAGCCAATAGCTCGGCTCAGACTTGGAAGGCGTGCCGCCGCCTGTATAAACGAGCGCCTGTCGGGCGGTCTCTATCTGCCAACCATCCGGGATCATCCCGAGCTCCGTCTCGACCAACGGCACGGCCTCATGGTGCGGATAGCGGAAGCGGACGAACCATTCATCGAACAGCCGCCGAGCCATGTCCTCAAGGATCGCGCTGCGCCGCAGGTTGACCTCGATCAGATCATCGTAGGCCGAAAGAATGTGAGCGATGCGTTGCTGCTTGTCGACATCAGGTGCCCTCACCGGAAGTAGATGAAGGTGATTGCGGTTTAGAGTTGGGTTCGAAGAACCGACATCGTAGACAGCCAAATTCATCGACTTCAAAAGGTAGAACACAAACTTCCTATCGTTGCCTTTGAAGTCCTTGACCCACAGTGTGGTATCGTGCGCCCAATAAGGGCCCTTGATATAGAAGGCCTTTCCAAGAGTTCCTTTTCGACCAATAACAACACCGGGCCCAACGTCTGTGTAGGCAATGTGGGTAGAGATCGGTCCAGACGACGATACGACGGGATAAGGCCCCTCGCTTTGCTCTTTCTTGGTGATGTCATATCCACGCTGAAGCGTGATCAAATCACCGAGAAGGCAATCATTCCGTTCCGCGTCATCCATTGAGGGCCTCGGCGAGATTTTGGGCAATGACTGACTGCAGCCGTGCCGCCTCGACGTTCAGTGCCTCCAGCTCCTCGTGCAGCTCCTCCAGCTTCTCCCGGAAATCCTCGTCATCTGCCTCCCCAACTGCCGCCCCGACATAGCGCCCCGGGTTAAGCGACCATCCTTGGCCTTCGATCTCGGCGCGAGTGGCGCTGCGGCATAGACCGGCGACATCACCATAGGCTAGACCCGGGAAACGCTCCTCCAGCCAGGCCTTGGACTGTGTGAAGAACTCCGGCTCCTCGCCGCGCCAGAGCCGCACGATGTTGGCCAGAGCCTCGACCTGTTCTTCGGTGAAGTCGCGATGGGCGCGGTCGATCTGGCGGAAGATGTGTCGGGCATCGAGGAACAGCACCTCGTCGACCCTTGGACCATTCCTCTTGCCCTTGTCGAAGAACCACAAGGTGCAGGGAAGCGTTACCGTTAGGAAGAAGTTAGGCCCCACCGAGACGATCACATCGACGCTGCCGCTTTCGATCAGCTTCTTGCGGATCTCCTGTTCGGTGCCTCGCGCATCGGCTGCGGAATTGGCCATGACGAAACCGGCGCGGCCCGTCTCGTTCAGCCGCGACCAGAAGAACTGGATCCAAAGATAGTTGGCATTGTCGGCACTCGGGACACCGTGTGGAAAGCGGTTGGCGACGTCAAGCAGCTTGCTCTTATCAAGTTCCTTCACGTTGAAGGGAGGATTGGCCATGACGAAATCGAAGCCACCCCGCCCCTCGTAACGACCCTTGTCGTTCTTGTTTGGCATCACCTCTTCGAAGACCGGGTCGCGATACGTGTCGGCGTCGAGGATCTTACCGGAGAGGCCGTGCACAGCAAGATTCATCTGGGCCAAGCGCCAAGTCTCCCGGGTGCGCTCGACACCATAGATCGACAGTTCCTTGTCAGGCTCCCGCTGATGGCGCTTCACGAAATCCGCCGAATGCACGAACATGCCTCCCGAGCCACAGGCCGGGTCCAAAATGCGCCCGTGATAGGGCTCGATGATTTCGACGATCAACCGGACGATGGACGACGGCGTGTAGAACTCGCCACCTTTCTGCATGGTGTCCTTGGCGAAATTCCCCATGAAGTATTCGTAGACATGGCCGAACGCGTCGCCGCTGATCTTGAGCGGCTGGAGTTCGCGGAGCAGTTCGACCAGAACGTCGTCGGGGATCGACTGGTAGGTCTTCGGCAGGACATCGACCAGTTCCGGGTTCTTAGCTTCGATCTCCCGCATGGCGGTCGTTAGCGCACGGCCAAGGTTCGATCCTTCAGGAAGGGCAAGCAGGAACGAGAACCGGGCCTCCGGCGGCAGGAAGATCGCCCCTTCGGCTTTATAGGCTTCCGGGCCGGGCTTGATACGGGAGCCTTCACGTGGCGCAAGCCTTGCTTCAACCTCGGTAAACCGCTCGTCGGCATGGCGTAGGAACAGGAGGCCGAGTACGGGTCGGGCATACTCAGCCGGCAGAATGCCAGAATTGGCCCGGAGCTTGTCTGCGGTGGTCCACAGTTTGTCGGAGATCGTCTTGAGGTCTGCTGCCATAATTTCAATTCTGTATTTGTGAAGGTTAGCCGGAGCGACTGGAGGACGCAGAGGACTGTGCAAGACCTCGTGTGGGGCGTCAATACGACGCTGCGGAGATAGTGATTTGGCGGCTTATCGCCGGTGGCGATGCATCTTCACTTCACAGCTTCAAAGAAAGACAGGTGGGGGCGGAAATCAATCCCCATGTTCTCTAAGCAGCTTGGGAGGCAGTAGTTTGGAGAGATCTAGCCCCCGGAAGTTGATTTGCTCAACTTTCTTCCCGAAATCGCGGGTCCCGTAGTTCCGATTGGCGGTCTTCCCTTTCCCGACGTAGTGCCCCTGTATCCACTCGCGCTCCTCTTCCGTTATGCCCGAACGTGCAGCCGCAGTTGTCCAGGTATCCCTGAAGCCGCGCAGCGGTTTGTTGCCGCTTTCTGGAATGGCTTTGTGCTCCCGTGCATATTTGCCCCACCATATTGCGAAGCTGGAATGGAGATAGCCGAGCTTGCCCTTAGTGGTCAGCAGCGGGAATACTGCCAGTTCTCCGGCTTGGCGGAGCCCCTCCACATAGTCGACAAAGCCAAGCTCAATGAGTTTCTCGGTGATGGGAAGGCTACGCCGTACTAGAGCGTTGCCGTCAGCTTTGATGTGTCTAGGACCCTTTACGGGATGAAGCCCTTCGTCTGTAATTCTGAGGCACCAAAGGGCTTCCTCGTCATCGTAAGTGATATCACTCACGAGAAGCTGGCACATTTCCTCCGGGCGAGTACCATAGGTTAGAAGGAGAAGAGGAAGCCAGAATGCTGCCTCACCCCGGCCACCTTTGGGACGCTCTCCCTTCGTAAAGACCGGAAGATTGAAAAGAGCTTGGAGCTGGGTCGGCGAAAAGCCTTCATTTGCCTCAGGCGGACGTTCATCGACCCGCTGCTCACCGAATGGATTGTCGAGCGAACGATCCACAAAGCCGCGTTGTCTGGCCCAAGCCCAGATTGAGTTGAGATGGCTGACGTGGCCGTTCACGCTCTTGCCGGTGAGCCGGGGAACATCCTGGCGCGTTTCATAGGCGGCCACCATCTCTCGTAGACCAAGAGCGCGGTGCTCCTTGCCCGGAGTGGCCGGCTTTTTCTGAAGGAGGAATATCCAGTCGGCGACTTCCCGGCGTGTAATAGTTTCCATTTCGCGAGTTCCATAGATGCTCTCAAACAACCGAAGCGCTGTCTCGGTAGCCTGAGCGGTCGCCTCGCTCTTATTCTTCATCGTGAGCTTCTTCTTGGCTAGCTCCCGCAGCGTTAGGCCGCCGGAGATCACCTGCTGCACCGTCGAGGTCTTTGGAGGCTCTGGCGTCGGTACGATCACCCCTGACTGCCTCTGTAGCCTTGCTTCGCTGACTTCGATCAGCATCCCAAGATAAGCCTTGGCGAGCCGCCGGAAGCTCAAGCTTTGCGGATCGACGAAAAGCCCATGAGAGGCACACACATCTGTGAGCTCACCGATGTGGAAGGCGTCGACCGTTCCGCGAGCATAGTCGTGTCTGAGGTTTGCTAGGTACGCCTCAAGCGTTTCTTGTCGACTATTCCATCGACGGTCGGAATCGTCATTTGCGATTGCGCAGGCGCCTGAAGCAGCAAGCTGCTGACGAACATGCTCGAACAGGATGTCCGCTTCTTGGTCGAATCGGTCCTCATCATCTTCCCAGAGCAAATTACTGCGCTCGGTTCCAATGATATGAGTAATCATCTCAGCGCTGAGTTCATCATAGGAACCAAGTGAGCGCTTCTTCGCCACCTCCAGTAGGCCTTCACACTCCTTGGCCGCCGCCGAATAACGGGCGGTGATCTCAGCGCTGTTTTGGCTGCCTGAGCCAAGCCATCGTACAAATTCTGTGAGGTTGCCAGCGACGTGCGGCCTAAGCGTAACGGGGATTACCTTTCGGTATTTCCACCGACCATTTACGTTGTAAAGATTGCGCACCACGACACCCATTGTGAAACTGCCTTTGTACCAGAAGTTTGTACCAAGCGCAGTTCGCAAGTCTTTGATCTTGCTGAAACACATGTCCTAACAAGGACTTATAATGGGAATGGTGCCCAGAAGAGGACTCGAACCTCCACGCCTCGCGGCACAGGTACCTGAAACCTGCGCGTCTACCAATTCCGCCATCTGGGCGACGGAGAGCGATGTAAGGGGGTGGCCTGCGACTGTCAACTGGGTTTTTGAAGTTTTCCTGACAGTTGGCAAAAAACTGCAATTCGCATCGGGAGAAGTGCGGCCGGATAGGCATAGCGCCGGTGCCTGCGCGCCCTATATAAGGGAAGGATCAAAAGGAATTGGATCATGCCCGCTCCCCGCACGCTTCTGCTCGCCGGCCTTTTGGCCGTCCTGTCGCCCGCAATGGCAGCCGCCGATTCGCTGAAGGTGGGTAGGCCGGGGCTCGGGCCGGTCAATACGGGATCGACGCTTTGCGATTTTCGCGGCTGCTTCGGCTTCGGACCGCAGCAATGGCATCGCCCGGCCTATGTCCAGCCGAATTACCGTCCAAGGGGCGCGGGGCCGACCTATTACCTGCCGGGGGCGGCCGGGCGGCCGCAGCTCACCTATGATCCGCCGCCGGTGCGCCGCGTGCAGCCGAAGGATCCGAACAAGCACATCGCCTGGTGCACCAATGAATACCGCTCCTACAATCCGAGGACGGATCATTTCCTCACCTATGAGGGCGTCTACCGGGTCTGCCGCTCGCCCTATCGCTGAGGGATGCCGCAGTCAGCTTTCGAGCGAAGCGCGGTCGACATGGCCGAGATCGCGGCCGGGCTCGACGATGTCGCGGACCCGCTGCTTCAGCTCCTTCGGCCCGGGAAAGCCGCCGTCGCGCTTGCGTTCCCAGATGAGGTCGCCATTGACGCGGATCTCGAAATTGCCGCCGGTGGCGGGGATCAGCGTCACTTCGGCGAGGCTGTCGGAAAAGGTGTGAAGCAGTTCCTGCGCCATCCAGGCGGCGCGCAGCAGCCAGTTACATTGAGTGCAGTAGAGGATCGAGACGCGGGCTTTGTCGGTCATAGCGGTTTCCTTTCGTTCAGGCTGGTTTAAGCCGTGCGGGCTGCTCACGCAATCGGCCTCGCACAACCGTCTTGCCTGCTGCTTGCGGGCATGGTTTTCTCCCGCCGTCGGCCATATCGGAAAAAGCCTATGCGAGTCGCAGTCGTCGAAAACATGAGGAACACCGGTCTTGGCGCGCTTGCCAGGGCGCTCGACGAGGCGGGAGCGGAGATCGAGTGGTTCCGGGTGTGGCAGGACGGTACCCTGCCGCAAGATGTATCCGGCCATGATGCACTCGTCGTTCTCGGCGGCGAGCAGAGCGCGCTGGATGACGATACGCACCCGTACCTGCCGGCACTCGTGCGGCTGGCGCGCCGCTTCGGCGATGCCGGCAGGGCCGTGCTCGGCATCTGCCTCGGCAGCCAGATCCTTGCCAGAGCCTATGGCGCCGACAATCTGCTGGGCGCCGCCCACGAGTTCGGCTGGCACAGCATCGGCGTCACCAGTGAAGGCCGGGCCGATCCGCTGCTGTCCGATGTGGGCGGCGAATTCACCATCTTTCAGTGGCACGCCGATACGTTTTCCTTGCCGGAAGGCGCGGTTCGCCTCGCGTCGAGCCCCATCGCGGAGAACCAGGCCTTCCGTATCGGCCGCGCCGTCTACGGCACCCAGTTTCACTTCGAGGCCGATACTGCGGTCGTCGGGCAGTGGAAGGCCGAATTCCCCGGCACGATCGAGCGCATCGCTCCCGGCTGGCTGGAGAATTATAGTGAATTGGCGACGCGCCATGGTGCCGCCGCCGATGCCGCAGGCCTTGCCATCGCGCGCGCCTGGGTCAGCCTCATCGAGCGGCAGGAGGCTCGGCCACTGTCGCGGGCGATTGCGTGAGGGGCGAGGCGATGCCGGCAAGCGAACGCGAAAAGATGGTGGCCGGTGAATGGTATTGCTGCCTCGACGACGAGCTCGATCTGCTGCGCCGGCAGGCGCGCCTGGCCGTCCACGCCCACAACACCTTGCCGCCCGACGAGCGCGGCGCCGCAGCACCTGCCCTGAGGGCGCTCTTTGCCGAGGCCGCGCCCAATATCTTCATCGAAGTGCCGTTCCACTGCTCCTACGGCATCAATATCGTTCTCGGCGAGCGCGTCTATTTCAATGCCGGCTGCACCATCCTTGACTCCGGCAGCGTCATCATCGGCGATCGCACCATGTTCGGGCCGGGCGTGCAGATCTATTGTGCCGAACATCACAAGGATCTCGCCCTTCGCCGCGCGGGCATCGAGATCGCCCGGCCCGTCGAGATCGGCAGCGACGTCTGGATCGGCGGCGGCGCCATCATCCTCGGTGGGGTGGCGATCGGCGATGGCGCGATCGTCGGCGCCGGTGCCGTCGTGACGAAGGACGTACCGGCAGGTGCAACCGTCGTCGGCAATCCCGCGCGCCAGATAAGCCGCTTCTGAGATTCCTGCCCGCAGGCTCCCTCGACAACGGCGCCGGCTCCGCTAGATCAGATGGCGGAAGGGGAGAGATATCATGACAGCACGGAACTTACCCATGGAAGGTGGCTGCCGCTGCGGCCGGGTGCGGTTGAAGATCAGCGCGCCGCCGCTGCTCACCATGGCCTGCCATTGCACGGGCTGCCAAAAGATGACGGCAAGCGCCTATTCACTGAGCGCCGCCATCCCGAGCGAAGGTTTCGAGGTCACGAAAGGCGAGCCCGTCATCGGCGGCCTGCACGGCACGACGAAGCATTATTTCTGCCCACACTGCATGAGCTGGATGTTCACCCGGCCGGAAGGCATGGACTGGTTCGTCAACCTGCGCGTCACCATGCTCGATGATCCGAGCTGGTTCACGCCCTTCATCGAGACATGGACCAGCGAGAAGCTGGCATTTGCCGAGACGGGAGCGGTTTACAGCTACGCGGCGCTGCCTGAAATGGCGGCCTATGAGGGGTTGGTGAAGGAGTATATGAGCAAGGGATGAGTCAAAACTGCCTGTATTTCGCAAATGGCAAGCCATGCTTTGCGACATACTCATTTTGCTCCGCGATCGCCTCGGCGTTCTCAACTCGCCAAAGTCTTTCGCGTTCTTCACGAGGCAGCGTTTCGTCATCGCTCGTTTTTTGATCGAGAGGTTGGGCTTTGCTGCTCTCTTCGATCGCGGAATCGGTAGTGGCGCCCGACACCGATCCAGTTGTTCGACTTTCATTCTTCATTGCAATCTCCGCCGGATATGCCAGCGCGCTAGCGCTGGCATCATACTCGCGATCTTCAAGTGGCACCCCTCTCAAGAGCGACCTCCCGGCTACCAATGTGCTTTCGTTCCTTGAGAACGTCGTTCACACGGCCGGGATTAACATCATAGCTCGCAGCTATCCGATTTTGATATTCCCCATTCCAACTGCGGAGCCATATTTCGACTGCATCGCTGAAAGTGAGTACATAACTCGGCCTCTCGGTATCGTTCATTGAACGATCCTTTCGTAGATGATGCCCTCTTGAAACGGAGACCAGGAAATGCGATTCTGAATTAGTCAAGGTTCAGAGATCGGCATTCCCAGTTCATCCGTCCAACGGATTCGGGCTTGTCCGCTGACACCACGGGTCACATTTCATGCCGACTGGTACTCGGTATGTTGTGTGGCCCTTTTCGTTATAGCCAACCGCAACGGTGCTCATTGGTGCGGCCGGCTACGTCTCTTCTAAAAAATGCGCTCATATCATTCTTCCTTCATCTCAGCTTGCGCGCCCACGACGCTTTTACAGACGCTTTACCAAGGTCGGTGAGCACGTAGCTTCCTCTGGTGAGAGCTTCACCCCTGCGGTAGGTGGCGAGCCCTCTTTTTTCCAACGCTCTATGGCTGACTAGATTGCGTATCACTTGACTCAGTCTGTCGTCACTCCTGCCCTTGAGAGGCATCAAATCAGCAGTCGTTGGTCGTATGATTTCACGGAGCTTCCTGGCTAAAACAGCAATCTCCAGACCATTCTGCTCATCCCCATACTTAGCAATTAATGCGATTGCTGGATCGATCAGGTCCTTCTCCGATGTACGCCCGTTAACCATGTAAGCCTGTGCATTTCCGTAATTCTTGAACGACTATACGGAATCCGAATCCCCTTTGCAAGGATTCGTTAACCATTTCTGATCTCGTTTTGTCCCAAGTTGCGCAAAAAAAGAGGAGACTTATGTCTCCTCCTGGAAAGAAGCTTTGCCGAAGCGTTATTCGTCGCCCATTTTCAGTGCGGCGATGAAGGCTTCCTGCGGAATCTCCACCTTGCCGAACTGGCGCATGCGCTTCTTGCCGGCCTTTTGCTTGTCGAGCAGCTTGCGCTTGCGCGTGGCGTCGCCGCCGTAGCATTTCGCCGTCACGTCCTTGCGCAGCGCTGAGATCGTCTCGCGGGCGATGACGTTGCCGCCGATCGCGGCCTGGATCGGGATCTTGAACATGTGCTTCGGGATCAGTTCTTTGAGCTTCTCGCACATGTCGCGGCCGCGCTTTTCGGCGGCGGTGCGGTGCACCATCATCGACAGCGCATCGACCGGCTCGCCGTTGACGAGGATCGACATCTTCACGAGGTTGCCCTCGCGGTGGTCGGTGAGCGTATAGTCGAAGGAGGCATAGCCCTTCGAGATCGATTTCAGCCGGTCGTAGAAATCGAAGACGACTTCGTTGAGCGGCAGGTCGTAGGTCAGCATCGCGCGCGTGCCGACATAGGTCAGCTCGATCTGGATGCCGCGCCGGTCCTGGCAGAGCTTCAGGATGCCGCCGAGATAATCGTCGGGCGTCAGGATCGTCGCGCGGATCCACGGCTCGTGGATTTCCGAGATCTTGACGACGTCGGGCATGTCGGCCGGATTGTGCAGCTCGCGCTCCGTGCCGTCGGTCATGAACATCTTGTAGACGACGGAAGGGGCGGTGGCGATGAGGTCGAGGTCGAACTCGCGCTCCAGCCGTTCCTGGATGATTTCGAGATGTAAGAGGCCGAGGAAGCCGCAGCGGAAGCCGAAACCCAGAGCAGCAGACGATTCCATCTCGAAGGAGAAGGAGGCGTCGTTGAGGCGAAGTTTGCCCATGGCGGCGCGCAGATCTTCGAAATCGGCGGCATCGACCGGGAACAGCCCGCAGAACACCACCGGCTGCGCCGGCTTGAAGCCCGGCAGCGCCTGGGCCGTCGGCCGCTTGTCCTCGGTGATCGTGTCGCCGACGCGGGTATCGGCCACTTCCTTGATCGAGGCAGTGATGAAGCCGATCTCGCCGGGGCCGAGGCTTTCGACATTGACCATCTTCGGCGTCAGCACGCCGACGCGTTCCACCTGATATTTGGCATCGGTGCCCATCATCCGGATCGTCTGGCCCTTCGTCAGCACGCCGTCGATGATGCGCACCAGAACCATGACGCCGAGATAGGTGTCGTACCAGCTGTCGACGAGCAGTGCCTTCAGCGGCGCCTTTTCGCCGCCCGGGCTCTTCGGCGCCGGCAGCTTGTGGACGATCGCTTCCAGCACGTCGGGAATGCCGAGGCCTGTTTTGGCCGAGATCAGCACCGCCTCGGAAGCGTCGATGCCGATCACTTCCTCGATCTGTTCCTTGATGCGGTCGGGTTCGGCCGCCGGCAGGTCGATCTTGTTGAGAACGGTGACGAGCTCGTGATTGTTGTCGATCGCCTGATAGACGTTAGCGAGCGTCTGCGCTTCCACGCCCTGCGAGGCGTCGACGACGAGTAGAGAACCCTCGCAGGCCGACAGCGACCGCGAGACTTCATAGGCGAAGTCGACGTGGCCGGGCGTGTCGATCAGGTTGAGGATGTACTTTTCGCCATTGTTCGCCTGGTAGTGCAGGCGCACCGTCTGGGCCTTGATGGTGATGCCGCGCTCGCGCTCGATATCCATATTGTCGAGCACCTGCTCGGACATTTCGCGCTCGGCAAGGCCGCCTGTCGTCTGGATCAGACGGTCGGCCAGCGTCGATTTGCCGTGGTCGATATGGGCCACGATCGAGAAGTTGCGGATATGGGACAGCGGAGTGGTGGAATTGGTGCTCATGCGCGCCATATAGCAGCGCCGCCCCGTGCCGCAAAGCGGTAATTATCCCGGAATTTACGCTATTTTGCCGCCTGCTGCAGGCACGTCAAACCGGCCAGGTCTCCAGCCGCCATGCCGAATCCCAGAACATCCATTCATATTGGGAGGCGCGCACGAAGACATCCATCATTGCGGCACGTTCCGTCGGTGATGCGGCGCGGGCGGCGATATCGGTCAGCGCGATCACCTCGCGTGCGCCGGCTGCGAACTGCGGATCGCCATAGGTGTTGATCCATGCCTGGAAAACATTGCCCTCGATAACAGGCCTGTTCTTGATGCCTTCGCCGACATGCCAATAGATCCAGAAG
Source organism: Rhizobium sp. R634 (assembly GCF_002211305.1). Classification (GTDB taxonomy): domain Bacteria; phylum Pseudomonadota; class Alphaproteobacteria; order Rhizobiales; family Rhizobiaceae; genus Rhizobium. The sequence continues at coordinate 45,891 of NZ_LOKW01000003.1, read as the reverse complement.
CACGGCAGAATGGCCGAAAGCGCGACGGCATAGGAGCTGTGATAGGCGGTCGCCAGAAGGAAATTCGTATAGGCGAAGCAGGAGGGCGAAGGCTCGGCTGCCGTCACATCGGCGCTCGAAATGCCGAACTGCGAGAGGAAGCCGGCATGCAGGCCCTGCTCGACGGTGATCGCTTTCTGCGCCGAGCCGAGAAAGCGCAGCACCTGCGCATTATCAGGCGCTTTGGCGGCGACGATGGCGAGGCACCGGGCATAATGTTTCAGGTAGATCGCATCCTGCAGGATGTAGTGGCGGAAAACCTCCGGCGGCAGCGTGCCATCCGAAAGCCGCTGCAGCAGCGGCAGCGCTTCGATCTCGGCCATGACAGGTTTGATCCGGTCCCAGGCATCAGCAGTGAAGCTCCCGGTGATTTCCGCATTCTGCATGCTGCCGTCCATGATGTCCTCCGTGTATCGAGCGCCGCCGCCATATATCGGCGGCGCTGCCGTGAAGGCAAGCGGGGAGCAGCGTGAGGCGCACTTGATTCCATTATGAGATAATGTATTTCTCTTATAGTGGAATCAGGAATGCACGATGGAACAGGAACTCGAACAGGCGATCGGCATCCGCATCCGCAAGCTGCGGCTGGAAAAAGGTCTGACGCTGGATGATCTGGCCGAAGTCTCCGGTGTCAGCCGGGCGATGATCTCGCGCATCGAGCGGGCGGAGGCGAGCCCCACCGCCTCGCTGCTGGCAAGGGTCTGCGCCGCCCTCGGCCTGTCGCTCTCGGCCTTCTTCGCGGAGGAGGGACAGCAGGCCTCGCCGCTCGCCCGCCGGCAGGAGCAGCAGGTCTGGCGCGATCCGGAGACCGGTTATCTCAGGCGGGCGGTGTCGGCGCCCGGCACGGCTTCCACCGTCGACATCGTCGAGGTGGAATTTCCCGCCGGCGCCCGCGTCAGCTTCCCGCCGCATGCCGCATCGCATGGCATGACGCAGCATGTTTGGCTCTTCGATGGCGAATTGGAGATGACGGCGGGTGAGACGGTCTATCGGCTGCGTCCCGGCGATTGCCTCTTCATGCCCGTCGGCGAGGGTCATTCCTTTCATAATCCCGGCAACGCGCCGGCGCGCTACTGCGTCGTGCTCGACCGCGGCGGCCGCTAACGATTTTCATTTCAGGAGAAGAACATGCCCGACATTCGCACCCTTTCGGCCGAGGAAGCCCGCGCCGCCATCCCTGATCTTGCGGAGGTGCTTGCCGATTGCGTCGCCGGCGGAGCTTCCGTCGGCTTCATGCAGCCCTATACGCCCGAGGATGCCGAGCCCTACTGGCTAGAAGTCGCCGAGGCGGTCGCCGGCGGCGGCAGCCTGTTGCTGGTCGCCGAACTCGATGGTCGGATCGTCGGCACGGTGCAGGTCGGCGCCGCGCAAATGCCGAACCAGCCGCATCGCGGCGATCTGAAGAAGCTCCTGGTGCATCGCTCCGCCCGCGGCAAAGGCCTCGCCCGCCTGCTGATGGAAGCCGCCGAACGCGAGGCGGCCACCCGCGGCAAAACCCTGCTCGTGCTCGACACGGCAACCGGCAGCGATGCCGAGGCTATCTATCCGCGCCTGGGCTGGCAGCGCGTCGGCGTCATTCCCGATTATGCGCTGTGGCCGGAAGGCGGCTTCTGCGACACCACCCTGTTTTACAAGCGGCTCGGCTGATTGCACTCGTCTCGCTCATGCTGCTCTGACGAATTCGGAAAGAGCGCCGGCCAGCGTCGCGCCTGCTGTCCATTGCGCCGCGTTCCAGCCGAACTGCCGCGCCGCTTCGATATTCATCGCCATGTCGTCGATGAAGGCGATCTCGTTGGGCATGGCCCCGGCCCGCTCGGTCGCCAGCCGGAAGAAGCCGGGCGAAGGCTTGCTGTGGCCGAGCGCTGCGGAATAGAGGATGTCGTCGAAATGGGCGCTGAGGCCCAGTTCCTTCATCAGGTAGTGCGCCCGCCGGTGCTCCTGATTCGTCGCCAGGAAGAGCCTAACACCGCTTTTCCTGAGCAAGGCGAGATCTGTCAGCAGATTGCGGTTAAGGCGCGAATCGTTTTCGAACCAGTAGTCGATCAGCGTCGCAGCGCGGAGATGGGGCGCAATCCTTGCCAGTACGCTGGCGAGCCGTGGCTCCAGCTCGTCGCGGCCGATGATGATGTCGCCCCAGTGGGTCTGGAAGAATTCCCGTTGCAGCAAATCAGGCCGCAGTCCGAGGTCGCGTTCGAGATAAGTGAAGTGGGGCAGCCCATCGGCCGGGCGGCCATGAATGAGCACGCCGTCGACATCGACCATCAGCACTTTCATGCGGAATTTCCTTCGGTCTCGAAACATGGAGAAGGTGCAGTCATCCTCCTTGGCGATCAAGAGTGCCGCGCCGGCTTTTTTGTCGCGGCCGACCCATGTAAACCTCGACTCTCAATTAGCGACAGGATCTGAAATGCGCGTCATCTATTCCGAAGACCACAAGCTGCGCGATGCCAGAACCGAGCTCTATGCCGGCCGGCTGGTGACGCCTTTCGAGGCGCCGTTCCGCGCCGAATGGATCCTCGCGGCGGTGAAGGAAGCAGGCTTTGCCGATGTCGTGGCGCCGGATGCGCACGGCCTGGAAACGGCTGGAAAGGTGCATGATCCCGCCTATCTCGATTTTCTTGCCACAGTCTGGGACCGCTGGGTGGCGGCGGGCTTCGAGGGCGAAGCGATCGCCAATTCATTTCCGGTGCGCCGCACCAGCAGCCGCGTGCCCGACAATATCGTCGGCGCGATCGGCCATTACGCCAATGCCGCCGATACCTCCATCACCCAGGGCTCCTACGAGGCGGCGCTTGCCGCGATGCGATGCGCGATGACGGGCGCGGATTGGCTGAATGCCGGCCACCGTTTCGCCTTCGCGCTCTGCCGTCCGCCCGGTCACCATGCCGGCATCGATCTCTTCGGCGGCTATTGCTTCATCAACAATTCCGGCGTCGCAGCCCAGCGTCTGCTCGATCACGGCGCCAAGAAGGCCGCCGTGCTCGATGTCGATTTTCATCACGGCAACGGCACGCAGGATCTCTTCTACCAGCGCGGCGATGTCTTCACCGCGTCGCTGCATGGCGATCCGATGTTTGCCTTTCCTTACTTCCTCGGCCATGCCGATGAAGAGGGCGAAGGGGAGGGCGCCGGCGCCAACCGCAACTATCCGATGCCGCCCCATACGCCCTGGGAGATCTGGTCTTCCACCCTTGCCGATGCGCTCGCCCGCATCAAGGCCTTCGGCGCGGAGGCGATCGTCCTGGCGCTCGGCGTCGATACGTTCGAGCGAGATCCGATCTCGTTTTTCCAGCTGAAATCGGAAGACTTCATCCGCATGGGAGAGATGATCTCGGCCACCGGCCTGCCCGTCGTCACCTGCATGGAGGGCGGGTACGGGGTGCCGGAAATCGGCCTCAACGTCGCCAATGTCCTCAAGGGCCTGGAAGCCTGATTGCTTGAGATGACCGAGGAGACCCTTCCATCCGATATCCCGACACCGCGCATGCTGAGCTGGGCGCGCAACTCCGCCATCTATCGCTTGGAGCGGCGGATGATGACGGAAAAGCAGCTCTTCGACGCCATCACCCGCAAGGCCAGGGAAAAGTTCGAGGGCATCAGCGCGGCACAACTCAAGGCCGTTGCCGATTTCGCGGTCAAATTTGCCTATGACAATAAGGTGCTCGACGATAGCGCCTATGCGGAGATCAGCACGCGCTCTGCCGTGCGCGGCGGCAAATCGAAGCGTGCCATCGCCCAGAAGCTTGCCGCCAAGGGCGTCTCCAGCGACAAGGTCAAGGCTGCGCTCGGGGAGGCTGACGATCTCTATGCTGCCGCGATATTTGCCCGCAAACGCGCCTTCGGCCCCTTCCGCCGGGTCGAGCTTGACGAAAAACGCAAGGCGAAGGAGCTTTCGGCTTTCGCCCGCAACGGCTTCAGCTTCGACATCGGCAGGAAGGTGTTCGAAATGAGCTTCGAGGACGCCGAAGAGGTCATTCTGGCCGGCCGTCTCTGATATCGCATCAAACCTCTTTCTGGCTGGATAAGAAGTTTGAATTTGTCGCTCGCCCATCGCCTTCGTAAGAAGAGGCGCGATCGGGAGATGAGCATGGAAGAAAAAGCGAATGCCGGCGCAGGCACGCTGAGCGCAGAGGCATCGACGGCATTCGGCGGCGTGGCGGCCGGCGGGCTGATGTGCCTGCTGTCCATGTCGTCAATCCAGTTCGGCGCAGCGCTTTCCTCCTCCGCCATCGCCACCTATGGACCGGCCGGCGCCAGCTGGCTGCGGCTTGCGTTTGCGGCCCTCATCCTGGCCATCGTCGTGCGGCCGCGCATCTCAAGCTACAACAGGGCGCAATGGACGAGCGCTCTGGTTCTCGGCACCACGACGGCGCTGATGACCATGAGCTTCTTCGCGGCGATCGAGCGCATTCCGCTCGGGCTTGCCGTGGCGATCGATTTTCTCGGCCCGCTGTCGGTGGCGACCATCGGTTACGGTCTCGGCCGGCGTCTCGTCTGGCCCCTGCTTGCCGCGCTCGGCGTGCTGGCTCTCGCCCATGATGGGGAAGGCTGGGTCGGCGACATCGAGGGTATTCTCTTCGCGCTCGGCGCAGGAACCGGCTGGGCGATCTATATCATCCTGACGAAAAAGATCGGTGCGAGCTTCAAGGGGCTGGAAGGGCTTTCCATGTCGCTGATGGTCGCCGCGCTGGTCGCGACACCCTTCGGCTTCGCCGGCGCGTTGCCCAAGCTCGATGGTTCCGGCCTGATTGAAATGGTGGGCCTTGCCATTCTCGTGCCGCTGCTGCCCTACACGCTGGAACTGATCGCTCTGCGGCGCATGCCGACAGCCTCCTTCGGCATTCTCATGAGCCTCGAACCGGCGATTGCCGCACTTGCGGGCTTTCTCATCCTGACTCAGCCGATGACGCTGCTGCAGATGGCCGGAACGGCTCTGGTCGTCGCGGCAAGCGCCGGCGCGACCTTTTCGGCGAAGCAGTGAACGATCAGCCCGCTTTTTTCGCCGGATCGTCGAGCGCGGGATTGTAGAACAGCGACAGCGTCAGGCTTTTGGCGATCCGCTCTGCGGTCGCCATGAACCAGGCCTTGGCCTCCGGCGAGGGGGCGACATCGTCGAGCGTCGCGGCAAACAGCGACAGCCATTTCGGAAAAAGATCGGGCGTCAGGTTCTGAACGCCCGTATGCGCCTGCACCGGCTTGCCGCCATAGGCGCCGCTGCGAAAGGCGACGGCCGACCAGAAGCTCTTCATCTTCTGCATATGCTCCGGCCAGCGGCCGGAAAGCCGGGCGTCGAACACTGGGCCGAGATCGGGATGCTCCAGCACTCGTCCGTAAAAAGCCTCGACCAGCCTGTCGATGAAGGCTTCGTCGACGCCCATCGCCCGCATTTCGGCCTCCGCCTTTTCGCGGATCGCCGCGACATGGGCAGGGCGGCCCTGAATTTCTTTGTCCATCATAAACCCCGGCGCCGCATGATGCGGCGCTCTTCATATAGGTGTTTGTGCCAGCGCGCCAAAGCCATGCTTGCAGCTTGCGGCAATCTGTCAGCCGGCCCGTCTGTGCACTTGACCGCCATTGGCTGCTTCTTTAGATTTAGAATAATTCTAAATTATGGAGAATAGTTATGCTGGCGCGATTTTTCAGATCACCGAAACGGTCTTTCGAGTCGCTGTCCGAGCAGGAGATCCTCGCCCTCGCAATCGCCTCCGAGGAAGACGATGCTCGCATCTATCTTGCCTATGCCGACAGGCTCCGGAACGAATTCCCGGCCTCGGCCAAGGTTTTCGAAGATATGGCCGAGGTCGAGGATACGCATCGCAAATCCCTGATCGAGATCCATCGCCAGCGTTTTGGCGAGCGCATCCCGCTGATTCGGCGCGAACATGTGCAGGGCTTCTACGAACGCAAGCCCGACTGGCTGAGGGCAAATCTTTCGCTCGATGCAATACGGCAGGAAACCGAAGCGATGGAGGATCAGGCATACCGTTTCTATATCGAGGCGGCCAAGCAGACCTCGGATGCCTCGACGCGAGAGCTTCTCGGCGATCTCGCGCTCGCCGAACAGGGGCATGAGGATATTGCCCGCATGCTCGGCGACAAACACACGCCCGAAGACGTCAAGCGCGACGAAGACGAGACGGCGCACCGGCAATTCGTGCTGACCTATGTGCAGCCGGGTCTTGCCGGCTTGATGGATGGTTCGGTCTCGACGCTGGCGCCGATCTTCGCCGCCGCCTTTGCCACGCAGGATACCTGGCAGACTTTCCTCGTCGGTCTTTCCGCCTCCGTCGGCGCCGGCATCTCGATGGGTTTCACCGAGGCCGCCCATGACGACGGCAAGATCTCCGGCCGGGGTTCGCCCGTCAAACGCGGCCTTGCCTGCGGCATCATGACGACGCTCGGCGGTCTCGGACATGCCCTGCCTTACCTGATCCCGCATTTCTGGACCGCGACGATCACCGCCGCCGTCATCGTCTTCTTCGAACTCTGGGCGATTGCCTTCATCCAGAACCGTTATATGGAAACGCCCTTCCTTCGCGCCGCCTTCCAGGTCGTCCTTGGCGGCAGCCTGGTTCTCGCCGCCGGTATTCTGATTGGGAATGGGTGAGCTGCGGTCGGGCAAAGCTCGAGCAATCGATCCAGCGAATCGATTGCGGCAGCGAACGCCCGGAGCCATGCGAAGGGCCGAGAGACGGTGCGGCAAACCAATTCCTTATCTCGCGTACAAGGTTGCGGTTCAGCGATCAGCTCCCATTAGGGGCACACCCTGCAGCACCCCAAAAACAAAAAGGCCGGCTTTCGCCGGCCCTTTTCCCCACATCCCCCCGGAAATCCTCAGCGCAGAGCGCCGACCAGAACGTCGCGGCCGTTTTCGATGGTGACCCAGCGGCCGGCATTGTAGCTCGACTGGCGCTTGACGAAGGTATAGGGCGTCCCGAACCACGGCTTCACGTCGGAAGCGAGATTGTCGAGCACGAAATCGCCTTCGGCGGTGCGCAGCGTCAGCACGGCATGGCCTTCGCCATCGGGCTTGCGAACGACGGTCATCAGCAGGTCGGCGGCCGGAACGCCGCGCTGTATCAGGATGCGGCGCTTCAGGAGCGCGAAGTCCTCGCAGTCGCCGGCGGTGGTCGGATAAGCCCAGACCTCGTCCTTGCCGTAGATTTCCTTGTCGGTCATCGGGGTGATCGTGCGATTGACCATGGCATTGACCGAACGGACGAGCGACCATTTCGCCGGGTCCATCTCGATCGGGCCGGAATTGCGGTTTGCGCCGCATTCGTTGCGGTGAATCTGACAGAAATCGTAGTGGCCGATCGGTTGGGAAGTGGCATTGCCTGTTACCATGGAAGCATTTCTGCTTGGTGCCGGGATGGCGGCAGTCGCCATCGCAAACACGGCCATCATGGCCACGAAGATACCCTTGATCCGCACGCCCGCTCTTCCTCGCATCGCCCCTTAATTATTAACAAAGTGTTAATGGAGAGGGCCGAGAAGAGTCAATCGTTACTTCTTAGGAGGACCTGGCAACTCGCCGACATGGTTAAAATGCAACGGAACCGGGAACTTGCTTCGGGGTGATCGCCTCCGCCCTCAAGCGGGCTTTTCTCTATTTGCCGATGAGCGGAGGATGCCTTTGACGGCGCTGACGAGAAGCGCGATGTCGCCGGGACGGGAAAGGCGGTGGTCGCCGTCGCGAATGAGGGTCAGCACAACGTCGTCGGCCGGAAGATGCTCGACGAGTTTCATTGCATGCTGATGCGGCACGTCGGGGTCCTTCATGCCCTGGAGGATATGCACCGGGCAGCCGGTCTCGATGATGCCGTCCAGCACCCGGTTTTCGCGGCCGTCCTCGATCAGCGCCCTGGTATAGATGTTCGGTTCCGGGCTGTATTGCGAGCGCTCTTCGAAATAGCCGCGCTCTGCAAGCGACTTCTGCTCCTTGGCCGTCAGGTGCGGCTCGATCAGTTCGGAGGTGAAATCCGGCGCAGGCGCGATCAACGCCATGCCTTGGAGTTTTGTTCCGCCCTGCCGCGCAAGCTCCTGCGCCAGCCTGAGCGCGATCCAGCCGCCCATCGAGGAGCCGACGAGGAGCACGCGTTCAGGCGCGGCATGACGCAGCACGGCAATGGCCTCTTCCAGCCAGCGGGAGATCGTTCCGTCGCGGAAGCTGCCGCCGGACAGTCCGTGGCCGGAATAGTCGAAACGAATGCAAGCGAGGCCGAGCTCGGCGGCCAAGCCGTCGAGTTCCACCGCCTTGGTGCCGCTCATGTCGGAACGATAGCCGGACAGCCAGACGAGCGCCGGCGTGTCTTCGCCGGCTTGCGCCGGGCGGACGAGGAGAGCGATTTCACGCGCCGCTTCGCCTTCGCCGACCGTCAGGAATTGCGGCGCGGGATTGGGCTTCTGATCGGACATCGGTCAACTCCTGTTGTTTTGGCCTATAAAACAGATTCTTGGCAGGCTGACAGCAGGTGATTTTTCCGCTAAAGGATGATATTGACTCCGTTGCAGCGATAACGAGACACGTTGGTGCACCCTCACCGGGAGCGCGCGGCTGCAACGTTCCGAAACAACGCGAGGAGAATACGACCATTCGCAGACCTTTTAAGACCGATGCGCCCGTGAAGGACGGCCCGCGCTCGAACCGTGAAATCCGCATTCCCAAAGTTCAGCTGATCGCGGCTGACGGACAGAATATGGGCATCGTGCCCACCGACCAGGCCTTGAGAATGGCTGAGGAAGCCGGCCTCGATCTCGTCGAAATTTCCCCCAACGCCGAACCGCCGGTGTGCAAGATCCTCGATCTGGGCAAGCTGAAATATGCCAACCAGAAGAAGGCTGCCGAAGCGCGTAAGAAGCAGAAGATCGTCGAAGTCAAAGAAATCAAGATGCGCCCGAACATCGACACCCATGATTATGAGGTGAAGATGAAGGCGATGGGCCGCTTCTTCGATGAAGGCGATAAGGTCAAGGTGACGCTGAAGTTCCGCGGCCGCGAAATGGCCCACCAGGAACTCGGCATGAAGCTTCTGCAGCAGGTCAAGGCCGATACGCTTGAGATCGCCAAGGTGGAAGCCGAGCCCAAGCTCGAAGGCCGCCAGATGATGATGGTGCTGGCGCCGAAGTAAGCGCCAGATACCCTTTTGCCCAAGGCCGTCCGCAAGGGCGGCTTTTGTGCTTTCGGTAATGTGCATTGGGTCGGCGAAGATTCCTCTCGGCCCCCGTTGCACTTTCATGACGCTGCGGTTATAAGCGCGCGTCCGAACTGACCGGCAGGGCATGCCGTGGCAGTTTCGAATGCTTGCGGAACGGTTCGTCGCCGATGCCGCAGATCAACAACAAACGCTCCCGCACCTTGTTGCGACGGCCGGAGAACCGGACTTCGCGAGGAGGGCTTTTTGATGAAGCGCGCAGGGAGGACAGAAACGGAGTAGCAAAATGCCCAAGATGAAGACGAAGTCCTCTGCCAAGAAGCGGTTCAAGATCACCGCTACCGGCAAGGTCAAGGCGGCTGCCGCCGGCAAGCGCCATGGCATGATCAAGCGCACGAACAAGTTCATTCGCGATGCACGCGGTACCATGGTTCTGGCAGAACCCGATGGCCGCAAGGTCGTGAAGAACTATCTGCCGAACGGTCTCTGAGACTATTCCGGTAACGCGTTAGATTAAGGAGATCATGAAATGGCACGTGTAAAAAGAGGCGTCGCTGCCCACGCCAAGCACAAGAAGGTTCTGAAGCAGGCCAAGGGCTTCTACGGCCGCCGCAAGAACACCATCCGTACCGCCAAGGCTGCCGTCGATCGCGCCAAGCAGTACGCATACCGCGACCGCAAGGTCAACAAGCGCAACTTCCGCGCCCTCTGGATCCAGCGTATCAACGCTGCCGTCCGCGAATTCGGCCTGACCTATGGCCGCTTCATCGACGGCCTGAACAAGGCTGGTATCGAAGTCGACCGCAAGGTTCTCTCCGACATGGCGATCCATGAGCCGGAAGCATTCGGTGCGCTGGTTGCTGCCGCCAAGAAGGCCCTTGAATACCTCAAGGAAACCGGCACGGCTAACGAGTTTGAGGGCGCGGTTCGTTAACCAGCGCTTCCCAAGCTTTGAAGTTATGATTTTGGGAAACCCGCGCTGGTTTGGGCTAGTGCGGGTTTTTCTTTCTTTATATTCCTTGCGCCGGTCGGCGCCACCTGCCTCCCGATCCCCCGCCTGATACTGGACGGAAAGAAGTGACAATGTCAGATATCGACCAGCTCAACTCATCGCTGCTCGCGGAAATCGCTGCTGCCAATGACGAGGCAGCCCTGGAAGCCGTGCGCGTGTCCGCTCTCGGCAAGAAGGGTTCCATCTCGGAGCTCCTGAAGACGCTCGGCGCCATGACGACGGAGGAACGCCAGACCCGGGGTGCGGCGATCAACGCCCTGAAGAATGCGGTGACGGACGCCATTGCCGAGCGCAAGTCGGTACTGAAAGTTGCGGCTGTCAATGCGCGGCTGAAGGCCGAGACGATCGACGTCAGCCTGCCGGTGCGCTCCTCGCCCGCCGAGCGCGGCCGCATCCATCCGATCAGCCAGATCGTCGATGAGATCACCGCGATCTTCGCCGACATGGGTTTCTCGATCGCCGAAGGTCCCGATATCGAGACCGACTACTACAATTTCACCGCGCTGAATTTCCCCGAAGGCCATCCGGCCCGCGAGATGCACGACACCTTCTTCTTCAATCCGGACGAAAACGGTGAGCGCAAGGTGCTGCGCACGCACACCTCGCCCGTGCAGGTGCGCACCATGGAGACGCAGAAGCCGCCGATCCGCATCATCATCCCCGGCAAGACCTATCGCCAGGATTCGGACGCCACGCATTCGCCGATGTTCCATCAGGTCGAGGGCCTGGTCATCGACAAGAAGGCCAATGTCGCCAATATCCGCTGGGTGCTCGAGGAGTTCTGCAAGACCTTCTTCGAGGTCGACAGCGTGACGATGCGCTTCCGCCCGTCCTTCTTCCCCTTCACCGAGCCCTCCTTCGAGGTCGATATCCAGTGCGACCGCTCCGGCCCGATCGTCAAGTTCGGCGAAGGCACCGACTGGATGGAGATCCTCGGCTGCGGCATGGTCCACCCGAACGTGCTGCGCTACGGCGGCCTCGATCCGGACGAATATCAGGGTTTTGCCTGGGGCATGGGCCTCGATCGCATCGCCATGCTGAAATATGGCATGCCCGACCTGCGCGACTTCTTCAATGCCGACGTCCGCTGGATGACGCATTACGGCTTCCGCCCGCTCGACATGCCGACGCTGTTCGGCGGCCTCAGCGCTTGAACGGAGAATTGGAACGATGAAATTCACGCTCTCCTGGCTGAAAGAGCATCTGGAAACGGATGCCACGCTCGATGAAATCTGCACCCGCCTGACCGAGATCGGTCTGGAGGTGGAGGATGTCGACGACAAGGCGGCCTTCAAGCCCTTCGTTATCGCCAAGGTCCTGTCGGCGGAAAAACATCCGCAGGCCGACCGCCTCAAGGTGCTGATGGTCGACACCGGCGCCGGTGCGCCGGTCCAGGTCGTCTGCGGCGCCCCGAATGCGCGCGCCGGCCTCGTCGGCGCCTTCGCAGCACCCGGAACCTATGTTCCGGGCATCGACGTGACCCTTGCCGTCGGCAATATCCGCGGCGTCGAAAGCCGCGGCATGATGTGCTCCGAAAAGGAACTGCAGATCTCCGACAGTCACGACGGCATCATCGATCTGCCGGACGATGCGCCGGTCGGAAAGAGCTATGCCGCCTATGCGCATCTCGACGACCCGGTCATCGAAATCAATCTGACGCCGAATCGGCCGGACTGCACGTCGATCCGCGGCATCGCCCGCGATCTCGCCGCTTCAGGTCTCGGCACGCTGAAGACACGGGCCGTGCCGAGCTTCGCCGTCGAAGGCGATACACCGGTCAAGCTGACGCTCGATCTTGACGATCCGAAGCTCTGCCCCGGCTTTTCGCTCCGCCTCGTGCGCGGTGTCAGGAACGGCCCGAGCCCGCGCTGGATGCAGCAGCGGCTCCTCGCCATCGGCCTGCGCCCCATCAATGCGCTGGTCGATATCACCAATTACATGACCTTCGATCAGGGCCGGCCGATGCATGTCTTCGACGCCGCCAAGGTCACTGGCAACCTTACCGTCCGCCGCGCCAGGGAAGGCGAGACCGTGCTGGCGCTCGACCAGCGCGAATACAAGCTTGGTCCGAACAACGTCGTCATATCAGATGAAGACGGGATCGAATCGATCGGCGGCATCATGGGCGGCGAACATTCCGGCTGCGACGAGAACACCGTCGACGTGCTGATCGAGTCGGCCCTCTGGGACCCGATGAACATCGCCAAATCTGGCCGCAGCCTCGGCATCATCACCGATGCCCGCTACCGTTTCGAACGCGGCGTCGATCCGGAATATATGGTTCCGGGCCTCGAACGCACGACGGAACTGGTGCTTGAGCTCTGCGGCGGCACGGCCGCGAGGGCCGAGGTCGTCGGCTATAAGGGCTATGAGCCGAAGGTCGTCGATTTCCCCTATTCCGAGGTCAAGCGCCTGACGGGCCTGGAGGTCTCGACGGAGGAAAGCAACGCCATCCTCGCGCGCCTCGGCTTCACGGTTTCCGGCTCCGGCGAACGCGTTTCGGTCTCGGTTCCCTCATGGCGCCCCGATGTCGACGGCAAGGCCGATCTCGTTGAGGAAGTCATGCGCATCCACGGCGTCGACAATATCAAGCCGGCGCCGCTCGAAAGCCATGCCGCCGTCAACGGCAGGATCCTGACGACGCTGCAGATCCGCACCCGCGCGGCCAAGCGCGCCCTTGCCTCGCGCGGCATGCTGGAGGCCGTCACCTGGTCCTTCATTCCGGAAGATCAGGCAAAGCTCTTCGGCGGCGGTTCCGCCGCCCTGAAGCTCGCCAATCCGATCGCCGCCGAAATGTCGGATATGCGCCCCTCGCTGCTGCCGGGCCTGCTGACGGCTGCGCAGCGCAATGCCGACAAGGGCTATGGCGACGTGGCGATCTTCGAAGTCTCGGGCACTTATGAGAACGACCGGCCGGAAGGCCAGCGTCGCGTCGCCGGCGGCATCCGCCGCGGCACGGCCTCGCTCGCCGGCGCGGGCCGCATGTGGTCGAATACGGTGAAGGGCGGCGGCAAGCCGGTCGACGTCTTCGACGCCAAGGCCGATGCCCTTGCCGTCATCGAAGCCTCTGGCCTGCCGATGGGCAACATCCAGATCGAGCAGGGTGGTCCGGAATGGTATCACCCGGGCCGCTCCGGCACGATCAAGATGGGGCCGAAAGTCGTGCTCGGTTATTTCGGCGAATTCCACCCGCTGACGCTGGAAGCCCTCGATGTCTCCGGTGCTCTCTGCGGCTTCGAAGTCTACCTCGATGCTATGGCCGAACCGAAGAAGAAGGCGACGCGCACCAAGCAGGCGCTCGATCTTTCGCCCTTCCAGGCGGTCAAGCGCGACTTCGCCTTCGTCGTCGACAAGACGATCGAAGCAGGCGCCGTCATGAAGGCTGCGACCGGCGCCGACCGCAAGCTTATCACCGGCGTCAACGTCTTCGACATCTTCGAAGGCGCATCGGTCGGCGAGGGCAAGAAGTCGGTGGCGATCGAAGTTCAGATCCAGCCGGTCGAGCGCACGCTGACGGACGAGGATTTCGAAGCCCTGACGCAGAAAATCGTCGCGAGCGTCATGAAATTCACCGGCGGTGTCCTCAGAAGCTGATCTTTCGGATCCTGATGAAAGCAAGGGACCGGTTGCCGAGGCAGCCGGTCTTTTCATCTGTGCAGATGATAGAGCTTGCTGACGATCACCCAGCGGCCATCGATCTTCAGCAAGGAGAGATAGTCGGTAAAGCGCATGCCGGCGAAATCGTCGGTGACCTTGACGCTTGCCGCGTCGCCTTCGACATCGACGTTCTGGATGTCCATAAAGGGTTGTGTGCCGGGCGGGGCGGGCTCCTCCGCCAGGATCGCGGCGATGAATTCGTCCCGCGTCAGCCATTCGACGGCATTCTGGTAATAGCCGATAATCGAGCTTTGCGGGTGAAAGGCCTTTTTCAAAGCGGCCGCGTTGGCGAAGGCCATGCCTTCGACATAGAGATGAACCGTCTGTTCGACTGCCTGCCTGTCCGACATCTTGTCATCCCGTTCTCCGAGATGAAGTTAGATAGTTTTGCCGGCCGCGAAGGCAAGCCCGGCCGGTGTAAACCGGCCAGGCTCCACGGTTCACAGATTCGTCATGGCAAGCGAGGCATCCGAATAGCGCTTGCCGGCTACGTGCCCGGCAGGGATTGCCTTGTCCAGCTTCTCAAGTTCCTCGACGCTGAGCGTGATATCGGCGGCGGCGACGTTCTGTTCCAGGTGATGGATCTTGCGCGCGCCGGGGATCGGCACGATGTCGTCTCCCTGGTTCAGCACCCAAGCCAGTGCCAACTGTGCCGCCGTCACGTCCTTCTCGGCGGCAAGCTCTTCCAGCGTTGCGACAAGAGCCGCATTCGCATCGAAATTCTCCGCCTGGAAACGCGGCACCTGCCGGCGGAAATCGTCGGCGGCGAGATCCTCGACTTTGCGGATCGCTCCGGTGAGAAAACCGCGGCCAAGCGGGCTGTAGGGCACGAAGCCGATGCCGAGTTCGCGGCAGGTGGCAAGCACGTCCTCTTCGGGATCGCGTGTCCACAGAGAATACTCGCTCTGCAGTGCCGCGATCGGATGGACGGCATGCGCGCGGCGGATGGTGGCGCTGCCGGCTTCCGATAGACCGAGCGCGCGCACCTTTCCCTCCCTCACCAGCTCGGCCATGACACCGACCGTCTCCTCGATCGGCACGTTGGGATCGACCCGATGCTGGTAGAAGAGATCGATGGTCTCGATCCCAAGGCGTTTCAGCGAGGCTTCGGCCACGGCCCGCACATGCTCGGGGCGGCTGTCGACGCCGGCGATGGCGGCAGCGCCCGCCTTACTGGTATCGATCTTGAAGCCGAATTTGGTGGCGATCACGATGCGGTCGCGAACCGGCTTCAGCGCTTTTCCGAGAAGAACCTCGTTGGTGAAAGGACCATAGACCTCGGCAGTGTCGAAGAAGGTGACGCCGAGATCGACGGCGCGATTGAGCGTCCTCACCGATTCCGCTTCGTCGCTGGCGCCATAGGCGAAGCTCATGCCCATGCAGCCGAGGCCGACGGCAGAGACGGTCAGATCGTTTCCGAGTTTTCGGGTTTTCATGATGCGCTCCTTTTCTGAGCTGATTGAACCTGTGAAGGGATCAAAGCGGTACGGACAAACCATATCGGCGCAGCATCAGTCAGAAAACACATGCAGTTTATAACAAGCCGTTCTATAATTTCGATCAATGAACAGGACCCAGCTCGCGCAACTTGCCGTTCTCGCCGCCGTCGCGGAGCACCGCAGCTTCCGGGCCGCGGCCAAGGAACTGCTCGTCGCGCCCTCGGCGGTCAGCCATGCCATATCGAGCCTGGAGGAGAGTCTCGGTGTGCGGCTTCTGGCACGCACCACCCGCAGTGTGGCGCCGACCGAGGAAGGCCGCCTGCTTCTCGAAAGGCTGCGTCCGGCGCTCGAGGAGATCGGCATCGCGCTGGAAGCCGTCAATGATGCGCGCGGCAAGCCGGCCGGAAACCTGCGCATCACCGCGCCGCGCTTCGCTTCCGATATCCTGCTTGCCCCGCGCCTCGGCGATTTTCTCAATCTCTATCCCGATATCACGCTGGAGATCGCCAACGAGGATGGCTTCATCGATATCGTCAAGGAGGGTTTCGACGCCGGCATCCGGCTGGAGGAGAGCCTGGAGGCCGATATGATCGCGGTCAGGATCTCGCCCAATCTGACGACCGTCATCGCCGCTTCGCCGGAATATTTCGAGCGCTACCCGAAGCCGGAGCATCCACGCGATCTCATCCGCCACCGCTGCATCAAACGGCGCTTCACCAACGGCTCCATCTATCGCTGGGAATTCGAGAAGGACGGACAGGAACTGATCGTTGCGGTCGATGGGCCGCTTATTGTCAGCGAGGACCGGTTGGCTCTCCTTGCGGCGCTGAATGGCGCCGGTCTTGCCTATCTCTTCGACACGCGAGTGCATTCCGAACTGGCGGCGGGCAGGCTCGTGCGGGTGCTGGAGGATTGGTGCGCCCCCTATCCGGGGCCGTTCGTCTATTATCCGAGCCGGCGTCAGATGCGGCCGGCACTGCGCGCCTTCATCGATTTCTTCCGGTATGTGGAGAGGGATGCGGGCGGCCGGTAAGGCTTATCGGCCGCCCATTCCCGTCATTGCGTCAGGCAGCCTTCGCCTTCTGGTTTGCCGCCGTTGTCGCAAGCTGCGAGAGGGTCTTGTCGGTCGCCGTCTCTTCCTGCAGCGTCTGGTCGAGCAAAGCGACGACATCCTTGAGGCCGAGCGTCGCGGCCCAAGTCTTCAGCGTGCCGTAGCGGGCGATTTCATAATGCTCGACGGCTTGCGCTGCCGAGATCAGGCCTGCGTCGAGCGCCGCCGTGCCCTTGAATTCTTCCATGATCTCTTCGCCTTCGGCGATAATGCCCTGGATTGCCTCGCAGGTCTTGCCCTGGGCGCGCTTGCCGATCTTCTCGAAAACCTGCTGCAGGCGCTCGACCTGACCCTCGGTCTCTTCGCGGTGCTTCTCGAAGCCCTTCTTCAGTTCGGGGGACTGGGCGGCGCGCGCCATCTTCGGCAGCGCGCGCAGAATCTGCCGCTCGGCGAAATAGATGTCCTTAAGCGTGTCGTAGAAGAGATCTTCCAACGTCTTTTCCTTGGCCATTTTCTCGATCCTTGTTCTGGGAAAGGCCGCGAATGCGGCGACACATTAAGAAGAAAAGATCGCGCAAATTGTTCCGGATCGATTTCGGGTGGACTGGAAATAGGCTCCTTGCGATGGTTCTCCGTCATTCGAAGAGGGCTATAGCCGATGCGAAAACCGGGTTCGATGAAAGGTCTCGAGGATCTCGGGCGCGTGCGGCTGTCGCAAAACTTCTTTTTCCGCGATTTCCTGCATTCCGAAATTGCCGATTTCTACCGCATTCCCAACATCCCAGAGGATCCCGATCTCGCGATCGAGGCGGGCAGGCGGCTTTGCCAGGAATTGCTGGAGCCGCTGGAAGCGACCTTTGGTCGCTTGCATATCCGCTCTGGCTACCGGTCGCCCGCCGTCAATCGCTTCGGCAACGAGAACAATCTGAATTGTTCGACCAATGCCGCCACCGCGGCGCATCACATCTGGGATATCAGGGATTTTGACAGCTGCATGGGCGCGGCCGTCTGCATTGCCGTGCCGTGGATGCTCGACCACTACAGCGATGACGGCGACTGGCGGCGGCTCGCCTGGTGGATTCACGACCACCTGCCTTACGCCTCGCTCTGCTTCTTCCCGAAGCTCTGGGCCTTCAATATCCAGTGGCACGAACGGCCGAAGCGGGTCATCCAAAGCTATATCAACCCGCGCGGCATCCTCACCAAACCGGGCATGGCCAATTGGGAAGGCGATCATTCCGAATGGTACGAGGGATTTCCCACGCTCAGAAACTGATGCGATAGCGGATGTGGCCGTCGCTTTCGACATAGCTGTCATAGAGCGCGCGGGCCGTCTTGTTGTTTTCGCTCGTATGCCAGTAAAGCCGCGACCAGCCCTTCGTCTTGCTGAGCGCGATAAGATCGTCCATCAGCGCCCGCCCGACGCCCTTGCCGCGCGCATCGGGATCGACAAAAAGATCTTCGAGATAGCAGTCCCGGGTGCGGATCCACGTGCCCTCATGCGTGAGGTAAAGTGCAAATCCCATCAGCCGGCCATCCACTTCGGCAACGCGCATCGCGATCGCCGACGCCGGATCGAAAACCCGGCGCCATGTCTGGTCGGTGATATCGGCATCGACCGTCACTTCATAAAAGGCGAGATAAGCCGCCCAGAGTTCGCGCCAGCGGACCTCATCCTCAGGGCGGGCATCGCGTATCGTCACAGTCATGGGCGTTCCTTCTTCAGGCGCCGGCTTCGTCGAGCAGCGCCATCGCTTCCTTGGAGAGCGAAAGTGTCGCCGATTTCACCAGGCTTTCAAGCTGCGAAAGACTGGTCGCACTGGCGATCGGCGCCGTCACGCCCTTCTTGCGCAGCAGCCAGGCGAGCGCAATTTCCGCGGGCTTGGCGCCGGTCTCGGTCGAAACCTTGTCGAGTGCTGCCAGGATGCGCAGGCCTTTGGCGTCGAGATATTGCGAAACGCGGCCTTCGCGGGCGCGGCCCTGCGTGTCGGCCTTGCTGCGGTATTTGCCGGTGAGGAAGCCGGCGGCGAGGCTGAAATAGGTGATAACGCCGATATCCTGCCTGACGCAGAGTTCGGCGAGCGGCCCCTCGAAATTGGCGCGCTCATAAAGATTATATTCCGGCTGCAGCACGTCGTATCGCGGCAGGCCGGCCTTCTCGGCGGCGTCGAAAGAGGCCTGAAGCAGCGCCGCATCATAGTTCGAGCAGCCGATGGCGCGGATCTTGCCCTGCTGTTTCAGCTTGGCGAAGGCGCCGAGCGTTTCCTCGTGCGGCGTATCGGCATCCGGCCAGTGCGAGAGATAGAGGTCGATGTGGTCGGTTTGCAGCCGGCGCAGCGAATCCTCGACCGCCTTCAGGATGTAGGCTTCCTTGAGCGTTTTTCCCTGACCCATGTCCGAGCCGACCTTGGTGATGATGACGGCCTTGTCGCGGGAAATCCGTGATTGCTTCAGCCAGCGCCCGACGATCTCCTCGGAATCGCCGCCCTTGTTGCCGGGAACCCAGGAGGAATAGACATCCGCCGTATCGATCGTGTTCAGGCCCGCATCGAAGAAGGCGTCGAGAATGGCGAAGGACGTTTTCTCGTCGGCCGTCCAGCCGAAGACATTGCCGCCGAACACGATCGGCGAAATCGAAAGACCTGTTTTTCCAAGCCGGCGCATTTCCATGACGCTCTCCAAATGAATGAAATGATTTGAAATTGCGGATACGGCAGAACGCCGCCCCGGAACATGGTGCCGAAAGTGTCGGCGCTTTTCGGCCGGCACCACACTCTGACTGCCCGGCATAACCTAGCGCGCTTTCCGCATCAGGGAAGCCAAACTTCCGTGATTTCGTCCCGCGCCATTGCGCCGCAGCGGGCGCCTGAATATGGTTCGCGGAAATCAGCTTGGGAGATTGGGATCATGTTGCGTTTCGGTATCATTTCAACCGCCAAGATCGGCCGCGACAATGTCGTTCCTGCGATCCAGGATGCGGAGAACTGCGTCGTCACGGCGATTGCGAGCCGCGATCTCGCGCGTGCAAGGGAGATGGCGGACCGCTTCTCGGTGCCGCATGCCTTCGGCTCCTACGAGGAGATGCTTGCCTCCGACGTGATCGACGCCGTCTATATCCCGCTGCCGACCTCGCAGCACATCGAATGGTCGATCAAGGCTGCCGATGCCGGCAAGCACGTGCTCTGCGAAAAGCCGCTGGCGTTGAAGGCAGCCGATATCGACGAAGTGATCGCTGCCCGCGACCGCAACCGGGTGGTCGTCACCGAAGCCTATATGATCACCTATTCCCCGGTCTGGCAGAAGGTGCGTTCGCTGATCGATGAGGGCGCGATCGGCTCGCTCAAGCATGTGCAGGGTGCCTTCACCTATTTCAACCGCGACGCGGCCAACATGCGCAACATCCCCGAACTCGGCGGCGGCGGCCTTCCCGATATCGGCGTCTATCCGGTTATGAGCACGCGTTTTTCCACCGGCAAGGAGCCGCTCTGGATTCAGGCGATCACCGAGCGCGATCCCGATTTCGGCACGGACATCTATTCGAGCGTCAAGGCCGATTTCGGCGACTTCGAGCTGAGCTTCTATGTCTCGACGCAGATGGCCAACCGCCAGGTCATGGTCTTTCACGGCACCGACGGCTACATCGAGGTCAAGTCGCCGTTCAATGCCAATCGCTGGGGGCCGGAGGAAATCGAGCTTGCCGACCGCAGCCACAATGAATCGCGCATCTTCCGCTTCCAGGACAGCCGCCAGTACAAGCGCGAGGTCGAGGCCTTTGCCAGAGCGGTGAAGGGCAAGGAAGAGATCGTCACACTGGAAAATTCGAAGCTGAACCAGAAGGTGATCGATGCGATCTACCGCGCCAGCGAGAAGGACGGCTGGGAAGCCGTCTGATTATTCCGCGCGGAAGACGAAGCGCGAATAGCCGAAGAAGCTGAAGACCATGGCGGCGATGCTGGCAACCACCATCGCCGCAAGCGGCTGCAGCGCCGGCAGCGAAAGCAGAAGCGCGGAATAAAGTCCATAATTGACGAGCGCCGCCGTGACGCCGACCGAGCCGTAACGGAAGCCTTCGGCGGCGAGCGAGCGGCCGGAGCGATCGAAGGTGAAGTTCCGGTTGAAGACCCAGGTTGACGCCATGGCGAGGGCGATCGCGATGAGCCGCGCCAGGAAAGGCCCGAGCGGTGTCAGCGCCAGCAGCGCCGACAGCACGCCCGCATCGACGAGAAAGCCGATGCCGCCGGCAATCGCAAAACGGATGAGCTTCTTCACGCCGCGTCCGCCTTGCCGCGGCCGGCGCGGGGCGCAGACGCTGCATCGCTATCCGGCAGCTTGGCCGCGCCTGGCGTTTCCAGGCTCATATAATGGATGCGCAGCTGTTCGGCGCGGGCGCGTGCGACGGAATCGAGAATGACGCCGGCGGTGAACAGCATGAAGGAAATCATCATCAGTGCCATCGACAGCACCCAGGTCGGCATGCGGCTGACGAGGCCCGTCTCGAAATATTCCGCCAGCACCGGCGTCATGAAGCCGAGGCTTGCCAGCATGAAGGCGGCGCTGATCGCACTGAAGAAGGCGAAGGGCCGCGTCTCCTTCATCAGCATCGCAAACATCCAGAGGATCTTGCCGCCGTCGCGGAAGGTCGAAAGCTTGGAATGCGATCCCTCCGGGCGGCGGCCATAGTCGAGCTCCAGTTCGCTGACCGGCAGCTTCAGCCGGGAGGCATGCACCGACATTTCGGTCTCGATCTCGAAGCCGCCCGACACAGCCGGGAAGCTCTTGACGAAACGGCGCGAGAAGGCGCGGTAGCCGGAGAAGATATCGGTGAAATCAGGGCCGAAGATCGTCCGGTAGAGCACGTTGAAAAGCCGATTGCCGAGTGCATGGCCGTGACGGCCAGCGTCGGCATGCACGCCGCGGCGCGTTCCTACAACCATGTCGGCGCGCTCCGTCAGCAGCGTCCGCACCAGTTCTTCGGCGTCATCGGGCGCATAGGTTCCGTCGCCGTCGGCCATGATGTAGATGTCGGCATCGATGTCGGCGAACATGCGGCGCACGACGTGACCCTTGCCCTGCCGCCGCTCGCGCACAACATGCGCGCCGGCCAGCATCGCCTGCAGCGCGGTCCCGTCGGTGGAATTGTTGTCATAGACATGGATCGCTGCATCCGGCAGCATCGCCCGGAAGCCTTGCACCACAGGGCCGATCGTTGCCGCCTCGTTATAGCAGGGAAGCAGGACGGCGATATCAAGATTACCGGTACGCGATCGGGCCATGACTTTACTCGTTACACAGAAGCCGTGCCGAGCCTAAACCACTCGGTGTTAATAAGACGCTATGACGCAGGCGAAATCGCCGGCAACCGGAGGCGGCTTTACACTTTCTTGATCGGCGGGGGCTAAGGTCAGCCATCTGGAAACGAACTGCTAACCACATGAATGCCGTGCAGCCGATCGCCAATGCATCATCCGCGACCGAAGTCCATCGCAGTGGAATGCGCGGCCTGCTGACGCGGCTGTGGCCGGCCGTCACCGCCTACAGCGTCATTCTTGCCGCCATTATCGTCGTCACCAGGCTTTCCGGCGCCACCGATTATGTCGGTCCCGACAATGACGACGGCATGCGTCTCGTCGAGGTTCGCGATTTTCTCGCCGGCCAGGGCTGGTTCGATCTGATGCAATACCGCCTCGGTCTCGGCGGCGGTACACTGATGCACTGGTCACGGCTGATCGATCTGCCGATCGCCTCGCTGATCTGGTTCTTCGGTCTGTTCGCGCCGCGCGAGACGGCCGAGGCGC
Organism: Rhizobium sp. R634; assembly: GCF_002211305.1. GTDB lineage: Bacteria > Pseudomonadota > Alphaproteobacteria > Rhizobiales > Rhizobiaceae > Rhizobium. The sequence continues at coordinate 23,743 of NZ_LOKW01000003.1, read as the reverse complement.
TGGCGCTCGCCGTCTGGCCGGTGTCGCTCATTCTGCCGGCAATGCTTGCCATGGCCGTTGCCGGCCGGCGCATTGGCGGTGCCGCCGGCATGCATATCAGCCTCGGCATGACCTGCTTCGTGATCTACACCGGCAATCGTTTCGCGCCCGGTGCCCTCGATCATCACAATGCGCAGCTGGCGCTGGTCGCGACGATGACGGCGATGCTGCTGGATCCGCAGCGTCGCGGCTGGAGCTATGCGGTTGCCGGCATCGCCGCGGCTGTCGCCATTGCCATCGGCGCCGAGACGACGCCCTTCGTCGCCGCCGTCTGCTTGGCCGTCGCCCTGCTCTGGGCATGGGAGGGCCGGGATTTCGCTGTCGCCGCCCAGTCCTTCGGCCTGGCGCTGGCGATTGCGATCAGCATCCTCTTCTTCGCCACGGTGCCGCCTCGGCTCTATTCCATGGTCACCTGCGACAATCTCTCGCTCGGCTATTACAGCCTTGCGGCGATCGGCGGCGGTCTTCTGCTGTTCTGCGCGGTTTTTGCGAGCCGCCTTGCCCGCCCCATGCGCTTTCTGGCGCTGACCGTCATCGGCGCCGGCGTTCTCGGCTCGGCAATCGTGATCGCGCCGCAATGCCTGAGCGATCCGCTGGCTGGCCTCGATCCGATGCTGGTCGAGCTCTGGCTGAGGAATGTTTCCGAAGCAAAGTCGGTCTTCGCGCTGGCACGCACCGAGCCCTTCGATGTCGGCGCCTTCTACGCGGCCGGCCTCTTCGGCATCGCCGTCTGCATCTTCCGCATCGTCCAGCGGGACCGGGCCCAGATCCATCTGATCCTGCTTTTCCTGCTCGCCATCTGCTGGGGGATCGCGCTGGTGCAGGTGCGCGGCTCGCCCTTCTCCAACCTGCTCTCGATCCTTCCGCTTAGCCTGCTGATCATCGATATCAGGCGCATCTCCAACGGCGACAGCGAGAATGTCGCCGCCGCCTTCGTTTATATAATGACGGTGTTTGCGAGCGTCCCGGCCGCCTGGGCGGTCGGTGGCGGGCTTTTATCGATGCAGCTGGGAAATGACGGCCAGAAAAAGGCGGCCGAACCGACCAAGGAGCACTCCTGCAACTCAAGCCAGGCGCTGGCGCCGCTTGCCGGGCTTCCCGCCGGCCTCGTCTCCGCCCCGGCGGAAATGGGTGTTTCCATTCTTCGTTTCACACAGAACCGGGTTCTCGCGGCGCCCTATCATCGCGATCAGGGTGGGATGCTGACGGAGCTGCATATCGGCATGGCCAAACCGCAGGAGGCGGAATCTTTTCTGAAGGGAGCGGGCGTGACCGCGCTCGCTTTCTGCCCTGACGATCCGCAGACACGCCAGCTCGCCAAATTGAAGCCGGATGGGCTCTATGCCGAACTCGGCGAGGGCAATATTCCGCCCTATCTCGAGCCGCTCCCGAAGGCGGCGGATGCAGGCGTGCAGTTCTTTCGCTATCGGCCGGCGGCGAATTGACGCCGGCAGCGGTCTTTACTGAAAGACGCGCAGTGCACGAAGACGTGCGCTGGCATAGAGGCCGAGCACGAACAGGATCAGGCCGCCATTATAGCCGAGGATGGCATAGAGGAGCGCCAGAAGCGAAACCGGCCCGGGCGAAAATATCGCCGCCAGCGCGAAGGTCATCCCGATCAGCGCGGCGACCAACGCGATCGCGGCGGCCGAGCGCATTTGCCCGGCGCTGATGCCCAATGCTGCTGCTGTGAGAATAATCATTTCAGCACCTTCCCAGAGAGAACGAGGGGAAGCATAGGAAGCGCCAACTAACAAAGATTTACCGGCCAAGTTCGCCGAAAAGCCTTTGCTTTGCGGTGGTTAGCAATCCCTTTCGGGTAAAACGCAAAGTCTAACGATGCGTTCCGCGCGGAAGCAAAATTTTTCCCGATTTTGTTGTTGTCGATTAAACTGCAACGATGACATGTATTGAATACTCCGCCCGACGGCCGCATTCCCACAGCCGGGAAAACAGGTCTCGGTCGGCATCGCGACCTTCCCGTTTCCCGCGGATGGTCATAGAAAGAAGGCATGAGCAACGTCTTCGACAGCGATTCGCCGACCAACCTTGCCGAATATTCGGTTTCGGAGCTTTCCGGCTCCATCAAGCGCACCGTCGAAACGGCTTTCGACCAGGTTCGCGTGCGCGGCGAAATATCGGGCTATCGCGGTCCGCACTCTTCGGGCCACGCCTATTTCTCCCTGAAGGATGACCGCGCCCGCATCGATGCCGTCATCTGGAAGGGTACCTTCTCGCGCCTGAAGTTCCGTCCGGAAGAGGGTATGGAAGTCATCGCCACCGGCAAGGTCACCACCTTCCCGGGCTCCTCGAAGTACCAGATCGTCATCGAGACGCTGGAACCCGCCGGCGCCGGTGCGCTGATGGCGCTGATCGAGGAGCGCAAGCGCAGGCTTGGCGCCGAAGGCCTCTTCGATGCCGCCCGCAAGAAGCGGCTGCCTTTCATGCCCAAGGTGATTGGCGTCGTCACCTCGCCGACCGGCGCCGTGATCCGCGATATCCTGCACCGCATCTCCGATCGGTTCCCCGTGCATGTCCTCGTCTGGCCGGTCAAGGTGCAGGGGGAGGGGTCCGGCGAGGAGGTGGCGAACGCCATCCGTGGCTTCAATGCGCTGGAGCCGGGAGGCGCGATTGCCCGTCCCGACGTGCTGATCGTCGCACGCGGCGGCGGCAGCCTGGAAGACCTCTGGAGCTTCAACGACGAAACTGTCGTGCGCGCCGCGGCCGAAAGCCGGATACCGCTGATCTCGGCGGTCGGTCACGAGACCGACTGGACGCTGATCGATTATGCCGCCGATGTCCGCGCCCCGACGCCGACCGGTGCTGCGGAAATGGCCGTGCCCGTCAAGGCGGAGTTGGAGGCGCAGGCCGCCGCTCTGGCCGCGCGCCTGCAGGGCTGCATGAACCGGCAGATGGATCAGCGCCGCCAGTCCGTCCGCGCCCTGATGCGGGCTTTGCCGTCGCTCGATCAGCTTCTCGCTTTGCCGCGGCGTCGCTTCGACGAGGCAGCCGCCGGCCTCGGCCGCGGGCTGGAACTCAACACCATCAACAAGCGCCGCGGCTTCGAGCGTGTCGCCTCGCATCTGCGCCCTGATGTGCTCTCCAACCGCATCGCCGAGCGCCGCCAGCTTCTGAACGAGCGCATGGCGCGGGCCGAACGCACCGTCGAACGCCTGCTCGACCGTTCGACGTCCCGCATCGACCGCGCCGAGGCCATCCTCGCATCGTTGCCCACCCGGCTGAAGACGCAGACCGATCGCGGCCGCGAACGTCTCGGCAATCTCACGCGCCATGCCGATACGGCGATCCGCCACCAGCTGACGCGCGCCCGCGCCGAGCTTTCCGCACAGGATCGCGTGCTGCAGTCGCTCTCCTATAAGAACGTGCTGAAGCGCGGCTACGCCGTCATCCGCGATGAGGATGACAGGCCGGTCTCCCAGGCCGCGGCTCTCTCCGTCGGCATGGGCATCGCCATCGAATTCGCCGACGGCCGCGTCGGCGCGCTGACGACGGAAGGCGGAACTCCGCCCGCCGGCGCCAAGAAGCGCAGTGCAAAACCTGCGGATCCGACGAAACAGGGAAGCCTATTCTGACGATGCGGATCCTGCTCGTGCTTGCCCATCCGCTGCCGGAAAGCTTTGCCGCTTCAGTGGCGCGCACGGCCCGCGAGGCCTTGGAAACCTCCGGCCATGTCGTCGATCTGCTCGATCTCTATGCCGAGGATTTCGATCCGCGTCTGTCCGAGGCGGAACGCCGCGCTTATTTCGACATGCCCTACGATACCTCGGCCGTCGCCGATGCCGTGGCCCGGCTGCGGTCGGCCGATGGGCTCGTCCTTGTCTTTCCGCAATGGTGGTTCAATTTTCCGGCCATCCTGAAAGGCTTCTTCGATCGCGTCTTCGCGCCGGGCGTGGCCTTCACCCACGATGCCGCCGGCGGCCGCATCGTGCCTCAGCTTACCAATATCAGGCTGCTCTATGCGCTGACGACGACGGGCTCGCCCTGGTGGCTCGTGCATCTCTACATGGGCAATCCCGTTCGCCGCCTGCTGAAGCGCGGCATCGCCAATTTCTGCTCGAAGAAGCTCGTCTTCCGCATGCTGAGCCTGCACGACATGGACCGGGCGACCGAGGCCAGGCGCAAGGCGCATCTGGAGCGTGTCCGCAAGGCGCTTGCCGCCGTCTGACTATTCGAAATCCGACAGGAATTTCTTGAGCAGCCGGTCGAATTCGGCCTTGTCCTCGGCTGTCAGATTGCGCGTCAAGCGCTGCTGGTTGGCGACATGGGCGCCGACCGCCTCTTCGACGGTCGCAAGGCCCTTTTCGGTCAGCGCGATCAGCACGCTGCGCCTGTCTTCCGGATTGAGGATGCGCTCGACGAAGCCCGCTTTCTCCAGCTGGTCGATCCGGTTGGTCATCGTACCGGAGCTGACCATCGTCATCTCCAGAAGCTCCCCCGGCGAGAGCCGGTGCGGCGCGCCGGAGCGGCGAAGCGTGGCCAGCACGTCGAAAGCCGAGGTGGAAAGCCCGTGCTTCATGAGCACGGTCTCGACTTCACGGCCGAGATGGGTTCCGAGGCGCTTCAGCCGTCCGAGGATGCCCATCGGTTCGACGTCGAGATCCGGCCGCTCGCGCCGCCATTGCGCCAGGATCCTGTCGACGTGATCTTGCTTCTCTTCACTCATGTCACATCGATATCAGCAGATATCTTGACGTCAAGATAAATTGCGCTATGTTGAATTTATCTTGATGTAGAGATTCTTGATATGAAGACAAATTCGCGATATCTCGCCGATGTGCTGATCACCGCCGTCGCGCCGGCCATCTGGGGCAGCACCTATTTCGTCACGACATCCTACCTGCCGGAAGGCTACCCGCTGACGGTTGCGATGCTGCGCGCCCTGCCGGCGGGTCTGCTTCTGCTGCTCATCGTCCGCAAGCTGCCGACCGGTGTCTGGTGGGGCCGGGCCTTCGTTCTCGGCGCGCTCAACTTCTCGTTCTTCTGGGCGATGCTCTTCGTTTCGGCCTATCGGCTGCCGGGCGGCGTGGCGGCCACCGTCGGCGCCGTACAGCCGCTGATCGTCATCGCCTTGTCGCGCCTTTTCCTCGGCAAGCCGATCCGCTTCCTCGCCGTCGTCGCCGGTCTGATCGGCATCTCGGGGGTGGCGCTGCTGGTACTGACGCCGAATGCGGCGCTCGATCCGGTCGGCGTCGCCGCCGGTCTCGCCGGCGCGGTGTCGATGGCCTTCGGCACGGTGCTGAGCCGCCATTGGCAGCCGCCCGTTTCCAGCCTGACCTTCACGTCATGGCAGTTGACCGCCGGCGGTATTCTGCTCGTGCCCGTCGCCTTGCTGCTGGAGCCGGCGCTTCTCACGCCGACGACAGAAAATATTCTCGGCATCGCCTATCTCGGTCTGATCGGCGCAGCCTTCACCTATCTGCTCTGGTTCCGCGGCCTGTCGCGCATCGAGCCCTCGGCCGCAGCATCGCTCGGCTTCCTCAGCCCCGTCGTCGCGACTCTGCTCGGCTGGCTGGCGCTCGGCCAGAGCCTGACGCCGGCGCAGATCGCCGGCTTTGCCATGGTGCTCGCCAGCGTCTGGCTCAGTCAGCGGACGATGATGCCGGTCAGGCCCACTCGCCCTGGCGCATCACCGCAACCCGCGATCCGTCAGGCTTGACGCCGTCGATATCGACCTTGTCGGAGCCGATCATCCAGTCGATATGGATGAGGCTGGAATTGCCGCCCTGCGCCTTGATCTGCTCCTGGCTCAAGGTCGCCCCGTCGAGGAAGCACTTGGAATAGCACTGGCCGAGCGCGATGTGGCAGGAGGCGTTTTCGTCGAACAGCGTGTTGTAGAACAGGATGCCGCTCGCCGAGATCGGGGAGGAATGCGGTACGAGCGCCACTTCGCCGAGCCGGCGCGCGCCTTCGTCGGTATCAAGCACCTTGTTCAGCACCACTTCGCCGCGCGACGCCTTGGCCTCGACGATGCGGCCGCCTTCGAAGCGCACCTGGATGTTGTCGATCAGCGTGCCCTGATGCGACAGCGGCTTGGTGCTTGAGACATGACCTTCGACGCGCAGCGCATGCGGCGTCGTGAAGACTTCCTCGGTCGGGATATTCGGATTGCAGGTGATGCCGTTCTTGGCGGTGGAAGCGCCGCCATGCCACTCGTGCCCGTCGGCGAGGCCGACCGTCAGGTCCGTGCCCGGTCCCGTGAAATGCAGCGCGGCGAAGCGCTCGCCGTTCAGCCAGGCGGAGCGTTTGGCGAGGTTGGCATTGTGCTCGGCCCAGGCGGCGACGGGGTCGCTGACATCGACGCGCGAGGCGGCAAAGATCGCCTTGGCGAGCTTGGCGATCGCGATCGGTTCAGGATCGTCGGGGAAGACCACTTTGGCCCAGGAAGGGTTGGGATAGGAGACGATGTTCCAGTTGATGTCGAAATTCGAGATCTTTTCCAGCGCCGGCTTATAGGCGGTGGAGGTGGCGCGATTGGCGCGGCCGACCTTGCCGGCATCCTGATCGGACAGCAGCATTGGATTGTCGCCGGCGATTGCAAGACGGGCCGCACCGTTGGCATAGGCCTTGGCCATGCCCTCGTAGAGCCAGCCGGAAGCGCGGTCGAAACTCTCGTCGCTGCCGTACTGATAGCGCGCCAGCGTCGTTTCCTCGTCGGTATAGAAGGCGTTTACCAATCCGGCGCCGGCCTGATAGGCGTGCTTGGTAATCAGTCGCACGAGCGGCAGCGCCACCACAGGCGCGGTGATCACCAGATCCTGGCCCTTCTGCAGCTGAAGGCCGACCTTGACGGCGACCTCGGCAAGCCTTTCCAGCTTGGCGGGATCAACGGTGTTCTGGGTCTGGGGCATGAAATTCATGGTGCAACCTGCCTCTTGTCGACGGTGGGAGGCTGGAAGACTTAGACCCGTTTGCGGCGAAATTGAAGCGTGCCGCATCCGAATTGCCCGCGGCCGGATCTTGTCCGGCCGCTTAGGTGCTTCAAGCGGCGGCGGGCAGCCTGAGCAGGATCGAGTTATGTTTCTCCAGGAACTCGGTCAGCCGCTGCGGATAGTCCTCGCCGACCGCGTCCCGAACGCTTGCCCGCGCCGACAGCGCCTTGCGCCAGCGCTTGACCCGATCGAGCCCGTCAAAGATGCCGCTGTCGCCGAGCGTGTCGAAGAGATCGAAATAGCGGAAGACCGGCGCAAAGACGGCGTCGACGAGGCTGAAGCTGCCGCCGGCGAAATAGGGTCCGTCCGCCAACGCGGCCTCGATCGTCGCGAATTTGGCGGTCAGTGTCTTGCGCTTGGCCTCCAGCTGCACCGCATCCTCTGCCGTTTCATAGCTCCAGAGATCGGAGAGCACGGACGAGCCGAATTCCATCCAGCCGCGGTGGCGGGCGCGGGTCAGCGGATCGACCGGATGCAGGGCGGCGCCTGCCAGCGTTTCCTCCAGATATTCGCAGATGACGCTGCTTTCGAACAGCACGGCGCCGCGGCCGTCTTCCTCCTCGATTCTGAGCAGCGGCACTTTGCCGAGCGGCGAGATCTTCAGGAACCAGTCGGGCTTGTCGGCGAGATCGATGTTGATGCGTTCGAAGGGCACGCCCTTTTCGAGAAGCGCGATCGCGGCACGCTGCACATAGGGGCAGAGGTGATGGCTGATGAGGGTAAGCCTGCTCATGAAAAATCTCCTGGCGGTTTGCGGAAAGAATTGGCTGCCATGATTACATGCATATGCATCTAATATCGCTTGCGGCGAAATTCAAGATAGATGTAATTGCATTTATGTCCGAGAAAATGCCCAAACCCAGCGAAGCCGTCATCTCAGCCTGGACGCATATCATGCGCGCCCGTGAGCGCCTGCTCGGCGCGATCGAGGCCGATCTGAAGGCGGCCGGCATGCCGCCGCTTGCCTGGTACGACGTGCTGTGGGAACTGGCGCGCTCGCAATCCGGCCGGCTGCGCCCCTATGAGATCGAGGAGCGGACATTGCTGACGCAGTATAATCTCTCCCGCCTGCTCGACCGGCTGGAAAGAGAGGGCCTGGTCCGGCGCGAGGTCTTCGCCGAAGACGGGCGCGGCCGCTGGATCGTCATCATCGAAGCTGGACGTCAGCTCCGCGAGCGCATGTGGGTAGTCTACGGCAGATCGATCGAGACCCATATCGGCGGCAAGCTTGCCGAAAGCGAGGCGCGGTCGATCGCCGGCCTGCTCGACCGCTTTCTGTAGTGCCTGTCATCGGGAATATGCGGCGGGTTCGGCAGCATGCTCCGGTCAGGCGATCAGCGGCGCGGCGACGGCGTTGAGCACCTTCAACGCCTCCTTCGGATCGAGCCGCACCTGAAGCCCGCGCTGCCCGCCGTTGATATAGACGAGCGGTTCGGCCAGGGCGGCCTCCTCGATCGCCGTCGGCACCATCTTCTTCTGGCCGAAGGGGCTGATGCCGCCGACATGATAGCCCGTCAGCCGCTCGGCATCGGCGGGCTTCATCATATTGGCCGACTTGCCGCGGAAGGCGCTCGCAAGCTTCTTCATGCTCACTTCGCGATCCGACGGCACGACCACGCAGACCGGCTTGCAGTCCACCTCCGCCATCAGCGTTTTCAGCACCCGCTGCGGTGCCTCGCCCAAAGCCTCCGCCGCCTGCAGGCCGACGCGTTCGGCGCCGGGGTCGTAGTCGTAGGCGTGGACGGAGAAAGCGACGCTCGCCTGGGAAAGAACCTGTGTCGCGCGGGTGGTCTTGGACATGGCTCAGCGCTCGAAAGCACCGGCGTAAATCTCCGGCTTGAAGCCGACGAGCAGCTTGCCCTTCGCCTCCAGCACCGGCCGTTTGATCATCGACGGCTGGTCGAGCATCAGCGTGATCGCCTTTTCCCGCGTCAGGTTCTCGCGTTCGGCATCGGGCAGTTTCCGGAAGGTGGTGCCGGCGCGGTTGAGCACGGTATCGAGGCCGGCTTCGTCGATCCACGCTTCCAGATGGGCGCGGTCGATGCCCAATGCCTTGTAGTCGTGAAACGCATAGGCGACATCATGCGCTTCCAGCCAGCTGCGGGCCTTCTTCATCGTGTCGCAATTCTTGATGCCATAGATGGTGACGGCCATGCCGGATCGATCTCCCTGTGATGACAGCGGGATAACATGCGCGAAGGCCGCCGCAAACGCCGTGCAGCGTTTTATCCCCCGCGCGTCGATCCCCCCGGGCTCAGTGCTCCAGCGCGCCGGCTCTGCGTGAAGCCTTGCTGGGGCTGCCGCAGGCGATCTTCATCAGGTCGCCGCGCCGCCGCACCAGCCGGTCGGAGGTGCGGGTCAGGACCACCCCGTCCTGCGGCGCATGCAGGTCAAGGCTGCCGCCCGGCTGGCCCGGCCGGGTGACGATCGTCGCCAGAAGTTCGCCTTCCGCAATGCGCTCGCCGATATCGCGATGGAAAAGCACGGCCCCGCCTTCGGGCGCGCGAATGATCTCGATATTGTCGAGCGGCACGGCCGGACCGGAAAATGCTGCGGCCGCCGTCCCGCTCCGGACGATTCCCCGTGCCGCGAGAAAATGCCAGAGCCCGTCCGCATCCTTTCTCGCCAGCACCGGATCGACATCGCGCTTGCCGCGCAGCTCGACGGTGACGGAGAGTTTGCCGGGCAGCCGCGACCGGCGTTCGCCGGGAATTTCATATTTCCACGCAAAACCGACAGCCTCCTCGAAGGCGGAGCTTTCGCCGTCCGAAAGCAGCACGGCCTCCATATCGAGCGCGGCGGCGAGGTCGGCCGCCTCGGGCCAGAAGGCCTCGTCGATATAAGCATATTGCAGGGATTCGTCGTCGCAATGCAGGTCGAGGACCAGATCGGCGCCGAGCGCCATGTGCAGGAGCTGCCGCTTCAATCTATCGGTAGCCGGATAATCATCGAGATATTCGACCAGCTCGGCGCGATCGGCAATGGAGATCAGCGGGAAATCCCGGTTGAAATTGGTGCGGGAGCCGAGGTCGAAACGGCCCTGCAGTTCACCGAAATGCGATTGCGCCGCACCGATCGGATTGGCCTGCGGCACGATGGTGATGTCGCCGGCGATCCGGCCTTCGCTTTCCGCCTGCCGCAGCTTCTCGCAGAGGAAATGCAGGAGCACCGTTCCCGGCAGTTCGCCGGCATGAAGAGCGGCCTGGATATAGGTTTTCGGCGCCTTCGGATCGTTGCCCGCAAAGCGCAGCACCGGCAGCCGCCATTCCGCTCCCGGCGTGTCTCCCGGGATGATGATCTCTGAAATGTCCATGCTATTTTTGGCTCCCTGCTCGGATCAGGCTTCCCGAGCTTTATGCTCGGAAAGCGAGGAAGCACAAGCCTTGCTCTTAATATCCTGCGCTCAGTTGAGCAGTGGCCAGCGATCGATGATATGGTGCTCGGTGTTTCCGAGTACGCTGTGAATGAGCAGGAATTCATGCGCAGTCCAGGAAACCGGTTGATCGAGGCGTGTCGGCGGCACGCCCTTGCGGTCATAGCGCAGCGTCATATGCGGCGTGAAATGGCGGTCGATATTGTGAGGCAATCCAGTATTGTGCATGCCGACGCCCAGCTGGATATGCAGACGCATGAGCGCCAGCAGCCCGCCTTGACTGCAGAGCACCAGAGGCCGAGCCTTGCCTTCCCTCTTGAAGCTCATGATCCTGTCGAAGTTTACCGAGATCGGCGCGCCCTCGACTGTGGCGCCGGCCTGGCATGCCGCAAAGGCTACGTCCTCCGGGAACCTTTCATAGTCGCCGATGCCGATGACGGTCACATGCAGCGTCGTCAGGCGCGGCTTTGCAGAAAGGGAGAAAGCTTTGCCATAGTCATGGGCGATCGAAGCCGCTTGCGGTTCGACGATTGGAGGAGGGCAGAGCGCGAAGAAAAGCCGATGCCAGCCGATGTGGCTTTCATCCGGCCCGCCGCGCCGATTTTGCCCATGGCCGAAATCGAAAGAAATCTGGTTCATGATCTGTCAGGCCGTCATGACCCGCCTCGTCGTTCCAACGCGATCGAAAATACGCCCGCAAGATGGAATGGCAAGAACAAAAAAAGAACATTATGCGCAAGAAACGGGTTGAAACAGCGCCCGCTCCGTACGATTTTGGTGGCAATCGCAAACACGGAGGCTGCGTCATGCCCCAGTCAATGCACCACTATCTCATCTTCGAAACCGCCGGCGGATTCTGCGGCATCGCCTGGAGCGACGCCGGCATTTCCCGCTTCCAGCTGCCGACGAAAACCGCGGAGGCGACCGAACGGCTGCTGCTGCGACGTCTGCCGGATGCGGAACCCGGCACACCGACGGCTGCCGTGCTCGAAACGGTCGCGGCCGTGAAGCGTTACTTCCAGGGCGAGGAGACCGATTTTTCCGGCGTCGAGCTCGATCTTGCCGGCCAGGACGCCTTCTTCAGGGATATCTATGCGGCGGCACGGCGCGTCGGCTGGGGCCATACGACGACTTACGGCGCGCTGGCGAAGGAGCTCGGCGTGGGGCCGGAGGCCGCCCGCGATGTCGGTCAGGCGATGGCGAAGAACCCCGTGGCGCTGATCATCCCCTGCCATCGCGTGTTGGCCGCCGGCGGCAAGATCGGAGGCTTCTCGGCCCCCGGCGGTTCGTCGTCGAAGGCCCGCATGCTGGAGCTCGAAGGCGTCCAGCTCGGCCCGCCGCCGCCCGCCCAGCAGTCGCTGGGTTTCTAGGCGGCGGAAGCCTCGTAGAAAGAGTCGGTCGATCAATGCGGGCTGGCCGTCGGCCGGATGATGATTTCGCTGACATCGACATCGTCAGGCTGGCTGACAGCGTAGAGGATCGACTTGGCGACGGCCTCGGGGCTGATCGTAACCGCCCTGAAAGCCTTCATGGCGTCCCGGGCGGTCGGGTCGGTGATCGTGTCGGCCAGTTCCGATGTCGTCGTGCCGGGCGAGATGACGGTGACGCGGATACGGTCGGTCTCCTGCCGCAGTCCGTCGGAGATGGCGCGGACGGCGAATTTCGTCGCGCAATAGACGGCGGCCGTCGGAGAGACGTAGTGGCCGCCGATCGAAGACAGGTTGATGATCTGCCCCGAACCCTGCGCCTTCATGATCGGAAGGGCTGCGGCGATGCCGTAGAGAACGCCCTTGATGTTGACATCGACCATGCGGTCCCACTCGTCGACTTTCAGAGCGTCGAGCGGAGAGAGCGGCATGACGCCGGCATTGTTGACGATGACATCGAGCCGGCCGAACTCGGATCTGGCGAAGTCAGCGAAAGCTTCCACCTCGGAACGCTCGGTAACGTCAAGTTTTCGGAAGCGCACGCTGCCGCCTGCGGCTTCGATTTCGCCGGCGAGCGCCTCCAGGCGGTCGGTGCGGCGCGCGCCGATGACGAGACGGGCGCTTGCGGCGGCCAGCACTTTTGCCGCGGCTTCTCCAATGCCGCTACTCGCGCCAGTGATGGCGATGACTTTTCCTTCGATATCAGACATTTTAATCTCCTTTTCTGGGCTGCCCGACGCCGCGCGCCGGGTGGACAGTCGTTGGATCAGGTGGGAAAATCGGCGCTGAGCGTCGTCTCAGCCCACTTGCGCCGCAGCACCATGCCGCCGTGATGCAGCGTGTTGTCGTCAACGAAATCGCCGTCTGCGGTGAATCCGGTGTCGTCCCAATATTCGATGTGGGTTCCGGTGACTTCGTAGCGCCCCTGATAGGCGCTCTCCCTACTGCCGCGGGCCTCGTCGTAACGGAACAGAAGCTCGTGGCGGACGCGGCCATCGGCCGTCACCCACATGCCGACATAGGGATGTTGCTGCATCGTGTTCTCGCTTGATTGTTGATGGGCAGGATTTCGGTCGTTTGCGGCATCTGCCGGGGATGCCGGCGCAGCCGCGCCGGCAAGCGCCGTCACGGCCAAAAGATGCAGAACAGCGTTCTTGGATATGCTTCGCATCGTTCTTCTCCAGAGCAGGCCTGCGCACCGCCGTCGGCCGCGCTTGACCCATGAAGGGAAGATAGCGATCGCCACTGAAGTGATTAAGTTGCCAATCCGGGATAGCTTGATTAATTCTACTAACCAATGATCGATGATCTCGAAGGCATTTCAGTTTTTCTGGCTGTGGCCGAGGCGCGAAACTTTCGCCTTGCCGGAGAGCGGCTCGGCGTCACCCGATCCGCCGTCAGCCAGGCGCTGCAGCGCCTGGAGGATCGGGTCGGCGTGGCGCTCGTCCAGCGCACCACCCGCAGCGTTCACCTCACCGAAGCCGGCGAGGTCTTCTTGGAGGCCGTGCGCCCATCGGCGCGGCAGGTCAGAGATGCGGTGCAGACCGTGCGGGAAATGCAGGCGCGTCCGAGCGGCTTGTTGAGGATCACAGTTTCCTCGATCGCCGAGAGCTTCCTCTCCGGCACATTGCTGGCCGGCTTCATCGAAGCCTACCCCGATATCAAGCTCGACATCACCATCACCGATGACGAATTCGATATCGTCGAGGCCGGGTTCGACGCCGGCGTCCGGCTCGGCGAGGTGATAGAGCAGGACATGATCGTAGTGCCCGTCTCCAGGGAGCAGCGGCAATGTCCGGCCGCGTCACCCGCCTATCTCGAGCGCCGCGGCCGGCCCCACCATCCCCGAGATCTGCAGAACCATGCCTGTATCGGCTGGCGGCCGCGCCCCGATACGGCGCCCTATCGCTGGGAGTTCACCGAAAACGACCGCGACTTCGACGTTGCCGTCGATCCGGCCGTGACGACGAACGACATGGGAATGATGATCCGCATGGCCTGCGCCGGAGCCGGCATCACCTTCGGCATGTTGGAGACCTTCCAGCCTTATTTCGATCGTGGCGAACTCGTGCCGCTGCTCGAAGATTTCTGCCCGCCCTTTCCCGGCTTCTATCTCTATTATCCCAGGCGCCAGAGGCAGCCGCTGAAACTGCGCGCTTTGGTGGATTTTGTGCGGAAATTGAGAGGCGCGAGATAGGTCCGTAGCCCTTGAGCTCAGCAGCGCCGGCTTCAGGACGACGGCGAGTTCGGAGATGTTCTCGGCTGGCCGGCAATGGCTTGAGCTTCGTTACGCTGAGGACGCGCCAGCAGATATAGTGCGAAGACGTGGGTGATCATCAGCAAGGGCACGTAAATGATCGGGATCGCATATGCAGCGCCCAATTCCTCAGCCTGCGCCGGAAGACCGGCCTGAATGGCGTGATAGTAGTCGAGGATGAGGTCGGCCATTCCCGTAAGGTTGAAGATGACGACGAACAGCCAGAAGACCCGAGCTATCCTGATCGTCATGAGCGCCAGCATGGCGAGCAGCCCGGTCGCGAGGTCGCCATAGGCCGCGAAGGTGGCGAAACTGGCTGGCAGATGGGCCCCGACGACGCCCGGGAGAATGAAGACGAGCCCGAAGAAGCGGAAGCTATGTAGAGTGGCGATGGCGCGGTGCGCTTTGATCCGGTCCATCGACTTGAGCCAAGGCAGAATATACGCGCCGAAGCAAAGCAGCCACGCGACATAGCCGAGGAAAAGATGGATTTGGAAGAGGGATTTCGTCGACATTGGAGCACTCCTGATTGGCAGGTCCAGATGTACGACCGCTTCTCGTGATCGACTATTCGCGATAATATCGATGCGGTATGAAGCAGAACTTCACAGTCAGGCAGGGAGCGCTGGACGGCGTCGAGGCATTTCTGAGCGTTGCCCAGCACCGTAGTTTTCGGAAAGCAGCCGCGGAACTCGGCGTGACCCCATCGGCGATGAGCCAGGCTGTACGCGCTCTCGAGGAGCGTGTCGGCGCGGTGCTTTTCATCCGCACGACACGGAGCGTCGGCCTGACCGAAGCCGGCGAGCGATTTCTTTCGCGCGCAAAACCCGCCTTCGAGGAACTGGTCGCCGCAAGCGAGGTTGCTCGGGACCTTGGGCAGCGGCCAGCCGGATTATTACGGCTGACAGTGCCGCCGGCAGTGGTGCCGATCCTGCTGGAGTCACTGATTGCATCCTTCTGCCAGGCCTTTCCCGAGATTGAGGTGGAGGTCGCCGCGAATGAAGAGTTGGTCGATATCGCGACCGAAGGATTCGATGCCGGCATTCGCCTCGGCCAGTTCATCGCAGCCGATATGGTCGCGGTTCGGCTGACACCGCCGTTCCCGCTGGTGGTTGTCGGCAGTCCCGAATATCTGCACCGGAGAGGGCGGCCCGAGCGTATCGATGATCTGCGTCAACATGCCTGCATACGTATTCGTCGCTCGGACGGATCGATCGCGCCGTGGTCGTTTCTGAGCGCCCAAAAGCCGATCGAGGCGGTCGTTTCCGGGCCGCTGATCGCCCACGATTTTCCGACTATGCTCGGAGCTGCCGTCGAACATATGGGGCTTGCGCAAGTGCCGGAGCCGATGGCCAGTGGGTTGGTGAAAGCGGGAAAGCTCGTCCGCGTTCTCGAGGCATTCGCACCGCTGGCACCGGGTGTGTTCCTCTATTATCCCAGCCGCCATCAGGTGATGCCGAAGCTGCGGGCCTTCATCGACCACGTGAAAAGTCGAACGGACGTGACCGAGAACAGCCGATCAGCGGCAAAGATGCGCTGATGCGGGAACGGCATGCTGAAATGCGAACCGCCGTGCGGAGATTGTCACGTCGCCGCTCGCTCTACACATTTACGTGCGCCTCACTCCCACTCGATCGTGCCGGGCGGCTTCGACGTCACGTCATAAACCACGCGGTTAATGCCGCGGACCTCGTTGATGATGCGCGTTGCGACGCGGCCGAGGAATTCCATGTCGTAGTGGTAGAAGTCGGCCGTCATGCCGTCGACGGAGGTGACGGCGCGCAGTGCGCAGACGAATTCGTAGGTGCGCCCATCGCCCATGACGCCGACGGTCTGGACGGGGAGCAGCACGGCGAAGGCCTGCCAGATGGCGTCGTAGAGGCCGGCCTTGCGGATCTCGTCGAGATAGATCGCATCGGCTTCGCGCAGGATTTCCAGCTTCTCGCGGGTGATGCCGCCGGGGCAGCGGATCGCAAGCCCCGGGCCGGGGAAGGGGTGGCGGCCGATGAAGCTGTCGGGCAGGCCGAGTTCGCGGCCAAGCGCGCGCACTTCGTCCTTGAAGAGTTCGCGCAGCGGCTCGACGAGCTGCATCTTCATGCGCTCCGGCAGGCCGCCGACATTGTGGTGCGACTTGATCGTCACCGACGGGCCGCCGGTGAAGGAAACACTCTCGATCACGTCGGGATAGAGCGTGCCCTGGCCGAGGAAATCGGCGCCGCCGAGTTTCTTTGCCTCTTCCTCGAAGGTTTCGATGAAGAGGCGGCCGATGATCTTGCGCTTGGTTTCCGGGTCGCTGACGCCTTCGAGCTCGCCGATGAAGCGGTCGGACGCGTCGACGTGCAGCAGATGCAGATTGTAGTGCTCGCGGAACATGGCGACGACGTTTGCCGCCTCGTCCTTGCGCATCAGGCCGTGGTCGACGAGGATGCAGGTCAGCTGGTCGCCGACCGCCTCGTGGATCAACAGGGCCGCGACGGAACTGTCCACGCCGCCCGAAAGCGCGCAGATGACGCGCTTGTCGCCCACCTGTTTGCGGATTTCGTCGACCGCCTTCTGGCGGTAGGCCGACATCGACCAGTCGCCCTTGATGCCGGCGACGTTGTGGATGAAGTTGCCGATCAGCTTGGCGCCGTCGGGCGTGTGCACGACTTCGGGATGGAACTGCACGCCGTAATATTTGCGCTTCTCGTCGGCAATGAAGGCGAAGGGCGCGTTTGAGGAGGTGGCGACCACCTCGAACCCTTCAGGCAGCGCGGTCACGCGGTCGCCATGGCTCATCCACACCTGATGACGCGAGCCGGAGGACCAGAGGCCCTCGAACAGCTGGCAGTCCTTGTCGACCTCCAGGAAGGCACGGCCGAATTCGCGGTGATGACCGCTCTCGACCTTGCCGCCGAGCTGCATGCACATCGTCTGCTGGCCGTAGCAGATGCCGAAGACTGGCAGGCCGCTGTCGAAGATGATCTGCGGCGCTCGCGGCGATCCCTCGTCGACCGTGGAGGCCGGGCTGCCGGACAGGATCACGGCCTTCGGCTGAAGGCGCTTGAAGCCCTCTTCGGCCGATTGGAAGGGAACGATCTCGCAATAGACGCCGGCCTCGCGCACGCGTCGTGCGATGAGCTGGGTCACCTGGCTGCCGAAATCGACGATGAGAACGGAGTCGGGATGTGCTGTGTGGGTCATGGCGAGGCTTTAAAGAAAAGCGCTTCGCCTTGCAATCCGGGAAATCGGCGGCATCAGGTTTTTATTGTTCCGATTGTCCCCCGCGCGTTGGGCGCACGGCGCTTTCAGGGGTTTAGAACCAGAAAACTCCGTCTTCCAGCGCCGTGAACAGGCTGTCGACGCCGTAGGAGAGCTTGCGGTCGACGATGTGCAGATATTCGGTCCAGCCCGAGATGTGCTGCAGCTCGACGACGCCGTCGGAAATGCCGCGCAGCCCGATCAGCGGCAGCTTGTAGCCCTGGCAGGCGCGCAGCACCGCATAGGTCTCCATGTCGACCATGTCGGCGTCGATGCCGGTGTAGGCCGCCCCCGAGATGACGTTGCCGCCGGTGGAAAGGCTGGCTTCCGGAATCCCGGGGATGCGCAGCGGCAGCTCCAGCGTCACAGGCAGGTCGAGGAAGGGCGTCTGGCCTTTTTCGAAGCCGAGCGGCGAGGCGTCCATGTCGCGATAGGAAACCGAGTTCACCTGGTAGATCTCGGTCTGTTCGAGCTTGGCCGAGCCTGCCGAGCCGAGCGAGACGACGAGATCCGGAAGGTCGTCGGCGGCATCGAGCCGCGCCAAGGCCTTGGTCAGCGCGATCGCCGCTTCCACCGGGCCGACGCCGGTCATCAAGGGTTCGATGCGCGAACGCAGGAAAGGGCCGTACTCCGCCTCTGCCGCCATCACGAAAAGGATGGATTTTCCCGCGACCGACTTCAGTTCGAACTTCATCCAGTAATTCCCTCTCTACCGCGGATGACCATCATCGTCCCGGTCATCGAGGCGATGAGCTTGGCCGGTCCATCGCCGATCGCATAGCCCCGCCCGTCGGCGACGATGATGGTGGAGCCGGGCTTGGTGATTTCCCCGCGAAAGAGGAAACGATCGCCGCGCCCCGGCGACATGAGATTGACCTTGAACTCGATCGTCAGGATCGAGGCTTCGGGGTCGATGACGCTGTAGGCGGCAAAGCCGCAGGCGGAATCGAGCGCCGCGGAAATGATGCCAGCATGCAGGATGCCGTGCTGCTGCGTCAGTTTGACGTCGAAGGGAAGCTCGATCTCGACGACGCCGTGCTCGACGCGCGTCAGCTCCGCGCCGATCGTCTGCATCGCTGCCTGGCGCGCAAAGTTGCGGCGGATTCGCGCGCGGAAATCGCCCCTGTCAGTCTCGCTCATGGCTACCCCTCTCGAAGCCGCGAAAGTGGCATGACGCGCCGGATTCGACAAGCTGGACATCGCCGAAATCGATCTTGGCGGCGCTGGAAACATCAGGCCGTGTCGCCCGGGCCACCTTTCCCCCTTCCGCAACGGTGCAAGCCCGCATCTCTAAAGCTGCCGGCTTCGTGTAATGCCATTGCAGCTTCGCGCCGACCGCGTATTCTCACGCCGAACCTCGAAATGATGGAGCACCGGCGGCATGACGACGATATCGCAATCGGTCCGGAATTTCGAGGACTGGCTGGCCGGCGAACTCGGCGACGATCTCGTCAGGAAGGATCTGCGCGAGAAGCACCAGAAGATGCGCAGCGACGATTTCGTGTTCCTGCGCGCCACCTACTGGCGCTGGTGCGAGATCATCCTGGATATCTGCCCGGAGCTGGCGGGCGCGCCGGAGGTGCTTGCGATCGGCGATACGCATCTGGAGAATTTCGGCACCTGGCGTGATGCCGAAGGCCGCCTCGTCTGGGGTGTCAACGATTTCGACGATGCAGCGATAATGCCCTATGCGTTGGATCTCGTTCGCCTTGCGGCAAGCGCCGTCCTGGCGCGCAGCGGTGATGGTCCTTCCGTCCGCATGATCGGCGAGCTGATCCTGCGCGGCTATCGACGGGGCCTTGAAAATCCGCAGCCTGTCATCCTCGAGCGCGATCACAAATGGCTGCGCAAGGCGCTGATGCTGCCGAATTCCGAACGGCGCGAATTTTGGGAGAGATATGAAGCCTTGCCTGAGGGAAAAAAGCCGGCGCCAGGCCCCTATATCTGGGTGCTCGCAGACGCGCTGCCGCCCGGCGCGGGTTCCTTCGTGGCAAAGCCGCGCAGCGGCGGTACCGGCAGCCTTGGACGGCCGCGTTTCGTCGCTTATGCCGAATGGCTGGGCGGCCCGGTGCTGCGGGAAGCGAAGGCGCTGGTGCCGTCGGCCTGGTCGCTTCGCCACAGGCCGCAGGACACGGCGATCCATGCAGGCGAGATTGCCGGCGGGCGGATGCGCTCGGCCGATCCTCATTATCGGATCTCCGGGCGTATCCTCGTGCGCCGGCTTTCGCCGAACAGCCGCAAGATCGAGATCGACGAGCATCCGGAGATCCTGCTCTCCCCCACGATGCTCGATTTGATGGGTTTCGAGATCGGCAATTGCCATGCCGACGATGCGGCCGCCGCCGCGGCGATCCTGCACGACTTGCAGGCGCGCGGTCCCGAATGGCTGCAGGAAGCGGCGAGGACCGCCGCCTCGGCGGTCAGTGCCGAGCAGAAGGCCTATGTCCGCGCCGGCTGAGAGATCCGCACGATGTGCTGATCCCAGGCGACGTCGCTGCGGGTCGAGCGGAAGTCGCCGTCATAGGAGGAGACGGCAAAGCCTTCTTTTGCCGGCGCGATGCCGGCCGCATCGGGAACTGTGGTTTCGGCCAATACCTTGCCGGTCTTCGCATCGATCGTCACCGAGGCGCCGCCCTTCGGCGAGGTGACGCCGACGAGACCCTCGCGGCGATTGACGGCGATGGCGCCGACATAATTGGCAAGCCTGCGCGTCGTCTCCTCCGGCAGGTCGACGAAGGAAAGATCCTCGCCTTTGGCGAAATGGCCGACGAGCGGCGGCAGATCGTTGCGATGGCCTTCATACTGGCATGCGAACCAGATGCGTCCCTCGCCATAGAGATCGACATGGCGGGTGGAGAGCGCCGACCACTGCGCCGGCAGCACGTGTTTTTCGACCAGGGCGCCGGTCGCCGCATCGATCAGCGCCAGCGACGGCTGCATCGCCCCGAGATTGAGCTTGGTACGGCCGAAGTCCGGATGGGTCTCGATGCCGCCATTGGCGACGATGAGGAGGCGCCCGTCATCGGACACCGTCATGTCGTGCGGGCCGATGCCGTATGTCTCGAATTCGCCGATGCGGGAGAAGCGATCGGTCGTGTCGTAGATGCCGATCATGCCGCGATTGCCGTCGAAATCATTCTCGCTGGCGTAAAGCAAACGGCCGTCGGGAGAGAAGGCGCCGTGACCGTAGAAATGCCGGTCCTCCCGGGAGCTGATGACGATCGGCTCGCCCTTGTTCCTCGGGTCGAAGATCATTGCATAGGTGCCGGGCCGGCGCGCGAAGGCGACGGTCTTGCCGGTGGCGGTGCTGAAGGCCATGCCGTGAGCCCGTGCCGGAAGCGCCACCTGATCGATGATTTCGCCGTTCTCGGCCACCGTCGCGACGGCAAACGAGCCGTCGGCGGCGCGAATGCCCGAGGCATAGACCGCGTCGGCCCGTTCGAGAGCCATCAGCGCTCTCGGCGTCAAGCTCGCGAGGAAACCGAGACCTGCCGCCTTGACGAAGCTGCGTCGGTCGATCGCGGCACTTCTCCACATCGCATCAATCTCCGTCGGAAAAGGAAAAGCCGGCCGAAAGTCCGATGGCCGCGCCGTACTCGTCGCTGATCTTGGTGATCAAATTGCGGCTGTCGGCCAGCAGCGCATCGAGCTTGGCTTTCTCCGCATCGCTGGTTGCGGCCTCGATGTCGGGATTGAGCTTCGGGACGGTCTCGAGCAACGATTTGAAATTCTCGTCGATCGAGGCGGCGACCGCCTGTTTGTCCGCCGGCAGAAGCTCGGCCATGCCGGCCTTCTGCCAGAGCGTGCGCAGGCCCTCCAGGTTGGCGGCCA
Source organism: Rhizobium sp. R634 (assembly GCF_002211305.1). Lineage (GTDB taxonomy): Bacteria > Pseudomonadota > Alphaproteobacteria > Rhizobiales > Rhizobiaceae > Rhizobium. Next base: position 2,626 of record NZ_LOKW01000003.1, on the reverse strand, counting down.
TCGACTTCCAGGTGTTCTTGGAGCGCCAGTAGATCGCCATGCGCGGGCGCGGTGCAGTATCCTTGCCCTTGTAGAACTGCTCCAGCCGCTGATCGCGGACATTCTCCGCGCCGTGGACGAGAATGCCGAGCAGGGCGGTGACGGCTTCCTTGTTGTCCATGAAGTCGTCGCTCTGCGGACCGGGATGTTTCCAGCTCGCCTGTACGCCGTCCGGCTTTTCCCAGGCGGCGATGACTTCACCGGCCTCGCGCTGGATATTGCCGGCGACGGCGGCGCCGTAAAGGCAGCGGAAGCCGCCCTTCTGCTTGATGAGATCGTCGGAGCCGTTGCCGTAAAGCACATACTCCAGCGCCGTCAGGCCCTGCAGCGCCACGCTCTTGCCGGCGATCGCATCGACCGTCGCATCCTTCGGGTCGGCCTTGGCGATCAGCGCCTGCACCTGCTTGAGGCCGACGCCCTTGCGGTCGGGATAGAACAGGATGTGCTCGAAGAGATTGTCCTGAATGACGGGGCCGGTCTGGACGATCTCGATGATCGACCAGTAGCGGACCGTATCGTCGAAGGCGGACTTCGCCTTGTCGAGCGTCTGCTGCGTGCCGCCGTCGCAGAGATCCTTCATCGCCGTCGTCAGCCGTGCGGCCGATTGCTGCATGTTGCGGTAGCCGGGACGGATCACCTCGTCGACGGCGCGCTGCATGACGGCAGGGACGGCATCCTCGTTCAGCCCTGCCGGAGGAGCGGCGGTCTGGGCGGCGGCCGATGTGGCGAGGCCGATCAGAGTGAGGCAGAGCAGGGGGTGCCAAAGGCGCATCAAAGTGACTCCAGGAATGTAATCAGGGCCGCCCTGTCGTCTTTGGTCAGGGCGGAGAAAGCGTTGCGGGCCTTTTCCGCTTCACCGCCATGCCAGAGGATCGCCTCGGTGAGATCCCGCGCACGGCCGTCATGCAGGAAGAAGCTGTGTCCGCTGACAGTTCGGGTCAGTCCTATACCCCATAGCGGCGGCGTGCGCCATTCACGTCCGCTTGCAAGGCCGACCTGTTGCCCGTCGGCAAGGCCGTCGCCCATGTCGTGCAGGAGAAAATCGGAATAAGGCCAGATCAACTGGAAGGACTGCGCCTTCTCAGGCGTATCCCGCCGGGTGACGAATTTCGGCACATGGCAGGAAATGCAGCCGGTTTCATAGAAGATCCGCTTGCCCCGCAGCGTTTCGGCAAAGCTCGCCTTGCGCCGCGCCGGCACGGCAAGGTTTTCCGAATAGAAGGTCACGAGATCGAGGATCGGACCCGGCGCCTCTTCCGCGCCCAGCCGTTTCTGCACGCCGGTCGGCATATCAAGGCACTTTTCTTCCGCCTTGGTGCAGTCGCCATGCGCGTCCGGCTCGTCGGGCGTCGAGATGCCGATATCGTTGGCGAAGGCGTCGGCGCTCTGGTCGCGCACCGTGGCGTTCTGCGCCTTCCAGCCGAAGCGGCCGAGCGTGACCGCGCCGCTGCGATGGTCGCGCACGACCGCCGCCTTGCCCGAGATGCCGTCGCCGTCTGTGTCGTCGGGGTCGGCATGGGCAAGAATATCGGCTTCTGGAATGGCCTCGATCAGGCCGAGGCCGATCATGGCGGGGGCAACGCGCGCCGAAATGGTCGTCGCTGCGTCGAGCGGTCCGTAGGCAAGCTTCGTCGCCGCATAATGCGGCCGGCGCAGCGACACCGTCTCGCGGTCGCCGAGCGTCACCGTCTCTTCGTCATAGCGGATCGCCATCTTGCCTTCGGCGGCAAGCCCGGGAACCGCGAGATCCTGCAGCTGTCGGCCGTAGACCGGATCGGGGAAGTTGACGACCTCAGCATCGGCGATCGCCCCTTCCTCCTCCGGCGTCCTTGGCGCGCGCGAAAGCCGCAGGAACATCGAGGTGGCGCTCGCGCTTCCCTCCGGCGGTTTGCCGCGGCCGTCATTGACATGGCAGCTCATGCAGGAGCGGGCGTTGAAGAGCGGCCCAAGGCCATCGGAGGCCTGCGTCGAAGAGGGAGAGGAGACCCAAAGCTTGCGGAAGAGCGCATTGCCGAGCTTGAAATTCTGCTCTTCCTCGAAGGGGATATTGGCCGAAATATGCGAGAAGCTGTCCTCGGTGACGGGATCGACCGAGGTCGCGGCCCCCGCCTGCATCGCTTCGTATTGTTCGGCCTTGGAAAAATCCTGGGTCGGCCGCGTGACATCCGCGACGCGTTTGAGATCGGCCTCGGAGAGGTCGATGCGTTTCGTCGGTAGGTCGAAACCGGCGGCAATCGTTGCGGGCGCTACCGCAAGGGCGGCATAGACGGCGCGGCGGAGGTAGAGGCGATTTTTCCGAGCGACAAACTCGACGGTGCTGGAGCGTGCTTCCCTTTCCGCTCCCTCATTCCTGTGCTTGTCACAGGAATCCAGTGCGCCCAAGTCCTTGGGCGCGGAAGACTCCCCTTTGACCGAGTCATTCACGGCGCCGACGCGCCGTGGCTGGATTCCTGTGACGAGCACAGGAATGAGCGACTATCTGGGTTGTCAAGTTGCATATTCGAATTCTCTTCGCGCATCTCGTGCTTTTGCATTGAGAATGACCAGGAGTTTTCGGGCGAGTGCGATGCGGATGACCATTTTGGGC
>NZ_LOKW01000002.1 GCF_002211305.1 Rhizobium sp. R634 | reverse complement strand
CCAAGCGACTATTCGGTCGTACGTGACGATGACGAAGATCCCAGGCTCATTCACGGTTGTAACCGGAGGGAGGGCGGGCGACTTCGTCACGCCTCTGGCCGGGTGGCCACCCGGCCAGAGGCGCAATCGCTTCCATCGCACAAAATCTCTAACGTGCAGATACAAGGGAGGGCGGTGATGGCCCACGTTACCACACAGCCACGCCAGCGTTTCGCCTACGTCACCCTCGTCACCAATGCCGACTACGCCATGGGCGCGACCGCGCTCGCCTATTCCTTGCGCCGAACCTGCACCAGCGCCGACATTGTCATCCTCCACACTGGCGGCGTCGATCAGACCGCCCTCGCGCCCCTCGAAACTCTCAGCTGCCGGCTCATCGAAGTCGAGCACCTGCCGCTCTCCGATGCTTTCAACGAGCGGCACGCCCGCGGCAATCTCCACTCCGCAGCCCCCTTCACCAAGGGCCGCAAGCCGGCATTCCATTCGCCGCTCGACAATTTCTGCAAGCTCAGGCTCTGGCAGCTCGTCGAATACGAGCGCTGCGTCTTCATCGATGCGGACGCTCTCGCGCTGAAGAACGTCGACAAGCTCTTTCTCTATCCGGAATTCTCAGCCGCTCCCAATGTCTACGAAAGCCTCGCCGACTTCCACCGGATGAACTCGGGCGTCTTCGTCGCCAAGCCCTCGCATGACACATTCCGGCACATGCTCGAGCGGCTCGACAGGCCGGACGCCTTCTGGAGGCGGACGGACCAGACGTTTCTGGAGACTTTCTTCCCGGATTGGCACGGCCTGCCGGTCTATTTCAACATGCTGCAATATGTATGGTTCACCATGCCCGGCCTTTGGGACTGGAAGAGCATTTCGATCTTGCATTACCAGTATGAAAAACCGTGGGAAAAGGATCATCCCAAGGCGGCGCGGCTACAACCTTTGATCGATTTGTGGCACCGTTTCCACGAGAACGGCGACGTACCTGAGATTGCGGCGCTGGCCAATCCGGAAGGGACGGCATGAAGGTTTTGGTATCGGGCGGAACGGGCCTCGTCGGCCGTTATGTCGTCGAGGAGCTGCTGGCCGCCGGATATCAGGTGATCGTCGGCGGGCGCCGTGCGCCCCATCCCCGCCTCTTCTCCCGCCCAGTCGAATTCGCAGCGCTGTCCCTCGATCCCGACAAGGATCAGATCGACATCTTCGATGACGCCTATTTCTTCGTCCACGCCGCCTTCAGCCATGTTCCCGGCAAATATCGCGGCGGCGAGGGCGACGATCCGAAAAGCTTTCAGAAACTGAACCTCGACGGCACCGTCCGGCTTTTCGAAGCCGCCAAACGCGCCGGTACGCGCCGCTGCGTCTTCCTCTCCAGCCGCGCCGCCTATGGCGACCATCCCCCGGGAACCGAGCTTGCCGAAGCGATGCTGACGGAGCCCGAGACGCTCTACGGCCGGGTGAAGCTCGATGCCGAACGGGCGCTCGCCCATCTCGCAGCCCCCGGTTTTGCCGGCGTCAGCCTGAGGGCGACCGGCGTCTATGGCGATCTCTTTCCGAACAAATGGGACGGTCTCATCGCCGATTACCTCGCCGGCCGGCCGGCCGCCGTACGCGCGGGAACCGAAGTTCACGGCCGCGACCTCGGGCGTGCGGTGCGGCTGATGCTGGAGATGGAAAGCAACCGCATCTCCGGCGAGGTCTTCAACGTCTCGGATATATCGGTCGATACCAACGATATCCTCTCGCCCATCCGCCGCAAGACGGGCTGTCGGCACGCCCTGCCTGCCCCTGCCGACAGGGCGATGCTGAACCCCATGAGCACGGCAAAAATCCGCGCGCTCGGCTGGGCGCCCGGCGGAACCGCTCTGTTCGAGGAGACGATGCAGCGGCTTGCCGCCGGTCTGCCGGAATCCTAAAGGCAGGTCCACGCAAGTCTGACGTTGCAGGATACGCCCGAATCGTCATCGGGGCCCGAACTGCCATTCGGGGGATTGTCCATGCAGGTCGCAACCACATCAGCTTCCGTCATCTTGGGCGGCACGGCTTCGGCAGCGGCAACATCCGCCACTGAAACCGAAGCCGATCAGGGCGTGTTGAAGCTGCAGCGCGCCACTGTGGCACTGCAGCAGATGCGCCAGACCCTGGCGAACTCGGAGGACGAAGCCAAGGCGAAGGCACAGCGCAAGCTCGACGAGGCAAAACAGCAGCTGGAAATGCTGAAGGGCTCCAACATGCCTCCCGAGGTCGTCGCTCGCCTCGCCGCCGAGCTGGCGCGCAAGGTCGGCACCGCTGCCTCCGAATTCGCGGCGGCGGTTGCAACCGGCAGCCCGGCCACGGCTGTTCCGGCGGATGCAGCTACAGATCCCGCGGCTGCGGCAACGAGCGGCGCCGACGCCGCCTTGACGGATACCACGGCGGAAACGGCCGCGCCGGAACCGACCGACGCTGCCGAGGCTCGCAAGGCCTATGAGAGCACCGTGGAGGACAGCCCGAAATTTTCAGGCATTTCGGCCGACGATCGCGAGTCGATGGAAGAGTTCAAGGAAATCGTCCACGAACTCAAGCAGCTCCTCGATAAGGCCATGCGCGACCTGCGCCAGCAGGACCGGCCGACAGGCGCCTATGCCTCTGCCGAGATGGCAGGCTTCACCTCCGGCGCTGCGGCGATACCGACGAGCATCGTCGTCTGACCGCAGCGGACGAGACGGAAAACCGGTGCGCTCCCGTCGCAGCCGGCATTGCATCACTCACCCAGCCGTTTATGCTCGGCGAACTTTCCCATATCCGGCAGATCCGATGACCGCTAGAGAATTGAAAGCGCAATTGCGCAACGAACGGCTGGCCGCGCGCGACGCCATCCCCGCCGAGGAACGCGTCTCCAAAAGCCTTGCCATGGCCGATCACGCCGGCGAGGCCGTCGCCTTCGCGCCGGGCACGATCATCTCCGGCTTCCTGCCGATCCGGTCGGAGGCCGATCTCAGGCCGCTGATGGCCCGCTTTGCGGCGCGCGGTGCGCGGCTCTGCGTACCGGCGATCCTCGACAAGCAGACCATCGCCTTTCGCGAATTGGCGGAGGGCGTGCCGCTGATCGAGACTGGCTTTGGCACGGTCGGCCCCGCCGCCGACGCCGCCGTTCTCGACCCGGAGATCATGCTGGTGCCGCTTTCGGCCTTCGATACACGCGGCCATCGTATCGGCTACGGCGCCGGCTATTACGACCGCGCCATCAGCCGGCTGAGAGAGAAAGGCCTGCATCCGAAGCTGATCGGCATTGCATTTGACTGCCAGGAAGTGGCACATGTGCCCGACGAGCCGCATGACATAAGCCTGGATGCCATCCTGACAGAAAGCGGCCTTCGCTTTTTTGCCTCTTGGATTGGATAGGGAATGCGGCTGCTTTTTCTGGGTGACATGGTCGGCAAGACGGGACGTACCGCGGTCTGGGACCGCCTCCCCGGCCTGATCTCCGATCTCAAGCTCGATTTCGTCGTCGTCAACGGCGAGAATGCCGCCGGCGGCTTCGGCATCACCGAGGACATCTTTCTGGAAACGATCAATGCCGGCGCCGACGTGGTGACCACGGGCAATCACGTCTGGGACCAGAAGGAAGCCGTCGCCTTTGCCGGGCGGCACGATCAGTTTTTGCGGCCGGCCAATTATCCGCAAGGCACGCCGGGCCGAGGCTCCGGGCTTTTCTACGCCAGGAACGGCGCGCGCGTGCTCGTCGCCAATGTCATGGGCCGGGTCTTCATGCATCCGGAACTCGACGACCCCTTCAAGTCGGCCGAGGTGATCCTCGACGCCTGCCCGCTGAAGGAGCAAGCCGATGCGATCGTCTTCGATTTCCATGCGGAAGCGACCAGCGAGAAGCAGTGCTTCGGCCATTTCGTCGATGGCCGCGCCAGTTTCGTCGTCGGCACCCACACGCATGTGCCGACGGCCGATGCGCAAATCCTGAACGGCGGCACCGCCTATATGTCGGATGCCGGCATGTGCGGCGACTACGACTCCTCCCTCGGCATGGACAAGGAGGAGCCGCTGAACCGCTTCATCTCCAAGATGCCGAAAGGCCGCATGGAAGCGGCGAGCGGCCCCGCGACGATCTGCGGCGTCGGCGTGGAGATTTCCGATGCCACGGGATTGGCCGAAAAGATCGCGCCGCTCCGGCTCGGGCCGCGGCTGGCCGAAACGGTGCCGGAATTCTGGCGGTAGGCGCCCGCTCCAACACGCAATTGTGAGCATCTCCAGTCTGGACCGCTGCGACCTCATGCCGCATCCTCCGGCCGCTAAATGAAAGCGCCGGAGGGGGTGGCATGAAGCCGCAATATCTTATCCTCGCTATCGCATGCCTTGCGGCCCTCGCCGCAAGCCCTTCAAGGGCGCAGGAGCAGCGCAAACCTGTCAGCCACTGCCAGGCGATCGCGCAGAACATTCCCAAGGTGACCTTCGCAACCTTCTCCGCCGCCCCACCCGCAACGCTGGCCGTCTCCGAGGGCGAGGACATCAAACTCACTTTTCTCGGCCACTCCACCTTCGAGATCGAGACGCCCGCGGGCATCATCATCGCCACGGACTACAATGGCTGGTATAGGCCGATGACGACGCCCGATGTGGTGACCATGAACAAGGCCCACACGACCCATTTCACGCTGACGCCTGATCCTGGGATCAAACATGTGCTGCATGGCTGGAGCGACGTTCCGGATGGGAAGGCCGATATCAGCCTCGTCGTCGGCGACGCCTATATCCGCAACGTCACGACCGATATCCGCTTCAGCTACGGCCTCGGCGGTTCGCAGCAGGACGGCAATTCCATTTTCATCTTCGAGGTTGCCGGTCTCTGCATCGGCCATCTCGGCCATCTGCATTATGAGCTGACGGACACGCATTATACGGAAATCGGCCGTCTCGATGTCGTCATGGTCCCGGTGGACGGCGGCCTCACCATGGGGGCCGACAGCATGAGCCGCGTCATCAAGCGGCTGCGTTCCTCGCTGATCCTGCCGATGCATCGCCGCGGCCCGCCGGTCAATGCCTTCGTCTCCATGTTCGGCAAGGATTTTGATATCGCCTATGCCCCGGACGACAGCATCACCGTTTCCATGCGCACGCTGCCGAAAAAGCCGCTGATTTATGTGATGAATGGCGTGCAATAAAAAGCCCGGCAGCTTGCGTGCCGGGCATTGTGTCAGGCAAATTGCAGGTGGCGCTTGACGCCGACATCGGGCATCTTGTCGTCATCGAGATTGGCCTTGGCGATTTCCCAGCCGAATTTGAGCGTGCTGCCGGTGGAAACCCAGATCTCGGCATCGTCGACATGCAGGGAAAGCATGGTGAGCTTCGGGTCCTTCTTGCCGCCATCATACCAGGCGGCCACGACAGAACTCCAGTATTCCTCGATTTTCGCCGGGTCGGGGCGCACTTCGATCATGCCGGCTAGGCAGGCGTGATAATCGTGATCCTTGCCGATGACGCAGAAATGCGCGCGGCTGCCGGGCTTGATGGCGCGGACGATATCGGCGTCGGTCTTGGTGAAGAACCAGATCGTATTGGTGGTCGGATCGGCATGCGGCGCCATCGGCTGCATGTGCATATCGAGCCCTGATATGCCGAGCATGCCGGCATGGACGCCGTTGACCTGATCCCAAAGCTGACGTGCCGGTTGTTCCCGCGCCTCGCTGAGACTTGCCATGACCGTTCCTTTCCATCGAATGAAGTTCGTTTGAAACGTCATCTTGTGGCCTTTGTTCCGAACTGCTTTTTCCTTGAACGCCTGCCGTTTCGCTCTTATAAGGCGGCCCATTCCGAACAATGAGACGTGAACAGGGGTGCCATGGCTGGCCATTCACAGTTTAAAAACATCATGCACCGCAAAGGCCGTCAGGATGCCGTGCGGTCGAAAATGTTCTCCAAGCTTGCGCGCGAAATCACCGTTGCCGCCAAGGCCGGCCTGCCCGACCCGACGATGAATGCCCGTCTCCGCCTGGCGATCCAGAACGCCAAGGCCCAGTCGATGCCGAAGGACAATATCGACCGCGCCATCAAGAAGGCAGCCGGCGCCGATGGCGAGAATTACGATGAAGTCCGCTACGAGGGCTACGGCCCCGGCGGCACGGCGATCATCGTCGAAGCCCTGACCGACAACCGCAACCGCACCGCCTCCAACGTCCGCTCGATCTTCACAAAGGCCGGCGGCGCCCTCGGCGAAACCGGTTCCGTGTCCTTCTCCTTCGACCATGTCGGTGAAATCACCTACAAGCTTTCCGCCGGCGACGCCGACAAGATGATGGAAGCCGCGATCGAAGCCGGCGCCGACGACGTCGAAACCGACGAGGAAGGCCATTACATCACCTGCGCCTTCGAAGCTCTCGGCGAAGTGTCGAAAGCCCTGGAAGCAAGCCTCGGCGAAGCCGAAACCGTCAAGGCCGTCTGGCGCGCCCAGAACAACGTGCCGGTGGACGAAGAAAAGGCCCAGTCGCTGATGAAGCTCATCGACAGCCTGGAAGACGATGACGACGTGCAGAACGTATATTCCAACTTCGAGGTTTCGGAAGAGGTTCTGGCCAAGCTTTCGGCCTGAGTTTCTCGGACGACCGTCAATGAAAAACCCGGCGCTGACGCCGGGTTTTCTGTTTCTGGGATGCTTCTAAGCGGCGGCCCGCAGGAAGTTGCGCAGCCCCGCGAACAGCTCCACCGATCTCAGCCGCGCCTCGATGTCATGGATCGGCATCGAGATGATCACCTCGTCGGCCTGGGTTTCGCGCAGAAACTCCGTCAGCTTCGCCTCCGCCGTCTTCGGCGCGCCCACCACGGCGTAACGCAGCGTGTGCTCGACGTTCATCTTCTCCATCGGCGACCAGAAGGCTTCCATATCGGCAACGGGGCGCGGGAACGGACCGCGGACATTGCGGCGCAAGTTGACGAACTGCTGCTCGGCGGAGGTGAAATGATACTGCGCCTCCTCGTCCGTTTCCGCCACAGCCCCCATGACGCCGACCATCACATAGGGCTTGTCGAGCGTTGCCGAAGGCTGGAAACGGTCGCGGTAGATCGCGATGGCGTCGAGCAGCATATCGGGCGCGAAATGCGAGGCGAAGGCATAGGGAAGCCCGAGCATGGCGGCAAGCTGGGCGCTGTAGAGGCTGGAGCCGAGCAGCCAGATCGGGATATGCGAGCCGTTGCCGGGAACCGCCAGGATCGCCTGGTTTTCGACCGGCGTGCCGAGCAGCTGCTGCAGCTCCACCACATCGTTCGGGAAACTGTTGGCGCCTGCCTCGAGATTGCGCCGCAGTGCCTGGGCCGTGCGCATATCAGTCCCCGGCGCGCGGCCGAGGCCGAGATCGATGCGGCCGGGAAAGAGCGCTTCCAGCGTGCCGAACTGCTCGGCGACGACGAGCGGCGAATGATTGGGCAGCATGATGCCGCCGGAACCGATGCGGATGTGTTTTGTCGCCGCCCCGACATGGCCGATGACGACAGCGGTGGCGGCACTGGCAATCCCCGGCATGCCGTGATGTTCGGCGAGCCAGAAGCGTTTGTAACCGAATTCCTCGGCCTTGCGCGCCATACGCGCCGAGCTCTCGAGCGACTGGCTGACGGTGCTGCCTTCGGCAACGGGGGAAAGGTCGAGTATGGAGAAGGGAACCATGGGAAACCTGCCGGGCGGTTGAGGGTGCCGTCTATGTAGGTTCGCGCGCACACCATTCCAAACCGTCCATGCAAACAAAAAAGGGCCGCGCGACGGCGGCCTCTTGTGTCGGTTCGGAGGCGACAACCTACCGGTGACGGCGCAGCACATGCACTTCGGCGCTCGGCTTGTGGTGGCCGGGCGGCAGCGTGAAGTTGCCGAGCTGGCGATCCATTTCGAGGGCCTCCGACGCCAGCCGGTGGATCGCCGCCGTCGTCTCCTCGACCATCGAAGCGTTCTGCTGCGTCATCGCGTCGAGCTCGGCAACGGCACTGTTGATCTCGCGCAGCGTATTGGCTTCTTCGCGGGTCGATTCCATGATCTCGTTGATCTTCCCGTTGATCGCCTCGACATGGCCGCCGATGCCCGTCAGCGCAGCACCCGCTTTTTCCACAAGCGACACGCCGCTTTCCACTTCATGCGTCGATTTCTGCAGCAGGCTGGAGATTTCCTTGGCCGCGCTCGACGAACGCTGGGCAAGCTCGCGCACTTCCATGGCGACGACGGCGAAGCCCTTGCCGGATTCACCGGCGCGCGCCGCCTCGACGCCGGCGTTCAGCGCCAGAAGATTGGTCTGGAAGGCGATATCGTCGATGACGGAGATGATTGTGTTGATCTGGCGCGACGAGGCCTGGATCGCCTCCATCGCCGCGATCGTCTCGCGCATGATCTGACCGGAGCCTGTCGTCTCCTTCTTGGCGTCGCGGGCGATGCGTTCGGCCTGTTCGGCCCGCTCGATCTGCCGGCGGACGGACTGGGTGATGGCGCTGATCGCATTCGCCGTCTCGGTGATCGAGCCGGCCTGGCGCTCGGTGCGCCCGGCAAGCTCGTCGGCGCTGGTGCGCATCTCCTCGGAGCCGGCGCGCACCGCCATCGAGTTGCCGCCGATCGCCGTCATGGTTTCGCTGAGCGTCGCAAGCGCCTCGTTGAAATTGACGCGCAGGCTTTCGAGTTCGTTCGGGAAGCGGGTATCGATCTGGTAGGCGAGATCGCCGTTCGCCAGATGGCGCAGGCCCTCGTCGAGCGCCTCGACCACCTGCTGCAGCGACTTCGCCTCTGCCTCGCGCTCGGCAAGGTTCTGCTGGCGGTCCTGCTCGGCCTGCAGGCGCGTCTCTTCGCTCGCCGCCTCGAGTTGACGACCTTCGATCAGCGACTGCCGGAAGCGGGCAAGCGCTTTCGCCATCGTGCCGATCTCGTCCTTGCGGTTCAGGCTGCCGATCTCGCTGTCGAGCTTGCCGTCGGCGACATCGCGGGTGATGCCGGCCAGCCGGGCGAGCGGCGAAAACAGGAAGTTGGTGACGAGCCCCGTTGCGACCGCCATGACGACGAGCACGCCAACGCCGATCATCGTCAGCAAGGCGGCAATCTCGATCGAGCCGGCATTGAGCTCGCTCAAGAGCACGCTCTCGACCACGAGGAAGCGGTCGCCGCGATAGTCGATGCCGCGGACATAGGCGCGGGCCGCACCATCTGCCCTGTCGAAATCAGCCACCGTCATCGCCGAACTGGCAAGCGCATCCTTGATGAAAGTGAAGGGTGTCACATCGAGCGTCGCAAGCCTGCCGCTCGCATCGAGGCCGACAGCGGATCCATCGGCGGAGACGATCGCCGCCCGCGCCGTGCTGCCCTGGATGATGCCCTTGGCAAGAATGCTGGTGACGATGTCCTCGCGCACCTTGAACAGGATGATACCCTTGGCAGCTCCGAGCTTGACGATCGGCACGGCATAGAAGATCGCCGATGTGCCGCTGGCGGCATCCACGCGCAGGCCCGAAAACCCTGTCGGCGCAGCATCGTCGGTCGCCTTGGCAGTATTCTCGATCGCCTTGGCGAAAGCGATGCCGGCGCCGGTCGTCTTCCAGGCGTCCGATTTCAGGTTTTCGGCGAAGTCATCTTCCTTCTTGTAGGAATAGAGGACGGAACCGTCGAGATCGGCGATCAGGAGATCGCTGAAGGCGGTATCCTCGAGGTCGCGGGCGACTTCGCTCTGCGTCTTCTCATGGTTCGAATAATAGAAGCCGCTCGGCCCTTCCGGCTTCATCAGCTTCTCGCGCTGGTCGGCCGGGTTGGGATTGTCGGTGATGAAAACCTTCTTCAGCTCGGCGCGGGCATTGCCCGAGGTCTTCTCGATCGTCTTCCAGCCGCTCTTCAGGCTGGTGATCGACATCTGCAGCGCCTCGATGCGCGCGATGGAAGTGGCCTGGTTCTCAAGCTGCGCCAGCTGGTCCTGCAACATGTCGCCACGGAAGATCAGCACGCTTTCCTTGGCCTTCAGCGCCTGCTCGTCGGAGATGCGGCTGCTGGCGAAATAGGCGAGCACATCGATCACCGCGATCGACAGCACGGTCATCAGGATGAATGTGGCAATGACCTTGAAGGACAGGGATTGAAATCTCTGAGCCATATACAACGAACCCTTCCGAACGGCGCCGCCAGCCTGGGCACGCGGTGCGTCCCTGCCGGCTGGCCTATCAACAGAACATCGGGAGCTTAATCTTTGCGGGATGAAGCTCCTCTCACATTCGATCAACTAGAATTCAGGCATCTCTTTTAATTCGCGGTAAATGGCGCGCCCTAAAACCATTGGTGTTTTTGTTTTGTTCACTTATCGATGGCACTTATTTCGCAGTCGCTATAGGTTGAACCATGCAAAATACGATTCGCATCATCGGCATCGATCCCGGCCTTCGCCGCACCGGCTGGGGAATCATAGATACATTGGGCAATTCGCTGAAGTTCGTGGCGTCAGGCACGGTGACATCAGACGGCGAGATGGACCTCGCCTCCCGCCTCTGCCAGCTGCATGACGGCCTTGCCGAGATCGTCCACGCTTACAAGCCGGATGAAGCTGCCGTCGAACAGACCTTCGTCAATAAGGACGCGGTGGCGACCCTGAAGCTCGGCCAGGCCCGCGGCATCGCCATGTTGGTGCCGGCCCGCGCCGGATTGCCGGTCTCCGAATATGCCCCGAACGCGGTGAAGAAGGCGGTCATCGGCGTCGGCCATGGCGAAAAACAGCAGATTCACATGATGTTGAAGATCCTGATGCCGAAGGTCGAATTCAAGGGCGATGACGCCGCCGACGCCTTGGCGATCGCCATTTGCCATGCCCACAATCGCGGCGGCACTAGGATGCGCCAGGCATTGGCCGGCTAATCTGTTCTTGACTTGTTCCAATTCAATGATAAGTAATACCTGAGAGGTATTACCATGCGTGTAACCGAAAAAGGTCAAGTGACCATTCCCAAGGACATCAGGGACCGTTTGAAGATCGGGCCAGGATCCGAAGTGGATTTCATTGCCGACGAAAGAGGTGCCCGTCTCGTCGTTCTATCCAGCCGCACGAAACCGTCGCAGGACGATTTTGAATCCTGGCTCGGCAGCATGAGCGGGACCCTCGACACCAGCGGCATGACCACCGATGAATTCATGGAATGGTTGAGGGGACCACGCGATGACCTCGGTCCTCGTTGATACGAATGTCTTCATCGATATCTTCGGTCCGGATAATCCCTTCAGGGAATGGTCCGCACGCGCCTTGAGCGCGTTGCGGCCGGATTCGCAATTCATCATGACGCCGGTCGTGTGGGCGGAACTGGCAAGCGTGAGCCCGCGCGAGGAAACTCTGGTCTTTCTCCTGTCGCGGTTAAATCTGGTCCGTGAGGCCCTGCCGTTCTCCGCCGCTTATCGAGCAGGCATGGCGCATGCGCAATACCGAAGAAGCGGCGGCCTGCGCGAGCGCACCCTACCGGATTTCTTCATCGGAGCGCATGCCCTCGTTCGATCGCACCGGCTCCTGACTCGCGATAGCGCGCGATACCGTTCCTACTTCCCTGATTTGGACATCATTTCCCCCGAAACGCACCCCTGAGAGACCGCGACCATGATCGGCAAGCTGAAAGGCACCATAGACGAGATCGGCGAAGACTATGTGCTCGTCGATGTGCACGGCGTCTGCTACGTCGCTTATTGCTCGGCCCGCACCCTGTCCAAGCTTGGCTCGGCCGGCGAAGCCTGTGTGCTCTTCATCGAGACCTATGTGCGCGAGGATCAGTTGAAGCTCTTCGGCTTCATGAGCGCCTTGGAGCGGGAATGGTTCAACTTGCTGCAGAGCGTCCAGGGCGTCGGCGCCAAGGTGGCGCTCGCCGTGCTCTCGACGCTGACGCCGGGCGAACTCGCCAATGCGATCGCCCTGCAGGACCGCGCCGCCGTCTCTCGCGCACCGGGCGTCGGCCCGAAAGTGGCGATGCGCCTCGTCACCGAACTGAAGAACCGGGCGCCGGCCTATGCCGGGGAAGCGATCAATATCGCCCTCAAGCAGGAACTCGGCGAAGGTGTCGCTGCCGCACCGGTTGCCGATGCGGTCTCCGCATTGACCAACCTCGGTTACAGCAGGGACCAAGCGGCAAATGCCGTTGCCGCGGCGATGAAGACGGCCGGCGAAGGAGCCGACAGCGCCAAGCTGATCCGGCTGGGTTTGAAGGAACTGGCCCGGTGACTTCCTTGAATATATCACAATTCCTTACTAAACTCGAATGGTAAGGAGATCCGTATGAATATCTACTATGGTACGATGACATCGAAAGGCCAGACGACAATCCCGGCGGAAGTTCGTGAACTGCTGAATCTGAAATCTGGCGACAGGATCCGTTACATCAATCGCGATGGCGAAATCGTTATGAAAGCCAAGAACAAACGCGCTATCGACCTCGCAGGCAAGTTTCACGATCCGAATCGGCCGACGATCACTTTAAAGGAAATGGATGAGGCTATCGGTGAAGCCATCGCCGACCATGTGAATAGTGCAGGATGATTGGCCTCGACACTAATCTTCTGCTGCGCTTCCTCCTGAAAGACGACGCCGTCCAGACGGAGAAAGTCACAGCGCTCTTTGGGAGCCTCTCCGATACGGCGCCTGGCTATATTAGCTGCATCACACTGATGGAATGCGCATGGTTCCTAAGACAACGGATCAAGCTGAAGAGAGAACAGATCATGGAGGCGATTTCGGATTTGTTGGACTCGGCCGATCTGATCCTTGAAGATGAAAGAGTAGTCGAGGAAACGCTCGGAATCATGCTGCGGACGAATGCGGAATTTGCAGATGTCTTCATCGCTCTTCGTAACCGTGACGCCGGCTGCGTGACAACCAAGACATTCGATGCCCAAGCCGCAAAAATCATACCTGGAATGGAACTTCTTTCATGAGCGAACCCGCCCGCCTGATATCGCCGGAAAAGCGGGGAGAAGACCTTGATGTCACGCTGCGCCCGCAATCGCTGGACGAGTTCACCGGCCAGGCGGACGCCCGCGCCAATCTCAAGATCTTCATCGAAGCGGCGAAGAACCGCGGCGAGGCGCTCGACCACGTGCTCTTCGTCGGCCCGCCCGGCCTCGGCAAGACGACGCTGGCACAGATCATGGCGAAGGAGCTCGGCGTCAATTTCCGCTCGACGTCGGGTCCCGTCATTGCCAAGGCCGGCGATCTCGCCGCGCTGCTGACCAATCTCGAGGAGCGCGACGTGCTCTTCATCGACGAGATCCATCGCCTCAACCCGGCCGTCGAGGAAATCCTCTATCCAGCCATGGAGGATTTCCAGCTCGACCTCATCATCGGCGAAGGCCCTGCCGCCCGTTCAGTGAAGATCGACCTGTCGAAATTCACCCTGGTGGCCGCAACCACCCGTCTCGGCCTGTTGACGACGCCGCTGCGCGACCGCTTTGGCATTCCGGTGCGGCTCAGCTTCTATACCGTCGAGGAGCTGGAACTGATCGTGCGCCGCGGCTCGCGGCTGATGAACCTGCCGATGACCGAAGAGGGCGCCCGCGAGATCGCCAGACGCGCCCGCGGCACGCCGCGCATCGCCGGCCGGCTGCTGCGGCGCGTGCGTGACTTCGCCGAGGTGGCAAGAGCCGAGGCCGTCACCCGCGAGATCGCCGACGAGGCGCTGACGCGGCTGCTGGTCGACAATGTCGGCTTCGACCAGCTCGACAAGCGTTACCTTAACATGATCGCCGTCAATTTCGGCGGCGGCCCGGTCGGTATCGAAACCATCGCCGCCGGTCTTTCCGAGCCGCGCGACGCGATCGAGGACATCATCGAGCCTTATATGATCCAGCAGGGTTTCATTCAGCGCACGCCGCGCGGCCGTGTTCTGACCGCAATCGCGTGGAAACATCTCGGAATGCAACCGCCCAAGGAAATGGAGGCTGCGCAGTTCCGGCTGTTTCAGGAGGACGACTGAGTGATTACCCGCCGCGGATTCTTCAAGGTTCTTGGCGGCGGTATCGCAGGCGTCATGTCGCTCGGCGGTTACGCCTTCGCCTATGAACCGCTGGCAAGGCCCGGCATCGCCCGCTACCAGCTGACGCCGCCCGGATGGACGCCGGGGCTGAAGCTCCGCGTCGTCGCGCTCGCCGATATCCATGCCTGCGAACCCTGGATGTCGGCAAATCGCATCACCGCGATCTGCCGCAGGGCCAATGAACTCGAAGGTGACGTCACCGTCCTGCTTGGCGATTACGCCGCCGGCATGAACATGGTGACCCAATATGTGCATTCGAGCCAATGGTCGAAGGCGCTCGCCACCCTGCAGGCGCCTCTCGGCGTCCACGCGATCATGGGCAATCACGATTGGTGGGAAGACAGGACTGCCCAGAAGAACGGCGGGATGGAAACTTTCGGACACCGGGCGCTCGCCGGCGTCGGGATTCCGGTCTACGGCAATCGCGCAGTCCGACTGGAAAAGGATGGTCACGGCTTCTGGCTCGCGGGGCTGGAAGATCAGCTGGCGCTGCTGCCCGGCAGGAAATGGGGCCGCACGCGCATGCTCGGCCTGGACGATCTTGATGGAACCATGGCCCAGGTCACCGACGACGCACCCGTCATCCTGCTTGCCCATGAGCCCGATATCTTTCCGCGCGTGCCCGAGCGCGTCTCGTTGACGCTGTCGGGCCACACGCATGGCGGACAGATCCGCTTCCTCGGCCGTTCACCGGTCGTCCCCTCGCGTTACGGCAATCGCTACGCCTATGGCCACATCGTCGAGGAGGGGCGTCATATCATCGTCTCCGGCGGCCTCGGCTGCTCCATCGCGCCGGTTCGCTTCGGCGTGCCGCCGGAAATCGTCGTGATCGATCTCGGATAGAATGACATGATCAAGCGCACTCCCATCCGCCTGACCGCGGGCGCGGCGCGTTTCAACCACCGCATTGCCGGCCTCGGCTTTCGCGATGGGCACGTGCTCGTCCATCGTGCCGTGCACGAGCCCTTCTGGACCTTTCCGGGCGGCAGGGCGGAAATCGGCGAAACGTCGGAAGAAACGCTGAAGCGGGAGATGATGGAGGAACTCGGCGTCGCCGTCACCATCTCCCGCCTGCTCTGGGTCGTCGAGAACTTTTTCCACTACGAACAGCGTGACTGGCATGAGATCGGTTTCTACTATCTGATGGAAATCCCACCGGAATTTCCCTTTCGGCCGCACGAAATCATCCATCGCGTCGAAGACGGCGACAACCATCTCGAATTCAAATGGGTGTCGGCAACGCGCACGGCCCTGACCGCGCTCGACATTCCGCCCTATTTTATCGCTGAGGAAATCGAGAACCTGCCCGCAGCCCCCCGTCATCTCGTCTGGCGCGACGGCAATCTCGATGATTGACGCAGACATTCCGGAAGCGCTTGAAGAGGAGATGCGCCGATGCCGACCTTCGATCCTGTCAGGTCATTTCGCAAGCTTGCCTACAACAACGCCCTTGCCAACCGCCGTCTGCTCCAGGCCTGCGCGGCATTGAAGCCCGGCGAATTCGAAGCGCCGCGCACGAGCTTCTTTCCCTCGATCAAGGAAACCCTGAATCACATCATTACGGTCGACTGGTTCTATGTCGATGGCATGGAAGGCGGCACGCTCGGGTTTCAGGCCTTCGAGGTGGACGAACCCTTCGACGACGTCGAGACACTGGCGCAAGCGCAGGCAAAGGTCGACCAGCGTCTGATCGATCTTTGCGAAACCCTGACGCCGGAAAGGTTGATCTCGATCGTCAGTCTCCATCGGGGCGACCGCGTCCAGGAAGAGCGGATGGACGATGTGCTCGCCCACCTGTTCCAGCATCAGACCCATCATCGCGGCCAGGTCCATGCGATGCTTGCCGGCACCAGCGTCGCCCCGCCGCAGCTTGACGAATTCATCGTCGCCGACGATGCACGATTTCGCGGCGAGGAACTTGCCGGGCTCGGCTGGAGAGAGGAAACGCTGATGCGTTAATTCTGCAGCCGTTTTTTCAGCCCGTCGATGATCGTCCTGGTGAGAAGATCGTAATTCTCGTCGAAGTGATGGTCGCCGGGCAATTCGACGACTTCTGCGCCGCTCTCCTTAACTGCCGGACAAGCGACATCATCATCGTCATCCTTGCCGTAGATGCATTGCACCAGCTTCGGGTCGATGTTCTTCAGATCGGCGACGGGATCGCCTCCCGCCCCGTCCGTCTTCTGGCCGAGCCAGCCGAGAACGGAGATGACGTAATCGACCTGGTGCGAGAGCGACAGCAGCGACAGCTGCACCACCGAGGACTTCTCGGCCGGCTTGAGGAGCTGATAGGTCGCGGGCACAACATCGGCGCCGAAAGAGTAGCCGACGAGCAGCACGTGCTTCACCTTCCACTGCTTGCGGTAGAAATCGATGATCTTCGATAGATCGCTGGCGGTTTCTTCCGGCTTGCGCTCCGACCAGAAATAATGAAGCGAGTCGACGCCGACGACGGGAATGCCTTCCTTCTGCAGCGTGCCGCCGACCTCCTTGTCGATGTCGCGCCAGCCGCCATCGCCTGAATAGATTATCGCCATCGTGTCGAAGGCGGGCGTGGCTTCGAGCACCGCAAGCGGCAGGCCGAGCGGATTGCCGAAGGCGCCGGAGGCGGTGACCAGATCGTCGAGCGTATCGGCAAACACCGTCTGCGCATCGTCGGCGGTGTCGCGGATCTCCATCGCCGAATGGATTTTCTTCAGCGCTTCGGCATGCACTCTCCCATCCTTGTCGGCATTGGGCGTAAAGACGGTGACGATCGGATCCGGCAGGGCGCCGTCGCTGAGGCCATACATGATGCGCTGGCCGACGACC
This sequence comes from Rhizobium sp. R634, assembly GCF_002211305.1. Taxonomy (GTDB): domain Bacteria; phylum Pseudomonadota; class Alphaproteobacteria; order Rhizobiales; family Rhizobiaceae; genus Rhizobium. The sequence goes on along the minus strand of NZ_LOKW01000002.1, from coordinate 278,179 downwards.
TGCTTGGAAGCCGGCGTGCAAAGCTCCTTGGCAAGCGGGATGCCGGCCTTCGGATCGACGGCAAGCGTCTGGCCGATCGTCGCATCCGGCGTCTGAGCCGCGATCGCCAGCGCCAAGGCCCCGCCCTCGCCGATGCCGGCAACGATCGGCAGATGATAGGCATTATTGCCGGTGGCGCGCTGCACCTGCTGGCTCAGCGATTCGATGTCAGAGACCATGTAGATGCAGCCGTCATTGAGGCTGACGTCGTAGCGGCTGAGTGCCTGGATATAAGAGGGAAAGTCGACGCCGATGACGACGGCGCCTTCGGAGACCAGCCTGTCGGCCTCGCCCTTCTCATAGTCGCCCCAGCCGGCGGCATCCGAGATCAGCATGACCGTGCCCTTCACCTCGCCTTCCGGCAGGAAGATGTGCGGCGACGGGATGAGCCCGGTTTCGAAGCTCTGCGTGGTCTCTTCGGCGGCGCTCGCCGGTGCGGCCGCGAGCATGCAGGCGCATGCCGTGGCAAGAAGGATTGTCCTGATCATTTTCTCACTACCCCCTTCAATCCGCCCCCGATCAGAAAAGTCGCGTCCATCAACGCGATCATCGGATTGCCTCCTCCGGAAACTGCAAGATAGCGCGGTTGCCAGTGCGGATGAAACTTGGATTTGAATGCCCGAAGGCCTTTGAAGTTATAGAAACGCTCGCCGTGCTCGAAGACGGTGCTGCCGATGCGGTCCCAGACGGGCGCCGCCTCGCGTTTCGACATGCCGGAGAGAGGCGCCATGCCGAGATTGAAATGGGAAAAACCCTGATTGCGCAGATATTCCATGATCTGCACGAAGAGAAAGTCCATCGACCCTTTCGGCGCGTCCGGCGAGAAGCGCATGAGATCGATCGTACCCTCCTCCCTGGAGTCGGTGACGAGGACATTGGCGAAGGCGACGATCTTGCCGTCCTTCTTCAGGATGCCGACCGGCTGGGAGGCAACGTAATCGGGATCGAAGGAACCGAGCGAGAAACCCTTTTCCTTGGCGTTATGATGTTCGAGCCAGGCCGTGGAAACGGCGGCGAGATCATCGATGATGCCGGGCACATCCTGCGGTTCGACGACCGCGAATTCCAGCCCGTCGCGCTGGGCGCGGCTCGCCGTCTGGCGAAGGTTCGCCCATTTGCCGCCCTTCATTTCGAAAGCCCGGAGATCGGCCACCGCCAGTTCGCCGAGCTTGAAGGCGCGCAGGCCGGCATCGGCGCAATGGGAAAGCAGCCCCGGCGAGATCTGGTAGAAGACGGCGCGGCAGCCGGCGGCGCGCGCCGCTTCGACGAAACGCCAGACTAGCTCCTGCACGGCGCGATGATCGCCGATCGGATCGAACAGCGCGATCCATGAGCGGCCCTGCCGGCCGTACATGATGAAGGCGTCGCCCTTTTCCGAGAACATGATGCTCTTGTCGCCCATGCGCACTAGATTGGCGTCGGCATTGCCCTGCTTGCCGACGATCTCGACGGCACGCGCCAGCGCCTCTTCCGTCGCCGGTTCCGGCCGAAAGGCCGCCGGCCGCAGCAGGCTGAAAATGGCAATCGCCGAGGAGATGATGGTGATGCCGAGCAAGGCGCGCAAACCGCGCGGCGCTTCGGCGGTGAATTCGAACTGCCACCACAGCTGGTTGCTGTATTCGACGTCGCGATAGACGAAAAGCAGGATGACGACGGCGCCGACGATGATGACGGCGATCGCCATCAGCCAGGACGCCGTCATCGCCTGGTTGAGCAGCGATGCGTGACGGGTGAAGAGCCGGCGGCTGACGAAGAGCCCGAAGATGAGGAAAGCGAGGAAGGCAGCTTCAACAAGCGCGATTGCCTTCAGGAGCGACAAGGTCAGCGCGGCGACGGCCGAGAACACGGCCACCCACCAGGCGCCGTCGAGCCGCTGGCCGAGGCCGCGCGCGGCGACGATAAGCGCGAGCCCGAGCAGGCTGGAGAGGAAGTGCGCGCCTTCGACCATCGGCAGCGGCAGGTAGTTGGAGAGGAATTCGAGGTTCTGATCCGGCGTCGGCGTAACGCTCGAAAACACCAGCATGACGCCGAGCAGCAGAGCCAGAGCAGAAAGCAGCTGCGGCATCAGCCGCCCGCCGATGCGCCGCATGCTGGAGGCGGCCGGGTGATCGACGAAACGGCGCAGTTCCGCCGCCGAGACGGCGAGCACGGCGATCAAGAGTGGCAGCACGTGGTAGATCAGCCGGTAAAGCACCAGCGACCCGAGCACGGCATCGATGTTCACCGCGCTGCCGAGCGAAGCGATGATCACCGTCTCGAACACGCCGAGCCCGGCCGGAACGTGGCTGAGCACGCCGAGACCGACGGCAATCGCGTAGACGGCGAGGAAGACCGGCCAGCCGATCGCGGTCTGCGGCAGAAGCACGTAGAGAACCGAGGCCGAGGCGGCGATATCGAAGGCGGTGACGAGGAACTGGCGCGACCACGTGCGCGAATCCGGCAGGCGGATCGTGACCGCGCCGAGATCGAGCACGCGGCCGTCACGGCCGATGATCATCACCACTCCGAGAACAGCGAGGATCGAGCCGGCGATCAGCCGGAGAAGGAAGGCACTGATGCCGACCAGCGGCCCGATCTGATCGGCGATGATGATGAGGGCGATGGCCGCGACGCCGGCAAGCCCCAGGCCGAAGGAGAGGGTGACGAAGGCGATGATCCGGCCGATATCCTCGGGCGAGAGCCCGAGGCGCGTATAGGCGCGATAGCGGATCGCGCCGCCCGATAGCGCGCCGAAGCCGGCGGTGTTGCCGACCGCATAGGCGCTGAACGCCGTCAGCGCCACATGCGGAAAGGGCAGTCTCTTGCCGATGTAATCGATGGCATTGAGGTCGTAGAAGATCAGTGCAAGGAAACTGAGCGCCGTGAAGAACAGCGCCAGCAGGATCGCGCTCGGCCTGGTTGCCGCCAGCGCGGCTACGACGTCGTCATAGCGCACCTCGTTGGTGAGCTGCATGATCGCGTAACCGACGAGGCAGAAGACCACCAGTGTCGCGGCTGCCGTCAGTGGCGTCCTGTAACGCCTGAAAAGCCCGCGAAAGGAAAACCCTTCCGCCTCTTCCATCTCTTCCAAATTGCCGTGCCCCGACATCTCTTACCTGCGCAATTTCCAGCCCTGCGGGAATCATTTTCAAAGACGTAGCATGGGAGGCATATAAGCTGCATGAAGCAAATGCCGTCGCACCCCCAGCCCGCCGCCTGCGCCTCCATCATCCTCAATTGGGGCGAATTTGCGCAGGCGAGCCCGGTGGATACATTGCATTTTCGTAAGCTTGCGCAGAGCGTTGCGAGCGATAATGCGGGTTTGAGAAGCGAGAGAAGGATTAGACATGCAAGATAGCCTGGCCTTCACGATGCTCGTCCTCGGCAGACTGCTGCTCGGCGGTCTTTTCGTCGCAGGCGGCATTCATCATTTTTTCGTCATCGTGCCGATAAGCGACGCCATCGAAGCCCGCGGCGTCCCTTTTGCGAAATGGGTGCTGATATCAGCCAGCCTCTTCCAGATCGCCGCCGGTCTGCTGCTGATGCTCGGCCTCTATGTCGCCCCGGCAGCCTTCGGCCTCATCATCTTCACACTTGCCGCTTCCGTGATGCTGCTGAATTTCTGGGACATGCAGGAAACGGCGCGCGACGGCGCCATCAACAGCTGGAAGAGCAACATGGCGATCATCGGCGGCCTGCTGATCGCAGCCGCGGGAGCAATGTAAGGCGATTTATGCGGCCGGCTCGCCGCCTGCTCGCGCCTGCGCGGCATAACGCGCCACGGCGGCTTCCACTTCCGCGTCCCGGTCGCCCGCCACCTGCACCGTCGGCACCGCGAATTCGATGCCGTTTTCCCTGAAGGCATTGCGGATCATCGCCAGCGCGTTGCGGCGGATGACGAATTGCTCGCCGGGTTTCGTCATCATCGACAGCCGGATCTCAATCGCGAACTCGCCGAATTGCTCGACGCCCTTCATCTTCAGCGTCTCGATGATATGTGGGCCATATTCCGGATTTTCGAGCAGCGTCTGGCCGATCTGCTTGATCACCTTCTTCGCCTTGACGAGATCGGTGTCGTATTTGACGTTGAGGCTGATTTTATCGATCGTCCAGTCGCGGTTGAGGTTCTTCACAGCGCCAAGCTCGCCGAAGGGCACGGTCGTCAGCGGTCCGCGATGATGCCTGAGCTTCACCGAGCGCAGGCTGAAGGCCTCGACCACGCCCTTGTGGCTGCCGCTTTCGATATATTCGCCGACGCGGAAGGCATCGTCCCAGAGATAGAACATGCCGCTGATGACGTCCTTGACGATCGTCTGCGCGCCGAAACCGACCGCGACGCCGACGACGCCGGCGCCGGCAATCAGCGGCCCGATCTCGATGCCGAGGCCCGAAAGCACCATCAGCACGGCGATGACGGCAATCACCACGGCGAGGATATTGCGGAAGATCGGCAGGAGCGTCTGTATCCGCGCCCGCTTGGCCTTCTCCTCGTCCGTCTCGGTGCCGTCCAGCGGTGAGTCGAGCAGCTTGCCGTCGATATAGGCCTTGACGACGTGCCAGAGCAGATCGGCCGCCAGCAGGATGACGATGCCGCCGATGAGACCGCGCGCGATCTTGTCGAGCATCCTGTCGCCGGCGGCCATCGTGTCGGCGCCGACGCCGAGCATACGCCCGAGCCAGATGGCGGCCAGCGCGATGATCAGCGCCCGCACGCCGCGATCGAGCAGCACGGCCGCAATGCGGCGCGTGGCCAGGAAGCTAGCTTCGGTCTGCTGCAGCGATTTCACCGCGAGCGTCGAGACCGCGAGCACGCGCGGCAGCAGCAGCACATAGATTCCGAGCCAGAGCAGCCCGTTGAAACCTGCGACCCACAACCCCCAGAGCAGCAGGAAATAGACGGTAAGCGCCCAGGAGATTCCGTGACCGCGCTTCTCGTCCTTGTGCGGGCGCGACCAGACCGCCTCGATCGCGATCAGCAGCAGCCCGATGCCGAGGATGTAGCCGACGACGAGCCGGGCGCTCTCGGAATAGCCGAGCGGCATCATCGACTGGATCACGGCCCAGCCGAATGCGAAATAAATGACGAAGGTCGCGCAGCGGCGGTACCAGAAGAGTGCCACGGCCCGCCCCGGCATGGTCGGCGCGGTGACGCCCTGCCGCTCTTCATCGGCCCGCGCCAGCCCGATGAGATCGACCAGAACGCCGCCGAGGCAGATAGTGAAACGCTGGACGATGAGCGCAACGACGCAGACGATCGCGATACTCTGGCTGAGCGGCGGCCAATTGAGGCTGAGAAGCGTGAGCACCGTTGCGCCCGCAAAGATCAGCGCCGGGATGACACGCGGCGCCAGATGCATGCCCGCCATCGCGGCCAGCCGGCGACGGCGGCGCCGGAAGACATAGCGGGCGATGCTCTCGACGATCGCACCGAGCAAAAAGATCGCCAGGAATTGGGCCGTCATGCGCGCTCGGCCGGCGGCGGCGATCTCACCGAAAAGCAGGGAGGACGCATTGCCGATCTGCGAGGGCAGCGTCATTGCGGCATCGGAGACCATCGAGACATGCCGGCGGGAATGCTGCAGCAGACCCGATAGAACCGACATCTGGTTCTCTGCCGCCGTGTCGGCCGCAGGCGCCGCCGCCATCTGCGTCGACATCCACTGCTTGACCTCGGGCGTCTGCATGAGCTGCATCATCTCACGCACTTGCGCCGGCGGGACCGACGCGGCCGGCGCCTGTGCCTGTGCTGTCTGGGCGAAGCCAGGCGAAACCAGGCCCAAAAACATAATGAATGCCAGCACGCCCGATATGGCGCCCCTCAAGACCCCTGCCCTGTCACGTTCCATATCTGCCCTCAATGGAGTGCCGTCCGCCCCGATGAAGCAGCTCCGACATTTCTCCTTGCAGCAATGGATACCTGCGAGCGTGGCCGCCAGCAAGCGGTAGGGAAACCATACCGATGGCTAGGAAAGGCCGATGTCGCCGCCGCCCCGAAACCAGGCATACGTCCACTGTTTCAGGATGACGGCTTCGTCGGGCGGTGAAAACCGAGCAATCAGGATTTCGGAGCCGGCTTCTCCACGTGGCCGCCGAAGCCCGCGCGCATCGCCGACAGAACCTTGTTGGCGAATTCGTCGTTGTCGCGCGAGGAGAAGCGGCCGTAGAGCGCCGCACTCAGCACCGGCGTCGGCACGCTTTCGTCGATCGCCGCCATGATCGTCCAGCGGCCTTCGCCGCTGTCGGAGACCCGGCCCGCATATTTCGCCAGCGCCGGATCGGCATGCAGCGCATCGGCGGTGAGATCGAGCAGCCAGGAGGTGATGACGCTGCCGCGCCGCCAGACTTCGGCAACGTCCTGCAGATTGAAGTCGTATTGGAAATGTTCGGGATGCGCGAGCGGCGCGGTCTCCGCATCGGCCTCATGCGAGGCAGCGCCGATATTGGCATGTTTCAGGATATTGAGGCCTTCGGCATAGGCCGCCATCAGGCCGTATTCGATGCCGTTATGCACCATCTTGACGAAGTGGCCGGCCCCATGCGGGCCGCAATGCAGGTAGCCCTGCTCGGCGGTGCTCGCCGCAGCCGCTTCGGCGCTGCGGTTCGGCGAGGCTTCCGTCTTGCCGGCGCCGGGCGCGAGCGTCGCGAAGATCGGCGAAAGGTGCTGGACGATGCCCTTCTCCCCGCCGATCATCAGGCAATAGCCGCGTTCGAGGCCGAAGACGCCGCCGCTGGTGCCGACGTCGACATAATGGATCCCCTTGGTGATGAGTTCGGCGCCGCGGCGGATATCGTCGTGATAATAGGAATTGCCGCCGTCGATGACGATATCGCCGTTCTGCAGCAGCGGCACCAGGCTCGCCAGCACCTTGTCGACGATCGCCGCCGGTAGCATCAGCCAGATGGCGCGCGGATGGCTGAGCTTCGAGACGAACTCCTCCAGCGAAGCGCTGCCCGTCGCGCCCATGCCTGCCAACTCGGCAACGCTTTCGGGCCTGGCGTCATAGACGACGCATTCGTGACCGCCCCGCATCAGCCGCTGGACCATGTAATTGCCCATGCGGCCCAAACCAACCATACCAAGCTGCATAATGAATCTCCTGGAAACCGAGATGAAGTATCGACTCCGGAAATTAGCACCCGCAGTGTGACAGGCAAGCGAAGTCTGGCGCCGCCTTCAAGCCTGACGGTTCGTCAGACATCCGGCGCGCTGGCCGGCTCCCCCTTCATCTCGCTGAGGTACATGCCCTCGCGCAGATTGATGCCGTATTCGACGAAGGCCTTCATCGAGCAGAGCATCTGCGTCCAGCCTTCGCAGTTGAGATAGGTGCCGCGCCGGCCGGCCTCGTCCTCGCGCCAGCCGTTCTCGGCGATCGTTACCAGCGTGCCGCCATCCTCCAGCGGCTTGAAGTTCATCTCCACCTGCGTCTTGTACTTCGCCTGATCCTCACCGGTGCCGCCGTCCCAGCGCAACACGATGCGGCTGTCGGGCACGAGCTCGACGACCTCCACCGGCGCATCCTTCCACCAGGTCACCGTGGTGCCCTGAACGAGCGGCGCGCTCGCCCCGCCGATGGTGGTGAAATAGCTGCTGAGCTTGTTCGGATTGACGACGGCGTCAAACACGTCTGCGACGGGGCGGCCGATGCGGCCGGAAACGCGGATTCCGAGAGACATGGTACTTCTCCTCTTCTCCATTGCTCCTGACGCCATTATGTTATAAAAATATAACATGTCAAGCGAATCGAAAGATGATCCGGTTTTCAAGGCGCTGGCGCATCATCGCCGCCGCGAAATCCTCGACCTGCTCAAGGATGGCCCGCGCACGACGGGGGCGCTTTGCGAAATATTTCCCGGAATGGACCGCTGCACGGTGATGCAGCACTTGAAGGTGCTGGAGGAGGCCGATCTGGTCATCGCCAGGAAGGAGGGCCGCGAACGCTGGAACCACCTGAACAGCCTGCCGATCAAGCACATCTACGACCGCTGGATCAGCGCCTATGCCGGCCATGCCCTCTCGATTCTCGATCGGCTGAAAGGTGACCTCGAAGGCCAGCCGGAATAACGGGCCGGCTTGCCGCGCGGTTCACTGTAATCTTATGCTGGCAAAAAGCTGGAGTGCGGGATGACGGTATCAGGAGCAGGCATACGCCGCATGCGGCTGCTGCGCAGTATGAAGCAGCAGCATCTCGCCGAACTCCTCGGCGTAAACCAGGCGACCGTTTCGCGCTGGGAGCGCGGTCAGCTCGCCCTCTCGCCCGAACAGGCCTTGAACCTCGGGCGAATTTTCGCCTCGCCGCGACATGCCGCGGCCGATGCGGCGCTGAAGCGGCTGGTCGAGGATTCCGTCCGGCCCGTGCATCTGATCTGTGACGTCACCCACCGGCTGCTGTCGGCCTCCCGTCCGCGCCAGGCCGAATGGCGCGCACCGCTCGCCGCCTTTCTCGGCCGCTCGCTTTTCTCCTACGCCTCTGCCGAAATCACCGCCGCCGAGCAGTCGCTGGAGGAGCGCGGCTGGCATGACGGCAGGCTCCTGTCGCTGACGCTCGAAACCGGCGCCAACGACAATGAGCTGCTGCCGATCGCCGCCGGCCGCGTGACCTGGGAACGGATCATGCTTTCCGACGGCAGCGCCGGCCGGCTTGTGACGACCATCGGCTGAGCCTGCAGCTTTCCTGCATCCCCATGCATAATTTATGCGTTGTTCGAAAACGCCGGTCTTTATAGCGTCCGCCGCGAAACCGCTCTGGAGGCAAGGCGATGACGATATTGGTAACGGGAAGCGCCGGCCATTTGGGCGAGGCGCTGATGCGCACGCTGAGGGCTGAAAGCCGGTGGGCGCGCGGCATCGACATCAAACCCTCGGCTTTCACCGATATGGTCGGCTCGATCGGCGACCGCGATTTCGTCAGCCAGGCCATGTCTGGCGTCAGCCATGTCATCCACGCCGCAACCCTGCACAAGCCGCATGTGGCGACCCACGCCAACCGCGATTTCCTCGACTCCAATGTCGCCGGCACCCTGAACCTGCTGGAAGAGGCGACCGCGGCGGGTGTTGCAAGCTTCGTCTTCACCAGCACCACCAGCGCCTTCGGCGCCGCATTGACGCCGGCCGCCGGCGAACCCGCGGCATGGGTGACCGAGGATGTGCTTCCCGTTGCAAGGAACATCTACGGCGTGACGAAGCTCGCCGCCGAAGGCCTCTCGGAGCTCTTCGCCCGTAAGTCCCGCCTGCCTGTCGTCATCCTCAGGACCTCGCGCTTCTTCCCCGAAAACGACGACGATCCCGATATTCGCAACCGATATTCGGCGGAAAATGCCCAGGCCAACGAACTGCTTCATCGCCGCGTCGATATCAGCGACGTGGTCGGCGCCCATCTGCTGGCGCTCGACAAGGCGCCGGCAATCGGCTTCGGCCGCTACATCATCTCCGCCACGACACCCTTTTCATACGGCGACCTCGCCGAACTCAGGAAAGACGCGCCTGCCGTCGTCGAGCGGCTCTTTCCCGGTGCGGGCGCCCTTTATGCCGAACGCGGCTGGAAGATGTTTCCGGCGCTCGACCGCGTCTATGTCAACGAACGGGCAAGGCGCGAACTCGGCTGGCAGCCGCGATATGATTTCCCCTTCCTGCTCGATTGCCTGCGCGACGGCAGGGAATGGCGCAGCCCCCTGGCGCGCGATGTCGGCTTCAAGGGCTACCATGACGAGGTCTTCGCCGAAGGCCCCTACCCGGTGAATTAGGATTGGATTGCGGCTTCAGCGCATCGTGACGATCCTGCCGAAAGCGGATCGCCGCGTCTCTTCGCCGATATGAAAGGGAAAGCGCGATCCACGGCAACCGATGGATGTTTACGATCCTGGGTGCCTACAAACGTAGGTGGGCACCGTGTGTCCAGGCCCACGGGCCTGGCCAGGGACAGCTCCCTTTGGATCGAGTATGGCCCCAGGGATTGTGGTTCCTGTCGAGAGGCGCAGACCGCATCGCGATATATAAGGTCGTTTGCGCCAACGCGCCAGTGGCGACGGCGGGCCGTTTTTATTTAATTCAATTGAGTTCCGGTGCCGGACGGCCGTTCAGCTTGTCGGTGATGCCGCGGATGCGGCTCGAAACTTCGCTCAGCGCCGCCGCGAGGTTTTCCTCGGTACGGGCGGTCGCGGCGAGCACGGTGTCGCGGTTGCTGCGCAGCGACTCCAGTTCGGATTCCAGCCCGGCGATGCGCCGCGTCAGCTCGGAGATCTCGTCCATGATCATGATGCCGGCCATGACGGTGATCCTGAGATCGCCGATTTCGCCGAACTGGCCCTTGAGATGGCCGACATAGCTGTCGAAGCGGGTGGCGAGATCGGTCAGGTGGTCCTCCTGCCCTTCCTCGCAGGCCATGCGATAGGCCTTGCCGTCGATCGTTACCGTCACCTGCGCCATGCTAAATTCTCTTCTTTCAGAGCATGATGCCGAAAAGTGTGAGCGGTTTTCGGACGACATCATGCTCTAACTCTTTAAATTAGAACAGGATTCAGATCTTAGGCCAACTTGGCCTAAGATCATCCTGTTCTAGCGATCCAGAACCGCGCGGATCGTTTCCATGGCCGTCACCAGCCGCCGCGACACCTCGCGATTGACCTCTTCCAGCCGGTTGGCGCGGAATTCGGCCTGGTCGAGCTCCTGCGCCAGCCGCGAGCGGTCGGCATGCACACGGCGAACCTCGCCTTCGATCTCGCCCTGATCCCGCTCCCGCTCGACGCGCACGTCGACGGCGTTTTCGAGGCTGGAAATCGCCTGCTTCAGCTCGTTGAGCGCTGCTTCCATGGTTTTGCCTGTGGGCGTCATGCCTTCCGCTTCCGTGCAGGACCCGCGAATCGACCCTCGGCGCCGACCCTGTGATTTCGAAGAGGATATGCAGCTCGCCGACGGCCCGTCAATCAATCCCGTCATCTGCCGGCCGGCCTACTTGTGGATGAGCGATTTCGCGATAGCCGCCACAGGCGTTTTGTCATTTGTTCAACCGCGCGATCAAATGTCAAAAAATGCCGCAGCCTGCCTGGATTTGGCCTGCCATTTATTGACTCGCCCGTCTTAACTGGTATGTCTCACCCGCTTTCACTCGATGGTCTTGGAGGCTCGAGACCATCCCCCGACACCCGGAGCTTGCGGAAAAGCCATGACCTCTCCCGAACAACACGACCGGATGGCGAATGCGATCCGTTTTCTCGCCATGGACGCCGTCGAAAAGGCGAATTCCGGCCACCCGGGCATGCCAATGGGCATGGCTGACGTGGCAACGGTCCTGTTCACCAAATATCTGAAGTTCGATCCGAAGAAGCCGCACTGGCCGAACCGTGACCGCTTCGTGCTCTCCGCCGGCCACGGCTCGATGCTGCTCTATTCGCTGCTCTACTTGACCGGCTATCCCGATACGACGGTCGAGGATCTGAAGCAGTTCCGCCAGATCGGCTCCAAGACCGCCGGCCACCCGGAATACGGCCATGCGACAGGCATCGAAACCACGACTGGCCCGCTCGGCCAGGGCATCGCCAACGCCGTCGGCATGGCGATCGCCGAGCGCAAGCTGCGCGAGGAGTTCGGTGCGGACCTCCAGGACCACTATACCTATGTCATCAATGGCGACGGCTGCCTGATGGAAGGCATCAGCCATGAGGCGATCGCGCTTGCCGGCCACCTGAAGCTGAACAAGCTGATCCTCTTCTGGGACAACAACTCGATTACCATCGACGGCGCGGTTTCACTGTCGGATTCGACCGACCAGATCGCCCGCTTCAAGGCCGTCCACTGGAACACGATCGAGATCGACGGTCACGATCAGGCCGCCATCGCCGATGCGATCGAAGCCGCCCACAAGTCCGACCGTCCGACCTTCATCGCCTGCAAGACCGTCATCGGCTTCGGCGCTCCGAACAAGGCCGGCAGCCACAAGGTTCACGGCAGCCCGCTCGGCGCCGAGGAAATCGCCGCCACCCGCAAGGCGCTGAATTGGGATTACGAGCCCTTCGTCATCCCCTCCGACGTTCTCGATGCATGGCGCGTCGCCGGCACCCGCTCGGACAATATCGTCAAGGCATGGGAAGAAACTCTTTCCAAGTCGCCAGCCAAGGCGGAATTCTCCCGCCGCATGGCGGGCGAACTGCCGGAAGGCTTCGACGCCGCGATCAGCGCATATAAGAAGAAGCTCGCCGAGACCAAGCCGACTGTTGCCACCCGCAAGGCTTCGGAAGACGCGCTCGAGGTCATCAACGGCTTCCTGCCGGAAACGCTCGGCGGTTCCGCCGACCTGACGCCGTCGAACAACACCAAGACCAGCCAGATGCACTCGATCACGCCGACGGATTTCGCCGGCCGTTACGTGCACTGGGGCATCCGCGAGCACGGCATGGCCTCGGCCATGAACGGCATTGCGCTGCATGGCGGCCTCATTCCCTATAGCGGCGGCTTCCTGATCTTCTCGGATTATTGCCGCCCGCCGATCCGCCTCGCGGCCCTGATGGGCATCCGCGTCATCCACGTCCTGACGCATGACTCGATCGGCGTCGGCGAAGACGGCCCCACGCACCAGCCCGTCGAGCAGCTCGCCGGTCTCCGCGCCATCCCGAACCTGATGGTCTTCCGTCCGGCCGACGCCACGGAAACGGCGGAATGCTGGCAGATCGCCGTCAAGACGCAGAACCGTCCGTCTGGCCTTGCCCTGACGCGTCAGAACCTCAGCCCGGCCCGCACCGAATACAGCGAAAAGAACCTCTGCGAACAGGGCGCTTATACGCTCGCCGGCAATGCCGACGCCAAGGTGACGATCTTCGCTTCCGGCTCGGAAGTCGAAATCGCCGTTGCCGCCCGCGCCGCCCTCGAAGCCAAGGGCGTGACGGTACGCGTCGTATCGGTTCCCTGCACGGAACTGTTCTTCGAGCAGCCGGACGCATATCGCAGGCAAGTGCTCGGCAACTCGCCGGTCAAGATCGCCGTCGAAGCCGCCGTCCGCGAAGGCTGGGATGCCTTCATCGGTCCGGAAGGCACGTTCATCGGCATGAAGGGCTTCGGCGCTTCCGGTCCGGTCAAGGACGTCTACAAGCATTTCGGCATCACCGCCGACGCCGTCGTTGCGGCCGCGGAAGCAAAGCTTTAAGGAGAGCGCCTTGAGGCGCTCTCCATCTCCTCAATTCCAGGCCCTCTCTATCGGGCCCTATTCATCGGGAGTGAATGAACATGACAGTCAAGGTTGCCATCAATGGTTTCGGCCGCATCGGCCGTAACGTCCTCCGCGCTATCGTCGAATCCGGCCGCACCGACATCGAAGTCGTCGCCATCAACGACCTCGGCCCCGTCGAGACCAACGCCCATCTGCTGCGCTACGACTCGATCCACGGCAAGTTCCCGGCAACCGTGAAGGTCGAAGGTGACACGATCACCGTCGGTAACGGCAAGCCGATCAAGGTCACGGCGATTAAGGATCCGGCGACGCTTCCGCACCGCGAACTCGGCGTCGATATTGCCATGGAATGCACCGGCATCTTCACCGCCCGCGACAAGGCCGCCGCCCATCTGACGGCCGGCGCCAAGCGCGTCATCGTCTCGGCTCCTGCCGACGGCGCCGACCTGACCGTCGTCTTCGGCGTCAACCACGACCAGCTCACCAAGGAGCACATGGTCATCTCCAACGCTTCCTGCACCACCAACTGCCTGGTGCCGGTGGTGAAGGTCCTCGACGACGCCGTCGGCATCGACCACGGCTTCATGACGACCATCCACTCCTACACCGGCGATCAGCCGACGCTCGACACGATGCACAAGGATCTGTATCGCGCCCGCGCCGCCGCCCTTTCCATGATCCCGACCTCGACGGGCGCCGCCAAGGCCGTCGGCCTCGTGCTGCCGCACCTCAAGGGCAAGCTCGATGGCACCTCGATCCGCGTTCCGACCCCGAACGTTTCGGTCGTCGACTTCAAGTTCGTCTCCAAGAAGGCGACCACGGTCGGCGAAATCAATGAAGCCATCAAGGCCGCCTCCAACGGCAAGCTGAAGGGCATCCTCGGCTACACCGACGAGCCGCTCGTCTCCCGCGACTTCAACCACGACAGCCATTCCTCGATCTTCGCGACCGATCAGACGAAGGTCATGGAAGGCAACTTCGTGCGCATTCTGTCCTGGTACGATAACGAGTGGGGCTTCTCCAGCCGCATGTCGGACACGGCCGTTGCCTTTGCCAAGCTCATCTGAGAGCCTGACGAACGACTGATTGCATGCGGCCCGGGAAACCGGGCCGTTTTGTTATAGGCACCACGCCGGATCGATTGCGAAACCTGCTATGGTGCACGAAGCCTGAACCGCATCGCCGGCCAGGGAGATAGGGAGAGATGGATGGACTACTTTACCGTTGAGATCGCCGGCCGCGCCATTGCCAGCTTTCGCTCGAAAAACCATGAAGAAGCGACGCATTTCTTCGAGGCGGAAGATTTTCGCGACGACCTGACCATCCTGGAATCCGAAGGCAAGCCTCTGTGGGACCGCAAGGCGGCGCTGAGCCTGCGCAAGGCGACCGCCGAGGAAGCCAGCGAAGTCGAGCACGCCTACGAATTCGACGATGATCCGCAAAGGACCATCGACGACGAATTCGTCGTTTTCCTGATTCCGGTCGAGGACCTGACCGACGATGGCGAGGATACCGAAGACTGACTACCGATCCGCAGCGTCCTCCGGTTTTGAAAAGCTGCTCCGAAGGGCCGGCCGCAAGGATGGAATCACGGTTGGCAATCCGCTGGCCAAGCGTGATAGATTGACGCTGCAATGATCCAGTGGAGGCGATAATGGCAGAGGCGCAAAAACGCTCCTCCCACACCACTCTCAAGCGGCGGCAGCGGTTTCACCCGAAGCGCGACGTCAGACCTGCCGTGCTGGCAAAGGCTGATCGTCTGGTCATCCGGGTTGCCGCGTTCATCGGTCTCGCGTTTCTCGCCGTTATCATACTCCAGGCCGTGTTCTGATAGCGCTCGCCCAATCCGCGGCCGCACTCCCTTCCCCGTCATCAGACAAGGCGAACAAGCCGCCTGAACGCAGGAGTGTGACTTTATCTTGTCGCCGCATCGAGATACCGGCAGGAAAAATCGATCTTCCCGTCTTTCGCCCTGCTGTTGCCTGATTTTCTTATACATTCTTTGTAGAGAATTTCTCCCGTAGCATTTCCGTGTCGGTGGCCGTCCGGCAACCGTTCAGCAGCATGATGCAGCACGAGACGAGGTTAAGCCGCAAGGCCTACCCTTCTCTGCCGTTTTGCCGTTTACTGACGCATCGACGCGCGTGGTGGAGGGTTGGAATAGATAGATCGGCCGGGGGTGGCCGTATCTGCGAAGCAGTCGATGGAAAGGGGTGGGCATGGAAGCGTTCTATATCGTGGTGCTGGTCGCGACGGCGCTCGTGCTTCTTGCTGCTTTTTCGAGCCTGCTCGCTTTCCGCTTCGGCGCCCCGCTGCTGCTGCTCTTCCTGATGATCGGCCTTGCCGCCGGCGTCGACGGCCTCGGCATCGAATTCAGCAACAATTATCTGGCCTATATCCTCGGCTCCATCGCGCTGGCCGTCATCCTGTTCGATTCCGGCTTCGGCACGCCGATGCAGGCCTTCCGGCTGGCGGCCGTGCCCTCCCTCACGCTCGCCTCGGTCGGCGTGTTGATCACCGCCTCGCTCTTTGCCGTCGCCGCCATGTGGCTGTTGAACTTCACCTGGCTCGAAGGCCTGCTGCTTGGATCGATCGTCGCCTCGACGGATGCCGCCGCCGTCTTCTTCCTGCTGCGCATCGGCGGCATCAACATCCGTGACAAGGTGCGCTCGACGCTCGAAGTCGAATCCGGCACCAACGATCCGATGGCGATCTTCCTCACCATCGCCCTCGTCGAAGTGCTGGCGAGCGGCGAGCGTTACCATGGCATCAATATCGGCATGCTCGCCATGTTCGTGCAGCAGATGGGGCTCGGCGTCATTCTCGGCCTGCTTGGCGGCATGATGATCGTACTGATCGTCAGCAAGCTCGATACCGATCGCGGCCTGACGCCGATCTTCGTGCTGGCGCTCGCCCTGCTCGTCTTCTCCTTTGCCGGCACGGTCGGCGGCAGCGGCTTCCTCGCCGTCTATGTCGCCGGCATCTATGCCGGAAATCGCAAGATGCAGGCGATCGGCACCATCAAACGCTTCCAGGACGGCATGACCTGGCTGGCGCAGATCATCATGTTCCTGGTGCTCGGCCTGCTCGCCACGCCGTCGCAATTCCCCGTCATCATCGTGCCGGCGATCCTGCTTGCCCTCTTCCTGATCTTCGTCGCCCGGCCGCTGGCGATCTGGCTGTCGCTCCTCCCATTCGACTACACGCAGCAGGAAATAGGTTTCGTCGCCTGGGTCGGCCTGCGCGGCGCAGTCTCCATCCTGCTTGCCATCATGCCGATCCTCGGCGGGCTGGAAAACGGTCAGATCTATTTCAACACCGCCTTCATCATCGTGCTGGTTTCCCTGCTCGTCCAGGGCTGGACGATCAAGCCGGTCGCCAAGAAACTCGGCCTGATCATCCCCCCGCGCATCGGCGCCGTCGACAAGGTCGAGGTCGATCTGCCGGGTGCTGCCAACCACGAACTGCTTTCCTATCGCGTCATCAAGGACAGCCCGGTGCTGCGCGGCGAGCGCATTCCGCGCTGGGCCACACCCTCGCTCGTCATTCGCGACGGCAAGTCGATGCGCTACCAATATGCCGGGCGGCTGCGGGAGAACGATCTCGTCTATCTCTTCATCGTGCCAAGCTATTCCCGCCTGCTCGACCGCCTGTTCGCCAGCCGTGCGCCGGTCGATGAGGACGATGCCGAATTCTTCGGCGCCTTCGCGCTCTCGCCCGCCCGCCCGGCCGCCGATCTCGATGCGGCTTACGGTCCCGGCCTGCTCAACGAATCCGAAAAGGGCCTGACGATCGCCGAACTGATGCGCCAGCGCCTCGGCGGCAAGGCCGATTATGCCGATCGCGTCCGTCTCGGCTCGATCATCCTCATCGTCCGCGATCTCGACGAACACGATCACATTACCTCGGTCGGCATGTCGCTCGAGGCGGTCGAACCGGCGATCACCCTGCCGATCTTCATCAATCTCAAGGACATCATCCAGCGCATCCGCGACCGGCTGAAGGGACGCCGGAACCGCGAAGCCGCGGCCTCCGAAAACGCGCCGAAAGCATCGGCCGGACGCGAGGAAGCCACACGCGAAAACGGCCGTTGAACGCCTTGCGTCTCGAATGATCCTTGCTATGGTCTGCGCGACTTCCGCCAACCAAGACTGGATCTTCCCCATGCCTTCATTCAAGACCCTCGACGATCTTTCCGATATCAGCGGCAAGCGCGTTCTCGTCCGCGTCGACCTCAACGTTCCCGTCAAGGACGGCAAGGTCACCGATACGACACGCATCGAGCGCGTGGCGCCGACGATCCTCGAACTATCGGATAAGGGCGCCAAGGTGATCCTGCTTGCCCATTTCGGCCGGCCGAAGGATGGCCCGTCGGCTGATCTGTCGCTGTCGCTGATCGCCCCTTCGGTCGAGGAAGTGCTCGATCATGCCGTGCTGACCGCCTCCGACTGCATCGGCGAGGCCGCCGCCGCCGCCGTCGCCGCGATGAATGACGGCGATATCCTGCTGATGGAAAACACCCGCTTCCACAAGGGCGAGGAAAAGAACGATCCCGATTTCATCAAGGCGCTTGCCGCCAACGGCGATATCTACGTCAACGACGCCTTCTCCGCCGCCCACCGCGCCCATGCTTCCACCGAAGGCCTCGCCCATCATCTGCCGGCCCATGCCGGCCGCACCATGCAGGCCGAGCTGGAAGCGCTGGAAAGCGGCCTCGGCAATCCCGCCCGCCCCGTCGTCGCCATCGTCGGCGGCGCCAAGGTTTCGACGAAGATCGACCTCCTGATGAACCTCGTGAAGAAGGTCGATGCCCTCGTCATCGGCGGCGGCATGGCCAACACCTTCATCGCCGCTCGCGGCACCAATGTCGGCAAGTCGCTCTGCGAACATGATCTCGCCGAGACCGCCAAGCAGATCATGATCGAGGCCGCGACTGCAGGCTGCGCCATCATCCTGCCGGAAGACGGTGTGGTCGCCCGCGAATTCAAGGCGGGTGCGGCCAACGAGACGGTCGATATCAACGCCATTCCCGCCGATGCCATGGTGCTCGACGTCGGCCCGAAATCCGTCCAGGCGATCAATGCCTGGATCGAACGCGCCGCGACGCTCGTCTGGAACGGTCCGCTCGGCGCCTTCGAAATCGAGCCCTTCGATGCTGCGACGGTCGCGGCTGCGAAATACGCCGCCGAGCGCACCGTCGCCGGCAAGCTCACCTCCGTTGCAGGCGGCGGCGACACCGTCTCGGCGCTGAACCATGCCGGCGTCGCCGACGAGTTCAGCTATGTCTCGACCGCCGGCGGCGCTTTCCTGGAATGGATGGAAGGCAAGGAGCTTCCCGGCGTCGCCGTCCTTAACGCCGCTAGGTAACCTAAGTCAGATTTGACAGGTTTTACATGTGGATAGACCGCGGTGGCCAACCGGCTTCCGCGGTCTTTTGCTCAAGGATCGAAAAAAATCCTATTTTTTCAAACGATTGAATTGATTTCAATCGTTTCAATGACTTAGCCTTCCATTTTCCTCACTATAAACTTCTGTTATCGCCGTCCTATATTCTTAAACCGCCGATGTTTAACGCTGTGGAGAGAACGAGATGAGCGAACGACTGGAAGACATTGCAGTGCAGATGGTTGCGGGCGGCCGGGGACTGCTTGCGGCCGATGAATCGACCTCCACCATCAAAAAGCGTTTCGACACGATCAACCTCGAATCGACCGAAACGAGCCGCCGCGACTACCGCGAGATGCTCTTCCGCTCCGACGAGGCGATGAAGAAATATATCTCCGGCGTCATCCTTTTCGAAGAGACGCTTTTCCAGAAGGCCGCCGATGGCATGCCCTTCGTCGACATCATCCGCGCTGCAGGCAGCATTCCGGGCATCAAGGTCGATACCGGCGCCAAGCCGATGGCCAAATTCCCCGGCGAAACCATCACCGAAGGCCTCGACGGCCTCGGCGAACGCCTTGCCAAATATTATGAAGCCGGCGCCCGCTTCGCCAAGTGGCGTGGCGTCATCGCCATCTCCTCGTCGCTGCCGACCCGCGGTTCGGTCCGCGCCAACGCTCAGGCGCTCGCCCGCTATGCGGCTCTCTGCCAGGAAGCCAAGATCGTTCCGATCGTCGAGCCGGAATGCCTGATGGACGGCAAGCCGGGCGATCATAATATCGACCGCTGCGCCGAAGTCACCGAATCCACGCTGCGCATCGTTTTCGAGGAACTTGCCGAAGCCCGCGTCAGCCTCGAAGGCATGATCCTGAAGCCGAACATGGTCATCGACGGCAAGAACGCCCGCAAGGCTTCGGTCGCCGAGGTTGCCGAACGCACCGTCCAGGTGCTGAAGCGCACGGTTCCGTCCGCCGTTCCCGGCATCGCCTTCCTCTCCGGCGGCCAGACCACGGAAGAAGCGACCGCCCACCTCTCCGCGATCAACGGCCATGACCTGCCCTGGCTCGTCACCTTCTCCTACGGCCGCGCCCTGCAGGACAGCGCGCTCAAGGCTTGGAACGGCAAGCAGGAGAACGTCGCCGCCGGCCAGCGCGAATTCACCCACCGCGCCGAGATGAACAGCCTCGCCGCCAAGGGCAGCTGGAAGAAGGACCTGGAACAGGCGGCTTGATTTTTGGACTTGGGATTCGGGCGGGGGCGGCAACCACAAGCTGCGGCTCCTGCTGACCCCTCGCCTCCCTCATTCCTGTGCTCGTCACAGGAATCCAGTGCGCCCAAGTCCTTGGGCGCGATAGACTCCTTCCCCTTGTGTATTGATTCATTCACGGCGCCGACGCGCCGTGGCTGGATTCCTGTGACAGGCACAGGAATGAAGGAGGTCGGAGAGAGGCTCTCCTCTCCATCCGAACTCACTGCCGGGGAATTGCCTACGAAATCGGTCTAGCGTGTAAGACGCTCACCCTCTCATTGTCACGGCGACAAGAAACCGCTTCATTCCCTGAAAAACCATGCTTACTCATAGCGGCCTGCCACAACAGGAGCCGCTATGGACACCCTCTCCTACGTCACCGTCGATGTCTTCACCTCCACCCGCTTCGAGGGCAATCCGCTTGCCGTCATATCAGATGCGCGCGGTCTGACCGATGCGGCGATGCAGAAGATTGCCACGGAATTCAACTATTCCGAAGTCACCTTCGTCCTGCCGCCTGATGACCCTGAGAATTCCGCCCGCGTGCGCATCTTCACCCCGACGATGGAAATACCCTTCGCCGGCCATCCAAATGTCGGCACCGCCTACGTGCTCGGCCAGCGGGCTGAGCTCTTCGGCAAAGCGGTCGGCGATACACTGCGTTTCGAAGAAAAGGCGGGCATCGTCGAGGTCAGCCTGGAGCGCAGCGGCGGAAGGGTTACGGCCACTGCCATCCGCGCGCCGCAGCCGCTGACGATCGGCGACGCCATCGCAAGGGAGACTGTCGCAGGTTGCATCTCGCTCGGCCCCGGCGCCGTCGTCACGACCACCCATGCCCCGGTCTTTGCGTCCGTTGGTCTCAACTTCGCCGTCGCCGAGCTGAACGGGCTGGAGACGCTCTCCGCAGCCCGCCCGAACCTCGCCGGCTTCCAGGCGGCGGCCGGCCGCCAGACGACCAGCGGCCATGACTTCTCGCTTTTCGTCTATGTCAGGACGCCCGAGGATCCCTGGACCATTCGCGCCCGCATGTTCGCGCCGCTCGACAACGTGCCCGAGGACCCGGCGACGGGCAGCGCGTCTGCCGCCCTCGGCGCCTATCTCGTCTCGCTTGCGCCGCAGACTGACATGCAGGTCCGCATCACCATCGAACAGGGCGTCGAGATGGGCCGCCGCAGCATCATCGCGCTGGATGTCACCAAGTCCGGCGGCATCGTCACCGATGTCGTCATCTCGGGAGGCTGCGTTTCCGTCATGCGCGGAGAAATCACCCTGCGAGACTGACACAGCCGAGCTCAGCTCGGGCCTACATCAGGAAATCGCGCGACAGCAGCGCCACCGACCATATGCCGAAGGCGATCAGCGCGATCTTCCAGAAATCCATCCGGCGCCTGAAGCCGGGAAGCCCGAGCGGCTTGATCACCTGTATCGCCATGGCAAGGATGAGCAGCAAGGCTATCAGCTTTGTCATGCTTTATTTTTTCCGTTTTTCGGAATGCCACAGGACAGACATTTTTCCGCGCGAACAAGAGGACCGCTACACGCCGTAACGGCATTCCGGGGCACAATCAATCATCTTGAGGCTGGGCTGACGCTGCTCTTGCCTTATGTCTTGTCAAATCGCTTAAGACCTGAGTCGGGGAAATGAAGAGAAACCTGCTGTCCGTCGCCGCGCTGCTCTTTGGCACGCTCTTCCTTTTCATGGGCAACGGTCTGCAGGGCATCCTGCTTCCGGTGCGCGGCAATATCGAGGGCTACGCGACGACGACGCTCGGCCTGCTCGGCACATCATGGGCAGGGGGCTTCGTCATCGGCTGCCTTGTGGCGCCGAAATTGGTGCGCCGCGTCGGCCATGTCAGAGCCTTCTCCGGCTTCATCTCGATCATCGCCATCATCGCGCTGGTCAGCGGCATCATCATCGATCCGTTCTGGTGGGTGGTTCTGCGTGCCGTGACCGGCTTCTCCACCGCCGGCACCTCGATGATCATCGAAAGCTGGCTGAACGAGCGTGCCAGCAACGAGAGCCGCGGCGCAATCTTCTCGCTTTATATCGGCATCACGCTGATCGGCGTCGTCGGCGGCCAGATGATGATCCCGCTCGAAGACGTGCGCACGCCGGTGCTCTTCATGATCTGCGGCATCTTCTATTGCATCGCCATGCTGCCGACGACGCTGTCGACCGCCGCTTCGCCGCAGCCGTTGAAGGCGGTGCGCCTCGACCTGCCGGCGCTCTATCGCAACTCGCCGGTCTCCTGCCTCGGCATCCTGCTCGTCGGCATCGCCAATGGCGCCTACGGCACGCTCGGCGCCGTCTTCGGCGCCGGCGCCGGCCTTTCAGACACCAGCATCGCGGTGATGATGAGCGCCACCATCTTCGCCGGCGCCGTGATGCAGCTGCCGGCCGGCCGCCTTTCCGACCGGATCGACCGGCGCTACGTGCTCGCCGCCATGTCGGCGATCGCGGCGCTGGCCGGCCTGCTGATCTTCCTGCTCCATCCGACCTCCGCCGTCCTGCTGATCGGGCTCGTCGTTCTCTATGGCGCGGTGGCGAACACCCTCTATCCGATTGCCGTCGCCCACGCGAACGACTTCGCGGCGGCCGAGGACTTCGTCAAGGTCTCCGGCGGCCTTCTGCTGCTCTATGGCGTCGGCACGGTGATCGGCCCGACGATCGGCGGCCCGGTCATGTCGGTAATCAGCCCGCATGCGCTCTTTCTCGTCACCGCCATCGCCCACTTGCTGATCACCGTTTACGCCATCATCAGAAGCCGCATCCGCGCCGCTGTGCCGGCGAGCGACCGTGACGCCTACACGACGATTCCGACCGGCACCGCGCCGATGCTGACACCGCAAAGCATGTCGCTGGCCGACCGCGGCACCGGCAGCAAGTCTCCCGAAAGCGGCGATCCTGCTGTAAAGTTCGGATAAAACAACCGATACGGATGAATTCAGGCCGGACCGGCCTAAATTCGGAATCCGTATCGCCGAACTTTCGCAACGGAGGAGGAACCATGAGCTTCATCGATGACGACCGGCCGCAAAAGAAAGCCGCCCATGAGATCGGCGCCGATCTCTCCCTGCTTTCGGTGGACGAACTGAAAGCGCGGGTGGAACTGTTGAAGACGGAGATCGCCCGGCTCGAAGCCGAGGCCGCCCGCAAGGCTTCCGGCCGGCAGGCGGCGGAAAGCTTCTTCCGCTCTTGAACTGAGAAAAGCCCGCGGGCGATTTCGCAGGCTGCGTCATCCAGCAAACCAAGGACCTGAGGCGCGGGCTCGAGCGATTCTCAAGGATCGCAATCCGCCCGAGCCGCGAAAACCCATTTAAAAAACAATGGGCTGGATAGCAAAAATGAGCCGGCCTCAAGTCTTACTTCGGCACAATGTTAATAAATTATTAAGCTTTCTAAGATATTACTGTACTCGTCCAGATTTTCTCTGGATTCTCAGACAGTTTTCCAAGCGGTGAATTGGTCTGATTTTTCTCCCTGTTTTACCTTGAGAGCCGCTTTTGCGGCTCTTCTTTTTGCTATGGCCGGCTGCTTTCCACGAAACTGTGGAGATTAACCCTTTCTTAAGAAACGGCTTGCGCAATTGCGCTAATGATACCATTCTTAAAGACATAAAGACCGGCCCGGAAACTTTTCCCATGGCGCCGGCGTTACCTGACCATAAGTAGCTGCGTGCAACAGGGACTATTGCGATGTCGGAAGTTGGAGTGAACACGATCAGTTTTGCAGGCCGCGCCGCTGCATCTTCGCAGTTCAAGGCACTCTATGCGGAAGGCATGTCGCTGGTTGAAGAAACCGCCGCCTATCTCGACGGCCAGGGCCGCGCAGCCTCCAAGGTTCTGCCGCGCATGGCCTCCGTTCTCTACGCCGCGGAATCGATGCGCCTGACCACCCGCTTGATGCAGATGGCCTCCTGGCTGCTGCTGCAGCGCGCCGTCAACAACGGCGAAATGTCTCGCGATCAGGTGCTGGCTGAGAAGAACAAAGTTCGCCTCGACGGCTTCAACGTCGATCGCGCCGCGCCCGGTTGGGGCGACCTGCCGGAATCCTTCCGCGATCTCGTCGAGCGCTCGCTGCGCCTGCAGAACCGCATCGCCCTGCTCGATCGCGAAATCTACCGCCCGTCCGAAGCCGTGATCGTTCCCGACAATCAGAACAGCGTCCAGGCCCAGCTTTCCCTGCTGCAGACGGCCTTCGGCAACAACTGATCCCGAGCTCATAGAATTACAGACGAAACCGGTTGCGCCTGCGCGCAGCCGGTTTTTTATTTGCCGATGAGAGCCGGCATCCCCAAACGCAAAAAGCCCGGTAGAACCGGGCTCTTTTCGAATTCCGTCGGGCAGAAGCGATTAGAGGCCGAGGCCGCCGAAGCGCTTGTTGAACTTGGAAACGCGGCCGCCGCGGTCCATGAGCTGCTGGTTGCCGCCGGTCCACGCCGGATGCGACTTGGAATCGATTTCGAGGTTCATGACAGCGCCTTCCGAACCCCAGGTCGAGCGGGTTTCGTATTCGGTGCCATCGGTCATGACTACCTTGATCACGTGATAGTCGGGATGGATGCCTGCCTTCATAACAATCTTCCTGCGATACCGGAGTTCATTTTGCCGCATGCAGTTGCGGCCAACGAACCGTTTGAATAAATGAAGCCGCAGTCGGATGGCTACGGCTTCCCATTAGGATGCGGTGCCTATACATGAAGGACGCCGCGATAACAAGAGCCAACAGGGCGCATTACGCTGGTCCTGCGGGCGAACGGAGACGATTTGGCAGAACAGGCACGGGCTGAGGAAAACAAAAGGCGGTCGCTGCGGCCGCTCGGCAGGCTGACGCCTTATGTCATGCGTTATCGCGGCCTGGTGGCGGGCGCGCTGATTTCGCTGGCGCTTGCCGCCATCACCTCGCTGGCACTGCCGCTTGCCGTGCGCCGCATGATCGATCACGGTTTCACCCACTCCGATGGTCGCTTCATCAACAGCTACTTCGGCATGCTGATGGTCATGGCCATCGTGCTCGCGGTCGCAAGCGCGCTGCGCTATTATTTCGTCATCACCATCGGCGAGCGCATCGTCGCCGACCTCCGCCGCGATGTCTTTGCCCATGTGACGCGGCTGTCGCCCTCCTTCTTCGATGTCAACCAGTCCGGCGAAATCGTCTCGAGGCTGACCGCCGATACGACGCAGATCAAATCCGCCGTCGGCGCCACCGCCTCGGTGGCGCTCAGGAACCTCATCCTCTGTCTCGGCGCCATGGGCATGATGATCGTCACCTCGCCGAAGCTTTCGAGCCTCGTCATCGGCGCGATCCCACTGATCGTCTTTCCGCTCGTCGCCTTCGGCCGTTCGGTGCGCAAACGGTCCCGCGCCGCCCAGGATACGCTTGCCGAAGCGTCGGCCTTCGCCAATGAGACGGTCGCCGCGACCCGCACCGTCCAAGCCTTCAACGGCGAGCACGCTGCCGAGGTCCGCTACGGCACCGCCGTCGAATCCGCCTATGACGCCGCCCGCGCCGCCATCCGCTCCCGCGCGCTGCTGACCGGCATCGCCATCACGCTGATCTTCGGCAGCGTCGTCGCGGTGCTCTGGGTCGGCGCCCACAGCGTGCTTGCCGGCACGCTCTCGGCCGGCACGCTCGGCCAGTTCCTGCTCTATGCCGTCATATCGGCCGGTTCGCTCGGCGCGCTGTCGGAAGTCTGGGGCGAACTCTCCCAGGCGGCAGGTGCCGCCGACCGGCTGACCGAGCTTCTCGATGAAGTTTCGCCGATCGCCGCCCCTGCCAACCCGGAAGCCCTTCCTTCGCCCAGCCGCGGCCACGTCGAATTTGCAGACGTGCATTTCGCCTATCCCTCCCGCCCCGGCAGATCGGCGCTGCACGGCTTGAGCTTCGCGATTGCGCCCGGCGAGACAGTCGCGATCGTCGGTCCGTCCGGCGCCGGCAAGAGCACCGTCTTCTCGCTGCTGCTGCGCTTCTACGATCCGCAGCAGGGCAGCGTGAAGATCGACGGCGTCGACGCGCGGCTGACGACACCTGACGAACTGCGCCAGCGCATCGCTATCGTGCCGCAGGACGTCACCATCTTCGCCGCCTCGATCCACGACAATATCGCCTTCGGCCGCCCCGGCGCCTCCCGTGACGAGGTCCGCGCCGCAGCGATTGCCGCCCAGGCCGACGAATTCATTGCCCGGCTGGACCGGGGTTACGAGACCGAAGTCGGTGAGCGCGGCGTGACGCTCTCCGGCGGCCAGCGCCAGCGCATCGCCATCGCCCGCGCCATCCTGAAGAATGCGCCCGTGCTGCTGCTCGACGAGGCGACTTCCGCGCTCGACGCCGAAAGCGAGACGCTGGTGCAGAAGGCGCTCGACGGCCTGGTGGACGGCCGCACGACGCTCGTCATCGCTCACCGGCTGGCAACCGTGCTGAAGGCCGACCGCATCCTCGTCATGGACCAGGGCCGCATCGCCGAGGAAGGCACGCACCAGAGCCTGATCCGCCACGGCGGCATCTATGCGCGGCTGGCCCGGCTTCAATTCGATGCCGCCCACGAGGATGTGCTCGCCGCCGCGAAATAGCCGGCACAAGCTCCCGTCGACAACAACTAAAGTTTCATGCCGCCGCACCCTTGCTGCGGTTGCCTTTCGCGCCTCCTGCCCTACCCTCTTCATGCCCCGGGTGGGGATATTGCTGTTGAAATTCCTGGGAGGAGATAGGAATGGCGCTTTCCGATATCACGCGACGCACGGGCCTTGCGCTCGCACTCGGCCTGACCGCTACACTCGGTCTCGGCACGGTTTCCGTCGCCGCTGATTTTCCCGATCATGCGATCACCATGGTCGTGCCCTTCGCGGCCGGCGGCTCGACCGACGTCGTCGCCCGCATCGTCGCGCAGAAGATGTCGGAGGATCTCGGCCAGCAGGTGATCGTGCAGAACGTTGCCGGCGCCGGCGGCAATCTCGGCGCCGGCAACGTCGCCCGCGCCGACCCGGACGGTTACACCATTCTGATGGGCACGGTCGCGACCCACGCCCTCAACCCATTGATCCTGAAATCGACGCCCTACGACCCGGAAAAGGATTTCGCGCCAGTCTCGCTGCTCGTCGTCGTGCCGAACGTGCTGGTCGTCAATCCGGAACTGCCGGCAAAGACCGTGCAGGAATTGGTGGCGCTGCTGAAGGCCGAACCTGACAAATACAGCTATGCCTCCTCGGGCAACGGCACGCCGCTGCATCTGTCCGGCGAACTCTTCAAGAGCATGGCCGGCGTCAGCATGCAGCATATCCCTTATAAGGGCGCCGGCCCGGCGCTGAACGACGTCATCGGCAACCAGGTGCCGATCATGTTCGACAACCTGCCCTCCTCCTCCAGCCACATCAAGGCCGGCACGCTAAGGGCGCTGGCGGTAACCACCGCGGCGCGCGCGCCCTCCTTCCCTGATGTGCCCACGATCGCCGAATCCGGCATACCCGGCTATGAAACCTATACCTGGAACGCGCTTTTTGCCCCGGCCAACACACCGAGCGAGGTGGTGACGCGCCTCAATGCCTCGGCCAACAAGGCGCTCAAGGATCCTGCCGTTGCCGAACGCATGAAGGAATTCAGCGCCACCATCGTCGGCTCGACGCCGGAAGAGCTCGCCGCCCATATGAAGGCCGAACTCGCCAAATGGGGACCGGTCGTCAAGGGCGCGAACATCCAGATGGAGTGATGCCGGCGCTCACCTCTCCTTCGCTTGCGTCCAATCGAAGCGGCGGCAATTGGACGCCATGCAATCCATTTCTAATTAAGGTAGTGGAAAAGCTCACCATTTTGGTCTAGCCTCCGCCAAGCTGATGGTTGGAATTCAGCGTTTTGGGAGACATCAATGTATAAATTCGAAGTCTACAAGGATAAATCAGGCGAATTCCGTTTCCGCTTCAAGGCATCGAACGGCGAGACCATGTTCAGTTCCGAAGGCTACAAGGCGAAGGCATCCGCCCTGAACGCCATCGAATCCATCAAGAAGAACTCGCCCGGCGCCGATATCGTCGATACGACCAAGGCCGAAGCCTGATCAAGGCGGCAGCAGCGGCGTGAGCGCCGCTCTGCCCTTCCGCGCCCACGAGCAACACCGACGCCGATGGGCGCGACTGGCCCAACGGCCGTTTTGTCGTGCAGTTTCCCACCATCCAGCCGGAGCAGCCACGGCCCTCTATGCGGGACTGATCATTTCTCGGTCAGCTTCAGCTCGATGCGGCGGTTGGTGGCGCGGGCATCCGGCGTATCGCCCGGCGCGATCGGCTGGAACTCGCCGAAGCCGGCGGCAACGAGCCGGTCGGCCGGCACGCCCTGACCGATCAGGAACTTGACGACGGAAATTGCGCGCTCCGAGGAAAGTTCCCAGTTGTCGCGGAAGCGGCCGGTTCCGGCAAGCGGCACGTTGTCGGTGTGGCCGTCGACGCGCAGCACCCAGTTGATCTCCGGCGGAATTTCCTTGGCGAGATCGAGCAGCGCCGCGGCGAGCTTGGCCATCTCCGTCTGGCCTTCCGGGTTGAGATCGGCGCCGCCCGAGGGAAACAGGACTTCCGACTGGAAGACGAATCGGTCGCCTACGATGCGGATATTTTCGCGGTCGGACAGGATTTCACGCAGGCGGCCGAAGAAGTCGGAGCGGTAGCGGTTCAGCTCCTGCACGCGCGCGGCGAGCGCCACGTTGAGGCGGCTGCCGAGATCGGCGATCTTGGTCTGCGAGACCCGGTCCTTCTCCTCGGAGGCCTGGAGCGCCGCTTCGACGGCGGCGATCTGACTGCGAAGGGCGGCGATCTGCTGGTTCAAAAGCTCGACCTGGCTCAGCGCCCGCTCGCTCACCTGCTTCTGCTCGTCGAGCTCCTGCGTCATCGCGCCGATCCGCTTCTGCGCCGCATCCTGGCCGCCGGAGCCGGCGCTCAGCAGTGCCTGCAGCCGCGAGCGCTCGCCCTCGGCGGTGGCAAGCGAAGCCTGCAGGTTGGCGACGGAATCCTGAAGATCCTGATTGCTGCCCTTTTCGAGCGCCAGAAGCTGCGTCAGTTCATTGATCTGGCTGTTGAGGCGGTTCAGCACCTCGTCGCGTCCGGTGATCTCGCGGCTGAGGATGAATTGGCCGACGACGAAGACCGTCAGCAGGAACATGATGGCGATAAGCAGCGTCGACAGCGCATCGACGAAGCCCGGCCAATAATCCACCGTGCGTTCGCGGCGGCGGTTGCGGGCAAGAGCCATGGCTTACTTGCCCTCGCTCTTCTCTGTCTGGCTTGCGCGGTCGCGCTGGCGCTCGGTCTTCTCGCCTCCGCGCTCCTGCAGGCCGATGCGTTCGGCCAGCCGGTCGAGCGTGCGGCGCATCGCCTTCGCCTCGTCCTGCTGCGCCTCGATCCAGTCGCGCAGCATCTGCTGCTCGTTGCGCATGTTCTTGACGAGCCCCTGAATACCTTCGGCAAGGCTCGCCATGGCCGCGACGGAACGCTGGCTGCCGACGCCGCCCTCTTCGGAGGCCTTGCGCAGGTACTCGGAGAGCGCGCGCATATCCTCCGAGGAGGAGCCGGAAACGGCCTCGAGGGCCGGCGCCAGATCGGAGCCGACATCGGTGACCGAGGAGAGCCAGTTTTCCAGCTCCATGTAGAAGCGGTTCTGCGCGCGGCCGGCCTGCAGGTCGAGAAAGCCGAGAATGAGCGAACCAGAAAGGCCGAGCAGCGAGGAGGAGAAGGCCTGGCCCATGCCCGAAAGCGGCATGGAAAGCCCCTCCTTCAGCGCCGAGAGCACGTCTCCCGTTCCGTTCGAGCCGGCATCGAGCGACTGGATGACGGTGCTGATCGAACCGATCGTGCCGATGAGGCCCCAGAAGGTGCCGAGCAGGCCGAGGAAGACCAGGAGACCGATCAGATAGCGCGAGACGTCGCGCGATTCGTCGAGACGAGTGGCGATCGAATCGAGGATCGAACGCAGCGCGGTCGTCGACAGCGCCACCGAGCTTTTGCGGCTGCCGATCAGGGCGCGCATCGGCGCAAGCAGCCGCGGATTGCGGTTGACCTTGTCGGCGCTGCCGGCGGCGCGGAAGGAGTTGAACCAGCGCACTTCGGGGCGAAGCGCCAGCACATGGTTGAAAACGAGGATGATCCCGACCGCGAGAACGCCGAGGATCAGGCCGTTAAGGCCCGGATTGTGCATGAAGGCGGTCTGCGTCTGCCGGAAGAGGATGGCGGCGATGAAACCGACGATGACGAGGAAGAGCAGCATCGTCCAGAGGAATGGCATAGGGCTGGAAAGCCTGTGGGCGTAGCCGCCCGTCGTCTTTTCGGTGGAGCCGATCTCCGCCACATTCACATTTTCCATAGGTTCAGCAGCCTCCGAACTCATTGCTGGCGGAGACTAGAGCAACATTGTGCCGAATTGAAGTATGCCGGGCTGAAAACCGTGAGTTTACAACAGACGGATTTTGTCAGCTCACTTGGCAGGGATCGGCCGCTTGATGACCTCGATCAGCGCCTTGTGGATGGCTTCGTTGCCGGCGACGATTGCGCCGCTCTCCAAAATGGCCGTTCCGCCGTCCCAGTCGGTGGCGAAACCGCCGGCTTCGCGGATAAGCAGGATGCCCGCCGCCATGTCCCAGGGGGCAAGCTCCGCTTCCCAGAAACCATCGAAACGGCCGGCGGCGACATAGGCAAGATCGAGCGTCGGCGAGCCGAGCCGGCGGATGCCGGCCACTTCGCCCATCACGTGGCGGAGTTCGACCAGGAACTTGCCGTGATTGCGCTTGCCGAGCGCCGGCACGCCGCAGCCGATGACGCAGTCCGACAGTGCCCGGCGCGCGGCGACGCGCAGACGCCGGTCGTTGAGGAAGGCGCCGCCGCCGCGCTCGGCAGTGAAAAGCTCGTCCGTCGCCGGATTGAAGACGACCGCCGCGACGATCTCGCCATTGCGCTCGAGCGCGATCGAAACCGCAAAGGCCGGAATGCCGTGCAGGAAATTGGTCGTGCCGTCGAGCGGATCGACGATCCAGCGATGCGCGCCGTCCGTGCCCTTGATCTCCTCGCCTTCCTCACCGAGGAAGCCATAGGTCGGACGCGCCTTGAGCAGCTCTTCCCGAACGATCTTCTCGGCCTTGCGGTCGGCGGTGGAAACGAAATCGCCAGGTCCCTTCACGGAAACCTGCAGGTTCTGCACTTCGCCGAAATCACGCCCCAGCGATTTTCCTGCCTTGAGGGCAGCCTGAACCATGACATTGAGAAGAGCTGAACGGGCCATCTGCGCATTTTCCTTGGGACTGATATGAGGCGCGCGCTGCCAGGGGCGGGAAATGTCCCTGAACATGCATGACAGGCAGCGCTGCAAAGATTGGCGGCCTCAAGACCACAAAATCGGGGAAATTTCAAGGGGAGGCGCACATGGCAGACGTGCAGTGTTGCATGCGGTTAATTTATTCTGGACAAATCAGTCCGGAAATGCTAGCAACCCTCCTATGGCACGACATAAGGAATTCGATCGCGACACCGCCCTTCATGCCGCCATCGGCATGTTTTCCGAACATGGTTATGAAGGCACTTCGACGGACCGACTGCTGACGGCGATGAAGATCAGCCGGCAGAGCATGTATGATACTTTCGGCGATAAGCGCGGCCTCTATCTCGAAGCGCTGAAGCGCTATAACGCCGATAGCATCGGCAAGATTCTGGCCGATCTGCGCCGCGAGGCCAAGCCGATCGAAGCGCTGGAAGGCGCACTCGTGGCCTTCGCCTCCCGTCCCGCTGCCGAGGCCCGCCGCGGCTGCCTCGGCGTCAGCGCCATCTGCGAATTCGGCCGCACCGACAAGGAGGTCGCAGCCTTGACCGACAGTGCCGGCCATGCGCTTCGCGCGGCGATGGAGACCTTGCTTGGCGAGGCGCGCAACGCCGGAGACCTCGCAACGGATGTCGACATGGCCGATGCCGTCCACTTTCTCGGCGCCACCCTGTCGGGCATGAAGGTAAGCGCCCGTAACGGCGCTTCGCCCGAAACACTTCGCGGCATCGCACGAATGGCCATCAGAAGCCTCCGCTGACGAAGTAAGGCGCCGGCTGGAATTCGCATGCCCAATTCTAGACTAAATGATCCAAAATAGAAAGGAAGTCTCATGTCTCAATCACTTTCCGGCAAGGTTGCTCTGGTCACCGGCGGCTCGCGCGGCATCGGCGCTGCCATCGTGCGAAGGCTCGCTGCCGACGGCGCCGCGGTCGCTTTCACTTATGCAAGTTCGCAAGACAAGGCGAAGAAGATCGTCGACGAACTGGCAATGGCGGGCAGCAAGACCCTGTCGATCCATGCCGATAGCGCCGATACGAAAGCAGTGCAGCACGCCGTTGAACTGACGGTCGAACATTTCGGCGGTCTCGATATTCTCGTCAGCAATGCCGGCATCCTCATCCTCAACCCGCTCGAGGAATATTCGCTGGAGGATTTCGACCGCATGTTCGCCATCAATGTCCGGGCGGCCTTCGTGGGCATCCAGGCAGCGGCAAGGCATATGAAGCACGGTGGCCGCATCATCACCATCGGCAGCGTCACCGCTGAGCGCAGCGGCTTTCCGACGTCCGCCGTCTACAGCATGACGAAAGGCGCGATCGCTTCCATGACGCGCGGTCTTGCCCGCGATCTCGGCCCGCGCGGCATCACCGTGAACAATATCCAGCCCGGCCCCACCCAGACCGACATGAACCCTCATGAGGATGACCACGAACGGCTCAAGCCGCTGATGGCACTCGGTCGCTTGGGCGAAGACCGGGAGATAGCCGGACTTGCCGCTTACCTCGCGAGCGCCGAAGCCGGCTTCGTCACCGGCGCCAGCCTGACGATCGACGGCGGTTACCTCGCCTGATCCGGGACAAAAAGATAATCCAACCGGCCGCATCCTTCGATGCCGCCGGTTCGGTCCGTTCCGCTCGAAACCGATCTCAGAACCTCTGCTGTGTCAGCATCACTTCACGAGCGATCTGATCGAGCGGAAGGATGCGATCGACGCCGCCTTTGGCGATCGCTTCCTTCGGCATGCCGAATACAATCGAACTCGCCTCGTCCTGTGCTACCGTGTAAGCGCCGGCCTGATGCATTTCCAGCATGCCGCGCGCGCCATCGTCACCCATGCCGGTCATGATGATGCCCATGGCATTCGAACCGGCCGAGCGCGCCGCCGAGCGGAACAGCACGTCGACGGAAGGCCGGTGACGCGACACCAGCGGTCCGGTCTTCACGCTCACATAATAGCGTGCGCCCTGGCGTTCCAGCAGCGTATGTTTATCGCCGGGCGCAATCAGCACATGCCCGCGCAGCACCGGGTCGCCGTCTACAGCTTCCTTGACCTCGACCTCGCAGAGCCCGTTCAGCCGTTTGGCGAAAGCGTCGGTGAATCTCTCCGGCATATGCTGGACGATCACCATGCCGGGCGCATTGGCGGGCAATTCCTCCAGGAATTCGCGCAGCGCCTCCGTACCGCCAGTGGAGGCGCCGACGCAGACGACCATCTCGGTCGTCTTCGCCATCGCCTTTCCCGTCGGCGGCGGCAGCATCGCATCCGCCGTCAACTTCTTGGCCGGCCCCTCGGCCGAAGCGGAGCGGACGGTTCCAGCGGCACGGCGGACGGTGGTAAGCCGTGCATGCGAGGCGCTCTTGACGATTTCGCGAATGCGTATCGCATCATCGGACAGACTGTCGGCGGCTCCGATCTTCGATTTCAGAATGACGTCGACGGCACCGGCCTCCAGCGCCTGGATCAGGGTTTGCGAGCCCGCTTCGGTCAGCGACGAGCACATGACGACCGGGATCGGCCGCTGCGCCATCAGCTTGCGGAGGAAAGTGATGCCGTCCATGCGCGGCATCTCGACATCGAGCGTGATGACATCGGGAACCTCCTCCAGAAGCTTGCGAGCCGCCACGAAAGGGTCGGAGGCCACTCCCATGATCTCGATATCGGGATCCTGCTCCAGCACATGCGTCAGCGTCTGACGGATGCTGGCGGAATCGTCGATGATCAGAACACGGATTTTTTTGCGCATAAATGCCTCTAGATACGCTGGAACACCGTGTTCGAGACCTGCTTCAGCGGCAGGTCGAAGCCGGTGATCGACTCGGAATGGCCGATGAACATATAGCCGCCCTTCGCCAGGCAATCGCAGAGGCGGTTGAGCACGCCGGCCTGGGTCTGCTTGTCGAAGTAGATCAGCACGTTGCGGCAGAAGATGATGTTCATCAAGTCGCCGACCGGATATTTCTCGTCCATCAGGTTCATCCGGGCAAAGCCCACCCTGCCGCGCAGCTTCGGATTTATGCGCACCTCCCTGCGGCCCGGCTGCTTGGCGACCAGCACATATTTGCGCTGCAGATCGCGCGGCACGGGCGCGATCAGGTCTTCCGGATAAATGCCCCGGCGCGCCGTCTGCAGCACGTCGGTGGAAAGGTCGGTGGCAAGCACGCTGTAGGAAACGTCGTTGCGGGTTTCCGCAAATTCCGCCAGCACCATCGCCATCGTATAGGGTTCGGCGCCCGTCGAGCAGGCCGAGCTCCAGGTGCGGATGGTGCGCACGCCGCTATTGGCAATCGTCGGCAGCGCCACCGTCTGCATGTAGTCGAAATGCTTGGCTTCCCGGAAGAAGTCGGTCTTGTTGGTCGTCACCACATCGATCAGGTAGACGGCTTCCTGGGCAAGACCGTCCTGATCGAACAGGAAGTCGCAATAATCGTCGAAGGTTGCATGATTGGTTGCCCGAAGGCGGCGTCGCAGCCGCCCTTCGAGCATCGTCAGCTTGGTCGGCGGCATCTTGATGCCGCTATAGTCGTAGATGAACCGGGCAAGCTTGTCGAAATTGCGCTTGCTGATCCGGTCGCCCGGCAATTGGGTTTCCACCGCTGCTGCCATACTCATAAAACGCAGTACTCCGGGTTGACGCGCGGTCAGGCCGCCGATTGCAATGCCGAGGCGTCCTCGCGCGACAAGAGCCGCGCGAGATCGATGATGACGACAAAGCCGTTTTCACGGCGAACGACGCCGGCAATATAGTCCGAACGCCAGCGCACGCCGATATCGGGCGCCGCCTCGATCTGGTCACGCCGGAACGGCGTGACCTCGAAGACGCGGTCGG
Source organism: Rhizobium sp. R634 (assembly GCF_002211305.1). Classification (GTDB taxonomy): domain Bacteria; phylum Pseudomonadota; class Alphaproteobacteria; order Rhizobiales; family Rhizobiaceae; genus Rhizobium. Next base: position 243,259 of record NZ_LOKW01000002.1, on the reverse strand, counting down.
CAACGAGGCCCAGTGTCAGCAGCCGGTTTTCCATCGGCACGTCGAGGACGAGCACCCGCGTGTGCGGCGTCGGCTCGGTCTTCGTCATGCCGAGCTTCAATCGAAGATCGATCGTCGGCACGCCCTGCCCGCGCACATCGCGCAGGCCGAGCAGATAGTCGGGACCGTTCGGAATCTTGAAAGCTTCCGCATAGTCGAGGATTTCCCTTACGACCTCAACCGGCACGGCGAAAATCTCTTCGCCGAGGCTGAAGGTCACGAATTGCGCTTCCAGAGATGTTGGAGCCATGTTTAGGCGCTTTCCTTGAATTCGGCGTCCCCATCATCGGGACCACCCATGGAGAGATCGAGAGCGAAGCCCTTTGCCCGCGCTTGCTGGCCAGCGACGCTATTGGCCGCGGGCCTCCTGCCGCCGAGGCTGCGCCCAGTGGCGGGTAGCGGATTGCGGGCCTTCATCCTGGCAGCCGGCACGCGGGTTTGACGATCGCCTGCCGTATCGACCTTGAAGAAGGCGATCGACGTCTGCAGCTCTTCTGCCTGGCTTGCGAGTTCTTCTGAGGTCGCAGATATCTGCTCGGAGGCGCCGGCATTCTGCTGCGTCACCCGATCGAGCTGCTGGATCGCTTCGTTGATCTGGCCGGCGCCGATATCCTGTTCACGGCAGGCGGCGCTGATCTCGGCAACCAGTTCCGCGGTCTTGCGGATATCGGGCACCAGCCGGCCGAGCATGTCGCCGGCGTCCTGGGCAGCCTTGACCGTGTCGCCGGACATCGAGCTGATTTCGGCGGCGGCCGATTGGCTGCGTTCGGCAAGCTTGCGCACTTCCGAAGCGACGACAGCAAACCCCTTGCCATGTTCGCCCGCACGCGCGGCTTCGACGGCGGCGTTCAGCGCCAGCAGGTCGGTCTGGCGGGCGATTTCCTGGACGATGCTGATCTTCTCGGCGATGGTCCGCATTGCCTGTACGGCGCGCGACACCGCTTCGCCGCTCATCTCGGCATCCTTGGCGGACTGACGGGCGATCTTTTCCGTCTGAGCGGCGTTGTCGGCGTTCTGCTTGATGTTGGCGGCCATCTCTTCCATCGAGGCCGAGGCCTCTTCGGCCGAAGCCGCCTGTTCGCTGGCGCCCTGCGAAACCTGTTCCGAGCTTGCCGAAAGCTCCTGGCTGCCGGCCGAAACATTCTCGGCGGCCGCGATCGCATCGGCGACGACACCACGCAGGCGCTCGACCATCTGCTCGAGCGCAATGCCGAGCGTATCCTTCTCCGAAAGCGGCTTCGGCGCCACCATCAGGTCGCCGCCGGCGATCTGCGTAGCGATGTCGGCTGTAGCACGAAGGTTGTCCGTCATGACATTGATCGTGTTGACCAGATCCTTGATCTCGTCGTTGGTCCTGATCTCGACCTTCTGGTTCAGGTCGCCGATCGCGACGGCGCTGGCAACGTTCATGATCTTGCGCAGGCCGCTGTTGATCCCGAGCGCGATCCAAAGCGCAGCGGCGAAAGCAATGACGGAAGCCCCGACCGCTACACCGATCAGCGTATTTTTTGTCGAACTATAGAGGATGTCGGTGTCGTTATCGGCTTGGGCCATCGCTTTCTGCTGAAGCGTGACGAGCGTCTCGAAAACGTCTTCCAGCTCCAGGACGAGGCCGCGAACCTCTCCTGAGGAAAGCGCCACCGCTCCTGCCCTGTCGCCGCCTTCCTGGATAGAGGCAACTCTGTTGGAGCCTTCGTCGAACCGTTTGGCGAGATCGAGCAGCCTGTCCCAACTCGGCTTGCCCTCGGGAGTTGCGAGCTGTTGGCCGCTTGTCACGAACGCGATCATTTCGTCCACGCTCTTCGCGGCATTCTGATAGTCCTTCCTGACGGCTTCGGGATCCATTTCGAGAAGGGCATTTTTCTGCCAGCGGACAGCATCGAGCTCGGCGGTCTTTGCTTCCAGAGCCAGTTCCAGCCTTTTGGCAGGACCGGAAACAAGGTTGCCGACAGCATCGTTCAGTGAACTGAGGCTCAATATTCCATAGGCCGCGCTGCCCACCAGCAACAATATGACAAAGCCGAATGCAGCCGCGAGTTTGAGTTTGATCGTAATACGCATCTCAATATTCCTCTCAGAGAGCGAAGCAATAAATATGGTCCAAGTGGTGCGGCATCATGCAGCAAAGAAATTCCATCCGGCGCAACCGACGGACGACATGAATAAACTTCCGTGTCGCTTCCCCAAGCGCCGAAAGCCTGCGTCACGGGCCATGCTGGCTGGCCCATGACAATTGCGAAGGGAGATTGCGCTGATGCGCTTTCCCCCGGGAGCGCCCTAAGCGCTCTCCCTGAACTCCTCGTCGACCGAGTCGGGGCCGCCCATCGACATGTCGAGAGCAAAGCCCTTCACACGGGCCTGCTGACCGGCAACCGTATTGATCGGCGCCTTGCCGGCCGGCTTGCGCGGTGCTGCCTGCGCCCGGCCACGGGCAGCGACCTTTGCAGCCGGCGCACGCTCGCGGCGTGCCCCTGCCATGTCGACCTTGAAGAAGGCGATCGACGTCTGCAGTTCTTCCGCCTGCGAGGCGAGCTCTTCCGAGGTCGCCGACATCTGCTCGGAAGCGCCGGCATTCTGCTGCGTTACCTTGTCGAGCTGCTGGATCGCCTCGTTGATCTGCGCCGCGCCAATATCCTGCTCGCGGCAGGCCGCACTGATCTCCGAAACCAGCTCGGCCGTCTTGCGGATGTCGGGCACCAGGCGCCCGAGCATTTCGCCGGCTTCCTGGGCGGCCGTCACGGTATCGCTCGACATCGAGCTGATTTCGGCCGCCGCCGACTGGCTGCGTTCGGCGAGCTTGCGCACTTCCGAAGCGACGACCGCAAAGCCCTTGCCGTGCTCACCGGCGCGGGCCGCTTCGACGGCCGCGTTGAGGGCGAGCAGATCGGTCTGGCGGGCGATTTCCTGCACGATGCCGATCTTCTGGGCGATCGTGCGCATGGCATCGACCGCGCGGGAGACGGCCTCGCCGCTGGCTTCCGCATCCTTGGCCGACTGGCGGGCGATTTTTTCCGTCTGGGCCGCGTTGTCGGCGTTCTGCTTGATGTTCGAGGCCATCTCTTCCATCGAGGCGGAAGCTTCTTCGGCGGAAGCAGCCTGCTCGGTGGCACCCTGGGACACCTGCTCGGAACTTGCAGAAAGCTCCTGGCTGCCGGCCGAAACATTTTCGGCGGCCGAGATCGCGTCGGCGACGACGCCGCGCAGCCGCTCGACCATCTGCTCCAGCGCAAGGCCCAAGGCATCCTTGTCGGAGAGCGGCTTCGGGGACACCGTGAGATCGCCATTGGCGATCTGATCCGCGATTCCAGCGGTGGTCCTGAGGTTGGCGATCATGCTCTGCATCGCGATGCCGAGCGTATCCTTGTCCGAGAGCGGCTTGGCGTCGGTCGTCAGGTCGCCCATGGCGATCTGGTCGGCAAGGGCCGCCGTCGCGCGGAGGTTGGCGGTCATGGTGTTGACGGTATCGATGAGATCCTTGATCTCGTCATTGGTCCTGACGTCGACCTTCTGATTGAGATCGCCGATCGCCACGGCGTTTGCGACGCTCGTGATCTTCCTCAGGCCGTTGTTGATGCCGAGCGTGATCCACAAGGCGGCGCCGAGTGCCACGAGCACGGCGATACCCGATGCCGTGGTGAGGATGAGCTTGGTCGAGTCGTAAAGCTCGGTGTTGGCATGGTCGGTCGCCTGCATGCTCTTGCGCTGGATCTCGATCAGGGAAGTGATCGCGCCAGCCATATCGTCGGTCATCACCCTGAGATCGCCGAGCGAAAGCGCCAGCGCGCCTGCTTTGTCGCCCCTTGCGTCGAGCTGCTGCAGCTCGGCGGATTTTTCGCGGAATTTCCCGCCGATCGCCAGCAGCTTCTCCCAATGGACCTTGCCTTCTGCCGTGGCGATGGCAAGGCCGGCGTCAATGGTGTCGAAGAGGGCCTGCAAATTCTGGTCGGCTTCCTTGTAGAAGCCGGCGGCGGTCTCATGATCGGTGGAGAGCAGTGCGTTCTTCTGCGCGCGGATCGCGTTGACTTCGGCAATGTTGGCATTGAGCGCCAGCTCCAGGCGGCGCACCGGTCCATCGATCATATTGCCGCTCGCCTCGTTCAAGGTGCCGAGGCTCAGGCTTCCATAAACTGCGATGCCGATCAGAAGCAGTGTCATGACTGCGAAGGCAAGGCCTAGTTTGAGCTTAATGGTGAAACGCATGTGATACCCCGTTCTATGCGCCAAAACGATTGGATAGAGAGACGTTCCGGTCCAAGGAACGTCGAACTTTCAGAGTGATGTGTCTGAGAGGGGGAAAGCGACTGCATTCACTTCCCGGCAGCCGAACATCCATCGGTCGCTGCGCCAACGCCTACACGCGTTGGGGATATTTCCGCCTCGGGCCACCGGAGCAGCCCGAGGGATCGCATGAGGGGGAAGCGTTTACGCGCTTTCCCTCAGGGGAGTGCTCAAGCACTCTCCCTGAAATCGTCATCGCTGTCGTCAGGACCACCCATCGACATATCGAGAGCAAAACCCTTGAGGCGCTGCTGCTGAGCCGAAACCGTCTGGCCCCGGCCCTGGCTTTGCGCCTGCGGAGCAGGCTTGCGGGAAGCCGCCGGCCCCTTGAGCACCTTGGCCGGGCCTTTCGGCGTCTTCTGGGCGCCAGGTCGCGCGCTGCCTGTCGTGTCGACCTTGAAAAAGGCGATCGACGTCTGCAGCTCTTCGGCCTGGGAAGCGAGTTCTTCCGAGGTCGCCGACATCTGCTCGGAGGCGCCGGCATTCTGCTGCGTCACCTTGTCGAGCTGCTGGATCGCTTCGTTGATCTGCGAAGCGCCGATATCCTGCTCGCGGCAGGCGGCGCTGATCTCGGAGACGAGTTCCGCCGTCTTGCGGATGTCGGGCACCAGGCGACCGAGCATCTCCCCGGCATCGGCCGCGGCCTTGACGGTATCGCCGGACATCGAGCTGATTTCGGCTGCGGCCGACTGGCTGCGTTCGGCGAGCTTGCGCACTTCCGACGCGACCACCGCAAAGCCCTTGCCGTGCTCGCCGGCGCGGGCCGCTTCGACGGCGGCGTTCAGCGCCAGCAGATCGGTCTGGCGGGCGATTTCCTGCACGATGCTGATCTTCTGGGCGATCGTGCGCATGGCGTCGACAGCGCGTGTCACCGCTTCGCCGCTGGCTTCCGCATCCTTGGCCGATTGGCGGGCGATCTTTTCCGTCTGTGCCGCATTGTCGGCGTTCTGCTTGATGTTGGCGGCCATCTGCTCCATCGAGGCCGAGGCTTCTTCAGCGGAAGCAGCCTGTTCCGTGGCGCCCTGCGACACCTGCTCGGAGCTTGCCGAAAGCTGCTGGCTCCCGGAGGAGACGTTTTCGGCAGCCGACAGCGCGTCGGCGACGACGCCCCGCAGACGTTCGATCATGATGTTGACGTTGCTGAGAAGCTCGCCGATCTCGTCATGGCTGGTGATCTCGGCCATCTTCGTCAGGTCGCCTTCGGATACTTCGCGAACCACGGTGTTGGCGCGGCTCAGGCCCTTGCTGATCGTGCTGGCGATCCAGAAGGCGGTAATGGCGGCAATCACCAGTGCGACGGCGGCGACGGCGATCATCGTCGTGCGTGTCGTCGCATACTGCGCGTCGGCGTCGGCGTCGGCGGCCTTCATGCGCTGTTTTTCCAGCGCCAGAATTTCGGCGAGCGTCGAGTCGATATCGTTGGCGGCAGCACGCGCCGCCGTGATGGAGACGGTGTTTGCGCCGTCCGCATTGCCGGCCTTCAAATAGTCGCGGATCTGGTCGTCGGCTGCGTTGAAGGCCTTGGAAAGCTCGGCGATCCGCGCCCAGCGGGCCTTGCCTTCTTCGGTGGCGAGCCCCAGCACATGGTTGAAGGCGTCGCTGAAATCCTTGCGGGCCTGGTCGCCCTTGTCGATCGCACCGGCACTTTCTTCGGGTGTGCGGGCGGTCAGCAGGTTCTTCTGCTGGCGGATGGCCTCGAGCTGCGCGATGTTGATCTGCTGCGCAAGGTCGAGGCGGGCTGCCGGGCCGGCAAGAAGATTGCCGATCGTATCGTTCAAGGATCCGAGGCTGAAAATGCCATAAGCGGCAGTGCCCAATAACATGAGAATAATGAAGGTGAACGCAGTCACCAGCTTCGTCTTGATTGTCAGTTTCATCGTTTTAACCCCCGTTTGGATTCATCCGGCGTCAGTTTGCGGCCCCCGCCGCATCGTGCCTCGATGAAAAAATCGCCTGCAGATTTGGAAGGATGATGAACTCGCCACCCCGCTTCACCAGGCAGTTGATGTAGTCGGCGCGCCAGCGCATGCCGACGCTCGGCGGCGCCTCGCTCGCGGTCTTCGCAAGTGTCGTCACCTCGTTGACCTTGTCGGTTCTGAGGCCGACCAGCGTCGGCTCGCCATGCAGATCGATCTCGATGACGATGAAGCGGCTGTCGATCGTGGCTTCGGCCGCTTCCATCCCGAAGGCGAGGCGCAGGTCGGCAAGCGGAATGACCTTGCCGCGAAAGTTGATGACGCTCGCGACGAAGGGCTGGCTGCCCGGCACTGCGGTCTCAGGAAGCAGGTCCAGGATTTCCTGGACGATGACCGCTTCCAGCGCGAAGGTCTCGCCATTGAGATCGAAGGTCAGCACCTCGACTTCCTCGGCATAGCTCCAGTGATTGTCGAAACGCTCGGCTGTTGCTGCTGCACTCATCCTGCTACCCGCAATTGCGCCTCCTGTTGCTGACCCGCGGCAACCAGGTGCCCGACGTCGAGAATGAGAGCGACGCTGCCGTCGCCGAGAATGGTCGCGCCCGAGAAGGTCGCGACATTGTTGTGCAGTTTCGACATCGACTTGATCACCGTCTGGTGGTCGCCGATGATCTGGTCGACGACGAGGCCGACGCGCTCGGTGCCGGTCGAAATCACCACCACCTTCTGATGCACGTCGGGTTTGGTGCCGGTACGGAAGAGATCGCGCAGGCGCAGGAACGGCACCAGACTGTCGCGCAGCGAGATAAAGCTGCGGCCGCGCGAGCGGAGATCTTCCTCGAGCGACAGTTCGAGGCATTCCTCGACCGCCGAAAGTGGGATGACGTAGCGGCCGGAGCCGACACGCACCAGCAGGCCGTCGATGATCGCAAGCGTCAGCGGGATGCGCAGCGATACTTCCGAACCCTGCCCCGACACGCTGACGATATCGATCGCGCCGCGCAACGCCTCGACCGTCTTCTTGACCACGTCCATGCCGACGCCGCGGCCGGACAGATTGGTGATCGCCGCGGCCGTCGAGAAGCCGGGCGCGAAGATCAGCTGCAGGAGCTCGGAGTCCGAAAGCGGCTGGCCGGGATGGATCAGGCCGGAAGATTCCGCCTTGGCGCGAACCCGTTCGCGGTTGATGCCGCGGCCGTCGTCCTTGATCGAGATGATCACTTCGCCGCCGGCCTGGCGGGCCGAAAGCGTCACCGTGCCGGCCTCGGTCTTGCCGGCGGCCAGGCGATCGGCAGGCGTTTCCAGACCATGGTCGATCGAGTTGCGCACCAGATGCACCAGCGGATCGGCCAGGCGCTCGATGACCGTCTTGTCGACTTCGGTGGTTTCGCCCTCCGTCACCAGCTCGATCACCTTGCCGGTCTCGCGGGCGAGATCGTGGACAAGGCGGCGGAAGCGGGAGAAGAGGGTCGCGACCGGCACCATGCGCAGCACCATCATCGTGTCGCGCAACTCGCCGGAAAGGCGTTCGATTTCTTCCGAGACGGAACGCAGCGCGATATCGGTGCTGGCGCTGGCGAGCTGGCTGAGGCGCGATTGCGCGATGACGAGCTCACCGACACGGTCCATCAGCTCGTCGAGCCGTTCGGCCGGGACGCGCACGTTCTCGGCAGCCTTCGCCTGGCTAGCGGCGGCGGGCGCGTCACGCTTCACAGGAACCGCTTCGACGGGCCGGAATTCCGGCACGGCCGCCGGCGCAACCGGTGCCGGCGCTACCGAGGCGACAGGAGCAGGTGCCGGCTTTGCTTCGACAGGGGCAGCCACTGCCGGCGTTGCGCCGTCGATCTCCTCGACGCTGAGTTCCATATCGTCGAGCACGAAGATGAAGACGTCGTCGATCGCCGAACGGTCCTGCTCGCTGGTCAGCGTCACATCCCAGGAAACATAGAGTTGCGTCGGTGTGAGCTCATCGAGAGGCGGAATGGCCGAGGTGTTGGCGCACACGGTGCATTCGCCGAGATCGCGCAGCTCGTCCAGCAGGCCAAGCGGATTGGTACCGTTGGCCATCGAATTGGCCGGCAGGCTGAAGCGGATGCGCCAGCTGTTCTTCTTTTTTACTGGTGCCACCTGGGGAATGGCGGCTGCCGTTGCGGCCGGCGCCGCCGCCTTGCCGCCGACGGCGGCCTGCAGCTGGGCCAGAAGCTTCTGCCCGGTATCGCCATGATCGGCATCCGGCTGATCGACGAGCGCACGCATATGATCCTGGGCAGCGAGAACGGCAGCGACGAGTTCGCTGGTCGCCGCCACCTCGCCCTTGCGGACGCGGTCGAAGGCCGTTTCGCAATGATGGGTGAAGGCGGCGAGCGCCTCGAAACCGAACATCGCGCCCGAGCCCTTGAGCGTGTGGAGCCCACGGAACACGGCGTCGACCAGATCCTTGTTGTCGAGCTGGTGCGTCAGGTCGAGAAGACCGGCCTCGATCGCTTCGAGGCATTCGGCAGCTTCCATGCGGAATACGGCGACGGGATCGAGCGTACTCATCTTCCTAAGACCTTTTTGACGATCTTCACCAGATTTTCAGGATCGAACGGCTTGGTCAGCCAGCCCGTAGCGCCCGCGGCCTTGGCGCGGGCCTTGAGGTCGGCGTCCGATTCCGTCGTCAGGAAGATGATCGGCACGCCTGCCTGCGCCGGCAGCTTGCGCAGTTCCTCGATCATCGTCAGCCCATCCATCACAGGCATGTTGAGATCGGTTACGATCAGATCGAAGCTGCTGCCCTTGGCCGCCGCGAGGCCCTCTGCCCCGTTCACCGCCTCGGTGACGCTGTAGCCGGCATTGGTCAGCGTGACCTTGGTGGTCAGGCGAATGCTGGCGGAATCGTCTACAGTCAGGATATTTGCACTCATAACGTCACCTCTTTATGCAACCAGAAATTTGCGTCTTCTTGATCGAAGGATTCTATAAAACCCGCGCGCTCAAGTACCTTCAGGACTGAGCCGCTGGCCGGCGAAGATAGTTTGAACGTCTTTCCCTTGACCTTTGCTTGACGGCGCGAGGATTCGATGAGTTGAACGAAACTCAGATCCGCTTCCGCACCTTCGGGAATGCTGATGACGATCGCATCATTACTATGAAACTCGTCAGAAAGCTTGGAATATAATTCGGACGCATAGCGAATACTCAGCCCGTCCGGGAGATTTATAGATTCGTAATATTGCTTTGGAGTATCCAATGCAGCCTCCTGGGCCGGGGAAATACTTGACGACCCTAAAAGGACTCTCACGGCAGCGTTAATGGCGGGTAAACAGCGGTTGTATGAAACGGCTGTATAGCGGATCCCGCGACTCCCAATTCTCATCGGGGATAAGTTGTATTTTTGTCTCAGAATTTTCGAATAAACGAATAGAAATCAGCATGTTGACGAATGATCGCCGGCTATGCGGATGTGCACGGCAGCGGTTCCACATCTTTCGTTAATCACAACGCAGACGAGTCTGGCGTGTTTACCGGTCGTTTCCATCCTGCCCGTAAAAATAGAGTCAAATTGCCTGTGTTTTAAGAAAAGGTAAAAAGTTGGTACACGCTCAGGTATCACTGCACCCTGCGGCCTACACATCGGGGCGGGACATCAGCCAGACTCTGGAGGCCGCCCGCAGCCAAGTCGAGGAACGCTTCCTCGAAGGCGGGACGGTGCTGCTGTCGGTGATGGATGTCCTCAACCGTCTGTTGAACTCGCTCGAAAGCGTCGCCAAGACCCTCGACAACAAGGAGTCGAGTGACACCAGCACCGATCTCAGGGCAACGGTGGAAAGCCTAATGGCACTGCCGGCCACCGAGGAAAGCCGTCAGCAGGCGCTCGTCTCGCTGGCGCAGACCGGCAGGGAGCTGCGCAAGCATGTCGCCGACATGCAGGAAACGATGCGTTATCTCAGGACCTTCGCCGTGACCGTGAAGATCACCGGCGCCGGGCTTGCCGAATTCGCCGGCTTCGCCCAGGAAATCCTGGAGCGCATCTATTCAGGCACCGACGAGGTCAACCGTTTCGCCGCCCATCTCGACAGCCTCGAGAAGGAGGTCAAGCTCGCCGCTTCGCTCGGAGCCAGCGTTTCCCGAGGCTACGCCGATACCGTTCCGGCCGTCGCGGCAGCGCTGCGCGATGACGCAGCCAAGATTGCCGGGCACCGCAAGGATCTGGGCGTCATTGCCCGTGAAGTCGGCGCGATCGCCCGCGGCGTCCAGACCAAGGTCGCCTCGACATTGTCTGCCCTGCAGATCGGCGACATCACCCGGCAGCGCATCGAGCACGTGCAGGCGACCTTCTCCCTGCTCGAGGATTTCTTTGCCGGCGAGGATGGTTCCAAGCTCGACGCCGGCGCGCGCCGGCGCCTCCAGAACGTCATTCATCATCTGACTGCGGCGCAGATGAGCGAGATGTGCGCCGATTTCCAGCGGGATTCGGAAAACGTCGTGAAGACAATCGCGAGTTTCGACCACGACATGAAGGAAATTCTCAAGCTGCGTGATCAGATGAGCGGCGAAAGCGGCGAGGCTGACGGCAACTTCATGCGCGCGCTGGAATCCAGCGTCTCGGCCGCCCATGAGATCGTCCAACAGGTCGATGCGGCAAGCCGGCAGGCCGACCAGGTCAGCCAGTCGACGATCGGCACGGCCGCCAAGCTGTTCGAGGCGATCGGCAATATCCGCGCCGTCAAGACCGATATCCATTATATGGCCCTGAACACCAACCTGCGCTGCAGCCGCCTCGGCGAGGAAGGCAGGTCGATCAACGTCGTCACCGCCGAGCTGCGCATCTTCGCCGGCAAGCTCGACGATTCCGCCGATGCCATCGTCAACGGCCTGCCGGCGCTCGAAGCCGCGGCCGGCCGCGTCGCACCTGCGGCCGATGGCGAGGCCGGCGGCCTGGGAGAAAGCCTGACATCGGCCGTCGGCAACATCCGCTCGGCCGCCAACTCGATGGAAAGCGAGTTGAAGGTGCTTGCCGAGAATGGCCGCGAGGTCGCCACCAAGATCAGCCTGCTGATCGGCAAGCTCGATTTCCAGCATGATCTCGGCGACGTGCTCGCCCGCTGCGCCGATCTGCTCGAAAACACCGCCGGTACTGACGTCGCCGACATCTCCGACCTCACCGAGACGATCGCGCCGCTCGACCGCAAGATCTTCAAGCTCTACACCATGGTCCAGGAGCGCAATGTCCATCGCGGCATCATCCCGGCGAGCGAGGAAGCTGCCGCCGCTCCGGCCGAGGCGCCGAAAGCCGAAGACGACGAGGATCTTTTCGCCGACGCGCTTTTCTGATGCTATCTCCGGGAGCGGGACGCCGTTAAGCCCGATCTCCCGGCCTAACGCATAATTCAGCCGCTATCGCCGCCGGAACTTGTTGGCCGCATCGATCGCCGCCCTCTGCTGAGTGTCTTCGATGCCGAGATAGAAATCCTCGAGCGAAGGATCGGCGAGCCCGGCGCGGCGCGACAGCACGTACCATTTCGCCGCCTCGATCGGATTGGGCGGCGTGCCGATGGCGTTGATATAGAGATGGGCGAGCTTGTTCTGCGCGACGACGTTGCCGCCGTTGGCCGCAAGCTTCAGCCATTCGAAGCCTTTGACGTAGTCCTTCGGACCGCCGACGCCGTTGACGAGCCAGATGCCGAGATCGAGCTGGGCCGTGTCGAAGCCGGCGCGCGCTGCGCGCACCATCCACTCGCGGGCGAGGCGCTTCTTTTCCTCCGGCAGGTCCTTCAGCGTCGCATAGATCTGCGCCACCGCATATTGCGAATCGGCAATGCCCTGCTCGGCCGACTTCTCGTAGAAGGGCAGCGCGAGCCTCAGCCCTTTCTCGCCGGGATTATCGGCAACGACAATCTGCGCCCAGTTGAATTCCGCCGACGGATTACCGGCCTCGGCGGCCTTGTGCATGTACTCGTCGGCTTTGGCCTTGTCGCGGTGTACGCCCTGGCCTTCCATCAGCATCAGCGCGTATTTGAACATGGCCGCCGCATCGCCGCCTTCGGCCGCCTTGCCGTACCAGAAGGCGGCGTTCTTCACGTCCTTCTTGACGCCCAGTCCTTGCGACAGGATTTCGCCGATCAGCGTCTGCGCCGCCGGATCGCCGAGCTGGGCGCGCGGCAGCGCCTTGTCCATCGCCGTCAGGTAGTAACCACGCTGATAGGCGCCGTAAGCCTCGTCGATCGGCCCCTTGTAATCCTTCTCCGGCGGCAGGTCGGGCAGCTTCGCGCCCATGCGGTCGAACACGCCGACGCCATCGGAAGGCTTTACATCCTCGCCGTTGAGCCGGTCGGTGCGGAAGGTCGAGGCCGGCGCCGTGCCCGGCTGGCTGATGACGCTGTCGGGCGCCTGCGCCAGGGCAATATCCGGCCCGGCCGCAGCGAGAGCGGCCATGCTGGCAAGGAAATATTTCAAAAGGCGGGCGGGCGGGATCGGCATGAGCGCGATTTCAATCCTCAAACCGTGGCGCTTTTTCGTCAAGAAGAGCGTTGATCTCGGCAATGATCGACGGCGCCCGCCCGGCTTCGGCAAAGACCGCCAGCCGTAGCGCCACGAACTCCGCGCCGGTCTCCGCGACCGCGAGCGCCGAGGCGGGATCGGTGCCGCCCATGACGATACAGGGAATCTCGATCATCGATGCCCACCATTCGCCGAGCGCGAGATTCTTCGGATGCGCCTCCGGCTTGATATCGCCGTCGAGCTTGCCGAAGAAGATATAGTCCGGCCTGGCTTCGCCGATTTCGAGCGCCGTATGCCGGTCGCTCGCATTGCCGCCGCCGACGATCAGCTTCGGCGCGTGCTTGTCGATCGCTTCCGAAAGCGCCTCCGCATTGGCGGAAAGGTGCAGGCCGTCCGCCTTTGCCCGACCCGCCACACGGCTGTCGCCGGCGATCAGCGCCGCGGCGCCGGCATCCTGAATGACGGGCACCAGCTTCTCGGCATGTTTTTGGAAGGTGCCGTCGTCCAGTCCGTATTGCGGCACGATCACCGAGGCGACGTCGCCGCCCTTCAGCGCGTCGGCGACGATCTTTGCCTGCTCATCGGCATCTGCAATGTCGGGCACAATGAGCACAAGACGGCAGCGGTTTTCCGGTTCGGTCATGAGGTCTTTCCGTTTCCTGCGGATTCCCTTCCAAAATGGCGGAACCGCACTCGTTTTGTGTGAGTAGTTCCGTTAGAGGAGGCTTGCAAGAGGAGGACGCCGAAAGCATGCCGCAGGATCTGTCATTCTACTACGCCGCCGTGCCCGCCGTTCTGCTCGTGGGCCTTGCAAAAGGCGGCATGGGCGACGCTTTGTCGCTGATTGGCCTGCCCTTTCTCGCCTTGGTCGTCTCGCCGGTCGAGGCGGCGGCGATCCTGCTGCCGATCCTGGTCTTCATGGACATGATTTCACTCGTCGTCTGGCGCAAGCACGGCGACTGGGCGACGCTGAAGATCATGCTGCCCGGGGCCATCTTCGGCATCGGCCTCGGCTGGGCGACATCGGCGCTCGTTCCGGGCAATATTCTGCGCATCGTCATCGGCGCGGTGACCATCCTCTTCTGCCTGCGCTATTTCTGGAATAATTTCGGCCCCGGCGCCGGCAAGGTGATCCCGCCGCGCGGCCAGCGGTCGGTCGCGGCCGGCTTCTGGGGCGCGTTCTCGGGTTACGGCAGCTTCGTCGCCCATGCCGGCGGCGCGCCCTTCCAGATCTATGCCCTGCCTCTCAAGCTGCAGCCGCGCGAATATACCGGCACCAGCGTGCGCTTCTTCGCGCTCCTCAACGCCATCAAACTCATCCCCTATTTCGCGCTCGGCCAGCTCGACACGCAGAATCTGGCGACCTCGGCGACGCTTTTGCCCTTCGCCCCGCTCGCGACCCTGGCCGGCGCCTGGTGCGTGCGGCGTATGAGGCCCGAGATTTTTTATCCCTTCATGTATGCGATGGCCCTGATCGCCGCCTTCCTGATCGTGCGCGAAGGCCTTGGCTGGTAACGGCCGCGGCAGCACGCTGCAATGCACAATTTCCTTGCCGGAACGGCTGGTTTGACGTAGTTTTCCCGGTATGTCGAACACAGACCCTTTCTCTGCGATTGCCGATCCGAACCGGCGGTTTCTGCTGGAGGAACTTCGTCGTGCGCCGCGGACCGTCAATGAGCTCGCCGAAGGCCTGCCGATCAGCCGCCCGGCCGTGTCGCAGCACCTGAAGGCGCTCCTCGACAGCAACCTCGTCTCGGTGACGGCGGAAGGCACGAAGCGCATCTACACGGTCAACAACCGCGGCTTCGACAAGCTCAATCTATGGCTGGATCAGTTCTGGGCCTGATACGCACCCCGCAACCTGCGGGCATTGTGCGAATCACATGAACCAGTTTGAGGCGTATCGCCCTCGCAAAAGCGCCAGCCGCAATGCCGCATGCATCGGGCTGGCGCAATTCTGGTGTCTAATCACCGGGTCTTGCAAAATTTTAGGCGGAATGGATGGATTTTACCTCTTCTAACGCAAGATGATCGCCCGGCGACCCTTGGGAAGATTAATGGACGGATGACTTGAGACGCTGAATCTCGTCCTTGATGCGCAGCTTACGGCGCTTGCATTCGGCAATTTCGGTATCTGAGATAGAGGGAGATGTTCTGAGTGCGTGCAACTCCTCCTCGAGAGCTACATGCTTTTTCTGGAGTGATTCAAGATGAGCTTCAACTGTCATTTGACCCTTCCTTCCTCTTACCCTCCCCGACCATCGTCGTCGGGGATCAAGGTGTCAACGCGCGGACTGTGACATATTTTTGAAGGCTTGTCGAAGGCCAAAAGATGAAGAAGAGATGGCAAATTCATGATCAACACTAACTAGCCGTTACCCGTATTTGGTGATAGGAGCTTGCGGAAATCATCGGCAGATCGGACAAGATCCGAGCGCGATAACGGGGAATGCATATGGCCGATCAGGAACAGGCGGATATCAGGCTCATGGTGGCGCGTCTGCGTCAGGAGCACGAGGATTTCGACGCCGCGATCAACGCCATGATAGAGACCGGATGCGATGCTCTGCGAATCCAGCGCATGAAAAAGAAGAAGCTCGTCATCAAGGACAAGCTGACCAAGCTGGAAGATCAGATCATCCCTGACATCATCGCTTGAGAGGAATAGCTGCAACGATGACAGACAGACCGCCCGTCGCCATTATCATGGGCAGCCAGTCCGATTGGGAGACCATGAAAAACGCCGCCGACACGCTGGAGGCGCTTGAGATCCCTTATGATGCGCGCATCATCTCGGCGCACCGCACGCCCGACCGGCTGTTCAATTTCGCCAAGGGCGCGCGTGCGGAAGGCTTCAAGGTCATCATCGCCGGCGCCGGCGGCGCAGCCCATTTGCCGGGCATGGCCGCATCGATGACGCCGCTGCCGGTCTTCGGCGTGCCGGTCCAGTCGAAAACCATGTCCGGGCAGGACAGCCTTCTTTCCATCGTGCAGATGCCGGCCGGCATTCCCGTCGGAACGCTCGCCATCGGCAGGGCGGGCGCGGTCAACGCCGCTCTTCTCGCCGCCGCCGTGCTTGCTCTCTCCGACGAGGAAATCGCCGAGCGGCTCGACGAATGGCGCGAACGCCAGAGCGCGGCGGTCGCCGAATACCCGATGGACGACCAATGACTGTAAGCACTATCGGCATCATCGGCGGCGGCCAGCTCGGCCGCATGCTGGCTATCGCCGCCGCCAGGCTGAATTTCCGCACGATCATCCTCGAGCCGCAGGCCGACTGCCCCGCCGCCCAGCTCGCCAACCGGCAGATCGTCGCCGCCTATGACGATCCGGCGGCCCTCGCCGAGCTCGCGGCCGCCTGCGATGTCGTCACCTACGAATTCGAGAACGTGCCCGTCGCGGCTGCCGAGGCGCTCTCGGCGAACATTCCCGTCTATCCACCCGCAAAGGCGCTGGAAGCAGCCCAGGACCGCCTCGTCGAAAAACGCTTCCTCAACGCCTGCGGCATATCGACCGCCCGCTTCCATGCGGTCGAGAGCCAGGCCGATCTCGAAGCCGCACTGAAGGATTTCGGTGGCCAGGGCGTGCTGAAGACCCGCCGCCTCGGTTATGACGGCAAGGGCCAGAAGGTTTTCCGTTCGGCGGCCGACAATCCTGACGGCGCCTATGCCGCACTCGGCGCCGTGCCCCTTATCCTCGAAAGCTTCGTCGCCTTCGAGCGCGAGGTCTCGATCATCGCCGCGCGCGCTGCGGATGGATCGGTCGTCTGTTTCGATCCCGCCGAGAACGTGCACCGCCACGGCATCCTCCATACGTCGACGGTGCCGGCCGCGATCTTGCCATCGACGGCGGACGCAGCCCGCCAGGCGGCGGAAAAGATCCTGGCCGCATTGAGCTATATCGGCGTCATCGGCATCGAATTCTTCGTGCTCGCCGACGGCACCGTGATCGCCAACGAGATGGCCCCGCGCGTCCACAATTCCGGCCACTGGACGGAGGCCGCCTGCGTCGTGAGCCAGTTCGAGCAGCATATCCGCGCCGTCGCCGGCCTGCCGCTCGGCAATGCCGACCGCCATTCCGACTGCGTCATGCAGAACCTGATCGGCGACGATATCCTTGCCGTTCCCGACTGGCTGCGGCGCCCCGACACGCTGGTTCATCTCTACGGCAAGACGGAGTGGCGCGCCGGCCGCAAGATGGGCCATGTCACGACATTGCAGCGGAAATCGCCGGTTTCCGGCTGAGAAAACGCCCTCGAAGCCCGGGAAAAACACCGTCACGCGGTTGACATGGTGGAGGTGACGGGGTATCTGCTCCCCCACCTAAAGAGCGCGCCCTGACGGCGCGCTTTTCATTGTTAAAGATCAACATCGCGGATCACAAAAATGAAGATCAAGAATTCGCTCAAGTCGCTCAAGGCGCGTCACCGTGACAACCGTCTGGTTCGCCGCAAGGGCCGCATCTACATCATCAACAAGCTGAACCCGCGTTACAAGGCTCGCCAGGGCTGATTTCACGCGTCCGGATCGCCTTGCCGCGCAAATCGCGCTTGCAATTCCATCCGGTGGATCGCTACGGTGATCACGTCAAATTTGTTTGATCTTCGGCGTTGGCGGGCTAATATGTCCGCCATGCGCTTTTTTGCTTTGACATCAGCGGCGCTGCCGCTCGCCTTCATTCTGCTTACGTCAGCCGTTCCGGCCGCAGCCGCGGAAAAGGAGGTCATCGTCGAGCAGACGAATGTCAACAGCACGCCGAAACAGCGCCTCGACCAGCTCTTCAGCCAGCTCAAACGCGAGCGCGACCCTGAAAAGGCCAGCAGCATCGCCAACGAAATCCGTCTGGAATGGAATGATTCCGGCAGCGCCACCATCAATCTGCTGATGCAGTGGGCGGACAAGGCGATCGAGGAAAAGCGAAATCCGGCTGCCCTCGACTTTCTCGACGAGGCGATTGCGCTGAAGCCCGATTATGCCGAGAGCTGGAATCGCCGCGCCACGCTGAATTTCGTGATGGGTAATTACCGCAAGTCGATGTCCGACATCGAGCGGGTGCTGGATCTGGAGCCTCGCCATTTCGGAGCCCTCTCCGGCCTCGCCGCGATCCTCAGCAATGCGGGCAACGACCAGCTGGCGCTGAAGGCCTGGCAGCAGTTCCTCAATGTCTATCCCGCCGATCGCACGGCGCAGGAACAGGTCAACACGCTGTCGGAAAAGCTTGCCGGCAACCGCACCTGATTCCAGATCACCCGTTAAAATCATGTTTGCAGAAGTTTCCGCTCTTCTTGCCCCTCTCGCCGCCGCCATCGGTTATTCCTCCTATAAGGCGCGGCAATTCGAACAGGCCTATCCCAATATCGGCGAACTGACGGATATCGGCGGCTACCGCATGAATGCGGTGCACGTCCCGCGTCCCGAACATGCGGATCTGCCCGCGCTCGTCTTCGTTCACGGGGCAAGCGGCAATCTGCTCGACCAGATGGTCGCTTTTCGCGCAGCGCTCGAAGGCCGGGCGGAAATGCTTTTCGTCGATCGTCCCGGCCACGGTTATTCCGAACGCGGCGGTCCTGACAACGCCATCCCCTCCGGCCAGGCCGATGCGATCGCCCGGCTGATGGAGAAGCGCGGCATCGAGAAGGCGATCATCGTCGGCCATTCCTTCGGCGGCGCGATTGCCGCCGCCTTCGGCGTGCGCCATCCGGATAAGACGGCCGGGCTGCTCTTTCTGGCGCCCGCCACCCACCCCTGGCCGGGCGGTATCGACTGGTATTATCACGTTGCGGCGGCGCCGGTCGTCGGTTGGCTCTTCAATCATGCGATCGTCGTGCCGCTTGGGCTGAGCCGGCTGGAGCGCGGCACGTTGAATGTCTTCCGCCCCAATGTGCGCCCGGCCGATTACATTGAGAAAACCGGCCCCTCGCTGGTTCTGCGGCCGCGCACTTTCCACCACAATGCCACCGATTTCAAAAGGCTGCTCGCCTACGTCAAGGAGCAGTCGCCGCTCTATTCACGCATCGCCGCGCCGACCGTCATCATAACGGGCGACAAGGATGAAATCGTCTGGGAGCATCTGCATTCGCGGGGCCTTGCCCGCGATATCGCGGGCTCCGAACTCGTCATCGTCCGCGGCGTCGGCCACAAGCCGGATTACCTCGCCACCGATGTCGCCATCGCCGCCATGGAAAAGATCGCCGGCGAGCCGCGCGACCTGCAGGCGGCCGCCCGAAAGGCCGAGGAAAGGCTCGCCGCCGCGTCACGCGAACAGACGCCCGGACCGGTGCCGTCGCTGATGCCGGGCGCATTGAGCGGCGCCTGACGCCGCGCCTCCGCCATTCCAGGTAAATTTGCCGACCTGCTCGCATAAAGGTTATCGCCTGCATTGCCGCGCGCCGCGGCAGCCCCATATGTTTTTCCGTCATTGTCCATAGGAGGGGAAATCATGGGCCGCCTGCATATCGGGACGATCTCCGTCATCACGGCATTGTCGCTAACCTTGACCACGGCTTTCGCCGCGTCGCCGGCGCCTGTGGAAGCCGAGCATGGCATGGTGGTCACGGCCCAGCATCTGGCGACGGATGTCGGCGTCGAGGTGCTGAAAAGCGGCGGAAACGCCGTCGATGCGGCGGTCGCCGTCGGTTATGCGCTGGCCGTCGTTTATCCCTCGGCCGGCAATCTCGGCGGCGGCGGCTTCATGACCATCCGGCTGAAGGACGGCACGAAGACCTTCCTGGATTTCCGTGAACGCGCGCCGCTTGCCGCGACGAAGACCATGTATCTCGATGAGAAGGGCGATATCGTGCCGCGCGCCAGCCTCGACGGTTATCTCGCCGTCGGCGTCCCCGGCTCCGTCATGGGCCTGGAAACCGCACGCGAGAAATATGGCACCCGGCCTCGTCAGGACCTGATCGCACCGGCGCTCCGCTTCGCCAGGGAAGGCTTCACGCTGGAACAGGGCGACGCCGCCATTCTCGCCGCGAGCGCCAAGCGCCTTGCCAAGGATGAAACGGCGGCGAAGATTTTCCTGAAACCGGACGGCCAGCCCTATGCATCGGGCGAAAAACTGCAGCAGCCGGATCTCGCCGCCGTTCTCGCGTCCATTTCCGAAAAAGGCCCCGATGCCTTCTACAAGGCGGCACCCGCCGAGGCGATCGTCAAGGCGAGCCAGGAAAAGGGCGGCATCCTGGCCAAGCAGGATTTCGAGCAATATGCCGTGCGAGAATTGAAGCCGATCGAGTGCAATTACCGCGGCTACGACATCATCTCCTCGCCCCCGCCCTCCTCCGGAGGCGTTATAATTTGCGAGATCCTCAACGTTCTCGAGGGATACCCGCTCTCCTATCTCGGCTATAACTCGGCCGAAACGGTCCACATCATGGTCGAAGCGATGCGCTATGCCTATGTCGACCGCAACGCCGCGCTCGGCGATCCCGATTTCGTCGAAAACCCGGTCGAAAAACTGCTCGACAAGAGCTATGCCAAGGAAATCGCAGCGAAGATCGATCCCTACAAGGCCGGCACCTCGGCAACCCTGAAACCGCTCGGCGGCAAGGAAAGCACCGAGACAACGCATTATTCGATCATCGACCACGAGGGCAACGCGGTCGCCGTCACCTACACGCTGAACGGCTCCTTCGGCGCCGCCGTCGTGGCGCCCGGCACCGGCGTGCTGCTCAACAACGAGATGGACGATTTCACCTCCAAGCCCGGCGTGCCCAATCTCTACGGCCTGGTGCAGGGCGAAGCGAACGCCATCGCCCCGAAGAAGACGCCGCTCTCCTCGATGAGCCCGACGATCGTCACCCGCGACGGCAAGCCCTTCATGGTGATCGGCAGCCCCGGCGGCTCGCGGATCATCACCATCACGCTGGAAGCGATCCTCAATGTCGTCGATTTCGGCATGGATATCAGCCAGGCGGTCAATGCCCCGCGGTTCCACCACCAATGGCAGCCCGACAAGATCTATCTCGAGCCCTATGCGCTGTCGCCGGATACGGAAAAGACGCTCGCCGCCATGGGCTACAGCTTCGACGGTGGCAATAACGGCCCGGTCTGGGGCCAGGCCGCCGGCATTCTCGTCGGCGGCAAGAGTCTCGCCGCCATCGAAAAGGGTGGCGGCGCCCGCTACAATGGCGCCATGGACGCCCGCGCGGTGGAAGGTTCGGCGAACGGCTATTGAAGATCGATAAAGCGCAGTGCCCATTCGTGTCACGGTGACAAAGTCGCCGTTCACAAACCGCTTGCCCCGCCCTATGCATGATCGAACGCCGCAAGCAGGACGATTCCCGAATGGCCAGCATTGAAATGATTGTCGCCGCCCGCGCCCGCCTGCGCGGCCATGCACGCCGTACGCCGCTCCTCTCGTCTCCCTTCCTGAACGAGATCGCCGGCCGGCGTCTCCTTGTGAAGGCGGAATGTCTGCAGCATTCCGGTTCGTTCAAGTTCCGCGGCGGCTGGTCTGCCGTCTCCGGCCTCGATCCCGTCGTGCGGGCGCGCGGCGTTATCGCCTTCTCCTCGGGCAATCATGCCCAGGGCGTGGCGCTGGCCGCCAAGCTGCATGGTGTGCCCTCCGTCATCATCATGCCGAGCGATGCGCCGAAGCTGAAGATCGGCAATACCCGCGCCTTCGGCGCAGACGTGGTGCTTTACGACCGAGCCAATGAGGATCGCGACGAGATCGGCGCCAGGCTCTCGGCCGAGCGCGGCCTGACGCTGATCAAACCTTTCGACGAGCCGCTGGTGATCGCCGGACAGGGCACGACCGGCCTCGAAATCTCCGAACAGGCCGAGGAGGAAGGCATAAGGGAGGCCGAAGTCCTCGTTCCCTGCGGCGGCGGCGGCCTGACTTCGGGCATCGCGCTTGCCCTGGAAGCCAGCGCCCCCGGCTTTCGCGTCCGTCCCTGCGAGCCTCAGGATTTCGACGACACCGCCCGCTCGCTTGCCTCCGGCCGGATCGAACGCAACGCCTCGATGGCGGGCTCGATCTGCGATGCGATCATCACGCCGCAGCCCGGCAACATCACCTTCCCGATCCTGAAGCGCCTCGCCGGTGCCGGCATCGTCGTCACCGAGGAAGAGGTTCTGCGCGCCATGGCGCTCGCTTTCGTCAGGCTGAAGATCGTCGTCGAACCGGGCGGCGCGGTGGCGCTGGCCGCCGCACTCTTCCACGGCGATGCGCTCGACGGCGACAACATCGTCGCCGTCACCTCCGGCGGCAATGTCGATGCCCACATCTTCGCCATGGCGCTCGAACGCTTCGGCTGAAATCGCCGGTCAGGCCGCCTTGTAACGGGGCGCCGGCACACTGCGGGAGAGATTCGGCATCAGTGCCTGGCGCGCCTGCTCGTAGGCAGCGAACAGGCCTTGATCTTCAAGCGCCGGGATCGTCGCGAATTCACCTTGGTCGAGACCTGCGAGCGAGGCATCGACCATATCTTCCGCCGACATCACGATCTCATTCGGCAGATGCTCGACAGGCGTGCCGGCAATGTCCCAAAATTCGGTCGCCGTGGCGCCTGGCAAGACCGCCTGGATGCGGATGTTTTTCTCCGCCAACTCGTGTTTCAGCGACTGGCTGAAGGCGAGCACAAAGGCCTTCGTGCCGCCATAGACACCGTTCAAAAGCTCCGGCGCAATGGCGACGATGGAGGCGATGTTGATGATCGTCCCGCCGCCCCGCCCGACGAAACCGGGAACGGCGGCATAGGTCAGCCGCATCAGCGCCGTGACGTTGAGTTCGATCATCTCCTGCATCTTGTCGACATCGGCGGCCAGCAACGGGGCGGTTCCACCAAAGCCGGCATTGTTGACGAGAAGGGTAATGCTCCGGTCTTCCTTCAGCACGCTCTCGACCCGGGAAAGGCCCGCCTTGCTGCCGAGATCGGCTGCGACAGTCTCCACCGTCCTGCCGGTCTCCGCCGTCAGCCGGCTCGCCAGCGCCTTCAGCCGCTCCTCGTTGCGGGCAACGATGATCAGGTCGTAGCCCTGCTGCGCCAGCCTGTGGGCGTAAATTGCGCCGATGCCCGACGATGCGCCGGTGATCAGCGCCGTGCCCTTATATTCCTGTGCCATGCTCCGTCTCCTTCGTTGCGCCGGCCTCTGCCCTGCGCGTGAAGAGAAACATACGCCGGATTGCATGCGTCCTGAATGTCAAATATACCACCTTTTAGGACATTGGAGTTGAGCCATGCAGCACATCGCATTCCTGCTCTATCCCGGCTTCCAGATCATGAGCCTAGCCGCCGTCTCGGTCTTCGAGTTCACCAATCGCGAACTCGCTCGGAAGGCCTATGACATCAGCTACATCTCCGAAGCCGGCGGCCCGCTTCCCACCTCGCTCGGCATGACGATCGAGACCGAGCCTTTCGGCGATCCGACGTTCGATACGCTGATCGTCGCGGGCGCACCGTCATTCGTCTTGCCGAAGCCGGGCGAAAGCGCCTTCATCCGCGCCGCCCTTGGCGCCTCCCGCCGCGTCGCTTCGATCTGCACCGGCGCCGTCTTCCTGGCCGAAGCGGACATTCTCGACGGCCGCCGCGCGACGACGCACTGGTGTCTCGCTCGCGAGATGAAGGCGCGTTATCCCAAGATCAGGCTGGAAGAGGACCGCATCTTCATCATCGACGGCTCGGTCTGGACATCCGCCGGAATGACCGCCGGCATCGATCTGGCGCTGGCCATGGTCGAAAAGGACCACGGTATCGAGGTCGCCCGCGCAGTCGCCCGTATGCTCGTCGTCTATCACCGCCGCGCCGGCGGCCAATCGCAGTTCTCCGCTTTGCTTGAGCTGGAGCCGAAATCCGACCGAATCCAGCGGGCATTGGATTTCGCGCGAAGCAATCTGAAATCCCAGCTGTCAGTCGAAGAGCTGGCGGAAGCCGCTCATCTCAGCCCCCGCCAGTTCAGCCGCGCCTTTCGCGCCGAAACCGGTCAGTCGCCGGCGAAAGCCGTCGAAAATCTAAGGCTCGAAGCAGCGCGGCTGATGATGGAGCAAAGCCGTCATCCGATCGACGTGGTCGCCGACGAGACCGGCTTTGCCGATCGCGAGCGCATGCGGCGCGCCTTCCTGCGCGCCTTCGGCCAGCCGCCCCAGGCGATCCGCCGCAATGCCCAGCAGCAATATCAGACTTGAGGCATCCGGCCGTTTGAAGCCGGATGCCATGATCAACCCTCAGCTGGAAGGATCATGAAGCGCGCGCCGGATCGCCGTTTCGACCGGCGAATAGTTCCCGTCTTCCCTTTCCAGCCTGTAGGGCTGCGCAAGCCCGAGCGGCGGCTGCGCCATGAAACGCGGCGTCATTCCGAGATGTCTCTGCGCCGCATGCACGAGAAAGGGATGGCAGAGATAGACGGTGCCTGCCTCCCCTGTCGCCAAGGCAAGAGGGCGCTCGGCGCCCATAGTTTCGAGATGCATATGCGACCGGCCGGCTTCGCCCGCCGGCGCGAGATAGCGCGCCATGTCCATGTGCGAACCCACCCGGATGCGTGTCGGCGCGTCGTCCTCGCCGACATCGGAAAACAGGAACAGCATCAGCAGCGCCCGCCCGCGCGACGTGATGTTCACCCGCCAGGCCGAAAAATCCCGCTGTTCGTTCGGGTCGCAATCATCGCCGGGAAAGCTCAGATCGACATGCCAGCCGGCATCTCCAGGATCGTCTGGATGCGGAAACCGCACCGGAAAGCTCCCGAGCCCGTCACGCGGCACCCAACGCCCGGCGCCGACGAGCTGGTCGAAGGCCGCATGCAGAACCGGAGTATTGGCGGCTGCCGCGAACGGCCCTCCGCCATAGCCCGGAAGCCGGATCACCGGCCGCGTCCATGTCGTGGGGTCGCCGGGATCACATGGCAGGTCGCGCCACATGATGGCGCATGCTTCTTCAGCCAGTTCGCGTGGAAAAGCCCTATCGATCCGGAGGAACCCGTCGCGGATGAACCCCTCGATCTCGGCTGCGGTCAGCGCCGGCGGATAATGTTCGTCAGTCATGAAATCTCTCTGTCGTGAAACCCTTTCCGAAATTGCCGGATGAAGGGTTGTTTCGCTCCACGACCAGCCGCCGGCCGAAGGCCGGTCTGCGGTCGCGTCTTCCATTGCCCAGGGCGGCCCTGGCGGCAGCGCCGTCAGCGGCTCAGGAAGAAGACCGAAGCGATATTGACAGTGAGCATCTTCATAATGGCCGAGGCTACAGCCATGCGTCGGAGGGGTCAATGCGCAGAGATGAGCGCCCCATGCACGGATTGCACCACCAGTTCGCCCAGCCGCGCCGCAGCCGGTTGCAGTTCGGCCTCCGCCCGATGCAGGACGAGACCGAGCTTCGGCAGCTCGGGCAGGCCGACCGCCCCGGGCGCAAGTGCCCGGACCTTCGCCGGCAGGCCGACCGGTGTGCGGATGGTGAGGCCGAGGCCCGCCGCCGTCGCTGCCCAGAGACCGCCGAGACTGGGGCTGACGAAAGCAAGCCGCCAGGAAATGCCGGCCTCGTCCAAGGCCCGGGTCGCGGCACTGCGCATGAGGCACGGCGCCTCCAGCGAGGCGAGCGGCATCGGCTCGCCGGTTGAGGCGTGCCAGCCGGGCGCCCCCTCCGCAGGACCGATCCAGCGCATCGGCACCTCGCCGATCCGTTCGCAATGCGCCGTCAGCGAGCCGTCGCTCCAGGCGAGCGCCAGATCGAGCTTGCCGGAGGTGATACGATCGAGCAGTTCGCTATTGCGCACCACCCTCGCCTCGATGCGCACCTTCGGATGGGCGCGTGCGAAGCGGCCAAGCACGTCAGGCAGCAGATTCTCGCCGAAATCCTCCTGCAGGCCGAGCCGCACCCAGCCCTCCAGCTCGACACTGTGCACGGCCGCAGCCGCCTCGTCGTTTAGCTCCAGCAGCCGCCTGGCATAGCCGAGCATCGTCTCGCCGGCATCGGTCAGCGCCAGACCGCGCCCTACCTTGCGAAAGATGGGCGTGCCCGCCTGCTCCTCCAGTTTCTTCAGCTGCGCGCTGACGGCCGAGGTTGAACGGCTGAGCTTTTCGGCCGCCTTGGCAAAATTGCCGAGCTCCATGCCGGTTGAAAAGGTTCGAAGCACGTCGAGATCGAAGATCGTCCGTCGCATCATTTAATCCCGATTTTTAGGACTATTTATCCATAAAATTCTGATTTTCGGCATCATCCTGTGCTGCGATAGTGCTGTTGTCAAGGCCGCAAGCGGCCCAAACCCATGGAGATCCCAATGCCCTTCGTTCGCATCTCTCTCCGCAAAGGCAAGTCGCCGGACTATCTCACGGCACTCGCCGACGGCATCCAGCGCGCGTTGGTCGAGACTTTCGACGTGCCTGAAAACGATCGCTTCCAGGCCATTCACCAGCACGACGAAAACGAGCTGATCTTCGACCGCACCTATCTCGCCGGGCCGCGCTCCGGGGACTTCGTCTATATCTCGATCACGATCGGCCGGCCGCGAACAGCGGAAATGAAGGCGGCGCTTTACCGCCGGCTCGCCGATCTCCTGGCGCAATCGCCAGGACTGAGGGCCGAAGACGTGATGGTCGTCATCAGCACCAGCGCGCCAGAGGACTGGTCCTTCGGCAACGGCATCGCCCAGATGACAGACCCGGACTGGCGGCAGCGGGCAGTGGAGCCGCAATCATGATCGCGATGCAATACAGCTTCACCCTGCCCGCCGACTACGACATGTCGGTCATCGATCGCCGCATCCGAGACAAGGGGCCGCTGCTTGACGGCTTCCCCAATCTCGGCTTCAAGGCCTATCTCAGCGCCCGCAGAGGCGAATTCGCCAGCCGCGAAAACCTCTACGCACCCTTCTATCTCTGGCAGAAGCCAGACGGAGCGAGCGACTTCCTTTGCAGTCCGGCATTCCAAGCGCTCACCGGCGCCTTCAGCTGGCCGCAAGTGAAGACATGGATCGTCTGGCAGGCCAAAGTCTCGCCCGATATCGCCGCTGCCAGATTTGCGACCCGCGACATCCTGCAGACGCAGCCTTATGCCCCTCTAGCCGATATACGCCAGGCCGAAAGCGCCGAGGCCGAAGCCGATCTGGCAGCGGGCGGCGCGCTCGCCTCCATCTCGGGTTTCGAACCGACGACATGGACGCGCATCCGCTTCAGGCTGTGGCGAGATATGCCTGGGATCGGCGAGCACACGCATGCCTATCGCGTCGGCCATCTATCCTTGCCTCGATCCTGAGTTCAGGCGGTGGCGCGGCGATAGAAGGCAAGCGAACCGGCGAGCGCCAGCAGCGCGCCGCCGCAGGCCCGTTCCAGCCACAGAGCGCCTGACGTTTTCAGGAAACGGACCGCCTGCGAGCCGAAGAAGGCGTAGCCGAACATGATGATGAAATCGAGCGCGGCAAAGATGAGGGCGAGCAGCGCATACTGCGCCGCCTGCGGCTGGGTGGGATCGATGAACTGCGGCAGGAAAGCGGAGAAGAACAGGTAGCCCTTCGGGTTCGTCGCCGCGACCATGAAGCTTTTCAGCCCGATCGCGAAAGTTGACTGCCCGGCGGGCGCACCTGATTGCAATGCCGCATCGATCGCGCCCTTCGAGCGCAGAAGCATGATGCCGAGAAAGGCGAGATAGGCGGCACCTACCCATTTCAGCATGGAGAACCAGAATTCCGACGCCGCAAGCAGCGCGCCGAGCCCGATCGCCACGGCGCCGATCAGCACGAAATCGGAAAGCACCGCGCCGACCATGCCGGCCATCGCCCGGCGCAGGCCATGCCGCGAACCATTGGTCAGCGCCAGGAGCACCGTCGGTCCCGGCGTCGCGATGCCGACGAAGGAAACAGCAGCGAAAGCCAGAAGCGTAAAGATATCCATGACGATCCCTCCCAATCCAGGGATCGAAACTTGCATGCGCCGCAGCCCTTGGCAATGCCGCACCATGAACGAAAAAGCCCGCCGCCTCTTCCGGCAGCGGGTTTTCTCAAGGGTTTGGATCGGTCAGACGCCGCTCTGGCCGTCGGAGCCGATATAGGCGATGCGGATCATGTTGGTGGCGCCAGGCGTGCCGAGCGGCACACCGGCCGAGATGATGATGCGGTCGCCCGGCTTGCCGAAGCCTTCGTCGGCGACGATGCGGCAGGCGCGGTTGACCATGTCGTCGAGATCGGTCGCGTCATGGGTGACGACGCAATGCAGGCCCCAGACGATGGCAAGGCGGCGCGCCGTCTTGATGATCGGCGACAGCGCCAGGATCGGCACCTGCGGACGCTCGCGCGAAGCGCGAAGGCCTGTCGTGCCCGACGAGGTGTAGCACACGATCGCCGACAGCTTCAGCGTCTCGGCGATCTGGCGGGCGGCGAGCGAAATCGCATCGGCGCCGGTCGCTTCCGGCTGGGCCCGCTGGGCATAGATGATGCCGGGATAATGCGGCTCGCGCTCGATGGCGCTGGCAATCGACGCCATGGTCGAGACGGCTTCGACGGGATAGTCGCCCGAGGCCGATTCGGCCGAGAGCATGACGGCGTCGGCACCTTCGAAGACGGCGGTCGCGACGTCGGAGACTTCGGCGCGCGTCGGCACCGGCGCCGAAATCATCGATTCCAGCATCTGCGTGGCGACGACGACAGGCTTGCCCGAGCGGCGGCAGGCACGAATCAGCTGCTTCTGGATACCCGGAACTGATTCGAGCGGCATTTCGACGCCGAGATCGCCGCGGGCGACCATCAATGCGTCGGAAAGCTCGATAATCTCTTCGATGCGCTCGAGCGCCTGCGGCTTTTCGATCTTCGACATCAGGCCGACGCGGCCGCGGGCAATCTTGCGCACTTCGGCAAGGTCGTCGGGACGCTGGACGAAGGAAAGCGCCACCCAGTCGACATCGTCGGTGGCGAGCACGGCTTCGAGGTCGGCACGGTCCTTATCCGTCAGCGCGCCGACGCCGAGCAGCGTGTCGGGAAGGCTCACGCCCTTGCGGTCGGAAATGCGCGTGCCCGATATGACCGTCGTGACGATGCTCTTGCCGTCGCATTTTTCGGCGCGGAGTGCGAGCTTGCCGTCGTCGATCAGCAGCCGGTGGCCGGGCTGCACCGATTCCAGGATTTCGGGATGCGGCAGGTAGACGCGGTTCTGATCACCGAGCGCTTCGTTGTTGTCGAGCGTGAAGGTCTGGCCGGGCTTCAGGTCGATCTTGCTGTCGACGAATTTGCCGACACGCAGTTTCGGTCCCTGCAGATCGGCGAGAATGCCGATCGGCCGGCCGGAACGCGCCTCGACCGAGCGGATACGCTGGATGAGCGTGCGCATCAGGTCGTGGCTCGCATGGCTCATATTGATGCGGAAGACGTCGGCACCGGCCTGGTGCAGCTTCTCGATCATCGATTCCTCGGAGGAGGCAGGCCCGAGGGTGGCGAGGATTTTAATTTTGCGATTACGCTTCATCAATTCTGACTTTCTTGCGTCCCTGGGGTGTCGGAGAGTTGAACCATCCAGCTGCCCTGGCGGCCCGTATCGTATTCCTTGAATCCCATCTTCTGATAACCCCGGGCATAACAATCCTGCACACCCGTGATCTTGAATTCGTTTTCCGCCACGCACATCTGCACGTCGCCCGTCCATCGTCCTCCCCGGGCGGCGTCTTCTGCGTAGAGGTAATAATAGCGCGACTGCAATTCTCCCTCGATCAGCGTGGCGCAGGTCGTTGCCGGCACCTGCCACCAGCCTTCGGTGATCCAGCCGTCCTTGGCCCGGTATCCGATGGCGACGCCGACCAGATTCTGCGTTCCGTTGCAGACGCGGAAATCCGCGCGCGCGGCATCTGCGATGAAGAACGGCATGGCGGCTGCAAGAGCGAACAGAGCGAGACGGGCCAGCGGCCCGGACCGCGTGAGGAAACTTGGCGCGGCTTGGATCAACACGGCTCCCAAATAGCTCCACGGTTATTCGTATCCGTGTCTTCTTGCGCCGCCGTCATGCGAAAGTCAACGCAATGCTAATCGATTATATTTCCTTTCATAACCTGTTCGTTCCGGTTCATATCGGCGTCCCGCCGCCTGCCGCGCTTGAACCTGCCGCAGGCACGTGCGATCACTGAGCCCGACTGCGCAATGACGAACGGCAATTCCTTCATGGACGACTTCCAATCCTTCGAAATCCTACCCGGAAAACATGACAAAGGCATGGTGATCCTCGCCGATCACGCGATGAACCGTCTTCCCGCCCGGTATCAGAAGCTCGGCCTGCCCGAGTCTGCCTTTGCCCGCCATATCGCCTATGACATCGGCATCGAAGGCCTGACGCGGCAGCTTTCGGCAAAGCTCGGCGTGCCGGCGGTGCTCGGCGGCTTCTCGCGCCTGCTGATCGACCCGAACCGCGGCGAGGACGATCCGACGCTGATCATGAAGATTTCCGATGGTGCCGTCATACCGGGCAATCATCCGATCACGCCGCAGGAATGGAATGCCCGCATCGAAACCTACCATCGTCCTTATCACGGCGCCGTGGCAGAGATGATCGACGCGGTGGCGAACGCCACCGCCAAGGCGCCGCTGGTGCTGTCGCTGCATTCCTACACGCCCGCCTGGAAGAGCGTCCCCCGCCCCTGGCACGCCGCCGTCCTCTGGGACAGCGACCGGCGCGCCGTCGGCCCGCTGCTCGATCTGCTGCGCGCCGATCCCGATCTCGTCGTCGGCGACAACGAACCCTATGACGGCGCCCTGAAGGGCGATACCATGTACCGCCACTGCATGGTGACGGGCATCCCGCACGCGCTGCTCGAAGTGCGCCAGGATTTGATCGCAGACGAGGCCGGCATATCGGCATGGGCCGAGCGCCTCGCGCCGATCTTTGCCGCCATGAATGCCGATCCCGCCTTGCACGAATACGACGTCCACGTCTCGCGCACGGGCCCCTATTGAAAGGAGAGCGAGATGACCGCGCTCAGCAAAGAACAGCAGACCGAATTCGAAGCCGCCGCCTTCCGCCGCCTCCTCGCCCATCTGCGCGAGCGCAGCGATGTCCAGAACATCGACCTGATGAACCTGGCCGGCTTCTGCCGCAACTGCCTGTCGAACTGGTACCGCGAAGCCGCCGAGGCCGAAGGTGTCGCCGTCACCAGGGACGAATCACGCGAGATGGTCTACGGCATGCCCTATGAGGAATGGAAGAAACTCCATCAGAATGAGGCCTCGCCTGTGCAAAAGGCCGCTTTTGAGCTGAACAACCCGCACAAATAGCTCACCCAAGCCCGAACAGGCTTGACCGTGACGCCGCTTTCGCGGCAGTCACTGGCATCCAAAATCGATCACCAATCAGGAGAACACGATGTCTGATGCTCATGGCGTCGCCCGCGATCAGCTTCGCGCTTTCATCGAGCGCATTGAACGGCTGGAAGAAGAAAAGAAGACCATCGCCGACGACATCAAGGACGTCTATGGCGAAGCCAAGGGCATGGGCTTCGATACCAAGATCCTGAAGAAGGTCGTGGCGCTGCGCAAGAAGGACGAGCAGGAACGCATGGAAGAGGAAGCAATCCTCGACACCTACCTGCACGCCCTCGGCATGATCGAGGCGCCGCCGGAAGGCTGATACGCCCGGCATCGCTGATGTCTACAAGCCGCCGGCCTCCCGGCGGCTTTTCTTTTTGTTGGGCTGTAAGTCAAGGATTGCCTGGCCGGGATGGAACGGCCAAAAGAAAAACCGCCGGATCGCTCCAGCGGTTTTTTGATATTCAAACGATCGGCAGGCTCAGTTGGTATTGAACTTGCGCACTTCCATGAAGTTGACGGCCGTGCCGCTGAAGCGGGCCGGATCGACCGAAGCGGTCTTGACGTTGAAGCCCTCCGCATAGACGGACGTCGGCTGAGCGCGCATCGTCTGGCTGACGAAGCGCGGCGCCTTGACCTGTTTGGAAGCCATTTCAAGCCGGGCGTTGGTCAGCGCCCACTGCGAAATCATCTTCTGCGTCAGCTTCGGCTCGGTCCGGACGGTCGCACGGCTGGCATCGGCTGCGGCAGCTTGCTTCTGCGTCGGGCGGCCGCCCTTGGTCGGAAGGCCGGGCGCTACGGCATCTTCGGCGGCCGGCACGTCGAAACCGTCGCCAAAGCTTGCAGATTTTGTTGCCGGCGCCAATGCAGCAAGCTGCAGCGTCGGTTTTTCGGCAGGCGCCTGTTGCTGCATCGCGGCGGCGATCGCCTGCTCAACGCTCATCTGAGGCTGCTGCGAGGCAACGTCGCTTTCGGCCGCCTTGTCGTTCTGCTGCTCGAGTGCCGCTGCAACGTCAGGCGAGAGCGTACCCTGATCGGCCTCGTCGGCCTCTGCTTCCGGATCGGCAGTGGCTGCGGCAAGCAGGTTCTCGGCAACGGCAGGCCGTTCGACCGGAGTCGGAACCGGGAGGCCGTTCTGTATGTTCGGATCGACCGAGGCAACCTCGGCGTCGCCAGGCGCGCGGCGCTGGCCGAGAAGCGAGGGAACCGGAATGCTGTAGGCGCTGAGAT
Organism: Rhizobium sp. R634; assembly: GCF_002211305.1. Taxonomy (GTDB): domain Bacteria; phylum Pseudomonadota; class Alphaproteobacteria; order Rhizobiales; family Rhizobiaceae; genus Rhizobium. The sequence continues at coordinate 211,110 of NZ_LOKW01000002.1, read as the reverse complement.
CGGCAAACTGCTGCGGCTGGGCCTGATCGGCCGGAAGCGCTGCGGCTAGGGCCTGTTGTGCGGCATTACCCGAAGACGGCGCCACCAGCGCGCTCGCCATTTCGGCCGGCTGGTTGCTGAATGCCGGGCGAACCTGCGGCACCGGGGCATTCAGGTCGGCGACTTCGGTCTGCTGCGGCTCAACAGCGGCAGGAGCAGGAGCCGGTGCAGCCTTCGGCGGCGTCGCCTTGGCGATCGCGACAGGAGCGGAATCATCCGAATCGTCTTCCTGCTCGTCCGCTCCGCCGCCGAAGAGAGCGGCAAACAGCGTCTTGTGCTTCGGCGCCGATTCCGAAGCGCTGGCGATTTCGATCTGCGTGCCGCTGGCGCGGCGCTTGTAGTCGGCCATCGCCTGCTGGTAGCCCGGCAGCGGCTTGCCATCGGCCGGAATATGGATGGTATTGCCATTGGGGAAAAGCCGGACGAGCTCGTCGCGGCTCATGCGCGGCCAGGCGCGAACACCGCCGACATCCATGTGCACGAAGGGCGAACCCGATTTCGGGTAGAAGCCGACACCGCCGACCTGCATCTTCATGCCGATGCCGCGAAGCGTCGCGAGCTTGACGTCGGGAATGAAGAAATCCATCGCCTTTCCGAGCATATGCTGGCTCTTTTCGGCGACGCCGGATTTGCGCGAGCGGCCGCGCAGCATTTCATTGGTTGCCGGCGAGCGGAATCCACAGACGACGTTGATATAGTCCCGCGAGCCGCTCTGGCGATAGACTTCCCAGATCAGGTCGAACAGGCGCGGATCCATCTTCGTCGGCTGGTTCTTGCGCCAGTCGCGCAGGAAGCGGTTCAGCTGCTCCAGGCCCTTGGGGTCGAACTTGCCGTTGCGCTTATAGGTGATGACGGCCTTTTCACCAGTATGGATGAAATAGAGCTTAAGACTGCGGGTATCGCCCGCGGCCTGAGACGGCGTACTGACGAATACCGGTGAGGAAACCGCAAGCGCAAGAAGGGCGGCCGCTGCCGTCCTCACTGCCTTTCCGCAGATGTCGGCGCACAAAGAACGCCAGCTCAAGCGCGAAGGCTTGGAATTCCCATTCAGATTCGGCAACTCGATCCCCGTCAGACAGACAATGTCCCGTACTGTCTCAGATGACTGTCAAATGCGGTCACACGATGGCAAAAATGCCACACATGATCAACCTTTTCTTTACATAGTGAACGAGCCACTAACAAGTGGTTTATGATCAGTAACAAATCGTGGTTGCCTGAGTCTTAATAAATAGGGCTTAAGCCGCATCTTTCTGGGGATTATCGGGATCTATGCCGTAATCTTTGAGCTTGCGATAAAGTGTGGACCGCCCGATGCCAAGTTTGCGCGCCACTTGACTCATCTGCCCGCGATAGAATTTGAGCGCGAATCGGATGAGCTCCTCCTCGACATCGGCGAGCTTGCGCACATCGCCTGACGGATTGACGCTGGCGATTGCGTTGTCGGAGATCTCCGGCAGCCGGTGATGCAGCTCTCCCGGCGTCGGCGTCCGGTAATCCTCGCTGTAGGCTTCATCAGGGTCGAGGCCGGTATTGTCGGCCACGAGCGCCAGGTGATCCACCACTTCATATTCCGGAAGCTGTGCGGCGATCTGCGGGAAGTCCGACTCTGTCAGCTCCGGCCCCTCGGCCAGAACGACCGCACGGAAGATCGCGTTTTCGAGCTGACGGATATTGCCCGGCCAGTCATAGGCGGTCAAAAGCGCCAGCGCGCCCGAGTTCACCGTCATGCGGCGGCCGTTCTTCTGCTCGCTGGAGAAGCGGTCGGCAAAGACGCGTACCAGGTGCGGAATGTCTTCCTTGCGCTTGCGCAGTGCCGGAATGGTGATCGGGAAGACGTTGAGGCGATAATAGAGGTCCTCGCGGAAGTGGCCGTTCTTGACCTCCTCGATCAGATCCTTGTTGGTCGCCGAAATCAGCCGGACATTGACCTTGTGCGCGGTGCGCGCGCCGACGGTCTCGATCTCGCCCTGCTGCACGGCCCGCAGCAGCTTCACTTGGACTTCAAGCGGCAGGTCGCCGATTTCGTCGAGGAAGATGGTGCCGCCGTCGGCTTCCATGAATTTGCCGATGTGACGTTCGGTTGCACCCGTAAAGGCGCCCTTCTCATGGCCGAAGAGGATGCTCTCGACGAGATTGTGCGGGATCGCACCGCAATTGACGGTGACGAACGGCTTGTTCGAGCGCTCGCCGCCGGACTGGATGGCGCGCGCCACCAGTTCCTTGCCGACGCCTGATTCGCCTTCGAGCACGACGGGAATATTGGATTGCGCCGCCCGCTGGGCGAGATCGATGACGCGGATCATCGCCGGGCTTGCCGAGACGATGTCGTCGAAACCGACGGAGCCGGAGCGAGACCGGCGTCCGGCCCGCGCCTTCACCTCGCGCTGGTCGAGCTTCATCGCATTCGAGATCGAGGTAGCGATGCGTTCGGGCGAGACCGGCTTGACGACGAAATCGAAGGCCCCGGCCCGCATCGCCTGCACCACGGTTTCGATGCCGCCCTGCCCTGTCTGAACAATAACGGGGATCTGCGTGCCGAATTCATGAAGCGCGTCGAGGAATTCGAGGCCGGTCATTTCGGGCATCATCAGGTCGAGCACGATGACATTGAAAAGGCCGCTGTCGCGCTTGACCATTTCAAGGCCGATCCGGCCGTTTTCCGCCTGGTGCACGACATGGCCGTGACGCTCGATTGCGTTTTTGAGCAGGCGGCGCTGCACCGGGTCGTCTTCGACCACGAGAATTTGCCCTGCTCCCTTGAGCTCATTGTAACCGGTCATTGTCGCCTCACTTCATGCGAAACCATGAAGCGCACTCTGGCAGAAAGGCTTGAACATCCAGTTTTGAGAAACAATTGCATTTTAACGATTGCGGCGACCGGTTTTCGTGCCGAAGCGACGCCTTTTGCGCGCCGAAAAGCCGTTGATACCGGGCCTCGCCGCGCTTGCAGCGCCGCGAGGCCCTTCGGCCGCTGTAACACTTTGAGCCTACCCGTCGCGCTTTCCGAAAATCGATTCCGATTTTCAGGCCGATGCGCTAGACAAGCAAAACTGTTATAAAGTGGAGAGGAATTGCGCCCATGAAAATCAAGCTCCCGCACGCCGGCCTTCTCTTGTCGCCAGCAGCGCCGGCTAGGCCCGCCGATCCCGCGCTCGGCGATCTGCCGGTCTGGAAGCTGCAGGATCTCTATCCCTCCGCCACCTCCACCGCTTTCGTCGCCGACATGGAAAAAGCCGGCAAGGCCGCGATCGCCTTCGAAGAGAAGTGGAAGGGCAAACTCGCTGACGCGGCGTTGAATACCGGCGACGAGGGCATCGGCGCGGCGCTGAAGGAATATGAGGCGCTTGACGATCTCATGGGCCGCCTCGGCTCCTTTGCCGGCCTCACCTATTTCTCCGACACCACCAACCCCGCCAACGGCAAGCTCTATGGCGACGTGCAGACCAAGATCACCGAATTCTCGGGCCATCTGCTGTTCTTCGCGCTGGAACTGAACCGCATCGACGACGCCGTGATCGACGCCTCGATGGCGAACGACCCCGATGCCGGCCACTACCGCCCCTGGCTGGTCGATCTCAGGAAAGACAAGCCCTATCAGCTGGACGATAGGCTGGAGCAGCTCTTTCTCGAAAAGTCGATGACGTCGGCGGCCGCCTTCAACCGCCTGTTCGACGAAACCATGGCGGAACTTCGCTATGAGATCGACGGCGAAAAAGTGCCGCTCGAAGTGGCGCTGAACATGCTGCAGGAAAAGGATCCCGAGGCGCGGCGCAAGGCCGCCATGGCGCTTGCCGAGACCTTCAAGGCCAATATCCGCATCTTCACGCTGATCACCAATACGCTTGCCAAGGACAAGGATATCTCCGACCGCTGGCGCGGCTTCGAGGACATCGCCGACTCCAGGCATCTCGCCAACCGCGTCGAGCGCGAGGTCGTCGATGCGCTCGCCGCCGCCGTCCGGGAAGCCTATCCCCGCCTGTCGCACCGCTATTATAGAATGAAGGCGAAATGGCTCGGCATGGAGCAGATGAATTTCTGGGACCGCAACGCGCCCCTGCCGGAAACCTCCGGCGCCGTCATCTCCTGGTCCGACGCGAAGGACACGGTGCTATCGGCCTATGGCAATTTCGCCCCTGAGATGGCCGATATCGCCAGGCGCTTCTTCGACGAGCAGTGGATCGACGCTCCGGTCCGCCCCGGCAAGGCGCCCGGCGCCTTCGCCCATCCGACGGTGCCATCGGCCCACCCGTACGTACTCGTCAATTACATGGGCAAGCCGCGCGACGTGATGACGCTTGCCCATGAACTCGGCCACGGCGTGCACCAGGTTCTCGCCGGCGCGCAGGGCGCGCTGATGTGCCAGACGCCGCTGACGCTTGCCGAAACCGCCTCCGTCTTCGGCGAGATGCTGACCTTCCGCGCGCTTCTGGAAAAGACCACCGACAAGCGCGAGCGCAAGGCGATGCTTGCCCAGAAGGTCGAGGACATGATCAATACCGTCGTGCGCCAGATCGCCTTCTACGAATTCGAGCGCAAGCTGCACACCGCCCGCAAAGCAGGTGAACTCACGGCCGACGACATTGGCGAACTCTGGCTCTCCGTCCAGTCGGAAAGCCTCGGGCCGGCGATCAACATTTCCGAGGGCTACGAGACCTATTGGGCCTATATCCCCCACTTCATCCACTCGCCCTTCTATGTCTACGCCTACGCCTTCGGTGACTGCCTGGTGAATTCGCTCTATGCCGTCTACCAGAAGGCCGAGAAGGGCTTCCAGGAGAAGTATTTCGAGCTGCTGAAGGCCGGCGGCACCAAGCATCACTCCGAGCTGCTGAAGCCTTTCGGCCTCGACGCCACCGATCCGTCGTTCTGGAGCCAGGGCCTGTCGATGATCGAAGGGCTGATCGACGAATTGGAAGCTTTGGATAGGGCGTGAGGCGCGGCCAGACTTTAGAGCGAGGCCATGGTGGGCTATTGATCCGCCAAGCGCATTCTGCAACGTCCACGAGGAACCATGACGGCAGCCCCATCTCCCTCATTCCTGTGCTCGTCACAGGAATCCAGCGCGCCCAAGTCCTTGGGCGCGGAAGACTCTTTATCTGCAGGAAATGACTCATTTACGGCGCAGACGCGCCGTGGCTGGATTCCTGTGACATCCCTCGGCCAAAGCCCTGAGGACACAGGAATGAGGGAGGTGGGGGTTACTCCGGTCTCGACCTACCGCAGCGAAACCACGAGCTTCGCATCGCCCAGCGCAGCAGAGAGCAAAAACATCGCAAGCATCGGATAGCCAAGCAAGATGCGGCGCAATCATGTCTGATCCCTATATTCTCTTCCGCGACGACACGACCAGCCAGGTGATGCTTTTCGCCGAGCCGGCCGAGATCATTATAGCGAGGAGGCGCGCCGAATTCTTCGCCGGCCTTGTCAGGATGGAAGAGGCCAAGGCCGAAGGCAAATGGCTTGCGGGCTACATGGCCTATGAGGCCGGATATCTCTTCGAGGAAAAACTCGCCTCCTTCGCTGACGAAAACCGCGAGACGCCGCTTCTCTGTTTCGGCGTCTTCGACACTCCGCAGCCGGACACGCATCCGCTTGCACAACCGAAACAGCGCCTCGAAAATGAGGAATTTCTCACTCATCCGAAAGCCGGCTGGGATTTCCCTATATATAAAGAGCGTTTCGACCGCCTTCACGAGCACCTGCGGCTCGGCGACGCCTATCAGGCGAACCTCACCATGCCGGTCGAAGCCCGCTGGACCGGCGATCCCCGTGCCGCCTTCTGGTCGCTGATCGAACGCCAACCGGTCAAATACGGTGCGCTGGTCGATCTCGGCGGCCCGGTCATCCTGTCGCGTTCGCCCGAGCTCTTCTTCCGCACCGATGAAGAGGGCTGGATCGAGACCCATCCGATGAAAGGCACGGCGAAACGCGGCGCCAGCCCCGCCGAGGATGCCGAAATCATCGCGGCCATGCGGGCCGATATCAAGACGCAGGCGGAAAACCGCATGATCGTCGACCTGCTGCGCAACGACATCTCCCGCATCACCGAAGTCGGCACGCTCGATGTGCCGAAGCTCTTCGACGTCGAGACCTATCCGACCGTCCACCAGATGGTGAGCCATGTGCAGGCAAGGCTCGTTCCCGGCCTCTCCATCCGCGACATCTTCGCCGCGCTTTTTCCCTGCGGGTCGATTACCGGCGCGCCGAAGATGCGGGCGATGGAGATCCTTCACACGCTCGAGGATGGACCCCGCGACGCCTATTGCGGCGCGATCGGCATGATCTCTCCGTCAGGCGCCATGCGTTTTTCCGTCGCCATCCGCACCATCACGCTTTTTGACGGCGGCAGAGCCGTCTTCAACGTCGGCGGCGGCATCGTTTTCGACTCCACAGCCGAGGCCGAATATGAAGAATGCCTGCTCAAGGCCCGCTTCGCCGTCGGCGACCAACGGATCGCGCGATGACCAATTTTTCGCTGATCGAGACGCTGCGCTGGCAACCCGGAGAAGGCTTCGTCCGGCTGCGCCTGCATCTCGCCCGGCTTTCCCGCTCGGCCCGCCGCCTCGGCTTCCCGCAACCGGCCGGCGCGGCGGCAAAGCTCGATGAAGTGGTTGCGGGTGCGACGGCCCCATTGCGCGTCCGCCTGACCTTCGACGCACAAGGCCGAATCGAGGTGACGAGCGCTCCCTTCGTTCCGCAGGCGCCGCAGACCGTCTGGACAGTCCGCGTCGCCAAGACCCGCCTTCACTCAGCCGACAGGCTGCTGCGCGTCAAGACCACACGCCGCGCCGTCTACGAGGCCGCACGTGCTGAATATGCTCCTGATGAAGCCGATGAGGTCATCCTGTTGAACGAACGCGGCGAAGTCTGCGAAGGCACCATCACCTCCATCTTTCTCGACGACGGAAGCGGCATCCTGCGGACCCCGCCGATTTCCTCTGGCTTGCTGGCGGGCGTGCTGCGCACCGAGCTCATCTGCCAGCGCAAGGCCTGTGTCGGCCGTCTTGCGCTTGCCGATCTCGATACCGGCACGCTTTACCTCGGCAACTCGCTGCGCGGCCTGATCCGCGCCAACCTCATCAGGAGCTGACTATGTTCATTCTTTCCCTGACCTACCGCAAATCCAACGAGGAAGCCGACCGGCACATGGAGCCGCATATGGCGTGGGTGAAGGAGGGCTATGCCAAGGGCTGGTTCCTCGCCTCCGGCCGCAAGGTGCCGCGCACCGGCGGCGCGATCCTCGCGATCGGCGACCGCGCCGAAATCGAGGCCTATGTCGCCGCCGACCCCTTCACCACCCACGGCGTCGCCGAATACGACATCACCGAGCTTGCCGTGACGACGACGGCCGAAGGATTGGAAATCCTGAAACGCTGATTTTGCGGGAGAGGTCGGATGATCTCGCTCCTTGCCAGCTCGCCCGCCCGATATTTGAGCTTTCCCCCTCAACGCTCTTTATTGTGACGCCGTTTTATGGTTAGAGCCGGTCACTTCGCATTTCTGCGGCTATTTCAAAAAGAATTCTTCAGGCTGAACGCCTTCGTCCCCTTCCACAGGAGAAAAGAATGACGGACAAGAACCATCCGGTATATGCCGAAATTACCGGTCCGATCGTGATGATCGGCTTTGGCTCCATCGGCCGCGGCACGCTGCCGCTGATCGAGCGCCACTTCAAATTCGACAAGAGCCGGATGGTCGTCATCGACCCGCGCGAAGAACCCTCCGACATGGAGATCCTGAAGAAGCACGGCGTCCGCCATATCAAGGAATATGTCACCAAGGACAATTACAAGGAGCTGCTGAAGCCGCTCCTGACCGAAGGCGAAGGCCAGGGTTTCTGCGTCAACCTCTCGGTCGACACCTCCTCGCTCGACCTTATCAAGCTCTGCCGCAAGCATGACGTGCTCTACGTCGACACGGTCGTCGAGCCCTGGCTCGGCTTCTATTTCGACAAGGGCATGAGCAATGCCGACCGCACCAACTATGCGCTGCGCGAAACCGTGCGCAAGGAAAAGGCGAAGAATCCGGGCGGCGCCACGGCCGTTTCCACCTGCGGCGCCAATCCGGGCATGGTCTCCTGGTTCGTCAAGCAGGCGCTCGTCAACCTCGCCAACGACACGGGCCTGAAGTTCGACGAACCGGACCAGCACGATCGTGAAGGCTGGGCCAAGCTGATGAAGAAGCTCGGCGTCAAGGGCGTCCACATCGCCGAGCGCGATACCCAGCGCACCAAGCATCCGAAGCCGCTGAACGTCTTCTGGAATACATGGTCGGTCGAAGGCTTCATCTCCGAAGGCATGCAGCCGGCCGAACTCGGCTGGGGCACGCATGAACAATGGATGCCGAAGAACGCCAAGAAGCACAAGAAGGGCAACAAGGCGGCGATCTACCTGGAGCAGCCGGGCGCCAACACCCGCGTGCGCACCTGGTGCCCAACCCCCGGCCCGCAATACGGCTTCCTCGTCACCCATAACGAGTCGATCTCGATCGCCGATTATTTCACGGTCCGCGACAAGGACGGTGAAGTGACCTTCCGCCCGACCTGCCACTATGCCTATCATCCGGCCAATGACGCCGTGCTCTCGCTGCATGAAATGTTCGGCAATGGCGGCACGCCGCAGCCGGTCCATCACGTTCTCGACGAGGACGAGCTGGAGGACGGCATCGACGAACTCGGCGTCCTGCTCTACGGCCACGAGAAGAATGCCTACTGGTATGGCTCGCGCCTGTCGCTGGAAGAAACCCGCCGCATCGCCCCCTACCAGAACGCCACCGGCCTGCAGGTAACCTCAGCGGTTCTCGCCGGCATGGTCTGGGCGCTGGAAAACCCGAAGGCCGGCATCGTCGAAGCCGATGAGATCGACTACAAGCGCTGCCTCGAAGTGCAGATGCCCTATCTCGGCCCGGTCGAAGGCCACTATACCGACTGGACCCCGCTCGACGGCCGTCCGGGTCTCTTCCCCGAGGATATCGACACCAAGGATCCCTGGCAGTTCAGGAACATCCTCGTTCGCTGAGACCGTCAGTGCAACTTGAAGATGCCCGCCGCAAGGCGGGCATTTTTGTAACGCCGGCTGTATAAATGCTGCCCGCCACCTTGCAAGACTTGCCATCCTCACCGGTGCACGCCATGTTTTGCCCGAACTGCAGCGGGTTCCGCCCGCGCCGAATCGCCGGGAGAAGCCTTATGAAAATCAAAACTGGTCTCGTTCTTGTCGGTGCAGCAGCCGCGCTTGCCGCCTGCGTTTCATCGGGACCGCGCCCCCTGCCGGTTGCAAACACGCCCGCACCCACCGGCGTCGAAGGCAGCTGGAGCGATCCGAACGGCATCGTCTCCACTTTCCAGGGGGGCACGTTCACCACCCGCACCACCGACAGCAACCAGCTTCTCGCCTCCGGCACCTATGTCAACACCTCGCCGACGCTGGTCGAGATCAATATGACCTCGCTGGTGCGCAACACCCAGTCCAAGGTCAATTGCGCCCTCGTCAATCCGAGCCAGCTCAATTGCACCTCTGATTCCGGCGCCCAGTTCACGCTTTCCCGCCGCGGCTGATAAGGGCATATGGCGACGGGGCTTGCGGGGATAGAACCATGCGGGCCTTCGCCGGCTACCTCATCCTGCTGCTTGCAATGCCGCTTGCGGCAATTGCGGTTGTTCTGCCGGCCAACGTCTATCGTGCCCAAGGCATCGCGGCTCCCGATTGCGACGGACCGCTGCAGGTTCTGATGTTGGCCGTGCCGGCCGTTCTGATCTATGGCGCAGGCGCATTCCTTGCTTATCGGGCCGGCCGGCGCTTTCACCGGGTCGTCGCCGTGTTCTGGCTGATCGTTGCGCTCGCCACTCTTCCCAACATCGCCGAAGCGGCACGCGAGCTCTACCGGAACGCCGCTGACGGCGAATGCCTGGGATAAGCCGATCCGGCTTTCCCGGGATGAGCCAATCCGGCTTTTTTGTTCCTTCCCCCTTGGAAAGCGTCCCGTCAGGCCCAGCTTTTCCTTGCGGTCGTGCACCGTCTGGTAGAACATCCGCGTGCCGGGAATTGCCTCGGCGGACCATGGAAGGGATCGGCGGGGATCGGGGGATCTCCCGCCTCAATCAGGAGAACAGGGATGACGAAGTCTTTCAGCTTCGGTCTTTTGACCGCGTCCATGCTGACGCTGAGCGCGGGTGCCGCCTTTGCGGATTACGAACTCAATATTCTTCACATCAACGATTTCCATTCACGCATCGAATCGATCAACAAGTTCGACTCCACCTGCTCGGCCGAGGAGGAAGGCAAGAAGGAATGCTTCGGCGGCGCTGCCCGCCTGAAGACCGCGATCGACCAGCGCCGTCAGGCACTGTCGGGCAAGAATGTCCTTCTCCTGAATGCCGGCGACAACTTCCAGGGTTCGCTCTTCTACACGACCTATAAGGGCGCGGCCGAAGCCGAATTCCTGAACATGATGAAGTTCGACGCGATGACCGTCGGCAACCATGAATTCGACGACAGCGAGGACGGGCTCGCGACCTTTCTCGACAAGGTGCAATTCCCTGTCGTGACGGCAAACGTCAAGGCGGCCGCCGCTTCCAAGCTCGGCGACCGCATCAAGCCGTCGCTGGTGCTCGATGTCGGCGGCCAAAAGATCGGCATCGTCGGCGCCGTCACCAACGATACGCCGGAACTGTCCTCGCCCGGCCCGAACGTCACCATCGAAGATGACGTTCAGACTATCACATCAGCCGTCCAGGATCTGAAAGGTCAGGGCGTCAACAAGATCATCGCGCTGACCCATGTCGGCTACCCCCGCGATCTCGCCGTGATCGCCAAGATTCCCGACGTCGATGTCGTCGTCGGCGGCCATTCGCACAGCCTGCTCTCGAACACCGACGCGAAGGCCGAAGGCCCCTATCCGACGATGGTCGACAATCCCGGCGGCTACAAGGTGCCGGTCGTCCAGGCCGCCTCCTACAGCAAATATCTCGGCGATCTCGTGGTCAATTTCGACGATAACGGCGTCGTCAAGGATGCCAAGGGCGACCCGATCCTGATCGATTCCTCCTTCACGCCCGATCCGGCCGTCGTCACCCGCGTCGCCGAACTGGCAAAGCCGATCGAGGAACTGCGCAAGAAAATCATCGGCTCCTCCGAAGGCCCGATCGAGGGCGACCGCAAGGTCTGCAGAGTCAAAGAATGCTCGATGGGCAATCTGGTGGCCGACGCCATGCTTGACCGCACCAGGAACCAGGGCATCACCATTGCCTTCCAGAACGGTGGCGGCCTGCGCGCTTCGATCGACGGCGGCGACGTCACCCAGGGCGAGGTCATCACCGTCCTGCCGTTCCAGAACACACTCGCCACCTTCGAGACGACCGGCGCCGATGTCGTCAAGGCGCTCGAAAATGGTGTCAGCCAGATCGACCAGGGCGCCGGGCGCTTCCCGCAGGTCGCCGGTCTGAAATTCTCCTTCGACCAGTCTAAGCCTGTCGGCAGCCGCGTCAGCGATGTCCAGGTGAAGGAGGGCGACAACTTCGCTCCGATCGACCAGGCCAAGACCTACAAAATCGCCACCAACAATTTCATGCGGGCCGGCGGCGATGGCTATTCGATCTTCAAGGAAGGCAAGAACGCCTATGATTTCGGCCCGGATCTCGCCGACGTGACCGCCGGATATCTGGCCGCGCACTCACCTTACAAACCCTATACCGACGGCCGCGTCACCGAAATCGGCGCGACCGTAGCCCAGGCGCCCGCCGCCGAACCGGCTGCTCCGGCAGCCCCGGCAACCGAGCCCGCTCCTGCCCCTGCGACGCCCGCACCGGCGACCGAGCCTGCCCCTGCGGCCCCGGCCACCCCGGCAGCACCCGCGCCCGCCCCCGAACCAGCGCCGGCAGCCTCTGCACCCGCTGCAACGACGCCGTCCACCCACGTCATCGCCGCAGGCGACACCTTCTGGGATCTTGCCGTCACCTTCTATGGCGACGGCACGCTGTGGCGGAAGCTCTCGGAGGCGAACGGCAGTCCGAACCCGCGCCACCTGACGGTCGGCAAGGAGATCGAAGTTCCGGCGAAATAAGACAATTTGTCCCGATTGCAACGGCCGGTCCGGGGTTTCCCGGGCCGGTTTTTCTTTCTATAGGGTGAACCATGATCTCCCGGCTGCGTATGAGCCGACGAGACAGAAAAGAGAGCGTTGGGGCCAAAATGACAGCAGATATTTCACACCGCCCGGCGGACCATCCGGCCGTCAAATCAGGCAAGGTCGGTGTCCTGCTGGTCAATCTCGGCACGCCCGACGGGACCGATTATAGCTCGATGCGCCGCTATCTCAGGGAATTCCTGACCGATCGCCGCGTCATCGAATGGTCTCGCTGGAAATGGTACCCGATCCTGTTCGGCATCGTGCTCAATACCCGCCCGCAGAAGGTCGGCAAGGCTTATGAGCTGATCTGGAACAAGGAAAAGAACGAAAGCTATCTGCGCACCTATACGCGCAATCAGTCGGAACTGATGGCCGGGCGGCTGAAGGATCTTGCTAACGTCAAGATCGACTGGGCGATGCGCTACGGCACGCCGTCGATCGCCTCGCGCATCGAGGCGCTGAAGCAAGAAGGCTGCGACCGCATCGTGCTCTTCCCGCTCTATCCGCAATATGCGGCGGCAACGACCGCAACCGTCAACGACAAGGCCTTCCACAAGCTGCTTTCCATGCGCTGGCAGCCGGCGCTGCGCACCGTGCCCGACTATCACGACGACGACACCTATATCGAGGCGCTTGCCCAATCCGTCGAAAGGCATCTTTCGACGCTCGACTGGAAGCCGGAGATGCTGCTCGCCTCCTTCCACGGCATTCCGATGTCCTATTTCAAGCAGGGCGACCCTTACTACTGTCAGTGCCAGAAGACCGGCCGGCTGCTGCGCGAGCGGCTCGGGCTGACCAAGGGAAATTTCATGGTCACCTTCCAGTCCCGTTTCGGGCCGGAGGAATGGCTGCAGCCCTACACCGATAAGACCGTGGAGAAGCTCGCCCAAAACGGCGTCAAGCGCATCGCCGTCATCAATCCCGGCTTCGTCTCCGACTGTCTGGAAACGCTTGAGGAGATCGCCGAACAGGCCGCCCATTCCTTCCATGAGAACGGCGGCGACAAGTTCACGCATATCCCCTGCCTCAACGACGGCGATGACGGCATGAAGGTGCTGGAAAAGGTCGTGCGCCGCGAATTGCAGGGCTGGATCTGAGAATTCCTCTTCGAAAAACAGCGTCGGATACCTAACCGGCGATCGCCCGAAGGACCTGCCGAACAGACCTCCTTTTCCGTTGGAAGCCGGCCTCGTCGTGCCGTGATTTCATCCTCGCAAAGAACATGCTAACTCACCACATTAGTTGTGGGGCGCGGGCGCATGCGCCGATGGGAGGATTTTTCATGCTGTTCGGCGGCTTCGACATCGTCGTGATCGTTCTGGTCATCTTCGTCATCCTGGTGCTCTTTGCCGGGATCAAGACCGTGCCGCAGGGCTATCGCTATACGATCGAACGCTTCGGGCGTTATACCCGCACGCTGGAGCCTGGCCTCAACCTCATCACCCCCTTCATCGAGCGCGTCGGCGCCCGGTTGAACGTGATGGAGCAGGTGCTGAACGTGCCCACCCAGGAAGTGATCACCAAGGACAATGCCTCGGTTTCGGCCGATGCCGTCGCCTTCTATCAGGTGCTGAACGCCGCCCAGTCCGCCTATCAGGTCTCCAACCTCGAAAACGCCATCCTCAACCTCACCATGACCAACATTCGTTCGGTTATGGGCTCCATGGATCTCGACGAGCTGCTTTCAAACCGTGATGCGATCAACGACCGCTTGTTGCGCGTCGTCGACGAGGCGGTGCAGCCCTGGGGCATCAAGGTCACCCGCGTCGAAATCAAGGACATTCAGCCGCCGCGCGACCTCGTCGACGCCATGGCCCGGCAGATGAAGGCCGAGCGCGAGAAGCGCGCCCAGGTGCTGGAAGCCGAAGGTTCGCGCAATGCGCAGATCCTCAGGGCCGAGGGCGCCAAGCAATCCGCCATCCTGCAGGCCGAAGGCCAGCGCGAAGCCGCCTTCCGCAATGCCGAAGCCCGCGAGCGCCTGGCCGAGGCAGAAGCCAAGGCGACGAGAATGGTCTCCGAAGCGATTGCCGCCGGCGACGTCCAGGCGATCAACTATTTCGTCGCGCAGAAATACACCGAGGCGCTCACCTCGATCGGTTCGGCACCCAATTCCAAGATCGTGCTGATGCCGATGGAAGCCTCTTCCATCCTGAGTTCGCTCGGCGGCATCGGCGCCATTGCCCGTGAAGTCTTTGGTGATGCCGGCAACAACCCGGCAACGCCGCTGCCGCCGCGTCCGCGCCCCGCACCGGTCCGCTCGACGCCGCCGATCAATCCGCCGAGCCCCAATCCCTTCAACCCGGATCCGGAGCGCTAAGCCATGCTGGCGAAGATCGTCGCCGAACTCGGGCCCTGGAGCTGGTGGGTGGCAGGCCTCGTGCTGCTTGCCGCCGAGATGATGGTGCCCGGCTTCTTCCTGGTCTGGATCGGCCTTGCCGCCCTGATCGTCGGCGCGCTGTCGCTGCTTTTCTGGGACAGCGCCTTCTGGGTCTGGGAGCTGCAGGCAATCCTTTTTGCGCTGCTGGCCGTCGCCACGACCTTTGCCGGCCGGCGGCTGGTGCTGCGCCATGCCGCCACCGACGAGCCCTTCCTCAATCAGCGCGGCGCGAGCCTCGTCGGCCGGACGGCGACATTGCAGGAACCGATCCGCGAGGGCCGCGGCCGCATCCGTCTCGACGATACGCTATGGCAGGTGATGGGACCCGACCTTCCCGTGGGAACGCAGGTCAAGGTGGTCTCGAGCAACGGCCGCGACCTCAGGGTCGAGCCGATCTGACCCAACAATTCTGATCAGGCGACGCCGATCCGCAGCAGGTCGTGGAAATGCACCAGCCCGATCGGTCGGCCGTCGTCATCGATGACGATCAGCGCGCCGATATGATGCTGGTTGAGCAGCGCGAGCGCCGCGGTCGCCAGCATCGTCGGCTTCACCGTCTTCGGCGTCTTCGTCATGACGTCGTCGACGGCGAGTTCGGCAAGATTGCGGGTCAGATTGCGCGACATGTCGCCGTCGGTGACGATGCCGCAGAGCCGGCCATCCTCGTCGAGCACGCCGACGCAGCCGAAATGCTTGCGCGACAGCACCGTGATCGCCTCCGGCATCGGCGTGCCCTTGGCGACAAGCGGCAGCCGCTCGCCGGTATGCATGATATCGGCGACATGGGTGAGGCTCGCGCCGAGTTTGCCGCCCGGATGGAAGACGTGGAAATCGGTGGCGGTAAAGCCGCGTGCCTCCAGGAGCGCCACCGCGAGCGCATCGCCGAGCGCGAGCTGCATCAGCGTCGAAGTCGTCGGCGCCAGACCGTTCGGGCAGGCTTCCTGTTCGTTCGGCACCAGAAGCACGATGTCGGCAGCCGTCGCAAGCGAAGAGCGCTCGCCGCAGGTGAGCGCGATCAGCGGAATGGAGAAGCGCCGCGTGAAGGAGATGATGCTCTTGAGCTCGGCGCTCTCGCCGCCCTTGGAAATCGCCAGCACGACGTCGTCGCGCGCGATCATGCCGAGGTCGCCGTGATTGGCTTCGGCCGCATGCACGAAGAAGGCGGGTGTCCCGGTCGAAGCAAATGTCGCCGCCATCTTCGCGCCGATATGCCCGCTTTTGCCGACGCCGGTGACGATCACGCGTCCGGAGATGTCCCCGATGACTTCGATGGCCCGCGTAAAGGGGCCGGCCAATCCGTTGTCGAAAGCCTGCTCGAGTGCTTCAAGACCGCGTTTTTCGGTCTCTATCGTGCGTTTTGCCGATTCGAGCACGCTGTTTTCGACGAGTTTGACCGCTCTTCTGTTCATGCAGATGCGTTAGACCTTTTCACTTTCCGAGTCCACCCTGGGATATTTCCGAATTGTGAACAACGCTTGGCCCCGGCAACGAATGATTAACCACAAGGCTTTACCTTTGGGTAAGAACCGAAAGCATGTCAGGCGCGAATTGCATGGGCCAGCCAAAACAGACGAGCAGTGTGACGCCGCTCCGCGCCATGAGCCGTGTCGTCTGCTTGACTGCGTTCGGCAGCCTGCTTCTCGGCCAGACGGCGGCCTTCGCGCAGTCGGCTACGCAAGTTCAGGCAAACACCGCAGACAGCCGCTCCGCCGCCCAGGGCAGCACCACGAATGCCGCCGTCGGTTTCGATGACGAAACCGACGTTTCCGCTGCTCCAGCGGCAGCCGGGGCGGCTGGAAATGCGGATGAAGCCCAGCAAAGGCCCGCCATATCGGATGCGCAATCCGGCGACGATATCACCGGCTCCATCCTCGATGATGACATACGCCGGCTGAACACCCGCGAACCAGGGATCGACGAAACGCTGCCGCGCCGCAAGGCCGCCGAAAGCGCCTCGACTGCGGAAACGCCGGGCATCCCGATCGGCACTTTCGTGCTCCGCCCGACCGTGACACAGAGCATCAACACCGAGACCACCAAGGACGGCAACACCCGCCAACAGCGCGCTTTCCTCGAAACCGATGCGGCCGCGACGCTCACCTCCGACTGGGGCCGGCATCAGCTGACCGTCACCTCGGAAGGCGCCTGGCAGCAGAATATCAGCGGCGAAGGCGAGGAACAGCCCTCCTTCAAGGTCAACGGCGACCTCCGGCTGGATCTTCCCGACGATACGGTCGCGCACCTCACCGCGGGTTACAATTTCTACCGGGAAGATACCGACGATCCCGACGCCATCGCCGATGCCACGCAGCAGTCGGACGTGCAGGAGTTCACTGCCGGCGCCTCCGTCCAGCGCGATTTCGGCATCCTGCGCGGCACGACGGCGCTGGCGCTCACCCGCTCGATCTATTCCGACGCCACGCTGGCAAACGGCACGACCGTGACCTTGAGCGACCGCAACCAGACCACGGGCACCTTGCGCGGCCGCGTCGGTTATGAGTTGTCGCCTGCGCTCATTCCCTTCATCGAGGCCACGATCGGCCGGACTCTCTATGACGAAACGCGCGATTCCGCCGGTTACGAGCGTTCGGGCCATAGCTACGGCGCCAAGGCCGGCATCGAGGTCGATCTCGGCGAAAAGCTGAAGGGTGAGGTCGGCATCGGCTACGAGAGAGCGGACTTCGAAGACAGCCGGCTGTCTTCGATCGACACCGCTACGCTCGATGCGAGCCTGCTCTGGTCGCCGATCCGCGGCACCGATGTCAATCTCGACCTGCAGACGAGCATCCAGCCGACGACCACGCCGGGCGAGAGCGGCTACGTCTCGCACGCGCTAACGACGACTGTCACCCATCAGCTGCGCGACAATCTGGTCGGCACGATGATCGGCGGCGTCATATGGCGCGACTATCCCACCGACAGCAGCATCAACGACGAACTCGTCTACACCGCGGCGACCGGCCTGACCTGGAACATCAACCGCTACCTCGATCTCACCAGCACGCTGGGCTACGAGCTGACCACCCGCAAGGAAGGCGACGATTCCCAGCAATGGCGGGCCGGCGTCGGCCTCAAGCTAAAACGCTAAGCGCCGCACATCTGGTAGGATGCGCGGCGCTCTGTCACTGAATAATTTGGCGGAAAGCTTACTTCAGGCCGGCCAGCAATGCCTTGAAGCCGCCTTCGACGGTCGGGCGGATATCGGCGCGTTCGAGGGCGTAGGCGACGTTTGCCAGGATGAAGCCATCCTTGGCGCCGCAGTCATAGGTCGTGCCGCGGAAGTGGTAACCGGCGAAGTCCTGTTCCTTCAAGAGCTTCAGCATGCCGTCGGTGAGCTGGATCTCGTTGCCGGCGCCGCGCTCCTGGGTTTCGAGGATCTTGAAGATCTCCGGCTGCAGGATGTAGCGGCCGTTGATAAAGAAGTTGGAAGGCGCCGTTCCCTTGGCAGGCTTCTCCACCATGCCGGTGATGCGGAAGCCGTCGCCGATCGCTTCGCCGACGCCGACGATGCCGTATTTATGTGCCTGATCGGGTGCGCATTCCTCGACGGCGATGATATTGCCGCCGCTCTGGCCGTAAAGGTCGATCATGCCCTTCATGCAGCCCTTTTCGCCCTTCATGATCATATCGGGCAACAGCAGCGCGAAGGGCTCGTCGCCGACGATTTCGCGCGCGCACCATACGGCGTGGCCGAGGCCGAGCGGCTCCTGCTGACGGGTAAAGCTCACCGTGCCTGCCTTGGGAAGCTGTTGCTGCAGGAGGGTGATTTCCGCCTTCTTAGCGCGCTCCTTGAGCGTCTGCTCGAGCTCGAAATGAATGTCGAAATAATCTTCGATGACGTGCTTGTTGCGCCCGGTGACGAAAACCAGATGCTCGATGCCGGCCTCGATCGCCTCATCGACGACATATTGAATGATCGGCTTGTCGACGACGGTCAACATTTCCTTCGGAACAGCCTTCGTTGCCGGCAGGAACCGCGTCCCCAAGCCTGCTACCGGAAAAACTGCTTTACGAACTTTATTCTGATGCGCCACACAGGCCTCCTGCTTTGACTAAATCGCCTTGTAAATAAAGCCGTTCACGTCTGACTAGTATAGAATTGCAACTGTTTTGCAACTGGTGACCTCAGCGGACGGTCATGGTAAAGATTTTGTTGACTCCGTTCCTGTAGTCTCGGGTCTGGGCGGACATGACGCCCTGCTGCGCCTGAAACTGAAGATGTGGGATACGACTGTCGATGACCCAGAATCACAAAAACTCCCTTCGTGGTCTTGCTCTCGCTCTTATTGTCGCCGCCCAGGTTGGGCTGGTCCCCGACAACGCGAAAGCTGATTCCCGGTTCCAGAAATGGATCGCGGATTTTTACCAAACAGCCGCTCAGAGTGGCATCAGTAAGGCAACCTATCAAAAGGCCTTTTCTGGGGTCACCGAGCCCGATCCCACCGTGCTCGAAAAGGCTGCCTATCAGCCGGAATTCACTTCGAAGATCTGGGACTACGTCGATTCCCGCGTCAATCCCTATACCGTCAAGATCGGCCGCGAGATGGCCGCCAAGCATGCGCGCACCCTCAATGCGATCCAGCAGCGCTTCGGCGTCGACAAGAGCATTCTGCTCGCCATCTGGTCGATGGAATCGAACTACGGCGCGATCCTCGACAAGGACGACCGGCTGCATTACGTGCCGCGCGCCCTGGCAACGCTCGCCTATGCCGATCCGCGCCGCGCCAAATTCGCCAAGAAGCAGCTGGTCGCCGCGCTGAAGATCCTGCAGAGCGGCGATGTGCCGGCGCGTGAGATGACCGGCTCCTGGGCGGGCGCCATGGGCCACACCCAGTTCATCCCGACGAGCTACCTGCTTTATGCCGTCGATGCCGACGGCAACGGTCATCGCGACATCTGGAATTCGGTGCCCGACGCGCTGGCGACCTCGGCCAACCTCTTGATGAAGAACGGCTGGGATACCGGCAAGACCTGGGGCTACGAGGTCGTCGTTCCCGCAGCCGCAGCCAAGCAGTCCGGCAAAACCCATACGCTCGCCCAATGGGCGGAGCTCGGCCTGAAGCGTCCGAACGGCAAGGCCTTCCGCGAAGGCGGCACCAAGGCCGTGCTGAAGATGCCGGCCGGGCCGGGTGGCCCGGGCTTCCTGATGACGGCCAATTTCTTCACCATCAAGAATTACAATGCGTCGGACAGCTACGCGCTCGCCGTTGGCCTGCTGGCCGATCAGATCGCCGGATACGGCGGCATGCAGCAGCGCTGGCCGCGCCCGGATGGCGCCCTCGACATCACCGAAAAATTCGAGCTGCAGACCCGCCTGAAGACGCTCGGCTATTACAATGGCGAAGTCGACGGCAATTTCGGCTCTGGTTCGAAAGCGGCGATATCAGCGGTGCAGGAGCGGATCGGCATGCAGCCGGACGGCGAGCCCTCGCTGCCTCTTCTGAACGCACTCCGCCGCTAGAAGCGGCGGAACCGTGACCTAAATAAATAGCGGGAGTGGACGCTGGCCTGCCCTGCGTGCAAGATGCCGGCAGATGCGGAACTGCCCATGATGAAGAAAACCGACCGGACCCGTAAAATCCGCTGGCTCACGCTCGCCCTGACGGCGGCGTCGCTCTGCCTCGGTGCGTTTGCGCCGGTGCATGTCGCAGAAGCTCAGGAGCAGCGCTACCAGCGCCGGTCGATCCTTGATTTCTTCCTCGGCCGACGCTATCTCGACGAAGGTCCGCAGGCTCCCGATGTCCCGCAGCCGAAACGCCAGCAGCGCAAGCGCCCGCCGGCGCAGAAAGCCGTGGTTAATACCCGCACCGCGCCGCCTGTGCGGCCGCCAGTGCAGGAGGAACCTGTCGTTCAGAAGCTCGGCGACGCCAAGAAGATCTTGATCGTCGGCGATTTCCTTGCCAGCGGCCTTGGTGACGGTCTCACCGCTGCCTTCGAGACCTCGCCCGGCGTCATCGTCGAAGCCCGCGGCAACGTCTCCTCCGGTCTCGTCCGCGACGATTATTACGACTGGCCGGAACAGCTGCCGAAGATGATCGACGAGCTGAAGCCGGCAATGGTCGTCGTCATGATCGGCGCCAACGATCGTCAGCAGATGGTGACCGACACCGCCAAGGAAAAATTCCGCACCGACGGCTGGTTCACCGAATATCGCCGCCGCGTCCTTTCCTTCGGCAAGGAAGTCACCGAACGCAAGATCCCCTTGCTTTGGGTCGGGCTTCCCGCCTTCGAATCCGATCAGATGACGGCCGATGCCGTCCAGATGAACCAGCTCTACCGCAACCAGGTGGAGAGCATCGGCGGCGAATTCGTCGATATCTGGGATGGCTTCGTCGACGAAAACGGCAACTTCATCGTCACCGGTTCGGATGTGAACGGCCAGCAGGTGCGCCTGCGCACCTCCGACGGCATCAACCTCACGCAGGCCGGCCGCCGCAAGATTGCTTTCTATGTGGAAAAGCCTGCCCGCCGCATTCTCGGCACCCAGGCAAGCCCGGATCTGGTGCGGCTGGACGAAAGCGCCATGCCGGGTCTCGGCCTTCCCACCAATCCGGTCGAGCACACCGTGCCGATCAGCCTCTCCGACCCCAATCTCGACGGCGGCACCGAGCTTCTCGGGGCAAGGCCGCCGCCCGTGACGCTGACGAAATCGCCGCGCGATCTTCTCGTCGAGCAGGGCGAGATGACGCCGGCGCCCGTCGGACGTGTCGATGATTACCGGATGCCGGCGGCCAAGACGCCGGCCGAAGTCTCGGTAAAATGAGAAAGCGGTGCGAGCATGATGCCGAAAAGCGTCTGCGGTTTTCGGACGACATCATGCTCTGATGATAGCCTTCATTCCCTTCACTTCGCAGCCGCCTGCGGCCAGTTCAGATAATAGTAGTTCGAACCGATCAGGCCGAAGAAGGCATTGCCGCCATTCGTCTGGTCGACATAGCTGCCGTTTTCCTTAACGAAGGCGCCGTCTGAGCCACGCTCCAGATGTGCATTGAGGAAGTCGCTCCAGCCACTGACGTCGATCGCCTCGCCGGCCTTGCTTTCGGTATCCGCCTCCTC
Source organism: Rhizobium sp. R634 (assembly GCF_002211305.1). Lineage (GTDB taxonomy): Bacteria > Pseudomonadota > Alphaproteobacteria > Rhizobiales > Rhizobiaceae > Rhizobium. The sequence goes on along the minus strand of NZ_LOKW01000002.1, from coordinate 189,509 downwards.
GGGATCGTCGACGTCCCAGGCGGCGACCGACACGCCCTGCGTCGGATCGGAGATGGCGAGCGTGCCGGCCTCCAGCGCCGCCAGCATATCGTGAGCCTTGCCGCTCTCGCCTTCGGCCGCAGCCGCATCCTGCAGCTGCTGCTTCAGCATCGACATGAAGGAGGCGCTGGTGATATCGGCGCTCTCACCCGTCGCACCGGTCTCTTCGGTCGTGTCGCTCTGGGATGAAAGCGTGTCGAGCAGCCCTGACAGGGCCTGGTTGGAAAGAAGCGATGCGGAGCTCGAATCGAGCCCGTAGCTGCTCAGGATACTGGCCGCCGACGAACTTTGCGCATCCTGCTCGCCGTCGTCGGAATTGCGGAGGTTCTTCAGGGCATATTGGGCCGAAACCAGCCGTGTGCTGTCAACTGCGGAAACCATTTGAAAAATCCTTGTCGATCGTTCACGGCGGTCAATATCCCCAGAGCCGCGGCCGATGGTGAAATGCCTTGGCCGAAACGGCGGGGCACCTCCGCTCCGGTCGCCGCTGGCTCTTCCGGAGCCCGCGTCCGGCGCAAACTTCACGCCCCGGCATTGCTCGAGGCTTGCGCGGAAGACCGGCGCGTCAAGCGGTCGCACCGGCAATAAAGACCTGGGTCGGATGCAACACTCCATAAAAAAACTCCGCCGGTGAAGGCGGAGTCGTGTCGTCCTAAGCCCGTGTGAGCCGGCTGTCAGTGCGGCAGCACGGTCGAGCCCATCAAGGCCTCGTCGATGGCGCGAGCGGCCTGACGGCCTTCGCGGATCGCCCAGACCACCAGCGACTGGCCGCGGCGCACGTCGCCCGCCGTCCAGAACTTGTCGACCGAGGTCTTGTAGTCGCGATCGTTGGCGACGACGTTGGTCGAGCCGCGCCTGTCGGTGTTGAGCGTCAGCTTGCCTTCGAGCTCCTTCAGCACGCTTGTCGTAAACGGGCCGCGGAAACCGATGGCGATGAAAGCGAGATCGGCACGAATGACGAATTCCGTGCCCGCGACCGGGCGGCGCCGCTCGTCGACCTCGCAGCATTTGACGCCGGTCAGCACGCCGTCTTCGCCGACGAATTCAAGCGTCGCCACCTGGAATTCGCGCACGGCGCCCTCGGCCTGCGAGGAGGAGGTACGCATCTTCGTCGCCCAGAAGGGCCAGACGGCAAGCTTGTCTTCCTTCTCCGGCGGCTGCGGCCGAATGTCGAGCTGGGTGACCTTGACGGCGCCCTGGCGGAACGCCGTGCCGACGCAGTCCGAAGCCGTGTCGCCGCCACCGACGACGACGACATGCTTGGCGCCGGCAAGGATCGGATCCGACGGCCAGCCGACGCTGTCGATGTTTTCACGCCCGACGCGGCGGTTCTGCTGCACGAGATAGGGCATCGCATCATGCACGCCGGCAAGGTCAATGCCCGGAATGCCCGCCTCGCGCGGCGTCTCGGAGCCGCCGCAGTAGAGAACGGCGTCATGGTCGGCGAGCAACTGCTCGACCTTGACGTCGACGCCGACATTGACGCCGCAATGGAAGGTGACGCCCTCGCCCTTCATCTGCTCGACGCGGCGGTCGATGAAGTTCTTCTCCATCTTGAAATCGGGAATGCCGTAACGCAGCAGGCCGCCGGGCTTCGTCTCGCGCTCGTAGACATGCACCTCGTGGCCGGCGCGGCCGAGCTGCTGGGCAGCCGCCATGCCGGCCGGGCCGGAGCCGATCACCGCGACCTTCTTGCCGGTATGGACGGTGGCCGGCTGCGGCCGGATGAAACCGAGCTCATACGCCTTGTCGGCAATCGCCTGTTCGACGGTCTTGATCGCGACCGGCGCATCCTCGAGATTCAGCGTACAGGCTTCCTCGCAAGGCGCGGGGCAGACACGGCCGGTGAACTCCGGGAAGTTGTTGGTCGAATGCAGGTTCTGGATCGCCGCTTCCCAATTGTTGTTGTAAACGAGGTCGTTCCAGTCAGGAATCTGGTTATGCACCGGGCAGCCGGTCGGGCCGTGACAATAGGGGATGCCACAGTCCATGCAGCGCGCCGCCTGTTTCTGCACTTCCGGGTCCGACATCGGGATCGTGAACTCGCGGAAATGACGGATGCGATCCGACGCCGGCTGGTACTTCGCCACCTGCCGGTCGATTTCCAGAAATCCTGTTACCTTACCCATTTCTTCGTCCCTTACCCTCATGACCGCCTCACTCGGGGCCAGTTGTCTGTCGTCAGTCCCGGTATCCCGGGCGGGTTGCTTCTCTTGACCGTCATTGGAACATATCCCCTGAAACATCCGCGCGATCTGGACGGCCTTTCGCCGGCATGATCGTCACGGGTCATCGAGACGTTTCCGACATCGGCCATCTGCGTTCGGCAGGCGGCCGATATCCGGCGCAAATCACTCTGCGGCGATGCCCATCCGGCTGCGTTCCATTTCCTCGAGCGCCCGACGATATTCGACCGGCATCACCTTGCGGAACTTCGGACGGTAGTCGGCCCAGTTGTCGAGGATCTGCTGGGCGCGGGATGAGCCCGTATAGTGCAGATGGTTGGAGATCAGCTGATAAAGGCGCTCCTCGTCGTGGCGTGTCATGTCACCCGAGACGTCGACGCGTCCCTTGTGCATGAGATCGCCGCCATGATGGTGCAGCTTCTCCAGCATGTCGTCCTCTTCCGGCACCGGCTCCAGCTCGACCATCGCCATGTTGCAGCGGCTGGCGAAATCGCCGGTTTCATCGAGCACGTAAGCGACACCGCCGGACATGCCGGCCGCGAAGTTGCGGCCCGTGGCGCCGAGCACGACGACGACACCGCCGGTCATATATTCGCAGCCATGATCGCCGACGCCTTCCACAATAGCGATCGCACCCGAGTTGCGGACGGCGAAACGTTCGCCCGCCACACCGCGGAAATAGCATTCGCCCTCGGTCGCGCCGTAAAGCACGGTGTTGCCGACGATGATCGAGTTCTCGGCGACGATCCGGGAATTCTCCGGCGGCCGGATGATGATCTTGCCGCCCGAAAGCCCCTTGCCGACATAGTCGTTGCCGTCGCCGATCAGGTTGAAGGTGACGCCGCGCGCCAGGAAGGCGCCGAAGCTCTGTCCCGCCGTGCCGCGAAGCGTCACATTTATCGTGTCTTCCTTCAGCCCGCGATGGCGGAAGCGCTTGGCGACTTCGCCGGACAGCATCGCGCCCGCCGACCGGTCGACGTTCTTGATGCCGACCTCGAAGGCGACGGGCGTCTTGTCCGTCAGCGCCGGCTGCGCCTGTTCGATCAGCGCCCGGTCGAGAATATCGTCGATCGGATGCTGTTGCCGGCTCGTCCAGAAGGTCTCCTCCTTGGGAGCGTCGATCTTGTGGAAGATACGGCTGAAGTCGAGACCCTTCGCCTTCCAGTGCGCCAGCATCTCGTCCTTCTCCAGCAACTCCGAAGCGCCGATGATGTCATCGAGCCGGGTGAAGCCGAGCGAGGCGAGGATTTCGCGCACTTCGTTGGCAACGAAGAAGAAGTAGTTGATGACGTGCTCCGGCGTGCCCTTGAAGCGCTTGCGCAGCACCGGATCCTGCGTCGCCACGCCGACCGGACAGGTGTTGAGATGGCACTTGCGCATCATGATGCAGCCAGCCGCAATCAGCGGCGCGGTGGCGAAGCCGAACTCGTCTGCGCCGAGCAGCGCTCCGATGATGACATCGCGGCCGGTCTTCAGGCCGCCGTCCACCTGCAGCGCGATGCGCGAACGCAAGCCGTTCAGCACCAGCGTTTGCTGGGTCTCGGCAAGGCCGATCTCCCAAGGGCTGCCGGCATGCTTGAGCGAGGTCAGCGGAGACGCGCCCGTCCCGCCATCGAAGCCCGCGACCGTGATATGGTCGGCGCGCGCCTTGGCGACACCGGCGGCGACGGTGCCGACGCCGACTTCGGAGACGAGCTTGACCGAAACGTCGGAAGTCGGGTTGACGTTCTTCAGATCGTAGATCAGCTGCGCCAGATCCTCGATCGAATAGATGTCGTGGTGCGGCGGCGGCGAGATCAGGCCGACGCCCGGGGTCGAGTGGCGGGTCTTGGCAACGGTGGCGTCGACCTTGTGACCCGGCAACTGGCCGCCTTCGCCGGGCTTGGCGCCCTGCGCGACCTTGATCTGCAGCACGTCGGCATTGACCAGATATTCGGTCGTGACGCCGAAGCGGCCCGAAGCGATCTGCTTGATCGCCGAACGTTCCGGGTTCATCGAACCATCCGAGAGCGGCATGTAGCGGTCGGATTCCTCGCCGCCTTCGCCTGTGTTCGACTTGCCGCCGATCCGGTTCATGGCGATCGCCAGCGTCGTATGCGCCTCCCTGGAGATCGAGCCGAAGGACATCGCCCCGGTCGAGAAACGCTTGACGATATCGGCGGCCGGCTCGACCTCGTCGATCGATACCGGCTTGCGTCCGAGCGCCTCGGCGCTCTTGATGTTGAAGAGCCCGCGGATCGTGTTCATCCGCAGCGCCGAATTGTTCACCATTTCCGAGAATTCGCGGTAGCGATCCTCGGCATTGCCGCGCACGGCATGCTGAAGGGCGGCAACCGCATCCGGGGTCCAGGCATGGCTTTCGCCGCGCATGCGGTAGGCATATTCGCCGCCGATATCGAGCGTTGTCGCCAGCAGCGGATCCTTGCCGAAGGCCGCGGTGTGGCGGGCAACGGTCTCCTCGGCGATCGCTTCGAGGCCGATGCCTTCGATCATCGTCGCGGTTCCGAAGAAATACTTGTCGACCAGCTCAGACGACAGGCCGATCGCATCGAAGATCTGCGCGCCGCAATAGGACTGGTAGGTCGAGATGCCCATCTTCGACATCACCTTGAGGATGCCTTTGCCGACCGCCTTGATGTAGCGGTAGACGATTTCCGAGGCATCGACTTCCTTCGGGAATTCGCCCTTGGCATGCATGTCGAGCAGCGTGTCGAAAGCGAGATAAGGGTTGATCGCCTCGGCGCCGTAGCCGGCGAGCAGGCAGAAATGATGCACTTCGCGCGGCTCCCCGGTCTCGACGACGAGACCGACGGAGGTGCGAAGCCCCTTGCGGATCAGGTGATGGTGCACGGCAGCCGTCGCCAACAGCGCCGGAATGGCGATTCTGTCGGGGCCGATCTGGCGGTCGGAGAGCACGATGATGTTGTAGCCGCCCTTGACGGCCGCCTCCGCGCGTTCGCAGAGCCGGTCCAGCATTTCGGGCATGCCGGCCGCACCGCGCTCGATGTCATAGGTGAAATCGAGCGTCTTGGTGTCGAAACGGTCTTCCGTATGGCCGATCGAGCGGATCTTTTCGAGATCGCCATTGGTCAGGATCGGCTGGCGCACTTCGAGGCGCTTGGCGTTTGCCATGCCCTCGTGGTCGAGAATGTTCGGGCGCGGGCCGATGAAGGAGACGAGGCTCATGACGAGCTCTTCGCGGATCGGATCGATCGGCGGGTTCGTCACCTGCGCGAAGTTCTGCTTGAAATAGGTATAGAGCAGCTTCGGCTTTTCCGACATCGCCGAGATCGGCGTATCCGTGCCCATCGAGCCGATCGCTTCCTGCCCCGTCGTCGCCATCGGCGACATCAGGATGCGGGTATCCTCGGTCGTGTAGCCGAAGGCCTGCTGACGGTCGAGCAGCGACACGTCGCGACGCAGCGCCCGGGGCTCCACCGGCTTCAGCTCTTCGAGGATGAGCTGGGTGCGGTCGAGCCAGCTGCGGTAGGGATGCGCCGTCGCGAGTTTCGACTTGACCTCGTCATCGGAGATGATGCGGCCTTCTTCCATGTCGATCAGCAGCATCTTGCCCGGCTGCAGGCGCCACTTCTGGATGATCTTCTCTTCCGGAACCGGCAGGACGCCGGCCTCGGATGCCATGATGACGCGGTCGTCATCGGTCACGAGGTAACGCGCCGGCCGCAGGCCGTTGCGGTCGAGCGTCGCGCCGATCTGCTTGCCGTCGGTGAAGGCAACGGCAGCCGGTCCGTCCCACGGCTCCATCAATGCCGCGTGATATTCGTAGAAAGCCTTGCGTTCGGCCGCCATCGACTGGTTGCCGGCCCAGGCTTCCGGGATCAGCATCATCACCGCATGCGCCAGCGAATAGCCGCCGCGCACCAGGAATTCCAGCGCATTGTCGAAGCAGGCCGTGTCCGACTGGCCCTCGTAGGAAATCGGCCAGAGCTTGGAAATGTCCTCTCCGAACAGCGGCGAAGAAACCGATGCCTGGCGCGCCGCCATCCAGTTGACGTTGCCGCGCAGCGTGTTGATCTCGCCGTTATGGGCGACCATGCGATAGGGGTGCGCGAGCTTCCACGACGGGAAGGTGTTGGTCGAAAAGCGCTGGTGCACGAGTGCCACCGCGCTTTCGAAACGCGGGTCGGACAAGTCCTTATAATAGGCGCCGACCTGATAGGCCAGGAACATGCCCTTGTAGACCACGGTCGCCGACGACAGCGAGACCGGATAGAAATTGCTCTCCTCGCCGTCGAACTCATCATAGATGCGGTTGGAGATGACCTTGCGCAGCGTGAACAGCCGGCGCTCGAACTCCTCGTTGTTTTCGGCATCCTCACCGGCGCCGATGAAGACCTGCACGTGATGCGGCTCGGTCGCGGCGATGTCAGGCGCCTTGGAGAGCGAGGAATTGTCGACAGGCACGTCGCGGAAGCCGATGAAGACCTGGCCCTCCTCGACGATGACGTCCTTGATCACCTTCTTGAAGTGCTCGATCTGCTTTTCGTCGCGCGGCATGAAGATATGGCCGACGCCATATTCGCCGGCCGGCGGCAGGGTGATGCCCTGCGCGGCCATTTCCTCGCGGAAGAACTGGTCCGGGATCTGCACCAGGATGCCTGCGCCGTCGCCCATCAGCGGATCGGCGCCGACGGCGCCGCGATGCGTCAGGTTCTCGAGAATGAAGAGGCCGTCCTTGACGATCTGGTGCGACTTCTCACCCTTCATATGCGCGACGAAGCCGACGCCGCAGGCATCATGTTCGTTGGAAGGATCGTAAAGCCCCTGTTTCTTCGGCAGGCCGGAGGCGGATTTGGACATATTGGCCGTCGCGCGCGCCTCGGCAGCAGCAAACCGGTCAAATTCCATGGATGGCGTCTTCGTCATCATCTTTCCTCCTGTCGAAGCCCACGGTGCCGCGGGCGGCTTTTCGTCCCGCGCCGCAACCTGAAAATAGGTTCGGCGCATGACAGCGCTGTTGCATTGTGAAGATCGCCGCAGACATCTGCTTCAAAGGAAAGCAAACCGTCGCGTTCCGCGCCTGCCATTCGCCTCCGCGCGCCGCCCATCGTGGGGCTTGGCGCTCGGAAGAACTATAACGTGAAAGCCCGCTTGTTCCAGGGCTTTCGGCGCCTCTTCGGCCGCAAAGGCCAAAATAGGACAGCAACACTGTCCTAATTCATCCGTTCTATGCCAGAAAGCATTTGGCTCCGCAAGAGCGCCGCGACAAAAATCGTCATTTTGCGAAGGAAGATTACCAAATCAGTCGCAATGGCGAAATAAAATTACGAAAACCTCATTCATTTTATTTATTGATTGCGCAGTTCAATTTCGGTGATGGATTATGGGCAATAGCCTTGATCCCTTGAAGCTTTGGCGTAATCTCCGCCGCAAACCTCCAATCCATTCCACTCCCCACGGTCTCTGCCATGTTCTTTGCTTCCGATAATTGGGCCGGCGCCCATAGATCCATTGCCGAACGCCTGCTGGCGGAATCGGCCGGCTTCGCCCCGGCCTATGGCGCCGGCGATCTCGACCGAAAGATCGAGGCCCGCTTCTGCGAGATTTTCGAACGTGAGGTTTCCGTTTTCTTCGTCGCCACCGGCACGGCCGCCAACTCCCTGTCGCTGGCAAGCGTCCAGCGCCCCGGCGGCATCACCTTCTGCCATTCGGAAGCGCATGTGATCGAAGATGAATGCGGCGCGCCGGAATTCTTCTCCGGCTCTTCCCGCCTCGTCGCCGTCGACGGCGAAGCCGGCAAGATCGATCCGGCCAAGCTTTCCGCGAGGATCGCAAACTTTCCCGAGGACGCCCTCCGTCACGGACGCGCCAGCGCGGTGACCATCACCCAGGCAACCGAGATCGGCACGGTCTATTCCCTGCCCGAGATCGGCGAGATCGCCGCCATATCGAGAAAGCGCGACCTGCCGCTCCACATGGACGGCGCCCGCTTCGCCAATGCGCTGATTGCGCTCGGCGCCACTCCGGCCGAAATGACCTGGAAACGCGGCGTCGACATGCTCTCCTTCGGCGGCACCAAGAACGGCTGCTGGTGCGCGGAAGCGATCGTCTTCTTCAACCCGGATCAGGCAAGGGAAATGCCCTTCATCCGCAAGCGTGCGGCCCAGCTCTTTTCGAAGTCGCGTTTCATCGCCGCCCAGTTAGACGCTTATTTCGAAAACGGCCTCTGGCTCGATCTCGCCCGCCATTCGAACGCCATGGCCGACCGCCTGCGCGCCGGCATCGGCGCCAGCAATGCCGCCCGCCTCGCCTGGCCGACCGCCTCCAACGAAGTCTTTGCCGTCATCAGCAAAAATGCCGTGAAAACAGCCGAGGAAAAAGGCGCGAAATTCTATGAATGGCCGGTGCCTGCGGCAACGCCCGAACTCGTTTCCGGCAGCGAAACCCTGATCCGGCTCGTCACCAGCTTCGCGACGACGGACGCGGATGTGGATGGTTTCCTCAAGTGCCTCTCTGCCTGATCGTTCTCCGGAAAGGCGTCACGCCGACTTCGGCCGTCTCACTTTTTGCAGAATATCTTCCGACAGTGCGGCGACCAGCGCCTGGTCCGCCCCCTTGCGCGGCACCAGAACGAATTCGACGTCCTCCAGCACCGGCAATCTTCCCGCCGCGATCTCCTTCAGCCCGGACGGCGCCATGCTGCGCGGCTGCACCAGCACACCCATCCCGGCCCGCGCCGCCGCCGTCAATCCGCTGAGACTGCCGCAGGTGCAGACGATCCGCCACGCCACGCCGTTTCGCCCGAGCGCCTCCAGCGCGATCGCCCGCGTCACGCTCGGCGGCGGAAAGGCGATCAACGGCAGGAGGCCGGACGCGAGAACATGTTCGGGATCGCGCGCCAGCCAGACGAGCGGCTCGCGGTAAACGAGCTTTCCGCGCGCATCGCCGAGCCGGCGCTTGGCGAGCACCAGGTCGATCTCGCCATTGTCCTGCATCTCATAGAGGACACCCGAGAGCGCCACCGTCAGTTCCAGGTCGACCGAGGGATGCGAACGAACGAAATCCTCCAGCACCGCCGGCAACTGGCTGGTGACGAAATCTTCCGACACGCCGAGCCGCAGGCTGCCGCGCAGGCTGTTGCTCTTGAACAGGGACTGCACCTGCCCCTCGATCGAGAGCATGGAGCGCGCATGCGACAGCAGAGCCTCGCCGTCACCGGTCAGCATCACCCTATGCGTATCGCGCGCGAGCAGCTTGCGCCCGAGTGTCGCTTCCAGCCGCTGGATATGCTGGCTGACCGTCGATTGCCCGAGGCCCAGCCTTTCCGCGGCAAGCGTGAAACTGCCCATCTGTTCGACGGCGACGAAGCTGCGCAATTGCGAGAGGTCGAGCATTGGAATCCAGTTTCGCGATAACTGTTATTCCTTGCATCCTGGATCATAATGGGCGATAGAACAATGGCTATCTATTGCCGCGAGACCGCCATGCGCCGTTTTCTGCCCGATACGTTCACGATCCTGCTCATCTGCACCGTCATCCTCGCCTCGCTGTTTCCGGCGAGCGGCAGCTTTGCGGCGTATTTCGGCGTCGCCACCGACCTTGCCATCGCGGCGCTGTTCTTCCTGCATGGCGCCCGCCTCTCGCGCGACGTCGTCATTGCTGGCCTGCTGCACTGGCGCCTGCATCTCGTCATCCTGCTGACGACCTTCGGCATTTTCCCGCTGCTCGGCCTCGGGCTCGGCTTCATTCCCGACAGCATCCTGCCGCAGCCGCTTTATCTCGGCATTCTCTTTCTCTGCGTGCTGCCCTCGACGGTACAGTCGTCGATCGCCTTCACCTCGATGGCGGGCGGCAATGTGCCTGCTGCCATCTGCTCGGCCTCGGCCTCCAACATTTTCGGCATGTTCCTGACGCCGCTGCTCGTCGGCCTGCTCTTTTCCGTCGGCGGCCATGGAGGCTTCTCCTTCGACGCGCTTCAGCAGATCCTCTTGCAGCTGCTCGCCCCTTTCATCGTAGGCCAGATCCTGCAGCCCTGGATCGGCGACTGGATCCGCGCCAAGAAGAAAATCCTGATGCCCGTCGACCGAGGCTCGATCCTGATGGTCGTCTATCTCGCCTTCTCGACGGCCGTGGTCGAGGGGCTGTGGCACACCTTCTCGCTCGCCGACATTGCCGTCGTCATCCTCGCCGACATCCTGCTCCTGGCGCTCGTCGTTCTTTTGACGATGTTCGGCAGCCGCAGGCTGGGTTTCAACAAGGCCGACGAAATCACCATCACCTTCTGCGGCTCGAAGAAGAGCCTAGCGAGCGGCGTGCCGATGGCGAACGTCATCTTCGCCGGCCAGTCGATCGGTGCGATCGTTCTGCCGCTGATGCTCTTCCATCAGATCCAGCTCATGGCCTGTGCCGTCATCGCCCAGAAATACGCCGCCGCAGCGGCCCGCCGCGCGACGGAACAGCAGATCGAGGATGCCGCCAGCCCGGCATAAGCCGAAACAAAAACGGCGCCCCGATCGGAGCGCCGTCCATTTCCCATGAGGGACAAAGATTAGCCGTTGATGACCTGCGCCTCGATGGCCTTCGGAGCCTCGACCGGTTCTGCGGCAATCGCGATCTTGCGGGGCTTCATAGCCTCGGGAATGTTGCGCAGAAGGTCGATGTGCAGCAGGCCGTTCTTCAGCGAAGCGGCGGTCACCTCGACATGATCGGCAAGCTGGAAGCGGCGCTCGAAGGTGCGCTTGGCGATGCCGCGATAGAGGAATTCGCCGCCTTCGGCGGTGTCCTCGTTCTTTTCACCCTTCACGGACAGCACGTTGGCATGGGCTTCGATCGAAAGTTCGGTCTCGTCGAAACCGGCGACTGCCATGGTGATGCGATAGGTGTTTTCACCGGTGCGCTCGATATTGTAGGGCGGATAGGTCTGCGCCTGCTCCGGCTGGGCAAGGCTGTCGAGCATGGTGAAGAGCCGGTCGAAACCGACCGTCGAACGATAAAGGGGAGAGAAGTCTACGTGACGCATGATGTCCTCCTGTGGAAGCGACGTGTTGCGATAAATGCCCCTGAAACCCCATCTTTGGCGGCTCCGGGACGGTTGCGCAGGCCCTTTTGGCACCCGCAGGAAGGAGATGGTGATGGGATTTGAGGAGTTCAAGACCTTTCCGAAATCGCCGCGATCGGCCGTGAACCGCGCATGAACGGCCGGTTCGGAACGCGTTCAGGCAGGCCTGCCTAGAAATGATGATGTCGGGTGACACTGGCCCCGGCGGCTGAAGTGCATCGTCCCTTCTTCTTCAGCCTTGACTTGGGCCGGCCGCGAGCGCCCTCACGCTCCTGCCGGCCCTTTTTCACGGAGCGCGCTTCCGGACACCGCCGCTTTCCAAGCCGGGTGCCATGCGCTATCCCTGAGTGCGAAGCAGTCAGCAGCGGCGCATTGGCAAGTCATGGATCAGGTTCTCTATTCGACGCCCGACAATCCCGCCCCGGAAAACCGCACGGAAGGGTTCTTCGAAACCCATGACGGTCACCGGCTGCGTTACGCCGTTTTCCGCTCCGGCGCCCAGGTCGCCAAGGGCACGGTCGTCATCATCCACGGCCGCAACGAATATATCGAAAAATATTTCGAGACGATCCGCGACTTCACGGCCAAAGGTCTCTGGGTCGCGACCTTCGACCTGCGCGGCCAGGGCGGTTCGTCGCGGCTGCTAAAGCGCCGCAATCACGGCCATATAAGGCGCTTTGCCGATTACGAGCGCGATCTCGATGCCTTCCTCGAAAAGGTGGTGCTGCCGGATACCCGCCTGCCCTTCTATTTGCTCGGCCACTCGACAGGCGGGCTGATCGCACTGTCGGCGGCTCCCTATCTCGCCACCCGCATCGATCGCATGGTCCTGTCCGCCCCCTTCATCGGCCTGACCGGCCAGTCAGCCTCGCCTCGCGTCATCCGCAGGCTTGCCGGAACGCTGACGGCTGTCGGCCTCGGTTCCGTGCCGCTGACCTCGAAGCTGAAGGAGCCGGATTTCCGCGACAATCCATTGACCTCGGACGAAACCCGTTTCGAGCGCAATGTCGCAATGATGAAGGCGCATCCGGAACTGACGCTCGGCCCGCCGACGGCCCGCTGGCTGATCGAAGCCTTCCGCACCATGGATCGGGTCACCTCGCCCAGTCATCTCTTCTCGATCACCATCCCGACCATCGTCATCGCCCCGACGCGCGATGGCGTCGTGCCCTATACGGCACAGGAACGGCTCTCGCGTTACTTCCGCGCTGGCCAGCTGGTGCCGATCAACGGCGCCCGCCATGAGATCTTCCAGGAACGGGATATCTACCGCGCCGCCGCACTCGCCGCCTTCCATGCCTTCATTCCCGGCAGCGATGCCGAAGAAAGCCAGGATGTCGCTGCCCTCGGCACGTGAGATGGATGCGGCTTCAAAGACTGTGGATCAGCTGCGCTGCAGGATGGCGATCGCCTGATCGTAGACTGCGCGGCTGCCGGCGGCGATGATCGAGCCGCCGTTTTCCGGCCGCCCGCCGTCCCAGGTAGTGATGATGCCGCCCGCGCCTTCGATAACGGGAATGATGCCGCCGACGTCATAGGGCTTGAGACCGTTTTCGACGACCAGATCGATATGGCCGGCGGCAAGCAGCGCATAGGCATAACAGTCGCAGCCGTAGCGGAAGAGCCGCACCTGGCCTTCGATCTCCCGGTATTTCTCCATCTCCTCGCCGGCGAAGAGATGCGGCGAGGTGGTGAATAGAATAGCGTTCGACAGCGCCTCGCACTGGCGCGTCGTGAGCCTCCGCTCGCCTTCCGGCCCAATATAGATCGAGCCGTTCTGATCGGCGAAATAACGTTCGCCGGTAAAGGGCTGTTCGATCATGCCCATGACCGCCCGGCCTTGCTTCTGAAGGCCGATCAGCGTGCCCCAGACAGGCAGGCCTGAGATGAAGGCGCGCGTACCGTCGATCGGGTCGATCACCCAGACATAGTCGCGGTCGAGCCCGACATTGCCGTGCTCCTCGCCGAGAATGCCGTGGTCGGGAAAACTTTCCTCGATCAGCGCCCGGATGGCGAGTTCGGCCGCCCGGTCGCCTTCCGTCACCGGGTCGAAACCGGAGGAAAGCTTGTTGGTGACATCGAGGCCGGAGCGGAAACGCGGCAGTGTCTCGGCCTTGGCGGCCTCCGCCAGACGATTGAAGAACGAGCGGTCAGGAAGCATGAGGACACCGTTTGGCTGGCGGGAATGGCGCTTTTCATAGCGAAAAGCAACGGGAATGCAAATGCGAGAGGCAATTTCAGTCTAATTGCTCAAAGATATCGCAACGCAATATATTGCTTGACATTTGTGCAATGCAATAGTAGCTTTTTCAGTACAGTCTTCTGACTGTAAATACCCTCCTTGGGTGTTTCCTCCCTAGACTTAGCCGCGCTCACGAGCGCGGTTCTTTTTTGGCCGCAAAGACGAAGGCCACACAAATATCGCCAAAATCGAGAAAGACGCTTACTCGGCGGCCAGCGCCCGGTCGCCGGCGAACTTTTCGACGTAATCCGCCATCTGCTGCATGAAGGCCGTCACCGCTCCGGCCACCGCGGCGAAATCGTCGCGTTTCTCCAGCGTCACCTCGTCGACATAGATCGCCCGGTTCACCTCGATCTGCAGCGCATGCAGCCCGCGCGAAGGCCGGCCGTAATGTTCGGTGATGAAACCCCCGGCATAGGGTTTGTTGCGGATCGCCGCAAAGCCCATTTCCTCGAGGATGGCGATGGCCGCACGTGAAAGTTCGGCCGAGGCGCTGGTGCCGTAGCGATCGCCGATGATGAAATCGGGCCGCCCGGTGCAGCCGGCCACCCGCACATTGCCGGGCATCGAGTGGCAATCGATTAGCACGCCGAAGCCGAATTGCACATGCGTTCGCGCGATCAGCCGGCGCAGCGCTGCATGATAGGGCTTATAGACCGCTTCGACCCGGTCGAGACCTTCCTGCACCGGCAGGCGCCGCGCATAGATCTCCATATTCTCGGCGACTATGCGCGGAATGGTGCCGAGCCCGCCGGCGACGCGCAGCGAGTTGACATTGGCATAGGGCGGCAGCAGCCCGTCGAACATGCGCGGATCGAGCTCATAAGGCTCGCGGTTGACGTCGAGATAGGCGCGCGGAAAGTTGGCCACGAGCAGCGGCGCACCGAGCGTCACGGCCGAACCGAAGAGCTCGTCGACGTAATGATCCTCGGACCGGCGGATGGCAATGCCTTCGAGCCTGGACTGAGCGATGAATTCCGGTGGATAAATGCGGCCGCTATGAGGGGAATTGTAGACGAAAGGAATGGTCTGCGACACGGGCTCATGTACCTCAAAAAGCTCGTATTCGCGTATTTCCGGCACTTCTGGCCCTCTTTACCATGTCATGAACTGACTGCTTCGCCCATGTTGCCAGTTGCCCGCCCTCAAGTCCATACTATGTAGCAGGGATGACGATCACGCACAGGCAATTCACCGGTTGTTTACCGGGCAAAGACTAGTGTAAACGGCTGGCAGCCCACCCAAAACCTATTGATCAGCGGTCTGGATTGATGACTCAGAAGATACTTCTCGCCGAAGACGACAACGATATGCGCCGTTTCCTGGTGAAAGCGCTCGAAAAGGCCGGCTACAAGGTCCTTTCATACGACAATGGCGCGAGCGCCTATGACCGGCTGCGCGAGGAACCGTTCTCCCTGCTGCTGACCGATATCGTCATGCCCGAAATGGACGGCATCGAACTGGCGCGCCGCGCCACCGAGCTCGATCCCGACCTCAAGGTGATGTTCATCACTGGCTTTGCCGCCGTGGCGCTGAACCCTGATTCGAAGGCGCCGAAGGATGCCAAGGTCCTTTCCAAGCCTTTCCACCTGCGCGATCTCGTCGACGAGGTCAACAAAATGCTTGCCGCGTAAGGCTTGCCGGCCGGCGCGTCACAAAACTGAAAAAAGCCTATTGACGGCTCCAAAGGTTTTGTGATCTATGCGCCGCCATCGGATGGGCGTGTAGCTCAGCGGGAGAGCACTACGTTGACATCGTAGGGGTCACAGGTTCAATCCCTGTCACGCCCACCATCCTAATTCGCTGAAAAGCAATGGCCTTTCGAGAAATCGAGAGGCCTTTTTACATCGCGGCTTGCGGGTGTGATACACCTGCCCCCAGTGGGAGTTAGACTTGGCCCAGGTCATCAAACGACGCAAAACTCTTGTGGTTTCCAACGACAAGATTTCCCTCGCAAAGGGTGTCAGCCTTCCTGAGGGACGCTACCCCGTCACGGCCGAGTACGTCGTCTCCCATATGCGTGGCAGGCCGGTCGAGCAGGCCGGCCGGATTATGCTTCATTTGACGCGTCAGAATCTCCTGGACTACGGTGTCGATCTGACCGGCAGCGCGATGTTGGGCAGTGACATTGATGTGAGCGGCAATGTTGCCCGCAAGGAAGCCACCCTGGAGTGAATTCTCGGGCACAGGTGTTCGGTCGCCGTTGACCTTCCAGCACACGGCCGGTTCGCCGCGCAGACAGAGGGTAGGAGATTTTTCCTCCCGGCACCCGCGGCCCTTGTTTCCGCCGTCCTCGTCTTGCCGGCTTTGCTGCGCCGGCCTCCACGTCCGAGACACTTCCCGGCGCGCCCGGTCATTACTCTTCCCGCAAGTGCGCCGAGCTGGTCGTCGCCACTCCTCTCTCCCGGTAGCTTCCGCACCACGGCAAATCGATAAAAAGCAGATAACGAAAGCGCCGCGGTCCTCAGTGCCGCTTGCGGCGCTTCGATCAATGCTCATCGCTGTTACCTATGAGCCATCCCTGGATCGCGCAGATCACGGCGACGGCGTAGCAGTACATGCGGACATGATCACACGCCCGTCACTTGCATTAGCGTTTTCAAGCTTCAGCCCCGCGTTGGTCCCGCATCAGGAGGCGCCGGGTTTGTGACGAACAGATGACGAGTTTGTGACAAAACGCGTGTTATTTCAGCAACATAGCTATGCCGGCCTGCTGTCATGATCGATATGCTTATTGCGACGCAACATCCCTTATGTAACTTCCGCGGCGAGGCAGGCACCCGATAAAAAGGGGCCGCTTCGATCACACGGGATGAAGATCCGTAGGGACTGCCGATGGCAACGGTCTTCATCCTTTTGCACTTGAACTGGAGGTTATCCATGAACATCAAGAGCCTTCTTCTCGGCTCCGCTGCTGCTCTCGCAGCAGTATCCGGCGCTCAGGCTGCTGACGCTATCGTCGCTGCCGAGCCGGAACCGGTTGAATATGTCCGCGTCTGCGACGCTTACGGCACCGGCTACTTCTACATCCCGGGCACCGAAACCTGCCTCAAGATCAACGGTTACATCCGTTTCCAGGTTGACGTTGCTCCGAACGCCAGCTCGATCGGCGCCGGCGGCGGCGGTTCTGTTCCCAACGACTCCGACTGGGACGCCCGTACGCGCGGCCAGGTTCAGTTCACCGCAAAGAGCGACACCGAGTACGGTCCGCTGACCGGCGTCATCGTCATGCAGTTCAATGCTGACAACGCCTCGGCCCAGAAGGCCCAGCTCGATTCCGCTTACATCGACATCGCCGGCTTCCGCGCCGGCCTCTTCTACAGCTGGTGGGACGATGGCCTCTCGGGTGAAACCGACGATATCGGTTCTCCGGTCACGCTGCATAACTCCATCCGTTA
The DNA here is from genome assembly GCF_002211305.1 of Rhizobium sp. R634. Classification (GTDB taxonomy): domain Bacteria; phylum Pseudomonadota; class Alphaproteobacteria; order Rhizobiales; family Rhizobiaceae; genus Rhizobium. The sequence goes on along the minus strand of NZ_LOKW01000002.1, from coordinate 172,625 downwards.
TCAGTACGAAACCGACGCCTTCTACGCCGGCATCAGCGTTGACGAGCTGGAAGACAGCCCGTTCTACAACGGCGAAACCGCCAACAACGTCGGCGTTGCCGTCGGCCTCGGCGGCAAGGCCGGCATCTTCAGCTATCAGATCACGGCTGGCTACGACACCGACAACGAAGAAGGCGCCGTCCGCGCTATGGGTACGGTTGCCGTTGGTCCGGGCACGCTCGGCCTCGCAGTCGTCTACGCATCCAACCCGAACGCCTACTACAACAAGGCTGAATGGGCTGTTGCTGCCGAATACGCCATCAAGGCGACTGACAAGCTGAAGATCACCCCGGCTGTTCAGTACTACGACAACTACGGCATCACCGCTGGCGAGTTCAACGACGACGTCAACGCCTGGAAGGCCGGCGTCACGATCGACTACCAGATCGTCGACAACTTCTCGGCCAAGGTTTCGGTTCAGTACCTCGATCCGGACAACGCTTCAGACGTAACTTCGGGCTACTTCCGCCTGCAGCGCGCGTTCTAATAAAAAGGCTGCCGGCTAGACCGGCAGTCGCAAATTCCTGATCCGACTGACCTCCGATCGGGAAAGAATGGGTCTGGACTTCCCTGCCTGGACCCATTCCCCCGGTCAGACAGTGCATTCAAGACGGCAGGCGCTCGACGAGTGCCTTGCCACCGTCGTGTCACGCCGGCCTGTTGTCGACACCTGACGGTCTACGCCATCGCTGGACCTTCCAGCCAGCAAGCTCAACGGGCTTCTCACCCATCTGCCGTCGATCGCCGAACGCCTCTCAGCCGGTGAGAATCTTATGCCGCGGGAATGGCGGAGCCAAATTCGGACACAGAACCATGCCATGGCGAATCAAGGATGAGGCAATGATTCGCCTCGCCAGGACATGGGGTTTGAGACCGAAATGAAATTATCCGCGCTTGCCGCCGCCGCAATATTTTCCGCCTTCGCCGTACCGGCCTTTGCAGCACCAGCTTCTCCTGCCGAGACCTTTCCGGGTGCGCCCGGCGTCATCACGCTTTCCGGCAAATGCGCCAAGCTTGTCGTCGCCAAGTTCGACGCGACCAAGGGCTGCAAGAACGAACTTGCCAGCGTCACCCTGGTCAACGGCTCGGTGACATTCATCTTCACCTCGGACGGCAAGGCGCTCGGCTTCCAGGGCGATGGCAGCGGCATCAAGCCCGCCTCCAACGGCAATGCCCGCCTGCCGCTCAGCCTCGTCACGACAGGTGTCGGCAACAAGATGACGGGCCAGGTCAAGGTCGCCGGCTTCTGCACCTTTGGCAATCCCTATGCCGGCAAGCCGATCGCGATCGAATGCACCGCCGAAAGCAAGGATTCCTCTTTCGCCGGCAGCTTCCGCACCGGCGGCAAGCTGGTCAAAAAAGGCAAGTAGTCGCCGTCAGGCGCACCATGCGCCGCCGGCGGTTCCGGGCTTGCGCGCCAAGCCCTCGTTGATCAGCTGCGCCCCGAAGGAGCGCCCGTCGCGCGAGATGACGCGCGGCGCCCCTGATGAATCGGTCTTACCCGCCGCATTCATGCTGAAGGGTCCGGCGTTCAAAAGCGCCAGCAGACGCGCCTTGGCAGCAAAGGCCACCCTTCGCTCGTCATCGCAGCGCGCCCGGTCGACGATCGGACTTGCCATGTCTGCGATCACGATCTTTTCGCCCTTATACCAGAAGACGCCGCCGTCGCCGACGCAGTTGATGTGCGCGCCCTGTCCGCAATAGCCGAAGGCGGCCGTCCCGGTTTCCGAGGCCCCGAGAGAAGGAGTGGACGGCGTCGCCTTTACCGGCTGGGCGGTCGGCGTAGGAATGGCTGCCGGCGGCAACGGCTGAGCGGGCGGAGGTGCCGCTTTCGGTGCCGGCGCGGCGAGCGCCACCTGCTTCGGCGGCACATCCTTCCTGACGGCGGGCTTCGCGTCCGTGATTTCGCGTATCGCAGCAGCCGGCTCTTTGGCGAGCATCGGCTTGATGCTCTTCCAATTGTCATAGGCGGCAATGCCGGCAATCGCGGCAATGCCGATCACCGTCCAGGGCAACAGCCCGCCACCGCCGCTGCGTGCCTTGCTCTTTCCTCTCGCCGGCGCCTTGCGGCGGCCGCGTGTTGCTGTCTTGGCCATCTGTCCGAATCCCGTGAGGCCGGGATTATCGCCGCCCAATCCTTTCCGAAAGGTTGGCGCGGCGAAAGGATGACGCCTCCTCCACCGATCGCTGCCTCGAACAGCCGGGCTGGATCGCAGACGTCGGCGCAGAAGTGGAAACGCTGGCGGGGAAAAGCCGAACAAATCCCGCGTTCAGACGTTAGCCAGCGAAAATCCGATATGCCCCGAGGAAATTTCCATGGATCTCATTATCGCCGACATGATACCGGCATCGCGCATCCACTATCCTGTCATCTTTGCCCGTCTGCTCGGCGCCGTCGTCTTCGGCGGCCTCATCGGCTTCGAACGCGAAGCGCGCGACCGCCCTGCCGGCTTCCGCACGCATATTCTGATCAGCCTTGCCGCCGCCCTCTTCGCCATCATCTCGATCGAGGCCGTGCATATGCCGGGATTTGCCGATGTCCAGCAGGTTCGCATCGATCCACTGCGCGTCATCGAAGCCGTGACGGCTGGCGTCGCTTTCCTGGCTGCCGGCATGATCGTCTTTGCAAGGGGCCGGATCCACGGGCTGACGACGGGTGCCGGCATGTGGCTCTCCGGCGCGATCGGCCTTGCCATGGGCTTCGGCTACTGGCCGGTCGCCTTCTTCACGACGCTTGCCGCCATTTGCGTCCTCTTCGCCTTCGGTAAGCTCGAACAGTGGCTCGGCTATAATTCCGGGCAGCGCGTCGATCGGGACGGGCGACAATAGAGCGTGTCGCGCAAAAGTGTGCGCGGTTTTGCGATAACGGCACGCGAGAAAATAAAGGCCTAAAGCACGGGGAGCGAATCTGAAAGATCGCGACGTGCTTTAGAAAAGCAAACGCCCGGCATCATGCCGGGCGATCATGCGGTTAGACTGATCTGCTCGTCATTCGGACCGTACGGTTGAAGGATCGTTTTTCCCGCCCGATGCCGAACGAATGATGGGCGCCGTCAGCGGCTTCTGGCGCTTGCCGATATCGATGCGCTCGTCGGCCGCCTCGCGGACGGCCTTCCATTCATTCTCGTGCCTGATGAAAATATCGCGGGGCACAAAGTTCACACTCATAGGCTTCTCATCCTGTTCCAAATTACCGCCGAAGTGCCGAAGAGATTCCGGAAAACCATTCATTTCTTGCTTTTGATATCAGGACCGCCCTTGGAGAGGTCCGCGCCGGTGACATGGGCCGGGACATGAATGTCGTGGATGACGCCCGGCGTCAGGGTCAGGTCGACATGATGCGGCGGCAGCACCTGCGCCTTCTGCATGCGGTTCGGCCTTGCCCGCTTCATGCGGTCGGACGCTTCCGTGCGTTTGTCGGGGATATGGGTCGAAGTGTGCATCATCGGCCTCCTTTAAGCTCAACCAGGGCCTAACGGGCGGCGGGCCGGATGGTTCCCAAAAAATTGCCGATCTGTATGTCGCGATTGGCCTTGACTGGTTTGGGAAGTTCATTACCTAGGGCCTATCCCGCAGCCTCCAGACATCGGCTATGGGGAACATTGGTGCCGGGCCCCTCTGGCGAGAGTTTTTACGGCGCTCTCGTGATGTCGGTACCGCCTGCAGCTCAGCCGGCGGATTTTTCATCGATGAAAAAGCTCACCATGCCTCGTCAGCATGCCCTTTGTGGTATGTTGCGTTTTTCCACTATCTCTACCTCTTCCAACAAACTTTGCGGCCGCGAGGTGCGGCCATGAAGCAGTCTCAGACCGATAAGTCCTCGCTCGGCTATTTCCGCTGGGCTTTCATCGTCACGGCCCTCGGGCTCATTCTCGGCGCTGTGCTCGGTTGGCAGACCACCGGCACGATCGGCGGCATGGCGACCGTCTTCTTCATCTGCACCGTGCTTGCGGTGCTGGAGATCTCGCTCTCCTTCGACAACGCCATCGTCAATGCCAACAAGCTTAAGGAAATGACGCCGGTCTGGCAGAAACGGTTCCTCACCTGGGGCATCATCATTGCCGTCTTCGGCATGCGCATCGTCTTTCCGCTGGCGATCGTCGCGATCGCGGCACGGATCGGCCCCTGGGACGCTCTGGTTCTGGCCGCTCGCGAACCCGAGGAATATGCCCGCATCATGAACGATGCGCATCTGCCCATCGCGGCCTTCGGCGGCACCTTCCTGATGATGGTCGGCCTCAGCTACTTCTTCGACCACGAGAAGAAAATCCATTGGCTTCGCGGCCTGGAAAAGGTGATGGCGCGCTCGGCGACCATCAGGGGCATCGAAATCGCCTTCGTGCTGGCGCTGATGCTTGTTTTCTCCTGGCTGATCGGCGGCGAGGAAGCCAGCATCTTCGTCCATTGCGCCATTTATGGCCTGCTCACCTTCCTCGCGGTCGAGGTCGTCGGTGAACTGCTCGATGCTTCGCAGCAGACGATGAGCGCTGCCGCCAAGGGCGGTCTCGGCGCCTTCATCTATCTGGAGGTGCTGGACGCCAGCTTCTCCTTCGACGGCGTCATCGGCGCCTTCGCGCTCACCCAGAACCTGTTCGTCATCGCCATCGGCCTCGGTATCGGCGCCATGTATGTACGCTCGATGACGATCATGCTGGTGGAGAAGGGAACGCTCGCCGAATACCGCTACCTCGAACATGGCGCCTTCTATGCCATCCTGATCCTCTCGGTGATCATGTATGCACAGACCCTGGTGCACATTCCCGAGGTGATCACCGGCCTCGGCGGCGCGATCCTGATCGGCCTCTCCCTCTGGTCCTCCATCCGCTACAACAAGCGGGAACGGGCGGAAGATCATACCGGCGGGCGGGAAGAACTGCACGCCTGACGAGGAACGGCCGGAGCGCGTCGCGCAAAACCATTCAACGGTTTTGCGATCGCCACAGGCTTTAGCGCTGCGGCTGTCATCCGGACAAAAATAAAGCCCGCGACCAACCGGTTGCGGGCTGTTTCATTCATGCATGCCTGGAAAGGTTTAGCGGATGACCTGACCGAAGGAGGCCGGGTCGATGCCAAGTTCCTTGAGGTCGCGGGCGCGCGGACGGCGGCCAGCCTCGACAGCGGCGCTCACGGAATTTGCGGCGCTGATGGCGGCAAACGCGCGGCCCAGGAAGCCTGCATGGATTGAATTGCGGATGGTGGACATTGTCCTTTTTCCTCTTGCTCTTTGATCGACCACTCATAGATGGCAGTGCGCATGCGGATTCACAATGCACGGAAATTCACCTCAGCCATGCAAAAAGAAGAGGCCGGCGCATGTTTCCATGGCCAGCCTCGAGGCAGGGGTAAGGTCGTCTTTTATAAAGCGCCCGCGTGTCCGGCAGGACGCGCTAGGGACGCCCCATCATTTTAACGGGCGCATAATCCTTTCCGACAACCGGTACGATTGCCGGCCTATACGCTAGTCTTCGTTCGCCGCCAGCTGCGACAGCACCTGGCCCCTGCCGCGAATGCGCAGGATCAGCGGAATGAGGAAGGCGGCCGCCGCAACGATGAGAAGGCCTGCCGCGATCGGAGACATCACCAGCGTCGTGACGTCACCCTGGCTGATCGCCAGCGCGCGGCGCAGCTGCTGTTCGGCAAGCGGCCCGAGGATCAGGCCGACGACGGCTGGCGCGATCGGATAGCCGAAGAGCCGCATCACATAGCCGAGCAGGCCGAAGGCGAGCAGCATGCCGAGCTCGAACACCGAGGGGTTGGCGCCGATCGTTCCGAGCGTCGCAAACAGCAGGATGCCCGCATAGAGCCACGGCTTCGGGATGGTCAGCAGCCGCACCCAGAGCCCGATCATCGGCAGGTTCAGGACGAGCAGCATCGCATTGGCGATGAGCAGGCTGGCGATCAGGCCCCAGACGAGCTGCGGATTGGTGGCAAACAGCAGCGGCCCCGGCTGCAGTCCGTATTGCTGGAAGCCGGCGAGCATGATCGCCGCCGTCGCGGTCGTCGGCAGGCCAAGCGTCAGAAGCGGCACCAGCGTGCCGGCGGCGGACGCGTTGTTCGCCGCCTCGGGGCCGGCCACGCCTTCGATCGCGCCATGGCCGAACTCTTCCGGGTTCTTCGCCAGCCGCTTTTCGGTCGAGTAGGACAGGAAGGTGCCGATTTCGGCGCCGCCTGCCGGCATCGCGCCGATCGGGAAGCCGATCAGGGTGCCGCGCAGCCAAGGTTTCCAGGAGCGCGCCCAGTCCTGCGCGTTCATCCAGAGCGAACCCTTGACCGCCTCCACCTGGTCGGCGACGCGCTTGCCCTGCGCGGCGATATAGAGCGTCTCGCCGATCGCGAACATCGCCACCGCCAGCGTCGTCACCTCGATGCCGTCGAGCAAGTCGGGGATACCGAAGGAAAGCCTGGCCTGCCCCGTCTGCTGGTCGATGCCGACCATGGCAAGCGCGAAACCGATGAAGAGCGCGGTCAGGCCCCGCAGCGCCGAGTCGCCGAAGGCAGAGGAAACGGTAACGAAGGCGAGCACCATCAGCGCGAAATATTCGCGCGGCCCGAAGACCAGGGCCAGCTTGACGATATAGGGGGCGATGAAGGCGAGCCCGAGCGTGGCGATGAGACCGGCGACGAAGGAGCCGATTGCCGCCGTCGCGAGCGCCGGTCCGCCGCGTCCGGCGCGCGCCATCTTGTTGCCTTCGAGCGCGGTGACGATCGAGGCGCTTTCCCCCGGCGTATTGAGCAGGATCGACGTCGTCGAACCGCCATACATGCCGCCGTAATAGATGCCGGCGAACATGATCAGCGAGCCGCCCGGATCGAGCTTGTAGGTGGCCGGCAGCAGCAGCGCCACGGTGAGTGCCGGACCGATGCCGGGCAAAACGCCGACGGCGGTACCGAGCGTCACGCCGATCAGCGCGTAAACCAGGTTCATCGGCTGCATCGCAACCAGGATTCCCTGCCATAGGAATTCGAATGTGCTCATCTTGGTGTCCCAGGCGGCGTTCCCGGCCGTGCGTTCGCAATCGGGCGCCGCGAAAAATCAAAAGAGCTGACAGCGCGTCCCGCGCGGTCAGAAGAACAAGCGTTCGAGCGGGCCGGCCGGCAGCGTCAGCTGCAGCAGCTGCGAGAAGATCGCCCAGACGACGAAGCTGAAAGCGATGCCGATCGGCAGCGAGATCCACAGCTTGCGTTTGCCGAAGCCGCGTGCCGTCAGCGCAAACAGCACGCCTGTCGCGATCGAGAAGCCGGCAACGCGCAGGAGCAGCATCTGACAGGCGAGACCGGCGACGATCCAGATGACGGGTGCCACTTCTTGCGTCTCACGTTCCGGAAACTCCCCGCGCCAGGCTTCGGCGACGGTCCAGATGCCAAGACAGAAGAGCCCGAACGCCACCACCTCGGGCACCGTTGCCGGACCGACGCGGGCATATTGCGCGATCGTCTTCAGATGCGATGCATCCCAGGCCATCACGCCCGCGATGACGAAGAGGAAAACGGCAATGATGAACGCCGCCCGATCAGGGCGGCGCTCGCTTGCCGAGGAGGTCTTATCCTCGCTCATTGAACAAGTCCGATCTCTTTGAGAATGCCTTCGGTGGCGGAGACGTCCTTCTCGAGCTGCGCCTTGAAGGCGTCGCCGGAAAGGTAAGTGTCGGCCCAGCCCTTGGTCTTCAGCGTTTCCTGCCAGGTTGCCGAGCTGTGCAGCTTCTCGAAATCGGCAGTGATCGCGGCAACCTCGTCGTCCGACAGGCCTGGGGCCGCGGCGACCATGCGCCAGTTCTGGATGCTGACATCGGTGCCGGCTTCCTTCAGGGTCGGGGCATCGACGCCGTCGATGCGCTTGTCGCTTGAAACGGCAAGAAGACGGAGCATACCTGCCTTCACCTGCGATTCGAACTCGCTGTAGCTCGAAACACCTGCTGTAACCTGGTTGCCGAGAATGGCGGCGAGCGCTTCACCGCCGCCGGAGAAGGCGACATAGTTGATCTTCGTCGGGTCGACGCCGGAAGCCTTGGCGATCAGGCCGGCGGCGATGTGATCGGTGCCGCCAGCCGAGCCGCCAGCCCAGGAAACCGAACCCGGATCCTTCTTCAGCATGGCGACCAGATCGGCCATGGTCTTGATATCGGACGAGGCGGGAACGACGATGGCTTCATATTCGCCGGTCAGACGGGCGATCGGCGTGACATCCTTGAGCGTCACCGGCGACTTGTTGGTGAGGATGGCGCCGACCATGACATAGCCGCCGACGATCAGCGAATTCGGATTGCCGGCAGCCTGGCTGCTGAACTGCGCCAGCCCGATGGTGCCGCCGGCGCCGGGAACGTTCTGGACCTGAACGTTGCCGGAGATCTTCTCCTGCTGCAGCGCAGCCTGGAGCGAACGGGCCGTCTGGTCCCAGCCGCCGCCGGGAGCGGCCGGGGCTATGATGGTGTAGTCGGCCGCATAGGCCGGCAGCGCGATGGCGGCTGCGAAAAGGGTTGCAATGAACGTATGCTTCACGATGTCCTCCGTGGGCGGCTGAGTAACCGCCTGTTGTTCTCTGGGAATCGGAAGGGATGGCCGGCCAATGGACACGATTGTCCTGAGTGACGAGCGAAATTCCTCCCAAGGCTTCAGCTCTCCGCCTCCACGGAGAAGAAGTAGCCAAAGCCACCACAACAACCTGTCATCTAGCTGACATCGGCGAGATATCCAGAAGCAGAGGCCACTTTTTTGCCGTAATTGGCAGGCGCTGGACTCTAAAACCTGATCCCATCACCAGACGAGTGGATCTCCTTCCCGCTCGATTTATCGCTCGCACTCGCCCTTCTCGATCAAGTAGATCTTGATCAATCCAGGGTTTTGCTTTCCCTTTATCTCTGTTGTTGCAGGCCTTTATTTCATCGATAGCCGTGAGAACGCCATGTCACGCTGCGCGCACACGAATCCCGATCGGATCTACGACGACATACGATCATTGCGGCCCGACACGACCCTGACGCTGGAAAGCGGACGGTACGTGACGCCGCTCGTACTTTCCTCGGTCAGCGGCTCGCAGCAGCAGCCGGTGGTGATCCGCGGCAAGGGCGCCGTCATCGACGGCGGCAGAACCTATGAAGACTACCGCGGCGCAGCCAACCGCCTTTCGGCGATACAGGAGGCCAATGGCCGCTTCCCCGGGATTTATTACCTTGCCGACGATGCAGCGCTGGTACTGCGGAATTGTCAGTGGGTCGTCATTGAGGACCTCTCGTTCGAGGGCTGCTGGCCGACGGCAATCTACCTCGACAATTGCCAGCATATCACGCTCAGCCGCCTGCATATCCGCGGCAGCACGATCGCCATCGGCGCGGCCGGGCCATACACGCGCCATCTTCTGATCGAGGATTGTGACTGGATACAGGATTTGCAGTCCCGCGGCGAAGCGGATCTTGCCGCCATCAGGAACACCGGCGCGGTCGAGGCCGCGCTCGATCTCGATGATTGCAGGCTCTGGCGAAAAACCTCATGGGGCCAGGTCCACGGCAATATCGAGGATACCAACAGCTATGTGAACGTCGAGAAGGACGAACGCGGTTTCGACGGCGATTTCTTTCGTGCCTGGACCATCGCCGGCTATGTCGTTCTGCGCAACAACGTCATTCTCGACGCCTTCAACGGCATTCATTTCTTCAACGACGCATCCGATTCCACGGTGGAGGATTTCTGCCGCAACATCATCATCGAAAACAACTGGTTCGTCCGCATCCGTGACAACGCCGTCGAGGCGGAGGATTATGCCTGGAATTGGACGCTGAGCGGCAACAGGTTCGTCGACTGCTACATGCCTTTTTCGCTGGAGATGCGGCGATCCGGCTATTTCTATATTTACGGCAATCTCGGCTGGAACCGACACCGTCCCGGCCCCGATGACGACGATCGCAATTTCGGCCAGCTTTTCAAATTTCCCAAAAAACACGAAGCGGTCGGCCCGCACTATGTCTTCAACAATTCATGGATGCTGAGAGGGCCGATCAGCAAGCGCAATCGCTTCAGCCAGTTTCACCATCTGAACAATGTGATCGGCTATTTCGGCGCGGCGGATCTGTCGATGCTGCAGAATTCCGCCCCCTTTGGCGCGGCATGGCAGAGCGTGCCGAAAGATGGGCAGGATGAAAGCGCACTCGAAGGCGGGCATTTCACCAGGCTTTGGCAGGAACTGGACATCCGCTTCGACGGCGACCTGATCGATCACCTGTATTTCCCTGACCTGCTGCGCCAGGCGGGATATCCCATCGGCGCGCACGCCCATTCCGGACCGGTCCCTTTCAGCTCAACCGGCTTCGGCCTGCCCGAAGGGCTGAAGCTGACGGCGGAGGTTCCGGCAGTGCCCTTCCAGATGAAGCTCCCCGACGGTCGAAAGCAGAGCGTCGCCGGTCCGGACTATACCGTCGGCGCCTGGCAGGGCGAAAACCCATTCAGCCTGGAGAAGCCTATGTTCTACGAATATTGGCTCTACGCCAAACCTTGCGGAAAAGACGAAGCCGCCGAAAGCTGACACGCTTCATTGCGCCCTGAGAACCTCGTTCCAGTGCGCGATCAGCCGCGCCCGCTTCACCTGGTCGAGATAGACCATCAGCCCGGGGCTGACCGGCACCGGCCGAAGTTGGGCACCGAGCAGTTCCTGCAGCGTATTGGCTGTATTCTCGCCCGCCACTTCGGGGCTGACGGCCGGGATCTGTAGCTCGCGCGCCATAATTGTCTGCCCTTCCTTCGACATGAAGAAGGCGAGGTAGCGGCGGCCGAGTTCCGGCTCGGCAGCCGCCTGCGGCACCAGCCCGATGCGCGACATCACCACGGTATAGTCCTTCGGCAGCACGATGCCGACATCGGGATGCCGCGAGGCCCAGTCTGCGGCATAGGAGCCGAGAATATTATAACCGAGCACGAAGCGGCCGTCGGCGACGCGTTCGAGGATCGCCGAGCTGGTCGAATAAAGCTTGACGCCCGCCGCTCCCATCGCCCCGATCACCGACCAGATATCGCCGAACTGCTCCTGATCGCGCGCCATGAAGAGAAATCCGACGCCGGAACGCTCGATGTCGTAAGTGCTGATCCGGCCATAGACCGCGTTGCCCTTGCGCTTGAGATAATCCACGAGTTCGGCCCGCGAACTCGGCACCGGCTCATGCGCGAAGCTCGGCTTGTGATAGACGAAGACCGCCGGCTCGAAGGTCAGCGCATAGGCGGTATTGCGCCAGTTCGCCCATTTCGGCCATGCGGCGCTCATCGGCAGGTTGCTCACCTGCGCATATCCGTCGTTGGAAAGCTTCACCTGCAGGTCCATGGCCGAAGAGAAGGCAAAATCGGCCGTTTTCTTGCCGGCATCCGTCTCCTTGACGATCCGGTCGTAGATGTCGCCGGTCAGCATGTCCTCATATCTGACTGCAACGTCGGGATTGGCCTCCTGGAACCCGCGGATCATCGGCTGCGCCAGGGGCTCGTCGAGCGAGGAATAAACCGTCAGCACCGGCGCATCGGCCTTGCCCGATTTCGACGGATAGAAGGCCTGATCGGCAAGGGCAAAACCCGGCCAGAACGCCAGCAGCAAGATGAATATTCTCCTCATGCCGCAACAATGCCCGAGCCTGCCGGGAGGAGCAAGGGCGCAGGAACCAGGCGAAACCGCCTGTGTCATTGCATCGGAACGTGCGCAGACACGTAGGGCGCGAATGTCAGGGCAAACGCCGAAAGCAAATCCCGCAAGAAAAAACACCCCCTTGCCTCACAGCAAGTCACTTCTCACCATAAAGGATTATGGCTTAACATCGACCTTCGCCCGTTTAGAGTATTGATGAAGATTGGCGACGATATAGGGTGCGCTTCCGCGTCAAAACGTCGAAACCGCCCGAATCTTCTTATTCGGGGGACGACTCTACGCGACAAAAACTCTATAAAAAGCTAGGACTAAACTGGGAAGATCCATGGGAGGGGTCATGGAACGACGACTGAGCGCTATTCTCGCCGCGGATGTCGTTGGCTACAGCCGACTGATGGGCATCGATGAATCAGGCACGCTGCAGGCATTGAACCGCCATCGCTGCGAACTGGTCGACATTCGTATTTCGGACTACAAGGGCCGGATCGTCAAACTCACCGGCGACGGCATCCTGGCCGAGTTCCAGAGCGTCGTGAATGCAGTCGCCTGCGCCGCCGAAATCCAGCGCAGCATGTCGGCCCGCAACGAGAACGTCCCCAAGGACGAGCGCGTCGAATTCCGCATCGGCATCAATCTCGGCGACGTCGTCGTCGAAAACGGCGACATATTCGGCGACGGCGTCAACCTCGCCGCCAGACTCGAGCGCATCGCAGCGCCGGGCGGCATCGCCGTATCAGGCTCGGTCCGCGATCAGGTCGGGTCGCGTCTCAATCTCGGCTTTGATTTCATCGGCGAACACATGCTGAAGAACATCAGGCAGCCCGTTCAGGTCTACACCGTCAGCTTGGCGCCGCCCTCCTCCGCCAAGCTGGTCGCGCAGAACCGCAATACCTGCTTCATCGCCGTGCTGCCCTTCACCAATATGAGCGGCGATGCCGATCAGGATTATTTCTCCGACGGCATTACCGAAGACATCATCACCGACCTGTCGAAGATCTCGAGCCTGCACGTCGTGCCGCGCAACACGATCTTCACCTACAAGGGCATATCGGTGAAGCTGAAGCGGCTCGCCCAGGAGCTCGGCGTGCGCTACGTGCTCGAAGGCAGCGTGCGCATCTTCGGCCAACGCGTGCGCATCTCCGGCCAGCTGATCGACACCGCCAATGGCGACCATCTCTGGGCCGAGCGTTACGACCGCGACCTGACCGATATCTTCGCCATCCAGGACGAGATCACCCATGCGATCGTCGGCCAGCTGAAAGTGCGCCTGCTGCCGGAAGAGAAGAAGGCGATCGCCAACGAGCCGACCGCCAATGTCGAAGCCTATACTTACTATCTCAGGGGCCGCCAGCTCTCCCACACCTGGACGAAGTCGTACCTCCAGCTGGCAAGACGCATGTTCTGCAAGGCGGTCGAGCTCGATCCGGATTATGCCCGCGCCTATGCCGGCATCGCCGATTGCGACGCTGCGATCCGCGATTGGGCGCCCGACGATGTGCCGCTGAGGCGCATCCTTGATATGAGCGCCCGCGCGCTCGCACTCGATCCCGATCTTCCCGAGGCCCATGCCTCGCACGGTCTGGCCCTGCACCAGAGCAGCTATGACGATCGGGCGGCGGCGGCCTTCGAACGTGCCTTGACGCTCGACCCGAACCTCTTCGAGGCAAATTTCCACTATGCCCGGTTCTTCTTCATGCGCGGCAACTTTGCCGAATCGGTCCAATATTTCACCCGCGCCGCTGAAATTCGCCCCGACGACTACGTCTCGCCCATCCATCTGATGGCCGCCTACCGCTCGCTCGGCCGCCTCGTGGATACGGAAAACTGGGCGCGCCTCGGCCTCCTGCGTGCCGAACGCGCGTTGAACCTCAATCCGGAAAATTCCGGCCCGGCCCATCGCGGTGCGCTGGCGCTTGCCCATCTCGGCGATGCCGCGAGAGCGCGCGACTGGGCCGCGCGCGCAATCGCCATCGATCCGGATGACATCGTCGCGCAGTATAATCTCGCCTGCGTTCACTCCGTCCTTGGCGACGTCGACCAGGCGATCGACCTGCTCGAGAAACTGCTGCCGAACAGCTCCGTCTATCATATCAAATGGTTCGACAACGATTCCGATCTCGACAACATCCGCGACGATCCGCGCTTCCAGAAACTGCTCGCCGCCGCAATGGTCGAGCGGGAACGGATGGAGAGAACCGGCAGCTGAAACCGGCTTTTTCGCCGCCGTTCACCCAACCTTCAAAATGGCTGTGACAAGCCTTCGTTCCCCCTGTAACTTCCTTTGAAAACAGGGGGAACATCCGTGCGCATCCTGCTCACCGAAGACAATATCGCGCTGGCCGACGGCCTGTCGGCGATCTTGCGCGGCACGGGGCATGCCGTCGATGTCGTGCATGACGGAGCCTCCGCCAATGCCGTCATCGCTGCGGAAAATTTCGACCTTGTCATCCTTGATCTCAACCTGCCCGAGATGGACGGGCTGGACGTGCTGCGCGCCATGCGCGCCCGGCAGAACCAGGCGGCCGTCCTCATCCTGACGGCGCGCGGCACGCCGGAGGAACGGGTGAAGGGGCTCGATCTCGGCGCCGACGATTACCTGATCAAACCCTTCGACATATCAGAATTCGAGGCCCGTGTGCGCGTGCTTCTGCGCCGCCAGGCCGGGCTGCGTTCGGCGACTGTCGGCTTCGGCAGCATTTCCTTCGATCTCAACTCCCGCACCTTTTCATCAGGCGCCACGCCGCTCGATATTCCCGCCCGCGAACTCGGCCTGCTCGAAATCCTCTTCATGCGGGCCGGCAAGGTCGTCGCCAAGGAGGCGATCATCCAGTCGCTGACGGCTTTCGACGACGACATATCCTCAAATGCCATCGAGCAATATGTCAGCCGCCTGAGGAAGCGCCTCTCGCCCTACGGGCTGACGGTCAAGACCGCGCGCGGCATCGGCTATTATCTCGACAAGCTGCCCGAGGCCTCATGAAAGTCGCCTACTCCCTCAGACGCCGGCTGCTCTTCTGGCTGCTTGTTTCCACAGCCGTCATCGGCACGCTGGCACTCGCCGATACCTATAGCGAGGCGGTTCAGACCTCCAACATCGTCTCCGACCGCGTCCTTGCCGGTTCGGCGCTCGCCATCGCCGAGCGCGTCGTCGTCGCCGAAGACGGCACGCTGCAGGTCGATATTCCCTATGTCGCGCTGGAAATGCTGACATCGGCGGCGCAGGACCGCGTCTTCTACCGCGTCGACGGCCCGCCGGGTGAGTTCATCACCGGCTACCAATCCCTGCCGGTCCTGAAAAACACGCCGGGCAATGCCGCCGCCTTCGCCGACGACACCTTCCGCGGCGAGCCGATCCGGATCGCGACGCTCGAACGTTCCGCCTCGACCGGCATCCGCTCCGTGCCCTTCGTGGTGACGGTCGCCGAAACCACCATCGCCCGACGGCAATTGACGCAGGCGATCCTCGTGCGCTCGGCGCTGCGTCTCGCCTTCATGATCGCCGGCGCGGCCGTCATCGTCTGGATCTCGGTCACCGTGGCGCTCCGCCCGCTCTACAAGCTCGGCGATGCGATCGGCGAACGCAGTCCCGACGATCTTCATCCGATCGAAGAGACCGTGCCGAGCGAAGTCGAGCCGCTGGTCGATACGGTCAATTCCTTCATGGTCCGCCTGCAGTCGGCGCTCGATGCCCTGCGCAATTTCACCGGCAATGCCAGCCACCAGCTGCGCACGCCGCTGGCGATTATCCGCACCCAGCTTGCGCTTTCGGCCCGCGCGGGCTCGCTCGGCGAAGCTCAGGCGGCAGCGCTGAAGGGCGATCAGGCCGTGGCGCATGCCGAGCGCATCATTGCCCAGCTTCTCCTGATGGCGAAGATCGACGCCGCCACCGCCAAGGAGGCGCTGACCGCCTCCGCCATCGATCTGGCCGCCATCGCCCAGGAAATCACCGGCGAGCAGATCCCGGCGGCCGCCAGTGCCGGCATCGATCTCGGCTTCGAGGGCGAGAGCCCGGCAATGATCCGCGCCGAGCCCCTGCTCATCGGCGAAATGCTGCGAAACCTCGCCGGCAACGCCATCGCCTATGCCGGCAAGGGGGCGGAGGTCACCGTCCGCATCATTGCCGCCCTCGAGACGATCCGCCTCGAAGTCGAGGACAATGGCCCCGGCATTCCGCACGAGAAGTTGGAGGCGGTGCGCCGGCGTTTCTCTCGCGGCAATGATTCCGGCGCGCCCGGCGCCGGGCTCGGTCTGCCGATCGTCGAAGAAATCGCCAATCTTTTCAACGCCGTCCTGACGCTCGAACCGGGCACCGGCGGCAGCGGCCTGAAGGCGGCAGTGACCTTCGCCAGGGCGGCGTAAAAGCCGCCGAATCCCAGCCCTTCCGCCCTTGCTTTCTTTCGCTGCATTGCACACACTGGCTTCGGGAACAGCAAGCCGCACAACGATGCGCGCCGGACAAAAAGAGAAATATGTCGATCAAAGCCAGCATCTATCATCTGACGCATTATATCTATGACAAACCGGTCCGCCTCGGCCCACAGATTATCCGGTTGAAACCGGCCTCGCATTCGAAGACGGGGGTGCTCAGCCACTCGCTGAAAGTCACGCCCTCCAATCACTTCGTTAATCTGCAGCAGGACCCTTACGGCAACTATCTCGCCCGCTACGTCTTTCCGGACCCCGTCACCGAGTTCAAGATCGAGGTCGATCTCGTCGCCGACATGACGGTTTACAATCCCTTCGACTTCTTCATCGAGGAGGAGGCGACCAAGTGGCCTTTCGATTATCCCGAAACGATCCGCGAGGATCTGTCGATCTACATGACGCCGGAGCCGGCCGGCCCGCGCCTCAAGGCGCTGCTGCCGACACTCGATTGGTCGCCCGGCCAGCCGACCATCGATATGGTCGTCGGTTTGAACGCCCGGCTGCAGCGGCAGATCGGCTATGTCATCCGCATGGAAGCCGGCGTGCAGACGCCGGAGGAGACGCTGGAAAGCGCCAAGGGCTCCTGCCGCGACACCAGCTGGCTGCTCGTCCAGATCCTGCGCCATCTCGGCCTCGCCGCCCGCTTCGTCTCCGGCTACCTCATCCAGCTGGCGCCTGACCTGAAGGCGCTCGACGGTCCCTCCGGCACCGAAGTCGATTTCACCGACCTGCATGCCTGGGCCGAAGTCTATCTGCCAGGCGCGGGCTGGGTCGGCCTCGATCCGACCTCCGGACTCTTGACCGGCGAAAGCCATATTCCGCTCGCCGCCACGCCGCATTACCGCAACGCCGCCCCGATCTCCGGCGGTTATT
Source organism: Rhizobium sp. R634 (assembly GCF_002211305.1). Lineage (GTDB taxonomy): Bacteria > Pseudomonadota > Alphaproteobacteria > Rhizobiales > Rhizobiaceae > Rhizobium. Next base: position 155,674 of record NZ_LOKW01000002.1, on the reverse strand, counting down.
TCGGCGAGGCCGAAACCGAATTCGCCTTCGATATGACGGTTTCGCGCGTCGCAGAACATCCGCGCATCACCAAACCCTTCTCCGATGAAAGCTGGAGCGAGCTCAACGAACTCGGCGAGAAGGTCGACCGTGTCCTCGAAGCAGAGGACGTACACCTGACGATGGGCGGCGAGCCGACCTTCGTTTCGATCGACGACTTCCAGTCCGAGGAGTGGAACACCGCCGCCGTCGGCCCGACCAAGCGCGAAAAGGCCGACAGCCTGATCCGCAAGCTGCAGGAGCGCTTCGCCCCCGGCGGCTTCCTGCACTACGGCCAGGGAAAATGGTATCCGGGCGAAAGCCTGCCGCGCTGGACCTTCTCGCTCTACTGGCGCCGCGACGGCAAGCCGATCTGGCAGAACCTCGATCTGGTCGCCGCCGAAGGCAGGGATACCGGTGTTGCGGCCGAGGATGCCGAAAAGCTGCTGACGGCGATCGCGAGAGAATTGGCGATCAAGCCCGACATGGTGCAGCCGGCCTTTGAGGATCCGGCCGACTGGATCATCAAGGAAGGCAATCTTCCCGACAATGTCGATCCGGCGAATTCGAAGCTGAAGGATCCCGAGGAGCGCAACCGCATCGCCCGCGTCTTCGATCGTGGCCTCACCGTCCCCACCGGTTACATCCTTCCGGTCCAGGCATGGAACGCCAGGGCCGCTGGAAGCCGGGCCTGGGTCAGCGAGAAATGGCGCACCCGCCGCGGCAGGATCTTCCTTGTACCTGGCGACAGCCCGATCGGCTACCGCCTGCCGCTCGGCACCCTGCCCTATGTCCCCCCGGCACGCTATCCCTATATCCATCCCGCCGATCCGACGATCCCGCGCGAACCGCTGCCCGACGTTTTCGTACCGGCCGGCCGCGCCATGCCGGAAGCCTCCTTCCACGCCGGCGAGAACAATCGCAGTCGTATCGAACAGACGCTCGGAGAAATCGGCGGCGCCGTGCGTACCGCCATGTCGGTCGAGCCGCGTGACGGCAGGCTCTGCGTCTTCATGCCGCCGGTCGAGCGGATCGAGGATTATCTTGAGCTGATCGCCGCTGCCGAAAACGCTGCCGCCGCGCTCAAGCTTCCCGTTCATATCGAAGGTTATCCGCCGCCGCAGGACGAGCGCATCAACGTCATCCGCGTCGCCCCGGATCCCGGCGTCATCGAGGTCAACATCCATCCGGCATCCAACTGGAAGGATTGCGTTGAAATCACGACGGCAATCTACGAGGAGGCGCGCGCCACCCGGCTCGGCGCCGACAAATTCATGATCGACGGCCGTCATACTGGCACCGGCGGCGGCAACCATGTCGTCGTCGGCAGCGCCAATCCGAACAACAGCCCGTTCCTACGCCGTCCGGATCTGTTGAAGAGCGTCGTCCTCCACTGGCAGCGCCACCCCTCGCTCTCCTACCTCTTCTCCGGCATGTTCATCGGCCCGACCAGCCAGGCGCCGCGCATCGACGAGGCTCGCCACGACAGCCTCTACGAGCTGGAGATCGCCATGGCGCAGATCGCGGCTCCCGGCCGCGGTCAGCCGCCGCTGCCATGGCTCGTCGATCGCCTGTTCCGCAATCTCCTGACCGATGTCACCGGTAACACCCACCGCGCCGAGATCTGCATCGACAAGCTGTTTTCGCCCGACGGCCCGACCGGCAGGCTCGGCCTCATCGAGTTCCGTGGCTTCGAGATGCCGCCGAACGCACGCATGTCGCTTGCGCAGCAATTGCTGGTGCGCGCGCTGATCGCCCGCTTCTGGGTCAACCCAGTCGACGGCAAATTCGTCCGCTGGGGCACGACCCTGCACGATCGCTTCATGCTGCCGCATTTCGTCTGGGCCGATTTCCTCGACGTGCTGGCGGACCTGCGTGAAAACGGCTTCGATCTCAGCCCGGAATGGTTCAAGGCGCAGCTCGAATTCCGCTTTCCGTTCTGCGGCGAGGTCGAATATGAAGGCTCGAAGCTGGAGCTTCGGCAAGCGCTGGAACCGTGGCATGTCATGGGCGAGCAGGGCGCGATCGGCGGCACGGTGCGCTATGTCGATTCGTCCGTCGAGCGCCTGCAGGTTCGCCTCGAAACCAGCAACGCCTCCCGCTATACCGTGACCTGCAACGGCCGCACCCTGCCGCTGACGCCGACCGGCACATCGGGCGTATCGGTCGCCGGCGTCCGCTACAAGGCATGGCAGCCGGCCTCCGGCCTGCATCCGGTGCTTCCGATCAACACACCTTTGACTTTTGACATTTATGATACATGGTCGAAGCGTTCGATCGGCGGCTGCATCTATCATGTTGCCCATCCGGGCGGCCGGACCTATGACACCTTCCCGGTCAACGGCAACGAGGCGGAAGCAAGGCGGCTCGCCCGGTTCGAACCGTGGGGGCATACGGCGGGCGGTTATATCCCGCGCGCCGAGACGGGTTCGCCGGAATTCCCGCTGACGCTGGATCTGAGGCGGCCCGCGGGCATTTGAGGCCGAGGGGCAGGGCTTGGGTTTTGATGAGTAAGAGACCGGCAGTGGAGCGCAGGGAGGAGACTGAAGGCAGCATCGGCAAGGATGCGGCCTTCGATTATGCGCCGCTTCCCGGCATCGCCGACGAAATGGTCGACAACAAGGGCGTGGTCCGCCCCGTCTGGCAGCGTTTCCTCTCGCATCTCGGCGCAATGCCGGATCTCGCCGAGCGTTTTGCCCGCGCCGACCGCTACCTGAGGGATGCCGGCGTTTTCTATCGCGCCTATGGCAGCAAGGGCACCGGCGAACGCGCCTGGCCGATCTCGCATATCCCGGTGCTCATCGACGAGCGCGAATGGCAGGCGCTCTCGGCCGGCCTCGTCCAGCGGGCCGACCTCCTTGAGGCGATCATTGCCGATATCTACGGCGAGAACCGGCTGGTGGAGGAAGGTTTCCTGCCGCCGGCGCTGATCGCCGCCAATCCCGAATTCCAGCGCCCGCTCGCCGGCATCCGGCCGGCGTCCGGCCATTATCTGCATTTCTGCGCCTTCGAGATCGGCCGCGGGCCTGACGGCAACTGGTGGGTGCTGGCAGACCGCACCCAGGCCCCATCCGGCGCTGGCTTCGCGCTGGAAAACCGCGTGGCGACGACCCGTGCCTTCTCCGACATCTACGCCGAAACCCCGGTCCATCGCCTCGCCTCCTTCTTCGGCGCCTTCCGCGACGCGCTGCAGGGCATGAAACATTCGGGCGACGACCGCATCGCCGTGCTGACGCCGGGCCCGGCCAACGAGACCTATTACGAACACGCCTATATCGCCCGCTATCTCGGCTTCATGCTGCTCGAGGGCGAGGATCTCACCGTCGTCAAGGGCCGCGTCATGGTCCGCACCGTCGCCGGCCTGAAGCCGATCGGCGTGCTCTGGCGCCGTCTCGATTCGGCCTTTGCCGACCCGCTGGAGCTGAACCAGAATTCGCATATCGGCACCCCCGGCCTCGTGGAGGCGCTGCGCGCCGAAAGCGTCACAATCGTCAACGCCCTCGGCACCGGCATTCTCGAGACCCGGGCGCTTCTGGCGTTCATGCCGACCATCTGCCGGCATCTCTTGGGGCAGGACCTGAAACTGCCCTCGATCGCCACCTGGTGGTGCGGCCAGAAGGAAGAGCGCGAACAGGTCTCCAAGAATATCGAGAAAATGGTGATCGGCCCGGCCTATTCCCGCGCGCCCTTCTTCGACGACAACGGCGAATCCGTGCTCGGCTCGTCGCTGCGCGCAACCGCCAAGGATTCCATTGCCGACTGGCTGAACTCGGACGGCCCGAAACTTGTGGGACAGGAGGTCGTCACACTCTCGACGACGCCGGCCTGGGTGGACGGCAAGCTCATGCCGCGGCCGATGTCGCTGCGCGTCTTCGCCGCCCGCACGGCGAACGGCTGGCAGATCATGCCCGGCGGCTTTGCTCGCATCGGCTCCGGCGCCGACGCCGCGGCGATCGCCATGCAGTCGGGCGGAGCGGCCGCCGACGTCTGGATCGTCAGCGACAAACCGGTCGAGCGTCACACGCTGCTGCCGGCCGAAGGCAGCTTCACCCGCAACATGCCGGGCAGCCTGCCGAGCCGGGCGGCCGACAACCTTTTCTGGCTCGGCCGCTACATCGAACGCGCCGAAGGCGCGCTGCGCATCCTGCGCGCCTGGCATGCGCGTTTTGCCGAAGCCGCCGATCCGAGCCAGCCGCTGCTTGCCGACGTTTCCGCCTATCTCGCAGCCGTCGATATCGATACCGCCGAGCCCGTGCCCGAAACGCTGCTGCGCAACATCGACAGCGCCGTCTATTCCGCCAGCAACATCCGCGACCGTTTCTCGCCGGATGGTTGGCTAGCGCTCAACGATCTCGCCAAGACCGCCCGCCGCTTCCACGTCACCGTCTCCGCCGGCGATGACGCCAGCCATGCGATGACGATCCTCCTGCGCAAGCTCGCGGGTTTTGCCGGCCTCGTGCACGAAAACATGTACCGTTTCATGGGCTGGCGCTTCCTCTCGCTTGGCCGCTATATCGAGCGCGGCCTGCACATGACCCGTCTGCTCGGCCACATGTCCGGCCCGGAAGCGCCCGACGGCGCACTCGACATGCTGCTGGAGATCGGCGACAGCGTCATGACCCATCGCCGCCGCTATAACGTCAACACGGCGCGGCTGACGGTGACCGACCTGCTGGCGCTCGACCCCCTCAACCCGCGCTCGGTCCTCTTCCAGGTCAACGAGATCCATCACGAGGTCGAGCAACTGCCGAATGCCCTGATCAACGGCCAGATGTCGCCCTTCTACCGCGAGGCGATGCGGCTGCATTCGGGCCTGGCGGTGATGACGCCGGAGGGCATGGGAGCCGACGTTTACCAGCGGCTCGAACGCGAATTGGAGCAGCTTTCCGATCTGCTCGCCCAGACCTATCTCGGGTGATGCCGTGCTCTACGATCTTTCGCTCCGCATGGGTTACAGCTACGACGTGCCGGCCTCCGGCGCCCGCCATATCATGCGGCTGATGCCGCTATCGCTCACCAACCGGCAGCGCCTGGTCGCCGGCTCGATCACCATTTCGCCGACGCCGGACGAGCAGTCGCATTTCGTCGATTTCTTCAGCCATCCCGCCACCTCCTTCATGCTGCGGGCGCCGCACGAGGCGCTCGACATTCGCATGCAAGCCCGCGTGCAGGTGGATAGTCAGCCGATCGCCGCCGATTTCTCGCCGCTGCTGGCCGATCTGCCGGAGGAGATATCGGGCGTGTGGTCGCTGGCGCCGGACTCGCCGCATCACTTTCTCGGCGGCAGCCCGCGCCTGACGCAGGCGCGCGAGATCGCCGATTATGCGCGAAGCTGCGCCACTCCCCAGCTGACTGCCATGCAGATCGCCCATGCGCTCTGCGCCCGCATCAACAAGGACTTCACTTACGATCCCGATGCCACGACAGTGGACACGACGCCGATCGAGGCATTCAAACTGAAGCGCGGCGTCTGCCAGGATTTCACCCACATCATGATCCTGGCGCTCCGCAGCCTCGGCATTCCCGCCGGCTACGTCTCCGGCTTCCTGCGCACCATTCCGCCACCCGGCAAGGAACGGCTGGAAGGGGCGGACGCCATGCATGCCTGGGTGCGGATCTGGTGCGGCGAGACGATCGGCTGGATCGAGCTCGATCCGACCAACAATATCCCCGCCGGCACCGATCATATCGTCGTCGCCTATGGCCGGGACTATTCCGACGTCGTGCCCGTCATCGGCGTGTTGAAAAGCTATGGCGGCCAGCGCGCCGTTCAGGCAGTTGATGTGATCCCGCTGAAATAATCCCAAAACTGGAAAAATTGCCGGATTCGTTAAAATTTTATTGATGCCGTAAGGGCGGCGTAAAGAAGCAGCGTGCGTAAATCACCTCACAGGGTTTTCAGTTGGGTGAACATGATGAGCACCTCGTTTTTGCGTCCCTGCCTGCGTCGCATGTTCAGCGACCGTGGCGGTAATTTTGGTATCATGACGGCGATTATGGCGCCGGTCCTGCTCGGCGCTGCCGGCATGGCGATACAGGTCGGAGACATGCTGCTCTCCAAGCAGCAGTTGCAGGAGGCGGCCGATTCCGCCGCGCTCGCAACGGCCACCGCCCTGGCGAACGGCACGATCCAAACCTCTGAGGCTCAGGCCTACGCGCGTAATTTCGTCGCCGGACAGATGGCGAACTACCTGCAGAGCGGCATCGATATCAAGAGCGCGACCGCGGTCGACATCAAGACGACCACCTCGGGCAAATCGACATCCTACCAGGTCACGGTTTCGCCGAGCTACGACCTCACGGTCAATCCGCTCATGCAGGCGGTCGGCTTCAGCACGCAGCATCTTGCGACGTCGGGCACGACGACCAGCGGCCAATCGCAGAGCCAGGGCTCGATTTCCATGTATCTCGCGCTCGATAAATCGGGCTCGATGGGAGAGGATACCGCAACCGTCAACGAGGATGATCCGACGGAATCCTACACCTACGACTGCAACGGCCACTACAATAAAAAGAACAAGTGGGTTTACGACACCTGCACCGGCAGCCGGGCGAATTACTATACCAAGATAGAGGCGCTGAAGATCGCCGCCGGCAATCTCTTCGGCCAGCTCGACAGCGCCGATCCCAATGCGGAATATGTGCGCACCGGCGCGGTATCCTACGATATCGTTCAATATTCACCCAGCAGCCTCGCCTGGGGAACGGCCGGCGTCACGAGCTATGTCAACGCGCTTCAGGCCAATGGCGGCACCAATTCAAGCGGCGCGATGAACACGGCCTACACGTCTTTGACGGCCAAGAACGCCGCCGGAAACGATGCCGAGGACGCCGCCCACAAGCTGAAGACCGGGCAGGCGCCCAAGAAATACATCGTCTTCATGACGGACGGCGACAACAACAACGACAGCAGTGGCGGCCGTTCGTACGACACCTTGACCAAGGCAACATGCGATACCGCGAAATCCAAGGGCATCGAAGTCTATACGATCGCCTTCATGGCGCCGGCGGGCGGCCAGGCGCTGCTGCATTATTGCGCCTCCGATGACGCCCATTATTTCCAGGCGGAAAAGATGGAAGACCTCCTGGCCGCGTTCAAGGCGATCGGAGCGAAGGCCTCCGCACAGGTGACGCGCCTGACGAACTGAGCGACCACGGCGAAAAGACCCAACGAAAAGCCGCGCCGGAACAAACCGGCGCGGCTTTTCGTTATCGCTAGCCCGCGCATCAGATCGGGAAAAGCGATTGGAATCAAGCCCCTCCGATGACGTGAATATGGAGGTTTCGCAAATTTTTCGTTTGCCCAAATCCTTTGTTGCAAGTGCTTCCTAACGATGCATAAACTGTGGTCAGTGCAAGCGACAAATCGATTAGATCAGGCATAACACCCTGAAACCAAATTAAAATTGGCGAGATCTACCATGAACACCGTTTCCAAGCCGGTTATCCCCTCTCCCGCTCCCCGCAGTTCAAGGCCGGAAATTCTCGCAGAAGAAATCATCGAACGTCTGACCTACCGCATCGGCAAGGACGCCAAGGTGGCGAAGCCGCATGACTGGCTGACCGCGACGATCCTGGTGGTGCGTGACCGCATCATCGACAAGTGGATGGCTTCCACCCGCGAGGTCTATGCGACCGGCGCCAAGCGCGTCTATTACCTATCGCTCGAATTCCTGATCGGCCGCCTGATGCGCGACGCCGTCTCCAATCTCGGCCTGATGGAAGAGGTGCGCGATGCGCTGACCTCGCTCGGCGTCGACGTCAACGTCATTGCCGGCCTGGAGCCCGATGCCGCACTCGGCAACGGCGGCCTCGGCCGTCTCGCCGCTTGTTTCATGGAGAGCATGGCAACGGTCGACGTTCCGGCCTATGGCTACGGTATCCGCTATGTCCACGGCCTCTTCCGCCAGCAGCTGGCCGACGGCTGGCAGGTGGAGCTGCCGGAAAACTGGCTCGCCCACGGCAATCCCTGGGAGTTCGAGCGCCGCGAGAGCTCTTACGAAATCGGCTTCGGCGGCGCCGTCGAATTCATCACCACCCATGACGACCAGCCGCGCTACGTCTGGAAGCCGGCCGAGCGCGTCATCGCCGCCGCCTTCGACACGCCGGCCGTCGGCTGGCGCGGCAAACGCGTCAACACGCTGCGCCTCTGGTCGGCGCAGCCGATCGATCCGATCCTGCTCGACGCCTTCAACGCCGGCGATCACATCGGCGCGCTGCGCGAAAGCAACAAGGCCGAAAGCCTGACGAGGGTTCTCTATCCCGCCGATGCCACCCCTGCCGGCCAGGAATTGCGCCTGCGTCAGGAATTCTTCTTCTCGTCGGCTTCGCTGCAGGACATCCTGCGCCGCCACCTGCAGCAATATGACGATTTCACGTCGCTGCCGGACAAGGTGGCGATCCAGCTGAACGACACCCATCCGGCCGTCTCCGTCGCCGAACTCGTGCGCCTGCTCTGCGACGTGCACGGCATGGATTTCGACCAGGCCTGGGATATCACCCGCCGCACCTTCTCCTACACCAACCACACGCTTCTGCCCGAGGCGCTGGAAAGTTGGCCGGTTCCGCTCTTCGAGCGCCTGCTGCCGCGCCACATGCAGATCGTCTATGCGATCAATGCCAAGATCCTGCTCGATGCCCGCAAAACCAAGAACTTTTCCGACAGCGAAATCCGCTCGATCTCGCTGATCGAGGAAAGCGGCGACCGCCGCGTGCGCATGGGCAACCTCGCCTTCATCGGCTCGCATTCGATCAACGGCGTCTCGGCGCTGCATACCGATCTGATGAAGGTCACGGTCTTTGCCGACCTGCACAAGCTCTATCCCGACCGCATCAACAACAAGACCAACGGCATCACGCCGCGCCGCTGGCTGCAACAGTGCAATCCCGGCCTCACCGACCTGATCCGCGAGGCGATCGGCGACGAATTCCTCGATGACGCCGAGAAGCTGCGCCCGCTCGAGGCCCATGCTTCCGATCCGACCTTCCAGCAGAAGTTCGCAGCGGTGAAGCGGGCCAACAAGGTGGCTCTTTCCAATCTCGTCGCCAGCCGCATGGGCGTGAAGCTCGATCCCTCGGCCATGTTCGACATCCAGATCAAGCGCATCCACGAATACAAGCGCCAGCTTCTGAACATCATCGAAGCCGTCGCCCTCTATGACCAGATCCGCTCGCATCCGGAGCTGGATTGGGTTCCGCGCGTCAAACTCTTCGCCGGCAAGGCGGCGCCAAGCTACTACAACGCCAAGCTCATCATCAAACTCATCAACGACGTCGCCCGCACCATCAACAACGACCCATCGGTGCGCGGCCTCTTAAAGGTCGTCTTCGTGCCGAACTACAATGTTTCGCTCGCCGAAGTCATGGTTCCGGCCGCCGACCTCTCCGAACAGATCTCGACCGCCGGCATGGAAGCATCCGGCACCGGCAACATGAAGTTCGGCCTCAACGGCGCGTTGACGATCGGCACGCTCGACGGCGCCAATGTCGAGATGCGTGACAATGTCGGCGAGGACAATATCGTCATCTTCGGGCTGAGAGCCGACGAGGTCTCGAAGGTCCGCAGCGACGGCCACAACCCCCGCGCCATCATCGAAGGATCGCGCGAACTCTCACAGGCTCTCTCGGCCATCGGCTCGGGCGTCTTCTCGCCGGATGACCGCAACCGCTACACGGCGCTGATCGATGGCATTTATTCGCATGACTGGTTCATGGTCGCCGCCGATTTCGACGCCTATGCCCAGGCTCAGCGCGATGTCGACCAGATCTGGACCAACCAGTCCGCCTGGTACACCAAGACGATCAACAATACGGCACGGATGGGCTGGTTCTCCTCCGACCGCACGATCAGGCAATATGCAGACGAAATCTGGAGAGCCGGATGAAAACGCCGAAAAAAGTCCCTGAAGTACAGCTTACCTGGGAAATTTCGGCAGATGAAATCACGGCGATCCTTGCAGGCTCGCACTCCAATCCTTTTGCCGTCCTAGGTGCGCACCAGGCCGGCGACGCTTTCGTCGCCCGCTGCTTCATCCCGGGCGCGGAGGAAGTGACCGCGATGACGCTCGACGGCAGCGTCATCGGCGAATTGAAACAGCTTCATGGCGACGGCTTCTTCGCCGGACCGGTTTCGCTAACCAAGCTCCAGCCGGTGCGCTATCGCGCTCGGCGCGGCGATGCCGAATGGGCGGTGACCGACCCCTACAGCTTCGGGCCGGTGCTCGGGCCGATGGACGATTATTTCGCTCGCGAAGGCTCGCATCTGCGCCTGTTCGACAAGATGGGCGCGCACCGCATCAAGCATGAGGGCGCGCAGGGCATCCACTTTGCCGTCTGGGCGCCGAATGCGCAGCGCGTCTCGGTCGTCGGCGATTTCAACAATTGGGACGGCCGTCGCCACGTCATGCGCTTACGCACAGACAGCGGCATCTGGGAGATCTTCGCGCCCGATATCCCGCTCGGGGTTGCCTATAAATTCGAGATCCGCGGCCATGATGGCGTGCTGCTGCCGCTGAAGGCCGATCCATTCGCCCGCCGCAGCGAGCTGAGGCCAAAGACCGCGTCCATCGCCGCCGCTGAGCTGGATCAGCTCTGGGAGGACGAAGCCCATGTGAAGCATTGGCGCGAAACCGACAAGCGCCGCCAGCCGATCTCGATCTACGAGGTGCATGCCGGCTCCTGGCAGCGCCGGCAGGACGGCACGATGCTCTCCTGGGACGAACTCGCCTCCAGCCTCATCCCCTATTGCGCCGACATGGGTTTTACCCACATCGAATTCCTGCCGATCACCGAGCATCCCTACGACCCGTCCTGGGGTTACCAGACGACCGGCCTCTACGCACCGACCGCCCGTTTCGGCGAGCCGGAGGGCTTCGCCCGTTTCGTCAACGGCTGCCACAAGGTCGGCATCGGCGTCATCCTCGACTGGGTGCCGGCGCATTTCCCGACCGACGAGCATGGCCTCGGCTGGTTCGACGGCACGGCGCTTTACGAGCACGAAGACCCGCGTAAGGGCTTCCATCCCGACTGGAATACGGCGATCTATAACTTCGGCCGCACCGAGGTCGTCTCCTATCTCGTCAACAACGCCCTTTATTGGGCCGAGAAGTTCCATCTCGACGGCCTGCGTGTCGATGCCGTCGCCTCGATGCTCTATCTCGATTATTCCCGCAAGCACGGCGAATGGATCCCGAACGAATATGGCGGCAACGAGAACCTCGAAGCCGTCCGCTTTCTGCAGGATCTCAACATCCGCATCTACGGCCAGCACCCCAACGTCATGACCATCGCCGAGGAATCGACCTCCTGGCCGAAGGTTTCACAGCCGGTGCACGAAGGCGGGCTCGGCTTCGGCTTCAAGTGGAACATGGGCTTCATGCACGACACGCTGAGCTACATGAGCCGCGATCCCGTGCATCGCAAACACCACCACAACGAACTGACTTTCGGCCTGCTCTATGCCTATTCGGAAAATTTCGTCCTGCCGCTGTCGCATGACGAAGTCGTTCACGGAAAGGGCTCGCTTATCGCCAAGATGCCGGGCGACGACTGGCAGAAGTTCGCCAATCTGCGCGCCTACTATGCCTATATGTGGGGCTATCCCGGCAAGAAGCTGTTGTTCATGGGCCAGGAATTCGCCCAGTGGAGCGAGTGGAGCGAGAATAAGTCGCTCGACTGGAACCTGCTTCAGTACCGCATGCACGAGGGCATGCGCCGCCTGGTGCGCGACCTCAATCTCACCTATCGCAGCAAGCCGGCGTTGCATGCACGCGATTGCGAGGGCGAGGGTTTCGAATGGCTGGTGGCCGACGATGGCGAGAATTCCGTCTTCGCCTGGCTGCGCAAGGCGCCCGGAGAAAAACCGGTCGCCGTCATCACTAATTTCACTCCCGTTTACCGCGAGAACTATTCGATCCGCCTGCCGTCCGAGGGGCGCTGGCGGGAAATTCTGAACACCGATGCCGACATCTACGGCGGCAGCGGCAAGGGCAATGGCGGGCGCGTGCAGGCCGTCAATGCCGGCGGCGCCATCACCTGCTCGATAACGCTGCCGCCTTTGGCAACAATCATGCTTGAACCTGAAAATTAAGACTGGTGGGAGGAGAAAATGGTAGAAAAGCGTATTCAGCCACTTGCCCGCGATGCAATGGCCTATGTTCTGGCAGGCGGCAGGGGGAGCCGTCTCAAGGAACTCACCGACCGGCGCGCCAAGCCCGCCGTCTATTTCGGCGGCAAGGCCCGCATCATCGATTTCGCTTTGTCGAACGCGCTGAACTCAGGCATTCGCCGCATCGGCGTCGCAACGCAATACAAGGCGCATTCGCTGATCCGGCACATGCAGCGCGGCTGGAACTTCTTCCGTCCGGAACGTAATGAAAGCTTCGACATCCTGCCCGCCAGCCAGCGCGTCTCCGAGACGCAATGGTACGAAGGCACCGCCGATGCCGTCTATCAGAACATCGACATCATCGAGGATTACGGCGTCGAATACATGGTCATTCTCGCGGGCGATCACGTCTACAAGATGGACTATGAATGGATGCTGCAGCAGCACGTCGATTCCGGCGCCGACGTCACCATCGGCTGCCTGGAAGTGCCGCGCATGGAAGCGACCGGCTTCGGCGTCATGCATGTCAACGAGAAGGACGAGATCATGGCCTTCGTCGAGAAGCCGGCCGATCCGCCCGGCATTCCCGACAAGCCGGATTTCGCGCTGGCCTCGATGGGCATCTATGTCTTCCACACCAAATTCCTACTCGACGCGCTTCGCCGCGACGCCGCCGACCCGAATTCGAGCCGCGATTTCGGCAAGGACATCATCCCCTATATCGTCCAGCACGGTAAGGCGGTCGCCCACCGCTTCGCCAAATCCTGCGTCCGCTCGGATTTCGAGCACGAGGCCTACTGGCGCGACGTCGGCACAATCGACGCCTATTGGCAGGCCAATATCGACCTGACGGCGATCGTGCCGGAGCTCGATATCTACGACAAGTCCTGGCCGATCTGGACCTATGCGGAGATCACGCCGCCGGCGAAATTCGTCCATGACGACGAGGATCGCCGCGGCTCGGCCACGTCTTCCGTCGTCTCGGGCGACTGCATCATTTCCGGGGCCAGCCTCAACAAAAGCCTGCTCTTCACCGGTGTCAGGGCCAACTCCTTTTCCAAACTGGAAGGAGCGGTCATCCTGCCGAACGTCAAGATCGGGCGTCGCGCGCAACTCAAGAACGTGGTGATCGACCATGGTGTCGTCATTCCGGAAGGCCTTGTTGTCGGCGAGGATCCCGAGCTCGACACCAAGCGCTTCCGGCGGACCGAAAGCGGCATCTGCTTGATCACGCAACCGATGATCGACAAGCTGGATATCTGACTTATGAAAGTTCTTTCGGTTTCGTCCGAAGTCTTCCCTCTGATCAAGACAGGGGGCCTGGCCGATGTGTCCGGCGCCCTGCCGATTGCCCTGAAAGCCTTCGGGGTCGAAACCAAGACCCTTCTGCCCGGCTATCCCGCCGTCATGAAGGTCATTCGCGATCCCGTCGCCAAACTGGAATTCCCCGATCTGCTCGGAGAAAAGGCAACCGTGCTGGAGGTTCAGCACGAGGGCCTCGACCTGCTCGTCCTCGATGCGCCGGCCTATTACGACAGGCCGGGCGGCCCCTATCTCGATCCGCTCGGCAAGGATTATCCCGATAACTGGCGCCGTTTCGCCGCCCTGTCACTTGCAGCCTCCGAGATCGCCGCCGGTCTGCTGCCCGGCTGGCGCCCGGATCTCGTCCATACCCATGACTGGCAGGCGGCGCTGACCTCGGTCTACATGCGTTATTACCCGACGCCTGAGCTGCCGAGCGTGCTGACCATCCACAATATCGCCTTCCAGGGGCAGTTCGGCCCCGAGATCTTCCCCGGCCTGCGCCTGCCCGGCCATGCCTTCGCCGTCGACGGCCTCGAATATTACGGCACCACCGGCTATCTCAAAGGCGGCCTGCAGACCGCTCATGCGATCACCACGGTCAGCCCCTCCTACGCCGATGAAATCCTCACACCCGAATTCGGCATGGGGCTTGAAGGCGTCATCGCCAGCCGCATCGACAATCTCTCCGGCATCGTCAATGGCATCGACACCGATATCTGGAACCCGGCGACCGATCCTGTCGTCCACACCCATTATGGCCCGACGACGCTGAAGAACCGCGAGGAGAACCGCCGCTCGATCGCCGAATTCTTCCACCTCGACGATGACGAGGCTCCGATCTTCTGCGTCATCAGCCGTCTCACCTGGCAGAAGGGCATGGATCTCGTCGCCAACGTCGCCGACGAAATCGTCGCCATGGGCGGCAAGCTCGTGGTGCTCGGCTCCGGCGAAGCCGCTCTCGAAGGAGCGCTGCTCGCTTCCGCCAGCCGCCATCCAGGCCGCATCGGCGTCTCGATCGGCTATAACGAGCCGATGTCGCATCTGATGCAGGCCGGCTGCGACGCGATCATCATCCCCTCGCGCTTCGAGCCCTGCGGCCTGACCCAGCTTTACGGCCTGCGTTACGGCTGCGTGCCGATCGTTGCCCGCACCGGCGGGTTGAACGACACGGTGATCGACGCCAACCACGCCGCACTTGCGGCGAAAGTGGCAACAGGAATACAATTTGCCCCCATAACCGAAACCGGCATGCTACAGGCAATCCGCCGTGCGATGCATCTTTACGCGGACCGAAAACTCTGGACCCAATTGCAAAAGCAAGGCATGAAATCGGATGTCTCCTGGGAGAAGAGCGCCGAACGCTACGCTGCCCTCTATTCAAGCCTCGTCTCGAAAGGCATGTGACCTAAAATGATCAAGTCCGTTCCCACCACGCCCTATCTGGACCAGAAACCCGGCACCTCGGGCCTGCGCAAGAAGGTCCCGGTCTTCCAGCAGCCGAATTATGCGGAGAACTTCATCCAGTCGATCTTCGATTCGCTGGAAGGCTACCAGGGCAAGTGCCTCGTCATCGGCGGCGACGGACGTTACTACAATCGCGAAGTCATCCAGAAAGCGGTGAAGATGGCCGCCGCCAACGGCTTCGGCAAGGTCATGGTCGGCAAGGGCGGCATTCTGTCGACGCCGGCCGCATCCCACATCATCCGCAAGTACAAGGCTTTCGGCGGCATCATTCTCTCCGCCAGCCACAATCCCGGCGGCCCGACCGAAGACTTCGGCATCAAGTACAACATCAACAATGGCGGCCCGGCACCGGAAAAGATCACCGACGCGATCTATGCGCGCTCCAAGACGATCGACAGCTACAAGATCGCCGATTTTGCCGACGTCAATCTCGACCGCATCGGCAAGGACGAGCTCCCCGGCGGCATGATCCTGTCGGTCATCGATCCGGTCGAGGATTATGCGGCGCTGATGGAAGAGCTGTTCGATTTCGGCGCCATCCGCAATCTGATCAGCCTCGGCTTCCGCATCGCCTTCGACGGCATGAGCGCCGTCACCGGCCCTTACGCGAAGGAAATCTTCGAAAACCGCCTCGGCGCTCCCTCCGGCTCGGTCCGCAACTTCATGCCGCTGCCGGATTTCGGCGGCCATCATCCCGACCCGAACCCGGTTCACTGCAAAGAACTGTTCGATGAGATGATGGGTGACGACGCGCCCGATTTCGGCGCCGCCTCCGATGGCGATGGCGACCGCAACCTCATTGTCGGCCGCGGCATCTTCGTAACACCCTCCGACAGCCTGGCGATCCTTGCCGCCAATGCCAATCTCGCTCCCGGCTACTCCGGCGGTCTCGCCGGTATCGCCCGGTCGATGCCGACATCGGGCGCGGCCGACCGCGTCGCCGAAAAGCGCGGCATCGGCATGTACGAAACGCCGACCGGCTGGAAGTTCTTCGGCAACCTGCTCGACGCCGGCATGGCGACGATCTGCGGCGAGGAAAGCGCCGGCACCGGCTCCAATCACGTCCGCGAGAAAGACGGCCTCTGGGCCGTGCTGCTGTGGCTGAACATTCTTGCCGTGCGCGGCGAGAGCGTCGCCGATATCGTCACCCAGCACTGGCAGACCTACGGCCGCAACTACTATTCGCGCCACGATTACGAAGGCCTCGACACCGATGCGGCGAACGGCCTGATAGACAATCTCCGCAGCCAGCTTCCCACCCTGCCCGGCAAGAGCTTCGGCAACTTGAAGGTCGAGAAGGCCGACGATTTCGCCTATCACGATCCGATCGACAAATCGGTCAGCGAGCATCAGGGCATCCGCGTGCTCTTCGAAGGCGGCTCCCGCGTCGTCTTCCGCCTCTCCGGCACCGGCACGTCTGGCGCAACCTTGCGTGTTTACATCGAGCGCTACGAGCCGGATTCGACTCGCCACAACATCGAAACGCAGGAAGCGCTCGCCGATCTGATCGCGGCCGCCGAAAGCATTGCCAGCATTCGTGAGCGCACGGGACTCGACGAGCCAACCGTGATCACCTGATCCGGGGGGAGCATGCAGGATAGCAATTCGGCGCGGGGCGCGATCGTCTTCGAGACCGGCGTCGAATTTGCCGTGTGGTCGCATGATGCCGCACAGATCGAACTCTGCCTCTTCGAGGATGACGGCAACCGCGAATTCGCGCGCCTGCCGATGGTGCGCGACGGCGACCACATCCATCGCCTCTTCGTCGATGGCCTCAGGCAAGGCGCCCGCTACGGCTATCGCGCCGACGGAATCTATGCGCCCGACAATGGCCTCTGGTTCGATCCTTCCAAGCTGCTGATCGACCCTTACGCCAAGGAGATCGATCGGCCGTTCCGCTACAATCCCCGCCTCGGTATCTATGGCGAGGACAGCCAGGACTTGATGCCGAAGGCGATCGTCACCACCGATACGCGCGCTGCAATCGGCAAGCCGCTCTTCAAACCGGGCGGCTTTATCTACGAAGTGGCAGTACGGCCCTTCACCATTCTCCATCCCGATGTGCCGGAAGCCGAGCGCGGCACCGTCGCAGCCCTTGCCCATCCCTCCGTCATCACCCACCTGAAGCGGATCGGCGTCGATGCCGTCGAACTGATGCCGATCACGGCCTGGATCGACGAACGCCACCTGCCGCCGCTCGGCCTCACCAACGGCTGGGGCTACAATCCCGTCGGTCTGATGGCGCTCGATCCGAGGATCGTCCCGGGCGGCATGGCGGAGCTGCGCAAGACCGTCGCCGCCCTCCATGCCGAAGGCATCGCGGTCATCCTCGACCTCGTCTTCAACCATACAGGCGAAAGCGACCGCTATGGCACAACGCTGTCGCTGCGCGGCCTCGACAACCTGCATTATTACCGCCATGCCCAGAACAGCCCCAGCGAACTCGTCAACGACACCGGCACCGGCAATACGATCGCCTGCGATCATCCCGAGGTAAGGCGCCTCGTTATCGACAGCCTGCGCCATTTCGTGCTCAATTCAAGCGTCGATGGTTTCCGCTTCGATCTCGCCCCGGTGATCGGCCGCACCGCGACCGGCTTCCAGCGCGACGGCGGAACGCTCGCGGCGATCCTCGCCGACGACGTGCTTGCCGACCGCATCATGATCGCGGAACCCTGGGATATCGGGCCTGGCGGCTATCAGCTCGGCAATTTCCCGCCGCCCTTCCTCGAATGGAACGACCGGGTTCGCGACGATCTGCGCTGCTACTGGCGCGGCGACCAGTGGAAGACCGGTTCGCTCGCCACCGCGCTTGCCGGCTCCTCCGACATCTTCTCCCGCAACGACGGCAAGGAGACGCGCAGCGTCAACTTCCTCGCCGCCCATGACGGCTTCACGCTGATCGACCTCGTCTCCTATGCCGGCAAGCACAACGACGCCAATGGCGAGCACAATCGTGACGGCCACAACGAGAACCACTCCTGGAACAACGGCGTCGAGGGCGAGACCCTCTATCCCTCGATCCGCAAGCGCCGGATAAACGACGTCATGGCGCTGATATCAACGCTCTTTGCCACCCGCGGCAGCATCATGCTGACGGCGGGCGACGAGGGCGGCCGCAGCCAGCGCGGCAACAACAACGCCTATTGCCAGGACAACGAGATCACCTGGCTGGACTGGAAGGCGCTGAACGAGGATCTCGTCGCCCACACCGCCTTCGTCTCTGGGCTGCGGCGCCGCTTCACGGTCTTTTCAGAAATGGGCTTCCTGTCCGGCAACGGCGACGTCGAATGGATTTCGCTGTCCGGCGAACCAATGACCGTCGCCGAATGGGAGACGCCGTCGCTTTCGACCCTCGGCATGCTGCTCGCGACCGGCGACCGGTCCTCGCGCGGCAAACAGACCCGGCTTGCCGTGCTCTTCAATCGTTCGGAGAACCGCCAGCTTTTCACGCTTCCCAGCGAGGGCGAGCCGGGCTGGCGTCAATTGACGCCGGAGGGAGCGAAGAAAGCCGGCGCCCGCGTGACCGTGGAGCCACGCTCGGTCGCCTTTTTCATCGAAAAATGACCGCCTCCTCCCACGCACGCAAATCCTTGTCGCAATCGTCATAAATGCACGATAAGGCTTGGCCCGGCGGCTTTTCTCACGAGGAATTCATGGTCAAGGAAATTTCACTCTCCGACGTGCGGGGATTGATCGGCATGGAAACTGGCCTTTCGGATTGGATCACCGTCGATCAGACGATGATCGACGCTTTTGCAGGCGCAACCGACGACCATCAGTTCATTCATGTCGACCCCGAACGCGCGGCGGCTGAGAGCCCCTTCGGCGGCACCATCGCCCATGGCTTCCTGACGCTGTCCCTGCTGTCGGCGATGAACTACAACTGCCTGCCCAAAGTGCGCGAGCAGACCATGGGCATCAACTACGGCTTCGATCGCGTCCGCTTCATGACGCCGGTCAAGAGCGGCGCCCGCGTCCGTGGCCGCTTCCTGCTCTCCGAAGCGCGCTTCCGCGGCGGCGGCATGCTGATGACCACCTATGACGTGACGATCGAGATCGAAAACGAGAAGAAGCCGGCGCTGACGGCAAGATGGATCACCATCATCCAGTTCGATCCGAAGGATCGTCCTGAGGACGCGTAGGCGCGGCTCTTGTTACTCCGGTGAATTGATCACCGCTTCGAGAGCATGTCCGTCCGGATCAATTACGAAGGCAGCATAATAATGCGCGCCATAATGGGGTCTCAGACCCGGACCGCCGTTGTCACGGCCGCCATGCGCGATTGCAGCCGCATGAAACCGATCGACCGCCTCGCGGCTCGGCGCGGCAAAAGCCAGATGAAAGCCCGGACCGGGCGGACGCTGGCCCTCCGGCCGATGTTTGATTGCCAGCTTGTCTCCTCCGCCGGGAGAGCCGTAGCCGACCGCCTGCCCTAGCTGCCCCGGCCTGATATCCTCCCAGACCCTGGCATAACCGAGCGCGGCGAAGGCGGCATCATAGAATGCCGCCGATCGCTCGATATCGGAAACGCCTAGGGAGGCATGGTGCAGCATCCGATTATCCCTTGAACAGACGTCTATGCCGGATTGCTCCGGTGTTAATGTCCCGCATCTTCCGCTGCCTCGGCCAGCAGTCCGAAGACGAAATCGGAAAACGACCGCCAGCACTCTACCCGGAACGTATCTTCTGCCGTGCGCAGAAGCACGATTTCCGCCTTGCCGAAAATGGTCCGCGAGGCGGCGCCGACAGGGAAGGAGGCAAGCGAGAGATCCTGCGGGCAGCCGGCGGCAAGCGTAGTCTCTGCCCCTGGTCCCGAAACGATGATCGCGATATTGCGGTGGGAAACGTCGGTTGCCGAATGCACGGCGCCGGCGCCGGAAAGCGCCGCCATCAGATCGGCACCATCCTCGTCGATCACCAGCCATTCGTCAGGCCCGATCCAGAGGACCGACCGCGCGCCGGCCCGGCCCGATGTTTTCGGGGCGGTCGGCACGGACAGGCCGAGAGCAGAGGAAATCGCGGCAAGCGAACCCGCCGGGGCGCGCAGCGCCACCCGGGTCGCTGCCGGTGCGACCGTCAGGCGCACGGTTGCGGAGCCGCCGAGGCGGCCGGCCAGCACCGGCTTGCGAATTGCGACATCAGCCATGGATGCGGCCTCCTTCCTTGTCAAAGAACACCAGATCCGTCACTTCGACGGCGATCGTCCGATCCGGCATCGGCACGTAGAGCGTTTCACCCATCCGCGCCCGGCCACCGGCGACCAGCGCGAAGGCGATCGACCGGCCGCAATTTTCCGACCAGTAGGACGAGGTGACGTGGCCGAGCATGGTCATCGGCTTCGGCTCGTTCGGGCTCGCGACGATCTGCGCGCCCTCTTCGAGCACCAGCTTCGGATCCTTGGTGACGAGACCGACGAGCTGCTTGCGTCCCTCCTTGACGAGGTCCGGCCGCTGCAGTCCGCGAATGCCGACAAAGTCTTTCTTCTTCTTCGAAACGGCCCAGGCGACGCCCGCGTCGTCGGGGGTCACGGTCCCGTCGGTATCCTGGCCGACGATGATGTAGCCTTTCTCGGCGCGAAGAACGTGCATCGTCTCGGTGCCGTAGACGCAGGCCCCAAGCGGTTCGGCATTGGCCCAGACCGCTTCGAGCACCGACTGGCCGTAATCGGCCGGCACGTTGATTTCGAAGCCGACTTCACCGGTGAAGGAGACGCGGAAGAGCCGCGCCGGTACGCCGCAGACCGTGCACTCGGCAACGCTCATATGCGGGAAGGCCTCGTTCGATAGGTCGAGTCCCTCGACCAGCGGTTCGACGATCTCGCGCGCCTTCGGCCCCTGCACGGCGATGACGGCCCATTGCTCGGTCACCGAGGTCAGCCATACCTTGAGGTCGGGGAATTCCGTCTGCAGGTAGTCTTCCATGTGGTGGAGAACACGCGGCGCGCCGCCTGTCGTCGTTGTCACGTGAAAACGGTCCTCCGCCAGGCGCCCGACGACGCCGTCGTCATAAACGAAGCCGTCCTCGCGCGTCATGATGCCGTAGCGCGCCTTGCCGGGCTTCAGCGTGTCCCAGGCATTCGTGTAGATGAGATTGAGGAATTTCGCCGCATCCGGGCCCACCACCTCGATCTTACCGAGCGTCGAGGCATCAAAGATGCCTGCCGACTCGCGGGCCGTGCGGCATTCGCGCGCGACAGCCTGATGCATGGTCTCGCCCGCCTTGGGATAAAACCACGCACGCTTCCAGTTGCCGACATCCTCGAAGACCGCGCCATGGGCTTCTTCCCAGTCGTGCAGCGGCGTCTTGCGCGTCGGATCGAACAGCTTTCCGCGCGAATGGCCGATCAGCGTACCATAGGTCACCGGCGTATAGGGCGCGCGGAAGGTGGTGAGACCGACCCGCGGGATTTCCTTGCCAAGCATTTCGGCAGCAATCGCCAGACCATGCATGTTGGAAAGCTTGCCCTGGTCCGAGGCCATGCCGTTGGTGGTGAAGCGCTTGATGTGCTCGATCGAGTGCATGCCCTCGCGCACGGCCAGACGGATATCCTTGGCGCAGACATCGTGCTGGAAATCGATGAAGGCCTTGGCATTCGTCTTCGGCCCGGCGCCTTCCGCGGCGCCGATCATGCCGCCCGTCCAGTCATAGGGCTGCTCGGCCGAGATGGTGATCTTCCCGCCGCCCTTTTTGCCGGCGGCCTGCGCCATCAGTTCACCGGCGGCGAGCGATTCCTCGACCGTCCGCTGCAGGTCGTCGGTGCCGTTGCAGGCGCCGACCGAGAGGCAGTTCTGGGCATAGGTGCCCGGCAGGAAGCGCTGGCTTTCGGCATCGAAGGCCACCTTGCCGCGCGACTGCGAGAACAGATGAACCGACGGCGTCCAGCCGGCCGAAACCAGAAGCGCATCGACCGCGATCTTGCGCGGCGAGCCACCGCCGTTGCGCGCCACCGTCATCGACGAGATGCGCAGCCGCCCGGCCGTGTTGACGACCGATTGACCCACGAGGACATCGATGCCGAGCGCACGCGCCTCTGCCAGCACCGCCGCTCCCGGCGTCTGCCTGCAATCGACGATGGCGGCGATCGAAACACCGGATCGTTTCAGATCGAAAGCCGCTTCATAGGCGGAATCATGCGCCGTGTAGACGCCAACATTGGTTCCGACGGCGACGCCGTAATGATTGAGATACATCCGCCCCGCCGAGGCCAGCATAATGCCCGGCCGGTCGTTGTTCGGAAATACCATGTGCCGTTCGATGGCACCGTTGGCGAGGATCACCCGCTTGGCCCGGACCTGCCACAGCCGTTCGCGCGGCAGATCGTGGGAAGGCTTGGAGATATGGTCGGTGACGCGTTCGGCGAGGCCGACGAAATTGTGATTGTAATAGCCGAAGGCGGTCGTGCGGATGAGCACTTCGACATTGTCCATCGCCTTCAGCCGCGCCACGGTCTTCTGCGCCCAGGCGTAACCATCCTGGCCGTCGATCGTCACGCCGGCGTCGTAGCGCAGCGCTCCGCCCGCTTCCGCCTGCTCGTCGCAGAGGATCACCTTTGCACCCGTCTCGGCCGCGGCCAATGCCGCCGAAAGTCCGGCGACACCGGCGCCGACCACCAGCACGTCGCAATGGGCGTAGCGGCTGGCGTAATGGTCCGGATCCTCCTCCGTCGGCGCGACGCCGAGGCCGGCGGCACGGCGGATGAACGGCTCATAGACGTGTTTCCAGGCGGCGCGCGGCCACATGAAGGTCTTGTAGTAGAAGCCGGCGGCGAAGAACGGCGACATCAGATTGTTGACCGCACCGACATCGTAGGCAAGCGAGGGCCAGCGGTTCTGCGACTGGACGATCATGCCGTCGAAGATTTCCTGCACCGTGGCGCGCACGTTCGGCTGCTTGCGCGCCTTGTCGCGAGCGACGTCGATCAGCGCGTTCGGCTCCTCGGCGCCTGCCGACAGAATGCCGCGGGCCCGGTGATACTTGAACGAACGGCCGACGAGGTGGATGCCGTTGGCGATCAGCGCCGAGGCGACGGTATCGCCCTCGAGCGCCATATAGCTCTTGCCGTCGAAGCTGAAACGCGCGGTCTTGGCCGGCGTCAGGCGCCCCTTCCCGGCGATACGATGTGCACCGCTCATTGCGCCTCTCCTTCCACGGCTTCATATGTCTCGACTGGCGCATGCTGCTCGGCTTCGGCACCGATCCGCGGCTTCGGCTCGCCCGCCTTGTAGGTCGTGACGAACTGGTCGCTGACCGTATCGCGCGCCGCGTTGAAAAAGCGTCCGCAGCCATGAATATGGCGCCAGCGTTCGAAGATCAGCCCCTTCGGGTTCTCGCGCAGAAAGAAATAAGTCTCGAATTCCTCGTCCGAAATCGAAGCGATATCGGCAGGCCGCACGATGTGGGCGTCACCCGCGCCGCGGAATTCGAGCTCGGAACGCTCTTCCTGACAATAAGGGCAATGGATCAGCAGCATGTGAGATTTCCTTCTCCTCCCCTTCTCCCCATCGAGGAGAAGGTGCTTGCAAAGCGGATGAGGGGGTGAGCGACGAAAGCGGCGAGCATCCGGGCAAAAACATCCATCATCAGTGCGCCACCGCCGCAGCCGCAGCCTCGTCGATCAGCCGGCCGCTGCGGAAGCGTTCCAGCGTCAGGCCGGCGTTGAACTTGTGCGGCTCGTCGCGGGCGATCAGGTGGGCAAAGAGATTGGCCGAACCGGGCGTCGCCTTGAAGCCGCCGGTGCCCCAGCCGCAATTGACGTAGAGCCCGGGAACCGGCGTCTTCGACTGGATCGCCGAACGGTCCGGCGTATTGTCGACGATGCCGCCCCATTGCCGCATCATCTTGACGCGCCGAAACATCGGGAAGAGTTCGCAGATGGCGTCGAGTGTATGCGTGATGATCTGCAGCCCGCCGGTCTGGGAATAGGAGTTGTACTGGTCCGTGCCGGCGCCGATGACGAGCTCTCCCTTGTCCGACTGGGAGATATAGGCATGCACCGTGTTCGACATGACGACGCACGGGAAGATCGGTTTCAGCGGCTCGGAAACCAGCGCCTGCAGCGGGCTCGATTGCAGCGGCACGCGCACATCTGCCATCTTCATGATCGTCGAGGTATGGCCGGCCGCCGACACGCCGACTTTTTTGGCGCCGATGAAACCGCGCGAGGTCTCGACGCCGGTCACGCGTCCGTCGGGCGCGCGGCG
Source organism: Rhizobium sp. R634 (assembly GCF_002211305.1). Lineage (GTDB taxonomy): Bacteria > Pseudomonadota > Alphaproteobacteria > Rhizobiales > Rhizobiaceae > Rhizobium. Next base: position 131,578 of record NZ_LOKW01000002.1, on the reverse strand, counting down.
GATGCCGGTCACTTCGCAATTCTGGATGATGTGGACACCGCGATCCGATGCTGCGCGCGCATAGCCCCAGGCGACCGCATCGTGGCGCGCCGTGCCGCCGCGCCGCTGGAGCGCCGCACCGTTGATCGGGTAGCGTGCACTCGCCGAAATATCGAGCGGCGGGCAATAGGCCTTCGCCTGTTCCGGCGTCAGCCATTCATTGTCGATGCCGTAGAGCCGGTTCGCATGGATGTGCCGCTTGAAGGACTGCTGGTCGTGAATATTGTGCGAGAGCATCATCACGCCGCGCGGCGAATACATCACATTGTAGTTGAGCTCCTGAGAAAGCCCCTCCCAGAGCTTCATCGAATGCTCATAGATGTGCATGCTCTCTTCATAGAGATAGTTCGAGCGGATGATGGTGGTGTTGCGGCCGGTATTGCCGCCGCCAAGCCAGCCCTTCTCGATCACCGCGACATTGGTGATGCCGTGCTCCTTGGCAAGGTAATAGGCAGCTCCCAGGCCATGACCGCCGGCGCCGATGATGACGACATCGTATTCGGCGCGAGGCTCCGGTGAAGTCCACTGCTTCTCCCAGCCTCTGTGGCCACGCAGGGCCTCTCGCGCCACGGCAAAAACCGAATATTTCCGCATCCGCCTTCTTCTCCTTCGGGCAAGAGCTGTTCTCCGCGCCCATACAAATCGCAAATCCAAATGCGGCACAACGGCTCTTTTGCGACAGGCGAGAGCTTTGGTTTTGACACTGTGCGACATGATTCCGAAACGGTGCAATTTTGAGGCGTGCCCGGACCCAAGGCGACACCCTCTGGAAGATGACGCAAAGCCCGCACGGCGCCCGCCAGGCCTGCCCTAGCCCAAGTGGGCGAGAAGACAAGCAGTTACTAAAATGTTAATTCTCCCCGTCTTGCCGGGGTCTGTATCATGTGGGGTCGGCGTTCATTACTCGCGGCGCTTTGCATTGCGCTCTCCACGATGCGGCCAGCGATCGCCGCAGAGCCCGTCGGCCAAGCCGTTGTCATCAGGACAGAAGTGACGGGACAGGCCGGGCCGATCGAAGTCAACACCAGCGTTCACCGCGACGAGCGCATCCGGACGTCTCAATCCGGGCTCGGCCAATTCCTGTTCCGCGACGGCACGAAGCTCGCAGTCGGCTGGGGCTCGTCCGTCGTCATCGACAAATATGTCTTCGACGACTCGCAATCGGTCAGGAAACTCACCATCAAGGCCGCGAAAGGAACCTTCCGCTGGGTCAGCGGCAATTCGAAATCCTCGGCCTACCAGATCCTGACGCCCGCCGGCACCATCGGCGTGCGCGGCACCGCATTCGACTTTTACGTCGGCCCCGACGGCACCACTGCCGTCGTGCTGTTGAATGGCGCAGCCAGCTTCTGCGGTCCGGGCGGTTGCCGCCAGTTGCAGCAGCGCTGCGATTGCGTCGTCGCCAAGCCGAACGGCGATATGTCGCCGGCCCGCCGGGTCGATCCCAGCGTTCTCGATACGCTCGGAAATTCACGCGCCCTGCCCTTCCTCTCCGGCAATCAGCGGCTTGCGGGCGGCATCGGCATGCTCGGCGGCTGCAACATGGCCTCGGTCGCGCCGGAAAGAAAAGATCGGATACGGCCTCCGCCGGCAGCAGCGCCTGCGCCGCAAAAGCAGGATCCGCCGCAGAAACAGGCCGAGCCGCAAAAAGAGCGGCCGAACAAGCCCGACAAACCGCATCATGACAAACCGCATCACGACAGGCCGCATCACGACAAGCCGGATAAGCCTAGCAAGCATGATGGCCATGGCCGGCATGACACCGACGGCAAGCCGGGAAATCACGGCGAGGATCATCGAGACCACGACCGTGATCATGGCGGAGACCGCGATCGTGATCACGGTGGAGACCGCGATCGTGATCATGACAAAGATCGGGGCAGGAATTTCAATCGCGGCCGGTAAAGTCCCTCAGTCGGCGGCGCTCTTTTCGCTCCCCTCCGGCGCCTCGCGAAAATGATCGGTCCTGCCGGATATGCGCTGGTAGAATTCCGCCAGAGCGCCGGTTACCTGCACCGCCCTCAGCTTGGCGGCGCTGATCAGCTTTCGGCTGTTCCGCGAATGCGATTGCAGGGCCTCCATCAACTGCCTGTGAACGACCTCGAGCGCGGCGAATTCCTGTGATGCCGCGACCCGTTCATCGCCGACGACGGCCAGGATCTGCGTCCGGCTGCTCTTTCCCTTGAGTGGCAGCGCGCCGGCCTCGATCAGCGCCATTCCCTGCACGGACCGCGCGGTGCTGTCGGAGATGAGGATATCAAAGCCGACCTCCTTGCAGCATGACTCGATGCGGGCCGCGACGTTGACGGCATCTCCGACGGCCGAATAATTGAAGCGGGTCTTGGCGCCCATATTCCCGACGCAGGCAAGGCCGGTATGGATGCCGATGCCGATATTGACCTGCTGATCGGGCCCGAAACCGAAAGCGTCGCCGGCGTTCAATTCGGCAAGTGTCTCGCGCATGGCAAGCGCGGTGCGAACTGCCTTGGTCTCGTGATCCGCCACATCGACCGGCGCATTCCAGAACGCCATGATCGAATCGCCGATGAACTTGTCGAGCGTGCCCTCATTCGCCACGACATGGCGGCTCAGCGCATCGAGCAGCGTATTCAGGAAGGCGACGACCTCCGTCGGCGCCAGCCGCTCGCTCATCTCGGTAAAATTCCTGACATCGACGAACATCATCGTCAGCTCGCGGTCGTCTCCGCCGAGACGCAATGCATCGCGGTTATGCTCGATGCGGTGGAGCAGAGACGGAGAGAGATAATGCCCGAAGGCGCGCCGCACCTCGCGCCGCTCTCGGTCGATCACCAGGATCTTGAACGAGGTCGCGGCAAAATGGGTGATCGATCCGCTGATGATCGGCGCCAGCGGATCGAAGAGAAGCCCGGCATAGAGAAAGGAGAGCCACGACGCGACAAGCGCCATTGCCGTGATCAGCAGGCCGCAGACCAGTGCAACGGCGGGGCTGACGAAGGTCGTCACCACGACGAGCAGGCACCCAAGCACCGCGATGACGAGGATTTCAAGCCCGTCCGCCCAGTCGGGCCGGGACAGGAACTGGCCGGAGAGGATCTGCTCCACGGCCTGCGCATGCAGCGAAACGCCGGGAACGTTCTCGCCGAGCGCAGTGACGCGGATATCCTGCAGGCCGGCCGCCGATGTGCCGACGAAGACGATGCTGCCGGCGATGGCGGCTGCGGTCTCGGGAGACGCCCCTTCCGGCGCAAGCACCTGCCGAACGGATATGTAACGCTCGGCCCGGTCGGGAGTGACATAGAGCCAGAGTTCGCCCGCCGCCGTCAGCGGCACGATGAAATCCCCGATCTTCGCCGTGGTCATGATGCCGGCGCGATCGGGCGCGCCTGCCAGCACATAGGTCGAGGCCCCCTGCGCCACGCGTAGCGCTTCGACCGCGAGATTCGGATAAAGCTGCGTGCCATCGGTCAGGAACAGCGGAACCGCCCGCACCACCGGCGAGGGATTGCCGGGATTGAGGCTGATATGGCCGAGCCCGGCCGCGTTTGCTTCCAGTTGCGGCCTGAGCGGCGTCGAGGCGCCGAGATGGGGCGGCGCCGAGACGGGGCTTTCGCCCGTAAAGGCGAAGCCCGCCTTCACGGGCGGCCGGTAATTGCCCTCGTTGGAGAGGCCGAAACCGAGCACGACGGGCTTCTCGGCGATCGAACGGGCGAAGATCTCGTCATTGTCGGGCAGCTTTTCGGCAAGCGAGGGATCGATCCCGGCAACCTCGCGCACGACATTGCGGGGCGACAGCCGGTCCGGCTCGGAGAACAGAACATCGAAGGCGATGGCCGCAGCGCCCATTTCCGAAAGCCGGTCCACCAGCAGAGCCAGCCGGTCTCGCGGCCACGGCCATTGGCCGAATTCGCGCAGCGAAGCTTCGTCGATGTCGATGACCCGGACCGGCATCGGCGCGAAGGTTCTCGGAACGAGCCGCTGATACTCGTCGAACGTCACGCCGCGGATCAGCTTGAAAATTCCGGGATCGCCTGCGCGCAGCATCGTCAGCAGAGCCACGATCGCCAGACCGATAACGACACCGATTTGCTGGACGCGCGTCATGATCTCACCGGCTGTCCCTCCCACGGCCGGCGGAGCAGGCCCGCAGCTGCCGGAAGACAGGCTACGCCGCTTTCGGCCCAAACGCCATTCGCACATCGAGCCCGGCTCCTCCCTTTTTGGCCTGCCGCGCGACATCTCCAATTTTGGCCGCCCTTTTGCCGGCATGACAAGGGCTTCGATCTTGCCGGGCAGGCGGCGAAATGTTCTTGTAGCGATCGAAAATCGGATGCTTTCCAAAAAGAATGAGGGTCGCCCGTGATTTCCGAATCCGCCGCGCGCCGGAGCGGCTACTGGCTGATTGTCGTGGTGCTGGCCATGCTCGCGGGGCTGCCGCTTGCCGTCTGGCTCGATATCAGCGATCTCTCGGGAAATACCCTGCGGCGGCAGGCGCGCGACATGAGCTCGCTGATATCGAGCATCCGCTCTTATTATTCCACGAATGTCGTTGGGCGTGTTCTGGCCGCGCATGCGAGCGGAGGCACGGCAGGCACGGTCGTCTCCCATAACTACGCCAATATCCCGGGCGCCATACCGCTGCCGGCAACCCTTTCCCTGGAACTCGGCGACGTCATCAAGGAACAGCAGGCCAATATCACCTACCGTTTCGTTTCCGACCTCCCCTTCAAGAGCCGCGCATCCCACGAGCTCGACGACTTCGAGAAGCAGGCGCTCGCCGCCCTGCGCGCCAATCCGCAGCAGACGCTGAACGACCTTACCCGTGTCGGATTGACCGATACGTTGAGGTTCATCACCCCTGTCGTCATGGGCCAGGCCTGCGTCGCCTGCCACAACAGCCATCCCGAAAGCCCCAAGACCGATTGGAAAGTGGGTGATGTGCGCGGCATTCAGGAAGTCATCATCAGACAGCCTTATGTCAGCAACGTCTTCGCCTTCAAATATCTGCTCTGCTACTTCCTGTTCGTCGCCGTCATCGGCATCAGCTTCATCCTGCTCCAGCGGCAGCAGACGCGGGCGATCCACGGCGCCAACCAGGATCTGGAAGCGGCGAACGAGTTCCTCGCCAGCGTTTCCCTGAAGATCTCGCGCTATCTCTCGCCGCAGATCTACAAGAGCATCTTCAGCGGGCAGAAGGATGTCGTCGTCCATACTGAGCGCAAGCGCCTGACCATCTTCTTCTCGGACATCAAGGATTTTACCGCGACCACCGAGCGCCTGCAGCCGGAAGCCCTGACGGAGATGCTCAACGAATATCTGACCGAAATGTCGAAGATTGCGCTCGAGCATGGCGGCACGGTGGACAAGTTCATCGGCGACGCGATGCTGGTCTTTTTCGGCGATCCGGAAACGAAAGGCTCCGAAGAGGATGCGAAAGCCTGCCTGCGCATGGCGGTCGACATGCAGCGCCGCCTCGGAGAACTCAAGGACAGGTGGCGGAGGAACGGGACCGAGGAGCCGTTCGTGGTCCGCATGGGAATCAACAGCGGTTACTGCAACGTCGGCAATTTCGGCAGCAATGACCGCATGGACTATACGATCATCGGCGCCGAGGCCAATCTCGCGGCCCGTCTGCAATCGATCGCCCAGGGCGGAGAAATCGTCATCAGCTACGAAACCTATGCGCTGGTAAACGAAATCGTCGATGCCCATCCCTTGCCGCCGATCACGATGAAGGGCATACAGCGCGAGATCGTGCCCTATGCGGTTGACGGGCTGAAGCTCGGCGCCGATCACAAGAGCCGCGTTCTCAGCGAACACCTCTCGGGCCTCGACCTGCATCTGGATATGAGCCGGTTGGAGCCGGCCGATCGCCTGCGGGTCAGGACAGCCCTCAAGGAGGCGATTGCCGCGCTGGATGAAACTTTGCCCGAGGCGGCCGATCGCAGCCGGGTGTCGGACGAGGCGTGATTTTTCCGCCCGCCCTCCATATCCATCTGGACTTCCCCTACCCGATCTGCTATCCCGCATCACCAATCGCAAGGCTGCGGCCGCGCGAACGTTATATTTTTGCCCCTGGCGCTGCGCCGCCTCAGGCATCAACCAAACCAAAGGAACGTGATTCTCGTGCAGGTACTTGTCCGCGATAACAATGTCGATCAGGCTCTCCGCGCTCTCAAGAAGAAGATGCAGCGCGAAGGCATTTTCCGCGAAATGAAGATGCGCGACTACTACGAGAAGCCGTCGCAGAAGCGTGCTCGCGAAAAGGCCGAGGCTGTTCGCCGCGTTCGCAAGCTGGCCCGCAAGCGCGCCCAGCGCGAAGGTCTGGTCGCACGCTAAGCGTTGCCGTCGTTTTTTCGACGTTTTCAGATGCATTGTGGCGGGGGCGATGGGTTCGCCGCCGCCTTTTTAGTTTGCCGCTGAAGATCGCATATCCGCGTACCGGATATGCCGCATGGGGAAAGCGAGCCCGAATGGCTGATATCACCTTCAATCCGTCCCGCGCCTGGCGCTTGCAGAAAACCGCATTCCTGCCCGCCTTGACGCTGGCCGCCATGCTCGGCCTCGCCGGCTGCGAAACGACCAACACCACGGACGCCGTGATCCGCATCGACAAGGCGCAGGGCTCGGAAGAGAACATCGCGTCGCTGACGGCGGTTATCAACGCCAATCCGAGGGATCCCGAAGGCTACAATGTCCGCGGTTCCGCCTATGGCCGCGGCGGCCAGTTCCGCCAGGCGCTGAACGATTTCAACACGGCATTGCAGATCAATCCGCGCTTCTTCCAGGCGTATGCCAACCGCGCCCTTGTCTATCGCAACATGGGCCAGCAGCAGCAGGCGATTGCCGACTATAACGCCGCCCTGCAGATCAATCCGAGCTACGACGTCGCCTATATCGGCCGCGGCAATGTCTATCGCATGGCCGGCCAGGACGATGCGGCCTTCAACGACTTCAACAAGGCGATCCAGCTCGGCACCACCGATGGCCGCGCCTATCACAATCGCGGCCTGATCTTTCAGAAGCGCAACCAGCAGGACAAGGCGATCGACGATTTCTCGAAGGCCATCTCGCTCGCGCCGAATTCTCCCGAGCCTTATAATGGCCGCGGCATCTCCTACTTCGCGCTGAACGACGACGATAACGCCTTTGCCGATTTCAATCATGCGATCGAACTCAACGGCAACATCGCCGAATCCTGGGCCAACCAGGCGCTCGTCTACGAACGCCGCGGCGACAAGGCGAAGGCCGCCCGCTCCTATCGCCACGCAATCGGCCTCGATCCCAAATACCAGCCGGCCCGCGACGGCCTGGCCCGCGTCGGTGTCGCCCCAGCCGGCTAAAGACACGCATTGGGCGGCCCGGAGCACCGGCCGCCCGCAACGGCCTCTTGCCGCCGATCGGAACACCGGCGGAGATCCTGGCAACCCAAGCGAATCCTCCGGCGGCTTTTCGAGCGCATTTTTGATTGGGCGCCGTTCATAAGCGCCATCCAGCCCACACAGGCAGTTCCGCCCGCGTCAAAAAAGCAGGCCGAAAAAACGTCCGCCCTCTTCGATGGCATGTCATACTGTGTTGCAACCTGCTGCTCCTCCCCCTAACATGCGCCTGCTTCGATAGCCTGCTATCGGCGATACGAAACGCGTTGAGGGCGGTTTGCGAGAGATGAGGATCTTTGCTTTCCTGACCGCGAACGAAAACTGTTGCGGGCTGCGCGCATCGCAGCGCCGCGCCTCTTTTCAGAGGCGTAGAGGACGCTGCAGCGCTTTGAAGCGCTGCATGGCTTCATCCACCGCGCAGGTTATGTGGCGCAATAGATGAAGATCCTCGCACTGTTCTTTCCCAAGGCCTCGATCGGCACCTATCTCGTCGCCATGGCGGTGGCGATCGCACTGCCGATCTTTGCCTTCGTGGCACTGCTTCTCCTGCAGCTGGAGGATAACCAGCGCTCGGCGCTGAAACGCGAGACGGCTCAGGACGCCGTCGCCCTTTCGCGCATCATCGACCGCCAACTGCAGGACATGGCCACGACGCTGCGGTTGCTGTCGAGCTCCCCGGAGCTGGAAAACGGCAATCTCGCCGCCTTCCACGAACGCACGGAAACAGCGTTGCGGAACAATACGCTGTTCGTCATCGCCGTCGACCGCACCGGCCAGCAACTCCTGAACACGCGCCGGGCGTTCGGCACCCCGCTCGACAAGGTGGCGAACATGCCGTCTCTCGAATCGGCCATGACCTCCGGCCGCATCGAGGCTTCCGATGTCTTCCGCGGCCGGACCAGCGGCGACTGGGTCTACAATGTCACCCTGCCACGGCGGAACGATCCCGTCGCAGCTCTCATCATCACACAGGACGCCAAGGATCTGGGCAGGCTGGTAACCACGGAAGGCCTCGCCCCCGGCTGGTCGGCCGCCATCATCGACCAGAGCGGCCATGTCGTCGCCGCCACCGGGCCGGCCAATCTCGAACCGGGCACGCCCTTCGATCCGCGCGTTCTGCCGGCGCTCGGCACTTTCCGGGGCGTCTTCGAAGACGAGGCGGTCTTGCCGCACATGCTTCTCGGCTATGCCCAGATTCCCGGCTGGTCCTGGAAGACGGTGATCTGGGGGCCGGTCGCCCAGGCGTCGATCCTCAGCACCTGGCGCTTCCTTATCATCGGCGGAGTCGCGCTGGTGCTCGTCGCCGTGCTGGCCGCCTATGCCGTCGCAAGGCAGGTCCGCACCACCATCCGCGAAATCGCCGACATGGCGAACCGCATGGGCGAAGGCCATATCGTCTCACCGGTCGAGACCAGCGTCATCGAGGCGAACCAGGTGGCGATCGCCCTTTCCAACGCCTCTTTCGATCGCAGCCAGACCGAAGACCGGCTGCGCTTCGTCATGCATGAGCTCGTCCACCGCACCAAAAATCTTCTGACGCTTGCCCAGGCGATGATGCGCCAGCTCGCCAAACAGGCCGACAGCGTCGAGACCTTCCAGGCCGCCGTCGCAGATCGCCTGGAAGGGCTGGTGCGCTCGATCGAACTGCTGACGAGCGAGCAGTGGGGAGGCGTTTCGCTGAGGCGCGTCGTCGACATCCACCTGCAGGCCTTCCCGCAGGCGCGCGAACAGATCGAAATCAGCGGTAAAGATTTCGTCCTGAAGCCGGATGCGGTGCAGAATCTCGGCCTTGCCCTGCATGAACTCGCCACCAATTCGGTGAAATACGGTGCGCTTTCCGTACCGCAGGGCCGCGTTCGCTTCGAATGGCGGGATGTGACGGAGGTAGACAAGCCGGAGGCCCTGCTCCGCTTCACCTGGGACGAGCGCGGAGGCCCGCCGGTAACGCAGCCCTCACGCTCGGGTTTCGGCACGACTGTCATCAAGGCCCATGCCGCCGCTGCCTTTCGCGGCACCGTCGAGGTCGATTTCCGGCCCGAAGGCCTGCTGTGGGTTTTGACCGCCCAGCGTGGCACGCTGGAGCGGGAATAGCGCAGGAACAATCGCCACCTCCACCCGTTTCGGACAGGTCGTTCCAAAGGAGAAAGACCATGTTCAAGCAAACGATGATCGCAACCGCTGCATTGGCGGCCGCTGTCTGGGCAGGCCCGGCCAGCGCGGAAAACTATGTTACGCTTGGCCGGCTGGTCTGCGGATCGGATGGCGGCCAGGGCCTGATCATCACCTCACAGAAGAACCTCATCTGCACCTATACGCCGGCAACGGGCGGCCCCAAGGCGGTCTATGCCGGCAAGATCGAGAAATTCGGCCTCGATATCGGCCAGACCGGCAAGAGCGTGATGATCTGGCAGGTGCTGGCGAAGACCGGCACGGATATGCCGCAATTCGCGCTTGCCGGTGAGTATTACGGCGTCGGCGCCGATGCCAGCATCGGTGCGGGCGCCGGAGCCAAGGTGATCGCCGGCGGCACCAACAAAGCCTTCATGCTGCAGCCGCTGAACGTCCAGGCCCAGGAAGGGCTGAACCTCGCGATCGGCGTCGAGAAGATGACGCTGGTGCCGGGCGAGGTATGAGGAAGGCGCTGACCGCAGCCGACATGGCGCATGTCATGCGGCTTGAATTAAACAGCCGCCCGAAGGCGGCTGTTTCTGCGTCGGTCAATGCGCGATCGCCTTGTTGATGTCCTCGGTCATCTTCTTGGCGTCGCCGAGCAGCATCATCGTGCCGTCCTTGTAGAACAGCGTATTGTCGATGCCGGCATAGCCCGAACCGAGCGAGCGCTTGACGAAGAGGCAGGTTTTGGCCCGGTCGACGTCGAGGATCGGCATGCCGTAGATCGGCGAGGTCTTGTCGTCGCGCGCCGCCGGATTGGTGACGTCATTGGCGCCGATGACATAGGCGACGTCGGCCTGGGCGAATTCCGAATTGATGTCCTCGAGCTCGAAGACCTCGTCATAGGGAACATTGGCTTCGGCAAGCAGCACGTTCATATGGCCGGGCATGCGGCCTGCGACCGGGTGGATCGCATATTTCACCTCGACGCCGTTCTTCTTCAGATTGTCAGCGAGTTCGCGCAGCGCATGCTGGGCCTGGGCGACCGCCATGCCGTATCCCGGCACGATGATGACCTTCGACGCATTCGCCATCAGATAGGCCGCATCCTCGGCCGAGCCGAGCTTGACGGTCCTGTCCGACGTATCGGCTCCGCCCGACGTCGTCTCGCCGCCGAAACCGCCGAGAATGACCGAGATGAAGGAGCGGTTCATGCCCTTGCACATGATGTAGGAGAGAATGGCACCGGAGGAGCCGACAAGCGCGCCGGTGATGATCAGCGCCAGGTTGCCAAGCGTGAAGCCGATGCCGGCCGCGGCCCATCCGGAATAGGAATTCAGCATCGAAACGACGACGGGCATATCGGCGCCGCCGATCGGCACGATCAGTAGAACCCCGAGCGCCAGCGACAGCGCCACCACGGCCCAGAAGTCGAAATGGCTTTCGGTGGCGGCAAGCCCGATGATGAAGAGCACGATCAGCATCAGCAGGGCCGCATTGATCACATGCCGGTAGGGCAGCAGGATCGGCTTGCCGGACATGCGCCCGTCGAGCTTCAGGAAGGCGATGATGGAACCGGTGAAGGTCAGTGCCCCGATCGCCACGCCGAGCGCCATCTCGACGCGCGCTTCGGTATGGATGTGGCCGATCTCGCCGATGCCGAAGGAAGCGGGCGTATAGAGCGCGGAAGCCGCCACCAGCACGGCGGCAAGGCCGACCAGCGAGTGGAAGCCGGCGACGAGCTGCGGCATCGAGGTCATGGGGATGGTGCGGGCAACATAGGCGCCGACGCTGCCGCCGATGGCCAGGCCGAGGACGATCAGTACGAAACCGCTGAAATTAGGCGTCGCCAGCACGAGCGTCGTCAGGATGGCGATCCCCATGCCGACCATGCCGTAGAGATTGCCCTTGCGGCTGGTGGCAGGATGCGACAGGCCGCGTAGCGCCAGGATGAAGAGAACGCCGGAGACGAGGTAGAGGAAAGCTGCGATATTGGTCATCGGTCCTCACCTGTCCTTCTTGCGGTACATCGCAAGCATTCGCTGCGTGACGAGGAAGCCGCCGAAGATATTCACCGAGACGAGCACGAGGGCGACGAAACCGAAGCCGGTCGCAAGCCCGCTCGTGGAGATGCCGACCGCCAGAAGCGCGCCGACGACGATGACCGAGGAGATCGCGTTGGTGACGGCCATCAGCGGCGTATGCAGCGCCGGCGTCACCGACCAGACGACGTAATAACCGACGAAGATCGACAATACGAAGATCGCGAGTTGGAAGACGAAGGGGTCGATCGCCCCGCCGGTCGCAGCACTTGCCGCCTCCGGCGCCTGGGCGGCGGCCGTGACGACGGCGGTCACCGCCTGGTCGAGCTGCTGAAGCGCTCTGTCCATTGCTTCACTGGGCATCACATGTCTCCCTTCTTCGCGCCGCCGAAGGCGGGATGAACGACATCGCCGGCATAGGTCAGCATCGTCGCCTTGACGAGTTCGTCGTCCAGATTGACGACCACGCTCCCGCTTTCCTTGTTGACCATCGTCTCGAGGAAAGTGACGAGATTCTTGGCGTAGAGTGCCGACGCGCTGGCAGCGACCCGGCCAGGCATGTTGGCGAAGCCGATCACCTGGACACCTTCGACGTCGGCGACCTCGCCGGCAACGGCACCCTCGATATTGCCGCCGCGCTCGACCGCGAGGTCGACGGCGACTGCACCCGGCTTCATCGAGGCGAGCATGGCGCGCGAAACGAGCCGCGGCGCTGGACGGCCGGGAATGAGAGCGGTGGTGATGACGATATCCTGCTTGGCGATATGTTCGGCGACGAGCGCTGCCTGCTTGGCCTGATAGTCGGCCGACATCTCTTTGGCATAGCCGCCGGCCGTTTCCGCCGCCTTGAACTCCTCGTCCTCGACGGCAATGAACTTGGCGCCGAGGGAAGCGACCTGCTCCTTGGCGGCCGGGCGCACGTCGGTGGCCGAGACCGCAGCACCCAGGCGGCGCGCGGTGGCGATCGCCTGAAGCCCGGCGACACCGGCGCCCATCACGAAGACCTTGGCGGCCGGCACGGTGCCTGCCGCCGTCATCATCATCGGCATGGCGCGGTCATAGACCGCAGCCGCCTCGATGACGGCCTGGTAGCCGGCGAGATTGGCCTGGGATGAGAGCACGTCCATGGACTGGGCGCGGGTGATGCGCGGCATCAGCTCCATGGCGAAAGCAGAAAGCCCGGCGCCTGCGAGAGCCGCGATCGCTTCGTCGTTGCCATAGGGGTCCATGATGGCGATGACGACCGCGCCGCTCTTATAGCCTGCGATTTCCGATGGGCTCGGGCGGCGCACCTTCAGCACCACGTCGGCGGTGGCGGCATCCGCAAAACTGCCGATCCTGGCGCCCGCGGCCTCGAACTCTCCGTCCGGAATGCGCGACGCCGCACCGGCATCGGTTTCGACAACGACGTCGAAACCGAAACTCTTCATTTTCTTCACGGTTTCGGCAGAAGCCGCGACACGCGTCTCCCCGTCCGTGACTTCCCTTGCAACGAAAATAATATTGCCCAACTGCCCCCTCCTCCGGGTCAGCCAGACCGCCGCAGGCGCGCCTGCGCAGGCCAAGCACCGAGTTCACAAAGCTTCGGAGAAGCCTCCCCTTCCCTAGAGCGTCAAGCGTCCCTCCGACGCACAAACGCTCCAGCTCTTCCAATCTGCTGAATCGCGCGCTCTCCACATCGATCCCGGTTTCGGGACCGATGCGCCGGCCGCGATCAGCGGACCATGAAGATGCCGATGGCGAGAAGGATGATGAAGACGAAGAGACCGCCGAGAAGGCCGGCGCCGCCGAAGAAACCGGCGGTCATCGCGAGCAGGAGAACGACGAGAAGCATCGAGCCGTATTTCGTGCCGGCAATGAACATGTTGTAGGTCTGCTCATGTTCCTTGTAATCCATCGGCGCGCCGGTCTCGACCGGTCCGGTATGATGTTCGGCCATAAATATCGTCTCCCTGAAATGCCTTTGCGCTGCCTGATTCCCTTGGCTGCGCCGAGGGAAGTCCCTGCCTGCAGGAATTACACAATGACAGGCGAAAGCGCAATGCATGAGAATGCCGCAGCCGCGGTTCCAAACCACCTTCTCCAGCAAGGGAAAAAGCGCGCCTGACCACCGGCTGCGGATCTTGTCATTGCCGCCTGCCCTTTTCCATCAGGAGAGCAGCAGAAATCAGAGCGGCAGGTCGGTGCCGAGCTCGCCTGGCGGCACGAAACGCGCCGTCGGAATGATGGTGAGCGGCGGCAGCGTGTCGTTGGGGTTGCGCGAAAACATCATGCGCTGCTCGCTGGCGCTGGAGATGAAGAACGGATAGCGCGTCAGCAGCTTGCGCCCGACCTCGACCACATTCGTCGCCATCAGCGTCATGTCGATCCCGTAATTCTTCGCCAGCCGGCCCGGCACGACCGTATCGGCATAGAAGACCCGCTTATAGAAAGCGGCATGCGGAGGCCGGACGAACTGCAGAACCCGGTCCGCACGGAAATACGCCGCCGCGACGATGGTCGGCCGCAGTGTCAGATAGGGAACCCAGGGCAGATCGGCGGTGAGTTCGGGGTCGGCCGCAAAACGCGCCGGATCGATCAGCGTCAGCCCCGCATCCAGAAGCTCATCCATCGCCTCGGGAAAGGCGCCGCCGGACTGGCTGAGGCGATGCTCCGGTGTCACATAATGAACCCGGATGGTGCTGACCAGTTCCCCATAATAATACAGGCCGAAGATATAGGCGTGGCTGTCGAAATCGCTGTCGTCAAGCAGCCCCTTCGGAGCGAGCGCGAGTACGTCGTGGGCCTTGTAGGCCTTGTAGCGCAGGCGTTCCACCTGCTCCATGTCCTCGCTGCTTTCGACGCGGCGATATTCGACATGATCCAAAACTTCCAAAATTTTCGCGCTGAAATCGCTACGCTTGAACAGTGTCTCTGACATTTTCCCGATCCGCTCGTTAACGGATCATTAATCATACGCCGGCGAGATTTAGGCAAGAAAATCCGATAATTCGGACCGTTTATAAAGTGTTAAGGTTAACGGTGCGGAGAATTGTCAGCGCAAAAGCGGCCGATGCGGAGCGCTCAGGCGACCTTGCTGCGCCGACGCTGAACGGGGCGGCGGCCGATGCCCTGCTGCAACAGCGGGATATTCTGGGAAGGCACGGGCTGCGAGAAAACATAGCCTTGCACGAGGTCGGTGCTGCGATGCTTGTTGAGCAGGGCGAGCTGCTCTTCGGTCTCGACGCCCTCGATGACAATCTTCAGCCCCAGTTCGCGGGCGAGATGGACCGTGCCGCGCAGGAGTTTGAGGCGGCGGGTATCCTCGACGATATTGCGGACGAAGGAGCGATCGATTTTGACGATATCGAGCGGCAGCGTGTCGAGATAGCTGAGGCTGGAGAAGCCGGTGCCGAAGTCGTCGATGGCGATGGTGATGCCGCGCGCCCTGAGTTCCGCCAGGATGGCGCGCACGGCCTGCGGTTCGTCGATCAGGCAGCTTTCGGTGACTTCGAGATGCAGCCGCGCCGCATCCAGGCCGGAATGGGCAAGCGCATCGGCGACCACCGCGAGAATGTCCGCATCGCGCAGATCCCGCGCCGAAAGATTGACCGAGACGGCAATATGGTCCGGCCAGTTCATGCATTCGCTGCAGGCCTTGAACAGCACGAAGCGGGTGATGTCGGAAATGATGCCCATATCCTCGGCGAGCCGGATGAAGACATCGGGCGGAATCGATCCCTTCTCCGGATGCACCCAGCGCGCCAGGGCCTCGGCGCATTCGATCCGTGTGCCGTCGGCCCGGAACATCGGCTGGAAGACGAGATGCAGCGCTTGCGCCGAAACCGCCTCGCGCAGATCCGCCTTCAGCTTCTGCTGCTCGATATAGCGGCCGTCCATTTCCCGCTCGAAGCCGGATATGCCGCCCTTGAGGCGCGACTTGCTTTCGAAGAGCGCAAGATCCGCCTTGACGCTCCATTCGTCGAGCGCAAAGGCAGTGCTTTCGAGGATCGCATAGCCGGCGCTGAGCGAAACCAGGAAAGTAATCTCGTCAACCTCGTAATGACCCTGGATCGCGGCATGCACACGGCGGATCTCGAGATCGAGCGAAGCCGGCTCCTTCGCATGCGGGAAGAACAGGATGAACTGGTCCCCCATCAGCCGTCCGAGGATGGCGTTGCCCGAAGCCTGCTTGATGCGGGCGGCGATGGCGCAAAGCAGATGGTCGCCGGTGACATGGCCGCGCATGTCGTTGACATGCTTGAACTCGTCGATGTCCAGCACCATGAAGCCGAGCGGGCCTGATTTCCTCGGATGTTTGGCGAGATATTCCTGCACGAGCTGGCCGAAATATTCCCTGTTCGGCAGGCCGGTCAGCGCGTCGAAGCGGACCATGTGCATGATCTTCTGCTCTGCCTTGACCCGGCTCGACACGTCCTCGAAGATCAGCACGGCGCCGCCATCGGCCCTTCGGCTGGCCGAGAATTCGAGCGACAGGCCTTCGGGGAAATGGATGAGCGTGCGCGACAGGTTGCCTTCGGCCACCTGGGTGAGCTGGCGCAGGATAAGCTCCGGCTGCGAGGCATCCATGAAGCTGTGGCGCGCGCCATAGCGCAGCACCGCGCCGAGGTCGCGGTCTTTCAGCCGCTCAGGCGCGCCGATCTTCAGAAGCTCGCAGGCCTTGCGGTTGACGACCTGAATGCGGTTTTCGGCATCGACCATGACGAGGCCGTGCGGCATGTTGTTGAGCGCCGTATCGAAACGGTCGGCGATCATGGTGATTTCCCGGCGCGCGATGACATTCTCGTAGAGGAACTCGCGCACCCCGTTCGCCATGGCTCGCGTCGTCAGCCAGAAAGGAATGAGGAAGATCGACAGCACGCCGCGATAGAAATCCATCGCCAGCAGGCTGCAGACGATCATCGGCAAACAGCAGGAAAACGTCTGGAGATCGACAGCAAGGCGCGAACCGTAATTGCGGCCGACGACGGAAACCATGGTCGCCATGGTGACCGAAATGCAGGCGAGCTCCGCGAAGGAATCGTGCACGACGAAGATGGCATAGCCGCTGGCGAAGCCGAGAAGGGCAGTGGTGCAGGCGGCACCGGCCACCAAGATCCGCTCCCAGCGCTCGATGTCGGCCCGCGACAGGCTTTCCTTGTCGACGCGATCGAACTGCCGGAAGATAGCCATGCGGGCGCTGAAGACCAGAAGGAAGGCGAGCGACAACACGATGTAGATGGAATATTGCGTCTTGGCGGCGACGGCGAGGCAAGTCGCGATGTGGACGATCACGCCAGCAAGAAGCGTCATGCGGTTCCCGGAAAGGGAACTCACAAACGACAGATACACATCTAAAGGGACCCTGTTCGGGTTATCTGGCTTCATCCACACTTTCCCTGTGCGCGGGGAGTCTAAGGCCAACCCTTTAAAAATTGATTTCAATCGAATCAAACATTTGGTCAAATTTTCTAAAACCAGAGGATGAACGTCACATCTTACAGGTGATAATGCATCCTCTCGGCGAGATTATTGAAATAATTTATCCACGTCAGGGTTGTCCAAATCTCCAGAAGTCGCGCAAACCGGCCATCGCGGCTAAGACTATACTCCAAGGCGAGGCATTTATCCTTCCAATTTCTAAGGCCGTGGTCTACATCGATTGCAAAGAAGGAAAGCTGCCGGAAACCGGCAGGACAAAAGACAAGGGGAACGAATGTCGGCACTTCTGGCAGTCAGCCGGTTGATCGACTGGCTCAGTCGCATCGTGGGCAAATTTTCCGAGTACATGGTACTCTTCTGCTGTCTGATCAGCGCCGGAAACGCCATCGTCCGCTACACCTTCAACTACAGTTCGAACGGCTGGCTGGAGATTCAGTGGTATCTCTTCGCCTTCGTCGTCATGCTCGGCGCTTCGCATGCGCTGCGCAACAACGAACATGTGCGTGTCGACCTGATCTATGGCGCGGTTTCGGAGAAGGCGAGGATCTGGATCGACATCGTCGGCCTCATCTTCTTGCTCCTGCCCGCATGCATCTATCTCGCCTGGCTGTGCTGGCCGTTTTTCGCCCTCTCCTACCAGCAGGGGGAGATATCGGGCAATGCCGGCGGCTTGATCCGCTGGCCCGTCAAACTGATCCTGGTCGCCGGCTTCGCGCTGCTTTCCCTTCAGGGCGTTTCCGAGCTGATCAAGCGGATCGCAGCGCTCACCGGCCGCATCAGCATCGACACCACATACGAAAAACCGCTGCAATAAAGCGGACCGGGAGGAACTGATTTGTTTGATTTCGGCATCATTCCGCCGGCGATGTTCCTGGGCATGGTCGTCTTCATGCTCTACGGCTTTCCGGTCGCCTTTTCGCTCGCCGCCGTAGGCCTGCTCTTCGGCATCATCGGCATCGTCACGGGCCATTTCAGCGAAGCTTTCCTGCACAATCTGCCGCTGCGCCTGTTCGGCATCGTGTCCAACGACCTCTTGCTCGCCATTCCCTTCTTCACTTTCATGGGTGCGGTGCTGGAGCGATGCGGACTTGCCGAGGATCTGCTCGAAGGCACCGGCAAGCTCTTCGGCGCCATCCCCGGCGGCCTTGCCTATGCCGTCATCCTCGTCGGCGCCGTGCTCGGCGCCATCACCGGCACGGTCGCGGCCTCCGTCATCACCATGGGCGTGATCTCGCTGCCGATCATGCTGCGCTACGGCTACAGTCCGCGCCTTGCCACCGGCGTCATCGCCGCCTCGGGCACGATCACCCAGGTCATCCCGCCCTCGCTCGTCCTCGTCGTTCTCGCCGATCAGCTCGGCCGGTCGGTCGGCGACATGTATCTCGGCGCGATCGGCCCCTCGATCCTGCAGGTGACGATCTTCGTGCTCTTCATCCTTGTCATGTCGATCATCCGGCCGAAATCGATGCCGCCGCTGCCGAAAGAAGTGCGCGGCGATCTCGACTGGGCGCTGCTGGCGAAGGTGCTGATGGGCATGGTGCCTTCGATCGTACTGATCTTCCTCGTCCTCGGCACCATCTTCATGGGCCTTGCCACGCCGACGGAAGCAGGCGCGCTCGGCGTCGTCGGCGCCATGGGGCTCGCCGCCCTGCATCGCCGCCTCACCTGGCCGCTGATCCGCGAGGCGATGACGTCGACCACGCATATCACGTCGATGGTGGTGATGATCCTGATCGGCTCGACCTGCTTCAGCCTGGTCTTCCAGGGCATGGACGGCTCACGCTGGATCGAGCACATGCTCTCAGGCATTCCAGGCGGTCCGGTCGGCTTCCTGATCTTCGTCAATATCTTCATTTTCATCCTCGCCTTCTTCCTCGATTTCTTCGAGATCGCCTTCATCGTCATCCCGATGCTCGCCCCCGTCGCCTCCAGCCTCGGCATCGACCTGATCTGGTTCGGCGTGCTGATCTGCGTGAACATGCAGACGAGCTTCATGCATCCGCCGTTCGGTTTCGCGCTCTTCTACCTGCGATCGATCGCCGGCAAGGAGGTCAAGACCTCGGACATCTACATGGGCGCCCTCCCCTGGGTCGGCATGCAAGTCATCCTGGTGGCGATCGTCATCTTTTGGCCGGAATCGGTAACCTACTGGCTGGACCGCGGCCCGAAGGTGGACCCGAACTCGATCAAGATCGAAGTGCCCGGTTTCGGCGGCCAGCTCGGCCTGCCGCCGGTGGGCGGCGGCAACGGCTCGCCGCAGATCCCCGGTCTCACTTTGCCGCCCCTGAACGGCCTGCCCGGAGCGCCAGCGCCCGGCAAATAGCGCATGCCGCACAAAAATGTGCAGCGGTTTTGCGGCAACGACATGCGAGAAAAAGAAAACCCCCGGACCAAAATCCGGAGGCTTTGCCATCAGCTGACATCGGCAGTCTGCGAGAAGCTTAAAGCTTCCCGGCCCGCTGCTGGATCATCATAAACGTGTCGAACGTATATTCCGAAAGCTGCATCCAGAGATAGGCGTCCCGCTTGAAAGCGGTCTGGTCCTCATAGATCTTCTTGAAATACTGGTTCGTGCCGGAGATTTCGCCGTAGATGCCTGTCGCCGCCTGGAAGCAGGCTTCCATGATCTCCTGGCTGAACGGGCGCAGCGTCGCGCCTTCCGCAACGAGCTGCTTCAGCGCCGTCGGGTTCTTCATGTCGTATTTCGCCAGCATATTGGTGTTGGCGAAGGCGCAGGCGTCGGTCAGCGCTGCCTGATAGTGCTTCGGCAGGTTGCTCCACTTTTCCAGGTTGAAGAACGCATGCACCGTCGGGCCGCCTTCCCACCAGCCCGGGTAATAGTAGTACTTCGCGACCTTATGGAAGCCGAGCTTCAGGTCGTCATAGGGGCCGACGAATTCAGCCGCGTCGATCGTGCCCTTTTCGAGCGCCGGATAGATGTCGCCGCCGGCGATCTGCTGCGGAATGACGCCGACCTTCTCCATGATGCGCCCGGCAAGGCCGGCGATGCGCATCTTGACGCCCTTCAGGTCGTCGAGCGTGTTGATTTCCTTGCGGAACCAGCCGCCCATCTGCGCCCCGGTATTGCCGGCCGGCAGCGCATACATGCCCTGCGTGGCGTAGAATTCGTTCATCAGCTTGTTGCCGTTGCCCTCGTAGAACCAGGCATTGGTCAGGCGGCTGTTCAGCCCGAAGGGAATGGCCGTTCCGAAGGCGTAGGCCGGATCCTTGCCGACGAAATAATAGGAGGTGGTGTGCGCCGCCTCGACCGTGCCGGCGGCGACCGCATCGACGGCCTGCAGGCCGGGCACGATTTCACCGGCCGCGAAAGGCTGGATCGTGAAATTCCCATCCGTGGCGGCGGCGACATGTTTGGAGATGTCCTCGGCGCCGCCATAGATCGTGTCCAGGCTCTTCGGAAACGACGACGTCATGCGCCATGCGATCTTCGGATTCTCCTGCGCGATCGCAGGCGCTGCCAATGCCGTTGCGGCAACCGCTCCAGCGCCGGCGGTCCCCGCCTTCTTGAAAAACGAACGACGATCCATCAAAAACCTCCCGTATAGATGGCGCTGCGCGGCGATCTTCACCCCTACCCGCAGCAAGGCCAAACCTAAGCATGGCGAAGGCCGCGATTCAAGCTTTAGTCTATTAGCCTTTGGCATCAAGACGGCAATAAGGCAATACGAGCGCACCCATCAAAATCAGCAGCTTAGCGGCAGATCGGGCGGTTGCGGAGTCCCTTCCGCCGCAATTTGGCCACCTCACGCAGCCAAGCGTTGACTTGACGGCCATTCTGGCGGCAAAAACGGTCAGCACACAGATTTCACCGGGGTGAACATGACGAAACCGATCGTTGCCATTCCTGCCGATATCCGCAGCTTCGACGGCATCACCTGGCATGCCGTGCAGCATCAGTATCTCAGGGCCGCATTGAATGCGGCCGGCGTCATGGCCTTCATCATTCCGGCCTTCGAGGAAGGTTACGATACCGACGCGATCCTCGACCGCGTCGACGGCCTCCTGGTATCAGGCTCGGCCAGCAACGTGCATCCCTCGCTCTACGGCGTCGAAGCGACCGAAAGGGACGGCCCGTTCGACCCCGCGCGCGACGCCACCAGCCTGCCGCTCATCCGCCGCGCCATCGACCGCGCCATCCCTCTGCTCGCCATTTGCCGCGGTATCCAGGAGCTGAATGTCGCTCTCGGCGGTTCGCTCGCAAGCGAGATCCAGGACCAGCCCGGCATCTGGGATCATCGGCGGCCGGAAGGCGTCGACCGCGACGGCATGTACGCCATTCGCCAGACCGTGCATGTCAAGGGAGGCTCCTGCATCGCAGGCATTCTCGGCCCGGGCGAAGTCCGCGTGAATTCGCTGCATCGCCAGGCAATCGCCAGAACCGCACCGCGCCTGCAGGTGGAAGCGACCGCCGAAGACGGCACAGTCGAGGCCGTCTCGGTCATCGACGCCAAGGCTTTTGCCGTCGGCGTGCAGTGGCATCCGGAATACTGGGCCGAAACCGACAAGCCCTCCAACAAGCTCTTTACCGCCTTCGGCGACGCCGTCCGCAGCCATGCGGCCGGCAAACTGGCGACGGTACCGGCGCAAGCCATCGCCTGAGCAGGACTTACGCCTTCTGCGGCGTCTCCGGCACCGGCGTCAGCGCCGTCCCCTTCTCGAACCAGGCGATGAGGTTGTCGACGACGAGATCGGCCATCCCATTGCGGGTCGGCACCGATGCGGAAGCGACATGCGGCAGCAATACCGCGTTCTCGGCGGCAAGCAGGTGGGCCGGCACCGTCGGCTCGTCGTAGAACACGTCGAGACCGGCCGCGCCGAGTGCGCCTGATGCAAGAGCCGCGCCGAGCGCCTCTTCATCAACCGTCCAGCCGCGGCCGACATTGACGAGAATACCGTCCGGCCCGAGCGAGGCGAGAATATCGGCATCGACCGTCTTGTGTGTCTGCGGCGTCTTCGGAACGATGGCGATCAGCGTATCCACCGCTTCCACCAGCCCCTTCAGTGTCGGGTAGTAGTCGTAGGAAACGTCGGCATGGCGCGAACGGGTGTGGTAACTGATCTTCACCTTGAACGGCTCCAGCCGCTTGGCGATCTCGAGCCCGATGCGGCCGAGGCCGTAAAGCCCGACATGGCGGCCCTTGAGCGAGAAGCGCGACAACGGATAGGCCGTGCCCGGCTTCCAATTGCCGCCGCGCAGCCACGCTTCCGCCCTCGGCAGCTCGCGGATCGTGTTCAGGAGCAGGCCGATCGTCGTATCGGCGACCTCGTCGTTCAAAACGTCAGGCGTATTGGTGACGACGATGCCCTTTTCGGCGGCGCGCTTCACATCCATGCCGTCATAGCCGACGCCGAAGCTGGCGATCACTTCGACGCCGGGCAGCTGGTCCATCCAGGCGCCGGGAAAGGCGCCGGAGACCGCGACGCCGCGGATGCGCGCGGCGGTCTCGCCGTCGAGAGCAAGCTTTTCCGCGCGCGGAACGGCGATAATCTCAAAACGATCCTTAAGCCTTTCGAGAACTCGATCGTGTATCTTCCCAGGAACGAGAATGGCGATGCGGGACATGGCTTTTCCTCTTGGGTGGCGGTCTTGGTTCAGGCGCGGGGCCGATGGGGACTGGTGGACTGGCGAATGCGCATTTCCGGCTTGATGAGATGCATGCCGTCAGGCTCGTGGCTGCCGGCAAGGCGATCGAGAAGCGCCCGGGCAGCCAGGCGGCCGACCTCGGTCTGGCCGTTCCAGACGGTCGTCAGCGCCGGCGTGGCGATCGAGGCTTCCTCGAGATCGTCGTAGCCGGTGACTGAGATATCGCGTCCCGGCACCAGGCCGGCGCGCGCAATCCCATTCATCA
Organism: Rhizobium sp. R634; assembly: GCF_002211305.1. Lineage (GTDB taxonomy): Bacteria > Pseudomonadota > Alphaproteobacteria > Rhizobiales > Rhizobiaceae > Rhizobium. The sequence goes on along the minus strand of NZ_LOKW01000002.1, from coordinate 108,736 downwards.
ACCCGATCGCGACGAGATCGTTCCAGCAGACGGCCGCCGTCGGCTTCTGCGGCAGCGACAGGAAATGCACCGCGGCTTCGAAACCGCCCTGTTTCGAGCGTGGGCCGGGAATGCGCAGGTTCGGATCGACCTCGATGCCCGCCTTGCGCAGCGCGTTGACATAACCCTGGTAGCGGTCGCGGCCGGTGGATGTTTGGTCCGTGCCGCCGATCATCGCGATCGAGCGGTGACCGAGGCCGATCAGGTGATTGGTGGCAAGCGAGATGCCGTAGCTGTCGTCGCCCCGATAGGTCGGCAGATCAAGACCGTCCATCGAACGGGCGACGAGGATCGCCGGCATACCGTTTTCTTCCGCCAGCTGCAGATCTTCCGGCGGCGTGCCGATCGCCGGCGACATGATGACGCCGTCGCCGCCGAGCTGCAGAAGCGTCTCGATGAAGGTGCGCTGCTTTTCGACGTTGTCGTAGTGGTTGGACAGGATGAAGGTATGGCGGCTGCGATCGAGCTCGCTTTCGATCGCCTTCAGGATCTCGCCGTAGAAAGGGTTCATGATGTCGTGCACGACGACGCCGATGATACCGGAGCGGGAGGTGCGAAGGCTGGCGGCGCGGCGATTGTAGATATAGCCGAGCGCCCGCGCCTGCTCCTTGATCTTCTCCCTCGTATTGCCGGCGACGAGCGGACTGTCGCGTAAGGCAAGCGACACGGTCGCCGTTGAAATGCCGAGCGTTTCGGCGATTGTCGAAAGCTTGATCTTCTGGACCACGTGTCCTCCTCCAGGCAGCACGCAAGACAGCAAGACCCTGCCGATAAATCGGCACGGCCCCTTAAATTGTTTAATTAAAAGATTTAACCGGCGGAAGCAATTCGTCTTTCAGGGGAAATTTCACTCGTCGTCCGGTTCTTCGATATGAAGGGCTTCGGCCTGCAAATTGGCGTCGATCGCCTTCAAGAGGCGCACGAGATTGCGGATTTCCTTTTCGGAGAATTCCTGCGTCGCCAGCCGGTCGCAAGCCGAAGCCGCCATCTCGATCGCCCGCACGCTGTCGCGGCCAAGCGGGGTCAGATAAACCTTGGTCAGGCGCGCATCCTCGGCGTCGGGCTTGCGCTCGAGGAAACCCTGCGCCTCCATGCGGCCGATCGTGCGCGTCATCGTGGGCGCCTTGACCCCGAGCTTCTGGGCAAGCCCGCCGGCCGTCATGCCGTCGCTCTCGGCGAGCGAGAGGATGACGCCGTCCTGGCCGGCATAAAGCCCGCTTTCAAACAGGTTGCGCGATAGCACCGTACGCATGGAACGAGCCGCCTGAGTGAGCGCCGGAGAAAGATCGACGAGCGTATACTCGGTCTGGTCCTTCTTCTTGGACTTGTTCTTCTTGCCGTCCTTGTGCTTCTTACCCATAGCCATCCCTTTGATCTTTAAGCGCTGGCGCCGCTGCGATATGACATTGCCCAGGATCTCGTCATAAACAAGAGGCTACGACCGGATGATGACGCCTTCGCCCCGCTTCGAGGACAGCGACCCGGCCTCTGCCCCCGGCGCGCACCCCCCGATTGCCGTCCTGCCGCTCGGCGCTCATGAGCAGCACGGCCCTCATCTGCCCTTCGAGACCGACACCCTGATTGCCGAAGGCATCGCCGCACGATTGAAGGCGGCCCTGCCCGCCCGCCTGCCCGTCACTTTCCTGCCCGCTGAAACGGTAGGCTACTCCATAGAGCACATGGATGTTGAAGGAACGAAGACGCTCGCCTTCGACGAAGCGGTTCACCGCTGGCTCGGCATCGCCGAAGGGCTGGCCAAGCAGGGCACCCGTAAATTCGTGATGCTGAATGCTCATGGCGGCAATTCGCCCCTCATGACGGTCGTCGCGACCGAGGCCAGGGTCCGCTTCGCCATGCTGGCGGTAGCGACGAGCTGGACCCGCTTCGGCCTGCCCGACGACGTGATCTCGCCGGAAGAAAAGGCGATCGACATCCATGGCGGCGATATCGAGACCTCGGTGATGCTGGCGCTTCATCCCGACAGGGTCGATATGGCCAAGGCGGGGAACTTTCCCTCACGGCAGACCGAATTCGCCGGCCGCTTCAAACATCTGCGCGCCTACGGGCCGCATGCCTTCGGCTGGAAGGTGTCGGATCTCAACCCGCAGGGCGTGGCTGGCAATGCCGCGGCTGCGAGCGCTGAAAAAGGCGAGGCGCTGATCGCGCATGCGGTCAACGGTTTGGTAGAATTGCTGGAAGACGTCGACGCATTCGACATCACGCAGCTCCGGTGAAGGGGCTCATTTGGCCGACGCTGGCGATGTGATCTTATAACATTATAAAATCCTTTGAACTGCCGTGCCCATGCCATTATATGAGACCAACCGTTCAAGCGGCCGATCTGAAGCCGGTCGGTCGCACGCCTAATCCTAGAGGTTCTCATGACCGACGCGATCTCCACCCAGAAGCCCATTCCTGTCACCGTGCTCACCGGTTATCTCGGCGCCGGCAAGACGACGTTGCTCAACCGCATCCTCTCCGAAAACCACGGCAAGAAATATGCGGTCATCGTCAACGAGTTCGGCGAAATCGGCATCGACAACGACCTGATCGTCGAGTCCGACGAGGAAATCTACGAGATGAACAATGGCTGCGTCTGTTGCACGGTGCGCGGCGACCTGATCCGCGTCGTCGAAGGCCTGATGCGCCGCCCCGGCCGCTTCGACGGCATCATCGTGGAAACGACCGGCCTTGCCGATCCGGTGCCAGTCGCCCAGACCTTCTTCATGGACGATGACGTGCGCGCCAAGACCGAGCTCGACGCCGTCATCGCGCTGGTCGACGCCAAGCACCTGCCGCTGCGCCTGAAGGACAGCCGCGAGGCCGAAGACCAGATCGCCTTCGCCGACGTCGTCGTCATCAACAAGAGCGACCTCGTGACCGCCGACGAACTCGCCGTGATCGAAGACATCGTCCGCGCCATCAACCCGGCCGCCCGCGTCTACAAGACCAGCCGCTCCGGCGTCGACCTCGCCAGCGTGCTCGACCAGGGCGCCTTCAATCTGGAGCGCGCCCTCGAAAACGACCCGCATTTCCTGGAACACGGCCATGACGACCACGTTTGCGGCCCGGATTGCGATCATCACCACCACGATTATGATCACGACCACCATCATCATGATCATGACCACGGCCATCATCATCACGGCGCCATGTCGGCGATCCACGATGTGACGGTGCAGTCGGTGTCGCTGCGCGGCGGCGAGATGAACGCCGAGCGCTTCTTCCCCTGGATCCAGAAGATCACCCAGATGCAGGGACCGAACATTCTGCGCCTCAAGGGCATCATCGCCTTCAAGGACGATCCGGAGCGTTATGTCGTCCAGGGCGTGCACATGATCATCGAGGGCGACCACCAGCGGCCGTGGAAGGACGGCGAGAAGCATGAGAGCCGTCTCGTCTTCATCGGCCGCGATCTCGACCGCGAAAAGCTCGAAGCCTCCTTCAAGGCCTGCGAGGCGGCCGCCTGATGCCGACAGTTGCACCGCTTGATCTCGACGGCCACGTTCTGGCCGTCGAATTTTTAGGTGATGTTCCCTTCTTCGCAAACGCAAACGGCACGTTTCACCGGCTGGATGGCGGCGAGAGGGTTTCAGAAGCCCATCAGGGCATGCTCACCGCCATCCGCGATCCCTATAGCGAGAGCCTGATCTCCGGCGGCGAGGACGGCAAGGTGCTGCGCATCGCTGCCGACGGCAGCGTCAGCGAACTCGCCGCCGCGCCGCGCAAGTGGATCTCGCAAGTCGCCGCCGGCCCCCAGGGCGCCATCGCCTATTCCTACGGCAAGAGCTCGCTGGTGCGCCTCGCCGACGGCACGACCAAGGAGTTTCCCGAGGAGCGCACCGTCGAGGGCATTGCCTTCGCCCCCAAAGGCCTGCGCATCGCCGCCGCCCGTTATAACGGCGTATCGCTGCACTGGGTCGGAATGAGCGCCAAGCCCGTCGATCTCGAATGGAAGGGTGCGCATACCGGCGTCACCTTCTCGCCGGACGGCAATTTCCTCGTTACCTCGATGCAGGAAAACGCCCTGCACGGCTGGAAGCTCGACAGCAAGCCCGGCGCCGAAGCGCGCCACATGCGCATGACCGGCTATCCGGCCAAGGTGAAATCGCTCTCCTGGTCCGTCAAAGGCAAATGGCTCGCCTCATCAGGCGCCCCCGCCGCCATCGTCTGGCCCTTCCAGGGCAAGGACGGGCCGATGGGCAAGGCGCCGCTCGAACTCGGAACCCGCGCCAATATCATGGCGACCTCGGTGAGGTTCCACCCGCTGGAGGATATCCTCGCCATCGGTTTCATTGACGGCATGATCCTGGCCGTGCGCATCGCCGACAGCAAGGAAGCGCTGCTGCGCCGCCCCGGCAAGGGCGCGATCACCGCGATGAGCTGGAGCGGCAACGGCAAACTGCTCGCCTTTGCTTCCGAAGCCGGCGATTGCGGCGTCATCGACATTTCGGCTTGAGGCCGCGTTGCCGGCCATGGACGAGGCATTGACGGAACCCGAGATCGTAAAGCTCGGGCCCGACCATATGCGGGCTGCGGCAGGGATCAGGCGCGTGGCGCTTTGGCAGCGCCTGCACTGGCTGCTGGATGTCCACACGCCTGAGGAGGAAGAGCAGTATTGGCGCATGCATCTCTTGCCGAACTGCACGATCCTTGGCGCCGCCATCGGAAACAAGCTCGTCGGCGTCATCGCCTCTGGCGACGGCTGGATAGAGCAGCTTTACGTTCTTCCTGATTTCCAGGGCATCGGCATCGGTTCGATCCTTCTCGGCTGCGCCAAGGAGGAGATGGACGAAATCAGGCTCTGGACGTTCCAACGCAATATTGGGGCACGTGCTTTTTACGAGCGGCACGGCTTTTCCGCCGAGGAAGAAACCAACGGCATCGATAATGAGGAAAAGGAGCCTGACGTGCTCTACCATTGGCGCCGGCTTCCGGAGCTGACGCCTGGTCTGAAACCGTCCGGCTAAAACATCGGCCGAGGCTCCGGAACATTGAGCTTGCCAAATGCCTTGCCTAGGCAAAACATGAAATGCACGCGGGCATAGCCGTCGCCGTGCTGACAGAGGACTTGCGAATGCCGAAATCGACCGGCCTCGGTGTAGCCGAGCAGCAGCCGCCTTTGGGCGATGCATCCGTTTGGAGCGCCATCCGCGCCGAGGCGGCGGAGCTTGCGGCGCGCGAGCCGATATTGCGACGGCTGCTGACCACGGAGATCACCGATGCCACCGGCAATCATGAGATCCTCGCCCGCGTGCTCGCGGCGCGGCTTTCCGTGACACAGGTGGAAACCGGCAATCTGTTCGATCTCATCCTGTGCACCCTCACCGACGACGTCATGCGGAAGGTCGAGGCCGATCTCGCAGCGGTGCGTCAGCGCGATCCCGCCTGCACGACATTTCTGCATGCGCTTCTGAACCTCAAGGGCTTTCATGCGCTGCAGACGCATCGCATCGCCCATGCACTCTGGAACGCCGGCCGCCCCGAGATCGCCACCTGGCTCGCCAATCTCGCCTCGCTGGTCTTCGGCCCGGATATCCATCCAGCCGCACGGATCGGCGCTTCGATCATGCTCGATCATGGCTCTGGCATCGTCATCGGCGAAACGGCGGTGATCGAGGATGAAGTATCGATTCTTCAGAATGTCACGCTCGGCGGCACCGGCAAGGAAACGGGCGACCGTCATCCGAAGATCCGCCACGGCGTGATGATCGGCGCCGGCGCCAAAATCCTCGGCAATATCGAAATCGGCGCCTTCAGCAAGATTGCCGCCGGCAGCGTCGTGCTGAAAGCGGTTCCCGAACATTGCACGGTCGCCGGCGTGCCGGCCACCGTCGTGCGCATCCACCGCGCCGACGAAATCCCGGCCGAGACGATGGATCAGAATATCTAGCTATGCCGCCTGCTGGTTTTCCCAGAAGGCTTCGACGCGGTTGCGGCCTTCGCGCTTCGAACGGTAGAGCGCCTCATCCGCCTTGTGCATGAGACTTTCAAAGTCTCCATCGCTTTCCCGCATGGCGACACCGATGCTCAGCGTCGGGAAGACGGCGAGATCCGGCCGCTGCATGACGGCGGCGGCGAAGTCGAGACGAATGCGCTCGGCAATCGCCACGGCATCCTCCCGTGACAGGTTTTTCAGCACCGCCAGGAACTCATCCCCGCCCTGACGGGCAAGTAGATCGTGCGGTCGCATGATGCTTCTCGAAACGCTGGCGAACAGCCGCAGGATCTCGTCGCCAGCCGCATGGCCATGCCGATCGTTCAACTGCTTGAAATGATCGATGTCGATGATCAGCAGCGAGACCGGCTGGGACCCGAGAGTGGGCACATGCTGAGCAAGACCGCCGCGATTGAGCGCACCTGTCAGCGGATCGTGGTGGGCGAGGTCGGTCAGCTGGTTTCGGCTGCGCTCGGCCGCCATCAGCACCATGGCCATGCTGCGGAGCATGATGAAGGCAACCGCCGATACCGCCATCCAGCTATGGACCACGCTGCCGCCGAAAGGATCCGGCCCGCCGATCTCTCCGGTCGCCGCAAGAATGCTGCGCGCGGCAAAGATCATGGCGGTGCAGATATAGAGGCCGACGAGCAGAGCCGCCGAATACAGCCTCTCGCGGCGGACAATGCTGAGTGCCTCCCTTGCGACGGCAAGATCGCAGAGGCAGCAGATGACGGAAACATAGAGGAGCCTTGCCGAGACCGCTGTGGGATCGCTGACGATAAGCAGCACAGGCACGCTGACGAGGAAGATGGCTAGCCAGAAATAGCGCTGCTCGAGAACCCGCCCCGAAAAGACGCGCACGGCGAAGAACATCAGCATATAGCCGGCGATGGTGACGACATTGCCGCCGTCGATCGAGACCGCGTAGGGAACGATATTGCGCAGCGCGACGAGAAAGGAACCGACGCCGATGAGGAGGTTGCTCAAGCCCCACCAGAGCGGCCACCTGTCGAAGCGGCCGGTCGCATAGGCTGCAAGCTGGAGAATGCCCAGCACGAAGCAGCTCACGGCAACAATGAAATAGATCGTCCTGAGATCCAGTAGCATGACGCTTTCCCGAGGTTCTGGCGGCGAACCTACAGCAAGCGTTTTGCGGTTTGATTGGAGGCTTCGTTAAAAGTTTAACGATCGCGTTTTTCGAGGCCGGCGCCGATAATGTCTGCCATCAAGCCGTGCAGCGAATCCCTGTAGCCGTTTCGGGCCGAGGGGCCGCTCTCTTCCGAGGTCATGACGACGGTGAGATCGAGCGACGGCACGATATAGAGCATCTGGCCGCCGTACCCCCAGGCGAAATGCACCTCTTCGCCGCCGATCTCACGTGTGAACCAGCCATAGCCATATTCGTCGCCGGAGAAGCGCGAATTGGTGCGGTGCTGCCACGATTGCACGATCCAATCGGCAGGCACCACCTGCTCTCCCTCCGCCGTGCGCCCGCCATTGCGATAGAGCTCGCCGAAGGCAAGCAGCGACCGCGCGCTCATCGCCATCTGATTGCCGCCGAGATAGATGCCCTGCGGATCGCGTTCCCATGCGCCGATGCGGAAACCCTCGACAGGGCCGAGCCATTCGCGGGCCAGCGCGAGCGTCGACCGTCCGCTGACCCTGGTGAGGATAGCCGAGAGCAGATGCGTGGATGCAGTGGAATAGAGCATTTCTCCGCCGGGTTGGTCGACGAAAGGCTGCGACAGCGCAAAGCGCACCCAATTGCGCGAGGAGACCCAGCGACCGTAGTTCGGCCCCGACATGCGGTCGAGCCCGGACTGCATGGAGAGCAGATTGCCGATCGTGATGTCTTTGAGGCGCGGATCGGGTGTTTCCGGAAGATCGGCCTTCAGGATCGGCGCGATCTTCTGGTCAGGCCCTTCCAGCAGACCTTTGCTGATGGCGATCCCGACCAGTGCGGAAATGATCGATTTCGATGCGGATTTGATGTTGGTCGATTCCGCCGGCGAGTGACCGCGGAAGCCGCGCTCGGTTAGCACGCGCCCGTCGCGGGCGACGATCACCGTCTTCAGCGGCCGCATCGCAGGATCGCTCGCTGCCCGGTCGAGGCGCGAACCAAGACCGGCGGCGGACGCCGTGCTCTGGGCAGACGTCGGACCTGTTGCGGCAAGCGACAGGCAGAAGAAAAGGAGGAGGCAAAAGATGCGGTTCATGCTGCGCAAGATAGGAGATCGCCGCAGCATATTCGCGTGCCGGCAGCACTTTTCACGCGATTGTGTCTGTAGGTGAACCGGCTGACCTCGCCCACCCGGCCGTGAAAGAAATCCGCGCCGCAACCACGGCAGGCCCGCCTGCCTCCATGATCAAGCGGCGCGGACATTGCCGGCCGAGGGAAGGACCTCAACTCCGGCCGACTGGTCGCGCGGGCCTCAGGCTGCGCGGCGAACCGGCGCGCCGGCCAGCATGCGCCCCGAGGGGACGATCATGCCGGCCGCGCCGTCAAGCCAGCCTTCCCTGAGCTCCAGCGCAAGAAAGCGCGAGCGTTCGAACGGACCCGGCATGACGAGATGGCGAGCCTTTTCGGCAAAGAAGCCTAAACGCTCGTAATAGGCGGCATCGCCGACGAGCAGGACGGCGCCATGCCCGCGGTTTTTCGCTTCGAGGATCGCTGCCCGCATCAGCGCCGCGCCGATGCCCTTGCCGCCGTGACGGGAATCGACGGCGAGCGGACCGAGCAGCAGCGCGTTGATCGGCGTGCCTTCATCGTTGACGCCGGCCTCGACGTTCCAGAGCCGCACCGTGCCGATGACATGACCGTCGCGGTCACGCGCGACGAGCGCAAGGCCGTCGGCCGGAATCCGGTTGCGGCGGATCTTTTCCGACGACTTCTTGCGGCGATCAGGACCCATGACGCGGTCGAGCAGGTTTTCGCGGGCAACAACGTCCGAAGGATTTTCGGCGTCGATGGCAAAAGTGGTGGGCGCAAAGAATGCGCGGACAGAATCAAGAACAGCGGCCATCTTGGCCTCCCGTACCCAATACCGTTATCAGCGGCGATGAAGGAAATTGTGAAATTGCCGCCCCGGCTGGTTACGGGGCCGGCGGAAACGGCCTTAGATGACGTAGGCCTTCAGCGGCTCGAAACCGTTGAAAGCGACCGCCGAATAGGTCGTCGTATAGGCGCCGGTGCCTTCGATCAGGACCTCGTCGCCGATCGAAAGGGAGATCGGCAGCGGATAGAGGTTCTTTTCGTAGAGCACGTCGGCCGAATCGCAGGTCGGGCCGGCGATGACGCAGGGCTCCATCTCGTCGCCGTCGTGCTCCGTGCGGATCGGATAACGGATGGCTTCGTCCATCGTCTCGGCGAGACCGCCGAACTTGCCGATGTCGAGGAAGACCCAGCGGGCATCGTCATTGTCCGACTTCTTCGAAATCAGCACGACTTCAGCCTTGATGACGCCGGCATTGCCGACCATGCCGCGGCCCGGCTCGATGATCGTCTGCGGGATCTGGTTGCCGAAATGCGTGCGCAGCGCCTGGTAGATCGACTTGCCGTAAGCTTCCGCCGACGGAACGTCGCGCAGATACTTGGTCGGGAAGCCGCCGCCCATGTTGACCATCTGCAGATGAATGCCCTGCTTGGCAAGCGAGACGAAGACGCGCTTGGCATCGGCAAGTGCGGAATCCCAGGCATCGACCTTGGTCATCTGCGAACCGACATGGAACGAGACGCCGTAGGACTGCAGGCCGAGCTGATGGGCGTAGACGAGGACGTCGACGGCCATCTGCGGGACGCAGCCGAACTTGCGCGACAGCGGCCATTCGGCGCCTTCGCCATCCGTCAGCACGCGGCAGAAGACACGGGCGCCGGGAGCGGCGCGCGAGATCTTCTCGACTTCCTCGTGGCTGTCGACCGCAAAGAGGCTGACGCCAAGCGCATGGGCGCGGGCAACGTCACGCTCCTTCTTGATCGTGTTGCCGTAGGAAATGCGGGCGGCGGTCGCACCGGCTTCGAGCGCCATTTCGATTTCGGCAACGGATGCGCAATCGAAATTGGAGCCGAGGCCTGCGAGCAGCTTCAGCACTTCAGGGGCCGGGTTGGCCTTGACGGCATAGTAGATGGCGCTGTCCGGCATCGCGTGACGGAAAGCGTGGAAATTGTCGCGAACGACATCGAGGTCAACCACGAGGCAGGGACCGTCGGGACGTCGGGTTGCGAGAAAGTCGCGGATGCGCTGGGTGGTCATATCGTTCCCTCTTCCAATTCCAGAGCTCCGGCATGAACCGGAGGACAAAGGGCATACGAGAACTCGCATTGGAACCAGCCGGTGGAGACCCCGGAACCATAGCAAGCGCTCGATGCGCGGATAGTGAACCAACGCCGCGGACGCGGTGTAAGTTCGGCTTTGTCTGCCATGGATTGGAGGGAGAATCCCAACCGCACTTCCGGCAATGATGGTGTGCCTCTTCAGTAACCCCCGCTGATGGAAAGCAGGGAGAGAACAAAAAGGCCCGCACCGTCGTTGCTTCAGGCGTCCTCGCATTTTCCGGTTGGCCGGAATAGCGACTGGAGGGGTTAATTCCAGGTACCTTACCGATTTCCTCACCAATTCGAGGGTTCGGCGGACACCCATGGGCACGTGCGACTTTGGGCTGAGTGGGAAATAAGAATATTCGCCTTCATAATCAAGCGTTTTTTTGATCCTGAGGTCAAAAAAATAATTGAACAAAACGGGTCGATTTGTTCAACGTTTCGAAACAACTTGGGGAAGCGCCATGGACACTCTGACTCGCATACGCGCCTTCATCGACGTCGTCGAGGCCGAAGGCTTTTCCGCCGCAGCAAGGCGCACCGGCCGCTCCAAGGCGCTGCTCTCCAAATATGTGCGCGAATTGGAGGATGAGCTCGGCGCCCTGCTGCTCAACCGCACCACCCGGCAGTTCTCGATGACCGAGGCCGGCCACACCTATTATCGTACCGCCTCCGATATCCTGAAGGAGATCGACAACCTCGCCGATCTCGTGCGCGAGAACAATGCGCAGCTGAAGGGAAAGCTTCGCGTCTCGGTGCCGCGCACCTTCGTCGATGCCGATGTCGGCCAGTCGCTGATCGATTTCGCCCGGGAAAACCCCGATCTGTCGCTGGAGATCGCCGCCGACGATCGATTCGTCGACTTGATCGAGGAAGGCTTCGATGTCGCGATCCGCATTACCAAGCTCGAAGATTCCGGCATGATCGCCCGCAAGATCTCCGATTTCCGCGTCCATCTCTGCGTCACCCCCGATTTTCTCGAGCGCCATCCCGATCTTGAACATCCGAGCGACATTTCCAACGTCCCCTTCATCGTCGATACCAATTCGCGCACCCAGGGGAGCATCCGCTTCTACAACCCCGATAATACGACCTTCGCCGTCGCCGTTTCCGGCCCGATGGAGGTCAACAGCCCGCATGCGACACTGCGCGCAGCGCTTGCCGGCATCGGCATCGCCCTCGTCCCCGACTTCATCGCCCGCAAGTCGATCGAAAGCGGCGAACTGCTGACGCTGTTCAACGACTACATCCCGACCGACCGCGGCATCTACGCCGTCTATCCGCATCGGCGCTACCTTCCGGCCAAGGTGAGGATCTTCGTCGATTACCTGCACAACTGGTTCAAGAAGCACCCGTGAGAGGACCGGCGATGCGACACTGCGTCCCGCCTGAACCTCTCATCACATGAGCCGGATAGGGCCCCCGGTCCCAATTCCGTCCCAATTTCTGGCAAGAAGTCAGCGTCACCGAACAGGGCAGCGGCATAAATGAAACATGCGACGATATTGATGGCCGCGCTTCTTTCGCTGGCGCCGGCCGCCGCCTTTGCCCATCCGCACATTTTCGTGGAAGCGCGTCTCGAGGTCGTGGCCGCCAAGGACGGCAGCGTCGAGGAACTGCGCAACGTCTGGCGCTTCGACGAGGTCTTTTCCTCCTCCGTCGTCATGGATTTCGACAAGAACACCGATTTGAAGCTGGAGCCGAACGAGCTCGCGGAGGTCGGAAAGACGGTGAAGCAGTCGCTTGCCGATTATGATTACTACATGAACCTGACGGTCGACGGGAAGAACATCACCGTCCAGAAGCCCGACATCATCCATGTCGATTACAAGGACGGCCAGCTGCTGATGTTCTTCGCGGTGAAGCCGGCGGAGAAGATGCCGCTCAAGGGCAGGCTGAGCTTCGGCGTCTACGACCCGACGCTCTATACGTCGATCGATTTTCCGACCGACGCCGAACTTTCAATCGTCGGCGACGGCTTCAAGGCCTGCAAGCACCAGGTGGTGAGACCCGATGCCGACCAGGTGATCTCGGAAAACAAGCAGTCGTTGACCGACGCCTTCTTCAACGATCCCACCGGCACCAACATGTCCAAACTCTTCGCCACCCGGCTGGAGGTTACATGCTGACGAAGCGCCTGCCCCTCATTCTTTCCGCGACGACCCTTGCGCTCCTGGCGGCGGCAAGTCTCGCCCATGCGCAATCGCCGCTCGGCATCGGCACGGCGGAGCCGAGCTTCCAGCCGACCGGCGGGCCGCTCGCCCCGCTGCTGCTCTATGTGAACTATGAGCAGCAGGCCTTCTACCGGGCGCTGACCAATGCTCTGAAGGCGATGCGGGAGGATCCCTGGCAGCTCGCCTCGCTGATCGGTCTGTCCTTCGCCTACGGCGTCTTCCATGCCGCAGGCCCGGGCCACGGCAAGGCGGTCATTTCCTCCTACATGATCGCCAACGAGATCGAGCTGAAGCGCGGCGTGGTGATCTCCTTCATCTCGGCCTTCATCCAGGGCGTGGTGGCGGTGGCGCTCGTCGGCGGCGCCTGGCTGGTGCTGCGCGGCACCGGCATCACGCTGACGGCGGCGACCCATGCGATGGAGATCGCGAGCTTCGTCATGGTCATCCTCTTCGGCGGCTGGCTGCTCTTCCGCAAACTGCGCTCGATAATCGGCAGCCTGCCGGGCCGCCGACTGATGGCGACGCCTGCCGGGCCGGTCTCGATGATGCTCGACTGGAAGGACAATGCGGCCGAACGCCAGGCCTATACCTTCAACGGCAAGGCGCAGGCCGTGGAAGCCGGCCATACCTTCGTTCCCGGCATGGTCTGCGAGACCTGCGGAAATGCCCACGTGCCCGACCCGGCGCTGCTTGGCGGCGACAAGTTCAGCGCCCGCGAGGCCTGGTCGGCGATCGTTGCCGTCGGCCTTCGCCCCTGCTCCGGCGCGCTTCTGGTCATGACCTTTTCGCTGCTGAACGGGCTCTATCTCGGCGGCGTGCTTTCGGTCGCCGCCATGTCGCTCGGTACGGCGATCACCGTTTCCGTGCTCGCAACCCTTGCCGTCACCGCCAAGGGCGCCGCCGTCCGCCTCTCCGGACGCGGCTCGACCGCCTCGGTCTGGGTCGGCAACGCCATCGAAATCCTCGGCGCCGTGCTTGTCATCCTGATGGGCGCCCTGTTGCTCGGCGCCTCCCTGCAGGGCTAGCCTTACTTGCCTCTGCCCCGCTGATAACGCGCCCGCAGCCAGAAGACTGCAAAAAACGCCATGATCAGGCAAATGCCGACGACGATCGCCAGCGCCGGCGAGAAATTGCCGATCCACAGAACAATGGTCGGCAGGAAATAGAGGACGAGGCCGGCGCCGAGCAGGATGATGGCGGCGGCGGTCGCCTGGGAGCGGCTCTCGGGGGTCACGCGAGCCTTTCCTTCTCCAGATCGGCGCGGATATCCTGCAGGCGACGGATCTGGCTGCCGGCGGCGTCGAAATTTTCAGGCGAAAGCCAGGCTTCGAAGGCATCGTTGATCAGCGGCCATTCGGCATCGATCATCGAGAACCAGGCGGTGTCGCGGTTGCTGTGCTTGGAAATCATATGCTGCCGGAAGACGCCCTCGAAGCTGAAGCCGTAGCGCAGGGCCGTCGTCTTGCTTGCTTCGTTCTTGTTGTCGCATTTCCATTCGTAGCGGCGGTAGCCGAGATCTTCGAAGACGTGCTTGGCCATCAGATAGTGCGCCTCGGTGGAGAGCGGCGAGCGCTTCATGTCGGCGCCATGCGCCACGCCGCCGATCTCGACGACGCCGTTTGCCGGGTCGGCGCGCATATAGTTCGCCATGCCGACAATCTTGCCGGTGGCGTTGTCGCGGAAGATATGGGTGAGCCAGCCGGACTTGGTGGAGACGGCCTCCAGCCAGTTGGCGAAATCCTCGATGCCGGAAAAATCGTCCTGCGCGAAATAGAGCAGCAGCGGGTTGATGCCCATGCCGCCGAGACCTTCCCACAGAGCTTCGAGATGCTCCGCCCGCCGATAGGGCTCGACGGTAACGAAGCGGCCCTTCAGCGTCACCGGCTTCGGCGCCGGGCAGCCTTTGAAATTCGCAAGATCGCGCATATCCACTCCCCTGTTCTGAGGAGTGGATAGGCCAGCCGCCCGACAAAGGCAACCGGCCTGGATGTTACTGTGACAAGGTCGTCTTGGCGGACGACACCGTCGCCTCGATATGGTCGACCAGCTGGTCGGCAAGGCCGAGCCGGCCGGCAAGCAGATCGAGATAGCCGCGTTCGGCGCGCGAATCCGGTTCGATGGTGAGGCGCGAGGCGGTGTAGAGCTCGACACGCTGCTCTTCCGTCACCGCCGCAGCCACAAGCGCATCGATATCCGTCGGCGAAGCGAGTTCGCGTTCGATGAAGGCGGCGGCCTCGCCACTGACATCGGCCGCCTTGATCTTGTCCATGATGAGCGCACGTTCGGCATCGTCGATATGGCCGTCGGCCTTGGCGGCGGCGATCATCGCACGGATCAGCACCAGCACGAATTCGTTGCTGCCGGCCGGTGACGCCGGCCCGAAGCCGGATTCGACAGGCGGCGGCAGCAGAACCGGATTGTTGGCCGATGGCGCATCCGAGGGGGCCGCAGGCGCCTGACCCGCCTGATAATTCTTGTAGGCCTGGTAGCCGAGGCCGGCAATGGCGGCAAGACCGCCGATCGCCAGCGCATTGCCGGCGATGTTGCGCCCGGTCTTGGTGCCGAGAAGCACGGCCGCAAGCGCGCCGGCCTTCATCGGGTTGTTCCTGGCCGTCTGCACGGCATCGCCCGCCCTGTCGCGGACTGAACCGCCGAGACCGGGCACCTGCGAACCCAAGAACTGGTCGAGAAGCTTCTTTGCGTCGAACATTCCTCGTCGTCTCCCTGTTTGAGGCTGGAGAGAACATAGGTTTGCGACGGCTGAAATACAAACACGGGGCACGGGGGATTGTGCATCCCCCGCCGATCCGACCTCAGGCTTTCAGAGCCGCGGCCTCCGCCGCAAGCTTGGTGATCCCCGCCCAGTCGCCAGCTGCGACCAACTCCTTCGGCGCGACCCACGAGCCGCCGACGCAGACGACGTTCGGCAGCGAGAGATAATCCCTGGCGTTCTTCAGCGAAATGCTTCCTGTCGGGCAGAACAGCGTGCCGGCGAGCGGCGAAGAAAGCGCCTTGAGATAGGCGGCGCCGCCGGCCTGCTCGGCCGGAAAGAACTTCAGCACCTGATAGCCTTCCTCACGCAGAGCCATGACTTCGCTGGCGGTCGCCGCTCCCGGAAGCAGCGGCACCTCGGAATCGGCGGCGGCGTCGAGCAGTTCCTGCGTCGTGCCCGGGCTGACGATGAATTTCGAACCGGCCTGGACGGCGGCTTCCCAATGGGCGGCGTTCAGGATCGTGCCGGCGCCGACTTCCGCACCCTCGACTTCGTCGGCGACGGCGCGCACGGCATCAAGCGCCGCCGGCGTGCGCATGGTGATCTCGATCGCCTTCAGGCCGCCCGCGACAAGCGCGCGGGCGAGCAGCACAGCCGACTTGGCATCGTCGACGATCAGCACCGGGACGACCGGCTGGAGTTTCAGGATGGAAAGGAGCTTCTCTGTTTTCTCGCCCATGGTCGCGCGACCTCCTTGAAACGGATTGTTTGAAACGATTGAATTGGTCCCGAATAGCGCCCCGGCGGAACCTTGTCGAGGCAAAACCAATTCACAGGACAAGATGGGTAGGAAATCTATGGGAATTGGGCTACCGTGCCCCGATCGTCACAAAAGGTTCACTGGTATGGCGAAAGAAATCGAGCGGAAGTTTCTCGTGCGCAGCGACGGATGGCGTTCCGCCGTCGAGACGAAGTCGAGCCTCAGACAGGGCTACATCGCCTCGATGGACGACCGTTCGGTCCGGGTGCGCATCCTCGACGGCAGGAAAGCGAGACTGACGATCAAGATCGGCCGCAGCGCCATCACCCGTGACGAGTTCGAATATGACATTCCGATCGCCGATGCCGAAGAGCTGTTGCAGAACGCAATCGGCATTGTCATCGAGAAGACGCGTCATCGCGTTCCGCATGAGGGCTTCGTCTGGGAAGTCGATGTCTTTGCCGGCGAACATCGCGGATTGGTCATCGCCGAGGTGGAAATGACCGCCGAAACCGACAAGCCGGCGCTGCCGGCCTGGCTCGGCCGCGAAGTGACCGGCGATTTCCGCTATTCCAACCAAGCCCTTGCCACAGAATATGGGCACGACAGGCATGGCCTATCGCATACGGCCTGACGCCGATTTCACCCGGGAATTTCGCAGCGTTGCGAAGGAACAGCTCGACGACGCCGTCACGATTTTAGAGGAAAGACCGGACGGCGCGCATGAGGCGATCCATACCTTTCGCAAGAACCTGAAGCGGCTGCGCTCGCTCTATCGGCTCGTGGCCCGCGAAGTGCCGGATTTCCAGGCCCGTGAAAATGAACGCCTGCGCAGCGCCGCGCGGTCACTTTCGGCGATCCGGGACGCCAACGCCCTCGTCGGCACCGCCCAATACCTGCAGCAAACGGCCCGCGAGAAAGAAGAGAACGAGGCGCTCGGCCGCATCGTCACCATCCTCGAAGGGCGCCGAGACTGGATGGCGGAAGCTGAAAGCGGCCTGGAACAGAGACTGGTGGAAACCGCGGATGTTTTGAACGAGGCGATCAGTTGCCTGGATGAGGTGTCCTTCGCCGGCAGCCACCGCAAGAATGCCCGCATGCTAGGCAAAAGCTGGCGCCGCACCGCGCGGAAGGCGAAGGCTGCGCTCGCGGCCTGTCACGGCGAGGCATCGGCCGGCGATTTCCACGACCTGCGCAAACGCACCTACGACTACCGGCTCTATCACTCCCTCCTGCGCGACGTCTGGCCGGGCGCAATGCAGGCCAAGCGCGATGCGGCCAAGGAGCTTGTCGAGGATCTCGGCCACATCCACGATCTTGCCGTGCTCTCCGAACTGGTCGAGGCCGAACCCCAGCTCTTCACCCGCAACGACGATCTGGCACACCTGCTCGACGCCATCATCTTCCGCCAGCAGGAAGACCGGCGGCAAGCACTTGTCAAAGCCGAAGCCGTCTTCGCCGACGATCCCGATGAGGAAGCCGAGCGGATAGAGCTTCTCTGGCTGACGGCCGGGCGTTGAGAAGGCTATCGGGAAGGCAATTGCGCGGCCGGCCGATTTTCTGTATTTCCGGCCCATGACCGACAGCCTGACACACACCAGCCCGTTCCTCGTGGCCGCACTCTACCATTTCGTTTCCGTGCCGCGCTTTGCGAGCCTGCAGGCTCCGCTGCAGGCACTGTGCGAGGAGAACGGCGTCAAGGGAACGCTGCTTCTGGCGCATGAGGGCATCAACGGCACGATCGCAGGGCCGGATGCCGGCATCCATGCCGTCCTCTCTTTTTTGCGCGCCCAGACGGAATTTTCGGGGCTGGAGCATAAGGAAAGCCGCGCTTCCAAAATGCCTTTCCTGCGCATGAAGGTGAAGCTGAAGAAGGAAATCGTTACCATGGGCGTTGAGGATATCGACCCCAACAAGGTGGTCGGCACCTATGTGACGGCGAAGGATTGGAATGCGCTGATATCAGATCCCGACACCATCGTCATCGACACCCGCAACGACTACGAAACCGCGATCGGCACCTTTCGCGGCGCGGTCGACCCGAAGACGAAGACGTTCCGCGAATTTCCCGATTGGGTGCGGCAGAATCCCGGCCTGCACAACAAGCCGAAGATCGCCATGTATTGCACCGGCGGCATTCGCTGCGAGAAGGCCACGGCGTTCATGAAGGCTGAGGGCTTCGACGAGGTGTATCATCTGAAGGGCGGCATCCTGAAATATCTGGAGGACGTGCCTGAGGAGGAAAGCCTCTGGGATGGCGCCTGTTTCGTCTTCGACGAGCGTGTCTCGGTCGAGCATGGGCTAAAGGAGGGCGAACACAAGCTCTGCCACGCCTGCCGCAATCCGATCACTTCAGAGGAAATCACCTCGCCGCTCTATGAGGAAGGCGTTTCCTGCAGCCACTGCTATCACACGCGCAGCGAAGAGGACCGGTTGCGTTACCGTCAGCGTCAGCATCAGATCGCGCTCGCAAAGAAACGCGGCCAGCGACATATCGGCAGCTGAACTTAATTTGATGCAAGCCCGACCTATCCCGCCGAGACCGGTCAGGCCGCGCCCAGACGGCGCGGGGCAGCCGGCTCCGCCGCATGCCGCTCGTTCAGCAATGCGGTGATGTGGTCGGCCGTCATCGGCTTTCCGAAGAGATAACCCTGCAGGCAATCGCAGCCGAAGAGACGCATGGCAACGGCCTGCGCTTCGGTCTCGATGCCCTCGGCGGTGACGGGAATATCGAGCGAGCGGGCAAGCGCCACCGTCGCCTGCAGCATCTCACGTTGGCGCTTGCCTTCGTCGACATCCATGACCAGCGAGCGGTCGATCTTGATGCGGTCGAAGCCGAACTGCCTGAGATAGCCGATCGACGAAAAGCCGGAACCGAAGTCGTCGAGCGCCACCTTGACCCCCAGCCCCTTCAATCTTTCGATCGACTGGCGGGTGCGCTGCGGGTTCTGGATCATGTAGCCTTCGGTGATCTCGAGCGTCACGCGGCCGGCTTCGATCTCCGTCTGCTTCAGCACGTAGCGCACATAGTCGGTGAAGGCGGGATTGCGGAACTGACCTGGCGAGACGTTGACCGAGATGGCGAGCCCCGGCCACTGCTTGGCCGTTTCGCAGGCCTTGCGCAGCACGAACAGACCGAGCGATTCAATGAGCCCGCTGGTCTCGGCGATCGGGATGAAGACATCGGGTGAGACGGGACCGTAGCCCGGACGGTTCCAGCGCACCAGCGCCTCGACGCCATTCAGCGCATGCGTCGCCGCATCGACCAGCGGCTGGTAGGCGAGCGTCAGATCGCCGCTTTCGATCGCGACCCGAAGGTCGATCTCCAACTCGTTGCGCTGTTCCCGATCGGCATCCATCGACGGATCGTACAGCGTCATGCGCGCGCGGCCGGCCTCCTTCGCTTTGTACATGGCAAGGTCCGAGCGGCGCACCAGTTCCTCGCGGCTGATCGCGCCGGCAGGCGACATGGCGATGCCGATGCTTGCCCCGACGACGACGACGCGGCGGCCGATTTCGAGCGGCTCGGCAAGAAAATCGAGAATCTGTTCGGAAAGCTGCAGGGCGGCGGCATGTTCGCCGTCGGAGAGAAAGGCGATCGCAAATTCGTCGCCGCCGATACGCGCGAGAACCGCGCCTCGCGGAATGAGAACGGCGAGACCGGCGGCAACGGCACGGATCAGCTGGTCGCCGGTGCCGTGGCCGTAGCTGTCGTTGACTTCCTTGAAGCCGTCGAGGTCGAGATAGAGAAGCAGCACGTTGCGCTTGGTCTGGCGCGCCTCGGCAACGAAACGATCGACGGCGAGCCCGAGGCCATCGCGATTGGAAAGGCCGCTCAGCCTGTCGCGCAGGGCTTCCTCGCGGGCACTGTTTTCCTCGCCCTTCAGCCGGCGGCCGGCAAGCCAGCCGATGACCAGCAGCACCATGAAAAACAGACCGACCAGTCCGAGCGCCTGAATGACCATCGGCCGCACCTGCGCATAGGCGATATCGCCGGGCGACCGCGAGATCCACACGAGCTTGCCGAGCGTTGTCCCGGATGGATCGACGATCGGCACGAAATAATCGGCTTCGAAAGCCGGCGGCGCCAGCCTGAGTCCGCCGATGACATAGGTCTGACCGAGCGCGGTCACCCTGTCGTCGTCGAGATGGCGGGCGAAAACGAGATAGCGGTGCTGGCCGGCAGGCGCGTCGAGTTCACCGGATTTTTTCCGCACCAGCGCGACACCGACGGCGGCAATGCCGCGTTTGGTGGTGACGAAACCGACCGCTTGCGGACGATCGGTAGGGCCTGCCGCCTTCACCCTGTCGTACAGGGTCCAGAGCGAGGGAGCGAAGAAGTCTGAGAGCGGCTCGGCCATCGGCTGGCCGTCGCGATAGGCGATGATCGCCTTCTTCTGGTCGTCGATGACGATCGCCATGTCGAAGAGCGGGCTATTGACCGACATCTCGCCGTAATTGCTGACCGTCCAGGCCATGCCGTCAGGCGCATAGACATTGGCGGCGGCATCGTCCCAGGCGGCATAGTCGTCAAGCGTGGCGCCGAGCTGTTCCTCAAAGGTCTTCATCGCGCCGATCGTCGTTTCGCGCGAGCGCTCGTCATCGAGGAGATTGGCATTTCCGGCCACGCGTTCGAGCGCCGTCAGCACCATGATGGTGACAACAGCGACGATGACCGCGAAGGAGAAAAGCACGCCGGTAACGGTGATGTGGCGCCCTATTCCCAATCCCTTGCTCTGCGACTTGGCAACTGTCTGCATTACGGCTCCCTGACCGTTGGACTTTGCCAGTCAAGGGTTCAAAAACGTTTAAGCAACCAGTGTGAAAGATCTTCCGCGATCAATTTCTGCACCTCGCCGTTGCGCGAAGGTTCAGCCAAGCAATGTCAGTCACTTAACACCAATGAGAGCTAACCCGCCTTGTGGTTGCCTTTCGGGAATTGTGCCGCCAATTCGCTGTACCACTTGCCGCTTTTCTTCACCGTGCGGATCTGGGTTTCGTAATCGACATGGACGAGGCCGAAGCGCATGCGGTAGCCTTCCGCCCATTCGAAATTGTCCATCAGGCTCCAGGCAAAATAGCCGCGCATCGGATACCCGTCCTTGATGAGATCGGCGACGACAGCGAGATGGTCGCCGACATAATCGAGACGCATCACATCGTGGACCTCGCCGCCGACGACACCGGTGTTGTCGCAGGCGCCGTTCTCGGTGATGTAGCACTCCGGCAGTTGGTAGCGGCGGTAGAGGTCCTCGACCAGGAGCTTCAGCCCCGGCGCATAGATTTCCCAGCCGATATCGGTCTTGACGTCGCTCGCCGGCGGCGCTTTCACCGTCCAGGGAAAATCACCCTTGCGTTCGGCATCGTCGGTGACGCGCTCGGGCGTGTAGTAGTTCAGACCCCACCAGTCGAGTTTCTGGCTGATCAGCTTCAGGTCGCCGTCTTCGATCACAGGCATCCGGTCGCCGAGCGCCTCGACGAATTCCTTCGGATATTCACCCTTGAAGACGGGATCGAAGAAGGCGCCGTTGTGGAATTGATGCGCGCGTTCGGCCGCCGCAAGATCGGCCGGGCTGTCCGAGCCGGCAATGATCGAGGCTGCATTGAGCACCAGGCCGACGGGCACGTTGGGAGCCTCGGCGCGGATCGCCTCGACCCCAAGGCCGTGAGCAAGGTTCATATAGTGCATGGCGTGAAGGGCGGCCTGCATGTTGCGCTCGCCGGGAGCATGAATGCCATAGAGATGGCTCAGCCAGACGATGCACCAGGGCTCGTTGAAGGTCGCGACGGCGTCGAGACGGTCGCCGAGGCGGCTCATCACTGTCTTGGCATAACGCTGAAAGGCATGAGCCGTCGAGCGCGCCGTCCAGCCGCCGTCACCGGCGAGCAGCAACGGCAGGTCCCAGTGGTAGAGCGTCGCGAAGGTCTTGATCCCGCGCGCCTTGCAGCCATCGACCAGCCGGTCGTAGAAATCGAGCCCCGCTTCGTTCACCGGGCCTGTGCCATCGGGGATGATGCGCGGCCAGGCGATGGAGAAGCGATAGGCTTCGAAGCCCATCTCCTTGATCAGATCGAGGTCTTGCTCCAACCTGTTGTAATGGTCGCAGGCAATGTCGCCGTTATCGCGATTATGGACGCGGCCGGGCATGTTGCAGAAAGCGTCCCAGATGGACGGCTTACGGCCGTCGGCCTTGCTCGCGCCTTCGATCTGGAAGGCGGCAGTGGCAACGCCGAAGGTAAAGTCACCGGGAAAGCGGCTGGCAAGCGTCTTGGCATCGATCATCTCTAATCCCCGTCTCTCAGCATGTGGACTGGCCGTTGGGCCGGATTTAGCCAAGCCGAAAAGCAAAGTACAGGTCTCGGCCAAGAAAAACTGCAACGTTGCAGTAGGAAGAGTGGAACGGCCATGATGGGCATCGTTCGGCCGCTCCGGACCTTCGCGTTCCCGCCGCAACCGACCTCATAACGCGAATGTCAGCAGGCGTGACTTGCCGCCGGGCCCGCGATCACTACACAGCGAAAGACATTGCAAACATGAAAGGAACCCAATGCCGTCTTCGATCCATCTGCTGCAGCCCCATCTGCTGAGCCTGCTGCGCATCATCTCCTCCCTCGTGCTTTTCAGCTACGGAACGCAGAAGATCCTGCATTTTCCGGCCGCGGCAAGCGTGCCGCCGATGGGCTCGCTCTCCTGGATTGCCGGGCTGATCGAACTCACCCTCGGCTTCCTCGTCCTGATCGGATTCCAGACCCGCATCGCAGCCTTCGTGCTTTCGGGCCTGATGGCCTTCGCCTATTTCATCGGCCATGCGGGAAAGAGCTTTTATCCCGCGCAGAACGGCGGCGTCGCGGCGATCCTGTTCTGCTTCGTATTTCTCTATCTGGTCGCGGCAGGCGCCGGCCCGCTCAGCATCGATGGCCTGATGAAGCGCAACCGCGCTGCGGCCTGACGAATGACGGACAGGCCAAGGCGGTCAATGACCGCCTTGGCATTTTCGCAGGGCTTCGCACTGCTCCAGACCTCAGACCTTGACCCAGGCGCCGTTCTTCTTGGACGAGGCAACGCAGGCCTCGACGAAGGCCACGCCCTTCACGCCATCGTCGACTGTGGGATAGACCACCGCCTTGTCGACAGCCTTGCCCTTCTTGCGGGCATTGATCGCATGCGCAGCTTCGGTATAGATCGTCGCGAACGCCTCGAGATAACCTTCCGGGTGCCCTGACGGCACGCGCGAAACGCGGCCGGCAGCAGCACCTGCCCCGGCGCCGCCGCGGGTGATCAGCCGCTTCGGCTCGCCGAAGGGCGTGTACCAGAGGTAGTTCGGATCCTTCTGCGTCCATTCCAGCCCGCCCTTGGTACCGTAGACGCGGACCATCAGGCCGTTCTCATGGCCGGGCGCCACCTGGCTGCACCAGAGCATGCCCTTGGCCGGCTTCTCCGAGCCCTTCGCCTTGAAGCGCAGCATGACGTGGGCATTGTCATCCAGCCGGCGGCCGGGGACGAAGCTGTCGAGATCCGCAGCCAGGCTGTCGAGTTCCAGCCCGGTGATGAAGGACGCGAGATTATAGGCATGCGTGCCGATATCCCCGGTCGAGCCGCCGACGCCGGACTGGGCCGGATCGGTGCGCCATGCGGCCTGCTTCTGGCCGGTCTGCTCGACCGCTTCCGTCAGCCAGTCCTGCGGATATTCGGCCTGGACGACCCTTATATCGCCGAGTTCGCCGTTCGCGATCATCTCGCGCGCCTGGCGAACCATCGGATAGCCGGTGTAATTATGCGTCAGCACGAAGAGCGCGCCGCTCTCGTCTGCCACCTTCTTCAGCTTCTTGGCATCGGCAAGATTGGAGGTCAGCGGCTTGTCGCAGATGACATGGATGCCGCGCTTCAGGAATTCCTTGGCCGCATCGTAATGCACATGGTTCGGCGTGACGATTGCCACCGCCTCGATGCCGTTCTTCAGCTTCGCCTCGCGGATCGCCATCTCGCGGTAGCTGGAATAGGTCCGCGACGGATCGAGGCCGAGGTCGCGGCCGGATTGAACCGCCTTCTCAGGCGTCGACGACAGCGCGCCGGCGACGAGATCGTACTGATCGTCGATACGCGCCGCGATACGGTGCACCGCACCGATGAACGCGCCGGCGCCGCCGCCCACCATGCCGAGCCGGATGCGCGGCTCGCGGGTCTGTTCGGATGATGCTTCGATTGCCATTCTTGTCCTCCTGGAATTTAACTTGGTGCGGATACGGCCCCTCATCCGGCTGCCGCCACCTTCTCCCCGTTCTGACGGGGAGAAGGGGATATGCCGCGACCTCTCCATCCCTCGCTAACGTCTCGCAAGGCACGTCCCCTCTCCCCGTCAGAACGGGGAGAGGGTTAGGGTGAGGGGCAGCCTCGCAACGTGCCTTATGTCAGAGTCCCAGCATCCGCCGGTTCGCCGCCTGATCCGTGCCGCTGCCGGCGAAATCGTCGAAGGCCTTCTCGGTGACGCGGATGATATGGGCGGCGACGAATTCAGCCCCTTCGCGGGCGCCGTCCTCCGGATGCTTCAGCGCGCATTCCCATTCGACCACGGCCCAGCCGTCGAAATTATTGGCCGTCATTTTCGAGAAGACCGCGCCGAAATCGACCTGGCCGTCGCCGAGCGAGCGGAAGCGGCCGGCGCGTTCGACCCAGCCCTGATAGCCGCCATAGACGCCCTGGCGCCCGGTCGGATTGAACTCCGCATCCTTGACGTGGAACATCTTGATGCGGTCCTTGTAGATGTCGATGTTCTCGAGATAATCGAGGCACTGCAGCACGTAGTGCGAGGGATCGTAGAGCATGTTGGCACGCGGATGGTTCTTCACCCGCTCCAGAAACATCTCGAAAGTGATGCCGTCATGCAGGTCCTCGCCCGGATGGATCTCGTAGCAGACGTCGATGCCGTTCTCATCCGCATGGTTGAGGATCGGCGTCCAGCGGCGGGCAAGCTCGTCGAAGGCAGTCTCGACCAGGCCGGCGGGACGCTGCGGCCAGGGATAAATGAAGGGCCAGGCGAGCGCGCCCGAGAAGGTCGCATGCGCCTTGAGGCCGAGATTTTTCGATGCCGTCAGCGCCATCTTGACCTGCTCGACCGCCCATTCCTGGCGGGCCTTCGGATTGCCGCGCACTTCGGGCGCCGCGAATCCGTCGAAGGCTTCGTCATAGGCCGGGTGCACGGCGACGAGCTGGCCCTGCAGATGGGTGGAAAGTTCGGTAATCTCGATGCCGTTTTCGCGGGCCTTGCCGGCGAATTCGTCGCAATAATCCTTGGATGTCGCAGCCTTCTTCAGGTCGATCAGCTGGCTCGCCCAGGTCGGCACCTGGACACCCTCGTAGCCGATGTCGGCCGCCCATTTGGTAATCGCGTCCCAGGAATTGAAAGGCGCGGTATCGCCCGCAAACTGGCCAAGGAAAAGGCCGGGGCCTTTGATCGTCTTCATGTCAGATTCCTCCCTGAACATCGACCGTAAACGTTTCTGATAACTTGTAGCACGCAATTTTGCGGGAGCAAGGGCGCTTCCTTGCTTGCTGTCGTATTTGGCGCAGAGCCGGATGGGTATGGCTGCGACCTAACCATGATGGGCTTTGGCGGGCAAGAGGTACGTGCAGCATTTTCGCCTGCTCGCCCAAAGCGAAAGCAAAAAAATGCGCCCATCCTTACGAATGGGCGCGCTTGCATCGCGGATCGATCAGAACGGAGAATCCGGGAAGTAGAAGTCCTTGGCATTGTCCTTGGTGACGAGCGTCGCATCGAGGATGTAGTTGCCGTGGACGGGAACCTGGTCGTAGAGAGCAGCAGCCGTCAGCTCCATCGCCGTGCCGACCATTGCCGGCGGATAGAGAACGTCGACCGGGATCAGCTTGTCGCCGTCCATGACCTTCTTGATCATGTCCTTGGAGCCGGCGCCGGCGACAACATACTGGATGTCGGTGCGCTTGGCCTGCTCGATCGCCTGAAGAACGCCGACGGCCATGTCGTCGTCCTGGCACCATACGACGTCGATCTTCGGATACTTCGTCAGATAGTCCTGCATGACCTTGAAGGCGTCGTCGCGGTTCCAGTTGCCGTACTGGCGGTCAAGAACCTTGACCTTGGAGCCGGCAATGCCCTTGTCGAAGCCGTCCTGGCGCTGCTGGTCGATCGGGATCGGCAGACCGCGGATAACGACGACCTCGGCTTCCGGGGTCTTTTCGGCAATATATTTGCCTGCGACTTCGCCGAGCGCCGGATTGTTGCCGGCGACATAGAGGTCACGCACGGAATTGTCGTTGTTCGACGGCGCACGGTCGACGAGCGCGACGAACTTGCCCTTGTCCTTGACTTCCTTGATGGCGTTGACGAGCGGATCCGGATCGGACGGCAGGATGACGAGCGCGTCGATACCCTGCGTATCGAGATCCTGCACGGCGTTCGCTTGCGTCGCGGCATCCGGCGAGGTCTTGACGATGACGTTCAGCCCAGGATGTTCGGCCATCAGCTTCTTGGCAATGCGCTCGGCGTGGAACACCACCCCGGAGGTCCAGCCATGGTCGGCGGCCGGAATGGACACGCCGATCGTATAGTTCTTGTCCTGGGCGTAGGCTGCGCCGGCAAAAGCCACCCCCGCAACCGCCAGACCCAACATCAGCTTGCGCATGCTATTTCCTCCCAAAAATATCAGGGACTTGTCCAATCAGAGCCGGGTGCCCTGTAAAGCCCGGCCAATCCGAAAAGCCGTTTGCTCTACGATTTGCGCACCAGCGACCGCTGCACCAGCATGGCGATGATGATGATCGCACCCTGGATCGCGCCGATCAGATATTCGCTGATGAAGTTCGAAAGCAGCATGATATTGCCGACGAGTTCGAGAATGAAGGCGCCGCAGATCGTGCCCCAGACACGGCCGGCGCCGCCCTTTAGGGCGGTGCCGCCGACGACGACGGCGGTAATGGCCTGCAGCTCCCACAAAATGCCGGTCGTTGCCGACGTGGAACCGAGACGCGGAACATAAAGAAGCACGGCGATCGCCACGCAGAGGCCCTGGATGACGAAGGCAATGGTGCGCACGCGGTTGACGGCGATCCCTGAATAGCGCGCGACGTCGCTGTTCGAGCCGACAGCCACGACATGGCGGCCGTAACGCGTGCGGTAGAGGATAAAGGCCGCAATCGCGGTGACGACGAGGATGACCACGATCGGAACCGGTATGCCGAGAATGTTGCCGAAATAGGCCGGACGATAGAGCGTCTGGATTTCGCTCGAACGCAAGGTGATCGCGCCGCCCTGCGACAGCCAGGTGGTCAGGCCGCGATAAATGCCCATGGTGCCGAGCGTGGCAATGAATGGTTCGATTTTGCCGACGGTGGTGATGAGGCCGTTTGCGAGGCCGCAGAGAGCCCCCGCGAGGATCGTGAAGACCACCGCCGCCGTCAGCATCAGCACCGGATCGGCAATGACGCCCGAATTGATCAGCAGGATCATCAGGCTGGCGACGAAGGCCACCATTGAGCCGACGGAAAGATCGAGGTCTCCGGACGAAATCACGAAGGTCGCGCCGACAGCGATGATGGCGATGAAGGCGCAACGCGTCGCGACGTTGGCAAGGTTGGTGATGCCGATGAAATTCGGGTTGACCAGTGCGCCGACGATGAGAAGCAAGGCCAAAGCGGCAAACGGTGCCACCGCGCGCAAATCAACATCACGCCAGGACCTGCGCCGGATGTCTCGCGTTTCCTCGTTAACACTCATGTCCAAAACCAACCTCCCGTCCCAGACTGCCTGGGCATCTTATCTATGGTGCGCGTCGGCGAAGTCCGCTCCGCTCTCACGTCTTTGTTCCATGCATCTCGTCCTCCCAAAACCGCGGCACACTTTTGGGCGACATGCATCAGGCGGCCGCCTTCCTTTTCAGCCCGGCGGCGTAGCGCATGATTTCCTGCTCGGAAATCTCGTCTCCCTCGAGCACGCCGACGATATGCCCCTCGCGCATTACCGCCACCCGCGTGCAGAGTCCGATGACCTCTGGCATCTCCGAGGAAACGACGATGATCGACCGGCCGTCCCGGGCGAGCGCCGAGATGAAATGATAGATCTGCTGCTTCGTGCCGACATCGATGCCGCGCGTCGGCTCATCGATGATGATGATGTCGGGATCGGTCTCCATGACCTTGGCGAGCAGCAGTTTCTGCTGGTTCCCGCCGGACATGCGGCCGGCGACGATATTGGCGTCGCGAACCCTGATGTCGAAGCGGCGCTTGGCCTTCGCCAGCGCAGCCGCTTCGCTGCCGGGGCTGAGATAACCGTGGCGAGAATGCCTTCCGAGCGACTGCAAAGTCAGATTGCTCACCATGCCGGAACGCAGCAGCAGGCCTTTCGACTTGCGGTCCTTGGTCATGTAGGCAAGGCCGCAGCGATTGGCGGCATGCACATCGCCGGAAGAAACCGCTTCCCCCTTGATGACCACCTCGCCGTGGAGACGCGGCCGCAGCCCGGCGATCGCCTCCATCAGCTCCGTACGGCCGGAGCCGATCAGTCCGGAAAAACCGATGATCTCGCCCTTGCGCACCTCGAAGCTGGCATCCTTGACATAACCGGTCGAGACCGAAGAGACGCGCAGAACGATCTCCTCGTCGACATTCGGCTCGACCTTGGTGGGATAAAGGCTGGAAAGTTCCCGGCCGACCATCAGCTGCGCGATTGACTCCCCATCCAGTATCGATGTCGGCGACGTCTTGATCCATTGGCCGTCGCGCAGGACAGTCACCCGATCGGTCAGCTCCATCACCTCGTCGAGCTTATGGGACACGAAGACGAAGCTCGTGCCCTGGTCGCGCAGCTTGCGGACCTGCTTGAAGAGCATGCTGGTTTCTTCGCGCGACAGGACGGCGGTCGGCTCGTCCATGAAGACGACGCGCGCATCGCGGCTGATCGCCTTGGCGATCTCGACCATCTGCTTGTCGGCGATGGAAAGCGTGCTGATCAGCGCATTCTCATCGACATGCGAACCAAGCACGTCCAGAACCTTGCGGGTCTCGGCGCGCATATATTTGCGGTCGAGCACGCCGAAACGCGTCACCTCGCGCCCGAGGAAAAGGCTTTCCGTCACGGTCAGATGGTCAGCGAGGTTGAATTCCTGGTGAATGATGACGATGCCGAGCGCTTCGGCAGCACCGTTGGGCGGCAGCACCACAGGCTTGCCGTCGAGCAGGATCTCGCCGGAACTCGGCTGTTCGAAACCTGAGAGCACCTTGACGAGGGTGGACTTGCCGGCGCCGTTTTCGCCCATGAGCGCGTGGATTTCGCCGGCGCGGAGATCGAAGTTGACGCTGAAGAGGACCTGAACGCCGCTGAAGGATTTGCATATGCGCCTGGCAGACAGCACCACGGGTGCGGTGTCGGCGATCTCCACGGTCATCATCCCCTCCCAGAGCGCTGCGTGCCGGCGGCACGTGCCGGAAACGCCCCATCACATTGAAGTAGCGCACATTTCTTTTCTGAAAAGAGGCGCGCACTTGCGGCTCCGTCCGCTTTGAGCTTTATGTAAACCTTTACATCGGGCATGTAAAGGTTTACATCGTGGATTTACACAGAACAGTCGAAGCTTGCCTTTGACCTGTCGGCGAGTCTGTGTAGTGTCGCGGCGAAGACAGCCTTAAGGCAGAGCGCAGTGTCGAATTCCACGCCCGCAACAATCGAAGACGTCGCCCGGATCGCCGAGGTGTCCATCGCGACGGTTTCCCGGGCGATCCACACGCCGGAGAAGGTCGCCAACTCCACCCGGCTCAAGGTCAACCAGGCGATCGCCGTCACCGGTTATACGACCAATGCCATGGCGCGCAGCCTGAGGCTCGGCCGCTCCAACATGATCCTCGTCGTGGCGCCCGACATCGGCGACCCCAACTTCTCCAACATCCTGGTTGGCCTGGAGAACGAGGCGCGTGCCCACGGCTACGGCGTCCTGATCGGCCACACCCAGAACGACGCCCAGCGCGGTCTGGAATATCTGAAGTTTTTAAACTCGAACCAGGCGGCCGGACTGATCCTCTTCACCGGCATCCTGCCCTTCGGTCACCAGACCATGACAGCGCGGCTGCCGCCGAGCGTCGGCGTCTTCGAGCCCGTCTTCAACGGCGGCATTCCCTATGTGGGCGTCGACGATATCGAGGGCGCCAGGAAGGCCGTCGACCTGCTGCTGGCCGAAGGCCATCGCAAGATCGCCTTCATCGGCGATTCCCGCACCCGGCTCGCCCATACCAGGCGCCGCATGGGTTATGATGCCGGTCTCGACGCCGCCGGCATCCCGCGTGACGCCAGGATCGTGCTCGAAGGCGACGGCACGATCGAAAGCGGGCGGCATGCGGTCGAACAGCTTTTCATGCGCGACACGCTTCCCACAGCCTTCATGTGCGTGAACGACCAGACGGCCATCGGCGTCATGATCGGACTCGGCGCGCGCGGCTACGATATTCCGCGCGATTTCTCGGTCACCGGTTTCGACGACGTGCCGCAGGCCGTCTTCATCTCCCCGTCGCTGACGACAATCCGCCAGCCGAGAACGGCGATCGGCAAACAGGCGATGGCGCTGCTGTTGGAGCTCTTGTCCGATGGCCGGCCGGCCGAGACGGAGATCCTGCTGCGGCCGGATCTGGTCGTCCGCAATTCCGTCTCCGCACCGTCGCGCAACTGGTCGAAACGCTGAAGCGGTATCGGCCGGCAACAGCCGGCCGGGAAGGTTGCGCCGGCGACCCATGGCCGCCGGCGCCTGCTATCAAACGTAGCGGTTGACGATGTTCTCGAGCAGTTCTTGCTGGCCGGATCTTGGCTGCGGATTGACGTCCTTGCTTTCGACCCAGTTCGTGATTTCGTCCAGCGAATATTCGCCGCGGAAGAGCTTCTGCGCTTCTGCCGATTCCCAGCCGGCATAACGATCGGCGAGCGGCTTCGACAGAGCCTTGTCCTCGATCATCTTGGCCGCCGCCTTCAGGCCGCGGGCGCAGCAATCCATGCCGCCGATATGGCCGATCAGCAGGTCCGCCGGGTCGAGCGACTGGCGGCGCAGCTTGGCGTCGAAGTTGGTGCCGCCGGTCTTGAAGCCGCCGCCTGCCAGAACGTGGTAATAGGCGAGCGCCATTTCCGGAACATTGTTCGGGAACTGGTCGGTATCCCAGCCGGACTGGTAATCGTTGCGGTTCATGTCGATTGAGCCGAAGATGCCGAGCGCATTGGCAAGCGCCAGCTCATGCTCGAAGGAGTGACCGGCGAGGATGGCATGGCCCTGCTCGATATTGACCTTCACCTCGTTTTCGAGGCCGTGCTTCTTGAGGAAGCCATAGACGGTCGCGACGTCGTAATCATACTGGTGCTTGGTCGGCTCCTGCGGCTTCGGCTCGATCAGGATCGTGCCCTTGAAGCCGATCTTGTGTTTGTACTCGACGACGAGGTTGAGGAAGCGGCCGAGCTGGTCGAGCTCGCGCTTGAGGTCGGTGTTGAGCAGCGTCTCGTAACCTTCCCGGCCGCCCCAGAGTACGTAGTTCTCGCCGCCGAGCTTCTGCGTCGCGTCGATGCAGGTCTTCACCGTCGCGGCTGCGAAAGCGAAGACATCGGGATCGGGGTTGGTCGCCGCACCCGACATATAGCGGCGGTTGGAGAAGAGGTTCGCCGTGCCCCAGAGCAGCTTGGCGCCGGTCGCGGCCTGCTTCTCGGCGAAGTAGTCGACGATCTCGTTCAGGTTCTTGGTGTTTTCGGCGAAGTTCTTGCCTTCCGGACGCACGTCGGCATCATGGAAGCAGTAATAGGGCGCGCCGAGCAGCGAGAAGAATTCAAAAGCGACATCGGCCTTGAGCTTGGCGGCCTTCATCGTGTCCTCAAACCAGGGACGCAGGAAGGTCTGGCCGCCGAAGGGATCGCCGCCCGGCCAGGTGAAGGTGTGCCAATAGGCCACCGCAAAACGCAGATGGTCTTCCATACGCTTGCCGAGAACGATCTCGTCCGGCTGGTAGTAGCGGAAGGCCAGCGGATTGGTGCTGTCGGGGCCTTCATATTTGATTTTCTGGATATCGCCGAAAAATCCGGTGCTCATGTCAGGTCTCCTTGGGTTCGTATCTTTTCGAAGTTCTCAGTCGTTGGTCTACGCCAGAGGCCCTCTCATCCGCCTGCCGGCACCTTCTCCCCGAGGGGAGAAGAGACGGGTTGCAGCGCCTCTTTTCCCTTCTCCCCTCGGGGAGAAGGTGGCCCGAAGGGTCGGATGAGGGGGCCACAGGCTCCAGTTCTCAATGCGCCAGCGACTTGATCGCCGGATAGAGCGCGCGGTAGCGCGTGTAGGCATCCTCATAAGCGCCGCTCAGCGCCGAAACCGGCTCGATCGTTCCTGCCGTGACCGGCGGCGTGCAGACGGCGATGGGATCCGCGCCGGTTGCCGCGATCAGGCCGAGACGGGCAGCCCCGAAGGCCGCGCCGAAATCGCCGTCGGCCGGCAGATCGACCGGAACGCCGAGCGCAGTCGCGATCGAGGCCAGCCAGTAGCGCGAGCGCGAACCGCCGCCGATGGCGGTCACGCGGGAAATGCCGGTGCCGGCCGAACGCAGCGCTTCGAGATTGTCGCGGATGGCGAAAGTCACGCCTTCGAGCACGGCCTGGGTCAGCACGGCACGGCTGCTTTCATGCTCGAGGCCGATGAAGGCACCGCGGATGACGGCATCGTTGTGCGGCGTGCGCTCCCCCGAGAGATAGGGCAGGAAGGTGACGCCGGAGGGCGCTTTCAGAGTCTCGCCGAGTTCACCGGTCAAATCGGCGGCCGACCTGCCGGTCACGCTGGAATGCCAGTTCAGCGCATCGGTCGCCGACAGGATGACGCCCATCTGGTGCCAGGTGTTCGGCAACGCGTGGCAGAAGGCATGCACGGCGCTCTCCGGCTTCGGCAAATAGGAACCGTTGGCGGCAAAAAGCACGCCCGAAGTGCCGAGCGAGACGAAAGCCGCGCCATCGCTGACGGTGCCCATGCCGCAGGCCGAGGCCGCATTGTCGCCGGCGCCGCCGGCAACGACGACATGGCCTGATATGCCCCATTGCGCCGCGAGCTCCGGCCGCAGCTTTCCGGCTTGCTCCGTGCCTTCGACGAGCGCCGGCATCTGCTCCCTGGAAAGGTCCGTGGCGGCCAGCAGGTCGGACGACCAGCCGCGCTTGCCGGTGTCGAGCCAGGACGTGCCGGCCGAATCCGACATTTCGGAGATATATTCGCCGGTCAGCCAGAGGCGCAGGTAATCCTTCGGCAGCAGCACCTTGGCGATCCTGGCGAAAATATCGTGCTCATGCTTCCTGACCCAGGCGAGCTTCGGCGCCGTGAAGCCGGGGAAGACGATATTGCCGGTCAGCGCCCGGAAACGCGGATCGGCATCGAGAGCCGCGGCCTCGACATGGCTGCGCGTATCGTTCCAGAGAATGCAGGGGCGCAGCACATTGTCGGATGCATCGATCAGCGTCGCGCCATGCATCTGGCCTGAAAGGCCGATACCCTTGACTGCGGCAAGTTCGTGCGGATGCTTCGCCTTCAGGCCGGCGACCGCCTCCTCCGTGGCGCGTACCCAGTGGGCAGGTTCCTGCTCCGACCAGCCGGAATGCGGGCGCGAGACGTCGAGCAAACCATTGGCCGAGCCGACGATCTTCTGATCGCCGTCGATCAGCATCGCCTTGACGCCGGAGGTTCCAAGATCGAGACCGAGATACATCTGGTATTCTCCTTTGCCGTTACGGCAGATTGTCCTTCAGGAATATGTCGAGGCGGATGCGTTCCTGCGCTTCGATGACGGCAAGCCCGTCCGCCTTTGCTTTCAGCACGCGGATGGCGCTGCGCACCTCATGGCCGGCGTCCTGGTTGAGGATCGCATCGATCGTATGATCGATGAGCGCGGCGCGCGTATGCACGGTCAGTTCATGGGCAATGACGGTCAGCGTCCGGTCGACGACCTTGTCCTTCAGCGCCCGGATGAGGCCGCGATTGCCGGCGCCGAGGCTGTAGACGCCGACGATGCCGGCACTCCGCGACAGCGCGTCGGCAACCAGCATATGGGCGACCTCGGGATCGTCGCGGCCTTCGAGAACCGGCAGGATCGCAAGACCGGGAAACTCTTCGGCCATGACGGAGGTGAAGCCCTCGAGCCGCTCGCGATGGTCACGCACCAGCATGGAGCCGGCAAGCACGGCGATCTCGCCTTTTCGCGGCCCGAGGAACCGGCCGAGCAGGCGGGCGGCCGTGCGCCCTGCGGCCATATTGTCGACGCCGGCATAGTGATGGCGCAGCGATCCCGTGAGATCGGAAACCAGCGTCACGATCGGGAAACCGTCGCGCACCATCCTGTCGGCAACGGCGCGCACTTCGGGCGCATCGGTCGCGACCATCGCGATGCCGCAAGGTTTGCCCCTGGAAAGCTCTTCGAGCACGGAAACGAGGGCGGCCGGATCGAAGGCCGGCACCTCGATGGTGCGGATATCGGTGCGCTCGGCCGGCGATCGGACGATGGCCTGGCGAATTTCGGCATTGAGCCCATGCATGAAGGAATTGTCGCTCGCCGGCAGGATGAACACCAGCGGATAGGTGCGTCCCTTGGCGAGGTTGGCGGCGGCGAGGTCCCTGATATAGCCGAGCTCGCGGATGGCGGTCTCGACCTTCTCCCGCGTAACGCTGCGCACGCCCGGACGCTGGTTGAGAACCCGGTCGACAGTCGCGAGACTGACACCGGCGGCAGCAGCAATATCGTGAACAGTTGGCCTCATCATTCCTCCTGACGAGACCATTAGCGCCAAATTTGATGTACGTAAATCAAAAAATCGAGACACGGGCGCGGACGGCACTTTTCGGTGCCTCGGCCACGCTCGGCCGATTCGGACGAGCGATCAGGCGCCTGATGACATATCGGCAGGTAAACGGCAAACAAAAAGGCCCTCCGGGGGAGAGGGCCTTTTCAAGGGACGACAGCCGGAGGTCAGTGGCCGCCGCCACCTCCTCCCCCGCCTTGCGGCGCGGGTTTCTTGATCATCGCGACGCCGAGGATCATCGCCAGGAAAAGCGCCGTCAGGATTAGGAACACGTCGCTGAAGGAAAGAATGACCGCCTGCTTGGTGGCGAGGCCAACCATCTGCTTGATCGCGACCGACGCGCCGTCCATGCCATAGGTGTTGAAATTGGCGGTCATGTTGTTCATCTGCTCGATCGCCGCCGGATTGCCCCAGTCCATATTCTCGCGCAGCCGCTCGTAATGCACGTCCTGCCGGTTGGTGAGCACGGTGTTGATGACGGCCAGGCCGACGGCGCCGCCGAGGTTTCTGGTCAGGTTGAACAGGCCGGATGCACCGCGAATGCGCGAGGGCGGCATCGTGCCGAGCGCGATGTTGTTGATCGGCACCATGCACATCATCAGGCCGAAGCCGCGCAGGATCTGCGGAATGAAGAGTTCATAGAAATCCCAGTCCGCCGTCAGATGCATCATGATGTATGTCCCGGCGGCGAAGCTGACGAACCCGATCACCATCATCAGGCGCAGGTCCATCTTGGTCGACAGCCGGCCGGCGATCGGCGCGGTGAAGAACATCGCAAGCCCGGAGACGAACATCGTCTCGCCGATCATCAGCGAGTCGTAGCCGCGGATGCGTCCGAGATAGACGGGGTAGATATAGGTGAGGCCATAAAGGCCGATACCCATGACGAAGGAGAAGACCGAGCCGAAGGAGAAATTCCTGTTGGCAAAGGCCTTGAGATCGACGACGGGGAATTCCACCGTGAAGGCACGATAGAAGAAGACGATGGCTGCGACGCCGGAGGCAACGGCCGCGATGGCGATGGATTCGTCGTTGAACCAGTCGTTGGAATTGCCCTCTTCGAGCACGTATTCCAGCGCCCCGAGGAACACGCCCATAGAGACCAGTCCCCACCAGTCGAACTTTTTGAACAGCGACAGTTCTGGCTTGTCGAAATCGATGAAGTTCCAGGTGACGATCGTGACGATGATCCCAGGAATGATGTTGACGAGGAACAGCCAGTGCCATGAGAAGGCGTGGCTGAGATAGCCGCCGACGGTCGGGCCGATCGTCGGCGCCAGCGTTGCGATCAGGCCGATAATCGGCGAAACAATGCTGCGCTTCGATGGCGGGAAGATGGTGAAGGCCGCCGCGAAGACCGACGGGATCATGCCGCCGCCGATGAAGCCCTGAATGGCGCGGTAGACGATCATCTGGTCGATGTTCGTCGCCGTCGCCGCAAGGGCGCTCGCCATGGTGAAGCCGGCGGCGGAAATCGCGAAGAGGTAACGCGTCGAGATGATGCGCGCCAGCGTGCCCGAGAGCGGGATCATGATCACTTCGGCGATCAGATAGGACGTCTGCACCCAGCCGATCTCGTCGCTGCCGGCCGAAAGGCCGGCCTGGATTTCGGCAAGCGAGGCCGAGACGATCTGAATGTCGAGGATCGACATGAACATGCCGAGCACCATCGCGAAGAAGGCGATGAGCTTCCTCGGATCCATCCGATCCTCGGCGTGAGCAGGCGCCGCCGGAATCATTGCCGCTGTTGCTGTTGCGCTCCCGGCCATCAGACCACCTCCGCCTTTTCTTAAAGGCTTACTCGCTCTTGAAGGCTCACTTGCCGGGCGCCGTGCGGGTGTCGACGTCGACGACGACGCTGAGGCCTGCGCGCAGGCGCCCGCTATCGAGCGCCTCCTGCGGCAGCGCGATGCGCACCGGCACGCGCTGGATCACCTTGGTGAAATTGCCCGTGGCGTTTTCCGGCGGCAGCAGCGAGAAGACCGAGCCGGAAGCCGGCGAGATCGATTCGACGGTGCCGACGATCGGATGGTCGTCATAGGCGTCGACATGGACATTGACCTTAGAGCCGGGAACGAGATGCTGGATCTGCGTTTCCTTGAAATTGGCGTCGATATAGAGCTGGCGCACCGGAACGAGCGCCATCAGACGCTGGCCGGGCGAGACGAGATCGCCTTCCTGGACCGAGCGGTTGCCGACGATGCCGTCATAAGGCGCCTTGAGCACGGTGAAGGAGAGGTCGCGAGCGGCTTTGTCGCGCGAGATTTCCAGTGAACGAACCGAACCCTCCGCCTCCTTGCGCTGGGCCTGAAGGATGGTGATGTTGGCGCGGGCCGCGGTAATGTTGGCGTCGCCACCGGCGAGATTGGCCTTGGCCTGATCGAGCGCGATATTGGCATTGTCGAGGTCGGCGGCCGTGCCGACCGACTTCGCCTGGAGCTCGCTCTGGCGCTTCTGGGTGATCTCGGCACCGCGAACGGCCGCTTCGAGTGCCACCTTCTGCGCCTGCGCCTGTGCAAGGCTCGCATTCGCGCCTTCGATCTGCGCGTCGATGCGCTGCAGCGAAAGCTGTTCGGTGGCGATCTGGGCCTCGGCCTGATCGAGGGCGTTCTGATAGTCGCCGTTATCAAGCGTAGCAAGCACGTCGCCCGCTTTGACTTCCTGGTTGGCGACCACATTCACCTTCGCGACGTAGCCCGTGACCTTCGGCGAGATCGTTGCGATATCGCCCTCGATATAGGCGTCATCGGTCGACACCATAAAGCGGCCGTTCGTCCACCATTCGTAACCATACCAGCCGCCGCCTGCGAGAAGGGCAAGCACGACGATCGGCAGCACCGGGCTGCGGCGCTTCTTGGCGGCCGCAGGCGCGGCGACCGAAGCCGGCGCAGACTGCGCGGGAGCAGGCGGGGCCTCACGGGCCTCCGCAGCCGGAGCTTCCGCAACGGCCACGACCTTTGCCTCTTCGGCCTCGGCGTTTTCGCTGACGATCCGCGCGACGTTGCTTTTTGAATTGCTCGACATGGCCATTACCGATCTTGGTGTAATTAATCGAACTGAACGGTTCGGTTCAGTTGACATAAACCTGTTTTATCGTCATATCAAGATGCATAGAACCAATCGGTTCGATTTCTTTTAAGGGAAAGGCGAAACCGTAAACACGGTTAAGGAGACATGACGCTGAAATCCGACAATGCCGCCGTGTTCAGTCCTCCTGCTGCCGGAGGCCGGTTTGCCGCGGGCGAAGACCCGGCCAAGCGTCAGCAGATTCTCGACGGCGCAAAGCGCGTCTTCATGAAAATGGGCTTCGACGCCGCCAGCATGAACGACGTGACGCGCGAGGCCGGCGTCTCCAAGGGAACGCTCTACGTCTACTTCACCAACAAGGAAGAGCTGTTTTCGGCGATGATCGAGGCCGAGCGCGCTGCCTTCGTGGCCGCCGTGCGCACCGCGCTTGCCGAACATGACGATCCTGAATCCGGACTGTATGAATTCGGGATAAGCTTCGTCACCCATATGACCGACGAAAAGGTCATCACCGCGATGCGCACCGTTCTCGGTGTGCGCGACCGCATGCCGGCGCTCTGTCAGCGTTTCTTCAAGGGGCCGGTCAATCTGCGCACGATCATGCGCGATTTCCTTGAGCGCCACGTCGCCGAAGGCACACTCGAAATCGATGACATCGATCTGGCCGCCGGCCAGTTCCTCGATCTTGCCAGCGGCAGTTTCTTCAAGCTGCGCCTGTTCGGCAGCATGGAAGAGCCGCCCACCCGCGAGGAAATCGACCGCGTCATCCGCGGCGCGATCAAGGTCTTCATGGCCGCCTACGGCACGCCCCGGCCCGCCACCGCCTGACACCCTTTCTTGACGGCTGCCCTTGATCGGCCAAAACTCCGCAAGAACGATCAAACCCGGCAGGCGGCTTTTTTCTAAGAAGGAAGCCGCAACCAGGAGAGATAAGGGATGAGCGCCGTCGCACGGGCGATCTGGTTCATTGAGAGCCATTTCGAAAACGATATATCGCTGGAAGAGATCTCGGAAGCGGCCGGTTTGTCGCGCTACCATCTGTCGCGCGTCTTCGGGCTCGTCACCGGCCACTCGATCAGCGGCTATATCAGGGGACGGCGCCTCAGCCGCGCCGCGCCCGCGCTCGTCGGCGGTTCATCCACGATTCTCGAGGTTGCGCTTTGCGCGGGCTACGGCTCGCACGAGGCCTTCACCCGTGCCTTCCGCGACCAGTTCGGCATGACGCCGGATGCGGTGCGCAAACAAGGGCACGCCCGCAACCTTGCCTTGCTGGAGCCGATCAGAATGGACCCCGCCCACCTCAACGACCTCGAACCGCCGCGCTTCGAAACCTTGCCGCCGATGCTCTTAGCCGGCCTGCAGGAGACCTATCCCTATGGCGGCAATGCCGCCATCCCCTCCCTCTGGCAGAAGTTCAATGCCCATTTCGGCCATATATCAGGCCAGAAGGGCAACGTCGCCTACGGCATCTGCACGCATATCGACGGCGAAGCGGAGAAATTCCGCTATATGGCCGCGGTCGAGATCTCCGATGCCGGCGATCTGCCGGCCGGTTTCGCCACGCTCAAGCTGCCCGGCCAGCGCTACGTCGTCTTCATCCATCGCGGCCATGTCTCCGGCATTTCCGCGACGATGAACCGGATTTTCGGGACATGGTGGCCGACCTCCGGCCTGGAGCACGGCGCCACACCCGACATGTTCGAACGCTACGACGAGCGCTTCGACCCCTATACCGGCATGGGCGTCACTGAAATCTGGTTGCCGATCAGAGCATGATGCCGAAAAGTATGAGCGGTTTTCGGACGACATCCTGTTCTAATGCATGTCGCTCGGAAGTGTGCAGCGGTTCCGGGATAACGACATGCAGCAAAACAAAGAGCTAAAGCGCGTCACATGAATCAAGTTTGATGCGACGCGCTTTAGGGAATAAAAGTCACACGGATTTCGTATATCCCCTTGCGGCGCTT
The DNA here is from genome assembly GCF_002211305.1 of Rhizobium sp. R634. Classification (GTDB taxonomy): domain Bacteria; phylum Pseudomonadota; class Alphaproteobacteria; order Rhizobiales; family Rhizobiaceae; genus Rhizobium. Next base: position 68,988 of record NZ_LOKW01000002.1, on the reverse strand, counting down.
GCGCGAAAAGCCGCTGACACTACATTGCGGGCGTCATCGCTCATGTGACGCAAAGGGGATATAAGCTGATGCAGGAAATTATGACGCTCATTCAGGATCCGGCCGCCTGGGTGGCGCTCATCACGCTGGTGGTGATGGAAGTCGTTCTCGGGATCGACAATCTGATCTTCATTTCCATTCTCACCAACAAACTGCCGCCCGAGCACCGGGAAAAAGCCCGCAAGATCGGCATCGGCCTTGCCCTCATCATGCGCCTGGCGCTGCTCGGCACCGTCGCCTGGATCGTGCAGTTGACCGAACCGCTGTTCGAAGCCTTTGGACACGGCTTCTCCTGGAAGGACCTGATCCTCATCGCCGGCGGCTTGTTCCTCGTCTGGAAGGCCACCAAGGAAATTCACCACAGCGTCGATCCGGTCGATCACCAGGAGGATTTCATCGCGACTTCAGCCACGACGGGCTTTGCATCGGCGATCGGCCAGATCCTGCTTCTCGACCTGGTTTTCTCCGTCGACAGCATCATCACCGCCGTCGGCATGACGCCGCACCTGCCGATCATGGTGATCGCCGTCGTCGCCGCCGTCACCGTCATGCTGGTCGCAGCCACCCCGCTTGCCAACTTCATCGAGCGCAATCCGACGATCGTCATGCTGGCGCTTGCCTTCCTGCTGATGATCGGCACGACGCTGATCGCCGAAGGCATGGGCTTCCATGTGCCGAAGGGCTACGTCTACGCCGCCATGGCCTTCTCGGCGTTGGTCGAAGTGCTGAACATGTTCGCGCGCAACGCCCGCAAGCGCAAACGCGACGGCGCCCATTGAGGCAGAGGCGGGAGGGTGCGCTGCAGCAGCCGCCCTCCCGCAAGCGCCGTCATCCCCTCGCGGGACGCGGTTTTCCTTGACGCGCCCGGTTGAATATGGCCTAAGGCCAGCCGAACGGACGATCGGCGGATGGTGCGGGCGCATGCCCTTTTTCCGGCCGGTTTGCCGAAGATATCTGCATCCTTCCGGCCGAACGTCGCTTTCCCGTGAAAGCCGTCCGGCATTCATTGACGGGCTCATACTATGACAGCTTCCGGCGTCCGCGTCCGCATCGCTCCCTCGCCGACCGGCGAGCCGCATGTCGGCACCGCATACATCGCTCTCTTCAACTACCTTTTCGCCAAGAAGCACGGCGGCGAATTCATCCTGCGCATCGAAGATACCGATGCGACACGCTCGACCCCGGAATTCGAGACGAAGGTGCTGGACGCGCTGAAATGGTGCGGACTGGAATGGAAGGAAGGCCCCGATATCGGCGGCCCCTACGGCCCCTATCGCCAGTCCGACCGCAAGCCGCTGTACCAGCCCTACGCACAGGAACTGCTGGACAAGGGCCATGCCTTCCGCTGTTTCTGCACGCCGCAGCGCCTGGAGCAGATGCGCGAGGCGCAGCGCGCCGCCGGCAAGCCGCCGAAATATGACGGTCTCTGCCTCGGCCTGACGGCGGAGGAAGTGACCTCGCGCACGGCCGCCGGCGAAGCCTCGGTCATCCGCATGAAGATCCCGGCCGAAGGCTCCTGCGACTTCACCGACGGAGTCTACGGCGATGTCTCCATCCCCTGGGATTCCGTCGACATGCAGGTCCTGATCAAGGCCGACGGCATGCCGACCTATCATATGGCCAACGTCATCGACGACCATCTGATGAAGATCACCCATGTGGCCCGCGGCGAGGAATGGTTGGCTTCTGTACCGAAGCACATTCTGCTCTATCGCTATTTCGGCTGGGACCAGCCGGTCTTCATGCATCTGTCGCTCATGCGCAACGCCGACAAGTCGAAGCTGTCGAAGCGCAAGAACCCGACCTCGATCTCCTATTATACCGCGCTCGGCTATATCCCCGAAGCGCTGATGAACTTCCTCGGCCTGTTCTTCATCCAGATCGCCGAAGGCGAAGAGCTGTTGACGATGGACGAGCTGTCGGAAAAGTTCGACCCGGAAAACCTCTCCAAGGCCGGCGCCATCTTCGACATTCAGAAGCTCGACTGGCTGAACGGCCGCTGGATCCGCGAGAAGCTCTCGGAAGAGGAATTCCAGGCGCGGGTGCTCGCCTGGGCGATGGAAAACGACCGCCTGAAGGCGGGCCTCCGTCTGTCGCAGACGCGCATTTCCAAGCTCGGCGAACTGCCCGATCTCGCCGGCTTCCTGCTGAAGTCCGACCTCGGCCTGCAGCCGTCCGATTTTGCCAAGATCAAGTCGCCGCCGGAAGAGATCCTGGAGATCCTCAACACCGTTCAGCCCGATCTCGAAAAGATCCTGGAATGGAACGTCGAGACCATCGAAGCGGAGCTGCGCGCCATCGCCGACCGCATGGGCAAGAAGCTGAAAGTCGTGGTCTCGCCGCTCTTCGTCGCCGTCTCCGGCTCGTCGCGCTCCCTGCCGCTCTTCGATTCCATGGCGATCCTCGGCCGCTCGGTCGTGCGCCAGCGCCTGAAGCTCGCCGCGCAGGCTGTCGCCGCCCTGGTCGGCGCGAAGTAAGAACAGTCAGAGGATTTCGACAGTGGCTGACAACAAGACCGAAAACACTCTCTCCTCCGACGCGACGGAAGTGCGCGCCCAGAAGCTGAAGCTGCTGCGCGAGCAGATCGGCGATGTCTATCCGGCGCATTTCCACCGGACGCTGACCAATGCCGAGCTTGCGGCGAAATACGAGGGGCTGGAGCCCGACGTCGAGACGCAGGACGTCGTCACCGTCGCCGGTCGCGTCTACTCCTCACGCAACTCCGGCATGTTCATGGATATCCATGACGCCTCCGGCAAGATCCAGATCTTCTCGCACAAGGATGTGACGAGCGAAGAGGCCCGCGCTCTGCTGCCGATGATCGATATCGGCGACATCATCGGTGTCACCGGCGTCGTGCGCCGCACCAAGCGCGGCGAACTGACGATCAACGCCCAGAAGATCGAAATGCTGACGAAGTCGCTGCTGCCGATGCCGGAGAAGTGGCACGGTCTTTCCGACATCGAGCTGCGTTATCGCAAGCGCCATCTCGACATCATGACCAACGAGGATTCGAAGCTGCGCTTCCAGCAGCGCTCGAAGATCGTCTCCGGCATCCGCCGTTTCATGGAAAATGACGGCTTCATGGAAGTCGAGACGCCGATGCTGCAATCGATCTACGGCGGCGCCACCGCCGAGCCGTTCAAGACGCATCACAATACGCTGAAGCTCGACATGTACCTGCGCATCGCGCCGGAACTGTTCCTGAAGCGCACGCTGGTTTCCGGCCTCACCGACAAGGTCTTCGAGATCAACCGCAACTTCCGCAATGAAGGCGTCTCCACCCGGCACAATCCCGAATTCACCATGATGGAGTGTTACTGGGCCTATGCCGATTACGAGGATATGATGGACCTCGTCGAGCGGCTGTTCGAGGGGCTGGCGCTTTCCATTCACGGCACGACGGAGTTCGATTTCGGCGACAAGCGTTTGTCCTTCAAGGGTCCGTTCAAGCGCGTGCCGATGCCCGATGCCGTCAAGGAAGCGACCGGCATCGATTTCCTGGCGATCAAGACCGATGAGGAAGCGCGCACCGCCGCCAAGGCTGCCGGCTTCGCGGTCGAGAAGGATTGGACCTGGGGCGAATGCCTTGCCTTCATCTTCGAGGAGAAGGTCGAAGCCACGCTGATCCAGCCGTCCCACGTCACGCATTTCCCGAAGGACATCTCGCCCTTCGCCAAGGAAGTGCCGGGCGAGCCCCGGCTCGTCGAGCGCTTCGAGACCTATTGCAATGCCTGGGAACTCGGCAACGCCTTCTCCGAACTCAACGATCCTGAAGAGCAGCGCCGCCGCATGGTCGAGCAGCTCGAACAGGCCCACGCCCGCGGCGAAAAGGAAAAGCAGCTGGACGAGGAATTCCTCGACGCGATCGATCAGGGCATGCCGCCGGCCGGTGGCCTCGGCATCGGCGTCGACCGCCTGATCATGCTGCTGACCAACGCGCCGTCGATCCGCGACGTCATCCTCTTCCCGGCCCGCCGCAGCAAGACCGACTGACCGGAAATCCATAGAAAAAGCAAAGCGGAGTGCCGGCCGGCCCTCCGCTTTTTTCATGCCGCCTGTTCAGTGTGTCTTGGGAGCATCCGCCAGCGGCTCTTCGGCCGGCGCTTCGGTTACGGCGTCGGCACCGTGGCCGCCTTCGGCAGCAGGCGCCGCTTCGGTTTCGGCCGCTGGCGCTGCGCCATGCCCGCCGCCTTCAGCCTTCTTCGCCTTCTCTCCGCCCTTGGTGGAGGCAACGGCAACCGGATCGACACAATCCTCCGGATCCTCGAAGGAAGCGCTGATCATGGCGACCTCATCGGCCGGCAGCTCGATGCGCTCGCCGAAGAACAGCCCGTTTTCGCTGGCCTTGCCGTCGTAGTACCGTGCCGTATAGGGTTTGTCGTCGAGGCCTGGAACTGTTTTGTCGGGATGCGGGATATAGACGACGTCGGCGCCGATCGCCCGGCCGCGAATATCGGCGCGCAGCGTCGGGCCGTTCTCGTCGAGCACCACCACCTGCACGAGATCCGGCTTCTGCGCGGCATAGACGGCCTGGGCGACGCGAAGGGCCGTCCTGACCCGCGTCATCCCGTCGGTCGGTTCGGTCTTGATATACTTCCGGACCCAGACATGATCCTGCTTCTTGATCGTCACCAGGTTGACGTCACTGCATTCAAGCCCGGAGCCCCCGTGCGAGGAGCCGATCAGCCTGTCCTTGCCGACATAGACGGCCGCGCCGCCGGAAACGCCCGCCAGAAGGGCGACTCCAACGATGATGATTGCCAATTTCCGGGAAGGCCGGAATATGCGCAGTAAGGCCTTCACGCCAACTGCTCCGCCATCTGAAACTCCAACGCAGGACAAGTGCCGAGAAAGTTAGAGAAATGACGTTTCGGAAAGTTTAAGTGGGCATGCCGAGCTTGCCTCATTTCAAGAAAATACCAAAAAAGGTCCGAATTTTTCGGCTGCTTGCCACGGCACATTCCGCCATGCTCTAAACGCCCATGGCCTTCACGCTTCGCCAGATTCAGTACTTCGTCGCCGTCGCCGAACAGGGTTCGGTGACACGGGCTGCGCAGAACCTTTCGATCTCGCAATCCTCGGTGACGGAAGCGTTGAAGGAGCTCGAAACGGACCTCGGAGTAGCACTCTTCGAGCGTCACCCGCGCGGCCTGACGATCACCCATAACGGCCACCAGTTCCTGCGCCATGCGACGAAGATCCTGGCGTCCGTCTCCGATGCGCGCACCAGCTTTTCCGGGCAGCAGAGCCCGCTTTCGGGCACGCTGAACATCGGCGTTACCTCGCTTGTCGCCGGCTACGTGCTGTCCGATCTCTTGGCGCGCTACCGGCGCGCCTGTCCCGGCATCGAAGTCAGCGCCATCGAGGACAATGGCGGCTATCTCGAACATCTTCTGGTCGGCGGCGAGCTCGATGTCGCCGTCATGGTGATCTCCAACCTGCGTGACCGTATGGCGCTGCAGGCGGAAATCCTGGAAACCTCACCCTATCGCCTATGGCTGCCGATGGGCCATCCGCTGGTTTCCGCCGACATCATCTCGGTCGCCGATATCGCCCGCGAGCCGCTGATCATGCTGACGGTCGATGAAATCGAGGAGAACACCGGCAAGCTGCTTTCGGCCCTCGGCGCCCGCCCGCATGTCGCCTTCCGCACCCGCTCGGTGGAAGCGGTGCGCAGCCTGGTCGCGACGGGCGCCGGAGTCGCCCTGCTTCCCGATCTCGTTTATCGCCCATGGTCGCTGGAAGGCGACCGCATCGAGAGCCGCGACGTCTCCGGTTCGCTGCCGGTCGTGCAGGTCGGCATGGTCTGGCGCAAGGGCTCCAGTCTACCGCAGGCGGCACGCGATTTCGTCGGCATCGCCGAAAGCATTCGCTCTGGCCGCATGCGATGATATCGGAATTTCCGATATCGCCCTTCTGATAAATGAATTTGCGAAAGCGGTCTTTTCGGATCACCTTCTTAACTGGGAACGAACGGCCGCGAAAGTGGCATAAAACCGGGAGACGGATGATGACGAATCTCTTGAAATCCTGCACGGCAGCGCTAGCTTGCCTGAGCTTCGCGACACAGGTGATCGCCGCCGAACCGCTGAAGGCGCTCGGCAAGGGCGAAGGCGCCGTCAGCATCGTCGCCTGGGCCGGCTATATCGAACGCGGTGAAACCGACAAGAACTACGACTGGGTTACCGATTTCGAAAAGGAGACCGGCTGCAAGGTTTCCGTCAAGACCGCCGCCACCTCGGATGAGATGGTATCGCTGATGAACGAGGGCGGATTCGATCTTGTTACCGCATCCGGCGACGCGTCGCTCCGCCTCATCGCCGGCAAGCGCGTCCAGCCGATCAACACTGATCTGATCCCGAGCTTCAAGAATGTCGACGAGCGCCTGCAGAAAGGCCCGTGGTATACGGTCGGCGACGTCCATTACGGCGTCCCCTATCTCTGGGGGCCGAATGTGCTGATGTACAATACCGATGCCTTCAAGGATAAGGCGCCGACCAGTTGGAAAGTCGTCTTCGAGGAAGAGACCCTGCCCGACGGCAAATCGAACAAGGGCCGCGTCCAGGCCTATGACGGCGCGATCTATATCGCCGACGCCGCCATGTATCTGATGGCCCACAAGCCGGATCTCGGCATCAAGGATCCTTACGAGCTGACCGAGGATCAGTATAAGGCCGCTCTCGATCTGCTGCGCGGCCAGCGCAAGCTGGTCTCCCGCTACTGGCACGACGCGATGATCCAGATCGACGACTTCAAGAACGAAGGCGTCGTCGCTTCCGGATCTTGGCCCTTCCAGGTGAACCTGCTGCAGGCCGACAAGCAGAAGATCGCCTCCACCTTCCCTGAAGAAGGCGTCACCGGCTGGGCCGACACCACCATGCTGCATGCCGACAGCGAACATCCGAACTGCGCCTATATGTGGATGGAGCATTCGCTGAAAGCCAAGGTCCAGGGCGATGCAGCCGCCTGGTTCGGCGCCGTGCCCTCTGTCCCCGCCGCCTGCAAGGGCAACGCGCTGATGGGCGATACCGGCTGCGCCAACAACGGCTTCGATCACTTCGACAAGATCAAGTTCTGGAAGACCCCGGTCGCCAAATGCACGACGCAGAGCGAATGCGTGCCCTATCACCGCTGGGTCTCGGATTATATCGGCGTGATCGGCGGGCGGTAAGCCGCCTCGCTTCGTAGGGTAAAAATCCCCTCCCCAACCCCTCCCCACAAGGGGGAGGGGCTATAGGTGGCACCGCCTCACTCCTCTCTGAACGCCGAATTCTTCGCGAGGGTGCGGCACGTTAAGCCCCTCCCCCTTGTGGGGAGGGGTTTGGGGCGGGGTCTTCATCAGCGAAGACCGAAGCCATCTCTAAGCATTGCAAGTCCCGGAGCGCTCCAATGACGTCAGCCGTCCGTTTCCAGCAGGTATCGCGCCATTTCGGCCAGGTTCGCGCCGTCGACGGCGTCGATCTCGAAATCGCGCCAGGCGAATTCTTCGCCATGCTCGGCCCTTCCGGCTCCGGCAAGACGACATGCCTGAGACTGATCGCCGGCTTCGAGCAGCCGACCGCCGGCCATATCCAGATTTTCGGCGAGACGGCCGATGGCGTCCCGCCCTATCGGCGCAACGTCAACACCGTGTTCCAGGACTATGCGCTCTTCCCGCATTTGAACATCCTCGACAATGTCGCCTACGGGCTGATGGTCAGGGGCGTCGGCAAGGCGGATCGGATCAAGGCCGCGAACGATGCCCTGGAGCTCGTCAAACTGCCCGGTTACGGCGCCCGCCGGCCCGGTCAATTGTCCGGCGGCCAGCGGCAGCGCGTGGCGCTGGCCCGCGCGCTCGTCAACAAGCCGAAAGTGCTGCTGCTCGACGAGCCGCTCGGCGCTCTGGACCTGAAGCTGCGCGAGCAGATGCAGGAAGAGCTGAAGAGCCTGCAGCGGGCGCTCGGCATTACCTTCGTTTTCGTCACCCATGATCAGGGCGAGGCACTGTCCATGGCCGATCGGGTCGCCGTCTTCAACAATGGCAACATCGTCCAGCACGGCACGCCGCAGGACATCTACCGCTGCCCGAAGACCCGCTTCGTCGCCGATTTCGTCGGCTCGTCGAACGTCATCGCGCCGGATCTGATGGCTTCGCTCGGCGGCGAGAAACGCTGGGCGAGCCTGCGTCCCGAAGCGATCCGGCTGGCAAGCGACGGCATCGAGGCGAAAGTCGAAAATGCGAGCTTCCTCGGCGCGGCGACGCGCCTCAGCGTCGATCTTAAGGGCAGCCGGCTGCATGTCATGCTGCCGGCGGGCGCAGCCGTGCCTGACGTCGGCGCCGGCATCCGGCTTGCCTGGCAGCCCACCGATATCCACTATATGGACGACGCGGCATGACGACGCTCACACTGTCAGCCGGCAAGACATCGATCCTTCCGCGCCGCGGCGGGTTCTTCGGCCGGCTGTCGGATGTCTTCTGGCGGCACCCGAAACTCTTGCTCTTCCTGATGCTGACGCCGCCGCTGCTCTGGCTCGGCATCATCTATATCGGTTCGCTGATCGCACTCCTTCTGCAGAGTTTCTTTTCGATCGACGATTTCTCCGGCCTGGTGAATTACGAATTCACCCTCTCGACCTATGCCCAGCTGCTGAGCCCGACGAATTTCGACATCATCATCCGCACCGTCATGATGGCCGCTCTCGTCACCCTCGCTTCAGCGCTGATCGGCTTTCCGATCGCCTATTACGCGGCGCGTTACGCGCAGGGCAAATGGAAGGCGCTCTTCTATCTCGGCGTCATGCTGCCGCTCTGGTCGAGTTACCTCGTCAAAGTCTACGCCTGGAAGCTGATCCTCGCCAAGGAAGGCATCCTCACCTGGATCTTCGAGAAACTCTCCCTCTCATGGCTGCTCGACGGCATCCTGAACCTGCCCGTGGTCGGCGGCAATTCGCTCTCGGTGAGCTATCTCGGCACCTTCATCGTCTTCGTCTATATCTGGCTGCCCTACATGATCCTGCCGACGCAGGCGGCACTCGAGCGCGTGCCCGGCAACCTGATCGAGGCCTCGGCGGATCTCGGCGCCAACCCGGGCCAGACCTTCCGCACCGTGCTGCTGCCGCTGGCGCTCCCCGGCATCGTGGCCGGTTCGATCTTCACCTTCTCGCTGACATTGGGCGATTACATCATCCCGCAGATCATCGGCTCCTCCAGGCTGTTCATCGGCCAAGCCGTCTATGCCCAGCAGGGAACGGCCGGCAACGTGCCCCTGGCGGCCGCCTTCTCCGTCGTGCCGATCGTCATCATGGCGCTCTATCTGTGGCTCGCCAAGAAACAGGGGGCCTTCGATGCGCTCTGACCTGAAGACATCGCCCGTGCCCCTGAAGATAGCCGCTGCAGCCGGGCTGCTCTTCCTGCATCTGCCGATCCTGCTGATCTTCATCTATGCCTTCACGACGGAGGAAAAGAGCTACCAATGGCCGCCGCCCGGGCTGACGACGCAATGGTTTGCCGTTGCCTGGAACCGGCCGGATGTCTGGTCGGCGCTCGGCCTTTCGCTGCAGGTCGCCGTCATCGCCACGGCGATCGCGCTGGTGCTCGGCACGCTCTGCGCGGCGGCCGTCAGCCAGACGAAGTTCTTCGGCCGCGAGGCGATCTCGCTGCTGGTCATCCTGCCGATCGCGCTTCCCGGCATCATCACCGGCATTGCGCTGCGCTCCGCCTTCAGCCTTTTCGACATTCCGTTTTCGGTCTGGACCATCGTGCTCGGCCACGCCACCTTCTGCGTGGTCGTCGTCTATAACAATGCCGTCGCCCGCTTCCGCCGTACCTCCGGCTCGCTGATCGAGGCCTCGATGGATCTCGGCGCCGACGGCTTCCAGACATTCCGGCATGTCATCCTGCCGAATATCGGCACCGCCCTTCTTGCTGGCGGCATGCTCGCTTTCGCGCTTTCCTTCGATGAGGTCATCGTCACCACCTTCACCGGCGGGCAGCAATCGACCCTGCCGATCTGGATGCTCGAAGAACTCATCCGCCCGCGCCAGCGCCCCGTAACCAATGTGGTCGCCATGGTCGTGGTGCTCGTCACCTTCCTGCCGATCCTGGCAGCCCATTATCTCACCCGCGACGGCGACCAGATCGCCGGCGCCGGCAAATGACAGGGAGAACGTCATGGACACCCAAATGCTGATCGGTTCCCGCTTCGAAAAGGGCACGGAGACGGACGAGCACATCCTGAACCCGAAGACCGGCGAGACGGTGATCGACCTTCCTGAAGCTTCGCTGTCGCAGATCGATGCCGCCGTCGACGCCGCGGAAAAGGCCTTCACGAGCTGGTCGCAGACGACGCCTTCCGAGCGTTCCGGCTACCTGCTGAAGATCGCCGACGCCATCGAGAAGGATGCCGCGGGCTTCGCCACGCTGGAGGCGCTGAACTGCGGCAAGCCGATCAATTCAGTGCTGAACGACGAGATTCCGGCGATCGTCGATTGTTATCGCTTCTTTGCCGGCGCCGTGCGCAACCTCCACGCACCGGCCGCCGGCGAATATCTGCCCGGCCACACCTCGATGATCCGCCGCGACCCGATCGGCGTCGTCGGCTCGATCGCGCCGTGGAATTATCCGCTGATGATGATGGCCTGGAAGCTGGCGCCGGCGATCGCCGGCGGCAATACCGTCGTCTTCAAGCCTTCGGAACAGACGCCGCTGACGGCGCTGAAGATGGCGAAGCTGCTTTCCGATATTCTCCCCGAAGGCGTCGTCAACGTCATTCTCGGCCGCGGCGAAAGCGTCGGCAACGCGCTCATCAACCACCCCAAGATCGGCATGATCTCGATCACCGGCGATATCGCCACCGGCAAGAAAGTGCTGCAGGCCGCCGCCAAGACGGTCAAGCGCACCCATCTCGAACTTGGCGGCAAGGCCCCAGTCATCGTCTTCGACGATGCCGATATCGACGCCGTCGTTTCGGGCATCCGCACCTTCGGCTATTACAATGCCGGCCAGGACTGCACCGCCGCCTGCCGCATCTATGCCGATGCCAGGGTCTACGAGAATTTCGTCGCCGATCTCTCCTCCGCCGTCTCCAGCATCCGCTTCAACCAGGCCGACGATACCGAAAACGAGATCGGCCCGCTGATCTCCAGGCGTCAGCGCGACCGCGTCGAAAGCTTCGTCGCCCGCGCCTCCGAGCACAAGCACATGGAGATCACCACCGGCGGCGCGGTCTCCGGCGACAAGGGCTTCTTCTTCACCCCGACCGTCATAGCAGGCGCCCTGCAGGACGACGAGATCGTCCGCCGCGAAGTCTTCGGCCCGGTTGTCTCTGTTACCCGCTTTTCCCAAGCCGATGACGCCATCGCCTGGGCGAACGACAGCGATTATGGCCTCGCCTCCTCCGTCTGGACCAAGGATATCGGCCGCGGCATGAAGACGGCCGCCCGCCTGCAATATGGCTGCACCTGGATCAACACCCATTTCATGCTGGTCAACGAGATGCCGCATGGCGGCCTCAAGCAATCGGGCTACGGCAAGGACATGTCGGTTTATGCGCTGGAGGATTATACCGCCGTTCGCCACGTGATGATCAATCACGGTTGAGCGGCGGAAGGTAATATATCGCATGAATAAAAGGTTCGCCTGAAGCAAGCAGGCGAACTTTATCGCAGAGGAACAATAAGCCGACAAACATCGCCTGTTATTGTCCTATCGTTGTTATGACAATACGCTTAGATCGTGACGGTAGGTTCGAGGACAGGCCCCGCAACAGATTCGATGAGGCAGCATCTTCATGGCGACTCGCATCGATATCTCCGAGCTTGAAAAGGCCATGGACGGATTGCTGGAATCCGCCCTCGTCCCGGAAAAATGGACCGGTACGCTGGAAGCGATCTCCCGGGCGACCGGCTCCGCAGGTGCCCATATTTTGCCGGCCGTCGGCAAGTTTTCTCCGGGCTTCCTGACGACGCCCAATCTGCTCGAAGCCTTCGACGTCTATTTCGCCGAAGGCTGGTACAAGCGGGATTTCCGCGAGCGCGGGCTTCCGGTCGCACTCGCCAAAGGCATCATCATCGAGCACGACATTGCCTCGGAAGAAGAGTTCCGTCGGCACGAATTCTACACCGAGTTCCTTGCCCGCTTCGGCCTGCGGTATTCCGCCATGATTGCTTTTACCTCAGGCGATACGCTGCTCACCCTCAACTTGCAGCGCCGCATCGACGATCCACCCTTCGATCGGGAGGAGGAACGCATCTTGCTCTCCATGCAATCGAAGCTGACCGCCTCGGCCGAAATCATCCGTTCGCTGCAGGCGGCAAAGATCGACGGCATGAGCGAGGCTTTCGAGCTCAGCGGCACCGCCGCCGTCTTCTTCGACCGCACCGGCCATGTCAGCCATCTGAATAATCGGGCCGAAAGGCTGCTCAACGGCGACATCCGCATCGTCGACCGTGAACTGGTTTCCGCCAGCCAGGAAGAGACCGGCCTGCTGCGGCGGCACTTGAAGGCGGTTCTTGCGGGAGATCCGTTCCTCAGCCCTACCGTGTCGACGCCGGTGCTTTTCTCCCGCGCCGGCAAGGCCCCGCTCATCATTCGCGCCCAGGCCCTCAGGGGCCTGCCCGCCGATATCTTCGCCCATTCGCGCGCCGTCGCCATCATTACCGACCTTTCCGAACGCGCAAGAACGGACGGCGATCTCCTGCGGCGGCTCTTCGCCCTGACGCCGCAAGAGGCGACCGTCGCCCGTCTGCTGATGGAGGGCTCCTCGCCGCGCCAGATCGCCGAGATTTGCGGCCTCAGCTATGAAACGGCGCGCGGCTACGTTAAGAAGCTGCTTGCCAAGACCGGGACGCAGCGGCAGTCGCAGTTGATCTCGCTTCTCTCCGCCGTGAAAATCTAGAGCCTTCCGTTTAACGAAGCATCCTTCAACGATGCGGGAACAATTTCCCCGCTGCCGCGTCTTCTCAGGCAAACGTAAAAGGATGCTGCCATGCTGAAATGGGCTCTGATATTTTTCGTCATTTCGATCATCGCCGGCTTCTTCGGCTTCTCCGGCGTATCCGCCGCCACCGCGACGATCGCGCGCGTTCTGTTCGGCATCGCGCTGGTGATCTTCCTGATCTTCCTCGTCCTTGCGCTGATGGCGGGCAAGGCAGTCCTGTAAGTGATGCCAACTATAGGCCGTTGCCGGGAACGCGATCATCGCGGTGATCGCCCGGCTGGCCGGATGTGCCGTCAATGACCTCCTCCACGCTCACCCGCATTGCGGTGAGCAAATCGGCTACAGGATTGCCCTGAGCAAAGGATGCATGTTGCCCACGCGCTTTTTCAGCACATGGTCGACCGAGATCGATCCCGCGCCGACAGCCGCAAGAGCGAACATGCCGCCGGCAATCGCCAGGTCTTTTTCGAAGTGCAGCAGCTCGTTCTGGCTCGCAAAATTGGTATGGAAGAGAAACGCCGTCGCCAGGCAGAAGAGGGCCAGCGCCAATGCCCCGAGCCGGCTGAGGAAGCCTGCGGCGACGGAAAGGCCGGCGCTTATCTGAAGCGCGATCGTGGCAAAAGCAATCGGCGCCGACAGGCCCAGTTTCTCGAATATCTCGATGGTCGCGGTGAGATTTGCCGCCAGTGACAATCCCTCATGCAGGAAAATCAGGGACAAGAGAAGCCTGCCGAGGAGAAGAATGAAATCGGCCAGGCCCGGCCGGCTTGAGGCGCTTTCCATCATACCCTCCGATTTGCAGAGCGGGCGGGCCGCCCGCTTCATTCAGATCCTGTCCGAGAGTTCGCGCCCGCGACGGCTCGCACTATAGCAGGCTCGCCCCGACATTGATCGCAAGCGCCAGGATCGTCGTGTTGAACAAAAACGACAGCACGGCATGCAGCAGCGTCAGCTTGCGCATGCTGGTCGAGCTGACCGCGACATCCGCCGTCTGCGCGGCAACGCCGATGGTGAAGGAGAAATAGAGAAAATCCCAGTAGCCGGGCTCGTCGATGCCGTCGGGGAATTTCAGGCCGCTTTCTTCGTCCGCCCCGCCATAGAAATGGTGGGCATAATGGATCGTAAAAAGCGTGTGCAGAAAGACCCAGGAGATCAGGATCGTCAGCACCGCGCCGCCCGCCCGCGCCAGCGCGACGTCAGGCGCCGCCTCCTTGATCGAATGAAGCTCAAGCCCGATGCCGGCGATACTCGCGAGCGACGCGCCGATCGAAAGCGCCAGCAGGACCGTGTCGGAAAAATCGAGATCCTCGGCGCGTTTGCGGATGCTTTCGACCGTCGCCCGCAGCATCTTGCGCCAGCTGAGCGCAATGAAGACGCCGGCGCTGGCATTCCATCCGAACAGCACATTGCGGGCGCTGACCTCCCGCGATGTCACGGCCAGAAAGACCGCCAGGCCGGCAAGGAAAGCGATGATGAAACTTGCGTGCCGAGAGGAAAGCGCCGTCAGAGACCTTGTCCGTTCCTCGTCCTCCATCTTCGCCTCCGGCCGCATAGGTCCTTGATAACAGCATGAAAAAGGCGCGGTCGCCAGCGGGCCACCGCGCCTTCGATCGTTTTGCCGTGCCCGATCAGGCGGCAGCGAGCTGCAATTCCTTCTGCACCATGGTGCGCAGCGTCGCCAGGTCCTTTGCAAAGGCGCGGATGCCTTCGGCGAGCTTTTCGGTCGCCATCGCGTCTTCGTTCATCATCCAGCGGAATGTCTTCTCGTCGACGGCGATCTTCGAAACAGGCTTGATCGTCTCGGACGACAGCTTGCGCTCAAGCTTGCCCTGGTCGTTTGAAAGCTCGTCGAGCAGGTTCGGCGCAATGGTCAGGCGATCGCAACCGGCCAGCGCTTCGATTTCGCCGGTGTTGCGGAAGGATGCGCCCATGACGACCGTCTTGATGTCGTTCGCCTTGTAGTAGTTGTAGATCTCGCGAACGGACAGCACGCCCGGATCTTCCTCGGCGGTGAAATCCTTGCCGGTCGACTTCTTGTACCAGTCGAGGATGCGGCCGACGAAGGGCGAAATCAGGAAAACCTTGGCGTCGGCGCAAGCGATCGCCTGTGCCTTGGAGAAGAGCAGCGTCAGATTGCAGTCGATGCCTTCCTTTTGCAGGATTTCCGCTGCCCGGATGCCTTCCCAGGTGGAAGCGAGCTTGATGAGAATGCGGTCCTTCTCGATGCCGCGCTCCTTGTAGGCGGCAATGATGCTGCGGGCCTTGTTCAGCGACGCTTCGGTATCGAAGGACAGGTCGGCATCAACCTCAGTCGAAACGCGGCCGGGAACGAGCTTCACCAGCGCGGCGCCAACGGAGATGGCAAGGCGGTCGGCAACCGCTGCGGCGGCAACATTCGCATCACCGCCGAGCTTCTTGCCCCAGGCGACCGCTTCCTTCATGTCGTCGGCAAACATATCGGTGCCGAGCGCCTTGAGAACGATGGACGGGTTGGTCGTGCAGTCGACCGGCTTCAGGCGGGCGACAGCCTGAATATCGCCGGTATCGGCGACGACGGTGGTAATCTCGCGGAGTTGGTCGAGCTTGGATGTCATGGTTGGTAATCCTTGTTGAATTGGGCTGCGGACCGGCGCGAGTTCCGCCCGGCAAGAGGTGATCTAGGGACAGACGGTTTGCATGCTGCGGACGGAAATACGCGTATCCGTCACGGATGATTGATAAACGTGAGGGACAGTGGACCTGTTCCGGCCGCATGCCAACGGCTGTTCGACCGCAAGCGGCGGCGCCTGCGGCTCAAGGGCCGGTCGTGACTTTCGGCATGCCCGCACTATGTCCTCCTCGGACGGACAAGAACGACTTCATCTCGCGAGGACTATCGCCGCGCGGCTAAGGAAAAGTCAAGGACATTTGTGCATTTCAATTGACATAAGTGTCACGCCCGTCATTATCCCGGCAGCAAGCGCGTCATTGCAGCCTTCATCCCTGCAAGGGATCTAGGACAGAAATCGTGCGGGAGGAGATGTGGTCAAGCTCAAACGCGGCACGCACACGGCCTATTCAGAAGCGTCATCGCTACGGCTGAGGGCCGCATGGCTCTATTACAATGAGGGCCTGACCCAGAAGGACGTCGCCGAACAGCTCGGCATCAGCCGCACCACCGTCATCCGCCTGCTCGACGAAGCGATGAAGCGCAGCGAAGTCCAGATCTGGATCAACGATTCGATCGGCGATTGCGTCGAGCTTTCGGTGAAGCTGGAGCGCGCCTATGGCCTCGACGAGGCGATCGTGGTGCCGAAGCCCGTCGATTGCGACGTCAACGGGCTGGCGAAAAATGTCGGGCTGGCGCTCGGCCAGTTCCTCTCCGAAGCGATCCCCGACGATTACACCATCGGCGTCGGCTGGGGCCGCACCATGACGGCGTCGCTCGCAAGCTTCCGGCCGCCGCGTCGCGACAACTGCAAGATCGTTTCGCTGCTCGGCGGCATCGTCGCCGTGCACCAGACCAACCCGATCGACTATACATGGCGGCTGGCAAACCAGCTCGGCGCCGAATGCTATATGTTCCTGGCGCCGCTGCTCGTCGATTCCGTCGAGACCAAACGCAATCTCATTGAGAAATGCGGGTTGGACACGATCTATCGTCTTGCCGAAAACCTCGACCTCGCCATCGTCAGCTGCGGCGATATCGGCCCGCACTCGACCTCGCTGTCGGAAGGCTGGATATCGAAAGCCGAGTTGCAGGAACTGATCGACGCCGGCTGCGTCTGCGACACCATGTTCAACTTCCTCGACAAGGACGGCAATTCGGTCGATCACTCGATCAACCGTCGCGTCATGTCCGTCGATCTCGATACGCTGAAGGAGGCCAGGCACATCGTGCTCTCCTCCGGCGGCGCTCACCGCGCCGTCGCCATCCGCGCCACCATCAAGCGCATCGGCTGCAACACGCTGATCACCGATGAAAGCGCAGCGCGAGAACTTTTGCGACTGGCGGAATGAGTTCATGCTTTCATTCGATAGTCAGCGTTGGCGTGAATTGAGGCACTGCTATGGTCTTGCGACAGAGACGCCGGAGCTGCTGAAAACGCTGGAAAAATCGCCTGGACCAATGCCCACCCCTGGGGCAGAACCTTGGTTCAGCCTGTGGTCGAGCCTCTGTCACCAAGGTGATGTCTACACGGCGTCATATGCGGCCGTTCCTCATATCGTCAGGATCGCGCTCACCATGGCGACGCCAATCGATTTCTCATTCTACCTGTTGCCGGCGAGTATCGAAGTTTCTCGAAAAACAGGGCGAGGACCGGATATACCGGGTGATCTGGAGCAAGCCTACCTGCACGCGATCGCATCCTTAGCCGACTGTGTGAGCCTTCATCGCCATGAAGCATGGGGTCGGCCAACCTTCCTGGCGGCAAGCGCGGCCCAGGCGGTTGCCAAGGGCCATATCGATATCGCGGAGGCGCTGTCCAATCTGGATGATGACATCATCGCTCGGATCATCAATTCCGATTTTGACTAGCTCCGGCATCTATCAGGCGTGCGCCGATTCCCAGCCGAGCATCGCCCTCTTGCGGGTCAGGCCCCAATGATAGCCGGTCAATGCGCCGTTCTTGCCGAGCGCGCGATGGCAGGGCACGACGAAGGAGATCGGGTTGGCCCCGACTGCAGCCCCGACGGCGCGCATTGCGCTCGGCCGGCCGATGTCCCTGGCGATATCGCTATAGGTCACGGCCTTCCCGAACGGAATCTTCAGCAGGCTCTGCCAGACGCTGACCTGGAAGTCGGTGCCAATCAGGACGACCCGCAACGGCTGGTCCGACGTCCAGCGGCCCGGCTGGAAGATGCGATCGGCATAGGGAGCCGTCGCCTGCCGGTCCTCGATGTATTCCGCGTTCGGCCAGCGGCAGGTCATGTCTTCCAGGCAGGCCTTTTCGTCGCCGCTGTCGCTGAAGGCGAGGCCCGCGAGGCCGCGATCCGTCACCATGACGAGCGCCGCGCCAAAGGGGCAGCTGTGAAACCCGTAGCGGATCGTCAGGCCGCCGCCCTTCGCCTTCCACTCTCCCGGAGACATGGCCTCATGGGTGACGAACAGGTCATGCAGGCGGCTCGGGCCGGAAAGCCCGACTTCGATCGAAGTTTCGAGCAGGGGCATCTCTTCCCTGCGCAAGAGCCGCTTTGCATGGTCGAGCGTCACGGCCTGCAGGAACGCCTTCGGCGAGAGGCCGGCCCAGCGGGTAAACGTCTTCTGAAGCTGCGTCGGCGACTGGTTCAGCCGCGTCGCGATCGCCTCCAGCGAGGGCTGGTCGCGATATTCTTCGCTGATGAGTTCGATGACCTGGCGGACAGTATCGTAGTCCGGGCCATCGGGGGTGATATCGGTGTCGAGTTTCGCGATCATATTCATCGTTTTTCTCCTTTAGACAGGAGATAATCAAGGGCGGGCGGCCAAACCACCCGATTCTTGCGTACCATAGCTGTCCAGCGCATCAGATACGCTGCTTGACGGCAGCGAGCGCCCCTTTGAACGCCTTGGCGAACGTCTCGCGATCCTCGGGGTTGAGGAAGGAGCCGATATCGGTGCGCCGGCCCTCGCCGAAAATCTGCATAGAGAGGATGCCGATCTCCTGATGCCGGCGCACGCGGAAACGCGCCCAGAACGGGTTGAAATGATGCTCCACCATTCGCCCAGACGGCGCAAACTTGCGCACCGAAACATCCGTGCGCGATACCGTGACTTCCTCGCGCGCCCTTCCCGAGCGATAGCTCAGCCAGAACGCGCCATAGAGCAGCACGAAATCCAGCCCGAAGAAGAAGCCGATCGGCCAGGCGCCGGTGACGGTGAAGAATAGGCCGTAGAGAAAGCAGACGGCGCCCGACAAAATAAGCAGCACCTTGAAGCCCTTGCGCCCGAGAGACCGGTGGGGAAAGAGTTCGGCGGCGAAAACAGGCTTTTCGTTGAAGCTGTCGGCGTTGCTTTCCATCATGGCCGTTGAGTATAGATTCTCCATGGCGAATCCGAAACTCAAATCCGTTGGCAAACCCTCGCAAAACTCGAATGTGATTGCCCGCCGCAAACCGGCAGCGGCGGTGAAAACCGCCTATTCCGTGGCCGAGCGCGAGGAGATCTTCCGCCGTTTCTCGGTGCAGCGGCCGGAACCGAGGGGCGAACTCGAACACACCAATCCCTTCACCCTTGTCGTCGCCGTGGCGCTTTCCGCCCAGGCCACCGACGCCGGCGTCAACAAGGCGACGCGGGCGCTCTTCAAGATCGCCGACACGCCGCAGAAAATGCTCGATCTTGGCGAGGAGAAGGTCCGCGATTACATCAAGACGATCGGCCTCTATCGCAACAAGGCAAAGAACGTCATCGCACTTTCCCAGATGCTGGTCGACGAATTCGCCGGCAGGGTGCCGGAAACGCGCGACGAACTGGTCCGCCTGCCCGGTGTCGGACGCAAGACCGCCAATGTCGTGCTCTCCATGGCCTTCGGCCAGGCGACCATGGCCGTCGACACCCACATTTTCCGCATCGCCAACCGCATCAGGCTCGCCCCCGGCAAGACGCCCGACGAGGTCGAGGCGCGGCTGATGAAGGTGGTTCCGAAACATTATCTCTATCACGCCCATCACTGGCTGATCCTGCACGGCCGCTACACCTGCAAGGCGCGCCGCCCCGAATGCGAGCGCTGCGTCATCGCCGACATCTGCAAATCGCCGGAGAAGAGTTCGGATATTCCAGCGCCGCTCGTCGAGCTACCGCCGCAGGTGATCGGCGAGGCCGTCGAGTAAGGCCGCGATCGCCCGCTCGTAATCCCGCCTCTTCCCGCCGGCGTCGATGGCAATCGCCGCACGGTCGAAAGCCGCCGACAGCAGTGACGTCAGCGGGTCGAGCAAGGCGCCTGCCTCAGGAAGAAGCGCCGCAAGTCCTTCCCGCAAGCTCTCCTCCGCATTCTCCGCGTCCAGTGCCGCGGCCGCCGGCGATCCGAGAACGGCAGGCGCCTCCATCAGCAGCAGCCGCGTTCGTCCCGGCTGCGCCATGGCGGTGAAATAGGCAGAAGCGCCGGCGATCAGCGCAGCCCGAGGCTCTTTTTCCGGCGCCGAAGACGCTTCGATCGCCTTGGCCACGTCTTGCGCCTCGCAGTTGATGACAGCCTCGAAAAGCGCCTTCTTGTCCTCGAAATGATGGTAGAGCGCGCCGCGCGTCACCCCAGCCGCCGCGACGATCTCCGGCGTCGCCGTCTCGGCATACCCCTTCTCGACGAAGATGCGCCGTCCGGCGTCGATCAGCGCCTGCCTCGTCTGTTCCGTTCTTTCGCGATTTCTGCGGCTCATATAGTCTATTTACATACAAACTGCATGTATGTTAATACCAAAAAACATACAGCCTGCATGTAAATAGGAAGGGAGCGAGAAATGAAATCGTCCAGCTATTACCCTGTCATCATGACGAGCGACGTTGAGAGCACCGCCGCCTTCTACTGCGCCCACTTCGGTTTCAAGGCGCTCTTTGAAAGCGACTGGTACGTTCACCTGCAATCGGCCGAGACGGAGAATGTCGCGCTCGCCATCCTCGACGGCAGCCACGAGACCATTCCTGCCGCCGCCCGCGGCGAAGTCCGCGGCTTGCTGCTCAATTTCGAGGTCGAGGATGTCGATCGGATCTACGAGGCCTGCCGGAGCGCCGGCCTGCCGATTTTGAGAGAGATCCGCGATGAGGATTTCGGCCAGCGGCATTTCATCACCGCCGATCCGAACGGCGTGCTGATCGACATCATCAAGCCGATCCCGCCGAGCGCGGAATTTGCCGCGATGTACGACGCCTCCGCCCTGCCCGGCTGAGCCTCAGGCTCGCGAACCCTCGCGAGCCGAAATCAGCTTGTGCAAATGCACCATCATGCCGGCGGCGAAGAGCGGCGTCAGCAGATTGACGAAGGGGATCATCAGGAAAAGCGCAATCGCCAGCCCGCCGAGGAAGACGGTAGGCGCATGTTTGGCACGGAAGAGCCGCGCCTCCTGCGGCGGGCGGAAACGCATGGCGGCGAATTCGAAGAATTCCCGTCCGAGGAGGTAGCCGTTCACCAGAAAGAAGGCGATGAGATTGACGCCGGGAATGAACAGCAGCAGCAGGGCGACGATATTGCCGGCGATCACCACCCCGAGGAACTTGACCGAGCTTGCCATCGCCGGCCCGATCGGCATGGCGGTGCCCGGCGCGTCCGCGGGATAGTCGCGCTTTTCGATGACATCGGCGACATCGTCGAGAAACAGGCCCGCGATCAAGGCCGTCACCGGCGATAGCAGCAGCGCCAGCAGGAGCGCAAGGCCGATACCCGCAAGAATCGCGAAGACCAGGGTGAACCATCCCGCCCATTCCGGCAGATCGGGAAAAAAGCTCGTCATCCAGGGAAAGACAAAGGCCATGAAGGCTCCGCGCAACGCGAACCAGAGGCCGACCAGCACCAGGATCGTCAGCCCAAGCACTTTCCAGAACACCGAACGTGTTTCGGCGGCGAGTAGGTTGACGAGCGAAAGTCGTGCGGCATCAAGGATCATGTCTTCGGCGTCTCCGGTTGCGCGGAAGATGTAGGGACAGCGAATGCCACCGGCAAGAGAGAATAAAATTGCATGCTTTACTAGAAACTTGTCGCAAATTAAATGCTAATATAATATTGTGTAACAGCACAATATACATGGACCTGAGAAGCAGCTTCCGAAATAGTTGCAAAGACAAGGGGTCGCAACAGCGCATCCGCGGAACGCCTCTGAGGAAAGACGGGGGAGGCTGATGTGGAAGACTTTGTGCAGAAGCTCAGACAATACGCAAAAACGGGAACGCCTGCTGAGCGTCGTATCGCGAAATATTTCTCCGAACATCTGAACGACCTGCCGTTCGAGACGGCTGCGTCCGTCGCCGACAGGCTGGATCTGTCGCCGATGACCGTCGGGCGCTTCCTGCGCGCCCTCGGCTATCAGGGGCTGGACAGCGTCAAGGTCGAGATTCGCGAGACCGTCGCGACGTCGCCGGCGCAATTGCAGAGCGCCATGACCGAGCTGCATCAGGACGCGGCGGAGGGCAAGCCGCTGGCCGTGCTGGTCGCCGAACAGATCCAGGCGCTCCATCACATCTATCATCTGACGGCGCAGCCGAACTGGTCCGAAGCCGTCAGCCTGATCAGCACGGCCCGCGAAGTGTCGATCGTCACGCATGCGCGGCTCGCAAGCCTCGCCAATCATTTCTGTCAGCGCCTGACGCAGGCCCGTGACGGCGTGCGCACGCTCGACGGCGCCGAAAACCGTTTTGCCGAACTCTTTGCCCGGCTGGCGGTCGACGATGCGCTGCTCGTCATCATCGATTGTCGCCGCTTCGCCAAGGCGCGGCTGCTTGCCAGGACCGCACGGCGTTACGGCTATAAGGTCGTGCTGATTTCGCCGCAACATGCGGACTGGATGGCGGACCAGTCGAACGTCATGCTGCCGCTGCCGGCCGCCCGCGCTCCCGATCTCGACAATCTTCCGCCGCTGATCGCGTTGCTCGATTGCCTGTCGGAGGCCGTCATTCTCGCAGTCGGAGAGGAGGCCGCGCTTCGCCGCCGCCGCATGCTGGAATTCGCGACAGTCCTCGGCGAGACCGTCAGTCACTAAGCGACAGTGTAAAAGCGGTTTCGCGTCCGGGATTGCGCATCCCTTTAATTGCTTACTGCATCGCTTCCAGCTCGGCGCGATGCCGGTACATGGCGAGAAGGCGACGGTAATCGCGGTCGTAGAGCGCCTGCTTTGACTTGTCGGGGAGCCTCTCCTCGCCGCCTGGATACATCGCCTCGCCGGCCGCCGCCAAATCCTTATGCAGGCCGCAGGCGACGGATGCCGCGATCGCCGTGCCGAGCAGCACCGCCTCGTTCATCTTCGGCACCACGACCTTGCAGCCGGTGGCGTCGCAATAAAGCTCCATCAATACAGGGTTCTTCACATGCCCGCCGGCGATATGCAGCGTATCGGGCACGTAGCCGTAGTCCTTCATCCTCTCCAGGATATGGCGAATGCCGAGCGCGATCGCCACGGCGGTCCGCCAATAAAGCGCGCAGAGCCCGTCGAAGGAGACATCGAGCGTCAACCCGCTAACGACGCCGACGGCATGCGGATCGGCAAGCGGCGAGCGATTGCCATGAAAATCCGGCAGGACGAAAATGCGCTCTCCGAAGGCATCGCCTTCCTCGGCCCGCAATTCGGCAATCCGGCTCACGATCTTCTGATGCAGCGCCGAGGTCGGTTCGCCGCCGGCCGCGTGCATGCGCACGATGTGATCGAGCAGCGCCCCGGTCGCCGATTGCCCGGCCTCCACCAGCCAGCATTGTGGGAAGACCGCCTCGTAATAGGGCCCCCACATGCCGTGGCTCGGCTTGCGCTCCTGCGAGAAGGCGACGATGCAGCTCGACGTGCCGGCGATCAGCGCCAGCTGGTGCTCGCGTTTGACGGGATCGGCGGCATAGCCACCGAGCGCGCCGAGTGCGCCGGCATAAGCGTCGATCATCCCGGCCGAGACGTGGCAATCGACGGTGAGCCCAAGTGCTTGGGCTGCATCGGGCGTCAGCCGGCCGACGCTGTCTCCGACGGGCGCGGTCTCATCCGGCAGATTGCCGCGCGCCTGAAGATCTTCGAGGCCGATCCGCTCCAGGAAATCCTGCTGCCAGCCTTTTTCGAGATGGGCGAGATAGTTCCATTTCGCCGTCAGCGTGCAGCGCGAACGAGCAAGCGATCCGGTCGATTTCCACGTCATGAAATCAGCGAGATCGAAGAAGTAGCCGGCTTTTTCCCACGTGGCGGGCAGCTTCTTCTTCAGCCACATCAGCTTCGGCATTTCCATTTCCGGCGACATCACATGGCCGGAATGTTCGAGCACTCTGTGCTCCGTCGCCGTGCAAAAATCGGCTTCCTTCAGCGCCCGGTGATCGAGCCAGACGATCGTGTCGAAACGTTTCTCGCCACCGGTCGAAACGCTGATCTGCCGCCCTTCGACGTCGCGCACGACGAGCGAACAGGTGGCGTCGAAACCGATTGCTCCGACCGAAGCCGCAGCAATGCCCGACTGCTCCATCGCGCGGCGCACCGCCGTGCAGACGGCCGACCAGATATCCTCGGAATCATGCTCGGCATGGTTTTCACGGGGCCGGTTCATGATGATCGTCTGCTCGGCCTTGGCAAGCAGCCGGCCGCGTGCATCGAAGACGCCGGCACGCGCACTGCCGGTGCCGATATCCACCGCAACCACATGATCACGCATCAAGATTTGGTCCCGTCCAGCTTATGGTTGCGGACAAGGTGTATCAAATCCGGCATGGCGTCAAACACCGCTTCCGGCGAAAGCCGGTCGAGTTCGGCGCGGTATCCGGCGAAATTGGCATGCGATCCGCCGGTGAAGGCAAAGACCGTCATACCCGCCGCCTTGGCCGCCGCGATACCGGCCGGACTGTCCTCGATAACGAGGCAGGAAGCCGGTTCCACATGCATTTGCCGGGCCGCATGCAGGAAGAGATCGGGCGCCGGTTTGCCGCGCTTGACCATCGTCGCGCTGAAGATATCGGGCAGCTTGTCGAGAAGTCCGGTTACGGAGAGCGACAGCCGGATCCGCTCCATCTGGCTGGACGAGGCGACGCAGCAGGGAATACCGAGCCCGTCGATCGTTGCCGCGATACCCTCGATCGGCTTCAGTTCGGTGCGGAAACGCGAATAGAGATCGGTGCGGATACGCTCGAGGAATTCCTCGCCGACATGGACGTTGAATTCGGTTTCCAGCGTATCGATGAGGGTCGAGAGACTGCGGCCGAGAAACCGCTCATAGGCCTGATCCTCGGTGATCGAGACGCCGAGATCGTTCATCGCACCGACGAGAACGCTGATCGAGATCGGTTCGCTGTCGACGAGCACGCCGTCGCAATCGAAGATGACCAGCCGTGGTTCAGCATCAGCCATGAAAGACCCAACCTGAGTTCGATTCGGACGCGACCCGCTGTACCCGCAAGGCCGGATGGACGGCGGCAATGGATGCCGCCATGCCGATTCCTACACTGCCAGTTTGCCGTCGAGATAGAGCTGCAAGGTCTCCCGCGTGCCCTTTTCCCACAGGGTTTTGAGCGCATGGGCGAAACGCTTGCGGAAAAGTTCGGATTTTGCCACCTCACCGAAAATGTCGTCGAAGGCGAGGAAGGCTGCGGGATCGTCCTTGGCTTTCAGCGCCGCAGCATGCAGCCGATCGGCGCTGGCGTCGTTGAAGACGATATCCTTGCCGCTGTCGGTCTTGCCGGCGAAATAGCGGCACCAGAGCGCCGAGACCAGCGCCAGACCAACGATATCCCTGTTCTGGCGGAGATTGTCGAGCGTCGACGGCAGGATGAATTTCGGCTGGCGGTTCGAGCCGTCCTGCGCCAACCGCGGAATGGTGTCGGCAATCTTCGGATTGAGCAGCCGATGTTCGATCAGCGCGAAATAATCGGTCAGCGAGGTGTTCGGCACCGGCGGCACGATCGGGATGATCTCGTCCTTCTCAAGCTTCGCCAGGAAGGCGCGGATGAGCGGATCTTCCATGGAATCATGCACGAAATGAATGTCCATCAGCGCCGCCGGATAGGCGATCGCCGCGTGCCCGCCGTTGAGGATGCGGATCTTCATATGCTCGTAAGGCGTGACGTCGGGAACGAAGGTGACGCCGACTTTTTCCAGCGCCGGCCGGCCGGCGGTGAACTTGTCTTCGAGCACCCACTGCTTGAATTCTTCGCAATAGACCGGCCAGTTGTCTTCGATGTCGAAATTGTCGCGGAGGAAATCGATCTCCCGTTGGCCGGTCGCCGGCGTGATGCGGTCGACCATCGCATTCGGGAAGGCGACATTGGCCCGGATCCAATCGGCAAGGGCTGGGTCGGAAAGCGCTGCCGTGCCGATCACGGCATTGGCGGTGACGACACCGTTATGGGGAATGTTGTCGCAGGACATGACGGTGAAGGGTACGAGGCCTTTGTCCTTGCGCGCCTTAAGGCCGGCGACGATCAGGCCGAAGACCGTCTTCGGCGCATCCGGATTTTGTCCGTCGGCGGCGATCGCCGGGTGCGCCGGATTGAACGTGCCGGACGCGTCGATGAAATAACCGCCCTCGGTGATCGTCAGCGAGACGATGCGGATTTCAGGATCGGCAAGCTTCGCGATGGTCGCGGCGGGATCGCCGACCGGCAGGATGTCGATCATCGGCGCGGTCACGCGCGCCGCGGTCTTGTTGTTGTCCTGCTCCACCACCGTCGTCAGGAAATCCTGCGCCGCAAGCTTTTCGCGCATGGCGGCATCCGATGGCAGCACGCCGGCGCCGACGATCGCCCAGTCATGATCGGCGCCCTGGTTGAAGAGATCGTCGAGATAGATCGCCTGGTGGGCGCGGTGGAAATTGCCGACGCCGAAGTGCACGATGCCGGCTCTCAGCGACGCCCTGTCATAGGAGGGGACGGCGGCAGTGCGCGCTGCGTCCGAAAGCGTTGCCAGCGATAGTTTGCACGTCATGTTTCAGTCCTCTTGAAGGTCTTGCCGAGACGGTCGGGCGCCATCGCCCGGCTCGCATGCCTGCCCCCAGCCGGCTGCCCGCCTCAGATGGCGAGGCCGCCCTCGTTGAATTTGTGAATGCGCGAACGGTCCGGCGTCAGGTAGACCGTGTCGCCCGCCTTGGCGGCAAAATCGCCGCTGCCGCGCGCCGTCACCATGCCGATGCCGTCGGCATCGATATGCAGGAAGGTGTCGGAACCGAGATGTTCGGCCACCACCACCCTGCCCTTCCAGTCGCCGCTTTCCATCGACAAAAGCACATGTTCGGGACGGATGCCGATCGTATGGGCGCCGAGCTCGGCCGCGTTCTGGCCCTTGATGAAATTCATCTTCGGCGAGCCGATGAAGCCGGCGACGAAAAGGTTGCGCGGGCGGCTGTAGAGTTCGAGCGGCGAGCCGACCTGCTCGATATTGCCCCTGTTCAAGACGACGATCTTGTCGGCCATGGTCATGGCCTCGACCTGGTCGTGGGTGACGTAGACCATCGTCGTCTTCAACTGCTGATGCAGTTCGCTGATTTCGAGGCGCATGTTGACGCGCAGCGCTGCGTCGAGGTTTGACAGCGGCTCGTCGAAGAGGAAGGCCGAAGGCTGGCGCACGATGGCGCGGCCGATCGCCACGCGCTGGCGCTGGCCGCCGGAAAGCTGACGCGGCTTGCGCTCCAGATAATCGGTGAGATTGAGCACGCGGGCGGCATCCGTCACCTTGCGGTCGATCTCAGCCTTATCGACGCCCGCCATCTTCAGCGGGAAGGCGATGTTGTTGCGCACGCTCATATGCGGATAAAGCGCATAGGACTGGAACACCATCGCGAGGCCGCGCTCCGATGGCGCCTTTTCGGTGGCGTCCCTGCCGTCGATGACGATTTTGCCGCCGGACACATCCTCAAGACCGGCGATCAGCCGGAGCAGCGTGGACTTGCCGCAGCCCGACGGGCCGACGAAGACGACGAATTCGCCGTCATTGATATCGAGATCGATCGAAGGGATGACCTTGGCTTCGCCGAAGACCTTGGAAACCTTCTGAAGGGTAATGCTGCCCATGTTTCTCTCCCTTTTCTTATTTCACTGCGCCGAAGGTCAGGCCGCGGACGAGTTGTTTCTGGCTGAACCAGCCGAGGATCAGGATCGGCGCGATCGCCATCGTCGAGGCAGCCGAGAGCTTGGCGTAGAACAGGCCTTCCGGGCTGGAATAGGAGGCGATGAAGGCCGTCAGCGGCGCTGCCTTCGAGGCGGTGAGGTTGAGTGTCCAGAACGCCTCGTTCCAGGCAAGGATGATGTTCAGGAGCAGCGTCGAGGCGATGCCCGGCACCGCCATCGGCGTCAGCACGTAGATGATCTCCTTCATCAGCGACGCCCCGTCCATGCGCGCCGCTTCGAGGATCTCGCCGGGAATTTCCTTGAAGTAGGTGTAGAGCATCCAGACGATGATCGGCAGGTTGATGAGGGTAAGCACGATCACCAGACCGGTGCGCGTATCGAGCAAGCCGGAATTGCGGAACATCAGATAGATCGGGATGAGCGCGCCGACCGGCGGCATCATCTTGGTCGACAGCATCCACATCAGCACGTCCTTGGTCCGCTTGGTGGGCGCGAATGCCATCGCCCAGGCGGCCGGAATCGCGATGATCAGGCCGATCAGCGTCGAGCCGAAGGAAATGACCACCGAGTTCATGAAGTGGCTGAGATAATTCGACCGGCTCTGCACCTCCGCATAGTTTTCCGTCGTCCAGTGGAAGAACAGGAACTGCGGCGGCGAGGCGATGGCGTCGGCTTCCGATTTGAAACTGGTCAGGAACGTCCAGAGGATCGGGAAGAAGATCAGGATGCCGAGCGTCCAGGCAATCGCGGTGACGATGACCTTGCGCTGGGTTGTGACTTTTCGAGCCATCTCAAGCCTCCAGATTCTTGCCGACGAGGCGGACGAGGAAGATCGCAACGATATTGGCAAGCACGACCGCGACGATGCCGCCCGCCGAAGCGCCGCCGATATCGAACTGCAGCAGCGCCTGCGCATAGACGAGATAGGTGAGGTTGGTGCTGTCGGTGCCCGGCCCGCCATTGGTGGTGACGAGGATTTCGGCGAAGACCGAAAGCAGGAAGATCGTCTGGATCAGGATCACCACGGTGATGGCGCGGG
This sequence comes from Rhizobium sp. R634, assembly GCF_002211305.1. Lineage (GTDB taxonomy): Bacteria > Pseudomonadota > Alphaproteobacteria > Rhizobiales > Rhizobiaceae > Rhizobium. Next base: position 40,312 of record NZ_LOKW01000002.1, on the reverse strand, counting down.
CCATGTGCGGCAGGATGATGTAGATGAATTTCGAGATCGCCCCGGCGCCGTCCATTTCGGCCGCTTCCTTCTGCTCCTCGTCGAGCGACTGCAGCGCCGTCAACAGGATGAGGGTGGCGAAGGGCAGCCACTGCCAGGCGACGATGAGGATGACGGAGAACAGGGGCGCATTCGCCAGCCAGTCGATCGGCTGCAGGCCGAATGCCTTGGCAAGATGCGCGAAGAGGCCGTTGACCGGGTTCATGAACATGTTCTTCCAGACCAGCGCCGCGACCGTCGGCATGACGAAGAACGGCGCGATGACGAGGATACGCACGATCCCCTGCCCGTACATCGGCTGATCGAGCAGCAGCGCGAAGGCGATGCCGCCGATGACGGTGATCACGAGCACGCCGGCGACGAGCAGCAGCGTATTGACCAGCGCCGCGAAGAAGGCCGGATCGGATAGGAAATATTCGTAGTTCAGAAAGCCGACGAAGCTTTCCATCCCGGGATTGAGCAGATTGTAGTTCAACAGCGAGAAGTAGATCGTCATCGCGAGCGGGACGATCATCCACGCGAAGAGGAAAAGCACGGAAGGTGCAATCATCAGGCGCGCTGCGGAGCGTGTGTGTAAAGTTGCCATGGCAATCACCGATCTGATCTGACGCGGGGGCCGGTCGCAGGATAATTTTCTCTGAAAAAGGTGGCCGCCGATGCAATTCGGGCGATCGGCGGCCCAGAGGGGCGGATTGTCAAGTATCCGCCTCTTGGCTCAGGAGGTTTTATTTGATGTAGCCGGCTTTGGTCATTTCGCGGGTCGCGAGCTGCTGCGCGCTCTGCAGTGCCTGATCGACCGAAATCTGGCCGGCAAGGGCTGCCGAGAACTGCTGGCCCACGGCCGTGCCGATGCCCTGGAATTCCGGGATCGCCACGAACTGGACGCCGACATAGGGGACCGGCTTGACGGTCGGCTTGGTCGGATCGGCCGAGTTGATCGAGTCGAGCGTCATCTTGGCGAAGGGAGCGGCCTTCTGGTACTCCGCATTCTCATAGAGCGAGGTGCGGGTGCCGGGAGGTGCGTTCAGCCAACCTTCCTTCTCGGCGACCAGCTTGGTGTAATCCTTGCTCGTTGCCCAGGCGACGAACTTCTCGGCGGCTTCGACCTTCTGCGAGCCTGCCGGGATGGCGAGGTTCCAGGCCCAGAGCCAGTTGCCGCGCTTGCCGAGGCCCTTGTCCGGGGCGAGTGCGAAGCCGACCTTATCGGCGACGGTGGAATCCTTCGGGTTGCTCACGAAGGAGGCAGCGACGGTCGCATCGATCCACATGCCGCACTTGCCAGTCTGGAAGAGCGCCAGGTTTTCGTTGAAGCCGTTGGAGGAAGCACCCGGAGGGCCGGCATCCTTCATCAGGTTGACGTAGAAGGTCAGCGTGTCCTTCCACTCGGGCTGATCGAACTGCGGCTTCCACTGCTCATCGAACCAGCGCGCGCCGAAGGAGTTCGACATGGCCGTCAGGAAAGCCATGTTCTCGCCCCAGCCGGCCTTGCCGCGCAGGCAGATGCCGTAGATTTCCTTGTCCTTGTTGGTGATCTTGCGGGCAGCGTCGGCAATGAAATCCCAGGTCGGAGCGTCGGGCATCTTCAGCCCGGCGGCATCGAACAGGTCCTTGCGGTACATGACCATCGAGCTTTCGCCGTAGAACGGAGCCGCATAAAGCTTGCCATCCTGGCTAATGCCGCTACGGATTGCCGGCAGCAGGTCATTCACGTCGTAGCTGTCGCCAAGATTGTCGAGCGGCAGCAGCCAGCCCTGCTTCGCCCAGATCGGAACCTCATAGGTGCCGATCGTCAGAACGTCGTACTGGCCGCCCTTGGTCGCGATGTCGGTCGTAACCTTCTGGCGCAGCACGTTTTCTTCGAGGGTGACCCATTCGAGGTCGATGCCGGGATTCTTCGCCTTGAAGTCATCCGTCAGCTTCTGCATCAGGATCATGTCGCCGTTGTTCACGGTCGCGATTGTCAGCGTCTCGGCCGAAGCCATGCCGGCAAACGCCAGTGCTGAGCAGGCGCCCAGCAGAAAAGTTCTCAATGTCATATCTTCCTCCCAGAAGACGAGATGTGAGCATTCGCTTTGCTCATGGGCAATTACTCACCAAGCGACAAAAAATGTCAATCGGCATTCGATGCTGCGATGCCGAAGAGAATGCCTATCTCATTGATCTAAAATACGAAATTTTTGGCTCAGTTCTTGAGCAAAAACTCAGCCGTATCCTCGTCGGTGATCAGGCCGTTGATCTGATGGCCGACGACGGCGGCTCTGATCGCCTTGTATTTCCGCTTGCCCTTGGCGAGCCCAATGACCGTCGACGACTCGCGCGACGGGATCGGCGCGGAGGCGACGCGCTCGTTGATCGGGTTGTCGATCAGCCTGCCGTCGGCGTCGAAGATCCAGCCGCAGATCTCGCCTGCAGCGCCGCCGCGCATCAGCTGCATCATCTCGTCCTTTTCCAGGAAACCGTCGACGCAGAGCGGCCCGTCGATGCCAAGCTCGCCGATGCCGACGAAGGTGACGTCGGCCTGCGCACTCATGTCGAGCGTCGAGCGCACGAGTTGCTGGCCGTGCAAGAGTTCCCGCTCTTCCGCCGACGTGACGAGCACCGGCAGCGGCATCGGATAATGCCGCGCCTTCACTGCATCCGCCATGCTGAAGATGACGTTGTAATAGGCGGCCGATCCGTCCGGCGCGATGTTGCCGGTAAGCGAAACGATGCGGTGGCCGGGACATTCGATTGCCGGCAGCTGGTCGACGGCCGCCTTCAGTGTGCGGCCCGTGCCGACCGCAAGCACGATCGGCTCCGGCCGCTTCAGCCAGCGCTCGATCTCGGCGGCAGCCGCCTCGGCGATGCCGACGGTTGTCGATGAGGAGCCGGGGTCGCTCGGCACGACCTCCACATGTTTCAGCCCGAATTTCCGTCGCAGCTGGTTGGCCAGCTCGAGACAGGCCGCGATCGGATGGTCGAGCCGCACCTTGATGAGACGTTCGGCGACCGCCAGCGACACCAGCCGCTGCGCCGATTGCCGCGAGATCCCCATCGAAGCCGCGATTTCATCCTGCGTGCGCCCGGCGACGTAATAAAGCCAGCCGGCACGTGCCGCATCGTCGAGCCGTCCAGGGGTCTCGGATCTTTTTGCCATTGAATGCCTACCGCACAAAGTGAGCCGGCTTGCTGCCGTCGAACATGATTTTTGAGTCTGTATCGCGCCAGATCAAAACAAAATTCCTGGAAATGTCGAGCCCGTTGCAACCGAGCCCGTGAAATAACCGATGCCGCTCAGGCAAACCATCGCATGACGAGATAGATCGCCGCCTTCGCCAGACCGTAAATCACGCCACCGGCGATGACGAGCGATACGGCTGTCATGATGAAACCGGCAAGCGCGAATAGCCCGTCGCGCCCCAATATGCCGAAAGCAAAGACCGAGATCGTGATTGCCGGCAGGATATTGCCGAGCGGAACCGGCAGCACCAGCACGATCGACAGCAGCAGGCATGCGAGACCGGCGAAATATTCCGCCGGCGGCTCAGCGAAGATCGCAAGCCTCGGCTTCAGCATGCGCTCGGCCCAGGCGAGCCAGCGATGAATGCGCCCGACGATGGTCTCGAAATCCTCCCGCCGCATCGAGCGGTTGGCAATCGCCTTCGGCAGCCAGGGTTTCAGCCCGAAGGTCAGTTGCACCGCCAGGAAAACCAGCGGCGCCCCAAGCACCGCCGAGGTACCGGGCGGTGTGGGAAAGGCGTTCGGCAGCGCAAAGATCAGCATCAGCGCGCTGATCGCCCTGTCGCCCATGGTCTGGAACAGATCGCCGATCGAAATCCATTCCCGGCTCCGGTCGCCGGCCAGCTGCCGCAGGACGGCTGAGAGGCGGCGGCCCTTGGCGCGGGGTGGACGTGGTCTTCTGCGTCTCTGGGATTCGGCGTTTTCGATGGTCATAATACCGGTGGATGGTGGAAATGTAGGCTGCGATTTTGGCTGCGCAATATGCCAATTGAATGACTTATGAGACAGGATACCGATGAGGACGAGCCTGTAGCGATTTAAACTCGATCATCGCTCCTTTGTTGCGCAGCGACGGCGGCAGAAGGAATGCAGGCTTGTAATTCCACTGCAACAGTGCGAGCAGACGCTTGCGACCAGAGAGACGGCAGAGTGCAATGATCATTTCATTCGACATCGGCGGTTCCGCCATCAAGGGCGGCATCGCCCGCTCCGAGACAGACATCGTCCCCCTCGGCCGCCGCCCGACGCCGAAGGACGATTTCGCCGCTTTCGTCGAGACCTTGCGCGGCATCATCGCCGAGACCGGCGAACAGCCGAGCCGCATCGCGCTCTCCATCGCCGGCGTCGTCGATCCCGATACGCAGCGGCTGACCTGCGCCAACATTCCCTGCATCCATGGCCGCACGCTCGCGGCCGATCTCGAAGCCGAGCTCGATCTGCCTGTTTTGATCGCCAACGATGCCGATTGTTTCGCCATGGCCGAAGCCGGTCTCGGCGCCGGCCGCGGCCACCGCATCGTCTTCGGCGCGATCCTCGGCACCGGTGTTGGCGGTGGGCTGGTAGCCGACGGCCGCCTCGTCAACGAGGCCGGCGGCTTCGCCGGCGAATGGGGTCACGGCTCGATCATCGCCTCGGCGGCCGGCAATCCGCCCGCCGCCATTCCCGCCTATGCCTGCGGCTGCGGCCAGAAGGGCTGTGTCGATACCGTCGGCGGCGCCCGGGGCCTGGAGCGCCTGCACAAGACGCTGCACGATCTCGACCTTTCCAGCGAGGAGATCATCGGAGAGTGGCGGCAGGGTGAGGAGAAGGCGACGCGCACCATCGACGTCTATGTCGATCTCGTCGCCTCGCCCCTGGCGCTGACGATCAACATCACCGGCGCCACCATTGTTCCGGTTGGCGGCGGGCTTTCCAATGTCGAGCCGCTGCTTGCCGAACTCGACCACGCCGTGCGCACCCGCACCCTGCGCAAATTCGACCGCCCGCTGGTGGTGCCGAGCCAATGCCGCATCGAGCCGGGCCTGATCGGCGCTGCTCTTCTTGGACTGAAAGCCGAAACAGCAGCTTCCTAAAGCCTAGGCCACATCCGCACGATCGCCGCGAAACGATCCCAGTCCTTACGCTCCAAGGGCGTCCAGGCGGCTTCGGCGACGGCAGGAAGGCGCGGGAAAACCAGCCGGTTGAAATAGGCGCGCGAGATGAAATTTTCAGTCCAGATGCAGGCCTGGATGCCGCGCACCTTTTCCTGCAGCACCTCCGGCAATTCGCCGGCGGCCTCGTAAGCATAGCTATGTTCCGGCGGCGCATAACCGGCCCATGCCGCTCCGGGCTCGTCCCAGGCTTCGGCCTGCGCCATATCGAGATAATAGGCTTGGCCCGGCGTCATCACCACGTCGTAGCCCTGCTGCGCCAGCTCGATGCCGACGGCGGGCTTCTCCCAGGCCATCAACAGCGTGCCGTCACGATCGACGCCGCCGCCATGCGAGACCTCGTTCCAGCCGGCGAGCTTCTTGCCGCGCTCCGACAGCAGCGCTTTGACGCGCTTGAGAAAATAGGATTGCAATTCCGCCGTACCGGAAAGCTTCTCCCGCTTCATCAATGCCTTGCAGAGCGGCGAGGAAAGCCAGGCGCGCTGCGCCACCTCGTCGCCGCCGATATGGATGTAGTCGCCGGGAAACAGCGCCACAATCTCATCGAACACCTTGCCGAGGAACTCATAGGTGAATTCGACCGCCGGATTGAGGGCGTTGTTCGGATAACCCTGCACCGCCCGATAGCTCTCCGGCGCCTCCTGCCCGTCGACAAGCTCGGGCAGCGAGAACAGCGTCGCGGTGCTGTGGCCGGGAACGTCGATTTCCGGCACCACGTCGATATGCAGAGAAGCGGCATGCGCGACGATCCGCCTGACGTCGTCCTGGGTGTAATGGCCGGCGCGGGGCTCGGCTCCGTCGCCGAGCTGCGGCACCAGCACCTCGTCCGGCCCGCGCCGCGCGCCGATCTCAGTCAGCGCAGGATAGGCCCTGATCTCCAGCCGCCAGGCCTCGTCGTCGGTCAGGTGCCAATGGAAGACATTGAGCTTGTTCCAGGCGAGAATATCGATCAGCCGCTTGATGTCGACCACCGGATAGAACTGCCTGGCGACATCGAGATGGCAGCCGCGCCAGTCGTAACGCGGCTGGTCGGCGATGTTGCCGAAATTCGGAAATTTGAAGTGCTCGCGATCGGCGCGGGCGCCGTGCAGCAGCTGTGCCAGGCTAATCAGCGCATATTGCCGCCCCGCTTCATCCGCGCTCGACAGCACGATCTCATGGGCGGTGAAACGCAGCTCGTAGGCAAAGGCTGCGATCGACGATTCGGTGGCGAAACGAATGGCGCGCCCGCTTTTGATGGCGCTCAGCGAAAACGGCGCGTTGTCGGCAGGATAGAGCCGCTGGTAAAGCGCAAGAACCAGGGAAAGCGTCCTGATCGCATCCGGCCGCGTCCGCTCGGCCGGATAAAGGACGACCGGCAGCTCTCCCGCCTTCAGCCCGAGCGAAAGCGGCCAGGGCAGCAGCGAATAGGGTTCCTGGACTTGGCCCACCGGCAGCAGCGGCGCCGCCGCGCCGCCGTCCCGGCCTTCGAGAATGAGATCGCCGAACCCGACGGGGACATGGCGCCCGTCGCCAAGCGTCAGATAGGCCGATTTGACGCCGGCCGTTATATGTTTCGGCTCTCTGGTCAGCCCCTCGACCGTAAACCGCCAATGCCCGCCGGGCCGCACGCTTAACCCCTCGAGCGGCAGGAATTCATGGAAATGCGCGACCTGCCGCTTGAGGCTGCCGCCGTCGCAGACATGCTTGTCGGCAACCCGCGTCTCCGACGTATAGGCGAGCGAGAAGCCGGACAGAGGCTCGGCCGAAAGATTGAAGAGCGTGAAGGTCAAGCGCCCGAAACTGCCTTCGACCGGGTGCCAGCTTGTTTCCAGACGATAATCGGCCATGGTCGCATCCTCCCCGTCATTGAATGGCCGGGATCGCGGCTGGTTCCTCGGCATTCCCCAACAGCTTAGCTTCTTCGAGAGAGCAAGGGAATCGGCGCGTTAAGAGAAGGTGGACCGCGAGGACAGTCCACGGCGACACATTCTAACGAAGGTCCCCGGCTTGAAAGGAAAACGGCGCGGCTTTCGCCGCGCCGCCTTCACTCGGCTGCCAACGCCGGCGGATGTCTGGCATCCGCCTCTTCCTGGATGGCGTCGGCATCCCGGCCTGGCTCGTCCTTTGTCTTCGGCTCGCGGCCGAAGAAAAGGGCGTAACCGGCGGGTAGAACCAGAATGGTGAGCACTGTCGCAACGAGGATGCCACCCATCATCGCGTAGGCGAGCGGACCCCAGAAGACACCGCGCGAGATCGGGATCAGCGCCAGCACGGCGGTCAGCGCCGTCAGCATGATCGGCCGGAAACGCCGCACGGCCGCGCCGACGATCGCCTCCTGCCGGTGCATGCCGGCCTTGATATCCTGATCGATCTGATCGACCAGGATGATCGAGTTGCGCATGATGATGCCGAGCAGCGCGATGACGCCGAGGATCGCCACGAAGCCGAAAGGTGCGCCGCTGATCAGCAGGGCGGCCGCCGCACCGATGATGCCGAGCGGGCCGGTGGCGAGCACCAGCATCGCCTTGCCGAAATGCTGCAGCTGCACCATCAGCAGCACGATGATGACGGCGAGCATGATCGGCGCCTTGGCGGCGATCGACATCTGGCTTTCGGCCGCATCTTCGGCGCCGCCCTGGATCTCGACCTTGTAGCCGGCCGGCAGGCTGTCGCGCAGGTCCTTCATGTCGGCATACATCTTCATGACCACGTCGTTCGGCTGTACGCCGTCGGGCAGTGTGGCGCGCACGGTGATGGTCGGCAGTCTGTCGCGTCGCCATTCGATGCCCTGCTCCATGACGGGCACGACCTTGGCGACCTGCGAGACCGGCACGAAGCCGCCGAAATCCGTCGGGACATAGACGGAATTGACCGCCGACAGCAGCGAGCGGCTGGAATCCGGTTCGCGGGCGACGATCGAGACCGTCTCCTCGCCGTCGCGGAAATCGTCGAGCGGCGCGCCGGACATGGCGGTCTGCAGCATCTGGCGCACCCGCTGCGAGGTGACGCCGAGCGCCCGGGCGCGGTCCTGATCGATCACCAGCTTCATCGCCGGCACCTGTTCCAGCCAGTCGTCATGGATGGCGCCGAGCATCGGATTGGCCTCAAACCGCGCCTTCACCTGATCGGCGATCTCGCGCACTTCCTGGCGGTCAGGTCCCATGACACGCATCTGCACAGGCCAACCGGTCGGGGGCCCGAGGAACAGGCGATCGACCTTGCCCCGGATTTCGGGGAAGTCTTCTGCAAGAATCGTGCGCAGCTTGACGATCAGCCGTTCGCGCGCCGGCTCGTCATTGGCCATGACGAGAAGCTGGGCGAAATTCGGATTACGCAGTTGCTGATCGAGCGGCAGGAAGAAGCGCGGTGCGCCTTCGCCGATATAGGTGGCGATGAACTTCTTGTCGGGATCGTCCATCATCTTGGCTTCGAGCGCCTTTGCCTGCACTTCGACTTCCTTGATGCTGGTGCCCTCGGGCAGCCAGAGATCGACGAGAATTTCCGGCCGCGAGGATTGCGGGAAGAAATTCTGCGGAATGAACTGGAAGGCCCAGAGACTGGTGACGAAGGTGCCGAGCGTCAGGAGCAGCACGATGACGCGATGGCGAACCGCCCACGCGACCGTGCCGCGCAGCCGGCGGTAGAAACTCGTGTCGAAGGCGTCATGATGCTCGCCGGCGTGATGGCGCTGCTTGAGGATCATGTAACCGAGCCACGGCGTGAAATAGACCGCGACGAACCACGAGGTCACCAGCGCGATGCCGACGACGTAAAACAGCGAACGCACATATTCGCCGGCCGTCGATGCGGCGAAGCCGACGGGAATGAAGCCCGCCGTGGTGATCAGCGTGCCCGTCAGCATCGGGAAGGCGGTCGAGGAATAGGCGAAGCTCGCCGCCTCCACCTTGACCAGCCCCTCCTCCAGCTTTCGCTCCATCATCTCGACGACGATCATTGCATCGTCGACGAGCAGGCCGAGGGCGATGATGAGCGCGCCGAGCGAAATGCGCTGCAAGTCGATGCCGAGTTCGTACATCAGCGCGAAGGTGGCGGCGAGCACCAGCGGGATGGCAATGGCGATGACGAGGCCCGAGCGCCAGCCGATCGACAGGAACGAGACGACGAGCACGATGACGAGGGCTTCGCCGAGCGCATGCATGAATTCGCTGATCGCATCCGTCACCACGTCGGGCTGGTTGGCGATCTGGTCGACCGCCACGCCATAGGGCAGCGCCTCCTCGAAGCGCTTGTAGGTCGCCTCGACATCCTTGCCGACATCGGTGACGTTGAAGCCCTTGGCCATGACGACACCGACCTGAACGCTTTCGTGACCGTTGAAACGGTACTTGCGCTGATAGGGGTCCTCGAGCCCGGAACTGACGGTGGCGATATCGCCAAGCCGCGTTACCTGGCCGCCGGCGCGAAGGCGCAGCTCACGGATATCGGCCGCCTTCTTCACGTCGCCTTCGACCGAAATACGCACCGAGCGCAGGCCGGTGTCGACCGAGCCTGCCGGATCGACATTGTTCTGGCCCTTGATGGCATTCTGCAGGTCGAGGATCGTGAGACCTCGCTCGGCGAGCGACTTGGACGAGACGTCGATATAGATCTTCTCCGGCTGGTCGCCGATGATGACGGCCTTCTCGACGCCCGGCGTCGTCAAGAGCATGTCGCGCGCCTGGATCGCGAATTTCTTCAGTTCCGGATAGGAATAGCCCTCGCCGCTGATCGAATGCAGCGTGATGAAGGTATCGCCGAACTCGTCGTTGAAATAGGGGCCGAGCAGACCCTGCGGCAGCTCGCTGGAGATGTCGCCGACCTTCTTGCGCACCTGGTAGAAGGCATCCGCCACTTCCTGCGAATTCGTGTCACCCTGTACCTGCAGGGTGATGATCGCGCTGCCCGCCCGGGTATAGGATTTGACCCAGTCGAGATGCGGGGTTTCCTGCAGCTTGCGCTCGATCTTGTTGACGACCTGATCTTCCATCTCCTGGATGGAGGCGCCCGGCCAGAGCGCCTGGACGACCATGACGCGGAAGGTGAATTCGGGATCCTCGCGCTGGCCCATGCGCATCAGGCCGAGCACGCCGGTGATGATGATCAGCCCGAAGAGGAAGCGGGCGATGCTCGGGTGGGCGATCGCCCAGCGCGACAGATTGAAGGGCCGCTTCTCGGTGGTGGCGTTCATGGTCCTGTTCCCTTTCACGGCGCGCTTAACGGACCGTCTGATCCGTCTTGGCCAGGGCCGACTGCTGGTCCGGCACCTTCACCTTCAGGTTTTCGCTCATGAACTGGGTGCCGGCGGCAACGACGAGATCGCCGGTATCGAGGCCCTCGGTCACATGCACGCCGTCGCCGGTGAAATCGGCAACCTTGATATCGCGGCCGTGCACGGTTGCCGTGTCGCGGTCGACGGTCCAGACCATCTGCTTGCCGTCTTTCTCCGCCAGCGCGCTGAGCGGGATCGAGATATAGCTTTCGCCATTGTCGATGTCGGCCTCGATCGTTGCCGTCATGCCGAGCAATATGCGCGGGTCGTTCGGCAAGCTCACCCGCACCGCAAAGGTGCGCGACTGCTGATCGGCGCTGCCGGAGACCTCCCGCACCTTGCCGTCGAGCACCAGCCTGTCGTCCGCCCAGAAACTGGCCTTAACAGTCTTGCCCGGCTTGAACTCGGCAATGTCGTTTTCCGGAACCGCAATCTGCACTTCCTTCTCGCCGTCGACGGCGACGGTAACGACGGGGCTGCCGGAGCCGACCACCTGGCCGATATCGGCATTGATCGATGTGACGATGCCGGTCTGACCGGCCTTGAGCTCGGTATAGCTCACCTGGTTCTTCACCTGATCGAGCGCCGAAAGCGCGGCATCGCGCTGCGAGATCGCCTGGTCGTGGCTGAGTGCGGCCTGTTCGAGCTGCGACTTGGGGGCGACGCTCTTGTCGAAGAGCTGCTCTGCGCGCTTATTGGCGAGATCGGCGGTTTCGACGCCGCGTTCGGCCGCAGCGAGATTGGCCTCCGCCGTCTTGACCGCCAACTGGTAATCCGTCGCGTCGACCCGGGCAAGGACATCCCCCGGGCTCACCCGGTCGCCGATATCGACGAGCCGCTCGGTGATCTTGCCCGCGACGCGGAAGCCGAGGTTCATCTCCGTGCGCGCCTTGACCGAGCCGGAATAGTCGAGCTTGCGCGTATCGTCGGCCTTGGCGATCTCGACGACCTTCACCGGCCGGATAACCTCCTTGACCTCAGCTTTTTCTTCCGAGCAGGCCGAAAGGCCAATGCCGATGGCGCCGACGAGCGCGAGGCTTGCGGCGGACGGCATGCGGTTGCTGAGGGTCTTGAGCGAAAACATCTTCCGCACTCCTGGATCGTTTTGGGGTTTCCGGCGGCGGCTGCCGCTCGTTATTTCTTCAGCGCCCTGATCACGTAATCGATCAGTTCGTCGACGCTTGCACGGTTGGTTTTCGCAAGACACTGCGCGACCATTTGCGGATGGCAGAGATTGATGGTCGCCGCGCCGAAGCAGCGCGAGGCCACGACCGGGTCCTGCTTGGCGAATTCGCCGGCTGCAATGCCTTCCGCGATGATTTCGGCAATGAGATCATGGACGCGATCGATATGTTTCTCGATGACGTGCCAGTCGCGCTCGATCGCGACGATGATCATCTCGTGCACCTTCATCTCGTCGAGCATCAGATCCAGCGTCAGCTGATGCTGTGTCTTGACGTAAAGGCGCAAACGCTCGGCGGCGCTGATCGGCTGATGGCGGATATCGTAGGCGATCTGATACGCGGTGGCGAGCATGCGCCCGCAGAGCGCCTGGTGGATCTCCACCTTGGAAGCGAAGAAGCGATAAATATTGGCCGGCGACATGCCGAGATCGCGTGCAATGTCGGCCACCGTCGTCTTGCTGTAACCGTAGTGACGGAACAGCCGCTCGGCCGCGTCGAGAATGCGGGTCACATTCTCCTGCCGCGTGACGTCGAGCGTATTTTCCGCAATGTCGTTCATGAGTTTCGATGCCTCGAGTTACGACTGACGATTTTTGAATTTCGTCAGTCGTAAAATATCAGACGTCATTTGTCAATCTCGAGGGATGAGGCCGCAAGAGCGCGAAGGGTGCTGTCAAGGCAATTCCCCCGGCCCATTGACCACGGCTATTTCGGAAAAGATATCGATGCGCCGGAGAAAACGAAAGGGCCGCGACGCGGAAGCGCGCGGCACTCCTCGTCGGCAGCGAAAATCAGGCGAGCTTGACGTCGAGCGTGATCGGAACGGCGGCGAGCGCCTTGGAAATCGGGCAGCCGGCCTTCGCCTTGTTGGCGAGTTCGGTGAAGGTCGCCTGATCGGCGCCGGGGACGCGGCCGGAGAGCGAAAGATGGATGGCGGTGATGGCAAAACCGCCCTCGACGCTTTCAAGCGTCACCTTGGCGGAGGTTTCCATATGCTCGGCGGTGAAGCCGGCTTCGCCGAGGATCAACGAAAGCGCCATGGTGAAGCAGCCGGCATGGGCAGCGCCGATCAGCTCTTCCGGATTGGTGCCGGGAATGCCTTCGAAACGGCTTGCAAAGCCGTAGGGATAGTCCTTCAGCGCGCCGCTCTGCGTCGAGATCAGGCCTTTGCCGTCCTTGAGTCCACCGGCCCAATGGGCCGAAGCCGTACGATTGATCTGCATGCCGTCCTCCTGTTTTCGGTTGAGCTTTCAGGCAGCGGCGGCGCCGCTCCAAGCCTGCGGGAGATCAGGTTAGCCTTCCCGACAGGCAATATAACGCTCTATCGGCAGAAGACGACAGGCTTGTAAAAATCCTGCCGGCAATGCCGCTCAGACCGCATGCTGCAGCACGCTGAGGCCGCCGTCGATCGTCAGGCAGGTGGCGTTCATGAAAGGGCACTCATCGGAAATCATGAACACCGCCGCCATGGCGATCTCCTCCGGCGTTGCGATCCGCCCGCCGGGATGCAGCTTCATCGTCTCGGCCTTGGCCGCTTCGGGATCGGGGAAGCTGTTCCAGTAATCGATCACCTTCTGCGTCGAGACATAGCCCGGCGCCAGCGCATTCACCCGGATATTGCGGGCCGCATATTCCAGGCCCAGGGATTTCGTCATGCCGAGCAGCGCATGTTTCGCCAGCGGATAAGGGAAGGTGTGCGGAATGATGGTGAAGGCGTGCGTGGAAGCGATATTGAGGATGACGCCGCCGCCCCGTTCGATCAGGCCGGGCAGCACCGCCTTGCAGCAATTCCATGCGCCCTTGAGGTTGACGTCGAAGCAGCGGCTCCACTCTTCATCCGTCGTGGCGAGCGGTTCGGCGAAGACGTTGACCCCGGCATTGTTGACGAGCCCGTTCAGCGGACCGATCTCCTCATTCGCCTCGGCAACCGCCAGCCTGATCGTTCCGGCATCGGTGATATCGGCCGGCAGATAGCCGACCCGGGCGCCGGTGCTCGCGAGGTCCGCCGCTGCCCGGGCCAGCAGCGCCGCATCGCGGTCGACGAGATAGACGGCCGCATTCTCGCTGATGAACGCCTTCGCGATCGCAAGACCGATACCCTGCGCAGCGCCCGTTATCAGGATGTTCTTGCCCTGCAGGCGGTTGCCCATCATCTCTCCTCCCGTTAAACCGGCAGCGCCGACAGATCGATCGCCACCTTGCCGGAAAGAACCTCACCCGGCGCGAGCGGCATGAGGCCGCCGAACTCCGGCAGGTGATGGCCGTTCGGCAGATGGCTCATCGGCTCGAGGCAGAAGAAGTCCGTGCGGTCGGTCCGCATATAGAGCATGAACCGGCTGAGCGCGGCATCGGCTTCCAGCGCCGCCTGAATTCCAAGTTCCGGCCAGACGATGGCCGCCCGCCCGTCCCATTCCTCGAAGGCATTGTTCATCCAGAGCCGCGGGAGCGGCTTGCCGGAGCTGAAATCGAAATCAGCGGGAACCGGGCCGGGTTCGCCGGGAAGATGATCGTGCCGCTCGTTCCAGAAGCGGCCGGCGGCAATCGTCAACTGCGTTTCCGGCGTCCTGACGAAGAAAGGATGCTGGCCGAGGCCGAAGGGCAAAGCCGCCTCACCCCGGTTCTCCACCGAAAGCGTCAGCGCCAGCCGATTGCCGGCGAGGCGGATCTCCTGCCAGGCGAGATAGGCATAGGGCGAGATCCCGTCGGCATCACGCGAAAAGCAGAGACGCACATGCTCGGAGCTCGATTCCTCCAGCTGCCAGAAGCCGATCCAGCCATCGCCGTGCAGATAGAGAGGATCGTGACAATTCCGCTGGAAGACATAGTCGCGTCCGCCGAAGGACATGGCATTGCCTTCCACGCGGTTGCCGAACGGCACCATGGGGAAGCTTGCGTAAGTGCCGTCTGGGCCGCCGGCTGGAAGGAGGAAGGGCTTGGCCCGAAATGTTGCGGCGGTAACGGCAGCGCCCCGGCGGCTGATCCTGACCGAGAGATCGCCGTGGCTCAGCTCGATTTCATCTTCGCCATGTCCGTTGTTCATCCACGCCGCCCTGCCGCCGAAGACCTCAGATTGTCGAGCAGCACCGCGATCAACAGGATCAGCCCGCGCACGACATACTGATAGAATGCCTGGATATTCAGCAGATTCATAACGTTTTCGGCAATGCCCATGATCAGCACGCCGACAATGACGCCGCTCATCGCCGCCCGGCCGCCGGCAAGCGACACGCCGCCGAGCACGCAGGCTGAAATCACCGAAAGCTCGAGCCCGGTCGCAGCATTCGGCTGGCCGGAGGTGATGCGCGAGGCAAGCAGGATGCCGGCAATGCCGCAGACGAGACCCTGCAGCGCAAAGATCCAGATGCGCATGTTGACGACGTTGACGCCGGCAAGCCGCGAGGCCTCCGGATTGCCGCCGATCGCCAGTGTGTTCTTGCCGAAGACGGTGCGGTTGAGCACGAAACCGAAAAAGACGAACAGGATGAGCATGATCCAGATCGGCGTCGGCACGGTGAGGAAGCGCGACAGGGCAAGCTGGTAGAAGGCGGGATCGTTGATGCCGACGGCGCGGCCATCCGAGGCGATCAGCGCCAGCCCGCGCACGATCTGCATGGTCGCAAGCGTCGTGATCAGCGCATTGATGCGGAAGCGGGCGATGACGATGCCATTGACGAAGCCGACGATCGCGCCGCACAGTAGGGCGGCCAGCAGACCGACCGGGATGGAGCCCGTCGCGTTCGAGACCATCACCGCAGCCATGCCTGAGAAGGCGACGATCGATCCGACCGAAAGGTCGAAATCGCGCGACGCAAGGCAGAACATCATCGTGCAGGCGACAATGCCGATCGTGACCACCGATTGCAGCAGCCCGAGCATGTTCCGCTCGGTCAGGAAGTTCGGAACGAAGAGCGAAACGATCACGAAGGCGGCGGCGAAGATCACCACCAGTCCCTGTTCGCCGAGAAGGATTTTTTTCAACGAGTTCATCGTCCCTGTTCCTGATACTGGATGGTGCCGGCGGCATTCTTGTCGGGAAGCGCTGCCGTCAGAATGCTGCGCTCGTCAAAATCCGGTCGGGCGACATCGGCCGCCACCCTGCCCTGGCACATCACCATGATGCGATCGGAGATGCCCATGACCTCAGGCAATTCGCTCGATATCACCACGATCGCCATTCCACCGGCGGCCAGCTCATAAAGAATGTCGTAGATCTCGGATTTCGCCCCGACGTCGATGCCGCGCGTCGGCTCGTCGATGACGAGAACCTTGACGCCCTGTTCCGAAAGCCATCGGCCGAGAATGACCTTCTGCTGGTTGCCGCCGGAAAGATTGATGATGTCCTGCTTGCGCGAGGGCGTTCGTACCCGAAGCCGCGCAATGAACTCGTCAGCCAGCGCCGCCTCCCTTTTGGGATTCAAGATCCCGAAGGGGGAGAAATGCCGGCGCGAGGAGATGGCGATATTCTCTTCGATCGACCGCCCCTGAACGATGCCGTCGGACTTGCGGTCCTCGGGGCAGAGCACCATGCCGGCATCGATCGCCGCTTTCGGATCGTTCGGCGAAACCGCGGCGCCATCGATCCTCACCTGACCCTTGTCTCTCGCATCGGCGCCATAGAGCAGCCGCGCCATCTCGCTGCGGCCGGCGCCGATCAGGCCAAAGAAGCCGAGGATCTCGCCCCGGCGGACCGAAAAGCTGATCGGATTGCGCAGCCTCGGTCCCGAGAGATCCTTGACCTCAAGCCTCATGTCGCCGAGCGGGCGCGCGCGCCATCCCCAGATATCGCTGATCTCTCGGCCGACCATCTCGGAGATGATCTGCTCGCGCGTCGTTCCGGCGATCTCGGGATGATGGGCGGCAAGCTTGCCGTCGCGCAGCACCGTCAGGCTGTCGCAAAGCCGGAAAATCTCGTCGAGACGATGCGAGACGTAGAGAATGACCGTGCCCTTCGCCTTCAGCTTATCGATGAGTGAAAACAGGATTTCGCTTTCGCGCGAGGAAAGCGAGGACGTCGGCTCGTCGAGCGCGATGACCCTGGCGTCGAGCATGACGGCCTTGGCGATCTCCACCATCTGCCGGGCGCCGATCGAAAGCGAGGAGACTTTGGCCGACGGCTCGACGTCGATGCCGATCTCTTCGAGCTTCGAGCGGACCGTCTCGATGAGGGTCTTCGCATTGATCACGCCGCCCTTGGCGGGAAAGCGGCCAAGCCAGAGATTTTCGGCCACCGTCAGCTCCGGAACGAGCTGCAGTTCCTGGTGGATGACGATGACGCCGGCGTGGAAAGCGTCGCGAACGGATCCGTATTTCTGCTCTTCGCCGTCGATGAGAATGCTGCCGGCGTCCGCGGCCTGGTCGCCGGAAAGCACACGGATCAGCGTCGATTTGCCGGCGCCGTTCTCACCCATCAGGCCGTGGACGGCGCCTTTCTCGACGGTGAAGGAGACGTCGGACAGCGCCTGTACGCCGGGATAGCCCTTGGAAATGTGTTTGAATTCGAGGAAAGCCATCATCACTCCGCCGCGAAAGTTCCGGCGGCACGCGTAAGCGGCCGCCGGAGATGCATCATTCGGGAATGATTACTCGATGCCGAGGTCCTTGCGGACCTTCTCGTAATCGCCGCGCAGCGCCAGCGAACCGGACGTCAGCGTCAGCTTTTCCGGCTCCTTGCCGTTGGCGATCCACTCATACATGTTGAGCGCCGTTTCATAGCCGTGACGCTTCGGCGAGATGATGACCGTGCCGAAGAAGCCCGTCGCGGCCGGCTTCTTGAATTCGTTGATCGCCGACTCCGCACCGCCGATACCGACGCCGATGACGTTGGCCGCCGGGATGCCGACCGATTCGGACGCGCGGACGGCGCCGAGAACGGCTTCGTCGTTGAGGCCGAAGGCGACCCAGTATTTGACGTCGGCATGCTTGTTGAGAACCGTGGTCGCGGCATTCAGCGCCGCTTCCGTATCGGTCTTCGCCTGCGGCGCGTCATAGATGTTTTCGGCCGGGAAGCCTGCGGCCTTCAGCACGGAAATAGCGCCCTCGACGCGATCGACGGCAGTCGGCAGCTGGTCGTAGGAGACCCGGATCGCGCCGACATTCTTCATGTCCCAGCCGCGCTTCTTGATTTCGTCGACGATGGCCTGGCCGACCGTCTCGCCGATCTTGGTCGCCGAGATGCCCATATGCGCCACGTCTTCCAGCGGCTTGCCGTCGGCGCTGACGAGGCGGTCGTCGACCGTCATCAGCTTCAGCTGGTTGGCTTCGGCCTTGGCGACGATGCCGGGCCCGAGCTTGACGTCGGGCGTGCAGATGATGAAGCCCTGCGCACCCTGGGCGCCGAGATTGTCGATCGCCGACTGAACCTTCTCGCCGTCTTCCGCACCGATCTTGACGACTGTGAAGCCTTTTTCCTTGGCGGCCTGATCGGCAAATTTCCATTCGTCCTGGAACCACGGCTCCTCGGGCTGCTTGACGATGAAGCCTATTTTGACGTCCGCGGAAAATGCCGAGCCGGCTGTCAGAATGGCGAAAGTGCCAGCCACAATAGCTGCTTTGAACAAGCGCATGTCTCTCTCCCTAAACTCTGAAATCGAGCAACTGCCTCCTCGGCAGTGTGTCATGAATTATGTTAAATCATCATACCAGTCAATTGCCAATGTATGATGATTAGAATAATAGGATAGCGATAGGAGCCGGGAGGGCCCGTCGCAAAGCCGATGGAATTCGGATAATGAGGTTCGGTTTGTTCCCGGGGAGGGTTGCGGAGAGGTGAAGTTGGAATCTGAGGGACAAAGCCGAGCGGAAAAAAGCTCCAGCAGCAGCGAACGCCGGCCGCGCGTACGCCGCAACGTGACAGTGGCGATCGCTCAGGATATCTGTGCGGACCGCTATCCCTCAGGCTCGCCGCTACCCCGTGAGAATGACCTCTGCGAACTTTACGGCGTCAGCCGCACCGTCATTCGCGAATCTTTGAAGGTGTTGGAATCCAAGGGTCTTGTCCGCGGCAAGCCAAGGGTCGGGACGACCGTCTGCGACAGGGATGAGTGGAATATCCTCGATGCTGAAGTGCTCGAGTGGATGGGGCCTTACATCAAAGACTTCGACCTTCTTGGCTGCATCCTCGAGGCCAGGCGCACCATAGAACCGGCAGCCGCCGAATATGCCGCCGAACGCGCCAGCGCCCAGGAGATCGCCGATCTCGACAAGGCTTGGCGGCAGATGCGCGACAGCGCCGGCGAACCGGAAAGCTTCACCGATGCCGACGTGATGTTTCATACGGTGTTGCTCACCGCCAGCCATAACCAGGTGTTCCGCCGCCTGTCGAGCGCCATCCATGCGGCGCTGCAATATGCGTTGCATGCCTCCAACATCGCTGTCGAAAACCGGGAGGATGCGGTGCTCGTTCACGGCCAACTAGTCGAGGCCCTGCGCATGCGTGACAAGGCCGGCGCCCGCGAATGCGCCAACCGCATGCTCGATCTTGCGGTGCGCGACCTTGCCGCTGCCGAGAAGGCAATCGGCAGAACGAAATAATCGATCCCACCACCTCTGCGGAAATGCCGCCAGTCGCAACCCCAGGAAGAGCTGAAGAACCGCGATGAAGATCACCAAACTCACCACCTATATCGTTCCGCCGCGCTGGCTGTTCCTGAAGGTCGAGACCGATGAAGGCATCGTCGGCTGGGGAGAACCGGTCGTCGAAGGCCGCGCGCTGACCGTCCAGGCCGCGGTTCACGAACTGGAAGACTACCTGATCGGCAAGGACCCCTTCCTGATCGAGGACCATTGGACGGTGATGTATCGCGGCGGCTTCTATCGCGGCGGCGCCGTCCATATGAGCGCGATCTCCGGCATCGACCAGGCGCTTTGGGACATCAAGGGCAAGGCCCTTGGCCAGCCGATCCATTCGCTGCTCGGCGGCCAGTTGCGCGACCGCATCAAGGTCTATTCCTGGATCGGCGGCGACCGTCCCGCCGATGTCGCCAACAATGCCAGGGAGGTGGTCGCGCGCGGCTTCAAGGCGATCAAGCTCAACGGCTGCGAGGAAATGCAGATCGTCGACACCAACGAGAAAGTCGAGAAGGCGGTCGAGACCATCGCCATCATCCGCGAGGCGATCGGCCCGCATATCGGCATCGGCGTCGATTTCCACGGCCGCGTCCACAAGCCGATGGCCAAGGTTCTCGCCAAGGAGCTTGAGCCCTACAAGCTGATGTTCATCGAGGAGCCGGTTCTTTCGGAGAATAAGGAGGCCCTGCGCGATATCGTCAACCACACCTCTACGCCGATCGCACTCGGCGAACGCCTTTATTCCCGCTGGGATTTCAAGCAGGTGCTTTCGGACGGCTATGTCGACATCATTCAGCCGGACCTTTCGCATGCCGGCGGCATCACCGAATGCCGCAAGATCGCAGCCATGGCCGAAGCCTATGACGTGGCGCTGGCGCCGCATTGCCCGCTCGGCCCGATCGCGCTTGCGGCCTGCCTGCAGGTCGATGCCGTCAGCTACAATGCCTTCATCCAGGAGCAGAGTCTCGGCATCCATTACAACACCGGCAACGACATCCTCGACTATGTCTCCAACAAGGAGGTGTTCCACTATGCCGACGGTTTCGTCTCGATCCCGCAGGGGCCGGGCCTCGGCATCGAGGTCGACGAGGCCTATGTCATCGAGCGCGCCAGGGAGGGACATCGCTGGCGCAATCCCGTCTGGCGCCATGCCGATGGCAGCTTTGCCGAATGGTAAAAGGGAAAGGGTCGCGCAAGCGGCCCTTTTTCATTCGCCATGTCGGAAATCAGGCGGCTCATCCGTCATAATGGAAGCCCAAGAGGAGGTTTCCATGGCCAGAGCAATCGCAATCATCGCAGCCCGCATCATTTTCAGCTTCATCTTCTTCATGGCCGCCGGCTTCAAGTTCGCCGATATCGGCGCGACATCGGGCTACATCGCCGCTGCCGGTTTTCCGATGGCGACGTTCCTGACCTGGGTCGCGGCCTTCTTTGAAATCGCCCTGGCGCTCGCCTTTATATCGGGCGCCTTCTTCAGCGAAGCGAGCCTGCTCGCAGGCGTCTACGTGATCTTCCTCGCTTTTGCTTTCCACGGACCGTCCCTTTGGCAGCAGAACCAGGCGGAATTCGGCTTCTTCGTCGATCACTTCACCTTCCTCGCCGGCCTGCTCTTTGCCGCCGTCCATGGGCCGGAGAAATGGGCCTTGAAGCCGACGCTTCTGAGATAAGCGCGACGGCCCGCCCTCATCCGGAACCAACTGCCGCGCCGGACATTGGCATAGGGCAGAACGTCAAGGAGGGCCGTCCATGGAGCTGAAGGGAAAGACCGCATTGGTGACGGGCGCCGGTTCCGGCATCGGCAAGGCAGCCGCGTTAAGGCTTGCTGCCGAGGGAGCAAGGGTCGCAGCTTTGAGCCGCACGGCGGACGAGGTCGAAAACACCTGCGCCGAGATCAAGGCGGCCGGTGGCGAGGCGATCGCGCTGACGGCCGACACCAGCGACGAAGCTCAGATGCGCGCGGCGGTGCAAAAGCTTGCGGATAGCTTCGGCGGCCTCGACATTGTCGTCGCCAATGCCGGGATCAACGGCGTCTGGGCTCCGATTGACGATCTGCAGCCGGACGAGTGGGATAAGACGATCGCCGTCAATCTGCGCGGCACCTATCTGACCCTGCATCTGACGGTTCCGCATTTGAAGCGTCGCGGCGGCTCGATTATCGTCGTCTCCTCGATCAACGGCACTCGCACCTTCACCACCCCGGGCGCGACCGCCTACACGGCCACCAAGGCCGGCCAGGTCGCCATGGTCCAGCAGCTCGCTCTGGAACTCGGCCGGCACGGCATCCGCGTCAATGCCGTCTGCCCCGGCGAGATCGAAACCAATATCAGCGCCAATACCGCCAGCCGTGGCCGTGAGGAAACCGAGGTTCCCGTCATCTGGCCGGCAGGCGATATCCCGATCGCAGGCGGCAAGGCGGGCAAAAGCGAGGATGTCGCCGAAACCATCCTCTTCCTCGCCTCCGAACGGGCCCGGCACATTACCGGCACTCCGATCTGGATCGACGGCGGCCAGGGCTTGCTGCGGTAGAGCCCGCACGCCAGACGGTCAGTCGCCCAGCCGTGCGCTCTCCAAGGTGTAGAGTTCCTGCGCGCGCTGCACGCCGCGCAGCGCATAACGCCCGACGCAGGCGAGCGCGGTGCGCTCGTCCTCCGGGATGGCCGCGGCGAAATCGGAGGAGATCAACAGGTTGAGATCGACCGAGCGGCACATCGAAGCAATCCGGCTGACCTCGTTGACGGCCGGGCCGATGACCGTGAAATCCAGCCGGTCCTGGCTGCCGATATTGCCGTAGAAGACATCGCCGATATGCAGGCCGATATAGACATCCGTCGTCGGTCTGCCGTCAGCCGCGCGCGCGGCATTCAGCGTGACGAGCTTTTCCCGCAGCAGCGATTCGGCGCTGAGCGCCGCACGGCAGGTCTCGGCCGGCACCTCGCCCTTGAAAATCGCGAGCACGCCGTCGCCGATCAGCTTCAGCACGTTGCCGCCCGCCTCATGGATCGCCGAGATCGCCACCTCGCTGTAATCGTTGAGCAGCGGGATGATTTCCTCCGGCGGCACGCGGTCGGAGATCTTGGTGTAGTTCAGCAGATCCGAAAACCAGAGTGCAGCTGAAATCCGCTCGGATTTGCCGCGGCTGATCTTGCCTTCCATCACCTGACGCGCCGCATCTTCGCCGAGATAGACTTCCGCAATGGTGCGGGCGATGCGCCCGAGCGCGATGCACTTGATCGCCAATCCAAGAACCGGCACCAGCTTGCGCAGGATGGCGAGATCGTGATCGGAAAAGCCCTGAGGGTGCCTGGTGGCGAAATGCGAGAAGAAGCAATCCATCTCGCCGATCGTGCCGGCTTCGTTGAAGCGATGCATCATCGCCACGAAATCCGTGTGGCCGGCTTCGGCGATCTTGTCGAGCATGCTGAAATCGGTCGGATCGCCGAAGCCCAGGCGCCGGCGCACCTCCCGCTCATTGCCGGACCAAAGATGGTAGAAGGCCGAGCGCTGCCAGTTTGCCGCCGCTTCGCCGGAGCTCGTCGGACCATATTCGAATTCGGTTTCGATCTCCTCGACGCTGTCCCAGCGGAAGGCGCGGCCCTCATGCACGGGGTGCAGCGTATCCATCAGCGCCAGACCGCGGTCGAGCGGCAGCCCGGCGTTTCGGCAGGCCGCGCAGAAGCCGGTCATGAGTTCGGCTTCCGAAACGCCCTTTAGGCCTTGCTCGGTAATCCAGGCCGCAATCGTGCTGACGTCGCTGTAATCCATGCCGCTCACCTTTGTTCTGCCCAAGCTGTAGCCGAAAATCACTGCGGAAGGAACGCCGACGCCTCAACCGCCGGCGGGCATATTGTAGGGCGTGACGACTTCGACCGATGAAAGCGAGGCCGGAACCGCCCGCCCCGGTGACGTCGCCCGGCCCATGATCGCCCTGAAGGCCGAGCGCGCATCGGTCCTGAGATCGTGATGCAGCACGAAACCGATGCGGCGCGCCGCAAGCAGCGCCCGGTTGTCGGCATCGAGGTCATGGGCGACGAAGACGCGGACCAGACGGTCGGCGGCATCGAAGGCGGCCAGCACCGCCCGGTTGCCGCCACCGATCGAATAGACGGCGTTGATATCGGGATCAGCCGCAAGCGCTGCCGCCGCAAGCGTTCCCGTCGCGGCATCGGTGCCGTGTCCCTCGCTGATTTCGGTGATACCGATCCCGGCATAATGGGCGCGGATGACCCGGCGAAAGCCGATTTCGCGCTCCTCCTCGCCGCGGAACCGCCCGCTCGACAGCGTCACCAGCACCTTGCCGCCGTGGTTCCCGAGCACCTCGCCGATGAGATAGGCAGCGGTTTCTCCAGCCGCGCGGTTGTCCGCGCCGGCATAGGCGATGCGCGACGAATTCGGAAGATCGGTCACCAGCGTCACCACGGGAATCCCGGCCGCATCCGCCCGGGCAACGGCGGCCGCCACTTCCGCAACGTCGGGCGCCTTGAGCACGATACCATGCGTGCCGCGCAGCCGGATGCGATCGAGAAGCTGCACCAGCTCGGCAGGCTTCATCACCTCGGCGAAATGGAACCGGCAGCGAAAGACGCCGGGCAGAAAGGCGGCCATCTCGGCTTCGAAGGCGGCGCGTACCGTGTCGCTGAAACGCTGCGGCGTCTCCATGACGATATCGATCGCCAGCGTGCGGCCGCTGCTTATTGCGCCTGCCTGCTGTTTCTCCAGCTCTGCGATCGCCGCCCTCACCCGCATTTCCGTTTGCTGGCGCACACCCGGCCGGCCGTTCAGCACCCGGTCGACGGTCGCGGTGCTCAATCCCGCCTGAAAGGCGATATCCTTGACGAGAAAGCTATGGGCCACAGGCCATCCTGATGATTTTTTGATGGATTCCTGATCTATATCACCGGACAGTGCGGCGTATAGTGCCTCCATCGGAAACAGGGAGGAGCACCTGATGAAAACGGACAATCAGCAGAAATTGCGCGCCGACCGCGTCTGGCTGAGCGAAGACGCCTGCAATCTCGATGATTTTCGCAGACTTGCGGAGAAAACGACTGTGCTTGCCGATTATCCGACTGCCTCGGAAGTGGAACGGAATGTCCTGATCTACGACAGCCGCAAGGTGATGGAAGCCGCCTCAGCGCCGGAAGGCCGGCGCGCCGTACTGGCTGAGATCTGCGAGGCCTTCGGCGAAGGTCCCGGCGTCGTGGTGTTCAAGCGTGCTTACGAGGACACCGGCATCATCGACCGCGCCAGCGCCATCTTCGATGCGATCATCGAGGAGCAGCACCGCACGTCGACCGGCGGCGGCGATCACTTCGCCAAGCCGGGCGCGAACGACCGTATCTGGAATTCCCTGGAGAAGCATTGCCTCGCCGATCCTGAAAATTTCGCCGAATATTACGGCAACGCCATCGTGGCGCTCGCAAGCCAAGCCTGGCTCGGCCCGAGCTACCAGATGACGGCGCAGGTCAATCGCGTCAATCCGGGCGGCGCGGCGCAGTCGGCGCATCGCGACTACCATCTCGGCTTCCAGTCGTCGGAGGTGATCGAGCAGTTTCCGGCACATGTGCACCGGCTCTCGCCGGTATTGACGCTGCAGGGCGCGGTCGCCCATTGCGACATGCCGCTCGAAAGCGGCCCGACGCTCTTCCTGCCGCACAGCCAGACCTATGTGCCGGGTTATCTCGCGCTGAAGCGCCAGGAGTTCCGGGATTATTTCGAAGCCAATCATGTGCAGTTGCCGCTCGAAAAAGGCGACGTCGTCTTTTTCAATCCGGCACTCTTCCACGCCGCCGGCACCAACCGCTCGGCCGACATCAAGCGCGTCGCCAACCTCCTGCAGGTCTCCTCCGCTTTCGGCCGCGCAATGGAAACCGTCAACCGCGAAAGGATGAGCGCCAGGCTCTTTCCCGCATTGAAAACACTGCGGGGCAAGCTGTCGGCCGGTGAAATCGCCAATGCCGTTGCCGCCTGCGCCGAAGGCTACTCCTTCCCCACCAATCTCGACCGCGACCCGCCGCTCGGTGGGCTGGCGCCGAAGACGCAGGCACAACTGATGCATGAAGCGCTGCGGGAAGGCTGGAGCGACGAAGCCTTTACGGCAGCGCTTGCCGAGCAGGCGAGGAAGAAGTTGAGCTAAACTTGGAGACTGGAGCCCCCTCATCCGCCTGCCGGCACCTTTACCTGGGTCGAGCCACCGGTCTTGACCCAGGTCAAGGTGCCCGTAGGGCCGATGAGGGGCCACCCGCACTGCCATAGCCTCCTCCCGCACGCGGGAGGCCATTTACATATCACCAAGGAGGAACCACATGAGCACAGACCACGGCCGCCTCGACGGCAAGATCGCCATCGTCACCGGCGGCACGCAAGGGCTGGGCGCCGCCATTGCCCGTCTTTTCGCCGAACGCGGTGCGGAAGGCATCGTCATCTGCGGGCGCAACGAAGCCAAGGGCAAGGCGAAGGCCACCGAGATTTCCGCCGCCACCGGCGCGCGGGTCGTCTACGTCAAGGCCGACCTCGGCAAGGTCGCAGACTGCAGGAATGTCGTGCATGCCTGCGATGAGGCCTTCGGCCGTGTCGATGCACTCGTCAATGCCGCCGCCATCACCGATCGCGGCACCATCCTCGACACCAGCCCGGAACTCTTCGACGCGATGTTCGCCGTCAACGTGCGGGCGCCGTTCTTCCTGATGCAGGAAACGGTGAATATCATGCGCCGGGAGAAGACCGAGGGAACGATCGTCAACATCGGCTCCATGTCGGCCAAGGCTGGCCAACCCTTCATCGCCGCCTACTGTGCCTCCAAGGGAGCGCTGGAAACGCTGACGAAGAACACGGCCTATGCGCTGCTGCGCAACCGCATCCGCGTCAATGGCCTCAACATCGGCTGGATGGCCTCGGAAGGCGAGGACCGGATCCAGCGCGAATATCACGACGCACCCGCCGACTGGCTGGAGAAGGCGGCCGCCGGCCAGCCCTTCGGCCGTCTCGTCGATCCGCATGAGGTGGCGCGCGCCTGCGCTTACCTCTCATCGGCCGAATCCGGCCTTATGACCGGCTCGGTCATCTGCTTCGACCAGTCGATCTGGGGTGCTTATGACGGCTCGCCGCATCCGGCCGCCGCTCTCTAAGAAACTGAGCCCGGCATTTCCCCCGCCGGGCTCTGGCACCTGCCGGTATTTGCCGCTAGGAAAAGGTCAGCAGCATTCAGGGAGGAAACCGGCGTGGCCGATAATCCGCTTTACGACATCCGCGACGAGCGCTTCGGCGCTCTGGTCATCGGCAGCGCAGCCCTCGAGGAACTCTATTCCGGCTGCCGCTGGACCGAAGGCCCGGTCTGGTTTTCCGACCTGAACTGCCTGCTCTGGAGCGACATTCCGAACGAGCGCATCATGCGCTGGACGCCGGATGGAACGGTCTCGGTCTTCCGCTCGCCCTCCAACTACGTCAACGGCAACACCCGCGACCGGCAGGGCCGGCTCGTCTCCTGCGAACATGGCGGCCGCCGCGTCACCCGCACCGAGCGGATGGCGCCATCACCGTTCTCGCCGACAGCTACAAGGGCAAGCGGCTGAACTCGCCGAACGACGTCGTCGTGCATTCCGACGGTGGGATCTGGTTTACCGATCCCACCTACGGCATCCTGTCCGATTATGAGGGTCACAAGGCCGAGCCCGAGCAGCCGACCCGCAACGTCTACCGCATCGACCCTGCAAGCGGCGCGATCGAAGCCGTCGTCGAGGATTTCATCCAGCCGAACGGCCTCGCCTTCTCGCCCGACGAGACGAAGCTCTATATTGCCGATTCCGGCTCGGCCAAGCATGAAGTGCCGCGCCATATAAGAGTTTTCGACGTCGTCGATGGCAGAAGGCTCGCGAATGGCCGCTATTTCTGCAGCCTCGACGTCGGCAACCCGGACGGTTTCCGCTTCGATGTCAGCGACAATCTTTGGACAAGCGCATCCGACGGTGTGCACTGCTTTTCGCCGGATGGAACCCTGCTCGGAAAGATCAGAGTGCCGCAGACGGTGTCCAATCTCACCTTCGGCGGCCCCAAGAAGAACCGGCTTTTCATTACCGCGACACGCTCTGTCTATTCGATCTATACCAAGACGAACGGCGCGCAATATCCGTAAGGATCGGCGCGCCGCCGAAATGCGCGCTGCTTCAGGCCTTCACTGCGACTGGCCTGCCGTGCAGCGGCTCGGCGCGGTGCCAGTTCTCCAGGATGCGGCCATCCGTGTGTTTCTGCCGCGCCCAGCGAATGCCGTTGGAAATGACCTTATGCACGATCTTGTCGTGATAGATCGGATAGGTCTCGTGACCGGGGCTGAAGAAGAAGATGCGCCCACGGCCACGCTGGAACGTGCATCCGCTGCGGAACACCTCCCCGCCGGAATACCATGAGATGAACACCAGCTCGTCCGGCTGGGGGATGTCGAAAGGTTCGCCGTACATTTCCGAGGCATTGACCTCGAAATAGGGCGGCAGGCCCTCGGCGATCGGATGGGAGGGATTGACCACCCAGACGCGCTCCAGGTCGCCATCCGGCGTCTCGCGCCAGGAAAGATTGGCATTCGTGCCCATCAGCCGGCGGAAGAGCTTGGAGTGGTGGCCGGAATGCAGCACCAGCAGGCCCATGCCCTTCAGCACGCGCTGCTGGACGCGATCGATCAGCCCGTCGCTGACCTCCTCATGCGCCATATGCCCCCACCAGAGCAGCACGTCGGTATCGTTGAGCACGGAGTCCGGCAGCCCTTCGTCCGGATCATCCAGCGTGCCGCGGCGGATTTCGAAATCCGGATGGGCGATACCCGCGGCGATCGCGCCGTCGATACGATCCGGATAGATATCCTGGACCTCTTTGTGAACCTGCTCGTGGCGTCCCTCGTTCCAGATCGTGACCTTGATTGTCATGCCAGTCCTCAATGTTTTGGCGTCGATGTTTCAGGCTTGAGCCGGACGGATCACCCGGCCGGCGGAATCGAACAGATGGCAGGCGGCCCGCTCGGCCGTCAGCGACACGCGGTCGCCCGGACGGATGGTCATGTCACCCTCGGCGCGCACGACGATCGGCTGCTGCTGCGAGCCGACCGTCAGATAGGTCTCGACGCCGAGCCGCTCGACAATGACCACCTCGGCGGAAAAATCGCCCTGCCCCTCCGACGCGAGCTTCAGATGCTCCGGGCGGATGCCGAGCTTCGCCTCGCCCTGCGGCACAGCGCCGTTCCCATCCGGAAGATCGATGGCAAGGCCGAGCGGGCTTTCCAGACGGACAGTGCCGGCATCCCGGCGTGTCGCCGTCATCGGCAGCACATTCATCTTCGGCGAACCGATGAAGGTCGCCACGAACTCGTTGTCCGGCTGATGATAGAGCTCCATCGGCGCGCCCTGCTGGGCGACGACACCCTTGTTCAGCACGACGATACGGTCGGCCATCGTCATTGCTTCCACCTGGTCGTGAGTGACGTAGACGACGGTCGCCTTCAGCTCGCGGTGCAGGCGCTGCAGCTCGGCGCGCATCTGCACCCGGAGTGCTGAATCGAGGTTCGACAGCGGTTCGTCGAACAGGATCAGCGACGGCTTCTTGATGATGGCGCGGCCGATCGCCACCCGCTGGCGCTGGCCGCCGGAAAGGGCCGCGGGCTTCCGATCGAGGTAGTCGGTCAGCTGCAGGATCTCGGCGACAGCTTCCACCTGCTTGCGGATTTCCGCTTCAGGCACCTTCTTCAGGCTGAGCGAGAAACCGATATTTTCCGAGACCGTCATATGCGGATAGAGCGCATAGGACTGGAACACCATGGCGATACCGCGCTTGTCGGGCGGCACGTCGTTGATGCGCTTGCCGTTGAGGATGAGGTCGCCTTCATCGATACCCTCGAGGCCGGCGATCATGCGCAGAAGGGTCGACTTGCCGCATCCGGACGGGCCGACGAAGACGGCGAATTCCCCGTCCTCAACGGTGATGTCGACACCCTTGATGACCTCGAGCGCGCCGTAGAACTTGCGAACGTTTCTGAGAGTGATCATCCGTTTCTCTTTCTTGAGCTCAGCCCTTCACACCGCCCGAGAACGTCTGGACGAGGAAGCGCCGCGCAAAGCCGAAGGCGACGACGGCGGGCAGCAG
Organism: Rhizobium sp. R634; assembly: GCF_002211305.1. GTDB lineage: Bacteria > Pseudomonadota > Alphaproteobacteria > Rhizobiales > Rhizobiaceae > Rhizobium. The sequence continues at coordinate 11,003 of NZ_LOKW01000002.1, read as the reverse complement.
ATAGATGAAGGCGAGTGCAGTCAGCAGACCGTAATCGATCTCGTTGATGCGCAGGAAGGCGCGGAAGAGACCGAGCGGCAGCGTCTGCAGCTCCGGCGACGAGAGAAAGATCAGCGGCAGCAGGAAATCGCCCCAGGCCGACATGAAGGCAAACAGCCCGGCGGCGGCAAGCCCCGGCAGCGCCAGCGGGATCAGGACCCGGCGGATGCGCTGGATCAGCGTTGCTCCGTCCATCAACGCCGCCTCTTCGTAATCCCTCGGCAGCCCGTCGAAGAAGGTCTTCATGATCCAGAGCGCCAGCGGCAATTGCATCGTCGCGAGCACCAGGACCAGTCCGAGATAACCGTCGATGAAGCCGGTCCAGCGCATGATGTCACGCGCATAGCTGCCGAAGATCGGCCTCAGCACCGCCGCTTCGGCATTGTTCAGCGTCAGCAGGAACTTGTAGAGCGGCACGACGAGGGCCGTCGGCGGCAGCACGCGGATGAGCAGGATGGCATAGAGGAAGGGCAGCTTCCACCAGGCCCGCGTGCGCGACAGCGCATAACCGCCGAGGCCTGCAAGCACCATGACCAGCAGCGTGGCGCTGCCGACCACGAAGAGCGAATTGAACAGCCATTTCGCCCCGTCCTCCTTGGTGAAGACCCTGACATAATTGGCGAAGGTCCACTGCTGCGGCCAATGCAGGAAGAGCTGCGCATTGCCGTCGAAGGAGGCGAGCAGCACCCAGAAGAAAGGCACGGCGCAGAAGATCGAGATCAGCGACAGCGTCGCATAGGCGATGAGGTCGGAACGGCCCTTGTTCGCGGTCTCGCTCGGGGAAACGACGGCCATGTCAGACCTCCACCTTCATGGCCCGGACATAGGCGATGCCCAATATCAGCGAGATGATGAGGGCGACGACGGCGACGGCCGCGCCATATCCGAGCTGAAACGCCGTAAAGGACTGGTTGTAGATATAGATGCTGACGACTTCGGTCGCTCCGCCCGGTCCACCGCGCGTCAGCGCATAGACGAGGCCGAAGACGGCGATGGTCGAGACGGCCGAGATCAGCATGTAGAGCAGAATCGTCGGCATCATCAGCGGCAGGGTGATACGGCGGAACATCTGCGACGGCGTCGCGCCGTCCATGCGCGCGGCCTCGTAGATTTCCGCCGGAATGGTGCTGAGGCCGGCGGTCAGCAGGATCATCGCGGTGGCGATGCCGCGCCAGGTGTTGACGATGATGATCATCGCCAGCGGGAAGACCTGCAGCCAATCGGCCGGCGTGACGCCGAAAAAGCTGACGATACGGCTGAGCGTGGCATTCTCGCCGCCGGCCAGCATCGAGATCCACATGAAACCGGCGACGACTTCGGGGGCGGCGTTCGGCAGCAGGATGATCGACGAAAAGATCCTGCGGAAACGGATCGGCCGGCGCAGCGCCATTGCCGAAACGAGGCCGAGCACGAACTGGCCGATCACCGCCGAACCGATGACGAAGACGAAGGTGACGAAGAGCGCGTTCCAGAATTTCGCATCGTTGAAGAGCCGCGCGTAATTCCGAAAGCCCACGAAGCGCGGCCGCAGTGCCGCCGCCCCGGTCAGGGCCTCGTTGGTGAAGCTCAGATAGATGGAATAGATGGCCGGGTAGATGACGAAGGCCAGAAGCAGCACCAGCGAAGGCAGCAGGATCAACAGCCACTGCCGTTCGGCACGCTTTTCATGAGAGTTTCGGGCCATGGAAGCTCACAACTGATCGAATGAACCGGAACGCGGCGATCGACGCCGCGCCCCGGCAAAGGCAAGAAACGGACGTTTACTTGACCATGTCGTCGCCGAGCGTTTCCTTGACGTAGTCGACAAGGATCTTCTGGGCGCCGGCGGCATCGGTTTCCTTGCGCAGCAGCGCTTCGGTCGCCCGCGCCACACCTTCCGAGACCGTGCCGAAGCCGGAAGCCTGCTTCAGGAACACACCGTTTTCGGCAGCCGCATGGATCGGAACGAGTTCCGTCAGCTTCTGGAACTCGGCATTCCCGGCCGCATCCTTGCTTGCCGGGATATTGCCGATGCGGGCCGCGTAGGAGACCTGGGTCTCGATGGAGCCAATCTCCATCAGCGCCTTGATCGCAAGCTCCGTATTGGCCGACTTGGCATTGACTGCCCACGGCGCCGCCAGATTGGCGAGCACATATTGGCCGCTGCTCTGGCCGGGAACCGTCCAAGTGCCGACCACCTTCGTCACCTCGGGAATCGGATTCTTGCTTTCGCGACCCCAGTCGAAAATGTAGCACCAGGAGCCGCATGTGGTCGCCGCAAGCTTACCGGCCGGGAACATCTGGTACTTCGGCACGACCCAGGGCTCAGGCCCGAGCAGCGGCTGCGTCGGCATCAGATCCTTGTCGATCAGCTCCTTGTAAACGTTGAAGACATCCTTGATGCCTTCGCCGTTGAGATCGAGCTTACCGTCGGCATCGACCAGCTGCGGCGTCTTGGAACCGACGAGCAGGTGCTGGAAGCCTTCGTCGAAAGCGCCGCTGCCCCAGGAAACGCCGGCCGGGAAGAGCAGGCCGTAGGCGCCGGTCTTCTGTTTGATCTCAGCCGCGCGGTCGAGAAGCTCCTGCCAGGTCTTCGGCTGTTCGGTCGAGATGCCGGCCTTTTCGAGAACGTCCTTGCGGTAATAGATTTCCTGGATGCCGAGCATGAACGGCATCACATAGGTCTCGCCATCCGGGCTGACGGCAAGCTGCTTGGCGACGTCATAAAGATTGGCGTAACCGTCCCAGGCCTTGAACTGCTCGGTGATCGGCGCGAGGTAGCCCGCTTCCACCATGTCGGCGACGGCAGCCGTCGTCGGAATGGAGAACAGGTCGGGCGCATTGCCGGCGCCGAGCTCGGTCAGCAGCTTGGTCAGATAGTCCTTGTCGGGCGCCGGATATTCGACGACCTCGACGGTCACGCCGTATTTCTTTTCGATCCGCTCGACCGTCGATTTCATCGCGTCGATGCCAGCCTGGCCATGATTGGCTATTCGGATTGTCTCAGCCTGCGCCAGCGTCGAAACCGCGCTCAGCAGAATGGCGCACAGGCCACCAAGAACCGTCTTCCTCAACGAAAGTCCTCCCTCTTTTAGAGATACGGCGCCCTCCAGCACCGCCGGCGAAAATGTACACGCATTCCAATCACTGGCAAGGCAGATTTTGAAAAGATTCGAACCTAAAACCTAATCATTTGATATATTGTAATTATTCACGACTTGCCTATGGAATTGCATCTGTGTAATCGTGTGCACACATGATTGAGGGAGGAGTTTCATGACTCAGAAATTGCGCCTCGGCGTCATCGGCGCAGGATTGAAGGCGGCGGAATACGCCGAGAGCTGGGCAAGAATGCCGGAGATCGAATTCGCGGCACTGGCGGACACGACGGCCGCGTCACGCCAACGCCTGATCGACGTCTGCCTCGCCGCAGGCGCGCCCGAACCAAAAAGCTTTGAGGATTACCGCGCGATGCTCGCTGCCATGAGGAGCGAACTCGATATCGTCTATATCTCGACGCCGCATGCCTTCCATGCCGAGCAGGCGACCGCCGTCGCCGAGGCCGGCCTCGATCTCTTCCTGGAAAAGCCGATGGTGACGACGGTCACCGAGGCCGAGCGGCTGATCGCCGCGCAGAAGAAAAGCGGCGTCACCATTGTCACCGCCTTTCAGGGCGGCCTGTCGCCGCTCGTGCTCGACACAAGCAGACGGGCGCTGGCCGGCGAGTTCGGCGAACTGATCGCCATATCGGGCATGATCTGGGAAAGCTGGTCGTCCAACTATGACGGCCACTGGAAGCAGCAGCCGGAGATATCAGGCGGCGGCTTCATGTTCGATACCGGCGCCCATATGATGAACACCGTCTGCCTGCTCGCCAATTCCGATTTCGACAGCGTCTCGGCCTACATGGCCAATCACGGCAAGACCGTCGACATCGCCACCGCCGTCTCCGCCCGGCTGAAGAACGGCGCGCTGGCGACGCTGACGGCCGCCGGCGACGGCCCGCCCGGCTGCGCCTCCCACATCACCTTCTTCTATTCGAAAGCAATCGTGCGCATCGACGCCTGGGGCGGCTGGCGTGAGATCAGCGTCGGCCGCACCGCCGAGCCCCGCGAGGAAGCCGAAATTCTCGGCAACCCGATGAAGAATTTCCTCGCCATTCGCGATGGGAAAATGGAAAACTCCGGCTCCGTTGAAATGGGCCTCAGATTCGCTAGGCTCTGGGATGCAATCAAGGAATCGGCAGCGGCCGGCGGCGCCTCCGTCAGGATCGCCGCCTGACAGGCACTGAAGATGAGCGGAACGAACAAACGGCGGATCACTTCGAAGGAACTGGCCAAGCTCGCCGGCGTCTCCTCCGCCACCATTTCCCGCGCCTTCTCGCCGGATTCGCGCATCGGCAGGGCAACGCGCGACCGCATCCTCGCCGTCGCCCGCGAATATGGCTATCAGCCGAACGCCATCGCCCGTTCGCTGAACAATCAGCGCTCGCGGCTCGTCGCCCTCGTCGTCAATGCGATCGGCAATCCTTGCGAGGCCGAGGAACAGCAGCTTCTCGTCCACCGCCTGCAGGCAAGACAGTTGCTGCCGATCATCCTCTGCTGCGCCGATCATTCCGACCGGCTGCAGCTGATGCGGCTCGCCTCCACCTATCAGGTGGATCATGTCGTCATCTTCTCCGACATGGTGTCGATGCAGGACGCCGTCGATATCTTCCACACGACGAAGCCGATCATCGTCTCCTTCGAGCCGCTCGAAAACGAAAACGTCTCCTCGATCCGCATCGACGGCTCAGCCGCCGCCGACGCGATCATCGACAAGATCGTTCGCGACGGCAAGAAACGTTTCGCCTATCTCTCCGGCACCAATTCGAGCTGGATCGACAAGCTGAGGCGCAGCTGGTTCGCCGAGGCGCTCGCCAAGCGCGGCCTCGCCTTCGAAGCACAGGCCTTCGGCGATTATTCCTATGATTCCGGCTTCAAGGAAGCCGTGCTGCTGCTGCACCGCGACAAGGTCGACGCCATCATCTCAGGCAACGACGTGATGGCGATCGGCGCGCGCGATGCGGCGCGCCGCGTGCTCGGCCGGAATACGCCTGGCGATATCGCCATCATCGGCCAGGATGGCATCGCCATGGCAGCCTGGGATTGCAATGATCTCACCACGCTGAGCCTCGACCACGTCGCCTTCATCGATGCTGTGGTCGAACTGATCGAGCGCCATGACGCCGGGATCGAAGGACCGCACAGCATCACGCTCACCTGCACGCCCCGCTGGGGCTCGACCGCCTAACGCATCTCATCAGCGCATGTGAAATGGTTGCGGATGACGGCATCGCTGAAAAACGCTAAACGCGTCGCATGAATCAGATTTGACGCGAAGCGCTGAAGCGGCCGCGCCTTATTGCATCAAGGAGGAATAGACGATGATCCGATTTTCACGGGCCGAGGCGCGCCGCACGGCTCCTGATGCCATGAGCGGGAGAGCCTGAATGCGTTCCGTCCTTTCCTTCAACGAAGGCTGGAGTTTCCACGAAGGTTTCGGCCAGCGTCTGCTCGAAAACTTCGACGCCGCCAAAATGGTCAGCCTGCCGCATACCGCCGTCGAACTGCCCTTCAACTATTTCGACGAGACTAGCTATCAGCGCGCCTTCACCTATCAGAAGATGCTGCGCTGGCTGCCGGAATTCGAGGACCGCGAGGTCTCGCTCGTCTTCGACGCCGCCATGGCCGACAGCGTCGTCTATCTGAACGGCGAGGAAATCATCGCCCACAAGGACGGCTACACTCCCTTCGAGGCCCGCCTGACCGGTAAGCTCATCAAGGGCGAGAACCTCGTGACCGTCAAAATCGACGGCAGCGAAAACCCTGCCATTCCGCCCTTCGGCGGCCGCATCGATTATCTCACTTATGCCGGCATCTATCGCGACGTCTGGCTGAAGGTCACCGACCCCGTCTCGATCCGCAATCTCAAGATCGAAACCACGGATGTTCTTGCCTCGGAAAAGTCGGCGAGCGTGCGCGTCGATATCGCCAATCCCGAGGGCCGCAGCTTCTCGGCGACGGTCACCGCCACGCTGAGGCAGGCGGACGGCACGGTGATCGCCACCGCTGCAACCGAAACGATCGGCGAGCGCACCAGGCTTTCCTTCGGCGGCCTCACCGGCATTAGCCTCTGGGACATCACCGATCCGACGCTTTATGAGGTCATCGTCGAACTGAGGACCGAGCACGGCTCGGACCGTGTCTCCACCCGTTTCGGCTTCCGCACAGCCGAATTCACGCCCGAAGGCTTCCGCTTGAACGGCAAGCCACTGAAACTGCGCGGCCTCAACCGCCATCAGTCCTTCCCCTATGTCGGTTATGCCGCCGGCCGTTCCGCCCAGGAGCGCGATGCCGACATAATGAAGTCGGTGCTGAAGTGCAACATCGTCCGCACTTCGCATTATCCGCAATCGAAATGGTTCCTCGACCGCTGCGACGCGATCGGCCTGCTCGTCTTCGAGGAAATTCCCGGCTGGCAGCATATCGGCGATGCCGACTGGCAGAAGGAATCGATCGAGAACGTCCGGCGCATGATCGAGCGCGACTGGAACCATCCCTCGATCATCATCTGGGGCGTACGCATCAACGAATCGCAGGACAGCCACGATTTTTACGTCGAGACCAATCGCCTCGCCCGCGAGCTTGACAGCACCCGCCAGACCGGCGGCGTGCGGTATATCACCGAGAGCGAGTTGCTCGAAGACGTCTACACGATGAACGATTTCATCCTTGGCAATGAAGAACTGCCGGGCGCCAATCGCCCGCGCACGGCGCTGCGCGGCCAGCAGGAAAATACCGGCCTGTCGCAGAAGGTGCCGTACCTCATCACCGAGTTCAACGGTCACATGCACCCGACGAAGATCTACGATCAGGAACAGCGCCAGGCCGAGCATGTGCGCCGTCACCTGGAGGTGCTGAACGCCGCCTATGGCGACCCCGATATCTCGGGTGCCATCGGCTGGTGCATGTTCGATTACAACACCCACAAGGATTTCGGCTCCGGCGACCGCATCTGCTATCACGGCGTCATGGACATGTTCCGCGAGCCGAAATTCGCCGCCTATGCCTATATCAGCCAGTGCGACCCGTCCGAAGAGGTCGTCATGAAGCCGGCGACCTTCTGGGCGCGCGGGGAACGCAATATCGGCGGCGTGCTGCCGCTGATCATCCTGACCAATTGCGACGAGGTGGAACTGCAATACGGCGCGCTGTCCAAGCGCATCGGTCCGGACCGCGAGAACTATCCGCACCTGCCGCATCCGCCCATCGTGCTCGACCACCGGCACTTCACCGCAGACGAACTCGGCACCTGGGGCCTCGAATGGATCGACGGCACCTTGACCGGCTATATCGGCGGCCAGGCGGTGGCGAGCCTGACGCTCGCGGCCGATCCCCTGCCGACGACGCTGGAAATCGTTGCCGACAGCCGCACGCTGAAAGCCCGCGAGCGCGATAGCACCCGTGTCATCATCCGCGCGCTCGATCAATGCGGCCAGCGCCTGCCGTTCATGAACGACAGCATTTCGCTGAAGGTGCATGGACCGGCAAAGATCGTCGGCCCGGTCAACGTGCCGTTGCAAGGCGGCACATCAGGCTTCTGGTTGGAGGCGACGGGACTTACCGGCGAAATCACCGTCGAGGCCGTCTCCTCGCGTTTTGCGCCGGTGACGCTTAACGTGACGGCTGTCGCCTGACGGCGATCACGAAATCCTGAGCTGGCTTTCCGGATCGAAGAACACCGCCTTGTCGAGATTGAAGGCAAGGCGGGCGCTCTGGCCGGGCGCTATGCCGGCATCGGCGCGCAGGCGGGCCACGACTTCCTTGCCGCCGAGCTTGGTGACGGCGAAGGTGTCGGAACCAGCGGGCTCGATCACCTCGATCAGGCAATCGCCCTCGGTCAGCGACCGCGCCTTGCGATCGGCGCCGTCGAGATCGGTCAGCGCTTCCGGCCGGATACCGAAGACCACCTGCCGGCCGGCATAGGAGGTGAGGCCGTTATTGCCCGCCATGACGGGAAGCTTGAGCGGCGCGGCATTCGGCCGCTCCAGCGAAACCGTGAGCCCGCCCGCGCCGTTTTCAATTGTTCCGGCAAGCAAGTTCATCGCCGGTGATCCCATGAAGTCTGCGACGAACATGTTGGGGGGATTGTTGTAGATCTCGGCAGGCGTTCCGAACTGCTGGACGATGCCGTCCTTCATGACGGCGATGCGGGTTGCGAGCGTCATCGCCTCGATCTGGTCGTGGGTGACGTAGACGATGGTCTTGCCGGTCGCCTGATGCAGCCGCTTGATCTCGATGCGCATGTCGACGCGCAGCTTGGCGTCGAGGTTGGAGAGCGGCTCGTCGAACAGGAAGAGCTTGGGATCGCGCACCAGCGCCCGGCCCATGGCGACGCGCTGGCGCTGCCCGCCCGACAGCTGGCTCGGCTTGCGGTCGAGCAGATGGCCGATCTGCAGCACCTTGGCGACCTTGTCGATCGCCTGCTTGCGCTCCTGTGGCGGCACGCCGCGCATCTCCATGCCGAAGGCGATGTTGCCCGCCACCGTCATGTTCGGATAGAGCGCATAGGACTGGAACACCATGGCGATGTCGCGCTTGGACGGATGCAGGCCGTTGACCGGGCGCCCGTCGATCCGGATCTCGCCTGATGTGATCGTTTCCAGCCCGGCAATGGTGTTGAGCAGGGTCGACTTGCCGCAGCCGGATGGGCCGACCAGCACCAGGAAGCCGCCCTTTTCGAGTTCGAGGTCGATGCCCTTGAGGATGTCGACAGCGCCGAAGCGCTTTCTGAGGCCGGAGATTTCGAGGAAAGCCATGGGTTACCCTTTGACTGCGCCCGCCATCAGGCCACGCACGAAGTAGCGGCCGGCGAGGATGTAGACGATGAGCGTCGGCACGGCCGCGATCATCGCCGCCGCCATGTTGACATTGTATTCGACCACCCCGGTCGAGGTGTTGACGACATTGTTGAGTGCCACCGTCATCGGCATGGAATCGCCGGTGCCGGCATAGGCCGAGGCAAACAGGAAGTCGTTCCAGATGTTGGTGAACTGGTAGATGACGGTGACGACGATGATCGGCAGCGAGTTCGGCAGCATGATGCGGCGGAAGATCTGGAAGAAGCTGGCGCCGTCGACCTGGGCGGCCCGCACCAGCTCGGTCGGGAAGGCCTCGTAGAAATTGCGGAAGAACAGCGTCGTGAAGCCGAGGCCATAGACGACATGGACGAAGACCAGGTTGACCGTCGGATTGCCGAAGCCGAAGGTAAAGCCGGTGGCGTTCTGCAGCATCATGCCGAAGCGGCCGAGCGAGCCGAGGATGGTCGCCATCGGCAGCAGCACCGACTGGAACGGGATGAAGCAGGCAAACAGCATCAGCCCGAACACCAGCGTATGGCCGGGGAAGCGCCATTTGGTTAGGACATAGCCGTTCAGCGCCCCCATGATGGTGGAGATGGCCACCGCCGGCACCACCATCTTGATCGAGTTCCAGAAGTAGCCCTTGATGCCGGCGCAGGTCAGCCCGACGCAGGTCTCGCCCCAGGCCTTGATCCAGGGATCGAAGGTCGGGGCCTCAGGCAGCGCCAGCATGTTGCCGCCCTGGATCTCGTCCATCGTCTTGAACGAGGTGGTGAGCATGACGAAGAGCGGCATCAGATAGAGGACGGCGAAGATGACCAGCAGGCTATAGATGACGATGCGGCCGATAACGCGTCCTGCATTGCCGGAGGCGGCGGGAGAGGCAGCGGAGATGCTCATCGGCCCTTCTCCTTCAGTTCGGAATAGAGATAGGGCACGATGATCGCCGAGATCGTCATCAGCATGATGATGGCGCTGGCCGAGCCGACGGCCATCTCGTTGCGCTTGAAGGTGTATTCATACATGAAGTTGGACGGCAGCCAGGCCGAGCCGCCCGGCCCGCCCGAGGTCAGCGCCACCACCAGGTCATAGGACTTGATCGCCATATGGGCGAGCACGATGAAGGCGGAGAGAAAGACCGGGCGCAAGAGCGGGATGATGATGCGGCGATAGAGCTGCAAGGTCGAGGCGCCGTCGATCTCGGCCGCCTTCATGATCTCGCTGTCGATGCCGCGAAGCCCGGCGAGAAACATCGCCATGACGAAGCCCGAGGCCTGCCAGACGCCGGCGATGACGACGGTATAGATGACGAAGTCCTTGTTCTTGATCCAGTCGAAGTGGAAGCTCGTCCAGCCGAAGTGATGCAGCGTCTGTTCGAGCCCGAGGCCGGGGTCGAGGAACCATTTCCAGGCCACCCCGGTGACGATGAAGGAGAGCGCCATCGGATAGAGGAAGATCGGCCTGAGCAGCCCCTCGCCGCGGATCTTCTGGTCGAGCAGGATGGCAAGCAGCAGGCCGAGCGCCAGACAGATGCCGACATAGAGGAAGCCGAAGATCGCCATGTTGGTGATCGAGGTGTACCAGGAGGATGGCGGATCGCTCTCGAAGGTCCAGCGCCACAGCCGCTGATAGGCCCGCGCCCCCGTCAGCTGATAGGAGGGGAAGGTCTTGGAATTGGTAAACGACAGATAGGCCGTCCAGACGATGAAGCCGTAGACAAAGACGAGCGTGATGACGAAGCTCGGCGCCAGCACGATCTTCGGCAGCGCATCCTGCAGCCGGCCTCTCAGCGAGATCGGCGTCGCTTGCCCGGGGGTCAGAACCGGATCGGTGGTGGCAACTGTGCTCATGGATATCATCTCCCTTCCCGCAGGATCGGCTCGGCAATGATCGCTGCGGAGCCTGAAGCTTCCCCGCTAGAGACGCGGGGAAGCATATTCATCGGCTGGTCTCAGCGGTCTCAGCGGGCGTCGTCGATCGCCTGGACGAGCTGAGTGACGGCTTCGTCGGAGCTCTTGATCTGGCCGTGGACGAACTTCGAGACGACGTCCTTATAGGCATTGGCGATCGCCGGCGGCGCGCC
>NZ_LOKW01000001.1 GCF_002211305.1 Rhizobium sp. R634 | reverse complement strand
ACATGATGTGCTTGCCGGCCTTGGCAGCCGCAATGGCGATCTCCGCATGCGTGCTGTTGGGTGTGCAGATGTCGACGATATCGATGTCCGGGCGCGAAACGACATCGCGCCAGTCGGTGGCGTATTCGGTAAAGCCATATTGTTTGGCCGCGTTCTGCGCCAATTCCTCGTCGATGTCGACGACCACCTTGCGCTCGATTTCAACAGGAGAACCGAACAGGATCGGCACGACGGCGGTCGCAATCGAGTGCGCCTTCCCCATGAAGCCTGTCCCGATAAGCGCAACGTTCAACTTCTTCACCGCAAAAGCCTCCATATGGCCCGGAACGCGTCCCGCACCTGATCAAACCCAAGGACCGGACATCTGTCCGGCCCGTCAAGAAACTGTAATGTTAACGTATACAACACGAGAAAATCCCAATGTCAACGATTACATTGGAAATGTGATGGGAATTGCCCCCTCCAAAAGCGGAGCACGCCAAAAGCCCGCCTCGCCGCAAACCGGGTGCTCCTATTGGCCGGGCTGAGCTAATGACGGCCGCCCTTCCGCACGAAACGTGCCGCACCTTTGATTGCGGAGAGACGCAGGCGGCGGCAGACCAGCCGTTCGAATCGTGTGTATCCAAGCGGCAGCAACTGCCGGCGAACGAAGACTGTGACGCCATCTTTCACTTGCCGTGCTTCGCTGCCGCATGACGGCGCTAGGCACCCAGCGACGGCATCTTTGAAAGAAAATGCCTGGATGAAGTTTGCGAGTTTTTACACAGCGTTCCAGTTGGTCTGGGAATCAAGCAATCTGCGGCAGCAGCTGCGCCATGCTCTCTCTTGCGTCGCCGTACAGCATCCGCGTGTTTTCGCGATAGAAGAGCGGGTTTTCTATGCCAGAGTAGCCGGCGCCCCGACCGCGTTTCGAGACGAAGACCTGTTTAGCCTTCCAGACTTCCAGCACAGGCATGCCAGCGATCGGCGACGTCGGATCGTCCTGAGCAGCTGGATTGACGATGTCATTTGAACCGATGACGATGACGACGTCGGTTTGGGAGAAGTCCTCGTTGATCTCATCCATTTCGAGGACGATATCATAGGGAACCTTGGCTTCAGCAAGCAACACGTTCATGTGACCCGGGAGGCGGCCGGCGACGGGATGAATTGCAAACCTTACGGTTTTTCCCGCCGCGCGCAGCTTGCGTGTCAATTCCGCAACACCCTGTTGGGCCTGCGCGACAGCCATGCCGTATCCCGGAACGATGACAACGCTGTCGGCATCGTTGAGTGCTGCGGCGACGCCGTCGGCATCGATGGCGATTTGCTCGCCTTCGATCGCAACTGCAAAACCGGTCGTTGCGCCGAAGCCGCCGAGAATAACCGAGACGAAGGGACGGTTCATCGCCTTGCACATGATGTAGGACAGGATTGCGCCCGAAGAGCCAACCAATGCGCCGGTGACGATCAGAAGATCGTTTCCGAGCGTAAAGCCGATCGCAGCCGCAGCCCAGCCCGAATAGCTGTTCAACATGGAGACGACGACGGGCATGTCGGCGCCACCGATACCCAGGATCAGGTGAAAGCCAATAAAGAAGGCGAGAAGCGTCATTGCGGCCAGCACCCACATATCGGCGCCTTGCACATAGACCACCAGCAAAACGGACGAAAGGATTGCTGCAGCGGCGTTGAGGACATGGCCCCCGGGCAGTTTCTGCGCCTTGCCGTCGAGCTTTCCTGCCAGCTTGCCGAAAGCGATCGCAGAACCGGTAAAGGTGATGGCTCCGATGAAGACACCAAGGGAAACCTCGACTTTCATTATCGCCATTTCCAATGGTGTCTTGCCTGCGAGAATCGCCGCAAATCCTGAAAGCTGCGCCTTGGCGGCCTCGTCTAGTGCGGCAATAGTCGCTGTCTCGAAATGTGTATTGAAGCCGATCAGCACGGCCGCCAGGCCGACGAAGGAATGCAGAGCCGCGACAAGCTGCGGCATTTCTGTCATTTGTACCTTCTTCGCGACCAGCCAACCCGCTCCGGCGCCGGCTGCGATCATCGCAAAAGTGACTGACAAGTTGCCGAAGGCCGGTCCCAGGATTGTCGCAACAATCGCTATCGCCATGCCAACGAAGCCGTAGCGGACGGCGCGCTTCGCACTTTCCTGGCCGGACAGGCCCCCAAGAGATAAAATGAAGAGCACCGCCGCCGAGACATAAGCGGCAGAAATGACACCGATAGTCATATGTGTAACCCCAACTAATCAGGACTTCCGGAACATCGAGAGCATGCGCTGCGTCACGAGAAAGCCGCCGACAATGTTGATTGTGGCGACCAGGATCGAGACAGCGGCGAGACCGATGACGATGCCGTTGCTGGACCCGATCTGCAAAAGCGCGCCGACGATCACGATTCCCGATACAGCATTTGTCACCGCCATCAACGGCGTGTGGAGGGAATGGCTAACGTTCCAGATAACCTGGAACCCGATGAAACAGGCGAGGACAAAAACGGTGAAGTGGCCCATGAAGCTGGCTGGTGCCAATGCGCCGACCAGCACGAGAAGCATAGTGCCGCCGGCCAGCAGCAGTGCCTGGGCCTTGGTCTGCTTTCGGAAGGCAATCAGCTCCTGCGAGCGCTTTTCCTCGGGACTGAGTTCCCTTGACCTTTCCTTTGGCTTCTGGGCGGCGATGGCCTGAACTCTTGGCGGCGGCGGGGGATACGTAAGTCTACCCTCATGAGTGACCGTGGCGCCGCGGATGACGTCGTCCTCCATATTGTGGACGAGGCGGCCATCCCTGTTCGGGGTCAGATCCGTGATCAGGTGGCGGATGTTGTTGGAATAAAGCGTCGAGGCCTGCTCCGCCATCCGGCTTGGAAAATCCGTGTAGCCGATAATCGTGACGCCGTTCGTAGTCACCACCTTCTGGTCAACGATGGTAAGTTCGCAATTTCCACCGCGTTCAGCCGCAAGGTCGACGATTACCGAGCCGGGTTTCATCGCCGCGACCATATCAGCAAGCCAGAGTCTGGGAGCATCACGCCCCGGTATCAGGGCGGTTGATATGACGATGTCGATCTGTGGGGCAAGCTCGCGGAACTTGCTCAGCTGGGCGTTCAGGAATTCCGGCGAGGACGGCGTCGCATAGCCGCCGCTTGCCGCCCCGTCCAACTGCTCGTTGGCAAAATCGAGGAAGACGAACTGAGCGCCCATGCTTTCAATCTGCTCGGCGACCTCGGGACGAACGTCGAAGGCGTAGGTGATCGCGCCGAGCGCCGTCGAAGTCCCGATTGCCGCAAGCCCGGCAACGCCTGCACCGATGACCAAGACCTTGGCCGGCGCAACTTTGCCCGCTGCGGTCACCTGTCCAGTGAAGAAACGCCAGAAACTGTTGCCAGCCTCGATTACCGCGCGATAACCGGCGATATTTGCCATGGACGACAGAGCGTCCATCTTCTGCGCCCTTGAGATGCGCGGCACCATGTCCATAGCGATCAGATTTACTTGGCGCACGCGGGCCATTTCGAGCAAGTCGACATTCTGGGCGGGATGGACGAACGACAGGATGGTCTTGCCTTGCCTCAACAGTGCCAGTTCCTCCTGTTGCGGCGGCCTGACCTTCACGACGACATCCGCTGCCTGCCACAGGTCCTGGGCCGCAGGCAATATCTCGACACCAGCTGTGCGATAAGCATCGTCCGACACACCCGAGCCAAGTCCCGCACCCGTTTCCACCAGGCATTCATATCCGAGCTTTTGGAGGTGCAACGCGCTCTCTGGTGTCAGTGCGACGCGCTTTTCGTCGGCATGGGTCTCCTTTGGCGCCCCGATTTTCATCTTTCCTCACAAATGGTTTGTTGACCAGCCAATGCCCGATGGCACGATCGAAGCCAGTATGGGTTCCCAATTGAATTTTGCTGTCGTCACGAAGAACGTGCGCTTCCGTTATCGATCCTTACCGGTAGGTGATTTCTATCCGGCGTTTTTCGACCAATGAACGACGCGCCGCGTCGAGAATGACCGCCGCGTCATAGGCATCAGCCAACGTTGATAGCGGAGGCGAAGCCTTTGCGAGACACTCATTCAGAAAATATTGCTCGACCTGCAGGAAACTGTCCCAATAGGTCGCATCATCCCAGAACGGGATGGATGCCTGCCCGAATTTCGTCACGTCCCAGGGAACGACACCACTTCCTTCGGTACCCAAGACCTTAAAATAGCAGGACCATGGTTCGCGACTTCTGTCGTCGGCCGAGAAACTGCCCCAGAGGTTTGCAATTTTCCCATCGGCATATTCTGCAGTGATCATGAGCTGGTCGTGCGCCCGCTTATCGTCGAAATGCACGTTCGTGCCCGTGGCGTAAACATGCGAAGGGCGCCCGAGGAAAAACAACATGCAATAGGCGTGATGAACCATCAATTCCCGCATCGTCAGGTCGGGTTCACCAATGGAGGCGTCATGACGCTTGTTATAGATCGCCCAGAAATTGACGATGTCACCCAGCCGGCCATCCTCGATATGAACTTTGAGACGGCGCATGTTCTCTGCGTAGATGTAGTTGTGCGACGGCATACAGATGCGGTCATGTCTTGCGGCGATGTCCGCAAGCTCCCGGATCTGTTCGGCTTTTTCGCAAAGCGGCTTCTCCAGGAGGACGTGTTTTCCTGCCTGGAGACCACGCTTGGCAAATTCGAAATGGGAAGCCGTGCTCGTGGCGACGAGAATGGCGTCGATCTTCTCGTCGGCGAGGAGCGCCTCGACCGAAGAGTACGCCACCCCACCGAAACGGCGGCAGAAATCCGCCGCCTTGTCCACCGAGCGATTCCATCCGCCGGCAAAAATATCTGGTCCTATTTGACGAAGTGCCTGGACATGGAGCTCGGCCACCTTGCCAAGGCCAATGATCGCGATTTTCATGGGCGTTTTCCGAATGTGAAACACTTTGGCCGTTAGCGAGGGATTTCGACCGGCCGGCACGCTCGCCACGACTCTGTTGCCGCGTCGGCAATGAGCTGGGCGCGAAGTCCATCCTCGGCGCCCGGAACCGGGGCGGTTCCGGAAGAGACTGCCTCGACGAAATGGCGCATTTCGGCGAGGTAGGCCGCTTCGAAGCGCTCGAGAAAGAAGGCTTGGGCGACAGCCTGTTCAAAGCCGCTGTTTCCCGCCCGCTCGACCAGGTTCTCAAGCACGTTGGAGACGCGAAGCATCCCCTTGGATCCGTGGACTTCCAGACGCTTGTCGTAGCCGTAAGTCGTCCTGCGCGAATTGGTGATCTGGCAGATTCGTCCGCTGGCCGTCGTTAGAATGACGGCAGCCGTATCGACGTCGCCGGCTTCCTTGATGCCCGCATCAATAAGATTGGAGCCGACTGCGAATACCGTCACCGGCTCCTCGCCAAGAACGAACCTCGCCATGTCGAGGTCATGGATCATCATGTCCCGGAAAAGTCCGCCTGAGGTTTTGATATAGGACACGGGAGGCGGGCCAGGGTCGCGGGATACGATCGAAACGGTCTCCACATCGCCGATTTCACCCGCCCGCACGCGTGCCTGAAGAGCGCTGAAGTGAGGATCGAAACGCTGGTTGAAGGCTGTCATGAAGGTAACGCCGGCAGCATTGACGGCCTGGATGCAAGAGCGAACTCGTTCGGAGGAAAGATCGATTGGCTTCTCGCAGAAGATCGCCTTGCCCGTCCGCGCTGCTGCGGTCACCAGATCGAAATGCGTGGATGTCGAAGTGGCGATGACGACAGCGTCAATATCGTTGGCATTGATAATGTCGTCGATGCGGCGAACGACCGTCTTAAAGCGCGCCGCACAGGCAGATGCCGCCTCGGAGGAAATGTCGGCAACGGCAGCAAGTTCGGCGCCTTCGATCCGTCCGATCGATGCAGCATGTACCTGACCGATGCGACCGCAGCCCAAAATGCCGAATCTAACCATCTTACGATCTCTTTCTGACCCAAGATCAAAAGGCGTCCCGCCAGGGGGTCACGTCGCTTCGACGAGGGCTCCGACGGAACCTTCGTGAGAGACAGGTGCGCATCGGGATGCGCACCTGTCTTGTCCGCCGTAGTGTCAGTTCTTGCTGATGTACTTGTCGACGTTGGCAGGATTGACCAGTTCGAACGGGATCCAAACCGGCGATTGCACCTTTTCTCCCTTTGCCATCTTGATTGCGGCGTCGACGGACCCGGCGCCTTGACCGATCGCATCTTGGAAGACGCTCACATCCAGATCGCCGGTCTGCATGTAATGCATCGCTTCCTTGGTAGCGTCGATGCCCGCAACGACGACGTCTTTCATGTCCCAGCCGGCCGCCTTCATGGAATTGATGGCACCGAGCGCCATTTCATCGTTGTTCGCGATGACGGCAGCAGGCTTGTAGCCGGCCGTGATCCAGTTGGTCATCAGGTCCTGCGCCTTGACCGGATCCCAGTTGGCCGACTGTTCGTCGATCACTTTCATGAACTTGCAGTCGGGCGTTGCGATAACGTCGTGTACGGCCTTGCTGCGCAGTTCGGCACTATGCTGCGCCAAGAGGCCCTGGATAATCAGAATCCCCGCATCGCTGGTCTTGCCGCTTTCCTTCAAAACGCGGCAAACTTCCTTCGTCTCGAGCTCACCAGCCTCGGCTTCGTTCGATCCGATGAATGCGGCCTTCGAGCCGAGCGCATCGAGGTCGCTCGGCGTATTGTTAACATAGATCAGCGGCACGCCGGCATCGGCCGCCATCTTGGTGATCGCCGGAGAGGCCGAACTTTCGACAACGTTGACGATGATCGCATCGACCTTGGCGGCGATGAAATTCTGAATTTGCGACAGCTGCTTGTTGATGTCGGCTTCCGCAAACTCGATCTGAAGCGGCTGCTTTGTCTTGGCAGCCTCATCCTTCATTCCCTGCACCATTACAGCAAGAAAGGAATCGCTATGAGAGATCGCCACGCCGATATCCCCGGCATAGGCAGAAGACGTTGCCAAAAGTAGTGCTGCAGTTCCAGTGATGAGCTTTTTCATGCGTATTCCCCTCCTTGAAGGCGGTGTGCTGGCGGCACCCGCTGTCACCGAAACGGCCTCCTCCGAGACCGGATGATATGTTAACGTTTACATACCTCGACCTACTGCGTTCTAGCGCGCCGATCACCTTCTTGAGGCTCACGGCGACAAAAATATGCTGTAAAAGGTCGATGTTAACGTATACAACATCAAAAATTGGCAATGTCAACGATTACATTATTGTTGACCAATTATTTTTTTAATCTATCATCGACAAAAAAGGGAACGTAACGATGCACATCTCCAAAGCAGCGATCCGCAGCGCGCCATTGCTTTCAGCCGCCATTTTAATGGGTATTCTATACGGTCACCCGATCTCCACCTTTCTCGCGCGGGAGGGCGTTATTATCGGTGATCTCCGGCTGATGCAGGCCCAGGCGAGCCTAGCTGTTCTGCAGCGCGCGGTTGGGGTCGATCAAGCTTCCGCCGAAACGGATCCTGCACCTTCTCCGGTTGCTGCCGGACGATGAGTCCGGCGGACTTCACGACGCAGTTCCTGTTCCTCGAGGCGGTGTCCGAGCGTGGACACGAGGAAAAATGTCTCGCCAACAAAAACGGGCCTGCTTCCCTAACGCTTTGCCTGGTCGCTATAGGCCTCATCCTCGGATTGTTATACATCCTTTAGCGCCCTGCCTCGCAAGACAATGGACGCCGTTTCATGCGAGCTTTACTCGTCTGCCTTCCGTCGAACAGCTTGGCGCAGTCGAGAATTTCAGCGCGGTAACGCATGATGGCTAGTCTGCGTTTCTCGATGCCTCCGCGGCATGGCGCCTTGGCGAGTTCAGCGATGGTATCTCAGCCCTCAGCCAACCCCGATTACAGATGAGGTAGCCAAACGCCATCATCGAAGAGAACGATCGGCCTGACCAGCGACGAAAGCCGGCTTCACAGACGCGATCGAGAGCGCGTCTGGACATGATCTAGGCTTCAATGATGGAAACCCCTAACGGCATCTCCGTTAGGCGCGGTAGCTGGCCCATGCCTCGCGAAGTGCACGCACTGGCCGGGTCTCGACGAGTGATGTTTTACACATTAGGTCGATTTTCATATCCCATTCCAAGCTCGGCACGGGAAGTCTGACCAGACCAGCCTGCATGGCGCGAGGAACAATAATCTCGCCCACAAGCGCGAAATAATCGGCCGACGCGACAAGATCGAGCATCACCGAAATCGAATTTGTCTCCACGACGACATTCAGCTTGTCGGCGGTCTGCCCGAACAGTTGATGTGAGCGTTTGATGAATTCGTCACTTTCCGGGAAAGTCACGCAACCGTAATCGAAGAGGTCCTCGATCCCGATGTCCTTCGAGGAGTTCAGAGGATGAGACTTCCTGCAAACGACAGCCAAGTGAATATCGAACAGATGAATGCAGGAAATATGTTCAGGCAGTTCCTGGGGCGGTCTGGCTGTGGCGATGACATCGAGACTGTCTCGCATCAGGTCTTCGACGAGTTGTTTGGTCAGGCCCATTTGGGCAATGACCTTAACCCCCGGAAATTTACGGTGAAAGTTGACCAACACCTTCGGAAATGAGCTGACGGCAAGCCCAGGCCCAACGCCAATCCTGATATTGCTGCCATTTTTGGAGACGACATTGTTGATGTCCAGAGCGGCGAACCGTGCCTCCTGGTCGATTGTCCGTGCGTATCGGTAAAGCGTCTCACCCGCTTCAGTCGGCTCAAGTCCTCTGGATGTTCGAACAAAAAGCATCGAGCCGATCTCATCTTCCAAAATCTTCAGGCTCTTTGTTAGGGCCGGCTGAGTGATCCCCTTGCCGAGAGACGCCTTATGCATGTTTCTTGCCTCGTAGAGGGCAAGGAAATTTTCAAGATGACGTGAAACAAGCAGACGCATATCGATAACTTTTGGATATCAGACCGCTACTATTATCTATTACTGTTTATCGATTGGCAATGTTACCCATAACTCGAGGTGTTTGATGAACGGCTTGACCCCCCGTCACGAGCATTTCGCTTGGACGACTAAATTTTCGAATGTCGGCCAGCGACGGCATGAAATTCATTCAGTCGTGGGAGGATTTGGTGGCTGACAAACTTCAAGGCATACGGCGCAGAGCGGTGTTGAAAAGCAGCTTCGGCATCGCTGCCGGGCTCACTGTCGCATTGAAGGCACCCGCCATTCGGGCACAGGACAAAAGCCTGTCCCTCATGATTCTGGGTCCAGACCAGAAGGCGGTCGCCTGGATGAAATCCGCCCTTGACGAGTTCAAGAGCGAGAGCGGCTATGCTGTCGAATTGCGCCAGTCGGATTGGGGATCCGCATTTCAAAAGCTTCTGACAGCGACCGCGAGCGGTACCTTGGCCGACGTTTGCATGATGGGCCAGGTGATGACCCCTGCCCTTGCATCCAAGGGAGCGTTCCTGCCGATCGACAGTTATCTGCAAGGTTGGGCAGAGATCGATCAATTCTACGTGCCGATGCTCAAGGACGGAGCCTTTGGCGGCAAGTCTTATGCCTTACCAGTGTATGCCGATGTGCGCACCGCGATTTATCGCTCCGACATCCTCGAGAAGGTCGGTGTCAGTGCTGCTCTCCCCACGAACTGGGACGACTTCAAAGCGCTCGCCGGAAAACTGTCCAAAAAGAACGGCGGTCCTCTGGATGCTCCCTTTTTTGCGAACCAGGACAAATCCGTCGGGCTGATGCAGACCTATTCGCAAATGCTCGTGCAAGCCGGTGGCAGCTACTTCGACGCAAAGGGTAAGTCGATCCTGTCGAGCGAATCTGGTCTTGCCGCGCTCCAGTACCTTGTTTCCTTCTTTGCCGAGGGACTGGCCAACCCGAACATCGTCTACCAGGGAACCGGTCCGACACCGCTGGTTCAGGGGCTTGCCGCGATGACCTATAATAGCGTCGTCGAGCCCCGCAACGCCCACGCCAACAATCCGGGCGTCGAGAAATTTGTCGTAGCCGGCCTGCCGCTGTCGGCAAAGCCAGGCGGCACCCCCGCGACTCTTGCCTGGATCAATAAGCTCGGCATTGGGGCGAATACAAAAGACCCCGACGGCGCCTGGCAGCTCCTTTCCTTTCTCACGTCGAAGGACTCTTCGGAGAAATTTGCCGAACTTTGGGGCGGCTTGCCCGCCCGCAAGGATCTTAAGGATGCCTCGTTCCTTGCGTCCATCAACAAGGGCTTCGTCGATGCGACCCAGTACGCCGGCGCATTGCCGATCACGCCGAACCTGCTGCAGATCCAGAAGGAGGTGAACATCGCGATGCAGTCGGCCATTCGCCAGGTGCAAAGCCCGGCTGACGTCCTTGCCGCACTCGACAGGAAGATCGATGAAATCACCCGCGCCTGACACGCTGTCGATGCCATGCGTCATCGCAATCGCAGACCGGCCTTTACCGGTTGCTTGTGACAATGTGCTGCGCCGCAAGCGGCAGGCTGGGGCGATTCTGGTCAGTCCGGCCTTCGCGGAGATCTTCCTGACCTCGATTGCTCCCCTCGCGTTGTCATTCTACTTCAGCTTCACGCACTATACGCTTCTGTCCGCGCCGGAATGGGTGGGCTTCGGCAACTACGTGGCGATCCTGAACGATCCCGTCTTCTATGAAGCTTTGAAAAATACCCTTGCCTTCGCCGTGAGCCAGGTCGGGATAGGCGTTGTCGTCGTGGTACTGGTCGCTGCGCTCTTCAACGGTCACCTATATGGCGGACCGCTCATGCGCACGATCATCTACCTTCCGCAGGCAGCGTCCTATGTGGTGGTCGCGCTCGTCTGGAACCTTCTGCTCGACCCTGCCGTCGGTCCGATCAATGCATCGCTGATGCGTTGGGGTTTTTCCCCAGCCTATTTCCTGTCCGACCCACTCTGGGCGATGCCGTCGATCGTCGTCATGAGCATGTGGCGCAACCTCGGATATTTCATGATCATCGTCCTTGCGGCGTTGAAATCCGTTCCATCGGAACTGCTGGAAGCCGCCAAGATGGATGGTGCGAATGCCTTCCAACGCTTTTGGACGATCACACTTCCGACAGTTCGCGGCGTCATATCCTTCGTTGCCATAACCTGGTTTCTGGGGGCCCTTCAGATGTTTACGCAATCCTACGTCATGACGGGCGGCGGTCCGGTCAATGCCACTCGCACGATCGTCTATCTGATGTATGGCGCCGCCTTTACCGATCTCGACATCGGCAAGGCTTGCGCCATGGCGGTCATGCTGTTTCTGCTGGTTGTGATCCTGTCGCTGGCACTGAGGATGATGTTCCGTCCGAAGGAGCAAGCGTGATGGCCGCGGGCGCTTCTGAACTCAGGGCACATGCCACGCGAAAGGACACGGGAGAACGATCCTCATCGATTTTCCAGGCGATCGCGATGATGGTCACCGCTCTGTACGCGGTCCCGATGCTCTACATCGTACTGGTGGCCCTCACCCCGAACGGGGAGTGGATCGGGTCATGGCCATCACGTTTCGATCTTTCCAATTTTTCGAACGCCTTCCTGAGCGCTGACTTCCTTCGTTTTTTCCTCAACAGTGCCGTCGTCGCCATCGGATGCACGATCCTGCAGGTCCTCCTTTCATGTGCAGCAGGATATGCGCTAGCAATGCTGCCGATCAGGGGGCGCGGCCTGATGATGCTGTTGCTCATCGCTCTGCTTGTCGTTCCTCCCGAAGTATCTATCGTCCCGTTGTTCGTGATGGTCTCCCATTTCCCGCTTGCGGGCGGGAATGACCTCTTCGGGCTAGGGGGGCAAGGATTGCTCAACACGCTGCCCGGCATCATGGTGCCGCACATCGTCAGCGCTCTTGCCATTTTCCTGATGCGTCAGTTCTACATCTCGCTGCCCCACGAGCTTGGCGATGCCGCGCGGGTCGATGGCGCGGGCGAATTTAGAATTTTTTTCGAAATATACACGCCACTCGTCAAGCCAGCGGTCGCGGTCGTGGGCGTATTCGCCTTTCAGTCAGCGTGGAACGATTTCATCTGGCCGCTGGTGACGACGTCCTCCAACGACCTGCGTACGCTTCAGCTCGGCCTGACGGTGTTCTTCCAGGATAACTCGACACAATGGAACCTGCTGATGGCTGCCGTGCTCAGCATCAGCGTGCCCATCGTCATGATGTTTCTCCTGATCCAGCGATACTTCCAGGAAGGTGCGCTTGCCGGCGCAATCAAATAAGCGCGCGGCTGCTCGCAGCCTCGCCAAGTCCTCGCAAATCCCGACGACCCGCCCAACGGGCACCCTTTTGCGCGTCGCAAGGAACGAAGAGATGAAAGCAATTCTGGTCATGTTCGACAGCCTCAACCGGCGCTTTCTGCCGCCCTATGGCTGCGACTGGATGCAATGCCCGAATTTCAGCAGGCTGGCCGCAGGGTCCGCCGTCTTCGATAATTGCTACGCGGGAAGCATGCCCTGCATGCCGGCACGCCGCGAAATGCATACGGGGCGCTACAATTTCCTGCACCGCTCCTGGGGGCCCCTTGAGCCCTTCGACGACTCCATGCCGGAAATGCTCCGCAAGGCCGGCATCTACACCCATTTGATCACAGATCACCAGCATTACTGGGAAGATGGCGGCGCCACCTATCACAATCGCTTCAGCACATACGAATTCTTTCGCGGCCAGGAAGGCGACCGCTGGAAGGCTTTGGTTCCCGCAGGCGACGACACCGTCGGTCAGGAGCCGCATCTCGCCATCCGAGGGCAGGATCTCGTCAATCGCCGCTATCTTGACGACGAAAGGGAGCATCCGCAGACAAAGGTTTTCGATGCGGGGCTCGAATTCATTCAAACCAATTGCGAACGCGATCGATGGTTCCTGCAGGTCGAGACCTTCGACCCGCATGAACCTTTCTTCTCCTATGAAAAATACCGCGAGCTTTACGCCAAGCCCTATGATGGTCCGAAGATCGACTGGCCGGATTACGGCCCCGTGACGGAGCAGCCGGAGACGGTCCAGTATATTCGCGACCAATATTCCGCGCTTCTGACCATGTGCGACGCTTCGCTCGGACGCATCCTAGACCTGATGGACGAAAAAAACCTTTGGGACGACACCATGCTGATCGTCTGTACGGATCACGGCTATTTGCTCGGCGAGCATGATTGGTGGGCCAAGATGGTGCAGCCCTGGTATGACGAAAACATCCACACCCCGCTCTTCATCTGGGACCCGCGGAGCAAGGTGAGAGGTGAGCGCCGCCAAGCCCTGGTGCAGACGATCGATTTCGGGCCGACCCTTCTGGATTTTTTCGGTCTTGCGCCAACTCAGGACATGGAAGGCCGGCCGCTGAAGGACACGATCTCGGATAACGAGACCATTCGTGAAGCAGGGCTTTTCGGCGCATTCGGAATGCATGTAAACGTGACCGACGGCCGCTACGTCTACATGCGCGGCCCGGACGATCCGGTCAATCAGAAGCTTCTGGAACATACCCTCATGCCGACCCAGATGCGGGAAAGATTCAGCCCCGAGCAACTGCGAAACGCGGAGTTGATTGACGGACTGCCATTCACGAAAGGTGCGCCAGTCTTGCGCATGCCGGCTACCCGGCCGCACATGCTCGATACCACGGTTCTCGAAACGCTATTATTCGATCTCGCAAACGATCCGGAACAGAAACATCCCTTGGCGGCACCCGACATCGAGTTGCGGATGATCAACCTCATGCTGGACCTGATGCGGCGCAACCATGCGCCCGCCAGCCAGTTCGAACGGCTCGGCCTCCCGATCGAGGGACCGGCGACGCTGGACCATACCCGCACCGGGCGGCCGAAAACACGGTGACCGCCGAGCGGAAGCGCAGCTTCATTCAATCGAACACGAGGCGGACCCATGTCGACCATCGAGATCGCAAATCTTTACAAAAACTACGGCGCATTTCCCGTGCTCACCGATATCAACCTTACGATCGAGACAGGCGAATTCGTCGTCTTCGTCGGTCCGTCCGGCTGCGGCAAATCCACATTGCTGCGCTGCATATCCGGCTTGGAGGGTGTGTCTCACGGGACGATTTCCATTGATGGCAAGGTCGTGAACGACCTCGCGCCCGCCAAGCGCCGGATCGCGATGGTTTTCCAGAGCTATGCTCTTTATCCCCATATGAGCGTGTTCAAGAACATCGCCTATCCCTTGCGGATTGCTGGCGTTTCCAAAGAAGAGCAGCGCCGCAAGGTTGAAACCGTCGCCCGGAAGCTGCATCTGAGCGACTATCTCGATCGGCTTCCGAAGGCTTTGTCCGGCGGACAGCGGCAGCGTGTCGCGATCGGCCGCGCCATCATCCGCGATCCGAACATCTTCCTCTTCGACGAGCCGCTGAGCAACCTGGATGCGGCCTTGCGCGTCCAGATGCGGCTTGAGCTGACCACGCTGAAGAGCCAATTGCCGGACACGACGATGATCTACGTGACGCACGACCAAGTCGAGGCGATGACGATGGCCGACAAGATCGTCGTTCTGAACGGAGGCATCATCGAGCAGGTCGGCACGCCCATGGAGCTTTACGACCATCCGAAAAGCGAATTTGTCGCCGGCTTCATCGGGTCACCAAAGATGAATTTCCTGACGCGTTCCAATGCGGAGCATTTCGGCGGAGCGCGCATCGGCATTCGGCCGGAACATCTCGAACCGCAGGCCGACGGCCCGTGGCGTGGGCAGGTCACGCATGTCGAGCACCTTGGCGCGGACACCTTCGTCTATGTCGATCTCGACGACGAGGAAAGCCTGACTGTTCGCCTTGGCGGACGAAGCGCTATCGCTTCGGGGCACAATATCGCAGTTGGCCCCAAGGGACGGGTTTACCGTTTCGATCCCGACGGCCGCACCATGATTTGACGTGAGATGATTGGCGTGCCGGATCGAGGCCGAACAGGATGGCGATGAGTGAGGAGCTGAAATCAAACCACGAGGCCTGTTGCTGCGGACAGAGGATACCTTCGGGCTCGTCTGGAAACGGCAGCCCGGTATCCGCGCCGATCGACATCCGGGCCCAAAACCTGCACGACGATGTCCTCCTGTCTGGAGGAACATTCGAGATGGGAGACGCATTCGGCGAAGGACGTGAGAGCGACGGAGAGAGGCCGGTCCACACTGTCTCCATAAGTCCTTTCCGGATCGACCGCACATGCGTGACCAACGACCAGTTCGAAGGGTTCATCGCGGCAACGGGCTATGTGACAGACGCGGAGAGGATAGGCGACTCCGCGGTGTTTGCCGCCTTTGTGGCGGCAGAGAGTGGAGACCTCGTCGGCCATCATGACACGCGCTGGTGGCTGACGGTGAGGGGCGCGGATTGGCGGCATCCCTTCGGCCGCCACTCGAGCATCGAAGATTCAGGCAAGCATCCCGTCGTCCATGTCAGCTACGACGACGCACAGGCCTATTGCAGATGGGCAGGACGAACCCTACCGAGCGAAGCAGAGTGGGAATATGCCGCCCGGGCCGGACACAAAGGCCTCAGATTTCCCTGGGGCGACGATCTCGAACCGGACGGCGTCCATATGGCGAATATCTGGCAGGGTAATTTTCCCGGACGCAATACCGGTGCCGACGGCTGGCTGGCGACGGCACCGGTGGCAAGTTATACGCCGAGCGATTTCGGCCTGTATGACATGATCGGCAATGTGTGGGAATGGTGCGCGGACTGGTACGACAGGGACTATTACACGCGATCGCCGTCGCTCGACCCTCTGGGCCCTGCAACGGGCGACCGCCGAGTTGCGCGCGGTGGCTCGTATCTATGCCATAGAAGTTATTGCAAGCGTTATCGCATTGCCGCCCGTCTGTCTAACACCCCCGAATCGACCGCCTGCAATTTGGGTTTTAGAACCGTCTTGCGGTCAGATCGCGGATAGGTCACACGCCTTGAACGGATTAGAACCACAAACAACCTGCGTGAAAGCTATACGCCTACCAAACGTTATCGTCCTTGCTCACCTGCCGGGCCGGTTCCCTTAGATCCATTGTGCGATCTTCTTGGCCTAAACGTGAACCCCCATAGCCACAAATCGGACCCTTGCCCGGAAATCTCTCGCCGTGCCAGAACCGGTGACCCCGCTATTCAGTGTCAGTGGCGTGCGAACGTCCTGGCCCGCATCGCCGATGCAACCGGATCAGGTGGTGAGTGGCCGACATGTACGCCGGCCCCGGGACGCCGCTATAACCGATAGAAGCGCGCGGCGTTGTCGTAAAACAGTGCGAGGCGCTCGTTTGGAGAATAGCTGGCGGTGATGGACTTGAAGCCGTCCATGATCTTGTCGTAGCTGCCGAACAGCTTGTCGACCGGGAAGTTCGAGGCGAACATGCACCTCTCGATGCCGAATGCCGCAATCGCCTCCTCGACATAGGGTCTGATGCTTTCGACCGTCCAGGTCCAATCGCCCATTCCGAGACCTGAGATTTTGCAGGCGACATTGGGCGCCTGCGCAAGCACGCGCATCCCACTTCGCCACCCCTCGAAATGGCTTGGTCCGTCTACCTGCATGCCCGTGTGGTTCAAGATGATCTGCACGTCGGGAAAATCGCGGGCGAGGTCGAGAAATTCTTCCATCTGCCAGTAGTAGAGCTGAAGGTCGAAGCTGAGACCCCGTCGGGCAAGCTGCTTGAAACCGCTGCGCCACTCCGGTGTCCGGCTAACGCCAGATTCAGTCAGGTAAGTCTTGGCAGGATCCTGGTGGTAGTTCATCGACTGCCGAATGCCGCGGAAGTTCGCGCACGACATGTGCTCGTCAAGGAGATCGCCGACGTTCGGCTTACGAAAGTCGGCATATCCGACAATGCCGTGAGGAAAACCGTGCTTGTCGGCCACGCCCTGCAGCCACCGCGTCTCACCGGCCGGATCCTTGGGATCGTATCCAACATCAAGATGGACTGCCTTTACGAGGTTCTGATTTTTCGCGTCAGCCAGAAAGTCGTCGATGAGGTAAGTCTTGTTGATGGCGGTATAGTCGCCGAAGGCAGACGGCTTCACGCCGTCCGACAGCCACGGATAGTAGTTGTTGTCGAGATCCCACAGATGAAAATGCGGATCGATGATCGGGAGGTTTTTCATGCCTGCGGCCCTTCAAGAGATTGCCGAAAAGGACGCCGGCCAGACAGCCGGCGTCCGCACCACCTAGTTGGCTGGCGGGAACACCCGTGCGATGACGGCTTTCGCTTCCGGCGAGTCGACTTTGTCAGCCGTCACCAGCGGCATCACGAGAGCGAGGTCTTTCTTGACTGGCGTCCCGGAGATCGCGTTGAACACCTGCTGCGTCCCGTCGATGCCCTGTCCGACCGCCTCCTGGAAGAAGATGCCCTGGATCGCGTTCGACTTCAGCAGCGAGATCGTCGTCGGGCTGCCGTCCGCTACCGCGATGCCGACCTTGCCCGTAAGACCGCGGGTCTGAAGCACCTTGGCAGCGCCGGTCCCGGCCTCATCATACATGCCGTAAATGGCCTTGATGTCAGGATGGGCAGTGAGCATGTCATTGGCCTGCGTGACCGCCTCGTTGACGGTAAGACCCCGGGTCTCCAGCATCTGCGCCAGATCGCAGCCGCTCGCCTTGAACGCCTCTTCTGCACCCTTCAGATATTTCTGAGCGTTCTCCCGATCCTGCGGCAATGAGAGCATGCCGACCTGGTTGCCACCACGGTCCTTGGCGAGCTTGCAGACGAATTCGCCCTGCGCCTTGCCGGTCTCGTAATTGTTTGCCGTAACCGACGACGTGTAGTCTGTCTGGCCGGGCTGTGGGCCGATGCCGGCGAAGGCGATCGGGATGTTCTGCGATTTCAAATATGCGAGGAGCGGCGGCGTGCTCGTCGAGCTCACGGGGCCGATCACGATGGCGTCGACGCCCTTCGTCACCGCGGTGCGGGCATTGTCCATCTGTTTTGCCGGCGAATTTTCGGACGTGTACTCGACATAGTCCATGCCGAGTTCCTTGGCCTTTTCCTTCACGCCGTAGCCGACCCACTGCCAGTAGGAGATGTCAAGCGACGGCGCCAGGTACGCCACTGTCTTCTTTTCCTCAGCATGAGCGGCAGCCGAAATTGAAAGGGCCACCATTGCAACGCCGGCAAACAACCTTACTGCGTGTTTCGTGCTTTTCATTTTCATTCCTCCTCCAAAGACCGGCTTTGCCGGGTTGATGTCAAACGGCGGCCCCCCGCCGCGACTTGCTGAAGCGGTCGATAAGGACCGCGATGAGAATGGCGACGCCGGTGACCGACCCCTGCCAGAAGCTGTTGATGCCGATGAGATTGACGCCGTTCTGGATGACGGTAATCATCAGAGCTCCCAGCACCGCGCCGACAGCGGTGCCCGTGCCGCCGAGCAGGCTTGCACCGCCGATCACGACCGCCGCGATGGCCTGGAGCATGAGGCTTGATCCCGCGGTGGATTCTGCGTTGAGGATGTAGGAGATCGTCAGGAGGCCGGAGAACGATGCAAGCAGCGAGGACGCAACGTAGGCCACGAATTTCGTGCGCTTGACCGGAATGCCAAGCAGATAGGCAGCCGTCGAACTGCTGCCGACGGCATAGAACCAGCGGCCAGCCACCATCTTCTTCAGGAAGAGCTCGATTGCGATCAGAAGGATCACGCAGAAGAGGATGTAATTCGGAACGCCGGGTATCAGGCTGCCGCTGTTGAGGACCCAGAAGTCAGGATCGCCGATCGGCATCGAGCGCCCGTTCGTGACGATGAAAGCGAGCGAGCCGGCAACGGCAAAGGTGATGAGGGTTACGACGAACGGCGCCAGACCGGCGATCGTGACGAGGAAGCCGTTGATCGACCCGAAAACAAGTCCGACGCCGAGGCCGATCAGGCTTGCCGAGATACCGCCAAATCCATTTGCCATCGCCTGCGCGGTCACCATGCCGGTCAAGGAGAAGACCGAGCCGACGGAGAGGTCGATACCGCCGGTGATGACGACAAGCAGAACGCCCAGCGACATGATGATAAGAGGCGCACCGGCCTGCGTGATATTGGCAAAATTGCCCCAGGTGAGCGCCTGCGGAACCTGCGAGCCGACCGCAAGGGCCAGCAGCACGATTGCGAGAGCGATCGCAATCTCTGTCCTGTAGACGCTAAAGAGGCTTTCCCTCTGTCTGATTTGTGTTGCCGGCGCCTCAGTCGGCGCGATATGTGCCCGTGTCCCAGTCATGCGGCCATTCCAGTCAAGGTAACAAGTTTCTCTTCACTAAAGTCGTCGCGGTCCATCACGCCGGCACACCGCCCCTCGGTGTCGAAGGCGATGATGCGGTCGCAGACTTCCAGCAGTTCGGCATTTTCAGTGGACCACCAGACGATCACTGTGCCTGAAGCGGCCATCTGTCTGATGAGTTGGTAGATCTCTCGCTTGGTTCCGATATCGACGCCTCTGGTCGGCTCCTCGAGGACGAGCAGCCGGGAGGGCACGCCTAGCCAGCGGGCAAGCAGAAGCTTCTGCTGCGTGCCACCGCTCAGTGTGCTCGGCAGATCCCAGACGGAAGCGGCCTTCACCTTCAAGGCCTTCAGCAGATCGAGGCATTCGCCCGCTTCAGAGCCGCCAGCGAGGAGCGCGCCTCTGGTCACGCGGCGGGACGCCATCATGTTATCGATGATCGGAAGACTGTTGAGGACTCCCTTGGATGCGCGATCGCCGGTCACATATCCGGCTCCCAGGCGGGCGGCTTTGCGCGGCGATCGGAGCTGGCCCGGCCATCCCGCACGCGCAACCTTCCATCGCTTCTTCCGGGCGGCGCCTGTCAGCGCTTCGATCAGTGCCGCCGGTCCAGCCGGTGCGCCGGCCACGCCGAGGACGGTGCCCGGCAGCAGTTCCAGCCTCAAACCTGCCTCCTCGATGGTAATAGTGTCCGTCGCAGCGAAGGCGTCCGACCGGTAGTCGGGCCGCAGCGCCCGTTCCGGTGCATGAGAGGCTGCCACCTGCCCCATCTTTTCAATGATGCCGGTGTCCGTCAGCTCTTCCATCGGCTGACGATCAACCACGGTCCGGCCGTCGCGGATGATCGTGCAGACATTGGCGATCTGCCTGATCTCCTTCATTCGGTGCGAGACGAAGACAACCGACAGACCGGTATCTCGGGTCAGCCGCCTCAGCACCGCAAACAGCCTCTCCGTCTCAAGAGCGGTGAGATTGGCAGTCGGCTCGTCGAGGAGGATCAATTCCGCACCCGAAGAAAGAGCCCTGGCAATTTCAACCATCTGACCTTCGTGGAGGCTGAGGCTCCCAACTAGCCTGTGCAAGGACGTGGCAGCGAAATCCTGGTCGATCATACGCAGCGCGTCGTAGGCCTGTCCCGCCGCGGCCGTACGCCGAAACACGGCCGCACCTCTCCTGTGATGCGGCAGGGCAATGTTTTCGGCGACAGTCAGATGCGGCAGAAGCGCAAGTTCCTGGTGCACGACGGCGACCTTCACCCTGCCCTCGGCCTCGCTGCGTTCGCTGCCCTCGCTGTCGAAGAAGCGTATCTCTCCGTCGTTGCGCGAGGCCGCGCCCGTAATGATCTTGATCATCGTCGACTTGCCGGCGCCGTTACCGCCAAGCAGCGCGTGAACCTCCCCGCGAGCAACGGAGAAGTCGACGCCTTTGAGGACCGAGGTTGCACCGTAGGACTTTGTAAGTCCTCGGACGGTGATGACGTTCTTGGATGTTTCACTCATCGAACGCTCCTCAGTAGATCGTCAGCGCCGGCACAAAGCTGACCGCCAGGAGGAGGAGCATGGCCATGCCGAAGTACGGCCAGAGCTCGCTGGTCGTCGTTCCCAGCGGCGCCTTTGCGATCGACGACGAGATGAACAGGGTTGTGCCGATCGGCGGCGTGTAGAGCCCGATCCCGAGGTTGATCACCATCATCAGGCCAAGCTGGACCCGGTCGAGACCGATGGAATCGGCCAGAGGAACGAAGATCGGTCCGAGCAGGAGGATCGCCGGCGGCATATCGAGCGGCATGCCGACCACCAGCATGATCAGGTTCATCATCAAAATGATCACGATCGGGCTGGAGATGTGCGTCGAGACCCATTCGGCCATATGCTGCGGAGCCTGATCGAACGTCAGAACCCAGCCGACCGCCGCGCTGCCCATGATCACGAGCATGACGACGCCCGTCGCGACGCCCGCCTCCACCATGTTCTCGCAAAAGCGTTTCCAGGTCAGGTCACGGTAGAAGAGGATGCTGAGCAGCAGCGAGTAGACGACCGACAGGACCGAGACCTCTGTCGGCGTCGCCAGGCCGGAACGCAGAAAGACGATGATCAGGATCGGCAGCAGGATTGCCGGGAAACTTTGCAGTGCCAGCCGCGCCAGCTCGCGCTTGCGGACCTTAATGGCCTCGACGGCATACCCTCGCCTTACTGACACGTACCAGCAAACGAACACGAAGCTCGCCGCCATGATCAGCCCCGGAACGATGCCGGAGATGAACAGATCACCGACGCTGACGCCGCTGATCAGAGCGTAGAGGATCATTGGAATCGACGGCGGGATGAGGACGTCGATGACAGCGGAGGTCGCATTGTTGGCGGCGCAGAGTGCCGGCGGAAACCCGTGCTTCTTCTGCCAGGGGATGAGAACGGAACCGAGCGCACTCGCATTCGCCACGGCCGAACCGGATACGCCGCCAAAGACGACCGAGGATACGACCGTCGTCGAAAGCGGTCCGCCCCGCCACCGCTGCATCGCGCGAGAGGCGAGCTCTAGGAGCTGACGACCCAGTTCGCCGCCAAGCATCAGCGTGCCGGC
Organism: Rhizobium sp. R634; assembly: GCF_002211305.1. Taxonomy (GTDB): domain Bacteria; phylum Pseudomonadota; class Alphaproteobacteria; order Rhizobiales; family Rhizobiaceae; genus Rhizobium. Next base: position 922,783 of record NZ_LOKW01000001.1, on the reverse strand, counting down.
AAGCATGAAGAACGGGAGCGCCAGCATTGGGAAGGACTGGGTCTGGTCGTAGACCTGCTGGGCGACCACCGAGAGCGGAACGTAACCGTTGAACAGGACTCCAAGCCCCGCTGCGATGATCAGCCCATAGCCGACGGGAACGGCGAGGACCATGAGGATGCAAAAGGAAACGATCATGACAAGTGTCATAGCGCGATCTCCTCTGGCTTGATCTCTAGGCGGTGATCCCAGCCGAGGCGGAGAACGCGGACGGTCGCGGCGAGGGTGACGATGGACACGAGCACCGCGCCGATCGACAGCGAGTAATAGCCGATGCTGTTCGGAAGCTGCAGGACGGGGCTGTGTTCAGCCCCAGCGATCTCGGCCACCACGGTCGCCTGATATGCCAGCACCAGAAATGCGGCAACGCTGATCGCATTCGCAACGATGAGGGCCGTCGTCCGGGCAGTGCCATCGAGCTTTTGGTAGAGCCATTCGACGGCCATATGCCCGCCGGCATGGGCTGCAACGATGATCCCGGCGATGATGAACCACGGAAACATCAGCATCGGCAATTCCTGGGCGAACGAAAGTCCCCCGCTCGCCGAAACATATCGAGCGATGACATTGGCCGTGGTGACCACCGTCAGCGCGATGCCGCTGACGATGATGACCGATCTCGCTACGGTGACGATGATGCCGGCGACCAGATCGACGGCTGAATAAAACCTGCTCATGAGGTCTCCGGATCTTGGGTAGGAGCCTCAGCCCCTCGCAGCCGCTTCCACCTGGGTGACGAAATTGCCGAACGGCTTCTTCTTCCAGCTGTCCGCGACGGACGCGGTCGCCTTGACGAAAGCGTCGTGATCGACCTCGATGACCTCGACCGCAGCGTTCTTCTTGAAGCTCTCGAGCACCTCAGCGGCCTTCTCGCTCGAGAGTTTCCGCTGCAGAGCACCCGCCTCCTTTGCCGCGGCCTTGACCGCCTCCAAATCGGGCCCCAGGCGGGCCTCAGCGATCTTCGACATCAGGAACGGCGTGGATTCCCATTTGTGGGCGGTTAGGCTGACGTATTTGTTGACCTCGTGAAGTTTCGAGCTTTCGATATTGGCGAGCGGATTCTCCTGCCCGTCGACAACGCCCTGCTGCAAAGCGATGTAGAGCTCGCCGAAGGCGATCTGTTCGGTGCCTGCTCCCAATGCCTGGAAGATGTCGATTGTCATCGGATCGGCCGGCGTCCTGATTTTCATGCCCGCTAGGTCGGCAGGCGAAGCCACCTTCCGCTTCGAGTTCGTCAGGTGCCGGATGCCGTTGTCCCACCAGTCGAGCGGTACGACTCCGACCGCTTCGAAGCGCCGGTTGAGCTCGGCGCCCACCGGACCTTTCAGGACGGCCACGGCCTTGTCCGTGTTTTCAAATAGAAACGGCAGGCCGAGCGCGCTGAGTTCTGGAACGATCGCCGAAGTTGCGCCCTGGCTGTTGGCGGTGAAATCCAGCGCGCCTGTCCTGAGACTGGTGAGCATCGCGGAGTCGCTGCCAAGCGTCTCGGCGCCTGCGACGTTGATCTGAATACGACCTTCGGTCTTCTGCTTGACGAGTTCCGCGAACTTAGCGGCAGCGACGGTTCTGGGATTGCCGGGAGCGGCGCCATGGCCGAGCGTCAGGGTCGTAGCGGCAGCGCTGGCGGATCGGCTTGAAAGCACGATTGCCGGGGCCGCGAGCGCAGCAGTGGCGGTCGCCAGGAAAAATCTTCTGTTCATCTGCAAGCTCATTTCATCCTCCATCACAAGCTTGTTTAAACGGCCGGCATCTCCTCAACCGGCCGACGTCGTCAGGTCGAGAGCCAGGTCTTGACCGCCTCCGTCACCTTCACGGTCGATAGCCCGTATTGGTCATGGAGCGTCGGCAAGGCACCTGCCTCCAGGAACTGGTCGGGCAGGCCGATCTGGCGGAAGCCCGGCGGTGCGACGCCGGCACGCAACAGCGTTCCGGCGACTGCCTCTCCGAGGCCGCCAATGACCGTGTGGTTCTCCGCCACGACCACCAGCCTTCCGCCCTTGCGGCACTCGGCGACGATCGTCGCCTCGTCGAGCGGCTTGATGGTCGGGACGTGCAGGACGGCAGCGTCGACGCCGTCGTATCGAAGCTGTGCGGCAGCCTCGAGCGCGCGCATCGTCATCAGGCCCGACGAGATGATGAGCGTGTCCTTGCCATCCCGAAGGAGCTTGGCCTTGCCGAGTTCGAACTTGTAGCCGTATTCGTCCAGGACCAGTGGAACGTTGCCGCGCAGCAGGCGCATGTAGACCGGCCCCTTATGAGCGGCGATCGCCGGAACCGCCTGCTCGATCTCGCTGGCGTCGCACGGATCGACGATCGTGAGGTTCGGCATGCCGCGGAACATTGCGAGATCCTCAGTCGCCTGGTGGCTCGGCCCATATCCCGTCGTCAGGCCCGGAAGGGCGCAGACTATCTTCACGTCCAGCATCTCCTCGGCGATCGCCAGGCAGATGAAGTCGTAGGCCCGCCGGGATGCGAAGACGGCATATGTCGTTACCCAAGGCTGAAAGCCTTCGCGCGCCATGCCGGCCGCCGACATCATCAGCAACTGTTCCGCCATCCCCATCTGGTAGAAGCGGTCGGGATGGGCAGCACGGAACACGTGAAGGTCCGTGTATTTCGCGAGGTCGGCGGACATGCCGACAATGCGGTCGTCCTTCCGCGCCAGAGCTGCCAGGGCGTTACCGAAAGGCGCGGGCCTGGTCGGCTGATCGGGGCCGGCAATCGATGCGATCATCGCCGACGTCGTAAGCCGGGGCTTGTCGACGCCGCTTTCAAGATGCGCAGGCCGGATGTACTTGGAACGCCTCATGCTTGCACTCCCGCATCGATGATCCTGAGGGCCTCGGCCCATTCGTGGGATTCGACGCGCAGGAAGTGGTTTCGATCGCGCGCCTCGAGGAAGGGCACCCCCTTCGCCATCTTCGTGTCGCATATGATGATGCGAGGCTTCGCCTCGGCGTAATGACGAGCAGCGTCGAAGGCTTCTACGAGCGCGCCGATATCGTTGCCGTCGACCCGCTGCACGAACCAGCCAAAGGCTTCGAATTTGGGGGCCAACGGTTCAAAATTGAGCACCCCGATCGATGGGCCGTCGGCCTGCATCTGATTGACGTCAACGATGCCAATCAAATTGTCGAGCTTATAGGAGCCGGCCGACATCGCGGCCTCCCAAGTCGAACCTTCATCGAGTTCGCCGTCGGAGAACAGGTTGTAGACGAAGGACGAGGACTTCTTCCGCTTCAGCGCCAGGGCCATGCCGACCGCGATGCCGAGTCCGTGTCCGAGCGATCCGCCGGTGATTTCCATGCCGGGCGTGTAGGCGGCCATGCCGGACATCGGCAGCCGGCTGTCGTCCGTGCCGTAGGTCTCCAACTCGTCCTCGGGAATGATCTTGGCTTCGATCAGAGCAGCGTAAAGCGCGATCGCATAGTGGCCGATCGACAGCAGGAACCTGTCGCGGCCTTCCCATTCCGGATCTTCCGGCCGGTAGTTCGTGGCGTGGAAGTAGGATACGGCAAGGACGTCGGCGACGCCGAGCGCTTGGGCGATGTAACCCTGCCCCTGCACTTCGCCCATGCGCAGCGCATGACGGCGAATGCGCCGGGCGCGCTCTGTCAGGCTGATATTGTGGCCAATCTGGCTCATGTCGGTCTCTCTCGGGATTGAACCTCAGTGGATCAGCATGCCGCCGTTGACGTCGATGACCGCGCCGGTGACGTAGGCCGACAGATCGGAGGCCAGGAACAGATAGATATTCGCGACGTCTGCGGCCTCTCCGAGCCTGCTCAGAGGGATGCCCTTGATGATGTCGGCGCGCATCTGGTCGGTAAGTTTGCCGCCGGTGATGTCTGTCTGGATGAGGCCAGGCGTGACGGAGTTGACGCGAATGCCGGCTGGACCGAATTCGCGGGCCATCGCTTTGGCGAGGCCGAGCACGCCCGCCTTGGCTGCGGAGTAATGAGGCCCGCCGAAGATGCCGCCGCCACGCTGTGCCGATACCGAGGACATGCAGGCAATCGATCCGCCGCCATTGTCGCGCATGTAGGGGATGAAGGCCTGACTCAGGAAGAGCACACCGGTCATGTTGACCGCCACGATCCGCTGCCAGTCAGCTTCGCTGATATCGAGCGTGCCGACCGGCTGGGTGATGCCGGCATTGTTGACGAGCGCGTTTACCGAACCGAAGGAGGCGATCACCTTCGATGCGGCCTCGGCGCATGACGACTTGTCGGCGACGTCGCAGCGAAGGCCGACGTGGTTACCGGACTTGACGCTGGGCAGCGACGCGGCCGCCTCCGCAGCAGCGTCAGCGTCGATATCGAGGATGGCGACGCGAGCGCCATGCTCGGCGAAAAGCTGCGCCGTTGCACGGCCGATGCCGCGCCTGCTCGCCGCGCCCGAAATGACCGCGGTCTTCCCATTGAGTAACATGTAATCTCCTCCCGATGCGTCCCAGCATCTGGCAAATCTTCGGCAAGTCAGTTGGCTTGCGGGGTCGAAACTGATCGAGTTGACGCCATTCGACAAACGCGAAGTTTACAACGGTGGGTGAATCTGGTTCACTAATCCGATGTTGCAGATGGCCTCACTCTCCGCGGTCCGCATCTTTGAAGCCGCAGCCAGGCTGGCGTCTTTTCGCGCTGCAGCCGAGGAGCTGCACCTGTCACCAAGCGCCGTAAGTCATGCCATTGCAAAGCTCGAGCGCGACCTTGGCATCTCGCTCTTCGAGCGAAGCACGCGAAAGGTCACCTTGACTCTGGCCGGCCAGACGCTCCTCTCCCACGCTTCGAATGCCTTCGAGGAGCTCCGCCGGGGTGTTGAGATGATTTCATCCAACAAGACTCACCTCCTGCGGGTTCACTGCGCGCCGAGCTATGCCGCGCAGGTGCTTTCTGCACGCCTTCCAGACTTCCTGGGCAAAAACGAGGGGGTAGAGGTCCGGGTGGCGGCAAGCACGAACTACGCGCGTTTCGTCGACGGTCTGTTCGATGTCGACATCGTCTACGGCGAACCATCGAACAGAGAAGATTTGATCGTTGTGCCGCTTGGAGAAGAGATCATTTCTCCGCTGTGTTCTCCAAAAATGGCTGAACGACTGAAAACTCCGCGCGATCTCGCGCGTCTCCCCCTCATCCGCAGCGATCTGAAAAGGATTCAATGGATCGACTGGTTTGAACTCAACAATCTCGGACCTCCGCCCCTGCCCGCCATGAGCTTCGATCGAAGCTTTCTGGCAGTCGACGCCGCGGCGAACGGGCTGGGGGTGGCGTTAGAGTCGAACACTCTGGCGCGGCGCGAACTGGACAGCGGGCGTCTGGTTCGGCCGTTCATGGACAGCCGCGACAACCGCTACATCGGCCACTACCTCGCCTATCCAAAAGCCGGCAGCCAGCGGCGGCTGTCAAAAGTGTTCGCCGATTGGCTGACGCAAGCTATTTGACAATATGCTTGTCCTCCCGGCAAAGGGCGGTATTGGTACCACTCATCAACAACGCGTTGAAGATGACGGCGGAGTTGTTTGTCGCGACATCGTGGAGGACCGATCGCTGCTCGCCGAAGCTACAGGCCTCGTGTACACCCAGCGGTCAGGATGCTAGATCAGGATCAAGCCTGCCCAATCCGATAGCCATCGTTATATCCCCCCGTTTCCGTCGCAAGCATGTCCGGAAGTTCTGCTGCCAGGAAGTCGAGGAAGGCCCTTACCGCCGGTAGGAGGCCTCTGCGCGAGGGAAATACGGCATGAAGACGATGCGCTTGCAATCGATAGTCCGGTAAGACCTTCATCAGGCGCCCTTCGCGGATTGCGTCTCCGCAGATATTGACCGGCAGACGCGCGACGCCAATTCCGGCCAGCGCGGCCTGACCGAGCACATAGACATCGTCTGTGATGAGCGTCGGCAGATATTCAATATCGATCGAACCGCCATCAGGCTTCAGCAGGCTCCAGAAGTTCTTTTCTCCTCTCACCCCGGCCGGGCCGACGCCGGGCTTACGCCTCAACGAATCCACGCTGTCGAAGGGACCGTATGCGGCTATGAATTCCGGGCTTGCGACCAGCATCTGCTCGCTTGTCCCCAAACTGCGAGTGACAAGATTGGAATCGTCCAGGCTGGATCTGATCCTGAGGGCGACGTCATAGCCCTCAGCAATCACGTCCACACGCCGATTTGTCAGGTCGAGCTCGAACTGGATCGCCGGATGCGCCTTCAAGAACTTGCCCAGCACTGGCGCGAGAAAGATGTGCGCGACACCAATCGGACAACTGACTTTCAACCGACCTGAGGGATGTTCTCCTGCCGAGGCTGCGACCTCGAGTGCAGCCAGGGCGCTTTGTGCCATGTTCTCGCAGTGCGGCAGGAGTGCTAGCCCGACTTCCGTCACGTGGAGCGCCCGCGTCGAGCGCTGCAGAAGCCGCACGCCCAGACGTCGCTCCAGGCCGGCGATACGGCGGCTCACTTTCGACTTCGGCAGGCCGTTCGCCAATGCGGCAGCGGAAAAGCTCCCATGGCGCACGACGGCGGCAAACAGCATGAGATCATTCAGGTCTTCCAATGCACGTCACCCCGCGTCACCACTTTGTTGCACACATAGAACAATTATTCTTAATTCAAACGACTAGTGAGACATTTGGCAAGTCGGTACCTGTTAGTCGAACTCACATCGGCCACGCTGACTGCATACGCTCCATGGAGACACGACATGTCCGTCATAAAGAGAAGAAGCTTGATCGCGATGTCAGCGGCCGGCGCTCTTGCGGGAATCATGCGGCAGCCGGCATCCGCGCAGACAGGACCGAACGAAATGGCTGAACAGAAAACGAAAAACGTGGTGCTGGTGCATGGCGCATTTACAGACGGCAATTGCTGGAGCGAAGTCATCCTCCGGCTTGCCTCAAAGGGATACACCGTCACGGCCGCACAAATCCCCCTGACATCGCTCGCCGATGACATCGCCTACATCAAAAATGTCCTGAGCCGCCAGTCCGGCCCTGTCGTACTGGTGGGGCATAGCTGGGGCGGCATGGTGATCACTGAGGCCGGGCTTTTGCCGAACGTCACGTCTCTCGTCTATGTGTCGGCGCTGGTGCCTGAGGAGAATGAGTCGGCTATTGACCTTCAAAATCATGGTTCGCCTTCTTCCGGCATGGAAGGAGCGCGCCCCGACGGCCGCAATTCGCTGTGGTTCGACCCGGCTTATTATGGGCCCGCGCTCGCAGGCGATCTTCCGCCCGAGAGGATCCAGCTTCTTGCCGCCACACAGAAGCCTATCGCCGCAACCTCGTTCGGTGAGAAGGTAGTCGGCACCGCTTGGAAGAAAAAGCCGTCTTGGTATCTTCTGTCCAGGAACGACCGAGCGCTTGCGCCCGAACTCCAGAGCTGGATGGCTCACCGCAGCAAGGCTGCCATAACGGAGGTCTTCTCGAGCCACATGTCCCTGATATCCCATGCAGATGTCGTCACCGCACTGATCGAAGACGCCGCACAAGCCTGAGCTGCGGGCGCATCGACCCGCCTCCTTATCCCCGAGTGACCGCGGCCATGCTCGCCATGCCGGCGATCATCAGCGTCCGTTGTCCATCGACTGAATGCGCCGCGAGAGGCGCATGAAAGGAATTCTCATGAAGATACTGCAAATCAATTCCAGCGCGCGAATTGACGGCTCCGCCTCCTCCGCTTTGGCCGACACCATCGTCCGCCATCTGAGAGGGATTGATCCGGACGCTGTCGTCCAGATTAAGAACCTGGCACGCGATCCGGTCCAGCCGCTCGATGAACTGGCGGTCGCGGCACGGATGCTCCCTCCCGACGCGCGAACGCCAGATCAGACCGCCCGAGTGCTCGAAGACGAACGTCACGTCGTTGAACTCCTGCGGGCGGACATCATCGTCATCGGTGCGCCGATGTACAACTTCAACATTCCATCCCAGTTGAAGAACTGGATCGATGCCGTCGCCAAACCGGGTGCGACATTCCGTTATACGGAGACCGGACCGGTCGGCCTGGTGACGGGCAAGAGGGCGATCATCGCCCTGACGCGGGGCGGATTCTACAGGGATACGCCCGCCGACACGCCGGCGCAGTATCTAAGATACATGCTGGGCTTTCTCGGCATCGCGGACGTCCAGTTCATCTATGCTGAAGGGATGGCGCGCGGCCCGGAAATGACGGCCAAAGCATTCCGCGACGCCGACGAGCAGATCCTGAACCTCGTGGCATAATTCTTCCACTCCTTTAAGGAAATCCACCGATGCTTTATGTCGTTACTCTCACCTACATCCGCCCCATGGATGATATAAAAGCCCATCTCGACACCCATCGCGAATGGCTCGCCGAACATCTAAAGGCGGGAACAATCATCGCCGCTGGCCCTATGGAACCGGCCGTTGGCGGAATCGTCCTTGCCCATTGCGCCAGCCGGGAAGAACTCGACGCGATGTTGAAAACCGACTCCTTCCATAGGCAGAACCTGGTCGAATATGACATACGCTGCTTCAAACCCGCCCTCGGCGCGGAAGCCTTTGCGGAAGCTTTGACTCTGAAACCAAACCTGATCTGAGCGACCACGATGCTACTCCGACAACGCTGCTGAGGCCGGAGACTTTAGCGAACGCAGTGCAGACAGAATACCTTCTGCATCCGCTTCGTCAGCACTCCACATCGACAGGTGACCGAGGCGGTCCGCAATGACGCCTCGCAACAGGCAAACACATTTTGCTATTTTACATTTGGCTCAGTGGTAGGCGAAAGAGAGGCCCGCACGCGGAAGGATCGGTCGGGGAACCCGTGCCCCTGACGCTTGTGCAACCGCTGCGCCTACGCCGTGTTGCCGCGGAAACCCCTGTCGTTTTGAATCGGAAAGGAAATGACTTGCATATTGCACACGTTGCCATTTGGACTCCCGACCTCGACCGACAGGTTGCATTCTGGCAGACGTATTTCGATGCCGAGATTGGGGAGCCCTATCATAGCAAGCGCCGAGAAGGTTTCGTTTCGCGCTTCATCAAGCTTGCCGACACAGGTGCCGAAATCGAGCTCATGACCGGACCGTGGATTGATCCCAGTGAAGATCGGGAAGCAAGCGGATGGGATCATATTGCCATTTCTCTCGGGAGTCAGAAGGCGGTCGACGAAATGGCCGCCAGATGCAAGATCGACGGGATCCTAGTTTCGGGTCCACGAATGACGGGCGACGGCTATTACGAGGCCGTCATCGCGACGCCTGACGGCTCGCGCGTCGAGATAACCTCCTAATCGCAAAGTCCGGACAACGAGTGCCGGACTTCATCATCAATCCGTGAGACGGCGGTGGATATGCCGTCCCTGATCATTTGCAACGACGGAGCCGTGAAAGGGCATCGCCGCTGGCAATATTGTCGTATTCCGTGCATGCGTCAGGCTTGTTCGAAGCGGCAACAGCCAGACCGCGGCTGGGTTCTGCGGCAGCGCAAGGGAGATCGCGAGCTCCCAGCAACCCTTTCATCGTCTCCTTTCTCGTACGAACAGACGCAACTTCCGTATCGATTCGACCGGCTTCAACGTCAAAGACCTCGTCCCATGGGCGTTCGCACTTTGATGATAAGTGACGCAATGTGACGCGCCTGCCTTAAAGGCGAGTTGACATGCCAGGTCTGCTTCTGGATTATTTCACTGTACGAGAGTTACTTTCACTCAGTGAAATAGGAAAGAGACCATGACAAAACAAACGCTGTCCAAGGAAGAGATAAACGGCGTCATCCCGCCACTCGTTTCCACATTTGCGGCGGACGGCAGCCTGGATTTCGAGCTGTTCCGAAATGAACTGCGCTTCATGGAATCCGTCGGTGTCACGCTGGCTGTCGTTGGAGGCAGTACGGGCTCGGGAGACGAGCTGAGCGCCGAGGAGCTGGGCCAGCTTGTCAATGAAGCCGTGCAGAACAGCAATATGCGGATTATTGCCGGCGTCATCACGACCACGACGAAGGACGCTATCCTAAGGGGCCAGAAGGCAAAAGAGGCTGGCGCAAGCGCGTTTATGGTCGGGCCGCCGATCTATACGACGCCGTCGCAGGAGGGTCTCGAGGCGTTCGTTCGAGACATCCATGACGCGACGCAAATGCCGATCATTTTCTATAACCACTTTTTCAGCCCTCCGTCGGCAATGCAGCGTATCGCCAAACTAACCGGTGTCATTTGCGTAAAAGAGGTCGCCCTTGAACCGGTCGCGGAGCTTGTCCAGACCGTGGGAGATCGCGTCGCGATCGCTGCCGGCGCGGATAGCGTGAACATCGCAAGTTTTTTGTTGGGCGCAGACGCCTCGATCTCCGGCGTGAACACTGTGATTCCGAAAGAATACGGCGAAATTTACCGGGCGCACCTGGAAGGCGATTACAGGCGGGGACGTGAATTAACGGAAAAAATCGCGCCTCTTGCCCGAGAGATGATCAAGCCAGCCAACTTTCCCGCACGCGTCAAGTTCGCCATCAATCTGCTTGGCCGCAAGGTAGGCGAGCCCAGGAAGCCAAGCGGCGATCTAGCCATGGAAGATCAAGACAATATTCGCGCTGCACTGCGCCACGCCGGACTTATCGCCTAGGCCAGGACGTGCCGAAGGATGTCGGATCACCATAAGTGTTCCGGCATCTCATCCTCTCGCCGTTACAACACAAAAAAGGGAGCAGCTGTTATGAAAGAGACGAGCATCAACATCTTCACATCGACCACCATGCCGCGCCGCAATTTCCTCAAAGCGGGTCTGGCAGTCGGGTCATGCATCGCACTAGCCCCGGCGATCGCGGATCGAGCGCATGCCGGCGAACCGTCCCGCGGCGGCACTCTGCGTGTGGGTCTCGGCGCAGCAGGCGCTAAGTCGTCGCTCAATCCCTTCATCTCGACGGGAGACATGGACTTTGCCGTCGCTCAGTCGATCTACGACCGATTGACTGATTTCGACGGCAACGGACACATCTACAACAGCCTGGCCGAAGACTTCAGCCACAGCAAGGAAGGGAACGTCTGGAAAATTAGAATTCGCAGCGGGGTTGTATGGCACGATGGAACGCCGTTTTCAGCCAAGGACGTTGTGTACTCGCTGCAGTACATGCTCACGCCGGAAAACAAGGCCGACGGCTTCACCAACCTATCGGGCTTGATGAAGCCCTCCGATATTCGAGCACTCGACGACAGCACCGTCGAAGTCTCGCTCGCTAAACCTTACGCACTTCTGCCCCAGGTTCTTGGGAGCAAAGTGATGTTTCTTGTAAAAGATGGCACCAAGGACTTTACTCAGCCGGTGGGCACCGGACCCTTCAGGTTCGTCGAATGGAGCCAGGGCCAACGGGTGACGCTGAAGCGGAACGATGCCTTTCGCACTCCGGGAATGCCGTATCTCGACGGTGTCGAATTCATTGCTATCAATGATCCGACGGCGCGGATGAACGCCCTAATTGCTGACCAGGTCGATGTTGTCGCACAACTCGATGGCAACCTTGCGCGTATCGTCGAGGCGAACCCTGCTATGGCTTTGCTGCGCTCAACGAGCGCAGCTACGACAGACCAGTTCATGATGGTCGCCCAGAAGCCGTTCACCGATGTCCGCGTACGTCAAGCGATGCGGCTTCTTGTCGACCGCGAACAGTTGGTGGCTAACGCCTTGGCCGGCTACGGCAGGATCGGCAACGATCTTCATTGCATAACCGACCCCGACTACGCCTCCGCGCTGCCGCAAAGGCAGCACGATCCGGATCAGGCTCGATCGCTCCTGAAACAGGCGGGATACGACAACGATCTGTCATTTGAGCTGTACACCTCGGACGCCGCGCCGGGAATGTTGGCATCCGCAACCCTCATTGCCAACCAAGCAAAGCAGGCAGGAGTGAAAATCGATCTAACCGTCGTCCCGCCAGACAGTTATTACTCCGGCCCGAAATTCAAGAAGACGGCTATGGCCAGTTCAGATTGGGGACAACACACAATCGAATCCGTTTTTGGACAGGCCTATGCCCGCGGCGCATATTGGAACGAACCGGATTGGACGAACGACGCCTTCGACAAGTGGGTTTCCATGGCTCGCACGACGTTCGATCCGTCTCAGCGGAAGGACTATCTCTTTGAAGCGCAAAAGATCATCTGGGAAGACGGCGGCTATATAATCTGGGGCTTTAGAGATCTCTTGGACGCGGCAAATGTCCGTGTGAAAGGGCTTTCTCCTTCCAGTCAACGCAATCTCGGCTACTACCGGTTCGAAGGGATTTCGCTCGAAGCCTAGGATCCACCCGAACCTAACGATTGCCCCGCCTCCCCCGAGGTGGGGCAACATCAAGAAGGGAGCCATGGATGGTTACTGCCCGTCTTTCAAAGTTGGTGATGGCAAGACTAGCGCTGTCTGTTTTCACGTTGATAGCCGTCTCGGCTGTCGTCTTCACCGCGACACTTTTTCTTCCCGGAGATCCTGCAAGGGCCGCACTCGGCCCCAAAGCTGATCCTGCCGCCGTGGAAGCCTTGCGCACCGAGTTTGGGTTGGACCGACCGGCAATCTCTCAATATCTCTCATGGGCTTCCGGCGTAGCGTCGGGGGATTTCGGCAGATCGATTCCATCGGGTCGTCCAGTTTGGGAGATGATCCGGCCGAAGGCAGTAAATACCGTCATCCTCACTATCTCTTCGCTTCTGGCGCTGATTCCGCTCTCGTTTTTGCTCGGGACCGCCGCTGCGGTATGGAAGGACAGATTGCCCGACCACATCATCACGGTCCCGACAATCGTACTTGTAGCCCTGCCGGAATTTGTCGTCGGCACGGTCCTGATCGTTGTCTTCGCCGTCGGTCTGAATTTCCTTCCGCCGGTATCACTGATCCAAGGCAACAGAACGCTGCTGTCGCAGTCGACCCTCTTCATTTTGCCTGTTGTTACACTCCTTTGCACCACTCTAGCCCAGGTCGTTCGCATGGTGCGGGCTGTGGCCATCGAGGTCCTTTCGGCGGAGTACGTGTACATGGCTCGTCTTAGAGGCCTCAGCCCGGCTCGTGTGCTCATACGCCATGTCTTTCCGAATGTCGTAACGCCGTCGATCCAGACCATCGCACTGAACGCCGCCTGGCTCGCAGGTGGGGTCGTCGTTACCGAGGCCGTGTTCCAACTGCCTGGTATCGGCAGCGCATTTGCAGACGCAGTTATCAACCGCGATATGCCCACGGTCTTGGCCATAACCCTTTTGATTACCGGAACTTATGTGCTGATCAATCTGGTGTCCGAGGTTCTCATCATGCTTCTCAATCCTCGACTGCGAGCCCAAAGCGCTTCGCTTTGATACGTGAGGAGGAACAAATGCTTCGAACTATGCAGATCATGTTTTCTAACCGCGCATCATGGATCGCGTTGCTTCTCACGATCATAATCGTCGGTGTCGCAACGATCGGACCATGGCTCACCCCTTACGCGTACGACGAAATCGTCGGCCCCCCGTTTTCGCAATTATCGCGTGATCACATCCTGGGAACGGATTTTTTGGGGCGAGACGCTTTCAGCCGTTTTCTCTCCGGAGGTCAAACCGTTTTGATGATAGCCGTTCTGGCAACAACCCTGGCTTTTCTGATCGCAGTACCCATCGGCATACTGTCAGGTCTTCGTCGAGGCTCGTTCGACCATACTCTCGTCGCGCTCTCCGACATTGTTTATGCCTTGCCTCCTGCGATCTTCCTGCTTGTGCTGCTTGCGGCAACCGGCCCAAGCCTTACCACTGTGATATTTGGCATCGTCTTCATCCACGTGCCACGTGTTCTAAGAATTGTTCGATTGATCACGATCGACATATCTCGAAACGAGTACGTTGAAGCCGCATTCGTTAGAGGTGAACGCTGGCTGGCTGTGTGTCTCAAGGATATCCTTCCAAATATTCTTCCTCCGGTGTTGGCGGATTACGGCGTCCGGCTCTGCGGATCGATCATCCTTTACGCCTCGCTCAGTTATCTTGGTCTGGGGCTGCCACCTCCTGCAGCGGATTGGGGAATGATGATAAGTGAGAACCGCTTGGGCATCACGATCTCTCCCTGGCTTGCCATAGCGCCCGCGGCAGCGATAGCGATCTTCTCGGTGGCCGTGAACGTCCTGACCGACAACTTCGCCCGTTCCATCGGCCATTCGAAGAGGCAGGAAAATGCTTAATCCCCCGTTGCTTGTTCAGAACTTGTCGATGCGCGACACCGAGGGCCGCATCATCGTAGACGACGCCTCGATTACCGTCGGCGAGGGCGAAGTGCTCGCCATTATCGGGGAATCAGGGTCTGGTAAAACATCGTTAGCTCTTGGTCTGATTGGTTTTGCGCGCCCCGGTATGGTGTTTGGTGGTGGCAAGGTAATCATCGATAACAGGGACATTTTGGCACTCCCAGAGCGCGAGCTGCGCGGCTATCGCGGAAGCAAGGTTTCACTGGTCCCGCAAAACCCGACAACGAGCTTTAGCCCGCGCATGCGGGTCGGCGATCAAATCGCCGAACTGTTGCATGTTCACGGCTATCCGGCGTCGAAGATCGCCGAAATGAGGCGGGATATGCTCAAGGACGTAGGCTTGCCGACCGATGCCGGCTTCCTGCGCCGTTACCCGTTTGAACTTAGCGGCGGCCAACTGCAGAGGGTTGCGATTGGAATGGCCTTCATCACTCGTCCTCGCGTGATCGTCATGGACGAACCAACCACCGGTCTAGACGTCTCCACACAGCAAACCATCTTGAATCTGATACGCGAACTAGTCCAGACATCGAAAGCGAGTTTTGTGTACGTCACACATGACTTGGCGGTCGTGCATAATATTGCTGACACGGTCGCCGTTATGCTCGGCGGCAAGATCATTGAAAGTGGCACAAAGGAACAGATTTTCACCAGTCCGGCAACCGAGTACACTCGGATGCTCCTTAGCACGGTGCCGCAGTTACCCCCGCGCTGCACGGCTGAGGAAGAACCCAGCGCGCCGGACGGGGTGTTGCCAACTCTGCTTCAGGTAGAGGACTTGACCGTTTCTTACGGCCCCGTGCGGGTTGTTCATGGGGTCTCGTTTTCAATTGGCCACGGCGAATGCCTGGCTCTCGTCGGCGGCAGCGGCAGCGGAAAAACAACTACTGGACGGTGCATTGCCGGTCTCCATGCGAGCGGTCAGGGTCGAATCACTTTCCAAGATGTGGCTCTCAACTTCGGCTATGCGAACCGCTCGCGGGCACAATTGTCAGCCCTTCAGATTGTTTTTCAAAACCCTGACCGTTCCCTTAACCCGCGCGAATCCATCCAGGATGCGGTCGGCCGTGCGGCGATGCTCGCGGGTGTGGATAAAAGCTCAATCAAATCAAAAGTGACGCAATTACTCGAAAGAGTGCGCTTGCCAAAAAGGGTTTCCAACCTGTTTCCGGCCGACCTTTCCGGCGGAGAGAGACAACGTGTCGCAATCGCCCGGGCTCTTGCAATGGACCCCAGCTTGTTGATCTGCGATGAGATCACCTCGGCACTCGATGTCTCTGTGCAAGCCGCTGTTATTGATCTTCTGATGGAGCTGAAGCGCGATGGGTTATCCATGCTGTTCATAACGCACAACCTCCCATTGGTCTCAGAGATTGCCGAATCCATCATCATATTGAAGAATGGTGAGGTGGTTGAACGCGGCCCCGCCACTCGGGTTCTGCGTGCTCCCCGGCACGAATATACCAAACTGCTCTTGGACGCAGCACCGAGAGTTCAAGCTACGCGCCTCGCGCCTCGGGTGGTTCATTTTCCAAGTCAGCAAGGATAGGCGGATGGAATCAGAAAGCGGAAAGTCGAGCAAGTTTGATGCAGTCGACCGAGCGGTGGCAATCCTTGCGGCGCTTGGCTCCGCCAGCGGTCCGAGTTCGTTGTCGCAAATCGCTCGTGAGGTAGGATTGGGGCAACCGACGACGTCTCGCTATCTATCCAGCTTGGTAGGTCACGGGTACGTCGAACGCGACGGAAATGGCCGGTATGTCCTCGGCATTGGGGTTTATCTCCTGGGCCAAAAAGCCCTCCAACATCGAGACGTACGACATCTGGCGCGGCCGCAGCTTGAGGCGCTTCACAGTCGCTATAACGAAACGGTCAGCCTTGCGCTTTGGGTTCACAAGGAGCTGGTTGTCATCGATTGTATCGAGGCCACTCAGGCACTTAAGCAGGGAGCAACAGTGGGGTTGCCAAACCCATGGCACGCAAGTTCGCTCGGCAAATCAATTCTGGCCTGGTTGGACGAGGAGACACTCAACATTCTGTTGCCTCCGTCGGCGCTGGATACATTTACCAGAAATACGTTGTCGACAAGAGCCTCGCTGGAGGCGCAGTTCCAAACTATCCGCGCGCTTGGCTTTGCGGTCGATGACGAGGAATCGTCGCTCGGCGGGCGATGCATCGGTGCCCCCGTATTTGACGCGACGGGGCGTCCAAAAGGAGCAATTAGCATGAGCGGCCCCGTCAGCCGCCTTGTTTCCGAAGAAATTCCATCGATCGGTCTTGTTGTCTCCGAAGCCGCAAAAGAAATTTCTCGCGCCTTGGGCTACCAAGAATCGCTGCAACCCAGGATCCGAACTGTATGAAAATAGGTCTGGTCGGTACTGCTCATTGGGCATCCGAAATTCATGCTAAGGGGCTTGCCCGGGACCCGGGCCTAACATTCGTTGGCATTTGGGGAAGAGATCGAGTCAAGACAGCAGAGCTGGCCGCAGAGCACGAGGTTGCGCCTTATTGTGATTTTGGCCAGTTCTTATCCAAAGTAGACGCTGTAGCCTTCGCCGTCGCGCCTGGAGCCCAAGCCAAATTAGCGAAAACGGCCGCGGAACACGGAAAACAGGTGCTTATTGAAAAGCCGATTGCACTCACGGTGGACGACGGCCTCGCCTTAAGTGAGGCTATACACAAGAGTGGCGTACGCTCAGTTGTTTTCCTAACGCGCCTATTTCACCCTGGACTTCGGTCGCAACTTGCCCAGGCTGCTAAAGCACCCGGGTTGACGCATGGACGAGTGCGGATTGTAGCGAATTCCATGAGAGTTCCATCGCCGTACATCAACTCGACTTGGCGCCAGAGTCCGCGCGCAGCGCTTCATGATCTCGGTCCACACGCGCTTTCCGTCTTGGAGTATGTTCTTGGGAGCATCGTTAATATTTCCGCCGAACTCAATGCCAAAGGTCATATTCTGCTTTCCGCCCGTCATGAAAGCGGTGCCACCTCGGATGCGGAGCTGGCCTTAAGGGCCCTCGACGAGGACCTTGCGAGCGAAACCAGCTTCACTTGGAGTGGAGGCAAGGTCGAGCTGCCGCAGATTGACATGGTAAATGGCGGTGCTGCAGAGGCTTACCATGAGGCAATACGTCAGCTGACCGGCGGCAACGGCACGTATTGTGACGCGTCCTATGGTTTGCGCCTCCTCAGGCTCGTAGCGGAATGCGATGAGCAGCTACTTATCTCCAAATAGCGTCGCATCAGCCCCCAACAACGCTCCCGGGGTGGCACTGCAAGGCGAGTCGAGATCCAATTTCCTCAGAGCGCAGTGGTCCAGTTGAGTTGCACATATGTGACTGCAGCGGATCATTCACGATCGAAGCAATGTGGCGCGAATTCTGCGCACATCCGACGTCGGAATTTGCAGGTTGCGAACTGCAAAAAGCTGGCGGCGGATGCAATTCTCCAGATGCTGTTATCGATGTGCCGGTAAAACTGCGCACCAGAGACTGACTGAATATCTGCGAACATTCATGGCGACAAGAATGACGAATGTGAGGGCTGTCTTGGAAGGTTACGGCGCGGCGAACTGGTCTCTGTTCGCCGCCCCACCTAACACGCCTGAATGCACATCGCTTCCCAGCCTGCTTGACACCATTCAACGACAGCATGCCGCCTATTTTTGGGATGGTGCCGATGTAGCCACAGGTCTTCCTTACGACAGGCGAGGAACCAAGGGCCAGGTGATCTCGGATCTGGTTTCGCTCGGAGGCGTTGGCTTCGGTTTAATGGCGATAATCGTCATGGCACATCGAGAATGGTTGGCACGAGAACGCGCCGCCTCGCGTGTTTTGACAATACTCGAAGCCCTGCACAAGATAACAAGATTTCGCGGAGCGTTCCCGCACTTCGTAAAAGCCAGCGATCTCAAAACAGTCCCTCTTCAGCCGATGGACGACGGAGCGGATCTTGTCGAAACAGCATTGCTCGTCCAGGGGCTTTTATGCGCTCGGGAGTACTTCGATGAGGAATCGCCGGCCGAGGACAACATCAGAGAGCGAGTTAATCAGATTGTCACGACGGTCGAATGGAGCGGCTTCGTACGTCCGAAAGCCCGGCCATCATTGTTCTGGCACTGGAGCCCGAACCACGAGTGGTCCTTGAATTTGCCTATCACGGGGTGGAACGAGGGGCTCGTTGCCTATGTACTTGCGGCGGGCTCGCCGAACCACTTTATCGACCGGCAGGTCTTCCAACTCGGATGGAGAAACGAAGGAAAGTACCGAAATGGTAACAGCTATTATGGCCACAGCCTCCCCGCCGGCTTACCATACGGCGGTCCTCTCTTTCTCTCTCAGTTCTCGTTCTGCGGCTTGGATCCTCGGGGGCTTTTCGACGACCATATCGACTATTGGGATCAGGTCGTCGCTCATTGCAGAATTAACTACGAACATTGCAGACGAAATCCGATGGGACACATGGGTTATGGAGTATATGGTTGGGGTTTGACCGCATCAGATGGTCCCAAGGGCTACCTCGTGAGTTGCCCGCTTAGTGATGTCGGCGTTATTGCACCGACCGCCGCTCTATCAAGCTTCCCCTTCCTGCCCGACCAAGCGGAAGCTGCGGCAAGGGCGTTTCTCTCCTATGGAAACGGACGCTTGTGGGGGGCGTTCGGCTTTGCTGATGCGTTCGCTCCCGCTCAGAATTGGGTTTCCAATTGCAATCTTGCCATCAACCAGGGGCCGATCGTTGCAATGATCGAGAACTACCGGACAGGTTTGCTGTGGCGCTTGTTTACGAATGCTCCGGAAGTGGTGACAGGATTAACCCGCTTGGGAATTGGGAGGCGGCAACACCACCGAGCGGAGTTTCAGAGCGCAAGTCCGCCAGAGGGAGAAGGTTGTGAGCAATAAGCTTTTTTGGCCAGCGCCCACGGCGGATGTGCCCGGTCGCGGCAAGGACTCGGCTTTTCAGAAAGGCTCCGCCTATGTCGATGGGAAAATCGTACCGATCGAAGTGGCGAAGGTGCCCCTTTTAGATTGGGGCTTTTTGCGTTCGGACGCATGTCAGGACACCGTGTCGGTGTGGGATGGCAGCTTTTTCCGTTTGACTGACCACCTGGATCGTTTTGAGCGCTCTGTCCAGCGCCTTCGGATGGATACGGCTCCTGTTACAAGGAGCGATATCCACCGCATAGTCCACGAACTCGTTGCCGTGTGCGGTTTCCGTGATGCTTACGTTCAAATCATCATGACCCGCGGACGCCCCCCGATCGGTAGTCGCGATCTTCGTTTGTGTTCGAACAGCTTTCAGGCGTTCTGCGTACCGTACATGTGGATCGCGAACCCGGAAAAACAGGAAACTGGCATGGCACTTCACGTCAGCCGCCGCGTCAGAATTCCACCTCAGTCGGTAGATCCATTGGTGAAGCATTACCACTGGCTCGACTTTGAGATGGGATTGTTCGAAGCCTACGAGCACGGGGCCGATACGGTGGTTCTTAGCGATCTCGACGGCAATATTACAGAAGGGCCGGGCTTCAACATTTTCGCGGTGATCGACGGCTCTCTGAGGACCCCCTCTTTCGGTATGTTGGAAGGAATGACGAGGAGGACCGTCATAGAATTATGCAAAGAGCTGAATGTCGATGTCATCCAAGAGACCATTTCCTTTGAGCGGCTTCTGTTGGCCTCGGAAATCTTTCTCACAACGACCGCGGGCGGTGTTTTACCTGTCTGTTCGGTGAACGGAACCAGAATTGGTTCCGGGTCTGTGGGTGAAAAAACCCGCCGCATTCACCGGTCATACTGGGATAAGCGAAGCAGCGGATGGTATGGCGAGCGTGTCGCCTACACCCAAACAGAAACTTCGGAGCTCTCGTCACCTCAGGAAATGGATGGATTGCAGCAGCAGCCTGGTAGATGAAGCCGGCAGGCCAGATACGGGTTTCAGTGTCGCCGCTCGACTTTTCCCCGTCATCTGCCGTCACTGCATCCGCTCCCGCATGGAAAGCCACATTGGAAGCCCTCGAAAAACAACCCGCACTGAGGCAGGTCGCTTCGTCTCCACTTTATCTGGGTGCAGCAATCGCCATGTTCCTTTCAGGCATTGGGATGTCGGCCGCAGCCCCGCAGATAGTATTGTTCCTCGTGAGAGAACTTAATGCGCCGATCGCCGCTGCCGGCCTCTTCTACTTGACCAACTTGGCAGCACCTGTTGCCGGTTATGCAATCGGAAGCTTCTCCGATCGAACAGGTGACCGGCTCAGTCTTTTTCGCCTATGTGCTCTTTCGGGTTTCATCGGCTGGGCCGGGATCGCGCTCTCGATCAGCAGTTGGATGCCCTTTGTGATGAATACATTCGTGCTGGCATTTTCAGGAGCAGCCGCCTCGCAGCTCTTTGCTGCGATTCATGACGAGATCCAATCCAAAGCGACGGTGGCGAGCGACGACATTGTTTCCATCGTGCGTATGGCGCTGACCGCCGGCTGGGTTGTCGGTCCCGTGGTGGGGTCGTGGATAGCCGCACAGTTTGGAATTCGAGCAATGCTGTGGTTTACCGCCTTGTGCTTTCTGCTTCAAATTGCCCCTTTAGGCACACTCGCCACACCGTCGCCGGCAAAATGGCCGGGAACAACGGCAACGCCACTCCGCCATCGAAATCTAAAGGAGATGCTGCCTCTCCTGGGTTTCACTGGTCTGTTCGTCCTCGTCTACGCGGGAGAGTCGATCAAATATGGCTTTCTTCTGTTGTACATGGACGAGGGCCTGGGTCTTGACGCTGCTACACGCGGGGCGGTCATCGGAATTCAGCCTCTTGTAGAGCTGCTGATTATGCCATTTACCGTCCTCCTCGCACGCAAAACAGGCATGCTTTGGCTGATGTGTGCCGCTGCGGTCCTTGGAGTTCTCGCCAACATCTGTTTTGCGGCTTCGAGCAGCGTCATGGGTATGTTCACGGGGCAAATCCTCATGGGCGGCGTGTGGGGCGTATTCGCTGCATTGGGCATTATTGCCGCTCAACGATTGCTCCCGACGGCTGTGGCAACCGCGTCAGCCATATTCATGAGTTCTACCGCGCTTAGCAGTGCGCTTGGCGGAGCCGCTGGCGGGTTGGGTGTTGCCCAATTTGGCCTTCCACATGTGTTTTTCCTTCCTGCGGGCTTTTCCACCTTGGCTGTTATAGGCCTGGCATGCATGGCGAGGTCCATGAAGCTCACATAGCTCTGGACGGGCGTAGAAAGGTGAGAATGTCTTTATCGGATCGGTGAGAAGGTTGAGGACATGACAAGAAACGTTATAGCGCTGCAGCTGTATTCGGTTCGCTCACTAGGCCCGCTCGAAGATCAGTTGGCTGCGACCGCTCGCGCGGGTTTTAGAGCCGTCGAACTCTTGGAAGAGCATTTGGCTGAGCCCCGGGTGCTAAAAGCCATGCTGGACGCACACCATCTTTTGGCGCCATCCGCCCATGTGAGTTATCCGGCATTGCGCAATGGCCTCGTGCGGTTGATTGACGTATGTGAACGTTGCCAGATCAAACAGTTGTTTGTGCCTGGCGTTGCCTTTGACGCGCCGAGGACTAGCGCCCGTGGCTGGCGCTTTATGGGATCTGAATTGGCTCATTTAGCTGAGAGCTTGCACGGTGCCGGGATCGGGCTCGGTTATCACAATATGCGCCAAGACTTTTTGCCGCTCGCAGACGGGCGCATTGGCTTCGAGATCTTGATTGCGGCCGCTCGGGGAAGCTCATTGAAGTGGCAGGCGGATATTGCCTGGATGAGCCGAGCGGGCATCAACCCGGCAGATTGGTTGCGAAGACATCGGGGCATCCTCGTATCGGCTCACATCAAGGACGAGGCGCCCGTCGGAACTCACGAGGACGAAGACGGTTGGTCTGAAGTTGGTGGTGGAACCATGCTATGGCCGTCACTATGGAAGACAGCAACCGAGTGTGGTGCTTGGTTGCTTGTTGTTGAGCACGACAATCCGCGCCACCCACTGGAATTTGCGAGACGAAGCCTGAGCTACCTTAATCGGTTCAACACTTGAGCCACGAGCTCATGGTGGGCATGGAGGACAAACGTTGTGATCTTAGAATACCGGATTGACCATTTCTCGCTTCTCGTCAAAGACCTTGCGCGAAGCATCAAATTCTACACCGACGTGTTTGGTTTCGAGGTCATTGCGGAAACCAGCAATGAGAAGATCCGCTGGCTCAAAATCGGCGGCAGCGACACGATCCATTTGAGCGAAGGAGATACAACGACCACGTTGCTGAAAAAGGATACGCACTTCGCCTTGCGAGTGAACGATCTCGACGTGTTTCTTGCCGACATGCAAATCAGGGGGATTGCGTATTATGATTGGCCAGGGAATATCCACAAGGTTGGCGAACGGTTCGATGGTTATCGACAAGTCTATATCCAGGATCCCGATGGATACTGGATTGAGGTCAATAATCACGGTCCTTGACTCATGTTGCCTCCACGCCGCTGCGCTGTTTTCGGTATATAGGTCGAGCTAGACGCCGTGCTGGACCTCCGTCAGCTGGCGACAATCGTCGTTGATAATCGCTTTGTGATCGCAGCCGCTATCATAACTGGTCCAATGGCCAAGTATGCACTCTTCTGCTGTTTCTGATTTGATCGCCGGCGCTGCCATGACCGAAGTCGATATCTCGAAAAACCAAGGATGTGCGTTGGCTATGCGTGATCTGAACCCAAGTCGAGCTCATCGTGGACCGGAAAACTCGGAAAATGAGCTGACGCACAATGATGCACGCAACGCTGCTTAATGACCATTGAGGCGTGGGTTTGCGAAATTGTGGTAGAGCCGCCTGCGATGTAAAAGACGGTTGAAAGCCCTGTTCGCGATCGCTGCTGGCCTCCATCGGGTTCTTGCGCATAGCCATCGCTACTCCTCCCCGGGCTTTCCTCGGCCTTTTTAGGGCCGATTTTGCTGCCGTTGAGGTCCTCTCAACGGCAGCAGTTTTTCCACTGTAACAACGAGGAAACGCCGAGGCACACTTCATTGCCCCAATGCGTTTTCTTGCAGGTTTTGTCTTGCTATTTTGCGTTATCCAGCATAATAATGCACAAAATCGCAAGGAGTACGGCTGTGCGACCATTGTCTGTCGTTTTCGATATTGGGGGCGTTCTCATCGACTGGAATCCCCGATACCTCTACCGCAAGCTCCTTCCGGACGAGGAGAGCGTGGAAGCTTTTCTTCGCGATGTCTGCAGCAACGAGTGGAACCAGCAGTTCGACGCAGGCCACATCTTTTCCGAGGGCATAGCGGCGTTGGCCGCGAAGCACCCAGAAAAGGCGGACCTCATTTCGGCGTTCTGGGAACGATGGCAAGAGATGCTGGGTGGCGAGGTTCCTGGTACCGCCGACATCTTGCGGCGCCTGAAGCGCGAGAACGTGCCGGTTCACGCTATCTCTAATTGGTCGGCGGAGACCTTTCCGATTGCGACCAAACTCTACCCTTTCCTTCACCTCTTCGACGTGCTTGTCGTCTCGGGCCGAGAAAAGATGATCAAGCCAGGAGAGGAGATTTTCCAGCATTTCCTGGAAAGGTCCGGCCTCGGCGCAAAAGACTGCATTTTTATTGATGACAATGCGGCAAACGTTGCCGCCGCCAACGAGCTGGGCTTCCATACGGTCCACTTCTCAACGGCAGAGGATCTTGAGCGGCGACTTGTCGCGCTCGGTCTACTTTCGCAATCCGGTCTGTGCCCATGAAGAACAGACACGAAGTCGTGCCTACGTCTTCGCCGGAAGAACGCCAGGCCATCCTGCTGGAGAGGATCAATAAAGAGGGCCGCGTGGTGGCAACAGCAATCGCCCGCGAACTCTGCGTCTCTGAAGATTCGATCCGTCGCGACCTGAAGGAACTCGTCGATGCCCGGCTGGTGCAGCGATTCCATGGCGGGGCAATGCGCCTTTCCGCACCCGTCCTCGATTTCAGGCGGCGAGAAGCCTTGGATGCGCCTGACAAATCAGCGATCGGGCGCGCGGCGGCGGCCAGCATTCCTAACGACGTGACAATTTTCGTCGATTCCAGCACGACTGTTCTCCACTTCTTGCGCAACCTGCCGCCGACGTTGCAGGTTAGGATCCTGACGACGTCGATAGACATCGCTGCTGCCGCACTCGACCATCCGATTGCCGACGTCACGTTCCTCGGCGGCAAACTCAACCGCCTGACACGGAGCGCCACCGGAGCGCTCACAGCGGAGGCCGTGCGGGGCGTCCGCGCAGATATCTGCGTTCTCGGAACCTGCGGCATCGACGAGAACCTCACACTGAGGGCCGACGACATTGAGGATGCCTTTTTAAAGGCTGCGATGATGAAGGCGGCTGGAAAGACGCTTCTCCTGGCTTCACACGACAAGCTTGGCCGCAATGCAACTTACGAAGTTGCGCCGATCTCGACGATATCTACGCTCTACACCACAACGACGAGCGAACCGTTGATCTCGAGGATAAGAGAAGCCGGTGTCGAGGTTGTCGAGGCCAGATCAAAAGCGGACAATTCTACAGGAGAAAAATAGCTCATGAATTTCACAATCCGTCAGGATGCCCATGCTGTCCTGCTGCCAGCATTCGCCAACCTCGACTTCGACGAGGTAATGGTACCGTTTGTTGAAAACGGCGGCTGGTCCATCCTGATCGGAGAAACGCGGGCTGAATATGTCGCCAGATCGATGTCTGACGACCGCCTGCGATCCGAGACGGCTGAGATTTTCGCGGCACGTCTTGAGAAGCTGACGAGGCTTCGGCCTGAGCTGATTGTAGCCGTCGATCAGGAGTTGGCCGGAATCGAGCGTCTCAAGGGCATCGTCCCGGAGCTGCCGTGTCTCGACGAGGCCCTTGCGATGGACAGACGGGAACTCGAAAATCGCTGCTTTGAGATGGGCGTCGCCGCCCGAGCGCTTGGTGTCACACTCTTTCTCGCTCCGGTAGCCGATGTCGTCACTGGCACGAACCCGTGGCTTGAAAAGCGAACGATGAGTTCCGACCCCGTCGCGGTTGCGCGTCTGGTAGAGACCTTTGTCACGGGGGTCCAACGCGCCGGAATTGCTTCGGCGACCAAGCATTTTCCAGGCTTTAACGATCTCGCGGGAGATCCGGCTGTCGAGGACGTTGCTCTTGAAACGCCGCTGGAGGAGATTTTGGGTAACGCGGCAACTTTCAGAGCGGCGATTTCCGCCGGCTCGAGGGCGGTCATGGTCGGACCGACGGTTGTTCGCTCGATCGATCCAAACGAGCCCGCCTGCACGTCTCCTGCGGTCATCTCTTTGCTGCGAAAAGAGTTCGGTTTTTCAGGTCTGATCGTCAGCGACGACCTCGACGCTCCTGCAACCATGCGCCATCGCTCGCTCGCGGAGACGGCAATCGCGGCATTGATCGCAGGCGCCGATCTTCTGCTGGTTGCAGGGAGCGCCGATCTTGAAAAGCTCTCCTCAGCGATAGTCGATGCTGTCGAACGCGGCACACTCCCAGGGACACGACTGGCGGAAGCTGCTGACCGGGTTCGCGGGATGCCGACGACATGACGGCGGTTCGCGAGAAGACCTTTTCCAGCGCCAGTGATCACCATTCTTTGGTCGTCTTGCCTCCACCATCGCGGGCCTGCCGTTTCCTGCCATGAAGCTCAAGCTTTCACTGTCGCGTCGAGAGATGATCGCCATGCGATTGGCCGCTGGGCAAAACGTGGTCGCCGCATCGCTGGCGATCGAATTCAATGTGTCTGAAGACGCCATCCGGCGCGATCTTCGCCTGCTTGCGGCGGAGGGCCGTTGCAGACGGGTCTATGGCGGCGCGCTGCCGATACCAAGCTCCTCCCTACCCTTCTCGATGCGGCTGACTCAGGATCTGAACGAGAAGCACAGACTTGCGCGCGCCGCAGCGCGGACTATTGAGGCCGGTGAGCTTGTGTTCCTCGATAGTAGCAGCACCAACGTCGCACTGGTCGACTACCTTCCGACCGATCGCCAGGTCGCTGTGGCGACGAATTCGATCGACGTGGCATTTGCCGTCAAGACGAGAGCAGCGTTTCCTCTCATTCTGGTGGGCGGGCAGGTCGATCACGCAATTGGTGGCAGCGTCGATGCCGCGGCGGTCACGTTTCTCGAAAACACGATTGTGGATCGAAGTTTTGTCGGAGGCTGCTCCGTCTCAGCCGAATATGGAATTCGGGTCCACCACTTCGGCGAAGCCCAGTTCAAAAAGACCCTGCTCAAGAACAGCCGAATAAGCATCATGATGACGACATCGGGCAAACTCCATGAACACGCGCCGTACAGGATCGGCGACGCTGGTGACGTCGGTAATTTGATCATCGACGAGACGGTCGACTCCAGCGAATGTGATGCGCTCGAACGCGCCGGTTATCGGATCATCCGCGCCGAATAATACTTCAAGGCCGCCGAAGCCTGATAGGCTGCGTCAGCGACTTCACCTCGAGAGCCTGTTCGATGAGGCTCGAGGAGAGGCTGCTGTCCTCCTCCAGCAATTCCCGCATTGTCCTGCCGGTGGAGAGGATCTGCTTTGCGAGTTCCGCCGCCTTCTCATAACCGATGAGCGACGTTAATGCGGTTGCAAGCGCCGTACCCGCTTCAAGGTTGTGCCGGCACGTCTCCTCATTGGCGACAATGCCGGCGATGCATCTGTCGGCCAATGTGCGGAAAGCACTCGTCATCAACGATATCGACTGAAGTAGATTGAAAACAATGACAGGTTCGAAGGCATTCAACTGCAGTTGCCCGCCTTCTGCAGCCATGGTGACGACGAGATCAGAGCCGATGACCTGAAAAGCAACTTGGTTGACGATTTCAGGAATGACGGGATTAACCTTGCCAGGCATGATCGACGACCCAGGCTGCATGGGGGGCAGCGTGATTTCCCCGAACCCGCCGCGAGGCCCGCTCGAAAGGAGCCGGAGGTCATTGCAAATCTTCGAGATCTTGACGGCAGTTCGCTTCAGGGTGCCGGAAAACAGGACGAAGGCGCCGGTATCCCAGCACGCTTCGACAAAGTCGCTGGCCGGCCGCAGAGGCACACCCGAAACCGTTGCCAGTTCACCAATTGCCGTTGAGGCGTAGCGGGGGTCGGCGGTGATCCCCGTGCCTATTGCGGTACCGCCCAGGTTAACCTCGTGAAACAGGCCCACCGCCTCAGTCATTCGTGACATATCTTCCCGTAAGGTCACTGCAAAGGCGGCGAACTCTTGGCCGAGCGTCATAGGAACGGCATCTTGAAGCTGGGTCCTGCCGAGCTTAACGATACTGCCGAACTCCCCTGCCTTGCGATCAAACGAGGCCGAAAGATATTCCAGCGCGTCGAGCAATTTCCGTGTCGATAGGACAAGGGCCAATCGGATCGCAGTGGGATAGA
The DNA here is from genome assembly GCF_002211305.1 of Rhizobium sp. R634. GTDB lineage: Bacteria > Pseudomonadota > Alphaproteobacteria > Rhizobiales > Rhizobiaceae > Rhizobium. The sequence goes on along the minus strand of NZ_LOKW01000001.1, from coordinate 895,159 downwards.
CGTCATTGGTCGACTGGGACAGATTCACGTCGTTGTTCGGATGAATGACGTCAAATCGCCCGCGCGGCAGACCAAGGTGCTCGAGCGCGCGATTCGCGATCACCTCGTTCATATTCATGTTGGTGGATGTACCGGCGCCGCCCTGGAAGACGTCAAGAATGAACTGATCGGCAAACAACCCTTCGGCAACCTCGTCGCACGCGCGTATGATCGCGTCCTTCTTGTCTTCCGATAGATCTCCAAGGATGAAGTTGGCACTGGCGGCTGCCTTCTTAACATACGCGAGAGATCGGATAAGGTCGGGGTAGTGGCCGATTGGAATTCCGGAGATCTGGAAATTTGCGATCGCCCGCGCCGTTTGAGCCCCGTAATAAGCTGAAGCCGGAACTGGGACAGGTCCGAGCGAATCCGCCTCGAAGCGAATGCTCGATGCTTCAGGCACCAGTGCTGCGTCTTCCATCTTCAATCCTCAACGGTTGTCGATGAAGGATAAATTGTGAATCTCCTCGATCAAATTTCGCTGCGGTGAAAAGCGATGAGCAGCATGACGCAATTAACGCGAAGGACCGCTCGTTTTTATGCCTTGGCGCTCAACAAGAATCTGGCCCGCAGAAGCCTCCGCTCCCCGTGAGTCTTGCCTGCGTAGCCGCTGTGCCAACGGATATCTTCGCAAATTGACGCAACGAGGTAATCATTTTGCGCCGGTAATCGTGTCATCGCGCAATGTATTTGGAGCGCCCGAAATGGCTTGATGTAATCATCTCCATCATTCGGGATACATGATCGTGCAGAACCAGACCAGAAACCTCGCATTTGCAGACGATTTCATCTCGGCAAAGCTCGTAGAAAACGTCGTCGATCTTGACGTCGAAGATGCTGTCGTTGTCAACATCAGTCCGTCGCCGATGATTACCGGCATCGATCATCCTGCAATCGTGCCGGCGTGGAAATCAACATGGTTGAAGGGTGGAAGGATCAAGTCAGCCGAGCGAGCTGCATTGATCAAGGTCCGCAAGGCTACCAATTTGGGCGGCGCTCAGTTTCGCGGATGGGACTGGCTCGGCAACAGAATCCGCAGCTTCCCGCGCGACACGCCGCTGTTCATCTCGGCGCAGGACGAGATCGGAACGGTGACGGTCGACCCCAAGGTGTTCACAAACGAGCACGCAGCGCCAGCGACCGAGCAGCACTTCACGCTCAAGCTCAATCTCTGGTGGGCGCCAGGTGACACCGACTGCTTCATCCATAACGAGCACCCCTTCCTTGAGGTCCATACGCAGATCCATGGGGTTGGTCGCATGCAGAAATTCCGCGAACGCGATCAGGGAACGCTCTACGAAGATGTCGTCATGCCGATCGGCTATTCACACGACCCGTTCTGCCGGGTTACCGGCGAAAACCAATGGACCTATCCATGGCACCGCTACTACTCCGACACCGACTCGGTGTGGCTTGCCGTCGAGCTTCACCCTTGAGCGACGACTGAGCACAGGGGACGTCAGGACATCTGAATCATGTCTGAGCCATCGCCAAGATATTGAAGTGCCTCGCGAGGGATCGCCGGATCGTTCTTGTCCATGACCGTGATCCCCTTCAGCTGCTCCCTCTTCAATAAACCCGGTCCCCTGTAGTGTAGTGCGACCTTAGTCGAGTAAGGCTGACGAAAGACGGTCGCCGAGATTCCGCTTGAAATACCGAACATGAATTTCTTGGAATTGCGCTTGACCTGAGCATAGACGCCGAAAGTAAGTTCGTTCGATTGTATGCCCTCGAAATCGGCTGTGAATATTCGGTCCGCGACAGGAAAGCAGAACCCGTAATATTTAAAGACATATTCCATCTTTTTGGGATCGTCGAAGCTTGGGAAACGCTCGACGTAGTAATGCTGCAGGAACTGGTTTGCCCTGTAAATGCAGAATGCGGACTTCAACACGAAGCCCTTGTAGATAGAGGAGAATTGGTAGCGATCGTAGACGCCGACGATATCGCTGTCCGGAACGGAATCTTCGACAAGCATGGCGGAGACGAAACGCGCAAATTCCGGCAGCTGCCTGACCGCCGACATGGCATGAAAGAAGTTGCCATCGACGAGCGTCCTAAACTCCTCGGGGTCGGAAAACAGGATCGGCACGCTCAAGCCGAAATAGTTCGCAATAATACGCATATTCGCCGCCGCAGGCAGATGGGCACCCGACAGATACTTGTTGAATTGCTGGCGATTGACCTTGATCTTGCGGCACACGGCCGCCACCGATCCTTGGCGATCGCACAAAGTTCTCAAGTTCGCGGCAAATGACGCCGGATCGTCCACTATGTAGTTCATGACCCTTACCGAAAGCTCACAGCCTGAAGCATTGTGACGTGAAGTATACGCCACTTTGAGAACATCTTCAAGCCGTTGCGAAATTGCTCCGAGAGGAATCCGACCGGATAATGCCTAATGAAGCGCAAGGGAATCCATCAGTTGGCAGGAAACGACAGACTCGGTTGGGCGATCATGGGCACGGAAACCATCGCGACCGAGCATATGGTTTCCGCGATCCGCTCGATCGGCCATCAGCCGCTATGGGTCGTCAGCCGCAATGCCCATTACGCAGGCACATTTGCCGGCGATCTTGGCATCCCCAATGCGACCGACGACCTCGAACGAGTATGGGCCGATCGCGAGGTGCGTTTCGTCTATGTCAGCGCCACCCGGGAGCGGCGCTCATTTCACATTGCTGCGGCCGCAGAAGCGGGGAAACACATTCTTTGTGATGGCCCGATCAGCAATGAGCGTGAAGAGGCAGCCCGGCTCGTCGCGCTCTGTCATGACCTCAAGGTCACGCTCGCCGTTCATCACATTGCGCGCGCCTCCAGCGTTCATCAGACGATGAAGCGGCTGATCCGCGAGGGCGATATCGGCCAAATTCATTCGATTGTCGTGGCGCGGGGCGGCGCATTTCATCCTTCACCCAATCGCCGTGGTCAGCTCGCCAATCTGGAAGGCGACATCTTCTTCGATGCGGCAATCGAGGACATCGATCTTGTGCGGTTCTTAACTGACGCCGAGCCTCGTCGAGCCATTGGGATTTCGAAGCAGGTAGGAGGTGGTCCGCAACACCTTGCCTTCATCCTTGCGATGGATGACGGCTGCATCTTCCAAGCACACGAAAGCTTTTTGACCGCCGAGATCGAAGACACGGTCATGATTGCGGGATCGAAGGGATCGCTGACCGCCAGTGGGACGCTCTATGGTCGCGGATCCGGCACTTTGACGCGCAGGATCGGCGGCAAGAACGAGCTGATCCCGATCCGCGACAAGGACGTGCACGTGGCCGCCATTCAGGATTTTGTCACCGGGCTTCATGGAAGGCCGACCTGGCTGTCTACTGGCGCGGACAGCGTCGCAAACCTTGCCGCCATTAACTCCATCATTACGTCAATCCGATCGGGCGACGTCGATATTCAACAGTTAGGCACGGCATGAGCAGAGTTGTCCGGCTGTTCCGCAACGAGCTCGCGCATCCGGCATACCAGCAAGGAGAGAAATGGTGAGAAACAGAGATCAGATCATTCTTCATTCTCTGGTCGCGCGGCATTCGACGTTAGCGATTGACGTCGAAATTGCACGGCAGGCGGGCTTTGATGGCTTGGAAGCGTCTGGTGACAAAATCGCGAACTGCCTTGACGCCGGCTTATCAAGAAGCGAGCTCAAATCCCTTGTTGGCGATACATTCATCCCGGGCATCGGCTTCCTCATCGATATTGAGCGCCAGGGGGATGACAAGACCAAACTGTTTGCTGAAGCAAATCGTCTGTTTGAACTCGCGGTTGCCGTGGGCGCGAAGGGCGTCGAAGTCATTACAGGACCTCTGAGTCTCGAGGTCGCGCGTGGGCAACGAACGGCGGCAGATCTTTACAGGGGTTTGGTCGACCTTCCAGAAGATGAACAGGTCGACCTTACCGCTTCCAATCTGCGGGAGCTGTCGGAGATAGCCGCCGAACACAACCTCATCCTCTATCTCGAAGCGCTGTCCTGGACACCGCTCAATACGATGGACAAGCAGCTCAGGGTTATCGAGAAAGCGGGCCGCGATAATCTGCGGCTGCTCGTGGATTTCTGGCATTGCTACACGTCCGGTGACACGCCGGAGAGAATTGCCAAGCTCGACAAGGAGCTCCTCTACGGCATTCATGTCTGCGACTCCCTGACGTTCGATGGCGGCGTTCCGGATGAGCCTGTACTGCGTGACGTGCCCACCGGCGAAGGGGTGCTCAATCTTCAGGAGTGGACGGATGCAGTCAGGGCAACCGGCTACGAGGGATGGTGGAGTTGCGAGCTCTTTTGCCGGCGCAATCACCAGGAAAACAGTTTTGCGGTCGCTCGTAGACTTAAAGACCTGATGAGTAATTTGCTGGGCCGCTAGGGTTTTAACTTCGACGGCGGACTTGACTGTTCCAGCCTGGCCCGCCGAGCACCACCTTTCTGCGAAATATCACGGGTGTCTCCATGTTGCTTATCCAGCCAGCACGAACAGGCGTGCTCCGGCGCATAGGCTCGTCAAAACGGGCAAGATGTTGTGCTTTCTTCCTCGCGGCCGGAATAGGCATCGGAGCCTGGGCTTCCAGTCTTCCGCTTGTTACGACAAGGCTTGCGATCAACAAGGGAGAACTTGGCTTCCTCCTTCTTGGGTTCGCACTGGGCGCGATTGTTCTGATGGTGACGATCGGACAGTTCATCGACCGACTGCAGAGCGACAAGCTCTCGCTTGCGGGCTGCGTGGTATTCGGGGCGTGCATCCTTTCGATCCCGTTGGCTCCCAGCGTCCTGGCCGCGGCACTTCTGATCCTTGCGGCAGGCGCCGGTTTTGGAACGCTGGACGTCTCGATGAACACCGAAGCCTCGCACCTCGAACGGACATCGAAACGGCACCTGATGTCCTCCTTCCATGGGGTCTTCAGTGTCGGGGCGCTCCTGGGCGCCCTTCTTGTCGGCCAGTTGGTTTCGATCGGTGGCGGGTTGAACTTATGCCTCGGCATTGCCGGCTCAATCGTCGTCCTCGTCGCCTTCGGCTCACGTCTGATTGCACGAAAACGGCCACTTGAACAAGGCATCGGCCGTACTCAGTCGAGTGCGATAAAGGCAATAAAACTCGGCCCTGAACAGCTGGTTCTTGTCATTATGTTCGGAGCCATCGCCTTCCTCTCCATGTTGGCCGAAGGCGGCGTGATGGACTGGACTGCGATATTTCTCGTCACCGAACACGGGGCCTCCGAAAGCGTTGGAGCCTATGCCTTCGCAACCTTCTCCGCGACGATGGCACTCGGACGGTTTGCGGGCGACTTGGCGACGCGGCGCATTGGGCATGTCAATGTCATTCGCATCGGCGGTGTGGTCTGCGCTGTCTCAGTCTTGGTCGTTGTCGTGTCGAGCAGCATTAGCGTTACGCTGTTTGCCCTTGGTTTCTGCGGGATTGGAGTAGCAAACCTGGTTCCGGCCGTCTTCGCGGCCGCCGGTCATCTCGGAGGGGATTCGGCCGGCAGAGCAATGTCGATCGCCACGACGATGGGCTATAGCGGGCTGCTTCTTGGGCCGGCGCTGCTTGGCTTTGTCGCCGAGCATTCAAGCCTGACAACAAGCTTCGGCGTAATCACGGCCGGCTTTGTTCTTGTCGCCGTCGTCGGTTTCGCGGTCGGCAAGCGCATGGCGCTTCACGGGCTCAAGCTCCGACACGAACCCTGATGGCGGCACCGCCGGGTTCTGCTCGAACCTTTGATGGAACGGACCCCGTCGCGATAAACGAAAACGGGCGATGTGGATGCCACATCGCCCGTTCAATCACGTTGTCTCTGTCGCTCTTAGTGCGTGAGGCGCAGAAAGTCGGCCGCCCGTTCCCCGATCATGATGCAGACGGCATTGGGATTGCCAGAAATCAATGTTGGCATGACAGATGCATCGGCTACCCTCAGCCCTTCGATCCCCCTGACGCGAAGTTGCGGATCGACCACGGCCATCTCGTCGATACCCATCCGGCAAGTCCCCGACGGATGAAGTGCTGCGTGCGCGGCTCTCTGACAGAACGCGCGGATGTCGTCGCGCGTGCTGACGCTCGGGGCCGGCACATATCGTGACTGGAGATATTTCGAGAGCGCCGGTTTTGACATGATATCCATCGCGACCATTGTACCCTCGGTGATCGCCTCCAGGTCGTACGGATCAGAGAAGTAATTGGGAGCAACGCGGGCATCGGCGTTGAAATCGCCGCTTTTCAATGTGACTTCGCCTCGCGACCTCGGCCGGATCTGACCGAGGTTGATCGTGCAACCATTGCCGCCCGGTACGGCATCGACACCTTCCTCAATGCCCGCGCCGACCACCATGAAAAACTGGATGTCGGGGACATCTTCGCTCTTATTGCCCCACCAAAACGCACCGCCCTCGATGAGGTTTGATGACGCAGGCCCGCCCTTGAAAAGCGCGTAATTCAAACCGGCGGCCGCCTTCCAATGCATCTTCTTGTATTTGTCGTAACTGTGGGGACCACTCAGTTGATAAATCAGTGATATTTCGACGTGGTCCTGTAGGTTCTTACCGACACCCGGAAGATCTGCATGCACAGTGATCCCGTGCCGCTTCAACTCGGTGGCTGGTCCGATGCCAGAGAGCATCAGGAGTTTCGGTGTGGCGATCGCGCCCGCCGACACGATTACTTCGCGCTCTGCACGCAGCACATGCTTCTCACCATTGCGGATGTATTCGACACCGACAGCCCTGCCATTTTCGACGATCAGCCGAGTGACAGTGGTGCGAGTGACGACCTGCAAGTTCGGCCGTCCCTTCGCTGGCTTGATATAGGCGACGGCAGCACTGCTGCGTTTACCGTCCTTCGCGGTAATCTGATAGAGCCCGCACCCCGCCTGACTGCCGGAGTTGAAATCCGGATTATAGGGAAGACCCGCCTGCTGGCATGCCTGTAGCCAACCGCGCGTCAAGGGATGGATGTGCTCGATGTCGGAGACGCCGAGCGGACCTCCGACGCCGTGTGCATCATTGCAAAAACGGTTATTGTCCTCGGAACGCCTGAAATATGGAAGCACGTCCTCATAGGCCCATCCCGCAGCGCCTAATTGCACCCACTGCTGGTAGTCCGAGGGAACACCACGAATATAGATCATCGCGTTGACAGAGCTACCCCCGCCGAGCACGCGCGCCTGTACCATCGTCTGCTGCTCGTTGCGCGCAAGCTCCGGACCGGCCTCCCAGGCGAAACGCTTCAAGAGGCTTCCCTGAGCAGTCTTGTAGTAGGCGCCTGGAATGTGGATGTATGGGCTAGAATCGGCAGGCCCCTCCTCTAGGAGCGCCACGCGGAGATTTTCATCCTCGGACAATCGCGAGGCGATCACACAGCCGGTCGACCCTCCGCCGACGACAATATAGTCGTAGCGATGGTGCTTGCCAGAATGCGGCTTGATACCGTAGCGCGCAGAGCCAAACGGGGGGAGCAACATCACACACCTCTGATCGATGCGCCCGCCTTGATCGCGAGGGCAGCGATCGTCAGGGCCGGGTTAACTGCCGCCGATGTCGGAAGAACTGAGGCATCGGCAATATAAAGATTTTCGACGTCATGCGAACGGCAATTGAGATCGACAACCGAGGTTTTCGGATCATGCCCGAGCCGAGCGGTGCCGCACTGGTGAGAGGTTGTTTTTCGACCGAATGTGTGGGTGAGGACCACCGGAAAGCCCGCTTTTCGCATAACGTCCTTCGTCTTCTTGATGAGAGCCTGGTGGGCGCGCATGTTCGACCGGATCCAGTTGACGACGATGCGATCCTCGCGGACCATCACCCGGCTTTCCGGATTAGGAAGATCTTCGCTGGTGAGGAACCACCCATAGGCGTGTCGCGCGATCAGGCGGACCAGCCATGAGGGTGCGGGTGCTGGGAAGTTCGCTTTCAAAATATTGCCAGTGATGTGCCCCAGCAATTGCACGTTTCCGAGCGGCGCCCGGTAGTCGTTATCAGCGTTATAAAAATCGTTGAAGGCAATGGTCTTCTGGTAGACCGAGGCATTGCGGCGATAATCGAGTACCAGCATCGCCGATGTGTTGTGGTTCATGAAATTCCGCCCGACTTGGTCTGAGCTGTTGGCCAGGCCGGTGGGGTGAGCCTTGTTTGCCGACCTGAGCAGGAGTGCTGCAGTCTGCACCGCGCCGGTGGCGACAGCGAACATGCCGGCAGAGATCCGCTGCTCGAACCCCTCCTTGACAAAGACCGCAGCAGTCACGCGGGTGCCGGTCTCGTCTGTTTCCAGGCGGGATACGTTAGCACCGGTGATGAGGGTAACGTTTGGATGACGCAACGCCTCCGTCAACGGGCCGACCTCGGCATCGATCTTGCCGACACCTGTGTTCGGGAACGCATCCCAGCCCGTCTTTGCGCGGTGAAGCCAAGCCTCGATGTCAATCGCCAGCGGCAAGCTCGCCGGATGGACACCTGCCCGCTTCAGCCGGTCGCGGACCGACGCAATCGGCGCCTCGTCGGGAACGGCAGGATATGCATAGGGTTTGCTATGGAAGGGCTCCGTCGGATCCTGACCGAGCGCGCCACGTACTCGGAATACCTTTTCAGCCCGCTCATACCACGGCTCCAGCTCTTCGTATGTGCATGGCCACCCGGGAGATTTTCCGTCGAGATGTGGACGCGCTTCGAAATCCTCCTTTCGATACCGGTACATCACGGCGCCGAAGAATTTCGAATTTCCGCCAACGTAATAGTAGTTGTTGGCAAGGAAGCTTTCACCGTCCGTTCCAAGCCACTCTTCGCCTGGCCGATAGAAGCCGCGTTGGAAAATCGCGACATCGTCACGAGCTTCCGCGCTGTCTTTAAGGTGCCCGCCGCGCTCCAGGATGATGACCTTGAGGCCGCTCTCGGCAAGGCTGCAGGCAAGCGAACTTCCTCCGATGCCCGAGCCTATAATGACCACATCCGCCGTGTGCTGCATGGCATACCTCAATCAATTCTGGCTTCGGTCTGGGCGTCGAACAGGACGATCTTCGACGCATCGACGGCGAGCGATGCTTCAGAGCGCGATCGAGTGACGTTTGGGGGCAATCTCGCGGTTACCTCGACGTTTGCAAGCTGGAACACGACGAGGGCATCAGGTCCTGTCGGCTCGACCACATCGACATCCACTGCGATGTGGTTGCCAGCTCCAGCGGAGGCGGGTGTGAAGTTCTCCGGGCGGATCCCCACAAGCACATTCTTGCCGGCATACCGTTTGGCTGACTCGGCAGAGAGTGCGATACCGGTTATGGACGCCGATGGCTTATTCGGCACGTCGATGACGGCGGCCACGGATGAGCCGGCGACCTCGAGCCTGCTGGGGATGATGTTCATCGACGGTGAGCCGACGAACTTTGCGACATAGACATTTGCCGGCCGGTCATAGACCTTCTGAGGCTCGTCGAGATGCTGGACGACGCCATCCTTCATAACCGCGACACGGGTTGCGAGCGTCATGGCTTCGATCTGGTCGTGTGTGACGTAGACGATTGTCGTGCCAAGGCGCTGATGCAGGCGCTTGATTTCGGTACGCATGTCGACGCGAAGCTTAGCATCAAGGTTAGACAGCGGTTCGTCGAACAAAAAAAGCTTTGGCTGGCGGACGATCGCACGTCCCATGGCGACGCGCTGGCGCTGGCCTCCCGACAGTTGCGACGGCTTGCGATCAAGAAGATGGCTGATCTGGAGAAGATCGGCCGCAGCCTTGACCGCTTTGTCCCGCTCGGCCGGAAGCACTCTGCGGATCTTCATTCCGAACTCGATGTTTTGCCGCACTGTCATCGTAGGATAGAGCGCGTAGGACTGGAAGACCATGGCGATATCGCGGTCCTTCGGCGAAAGGTGGTTGACCACCTTTTGTCCGATGCGGATCTCACCGCCGGTGATTGTCTCCAAACCTGCGATCATGTTGAGGAGGGTCGACTTGCCGCAGCCGGAAGGTCCGAGCAGCACAAGGAAATCGCCCGTGCCGATGGATATCGATACTTCCTTCAGGACTTCCAGTTCGCCATAGGCCTTGCGGACGCGGTTGATTTCGAGAGTAGACATGGGTTCAGCCTTTCACGGCACCGGCAGTCAGTCCGCGTACGAAGTAGCGGCCTGCCAGGATGTAGACGACGAGCGTGGGAATTGCGGCGATCATGGCAGCGGCCATGTCGACGTTGTATTGCTTGCGCCCCATCGTGACGTTGACGATATTATTGAGGGCCACGGTGATCGGTGACGATTGTCCCGCAGTAAACGACACACCGAAGAGGAAATCATTCCATATCTGCGTGAACTGCCAGATGCACGAAACGACGATGATCGGCAGCGCCGCCGGCAGCATGATGGAAAAGAAGATGCGGAAAAATCCGGCACCGTCGATTTGCGCCGCACGCGTCAGCTCGTTGGGGATCGTGATGAAGTAGTTCCTGAAGAACAGCGTCGTGAAGCTGATACCGTAGACCGTGTGAACGAGTACCAAGCCAGGGACTGTTCCCGAGAGCTTCAGGGCGCCGAGCAGCTGGGCCATCGGCAGGATCACCGCCTGGAAGGGCAGGAAGCAGCCGAAAAGCAGCATGCCGAACACGAAGTTTGAGCCTGGGAATCGCCATTTCGTAAGGATGTAGCCATTGATCGCTCCGATCCCGGTCGACAGAATGACCGCCGGAATGACCATCAGCAGCGAATTGACGAAATAAGGCTTCAGCCCGCTGCACTCGGTGCCGATGCATGCTTCGTCCCAAGCCTTCTGCCAGGCGTCGAAAGTAACCTGCTGCGGAAGTCCGATGAAGGAGCCGGAATAGATCTCGTCAAGCGACTTGAGCGAGGTGACGATCATCACCCAGAGCGGCATCAGATAGAACGCCGCAAGAGCGATGAGCGATCCGTAGACGAGGATGCGCCCGAAAAAGGCGGAGCGCCGCGCCTTGTTAACCTCAGTGGTCATTGCGGCTCTCCCTGAGTTCAGAATAGAGGTAGGGCACGATGATCGCCGCGACCGTCATCAGCATCATCATGGCGCTCGCCGCACCAATGCCCATCTGATTTCGTTTAAAGGTCGCGGAAAACATGAAGGTCGACGGCATTTCGGTAGCGCTGCCCGGGCCACCGTTTGTCAGCGCCAGGACAAGATCGAAACTTTTGATTGAGATATAGCTCAGAAGAACGATGACGCTGAGGAAGGCCGGCCGGAGCATGGGCACGATGATGCTCCAGTAGATCCGCACAAGGCCGGCACCTTCGATTTGCGCGGCCTTGATCACGGAATTGTCGATGCCCCGCAGGCCAGCCAGGAAAATTGCCATGGCAAAGCCGGTCGATTGCCAGACCGCCGCAATCACGACACAGTAGATGGCATATTCCGGTCTCGTGATCCAGTCGAAGACAAAGCCGGTCCAGCCGAGCTCGTTGACGACTTTCTGCACCCCGAGTCCAGGGTTGAGGATCCACTTCCACGCGGTGCCGGTAACGATGAACGAAAGCGCCATCGGATAGAGGTAGACGGCGCGCAGGAAGCCCTCGGCCCGAACCTGCTGGTCGAGAAGGATCGCGAGGAATAGGCCGAGCGCGATCGTTATTGCCAGGAACAGCACCGTGAAAATGAAGAGATTGGCGACTGCCGTCTCCCAGCGGGGCGTTGCCCAAAGGCGAACATATTGCTCCAGGCCGACGAAGTCGTATCGCGGCACCATTTTGGACGATGACAGGGATATCCAGCCCGTCCATGCAATGAAGAGATAGACGCCGATGAAAACCACCACCAAACTCGGAGAGAGGACCAGCCGGGGCAACCAGAGCGTAAATCTATCTTTCGGAGAAATCCTACTGTTCATCACAGCATTCCAGCGTTGAGGCGCATGTGCGTCGAAGTGCGGTAAACCAGCCCGCCTTGGCGGGCTGGAACCGGACGGACGCTCACTTTGCGTTGTTGATTCCGTCGACGAGAGCCTTGACCGCGTCCTCGGAAGACATATCGGTCGTGAAGAACTTCGCGACCACGTCGCTGAAGACACCGGTGAACTGCGGCTGGTTGGCGAAGCCTTCCGTCAACCCGCCGAGCATCGTGTCGTTCTTCTGGGCTCTATCGCGGTCGGCGAAGCTGCGCTGTGCGCAGGCGTCGAAATCCGAAACCGAGATATCGATACGGGCGGGGATCGACCCCTTGACCTTGTTGAAGTCACGCTGGACCTGCGGATCCATGACGGACTCCGCCCAGGCGTCCTGCGCGAGGACAAGCGGTTCGCTATCGGTCTTGAAGAGGCCGAAGGCGTCGATGACGAACTTGAAATAGGGCGTCTGCGCTGGCGTCGGGAAGCAGAGAAAGTCGGATCCAGGTTTGAGACCTTTGTTGAGGAACTCGCCCTTGGCCCAATCGCCCATCAACTGCATACCCGCCTTGCCGTCGGCGACCATTGCGGATGCAACCGCCCAGTCGCGGCCGGTGAAACCGTCATCGACCAGGCCGCGAACCTTGCGCAGCATGTCGAACGTCTTGACCATCTTGTCACTCGACAACTCGTCCTCGTCGAGATCGACAATCGCCTTCTTGTAGAAATCCGGCCCGTTCATGTCGGCCGCGATTGCTTCGAAGACTTCGAGGATCTGCCAGGGCTCGTCGCCCATCGCCAGAGGGACGACACCCGCAGCTTTGAGCTTCTGGCCAACTGCGATCACTTCGTCCCAACTCTTTGGCTCGCTGATGCCGTACTTGTCGAAGAGTGCCTTGTTGGCCCAGATCCAGTTCTGGCGATGCATGTTGATCGGCACGGAGATGTAGTCGTCGCCGTTTTTGACGAAGGCTTCCAGCTGGGGAGAGATGGTCTTTTCCCACCCGTTCTTCTCATAAAGTTCGTTCAGCGAACGCAAGACGCCTTCGTTCGCCCAGTCGAGCCCCTCGAAGCCGAGAAATTGCATCGTCGTCGGCGGATTGCCGGCGGCAAGTCGGGTACGTAGCGCCTGCAAGGCGTTCGCGCCGGAGAGCCCGCCGACTGCGCTGTCCTGCCACGTGTAGCCCTTGGTGGCGAGCTTGTCGGTAATGACCTTGAGCGCCTTGACCTCGCTCTCGGAAACCCAGTGGTGAATACCTTCGACCTTGGGGTTCTCCTGCGCCACAGCGGCTATCGGAAGAAGAGAGATCGAAGCGGTAAGAAGCATTTTCAGTTTCATTGTAGTTCCCCTTTTTTGCCTCAGCGGTTGGTGGGTTGGGGCAGTCTCGACAAGAGGGGTGTCGAAGCCGCCGGTGGGTTATGCGTCGCGCGGGCCGGCGGCCCCCGCGTAAGGAATGTTGCGGCCACCGAAGCGGCGGACACGAATGTTGGCTTGCTCGGCGTGACCCGCGAAGCCTTCCATTAGGCAGAGACGAGAGCTATAGGCACCGATAAGGGCTGATGCCTCATCGGTCTCGATGCGCTGATAGGTGCAGGTCTTGAGGAATTTCCCGACCCACAGACCGCCGGTGTAGCGCGCGGCCTTGTTCGTCGGCAGTGTGTGGTTCGTGCCGATGACCTTGTCCCCGAAAGCGACATTGGTGCGGGCGCCAAGGAACAGCGCGCCATAGTTTTTCATATTCTCGAGAAAATAGTTCGGATCGCTCGTCATGACCTGAACGTGTTCCGAAGCGACGCGGTCGGCTTCGGACACCATTTCCTCGATCGTGTCGCAGAGGATGATCTCTCCGCAGTCGTTCCAGGCCTTTCCTGCGACGGCGGCCGTCGGAAGGATCTGCAGGAGCCGGTCTATTTCGGCAAGTGTATCCTTGGCGAGCTTCTCGGAATTGGTGATGAGCACTGCCGGAGAGTTGGCACCATGTTCGGCTTGGCCGAGCAGGTCCGTTGCGACAATTTCACCGTCGACGCTCTCGTCAGCAATCACCAGCGTTTCGGTCGGGCCGGCAAACAGGTCGATACCGACCTTGCCGAACAAAAGACGCTTGGCCTCTGCCACATAAGCATTGCCCGGACCGGCAAGCATGTCGACGGCTTCGATCGTTTCTGTGCCATAGCCCATCGCCGCGATCGCCTGGACACCGCCAATGCAGTAGATCTCGTCTGCACCGGCGAGAGCCTGTGCGGCGACTATCTTGTTGGATATCTGTCCGTTGAATGGGGGAGCACAGGTGATGACGCGGTCGCAGCCCGCCACACGCGCTGTCAGCACAGTCATATGAGCCGATGCAAGCAGCGGATATTTTCCACCCGGCACGTAGCAGCCGACATTTTCGATCGGCACATTGCGATGGCCGAGGACCACGCCTGGAATAGTCTCGACTTCGAGATCCTGCAGCGCATCTCTTTGTGCCTGTGCGAAGCGGCGGACCTGGTCCTGGGCAAAGTCCAAGTCCTCGCGCTCCTGCTGGGTCAGCGAATTGATCGCGGCAGCGATTTCGTCTTTTGTCAGGCGATAGGACTCGCGGTCGAATCTGTCGAACTTAACGGAGAGTTCCCGGACCGCTTTGTCGCCGCCGGCTTCCACCTTAGAAAGGAGCTCCTCGACAGCTTTCGTTATCGCGCCATCGGAAGCGCCCGCGGTCGAGGCTTGGGCAGTTTTGATGTGTCTGATCATGACAATAACTCTTCGTTTGCGGAAGCCGTGCCCCGCATTCTGGGTTTGGAGAGACTGTGGTTGGCGGGGCGCCAGGCGGCGCCCCCAGCCTGAAGTTGGCTCTACAGATGCTGCTCGAGTTCGCGCATCTTTGCGTAGGCAGCCTGTTCCTTCTCGTAATAGGCCGGCGACGGGAAGTCCCACCAGCCGGTGGCGAACGGGCCAGCGGCGTCACGCGATACGATCACCTCGACGAGAGCAGGCCCACCGCACTCCAATGCTGCCTTGATGCTGCTTTCGAGGTCCTCGTCCTTCTCGACCTTCCATGCTTCGAGACCAAATGCGCGTGCAGAGGCGGCGATGTCGGCAGAATAAGGTTCACCGTTGCCGACATGGTGGTTGAACTCGGAAGCGACGTGGCGGCCCATGAACTTCCGCTGACCACCGCGGATGGACATGTATCCGAAATTATTCAGAACGAGGAAGACAACGTTGATGCCGTTCATGACCGCTGTTCCCATCTCCGGGAGAGACATCATGAAGTCACCGTCTCCGACGATCGCGACGACCTGCTTGTCTGGGCAGGCCAGTTTGGCGCCGAGCGCTGCGGGAACGGCCCATCCCATCGGCGAATAGGAACCGGATGTGATGTGGGTGCGGGGCTTGTAGATCGGGAAGCTCTGCTTCACTGACCCTTGCGTATTTCCCGATCCAACGACAACGATGCCGTCACGATCGAGAACTTTGCGAAGCGCCATCAAGGGGCGCTGCGACGTAAACGGCGTTTCGCGGCTCGTTTCGCGCGGCTCGACCTGCGCGCGCCAATCTGCTTTCGCTTTCTGGACGTCAGCCAGGAAAGGTTCACGGCGCGACAGCATTTTTGTGGAGTCTGCGTCGGAAATCAGCGACAGAATGGCTTCGAGAGTAACCTTGGCGTCCGCCACGATGCCGACCTCGGTCTCGTAGTTCTTGCCGATTTCGCGTGGATCGAGATCGATGTGAATCAGCTTTGCAGAGGGAATCGAGAAGGAGACGCCCTTGGCATACGAGGAAGCAGACCAGTCCGTGAAGCGACAACCGACGGAGACGACGACGTCTGCCGAGGCCGTGATCTTGTTGCCGCAGGTCGTGCCGGTCTGTCCGACAGCGCCGATAAACAGCTGGTGATCTTCAGAGATCGCTCCTTTGCCGTTCCAGGTAATCGAGACGGCTGCACCCAGTTTTTCGGCCAGTCGCGTCAATTCCTCGGATGCATTTGCAGAAATTGCGCCGCCGCCGGCGACGATGACAGGCCGCTCGGCTGAAAGAAGGACCTTCACCGCAGCTTCAATCGCGCGCGGATCCGGGTAGGCAATGCCGATCGGAAGCCGCTTCTGAAGGGGATGGATCGTAACGTCGGCGGCTTCGACCTGAACGTCCATCGGAACTTCGACATGCACCGGGCCCGGGCGGCCGGTGAGCATTTCGCTGAAGGCGCGATGCATGATGCTGGGAAGAACTTGAACGGAATTTGCCTGCCACGCACGTTTGGTAACCTGCTCAGTGACGCGCGGAAAGGCGTTATCCTGATGACGTTCGAGTTCTTGCATGGTGCCGTGACCGTGCATATAGGTCTGCGGAGAACCCGATACGTAGAAAAGCGAGGTGGAATCGGTTAGCGCTGTTGCGAGACCGATGATGGTATTTGCAGCGCCCGGCCCGACGGAGGTCGAGCAAGCCATCGGCTTTCCGCTGGCTCGGAAATATCCATCCGCCATATGGACGGCGCTCTGCTCGTGCATGACCTGGATGAACGGAAGTTGGGAGCCTTCTTCCAGGAATGCGTCGAAAAGCGACCAGATCCCGTGCCCCGGAACGCCAGCCACATATTCGACGCCATACTCTTTCAGTGCCCTCGCGACGACCTGGCCACCTGTGAGTTTCATCATCTTCACCCTCTAGAGTTCGTTGCTCTTTAGTCGTGGGCTGGCAATGACCGCAGCCGTTCAACTGCGCTTACATTGCCGCCGCATAGGGCAGACTCGCAAGTTCGCAGACTCCGAAACGGTGACGCAGGATGAAGCGCACTTTGCTTTATGTTTGCTCCCGCCGGCGCAGAATCCGAAGCCGGTTGACTTGCGACGGCAATAGCCCACCCGGGCAGCCGGTGCCGTGTTTGAGGTTACCAGGCGATGTGCGAGGGTAGTGACGGACAGTTTCTGAGCTGGCGACCACGTTCACGGGAATGAGCATTATGAAGTCAAAAGTGCTTCATCATGCTCAGCGCGTCTGGAATGAACTGATCAAAGAGGCACACTCCGTCGTCACAGAGGAATTTCGAAATTTATGAAAAATCAGCAAACGGTAAAAGGCCATGCCTGGCGGTGCAGCTCCAATGCGTGGCTGGAGGGCCGGGTCAGTCCGAGCCGCTGGAAGGCCGTCTCGAAGCCGGTTTTATGCAGTTCCTCCTTTTCACGAGCCGGCGCCGTGAGGGCGACAGTCAGAGCGATTGGCAAGAACGAGTGCGCGCATGCCACCATCTGTGTCAGGCGGATTCCGGCAGCCAGGGATCAGATCGCTTTGCAGTACTGTCAGGATGACTGCGCCTGCCATTGCGCCCGATGAGCAAACGCCGGAAAGCAGCGTGCTACCCGCAACGACGGTGGCGGTTGAGGTAAGGTGGGAGGTTGGCCCAGACTATTTGATGTCGGCGATCTAAAACCTGTGCTGACAACCGTAAAGTCGCGCGTCCAGCGTCAGATCCAGGTCGTATCCGGAAACAGTTGACGGCGAGCCCACTGTCGCGCCCACCGTCGGCGGCTCGTCGCAACTGGCTCAGCCCTTGGCGATCGCACCATTGCCGCGTCATGCTTCATCGTCCACGCATCAAAACGCTGATCGCAGCGGCGTGGAGTTCCTCGTTGGCAGAAGCGATAATGCGGCCTCCGTTTTCCGGACGCGACCCGTCGAACGTCGTTACTGTGCCCCCCGCTGCCTCGACAAGCGGAATTAGGGGCACGATGTCGTAAGGCTGCAGACTGAATTCGACGCAGATATCGATGTGGCCGGCCGCCAACATGGCGAAAGCGTAACACTCGCCTCCATAGCGGGTCATTTTGACCGTCGCGTCGAGCACATCAAATCGAACGTCGGGGTTCCGGCGCACGCCTTCAGGCGAGTTGGTATGTAAGACGGCATCCGAGAGCTGCGTGCACGCACTTGTCGTCAAGCGAGTTGTAGCGCTGTCCGTGGTGAGCCAGCTTTCGCCGTTGCGGGCCCAAAATCTCTCTCTCGTGATTGGCTGGCTCATTAATCCAGCGGTCGCTCGCCCCTGCTCGCAAAAGCCGATCAAGGTTCCCCATACCGGAATTCCAAGCAGGAAAGGCCGAGTGCCATCAATCGGATCGAGGACCCACTGGCAGGCTCCAGCTCCCGTGATGCCGTACTCTTCACCGACAATGCTGTGATCGGGAAACTCCTCGGAGATCAGCGCTCGCATTGCCAGTTCGGCCTCCCGATCCGCTTCGGTTACTGGATCAAAGCGGTATCCCTCTTTTGGCTTAGTTGTCGCCTCAAGCTTTTGCCGAAATCGCGACACTGTCTCGCGATCGGCAGCGTCGGCTAATCGGTGCAGAAAATCCGCCGTAGGAACTTTCATCGTTTATTCCTGTCTTGTTTGGTGTCTCGAAGCGCCGCACTACTGTTGCTGCATACATCGGTTTTGTCATTGCGATGAGGATGCCATCCATGTCGCCCAGTTGACGACCTTGCGCGACACTAGGGTTGTTCATCTCCTGACAAAGGTTGGCAACATTCGCGGTCAATTACACCGAGGCCGCGTGAGCCTGGGCCGATGCCGTTTACGCACCGCTTCGCAGGTCAGCGATCTTTTCAAAGGTCAGTTCGATATTGTCGAAGTGAGCTTTCGAGCCCTCTCCCGTCGGCGATTGAACGCCGAAGCCAACTTTAATTGGACGGTTGCGGATGCCAGGGAAAGAGAACCAGCGCAAAAACTGCCAGAATTTGCCGTCCTCAGAAAAGTGGAATGCGATCGTTTCCCCGTCGCAATAAACGCGGAGCCAAACAGCCTCTCCATGGAAATTTGGCCCGTCGCAATCGTCCGATGTCGTCCTTGTAACGACGCTTACGATTGTTGGCTTTCGGGCAGCCGAGTATTCAAACGCCAGTTTTGCCCAATTATCGTCGTCGGTCTGTACGAAAATTGCACCTGCGTCGTAGGGTGATGAGAACTCAACTGACACCCTTGCGACAACTGCGAACGTCTCTTCAGCGACTTCCGTACTTAAGGAAAGCACGTCGTTCCGGCGAAAGCTTTCCGCCGGATGATGGAACCAGTCAGTGCTTCCATTGGCCGTTAACGTCAAGCTGGTATCGCCGACGATGGCCGTGCCATGGTTTTCGCCCCTTACCTGCATCCTATGCAAATTCATCTACAACCTCCACTTCGAGCTAAATTCGACAGCGGTGTTCTGAAGCTCGCTGGAAATTTGCCCCTCGTGAACACGCCTCTTGGTTAGAAAAAACGAACCGGGATCAAAATCGCACGGAATTTCACGGCTACAATTTCGCAATACCGTTAAACCTGACGCGATGTGACGTGGTCGGCGGACCCAGCGACCATGACGGCCGATTCGCCAGACCAAATCCGGTTAGTGTCGTCGGCCGATGGCCGACTTAGCTTCAAAATTTTTTCGCCGCCTCTGGCGCGCTTTGCGGTACGAGGTGCTGCGTGTCCGATGGTGGCTTTCGTGACGCAGAGGGCATTGGCGCGCTTGATATGCCAGCTTATTTCGCCAAGCCATCCACTCCCACCAAACGCTCCATAAATGCGCCGAGTGGCGCAATAAAAACGGGCGCTAGTTTGATCTGGCGGTCAATGACATTAGGACCATTGTGCGTCCGCGCCTTTCGATCCGCATTGCCGTCCTGACTCTGCCGGCGGCGCCGCGCGGACGAGAGTGCAACTAGCGCCCTCGCACTTCGCTCTTCCAGTTGATGACTATATTTCAGCGGCGGTCCAGTGCAACATCACAGCAAGATGCCTGCAAGGCGGTCAAGTGCCGACCAGATTCGCTTTGCATAGCGAGGGTCGAAAAGCGCGTGATAGCCGCCTGTATGCCAGAAGACGACAGGGCCGTTTAGCTCACCCTTCGCGGCAAGATCCATGATCGCCGCGATAGCCTTCCCGCTATAGACAGGATCGACCAGCAAGCCCTCTTTGGTTGCGAGCAAATCGATCGCCTCATATATGCCGTCAGCTGGCAGTCCATATCCCTCACCAAGATATGCTTGCGTGACGTTGATATGATCGCGCGTCAATTCGACTTCTGCATCGATAAGACGCGCGCCGCCGCGAGCGAACGACAGATAGGCGCCAGGCACATCGGGATAGACGTCCTCCGCTACAACAATGCCGCGAATTTCACTTTCGAAACCGTGTAGTGCATTCCCAAGGACGAGGCCCGCATGGGTTCCGCCTGATGAGCTCGCATGGACGATCGTCCCAACGGTGCGTCCATGCTCGCGCATTTGCTGACGCAGTTCGTCATATGCCAGGGCAAACCCCAAGCAGCTGCGTTCAGAAGCACAACCGATGGGAAGTCGATAAACGCGTTCACCGGATCGTTCGAGTTCGCTGACGACGTCTACTGAATGCCGAGCAAGATCAGTCCAGCTCATATCGCCCACAAATCGAAGATCAGCGCCGAAAAGACTATCAAGCATGAGATTGCTGACAGGTTCGTGCGGCTCGTCATGACAAAGGAGCAGTGTGCATTTCAGTCCGAGAGCAGCGCTGGCAGCGGCCACCGCACGCGTCGCATTTGAAAGGCGCGAGCCTTCCGCGACTAGGTGCGATGCACCGCAAGCGACGGCATGAGCCAGTTCGACCTCCAGCTTGCGGACCTTATTGCCAGCGAGACCGACAGAGCCGATGTCGTCCCGCTTGCACCAGACTTCGACTCCGATCGCCTCACTGAAGCGTTCGAGACGCTGTACCGGAGAAACAAACCCACGCAGATCGAGACGCGGCACGCGTCCAAGAGTTTCGAGAGCACTCATCCGATTATCCTCTACACATCGTCAGATGAGGACCCTATACACAAGGGCAGATACTGAAATCCGGACACTGGATACGTGGCTTCTGACAAAATGACTGGCGACATTCGTTTAGGAAAAAATGAAACGTCTGCACGTGGATCGGTCGCCATGAAGGTTGTGCAGTTGACCGAAGTCACCGCATTCCCAGTGGATCGACATAGCTGGGGTCAATTCGTCTACTCCGTCGCGGGCGTCGTCGAGTTGACGGTGAAAGGCAGCCGATATGCGGCGCCGCCAGACTTCGGCGTGTGGTTGCCGCCTGAGACCGAACATCTCGCCTGGGCTGGCGACGAAACCACGTATCTGCTTTTGGACATCGAACAGAGCCATTGTGACCGTCTTCCGCACCAAGCAAGCGTTCTCTCCGTCGGGCCGATCGCGAAAGCGATTCTTCTTGATTTGAAGAAGCGTGGCATACGAGAGCCTGAAAATGCCGATGATGCAAGGCTGATGCGCGTTTTGATCGATCAGCTGAGTGTTGGATCGCCTTTGGAGAGCTTCCTGCCATTGTCGAACGATCGCGCCCTAAAGCAAGTTCTGGAAGCACTTCTTCAAGACCCCGGTGACGGTCGATCTCTTGGCCAATGGGCGAACCACGTCCACAGCACGGAGCGTACATTGGCTCGTCGCTGCGCGCGCGATCTTGGCATGAGCTTTGTGAAATGGCGTCAGCGGCTTCGGCTAACCCGGGCTGTTCCCATGCTTGCCGATGGCCTTTCCGTTCAAACGGTCGCACTCAAGTTGGGCTACAGCACCACCTCTGCATTCATTGCGATGTTTCAGGATGCGATCGGGGCGACGCCCAACGCATTTCGAGGACGCTCGCGAGAGCACGACGAAGGCCGGTGAATAGCGGCCCCGACCAACTGAAGCATGAAGCGCCGGGAAGCAGGACACGGTGAAAAGCTCGGCTCCGCATATTGACATCCGGATTGAAGATCGCGATGCCGGAAACATCGAACGTAATGCCGGCAAAAAGGGCGCCATCCGGCAGCTGTTTCGCGCCGAAACGTGAACCCCACTCGCAGTACTGTCCTCACTGACCTCCATTTCCGGCACTGTACCGCGGAGATCGGGAAGCCATGTCCCCATGGGAATGCTGGCGATGGTATGGATGAGCGGGAATTGAAATCGATCCGGCCGATCAGACCCTTTCGCTCGATCCGTACGTTAACGCCATCCGTCTTTGCGAGAATGTCGACACGTCGCCCTTATGCGGCGCAGGCGTGCGCCAAACAGAGACCATTGCCTTTTCGACCGTCGACACCGGTTTTCGCTATGTGAGCCGCGCCTATCACGAAAAAGGAGCGTCTTATCAACGAAAGCACCTCCGCCTTGAACAGATCGGAACGGGCGGCTCGGGGTACCTGATCGGGCTCGCTGCCCGACGGACAAAGAGAAGCGCACTTGCAGTCATTGCAAAGGCGGAGGCCACATGCCCATCGGACAATCCATTTACCGAAGGCTGCACAATTTTCGCGCAAATGCATTTGTCGGCGAATTCGAAAGCAAGTGGCGATCACCGTCTCATGTAAAATCAACAAGTTACGATCTGGCACACCGTTTGCTTTGATATTTGCGAGTTGGTGGCTAGGGTTCCGGCGCTCTCTTTGGAAGCGTGCTGGTCCGAGAGCCACCACCGGCTGGGAGAGAAATCCCACCGGATGCACGGCGGGATAAAAGCCCGGGAGACCTCGTAAGCCAAGGGATTGGCGGCGCGATGGTCTTTGCCGATCCCTTTTTGAAAAAGCAAAAGGGGAATTTCTATGCAGACTTTTTCGAAGATTCTTTCCGTAGCGGCCCTTTCGGTATCGTTGGCTTTCGGGTTCGGCTCTGCCGCCGGGGCGGCGCCGAAAACCAGCTTCAAGGTCGCCTGGTCGATCTATGTCGGTTGGATGCCCTGGGGCTATGCGAGCGACCACGGCATCGTCAAGAAGTGGGCCGATAAATACGGCATCAACATCGAAGTCACCCAGTTCAACGACTACGTCGAGTCGATGAACCAGTATACGGCGGGCGCCTTCGATGCCGTGACGCTCACCAATATGGACGGTCTCTCGATCCCGGCCGCCGGCGGAGTCGACACGACGGCCGTCATCGTCGGCGATTTTTCGAACGGCAACGACGCCGTGATCCTGAAGGACAAGCCGAGCCTTGGCGACATCAAGGGTCAGAACGTCAATCTCGTCGAGTTTTCCGTCTCGCACTATCTGCTTGCCCGTGCGCTTGAAAGCATCAAGCTCAGCGAGCGCGACGTGAAGGTGGTCAATACATCAGATGCCGACATGGTCGCCGCCTACAAGACGCCTGATGTCAGCGCCGTCGTCACCTGGAATCCACTCGTCTCCACCATTCTGGAGGATCCTAGCGCCAAGAAAGTTTTCGACAGCTCGCAGGTCCCGGGCGAGATCATCGACCTAATGGTCGCCAATACCGACGTACTGAAGGACAATCCGAATTTCGGCAAGGCGCTTGCCGGCATCTGGTACGAGACGGCAGCGCTGCTGCGGGCCGATACCGCCGAGGGCAAAGCCGCCCGCGAAGCCATGGGCGCAGCATCCGGCACTGATCTCGCCGGCTTCGAGGCGCAGCTCGCCGCGACCAAGCTCTTCGACAAACCGGCCGACGCCGTTGCCTTCACCGCCTCGCCCAGCCTGCCGAAGACCATGGATCTCGTCCGCGGCTTCCTCTTCGAGAAGGGCCTGCTCGGCAATGGCGCGCCATCTGCCGACGTGATCGGTATCGAAATGCCTGACGGCAAGGTGCTGGGCGATGCCGCCAATGTGAAGCTCCGCTTCACCGAGACCTACATGAAGGCAGCGGCCGACGCCTCGCTCTGATCACAACAGGGGCGCGGTTCGCCCGCGCCTCCTCCCCTTTCCAAGCGGAGCATTTCCCATGCGTTGGATCAACACGAGGCCGAGCCGGGGCGCGCAGCTTGCCTTGACGCTGCTGCCCTTCGTGCTGCTCGCCCTTGCCTATGCCTTCGGCTCGGCAGCGCGACTGGCGGAAAACGCCAATGATAAGCTTCTGCCGAGCCTGGCGGGCTTCGCCGATGCGATCAACCGTCTTGCTTTCGTTGCCGACCAGCGCACGGGTGAATATCTGCTCTGGTCGGATACCGGAGCAAGCCTGATCCGGCTGCTCTCCGGCCTCGGCATCTCGACGGCGATCGCGCTTCTCATCGGCATGCTGATCGGCATGTTGCCTTATCTCCGGGCGCTGCTCGCCCCTTTCATCGCCGTTATCTCCATGGTGCCGCCGCTCGCGCTTTTGCCGATCCTCTTCATTGTGATGGGGCTCGGCGAAACCTCGAAGATCGCCCTCATCGTTATCGGCGTTGCGCCGACGATGATCCGGGACCTGGCATTGAAGGCGCTGGAGCTGCCCCGCGAACAGATCGTCAAGGCTGAAACGCTCGGCGGCTCCTCCTGGCAGATCGGCCTGCGTGTCGTGCTGCCGCAGATCCTGCCGCGGCTGATCACATGCCTCCGGCTGCAGCTCGGCCCCGCCTGGCTGTTCCTGATCGCCGCCGAAGCGATCTCGTCCGATTCCGGCCTCGGCTACCGTATCTTCCTCGTTCGCCGCTATCTTTCGATGGATATCATCTTTCCCTATGTCATCTGGATCACGCTGCTTGCCGTGGTCATGAACGCCCTGCTCGACCGCTTGCGGATCGCCGTCTTCCCCTGGTCGGAGCTGGAGAAGCAGGCATGAGCGAACTGAGGATCGAACGGGTCTGGAAGGAATATGGCGACCAGATCGTATTGGAAGACGTGTCGCTCACCGTCGCTTCGCGCGCATTCGTCGCCCTCGTCGGCCCCTCCGGCTGTGGCAAGACGACGTTTCTGCGCATGCTGCTCGGCCAGGAACAGCCGACAAAGGGCAAGATCCTGCTCGACGGCGAGCCTCTGCCACCGGAGCCGGGGCCGGATCGCGGTGTCGTCTTCCAGCGCTACTCCGTCTTTCCGCATCTGACCGTGCTCGGGAATGTGCTGCTCGGCCGGGAGTTTTCCGCCGCCCGCTATAGGGCCAGGCTCTTCGGCGCGGCCCGCCGCAACGCTCTCGATGAAGCGCGCCGACTGGTCGCCGAGGTGGGTCTTGCCGGTTCTGAAGGCAAATACCCGGCCCAGCTTTCGGGCGGCATGCAGCAGCGCCTTGCGCTCGCCCAGGCTCTGATCATGAAGCCGAAAGTGCTGCTGCTCGACGAACCCTTCGGCGCGCTCGATCCGGGCATTCGGGCCGAGATCCACACGCTGATGAAGCGGCTTTGGCACGAGACGCAGATGACTGTCGTCATGGTCACGCATGACATGCGCGAAGCCTTCACGCTTGCGAACCGCGTCGTGGCTTTCGAGCGCCGCCGCAACCGGCCGGAGGAAAGGGAGCGCTACGGCGCCACCATCACCAAGGATATTTCCATCTGGCCGCCGCGCCTTGCCGGCCAGCCGTCGATCTTCAGCCCCGACCGGGACGGCCCGGTCGCTTCCCTGGGGCACAGCCGGGACGACCTGGCACCGTCAGGAGAGTTGCAATGATGCATGTGGGACGCTCACCCGAAGAAATCGCCGCCAACCGCGCACGATATGAGGAGCATCAGAAGAAGGGGCTGGAATTCGCCCCCAAGGCGCTGCCCGGCCCCAGCCCCTTGCCGGCGCCGGCGATCGACACCGCCGCCGTCATCCACCAGGAAACCGTCCCCGGTGGCTGGTACTGGTCGACGAAAGTCTCGCGCGGCGAAGCGATCCGCGTTGATCAGGCGGAGGGCAGTTCCACCGTGGCGCTCGTCGCCTGGAGCGCCGCTGATACCAGCGAACGGATCAATCTCGTCGATACCGCCAAGGTCCAGTGGACGACGGCGCTCGGCAAGGGGCGCGTGATCTTCTCCGACATGGGCCGCGTCATGTTCTCGATGATCGAGGACAGTTCCGGCGCTCATGACTGTCTGATGGGCGGCTCGACCGCTGCCTCGAACGCGGCGAAATATCCGGGCGAAAAGACGCGCAATACCCGCGACAACCTGATCCTCGTCGCCGGCAAGCTCGGTCTTACCCGTCGCGATATTCCCGGCATCCTCAATCTCTTCGCGCCCGTGCGCCTTGCCGCGGCCGGCGGCTTCGGCTGGCAGGGCAAGCGTTCCAACAGCGGCGATTATGTCGAACTGCGTGCCGAGATGGACATGCTGGTCGGCTTTTCCAATTGCCCGCATCCCCTCGATCCGGATCCGAACTACCAGCCGAAACCTGTTGTCATCACGCGCTACAAGGCTGCAGTCCCGGCAGCGGACGATCTTTGCCGCACGGCAACGGCCGAAGCGGTGCGCGGTTTCGAAAACAACGCCTTGATGCAGGCCTGAGGAGAAGACGATGTCCGATTTCATTCAGACCTCCCCTGCCCGCGCCGTGGAAAATGCCGCGCAGGATCACTTCATCGCAGCCGAAGCGCCATGGTCCGGCATCGTGCGCAAGGGCCAGATCATCCGTATCGAGGATAGCTACGGCCAACAGGCGATCGACACGCTCTTCTATCGCGCCGACGATTTCTCCGAGCGCTATTCCAACCAGGACACGATGCGCATGCAGGGTGCCGCCTATGTCGGCATCGGCACGAAGATCATGTCGAGCGAAGGCAACGTCATGCTGACCATGACGGCCGACAGCTGCGGCCGCCACGACACCTCGGCCGGCGCCTGCTCCTGCGAGAGCAATACGGTGCGCTTCGGCCACGGCACGAAGTATCTGCATGCCTGCCGCGACAACTTCCTGCTCGAAGTTTCGAAACACGGCATGGGTAAGCGCGATATCGTGCCGAACATCAACTTCTTCATGAACGTGCCGATCCAGCCGACCGGCGAGATGACGATCGTCGACGGTATTTCCGCGCCCGGCGACTATGTCGAACTCGTCGCCGAGATGGATGTGCTCTGCGTCATCTCCAATTGCCCGCAGGTCAACAACCCGTGCAACGGCTTCGATCCGACACCGATCCGCGTGCTGATCTGGGATGGCGAGGCCTGATCATGTTCAAGAAAATCCTGATCGCGAACCGCGGCGAAATCGCCGTGCGGGTCATCAAGACGCTGCAGCGCATGGGCATTGCCTCGGTCGCCGTCTATTCCGATGCCGACCGTTTCGCCAAAGCGGTGATGATGGCCGACGAAGCCGTCCGTCTCGGCCCGCCGCCGGCCGGCGAAAGTTACCTGAATGTCGATGCCGTCATCGCCGCGTGCAGGTCGACGGGAGCGGAAGCCGTCCATCCCGGCTATGGTTTTCTCTCCGAAAATATCGGTTTTGCCGAGCGGCTTGCCGCCGAAGGCATCGCCTTCATCGGCCCTCGGCCGGAGCATCTATCGGCCTTCGGCTTGAAACATACGGCCCGCGAACTCGCCAAGGCGAACGGCGTACCGCTTCTGCCCGGTACGGGCCTGTTGTCGAGCGCCGAGGAAGCGCTTTCCGCAGCGGAAGCGATCGGCTACCCGGTGATGCTGAAAAGTACGGCCGGCGGCGGCGGCATCGGCATGCAGCTCTGCGCCGATCCGGAAAGCCTGAAGGCTTCGTTCGAGAGCGTGCAGCGCACGGCGCGCGCAAGCTTCGGCGACGCACGCGTCTACATAGAACGCTCCGTGGCCGAGGCCCGGCATGTCGAGGTGCAGATCTTCGGCGACGGCAGAGGCAACGTCATCGCGCTCGGCGAGCGGGACTGCTCGCTGCAGCGGCGAAACCAGAAAGTGGTCGAGGAGACCCCTGCCCCCGGTCTTTCAGCTGCAACCCGTGGCCGCCTGCACAAGGCAGCCGTCGATCTCGGCGCTTCGGTTTCCTATGAATCGGCAGGCACGATCGAATTCATCTACGATCCGCTGCGCGAGGAATTCTATTTCCTTGAGGTCAACACGCGTCTTCAGGTCGAGCATCCCGTCACGGAAGCCGTGTTCGGCATCGACCTCGTCGAATGGATGATCCGCCAGTCCGCGGGCGAAGACGTGCTCTCCGGCGCCAAAACACTGGAGCCGAAAGGTGCGGCGATCGAAGTGCGCGTC
Source organism: Rhizobium sp. R634 (assembly GCF_002211305.1). Classification (GTDB taxonomy): domain Bacteria; phylum Pseudomonadota; class Alphaproteobacteria; order Rhizobiales; family Rhizobiaceae; genus Rhizobium. Next base: position 867,452 of record NZ_LOKW01000001.1, on the reverse strand, counting down.
TATGCCGAGATGCCGCATGCCGACTTCCGCCCGAGCGCCGGGCTGCTGACGGAGGTCGTCTTTCCCCAGGACGCGCGCATCGACGGCTGGATCGAAACCGGCACGGAGGTGACGCCCTTCTACGACCCGATGCTTGCCAAGGTGATCGTCTCCGCTCAAGACCGCCCGACGGCGATCGAAAAGCTGAAGAAGGCTCTAGCGGAAACATCGATATCCGGCATCGAGACCAATCTCGATTATCTCAGCGCCATCGCCGGCTCCAAACTCCTCGCCGGCGGCAAGGTGGCGACGACGGCGCTGCGCGATTTTTCCTTCGTGCCTGACGTCATCGAGGTGATCGCGCCCGGCGCCCAATCGAGCATTCAGGAATTGCCGGGCCGGCTTGGCCTCTGGCATGTCGGCGTGCCGCCGAGCGGCCCGATGGACGAGCGCTCCTTCCGCCACGCCAACCGCCTCGTCGGCAACGGCGATATGGTTGCAGCGCTAGAGCTGACGGTCTCCGGCCCGGTGCTGAAGTTCCATACCGATACGCTGGTCGCGCTTGCCGGCGCCAGAATGGCGATGAGCGTCGACGGCGAGACGCTGCCGCATGACGTGGCCGTGATGATCCGCGCCGGTCAGATCCTCTCGATCGGCAGCATCGATGGACCGGGGCAGCGCGCATACCTCGCCGTCGCGGGCGGTTTTGCCGCCCCGCTCGTCCTCGGCTCCCGCGCCACCTTCGGCCTCGGCCAATTCGGCGGCAACGCCACCGGCACGCTAAAGACCGGCCACGTTCTGCATCTTGCCCGCAAGGCCGCGACCGTGCCGCCGATGCCGGCGACGGAGCCTGCGGAACTGACGCACGAATGGGACGTCGGCGTTGTCTACGGTCCGCATGGGTCGCCGGATTTCTTTCAGGACAGTGATATAGAAACGCTGTTTTCGACGAGCTACGAGGTGCATTTCAACAGCGCCCGCACGGGGGTGCGCCTCATCGGCCCCGCGCCAAATTGGGCGCGTAGCGACGGCGGCGAGGCTGGCCTTCATCCCTCCAACCTGCATGACAATGCCTACGCCATCGGCGCAATCGACTTCACGGGCGACATGCCGATCATCCTCGGGCCCGACGGGCCGAGCCTCGGCGGCTTCGTCTGCCCGGCGGTGATTGTCCGTGACGAGCAATGGAAGATGGGTCAGTTCAAGCCTGGCGACCGGATCCGTTTTCATCCCGCCGTGCGGCCAGAAGATCCGGTCGCCGGCCCAGTCGTGCATCGGGCAAGGGAGGAGGCGGGCTCGCCGATCATCGGCAAGCGCGACGACGGCCCGGTGTCCGTCGTCTATCGCCGCCAAGGCGACGACAATCTGCTCGTCGAGTATGGACCGATGACGCTCGATATCGCCCTGCGGCTCAGGGTGCACCTGCTGATGCAAGCCGTATCGCGGGCACGTCTGCCGGGGATCATCGATCTCACGCCCGGCATCCGTTCGCTGCAGATCCACTATGACGGTACGGCACTGACCCGCAAGCGCCTGCTCGGCCTGCTGGCAGAGATCGAGGCGGGCCTGCCGGCCGCGCAAGACGTCAAGGTGCCGAGCCGCATCGTCCATCTGCCGCTTTCCTGGAATGACCCGGATGCCGAGCTCGCCATGCGCAAATATCAGGAACTCGTGCGGCCAAACGCGCCCTGGTGCCCTGATAACATCGAGTTCATCCGCCGCATCAATGGTCTGCCGGACGAACAGGCGGTGCGCGATATCGTCTTCGACGCCAGCTATCTCGTGCTTGGGCTCGGCGATGTCTATCTCGGCGCACCGGTCGCGACACCGGTCGATCCGCGCCATCGGCTGGTGACGACAAAATACAATCCGGCCCGTACCTGGACGCCGGAAAATGCCGTCGGCATCGGCGGGGCCTACATGTGCATCTACGGCATGGAAGGCCCTGGCGGTTATCAGCTTTTCGGGCGTACCATCCAGGTCTGGAATACATGGAGGCAGACGCCGGTGTTTGCCAAGGACAAGCCGTGGCTGCTCGACTTCTTCGATCAGGTCCGCTTCTTCCCCGTCAGCCACGAAGAGCTGACCGAAGCCCGCGCCGCCTTTCCGCACGGAGGATATCCGGTCAGGATAGATGAAAGCGAGTTCTCCTATGGCGCCTATGAGACCGGGCTTGCCCGCGAGGCCGCCGCCATAGGCGCCTTTAAAGCGAGGCAGCAGGCTGCATTCGAAACGGAGCGGCAACGCTGGAAGGAACTCGGCCTCGACAGCTTCACCGTCGATGAAAGCACCGGCGCCAGCCTTACCGGCGAGATACCGCAGGGTTGCTTCGGTGTCGAAAGCGCCGTGCCGGGCAACGTCTGGAAGATCCTCGTCGAAGAAGGGCAGCCGGTGGCCGCCGGCGACACATTGGCCATCATCGAATCCATGAAGATGGAAATCAACGTCACCGCACATGCCGGCGGCCGCGTCCGCGATCTGCGCGCCGGCCCCGGTCGCAATGTCAAAGCCGGCGATGTGCTGGTCATTCTGGAGGAAATCTAATGCTCCCCACCATTCTTGATCTTGCCTCGCTGCGGTCCGCCTATGTGGCGGGCCTGTCCCCGCTCGAGCTGGTGGAAGAGGTCATCGCAAGATGCAGTGCGTCCGACGATCCGGCCATCTTCATCACGATGACGCCCGAGGAAGAATTGCGCGCCGCCGCCCGCGAGCTGGTGGCCCGCGCGCCCGAACCGAACAGCCTGCCGCTCTGGGGCATTCCCTTCGCCGTCAAGGACAATATCGATGTCGCCGGCCTGCCGACGACGGCTGCCTGCCCAGCCTTCGCCTATCACCCGCAGGCGGATGCGACAACGGTTGCACGGTTGCGGGCGGCCGGCGCCCTCGTGATCGGCAAGACCAATCTCGACCAGTTCGCAACGGGGCTGAACGGCACGCGCTCGCCGCACGGCGCGCCGCGTTCGGTTTTCGATCGCAACTATGTCTCCGGCGGCTCCAGCTCTGGTTCGGCCGTCGCCGTGGCGGCCGGTCTGGCAAGCTTCTCGCTCGGAACCGACACGGCCGGTTCCGGCCGCGTGCCGGCCGCTTTCAACAATCTCGTCGGCATCAAGCCGACGCCGGGGCTGGTGCCCAATGTCGGCGTGGTGCCGGCCTGCCGCAGCGTCGATGTCGTCACCGTCTTCGCCGCGACGGTCGGCGACGGCATCGCCATCCGCCGGATCATGGAAGGCTATGACGCCCGGGATCCGTTTTCACGGCAAGCCACACCGGCGAGCCTGCCGTCGACGCGCCCGCGCATCGGTGTCCTCGATGGTGCGGAACGGGAATTTTACGGCAACAGGCAGGTGGAGGCGCTCTATGACGCGGCAATCGAAAGGGCGCGGTCGCTGGGTGCGGTGATCGTGTCCTTCGACTACGCGCCTTTCCGGCAGGCGGCCGAGCTGCTCTACAATGGCCCCTGGGTCGCCGAGCGGCTGGCGGCGGTCAAGGAATTCCTGGCAACGAATGACGGCGACTTCGACCCGACGGTGCGAGTAATCATCGAAGGGGCAAAGGCCTACGATGCCGTCGACGCCTTTGAGGGCCGCTACAGGCTGGAAGCATTGCGGCAGAAAACAAGGGCCGAATGGGAGAAGGTGGATTTCCTGATGCTGCCGACATCCCCCACCACCTACAGCGTCGAAGAAATGCAGGCGGACCCGATCGTCAAGAACAGCCATTTCGGCCGCTATACCAATTTTGCGAACTTGCTCGATTGCTCGGCGATCGCCATTCCCGCCGGCTTTGACGCAGACCGTCATCTGCCTGCAGGCGTGATGCTGGTGGGACCCGCCTTCACCGATGATGCGCTGGCGCCCTTTGCCGACGCCCTGCACCGCACGGCGGAAGCGGGAATGGGTAGGGACCGCAACATCGCGCTGCCAGAGGAAAGCCGCGTTTCACCGCCGGCCGACGACTTCGTCCCGATCGTCGTCGTCGGTGCCCATCTGACTGACATGCCGCTGAACCACGAACTGACGCGAACGGGCGGATACAGGTTGAGAACGGGACGAACGGATGGCAGCTACCGCCTCTTTGCCCTCCCCGGCACGATCCCGCCCAAGCCCGGGCTGGTGCGCGATCCGGCCTTTGCCGGCGATGGCGTGGAGATCGAGATCTGGGCGCTGCCACCGGCCGCATTCGCCCGTTTTGTCCAGAACATTCCAGCGCCGCTCGGCGTCGGCAAGATCACGCTCGACGACGCGAGTTGCATCACGGGATTCTTGTGTGAAGCGCATGCGGTCGCGGGCGGCCGGGAGATCACCGAATTCGGCGGCTGGCGCAACTATGTTCGCTCAACCAGCCCGGCGGCGTGAAGGGAGAGAGGATGCAAGGATTTCTATCGAAGGCAGCACAGCTTCTTCTGAGGGGTCTCATTGCCAGGACCTGCGCGATCTCGGCGAACAAGCCTCAAAAAGGCATCGGTCCGGCCGCAAATTGATGCTTTTCGCGCGCAATAATTTTCCCTACTCACTGCTTGAAAGCAACGAGAGGTGCGGCGATGGCGATGCCATTCTACTGGAACGAACTCAATACCGGCGATTTCGCCGGCCTTTCGCCCGACACGACCATTGCCATCCTTCCGATCGCCTCTACGGAACAGCACGGTCCGCACCTGCCGATCGCGACCGATGTTGCAATTGCCAACGGCATGCTGGCTGAGCTTCGAAAGCAGAAGCCCGCCGATCTCGATTTCCTTGTTCTGCCGACGCAGGAGATCGGAAAGGCGAATGAACACGTTTATGGGCCGGGAACGCTGTCGCTCAGCGCAGAACTCTTGATTCCGGTCTGGACGGCGATTGGCGCCAAGGTGGCCGAAGCCGGCATCCGCAAGCTGGTGATCGTCAATTCTCATGGCGGCAACGTCGATATCATGAGCATCGTCGCGCGCGAACTGCGCGTGCGTCACCAGATGGCCGTCGTCTCCACGCAATGGGGCCGCTTTGGACACCCGGAGGGGATGATCGGCGAACAAGAGCTGAAATACGGCATCCACGGCGGCGAGGTGGAAACTTCGCTCATGCTCCATTTCCGGCCGGACCTGGTGCGGATGGACAGGGCGGAGAACTTCACCTCGAAGGCGGAGTGGATGCGCGGGCAATCGAAATACATCCAGCCGCTGCCGCCGCATTCGCTCGCCTGGATCGCCCACGACCTCAATCCCAACGGCGTCGTCGGCGACGCGTCGCTCGGCACCGCCGAGAAGGGCGAAGCGATCTGCCGCCACCAGGTCAAAGGGTTCATCGAACTGCTCCATGACCTGAAGCGCTACCCGCTTTCCAATCTCTATTCGAGATAGGTCTGCGCCGCGGCACCGCTCACATCGCTGCGGGTTTTTCCGCCGCGATGTGGCCTTTGGCCTGCAATTCCTCCACCAGACCGGCGAGTTCAGCCAGGAGATATTCGACGAAGAGACTGGTCGCGGAATCGAGCGGCGCGCGGGCGCGGGCAAAAAGCTTCATCGGCTGGTGGCGGGCATGCGGCTCCGCGATTGGCCGGAAGACCAGCTCGCCCTGGCGGCATTCGGTGATGACGTCGAGCGGATTGAGGATCGTCAGCCCCGCTCCCGACTTGACCAGCTTCTTCAGCATCTCCGAGGCATTGGTTTCGAGCACCGGCTCGACATGCACGTCGAGGCGCGCGAGCGCCAGATTGATCACATCGCGCAGGCTGGTGCCTTGCTGCGCCAGCACCAGGCGCTCCTGGACGATATCCGCCAGGTTGATCGGGCCGGACCCGATCAGGTGGTGACCGGGGGGCAAAACCACACCGATCGGAATGTCGAAATTGCCAAGCGTCCGGATGCCGGGCGTTGCCGGAATATTGAAGCCAAGGCCGATATCCACCTCGCCTGAGATCACCGGGTTGACGGTCATCGTACCGGCGTCGTTGCGCAACTGCATGAAGACACGCGGATGCTCCGACTGGAACCGGGCAATGATGTCGGGCAGCGGACCTGCCGCCAGGCCAACCGTGGTGACGATGCGGACCTTGCCGGCCTGCTGCATCTTCAGGCTGCGGATGCGCCCCTCCAGCCGCTCGTAATTCTTCAGCACCTCGCGAATATGTTCGATGCAAAGTTCGCCGGCGGCCGTCAGCCGCAGACCGCGCGGCAGGCGCTCGAAGAGCGGCGCGCCCATCTCCTCCTCCAGCGCAAGAATTTGCCGGTTGATCGCCGACGACGCCACGTTCAGCCGCGCCGCCGCCTTGCGGATCGAGCCGGTGCGGGCGATCTCATTGATGTAGATAAGCTTTCTGGAATGCAGCATCGCAACCTCGTTGCATAAAAATAAAGCAGACGCACAAATTAGGCACAGGCTTTCGCTGAGATGCCGAAAAGGCATCATTGCGCACGAAATTTGATGCTTTTCAAAGAGCAACGCAACCGCTCCTATGAGGAAAATGGAACGTCGCGATGGGCGTTCCGCGCTCAGAAGGGGAACGCAGATCATGGCCGATGCACTGAAGAATTGGGGCCTTTCCGCACTTGCCGGTCTTGGCGGCGCGCTTGCCGCCATGGCCTCCGCCCATGCGGCCGACAAGGTGAGTTACGGCACGAACTGGCTAGCCCAGGCCGAACACGGTGGGTTTTACCAGGCGGTCGCCGATGGCACCTATGCCAAACACGGCCTCGACGTGACCATCGTGCAGGGCGGCCCGAACGCGGCAAACAGCGCGCTTTTGATCTCCGGCAAGATCGACTTCTACATGGGCGGCCCGCAGGGCGAAATCTCGGCCGTCGAACAGGGCATTCCGCTCGTCGATGTCGCGGCGATCTTCCAGAAGGATCCGCAGGTGCTGATCGCCCACCCGGACGCCGGCATCGAGAAATTCGAAGACCTCGCGAAGCTGAAGACGCTGTTTCTCGGCAAGGACGGCTACCTCACCTATTTCGAATGGATGAAGGCGAATTTCAAAGGCTTCAAGGACGAGCAATACAAGCCCTACAATTTCAGCCCGGCTCCGTTCCTCGCGGACAAGGAGTCCGCGCAGCAAGGCTACCTCACCTCGGAGCCCTATGAGATTGAGAAGCAGGCCGGCTTCGAACCTAAGGTCTTCCTGCTCGCCGACAACGGCTACTCTCCCTATTCGACGATGATCACCACGACGCAAACGATGATCGACAGTAAGCCGGATGTGGTTCAGCGCTTCGTCGATGCCTCCATCGAGGGCTGGTACAACTATCTCTACGGCGACAACCGCAAGGCGAACGAACTGATCAAGAAGGATAATCCTGAAATGACGAATGGTCAGATCGCCTATTCGATCGCCAAGATGAAGGAATACGGCATCATCGAGTCCGGCGACAGCCTGGACAAGGGCATCGGCTGCATCACCGATGCCCATTACAAGGCGTTCTTCGAAGAGATGGTCGCGATCAAGGTCTTCAAGCCGGAGACGGATTACACCAAGGCGTTTACGACGAAATTCGTCTGCAAGAGCACCGGCATGGCGATGAAGAAGTAGGCTGGCCGCACCCCCCAATGATCCGCCGCGGGTCGCGGCGGATTGCAACTTCCCGCATGAACGAGACAGGCAATGCCGTTAGCAGAAGCCCAGGCCGTATTCCCGCAAGAGACGCGCAAGCGGCCACTGGTCGTCATGCGCTCGGTTTCGAAGGTCTTTTCCAGCGGAACCGTCGCACTTTCGGACATGTCACTCACCGTCGAAAGCGGCGAATTCGTCAGCCTCCTCGGCCCTTCCGGCTGCGGCAAGTCGACGGCGCTGCGCATCATCGCCGGCCTCGGCGACGCGACATCGGGGGCGATCGACTGGCCGAGTTCGCGCATCAATTCGAAAGGCCTGCCGGAGGGCGATATCGGCTTCGTCTTCCAGGAGCCAACGCTGATGCCCTGGAAGAACGTATTCGACAATGTCCACCTGCCGCTGAGGCTGAGGCGTGTTTCGAAAGCGGCAGCCTCCAAGCGGATCATGGATGTACTGACCACGGTCGGTCTGCAGGATTTCGCCAAGGCCTATCCGCGCGAACTTTCCGGCGGCATGAGGATGCGGGTCTCGATCGCCCGCGCGCTGGTGACGAAACCGAAACTTCTGCTGATGGACGAGCCCTTCGCCGCACTCGACGAAATCACCCGTCAGAAGCTCAACGACGACGTGCTGCGGCTCTGGAAGACGACCGGCATCACCGTCATCTTCGTCACCCATTCCGTCTTCGAGTCGGCCTATCTCTCGAACCGCATCGTCGTGATGAAGGCAAGGCCCGGCCGGGTGCACGCAGACGTCCCGCTAACGACCAGCCTGGAGCGCGATGCCTATTACCGCAGTTCCGAAGAATACAGGAAGGCCTGCGAGACGGTCTCCCATTCGCTCATCGGCGCAATCAATTCGGCTGGAGATCATTGATGAGCGACGAGACCGGCGCATCGCCCCATCCGGATGCCGCGAGCGCCAGGCGCCGCGATCTCGCCTTGCGGATCGCCGTTCCATTGCTCGTCATCGCTCTCCTCCTTCTGATCTGGTACGCCTATGTGAAACTGTCAGACGTGCCGCCTTATATCCTGCCGGGGCCAGCGGCTGTGGCGAACGCCTTCGTGACCGACTGGGCCACGCTTGCGCCCGCCTTCTGGGTCACCACCAAAATCACCTTCCTGTCGCTGATGCTGGCACTTGTCGGCGGCGTCGGCTTTGCGATCTTCCTCGTGCAATCGCGCTGGATCGAACTCGCCTTCTATCCGCTCGCGGTCATTCTGCAGGTGACGCCGATCGTCGCGATCTCGCCGCTGATCCTGATCTATGCGCCCTCGACGCAGGTGGCGCTTTTGATCTGCGCCTTCCTCGTCGCCTTCTTTCCGATCCTGTCGAACATGGTCCAGGGGCTGAAAAGCGTCGACCACAATCTCATCAATCTCTTCGAACTCTACGGCGCCTCCCGCTGGCAGACACTGCTCTATCTCAAGCTGCCCGCCGCCCAGCCCTATTTCATGACAGGCCTTAGGATCGGCGGCGGCCTGGCGCTGATTGCCGCCGTCGTCGCGGAATTTGCGGCAGGATCGGCGGGTGCGGGTTCCGGGCTCGCCTTCCGGCTTCTCGAAGCTCAGTACCGGCTCAACATCCCCCGCCTCTTCGCCGCGCTGCTGATGCTTTCGCTTCTCGGCGTCGCGATCTTTGCCCTCACCTCGTTCATTTCCTGGCTTGCCCTGCACCGCTGGCACGAGAGCAGCCTGAAACGGGAAAACTGATGACCTATCCCTTCATCTCTCCGCCCAATGCCGGCCGCTTCGCACTGTGCAACGCGACGCTTCCCGCCGCCGCCACCGTCGGATTTGACGCGCCTGCCGTCGAAGGTCTGATCAAGGCCGATATCGTCATCACCAATGGCGTCATCTCCGCACTGCTGCCGGCGGGCGAAACGCCGGCGGAATTCGCGAGATCCGACCTGAAGGAGGGCATGGTCTGGCCGTGTTTCGCCGACATGCACACGCACCTCGACAAGGGGCATATCTGGCCGCGCAACGCCAATGCGGACGGCACTTTCATGGGCGCGCTGGAGGCCGTGCGCACGGACCGCGAAGCGAACTGGTCAGCGGCGGATGTCTGGAAACGCATGGAATTTTCGCTGCGCTCGGCCTATGCGCACGGCACCAGCCTGATCCGCACGCATCTCGACTCGCTGGCGCCGCAGCACCGCATTTCCTTCGAGGTTTTTGCCGAGATGCGCGAGGCATGGAAGGACCGGATCGCGCTGCAGGCTGTAGCGCTCTTCCCGATGGAAAATATGGCGGATGCGGCCTTTTTCGCCGACCTGGTTGCTGTCGTACGCGAAAAAGGCGGACTGATCGGCGGCGTCAGCCGGATGACCGCCGATCTCGACAGCCAGCTCGACGTGCTTTTCAGGGCTGCCGCCGACAACGGCCTCGATGTCGACCTCCACGTCGACGAGACCGACGATCCCGCTGCCGAGACCTTGAAGGCGATTGCCGAGGCCGTGCTGCGCAACCGGTTCGAAGGCCAGGTAACGGCCGGCCATTGCTGCTCGCTCGCCCGCCAGGACGAGGAGGCCGCAAAGCGCACGGTCGAGCTCGTTGCAAAGGCCGGCATTTCCATCGTCTCGCTGCCGATGTGCAACATGTATCTGCAGGACCGCTACCCCGGCCGGACACCGCGCTGGCGCGGCATTACTCTCTTCAAGGAACTGGCCGCGGCCGGTGTGGCAACGGCGGTCGCCTCCGACAATACCCGCGACCCCTTCTACGCCTACGGCGATCTGGACCCGGTGGAGGTATTCCGCGAGGCGGTGCGCATCCTGCATCTCGATCACCCATTGGATACGGCCGCGCGCATCGTCACCACTTCGCCCGCCGATATTCTCGGCCGCTCCGATATGGGCCGCATCGCCGTCGGAGCCCCGGCCGATCTCGTGCTCTTCAGCGCCAGGCGCTGGAGCGAATTTCTTTCCCGTCCGCAGTCAGACCGCGTCGTCCTTCGCCGCGGCAAGGTGATCGACCGCAGCCTGCCGGACTATCGTGAACTCGACAGCGTCGTTGGAGCCTGACATGCCGGATTATCAGACGATCAAGAAGGAACTCGAAGGCATCGCCGTCGAGGACAATCCGGCGCTGGTGCGCCAGAAGAGCCGGGACTTCTACTGGTATTCGCCGATCCTGAAGGCGCAGCTCGACAATGTGACGGCCGACCTCGTGGTTACCCCGAAGACCGAGGAAGAGGTCATCCGCACGCTGAAAGTGGCTTTCGCCCATGGCGTGCCGGTAACGCCGCGCGGCGCCGGCACCGGCAATTACGGCCAGGCCATGCCGCTTTCCGGCGGCATCGTCCTGAACCTTGCCGGCATGGACAAGGTCAAGGAAATCCATCCCGGCCGGGTGATCTGCGAACCTGGCATCGTGATTGCCCAGCTTGACAGGCAGACCAAGGCCCATTCCGGCCAGGAGCTGCGCTTCCATCCGTCGACGGCGCAGACGGCGACCGTCGGCGGTTTCATCGCCGGCGGCTCCGGTGGGGTCGGCTCGATCACCTGGGGCGGCCTGCGCGATCTCGGCAATATTCTGCGCCTGCGCGTCGTCACCATGGAAGCCGAACCGCGCGTGCTCGACCTCACCGGCTGGGACCTGCAGAAGGTCAGCCATGCCTATGGCACCAACGGCATCATCACCGAGATCGAAATGCCGCTGGCGCCAGCCTATGACTGGGTCGACGTGCTCGTCGGTTACGACGACTTCATGGCCGCCGTACGCTTCTCGGATGCGCTCGCCAAATGCAACGGCATCCTCGTCAAGGAGATCGCGCCGATCGCCGCACCCATACCGCATGATTATTTCACCCGCCACAAACCCTATATTCGCAAGGGCCAGTCGGTGGTGGTGCTGATGATCGCGCCGCATTCAATGGACGCGTTCCTGGCCTTCGCCGCCGCGCACAAGGGCGAGGTCATCTTCCGATCCGATACGGTCGAAAGCATGAAGGGCATTCCGCATGCCTATGAGCTTGCCTGGAACCACACGACGCTGCGCGCCCTGAAGGTCGATCCCAACTTCACCTATCTGCAGGTTCAGTATCCGGGGCCGGATCACGTGGCCAAGGTCGCCAAGATGGTCGAGATCTTCGGGGACGAAGTGCCGGGCCATCTCGAATTCATCAGGTTCGACGGGCAGATCCAGTGCTCCGGCCTGCCGTTGGTGCGCTATACCTCGGAGGAACGCCTCGAGGAGATCATCAGGATCCATCAGGATCACGGCTGCCCGATCTTCAATCCGCACCGATACACGCTCGAGGAAGGCGGCATGAAACGCACCGACAAGGTGCAGCTCGCCTTCAAGCACGAGACCGACCCGAGGGGGCTCCTCAATCCCGGCAAGATGATCGCCTGGGAGAACCCCGATTTCGATTTCGATGCCGGCAAGAACTATCTCTTCCCAGGGCTTGCGAGCGTCATGGGGGCCTCATGAGAGTTCTCGTCCTTCACTCGCATCCGGTCGAGGAAAGCTACGGTAAGGCGCTTTACAAACAGACGCTGGAAAGCCTTCGCAAAGCCGGTCACGAGGTGGATGCCTGCGATCTCTATGCCGAGAAATTCGATCCCGTGCTGTCACGCAACGACCGGCTCGCCTATCACGACTATCCCGGCAATACCGCACTGGTGAAGCCCTATGTCGATCGGCTGAAACAGGCCGAAGGACTGGTGCTGGTGACGCCTGTCTGGAATTTCGGTTTCCCGGCAATCCTCAAGGGCTATTTCGATCGTGTCTGGCTCCCGGGCGTCTCTTTCGAACTCGTCGACGGCAAGGTGGAATCGCGGTTGCGCCATATCACCAAGCTCGCCGCCGTGCTGACCTACGGCGCAACCCCATTCCGCGCCTTCGTGGCCGGCAACCCGCCGAAGAGGATCGTCAAGCGCGTGCTGAGGGCGCAGATCAATCCGCTTCGGCCGGTCACCTTCCTTGCTCATTACGACATGAACAATTGCACGCCTGAAACACGGGCGCGGTTTCTGGAAAAGGTGCAGATGGCGATGGAACGGTTCTGACACGCGTCATCACAATATTTTGGCGGCGGTGACCTCGACTTCGACGAGGAATTCCGGCCGGGTGAACCCGCCGACGATGATCAACGTCGAGACCGGCTTCGGATCGAGCGTATAGCGATCGCGCACCGCCATATAGGCCGGAAAATCCTCACGCTTCGTCACGAATGCCGAAATGCGGATGACATCCGCAAAACTCATGTCCGCATCGGCGAGAATGGCCTTGATCGCTTCGAAACAAAGCTCCGCCTGTTTGCCGATATCTTCCGGCACCTTTTCGTCGAGACCGATGCCGAGCTGGCCTGAAACGACGAGCAACGAAGCCCCTGGCGGCACCAGCAGCCCGTGATTGTAATTTCCAAATGGACGGCGGACGGACGGCGGATTGAAAATCTTCTTCATCGGCACTTCCTGCTGAAGCGGAACACTAAGCATCGTTCCCATCTAGTTGACTAACAAGGACAGGAAAGGATGCAAAGGGCGGTTTCCGCCTACTCCTGGGCACCCCTCTCCGACGTCAAACGCCGCGCTCTTTCCGCTCGGCAGCGGCCGCAAAGACGGCGCTGGCATCGCTGACGATTTCCACATGCGCATAGGCGGCGCGCGCGGCGGCCGCGCCATCCGCTCGCATGATCGCGGTCACGATCACGTCATGCTCGTCATAGGATTTCGCCAGCCGGCCGGACAGCCGGAACTGCGCTCGACGAAAGGGCGCAAGCCGGGCCCTGCTCTGCGTTACCAGCTCATAAATGTGCTCGTTGTGCGAGCCGCGATAAAGCCGGCTGTGAAATTCGGTGTTATAGGCAGCATATTCTTCGTCGGCACCCTGGCGCACGAGCCGGGCCGAGGCGCGGTGCTCGATTTCCAACAGGCGCCGTTCTTCGATCGTCATCCGCTCGGCGGAAAGCCGCGCGCAAATGCCCTCGAGCTCCGCCATCGCCTCGAACATCGAATGCAGATAAGTTTCCGTCACATTGGTGACGACGGCGCTGCGGTTCGGTTCGCGTTCGACAAGCCCCATCGCTCCGAGCTCCCGGAGCGCCTCACGGACCGGGGTGCGCGACACTTCGAAACGGGCTGCCAGCGAAATTTCGTCGAGCTTGTCACCCGGCAGCATCTGCCCGGTCACGATCATGTCGGCGATTGCCCGCACCATCTGCTCGACAGTCGTTCCTGCCCGGATGATCTCCCGGCGCCGGATCTGCTTCGATGGGTCACTCTGGTCCTTGGTCATGCTGCATACACATGCATTGTCCGCGAAACAAAGTCAAATACGGAAACAATACATTGTTTTCATTTGAAAAACTGAATTAATCCGCGGCTGGAAACAAGCTCACTTTCTTTGTCACGTGGAATTTCAGCCAACTTTATAGGCTTTGCATAAATTTTATACTTTGAATCGATGAAATTGCATACACTTACGACACCCGTCGAGCGGCTTTAAAATTGCCGTTGAAAAATCAATCCCTTAATATCTGGCACATCAGTTGCATACACTTCCCCGTAACCAATGCACCGGCAGAACCGCCATAAGGGGAGCATTCCAATGACCAAACTCCTTTCCATGAACCGCCGCAATTTTCTTCAGGCTTCTGCCGCTGCCGCCCTCGCCGGCGCCGCACCCGGCCTCCTATCCTCGCGCGCCCTTGCCCAGAGCGCCCTTACCGTCGGATTCATCTATGTCGGTCCGAAGGACGACTATGGCTACAACCAGGCGCATGCCGAGGGTGCAGCCGCCGTCAAGGCGCTGCCCGGCGTCACCGTCGTCGAGGAAGAGAACGTGCCGGAGACGGTCGACGTCCAGAAGACGATGGAATCGATGATCAACCTCGACGGCGCGGCTCTGCTTTTCCCGACCTCCTTCGGCTATTTCGATCCGCACATGCTGGCGATGGCCGCCAAATATCCCGATACCCAGTTCCGCCATTGCGGCGGTCTCTGGCAGGAGGGCAAGCACCCGGCCAATACCGGCTCCTACTTCGGTTACATCTTTCAGGGCCAGTATCTGAACGGCATCGCGGCCGGCCATACGACGAAAAGCAAGAAGATCGGCTTCGTCGCCGCCAAGCCGATCCCGCAGGTGCTGCAGAACATCAATGCCTTCCTGCTCGGCGCACGCACCGTCGATCCGACCATTACCTGCCAGGTGATCTTCACCGGCGAATGGTCGCTCGCCGTCAAGGAAGCCGAAGCCACCAACGCGTTGGTCGATCAGGGCGCCGATGTCATCACCTGCCATGTCGACAGCCCGAAGGTCGTGGTCGAGACGGCGGCGGGCCGCGGCGCCTTCGTCTGCGGCTATCACGCCAACCAGAGCCCGCTCGCGCCCGAGAAGTACCTGACCGGCGCCGAATGGGCCTGGGGCAACGTCTACAGCGACTACGTCAAAAAGGCCCAGGCCGGCGAAAAACTCGGCAACTTCGTGCGCGGCGGCCTGAAGGACGGCTTCGTCAAGATGAGCGCACTCGGCCCCGGCGTTTCCGAAGGCGGGCGCAAGGCCTTCGAGGCCACCCACGCCGAGATGATGAAAGGCGGCTTCTCGGTCTTCAAGGGACCGCTCAAGGACAACAAGGGCAGCACTGTCGTGACCGCCGACAAGAGCTACGCCGAAGACGCGATCGAGCTCGAAAGCATGAACTATCTGGTCGAAGGTGTCGTCGGGTCCACGGCGTAAACCGCAAAGGGAGAAGCGCCATGACCGTCCAGGCCAATGATCCCGCAATATCCATCGCCGAAAACCCGGCTTCGCTGCGCCCCATCCTCGCATGGATCGCGCGAAAAGCCGAACCTCTTGTCATCGGCCTTGCCGCCATCCTGACCGGTCTTGCGCTCTTCTCCCTGTTCATCCTGGCGATCGGCAAGTCGCCGGTGGTGCTTTTCCAGCTCATGTATACCGGCGGCTTCGGCAGCTGGTTTTCGGTGCAGAACAGCCTAAGCCGTGCCGCACCCCTTCTCCTGACGGCACTCTGCGTCGCCCTGCCCGCCCGCCTCGGCCTCGTCATCATCGGCGGGGAAGGAGCGGTCGTGCTGGGCGGCGTTGCCGCCGCGGCCATGACCATGCCGCTCGCGGGTTCGGCGCCGGTCTTGCTGACGCTCGTTCTCATGGGAATTGCCGCCATGGCGGCCGGCGGCATCTGGATCGGCCTTGCCGGTTTCCTGCGCCACTACCGCGGCGTCAACGAGACCATCTCGTCGCTGCTGCTCTCCTATATCGCCATCGCCTTGATGAACCAGTTCGTCGAAGGGCCGCTGCGCGATCCTGCTAGCCTCAACAAGCCGTCGACCAAACCGCTGCCTGCTGAGTACATGCTCGGCAACATCCCCGGCATGGACGTGCATTGGGGCCTTGTCATCGGCATTGTCGCCTGCATTCTCTCCTGGATCCTGATCGAGGTGACGAGTTACGGCTTTGCCGCCCGTATTGCCGGCGGCAACGTGCGCGCGGCCCAGATCCAAGGCTTGCCCGTGGGCCGGCTGATTGCCGGCTTCACCGCGATCGCCGGCAGCTTCGCCGGGCTTGCCGGCATGATCGAGGTCGCCGCCGTCCAGGGCAGCGCCAACGCCTCCCTTGCCGCCGGCTACGGCTATACCGGCATCCTCGTCGCCTTCCTGGCCAGACACAACCCGCTGGCGATCATCCCCGTGGCGATCCTCCTCGGCGGCATCGACGCCTCGGGCGGCCTGATCCAGCGCCGCATGGGGCTGCCTGATGCCACCGTGCTGGTGCTGCAAGGCATGCTCTTCCTCGTCATCCTGTTCTGCGAAACCTTCTACGGCCGCTTCAAGATCTTCAATCCCGACCTCTGGAAAAGGAGCCTCTGATGGAAGAGACAGGCATCGGCATCTGGGGCGTGCCCCTCGCCATCCTTGCGGGCGCCATCCGCGTGTCCACCCCTTTCATCTTCGTCAGCCTGGGCGAGACGATCACCGAGCGCTCCGGCCGTATCAATCTCGGTCTCGAAGGCACGCTCGTCTTCGGCGCGATGACGGCCTATGCCGTCGCCGTCATGACCAACTCCCCCTGGCTCGGCGTCCTTGCGGCCATGGCGACAGGCGCGATCTTCGGCCTCGCCCATGGCTGGATCTGCAGATGGCCGAAGGTCAACGATATCGCGATCGGCATCGCCATGATGCAGTTCGGGCTGGGTCTCGCCTTCTTCCTCGGCAAGCCCTTCATCCAGCCCGCAGCGCCGCATCTGCCGGCAATTCCACTCGGCTTCTGGTCCAGTCTGCCGCAGATCCAGGCGGCGCTGAACATCAACGTGCTCTTCCTCCTCGGAGCCACCCTCGCCTTCCTTCTCTGGTGGGCGTTCAAGAATACCCGCATCGGTCTCGTCCTGCGCGTCGTCGGCGACAGTACCGATGCTGCGCGGGCCATGGGCATCGATCCGGACCGCGTGCGACTGCTCGCCACCGCCGTCGGCGGTTCGCTGGCGGCGATCGGCGGCGCCTATCTCTCGCTCTATTATCCCGGCTCCTGGAACGAGGGCATTTCCTCCGGTCAGGGCCTGATGGCCGTAGCCCTCGTCATCTTTGCCAGATGGAATCCTGTCGGCTGCTTTCTTGCCGCCCTGCTCTTCGGCGGCGCCGGCGCGCTCGGGCCGGCGCTGCAATCGGTTGGGGTAAGCGAGGGCTATTATCTCTTCTATGCCGCCCCTTACGTGCTGACGCTGGTCATTATGATCGCAACCTCTTCGCCGACACGTTCGCTCGCCGGTGCGCCGGGGGCGCTTTCCCTGACAAAGTAGCACGAAAGGAGCCAAGCCATGAACGGTCTCGGCGGTTTGAACAAATCGGAACATGGCGTCGGCATCGGCCTCGTCCAATTGCAGCTTCCAGTTACCGTCACCAGAGAAGACCTCGCCCGCCAGACACAGGTGATCGTCGATCTCGTCGCTAAAGCTCGACGCAATCAACCCGGCATGGATCTGGTTGTTTTCCCTGAATATGCCCTTCACGGGCTGTCGATGGATATCAATCCCGCGATCATGTGCACGCTCGACGGGCCAGAGGTCGCAGCCTTTAAGAAGGCTTGCAAGGCGAACGCGATATGGGGCTGCTTCTCGATCATGGAGCGGAACCCTGAGGGCATGCCCTACAATTCCGGCATTGTCATCGATGATAAGGGCGAGCTGAAGCTCTACTATCGCAAAATGCACCCATGGGTGCCGGTCGAGCCATGGGAGCCTGGCAATGCCGGTATCCCGGTCACCGACGGGCCAAAGGGTGCAAAGCTCGCGCTCATCATCTGCCATGACGGTATGTTCCCAGAGATGGCCCGCGAATGCGCCTACAAGGGTGCGGAAATCATGATCCGCACGGCCGGTTACACGGCGCCAATTCGTGAAAGCTGGAAATTCACCAATCAGTCGAATGCCTTCTGCAATCTCATGGTTACGGCGAGCGTCTGCATGTCCGGCTCGGACGGCACCTTCGATTCCATGGGCGAAGGTATGGTCTGCAATTTCGACGGCACGATCATAGCTCACGGCGCCTCTGGGCGCGTCAACGAGATCATCACTGCCGAAGTCCGTCCCGATCTGGTGCGCGAAGCGCGCCTCGGCTGGGGCGTCGAAAACAATATCTACCAATTCGGCCATCGCGGCTATGTCGCTGTCTCCGGCGGCGCGGGTGACGCGCCCTATACCTACATGCACGACCTCGTCGCCGGCAAATACCGCCTTCCCTGGGACGATCGGGTGAAGGTCACGGACGGTACGTCCTGCGGCTTCGAGAAGCCGACGCGGCGCTACAGTGAAACATTCAAGTTCGCGGGTGAATAGGAGAAGAAGACGATGGACGCCATGGTCGACACCAAAGGACATTATATCGACGCCGACCCCTATGCCTGGCCCTATAACGGCGATCTGAGGCCTGATAACACTGCCCTCATCATCATCGACATGCAGACGGATTTCTGCGGCACGGGCGGCTATGTCGATCACATGGGTTATGACCTGTCGCTCGTCCAGGCGCCGATCGAGCCGATCAAACGCGTGCTGGCCATCATGCGCGCCAAGGGCTACCACATCATCCACACGCGCGAAGGCCATCGGCCCGACCTTGCCGACCTGCCGGCCAACAAACGCTGGCGCTCGCAGCGGATCGGCGCAGGGATCGGCGATCCAGGCCCTTGCGGGCGTATCCTGACCCGCGGCGAGCCCGGATGGGACATCATCCCCGAACTCTATCCGATCGAAGGCGAGACAATCATCGACAAGCCGGGCAAGGGCTCCTTCTGCGCCACCGACCTGGAATTGATCCTGAACCAGAAGCGCATCGCAAACATCATCCTGACCGGCATCACCACCGATGTCTGCGTCTCCACAACGATGCGCGAGGCCAACGACCGCGGTTTCGAATGCCTGCTGCTGGAAGATTGCTGCGGCGCGACCGACTACGGCAACCATCTCGCCGCCATCAAGATGGTGAAGATGCAGGGCGGCGTCTTCGGCTCCGTCTCCAATTCACAAACGCTTGTGAGCCAGCTGCCATGAGCACGGTCCGCGACACACCTCTCCCACAGGCCGGCCGAGCCGTCGGCATCGATACGCTCGACATAACGATGCGCTTCGGCAGCTTCACGGCCCTCGACCGCGTCTCGATCAAGGTGCCCCCCGGCAGCTTCCATGCTTTGCTCGGAGAAAACGGTGCCGGGAAATCGACCCTCGTCAAGTGCATCATGGGCTTCTACCACGCCACCGCGGGCGCGCTTTCGGTCGACGGCCGCGAAGTGGCCATCGCCTCACCCAAGGACGCCGCCATCTATGGCCTCGGCATGGTCTATCAGCACTTTACGCTCGTCCCGTCGCTGACCGGCGCCGAAAATCTCGTTATCAGCCGCGCCGAAGTGCCCGCCATCATCAACTGGGCGAAGGAGCGGAAGGACCTTGCCGCCTTCATGGACCGCATGCCGTTCAGGATCCCGCTGGACCGCCCCGTGAGCGAGCTTGCCGCCGGCGAGAAGCAGAAGCTGGAGATCCTCAAGCAGCTCTATCTCGGCCGCTCCTTTCTCGTTCTCGACGAACCGACCTCGGTTCTGACGCCTGCCGAAGCCGATGAGATGCTGGGTCTCATCAGGGGAATGACCGAGCGCGGCAAACTGACCGTGCTGATGATTTCGCACAAGTTCCACGAGGTGACGAAATTCGCCGATGCCGTCTCGATCCTGCGGCGCGGCAGGCTGGTCGGCACCGGCAAGGTCGGCGACCTCTCGACATCGGATATGGCCGCCATGATGATCGGCGACGTGAAGCTTGCAGAACTCGACAGCCGCGTTCCCGTCGCCGAAAACGCCAGGCCCGTCCTTGCGGTGGAACAGGTCAAGGCGCCGGACCGCTCTGGCCTCAAGACCATCGCGATCGACAATCTCATGGTCCGCTCCGGCGAGATCGTCGGCATTGCCGGCATTTCGGGCAATGGTCAGAAAGAGCTGACGGAAATCCTCGCCGGCCAGCGGCCGGTCGACAGCGGCCGCGTGAGCGTCAATGGCGAGGCCTACGGCGCAACGCGCCCCGAGACCCGCAGGAATAACGTCCGCTTCATCCCGGAGGAGCCGTTGCAGAACGCCTGCGCCCCGCGCATGACGGTCAGCGAAAATCTCGCCTTCCGGACCTTCGACCTGGCGGCCAACGGCAAGGATGCGACCTGGCTGAACAAGGGCAAGATGAAAGAGCGGGCGGCCGTGCTGATTTCGGATTTCAAGGTGAAGACCGCCTCCTCATCCTCGCCCATCGCGGCACTTTCGGGCGGCAACGTGCAGCGCGCGGTGCTCGCCCGCGAACTGACCGGCGAGGTGGACCTCCTGATCGTCTCCAATCCCTGTTTCGGCCTCGACTTCTCGGCTGTCGCCGAAATTCGGGCCCGCATCATGAAGGCCCGCAATTCCGGCACGGCCGTGCTGCTGCTGTCCGAAGATCTCGACGAACTGCTCGAGATGTCCGACCGCATCATGGTCATTTCCGAAGGCAGGCTGGTTTACGAGACATCGGCGCGTGCGGCCGATATCGCCGTGATCGGCGCCCACATGGCGGGGCATCATTGATGGCCGAGATCAAGGCAGAACCCTTCGCTTTCCCGGTAAAGCACGACCAGCTCGCCCTTATCGTCATCGATATGCAGCGCGATTTTGCAGAGCCCGGCGGCTTCGGCGCAAGCCTCGGCAACGACGTCAGCCGCATCGGCAGGATCGTGCCCGATGTCAAACGTCTCATCCAGGGCTTCCGCTATGCCGGCCTGCCGGTTATCCATACGATGGAATGCCACCGGCCCGACCTTTCGGACCTGCCGCCGGCAAAACGCGACCGCGGCAATCCCATGCTCAGGATCGGCGACGACGGTCCCATGGGCCGCGTCCTCATAACGGGCGAGCCCGGAACGGCCATTCTGCCGGAGCTAGCTCCGATCGACGGCGAAGTGGTCATCAAAAAGCCCGGCAAGGGCGCCTTCTATGCCACGAACCTCGGAGAAGTGCTGCAGCGAAAGGGCATCAGGCAACTGGTCTTTGCCGGCGTGACCACCGAGGTCTGCGTGCAGACGACCATGCGCGAGGCGAACGACCGCGGCTATGAATGCCTGCTCGCCGAGGAGGCGACGGAAAGTTATTTTCCCGAATTCAAGACCGCCGCCATCGCCATGATCCGCGCCCAGGGCGCGATCGTCGGCTGGACCGCCCATGTCGACGACATTCTGGAAAGCATCGCCCATGCCTGAAACCACCCGCGAACTTCTGACGTCAGGCGGCTGGAAGGAATTGGAATTCGGCCCCTTCCGCGATCAGGTAACCATCCATTGGATCCGTCCCTTCGAGGACGACCAGCCGGGCGTGGCGCTTCTGAAATACGAGGCCGGCGCCAGCGTTCCGCGCCATCGGCATGAGGGACTGGAAACCATTCTCGTTCTCGATGGCGTACAATCGGACGAGGCGGGCGATTATGGTCGCGGCAGTTATATCGTCAACGCTCCCGGTACCGAACATTCGGTCTGGAGCGAAACCGGCTGCGTCGTGCTCATCCAATGGGATCGGCCGGTGAAAATACTGGAATAGGACGTCGCATAAAACCGGCGATCCGGCCTTCCACATTGCCCCGCTGCGCCAGTCTGTCGCAATGATCTCAGCACGCCGCGATCGTTGCATTATTCCTGGCCGCGTGACCGATCCCGGCATGAAGCCGTACGATCAAGGGTTCCACGTAGGTTTTTCCAATCGATCGCCTTGAAAGGATCTGAACCGCCGACCTGCACCTCGGATATACTAAGGCATTGAAAGTCCACCGATTCTATGCGCGAAGCACCGGCTGCAGCGGACCTCATTATTACTTCCGAGGCGTCTCCGTGTTTCTACCAGCCTATCTCCGGTCCGCAGGCATTCGGAAATTCGTAAGCGACAAGCAGCCCCCGTCTGGCAAGACTGCAATTATCGCGTTACGGCATGAGACATCGGTTTTTCTCATTGTGATGATCCAATGTCTACGCCTACGGCTATCCGTCATGGGACCAGCGAGAACCCGAGCATTGCCGAGATATCTTGTTATCCGCCAGAATTGATCGTTTGCGGAGATCTTGACGAAGTCTGGCTTCCTGGAAGGCTGATCCGATTTCGTAGGTAGGATTGCGGACTAGTTCCAGAAACAGGACATCCAGACACGATAGGGGCTTGCGTTGTGCACGATCCGATTTCGCTCGAGGTAAATGCGCTTTGTTTGCCAGATTATCTTTTGGTCATGTCCGCCTAGTGTCGTAGATGTACTTTTCGCAGTTTTGAGCCCGTAAGTAATCGGAACGTTCGCAGCTGTCCAAGTGGCCGGTCGGCCATGAGTGCCTGGAGGTCTTTGGAAACTGTTAGGTATTTCGGATCGAGAATTGCAAGGCCGAAGCGGTGGGGTTCGGATATGGTTTCTTTGATCGGTTTGATGAGGTCAGCAAAGCGTTCAGGTTCTTTTTCTCGATGAAGGGAATACACCCATTGCAGCATGTTTCGGAAGTAAGCGGCGCGTTGCGCCGTCACGACGGCCTCACAGATTTCGCCAATCCTATTTTCCTTATCCTTCAGCTCGGCAGAAGCCCTTCTAGTGCTGACCATACCGAGACAAGCTGCGTCGACAAGCCGTCGGCGTGAAACCCGTTCGCGTACTCCGTAATAGATTTACGAATTTTATCGGAGACCTCCGGCAGTAGGGTATTAGCAAGATGGAAACTCGTTCCCCCACGATCTTGTTGGCATACTTGTCGGAAACTCGTCTGCGCCATCGCATGGGACAGGGGCCCGACAATCGCATGCCCATCTGCGGTTCCGGCCCGCACGATGACCATTCGATCAACCCAATCAGCTTCGGAATGGGCATTCATTGTATAAGCAATCGAGCGAGCTAGGACTAATTTTGCCTCTGCCTGGGCGCGCGCATCTCCAAAATCATAAGCTTCGAGATCCTTGAGCAGAAAGACGCTCTTGGTGGTGTCGCCGGCAGATCTTCGCTTGCCCCATTCATGGCGTCCCCTTCATCCAAGGGCCGCGTATCGAGGAACTCGGCGATTTGTCGCGCTGGGCGGCCTCGACGGTAGTGGAGGGTCGGCCAGATCCTTCCGATCAATACTTCCATCGGCGGGTCTTGGGCTCGGCCGACAACTCCTACTTGGACGCGTTGGATGCCGACGTCGCGACGGAACTCTGCTCGATCCTTGGTCACATGGCCGCGACAACCGACGCGAAACGAATGCTCGACCGCGTTCCAGATGGCTTCGAAAACATCGACTGCCGCCATGAAGGTTTCGAGATCGCCAAGCTCGGGGAGCAAGCTGTGTCCGATTTTCTCCGCAATCGCCCCACGGCCACCGACCGGCGATTTGGCGCGCATAAGTCGCTCTACTCGCCGGTCATTCGCTGGCTCGACTGGAATATCAATGATCCCAATTATAAGGGCCTGATCGACTTCTTCCAGAGCTTCGCGGAGCAGAACCTGCCGATGGCACCAAGCGAGCGGTTTGTTCGGCCGGTCAATGAGCGTATCGTGCATTCGGTCAAAAGCGCGGCCGCGGAGTACGACATCTCCGAAGCCCGCATCGAATGCGTGGTCCGTGAATACCGGGGGTTCATTTGCGGCGGCAAAAGCTTTAACCGCGCCGCGATGCATGCACACATCATTCGTGAGCAGGAAATGCTAACCACTTCGGTAGCGGCCAAATTGCTTGGGTGCACTGTGATTGTATTGACCAACTGCTCAAGGCGGGCTTGCTTGGCTACCAGTCAAACGACGGCCTTAGGGAGCGGATCTTTCGCTTCGTTGCCAAGGACGAGGTCGAGGGGCTTCTGAAGAAACTCGAAACAATTGTTGAGGAGGTCGACGCGATCGGTACCCCCACGATGCGACCGATCGCGGCATCTAACTACAGCCTCACCACGGCGGTTCAGCATGTACTCGGCGGGAAGATCAATGCAGCCGTCGTGCGCGGGAACCCGATCAGGCTCGATAATATCAACTTGAACGTCGAGGACATGCTTAGGCAAAAAAGGGCGGACCCGAAACGGCGCCGCAATGTCCGCGTAAAATACCCGGATACACTGTCAGTCGATGAATCCGCGTCAGCTTGAACGTAACCGGATCGTTGAGGAGCTGTTCAAGCTTGGATTGTTGGTGGGCGTGCCACGCCGCGCGAACGCGAAATTTCATGCGCGGCGAGCACCCAAGACGGAAATCGAGGAATTCAAAAAGACCTACATTTCAGCGGAGGAAGTCGCGCCCATGCTCGGCACGGTGACGACGAAGCTTGTCAAGAAACTCGACCGCTTTGGTATCGAACCGGTTCTTCGCGGCGTCAAGCACGTGGCGAAGATCTACCGCCGCGAGGATTTGGAGCAGAATCTATCGGTCTGAAAACAACCTCGTAATTGCAGAAAGAGCCCGACGTTGTCGGGCTTTTTTTGTATCTTTATTCAGGAAGGCGACAAGATTGGAAACGAGTTACGGGAACATTTGGAAAATTGGTCTGAAATTTCGATTTGCCCCTAAACAATTTCAATGACTTACTTTGAAAAATGGAAAAAAGTTAAGGGCGTCGACATCGACGCTCCCAGTTCTCTGAGCTCACGGTTTCCGTCGGAACGAAAATTTCTGATAAGGTCCACCTCACCGCGCGTCGTGAAAATCACCCACCAATGGAAAGGCCACCGAAAGAGGAGATACCGCTTGCAACTGAGATTGGAGTTGTTCGTCGAAGCGGCAGAGAGATCGCTCGATTTCTATCGGCGGGTTCTGGGCTTCGAAATTCGGGGCTCGGCAAGCGCGGAATATACCATGCTGACGAACGGTGACGCAGTGATCGCGATCAATTTGCGGAGCGCCCTTCCAAGCGATCATCCGTTGCGGATCGAAACGGGCGAGAAAGCTGGCCTCGGCATCGAGATCGTCTTAAGCGTCGCCGACGTCGAGGATGCCTATCGCACGGCAAAGGAGAGCGGCTGGCCACTTTCCGATCTTGCGCAGCAACCCTGGGGACTTCGCGACTTTCGCCTTGTCGATCCTGACGGCTATTATATCAGAGTGACCAGCCGTCACGCGGGCTGACAAGCTGAGGGGCAAGAAACCGAAAAAGGGGCAGCATGGCACTATTCGACTTCTTAAAACGCAAGCGGTCGCTTGCGACAATTAAAGATACGACGGCCTCTCACGCGCCGGTTATGACGCCGCGTTTCTCTTGGATGATCCTTTTCCGTGACGGCTTTGGCGATCTGACGTTACTTCAAGCAGCGTTGATGAGATATCAGGAACCTCTTCGGCAGGTGACCTCGCACCAGTTGAAGTTCGGGGCACCGGCAGAGTTGGACATTCGATTGAGCAGCGAGAGCCATGTGCTGGCTGAATCCCAGGGGATCGCAGCACAATTTCCTCATGCCGAAAGCAGCGCAATTGCACGCTGCAATCAGCGTGTCGAATTGTCATGGGGCATTGAGGATGACCCGAGCTTAATCACAAATCTCATCGGCTTCGTGGAGCCTGAGGTACGCCGTTTAGTCGGCAACTGTTGGACATTTGACTGCGACAGCGGGCAGTGGTTTTGAATGCTCCATCCGGTCGCAAAATCCGTACTTTACGAAAGCTAACACAGGATTGCATGAACGACGCCGGAAGAACTCGCGGCGGTCATCAAGAACAAGTAGAGGCCTGCGACTATGGCCTGATGACCTAATACTCGCCGGGCGGGCAGTTTCTCGGCGATCTCAGGGTCAAGGCTGGGGCTTGAACGAATAACGGAATCTTGATCAGCAAAAACGGTTATCGGATCGCGAGACCGGCCTATTTGCGCATTCATCGCACTGAAATCGCCGTTTTTTGGGGAAGCGATAGGAGGGTGGGATGCTTCAAATTCGTAAACTATTGGCTGCGATGGCAGCCGTCGTCTTGGTTGCCGTTTCATCGTCCTGCACGACAAGTTCGACCGACTCGGTCCAAACCGGCTCGGTTGGATATAGCAGCGTCGACTATGGCCTCAGACCAGCCTGCCGCGACGGCTTCGGCAACGATCGTCCTTGCAGCTATTAGATCGCCCGGCCGCTTGACGAGCGCCATCAATAGCAGCGGGAAGCAGAAAATCCATTTGGCTTCAGCTTTGTCGTGAGCGCTCAAAATAGCGATTCACGATGTCCTTGACTTCGCGTGAACTGAACCCCGAAACCCATCTGTGCGGTATCGCGACGACCCGTTCAAGAGGCTGTCGCTTGCGCAACTGTCCAAGGATTTCCGGATCAGCGTCGTTGCGGACAGTCAGATAGATGAATTGCGCCCACCGGGTCTCGGGGATATCGACACGTTCGATCATTGACCAGGGGATGAGCTTCGGCAGCCTTTGAGCAGCGATGCCGTCGGGCCCGATCACCATGATGGGCTTCGTGAAATGGACCTTCCGAGCGTTTACCACAACATAAACGATGACGCCGAGCAAGACGATCGCAAACAGGCCCTCTCCGACACCGCTGGTGCGTCTGCTCATTTCAATCTGCCCAAGGGCGATGAGTGAGAGGTAAACGGAAAAGAGCATCAAGAGGCCAACGGTCATGAAGAGGTATCTGACGCCCCCTCGCAAGACGAGAATTGGCTGGGTGGCGTTTGGGTCGCGGTCGGCGGCGGGAGAATGCCCATCGGTCATGTGTTGAAATCAATCCTTAGGTCTCGTTTCAAGAGAGGAAACCATTTCATGCCGCCTGCTCGACCCAATATTTTACCAGCATCAATGCGGCTGCCTTGCTGAGCAGAACGTCACGCTCCTCCGCCAAATCGTCTTCGAAACGCTCGCAGAGCTTTTCCTAGGCAGTGAAAAGATCCGCCGCGTCAGCGTGGCGACGATACCTCAGCTCCAAGCGAGCGATCGTCGACATCAACTCGGGCGTAGTTGGTATAGACGCCATTTTGACCTCCGGAAGCAGGTAACGGAATTAGTTGGCTACACATCTATTGGAAAATCGTTACGAACACCTGCAAGCGTGCTACACAACCGAGATAGTGCTCTAGGAAAGACGGTCATGCGGTATCTTCGGTCAGGGCCGCGTCGGCTTCACACCCAGGAGATGGGCGGTCCGCGCGCCAAAACGGTGGGTCTGAGGTCGGGCGAGATCGCCGACCGGAACATTCGCGTCATCCTGGAGGCGATCCGGCGGCATGGGCCGCTGACGCGCACCGAGCTTGGGCGCCATAGCGGGCTGACCGGGCCCGGCATCACCAATATCCTGCGTCGGCTGGCGGATGAGAAGCTCGTCACCTCGAACCGGCGCAACGGGCTCGGCGGCGGCGCCACGGCGACCGAATTTGCGCTGCGGCCGGAAGGCGCTTTTTCGGTCGGGGTGAAGCTTCGCGAGCGGCGCGGCGAGATCGTGCTCGTCGATCTGAGCGGCCAGATGCATGAGCGGGCCTATTTCGACGTGGACCCGGCGGACAAGGTCCAGTTGGTGCATACGGCCGTCCGAGACATGGTCGATCGGCATGCCGCCAGGCCGGTCATCGGACTCGGCATCGCCGCCAACGACTGGACGGAGGCTGAGAGCGACGCGATTGCCGCGATCTCGACGATCGCTCGCCCCTATGTCGAGAACGAATGCACGGCGGGCCTTCTTGCCGAGCGCACGATCGGCAGCGGCCTGCCGGAGGGCGGGCTCGCGATGATCATCATCGACGACGACGTGCAGGCGGGCTTCCTCATTCGCGGCGTGCCCTATTCCGGCGTGCACGGACGAGCGGGCAGCATCGGCGAAATGCTGACCGGGCCCGACAATGTCCGGCTCAACACCGTCGTCGGCTTCGGATCGCTGCGGGCGCGCATCGGTGAGGAGGATTTCGCCCGGCTGCTGAAGGGCGAGGAATTCTCCTGCCCCCTGCTGTCGCAATGGATCCGCGAGGCCGCGGGCCATCTCCTCGATCCGATCATCGCCATGGCCGGCTTCTTCGCCCCGAGCACCGTCATGATCGGCGGAGACCTGCCGCAGGGCGTGATCGAGGCGCTGATCCACCAGCTTTCCATCGAGCGGCGCGATACCGCGACGCGGCCGATCATCACGCCATGGATTTCGCCGATGCGGCCGGCCAGCTTCAGCGGCGGCGGTGTCGCGCTCGGTGCGGCGCTGCTGCCCTTCCTCAACACGCTGCTGCTGCCGCCGGCTTCGGCCTAAGAAGTGAGCGCCTCGTCTTTGTGGCTGAGATCGGAAGCGAGCGCCTTGTCGAGTACCTTCTGGATATTCGCCGCGCGGCGGAAGGATGGTTCCTGGGTCTTGCCCGCCCGCACCGCCTGGACGAAACGCTGGTAATTGGTCTCGACGGGATCGAAGGGCACGTCGCGCCAGGTCGCCGTGTGCACGTCCTCGCCGAGGCAGGCGCGCAGCGTCGAATTGCCGGTGTCGTAGATCATCTCGACCGAGCCGGTTTCGCCGTAGACCCTAAGCCGCAGCTGGTCCATCTGGCCGGCGGCGGTGCGCGTCGCCTGGATCGTGCCGATCGCGCCATTGGTGAAATCGACATTCATCGTGAAACTGTCATTGGCATCGAGATCGTACTCGCCGATCTTGTGGCCGGGCGCCTTGTCGAAGGTCTTCAGCCGGGCAAAGACATGGGCGACGTCGAGGCCGGAGCCGTAGGAGGCGAAATCGACGATGTGGATGCCGATATCGCCGAGCGCGCCGTTCGAGCCGTGCTTCTTGCTCAGCCGCCACAGCCATTTGCTCTCGCTCTTCCAATCGCCCCAGTGGCGGCCGACCAGCCAGCTCTGAAGATGCGACGCCTCGACATGGCGCACCGCGCCGATCTCGCCGGCGAGCACCATCTGCCGGCCTTTCTGCAGCGCCGGCGAATTGCGATAGGTGAAGTTGACCATGCCGACCTTGCCCGCCCGCTCGATCGCCTCGGTCATCTCCATGGCCTTCGCCGCATCGGTGGCGAGCGGCTTCTCGCAGAAGACATGCTTGCCGGCGGCAATCGCCTGCAGCGTCGTCGGATGGTGGATGCTGTCGGGCGTGACATTGGCAACCGCATCGAACTCGCCCCAGGCGAGCGCATCCTCCAGCGAGAGGAAATGATTGGCGATGCCATGTTCGGTGCAGAAGGCCGCCAGCCGCTCCGGAACGACATCGACGCCGCCGACGACGCTGACGCCTTCGATCGCCTTGAAACGTGCTGCGTGCTGGTTGGCCATGCCGCCGGTGCCGAGAATGAGTAAACGCATCTTCTCCTCCACAGAGTTTGGATTTCCGGCTGCCGCCGGGCAAAAACCGCCGCTTGCGGTCGCGGCCATCCGCGATCGCTCGGGCTCTTCCTCGGGAAAATTGCGGGGTGGATGCGCCGCGCGTCTGGTGGACGCTCCATCACCTTCGATCCGGTGCATGACCTCGCGAAGTCGACTCGATTTTCGCCGGCAGCGCGCTAGCTGCTGTTGAATGTCGCCAGCATCTCGATCCTCCCAAAGCTCTGGCTTGACATCAAATCAAAGTAACTTAATCTAATTAATGCAGCACGGAAATGAGGAGAGGTCAACTGACCGCCAGGCTGTAATCGTTCAAAATGGGGAGGAGACCCATCATGAAGAGCGCGACCGTCAGCGCATTGACGCTGAGCACTATCTTATTTTCAGCATCCGCCATTTTTGCCCAGGAACTTGCCACCAAAGACCGGATCGGCCTTGCCGATGCGGCCAAGATCCTCGTCGTCCGCCTGACCAACGACAGCCCGAACAATTCCGATCCCACCATCGCCGAGGGCTATCAGAAGCTGTTCGTCGAGTTCATCAAGAAGCATCCCGAGTGGAAACTGCAGATGCAGTTCATGTCCTCCGACATCGGCACCGAGCAGGCCAAGATGCTGGAGCAGGCCAAGGCCGGCAACGCACCGGATTGCGCCGCCGTCGACTCCTTCGTGCTGTCGCAGTTCATGGTCAACAAGGTGCTGGCCGATTTCACGCCCTACTTCTCCAAGGAAGAAGTGGACGATCTCTTCCCCTTCATCCGCGCCGGCATCACCGACAAGGACCAAACGGTGCGCGCCTGGTGGTGGGATACGGACCTTCGCGTGCTCTACCGCAACAAGTCGATCGTTGCAGATGCGCCCGAGACCTGGGACGACCTGAAGAAGGCCGCCCTTGCCTCCACCAAGGAAGGCATGGAAGGCGTGCTCTTCAATGGCGGACGCTGGGAAGGCACGACCTTCGACTGGCTCGCCAATTACTGGGCGCTCGGCGGCAAGCTTGTCGACGACAGCGGTAAGCCGGTGTTCGGCGAGGGCGAGAACAAGGAAAAATTCCTAAAGGCGCTGAACTACTTCAAGGATCTCGTCGATTCCGGCGCGGCCCCCAAACGCGTCAGCACCATCGCCAATTACGACGACATGAACGCGGCGGCGGCAGCCGGCACGACCGCCCTCTTCATCGGCGGCAACTGGCAATATGCGCAGCTGAAGACGACGCTGGAGGAAAACGAGTTCAAGAACTGGACCTTCTCGCCGATCCCCGGCCCGACGGCCGATCAGCGCTCGACGGGCACCGGCGGCTGGACCATCGCTTCCTTCAGCAAGGACAAGGACAAGGTCGAGATGTGCGCCAACCTCGCCCGCGAGGTCTATATGGGCCCGGCCAACGCGCTGCAGCAGCAGCTGCCGACGCGCAAATCGCTGTTCGACAAGTACGAGGTCTTCTCCACCGAAGCCAACAAGACCTTCGCCCAGGCTCTGGTCAACGGCCAGGCTCGCCCCGGCGTGCCGATCTATCCTGAAATATCCAACCAGATCCAAATCATGATGGGCGACGTGCTCTCGGGCACGAAGAAACCGGAAGAAGCCCTCGATGCCGCCTTCAGCGCGGCGATGGAGGCTTACAAGCGGCTGTGATGCTGGCGGCGCAGCTCAGGAGATCGGCGAGAGCAGCCCCTCATCCGGCTGCCGCCACCTTCTCCCCGTTGTGACGGGGAGAAGGAACAAGCCGCAAGCTCTCCGTCCCTTACCAGCGCCTCGCGGGGCACGTCCCCTCTCCCCGTCAGAACGGGGAGAGGGTTAGGGTGAGGGGCAGCGGCGATCTCCAACGCATCAGACAGCGGCGGCGCCTGCCCGTGGGCGTCGCCGGCTTTGCCAAACCCGGACAGAGAAGCCAATGAGCCCCATTGCCATCGAGGCCGACAGCCCGCCTCAAAGCAGAACGTTCATGCGCCGGTTCGCCGGTGCGCCCCTGCCCTGGATCATGCCCGTGATTATCGTCATCGGCATA
This sequence comes from Rhizobium sp. R634, assembly GCF_002211305.1. Classification (GTDB taxonomy): domain Bacteria; phylum Pseudomonadota; class Alphaproteobacteria; order Rhizobiales; family Rhizobiaceae; genus Rhizobium. The sequence continues at coordinate 836,212 of NZ_LOKW01000001.1, read as the reverse complement.
TTCTATCTCTACCCGGTCATCGACGTTTTCCGGCTTTCCTTCACCAATGCGACGCTGATCGGCGACAATCAGGACTATACGCTGGGTTCCATCACCAATGCGCTGAGCTCGCCGCAGCTGCCCGACATTTTATGGGCGACGCTGATCTTCGTCGGCGGCAGCGTTATCGGCCAACAAATTCTCGGCCTTGCGGTGGCCGTCACGGTCATCCGCGGCGAAAAGCGCGGCCTGTTCGGCACGACGATCCTGAGAACGACGGCGCTGGTCGCCTGGGTGGTGCCCGGCATCGCCGGCGGCATCATCTGGCAGATGCTGTTTTCCGAAGCGCCCTACGGCGCGCTGAACAGCATTCTCAGGCTGATGCACATGCCGACCGTCGCCTGGCTTTCCGATCCGGCCATCGCGCCCTGGTCGACGCTGATCTCCAACATCTGGCGCGGCACGGCCTTTTCCATGGTCGTCATGTATGCGGCGCTGAAGGCGATCGATCCCTCGCTTTATGAAGCCGCCGAAGTCGATGGCGCGACCGCCTCGCAGCAGTTCTTCTTCGTCACGCTGCCGCAGCTGCGCGCCGCCATCCTCGTCAACATGATCCTGATCACCATCCAGACGGTGAACACCTTCGATGCGATCATCACGCTGACCGGCGGCGGTCCCGGGCGGGCGACCGAGGTCATCTCGCTCTACGTCTTCAACATCGTCTTCCGAAACTACGATCTCTCAGGCGGCAGCGTGCTCTCCGTGCTGATGCTGATCATCAGCCTCGGGCTCGCCTTCATCTACGCCTCGTTCCTGCCGAAGGAGGAAGAGCAATGAGCCGGCGCACCGGAACACGGCTCGGCGATGCCATGAGCTATCTCTTCATGCTGGCTATGTTCATCTTCTTCGCCGGCCCCCTCACCTATCTCCTGTCGATGGCGATGCGCGACAAGCGCGAGATCTATCGCGGCGCGGCGCGTTATATTCCCAATAATCCAACCATCGACAATTTCATCACCGTTCTCAACAACAGCTATTTCCCGATCTATCTCTGGAACGGCCTGAAGCTCGCAGCACTCAGCGGCTTCGGCGTGCTGATCGTGGCGCTGCCCGCGGCCTATGCCTTTTCCCGCTTCAATTTCCGCGGCAAGGGCCTGTCGATGATGGGCCTGCTGCTTTTCCAGATGATCTCGCCGCTCGTCATCATGGTGCCGCTCTACCGCTACATGAACCGGCTCGGAATGCTCGATACGCATTTTGCCGTCGTCATGGTCTATATCGCGCTCGGTGTTCCGCTGGCGACCTGGCTGTTGAAGAGCACCGTCGACGGCATTCCGCGCAGCCTCGACGAGGCGGCGATGATCGACGGCTGCAACCGGTTCTCGGTCTTCTGGCGGATCATCCTGCCGCTGTCGGCGCCGGGCATCGCCTCGGTCTTCATCATCACCGTCATTGCCGGCTGGTCGCAATTCCTCGTGCCGTTCCTGCTGCTCACCAAAAATGACCTGATGCCGATCGGCGTGGGAATCTTTAACTTCCGCGGCATGCAGACCGACTCGTCCATCCAGCTGCTTGCCGCCGCCTGCCTGATCTCGGTCGTTCCGGCGATCGTGGCCTTCCTGTCGCTTCAGAGGCTGATCCTCGGCGCGATGACCAGCGGCGCGGTGAAGGGATGAGGCCGGTTCTGCCCGTGAGGCGCAAGGAAGGATTGAACGCATGAACCAGATGCCCGGCACGAGGCTCTCCCCGGATCTGACGGGCGCCAATGTCGAAGATGCCGGCGAGCACAACAGGGCCGTCGTCCTGCGCTGCATCCACCGTCAGGCGCCGATCTCGCGCGCCGAAATCGCAAGGCGCACCGGCTTCACCAAACCGGCCATCGCCCGCATCGTCGACCGCCTGCTGGACGAGGGCCTGATCATGGAAGCCCGCCGGCGGCATGGGCTGCGGGGCCAGCCGGCGATCGAGCTCGAAATCAACCCGGACGCCTCTTATGCCATCGGCATCAACATCGACCGCGATCATTTGACGATCCTCGCCGTCGATGCCGTCGGCAATGTGCGCGCCCGCGTGCATCATGAGAAGCGCTTCATCCTGCCTGGTGAGTTCATGCAGCTGACATCGGATGCGATCTCGCATTTCCAGCGCAGCCGGCTGATCGACGATGCCCGCCTTTGCGGCATCGGGCTGGCGGTGCCGGATTGGCTCGGCGAAATCTCGCTGCTCGGCAAGCCCGACGCCTATCAGGAATGGACGGAATTCGATGTGCGCTCAGCCCTCGAGAACCTGACGCAGCACCCCGTCTTCATCGAGAACGAGGCCAATGCCGCAGCCCTTGCCGAGCTCGATTACGGCCTCGGCGCCGAAAGCAGCAGCTTCTTCTATATCGCCGTCAATGCCTGCCCGGGCGGAGGCCTGGTGCTCGACGGCAACGGCCATCGCGGCGCCATGGGCCTCAGCGGCGAGATCGGCTGGTTGCCGATCGCCGACGGCCGCGACGGCAAAGGCCAGAAGGTCCAGCTTCTCGGCGAGATCTTCTCGCTGTTCTTCCTCTATGATTTCCTGGCCAAACACGGCATCGAAGTGAGCGTTCCCCAGGACCTGCTGACGCTCGACGCGCATGGAAGGCGGCTCGTTTCGCAGTGGCTCAAGGAAATGAGCGCGCATCTGGCGGTCGCCGTCAAACATATCGCCATGATCGTCGATCCCGACGCCGTGCTCGTCGGCGGCCGGCTGCCGATCCGCATCGTCGATGAATTGCTGCGTTATGTGCACGAGCATCTCGACGCCGAGGACACCAACCTGCCGTCACTGCATCGCGCCTCGATCGGCGAGGACGCCTCGGCGATCGGCGCGGCGGCGATGCCGATGGCAGCCGCCCTCATGCTCGCATCGGCTGACGTGGCGCAACGCACCCGCTCGCCGCTCAAATTCATGGATCGGCTGAACAGTTGAAACGGCCGCAAGGCCCGGGAGGATATGGTGAAGATCGGCTTCTATACCTCGACATTCAATGACCGCCCGCTGGAGGAAGTGGCGGATTTCGCCGCATCGGCCGGTTTCGATGCGATCGAGATCGATGTCGGCGGCCATATCAAGACACCCGACCGGGTGGCCGACGCCGTCGCGCTGGCGAGAAGCCGCGGCCTCTTCGTCTCCTCTCTCACCTATTTCGGCAACCAGCTCGATGCCGACCGCGACAGGCGCCGGGAGCTCCGGGCAAGGACGGCGGAGTTCGCCCAGGCGATCGGCGAGACCGGCGTACCGATCTTCGTGATCTTTCCGGGCCGGGACGACAGCGCCAGCGACGAGGCCAATTATGACGATTTCGCCGACTTCGCGAACGGTCTGATCGCCGAGACGCAATCCTCCGGCCTCACGTTTGCGATCGAAAACTGGCCGGGACCGAAAGACAATTTCATCGGCACGACGCCGAAGGGATGGCAGGCGCTTTTCGCCAGAATCCCGGATCGCCGCTTCGGGCTCGAATTCGATCCCTCGCACCTCATCCGCATCGGCGTCGATCCCTATCACGCGATGGAGGCGGTGAAGGATCGCATTGCCATTCTGCATGCCAAGGATACCGCGATCGATCGCCAGGCGCTGCAGGCGATCGGCTATCACGGCAAGGGCTGGTGGCAATACAAGCTGCCGGGGCTCGGCCTTCTCGACTGGCCGCGGTTCCTCCGCCAGGCCCGCGGCTACGGCTTCGACGGCACGCTGTCGATCGAGCACGAGGATGCCGCCTATGGCTGGCCGGGCAAGGATCTCCATGCGCGCAAGGAGGGCGAACGCCTCGGCCTCGATTATCTCAAAAGCGTCTTGAACGGACTTTGACGGCGAATTCTGGAGGAGTTTCATGGCCCATGTTTCGGTCAACAATGCACGCAAGGATTACGGCGCCTTCAAAGCCATCAAAGGCGTGTCGGTCGATATCGGCGACGGCGAATTCGTCGTGCTGGTCGGCCCCTCCGGCTGCGGGAAATCGACGCTGCTCCGGATGATCGCTGGCCTCGAAGACATCACCTCGGGCAAGATCCAGATCGGCAAGCACATCGTCAACGAGTTGGCGCCGAAGGATCGCGACATCGCCATGGTGTTCCAGAACTACGCGCTCTATCCGCATATGACGGTCGCCAAGAACATGGGCTTCTCGCTGCGGCTGAAGCGCATGCCGAGGTCGGAGATCGACCACCGGGTCGGCAATGCCGCCAAGATCCTCGGTCTCGAAAATCTCCTGGAGCGCTATCCGAAGCAGCTTTCAGGCGGCCAGCGGCAGCGCGTCGCCATGGGCCGCGCGATCGTGCGCGATCCCGCCGTCTTCCTGTTCGACGAACCCTTGTCGAACCTTGACGCCAAGCTGCGCGTGCAGATGCGCTCGGAGATCAAGGAGCTGCATCAGCGCTTGCAGACGACCACCATCTACGTCACCCACGACCAGATCGAGGCCATGACAATGGCCGACAAGATCGTCGTGATGAAGGACGGGCTGATCGAACAGTCCGGCTCGCCGCTCGAGCTTTACGACCGGCCGAGCAACCTCTTCGTGGCCGGCTTCATCGGCTCGCCGGCGATGAATTTCATCAAGGGCAGCATGACGGAGGGCGGCTTCCGCACTGAGGATGGCCTGCTGCTGCCGAGCGAGCGCCGCCCGCGCGACGCGGTCATCTACGGCATCCGTCCCGAGCATATCAGCCTCGACCCCGACGGCATCGAGGTGACGACCATCGTCGTGGAGCCGACCGGCTCGGAAACGCTGGTCCTCGTCCGGCTGGGAGGGCAGACACTCACCTGCGTCTTCCGCGAGCGGATCAGGGCCGCCCCCGGCGATGTCTTGAAGATCGCGCCGATCCACGATGCCGTGCACCTCTTCGGCGCGGACGAGCAGCGCATTACCACAGGCGAAGCGCCGTTGAGTTAAGCCCGCCGAATGCCCCCTCCCCTTCGGCCGGGCGCCGCCGGGGGCGCTTTATCAGCGCCCCCGGCCCAAACTCCCCGGCCTTCCAGCCATCATGCAGCACCGACCAAGTGCTTGAACGCGCGGCCAAAAGGTTAATATGCGTTAACCTTAAAATTCTTGGCCGGTATCGGAGAATCGCGGATAATAACGGTTAGAGGGGCTTTTGATCCCGAAAATCGTTATCCAAGAGATTGCCGCCGATGAACGCTAATTTGAATGCCTTGAAGGCAGCACCACTGCATTTCGAGGATCAGATTCTCGAACATGGCGACGTGATATCGAAGAAGCTGCATCTGCTCAGCGTGCAGCGTTTTCCGCCCAATGCGAAGAAAACGCTGCGCAGCTTCTCGCTGGCGGAGGTCGCCAATTATGTCGGCGCGTCGCAGAGCACGCTGAAGAAGCTGCATCTCGAAGGCAAAGGCCCCTGCCCCAGGACCTCGCCTTCCGGGCGGCGCTCTTACAGTGCCGAGCAGATGCTGGAGCTGAGGCGCTATCTCGATGCGCATGGCCGCTCCGAGAGCCGCATGTATGTGCCCCATCGCCGCGGAAACGAGAAGCTGCAGGTCATCGCCGTCGTCAACTTCAAGGGCGGCTCGGGCAAGACGACAACGGCTGCCCATCTTGCCCAGCATCTGGCGCTGACCGGCCACCGCGTGCTCGCCGTCGATCTCGATCCGCAGGCCTCGCTCTCCTCCCTGCACGGCTTCCAGCCGGAATTCGACCAGGCCTCCTCGCTCTACGAGGCGATCCGCTACGACGGCGAGAAGAAGAAGCTCTCGGAAATCATCCACCAGACCAATTTTCCTGGCCTCGATATCGTGCCGGCCAATCTCGACCTGCAGGAATACGAATACGATACGCCGCTCGCCATGGCCGATAAATCGAGCAATGACGGCAAGACCTTCTTCACCCGCATCTCGCGCGCGCTCGCCGAGGTCGACGACCGCTACGACGTCGTCGTCATCGATTGTCCGCCGCAGCTCGGCTATCTCACGCTGACGGCGCTGACGGCGGCGACCAGCGTCTTGATCACCATCCATCCGCAGATGCTCGACGTCATGTCGATGGGCCAGTTCCTGCTGATGCTCGGCGGCATCCTGAAGCCGATCCGCGCGGCCGGCGCCGAGGTGAACCTCTCCTGGTACCGCTATCTCATCACCCGCTATGAGCCGACCGACGTGCCGCAGGCGCAGATGGTCGGCTTCATGTCGACCATGTTCCACGAATTCATGCTGAAGAACCAGATGGTCAAATCGACGGCGATCTCGGATGCCGGCATCACCAAGCAGACGCTTTACGAGGTCGAGCGTTCCTCGATGAACCGGGGAACCTATGATCGGGCGATCGAGGCGATGGACGCCGTCAATGCCGAGATCGCCGGCCTCATTCACCAGGCATGGGGACGGTGAATTTGTCGGCTGACAAATTCACGGTTTCCTTCAACCGAATCAATTGTTTGACCGCAATCGGAGAAAGTCATGGCACGAAAGAATCTCCTTGAGGGGCTGGCCGAAATGCCTGACGAGGGCGCCGGCGCGCCGAACTATCCGATGCGTGGGGCAGGCCGCTCGCTCGTCCGCTCGCTGGATGAGCTGGCCAAGCAGGCGGAAAAATTCCTCGAGGGCGAGGCGGTGGTCGATCTCGACCCTGACACCGTCGAGGTCTCCTTCGTCAAGGACCGGCTGTCCGAGGATGACGAGGCGTTCCGCGCACTGGTCGAGGCGATCCGCGCACGCGGACAGGACACGCCCATCCTGGTGCGTCCCCATGGGACGATCGACGGACGTTATCAGGTGGTCTTCGGCCACCGGCGCCTCCGCGCCGCCCGCGAGCTCGGCCGCAATGTCCGCGCCGTCGTCAAGGCGATCGACGACCGCACCCATGTCATCGCCCAGGGGCAGGAAAATTCGGCCCGCGCAGACCTTACCTTCATCGAGCGGGCACTCTTTGCCCGGCGGCTGGAAGAGCTTGGCTACGACCGGGAAGTGATCTCGACGGCGCTCGCCGCCAATGCGGCTTCGGTTTCGAAGATGATGTCCGTCATGGAGCGGCTGCCGCAAGAGGTCGTCCAGGCGATCGGCCCGGCCCCCGGCGTCGGCCGCGAGCGCTGGGTGGAACTGTCGCTGCTCGCCGGCAAAACGGCCAATGCCGCAAGCGTCGCCAAGGTCCTCGAAGGCGACAACTTTCATCAGTTACCTTCCGACAAACGTTTCGAAGCGCTTTATGCGGCGCTGAACAAAAGCGCGCGGCCGGTGAAGAAGACCACCGCCGCCAGGAAGGTGACATGGCAGCCGCTTGATAAGGCGGTGCAGGCGGAAATGAAAAATGACGGCAAGGCGTTCTCGCTCTCGCTGAAGGCGAAAAATGCCGGCCGCTTCGGTGAATTTCTCTCCGGCAGGCTGGATGCGCTCTATGAGCAATTCCTCGCCGAGGAGGGCAAACAAGGAGACTGAAACCGCAAAAGAAAAAGGCCCCCAAACGAACGAGTCGTGGAAGCCCTTCTCACATCCTTAAGCAAGACAGAGAATCGCATTTTCACGAATCCCCGTCAAGAGTCCTGAAGCGGCCCCCGCGTCTTTTCAGATGCGGCAATGACGCTGCAGTGCCCTCAACCTTCGCATCGTTTCGGTGAGCGGATTTCTTTTGCCTGAATAGAGGTGAAGGAAATGGAGAGTGAATCTGTGACGACGCCCTTCGGGCGGCGGCCGATGTCGCTTGCCCTGCTGCTGAAACAGCGGCGCGGCGAAGCGATGGCGGCCGGAACGACGCGCAACAAATGGAAATTGTTCCGATCGGTTTGCGAGGCGCGGGCAGGGCTCGGCGTGACCGACCGGGCGCTCACCGTGCTTGATGCGCTGCTGAGCTTCTATCCCGAGGACGAGCTCTCCAGCGAAAAGGGGCTGGTGGTCTTTCCCTCCAATACGCAGCTTTCGCTCCGGGCACGCGGCATGGCCGCCGCCACGCTACGCCGGCATCTCGCCGTGCTCGTCGAAGCCGGCCTCATCTCCCGCAAGGACAGCCCGAACGGCAAGCGTTACGTCCGCCGCGGCAGGGCAGGCGGCATCGACGAGGCCTACGGCTTCATCCTCGCCCCGCTGCTCGCGCGCGCCACCGAGATCGAAGCGATGGCGGCCGGGATCGCCGCCGACCGGCAGATGCTGCGGGCAACGAAGGAACGGCTGACGATCTGCCGGCGCGACATCACCAAGCTCATCGCCGCAGCCGTCGAAGAAGCCGTTCCCGGCGAGTGGGAGCGGGTTTCCTGCCTGTTTCACGCGCTGCTGGAGCGCATTCCGAAGGCGGCAACGCTCGAAAATCTCCCGCCGCTCCTCGAAGAGCTGGAGACACTGCGCCTCGCCATCATCAACACATTGGAATCGCATGAGAAAATGCAAATGGCGAGCACCAGTGAATCTCAGTTTGAGCGCCACATACAGAATTCTCACCCAGAATCCCTATCTGAATCTGAACCGGGCTTGGAAACGGAGCAGGAGGAGAGGCGGGACGATCAGCCAAAGGCAGGGCTGGAAAGCCATGACCAGGGCAGGCGAGGGGATGGCGGGCAGGGATGGCGGGCTGTTCGGACGGATGCCGGGAAACTGAAATCCTTCCCACTCGGCACGGTGTTGCAGGCCTGCCCCGATATCATCGATTACGGTCCGGGCGGGGCGATCGGCAGCTGGCGGGATCTGATGACGGCGGCGGCCACCGTGCGCACGATGCTGCGCGTCGGCGCGGCTGCCTATGAGGACGCCTGTGCAGTGATGGGGCCGGAAAATGCCGCCACCGTCATGGCCTGCATCCTGCAAAGGGGAGGGTGCATCACCTCCGCCGGCGGCTATCTCAGGGATCTCACGCGGCGCGCCGGACGCGGCGAATTCGCGCTCGGGCCGATGCTGATGGCGCTCTTGCGGGCGCAGGATCCGCCTCTCGGCAAGGCTAGCTGACGGGGCTCTTCCTGCCGCGCAGGAGGGCGGCGCGGATCTGTTCGTTCTTGCTGAGCACCGGCGGGGGAACCGGCGCCGGCTCGGGCGCCTCGGCCTTGGCGCTCTGCTTGAGGCTGAGGAAGCGCTTCTGCGCGACCAGCCGGTCTTCGACGGACAAGGCTTCGACCGGCTCGCCATCGATGTTGTGGCGCATGGAATCCGGCTGGGCGCTGGCGAAATAATAGCGCCGGCAATGGACATAGGCGGCGGTCGCGCGCCGGAGCGTCGTCACCCCGGCCTTGGGCTTCAACAGCGGGCGAAGCTCGTTGAACAGGCCGACGGCGAAGGGAAGGACGGGATCGCCGGGCTTGGCCGGAAGCACGCCGACCGGCCGGATCAACATGCCGTTGATCGCGTTGGCCTTCTCCACGTCGAGCTCCGTCGCCGCAATCGGCCCGCGGCTAATCTTCCAGGGTTTGTCCATGCATCCTCCATAACGGCCGACTGTGATGGTATCTTGACGGACTGGCCAATAGCGCCGCGGCTCGCACATTGCCAGCCCGCGGCAAGCTTCCATTTCCGGGCGGATATAGGTTCGCACCAAGCGATCTGCCATCCATATAATCGTTTTTATCGCGGAATGTGCATTGACCTCCGGCATCGATTACACTTCTTATCCGCGCCCAAGAAGAATGACCGGCCGCGGGGAGGATATATGCGGGTTTTCTCGAGCATTGAAGAGCTGCGCCACACGCTCGATGCGCTGAAGCGGCAGGGGCGCACCGTCGGGCTCGTGCCGACCATGGGCTATCTCCATGCCGGGCATATGCAGCTCGTCACGCGCGCTCGGGCCGAAAACGACATCGTCGTCGTTTCGATCTTCGTCAATCCGCTGCAGTTCGGCCCGGCCGAAGACCTCGCCAAATATCCGCGCGATCTCGAGCGCGACGGCGCCATGCTCAAGCAGGCGGGCGTCAATTTCCTCTTCGCACCCGGCGTCGAGGACATGTATCCGCGCCCGATGAAGACGGTGGTCGACGTTCCCGATCTCGGCCGCGAGCTCGAAGGCGCGGTCCGGCCCGGCCATTTCGCCGGTGTCGCCACCGTCGTTTCCAAGCTCTTCAACATCGTCCAGCCGCAGACCGCCTATTTCGGCGAGAAGGATTACCAGCAGGTCGTCATCATCAAGCGCATGGTGGAGGATCTCGCCGTGCCGGTGCGGGTGATCGCCGTGCCGACGGTGCGCGACAGCGACGGCCTCGCCCTGTCGTCGCGCAATGTCTATCTCAGCCCCGACGAACGGCGCGCGGCGGTGATCGTCCCTCAGACGCTCGACGAGGCCGAGCGCCTGGTCGCCGAGGGTCTCACCGATGCCGGGGAACTCGAGAAAAAGCTCACCGCCTTCATCGGCCGCGAGCCCCTGGCGAAGGCTGAAGTCGTTGCCGTCAGGGATGCCTCGACGCTCGCGCCGGTCGCTTCGATCGAAGACCCCGTCGTCGCGGCGCTCTTCGTCAGCATCGGCACGACGCGGCTACTCGACAACAGAGTGATCCGCAGCCGCGTGCCGGGAGACAATAAGATCGTCCGGGACAATCGCATGACCGGCCAGCCGGGAAAGGGAGTGACGAAATGAGCGCCACCGGAACCCAGAAGCGCCTGACGCCTGTGGGCATCGCGGCCATGAAGGGCGGCAAGCCGATCGTCTGCCTCACAGCCTATACGACGCCGATGGCCCGCCTTCTCGACGAGCATTGCGACCTGCTGCTGGTCGGGGATTCGCTCGGCATGGTGCTCTATGGCATGGAGACCACGATCGGCGTCACGCTCGACATGATGATCGCCCATGGCAAGGCGGTCATGCGCGGCGTCGCCAACGCCTGCGTCGTCGTCGACATGCCCTTCGGCAGCTACCAGGAATCCAAGGAGATCGCCTTCCGCAACGCCGTGCGCATCATGCAGGAAACCGGTTGCGACGCCGTCAAGCTGGAGGGCGGCGAAGAGATGGCCGAGACCATCGCCTTCCTCACCAAGCGGGGCATTCCGGTGCTCGGCCATATCGGCCTGATGCCGCAGCTCGTCCATACCGCCGGCGGCTATCGCTCCGTCGGCCATTCCGAACACGAGACCTCGAAGATCCGCCGCGACGCCCACGCGATCGGCGGCTCGGGCGCCTTCGCCGTCGTCGTCGAGGGCACGGTCGAGCCGCTCGCCCGCGAGGTGAGCGCAGGCATTCACATACCCACCATCGGCATCGGCGCCTCTTCCGCCTGCGACGGCCAGATCCTGGTCTCGGACGACATTCTCGGCCTCTTCAACGATTTCAAGCCGCGTTTCGTCAAGCGCTACGACGAGCTCGGCAAGCGGGTCGCGGATGCCGCCGCCGCCTATGCCGAAGAGGTGCGCTCGCGAAAATTCCCGGCCGCCGAACACACGTTCAAGCGCCGCTCGTAAGGCGAGAGCGCCCGCGCTTCACATGCGCGGCATATCCACAATGAGCGTTGGCTGTCCGATTCGCGTTGGAAAATTTCCCCTGCCGCTCCCAGGCGGCAGCGCGTTTCCCTGTCGTTAAGGTTGCCGCCATAGCGCTGTTCGAAACCAAAGAGAGATCTTGATTTCGAGCCGATGCCCATGTCCCCTCGCTTGCCCCTGCTTTCCCGCCTGATCGAAAATCGCGACGGCGCCGTCGCCATCATCGTCATCCTGGCCGCCGTGCCCATGCTTCTCGCGGTCGGCGCATCGATCGATTACATCAGGGCCTATAACAGCAGGACGGAGCTGCAATCGGCCGCGGACTCGGCGGTGCTCGCGGCGGCCGCGAAATACACGTCCGGCATGCCGGAGGCGAAGATCTCCAAGACCATCAACGCCTTCCTCTCGGCCAACGGCGAGTTCGAAACCGCCTTCGCCGGCAAGCCCGAGGTGGCAAGCGACGAGTCGGAACTCTGTGTCGACGTCACGGACGCCGTGCCCACCACCTTCATGAAACTCGCCAATATCCAGTCCGTCCCGATCGGCATCCGCTCCTGCGCGGCCCTGCCGGGGGTGAAGCAGCTGGAGATCGCGCTCGTTCTCGACGTGTCGAGCTCGATGATCGAGGAGAACCGCTTCACGCCGATGCAGACCGCGGTCGCAGGCTTTCTCCAGGCCTTCTCGTCCAATTCGTCGCTGGTCGACAAGACCAAGATCTCGATCGTGCCCTTTTCCAGCCGCGTCAATTTCGGCCTCGCCAACACCGGCTGGCTCAAATCCTATAATGGCGCGGCCGCCGTTCCCAAACGCTGGACCGATCCCCAATCCGTCTATAGCTCCAGCTACAAGCTCTCCTACTGGATCGACGGCGTCACGCCCGTCATGTCCACCACCAAGAATTATTACTGGATGGGCTGCATCGAGCCGCGCGCCGATGTCGAGGTCCGCGATGACGGCGCGATCGGCGATTACGGCATGAGCGACGCATCGCCCGAGACCGCCGCCTTCGTCGCCATGGACGCCAATCCGAAATCGGGAACGAGCTTCTGCCCGCCCCCGGTCACGCCGCTGACCGGGGACTTCGCCTATCTGAAAAAGGCCGTCGCCAGCCTGACCTCCGAAGGCTCCACCCGGCTGGATGCGGGCGTGGTCGCCGGATGGTACACGCTGTCGCCGAAATGGCAGGGTGTGTGGGGAGACCAATCCTCGCCCGCGCCGGTCTCCGATTCCGTGCACAAGGTCATGGTGTTCATGACCGATGGCGAAATGAACACGAAATATAACCCGAACGACAAGTTCGACTGGATCTGCTCGCAAACCCAATCCTCGGCCTGCAACACCTTCGCCACCTCGGCGATGCTGACCGCATGCACGGCGATCAAGAAGAGCGGCATCGAAATCTATACGCTTTCCTACAGCGCCGATGCCGACGTGGTGAACATCCGCAACTGCGCCACCAACACCGCACATTTCTTCACCGCATCGCCGGCGACGATCAAGACGGTCTACCAGACGATCGCGGCGGCCATTCGCGGGGATACGTTGCGGCTGACGCAGTAATTGCCGAGGCGGCTCGTTGCGGCCCAAGACCCCGCCCCAACCCCTCCCCACAAGGGGGAGGGGCTTAACCTGCGGCCTCGGTGGAGACCAGACGGAGAGGCCTTATTCGCTGCGACCGTTCAGCCGATTGGTATGGTGGAGGCTACGTGAAACGGTGCGGCATGTTAGTCCCTCCCCCTTGTGGGGAGGGGTTGGGGAGGGGTCTGGGCACCCACCAGCAACCTATCCATCACCCCCCGGCATACTGCCCTCGCATCGCCTCCGCCGAGCGGCGGACCGCCTCGGCGACCTCCTGCAGCTGCTTGGCCAGCGGCGTGGAATTGCGCCAGACCATGCCGATGGTTCGCGAGGGTTGCGGAGAGGGGAAGCGGGAGATCGAGACATGGGCCGAGCGGGTTTCGACGGGAACGGCCATCTCCGGGATCAGGGTGACGCCGATGCCGGCGCCGACCATCTGGACGAGGGTGGAGAGCGAGCTGCCTTCCATGATCTCACGCGGGCGGGCGGGCCCGACCTTGCAGAAGGACAGGGCCTGATCGCGAAAGCAGTGGCCCTCTTCGAGCAGCAGCAGCCGCATTTCGCGCAGCGCCTCGCGCTCGGGCACCGGTTTGCCGCCGTCCTCGTGCCGCCGCACCAGCACGAACTCCTCCTTGAACAGTTCGAGCTCGGTCAGCGAGGGTTCCGACACGGGCAGCGCGACGATCGCCATATCGAGCTGGCCCTGCGCCAGCTCCTGGACCAGCTTGCCCGTTTGCGTCTCGCGCACCTCGATCTGAATCCCCGCGAAGCTTTTGTTGAGATCGTTTATAATCGCCGGCAACAGATAGGGCGCGATCGTCGGGATGATGCCGATGCGCAGGCGCGTCAGGAAACTGTCGCGCGAGGCGCGGGCAAACTCGCCGAGTTCATCGACGGCGCGCAGGATATCGCGGACGCGCAGCGCAAAGGTCTGGCCGAAGGGGGTGAGCTTCACCTCGCGGGCGCTGCGCTCGAAGAGCTCGCTGCCCAACTCCTGCTCAAGTTCTTTGATCTGCATGGAGAGCGCCGGCTGGGAAATGGCGCAGGCATCGGCGGCACGGCGAAATCGGCCGTCCCTTGCCAAAGCTTCAAAATAACGCAGCTGTTTCAGGGTAAGATTTTTCATAAGCCCAGCTTATCGCAGCAATCAGTAAATCCAACTTAAAATTATTGAACGCTTCCGATATGAAGACAGCAAGGGAGAGAGTGGGGCGCCAGCTCGGCTCATCTTTTTGAACCGCCGACAGATCAAGCAATGAAGGAGACGATCATGGACAACCCCACTGACACCGCAGGCAAATGTCCTGTGGCCCATGGCAACACGCCGCGCGGCCATTCCAACCGCGACTGGTGGCCGAACCAGCTGAACGTGCAGATTCTTCATCACAATTCCGGCCGCGCCGATCCGATGGGCAAGGATTTCGACTATGCCGAGGAGTTCAAGAAGCTCGATCTCGACGCGCTGAAGAAGGATCTCACCGCGCTGATGACCGATTCGCAGGAGTGGTGGCCGGCCGACTTCGGCCATTACGGCGGCCTCTTCATCCGCATGGCCTGGCACAGCGCCGGCACCTACCGCATCACCGACGGGCGCGGCGGCGCCGGCCAGGGTCAGCAGCGTTTCGCGCCGCTCAACAGCTGGCCTGACAATGCCAACCTCGACAAGGCCCGCCGCCTGCTCTGGCCGATCAAGCAAAAATACGGCAACAGCATCTCCTGGGCCGACCTGCTGATCCTCACCGGCAACGTCGCCTTGGAATCCATGGGCTTCAAGACCTTCGGCTTCGCCGGCGGCCGCGCCGACGTCTGGGAGCCGGAAGAGCTCTACTGGGGTCCTGAAGGCACCTGGCTCGGCGACGAGCGCTACAGCGGCGAACGCCAGCTCGCCGAGCCGCTCGGCGCCGTGCAGATGGGCCTCATCTACGTCAACCCGGAGGGCCCCGCCGGCAATTCCGATCCGCTCGCTTCGGCGCGCGACATCCGCGAAACCTTCGCCCGCATGGCGATGAACGACGAAGAGACCGTGGCGCTGATCGCCGGCGGCCACACCTTCGGCAAGACCCATGGGGCGGGCGACCCGTCCTTCATCGGCGCCGAGCCGGAAGGCGGCGCGATCGAGGACCAGGGCCTCGGCTGGAAGAGCTCGTTCGGCACCGGCGTCGGCAAGGACGCGATCACCGCCGGCCTCGAAGTCACTTGGTCGCAGACGCCCACCAAGTGGAGCAACTACTTCTTCGAAAACCTGTTCGCCTACGAATGGGAGCTGACGAAGAGCCCGGCCGGCGCGAAGCAATGGCAGGCCAAGAACGCCGAAGCCTCCATTCCGGATGCCTTCGACGCCGGCAAGAAGCATCTGCCGACCATGCTGACCAGCGACCTGGCGCTGCGTTTCGATCCGATCTACGAGAAGATCTCGCGCCGCTTCCTGGAAAATCCCGCCGAGTTCGCCGACGCTTTCGCCCGCGCCTGGTTCAAGCTGACCCACCGCGACATGGGTCCGAAGGTGCGCTACCTCGGCCCCGAGGTTCCGGCCGAAGACCTGATCTGGCAGGACGTGATCCCGGCCGTCGACCATCCCCTCGTCGACGACAAGGACATTGCCGAGCTGAAGGCCCGGGTTCTCGCCACCGGTCTTTCCGTGCAGGAGCTGGTTTCGACCGCCTGGGCATCCGCCTCGACCTTCCGCGGCTCCGACAAGCGCGGCGGCGCCAATGGCGCACGCATCCGCCTTGCCCCGCAGAAGGACTGGGACGCCAACCAGCCGGCCCAGCTCGCCAAGGTGCTCGGCGTCCTCGAAAGCCTCCAGCAGGACTTCAACGCCGCCCAGACCGGCGGTAAGAAGATCTCGCTCGCCGACCTGATCGTGCTCGCCGGTGCAGCCGGCGTCGAGAAGGCTGCGGCCGCCGGCGGCACCACCGTGAGCGTGCCCTTCACGCCGGGCCGCATGGATGCTTCCGAAGCCCAGACGGATGCGCATTCCTTCGCAGCGCTCGAGCCGCGCATCGACGGCTTCCGCAACTATGTGAACGGCAAGCGCCTGCAGTTCATGAAGCCGGAAGAAGCGCTCGTCGACCGCGCCCAGCTGCTGACCCTGACCGGACCCGAAATGACCGTCCTCGTCGGCGGCCTGCGCGTCCTCAAGGCCGGCCAGCCGGAACACGGCGTCTTCACCGCCCGTCCCGAGACGCTGACGAACGACTTCTTCGTCAACCTGCTCGACATGGCCACCCAGTGGGTTCCGGCCGCCGGCAAGGAAGGCGTCTATGAAGGCCGCGACCGCAAGACGGGCGCCGCCAAGTGGACCGGCACGCGCGTCGACCTGATCTTCGGCTCGCACTCGCAGCTGCGCGCCTTCGCCGAAGTCTACGGCCAGGCCGACGCCAAGGAGAAGTTCGTCAAGGACTTCGTCGCCGCCTGGAACAAGGTCATGAACGCCGACAGATTCGATCTCGTCTGATCGGTTCAGTGAGTTTTGCCCGGGCGCGGCTTCGGCCGCGCCCGGGTTTTTTTATGCGAATCCCCCGGGGTGGGCTACGACCGCTCGGCCTTTCAATTCTCTACGCGCCTGATGGTTGATCGGGCGCGGGCACCACCTCTCCTTCCCTCATCCCTGTGCTCGTCACGGGGATCCAGCGCGCCCAAGTCCTTGGGCGCAGGAAACTCCCTTGTTTTCAAAAGGGTCATTCACCGCGCGGATGCGCGGTGGCTGGATTCCTGTGACAAGCACAGGAATGACGGAGGAGAGGTGGTGCTTCCGACCTCAATAACCAGCTTCCGAGTGACTGGTGAGGAGTGTGGGGTTGGCCTCCGGCCACTTTTCCGCAGCCGTTTCATTTTCACTAGCGTCTCATTTTCACTCGGCGGCATCCTCGGCCTTGTGCCGAGGATCTGCTGCCCTATCGACCGGAGGCAGATACTCGGGACAAGCCCGAGTATGACGGAAGAGGAGGCAGCCATCTCTCCCGCGCCAAAGCGTCCCGACGCTACCGCCCAACCATCTAGTCCTCAACGCGCGTTATTCTTAAATGGGCAGGCACTACCTCTCCTCCCTCATCCCTGTGCTCGTCACAGGGATCCAGCGCGCCCAAGTCCTTGGGCGCAAGAGACTCCCTTGCCTTCAGGAGAGTCATTCACCGCGCCGACGCGCGGTGGCTGGATTCCTGTGACAAGCACAGGAATGACGGAGGAGAGGTGGTGCATCCGACCTCAATAACCAGTTTACGAGTGACTGGTGAGGAGTGTGGGGTTGGCCTCCCGCCCATTCTCTCCGCAGCCGTCTCATTTTCACTCGGCGTCATCGCTCGGCCTTGTGCCGAGGATCTCCTGCCCTATCGACCGGAGCAGATACTCGGGACAAGCCCGAGTATGACGGAAGGGGGTAACCAAGCCATTCCTCCTGAATCGCTTGCGAGCCACCGCCTCACACACGCCTCGACGCTCGGACCATCCCCGCCACGCCGCGAACTTCTAGCCATGGCGGACCTCGCATGCGATAGAAGATCGACACATTTGGAGGAGTGGATATGAACGGTTTGCAAGGTAAAGTCGCGGCCATCACCGGAGCTGCCTCGGGCATTGGATTGGCGACGACCGAGGCGGTCATTGCGGCGGGCGGTACGGTCGTGATGATAGATCGGGACGAGGCGGCGCTGGGTGCGGCCAGCGGCAGGCTGGGCGAGAAGGCGATCGCGCTGCCGCTCGACCTTCTCAACCCCGAGGATTGCGCCGGCCTGCTCGACGGCATTCTCTCGAAGGTCGGTCAGCTCGACATCTTCCACGCCAATGCCGGCACCTATATCGGCGGGGATCTGGTGGAAGCGAACCTCGACGCGATCGACCGCATGCTCAATCTGAACGTCAACGTGGTCATCAAGAACGTCCGCACGGTCATGCCCCACATGATCAAGAGAGGGACGGGAGATATCATCGTCACCAGTTCGGTCGCGGGCCAAGCCGCGGTTCCATGGGAGCCGGTCTATTCGCCTTCGAAGTGGGCGATGCACTGCTTCGTCCAGACCATGCGGCGGCAGCTCCTGAAGAACGGCATCCGCGTCGGCTCCGTCTCGCCGGGTCCGGTCAGCAGCGCGCTGCTGAAAGACTGGCCGGAGGAGAACCTGCGCAAGGCAAAAGAGGCGGGCGCGCTGATCGAACCGCGCGACGTCGCGGAAGCCGTGCTCTTCATGCTGACCCGGCCGCGCAACGTGACGATCCGCGACGTGGTGATCTTGCCGAGTTCTTTCGACATCTGACACAAGGCCGTATGGCGGGAGAGGGGCGCTCCTCTCCCGACAGGCTGACTGCCTGGGCGGATTCGGCTTCTCAGCTATCGATAGAGACCGTCCAATCCTCGACATCAAGGCCGTCCACGCGCCGGAACTCCCCGACATTGTTCGTGATGAGAATGAGACCCCGGGTCTTCGCCTGCGCGGCGATCAGCACGTCATAGGGACCGATCGGCGTTCCCTTTGCCGCCAATGCCGCGCGGATCTCTCCCGATGCCAGCGCATCCTCGCGCTCGAAACCGATGGCGGGGAAATCCGCCATGAACAGGCGCAGAGTTTCGAGATTGTAGGAGATTTTCGCGCTCTTATAGGCGCCGTAATAGAGCTTGTGCATGACGATGGTGGAAAGCCCGATCGAGCCCTCGTCGCTGCCGATCACGCGCTTCAGCAGCGCGTCCGATTTCCTGCCGATCAGCGCGATCACCGCATTGGTATCGAGAAGGTGCGTGATCACTTGAAGAGAGCTTGAAGATCCGGCCTCTCCTGATCCTCCGGCTGCTCGCGTCCTTGCGCCAGAAAATCGTCGCTGAGGCCGCGTTCGAGGGCGCTCCTCAGGGACGCCCAGCGCATGCCGAGATCGGCGCGCGGCCGCAGAATGACCGCATCGCCTTCGCGCGTCACCTCCACCTGGTCGACATCGAAGCGGAATTCCTTCGGCAGCCGCACGGCCTGCGAATTGCCGGATTGAAACACGCGCGCATATTGGGGCATGGGAAGCCTCCGCGATTTTCGTATATATTCTTATGTATATACGCACTCGGCGATGTTCGCGCAAGCTAGCGCGGCACGACACCGAAAGGGGAAAGCGACAGCAGATCGGGATCCTTCGTCGCCGTCGCCTTCGCCACTTCGGCATGGCCCATGCTGTATCCGTAGGAGAGGACGCGGACGCCGTCGATCATGAAGAACTGCGCCTGATCGAGGCCGGGCCGCAGCGTGCCCGTCACGGTGACGGTCTCATAGATTTTTTCGAGATGCAGCGGCTCCTGCGGAACGACGCGAACCAGCTGGTTGGGCGGCGGCGTGGGCATGTGGCTGCAGGCCCCGGCCCAGGGCACCAGCAGGAATTCATAGACGAGATCGCCGTCCTGATCGGTCGGCAGGACGAAGCCGGTCAGTTCGACCGGATGGCCCTCGTCGCGCCAGACCAGGGTTTCGCCCTGCGGGCCGCTGACCGCTTTTGGCGACAGCGGAACCGTCGCCCTCGCCTGACCGGCCGGCCGCAAGGCGCTCCAGAAAATCGGTTGCGCCGCGGCGAGGGCGCCGGACACCGGCCATGCCGAGCCGAGCGCGAGCACCGTAAACATCAGGAATCCGTGCTTCATCATCGCATCTCCCGGGCCGGCCGCTTCGATGGTCTTGCCGCTGTCCGGGGATGCTACTCGATCCCGCTCGGCCGTCAAAGCTCTCGGGTGTCGCATCCAACTTATCATCCTCGACCCTGTGCCGAGGATCAGCCGCATCTCAACCCTAGCAGATGCTCGGAGCACGAGCCCATGGCTGTCTGGTTCGGCCCCGAATTTGCCCCTCACCCTAACCCTTGCCGGGGTCGAGCCGCTGGTCTCGACCCGTCCTGCGGACCGCCGTTCTGACGGGGAGAGGGGATGTGCATGCGAGACGCTAGCGAGGGACGGAGAGGTTGCGGCATAGTCCCTTCGCCCCTTTACGGGGGTCCGAAGGACGGGTCGAGACCCGTGGCTCGACCCCGGTCAGTGGCGGCAGCCGGATGAGGGGCATTTCTCGCCGATCTTCTAGGCGGGATATCACGCAGCCTCGCCGATCGCTGTTGACAGGCATCGGCACCAATCAAGAGATCCCGTGTGGGGTGGACACGGGATCTCCCTGCCGGATCGGTCGGACCTTTACTTCTCCGGCATCATCGAGGAGTGGTGGGAGGTGATCAGCCAGTTCCCGTCCTTGAACTCATAGGTGTAGGTATAGCGGGCGGGCACCTTCGAGCCGTCCTTCATGGTGAAGGTGTAGGTGCCGGTGTCGACCGCCCAGTTGCAGCCGGTCTTGATGGTGCGGCTGTCGATGTGGCCCTTGGGGCCCTTTTCCAGGAAGTGCTTGAAATAGTCGATCCGCTCTTCCTGGGTGATGCGCGGCTTGTTGGCCAGCGTCGCCAGCAGCACGGAATCTGCGCTGTAGTTCTTGGCGACCTCCTCGGGATTGAGCGTCGCGAGCGAAGCATTCCAGCGGTCGAAGAGCTTGGCGACCTGTTCTTCGCTCACCGGCGCGCAGGTCGCCGTTTCGGCCGCGCTGGCCGACTGGACCTGGACGAAACCGATGACAAGGGCGGCAGCAATGATCGTACGCATGTTTGAGTTCCTTTGTGGCGGTCCCGGGCGACATCGCATCGGTCAACCGCATGACCGATAGTTAAGCGCCGGCGCACCGCAGCCCCATCTGCCGGGTGGCTTCGATCCGATCTGCCGAACGGCATAGATGACATTCCCGCCGGAATGACTATCGTGCCCGCGTCATTGATTTCAGGAACAGCCCCCGCTGGGCATGGAGCATACCATAGATACGACGCATTCGCTCGATGTGGCGGAGATGAGAGCGCTTTACCGGGCAGCGGAAGCGCGGGCGGCGCGGCTGCGTTTCATCATCGAGACGCGCAGCCTGCTCGATGCTGAGGCCTTCGAAACGGCAGCACCCGAGGTCCTGTCACGGCTTGCCGATTTCGCCGGTGCCGCGCTTGCGACGCTCAGCTTTCCGGCATCGCAGGGAGAGACGCGCACGCAGCTGACGATCGGCCGGCCGACCGGCAATGGCGCGATCCTCTTTGCATCAGAGGAGGGCGCCGCTCTTTGCCTGACGCTGACCGGCGCGAAGGCGCGCGCCATCGATGCCGACGACCGGCAGACGCTGGAGGTGGTGGCGGGCCAGCTCGCCGATGCCTGCAATCTCGAACGGCAGGCGGCGGAAAAGCAGGCGCTGCTCGGCGATCTCGAACGCCAGCGCAGCGAACTTGCCGCCCTCGTCGCGCAGCTGATCCAGGCGCAGGAGCAGGAGCGGCAGCGTGTGGCGCTCGATCTGCATGACGGCGCCGCACAGCTTGCCGCCGGCCTCAGCTACCGCCTGCAGGATCTCGCCGCCCGCATCGGCGAGGCGCATGCGCTGAAGCCTGACATCGATCAGCTCGCAGCGCTTGCGCGCCATTCCGTCGCCGATCTGCGCGCCGCCATCGCCGATCTTCGCCCGCCCGAACTCGACGATCTCGGCGTCGCCGCCGCACTGCGCACCCGTCTCGACGCGATCGACGGCATGGAAGTGATCGCCGATCTCGATGCCGGCGCCGACCGCTGGCCGGCCTCGACCGGCATCATCTTCTACCGCGTCGCCCAGGAGGCGATCACCAATGTGGTCAAGCACGCCGAGGCGAGCCGGCTCGTCGTACGCCTTTTCGAAGACGGCGCGGGCCAGGCCCATCTCGAAGTGATCGACGACGGCAAGGGCATCGGCGAGGCGCGTCATCCTGAAGTGCAGGGCAGGGGCGCCCGGCTCGGCATTGCCGGCATGCGCGAAAGGCTGGCGCTGCTCGGCGGCCGTTTCGAGATCGGCGCCGGCGCTTCCGGCGGCACGCATGTCCGCGCCGCGGCACCGCTCACGCAGGAGGCGGCGGGATGACCGCATCCATTCTCGTCGCCGACGATCACGACATCGCCCGCGCCGGCCTGATCGCCATGATCGGCGGCCAGGAGGATTTCCATGTCGCTCTCGACGTGCGCGACGGCGCGGAAGCGGTGGAGGCCGCAGCCCTGCACAAACCGGATCTGGCGCTGCTCGATATCCGCATGCCCCGCATGGATGGGCTAGCGGCGACGCGGGAAATCCGGCGCGTCTCGCCCGGCACCCGGGTGATGATCATCACCATGCATGACAGCCTCGATTATCTGGAAGCGGCGATCGAGGCCGGCGCCACCGGCTATCTGCTGAAGGATGCGAGCCGCGACGACATTCTGCGCACCATCCGCCGCGTGCTTTCGGGCGACGCCTTCTTCGACGGGCCGCTGGTCGCAAGGCTATTGAAGCGCGCCGCCACCAAGCCGCAGACCTATGCCAGCGCCTTGGAGACGCTGACCGTGCGCGAGCGCGAGGTGCTGACCAAGGTGGCCGAGGGCCTGACCAACAAGGAGATCGGCCGGGCGCTGAAGATTTCGCCCGGCACCGTCAAGATCCATGTCGAGCGCATCATCGCCAAGCTCGGGGCCGGCGACCGCACGCAGGCCGCCGTCATGGCGGTGCGCGGCGGGCTGGTGCAGACGGCGAGGGAAGAGCCATGATGCCGCGCTTCGCCGACCTGCCGCTCAGGGCAAAGGGCATCGTCATCATCGTGGTGCCGCTGGCGCTGCTCCTGGCCGCACTCGCCTCGGTCTTCGTCGCCGACCGGCAGAGCCGCATCGCCGAGGACCAGGTGCGGGTGACGCTGGAGATCCAGTCCGGCATTCAGGAGCTGCATGCCCTGATCGCCGAAGCGGCGACGGCCATGCGCGGCTATCTGCTGACCGGCAGGGCCGATTTTCTCGATCCCTTCAACCGGGCGGAGGACAGGCTGCCCGTCGTGCTCGACGAGGTCGGCCGGCGCTTGCGCGACGAGGAGCAGAAGGCCCGCCTCGAGCGCATCCGCGCCCTGGTCGATGCCAAGGTCGACCGTCTGCAGCTCCTGAAACAGGCCGACATTCTGCGCGCCGGCGGGCGCGAGGATCTGGCCGCCAAGCTCATCGAGGGCAAGCAGGTGCTCGATGTGTTGAGACAGGAGATCGACGCGATGAACCGGCGCGAGGCAGATCTCCTCAACGCCCGAACGCAGGCCGCCGACCGGGTCCGCACCCTGTCGCGCAGCCTGATGATATCAGCCGGCTTTCTCGGCTTTGCCGGCGCGCTCGTCGCCGTCTTCCTGTTTTCGGCCAGCATCGTGCGCCGCGTGCATGCGCTGAAAGCAGAGGCGCACCGGCTCTCGCGAGGCGAGGTCGTGACATCGGCCGATCCCTTCCGCGATGAACTCGGCAATCTCGGACAGGCGCTCGCCGATGCAAGCGTGCTTCTGAAAAAGCGCGAGGCCGATCTAACCGAGAGCGAGGAGCGCTTCCGCCAGCTGGTCGAGGGCGTCAGCGATTACGGCATCTTCGGGCTCGATCCGGATGGTCAGGTGGTGAGCTGGAATGCCGGTGCTGCGCGGATCACCGGCTACCAGGCCGAGGAGATCGTCGGCCAGCATTTCTCCCGCTTCTATCCCGCCCAGACCAGGGAGACATTTCCGGGAGAAGAGCTTTCCAAGGCAGCCCTGCACGGCCGCACCGAAGCGGAGGGCTGGCGCCTGCGCAAGGACGGCTCGCGCTTCTGGTCGCATGTCGTCGTCACCGCCCTTCACGACGAGACCGGGCGGCTGCGCGGCTTTTCCAAGATCACCCGCGACATCACCGAGCGCAAGCAGTTCGAGGAGGCGCTGCTTGCCGCCCGCGAGGATGCGGTGCGCGCCAGCAATGCCAAGAGCGAATTCCTGTCGCGCATGAGCCACGAGCTGCGCACGCCGCTGAATTCGGTGCTCGGCTTCGCGCAGCTTCTGGAAATGGACGTCGACGACGCCGAATCCCGGGAGAGCGTCGCGCAGATATTGCGGGCCGGCCGGCATCTGCTGAGTCTGATCGACGAAGTGCTCGACATGGCGCGGATCGAGGCCGGGCGCATGGATCTCGCTGTCGAACCGCAGCCCGTCGTCGAGGTGATCGAGGAAGCCGTGGCACTCGCAAGGCCGCTCTGCGGCAAGCAGCAGATTCGCATCGAAGTCATTGAGGCCGAGCCGGATCTGACGGTGCTCGCCGACCGCCGGCGTCTGCTCCAGGTGTTTCTCAACCTGCTCTCCAATGCGGTGAAATACAATCGTCCCCAGGGGAGCGTCACCGTCAGCCACAGGGCGCTGGACGACCGCATCCGCATTGAGGTCAGCGACACCGGCCCCGGCATTCCGCCCGAGCGCGTCGCGCGGCTGTTCACCCCCTTCGACCGGCTGGGCGCCGAGCGCATCAGCCAGGAGGGAACCGGCTTGGGGCTTGCGCTCTCCAAACATCTGATCGACGCCATGGGCGGCACCCTCGGCTTCAGCAACCGGGAGGGCGGCGCAACGTTCCACGTCGATCTGCCGCGTGCACCTGCGGCGATGCGACAGGCCGAGGCGCGAGACGTCGCGGTGCCGTAGGCGCCGCCAGGCTACGGACAAACCACTGCAAAACCCGCGACGTCATCCTCGGCCTTGTGCCGAGGATCTACGCCGGCCCAATTAAGGCACTGAAAATAAATGTTTTCCTGTCAAACAATTGTCGTGGTTAGATGCTCGGCACAAGGCCGAGCATGACGGAGGAGACTTTGTCAAAAAACTGAAGCCATCGCCTTCGGCCTCCTCGCTTGCTATCAGTGCGGCATCGCTTTCGACGAAGTTTTGGGGTCCATGACAGATACCACCGATATCCTGCGCGCCTCGACGATCCTGATCGTCGATGACGAACCGGCCAATGTTTCGCTGCTGGAGCGCATCCTGAAGCGCGAGGGCTTTACGGCGCTGATCAGCACGACCGAGCCGCGCGAGGCGCTGCGGCTCTTCCGCGAGCATCCCGTCGATCTCGTCCTGCTCGACCTGATGATGCCCGATCTCGATGGTTTCGCGCTGCTGGAGACCTTTGCAAGGCTCATCCCCGACGACAGCTATCTGCCGATCCTGGTTCTGACCGCCGATGCGACGCTGCCGACACGCCGGTGCGCGCTTTCGCTCGGCGCGAAGGATTTCCTGACCAAGCCCTTCGATGCGATCGAGGCGGTGCTGCGCATCTTCAATCTGCTCGAAACCCGCATCCTGACGCTGGAACTCGCCAGGCACGGGCTGGCGACGCCGAGATCGGAACGTCCGAGGATCGATTGACCGCCCCCCGAAAGCGCCGCGATCTCAGGTCAGGGATTGACCCAGCGGCAAGAGGAGAGGGCGCCGGCTTCGTCATAGGAGAACAACGCCCTGCGATTGTCCTGCTGGCGCAGCTGGAACCAGTCCAGCGTGCTGGCCCGAAAGATCAGCAGGCCGAAACGCGCCTTTCCCCCGGCCTCATCCGCAGGCTCTGCCATGTCGATCGTTTCGAAGGCGCGCTCGTCCCCGGGCGGGCCGCCGGCATAGGTCATCCGCGTCCGCGCGGGCAGCCTGTCCCATGCGGCATCGGCCGCTCCGCTGCCCGGCCCGTGAAGCTCGACCTTTCCCTGAAGCCGAAGCTGCAGCCGGCTTTCGGCGCTGAAGCCGAGAACCGTGACATGCGGATTGGCCGAGAGTTCCGGCCATTTGCGGCTGCGTATATCCGTATGAAATTCGAGACGCCGCGCCGATCTTTCGGCCGCACGCAGCACAACCATGCGCGCCTGCGGCCTCATCTCGGCATCGACGGAGCAGAGGTTGAGATAGCGGAAACCCGACTGCGGGTTCGCCGCAGCCGTTTCGAGCTCCGCCCATGCGGCGGCGTCGATATCGGTCAGATCCACCGGCAGGCTCCGCTCAGACCGAACGGGCGATGCCGCCGTCGACGCGGATGTTCTGGCCGGTGATATAACCCGCACCTTCCGACAGGAGGAAGGCTATGGTGGCCGCGATTTCCTCGCTGGTGCCGTAGCGGCGCATCGGAACGCTGTCGCGCCGCTCCTCGGTGGCGGGCAGGCTGTCGATCCAGCCGGGCAGGACGTTGTTCAGGCGGATGTTCTTGGGCGCATAGCTATCCGCGAAGATCTTGGTGAAGCTCGCTAGGCCCGCCCGGAAGACGGCCGAGGTCGGGAACATCGGCGAGGGTTCGAACGCCCATGCCGTGGAGATATTGACGATGGCGCCGCCGCCCTGCCTCTCCATGATCGGCGCCACCAGCCGGATCGGGCGGACCGCGCTCAGGAAATAGACTTCCATGCCCCGGTGCCAGTCCTCGTCGGAGATGTCGAGGATCGGCGCGCGCGGGCCGTGGCCGGCGGAATTGACCAGCGCGTCGATGCGCCCCCATCGCTCCATCGAGAGATCGACGAGCCGCTTCACGTCCTCGTCGGACTGGTTGGAGCCGGTAACGCCGACGCCGCCGAGCTCCTTTGCCAGCGCCTCGCCCTTACCGGAAGAGGAGAGCACGGCGACGCGGTAGCCGTCCGCGGCCAGTTTCCTTGCGGCCGCGGCGCCCATGCCGGATCCGCCTGCGGTGATGAGAGCGACTTTACCTTCGGACATTGAAACCTCCCGACAGCTGATTTGCGCGGCATTATGCCAGATATGCTCTCTGCTTTCGCGCGAGAAAGAAACATGTAAGACTGTAGAAAATCTACTGGATAAGCCAATGATCCAATCCCGCCGCGCGCTGCCGCCGCTGAATGCCCTGCGCGCCTTCGAGGCTTCCGGCCGCAGGCTGAATTTCCGCGCCGCCGCTGACGAACTCGGCGTCACCCAGGGAGCGATCGCCCAGCAGGTTCGCGCGCTGGAAGATCAGCTTGGCCTCAGGCTGTTCCAGCGCCAGCCCCGCGGCCTTGCGCTGACCGCGCAGGGTGCCGCCTATCTCTCCGACGTGACCCGCGCCTTCGATATGCTTGGCGAGGCGACCGGACGGCTTTTCGCGCGGCCGGAAACCGTGACGATCAGCGTCACCCCGACCGTCGCCGCCAAGCTTTTGATCCCGCGCCTCGCCGAGTTCTACAGCGCCCTTCCCGAGGTGGATCTGCGGACGGTCGCCACCGAGGCGCTGGCGGATTTCGACCGCGATCAGGTGGATATCGCCGTGCGCCTGACCAGCCAGCCTTTCCCGGCGACGCTGGAGGCAAGGCTGCTGTTCCGCCAGGAACTGGTCGCGGTCGCGAGTCCGCATCTGGTGAAAGGGCTCACCCTTCCCTTGAGCCGCGAGGAGCTTTGCAAGCTGCCGCTTCTGCATGACTCGCACGATCGCTGGGGCGTATTCCTCGGAATTCGCGAGAAGCTGCCGGGCGCGGCGTTCAACCATACGACACTGGCGCTCGACGCCGCACTCGCCGGCCAAGGCGTCGTGCTGGCCTGCCGGGCTTTCGTGGCGGCCGATCTCGAAGCCGGCCGGCTGGTGCAGGTGACGAATGCGACGGCGACCATCGGACCCGATTACTTTCTCGTCCGCAAACGTGCATCATCGCCGCGAAAGGCCGTGGACGCGGTGTGGGACTGGTGCGCGGCGCGGCTGTCGCTCGCCTAGTGAGCGAGGCCGGCTCACGCCGGCCCCGTCATGTTCAGAACATGGTGTTCTTGTTGGCGGCCTCTTTCGGAACCGCCTGGATCACATCCCAGTGCTCGACGATCTTGCCGTCCTTGACGCGGAAAATATCGACGATCGCCTGGCCGCGATCCTCGGCGCCGTTCGTCGCATGCACATGCAGCCAGACGAGATCGCCATCGGCGGAGCTGCGGACGATCTTCGCCTTCGATTGAGGATTGTCCTTGAAGAAGCCGGTGAAAAAGGAAACGAGAGGCTTCTTGCCATCCGGAACTTCGGGATTGTGCTGCCGGTACTCGTCCGCCACCACCGAGGCGGCCTCGACATCATGGCTGTTGAAGAAGCGGTCGTAGAATTCCACCACCAGCTTCCGGTTGGCTTCCTCGACCTTCAAATCCCGAGAGGCGGCAAAGGCGCCTGAGGGCATGGCGATGCCTGCCAGAATGGCGAGTGCGCAAAGCGATTTCCCGAATGTCATGCATCAAACTCCTTGGTATGAATCCGCGATCTAGTCTAAGAAACAGACTATGAGGCTTGGTCTAGGACAGCGCGAAATGCCCAGCAAGAAGGCAGTTTTCAGTGCCGAGGTCAGCGTGCGATGACCGAGAGGAAGGACGCCATGCCTGAGAAAACGGACGGGCCGGGCGCGGGATGCCCGATCAGGGGCGTGCTCGACCGCATCGGCGATCAATGGAGCCTGCTGACGCTCGAGGCGCTGGAAACCGAAAAGAAGCGCTTCAACGAACTGCTGCGCGAGATCGGCGACATCTCCAAGCAGATGCTCTCCAAGACGCTGCGGCATCTGGAGCAGGACGGCTATATCAGGCGCACCGTCTATCCCGAGGTGCCGCCGCGCGTGGAATACGAGTTGACGGACCTCGGCCGATCCTTCCTCATCCCGATGAAGGCCCTGGTCGGCTGGGCCGAGCAGAACCATCCCGAGATCATCCGATCGCGGCTGCGGCACGAAACTGAGTAGGATTTGAATAGAGGCAAGAAGCAACGCCGGAGCGCGTCCTTCGAGGCTCCGGCCTGCGGCCTACGCACCTCAGGATGAGGGACGTTGGAGTATGCCGCGCCGGCAACAAGGGACGACGTTCGAGATGCCGCGACCTCTCTCCGACCTCATCCTGAGGTGCCCCGCAGGGGCCTCGAAGGACGAGGGCGGCCACCAGGGGCTGGGCGCAAGAAGCAAGGTCGGAGCGTGGCCCATCAGGCAAGCAGCACCTTGCCGCCAGTCCGGAAGGGAAGGGCGGCTTGCAGCGCCTCGCCGATCCTTTCCAGGGGAAACACCTCCCGCACCTCGGTGGCGATCACCTTCGCGGCGATCTGCGCGGCGACCTCGGAATAGGCGCGCTGGACGACATCCATGGTTTCCGAATGAACCCATTCCCGCAGATGGCAGAAGGAAAAGGTGATGTCGGGATGGGTGGCCCAGAAGGAATTCGGGATGCTTTGGCCGGAGAGCAACCCATAATGCACGAAATGCCCGCCCGGCTTGAGCGCATCGGCAAGGACCGAGGCGCGCGGGCCGCCGACGCAGTCGAGCACGGCATCGAGCCCATGCCGGCCGGCGAGGCCGGCTGCGAGGTCGCTGTCCTCCCTGTCGATGATGACAGCCTCAAGCCGGCCGCGCAGGCGCCGGCGGGATTCTTCGCTGCGGACGATCGCGACTGGCTCGACGCCTGCGGCATTGGCGAGACCGATCAGGATCGATCCGATCGAGGAGGCGGCGGCATTGACGGCGATGCGCATGCCGGACCTCAGCCCGATCTTCCCATGCAGCATCAGCCAGGCGGTCATCGGGTTGACGTAGCTTGTGGCAGCCTCGAAATCGGAAAGCGCGTCGGGCACGCGCAGGCACCAGCCGGGATCGGTGTCCTTGAACTCCTGCCAGCCGCCGGCGCTGCGCACCGGCAGCACGCGCGTGCCCGGCTTCAGGCCATAGACTTCTTCGCCGCAGGCTTCGACCACGCCGAAGGCTTCGAAGCCCGGAATGAAGGGCAGGGTCGTGCGGCCGGCATAGGCGCCCGAGATGGTGATGATATCGGAGGGGTTGATCGAGCGGGCCAGCAGCCGCACCCGCACCTGATCGCGCCGCAGCGCCGGCAGCGGCGTCCGCTCGATCCCGACGACCTCCTGGGCCGGGCCGAATTTTCGCACCACCGCCTGATATTGCATTGCATCCCCCACATACTCGCGGTTAGAACAGCCCACCAATTTCGGGTGATCGAATGAGCGTTGACGACAGGCCTTTAGCATCGTTCCGGGTTTCGATGCGAGACATCGACATCTATGGGCATGTCCACAATTCGGTCTACCTCGATTATTGCGAGGATGCCGTCGTCGAGTTCCTGCGCCATCGTGAGATCCTCGGCCACTTCCGCCACACCACTTCGGGTGTCGCCTATCACGTCAAGAAGGCGGAGATCACCTTTCACAACCCGATCGACGTCGATGATGTCGTCGAGGCAAAGGTCACCGTCGAGAAGATCGGGCGCACCAGCCTCGCCTTTACGATCGAACTCTTTCGCCGGCGCGACGGCGCCCATTGCGCAACGGCCGGCCTCGTCTGGGTCTGCGTCGGCCTTTCCGACAGCCGCCCGACGCCGATCCCCGAGGCGACCAGAGCCGCCTTGTCGCAGGGCTGACCCATGCCGATCCATGCAGAGCTTCGTCGACATGCCATGGCGAGACCGGACAAGCCGGCGGTTGTGATCGACGGCGGCGCGCTCAGCTACGGCGAACTCTACGCGCGCTCGCGGGCGATCTATCGCTTTCTCCAGGATCTTCCCGACTCGAACCCGCGCACGATCGACCTGCCCGGCGTCAAGAAGCTCGTTGCCTTAAGCCTCGGCAACCATATCGGCTTTGCCGAATATTTCGTCGCCGCCACCGCCTTGCCGCATGCCTGCGCTGTCATCGATCCGATGATGCCGCCCGAAAGGATCGAGCGCATCCTTGAGCGCCTCGCGCCCGACGTGCTGGTCGCCGACGACGAGGCAAGCCCCAGTGCGGAGATCGGCCGCCGGCTCGGCCTATCGGTCGTCGTCGCCGGAGCCGAGCCCTTCGATCTCGCCGCACCGGGAGAGGACCTGCCGGATGCAGACGGCATCTTCCTGATCGGCTTCACCTCGGGCACCACGGCCGAGCCAAAAGCCTATTGCCGCTCGCGCGAGCAGTGGCGCCGCAGCCTCGACCGGGGGCGCCTGGTTTTCGAGCTCCAGGACGCGCCCTCGACCCTTTGTCCCGGCGCCCTGGCGCACGGCCTGGCGCTTTACGCCCTGGTGGAAGCCCTCGATGCCGGGGCGACCTTCCATTCGGTGCGCAAGTGGGATGCCGGCGCCGTCGCGCGCACGCTCGCCTCCGCACAGATCGAACGGCTGGTCGCGGTGCCGACCCATATAGCGGGGATTGCCCGCGCATGGGCCGGCGAGCCCGCGCTCGACTGCCTGCGCGACGTGCTGACCGCCGGCGCCAAGCTGAACCTCAACGAGGTCGACTCCATGCGCCGCCTTTTTCCCAAGGCGCGCATCCGGGAATATTACGGCGCTTCCGAGATCGGTTTCATGACCGTCTCGACGCTTGCCGGCGGCGAGACCGATTTTCCGATCGACCGGGTGGGGCAAGCCTATCCCGGCGTCGCGATTTCCATCCGCGACCCAGAAGAAAACGATGTCGGCGTCGACGTGCCGGGCACCATCTTCGTCAACAGCGACCTCATCGCCGACCGCTATCTCTGGGGCGATGACGGCCAGGCGTTCCGGGTGACACCATCAGGCGCGACCGTCGGCGATCTCGGCGAGATCGACGCCAACGGCATGCTGCGGGTGATCGGCCGGGCGGGCGGCATGATGATCTCGGGCGGCAACAACGTCTATCCCGCCGAAGTCGAGAGCGCGCTGAAGACCTGTCCCGGCGTCGAGGAAGCCGTCGTCTTCGGGCTGCCGGATGCCTATTACGGTCAGAGGATCGTCGCCGTCGTTTCCGGCGAGGCGATCGACGCGAAAATCCTGGCTGAGCATTGCGCGGGCAAGCTTGCAAGGTTCAAGATCCCCAGGGAATTCCACCATATCGGCGCCTGGCCGATGACGAGCAGCGGCAAGATCGCCCGCGGCCAGGTGCAGGCATCGGTCACTTCGGGAGACGGCCTTGTCCTACGCCTATCAGCCTGACGAGGATTGGCAGCCGGTCGTGGTGGCCGCCTACCGCACGCCGATCGGCCGGGCCTTCGGCTCGCTTGCGTCGGTTGCGGCCGAAGACCTGCTCGCGCCGATCATCCGCCGCATCATCGCCGAGACGGGCATCGCGCCCGAAGCCATAGACGACGTGCTGGTCGGCAATGCCGCCGGCGGCGGCGGCAATATCGCGCGGCTCGCCGCCCTTTCCGCCGGCCTGCCGATCGCCGTTCCGGGCGTCGCCATCGACCGGCAATGCGGCTCCGGCCTCGAAGCGATCATCCTGGCCGCCCGGCTGATCCAGGCAAAGGCCGGCTCCTGCTTTCTGGCCGGCGGCGTCGAGAGCGTCAGCACCGCGCCGTGGCGGGCCGAAAGGCCGAAAGCCAATGGCGCCCTGCCGCGCTTCTACGGCCGCGCCCGCTTCTCCCCTGATGCGATCGGCGATCCCGATATGGGCGTCGCCGCCGAAAACGTCGCCCGCGAATTCGGCATATCGCGCCAGAGGCAGGATGAGTTCGCGCTGCGCAGCCACCGGCTCGCCATCAAGGCGGCCGAAGCCGGCCTCTTCCGGCCTGAGATCGTCGAAATCGCCACCGGCCACGGGCTGGTGGAGCGGGACGAATGCCCGCGCCCGACGACATCGATGGAAGCGCTGGCAAACCTCAAGCCCGTTTTCCTCGCCGATGGCTCGGTGACGGCGGGCAACGCCTGCCCGCTCAATGACGGCGCCTGCCTGGTGCTCGTCATCAGCCGTGGCATGGCCAGACGCCTCGGCATCGAAAAGGGCCTTGCCTTCATCGACAGCGCCGCCGCCGGCGTCGATCCCAACCTGCTCGGCATCGGCCCGGTCGCCTCGACCAAAAAGCTGCTGCAGCGCCAGCCCGACCTCGCGCTTTCCGCGATCGACGCCATCGAATTCAACGAGGCTTTCGCCGCCCAGGTGCTGGCGTCGCTCGATCAGCTCGAAATCTCTCCGGATGCGGTCAACAAGGAAGGCGGCGCCATCGCCCTCGGCCATCCCTTCGGCGCCTCCGGCGCGATTCTCGTTACCCGGCTACATACTCAGCTCCTCCGCAGCGGCGCTCCCGGCGCCACCGGCCTCGCCATGATCGGCATCGGCGGCGGCATCGGGCTGACGGCGCTGTTCGAGGTGGTCGCGCTTTCGTGAGGGAGAGGATGCCGCAGCGTCTCGATTCCCTCTTCTCCCAGCGGGGAGAAGGTGCCCGTAGGGCGGATGAGGGGGCCTGTGACGCAGGTTCTTCGGCAGCACGCTTGCAGGCGCTCGACCAAAATACCGCGCATGGGTTGCCGTCAAGGTAGCGGGATTAGCTTTACCGAGAGGGATGTTCGTGCGGCCCCCTCATCCGCCTGCCGGCACCGACCTGGGCGAGCCACGGGTCTCACCCGTCCTTCGGACCCCCGCTGGGGAGAAGAGACCAAGCGGATGCCTGTCGACGCAGGTCTCCTCCATTTCCGCAAGACGTTTCCGACCGCAGGGCCAGCCGTCCTACTGCCTTCGCATAGGGTGACAGCGACGCAGGGAGAATGGTTCGCGGCGGCGATCCGGCGCATTCTCCTGCGCATCGGTGGCGACCGCCCGCGCCGGAATTTCGCGGCGGAGGGCCCATACCGATGAAATCGCTCGCCTCGCCAAGGAGGCGATTTCGGCAGCCATCTTCCAGTCAACAGCGGAAAACCTCACAGAGGACAAGGAGACTATCCATGAAGATCGTCATTATCGGCGGCACCGGCCTCATCGGTTCGAAGACGGTGGAGAGATTGCGCAAGAAGGGACACGACGTGCTGCCGGCCTCGCCGAATACAGGCGTCGATACCATCACCGGCAAGGGTCTTGCCGAAGCGCTCGCAGGCGCGCAGGTGGTGCTCGACCTGGCGAATTCGCCTTCCTTCGAGGACAAGGCCGTTCTCGAATTCTTCCAGACCTCGGGCCGCAACCTGCTGAAGGCAGGGGCTGACGCCGGTGTGAAGCATCACATCGCGCTCTCGATCGTCGGCATGGAGCGCCTGCAGGGCAGCGGCTACATGCGCGCCAAGATGGCGCAGGAACAGCTGATCAAGGGCTCCGGCATTCCCTATACGATCGTGCATTCCACGCAGTTCCACGAATTCATGGCCGGCATCGCCCAATCCAACACGCTCGGCCAGACCGCGCATCTGTCGCCGGCCTATCTGCAGCCGATCGCCTCGGACGACGTCGCCGACGTCATGGCCGACGTGGCGCTTGCCGCACCCGTCAACGGCACGATCGAAATCGGCGGGCCGGAGAAGATCCGTCTCACCGAAATCGTGACACGCCTGTTCAAGGCGACGAACGATCCGCGCCAGGTGGTGACCGATCCGCACGCCCGCTATTTCGGCGTCGAACTCGAAGACGACTCGCTCGTGGCCGGCGCCAATGCGCGGCTCGGCCGGATCCGCTTCGACGACTGGTTGAGCCAGCAGCCGCCCCAGAAGAAGAGCGCCTGATCGCAAAGCGGCACTTGTCCCATCAACTGAGGAGACCAGACATGCTCGGAAAGATCATCTCGGCAACGGCATTCGCCCTTACCCTGGCCGCCGGCACGCAAGCGCACGCCGGCGACAACAGAGCGAAAGTCACCGTCGTTTACGACCAGAAGCTTCCCAATGTTCCCGGCAAAAGCATGAAGGCGGTGCTGGTGGAATATGCGCCCGGCGGCATGTCGCCCGGCCATACCCATCCAGACTCAGCCTTCATCTATGCCACCGTTCTCGAAGGGGCGATCCGCAGCGCGGTGAACAAGGGCCCGGAGAAAACCTATAAGGCCGGAGAAAGCTTCTCCGAATTTCCCGGCGATCACCACAGCGTCAGCGCCAATGCCAGCAAGACCGAGCCGGCGAAACTGCTGGCGGTCTTCGTGCTGGACACCACAGAGAAAGAACTGACGATCGACGACAAGTAACCCCCCCGCGATGCCCGGCGCTGCCGGGCATCGTTTCCCTGCGCCGCCTCAGGCCGCCTGCAGCGCCAGTTCCAGATCGGCGATCAGATCGTCCGGATGTTCGATGCCGATGGACAGGCGGATGGTCGATTCCAACACGCCGATCCGCTCTCTTATTTCGGCGGGCACGCCGGAATGGGTCATGGCGGCCGGATGGCTTGCGAGCGACTCCGTGCCGCCGAGGCTGACGGCGAGCTTGAAGACCTGCAGCGCATTCAGGAATTTGAAGGAGGCCGACTGGCCGCCGCGGATATCGAAGGAGAAGGTCGAGCCGGCGCCGCTGCATTGGGCGGCGAAGGTGCGGCCGGACGGCGAGTCCGGATCGTGATAGGGCAGGTAATGCACCTTCTCGACCTTGGGGTGATCGCGCAGGAAATCGGCGACCGCGCGGGCATTGCTGTTCGCCCGCTCCATGCGTAGCTGCAGCGTTTCGAGCGACCGGCCGAGCATCCAGCAGGAATGCGGATCGAGCTGCGTGCCGATCGCGCCGCGCAGCGCCTTGACCTGCTTGATCACCGCCTTGCGGCCGAGGACGGCGCCGGCGATGAGATCGGAATGGCCGCCGACATATTTGGTCAGCGAATAGAGCGAGATATCCGCGCCATGCTCGATCGGCCGCTGGAACACCGGCCCGAGCAGGGTGTTGTCGCAGACGACGATCGGCGTATGTCCCTGCTTCGCGCCGATCGCATCGGCGACGCGGCGGATCATCGCCACATCGACCAGGCTGTTGGTCGGATTGGCCGGCGTCTCGATCAGGATGACGGAGACGCGGCCTTTCGTCATCGCCTCCTCCGCCGCCTTCTGCACCGAGCTTTCGCTGACGCCATCGGCAAAGCCGACGGCGGCGACGCCGAAATTGAGGAAGGTCTTTGCCAGCAGGGTTTCCGTGCCGCCATAAAGCGGCTGCGAATGCAGGATCGCATCGCCCGGCCGCACGAAGGCGAAGAGGGTCGTGGCGATCGCCGCCATGCCTGAGGAAAACAATGCGCCGCTTTCCGTCCGCTCATAGACGGCGAGGCGATCCTCGACGATCTCGCTGTTGGGATGGTTGAAGCGCGAATAGACGAGGCCGGCGCCCTTGCCGGCCGGCGGCTCTCGTCGGCCCGAGACATAGTCGAAGAAATCCTTGCCGTCCTCGGCGGTATTGAAGACGAAGGTGGAGGTCAGGAATACCGGCGGCTTGACCGCCCCTTCCGAGAGTTCGGGATCGTAGCCGTAGTTCAGCATCTGCGTTTCGGGATGCAGCGCGTGATTGCCGATATGAGTTTTGGAAGGATGCGGGGCGGTCATGATCGTCTCCTCTGTCGAACCTGCCGGAGGGATAGGATACATCAATTCGAGAAGCAGTCACCGAGACCGCATCAGCTTACCGTCTCGCCAAGAGTATCGGCGACATAGGCGCCGCGCGCGCCCATCGGCAGCGGATGGCCGGTCGTCGTGTCCCGCGCCGTCTGATGCTCCAGCTCGGCGTTGAGTTCGGCGCCGACGATGAGAATGACAACGGAAAGCCAGATCCAGATGAGGAAACCGATCAGCGCGCCGAGCGCGCCGTAGGTCGCGTTGTAATTGGCGAAATGCTCGAGATAGAAGGAGAAGCCGAGCGACATGGCGGCCCAGGCGAGCGCCGTCAGAGCCGCACCCCAGGTCATCCACCGCACTCTCGCCGGCTCGCGGCTAGGCCCGAAGCGATAGACCAGCATGACGGCCGCCGCCACCACGAGCAGGAGCAGCGGCCATCTCAAGAGAAGGGCCATCTGCTCCTTGAACTGGTCGAGCCAGAGATAGGAGAGCACGACCGGCATGACGCCGACCAGCGCCACCATGAGGACGGCGAAGAAGATGGCGCATAGCGTGAAACAGAAGCCGATCAGGTTCAGCCGCACGAGGCTGCGCTTCTCATCCTCCTCATAGGCGACGTTCATCGCGTCGAAGATCGCGAGCGTGCCGTTGTGCGTGCTCCAGAGCGCGATGGCGAGACCGACGAAGAAGGTGATGCCGAGCGTGCTTTCGCGGTTTTCGACGAGCGCCTTGATCTGATCGGCGAGAAGATCGAAGGCGCCGGGCGGCAAGAGAATGGCGAGTTCGCGCAGATGCTCGGAGATGGTGACGGGATCGGCAACCAGCCCGTAGAGCGAGACGAGCGCCGCCAGCGCCGGGAAGATCGCCAGCAGCAGATAGAAGGTCACGCCGGCGGCAATCAGCGTCACGCGGTCGTGCAGGATTTCGTGGAAGACGCGCCAGAACACGTCGCGAAGGCCGCTCATCGGGATGGCCCCGGGGGTCGCCGCGCTGCGCCCATGATCGTCACCGCTCCAGCCGCTCGCCGCCGGCGGCGCCAGCGACCCGCGTTGCCTTGCCTGCAACACGACAAACGCACCAATCGCCGCCGCCATCACCGTCGCGGCGACGGAGAACCTCTTGAGCTGGAGCGCATCAGCCATTACCCTATCCTCCGATTTGCTTCGTGGATAACGCCGGGCGCCGCTAAAGGATGCAAGCCATTGCTTTCTCGCAGAGATTTGCTGCGGGGGAGGGGGCCTCAGCGCCCTGAGAAGGCCGGACCCGCGAGAGTTTTTCAGATTATAAGCATCTGATTTTGTTGGGATAGATTTTCAGTACGGAACCAAAATCGGACTTTGGTTTCGTTACTGCTGCATGGGCGATATTTCGACCTCTAGCGTGCAAGCGGCAACTTCGCGAATTTCCGAGATTAAAAACCGGCATGCAGCGCTTCGACAAGCGCGATCCGGGGCGGAATTCGAGCCGCATCGCCGGGGCGAAGAAGCAAGGCTGGAGCGCGCCTTCGAGGCTCCGCCCCATCGGCTACTCGTGCTAGGATGGGGAGGCCGGAGAATGCCGCGCAGGACAATGATGCTTGCCGACATGCCGCGACCTCTCCCGACCTCATCCTGAGACGCCCCACAGGGCCTCGAAGGACGAGGTCGGCCACAGCCAGCAACGGGAGCAAGAAGCAAGGCTGGAGCGCGTCCTTCGAGGCTTCGGCCTTTGGTCTACGCGCCTCAGGATGAGGGAGGTTGGCGGATGCCGCACCAATATCGCGGGCGCTGGAGGACGCCGCGACCTCTCCCTGAGGCGCCCCGCAGGCGCCTCGAAGGGCGAGGTCGGCCACGGCCAGCAACGGGGCAAGAAGCAAGGCTGGAGCGCGTCCTTCGAGGCTTCGACCTTTGGCCTACGCGCCTCAGGATGAGGGAGGTTGGCGGATGCCGCACCAATATCGCGGGCGGTGGAGGACGCCGCGACCTTTCCCTGAGGCGCCCCGCAGGCGCCTCGAAGGGCGAGGTCGGCCACCGGCCAGCAACGGGAGCAAGAAGCAAGGCTGGAGCGCGTCCTTCGAGGCTTCGGCCTTTGGCCTGCGCGCCTCAGGATGAGGGAGGTTGGCGGATGCCGCGCCGACAACAATGGGCGCTGGCGGATGCCGCGCCGATAATCACAGGCGTTGATGGACCCAGCAGCCTCTCTCCGGCCTCATCCTGAGGCGCCCCGCAAGGGGCCTCGAAGGACGAGGCCGGCCACCGCCGCGTGGCTATTGGCGCAGCCAGGCGGCGCAAACCTTGACCGTTGTCCGCGGACAACGGCCGGCATCGGCCAGTCTCATCGGCCGTTCGGCAGGCTTCCGCCGCCCACCCTGAAGAGCTATTCCGCGTTGGCCGCTGCCGGCCTTCTGCGGGCCTGGATGATTTCTCCCACTGCGCTGTCGTATCGGCCATCGGGAAACTCGATGTTCCAGAGGAGGCGATGCAGTGCTTCCCGGGGGATGTTCCGATTTCCAAGCTCCTCCAGCCGAAGCAGCATCAGCAGATGGTCAGTCACGACGACCAGCCTTGCATAGGCACTGAGCTGATGCAGCGTCGGACGCATGGCGGCATATGAGTTGAAGCCAAAGGATGCGGCGATGGCCTCGTCGAGGTGCGAGGACTTGATGTGAGGATATTGCCGGCGCAGAGCCTTCTTCAAAGCGGCGATGTTCGAAGGCGAGAATCTCATCGATGGATGAAGCATAGGACGATCCAATGTTCCTGGCCGAAGTCTGCCGATTACGCTTCGACCGTGGTGAACATGGCCGTCGATAGATTCCTAACGCCCTTCAACCCGGCAGCAGGTTTGGTGTGGGCCTCCAGGCTTAGACATTAACCTGCAGATGCATTCTCCTCAAGATATGGATCGACTGGAAGGGGTAGGTCGCCAACCTCAACCGCCATAGTCGCCCAGTCCGTTGTCCGCGGACAACGGAGCGATGGCTTTCAAGATCAGCTTGGTGCCGGCTCATGGAGGCGCGCCGCGCTGATCGAGCGGCTACAGCAGATTGGAGAGGAGCAAATCGAGATGCGCGTAGCCATCGGCGCTGGTGCATCATCATGAGCTATGGGCCTGACGACTAACCGTCGCCGCATATACCATCCTCTACTGCATTTCGGT
Source organism: Rhizobium sp. R634 (assembly GCF_002211305.1). Lineage (GTDB taxonomy): Bacteria > Pseudomonadota > Alphaproteobacteria > Rhizobiales > Rhizobiaceae > Rhizobium. The sequence goes on along the minus strand of NZ_LOKW01000001.1, from coordinate 797,180 downwards.
TCTGTTCAGATTTCGATCGTAGATGGGCGCCAAACTCAAATTTGACCGTTGAGGAGCACACAGTGAGGGGGTTCACGCTGTTTGGCATCATTGGAAAGAGTGCTGCAATCCAGGCGGCATCAGTATCGACTTCGACATGCTCCTCCAACGCCTATGCGATCCTGCATTGGCTTGAAGCGGCCGGAGCGACGCAAATTGAAACCAGTGGTTCGCGTTCCGAAGCCGATGTACTGGTTTAATAGGCTGATGATACAAGGCCGCGTGACGAGCCTCGTTCACGCAGTGCTGTTGAATTGAGGCACATCCACGGACCGATCGGGAAGCACATTTCGACACGTTGTCCGCGGACAACGCCGCGCTCACCCCCCGACACGGCGCCGCGCAGGCGGCAACACTCTGTACGATATTGACATGGCCATCGGCTTGAATTCGCCGCATTGCGACACTACCTCGTGACGAGTCGAAGCGCTGCCCCTTCTAGCTGCTTTGGCCCGATAGACAGCACTCCTCCTCCCATGCTGTCGGTCACTATCGAAGCCCGGCGCCCTCTCCCGCGCCGGGCTTCTCCTCTCCCGAAAACACCGCGCCTCCGCCCCCTTCGAGCACCTCAGGGTCGGGCTCCCTTGAGCGCCAGAAGCTATGCTCCGACATCTCTCATGGGATGCCCACCAGACATCGAGCAAGACCAACAGCGAGCGAGAACATGGAAAGATTTGCGCAATGCCACTGCGGATCGCTCCGCGCGAAGACGGCAAGTGAGCCGCTCATGGTGAGCCTATGCCACTGCCGCGACTGCCAGCGCAGAACGGGAGCCGTGGCGGGAAGCGGTGCGATCTTCGAGAAAGCCGAAGTGACGATCGAGGGAGAGCGGAAGCTCTTCGAGCGCGACGGCGCGGATGGGCGCAAGGTCCGCTTCCACTTCTGCCCGACCTGCGGAACCTCATTATATTGGGAGGGCGATTTCAATCTGGATCTCTGCGTTGTCGCCGTCGGCGCCTTCGCAGACCCGGCATTTCCTGCACCCCTGGTTTCCGTCTACGAACAATTCAGGCATGACTGGTTCCAGCTTCCTGACGGCATGAAGCGCGCGCAGCGCGGATTGGTTTCGCCGGCCGCTACGGGAGATGACCAGCCGCCTCGCAGCTGAATGCGTTGATCCAAAAGGCGCCTTGCCTGGGCGTGACGGCGCGCTGCTTTACCTCGGCGCATCCGCCTCGTCCTTCGAGGCTCCAGCCTACGGCTTTCCGCACCTCAGCAACAGCAACGTACGAGGATGAGGCTTCTTGAGCGTTGCCCGGCAGTCTTGAGATTCCTTTAAGCGGTGGCGGTTATTCCAGACGCTCTTTGAGCGCCGACGGCCATCTCAAGGCTCACTTGGACGTTGGGGCGGCATCCACCGACGCTCCTTATCCTGAGGCGCGCAGCCCGTAAGGGCGAAGCCTCGAAGGACGCGCCGCAACATTGCTCCTTGCACCTTCTAATCTTGATGCACCCGCCTCGCCCTTCGAGGCTCCAGCCTTCGGCTTCCGCGCCTCAGGATGAGGCTCTCTTGAGCGCTGCGGGCATTTTGGAGCTGTGAGCGTTGGTGGCCATTTCAAGGTTTCTTGAGCGCGGGCTCTCCTCCTTCCACTCCCTGCACTCGGCGCGCGGCTGCCCTCACTAGGCGATACCAGCGGCTCGGCCACGATATGGGACGCTGCTCAGCAAAAGCTACCGAGTAGAAGCAACGGAAATAAAGATGGGTATCACTTCCGCAACGCAGCCAAGGAAAACAAAATCAAACTGTTACCTCACCCCCTCACACCACCAGCAACCCCTGCCTCTCCGCCAGCGTCACCACCGCCCGCGTCCCGGCGTTGAATTCCAGGAAATCGGCCTCGATGCCGTCGCTGAAGATCACGCCGTGTTCCGGCATTTCGGAGACGATGGTCAGGGGCTGGTCCTGGGATACGAGGCCGGCGACGATGGTGGTGCCGGTGGTGCGGCTGGGGAAGGGTTCGCGGACGAAATAGCGGAGGTAATCGGCGTCCCAGGAAAACGACATGTCGATCGTCCGCTCGGTGGGTTCGAGGCCGAGGGCGCTCGCGGCTCCGAGCCAACCGGAATAGAGGCTCTTCAGCCAGCCGGTCGAGCCCATGCCTGTCGAGACGATGATGCCGCTGGAGGACTGGCGTTCCTCGCGCTCTTCGGCCTGCAGGAGATAACGGGCCGAGACGTGGCTTTGCGGGCCGATGAAGAGGTCGTTGACCGCGTGGATGACGGCGCCGGTGTTCAGCGTCGCCTTGGCCATGCTGACGCGCTTGATCGGCCGCTTGTTCCTCAGCACCTCGCCGATCACCCTCGGCAGGCTCTTCGGGTTGAAGGGAAGCAGCAGGCCGTCCCAGCGCATTGGGTCGGGGTTGACGCCGAGCACCGGCTGGCCGTCGAGATATTTCAGCGTATTGGCGACCAGCCCGTCCTGGCCGAGCACGACGACGACATCGTCGGGGCCGAAGACGAAGTTCGGGAGGTAGCGGCGGTCGAGGCGCTGCACGCGGGCGACCGCGCGCAGGCTGGCCTCCACCTCGGCGATCGCCGTCTCGTAGCGCTTCTTCTCGGCGAGGTAGTCGCTGAAATCGGCGCCGAGATGCTCGACATAGAACTGCGCCTGCTGCACCGTGTTGAACCGGGCGATGAGTTCGTCGAGGCGGGTCGGGCGGACGACCAGGATGATCTTGCGTTCGTCAGAGGCCGGCACGGTCCTTGCCCTCCTGCGGCTGCAATATCTCGCGCAGGAGATCCGGCGAAACGTTGAGCTGGCCGATCTTCGTTGCATTGTCGGCAAGGTCGCGGAAGGCGAGCGCCATCAGCTGGCCGGGCTTCATGCCGACCGAGGCGAGCGCCTGCAGCACTTTCGGATCGGCCTGCTCGAAGGATTTCATCATCGCCGTCAGCGCATAGGCCTGGGCGTCGGCCTCGGCCTTGGCGTTGGTCGCGGCAAGCGTCACCAGATCGCGGTTCTGCTCCTCCAGCGCGATCTTGCCGGCCATCTCCTCCCGCCGGATCTGCAGCTGCCGTTCCTGCACGGCGCGTTCGGCTTCCATTTGCGCCTCGCGCACCTGGCGCCTCTTGTTCTCCAGCGTGATTTCTGTGGCGATCTCGTTTTCCTTGATCGTCCGCTCCTGCTCGATCGCGGCATTGCGCCTGCTGTAGATCGCCTCATCGGCCTGGCGGAGCAGAGCCTCGCGGGCGTGGGCCTCCAGCGCCTTTGATGTCTCGGCCTTCGGCATGACGGCGAGCAGCGACAGGCCGAGGATTTCGAGGCCGAGCGCTTCGATCGTCGGGTGTACCTTGAGCGCTTCCGCCACGCCGGCGACGAGCGTCTCGCCCGAGGCAAGAACCTCCTTCAGCGACAGCATCTGCACCTCGGCGCGCATCGCCACCTGCACGCGGTCGATCACCCGGGTCGAAAGCTTCTGCGGATCCTCCGAGACATAGCGGCCCTTGCGGTCGAGCGTGAAGTTCAGAAGTGCCGCCGTGCGGTGCGGCTCGGCGATGCGATATGTGATCTGCCCCTGCACGGTCACTTCCTGGAAGTCCGACGTCACCAGCGGAAAGATGAAGGGGTCGTTGACGCTGGCGGTCGGGACCAGCACCAGCGAACTCGACGGCGCGAAATGCCAGAAGGCCAGGCCGGCGCCTTCGCGGACGGCCTTGCCGTTCTGATATTGGATGACGTATTGCGTAGGTTCCGTCTTGATGAAGCGCAGTCCGAACATGACCGTTTCCCTGTTCTCGGCGCGAGCCCCTGCTCGTGTCGGAATGGAGAAAACATGACTTAGTGATAAATGTCAACTAACTTAGTTGAAGATTTACACTAAGGCTTGCGCGTGCTATGTTCGCATCATGACATCGCATGACAATGACGCCTTCAAACCGATCGCGACCGTCGATCTCGCGATCTTCTCGCTGTCGCCGGCGGGCCTTTCCGTGCTTCTCGTGCGGCGGGCGAACGCGCCTTTTTCCGGAGACTGGGCCTTGCCGGGCGGCTGGATCCATATTGACGAGGATGCGGATCTGGAGGCTGCGGCGCGGCGCGTGCTGAAGGAAAAGACCGGCGTCGAAACGCCCTATCTCGAACAGCTGCAAACCACGGGCGGCCGCAGCCGCGACCCGAGGGGCTGGAGCATCAGCATCGTCTATATCGCGCTGCTATCAGCCGATGACGTCGCCGACCGGCAGGATGGGCTTGCGGGGGAGGCGGAATGGCGGCCGATCGAGGGCGAGGGCGCCGGCTTGTCCCTTGCCTTCGACCACGCGGTTCTCCTCAAGGAGGCGCTCGGCCGCATCAGGAGCAAGGTCGAATATTCGAGCCTGCCCGGCCATCTGCTGCCGGTGCATTTCACCTTGAGCGAGCTGCAATCGGTCTATGAGACCCTGCTCGGCCGCAAGCTCGACAAATCGGCCTTTCGAAAGCGCGTGGCCGAAGCCGATTTCCTGGAGCCGGTCGAAGGCGAAATGCGCCGGGCGAGCAACCGGCCCGCCCAGATGTTTCGCCTGAAGGACGCCCAGTCCCTGGCGCTCTTCGACCGAAGGATTTAGCCGGCTTCGCCCGGACGCGGGATCAGGCGCTGAGACGCTGCTGCGTCTGCTGGTCGAAGAAATGCACCTTCGACGTTTCGAAGGAGAGCTTCACCGGCTGTTCCGGGGCGAGATCGACACGCTCGCGCACCACCCAGGTCAGTTCCCTGCCGTCGACCTCAACGGCGACATGGGTTTCCGATCCCGTCGGCTCGACCACCTTGACCACGGCGTCGACGCCGGTCTCGCCGCCGAAGGCGATGTCTTCGGGACGGATGCCGAGCGTCAGCGGCCGGTTGGCGGAACTGGCCGGGGCGCGTGAGAGCTTCACGCGCGAACCGCCGTTCAGCGCCAGCGCCGGGCTGCCGGCATCGGCGATAGTCCCTTCGAGGAAATTCATGGCGGGGGAGCCGAGGAAGCCGGCGACGAAGATGTTGCGCGGCTTGTCGTAGAGCTCCAGCGGGCTGCCGATCTGCTCGACGCGGCCGCCGTGCAGCACGACGATCTTGTCGGCCATGGTCATGGCCTCGATCTGGTCGTGGGTGACGTAGACGATCGTGGTTTTCAGCCGCTGGTGCAGCGCCTTGATCTCGGCGCGCATCTTCACGCGCAGCTTCGCATCGAGGTTGGAGAGCGGTTCGTCGAACAGGAAGACTTTGGGATCGCGCACGATGGCGCGGCCCATGGCGACGCGCTGGCGCTGGCCGCCGGAAAGCTGCGCCGGCTTGCGGTTCAGCAGCGGCTGCAGGCCGAGGATCGCGGCGGCCTCGCCGACCTTCTTCTCGATCTCGGGCCGCTTGGCGCCGGCAAGCTCCAGCGCAAAGCCCATGTTCTGGGAAACCGTCATCTGCGGATAAAGCGCATAGTTCTGGAAGACCATCGCGATGTCGCGATCCTTCGGCTGCAGATCGTTCACCACCCGCCCGTCGATGCTGATCTCGCCGCCGGTGATGTCTTCGAGGCCGGCGATCATGCGCAGCAAGGTCGATTTTCCGCAGCCCGAAGGGCCGACAAGAATGGTGAATTCCCCATCGGCGATCTCGACGTCGACGCCGTGGATGATATCGACCGGGCCGAAGGATTTCTTGACGTTTCTGATGCTCAAGCCAGACATGGATTTATCCTCTAGCGTTTTTTGCGCACGCGCAGCGCCTGATAGGGCTTGCGCGGGATTTTCACGCCGAAGGCGGCGTCCGGCTTGCCGCCGCGCACGACCGAGCCGTGGCGCGTCGGATGCGGAACGGGTGCGGCCACCTTCTCGGCCGGGGTGATCGTCATCTCCCAGGTGTCGATGATGTCGACATCGTAATCGTCGCCATCGACGGGCAGGCCGGTGGACCAGATCACCGGCTGATGCTCGCCGAAATAGATCAGGCGGAAATCGCCGTCGCCGTCACGCGCGCCCGACACGCGCGACCAGGGCCATTCGCCGATGACGCCGAGCGGTTCGAGGCCGTGCTTGACGTCTGCCTCCAGCAGATCGCGCAGGAAGCCGATCCGCTTCCAGGCTTCGCCGCGGAGTTCCCCGCCCTTGGCCCACCAGATCAAGTCCTCGGGATGGGAATAGGTCTCGCCGTGGCCGGCATAGCCGCCGCGCGCCATGGTGATCCAGAAGCGGTGCACCAGTTCGCCGGCATGGAGATTGCCCCATGACTGCAGGATGTCGCCCTCATATTCGGGCTCGTCGTTGACGACCGGCTTGCCATAGGCGTTGCGCCATTCCTGGGTGCGCTTGACGTCGGGGTTCTGAATGCAGGTGTGGGTGACCCACGGCTTGCGGTGATCGAAATTCGCCGTCACGTCGCCATTATGGATGGAGCGCAGATGCTGGTAGGGATCGTTTTCCTCCAGAATGTGGAAGTAGCGGTCCCACTGCTCCATCGGCTTGGTGTCGATCAGGAAATCATATTCGTTGGCGAGCGACCACCAGACGTTCCGGTAGGCGGCAAGGCGCGCGGCGAGATATTCGACATAGCGGAAATCCTGCTCGGCCGACATGTCGGCATAGCCCCAGCGGTCATAGGGATGGAAGATGATGATATCGGCTTCGATGCCGAGATCGCAGAGCGCCGCGACCTGCTGTTCGAAATGCCGGAAGGCGGTGGGGTTCGGACGGTCGAAATCTTCCTTGCCATCGGCGCCGCGCTCGAAGCAGGCGTGCAGCGGCTCATTGACGTTATAGGGATAATCCTTCGGAAAAACGCCCATGCGCATCTTGTTGAAGCGGGCCTTCTTCAGCGTCTCCAGCGTCTGCTTCTGCATTTCGAGCGGCTGGTGCGTCCAGGCGTAGCAGGTCGTTCCGAAGGAGAGGAACGGCGTGCCGTCGGCATAGGCGAAATGGAATTTGTTGCGAACCCGCACAGGGCCGTGATTGCCTGATGAAGGGGCGGTCACGGTCAAGGCGCCGGTCTTGCCGTCGAGGGCTGCGGTCTTGGAGCGCGTCCTGAACGACCACTCGCCTTCGCTGTCGGGCATGAAGCGGATGCGGTAGGTGCCGTTGCCATCATAGAAGCCCGGCAGCCGCACTTCGCGGCTCTTATGGGTGAAGACGGCATCGAATGCCACGTCGAGATAGGGGTTGCCGCCGGCGGGCCCTTCGAAGGCGGCCTCGAACACGCCCCATTTTTCGACTGCTGCATCGGACATTCTGTCTCTCCTCGTAAAATGATTTCGCGATCAGCCCTTGACGGCGCCGGAGGTGAGGCCGGAGACGAAGTAGCGCTGGAACATGAGATAGACGATCGTCGCCGGAAGCACGGTCATGACGATCGCGGCGTTGAGCTGGCCGTAATTGCTGGAAAACTGCCCCTGGAACGACATCAGGCCGAGCGGCAGCGTCCACATGTGCTGGTCCTGCAGCAGCACCAGCGCCATGGCGAATTCGTTCCAGGTGGAGACGAAATCGAGGATGAGCAGCGCGGCGAGCACCGGCAGGCAGACCGGCAGGAAGATCCTGCGGAAGATGGTGAAATGGCTTGCGCCGTCGATGAGGGCCGCTTCCGAAAGCTCCTTCGGAATGCTCCTGAAGAAGCCGTGCAGGATGAAGACCTGATAGGGCACGCCGAAGGCGATATAGGGCAGGATGACGCCGGGATAGGTGTCGATCAGCCCGAAGGAATTGACGAGCGTGAAGAGCGGCGCCAGCATCACCTGGAAGGGGATCATCGTGCCGAAAACGACGAGAAGCAGCAGCGCCTTCGAGATCCTCAGCTTGATCTTGGCCAGCGCATAGGCGGCCATGGCCGAGAGGAACAGGCCGAGCGGCACCTTGATGACGGTGATGATGACGCTGTTGAAGAAGGAGTTGGCGAAATTGCCGCGGCTCCAGGCAGCGCTGTAATTGTCATAGGCAAGCTCGGTCGGCGGCATGAAGGCGCCCGTGCTCGTCACCGCCGCCGGCGTCTTCAGCGAAGTGAAGACGATGAAGATGAAAGGCGCGACCCAGATGAGCGCCACGAGAACGAGCGCGATCCAGAGACCGATCAGGACGGGATCGCGCTTCATCGACGACGGCTGGACGTCGGCATGCACGGCGGCGGTATCGCTCGGCACTGCTGTCACGATTCGACCTCCTCATGCTTCTGGGTCCATCTCAGATAGGGAATGACGACGGCCATGGTGATCAGCAGCAGGACGACGGAGATTGCCGCGCCCCGGCCGAAATCGAAGATCTGCATGGCCTGGGTGAAAGCCCAGAGCGCCAGCATCTGGGTGGATTGGGCCGGGCCGCCGCCGGTCAGGCCGTAGACAATGTCGAAGGCCTTCAGCGACGAGATGACGGAAAGAACGAGAACGATGGTGATCGTCGGGCGCAGCGCCGGCAGCGTCACATGCTTGAACACGGCCCAGCGGCCGGCGCCATCGATGCGCGCCGCCTCGACCAGCGTCTGCGAGACGTTCTGCAGACCGGCCAGGAACAGCACCATGGAAAAGCCGACCGTCTGCCAGAGATAGGCGACGAAGACGGAGTAAAGCGCGATATCCTTGTTGCCGAGCCAGTCCTTGATCCAGCCCTGCATGCCCCAGGAGGTCAGCAGCTGGGCGAAGAGGCCGAAGAAGGGATCGTACATCCACTTCCACATGGTGGCGACGGCGATCGGCGCGATGATGACGGGCAGGTAGAAGATGGCGCGCAGGCCGTTGCGGCCGAAGATCTTCTGGTTGAGGCTGAGCGCCAGCAACAGGCCGACCAGCGGCGGGAAGATCAGGCTCATCAGGGTCCAGATCACCGTGTTGCGGAAGGCGACCCAAAAGACCGGATCACGCGTGAAGATCGCCGAATAATTGGCCATGCCCACGAACTGCCGGTTGGCATCGAGCCCGTTCCACTTTTGGAAGCTCAGGATGACGACGTTGAGCATCGGGTAGAGCGCGAAGACCGCGTAGATCGCCAGCGCCGGGACCAGCAAGATGGCCGCCTGCATGCGCGGATCATGTGTCGATTGTCGAAGTGACATGCTTTCCTCCTACAGCGCCGCGCGTCCTTCAGACGCGCGAAGGACGCTGTAGCGCTTTGAATCTGCGCATCGTGCTTTCCGAAAATCGATTCCGATTTTCGCGCCGATACGCTGGCAGGGCCTTTGCAGCCAGCTCGCGAAAGAAGGTGCCGGCCGATCAACATGGTCGATCGGCCGGCGCTTGGGAGGAATCAGGTTCTGCTGGCGATGAAGCTCTGCAGCTGCTTGGCCGCCTCGGCCGGTTCGGTGTTGCCGGAGGCGACGTCGTTGATGACGCGGAAATATTCCGTCGTGACATCGAGCGGGAAGGCCTGGTCGCCGTTCATGTAGACCTTGCCGTATTTTTGGAAGATGTCGAGCCATTCCGCCTCGAGCGGCTTCTGGTTGGCATATTGGACGTTCTTGTTGACGGAGGTCGAGCTCAGCTGGCCGAGCAGATCCTGCTGCACCTTGGTCGACAGGAAATAGTCGAGGAACTTGGCGGCTATGTCCGGATTCTTGCTCTTGGTGCTGATGTAATTGTACTCGGCGAAGCCATAGAGACGCTCGGTATTGGTCGGGAAGGGGAAGATGCCGTAATCGTCGAGATTGGCGCCCGAACCGTTGAGCTGGCTGACCAGCCAGTCGCCTTCGAGCATCATCGCCGCGCGGCCCGCCGTAAAGAGGCTGTAGGACTGCTTGTTGTCGATGCCCATGAAGGGCTGCAGCGTGTAGTCCTTGGTCCACTTGGCGAATTCGGCGAAGGCGTCCGTCGCGCAGGGCTCCTTGGTCCAGTCCAGCGTCATCGCCTTCAGCGCGTCGTGCTTCTCGGCGCCGCACTTGGTTTCGAGGATGACGTCCATCAGGCGCATGACGTGCCAGTTGACCGTGCCGCCGAAGGTGAAGGCGGGAATGCCCGCGGCCTTCAGCTTCTCGGCGGCGGCGAGAAGCTCCTCATAGGTCTTCGGCTCTTCTGTGATGCCGGCCTGTTCGAAAAGCTTCTTGTTGTAATAGACGGCTTCGCCCTTGAAGGTGAAGGGAACGCCGTGCTTGCCGCCGGGATAGAGATCGGCGAAAGCGGCCGCGGACGGCAGCAGTTCGTCGGTCCACTTATATTCGGTGTAATACTTGTCGAGGGGCAGGGAGAGACCGGCCTTCACATATTCGCCGCCAAGGCCGAGGCCCGCCCAGCTGAAGTAGATGTCGGGGCCCTTGTCGGAGCCGGCCGCGACGCGCAGCGCCGTCTTGTGCTCATCGACGGCGCGCTGGACGATCTCGACATGCGTTCCCGGGTTCGCCGCTTCGAAATCGGATGCCACCTTCTTCAGAGCCGTATTGGCGGCGTTGTTGTCGAAGTTGAGGGTCCAGAGCGTGATGTCTTCGGCAAGAACCGGCGTCGCGGCGAAAGACGCCATGGCGATCGCGACGATGCTCGCCGTCTTCAATTTCGCAGATAGGGTCAGCATTACCGTCCTCCTCTTGATAAGCCGGCCCCTTGTCGCAGATGATCATTTACATGTCAACTGGTATGATGAGCTAACCATCACGATGCTGTGTGAATCTCGCGATGGAGGCAATGACGATCGCAGCCGATGCCGCGCCGGGATCGATATGACCGATCACCCGTTCGCCCAGCCGCGATGCCCGCCCCTTGGCGGCCGTCATATCCCGGGTCGCTTCGCATCCCTGGCGCGCCGACCGCTCGGCCAGATCGAAACATTCGTGGAGGGAAGCTCCCGATGCCCAGGCCTCGAGCGCTGCATCGGCCGCGGGCTTCCAGGCATCGACCATGGTCTTTTCGCCGGGCTCGGCCTTGCCGCGCTCTTGAATGCCCGCAGCCATCGCCGCGAAAGCGCGCACGAACTCCTCGTCGCCGAGGTCCGGCCTGTCCTTGACGGCGGCTCCGGCGCGCATGAAGGCCGTCGCATAGAGCGGGCCGGAGGATGCGCCGACCGCATTCAGGAATGCCTTTGCCGCCGTGTTGAAAGCGGCCGCCGGCGTAGCCTGCGCGGGGTCGAGTGCTGCGACCGCCTTGGCCGCGGCCTCACAGCCGGCATCCATGGCAAGGCCGTGATCGCCGTCGCCGATCGCCCCGTCCAGCTCGCAGAGATGGTCGCGATGCGCCGCGATATCGGCGGCGATCAGGGCAAAGAGACGCTGCAGGTCTTTGGTCGTGATCACAATCGATCACCTCCTGAACATGGCGCAATCGCAGGGATGGTCGATCAGCCGCTGAAGCTCGTCGTCGAGATGCATGAGCGTGATGGAGGCGCCCGCCATTTCGAGCGAGGTGCAGTAGTTGCCGACGAGCGATGTGTGGATGACGAGCGCGGCCTCGTCGAGCCGCGCCTTGACGCGCCGCATCATGATGTAGAGCTCCATCATCGGCGTCGAGCCGAGCGAATTGACGAGTACGGCGACACGATCGCCGCGCTCGGCTTTCATTTCCTGGAGAAGATTGTCCATCAGCTCGTCGGTCACCGCATCGGCCGTCTTCAGCGACCGGCGCGCCACGCCGGGCTCGCCATGGATGCCCATGCCGATCTCCATCTCCTCCTCGCCGATCTGGAAGTTCGGCTTCAAGGTCTGGGGCAGTGAGCAGGGCGAGAGCGCCACGCCCATCGTATAGGTGCGCGCATTGGCATGGCGGGCGGCGCGCTCGACCTCGTCGAAGGAATAGAGAAGATCGCAGGCAGCACCGGCGGCCTTGAAGATGAAGACATTGCCGGCCACGCCGCGCCGCTTCTCCCTCTGGTCGGCCGGGGCGGAGGCGACATCGTCAGTGGTGAGCACGGTGCGCACCGCGATGTCGTCGAGCGCCAGCATTTCCGCCGCCATGTCGAAATTCATGACGTCGCCGGCATAATTACCGTACATGAAGAGCACGCCGACGCCGCCGTCGACGGCCATGGCGCAGGCCATGATCGGATCGGGCGGCGGCGAGGCGAAGACGTTACCGATCGCGGCGGCATCGGCGAGCCCCTTGCCGACATAGCCGAGAAAGGTCGGCTCGTGCCCGGAGCCGCCGCCGATCACCAGCCCGACCTTGCCCTTGCGCGGGCCGTTTCTGGCAATGATGGCGCGCGGCATGCTGTCCACGGCATAGAGGTGCTCGGGATGCGCCGCGAGGACGCCTTGCAGCATCTCATCGACGGCATTCGCCCCCGCATTGATAAGCTTCTTCGTCATCACGCCGATCCTCCCCAGAACGAGCTCCCACTACGTAGATGCGGCGGGCGGGCCAGAGGTCAATCCGCCAGCGGCAAGGCGGAGGTGGCAAACGGCGCGAGCCGCAGCTCTTTAACCAGTGCGCCGCCATCCACCCTTCGCTCATCGCCTGTGAGATTGACCACGTAGAGCTTGGCGCCAGCGGCATCCCTTGCGACAAAAGACAGCACTTCGGAGGGCGATGACGAGAGGCATTCCTGCCAGGAGGCACCCGCCAAGGCCGACAAGGTCCGCACCGTGTTGAAGAGCGGCCGCCGCCCGCCTTGCGCGACTGGCTCATCGCGACCTGCGATCAACCCGAAAGGACCGGTCAGCGCCGAAAGCGTCAGGCATTCGAGGCCGGCATCCAGCACCCGAATGGCATAGCCGAGCGCGAAGGCCTCGGCGAAACGGCCGTTGTGGCGGGGGTCTCGGTTGGCCATCGGAATGCGCCCACCGGCGGGATTGTCCATCGTACGGCTGCCATAGGGGTTCTGCCGCATCGGGATCGTCGAGGGGCCGATGCGATAGGGCTTGTCGCCGTAGATCGCGCGGACGGAGCGGGTGATGAAGGGCAGCGCTTCCAGGGTCTGCATGACGCTGAGATCGTCGGCCGCATGCACGATCGGGTTGGTGCAATGGCTGACGAAATCGATCTCGCCCGCCGGCACGCGCTTGCGATTGAGCTCGGTGAAATAGCTGAGCATGCCGCCGCCGATGCGGATGCCGGGAAAGGCGGCGCGGGCCGCGGCATAGACCTCTTCGAGGGGAGGGCAGTCCGGCCATTTGCTGCCGGGCGGCGTCGATTGCCGGTCGACGGAGGGCGAAATCAGGATCGCATCCGGACGAAAGCCTGCGATCTGCATCTGCCGGGCGATCCCGGCTGCCTCGACTGCCGGCGACGATTTGCAGGGAAGCGCGATCTCCAGCGTCGAGCGGCCGCGATGGAGAGCGGCGATCGCCGCGAAGTTTTCCAGTGCGTCGAGGCCGTGCCCGGCACCGGGATCGAAATGGAAGAGCAGGTCCCGGGGCGCGATTTCCGCCAGGAGGGATCCGGCCGCGCGCGTCGCCTCGGCCTCCTCGGGCGTCACGATCACGCCGATATCGGGCATGGTGCCGGTCCCCGCGCCGAGTTCGAGCCTTATGGCTCCGCTCTGCGTCGCGGCTGGCGGCGCAACGGAGCGACTGATATCCGTGATGATCAGCGACGTCTTCTGCCGGACAGGCTGGTTCGCCGGGATCCGGTAAGGCCAGGGCAAGGCGAGCGGCCGGACATAGGTCTTGTAGGAGGCGTCCGACCAGTTGCGCTGGTCCTCCATTTCGAAGGTGTCGCCCTCCATCCGGCATTCCGCGCTCACATCAGGCATGACCTGATGGGTGATGGCGCGCATGTCCTTGAAGGGCTGCCACGGCTCGATGACATTGGGAAAACGCGTCGCCGCGATCTGGCCGTCGACATGTTCGACCGCCGCCGGCGAACCGGCGACGCCGACGATCGGATGCAGGATGCAGAAGCCGCAGCGATTGGTTTCGAAGCCAGTCTCTGAGACGGCTTCGGCCTCGAAATCGAGCCGGTTCTGATGGCCTGAGATACGGACGTCGATGACGAGCGTTGTCGCGTCCGGTCCCTCGCAGCGGGCGAGATAGGCGACCTCGAAACGATCCTCGCCTTGCTCGATCCTGAGGTCTGTGATCTCAGGGCTGTAGGTGCCCCAGTCCCGGTCGCGGACGAGATAGGAAATCGCCCGCAGCACCTCGACCCCGTCGTAGCGGATCGTGCGGAGGTTGCCGTCGGCGAGATCGGCCGTCAGCCTTCCCGCCGTCAGGCGGACCGGCGGCCTTTCCGCAGTGCGGGTGCCGTAAAGCTGGAACGCATCGGCGGTCATCGCAGCATCGCCCGGACATCGATCGTCTGGCCGCGCGCGGCGCTGTCATAGGCAGCCTCGACGAGGGCGAAGGTCTTCAGATTGTCGGCGCCCGAGGTCGAGTGCTCCGCGCCGCGCCTGAGCTGGTCGACCCAATGCTGCTCGATCGCAAAGACGCTTTCCTGGATGTTGTGCCAGGGCCGCGAGGCCCAGGACAGCAGCTTCGGCGAGACATCCATCCTGGTCGTGCCCCTGCCGTTGGTGATCTCCAGGCCGTAGCCCTGGCTGAGGCGGATCGTGCCTTCGGAGCCGTCGAGTTCGATCAAGGTTTCAGGGAAGGGCTCCTTCGACAGCCTGGTGGCGTAGCTGACATCGACGACGGAGGTGGCGCCGTTCTCGTGATCGAGCAGGACGGTCGCAACATCCTCGCCCTTGATCTTGGGGTTGACCCGCTTGGTGCGGGCCGTCAGCGAATTGACGTCGCCGAGGACATAGCGGGCGATGTCGAGCGTATGGATGCCGAGATCTTCGATGATGAAGCGCTCGCCTTCGGCGAGATAGGGCTGGCCGGAAAAGACGTCGTAGCCTGAGCGGAAGGAGAAGCGGCCCCAGAAGGGCGTGCCGATGGCGCCGGCATCGAGCGCCTTGCGCACCGCCTGGATCGGCGTCTGCCAGCGGAAGTTCTCGTGCACCATCAGCGCCACGCCGGCAGCACGGCAGGCCTCGACCATCGCCTTGGCATCCGCCAGCGTCCTGGCGAAGGGCTTCTGGCAGATGGCCGGGATCTTATTCCCAGCGGCCATTTCCACCAGTGCGCGGTGGCTCTGGACTGTCGTGGCGATATCGACGAAATCGAAGCCGCCATCGGCAAACATCGCCTCGGCGTCCCTGTAGCGCCGCTCGATGCCGAACTGGTCGCCGACGAGCTTCAGCCGCTCGGGATCGCGGTCGCAGATGGCGACGATCTCGGCACCTTCGACGTCGTTCCAGGCATGCATCTGGTTGATCGCAAAGAAGCCGCAGCCGATCAACGCGCCTTTCAATTCGGTCATGTCAACCTGCCTTCGCCATCTGCATCAGGGTGACGCGCTGCTGCAGGCGGCGCTGCGCCTGGTCGACGACCACGGCGATGATGATGACGAGGCCCTTGATGACCATCTGCCAGAAGGAGGAAACGCCCATCATGACGAGACCGTCGGAGAGGATGCCGATGACGAAGGCGCCGATGATCGTGCCGCCGATCGTACCGCGACCACCCGACATCGACGTGCCGCCAAGCACGGCTGCGGCGATCGCATTGAGCTCGAAGCTTTCGCCGGTCGCCGGATGGGCGGCCATCAGCTCCGAGGAGATGACGACGCCGACGATGGCCGCGCAAAGGCCGGAGAACATGTAGACGAAGATTTTCACGAGATCGACGCGGATGCCGGACATGCGCGCCGCCCGCTCATTGCCGCCGACGGCGAAGATGTGACGGCCGATCGGCGTCGAACGCGCGACATAGGCGGCCGCGAGCGCCAGCACGATCAGGATCCAGATCGACACCGGCAGGCCGAGAATGCGGCCGGCGCCGAAGAAGTCGAAGCCGGTCGTCGCATATTCCGGCCGGCCGACGAGGTTCGGAAAGGTCTGTCCATCAGACGACAGCAGCGCCAGGCCGCGGGCGATATAGAGCGTGCCGAGCGTGGCGATGAAGGGCGCGACGTTGAGCTTGGTGATCAAGAGACCGTTGATCAGGCCGATGACAAGGCCGATCGACAGCGTGATCAGCACGATTTCGAAGAGGTTGAAGTAGATGGTGTAGCCGATCGGCAGCTCGATGCCGTAGAGGATCAGCCCGCCGGCGACCATGCCGCAGAGCCCGACGATCGAGCCGACCGAAAGGTCGATGCCGCCGGTGATGATCACGAAGGTCATGCCCATCGCCAGGAAGGCGTTCAGCGCCACATGCTTCGACATCAGGATCATGTTCGCCGTCGAGGTGAAGTTCGGCGCGAAGATCGCAAAGAAGATGATGACGGCGAAAAGCGCGATGAAGGTCCTGAGCTTCATCAACGTCAGAAGCGCAGAGCCGTTGGCGCCCTTCGGCGCAAGAGTTGAGGTAGCCGCCATCATGACGCGAGTTTCCCTTGATGTCCGTGTCCCTTGGCCGAAGCCGCGATAATGGCGTCTTCCGTCGCTTCGTCCCGATCGAAGACGGCGACGAGCTGGCCATTGCTCAAGACCGCGATGCGGTCGGATAGCGCCATGACCTCTTCGAGGTCGGAGGTCGAAAACAGGATGGCGAGCCCGTTCGCCGCCAGCCGGCGCATGGTGCGGAAGACGTCGGCCTTGGCGCCGACATCGATGCCGCGGCTCGGCTCGTCCATCAGCAGCACCTTCGGATTGGTCATCAGCGCCTTACCGATGACGACCTTCTGCTGGTTGCCGCCGGACATGGAAGTGACCTCGAAATCCGGGTTCGGCGCCTTGATGGAGAGATCGCGGATCGCCTCCTGAATGGCGTTCTTTTCCGCGCCGCTGTCGATATGGAAGAGCCGGGTGAAGCGCGACAGGCTCGCGAGCGTCAGGTTGGAAGCGATGGACAGCACCTGCACCAGCCCCTCGCGCTGCCGGTCCTCCGGGATCAGCGCAAGGCCGCGGCGGATGCGCCGCGTGGTGTCGCGGGCGCGCACTTGCCTGCCGTCGATGAAGATCTTGCCGGTCGAATGCGTGTGGCGCCCGATCACGCATTCGAAGAATTCGCTGCGCCCGGCGCCCATCAGGCCATAGATGCCGAGGATCTCGCCTGCCCTGACCGACAGGGAAACGTCATTGACCGCAAGCCCGCCGGTCGGCCGGGGAAGGCTGATGTTTTCGGCGCGGAAGACTTCCTCACCGACGGAATGGGTGACGGATTTCGCGAAATCCTTGGCGTCCGAGCCGATCATCGAGCGCACGATCCAGCGCGTGTCGATATCGCGCACCATGGCATGGCCGGTGATCTGGCCGTCGCGCAGCACGGTGATGTAGTCGCCGATCCGCATCAGCTCTTCCAGCCGGTGCGAGATATAGACGATCGCCACCCCCTGCGCCTTCAGCTCGGCGATCACCTTGAACAGGATTTCGACTTCGGCCGCCGACAGCGCCGAAGTCGGCTCGTCCATGATCAGGATGCGGGCATTAAGCGACATCGCCTTGGCGATCTCGACCAGCTGCTGCTGGCCGATCGGCAGATCCTCGACCATTGTATCCGCCTCGATGCCGGCATCGAGACGCCGCAGGAATTCATTGGCCTTCTCGACCTGCGCCTTGTGATCGATGCCGAGCAGGCCGCGGGTGATCTCGCGCCTGGTGAAGATGTTTTCGGCGACCGACATGTTGGCGAAGAGGTTGAGCTCCTGGAAGATCATGCCGATGCCGTTCGCCTGCGCGTCGGCCGGGCTGTCGAAGGTAACCGGCTTGCCGTCCAGGATGATGCGGCCGAGCGTCGGGCGCTCGACTCCGGCGATGATCTTCATCAGCGTCGACTTGCCGGCGCCGTTTTCGCCGACGAGAACATTCACCGCGCCGCGGCGCAGCTCCAAATTGGCGCGCTTGACGGCGACGATGCCGGAATAGACCTTCGACACGTCGTCGAGACGGAGGATGATATCGTCCTGATGTGCGTCTGTCGCCGTCATGAGCCCACCTTCAGTTCCGAAGGTGTGACGAGCGGCAGCTCGCCGCTTCTCGGCAGCGGGAAGGCGCCGATCACCGTTACCACCTTGCCGGTGAGACCGTCACGCGGAACGGCGGAGAGGAAGGCGGTATTGGCCTTCTCGTTGAACGCCTTGCCGAACTGCGCCCATTCGATCTGGTTCTTGAACTCGTTGAAATTGACGAAATCGAGCGTGTCGCGCAGCGCGGTGCCGCGCAGCGCCGGGCCGATCTGCACCTTCGCATCGGCCTTGCCGTCGCCATCGGCATCGACGTCGAGCGTCGCCGCGCGCGAGGCGGTGTCGGCTGCGACGACCGTGCCGGTGATCTTCACCGCATAGGTCCAGGGCGAGCTGCTCTGCTTGCGCGGATTGCCGTATTTTTCGCCCGCGGCATCCGGGCTCGTCGCAACGAGCTGCATGACGTCCTTCAGCTCGCCGGCACGCTTTTCGAAATAGGGCACGACCTGAGGCTCCCAGATCGCCTCGACCTTGGCATTCGGATCGAAAGCGGTCTTGGCCGCTGCCGCCGCCTTCTCCTCCGCGGTCGGCGTCTTGATGATCTTGCAACCGGGCAGGGCCGCCGCCACGACGGCAGCCAGCAATGCGCCCTTCATTCTCAACATGCGGGTGAACCTCGGCGTCTCGCAAAATGCATTGCGGAGGGCGCAACATTGCACCCTCCGCAATTGGGCTGATCAGTTCGTCAGGGCGAAGGTTTCGAGCTTGCCGGCATTGTCGGCATTGATGAGAACGCAGTCCATCAGCTGCTTCTCTTCCTTCGGCGTCGTCTTGTTCTTGATGTAGGCGTCGGCCTGCTCCACCGCGAGCTGCGCCTGCGCATAGGCGGGCTGCAGCACGGTCGCCTTGATGCCGCCCGACTTGATGGAGTCGCGTACATCGTTGGAACCGTCGAAGCCGACGACGATCACGTCCTTGCGGCCGGCGGCCTGCAGGGCCGCGATCGCGCCCATCGCCATGGTGTCGTTGCCTGAAATGACGCCCTTGATATCCGGATTGGCCTGAAGGATGGTTTCCATCTTCGAATAGGCTTCCGTCTGGCTCCAGTTGGCCGACTGCTTGGCGACCGACTTCAATTCGGGATAATCGTCGATGACGTCGTGATAGCCCTGCGAGCGGATGCCGGCATTGGTATCGGACTCCTTGCCGACCAGCTCGACATAGTTGCCCTTCTCGCCCATCAGCTTGACGAATTCCTGCGCGCCCAGCTGCGCGCCCTGATAATTGTTCGAGACGATCTGGGCGACGGCGACGCCGGTCGCATTGATTTCGCGGTCGATCAGGAAGGAGGGGATGCCGGCATCCTTGGCCTTCTTGACGGCGGCGACGGAAGCGTCCGCGCCCGCATTGTCGAGAATGATCGCCTTGGCGCCACGCCCGATCGCCGTATCGATCATTTCCGACTGCTTGTTGGCGTCGTCGTCATGGGTCATGACGAGCGTCTCGTAGCCGAGCTCCTTCGCCTTGGCTTCGGCGCCGACGGCTTCGGCCTTGAAGAACGGGTTGTCATGCGCCGGGGTGATGATGGCGATGAGATCGGCCGCGAAAGCCGGCATGGCCGTTCCGAGCGCCAGCGCGCTGGCGAAGGCTGCGAGTGTCAGTCTGCGTGTCAGTTTCATTCTTTCCTCCCTGTTGTGAATGACGCTCCGTCTCCCCGGAGCGGTGCCCCGTCTCCGGAGCGGTAGCAGGGGGAGGATTTGCCTCCCCCGGGCCGGTTCAGGTGATGCGCCGGATGCTTTCGGCGATCTCCTGCGGTTCGAAAACTTTCTTCCAGTCGTCGCGCATCAGCGCCGGGATGCCGAACTCGATCGCCTTGTTGCAGGCATCCGAGAAGACGCCGTCGACCTCCTTGAAGATGACCGCGCCGAGCACGTTCATATGGCCGAGCAGGAAATCGCGGGCCGCTTCGGCCGGCACGCCGCGGGCCACGCATTCGTCCATCGCCTGGCGCATGATGACGAGCAGCGAGGCGCAGACGGTTTCGGAAAGGCCGGGTTCGAGCATGGCGAGCTGATCGACCGTCACCCGGTGCGAACGCATGACCGGCGCCCAGATGACCTTGGCGATTTCCTCGCCGAGCGCATAAGCGCTTTCGGGACCCTGCATCAGCGCCGAGACAATGTGCTGCTTGGCGAAGAGGCCGCCGAAATGATCCTTCTTGGCCTGCATATCCGTCTCGTCGTTGAAGATCGGCGGATGGCAGGGATGGGTGACGAAATAGGTGAGGTCGTCGCGCTTCGGCAGATGGCCGGCGAAGGGCGCGGCGGCATCGAGCGCCACCACCATGGTGCCGGGCGCAAGCTTGTCGACGATGCCGGCCGCGACCTTGCCGATCGCCGTATCCGGCACGGCGAGGATGACGACGTCGGCGCCGTCGAGCGCGGCATCGACAGGCACGCAATCGAGGCCAAGATCGTTCTTCAGTCGGGCCTTGCCGGCATCGCTCACCTCGACATGGCGCACTTCGAAGCGCGAGCCCTTGAGATTTTTGGCAAGCCGGTATCCCATTTTGCCGCCGGCGCCGAAGAGAGCAATCTTGGTCATGTTTTCCTCACCTTTTCAGTTCTGGATAGGATCATATACTGGTATGATGAGTCAATCACCATATCATTACTTAGGCGCTTAGGCCCCATGTTTTTCCGCATCGAGCCGGTCGATCGCCTGCACGTTGCCGGCCGATGGGCCTTGGGGGTCGAATTCGGAGGCGAGCCAGACGTCCACGATCGATTTCGCCAGTTCCGGCCCGATGACGCGCGCGCCCATGGTGATGATCTGGGCGTTGTTGGATTTCACCGCGCGTTCGGCCGAATAGGTGTCGTGGGTGAGGGCGGCGCGAATGCCCGGCACCTTGTTGGCGGAGATGCACACGCCGATGCCGGTGCCGCAGAACAGGATGCCGCGCTCATGCTCGCCGTCGACGATCGTCTGCGCCAGGCGCTGGGAGAGATCGGCATAGAAGCCGGATTGGCTGAGATCGTGCACTTCGAGATCCGCCTTGCCGGCGAGATGGGCGGCAATGACATCCAGGAGCGGTTTGCCGGCGCTGTCGGCGCCAATTGCGATCTTCATGGCAGTTTCCTTTCACTCGCCGTCTGGCGTGGAGATGAGCGGTCGATCGCCGCGCTGACGCGGGCGAGAATGTCGAGATAGCCTTCGACGGACCAGGCGGAGCGGCCGATGAACAGGCCGTCGATATCAGGTTGGCCGATCAGTTCCTCGCAATTGCCGGGATTGACGCTGCCGCCGTAGAGAACCGGCACCGGGCGGCCGAGAATGGATTTCGCCACCTCAGCGATCTTGCCGTGCCGCTCGGAGGCGTAATCGGCCGTCGCCGGAATGCCGTTGACGCCGATCGCCCAGACCGGTTCGTAGGCAAGCAGGATCGGAGCCTCGCCGGCTTCGGTGTCGACACCCCGGAGGGCGGCCTCGACCTGCCGCCGCAGCACGGCGTCGGCCCGGCCCTCGTTGCGCTCCTCCAAGGTCTCGCCGATGCAGACCAGCGGCGTCAGGCCGTGGCGGATCGCGGCGGCAACCTTGAGGCCGACGGTCTCGTCGGTCTCGCCGAAATGTTCGCGCCGTTCTGAATGGCCGAGCTCGACGAGATCGAGCCGGCAATCCTTCAGCATCAGGGGCGAAACTTCGCCGGTCCAGGCGCCGGCATCCTCCCAATGCATATTCTGGGCGCCGACCTTCACCGAGGTCTCGGAAAGCACGCGCTTGACCTCGCGCACCGAGGTGAAGGAGGGAATGACGAAGCGCTGTACGCGGGGATCGCGTTCAAGATCCGCATCGGCGAGGCGGCGCGCGAAGGCGAGCGCTTCCTCAAGCGTCTTGTTCATCTTGAAGCTGGTGCCGACCCAGACGACCATCTCAGTTCTTCCTCCCGTCGCGGATCTGCGCGAAATAGCCATCCGTGCCGACCTGCCCGCCTTTCAGCGCGATCTGCAGACCGTTGGTCGGCGCATAGTCGCCATGGGCGAGGCAGAGCGGCGAGCCCGGCGTCTGGGGCAGCGGCAGCAGTGTCGTCAGCGCATCGATCTTCAATTGCCGCAGCGCATGGCTCGACGTGTCGCCGCCGGCGACGACCGCCCGCGACAGCCCTTCCTGCTCGATGAGCCTGCGCAGGATCGTGCCGAGGGCGCTGCCGAGCCGATGCCGGGCGCCCGGAAGCCGGTCGATATCGGCGCCGCGGTCGGCGGATGGGCCGAGCGCCGTATAGAGGATGACGCTCCTGCCTTCCTTCAGCTTGCCGATGCCCGCCTGCACCGCCGCATCCACCGCAGCCTCGCCATTCGAGACCAGTGCGAGCGGATCGAGTGCGATGCTTTCGAAGCCGTTTTCGACGGCCGTGCGGATCTGGCGTTCGGTCGTCGGCGAGACGCTGCCGGAGACGACTGCAAGCCGCTCGACTGGGCCGATATCGGGAAATTCGGCGCTGCCCCCGCCAATCGCGCCGGCCTGCCGCCAGGCGTTGAGCAGAGCGTATTCGACCCCCGAGGAGCCGGCGACGAAGCTTCCCGAACGGGCAGCGACACGCAGCATCTGCCGGCCGGCTGCCGCCTGCGTCGCCTCGGAATCGACGTCGAGAAGCAGAATGCCGTCCGCATGCGACGCCAGATCGTCGATCCGCCGGTCGGCATCGGCCGCGGTGATCGCGACGAGATCGGCAAGCAACACGGGGAGGGAAGTCTGCTTCGACAGGTGCAGCGCAAGGTCCGCCTCATCCATCGGCGTGACGGGATGGCGGCTCATCACGGGGTGGCGGTCGATACGGAAGACGCGGCCCTGATAGGCGGCGAAGAGATTACCGAAAGCGGTATAGCGCTTCAATTGCGGCGCGCCGACGATGACGGGCACGATCGATTGCCCGAAACTCGTGCGGCCGATCTCGATCGCCTTGCCGATATTGCCGATGCCGGGGCTGGAATCGAAGGTCGAGCAGACCTTGTAATGGCAGATGGCGGCGCCAAGCGATTTCAGCCAGTCGAAAGCCGGCGCCAGGTGCTCCTCCATCCATGCCGGCGTCTCGCTGCGGCTCGTTCCGGCAATGCCGATCGCGCGGCAGTGGCTGAAACGGGCAAGGAGCTCCGGCTTGGGAAGGTCGAGGAAAAGCACGGTCTCGACACCGTTCGAGGCGAGCGCCTCCATGACATCGGTGGAGCCGGTGAAATCATCCCCGTAATAGCTGACGAGAAGTCCATCCATCGCCGTCACGCGCCCTTGCCGTCGCTGAATTTGGCGATCGAGGCGGCAAGCTCCGGATGGTCCTTGGCATAGACCTCCAGCGGAATGCTGGCGACCGCCGCCTGCCACGCCTGCTGCACGGCGCGCACCCCGGCCGCTGGGCCGCCGGGATGGCTGACGATGCCGCCGCCGCAGAGATAGAGAAGATCGACGGTGCGGCCGGTGCGCTGATAGGTTTCCGGCGCCTGCCCGCCCCACTGGCCGGAGCCCGCGACCGGAAGCGGGCAATCGGCTGCGTCGAAGAGCGGCGTGCTGACGGCCTCGAACGAGGAGACGAAGCTGTCGTCCGGCTCCCAATATTTGACCCGGATGCCGTTGATCTGGAACTGATCGACCCCGAGCAGCCGCCAGAACTGCTGATAGACCTTGAAATCCATGCCGGCGCCCGGATCGCGCGTCAGCACGTCCCAGCCGTTGCGATGCGCATGCAGCACCAGGCTGGAGCGCTTGCGCAGGAAGCTCATGCCGCCGAAGCCGATCGAATTGATGTTGACGACGGCGCAATTGCCGCCGGCCGCAGCGACGATATCGTGGTTGCGCATCATCTCGTCAGGATCGGCATGCGAGATGCCGAAGGCATACATGACCTTCTTGCCGGTCTTCTGCTCGTGGTCGAGAATGCGCGGCATGATCGCGGCGACGCGCTCCTTGAGCGGCGAATAGGCCGGGCTCATCAGCTTCTCGTCGTCCTTGATGAAGTCGACGCCCGACGCAATCAATTCGCCGACGAGTTCCGCCGTCTCGTGCGGCCTCAGCCCCAGCGCCGGCTTGACGATGGTGCCGATGATCGGGCGGCCCTCGACGCCGGTGAGGCGGCGGCTGCCCGCTATGCCGAATTGCGGCCCGGGATGGGCACTCTTGAAAGCCTCGGGCAGCTTCATGTCGACGATGCGGATGCCGGTCATGCCCTTGATCGAATAGACGCCGCCGATCGCGATGGTCATCAGCGCCGAGAGATCGGTGCCGATCGCCTCCAGCGGAAAGGCGATGTCGACATCGGCGCGGCGCAGCAACGTGCCGGGCGATGCCTCGGGCCAGGTCGGATGGCGCGCATCCTCGAGCGGGCGGATCGCCAGCACCCGGGCGGCGACGCGCGATTTCAGCTCCTCCGTTTCGCCGGGAACCGGCACGAAAGTTCCGGTCGACTGGTCGCTGGCGATCTTGTCCGCCATCGCCTCGACGCTGCCGGGCGTTTCGATGCGGTAGGTCAGGGTTATCATCATGAAACGGACGGCTGCTCCTCTCGCCATGGAGATTGTCATGGCGTCAACTCGTGATCTGGTATAATGAGTATTCCAACTGTTGAAAAGCGGAATCTTCGGCGGCGCAAATTTTCAGCCGCGAGCTTTGTTCTCGGCGCGGAAAACTGTTAGGAGGAAGCATTTTGAGCCAGCGAGATCTCATGACCCAGCCCATCGAACAAATCGTCCGCCGGAAACTCTCCGACGAAGTGTTTGATCGACTCGAGCGGATGATCACCTCAGGCGAGCTTCAGCCCGGCGACGAAATGCCCTCCGAGCGGGTGCTGATGGAACGCTTCGGCGTCGGCCGGCCGGCGATCCGCGAAGCCATGCAATCGCTCGCCAACAAGGGTCTCGTCAGCATCTCGCACGGCGAGCGCGCGAAGGTGCTGCGGCTCACGGCAAAATCGATCTTCCGCCAGGTCGATCTCACCGCCAAGATCATGCTGTCGCAATCGGCCGACTCGCTCGAACATCTGAAGAGCGCCCGCATCTTCTTCGAGCGCGGCATGGCCCGCGAGGCCGCGCAGCGCGCCTCGGCAACCGATATCGGCGATCTCAGGGACATCATCGAGCGCCAGCGCGCCTCGCTCGGGCGGGCCGAAGAATTCATCGATGCCGATATGGAATTCCACACCCGCATCGCCCAGATCTCCGGCAACCCGATCTATGTCGCCGTCAGCGAGGCGATGCTCGCCTGGCTGAAGGAATATCATACCGAAATGCTGATCTGGACCGGCAAGGAAAAGTTCACGCTGGCCGAACACGACGAAATCGTCGACCGCCTCGAAGCCAACGACGTCGACGGCTCGGAAACGGCGCTCCTCAAGCATCTCGAGCGCTCGCGCGCGCTTTACGCGAAGTAATCGCCCACGCGCTGAAGTCAGATAGTCTCGCCGGTCATCGCGTCGCGCGCTTCCTGCACCTGCGCCCGCCATTGCTTGACCAGGTCCCGCCTCTTGCCGGGATAGCGATCGGCCAGCAGCGCTGCCTCGAGGATGCGATCGGCGCGGAACATGCGGAAATCTTGCCGCAACTCGCACCAGCCGGCGATGATCCGCCTGGAATCGAAGAAGGCGACGGCAATCGGCCATATCACGCGGTCACTGTCGGCGTCTCGCGCATCTCTGTAGACGATCCTGAGCTTCATCTGCTGCTGCATGGCCTGACGGAGGACCCTGAGATCGATTGCCGGCGCGGGCAGCGAAGAGAAGCCTATGTGGAAATCATTGTCGATCAGCCGGGGACGCAGCTCCGGCGGCAGCACGGCCTCGATCTTGGAAAGCGCGTCCTGCGCCGCCGCACTCAGCTCCTCGTCCGTCTGGCGCGTGACCCATTGCACGCCGAGCGTGATCGCTTTCATTTCCGCTTCGGAGAACATCAGAGGCGGCAGCATGAAACCCGGCTTCAGCACATAACCGTAGCCGGGTTCGCCTTCGATATCGGCGCCGATGGATTGCAGAAGCGAGATATCCCGATAGATCGTCCGCAGGGAAACGCCGGTTTCCTGCGCGAGAAACGTCCCGGAAACCGCCTGGCGATGGCGGCGGAGAATCTGCAGGATATCGAACAATCTCTGGCTTTGGGACATGCCGCCATCCTAGCATGGATTCTGCGCCGCCTGCCGGGTGCCGGTCCAGCTCAATCCATACGGATCAAAACCTTTCCGTTGCTTTTGCGGCCGCCTTCCAGAGCCGTCACCACCTCGATCGCATCGCCGAGCTGTACGATCTCGGAGATCGGCAGCCGTAGCCTGCCGGCGCCGGCAGCCCGGGCAAGCCCGTCCAGAATGTCCGCCCGTGCAGAACAGATGATGGGTTTTAGCCTGCGCTCGAAGATCGCCCGCAAAAATTTGCCGGGCGTCGGATCGATGTCGAGAAACACACCGCCGGCGCCCAGCAGGCCGAGGCCGATCTTGACCTTCATGGTGCCCGCCGTGTCGTAAACGACGTCGAAGCGCCCGGCGAGCCTCGACAGATCGGTGGTCCGATAGTCGAAAAGCGGATGGACGCCGCGCTCACGGGCACGCGGGATGGAGGCATCGCTACAGCTTCCCGAAACCGTCGCCCCGCACATCTGCGCGAGTTGAACGGCCGCGTCTCCGACAGCGCCGGCACAGCCGTTGACGAACACATGTTTGCCCGCCGCGAGCTTCGCCTTGTCGATGAGCCCGTTCCATGCCGTCACTCCCGGCGTTGCCAGGCAGGCCGCGTCTTCAAAGGAGACGACCCCGGGCTTCCTGGCAAGAAATGCTTCCGGTGCGATCACAGCTTCGCCGAGTGCTCCGCCGTCCCTGATATGAGCCATGCCGAACACGGCATCGCCCGTTTTGAAGCGAGTTACGCCGGGTCCCACCGACATCACCGTTCCGGAAAAATCGCTGCCCATGGCACGCGGGAAATTCTTTCCCGTCACCATTTTCAGATGGCCGCTGCGAACCTTCCAGTCGATCGGATTGATCGCCGCAAAGACGACCTTCACGACGACCTCACCCTTGCCGGGGCTGCGAAGCTCGCACTTTTCGAGCTTCATCACTTCGGGGCCACCATATCGATGATATTGGATCCTCTTCATGGCAGGCTGCTTCCGCCTGGAATGGGCGCGACGATTCCGAGGCGCGAAGTTTGCGCCGCTGCGATGCTGGTGATCATTTGACAAAACTCCCGGGCGCAGCCGTTCAGTGCGGCCTGACCGCCGCCATGTATTCGGCGAACGGCGCGGAATCGTAGATCACGTCGGTCGAAGCGATCTTCCCGCCGGCGATCGTGAGCAGTTCCACGGTCAGCGCGTTCGCAACAGGATGGGTATCGGCTTCGTAGATGACAACAGCCTGATCATTTCCGCCATAGACCGCGAGAATGGTCAGCCTTTTTATCATGCGCGCGAACCCCTCGTGGAAACCGCGAAACGCCTGCACGCCGCTCAGTTTGCCGATCGGCGATGCGCAGGCGACGTCGTCAGCCGCAATTTCGAGAATGGCATCGATGTCCTTGCGGGCAATCGCTTCGACATAGGTGCAGGCAATCGCGGCGGCGCGTCCGTTCTGTTCAGCCATGGTCATATCCTTTCGTTGGTGATGTTTGGCTGAGACGGACCTAGCAGCGCCCGGTGACACGACATGTCAGTATTAAGCATTACATGGTAGTAATCACTTATTTTATACAATCTAAAGATGCAGTGACCACAAAGCAGCTGCGCCTCCTGGCGTCCCTCCTCCCGTTCCCTTGTTTTGTCAGCGGCCGCGCCGGAACAATGATCTGCCGTCGAGGTTGTGGAAGGGCCAACCACGCAAAGATCCCAAGGAGGACATCAGGATGCGTATGAAACTCGTAGCAGCTTCGCTTTTCGCTCTCGGCATGGCCACATCAGCCTTCGCCCAGTCCAACCCGGCGCCGGCCGGCGCCACGATCGACAAGAACCAGGCCGATCAGGGCGGCGGCGCCACCACAGACACCAAGGCCAAGAAGCCGATGGAAACGGATTCCACGATGACGAATTCCACCACCGGCGGCACGATGAAGATGGACAAGACCAAGTGCCCGAACCCGGTCAACAATTCCGACAATCTGCAGACCCAGGGCGGCACGAGCAACGCCACGCCGATGGACGAGGCCTGCGCAGCGCATAACAACTGATCGGCTTCCCCTAACCCAAGAACCCCGCTTCGGCGGGGTTCGGCCTGCTGTTCGGCCGCTGCCCCCGCCCAAGATATTTACCGAGCAGTCTCGCCGTTCATGCAGGCGTCTTGTTGAACACGAGGGTGCGTCTTGATCGCTCTTCTCCCCGGCGGGGGGCCGAAGGACGGGTTGAGACCCGCGGCTCAACCCAGGTAAAGGTGGCCCGAAGGTCGGATGAGGGGGCCATACGGCACGTCATTCATTGCATTTGATTTGCGCTCAGCGCACTCGCGCCCATCGCCGCTGGCCCCCTCATCCGCCTGCCGGCACCTTCTCCCCGATGGGTAGAAGGGGACATGCCGCAACGTCGCCGTCCCCCGTTACGCTTCCCCTTTTCCACATTCCCTCTCCCAAACATTCACAAAAATTCTAGTTGAGATTGCAGCCGGAAGATGATCCCATCTCGGTCCGCGTAGACTCAAAAGCGTCTCGCCCTCCCTCCGATATTCGAACCACGAGCGGCCCATGTCGATCTCAGATGCGATCTATCGTCCCTTCGAAACGCTGATCCGGCCGCTCGACATTCCCTATCGGCCGCTGCCGTCGAAGGGGCCGGTGAGGGTGCTGCTGCATTTCATCTCGATGTTTCGCGGCGTGCTGATTGCGCTGGCGCTTTGCTCCATGCTGTTCGAGGCGATCAACCTGGCGATCGTCTGGGGGCTTTCGGTCATCGTCGATGGCGTGACGCAGCAGGGTGCCGCCGTCTTCCTGCATGAGGAGTGGCGGCTGCTTGCCGTCCTCGGCTTGCTGATCTTTCCGGTGATGCCGATCGTTTCGTTCATGCTCAACACGCTGAACTCGCATACGCTTGGCATCGCCATGCCGGCCGCCATCCAGTGGCAGGGCCACAAGGCGGTGGAGCGGCAGGATCTCGCCTTCTTCCACGATCTCTATGCCGGGCAGGTTTCCTCGCGGCTGCAGCAGGTCTCCTCCGCCGTCCAGCAGCAGATCCTCGCCGGCTTCCAGTCCATCCCGCGCTTCCTGATGCAGCTGGTCGGCTCCGTCATCCTGCTCAGCGCGCTCGCCTGGCAGCTTGCCGTGCCCGTCGTCGTCTGGATCGCGCTCAACATCGCATTCACCGCGAGAATCGTGCCTGTTTTCGTCGAGCGTTCGCGCCGCACCGCCAAGCAGCGCAGCCTGGTCGCCGGCGCGATCACCGATCTCTATACCAACATGCAGATGATCAAGCAGTTTGCCGCCGAAGACAGCGAGGCGGGCGCGATCCGCCGCATCATCGGCAAGGCCGTGCAGACGCAGCACAGCGAGCAGCGCATCTACCGCTCGTCGGAAGTGACCGTCGTCATCTTCAACACGCTGCTGTGGCTGAGCATGCTGGCGATCGGCTTTTCCGGCCTCGTCAAAGGCTTCCTCACGGTCGGCGAGTTTGTCGGCGCGGTCTATATCCTCCACCGTCTGTCGTCGCAGATCTTCGTCTTCCTGCAGATGGGCCAGCAGATCTTCCAGGCGATCGGCACGATCAAGGATGCCATGCCGGTCATGACGACGCCGCCTGCCATCACCGACCGGCCGGATGCGGCCGAGCTTGCCGTGCCGCAGGGCGAGATCCGCTTCGAGAATGTCGGCTTCGCCTACAAGTCGGGCAAGCCGGTGATCGACGCCCTGTCGCTGACGGTGCGGCCCGGCGAGAAGGTTGGTCTCGTCGGCCTTTCCGGGGCCGGCAAGACCACCCTCGCAAACCTGCTGCTGCGCTTCTACGACATCAGGGACGGCGCGATCCTGATCGACGGGCAGGATATCCGCGCCGTCACCCAGGCGAGCCTGCGCCGCGCGATCGGCGTGATCGCCCAGGATGTCGCGCTGCTGCACCGTTCGGTCGGCGACAATATCCGCTACGGCCGGCCGGGGGCGACGCAGGAGGAAATCGAAAGGGTGACGAAGATGGCGAGCGCCGATGCCTTCATTGCCGATCTTACCGACAGCGAGGGCCGCAAGGGTTACGACGCCTTCGTCGGCGATCGCGGCATCAAGCTCTCGGGCGGCCAGCGCCAGCGCGTGGCGATTGCCCGCGTGCTCCTGAAGGATGCGCCGATCCTGGTGCTCGACGAGGCGACCTCGGCGCTGGACAGCGAATCCGAAGCCGCCATTCAGGAGCGGCTGAACCTCGTGATGGAGGGAAAGACGGTGATCGCCATCGCCCACCGCCTTTCGACGATCGCCAGGATGGACCGCATCGTCGTGCTCGATCACGGCCGCATCGTCGAAGAGGGCAGGCCGGAAGAACTGGTCGAGCGGGACGGGCTGTTTGCCCGGCTGTGGAAACGCCAGACCGGCGGCTTCATTCCCGAGGAAATCGATTGAGCCGGGCAGGGGATTTTCCCCTGCTTGACTCATCGGAACGGGATTGGTACCGATATGGGTAATCGATAACCCAAAGCGAACCCAGTGACAGCTTCCCTCAACGACATAGCCGCCCGCGCCGGCGTTTCCGTCAAGACCGTCTCGGGCGCCTTGCATGGCGGCTCGGCGCGCATGTCGGAGGAAACCCGGCAGCGGATCAAGGAGATTGCCGAGGAGCTCGGCTATGTCACTAACTTCGCCGCGCGCAGCATGCGGCAGGGCTGGATGCCGCTCGTGGGCCTCGTCGCCGACGATCTGATCACCTCGCCTTTCGCCACCGAGATCATCAGGGGGCTCGACGGCGCCGTGCGCGCCGCCGACATGGCCGTCTTCGCCATGACGCTCGGCGGCCACCGGAGCATCGCCTCGATCCTCGACGAGATGCGGCGCTTTCGCCCGCGAGCGATCGCCTATGCCGCCATGTATCACAAGAGCGTCGACCTGCCACCCGAATTTGCCGATGCGGTCGGCGTCATGATCAATTGCCGGGATGCCAATGACCGCGTCACCTCGCTGGTGCCCGATGAAACGGGGGCGGCGATCGAGATCACCAACTATCTCATCGATGCCGGCCGGCGCAAGATCGCCTTCATCAACCTGCCCGGGCTGCTCGCCGGCGAATTGCGCGAACTCGGTTTCCGGCAGGCGCTCGATCATGCCGGCCTCGACGGAGCCGGCGCTATCGTGCTGCCCGCCGTCAGCAAAGCGATCTACAGCGACCGGGCCCACAGCCTCGTCGCCGCGCATGTGCAGGAGCTGATGAGCGGCCCCCGGCGTCCCGATGCCATCCTGTGCGGCAATGACCGCGTGGCGATGGAGGTCTATGCCGCGCTGCGCCGGGCGGGCGCCGCCATTCCCGACGACGTCGCCGTTGCGAGCTTCGACAACCAGGTCGAGATCGCCTCGCGGCTCGACCCGCCGCTGACCACCATGGCGCTTCCCCATCGCGCCATGGGCCGCCAGGCCGCGCAAATCCTGCTTGCCGAAGACCGGATCCCGGTCGGGGTGCAGAAACTGCCGTTCCAGCTGGTGGAGCGGGCATCCGTATAAATTGAAATAGGCCCATTCAAATGGAGGAGGAATTCTAATGGGTAAACGTTTACTTTGGTCTCTGGTCCTGTCCTCGGCGCTATCGGCCATAGGGGCGCAAGCCGCCGAGAAAACCGTCATCCAGGTCATGCACCAGGGCGATCCCGGCTTCGTCGCCGCCTACGGCAAGGTCGCCGAACGCTTCGAGGCCGCCAATCCCGATGTCGATGTGCAGTTCATCTATGCGCCGCACGATGCCTATAACGAGAAGTTCAGCGCCGCCGTCATGGCCAAGCAGCTGCCCGACGTGATGGAGCTCGATGCGCCGTTCCTCGCCAATTACGTCTGGTCGGGCTATCTTCAGCCCATCAAGCCGCTGATCGACAAAGATGTCGTCGACGACATGACGGAGTCCAACATCGCCCAGGGCACATACCCGATCGACAAAGACCTCTACGCGATCGGCCTGACCGACTCCTCGGTCGTTCTTTACGGCAACAAGAAATATCTCGAAGCGATCGGCGCCCGCATCCCGAAATCCGTCGACGATGCCTGGACCCGCGAGGAGTTCGAAACCTACCTGGAGAAGCTTTCCAAAGTCGACGGCGTCAAGTGGCCGATCGACACTTTCCGCGGCTACGGCATCAAGACCGAATGGATCACCTATGCCTATGGCCCGATCCTGCAATCGGCCGGCTGCGATCTCATCGACCGCAAAGCCTGGAAATCCGAGGGCACGCTGGATAGCGACGCCTGCGTCGATGCGCTTGCGATGATGCAGAAATGGGTCAAGAACGGCTGGGTCGTGCCGCAATCTGCCGGGACCAACCAGTTCTTCGCCGAAGGCAATCCGGCAGCACTGGCGCTCGGCGGACACTGGGTCTATGCCGAGGCTGCCGCTACCATGAAGGACAATATCGTCGTGCTGCCGCTTCCGAAGTTCGGCGCCAAGGGCGCGAGCCCTGACGGCACCTGGATCTGGGCGGTCACCAAGACGTCGGCCCATCCCGAGATCGCAGGCAAGTTCATCAGCTTCCTGCTGAAGGACAAGGAATACAGGGCCTTCGTCGCAAGCCAGTCGGGCTATCCCGGCCTAAAGAGCTTCGCCGCCGAATCCCCGCTCTATGCTCCCGGCGGCCCGATGGCGATCGCTTTCGAACAGGCCTCGAAGACGGCCGTCGCCCGCCCGCCGCATCCAGCCTATCCCACGATCACTTCCGCCTTCATGCAGGCCGTCGACGAGGCCTTCAATGGCGGCGATCCGAAGGAGGCGCTGACAGCGGCTGCCGAGAAGATCGACCAGGATATCGAGGACAATGACGGCTACCCGCCGTTCGGCGAAGCGCAATAGGCGTGATCGCCCTGCGATGTCTCCCTCAGACATCACAGGGCGAGACCGGCATCCCGGCTGGAGAGGAGGAGCCAATGGCAATGCAACAATCGACATCTTCGACATCCGTCCGAAAGGCTCCGGCGCGCCGGCATGACAAGGGACGGCTGATGCAGGAAGCGGCCATGCTGGCACCCGCCGTCATCCTGTTGACCCTCTTCCTGATCCTGCCGTTCCTCCTGTCCTTCTGGACGGCGATGACCAACCAGCCTCTGGTGCCGCGGCCGACGCCCGTCCGCTTCGTCTGGTTCAACAATTTCATCCGCATCTTTCAGGACGATCTGTTCTGGACCGCCCTTTGGAACGTCTCGCGCTTCACCTTCTGGATCATCCCGGCGCAGTGCGGCCTCGCTTTCGCGACGGCGCTGCTGCTGCATCAGAAGCTGCCGTTTCGCAATCTGCTGCGCGGCATGTTCTTCCTGCCGGCGATCACCTCGATGGTTGTGGTCTGCGTCATCTGGGGCACGCTGTTCCAGTATCCCACCGGGCCGTTCAACCAGATCCTCGGCTTCCTCTCCGGCGGGGCGATCCAGCCGATCGATTGGCTCGGCGATCCGCAATGGGCGATGTTCTCGCTCGTCCTGCTCTCGGCCTGGCAGGCCTACGGCTTCCAGATGATCGTCTACCTCGCCGGCCTCCAGGGCATTCCCGACGAGCTCTACGACGCCGCCAAGATCGACGGCGCCAACGCCTTCCGCCGCTTCTGGCACGTGACCATGCCCGGCCTCAGGCCGACCCACGTCTTCGTGCTTGTCATCACCACCATCCAGGCCTTCAAGCTCTATACCCAGGTCGCCATCCTCACGCAGGGCGGACCGAAGAGCAGCACCGAAACTGTCGTGCACTACATGGTCCGCGCCGGCTTCGAAGAGCAGAAGATGGGCTATGCCTCCGCCGTTTCGGTCATCCTGTTCGTGATCGTTCTCGTCATCGCGCTGATCCAGCGCCAGCTCCTGAGGCGCTTCGATGTCTGATCTCGCTCTCTCGATCCCGCAGGCCAGCACGGCGCGACCCCGTTCCGCCACCAGGATTTTACGCACCGTCCAGACCGTCAGCATCTTCATCATCGCATTGGTGATCGTCTCTCCCTTGCTGCTCCTGGTCGTCGCCAGCCTCAAGGACGACCGGTTCCAGATTCTCGCCGACATGGGCAGCTTCCGGGCCTTCTGGGTGTCGAACCCGACACTGTCCAACTATGCCGAAGTCGGCCATCTCTCCGGCGAGCTCGCCTTCGGGCGCTACCTCATCAATTCGCTGATCATCCTGGCGACGACGGTCTGCTCCGGCCTGATCGTCAATTCGATGGCCGGCTTCGTTCTGGCCTGGGGATCGCTCAGAGGCCGCGCCGTCATCCTGTCGATCGTCATCGCGCTCTATGTGATCCCGCAGGAAAGCATCATCATGCCGCTGGTGATCATGGTGTCCAGGGCGGGCATGTCCGACACCTTCGCGGTGCAGATCGTGCCCTGGGTCGCAAGCCCGCTCTACATCTTCCTGTTCTACCAGTTCTTCGCGCAGCTGCCGAAGGAACTGCTGGAGGCCGCCGAGATCGACGGCGCTTCGTTTTTCCGGGCCTATCGCTCGATCTTCCTGCCGCTCAGCCTGCCGGCGCTCGCCACCGTCTCGATCCTCATGGGCATCGAGACCTGGAACCAGTATCTCTGGCCGATCCTCGTGACGCAGACCGATTATGCCCGGCCGATCGCGGTGGCCATCGCCACCTTCTTCGGACAGGACAGCATCTACTGGGATCGAGCGATGGCGGCCTCCGTTTTGATGATGATCCCGATCCTGGGGCTCTACCTCGCTTTCCAGCGCTGGTTCGTGAGCTCCTTTGTCGGCTCTGCCGTGAAAGGTTGAATTGATGACAAGCCAAGCGATTTCTCCCTCCGATGAAATGGGGCTGGAGACGATCAGCGCCGTCCTGCCCGCAGGCGCCACAGTCCACGCATGGATCAGGGCCTCGGATGGCGCCGCCCCGGCAAGGCTGACGGCCCATGTCGATGGAGACGCCGCCGGCGCTGTCGAAACCTCAAATCCCGACGAATTCGCGTTTCGGCCGTTGACGCTGGAACGCGGCGGAGAAACCGTCTTCTCCTACGATCCCAAGACGACCGAGGTCTCGGTCCTCTATGCCTTTCTTGAGTCCCGCGTCCTCGAAGAAGGCATCCGGCTGCTGCATGTCCGCCCTGCCAATGCCACGCCCGAAGTGCCGGGCAGCTATCATTTCCGCCCGCCATTCGGCTGGATGAACGATCCCAACGGGTTCGGGCGGTTCGGCGGCAGGCCGCACCTCTTCTACCAGCACTATCCCCATAGCCTCCGGTGGAACAACATGCATTGGGGTCATGCGGTCTCGAACGACTACCTTCGCTGGACGCATCTCCCGATCTTTCTTTTCCCGTCGGATGAACTC
This sequence comes from Rhizobium sp. R634, assembly GCF_002211305.1. Taxonomy (GTDB): domain Bacteria; phylum Pseudomonadota; class Alphaproteobacteria; order Rhizobiales; family Rhizobiaceae; genus Rhizobium. The sequence goes on along the minus strand of NZ_LOKW01000001.1, from coordinate 762,059 downwards.
GCCGCCCGGGCCGACGGGCGGGGCGGGGCATTTTCCGGCTCGGCGATCGCTCTTCCCGCCGATCAAGCCGGCCTTCGCATCTTCTTCACCGAGCATATGAAGAACCGGGAACCGGAGGAGCAGGTTCAGTTCACGGCCACCAGCCGCGATCTCGTCCATGTCGAGCCGGCGGAGCTGATCCTGCCGGCGCGTCCCGCCGGGCTCGGCCTGACGACCGACTTCCGCGACCCTTACGTCTTCAACGGGCCTGACGGCAAATGGAAGATGCTGCTCGGCACGCGCGACCGCGAGGGCGGCGTCATCCTGCTCTACGAAACCGCGGATCCGGCCGCAGCGTCCGGATGGACCTTCCTCGGCACGCTCCACCGCGAAAACCGCTTCGGGATGACGGCAGCGGAGTGCCCCTGCATGCTGCCGCTCGACGGTCCCGCCAACGACCCGGCGACACGCTGGGCCTTGATCTTCGGTCTGCTGACCAGCCGCGATCCGGCGACCGGCCGGCGCAACATGACGCTTGCGACCGTCGGCCGTTTCGATGGCCGCAGCTTCTCGGTAGAATTCGAACAGGAACTGGATTTCGGCACCGACGCCTACGCCTTCCAGGCCTTCGTCGACGAGACCGGCCCGATCGGCATTGCCTGGCTTGCGAACTGGACGGATATATCGAAAGAGATCGACATGCCGACCGCGATGACACTGCCGCGACGGCTGGGATTGCGAGACGGTGCGCTGATCACGCCGCCTGTCGCCGCTGTCGAAAGCCTGCGGCAGCGCCGGCTGGATGCCGGAGGCCTTCTCGACGGCCGGAGCGTCGATTTCGCCAACGGCTCCGTCGAGATCCTGCTCACCCTCGGCCAGGCCGGCAGCGCCTTCCGCCTCGATCTCCAACATCCCGAGGCGACGGTCGCGGTTCAATTGAACGACGACGGGCTGAGCATTCCCTTCTCGGTGGCGAATACCAAGCCATCGCCCCGCCACATCGCCGCCGGCGCGCACCCCTCGACCATCCGGATCTTCCTCGATGCGGGCTCGATCGAGGTCTTCGCCGACGATGGCCGCTGGACGGGAACCAAGCGCCTGCCCGGCTTCCAGAGGGTCAGTGCCGCGCGTCTCGCCGCGCCCGAGGGCAATGTGATCGCCGCCGAAATCTGGCAGCTCGGTCTTTGATCTGGAGGATGAAACGAACATGGCAGCGGTTACGATCGACAACGCCCGCAAGCGTTATGGCGCCGTTCCGGTGATCCACGGCGTCTCCGTCGATATCGAAGACGGCGAATTCGTCACCCTCGTCGGCCCCTCCGGCTGCGGCAAGTCCACGCTGCTCAGAATGCTCGCGGGAGCGGCGGCGATCGTCTGAACGAGAAGATATACCGGGCAATTCCTGGTTTGGCGGCGGTGCTCGCTGCCGGCTCGCGGGACTGCTGTTTCCGAGACGATAAGCTTGGGCTGCCCGCGCGGTGCAGTTTTTGCATTCGAACAAGCTTTTTTTGCCTCTCGCGCGCTTTCTCGGCGGGCCATTAGACTGGCCGTGTTTGAGGGCCGGACGGATGGGCGTGAGATTTGCCGATGTTCCCGCATGGGCAGGGATCCCACTGTCTTTGGCGGCTTATTTTCTCTTCAGTTCCAGCGACATGCTCGTAAAGGCCTTGACGCGGGAGGTCCCGGTTTTCCAGGTTGTCCTGCTTCAGGTGGCCTTCGCGTTCATACCGTTCATGCTTGTGGTATTCAGGCGCGGCGGCTTCAGCACCCGTATCAGAAATCGCTCGCTGGTCGCCATTCGTGGCCTGCTCGCGGGCGTCAATACGCTTTGCGGCTTCTACGCCTTCTCGGCGCTTCCCCTGGCGGAGGTCTACGCGATCGTTTTCTGCACGCCGATCGTCGTGACGCTCGCTTCCATTCCCGTTCTCGGGGAAACCGTCGGAATGCACAGGATCGCCGTCATCGTCGCCGGCTTCCTCGGGATTCTCGTGATGATCGATCCGGTCGCCACTCATTTCAGCCTGGCGCACTTGTCGGCCTTCGGCAGCGTCTTGGCGAGCGCGGCCGTCGTCCTGATCATGCGGAAAATCGGCAAAGAAGAAGACCGGGTCAGCATGGTCGCAGCCGTGCTGGCCGGAATCCTGCTCGTCGGTTTGCCGGGCGCGCTCATCCAATGGCAGCCTCTGAGCGGCAAGGCCCTGCTCATTGCCGCCGGCTCCGGCTTTTTCATGGGCGTTGCACAATTCGTCTCGCTCGAAGCCCTCCGCCGGGCGCCTGCGTCGGTAATCGCGCCCCTGCAATATACGATGCTCGTCTGGGCGCTTGCCTACGGCGTCGCGATATTCGACGACCCTGTGAAAGCCAATGTGCTGGCCGGAGCGCTGATCGTCATCGCCGCCAATCTTTATAACTTCCATCGGGAGCGCCTGCGCGCCCGGCGGAGCATCGAGGCGTGAGATCGATGAGGCGACCGTCAGGCGCCGAGATTATCGACGAGATACTGGCGAAGTCGCGCGATGGCAGGCTCGTTCCACCGGCTCTTGGAGGCATAGAAATAATAGGAGTCCAGGTAGGTTTCCGTTGCAACCGCTTCCACCAGCCGGCCCTGACCGATTTCGGGCGCGACCAGGATTTCGTTGGCAAGCGCCACGCCCTGGCCGATCGCCGCGGCCTCGATGACGATATGCGCATAGCCCAGCTTCTGGCCGCCGAGCGTCGAAGGAGCCTTGACGCCATTGGCGTGCAGCCATCTCACCCAAGCGTCGGTGGTCTGCTCGTGAAGCAGGGGAACCGAGAGCAGGTCGCGCGGCTCCGCCACCGGATGGCGTTCCAGGAAGTCGCGGCTGGCGACGGCGATATGCCTTGGCCGATAGAGTTCGACGGAGTTGCTGTAGGCGATGTACTCCCGCCCGTAGTGAACGGCGACATCGGCTTCGAAGCGCCGGAAATCCGGAAGATGATCGGTTGCCCGCAACAGCACGACATCGACCCGGGCGGCGCGGTTGATCTCTTCGATCCGCGGCATTAGCCACGATTTGTTGAGGCCCGGCCCGCACCACACCTTCAGCTGCTGGCGGCCCGACGGGCGAAGCATGAATGTCGCGTCGTCTATATGGTCGAATGCCACGGCGATACGCTCGTGGTACTCCTTTCCCGCATCGGTCAAACGCGTCTCGGCAAAGTTGCTGTCGAGCAGCTTGACCCCGAGCCAATTCTCGAGCTTGCGGACATGGCGCCCCACCACGGTGTGGTGGATCGACAGATCTTCCGCGGCCGAGCGGAGACTGCCGAGCCGGGCGACGGCATCGAAGGCCCGCAAGGCGGTGAGCGGTGGCAGATTACGAGGCATCGAACCCACGGTTTCGTAAGGAGGCGGTGACGAAAACTATCATGTGCATTTTTCGCAGTGTGGTGCATTTCGTGCATTCCGGTTAGCGTTTTTTGCACCTCCCCGGGGCTCACGTTCGGCGCGATGGTCTTTCGCATGGAAACAGCTGCAGCGTTTTCGTTTTCCACCAAGACATCGAACCAGAGGATCAACTCCCGTGAGAATCGGTTTTTACACGAACTATTCCAAGGAAACCGCCGAGTTCGCCCATGAGGTCGGCTTCACCAGTCTGCAGCTCTCCGCCTGGCCGGGTTCGGCCCTCGACGCCAACACGACGACCGACGCCGAGCTCGCGGAAATCCGCAGGGATCTCGACAGCAAGAACATCCAGATCTCGGCTCTGGGATATTATCCCAACTACCTGCATCCCGACGAACATGAACGCGAGGCGGCGCAAGCTTACCTGCCCAAGGTCATGAACCTCGCCTCTCGCCTCGGCGTCGAGGTGGTGGCGACCTTTGCCGGCCAGGACCCGCGGCTCAATGTCGAGGAGAACATCCCCGCTTTTAAGGAGCTTTTCTCCCGGTATTGCGATCTCGCCGAAAAATCGAACGTGAAGATCGCCCTCGAAAATTGCCCGATGATCAACGTCGTGACGATGAAGGGCAACAACATCGCCTACAGCCCGGAAATCTGGGACGTGATCTTCGACGTCGTTCCCTCCGACCGCCTCGGCCTCGAATTCGATCCGTCGCATCTCGTCTGGCAGGGCATCGATTACTGCCAGGCGATCAAGGATTATGCCAGCAAGGTATTCCATGTTCACGCCAAGGACATGGAGATCGATGGGAAGATCCTTGCCCGGAGCGGGATTCTCGGGCGCTCCTTCGCGCCGAAAAAGGGCCTCGACCGCCGCTGGTGGCGCGCGCGCGCGCCGGGCTGGGGCGAGGTCGACTGGCCGAAGTTCATCAGCGCCGTCATCGTCTCGGGCTACCAGGGCAATCTCGACATCGAGCATGAGGATGACGTCTTCGCGAGCATGCAGACGATCCACTCGATCAGGTCGGAGGCCGACGTGGTCAGCAATTACAGCCAGGAGCGCGCCGGCCTGCGGCTCGGCTACAACACGCTTTCCAAGTTGATCGTGACGTGAGGCGGGGAGGGTCAGATGAGCAATTCAGCCGATATTTCCACCCTTGAAATCGTCGAGCCGACTGAAAAAATCGTGCTCTTCAACGGCAAGGATCTTTCCGGATGGTTCTCGGATATTCCGGCGCGTGACGAAGACCCGTCGTCGCCCGATATCGTCGAAGTCACCGATGGCGTCATCGTCACTCCCGGCAAGGCGGTGGGACATCTGGTTTCGGAAAAAGCGTTTCGGAACTACCGCCTCGAAGTGGACTACCGATTGTCCGGGGAGGGCGGTGGCGGCAGCATTCTCGTCCATGTCTCGAAGCTTCGCATGCTTCGGACGAAATCGAAGAATATTTTCCCGCAATCGCTCGACGTGAAAATCCGGCATCATGATGCAGGCGATATCTACTGCATCATCGACAACATCCTCTGTGACAATCCCGAACGGCGGCCGCTGGAAAACGGCCAAAAGCCCGGCGGCGGCGATCAGGATGGCCGCCACATCGTCAAGATCGTCGACGCCGAAGCTCCGCTCGGCGAATGGAACAGGATGGCGTTCGAGTGCAAGGGACGCGCCCTGCGCATCTGGCTGAACGGCGTCCTCGTCAACGACGGCTACGATTGCACGACCGATCACGGCAAGGTCGCGCTGCAGGTGACGGAGCAGCGCGTCGAGTTTCGCCGGGTGGAAGTTTTTCCGCTGTAATCGCCGGCATCGGCGCGCCGGCCAGCCCCGCGCGCCGATGCACCACAAACCGAAGTCGGCAGGTCTTACCATGTATCAACTTCAATTTCGGGATGTGCTTTCTGCCTGGAACCTGTTCCTGGATGGGCTGCTGCTCACCTTGGGCCTGTCCGGCATTGCGCTTGGCGGCGGGCTGCTGCTCGGCATCGCCGTTGCCGTAACGCGCGTCTATGGGCCCGGATGGGCGGCAAGGACAGTCACCGTCTATATCGAGGTCATCAGGAACACGCCGCTTCTGGTTCAGCTCTTCACCGTCTATTTCGGACTGCCGAGCCTCGGCATCCGCATCCCCGGGCTCTATGCGGCGATGATCTGCTTCGTCATCTATCTCGGGGCATATCTCGCCGAGATCATCCGTGCCGGCATCGAGGCCGTTCCGCAATCCCAGAAGGAAGCGGGCGCATGCCTTGGCCTGTCGGGCTACCAGGTGTTCCGGTACGTCGTCCTCGTGCCCGCCATCAAGGACATGTTCCCGGCGCTCGCCAGCCAGTTCATCTTCTTCATGCTGTCGACCTCGGTGGTGTCGCAAATCGCGGTCTCCGACCTGTTCCACATGGGCTCGATCGTCCAGGCGATGACCTATCGCGACTTCGAGATCTACCTGCTCATCGGCGCGCTCTATCTGGCACTCGCCCTTCTCTTCAGGGTCGGTTTCGCCACCATCTACCTGCTGTACTTTGGAGGGGACGAATGATCCGCGACATCCAACTGCTCGATCTGCTGACGATCGTCGAAGCCGCCGGAACGACCCTTCTCCTTTCCCTGGTGGCATTCGCCGGATCATCCCTGCTGGGGCTCCCGATCGCCGCACTCCGCCTTTCCCGCATCCCGCCGGTCCGGTGGCTCGCGATCGTCTATGTGCAAATCGTGCAAGGCACGCCTCTCCTGGTCTGGCTGTTCCTTCTGTTCTTCGGGCTCGCCACGCTGGGCTTCAACATCCCCGCCTGGCTCGCCGTCTCGATCGGCTTTTCGATCTACGGCGGCGCGTTTCTCGGGGAGACCTGGTACGGCGCCCTGCGATCGGTCTCCGTCACGCAATGGGAAGCGGCATCCTCGCTCGGGCTCGGCATGTTTCACCAGTTCACGCGGGTGATCCTGCCCCAGTCCATTCGGATCGCGATCCCGCCGACGATCGGCTTTGCCGTCCAACTGCTCAAGAACACGTCGCTCGCATCGACCATCGGCGTCTACGAACTGACCCAGAGCGGTCAATTCCTCTCCGCTGCGACCTACAAGCCACTGCTCGCCTATTCGATCGTCGCAGCGATCTACTTCGTCATTTGCTACCCGCTCACCACGTGGAGCCGCGGTCTGGAAAGGAAGCTTGATGTCAATCGTTGAACTGAAAAACGTCGAGAAGCGGTTCGGGCCGCTGACGGTGCTGCACGACGTCTCCCTTGATATCCAGCCCGGCGAAATCGTGTCCGTCCTCGGGCGGTCCGGCTCGGGCAAGAGCACGATGTTGCGCTGTATCAACGGCCTGGAAGCGATCCAGAACGGCTCGGTCGTCGTCGACGGGATCACAGTGAACGACCCGAAGACGGATCTCAGGAAGCTGCGCCAGCAGGTCGGCATGGTTTTCCAGAGCTACAATCTGTTTCCGCACCTGACGGTGGGGCAAAACATCACCCTGGCGCCGAAGCTCGTGCAGGGCCTTCCCAAAGATGAGCTGCGCGCCCTCGCCGAGGAGACTCTGCGGCGGGTCGGCCTCGAAGACAAACTCGATCATTTGCCGCGCCAGCTTTCCGGCGGGCAGCAGCAGCGCGTGGCGATCGCGAGATCGCTGGCGATGAAGCCCAAGGTAATGCTGTTCGACGAGGTCACTTCCGCGCTCGATCCCGAACTGACCGGCGAGGTCCTGAAAGTCCTCGAGGACGTGGCGGCGGCAGGCATGACGATGATCCTCGTCACCCACGAAATAGGCTTTGCCAAACGTTTCGGCACCAGGGTCGTGTTCATGCACAAAGGCAAGGTGTGGGAGGACGGCCCGGCGAAAGCCGTTCTTTCCGGTCCGAAGACAGCGGAGCTGAGCTCCTTCCTCAGCGCCGTCCTCCATTAATCACCAAGAAAAGGGGAACCTCATGAAAAAGAAACTGATCAAAGCCCTCGCCATCGTCATCGGCGTTGCGGGTGCCGCGACGAACGCCTGGGCCGACAGGCTTCAGGACATTCTGTCGAACGGCATCATCCGCGTCGCCGTGTCGCTGGACAGCCCTCCCTTCGGATCTGTCGGCGCCGACGGCAAGCCGGTCGGCTTCGATATCGAAATGGCGGAAATGGTCGCCAAGGCCTTGAACGTCAAGCTCGAAACGGTCGGGGTGCCATCGGCCAATCGCGTCGCCGTTCTCGTCACCGACAAAGCGGACCTCGTCATCTCCAACCTTGGCATCACGCCGGAGCGCGCCAAGCAGGTTCTCTATTCCGCGCCCTATGTGAACACGGTGCTCGGCGTGTTCGGACCCAAGAGCCTGCCTGTTTCCACGCTCGACGATCTGAACGCCTACACGGTTTCCGCGACGCGGGGAGCCGCTGCGACGCAAGCGATCCTGTCGAGAAATCCAAGCGCCCAGGTGAAGCAATTCGAATCCGACTCCACCTCCGCAACGGCCTTCCTCTCCGGCCAGACCGATCTGCTGACGTCGAGCACGACGACCGTCGCGGCGCTGAAGAAGCAGAACCCGGACAAGGAAATGGAGCTGCTGATCGCGCTCCGGTCCTCGCCGGCACACATGGCGGTGCGGATGGGAGAGCTGAATTTTCTCGCCTGGGTGAACAGCTTCATCTATTACAGCCAGTTGAACGGCGATCTCGATCGCCTCAGCCAGACCTATCTCGGCCTGCCGCTGCAGCCTCTTCAGCTGGCTCTGCCGACGCGGTAGGCAAACTCAGAGCCCCGCGAACCCAGAAAAAAGCACGGCCGCCATAGGGCGGCCGATGCTGGGGGCAGGCAGGTTAGGCCGCCTTGCCCTTGCCCTTGACGTTGGCGGAGGACTCCGCGATCTGCGTGAGCTTTTTGTCGGTTGCTTCTTCCTCGGCGAGCGTTGCCTGCAGCAGCGGGACGGCGTCCTTGAGGCCGAGCTGCTTGGCCCAGGCGATCAGCGTGCCGTAGCGGGCGATCTCGTAATGCTCGACGGCCTGCGCTGATGAAATCAGGCCGGCGTCGAGGGCGACGGTGCCCTTGAACTCGTCCATGATTTCCTCGGCTTCGGCGATGATGCCCTGGATGGCTTCGCAGGTCTTGCCGCGCGCCGGCTTGCCGATCATTTCGAAGACCTGCTCGAGGCGCTCGACCTGAGCCTGGGTCTCGTCGCGATGCTGCAGGAAGCCGGCCTTGCCTTCTTCCGATTGCGCGGCGCGGGCCATCTTCGGCAGCGCCTTCAGGATCTGCTTTTCGGCGTAATAGATGTCCTTGAGAGTATCGAGAAAGAGGTCGTTCAAAGTCTTCTCGGTTGCCATTTAGTCCTCCTATGGCGCTGTCGTGACGACAAACAACTCTCGCCTTCGCCGGATGTTCCCGTGAGGGAAGCGTGACGCCTCCGTGGCCGGAGGCGCCATCTCATCCGGCCAAGGAAGAGGCTGGTCCGGCAGCACCGGGACCGGCGATCACCCGAACGATTGTGCAAAGCCGTTGTTCCCGGTCGCCGCAGGGATCCTAGCGATCAAAAGCAGGTATCTGTCCGATATCGTACGGCAACGATTAGGATGCGCGGAGCTTTCCTCCTCATCCCAGGAGAGAAAAAATGTCCTTGTCTTCCGTACGTCCAGTGTCGCACAGCAAAAAAACCTCAGCGATAGAATCGGAGATCGTCGAGCTGACGCCGGCGCTGCGCGCCTTCGCCCGCCGGTTCCTGCGCAGCGACGACGATATCGACGATCTCGTGCAGGAGACCTTGCTGAAGGCACTGAACTCGCTTCATCTCTATCATCCCGGCACTTCTCTCAAATCCTGGCTCTTCACCATTTTGCGCAACACCTTCTGCACCAATTACCGCCGCCAGAAGCGCGAGCCGGCCGGTATCGACGCAGCAATGGAACAGATCGCCACCGCCCCGACACAGGAATGGGCGCTGCGCGAGCGCGAACTGCAGCATGCGCTGACGCTTCTGTCCGACGACAGGCGCAGGGCGCTGACGCTGGTCGCCGCCGGAACCAGCTACGAGGATGCAGCCAAAATGTGCGGCTGCCGGATCGGCACCTTAAAAAGCCGTGTCAGCCGTGCCCGCGAATGCCTGCACTCCCTGCTCGGAAACCAGCTCATCGACTGAACCCGGCTCATTGCGACTGATCGAGTGCGGTGATGGCCGCCCAGGCGTCTCATGCTGTCGGAGCCAGCCTACATCAGTGCGGGTGAGGGATTGCGCGACCATGAGCATGTCCTCTTCCCACTTGGTGTAGAAGCCACGGCGCTGTTCGCGCCACTGCAGATACCAGCCCCAACGCCGGGGAAGATGAGAAGGCCGAAGCTCAATTGGCTGACTGGCACGCCGCAGCCCCTTACTGCACCATTCGGTGAGGCCGCTAGTGCGCCGAACATCAGGCCGAGGTGTTCGATCTTCTGAGAGGCCGTTTCCTCCCCTCAGACGCCATTTCGTTGAAAACCAATCGCCGTCAGCGTCGAGGTCTTGAAGCGGATTAGATCAGCCATTTCCATAGCAAGCCTCGGCGGTGCATCTACAACGCCAGACAGCAGATCGGATCCTCTAGCTCCTGGGCGATGTTCTGATGGGCGCCGGCCGCCGAGGCGAAGGATCGAGGTGAAAGAGCGCCCCCACCATAAGTCACGCCAGGAAAGCGGATGGCGTAACGTTGTTTGATAGCCGCCGCCTGGTACCGACGATACTCTGTCGAGCCGGAGATGATCACCCGCCGCACCCAATCGAGGATCTCTTCACGCTTGGTAAAGGGCAGGCTGCTGAAGTCATCCGGCAGATGCAAGGAGATCCTGCGCCGCTCAGCGGGGCTGATATCGCCGAGATCATGACCGTAAAGCGAGCGCGCCTGATGCGGCAGCTTGTCTTTGAAATAGCCACCTGGCAATCGGTAGCGCTGCTCGATGCGGCGGAGGATATCGAAGCTGGCGACAGATCAGGGCACACGCTCGCCCTGGATCCAAGACAAGAGTGTCTTATTGTCGAAGGTCTCGTTGAGACGAACAACAGCGCGGTAGAGCTGCCAATAGGTGTCACCGAACCGGCGCATGTGATAGACCAGGGCATTCTGAAAATTCACTGGATCTTCCGTTGCCTCAGACAAGGGCTCTGGAAGCGGGCTGATGGGCTTCGGCGCAGGCCCGCGCGGTACCGACGAAGACCGAGCAAAGGAGCCGTCGATGGCACGGCGCTGTGGTTTCCTGGCGGATGGAGCGGTGGCTGACTTGCTTGACCCAGCCGTACGAACTCGCGTGGCTGGCTTATCTGACTGAACATCTTCCGCGGGCGATGCCCCCAGCCATCGGGTGATCGCATCCAGGCCTGGCCGGAGCTCCTTCTTCAACTCTGCAGTCAACTCGGCTTCGATTCCGCAGGCCTGCCCGATCGTGGTCCAGTCGATACGGCCATTCAGGATCGGAGGCGGCTTTCGGTAGATGATCAAGCTTATTAGAAAGGGCCGAACATTCTCCAGCACTCGTTTGGATACAATCGGTGCGATGCGCAGCTCGCAAAAGTCAGAGATCTTTCGCTGAAAATGACGTGATGAAATGTCTTGTTTGGTCATGCTCATTCCGCTTCTCTCGGCGCCAGTGCCGAGGGCGAGCGGGAATAGGAGTGCAGTTTTAAGAAAGGATGTATCGGATGCGGCACGTTGAGCACCGCTGAGTCATTTGCAATGAGTCCATACAGTTTGCTGTGGACCTGCGCTCGGGAGATCGATGATCGTACCTTTGATTAAGCGCGCTTATCTAAGTGAGACGCTTAATTAAATGATATGCCTCTCGTTTAAATAAGAGGCGAGGCTGATACTGGGATATGTTTGATTCCCAATCCAGTCCTCGCCTCGGTCGCTTCGTAGAGACGGTCGCTGCCAGTGAAACGGTACGAGCGTTCGTGCCTCCGCCACTGCCGCCGAGCCGCCTATCGATGTGCTCGCCCTTTTAGAGCGTCTCAGCCTGGCAGAACACGCGCTCGGGCGCCTGGATGGGATCACAATGTTGCTGCCGCGGCAGGAGCTGTTCCTTTATATGTATGTGAGAAAAGAAGCCGTTCTTTCCTCACAGATTGAAGGCACGCAGTCGACGCTTTCCGATCTCTTGCGGTTTGAGACTGAAGCGCAAGCCGGGCAGCCGGTTGATGACATTCCTGAAGTCTCCAACTACGTCGACGCGATGATGTACGGCTTAGAGCGGCTGGAAACGCTGCCCATGTCGTTGCGCCTGATCCGCGAGATGCACGCCAGGCTTCTGCAGAGTGGGCGAGGGGGCACCAGGATCCAGGAGAGTTTCGCCGCTCGCAAAATTGGATTGGCGGCACGCGCCCCGGTAACGCGCTCTTCGTGCCTGCTCCCGTCACGGGAATGGCCGCTTGTCTGGATGCGTTCGAGCGCTTCATGCATGATGACCGATCGCGGTTGCCGGCGCTAATCAAAGCAGGTCTGCTGCACGTTCAATTCGAAACGATCCATCCATTTCTCGATGGCAATGGCCGTATAGGTCGCTTGCTAGTGACCCTATACCTCTGCATGACGGCGTTCTACGCAAGCCATTGCTCTACCTCAGTCTTCTCCTGAAATCCCATCGGAGGGAATATTGGCTACTGCAAGAGGTTCGCGAACATGGCAACTGGGAGGCTTGGTTGGACTTTTTCCTGACTGGGGTGGCCGACACCGCCAATCAGGCGTTTGAGGCTGCGACCCAGATTGTGGATCTCTTCAAGGAAGATCGAGAGCGCATCACGACGGAGAGTGATAGAGCGGGATCGGCACTTCGTGTTCACGGGCTTTTCCAGCAGAATCCTTTTCTCACGGCGAACCAGGTTGTTCAAATTACAGGTCTGTCCGCACCGACGGTCAATGCAGCACTCGCCGATCTGAAGCGGTTGGACATCGTCGACGAGGTGACGGGCCGCAAGCGTGGCCGCGTGTTCAGCTACCGAAGATATCTTGCAATTCTCAGCGAAGGCGCCGATCCTCTTCCTCTCAGTTCGTGACAGACAGGTGCGGTCGAAGGTTCGATCTTCATCAAGGCGCTTTGTAAGTCCGACGAGCCACCGGCAGATCATGTTCGCGCAAGCCAGCGTAACCTCTTGGCTTAAAGCATTCTAACTGGACAGGGCTTAACTGAAGGACTTATGATTAGAGCGCCGATCAATGCGATGCCTCTAACATGAATATGGTCAATTCGCCTTTGCCGTCTGAAACTAGCCGGGAGGACAAGATTCAGCCGAATCCGGTGCGGCTTGGTGCGCGCCTCAAGCTTACGCGGCAGACGCGTGGGCTGACGCTGAAGGCACTGGCGCTGGCTGCTGATTGTTCAGAAAGCCTGCTGTCCAAGATCGAGAACGGTAAGGCTTCGCCATCGTTGCCCATGCTGCACCGGCTGGTGCAGGCGCTCGATTCCAATATCGGCTGGATGTTCGAGGAGACGGATGCCGACGAGGGCGTGGTGTTTCGCGCCGGCACACGGCCGCTGATCTCGCTCGATCCGCTGCGACGCGGCGAGGGCATATCGCTCGAACGTATAATTCCCTATTCGCAGGGTCATCTGCTCCAGTGCAACATCCACCATATCGATGTGGGAGGCGAGAGCGCCGGCCCGATCCAGCATGTCGGCGAAGAGGTCGGCTACGTGCTCGTCGGCGAGATCGAGTTGATGATCGGCGATAAGACCTTTCACCTGTGCGCCGGAGACAGTTTCGTATTCAATTCAGAGCTGGCCCATTGGTATCGCAACGTCGGAAGCCAGCGTGCCTCGATTTTCTGGGTCAATACGCCGCCAACATTTTGATTACCTCAAAAAACTCATGATTTGACTTTTGTGGCTCCGACCATTCAAGCATCTTGACAATAATTCAAGTCACTTGAATAATGCCCTCGCAAATTCTGTTGCCGCCCGCGGCTTCTAACAAGGGGAACTTTAAAATGGGTCGGACCAAATATCTCCTCGGCTGCGCCGCAGCCGTCGCCATGACGCTTTCCATGGGTGTTTCAGGCGCCTTTGCCGATACGTTCGCGCTCGTCACCATCAATCAGCAGGCACTCTTCTTCAACCAGATCAATGATGGTGCCAACGCTGCCGCCAAGGCTGCTGGCGTCGACCTCGTCATCTTCAACGCCAACAACGTGCCTTCGGCGCAGAACGATGCGATCGAGACCTACATCACCCAGAAAGTCGACGGCATCATTCTGGTCGCCATCGATGTGAACGGCGTGAAGCCGGCCATCACTGCTGCGAAGAATGCCGGCATTCCGGTCATCGCCATCGATGCGCAAATTCCGGAAGGCGACAACATAGCCTTTGTCGGTGTCGACAATACCGCCGCCGGTCGCGAGATTGGCAAGTTCTTCTCCGACTACGTGAAGAGCGACATGGGCGGTGCGGCCAAGGTCGGCGTCGTCGGCGCGCTTAATTCCTTCATCCAGAATCAGCGTCTCGACGGCTTCAAGGCTGCGGTAGGCGAGGGCGGTCAGAAGATCGAATTCCTCAACACCGTTGACGGCCAGAACGTACAGGACGTCGCGCTGTCTGCCGCCGAAAACCTGATGACGGCCAACCCCGACATGACGGCGCTCTATGCGACCGGCGAGCCGGCGCTGCTCGGCGCGGTTTCCGCGGTTGCCAGCCAGGGCCGCGGTGATAGCATCAAGGTCTTCGGCTGGGATCTGACGAAGTCCGCCATCGATGGCATCGACCAAGGGTTCGTGACCGCTGTGATCCAGCAGGATCCGGCCGGCGAGGGCAAGGCTGCGGTCGAGGCGCTCGTCAAGGTCAAAAAGGGCGAGAAGATCGAGCCGATCATCAATGTGCCGGTTACCATCGTCACCAAGGCGAATGTCGATCAGTACCGCGATATATTCAAGTAAGGCGAACTGCCGCCGTCGCCCGGGCTGTCGATCAGGCTGGGCGGCCGGATTTCAGCAAGGGCCATTGAATATGACCGACACGCAAGTCAGCCGCGTTCGTATGACCGGCATTTCCAAGCGCTATGGCGCGCTGCAATCGCTCGACAACGCCTCGCTCGATCTGAAGCCCGGGGAAGTTCTCGGCCTGGTGGGTGACAACGGAGCAGGCAAATCGACCATCAGCAAGGTTTTGTCCGGCGCCGTGATCCCCGATTCAGGAACGATCGAGATCGACGGCAGAGCGGTCGCCTTCACGTCGCCCGCAGATGCGCGCGCAGCGCGTATCGAGATGGTCTACCAGGACCTGGCGCTCTGCGACACGATCGATGTGGCTGGCAATCTCTTCCTTGGCCGCGAGCCGAAACGGCGGGTGGCCGGCGTACCGATGCTCGACAAGACGCTGATGCATGAGCGTGCGCGCGACATGCTCTCCAATCTCGGCATCGTCATCCCCGATACGCGCATGAAGGTGGAAAACCTTTCGGGCGGCCAACGTCAGTCTATCGCCATCGGCCGCGCCGCATCCTTCAACCCCTCGGTGCTCATCATGGACGAGCCGACGGCAGCACTCGCCGTCGCCGAGGTGGAGGCGGTGCTCGAACTCATCCGCACCGTCTCGCAACGCGGCGTGTCCGTCATTCTCATCACGCATCGCCTGCAGGACCTCTTCCTCGTCTGCGACCGCATCCAGGTCATGTATGAGGGGCGTAACATCGCCGAGCGCCGGATCGAAGACACGAATATCGAGGACGTCGTCAATCTCATCGTCGGGCGAAAATTTGCCGCCCGATCCGCAGGCCATAACCGGGAAAAGGGCGCCTCCGCATGAGTTCCGAACCCAACGCCTATGCCAGCCATCCGCCCCGCATGCGCGAGCCGACGATCCTCGACAAGGTCGTGGCCAATGGCGGCGTCATGTCGATCGCGCTGTTCTTCGTCGTCTGTTGCCTATTCTTCTCGGTGACAACGGATGCCTTCCTGACCGCGCCGAATCTCCTCAACGTCATCCGGCAATCCGCCCCGTTGCTGATCGTCGCGGCGGCCATGACCTTCGTCATCACGACCGGGGGCATCGATCTTTCGGTTGGCTCCGTCCTTGCCCTGACGGCCACCTTGTCGGCCGCAGCCCTACAGGCGGGCGTCCCTTGGCCGTTTGCCATCGTGCTGATGCTTCTGCTCGGCGGCGTGGTGGGTGTCATCCAAGGTTATTTTATCGCCTATGAGCGCATCCCCGCCTTCATCGTTACGCTCGCCGGTCTTTCCGTGATCCGCGGTTTCGCGTTGCTCATCACCGGCGGCTATTCGATCCCCATCGAGCCGACGAGCCCCTTCGTAGCCCTTGGCCGCGCCTGGGTGCTCGGCGTTCCGGCTCCGGCGCTGATCGCGATTGTGATTCTTGCCATCGCCTACATCGCCTTCAACGAAACTCATTTCGGCCGCTACGTCACGGGCGTCGGCGCCAATGCCGAGGCGACGCGGCGGGCAGGCGTCAACACGCGCCGGGTCATCCTCTGGGTCTATGTGCTGTCGGGTACGGCCGCGGCGGCCGCCGGCGTTATCCTTTCCGCCCGTCTCGGCTCCGGCTCGTCGAATGCGGGACAGGGTTTTGAGCTGGATGTCATCGCAGCCGTCGTGCTCGGCGGCACCAGCCTCTTTGGTGGACGCGGCTCTCTCGTGGGCACGATTCTCGGCGCGCTCACCGTCGCGGTGCTCGCAAACGGCCTCATCCTTTCACATCTATCGCCCTTCTTCACGCCGATCGTCACCGGCTTCATCATCCTCGTCGCCATCTGGCTGAATTTCCGCCTGTTCCGCGGCGGCGCGAAGGGGCGCTGAGGATGCTCGATCGTCTCTTCACGGGCGCGCCGAAAAAGCGGCATCCCATCGGGGTGAATTCCGGCACAGCCATGACCGTCACCGGCCCCGTCCCGGTGGAGGATCTCGGGGTGACGCTGATGCACGAGCACATCTTCCTCGATGGCGCGACCAGCTGGATCTGCCCCTGCCACCCGGACGAAAAGGCGATCGCCGAACAGAAGGTCTCGATCGCGATTATCGGCGAATTGCGTATGAACCCCTACATGAACCGGGACAATGTCTCGCTCGATGATGGGGATCTGGCGCTGGGAGAGCTCAAACGGTTCCAAGCGCTCGGCGGCTGCACCGTGGTGGAAACGACCAATTTCGGCATCGGCCGTGATGCGGCGGGACTCGCCCGCATCGCGCGCATGTCGGGGCTCCGGATCATCATGGGTACAGGCTTCTATCTGGAGCACACCCATCCCGACTGGCTGAAAGCCATGGACATCGAAGAGGTTGCGCGGTTCATCGTCGATGATGTCGGCGGCGGCGAGACGCAGCCGGAGATCATCGCAGGTATTATCGGTGAGGTCGGCGTCAGCCGTCATTTCACCGCTGAGGAAGAGAAGTCGCTTCGCGCTTCGGCGCGGGCGGCACGCATCACCGGCCTGCCGCTCTCCATTCACCTGCCGGGCTGGGAGCGTCTGGCGCATCGCGTGCTCGATGTGGTGGAGGAGGAGGGGGCCGATCCGCGCCATACCGTCCTTTGCCACATGAACCCCAGTCATAACGATCTTGATTACCAGATGGCGCTGGCAAGGCGCGGCGCCTTCCTGGAATATGACATGATTGGCATGGACTATTACTATGCCGATCAGGATGCCCAGTCGCCCTCCGACGAGGAGAATGCCCGTGCTATCGCCACCCTTGTCGACAAGGGGTTTGGCGACAGGCTGCTGCTGTCGCAGGATGTGTTCCTGAAGATCATGCTGACGCGCTACGGCGGCTTTGGCTATGGCTACATCCTAAAGCACTTCCTGCCGCGTCTGAAGCGCCATGGCGTCGATCAAGCGGCCATTGACCGCATGCTGATCGACAATCCGAAATCCGTCTTTTCCGCCATGCGCTGAGCGTTGGCCCATCGTCCAAGGAGTTTCCATGACCAAGAAGAAAGTGCTGCTCGCCGGCGAATCCTGGGTATCGACCGCCACCCATATCAAGGGCTTCGACCAGTTCCCTACGGTGACCTATCACACCGGGGCGGACGAATTGCTGAAGGCCCTGAAGGATAGCCCCTTCGACGTTACCTTCATGCCGGCACACGAGGCACAGAAGGAGTTTCCGAGCACACTCGAAGGCCTTAGGGCCTACGAAGCCATCGTGCTCTCGGATATCGGTGCCAATACGCTGCTTCTGCATCCGGACACCTGGATTCACTCGCGTCGCACGCCGAACCGTCTGAAATTGCTGCGCGACTACGTGGCCCAAGGCGGGGCACTCCTGATGTTCGGTGGCTATTATTCTTTCCAGGGCATCAATGGCGGCGCGCGCTTCCGAAACACCGCTGTCGAAGAGGTACTGCCCGTCTCCTGCCTTTCCGTCGACGACCGTGTGGAGGTGCCTGAGGGCTTTACGCCCATTGTGTCGGGCGATGCTTCGCACCCGATACTTGCGGGCATAACCGGCGAGTTCCCGTATCTGCTCGGTTTCAACGAAGTGACGCTTAAGGAAGGCGCCAACCAGCTTATGACCGTTTCGTCGGAATACGGTTCGCTGCCGCTGCTCGTCACCGGCACCTATGGCGAGGGCCGCACGCTTGTCTGGACGTCCGATGTCGGCCCGCACTGGCTGCCGCCGGAATTCATCGCCTGGCCGGGCTATAAGACTCTGTTCGAGCAGATGCTCGCCTGGGCAACAGACTGAACGGAAGGTCGAGGACCATGACCATCCACGTCGTCGGCAATGTCTGCGTCGATACCAGCTTTTGCCTGGAGCGGCTGCCGAGCCCGGGCGAAACGCTGAACGCAGCGGCTGCCGGAGAAGGCGTCGGTGGCAAGGGAGCGAACCAGGCCGCTGCCGCCGCTCGGACAGGCGCATCCGTGACGCTTTGGGCAGCTGTTGGCCGGGATGCTGCCGGCGACGGGATGGAGAGCGTGCTCTCGGCGGAGATTTCCGAATTGCGCCTCTCGCGCCTTGACCTACCCAGTGACCGCTCGGTGATCCTTATCGACCGCCATGGCGAGAATGTTGTCGTCACTGCTGCCGCCTGCGCGGAGGCGTTCGATCCGCTGGCGATGTGCGCACTCGCATCGACCTGGTGCGCCAGAGACATTTTGCTGATGCAGGGCAACCTTGGTGCCGATGTGACAGCGCAATGCCTGAAGGCAGCGCACGCGGCCGGGCTTTTCACGGTGCTCAATCCGAGCCCGCTTCATGCTGGGGAGCTGGATCTGGCGGCGGTGTCGCTTCTGATCGTCAACCGGCAGGAGGCCGAAGCCTTGACCGGCGAAACGCATGGTGACCGCGCTGCCGACCGCCTGTGCGCAATGGGTGCGGCCACCGTCATCGTGACGCTCGGTTCGGAGGGCGCCTTCGTTCTGGAGGCATCTTCTCGGCTCCAGATCCCGGCTGAAAAACGCGAAACCGTGGATACCAGCGGGGCCGGCGACTGTTTTGCGGGCACGTTGACCGGGCTTCTCGCGCAGCGCGTACCCCTTTGCGATGCCGCAAGACTTGCAACACGGGCGGCGGGTCTCGCGGTTGGCCGTCCCGGCACGCTTGTCTCCTTCCCAACCCCGGCGGAGCTTGCCGCCCTCACCAAGATATTCAAACCGGAAAACATGTGAACGCCATGAGCAACCCGATCGGACGGCAGGACAAGGATACACTGAAGACGCTTTTCGGGCGCGACAAACCGGTGATCGGCGTGGTGCATCTGATGCCGCTGCCGGGCGCGCCGCGCTACGACGGCGAAGGCGTCGAGGCGATCTACGAGCGCGGTCTTTCGGATGCGCGAGCCTATCTTTCCGGCGGCTGCGACGCCGTCATTGTCGAGAACCATGGTGATGTGCCATTTGCCAAGCCCGACGATATCGGGCACGAAACATCAGCGCATATGGCCGTTATCGCCGATCGCATCCGTCGGGAACTCGGACGTCCCATCGGCATCAACGTGCTGGCCAATGCGGCGATCCCGGCACTGGCTATCGCATGTGCATCGTCTGCATCCTTCATCCGCGTCAACCAGTGGGCCAATGCCTACATCGCCAATGAGGGTTTCGTGGAGGGAGAAGCAGCGCGTGCCATGCGCTACCGCGCCCATCTTCGCGCTCGCGGCATCCGCATCTTTGCCGACGCCCACGTCAAGCACGGCGCGCACGCCATCGTGGCAGACCGACCGGTCGAGGAGCAGGTCAAGGATCTTGTCTTCTTCGATGCCGATGTCGTCATTGCGACCGGCCAGCGCACCGGCCACGCCGCCGATCTCGGCTACATCAGAATGATCAAGGAAGCGGCATCGCTGCCGAC
Organism: Rhizobium sp. R634; assembly: GCF_002211305.1. Taxonomy (GTDB): domain Bacteria; phylum Pseudomonadota; class Alphaproteobacteria; order Rhizobiales; family Rhizobiaceae; genus Rhizobium. Next base: position 742,491 of record NZ_LOKW01000001.1, on the reverse strand, counting down.
ACTGGTGGGCAGTGGCGTCACGCATGATAATGCCAACGATATTCTTTCAGTCGCGGATGGCGTGATCATTGCCAGTGCCCTTAAATACGATGGCGTCTGGTGGAATGCGGTCGAGCTCGACCGGGTCAAACGCTTTATCGCGGGCCTCGGTCGATGAGTAGGAAGCCGGAGGTTAACGCCGAACGCCTTCTTGCGTCCGTCGCCGATTTCGCGGCGATCGGCGCGACGCCTGCCGGTGGTGTCAACCGGCAGGCCTTGGGCGTCGAAGACCGCGCGGCGCGGCGGCTGCTCGCCGAGCGTGCGCTTGCCCGCGGCTTCATCGTCTTCCAGGATGACATCGCCAATCTGTTCATTCGCCGGGAGGGCCGGGATGCTTTCCTGCCACCGCTCCTCATCGGCAGCCACCTCGACAGCCAGCCGACCGGCGGTCGCTTCGATGGAGCGCTTGGCACGCTCAGCGCATTTGAAGTGCTCGAAGCGCTCGCCGACGCCGGCATTGAGACCGACCGTGCCATCGAAGTCGTCGCCTTTACCAACGAGGAGGGTAGTCGGTATTCGCCGGGCTGCATGGGATCCATGGCCTTCGCCCGAGTGGGAACTATGGCGGACTGGGAAACGATACATGCGACGGACGGCACGCGGCTGGCCGATGAGCTGGCGACAACGCTCGTAACGCTGCCCGAAGCCGCTATGCGTCCAGTAGGCCATGCCATTTCTGCCTTTGTCGAACTGCATATCGAACAAGGCCCGATCCTTGAACAAGAAGATGTGCCAATCGGCGTGGTCACGGCGGTACAGGGCACGAAATGGCTTGAAGTGACCTTCTCGGGCGTCGCCGCGCATGCCGGCACGACGCCGCTCGAATTCCGCAAGGACCCCATGAGCGCGGCAGCAGCCGCAATCGCAAGTCTTCAATCTGCGGTCATGCCTGCGGATCCGGAGGCACGGTTGACGGTCGGCCGTATCACCGCCGAACCGGGTTCCATCAACGTCATTCCCAGTTCTGTTGCCTTCACGGTCGATATCCGCCATCCGGACGCCGCTGCCCTTGCCGCAATGGACCAGCATGTGCGGAAGGAATGCGAGACAGCGGCCGCGCGCTGGGACTGTGACGTTGCCATCAGCCAGCGCGTCGACATGGCACCAGGCCGCTTTGCATCATCGATAACAGGAACAATCGAGGAGGCCTGCAAAGCTCTAGGTCTCAAGAGCCGTCAAATGGTTTCCGGGGCCTTTCACGATGCGCTGTTTGTTAGCCGCGTAGCGCCGACGGCCATGATCTTTGTACCGTGTCGCAATGGCATCAGCCATAACGAGGCGGAGTTCGTAACCGACACGCATATGATTTCCGGTGCCCGGGTGTTGCTCAAAGTGGTCGAATCGTTGGCGCTTGTGACTCGGATCGCGTGAATGTTATCGTTGTCTCGTAAGTGAGTGCCGTTATGTAAGTTGATGGCCGAGGGTTCGAATAGGTTCAAGGTGACCGGGTCGTCGGCCTGGTTTGGCTTCCGCCTACATTTCCGGCCGCTAGATTCTCTGATCAAGTACCGATGACAGAAATACGCGCGTCCTCTGCGCTTGCGGCGAACCGAATATGTCTTCTGGCGCACCCTGTTCGCAGATGCGACCCTTATCGAAAAAACAAACGCGATCTGACACTTCTCGAGCGAAGCGCATCTCGTGAGTGACGAGTAGCATGGTCAAATCATGTTCATGCGCCAATGTGCGGATAACGGAGAGCACCTCGCCCACCAGTTGCGGATCGAGCGCTGACGTTGGTTCATCGAACAGTAGAACACGTGGGCGCATTGCAAGCGCCCGGGCAATCGCCACACGTTGCTGCTGTCCGCCGGAAAGTTGTACCGGATAGTGGTCCTTCTTGTCCGCCAGCCCCACCATTTGCAGCAGATCAACAGCACGTGCTTCCGCTTCCGGCCGCGCCATTCCCAGTACCCGCACCGGCGCTTCGACAACGTTGCGGAGAACCGTCATGTGAGGAAAGAGATTGAAACTCTGGAAGACCATGCCGACGTGATTGCGGATCTGGCGCAAATGCCTCTCCGAAGCCTGAAAAGGACCTTTGCCACCCGGCTCGTGGTACGACGTTCCAGCAAGCGTCAGCTTGCCTTCCTGAAACGGTTCGAGTGTCATGAGAATGCGCAGAACGGTTGATTTGCCGGAACCGGATGGCCCAATGAGCGTGACCTTCTCACCCTTCGCAACGCTGAAATTGAAGTTATCAAGCACTGTCAGAATGCCGAAGCGCTTGGTGACATCGGAAAACTCGATGATGGGCTGGTCGTTGTCATTGGTCATCGCAAGGGTATTCCTGCCTTTGGAAGAGCTTTTTGCAAGCGGTGGAGGCCCGCCGAGCAGATCAGGGTCAGCAGAAGGAAAATCAGGCCGACAAGCGTCAGCGGCACGAGATATTCGAACGTGCGTTCGCCGATCATGTTGGCGAGCGCCATCATCTCCAGAACGGTGACCACAGACAGCACAGGCGTTTCCTTGATCATGGCCACGAGGTAATTCCCCATCGCCGGTACAATGCGAGGGATGGCCTGGGGGATGATCACGTCGCGATAGGTTTGCGTACGGGTCAGATTTAGCGCCGTTGCTGCTTCCCATTGGCCGCGATGAATAGCTTCGATGCCACCGCGATAGACCTCAGACGTATAAGCTGCATATTGAAGACCGAGGGCCAGTGCCCCGGTGAAAAAGGCGGGGAACACGACCCCGAAATCTGGCAGCACGTAATAGAGGAAGAACAGTTGGACTAGAAGTGGCGTATCGCGCAGGAACTCGACGACGAAGGCGGTTGTCCAGGAAATCGCCATGACGCGGCTGCGGCGCAACAGAGCGAATACCAGGCCAAGCACCAGCGCAATCCCAAAGCCAGCAGCTGCCGCCTTCAACGTGACCGTCAAACCTATCAGGATGATCGGCAAGATCGACGTCGTGTAAGTGACCCAGGTTGTCGTGTCCCATTCGTAACCATACATCGAACTGTCCTCATGAATGGCCGCCGCGGGGGAAGACATCGCCGCGTCGTACGAAGTGCTCGATCACGCGAACGGCTGCCATCAGGACAAGCGACATGGCGAAGTAGCACACGAGCGTGACCGAATAGATGCTCGCGCTATCCAACGTGATGTTGCGGATGGATTGGGCTGCGAAGGTAAGATCGGCAATCGAGATCAACGACACCAGCGAGGACAGCTTCAGCGTTTCGATAGTGAGGTTGCCGAAGGCCGGCATCATCTCGACGACCGCCTGTGGCAGCGAAATGCGAAAGAGGGTCTGGACACGGTTGAAGTTCAATGCGCGGGCAGCTTCCAGCTGCTGCGCGGAGACCGACAGGAGGGCTCCGCGGACGATTTCGGCGCCATAGCCGCCGACATGAGCGGCCAATACCAGGATGCCGGTGGTGATCGGATCGAAACTTAGGCCGACCAGCGGCAGCGCGTAATAGAACCAGAACAGCTGAACGAACAGCGAAGTCCCGCGAAACACTTCCGTATAACACAGCGCGACGGCCGACAGAATCGGTCCTCCCTCGACGCGCAGGATGCCGAAGACGAAGGCGAGCACCGCGCCGCAGACGATCGCTGCCAGAGTGATCGTCATCGTCACGATAGCGCCTTGCCAAAGCATTGGCAGATAGGCTGTCCAGCTCATCTGGCAATCTCTCCGAATGAAAGCAGGTGGCGCCCAGTTCGGGACCGGGCGCCCTTTTCGTTACTTCCCGGCGCAGAGATCGGTGACGTTCTTCTTAGCCGCCGCCGCGATGCTCTGTTCGGATAGACCATACTTCATGAGGATCTTCTTGTAGTCGTCCGTCTTTCGGAACGCGACGAGCGCGGTGTTAAACGCGTCGCGCAATTCCTTGTCTTCCGGACGGAAGGCAAAGCCGCCATAGTTGCGGACCGGTGCGTCCTTGACGATCGGATCCTTGAACGGCGCGACCTGCTCGACATTGGCCTGATCCTTGGCGAGCGCGGAGACCGTCAGCTCGGTGGCCGCATAGGCATCGACACGGCTCTGTACGGTCGGGATCGCATCGGCATTCGCCGGAATAAAGACGATCTGGTCGTCCTTGACGCCGACTGCACGCAGGAAGTCGACATTGTTTGCACCCGAAACCACCGCGACTTTCAACGACGGGTCTTTGGCGATGTCGGCATAGGTTGTCAGACCCTTCGGATTGCCCTTCTTGACCAGAAGGCCTTCACCGTAGGACGAGTTGGGTTCGGTAAAGGCGACCTGCTTGCAACGCTCGGGGGAAATGTTCTGCTCCGCAGCAGCAAAGTCAAAGCGACGCGCCTTGAGACCTGGAATGAGCGTGCCGAAGGGCGTCACCGTCCAGTTGATTTCCTCGATGCCCATGGATTTCAGGACGGCATTGGCAACATCGGGACCGATACCGGCAGAGGTGCCGTCCGGCTGCATATAGGAATAGGGTACCTCGTTGGCCGTCGCGGCCCGGATAAATCCTTGCTTCTTGGCTTCTTCGACGGTCAGTGCGCTCGCCGACGTGACGCCGATGCCGAGCGCAAGTGCGGACAGGCAGATGGTTTTTGAGATGCGCATTCGAATTCTCCTCTGGTTAATTTATGTGGTCCGTTTTCGGATCTCACGGCGTTCGTCTGGTCAGGTTTTCTCCGTGATCGTTGCGATGACGGAAAGGCAGTCGCCGGCCTTGATCAGGCCGGGCACGTGGCGGGCCGCAAGCACGCCATCCATGGCGGCGCGGTATTCGATTGGCGCAACACCGGTCTTGCCGACGGGATACACGCGCGCGACGATTTCGTTCCTTTTGACCGGCTCGCCCAGATCAAGGGCAAAGGCGATAAGCCCATCGTCCTCAGCAAAGGCGAAGCAATCGCTCGATGGCATATCCAGCCAGCGGGTCGGCCTAGCGTCCGGCGCGCCCTTCAGGATTCCGGTGTGACGCAGGAGGTTGAGGCTGCCCTTTCGCGCGATCTCGACCGACTTTGCGGTGGCTGTGCCGGCGCCGCCGAGTTCAGTGGTGACGAAGACCTTGCCCATCTCCTCGACCGTCGTATCCAGCATGCCAACCGCATCGATCTCCAACATCCTCATCGAGTAGGGCGCAGCAAAAGCCGCAACGGCATCAAAGCAGCGTGCCTCCTGATCCTTGTCAGGCAATTCGTGTGCTGCGGCATAGGGCAGAAAATCGAGCGTCTTGCCGCCCGAATGGAAGTCGAGGACGATGTCGGCGAGCGGTATCAGATGGCGGGTGACGTAATCCGCGATCTTTTCCGTCACCGAACCATCCGGGCGACCTGGAAAGCTGCGGTTCAAGTTTCCGAGGTCGATCGGAGAGGTGCGCGTGCCTGCTCGAAAGGCCGGGTAGTTGAGCGCCGGGACAATAATGATGCGCCCGCTTACCTTCGACGGATCCAGCGTCTGTGCCAGTTCGAAGAGAGCCGCCGGACCTTCATACTCGTCGCCATGGTTGGCGCCGGTCAAAAGAGCGGTTGGGCCTTCGCCATTGGCGATGATACAGATCGGAATCATCACGGAACCCCAAGCGCTATCATTACGGCTATAGGGTAGTCGCAGATGCCCGTGCTGAACGCCCTTCGCATCGAAATCGACGGAGGAGGTGATCGGCGAAGGGCGGGGCGCGCCGGTCAACATGGCATCAACCCTTCACGAATAGTTGGCGCGGCACGTTCGACAGGCATTCCACGCCTGTTTCGGTGATCGCGATGCTTTCGGTGATTTCGAGCCCCATGTCCTCGAGCCAGAGACCCGTCATGAAATGGAAGGTCATGCCAGGCTTCAGTTCGGTGCGGTCGCCTGGACGCAGGCTCATCGTACGCTCACCCCAATCCGGCGGATAGGAAAGACCGATCGGATAGCCGGTACGGTTGTCTTTGATGATCCCGTATTTCTTCAGCACGGCGAAGAAGGCGTTGGCAATGTCCTCGCAGCTATTGCCCGGCATTGCAGCGGCAAGGCCCGCTTCCATGCCCTCGAGTGTCGCCTTTTCCGCATCGAGAAAGGCCTGAGTCGGTTTGCCGAGAAATACGGTGCGCGACAGCGGGCAGTGATAGCGCTTGTAGGCGCCGGCGATCTCGAAGAACGTTCCTTCGCCCAAACGCATCGGCTTGTCATCCCAGGTCAGGTGCGGCGCGGAAGCGTCTGCGCCCGACGGCAGCAGTGGCACGATTGCGGGATAATCGCCGCCGAATTCCGAGGTGCCGCGGATGCCGGCATCGTAAATTTCTGCGACGAGATCGCATTTGCGCATGCCGGGCTCGACGATGTCGACAATGCGCTTGTGCATCAGTTCGACGATCTTGCCTGCCCTGCGCATGTAGTCGAGTTCCGTCGTGCTCTTGACCGCGCGCTGCCAGTTGACGAGGCCTGCCGCATCCTTGAAGCAGGCATTGGGCAGATGCTTTTGCAGAGACGCGAAGGCGGCTGCCGAGAAATAATAATTGTCCATCTCGACGCCGACGGTGAGGCTCGACCATTTGCGCTCATTGATGATCTGCGCCAGGAGATCCATCGGGTGACGCTCGGTCGACTGGACGTAGTGATCGGGGTAGCCGATGATATTGTCATCGTTCAAATAGGCGGTGCGTTTCGCGCCATTGGCATCCTGCTTGCGACCGTACCAGATCGGCTCGCCGCTCGGCGGCACCAGAACGCATTGATGCACATAGAAGGACCAGCCATCATAGCCGGTGAGCCAGTGAATGTTGGACGGATCGGTGACGATCAGGAGATCGATCCCCGCCTTTTCCATCGCATGACGGGTTTTGGAAAGGCGCGCGGCATATTCCTCGCGCGTAAAGTTCAGCGTCACGCTCACGCTGCATCTCCCATTTTGATGTCGTTTTCGATCGTCTGGCCGCTTCCTGCGTCTCTTGCGCGGGCAAGTGCCAGATTGGCGATGGCGGTGTCCTGCACGCCGGCCCCTGTGAGGTCGGCGAAGGTTATGTCGTCTGCGCTCGATCGGCCAATTGCCGTGCCGGCGATGATGGCTCCGAGTTCGGCAAACTGCTGGTCCGGCGTCACTGCGCCGGCCTTGATGGCATGATGCAGCTCGCCGAGAATGCGGGTCTGCGAAAGACGGTCTGCAACGTAGATAGCGCGATCAAAGACGGCCGGATCGATCTCATTCTTGTGCTCCGCATCCGACCCCATCGCGGTCAGATGCTGACCGGGTTCGAGCCATTCGGCCATCAGGATCAGCTTTTCTGCCGGCGTCGTCGTTACGACGAGATCCGCGCCGTGGATCGCTTCACGCGGATCGGCGATGGCGGCGACCTCGATTGCGTGGTCGCGAGTGAAGTCTGAAGCAAGCGTCTTGGCCTTTGCGGGGTCACGCGCCCAGATCCGGGCCGATTTGATCGGCCGCACGAGCAGGAGAGCCTCGAGCTGCAGCCGCGCCTGCATGCCTGCTCCAAAGATCGTGGCGACGCTGGCGTCTTTGCGTGACAGATGGCGTGCGGCGACCGCGCCGGCCGCTGCCGTGCGCACATCCGTGAGATAGCCGTTGTCGAGAAGGAGGGCTTCAACCAACCCGGTCTTCGCGCTCAGCAGGATCATCAGCCCGTTGAGGCTTGGCAGACCGATCTTGGGATTGTCGAAAAAACCGGGGCTGACCTTGATGGCAAACCCATCGAAGCCTGGCACGTAGGCCGTCTTGACGTCCACCTCGCCACGAAATTCCGGAATGTCGAGGCGCAGGATCGGCGGCATGGCAACGGCTTTGGTCGCGAGCGCAGCAAAGGCTTGCTCGACACAGTCGACAGCAGAGACGTCGAGCTTGACGATAGCGCGAAGGTCTCTTTCCATCAGAATACGGATACGGCTCATATGGCAGCCTCCGCGACGATTCTCTGGTGCAGGATCGGGTCAATGTTGCCGCCTGAGATGATGACGGCGGTGGAGCCGGAAAGTTCGACTTTGCCAGCGAGGATAGCGGCAATGCCGACCGCACCGGCACCCTCGGCCGTTATGTGCTCCTCCTGTGCGGCATGGCGGATGCCTTCAGCAATCTGATCTTCGGAGAGAAGGACGATGTCGTCGAGGAGATAGCGGCAGAGCGTAAAGGTCACATGGTTTGAAAGACCGATGCCGCCACCCAGTGAGTCCGCCAGCGTTTTCTCCTCGCGGACCGCGACTGGCTTGCCGGCGGCAATCGCCGCATGCATGGCCGCCCCACGCTCCATCGAAATTCCGATGACGCGGACCTCAGGCTTCAAGGCTTTGACGGCAACGGCAATGCCGCCAGCCAGGCCACCGCCGGAAAGGGGCACGAGCACTGTCGAGAGGTCGGGCAGGTCCTCCACAATTTCGAGGCCGATCGTGCCTTGACCGGCAACAACGTTCGCATCGTCGAAAGGCGGAATCGGCGTAAGGCTATGGCTCAGGCGTTCGACTTCCGCTTGCGCGTCGTCCTGCGATCTGCCGACGATGCGGATTTCGGCGCCGAGCGCGCGGATCGCTTCGACCTTGTTGGCGGGCACGAGCGATGACATGCAGATGGTGGCGGGAACGCCGAGTTCGCGTGCGGCATAAGCCACCGCGCGACCGTGATTGCCTGTCGAGGCAGTGACGAGACCACGCTTGCGCGTCATATCATCCAGCGCGAGGATAGCGTTCATCGCGCCGCGCAGCTTGAAGGCGCCGATGGGCTGGCGGGTCTCGAGCTTGAGATGGACAGGCCGACTGGCGCGTTCAGAAAGAGCGCTGGAATAAACGAGCGGCGTGCGTGTCACTCGGCCGCCGATGCGAGCGGCAGCCCGCTCGATATCGGCCAACGCGACTGGCGGCATCTTTTCTTCGGTCGATCTGGACAGGATTTCGCTCTTCATGATTGTCATGTTGAGAGCGAAGTAAAATCATGTCAATTATTATATTGTAATGATTCAATGATTTAGGTCAGATCTATCCGATAGCGCCGATGTCATAGACCGGCGGCAATTGCTCGAAGGCCTGCCGGACGATCGTCATTGCCTTGGCCAGGCTTGCATGGTTCATGCGTCCACCCAAACAGACACGAATGCCACCGCCATGACCCGGACCGGCGATGAAGGGTTCGGACGGCGTGACGGCGACTTTCTGGCTGGTGAGCGAACGGATCAGACCTTCCTCGGACCAGTGCGGCGGGACCTTGAGCCAGGCGCAGAGCGAGAGCGGATGGCTGGAGGCGATATGGTACCCCAGGATTTCACCGGCGATGGCTTGGCGCGCTCTTGCTTCGTCGCGTTGGATTTCGACCAACTTCTGTGCTGTACCGTTCTCGACCCAGCGGGTGGCGATTTCGCCGGTCAGATAGGTGCCGCTCCAGCTCGACACACGCAGGATCGAGGCAGCGCGAATGGAATAGGCGGGTGGAACAACGAGATAGCCAACGCGCAACCCGGTCAGCACCGCCTTGGTGAAGCTCGTGACGAAGAAGCCGAGGTCGGGCAGCATCTCAGTGATCGAGGGCAGGTTTTCCTCGATCAATGGGCGATAGACCTCATCTTCGATGACGAAAACACTATACCGCGCCGCAATCGCGGCTATCTCGGTCCTGCGGGCTGCGCCCGTGACATGACCGGTCGGATTGTTGAGCGTCGGGATAAGCACCAGCGCACGAACGCCGCCTGCCGCACAGGCGGCTTCCAGCGCATCGGGTACGATGCCCTCATTGTCCGTCGGCAAGCCCTTCAAACTAAAGCCAAGGATGTTGGAAAGCCCGATAATGCCGTGATCGGTGAGGTTTTCGCACAAGACCACATCGCCGGAGCGGACAATACAGCTTAGAGCAAGAAAAATGGCATGAGCGGCACCATTGGTGACGAGGATACGCTCCACCCCGGAAGTGACCCCGAGTGTCCGCAACCAGACGCGCGCGGTGTCTCTATGGCGATCGAGGCCTGCGATTGGGCGGCACGGACGCATGAAACTTGCATTGTCGCCGTCGGCGAGCTCGCGAAGGATCTCGCGTGATGCGGTCTCATGCGCATCAAGATAGACGCCGCGGATAATGGAAAGGTCGAGCACCTCGTTGGCACTATGATCAAGCATCATGCGCCCGGCCCGGTCCGTTACCCGTGTCTTCACGAAAGTGCCACGACCGATCTCACCGCTCAGGTAGCCGAGCCGCTCAGCCTCCTTGTAGGAAAGGCTGACGGTCTGGACGGAAAGGCCGAGTTCACGCGCCAGATCGCGATGCGTCGGCATTCGATCCATCGGCTTGAGCACACCGGAATCGATATCGGCGATAATGCGCTCGGTGAGCGCCGCATGCTTCGTCTCGCCTTTTTGTTTGGCGAGGCTTGGTCGCCATACCACCGGCTTCATCGCCGTTGTCGGAAAAGTGTTCAGCGGATTGGCTTGACGTCGCATGAAATTGTCTCGTTTAAGGACGATCATTTCATGACATTATGCACGCTTCGTCTGAAAAGATGAAGCTCTATGCAATTAGAGTCGTGATTGCTCCCGAAATAATCCCGATCATTTCGACTTTGCTCGCAAATCGGGAGCGGCGGGCAAGATTTTCTCGCCCCGCCGGCCATGCCTGCATCAGATCTTCTCGCCAGCCTTGATCAACTCGTCCATGACGGAGCGGACGGCGGATTCAGCAATGGCGACAATTTCGTCGATTTCTTCCTTGGTCGTGACGAGCGGCGGGGCAAAACCCAAGATATCGCCATGCGGCATGGCGCGGGCAATCAGTCCGCGGCTGCGCGCGGCCTTCGAGATTCGTGCGCCGACAGTCATGCCGGGCGCGAAGCGCGTCTTCTTTTCGCGATCGGCCACAAATTCGATTGCGCCCATCAGGCCGACGCCTCGCACTTCACCAACGATCGGGAGCTGAGCGAACGTGGCCTTCAGCTGCTCCTGGAAATAGCTGCCGACCGTTCGGGCATTCCCCGGCAGATCCTCCTTCTCGACGATGTCGAGAACGGCGTTCGCTGCTGCGGCGCCGATCGGGTGGCCGGAATAGGTGTAGCCATGCGAGAAAGAGCCGACGCGATCAGCCCCTTCTTCCATCACCTTATAGACCTTTTCGCTAACGATTGCGCCCGACAGCGGAAAATAGGCCGAGGTCAGCCCCTTGGCGACGGTGATCAGGTCGGGTTCGATGCCGTAATGTTGTGATCCGAACATCGAGCCGGTGCGTCCGAAACCAGTAATGACTTCGTCGGCGATGAGCAGGATGTCGTATTTCTTCAGGATCTTCTGTACTTCCTTCCAATAGCCTTGTGGCGGCGGCGTGATGCCGCCGGTGCCGAGCACCGGTTCGGCGATGAAGGCGCCGATCGTGTCGGGATCCTCATGCACGATCAGCGCTTCGAGTTCGTCAGCACGGCGTTTGGAAAATTCACGTTCCGTTTCACCGGCTTCCGCGCCCCAATAGAAATGCGGTGCGCCCGTGTGGATAATGCCCGCACGCGGCAGGTCCATGTGGTCATGGTAGAAGCTCATGCCGGTCATGGAACCGGAGACGACGCTGCAACCATGATAGCCGCGTTCGCGGGAGATGATCTTCTTCTTGTTCGGCTTGCCACGCAGGTTGCTGTAATACCAGACGAGTTTGGCTTGCGTTTCGTTGGCGTCGGAGCCTGACATGCCGTAGAAGATCTTGCTCATCTTGCCGGGTGCCATTTTCACCAGCCGATCGGAAAGGATCGCGAGCTCGTCCGTCGTGTGGGCGGCATAGGTATGGTAGTAGGCGAGGCGATAGGCTTGGCGCGAAATGGCCTCGGCGACCTCGGTGCGGCCATAGCCGATATTGACGCAGTAGAGACCGGCGAAACCGTCGATCAGCTGCTTGCCGAGCGCATCCTGAATGCGGATGCCCTTGCCCGTTTCGACGATCGTCGGATCGCCCATCTTGCCATTGGCGAAATCCTTGAGCTGCGTGAAAGGATGCAGGACGGAATTACGGTCCATCTCGGCGATCTGATTGGGATTGACGGTCATGGCGCGGATCCTTTCATGCAGCGAGGTTGCCGAAGCAGACATATTTTGCTTCGAGATATTCCAGGAGGCCGTGGCGCGACCCTTCGCGACCGAGGCCGGATTGTTTCCAGCCGCCGAATGGTATCGGGGCGCCGGTGAACTTCGGTGTGTTGACGGCGATCATGCCGTATTCGAGCCGGTCGGTGAGACGCATCGCGCGACCAAGATCGTTGGTGTAGACGTAGGCTGCCAGCCCCATTTCGGTGGCGTTGGCACGCGCGAGCACTTCCTGTTCATCATCGAAGGGCAGTATTGCAGCGACCGGACCGAAGGTCTCTTCACGGGCAATCAGCATGTCGTCGGTGACATCGGCAAGGACCGTCGGTATGACGAAGTTGCCGCCGAGCGGACTGTCCTGTCCGCCGCAGACGAGACGTGCACCGGCGGAGAGGGCCTGTGCAATCTGCTGGCGGCATTTTTCGGCAACCGAAGGACGGGTCATCGGTCCGATATCAGTGCCGGGTTCAAGGCCATGACCGACGCGAAGATCCATGGTCGCTTTGGCAAAGGCATCGACGAACCGATCATAGTGCCCGCGCTGGACGTAGATCCTGTTGGCAGCCAGGCAATCCTGCCCCGATGTGGCGAATTTTGCGCCGACACAGCCCTTTACAGCCTTGGACAGCTCGGCGTCGTCGAACAGGATGAAGGGTGCGTGGCCGCCAAGTTCCAGGGAGGCCTTCTTGATGGTCGCCGCCGATTGCGTCAGCAGGATGCGCCCGACTTCCGTGGAGCCAGTGAAAGAAAAGGCCCGCACGTCCGTGTGTTCGAGCAGACGGCGCGCGAGCGGCGCGGCTTCTCCCGTCAGAACCTGGAAGACGCCGGCAGGCATCCCGGCCTCCTCAGCAAGCTTTGCCAGAGCAAGCGCCGATAAAGGCGTTTCCGGCGCCGGCTTGACGATCATCGTGCAGCCGGCTGCGAGCGCAGCGCCCGCCTTGCGGGTAATCATTGCAGAGGGAAAGTTCCACGGCGTGATCGCAACCGTCACGCCAAGCGGCTGCATCTGTATCGAAAGGCGGCTGCCCGGCAGGTGGCTTGGCATTGTTTCGCCATAGGCACGCTCGCCTTCGGCGGCGAACCAGTCGAGGAAGTTCGCGGCATAGGAAATCTCGCCAAGGGATTCAGCGAGTGGTTTTCCCTGTTCAGCGGTCATGATGACAGAGAGATCCTGCGCGTTGTCGCGCATCAGTTTGCCCCATGCACGCAGGATCTGGCCACGTTCAACTGGGAGCCTGTCACGCCACTTGAGAAAGGCATTTCTCGCGGCGTCAACCGCGGCATCGGCATCGTCGAGTGAACAGGCTGCGACATCGACAAGGTGCTCGCCAGTTGCCGGATCGACAACGCTCAGCGTTTCTCCACGCTGAGCCCATTTTCCATCGAGAAATGCACGGCCTTCGATCAAATCGGGTCGTTGCAGCGTTTTCAGCGCAGCGCTGGCGATACCTTTCATGCGGAACTCCAGATGGGGTTTACAGGAAGACTAACCGCGCGCCATGATCGATTGACTGCATTGATTTGGCCGCCCGAGCAGGAAATGGGCTTAATTTGGATATCGAACGCAGGATTTCCGCATGACCATTCTCGATAGAGCGGATCGGGCGTTGCTTGACGCCGTCCAGAAGAACAATCGTCTGACCTCCGAAGAGCTGGCGCAGATCGTCAATCTTTCGCCAACTGCCTGTCAGCGACGGCTGAAACGCCTGCGAGAGGAAAAAGTGATCGAGGCAGACGTGTCCATCGTCTCACCCAAGGCGGCCGGGCGTGGGATTACCATGATCGTTCTTGTCTCCCTTGAGCGCGAACGGGCAGACATTGTCGATCGATTCAAAGCGGCAATCCGCACCACCAAGGAAGTGATGATCGGCTATTACGTGACGGGCGATGCCGACTTCATCCTGGTGATCACGGCGAAGAATATGGAAGACTACGAAGCGTTCACGCGCCGGTTCTTCTATGAGAATCACGATATTAAGGGTTTCAAGACCATGGTGGTGATGGATCGGGTGAAAGCCGGCTTCGCTTTCCCCATAGAGGATTGATCGCAGTCGGCCCACAGGATTGCCTGCGACAAGAAGTATTCGATCCAGTAACCTCATCCTTCTGAGCCGTTGAGTTTTCGACGTGACACGCTTGGCAGCGTCCACATGAGCCATGGCCAGCTCGATCTCACCTAAGATCGCTCTGAGCAGCGGCTCAAAGTTCTTTCTTGCCTTCTGCCTCCCTGCTATCGTGGAAGTGAGGAGACGGCGCCATGAGCGAGACCCGAAAGCTGGCTGCAATCCTGGCCGCGGACGTGGTTGGGTACAGCCGACTTGCCGGCGCCGACGAGGACCGCATTCTGGCGAGATTGCGGGCACTGCGCAGCGATCTCATCGATCCGACGATCGCCGTGCACCACGGCCGGGTGGTGAAGCGGACCGGCGATGGTGCGCTGGTCGAGTTCCGCAGCGTGGTGGACGCCGTGCGTTGCGCCATCGAGGTGCAGAACGGTATGGTGGAGCGCAATGACGGCGTGCCGCAGGACCGTCGCATCGAGTTCCGGATCGGTATCCATTTGGGCGACGTTGTCGAGGAAAGCGACGGCGATCTGATGGGCGACGGCGTCAACATCGCCTCGCGGTTGGAGGGGGTCGCCGCGGCCGGCGCGATCTGCCTGTCCGAGGATGCCTATCGCCAGGTCAAGGCGAGGCTCGACCTCTCGGTCTGCGATCTCGGCAACACGCAACTCAAGAACATCGCCGAGCCGATCCGGGTCTATTCCGTGCAAGTCGGCAGCGCCGGAACCAAGGCAGCCGCGACCTCGGAAACCGCGGCGAGCCGACCGGCGACGGCCGCGTCTCCGGAGCTCTCGATCGCCGTTCTGCCCTTCGCCAACATGAGCGGTGACGCCGAACAGGACTACTTCGCCGACGGCATCTCGGAAGACATCATCACGGCGCTATCGAAGTTGTCCCAGCTCTTCGTCATCGCTCGTAATTCGTCTTTTACTTTCAAGGGCAAGAATGTCCATGTGCAGGAAGTGGGCACGAAGCTTGGCGTGCGCCACGTGCTTGAGGGCAGCGTACGCAAATCGGGCAACAGGGTACGCGTCACGGCGCAGCTCATCGACGCGACCACCGGCGGGCATCTATGGGCGGAGCGGTTCGATCGCGAGCTCACCGACATATTCGCGGTTCAGGACGATGTCACGCAGCAGATCGTCGAGGCGCTGGCGCTCAATCTGACCGAGGGCGATCGGCAAAGACTGGCGCCGGGGCAGACCCGGCACCCCGAGGCCTATGACTGCTTCTTGCGTGGCAGGGAGCTGTGGCACCGGCTGACCAGACAAACGAACAGCGATGCCCGCGACCTCTTGCAACGTGCCGTCGACCTGGACCCGAACTTCGCCTCAGCGCACGCCTTCCTCGCCCTTACCCACGGGCTCGACTACCTGAACCGGTGGAGCGAGTCGCCGCAACGCTCTATCGAGCAAGCCGAAGAGGCTGCGACGCTGGCGGTAGCGCGGGATGATAGCGATCCCGTGGCGCACTGGGCACTGAGTGTGGTCAAGCTTTACTCGCGACAGCACGATCGAGCCATCAGCGAGGTCGAGCGTGCGATAGTCCTCAATCCGAATTTTGCCGAAGGGCAGGTCAGCCTCGGTGAGGCACTCATCTATTCAGGTAGATCTGAGGAGGCACTCGCCTATTTCGATCGGGCGAGGGTCTTAAATCCGTACTTTCCGGATGTCGTTCTCCACTTTCAGGCCTTGGCCTTGTTTCAACTGCGAAGGTACGAAGAGGCCATCGAGCTGTTGCTGCAGCGTGTGAGCCGCAACCCTGTCACCGATGTATCGCGCGCGCTTCTGGCCGCCTGTTACGGACACCTCAGCCGTGTCGAAGAGGCTCGCGCGATGTGGCAAGAGGTGCTGCGCGTCAATCCCGATTATTCATTGGAATATCGTCGCAAAGTCTTGCCCTTCAAGGACCCCGGCGCTTTCGAGCTCGTCTTGGAGGGGCTGCGCAATGCGGGGGTCGTACAATGACGGGTGAATATATTCGATCTTGAAACTGTTGCGGCCAATTGCCCAGTGGCTGCCGTGCGCGCCGAGGCCCGTGTAAGCAATCAAGCGACGACGAAATATATCGCCGAAAAACGAATAGGCTTCCATTCGGTCACCGGTAGCGGCAGTCCCGGCGCGATCCAATTCCATCCCGCAATCCGCCCTAGATGAGAACCACCGCCGCCCCAAACTGCCAATGTCGAGGCGGCAGATATGGCCTGGGTGAGATCGCCTGAGAATGTCCATCGGCCGCGGTTGCCGATGGCGACGGCGACCGCGATCTTCCACTGGTGTGTAGGCTGTCGCGAGCGAATAGAAGCTCATCACAAGGGCATGGGCTACGAGACGGTGAACAGGATGATGCAGGCGATAATTGCAAAAACGCCAGTGTATCGGTCACTAGAAAAAAATCGCGACATGCGCCGGGAGCATCAGCAATTCTTCCAAGGTGATCTGCGTTCGCAGCCCTCCTTGCCCTGCTGGCCAAGGGTCGCGCACCTCCAGGACCTTGCCATCATCCGAGTACCCGTACACGACATAATAATGGATCGCTGTGCCAACTACGAAAATTCGATCATTATCTATCTCGGTCTGGACCAGGTTAGCGGTGAGACTTTGTACGAACCGGCCGCCGGTAGCGCTGTTATCGAACGCGTTCCATTGCGTACGCACCAACTGCACAATCTGGCTTCGCAGATTCGCTCCCCCGTCTTCGTGCTGGCCCGCAGAGGCGTCCAGCGCCTCGGCCAGCTCCCATCGCTCTTGAACCGCAGGATCGAGTTCTGCTAGCGACCAGGTAATCCTCCTCGCAATGTCATACTGCGACATCGCAGTGAGACGACGGTAGTTCCTCACCATGCCCTCCGCGGCAGCGAAGCACCAAGAGGGTGTCTCCTGAGCGACCAGGGCTGGAGGTCTTGTGACTGTCGGCATGGGTGGCTCCTTTTTAACCGTCGGAAGCAGCGCGGTTAGTTGTAGCTGATCAATGGGAGCCTATATTCAGCTTCTATCTGCGCTCGCGTCACCAGATCCTCGAGAGTGGCCGCAGAAGCCGCTCCACCCGTCAAGAAGTCCCATGTTTCCTTCATGCGCTGCCTTGCCTCGTCGCGTTCTTCCTTCGTCAAGGTCGAGATTTCGTTCAGCTGAAGTGCGAAAATTCCAACGAAATCCGACCAGGAGATCTTTGCCACGTCAACGTTCGACAGCACATAGGAAAAGGCCGTTGCCTGCTCGATCTTCGTCTTCAACGAAGCCGCCGTCACCGATCTCGACCAAGCCATGAGGTCGACGCGATAGATCGCAAAATCCGTGGCGTAGACGAAATATTTGCTTGTGGTCATGGACTGTCCCTCAGTCGAACCCAGGAATACCTCAAGAGCCTTTGAGAGTAGCGAAAACACACCATCAATAATATTGTTGGTACCGCCTTCTATGAAGCCGCCGACCGCTGTTTTGATCACTTCCGGTATGTCTTTCATATTGTGCGAACTGAACGCTCTGGACATTCCGTCGGTGCGAAGGACCTTCGATATTGGCACCGTCTTGTTCGTGCCGTGCCCAGCATCTAATATCAGGAGATTAATTTGCTTCGTAAACAGTTCGCGTTTGGTTTCGCCCAACGCTTCGAGTGTTTCAAGCGCTTCTCGCTCCGCTTGAGCCAGTTCACTCGATCCGTCGAACTCAGAAATAAGGGTGCGAAACACGGCCATGTTTCTCTCCTGTTAAAGGTGCCAAATCTTTTCGAGCCACTTGTAGCAAAAACCGCAACCGTAAGGCACGGAATTTTTTTCTTACAATTAATAAGTTTATGCCTGGGTTTGAGCCTTGTGGCAGATTGGCACAATTCCGACGCCAGGCCGGGCACCTCGGGATGCAGAGGCCATCCGGAGCTTTGCGTCCGTTTCAGCTCGGTGGTTGCCTTTCCGTCCGCTCAACTATGGTGGACGCGAACTGGCAAGCGCTTCAGCGTTCCTCTGCACAAAGGGAAGCCATGAGGCGCCGGAGCGCCGCCGCTTCGGCTATCGCTGCATCCATGTGATCCTGGATCGGCAAGGGTGGATCCAATGAGTGACGGACAGTTGCATGAGTTCTTCTTACGAAACTGACGCTGAAATATCGGGGTTAACGGTTCTGGCACGGCGAGAACAATCAGCGCCGATCCAATCAGGGCGGTTGAAGCAGGTCATGGCATCGGAATGTTAGGATGACCAGCCGAGAATTCATTAAGGATGTCGGGGAGCGAACGACGGCTTAATTGTCGGGTCTTCCTATGCGATTTTCTTCTCGTCTCTTCATCGACTTGAGCGGAAACCCGCCAGCGGAGCACATTGTCGAGGATAAGGTCTGAAGACCGCTATGTTACAGGAACGCGACTAGTCTCCGGAAGCGAATATCGCGTGAGAACCGCATCCTCGCCATCGAGGGTCACTTCAATGACTTCATTGACCATATCCTGGTCTCCTGCCAGATCCTGCAATATGAGGGCAAACAATTCTCGTTGCTGTGCGGGAAGCACCTGCGGGACAATGATCACCAGACCCGCATGCAATTCCTCTTTCGCGTACAGCTTCCGGAAGTCGCGGGCATTGTTCGTTACGAACGTAAAATCCTCCTCGATGATCCGAGGCATCAGATCCCAGTCGGTTTCGCCGCTCAGTCCGAGCCAGTTCACATGGAAGCAATCGTGGCCGTGCGCTTGAGCCACGGCCACGAGAGACGTGTGAAGGCATTCATCGATAAGAAACTTCACGAGGTCGAGCCAGAGGGTTTGGAGAGATTCTCGTTCCGAAGGCTCAGGTGCTTCACGGATTTCACCTTCAGGCCCTGCTCCGAAAGCTTCCGCGGACGTCCTCTGGCGGGATGGGCCGCAACCCAGATCTCGGCAAGTTCCACCATGCGCTCGGTGAGCGACGGATAACCCTCGACGATTTCCGCTGTACTTGCGCCTTGGCTCTTCATCGCGGCAATTACTCGCACGGGAACACGGGTTCGCTTGAACACCGGCTCGCCGCCCGCGACACCCTTCACACTTTCGATCAGTCGTTCGGCTTCTCGAAGCGCCTCGGCCCGCGCGGCCAGTTGCTCCCGTGCGCGAGCGACGTCGATAATGAGATAGTCGTCTGCTCTCACGGTTTCGGCATCGGGGTTCTGGTCGATCGTGTCGAATAAGCGCTTGCGGCGCTCGGCAGACAAGATCGATCCGACGCCGTACCAGAGCTTCAACCGAAGCAGATCCTCATCGGTGAGTGCTCGACCCCTGCTACCAACGAGATGAGTCTCGATGATGCGCTTGTCGATCGCATTGTGCACTGACTTCACAGCGATCTCGCTGACAGCCGCCGCCTCGGCGGGCGTATAGGCGTGTGATGTGTTGGCCATAATCATTCTCCTTATGGAGAATATAATGCAGGTGGCGTCCCCCGTAAACACCGGCCGAGCTTTTCGATCTCGCTTCTGCTTATTGGTGGGCACCTTTGCAGCGGCCGTTCAGTCACGCGAAAACATCGCCCCCGCCCAGGCGAGGGACTTGCTCGTGCCGGCTCTTCACTTCGGTTCGTCGAAGATCAAGAGCTGGAAATCTCTCAAGATTGCGCTCGCTGATTGCTGCGATGGCAGAGCAATCGGTTCTGGTCCCATCAGGGCGAACGCATCTCATATAGCTTTCACAGAAAACTTTGCGTCCAAGTTCGAAAGCTTCAGCTTGAACATCATGGCAATCGTCCGTTGCGGATCGTTTCTGAGCTCAGCAAGAAAGGCAGTTGCGATCTCATTTGCCTTGGACGCTACCACGTCAAATCCATGTGCTGCTCTGTTCATTGCCTGAAGCGCGCTTCGAAACTAGTCGGTGACCTGGGGAGCAATGCCGAGCTCCTGTAGTTCCCACCTTTGTCTATCCCGACGCCGCAACTTAGAGAAAAGTTTCACGGACTCCGGCTGAAAGTTCTTTCAAGCGCTGCGTATTTTTACGCAACGCCACCGTTTGTAATTGTGCTAGCTAGACGACGCGAAATCTTAAACCCAGTTTTCTTGGTTTCATAACTTACTTGGAATTTATTTAAGCATATGAACTGCTTCTAATCTGTCGAAAAATATGATGACCAGGAACTGTTGGCGGCAGCGCGGATAACTAGCTGTACTAGAACTATTTTCTGAACTCAACACTTGCGTGCGCGCGGATTAATACGGCGTAACAAAAATGTCATATTTGGTTGCAATCGGGAATGAAAGAATGGAATTGAACTACGACATCCTACTCGTGGGAGGTGGGATTACTGGCTTGATGGCCGCGCAGAAGTTGAGCGATTTGGGCCTGCGGATTGCTCTAATTGAAAAGCAGACAACCCTCGCATCTGGTCCCTCAACTAAAAATGAAGGCCTGGCTACATCGGGGTACTTATCACGCGTCTTCCATCCGGGATCGCAATGCAGCCATTCAGGTTGCCCGCAGATGTATCTACGGACACAAACAATTGCGGCGTTTCGCACCCGAGGCTGTCGAAGATCCCGACGTGCTGCCTCTGGCCCTTATCAGGGACAGGGATAACCTTTCGGAGGTGATCTCGCGATGGGACGAGGCTAATGTTCGTTACCGGCCGGTGTCGCGTGCAGAAGCCGAGAAGATCATTCCGGACGCCTCGTTTAGGAAAGTTTCAGGAATTTTTCAGGTGGGGGACGTCAGTCTCAACACGCGAATCCTGTATCGTAAACTTTTCGCTCTTGCTCAAAAAGCGGGATGCGATTTCTATTTGGGATCTGAAATCGAAAAAATTGACGGTCGGAGTCTGATTGTTCGAGACAGCAGCGGTGACAGGCGGACATTCTCCGCGCGCAAAATCGTTTACTCATCTGGAATAGGTGCGAAAGACCTCTTCCAAAAACATCATGGGCTCAATCTGCCCATTCGCTATTGGAAAAGCCATCTGGTTGTGACCAAGCGTCTGGCGCAGGCCGGCGTTTTCTTTCTCGACCCTCATGAAGCAGCCATGATGCATCACGGCGATGTGAGTATTGTTGGTTTCAACGAGGATGCGCTGCTTTGCAACGAACCGTCATATGATGTCATTCCCGATCGTGCCGAAAATTTGCGCCGAGGCATCCGCCGAATATTCCCGTCCTGGGATGATCGTCAGTCGATCAACGTCGCGTGTGTGAAGGTTGACTATGTTACCGATCTTATGAGCGCACGTTCGCTGAACATTGCCATAAATGAGCCGATTCCAGGACATGTGTTGGTATTGCCCGGCAAGATGACGGAAGCTCCGTATCTCACCGATGTTTTGACCTCTTACATTCACGAACAGCTCGATAATCCGGAAATTGCACTCCGGCCCTGTGATCAATTCCCTCTTCAAGATTCGACTGCCATCAGAGAGGTTGCATAGATATGGCATTCCCCTCATTTATCGATGACACGCGTCGTTCGCGCGGTCTGATGACTATCGCAGACACTGGGAAGCTCACCGAGCGAGGGAATATAATCTTCGATCCATTTTCGGTGTTGATTGCTGCAGACGTCAAAATCGGCAGAGACAATATCATCTTTCCCTGCGTTTCTTTATTGTGCAGAGAACTGGGCGAACTCCTGATCGGCGACAACAATACATTCTACAGCAACTCTCTGGTCGAGGCCGTATCTGGCCCAATTTCCATCGGCTCGTCCAACCAGTTTGGCGAAGGTGGATTTACGGCAAAGACAAATAGGCTAGGTGCCCGGATCGTCATCGGCGACCATGGTCGTTACCTCAGCGGCGCATCTGTTTTTGGGGAGGCGACCTTAGGAACAGGAAGTCAAATCCTCGGAGCGATCACCGTCGATAGCTGCCATCTCGAGGCCGGCCAGTCACACAAGGAATCCGACCCGGATCTTCGGGGGGGGGGTGCTGAAAGGTTCAGGCGTCGCCCGCAATCTCATCGTTCCGACCGGCCAAGTCGTTCTTGGAAACGGCGTATTTTCTCAGGACGATACAAAGCCCCAATCCTTTTTCCACCCCAAGGGCAAATAAGATGTGCGCAGTTGAATTGGGGTTGGGCCTATTGTCGATAGGTCGGCAATGGGGTGTGAATAGGGTGTTACCTCCGGACGAGGAAGCAGCGCTCTTGCTCATTGACACAGCCTATTCGAAGGGAGTCCGTTTTTTTGATACGGCCCCCGCCTATGCAAGAAGTGAAGCGATTTTGGGTTTGGCTTTGTCCAGATCGCTCCTGCCACGGAACCAGGTCACCGTTGCAACGAAAATGGGCGAGAATTGGGATGCAAGAGATGGGGTTGCGCGGCCCGATCATTCCTTCGACGCGTTGGCAAAAAGTCTGGATAGGAGCCTGGAGTTGCTTGGCAAGATCGATGTGCTGCAACTCCATAAGGCGAATGCATCCAATGTTACCTCGCCTGACGTTTTCCGGGCATTTGATCGCGCTGAATCGATGGGGGCGAAGAAATTCGGTGCGTCTGTTAGCGACTTCGAAACTGCCGTTATTGCGTGCAAGTCCGGTCGATACGAATATCTTCAGTTTCCGTTTAATTTCGAAAATCAGTCGCTGCAGCCGGTATTTAGGATGCTGGCCGGATATCGCATGAAGGCTATTGTCAACCGCCCCTTCGCCATGGGGGCTCTCGTCCAGAATGATGCAGATAAAGGTGAGAAGTTGTTTCGGTTTATTCTGGAAATGAAATTTGAAGGCGTCATTTTAACGGGCACTTCTTCCTCCTCTCATTTGCAAGCAAATATTGAAGCTTTTTGGAGCGCGATTTCCTGATGTGGATGGTTTTTGGTTTATCAGCTGGCGCATTGCTCGGTCTTTATGACTTTTGGACGAAGAAAGCGATGGACGGTAACGGCGTGATCCCTATCGTGTTCTGGTCCTCCCTCTTTGGCGCATTCGCGTGGATACCCGCGTTCCTGCCGGTTTCCGATGCTTTCGGATTCCATGTGGATTTGTCTCAAACGAACGTGCACCAGCAAATACTGATTTTAATAAAGGGACTGGCGATGACCTTGTCTTGGGTCTTTGCCTATTATTCCGTTAGAGAGCTCCCAATGTCATTTTCTGGAGCTGTACGAGCGTCTGGACCATTATGGACTCTGGTTGGCGGTGCTCTTATCTTTGGGGAATATTTGTCCGCTCTCCAGCTCTCGGCTGTTCTGTTGTCAATTCTGGCTTATTACGCCTTGTCGCAGATCGGAAAAAAGGAGGGCATCCGCATACTGCGTAGCTGGCCGGTCCTCATGATGCTTGCCGCAACGGTACTCTCCGCTATGACCACGGTTTACGACAAGTTCATCGTTCAGAATCTCGGGCTGCCAATCTACAGCATCCAGGCTTATTCTGCGATCCATCGTTGTGCACTTGCGATGTTGTTCTTTGTCGTAATGTCCTGGAAGCGGGGCGGTTTCATGCCTTTGCGGTGGTCGGTCTATGTTCCGCTCGTTGGGCTTTCATGGGTAGGGGCTGAGCTAATTTACTTTTTTGCAATCGCCGATCCGGTTGCGAATGTGACGTATCTGTCAATATTCCGACGTACAAGCTTGGTAGTGGGCTTTCTCCTTTCGGTTCTTCTTATTGGGGAGAAGAATGTTCTTCCAAAAGGTGCAATCATCCTACTAATT
Organism: Rhizobium sp. R634; assembly: GCF_002211305.1. Classification (GTDB taxonomy): domain Bacteria; phylum Pseudomonadota; class Alphaproteobacteria; order Rhizobiales; family Rhizobiaceae; genus Rhizobium. The sequence continues at coordinate 718,842 of NZ_LOKW01000001.1, read as the reverse complement.
GTCGCCTCAACTGCGGCTCTGATACTGGATCGATGAGCCTGATGTCAGCATCACTAGCATTGACCTGAAAAGGTCAACCTTCAACCTTTCCTTAGCTAACCGCCCTGGCCGTAGAAGACGAAGGATAGCGCTCGAAAGAGTTTTCCTCCCTCAACTCCATTAAAAAAGGAACTGCTTGCTCTACACCTCCCGCGCCGCGCGATGGTAGAGAATTTTGTCGACCTCCTCAAACAGCTACTTGCATTTGTAAATATTTTCGACTTTAGGGAGTGTAAATTTCAGCACGTCTTGATTCATTTGGGGGATTCATGGGTCACTTTCGTTCGGGTGTTGCAGGTTTTGCCGTAGCGATTCTGTCGGCATTGTTTGTTGCACCGGGCATAAACTCTGCTGTTGTTGGAACCGCGGTTGCGGCGGATACCAGCAAAAGTGGCTTTGGCAATGGAAGCACGGGGCTCGGCGGGACGGCCGCCCCTGATCCGACGACGTCCGACCTTACGTCCAATCCTGCAGCTGCTCCCTCTCAACCGGACAAGGCCGTCGATCGGACCACGCTTGGCAAGAGCGGTCTGACGCCTGCCGACAGCGACACGACCGCGACTACTTCGACCGAAAACGCGGTCGGCGCCGAGGCGAGCGACGACTCCACTGGCGCCGACAACAAGACAGACAGTTCCCTCAAGGCGAAGAGCCTGAGTGCCACGGCCACTGCAGCCGCCGTATCGATCCCCGCCGAGGCAGCGGTGAGCGCACTGGAGAAGGCGTCCCTCCCGCAGATCGCCGGATCGGGCTCATTCACCCAGTCGATTCCGATTGATTTCCCCTACTTCCACGGCATCGAGCCAAAACTGTCGCTCGGATACGACTCTACCCGCAAGAGCCGTATCGGCGGCAGCTACCAGGGGTGGCTCGGTTATGGCTGGGGGCTCGATGGGCTCGAGGTCATCGAGCGCGGCAGCGTCGGGAGCGGCATCCCGGCCTTCGACCTCAGCGATCTTTATCTGCTGAACGGTGAGTCTCTGATCCCCTGTTCACCGAGCACCTCCGTTTCATGCGCTACCGGGGGCTCTCATGCGACCGAGGTTGAGAGCGATCGCCGCATCAAGTATGACTCCACTGCCAGGACTTGGACGATTACCAATCGCGACGGCACGGTCTCGACCTTCCGCCCAGTGGCTGTCGTTGCCGGCACAAGTCCTGTCGCTGGAAGCGTTGATGGGAATTTGCAGCTGCTCGGACGGTTCCTGCTGACCTCCGTAACCGATACGAGCGGTAACACCGTCAATTACGGTTACACCTGCCCTGACCTGCCGGTCTGCTATGTCGCTTCCATCTCCTACGGCAGTACACTCGTCAGATTCAACTATGAGATCCGCCCCGACTACATCATCACTGGCAATGGCCATAATCTCTCCTATACGCGGCGCCGGCTAAAGACGATCGCGGTCCAGTCGTCCGGCCAGAACCTCTCTGCCTATCTGATGACCTACGACCAAGCGCAATTGTCCAACACCTCGCGCCTGACAAGGGTCGAGCGCTATGGCAGGGACGTGGCGTTCGACAGCGCGGGAATTCCGACTGCCGGGACCCACAAGATCATTCGGAAGATGGCCTATGACAATTTTAATCTGAGCTATGCTTCGATAGGCAGTCAGTTCCCGAAAACCGCCTATGACCAAGACTCGTATTTCTACAACAAGCAGGTCGTGGACCTGAATGCCGATGGATACGACGAAATCTTCGGCATGCGGCTGACCCATACGTATGACAGCTCGATCAAGAAATATAAGCCATATTTCTACTGGGACGCTACGAACTTTGCCTCCACTGGCGGCGTTTCGGGAACGTCGAGCGTTCAGATATTCAACCAGACAACGGATGCCCTACCGACACTGGCGGTTTCCTACACCGGACGCTTCGATGCGGGTAAAGTCACCAAAGACACTGCCTACGCGCTAGACTACACGATGACAACTGATCACAGCGGCAGTCCCGTCACCACCAAGTCCCGCTCTATCGGTGTTATCATCACCAGTGGTCTGAACATCAGCAAAACCGGCGGTACGGTCAACTTCAGCAGCGCTATCGATAAAACGTATGGTAAGACCAAGTCTTTAATGGCCCTGGACCCGGAAGGCGACGGTATTGACAGTGTGATCAGCGCGAAGGGCTATCCGGCAGATCTTCGGGGCAACGGCCGGCAGAGCGTAGCTGACCCTGCATCGAGCGTCTATGGCGACGTTGATGGCGACGGAGCGACCGATCGCGTTCGGATCCGTGCTGATGGCGTAAAATACTACGTCAGTATCGATATCTCGACTGGAAGCGGTTTCGTCCAAGTCGCCTCCGACTTGCCAATCCCAGGCGCTCCGATGCTGCGCGACATGGACAATGACGGCAAGATGGAGCTCGTCAGCTCCGCAGTCAAAAACACTACTACGCCCTTCCGCGACCTGCGCGCCTATTCCGTCTGGTCGAACGCAAGTGGGGTTAGCCTTCAACCTTACGGCACCACCTTCCGCGGCTCTGGTCTGTCCGGCGACTTCAACGGCGACGGGCTGCCGGACTTTGTGTCGTCGGAGACAGCGACGATCATCTCAAATGCCGGGTCCGGGAATCCGAACTTGATGCGCTCCGTTGCCCTTGAAACAGGCGGGACGGTTGCGATCGACTATACGCCATCCACCCGCTTTTCGAACAGTTACCTGCCGATGGTCATGCATCCGGTGACGAAGCTGACCGTCAGTGATGGACGCGGAAACGTGGCCGTCACCAGCTATTCTTATTCCGGCGGACTCTACAATCCGTCAGCTCGAAAATTCCTCGGTTATCGCACCGTCACACTCGTACCCGGCGAAGCTTCCGCTCCCGTCGTTGCGACGGCGTACCATCAAGATTTGGCTCGCTATGGTTTGCCAGAAGTCACCATCTTGCGGAACAGTGCGAATACGGCGTCCAAACAGGTTAACGAAACCTACGAAGCCAGTGCGTCGAAGCCCTACAAGGTTCGCAATATTGCGACAACGACGAAGCTGACGGAAGGCGGCACGACTGCCTACCTGCGGACGGAGCGCAGTTTCGATGCCTATGGCAATGTGACCGAGATCAAGGATCGCGGGCGCACGGTGGATGCCGCGGGCACCGAGAATGTCAATACCTTGGGCGACGAGAAGTGGACGACGTTCACCTATGCGCCGAACACATCCGCTTACATCGTCTCGCTGCCGACGGCGAAGGGCGTGCGCTTCGGTCTGGATGCCGCGTCACCGATCGGTGCTTATGAGGAATACCTCTATGACGGCGCCACGGCGATGGCGACACCGCCGGTCAAGGGCAATCTGACGCAGAAGCTCGTCTCTATGAGCGTCGGCAGCACGCCGCGGGTGTCATCGACCAGCTACGGCTACGACACCTACGGCAACCGGATCTCCGAGACCGATGCGCTCGGCAACCGCAGCGAATGGGACTACGACGCCAGCTATCATCTCTATCCGGTGGCGGAACGCAGCCCGCGCTACTTCGCCAATGGCGCCTTGACGGGCGACAGCCGCTTCGTCAGCACGACCACCTACGATCTGGTCTGCGGTCTTCCGGCCACCAAGACCGACTGGAACGGCATCGTCGAGACCTTCACCTATGACGCCTATTGCCGGCCCTATGGCTATCTGAATGCGGGATCGGGCAATTACCTCAACACCCGTTTCGAGAACGAGGGCAGCCCGACGACGCAGGCGGTGGTGACCGCTTCGCCGCGGACCAACGGCTCGGGCGAGGTGTTCAGCCGCACCTATTATGACGGGCTCGGGCGGCCCTGGCGGGTGGAGACGCCCGGTGCCTCCGCAACAGGGCCGGCACGGATCACCGACACGGTTTATGATGCCCGTGGAAACGTGCAGAAGACGTCGCTTGTCCGATTCAAGGCCGCCGAGAACGAGCCCGAGACGGTACAATGGACGACCAACAGCTATGACTGGCAGGACCGGGTGGTGAAGACGGTCAATCCGGACAGCAGCCAGAAGCTCTATCAGTATGCGGCGCAGTCGGCACTTGTTGCCGATGTCACCAGGCTGCCGGTGTCGCTGACTGTGATGACCGACGAGGAAAATCATCCGCACCGCAGCTATGCCGACGCCGACGGCAATGTCATCGCCCTGCAGTCGCAACTCGGCTCGGATTGGGTGACGGAGAACCGCAGCTACGACCCGCTCGGCCGTCTGCTGGGTGTGCGCGATCCCAAGGGGGCGCAATGGACCTACAGCTACGACCTGCTCGGCAACCGGTTGACGGCGAGCGATCCGGATCTCGGCAACTGGACCTATGACTATGACGATGCCGGCCGGCTGATCCGCCAGACGGATGCCCGCGGCGCGGTGACGACGATGGCCTATGACCAGATGGGCCGGGTGATCCGCAAGGAGGTGACCGAAGCGGGTGCGACGGTGCCGACACTGCTGGCTGAGAACAGCTATGACGAGCCCGCCGCTACCGGTTCGTCGCACAATGCCGGCATGCTGACCAAGGCCGAGAATGCCAATGCGACGGTGACCTACACCCGCTTCTATAACGGCGCCGGCGACAAGGTCATCACCCGGGCCGTCATTGACGGTGTGGCGAATTCGACCACGGTCGAGCATGGACCGACCGGCAAGACCACGGCGATCAGTTATCAGCCTGCCAACATCGTCGTCGGCAAGCGGACCTTGCCCTGGCTCTACAATGATGCCGACCTGCTCTCCAGGATCCCCGGGCTAATCGACTCGACGAGCTACGAGGCCGATGGCCAGACGACGTCGATCAATTACATCAATGGCGTGAAGACGAGCTTCAGCTATTCGCCGACGCGGCGCTGGCTGGACCGGGTGACGACGGCGAAGGGCACGACGGTGCTGATGGACAATCAGTATACCCGCGACCGGCTCGGCCGGATCAAGACGATCACCGGACTGACCGCCAACGACAACTGGACCTACAGCTATGACGATCTCTCCCGTCTGACCGGCGCCGACAATGGCGGCGACAACAGCCTCGACGAGACCTATACCTATTCACCAACGGGCAATCTTCTCTCGCGCAGCCGGATCGGCGCCTATACCTATCCGACGGCGGCAACGGCGGTGCGCCCGCATGCGGCAACGCAGATCGGCGCCAAGGCGATCAGCTACGATGCCAACGGCAACATGGTCTCCGACGGCACCCGGACGCTTGCCTGGGACGGATCGAACCGGCTGTCGACGGTGACCCAGAACGGTGCCACGGTGACGCTCGCCTATGGTCCGGACGGATCCCGGGTGAAGAAGAGCTGGGCCTTCGGCACGACGCTCTATCCCGATGCCAATGTCGAGATCGACCGGACGACGCCGGGCACGGATATCTACACGCTCTATCCGCATCCCGATGCCAAGATCGTCGTCACCGCAGGCAGCACGGTACAGGACAAGTTCTTCCTGCACCGCGATCATCTGGCTTCGGTGCGGCAGGTGACGAACGAAAGCGGCTATCGTGTCGAGCAGACCGGCTATGCCGCCTACGGCGAAGCCACCAACAGCACCATGCAGACCAAGAAAGGCTATATCGGCGAACGCTTCGATCCAGAGACCGGGCTGATGTATCTCAATGCAAGGTACTACGATCCGGCCTTCGGGCGGTTCATCTCGCCGGATGACTGGGACCCGACCAAGGAAGGCGTCGGCACCAACCGCTACAGCTACTCCGAAAACGATCCGATCAATAAGAGCGACCCGAACGGGCATTCCATCAACTACTCAGATAGTTGGGGACAGCGTAGTACCGATCCAATCAATGGACGGTCGTCCGGCTCTGTGACCGGGTTGAAAGCGGCAACTAACGTCAGTCTGAGCAGCGGAACAACCGCCGGCAGCCGAGCCTTTGCAGGCGGTGTTTTCGGTGATGAGCCCGACGTGGAAGAAGAAGGGGAAATCGGAAATTTTGAATTCCAGCGACGTCTGATGGACGAGCAGTTGGAAAAGCATATTCTGGGTCCAACAGCGGGCTTCTTCCACAGAGAAATGCATGGCGTCGATATCAAAGGCATTGGTACGGGCGGTCCCTTGGGGGGAACCGGAAAATCCGTAGGTCAAGTAGGGCGAGACGGGGAAGCAGCTGTCCGCGCCAAGGTCGATATTGGCGCTAAACAGAAAATCATTGTGAATGGAAGGGTTCGAATTCCCGATGGGATCACCCGATCAAGTCTTTCAGAGGTGAAAAACGTGGGAAGACTGAGTCTCACCCAGCAACTGCGAGATTACATCGACATCGCCAGATCTCGAGGGTTGCGTTTCGACTTGTTCGACCGGCCGACGACCCAAAGATCAAGCCCTCTCCAAAGGGCAATTGACGACGGCTTGATAAATCGCAGGGATATAGAGCGGTGATCTTAGGGGGCGTGCTATTAGAATTAGGAGGATAGAATGAGCGATATTTGGGCCATTCGCGACGCTCGCTTGCTTGAAGAGGAAAGACCTATTGTCAGCGAACTGCGCGGGGCAGGCGCGAACATTACCTCTATTTGGGACCTTGTTAACAGCAATAGTGGATATCCGAACCTGGTGCCGATCTTGATGAAGCATTTGCGTTTGCCTTATTCTGATCGAACCCTGAGCGGGATTGCAAGAGCTCTAGCGGTTCCCGCGGCCAGCGAATATTGGGATTTCCTCGTTCAGCGCTACATCGACGCAAAACAGGGAAAAGGCCCTGTTTTTCCCGGTGATGACACGGAATTTGTGCTTGGTTTTAAGGAGGCGTTAGCATGCGCGCTTTCCGGATCAGTAACTGAAGAGAGGCTCCCCGAGCTTATTGAATTGGCAAAAGACCCCGCCAATGGAGAAAGTCGCCTCTTGTTGATTGGGCCATTAAGGCGCTCCAAAGCCGTTATCAGCCAAAATGCGGTCGAGGAACTGCGACACGACCCGCAGCTCGCTAAAGAAATCGACTCTTGGCGGAAGAAGTAGCCAACGTCGCTTCAGGTCCTGAAACATATAGGGTATGACACCGTGAGGGGCTCGATGACTACATATCTTTGATCCGAGCTTCTGACCCTACGAGTGTTCCCGATATCGGCGCCGACGGCGGGCTGAAGGGCAATGGTTGCGAATGTCACCTTCGGCTCCAAGGGCGCCAACCTTGCCACCGGTGCCGAATGAGTGCGAACGACGATTGGCCGAGTGCTGTCATCGAATTCGTGAGGGATAATCTGCCGGTGGCCAGTAGATCACCGCTGAGATAGTCCGACAGCATGACAGCTTATCAGTCAGGGTGTGATGCGTTGGTGGCGTTGGGACAGGCAGAGCGCTTCGGTCCAGGTGCGCCGGCGAAGGACCGTCCAAAACTAACCGAAATTCTACCGCGCTGGGATGATATATGCGTGACTGTCCTGGAACTGGCGGATGTGACGTTCTTGCAGCCGGGAGCGCCCACATTAACCGGGAGATATCAACGGGTTCGGACAGCTCTAGACGTGATATCGCCGCCTCCGACGATCAACGAGGAGATCCGCCGCCGCACCTACGTCGTGCGTATCTTCCCCAACGCAGAAAGCTGTCTGCGACTGGTCAGGGCAGTCACTGTTGAAACCTACGAGAACTGGATGGAGGCCAACCGCTACATCAACATGGACGATCTCTTGATCGAGCGTTCGAAATTCCATTACCGGGCATTCCTCTATTGCGCCTGAAGTTCTACCCCATTAAAGCGGCCATTTTTTAGCTGTGAGTCACCGGCTCACTGTAGCTGGACTTGCGAGGCTGCCGCCCTTCTTTCGCCGATCATAAAGCCGCAACATATATTCCAACCCAGAAATTGGACTTAACCTGCTTTTTTGTTAGTGCGACTTGCAAAGCAAAGAATTTACGACTTTAACATGCCGAAATTTTATCACGTTTGATTCTGAGGGGACTCATGCGTAAACTTGGATTGCATGCTGCAGCTTCCGCTGCAGCCCTTTCGTTTGTTTTGTTGGTTGCTGCAGGGGTAAGTCAAAGCCTTGTCGGAGTTGCCTTTGCAGCCGATGCCGGCAAGGCAGGCGTCGGCGGTCTCGGTAACGGAAGTTCAGGGCTTGGCAGTCCAACCGAGAATGTTCCGGCAGCGTCTGATCCCACCGTCGATGTCTCAGCACCTTCTTCCGAACCCGACAAGACGGTCGACCGTACCGCACTTGGCAAGACTAGCGTTTCTGGCGCCGCGCCGACTGATGATGCCTCCGAGGATGCTGCCAAAAACCAGACTTCGAAAGCGAAGAATGCGACCTCCTTGGCAACGACGGCGGCGGCTATGGTCGCAGCGGCAGCGGTCGATCCGGATGCGCCACCTGTCGGCACGTCGACAAGTTCAACGACGCCGATACCGGAGGTTTCCGGCTCCGGCACCTTCAACGAGGAAATCGGCATCGAAATCCCGGCCTTTCATGGCATACAGCCGGACATCGAGCTTCAGTATGTCTCATCGCGCAAGACGAAGCTCGGCGGGCTCTATCAGGGCTGGCTGGGTTACGGCTGGGGGCTCAAAGGCTTCGACGTGATTGAACGTGCCAGCACTGGATATGGCCTGCCGGCATTCAACTCGAGTGATGTTTACCTGCTAAACGGCGAGGAACTCGTCCCCTGCGGAACGAATACTGTCTCCCCCTCGTGCTCGACCGGCGGCACGCATGCCACTGAGGTTGAAAGTAATCGCCGCATCGCTTTCAGTTCTTCCGCCAGCGAATGGGTCATCACAAATCCCGATGGAACAAGGCTGACATTCAAGTCGTTGGCCGCGGTGGCAAACTTAAACCCAGATCCCGGCCCGCTGCTTGATGTTTATCGTTCTCGCTGGTTGCTGGCCTCCGTCAGTGACACGAACGGCAACACTGTCGCATATGCTTACACGTGCCCCGACCTGTTTGTCTGCTACCCCGGCACGCTTTCATACGGCAATGCCACTGTCAGGTTCCGTTACGAAGCTCGGCCTGACCAGATCATCATGGCTAATGGTTATCGGTTCTCCTATACCAAAAACCGGATCAAGACGATTGCCGTCGAGGTCAATGGCCGGTTGCAGGCAGCCTATGGCCTTGCATACGATCAGGCGCCATTCTCTAACAAGTCTCGGCTGACCCAGGTCGAGCGTTACGGCAGCGACGCCGTCATCGCTTCCGATGGCACGGTTTCGGGGCCAACTCATAAGCCTATCCGCAAGATGGCCTATGATGATCTGAGCTATAGCTACTCGAGCGCGCCAGGCTTGTTTTCTGCGCCGGCTTTATCCTCTGGGGATGCCGAGGTGTACAGCACAGCAGATACGAATCTCGACGCCAGGGATGAGCTACTTGTAAGCCGTACGACGAAAGCAAATAGTTCCTGGGGAATGACGGTAAATTCCTTCGGCACGGACGGGCGTGCGGTCTATCCACGAAGTGTCTCTCGGCCAATTTCTGGCGATGCCGTTCATCTCCTTGCTTATCCGGGCAGATATTTCGCAAGTGTGAAAGACATACCTTATAGTTCGATCACCCAAAATGGATCAGGCTATCAGGCGCTGATCGGCGTGGTTGGAACGGCCTGGGACCAATCTATATCTGACGGACGCTGCGGATCCCCGAACTTTCCGGACTACGTAGCGATGTGCGCGTCACTCCCTTCCGCTTCCAATGCGTCCACCGATCCGTTTTCTCAGAGCCAATCGATTGTAGCTGATCCCGATGGAGATGGCGTCGATCAGCTTTTTCGCATCCCTGCATCAGACTTTGCCAACAACAAAGGGTATGTGGTGGGAGCCGCCGATCTCCTCGGAAACGGCCGTCAGGGCCTCGTCGTCGGCGGAGCAAGACCCACGACCACAGCCACAGCCGTCTGGACCTATGGCGGCGGTATCTGGAACACATATCGGATCGCCTCGATCGACTGCCGCGACAGGGTTTGTGCTCTCGCCGACGTCAACGGTGATGGGCTCACAGACCTTGTGCAGAACACATCCTTCTCGAATGGGAAGTACAGCGGTCTATCGATCTGGCTATGGACGGGACGCGATTACGAACCGTTTATACAGAATGCGTCTTTTTCAGGTCCGCCATTGCTGCGCGATTTTGACAATGACGGTATGACCGACATTCTGATTTCGGTGGGCGCGACCCAGAGCAGCCCCTATAAGACAACCAATGCCTACGGAGTCTGGTTTGAGGCGACAGGCACTCGGTTGGTTCAATCTCCGTTTTCAGCCGTTGCTTCCAATGTCTCTGGCGATTTCAATGGAGACGGCTTGCCGGACTTCATGAACTCCCGCACCGGCCTGCTTCTCTCGAATCCCGGAGCTGGCAACCCGAACCTTCTCCGCAGCATGATTCTTGAGGCCGGAGCTTCGGTTTCGGTCGAATATAAGCCATCATCGGCGCTGCCCGGCGGCTATATGCCACTGCTGCACACGGTCAGCAGAATAAGCGTCAATGACGGAAAGGGAAATGTAAGCAATACTGACTACGCATTCTCGGGTGCTATTTATAATTTCAGTCTTCGCAGATTCTATACATTCCGCTCGGTGGTCAAGACCCTGCCTCAAGCTTCCGGGGAGGCGGCTCCTCCCAAGGTCACCATATATTATCGGCCGGATGTTGCGAGCTATGGCCTGCTGGACGAGATGCTGGCAACTGATCCTATTAGTGGGAACTCCAAGAAGGTCACCGAAAGCTACGTCGTCAACGCGACATCAAAGCCTTATTGGGTCAGAAACACCGCGACGACGACAGCCTTAACAGCGCCGGAAAAGCCGGGGTTAACTGAAAAGTTGACCGTGAACCTTCGAACAGAGCACAGTTTCGACGCTTATGGCAATGTGACGGATATCTGGGATTATGGACGAACGGATGCCACCGGCGATGAGCGTAAGACGACGTTCACCTTCGCGCCGAACACGTCCGCCTATATCGTCTCGCTGCCGACCTCGAAGACGGTGCGCTTCGGCCTGGATGCGGCCTCACCCGTCGGCAGCAAGGAGGAGTATCTCTATGACGGCGCCACGGCGATGGCGACACCGCCGGTCAAGGGTAATCTGACGCAGAAGCTTGCCTATATGAGCGTCGGCAGCACGCCGAGAGTGTCGGCGACCAGCTATGGCTACGACGCCTATGGCAACCGGATCTCCGAGACCGATGCGCTCGGCAACCGCACCGAATGGGACTACGACCCCAGCTATCATCTCTATCCGGTGGCGGAACGCAGCCCCCGTTATTTTGCCAATGGCACCTTGGTCGGAGACAGCCGCTTCATCAGCTCGACGACCTACGATCTGGTCTGCGGCCTGCCGGCCACGAAGACCGACTGGAACGGCATCGTCGAGACCTATACCTATGACGCCTATTGCCGGCCCTATGGTTATGCGAATGCCGGATCGGGCAATTATATCAACACCCGCTACGAGAACGAGGGCAGCCCGACGCTGCAGGCGGTGGTGACCACTTCGCCGCGGACCAACGGCACGGGCGAGGTGTTCAGCCGCACCTATTATGACGGTCTCGGCCGGCCCTGGCGGGTGGAGACGCCCGGTGCCTCTGCCACCGGTCCGACCCGGATCACCGACACAAGCTACGATCGACGGGGCAATGCCTATGCTACCGCTTTCCCGCGCTTCTCAGATGAGACCGCGCAGTGGGCAATCAGAAGCTATGATTGGCAGGATCGGGTCGTCAAGCAGGTCAACCCCGACAACTCGCAGAGAACCTATCAGTATTATGCCTACTTGGCAAAGATCGGTTATACGATCAATGTTGCGCGGGAGTATGTTCTCGTTACGGATGAACAATCGCTTCAGTCACGCACTTATTACACAACAGACGGAGATATACTCAACGTCCAGCCAATGGTGGCCGGTGCTAGTTATAAGAATGAGTTCCGAGGTTATGATCCGCTACGTCGCTTGACCTATGTAATGGACGATTGGCAAGGCGCGCAATGGACCTACAGCTACGACCTGCTCGGCAACCGGTTGACGGCAAGCGATCCGGATCTGGGCAACTGGTCCTATGAGTATGACGATGCCAGCCGGCTGATCCGCCAGACGGATGCCCGCGGCGCGGTGACGGCGATGGCCTACGACCAGATGGGCCGGGTGACCCGCAAGGAGGTGACCGAACCGGGTGCGACGGTGCCGACGCTGCTCGCCCAAAATACCTATGACGAGCCCGCCGCCACCGGCGAGTCGCACAATGTCGGCATGCTGACCAAGGCCGAAAATGCCAATGCGACGGTGACCTACAGCCGCTTCTATAACGGCGCCGGCGACAAGGTCATCACCCGCGCCGTCATCGACGGTGTGGCGAATTCGACCACGGTCGAGCATGGGCCGACCGGCAAGACCACGGCGATCGGTTATCAACCTGCCAACGTCGTCGTCGGCAAACGGACCTTGCCCTGGCTCTATAACGATGCCGATCTGCTTTCCAGGATCCCCGGGCTGATCGATTCGACGAGCTACGAGGCCGACGGCCAGACGACGTCGATCAATTACATCAATGGCGTGACGACGAGCTTCAGCTATTCGCCGACGCGGCGCTGGCTGGACCGGGTGACGACGGCGAAGGGCACGACGGTGCTGATGGACAATCAGTACAGCCGCGACCGGCTCGGGCGGATCAAGACGATCACCGGGCTGACGGCCAACGACAACTGGACCTACAGCTATGACGATCTCTCCCGTCTGACCGGCGCCGACAATGGCGGCGACAACACGCTCGACGAGACCTTCAGCTATTCGCCGAACGGCAACCTGCTGTCGCGCACGAGGATCGGCGCCTATACCTATCCGAACCCGGCGGCGATCCGTCCGCATGCGGCAACGCAGATCGGGGCCAAGACGATCAGCTACGACGCCAACGGCAACATGGTCTCGGACGGGACCCGGACGCTGACCTGGGACGGCGCCAACCGATTGTCGACGGTGACGCAGAACGGCGCCGCGGTGACGCTGTCTTACGGTCCGGACGGAGCGCGGGTGAAGAAGAGCTGGGCCTTCGGCACCATTCTCTATCCCGACGCCAATGTCGAGATCGACCGGACGACGCCGGGCACGGATATCTACACGCTCTATCCGCATCCCGACGCCAGGATCGTCGTCACCGATGGCAGCACCACACAGGACAAGTCCTTCCTGCACCGCGATCATCTGGCCTCGGTGCGGCAGGTGACGAACGAAAGTGGCTACCGCGTTGAGCAGACCGGCTATGCCGCCTATGGCGAAGCCACCAACACCAGCTTCCAGACGAAGAAGAGCTATATCGGCGAACGCTTCGATCCCGAGACCGGGCTGATGTATCTCAATGCAAGGTACTACGATCCGGCCTTCGGGCGGTTTATTCCGAGGGACAACGACAGCTCGGCGGAAGGATCGGTACCATGAAAAGGCTTGGTATCGCCTTTATTGCAGTCGCTACGCTGAGTATATGCGGACTAGCAGCGCGGGCGAACCCGCTCGATCCGCCTACTGCAGCTGTCGAGGCATTGTTCACTCCCGAACGCGACCTCGCAGATGTGAAGTTCTCCGTCGATCATATGATCGATGCCTCCGTCAGCATCGAGGCAGGCATTGCCGAAATCGATCGCATGGCCGCCGACGTGAAGGCCATGTTGCCCGAAAACGCCAGCAGCTCGGAGACACTCATAGCCTTGCGCCGCTATCTCTACGAGCCTGGAGAGTGGAACGGAGGATCTGCTTTCAGCTATGATCAGACCGACCCACTCGGCATAAACCCGACAAACCGCAGGTTATCAAACTATCTCAAAACCCGGCGCGGCAACTGCATAACGATGCCGATGCTGATGCTGTTTATTGGCAAACGGCTCGGCCTGAATATGACGTTGGCGCAAGCGCCTCTGCATGTGTTCATCAAATACACCGACGACGATGGCAAGATTTGGAATCTCGAAGCGACCAGTGGCGGCGGCTTTACCCGTGATGTCTGGTATCGGCAGAAACTGCCGATGTCGGACGAAGCCGTAACGAATGGCGTTTATCTCCAATCTCTATCGCATGACGAGGCCGTAGCGCTGATCGCTTCCTCCTTGGTAGAGCACAAGCTGGGGGAGGGCGATTTCGAAGGTGCCGTTGCGATCTCCAATGTGCTGCTCAGGCATTACCCAAAATTCGCCTATCTGCTTGCCAAGCTCGGCAATGCCTATGGGGGACTGCTGCAGCGCGAACTGGCGGGCAAATACACCCGGATGGAGGATATTCCGCCGAACCTCAAGATCAAGGCAGACGAATGGTATCGGCTGAATGGGGAGGCCTTTACCAAAGCCGAGGAACTCGGCTGGCGGCCGGAAGACGGGCAGATTCAATAAAGAATAGATTTAAGCGGGGGCTTATTCATGAGATTTTTTCTAAAGCCTATTCTAGGCCGCATTCTAAGTCTGCTTCTGGTTTGTAGTATGGTCACCGTCTCATTCGGGCCGGCCGCTAATGCTCGGTTTGTCTCGCCCGATACAATGGACCCGACGATCAAAGGCGTGGGGACAAATCGGTATGCATATTCCGAAAATGACCCTGTTAATAAGAGTGACGCAAATGGACACTGCTGGAGTTGTAAAAGCCAGTCTGATTGGGATTCTTACAACAAGGGACAAGCAGAAAAATATCAAAAACAAGCTGACAGCATTAAAAACGGAAGTGATTTTCTGTCGTGGGTTCGCAGGGAGGTCTTTGGAAGCGACAAAACGTTTCAGAGATACAGCGACGAATATTCATCCAGAATCGGGGTTTCTTCGCAGAAATTTGGTCTAGGTCCCGAAGCACGTAACGCATTAGGAGCAGGAGCAACCATCTTAGGAGGAACGGCACCGCTTGCGACGTCGGAAACGACGTTAAGCAAAGGTACAACTACGTTATACCGAGCTGTGAGCAAAGAAGAACTAAGTGGCATTCAAGCGACCGGAAAATTTTCTGCAGGAAAAAATTCGCTGGAAGGAAAGTGGTTTGCTGAAAGTGCCAACGATGCCGTAAAGTGGGGTGATACTATGAATGGACCTGGCAACTCGACGATAGTGCGTGCTGAACTGCCAACCGCGCAAGCCGATAAATTTTTCCGTGTTGAGCGCTTAGACGGTATTGGTCCGGCGCGTTACGCAGATATAGATCAACTTGATGGCGTGAACATACATTGGTGAGCAACGAGTTGGTATGGACAAAATTGTCAACGTGGAAATTTGTTGGGCCGATTGGAAGATACCTCGGGTTCAGGCACCGGGGCGATATGTTGCACCGGCAAAATTCCCTGAGGATATCAGAACTTGGCCGGATGATGCCTGGAGTGTCGTTCTGGAATTTGAGGAACTTGATGCAAGTTCACCAAAAAATTGCCGCGGAACGGCACATTTTTTAGCCCAGGACGCTCCGCTTCAGCGGTTGCAAAGCGGCGTTTCTTTTGAAATGTATGAAGGGTTGAAGTTGTCGGCTACTATCAATGTCCTTTAGTATTTCCAGCTTATTACGTTTAGTGGTGTCAAATTTCATCATCGTCTGCTAGTTGCCGAACTGTGAATCCACAGATGCTGGGGATGGCTACTGACGTGCCACCGAACTTTCATCCAGCGGCAACTAGAGCCCCGGCGTTTTTGAACCGCCCCTAAACGTTGGACCAGCGAAGGCAAGGATTTCCGTCAGATTAGGGTAGATTACCCAGGAGAGCACAGTTTTATATTCGATAATATTGAATTTTCACAAACGCGGCGAGAACGCCGCGCGATACGGCAGGAAAGATGGCGTTGTCCTCTGGTATTTCCGCAAATTCTCCCGGCGTCAAATTATCTTGTATATTAGCGGAAATATCGACTAAAAATTGTGGAAATTGGTACGGTTTTTTGCATTGTCGGATGCAGGCCGATCGTCTCGAGCTTATTGTCGTTTCATTAGAAGCGCGTGAGTCCTTTTCATGAAATCTGTGGTGCCTGTTTGTATGCTCGGCTTGCTGTTGCTTGCCGCCTGTAGCTCCACGGCTTCTGTCGAAGACGTACTGGCGGTAAAGTTAAACGAGCTTGATTCCACCGGAAAACCTCTCCCGACCACTCGTTTTTCTTCCCGTGCAATTGGCGGGTCGCAACCGGATCAGACCTTCAGTGGTGCCATGCATCCGGGAAGCGGACAGTTCGTCTCTTATGGTGCTCCGCCGGTGTCCGTTGGCCAACTGTCCAAGGGCGGGGATGGCTACAGTCTCAATCTCGTCGGAGCTTCCATTGCCGCTGCTGCAAAGAGCGTGCTGGGAGATACACTCGGCCTGAATTATGTCGTCGATCCGCGCGTCTCCGGCACCGTCACCTTGCAGACGACGAGTCCGGTTTCACGCGAGGCCCTTCTCGATATTTTCGAGGCGGCGTTATCGGTCAACGGTGCGGTCGTCGTGAAGCGCAATGACAGCTACCAAGTCGTTCCTTCATCCGAGGCATTCTCCTCGACGCCGCAGGTTAGCGTGCCGTCGGTGTCCCCAAAAGGCCCGGGTATCAAGGTTCAGGTGGTCGAGCTGAAATATGTCTCGGCTGAGGAGATGAAGGGAATCCTCGAGCCGATCAGCAGGCAGGGCTCGATCCTCCGAGTGGATGTCACACGCAATCTGCTCATGCTTGCCGGGACCAATAGTGACCTTTCCGCCATGAGGGAAGCGATCGGCGTTTTCGACGTCGATTGGATGGAAGGTATGTCCGTAGCTCTCCATCCGTTGAAGGCCTCACAGCCATCTGCCGTCGCCAAGGAACTCGATACGATTTTCGCAAACGACAGCGGCGGCGGCAAGATCATCCGCTTCATTCCGAACGAGCGCCTGAATTCGGTGCTGGTGATCACTTCGCGCCCGGCCTATTTACAGCGCGCTGCGGGTTGGATCCAGAAGCTTGATCGGCTTGCAAGCACGAATGAAGAGCAGCTCTTCGTTTACGACATTCAGAACCGGCCAGCAAAAGAACTGGCCAAGGTCTTGCAGGCCGTTGTCAACGGACAGTCGTCCTCCGACGCGGGTGGTCAGTTGCCCAACAACGCAGTCGCTCCCAATCTTGAACAAGCGAATCTTTCGACCAACAACGATCAGTCACAGACGCCCGAGGCTCGTCAAACAGAGCCGACGGCCGAGCTCGCGGGTTATAGTGCGGAGCCTGCCAAGGTCAAAACATCGATCGTTGCAGATGTTGAAAACAACGCGCTGCTGATTTCGACGACGGCGCGCGAATATGAGCATATCCAGCAACTTCTGCGCCAGCTGGATGTTGTCCCGACGCAGGTTCTGCTCGAAGCTGTGATCGCTGAAGTTACATTGAATAATGAACTGAAATTCGGCCTTCGCTGGTTTTTCGAGAACGGCAATTTCGGCGTTTCATTCTCGGATCTCGCCAGCGGCGGTACCGGCATGGCGTTTCCCGGTTTCGGCTGGAGCTATGCGACCAACGATATCCGCGTCACGTTGAATGCGCTTTCCAGCATCACGGATGTGAATGTTGTCTCAGCGCCGACGCTGATGGCGTTGAACAATCAAAAGGCGACATTGCAAGTCGGCGACCAGGTTCCGATCGTGACGCAGCAAGCCGCCAGCGTGAACGGAGACTCGCCGGTCATCAATTCCATCGAGCTGAAGGACACTGGCATCATCCTGTCAGTCATCCCGCGGGTGAACAGTTCCGGGCGGGTGATGCTCGACATCCAGCAGGAGGTCAGCGATGTCGTCAAGACGACTTCGTCAGGCATCGACTCGCCCACAATTCAACAGCGTAAGGTTTCGACACGCGTCGTCGTAAACGACAATGAGAGCCTGGCTCTCGGTGGCCTTATCCAGCAGAAAAATAGCGTGACCCGCAGCCAAGTGCCGCTTCTCGGCGACATTCCGATACTCGGCAATGCGTTCAAGAATAAGACGGATTCCATCAAGAAAACAGAGCTGCTGATTTTCATCAAGCCACGAATCGTCCGCGACGTGAACGAGGCGCGTGACGTAACCGACGAGTTCCGCAAACAACTGGATTTCCGATCGGACATTCAGAAAAGGCGCGGCGGAAAAAATGCGGTTCAACAGGATCTCAAGCGGTTGGCGTATTGACCAATGCTCATTTCGTTCGGCCTTATCCTTGCCATCTGCACGCTTGCAATCGGCTACATCGATTTCCAACGACTGGTGATCCCCAATGGGTTGAATGCGATCGTTGCCGTGACGGGGATCGTCTTTAAACTGCAGTTTGGATATCCGACAGCAGTGGCGGCATCGCTCTTCGGTGTCCTTGTCCTGTTGTTGTTCTGGGGACTGAGATATGTTCATTGGCGCCTGCGCGGCGTCGTCGGCCTCGGGCTGGGTGATGTGAAATTCGCAGGTGCGGCCGCGATATGGCTCGATCCCCTGATCTTCCCTGCATTCCTGTTCACTGCTTCAGCTCTCGCCTTGCTCTACTTCTGCTTCGTCGCTAAACGCTCCGCGGGCATAGCGTCCCTTCGGGTTCCCTTCGGCCCATTCCTGGCAACTGCATTGTTTGCAACCTGGAACTTTAACACCTTCTACAGTCAGGCGATTGGATAAATGGATAGACATATGTTGCGCAATGAGGATCGCACGCGTGCGCGCGTTCAGGCGACCGAAGGTTTCACCCTCGTCGAACTGTTGGTCGTACTCGCCATTATCGGTCTGATCGCCGCGCTGGTCGCGCCGCAGGTGTTGAAATACCTCGGATCTGCAAAGGTCGATACGACCAAAGCTCAGATCAAGAATATCGAGAATGCACTTGAACTATACTACATCGACGTCGGGCATTATCCTTCGACCGAAGAGGGCCTTGAAGCGCTTTCTCAGGCGCCGACAGATGGAAGTGCCTGGAACGGACCATATCTCAAGAAGTCAGGGACCTTCCTCGATGCCTGGGGCACCGCTTACCAATATAAGAGTCCGGCAGAGGAAAAGCCGTACCAGGTGATTTCGCTCGGGCGAGATCGCAAGGCCGGCGGCGATGGCCAGGATGCCGACCTTCACAACGAGTAGCCTACCTGTTGGGATGCAGGAGCGCTTTTCTGCTGGCGGTAAGATTTGCCAGGCCGCGCTTCGCCTTGACGGTTATTTTGACGGCGTAGGGCAATCGCTCGGGGTCGTTCCACTGGGATAACCATCGCGGGGGTTGGGAGCCGGTTGGGTCCGTTCCCTCGAGGTACTGGAAATCGACGTCAACAATATCCTCGATTACGGTAAACACCTCCGTTGCCGGCGCCGTCGTAAGGCGGCGCGGGGTGTTTCGCAGAAGGATGGAGATTAGTCCATTGGCCTCCGACCGCTCGATCGAGATGTCGCGCAGGGCAATCTGGTCGCTTCCGACTCTCAACACCGCCGGAAAATGGAGGGAATGTTCCGTTCCCTCGAAGACGAGCCTTTTCTGCGAGTGAGCGTCGATGAGATAAACACTACGGGCATCGGTAACGACTGTTTCCAGAAAGGCCGCTGCCGTGGTCAATTCCATTTGGCCATCCGCACCTTGCGTCAGATTTCGCAGTGGCCGGAATTGCGCCACGGCGCCGAGCAAAATCGCACTCAGCGCGGCAAGCAGCGCGAGCGTAACCAGCATCTCGACAAGGGTGAACCCGTCCTCGCTTTGCTCCGAGACTTGGTGCATCGATGTCAATGTTCGTTTCCGGAAGGTAAAGTCACGAGAAAATTTTGGCGGGACGCCTCATTCGTTTTGCCGGCCGAAATAATGGCAAAGGAGACACGGCCTGATTCGGCTTGCATCAAGCGCGGTGCAAGCTTGCGAATGCGCCAACGGAGTTCTCCCAGCTCTCCCTCCTGCTGCATCGCGTCGGACGTCGCCATCTGGGGAAGAGTCTCTGCCCGCAAGGTCTGCACGAGGCTCAATAGTTCCTCTCGCTCGGTTGCAAGTCGGTAGCTCTGGACAGCGATCGCCAATGTCTGAGACGCAATTGCCAACGAGATCGACAGGATGAGAAAGGCGACGATCATTTCCAGAAGCGTGAAGCCGGCATCATTCGTGTGTGGATGGTCAATCATCAAAAATCATCCTGGCAGCGCCTGTCAACCAATCGATCCGGATCGTGATGTCCTTTTCGCCATCGCGCTGCAGCCTGATTTCGCCGCCCGTCGAACTGCCGTCGGCGAGGAAGCGGATATCGCCTCTGGAAATCGTCGTACCGGCATTCTTGCCGACGGTCGCAGTCAACGAAACCGAAGCAGGAATGGTGATATTGTCGCGCCCTGTTTCTGAGCGCACGACCCGAGCCGTGGTATCGATTGTCAGGGCGGTGGCGGATCCCTTCTTGATGGCGACCAGTCGCGCAAATCGCGCCTCCTCGGCAATCCGGTATGCCAGGCTCCGTGCCGTCACAGAAGCGGAACGGTGAAATTGCGGCAAGGCGACCGCGAACAGTGCCCCCAACAAAACAAGCACGACCAGCATCTCGAGGAGGCTGAAGCCGGCATTCGTGATTTGACGATCTGAAATTCCCGCGGTCATTGCGCACCCAATTCGTTCACGCTGAGAAGCGCCGTCATAACGGAGATGACCAGGCTGCCGACGAGCAAACCTAGCAGGATCGTGATTGCCGGAGTGAGAAGCGACAGAAGCCTATCCAGCGTTCTTTGGGCCTCGATCCTCATGATGTTTGAGCCATTAATCAACACGGCCGCGAGCTTGTTGACTTCGTCGCCGACTGCGGTCAGCGACACGATACTCGCAGGAAACAGACTGCTTTCGGAAAAGGCCTCCGCAAGACGCTTTCCCGTAATTACGGTTTCGCGCATCGCGGACAATCTGGAGCGGTAGACAGAAACTGTGCATGCCTCGGCAGCAAGCGCCATAGCTTCCGGCATCGCGACGGCATTTTCGAGCAGCAACGAAAGCGTCTGCAGATAGCGCGCCAGGGCCATCTTGATAATCAGCGGCCCGAAGACAGGCATCTTGATGACAGCTGAGGTCATCCAAAGCGAGAGCGCTTCCGCTTTCCAGGCATAGATCGTCGCCGTAATCACGAAGAGAGCCAGCCCAACAAGCGCGAAAACCGGATCCGCCAGAAGCTGTCCGGCCGTCGACAGGAATGCAATAAGCAAAGGAGTTTGGCGGTCAGAGCTTTGAAAGATGGGTTCGAGAGCCGGAACCAGCACGAATGTGACGACACCGAGAGCGAGCAACATCATCAGTAGGAGAAAGGCCGGGTAGAGCAGTGCGTCGATCAGTTGTTTGCGATGGGCCTTCCGGCGCTCCAGATCGGAAGCGATCACCGAAAGGACGTCGGCAAAGCGCGCAGTTTTTTCGCCGCTTGCTATCAAAGCGAGAGCATCGCCCGGTAATTCGTCGATCAGCGCGAATGCTGATGAGGCGGTGGCGCCGGCAGATAATCGGTCAAGTATTGCATCAAGACGGTCACGCTCGGTTTGACTGGTTGCGGATGCATGGAGCGCGCGCAGCGACTGGTCCAGGGTAAGGCCGGCGGCAACGAGCACAGCAAGATTGCCGATGAACCTGACATGGTCAAAACGCTGCTCGGTTTTGAGCGTCCATCGTGATCGCGAGCGTGCGTCTGCGAGCGGTCGAAGGTCGGAAACCGTGACGCCCGGGGATCGAAGCTTCCGTCGCGCATCGGTAAGGTCCGAGGCTTCAATGCTACCCGTACGCTTTCGACCATCGGCCGTATAAAGTGAATATTCGAATTTAGCCATTGCGACTAGTCCGCATTAATGACACGCAAGATCTCGTTCATCGTGGTCACGCCATTGGCTACCAGAGTTCGCCCGTGCTCGCGCAATGGCATCATGCCGTGCGCAATCGCCACCGCTTCGAGATCCTCCTCGGCGTTGCTCGATCGCATCGCTTCACGGAATCGTTCGGAAACCTCCAAAATCTCATAGGTTGCCGTGCGTCCCTTGAAGCCGGTTCCCTCACAAACCGTGCAATCAACCTTGGTGGGGAGATCCCGGCAAGCTTCACAACATTGCCGTAGCAGGCGCTGCCCGATCACGCCTCTGACGGTGGCCGCCAGCAGAAAGGGCTCAACTCCCATATCTCGAAGGCGGTTGAAGGCGCCGATTGCGCTATTGGTATGCAGCGTCGAAAGGACGAGGCGCCCTGTGAGCGCCGCCTGAATCGCAATCTCTGCCGTTTCCCGATCGCGAATCTCGCCGACAAGGACAATATCGGGGTCCTGACGCAGCACGGACCGAAGCGCGGTCGCAAATGACAGTCCGATCGCCGGGTCGATCTGCAACTGGGTGATGCCGGTAATACGGTATTCGACCGGATCCTCTACCGTGAAGATCTTGACACTTGGCCGATTGAGACTGGCAAGTATCGAATAGAGCGTTGTCGTTTTTCCGGACCCCGTCGGGCCGGTCACGAGAATAAGGCCATTGGGTCGCCGCGTCAGATTATCGATCCTGTTGGCCGACGCTGCATCATAACCCAGAGACTGGAGGTCCAGCCTGATGCTCTCGCGGTCCAGAATGCGGAGCGCTGCGGTTTCTCCATGGACTGAGGGCACCACCGAAAGGCGGAAATCCACTTCTTGGCCCCTGACGGGCAGGCGCAATCTTCCGTCCTGAGGCAGCCGCCGTTCGGCGATGTTGAGGCGCGCCAAAATCTTTAGGCGGCTGATCACGCCGGTATGGAGTGACCGAGGTGCTGTCTCTGTTTCGAGAAGTAGACCGTCACGGCGAAGCCGGACACGCATGGTATCGGCCTGCGGTTCCAGGTGAATGTCAGTCGCCTTGTCGTCGATCGCCCGCTGAACGATTTTTGATACGAACTTCACGACAGGCGCATCGCGTGCGACATCAAGTAGACGCTCGAGATCGACATCGGAGGCGCTCTCTTCCAGGATAGCCTCTCCGACCGGCGAAGCTGACGCGCGCCGAAAGCGGCCGATCTGCTCTTCGATAACGCTCCTCGGTGAGACGCCGATTTGGATTGGCAGATCGAAGAAATAGGAGACCGCCTCGATTGTTTCGTGATCGAACGGATCAGCGATGGCAAGATGAAGATTGGAATCCTTTGATCCCATCGGGAAAATCGCCTTTTCGGTGGCATAGTCCCAACCAAGCTTCTCCAGCCATTCGAGACCGTCGCTGACACCGCAGTCTGCGATAACCTCCAGATCGAGGAATCGCGCCATTTCTCCTGCAATTGTCAACTCCGGAAGCACTCCCAGTTCCCGGATCACCATGTCGAGTGGCTGAGCGGTCTGTCGGCGAGCGGATCTTATTCTTTGAACCGCCTCGGACGTGGCCGTTCCGCTAGCGGCAAGATGGGAAAGAAAACCATCCGCTAGCACCTTTGCATCGATCATGGAAAAGTCTCCGCAAGCCAGGCGGCCATATCCGCGCCAAGCACGTTTCCGCATTCGGGAAGCGCGGCATTCGCGCTAGGTGAAAGCGGCAACGACGGCGTGCGTCGGCCACTCCCTCGCATGTCACCAGTGGTGACGATCCTGGCATCGATTGCGGACTCGCCACGTCGGCTAATTTTCGTCACCAGGGTATAGGCGCGAAGCGTATTTGGACCCTCGCGTGCCGCGCCGTCCAGCTTTGCCAGAATTGGCTGCAGCGGCTTTGGCGCAAAGCTACGAGCAACGAAGGCGCTGTGGCTGTCGACGGTGAAAACCTCGCCGAGCTGCTCGGGCGTGAACCGCCTCATTTCAGCAAAATCAAGCAGTTCGACTATATCTTCGAATGGCGCATGCTTGAATCCGAAATCTGGTTCCGGCCCGCTTGCGCCTGCCGAGCCAGCCTGCGGCGAGCGGAACGCCACGATAGAACCGGCGACTGCTGCGGCTTGTTGTTCGCTCATCGCTAATGCTGTCATTCCTGCAGCAATTGTGCTCACGCCGGCGACATTGAGGTCGATCAGGCCAGCATGATTGACGATGCGCAGTGTCAAGGTGAGGTCCTTTGTCCGGCATGACATACCATCTGCGCTGGCCCCGCGCGTAATCGAGTTTGCCCATAAAAGATCTGATGTCAGCTTTATTGCGGCATAGGCATTGACGGATTCCGCGGCAGAAGAAAGCCGGCTGCGTTCGAAATTATGGCTTGATGTCAGCGCGGTGAGCCGCGCGGCGGAAGAGAACGGCAGCAGCAATGCCGCGAAGAGCAATAGGAAGGCAAGAACGGCCAGGAGGGCAAAACCTTCCTCCGCAGGATGATCGTCATCCCCAGTCCTAGTTTTGTGAAACATCTGGGCTTTCCGCCGGGTAGAGGTCAACGACGGCAAGCTGCTCTCCAGATCGGAGCGCAACGCTATGGGTATCGATATGCTCCAGGGTCCATCCCTCGAGCGCGCCGCCGACAGGCAGCCAAAGTGCTTGTTCTCCTTCGCTGATCGACAGCAAGGCCGATAGATCGGCACCGATCTTCCGAATTCCTTGAAGCCGAAAGGCTGGAATCGAAACCGCTCGGGGCGGTGCTGGCGGAATGCTTTCCGGTTGAGGTGCAATGGGCGCGGCGACCTGTTCGAATTCGCGGCGCGTCGGACTGAAAACAGGGCGTGACAGCGTATCCTGCACATCGAAATCAATGTCAGTACGCCGGGCACTGGATAGCATTTCCGCGGAGGACGGCTTCGGCAGTTCTCTGGCAATTTCCGTTGGCGATATGTCGACGGGGATTCGGCTGAGGGCGAGGTTGAAAAGAACGAACCCGATGACAAGGGCAGGGGCGCCTAGATAGCCAAGCGGGGTGGAATTGATGTGGGCAAATTTCATCGGAGCGGTGTCGCTTTTGCGGGGGCGATCAAGGCGGGGTCCGCCGAACCGTAAATTTCGAGGGTTACCGCCAGCTGAAGCGGCGCTCGCAATTGCCCTTCCTGAACCGGGGTCGTCATTCTGATCAATGCCTTCCGAACCAACAGAGGTGGCTTCGACGTCTCTACTTGGCGGATCACGTCATGAATGGCATTCAGGCTTCCTTGGATATCCGCCACGACGCCGATCAGTGGAACGGCATCCGGCGAGGCATCCGGAACGTTGTTGATTGACGCAACGACTACCCCGGTCTGCGCTGAGAGGTCGCTGATGCGCTGCTGAAGCCGCGCCTTTGTCACCGGCATCGTCTCTCCGTCGAGGTAGAGATCTGTCCGGGGCGGGAGGCTCGCCGATTCTGCATCTGCAGGCTTCTTCTCCAGCAGGGCGTTCAATCGGCCAAGCTCAAGGCGTTTTTCGTCGATCTCATTTGCCTGCTCGCGAAGATGAACGATCGCCAGCGTCACCAACCAGATTGCGAGAAAGAACCAGAAGCCAAGCATAGCCAGCGCGGTTAACCGCTGGACGCGCCGCGATGCGTTCATGAGGCCTATCAGTACATCGGTCATTCTCGGACGACCTTCAGACGCATCTCAAAATGCTCTCCGGTTTGGCCGGGCACCCGGACAATCGGCGAGGTAAAGCTCGGTTCGCTAAAGAGCGCCGATTCTTCCAGAGGTCCGATCAGGCCGGCGGCCGATTGCGCGAAACCCGATATGGTTAATATTCCATGGTCAAGCGAGAGATCGGTCAGCCAAGAACCGTCAGGGAAGCGACGGCTTATTTCCTCCCAGACGGCTGTGACCGGTATCTCCTCTTGCTTTCGGCGGCGCGCGATCTCCAGAGCCGATGCGGTCTTTGCGCGTTGATTGAGAGTGGCACGCACCGACACAGCTTGCTGCCGTTTGACGGCAATGTCGCTATCGAGCGCCGACAAAGCATTGCCATAACGGAAAAATGCGTGTCCAAACGTGAGGGCGATTACGAGAGCCGACGCACATAAAGCCGCCGCGATCATGCGTGATCGATAGAAAACACGAGCAGATTTCGGCACAACTTCCCGTAGGGCTCGCCTTGGTAGACAAGCGATGACATCGCTAGAGCGCCTAAGGGAAATCGTTTTGATCCTGATCCCGGCTTTCGCCAGTGCCGCCACATAGGGGTCTACGACCGTTCTTTTAATGATGGCATACGAGCTTGGCGAGCCGTCAAAACTTGTGATCGGCGTAAAATATACCTCATCCGGCCGATATGGAGTGTGGGCGATGAGGTCGACTGCGCTGATGTCTTTGGCTCTGCTGTAAGGTAAGGCGGAAGCCGTCATTCGACGAAGGATGTAGCGGCCCTCGGCGATCAGCAACGTGCAGACGGGGGAGTGGGAAAGTGCATTCGCCAAGTCGTCAATTGCGAGAGCTTCAGTGCGTGAGCCATTCGGCCAGGAAATGGCGGCTTCGGCCCGAGTTATTTCGACGCAGGGTTGATCGTTTAACGCCGGAGGGGGCAACAGGAGCTGGATCTCGCCAGACCACCAGTCCCAAAAATCGCGAAGGGTCGCAGTAAACATCGTCTATTTTAGCTTCGGGCCAGCGAATCGTGCTGCAATCATAATACCTCCTAACGTCTCCGGCAGCATTGAACGGGTGTCGAAAGCACTGTCCACAGACTTTCTTTTCGAATTGATCCGGCTGGGGAAACTAGACAAATCGGTGAGTTTTAAGCACGAGGTATTCTCCCGATAGAAGCGGGGCACCGGGCGACGTGGAGCTCAAACGTGCTTGAACGGCACTTTACCTGATAGTTTAATTTTCAACGTAAAACTGCACTTGCATCGGACGTTATAGTCAGCTTAAGACTGCAAAAATTTTTTCATCACGTCTTAATTCGCTTGAGGGGTTCATGCGCAATTTGACTATTCGTGGCGCGGCTTTGACCGCGCTGGTATCGCTTGGCCTTTTTATTGTTGCGGAGACAGTGGGTCCATTTGCCGGCCTCGCCCTGGCGGCAGAGAGCGGCAATGCTGCCGGGAGCGGTTTCGGCAAAGGCAGCTCCGGACTTGGAAGCGGGTCTTCATCCAACCCATCCACTTCCGGTTCGTCATCCGAGCCGGCGGTCAGTTCTTCCAGTCCCGACAAAGCGGTTGATCGAACCTCGCTCGGCAACGGCGGCAAGGCGCTGGCCGATGGGGTTGACGGCGATACCGGCGAAAGCGGTGCGCCAGTCGATGGCGTCGAGGCGGATACGGCAACGTCCGCGGACAAAGACGCTGCATCGACCGCGAAGAGCGCCACCACACTTGCAGCGGCGGCCACCGCCGTCGTGCCGGATTCGGCCGCGGTCAATGCGCCTGAGAAAGCATCGGTGCCGCAAATTTCCAGCAATGGGTCTCTGACGCACCTCATCGAGCTGGGCACGCCGGACTATCGCGACATCGCGCCCAAGTTGGCACTTCATTATGATTCCGCCCGCAAGTCTCGCCTCGGCGGCCTGTACCAGGGCTGGCTGGGATATGGCTGGGGTCTCGACGGTCTCGACGTCATCGAACGGGAGAGCCCTGGCGGAGGCGTGCCGGCGTGGAGTTCCACTGAGAGTTATGCGCTGAACGGCGAAGCTCTGGTGGCCTGTTCGGCTGCCTCCAGCTGCCAGCCCGGCTCGACGCACACGACCGAGCACGAGTCGCCGCAGCGGATCGTTTTTGACTCGACCGCAAACAGATGGACGGTCACCGACAGTAAAGGGGTCGTGACCACGTTCCAATCTGTGGCGGAAATTGCCGGCACGCCCGGCGCTTATCCAACTCGGATCGCACGCTATCTGCCGACCTCGGTAGTGGACCCGAACGGCAACCGGGTGACTTTCCTATATACCTGCCCTGATCTCCCGGTGTGTCATCCCAAGCGGATCGAATACGACAGCCACTCCTATGTTGCTTTCGGCTACGAAGCGAGGCCCGATTATCAGCCGATGGCAAACGGCTCTGGCATTACATGGAACCGCTTCCGGCTCAAATCGGTCTCTTATAGCGTCGCTACCGAGGCCGGCATCAGCGGCGGCTACGTCCTGTCCTACGACCAGGCGCCGTTCTCCAACGCATCTCGCCTGGTCCGGGTCGATCGCTATGGCCGTGATGCGGTGGTTGATGCCAATGACAACATCACCGGCGGGACCCACAAGGCCGTACGGTCGATGGTCTACGACAACATCAACTACAGCTATACAAAGCTGAGCAACCAGTTCCCGGCGCCGACGTCCGGAGATCCTGCAAAGCAGCGTTCCTATTTCCTCTCCCGACAAATCGGCGATCTCAACTTCGATGGCAGGGACGAGTTTTATGGGTCGCTGCTGACCTATTCCTACGATTCAAACTTGCGCACATACAAGCCCGACCCGATCAAATTCACGGTGACGAAATTCAGTGTAGGAAGCGGCGCTGTTGCGGGCACGTCTTCGATAATGGTGCCACGGACAAATATGACGTATGACAATTTGCCGTTTCCAAATTATTACCCGGGGCGTTTTCTGTCGGGCAAGCTTACGAAGGATGCTGCGTTCAGTTTCAATGTTACCAGCACCAGCAGCAACGGCAATGTCGGCAAGACACGTATAAACGGGCTCATAACAACTGACTCCTCGCTGAATGTGTCGGCTTCGGTCTGCCCGGACGCCAATACTACTATCTGTAACGCCATTCCGACGAATTACGACAGCACCAATTCGATCAAGAACGTTGCGGTTGACCCGGATGGCGATGGGTTCGATCAGCTCTTCAATGTCGGCAACGACATCCGGGGAGTCGCGGACTTTTCAGGCTCCGGCCGCCAGGGTTACATCAGAGGCCAGAATCTCAGCGCGTACAAATTTGCTGGCGGCTCGTTTTCTTCGCAGGACATGGCGATCGATTGCAGTTCCGCGTCGGCCTATTGCGCTGTTGCGGATGTGAATGGCGATGGGACCACGGATGTCGTCAAGGCGACGCCGTCCGGAACGGCCTATGTGGCTGCAGTCTGGCTTGGGACCGGCACCAGCTTCATCCAGGTCGCAAGCGGCCTAGCCCTTGAGGGCACGCCGATCTTGCGCGACATGGACAATGACGGCAGGGTGGATGTCGTCGCTGCCAAGGATCGCAAGGATACCGATCCCTTCAAGGACGTGAGGGCCTATGGCCTCTGGTTCGGAAGCTCCGGTAACAGGCTGATCGTATCACCGTTTGTGCAACGTGGCTCCGGCCTGTCGGGCGATTTCAACGGCGATGGTCTTCCCGACCTCCTCGCATCCCAAACGGACACTGTGATTTCGAATGCCGGTTCGGGCAATCCCAATCTATTGCGGAAGATCACCTTGGAAACCGGCGGGACGATCGCGGCTGATTATGCCCCATCGACGAGCTTTTCCAACGTGTTCATGCCGATGGTCATGCATCCGGTGACGAAGCTGACCGTCAATGATGGGCGTGGAAACTCTGCCGCCACCAGCTATTCTTATTCCGGGGGCCTCTACAATCCGCCGGCTCGCAAATTCCTTGGTTATCGCACCGTCACGGAAACCAAACCAATCCTAGCTGGAGATACCGCCGCTCCGATCGTGGTGACGACCTACCGTCAGGAACTGGCAAGCTACGGGTTGCCAGACAACACGGTGATCCGCAACAGCGCGAATACGGCCTCCAAACGGATCGCTCAAGAATATACGGTGACAAGTTCGAAGCCCTATATGGCGCGCAACAAGGCGACGGTGACGCAGCTGACGGAAGGCGGCACGACTGCCTACCTGCGGACGGAGCGCAGTTTCGATGCCTATGGCAATGTGACCGAGATCAAGGATCGCGGGCGCACGGTGGATGCCGCGGGCACCGAGAATGTCAATACCTTGGGCGACGAGAAGTGGACGACGTTCACCTATGCGCCGAACACATCCGCTTACATCGTCTCGCTGCCGACGGCGAAGGGCGTGCGCTTCGGTCTGGATGCCGCGTCACCGATCGGTGCTTATGAGGAATACCTCTATGACGGCGCCACGGCGATGGCGACACCGCCGGTCAAGGGCAATCTGACGCAGAAGCTCGTCTCTATGAGCGTCGGCAGCACGCCGCGGGTGTCATCGACCAGCTACGGCTACGACACCTACGGCAACCGGATCTCCGAGACCGATGCGCTCGGCAACCGCAGCGAATGGGACTACGACGCCAGCTATCATCTCTATCCGGTGGCGGAACGCAGCCCGCGCTACTTCGCCAATGGCGCCTTGACGGGCGACAGCCGCTTCGTCAGCACGACCACCTACGATCTGGTCTGCGGTCTTCCGGCCACCAAGACCGACTGGAACGGCATCGTCGAGACCTTCACCTATGACGCCTATTGCCGGCCCTATGGCTATCTGAATGCGGGATCGGGCAATTACCTCAACACCCGTTTCGAGAACGAGGGCAGCCCGACGACGCAGGCGGTGGTGACCGCTTCGCCGCGGACCAACGGCTCGGGCGAGGTGTTCAGCCGCACCTATTATGACGGGCTCGGGCGGCCCTGGCGGGTGGAGACGCCCGGTGCCTCCGCAACAGGGCCGGCACGGATCACCGACACGGTTTATGATGCCCGTGGAAACGTGCAGAAGACGTCGCTTGTCCGATTCAAGGCCGCCGAGAACGAGCCCGAGACGGTACAATGGACGACCAACAGCTATGACTGGCAGGACCGGGTGGTGAAGACGGTCAATCCGGACAGCAGCCAGAAGCTCTATCAGTATGCGGCGCAGTCGGCACTTGTTGCCGATGTCACCAGGCTGCCGGTGTCGCTGACTGTGATGACCGACGAGGAAAATCATCCGCACCGCAGCTATGCCGACGCCGACGGCAATGTCATCGCCCTGCAGTCGCAACTCGGCTCGGATTGGGTGACGGAGAACCGCAGCTACGACCCGCTCGGCCGTCTGCTGGGTGTGCGCGATCCCAAGGGGGCGCAATGGACCTACAGCTACGACCTGCTCGGCAACCGGTTGACGGCGAGCGATCCGGATCTCGGCAACTGGTCGTATGACTATGACGATGCCAGCCGGCTGATCCGCCAGACGGATGCCCGCGGCGCGGTGACGGCAATGGCCTATGACCAGATGGGCCGGATGCTCCGCAAGGAGGTGACGGAGCCGGGTGCGACGGCGCCGACGCTGCTCGCCCAAAATACCTATGACGAGCCAGCCGCTACCGGTTCGTCGCACAATGCCGGCATGCTGACCAAGGCGGAGAATGCCAATGCGACGGTGACCTACACCCGCTTCTATAACGGCGCCGGCGACAAGGTCATCACCCGGGCGGTCATCGACGGGGTGGCGAATTCGACCACGGTCGAGCATGGGCCGACCGGCAAGACCACGGCGATCGGTTATCAGCCTGCCAACGTCGTCGTTGGCAAGCGGACCTTGCCCTGGCTCTACAATGACGCCGACCTGCTCTCCAGGATCCCCGGGCTGATCGACTCAACGAGCTACGAGGCCGACGGCCAGACGACGTCGATCAATTACATCAATGGCGTGACGACGAGCTTCAGCTATTCGCCGACGCGGCGCTGGCTGGACCGGGTGACGACGGCGAAGGGCACAACAGTGCTGATGGACAATCAGTACAGCCGCGACCGGCTCGGGCGGATCAAGACGATCACCGGGCTGACGGCCAACGACAACTGGACTTACACTTATGATGATCTCTCTCGTCTGACCGGCGCCGACAACGGTGGCGACAACAGCCTCGACGAGACCTACAGCTACGACACCAATCACAACCTTCTCTCGCGCAGCCGGATCGGCGCCTATACCTATCCGACGACGGCATCAGCGATCCGCCCGCATGCGGCAACGCAGATCGGCGCCAAGGCGATCGGCTACGACGCCAATGGCAACATGGTCTCGGACGGGACGCGCACGCTGACCTGGGACGGCGCCAACCGGCTGTCGACGGTGAGCCAGAACGGCGCCACGGTGACGCTGTCTTACGGTCCGGACGGAGCCCGGGTGAAGAAGAGCTGGGCCTTCGGCACCATTCTCTATCCCGACGCCAATGTCGAGATCGACCGGACGACGCCGGGCACGGATATCTACACGCTCTATCCGCATCCCGACGCCAAGATCGTCGTCACATCAGGCAGCACCACACAGGACAAGTTCTTCCTGCACCGCGATCATCTGGCCTCGGTGCGGCAGGTGACGAACGAAAGTGGCTACCGTGTCGAGCAGACCGGCTATGCCGCCTATGGCGAAGCCACCAACAGCAGTTTCCAGACGAAGAAGAGCTATATCGGCGAGCGCTTCGATGCCGAGACCGGGCTGATGTATCTCAATGCCAGATACTACGATCCGGCATTCGGGCGGTTCATCTCGCCGGATGACTGGGATCCGACCAAGGAAGGCGTCGGCACCAACCGGTATGCCTATGCTGGAAATGATCCGATCAATAAGAGCGACCCGAATGGACACGCGTCAAACGGTTGGGGTCAGCTTAGCGGAAATGGCTTCTTTAGCGATTTCATCGGCAGCCTTTATGGTCAAAGTCCTCACAGTCGGCAAAGTGATCAAGTGCTGTCTAGCCGGGCCGGAAAGGACGTGAATGCCGCAGCGATGATAGTCGCGAAGACAGCTGCAGATCAAACAGGTCTACCGGATATCTATGATGGTATACGCAATAGGAGTGCCTGGCGGGTCGGCGTCGGTGTTCTCACAGCAGCTTCACTTGTTGGCGGACCAGAAGGCAAGATCGCTGGAAAAGTGGCGGTCGATGTCGGAGGAAAGATTGCCGGCAAGGCTGTTACTGTAACATCGCGGGGCCTAGAATTGGTTAAATCTCATCTCTCTCGATTTGAGGAGTTTGCACCGAATTCCGCCATGATCGAACGTCTAGAATCCGCATACGCAGAAGGACGAAAAATTGCCGGTGCTGACGCGGTATTTTATACCCATGAAGCAGCCGAAGCCACCAAAATGGGACGGGGTATGAGTTATGACGCGGCCCATCGGGCAGCCCTTGACAAATATAGTGTCGAGAACTTTGCAGTCTATCATCCAGAAGTGATTCGAGCCTTTCCCGAGCACTTCAACTCCAATTGGCGAAATTTTTGGGGAATTTCTGAATGATAATCGATTTCGAAAATCCCACTGGATCTTGGATCAGGATTTGGTTGGATGAACCCCCTCCTGGGCTCGATTTCGTGACTTCCAGGGACTGGCGGGTTAGTAACTTGTCCGGAGGCGTCGCAGTTGTTCGTCATCATCGAGTTGCTATCGAGATATTCCGTCCGTTTGGAGGAATGTTCCACTACGGGTTACTAGGTGGAGGTTTCGATAGCACCGATATCGGAACCCCTTTTAGAGTTCGCGTACCCGCTCGAGATGTGACAACGAGCTGTGCCTGGCCGAGTTCTCGTCTTCCGGATGGACTTGTTGAATATTCTTCAGAGTATTCTGAATCCATATTGAACGGCGTGAAGGATTTGGGCGTAACAATCCCCAGCAGGGGAGTGCTATCGTTCGACACAATGGTACATTCAAAGATTGGTTCTGCAGCCACCGTTTTTCGAGCACTCTCAAGAGGTGTTGTGCGCGCGTTAACAAGCAAGCTTGATGTTCTCCCGACCAAAGAGGAGGCTTTTTCACTGCTGGCCTGAGTACGCCAGGGTGGCACTAGTAAACCTATCTAGTCTAGGATGGCTTCAGCAAGGATTTCCCTGGCTGCTCAGGACTTGCGAACTCGGAGGCATCCCGATTCAGCCAACTTGCTCCACTGACAGTGTTCGCACTGGAAGCGGCTTGATTAACGATTTCGCGGAAACGGTTGGGGCGGCGAGGGCCGACCTCGGTCTTGCTGGCGAGATCGAGAGATTTTCTATGAGAATGTCGTCGGGAACCCTCCGGGCAATCGTGATGTAATGATTGGTCGCCATCCACAGCCCCTCCTCGGCGGGGCTGCTTTCCAGGAGGACAGTAAAAAGCTCAAGTTCGCGCTTTTCCTTATCGCCATCGATCCAGGCGCCTATTGCCTTGGCAAGGTCCTCCGCGAGCCGATCCCACTCATAGTCGCGTGTGTTCCTGATCCAAGACCACAGTCGTTTCGCACCAATCTCTAAGTTCGCGTTATCGCGTCAGCCAGAGACACTTGCATGAAGTGTCGAACTTCTAGCTTGATGCCTCGATATTCAGTCCGCTTGCGGATGATTGGCTGGTCAAAGAGATCAGGGCGGGGCGCGCTCCTAAGCTTTAAAAGAAGCGAAAAGAGGTTACCGCTTTCCTCGATGCCGCCGGCATTGCCACCTTTCGGACGCTCGCCATTCTTTCCAGCCATGCAAGCCTCTGGGGCACGGCGGTCGAAGAGGCGACCGGCACCGAGCTCGACCGTCCCTTCACGCGCACATGCCTTCTCGAAGTCCTGCGCCTCTGGCCGACCACGCCCGCCATCCTGCGAGAACTGACGGAGGATCTGAAAGCCGGCGACAGGCGCCTCAGACGCGGCACGGGCATCATCATCTTCACTCCGTTCTTCCATCGCGACCCGGAGCTCGCCTTTGCCAACCGCGTGGAACCCAGCATCTGGGGACCGAACGAAGCCTTGCCCGCCATGGGCTTCGTGCCTTTCAGCGCCGGTGTGGCCATCTGCCCGGCCCACAATCGCGTGCCGACCATTGCAAGCCTCGCCATCGGCGCGCTGCTGTCGAAAGCCGATCTCAGCCTGCTGCAGCCGTCGCTGACTGCCGGCGAACTGCCCGGCACGCTCAATCACTTCGATATCCTGCTGCGCCTGCAGGCACGGCGGGCACGGTCCGCCGCGGCTGAGCTTTAGTGCAGACCCAGGAACTGCTTGAGCTCGGCCGTTTGCGGATTGGCGAAAACCTCCTCCGGCGGGCCGATCTCGTGCACCTTGCCCATATGCATGAAGACGACGCGCGAGCAGACGTCGCGGGCGAATTTCATTTCGTGCGTCACCATCAGGAGCGTCATGCCTTCGGCGGCGAGCTCGCGCACGACGGCAAGCACTTCCGAGACCAGTTCGGGGTCGAGGGCGGAAGTGATCTCGTCGCAGAGCAGGGCGATCGGCTGCATGGCGAGCGCCCGGGCGATGGCGACACGCTGCTGCTGGCCGCCGGAAAGCTCGTCCGGATAGGCATCGAACTTGTGGCCGAGGCCGACGCGGTCGAGCATCCGGCGGGCCATGGCTTCCGCCTCGCTCTTCGGCGTCTTCTTCACCACGGTCTGCGACAGCATGACATTGCCGCCGACGGTCAGGTGCGGAAAGAGGTTGAACTGCTGGAAGATCATGCCGACCTTCTGCCGCAGCGCCTTCAGATGCACCTCGTCATCCATGAGCTGGGCACCGGCCACCGAGATCGAGCCTTGCGTGATCGATTCCAGCCCGTTGATGCAGCGTAGCAGCGTCGATTTTCCCGATCCGCTCTTGCCGATGATGGCGATCACCTCGCCGGGCTCGACATTCAGGTTGATGCCCTTCAGCACCTCGTTGTCGCCGTAGCTCTTGCGGATCTCAGTGATTTCGATGAGCGACATTGAGCTTCCTTTCGAGGATCTGGCTGCTCTTGGACAAGGGCCAGCAAAGCGCGAAATAGATGAGCGCGACGAGGCCGTAGACGGTGAAGGGCAGGAAGGTGGCGTTGGTGACGATCGTTCCGGCCTTGGAGAGTTCGACGAAGCCGATGATCGAGGTCAGCGCCGTGCCCTTGATGACCTGGACGGAAAAGCCGACCGTCGGCGGAACGGCGATCCGCATGGCCTGCGGCAGCACGACGTAGCGCAGCTGCTGCAGCCAGCCCATGCCGAGGCTGGCGGAGGCCTCCCATTGGCCCTTGGCGACGGCTTCGACGCAGCCGCGCCAGATCTCGGCAAGAAAGGCGGCGGTCCAGAGGATCAGCGCCAGGCCCGCCGCAAGCCAGGCCGGCACGTCGATGCCGAACAGGCCGAGGCCGAAGAAGGCGATGAACAGCTGCATCAGCAGCGGCGTTCCCTGAAA
This sequence comes from Rhizobium sp. R634, assembly GCF_002211305.1. Taxonomy (GTDB): domain Bacteria; phylum Pseudomonadota; class Alphaproteobacteria; order Rhizobiales; family Rhizobiaceae; genus Rhizobium. Next base: position 683,123 of record NZ_LOKW01000001.1, on the reverse strand, counting down.
CAGCTCGATGTAATATTTCGCCAGCGCGCGCAGCCCCTTGCGCTTGCTGATGCGCAGGAAGAGCAGGCAAAGCCCGACCGCGCCGCCGCCGGCGAAGGAGACGAGCGAGAGAAGAATGGTCCAGCGCGTCGCCAGCAGCAGGTTGCGCAGGATGTCCCAGGTGGAAAATTCGATCATCGGGCAAGCCTTCTTGGAAAGATGATCCCGCCGATGACCGCCAGCACCTGCCGGAGCAGGATTGCCAGCACCAGATAGATTGCGGTCGAGACCATATAGGCTTCGAAGGCGCGGAAGGTCCGCGACTGGATGAAATTGGCGGCGAAGGTCAGGTCCTCGGCGGCGATCTGCGACACGACGGAGGAGCCGAGCATGACGATGACCACCTGCGAGGAGAGCGCCGGCCAGATGCGCTGCAGCGAGGGCACCAGCACCACATGGCGGAAGGTCTCGAACGGGCTCATCGCCAGGCTGGCGCCGGCTTCGAATTGACCCTTCGGCGTCGCCTGGATTCCGGCGCGGATGATCTCGCAGCTATAGGCGCCGAGATTGATCACCATGGCGATATTGGCCGCGGTCAGCTCGCCGAGCTGCAGCCCGAGCGAGGGCAGGCCGAAGAAGATGAAGAAGAGCTGGATCAGGAACGGCGTGTTGCGGATGAGCTCGACATAGGTGGCGACAACAGGCTTCAGCCATAAGGGGCCGAGCGCGCGCACCCAGGCGCAGACGATGCCGAGCGAAATGCCGAGCACGCCGCCGATCGCGATGAGCTGCAGGGTGATCAATATGCCCTTGACGATCTGAGGGTAATATTGGAGCAGCCAGCTGAATTCGAAATGATAGCTCAAGGACGTTCTCTCTTTTGCAGAGGGACGGTTGGCGTCATCCCGTCAGGACCGGGATGACGCGCTTTCTCCGTTCGGACCGGAGGCGAGTGGCTTTAGAGATCGGCAGGCAGGTCCGTCTTCAGCCACTTCTGCGAAATGGCGTTGAGCGCGCCGTCCTTCTTTGCCGTGGCGATGATCGTATTGACCTTTTCGAGCAGCGCCGGCTCGTTCTTGTTGAGGCCGATATAGCAGGGCGAGTTCTTGATCAGGAACTTCAGCTCCGGGCGCTTCGGCGGGTTCTTGGCGAGGATCGCGGCCGCGACGACGTTGCCGGTGGCAACGGCTTCGACCTGGCCGGACAGGAAGGCCGAGATCGTGGCGTTGTTGTCCTCGTAGCGCTTGATCGTCACGTCGGAGGCGGCGATCTTGGTGAGTTCCAGATCCTCGACGGCGCCGCGGGTGACACCCACCACCTTGCCGGAGAGATCCTCTACCTTGGCGGCCGCGAGCTCAGCCGGGGCGAAGATGCCGTTGTAGAAGGGCGCATAGGCGGCGGTGAAATCGATGACGGCTTCACGCTCGGCATTCTTGCCGAGGCTCGAAATGACGAGATCGACCTTGTTGGTCTGCAGATAGGGAATGCGGTTGGCGCTGGTCACCGGCACGAGTTCGGTTTTGACGCCGAGCTTTTCGGCAATCAGATTTGCGACGTCGATGTCGTAGCCCATCGGCGCCATGTCGGTGCCGACGCTGCCGAAGGGCGGGAAGTCCTGCGGAATGGCGACGCGGATCGTGCCACGCGCGGTGATGTCGGCGAGCGCATCGGCGTGCGAGGCCGAGCCGAAGCCGATGGTGGCCGCGAGCGTTGCGCATGCGAGGAACAAGCGTCTTGAAAACATGTGTCTAGTTCTCCTTTGAGGTTCAGGTTTTTCTTGCGCCGGACCGGCGGGATGTCTTGGAAGCGGTGTCGGCAGGCAGCGACAGGGAGGTGCGCAGGTCCGACAGCGGATCGGCGCGCGCCGTCAGGTCGAGCCCGGTTTCCACTTCGTCCAGATGTTCGATGGAAAGTTCGGCCGCCCTTACGAAATCCCCCTCGGCCATGGCCTCGAAGATGCGGCAGTGTCCGCGGTGGGACTGGGCCGCATGGAATTCCGATTGGTAGAGCATCGAAATGAGGATGGTCCGCGCGGTCAGGTCGCGCATGATCTCGACGAGAATGGGATTGCCGTGGAGCTCAGCGATCCGGATATGAAAATCGCCCATCAGGCAGGTGAGGCGCCGCCGGTCGCCCGCGGCCATCGCGGCCTTCTCCTCATCGAGATGGGCGTCGAGCACCTTGCGCCCGTCATCGGTCAGCCCGCGCATGCTGCGCAGCAGGCCGGACTCGATGACACGCCGGGCGGCATAGACGGTCATCGCTTCCTCGGCCGAGGGCTCGACCACGAACCAGCCGCGCCGGGGGCTGACCTGGACGATCCCGCGAGTTTCGAGCCGCATCATGGCTTCGCGGACAAGGGTCCGGGAGACGCCGAAAAGCGTTGCGAGCTGGTTTTCGCTGAGGCGCGTGCCTGGCCGGATGCGCGCCGAAAGCACGCCGGAGACAATCGTCTCCTCGATATTCGCCTGCCGGTTCTGCTCGGTATGTAAATCTTGCATACAAGCAAGAAAAGCAAAGCCCGTGCCAGCCCGTGCTGCGTGCTGGGAATCACCGGCCGGGCTGTACAGCACTTTCTAAAATGCTCAGATTCTGGTCTGCCGGAAAGGCAGATGCCGGAAAAATAGAACCAAAAAGAGCGATCTGCCGGCTTTTAAAAGCAGGCCGCTGCCGTTCCGCGTCCTGCGGTTCGGATCATCTTCGGGCCATTTACGGGCTCGTGGGCCGGTCGTTACGGCGCTTCACGCCATCGCGACGCCGAACACGATCACAAGGCCAACCAGCATCACGGCTCCGATATAAATCATCAGGGCGTGACGATCTGCTTCGTGGTTCATCTCTCCTCTCCTTCAGATCTGGCGTTTCGATTTTCGCAAAGGCCCGATCAGCCGCTCGTACTCCTCCTCTGCCTTGCCGTAGGCGTCGGAGGCGAATTCCTCGAGGCCGGCGCGGTCTCTGACGATCACCATGCCGCGGAGGGAGCGGATGAAATGGTTTCCTTCCAGCATGTGCAGGGCGGTGGTGACGCTCGGGCGACGGACCGCCAGCATCAGCGCGATGAACTCATGCGTCAGCTCGAGCTTGTCGCCGTCGATCCTGTCGTGGCACATCAATATCCAGCGCGCCAGGCGTTCGTTGATCTCATGGACCGCGTTGGAAAGCGCGGTAAAACCGGCCTGGGTCGCCAGGACATGGACGCCCTTGTGTAAGAGGCCGGCAAAAGCGGGCTGCGTCCGCATCAGATCCGGCAGCCGGGCCTGCGGCAGCCGGTAGGCGAAGCCCGGCACCTGGACGGCGACTTCCGAAATGCTGACACCGGCATCGATCGCAGCCGCCGTCGGCGCAAAGCCGTCGCGGCCGAACAATCCCGCTTCGACGCGATTGCCCTCGGGCGAGACGTTGATGACGGAGCCGATCCCCGTACACGGGAAGTAGACATAGTCGATCGGCGCATCTGCCTCGACGATGACGAAGCCGCGAGGGGTTTCACAGGGGGCGAGATGGGCCGCAACGGCCCTGTATTCCTCCTCCGGCAAGAGGGCGAGGAGGCGGTTCTCCTTCGGCTGTGTCATCTCTGCCAATGGTCGCCCTCCGTCAGTGCGGGGCTGTTGAGGCAGTATCGCCAGTTCTATTGCCACGGCCGGCTTGCCGGCCTAGGCCGCAAAATTGAAACTCTTTGGCACGGCCTTTGGTTCCTGTCGGAACAGGAGGTCAGCGGAAGGCGTCGTTGCCAGGCTTGCCGGGCTTTGCCGGATCAAGGTCGTAGCGCCCGCCTATGGGGACGGCAATATCGCGGAAATTCGCCGCGAGCTGCCGCAGCTTGCCGCGCACGATCTGCCCTTTCACCGGCAGGCCGTGTCCGGAGACGATCAGTTCCGGCTCCAGCGAGGCCAGCAGCGCCACCGATTTTTCCGCCTCTTCCCAATCAGGCGTGAAATAGCGTGGCGGCCCATGCATCTCAGGCGTCCGCGCGATGGCCTCGTAGGCTGATTCCTGGCCGGTGGTGATGATGGCGTCGCCTGCGATCAGCGTGCGATCGCTTTCGCGCCACAACGAGATGTGGCCGGGCGAATGGCCGGGCGTGTGGAGCCATTTCCACCCCGGCATCCCCGGAACCGTCTGGTCGGACGGCAGAGATTTCAGCCGCGCCCGCACGTCGACAGGCGAGCGTGGGTAGAGCGGCGAAAGCAGGGTCATGGCGCCGCCGCCGGCCAGCGGATCGGCTGGAGGATAGGACGCCTGTCCTTCCAGATATGGTCTTTCCAGCGGATGCGCGTAGACCGGCACGTCCCAGTGACTTGCCAAGCTCTCGACGGAACCGGCGTGATCGAAATGCGCATGGGTCATCACGATGGCGGCAGGGCGAGCATTGTCGCCGAACCGCAGCGAGGCGCAGGCCCTGATGCGGTCGCTCGAGGTCGAAAGACCGGTATCGATCAGCACCCACGGACCCGGCCTCGTCGGATCGCCGTAAAAGACGACGTTGACGATCGACATCGTTCGGTAGGCAAGATCGGGCGCGATGACGCTCGTCCCGTCAGCCGATTTCCTGACGGGCGCAAGGTCGGCATCGGACAAGGGAAGCTGATTGACCATGCCTCAGACCTTTGCCGTCGCGCCCGCCTGGCGCAGCGAGAGGAACTTTGTCGTCAGCGCGACGAGATTGTCGTTGATCCATTCCGCCATCGCCAGCTCTTCAGCCAGATTTGCCTGAAGGCCCGTCACGGCGTTGCCATATCCGCCGGCTTCGGCAATCACGAGCAGCGACTTGTAGGCCGCAGCCTCGAAATTCTCGAAGGCGAAGTTGGCAAAGGCGTTCTTCAGGATTTCGTCGCCGGCAACCGTGTGGCCGAGCGCCGCCATGGATCCACTGAAGGAAAGCGCCAGGTCCTTGAGTGTCGAGTTATCCTCGTTCAAGCCGTCGAGGATCTCCTCCAGCCGGACGATCTGACCATCGGTTTCGCGGATATGCTGATCGAGCTTGTCGGCGACTTCAGGATAGTTCTCGATCCGCTTCAGCTGCGGTTTCATGATGCTCAGCGCCTGGTTTTCCATGGCGTGTGCGTTTCTCAAGCCAACGACGAAGATGTCGCGAATTTCATTCTCTGCCATATCGGGCCTCCTTTTTCGCGAGGTCTAACAACGATGCCTTGCCGCGGTTCCCTCAGGCTCGCGAAATCGAAGCCGGATCTCGCCCAGCGCCGGGAACCGTCGCCCGCCCCGGATGTTGGAACCGCATTTCAACGGCTCGAGCCCAACCGGGAGAACAATCATGACGCTGACATTCAGGCTTTGCCTTCTATTCCTGCTCGCCGCGCCCGCCTTCGCGGCGGACGAGGCTGCGCGTCAAAAGGCAACCGACTTCGCTGCGCGTGCCGCCATGGCAAACATGTTCGAGGTGGAAGCAGCAAAGATCGAACTTGCCAAAGGCAAAGCCGAAGATGCGAAGCAATTTGCGGGCGACATGCTGAAGGATCATGAGCGTGCGGGGGCTACCCTTGCCGATGCCGCCAAGGAGGATGGCATCAGCTTGCCCGCCGCGCTGGACGACGAGCACAACAAGAAGCTTGAAGCACTCAATCAAAGCGATCAGGCTAATCTCGACCAGGCCTATCTTTCGACGCAGGTGGCGGCGCATCAGGAGGCCGTGGCGCTTTTCCATGATTATTCACGAAACGGTCCAGACGGCGCCCTGAAGCGCGCATCGCAGAAGATCCTGCCGGACCTCAGAATGCACCTGACCAAGATACAGGGGCTGACGTCGAAGTGAAGAAGGCGGCGGCGAGACACCATAGCGAGACGGTGTTCACCCGCGCGGAACTCAGCGGCGCCCGCAAGCTGAATGCGGTCCTCGACCTTCTCCCGCGCTATCACACCGACCGGCGCTGGAACGCCAAAGCGGCGCAGGCCGCCATTTGCACGCTTCAGCGCCTGTCTCCCGATCGACTGTTCCGCCGAAGTCGCACCATAGGGCGCACTATCGTCGTCAACGGCCGGCGGATCGGGCTCAGGCTGATCCTTCCCGACGGGGTCCGCCGCGGCCTTTACATCCATTTCCATGGCGGCGCCTGGGTGATGGGCAATGCCCGGCTCGACGACGGCATCACCCAGCCAATCGCCAGAGAGTGCCGGATGCTGGTGGCCGGCGTCGATTTTCATAATGCGATCGACGACCGGCTCGACGTTGCCGTCGACGACTGCAAGGCCGCGGCCGAGTGGCTGGTCGACCATCTTGCCACGCTCGAGGTTGAGCGGGTCATACTCGGCGGTGAATCTTCAGGCGCACATCTCGCAGCGGAAGCGCTCCTTCATCTTCGCGCGAGCGGCAAGGCCAAGCCCGTTGTGGGGTTTATTTCCATGTGCGGCGCTTTCAATCTCGACGGGTCCGAAAGCCTTCGGCAGTCGACCGGCAGAAGCCTGCTGATCGATGCCCCTTCGGCGCTCCGCAACCTCGAGCGGCTGACGCCAAGCCTGTCCGGTCGCGAGGCGAAGGGCCCATTGTTTGCCGATCTCTCGGGCCTGCCGCCCGCCTTGCTGATCGCGGGAGCGCTCGATCCGATCGAGGACGACAGTCTTTCGATGTTCAGGCGGTGGCAGAGCCAAAGCAACAATGCCAACTACGTTGTCTTCCCCGAAGCACCGCACGGCTTCAACCGATTGCCGACGAAGCTGGCGGCAAGGGCAAACGGCCTCGTGAAGATATGGATGTCGCAAGTGCTGGACGGGTCCACTGCCGCAGGTGGCAATTGATCGCGCGCCAACCCGCCTGTCTGTACGCTATTGCACAATGTATTGCTCAATGATTCTAGATGGTTAGGTTCGCCCGCAGCAAGGGCCGCATTATCACCGATGCGCGGATGGACATGAACGATCAAGAATTGAGTTTTCGGAATGAACTTTTGCGCGCCATGGGGCCGCAGGAGCGCGAACTTCTGCTGCCCCATCTGGAGCCCGTCGATCTCGAAGTGCCTCTGATCCTTGAAACTGAGAACAGGCCGGTCGACGACGTCTACATTCTCGAATCGGGGCTTGCCTCGATCGTGGCGAGCTTCCCGGGCGGGCGCGATATCGAGGTGGGCATCGTCGGACGCGAGGGCATGACCGGCGCGGCGGTCATTCTCGGCGGCGTCCAATCGGCGAACCGGACATTCATGCAGGTCTCCGGCCATGGCTTCAAGCTGCCGGCATCGGTTCTTTCAGCCGCGATAGAGGAAAGTCGTCCCTTACGCAGCCTGCTTCTTGCCTATGTCCAGGCGCTGCTCGCGCAGACGACTTCCACGGTGCTTGCCAACGGCCATGCCAAACTGGAGGAGCGGCTGGCGCGCTGGCTGCTGATGGTCCATGACCGGACCGATGGCGCGACCATCTGGCTGACACATGAGTTTCTGGCGGTGATGCTCGGCGTGCGCCGCGCCGGCGTCACCGTTGCTCTGCATCTGCTCGAAGGCAAGGGGCTGATCCGCTCGACGCGGCGGCAGATCGTCATCCTCAACCGGCGGGGCCTGATCGAAGAAGCGCATGGGTCCTATGGCTCGGCCGAAGAGGAATACCGGCGGCTGATCGGCAAGGATCTCGCACGCTGACAGGCGAGCGTTGATGGCGGGGTCAGCCCGATCCCGAGTTGATGCTCTGCTCGTCCTTCTCGGGCAGCGAGCCGGCGCCCGGCGTTTTGCTTTGGTCGATGAGATGATCCTTGGCGTGAGGACCGGCCGGCGGGTTTTTGTCTGTTTCGGCAGGTTTCTTGTCGGCTCCCCCGACGTCGGCCCGCGGCTTTTCATTGTCGTTCATGCGCTGTTCCTCGTCAGGCTGGCTTGAGGGGCCGGCCATTTTTCTTTCGCCCGGCGGCACCGGCCGTGACGGGGGAGGGCGCCGTTTGCGCCGACGCCAGCCTGCCGACCGAGAGCAGCTTTTCTTCGTCGGTCACGCCATGGCGGTAGAGGCGGATCAGCAGCGCCGCGATCTCCTGCATATCGGGCGCGCGCAAGGGCTTGCCCGCCTCGCGGCAGATCACGTTCAAAACCGCCTGCAGATGGTGGAGATCCGCCGAATCGAGTGCTTTCAAATGAATAGACTGAGAATCGAGCATGAGGTTTTCCCCGCTCCCGAGGCCGTCATTCGCGAGTTTTAATAATGGGACTCGAATGAGGCCGAAACAACTCCTCGTCCCCCAATTGTACGGAACCGAACAGCTAATGATAATAGGATGGGTCCCGCCCAAACAAAGCGGCGATCATCGCGTCGATATCGGAAGGACGCCCGCTGACGACGAACCCGCCGGGCGGCGTTGCCGACCGTTCGTCATGAGCGAAGATGAAGGGAATCCGGCGCGTCTCCAGCCATTCGTTCAACCAGAGCATGGCCTCGTCGGAGATCGCGATGTCGATGATCACAGCGTCGAACATCAGGCCTTCGCTCAGGCATTCCATCGCGCTGGAAACGACGACGGGACCGGCGAGCACGGCCTGGAGCGCGACCAGTGCGGCCCTGGCATCCTCCGGAAGGAAGCCAGCCTCACCGATGATCAGAATCGTCTTGCCGGCGACCGGGCTGAGGGACTTCATGGCGGACGCCTATCGTAATCCTCGTTGGGGGGGCGATCATGCTGTTCAGTGCGGTTCGAAGCATCAGGCGGTCCGCGCCTGTACAGTGCCTACCATATCCGAGCCTGTCATGCGACGTTGATTTTGCCCTTACCGCCGAACCCCGGAAGGTCGGCCTTGTTCCCCGCTGCGCCGAATCGGCATGCCGATTGTCTGATCCGTACGCTTCCGCACTAGCAGTTGAAATCGAAGACCCGAAGTTTAGGATTGTCGCATATAATGGGAGGGAGGCGCCCGAATGATCCAGCACGCGGGAATCACCAAGCCGGCGCTGCAGCCCGATGATCTGGCGATGCTGACCGCCGTGCTCCAGGGATGGTGCCGGGAAAGATCATGCGGGATCGACAGCCCGGCAGCCGAACACGTCGCCAGGGAGCTCGTCTCCTGGTTCGAATGCGGCATCCGGGACAGGCACAGGCTCGCCGGCCTGATGCGGCATATGCATCTGGATCTGTCGGACCTGCCGCCCGCTTCGGATGCGGGCTCCTGCGCCGCCGCGCGCGGGAAAACCGGACAAGCGGCGTATCACGATGGATAGGAGCCGGCAAAGCGCGTCGATCAGGCTGGTTTCCTCCGGCCTCAATTTCGCGGATCGGCAGATAGCCCTGCGAGAGATCGTCGACGATATCAGGAGCCTGCGCGATCGCGCGCCGCACGGCGCGTTCGATCGATCCCCGGCGCTCGATCGCCTGCTTCAGATGATCACCGCTGCAGTCATACCGATCGCCAGAGCGGACGACGAAGATTGGGAAAATATTCTTATGGAGCTTCTTGACCTTCGGGCAGCGATGGCGCGTATTGGAACCGGAGCCGCGCAAGCACCCCATTGAGTCGATATTCCTGAGGAAAACGAGAGGGATTGGAGGGCTTTTCCCGGGAACATTACCGCAACTTATGGCATTGTTTCTTCAATAATGGGGCGGCTGATGCCACGATTTTACTTCAACGTCGTTTCAGAGGCCGGCATGGTCCCTGATTTGGAAGGTTCGGAGCTGGCGACGATCGAGGATGCCAGGCAGGAAGCCGTGCAGGATGCGAGAGCCCTCATGAGCGAGGCAATTCTTGCCGGAAGAGACATATCGGCGAGAAAGATTCACATCTGCGACGAAGAAGGCACCCTCATCCTGATCGTTCCCTTCATCGAGACCTTCAGGCGTTCCGTGTAGAGGACCGTCGGATCGGCAGGCCGATCAGACGTTCGTATTCCCGCTCCGGGATGCCGTAGCTGCCGGCCGCGATCTCTTCCAGCCGCTCCCTGTCGAGGATCCGGACGTTGGCGCGGGTCGACCTGATCACTCTCAGCCCTTCGATGACATGCAACTCGTTCGTCACGCCCGAGCGGCGCACACCGAGCATGAGCGCCAGGAATTCATGAGTCAGCGGCAGGTCGTTACCATCAAGCCGATCATGGCACATCAGCAGCCAGCGGGCGAGGCGCTCATGCATGTTGTAGCGCCCGTTGGCGAGCGCCGATTGCGCAAGCTGGATGTCGCAGCAATGCACATAGTTGAGGAACAGATCGTTGGCGGCTGGAAACTCCGCCAGCATGCGTTTGAAATTTCCGACGGAAACCTGCAGGCCGTCGCCGGCGACCTGGATGAAGGTCCGGTTCGGCGTCGTATCCGTCTTCAGGACCACATGCGATCCCGTTATGCCCTCATAGCCGATATGGCCGACTTCGACCGACTCGTCCTCGCCATTCGATGCCACCATCGATGCAAGGCCGCTCTCAATGAAGCAGACATGCTCGTTCACCTGATCGGCTTCGACCAGGACGTGTTTGACAGGCAGGTCGATGGTTTCGGCGTCAGCGATGAGAATGTCGAAGGCCCTAGCAGGAAGGGCTCTCAACAGCAGGTTATGAACATCGCGCTGACCCAGTGCGGCCATTGACTGTCTCCTGCGGGAGGGAGCCCGCGCTCATACCGACAGTCTCCGTGATCACGGTAATGGTCAGCTTATGCGCCAAATCGGCAGGCATAGCTATATTCGTGAAAGGCTTTGTGCGGTTTTGACCAAACGCCGCGATCAAAAGAAAATACGGGATGTCAAAGAAGGCAGGAACGGAGAAGATTTACGACTTCCTCGGCAGAAGCCGTCAGCTCTCTCGCGGCAGCCGGATCACGAAGCCGGCGCCGGGCAGGCGATCCTCGACTTGTAGCTCGGCCTTCAACTGCTGCACGAGCCCGCGCACGATCTTCATTCCGAGGCTTTTTCCATCATTCTCGAAGGCCAGCACCTCCGCGGGCAGGCCACGTCCGCCGTCGGCCACCTCGAGACGGATCGCATCGCCAAGATTGCGGGCGCTGACGGTGACGGCGCCGCAGATATCAGGATAGGCGTGCTTGAAAGCATTGGTCACCAGCTCGTTGACGAGGAGCGCGATCTGGATGGCGCGATCGGCATCGACCATGCATGGATCGGCCTCGACCGTCAGCGTGTGGCGGGAGCTCGATTGCTGCAGGCGCTGACAGAGGCTCGACAGGAAATCCGCCAGATCCACCGTTTCGGTATGCGGCTGGCGCCACAATTGGTCGTGCACTTCAGCAATGGTTCCGACCCTCGCCTCGGCGTCGCGAAGGGCCTGTCCGACTTCCTCCTGTTTGGCCGAGCGGGCCTGCATGGCGAGCACGGCCGCGACCAGAGAAAGGCTGTTCTTGACGCGATGGCTCATCTCGCGGAGCATGATTTCCTGGTGCTCGTCGGCGCAATGACGTTCCGTCTCGTCCCGCAGCACCTTGAGATAGCCGGCACGCTGGGCACGCAGCGGCATGGTCAGGCCGCTGCCCCAGAATGTCGACCCGTCCTTGCGCAGGTGAAACCGTTCGTTCTCCGCTCGGCCACGCTCAAAGGCCGTTTTCATTTCGCGTTCCGGCACGCCCTCTTCGCGGTCTTCGGGGAGAAAGAGAATACGTGCGTCGCGGCCGAGGATCTCAGCTTCCTCGTAACCGAAGATGCGGCAGGCTCCGGTGTTCCAGCTGATAACAAGTCCATCCCGATCGAAAGCAAAAATCGCATAGTCGATCGCGCTCTTGAGGATCAGCTGAAGCCGCTCTTCGCTGGCGCGCAAGGCCTCCTCCGCATGAAGCCTTTGCGTCCGGTCACGGACGATCTTCATCAGGCCGTAGATCTCGCCCGCATTGTTGCGCAGCGGCATCATCAGCCCCGAAGCCCAGAAGGAGCTGCCGTCCTTTCTGACGTGCCAGCGATCGTCGCCGGCCCGGCCGGCGGTGAGTGCCAGCCGGATTTCCCTGAGCAGGACGCCGGCGAGCTGATCCTCGAACGAGAAGAGGAGGCTGCCGTTCTGGCCGATGATTTCGGCGGCCGGATAGCCGAAAAGTTTCGCGGCGCCGGCGCTCCAGGTGAGGATGGTGCCATGGCGATCCATCGCAAAAATGGCATAGTCCGCAGCACTCTCGACGATGTGCCGATAGATTTCCGTTTCCTCGTTTGAAAGAGGATATTGATCCATGCCAGTGCGCCCTCGAACTGCCGTCAATGACATTAGCACTTGCTAAAGCATTTGCACTGCGATGTGCGGTTACGCACAAAACTCGTCACGGAACCTTTTGTCGGCCCATCGTGTTTAGGTCGGAGCGCCTTGCGATCAGCCGTCTCCAATTCATGATTTTCCTGCGGCCGAGCGGACTATGACGCTGGCGGCTGGACACGGTGTTCTCTTGCCAAACAAAGAGCAGAGCGATGCGCGCTTTCGAAAGCGAAAATCTCATCCTGTCGCAGCTGGCGGATCCGGAGCTTCTGGCTCTGGAACGCATACTGGAACCGCTTCCTCTTCCGCGCGATTTCGAGCTCGTCCATCTGGGCATGCCGGTCAGCCATTATTATTTCCTGGAAAACGGCATCGCCTCCATGGTGGCGACGAGCCCCGAGGGCAGGAGGGCCGAGGTCGGCGTGCTCGGCAGGGACGGAATGTCGCCGCCGGCGCTGACTGTGGATGCTGAGCGATTTTCGTTCGATGTGATGATGCAGGTCGGCGGTCACGGCCGCCGTGTGGAAGCCGGCGCCCTGGCAGGTTTCCTGGACGAGCGGCCCGACGTCCGCCGGCTGCTTTCGCGCTTTCTCCATACCTTCTTCACCCAGGTCGCCAGCACCGCGCTTTCGAACGCCGTTCACAAGATCGATGTCCGGTTGGCGAAGTGGATCCTGATGTGCCACGACCGGCTGGAAGGACAGGAGATCGAAATCACCCACGAATATATGGCGAGCATGCTCGGCGTACGCCGCTCCAGCGTCACCGATGCCCTGCATGTCCTCGAAGGCCAGCATCTCATCTATTCCACCCGCGGCCTGGTGATTATCCGCAATCGCACTTCGCTCGAAGCCTTCGCAGCGGACGCCTACAACGTCCCCGGCATAACCGGCCACGACTGGCCGCAAACCAGCCGCCGGCCTCTGGCCATGTACCGCTAAGCCAATTGGATAAGTGCCTGCACGCGCCATCCCGCGTATCCGGCAGCCTGCCATTCCTGCCGGTCGCCGTGTCACTGACCCGGCAGATCCTCTCTCGTCGTCGCGGCACCGGGAAGCGCGTTTTGCGATCCTTCCCGATCGGAAGCGCGCATCGGGGCCGTGGGTTCCTTGCTGACATAGACGCCAAGTCCCAGCGCGCCGATGGCAACGATGAAGGCGCCGGCAATCGCGGCGACAGACCGCTTTCCATCCTGCTTGATCATTCCGAATGCGAGTGCGAATCCGAGAAGGGCTGCGCCTCCCGCCACGGCAAAAAGCCAGATATAATTCATTCTCATGCTCCCGATATCAGGACCACCCAACCCGGAAGATTAGCGAAGGTTCCCGCCTCTTCCGCGACCGCCGGCGCTTCCCCATGCCCGGCATTTACGCGCGGCAGGCGCTTGGCTACTACTTCTGAAATCGTCACCGGAAATGGACCACGCAACATGGCGACCGACAGCACTACACCGTCCAGCCCCGCGATCCCGCTTGCGGCGATCGCGGATTTTTGCAGGCAGATCCTGGTCGCGGCAGGCGCCGACCAGCCGACTGCGGAGGCCGCGACCCGGGCGATGATGCACGGCACCCGCCACGGCATCGACAGCCACGGCGTGCGGCTGCTGTCCCATTATGTGAAGGGACTGGTCGAGGGCAGGCTCAATCCGCGCCCCAGGCTGGCGCTCGCCAGCGCCTTCGGCGCGGTCGCCTCGCTCGACGCCGACAATGCCCATGGGGCGCTGGCGACCTACACGGCCATGGACCATGCGACCCGCCTCGCCAGCGAATTCGGCATCGGCGCGGTCGCGGTTCGGAACTCGTCGCATTTCGGTCCCGCCGGCGCCTATGCGATCGACGCAGCCAGCCGTGGCTTCATCGGCTTTGCCTTTTGCAATTCCGACAGCTTCGTGCGTCTGCATGACGGCGCGATGCGCTTCCACGGCACCAACCCGATCGCCTGCGCCGTGCCGGTCGAGGGGCAGGACCCTTGGCTCTTCGACATGGCGACGAGTGCCGTGCCCTATAACCGAGTGCAACTCTATCGAAGCCTCGGCCGGGAACTGCCGGCCGGCGTCGCCTCCGACGAGCGGGGCCACGACACCAGAGATCCCGATGTGGCCGACATGCTGGCGCCGCTCGGCGGCGAGTTCGGCTTCAAGGGCGCCGGGCTTGCCGGCATTTCGGAAATCCTGAGCGCGGTGCTGACCGGTATGCGGCTGAGCTTCGACATCGCGCCGATGCCGGGGCCCGATTTCTCGACGCCGCGCGGCATCGGCGCGTTCGTCATCGCGCTGAAGCCCGGCGCGTTTCTCGACATCAACACCTTCGATGCCGCCATGAAGCGCTACCTCGACACGCTGCGCAGCTCTCCGGCGCGCGAGGGCTTCACGGTGATGGCGCCTGGCGACCGGGAATGGGCGGTCGCCGCGCAGCGCGAAAGAGACGGCGTGGAACTCGACCCGGCGACGGTCGGCGCCTTCCAGGCGCTCGGCTCCACCTATGGCATCAACGCGCCTGTCTGAGTTTCATGTGGCGGATTGACGCACAACCCGAGCGGTGATACCTGTTGGTTAATTGGTCAGGCCAGTTGACCAGCTGCGGACTTGAGGAGAAGCCGCCGGGGAGGCCAGAATGTTTTCGCCTGTTGAATCGCGCCGCCTCTACAGGCAGGTCGCGGATCAGATTCGTTCGATGATATCAGGCGGCGAGCTTGTCGTCGGTCAGAAGCTGCCGGCCGAGCGCGAGCTTGCCGAGCAATTGTCCGTATCGCGCCCGACGGTGCGCGAGGCGCTGATCGTTCTCGAGGTCGAAGGACTGGTCAACATCCGCATGGGCTCCGGCATCTATGTGGTGCGCCGGCATGCGGTCAGCATGGCGGCAAGCGAAAGCGAGCCGGTGGAGGGGCCTTTCGAGCTGCTGCAGGCGCGCGCCATCATCGAATGCGCCATCGCCGAGGAAGCGGCCGGTCGCGCCAGGCCCGAAGATATCGACGTGCTCGACGAGGCGCTGATGCGCATGAGCGGCGGCGTCAACGATGCCGCGACCGTGCTCGCCGCCGACCGCGCCTTTCATACCGGCATTGCCGCCATCGTCGGCAATGCGACGCTGATCCGCGTGACCGGCGAAATGTTCGATATGCGCATGACCCCTTATTTCGAAAAGCTTGCGAGCCACTTCGAGGGGCCGACGACATGGCGCAAAGCCGTGGACGAGCATCGCGCCATCCGCGATGCGATCGCATCCGGCGATGCGCCGGGCGCGAAAGCTGCGATGCGCGCCCATCTGACGTTATCGCAGAAGAGATTTTCCGAGAGCTTCGGGGAGGAGTTTTCGGGAGAGGAGGAGCGCGGCCGCGACAAGGCGGCCGCGAAAGGAGCCAACAAGACTTAAACCCGAGCTCGGGAGGAGCAAGCAATGAAGACGAGACTGGCAACGATACTTTGCACCGCAGCCGCGATCATGGCGACGACGGCGGTCGCGCACGCCCAGACGGTGTTGAAATGGGCGCATGTCTACGAAACCTCGGAGCCTTTCCACACGGATTCCGTCTGGGCCGCCGAAGAGATCGCCAAGCGCACCGACGGGCGCTACAAGATCGACGTCTATCCGGCCTCGCAGCTCGGCAAGGAAGCCGATATCAACCAGGGCCTCAAGCTCGGCACGGTCGACATCATCATCTCGGGTTCGAGCTTTGCGGCGCGCGACTACAAGCCGATCGGCGTCACATACTTTCCCTATATCTTCCGCAGCCCCGACCATCTGATCGCCTACACCAAGAGCGACGTCTTCCAGCGCCTCGCCAAGGGCTATGAGGACAAGACCGGCAACCACATCGCCGCCGTCAGCTATTACGGCACGCGCCACACGACGTCCAACAAGCCGATCGCCAAATGCGCCGACATGCAGGGCCTGAAGATCCGCGTGCCCGACGTGCCGGCCTATCTCGCCATGCCGCGCGCCTGCGGCGCCAACACCACGCCGATCGCCTTCGCCGAAGTCTATCTCGCCTTGCAGAACGGCACGGTCGAGGCGCAGGAAAACCCGCTGACGACGATCGAGGCAAAGAAGTTCTTCGAAGTCCAGAAGAACATCATCCTCACCGGCCATATCGTCGATCACCTGAACACGGTTGTTTCCAAGCAGCTGTGGGCAAAGCTCTCCGACGAGGACAAGAAGATCTTCGGCGAAGTGATGCAGCAGGCCGCCGAGCGCACCACCAAGACGATCGCCGGCAAGGAAACCAGCCTCGTCGCCACCTTCAAGGAGAAGGGCATCAACGTCACCGAAGTCGATAAGGCCGACTTCGAAAAGAACGTGATGGAAAAGGTGAAGTTCGAAGACTTCGGCTACGAGAAGGCCGATTGGGAAGCGATCCGGGCGATCCAGTAAGAGCCTGCAGCGATAACTGCCCCTCACCCTAACCCTCTCCCCGCTCGCGGGGAGAGGGGACGTGCCTTGCGAGACATAAGCGAGGGACGAAAAGGTCACGGCACATCCCCTTCGCCCCGTTTACGGGGAGAAGGTGGCGGCAGCCGGATGAGGGGCGGGGACGCCGCCGAGCAATAACGAGGTTTGTCGACGCACTGAAAGGGCCGCCATCTCCTCTTTCGTCATGCTCGGGCTTCTGCCCCAAGCATCTGCCCCCGTTCGATAGGGCAGCAGACCCTCGGCACAAGACCGAGGATGACGCCGAGCGAGGAGCGAGGCTCGTCATCAAGGTTAGGCGCGCCGCCCAGGCGCCGCGCCCTCCTTCCCCAACAGGAACAAGGCCGATCATGTCGCAAGAAATTCACACGCCAATCACGGCCGAGGAAATCGGCCACGAATTCGAAGGGCACGCGCCGACCGCCAATGTTGCGGATTATGGCATCGAGGACTGGATCACGCTGATCGTCTTCTGGCTGATGACAGCTTGCGTCTTCCTGCAGTTCTTCACCCGCTATGTGCTGAACGACAGCTACGCCTGGACCGAGGAGATCGCGATCAACTGCCTGATCGGCGTCGTCTTTCTCGGCTCCGCCATGTGCGTGCGCATGTCGCGGCACATTCAGGTGGATGTGTTCTATCACTATATGCCGGCGGGTCTGGCGCGTGTGCTCGCGACCTTCGTCGATATCGTCCGCATCGGCTTCTTCGCCTATGGCTGCTATCTGATGTGGCGCTACGTCGAGATCGTCGCCGACGAACAGATGGTCACCGTCGAGCTGCCGCGCAACATCGTCTTCTATTCCGTCCTTGTTGCCTTCGTGCTGATGCTGATCCGCGCGGTCATCGTCTTCATCGCCAATATGCGCCGCGGCTACTCCGTCCTGGAGCGGCCCGAAGAATTCCAGACCGTCGAGGGTTGATCCGATGCTGCTGCTGCTTGGTTCGTTTCTGCTGCTGATGCTTGTCGGCGTGCCCGTCGCCATTTCGATGGCCGTCGCATCCGTGCTCTATATCGTGCTCTACGATGTGGCGCCCGACATCATCGTCGCCCAGCGCATGATCGCCGGCGTGGAAAGCTTTCCGCTGCTCGCCGTGCCCTTCTTCATCCTCGCCGGCAACCTGATGAATTCGGCCGGCGTCACCGGCCGCATCTACTCCTTCGCCGTCGCGCTCGTCGGCTGGATGAAGGGCGGGCTGGCGCAGGTCAACATCATCGGCTCGGTGATCTTCTCCGGCATGTCCGGCACCGCACTTGCCGATGCGGCCGGCATCGGCACGATCGAAATCAAGGCGATGAAGGACCACGGCTATCCGGTCGAGGCCGCCGTCGGCGTCACGGCGGCGTCTGCAACGCTCGGGCCGATCTTCCCGCCGTCCCTGCCTTTCGTGATCTACGGCATGATGGCCAATGTCTCGATCGGCGCGCTCTTCATGGCCGGCATCCTGCCCGGCGTCGTCATGACGCTCCTGATGATGGTCACCGTTGCCGCCTTCGCCTACAAGAAGCGCTGGGGCTCCGACGCGCCTTTCGATATCAAGCAGCTCCTGTCGGCGGGCATGGAAATCGTCGTGGTGCTGCTGGTGCCCGTGGCGATCTACCTGATGATGCGGGCCGGCCTGTCGATGAATGCCGCTGCCGGCATCGCTCTGCTCGCACTTCTGGCGGCCGATTGGTATTTCGGCTTTTCCGCCGTCATGGCGCTGATGACGCCGGTCATCCTGATCGGCGGCATGACGATGGGCTGGTTCACGCCGACGGAGGCCGCGGTCGCCGCCGTGCTCTGGTCGCTGTTCCTCGGCCTCGTGCGCTACCGCACGATGACGCTCTCGACGCTCGCCAAGGCAAGCTTCGACACGATCGAGACGACGGCCTCCGTGCTCTTCATCGTCACGGCGGCCTCCGTCTTCGCATGGCTGTTGACGGTGAGCCAGGCGGCACAGCTGCTCTCCGATGCGATCCTGTCGATAACCGACAACAAGTGGGTGTTCCTGATCCTGGTGAACCTGCTGATGCTCTTCGTCGGCTGCTTCCTGGATACGATCGCGGCGATCACCATCCTCGTGCCGATCCTTCTGCCGATCGTCGCGCGGTTCGGCATCGATCCGGTGCAGTTCGGCCTGATCATGACGCTGAACCTGATGATCGGGCTGCTGCACCCGCCGCTCGGCATGGTGCTCTTCGTCCTGTCGCGCGTGGCGAAACTCTCGGTCGAGCGCACCACGATGGCGATCCTGCCCTGGCTGGTGCCGCTCTTCCTGGCGCTGATCCTGATCACCTTCATCCCCGCCGTATCGCTCTGGCTGCCGCAGCAGCTCGGGCTGCTGAGATAGGAGGACAGGATGCAGACGCGTCTGGCACGGCTTTACCAGAAGGGCGACCTCAGGGTCGAAACCGACAGCGTTCCGACGCCCGGTCCGGGCGAAGTGCTTCTGAAAATGGCGGCCGCAGGCATCTGCGGCTCCGACCTGCATTATTACCAGGATGGCGGCTTCGGGCCGGTGAGAGTCCGCGAGCCGATCATACCCGGCCACGAGGCGGCGGGAAGGGTGAGCCAGGCGGGCGAGGGGGTCGACCTCAAGGCCGGCGCGCTGGTCGCGGTCAATCCGAGCCAGCCCTGCGGCCAATGCGAATATTGCGCGAAGGGACTGCCGATCCACTGCCTCGACATGCGCTTCATGGGCAGCGCGATGCGCCTGCCGCATGAACAGGGCATGTTCCGGGAATGGCTGGTCGTGCCGGCCAAACAGTGCGTCGAAGTGGGTGCCGCGACGACGCCTGCGGAAGCTGCCTGCAGCGAACCGCTCTCCGTCTGCCTGCATGCGGCATCGCGCGCCGGAGAGATATCGGGCAAACGCGTGCTGGTCACCGGCGCCGGCCCGATCGGCTGCCTGATGGTCGCCGCCGCCCGCCATCACGGTGCCGCCGAAATCGTCGTGACCGATCTCGCCGATGCGGCGCTGGAGCGGGCAAAGGCGATGGGCGCAAGCCGCGCGATCAATGTATCCCGCGATGCGGCAGCACTTGCCGAATTCGAGGCGGGCAAGGGCTATTTCGATCTCGTCTTCGAATGCTCGGCCGCAGCACCCGCCGTCCGCAGCGCCATCGCCGCCATCCGGCCGCGCGGCACGATCGTTCAGGTCGGCGTCACCGGCGAGATCCCGGTCCCGCTCAACGCCATCGTCGGCAAGGAGCTTCATATCCACGGCACGCAGCGCTTCCACGAGGAATTCGCCACCGCCGTCAAGCTGATATCGAGCCGCGAGATCGACGTCCGGCCGATCATCAGCCACAGCCTGCCGCTGGAAGACGCCACGGCCGCCTTCACACTCGCCGGCGACCGCACGGCTGCCTGTAAGGTGCAGCTTACGTTTTAGGGCGCGAAACAGGGAGGTCAGGCCTCATTCGCTGCGTTGGCCAACGTATCGAGGCTTTCGGCGACCCTCCGTCGGCTGTCGGTTGTGGAGCTATTTGGAACAGGTGCGCAACACGACCGTTTCCAGTATAATCGACGTGGCATCGGAGACAAATCCGCATGAACAGGGCTTTTGACAAACCTGCGGAAAGGGTTGTCCTGGTCGTCGAGGATGACTACGTCCTGGCGAGTGATCTCGCTTCGAAACTGAGCGAAATCGGCGTCAAGGTGGCTGGCCCCGCCCCTAACGTCGATCAGGCGCTGAGATATATCGACGAATTTCCGCGGATCGACGTCGCCATTCTGGATATTAATCTCGCGGGAACCATGGTATTTCCGGTCGCCGACGAGCTATCAAGGCGCAAGATCCCCTTCTTTTTTGCAACCGGCTACAGCCGAGACGTTGTTCCTCCCCGGTTTGCCGATCGGATCTTCGTTGAAAAGCCGTTGGACGACGGCGCGATTTTCAACGCGCTTTCCGACTGCCGACGTTCGATCGAAAGGGCCGCCGGCAGTCAAAAGAACATGATCCTCTCGAGGCTTTCCCGCCGCGAAAGCGAGATCATCCGGCCGCATCTGAAACCGGTTCGCCTGGTCCAGGGCGAAATCCTGGAGCAGCAGTTTTCAGACATAACGACCGTGTCCTTCATCGAAAGCGGCGTTGTTTCTCTCGTCGCGTCGTCTCTTGACGGCAGGCAGGTCGAGGCCGGCCTGATCGGGCGTGAAGGCGTGACCGGTGCCGGGCTGTTGGAGGGCGATTGGCGGACGCCTTACAATCTCATGGTACAGATTGAAGGATCCGCTAAACAGATCGACGTCGACAGCTTCCTGCGCCTCACTCATAGAGCCCCGCAACTGCGCTCACTTGCACATTCCTTTTCGCGAGCGCTCGGAATCCAGATCAGCTATACCGCCCTGGCCAACGGGCGATATTCCATCGAGCAGAGACTGGCGCGCTGGTTCGTGATGCTGAATGATCGAACAGACAGTCAGGTCCTCAATCTCACCCATGAATATATGTCTTTCATGCTGGGCGTAAGGCGTTCCGGAGTCACCGGCGCGCTTCATGTCCTGGAGGGCGAAAGGCTGATCCGGTCCGTCCGAGGAAAGGTCATCATCATCGATCGGGCAGGGCTCATCAGCAAGGCTCATGGATCCTACGGCATCCCGGAAGCGGAGTACGAGCGGCTTATGGGATTCTCCTTGAGTGCGACGAAGGAGCCGGAGAGGAATATCGTCGATCAAGCTCATACTTTCGAATTCCCGAAAGCTGCGCAACGAGGACGCCAACAAACGTCTGCAATGAGAACAGCCAGAACGTGGTGACGGCCATAATCCTTTCAAGGCGCAACTTTCGTCGCCGGCGCGAGTTCGGGGACGCGAAGGAGCTGGATCATGCACATCCCGGCAGCGCTCGCGGGGCGCTTCTACCTCATCGTCGAAGACGAATATCTCGCAGCTTCCAGCATGATGGCAGCGCTGGAGGACGCAGGGGCACAAGTCGCCGGACCTGTGTCCACCATCGCCGGCGCTTTGGAGCTCGTCTCCAAGCGCAAGCAGGAGCTTGACGGGGCGATTCTCGACATCAACCTGCGCGGAGAGATGGCCTATCCGGTGGCAGAGACGCTCTTGAAGCGAGAGATCCCATTCGTTTTCGTAACGGGTTACGACTGCCATTCCATGCCTTCACCATTCCAGATCATGCCTTGTCTCAACAAGCCCTGCGATGAGCAAGAACTGCTCATGGTGCTTGCCGACCTGCCGGCACGGCAACGTCCTGGTCCATCCGGGTAACTCATCGGCTATCGGGTCGGAAAGGTTTTCAGTGGAAAAGAGCCATTACACGAAACTCTTCTTCGGGAAGCGCATCCTAATCGTGGAGGACGAATATTTCCTTGCCGATGAAACCCGCAGGAAGCTGGAGGAATTCGGCGCGACCGTCATCGGCCCGGCTGCGAACGTCGGCCGCGCGCTTGACCTGATCGAACGGGAGCATATCGACGCGGCGATCCTCGACGTCTACCTCGGCGACGAGCTGGTGTTTGCCGTCTCCGATGAACTGGAGGACCGAAAAATCAACTTCGTCTTTGCCACCGGTTACGATCCTTCCCATATCCCCACCAAGTATAAGGGCTTCGCGCTCTGCGAAAAGCCGACAGAACTCGCAACCATCGCCTTGGCTCTCTTCGGCCCGGCAAGTGGTTTGGAACGGCCGAATTGATCGCCTCGCTTCACAGCTGCCGGTAGCCGTTCATTTGCCGTGGTCCGCTCGCCGCGACTTGGCCCGGAGCATTAGGCCTCCGCGGTCTATGCCGCTTCGCACAGACTTATCGGGCGCTATGCGGAACCATGAGGGCTCAGCGACTGTTGAGCTTGATCATGAAAGGGAAAAGACGATGTCTTCGAGCGCCAAACGAGATATTATCGCCATCGGCGGATCGGCGGGGAGCGGCGCTGTTCTTCGGACGCTGGTTGCTGATTTACCCGCCGAGCTTCCGGCTAGCGTATTCGTCAGCACCCACATTCCTGCAAACTCACCTGGTTATCTGCCGGAAATCCTCGCGGCCAAATCCAAGCTCCCGGTGACGCAAGCGGTAGACGGCCAGCCGATCGAGCGGGGCCGCATCTACATCGCCGCACCCGATCGCCACCTGCTGCTGATGGGCGAGACGATCAAGTTCGGCGCCGGCCCCCGGGAAAACATGGTCCGCCCATCGATCGATCCGATGTTCCGTTCGGCTGCGCTGTCATTCGGCCCGCGCGTCGTGGGTCTTGTCCTGACCGGGATGCTGAACGATGGAGCTGCGGGATTGCACGCGATCAAAGCCAGTGGCGGGATGACGGTGGTGCAGCACCCGCTCGACGCCGAGGCGGATCAGATGCCCTTGGCGGCGCTTGAAGCTGTCGAAGTCGATCACGTAGCTCCGGCAGCCGATCTCGGCAGACTTCTGACCGACATCGCCGGAAGCGATGCGCCGCCGCATCGCGCTTCGTCGTCGGAGGATCTGCGGCTGGAAGTCGAGATCGCGGCTGGCGCGCGCCTTGGCAGCGCCAATCTTAGTAAGATCGCCGCTCCCACCGCCCTAAGCTGCCCCGACTGTCACGGCGTGCTTTCCGAGATCCGGGGTTCGAGCCCGCTGCGATTTCGGTGTCAGATCGGCCACGCTTACACCGCCGACGCGCTCGCTTCCCACATAGATGAGGTCGACGATGCCATCCGGATAGCGATGAGAGTTATGGAGGAGCGGGTGACGCTGGTCGAGCGCATGGCACGGGACGCCCGCGACACGGGTCGCACCGCCGTCGCCGAACTTTACGAGGCAAGGGCTGTGGAATACCGGCAGTATGCCGCGACCCTGCGCGACGCTGCCCTGACGTCTCTGCGGTTCGGTCGCACGTCCCGTTTCCAGGATCTCTGATAAAGTTGTATCCTTCTGGCGCGCCGACCGTTTAAGGTCGGCGCAACAGAGGCATGGATCGACGATGGCGTACGACGAACGGGAAGACATTGAGCAACAGGCAACCACGCCTGAACGGGATCAACGCGAACAGCCGGTCGTGATCGTCGGCATTGCGGCCTGCGCACAGTCACTCCCGTCGCTGGAGCAGATATTCGCGGACATCGGCGTAAGTCTCGGCGCATCCTACCTCGTCGTGGTGCGCCAGCAGGAGGGGCTCGACGCCGCGGCCGTGCTTGACGCGCTGAAGCGGCAAGAGCGACTGACGGTAACGGTCGCAGTCGATGGGGAGCGGATTCTCCCCAATCATATCTACATCGGCGGCACCGACGATATGATGACGCTGGAAGATGGTCACATCCGCATACGGCCGGCCTCGGAGCCGATCGGCCATCGCGGCACGGTCGACACCATGCTGATCTCGCTGGCCGAACATGCCCATGAGCGCGCGATCGCCTTGGTTCTGGCAGGGCTCGAAAACGACGGCACGGCGGGGGTGGCGGCCACCAAGAAGTTTGGTGGCCTGTCGATCGTCGAGATTGGCGAAAGCGAAGATGGAACCCCCGAGGAAGGCGGAGGAACCTTGGCGATCGCTGACTTGCGCCTGCCGGCGCAGGGCATTGCGACACAGATCGCGCTTTATGCCGCCAATGTTGCCGAGGAAGAAGACGCCGGCCTGGACTACGAGCCGCCGAGCGCCATCGAGGCTCAGATTACGCAGATTGCCACGGTTCTTCGCAATGTCACGAGCCATGACTTCCACGGATATAAGCGCGGGACCTTCACGCGGCGCGTTCAGCGGCGGATGCAGGTGCTGCAGATCGGCAGCATAGACGGATATATCGAACGGCTGCGCGCCAGCCGGGACGAGGTCCAAAACCTGTTTCAGGACCTGCTGATCGGCGTGACGCAATTCTTCAGGGATCCGGCCGAGTTCGAAGCGCTCGAGCGTGAGATTCCAAGACTGTTCCAGGGCAAGGAGCCCGGCGATCAGTTGCGCGTATGGGTGCTCGGCTGCGCCACCGGCGAGGAGGCCTACTCGATCGCCATGCTGCTGCGCGAGCACATGGCCACCATGGATTACCCTCCCGATGTACAGATATTCGCGACGGATCTCGACGCCCGCGCGCTCGGGATCGCGCGCGCCGGCCGTTACTCCGCTGCGATAACATCCCAGGTCCAGCCCGAGCGGCTGGCCCGCTGGTTCGTGCGGGAGGGCGATACCTATTGCGTCGTCAAGGAATTGCGGGAGATGTGTATCTTTTCCCCGCACAACATCGTCAAGGATGCGCCGTTTTCTCGCATCGACATCCTGTCGTGCAGGAACCTGCTGATCTATCTCGACAGCGACCTGCAAAACAGAGTCATACCCATCTTCCACTTCGCGCTCAGGCCAAGCGGAATTCTCTTTCTCGGCTCTTCGGAAAACGTCACCCGCCACGGCAAGCTCTTTGCACCTGTCGACCGTAAAAACCGCCTGTTTCGAAGGCTGGAAACGGCGACCCGCATCATCCCGGATTTCCCGCTCAGTCCGCGCCCGCGCAGCCCCGACAATCCGCTCGCAGCACCGGTTCCTACTTTGCAGACGGGCCGGCTGTCGGCAACGATCAGCCGGCAGGCCGAAGTCGTCGCCGAGCGCTTCGCTCCGGCCTATGTCGTCGTCGATTCGCATTATGACGTGCTGCATTTCTCCGGACGCACCGGCCGTTATCTCGAACCGGCATCGGGCACCGCCACGCTCAACCTCCTGAGCCTTGCCCATCGCGATCTCCGGCTCGATATGCGTTCCGCCCTGCAGCGCGCGACGACGGAAGCAATCAAGATCGAGGTGCCGCGGGTGCTGCTGCGACAGGACGATCGCACCTACGCCGTCAACATAATCGTCGAACCGCTCGGCACCGGCGACGTCACATCGTTGATCGTGCTCTTCCAGGACGCGGGGCAGGTCGCCGAGGGAACGGCGCCCGATGGCGGAAGGCTGACAAGCGAAGAACATGTCCAGCGGCTTGAGACGGATCTGCGCGTGACGCGTGACCGGCTACAGGCGACGATCGAGGAGCTCGAATCGACAAATGAGGAGCTGAAGTCCTCCAATGAGGAATATCAGTCGATCAACGAAGAGCTGCAGTCGGCCAATGAAGAGATGGAAACCTCGAAGGAAGAGCTGCAGTCGGTCAACGAGGAACTGCAGACGGTCAACGGCGAGCTTGCTCATCGCGTTACCGAACTTGACCGCACCAATTCCGACTTGAAGAACCTCCTCGAGGCGACCCAAATCGCCACCGTTTTCCTCGACAACGATCTGCGCGTCAGGAGCTTCACACCAGCGGCGACCGAAATATTCCATCTGCTCGACACGGATGTCGGTCGGCCGCTCGACCATGTCGTATCACGCGTCGCCTATCCGGAACTTCTGGACGACGTTCGCCTCGTCCTTAGAACGCTAGTCCCCGTCGACCGAAAGGTCAGCGATCCGGCCAACAAGAAGCACTACGCCGCGCGCGCACTCCCTTATCGCAGTGTCGACAACTATATCAGCGGCGCCGTCGTCACCTTCACGGACCTGACGGCCACCTATGAGGCCGAAGTTGCGCTTCGGCGGAGCGAGGAGCGCCTGCAGCGCGTTCTGGAGACGGATGCCGTCGGGGTGATTTTCCTGAATGAAGAGGGCGTCATCTTCGACGCCAACGAAGTCTTCTTGAAGATGTCCGGTTACACCCGCTCACAAATGGCGCGCGGCGAGCTTCATTGGCGGCGGCTGACCCCGCCGGAACACCTCGCCGAAAGCCAGGCGCAGATGGAAGCCCTCAGAGAAACCGGCAAGATCGGGCCCTATGAGAAGGAGTATTTCCTCGCCGACGGGTCGCGCCGTTGGATGCTCTTTGCCGGCCGCGACCTCGGCGACGGAACCGTTGCCGAGTTCTGCATAGACATTTCGGCTCGCAAACAAGCGCAAGCGGCGTTGCGGCAGGGCGAGGAGCAGTTCCGGCTCTTCGGGGAAGCCTCTTCCGACGTATTGTGGATTCGCGACGCGGAAACCTTGCAATGGGTCTATCTGACGCCGGCCTTCGAAACCATTTACGGCGTCGATCGCGAGCAGGCCATGACGGGCAATAATTTCCGCAGCTGGGCAGAATTGATCATTCCCGAAGATCGGGAACAGGCGCTCTCGGAGATCGGGCGCGTGCGAAACGGCGAGCGCGTGGAATTTGAGTACCGCATCAGGCGCGCTTCGGATCACGAAATTCGCTGGCTCAGAAATGCCGATTTCCCGCTGTTCGGCGAGGAAGGAAACGTCAAGCAGATCGGAGGCATCGGCCGTGATATCACCGATGAAAAGGCCTCCGCCGACCGGATGAAAGTCCTCGTTGCCGAGCTTCAGCACCGCACGCGCAACCTGATGGCCGTGGTCCGGTCGATGGCCGACAAGACCATGCGCACCAGCACCGATCTGGCAGACTTCCACGAGAGGTTCCGCGACCGCCTGGACGTCCTGGCGCGGGTGCAAAGCCTGCTATCGCGGCTGCAGGAGGGGGATCGCATCACTTTCGATCAACTCATCCGATCCGAGCTAAAGATCCACGGCGCGCCGGAAGGCGAATTGAGCCGTATCACCTTAGAGGGGCCGGAAGGCGTCAGGCTTCGCTCGACGACCGTGCAGACAATGGCGCTGGCGATGCATGAGCTCGGCACGAACGCCGCCAAATACGGAGCGCTCAGCCAACCTCAGGCGCATTTAGCGATCACCTGGCGTGTCGAACAAACGGGGGAAGGCGGAAAACCGTGGCTGCATGTCGACTGGCGCGAGAGCGAAGTCAAGATGCCGCCGCCCGGTTCCGAACCACAAGGGGGTGGCCAGGGTCGCGAGCTGATCGAACGAGCTCTGCCTTACCAGCTCGATGCCAAGACGTCTTTCGTTCTTGGTCAGGACGGCATCCACTGCACGATCGCGATTCCTGTTTCACTCACCAATCTGGTCGAGGACGAAAGCTATGGCTGAGGGGATGCTGCATGAATGCCGCGTGCTCGTCGTCGAGGACGAATTCATGCTTGCTGAGGAGCTGTCCCAGGAGCTGGCGGAGTCCGGAGCCATCGTGATCGGGCCAGCGCAAACTCTCGAGCGTGCGATCGAGCTCCTCGCCTCGTCCGATGTCCTTGACGCAGCCGTCCTGGACGTCAATTTGCAAGGCACGCCGGTTTATCCCGCCGCCGACAGGCTCTTAGAGCGTCATGTCCCTTTCGTATTCACCACTGGCTATGACATAGCTGCGTTACCGGCCCGGTTCGTGTCGACCGGCTGCTGCGCGAAACCCGTCGATATGCCGCGGCTGATAGCTGCCCTGCGGGCTGCTATCGATGCGGCAGGCAAGGCATAGTTCTTTCGCCCGCTATCGGCGGCACATCGAGCCTTTCTGCCGACTGCCGCGGCAACCGGCTCATGCTGCTCCTCGTGGCCACGCTAGAAGTTCCGCTTTGAGCCTGTCCACGTGAGCAAGATGCATGATCTGAGACTCTTCGAAATTCATCAGAAGACGCTTAGCCTCCGTGACGTCGGCGCCGCGATTGGTCAGCTCGGTCAGGATTTGGCGCTGCCGAGCGAGATGCATTTCTCCCGCGGCGACATGCTCGCGAGCCTGCTGCAGATGTCTTTCCACCATCGCCCTATCCATGGCGATCTCCTTCCCCGCCGAGCAGATCATGCGCCTATTCTCTGCCTTAGGAAACGGAAATCGCTGCGGCCCGGCCTCCTGTAAGTGGGGCTCACGTCTTGTAGGCCTGACGCCGGTGCAGCCTCATTCCGTTCCGGCACGCCATTCGCGCCAGGCGAGATGGATTTTCGCGCCGATCGTCGTCAGCGGCTGCGGCGGCAGCAAGACCGGCGCCGCCAGGCGGCTGTAGATCCGGCCGAGTTCGGAATCGTGACCCAGCACCCGTTCGGCGGCGGCGATGCCGGCGGCAGTTGAATTCGATGCGCCGAGCCCGTTGCAGCCGCAGGCGGCGAAGACACCGCGCTCGATCTCGCCGAAGGCCGGCACGTGATTATGCGTCAGCGCCATCGCGCCGCCCCAACGGTATTGCATGCCGACGCCGGCAAGCGTGGGGAAACGGTGAGAAAACTTGCCGTCATGCAGGCGGCCGGCGCTACGGATATCGGCGTCGCCGATCTCGATGCCGGGATTGTAGCTGTAGCGCGAGCGTATGAGGATGCGGTCGCCGCCCTCGGTATCGATGCGCCGCACCGTCGTTCCCATCGGCAGCGCCGGGGTCGCTGCCCATTTCCTTTCGCCGCCGAGCCGACCCGGATCGAATTCCTCCGTCAGAGAGGCATAGGTGAAGACATGGAGGAGGCGCCTACGGAAGAAGCCGAAGCTTTCCGCATGGCCGTTATTGGCCATGATGATCTTGACCGCCCGCACCGATCCACTCGGCGTCTTCACCAGCCAGCCGTCGCCGCAGCGCTCGAAGGAGAGAGCCGGCGTCTGCTCGAACAGCCGCACCGGCTCTTTCAGGCAATCGGCGACGCCTCTGATATAGGCGGCCGGCTGGATGATGACGGTGCCGGGCGAGAACAGGGCCGAGGTAAAGGCCTTCGATCCGGTCACGGCTTCGATCTCCGCGCCTTTGAGCAGGCGATGGGATTCGCCCATCTTCGCAAGCTGCTGCGAATAGGCATAGAGATGCTTGTCGCCTTCGGCGCTCATCGCGATGCTGTAGCGGCCGCAGGGATCGAACAGCTCCTTACCCCAGCCGTTTTCGCCGGCGAGGTCGCTCGCGAGCGCGATCGCCGAGCGCTGCAGCAGCACGGAGTCGCGGAACTTGCCTTCGGATTCGCCGCTGAAATCGTCCGAGGAAACCTCATGCGGCAGGTCGATGATGAAGCCGGAATTGGCGCCGGCCGGACCTTCGCCGATGATACCCGCTTCGAGTATGGCAACCCGCAGCGTCGGGTCGAGCCGGAAGAGGCGATGCGCCGCCGTCAGGCCGGCAAAGCCGCCGCCGATGATCGCGACATCGGCGCTGATCGCTTCGCCCAAGGCCGGGCGCGGCGTGCGCGGCGGAAGTGTTGCCACCCATCCCGACACGCCGGCACGTTTGGGGAGCCTCGATGCGACGAAGACGGTCTTTGCGGCCTTGTTCACAGTCAGATCGCTTCCCGCTCCATGAGCGCTTCGAGGGAACGCTTCAGCGCCGGAAGCTTTTGCGGGGCGAGCGCCCGCAGCGGCTTGCGCGGAACGCCGGCGCCGTAGCCGACCATATCGGCGGCGGCATAGACGGACTGCACGTAATCGCCTTCCCAGATCAGGCCCATTGCCGGCTCCAGGATTTTCCAGAGCGCCCGCACCTCATCCCACTTGCGCTCGGCCGCCGCCGCAACGAGGGCGACTGACGTGCGCGGCGCGAAGTTCGCGCCGCCCCAGATCAGGCCGTCGCATCCGGCATAGAGCGCATAGGGAACGAGAGGATCGGCGCCGTTCATGACGAAACGGCCGGTGCGGATGAGCGCCGCCTGTTTTCCCAAATCGCCGCTGCTGTCCTTGACGGCTGAGAAGCCCGGAATTTCACTGAGCTTGTCGAGAAGCTCCGGCGTGATGGCGACGCCGACCGCCTGGGGCACGTTATAGCCGATGACGGGAAGGCCTGTTCTGGCGACCTCTGCGTAGAAATCGAGAATGCCCTCATCGCCGGTCGGGCCTTCGAAGAAGGGCGGCAGCACCATGACGCCGGCGGCGCCGGCATCGCGGGCGCGCGCCGTCCGTTCCACCACGTCCTCCACCAGCAGCGCCGAAGTCTGGGCGATCACCCTGGCGCGGCCGTTGACGATCTTCGCGCCACGGCTGACCAGCTCTTCGGATTCGGCCTTGGAGAGATAGACGTGCATGCCGGTGCCGGAGCTGAAGAGGAAGCTGCGGACGCCGGCTGCGAGATAGCGCTCGACATTGATTTCAAGCCGCCCGTAGTCGATGCGGCCGGCATCGTCGAACG
Source organism: Rhizobium sp. R634 (assembly GCF_002211305.1). Classification (GTDB taxonomy): domain Bacteria; phylum Pseudomonadota; class Alphaproteobacteria; order Rhizobiales; family Rhizobiaceae; genus Rhizobium. The sequence continues at coordinate 652,790 of NZ_LOKW01000001.1, read as the reverse complement.
GCGTGGTGATGGCGAGATTGAGTCCTGGAAAGGGAAAAGCGGTCATCGATGAAATCCCGTTGCGTTGGATGCTATTGTTCCTGGGCGGCTTAGAGAGCCGGCGCTTCCAGCCCCTCGGGGGCCGCGTACATTGCGATGTTGCGACGGGAGAGCTCGATGTGGAGCCGCGCCAGCTCGCCCGAAGCTTCGGCGTCGCGCCGCTCTATAGCCTCGATCATCTCGTCGTGCTGATCGCAGGCGAGCTCGAGTTCTTCCTGCATGCGCGGCGTGTTCGGATGCTGGTAGAAGATCTTGCCGATGCGGGCGTGGTCGATCTGCAGCCGGCGCAAGCTCGGGACGACATAGACATTGTGGGCCATCTCGCCGATCTGGCGGTGGAACTGGTCGTTCTGGAACACCCGGCTTTCCACATCGCAGTCCTCCACCGCCTTGCGGAAGGCGCGCTGGATCTCCTTGAGCACCGCAAGCTCGGCCTTCGTCCGGTTCTCGGCCGCGAGCTTGTTGGCGGTGATGTAGATCATCGGCGCAAGCAGGAAGAAATCGCGCAGCGACTGGTAGCTCATGGCGCTGACCCGGGCGGCGCGGTTCGTCTCGAGGTCGATATAGCCCTCTCCGGCCATCTGCCGCATCAGCTCGCGCACCGGCGGGCGGGAAAGGCCGAATTCTTCGCTCAGCGCCACTTCATCGAGGACCGCGCCCGGGGGCAGTTCCATGGTGAGGATGCGTATGCGCAGCGCAAGTTCGAGACTCGCCTTGCGGTCGGGTCCAGCGATTTCGGGCATCATACGCCTCCGTTCTATTATTCTTTTGATAGACATTAAGTAGACAACGCCGTCACGTCAAGCTTCAATGTCGGCTGGACCGGCCGAGCAGACGCCGGCACCCATCTGGAGGGCAGTTCGTACAGAAAGTGCGATATCGAACGGAAACAAAGGGGAACCGGCTTTGTTAATGATGAACCTACGCAGGAACGTTTCCTTGTCGGGCGTGCATCCGCGACGGGAGCAGGAAAATGGACACACCAACCCAGTGGGCATTTTTTCTCGGTGCGCTGACGTTGGCGAGCCGGATAGCGGCCGTTTTTGGAAGTGCGGAAATCGGCCGCCACCGGCAAAAGGCAGCGGAATATCTGACGTTCGGATTGAGCGCCGCCGCCTTCGTCTCGGCAGTCGCCATGGTCGCCTACCTGGTGATGCGATGACATCGATTACCAGGGTGAGCACTGACCGGAACTTTCCGCGGTCGTCGGGCATCCTGTTCGGCCTGGGACTCGGCGGCTTTTTCGACGGCATTGTCTTTCACCAGCTGCTGCAGTGGCACCATATGTTCAGCGCCTGGTATTCGATCGATTCCGTCGAGAACCTCGAATTCAACACCTTCTGGGACGGCGTCTTCCATTCGGCGACCTATCTGTTTCTTCTCGCGGGCCTGTTCATTCTCTGGCGCGCCGCGCGCCGCCCGCATTTTCGCTGGTCGACCACGGAGTTGATCGGCGCGGTGCTTACTGGCTTCGGCCTATTCAATCTCGTCGAGGGAGTGATCGACCACCACCTGCTCGGCATTCACCATGTCAACGAAACGGTCGACCAGTCGGCGTGGCTCTACTGGGATATCGGCTTTCTGATGTGGGGGGCAGTCATGCTTGCTGCCGGCTGGAATATGATCCGGAGGCCGTATGACTGATCGCAGTGCCTCTCTGCTTCGGGAATTCGGGGCCGCTGCCATCTGGGCAGCGTTCGCGCTGGGTTTCCTCTTCGCCACGCAGCCGGTCTGGGCCTCGCTTCTGTTCGGAGTGCAGATCTCGGCCGAAGACTATCTCTCGATCCGCTGTTTCGGTTTTACACCGTGATCGCAGCCGCGCCGCGACCGTCAGCCCTGGCGTCTCGCGGCGATCGGCGCGGACGGCGCGGCCTGGTGCTGGCGGCGGAAGACCGAGACCTGATTGCGTCCCGCTTCCTTGGCGCGATAAAGCGCCATGTCGGCCTCGTGCTGGAGATTGGCGAGCGAAATGTCGGTGTCGCGCACCGATTTCAGGGCGACGCCCACGCTCAGCGTCACCGAAGGGCCGACGCCGGACGACGGGTTAGGTAGGGCGGCGGCTTCCACGCTCTCGCGGATGCGAGTGGCAACCGCCACCGCCTCTTCTTCGTCGACATCGGGAAGCACGATCAAGAATTCCTCGCCGCCATGGCGCGAGACGAGATCGCGATCGGCGCGCACGCAGCTCTGGATGATGCCGGCGACTTTGACGAGGCAGCGGTCGCCTTCGCCATGGCCGAGCTTGTCGTTCAGCGCCTTGAAGTGATCGATATCGCACATCAGCATGGCCGCGGCGACGCCGGTGTCGCGGCCGCTCAGCCAGAGGCCTTCAAGGGTCTCCATCATCCAGCGCCGGTTGGCGATGCCCGTCAATGGATCGGTTCTGGCGAGCCGCTCCAATCGGGCGTTCGCATCGGCCAGTTCCGCGTTGCGGCGCTGATCCCGGCAGTCCAGGAGGAATGTCTTCTGCGCCAGGATGTTCATCGTTCGCCGGGCGACCACGGTGGCGATGATACCGCAGGAAAAGAACAAGGTCCCGGCGACGACGCTGCCGGCTTCCACGAGCGGATTGTACCACTGCAGGATAAAATAGAGGCTGAGGGCATAACAGGCGATCACGATCGTCCAGGCGAGCGGCACACTGAAGATGGTGATCGCGCTCGTGGCGACGAACAGCATGATGGTCAGATGCCGCTCGTAGAATTCGCCTCCGGCAAAGACGCCGACGAGCGTGACCGACAGCAGAATGAGACACATGCCGCCGAGAAGCGATGCGCGCAGAACGGCGGCGGCGCGCGGCTTGCGCCAGATCAGGGCCGTGGCAATCGCCGCCGGCGGCAGAAGGCAGGCAGGAGCGACCATCGACAGCGCGACGTCACTGGGAAGCAGGAGAGCGTTCAGTGCCAGCGTCAGTACATCGACGAAGGCCACCCATGTCATCCAGGAGCGGATGACCTTCGACGTCTGGCGCCATGACCGTTCCTCAAACCGGCCGCGGAGATCGCCCGTCAGGCGGATATCGCGGGTCCGGCCCGACAAGAGGCGCTCGACTTCGTTCGCCATCGCGGCAGTCAGCGGCCGCGGCGAGAAAGGCCCGGCTGCAGAACCTTCGGAGGAAGTGTTCTTGGCATCGTTCATCCCCCCATTATCTAGCCGCGATCGGAGGCGCGGCAAGGTTCGAGCGTAAACGTCCGGATACGTACGTTGATATTTTGTAAACAAGATTCCGCGTGTGATCCGTGCGGGATCGTTCCGATCATGCTACCAACCCTCTTGCGAGAGGAGACGGGATGAGACTCAAGCTTGTTGCAGTTGCGGTCGCGGCGCTGGCGCCTGTCGTCGCGATGCTCGCCTATAACGAGGTAGCGCTGCGCCACGAACGCAACCAGGAAGTCCGCGCCTCCGCGGCGCAGGCGGCAAGACAGGCATCCTCGGAAGTCGAGCGGATCGTCGAAGGCCTGCACGCCCTTCTCGTTTCGGTTTCCGCCATGCCTTCCGTCCGCAACCTCGACGTCGACGCCTGCAACGCGGCTCTCAAATCGGTCGCCGAGAGCATTGCGAACATCCGTACCATCTTCGTCGTCGGGCTCGACGGCCGGCCGATCTGCGGCAGCATGCCCTTTCCCGACGGCGTGGTGTTTTCCGATCGCGACTATTTCCAGGAGGCGCTGAAGACCAGGAATTTCGCCGTCGGCACCTATGCTGTGAGCCGTCTTTCCGACAAACCGGTGCTGCCGCTCGCCATGCCTTTGATGGAGGGCGATGTCGTCAAGGCCCTCATCGTCAGCGGCATCCGGCTGGACTGGCTGCAGAACCGCATCACCGAGCGCGGTGTGGCGCCCGGCAATGCGGTGACGATCGCCGACGGCAAGGGAATCATCGTCGCGCGCGTGCCCCTTCCCGAGCAGTTCGTCGGCACCGCCATCCCTGAGGAGTATCAGCGCCTTGTCCATGCCGAACAGCCTGATGTGATCGAGATCATGAGCCAGGACGGGACCGAGCGGATTCTCGGCTATCGCCCGATAGCGCTGCCCTCCAGCCCTCTCTATGTCAGCGCCGGATTTTCGAAGCCCGAAGCATTCGCGCCGATCAACCGGGCGACGCTGATGAATACGCTCGCCATCATCGGCGGCGCGCTGTTTTCCTTTGCCGCCGCGATCATCATCGGCAACCGCTTCATCCTCGTGCCGATTTCGCGGATCGCCGAGGTGATGGAGAAGTGGCGCAGCGGCGAGACCACGGCGCGAACCAGGATGACAGGGTCGGACGAGCTCGATGTCGTCGGCGCCACCTTCGACCGGCTGCTCGACGAGCTGGATGAGCGAAGGCGCCGGAACGAAGAGGCGGAGGAGGAGCGCATCCTTCTCGTCCGCGAGCTGGCCCACCGGGTCAAGAACGGCTTCACCCTGGTTCAGGCGATCGCCCGGCAGACCTTCTCGCGCTCCGATCCGGAAAGGTACAATTCTTTCGCCGAAAGGCTTGCGGCGCTCGCCGGCACTTATGACCTCATCCTGTCGCGCGAGGGCTCGGCCTCGCCCGTCCGAGAGATCGTCTCGGCAGCCCTCAGGGCGCATGTCGCCTCGGAGGCGGAACGCATCCGCCTCGACGGGCCGGAAGTCGTTCTGCCCGCCGATATCGCCTTGCCGCTTTCCCTGGTGATCCATGAACTCGCGACCAATGCGACGAAATACGGAAGCCTCGGAAGCGAGGATGGAACCGTCGCCATCGAATGGAAATACGAGAACGGGCGCGTGCTTCTGCTATGGACGGAATCCGGCGGGCCGACGGTGTCGGCGCCGACGAAAAGGGGGTTCGGCTCCGTGCTGATAGAGCGCGCCTTCCCTGCGAAGGCGCAGGCGCGGTCGCGCTCGGACTTCAGACCGGAAGGCCTTGTCTTCGAAGTTATATTCTCGGCGGCGGAACCGGCGGCGAAGGGGGAAGTTGAAAGTTCAGATAGGGATATGGTGCATTCGAGCAAAACATGAAAACCAAGGTAGTCGTGGTAGAGGACGAGCCCCTGCTGCTCATGATGGCGGTCGAAATTGTCGAGGAGGCCGGCTTCGAAGCGCTTGAAGCGCGCGATGCCGACGAGGCCCTTCACCTCCTCGAAACGGTCCCGGGCATCCGGATCCTGTTGACCGATATCGACATGCCGGGAAGCATGGACGGACTGAAGCTGGCGAGGGCCGTGCGTGACCGCTGGCCGCCGGTGGAAATCATTGTCGTCTCCGGCATGAAGCAACCCGACGCCGACGAATTGCCGGAGCGCGGCGTCTTTTTCCCGAAACCCTATGACGGCAGAAAGCTCTCCGATACGCTCGTCCGGATGGCGGCTTAGCAAATGCGGATGGCATGCATCCTTTTGGAATCTGGCGCGTTTTGCCTGCTCCAACAGCAAGGAGACGATCATGTCCAAACGTGAGCTCATAGATACCGGCACCGACAAGCGCTACGTGCGCCGCGACGATCAGGGCCGTTTCAAGGAATCCGACGATGTCGGCCGTTCGTTGTCCGCGGACAAACGGCGCAAGGCAAAGAGCGACGCGAAGCCCGGCGAAGGCGACCGCGGCGACCATTCTGCGAGAAAACACTGAAACCACCCGGAGCAGGCGTTACCGGACGCCGCTCCGGAATTCGGACCTTATGGGCGTTGCAGGTCGATGCGGCTGGTCACGACCGACCGGCCCGAAAGCAGATCCTTATCGACCGTCTGCAGCCGAAGTTTGTTCTGACCGACTTTCTCGATCATCAGCGTTGCCTTCCGGTCGCCATTGACCACACGCGCCCAGGTGACATCCAGGTTCAGCCTGTCGCCCCGCCTGCTGCCGATGAGCCTGGACGGCTGGCCCGACGGGCCGATGTAATTGCCGGAATAGCGCTGGCCCGAGGCCTTGACGTTGGCCGAGAACGTCCGGACGAAAACCGCAAGCCCGCGGCACTTGCCGTTCATCGAAACTGCGGACTGGCTGGCGTCCGATTTCAGGGTGCAGGAGACGTTGAAGTTCGTGCCGCCGATCTTGGTGAGGACCATTCCGGTCCCGCTCCAATCGCCGGCCAGAGACTTCAGAAACCCTGCATCCTGCCCGTGGGCGGGCAGAGAGCAAAGCGAAAGCAAAGTGGCGATCAGCACCGCACGCATGACATCCCCCTTGGTTGCGTGCGGTAAAAACAGATTAGCATGGCAGATTGTTCCCTGCTTCACCTGTCCCGCGGCCGCGAGGCGGCATCGACCTTCCGGAGTTTGAAGAAGTAGCGCCTGATGTCCCCTCGCACGCACATCATGCCGGCGAGTTCATCCTCGCATATTCTGCGAAAATAATCGACGATCGGCTGCCTGTCGTAGATCATTGCGGCGGTGGCGGCATCTTCCAGGGTCTGGAGCTTCAGCGATGCGGTTGTGCCCCGCGCGCGACAGGCCTTCTGCAGATAGGAGAACCCGCTGCGGGCGATGGCCGTCCGGCCGAAGGGCGCCGCCCTGATCGCAAGCCCGATCGGAAAGAAGCCGGGCTCGATCGCCACCAGCCGGCCCGGCCGCCACTGAAAGAGCAGCGCGTCGGCGCGCATATCCGCGTGGAAACGCTTGCCGAACCAGCCGAGATTCTCCAGCACGCCGTCAAGCGGGTGACGCGAAGGGATGCCGGCGCCTTTCCAAAGGCCAAGCATCTCCGCCGGCTGGACCGGCTCCAGCGACCGGAACCAGGCTGTCCTCTCATCCTGCAACGCCGCGCTTTTCATCGATCATCCCTCGCCCTACCATCGGATCATAGGTAGATCTGCCTTTGCCGGCCCACAAGCCGCCGGCTGTTTTCATCGCTTGGCGCTCGGCAACTTCCTTGGGGAGGTGTTCGTTTCAACCGCATGAGCACGGATGACGTTCCAATCTCCGAAGACGAAGCGCCTGTCGAGACGGTCTCCTTCCCCTTCGACAGGATGACCGTGCAGCGCTTCCGCGAGACCTTTCCCCGCGCGCGCTGGAACGACGCGCTTTGCGCATGGACGGTTCCCGGCAAGACGGCCCGGCGGCGCATCGACCGCTGGCTGGCGCACGAAGCCACGCGCACCGATCTGTTCGCCACAGAGAAGGGACGGGACGCCTATGCCTTCGAGCCGATCCTCAGCCCCTATCTCGACGTCATCAAGACGGGTTTCCGCATCCGGACGCCCTTTTCGCGAACTGTTGTCGATGAGTTGCGCCAGGTGCCTTTCGCCCGATGGAACGGCGAGCTTCGTGTCTGGGAGGTTCCCTTCGCCTCCTATGACGAACTCCAGCATCGCTGGGATGCGATCGAGGCCGCGGCGAAAAGAGCCGAACCGGAAGAGCGCCGCAAACGCGCCGAAGCGCGTAAAGGCACAGAGGAAGAGGCGAAGGCCAAGAGCCGCTCGGCCGAGCGCAAACGCCACCGCCTGCCGGTGCCATCAGACGATCTTCCGCCGCTCGACCGCCCGGTGGCGACGAGCGCTTACGGCATCGTCGTCATCACAGACGTGACCGGCGAAATCGTCGATCCCGATCCGGTCTGCGAGTTCTATCCCGATGTCGGCCACGATCATGTATGGGCCAATTGGCGGCTGCCGACTCTGGAGGAACTCGTCCACACCTGGCCGGCCAAGACCGTGGCCGGCGAGCATGACCGCAAGCGCGGCTGGTGGCAGCCTGACATCGAGGAACTCAGGGAGGCCAGGCGGACGGCGCGGTCGCGGGAGCGGAGAAAGTCCCGCTGACGCGACCTGCCGGGCGCCGCCGGCTCACCGGGACTTCTTGTAGAGCTTCTCGGCGATCTCGAACATCTCCTCGGGAGCGTAATCCGGTGTGAAGGCGGAGGGCACGCCGACGAGCTGGTGGATCTTGCCGCCTTCCGGCATGCCCTCGACGACTTCGAGTTCGCCCGGCGGATCGTCGGGAAGCGCCACCTCGTCATTGCTCCAGATGCCGGCGATCTCCTTGTAATCGTTGGGACTCCAAGTGTAGAGGCGGCGATGCGATCCCTCGTCGAGATATTTCTGCGCCTCCGGAATATTGGCGAGCGGAATGTTGGGGCAGGGGAGGAACTTCTCGATCTCGACGCCGGTGATCTTCTTCAGGGCAAGCGCGTAAGCATGCGCGTGCACGGAGCCGCGGACGAGCAGATAGCCGCAGACTTCACGCCCCGTCGGGTCTGTGACGGTCTCGTAGACCCTGAGCTTGTGGAGCCTTGCCCCGCATTCCAGATGGAAATTGTGCAGGAGATCGAAAACGATGTTGCCGGTGGTGGTGATGAAGTCGTTGTTCCACGAGGCGCCGTTGCTGTTGACCGGCATCGCGCCGCCGCCGCCCGACAGGAAGCTTGCGGCAAGGCGGATATCCGCCATGTCCGCGAACGGCGCGTCGGAAATGTCGCCGCCATCGCCTGCATCGCCATCCGGTTTGTCAGGGCCGTTGGCGAGCATGGCGACGCCGTTGCTGACCAGCTCGACATGGCCGAGCTCTTCCGCCGTGATGCTGGCGACCAGGCTATAGAACGGCCGGAGCTTCGACTTGGAGCGGAAGTTGAAGCTCTGGAACATGTAGTTGCCGAGCGTCGACATCTCGCCGTATTTGCCGCCCAGCAGTTCCTGGAGGGCTGCGGCCGCGTTCGGGTCGGCCGCCTTCGGCGCCGGCAATTCCGCCTGCAATTGATCCACGCGCATGAACATCGGGAAGCTCCTTTGGTTGGAAAACGTCCAAACCTCGCTCGGCATCGACGGTTCCCGTGGCTTCCGCGTATTCTTGGTCTACGATTTCGCCTATTGCGGCGGCTTCACCGACAACAGCGTTTCCAGCGACACCGGCCGTAACCCTTGAGCATCGACACCGACATCGTATTGCCGGGGCAAAGGCTTCAGGCGGCCATGGGAATGGCCGTGCAGGTTGAGCGATTTCTTGCCCATCTTGTTCCAGGTGCGGAACGGGTAGTGGCAGAGGACGAGCAGCTGATCGTCGAGCGTCATCTCGTGGTAGTGCTGGACGCTCGTCCAGCCCCTCGCTTCCGTCGTCGTCTGCGGATCGTTATTGCCGATGATCAGGTGCTTTCGCCCGTTCAGCATGGAAAGAAGCTGGTCGCAGTCGCCGCCGCGGGAAGACATGAAGTCGCCGAGATGCCAGATATCGTCCTCAAGCCCGACCACCTCGTTCCAATAGCGTATCAGGGTGACGTCGTGGGAGGCCATGTCGGGAAAGGGGCGCCGGTCGATCCTGAGGATGCGCGGATCTGCGAAGTGGGTGTCGCTGGTAAAATAGATCATCCGACAGAGATGGGGCGCTCGGCGCGGTTGAAAACCCGCCCCTTGCTAATGACCGGGCCTCGGAATCGACTGCTTGACGTCGTCAAGCGACGGGCCGCGGACGATGCGGTAGCGCGCTTCGACCAGATTGTAGATGCCGAAGGCCGCCAGTCCGGCCGCGACGACGATGTAGAGGATGGAGCCGAAAGGAAGCTGCCTCACCCAATCCAGCGCATCGGCCATGCTGCCGGCCTGCTGCGGATCGACGCGAAAACCGGCATAGGCGAAGAAGATGCCCATGATCGCGAACACGAGGCCGCGCGCGACGAGCCCATATATGCAGATCAGGGTCACGACGCCGCTGCTGTCGGCGAGCTTGAGGTAGCGCTCGAACTTCTTGGTGAGGCCTTTGGCCGCGGTTACGACCCCGCCGATGATGAAGCCGAGGCCGACCGCGATGGCCAGGTAGGCGCCGAAGGGTTGCGACATGATCCAACCGGCCAAACCCTTCTCGCCCGAGCCTTCGCCCCCGCCGCCGCTGAAGAGCGCGTGCCCCAGCGCATATCCCGCCAGCCCGAGATAGGTGACGGCGCTGCCGAAAAGGACCGTGCGGATGGCGATCGCCTTGGCGTCGCTGCCATGGCCGTCGCTGTCGGCCAAGGATTGCGCCAGGCGCCAGGCGACGAAACCGAGAAGGCCAAGGCCGATCAGCCCCACCCAGGCGCGGCCGAAAGGCTGTCCCAGAAGCGTCGACAGCGCCGATTTCGTTTCCGGCCGGCCGCCGGCGATGCCGGAAAAGAGCGCGAGACCCGCAATCAGCAGGAAGACGACGCCGCGCGCGACATAACCGCTCTTGGCAAGCAGCTCGAAACGAAATCCCTTTGGCATGATATTCTCCGCGCATCGCCGTGATCGTCATCACTAACGCGCCACCGCGCCGAAAGTTTTCGAAGATCGGCCCGCCGCGAGGAGCTTTCCGCCCCGCCTCAAAAAAAATTTTTGAAACCCTCTTGAACCGAAAAATCTCAAAAACCAGATCATTCGTGTCGGCAGCCCAATGGGGGCCGATCATAGGAGACGCGAGTTTCCGACGCGTCTCCAGTCATCTCGCTTTAAGGAGGATTTGGCTATGAGAAACGACTTCGACTTCGCACCGCTCTATCGGTCCAGCATCGGCTTCGACCGTGTCTTCAATCTCCTCAACAACGCGCAGCGCCTCCAGGCCATCGACGCCTGGCCGCCCTACGACATCGTCAAGATCGGCGAGGATGAATACCGCATCACCATGGCGGTGGCCGGTTATGCCGATGCCGATCTCGACCTCACGCAGGAGCGCAACCTGCTCGTCGTAAAAGGCCACAAGGCCGAGGACAAACAAGGCGAATATCTGCATCGCGGCATTGCCGGCCGCGCTTTCGAGCGCCGCTTCGAGCTCGCCGACCATGTTCGCGTCGAAAACGCTTCGCTGACGAACGGTCTGCTCTCCATCGCGCTGAAACGGGAAGTTCCGGAAGCGATGAAGCCGCGCAAGATCGCTATCGGAGACGGCTCCTTTCAACAGGCGCCTCTTCAGATCGAAGCCGAGCGTCAGGTGGCGTAAGGAGGTTTTGGACATGAAGTCCAGGATCCGCAAGCCCTTCCTGGTCGAGATCAGGAAACGTCGTGGCAAACCCGGAATGGGCAGCCGCAGAGGCGCGATCGCCAAGCTGCTCGAGAAGCTGAGCACCGCTACCCCGGCGCCGGCTGCACGCAGCTGAGGCGGCGCAAGTCAGAAATGAAGGAGGGCCGGCCAGCGTCGGCCCTCCTGTGCTTGCAATAAGAACGTCATCCCCGACCCAGGAGTTGCCGATGCCGGTCCGTAGCGCCGGGCTTCTCGTCTACCGGCTTTCCGAGACGGGGCTGGAGGTGCTGCTCGTGCACCCCGGCGGTCCCTTCTGGGCAAGGAAGGACGAAGGGGCCTGGTCTATCCCGAAGGGACTGGTGGAACCGGGCGAAGACGAGCTGTCGGCAGCGATCCGCGAGACGCGGGAGGAGCTTGGTTTCGACGTATTGGGAGATTACGCACCGCTCGGCGAATACCGCCAGCCCGGCGGAAAAGTGGTGGTCGTCTGGTCGGTGCAGGCGGATCCGGCATTGGATGTCGATAAGATCACAAGCTCGGAATTCCAGATGGAATGGCCGCCGAGATCGGGGCGCCTGCAGAATTTTCCCGAGGTCGATCGAGCCGGGTGGTTTTCCATCGCCGAGGCGGCGGTCAAAATCCTGAAAGGTCAGGCGGCGATGCTCGCGGATCTCGTGACCCAGAGATCTAGCCGACCCCGGTGATCTCAGGGTGGAAGGCGATGATCTTCTCGGGAGGCGGGCTTCCATCGCCGCGGCTTGCGGAAAGCAGAAGTTCGGCGGCGGCCTCGCCCATCTGGCGGCGCGGCGAGATCGAGGTGGCGATCCTGATCGGCAGGGCGCGGGCGACTTCGAGCCCGTTGAAGCCGGCGATCAGTATGTCGCGGGGACTGGAAACCCCGAGCTCGAGACAGGCGAAGGCGCCGCCGGTCGCCATGTCGTCGCTCGCATAGTAGATGCAGTCGAGATCGCGGGTCGCCGCCAGCATGGAGAGCGTCAGCTGCTTGCCATGCGCGATCGAGGAATAGGCCGAATCGATCCGCTCATGCGCGAAGGAGAGGCCGCTTTCGCGCAGCATCTTTTCGAAGCCGGCCTTGCGCTTTCCTGCCCGCAAGTCCCTGTCGAGCGCGCTGCCGATATAGCCGAACCGCCGCCGTCCGGCCGAAAGCAGCGCCGCCGCCATCTCCTCTCCCGCCTTGCCATGCGAAAGCCCGACATTGAAATCGACCGGCGTGCCGTCGAGATCCATCAGCTGGATGACGGGAATATCGGCATGCTGCAGCATCCGCACCGTTTCCGCCGGCTGGTCGAGTCCGGTGACGACGATCGCAGCCGGCCGCCAGGAGAGCATGTCGCGGATGATCTCGCGCTCCTTGGCCATATCGTAATCGGAAATGCCGAAGACCGCCTGCATGCCGGAACCCTGCAAGCCGGCGGAAATGCCCTCCAGCATCTCGGGAAAGACGATGTTCGACATGCTGGGAACGACGACGGCGACGAGGTTCGTCCGCTGCGACGACAGCGAGAGCGCTAGCCGGTTGCCGACATAGCTCAGCCGCTCCGCCTCCTGCAGCACTTTTTCGCGGGTTTCCTTGGAAACGTCGGCTGCGCCGCGAAGCGCCCGCGATACCGTCATCTTGCTGACGCCGGCCGCGGCGGCAATCTCTTCCAGTGTGGATTTGCGCATCCCGATGGATCCTGTCGTCGCACAGCCGCACAAGCGGCACGATAAATTCATAGGCCTTTTTTCCGGAAAAGGAAAACACCCGGCACTTGACATAACTGACAAAAATGGGGCTTGTTACCGATACCGGTATCGATAACACCGCCGGAACAACTTGTGTGGCATCCGGGAGAAGAGCCGTGCAGGACATGAAGAAATCAGCAGTCATTGGTCTCGGCTCGATGGGCTGGGGCGCGGCGCTCTCGCTTCTGAGGGCAGGCTTCACCGTCGGCGGATGCGACGTCCGTCCAGACGTGCTGCAGCGCTTTTTAGAAGCGGGCGGCAAAGCCTCCGACACGCCGGCAGCCGCCGCTCAGGATGCTGCAACCGTCTTCGTCTACGTCGTCAACAGCGCCCAGGTCGAGCACGTGCTTTTCGGCCCGCAAGGCGCGCTGGAAACGGCCGCCGCCGGCACCGTCTTCCTGCTCTGCACCACCATGGCGCCAAGCGCCACGATCGCTATTTCCGAGCGCCTGGAGGCAGCCGGCATGCTGGTCGTCGATGCGCCGGTTTCCGGCGGCCACGTCAAGGCGCTTTCCGGCGAGATCACCGTCATGGCCTCGGGCTCGAACGAGGCTTTCGAGCGCGCCGGCGCAGCCCTCGACGCCGTATCGGCCAAGGTCTTCCGGCTCGGCGACCGGCCCGGCCCCGGCTCCCAGGTCAAGATGATCAACCAGCTTCTGGCCGGGGTCCACATCGCCGCCACGGCGGAAGCGATGACGCTCGCGGCCAAGACAGGCATCGACCTCAGGACGCTCTACGACGTCCTGCGCGTTTCGGCGGGCTCGTCCTGGATGTTCGAAAACCGCGGCGAACATATCGTCGAGGGTGACTACACGCCCCGTTCCGCCGTCGACATCTTCGTCAAGGATCTCGGGATCGTCCGCTCGGAAGCCGAGCGGACCGGGGGCGTGACGCCGCTTGCGGCTACGGCTCTCGCCCTCTTCAAAGAGGCATCCGAGGCAGGCCTCGGGCGCGAGGACGATGCGGCAGTGGCAAAGATCCTGGCGAAAAAATGCGGCGCCACATTGCCCGGCATGGAAGGCTGAGCCCTGATGAAAATCCTGTTCGGCCGGAAGCCCGTCGACAAAGGAGACTGCGTGCATCCTGCCGACGCGATCTTCTGCCCTATATGCGCAGACGCAAGGGCGATGCGACGAGCGGCGCGAACTTGACTGAAGACACCGGCCGACGGGAGGAAGAGCCGATATGCATGTGATGATTTTGGGCGCGGCGGGCATGGTCGGCCGCAAGCTGGTCGAGAAGATCGCGCGCGAGCCGATGGCTTTCGGCCGGCCCGTCACCCGGCTGACGCTGGCGGACGCCTTTCAGCCGCAAGTTCCCAAAACGCTTCGGCCCGTCTCGACCGCGCTGACCGTCGATCTTGCCGCCGCCGGCGCGGCTGACAGGCTGATCGAGGGCCGGCCGGACCTGATCTTCCACCTCGCCGCCATCGTCTCGGGAGAGGCGGAAGCGGATTTCGACAAGGGTTACGCCGTCAATCTCGACGGCACACGCGCTTTGTTCGATGCGATCCGCCAGGCGGGCATGACGAGCGCCTATGTGCCGCGCCTCGTCTTCGCCTCCTCGATCGCTGTTTTCGGAACGCCGTTCCCGGAAGTCATTCCGGACGAATTCTTCACCACGCCGCTGACGAGCTACGGCACGCAGAAGGCGATCGCCGAACTGTTGCTTTCCGATTATTCCCGCCGCGGCATTTTCGACGGCATCGGCATCCGGCTGCCGACCATCTGCGTGCGTCCCGGCGCCCCCAACAAGGCGGCATCGGGTTTCTTCTCCAACATTCTGCGTGAGCCGCTGGTCGGCAAGGAAGCCATACTGCCGGTCAGCGACAGCGTCCGGCACTGGTTTGCGAGCCCGCGTGCGGCCGTCGGCTTCTTCGTCCATGCCGCGACGATCGATACGGCAAGGATCGGCGCGCGGCGCAACCTCACCATGCCAGGCCTTTCCGCACTGGTCTCCGAAGAGATCGAAGCCCTGCGCCGGGTCGCCGGCGACAAGGCGGTCGCGCTCATCAAGCGCGTGCCCGATCCTTTGATCGAACGCATCGTCGCCGGCTGGCCGACCCAGTTCGATGCGGAGAGAGCGTCGTCGCTCGGCTTCAAGGCGGAGACGAGCTTCGACGAAATCCTGAAAGTCCATATCGAGGATGAACTCGACGGGAGGATCGCATGAGCATATCGGCCAGCGGAAAGGCAAGGATCGCGCTAGTCACCGGCGGCGGCACCGGCGTCGGGCGCGCCATATCGCGGGGGCTCGGCGCTGCCGGCTACACGGTCGTCATATCAGGGCGGCGGGCCGACGTGCTTGAGAAGGCCGCAGGCGAGCTTGGCAGCGAAACCGGGGCGGAGTTCTTCGCGGTTTCCGCCGATGTCGGCAATCCGGACTCCGTTCGCGGCCTCTTCGATGCGATCGCGGAAAAATACGGGCGGCTCGATCTCCTGGTCAACAATGCCGGCGTCACCGTGCCTGGTGTGGCGCTGGAAGAGGTTTCGTTCGAGCAGTGGAACGCCATCGTCGCGGCCAATCTCACCGGCGCCTTTCTCTGCACCCAGCAGGCCTTCCGGCTGATGAAGAGCCAGAGCCCGCGCGGCGGGCGCATCATCAACAACGGCTCCGTCTCCGCCACGACGCCGCGCCCGAATTCGGCGCCTTACACGGCAACGAAGCACGCCATCACGGGGCTGACCAAATCCACCGCTCTCGACGGACGCGAATTCGACATCGCCTGCGGCCAGATCGATATCGGCAATGCCGCAAGCAACATGACGACGAAGATCGCCGCCGGCGTGCTGCAGGCAAACGGCAGCATCGCCGCCGAAGCGACGATCGACCCGGCGCATATCGCCGATGCGGTCGTCTACATGGCGGGCCTGCCGCTCGGCGCCAATGTGCTGACCATGACCGTCATGGCGACGAAGATGCCTTTCGTAGGGCGGGGATGAAGAAGCCGGCTGCCGCCGGCCGAAACGATACATACAGTGCTTGCGTAATGCTCATGATCTGGGAGGAGGGAGTATGGCAAACGTTCAATTCGCGGATGTCCGGAAATCATTCGGCGCGCATCCCGTCATCAAAGGGGTGGACATCGATATCGCCGATGGGGAGTTCGTCATTCTCGTCGGCCCCTCGGGCTGTGGCAAATCCACGCTTCTGAGGATGCTGGCCGGGCTCGAAAACATTTCCGGCGGCGAGATCAAGATCGGCGGGCGCGTCGTCAACACGCTGCCGCCGAAGGACCGCGACATTGCCATGGTGTTCCAGAACTATGCGCTTTACCCGCATATGACGGTGGAGCAGAACATGGGCTTTTCGCTCATGCTCAACAAGGCGCCCAAGGCGGAAGCCGAAAAGCGGGTGAAATATGCCGCCGGCATCCTCGGCCTCGACAAGCTGCTCGACCGCTATCCGCGCCAGCTTTCCGGCGGCCAGCGTCAGCGCGTCGCCATGGGCCGCGCCATCGTGCGCGATCCTGAAGTCTTCCTGTTCGACGAGCCGCTCTCCAACCTCGATGCGAAATTGCGCGTCGCCATGCGGGCCGAGATCAAGGAACTGCATCAGCGCCTGAAGACGACGACGGTCTACGTCACCCATGACCAGATCGAGGCGATGACGATGGCCGACAAGATCGTCGTCATGCATGACGGCATCGTCGAGCAGATCGGTTCGCCGCTCGAGCTTTACGACCGCCCCGCCAATCTCTTCGTCGGCGGCTTCATCGGCTCGCCGGCAATGAACATGATCCATGGCAGGCTCGATCCCGAAAACGCCACGCAGTTCGTCGCGGCCAACGGCACCCGGCTGCCAGTCGCCAATCCGCCGGCAAGTGCGGTCGGCCGCGACCTCATCTACGGGCTGCGCCCCGAATACATCTCGCTCGATCCGAACGGCCTGCCGGCCGAAATCGTGGTGATCGAGCCGACCGGCTACGAGACGCATCTGACCGTCCGCCTCGGCGGCAGCGAGGTCAGCTGCGTCTTCCGCGAGCGTGTCGATGCCCGCCCGGGCGAAGCGATCCGCGTGGCGATCGACGCCAAGCATGTTCATCTCTTCGATGCCGAAGGCGGCAGGAGATTGACCGACTGATGCCATCTGGCGGCCGTACGGGAGAGGAGGAGTCTCCCCGGCCGCCGGAGCGCAAGCGTTCCCCGGAGCCTGCTCTCCCGGAAATGCCAGGCCGCCGTTCACCAGCGGGAGGTGGACGCCGGAGAATTGCTCCCGCTGTTTCAATGAGGAGGAATCTCATGACGATCAAGAGACGTGAATTTCTTGCCGCATCGGCAGCCGTTGCCGGTGTCGCCGGTCTTGGCATCAAGCCATCCTTTGCGCAGGCCGAACCGACCTACACGCCGGAAAGCGGCGCGAGCCTCAGGCTGCTGCGCTGGACGCCTTTCGTGAAGGGCGACGAGGATGCGTGGATCGCCAACACCAAGAAATTCACCGAAGCCACAGGCGTGGAAGTGCGCATCGACAAGGAGAGCTGGGAGGACATCCGTCCGAAGGCAGCCGTTGCCGCCAATGTCGGCTCCGGCCCCGATCTCATCATGTGCTGGTTCGACGACGCCCACCAATATCCGGACAAGCTGGTCGATCTTACCGAACTCGGCAATTATCTCGGCAACAAGTATGAGGGCTGGTACGATGGCGTGAAGGGCTATGCCACCCGCGGCGACACCTTCATCGCCATGCCGCTGACGGCGATCGGCAATGCCGTCGTCTACCGCGACAGCCACGTGAAGGCCGCCGGCTTCAACGAATTCCCGAACGATACCGCAGGCTTCCTCGAGCTTTGCAAGGCGATGAAGGCAAAAGGCACGCCCGCAGGCTTCCCGCACGGCAAGGCGGTCGGCGACGGCAACAATTACGCCCATTGGCTGCTCTGGAGCCATGGCGGCAAGATGGTCGACGAAAGCGGCCAGGTGACGATCAACAGCCCGGAGACGCTCGCCTCGATCAACTATGCCAAGGAGCTCTACGCGACCTTCATTCCGGGCACCGAAAGCTGGCAGGACGTCAACAACAACCGCGCCTTCCTTGCCGGCCAGGTATCGCTGATCGCCAACGGCGTCTCCGTCTACTACACGGCGAAGAACGATCCGAAGCTCGCCGAGATCGCGAAGGACATCCGCACGACCAACTTCCCGGTCGGACCGGTCGGCAAGAGCGTCGAGCTTTGCCAGACCAGCTCGCTGCTTCTCTTCAAGCACAGCAAATATCCTGAAGCGGCCAAGGCCTACATCAAGTTCATGATGGAAGCCGACCAGATGAACGCCTGGATCCAGGGCTCCAGCGCCTATTGCTGCCAGCCGCTCAAGGCCTTCGCCAAGAACCCGATCTGGACTGCCGATCCTGTTCACGCGCCCTATGCGCGCGCCTCGGAAAAGCTGCGCCCGAACGGATATGCCGGCCCGCTCGGCTATGCCTCGGCCGCGACCATGGCCGACTATGTGCTGGTCGACATGTACGCTGCCGCCGTCACCGGCCAGAAGTCGCCGGAAGACGCGATGAAGGAAGCCGAACGCCGGGCGAACCGCTACTACCGCGTCTGATCCGGAGCCGAGGCTTGTGGCATGCCCGATATCCGGCATGCCGCATATCCTCCAAAGCGCGTCGCATCAGATCTGATCCATGCGCCGCGCTTTGGTTCCTTGTTTTATGCATGTCGTTATCCCGGAACCGCTGCACACTTCCGGGCGACATGCATCAGGACTGACTGCAATCTGGAGACCAGCAATGTCGACCTTGAAATCCGGGGATACGCGCGGCCCCTCGCTCCTGCAGAACAACAATGTGCTCGGCTTCCTCTTCATGCTGCCGGCCGCCGTGTTCCTCGTCTGCTTCCTCACCTATCCCCTGGGGCTCGGCGTCTGGCTTGGCTTTACCGACACGCGGATCGGCCGGGACGGCATCTTCATCGGGCTGGAGAACTATCAGTTCCTCGCCGATGACGCGGTTTTCTGGCTGTCGGTCTTCAACACCATCCTCTACACGCTGGTCGCCTCGGCGCTGAAATTCGCGCTCGGCCTCTGGCTGGCGCTGCTTCTGAACCAGCACCTTCCGTTCAAATCCTTCTTCCGGGCGATCGTGCTCCTGCCCTGGGTGGTACCAACAGTGCTTTCGGCGCTGGCCTTCTGGTGGATCTACGATTCCCAGTTCTCGATCGTCTCCTGGTCGCTGATGAAGCTCGGCCTGATCGACGCGCCGATCAACTTCCTCGGCGACCCCACCAATGCACGCATCTCGGTCATCGTCGCCAATGTCTGGCGCGGCATTCCCTTTGTGGCGATCTCGTTGCTCGCCGGCCTGCAGACCATCCCGGCCTCGCTGCAGGAGGCGGCCTCGCTCGACGGCGCGACCAGCTGGCAGCGGTTCCGCTATGTGACGCTGCCGATGCTGACGCCGATCATCGCCGTCGTCATGACCTTCTCGGTGCTCTTCACCTTCACGGATTTCCAGCTGATCTACGTGCTGACCAAGGGCGGGCCGGTCAACGCCACGCATCTGATGGCGACACTCTCCTTCCAGCGCGGCATTCCGGGCGGGCAGCTCGGAGAAGGCGCGGCCATCGCCGTTGCCATGATACCCTTCCTGCTCGGCGCCATCATGTTCAGTTTCTTCGGTCTGCAACGCCGCAAATGGCAGCAGGGCGGACAGGATTAAGGAGCAAGCCATGTCGACCAATCTCAAAACGGCCGATGAGGTCCTGACAGACAATGCCGAGGGCATGAGCTATCTGAACCGCCTGCCGCGGCGCGTGGTGATGCTCTACCTGCCGATGGCGGTCTTCGTCTTCGTGCTGCTCTTTCCCTTCTACTGGATGGCGATCACCGCCGTGAAGCCGAACGAGCAGCTGACGGACTACAACAATTACAGCCCCTTCTGGGTGGTCGGGCCGACGCTCGACCACATCAAATACCTGTTCCTCGAGACATCCTATCCCGGCTGGCTGTGGAACACGATGCTGGTGGCCGTGGGCTCGACCGCGCTTTCGCTGGTGGCCTCGGTGTTCGGCGCCTATGCGATCGAGCGCGTGCGCTTCACCGGCTCGCGGCAGATCGGCCTCGTCATCTTCCTCGCCTATCTCATTCCGCCGTCGATCCTCTTCATCCCGCTCGCCTTCATCGTCTTCAAGCTCGGGATCTACGATTCGCGCCTGGCGCTGATCTTCACCTATCCGACCTTCCTCATTCCCTTCTGCACCTGGCTGCTGATGGGCTATTTCCGCTCCATTCCCTTCGAGCTCGAGGAGAGCGCGCTGGTCGACGGCGCCAACCGCTGGCAGATCCTGGTGAAGATCATCCTGCCGCTCGCCGTACCGGGCCTGATCTCGGCCGGCATCTTCGCTTTCACCCTGTCATGGAACGAATTCATCTACGCGCTGACATTCATCCAGTCCTCGGAGAACAAGACCATCCCGGTCGGCGTGCTGACCGAGTTGGTGCGCGGCGATGTGTTCGAATGGGGATCGCTGATGGCAGGCGCGCTGTTCGGCTCGCTGCCCGTGGTCATTCTCTATTCCTTCTTCGTCGACTACTACGTGTCGTCGATGACGGGCGCGGTGAAGGAGTAGCTGTAACGGTTCAGCGGCGGGGATGACTACGTTGTAATCCCCCCGCCAGAGGATGCCGATCAATTCGGCCCTATCGAACGACTGCTTCACAAGATCAGTGCCGAGGCCCAGCTTCCGATAATGGGCCGCACACAGGTCGATGTTGGAAGACAATCATCGACGGGCAGGCTGCGACATTACCTCGCTCTCCAGCCGCTTTTCGCAACGTGATCATCGCGCGTCCTATGCCTTGAACGGAAGGAAGGCTCCTATTGGGAGCATCTCGACCCGGAAAATTCCGCGCGCATGGAGCGCACCGCCTTGTCGACGACGCTCCATTCCAAGTGACGGCGAGGGCAAAAGCCGTGGGGCTCATGGTCGGTTTGGAAGCCATCCAGCCGTTGAAAATCAGGGTTGCTCCCTAAGTGTCCTGATGAAATCCGCTAGCGGATAAATCGACGGGGTTGTCGGCAACAGCGGCTCGAGAGCCGCCGCGATCGCCCGGCAATCATCCGCCGAAAGGGAGCGGAGATTCGACGACACCTTGTTGTAAGCAGGCGTCCCGCGCGAAGCGAGGGAGCGATTTATGACGAACTGCTCCACTTCGCCATCAGACCGTTGTACAAACAACGCGAGTGATCCGCCGTCGGTGGCAAAGGCGCTGTCGGAAACAGATTTGAACATATGCCCTCCATCCAGGGGTCGCCTCGGCGAGCTATGCTCAAGGCCTTCGGCTGATCAGTTTACGGTAATCGACATGTCCTGACCATGAGGATCGAGCCGATATGGAAACCGACTGGATCATCGGGTTCGTCGTGGCTGGCATCGTTGCCGGTCAACTTCCAGGGTACACGGCAAGGGCCTCGCGTCTTTCACTGCCTCGGCAGGGCTGCAATCATTTTGCGCCCGGCCGCCAATTCTTTATTGCAATTCATTCGCAATTGCAGAATATGGAGGGACCGGGGTCGTCTCTTTGCGAACTGTCATGAGGGCAGGCCTCGATTGTGAATTGCAATTCACTCTCAATAGCAACCGGAGACATCCATGCTCGATAAGGTAAGACGGTCGGTTCTGACCGGGATGATGGGAGCGGCGTTTGCGGCCGTGCTGACGGTTCTGCCGGCATCGGCGCAGGAAAAATTCAAGGCGGTGACGACGTTCACCGTCATCGCCGACATCGCCAAGAACGTCGCGGGTGACGCGGCGATCGTTGAATCCATCACCAAGCCGGGCGCGGAAATCCACAACTATCAGCCAACGCCAGGCGATATCCAGCGGGCCCAGGGCGCCCAGCTCGTCCTCTGGAACGGGCTCAATCTCGAACGCTGGTTCGAGAAATTCTTCCACAATCTGAAGGACGTGCCTGAAGTCACCGTCTCCACCGGCGTCGAGCCGATGGGCATTTCCGAAGGCCCCTATCAGGGCAAGCCGAACCCGCATGCCTGGATGTCGCCGACGGCAGCGCTGATCTATGTCGACAATATCCGCGACGCCTTCGTGAAGTACGATCCCGCCAATGCCGAGACCTACAAGGCCAATGCCGAGGCTTACAAGGAGAAGATCAAGGCGACGATCGATCCCATCAAGACGCAGCTTGCCGCCGTGCCCGAGGCCAAGCGCTGGCTGGTGTCGAGCGAAGGCGCCTTCTCCTATCTCGCCCGCGATTTCGGCCTGAAAGAACTCTATCTGTGGCCGATCAACGCCGATCAGCAGGGCACGCCGCAGCAGGTGCGCAAGGTGATCGACGCGGTTCGCAAGAACGGCATCACCGTCGTCTTCTCCGAAAGCACGATCTCCTCGAAGCCCGCCGAACAGGTGGCGCGTGAGACCGGCGCCAAATATGGCGGCGTGCTTTATGTCGACTCGCTGAGCGAGGCCGACGGCCCGGTTCCGACCTATCTCGATCTCCTCAGGGTAACGTCGGATACCATCGCCAAGGGCCTGGCGTCCTCGTCCTGATCGGGCCGGCAGGGCCTCGCCTGCGGGCGGGGCCTGATTCATGTGTTCAAGGGGGTATTGTTCGATGAGTGTTCAACCCGGCCGGCAGAAGCAGGCCGCATCCGGCGTCGAGGGGACCGGGATCCTGGTGGACGGCGCGACTGTCACCTATCGCAACGGCCATACGGCACTGCGGGAGGCGAGCTTCGCCATTCCCACCGGCACGATCACCGCGCTGGTCGGCGTCAACGGCTCGGGAAAATCGACCCTCTTCAAATCGATCATGGGCTTCGTGCGCCTCGCGAGGGGCGATATCCGCGTGCTCGGCATGCCGGTCAAGGACGCGCTGCGAAAGAACCTCGTCGCCTATGTGCCTCAGGCCGAAGAGGTCGACTGGAACTTCCCCGTCCTGGTCGAAGACGTGGTAATGATGGGCCGCTACGGCCACATGGGCATGATGCGCATTCCCAAGGCCGCCGATCATCAGGCGGTGGCGGCAGCACTTGCCCGCGTCAACATGAGCGAATTCCGCAAGCGCCAGATCGGCGAGCTCTCAGGCGGCCAGAAGAAGCGGGTCTTCCTCGCCCGCGCGCTGGCGCAGGACGGAAAGGTCATCCTGCTCGACGAGCCGTTTACCGGCGTCGACGTCAAGACCGAGGAGCAGATCATCAAGCTGCTTCGCGAGCTGCGCGACGAGGGCCGCGTCATGCTGGTTTCGACGCATAATCTCGGCTCCGTGCCGGAATTCTGCGACCGGACGATCCTGATCAAGGGCACGGTGCTCGCCTATGGGCCGACCTTCGAGACCTTCACCCAGGACAATCTGGAGAAGGCCTTCGGCGGGGTGCTGCGCCATTTCGTGCTGAACGACGCCCAGAGCGGCAGGCCGACATCGATCGGCCTGATCAGCGACGACGAACGCCCGCTCGTGCTTCGCGGCGGCAAGGCGACGGCGGGCGCGTCCGACGGGGAAGGCGGAGGCTGGGAATGACGGACATTCTCCTCGAGCCCTTCACCTATAATTATATGTTGACCGCCATGTGGGTCTCGGCACTTGTCGGCGGCGTCTGCGCCTTCCTCTCCTGCTACTTGATGCTGAAGGGCTGGTCGCTGATCGGCGACGCGCTCTCGCATGCGATCGTCCCCGGCGTGGCCGGCGCCTATATGCTCGGCCTTCCCTTCTCGATCGGCGCTTTCTTTTCCGGCGGGCTTGCCGCCGCCGCCATGCTTTTCCTCAACCAGCGCACCAGGCTGAAGGAAGACGCCATCATCGGCCTGATCTTCTCCTCCTTCTTCGGGCTCGGCCTGTTCATGGTGTCGCTCCAGCCGACGGCGGTGAACATCCAGACGATCGTGCTCGGCAACATCCTTGCCATCACGCCGGAGGATACGCTGCAGCTCGCCATCATCGGCTTCGTGTCGCTCGCCATCCTGCTCGTCAAATGGAAGGACCTGATGGTCACATTCTTCGACGAGAACCATGCCCGCTCGATCGGCCTCAATCCGACCGCGCTCAAGATCATGTTCTTCACGCTGCTTTCCGCTTCCACCGTCGCGGCCCTGCAGACGGTCGGCGCATTCCTGGTCATCTGTATGGTGGTGACACCGGGCGCGACCGCCTATCTGCTGACCGATCGTTTCCCTCGGCTGCTTCTCATCGCGGTGATCATCGGCGCGGTCACCAGCTTCACCGGCGCCTATGCGAGCTACTTCCTCGACGGAGCGACCGGCGGCATCATCGTCGTGCTGCAGACGGCGATCTTCCTGACCGCATTCTTCCTCGCGCCCAAGCACGGCCTGCTGGCGGCGCGCCGAAGGGCCGCCGAGGCGCTGGAGGCGGCGCGATGAACATTGCCGAGATGCTGCTTTCGCCCTTCCAGTTCGAATTCATGGTCAATGCGCTTGTCATTTCGGTGCTGGTCGCCGTGCCGATGGCACTCCTGTCCTGCTTCGTCGTGCTCAAGGGCTGGTCGCTGATGGGCGATGCGATCAGCCATGCGGTGTTTCCCGGCGTGGTCATCGCCTATATCGTCGGCTTTCCCTATGCCGTCGGCGCTTTCGTCGCCGGCATGTTCTGCGCCATCGCCACCGGCTTCCTCAGGGACAACAGCCGCATCAAGCAGGACACGGTGATGGGCATCGTCTTCTCCGGCATGTTCGGGCTCGGCCTGGTGCTCTATGTCAAAATCCAGTCCGACGTGCATCTCGACCATATCCTGTTCGGCGATATGCTCGGCGTCTCCTGGCCCGACATTGCGCAGGCAGGCGCGATCGCCGCGGTCACGGCAGGCATTCTCGGCGTGAAGTGGAAGGATTTTCTGCTGCACGCTTTCGACCCGACGCAGGCAAAGGCCGTGGGTCTCAGGATCGGCTTCCTGCATTACGGCCTGCTCGCCCTCATCTCGCTCACCATCGTCGGCGCCCTGCAGGCAGTCGGCATCATCCTTTCGATCGCCATGCTGATCGCACCGGGCGCCATCGCCTTCCTGCTGACCCGCAAGTTCAGCACGATGCTCATCCTGTCGGTCGCCATCGCCGTCACCGGCTCCTTCGCCGGCGTTTACCTGTCCTTCTTCATCGACAGCGCACCCGCGCCGACCATCGTGCTCGTTCTCACCATCGGCTTCGTGCTGGCCTTCATCCATGCCACGCGCCAAGCCGCCCGGATCGACGCCAGCGAGACTGTCTAGGAAGGAACTGACGACAACTGCCTGCCCAGCGCAGGCAGCGATGAATCACCACTTTACAACTAACATGTCAGCCTGCTACACCTGACCCATCAACTGGGAGGAATGAAGTTGACATCTAAATTCGGGCTTTCCGTCGCTCTTGCCACGCCGTTCGACAGCGACGGCAATATTGCGATCGAAGCGATGATCGCGCAGGCGCGGCGCTGCCTTGCCGCCGGATGTTCCAGCGTGACGCTGTTCGGGACGACGGGTGAGGGGTCCTCGATCGGAAGCCAGGAACGGGAACGTGTTCTCGCCGCCTTCCTCGATGCCGGCATCGCGGCAAAGAACATCATCGTCGGCGTGCTGGTCGATGCCGCCGAGGATGCGGCGATGCAGGCCGGCCAGGCTCTTTCGCTTGGCGCCCGCAATATTCTTCTTGCCCCGCCGTCCTATTTCAAGAACGTCAGCGACGACGGCGTCTTCCAGTGGTTTTCGGCAGTGTTCGCCCTGCTGGGCGACAAGGCGCGCGACATCATCGTCTATAATCTGCCGTCGATGACGATGGTTCCGCTCACCGTGTCGCTCATCGGCCGTCTCAAGACCGCCTTCCCCAATATCGTCACCGGCGTCAAGGATTCCGCCGGGGATTGGCCCTATACCGAAAGCCTGCTCAAGGCGCATGGCGATCTCATCATCCTGGTGGGCGACGAGCGGCACCTGGCGCGGGCCGTGCGGCTCGGCGGCCAGGGTGCGATCTCAGGCATGGCCAATTTCGCGCCCCGCGAGCTCAGGCCGCTGGCCGAGGAGGGCAGGGACGACAGCCGCGTAGAGGATTTCGTGGTCGAGATTCTGAAACACCCCGTCATCCCGGCCGTGAAGGCGATGATCGCGCGCACGGCGTCGGAGGAGATCTGGATTTCGGTTCGTCCGCCGCTGGTTTCGATATCCGGCGAAGCGCAAACCCAGCTCGCTCTTGCTTTCGATCATCTTTTCCGCTCGAAAGCCGCATAGGTCAGGCATGTTTGTGGAGGAGGCGATGGACGGAACGGAGGAGCAGCCGACACTGCGGGAAAAGGCGTATGCGAGCTTCACGCGCCATCTCCTTGCGCGTGACGTGCGCCCCGGCCAGTTCGTTTCCCAGCGCCGCCTCGTCGAACTGACAGGGCTGCCGCTCGGCGCCATCCGTGAGCTCATCCCGAGGCTCGAAGCCGAGGGGCTGATCAAGACCGTGCCGCAGCGCGGTCTGCAGATCGCCCACATCGATCTCAACCTCATTCGCGAAGCCTTCCAGCTACGCGTCTTCCTGGAGAAGGAAGCCGTCGCGCTCTTTACCCGGTCCGCATCGGACGAAACGATCGCCAGGCTGATCAAGCAGCACCGGGATATTGCCGACGCCATTCGCAGCGGCGACGGCTCGCACGAGTTGGAATTGCGCGCGCAGGCCATCGACTGGGGCATGCATGACGCCTTCATCGACGCGCTTGGCAATACCATCATCTCGAATGCCTACCGCGTGAACTCGATCAAGATGCGCCTGATCAGCCAGGACCGGTTCCGCATCGACGGCCACGTCGGGCCTGTGATGGGCGAGCATCTGAAGGTGCTCGAGGCGATCGAGCGCCGATCGGCGGAGGACGCCGTCAACAGCCTTGTCGCACACATCAATCATGCAAGGGATCGTGCGCTGGGGATATAATCGGGAAATAAGCCGCCGGCGGTGAGGAGATCGCCGGCACATAAAGGAGGAGGACTCACATGCCATCATTCTTCAATCCGACACGCAGAGGTTTTCTGGCGGGAACCGCCGCGCTTGGCGCGAGCAGCATGCTCGGCATGCGCCCGGCATCCGCCGCCGTCGACTGGAAGCGCTTCACGGGCACCACGCTCGAAGTGAACCTGGTCAAGAGCCCGCGCAGCGAAATCCTTCTGAAGTACCTGCCCGAATTCGAGGAGCTCACCGGCATCAAGGTCAATGCCGAAGCGACGCCCGAACAGCAGCAGCGCCAGAAGACGACGATCGAGCTCAGCTCGGGCAAGCCGAGCTTCGACGTGGTGCATATGAGCTACCACGTGCAGAAGCGGCAGTTCGAAAAGGGCGGCTGGCTTGCCGATATCAGCGGCTTCCTCAAGGATCCCGCGCTGACCGATCCGTCGCTCGTGGAAAGCGATTTCGCCGAAGCCGGGCTCGCCTTCGCCAAGGATGGCGACGGTGTGCTGCGCTCTCTTCCCTTCTCGGTCGATTACTGGATCATCTACTGGAACAAGGCGCTGTTCGAGAAGAAGGGGCTGGCCTACCCGACCAGCTTCGAAGAGCTGGCAAGTGCCGCCGAAGCGCTGACCGACCCCTCGACCAACACCTACGGCTTCGTCGCCCGCGGCCTGAAGAACGCCAATACGCCGGTCTGGACGTCGCTGCTGCTCGGCTATGGTTCGAGCCCGCTCGGCCCCGACGGCAAGCTGCGCACGACGTCGCCGGAAGCGGTCGATGCGGCCAAGCTTTACCAGAAGCTGATGACCAAGACCGCCCCTCCCGGCGTCTCCGGCTTCAACTGGGCGGAGGCGCAGTCGGCCTTCCTGCAGGGCAAGATCGGCATGTGGCTGGACGGCGTCGGCTTTGCACCGCCGATCGAGAACCCGGAAAAGTCGCGCGTCGTCGGCCAGGTCGGCTACGGCATCATGCCGAAAGGCCCGAAGGCACAGGCCGCCGGCACCTTCGGCGACGGGCTCGGCGTGGTCGCGGCCAGCCAGAAGAAGGAAGCCGCCTATCTCTTCTGCCAATGGGCGATTGCGCATGACATGGGCGCACGCCTGCTGCAGGCCGGCGCCGGCGTTCCGTTCCGCCAGTCCGTGCTCGAAGATGCCAAGGTCCGCGAAGGCGTCAAGATGCCGGCCGCCTGGCTCGATGCCGTCGTCGGCTCCGGCAAGATCTCGCAGCTCGCGCTGCCGGTCATCATTCCGGTCACCGAGTTTCGTGATATCTATGGCGTCGGCCTCACCAACATGATCGGCGGCGCCGATCCTGAAGCCGAGTTGAAGGCAGCGACGGCGCAGTTCGAACCCGTTCTGGCGAAAAGCGAGGGATAATGGCCTCGGCAAGCATCGAAACGGCCGCTATGGCCAAGGCGCCGAAAGGAGGGAGCAAGCCGGACCGGTTTGCTCCCAACTACTGGCCCTTCGTCATCCCGGCGCTCATCGTCATCGCAGCCGTCATCGTCTTTCCATGGGTGTTTACGGTGTGGATGAGCGTCAACAGTTGGACGCTCGGTCAGTCGCAGGTCTTTGCGGGGCTGGACAATTATATCCGCCTCGCCACCGACATGCGCTTCTGGGAGTCGCTGTGGCACACGGTGCTCTATACGACGCTCTCCGTGGTCGTCCCCCTGTTTCTGGGGACGCTCGCGGCGCTGATCTTCGATGCCCAGTTTCCGCTGCGCGGCCTCATACGCGGCATATTCGTCATGCCGATGATGGCGACCCCGGTCGCCATTGCGCTCGTCTGGACGATGATGTACCATCCGCAGCTCGGCGTGCTCAACTATCTCCTCTCCTTCGTCGGCATCGGCCCGCAGGAATGGATCTACAATCAGCGCAGCGTCATTCCTTCCCTGGTTCTCGTCGAGAGCTGGCAGTGGACGCCGCTCGTCATGCTGATCGTGCTCGGCGGCCTGGCGGCCGTTCCGCGCGAGCCTTATGAAAGTGCCGAGATCGACGGCGCCAATGTCTGGCAGAAATTCCGCTATCTGACGCTGCCGATGATCGCGCCGTTCCTGATGATCGCGGTGATCATCCGCAGCATCGATGCCGTGAAGAGTTTCGACATCATCTACGCCATGACCCAGGGCGGCCCCGGCACGGCGTCGGAAACCATCAATATCTATCTCTACAACACCGCTTTCGCCTACTACGATATAGGCTATGGCTCGGCCATGGCGGTCGTCTTCTTCATCCTCATCGTCCTGCTCTCCTTCGTCCTGATGATGATCCGGCAGCGCGTGAACTGGTCGGACGGGGAGGCACGCTGATGAAGCGCAAGACGCTCGATCGCATCGGCCTGCTGTTCGTCGCCCTGGTGATGATCTCGCCGGTCGTGCTGTTCTTCCTCTGGATGATCTCGCTTTCGCTGAAATATGAGATCGACAACGGCGCTTATCCGCCGATCTTCATTCCGGAGCGTTTCGCCTGGTCGAATTATCTGAAGGTCTTCGAGGAGAACAATTTCTTCCTCTATCTATGGAATTCGGTGCTGGTGACGGGGGCGGCCACGCTTCTGGCGCTCTTGATCGGCGTGCCGGCCGGTTACGGCATCGCCCGGCTGAAGGCGGAAAAATCCGCGATGGTCATCATGATCGCGCGCATGACGCCGGGCCTTTCCTTCCTGATCCCGCTCTTCCTGCTGTTCCAGTGGCTGAACCTGCTCGGCACGCTGATGCCGCAGATCATCATCCATCTCGTCGTCACCGTGCCGATCGTCGTGTGGATCATGATCGGCTATTTCGAAACGACGCCGATGGAACTGGAAGAGGCCGCGAGCATCGATGGCGCGACATCCTGGCAGGTTTTCCGCCTGGTCGCCCTGCCGATCGCAAGGCCCGGCATCGTCGTCGCCTTCATCCTCTCGGTGATCTTCTCCTGGAACAATTTCGTCTTCGGCATCGTGCTCGCCAGCCGCGAGACGCGCACCCTTCCTGTTGCCGTCTACAACATGCTGTCCTTCGAACAGGTCAGCTGGGGGCCACTGGCGGCAGCCGCTTTGATCGTCACCTTGCCGGTGCTGATCCTGACGGTGTTTGCACAGCGGCAGATCGTGGCCGGCCTGACGGCCGGGGCCGTCAAATGACGAGATGAGACGAAGATCTTGACGGCCTCCTTCGCCTTCGATCCACCGCCCGGTTCAGCGCGCCGCGTGCTCTGCGTCGGCGCGGCGGTTCTGGACACGCTGTTTCGTGTGCGCGCGCTGCCCACCGGCCAGGGCAAGATCCTGCCCTATGAAATGCTGCAGATCGCCGAAGGCATGGCATCGAGTGCCGCCTTCGCCATCGCTCGCCTCGGCGGCAATGCCAGTCTCTGGGGCGCGGTCGGCGACGATGCCACCGGCGACCGCATCATCGCCGATCTCAGCGAGAGCGGCATAGACACGAGCGGCGTGACCGTTGCGCAAGGCGCCCGCTCGGCCGTCTCGACCATCCTGATCGACGATGCGGGCGAGCGCCTGATCGTGCCCTTCTACGATGTGCGGCTGCACGATACGGCAAGGTCCGTCACGCAACGGGAAATCTCGTCCGTCGATGCCGTGCTGGTCGACGTGCGGTGGCCGAAGCTTGCGCTGGCAACGCTGTCGGCGGCGAGAGCGGCGGGCAAACCCGCCATCCTCGACGGCGATGTCGCAGGCGATGGCGTGATCGAGATGCTGGCGCCGGCGGCAAGCCACATCGTCTTCTCCGAGCCGGCCGCCGAGCGGCTTGCCGGAACGGCCGATCCGGTGGAGGTGGTCAGCCGCTTGAAGCGAAAATTCGCGCAGGCCTTCATCAGCGTCACCGCAGGCGAAAACGGCTGCTTCTGGTTCGATGAGCCGACCGGCAACGTCTTTCATCTCGCCGCACCCCGCGTCAAAGCCGTCGATACACTTGCGGCCGGCGATATCTTCCACGGCGCTTTCGCGCTCGCCATCGCCGAAGGCATGCCCATCGAAGAGACGATGCGGCTGTCGTCCATGGCGGCGGCGCTCAAATGCCAGGTGTTCGGCGGGCGCATCGGCGCGCCGACGCGGGCCGAGCTCTGCGATGCGCTGCGGGACTGGGACGCCAGGGCTGTCCCGGCCGGCACTGACGCCCGTGCCCGATAGTCCACACAGGGCGAGCCAAACTCCGCCGCAGACAAATTCTTTCGCCCCGCCTCCGCCATTTTATGTTCTTAATGTGACCAGTGATTCGTTACGGGCGAAGACGGACCATCCACGGGGCATGAAGGAGCATATGATGACGGACGCCAAGAGCAGCATTGTGGGGCTGCGGCCGCATATCACCGTCATTGGCGTCGGTGGCGGCGGCGGAAATGCGATCAACAACATGATCGCGGAGAATTTGGCCGGCGTTGAGTTCATTGCCGCAAACACGGATGCCCAGGTCCTCGCGACCTCGAAGGCCTCCCGGCGCATTCAGCTCGGAGCGCAGGTGACCGAAGGGCTTGGCGCGGGTTCGCTGCCGGAAGTCGGCCGTGCGGCCGCCGAGGAGTCGCTCGACGAGATCATGGACCACCTCAGCGGTTCACACATGTGCTTCGTCACCGCCGGCATGGGCGGCGGAACGGGAACGGGCGCCGCATCGGTGATCGCCCAGGCCGCGCGCTCGGCGGGCATTTTGACCGTCGGCGTCGTCACCAAGCCGTTTTCCTTCGAAGGCAATCGCCGCATGAAGACGGCGGAGGCCGGCATCGAGGCGCTTCGCCAGGCCGCCGATACCGTCATCGTCATTCCCAACCAGAACCTCTTCCGCGTCGCCGACGCGAAAACGACCTTCGCCGATGCCTTCATGACCGCCGACCGCGTGCTCTATTCGGGCGTCGGCTGCATCACCGATCTGATCGTCAAGGAAGGCCTGATCAACCTCGACTTCGCCGATGTGAAGTCGGTGATGCGCGGCATGGGGCGGGCGATGATGGGCACGGGCGAAGCTTCCGGCGAAGGCCGCGCCATGAAGGCGGCCGAGGGCGCGATCGCAAACCCGCTGCTCGACGATCTCTCGATGAAGGGCGCCAAGGGCGTTCTGATCTCGATTTCGGGCGGTTCCGATATGACGCTGTTCGAAGTCGACGAGGCCGCGAGCCGCATTCGCGACGAAGTGCAGGCGGATGCCGAAATCGTCGTCGGCGCCATCTTCGACCGCAATCTCGACGGCAGGTTCCGTGTCTCCGTCGTGGCGACCGGCTTGGAGGGCAGCGGCTTCGGCGCCATGCCCGGCGTTGCCCAGGAAAATCTGCAGATCCCGCGCATTCTGCAGTAGCCCAGCCTAAAACCCGCAAGCGAGAGGGGGCGGCGGCAGCGTAAGCGCTGACCGACGCTCTTTCCCTCCTCAGGGAACAAGTAGTTCCCATAATCATTTGATGGTTCATGAAAACCGTCACATCGATCGCAACGCTTGTTTTGCTTTTTTCCCTCGACACGGCAAATGCGCTGGAGCTGTCGCCGGAGGCCGTCAACACAGCCTCCCTCGATTCGCTCGCAACTGAGCGTCCGAAGAAACCGTCGCCGGACCCGGATCCCGCAATCGTGCGCCTCCAGGTGCTTCTCGACCGCGCCGGCGCCTCTCCTGGCGTGATCGATGGCCTCTATGGCGAGAATGTCGGCAAGGCTGTTGCCGGCTTCGAGGCGATGAACAAGCTTACCGAGGATGGAAAACTCGATCCCGAGGTGATCACCCGGCTCGAAGCCGGTCCGCCGATCCTCGAAAGCTACGTCATCACCAAGGAAGACGCCGCCGGTCTCGTCGACCGTATTCCCGAGGACTATGGGGAAAAGGCGAAGATGGCGAGCATGGGATATACCAGCGTGGAGGAGAAGCTCGCGGAGCGGTTCCACATGGATATCGATTTGATGAAGGCGCTCAATCCCAGCGCGGACTTTGCGCCGGGCAAGACGGTACAAGTCGTGGTAACGGGATCTCCAAGAGACGGAAAGGTCAAGCGCATCGAGGTGAACGGCAAGACGGGGCAGGTGCTGGCCTATGACGCGCGCGGCGCGCTGCTTGCGGCCTATCCGGCAACGGTCGGCAGCGAAGACAATCCTTCCCCCAGCGGCACACACAAGGTCAAGGGCGTCGCCCGCATGCCCGTCTATCGCTACGATCCCAAAGTGAATTTCAAGCAGGGGAAAAACAACAAGGTCCTCACCATCCCCAAAGGACCGAACGGGCCGGTCGGCAGCATCTGGATCGACCTGACCGAGCCGACCTACGGCATTCACGGCACGCCCGATCCCGAGCTGATCGACAAGGTCGGATCGCACGGCTGCGTCCGCCTGACCAATTGGGATGCGGAAGAACTCGGCGGGATGGTGAAGCCGGGCGTGATGGTCAAATTCGTCGAGTAAAGTTCGCCTGCAACAGCTCTGCAACGAGCTTCATGCGAAGCCAGCCCCCGACTTCGATCTGCTCTAGAAATCGGCGACTTTGCCCCAGGCCGATCGCTTGAAACGTTCGGGGTGATAAGGCTTGGGATCGACGATCGGCGTATCGCCGCTGATCATATCGGCGATCAGATGGCCGGCGCCGGGGCCGATACCGAAGCCATGGCCGCTGAAGCCGGCGGCCAGGATGAAGCCCGGAATCGATGTGATTTCGCCGATGCCGGGCACGCCATCCGGCGTGCTGTCGACATAACCGGCCCAGGCGGCGGTAATCTTCGTATCGC
Organism: Rhizobium sp. R634; assembly: GCF_002211305.1. Taxonomy (GTDB): domain Bacteria; phylum Pseudomonadota; class Alphaproteobacteria; order Rhizobiales; family Rhizobiaceae; genus Rhizobium. The sequence continues at coordinate 619,585 of NZ_LOKW01000001.1, read as the reverse complement.
GCAAGGCAGGCAGCAGTTCGAGCGCCCGCGCATGGGTGCGCCGGATCGTCGGCTGATCGACCTTCGGATCGAGGATGCGCATCCGCTCCATCGGCGTCGGCGCGTCCAACCGCCAGCGCCGCAAGGTTTCGTGGCCCGATCTCACGCCTTCCAATCCGCCGGGCGCAAGGCTGCGCCAGCGCCGGATGAACATCGGCAGAAATTGCTGGGCGTACCGGAATTGCTGCGGCGTCGGATCGACGCGCCCGCCGCCGCTGATGGCCAGCGTATAACCGCCGTCACTGCGGCGCGTCGCGGAAACGGCCGATGTATGCAGCGCATCCGGCAGCACCCCGACAGGGGATGACACCGAAAGGATCGAGGAGCGGATCGAGGCCTGCGGGAAACGGATGCCGAGCTGATGGCAGAAGGACGAGGCCCAGGCGCCGCCGGCAAGAACTGCGACCTTGGTGCGAATGGTGCCGTGTTCGGTCACGACGGCGGAAAGGCGGCCGCCTTCGGTCTCGATGCCGCGGGCGGCGCAAGACTGGCGGATCGTGCCGCCGAGCTTCAGGATCGCCCGCGCCACGGCCGGAGCCGCATTGGCCGGATCAGCCGTCCCGTCCGTCGGCGAGAAGACGCCGCCCTTCCACGGCTTGCCTGTCGCGCGGCCGCGCTCCGTCGCCTGAGCGCCGTCGAGCATATGCGTGGTGACGCCGGCAGTGCGGGCAAAATCGCGCCAGCGCGCCCAGCCGGCCAGTTCCTCATCGCTGTCGCTCAGATAGAAAAGCCCGCAGCGGCGAAAACCGGTATCCTCGCCTGACACCGCTGCGAAACGCTCCCAGAGATCGAGGCTCTTCGTCGCCATCGGCAGCTCCCGCGCATCGCGGTTCTGCTGGCGGCACCAGCCCCAGTTCCGGCTCGATTGTTCCGCGCCGATCCGGCCCTTCTCGACGAGAACCACCTTCATGCCGCGCAGCGCCAGATAATAGGCCGTAAACACGCCGATGATGCCGCCTCCGATCACCACGGCATCGGCAGCGGCGGGAAGCTTCAGGGGCGTTTCAACGAGTTTCAGCGGCGCCGGCATGGGGTATTCTCCGTTTGCGGCGTAATCTAGCGGGATTCGCCGGTAAGGCGTTGCTGGAGTTCGGCCGGCCGGCAGCAGAACATGCCGTCTTGCGCGAAGCGGGCAGACAGTTGTGCTTCGCGCATGCTCGCAAAACGAAATAGACAGGCAGGTGCAATGTGTTACCTTCGATCAAGGGAAACCGGCAGCATAATCTGCCGCATCCTGTATCGGCCATAACCCGAAAAGGTGCTTCGTGAAACTCGATCGTATCGACGTCAAGATCCTCCACGAATTGCAGAAGAACGGGCGCATCACCAATGTGGAACTGGCCGATCTCGTCGCCCTTTCTCCGAGCCCCTGCCTGATGCGCGTGAAAAAGCTGCAGGCGGAGGGATATATCGAAGGTTACTCGGCCCAGATCAATGTCGGCAAGCTCGGCCAGACCCTCACTGTCTTCACGGAGATCACCTTGAAGAACCACCGCCAGATCGATTTCGCCCGCTTCCTGGCGGCGATCGAGAAGGTCGAGCAGGTCATCGAATGCCATCTCGTTTCCGGCGGCTACGACTACCTCGTCAAATTCGTCACCTCGGGGATCGGCGAATACCAGACGATCATGGAGCGCCTCACCGACATGGATGTCGGCATCGACAAATATTTCAGTTTCGTCGTCCTGAAATCGCCGATCGTCAGAGCACATATGCCGCTGACGAGCCTGTTTCCGCTCTAGGAAATAGGGCCACTACACCGCCTCTGAAGGTCTGTGCGCTAACTCCTGCTATAGGCGCGCACCAGTTCCGGATCCTGCGTCAGCCCGTCGAGCCAGGCGGGATCGAGCTTCGGCACCGAGGAGAAGAGCAGCTGGGAGTAGGGATGCTGCGCCGTCTTGATCTTTTCCGGCGTGATTTCCTCGACCTTCCTGCCGCCATACATGACGACGATCTCGTCGCAGATCGCTTCCACGACGGAGAGGTCGTGGCTGATGAAGATGTAGGAGAGGCCGAGCTCCCGCTGCAGCTCCTTGAGGAGATCGATCACCGCGGCTGCGACCACCGTATCGAGCGCCGAGGTGATCTCGTCGCAGAGGATCAGCTTCGGATCGGCGGCAAGCGCCCGGGCGAAATTCACGCGCTGCTTCTGTCCGCCGGAAAGCTCTGCCGGCCGGCGATGGCGCAGGCTGCGCGGCAGGCGGACCATGTCCATCAATTCGTCGATGCGGGCGCTGCGCGCCTTGGCGGGCATGGCGTGGTAGAAGACAAGCGGCCGGTCGAGGATGTCCTCGACGGATTTTGCCGGGTTGAGCGCCGTATCGGCATATTGGAAGACGATCTGCATCTCGCGCAGCTGGTCGCGCGAGCGCTCGCGGGCGCTGTGGCCGAGCTCCTTGCCGTCGAAGACGATCTTGCCGAAGGCGGCCGGCAAGATACCGGCAATGGTGCGGGCAAGGGTCGACTTGCCGCAGCCGGATTCGCCGATAATGCCGAGGTTGCGTCCCTTCTCGACCTTGAGACTGACATTCTCGACGGCGCGTACCAGAGGCAGGCCATCGGCCTGGCGCTGGCCGTAACCGGCAACGACGTCCTGGATGGTCAGCAGCGGCGCCGGCACGGCCTCGATATCGGCTTCCGGATTGCGCGCCTTCGGCTCGAAGGCGGCGAGCAGCTCGCGCGTATAGGGATGTTTTGCCGCGGTCAGGATTTCTTCCGTCGTGCCGGTCTCCTGGACCTCGCCGCCCTTCAGCACGACGATCCGGTCGGCGATCTGGGCGACGACCGCAAGGTCATGCGAAACGTAGACGCCCGATATGCCGCCCGCTTTCATCGCCGACTTGAAGGCGCGCAGCACTTCGATCTGCGTCGTCACGTCGAGCGCCGTCGTCGGCTCGTCGAATATCATCAGCTTCGGATTACCGATCAGTGCCATCGCCGCCGACAGGCGCTGCAGCTGGCCACCGGAAACCTGGTGGGGATAACGGCTGCCGATGATCTCAGGCTCGGGCAGCGAAAGTGCCCGGAAAAGCTCGACCGCACGGCTCCTTGCCTCGTCCGTGGACATCAGCCCGTGGATACGGGTGACTTCGATCACCTGATCCATGATCGATATGGCGGGATTGAAGGCGGCGGCAGCCGATTGCGGCACATAGGCCACTTCGGTGCCGCGCAGCCTGGCGCGCTGCTTTTCGCCGAGCTTGACCATGTCCTTGCCGGCAAGCGAGACGCTGCCGCCTGAAATGCGACAGCCCGGCCGCGAATGTCCCATCAGGGTGAGCGCGATCGTCGTCTTGCCCGAGCCGCTTTCGCCGATCAGGGCGACGATCTCGCCTTCCGATATGTCGAGGCTGACGCCCCGGATGATTTCGACGCGCCGGCCGGAATCGGTGGTGGCTTCGACCCGGAGGTCGCGGATTTCGACGAGATTGGTCATCACTCGCTCCGATCGCGGATTTTCTGCGGCAGGTTGTCGATCAACAGGTTCACGCTGATCGTGAGGCTGGCGATCGCAAGCGATGGGAACATGACGGCAGGAGCCCCGAAAGGCAGACCGCCGATGTTCTCACGCACCAGCGCGCCCCAGTCCGCATAGGGTGGCTGCACGCCGAGCCCGAGGAAGGAAAGGCCGGAGAGCAGGAGAACGATGAACACGAAGCGGAGCCCGAGATCGGCAAGCACGGGACCGACGATATTCGGCAGGATTTCCGAGCGGATCAGATAAAGGGTGCTTTCGCCGCGGATACGGGCGACGGTGATGAAGTCCATGGAATTGACGTTGACGGCGAGCGCCCGGGCGAAACGGTAGGAGCCCGGGATGTAGATCACCGAAAGCGTCAGGATCAGCACCGGGATCGACGACCCGACGGCTGCAACCACGACCAAGCCGAAGAGCTTGCTCGGAATGGAATTCAAGGCATCGAGAAAGCGGGAGAGCAGCGTATCGAGCCAGCCGCCGGCGACGGCCGCGATCATGCCGAGCACGACGCCGCTGAAGCAGGCGATCGTCACCGCCGCCAGCGAGATGCCGACCGTATAGCGCGCGCCCATCAGGATACGAGAGAAGACATCGCGGCCGAGATAGTCAGACCCCATCCAGAACTGCTGGGACATCGGCCCGAAATAATCGGTATCGACGATCTCGCCGACCGGGTAGGGGATGAGCAAATGCGCGAAGATCGCGATGAAGGCCCAGAACAGGATGACGGCAAGCCCCAGGAGGCCGACGAGATTGAAGCGATAGCCGAGCCGGCGCGTCACGGCGGGCCGTTGTTCGATATGGGATGTCATCGCAGCCTCGGATTGGAAAGAATGGCGACAATGTCGGCAAGCGTGATGAGGATCAGGTAGCCAAGGCAGAAGATCATTGCGCAGCTCTGGATCAGCGGCAGGTCGCGTGTGGCGACCGCATCGACCATCAGTTTCGCGATGCCGGGATAGTTGAAGATGGTCTCGACGATGATCACCCCGCCAAGCAGATAGGAGAGCGACAGCGCAATCGCGTTGACGATCGGGCCGAGCGCATTGGGAAGCGCATGCCTGAGCACGATGCGGGTGCGCGACGCGCCTTTCAGAAGCGCCATCTCGACATAGGGCGTGCTCAGCGTTTCCACGACCGCGGCGCGCGTCATGCGGATCATCTGCGCTGATACGACGAAGGTCAGCGTGATGACAGGCATGGCGTAAACGCGCAGCATGTCGGCAAAGGTGTGGACTTCATTGGCGAGCGAAAGTGCCGGCAGCCATTTGAGATAGACGGCAAAGATCAGCACCGCCGAGGTCGCGACCATGAACTCCGGCACCGATATCACGCCGATCGTCAGGATGGTGACGGCACGGTCGTAGATCGAGCCGCGCAGCATCGCCGCGGTAATGCCGAGCGTCAGCGCGATCGGCACGGAAAACAGCGCGGTGACGCCGGCAAGCTTCATTGTATTGGCGAAGCGGCCACCGATCAGCTGGCTGATCGGCATGTCATTGGCATAGGACGTGCCGAGATCGCCTGCGAGCAGGCCGGAGAGCCAGTGAAGGAAACGCAGGAAGGCCGGCTCGTCCAGATGCATGGCCTTGCGAAGGCCTTCGACGGCTTCCGGCGTCGCCGCCTGCCCGAGCAGGATAGTCGCCGTATCGCCGGGCAGCATCGTCGTGGCGAAAAACACGGCAAAGGAGACGATCACCAGTGTGACCAGGGCAACGAGCAGCCGGCTCGATATGAGGGACAGCACCTCTTTGTTCATGCGCGCGCTCCCTTCGGCATTCTGCTGAGATTATAACGCAATCGGGAAGGCATGCCGGGGACAATTTCCGTCCCCGGCCATCTGCCTCCTCAGGCTTCGAGCCAGACATATTCCGCGAAGGCATAGCCCATCTGGCCGCCGAGCGGATTGGGTTCCAGGCCCTTGAGCTTGGCGGAGGTCGCGTCGACGTTGGAGATATAGGCCGGAATGATGGTGCCGGCCTGTTCGGCGACCATGCCCTGCATCTCGTCGTAGATGGTCTTGCGCTTCTCCTGGTCGAGCAGGCCGCGCGCTTCCACCAGCATCTTGTCGAATTTCTCGGACTTGTACTGGCTTTCGTTCCAAGGCGCGTCCGATGCGTAGAGCAGCGAAAACAGAATGTCGGGTGTCGGGCGCGGATTGATGTTGCCGAAATGAACCGGCGCCTTGAGCCAGTAATTGTCCCAGTAACCGTCCGAGGGAACGCGCTGGACGTCGAGCTTCATGCCGATCTCGGCGCCTGCGGCCTGGATGATCATGGCCATGTCGATCGAGGAGTTGGCCGCTTCCGAAGCGATGATCGGGATCGACTGCCCGAGCACGCCGGCCTTCTGAAAGAGAGACTTCGCCTTGTCGGGATCGAAGGATTTCGGCTTGAGGCTGGCATCGCGATAGAAATTCACCGGAGAAACCGGCTGATCGTTGCCGACCTCGCCGAGGCCGCGCAGCGCCGATTTGACGATCTGCTCGCGGTTGACGAGATACTTCATGCCTTCGATGAAGGCCTGCTTGCTGCCGGGCTCCATATCGAGGCGGATATTGAGGTTGGTATAGTTGCCGGAGGTCGTCTTCGACAGCACGAAACCAGCGCCCTGGCTCTCGATCAGGCGCATCGAGCGCGGATTGATCGAGGCGGCGAGGTGGATGTCGCCGGATAGCAGCGCATTGACGCGGGCATTGTCGTCGCTGATCGCGAAATATTCGAAGGAATCGACGTTCGGGCCGGATTTCCAGTAGTTCTTGTTCTTGATGCCGACCGAGCGCACGCCGGGCTCGAAAACCTCCTTGACGAAGGCGCCGGTGCCGTTGGCCTTGGAAAAATCGGTGGTGCCGTCGGCGACGATCATGAAGTGGTGCATCGACAGGATCGTCGGCAAGTCGGCGTTCGGATTGGCGAGCGTGATCTCCGCGGTCTGCTTGTCCACGGCCTTTACGCCTGATATCTGCGCCGCGATCTTGGCGACCTTGGAGCCGACTGCCGGATCGAGATGACGCTTCAGCGAGAAGACGACGTCATCAGCCGTCAGCGGCTTGCCGTCATGGAAGGTCACGCCGCTGCGCAGCTTGACGGTCCAGACTTTCGCATCCTTGGATTCGATCGCCTCGGCAAGCTCCATCTGCGGCGTGCCCGTCTTATCGAGGAAGGTCAGGCGGTTGTAGAAGGAGCAGCAGCGCACATAGTCGGTCGAAAGCGAAGCCTTCGCCGGGTCGAGCGTGTCGGCCGTCGAGGACGACCAGCCGGCCGCCTTGAGCGTGCCGCCGGCCACGGGCGTGGCGGCGACCGCCTGCGAGGCGCGGCCGAGGATGAGGCCGCCCGCCGACATGGCGACGCCGCCGGCCAGCATCAGCTGCAGAAGTTCGCGCCGGGTCGCGCCACGGCGGATGGCGTTTTCGATCATTGCGTCGTCCGACGCGGTCCAGTTGTTGATTTTATCGCTCATGTCATTCCCCTTTTGTCGTCCGGTTGGGGGCTGCCCATCTTTGCGAGCTTGGCCCGAGGTTGCATTGCTTCGAGATCAATTCCGCGCTGCGGCCACCGCTTCGGCGAGCCCCGCCATCGAGGTGAAGTGGTAGTCGGGCTCGGTGAATTCGGCCGGCTCGATGGTGCCGCCATATCCCTTCTGCGCAAGGCGGCGCTCGATCCAGCAATTGGTCATGCCGAGCGCACGCGAGATGCCGATGTCATGATATTGGCTCTGGGCCACGTGCAGAATATCGCTTTTGGACGCGCCCTCGCCGGCCACGAAATCGAAAACGCTCTCGAAGAAAGCCGGATCCGGCTTTTCCGTGCCGGTATCGTCGGCCGTGAAAGCGGCATGGAACGGATTGCCGAGCGCGTCGGAGAAATGGTCGAAGGCCCAGCGGCGGGCATTGGTCATGGCGATGAGCCGGTAGTCGCGGGCAAGCCGCGCCATGGCGGCTGCGCTGTCGGGAAATGCCTTCCATGTCCTGGCGGAATCGCGCAGGCGCTCGCCATAGGCCTTGTCGACAGGCAGGCCGAGATCGGGCGCGATGACGAGATAGACGCGCACGAGATCATCCGGGAAAAGGATCGCATCCTCGCTGTAGCGGGCGGCGCGATAAAGTGTCAGCGCCTGCTCGCCGTCGATAGTCACGCCCGCCTCGGCGGCGATCTCCTGAAGGCAGGACTTCAGGCCGCCTTCAAAATCGATCAAGGTCCCGACGACGTCGAAACTCATATATTTGAATTCAGGCAGAGACTTCGTCATTTCGTGTCCCCAGTGTCGGGCGCATGCCGCTTCAACCGCGGCCGCTTCGCAAAAATCTATCTCGTTCCCAGGCCCGGTTTTGCCGGGGTTCTTATGATGAGCCCCCTATTTTAAAGGGGCGCTTGGCTTCTGCTCATCTGGAGTTTGGCACCTTCTCCGCATGGATTGCGCCGAATAGGCGCCGTGACGCGGCACAAAATTCTGAATATCGGCATCCCGCGGTATTTCCTCGGCCGAGGTTCAATCCCTCAGCGCCCGCCTGACGTCGGGGTCTTCCAATGTCTGGTCGAGCGTCTTGGCGGTCCGTTCCAGGATCGCGTCGATATCGGCATCGGTGCAGCAGAGCGGGGGGGCATAGCCGAGAACGCCGTTGGCGAAGGCGCGGATCACCAGGCCGTTTTCCCAGGCGCGGTCGAAAATGCGCCGCGCGGGCTGCGCTTCGGCGGGAAGCGGCGTGCGGGCCGTCTTGTCGGTCACGAGTTCGATTGCCGCCAGCATGCCGCGTCCGCGCACATCGCCGACCAGAGGATGGTCCCTCAACGCTTCGAGCCCCGCCATCAGCCGGGCGCCGGCTTTGACACCGTTCTCCAGCAGGCCGTTCTCATAGAGCTTCAGCACCTCCAGCGCCACGGCGGCACTGACCGGATGGGCGGAATAGGTATAGCCGTGACCGATCGCCGAAGCGCCCGCGCTCTCGGCGATCACCTGATAGACGTGATCGGCCATGAAGACGGCGCCCATCGGCACATAGCCCGATGTCAGCCCCTTGGCTGTCGTCATGAAATCGGGCACGACATCCTCGTGCGAGCAGGCAAAGAGCGGCCCGGTGCGGCCGAAGCCGGTGATCACCTCGTCGGCGACAAACAGAATATCGAGCTCGCGGCAGAGGTCGCGCATGGCCTTGAGCCAGCCGCTCGGGGGAACGATGACGCCGCCGGATCCCTGGATCGGCTCGGCATAGAATGCGGCGACGCGATCCGCGCCGATCGCCTCGACCTTGGCCCGTAGCGCGGCGAGCGATGCCGCGATGATCGCCTGCGGATCGTCGCCGGCGGGGTTGCGATAAGGGTAGGGCGACGGAATCTTGTGCTGCCAGTCGAACGGAATGCCGAACCCGGCATGAAAGGCGGGCAGTGCGGTCAGGCCGGCACCAACCGTCGAGGAGCCGTGATAGCCGTGCTCGATCGAGATGAACTGGTCGCGCTGCGGCTTTCCGCGCGCATTCCAGTAGTAGCGGATGAAGCGGACCGTGCTGTCGACGGCGTCGGAGCCGCCGAGCGTGAAATAGATGTGGCTGAGATCTCCCGGCGCCCGCTCGGCAAGCTCGGCGGCAAGGCGGATGGCCGGTTCCGAACCCAGGCCGAAATAGGCCGTCGCATAAGGCAGTTCGCGCATCTGGCGCATCGCCGCCTCGACGATCGACTCGTGACCATAGCCGGCATTGACGCACCAGAGACCAGCGAAACCGTCGATCAGCTGGCGGCCATAGGCATCGGTGACCGTCGCGCCCTTGGCGGAGGCGAGAACCCGCACGCCCTGCGCTTCATGGCCGCGATAGGAGGCGACCGGATGAACGAGATGAGCGCGGTCGAGCTCGATGAGGGAATTGCTGTACATGAACGTCTCCTGCCTCAGCCGAGGGCCTGATTGACGAGTGCGAAAGTGGCGGTGGCCGGATCGGCGGCGCGCGGAATTGGCGGCTTTGCCATGGCGATCCCGCCGCCGACATGGGCGAGGCCGTGGGTGGCAAGCCAGGGGGCAAGCCCGGTATCGGCAGTCGTATCGACACGCAAAAAGCGTCCGGGCCGGCGGGCGATGAAATGCGCGATGAGGGCCTTGGCATCATCGAGGCTACCGGCGACGACGGGACCGATGACCTCGCCGCGGCCGAAAACCCGCAGCACGGCGAAGCCGCAGATGCGGCCGTCCCGGCGCAGCACCGCGACCTCGCCGATCTTGGCGAGATAGGCGATCAACCGCCTGCGATCGGCGCCGAAGGCGCGATGGTCGAGTTCGATGATCGCATCGATGTCGGCGCCGGTCGCAGCTTCCGTTCCCGGCAGGGCAGCGATCTCTCCCGCAACGCCTTGATGCTGCAGGACCGTGCCCGTCTGCAGGAAGCCGAGCTTTTCATAAAGCGGCAAACCCTCTTTCGTTGCGACCAGCCGGAGAGGCCGGCTGCCGGCGGTCTCCAATGCGGCATCCATCAGCTTGCGGCCGAGGCCGCGTCCACGCATCGCCTCGTCGACGATCACCATGTTGATGGTGGCACAGTCGGCCTCGTACATGGTCGTCAGCACCGTTCCGACGACGCGGCCCGCTTCGATCGCGACCGCACCTTCGCTGAGGGCAAGTGCCATCTGCCAGTCTTCCAGCCGGTGCGGCCAGCCCGCCTGCCGGGAGAGGGAGACCGCCGCTTCCAGGTGTTCGGGGCCGAAGGCCGCGAGGTCGATCTGACGTGTCTGCATTGGGATGTCCTTCATCTCTTGCCGGCAAGTGTGGTGCAGTATCGACCGGCAGATTGTCTGAAGGCCACGATCCCGGCAGTATCTTATAGCGTTGGTCGCACACTCCGCCGCATCTTATGCTGGCAGGCGCACACGCTTCGCAAATCCTCCCGGCGAAATGAGCGGCCGTGGCGGCGGCCATGCGCAACCTTCTGCCAAAGCCGGCTCAGGATACGAAACATTCTGCTTTGCCGGTCCGGATTTCAGTCGAGCGGACGTCTGCACCGCGGCCTATGATGATGGCAGACGAAACAACTGGAAACGCTCAGGATACCGTCATGGCTCACTTCCGTCCGAAATACATCACCTTCGATTGCTACGGCACGCTGACCAACTTTCAAATGGCGGAAGCGGCCCGCGATCTCTATGGCGAACAGCTCGACGAAGCGCGCATGGCAGAGTTCATCAAGAACTTCGCGGCCTATCGTCTCGACGAGATCCTGGGCGACTGGAAGCCTTATAACGAGGTTGTCCATAATTCTCTCGAACGGGCCTGCAAGCGCAACGGCATAATATTCCGCGAGGAAACCGCGCGCATGGTCTATAAGCGCGTGCCGACCTGGGGGCCGCATGCCGACGTTCCGGCAGGCCTCGCCAAGGTCGCCAAGGAAATCCCGCTGGTGATCCTCTCCAACGCCATGAACGCGCAGATCATGTCGAACGTCGAGAAGCTCGGGGCGCCGTTCCATGCGGTCTATACCGCAGAGCAGGCCAACGCCTACAAGCCGCGCTTCCAGGCCTTCGAATATATGTTCGACATGCTGGGCTGCGGTCCCGAAGACATTCTCCATTGCTCTTCGTCCTTCCGCTACGACCTGATGTCGGCCCATGATCTGGGGATCAAGAACAAGGTCTGGGTCAATCGCCGCCACGAGCCTGCCAATCCCTATTACGGCTATGTCGAGGTTCCCGATATTTCGGGTCTGCCCGGCGTCGTCGGGCTCTGAGGACGCGAGGCGATGAAGCTTCAATCCTACTGGCACGATACCGCTCCGGTTTTCGCCAATGCGGCGCAGGGGCCTGTCGAAGGTCATTATGACGTCGCGGTCGTCGGCGCCGGCTTTACCGGGCTTGCGGCAGCGCGCCAGCTCGCCAAGGCGGGTGCGCGCGTCATCGTGCTGGAGGCGGAGAGGGTCGGCTGGGGAGCCTCCGGGCGCAATGGCGGCCATCTCAACAACGGCCTTGCCCACAGCTTCATCGGCGCCAAGGCCGAGCTCGGCAAGGAGCGCGCCATCGCGCTCTACCAGGCGCTCGACGCCTCGATCGACACCATCGAGGCGATCGTCGCCGAGGAGGAGATCGACTGCAATTTCCGCCGCGCCGGGAAACTCAAGCTCGCCTCCAAGCCGCAGCATTTCGATGCGATCGCCCGCAATTTCGAGGCGGTCCACGCCGAAGTCGATCCCGAAACGGCCCTGCTGTCGGCGAGCGACCTGAAAAACGAGGTCGGCGCGGCCTTTCATGGCGCGATGCTGTCGAAGAAAAGCGCCATGATGCATATGGGGCGCTATGTCGTCGGACTGGCGGAAGCGGCCGGACGCCATGGCGCGATCATCGTCGAAAACGCTGCCGTCACCGACCATCGCCAGGCGGATGGCCGGCATGTGCTGAAGACCGCCAAGGGCGTCGTGACCGCGGATCAGGTGCTGATCGCAACCGGCGCCTATACAACGCCCAACTTCGGCTATTTCCGCCGCCGCATCATCCCGGTCGGCAGCTTCATCATCGCCACCCGGCCGCTGACACAAGCGGAGATCGCCGCGACCATGCCCGGCAACCGCACCTGCGTGAACTCGATGAACATCGGCAACTACTGGCGGCTCGCGCCCGACAACCGGCTGATCTTCGGGGGCAGGGCGCGCTTCTCCGCCACCTCGGATCAACGCTCCGATGCCAAAAGCGGCGCGATCCTGCGCGAGAGCCTCAGCCGCATCTTCCCGCAGCTTGCCCATGTCGAGATCGATTATTGCTGGGGCGGGCTGGTCGACATGACCAAGGACCGCTACCCCCGCGCCGGATATCAGGACGGCGCCTGGTATGCGATGGGCTATTCCGGCCATGGGGCGCAGCTCTCCACCCATCTCGGCATGACGATTGCCGACGCAATCCTCGGCCGCCCGGACCACAACCCGTTGAAGGGTCTGGAATGGCCGGCGGTTACAGGCCATTTCGGCAAGCCCTGGTTCCTGCCGCTGGTGGGGCTCTATTACAAGATACTCGACAAGGTTCAGTAAGCCGGCTGCATCCTTTTCCTCCCAAACAAATAGAGGGGTTGCGTTCGCAACCCCTCTATTTGTTTTATCGGCATGAACCGCTCAGGCGAGGCCGCCGATATGGAAGGATTTCATTTCGAGATATTCCTCGATGCCGGCCTGCGCGCCTTCGCGGCCGAGCCCCGATTGCTTGACGCCGCCGAAGGGCGCGACCTCGGTCGAGATGGCGCCGGTGTTGAGGCCCACCATGCCGAATTCGAGCGCTTCGCCGACCCGCCAGGCGCGCTTGAGGCTTTCCGTATAGAAATAGGCGGCGAGACCGTAGGGCGTGCCGTTGGCGATGGCGAGCGCTTCCTCCTCGGTCTCGAAGCGGAAGAGCGGCGCGACCGGACCGAAGGTCTCTTCGCTGGCAAGCTGCATCTCGGTGGTCGCGCCGGTCAGCACCATCGGGGCTGTATATTGCCGGCCGGCCGGCAGCTCCGGTCTTCTGGTGACGATCGCGGCACCCTTGGCGAGCGCATCGTCGACATGGCGGTTGATCTTGTCGATCGCCGCCTCGTTGATCATCGGCCCGATCGCAATGCCCGTTTCCGTTCCCGGGCCGACCTTCATCCTGTCGACACGGGCCGCGAGCTTTTCGGCAAACGCGTCATAGACGCCGGCCTGGACGAGAATGCGGTTGGCGCAGACGCAGGTCTGGCCGCCATTGCGGAATTTCGAGACGATCGCGCCCTCGACGGCGGCATCGATGTCGGCATCGTCGAAGACGATGAAAGGCGCGTTGCCGCCGAGTTCCAGGGAAAGCCGCTTGACGCTGTCGGCGGCACCCCGCATCAACAGCGAGCCGACGCGGGTCGAGCCGGTGAAGGAGATCTTGCGGACCGCCTCATTGGCCATGATCTCGTTGCCGATCCCGGTCGGCATGCCGGTGACGATGTTGATCACGCCGGCCGGAATGCCGGCCTTTTCAGCAAGCCAGCCGATGGCGAGCGCCGAAAACGGGGTGAATTCCGAGGGCTTGATGACGACGGTGCATCCGGCGGCAAGCGCCGGTGCCACCTTGCGGGTGATCATCGCATTCGGAAAGTTCCAGGGTGTGATGATGCCGCAGACGCCAACCGGCTCCTTCAACACGACGATACGGCGGTCCGGCGTCGGCGAGGGGATGGTGTGGCCGCCGATACGGCGGGCCTCCTCGGCAAACCATTTGACGAAGGAGGCGCCGTAGCGGATCTCGCCGCGCGCCTCATCAAGCGGCTTGCCCTGTTCCGTGGTCAGGATCAGCGCCAGATCCTCGATATGGTCAATCATCAGCGCGTGCCAGGCCTCCAGCAGCGCGGCGCGCTCGGCATGGGTCTTTTTCTTCCATGGACCATAGGCAGCCTCGGCGGCTTCGATCGCGGCGCGCGTTTCGGCGGCTCCCATGTCGGGCACCGTGCCGATGACCGTCTGCGTGGCCGGATCGGTGACCTCAACGCTGTTGCCGGATGCGGCGGCAATCCATTTTCCGCCGATGAGCGCCTGTTGCCGGAAGAGGCCGGCTTCCTTCAAGTTCTGCATCTGTCTATCCCCGATGAAGACGTTACAACTGAGCGAGAATGGAGGCGGTGATCGCCTCGGTCCTGTCCTTGCCCGGGACCGTGCCGATGCCGCAGGCGGTGGTCCATTCGATCGCCTTGATGATGGCGCCGGCGGCGGCTTTCTCGCCGAGGTGATCGAGCATCATGGCACCGGACCAGATGGCCGCGATCGGATTGGCGATGCCGAGATGGGCGATGTCGGGGGCCGACCCATGCACGGGTTCGAACATCGACGGCGCGCTGCGATCGGGATTGATGTTGGCGGAGGCGGCAAAGCCCAGCCCGCCCTGGATGGCGGCGCCGAGATCGGTGAGGATATCGCCGAAGAGATTGGAGGCGACGACCACGTCGAGGCTTTCCGGCGCCATCACCATGCGCGCCGCCATGGCATCGATGTGATAGCTCGTGACCTCGACATCGGCATATTCATCGGCCAGCTTGCGGGTGATCTCGTCCCAGAAGACCATCGAAAATTTCTGCGCGTTCGACTTCGTCACCGAGGCGAGCTTGCCGCGGCGGGCGCGCGCCTGTTCGAACGCGAAGCGCAGGATGCGTTCGACGCCCGTCCGGGTGAAGATCGACGTCTCGACGGCGACCTCGTCCGCCATGCCCTGATGGACGCGGCCGCCGGCGCCGGAATATTCGCCCTCGGTGTTTTCGCGGATGCAGAGGATATCGAAGCCTGCGGATCTCAGCGGACCCTGCACGCCGGGCAGCAGCCGATGCGGGCGGATATTGGCATATTGCACGAAGCTCTTGCGGATCGGCAGCAAAAGGCCGTGCAGCGACACCGAATCCGGCACCTCCGCCGGCCATCCCACAGCGCCGAGCAGGATGGCGTCGAAGCCGCGTAGCGTCTCGATGCCATCGGCCGGCATCATCGTACCCGTCTCTTTGTAGAAGGCGCAGGACCAGGGAAATTCCTGGCCATCGAGGGTGAAGCAGGCCTTGTCGGCCGCCTTCTGCAGCACCGACCAGGCGGCTGCGGTGACATCACGCCCGATGCCGTCGCCGGGAATGAGAGCGATCCGATGGGTTGTCATGGCGATATCCTCCTCAAAGGCTGATCAAGACGCTCTTGCTCTTGCGGTTGGCGTGATAGGCCTCGCGGCCGAGATCCTTGCCGATGCCCGACTGCTTGTAGCCGCCGGTCGGGAGGATATGGTCGCGCGAGCGGTTGTATCGGTTGACCCAGACCGTCCCGGCCTGCAGGCGGCGGGTCAGCCGGATTGCCCGCGAAAGGTCCCGGGTGAAGAGCCCGGCGGCAAGGCCGTAGGTCGGATGGTCGGCCAGTGCGAGCGCCTCTTCCTCGTCCCGGAAGGTCTGGAGCGTCAGCACGGGGCCGAAAATCTCTTCGGTAATGGCGGGCGAATTCCGATCGATCCCGGCGATCAAGGTTGGCCCGTAGAAATAGCCGGGCGCTTCCATCGGCATGCCACCCGTCAGGCATTCGCCGCCGGCCTCGACCGCCGCCGAGACGATCGAATGAATGCGGTCTTGCTGCCTTTCGGAAATGATCGGCGAATATTGCGCCGCGCCATCCCAGGTCGGGGCGGTAGCCGCTATCTTCATCCGGGCGACGAGCGCCTCGACGAGCGGGGCGGCAGCACCTTCCTCGACGATGAGGCGGGAGCCCGCGATGCAGGCCTGGCCGGCATTGCTCATGATGCCGGCGGCAATCGCAGCCGCCGTCCTGTCGAGATCCGCATCGGTGAAAACGAGCTGCGGGCTCTTGCCGCCAAGCTCTAGCGTCATCGGCTTGACACCGGTGCGGGCGATATTTTCCATGATCGCCGATCCCGCGCGCGTCGAGCCGGTGAAGCTGACCTTGCCGATATCGGGATGTCCGGTGATCGCCGTGCCGGTAACAGGACCATCGCCCAGCACGACATTGATCAGGCCGGCGGGCAGGCCGGCGCGAAGCGCGAGTTCGGCAAGCCGAATGGTCGAGAAAGGCGTGATCTCGGACGGCTTCAGAACCACGGCATTGCCGGCGGCGAGCGCCGGGCCGAGCTTCCACGCCGCCATCGATACCGGAAAATTCCACGGCGTGATCGCGCCGACGACCCCATAGGGCTCGGTCATGATCATGCCGAGATTGCCGTCGTCGGTCGGCACCAGATCGCTGCCTTCCTTGTCGGCAAACTCGGCGAAGAAGCGGATCTGTTCGGCGGAGACCGCGATGTCGCCTTCCACCAGATGGCCGACGGGGCGGGTCGACGACAGCGCCTCCAGCCTTGCGAGCTCGGGCGCTTCCTGCTCGATCAGATCGGCCCATCGGTGCAGCACCTTCAGGCGCTCGCGCGGGCGAATGCCGCCCCAGTTGCTGTCTTTCAGCGCGGCCTTCGCCGATTGAACGGCATGGTCGACCAGATCCTCGCCGGCAACGGGGCAATCGGCATAGGCCTTGCCGTCGGATGGGCGGCGCATGGGAATGACGCCCTCGGCCGGGATGAGGCGATCTCCGATGAGATGGCCGATGGGAAGGGAAATTCTGTCGGGATCGAAACTCAGGGTCATGGCAATACCTCGGATCACTGAAACGAGGCTAGCCGAACGGGCGAAGTAGCTTGATCCGATGAGGGCGGGGAGGGCAGCGGAAAAACCCGTTCTGCCGCCGCCCGGCAGCTTATTGTTTTGCGTCCCGATGAGCATGGTGGCATCGGAACGCGGAGGCCCTCTCACGCCATGACGGTGACGTAGATCTTGCGGACCGTCTCGATGGTCTTCCAGACGCCGACGAAACCGGGCTTCATGACGAAGCTGTCGCCCGCCTTGTAGACGACGGGATCCCCGCCTTCGGGCGTCAGTTCGACGACGCCGGAGAGGATGTGGCAGAATTCGAAGGTCTCGCCTTTGATCGAGCGGGTGACGCCGGGCGTGGCCTCCCAGACACCGGTGTGGATCATCTCGCCGCGCGCGATATCCTGCGCCCAGGTCTTGAATTGAGGGTCGCCGGAGATCAGCCGCTCGGGAAGCGGCACGTTTTCGCGCGGCGCAAAGGAAGGGTTGGGATCGATGGTCTTGAGAAGCGGCATGGAGTTTTCCTTTCGAGGTTGAACGTGTCAGTAGCCGCGACGGCGGTCGATGAGGCCGACCGGATCGGATCCGGCGCGCACCCGCTTGATGTTTTCGGCAACGGCGCGGGCGGCGGTCTGGGGCTGGGTGACGCTCGCGACATGGGGCGTCAGCAGGATGCGCGGGTGGCCCCAGAAGGCGTGGTCCGCCGGCAGCGGTTCGGGATCGGTGACGTCGATCACAGCGCTGGAGAGATGGCCGCTGTCCAAAGCCGCAATCAGCGCTTCATGATCGAGCTGCGGCCCGCGGCCGGTATGAATGATCGCCGCGCCCCGCGGCAGGCGGCTGAAAAGATCGGCATTGAGAAACCCGCGGGTTTCATCGGTCAGCGGCAGGAGGCAGACCAGGATATCGCTCTCGGCAAGCATGGCCTTGAGGCCGGCATCTCCGGCGTGGCAGCTCACCCCCTCGATATCATGCCGGGATCGGCTCCAGCCCGACAGCGCAAAGCCGAAAGGCTTCAGCCGCTCGAGCACGGCCCGGCCGAGAACGCCGAGGCCGAGCACGCCGATGCGGCGCTCCGAGGCCTGAAGCTGCGGCAGAGCCTGCCAGAGCCGGTCGCGCTGCTGGCCGATATAGGCGGGCAGGTTGCGGTGGAGCGCCAGCGCGGCAAGCGTCACATATTCCTGCATCATCCGCACGATGCCGTCTTCGACCATGCGCACCATCTTCACGTGATCCGGCACCTCGGCGATCTGGAACTGGTCGACCCCGGCGCCGATGGAAAACAGCACTTCAAGATTGCGGTAACGAGAGAGGTCAGACGGGACCGTCCAGGTGATCAGGTAGCGCACCGCCTCGGGATCGACGGTCGCGGGGTCCATCGAAAAATCCAGATCCGGCAGTTCGCGCGCGAAGATCTCCTGGAATATTGCGCCGCGGCGGGCATCGGAATTGAAGAGAAAGGTCATTATCTTCATCCTTTCAGTCTTGCCGAGGTCAGGCGCGGCAGCGGGCGGCGAGCGCCTCAACCATCGCCTGGCAGGCAGCGAGTTCGCTCGTCAGAATGAACTCATCGGGCTTGTGGGCGCGGGCAATATCACCAGGACCGCAGATGATCGCATCCACGCCCGCGCGCTGGTAGAGACCGGCTTCGGTGCCGTAGCTGACGGCTGCGAGCGGCGCTTTGCCGGTTAGTTCCCCGAGGAGACCGGCAAGCGGTGCGGTCGGCGCGAGCGAGAGGGCCGGATAGGCGCTCAGTATTTCCCATTCGACGGCAAAGCCGCGTGCCTTCTCCGCTTCCGCCGCGTCGCGCACGAGAGCAAGCAGGGAGACGGGATCGATGCCGGAGATTGCGCGCGCCTCCACTTCCAGCGTGCAGACTTCAGGAATGATGTTGACGGCCTGACCGCCGCTGATCGTTCCGGCCTGCAGGGAGGAATAGGAAGGCTCGAATGCGCCGTCGAACGGCCCTTGCGTCAGATCCTTTGCCGTTGAAATTGCCGCATTGAGCACGTTCGCCATGGCATGGACCGCGTTGAGACCGAGATCGGGCCGGGAAGAATGGCCGGAGCGGCCCTTGATGGTGATGCGCGCCGCGGCCTTGCCCTTGTGGGCGAGGATCGCCTGCATGCCGCTCGGTTCGCCGATCACCGCGCCGAGGGGCGGCGCGCAGAGATCGGGCAGCCTTGCAAGGAGATGAGGCACGCCGCGGCAGCCGGCCTCCTCATCATAGGAAAAGGCGAGGTAAATCGGCCGGGCGAGGGGGCTTGCCGTCAACGCCGGCACGGCGGCAAGGGCGGCGGCCAGGAAGCCTTTCATGTCTGACGTGCCGCGGCCATAGAGCCGCTCCCCTTCGGCTCTCAGCACGAAGGGATCGGCGCTCCAGCCGGCTCCCCTGGCGGGGACGACATCCATATGGCCGGAGAGGATGTAGCCCGGCCTGTCGGCGGGGCCGATGGTCGCGAAGAGATTGGCGCGGTCGCCCTCGGGCCCGGGAAGAATATGCGCTTCGATCCCGAAGGAGCGGAGATAGGCCGCGATCCAGCCGACGATGGCGCCATTGGGTGTGCCGACGACGGAGGGAAAGCCGATGAGCTTTTGGAGGATCTCGACTAGCGGCATGGAAGAGCTGTGGGCGCTGACTTGAGAAGACATTCCAACCTCTTGCGTGAAGGACGAGATCGCCGACTGGACTCTTTTCCAGGACGCGAGGCTTTAGATGCCGAAAGCTTCGCTGATTTGGTTGATTGTTGCGCCGGCATCGAATTGACCAGCGATTTCTGCTGGCGGGTTTCCTATAGTCTGGCTGGGAGGAGACGTCGGATTCTGCGTTTGGCCGGCGTTGTCATGGGGATCAATTTCTGGAGGACGCGCGTGAGTGCTGGGAAATCGAGACTGGTCGACAGCTTCGAGATGCGCATCGCCGACATCAATACGGTCGATCTCCAACAGTTGCATACGCTCTCGATCGGTGTCGGCTGGCCGCACCGCGCCGACGACTGGCAATTCGTCCGCGAGCTCGGCAAGGGCGTGGTGGCGCTTGACGAAGCGGGCCGCGTTTTGGGCTCCGCCATGTGGTTTCCCTATGGCAGGGATTTTGCCACGATCGGGCTCGTCATCACCTCGCCGCGCCTGCAGGCCCGGGGCGCCGGCCAATGGCTGATGGATCACGTTCTGAACCAGGTTCCCGAAGGCAATTGGGGCCTCAACGCCACGCGGGCGTCGCGACGGCTTTATCGCTCCCTCGACTTCACCATGGAAGCCGTCGTCTCCCAATGTCAGGGCGAGGCATCCTTGCCCCCTGAGGCGGAGACACCGCCCGGCGCCGAAATCCGGCCGCTCGGCATGGCCGACCTCGCCGCCATCGCCGCGCTTGATGCACAGGCCTTCGGCGCGGACCGTACCGCACTGCTCAAGCAGACTCTCCCCGCTTCCAGCGGCCTCGGATTGTTCCGGGACGGAAAGCTCGAGGCCTTCTCCTTCTGCCGGCGGTTCGGCCGCGGGCACGTCATCGGCCCGGCGGCGGCCGCCAGCGATGCGGACGCCATCGCCGTCATTCGCCCGCATGTCGCGGCGCATGCGGGCAAGTTCCTCCGGCTCGACACGCGCGAGAAAAGCGGAGCCTTTTCCGACTTCCTCTCCCATTGCGGTCTTGCCGTCTTCGACACCGTCACCACCATGTCGCGCGGGCGCCCCTGGCCGGAAGTCCGCGAACGCCGCCCCGCCGGCACGCCGAAAATATACGCTTTGGCCGGTCACGCGCTCGGCTGAACTGGAAAAGCCATCCCATGGCAAGGGCTGGCCTTTGGTCTTTGCTGTGTTAACTAGTTGTCTGGTGATTTTCCGTCGACCGTACAGTTCGCGAAGAATCCGATATTCCATGCGTGCGGGGAGCCGAATGAGCAACAGACAGCAGAAGCAGGCCGAAATACCTTTGTCGCCGATGGCTCAGGCGTCGCCGGAGCGACGGAGATCCCTGGCGATCGGGCTTCTGCGCGCGCGCGAAGCAGTCATGAGCCACTTCCGGCCGATCCTGGCGGCGCACGACGTCACCGAGCAGCAGTGGCGGGTGATCCGCGTGCTCTCCGAAGCGGGAATGCTCGATGCGAGCGAGGTGGCGGACAAGGCTTCGATCCTGGCGCCGAGCCTGACGCGCATGATCCGCTCGCTTGAGGAGCGCGGTTTCATCACCAAGCACAAGGACAAGGCTGACGGCCGGCGCGTGCTGTTGCGCATCACGCCGGCGGGGCAGGCCATGGTGGACGAGGTCATGCCGGAGAGCCTGAAGGTCTATGCCGATATCGGCGCCCGCTTTGGCGCCGAGCGGGTCGAAGAGCTCCTGGATATGCTCGACGAACTGGCGGCGTTGAGGCTCGAAGGCGCTCCGGAGGGTGAGGAATAGGCCCTCTTAATTAATGTGTTAAAGATATGATTGACGATCGGACCGGCCTGTTGCAGTCTTTAGCGATGCTGACACTGTTGGGAGGCAGAGTTGGACCTGTTGCAGAACCGCAGCCTTGTCGATCGCACATGGTCGCCGACACCCTACGATCAGTGGGCGGACGACCTTCATAACATCTGCGGGAATTTCAACGCGCATACGATGGAGCGCGGCGACAAGGTGATCGGCACGGCAAGCCGCATCGACGTGTGCGGCATGGAATTCGCCCATGTCTCCAACGATCTCGATTATGTCCATCGCGGCTGGGACGACATTCGCCGCGATGCGCACGAGCATCTGTTCCTGATCATGCAGCTCGAGGGCGCCTGCGGCGTGGAGCATTCCGGCCGGCAGAACATCCTCGACGTCGGCGAATGCATCCTCGTCGATTCCACGCGCCCGACCACGTTCTTTTTCCGCGGCCACTTCTCCAATCATCTCTCCCTGCATCTGCCGCGGCAGTTGATGTATTCGGGCAGCAAGGTGGAATTCGACGTGGGCCGCAAGCTTTCGGCCGGCGATCCGATGGCGGTGATGCTGCGCGCGCTGATCGCCAAGATGATGACGACGCCGGAAAGCGAGGCGGCCTCGCCGCATCTGCGCCAGCTGATGTTCGACACGACTCGCCAGGCATTTCTGTCGACCGACATCCAGACCGCAAGCCTGAATTCCCTGCATGACAGCGCCGGCAGGCGCATGCAGATGGTCGATATACTGATCGACAAACACCTGACCGACAGCGATCTCAACGCAAAATGGCTGGCGACGCGGCTCGGTGTATCGATCCGCACGCTGCAGCAAGATTTCCACTGCATGGGCATGACCTGCACCACCGTCATCCGCGACAAGCGCCTGCGCTTCGCACGCGAGAAGATCGAGCAGTTGAAGGAGCAGCGCAACGCGACGACCATCGCCGAGGTCGCTTATTCCGCCGGCTTCAACGACATTTCCTATTTCAATCGCAGCTTCAAGGAGCTGTTCGATTGCGCCCCGAGCGAGCTGCTTCGTTCCGGCGAACCGGTGCAGAAGATGATCTGAAGCGCAATCTGCGCTTCCGTCCAAGCCGCGGCGCGTTTCTCCCCAAGACGGCTTTTCCAGCGAAAGTCATAGTTCTCCTCGATCTCACGGGAGGAGAATATCGTGAAGCAGTCTACCCTGCTCATCAGTGGCGAAATCGTCGCCACGACCGATCATGCGCCGGTCACCAACCCATCGACCGGCGAAGTCGTCGGCTATATGCCGCTTGCCCAGGAGGCCGATCTCGACAGGGCCGTCGCCGCCGCCGCCGAAGCCTTCAAAGGCTGGTCGCGGACGTCGAACGAGGAGCGGGCAGCGGCCTGCCGGGCGATCGCGGAGAAGATCGGCGAGCATGCCGAAGAACTGGCGCAGATCCTGACCCGCGAACAGGGAAAGCCGCTCAACGGTCTCGGCTCGCGCTTCGAAATCGGCGGCGCGCTCGCCTGGACGCGGCATACGGCCGAACTCGATCTGCCGGTCGAAATCCTGCAGGACGACAATGAGGGCCGTGTCGAGCTGCACCGCAAGCCGATCGGCGTCGTCGGCTCGATCACGCCGTGGAACTGGCCTGTGATGATCGCCTGCTGGCACATCATGCCGGCGGTGCGCGCCGGCAATACCGTCGTCATCAAGCCGTCGCCCCTGACGCCGCTTTCGACCATTCGCCTCGTCGAGATCATCAACGAGGTGCTGCCGGCCGGCGTCGTCAATGTGATCACCGGCGAAAACAGCATCGGCGCCGCCCTTTCCGCCCATCCGGGCATTGCCAAGATGACCTTCACCGGCTCGACCGAGACCGGCAAGAAGATCATGGCCTCGGCGGTGGCCACCTTGAAGCGGCTGACGCTGGAGCTCGGCGGCAACGATGCCGGCATCGTGTTGCCCGACGTCGATCCGAAGAGCATCGTCGAGGGCCTGTTCTGGGGCGCCTTCATCAACAACGGCCAGACCTGCGCGGCGCTGAAACGCCTCTACGTGCATGACAGCATCTATGAGGAGGTCTGCACCGCACTTGCAGACTATGCCGGCAATATCGCCATCGGCGACGGCCTGGACGAGGCAAGCATCCTCGGCCCGGTGCAGAACGAATTGCAGTTCAACAAGGTGCGCGATCTCGTCGACGATGCGCGCGCAAAGGGCGGCCGCATCCTGACCGGCGGCGCGCCGCTGGACCGGCCCGGCTATTTCTACCCGATCACGCTCGTCGCCGATGTCGACCACGGCGTCCGGCTGGTCGACGAGGAGCAGTTCGGCCCGGCTTTGCCGATCATCCGCTACAGCGATCTCGACGAGGTGATCGCCCGTGCCAACCAGAATCCGGCCGGCCTCGGCGGCTCGGTCTGGTCTGCCGATGTCGAGAAGGCGAAGCGCTATGCGATGCAGCTTGAATGCGGTTCGGTCTGGATCAACAAGCACGGCGCGATCCAGCCGAACGCGCCCTTCGGCGGCGTCAAGCAATCCGGCATCGGCGTCGAATTCGGCGCCGAAGGGCTGAAGGAATTCACGACGATCCAGACGGTGCTGAGCTGAGCCATGACGACTTACGATTACATCATCGTCGGAGGCGGATCCTCGGGCTGCGTGCTGGCCAACCGCCTGTCGGAAAACCCGGCGCACAAAGTGCTCCTGATCGAGTCCGGCCGCCGCGACGCCGATCCGTGGATCCATATCCCTGCCACCTTCTTCAAGGTGCTGGGCAAGGGGATCGATATCCATCCCTATGCATCGAACCCCGACAAAGGGCTGAACGGCCGGCCGAGCATCGTGCCGCAGGGCAATGTGCTTGGCGGCGGCAGCTCGGTCAACGCGATGATCTATATTCGCGGCCATCGCAACGACTACGACACCTGGTCGCAGATGGGCTGCCAGGGCTGGTCCTATGACGACGTGCTCCCGGCCTTCCGCTCGCTGGAAAGCAACGAGCGGCTGAACGGCCAATTCCATGGCAAGAAGGGCGGCCTGCACGTCTCCGATCCGCGCCACCGGCATCCGCTGAGCGAGGCGTTCGTCAAGGCGGCGACCGAAATCGGCATTCCCCATAATGACGATTTCAACGGCGCCGATCAGGCCGGTGTCGGCTTCTATCAGAGCACCACCCATGGCGGCCGGCGCTGGAGTTCGGCCCAGGCTTTCCTGCGCGAAGCGGAGAAGCGGCCGAACCTCACCGTGCTGACCGAGCGCAAGGTGGCGCGCGTCCTGTTCGAGGGTCAGAGGGCCGCCGGCGTCGAACTGCTCGACGGCACGACTTTCAAGGCGTCGCGCGAAATCGCGCTCACATCGGGCGCCATCGCCACGCCGAAGATCCTGCAATTGTCCGGTATCGGCGACGGCGCGCATCTTTCCTCGCTCGGCATCAAGGTCGTCGCCGACCTGCCGGGCGTCGGCGCCAACTATCAGGATCATCTCGAAGTGCCGGTGCAGGGCGAAACGCACGAACCGATCTCGATCCTCGGCCATGACAAGGGCCTGCGCGCCGCCGGCCACATGCTGCGTTACCTGACATCGCATCGTGGGCTGCTGTCGTCCAATGTCGTCGAATGCGGCGGCTTCGTCGATACCGCAGGCACCGGCCAGCCGGATGTGCAGTTCCATGTGTTGCCCGTGCTGATCGGTTTCGTCGACCGCGAACCGGAGCCCGGCCATGGCCTCAGCATCGGGCCATGTTATCTCAGGCCGCGGTCGCGCGGCTGGATCAGGCTGAAGAGCGCCGATCCCAGGGAGCAGACGGATTTCAACGCCAACCTGCTCTCCGATCCCGCCGATATCGAAACCCTGGTGCGCGGCGTCGAGACCGCGATCCGCATCCTCGATGCGCCGGCCCTTGCCAAGCTGGTCAAGCGCCGCGTGCTGCCGAAGCCCGGCGTCGAAAAGGATCCGGAGGCGCTCCGCGATTACATCAGGCAGTCGGCCAAGACTGTGTTTCATCCGGCGGGAACGGCGCGCATGGGCCGCGCCGACGATCGCATGGCCGTCGTCGGACCCGACCTCAAGGTGCCCGGCGTCGAGGGGTTGCGCGTCTGCGACGCCTCGGTGATGCCGACGCTGGTCTCGGGCAATACCAACGCGCCGACGATGATGATCGCGGCAAAGGCCGCAGCATTCATGACAGGAAAGGCGATTTCCGGCTGAGCCCGGCATCGCCCATCGCACTACCCCGTGGGGAGCGGGGCAACAACTGGAGGAGACAATGCCTATCAATCCAAAAGGGCTGGCAATCGGCCTGCTGCTGACGCTCGTTTCGGCGTTCAGCGCCCATGCCGCCGCATCCTGCGGCGACAATAGCGGCAAGCCGGCGACCGGCGAACCGATCGTGATCGGCGCCATCACCGGCAAGACCGGACCGGACGATTTCTCGAACTCAACCCGGGCCGCAAAGGCCTATTTCGACTGCCTGAACGCCAATGGCGGCATCAAGGGACGGCCGGTCGAATATCTGGTCGAGGACGACCAGTGGAATCCCGAGACCGCCGCGCAGCTCGCGGCCAAACTCGTCAATGACGAGAAGGCCGTGCTGATGGTCGGCAATTCGAGCTTCGTCGAATGCGGCGCCAATGCCGATTTCTACAAGAAATCAGGCATTCTCGTCGTCGCCGGCGTCGGCGTTCCCCGCGAATGCTTCTTCGCGGCAAATTACGCGCCCACCAATGCCGGTCCGCGCGTCTCGATGCTCGGCGCCATGGGCTATGCGCTCGATCATCTGAAGGCGAAGTCGGTGGTCTGCATCGGTCCGAACATCCCGAACGTCGGCACATGGTCCTGCGACGGAATCATCCAGCTCGCCAAGGAGAAGGGCCTGACGGCCGAGACGATCCTGATGGACCCCGGCACCGCCGATTCCACATCGACCATCCTGCAGGCGGCGGCTTCCAAGCCCGACGTGATCATCCTCGGCCTGCCCAAGGGCGTGACGGTGCCGCTGCTGACCGCCGCCGAGGAGCAGGGGCTGAACCAGAGCATCAAGTTCCTGAGCGCTGCCTCTGCCTATGATCTCTCCGTGCCCGGCACGATCGGCGCCGGCTGGGACGGCAATTTCATCGTCAACATGGAGTTCAACGATCTCGAAGCGACGACGCCCGACAATCAGAACTGGCTCGCCGTCATGGATCAGTACGGCCAGAAATCCGATCCGCGCGATACCTTCGCCCAGGCCGGCTATCTCGCGGCAAGGATCGCCGAAACGGCGCTGATGACGCTCGATCCCGCCAACATCAACCGCGAAACCGCATCGGCGGCCGTGCGTGGGATCAAGAGCTTCAAGAGCGATATCTTCTGCGCCCCCTGGTATTTCGGCGAGGGCCAGACCCGCCACAACGCCAATTCGACGACGCGCATGGCGGTCAGCGAAGGCGGCAAGTGGAAAGTCGTCTCCGACTGCGCTCCGTCGCCGGATCCCGAGTTGAAGGACATCCGCGCCTTCGAAAAGTCCGCCGGTCTCAACTGAGCCTGCGTCTGCCATCGTGCTCCGCGGCATCACCCCCGCGGGGCACGATAAGTCCCAGAGGATCGGCTTATGAACATTCTTCCTTTCATCATATCGGGGCTCGGGATCGGCGCCGTCTATGCCTTGTCGGGCGTCGGCCTCGTCGTGCTGTTTCGGGCGACCGGCGTTCTCAATTTCGCTTTCGGCGCCTTCGGCGCGATCGGCGCGCATTGCGCCTGGCAGCTGCTCGAGTGGAAGATGCCGCTCGCCGTCGCCATCCTTGCCGCCGTTGCCGTCTCGACGGCGATCAGCTTTCTCTACGGGCGGATCTTCGCGCCGATGCTGTCGCATCGCGATACGGTCGTGCGCGCCGTCGGCACGCTGGCGCCGGCGCTCGTGCTGATCGCCGTCATGGGTGTCCTCTGGGGCGAGCTTCCGCGCCGCCTGCAGTTTCCGACCGACCAGATGTTCGTGTCGCTCTTTGCCGTGCGCCTGACCTATACCCGTATCATCGCTCTTCTTCTTGCCGTCGCCATTGTCGTCGCGATCACCTTGCTGCTTTCCCGCACGCGGCTTGGCCTCGACATGCGCGCGCTGGCCAACGACCGTGATCTCAGCGCCGTGCTCGGCGTGCGCGTCCTCCATACCGAGACGGCCGCCTGGATTATCACCGGTATCTTCTCCGGCCTTGCCGGCCTGCTGCTTGCCGATCTCGTGCGGCTGCAGGGCACCTTCCTGACGCTGCTGGTCATCCCGGCCATTGCCGCAGCGATCCTCGGCCAGTTGCGCTCGCTCTGGGAGACGGCCGCCGCCGGCATCCTGATCGGCATTGCGGAGGCGGCGCTGACGCCCCTTGCCTGGATATCGCCCTATCGCGCCGCCGCACCCTTCATCATCGCGCTTGCCGCCGTCACGATCCTCGGAGGCACGGCGAAGGCCGCGTTGAAAGACCGATGAGCGTTCAGCCGCAAACTATCGCCTCCAACGCCGAAGGCCTGTCGATGATGCGCCTGCCGAAGCAGCTTTTGCATGTTCCCGTGACGATGGCGATCTTCGCAGCCGCGGTCGCTTTTCTCGCCAATTCCTTCTGGCTTTCGGCGGCAACCTCGGCCGTCGCGCTGTCATTGTCGGTGGCCGGCCTTGCCATTCTCTACGGCCAGCTCGGCCTGGTTTCGCTCTGCCAGTTCGCCCTCGTCGGCGTCGGCGGCTGGGTGACGCTGCGCGTCGGCCATGCCTTTCGCCCGCCCTTCGAAGTAAGCCTGCTTGCCGGCGGTATCGTCGCCTCCGCGGTCGGGCTCGCCTTCGGTGTGCCGGCGCTCAGGCTGCGCGGCCTTTATCTCGCGCTCGTCACCCTCATGCTCGCGGGCGCCTTCCAGATCGTCATCAGCGCCTGGGGTTTTCCCGATGGCGGTCCCGGTTTTCTCGGCCGGGCCGACGGTTCGGGGCGCGAGATGCTGGCAAGACCCGTGGTGGCTGACGGCGAGGTTGCCTATTTCCTCTATGTCTGCGTGGCGGCGGCAATCGGTCTTTTAATCGCGCAATGGCACAAGCTTGCGCGTCCCGGCAGGGCCTGGGCGCTGATCCGCAAGGGCGAGACCGTCGCGGTCGCGAGCGGCGTCAACGTGCTGGTCTACAAGGCCTGGGCCTTTGCGCTCAGCGGCCTGCTCGCCGGCCTTGCTGGCGGGCTGCTGGCCGGCAATGTCGGCCAGCTCGACGGGCGCGCCTTCGGTGCATTCGAGAGCCTCAACCTCTTCGCGCTCGCCATCGTCGGCGGCGTCTTCAACTGGTACGGGGCGCTGATCGCTGGGCTTCTCTTGCGCGCGGTGCCGGCGCTGCTCACCGATCTCGGCATCGACGGTTATGTGACGATCGGCATTTTCGGCATAGCGCTGTTTCATGCGCTGGCGACGGCGCCGGCCGGCATTGCCGGGCAGATCGCGGCATTGATCGCCCGTCTGAACGGCGGCCTATCGAGAGGGAGGGGACGATGATTACCATCAACAATCTCGTCGTCCAGTTCGGCGGTGTGAGGCCGATCAATGAGCTCAGCGCTGTGCTGACGGCGCCGGTCGCAGGGCTGATCGGCCCTAACGGCGCCGGCAAGACGACGCTGCTCAACGTGCTTTCCGGCTTCGTTCGACCGGTTCAGGGAACGGTGTCGCTCGGCGCTGAGGCGCTGTTGCCGATGTCGCCGCTCCAGCGCGTGCGCGCCGGCCTGCGCCGCTCGTTCCAGACCGAGCAGGTCGTCGAAGACCTGACCGTAGCCGGCAACATCGCGGCGATCGCCGATCATGTCGTCGGCGCGGCGCATCGCTCCGAAGCGGTGGATGAGGCGCTCTCCTTCGTTGGCCTGACCGCGGTTGCCGACCGGCTGGGCCAATCGCTCAATCTTTTCCAGCGCCGTCTGGTCGAGCTGGCGAAATGCGTCGTCGGCAAGCCGAAGCTCATCCTGCTGGACGAACCGGCCGCCGGACTGACCGAGGAGGAGGGAAAGGTGTTCCGCGAACTGGTACTGCGCATTCCGGCCGAATTCCGCGCGCAGGTTCTGGTCATCGATCACGACGTCGAGCTCATCAGATCCATGTGCAGCCAAACCATGGTGCTCGACTACGGCAAGCTGCTGGCGCTCGGCCCGACGCAGGCCGTGCTTGCCGATCCGAACGTGCGGCGCGCCTATCTGGGGGAGTTCTGAGATGAGCGGGATTTCCGAGGTCCGCGTCGAAAACCTCGTCGTCGAACGTGGCGGCAAACGCGTCATCCACGATATCTCCTTTTCGGTCGCGGCCGGCAAGGTGACGACCCTGCTCGGCGCCAATGGGGCGGGCAAGTCGAGCACGGTCATGGCCATGGCGGGCGTTCTGCCGCGCGGCGGCGCGGTGCGCCTGGGAGACATCGCGCTCGAAGGATTTGCACCCGACCGCATCCGCCGCGCGGGCCTTGCGCTCGTTCCCGAGGGGCATCGCGTGCTGGGGCAACTGTCCGTGGAGGACAATATCCTCGTCGCCGCGTTCGATCCGTCGGCGGTTGCGCGACGGAAAGGGCTGGAGCGCGCCTATGAGATCTTCCCCGAGCTTGCCGAGCGCCGGCGCCAATCGGCATCGGATCTTTCCGGCGGCCAGAAGCAGATGGTGGCGATGGCCCAGGCTTTCGTCGCGAAGCCACGCTTCATGATCGTCGATGAGCTTTCGCTCGGCCTCGCGCCTGCCGTGGTCAAGCGTCTGGCCGAAGCGCTGAAGATTGCCGCCGCCGGCG
Organism: Rhizobium sp. R634; assembly: GCF_002211305.1. GTDB lineage: Bacteria > Pseudomonadota > Alphaproteobacteria > Rhizobiales > Rhizobiaceae > Rhizobium. The sequence goes on along the minus strand of NZ_LOKW01000001.1, from coordinate 589,870 downwards.
GCATCGGCGTGCTGCTGATCGAGCAATTCGCCAATCTCGCGCTGGATCTTGCCGACAAGGCTCTGGTGCTGGAGCGCGGCCGCCTCGTCTTCGACGGCCCCGCCGCCACGCTGAAAGCGCAGCCGGACATTCTTCATGGCGCCTATCTGGCGAGCTGAGACGAGGAGACCGTCATGCGTTTTGCCGCCGATCACCGCCATGTCGAGACGGCTCGGGGCCGGGAATTCGCAGGGCTTGCCCGCACGCTGTTCGGCAATGTCAGGCTCGATTTCGGTGGCGCCGACGAGGAAAAGAGCGCGATGCTCTCGGCTATGCTCGGAGCATGCCGGCTGACGCGGCTGGAAGCCGACCGGCATGTCGTCTTCGGCGAACGGGTGACGGCCGGGCCTGAGGATCCCGATGCGATCAAGCTGATCCTGCAGACAGAGGGCAGCGCCTCGATCGGACAAAGCGGCGTGCAGGCGCCGGTTGCCGCCAATGCGCTCGTCATCTACGACCCGCGCCGGCCCTATGTTCTGACCAACAGCACGCCGGTCCGCCAGCTGCTGCTGCAAATGCCGCGGCAGGCGCTGCCGCAGGCCGCGGTCGAGCGGCTGGCAGCACCCTTCACCGCACATGCCGGGCAGGACGGCATGTGCGGCATTCTGCTGTCGCTGATGGAATCGACCATGCAGGAAATCGGCCATCTCGACGAGGCGCGGCGTTCGAGCGTCGGCCAGACGATGATCGATCTCGTCCGCACCATGATCGGCGAGGGGCGGCCGCAGCGGCTGGTCGCCGATCCCCTCGATCTCTTGCTGGCCCGCATCAAGGCGTTCATCGCCGGCAATATCGCGCGGCCGGATCTCACCGTCGCCATGATCGCACGGCGCATGGGCTGTTCGGTGCGCTACGTCTATCGCGCATTCGAGGCCGAGCGGCTGACGCCGTCGGATTATATCTGGGACCTGCGGCTGCAGCTGGCTGCGGCAAAGCTGCGCGAGGCCGGCGGCCATAGCGGTGAAATATCCGGTATCGCCTTTGCGCTCGGCTTTTCCTCCAGCGCGCATTTTTCGCGGGCGTTCCGCGCCCGCTACGCTGTTTCGCCGTCGCAATGGCGCAAGGCCGCGCTTTCCTGAGGCGGCCCGGCTTTGCCCCGGGCCACGCGGATTTTATCGCATCGATTCCGCGACGCGCAGCGTATCGGTGAACTGCTCGAAGCGCCGGATCTTGCCGTCCGCCACGCGCCAGGCATGAACGACGCGGGCCTTGAAGGATTTGCCGGTCTGCCGGTGGGTGCCGCTATAGTCACCGATGGCGATGACGTCGTCGCCTGCATCGAGGAGGCGCTCCAGCTTGAATGTATAGCCATCGAATGTTTCGCCGAGCGCCTGGAAGACGTGTCTGAAGACTTCCTGCGGACCGACATAGGTGCCGGCGCAGGGAAAGCCGTCCATTTCGGTCCAGCGGCAGTCGGATGCGATGTCGGCCAGCATGCCGTCCATATCGCGGCGGTCGTTGGCGTCGTAATGCGCCTTCACGATGTCGAAAGCTCTTTTCATTGTCTTGTCCTCACACCGGTTCCTGGCCCGGCAGGTAATAGGTCATCGAAGCCTTGCGGATGAAGGCGCCAGCCGGGCTGTTCTGGATGCGTCCGTCGCCGGTGATGCCGAGGAATTTGCCGGTCGAGCGCATGTCGTCGAAATTGTAGAAGAAGGTTGAGGCGACCGGGATTTTGAACTCCCGGAAGGTGAAGACGTATTGGTTCTCGTCGAACTTGTAGGTGGTCGTCAGATCGACGTCGCCATGGCCGCGCTGCACGCCGACAAGGCATTGCCAGGCATAGCGCTGCGAGGAGAGGTAGGTGTGTTCGTAGACATGGTTGGGGCTGTAGGTGAAATGCGCCCTGAGCCCGATGAGATCGCGGCTTTCCGCCGGCTCCGGCCCGCTCGCAACGCCGCTCTCGATGATCCCAGGCCGGAAGATGTGCGCCACCTGCGGTTCGCCGGCGGCATCCTTGGCATCGCGGACGATCGAATAGATCGAAAGCGCTCGGCGACTCCCCACGTTGACGATCAGCGTTTCGGCCTCCCGCGGGCGGCCGGCGAAGACGATCTCGATGAAATAGGTGTTCGGCGCGACCTCGATCACCTCAGCCTTGTCGGTGGCGCCTTCCTTGCCGTCCGACCATTCGGCCTCGCCTTTGCCGATGGCAAGGTCGAGCAGACGGCCGTCATCGAAACCGATCCTGTAGGAAGAACCGGCCAGCGCGTCGCTCGCCGGCAGGCGGTTGGTGTCGATGCCATAGGCGAATTCGTCGTAGGTTTTCCAATCCTTCGGATTTTCGTTCATCGTACTCTCCTCCTGTCATTCTGCGAAAGCGAGCGTCGGCAGGTCGACCGTGCCGGCGCCGCCGTCCACGGTCAGGATCGCGCCGTTGATCATCGAAGCCTCCGGCGAGGCCAGGAAGCAGACGGCGTTGGCGACATCCTCGGCGCTCGCCGGGCGGCCGAGCGGCACGTCCTTGGTGACGAGCGCATAGGCCTCTTCGATGCTTTTCAGCTTGAACTTCTCGACGATCACCTGCATCTGCTCGTCGGCCATGTCAGTCGTCACCCATCCCGGGCAGACCGTGTTGGTGCGTATGCCCTTGCGGCCGTAGTCGCGTGCCAATGACTTCGCAAGGCCGATGCAGCCATGTTTCATGGTGACGTAACCCGCCGCATCCGGCCCGGCGAACAGCCCGGCGATCGAGGCGAGAACGACGATATTGCCCTTGCTGCGGATCAGATGCGGCAGGGATTCGCGGGCGCTGACAAAGGCGGTGTTGAGGTTGAGCCGGGTGGCAAGATCCCAGGTCTCATCGGACATGCTGATCGTCGGCCCGACGCCGTGGCCGCCGGCATTGGCGATCAGCACATCGAGCCCACCGAATGTCTCGACAACAGTTTCGAGCGCGGCCCGCATCGCAGCGCCATCGGCCGCATCGGCGGTAATAACGGTGGCGCCGATCTCATCGGCGACGGCGCGAAGCGGCGCGGGGCGCCGTCCGACGAGCACGACGTTGCCGCCTTCCTGCCGGATGCGCCGGGCGACGGCAGCGCCTATGCCCGTGCCGCCGCCGGTGATCAGCGCCGTCTTGTTGCTGAAACGCATATCTCTTCCTCCTGGATCTTTCGATCATCATGGTCGAAAGGCCGGGAGGCGTCCTGTCCAGCTGTGCAGTCCGTTTTGACTGAGCGTGCAAAAACGATACGGGAAAGGTCAGTAGACCTTCACGTCGCCCGCGGGCCTGGCCGGTTCGGCCTTGTGGAAGTCCTCGAGCAGCTTGGCGGTGGCATTGGCAAGCAGCATGACGTCGTTGCCGATCGCGACGAAGGTGGCGCCGAGTTCGAGATAACGCTTGGAGAGGGCGAGATCGCCGATCAGGATGCCGGCGGCCTTGCCATGCGACTGGATCCGGGCAAGCGCCTTTTCGACTTCCGCCTGCACTTCGGGCGCTCCCGGCCTGCCGAGGTAGCCCATGTCGGCGGCGAGATCGGACGGGCCGATGAAGACGCCGTCGACGCCCTCGGTCGTCGCGATCGCATCGAGGGCTGCGAGCCCCGCCCGGCTTTCGACCTGCAGCAGCAGGCAGATCTCGTCATTGGCGGTCTGGAGATAGTCGGGAATGCGGTTGAAATCGGAAGCGCGGGCGAGAGCCGCGCCGACGCCGCGCACGCCCTGCGGGGGATAACGCACGGCGCGGACCATGGCTTCCGCCATCTCCTTGCTGTCGACCATCGGAATGAGGAGCGTCTGCGCGCCGATATCGAGCATCTGCTTGATGATCCAGGTCTCGCCGACCGGCGGGCGGATCACCGCATGGCTTGCCGATCCCTTCATGGCCTGTAGCTGCGAGGCGAGCAGCGGCACGTCGTTCGGCGCATGTTCGGCATCGAGCAGCAGCCAGTCGTAACCGGCGCCGGCGCAGATTTCGACCGTATAGGGGCTGGCGAGCGCCTGCCAGAGGCCGATCTGCGCCCGCCCCTCTTTCAGGGCCTGCTTGAAGAGGTTCCTGGGCGCCGGCATGTTTCACTCCTTCATGCAAAATAGAGACCGACCGAGCCGTACGGGCCGAAATCGGCATGAATGGTGTCGCCGTGCCGCGCCTCGATCGGACGGATGAATGAACCAGCCAGCACGATCTGTCCAGCCTCGATGCCATCGCCATAGTGCGCCAGCCGGTTGGCAAGCCAGGCGACGCCGCGGGCAGGCTGGTTCAAGACGCCGGCCCCGAGGCCGGTTTCCTCGACCTCGGCATTGCGGCTGACGATCACACCCATCCAGCGCATGTCGATCTCATCGGGCCGCACGGCGCGGCCGCCGGTGACGATGCCGGCATTGGCGGCATTGTCTGAGATGGTGTCGACGATGGTGCGCGCCTTCTTCGTCTCGGGATCGACGCGCAGGATGCGGGTGTCGAGGATTTCGAGCGCCGGCGTCACATAGTCGGTGGCGTTGAGCACATCGAAAATCGAGATGCCCGGGCCTTTCAGCGGCGCCTTCATCACGAAGGCGATCTCGGCCTCGATGCGCGGCTGGATGAAGCGATCGGCCGGGACGGTGGCGCCGTCCTCGAACATCATATCGTCGAAGAGCACGCCGGAATCGGGAATGTCGATATTGAGCGCATATTGCATCGCCTTCGACGTTAGCCCGATCTTCCAGCCGATCGGCTTGCGGCCGCGCGCGATCTTCTTCTTCACCCAGGCGCTCTGGACTGCATAGGCATCGTCCATCGTCATTTCAGGATGCTTCAACGATAGGAGTCCGGTCTGGACACGCGTCCGCTCTGCCTCGTCAAGGTTCAGCGCAGCCTGTTCGATGTCGTTTGACGTCAGCATCTCACACCTCGTCGGCGATCGTGTTTCTCAGGATGCCGAGGCCATCGGCCTCGACTTCGACGACATCGCCTGATTTCAGCCAGATCGGCGGATCGAAGCGGGCGCCGGCGCCCGTCGGCGTGCCGGTGACGATGACGTCGCCGGGAACGAGCGTGGTGAAGGTGGAGATGTAATTGACGATCTTGCGGAAGGAGAAGATCATCCGGCTGGTGCGGTCGCTCTGGCGCACCTCGCCGTTGACGCGGGTTTCGAGCCTGATATCGGCAAGCTGGCTTTCATCCCGATAGGGCACGAGCCACGGACCAATCGCGCCGGTGCGGTCGAAGTTCTTGCCCTGGGTGACGTTGAACTTGGCATGCCGCACCCAGTCGCGGATCGTACCTTCGTTGCACAGCGACAGAGCCGCGATGTGGGAAAGGGCGTCGGCTTCGGCGATCCGCCGGCCGCCCTTGCCGATGACGATGACGATCTCGCCCTCATAGTCGAGCTGCGGGCTTTCCGGCGGCCGGATCAAAGGCTGGTCATGGCCGGTAAAGGAGCGCGGGAAACGGATGAACAGCGACGGGTTGGAAGGCGCGGCCTGACCGTCCTTGTATTCCTCGTTGCGGTCGGGGAAGTTGACCCCGACGCAGATGATCTTCTCGGGTGCCGGAACAGGGATCTCATAGGTGATCTGGTCGAAGAAGAAGTCGGGGGCAAAGCCGCTGGCCTTGTCGAGCAACCGGTCGAAAGCGGCGTCCGCGACGACCTCACGCAGCGTCGGCCAGGATGAGCCATAGCGCTCCGACAGATCGACGATCCCCTGGTTGCCCACGAGACCATAGCGGCTCCGTCCATCGGCAAAGAAGGTGGCAAAGCGCGGATGTGTCATAGGGTGCTCCTAAGCCTCAGGCGATGCCGCCGAGGCAGACATATTTGATTTCGGTGAATTCCTCGATGCCGTATTTCGAGCCCTCGCGGCCAAGGCCGGAAAGCTTGACGCCGCCGAAGGGGGCTTCGGCCGTCGAGATCAGCCCGGTGTTGACGCCGACCATGCCGTATTCCAGCGCCTCGGCCACCCGGAAGACGCGGGCAAGGTCCTTGGCGTAGAAATAGGAGGCAAGGCCGAACTCGGTGTCATTGGCCTGGGCGATGACATCGGCCTCGTCCTTGAAGCGGAAGAGCGGCGCCACCGGCCCGAAGGTCTCTTCCTTGGCGACAGCCATGGCAGGAGTGACGTCGGCGAGCACCGTCGCCTCATAGAAGCGTCCGCCGAGCCGGTGGCGACGGCCGCCGGCAACGACCCGGCCGCCCTTCGACAGCGCATCGGCGACATGCTCCTCGACCTTGGCAAGGGCAGACTCGTCGATCAGCGGGCCGAGATTGATGCCCTCGTCGAAACCGTTGCCTGTTTTCAATGCGCCGACCGCCTTGGAGAGCTTCTCGGCAAAGGCGTCATAGACGCCCTCCTGCACATAGAGCCGGTTGGCGCACACACAGGTCTGGCCGTTGTTGCGGAACTTGGCGATCAGCGCGCCTTCGACCGCCGCATCGAGATCGGCATCGTCGAAGACGATGAAGGGGGCATTGCCGCCAAGCTCCAGCCCGAGCTTCTTGATGGTCGGGGCGCTCTGCTTGTAAAGCTCGGCGCCGACTTCGGTCGAGCCGGTGAAGGTCAGCTTGCGCACGATCGGGCTTGCGGTCATCTCGCCGCCGATCGCGCGTGCCGAACCGGTGAGCACGCTGAACAGGCCCTTGGGGAAGCCGGCGCGTTCGGCCAGGATGGCAATGGCGATCGCCGAAAACGGCGTCTGCGAGGCCGGCTTCAGCACCATGGCGCAGCCGGCGGCAAAGGCCGGTCCGGCCTTGCGGGTGATCATCGCATTGGGGAAATTCCACGGGGTGATGGCGGCGACGACGCCGATCGGCTGTTTCATCACCAGGATGCGCTTGTCCTTCTGGTGGCCGGGCACGATGTCGCCATAGAGGCGCCGGGCCTCCTCGGCAAACCATTCGATGAAGCTTGCGCCATAGGCGATCTCGCCCTTGGCCTCGGCGAGCGGCTTGCCTTGTTCTGCCGTCAGGATGCGGCCGAGATCGTCCTGATTGTCCATCATCAGTTCGAACCAGCGCCGCAGGATCACCGCGCGCTCCTTGGCGGTGCGCGCCGCCCACTCTTTCTGCGCAACCTCGGCTGCAGCAATCGCCGCCTTCGTTTCGGCAGCCCCGAGATTGGGAACGCGGCCGAGGATCTCGCCGGTGGCGGGATTGTCGACGGCAATGCCATCCACCCCGGCCTCGATCCACGCGCCGCCGACCAAGGCCGCCTGGCGGAACAATGTTGCGTCCTTCAATTGCATGACTGTCTCCTCTTTGCGGGAATTGCCCTCGGATACCCGATCTCGGACAATTGCCCCTCATCCGGCTGCCGCCACCTTCTCCTCGCTTGCGGGGCGAAGGGACACGCCGCAACCTCTCCGTCCCTCACCGAAGTCTCGCGGGGCACGTCCCCTCTCCCCGTCGAAACGGGGGTCCGAAGGACGGGTCGAGACGCGTGGCTCGACCCGGCAAGTTAAGGTGAGGGGCGGCCACTCGTTGAATCGGACAGCAGTGGCTCTAAGGCGCGATGATCGGCTGTGCCTTCAAGTCGGGCTCGACCACCTCGGCGCCGGCAAACAGGCTGCCATGTTCAAACCAGGATTTGGGAGCCGGCGCGCCCCAGAGCGTCTGGCGCTGCGGATCCTTGAGATCCCACTTGATCGGCTCAAGATCGGGATCGACCGTCTGATAGTCCGAGCAGTAGATCTCGATGCGGTGGCCGTCGGGATCGAGGATATAGAGGAAGAAGGCGTTGGAGATGCCGTGGCGGCCGGGGCCGCGCTCGATGTTAGCGACCCAGCCGGTGGTCGCCATCAGGTCGAGCAGGTCGATGATGTTGAGCGGCGTCGGGACCCAGAAGGCGGTGTGGTGCAGACGCGGGCCGCGGCCGTTGGTGAAGGCGATGTCGTGCACGCCGCCCTTGCGATGCGTCCAGGCGGCCCAGAGACGGCCGGTCTCGGCATCCTCGGTATATTCGGTGACGCGGAAGCCGAGTTCGTTATAGAAGGCCACGCTTTCGTCGACATTCGGCGAGAAGCAGTTGAAGTGATCGATGCGCAGCGGCTTGACGCCCTTGTAGAGCGCATATTTCTGATGGATCGGCGGAAGGCGGTCCATCTTCGAATAGAATTCGAGCGGAATGCCGTGCGGATCGCGGGTGCGGAAGGTGCGCGCCTGATAGGGGCGCTCGAGCCATTCGACCGGCAGGCCCTTGTCCTTGAAGAAATGGGCGGCCTTGTCGAGATCCTCCTCGCCGAAGACCTTGAAGCCGAGATCGCGGGCTTCGGCCTTGGCGGATTTCTTCAGCACGATGCAGTGATGGCCGCGTTCCTCCATTGCCCTGAGGTAGATCGTATCGGCGGTCTCGTCCGTCACCTGCAGGCCGAGCGTATCGACATAGAAGGCGCGGGACTTGGCGAGGTCGGTGACGCCTAGTTCGACATGGCTGAGACGCACGATGTTGAAGGGCGGATAGAGATTGGGTGTCGGCAGGGGCATGGGTTCCTCCTCTTATGCGTACTTATCTATTGGCGGCTCAGCCGCCGAGTTTCTGGATGGCGTGCGGCTTGGTGGCGAAGGCGACGTTCTTGGTTTCCATATAGAAATCGAAGGACCAGTCGCCGCCGTCGCGGCCGATGCCTGAATTCTTCACGCCGCCGAAGGGCGTCGGCAGGTGGCGGACGTTTTCCGAGTTCACCCAGATCATCCCGGCATCGAGATGGTCGGTGAAGCGGAAGGCGCGGGTGACGTCCGAGGTCCAGAGATAGCCGGTCAGGCCGTACTGGACGTCGTTGGCAAGCGCCAGCGCATCGGCCTCGTCTTTGAAGGGAATGGCCGTCAGTACCGGCCCGAAGATTTCCTCCTGGGCGATGCGCATCCGGTTGTTGGCGCCGGTAAAGAGGGTGGGGGAGACGTAGCAGCCGCCGCCCGGGCCATCGAACTTCTCGCCGCCGGCAGCCAGTGTCGCGCCTTCGGAGCGGCCGATCGCGATATATTCCAGCACCTTCTTTTCGTGCACGGGGTGGATCAGCGGACCGATGACCGTCTCGGGATCGAGGGGATGGCCGACCTTGATGCGTCTCGCCTTTTCGGCGACGAGCGCGGTGAACCTGTCGTAGACGCTGTCTTCGACTAGCAGGCGCGAGGACGAGGTGCAGCGCTCGCCGTTCAGCGAATAGATCATGAAGACGGCGGCATCGGCCGCGCGTTCGAGATCGGCATCGGCAAAGACGACGACCGGGTTCTTGCCGCCGAGTTCGAAATGCACGCGCTTCAGCGTGTCGGCGCCCTGCTTCATGATCATCGAGCCGGTGCGGCTCTCGCCGACGAAGCCGATCGCCTTGATCAGCGGATGTTCGGTCAGCGCCTTGCCGGCATCCTCGCCGAAGCCGTTGACGAGGTTCCACACGCCCTTGGGCAGGCCGGCCTCTTCGGCGATTTCGACGAGCAGGCGGGCCGTCAGCGGCGAAAATTCGGCCGGCTTGTGGACGATGGTGCAGCCGGCGGCAAGGGCCGGCGCGATCTTCCAGGTCGACAGCATGAAGGGCGTGTTCCACGGCGTGATGATGCCGACCGGGCCGATCGGCACGCGCGTCGTCACGTTCACCTGGCCGTCGGCGCGCAGCGCCTTGCCGTCGCGGGCCTCCGGCGCGCGGTCGGCGAAGAAGCGGAAATTCTCCGCACCACGCAAGGCGGCCTTGGCCATGAATTTCAGCGACTGGCCGGTATCCATGCATTCGACGAAGGCGATCTCTTCGGCACGTGCGACGATCGCGTCGGCGATCTTATGCAGCAGCTTCTTGCGCGCATCACCCGGCATGGCGGCCCATTCGCCAAAGGCTGATTTGGCGGCTCTGGCAGCCCGGTCGATATCCGCGGCAGTGCCGCGGGCGACGGTGGCGAGCGGCTTCAGATCGACCGGCGAGAGGGTCTCGAAGGTGGCGCCGTTACCGCCTGCCATATCCTCGCCGCCGATGCGGTTGAGGACGCCGCGCTCCTTGAAGCGGGCAAGATAGGTTTCGGCTTTTGCGATGTTTTCCTGCAATGTCGGCATCGTCGATTTTCCTGATGTTGTCCCGTCCCGCGCGGCGGGTTTTGTCACTTGCCGCGCAGCCGCGGATGGATGGCGTTCTTCTTCCAGCTCAGCTCCGCATCGATCTCGCGGATCTCCAGCGACAGGGCGAAATGCGGCGTAGCGAAGAGGGGACCGAGCACGTCCGTCGCCGCCGCAAAGATCGCTTCTCCCGTGCGCTTCTTCTCCTCAGCCGTTCGCCCCTTGCCGATGCGGAAGTTCAGATCGACGAAAGCGTTCTCGGCAAGCTGATCGGCGATCGCATAGTGATCGGCGCGAAGGGCACGCACGCGCACCGCGCCGATCTCGAAAAGGCCTGTCTCCAGCACGGTCTTCAGCAGCGTCCGGCAGAGGGCGGCAATATCGGCGCGGCCGTCGAGATTGGCCGAATATTCGATCGTGAGATGCGGCATCGATCCTCCCCGATCCGTATTTACTTAACACGTTAATAAATTTGCCGGAGATGTCAAGCGTTGGCATCGAGCTTTCTTGCGAGCTCCAGACTTTCGCCGACATAACGCGACAGGCGTTCGGTAGCGCCCGGGATTTCAGGCCGTTCGGCAAGCCAACCGATATAGGTGAGGCTCCGCAGAACCATGAACAGAGGCAGGCTTTGCAGCGCTGCATCGGAAAGCCCGCGCCGGCTGCGATAGCCTGAGATCAAGGCATTCTCGATGGCAGGGTAGGCGGGCTCCTGGCGGTTCTTCAGCAGCGCCGTGGCGAGGTCGAAGAGACGGAAACCATAGCCGGCATCGTCGAAATCGATGAAGGCGACCTGGTTTTCGTCTCCCGTCAGGTAGATGTTCTCGCGCACCAGATCGGCATGGATCAGGCCATAGTCGAGGCCGTTTCGCTGCGCATCGGCAAGCTGGCGGCGCAAATCACCGCACAATGCCGAGAGCGCGGCGGCGTCGTCGCGTGAAAGCCCCGGACAATCCCAGAAGCGACCCCAGAGGGGGCTTTCTCCAAGCAGGCCTTCGGCGTCCCATGCGGGGCGGCGGAACCCTGGCGGCGGCGTCCATGCATCGGCGAGATCATGCAGGGTCGCCATCGCATGGCCGATGCGGAAGAAGATATCCGCTTGGGTTTTCGCCGATTGCGACAGCGGCGTGCCGGTCTGCCCGAGGGCCGCGCCGTCGATCCAGCTGACGACATCGGCATGATGCTCGGGAAATTTTCGGTTAGCCGGCAGGCGGACAAGGTTGCGCCCATCGCCTGTTGGTACGGGGCTCGGCACGTCGAGGCCGCCGTTCCGCAGCACCGCCATAAAGGCGAGTTCCGAGTGCAGGCTGGTTTCGTCGTGATAGCCCGGCCGATGTAGCCGCAGGGCGGCCGATTGCCCGTCGGCCAGGGTGATGCGGAAGACGGCATTCTCCCGGTATTTCAAGAGAACCGGTTCGTCCGCCAGGGACGCCCAATGTTCGAGCGCTTCCCGCGCGCGTTCCTGCAAGGCGTCCCGAATGGTCTGCGGCAATTGATCGGCCATCTCAGCCTCACAGGCCCGACAGCACGTCGTCGAAGACCGACAACATCAGATCGGCATTTTCCCGGGAGAAGGGCATCGGCGGGCGGATCTTGGTGGCGCATTGATGGATGCCGATCTTGCCCATCAGCACGCCGCGCTCACGCATTTCATTGACGATCCGGCTTGCCTCGGCGACAGCCGGCTCCTTCGTCGCCCGGTCCAGCACGAATTCCATGCCCATGAAGAGGCCGCTGCCGCGCACGTCGCCGATAATCGGATGTTTCTGCGCCAGCCGCTTGAAGGCGTCACGGGTGTATTCGCCGACATTGCGGGCGTTCTCGATCAGCTTCTCCTCCTCGATCACGTCGAGAACCGCCATGGCGGCGGCGCAGGAAACGGGGTTGCCGCCGAAGGTGTTGAAGTAGCGGAAGGCCTTGCGGAAGGCGTTCAGCACCTCGGCATTGGCAACGACGCCGCCCACCGGATGGCCGTTTGCCATCGGTTTGCCGAGCGTCACGATATCAGGAACGATGCCGGCGCGTTGGTGGCCCCACATATCGGAGCCGGTGCGGCCGAAACCGGGCTGCACCTCGTCGGTGATGACGAGGCCGCCGGCCTTGCGCACGGCCGCGACCGTCTTGTCGAGAAAGCTCGGCGGCAGATCCGGAAAGCCTTCATTGGCGAAGAACGGGTCGATGATCAGCGCGGAAAAACCGTGCGGGCTTTCCTGCAGCGAGGCGATCGCCGCCTCGACCTCGGCCGCGAAGGCTGAGGCAAAGGCTTCGCCGCCTTCGCCGCCGAGCGGGCGGTAGCTGTCGGGCGCCGGCACATGGCGGACATGGCCGCCGAAGCCGCCGACCGGCGGCATGCGGGTCGAGAGCTGCGATACGGCCGCCGTGTTGCCGTGATAGGTGTGGTTGGTGGCGATGACGCCGGTCTTGCCAGTGACGGCCTGGGCCATGCGCAGCGCCACGTCGTTCGCCTCGCTGCCGGTGCAGGTGAGGATCGCGGCGTCCAGGCTGCTGTCGAAGGTTGCGGTCAGGCGTTCGACATAATCGAGGATGCCTTCGTGCAGGTAGCGGGTGTGGGTGTTCAGCGTCGAAGCCTGGCGGGTGATCGCTTCGACCACGCGCGGATGGCAATGGCCGACATGCGGCACATTGTTGTAGCAATCGAGATATCGCCGGCCGTCGGCATCCCAGAGCCAGACGCCTTCGCCGCGCACCAGATGCACCGGATCGTTATAAAAGAGCGACATGTTGCGGCCGAGAAGGCGCTCACGCCGGGCGATGAGAGCTGCGTTGCCGGACATGATCAGCTCCTCGCGGCGGCAAGGCCGGCGTCGAGCGCCGTCAGGATCCGCTGCACATCGTCCGCCGTGACAATCAGCGGCGGCGACATGATGACATTGGCGCCGGAGGTGCGCACCAGCGCGCCGGCCTCATAGGCGATATCCTGTACCTTCTGCATCACATCCTTCGATGCGGCGCTCTTCTTCTTCCGGTCGCTGACGAGTTCGAGCGCGCACATCAGGCCCTTGCCGCGCACGTCGCCGATCAGTTCATGCCTGTCCTGCAGCTTCCTGAGACCGGCGATGAGTTCCTCTCCGCGGACGGCTGCATTGTCGGGGACGTTCAGCCGCTTCGTCTCCTTGAGCGTCGCCAGCGCGGCCGCCGCGCCGGCCGGGTGGCCGGAATAGGTGTAGCCGTGGCCGATGCTGCCGAATGCGCCCTTGCTGCCTTCGAAGACCTCCGCCACCTTGTCGGAGATCATGACGGCGCCGAAGGGGAAATAGCCGTTGGTAATCGCCTTGGCGGTCGACATCAGATCCGGCTTGACACCCCAGAGACGCGAGCCCGTCCAGGCGCCGGTGCGCCCGAAAGCGGTGATGACTTCATCGGCGATCAGCAGGATGCCGTGGTGGTCGCAGATCTCGCGCATCAGCGGCAGGAAGGTTTCGTGCGGGACGATGACACCGCCGGCCCCCAGCACCGGTTCGACGATCAGGGCGGCGATAGTGTCCGCCCCCTGGAATGCGATCTCGTCTTCGAAGAGCCGGCCGATCGCGGCGGCGATTTCCGCACCATCGGTGGTGTTAAACGGGTTGCGATAGGAAAAGGGCGCCGGCAGGTGGAAGACGCCCGGAAGCAGCGGTTCGTAATTGCGGCGGAAGTTCTGGTTGCCGTTGACGGATGCGCCGCCGAAATGCGTGCCGTGATAGCCCTTCTTCAGCGCGACGAATTTGGTGCGCTCCGGCTGCCCGTTGATCTTGTGATATTGCCGGGCCAGCCGCAGGCAGGTCTCGACCGAATCCGAGCCGCCCGAGGTGAAAAAGGAGCGGCTCAATCCGTCCGGCCTGAACCATTCCGCAAGCTCGTAGGAGAGCTCGATCAGCGGTGAATTGGTCGTGCCGCGGAATGTCGAATAATAGGGCAGTTCGTCGAGCTGGTCGCGGATCGCCTTTTTCACCGGCTCGCAGGAATAGCCGAGATTGACGTTCCAGAGACCGCCGACGGCATCCAGCACCTTCTTGCCGTGGATGTCGACGATCTCGACGCCTTCGCCCGCATTGATGATGCGCGGCGGTTGGGCCTGCATTTCGGCCGGATGGGCCATCGGGTGCCACAGGTGGCGAGCGTTGTTTTCGATTATGAAGTTGGTTTCACGCATCTCAATTCCTCTCGTTCAGAGGCCCAGCATCGCAAGGGCGCGGGCATAGCTTTCGGCAGGGCGGGTGACGTCGAAATGCACATGCGGCAATCCGACGGCTTCGGCGCCCTCGATGTTCTTCTTCTGGTCGTCGACGAAAACGCAGGCTTCGCGCGGCAGGCCGAGTTCGGACAGCACCTGCTCATAGGCGCGTAGATCGGGCTTCAGGATCTTGGTGTAGGTGGCATCGACGATGACGTCGAAGAGGTCGATCAGCGGGAAGCGTTTGCGGAATTCGACGCCGTAGAAGAGATCGAGTTCGTTCGACAGGATCGCGAGCTTCAACCCCCCTTGCTTGGCCCGCAGGATGGCGTCGCGCGCCTCCGGCCGCAGCACCAGTTCGGGTTCGGCGCCGCGGGCGCGGCGCACGAAGGTCTGCATGTCGGCCCAGTTCTCGCCGACCATCCGGCCGATCTCGCCGGCGCGCGTCAGCCAGTAATCACGTTCGGTGATCTCGCGGTTCTGCATCGCCACCCAGAGCGGGTCGGTCGCGGTGTCAAACGGCCCAAGCCAGGTGAGCGAGCCTGGGGGAAGGCCGAGCGTGCGCTCGGTGATGTCATGTGTCTCGAACAGGGTGCGGGTGACCACGCCGCCGAAATCGAGGATGAGGGCGCGTTCGCTCGTCATGGCCTTCCTTCCGGAATGATGCCCTCGGTCACCCAGCTGTCGAAAACGGCAAGGGCTGCGGCCGAAAAGGATGGGGAATTGATATGCGCGTCGACTTCCTGGAACGAGACGAATGGCGGGATGGCGCTGCGCATCTCGTCGAGGAAGGCGGCAAGGCCTTCCGGATCGTGCAGCGGCTCGTCTGGCTTGTCCCATTCCTGCAGCCCTTCGGTCGGCAGCAGGAAGGCGACCCTGGCCTCGGCCCGCGCCAGTTTCCGGCCGATCACGCGCGCCACTTCCCGCCGCCCATCCGGCGAGGTCGTCACCGATCCGATCAGCCGGTTATGGGCATGGTAGGGGCGATCGGCGAAGATATCCGGCAGCCTCTGCCAGGCCTGGAGATCGACCATGTCGACGGCGCCGGGCGCAACGATCTGCGGAATGCCGGCCCGTCCTGCATTTTCGAGCCTGTCCGGCCCCGATGTCACCACCGTGCCGTAATGATGATTGCTGACCTCCTGGATGCAGAAATCGAAGACAGCGGCAAAGCCGGCCTCGGCGGCGATGGCTTCGAACGCGCGGCCGCCCATGCCAGTCGAGTGGAAGACGGCGAGGTCGTAACCGCGCTTTTCCAGTTCGGGCCGCAGGTGCTTCATATATTTCAGGCAGGAGGAGCCGAGCGAGGTCATGCCGATCAGCGGGCGGGTGCGATCCGGTTTGGTTCCGTGCTTTGCCGCGCCGACGACGGCTCCGCAGGCCTGCGACAGCACCGAGCGGCAAATGCTGTTGAGGCCGTAAAGGCCGCCGGCCCACAGGATCATCATCAGGTCGGGTGCAATGCGCTCGGGCGGGATCAGATGCGAATAGGCGATGGTCGAAACCACAAATTTCGGAACGCCGAGCGGCAGGACGGCGGCGACGTCGAGGGCCAGATCCGTGCCCATCGAGCCGCCGAGCACGATGATGCCATCGACGAGCCCGTCCCTGTAGAGCCGCAGCGTCAGCGCCGCCGCACCTCTGGCCATGGCCGCCATGGCGCTGTTTTCATCGCCGCTTTCGGCAATCGCCGCAATCGAGGTGGCGGCGGCCTTGGCGATGTCGTGCTTGGAATAATCGGGAACGTAGGGCGGGTCGCCGAGAATGCTGACATCGACCATGACGGGGTGGCCGCCGGCTTCGGCGATGACGGACGCCATGAATTGCAGCTCATCGCATTTGGTGTCACCGGTTCCGATGACGAGGATCCTTGGCAGGGGAGCCGCAGGGCTCATCAATCTCTCCTCCTGGTTTTTGGACTGGTTCCCGTGAGTCTTTCCGACCCGTAGTATTTTTCTGAAATCGCATTGGCGGCGGCGATGGCCTGCGCTCCGAAGTCGTGAATGGCCGTCTTCGTGGTGCGCGAAAGGGGCGCTGCGACGGCCACGCAGCCGATTGGCCGTCCGTCGGGCGCGCGCACCGGCGCTGCGGCGCTGATGACGCCGGCCTCGAGGCCCTGATGGCTGATCGAAAAGCCGCGTGCCGCCGTCTCATCGAGCAGGGCGCGGATCAGTTCGGGATCGACGACGGTGTGGTCGGTAAATTTTTCGAGCGGCTTTTGCAGCGCGGCGTCGATCTCCCTGGCCGGGCAGAAGGCGAGGAAGGCAAGGCCGGATGCGGTGGCATGAAACGGCAGGATGCTGCCGACATCGACGATGATGCGGTGGGCGCGTGGCGGATCTTCCACATGGATGGTTGACAGCCTGCCGCCGGAAAATTCCGAGAGATGCACCGTCTCCGCCGAGGATTCGGCGAGCGTCTTGATGAAGGGCACAGCCACCCGCAGGAAGGGGTAGCGCGCCTCGCGGATGCGGGCGAGCCGAACCGGCGCCGATCCGATCCTGTAGCGGCGGCTGTCGGCATCCTGCTCGACGAAGCCGTGTTTTTCCAACTCCACCAGAAAGCGCCGCGCCGTCGCCTTGTCGAGCGAACACAGCCGGGCGATGTCTGTGAGACCCACCTCCTTGTCCAGCCGTGACAGGGTGTCCAGCAATGAAAGCGCCTTTCCGATCGTGCTCATGGTTCTTCCTCTTGGGGTAGGGTTCATGTCCTGGCTTGTCGCATCCGGCTTTACGCCATCCGCCAAATCAGCCCGCAAACCCGTGCCGCGGCACAATAGCAGCGACCCAAGATACTTAACATGCGAAATAACTTGACAGAGGCCGGGATTGTTTGCAAGTCTATATTTGAAGCTGAGGTTCAAATAATGAACCATAAGCTCTGACGGCGGCAAAATCAACAAAAGCCGAAAACACCCGCTCGTCAGTCCGGTTCTGGTGGAGGTCGCCTGCGCGCAATCGCAGCGATGATCGGATACTCTTACGCAAGGGGAACGAAGACAGATGAATACGCAAAATTCGCAAGGCCCGGCTGAGAACCAGCTGCGCAAAAACAGTCTCGGCGTCGGCGCCGTGACCTTCCTGGTGGTTTCGGCCGCCGCACCGCTGACGGCGGTCGCTGGCGGCGTGCCGCTGTCGATGATGCTCGGCAACGGAGCGGGCATTCCGCTGACCTTCCTGCTAGTGACCGGCATCCTGCTGCTGTTTGCCGTCGGCTATGTCGCCATGGCGCGCCATATCCGCAATGCCGGCGCCTTTTATGCCTATACCGCGCAGGGGCTCGGCGGCCTGATGGGTGGGGCGGCGGCGCTGATCGCGATCCTGGCCTATAATGCCATGCAGATCGGCGTTCTCGGCCTCTTCGGCGCGGCGACCAAGGGCTTTTTCGCCGAGCAGATCGGCCTCGACCTTCCCTGGTGGGTCTGGAGCTATATCGGCATCGCCTTTGTCGCCGTCTTCGGCTATCGGCGGGTCGATCTTTCAGCCAAGGTGCTGATGGTTCTCGTTATTCTCGAATATCTCGTCGTCCTCGTCATCGACGCGGCGATCGTCGTCAAGGGCGGCGATGCCGGCCTTTCCGGCGCACCCTTCACGCCGACTGCTTTCTGGAGCGGAAACGCCGCAGTCGGCATCCTGTTCTGCTTCGCCGCCTTTATCGGCTTCGAGGCGACGACGATCTACAGCGAGGAAGCGCGCGAACCGCACAAGACCGTGCCGCGCGCCACCTATATCTCGGTGCTGATCATCGGCCTCTTCTACATGCTGACCTCCTGGCTGATGGTGAACGGCGCCGGCGTCGACAAGCTGGTGCCCGAGCTTCAGGGCCTCGCCGATCCCACGACCTTCCTCTTCGGCCTTGCCGAGCGTTATATCGGCCACTGGATCACTATGGTGATGAGCGTCCTCTTCATCACCAGCCTGTTTGCCGGCGTCCTTGCCTTCCACAACGGCGTTGCGCGCTACATGTATGTCGCCGGTCGCGAAGGCCTGCTGCCGAAGTCCGTCGGCGTCACGCATCCGGTCTTCCAGAGCCCGCATATCGGCTCGCTCATCCAGACCGTCATTGCGGTTCTCGTCGTGGCGCTGTTTGCGCTGACGGGGCAGGATCCGGTTCTGGCGCTGTTTTCGTGGCTGACCAATGTCGCGACGCTTGCCATCATCCTGCTGATGGCCTTCACGGCCTTTGCGATCGTCGTGTTCTTCAGCCGCAATCCGGGGCTCGAACACAATGTCCTGGCCGTCAAGATCTTGCCGGTCGTGACAGGACTGATCCTGCTGGCATTGGTCTATTATATCTCGGCGAATTTCGGCGCCATCGCCGGCGCCAATGGCGTGCTCGCCGTGTTCCTGCCGGGTCTGGTGCTGATCGCCGGAATTGTCGGGCTGCTGGCGGCGGCGCGGCTGAAATCGGCGGATGCCATCGGTTTTGCCCGGCTCGGCGCCGGGCAGGAAGCCTGACACGAACCCCATCAATGGTGGCGGATATATATATCCGCCACCCTTTTTCTTATGAGGGCATGATATGCAGGACAAAATCGATCAGCTCCGGACATTGTCCGTTCCCTCCCAATCGCTGTTCATCGACGGCGCCTGGCGCCCGGCCGTCAGCGGCGCCGCGATGGATGTCATCTCGCCGATCGACGGCATGAGGCTGACGACGATCGCCGATGCCGGCGCCGAAGACGTCGATCGGGCTGTCAAGGCGGCGCGCTGCGCCTTCGAAAAGGGCGGCTGGTCGCGGGCAGCCCCTGCCGAGCGCAAGAAGGTGCTGCAGAAGATCGCCGAACTGATCGAGAAAAACGCGCTCGAACTCGCCGTGCTCGGCGTGCGCGACAACGGCACGGAAATCTCCATGGCGCTGAAGGCCGAGCCCGGCAGCGCCGCTGGCACCTTCCGCTACTATGCCGAGGCGATCGACAAGGTCTATGGCGAGATCGCACCGACGGCCGACAATATTCTCGGCCTCGTTCACCGCGAGCCGGTGGGCGTCGTCGCCGCCATCGTGCCGTGGAATTTCCCGATGATGATCGGCGCCTGGAAAATCGCGCCCGCACTTGCGGCCGGCAATTCCGTGGTGCTGAAACCGGCCGAGGGCGCGTCGCTGACGCTGCTGCGGCTTGCCGAACTCTGCGCCGAAGCGGGATTGCCGGATGGCGTGCTCAACGTCGTCACCGGACGCGGCGCCGTCAGCGGCGAAGCACTCGGACTGCACATGGATATCGATGTGCTGGCCTTTACCGGCTCCGGCCCGGTCGGGCGGCGTCTGCTCGAATATTCGGCGCGTTCCAATTTGAAGCGCGTCTATCTGGAACTCGGGGGCAAATCGCCGAATATCGTCTTTGCCGATGCGCCGGATCTCGATCAGGCCGCCAAGGTCTCGGCCTACGGCATCTTCCGCAATTCCGGCCAGGTCTGTGTCGCGGGCTCCCGCCTGCTTGTGGAGAAATCGATCCACGAGGAATTTTCAGCAAAGGTCGCCGGCATTGCCGCGGCCATGAAGGTCGGCGACCCCCTGCAGCTTTCCACCGAAGCAGGCGCGATTTCAAGCGAGATCCAGCTGCAGAAGGATCTCGGCCACGTCGCCCAGGCCTTGTCGGAAGGTGCTCGATTGCGCACCGGCGGCGCACGCATTCTGGAAGAGACGAGCGGCTATTACATGCGCCCGGCGGTCTTCGATGTCACGCCATCCATGACGCTTGCCCGCGAAGAGGTCTTCGGGCCGATCCTGTCGATCATTCCGTTCGAGACGGAGGCGGAAGCCCTAGAGATCGCCAATGCCACGGAATACGGCCTCGCTTCCGCCGTCTGGACCTCGAACCTGTCGCGCGCTCACCGCATGGTGCGCGGTATCCGCGCCGGCGTCGTGCACGTCAACACCTATGGCGGCGCCGACAACAGCGTGCCGCTCGGCGGCGTCAAGCAATCGGGCAACGGCCACGACAAATCGCTGCATGCGCTGGATAAATATGTCGATCTGAAAACGGCATGGATTCAGCTCTGAACCGGAATTTCGGCCAGCAGGAGGAGGCTGCCCATGACTTTCCCCGAAACCATTACTGTCGAGGACCTCGAAGCCGATCCTTATCCGATCTATGCCAGATTGCGACGCGAGATGCCGGTCGCCTATATCCCCGCTGTCAATCTCTGGTTCGTGACGCGTTTCAAGGATGTCGAATACCTGTCGAAGACGCCGGAAATCTTCACTGCCGCGGTCCAAAGCTCGCCGCTCGACCGGAGCTGGGGCAAACCGACCATCCTGACCGCTGACGGTCCGGTGCATAAGAATCTTCGCAGCGGCGTCGATCCGAAATATCATCCAAAGCGTGTTGCCGCCTATATGGACGATCTGGTCCTGCCGATCGCCCGGGAATACCATGAGCGTTTGCGAGACAGTGGCGGCGGCGATCTGATGTCGGACTATTTCGAACCGATTTCGATCCTCAGCCTCGCTCGTTCACTCGGGCTCGGCCATGTCGATCTCGAAACGCTCAGGCGCTGGTTCTTCGGCCTGGCACAGGGGGCGATCAATTTCGAATGCGATCCCGAGCGGCAGGCCGTTGCCGATGCGATCAGCACGGAAATCACCGGGATCGTGACGCCCGTGATGCAGAAACTCATCGAAGAACCGGACGATTCCGCCTTGTCGCATATGCTGCATGACGGCATGCCGGAGGGCGAGGTCCGCACGATAGAATTCGTGCTGCCGACCCTCAAAGTTCTGCTGCTCGGCGGCATGCAGGAGCCTGGCCACGGAGCGGGTTCGATCATGGCTGGGCTTTTGCAAAACCCGGCTCAGCTCGCGGAAGTGAAGGGCGATCCCGACGCGCTTCTGCCGCGCGCCGTCGACGAAGGCTTGCGGTGGGTGACGCCGATCGGCACGCAAACGCGGCAGACGACACAGGCTGTCGAAATCGGCGGCGTGACAATCCCCGCCAATCAGCCGGTCGCGGCCGTGCTCGCTTCCGCTTCGCATTGCGAGAGCCGGTTCACGGATCCGGGACGCTTCGACATTCACCGCAACGAAGGAAGTCATGCGGCTTTCGGCTTTGGCCATCACTTCTGCGCAGGGCGATGGTTTGCCCGGCAACAGATCACTTCGGCACTCCGATATCTGATCGACCATTCGCCCGAGATCGCGCTCCGTGATGATGGCCCGGTGCGGTTTCGCGGTTGGGAATTCCGTGCGCCTTCGGCATTGAACGTCACGCTGCGATAGGTGTTACAGCCGATGCGCTAGCCTCCGAAGCTCCCCACCTGTGTCGGCACATTGATGTAGTTGCGGTCGAAGTAAAGCAGTGCATTTCCATCCGTCCGCGAGCGAATGCCAATGACCTGGCCGATGAAAATGTGGTGCGTGCCGACCAGGCGGGCCTCGGTAAGCCGGCAGTCGAAGGAGACCATGGCGCCGGCCAGCGCCTGGCTTCCCGACGGCATGTCGACCCATTCCGCCGCGGCATAGCGTGCCGCCATATCCGACTGGCGGCCGGCGAAATAGCCGGCGAGCTCCTGGTGGTCATCGGCGAGTACGTTGACGCAAAAGCGGTGGTTTTCCAGGAAGAGGGCACATTGGGCCGAACGGCCGTTCATGCAAACCAGCAGCGTCGGCGGCTCGTCGGTGACGCTGCACATGGCGGTGGCGGTGAACCCGCCGCGCCCGGCAGGTCCGTTGGTGGTGATGACGTTGACCGGGGCGCAGACCCTGGCCATCGCGTCGCGGAACTCGGTTTTCGAGACTTGCTCCTCCATGGCCATCTCCTCATTCGGCCGCGTTGCGGACGGCGGATGCCTGACCGAGCGGCGGCAGCCAGGTGTCACCGGTCCAGCCGGTTTCGTCGTAATCGCTCATGCATTGGTCGACAAGCGCTTCCATCTCCTTGAGCCGCCCGCCGCGCTCGGCACCTTTCAGCACCTGCAGCCGGACTTCCTCGGGCGCGCCGGCGTAATTGAGTTCGTAAAGCGCGTGACGGCCGCCGAATTCGGTGCCGGTCGCATCCCACAGCAGTTTCATGATCTTGATACGCTCGACATGGCCCATATCGTTGGAGCCGCGCACATATTGGGCGAGATAGCGGTCGATCTCGGGATTGCCGAAATCCTTGGCGGAGGAGGGGAGGTAGATCAGCCCCGAGGCAACGACCTTGCGCACCGTCTCGATGACGCGCGGATAGGCCTCCGACATGAAGGTGCGGTAGGAAAGGGCGGCCTCCATGTTTGGCAGGACGGCGCCGTTTGCCCATGGCTGCGGATTGTAGGCCATAGCATTGGAGAAGGACCAGAACATGTGGCGCAGCGCAATGACCTCGCCGAGTGCCGCCTGATTGCCGCGGAAGGCGTCGCCGCCGGTGGCGCGCAGCGCCTTGGCCAGCAACCCCGCCATAAAGTCCAGCTTGACGGCAAAGCGCGTGCAGCCCTGGAAGCAATAGCCGTGCATGAAGCCGGAGGCCGGGTGGAAGGACAGGATCTTGGCCGCATCGCGCAACACCAGCACGTCCTCCCAGGGCACGAAGACATTGTCGAGCACCAGGATCGCATCGTTCTCGTCGAAGCGCGACGACAGGGGATAGTCGAAGGGATGGCCGACCGTGTTGGCGGTCTGCTCGTAGGAGACGCGGCAGAACATCTTGATGCCAGGCGCATTCATCGGCACGATGAACATGACCGACAGAGAGGGGTCTTCCGTCACCGTCGCCGAGCTCTGGGCGAGGAAGTTGTAGTGGGTCAGGGCCGAGGAGGTCGCCACCACCTTGGCGCCTGACACGTAGATACCCGCATCGGTTTCCTTGGTGATGTGGACGAAGACATCCTTGACGGCGTCCGCCGGCTTGTGGCGATCGATCGGCGGATTGACGATCGCGTGGTTCATGAACAGAACGGATTCCTGCGCGCGCTTGTGCCAGGCGAGCGCGTTCTCCTTGAACGGCCCGTACCAGTCGGCATTGGCGCCGAGCGTGTTCATCAGCGCCGCCTTGTAATCGGCGGTGCGGCCCATCCAGCCGTAGGACATGCGCGCCCAATCGGCGATGGCGCCCTGCTGGGCCGCGAGTTCGGCGGAGGATTTCGCCACCCGGAAATATTTATGGGTATAGCCGCCATTGCCGGTATCGGTCGGCGAGGTCAGCCGGTCCTTGGTCTTCTCGTCATGCAGCGCGTCATACATCCGTGCGATCGAGCGGGCGGAATTGCGCATGGAGGGATGGGCCGTTACATCGGCGATGCGCTCGCCGTTGATATAGACCTCGCGCCCGTCGCGCAGGCTCGCGAGATATTCGGCGCCGGTAAACGGTCTTGTCTTGTCGCTGCGGTGATCTTCGGCTCGCATAAGCATCTCCTCCGTGAGATGGGACGAAACTAAGCCTGAACGGCGCGCGCAGCCATGGACAAAGCCCACAATTCGCTGGTACTTTTTCCGGAATGGTGATGCGAAGCGAGGTTCCGAATTTCTTCGTCTATGGCGAGCCGAGCCGTTCGCTCGAGGTCGGCTTCCTGCATGTCGAAACGGTGATGGAGCGGAAAACCGTGCATTTCGGCCATGTCTCTCCGCATAAACATCCGCTGATGGGACAGATCACCTACTGGTTTCAGGGCTCTGGAACCTATCGGATAGAAGACGAGAGTTGGAATTTTTCCGCTCCCGCCGTGAGCTTCGTGCCAAGCAATGTGGTGCATGCATTCGATGTCGGCGAGAACGCCGACGCGATCGTCGTGTCGGTCTCCGACGATATGCTGAAGGCGCTCGCGCCGCAGGTGGTGCTCGATCTCGACGCGCCGATCTTCCTGACCGGGCAGCCCGCAGATCCGGTATGGCCGAAGCTTAAGGTGCTGCTCGACATGATCTTCGAGGATTATCGCGAGCGGGGCGCTGAAGGCGAAAAGGTACTCTCCGGCCTGATATCGGTCGTGCTTTCGCTGATGGGCCGCATCGGCGGCCGCGCGGCTCTGCCGTCCACGTCGCTGACCGTCTCGCTCGGTCTGGCGCTGCGTCGCGAGATCGATCTGCATTATAGGAAGGATTGGCCGGTCGGGACCTATGTGACCCTGCTTGCGACCACGCCGCATCTTCTCGACAAGGCGGCCCGCGAGGTCTTCGGGCGGTCTGTCAAGGAGCTGCTGTTGGAACGGCGGCTGCTGGAGGCGAAGCGTCTCTTGTTGTTCACCATCCGCTCCGTCGAGGACATCGGCCATGAGGTCGGCTTTGACGACCCGGCATATTTCTCGCGCTTTTTCCGCAGAATGACGGGAGAGGCCCCAGCTGCGTGGCGCCGTCATCATCTGCGACAGGAATGAGCAAATACGTTTTTATCGAACCGGCCAGACATAAAGCAGAGCAGGCACGCTGACGAAAATGATCAGCAAGGAAAGGGGCAGACCCAGCCTTGGATAATCGGAAAATTTATAGCCGCCGGGCCCGAATACCAGCGTGTTGCACTGGTGGCCGACGGGAGTCAGAAAGTCGCAGCCGGCGCCGATGGCGACGGCCATCAGGAAGGGTTCGGGCCTGAAACCGAGGTTTGTCGCGAAACTTGCGGCGATCGGGCCCATCACCAGCACGGTCGCGGCATTGTTGAGAAATGGCGTTACCGCCATGGCGGTCACCAGGATCAATGCCAGCGCACCGCATGGCGGCAGACCTGCCGCAGCGCCGCCAAGCCAGCCTGCGATCAGCTCGCTGCCTCCTGATGTGCGCAGCGAATCCGAGACCGGGATCAAGGCTGCGAGCATGACGAGGATCGGGCCATCCACCGCCTTGTAGACATCGGCCAGCGGGATCGCGCGAAACACGACCATTCCGAGCGCGGCGGCAAAGAACGCGACGGGTACGGATGCGATGCCCACGGCCGTCGTCGCCATGGCGAGGGCGAGGATAACGAGCGGGACAAAGGCGCGACGCCGGGTGCCGAGCAAGACTTCACGCTGGGCAAGCGGCAACAGCGCAAAGTCCTGCAGCAAGGCGGTCAGGCTTGTGCGGCTGCCCTGCAGCACGAGCACGTCCCCCGTCGCCAGCGTCAGGCTACCGAGCCTCTCCTTGAGGCGTTCGCCCCCGCGGCTGATGGCCAGGAGATTGACACCACGGGTATAGGAAAGCGCAAGTTCCTTGGCCGACAGGCCCGCAAGCGAGGACTCCTGGCTGACGATCGCTTCCAGAGAAACAATGTCTGCTTGCGGCTGGCCGTTCTCGCGCAGGGGTTTTCCGGAGAGCTGAAGCTTGCCTCCCGATACAAGGCGGTCAATTGCGGCGGAGGGTCCTTCCAACAGGACAATGTCATTCTCCCGCAATCTGAGGTCCGGGAAGGGAGCCATGCGGGTCGCGCCGCGCAGCACGGCGGTGGCGATGACCTCGCCGTCACCTATTTTGAGCAATGCGCTCAACGGCTCCTCCCGCAGGATCGACCCCTCGGGGATCGTCACTTCGCTCGCATAGTTCTTGATTTCGATGGCGTCTTCGATCGAGCTGTTCTGCCTTGTGCGGCTCGGCACCAGCCAGTGGAAGAACAGAAGGAATGCGATGCCGACCACCGTCAGGATGGCGCCCACGGGGGTAAAGTCGAACATGGTGAAGGAAGATCCCGTCAGCTCCTCCCTCAGCCGCGATACGACAATGTTCGGCGAAGTCCCGATCTGGGTCATCAGCCCGCCAAGCAAGGCGGCGAATGCCATCGGCATCAAGTATCTCGATGGCGATACGCCTGACTTTTTCGCAAACTGGAAAGCGACCGGCATCATGATTGCCAGCGCACCGATGTTCTTGATGAAGGCGGAAAGCACGGCCACCACCACCATCAGAAGCGCGAGTTGGGTGTGCAGCGTGTTGAGGTTCGGGAAAAATTTCTTGATCGCCGTATCGACGATGCCGGACCGCGCGACGCCCGCGCTGACGATGAGGGCACTGCCGACGATGATGACGATATCGTCGGCAAATCCGGAGAACGCCTTGTTTGGCGGCACGATGCCGATGGCGACCGCGATGACCAGGGCGCAGCAGGCGACGATATCGTAGCGAAACCGGTCCCAGATGAACACCGCCATCATGACCGCGATGACGGAGAAGGCGAATATCTGTTGTGTCGTCATGGGGTTCCACAAAATAAGGCTGAAATGTCACGAACAGGCAGGCGATACAGAGACGCCGCTGCAAACGAAGCGGAGATCGGCAAGTTCCCAGATGCGATTCTCATCGGCAAGTGTTGGAGCAACAGATCAGTCCGGTTGTTTGATCTCGACAGGGCTCTTCAGGATGATTTCATGATGTGGGAACGGGATCGATATCCCGGCTTTCTTGAAGGCGTCCCACAGCGCCATCAGAACCTGGCCGCGAACGTTGGTCAGCCCGTTCGCCGGATCCGAAATCCAGAAGCGAAGCCGAAAGTCGAGCGACGAAGCGCCAAAGCCGGTCAGCCAGCAGACGGGTGGGTTGTACTGGTTTTCGACCCGGGCCACGGTTGACGCTGTCGCTATGGCGATCTTGGCGACCTGATGCGGATCGCTGTCATAGGAGGTCCCGAAGTCGACGTCGATACGGACGAAATCGCTGGAGAACGACCAGTTGACGACCTGCTGCGATATGAACTGTTCATTCGGAATGAGGTATTCCTTGCCATCTCTGGTGATCACGGAAACGAAGCGCGAGCGCAGATCACGGATCGAGCCGAATGTGTCGCCGAGTGTGATCGTGTCACCCGGCTTTATCGACTTGTCGAGCAAGATGATGATGCCGGAGATGAAGTTCGATACCACTTTTTGAAGGCCGAAGCCTATTCCGACGCCGACCGCGCCTGAGAAAACGGTGAGCGCCGTAAGGTCGACGCCCGTCGCCGACAAAGCGATGGCTCCCGCGATCATGATCAGGCTGATCTTGATGAATTTGCTGATCAGAACCTTGATGGAAGGCGACAGGTCGGCCGACCGCTGGACCGAATTGGAAAGCACATTTCCGACGAGAACGGCGATCCAGATCAAGGCTATCGCCAGGACCACGACTTTGAGCACAAGCAAAAGCGAGAATCGCACCGCGCCCAGATTGATCGCGAGCCCGTCGAGAGCAGACAGAGCCGGTCCATCGAGGCCGACTGCATAAAGAGCGATGTAGCTCCAGCTGGCGATGGCGACGGCCCGTGACAGGGTTGGATTGCGGATGATCTTGGTCAGGACTGATATGACGAACCATGCGGCCGCCAGCGTCAGAGCGGTGGAGACCAGCCAGCGTTGCGAGGGCCAGGCGCTCATGCTCAGCACGACATTGGCGAGCCACAGCCAGGCCACCAGGAAAAGCCACATAAGCCGGCGCATAAGAGCAATGATAACCCGAAGCAGGTCAGGATTGCCCTTGATCAGGCGCGCTCTTGCTTCCATCGCAGGCTCGGTGCGTGAGGCAAGGAAGGACGCAAAACCGTAGCCGGCCGCGATGATCGCGAGCTGATAGAACGTCCATTCGTTCAGGACGAATGTCGTCAGCCACCGCTCGGCGATCTCGGTCATCTGCTTGATATTCATGATGATGATCCGATGAATGTCAGCTGGATAAAGCGATCGCATGAGTTTAGTTCATTTGGAAGCAACACGCATCGCCATTCCTCCGAAGACTGAATGATCCTCAAGATCTCGGCCGCCGGACGCCAACAGGCCGGTCAGTCATCGAAGTCAGGGATGTTCAGCAGCTCGCCGCAAGCCTTGCAATGCACCGCGTCCACATCATGCCTCTGGAGCCCGCATTTGGGGCAGGGGAAGTTGACCTTGTGCGGGCGCACCACCGCCTGCGCAAGACGGACGAAAAGCGAAATGCCGACAATCATCGTCACCACCGAGGTCAGCTTTCCAAGCGTTCCCGGCAGGGTAATGTCTCCGAACCCGGTCGTCGTGATGGTCGCCACCGTGAAATAAAGGGCATCGACGAAACCCTCTCCACCCGGCCTGCCGTAAAAGAAACCGGTATACACAAAGCCGGTGACCAGAAAGAGAAAGACCAGGAAGTTGAGGCAGGCGCGCACGACATCCTGATACCGGATGCAGCCGGCGCGGCGCAGGCCTTCGCGCAGCAAAGGGCTCTTGCCGATTGCCCAGATCCGCATAGCGCGGAGGAAGGCAAAATTGAACAGCAAGTCCGGGAATAGGAGCGTCGCCAAAATGATGAGGTCCACCCACGTCATCAGCCGCCGCAGGAAGCTGGCGGGGCGGTCGGCGGCAAGCGCCCGCGCCGCCAGCTCGCAGCCGATCCAGGCAGCGATGGCATAATCGATGACCAGATAGGAGGGGCCGCTCCTGAAATAGGGGCCGAGAATGAAGAACACCAGGATGCCGACATCGATCGACGCCAGCAGCGCCTGCCACCGCAGCGCCCAGCGGTCCCGGCCACGCTCTATACGGCGAATGGTGGTCCTGAGACGGGCAAGCCTTCTGGGCAACGAGCGGTGCGGGCGACGAGGCAGATCCATCCCGGGGCAGATATGAGCCGATCGGCAGCGGTCAAGAACGCCGGAACGGCGCCTTCATCGTTTTCCCCTGCCGATGTTTCGCGGGCCTGCCCCGGCGCGCGCGTCACGCAGTGGATATAGCCAGCTGGGAGGCGGCTTTTGCCCGAAAGGTCTTTTCTCCCGGAATCCGCGCGATATGATGCCAACGGCAACCAGGCGGGGGTCGATATGGACGAGATCGTCGAACAGCTTCTGCAGCTCTCTGCGAATACCTCGACGCTCATGGCGGTCTATGATGCCGATGACCGGCTGCGATATGCCAACAGGGCGTTCCGTTCGGCCTATTTCATCCAACCTGACGAGAGCCCGCTTTGGCCGGATCTGATGCGGCGGAATTTCGAGCTCGGACGGGGCACGGTCATTCACGCGAGCAATTTCGAGGAGTGGCTGCGCTCGACGCAGTCCCGCCGGGGCAAGATCGGCTACAGGGCATTCGAAACCGACCTGGCGGACGGCCGCTGGCTCTGGATGACCGAGGCTGTCCAGAAGAGCGGCTGGATGCTGTGTGTCGCAAGCGATATCACCAGCCTGCGCGCCGAGGAGCGAAGCGTCCGGCAGGACCGGGACCTGGCTATCAAGGCTTCTCAAACCGATGAGCTGACCGGAGTTGCCAACAGGCGCTTCGTCATGGCGCGGATAGAGGACATGCTTGTCGCCGCCGGAGACGGCGGCCTGGGATGCCTGGCCGTGTTCGACATCGACAATTTCAAGCACATCAACGATAGGCTCGGCCATCACGCCGGCGATCTCGTGCTGCGCGACTTCGCGCAGCGAATCCACCAGCATGTTCGGCGCACCGACTGCTTCGGGCGCGTGGGAGGAGAGGAATTCGTTCTGGCGATGCCTGGAACCTCTGTGGAAGACGCCGTCGAGATCATCGAACGCATGCTGATGATGGTCCGGTTTTCCCGCCCGCTGACGGAATCGCCCGATTTTTCCTACACCTGCTCGGCCGGGGTTGCCGCCTGCCTGACGGCAGACAGCGCGCCCGAACTCTATCGACGCGCCGACCAGGCGCTCTATGCCGCCAAGCTCAGCGGCCGTGATCGGGTCCGCGCTGCTTGACGGTCGACGCAAAGACGGATTGAGAAGAACGCAGTAACGTGTTGAACTGCCGCGCAGTTTTCTCGTTGAGCGGTTTTCGGTTTAAGGAATTTTACAGCAGCGTCTTCTGGAGTTCTGAAAGTTCCATAAGCTATCTTATGCCACAAAAGCAATTTATAGTTGAATATCTCTCCGCTTCACGCCTTTTCAGGGCTGCACCCTCATATCCCAGCAGCATGGACGAACGCTATCATCTCCCCCTCAGTCGGAACCGGCATTCTTCAGGCAACTGAGGATCGTCTTATCGCAAACAGGCGTTTCGGCGCGTATCGCCGGATCATTCAGCCATCGGCGATACGTCCCGAGAAACTCGACATCCTTGTAGGCGTAGGTCTTCGCCTTCCGTTTGATCCGGCTAGCCTCCAGAGCCTGCGGCGTGACCACGAGATGATGGGCCAGTTCCTTGAAGACCCAGGGGTCGGTGCCTTTCTTCTTCTCGAGGACGCGCAGGTGAAGATACGGATCGTCGGCGCGGCCGGTGATTTTATAGACGTCGGCCCACCTAACGGTGGAGGACGACACCGACAGGACGACGGTCTCCGTCAGTTGCTGAGCATGCGCCGAGGCGCCCGTCAAAGCGAAACCGAAAATAAAACAGCCGAAAAGACGCATAAATCCCCCTGCTCCTCCTATGGCGCATCCCGTGATGGAGAATATTGCCAGGGCCTGCGGCGGTTTCGTGGTCATTGAGCCGATCACAAGTCCCGCTCTTCCGGCCGGATCCCCGCACATCTGCTTCCATTCTCAATCGAAAGGCGAAGAATCGTTAACTTCGCCTAAACCAGATCGATGGGTAAGGGCGGGCCGCCCAGCCGGGCGCGGTCCAAACGACGGCAGGGCGATTGATTCCGAATTGGAAATCTTTATGCAAAAGGTTGCAAGATTCGCGGAGATATACGAATGAGACGCCGCCCTCCCCGCGGCCGCACGATAGTTCTTCTGCCTGAGCTTTCAGCTCTCAAAATCCGTCGTCCCGCAATCACGCCAACAGGATGATGCCGCAGCACACGGCCCTTGTTCGTGCCGTCTCGCAGCCTCTTCGACCAAGGGCAAAGAGAGCTGCTTCTCACATCCATTTCTCCAAAAGGACCTTTCGATGAAACATATACGCAATCTCCAGCTGATGACGGCAAGCGCTGCATTCCTGACGCTTGCCGGCCCGGCCTTCGCCCTGGACGGCGAGGACATGATGAAGAAGTTCAATGCAGCCACCAGCGCCGGCGGCACGGTCATCACCTTCGAAAAAGCCGAAGTCGACGGCGACACGGTCAAGGCATCGGGCGTCAAGGTCGGATTTGCAAGCCTGCCCGGCGACAAGCTCGATATCGGCGACGTCACCTTCGAGGGCGTAAAGGAGACCGACGGCGGCGGTTACTACGCCAAATCGGTCGCCTTCCCTGACGTCGACATGAAGCAGGAGGAAGGCCATTTTTCCGCAAAGGACATCCTGATCCAGGGCCTCACCATCCCCGCCCATGCCGGGGGCGCGACGCTCGACGACATGATGCTCTATGAGGTCGTCAGCACCGGCCCGATCGCCCTCAACATCAAGGGCAAGGACGTCCTCTCGATCGAAAGCACCGAGTCCGATCTCGGGCGCGAGAATAACGGCTTCACCTACGACGCCAATGTCACCGGTCTGAAGATCGACCTGTCCGAGGTTGAGGATCCCGCTTCGAAAGACGCGATCGAGAAGCTGGGACTGACGACGCTCGACGGCGCCGTGACGATGAAGGGCAGCTGGGAGGCCGAGAGCGGCAAGATCGCGGTCGACGAATATGCCTTCGACTTCAAGAATGTCGGCCGGCTGAACCTCGCCGTCGATATCTCCGGCTATACGCTCGATTTCATCAAGACGCTGCAGGAAGCGTTGAAGACGGCCGAAGCCAACCCGAACAAGGAAGAGGCAAACCAGGCGATGGGCCTCGCCATGATGGGCATGATGCAGCAGCTGACGTTCAACAGCGCCGAACTGCGCTTCGACGACGCTTCCATCACCAAGAAGGCGCTCGACTATGCGGGTTCGCAGCAGGGCGTGACAGGCGACGAACTCGCGCAGTCGCTGAAGGGCCTCGTGCCCGTCATGCTGGCCCAGCTCAACCTGCCGGAACTGCAGAACCAGATCTCCGCCGCCGTCAACGCCTATCTCGACGGCCCGAAGAGCCTGACGATCAGCGCCGCGCCGGAAAAGCCGGTGCCCTTCCCGATGATCGTCGGAGCGGCCATGGGCGCGCCGAACACGATTCCCACGGTGCTCGGCGTCAAGGTGACGGCGAACGACTAACGTCTTCGTAGGACCGCCCAAACCTCTGGTGGGGCCGCGTGTCTGCAAAGACCCGCGGCCCTTTGACATTTGCGTTCCGCGCATGGGTTTGACATCAACTCGCAGGCTCGGCGCCCATTGCAGCGATCGGAGCAGCGCCATAAAACAGAGGCATGAACCGGATCGAGACGCTGCCGCCTGCCTTCGAACGCTTCGAAATGATGATGGGCGTGCTTGACTTCGCCATCTTCGAGAATGCGACGGGCGATCGGGAGAACATGCTTTTCGCCATTCCGCAGGCGTTGCGTCACTTCGAGAAGTTCGATGCGGAAAAGCTTCGGCAGCTCGGAGGCAGGCCGATATCCGAAAAAGCGTTTTTCGGCGACTGGTACGACTTCGACCGTGGGCATTTGCTGAAGCTCGGCCGCTATAAGACCGCCGCCGGCCCGGAGCTGGAGAATCCGCAGCTGAGCTCACTCGACGATATCAGGATCATGTCGGGGAGCAGCTCTTGCCCGGAGCCCGGAAGCGGCGGCCAGTTCGCCTACGCTTTTTCCAACCCGCCCTACCCGCTTGCGGCCAGACCGGGCGAGATGCAGGCGATGTTCGAGGAGATCAGGGATTTCATCCTGCCGCCGGGCCGGAACAGCGAGATTATCGACTGGTCCAACCCGCACCTTCCTGAGGTTTCGGATTATTTCGACGCGGGCGCCGAATGGTGGGGCATCTTCCTGTTCGCCATCTTCATACCGTCGATGCGCCGGCTGACGATCGTTGCGGGATCGACCACGGACTGAATGTCGCTCTTGCCGGACACGTCCGCAAATACCGTCCATGAAAATAGATTGTACGATTGACGTACAACATAAAAACCTGATAAAACAGTTTCAATGATACTGGGCTTCCGGGACAAAAGAACTGAAGCGTTCGCAGGCGGCGAATTCACCCGCACGTTTCAGGGATTCGAGAAACAGGCCTATAAACGGCTGGAAATCCTGGCCGCTGCTACGAACCTCAACGACCTGCGCGGCCTTCCCAGCAATCGCCTGGAGGCACTGAGAGGCGATCGAGCTGGACAGTACAGTATCCGCATCAACGACCAATGGCGGATTTGCTTTGAATGGCCTCAGGACGCCCAGGGGGCCTTCAAACGTTGAAATCGTGGACTATCACTAAAGGAGGATAAGCCATGGCAAGACCACCGATACATCCCGGCGAGGTCCTCGCGGACGAATTGGACGAACTTGGGTTCAGCGCCAACCAGCTTGCGCAGCAGATCAAGGTGCCGGCAAACCGCATCAGCGAGATCATTCGCGGCCGGCGCGGAATCACGGGCGATACCGCCCTGCGCCTGGGTCACTGGTTCCAGACCAGCCCCGAGTTCTGGCTAAACCTGCAGACGGCCTACGATTTGCGTGTGGCAGAGCAGGCAGCCGGTGAGGAGATCAATACCCTGCCGGTCCGGCCGCAGCAATCGACTGATGCCGCGCAGCAGCCTGTCATGTAGAACAGGCCGACACGGCCGCAGCAGCTGGACGGCGGCATTAACGCGCCATCATACTCGACGCATTAGCAAGCGGAACTGAAGCGCAAACGCCACAGACCTTCGATCGAAAGCTCCCCTCACCCGCTTTTCAGCTGCGCCACGGCAAGCAGCGTATCGGCGCTGATCGATGCCGAGCCGGTCAGGATGGAAAGTGCGGTCGAGGTGGTGCCGGTGCCATTGGCCATGTCGTACATGGCGGTAAAGCGCTTGATCAGGTCGTCCACCTTATCGGGGTCCGACAGGTCCTCGATGTCGATGAAGTTCTCGATCATCTCTGCCTGCTTGTCGACGTCCATGTTCGAGACATAACTCGAGAGATTGAAGCTCGTGGTGAAGAATTCGAAGAGCGCGCTGTCGCCCAGAATGTCGTAGGCGCTGGAGATCTCCGGCGCCTTGCGTTCGAAGTAGAGCGCGAGGCGCACGCCGGTATTGCTGTCGCCCTGATCGTCTTCGAGCGTCAGGCGCACATAGGCGTCGACCGTTTCCAGCACATCGCCGCGCTGCTGCACCGTGCCGGTCGGATCGGCTGAAATATTGCCGTCCTGATCGAAATTGAACGCGCCGACCAGTTCGGCGAAACGATTGTCGTCCAGCTTGTTGACGTAGCTGTCTTCGTCGTCGAGATCGGAGGCAAACATCTTCTCCAACTCGTCCGAGGTCACTTCCTCAGGGTCCAGCCCCTTGGCCTCGAGCGCGAAGGCGACCAGCCGGTCGTCGGCCAGGAATTCGCTGGCCGATGTGATCGTCGCCATCTGATCGCGGAAATAGGTGATTTCCTCGTCGGCGGCATCGGTCGCATCGGTCAGCTCCTCGCCTTCGAGATAGCGGATCTTGTTCTGCTTGTAGTAGGCGGCATAGTCGTCGACGACGGATTCCGACATGGCCTGCAGCGGAACGCTCACCTCGCCCCCGCTGTCGAAATTGAATGCCTTGCGAAAGGCGACAAGCCTGTCGTCATCGAGGCTGTTGACGTAGCTCTTGGCGTCCGAGGGATCGCTTTCGAGAATCTTGCGGACTTCGCTTTTCGAAACCTCGGTGGAAGCCAGGCCATAGGCGCGCAGCGCCATCTCCCACAGTTCCGGCAGATCGTCGTTGTCGTCGTCGTCATCATCGGCGTTCGATACCAGGAAATCGTCGATCGAGGTGACGCTGGCAATGCGCGTCGTATAGTTGTCGACGGCGTCCTCCGTATCGGTGTTGGCGATCAGCGCCTGATAGTTTTCGTCGAAGGCTGCCGTGGTCGCGGCTGTCTGTTCCGATGTCTGGGCGGTATCGCCATCGGCAAGCGCGCCCTCCTCATCGAAATTGAAGGCCTCGTGCAGCTCGGACAAGCCGATCGCTCCGGCGACGTCGGCATTCTTCAGCGCTGCGGAGATGTAATTGTCCGGATCGTCGTCGGAAAGGCCATAGGCGGTCCTGAGGTAGGAAACCAGCTTGTCGTCGCTCATCAGCTGATCGACCGAGCTGATGTTTCCGATTTGCGCGGCGAAATAGGTGTCGTAAGCCTCCCCGGTTTCGGTGGAGGCGATCGTCGACGCGGCCACCACATAGCCGCTCGTCGCCAGCGAGATCTGGTCCTCCGACATCACCTCGCCGTCGACCGAGCCGTCCTCGTTGAAATTGAAGGCCTCTGCCAGGCTGAGATAGACATCGTCGTCGAGCTGGTTGACGAAACTGTCGGCATCGTCGAGATCGCTCGTCAGAACGTCCTTGAGGAAGCTGGTCGACGTATAGTCGGTGCTGAGGCCGAAGGCGGTGAGCACATAATTCCTCAGTCTCGAACTCGACAGCAGCTCGTCGACCGAGGTGACCGACGATATATTCTCTTCGAAATATTCCGTCTCGTCCTCGATATTCTCCGCCTCGGCGTCGAAGGATCCCTCATAGGCATCGAGCAGGTTGTCGCGCTGCGCATCCGATTGCGCCGTCTTCGTCTCGCCGGAAAATTTGAAGGCGGCGGCGAACTCGGCATAGCGGCTGTCGCTCAGGCTGTTGGCGAAGCTCGAGGAATTGCTGAGATCGCTCTCCAGCACCTTCTTCATGAAGGCCTTGGCATAGGTCATGTCCTCAAGGCCATAGGCCTTCATGGCGTAGGAATAGAGCTTGTAATCGCTCATGAATTCGTCGACCGTCGTGACCTTGTCGATGTTTTCCTTGTAATAGGCGCTGTCGCGGGCAACCGTGGCCTGGGATGCCACGCTGGAGAGACTGGCGTTCAGATTCCTGGCAACCGCGAGATAGCTTACATAGGTGGAAACCAAGGCCTGTCCCTCTAACCTCTTGTTTTTGCGCAATCGCACTCGTGCCGGTATCGCTCTGCGCGCGACATGGCGCGCGAAAGCCTGCCGGCAGCCGCGGTGAAAATTCGATCTTTGCTGGGATGTCACCGCCGGTCATGGCGATATGCAGCCACGGTCATGCGGCCGAATCAAATTAAAAGAACTATATAGTTCTATAATTCATCCAAAATGGAATTGGAAGCCGAAAGTCGAGGGATCGCTTTCCGTGGTCTACGCAGCCCCGACGCCCGCGGCGAAGATGGCGATGCAGCGGCGCAGATGGGCGAGCAGTTCGGCCCGTTCGGGCCATGCCTGGGCGCGCCCTTCCGGCGGACCCATACCGCCGAAGATCATATCCATCAGCATGCGGGCGCCGCTTGCCGGATCGTCCAGGGTCAGCCTGCCTTCCGCCCGGCGTTCGCTCAGCCAATCGGCAAGATGCTGGCGGCTGGCAAGCATGCCCTCGCGCTGGAGAATATCGATGAGCTCGGGAAACTGCGCGGCTTCGCGGAAGACGAGTTGCAGGAAGCCGGCGCGATCCGCATCCATCTCCTCGTCCATGTCGATCATGAAGATGCGCTCGAGGCTTTCGGCGATCGAAAGATCTTCGGCCGGCCTCGGCAGGTCGAGCATCAGGCGCCGATGCGCCCCGACCACGGCGGCAAACAGCTCTTCCTTGCTCTGGAACAGCTTGTAGAGCGTCTGCTTGGAAACACCTGCCTCGCCGGCAACGACCGCGGTCGTGCTTCCGGCATAACCGTATTTTACGAAAACGCGTCGGGCGATTTCGACGATATGCGTCCGCTTGTCCTCGTCGCTGGAGACTTTCGGCCGGCCTCGCTTGCGCGGCTCGTCTGCGGGCTCGTCGACAATATCCATGGCGATCTAAACCGCGTTTCCGAAGAGCATGCCACCCAGCATGGAAAGCGGACTGCTATTTCTGAGGGATGATTTCTTCGGTTGTGGCATTAGCAATTTCGATTTAGAGAACTCATAAGTTCTGTAATGCGTTGCATCCCCACCCTCTTAGCGATGGAGCGCTTATGACGACCATTTCCGCCGCGACATCAATTTCTTCCTATTCCTACAGCAAGAATTCGACGTCCACAGCCCAGGACATTCTATCCTGTAATACTGTTTCGGCAAAAAAATCAACCACAAGCCAGCGGCTCGGCGACGACGCGACCAACAGCGCCGAGAAGCTCATGTCCCAGCTGATGTCGCTGGCGATGAACGGTCTTGCCGGTCAGTCCGGCTCCAGCGGGGAGCAGGATGGCGGCGAAGGCATGGACGTCGCCGAATTGGACACCGATGGCGACGGCTACGTGAGCAAGGCCGAGTTCGTGGCCGCCAGACCCTCCGACGTGAGCGAGGATCAGGCCGGCACGCTGTTCGACAGCTTCGACAGCGAAGGCACTGGCTCGCTGTCGGTCGATGCGCTCGCCGAAACCATGTCCGCCCAGCGATCGGAGCGGGCCGGTGGGCCACCGCCGCGGGACGGCGATGACGAGCTTGCATCGCGGCTCTCCGAACTCGATACCGATGGCGACGGACTCGTGAGCAAGGCCGAGTTCGTCGCGGGCCGTCCTTCCGATGTGAGCGAGGACCAGGCTGGCACGCTGTTCGACAGCTTCGATACCGAAGGCGCGGGTTCGCTATCGGTCGACGCTCTGACCGAGGCCATGTCCGCTCAATCGTCGGAGCGCCCCGGCGGCCCGCCACCACCGGCTGAGGACGACCAGTCTGCGTCGCTGCTCTCCGATCTTGATACGAACGGAGATGGGCTCGTCTCGTTGGAGGAGTTCATGGCGGGCAGGCCGGATGACGTCACCGAGAGCCAGGCGAGCGAACTTTTCGACCTGCTCGACACATCGAACACCGGTTCACTGTCTGCCCGGTCCACGGGCTGACAGACGATAAGGAGCGTCGCATTTCAGTTACTGGAGAGACTGTAATGCAACGCTCCGACAGCGGCCCGGCAGTCGTGCCGGCAGAGCCGTCGGCCGGGCCGCTTCTTCGCCAGTGATATGTTTGAAATGGTGCACCGTGACAGGCGCACCATGCCAGCGCGCGGATGAGCCGCGGCGCCTATCGCCATCACGGGGTCAGTCCAGACAATCAGATCATCGACCGGTGTGGGCCCTGCCCGGCGCCAGCGATGTCGTGCGCCCGGATCCGGGACCTGGAAACCCCTCGTCACATGGCATGTTCCCAAACCTTTGAAGGATCGAGCCATGAGCATTTTTGGAAGCATGAAAACCGCCGTCTCCGGCATGAGCGCACAGGCAAACCGGCTGAGCACGGTTTCCGACAACATCGCCAATGCGAATACCACCGGCTACAAGGCCGTTTCCACGTCCTTTTCGTCGCTGGTCCTGCCCTCTTCCTCCGGCAACTACAATTCCGGTGGCGTTCAGACATCGGTGCGCCAGGCGATTTCCCAGCAGGGCGACATTTCCTATACGACCTCCGAATACGATCTCGCGATTTCGGGAGACGGTTTCTTCATCGTCGAAGGCGCCGATGGCACGCCGGTGCTGACCCGCGCCGGCGATTTCTCCGTCGATAGCGACGGCAATCTCGTCAACAGCGCCGGCTATACGCTGATGGGATATTCCTATGATTCCGGCGTGCCGGCCGTGGTCGTCAACGGTTTCGACGGGCTGGTGCCGGTCAATGTCGCCCAGTCGGGTTTGAGCGCGATTGCTTCGACCAGCGCCTATTTCAGCGGCAACCTGAATTCCGAAGCGACCGTCGTCACCGATACGACGACGCTGCCGAGCGCCAACACGTCTGCTGTCACCGACGATACGCAGAAGATGTCGCTGGTCGCCTATGACAGCCTCGGCGCCACCGTCCAGTATGATTATTACTTCACCAAGACGGGCGTGACGACGGATGCGAGCGGCGCAGTCACCGGCAGCACCTGGGAAGTCGCGGTCTACCGCAATGCCGATGCGGCGACCGGCGGCACGACGTCCTTCCCCTATTCCTCCAGCGCGGTCAGCGTCGCCACGCTCTCCTTCGACGCCAATGGCCAGCTGACCTCCGCGACCGATACCGACATCGTCGATCCCGTGACGGCAAAGACGATCACCATGGATTATTCCGATTTCACCCAACTTGCCTCGGACTTCTCGGCAACCGGCTCGGCGGACGGTCAGGCCGCAAGTTCGGTGAGCGCGGTGTCGATCGATACCGATGGGGTGGTGTCGGTCTCCTATGCGAACGGCACGACGAAGGCGCTCTACCAGATCCCGCTCGCGAACGTCGCAAGCCCCGACAATCTGACGCTGCTCAGCGGCAACGTCTATACCGCCAACGGCCAGTCCGGCGTCACCGTCACCGGCTTTCCGCAGACGAACGGCCTCGGTTCCATTCAGTCCGGCGCGCTCGAAAGCTCGAATGTCGACCTCGCCGGCGAACTGACGGAGATGATCGAGGCGCAGCGCAGCTACACCGCCAATTCGAAGGTGTTTCAGACCGGCTCCGACATCATGGATGTCCTCGTCAACCTGAAGCGATAGAGGGAGCGCCTGGATGTCGCTCACCTCCGCCTTGAACAGCGTCCAAAATATTTTCAACAATACCGGACAGCAAAGCAGCGTCGTCTCGACCAATATCGCCAATGTCGGAAATTCCGACTATATCAGGCGGGAGGCGTCGATCACGACGTCTCTTTCCGGCGCGCAGGTCGTCAGCATCAGCCGGGCGCAGGAAACTGCGCTGCTGGCCCAATATCTGCAGTCGAATGCCAAAGACAGCGCCCAGCAGACGCTGGTGACCGGCCTCGAAAGCCTGAAGTCGCTGGTAGGCGGCAATGACTACGAGACTTCGCCGAGCACCTATCTCTCGGCATTCCAGGAGGCGCTGCAGACATTCGCGACCTCGCCGAGCAGCACGACATCAGCGCAATCGGCCGTCACCGCTGCGCAGGATCTCGCCAATTCGCTGAATACGGCAAGCGACGGCGTCCAGTCGATCCGGGCTGAGGCGGACGCGGAGATCGCCACGCAGGTCTCCACGCTGAACACGCTGCTGTCGCAGTTCGAGGCGGCCAACAATGCGGTCAAGCTGGCAACGGCGACCGGCACGGATACGTCTTCGGCGCTCGACGAGCGCGAGAAGCTTTTGAAGCAGATCTCCTCGATCGTCGGCGTCAATTCCGTCGTGCGCGACAATAACGACATGGCGCTCTATACCTCCGACGGCACCGTGCTGTTCGAGACCATACCGCGCACCGTCACCTTCGCTTCGACCGCAACTTACGTCGCGGGAACGGAAGGCAATGCCATCTATATCGACGGCGTTGCACTCGATGCCGGCGAAGGATCGACGACGAGCGCCTCCGGCAGCCTGCAGGCGCTGCTGCAGCTTCGCGACGAAATCGCCCCGACATTCCAGGCCCAGCTCGACGAAGTCGCCAAGGCCCTCGTTCAGGTCTTCTCGGAAACCGACGGCACGACCAGCGCGCCCGGGCTTTTCGTCTGGACCACGGCCGCAGGCGCAACCGGGGGAACGCCGTCGTCCACGGACGACACGACCGGGATCGCCTCGACCATCTCGATCAATACAGCCGTCATCACGAGCGAGGGCGGCGATGCGACGAAGCTGCGCGACGGAACGATCAGCGGCATCACCGATCTCAATACATCAGGCGACAGCGGCTTCTCCGACAATCTCGATGCTCTCTACACGGCACTGACGGAACAGCGCTCGTTCTCTTCGGACGCCGGTCTCTCCACCACGCAGAGCCTGACGGACTATGCCAGCGCCTCCATCGGCTGGCTCGAACAATATCGCAGCGACGCGACATCGGCCTCCGAAACCACGGCCGCCGCCCTGTCGCGCTCCGACGAAGCCTATTCCAACGAAACGGGCGTGAACCTCGACGAGGAGCTGACGCTCCTCCTCGATATCGAACAATCCTACAAGGCAGCGACGAAGATCCTGAACGTCATCGACGAGATGTTCCAGTCGCTCCTCGACATAGCGAGCTAGTCATGAAGGCATCATTCGTTTCATCATCGGCGATGCAGAACGTTCTGAGACTCACCATCAGCCAGTCCCAGACCAAGCTGCAGCAGGCCTCGACGGAGGCGACGACCGGAACCTATGCCGATATCGGCGTGTCGCTCGGCGCCGGCGCCGCAAAGTCGATCAATCTCACCAGCGCCATCGACCAGGCGGCCTCGTTCAAGACGAGCAATTCCGTCGTCGCCTTGCGCATGGAAGCATCGCAGACCGCGCTTTCCAGCCTCAAGGATGCCGGCGACAGTCTGGTCTCGAACCTGACCGCGCTCCAGGCGAGCCAGGATACGACGAGCATCGCGGTTGCGCTGCAATCGGCGAGCGCCACGATCGCGCAGCTGACCTCGACGGCGAACACCTCCGTCAACGGCGAGTTCCTGTTCGGCGGAACGAACCTCGACAGCCAGCCGCTGAGCGATCAATCCTCGGCGGTCTCGGATGCGATCGTCACGGCGCTCGGCGATTACGCAACCAGTCTCGGCAAGGACGTCAACGAGCTGACCGGCGAGGAAATCGGCACGTTCATCACCGACACGGTCGAGCCGATGTTCTCCGAAAGCGCCTGGACCGACGCTTCGGCAGGCTGGTCGACCGCCTCCAGCACCGACATGACCAGCCGGATCAGCGGATCGGAAACCATCACCTCGTCGACCAATGCCAATTCCGAAGGCATGCGTTATCTGGCACTTGCCTCCGTCGTCGTCTCCGCCCTCTTCGGCCAGGATTTGAGTTCCGACGCGCAGAGCACCGTCGCATCCAAGGCAATTGCCTATGCCGCGCAGGCGACGTCAGGCATCGTGACGCAGCAAAGCCAGCTCGGCCTGTCGCAGGAACGGCTCGAAAAGGCAAATGACGCGCTCGACGCCCAGTCGAGCCTGCTTCAGGGCAAGCTCGTCGATCTCCAGGGCGTCGATACCTACGAGGCCTCGACGCTCGTCAACCAGCTGCAGACGCAGCTGGAGACCGCCTACACGCTCGTCTCGAAACTCCAGAGCCTCAGCCTGGTCAACTATCTCTGACGGATTGAAGATGCGGGAATTCAA
Source organism: Rhizobium sp. R634 (assembly GCF_002211305.1). Classification (GTDB taxonomy): domain Bacteria; phylum Pseudomonadota; class Alphaproteobacteria; order Rhizobiales; family Rhizobiaceae; genus Rhizobium. The sequence goes on along the minus strand of NZ_LOKW01000001.1, from coordinate 547,970 downwards.
GCGGCTGCAAATACCGGCCTTATCGAAAGAACCCAATATGACATGCTCCGAAATCGTCGCCGAGGCCGCCTTCGCGCTTGCCTCCGGCATCATCGATACGATCCCCTTCGTCGGCTGCAAACTCGACGAGCAGCAGGCGCAGGCATGGCCGCGATCGGGCGTCTTCACCGATGACGGCGTCGAGATGACGGGAACGCCGCCCGAGATATTCGAGCTTTGCGAACTGCTGGCAGCCCATATTGAGAAGGGCACGGCCTTCGACGTCTTCGAGGTTTTCCACAAGATTGCGCGCATCGACAGGCTGATCGACTGGAGCCACGGCGCTGTGCTTTCACCCGAGCCGCATCCGGTAACGCATTGACAGAACACCTGAAATATCTTCCCAATGGCGGCGTGTCCGCGGCCACGCCGCCGGGAAGCGTGGCATAGGCCGGCCTTGCATGCCGCCCCTCCGTTGCGGCAGTCTGGACTTTGCCATAGGGAGACTGAGGGCGACTGCCGAAGGTCCGCCGGCAATGGTCTTTCAGAGACCGAGTGTGTTCTTGATGTCGAAGCCGCGCGCAAAGCTACCCTTCTCCGAAGAGACCTTGCAGGCCATGCTGGTGCGCGTGCTGCGCCCAATGGTGAGGCTCGCTCTCGCCTCCGGCTTCAACTTCACCGCCTTTTCGGCCGTGCTTCGCCGCCTCTACATCGAGGTCGCGGAGAAGGAATTCGCGCTGCCGAACAAGCAGCAGACGGACAGCCGCATCTCGCTTCTGACCGGCGTCCACCGCAAGGACGTCAACCGGCTGCGCGGACAGGCGCTCGACCCATCCTTCCTGACCGTCGGCGTTTCGCAGACGAGCCGCATCCTTGCCCGATGGCTTGCCGACCCGCTCTATTGCGATGCCGAGGACAGGCCGACCCCCTTGCCCCGGACCTCCAGCGACGGCGGCCCGTCATTCGAGAGCCTGGTGACCGACATCACCAAGGACGTGCATCCGCGCTCCATCCTCGACGATTGGCTGGACCGGGGCATCGTCGTTCTCGATGAGGACGGCCGGGTCAAGCTCGACCTCTCGTCGATCGTTCCGAATGCCGGCGACGACGCCCGCCGGCATTATTTCACCCGCAACCTTCGCGACCATGTGCAGGCTTCAGTCATGAACCTGATGCACGAGCCTCCTCCCTATTTCGAACGCGCGGTTCACTATGACGGCATGTCCGCAGCACTTGCGGCCCGGCTCGACGAGCTTGCGCGCCAGGAAAGCATGGCCCTGCTCCTGAAGCTCAACAAGATCGCCCATCAGGCGATCAAGGACGATGCCGGCGGCAGCAGCCGCTGGATCGCGGGGCTCTACGTCATGACCGAGGAAAACGAAACGGCCCCTGCGCCAGAAACCGCGTCCAGGACGGAGACCGGCGAATGAGCGCGTCGGTGATCTCGAGAAGGCAGTTTCTGCTGGGCGGCATAGCGCTTCTGGTCCTCGGGCCGAAGCTTGCCGCCGCGCAGCCGACCGGCACCAGCGATCATGGCATCGGCGGGTCCGGCCTTTCCATCGGAGGCGGGGAAAACGAAGATCACGGGATTGGCGGAACGGGTATCGTCGGAACCATCCAGGGTTTTGGCAGCATCATCGTCAACAACATCCACATTCCCTTCAGCGCGGCGACGCCGATCGAGATCGACGGACGGCGCGTTCGCGCGAGCGCGATGAAGGTCGGTCATGTCGCCAGGGTGCTGCTGACGGGAAAACGCGCCGCCCGCATCACGATCGTCAGCGAGGTCCAGGGCCGCATCGACCGGATGGACAAGAGCGGCCTCGTCATACTGGGACAGAAGATCGACACGACCGACATCGCCACGAAGGGCCTGCGGAAAGGCAAACGGGTCGCGGTATTCGGAATCCGCAAACCGGATGGCACGATCCTCGCACGGCGCATCGAGCCCCGCTCCGTTTCCGACGGCGCCCATGTCCGCGGCATCCCTTTCAAAAGCGGCACCCGCACCCTGATCGGTGGCTTTTCGCTTGGAAGCACGCATGGATATCTGGCCGGCAAACAGACACTCGTGCGCCTCAAGGCAGTCGCCGACCGTTTGGTCATCACGCGCGTACAGGCCGAACCCATCGTGCCGGGCCTGAAACGCGGCATCATCAATGTCGAGACCTTCCGGCCGACCGACAGAGGCGCGGCCGGCTCGGGACCGGGCCCGTCGTCGCCCGACGGTCATGGCTTCGTCGATATCGGCGTGCGGGATTCGAGCAGAATGACCGGCTTTCCCGGACGTGGTCCCGATGGATTCGGTTCCCGCCCGCCGCGCGGCCCCTGGGATGGGCCGCGGCCCGACCACTCGCCTTTCGGCAGAGGCGGGCCGGGCGGAGATTTTCCGGGTCCGGACAGACGAGGCCCGCCACCTGGCTCCGACGGCCCACCGGGGCCGCCGCCCGACGGTTTTCCAGGCCCGCACTAAACTGCGATCCGCCAGGTTGACAAATGGGAAATTTTCCCATTTTATAGATCTTGCGATTCTCGTTTGAGTCATCTCAAGAGGGAATTGCCGATTGGCTAACGGGTCCGCCCCACACCCGCTAGCCAATCGTCTGATTTCAAATCGTTTATTGTCAAAACCGCGTTCCGAATAATTGCAGCGGAGGCCCTGCCCAATCGCGCGCCATCCGACCCGTCCAAAGGAAACAGAATTGCTTTTGCTGGAACGCGAACCCGACACATCAAACGAGATGGACGAACCGGCTGTCGTCGCAACCTGGGAAAACCGCGCGCAGATCATCGAAATCATGGGCAGCGCCCTTCAGATGAGCCAGGAATTCCAAGATCTCTGGAATAGCAGCGGCGAGACCGGCCGCCTCAGCCAGGACGACACGGACAGATTGGTCGAGCTGCTGCGAGAGATCAGCGACCTCAATGAAGTGCTGATGCGACTGGCTTGAGTCTGGCAATCGGATGTAGAACCTTTTCAGCGGTTCCGAAACAACGTCGCTATCAAGAAATCAACGGTCGATACCCTTGTGACCCTGCCGGCCCTCCTTGATGACGGCTTCCAGGTCGATATCCCTCCCGCCTTGCTGTGAAAAACTGGCATAAAAGGACGCCGCCGGCTCGCGGCAGGCTTCACGTATTTCATAAAATTCGAGAGCCCGCTCGACGATATCGACAATCGAACGATTTTCACGCCGTGCGAGCCGGCGTGCAAGATCGCGCGCCTTTGCGCTTCGTATGGAAAGTCGAGCTTCGGCCATGCTGATCTCCTATACGGATCCCGCACTCTCGAATAACCCCAATTTTGGACGGGCGCCAGAGCTCCCTGAATAGGAAAGCCTAATTCCTACCCTCCAAAGAATTAACCATATCTCAGTTTTCTTGCGAAATAATGCCGTACGTAGATCAGGCCGTCTCGAAGCAGAGACGCCAAAAGTTATTTGGAGACAGTCTTGGCATTTACTATTGCGCGCAGTCTGGTGGCCTTCGGTGTCGCCGTTTCAACAGGTCTTTTCATCTCGATCGGATTGCAGCAATCGGCGCTCGAAAGGCTGAAGGTCAACGGACCGGTTTACGAGCAGGTCGTCTACGGCAAGGATCTCATCGCCGATATTCTGCCGCCGCCGCTCTTCGTGGTCGAGTCCTACATGCTCTCCTTCGAAGCGAGCAAGTTTCCCGAACTCACCGAGACCAACCTGGCGAAGATCGCCAATCTGAAGGCCGCCTACGATGATCGCCGCGCCTATTGGAAGACCACCCGGCTGCCGCAGGCCTTGAAGGACGAGCTTGAGAATGACGTGCTGGCCAAGGGCGATACGTTCTGGGACGTGATGAACCGCGAGATCATCCCGGCGCTCAATGCAAAGGATGAAGACAAGGCGCACGGCGCGATCGAGCAGCTGCGCATCGCCTTCCATAAGCACCAGGATGCGGTCGAGAAGCTCGTTGCCAATTCCGACGCCTTCCTGAAGGGCGAGGAAAAGAACGCAGCGTCGGAAATCGTCACCTGGACGATCTATGCGGGTGCGGCCGGCTTCGGCTCCTTCGCCCTGCTGCTGGTCGGGCTCTATCTCCTGCGTCGCCGGGCTATCGTGCCGCTCGACGGCATGAAGGCCTATATGGGCAATCTTGCCGAGGGCGATTTTTCGACCGACGTTCCCTATGCCAACCGTTCCGACGAGATCGGCGCCATGTCCAAGGCGGTGGCGGTCTTCCGCCGCAATGCGCTGGAACGCCAGGATGCGCAGAAGCGCGAGACGGCGCTTCGCGATGCCGAATTCGAACGCGAACGCAGCCAGATGGCCGAAAAGGCGGCAGAGCAGCAGACACGCGAAACGGTCATCGATCAGCTGACATACGGCCTGGATCAGCTGTCGCACGGTAATCTCGATTGCCGGATCCAGACACCCTTCGCCGCCGCCTACGAGGCCTTGCGCGCAAAATTCAACGACAGCATGAAGGCGCTTTCCGCCTCGATGGCCGAAATCGCCCATACCTCCCGGCAGGTCGGCAATTCCTCGACCGGCATCACCAATGCGGCCGACAGCCTCGCCTCGCGCACGGAGCAGCAGGCCGCGATGCTCGAAGAGGCCACCGCCGCGCTGAAGGAGATGAACGTCAAGACCAAGGATGCCTCGCATCATGCCGGCAGGGCAACCGGGCTGATGGCCGAGACCCGCAGCAGCGCCGAACACTCCGCCGCCGTCGTCCGCGATGCGATCGCCGCCATGGAAAGGATCGAGGGCTCGTCCGCCCAGATCGGCGAGATCGTCAACGTCATCGACGAAATCGCCTTCCAGACCAATCTTCTGGCGCTGAATGCCGGCGTCGAAGCCGCGCGGGCCGGCGAGGCCGGCAAGGGTTTTGCCGTCGTCGCGCAGGAAGTGCGCGAGCTCGCCCTGCGCTCGGCCAACGCCGCCAAGGAGATCAGGGCGCTGATCTCCACCTCATCGACCCAGGTGTCCACCGGCGTGGAGCTCGTCAACCGCACCGGCAAGGCGCTTCTGGAAATCGAAGGCCAGGTCGAACAGGTCTCCGGCCTGATCGCCCGCATCGTTTCCGTCTCCTCCGAGCAAGCCGTGGCGATCGGCGAAATCAACACCTCGGTCAGCGCGCTCGACGAGGTCACCCAACGCAACGCCGCCATGGCCGTGGAAACCGTCTCGGCCTGCCGCGCGCTGGGCGGCCAGACGCAGACGCTGGAGGGCGTGGTCGGCCGTTTTCAGATCGATGCGCCGGCCGGCGGGACACGACCGCAGAGAGCGGCCTGACGCCCAGCAACCTCGAGGATCGACGCCGCGGACGAACCTTATCGGGCGTGCCGCGTTTCACGGCAATGGAAAGTCATTGTCGTAACATCGCACGGTCGCTGCGCCAGGATCTGCCGCAGCGATCTGCGGCGCTGCAAGGGTTCTGATGCCAAGGTCGACCAGCACGAAACGCCTCACCTCGACCGAGCGTGACAGGATCCAGCGCGCCGCGCGCATCGCCCGGCTCATGGATACCGCCGTTCGTCTGCCCGTCCTCGGCGTGAGGATCGGCGCGGATTCGGTGCTCGGCCTCCTTCCCGGCGTTGGTGACATCGCCACATCGCTCATCGGGCTTTACATCCTCAATGAGGCGCGCCGCCTCGGGGTTCCTAACCACAAGCTCGCACGCATGGCCGTCAATCTCGGCATCGATGCGGCCGGCGGGACGGTTCCGCTGGTCGGCGATCTTTTCGACGTCTATTTCAAATCGCATCGCCGCAATGTCGGCATCATCCTCGACCATTTCGGCATCAGCGAAGACGAGCTGAATCGGAGAGCCTGAGAAGCCGCTTCGCCGCCGGCCTCCGAAGAGACCATGCGGCTGTGCTCCTCGCTTAAAGTTCCGCCAATGCGCCGGCCGTCTTCACGGCATGATCGAGAACGAATTGCAGCTTGGCGGCGTGGGCAAAACCCGGCTCATCCAGCTGTCCCTTCTGCACGGCATTTGCAAATCGCTCAAAATTGGTGATGACCGGTTCGACCTCGATCTTGCGCCAGACCGCCTTGTCGGCATCGGCGCCTTCGCAGGCCCTCAGCGTCGAACCTTCAGGCGTATGCACCACCTCGAGCGCGCCCTTGTCTCCATGCAGGCGCAGGCGCAATTCGTTGAGATGGCCGGTCGCCCAACGCGTCGCATGGATGACGCCGGCCGCACCATTTTCGAGTTCGGCCATCATCAGGAAACTGTCGTTCGCGTCGAGATCATACTCGCCGATGCGGTTCCCGGGGCTCTTGTCGAACACCTTGAGATGCGATGCCGCCGCCTTGACCTCGCTTCCGGCGGCAAACACCGCGAAGTCGAGGATGTGGATACCGACATCGCCCAGCACGCCATTGGAGCCGTGCTTCGTCGACAGCCGCCAGAGCCACTGCGATTCCTTGGTCCAGTCACCCCAGGCCTTCGAGACCAGCCAGCTCTGGAGATAGGAGGCTTCGAAGTGGCGGATGGCGCCGAGGCGGCCATCCAGCACCATCTTGCGGGCTGCCTGCAGCGGCGCCACATTGCGATAGGTCAGGTTTACCATCGTGACCTTGCCGGATGCCGCCGCGGCGTCAGCCATCTCCTTGGCCTCGCGGTAGTTGACCGCCAGCGGCTTCTCGCAGAGCACATGCTTGCCGGCGGCGAGGATCCTCATCGTCGTCGAATAGTGCGCGCGATCCGGCGTCACATTGGTCACGGCGTCGAACTCTCCCCAGGCAAGGGCGTCGTCGAGCGACGTGAAAGTCAGCGGGATAGAATGCCGGAGCGCGAAGGCCCGCAGCCGGACCTCGTCCGTGTCGACGGCGGCAACGATCTTGACGCCGGCGATTTCCGAGAAATTCATGGCATGGGTATTTGCCCATCCTCCGGTTCCGAGAATGATCAAGCGCATTTTTGTCCTCATGGTCCTATTGTTCGCAGCAAAATCGATGGTCTTTCACAAGCGCCGAACGGCGGTGCCAAATGGAAAGATCGGCGCCGACTGTCAGCGCCGTTCTTCCCTGGCCGGCCGCATGCGTCCGCGCCGAAGCAAGCCGTGTCAGTTCTTTAGCGGTAACCGGCTTCGCCGGCCTGGTGCAGTCTCGGGCCGCGTTCGACGATCGGCTCCAGCGCCTTTTCTACCGGCACATTTGGTGCGTCGGTAATGCTCGTCAACGCGCCCTCAGGGTTATAGGCCCATTTGACGCCATTGATCAGCACCTTCTGGACGGTGGCGTCGTGATAGGTCGGATAGGTCTCGTGGCCGGGGCGGAAGTAGAAGATGTTGCCGGCCCCGCGCCGCCAGGTCAGGCCCGAGCGGAACACTTCGCCGCCCTGAAACCAGGAGATGAACACCGTTTCCAGCGGCTCCGGCACCGAGAACTGCTCGCCATACATTTCCTCGTTCTCAAGCTCGAAATGCTCGCCGATGCCGGCGGCGATCGGGTGGCGCGGATTGATCGTCCACAGCCGCTCGCGCTCGCCCGCCTCGCGCCATTTCAGCGCGCAGGGCGTGCCCATCAGCCGCTTGAAGATCTTGGAGAAATGGCCGGAATGCAGCACCAGCAGGCCCATGCCCTCCCAGACCCGCTTGGCGACACGCTCGACCACGACGTCGGAGACGGCGCCATGATCCTTGTGGCCCCACCAGGTCAGCACGTCGGTCTCGGCAAGCCTGGCTTCGCTCAGCCCATGCTCCGGTTCCTGCAGCGTTGCCGTCGTCGCCGAGATGGCGGGATCGGCATTCAGCGCATTGGCGATCGTCGTGTGCATGCCCTCGGGATAGATGCCGCGGACGATCTCATTGATATTTTCGTGGATGTTTTCACCCCACACAACGGTGCGAATGGTCACGTCGTTTTCTCCTTGTCGTTAAAGCGGATCGTGTCTTGGGAGGAACATCGATCCTGGGAAGGTCAGGCAGCCTGCATAGATTGACGCTCGAGCGCCCGGCCCGAACGGTCGAAACGGTGGACATGGCCGGCAAGCGGGGCGAGGCCGAGCATCTGGCCCGGCTCGTGACGGGAGACGCCCGCCTCGCGCACGATGAGCGGCTCGGCCGTTCCGATATCCACATAGACGAAGCTGTCGGAGCCGAGGATTTCCGAATGGACGACCGTGCCGCTCCAAACCGGCGACTCGGGCGCGATGCGAACGTGCTCCGCGCGCACGCCGATCGTATGGCAGCCATAAGGCTGCGCCAGTTCGGCCGACAGGAAATTCATTTTCGGCGAACCGATGAAGCCGGCCACGAAAAGCGAATTGGGGCTTTCATAAAGTTCCAGCGGCGTGCCGATCTGCTCGACAACGCCGTCTCTCAACACACAAATCCGGTCCGCCAGCGTCATGGCCTCGACCTGATCATGCGTCACATAAATCATCGTCGTATTGTGCATGCTGCGATGAAGCTTGGCGATTTCGAGCCTCGTTGCCACGCGAAGCGCCGCATCGAGATTGGACAGCGGCTCGTCGAAGAGAAAGACCTTGGGGTCGCGGACGATCGCCCGGCCGATCGCGACGCGCTGGCGCTGCCCGCCGGAAAGCTGCCGCGGCAGGCGCTCCAGGTAGGATGAAAGCTGCAGCATGCCGGCCGCCTGTTCCACGCGCTTCCGGCATTCGTCCTTGCTGCGTCCCGACAGTTTCATGCCGAACGCCATATTGTCGAAAACCGTCATATGCGGATAGAGCGCATAGGACTGGAACACCATGGCGATCCCCCTCTTCGAGGGCGCGTGCCGGTTCACCATCACGTTGTCGAAGGCGAGCGTCCCCGACGTAATGTCCTCGAGGCCGGAGATGAGCCTGAGCAGCGTGGACTTGCCGCATCCCGACGGCCCCACGAATACCATGAACTCGCCGCGGCGGATGTCCATCGTCACACCCTTGATCACCTCGAAAGCGCCGAAGCTCTTGCGGATGTTCTCCAGTCGGATCTCTGCCATGTGCTACTCCCTCAACCTTTGACGCCGCCGGCGGTCAGCCCCGAAATGATCCGGCGCTGGAATATCAAAACGAGCACCACGACCGGCACGGTGACGATCACCGAAGCCGCCATGATGTTGCCCCATGGGATTTCGAATTCGCTGTTTCCCGAAAGCAGGGCGATGGCGACCGGGACGGTGCGCTGCGTATCCGACGATGTGAACGTCAGCGCAAAAAGGAACTCGTTCCACGCGGTGATGAAGGCGAGCAGTCCGGTCGTCACCAGCGCCGGCCACATCAGCGGCATGAACACCTGGGTGACGATGACCCACGGCGAGGCGCCATCGACGATCGCCGCCTCCTCGATCTCGATCGGCAATTCGCGCATGAAGGTCGTCAGCACCCAAACGGTGAAGGGCAGCGTGAAGATCATGTAGGAAAAGATCAGCGCGAAGGGCGTGTTGAAGATGCCGATCCAGCGAATGAGTTCGAAGAGGCCCGCAAGAACCGCGATCTGCGGAAACATCGACACCGAGAGAATGGTCAGCATCAACAGCGCCCGCCCGCGGAAATGCACCCGCGCCAAAGCGAAGGAAGCGGTGACCGACAGCAATAGCGACGCCGAAACCACGATGCAGGCGATCATTGCGGAATTTGCCAGACTGCGGACGAACCCGCCCTGGCCCATCACGGATGTGTAGTTGCCGAATGAGATCGAGGTCGGCCAGTAGTCGACTTTGAAAAGGGCCGTGCCGGTCTTCAGGCTCGTGAGGATCGCATAGTAGAACGGAAAGACCGCAATGACGACGATGATCGTGACGAGCAGGTAGAAGAGCGTGTTCTTGGTGATCGACAGCAGCATCAGCGTTCCTCCCCGCCGAGCCTGACGCGGCCGAGCCAGATATAAAGGATGGTGACGGAGGCAATGATCAGGAAGAGCACCGTCGAGGCGGTGGCGCCGTAGGCGAACTTGTCGAAGTCGAACAGGTTCTCGCGCGCCATGACCGACATGGTCTTCGTCTGCGCATTGTTCGGCGTCAGAACATAGATCAAATCGAAGATGCGCATCGCATCCAGCATCCGGAAGATCACGGCAACCATGATGGCCGGGCGGATCAGCGGCAGCGTCAGACGCCAGAAAACCTTGATCGGATTGACGCCGTCGATCTTGGCCGCCTCGTAGATATCGCCCGGAACCATCTGCAGTCCGGCAAGGATCAGAAGCGCCATGAAGGGCGTCGTCTTCCAGACGTCGACGATCAGCACGGCGACCATCGCCGTTTCCGGGTTGGCAGTCCAGGCGATCTTCTCGCTGATCAGGCCGAAGCCGAGCAGGATGTCGTTCAGGATGCCGAACTGGTCATTGAGCATCCAGGCCCACATCTTGGCCGACACGATCGTCGGGATCGCCCAGGGAATGAGGATTGCGGCTCGAACGATCCCGCGCCCGACGAAGCGTGCGTTCAGCACGAGCGCGACGATCAGCCCGAGCATGGTTTCGAGCACCACCGAAAGAAGGGTGAACTTGGCCGTGTTCCAGACGGCTTTCCACCAGACCGGATCGGCAAGCAGCCCGCGATAGACCGTCTTTCCGCTCTTCAGCGTCACCCACGACAAATAATTGTCAAAGCCGACGAAGCGAGCATTGCCGAGCTCGTTGAGCGACGCATTCGTAAAGCTGAAATAGATCGTTCTGAACAACGGCCAGCCGGCGACAATCGCCAGGATCAGCAGCGTCGGCGCCAGGAACATCCAGGCGGATCGAACCCGCTCGGATCGCAGCTCCGTAGCGGCTCTGAGCCTGGAAATCCTTGGTGCAACTGCTTGCGGAACTACGATTTCAGTCATGAAACGCTCTCCCCGTTCGCTCGTCCGAAATCGGGCCGGCGGCTTCACAGCCGCCGGCCGGAATCTCACCAGGCGTCGCCCTTGAGGGTAGTCAGATCGGCCTCGAGAAGCTCGAGGTTCTCGGCGGCCGAGCCGCTGCCGGAGAGCGTGTTGTGCACGGCCGTCCAGAACTTCGAAGACACTTCGTTATACTTGACCTTAGCGGTCGCCGAAGGACGCGGCACGGCATCCTGGAAGATGGGTTTCCAGTTCGGCATGAAGGGCTGCGCGGCGGCAACATCCTTGTCGTCATAGAGGTCGCTCAGCGTCGGCAAGTTGGATAGCTCGATGGCGCGCGCCTTTTGAACGTCCTTCGACGCCAGGAACTTTACCAGCGCAATGGCTGCTTCCTGCTTTTCGGAATATTTGGAAACCGCCAGATTCCAGCCGCCAAGCGTCGAGGACGGCTTGTCGCCGGCCGCCGCAACCGGCAGCGTCATGACGTCGAACTTGCCCTTCACGGCGCTGTCGTCGCCATTGCCGAGAGCATAGGCATAGGGCCAGTTGCGCATGAAGACGGCGTTGCCGGTCTGCCAGACGCCACGCGATTCTTCTTCCTGATAGGCGAGCACCCCGGGCGGCGAGATCGTGCCGATCCAGCCCTTGGCGCGCTCAAGCGCGGCTGCCGCCTTCTCGTTGTTGATCGAGATCGTCCCGTCCGGCTCGACGATCTGGCCGCCGCCCGACGACTTCACCCACTCCAGGGCGTTGCAGGTCAGCCCTTCATAGGAATTGCCCTGGAAGACGTAGCCCCAGAGGTCTTTCTGTCCGGCCTGACGTTCCTTCTCCTGAACCTCCTTGGCTGTCGCGGCCATCTCGTCCCAGGTCTTCGGCGGCTGCTTGCCATATTTTTCAAGCAGGTCCTTCCGATAAAACAACGCCGGAGCATCGGTAAACAGCGGCAGCGCCACGAGCCGGCCGTTGACCGTCTGCGAGGCGATGATGGACGGGAAGAACTGGCCGGCCACGTCCTTGGTGGCCTCCTTCAGATCGATCAACTGGTCGGCAAGCTGCGGCGCCCAGATGACGTCGGTCTGATAGACGTCGATGTCCTTGTTTCCGGCGGCAAGCCACAGGCGATATTGGGAGAACTGCTCGCTGCTCGACGACGGCATGGTGACGAGCTTGACCTGATTGCCGGTCTCCTTCTCGAAAATCGCCAGCTGCTTGTTGAGGAATTCAACGTTTTTTCCCGTGGTGTTGGCGGCAAACGAAATCTCAGCGGCACGGATCGGACCGGCGACTGCGATGGCGACGCCGAGCGCCGACAGGCCCAATGCAAACTTCTTCATGATCTCCTCCCAGAAATTGAAATCGATTTGGCTCGCAAACCATTACAGAAGGTTCCAACGTCGTCAAGCCACCAAATTCGCCCTTAGGAGTTGCATTAGCGAGTATCACATGACACTGGATACAGCTTATAAGTCCATCCCAGACCTTGTAGACACTGTTTTCGCGGCAGAACAGTTGAAATCGATTTCAATTATCAAGGGATTGGTCACTTGCCCGTTGCGCACCGCCAACACATCGTCCATTGATTGCCAGGACAAAGAAGACACCGATGAAACTTCGTGAATTCGCAAAGCAGCTTGGGCTTTCTCCGACGACGGTCAGCCGTGCACTGAGCGGCTACCCGGAGGTGAGCAAAGCCACGCGCGCCCGGGTTGCAAGCGAAGCGATAAGACTTGGCTATCGCCCCGATATCAATGCCGTGCGGCTAAAGACCGGACGAGCCGGAGCGATCGGCGTGATGATGGCGCGCTCGGGAGAAATCCATTTCGCTGAATTCATGTCGGGCATGGCGCAGCGCCTGGAAACGGCTGATACGGATATTCTCATCACGCCCATCACCGCGCACAATGATGACGACGAGATGCAGGCCTACAGACGCTTGGTCGAAAGCCGCCGCGTGGACGCGGTGATCATTCATTCGCCTCGTCCCAACGACCCGCGGATCGAGCTGCTCAGCAGTTTGCGTCTGCCTTTTTTGGTTCACGGCCGGTCGGAGACGGAGCACGTTCACGCCTGGCTCGATATCGACAATGAAAATGTGGTGCGCAGATCCACTGAACATCTGCTCGATCTCGGGCACCGCCGCATCGCCATGATCAACGGCCTCAGGGGCAAGACCTATTCGATCCATCGCGAACAGGGTTTTCGGCTCGCCCATCAGGAGCGTGGGCTCATCGCCGATTCCAATATGATGATCTGCGATAAATTCTCCGACGAGAGCGGTTTTCGTCATGCCCGCTCCTTCCTCGAGAGAGCGAATGCGCCGACCGCCATCGTCGCCGGTTCAACGATGACGGCGCTTGGGGTTTATCGCGCTGTCCGCTCGCTCGGGATGACAGTGGGACAGGATGTTTCCGTTATCGCCCATGACGACGTCTTCCCTTATCTGACCGCCGAAAACATGGTGCCGTCGCTCTCGACAACCCGATCCTCCATGCGAGCCGCCGGCACACGCTGCGCCGAGCTGGCGCTGCAGCTCATCGCCGGCCGCGCCGCCGAAGAGATCCATGAATTATGGCCGGTCGAGCTGATCCTGCGAGAAAGCACCGCGCCGCCGCGCTGACTGGGCGGCTCCTCTCGCCGCAACCTTTCGTCCAGCCCGCCAATCGGACTGAAAAAGGTGAGTTTACCGGATGAGGCAACGGCGCAACCGCGTTGCAGCTGAAATCCATCACCCGGCATGTCGTCTTACCCCGCCATTTGCGCGCACCAGCGCCATCAGCATCGGCCCGATCGCAAATTCACCTCTCTCGGTCCTGCGGGTGAGATCGCGGAGATAGCCGCCGGGCGAGTTGATATGGCCTCCTCGTTCCAGGATGCAGGCGATCACGGTTGCGGCGTTTTCCGGCCCCATGCCGGCGCAGGCTTCCTCATAGGCCGAGGGGCTGACGCCGAGCATCGAGCGCACGACGACGGCGGCCGACATCAGGTCGCGCCAATTGCCGATCGCGCCGCCCGGCCCATAATCGAGAATGGCAGGGCAGGCCTGCAGGACGAGGCCGAGCGGGAAGGATTTCAGGCCGTGGCCAGCGGCCGCAGCGGCATCCGGCATCTTGCCAGCAGGTCCTGCGGAAGGCCTCGGCGGTTTCAGCCTTCGCACATCCAGCGGTTCGGCCATCCCTTCATTGTTTGCTACCGCCGTTTCGCCCTGCTTCGTGTCGAAGCTTGGTTCAAGTTCATAAATGCAGTTGGGGTTTGAATTCTGTTTGTGACGCTCAATTTGAGACTCATTGGCGTCTATTTTTTCTCGTTTAATGTGTCTTTCCAGCAGGTTGACCGCTTCGGCACGCAGCAACCCCATTTCGTCGAGCAACGATATCAGCTCTTCGATGCTAGCCATGCGCGGGATCCTCGCGACAAGATCGCGAAACATCATCGTCATCTGCTCCCAGTCGCCGGGAACGGCTTCATCGATGGCCGTGGAGATCAGCTTGGAAATATCGCGCCGGCAGACCGTCAGGCGTTCTCTCGTCGCCCGCAGCAATTCCCGGTCGGCAATCGCCTGGGCCGCAAGGTTTTCAATCTCGACGGCGCGGGCCAGAAGCGGCGCGACGCTGAAGCCGAAGGCCTCGCCGATCGCCCCTGCCCTGTCGCGGCGGGCATAACGTTTTCCGTTCGGGCTGTCCTTGCGCAGGATCAGACCGGCCTCGACCAGGACGGCAAGATGGCGCCGCAGCGTCGCCGGCGTCATGCCGCGGGCACGCAGCGAAAGCTGTGCATTCGAGGGAAAGACGATCAGGCCTTTCTCCTCGGAGATTTCATCGTCGGGATAAAAGGTCAGCAGCGCGTCGAGCACCGTCAGCGCCCGATCGGTCACGCCGAGCGCCGGCCGCGCCTCGCAGATTGCCCTGAACAGTTTCCACTTGCTGCGTTTCATCCCCGGCTCGATCGTCTCGGCCAGTTGCTGGCTTGCCAGCATGCCAAGCGACATCGGCCGCCGCCCAAAGGGCGTCGTCACATATCCACTCTCCATTGCCTTCACCTTCGTTCAGGCAAAAGAAAACCATCCACCAATTTGGCGCCTAAGACGCTTGACTGTGATTCGTGGAAATGCGATTCTCGATGTGCTTAAGATCTGAGAAGGGCTTCCACGACGGCGTCGTTGGGGGCCTTTTTCTTTTGCGCGTTACGCTCCTCTGTTCTTTTTGAACTCCTGGAACAGGCCTTGCAGCCTTTCCTGGACGAATTGATCGAAACCGGGCGCGGTCTTGCTGTCGAAGACGAATGTCGCGCCGGACGCTGTTTTCTTGATCATTACAGGCACGCCGCTGACTTCGGATTTCGCCGCGGCCGGCTTCGGCGCCGCCTTCTTCTTCGTCGCCAGAGCAAACGCCTTATGAAACCGCTCATCGCTCGACATCCTGCGCGCGTCGTCCGCGGACAACTCGGCGATGATCTTGCCGATATCGGCGCTCTCGAGTTGCTCGCCGAACTCCAGCCACCGCCGACGGCCGATATCTGGTGCCGCGCCAATGGCGTTGATGAGCTCCAGGGGAACCTGGCGCATGACGATCAGCATCCTCGACAGCGCCGCCTTATCGACGCTGAGAGCGGCCATGATCGTATCGCGGCCGAAGCCGCGCTCCTCAAGGCGCGAGGCGAAGAGCGCGCGCTCGATATAGGAGAGGTTGGTCCGGGCGCTGTTTTCCTGTCCCTGGCTGACGACGAGCTGGCCATCGGTGAGATCGCGGACGACCGCGCGCACCCGGATGCCGATCTCTCTCGTGGCCGCCAGACGGCGATGGCCGTAGGCGACCTGATAGCGGCCCTTGGTTTCGGGGTGCGGACGCACGAGGATCGGAACCTGCTGCCCATGCTCGCGGACCTGCACGACGAGATCGGCCAGTTCCGCCGCGTCGATCGCCAGGCGGTCGCTGACGAAGGAAGCATCGATCAGGCCGGGATCGAGCTCGACGATCATCTGGCCCGCCGCAAGCTGCCGTTCCAGCTCGCTCGCCCGCTCCATCTTCTCGGTGATATTGCCGAGCGTCTTGGTAATACCGCCGACCGGCGCGCCGACACGCTCCTGCGGCACGAAGCCGGCAATCGGGCGATTGTCGCGGGGCGCGACCGCTTCTGCCCTTGCCGGGCTTGGAGCCGAGATTTCGATCAGGTTCTTGCGCGCCATGTCTATCTCCTCCCCCAGGTGGAGCGAACATGCGCTTCGATCTCACCATTCACGAGGTTCAGCGACTCCAGCGCCCGGTCATAGGTTCCGCGGGTGAATTGCGACCGCTCGACCTCATAGAGAGTCTGCTTGGTGACGCCGGCGTCGGAGACTGCCGTCGACTTCACCATGGCGTTGTGGAGCATGCGATTGCCGAAGATCGCCCGCATGAAGCCGGTCATCTGGCTTTGCGGCCCGTCATTCGGTTCGAACCGCGTCACGAGATAGCGCATCCAGTCATAGCTGGTGCGCCCGCCTGCCTTCTCGACGACAGACATCAATTCGCTGGTCATCGTCAGGAACTGCGACATCGACATGACGTCGAGCATCTGCGGATGGACGGTGATCAGAACCGAGGTCGCGGCGCAGAGCGCCGACATCGTCAGGAACCCGAGTTGCGGCGGGCAGTCGACGACGACGACGTCGTAGAGGCTTTCGATATCGGTCAAGGCCTCGCCGATCCGGGCAAAGAACATCGTTTCGGCCGTGCCCGAGGCCATGGCCTTCGGCGTCTCGTGCTCGAATTCCATCAGCTCGAGATTGCCGGGGATGAGATGCAGGTTCGGCGTATAGGTGGCGCGCACGATGTCGGCGATCGGGCGTGGATCCTCGTAGCGGATCGCGCCGTAGATCGTCTCGCCCTCACCGACGTCGAACTCCGGCTGATGGCCGAACAATGCGGACAGCGAAGCCTGCGGATCGAGGTCGACGGCGAGCACGCGGTAACCCCGGAGCGCCATGAACTGCGCGAAATGGGCCGCGGTCGTGGTCTTGCCCGAGCCACCCTTGAAATTCATGACGGAGACGATCTGGAGCTTTTCGCCTCCCCTGCGGGCCGGCACATATTTCGGCGTTCCGTTGCGCTCGTCGAGGACGCGGCGGATCCGGTCCATATCGGTTGCGCTGTAGAGGCGCCGTCCGTTTGCCAAAGGATCCGGACCATGACCGTCGGCAGCCACCTGCCTGAGATAACCTTCGCCGATGCCGATAAAGGCTGCGGCCTCGGCCGGAGAAAATGTCCTGATCGTCTTTTGCGACAGCGGGGGAAAGATTTTGGCCTGATGCTGCTGAAGTTGATAGGATAACTCCTTGGCATCCGTTGCCAGAAGCGACGGGAGGTGCTCTTGATCATCTTGAAGAGCAAGACTCGGCTGCATGATCTTTTTCCCAAGTAACTGCGCAATTTTGAACGAAAGCGCTTCAGTTGCGCAGTTACTATATGCCGCGATTCGTGACCGAATTACAAACGCTTAACCAAAGCAGGCCTCGAGGCATGCCAAACCAGCCCGCAAATCCAGCGGATTAGCCGACAAACAGGCAGGTGATTCGCACCTGTCGAGGCTATGGCAGACAAGGCCGACCTCCTCGTTATGCACATGAAATTCATTGATTTTCACAATGCCGCCAGCAGGGCCGGAAAGGCTCCATCCGGCTATTGACCATCATCCTTCAGGTAGTTCTGGCCGTTGATGACAAGCAGCCCATCGGAACCCTTGTCCGGCTCGAAAATGCTGAGGCTCTCGGTCTTTCCGGCGGCGTCGGTCAGATCAAGGCGATAGCCGGAAAGCCTATAGCGGCCGCTGGAACCGGGCCGCTCGCTCGATGCTGTCACGCCCGATCGGTGGGCGCAGCGAATGCGAGCAGGCAGGAGAAGAGGCCGAAAAGAAAGCCGAGGATTTGTCCAATTCCGCAGGCCCGATCGATACACCCTTTGCCCATACGCCCCTCTCCGGTTCCGGCTGCCGCCGACGGGATTTGGAGCGGTCGCAGCAATTTCAACTTCAGGCTTTTATGAAGCTTTTTTGAACGCATAGACAGAGGCGGCTCAGGAAGCTGCGCGGCAACTTCAAATGAAAACAGCTGCGTCAGCTGTCTGCATCCCGCATCAGCAGCGGCCCTTCCATTTCCGGTTAACGGTCAGGAGATCCATTATCGAATGTCACATCTCGCTGCGCGTCAAGCCATGATCGCATCGGTATCCAAACCTTTGCCGGCATGACCGTGCAGCTTTTCAAATCGGCTGGCCGGCTGTTTCCTGTCGGCGCATGTCAGAAGCACGCTGCCATCGGCAGCACAGTGAAAATCAACCTTGCTCCCCGGAACGATGCCGAGCATGTCCTGGATCGGTTTGGGAATAGTCACCTGTCCTTTTGCGGTAACGGTCGTGGCCATATCCGAGCGCCTTTGTTCCTTTCCTAAGGGAGCCTATCACCCGAGGAATAGAATTTCGAGCCTCATGCTCGCCGCTAAGCCGCCATCGATTGGTAGAGCCAGTCGGAAAGCTTCTCACTCGCCATGCGCGCGCCGAGACCCGGAAGCAGCACATCATCCGTCAGCTGGACGCCGAAATAGGAGGTGGACGGATCGGTGACCACCTGCCGGCCGTCCTCATTTGCGGCGAGATAGATCCGGGCGATGTCGTCGATGCCGAACTGTTCCGGGCCGCCGATCTCGACGATATCACCCAAGGGCCTGCCGGCTGCCAGGTCCGCCAGGAATCCCGCGACGTCGTGTGCCGCGACTGGCCGCATGAAGGCCGGCGGCAGGTGGAGGACGTTGCCTCTGGCACCGATGTCGATCAGTCCGTTTATGAATTCGTAGAACTGGGTGGAGCGGAGGATCGTGTAAGGTCTGCCCGCAGCTCGGATGAGGTTTTCCTGCACCATCTTGGCGCGGAAATAGTCGCTTACCACCAGGCGCGGCGTGCCGACGACCGAGAGCGCGAGATAATGCCCGACATCGGCTTCGGCCGCCGCGGCGAGCAGGTTCTTTGTCGAGGCCTTGAAGAAATCCAGGGCCGAACTGTCGCCGAACGATGCGGCGTTGGTTACGTCGACGACGGCTTCGGCCCCCGCCATGACCACTTCCAGGCCCTTGCCGGTTACCGTGTCGACGCCGAGCGACAATGACGCTGCCGTGACGTCGTGGCCCGACCGGCGCAGCTTTGCCGTAAGTTCAGTTCCGATAAGCCCGTTTGCTCCAACGACGGTGATTTTCATGTCGGCATCCTCTGCTTCAGCTCTTCCGCTTGCCTCGCGCGGATCGACAATGGCCGCAAAGCCGCACGCCTTCCATCATGCCCGAGGTCCGGCGCCCTGGACGCAGGGCGTAGCAGAGCCAGACCGAAGTCTAGGACCCCTTATCGGAAAAACAGGATTGCGCGCTCGCCCGAAAATTCCCGGCTACATTCCCGCGCAATGCATGGGTTTCCATGAGTTGCGGTTGTGATGCGGCGGGATTACGGTTCGAGCATGAGCTTGCCAGCGCCGAAATCGACACAGACTGCTGCAGGAAATGCTGACGATCCCCTGGCTTTCTCTGCCCGGCAGGAGCGGTTGCTGAGGAGCGTCTGGTCGCACCGTCCCCGCTTCCTGTATCTGGCGCTCTTCTTTCTCGGCTATGTCCTTGCCTGCGGCTTCGCGCAGTCGCTCGCAATCGTGCCGGGAACGGGTATTTCCATCTGGCCTCCCGGCGGCCTATTCGTCGCGACACTCATCCTCGCCCCCCGGCGCAGCTGGCCGTGGTGGATCCTGTCGGGCTGCCTGGCGGAGATGTTCGCCAATGCCCTGTGGTTCTTCAGTCCAGTCCTGGCAGCCCTTCTGATCTATGTCGGCAACGCCCTTGGAGCGGTGGTCGCGGCATGGCTGGTCAACCGGACGCTGAAGCACCCTGTTCGGATGGAAACTTTGCAGGAAGTTCTCACCTTCGTCATCCTGGCCGCCGGAATTGCGCCGATCGTCAGCGCGACCATCGGAAGCGCCACGCTGGCCTGGTTCGCGATCCAGTCGCAATCCTTTGCGACCGCCTGGCCTCTATGGTGGGTGGGAGATGCCACCGGCGTGCTGATCGTCGCGCCGCTGGCGCTCGTCCTCTTCCACAGCTGGCGCGGCAAGACGCGGTTCTCGGCCGCGCAATGGGTGGAAGCCTGCGTGCTTGGGCTGATCTTTCTCGGCGTCGCCGCTCTGTCGCTGAGCGGCTATCTTCCCTTCGCCTATATCATCATGCCGCCTCTCCTCTGGGCCGCGGTCCGCTTCGAATTCAAGGGCGCTGCCGTATCGCTCGCTCTGCTGGCCCTGATCACCGCGATCTTCACGATCACAGGCGCCGGCCAATTTGCCGGCGATCCGGAGTCCCAGCGGCATAGGCAGGTCATGCTGCAGCTGTTTCTGGCCATCTCGGCCTTTTCGGCGCTGATCGTCGCGGCCATTTCCAGGCAGCACCAGCTGGCCGTATTCACATTGCGCCAAAACGTCGAGACGCTACGCGACCGCGAACGGGAACTCTCGCAGCTCGTGGACATGGTGCCGAGCCATGTCTGGCGTCTGACGCCCGAAGGCGTGCCGACCTTCTTCAACAGGCGGATGGTCGATTTCCTCGGCATGGATGTGGCGGATATGGACAGGCCGGGCATCAGCCGGCTGGAGGCGCTTCAAGCCGCCGTCCATCCCGATGACGCGGCAGGCTTCGGCAACGCGCTTCGCCATTGCCTCGCCACCGGCGAAAACTTCGTCATGCGCTATCGGCTGCGCCGCGCCGACGGCAGCTACCGCTGGATGTCGAGCCGTGCCGAGCCGATGCGCGACGAAGCCGGAAACATCGTCCAGTGGTACGGACTTTGCCACGACATCGACGATCAAGTGCATGCCGAAGAGGCGTTGCGGCGAAGCGAGCAGCAGCTCCAGCAGATGATCGATGCCGTGCCTGTCCGCGTCTGGAGCGTGGAGCCGGCGGGCGGGTCGATCTATTTCAACAAGCGGTATCAGGATCATTTCCGCTCCGTCATCGCCGATTTCGACACCCGCGGCGAGCCGCGCATCGAAGACCTGCTGCAGCAGCTGATTCACCCCGAGGATGCGCCCGACGTCCAGAGGACCCTGCAGAACTGTTTCGAAAGCGGCGGCGGCACCGCGATGCGATTTCGCTGGCGCGAACAGGACGGCGTCTATCGCTGGGCCGAATGCCGGGTGGAGCCGCGGCGCGATGATGACGGCAAGGTCGTGCAATGGTACGGCGTTTCGCTCGATATCGACGAGGAAGTGCGCGCGCTGGAGACCCTGCGCGAGCGCGAGCGCGAGCTCTCGCAGCTCGTGGACATGGTCCCGGTCCAGATCAGGCGCCTGACGCCGAAGGGCGAGCCGGTCTTCTTCAACAAGCGGCTGATCGACTTTTTCGGTGTCGATGTCGAGGATATGGACAGGCCGGGCATGAGCCGTCTCTCGTCGGTCATCCATACCCTCGTCCATCCCGACGATGCGTCGAGGCTGCTGGAGACGGTCCAGCGCTCCCTCGTCACCGGCGATCCCTTCTCGATCAAATACCGCATGCGCCGTTTCGACGGGGCATATCGCTGGGTCGACGGCCGGGCCGAGCCGCTGCGCGACCAAAGCGGCGCGATCACGCAATGGTATGTCATATCGGTCGATATCGACGACGAGATGCGCGCGCAGGAAGCGCTGCGCGACCGGGAGCGGGAGCTTTCGCAACTGGTGGACATGGTTCCGAGCCTGCTCTGGCGGCTCGATCCGCAGGGCAATCCGACCTTCTTCAATCAGCGCCTGATCGATTTTCTGGGTGTCGGCATCGGCGATATGGAAAAACCGGGCGTAAGCCCGCTGGCCACGCTCATCGAAGCGGCCGTCCATCCGGACGATGCCGCCAGTCTCGCCGAAGCGCTCAACCATTCCTTCCTGACCGGCGAGCGTTTCTCGAAACAGTATCGGCTGCGCCGCGCCGACGGCGTCTACCGCTGGGTGAAGGGCAGCGCCGAACCGTTGCGGGATGACAATGGCCGGATCGCGCAATGGTACGGGCTCTCGCATGACATCGACGATCAGCTGCGCATCGAGGAGGCTCTGCGAGAGAGGGAACGTTCGCTCTGGCAGATCGTCGAGACGCTGCCGGTCATGATCGATTGCGCGGCTCCTGATGGAGAGCCGGTCTATCGCAATCCGCAGCTCCGCGACTTTCTCGGATACAAGCTCGAAGAGCTGGATGGAACCGGCAAATCACGGCTCGCCGGCACGCTCGATGCCGGCGTTCACCCCGACGACCTTGCCGACGTCAAGGAGAAATACGCCCTGTCGCTCGCCACCGGCGAACCCTATGCGCGCAAGCATCGCCTGAGGCGGTTCGATGGCGAATATCGCTGGGTCGAGACGCGCGCCGCGCCGATGCGCAATGCCGAGGGCGCGATCGTGCAATGGAACGTCATCTGCCTCGATATCGATGGCGAGGTCCAGGCGCAGGAAGAGCTGCGCCTGACGCAGGAGGGCCTTGCCCGGGCAAGCCAGGCGGCGAGCCTGGCCGAGCTTTCCGCCTCCATCGCCCACGAGGTAAACCAGCCCCTGGCGGCCGTCGTGGCGAATTCGCACGCCTGCCAGCGCTGGCTGATGGCCGAGCCGCCGAACATGGAGCGGGCGCAAAGAACGGTCGAACGCATCATCCGGGATGCCAATTCGGCCGCCGAAGTCGTCAGCCGCATTCGCGCCCTGTTCAAGCAATCCGCCGACACGAGAGCGCGAACGACGCTCGCCGGCATTATCGACGAAGTGCGCAGCCTCATGGCCGACGAGGCCTGGCGACGGCGCGTCCGCATCGAGGCCGATGTCGACGCCAATCTGCCGCTCGTTGCCATCGACCGCGTCCAGATTCAGCAGGTTCTGATCAATCTCATCCGCAACGGCATCGAAGCGCTGGACGCAGCGACGAGCGACAGGGTGGTCGAGATACGCTCGCATCATATCGGCAATGCCGTCCAGACCGAGGTCAGCGACCTCGGCCGCGGCATCGAGTCTCCCGAGAAGATGTTCGAACCCTTCTTCACCACGAAGCAGAACGGCATGGGCATGGGACTGGCGATCTGCCGCTCGATCATCGAATTGCACGGCGGAAGATTATGGGCGGACAAGAACGAACCGCGCGGAGCGACGTTGATCTTCACATTGCCCGTTGAAGCGAAGGCGGCGTCATGAAGGCCGACGACCATATTGTCTTCATCGTCGACGACGATGAACGTATTCGCGAGGCGCTCGGCGAGCTGCTGGCTTCGCACGGCATGCACGCCGTCGCCTTCGAGTCCGCCGGCGATTATGTCACGGCGGACAAGCCGGACCGGCCTGCCTGCCTCATTCTCGATATAGAGCTGCCCGATATAAACGGCCTCGACTTGCAGAGGCAAATCGCCGACGGCGATCATCCGCCGATCGTGTTCATCACCGGACATGGCGACATCCCCTCCTCGGTGCGCGCGATCAAGCGCGGCGCGGTGGATTTCCTCACCAAGCCGTTCAGCGACGAGGATCTCATGGCGGCGATCCACGCGGCTCTCGCCCAGGATCGGGAAAAGAGAGCCGAGCGCGCCGAACGCGACATGCTGAAACAGCATTATCTCGACCTGACGCCGCGCGAGCGAGAGGTGCTGCCGCTCGTCGTCAGCGGCCTTCTCAACAAGCAGGCGGCAGCCGAACTGGGGATCAGCGAAGTCACGCTGCAGATCCATAGAAGAAACGTGATGCAGAAGATGGCGGCGGCTTCACTCGCCGACCTCGTGCGCATCGCGGAGAAACTGGAAATACCGATAACCCACTCGCGCCGGGTGGGAGGGAATTGAACATGAACAAGACAAGACATGTCGTGGCAATCGTCGATGACGATCCGAGGCTTCTGGAATCGATGGGCGACCTGCTGGAATCGGCAGGCTATGTCGCCCGCGGCTTCTCGTCGGCGGGCTCGCTGCTCGTCAACGGGCTGTCGGAGCTCGACCTGCTCATCACCGATATCGGAATGCCCGGCATCGACGGCTTCGAACTTCGCGATCTCGTCAGGAAATCGCGTCCGGAGCTGCCGGTCTTCCTGATCACGGGCCGCCACGAGATCGCCGATCAGGGCCGCGCTCAAGGCGCCGGCGGCTTCTTCCGCAAGCCTTTCGATGCCCAGGCCCTGCTCGCGGCCATCGCCAATGCTTTACACAAATAGAGATGGAGGGTGACATGAGAGTTGACCAGCCGTTCGTCCGGAGATCGGCGCCGTTATCAGTGCAGCGCGGGTGTGAGGAGGATCAGCCGCTCGTCATCATCGTGGATGACGACGCACCCCTTCGCGAGGCACTGTCCGAGCTGATCCTGTCGGCGGGTTTCCAACCGGTCAGCTTTGCCTCGACCCGAGAGTTGCTCGATGCTGATATATTGGACAGGCCCGGCTGCCTGATCCTCGATGTGCGCATGCCGGGGGCAAGCGGCCTTCACCTGCAGAGCCATCTGGCCGAAAACGGCGTCGTCAAGCCGATCATTTTCCTGACCGGCCATGGCGACATTCCCATGACCGTGCAGGCGATGAAAGCCGGTGCGGTGGACTTCCTCACCAAGCCGGTGCGGGACCAGACGCTGCTCGATGCCGTGACCGCGGCCATTGCCATGGACTGCGAGCGACGGGCGGAAGCGGCAATCGCCAATCGCAACATCGAGCGGCTGGAGACGCTGACGCAACGCGAGCGCGAGGTTCTCCATGAAGTCGCCCGCGGACGGCTCAACAAGCAGATCGCCTTCGATCTCGGCATCAGCGAAGTGACGGTCAAGCTGCATCGCAGCAATGTCATGCACAAGATGGAGGCCGGCTCGATCGGCGAGCTGATCCGGGCATGGGAAACCCTGCCCGCGCAAATGCGCCAGAGCGGATCGCGCTAGCTCAAGCCTCGAGCGCGATCCAAGGTGCGTGGACGCCAGTCCTCGCGCATAAGCTGCCGCCGCTGTCCAATTTTTGCGAGTCCTATCCGATTCGCGCCAAAAACGACCACGCGGCGCCGGCAATGGGTTTCGGCATCCCACCCATGCGTTATCTCTAAATTAAAGCTCGGGGATTTGCCTGGTTCCCGGCTTTGGTTCCCTAAAGGAGATCTCGCCTTGAACAATCGACCGTCCGCCGCGCCCTCCCCTGAGGTCAACCCTTTCGACAACGAGGCGAACCTCTTGTCGGCCATGGGCAATGCCAAACGGCTTCACATCCTGCATCTGTTGACCGAGGGCGAAATGTCCGTGTCCATCCTGGCCGACGAGGTGGGGTTGAGCCAGTCTTCCACATCCCAGCATTTGGCGATTCTCCGAGAACAGGATCTCGTACAGACCCGAAGGGCCGCCCAGACGATCTATTATTCGCTTCAATCCGGCGCAGCGAGAGCCGTGCTCGATACGCTCGCGGACATCTTCGGATCGCATCCTCGCACCGCAGTCGAGCACGTGCGGGCCGTAAACGCCTGAAGAAATGACGAAGCGCTGCTCTTGCCGCTATCCCTGATGAACGTTTGATGTACGCCTCCTAGACCACGGTGTGATTACGTCTCCATCGCACATGGAGATAATGAACCGCATCAGGAACGGTCAGGAGGAGACGGCCATGAACATGGACAATATCTCCTGCATCGACCGCAACCCGAAGAGCTGATTCCACCGCGCATGCGCTCAGGATCGGCCAACGGCATGGAGATGATCATGGACGTATACGAGGCAGTCACAAGCCGGCGGTCGGTGCGCGGATTCAAGAACCAGCCTGTGGCGAAGGAGATACTCGAGCGGGTGCTCTCCGCCGCGGCCTGGTCGCCGTCAGGATCGAATATTCAGCCGTGGAACACCTACGTGATGACCGGCGCGGCGCTGGCCGAACTCAAGACATCAGCCGTCGAGCGCGTGGCTCACGGCACAGCTTGGGACAAGCGGCAATATGAAATGTATCCATCCGCGCTGAAGACCCCATATGGCGAGCGCCGATCCGCCTTCGGCAAGGAGCGTTACAGCGCGCTCGGCATTGCGCGCGAGGACTGGGAGGCGCGCCAGCGGGCAGCGATCGCCAACTGGAATTGCTTCGGAGCGCCGGCCGCCCTGTTCTGCTATATCGACCGTGAGCTCGGCCTGCCCCAATGGGCCGACGTCGGCATGTATCTGCAGACCGTCATGCTGCTGCTGCGCGCCGAAGGCCTGCACAGCTGCCCGCAAATGGCGTGGTCACAGGTGCGAGAGACGGTCGCCGAGGCTTTGTCGCCCCCGGACGGGCTTATCCTCTTCTGCGGCATGTCGATCGGGTACGAGGACCCCGCGATCAATTTTGCCCGTACGGGCCGCGCTCCTCTCGCCGAGACGGTCACATTCGTCGGTGACTAGCTGCTTGCCTTGAAAGCACAA
The DNA here is from genome assembly GCF_002211305.1 of Rhizobium sp. R634. Classification (GTDB taxonomy): domain Bacteria; phylum Pseudomonadota; class Alphaproteobacteria; order Rhizobiales; family Rhizobiaceae; genus Rhizobium. The sequence continues at coordinate 521,846 of NZ_LOKW01000001.1, read as the reverse complement.
GAAATTCCCATGATCCTTGCGGGAGAACGCCATGACCACGCATAAAGTAGGCTATCTCATCGGGAGCCTCGCCAAGGGCTCGATCAATCGCAAGCTCGCCAAGGCGTTGGTGCGCCTCGCCCCGCCGGAGCTTGAAATGTCGGAGATCTCCTTCAAGGAGTTGCCGCTCTACAGCTATGACTACGACGCCGACTTCCCGCCGGCCGGCAGGGCGTTCAAGGCTGATATCGCAGCCGTCGACGCCGTGCTGTTCGTCACGCCCGAATACAATCGATCCATACCCGGCGGGCTGAAAAACGCGATCGACTGGGCGAGCCGCCCCTACGGCACCAACTCCTTCACCCGCAAGCCGTCGGCGGTCATCGGCACATCGCCGGGCGCCATAGGCACAGCCGTCGCCCAGCAGAATTTGCGCAGCGTGCTCAGCTTCTGCAACTCTCCCCAGATGAATGCCCCGGAAGCATACATCCAGTTCACGCCGGGACTGATCACCGATGACGGCGAGGTCACGAACGCCGCCACCGCCGATTTCCTTCGCAAATTCATGCAGGATTTCCATGTCTTCATCGCAAGGGTCCGCTCGGTGCTGCCGAGAGATGCCTAAAGCGCTTTAATAATTGGCTGCCTCCCTGCGGCGGCAGCCAATTCCCGATTTTCGAGCGACGTCTTCAAGCGAAGGCGTAGGAACCATCAGGCCGCTTCGGCACGCGCCGCTGCCAATGGATGTAGCCTTCCTCCTGCATTGCCTTCTCGTCCATTTCGACGCCCCAGCCCGGCCGGTCGGGACGCAGTTCGAGATAACCGTCCTTCGGCAGGTAGGGATCGACGACGTAGCGGGTTTCGCCCTGCCGCTGCTCGATATCGAGCCCGCCATAGACATAGGCCTGTCCCTTGGGAAGCCGGTACTCGAGGATGCGGAAATTCTGCGCCGCGGCCGAGAAATGCACGTTGACGGCGGTGGCCAGCGGCCCCATCGGATTGTGCGGCGCCACGCCGACGAAGAAGGCTTCGGCAAGGGTGGCGATACGGCGCATTTCGCTGATGCCGCCGACGACGCAGATATCGGGCTGGATGAGATCGGCGCCCTTGACCTGCAGCAGCCGCAGGAACTCGTTCCTGTTATAGAGCGATTCACCGGTCGCAAGCGTGCAGTTGAGGCCCTGCTTCAAGTCGCCCCAAGCCTCGATATTCTCCGGACGCAGCGGCTCCTCGAAGAACAGAGGATCGTAGGGCGCCAGCGCATTGCCGAGTTGGCGCGCGGCGATCGGCTCGAAGATCTTGGCATGGGCGTCGAAGGCGATCTCGTATTCGTCGCTGACCGTCTCTCGAAGCGAGCGGAAATAATCCGCCGAGGCCTTCACGACATTGCCCCAGCGATTGGAGTGCATGTCGATCCGCCAGGGGCTGAGCTTGAAGGCGGTGAAACCCCAGCCTTCCTTGAGGCGATCGAACTCCTCGCGGGCCGCCGGGGCATCGGGGGCGGTATAGACCCCGGCATAGACCTTGATGCGGTCGCGCACCTCGCCGCCGAGCAGCTTGTAGACAGGCACGTTCGCCGCCTTGGCCGCGAGGTCCCATAAGCAATGGTCGAGCGCGGAGATCGCGGCAAGGCCGAGCGCGCCTGGCGGGAAGCGGCTCTGCTGGATCAGCAGATTGACGAGATATTCGACGCGTGTCGGGTCCTGGCCCGATATAAATCCGTAGAGGTAGTCGAGCAGCGGCGGCAGCGCCTTGTCCGGGCCGTGATTGTAGCATTCGCCCCAGCCGGTGAGCCCGTCATCGGTGTCGAGCGCGACGATCACGCGGGGGCGGTCCTTGTCGCGGGTCATGAAAACCCGCATCCGGTCGATCTTCATCAGTCTGTCCTTCTAGCGATTGAAATAGTTGCGGCGCGCCACGCGCGTCTGCACGTAAACGTGCTGGTCATAGGTTCCGGGATTGTAGGCGCCGCTTGTCTGCGGCACGGGCACGGAGACATTGCCGCCGCTCGGGAAGCGCGCGACGAATTCTTCGTCGATATCGCAGCCGAGTCCCGGGGCGTCAGGCACTGCGATCAGGCCGTCAACCTGCTGCGGGTGCGGCACGATCGTCTGGCGGCGGCCCTCCCAATCATCGTCTAGCCGTTCGAGAATGAGCGCATTCGGGATGGCGGCGAGCAGATGCAACGCCGCATATTCCGCCACCGGCCCGAGCGAGCCGGAATGCGGCGCCATCTGGATATGATGCGCCTCGGCCATGGCGGCGATCTTCTTCATCTGGGTGATGCCGCCCGCCCGGCCGGTATCCGGCTGCATCACATCGACCAGCTCTTTCTCGATCAGTTCGCGCTCGCCGAAGATGGTGGCCGAGCGCTCGCCGGCCGCAAGCGGCAGATGCGCTGCATCGCGGATGCGCTTGTAGCCTTCGAGATTGTCCGGCGCGATCGGATCTTCCACCCACATGAGCTCATAGGGCTCGAGCGCCCGCACCAGCCGGCAGGCATCCGCGGGTGTCAGCCATGGCGGCCCGTGCAGGTCGATCGCGATATCCATGTCGTCGCCGACGGCATCGCGCAGGGCGGCAACCTTGCGGACGGGATCGGCCACACCGCCGCATTTGATCGCCTTGATGCCGCGCTCCTTGAGAGCAAGCGCCCCCTCGGGCGTATTCGCATGCGAATAGATCGGGATCCTGTCGCGCACCTTGCCGCCGAGCAGCATCCAGACGGGCACGCCGAGCGCCTTGCCCTTGATATCCCAGAGCGCCATGTCGATGCCGGTCATCGCGCCGCCTCCGACCGTGCCAAGCATGCCGTGACCCATCATGGCGATATGCATCTTCTGCCAGAGGCGCTCGATATGGGCGGGATCCTCGCCGATCAGCAGCGGCGCAAGATCGCGGATCGCCGTCTCGACGACACGCGGCCAGCCCGAGCATTCGCCGATGCCGGTGATGCCCTCGTCGGTATCGATCTTCAAGAAGAGCCAGTTCCTGGTGCCGCCGAATGGCTTGGAGGTGCCGCTGCCGGCCTGTCGATCGGATGCCCATTTCGAAGGGTCCGGCTGGCCGACATGCATGAGAAATGTTCTGATACCGGTGATCTTCATCTCTGAGAGCTCCCGTTCTTCAGGTTCTCCGGCTCGACATAGCGGAAACGCCTGGAATGATCCCGGTCGCGCGGATCGGGGCGCGGGATCGCCGAAAGGAGGGCCTGCGTATAGGCGTGCTCGGGCGTGCTGCAGACCTTTTCCGCATCGCCGATTTCGACGAGTTGGCCCTTGTACATGACGCCGACGCGGTCGCACATGTAGCGGATGACGCCGATGTCATGGCTGATGAAGATATAGGCGAGCCCGAGCTGGTCCTGCAGGCGCATGAGAAGATCGAGCACCTGCGAGCGCACGGAGACGTCGAGCGCCGAGGTCGCCTCGTCGGCGACGATGACGCGCGGATCGAGCGTGATGGCGCGGGCGATGCCGATGCGCTGGCGCTGGCCGCCGGAGAAGGCATGCGGATAGCGCTCGCGCGCCCGCGGATCGAGACCGACCTGATCCATGAGGTGGCAGACGCGCTCATCCAGCGCCCGTCCCCTGGCGATACCGTTGACCAGCAGCGGTTCGCCGATGATCTGCGAGACGGTCATGCGCGGATTGAGCGAGCCGAAGGGATCCTGGAACACCATCCGCAATTCGCGGCGTGCGGCCGCAAGCGTAGGCCCTTTCGCCGTCGCCAGATCGATGATGTCGCCGCCGGCATTGCGATAGAGGATTTCGCCTGCGGAGGGATCGATCAGCCGCATGATCGAGCGGCCCATGGTCGTCTTGCCGGAACCGCTCTCGCCGACGATGCCAAGCGTTTCGCCCGGCAGCAGCGAGATGGAGACATCGTTCAGAGCCTTCACCTCGCCGAAATCCATCGAGACGTTGCGCAGCTCGAGGATCGGCGCCTTCGTCCTGTCGAGCGGCGGCCGCGCCAGGCGGATCTCAGCCTTTTGCTCCAGCTTCAGGACCGAGCCGATCAGCATGCGGGTGTAGTCGTCCTGCGGTGCGTGGAAAATCTGCTCGACCGGTCCGTATTCCTTCGCCACGCCATTGTGCATGACCAGCACGTCGTCGGCGATCTGCGCCACCACGCCCATATCATGGGTGATGAACAGCACGGCCATGCCGTTGGCCTTCTGCAGCCGGGCGATCAGGTCAAGGATCTCGGCCTGGGTCGTGACGTCGAGGGCGGTGGTCGGTTCGTCGGCGATCAGGAGCTGCGGTTTGCAAGCGAGCGCCATGGCGATCATCGCGCGCTGGCGCATGCCGCCGGAATATTGGAAGGCATAACGATCCAGCGCCTTTTCCGGCGAGGGAATTTCCACCTGCTTCAGCAGCGACATGGCTTCCGCCCGCGCCTCCGCCTTGCTCATCCGGGTGTGAAGGCGAAGCGCCTCGACGATCTGGTTGCCGACCGTGTGGATCGGCGACAGCGACGACATCGGCTCCTGGAAGATCATGGCGATGTCGCGGCCGCGGATCGCGCGGATCTGGCGGCCGCGCGGATTGAGGCTGGTGAGATCGGTCGAGACGCCCTTCTGATCGTTCAGGACGATCGATCCGCCGGCAATGCGGCCGGGCGCATCGACGATCTGCAGGATCGAGCGCGCCGTCACCGACTTGCCGGAGCCGCTTTCACCGACGACGCAGAGCGTCTTGCCCGGTTCGATCGAGAAGGAGAGATCGCGGACGGCGCGGAAGACGCCGGTGCGCAGACGGAATTCGACCGTGAGGTTCTTCACCTCGAGCAGCGGCCTGCCGGCAATGGGAATGATATCGGTCATGCCGGCCTCATTTGTTGTAGGGGTCGGCCGCATCGCGCAGGCCGTCGCCGAGAAGGTTGAGCGCCATGACGGCGACCACGACGGCGCAGCCCGGCATGAAGAGCCAGGGTGCGGTGGCGATCGAGCGGATGTTCTGGGCCTCGCGCAGCAGCACGCCCCAGGAGATCGTCGGCGGCTGCAGCCCGAGCCCCAGGAAAGAGAGCGAGGTTTCGGCGAGGATCATCGCCGGCACCGCAAGGGTGATCGAAGCGATGATGTGGCTCGCGAAACTCGGCAGCATATGGCGGAAAATGATGCGTCTTTCGCGAACGCCGTCGAGCCTTGCGGCGGCGACGAACTCCTCGGTGCGCAGCGACAGGAAGCGGCCGCGCACGACGCGGGCGAGCTGCGCCCAGCCGGTTAGCGACAGGATAATGGTGATCATCATATATTGCAGCGTCGCCGGCCAACCCTGCGGCAGCGCTGCCGCCATCGCCAGCCAGATCGGGATGGTCGGTAGCGCCAGGACGAAATCGATCAGCCGCTGCATGAAGAAATCGATGCGGCCGCCGTAGTATCCCGAGATGCCGCCAAGCACGATGCCGAGCATCAGCGAGAAGAAGACGCCGACAAGGCCGATGGACAGGGAGACTTGCGAACCCTGCACCGTCCGGCTGAAGACGTCGCGCCCAAGCCGGTCGGCTCCGAAGAGAAGCAGCGGCGTGGTCTTGTCCGGCGAGGCGAGGAGGTGGATGTTCGTGTTGAAGAGGCCGAACACGGAATATTCGTAGCCGCGCCCGAAGAGCTGCACGTCGATCCGCTTCGTCGTATCTTCCTTGAAGATGGCGGCGAGCGTTTCCGGATCGCGGGTCAGCTTCATCGGGTAATAATGCAGGCCGAAGGAGAAGCCGTTCGTCGTATCGATCAGATGCACTCTCTGCGGCGGGTGAAAAGTCGCCCGCGCATTCTGCAGGTTCGGATCGTTTATGGCAAAAAAGCCGGGAACCAGCGCGACGATATACATCATCACGGTGACGACGAGCGCCACCATGGCCAGCTTGTGCCGGCGGAAAGCCCACCAGATGAGCTGCCATTGCGACGCGACGGCGGCGCGGTCGGGCTGCAGGTTTGTAATGGTGATGTCGGCCACATCAGCCTCCTATTCCAAGCGGATGCGGGGATCGACCAGCGCCAGAAGAATGTCGCTGATAAGGGAGCCGATCAGCGTCAGCGCGCAGATCAGGAGCACGAAGGCGCCGGCGAGATACATGTCCTGCGCCATCAGCGCCTGTAGCAGGAGGGGTGCTGCCGTCGGCAGATTGAGGACGATGGCGACGACGACCGAACCGGAAATCAGGTTGGGCAGCAGCCAGGCGATCGTCGAGATGAACGGGTTGAGCGCGATCATCAGAGGATATTTCATCAGCAGGCGGAATTCGGAGAGACCCTTCGCCCGTGCCGTGACCACGTAGGGTTTCGGCAACTCGTCCAGCATGTTGGCGCGCATGACGCGGATGAGGCTTGCCGTCGAAGAAACGGCGAGAATGATGACGGGAAGCCAGAGATGGCTCAGCAGATCGAGCATCTTGGCAATGCTCCAGGAGGCGGTCTCATATTCCGGCGAGAAGAGCCCGCCGACATCCTGGCCGAACTCGACCGCCGCCACATACATCAGCACCAGCGCCAGCAGGAAAGACGGGATGGACAGGCCGAAGAAGGTGAAGGCGGTGAAGAAATAGTCGCCGATCGAATATTTCTTCACGGCGGAGAAGACGCCGATCGGCAGCGCGATCGCCCAGGTGGCGATCAATGTCGAGAGCGCCAGAACGAGCGTCAGCGCCATCCGCTCCCAGATCAGATCCGAGACCGGCTGCTGCCATTCGAAGGAGATGCCGAAATCGCCGCGCGAGAGGATTCCCCATATCCATTTGAAATATTGGACGAGCATCGGATCATCGAGGCCGAAGCGCTCGCGCAGTTGCGCGGCCGTGTTCTGGTCGACGATTTCATTGGATGCCGCGAGCGTCGCGATATAGGTCGTGACATAGTCGCCCGGCGGCAGCTGGATCAGCACGAAAGCCAGGAAGCTGACGGCGAAAAGCGATGGAATCATCCATAAAAAGCGTTTGGCGATGAACACCAGCATTGAGGCGTCTCCCGACGTGGACGCCGCCCTCCGTCCCCTTCGGCCTTTAGGGCCGGCAAGGTTTCGGAGGGCGAACCTGAATGAAAGCGCCGTGCCCGAAGGTACGGCGCTCGAAGATCGACATCAGCTCGTGAAGGTGAATTGTTGCGGCAGCGCGGGACCGGGATTGGGCCAGGACCAGCTGTCCGGCTCCTTCTCGGGCACGTTGCGCAGATTGTTGCGGATGATGCCGAAGCCGCCGACGGCGAGGCAAAGCCCGACGGTCTCGAATTCCTCCGCCGCAATGTCGAAGATTTGCTTCATGATCGCGCCGCGCTTGTCGAGATCGGCCGTAGACCGCGCCTCGTCGAAGAGCTTCATGCGCTTCTTCTGGCTTTCCGGCGGCTCTTCGCCGCGCGCGCCGTTGGACGTATACCAAAGCGTCCACGGAATGGCGTAGCGCGACCCCTGCGGATGGAAGGCGAAGAAGTCGCGCGGATCGAGCATCGGGTCGAGACCGCCCGGTCCCGGCCAGACGGCCGCATCATGGGCGTTGTCGTCGCCGCGGGTATAATAGAGCGCACGCTCGATCGTGTTGACCTTCATGTCGACGCCGATCTGGGCCCAGTGCGCCTTGACCAGTTCGAGCGCGTCGACGAGGTCCGGATAGAGCGTCGGGATGACGTCGATCGAGAAGAACACCTTCTGCCCGTCCGGCCGAACGCGCATGCCGTCGCCGCCCTTCTTGTAGCCGGCCTCGTCAAGCATGGCGCCCGCCTTGTCGGGATCATATTCGGTGAACTGGCGCGCATATTTCTCATGGTACCAGGGATGGGTCGGACGCGGTCCGGCTTGGTAAGGCTCGCTCTGGCCGAAATAGACGATGTCGATCAGTTCCTGGCGATTGATGCCGATCGAAAGCGCCTGCCGGAACGCCTTGTCGGCAAACATCTTGCGCATGGCAGGATCTTTGTGGGTGATGTTGAAATAGATCTGGCACTGCTGCGCGGCCGAGGGAACGAGCGTCAGCAAGCGGTAATCGCCCTTCTGCATGTTCTGGGAGAGCGTCGGCTTGTTGGCGAGCACGCTGATATGGCGCTCCTGGATGTCGATCTTCCCGGAGATGACGTTCAGCATCAGCGATTCCACATCCTGCGAAATGCCGAAATTGACCTCATCGATATAGGGAAGCTGGTTGCCTGACGTATCGACCTGCCAGAAATAAGGGTTGCGGGTCATGACGACGCGCGTCGCACCGCCGACATAGGGTTCCTTGACGACCCAGGGATCAAGCGTCGGCTTGTCGACATTGCCCCATCTGGTCGGGATCTCGATATCGCCGCAGCGGCTGCGGAAGAGTTCCGTCCAGCTGGTGACGCCTGCCTTCTTGGCATCGGCCTCGATGTTCGGGTTATATTTCGGCAGGAACTGGCTGCAATAATGCTTGGGGAAGAGCGTCGGATGCTGGCCGAGCGGCGTGGCGAGGTTTTCCAGGTAGAGCGCGTTGGCCGCGGCAAAGGTGAATTTCACCGTATAGTCGTCGATCTTCTCGACATTGACCGCCTTGCCGGCGACGGAAAGCTGCGCCGGCGTGGCGCTGTAAAGCTCGGTGTTCTTGACACAGTCCTCGATGGCAAAAACCACGTCGTCGGCCGTGAAGGGATGGCCGTCGGACCAGCGCACGCCTTCGATCAGATGGAAGGTGAATTGCGTCGCGTCGTCGCTGACCTCCCAGCGCTCCGCGAGGTTCGGCTCCACTGCGGTAAATTCCAGATTCCAGCGCACGAGGCTCTGGTTGCCGACCATGCGCAGGATGCCGTTATGGTCGGATGAACCGCGCAAGCCGCGGCGCAGCGTACCGCCATAAGTGCCGACCTTTTCGAACGGCGTCACGACCATCGGCTTCTTCGGCAGGCGCTCGGCAAGCGGCGGCAGCTTGCCGTCCTTGACGAGCTGCGCCAGCGCAGGCGCCTCGCCGCCCGCCGCAAAAGCGCGCCCGGCGATGGACAGTGCCGCAGCGCCGGCCATGCCACCGAGAACGGCGCGGCGGGTGACACCGCGAGACAGAATTTCATTGGGCATCGATTCCTCCCCTTTTATGCCGGAACAGGCTTGTCCCGCTTGGCACGGCAGGCTCCCGGCCTGCCGTTTTGCGCCCTCCTCGGCGCTGGGAGGAAACCATAGACACGTTCCCAGATGATTACAAGAGTTGACAGATAATTACAGATTCGATAGCGATGCAGCATCAAACGGGGCGCCCAAGCCGTTGGGAAGATAGCCTTGGGGGAGAAAAAACGGCTGATCTGTCAGATGCTGTCCAGCAGCCACAGCGTGGCCGCGGCGGCGCGGCGCCATCTCGGCGCATGATCGGGCAGGCATATTTGGCTTCTGCTCGCCGGCCGGAAAGGCGACGGCTGAATTTGCCGCGTGGCGGGAGAGAAAAGGACGATAATGACATTCGCAGTCGACGCCGTTCCCACCAGAGGCGCAACGCGCTTCAGCGACATCATCTACGAGAAGATCGTAGGGATGATCGCGGACGGCAAATTTCCGGTAAACGAGCGGCTGCCGTCGGAGACGAAGCTCGCCACCGATTTCGGCGCCTCGCGGCCCGTCGTGCGCGAGGCCCTGGAGCGGCTCAGAACCGACGGCCTCATCGTCTCGCGCAAGGGATCCGGTTCCTATGTCCGGCAGCGGCCGGATTCGTCGATGCTGAAGATGGTTCCGGTGGGATCGCTCGCCGACGTGCAGCGCTTCTTTGAATTCCGGGCCGGGCTCGAGGCCGAGGCCGCGGAGCTTGCCGCACGCAACTGGCAGCCGGCCGACAAGGAACGGATCACGGCAGCCCTGGTTGCGATCGAGCAATGTCTGGGGAACGGCGAGCTCGGCGCCGAGGAGGACCAAGCGCTGCACGATGCGATCGCGATGGCGACCGGGAATCAGTTTCACATCACCGTGCGCGAATGGTTCCAGCCGCACTTCGCCATCGGCCATTCGGTAACGCGAAGCCTCAGCTTGAAGCGCACGCCGGAGCAGATCCGCAGCGTCCAGGACGAGCACGCGGTGATCGTGGAGGCGATCTTCGCGCGGCGGGAAACCGAAGCCCACGATGCGATGAAGAAACACATACTGAATGCGCGCGCCCGCATGTTCCAGGGGGTTTGAGCGATGACGGAAGGAAAAACGATGAGACGGGTTGCTGTGACGGGTGCTGCCGGACGCGTCGGGACGCTGCTTCGCCCGTTCCTTCGCCAGCATGTGGAGCACTTGCGTCTGATCGATATTCATGAGCCCGCCGAGCTCGCTGAAAACGAAGATTTCGTGCGCGCCGATCTTTCGAAGCTGGACGAGGCAACGGCGGCCCTCAGAGAGGTCGACGGCGTCGTTCATCTCGCCGGCATCGCGAGCGGCATCGACATGAACGCCATTCTGCAGGCCAATGTGCTCGGGACCTACAATCTCTACGAGGCCGCCCGGATCAACAGGGTCGGGCGGATGGTTTATGCCTCGAGCAACCACGCGACGGGCTTTTATCCGCGCGGCGAAGTCATATCGCCGCTCGATCCCATGCGGCCGGACAGTCCCTACGGATTGTCCAAATGCTGGGGCGAGCTGGTGGCGGGGCTCTACTACGACACTTCGGGCATCCGCTCGCTTTCCATCCGCATCGGCAATGCCGGCACCTATCCCAACAGCGAACGCTCGATCGCGATCTGGATCAGCGCCCGGGATCTCGCGCAGCTGGTGCAGATCGGACTCACCCATCCCTCGATCGCCGCGACTGTGATCTACGGCGTGTCCGATACGGACGAAAAATGGTGGGACAACGATCTGGCGAAGCGGCTCGGCTACCAGCCGCAGGACCGGCCGCGCGATCACGCCCGCATCGAGGGCGGCGCGGAAGGACGGGTCGCCCGCGCCTTCCAGGGCGGCGGCTTCTGCGAATTCAATCACGACGGCAACATCCGCATGCGCGATGCCGAGGGTCTCGTCAAAGAGCTGGAGACCGTATCGTGACGGCGCCCCGCATCATCGAACCGAAGATCCGTTCTGTGCTGCAGCAGCCGCTGACGGTCGGTGAATCGCCGGTGTGGGACGAAGAGACCGGCGCGCTCTGGCTCGTCGACATCCTGGCGCCGGCGATCGTCCGGATCGCGGCGGATGGCAAGGCCGAGCGCTTCGACATGCCGGCGGCGGTCGGCTGCCTTGGGCTTTGCCGCGACGGCAGGATCGTCGTCGGCCTCCAGACCGGCGTTCACATCTTTGACCCGGTTACTCGCCATCTGGAATTTCTCTGCGATCCAACCGGGCGCGAGATGATCGGCCGCCTCAACGACGGCAAGGTCGGCCCGGACGGGCGTTTGTGGGTCGGCTCGATCAGCGAGGCCAAACCGCAGGTGAACGATGGGGCGCTCTTCCGTGTCGGTGCCGATGGCAGCATGCGGACCGTCGCGACGGGACTGACGAGTTCCAACGGCCTTGCCTGGTCGCCGGATGGCCGGCGCATGTATCACTCCGACAGCCGGCAATGTTTTCTGCAGGCTTTCGATTTCGATCCCGGGACGGGAGAACTCGGCGAAGGGCGCCGCCTTCGCAGCTTCACCGAAGAACAGGGCCGGCCGGACGGCTCGACGACCGATCGCGACGGGTTTTACTGGAGCGCCGGCGTTTCCGCCGGTCGCCTCAACAGAATATCGCCCGAAGGCGAGATCGTCGAAATTTACATTCTGCCGGTCGCAGCACCGACCATGCCGTGTTTCGGAGGGCCCGATTTCAGCACCCTCTACGTCACGAGCCTGTCGACCGACCGGACCGGTCGTTTCGAGGCGGGCACGGTCATCGCCTTCGACGTGGATGCGGAGGGATTGCCACCCTTCCGCTTCGGCAAACAGTCATCTTGATGGAAAGCGAGCGGGGTAGAAAAATGAGCATCGCGAACATGCGCAAGGCGCTTACGGGGGTATCGGGCGTACCTGTCACGGCTTATGACGGCGGGGGCGAAGTCGAACCCCGGATTACCGCGAAGGTTTATGCGCGGGTGGCTGCGGCGGGCATTCACAACATCGTCGCAGCCGGCAATACCGGGGAATTCTACGCGCTGACGCCGCAGGAGATCCGGATCGTCCACGAAGCGGCGGTCGCAGGCGTCGATGGGCAAGCGCCGGTGACGGCGGCGGTCGGCCGGTCGCTGCGCGAAGCGATCGGCATGGCCAGGGATGCTGCCGCGATGGGTGCATCGGCCGTCATGTCGCATCAGCCCGTCGATCCTTTCGCGGCACCTTCGGCCCAGATCGATTATTTCTGCAATCTCGCCGATGCGTCCGCCCTGCCGCTCGTCGCCTATGTCAGGGCCGAGGGTTTCAGCGTCGCGGAGATCGTCCGCCTCGCCAATCACGGCAATATTGCCGGCATCAAATTCGCCACAACAGATCTGATGCTGCTGTCGCGCGCGATACCCGCCGCCGATCCCAATGGCGCGCTCTTCGTCTGCGGCCTGGCGGAAAGCTGGGCGCCGACCTTCACGGCAGCCGGCGCGCGCGGCTTCACGTCAGGCCTCGTCAACGTGGCGCCGAAACTTTCGCTCGCCGTTCACGACTCGCTTGATAAGGGCGATTTCGCCGCGGCGAGAGCAATCGTCGGCAAGCTCGAACCCTTCGAGCGGATGCGAACCAAATTCCGCAACGGCGCGAACGTGACGGTCGTGAAAGAAGCCGTCACCTATTCCGGCCTCGATGTCGGACCGGTCCGCGTGCCGGGACTGCCGCAGCTCGATCAGCAGGACCGCGAGGAGCTGCATCGCCTGCTTCGAGGCTGGGAGGCCGAGGGCGACATTCAAACACAACCGGACCGGCAGGCCGTGAAGGCTGCCGGCTGAATTCGAACATTCTTCTTCAAGCAACAGGCGCGGGATGGCGCCACGAGATTGGGAGGTCTTGAGATGCTGAAACAGCTATTGACGACGATCGCAGTTACCGGCGCCCTGATGGCGGCGCAGCCGAGCCTGGCGGCATCGCCGCCCAACATGCTGGTGATCGGGACGAATCTCACCGGTATCCGGACGCTCGATCCGGCCCAGAACAATGCCCGCACGGTCTCCGAGCTGATCTCCAACCTCTACGACAACCTCGTGCAACTGTCGCCGGACGATCTGAAGACGTTGAAGCCGATGCTGGCGACGCAATGGAGCGTCTCCCCTGACGGCAAGGTCATCACGCTGACCCTGCGCGACGATGCGGTCTTTCAGAGCGGCAACAAAGTGACAGCCGAGGATGCGGCCTGGTCGATCCAGCGCGTCATCAAGATGGGCCAGGTCGGCTCCACCGATGTCGCGCTCTGGGGCTTTACTTCAGACAACGTCGAGAAGCTCGTTCGCGCCAAGGACGAACACACGCTGGAGATCGAGCTGCCGCAGGCCGTCAACACCGACCTCGTCCTCTATTCGCTGGCCGGCTCTTCGATCGGCATCGTCGACAAGAAAACGGTGCTGTCGCATGAGGCGAACGGCGATTTCGGCGGCGCCTGGCTTTCGGCCAATTCCGCCGGCAGCGGTCCGTTCAGCCTGGCGCAATGGCGTCCGAACGATGTGGCGATCTTCAATGCGCAGCCGAAATATTGGGGCGGCAAGCCGGCCATGGCCCGCGTCGTCGCCCGCCACATCCCGGAATCCGGCAATCTTCGGCTCCAGCTCGAAGCAGGCGACGTCGACGTTGGTCAGTATGTGGCAAGCGGCGATCTCGATGCGCTCGCTACCAACAAGGACGTGGTAATCGAAAACGTTCCGGGTCTCGGCTTCTACTATATCGCCCTCAACCAGAAGGATCCCGATCTGCAGAAGCCGAAGGTTCGCGAGGCCTTCCAGCATGCCTTCGACTGGAAGGCGATCTCCGGCAACATCATGCGCTACACCGGCTTTCCCTGGCAGTCGATGATTCCGCGCGGGATGATCGGCGCGCCCGAAGAGGCAGCCGTGCGCTATGACTACGACCCCGCCAAGGCCAAGCAGCTGCTGGCGGAGGCCGGATATCCCAACGGCCTGAAGAAGGTGCTCAATCCCTCGGGAGCCCCAACCCTGCCCTTCGCGGAAGCGCTGCAGGCAAGTGCGCGCGCCGCCGGTTTCGATCTCGATCTCGTGCCCGGCGAGTTCACGCCCGCCTTCCGCGAGCGCAAATTCGAGGTGCTGCTCGGCAATTCCGGCGCCCGCCTGCCCGATCCCTTCGCTGTCGCGACGCAATATGCCTTCAACCCCGACAATAGCGACGAGGCACGCCTCGGCAGCTATTATCTCTGGCGGACGGGCATGAAGGTGGACGAGCTCAACACACTCATCGACCAGTCGATGCGGGAGCGCGACACGGAAAAGCGCACCGACATCTTCAAGAAGATGGACGGCATCTATGCCGGCATGGCTTCGCCGCTCGTCATCTTCTTCCAGCGAACCGACCCCTATGTCATGCGCGCCAACGTGAAGAATTATCACGGGCACACGACATGGTCGACGCGCTGGCACGATGTGACCAAGGAGTAGCGCGCGTGGCGAATGCCGATCTGACATCGAAGCGCGAAGGCCGCCAGCCGGGAGGGAGTGGGTTCGCCGAGGCGGCCCCGCACCCTCTGCTGAGCCTGCTGCGGCGGCTGGCGGGACGCGTGGTGGCCGTCGTGACGACGCTGCTCGGCCTGCTCTTCCTGACCTTCTCGATGGGCCGCCTGCTGCCTGCCGACCCGGTGCTTGCTATCACCGGGGCGGAAGTCAGCAAGGAGGTTTACGACCGCGTCTATAACGAGCTCGGCCTCGGGCAGCCGATCTGGATGCAGTTCCTCTCCTATGTCGGCAAGATCGCCACCGGCGATCTCGGCATGTCGGCGACGACAGGCCAGCCGATCCTGACCGATCTGATGACGATCTTTCCGGCGACCATCGAGCTTGCCATCATCGCCATGATCATCGGAGCGATCGTCGGCATTCCCTTGGGCATCACCGCTGCGGTCCGGCGCGGGACGATCATCGACCACATCGCCCGCATCGTCGCCCTTGCCGGCCATTCCATCCCGATCTTCTGGACCGGCCTGATGGCGCTTTTCATCTTCTACGCCAAGCTGAAGCTCGTCGGCGCATCGGGCCGGGTCGACGTCTTCTACGAAGGCCTCGTCACGCCCATGACCGGTTTTCTCTTGATCGATGCGGCAATCGAGGGCCAATGGGACGTTTTCCACAATGCGCTCGGCCACATCATCCTGCCGGCGGCAATCCTCGGTTATTACTCGGTCGCCTATATCAGCCGCATGTCGCGAAGCTTCATGCTGGAACAGTTGAGCCAGGAATATATTATCACCGCCCGGGCAAAGGGGCTCGGCACCCGCAAGGTCGTCTGGCGCCATGCCTTCCGCAATATCCGCGTGCAGCTGCTGACGATCCTGGCGCTGACCTTCGGCGGTTTGCTCGAAGGCGCGGTGTTGATCGAAACGGTTTTCGGCTGGCCGGGGCTCGGCCAATACCTCACCCGCGGGCTGCAGATGAACGACATGAACGTCGTGATGGGCTCGGTGCTGACGATCGGCGCCGTCTTCTTGACGATCAATATCCTGTCCGACGTCCTCTATCGCATCCTCGATCCGAGAACACGGTGACGCCATGACGATCTCCACCGAAGACGCAGACACCACCCATGCCGGCGGCTTTCGCAACTGGCTGCACGCGCCCGAGCCTCAGGGCTGGTTCCAGTCGTCGGCGCAGCAGATCCACCAGGGCTGGCTAAAGTTCAGCCTGCACCCGCTCGGCCTCGCCGGCCTCGTCA
This sequence comes from Rhizobium sp. R634, assembly GCF_002211305.1. Classification (GTDB taxonomy): domain Bacteria; phylum Pseudomonadota; class Alphaproteobacteria; order Rhizobiales; family Rhizobiaceae; genus Rhizobium. The sequence continues at coordinate 506,146 of NZ_LOKW01000001.1, read as the reverse complement.
TCATCGTGCTGCTGATCGTCGTAGCAACCGCCGCTCCCCTGCTCACGAGTTACGATCCGATCGGTCAGGACATGGCAGGACGGCTTGCGCCGCCTTCGGCGGAGCATTGGCTCGGCACCGACAATTTCGGCCGCGACGTCTTTGCGCGGGTGATCTACGGCGCCCGCACGACGCTCTACATCATCATGCTGGTCACGATCATCGTCGCGCCGCTCGGCCTGCTGATCGGCACCTTCTCCGGCTATTTCGGCGGCATCGTCGACGAAATCCTGATGCGCATCACCGATATCTTCCTCTCCTTTCCCGGGCTGGTGCTGGCGCTCGGCTTTGCCGCCGCTCTCGGCCCCGGCATCACCAATGCGATCATCGCCATTTCGCTGACGGCCTGGCCGCCGATCGCGCGCCTCGCACGCGCCGAGACGCTCAGCCTGCGCAAGGCGGATTATATCGCCGCCGTACGCCTGCAAGGCGCAACATCGATCGCCATCATCACCCGCCACATCCTGCCAATGTGCATTCCCTCGGTGATCGTGCGCGTCACGCTCAACATGGCCGGCATCATCATCACCGCCGCGGGCCTCGGCTTTCTCGGCCTCGGCGCACAGCCGCCATGGCCGGAATGGGGTTCGATGGCCGCCAGCGGCCGCGAATTCATGCTCGACAGCCCCTGGGTGATCGCCGCGCCCGGCATCGCCATCGCGCTCGTCAGCCTCGCCTTCAATCTCGTCGGCGATGCGCTGCGCGACGTGCTCGACCCGAGAGGTTCGGAATGACAGAGCCCCTGATCGATATCCGCAATCTCGAAATCGCCTATGGCGGCGGCCACATGCGCGCAGTGCGCGGCGTGAGCTTTACGCTCGGCCAGGAAAAGCTCGGCATCGTCGGCGAATCCGGATCGGGCAAATCCACCGTCGGCCGGGCGATCATGAAATTGCTGCCGCCGACAGCACAGGTCAGCGCCGAGCGCATGCGCTTTCACGACCTGGATCTCCTCAAGGCGAATGAGCGGACGATGATGACGATCCGCGGGCGGCGGATCGGGCTGATCCTGCAGGACCCGAAATATTCGCTCAATCCTGTCATGCGGATCGGCGAACAGATTGCCGAGACCTACCGCTTCCATCATCCCAAGGTGAGCGCGAAAAAAACCTACGCCCAGGCGCTCGACATGCTAGAAGCCGTCCAGATACGCGATCCCGAGCGCGTCGCCCGCCTCTATCCGCATGAAATATCCGGCGGGATGGGCCAGCGCGTGATGATCGCCATGATGCTGATCGCCGAACCGGAGGTGCTGATCGCCGACGAGCCGACCTCGGCGCTCGACGTGACGGTCAGGCTCGAGATCCTGGCGCTGCTCGATGAACTCGTTTCCCGCCGCAATCTCGGCTTGATTTTCATCAGCCACGACCTCAACCTGATCCGCAATTTCTGCGACCGCGTCCTCATCATGTATGCCGGCCGCGTCGTGGAAGTGCTGGAGGCGCGCGATCTCGACAAGGCCAAACACCCCTATACGCAAGGGCTGCTGGCCTCGCTGCCGACGATCGAGGATCCGCCCGCCCGACTGCCGATCCTCAAGCGCGATCCGGCCTGGCTGAATGACCTGACAACGGAGACGCCGCGATGATCCGGATCGACAATCTCACCATCCGCTTCGGACACGGTCAGCGGCCTGTCGTCAAAGACGTAAACCTCGCCATCGAGAGCGGCACGGCCTTCGGTCTCGTCGGCGAATCCGGCTGCGGCAAGTCCACGGTTCTCCGGGCGCTTTCCGGCCTCAACGCCAATTATGATGGCCGGATCGCTCTCAACGGCGAGGCGCTGGAGCGGCAGCGCAGCCGGCCGTTCTATCGGCGGGTGCAGATGGTGTTTCAGGACCCTTATGGTTCGCTGCATCCGCGCAAGACCATCCGCTCGCAGCTGCAGGAGCCGCTGCGCAACCAGGGACTGGACAGGAATTCCGTCGATGTGAACGCGGTGCTGCGATCGGTCGGCCTCGACCCGGCGCTCAGCTACCGGTTTCCGCACCAGCTCTCCGGCGGGCAGCGGCAGCGCGTGGCGATCGCCCGCGCCCTGATGCTGAACCCCGATATCCTGCTCCTCGACGAGCCGACATCGGCGCTCGATGTCTCGGTCCAGGCCGAAATCCTCAACCTGTTGCAGGACCTGCGCAAGGAGCGCGGCCTCACCTATCTCCTCGTCAGCCACGATCTCGCCGTCGTCTCCCACATGTGCAGCCGCGTCGCGATCATGGAAGCGGGCGAGATCGTCGAAGAGGTCGATATCGAGGCCTTGCGAAGAGGCGCGGTCGAACATCCCTATTCGCAACGTCTGCTGCGGGCGAGCCGGATGTATGGTAGGGCGTAGGCCCGCGCCTCATCGGAACAACAGGGTATGACCGCCTCGCCTCTCTTCCTCGGCCTTCCCGACGACCGCGCGCCCCGCGACGTGATCTGATAGCTATTCAAAGAGAATGATGCTTGCCGGCGTTGGCGGCATCGGCTTGACCATGACGCCCGCAAGGCCCGCCAGTCTGGCCATCTCGGTCAGCTCGCTCTGCGTATAGGCTTGGCCAGCCGGCGTGCTGGCGAGCATCTCCCAGGAGAACGCCGCGGGAAAAGGCGGTGACACGCCATCTTCGTTCGGCACGAAATCGACCGCAACGATCCGGCCATCCTTTGCAAGGCTCGCATTGATCTTTCGCAACAGCCCGGCGCATGTCGGCAAGTCGAAATGGTGCAGGAAATTCGGGAGCAGGACGAGATCATAGTCCGTGCCCCAATCGACGTCGAAGGCACTGCCGGCGATGGTCCGATACCGATGAGCCACACCGGCTTTATCCGCGTTCTGCCGCGACAGCTCCAATACTGCGGCCCAGTCGACAGCAACGATCTCCGCCGATGGGAAGGCCTTCGCGATTTCGATCCCGAAAACGCCGGGACCCGAGGCGATATCCAGAACCTTCTTGGGAGATAACGCCCAGCCGGAGATTTCGTCAGCCAGCAATCTGGCGCTGAGCCCGGTGAAGGAGCCCATGCCGCCCGCAAATTTCAGCCAAACGGGATTGTCCGCCGACATATTCGCAAGCCCGGCCGAACCGCCGTTCCGCACGACCGCGGCCGGATCGCGCAGAAAATTGTCCAGTATTTCGGGTGCGGCGACGAATTCGATCGCGGAGCCCATGTAGGCCGGCGAATTGCGATCGAGGAACATCCCGGTCGCAGGCGTCATTCGGTACCGTCCGCCCTCCTTTGTCAGGAAACCATGGACCACGAGATAGTCGCACAGGATGCGCACCCCGCGCTCCGAGGCGCCTATTGCCGACGCCAGCAGGGCCGCCGTTTTGCCTTCGCCGATATGCGTAAAGAGATCGAGCTCGATGGCCGCCCGGATCGCCGCCGTCTTTCGGCACGCAAATAGTGCATCGACCACGAGTTCGGGCGACACGACGCCGGCATGGGCGTCCCCGACGATTGTTTCCATGAGATCCCCCGAGCCATCGATCGTTCCTGCCTGGCAGCGACAGCCGCGGAAATTATGCGTACATCCGCATATTCTACAATACCTACCACGCTAACCCTATCGGGTGCCCTCTCCGTGATGGCCGGCCTGTCTCGCCGCCCCCGTTATTCGAACCGTTCCTTCTCGACGGTAGACAGATCCTCCTGACGGACAGCCGCCCGGGAAGACTCTGTAGAGAAGGCCTCTGCAGAATATTTCGCCTTGAAAGGAATCGAACCACAGCGTGGGCTGCAAATCTACTAAAGCGTTTGACGACCGCCCATTTTTTTGGCGCTCTAGCGTTGGGGGCGGCCTTCGAGCTGTCTGCAGCTTATTCGTCGATTGCACATAAAGGCCACGTAGAACCTAGATAATTATTGAAGCTCAGCGCTCGATACGCTTGCCAGTCTGCGCCAGCATACGTTTAGCCTCACGCGTCCGTGCGCAGACGAGTGCGTCCCAAATCTTCTGGCCGACATGCCAACGTGCATGGTTTGATTCGCGGGTAATTGGATCGCTCTCTGTTAGAAACTCTGAAAGACCTCATAGATGAAGCAGTCTGAGAGTTGCAGCCTAGAGCTTGCATCGCAGCAATGCATTTTCGCATTAGTTGGCGCCTTCACGGGGCGGGACCAAACGCAACAGAAGAGTTTCGTTTTAGAACCACGTGCAATAGATTAGCTCGGCCAAGAGAGTTCAGGACAAGCATGCAGCTCCCCATCAAGTCGATCCTGGTTTTCCACGCAGCCGCACGTGCAGGAAGTATTTCGCGCGCCGCAGAAGAGCTGCGCGTGACACCATCCGCCGTCAGCCAACAGATTCAATTGCTGGAAGGCCAACTCGGCGTCACGCTTCTGGCGAAAGCAGGCCGAGGGATCGTGTTGACGGAGGCAGGTGAGCGATATTTCTCGATGATCGCCGATCAGATCGAGCGTATCGAAGACGCCACGGGCACGATCCGAGGATTCAGATCCGTTACGACATTGACAGTGCGCGCTACCCCTACCCTGTCCAACAAATGGTTGCTGCCGCGGCTGAGCACCCTCCTCGACAAGCATCCCGACCTCGAGCTTCGCCTCGATGGCACCAACGAACCGACAGACTTCAACCAGGAAGCCGTCGATATCGAGATTCGGCATGGGGACGGCCGCTGGCCAGGCCTATTCGTCGAGGGTGTCGCAGACGAGCAGTTCTATCCGGTCTGCTCTCCAGACTATGCGCCGGCTGGCAGCATGAGGCCTCAGGACCTGCTTGATCATCGCCTGATACATTCCGCAAAATCGCAAGCGCAGTGGAATGGCTGGTTTCCGCTAGCCGGAATCGCCCCTAAAGAACGTTGGCGCCGCATCCTGTTCGACCGAAGTCACATGGCCATTGACGCTGCGGTCCGGGGCATGGGCATCGCCCTCGAAAGCACGCTGATGATGGGTGACGAAATTGAAAACGGGCGTCTCGTCTGTCCAGTGGTTTCCCCACCAATCGTTAGGATCACGACACAATGGATCGTTTGTCCGCGTGATCACCTTCGGCAGAAAAAGGTGCGTATATTTCTCGATTGGCTCCGACTGGAAAGGGAGACTTGGCAGACGACCTATCCGTCGGGATCCCTGTCACGTTGAGTGAGCTGGATCAAGCAGTTCGGCCACCGCCCTCTGCGCAAGCAAATCTGGCGGCAGCGCAATTTCGAGCCAGATTGCCTCTTCGTCGCCGGCAGGTACCTCCAATGTGGCAAGCTGACTCTCCAGCAATGAACCGGTGGCGAAGTGCCCCTTCCTTGCTCGCAGACGCGCTGAGATCAACTCACGGGAGCCATGTAAGAACAGGAAACGGACCCCCCGTAACCGTTCTCGCAATAACTCCCGATAGCTGCGCTTCAAGACCGAGCAGGCGACGACCACAGGTGATGCGTCGATCGCCAATGCGCTATCACATACGCTGTTTAGCCAAGGCATACGCAGTTCATCCGTCAGGGGATGGCCGTTGCGCATTCGCTCGACGTTTGCGGGCGAATGCAATTCATCCGCTTCGATGAACGCGCAGTCGAGAAGGCCGGCGAGACGCCGACCTATCTCTGATTTGCCGGTTCCCGCGACACCCATGACGACGATAAACCTTGGATACTGGCCACTCCGGATGAAGGAGACTTGCTGCCCTGCCATGCTCAATACATCCCCAACAGGCGGATCGGACCGAGTGTCAGGATGGGAAAGAGCACCAGGGCGAAGATAGCCAATGTGAGCACCGCCATCGGCGCAAGCGAACCACGTATGACGTCCTCGACCCTCATATTGGCCACCTGTGCTGCGGCAAACAAGCAGACGCCGACCGGTGGCGTCACGAGACCGAGTGTCAGCGTCATGACGGTGACGATCAAAAAGTGGATGGGATCGATGCCGAGCGCCTCTACCGGCGGCATCAACACCGGAATGAGGATGAACATGGCCGGTATGGCTTCCATGAAGATGCCGATGATCAGCAAGAAGACGAAGATGACCAGCATGCCCGTCAACGGACCGAGGTGCATCGCCTGCAGCAGGTCGGCAACCTTTTCCGGCAAGCCGTCATAGGTGAACACCCAGGCGGCAATCTGGGACGTCGCTGCGATGAATAGTATCGTTCCGGAAATACGCGCGGTTGAGATCAGGATTTCCGGCAATTCGCGAACCGGAAGCGTGCGGTAGACCAAGACCCCGAGTATGCCGACATACACGACAGCGATCGCGGCGGCTTCGGTCGGCGTGAACAGGCCGCTAGCGATCCCGATGATCAGGATCAGAGGCGTCAGCATCGGCAGGATGGCGCGAAGACCGGTGACGACAACCATGCGCAGGTTGAACGGCGAGGGAGGATTGTAACCGTAGTAGACGGAATAGAAGTGGTTGAAAACCATGAATGCGAAGGCGATGAAGAGACCCGGCACCAGACCGGCTACCAGCAACGTCCCGATGGAAACATTCGCGATCGAGCCTGCAATGACGACGAGGATCGATGGCGGGATGATCGACGACAGTGTCGCGGTACAGAGCGTCATCCCGACCGCATAACCCTTCGGAAAGCCGTGGCGCTCCATGGCCTTGATCTCGATGGCACCGACCGAAGCAATATCGGCAACGGAGGAGCCGGATACGCCGGAGAAGATCACCGACGAAATCACGTTGACATGGCCCAGGCCGCCCGGCAGCCAGCCGACGATGGCTTCAGCGAAATCGAAGATGCGCTCGGCCACTCGCCCGCGCTCCATTACAGTGCCAACCAGAATGAACAAAGGCACCGCAACCAGCAGAAACGAATTCATCGACGAGAACATGGTCTGTGACAACAGATCAAGCGGCATGGAGGTGAAGAGCCACAAGGTGGCGACGCTGGCCAGCGCCAAGGCAACCGCCAGCGGAATGCCGAGCATGCTGAGCCCGAAAAAGGCGACGAGAAGAAAGACAGACATGGTCAATGTCCTGATGTGATGGACACATCGGCATGGGCAATCTCGCCCGCCGGAAGTCCGAGTTCGGGAAGGGCAATCAGATCGCGACGGCTGTGCAGTGAATCGATGATCGCCAATATTGCAATGACTGCCGAGACCGGCATGACCATACCAATGAGCCACATGGGAATGGGCAGGGTCGCGGCCGTTTCGTTCATCATGATCTGCTGGCGCATGAGCGTGAACCCGGTCCAGCCCATCAGCCCGAAGAAGAAAACCGATGACCCGACATAGATCGGTACCGCCAGATGCTGGAACAGCCGCCGGCCCATGACGAGGAAGACAACGACGCGGGCGCTTTCCACCGTTCGGAAACCTGCCGCTAGGCCGAGAAAGACCATCCAGATAAAAAGAAAGCGAGTGGCCTCCTCGGTCCAGGGAAGCGGATGCCCCGTCAACCGGCCGATGACCTGCAGAAGGACGACGATCAGGACGCCGGCACAGGCAGCACCCGCCGCAACATCGGCGATGATCCTGACCACAGTGCCCAGCAGTGAACTCATGGAACTACGCATATGACTGCCCTTCCAACAGAGGTGCATGGACGGATGGAAAACCGGCACCTTGCCTTGAGGCAAAGTGCCGGCGAGGCATCAGTTCGTGGTGGCGAAGGCGCGCGTGCGATCGAAGAAGGACTGGTCCTTCACGAGTGCCGAGAATTTCTCCTCGAGACCTGCAGCGACATCGACGAAGGCCTTGCGCTGATCGTCGGTCAGCTCGTTGACCTCCATGCCATTCGCCTTCAGTGTCGCGAGCGATTTTTCGATATCCGCAGCATCATTCGCCGCTTTCCAGGCTTCCGTTTCCTTGGCGGCATCATTCAGTGCCGCCTTGAACGCGTCGCTCAAGCCATCGTAGCGTGCTGGGTTCATGCCCAGAACCCAGGCATCGGCGATGTGGTTGCTGATCGTTGCGTATTTCTGGACCTCGTAGAGCTTGGCGCTGACCGGCACATTGATCGGATTCTCCTGACCATCGACGACTTTCAGCTGCAAGGCGTTATAAACCTCCGCGAAAGCCATCGGCGTAGGGGCGGCACCCATGGCGCCGAAAAACTCGACCCACAGCGGGTTGTTCGGGACGCGCAGCTTCATGCCCTTCATGTCGGCGGGTGACGTGATGGCGAGCTTGGAATTGGTGATCTGGCGCAGCGGACGCGACCAGAGATCGACACCCTTGATGCCGATATTGCCGAGGTCCGACTGCAGTTCCTGGCCGAGGTCACTGTCAAGATAGGCCCGCAGCTGCTCGATATCGCGGAACTGATAGGGTATCGCGATCGCAGTGAACTTTGGGTTGAAGGTCGCGTAGAGCGATGTTGAGTTGAGCAACATGTCCAGCGAGCCGCCGGCCAGCTGCTTCACCCCTGCAGACGGATCGCCGCCATAGAGCGTGCCGTTCGGGAACACCTTGATGGTGAGTTCGCCATTGGTCTTGGTCGACACGATTTCGGCAAATTTCTTTGCAGCGAGCGTGATTTCCGATGTGTCCGCGTCCGGCGTGGAAAGCGTCAGGGTTTCCGCGTTGGCGATCGAGGCGGTCATCAGAGCCGCTCCAGCAATCAGGCTGCGAAGGGTATAGTTTTTCATGGTCATTCCTCCCGTTGATGGTCAAACTAGCATGCGTTTGGCATGCTCATTGTTGATTAATGCGTTGCAATTCGCGGATGATCCCGCTGTGATCCAGATCGCCATCGCCATTATCGACCATAGCCTGGAAGAGCCGGTCAACCTCCTCGCCGACCGGTAGTTTCAAGCCACGGCTTCGCGCAAAAGCCAGCGCCGTGGATGTGTCTTTGACCTGATATTTCGCCGGACCGCCGGGCGCAAAATTGCTCTCGACCATGCGCAGCCCGTGCTGCCGGAAGACGGTCGAGTCGGCGAACCCGCCGAGTAACGCTTCACGGACCCGGGCGGGGTTCGCTCCGCCACGTGCAGCCAGCGTCAGCGCTTCGGCGACAGCGCAGATCGTTGATGCGACGATCAGCTGGTTTGCAAGCTTCGTCAGCGCACCGCTGCCAGACGGGCCGACATGCGTGACACGGCCAAGACAGGCAAACACAGGTTGGAGACAGTCAACCGCTGTCTGGTCACCGCCGGCCATGATCGCCAACGTGCCTTCCTTGGCCCCCTTCTCCCCGCCTGAAACCGGTGCATCGAGACAGGCGATGCCTCGTGCTGCAGATGCCTCGCCGATCGCAATGGCCGTTTCCACGGGGATGGAGGTCGTCACGACCAGCATTGACCCCCGCCGCATTGCCCGGACAACGCCGCCGTCGCCAAGCAACACCGCTTCGCAAACCGGGCCGGAGCTGAGCATGCAGACGACCACATCAGCATCTTTCGCTGCGGAGTCTGCCCGCTCCACGATCGAAATACCTTTCGACTGAAGAACAGCGGCCTTTTCCGGTGTTCGGTTCCAGACCTGAACCTGAAAGCCTGCGTCAGCCAGGCGACCGGCCATGGGCCCACCCATGATGCCGGTACCGATGACGGCAATGCGATTGATCTTGCTGGTCATGACTGTATGCCCCGCATATCAAGGATATTGCCGCGCGGAGAAGCGAACCGGCCGCTCTTCCACGATCAGTGGCGGAAAGGCCTCCCGAAAACGCCCCAGGTGAGGCGTTTCCAGATGGGCGTCGAACGCCGCGCGGCTGTCGTAGACTTCGTAGAAGACGACCGTATCGTCGGAGCCTTCCGGGCAGATGACGTCGAACTGTCGGCAACCCGGCTCATCGGCGACCGAGTGTTTCGCGTCGTCACGCGCTGCCTCCAGAAAAGCGGCGAGCTTGCCGGGCTTTACCTGGAACTCCGCAATCACGACGAAGGCTTTATTGTTCAGCGTTGTCACGACACTCACTCCGCCGCGATCTTGGCGGGGCGGAAACGATCCTCCATCTCCCGACGAAGTGTGACGACGTCCAGGTCCTTGACGATTTCGACGTCATCGAACGACACGATCTGGTCTTTCTTAATCGCGCGCTTGAGCTTGACATTGTGTGCAAGGCCGATCGGCAGCGCCTTCAGGTCAAGACTGCGGCTTGCGGGAATGGCATTGGCCCAGACAGCATAACCGCCCTCACCGTCCAGCATCTCGCCGGGCTGCATGTCCTTCTTTGCGGTCGCGACGGCATCGCCACGGAACTCCTTGGAAGATCCGGTTGGCTCGTTGCGGAGCACAGCTGACAGCACACTGATCGACGTTTCGAGGCCGATGATGTGGAAGGGACGCCACATCGACGCATACCAGCCCGACGGATCGGTCAGCAGGCCGTATTGCTTGAAGCAAGCACGCGCATATTCGTTGTGCGCCTTGAACGTGACGAAGACGCCGTAACGGATGTTGTTGAACACCTCGCGGCCATCCGGTTCCTGGCTGGCGGCGATATCGACCAGACCGGAACGTGCCATGCGGCCACCATCGGCCACCGGACGGAAAACCCGAGCCAGGTCATGCAGACCCGCCGGCGGGAATGCGAGGCCGTCATCCGGGCAATCAAGGCCCGTACCATTGGCAACCGCCGCCATCTCGATCGCGGCCTTGGTGCCGTCGGTGAAGGAATTGTAGAGTTTCGGATTGAGATTGTCCGCAGCCACCTGTTCCTCGGTCCAGCCAAACAGGCCCCAGACCGTATCCGGCGTCGAATACCGGTAACGCGGCTCGAAATTCATCCCCTTGCCGGCGGATGCAATTTCGAAGCCCGTGGCTCTGGCCCAATCGACAAGTTCGCAGATGAGTGCCGGCTGGTCGCCATAGGCCATGGAATAGATCAAGCCCTTGGCGCGGGCTTTTTCCGCGAGGATCGGGCCGACCATCACGTCGGCTTCGACATTGACCATGACCACATGTTTGTTGTGCTCGATCGCTCCAAGCGCATGACGAGTGCCGGCAATCGGGTGGCCCGTCGCTTCGATGACGCATTCGATTTCGCCGCATTCGAACAATGCGTTGACGTCGTCCGTTACGAAGGTCGTGCCGTTCTTGATCGCATCACCGCTGTCGGTGGCGGAATAACGCTCCTTCGGCCAGCCAACGCGGTTCATGGATTCCTTCGCCTTGCCTACATCGAGGTCGGCAACAGCCACCATATGGAGACCATCGATGCGCTGAGCCTGCGCCAGCACCATCGAGCCAAACTTGCCCGCGCCGATCAGCCCGACCCGCACGGGTTTACCATTGGCGGCGCGGAAAGAGAGTAGAGAATAGAGATTCATGAGACAACGTCCTCGGCTAGCAAATGGGTTTGAGGAGTGCCCCGCAAACAAAAGCGCATAAGGATCCACCGCAGCAAAGCGTCTCGCCCAGCTGATTCACGGTGGCTTGAATGCGCTCTAATTTCCTCCGGGGAAGTACGGGGTTAGCCGCCACTCCCAGCTGCCTCCCGAGCAGCTCTGACCAAAACGTATGCCACATGAGAAATTAGCTCAATTTAGAAAGATCGGGGAACCTGTTAGATTTTCTAAAACGTAGTGAAAGCCTACCGAATTGCTACCGTCGCAGAGATTGCCTTCGCAGTCCGCCACATTTGACCCGATAGGTGTGAACGCCTTGAACCAATTCGAACTGCCGCCCGCGATCCTGTCAGATAATGGCAATCCATTTTGCGACCATCACTTGTCTACTAATTTTCGATGCGCTAATTTATACAAGAATGAGTTGCATCCGTTAGTGCCGGCTCGATAGGTGCGGATGGCTGCAGAAGCGATACCTTCGGATGTCCGCATGATCTGGAACCATCGCATTACACGCATCATTGTCGGCCTGCTGCTGCTGGCACTCGTGACTGTCGTCTCATTGCCGGCGATCACCGGCTTTACGAGCCTTGATGGCACGGTCAATGCCCGGTTCGCGATCGTCAATGCCCCAATCGACGGCACGATTGCGGAAGAGCCCCTTAAGGTCGGCAGCCCGGTCAAAGGCGGACAATCTCTCGCAGAAATCAGAAATACGCGCGTCAATCGCGCAATCCTCGCTTCGCTCGAGGCAGATCGCAACACGGCGCTCGACCGCGTCGCGGCGCTGAAAAAGGAGCGGGAGGAGCTCTCCGCGCTTCGCGACGAATTGTCCACCAGATTGGAAGTCTACAGGCAGACCACCATTGCCAATCTCGAACGCGAAGTCGAAATCCTGCGGAAGAAGGTCGAGGTGTCGCAGGCTCAGGACTTGGTCGCTCAGGTCGACCTGAACCGTCGCATGGCACTCGAATCGAAAGGCATTCTGACGCAGAAGCTGGTCGAGGCCGCGCGAGCCGCCGGAGCTGCGACGGGCGGCGAGGTCGAAATCAGCAATCTCACCGTCGATCAATTGCAGCAAAGGCTCAATGCGGTCCGCCAGGGCATCTTTGTCTTCGGCGACGGGCAGAACGACGTGCCTTATTCGCGACAGCGCGAAGACGAAGTCGTCGTTCGCATCAACGACCTGAACTCGCGCATCGCGGAAAATGAGACACGGGCCACCGAAGTCCAAAAGCAGCTGGCCGAAGAGAGAAACCGCGTCAGCAGCCTCGAATCCGCAACCGCAATAGCGCCGTTCGACGGCGTTGTCTGGAGCAGGAGTATCGTCGACGGTTCCAACGTTGTGCTGAACAACGAGCTGGTGCGCCTGCTCGACTGCCGGGAGCTGTTCGTGGATATCCTCGTTCCCGAGGTCAATTATGATGAGATCTATCCAGGGCTTGTTGCGCAGGTGCGCTTGTTCGGCCGCAGCGATGTCTTCAAGGGTACGGTCATTTCCGTCAGGGGCAGCTCGGCTTCCGTCGAGACCGATTCCTTTGCCGCCAGTTTGCCGCCGTCGACGCAACGCAACGCCCGCATTCGGGTTCGCCTCGATCCGTCCTTCATGAACGACGACTTTGCGAATTTCTGCCAGGTAGGGCGCACGGTGCAGGTACGGTTTTCCAAACACGGCATCAACGTAACCAACTGGGTCAAAAACCTGTGGTTCAGTATCTTGTAGCGCTGGTTCCAACGCTGTTCGTTTTGGCCTTCTTCTTCCTGGGGCCGTTCAATTGGTCGCGCCATCACACCTGGACGCGGGCGGTGACCTGCGCGTTTGTCGCCGCGGTCGCACTGCGATACATGTTCTGGCGCCTGACGGAGACGGTGCTTCCCTATCCCAACGACGGCCCTAGTTTCTACTGGGTCTGGATCCTCTTTATCGTCGAGGTTCTGGCCTGCATCGAAGTCATCCTTTTTCTGGTCTTGATGAGCCGCTACGTCGACCGGAGCGCGGAAGCGGACAGGCTGGCTCGCGTTTTCTTCGCGCGGGAGCGGCGTGAACTGCCGACCGTCGATGTTTTCATTCCCACCTATAACGAGCCGCTCGACGTGCTCGAGCGAACCATCATCGGCGCCCTCTCGCTCGATTATCCCGCCGACAAATTGAATGTGTATGTGCTTGACGATCAACGCCGCGATTGGCTGAAGGCCTATTGCGAGGAAAAGAACGCCATCCACGTCACACGCGGCGACAACAGCCATGCCAAAGCCGGCAATATGAACAATGGGCTGAAGGTCAGCTCGGGCGAGTTTATTGCGATCTTCGACGCCGATTTTGTTCCCTATCGGCATTTCCTTCGCCGGACGCTGCCCTTCTTTGCAGATGAAAGCATCGGCATCGTCCAGACGCCTCAACATTTCTTCAATGTCGATCCGGTGCAATCGAATCTGGGCCTGGAGAATATCTGGCCGGACGAGCAGCGCCTGTTCTTCGATGAGATCGCCCCGAGCCGCGATGCCTGGGACGTCAGTTTCTGCTGCGGATCATGCTCGATTGCCCGCCGCGAGGCCATCGATGCAATCGGCGGGTTTCCGACGGAGTCGATCACGGAAGACCTGCTGACAACCCTTTCGATGCTCAACAAGGGCTACAAGACGCGCTACCTGAACGAGCGGCTTTCGATGGGACTGGCCGCCGAAAACCTGACCGGTTATTTCGTGCAGCGCGAACGGTGGTGCCAGGGGGGTATTCAAACCCTGTACCTTTATAATGGCCCTTTGCGCGGCCCAGGATTGACGCTCTTTCAACGGATCATGTTCCTGCCGGCATCATGGCTGGTGCAGTATCTGGTCCGTTTCACGATCTTGCTTGTCCCCATCGTCTATCTCTGGCTCGGCCTGCTCCCGCTCTATTTCACTGACGTAGCCGATTATGTCTCTCATCAGGTGCCGCTGCTGGCGGCGTATTTTCTGCTGATGCTGTGGATCACGCCGACGCGCTATCTGCCTGTGATATCAAGCGCTGTCGGGACCTTTGCGACATTCCGCATGTTGCCGACCGTGGTTTCCAGCCTGGTGAAACCATTTGGCAAGCCCTTCAGGGTGACGCCGAAGGGCAGCGGCAACGAGGCGAACCAGTTCGACCGCTACAGCTTCGCCTGGATCGCAAGCATGATCACGGTCACCGTCGTTGGTCTGCTGGTCAACGTCGTACCGGAAACGTCGAATGTACAGGGTCAGTTTTCGCCGGTCGCGGCCTGGTGGTCAGGGATCAATATCGTCGTCCTGCTCATCGCGTCCCTCATCTGCTTTGAGAAACCCCGGCGCCTGTTTCATGCGTTCAAGCTGGATGAACCGGCTATCGTAGACGATGTCCCTGGACAAATCGTCAGTTTGGCGCTGGACAAGGCGGTCGTTGCAGTCCCCACCATGGCCCGGTTTCAATCCAAATCTGTCATGTTGAAACTTCCCGGCTTCGCGCCGTTCGAGGCCGAGCTCGGACAGGTCACGCAACGGCGACGGAGCATAAGCCGCGGCGGCGATAAACAAGCCTATTACCTGCATCTCTATTTCGAGCTCAGCGGCTCTGCCCGCGACAGCATGATTGTGAAACTCTACACAGGTCAATATTCGCGGGACATTCGCGACATAGACAAGGTTGCCGTCTCTCTCAATCTGCTGTTGCGGTCATTCGGGCGAACGCGCACGTTTTAGCCCGGCGCGTGACAACGTGGGGACGAAGTCGGAACTTCAATGCATCCGCACATATACACGGCACTATCAATGCGATCTGGAAAACCACTATCTCCTCGGTCGAGTGGCATTGACCGCGACACGTTGTGCGATCATTATTCAGTATTATCTAAATTAGATGCCATCTTTTGATTAGATCGGAACCAAGCAGGCGCAGATGGATTGGCAGGTATCTCAAAGGGACTCTTTGGAAGGAGAGGAAAGGATGCCGGGCGGCGACGCGACACAGTCTGCTTCTGTCGAAACTCATCTCCTTGCCGGTACCGACGAGCTCGTCTCTCTTTATGACGAGAGCTTTCATCTCACCGAGCGCTCGGCAAAGCATCGGCAAACTTATGACGTCGATTCTCTGGTCGAGGCCAC
This sequence comes from Rhizobium sp. R634, assembly GCF_002211305.1. Lineage (GTDB taxonomy): Bacteria > Pseudomonadota > Alphaproteobacteria > Rhizobiales > Rhizobiaceae > Rhizobium. The sequence goes on along the minus strand of NZ_LOKW01000001.1, from coordinate 490,828 downwards.
CTTGTGGCATGTCTATCCTGAACTCCTGGCCCCTTCGACCAAATCTGCGGTCGAATTCGTGCTTTCGAGTGGATTGCCACGAAACATCGAGGTGGCAAACGCAAAGACGGGAGATCAGCGCACGCTGACGGTTTTCCGCAGCCCTCGCGGCCTGGGCGTCGTCGAAGCGGACGGCAAGCCGAGCTTGCGCGGGACGTATAGTCCTGCTGAAAACGACCGTGCGCTTCTTTTTCACCAAGCGACCCACGACGTTTTGACCGGACTGCCGAACCGACGGCAATTCAGCGATCAACTGCGCAGCGCCCTGCCGGTGTCAAAGGGGACAAGATTTGCCCTCATGCAAATCGACCTCGACGATTTCAAACCGGTCAATGACACATTGGGCCACGGCGCCGGCGACACCGTCTTGAAGATGGCTGCCGAGCGCATCAGGAACGTCCTTGGTGAGCAGGAATTCGCTTATCGATTGGCCGGTGACGAGTTCGCCGTCATTCAACGAAGAAACGACCAGCCGCGAGAGGCGGAGCGCCTGGCGGAAGCGCTCGTCGGCGCTTTCAGGGCGCCGTTCACGGTCGAGGGAATCAATGTCTTTGTCGGCGCAAGCGTCGGGATTGCGGTTGCCCCCTCGGATGGAAACGAATTCGAACAGCTCATGAAGGCGGCGGACATCGCCCTTTATGCGGCCAAAGAGGAAGGCAGGCACAGGGCAAGGAAGTTCAACCGCGCCATGCTCATGGTTCTGGAACAGCGGGAGACGCTGCGCCGCAGTTTGCGAACCGCTCTTAGAGACGGTCAGTTCTTCATCGAATACCAGCCGCTCGTACAGCCACCTTTTTCGATCGTCGGCTTTGAAGCACTGTTGCGGTGGCGTCATCCGGTCGTTGGCATCATCCCGCCCAATATCTTCATTCCCATGGCCGAGACGGACGGTCTGATGAGCGAAATCGGTCAATGGACGCTTGAACAGGCCTGCCGCGATGCAATGTCGTGGCCGCCCCATTTTACGGTTGCCGTCAATCTCTCGCCGGCGGAATTTTTGCACGCCGGCCTTACCGACCGCATTGCGCAAACCCTGGACCTCGTCGGCATCCGCCCCGACCGCCTTGAACTCGAGATCACCGAGTCTGTGCTGCTGGAGCGCACGATCAACAATCTCGACACGCTCAATACGTTAAACATGCTGGGCGTGCAGATTTCGCTCGACGATTTCGGTACCTATTATTCCTCGCTCAGCTACCTGAAAAACTTCCCCTTCGATACGATCAAGATCGACCAATATTTCATCAAGGATCTCGAGAGCGATAGCAAAAGTCAGGCGATCGTCCGCTCCGTCATTGCGCTTGCCCACGGGCTCGGCATGAGCGTCACGGCCGAAGGTGTGGAAACCGCGGAACAGGCCGCCTGGCTCAAAAAAGCAAAATGTGACCGGCTGCAGGGATATTTCCTTGGCAAGCCGATGCCTGCCGAAGAGATCGGTGCTTTCGTCGGCAGGATCATGCAGCCCGTCCCCTTCGAAAATTTCCCGATTTCCAGATCAATGCCGCCTTTAGATCCTCGGCGAGCGTGAGCATCGGGTTCTTGAACTCTCTCGGACGGGGGATATGGGAAGGAGGAAACGGCATGAATGCAGTCAGCGACATGTCAGCGGAAGCGGCCTTCAAGCCTCTTCTGCGGTTCGAGATGGACATGGCGACATTTCTTTCCGATTGGCAGCATTGCGATCAGCTGTCGACCTTCGTGGCGCGGATGATCAGCCATAATCGCACCGATCCCATTCGGCATTCGAATTTCTTCTCGTTTGCTCTCAACGAACTGCTGGAAGTATCATTCCGCGGCGCTTCCCCGCAGGGTTCGATAGACTGCGCAGTCTATCGTCGCGATGCGACGGAACGCGTGAGGCTCAGTTTCACGTGCCCTGCCGAGCAGCGGGAATTCTACCGCGAGGCGGTATCGCGAACCCGTCAAAAGGATGCGCTCGCGCGTTATCTCAGCGCCATTTCAATGGACCAGGCGCCCAACAGGGAGGTCATTCTTCTCGATCTGGCGATCAACTTCGATGCGCGCCTGCGTCTGGAGGAGCCCGCTCCAGCATCCATAACGCTGGTCGTCGACCTGCCGCTTGAAGGAAGCACACTTTGAGCACGGCCCCCTTCCTTGCGGAATTCGACTCCAACAGCCAGGAATTCTTCCTGGCGGGCGTGATCCGGCCACATTCCGTCGACGAGATAGGCTCCAGCCTCTGCATCTTCAGGAACGCAATCGACGATGTCCGAGGCGTTCTCTACATCAATATAAAACGCCTTGTTCAGATGAATAACACTGCATTTCAGGCTTTTGCCCGCGTTGTGCTGGACACCTGCCGGACAAGGACCGATCTTCGTTTCGTCGTGGTGACGTCAAGCGTCGTCGGCTGGACCGAGCGCATGTTCAAGCACCTCGGCAGCCTTGAGCCGCGGGTCACGGTGGAGGTCTATGATGCCGGATTTTACCCCGGGCAGAGCTTCGTCGAGGATCCGAGCTTCATCCCGATATTGCGCACGCAAACCAAGATGACCTGGCGCCACGAGCGCACCATCCTTCCCCGTCACGGCATGCGCCCGGGGATCGCGATGGCCGATATCTGCTGCGGCATCGGTGATTTCGCCATGCTCGTCAAAAAGGAGTTCCGGCCGAGCCGGATCGTCGCCCTCGACCATTCCAGAGCAAGTCTTGCCTATGCCCGCGACATGGCCGCCAGCTTCGAAGTTGCCGATATCGAATATACCTTCGGCGACGCCTCCGAGATGCTGCTCGAAGACAACCAGTTCGACCTGGTGACTTGCCGTCACTCGCTCCAGATATTCAATCGGCCGGATGTGCTTCTCAAGGAACTCTTCCGGATCTGCAAGCCCGGCGGGCGGGTATACATCACCAACGAGAAAAATTCGCACTGCTTGGGAGAACCCCGCTCACAGAGCATCCAATGGACCTATAATGAGGTGGCAAAGCTGTTCAGCCACTTCGAAATGGACGTGGAACTCGGCCCGAAAAGCCGCCGATATCTCACCGACGCCGGCTTTGACAATATTCTCGTCGAGTCTTTCATGGTCACCAATCTCGACGGCGACCCGCAGGACTTTGCCGACGTCATCTCGGCTTGGGAAAATGTCTATGCCGGAGAAATGGCTGTCAGGCGCGGGGATTCTTCCGATTTCATAGAACGCTTTCGACTGGGTTTCAGGGACCATATTTTTGCCGCCCTTCATCCGAAGGGCTATGCCGGCTGGCCAATCTGGGCGGCGTCCGGACGCAAGCCATCATGAAAGCAGATCGGCACGTCGCACGTTTTGGCTTGAACTCGTTTCGTGCGAAGTTCGTCCTCGTCGTCGGCAGCGCCGTGCTGTTCGACCTGCTGGTGACCGGAGGCCTGGCGCTTTGGAACGTGCAAAGGCTCTCTCGGGATGCCACCGCCGAGGTCGGCCAAGGCCTGGAGGAGGCCAATCAGGGCTATATCCGATCCTATGCGGAAGTAACCGCAGAACATGTGAACCTGCTGCTCAGCCAGGTCCACTCCGACGTCGCCACATTGGCGGGGGTTCTTCAGGAACAGATCGATCGTCCCGCCAGAGAAACTCAGATCGGTCAGGCCATGGCTCTCGCTTCTCCGGAAAGCGCCAAAGTCGTCTACGATGAGAAAGGAGGATGGGCTCAGAACCTGCCGGGCTCGCCATCCGTCGTCAGCATCTGGGGTTATCTGCTGGGGCCCGATCACCGTCCCTTGCCTGATGTCCAGAGGGACATCGATAACAGTGCCGTTCTCGACCTGGTCGCGCCGAGCCTGTTGTCGGACGGCCTGTCCAAGCTGCAGATGTATTATATCGGCCCGAAGGAGCGTCCGATCTTCAGGACGGCGCCCTACACGGAGCAGGCCCAGACCTTCGACAAACTCTATCCGGGCCACAACAGCGCGGAGTTCTGGACCTTTTTCTTTCCCGGACTTTACGAGTCGTGGGAGGGATGGGGCAGAGGCGAGGAAAAACGGCTGGCCGGCAGCGAGATTACGCAGACGGCGCCTTACACGGATGCAATCACCGGCAAGCTCATCGTCAGCTTCTTTCAGCCGCTCTGGTCCCCCGACCGTAAGAAAGTGGCCGGCGCTGCCGGAACGGATATCACGCTCGACCAGCTGGCCGGAATCGTCGAGAACGTCAAGGTTGCCGATAACGGCTTCGGATTCCTGGCCATGTCGGATGGAAACGTCGTGGCCATCAATCCGACCGGCGAGAAGATCATCGGATTGCGTGCATCGAACAATCAGGGCGGCGAAGGTGTCACGGGCCTGAACCGTTCGCTGAAAGGAAGTACGCAGCCGGAAGTGGCGCAACTGCCGCTGGGTGAGGACGGGCTGTTACGCCATATTCTCCTTGATGAAAATGGCGAAAAGGTTCCTTACCTCGTCGTCTTGAAACAGCTGCAGCCGACGAACCTTTGGGTTTCCGGCCCCGTCGGACGCGAAGCCATGCTGCTCGGCATCGTCGTGCCGGAGCGGGAGATCTACGCGTCGCTATTTGCCGCCCAAGCCGGAATTTCAAAGGCGACAAACCGGATTCTGATCTACCAGATCCTGGCGCTTCTGGTGTCGCTGTGCTTCGTCATCGCAGCCGTTTTTGCCATATCGAAGCGCATCACCCGGGGCATCAGCTCGCTCGCCGAAGCCGCCAAACGCATCCAGGCGAAGGACTATTCCGTTCGGGTGGACATCCCCACACGCGATGAGGTCGGAGAAGCGGGATTGGCCTTCAACCGCATGGCTGAGCAGATCAGTTTCCATACGGAGAATCTCGAGCAGCTTGTGGAGGACAGAACGCAGGAGATTGAAGCAGCCAACCAGCAAATCTCCACCTTGAACAGACAATTGCGCAGCGAAAACCTGCGCTTGGGCGCGGAGCTTGCGGTTGCGCGCCGGATCCAAATGATGGTTCTGCCCAAGACCGGTGAATTGGAAGAAATTCCGGATCTGGAAATCTCTGCTTACATGCGCCCCGCCGACGAGGTTGGGGGCGACTACTACGATGTCCTGAGGGATGGAAAGCGGCTGAAGATCGGCATCGGTGACGTCACCGGACACGGCCTGGAAAGCGGCGTGTTGATGCTGATGGTCCAGTCGATCGCGCGGGCATTGCAGGAGGCCGGCGACATGGAGCCTTCTCAGTTTCTGAACAGCGTGAACCGGGCGATTTATAAAAACCTCGTCAGGACCAGCACCAACAAGCACCTTTCCCTCGCCTTTCTGGACTACGACGGAAGACGCCTGACGCTGTCGGGCCAGCACGAGGAGCTGATCGTCGTTCGCAAGTTCGGAAAAGTCGAGCGGATCGACACGCTCGACCTCGGCCTGCCGATCGGGCTGGAACCGGATATTTCATCGTTCGTGGCGACACGCGAGGTATCCTTTGACCGCGACGATATCATCATTCTGCACACCGACGGCGTGACCGAGGCCGAGGATCACAATGGTGAACTCTTCGGCATCGAGCGGCTTTGCGATAGCGCCGGCCGGCGATACGGCTTGAGCGCCGAGGACATGAAGGTCGGGATCATTGAGGATTTAATGGCTCATATCGGCACGCAGAAGATCCATGACGACATCACGCTCGTGGTTATGAGGCACAGGTGAAGGGATGACGATCCTATATGGACTGGAAGATCTGGCGATCGGAACGGGCGAAAATATCACGCGGCTGCGCCTTTTCGAGGGCCCCCTCGATCTCGGTTGGAAACATTGCGCGATCACCTCGGATTTCGTCGCCGAGTTCGTCGCCTTGCGCTACCGCACATCCCATAGCCTCTATAGGGAGGTCCGGCATAATGTCGGTTATCTCACCAACGAGCTTGTGGAGAATGCGGTCAAATTCCGCGCAGCCGGCGAAATCGTCGTGGAGGCTTCGGTTGAGAACAATGTCTTTCGCGCAAAGGTCTCCAATCTCGTCGATGAGGAAGCCTCCCGGAAATTCCAGCATCTGCTGTCGCAAATCACCATCAGCGATCCGGGCGACCTCCTCATCGAGAAGATAGAGGCAAATGCAAGAGACGCGGATTCGACCATCTCTGGTCTCGGGCTTCTCACTCTCATGAGTGACTACGGCGCCCATTTTGCATGGGTTTTTGGCGCGGAGAAGCCGGATGGCAGAATTCCGCTTGAAACCTATGCGTCCATCACAGTTCCAGATGCCTCGAATTAACGAGAGAGTGGATATGGAAATCAAGGAAGAAGAATATCAGGTCTGGTCGGAAGGTACGGAAATCTTCTTCGACGGAATCATGCGCCTGCCCAATACCGAAGCCTATGCACCCATCTTTTCCCTTGTCATGAGTATTCTGGAAGCCGCTCCGGATCGCGTCACCGTCGACCTTACAGGCTTGCAATTTCTCAATTCTTCCGGGATCAACCTGCTCGCGAAGCTGACGATCGAAGTCCGCAACAAGCCGAATGTCCAATTCACGGTACGCGGAAGCTCGGAATATCCGTGGCAGTCGAAATCCCTTCCGAACTTGAAGAAGCTATATCCGGGCGTGGATCTCAGGCTTGCCTGAGCGGAGGCCTCGGACACCAGATCATAGCCAATCACCGATTGTGGTCCCGCGACGAGGCGCGGGAAGCGCAGCCGGGACAACCGGGCGCTCAGTTGCGACGGTTTTTCTTATGTCGCGTGGGCTGAGCCCGAATTCATGGCTGAAAGCACGCGTAAAGTTGGCAGCGGCGTTGAAGCCGGCGGCCTCGGCGATCTCGGAGATTTGCCTGTTGTCGGCCGGGTTGCTGAGATCCGCATAGGCCTGCAGCAATCGACGTTTGCGAATGTAGTTGAAGACGCCCCCGCTCGCTTCGAACAATTGATAGAGCCGCGTGCGCGAGATGCCCAACGCACGGCACATGGCGTCGGGGGTCAGATCGTCTGAATGGAGGTTGAGGTAAATGTAGCGGTGCGCCCGCTCCATCATGCCCATGCCGGTCGGGATCTGGCCCGTATCCGGCCTTGTGGACGACGCGACGCATGCGACGACCATATCGGAAATCGTTTGCACCACCCGCGGCACCTCCCCGGCGGTCAGACTGCTCAGGTTTGCTTCCAGGCCAGTCATGTAGCTTATAAGCAATTCGGCCAGGCTGCCGGACAGAACCGTATTGTTGCCCCCCTGGAGAAGGCTCGCATTCGCAGCCAGCAATTCATAGGGCAAGAAAACAAGCACGGCGACGGAATCAATCATTCGTCCGCGATAGGGATGACCGAGAGATGTGAAAAGTGCCTCGCCGGGGCCGACCTCCGTGACGCGCCGGTTAACCTCGGTCCAGGCCCGGCCGCTGCGAAACAGGCCGACGCTCCAGTGGTCAATGGGGCTCGAGCGCAGCATGGTTTGATCGCGAATGAAACTGTATGCCTGCGCGCGCTGCTGAATGATGAGGACGTCACCAAGACGCCAGCCAACCTGTTCGGCGAGGAAGCCGTCGTCCGCCGAGCTTGGGTCCGGCAGACGGACATCGACGAGCGGCGCCATATGCGCGCGCCAGGCCTCGAACTGCTCTTTCGGCGGCAGATCCTGCGTCGAGAAATGCAAGGGAACCAGCGCAGGCGGCACATCCAGGCGATGTTCCTTTTGTATCGCAGGTTCGCGAGGCCACCGCCGCCGCTCCCTTTGGTCCGGCCGTTCCTGTTCCTGGGGGAGGTCATCTCCAGGTTCGGACTCCTTACTCATCCAATCCCTCCCGCGCATGCCTTTTGAAATTGAGAGCGAAACAAACGTTCTCGCGGGGCTGAACCTTCCGTGCCGTTCCAGCATGATGCCGAAAAGTGTGAGCGGTTTTCGGACGACATCATGCTCTAACTCTTTAATTTAGAACAGGATTCAGATTTTAGGCCAAAGAGCCTAAAATCATTCTGTTCCAAGACGGCCGCAACGTTACGTGTATAAATCATCTATCATATTCTAATCCGAGCAGAAATGTACGAAATGATAATTTACGGGATGCGAAGATAACGACAAATGCGTGCTGATCCTGTATCTAAATAAGCAATGGTTGAGGCCATAGCAGTTCTGAGATTCAGCAATATCTCATGTGGCGACGCAAGGTAGTTGCAGAGCACTTTCAAGTGCGAAGCGACACCAATCAAAAGAAAACATGGCGACCGCGAGAGGATAGTCGTGACTATCCGAGTGATATTCCTGCAGGCTTTGGACAAGCTTCGGCCTACGATTGAATTCTTCTCGATACGAACCGCAGAAGAATTCTTGTTGCCAGCAATGCGAGTTTTGCCCGATCGCATTTTATGGAAGACGCTCCTGATGCCGGATGGGCGGGTGACGGTGGAGCGAGGGGTTGCGCGCAGCCGAGGCGCCATCTGTGTCTATGCGTAATGAGCCGAGGCTTGCACGCAACCCCTATCTATTCGACGCTTCGATGAATTTTACACGAACCTGCGCTTTCATGTGCAGAACGGAGGCTAAGATGACCACCATAAGCAACGAGAAACAGATAGAATTGAACCCGATTTCGAGCTGCAGAAGCGCAGTCGAAGTCGCCATGGTGGAAATGCTCGTGAATTTGCAGAAACGCGGCTGGCTCGCAGAGGAACTGGCGCTGGCGCTCGCAGATGCCTCCGAAGACCTCGTCATGCTCATCGCGAACAAGAAGCCTCGATCGCATTGATAAGCCGATCGCTTCGGCGTTTGCGGTGTTATCCGCCGCAAGAATAGCCCACCTGCTTGCCGACTCTTCACAAGGCAAGCTCTACCTGCGACGGGTGAATCCGCCGCAGGTATCGTTCGCTGGGATGTTTATCCTCTTTGAATTCCACCTTCATCTCAAGAACGATCAGGGATGGCCATCGCGAGCCCCGCTGGCCATTGTCGCGCCAGAAGCGCCTCGCCACCCATATTCAACGGATCCGCGCAATGGGGCAGTGGAAAGCCGTGACTGCCCCGGCAGCCTGAGCTCAATGACAAGCGCTTCGTCCGGGCTTCGGTCAAACAACGTGACATCACCCTGCCGCGTCCTACGGTTCGCGAATTGCGTTATCGAGGCCACGCAGCAGTGGATACAGGAAATAGGAGATCACCGTTCGTTTGCCGACCTTGATTTCCGTGGACACGGTCATGCCGGGAAGCAGTCGCACCGGGACATCTGCGGCATTCAGCCGGGTGTCGGCCAGCAGGATCCGCGCCTTGAAGAAGGGGGCGGCAGGCTGGCTGGGGGTCTCTGTCTGCTCCTGTTGGCCGGTGACGAATGTATCCTGGCTGATGGTTCTCACCTCGCCCGAGGCCGTGCCGTATTTCTGGAAAGGATAAGCGTCGAGCTTGACGCGGGCTTCCTTGCCGACAGCCACGCGGCCGATGTCGCGGGTGTTGATCGAGACTTCGGCTTCGAGCGGCACGTTGATCGGCACCAGGGTCACGATCGGTTCGGCTTCGCGCACCACCGATCCGATGGAGCGCTGGGCGAGATCGAGCACGACGGCATCGGCGGGTGCGGTCAGCGACACCATGTTGCGGCGCAGTTCCATCTTCTTCAGCTCTTCATCGGCCATGTCGCGCTGACCGCGCAGTTCCACCAGCTGCTCCATGGCGGCGCGGCGGAAATCCTCGATGAAGGCCTGGCGGTCAGCCCGGAGCTTGGCATAGGCGTGGGCGGCCTCGTCGGCCTTTCCGCGGACGGCGGTCAGATCGGATTCGACGTCGAGACGGGCGTCGCGCGAACCGAGCATGGTGATCAGCGAGCCGCTCTGCTTGTCGTAGAGCCGCGTGCGCGCGCCTTCGATCTGCGAGAGCGTGTCGCGCCGGTCGATGAGCACGGCCTCCTGGTTCTTGCTGGCGGCAAGTGCGGCCGACTGGCCGGCGATCTGCTGCTCGAAATTCTGCAGTTGCGCCATGTAAAAGGCCCGCCGCTGACCGAAGAGCTGCACTTGCAGCATCTCGTCCGGCGTGTTGCCAGCCATGACCGTGTAGTCGTCGCCGGCAAGCTCCGCCTCGATGCGCTTCACCTGGGCGTCAAGCGCGGCGAATTTTGCCTGCTGCTGATCGACATCGGCCTGGCTGAAGGTGGCGTCGAGGGTTGCGAGCGTCTGCCCGGCATGCACCACCTCACCGGCCTTCACGTCGATCGTGCGGATGATCGAGGTTTCGAGCGGCTGGACGACGATGGTCGGCTGCGTGGTGACGAGTTTTCCCGGCGCAATGACCACTTCATCGATGGAGGAGACGGAGGCCCAGGTGATGACCGCGGCAAGCAGCGCAGTGACGCAGTAGAGCGTCATGCGGGCAACGCGCGGCGGCGCGCGTTCCTCGAGTTCCACCGCATCGGACTGGAATTCCGCGATTGCCGGCGGCAGCGGCGGGCGGGCTACAAGTTGCCCGCCCCTGCTTGAAGGCCCCTTGTCTGCAGGCCTCTTCTCTGTGGGCACCGGCATGTTTTCGTCGGATTTTCTGATATGCGCGTTCATGCGACCTGCCTCATCTGCTGCGACCACAGGTGGCGGTAGGTCATGCAGCGCGACACCAGCTGATCGTGCCGACCGATATCGGCGACCTTGCCCCGCTCGATGACGAGAATGGCATCGGCGTCGACGAGTGTCGAAAGCCGGTGCGAGACGATGATGACGGTGCGGCCGGCGGCGATGCGGCTGAGATTTTCGCGGATGATCGCCTCGCTGTCGGGGTCGAGCGCGCTCGTCGCCTCGTCGAAGATCAGAAGCTTGGGATCGGTGATCAGCGCGCGCGCAATTGCCAACCGCTGCTTCTGGCCTCCGGAGAGATTGGCGGCGTTCTCCTCCAGCATCGTGTCGAAGCCGCGCGGCAGCCGCTCGATGAATTCCTCGGCGCCGGCGACACGGGCGACCTCCATGATTTCCTCGATGCTGGCATCGGGTTTTGCGGCGGCGATATTGTCGCGCACAGTGCCGCGAAACAGGAAATTATCCTGCAGCACCACCCCGATGCTGGTTCTGAGATGAACCAGGTCGATTTCGCGGCTGTCATAGCCATCCATGCGCACCAGCCCCTCCTGGCTCTGGTAAAGCCCCTGGATGAGCCGGGTGATGGTCGTCTTGCCCGAGCCGCTCTTGCCGACCACGCCGAAGACCGAGCCTGCCGGAATGGCGAAGGAAACGTTGTCGAGCGCAGGTGCTGCGTCGGGCGCATAGCGGAAGGTGACCCTGTCGAATTCGATGCGGCCATGCAGATGTGGCCTGACCCCGCGCCCGCGGCCCGCCTGTTCCGGCCGCTGGTTCATGATCTCGCCGAGCATGCGCACGGACAGCGCCACTTCCTGATATTCATGCACCATGGTGACGATCTGCACGAGCGGCCCGGAGACGCGGCCGGCGAGCATGTTGAAGGCGACCAGCGCGCCGATCGTCATCGCGCCTGAGAACACGTCGAGCGCGCCGAGCCCGATGATGGCGACGCTCATCAGCTTTTCCAGAAGCCCCGTCAGCGACTGGGCGATGGTCGAGATCTTCTCGACGCGGAAGCGCACGGAGATGGACTGGGCCGAATAATCGTCCCAGACCTTGCGCTGGCGCGGCTCCAGCGCCAGCGATTTGACGGTGCGCATACCGTGCACGGTTTCGACAAGCAGGGCCTGCCGGTCGCCTTCGGCTTGGTAGAGCGCCTGCAGGCGGCGCTGGAACGGCCCGACGAGCATCATCACCGCCAGACCGACAAGCGCCGCGAAGCCGAGCACGACGAGCGTCAGCTTGACGCTGTAGAGAAGCAGGATCGGCACGAAGACGAAGAGCGAGACGCCGTCGAGAAGCGTCAGGAACAGCCGACCGGTCAGGAATTCGCGGATGCGCCCCGTCTGCTGCATATGCTTGACGAGAACGCCGGCAGACGCCTGCTCGAAGAGTGCGATCGGCAGGTTGAGCAGATGGCCGAAGGTGCGCGTCGCCACCCGGATGTCGATCCTGTTGGTGGCGTAGAGCAGCAGATATCGGCGCAGGAAGCTGAAGGTCGCGTCGAAGACGAGCGCCACCGCGATACCGATCGTCAGAACCGTCAGCGTCGCATAGCTCTGATGCACGAGCACCTTGTCGATGACGAGCTGGAAGAACATCGGCGTCGTCAGCCCGAGGCCATAGAGCACGAAGGCGGCGAGCGCCACATCGCGGAAGAAGCTGCGCTGCTTGATGATCTCGGGGATGAACCAGCGGAAGCCGAAGGGCCGGTCCTCATCGGACATGCGATAGTTGCGCTTCAGCAGAACCACCGATCCGAACCAGGCCTTGGCGAATTGCTCCTCGCTCAGCAACATGACTTCTTGGCGGGCGGCAAGCGGGTCGAGAACGCGGATCCTCTCGTCCTCGCCCTCCCCGATGGCGCCGGCGATGACCACCCAGTTGCCGTTCGAAAGTTCGGCAAGAGCCGGGAAGGCCTCGCCGAGCTGGAACAGGCTTCGCCAGTCGAGGGTCAGATGCCTCGCCCTGAGGCCGGCATCCTTGGCCATCCGGAGCATCTGCCGCACGGCCACCGGATCGTTGCCGACGGCATAATCGTGCTGCAGTCGCTCAGGCGAAAGATCGACGCCGTGATGACGCGCAACGAGCGCAAGACAGTGCAGGTTGGTATGCAGAAAACCACTCATGGCCCACCCGAAACGCTACAAGACCGAGACTTGGATTTAAAAGTTGGAGACGTCTCCTGCGCGTCCGGATCGACGCGCAGCGCTCCACACCTCTGTTCATCAGTTGAAGTTCGGCGAGGCGTTCGACGCACCGCCCTGCGTCGATTGGATGTCGGCAGCCGCCGCCCCCGACATGTCGCCGATGCGGCGGACCGCACCCGCCTCGACCAGCCCGCCGAGCGCCTTCTGCATGAGATCGACCGCATTGGCGAAGGCATCCACCGGCATGATGATGCGCTGGCGGAACACCGGCTTCGGATTGTTGTTGGCGTCTCGCTCGGTGGCCGAGAGCGACATCACGTCGATGCGCACGATCGTTCCCGTGATGGTGATTTCACCGATGCCATCTGCATAAAGTTCGCTGCTCATTGTTCTCTCCTCTGGTTGATGTGAAAACTGTCACTTTGCGGCGCATCGGATTGTCCGAATCCGCTTCACGCTTTTCGCCCCGATGCGTGCGTGTCATGCCGCCATGCCGGAAACGGATCGCGAAGACCGACGGCGGTTTGCGGATCGAAGCCTGTTTCTTCCCCGGTCAGGCAATCGTCGAGCGCGGCCCGGATCGCCGCCTTGTCGAAGTGCGAGCCGATGAAGACGAGTTCCTGGCGGCGGTCGCCCCAGACTTCGTCCCAATGCCGGTCGATGAGCTGGCGGAATTGCGGAAAGCGAGGCCATTGCACCTTCGGCACGGAGGCCCACCAGTATCCTCTGGTTTCGATGCGGCATTGGGTGCCGGCGATCGACAGCAGGCCGATCTCATCAGGCCTCGTCGCCAGCCAGAAATGACCCTTTGCGCGGATGAGGCCTGCCCATTTCCTGTCGAGGAAATCCTTGAGCCTGAGCGGTGCGAAAGGCCGGCGGCTGCGATAGACGAAGCTTGAAATGCCGTATTCCTCGGTCTCCGGCACATGGTCGCCCCAACCGAAGAGCTCCTTGTGCCAGAGCGGGTGGCGGGCAGCCTTCGCCTCGCTGAAGAGGCCGGTATCCAGAATCGTGTCGAGCGGCACCTGGCCGAAGACCGCCTCGACGACCTGGGCATCCGGATTGAGTGCGGCGACGACCCGGCGAACCTCGGCAAGGTCGGCGCAAGACACGTCGCCTGCCTTGTTGATGATGACGACATCGGAAAATTCGATCTGCTCGACGAGCAGGTCCACGAGCTTGCGCTCGTCGTCCCCGTCACGCCTCTCGCCGCGATCGGCAAGGAACTCGGCGCTGTGGTAATCGGCAAGCAGATTGACCGCATCGACGACGCAGACCATCGTGTCGAGCCTTGCCACGTCGCAAAGGGCCGCCCCGCTCTCGTCGCGGAAGGAGAAGGTGGCCGCGACAGGCAGCGGTTCGGCGATGCCGGTGCCCTCGATCAGCAGATAGTCGAAACGGCCGGCGGCCGCGAGCCGCCTGACCTCGCTCAGGAGGTCTTCGCGCAGCGTGCAGCAGATGCATCCATTGGTGAGCTCCACCAGTGTCTCGTCCGTGCGCAGGAGGTCCGCACTCCCTTCACGCACGAGATCAGCATCGATGTTGACCTCGCTCATATCGTTGACGATGACGGCAACCCGACGCCCTTCCCGATTGCTCAGGACGTGATTGAGCACAGTCGTCTTTCCGGCGCCGAGAAACCCGGCGAGAACCGTAACCGGCAATCTGATATCTGTACGCATCATCGATACTCTCACACTTCACGGCATGCTTGGCCTTGCATCCGCGTGGGCGTTACGCCGCGAGCTGCGGTTTGAATGCGACGTCCACGTAGTAGTTCGTGCTGTTATAGCTGGCGGTCGGGAACAGCCCGCCCGATCCATAGGCATAGACGCCGTTGTTGCCGCCTGATGCCTTCAGGTCCCCATTCGTCACGTCGCTGGCGAAGTAATTGCCGGTCGCCGAATAATGGCCGTTGGTGCTGTAGGAAACGACGTAGGTCGTATCCGCCTGGATCGCGATCTGCTGGCTGAGCTGCGCGGTCTGCCAGCCGCTCGCCGTCTCGTTGTTGAAGGTGACGCTGCCGAGAAGCGTGCCGGAGGCGGTCCACAGATAGCCGTTGTGCGGGCCGGTATTGTCGGCGCCCTTGTAGAAGCGGATGGCGGTGATCCAGCCGGCGGCATCGGCCTGGAACTTCATGCCGAGATTGACCTGCTGGTTGTCGTTGACCGAGACGACCGAGGGCGTCGCGTTTGATGCAAAGAGGTTCTGCTCAGGACCGGCGGCGGCGTTGTTGATGGTGAGCGCCACCTGGGCCGAGGCCGTGCCGCCCTTGCCGTCCGAGATCGCGTAGCCGAAGCTCGCCGGTCCGGAATAACCAGCCGTCGGGGTGAAGGTCACCGTCTGGGCCTGCGCGTTCCAGGCGACCGAGCCGTTGACCGCGCCGCTGACGCCGGTAACGGTGAGCGGATCGCCATCGCCATCGGTATCGTTTGAAAGCAGCGCCGAGGCCTGGATGGTAATCGGCGTGCCCGTATTGGTCGAGTAGCCGCTGTCATTGGCGGCGACCGGAACCGCATTCTGCGCACCCTGCTGGTAGAGCACGTCCACCCAGTAGTTGCTGGCATTGTAGGAAGCGGTCGGGAACAGGCTGCCCGTACCATAGGCATAGACGCCGTTGCCGCCGCTGACCGAACTGGCCGGCGCCGTCAGCGCGCCGCTCGTATGGTCGGTCGTGAAATAGTTCGCCGTTGCCGAATAGAAACCGTTCGAATGGTAGCTCGCCACATAGGTGGTGCCGGCCGTGACATTGATCGGCTGGGTGAAGGAAACCGTCTGCCAGCCGCTTGCCGTCTCGTTGATGAAGGTTGCCTGGCCAAGGAGCTGGCCGCTCGCGGTCCAGAGCGAGCCGACATGCGTGCCGGTATCCTGAGCGCTCTTGTAGTAGGTGAGCCCGGTGATCTGGCCATTGGCGGAAGCGATGAACTTGACGCCGAGTTCGACCGAGTTGGCGTCATTGGCGGCGCCAACACCCGACGTATCGGCACCGGTAAACAGGCTCGAGGTCGTGCCACCGCCGGGCTGCGAATTGACCGTGAGGCTGACGGTGGCCGAAGCCGTGCCGCCATGCCCGTCCGAGATCGAATAGGAGAAGCTTGCAACGCCGGTATAGCCTGAATTCGGCGTGAAGGTCACCGTGTTGGTCTGGCTGTTGAAGGTCACCGTTCCATTGACCGCGCCGTTGGCGCCGGTAACGCTCAGCGGATCGCCGTCGCCATCGCTGTCGTTGGCAAGCAGGTTTGCTGCAGCAATCGACAGGGCCGTGTTGGCATAGGTCGTGTAGCCATTGTCATTGGCGGCGACAGGCACCGTGTTGCCCGTCGACTGGTTGAAGACGACATCGACCCAGTAATTCGACGACTGGTAGCTCTGGGTCGGGAAGGTCGAGCCCGATCCGACCGCATAGACGCCGTTCGTACCGGCCAGCGCCGTCAGCGAGCCGTTGGTATGGGCCGTGTTGAAATAGCCTGCCGTCGCCACATAGCTGCCGGTCGTGTGGTAGGAGGCGACATAGGTCGCACCCGCCGTGATCTGCAGCGGCGTGGAGAAGTTCGCAGTCTGCCAGCCGGAGAGCGACTCGTTGTTGAAGGTCACCGTCGCAACGAGCGTGCCGTCGGCTCTCCAGAGGGAGCCGGTATGCACGCTGGTATCGCCGGCAGCCTTGTAATAGCGGATGCCCGAGATCGTGCCGTTTGACGAAGCGACGAACTTCATGCCGAGTTCCATCGCTGTATTGTCGTTGAAACTGCCGCCGGTCGGTCCCTCGCTTGAGGTAAACAGCGTCTCGCCGGCCGGACCTGCCTGCACGGTGAGGCTGACATTGCCCTGATCCGTGCCGCCGCGACCATCCGACAGCGTATAGCTGAAGCTTGCCGGGCCTGAATAATTGTTGGCCGGCGTGAAGGTGACGGTTCCCGTCTGCTTATTGAGAGCGACCGTGCCATTCACGGCATTGCCGACGGCGGTGATGGTCAGCGCATCGCCATTGGCATCGACATCATTTGCCACGAGCGCGGCAATCGAGATGACAAGCGTTCCGTTGTGGCCGATGGTCAGCCCGCTGTCGTCGGTCGCCACCGGCTGGCTGTTGGGGCCGGCATCGAAGACCACATCAACCCAGTAGTTGGAGCCACCGGGGCTCTGACCGGGGAACGTGCTGGTGCCGCTATAGGCAAAGACGCCGCCGCCATCGACTGCCTTCAGCGCACCGCTGGCATAGGGCTCGCTGAAATAGTTCTCGGTGAGGGAGAAGAATCCGTTGCTGTGATAGGAGGCCACATAGGTCGTGCCGGCGGCGATCTGGATCGGCGAGGAGAACATCACCGTCTGCCAGCCGGAGAGCGATTCACCCACCGACACGCCGGTTGCGAGCAGCGTTCCGTCGCCGGACCAGAGGCTGACGACGTGGTCGCCGGTATTGTAGAAGCCCTTGTAGAAGCGGATGCCCTGCACGGCGCCTGCCGTCGTTGCCTGGAAGCGCAGGCCGAGCTCGACCGGATCGCGATCGATCGCCGTTTCCACAGCAGGCTTTTCCGCCAGCGTCCACAGGCCCTGCGTGCCCGGCAGGGTGACCGTGACCTGCTTGCCGGCCGATGGCGCCTCCAGATTGACGCTGTCGTCGACGGCGCGCGACAGGATGGTATAGGTGCCGCTTGCCTGTACGACCCAGTTGTAGCTCCAGCTTTCGCGGCCGGTGGCCTTGAACCAGTGCTGGCCGCCATCGGTGGAAACCTCGACGCCGGCGATGATGCCGCCGCCGAAATCCTGCGCCGTGCCCGTGATCGTCACATGCTGGCCTTCGAGGAAGCTTGCGCCTGATATCGACGAGCTGATCGTCGAGGTGGGCTTCAGCGTGTCGGTCGACTGGGTCGCGAGGATCAGGCTCGCATCCAGCGTGGTCGGCTGGATGCCCATGTCGGCGAACATGTTGACCATCGCCTGCTGCACGTTGCGATCGGTCGATGTCGTCGGGCCTTGGTGGTTGTCGCTCAGGCCCCAGGACCAGAAGACGGTGCCGGCGCCGAAGACCAGCGCGCCGCTTTCCGCGCGGTACATGGTGAGGCTGTGGGTGGCGATCGCCGAACCGACCGTCGTGCCGTAGTCGCGCAGATATGTATCCACCGAGATCGACGAGAGCGACAGGTTGACGAGACCGTCAGGCCGGAAGCCGTTCTCGACATCGGAATCCCACTCATAGCCGAGCAAGTTCTGCACCAGATTATAGGTATCGCCCTCCTGCAGCTCCGAAACCTCGGTATTGCGCCAGAAGCGCAGGTTCGAATAGTCGTAAGGAATGGAGATCGTATCCTGGCGGTAGCTGTCCACCTGGAACATCGTGCCGGTCAGCGAATTTTCCGGCTCCTGCCCCGGATCGGCATAGCGCGGATCGCGCCAGGTGCCGGTGCCGACATTGCTCGGATCGGTGCTCGTGCCCCAGGTCTCCTTGTAGCAGACCATGGTGCGATAGGCTTGGCCGCTGCCGTCGATGCTGCTTTCCCAGCGGACCTTCCAGTAGCATTCGTTGCCGCTCCAGAAGGCGAGGTTGACGCCGGCATCGCGGGCAGCCTCGACATTTTCGCGCTGTTCTGCAGACCAGTATTCGTCGTGGCCGACAGAGAGATAGGCATCGTGATTGAGCAGCAGCGCGCCGTTGCGAGTCGCATCGACGCCGGAAATATAGGACACGTCGTAGCCGTTCTGCTCCAGCCACGAGATGGCGGAGGATTCGACGCCGAAGATATAATCGTGCGAGCCGCCGATCGGGCTGGTATTGGTGATAATCGGCCGGTTGTAGCTGACGGCGGACGCACGGCCGATCGCGGTCAGCCCGCAGCTGCAGTTCGGCGGCAGGTAGCCGATCATGTCGGCCGGATCGACGGGAACTTCGCCATAATAGAGGCTGGCGCCGCCCCAGGCATTATAGGCCTGCCAGGTGGTGTCGGATGTCTGGAAGACGATATCGCTGGTAGAAGCATCGTCGCGTACGACGAAGGGGATGATACTCGCATCCTCAGTGCCATCCTCACGCACCAGCTTGGCGAAATAGACGCCCGAGACGGCATCGTCGGGAATCTCCCAGCTCGCCGATACCGACCAGTTGCCGCAATCGATGAGCCCGAGCGACATGTCGACGATCGGGTGCGGCTGGATCTGCGCCGTGGTCAGCGATTTCTCGATCGAGTCGACCTTGCGGGCGCCCATACCGCCATAATAGCCCATGCGGTAGATATCGATGCGGTAATGGGTGGAATCGGTGGCGATCTTGAAATCGACCGTCTGGCCGATATTGGTGCTGATTTCGGTGGCGAAACCCTGGATGGTGCCGTTGCCGTCGCCCTCCAGTCCCCATTCGCTGATGGGGTTGCCCTGCCTCAGGTTTTCGAGCGCGATCTTGTTGGGCGTCACCACAGCTGCAGGCGAAGCCACCGCCGCCGGTGCCGCCAGCGCTGAGGGAGCCGCGGTCGTTTCAGCCGAAACGTCCTGGCTCGCTTCCTCCGAGAGGGAGAGCGTCGAAACCTGAAGACGCAGCGAAGTTGTGCCGAGGCTGCTGGAGGAGCCGACCGGCGCCGCCGTTTTCGCGCTATCCGTCTCGGCATTGCTGGTGACTCCCGTAAGCGCCGGAGCGGCAGGCAGTGTCGCAGCCTCCTGCGATGGATCGGGGGCAAGCACGGTGTCTTGCTTTGTCGAGGAGGGCGTCTCGAACACCGTCGCAACCGATGCCGTCTTGATCGAGCTGTCTTGCGCGCCGCCGTCGCCCGCAGGCGCCGTCGGCGATGCGGCGGACGATTGCGTGGTACCTGATAACGACATCAGTGACGATGTGACCGTATCGGTGAAGGAGGATTGGACGGTAGCGCTGCCCTCGTTGGCAAAGCCGGAAAAGGCCTGCGTGCTCGAAGACACCACGATCGGAGTTGCAAGCAGTGCAGTCCAGGTTGACGTTACGTGACTGATGCAAGGCGTGCCGCCCGAAGCACTTAAATATTCTCGATTCCTCACATGAAATCTTAACAAGAGCGGCGTCCCCGTTTCCGTCGACCAGCATTGGAGATTTCATCCTGCCAGCTTTCGAAACGGAGCGTACGACAGCAATCAGGGGTATGTGGGTGGTACCGCATACGCCGATATGATGACCCTCACGCCATACCCGACCGATAGGCCCCAAAGCCTCCTGCTGCCGCTGCTTTAAGCGGCTGACACCGGTGGAAAAAGAGATTGCTTGACCCGACTTCGCCAATCCGGCTGTCGAAGAGGTAAGCGCCGGCCTTGTCCTGCGGCGCTCCGTGCTACCAGGCCGGAAATGGATCTTCGAGAGCCGACCAGTCCCGTGGATCCGAGCTGGCCAGACAGTTGTCCAACGCGCTCCGGACACCCGTCTCGTCCATATCAACACCGATGAACACGAGCTCCTGCCGACGGTCGCCCCAAGCGCTGTGCCACCGGCTCTCGATATGCTGACGAAACTGCTGATGGCTAGGCCAGTCCTGTCGGGGAACGGCCGCCCACCAGAGCCCCATGGGTTCGCAGCGCCGCTGCATCCCGGCGGCCGACATCACACCCACGTGACGCGGCCGCGTGGCCAGCCAGAAATGGCCCTTGGCGCGGATGACCCCCGGCCAGGGCTCGTCCAGGAAGGCTCTAAACCGCGTGGGGTCGAAGGGACGCCTCGTGCGATAGACGAAGCTCGTTACCCCGTATTCCTCCGTCTCCGGAACATGGTCGCTAGGGCTGTACAGCTCTTTGTGCCACAGCGGGTGGGCAGCAGCTTTTACTTCGTCGAAGAGGCCCGTATTAAGGATGCTTGCAAGCGCGACCTCGCCGAAGTCAGTCTCCACCTGGCGTGCATCCGGGTTGAGCGCAGCCACCGTCTTGCGAACGTCCGCGCGGACCTCTTCGCTCGCATCCGAGATCTTGTTGATCACGACAATATCGGCAAACTCGATCTGGTCCACCAACAGGTCGATGAGCGTCCGCCGGTCCTCGCCGTCCCGCTGCAGCCCGCGATCGCGAAGCAGGTCGGCGCTGCTGTAATCGGCCAGGAGGCTTGCGGCGTCGACGACGGTCACCATCGTATCGAGTTTCGCAAAATCGGAAAGCGAAACACCGCTCTCGTCGCGGAATGAAAAAGTTGCCGCGATTGGGCATGGCTCGGCAATGCCGGTCCCTTCGATCAGCAGATAGTCGTATCGCCCCTCTTCGGCCAGTCGCCGCACTTCCGTCAGGAGATCATTGCGCAGGGTGCAGCATATGCAGCCATTGCTGAGCTCGATCAACGTCTCCGTCGTATGCGACAGGTTGCAGCCGCCGTCTCGAATGAGACTGGCATCTATGTTCACTTCGCTCATATCGTTGACGATGACGGCGACCCGCAGACCCTCGCGATTGCTCAGCACGTGGCTGAGAAGCGTCGTCTTGCCGGCGCCGAGAAAACCCGAGAGCACTGTCACCGGCAGCCGGTCGACGCGGTTCATCGGCATCCTGTCAATGAGGGCATTCGGAGCGACTGACATCAGCGTCTTATGAGCCTCATTCGAAACCGTTTCTAACCTCGTTTTACGCGTCAGGCGACAAGCTGCGGTCGGAAGACCACATCGGCGTAATAATTTGCCGAATCGTAGGTATTGGTGGGGAAGAGACCCGTGGTGGCAGATCCGCCATAGGCATAGACCCCATTGCCGCCGGCGGCAGCGCTGGATAGCGCCGACAGCGGACCGTTGCTGACGCCGTTGGTGAAGAAGCCATCCGTCGCCACGTATGCGCCTGTTGTGTGATAGGAGGCGACATAGGTGGTGTTGGCTGTGATGGTGACGGGTGTTGCAAAGTTCACCGTCTGCCAGCCGCTCGCCGTGGTGTTGGTGAAGGTGGCGGTGGCGAGCCTGGTGCCGGTGGAGGTCCACAGATCGACGACGTTTTGCCCGTTGTCGTTGGCGCTGCGGTAGAACCTGATGGCGGTGACGTCACCGGCGACGTTCGACTGGAACTTGACGCCGAGCTCGAGCTGCTGGCCGTCATTGAGGTTCGTCTGCGCCGGCGTGCTGGAGGCACTGAACAGACTGTAGGTCGCAGGCGCCACCGTCGCAGTGATATTGAAGGTCTCGTTGGCGGCGAGGCCGCCGAGATCGGTCGCCGTCACCCTGACGCCGTAGGTGCCGGCTGCCGTCGGCGTGCCGCTGAAGGTCCGCGTCGAAGCGTTGAAGGTGAGCCAGGAGGGCAGCGCCGTGCCGTCGGCGGCCGTGGCCGCATAGGCCAGCGTTTCGCCGCTGTCGACATCGGTGAAGGTCGTGGACGGCACCGCGAAGGAGAAGGCCGAGCCGACGGTGGCATTCTGGTTTGCCGTCTGGACGGCGAGCACCGGCGCATCATTGGCGCCGTGGATGGTGACGGTCAGGTTTGCCGTGGCGATGGCGCCGGCAGCGTCGCGCATCGTATAGCTGAAGACCTCGCTCAGCGTGTTGGTCGACTGGCGCAGTCCCTGCACGGCGCTGTTGGCCTCGTTGACGGCATAGCTATAGGCACCCGATGCGTTGAGCACCAGACTGCCATAGGCGCCGTTGAGGGCTGCGCCGAGCGTGCCCGACGTCGCCCCGAAGCTGACCGCCGTCACCGTCTTGGTGTCGCCGGCATCCGGGTCGGTATCATTGGTCAAGACATTGCCGCTGGCGGCCACGCCGCCCGAGCCGTTGGCGACGCCGCCCTTTTCCGTCGCATCCCCGGCATCGGCAACCGCCGTCGGCGTCGTGTTGCCTGATGTCGACACGGCGATATTGAAGGTCTCGTTGGCCGAGAGGCCGCCGAGATCGGTTGCCGTCACCCTGACGCCATAGGTGCCGGTTGCCGTCGGCGTGCCGCTGAAGGTGCGCGTCGTGGCGTTGAAGGTGAGCCAGGATGGCAGCGCCGTGCCGTCGGCGGCCGTGGCCGCATAGGCCAGCGTTTCGCCGCCGTCGACATCGGTGAAGGTCGTGGACGGCACCGCGAAGGAGAAGGCCGAGCCGACGGTGGCGTTCTGGCTCGCCGTCTGGACGGCCAGCACCGGCGCGTCATTGGCGCCGTGGATGGTGATGGTGATGTTTGCCGTGGCGGTGGCGCCCGACGTGTCGCGCATCGTATAGCTGAAGACCTCGCTCAGCGTGTTGGTCGACAGGCGCAGTCCCTGCACGGCGCTGTTGGCCTCATTGACGGCATAGCTGTAGGCGCCCGATGCGTTGAGCACGAGACTGCCATAGGTGCCGCTGAGCGCCGTGCCGAGCGTGCCCGATGTCGTGCCGAAGCGGACCGCCGTCACCGTCTTGGTGTCGCCGGCATCCGGATCGGTGTCGTTGGTCAAGACATTGCCGCTGGCGACCACACCGCCCGAGCCGTTGGCCACCCCGCCCTTCTCGGTCGCATCCCCCGCATCCGCAACCGCCGTCGGCGTCGTGTTGCCTGACGTCGACGGCCGGAAGACCACATCGGCAAAGTAATTGGATGCGTTAAAGCTGGCATTCGGGAAAATGCCTGTGGTGGCAGATCCGCCATAACGGTAGACGCCATTGCCGCCGGCGACGGCACTTGACTGGGCCGTCAACGGACCATTGGTGACCGCGGCCGTATAAAAATTGTTGGTCGCCACGTATGCGCCTGTTGTGTGATAGGAGGCGACATAGGTGGTGTTGGCTGTGATGATGACGGGTGTTGCAAAGTTCACCGTCTGCCAGCCGCTCGCCGTGGTGTTGGTGAAGGTGGCGGTGGCGAGCCTGGTGCCGGTGGAGGTCCACAGATCGACGACGTTTTGCCCGTTGTCGTTGGCGCTGCGGTAGAACCTGATGGCGGTGACGTCACCGGCGACGTTCGACTGGAACTTGACGCCGAGCTCGAGCTGCTGGCCGTCATTGAGGTTCGTCTGCGCCGGCGTGCTGGAGGCACTGAACAGACTGTAGGTCGCAGGCGCCACCGTCGCAGTGATATTGAAGGTCTCGTTGGCGGCGAGGCCGCCGAGATCGGTCGCCGTCACCCTGACGCCGTAGGTGCCGGCTGCCGTCGGCGTGCCGCTGAAGGTCCGCGTCGAAGCGTTGAAGGTGAGCCAGGAGGGCAGCGCCGTGCCGTCGGCGGCCGTGGCCGCATAGGCCAGCGTTTCGCCGCTGTCGACATCGGTGAAGGTCGTGGACGGCACCGCGAAGGAGAAGGCCGAGCCGACGGTGGCATTCTGGTTTGCCGTCTGGACGGCGAGCACCGGCGCATCATTGGCGCCGTGGATGGTGACGGTCAGGTTTGCCGTGGCGATGGCGCCGGCAGCGTCGCGCATCGTATAGCTGAAGACCTCGCTCAGCGTGTTGGTCGACTGGCGCAGTCCCTGCACGGCGCTGTTGGCCTCGTTGACGGCATAGCTATAGGCACCCGATGCGTTGAGCACCAGACTGCCATAGGCGCCGTTGAGGGCTGCGCCGAGCGTGCCCGACGTCGCCCCGAAGCTGACCGCCGTCACCGTCTTGGTGTCGCCGGCATCCGGGTCGGTATCATTGGTCAAGACATTGCCGCTGGCGGCCACGCCGCCCGAGCCGTTGGCGACGCCGCCCTTTTCCGTCGCATCCCCGGCATCGGCAACCGCCGTCGGCGTCGTGTTGCCTGATGTCGACACGGCGATATTGAAGGTCTCGTTGGCCGAGAGGCCGCCGAGATCGGTTGCCGTCACCCTGACGCCATAGGTGCCGGTTGCCGTCGGCGTGCCGCTGAAGGTGCGCGTCGTGGCGTTGAAGGTGAGCCAGGATGGCAGCGCCGTGCCGTCGGCGGCCGTGGCCGCATAGGCCAGCGTTTCGCCGCCGTCGACATCGGTGAAGGTCGTGGACGGCACCGCGAAGGAGAAGGCCGAGCCGACGGTGGCGTTCTGGCTCGCCGTCTGGACGGCCAGCACCGGCGCGTCATTGGCGCCGTGGATGGTGATGGTGATGTTTGCCGTGGCGGTGGCGCCCGACGTGTCGCGCATCGTATAGCTGAAGACCTCGCTCAGCGTGTTGGTCGACAGGCGCAGTCCCTGCACGGCGCTGTTGGCCTCATTGACGGCATAGCTGTAGGCGCCCGATGCGTTGAGCACGAGACTGCCATAGGTGCCGCTGAGCGCCGTGCCGAGCGTGCCCGATGTCGTGCCGAAGCGGACCGCCGTCACCGTCTTGGTGTCGCCGGCATCCGGATCGGTGTCGTTGGTCAAGACATTGCCGCTGGCGACCACACCGCCCGAGCCGTTGGCCACCCCGCCCTTCTCGGTCGCATCCCCCGCATCCGCAACCGCCGTCGGCGTCGTGTTCGAGGACGACGGATTGAACATCACATCGACCCAGTAATTCGTCTCATTAAAGGTGGCTGTTGGGTACAGGCTGCCGCTGCCGTATCTGTATACGCCGTTGCCTGTCGCCGGTGCCGTCAGCGGGCCGCTCGTCACATTGGAGAGGAAATAGTCGGCGGTGGTCGAGTAACGACCGGTATTGGTATGGTAAGACGCCGTATAGACCTGCCCGGGCGTCAATGCCACAGGACTGGAAAAAAACGCGGTCTGCCAGCCGCTGGCGGTCTCGTTGGTGAAGGTGAGAGTGGCGATCCGCGTGCCCGTGCTCGACCAGAGTGAACCTGTGTGCGTGCCCGTGTCCAGGCTGCCCTTGTAAAAACGAATGCCGCTGACCGTCCCTGCCACGGAGGTCTGGAAACGGACCCCGAGTTCGACGGCTGAGCTATCGTTTGTGTTGACGATAGCCGGCGTCGCCGAGCCGAAAAGGGACGTGTAACTCGGTCCGCTGACGGTGACCGTGCGTCCGGCCGAGGGTGTTTCGAGGTTGATGCTGTCGTCTACGGCGCGGGACCGGATCGTGTAGCTGCCGGCAACCTGCGGCGACCAGCTATAGGTCCAGTTTTCATCGCCTGTCGCGGGATGCCAGCTCGCGCCGTTGTCGGTCGAAACCTCGACGCCGGCGACCACCCCGCCGCCCGTGTCGGCAGCGGTGCCTGTGATCGTCACGTTAGATCCAACGGCCACCGTCCCGGGCACCGTGATGACGGAGGTCGGAGCAGCCTGGTCCGCCGAAGCGGTCCCGGCGACGAGCCCGGATTGCAGCGTCCCGGGTTGAATCCCCATATCGGCAAGCAGGTTGACCATCGCCTGCTGCACGCGCGGGTCCGTCGGAGTCGCCGTGAGATCGTGATTGTCGCTCAGGCCCCAAGTCCAGTAGACGGTGCCGGCGCCGAACACCAGCGCACCGCTCGGCGCGCGATAGAGCGTCAGATTATGGGTGGCGGTCGCATTGCCGGTCGTGTTGCCATAATCGAGCAGGTAGGTGCTGACCGGAAGCGTTGTCGACGACAGCTTGACAAGGCCCGCCGGGTCGAAGCCGTTGTCGGACGCTTCGTCCCACTCGTAGCCGAGATAGTTCTTGGTGAGCGTTGCCGTCTGGCCAGGCTGAAGGTTGGCGACGCTCGTATTGCGCCAGAAACGCAGATTGGCGTCGTCGTAGGGAATAGTGATCGCCTGGAGATTGCTGCCGACGTCGTCGACCTTGAACAACTGCCCGGTCAGTGAGTTTTCCGGGCTTCCGCCGCCGATGGCAGGCGGGCTGAAGCGTGGATCGCGGAAAGTGCCCGTCCATTCGTTGGAAGGATCGATGCCGGATCCGGCCCATGTCTCCTTGTAGGTGATCAAAGTGCGATAAGGCGTGCCGTCGGCGCTATAGGCATTGCCCCAGCGGGTGCGCCAATAAACCTCGTTGCCGCTCCAGAACATCAAGTTGACGCCGGCATCGCGCGCAGCTTCGACATTCGTTCTCTGCTGCCCCGACCAGTATTCGTCATGCCCGGCGTCGATATAGGTCTTGTGATTGAGCAGCAGGCTGCCGTAGCGGTCAACGTCGACACCCGACAGGTAGGAGACGTCATAGCCGTTCTGTTCCAGCCAGTAGATGCCCGCATATTCGGCGCCGAACAGATAGTCCTGCGGGCCGGCAAAAGTGCCGACCCCACCGCGGGTCGCAATCGGTCTGTTATAACTGACCGCATAGGCGCGACCAGCACCCTGCCCCGTCGCCGGGCCGTTGCCGCCATAGAGATTTGCGCCGCCCCAGCCGTTGTAAGCCTGCCAGGTCTGATCTGCCGTCTGAAAGACGATGTCGCTTTGGCTGGAGTCGTCACGGACGATGAACGGGATGTGATTTTCGCCGGCGGTGCCATCCTGACGGACGAGCTTGGCGATATAGACGCCTGAGACGGCGTCCTCCGGCACGGTCCACGACGCCGAGACCGCCCAGTTGCCGGCATCCACGGTTCCGGTCGTGGCGTTGCGCAACGCATTGGGCTGCGTCTGCAAGCCGGTGTGCTGAATGGTGTGAACCTTGCGGGCGCCCATGCCGCCATAATAGCCGAGGCGATAAATATCGATCCGGTAGTTGGTGGAGTTGGTATTGATCTTGAAGTTGATCGTCTTGCCGTTGTCGACGCTGATGTCTGTCGCAAACCCCTCGATGTTGGAGCTGCCGGCACCGTCGATGCCCCATTCGCTCTCCGGGTTACCCTGCTTCTGGTTTTCCAATACAATCGCGTTGCTTGCTGCTGCGGCCGCCAGATTTTGCGTTGTCAACGATCGCTGCGCAGAAGGTTGGGGTGGCGTCGTCACCGAGCCGGAAAGCACGCCGACACCTTTCGTGGTGGTGCCCTTTCCTGTCTCTCCGCCGCCTGGCAATGATCCGTTGACCGTTGATTCTGTCCAGTTCGCGGTTCCGCGCCAGCCGGAAAGAGGCGACAGGTCACGATCGAGGAGCGGGTCGCTGATCGAGGCGCCGATCGCCCGCTTGATCGTCGCCACATAGTCCGGCCCCTCGGTCAGCTTGGTGCCCGGCAATTGGCCGTCCTGCTGCAGCAGGGCGCCGCCATGGGCCCAATCGAGGATACGCGTCGGGGAGGTAAAGTAGCCGCACCCGCACACACCAAAGGGCATGCCGAACGCCAGCGCATTCGCTCCAGCATGCTGCGCGGTCGACTGCGCTGACGGCGTCGATTCGAGAATGACGACGCTGCCCGAGTGTGACCGCTCAGCCGCCACCGTAGCGGAAACTTGCCCGGACGCTGTCGGTGCAGAGCCTTGCGGCAGGTACGAAGCAAGAGGATCGTCGCCTATGGAGCTCATGCCAGGATAAGTGCGCGGCGTTGCCCCAAACGCAACTCTGTCCGCATCCGGCGCGAAATGGACGAAACCCGGCGCCTGAGAGGAGAGCACAGACCGGGTCATATCACCGCTTCGCTCTCCTATTTCGCGATTGATCGTGAAAGCGTCAGGCAAGGGCGGCGCTGCGGGGCTGTCGTCGGCCCGACTAACCGCCTCGCCATTCACGTCTGCGCTCTGCCTGGTATCATGCTCGTTGAGCGCCGCGTCCTCATGGGGATCGTCGACAAGGGTGCCCGGCTTGCTTCCATCCACGGTTTGCGCCGCTGCCGCGAGTTGAGCGCTATCACCGTGCTTTCCAGGCTTGCGCGGCCTCTCCTTTCCGCCGACCGTCAACCAACGGGGAACCAACGAATCCATCAGGAGCGAGCGCGAAGTCCACCGGCGAGCGTTGCGATACATGAGAGAAACCCTCGTGAAATTAATAGGATCGAATCTATGATGATCGCTTAAATACGAAGCTCCCAAGTATAGTCGAAAAGGACCAGAATATATCCTACGCCTTTCGCTCTACAGGCGGCATCCTTTGGGCAAGCGGCCGTTTTGCCGCACCAGAAAGCCGCACACGGAACTTTGAGCAACGGCAGAGGCTCTTGGAATTGCGGCATCTTCGATCTTGCCCGATCACGGCCCGGCGCCGCAGCTGGTCGCCGCCCCTCTCGGCCAGCGTGCCTATTCCTCCATGCAAACCTTTGATCTTCCGGGATGATAGCTCTGCGCCGCGCGGGATATGTGCTCCTGCTCGATTAGGCTGAGGCACCCTCTCCCACCTCATCAATAGTGATGAGGCAAAGCAAGCGGCCTCCACCTTCCTCAAGGCTTCGCCAGATTGCACACTAGCGATGCGGCTCCGAACCTGTCGTTTGGCGGCCGAACAGCGTCAAAGCGTGGACTGGCATCCGTTTAAGGGTGTTTTGCAGGCGAGATATGTACATGAATTCATCGCACCGCACCCCTCACTCGCTCCTTTGCGCGACGTTTGCCATCAGCGCATTCGTTTTTCTGGCCGGAGCCGCGCCGCCGGCTCTCGCCGACAGCGCGTCCTTGGCGCCACAAACGAAAATTCGCCTGACGATCGTCCAGTGGATGCAGTCCAAGGGCCAGTATGAACGCTGGGATGCGCTTGGCGGCGAATACAGCGTCTCCGAGGACGGTACGGTCTCCCTGCCGTTCATTGGCTCTATTTCCGTCGGCAATCTGAAAGACACCGACCTCACAAACGAGATCGGCAAGCGTCTGCAGGAAAAGATCGGCTTGGTTCAGGCACCGGCGGTCAGCATCGAAATTCTCGAATACCCGCCGATCTACGTCGTGGGAGACGTGACCACGCCTGGGCAATACAGTTTCCACCCCGGACTGACCGTCCTGCAATCGCTCGCCATGAGCGGCGGTCCGCGTCGCGCCAAGGAACAGGAGGAAACGCATTCGATCCAGATCGTCGGAGAATTGCGCGAGATCGATCATTCGATCCTGCGCAGCAGCGCGCGGCTGGCGCGGCTCCAGGCGGAGATGGATGGAGCGAAGGACATCGTCTTCGATCAGGCGACCGGCGCCGATCAGCAATTTGCCGCCGCCATATACAATCAGGAAAGGATTATCTTTCGGGCTCGCGCCAATGCGGTGGAGAGGCAGGCAAGGGCGTTCACCGAACTGCGCGATCTTTTGACCACCGAGATCTCGACGCTGGAAGAGAAACTGACCGGCGCAGACGACATTATCAAAACTGTCGAGGACCAGTTGGCCAGCGTCAAGTCCCTGGTCCAGAAGGGCCTGACAGTGTCGTCAAGGCAGATGGATCTGGAACGGTTGCTGACGACCTACCGCTCCGACAAGCTTGACCTTGTAACCGCCGTCATGCGGGGCCGCCAGGCGGTCAGCGAGGCGACGCGCAACCTCGAGGGGCTCTACGACACACGCCGGAGCGAAGTGGCGATCGAAGCACAGTCCGAGCGGGCAAATCTCGATCAATTCAAGCTGAAGCGCGAAACACTGCAGAAGCTGCTCATCACCGACCTTGGGAGCAATGATGGTGTGAAAAACCTGGTCGTTGACCTCCCGCTTACCTTCAGCGTGACCCGTCGCAGCGACGGACAAATCAGTCAGTTCGAAGCCTCGGAAACGACGGTGCTGGTACCGGGCGACGTGGTGAGGATCGTTCAGCCGCGCATTCTGGAGAATGCGCCACAGGCCAACACGGGCCCGTCTTTCGAATCTCAGACGCTCGCAGATCGAGCCGTCCAGTGACCCGCGACGTGCGGACAGGCTCCAACCCGGGCCTTACGGCTGGAGTTGAGCGATGACGCTACGCATGATCCCACCCAGCGGTCAGACTTATACCCAAATCCTGAAGTCGACGATGCTGATGGGCGGGTCATCGCTGATAAATGTCGTCCTGAGCATTATTCGCAACAAGGCGCTCGCCCTTCTGCTCGGTCCTGAAGGTATAGGGCTTCTCGGCCTTTACGGGGCGATCCTCGATATCGCGCAAGCGATAGCGGGTCTCGGCGTGAGCAGCAGCGGCGTGCGCCGGGTCGCCGAAGCGGCGGGCGCCGGCGACGAAGAAAAGATCGCGCGGTCGGCGACGGCGCTCAGGCGCATCTCGCTGGTGCTCGGGTTGCTCGGCGCGCTTTTGCTTGCGGCGCTGGCGTTTCCGGTGTCGAATTACACCTTCGGCGACTACCAGCATGCCGGCGGCATCGTGCTGCTGTCACTCGCGGTATTCTTCCGGCTCGTCTCTGCCGGGCAGGCCGCGTTGATCCAGGGCTTGCGAGGCATTGCCAATCTCGCCCGCATCAACGTACTTTCAGGGCTCTTCGGCACCATGGTGAGCATCCCGCTGATCTATCTGTTCGGCGAGAAGGCGATCGCACCCTCTCTCGTGGCGATCGCGGCCGTCTCGCTCCTTCCCACCTGGTGGTACAGCAAACAAATATCCACGCAGCCGCCGCCAATGTCGGCGCGCGAGTTCGGCTCGGAAGCCAAAGCTCTGTTCAGGCTCGGCGTCGCTTTCATGGCAAGCGGGCTTCTGACCTTCGGCGCGGCCTATGCCATTCGCATCATCGTGCTGAATGAAGGGGGCGTCGTCGCGGCGGGATTGTATCAGGCGGCCTGGGCGCTCGGAGGGCTCTATGCCGGTTTCATCCTTCAGGCGATGGGAACGGATTTCTATCCGCGCCTGACCGCAACCGCGGACAACAATGCCGAGTGCAACCGGCTGGTCAATGAGCAGGCGGAAATCAGCATGCTGCTGGCCGGCCCCGGTCTGATCGCCACGCTGACCCTGGCGCCGCTCGTGATGAGCTTGTTTTATTCGGCCGAGTTTCATGGGGCCGTGGAGCTTCTGCGCTGGATCTGCCTTGGAATGATGCTCAGGATCGTCGCCTGGCCGATGGGTTTCATCGTGCTCGCGAAGGGTGCGCAGACGATCTTCTTCTGGACGGAGGTTGCAGCAACATTGGTGCATGTCGGGCTGGCGTGGCTCTTCGTATCGAAGTTCGGCACGACAGGAGCCGGCACCGCGTTCTTCGGCCTCTACGTCTGGCATAGTATTCTGATTTACGTGATCGTGCGCCGCCTCACCGGCTTTCGCTGGTCGCGCGCCAATCGCAGGCACGCGCTTCTGTTCCTGCCGGCATCGGGGTTGGTCGTCTCGGCCTTTTTGCTCCTGCCGGCATGGTCGGCGATGGTGATCGGCTGTGTCGCCGTTGTGGTGACCGGGCTTTACTCGTTGCGCATGCTGGTGGAACTGCTTCCACCGGAATCGCTGCCCGCAATCGTCAGGGGATGGATCACGAAATCCGCATGAGAAAAGCCGCGCATCGGACGATGCGCGGCTTTTCTGATGTTCTATCCACACGCCTCAGCAGGCAGGCATTGCTTCAGGCAGGTACGACGTCCTGCTCGGGCTGACGGACGACGCGTTCGGCGTCGGCAACGGCCTGGCGCAATGCCCCGATGACCCTTTCGATATCGACCTCCGTCATCTGGGCGTAAAGCGGCAGGATGATCGTCTGTTGCTGCGCCGAAACGCTTCGCGTCAGGCTGGTGGCGGCGCGATGGGAGTTTTGGCCGGCATAGGCTCCCTCCAGATGAATGTTCATCACACCGCGTCGCGTCGATATTCCTTGATCGAGCAGCGCCTGCATGACGGCCCGCTGGTCGATTTCATCGGACAGTCTCACGCAGAAGCTTTGCCAGTTGCTGCGAGCCCAGCGGGGCTCGACCGGAATCGACAGACCGGGGATGGTGGACAGGCCCTCGCAATACTGCGAGGCGAATCGCCGTCGTTGCGCAACAAGCTCCGGCAGCCGGCGCAGCTGCACCCGTCCGACCGCCGCCTGGAGGTCGGTCATGCGGTAGTTGTAGCCTAGCTCGTCATAGTCCTCGAAGATCACCTGCTTGGAGCCGTGGCGGACAGCGTCGGTGACGCTCATGCCATGCTGGCGCCATAGCCGGAATTTCCGGTCATAGTCCGGATTCGCCGTCGTCAGCATGCCGCCATCGCCCGTGGTGACGACCTTTCGGGGATGGAAGGAGAAGCAGGCAATATCGCCATGGGGTTTGCCGATCTTTTCCCAGCGCCCTTCCCACAGGATTTCGCTTCCCGTCGCGCAGGCCGCATCCTCGATGACGGGTATCGAATGGCGCTTGCCGATCTCCACGATCGAGCGGAGATCGCAAGGCATGCCGAGCTGATGCACGCACAGGATCGCCTTGGTGCGGGGTGTGATCGCGGCTTCGATCAAGCCGGGGTCGATATTGTACCCATCCGGCTCGATGTCGACAAAGACGGGCACCGCATCGCAGTAGCGAACAGCGTTGGCGGTGGCGATGAATGAATGGCTGACGGTGATGACTTCATCGCCGGAACCGACGCCGGCCGCCTTCAAGGCCAGATGAAGCGCGGTCGTGCAGTTGGAAATGGCGCAGGCGTGCGGAGCGCCGACAAAGGATGCGAACTCGCTCTCGAAAGCGGCGACCTCGGGTCCCTGCGTCACCCATCCTGACAGAATGACGCGGCGCACGGCCTCGGCCTCTTCTTCCCCGAGAACGGGTTTGGCGACCGGAATTGCGGATTGAGGCGCGCTCATGCTGCCGCTCCCCCCGCGGCGGTCTGCTGCTGCCACCACGCGACGAGGTCACGAAGCCCTTGTTCCATCGAGATTTCCGCCTTGAATCCGAGCAACCGTTCGGCCTTGCTGATATCGGCGAGACGACGGGTGACGCCATTGACCGTCCGGGCCTCCTTGTGCTGCGGCTCGAGCGAAACGCCCATGACGCTGCTCAGCATCTGAGCGAGTTCCAGAAGACTTATTTCCTGGCCGCTGGCGACATTGAAGACTTCGTCGGTGACGTCGCTCTTGGCGGCGAGAATATTTGCCCGCGCGATATCGCGTGCATCGACGAAATCCATCGTCTGGCTGCCGTCTCCATAGATGAGCGGCGGCATTCCGGCCGCCAGACGTTCCATCCAGCGGATCAGAACTTCGGTGTAGGCGCCGTAAACGTCCATTCGCGGCCCGTAGACGTTGAAATAGCGCAGCGCCACATAGCGCAGGCCGTACATATCGGCGAAGCTGCGCAGCAAGCCCTCGTTGAAGGTCTTGGCCGCGCCGTAGATCGTCCGGTTATTGTAGGGGTGATGCTGCTCTGTGGTCGGGAAACTTTCGGCAAGGCCCAGCACCGAGGCGGAGGAGGCAGCAACGACCTTCGACACGCCTGCCTTCACGGCAGCTTCGAGAACATTGAATGTGCCTTCGGCCAGCACATCGAAGGCGAGCCGCGGTTCTTCGGCGCATTGCGTGATGCGGATCGCCGCCTGGTGGAAGACGGTGTCGACGCCTTCGAAGGTTTTCGCCAGAAGCGCTCTGTCGCGGATATCTCCGTCGATGATGTTGACGGACCCGCTTGATATCGCCGTGCTGAGATTGTCCCGGCGCCCGCGCACGAAATTGTCGAGGACGATGATTTCGCGAGGTTTTTCCAAGGCGACAAGATCGGCGATATGCGAACCGATCAGACCGGCGCCGCCGGTGATGAGCACTCGTTTGTTTCTCATGATCTTCCCTCACGCGACTTGTTCGTCATCGGATCATTCTCCGAACGCCAACGTATGAATTTCGCAGGTACGCCTGCGGCGACCGAGAACGGCTCGACGTCGGAAACGACGACTGCCCCCGCTCCAATGATCGCCCCCTTCCCGATGGTCACCCCGGGAAGAATGGTCGCATTCGTTCCGATGTCGGCCTCCGCGCCGATGCGCACCGGCCTGATTTCAAGATCCGTGCGAATGATCGGCACGTCCACCGGCAGCGCCGTGTGGGTCGAGCCCAGCACCTTGGCGCCGGGGCCCCAGCCGACGGAATCCCCGATCTCCAGATCGCGGGCGTCGAAATAGGCCATCGGGCCGATCCAGACATTGTTGCCGATCTTGCACGTCCCGTCGAAGCGTCCCTGGATATAGGCCTGGGCGCCGATGAACACGCCATCGCCGATTTCGAATGTTTCCGGATGTTTGAAGCCAGCGCCGCCTGCAACCTGCAATCCGGTGCCGCAACTCCGCGCGATCGCCTGCCAGATCGCTTTTCGCATCAGCGTGTCGACAGGGCCGTCTCCGGTCGCAAAGCGACCGTAGAGTTCGATCAGGCCCGCACGCCCGTATGATTGCCTGAGCTCTTCGGCGAGCCCGGCCTGATAAGCCGGATCCGCCGGCCGTTCGTGGCGGCCGTGGACCGCCTGCACGATCCGGGCCCCGCTTGCATGACTAGCTGACATAGGCATACTCCAGCGCGGCCGCGACCTGGTCGATATGCCGTGAAGGCATCTCGGGATAGATCGGCAAGGAGAGCACCTCGCGTGCCGCGGCTTCCGAGACGGGGAAATCGCCGGCCTGGTAACCGAGATCGGCATGGGCCTTCTGCAGATGAACGGGTATGGGGTAGTGCAATCCCGAAGGTATGCCCTCGGCGCTGAGCACACGCTGGAGTCCCTCGCGATCGGCGCTCCTGACGGCATAGACGTGATAGACGTGACGCCGGTCGGCTGTTTCGACGGGTAGTTTCAAATGTGGCAATCCAGCAAGCAGCGACGAGTAGCGGCGCGCATGAGCGCGGCGCGCCTCCGTCCAGTCCTCCAGATGCCGGAGCTTCACCCGCAGGATCGCGCCTTGAATGGCGTCCATGCGATAGTTGAACCCCTTCAGCAGATGGTGGTAGCGCTGTTCCTGACCCCAGTCGCGCAGCATACGCATCGTCTTGGCGTGGTCGTCGTTATTGGTGACAACAAGGCCTCCCTCGCCGCAGGCGCCGAGGTTCTTGCCCGGATAGAAGCTGAAACATCCCGATACGCCGATGCTGCCGGCGCGCCGCCCCTTGTATTGCGCTCCATGGGCCTGGCAGGCGTCTTCGATGACGGGGATGCCGTGGCGATCGGCAATCGCCTTGATCGCGTCCATATCGGCCATCTGACCGTAGAGATGGACGGGGATGATGGCCTTGGTCCGGGAGGTTATCTTCGCCTCGATCCCGGCCGGATCCATGGTGAGCGTCACGGGCTCGACGTCGACGAACACCGGCCGTGCGCCTGCGTAGCAGATTGCCGACACGGTGGCGACGAAGGTGAAGGGCACCGTGATGACTTCATCGCCGGGACCGATGCCTGCGGCAAGCAGAGCGAGATGCAGCGCGCTCGTCCCGGTGTTGACGGCTATTGCATGCTTGACATTGCAATAGTCGGCGAATTCCTGCTCGAAGCGCAGAACCTCTTCGCCCAGGACATATTGCCCGGAGGCGAGCACGCCGAGCACGGCGGCGTCGATCTCGCTCTTGATCGATTGATATTGTGCCTTGATATCGAGGAACGGGATCATGCAATGAGCCTCGCCTCTTCGAGCTCGATGATACGGCCGCGCTGAGCGAGCGACCGGCTTGCTGCTTCAAGGACCCGAACGACACGCAATCCGGCCTGCCCGTCCGTGATAGGCCGCGAATTCTGCTCGATGCACTCGACGAACTGATCCAGCTCGCGCTTCAACGCCTCGGTCATATCGAGCTTGGGCGCCCACATGTCGCCGCTGCGGTATCCCACCAGCATCTGGTGCACCTTCTCGCCATAGGCATCGGAATTCGGGCACATGGTGATGCCCTTGTCATAGACCTTGATCTTTTCGCTGGGCTCCAGATCGTCATAGACGATCATCTTGTTGCTGCCGCCGATCAGCGTGCGGCGCACCTTGACCGGGGCCAGCCAATTGACGTGGATATGTGCGATGAGCTTGCTCTCGAAGAAGAGCGTCAGATAGGCGATGTTCTCCGGCTCGCCGAGCACATGGCTCATGCCCGTCGCGGAAACGGCGACCGGCCTCTCCTGCAGGACATGGTCCAGGATGGAAAGATCATGCACCGCAAGGTCCCAGATGACGCTGACATCATGCTGGAAGAGCCCCAGATTGACCCGAACCGAGTCATAATAATACATGTCGCCGAGGCCGCTTTCGACCAGCTCGCGCATCTTGCGGACGGCGCCGGTGTGGACGAAGGTGTGATCGACGGCGAGCACGAGGCGTCGCCGCGCGGCTTCTTCGACCATCCGGGATGCTTCCTCCGTCGTCGATGCCATCGGCTTTTCGACGAAGACATGCTTTCCGGCCATCATAGCCTGCATTGCGAGCTTGTAGTGGGTCGAGACCGGCGTCGCGATCGCGATGGCATCCACTCTCGGATCACGCAGGACTTCCTCGAAATTATCGGTGATCGTGACTGCCGGATAGCGGCTTTTGACCGCCGCCAACCGATCGACATTGAGATCGCAGACTGAAATGAGCTGCGCCCCGGCCGCCTCCGAAATATTGCGGACCAGGTTCGGGCCCCAATATCCATATCCAACAACAGCAATGCCGATCATCGCATTCCTCCAAACGCTTGCATGTTTACTGACCGGTCATGAACGTGACCGGTGATCCTGGCCGGGACACCGGCAACAATGGCGCCGTCAGGCACATCCTTGGTTACGACAGCGCCGGCGCCGACCTGGGCGGCCTCTCCGATGGTCACGCCGGGCAGAATGGTGGCGTTGCTGCCGATCGATGCATGGCGCTTGACCAGTGTGGGAATGACGACCCAGTCGGCCTCCGTCTGCAGACTGCCGTCCGCATTCACGGCACGCGGGTAAGTGTCATTGGTGAACATCACCCCGTGGCCGATAAAAACGCCGTCCTCGAGCGTCACGCCTTCGCAGAGGAAGGAGTGGCTGGAGATCTTGCATTCTTTTCCGACGACGGCGTTTTTCTGAATCTCGACGAAGGTGCCGATGCGCGTTCCCGCCCCGATCGTGCAGCCGTAAAGATTTACGAGATCCGGATGGTGGATAATGGTGCCGTCATCCAGTTTGACGTTTGCTGCAATCATCCCTGCAAAACCCCCTACTCTTGAACAGGTCCAGACTTTCAGTTGAAACAAACAATCGCTTGATTGCACCCGAGGTTTCACACCGACAGGACTAATATTTTTCTACAGTTCAAAGAGAATTGTTTTCTGCATCTGAGTAAAGAAACAAAACGTTTAAGGTTATTCACCTAAAGGCGTATCTACTTAGGACGACTTACGTCCTAATCATATAACGACCGACGTTGGTGGCGGGCTCACCTGCCGCATCCGTTGCCGATCCTACGCCGGAGACTGCGATTGTTTCCATGCATTTAGTGGCCCGCCGCAAATCTACGGTGTAAAAAATAAGTTTAGTCTGAAGACTATCCAGTAACACGCAAGACTACTTCAGATTTATCTTTTCATTTCCGAATTATGATGGAAGTTGTGCGCGACTTAGCCTTTATTAGCTACTGTAACGTTCCGCGAACTGTGGTATTCGATTCCTACTTTAGAGTTTCCTAAACCCCCGTATTGAGAGGGGTCGGTACTCGGGGCGTAGTTCAGCGTAACGTGTTAGGGGAGGGTGAAGCTGTGAATTCAGCACTTATACCAAATTTGGACCTCAGGCAGGAGAACGTCGCTCTTCCGCTGAGGATGGAAAACAATTCGAACCCACCTGCCGTTCCGGGAAGACACACGCATTCGCTTGTCATTCTCGATAATCGTGAGCTCGATCGTCAATGCCTGGCGCAATGCATGTCTGCCCAGAAAGCGGATTTGCAGATTCTGGCATTCGGTTCAATTGAGGAGTGGAAGCAGAAGCGCGATGAATATCCGCCGCTTTCGGCAATCCTCTTGAACGTCGGCGGCAAGAAAATCGATGAGCCGGCCGTTTCGGAGCAAATCCGGAAACTTTCATCGGAATTCGTATCAACGCCACTCATCGTATTGGCCGATAGCGACGATTTCGGTCAGATCGTCAGGGCGCTCGAGTACGGAGCTAAAGGGTTCATACCCGCTTCAGTCAGCGTCAGCGTCTGCATGGAATTGATCGCCCTGTCGGTGGCGGGCGGAATTTTCGTGCCTGCAAGCGCCCTGTTCGCCATGCGTCACTTGCTGGACTCGAGCAATTCGACCGCACGCCCGCTGGCCGGCATATTCACGGATCGTCAAGTCGAAGTCGTGGAGGCGCTCCGACGCGGAAAGGCGAATAAAATCATCGCCTATGAGCTCAACCTGCGAGAAAGCACTGTAAAGGTGCATGTTCGCAATATTATGAAAAAGGTCAAAGCAACGAACAGAACGGAAGTCGTGTTCAAGCTCAACGATCTTTTTCTTTCGGGCGGCTCTGCTGCAAACAGCCTGTGCTGAGCGCATTCTCGCTCTAAATATCCTCGGTGGCTGCGCGGCAAATACGCCACCGAGTCCGAGATTTAACGCCGGAAACGCCTCAGTGGGAGCACCTGCAGCTTCACCTGGGGCGTTTCTCATACGCGCTTCTTCAGGTGAGTGCATTTCCCACAGCTAATTGCCGGTGCCCACGGGAGGCCTAGAAAGAGCCATTCGGATCCTGCGCAACAGGCCTCTCTGCGACTGAGGGACCAGACCCCGCGCAAGATGCCAGAGATATCGGAACTCCGGCAGAGGCGGTACATTCGGCCTCAGGCGATTCAGGCGCAGCTTGATCATGAGGCCATCGACGCCGGAATATAGTCGAAGGCGCCAGGAGGCGTCACGTTTGAAGCGTAGAGATGCTGGTTTCTCGTCAGTCCCGCTTCCGCCAATAGGAGCGGCACGAAGAACATTTGCAAGATCTGGCTGGTGACAGCGCTCAAGAATATCGGAGAACCTTGCAAGCCACTCGGAATCGCTCCGCTCGGGAATCTGGTGAATGCTTCTTCGATCCCTGCCATACCGTCCCGAGACGCTCCCTTCTCCTGAGCGACTAAGTTGCGAGATGACGAGGCGCGCGCGCCTGAATTCGTCGTGGGACAGCGATGGGTAGAAATCCTGCAGCCTCCGCGCCCGCTCAAACTGGCCCCTGCAGATCAAAGAGAGAAGGAAGTACGCCCACTCGACCGGATCCGGGTTTATCGCCCCATATTCGGTCATGGTCACCTTAACCAGGTCCACCAGAAGGTCATGGGCGCGATCGGCGTCGCCCTCCTGCAATGCACAGATGGCAAGGCGGAATTTGGCCTCGGGCAGGTAGGATACATAGTCCAGGCAGCGTGCGTAGCACTGCTTGGCCTCCTCCACCTTGCCCTCTTCGAGAAGCAAGTCGCCCTGCTTCAGCAAAACGCGATCGCTCGCTTCCCCGACGATATGGACGCTCTCTTGCTTGGAGCTACGCTTGACCTTTGCAAGATCGGCGAAAGGGCCGGACTGGATGATCTTTTCGCCGAACTGCAGGCCTCTGTTCAACATAAACCACTGATATATTTGCGGCCTGTGCCTCAGCGTATGGCGCGAATGGATCAAACTGTGACCGGCTGTCGTGATACGCTCTATCTCGTCGGGATGGGCAAAAAGGTAATCCAGCCGCTCGACCACGTTGCGACTGTCAACAAAGACACCGTTTTCCATGTCGACAAAGCCGGCTGCTTCCACTGCTGCCGTGCGTTCCGTCACGAGACAGGCCCTCGCCCCGGGAATCTCAAAGTGCTTGCGCACGACCTCGCCGCCCATGGTGCCGCATGTGGGGACCAGGAGGCTCGCGTTGAGTGCGCGGGCATAAGCCTCGCCGGACAGGAGCTGGGAAGCGAGCTTGCTTTCATAGGCGTGTTGCGGTGAGACCAGGCAGGGGTAACGGTCCCGGATCATCGGAAAGACCGTCTGCCGCCAGGGATAAAGCCCATAGGCTTGACCTGTCAGCGTGACCGGGATGACCTTTTGCTGACCATAGTCGCGGTAGACTTCCGGATCGATGAAATTTGGCCAGACGAACAGATTCTCCTTCACCGCCGGCATATATTCCGGAGTCATGGTTGCGATCGCGAAATACGTCTCGATGCCCCACTGCTCCATATCGGAAAGGAAGCCCGCGCGCCGATCGCACCATGGGTCGGCATTATGAAGACCAAGCTTCGGTACGGCGAAATGGGTATTGGTGTTGGTGATTTTTATCCGATGTGAGCCATGCGACCGATAACCGCTCTCGAACAGCGTCAGATCCGGCTCGTGCTTGTCGCATATCTCCGCATAATCGCAGTCGCGGTTGATGACGACGACATCGAAATGTGTTGCGAGGCATTTGACCTGCTGCTGCATGTGCAGCAGCAGGTAACCGGCCGCGTTCGCATTGGGCTGATGGTCCCATTGAAAGAAAACGAGACGCGGCTTTCGCTGATCAACGTTGCTATTCATGTCCCTATCGAATGGCTTCAGGAACAGTGCGTTCGACGGTCGGAGCCGCCAGATGCGGGTAAGCCTCCTGCGAGGGCTTGACGTTGAGCCTGTTCCGCGCGCCGCCGGAAAGCTTCCACTCGAAATAAGCGATCGTCTTCTCGAGCCCGTCATGCAGGTTCACCGTCGGCTGCCAGCCGAGATCCTGCTTTGCGCGGCTGATATCCGGCTTGCGCTGCGTCGGGTCGTCGACCGGCAGAGGCTTGTAGACGATGGTTGATTTCGATCCGGTCATTTCGATGACCATTTCGGCCAGTTCCCGGACCTGGAACTCGCCGGGATTGCCGAGATTGATCGGGCCTGTCACCCCGGCCGGCGCCGCCATCAGGCGGATGAAGCCTTCGATCAGATCGTCCACATAGCAGAAGGAGCGTGTTTGCGTGCCGTTGCCGAAGATGGTGATCGGCTCGTTTTGAAGCGCCTGAACGATGAAATTGGAGACGACGCGGCCGTCATTGGTCTGCATGCGCGGCCCGTAGGTATTGAAAATCCGCGCCACGCGGATTTCCACGCCATATTGACGGTGGTAGTCGAAGAACAGCGTTTCGGCGCAGCGCTTGCCTTCGTCATAGCAGGCACGGGGACCGATCGGATTGACGCTGCCGCGATACTCCTCGGGCTGGGGATGGACTGCCGGATCGCCGTAAACTTCGCTCGTGGAGGCCTGGAAGATTTTCGCCTTGGTGCGTTTTGCCAGGCCGAGCATGTTGATGGCCCCGTGCACATTGGTCTTCACGGTCTGCACCGGATCGAATTGATAGTGGACCGGAGATGCCGGGCAGGCGAGGTTGTAGATCTCGTCGACCTCCACATAGAGCGGGAAGGTAATGTCGTGGCGGAGCACCTCGAAACGAGGATCGTCAAGAAGATGCAGCACGTTGTCACGCGAACCGGTGTAGTAATTGTCCACGCAGAGGACGTCATTGCCCTCTCGCAATAGCCTTTCGCACAGGAATGATCCCAGAAATCCCGTGCCGCCGGTTACCATAACTCGTTTTTGTCCGTGCATTGGTGTGCTCCCTGTTGATGGTTGCTTCGCGAAGCGAGGATCGTCAGTAGGCTCCCCTACGCTTGAAGAGCGCAGGGATTGTGCTGAAAAGAATTTGGCAGTCGAACCACAGGGACCGATTGTCGATGTAGAACTCGTCAAGTTGCTGCTGCAGCTCGATATCCGCATTGCTTCGTTCGGATATTTGCCAAAGGCCCGTGAGCCCCGGCGTGACGGAACGGCGCTTGGCTCGAAATTCGCTGTTCATGGCCAGGAGGTGATATTCGGGGAACGGACGCGGTCCGACGATGGCCATCTCGCCCGCAATGATGTTCACCAATTGCGGAAGCTCATCGATGCTCGAAGAGCGCAGCATGTGTCCGATAACCGGAAGGACGCGCGGATCCTCCTTGAGCTTGAAATGGCTCAACCACTCGGCGCGCATAGCGGGGTTGTCTCGGAACAGTGCTTCAAGGCGCTGTTCAGCATTCTGATACATCGTCCGCAATTTCAGAACGTGCACCGGCTTACCGGACCGCCCCTCCCTGGTGTGCCGGAAGAAGACGGGGCCTGGATCAATGGCATAGATTGCGGCCGCGGCGAACGCGATGAACGGCGCGACCACGATCATTGCAGGGACGGCGATTGCGAGATCGAGGATCCGTCGAACCAGATCCGAGTTCGCTGACTTCTCACAAGTGGCGAGGCGAATACCGATCTCTCCGCCGACATCCGCGGGTCGCAGTCCGCTTACCTTGAGGTTCGGCGTGTCGGACAGCAGAACGACTTCGGCGAACTTCCGGCGCATCACCGCCAAATCGGGTATCGGCGAGCCCGGGTCGCCCGCAACCACGGCAATGGAGGACCCGCCATCGGGCAAAGCCTCCAAAGTATCGGCGAAAAAAGGCTCCGGCCTGATGCCATACTGCCAGTGATCCTTGAAATGGGCCACGAGAGCGGGAGCAAGGTTGCCTGCCCCGATGACAACCGCGCGCTCCCCCCAGACTCCGAGCTTCCGGCAAAGGCCCCGTGCAAGCCAATGCACAAATGGCTGTACTATCAGCCCGAGAGCGAGGAACCCGATAGTGGCAAGCAGCAGTCGCTCCCCCTCCGGCAGGATAATTGCTCCGAACGCCGCCAGGACAGCCACCTTGACGGCAGCTAAAGTGCGCCGCCGCAGATGTTCGTGGTCATGCAGCCGGTATCCAGGATAGAGGCCGGCCGATGCGTAAAGAATGATCGCGGCGAGTGCTGCGATCGCGAACGTACGCTCGACCAGCGAGCCCTCCAAACCACCGGGGAGAAGGGACACGAGAACAAAATAGGCAATCAAATAGCCCGCAATGTCGCCGGCGACCAGGAAGGACGAGGTTGCAAGCCGAGGAAGCCGACGCCGTAGTTCGGGCATATTCGGCCCTGCCCAGTCAAAGGCATCGGCGGTCTTGGCTGCTATGGGCGGCACGGAACCTGCCGGGATCACCCGCGCCGTCATATCACTTG
This sequence comes from Rhizobium sp. R634, assembly GCF_002211305.1. Lineage (GTDB taxonomy): Bacteria > Pseudomonadota > Alphaproteobacteria > Rhizobiales > Rhizobiaceae > Rhizobium. Next base: position 447,764 of record NZ_LOKW01000001.1, on the reverse strand, counting down.
ATGTCGCTGCCTTCGACGGACGCGGTCTTACTTCTGTCGATGCAAATAAGGACATGACGCTTTACCCCTCTACTGCATTTGTCCTGACGCGCCCGATCCAGAAATAGCGTCTTCGATCGGAAACTTCCGAAGCCCCAGTCTCTGGAATGCTGACAGTGAGATGAAGGTCGGCACGACGAGCGCGTAGCGCCGCCACAGCCGCCGCGGCTCGCACAGAAGACGAAACATCCATTCGAAGCCGCTTCTTTGAATGAATCTCGGAGCCTGCCGCTTGAGGCCGGCGTGGAAATCGAATGCGGCTCCGACACCGATGAGCATCGATGCGTCCAGACGATCACGCATGCGCGCCATCCAGAGTTCCTGCTTGGGACTGCTCAGCCCGACCCAGATGATATCGGCGCCCGATCGATTGAGCCGGTCAGCAATTTCCGTTTCCTCCGGCGTCGACAGGCTGCGAAAAGGTGGCGCATAGGAGCCGACGATCTGTGCTTTCGGAAATTTCTCGAGAAGGCGCGCCTGCAGTTGTTCGAGCGTTTCGGCCGTTGCGCCATAAAGGAAGTGGCGCAAGCCGTTGGAGCTGCCGGAATCGAAAACGGACAACATGAGATCCGGTCCATAGACCCTGTCGCTTTCGGCATGGCCCGCACGCTTCAATGCCCATACCAACGGCATGCCGTCAGGAGTTACGAGGAAAGCCCGGTTATGTATCGACCGGAGCTCGGGATCATCTTGACATCGGACGACGCCGTGTGCGTCGCGTACGCACACATATCCCTTCCTACCGTCCTCGATCGCTTTTTGAATAAAACCAGTCGCGCTTTTGAGATTAACTGCCGAAATGCGAACACCAAGGACATTAATCCATTCCAAAGAACTCGTTTGATTGAGAACTGAATCTTGGCTGCCGTCTACTGGTTGCTTTCTCATGACCTACGCTTTCGCGATCTAAACTGTCATCAGAATATGCTGCCAGGACGATTGCCTCCATACTTGCGCCTCCAACTGTTGGACGTAGAAGAGACCTCGTGTTTCTACGTCTTAGGCTGAGATAGGTTACATATTCGAAGTAAGGTGACGTACCCCTCGGCTTGCCAGGTTTGCTCTTTTTGATGAGCGCGGCCCCGAAAGAGCGGTCAAACCACGCAAAGCCGCAGAAGATAGTCGCTTCGCGCATAAATAGAGTTCGAGCGTGAATAAAGCCGGCAGGGAGACATGCCGAACCCGAAATGCGCGATGAGGGCCCCGGCTGGCAAGCCTCCAGAGCTTCCCGGCAGCACCAACCAGCTGCAGAAAGACTTGAGCACTGATTGATATAGTCTACGCAGGATCTTCGAGCGGATCTGGCCGCGGCTTCGCCTCGACGCTCAAAATGCTTTCACCTTGACGTGATGGCTCATTCGATGGATCGGCAGGCCTCCGGCCGCGTCGCAGTTTTCATGACCTTCGTCCGTCGGATGCGTGGACCTCGCCTATGCCGAGGAAGGCTGCAACCGCCATCCTGAAGTTCCGGGGAACCTTCAGTGCAGAAGTGCCGAGACAGCTTGCTGTCAATAATATAGCCCCGCCCACTATCGGGACGCCTGCCTCACTCCACCGGATGACGATTCAAAGGCTGGGTTTCCCGGGCTGGAGCAACGCCGATTCATCACCTGACTTCTGGAGGCGGTGATGGATTGCGACGCACATCGAGATGATCAGTGCAGGAGCTTTGTGCCGTGTGAGACCAGAGGGAGACGCGGTCTCCGCACGGATAATCGAACACTTTTGGACGCGCTTTTGTGGATGGCGAGTGAGTCGCTGGCCGTCGATATGCTGCCTTATAAAGTGGTGAGCAGGCCCCGATGCCCCTGCACGGCGGCCATTTATTACGCAAAAGATGCCAAAAATTGTTAAATTGAGAAAAAAAATGCCGTTTTTTCGTTTCGGAGGAAAAATCCACTCACCCCATCGGGTTTCCTTAATGTTTTCAATAGGGCTATGTCACTGTAGTTGTAGAAAGAATAATTCGCGGCAAACGGGACCTTTATACTGCCCCAATTTGAGCGACTCGAAATTCCGCAAATATTTCAAAATGTAACTTTGGAGTGATTTGGACATTGTGGCAGCAATAAGGCTCATTCATCTCAAGCACTTACTGTCGCGTTGCTGTTGCGCCCTCGAAAACGTCGGCCTATAAACCGCGCCGCAACGAGTGATTAGCTAAAATTAGCAATTGGTAAAGAACAACGCTAAGGTTGAGGACAAGACAATGACGACATACTACGTAGCAACGACCGGCAGCAGCGGCGGCAACGGCAGTGCCTCGTCTCCTTTTCGCACGATCAGCGAGGCAATGGCATCGAACCTTAGGCCCGGCGACGAGGTCGTGGTAAAGGCGGGGACCTACAACGAGGCCATCAACATCGACAAGGACGGCTCGGCAGCAGGCAACATCACGCTGCGCTCGGAAGTTCCCGGCGGGGCGCTGATCCGGCCGCCCGAGGGCTCGTGGAACGCGATTAGTGTCAACGCCAACTACGTTGTCGTTAAGGGCTTTGACATTGGCGGCGCCAACGGCGACGGCATCGAAGCGAACAATGTCCACCACATCCAGATCCTCGATAACAAGGTCCACGGCAGCGGGGAGTCGGGCATCCAGTTCAACCAGTCGGACTTCATCCGCATCGAAGGCAACGAGACCTACAATAACGCATCGACGGGTTGGTTCTCGGGCATCTCGATCTACCAGAACCGGAACATCACCGGCGACACCTCGACGGACGGCTACCGGACGATCGTGCGGAACAACATCTCGCACGACAACGTCACGAAGTCGGGTGCACACACCGATGGCAACGGCATCATCATCGACGACTTCCAGAGCACCCAGACGAGCGGTCATCCGAACTACACGTTCAAGACCCTGGTCGAGAATAACCTCGTCTACCAGAACGGCGGCAAAGGCATCCAGGTTACCTGGAGCGACTCCGTCACGGTGAAAAACAACACCGCATACCACAACAATCAGGACCCGCAGAACAGCGGCACCTGGCGCGGCGAGCTCAGCAACTCGGCGTCGAGCAACAACACCTGGGTCAACAACATCGCCGTCGCGGACCCGTCGATCAACAAGAACAACACCGCGATCGATAATACGTCGACCGACAGCTACAAGAACAGCAACGTCGTCTGGGCCAACAACATCACCTATAACGGCACGGCCGGCCAGGCCTCGGTCAAAACCGACGGCGGCAACGCGATGCCGAGCGCGGCGGACGGTAACAAGCTCGGCGTCGATCCGAAATTCGCGGGGGCAGCGAGCGACAACTTCCACCTCGGCTCGGGCTCGTCGGCGATCGACGGCGGAACCAGCAAATACGGCGTCGCCTCCGTCGATCTGGACGGCCACGCTCGCGTCGTTGGGACTGTCGATATGGGCGCCTATGAATCGGGCTCCAGCTCGACACCGACCACGCCAACGCAACCGACTACACCAACCACACCAACCACACCAACCACACCAACCACACCGACTACGCCGACAACCCCGACCTCGCCGACCTCGCCGACGAAGGTAATCACCGGCACCGACGGCAACGACATCCTGCCGCACACCGGTCAGTCCAACGCCGGCAACGAAACCTACAAGGGTCTCGGCGGTAGTGACGTGTTGAAGGGCGGCGCCGGCGCGGATGTGCTGGACGGTGGCAGCGGCACCGACACGGCCAGCTATGCAGGCTCCACCGCGGTCAACGTCAACCTGGCGACGAAGGCCGCATCGGGCGGGCAAGCTGCCGGTGACAAGATCGCCAGCATCGAAAACTTGACTGGCTCCAGCTACAACGACGTGCTGACCGGCGGCAATGGCGGCAGCAACGTTCTCAATGGTGGGGCTGGCGCGGACAAGCTCAGCGGCGGCGCCGGCGGGGACATTCTCAATGGCGGGACCGGCACCGACACGGCCGGCTATGCGGGCTCCGGCGGTGTGAACGTCAACTTGGCGACTGGCGCCGCATCGGGCGGCCATGCCGCCGGTGACAAGTTCATCAGCATCGAAAACGTGACTGGCTCCAGCTACAACGACGTGCTGACCGGAAATAGCGGCAGCAACGTTCTCGATGGCGGGTCCGGCGCGGACAAGCTGAACGGCGGACTCGGCAACGACAAGCTGATCGGAAAAGCCGGCGCAGACATTCTGACCGGCGGCGGCGGCGGCGATACCTTCGTCTTCGACGTGAAGCCCGACAATATCAGCATGGACAAGATCCGCGATTTTTCCTCTGCAGCGGGCGACAAGCTGATGCTCGATCATTCGGTGTTCACCGCGCTCAGCCTCTCCCATTTTTCGGACGAGAATTTCGTTCTCGGAACAAAAGCGCTGGAGGCTGATGACAAGCTGATCTACGATCAGAAGAGCGGCATTCTATCCTATGACGCGGATGGAAGCGCGGCGGGCGCGGCCGTTCATGTCGCGGATCTCGATAATTCCGCAGCACTTCACTTCAAAGACTTCGTGCTTGTCTAATAACCGGGTCGGCCCGTCGCCTTTCAGGCGGCGGGCCTACACGTCACGGGCAGTCGTGTCTCTTCCTCTTTCCGGCACGACAATCCCGACCCCCTTTTCCGTTGACGCCACGCTCTCCGCAAAGGAGATACCTTTGCGCTGGATCGTCTATCGCCCCGGGAACCCGCGTTTGCCTTTGGTCTCACCCGGCACAGAGCCCCTGACACGCTCCCCTTGATCATCTCGACGTGCGTCGCATCCATCACGGACCTCCAAAAGTCAGTGTTGAACCTGAGTTGAGTCAGCCCGGACATTCTCCCCTATTACTCGGGCGTTGCGACTACGCTGTCGGTGTCCGCCCCAGCCTTCTGAAGATCTCGTAAACTGCCAAATTCTCCCCGAGGCGTGATCTTCGGATGTATTCGGAAGCTCTTGTCGTTCAAATTGCCGGTGTAGCGGTTATGTGCGAACTGCACGTATCCGGACCCATGGTCAGGAGCGTAGACATAGGCTGCCAGCCCGTTGCTACTGTCGATCGACACGATATTGTTCTCGATACGATTAGGACGCGCCCATGGCGGATGCCAACCCCTGCCCGTACTATCATCAACGCGAAAAGCCGCGCCCGATCCGTGCGTGATGACGTTTCCCGTCACCAGGTTGCTCCAGCCGCCGTTGATGCCGATCGCCGATATATTGTCCGAGAGCGTATTTCCTTCGATGCGCACACCGCTGGCTTTGCCATCGGTATAGATTGCCCAGCTGATAGGGGTCGGCCACTCATTGATATTTTCATATCCGGCAGGCCAGAACGTCCCATCGGCCCTGTTCATAAGCTGGCCTGTCCCGGTCACCAGATTGTAGCGGATGCTGCTGTTCATGAGGTCGGCCTGCTCGCCCATCAGCTTGATGCCACCGCCATCTGCCGTTTGCTGATTGGCATTGCGGACCTCGTTATATTCGATGACTGCGTCGTAGACTGCGTCTTGCGCACCCCACAGTGAGCCGCCGGCGATACCGAACTGCGCGGTATTTTCGACCAGGTTATGGGCGATCCTGATGTTGTCGGCCGCTTGGAACCATATTCCCGCGGTTTCAAAATAGACCCTTCCGACGTCATGGATATGGTTCGACAGGATTCTGGCGCCGTTCGATTTGCCGAAGCTGCCATAAGTCGTGCCGATGTAAATCCCGTTGCCAGCCACATCTCCGATCACGTTGCCGGCAATCAGAACATCCTCGCTTTCGCTTACGTGAATGCCGACGCCGACATTTTTCATGACGTTGCCGAGCAGCCTGACGCGGTCTGCATGCTCGAGCCGTATGGCGCCAAAGCCTCTGGTGTCGGTATAGAACTTGCCGCTGCCCTGCGGACCTCCGTCACGAAACTCGAGGCCCGAGACAACCATGCCATCGGCCCCGTCCAGCTTGAAGAATGTCGGCAGGATGCCGGCGACAACCGCGGAGCTCGGGAATAGTCTATCGGTAGGGATATAGGTCAGCTGTCCCGCAGCGACGTCATACCGCCACTCCCCAGGAACATCGAGCAGGGCCGCTGCCCCCGTCAAGAAATAGCGGCTGCCTTCTGCGGTGAAAAAATAGCCGGTGCCTTTGGTATGAACAGTCCGGGTTGCCGCGTCGATTGAAACAGCCGGGAGAGTGTCACTGCCCCATTGGCTTCCCGGCTGGTAGCCGCCAACGATGTGGACGACAAGCCCGGTTGGATCTTCCAACGCCGGAAGATCACCGGCACGGAAGCAAAAGCGCGTATTACCTTGCCAAATATCGCTGTCCGGCTCGCACTTGGCTGCAAACAACCATCCCTTACGCGGATCTCCGCCAAGGGGAGCGTTGGGAAAGCGGGCCCGAGTTTGCAGGATCCCATCGACGAAGAGATCGCCCACCGCCTCATCGGGCGGCAACCTCAGCGGTGCCGTCCAGCGACCATCGGCCTGAGGCGCCCAGTTGCGCATAAGCGGGCCACCGTGCAAAATCGGCATTTCGTTACATCTCGCCGCGATGACCAGGCCCGCATCGCGAGCATCGAAGACTATCGGTTGAACGAGATAGTAGTCTCCATTGCCCATTGCGATTGTGTTTTGGCCGCCGTTCTGGCGCGCAGCATCCCGAGCTTTTTCAATGCTGGCAAAGGGACCGTCGGTACCCTGAGGGTTTGGTTTGGCAAGACGTCCGCTCCAGTTGTCTTTGCCATTGGGAGAAACATAGAACACTGTCCGGACCGCGGATGTGCCGGTCAATACATCGCTCAGCGAAGTCCCCTTCAGCTTGTCCGAAAGGGTCGCCGGCGACGCTTCCGCGCAAGTCGCTTCCCTGACAGCTGTCCGCAGCCTGTCGGGCGCATCTGCATCCTGGCTCACCGATGCCAAGTTGCTCGGCTGCGGAAAGAGCATCGCAAGCAAAACGCCAAAGATCGGTGCGAAACGCAGCCTCATGAGACTTGCAGCTCCGCCGCTCCGCTCCGTGCCGGTGCCCGCAGTCGCCGGCCAGGAGCCGTCGAAACCACAGGCGCGTACAGCGAGAACATGATGATGCCCGTTATGAACAGAATGAATATCGCGTCATTCTGGATCAGGAAGATGGTCTCGGTCAGGTTCATCACCAAAATCACGACCGTGAAGACATTCATCCAGAGCCAGCCGTAATGCTGATCCCGGCACTGAAGGACGGCCCCTTGGCGTAGTGCCTGCAAAACCATCAGAGCGAACAACGCCATTCCGCTTATTCCGAAGCTCAGCATCGTATCGCGAAATCCATTATGGGCGTGGGGAGCCATCCACTGGATCTTTGACCAGATAATCCAGGCTTCCGGGTTCGCCTCCGTCCAAAACGCCTGGTAGCCGAAGCCGAGCAGCAGATGATCGGCTATCTGACCATCGACCAGCTCCCACAAGGGCACTCGACCCGTCAAAGTCGCATCCTTGCCGAGCGCTTCAAGGAATGGGACCAGGAATTCGTGAAGCCAAAGGAGGAGCCCGACAGCCAGTTGTACGAAAAACAGGATGAAGACGATGCGACTGATGCCACGGAGCCGCTGCAAGACGGAGTAGAAGCCGATCAAACAATAGGCTGATACCGTCGCAATGATCGCGGTCATCGATCCGGAGCCCACGAGACAAATCCCACCCGCAATCAGCAACAGCAAAGCGGCTCGTCGCAAGCCCCGGTCGGCGTCCATTAAAACGGCGGTCGCCGCCAGTATCATCATGCCGGCATACCAACCGAGACTGTTCTTGTGAATGAAGACGCCCCGCAGCGCGCCGTCCAGCGGCATGCGGGCGAGACCCGGCGACGCTACGAAAATCAACAGGCTAAGGATGATACATGTTCCGAAGGTCGCAAATGCAAGGAGAAGCAACTGTCTCGGTGTGAAGCGTATCGCCAGCACATAGGCCAGAAGTACCGTAAAGAGCAGGCCGATGGCGCGCCTGAATGTCGTTGATGGGCCTACCGACCAGAAGACAGATACAAACGGTATGGCAACCATCACGGGGACAAGCCAATTTCGCTTGAGCGCGGTGAGAAATTGCGGAAGATTTCGTACCAGCATCAACAATGTAAACCCGTATACGGGTAGGCAAAGCAGACGTAGTATAGACCTGGCATGATCGCTGAGCGCTCCGTCCGCATCCGCCAACAGGAGCGGAAAAAGCGCGCCTGTTTGAAGAAAAAGGCACACGCCGGCGCCCCAGCACTCTATCGCTCGCCAACTGAGGGTCGGCCCATTGGCTACTCCAAGCGTATAGGCTCTCATTACCGCTCCCAACTCTTAGACGGATGAGAGGCTGTTGATCGCGGCAATCTGGAAAGACATGGGTTCCCTTTCAAAGCGGCGCTGCCTGCCAATCAACAATCATCCCGCCACCTCCCCAGTCAACCAACGCAAACGAAGGCAGGGCTAAGCCTAACGCGCATTCCCACCCTCCAAGGACGGTGTCTGGGTTAAGTTTACGGCCCACCCCTCCCCCAAAAGTTGGTGCCGGGGCCCATGGCATTGCCCATAAGAGGAGATGTCACCCGTGCCCGATCACCGGTAGCTTGACGATGAAAGCATATCGCGAAGCACGTCGCGCTGATCCGCAGTTTCCGGTGAAGTGAGGCAATAATTCTGGCGCAGCCGGCCGTTGGCAGGTGACGCTTAGAAGGGTTGGGATTGCTATGGTTCTGCGTCATGGTCCTGGATTGTTACTTTATATAAGCGGAGCGTCAGGCGTTGCGGCGTTGTCGACGGTGACCCTACCGGCTCAAGGCGAAGTCCTGGTCGAGCAGAACTCCTTGCATCAATCCGCGCTGCCCAACGCGCGAGCATTCGCAACTCTGGCGCACCGACGTGTCGCGCAGCGACGCGCTTGAGGGGTGTCATGGAGCGGCCTACAATCAGCGTCCTTATCAATAACTACAATTACGGTCGCTTCGTTGCCCAGGCAATCGACAGCGCCTTGAGCCAGCAGACATCCAATGTCGAGATAATCGTCGTCGACGACGGGTCGAGCGACCAGTCGCGCTCTGTTCTCGATGGCTATGGCAGCCAAGTAAAGGTGCTCTTCCAGGAGAACCAGGGGCAGGCCGCCGCCATGAATGCCGCTGTGAGGTTAAGCAGTGGCGACATCCTCTGCTTTCTCGATGCAGATGACTGGTGGGCGCCGGGCAAGCTGTCGGCAACCGCCGCTGCTTTCCGTTCGAATCCCCAGGCGTCGCTTGTTTATCATCGACTTCAGCCAACGCAGAGCGATGGCTCACCGGCCTTCAGGCCGATCCCTCGGACCCTGTGTTCAGGAGATTTGTCGACGCGGCTCGCCAGATCGGCTGGCTGGTGGCCCTTCCCGATGACATCGGCCATCGCCGTAAGACGCAGCGCGTGGGATGCAGCGGGTGATATTCCCGCGCAGTTCCGCCTGTCCGCCGACGCCTGGCTCACAGGCATCTATCCATTTCTGGGGGGCGTTGTCGCCTTGTCGGATCCACTCGGGTTTTACCGGATTCACAGCAATAACTGGTATCGGCCCGTCGATGATGCCGCCATGCTGCGAAAGCGGATGGCCCATTGGCAGGCGACCGTTGAAGCGACGAACCGGTTTCTTTCCGCGCACGATCTGGCGGGAAGGCTGCATCTGACCGATCACTATCCGTACCGGGTCGCCTCAGCCAGGCTGGAGGGCGCGGATATACGCACCCGGTTCAGACTTGCCCTGGAAGGGCTCTTTTTCGCCGGAGAACCAAACTTGTTGAGGCGGACGCGCGATGCATTGCGCACGGCCCGCGACCTGCCTCGACTTGGTCAGGATGTTGGATTGTCGGAGTCAGCGGGATGAAGGCATTGCTGCTGGTTTCCGAATTGGAAGACTACACCATCTCCTTCGCCAGCGGCGTTGCGCGACATGCGCACGTCATCCTGGCGGTTCCGCGCCGGCGCTACGCACACCTTGCTTCATGGATCGATCCGGCTGTCGATCTGCACCTGATGGACTGGCCAAGGCATCGCTCGCTCTCCAATCCCTGGTTCCTGCATCAGCTCACACGTCTTATCCGGCGGGAGCGGCCGGACGTCATTCACCTTCTGAGCAACTCGACGCTCTGGTTGAACTTCGCCGCGCCGTTTTGGCGCCCGATCCCGATCGTGACCACCGTCCATGACGTGGAAGTGCATCCCGGCGATTCCGACACCCGCACACTGCCGGCCTGGGCTCCCCAATTGATGGTGCGGCAATCGGGTCATGTCGTCGTCCATGGCGAAGGGCTGAAACAAATGGTCCTCGAGCGATATTCGAAATCGCCTGATTGTGTCCATGTCCTGTCGCATCCCGCCATTCATCGCTACGCGGATCTCGCTCGGCGGTACGAGATGGCGCGGCGCGGCGCAGATGGAACTTTGCGCGTCCTGCTTTTCGGGCGGATTTTTGCTTACAAGGGATTGGAGCATCTGATCCGTGCCGAGGCGATGCTCAAGGACCTGCTACCCAATCTACGCGTTACGGTTGCCGGCCGCGGCGATGATCCGTGGGTCTTCCAGCCGCTTATGGGGGAAGCCGGCCGCTATGATATTCGCAACCGCTTTATCGAGGACATGGAGGTCGCCCAGCTTTTTCTGGATGCCGATATCGTCGTCCTTCCCTATACGGAAGCCTCTCAAAGCGGCGTCCTCAATCTTGCCGCGGCATTCGGCAAGCCGGTTATCGTGACTGATGTCGGCGAATTGCGAGCCACCGTTGTGCCGAACCGATTGGGAATGGTGGTTCCACCGGGAGATGTGGAACAGCTAGCGAGAGCCATCTGGACATTGGCTAGAGATAACGAGCTCAGAAGCAGTTTCGGGACCAGCGCGCTCGCTTGGGCCACAGGTCCGAATTCGCCTGAGCGCGTCGGAGCACAGGCTGCGGCCGTTTATCGTGAGGTGGTGGGGACATGCTAATGGATGCGCTCACGGATGGGAACAGGCTGACGACACGCAACGCAGCGGCAACCGTCCGCCACTACGTCCCGGGTGGCTGCGAAAACGGTGGCGGAATTGGCAGGCTGGTCGGCTATATCTCGAACACGGCGAAGGCGGCCGGCGAAACACACCTGGTCACCGACACCAGAGGACCTCGATGGTCCGTGGCGACGTCGCCTGTGCGCTTGCTCGGCGCCGTCTTGATGATGGCGAAGGACCGGATAATGGCACCTGCCCGCATTCACCATATTCATGTCGCCGGTCGCGGCAGCACCACACGAAAACTGGTCCTGACAGAGGCTGCCCGTCGCCTCGGGTGCTCTTACATATTGCACCTGCACGACTACGACTACGCGAACGACTTCGCTGCACGCTCTCCGCGCCAGCAAATGCTCATACGCCGGATGTTTCAACATGCCGACCAGGTCGTGGCACTGGGCCAGCGCGACCGCATGACGCTCAAGACGCTTTTGGGCGTGGACGAGCGCCGCATCGCCGTCATCCGCAATTGCGTTCCCGACCCCGGGGCACGCATTGTCCATATCGGCGAGGTGCCGTTGATCGTATTTCTCGGTCGGCTGAGCGAACGCAAAGGCGTGCCGGAGCTTCTGCTTGCCTTAAGTCATCCGGTCATGAAAGAGCTCCGGTGGCGCGCCGTGCTGGCAGGCGACGGATCTGTCGAAGACTACCGACGTCAGGCTGCCGCCCTGGGACTTTCAGATCTGGTGAAAATGCCGGGCTGGCTTGGCGCCGACGAGGCGCAAGCCTTGTGTGCGCGGGCAGATATCCTGGTCTTGCCTTCGCATGCCGAAGGCCTGGCGATGGCTGTCGTCGAAGGGCTTGCCCACGGGCTTGCGGTCGTCACCACGCGCGTCGGAGCGCATGACGAAGTCATTTCCGACGGTGAAACCGGCGTCTTCGTCCCTGTCGGAGACAAGGATGCGCTGGCTGCGGCGCTGGCGAAATTGGTCACGGATCCGGGAATCCGCAACCATCTCTCGGCCAAGGGCCGCGCTCATTACCTCGCCCACTTCAGTATGAAGGCTTACATGCGATCGCTGGAAGAACTCTACGAAGCTGTCTCCGCGCAACCTCAAACAATGGTTGGTGAACGATGACGATTTCAACTGTCCCGCCAGACCGCAACAGCTCGCTCTCGTCGATGCGATACGATCCTCGGTTTCAGGTGGAGACCAGATCGGACGACTTTGACCTGACATCAGGCTTGCGCCTTATCCGGCGACGGGCGGTCATGATAGTGGCGATAGTCGCGCTGCTTATGGTGGCTGCCGCAGCCGCAATTTCGGGATTGAAGCCGACCTTTCATGCCGAATCCCGGCTGATTATCCACACGCCTCTGGCAACCACGCTGGGTGCGGACGATTCCGGCCGCAACGATCCGCTGAATGCCACATCGGAGACCGAGCGGCTTCTTTCCAGAAGCATCGCAGAGCGGGTCATTCGCGACCTGCGGCTTGACGAGTGGCCGGAATTCAATCCAGCGCTGCAGAAAGCCTCGCTTATCGACGAGATCCGGGGAATATTGCGCGGATTAGTCGACCAAGAAAGACCGTCCTCGTCGGCACAAACCGGCATCGAGCCCATAATCCCTCGGTATTACAAGGCGCTGCGCGTGTGGCGCGATGGCCAGGGGGACGTTATTCAGATCGGCTTTGATGCAAGCGACCCCCGACTGGCAGCCGCGGTCCCGAACCGACTCATCAGCATCTACCTTGAAGAGCGCAAGGAAGGTCTCCGTAGCCGCCTGGACGCAGCGGAAGATTGGATTCTGCAGCGTATCGCCGAACAGCAGATTCGCGTGAAGGCAGCACGCTACGCCGCCGACCAATATCAGAAAACGATGGAGCTAGCCTCAAATGACGACGCTGAGGTTGAAGCGATCAAATCGACAATGGAGTTGGGCGAGCGGCGAGCAAAAATCGAACAAAGTCGCGCTGAAGCGAGAGCAACGATATCTGCAATGGAAGCGGGCGACGACGCCTCGCTTGCCCTGCAGAATATAACCATTCCCGACAGCATTGCCACAATGCAACGTGAGCTTCGTGTACAGGAGCAAGATCTCGAACGCCTTCTTGAAACATATGGCAACACTGCCGAAGCAGTGGTCGATGCGCGCGCGAGGATCGTTAAATCCCGCACCGATCTCAACCTTGCTGTCGATCGATATCTCCAATCAATACGCGCCAAGCTTGCGACGCTCGATCATGAGGATGACGCTGTCCGAGCGGCATTGGCGGTCGCTCACGAGAAGCGTTCTCGCGTCGCCCTGGCGCAGACCGAGTTGGCGCGACTTCAGCGCATGACTGACAAAGAGCAAACGGCACTCGACAGGCTTGAGGAGCAGCGCCGGGGCTTGGCTGGGCAAGCCATGCTGCCGGGGGCGGAACTGGAGGTTTTGTCACCAGCCGCAGTGCCGCTTGCGCCGCAGGGACGCGGACGGCTTTTCTATTTGGCCGGCGCCCTCCTGGCTTCGATTTCGATCGCAGTGAGCGCCGCCTTTGTGGTCGAGATGATGGACAAGTCGGTCCGCAGCTTCGACCAGGTGGCCGGAATGTCGCGTATAATACCCGCCGGATTCATTCCGCATCTGAAAAGGAAAGACAGGGAAAATCCGTCGATACTCTTCGCGGGCACGCAAGACGGGATGTTTGAGGAAGCGATTCGCAACGTCTTGATTTCCCTCAAACAATCCAATGGAGGAAAGCTGCCCAACAGTATCGTTGTAACCTCGGCTCACAGCGGCGAAGGCAAGTCGCTCGTCGCCAGATCGTTGGCAATCGAACTCGCAGCAAGTGGAAGTCCCGTGCTGCTCGTTGATGGCGACCTTCGACGCGGAAATCTGAATTCGATTTTCAAATCGGAGCTTGATCATGGGTTGAATGAATTCCTGAGCGGACTGGCTGGATTACAGGACATCATCCATCATCACCCAAGCGGTATCGACTTCATTCCGGCGGGCAATCCCAGCCTCCATCGGCACGCTCATTCGCGGGATGCGGCTGACATTGTCGAGATGGCCCGCGCAAGAGGCAAAATCGTCATCTTCGACACCGCGCCTGTGCTCGCTTCGCTCGAAACGATGCACCTGACAGCGGTGGCAGAACGAACGCTCGTGGTGGCAAAATGGGGAGGAACGAGCCGCCGCGCCCTGGAATTTTGCTTGCAACAGCTGAAAAGCTCGCAGAAGTCAGAGCTCTTCGTCACCATAAATAATGTCAATCCAAAACAACATGCGAAATACAACTTCAGTGACTCGGAGTTATTCGCAAGCTCACTGATGAAATACCACGATTTTCAAGCATGAACTCGAGCAAGGCTCGTACTGGGGAGACCGTAGTGACAAGTAACAATAAAGTTGCGCTGATTACAGGCATAACAGGTCAGGACGGTGCTTATTTGGCCGAATTGCTCCTGGAGAAGGGCTACGTTGTTCACGGCCTCAAGCGACGTTCATCCTCCTTCAACACCAGCCGCATCGAGCATCTCTATGAAGATCCCCATATCGAAAATCCTCGCTTTATCTTGCATTTCGGGGACATGACCGATTCAACGAACCTCATCCGGGTCGTTCAGGAAACGCAGCCGGACGAGATCTATAATCTCGCCGCGCAGAGCCACGTTCAAGTCTCTTTCGAGACGCCGGAATATACGGCCAACGCCGATGGAACCGGCACGCTTCGGCTCCTTGAAGCAATACGCCTCCTGGGACTGACCAAGAAGACCCGCTTTTATCAGGCATCGACCTCCGAACTCTACGGCAAGGTTCAGGAAGTCCCACAGAGTGAAACGACGCCATTCTATCCCCGCTCACCCTACGCGGCTGCCAAACTCTATGCCTATTGGATCGTGGTCAATTATCGCGAGGCATATGGCATGCACGCCTCGAACGGCATTTTGTTCAATCACGAGAGCCCGATCCGCGGCGAAACATTCGTGACGCGCAAGATCACCCGGGCGGCAGCCGCCATCCATCTTGGCCTGCAGGATCGGCTTTATCTCGGCAATCTCGACGCCAAACGCGACTGGGGTCATGCAAAGGAATATGTCCGCGGCATGTGGCTGATGCTGCAGCAGGATGAACCGGCAGACTATGTCCTTGCGACCGGCGAAACGCACTCCGTTCGCTCCTTTGTCGACAAGGCCTTTGCCAAGGTAGGCATGCCGATCGATTGGCGTGGGAACGGGGTTGAGGAAAAGGGATACGATAAGACATCCGGCAAGTGTGTGGTGGAGATCGATCCGGCTTACTTCCGTCCGACTGAAGTCGATCTTCTGATCGGCGATCCGACGAAGGCACATACGAAGCTTGGCTGGAAACATGAAACCAGTCTTGATCAGCTGGTTGCGGAGATGGTTCGGGAAGATCTGAAAGTCATGGCCCGAAATGTTCCCTCAGTCGGCGTAACCAAAGGTTTCGCCTATGCCTGAGGTGATCTACAGCCTTGCCGGAAAAAGGGTCTATGTCGCGGGCCACCGCGGCATGGTGGGCTCTGCGATCGTGCGGCGTCTCGCTTCCGAGGGTTGCGAGATTTTGACGGCCACCCGCGCCGAGGTCGATCTCAGACGGCAGGAGCAGGTGGAGGCCTGGATGAGCAATCATCGCCCCGACGCCGTCTTCCTGGCTGCTGCAAGGGTCGGCGGCATTCTCGCGAACGCGACCTATCCGGCCGACTTCCTGTACGACAATTTGGTTCTCCAGGCGAACGTCATTCACGCAGCCCATAGAGCTCAAGTCGAAAAACTGATATTCCTGGGCTCGTCCTGCATCTATCCGAAATTCGCCGATCAGCCGATCGTTGAGGAGTCACTTCTGGCTGGATCGCTCGAGCCCACGAATGAATGGTATGCGATCGCCAAAATTGCCGGATTAAAGCTCTGCCAAGCCTATCGCAAACAGCACGGTAGCGATTTCATCTCGGCCATGCCTACCAATCTTTATGGTCCAGGCGACAATTTTGACCTTGGGTCAAGCCATGTCATGCCGGCGCTCATACGCAAGACACACGAGGCCAAGGTCAACCGGCAACAAGAGATATGCATCTGGGGGACCGGCACGCCGCGGCGCGAATTCCTGCATGTCGACGATTGCGCCGACGCCTGCCTCCATCTCATGAAGACCTATTCCGCCGAAAGTCATGTGAACGTCGGTTGCGGCGAAGACATTACCATCCTCGAATTGGCACATCTCGTCTCCAAGGTCGTTGGTTTCGACGGCAAGATCACGCGTGACCTCACCAAGCCAGATGGCACGCCACGCAAACTCCTGAGCGTCGACAAGCTTCGCACGCTGGGCTGGTCTCCCAAGATAGGCCTGAAGGAGGGCATCGCAGATGCCTACCGTTCCTTCCTTGACGGCCACCGTCTCGAACGCAGCGACAGCGCTGCGTCCAGTGACTTGATCGGCCCAAGCGACATCAGTTTTGAGAAAGCCAAGACTTCGCCGCCGCACGCGGCCACGCTCTCCACAGCTGCGCATCATCCTTCGCGCATAGGGAATTTGCACGAGGGATAACAAGGTTTGTCTCGGGGGGGACGCATATGCTGGGACGGGGCGAATGATGGGACCTGTAGAAATCAGGTTTGCGGCGCTAATTTTCCTGGTAGTCGTGTGGGTGATGATTATCAGTCTGGCAATGGATTTTTTCGCAGTCGAAATGCCGATTTCGCTTGTCGCTCTATTGCGCAGATAGTCCACATCGGATGGCCCCACGGCGCCTTCCTTCGGCTGGACGGGATGGCGTCGCCGAATTCAAATCCAAGCCAAACGAGCAGTATCAGGCGAAATTCGACGCTCCGGGCGCCTATGTCCTGAACTGCACGCCACATGTCGGCATAGGTATGGTTGCCCTGATCCAGGTCGGCGACAGCCCGGCCAATCTTAAAGCGATCAATACAGCGAAAGTGCCGAACATGGTGCGCAAGCGGCTCGATGCCGACCTCGCGCAGATAACCCAATAATTTTCGGCCGGTGCGGGCGGGCGGGCTTGCGCCATCCCGCATAATGGGAACCACGACAATTTCCATTCGGCGCATTCCGAAGGCAGCCTGAAGGAATGACGACCTTCACTAGTTCAACCGGGGCGTCTACTTGCCAAGAAGAGACAACCGACACATCTTCCGTGAATGAACAAGGCACAGACGCTCCTGTCCCAGCTTGCCGACCATGCCGAGACGATCCTCCTCGGCAAGGCCCTGGAGCAATTCGGTGCGCTTTGCCTGCGGGAAGCATCAGGCGGCGGCTTCGAGGTTCTGCTCATCACGACGCGCGAAACCGGCCGGTGGACCATCCCCAAGGGCTGGCCGATCAAGGGGCTCGCGCCGCATGAGGTGGTCGAGCGTGAGGCCTGGGAAGAGGCAGGAGTGAAGGGACGGGCGAAGAAACGCGCTTTCGGCTGTTTCTCCTATCTCAAGACGCTCCAGGATGGCAGGCAGGCGCCGTCATTCGTGACAGTTCACATCTTGATCGTTCGCCGCACCAAGGCCAATTTCCCGGAACGCCGGGAGCGCAAGCTCGCCTGGATGCCGCCTCTCGAGGCTGCGTCACTGGTGAACGAGCCGGAGTTAAAAAGCCTGTTCCGACGCGTCGAGCGGCGGGCGCTTCCCGGGAGCCTGCGGCTGAATGTCTAGTGGAGCTGGCTCAGGCCGCTTCCGTCCGCTCTTTGCGATCGACGTCCAGATCGTCCGGCTGCGCCGCAAGATCGAGACCGACCCGAAAAAGTCGGCGTCGGCTATGTCTTCACCGTGAGGCTGGATTAGCGTCCGGGATCGACGCCGATCTTTACATTACCGGGGGAAGATTCTGCGCGACAGCGGCGCAGGCTCACAGGGCGCGCCTCCCGATCAGGATGAGGAAGGAAGTATCAAGGAACCGCTGGCGACCGTCAAAGTTTAGCTTTTTGACGCTCTGGTAAAGCCAACGGTGGGAATTCGACATGCGCCTGGAGACGATAAGTTTCGAGCCGAGCGACTGGGTCCCGAACAATCCGCGTCTTCCTGTGCTGCTTTACAGCGGTGTTTTCACGGACGGCGAACGGATTGATTTCAAAACCCGCTTCGCGGCGAACTGTTGGACTGATATCTGGACCAACGGTGTGTTCGATTATCAGCACTACCATTCCGGCGCTCACGAAGTGCTGGGAATTGCCCGTGGCAGCGCCACCTTGCTGATCGGCGGCCCCGGCGGCCGAGCACTGGAGGTCGCGGCGGGAGATTGCCTGGTGCTGCCCGCGGGGACAGGGCACCAAAACCTCGGCTGCACGGGCGATTTTCAGGTGATCGGCGCCTATCCCGAAGGCCAGCACGCCGACATCCAAACTGCAGCCGCTTCAAGCGAAATGCTGTCGAAAATCTCATCCGTATCCCTGCCCCAGACCGATCCCGTTCAAGGGACATCAGGATTTCTCATCGAGAAATGGCGGTAGCCCTGTGCTCGTTTGGTGCCGGCGAGAACGGCCTATGTCTTTCGGGCTGCCGCGGCGTTTCGGATCCCTCCCGCTGAAAAATCAGCGTCAACAGTATCGTAAGCTATATTTCGTAATTCTATATTAAGGCAGGTGGTGCAGCAGAGATAAGCGAGTGCTGGCTGCTGACAGTTGGTGATATCGATAGGTCCTGCGAACTGCATGTGAACACGGAAAACTGCGAGCGCGTCAGCGGCATATTCGATGCAGCGAGGCCAACAACATATCGCTTGGGCCGTATTGCCCAACCTTGCCGGAGATATAAGTTGACGTTCATATCCGCCGCAATGCGCTCCGCCGAGAATGCGCCCAAGGTTCTGACAATCGAAGCCATCGTGGATAGTCGTCTCTACGCGCAGGCCTTGAAGGACGCCGCGCTGAAGCTGATTGCCATGCACGATGCCGCGCCTCGCATCGTCCGCTACACCGCAGATATGAAGCGGTGGCTGCTGACGCAGTCAATTCTGGCCTTTCATTTTCGGCATGTCACGTCGCCGTCTCATCCGAGGCTTACGGCGGCCAATCTGAACGCCTTCATCGCCGACAGCAACGTTGTCTCCAGGAACACCGCGTTCGCGCATCTCGCGGAGATGCGCAATTACGGTCTCCTGGTCGATACCCATGAACGTAGCGACGGGCGCTCTCGTCCGCTCAAAATCTCCGAGACCGCCGAATCCTTGATCCGCGAATGGTTCGACGAACATCTGAAATCACTCGACATACTCGATCAGGGCACGCGCCTCTTGCGATCGTCGGCCGATCGGCGATTGCTGTGGCATGCGCAGCCGAGGATGTCCGAGCGCCTCTTCCACGATCCTGATTGGGCCAGCCCTCCGGCAACGGTGGATAGTTTCGTTCGCACCGCGTCCGGCAGCAACATCCTGCACGACCTGATGTCTCGCCTGCCTCCGGAAAAGGAGCTGGAGGCGCAGATGTCCATCGGCCCTTTGCGCATCACCGAATTCTTCAAGCGCTATGCGATTTCCCGAACCCATGCGCGTCGCCTTTTTGAGCGTGCACAGCTGCTTGAAATCTGCGGCTGGGAGTTCTCCGGCATGGGTGGCGATTTCTGGCTCTCGGCAGGGCTGATCCGCGACTATCGCCATTGGCAAGCCGTCAAATTTGCCGCCATCGACGAAGCCTTTGAATGGGCCTACTCGCATTTGTCCGCGATGGTTCCCGAGCAACAATAGGATCGCTGCTGGCCCGGACCGCAATTTTCGGGTGGCGGAGTTCTTTCAGTTGCGCGGCACTGCCTTAGATGCGGTCCTCAATGCGACAGCAGGACAGGCAATGTGATGCTGGTCAGCATCGCCTGCGGCGCCACCGAGCAACGAGGAGATCGAAATGCACGGTCGTCGTGTCATAATGTGCGCGCGCGGTTGTGAGCAGGCTGACGATGCCTGGCCCATCGGATGATGACATCATTGATGATGACGGAAGCGTTTCAGCGTCTCAGCCTCGCGCTCGCGATCGGCATTCTCGTCGGGATCGAGCGCGGGTGGCGCGGGCGTGAGGCTGCGCCTGGCAAGAGAGTGGCGGGCATTCGCACCTACGGCCTCTCGAGTTTCCTCGGCGGTTTCTGCGGTTTTCTGCAGCCGCTCACGGGGCCGGTTCTGCCGACGGCCATTTTCGTATTTTTCTGCATCACCATCCTCGCTTTCAGCCGCATGCAGGCGGCACGCGAGGAGGATTACAGCGCGACCGGCGCCATCGCCGCGATCACGGTCTTCGCGCTCGGCTTCGGCGCTGTCGTTGCGGACATGGCGACGACAGCTGCAAGTGCCGTCGCGATAACGGTGCTTCTGGCGGCGCGGGAACCGCTGCATGGATTTCTCCGGAAGCTGACCTGGCTCGAATTGCGGGCGGCACTGATCCTGCTGACGATGACCGTCATCATTCTTCCCATTCTTCCCAACGAGACGATCGACCCCTGGCAGACGATCAATCCGTTCGAACTCTGGATGATGACCATCCTGGTGGGAGGCGTTTCGTTTGCCGGCTACGTCATGATCAGGCTGAGCGACGCCAGGGCGGGATTATTGCTGACCGGGGCCTGCGGCGGCATCGTCTCCTCCACGGCGCTGACGCTTTCCTTTGCCCGTCAGTCGACCCAGATGCCTGCCCTCTCGCCATTGCTTTCGGCCGGCGCGATGCTGGCGGGAGCGGTGTCCTTGAGCCGCGTGCTTCTGATCTGCGGCGTCATTGCCCCTGCGGTGCTGGCGGAACTGGCAGCAGCGCTCGGGCCGGCTACCGCAATTCTCGCCGTGGGCGGCGGCCTCGCCGGATTGTCGCGGCACTCCGAAGACGGATCCGATTTCTTGCCGCGCAATCCGCTGGAAGTGATGGTCGTCTTCCGCTTTGCGCTGCTGCTCGGCCTCGTGACCATCGTGACGCGGGCGACTTTGGCCGTCTTCGGAACGCAGTCGCTCATCGCGGTCGCCTTTATCACCGGACTGGGCGATCTCGATGCGATTACGCTCTCCATCGCGAAGCTCTCGCCGCAGTCCCTACCTGCGGATGCGGCCGCACTGGCGATAGCGGTCGCGGCCTTCGCCAATCTTCTTGCGAAAGCCGGCCTTGCGGCAAGCACAGGCAGCATCGGCTATGCAGTTCGGCTGGGTCTCGTCAGCGCTATCGCGGCTGTTGCCGGCGCTGCCGGCCTGCTCCTGACGTGAGCGGCCGACCGGCCGTCTGCGCGCTGTCTTCGCCCAAGTGAACGGCGAGGATGGAGGGCCCTGCGGTCAATCGCAGACGATGCCGTAGAGTTCGCGATATTGTTCCAACTGCTCTTTCGGGCCGGCCAGCAGCAACGGGCAAGCGGTGTAGTTTCCCTTCACTTTTCCATTCTCGATATACATCCAGTCGAAAATATCCGATTTCTCGAACTCGACGCGATCTTCCTGCTTGATGTTGTGGAGATATTCCGGCGTATCGCCGAGAAGAGCGGTGAAATGGTCGCCCGATGCCTCGATCTGATAGACCCACATATATTCCACCTCCGCATCCGAAGCCGTCTGGTCAGTAACCAGCGCCACGCCCTCCGCCTTGTCCGTGAAACCAAGCTTGATGCTGTAGTTTTCGGTTCCCGGCTGTGGATTTCGCAATTTTTCGAGGAAGCCGTCCAATTCGCTTGTGGACTTCTCATGGGCTTTGGCCATGGCCGGATCGTCGGACTTGATCCACTGAACGTTGTCGTTGGCCAGTGCGAGGTCGACGGGAACGACCAGGGTGAATAGACCAAGAATCGAGAGGATTGAAATGACGCTGCGCAACATTCGATAGGCCTGAAATTATTGTTACTATCCCGAGGCAACATAGCTACCTCGGGTTGATTTACAATATTTGGTTTGAAATTCGATGCGGTGCCCTCGCGCGCGTCTTAGTCACGCATCTGAGCGCATGAAATCGGCCGCTATGGAGCGGCGGCGCGATGGGCGCAATTGGCTGATGTGGACGTGTCGACGCGATTGCTGGGGGGATTTGTCGAAGTCAGCCAGCGGTCTGTCGAAAAATACGTCTTGGTCCTGACCTGCGGATCTGAAGCGGCCCTGAGACCAAGAGCAAAATTGAAGCTGTTTTCGCTGCCGGCCTCGCGCGTGAAGCTGAGATAGGCGCCGAATCGTTCGTCTTCGACGTCGCGAAGCCTTTGGATCGACACGAGCGTATCCTCGAAATCACGCCAGCACGCCTGCTTCACGATAATCTCAAAAATGCGCAGGGCAGCGGAGGCGAGACGCCCCTCAGCATCCGTCTTCGGCCCAACGATCTTGGCGCGGACTTCGAGTATGTCGCCGATCTCATTCCCACGAACCCTGAGGAAGGTCGAACTGAGCGGTCGCACTTCGTCTCGTTCGTCGATGCGCTGAAAATAACATTCATAATTGCGGTTGCGCATCGATGCGGCTTTCCATTCGCTCACCTCGATGCCGGCCTCTCGAAGGGCGCCGCAAAGGTTCTCGCCTGAGACCAGCCACCTCCGCAGAAACTGACTTGCGAGGTCGAGCCTTGGGAACGCGATCAGATGCCGCGATATGGAGATCGACGGGAGAGCGGAAGGAGCTGCCGCATGGGAGCTGGCGGCTACGTCTGACAATCGGCCAGCCTTGTCGAGAGCCAGATGATCAAACCGCTCAACCGGCGCTTCGGGCTGGCGGATCTCGCGGTAAAAAACGGCAATGCCCGCAAGCAGCAAAACGGCGATCAAAAGCCCTGCATAAACTCGCCGACGGCGGCTGCCAAACCATGGAAATTTCCAATGCCGAGGTGGATTGTCGCGCGGGGGACCTCCTGCTGATAACACTTTAACCACGGCGTTACCTCGCAAGTTCGCGGCCGGCCTATCGGTCGGCGCGCGGCCAATCAACCCACGCAGCGCGTCCTTCTAAGGCGAGCATCGATATGAAGCGGTACAGCCCGACTCGCCTTCGGCACCGCGAGTGTCATGTCGAATATATCAAGCGTCAAGCAGCAGCGCCAACGGCTCCGATGGCAAACTCGCGCTGATCTCCGGCGGGGCGGATGCGAGCAACTCTCGATGAGGAAGAACGGTGCGGCTCTTGCCGGTACGGGAACAGCAGAACCCTCGGAGAAAAATACATTCTGTGCCGCCGCGCGTCATCTCCCGCGGGGCTGCCGCTGCGAAGAGCTCTTCCTTCGACCCGCCGCCAATACCGCTCCCCGCCCCTCAGCGTCGCATCGCATCATGCCGGCTCTCAAACGGACGGTTGACATTGGCGGCGTTAAGGCCGAAGCCGCACTTGGCCGTGCATGCGCGGCCGTTTTTGCGAGGATTCGAGGAATGAAGACCAAGACGGCCGTCGCCGGTGCCGGAAACCTGATCATGACGGGCGTCGTGCTGATGCTGCTCGGCGATCTGCTCTTTGCGCTGAACGATGCGATGGGTAAGTGGCTGATGGCGAGCTTTGCCGTCGGCCAGGTGCTGGTGATCCGCTCGGTCGGCGCTTTCATCCTGCTCGGGCCGATGATCCTGCGGCAGGGGCCGATGGCGCTGTTCCGCGTCGAGCAGAAGGGCCTGCAGTTCATGCGGGTCGTCATGGCGACCGGCGATGTCGCCCTGTTCTATGCCGCCGTTGCCTATCTGCCGCTCGCCGACGTGATGACCTTCTATATGGCCGGGCCGATCTACATCGCCGCACTCTCGCATTTCTTTCTCGGAGAAAAGATTGGCTGGCGGCGCTGGCTCGCCGTTCTCGTCGGCTTCGCAGGCGTCGTCATCGCGCTTCGCCCCTCCACGGCGATGCTGTCGCTTCCCTCCTTCTTCGGCCTTGCCGGCAGTTTCTCCTTTGCGCTGTCGCTCGTCATGAGCCGCTATCTGCGCTCAACCAGCGACACGACGCTGGTGACGTGGCAGACGGTCGCCGCCCTCATCACCGGCATCGGCTTGAGCATCGGCAATTGGCAGCCGGCGACGCTGGTCGACTGGTCCGGCATGCTGCTGCTCGGCATCGTCGCCACCTGCGCGCATCTGCTCATCACGCGCTCGCTGAAGCTCGCGCCGGCGTCGCTGCTGGCGCCGCTGCAATATACGCTGCTGCTCTGGGCGATCGTGCTCGGCTACATCTTCTTCAACGACATCCCCGACACGCAGATCGTCATCGGCGCCGCCATCATCGTCTTCGCCGGGCTCTTCATCTTCCACCGGAAGAATTTGAAGGAAACGGTTCCGGTCGAAGCCGTCCCGCCCGACGGCCACTGACATCAATCGTCCGCAGCCGCCGGCGGTTCCCAGCCGAAGACGCTGCGGCCGCCGAAATCGGCGGATTGGCGGAATTCGCCGGCGATGATTTCCTTGAGGTCGGGGCCGGTCACGTAGCGCTCCATCCGGCGGGATTGCTCGTCGAGGCGCTTCAGCGCCTGCAGCTCTTCCTCGCGTCCGAGCCTGCCCTTTTGCACCGCCGATTTCATTACGCCGATCGTCTCGTCATAGACCTTCAGCGGCACCGGAAAGGGATGGCGGTCCTTGCCGCCGTGGGCGATCGAGAAGCGCGCCGGGTCTGAGAAACGGCAGGGTGCGCCGTGCACGACTTCCGCCACCATCGCCAGCGCCTTCACCGTGCGGGCGCCGACGCCGGGAACGAGCAGCAGTTGCTGGAAATCCGCCGGCCCACGATCGGCCGCGGCAGCCAGATTTCCGTGCAGGCGGCGCATGTTGACGTCGCTTTCGCGCACGTCGTGATGGGCAGGCATGATGAGATGCGGCAGCATCGGCTGTTCGGCGGGCTCGGGCTCAGGTTCTTCGGCGCGCAGGAGTGCGGCGGCCTCGCGGACGATCCGGTCGGGGCCGAGCGTCGCCAGGAGATCGAGTTGCCCGCGCCGCGAGCGTTCCGCGCGCTTGTCGGCAAGATTGACGATCTCGCCCTGGCTGCGTCCCTCGATTGCCGCATGCGGCGAGTCGACGAAACTTTCGAGCCCTTCGGAGAGCCAGTGGTAGCGCCTGGCCTGCCGCCTGTCGCCATTCATGCCCTGCTGCACGACCACCCAACGGCCGTCATCGGCGACGATGAAGCCATGGAGGTAGAGATCGAAGCCATCCTGCAGGGCGGCGCTGTCGACCTTGGCGATGAGACGGCTCGTCGTCGCCAGCCCTTCCCCGTCGAGACCGACGCGCTCGCCGATCGAGACGAGTTCCTGCGGTGTCTTGCGCGAATGCGTGCCGCGGCCGCCGCAGACATGCAGGCCGAGTTCGCCGGCGCGGGGCTTCAGCCCGCGCTTCAGCGCGCCGAGAACGCTGGTCGTGATGCCGGAGGAATGCCAGTCCATGCCCATGACCGCGCCGAAGGACTGGAACCAGAAGGGATGGGCGAGCCTGCGCAGAAATTCGTCTCGGCCATAATGCTGGACGATCGCCTCGGTGATCAGGGCGCCGAGCCGCGTCATCCGGTCGCCGAGCCAATGCGGCACGCGTCCCCCATGAAGGGGAAGATCGGCGCTGCCTGCTCGCTGTGACATTTTATTTCCTTGCATTTCGCTTCGCCGGCAGCCGCAGATGCCAGCCGCCTCACCTTCCGTCGGGAACCCGGGAAAATTCCGTGCGTTTGTTTTCAGTTAAACGGCCGAGGCAAACATGACTGCATTCGAGACGATGTCCGCCCAACCCTACCTGACCCGAACAAAAGCGCAACATCCGGAGGGCGAAAAACAGGCTAGCGCGGCATTGCGCCTGCAAGGGCGCGCAGAAAAAGCCGCTTTCCTCATCAACGGCAACCGCTATTTCGCCGAACTGGCCCGTTCATTGCGACAGGCGCAACGCACAGTGTGGATTATCGGGTGGGATTTCCACCCAGACATCCGCCTGGAGCCCGAAAAATCCGACGAAACCTTGGCCGATCTGCTGCATTCTGTGGCGGCGACAAATCCGGACCTCGAGATACGCATTCTGGTTTGGGCGCTCGGGCCGATCTATTCCGACAAGTCGATAAAGCTCCTTCGCAAGAAGAACTTCCCCAGAAATATCCGGATCGACCTGCGCTTCGATCTTCCCGCTGCCGTCCGTGGCTGCCACCACCAGAAACTTGTCTGCATCGACGACGCCGTTTCCTTCATTGGCGGCATGGATCTGACGGCGCGACGGTGGGATACAAGGCGCCATCGCGCGAGGAATCGGCTGCGGCGCGACCCGCACGGCGTTTCCTACGATCCCCTGCATGACGTGCAGGCAATGGTCACGGGCGATGCCGCCAGGCTGATCGGCGATATTGCCAGACGGAGCTGGGAAATCGCCACCGGAGAGAACCATTCGCCGCTCGCCGAAAGCGTGTCTTTCGCCTGGCCGGACGATCTACCCGTTGCGCTTCATGAAGTCCCCGCCAGCTTCGCCTTGACAGAGCCGACGACCTCGCGCCGTATCGGCATCAACGACGGCATCGCGTCGACCTTGGACATCATCTCGCGCGCCCGGCATCAGCTTTACATCGAAGCACAATATCTCGCCTCGTTCCGTGTCGCCAATGCCATAGCTGCGCGATTGCAGGAGGAGAATGGGCCCGAGGTGGTGGTGATTTGCACACGAAGCTCTCACGGGCTGATCGAGAAGCTCGTCATGGGCAGCAATCGCGACCGTGTCATCCGCCGCCTCAAACGCGCCGATCGCGCAAACCGGCTGCGAGTCTACTATCCTGTCGTCCCAGGGGCTGTGCCAGGGAAGGATGGCGAGGTCGAGGTGCTCATTCATTCGAAACTGATGATCGCCGACGACGAGCTGCTTCGCATCGGCTCCTCCAACCTTAACAATCGCTCGGAAGGCCTTGATTCAGAATGTGATCTTCTACTTGAGGCGAGCAACGGGGAACATCGGCGAGCAATCGCGGAGCTGCGCAATCGCCTGCTCGCGGAATATCTCGGAAAGGCCCCCGAGACCTTCGCCGCGGCTTATGCACAAAGCGGTTCGGTGATCGAGGCGATCGAGGCGCTGAACAATGGTCCTCCAGGCCTCAGGGAATTTGACGTCGAGCTGTCCGGCAGGGTTTCGCCTGTCGCAGGGACAGCGATCTTCGACCCGGACCGGCCCTTTCTGCTCCTACACAGACTGGGCCTCGGCGCGCTCCTCCGCTTCTTCTTCCGCACCACCGCCTGATCGCCGGAAGACGACTTCGCTGACGAGAAGAAGCATCGTGCCGAGCATCAGCGGGATGAAGAAATAGGCGCAGCGGAACGCGATCAGCGCGCCGATCGACGCCTGCTGCGGCACGACATAGGAAACGGTCGCCTCCAGCACGCCGAGACCGCCCGGCACATGCGTCGCGAGGATCGCCGAATTGGCGAGCACGTAGGCCGTGACCGACCGGAAGAAAGCGACGTCGCCGAAGGTCGAGAGCATCTGGTGCAGGCAGGCGGAGACCAGCATGAAATTAACGGTGCCGACACCCACCTGCGCGACGGCAATCGAAAAGCGCGGCAGCTGAAACGACCAGCGCCACAGGCTGAGCCGGCCGCGAACGAAGAAGGCCAGGCCCGCATAGAGGACGGGCACGATCAGAGCCAGCAGCCCGAAGATGCGGGTGCTCGCCGCGTCAGCGCGCAGCAGGCGTGCCGCATCATCAGGATTGATGGTCAACGCCAGGCCACCGAGCGTGACGAGCCCGAGCCCCACGGTGACGCCGCAAAACAGGATGATCTTCGCCACATCCTCCGTCGTCAGCCCCCAGCGCGAATAGAAACGATAGCGGAAGGCGCCGCTGCTCAGCCCTGCAAAGCCGATATTGTGGCCGAGCGAAAGGCTGATGAAGGAGGCGAGCACGATCTTGCGATAGGGCAAGGATTTGCCGAGCGAACGGATCGCCAGGAAATCGAAGCAGCTGAGGCAGAGGTAGGAAGCAGCCGCAAAGAGAAGCGCCGTGCAGAAGGTCGAAAGAGGAATGCTGCGGACCGACTGGACGATCTGATCCAGGCTATATTGCTGGAATATCCGGTAAAGAAGAAAGACCGCAAGACAAAGCCCGGCAACGAGCAGTCCATTCAAGATTATGCTTTTTAGGTTCATCGATCATCCATTCAGAAGTGCGGGCGGCGGGGCTCGTCTTCTGGAACGATCAAAGGAGTTCTGTGTTCCCCCGGGGAGGACAAGTTCTGTGTCCCCTCGGGGAAACAAGCTTTCAGTGGGCCATGCCGGACAAATCGATCAAACTCCTGACCTATAACGTGCACAGCTGCATCGGCAGCGACCGGAAGCTCGATCCCGGCCGCATCGCATCCGTCATTGCCGAAACGGAGGCCGATATCATCGCGCTCCAGGAGGTCGACGTCGGCAGGCGCAGGACCGGCGGCATCGACCAGGCGCATGTGATCGCCTCGCTTCTGAAAATGCAGGCGCATTTCCATCCAGCGCTCTCGGTCGCCGAAGAACAATATGGCGATGCCGTTATCACCGCCTTGCCGACCGGCGCGGTCAAGGCCGGCCCACTGCCCTCCATCGGCGAGACCAGGGGCGCGCTTTCCGTCGAAATCATGGTTGGCGACAGGAAACTGCTGGTGGTCAACACCCATCTCGGCCTTCGCGGCCGCGAGCGTATCCGCCAGATGACGACGCTCCTCAATTCCGGCTGGCTCCACGGAACGGCGGAAACGCCGCTGCCGGCCGTCCTCTGCGGCGATTTTAACGCCATTCCTTCTTCCGCGACCTATCGGCTCGTCGCCCGCTCACTGAAGGACGCGCAGCTCGCCGGCCCGGGCGCGCCGAAAGCCACCTTTCCCTCCCGCTATCCGCTGATGCGCCTCGACCATATCTTCGTGACCGGCGATCTCGTCGTCAAACAGGCGAAAGTTCTGGAAAACCGGCTGACGAGGGTCGCTTCGGACCATCTGCCGCTGCTTGCGGAAATCGGTTTCGCCTGATCGCCTCGGCGTTGGGCCAAAGCCTGCCCTACTTCAGTTTCCTATGCCGGCCGCGCGGATTGCATCAATGCAGCATCGGCCCCAACGGATATTGCGGATGTCTGCAGTGAAACGTAGTGATAAGCCCGAGAGCGCGTGTCGCAACATCCTCGGCCAGAACGGCATCAGTCGTGGCCAGATCTCCGGCGACGGACAGGATCGCCGCTCCAACCGAGAGCATCGCAGTCCCAAGCGCGTCATCACCTTCCTGCGCCGCCCACCTGGCATTCCGCTCGAGCGTCACGGCCAGCTTCTCCAGCATCGCCTGCCGTTCCGGAGGAGCGAGATCGCCAAATACGGGGTTCAAACCGGCTGCCAATGCCTTCATCGCGATGCCTGCAATTTGTTGTTCGTAAGCTGCAAACGCGCAAAGTGTCCGAAAGATGCGTTCGAGAACGCCGGAGCGACGTGGGTGGACAAGGAAGTCGTTACCGACAAAGGCCTGGTCACCAGCCGCAAGCCCGGCGACCTCCTGCATTTTTGCGCGAAAGTCATTGAGGAATTCGCGGAAGGCCCACACTCGCAACAGGCTCGGAGCGCCTGAATGGTTCGCAGAAGGCACCCTGCCCCTAAGGATAAGGGAACGGGCCGCCTCAAGAGGTTGATAAGCTTCGTCATCTGATCCATATAGAAGCGGCTGCGGCCAGCTCAGCTGGGCGCATGCTTGGAAAAACTCCTAGCCTGCCTCTCCGGCAGCCAGGTACGCTTCCTTAAGCGAAGGCTCGCAAGGAACAGATTGCCCTTCCCGCGAGTTCATTGTCGCAATTAATCGGAGACGAATATGGATCAATTTGCCAGCAGCGATACGATGCTCGCGCGGCGCCTTCAGCAGGCGCGGCTTGCAAAGGGTTACAGTCTGGAAGACCTCGCAATCGCGACCGGACTGACAATTGACGAAATTGCCGCAGCCGAAGAGCCGGGCAACAAAGTGCCTCAACATCACGTCGATCGTATCGACCATGCTCTCGGCTGAGCTCAACGGCGGACATGGAGCCTTTGGTGTATAGGGAAGCCTGCTACACCGCCATAATCTGAAGGCTGATTCAGCCAATTTCAAAAAAGGAACACGGCGCGCCTTCGGCGGCGCGTCAGTGGCGGCTGTAGAGCGGCGGCATCACGTCTTCGTCGGCAAGCTCCGGATAGAGCTGCCGGCGCGTGCGGGCGAGCGCTTCCGCCTCCCTGCGGTTCCGTTCCAGGAGAGCCGATGTCACGTCCTTGTAGGGCGCACCTTCCGACAAGGCGACGCGCACGGTTGCGCCCTGCGAGAGGAAGTCGCAGAACGACTGCACCGAGCGAAGGCGCGTCGTGATCTCGACGTAACGGTCGTCATATCCAGCCATGCCTGCCTCCTTCTAGGAGAGGCAAGATTTCACGCACACTTCGGCAACAAGATGGCGGCGGGTCAGATCACCATCTGCTCGCCGAGCTCGACGACGCGGTTGCTCGGCAGCTGGAAATAATCGGAGGGATCGATGGCGAAACCGGCCATGGCGATGAACAGGCGGTCCTGCCAGCGGGGAAGACCGGTATTGGGATCACCGACCAGCTTGCGCCGCCCGACATAGAAAGAGGTCGACATGATCTCGAACTGGAATCCCGCCTGCCGGCAGAGCGGCATGGCCGCCGAGACGTTCTGATCTTCCATGAAGCCGAAATTCAGCTGGATCTTGCTGAAGCGGGGCGAGATCCTCTCGATCGTCACCCGCTGGGATTCCGGCACATAGGGCCGCGACGCCGTCCTGACGTTCAGGATGACGTTCTGCTCGTGAAGGACCCTGTTGTGCTTGATGTTGTGCAGCAGAACGCTGGGGGCCATGTCGGGAACGCTCGAGAGGAAGATCGCGGTTCCCGGGACATCGACCGGGCTGTGTTCCGACTTGCGCTCGATCGACCTGACGAACTGGGCGAGCGGGATGTCGTTGCGCGCCGCCTTATCCCGCACGAGCAGGGTTCCCTTCTTCCAAGTCCACATCATCGCGATCAGCACCGCGGCGATCAGCACCGGGACATAGCCGCCGTCGTGAATCTTCAGAAGGTTGGCGCTGAGGAACACGCTCTCCAGTATGAAGAGCGGAAGCAGGACGGCAAGGGCGGCGAGCACCGTCCAGCCCCAGACGGCGCGAAGGAATTGGAACGACAGGATGGTCGTGACCACCATCGCGCCCGTGACTGAGATCCCGTAGGCCGTTGCCAGCGATTCCGAGCTTCCGAACGAGAAGATCAGGGCGAGCACGCCGATCAGCAGCACCATGTTGACCGCGGGCACATAGATCTGGCCGGTGTTCGACGCTGACGTGAAGCATATTTCCAGACGCGGCAGGAAGCCGAGGTGAATGGCCTGGCGGGCGAGCGAGAAAGCGCCGGTTATAACCGCCTGGCTGGCGATGATCGTCGCGGCGGTCGCCAGGAGTACGGCGGGCAGCATCGCCCATTCCGGGAACAGCAGGAAGAACGGATCGGATGCGGCAGCCGGGTTCTTGAGGACGAGAGCGCCCTGTCCGAGGTAGTTGAGGGCAAGCGACGGGAAGACCACCGCGAACCAGGCGACCTGGATCGGCTTGCGTCCGAAGTGCCCGAGATCGGCATAGAGCGCTTCCGCGCCCGTCACGGTCAGGAATACCGCACCGAGGATGACGAGGCCGACAAAGCCCGCATGGGTGATGAAGTCGAAGGCGTAGAACGGGTTGAGTGCGGCGAAAATCGACGTGTCATCGGCGATGTGAAGCAGGCCGGCGATGCCCATGACCACGAACCAGACGAGCGTGATCGGCCCGAACAGCTTGGAAACCGCGGCGGTTCCGACCGATTGTACCAGGAAGACCATGAGCATGATCGCTACGGCGATCGGCAGCACATAGGGCGTGAAAACAGGCGTCACCAGCTTCAGGCCTTCGAGCGCCGAAAGCACCGAGAGCGCCGGCGTGATCATGGCATCGCCGATGAAAAGGGCAGCGCCGATGATGCCCGCGAAGAAGAAGATCGTCGCATGCCTTTTCGTCTTCTTCATCAGAAGCGCGAGCAGCGACAGCGTGCCGCCCTCGCCGTCATTGTCGGCCCTGAGGAGGAAGAGCACGTATTTGAAGGTGACGATGCTCGTCAGCGTCCAGATCATCAGCGAGATCAGCCCGATCACCTCATGCGGAGCCGCGCCATCATGGGCGAAGGGCCGAAGCGCCTCGCGGAAGGCATAGAGCGGGCTGGTGCCGATGTCGCCATAGACGACCCCGATCGCACCGATCAGCAGCCCCGCGAACTGTCGCGAACCATGGTGGCTGCTGGCTTCGTGGGCTGTTGCACTCATCAGGCATCCTCGGCTGCTGACCCAGACCAAGGATATGGTGCGGCCGCTGCGTTTTGAAACGTCATCCTAGCCTAATAGATTCCGGCGGTGATCCCCAGATTTTAGGCCCGACCGCCTTAAATGCGAATGGCCGCGCAATCAAGGTAAGAACGAAGCTCTTGTCTGAGCATCGATCCCACGTCCCGGCGTTACGCCTTCGCGAGTTTTCGGTTCAAGGCGGCGGCGACGAGCGGCAGCGCCGTGGTCGCCACGGCTCCAAGAGGCAGCCGTCTGATGCCGCGCGTGGCGACGAATGCCGCCGCCATCGCACCCGCCAGCTTGAGCCATGGCCGGTCGCCGAGCTGCGCATGCGCGCTGGCATCGGCCCATCGGACGTTTTCCGCAACGACGGTTGTGGTCTGCTCCCTGATCACATGGAGCCTGGCCCTGAGATTTTCGAGCTCTTCCCGCAGCTCCCGCAGACGCCCGTCCAGAGCATGCCCTTCGGAGATCTCGACGGTTTCCACGACATAGGCTTCGAACGGGACATCCTGGCCGAGCGTCGCGAGATAGGCACGGTATTCGGCCTCGCTCGCAAAACCTTCGCGCCTGACGAGGTCAGGATTGATGTCGGCCTCTCCCCTATCGGCCAGCGGGATGCCGGCGGCATCGAGCCTGTCGTTCGGACCGGCGGGTTCGTTCTTGAACATGATGCGTCTCCCATGTTTCCTCACGGCAGAACGCCCGATGGCCGAAATTGATCCCTTCCGCCGGCAGAAGACGATTTCATCACTCCTGCGGGCTGAAACGTTCCGGCCGGAAATCCGCCAGCAGCGGGTGACGGCGTCCGGTGGCGATCTCGTCAGCCAGCAATTCGCCGGCAATCAGGCCGAGCGTCGCGCCGCTATGGCTGAAGGCGACGAAATAACCCCAGATCGACGGCAGTTCGCCGAAAACAGGCTCGCCATCGCCGGGAATAGGCTTGGGGCCGACGCCGTAATCCTCGATTTCGAGCGCGGGGTTGCCTTCGAGAACCTTCGAAGCCTCGCGCAGCAACCCGTCCAGCGTCGATTGCCTGACGTCATAGCTGCCGTCCGCCTTGATGCCGACCTCTTCCTCCGACCAGGCGGAATCGAGCGCGAAACCGCCATTGGGTGTCGGCCGGATGGCGACGCGGGGCGTGTTGAGCACAGCTTTCAGCGGGTGGCGGACCGGCTTGGTCCTGACGAGAAGGGCGACCGGCGTCGCGTCCTCGATCGTCTCGCCGACCCCGGCCACGATCTGGGGAACGGCGCCGCCCGCGGCAAGCAAGACGGACTCCGCCTCCCAGCGCCGGCCGTCCGCGGCGGTCACACCGCAGACGCGCGCACCTTCGACATCGACCGTCGCGCGTCCGGCATCCGTGACGATCTCGCCGCCGAGGACACGGAATTCCTCCGCAAGAATGCCGATCAGCGAGGGAAGGTCGACCCATCCCTCCCCCGGGTTGAAGATCGCGCCTTGCGGCGTCACGACGCTCGCGTCGACGCCCGGTGTGGTCCCGGCGATCTCATCAGGGGAGAGCCATAGCGCATGGTATCCGAGCGCATGCTCATAATCGACGATCTCGGCGATCTCGTTGCTGGCGTCATCCGCATCCCAGGTCAGGCCGCCTTCGAAGCGCAGCCAGGGTGCATCGGGATATCGGACGGCGAGCGTGCGATAGCGATCAATGCCGGCAAGACGCAGCCGGTGATAGGCATCGGAGCGTTTGCGCGCCGAATTGAGCCAGGCGAGCGAGCGGCCGGAAGCGCCGTTGGCAAGCGGCCCGTCATTGACGAGCACGGTGGCGATCCCCAGTCGGGCGAGATGGACCGCTGTCGAGACGCCGAATATGCCGCCGCCGATGATGACGACCTTCGAAGGTTTGGGGGAAGCATTCATGTCGATAACCTTGTTTCCTGCTCTTGCTTCACTGGAACGAAATCAGGCGCGTGGGGCCGTCTCAGAGGACTTCCGCGAGGAAGCGCTGCAGCCGCTCGCTTTTCGGATTGTCGAAAATATCCTGCGGCGAGCCCGCCTCGACGATCCGGCCCTCGTCCATGAACACCACCTGGTCGGCCACGCGGCGGGCAAATCCCATCTCATGGGTCACCACGACCATGGTCATGCCCTGGCGGCCGAGCGCCGCCATCAGATCGAGAACGCCCTTCACCAGTTCGGGATCGAGCGCGCTCGTCACTTCGTCGAAGAGGATGATCTCGGGATCCATGGCGAGCGCGCGGGCGATGGCGACGCGCTGCTGCTGCCCGCCCGACAGGCCTGACGGACGATGATCCCTGCGTGCGGCGAGCCCAACCTCGGCCAGGCGCGCCTCGGCGATGCGCCGCGCCTCCTGCCTCGGCATCTTCTTGATCTTGGTCAGCGACAGCATGACATTCTCGAGCGCGGTGTGATCGGGAAACAGGTTGAAATGCTGGAACACCATGCCGACGCGCCGGCGCAGCTTTTCCGGCTTCATGGCGAGGATGCTGTCGCCATCGAGCAGGATGTCGCCGCCCTTCGGTTCGACCAGCCTGTTCAGGCAGCGCAGCAGCGTCGACTTGCCCGAGCCGGACGGGCCGATGATGCAGGTGACGCTGCCCGGCGCGATGTCGAGATCGATGCCCTTGAGCACGTCGAGTTCGCCGTAAGCCATGCTGAGATCGCGGATGCCGAGCGCCCCGCCCTTGAAACGCGGCCCGTCGGCGGCAGCGGGTTCGGCGGCGGCCTGCAGCTCGCTCACCTCGACCAATCCGCTCGCAGCCCCGGAGCCATGCCCCTGTTTTCCCAGCCGCAGCCGCGCATCGATGAAATTGACCAAGTGGGTCAGCGGCACGGTGATGACGAGGTAGAAGACGCCCGCCAGCAGCAGCGGCGACAGATTGCCGGTGACGACGGCCTGATCCTGACCGACGCGGAAGATCTCCCGCTCGGAGGCAAGCAGACCCAGGAAATAGACGAGGCTCGAATCCTTGACGTTGCCGATGAACTGATTGACCAGCGCCGGCAGAACGCGCCTGATACCCTGCGGGATGACGATCAGGCGCATGCCCTGCCCGTAACTCATGCTGAGCGCCCGGCAGGCCTCCATCTGGCCGCGCTCGACGCTCTGGATGCCCGAGCGGAAGATTTCGCCGATATAGGCGCCGGCGATCAGGCTGAGCGCCA
This sequence comes from Rhizobium sp. R634, assembly GCF_002211305.1. Lineage (GTDB taxonomy): Bacteria > Pseudomonadota > Alphaproteobacteria > Rhizobiales > Rhizobiaceae > Rhizobium. Next base: position 412,491 of record NZ_LOKW01000001.1, on the reverse strand, counting down.
GGATGCCGAGCGGAAACGGCGACGGGCCGAAAATGTCCCGTCCGATCCGGGCAAAGCCCTGGCCGATGATCAGGATGGTGACGATCGCCGGCAGCCCGCGGAAGATATCTGTATAGATGCGCGCCGGCAGCCGCAGCCAGCGGGATTGGGAGATGCCCATGACCGCCAGCACCATGCCGATGACGACGCCGAGCACGGTCGAGGCGGCCGCCAGGATCAGCGTATTCTTCAGGCCGACGCTGATCATGCTCGGCAATACTTCGGCCATCGCTTCCCAATCGAGGAAGCTGCGGCGCAAATTTTCAAGCCAGTTCATTGCAATCCCCATCGAAGCCCTTGCCGGACACGCAGCCGGCAAGGGTCAGCCGTCGTCAGCGGACGGCGAGCGGCCTCACTTCTTGGGAAGATATTGGTCCGGCATCGGCGAGCCCGGGAACCATTTCTCGTAAAGGGTCTTCCAGGTGCCGTCCTGCATCGCCTCGTGAAGCGCGCCGTTCAGGGCCGTGCGGAAGGCGTCATTGCCCTTGCGGATCACGAAGCCCGCCGGCGCATCGAAGGACGGGATGTTTACCGCGACCTTCAGCGCGGGATAGCGCTCTCCATATTGCTTGGCGGCCTCGTAATCGAGGAAATGCGCGTCGATCGTGCCGTTGTTGAGCGCGGCGACGGCGGAATTGTTGTCGGGGAATTTCACCAGATCGGTCTCGCCGAAATTCTTGGCAGCATAGACTTCCTGAAGGGTTCCCTGGACGACGCCGAGACGCTTGCCCTTCAATCCATCCGCATCCTTGATCGCCGCATCCGGCGTCAGCACGGAGAGGTAGCCGGCGAGATAACCGTCGGAAAAATCGACGGTCTTTTTGCGGGCTTCGGTGGTTCCGATCGCCGCGACGGCCACGTCGAACCGTTCGTTTGCGACGGATGGCAGCAGGGCTGAAAATTCCTGGCCGGTAAACGTCACCTTATCCTTGGGGAAGCCGATACGGGAGACGACGTTGAGGAAGAACTCGATATCGAAACCGGTGAACTGCCCGTCCGCCGTCGCGAAGGTATAGGGTTTGGCATCGCCCATCGTGCCGACGCTGATCGTGCCGGGCTCGATGAGATCATAGGGATTTTCGGCCGCGGCCACGGATCCGGCTCCCATTGCCAGGAGGCATGTCAGAAAGCCGGCCCGCACGGGTGCCGCGATCGCTGCGAAAGATGGAAAAGGCTTCATGGTCGTTCTCCGCTCCAAAGGGATGCTCTTATCGGCATTCGGATTTGCCCTGCCTTGCCTATTTCCGGCAAAGCATCTGGACAAGATACCGGTCTCCTTTATAAAGAGACCGGTCTCACGACATATTTGATATCTGTCAATTGACCGGCCGTCAACAACTCTTGTAGTGCTGCCTCATGGAAGATTCCGCTGCTCCGAAACGTTCCGTCACGGTCGCCGACGTCGCGAAGGCGGCGCGCGTCTCAAAGGCGACGGCCGCCCGCGTGCTCGGCGGCTATGGCGTCGTCAGCGACAAGATCAGGGACGAGGTGATGGCGGCTGCCGCCGCCCTCGAATACCGCCCGAACGAGCTCGCCCGCAGCATGAGCACCGGACGGTCCGGCATCATCGGGGTCGTGGTCGGGGATATCGAGAATGCCTTCTTCAGCCTCGCCGTGCGCGGCATCACCGATGCGGCCCGCCTTGCCGGCTTCAACGTCATCATCGCCAATTCCGGGGAAGAACTCGGAGCGGAAAAATCGGCGGTCGACCTGCTGATCGGCAAACGCGTCGACGGGCTGATCGTTACACCCGCCCGCTGCGACAGCATGGAGCATCTGCAACAGGTTCGCCGCGCCGGCGTGCCCCTGGTGCTGTTCGACCGCAGCATTCCGGAACTCGACGCCGACGCCGTGACCGGCGACGATCGCGACGCCGCAATCACCGCCACCCGATATCTGATCGGACAGGGCCATCGCCGGCTCGCCTATGTCTCGGCCATGGAAGCGGAAGATGGCGGGCTGACCGACATCGGACGGATCTCGAATTCGGCGGTACGCGAACGCGTCGAGGGTTTTGTCAGCGTCCTCACTGAGGCGGGCCTGCCGAACCCGCTTCATTATGTCAGGCTCGGCGCTACGGACCAGCGGCAGACGGACGGCGTGATCAAAAGCCTGCTTCAGGACGCGTCATCGCCGACGGCGCTCTTGGCATCGGACAGCCTCGTCGGACTCAGGATCTTCAAGTCGCTGCAGTCGCTTGGGCTTTCGATCCCGAACGACGTCTCGATGATTTCTTTCCTGGATGCCGATTGGACCAGCGTCACCGTTCCGCCGATCACCATCGTCGACCAGCGCGTCTACGAGATGGGCAAGCTCGCCGGCGAGCGCCTGGTCGCCCGCATCGAGCGAGCCCCTCTTGCCGTCGAGCGTCTGCAGGTCGCTACGCGCCTGGTGATACGCGGCTCCGTCGCGACGATCGGCCGGTGACGGTGCCGACCCGGGCGGCTCGCGCAGCGACGTCTTTTGCGATGTGGCTCATTCCGCGCATGCCCGACTTCTGGAAAAGGCGCGTTTCCATTCCGTCAAAAGCATGTGACCGGACAGGCCGGGCGATCTCGCGCTCGACCTGTCCGGTCATCTTCTCAAGCCGGCATGCGCCGCAAGGCGGCACAGGCCTCCTCCATCAGAAGGCAGCTTCGACCTTCTGGGCGATGTCGGCCGGAACCCACTTCGTCCAGAGATCCTTGTTTTCCTGCAGGAAGTGCTTGGCGCCAACCTCGCCGTCGGCCTGGTTTTCGGTCTGCCACGCCATCAGCTTACCGACCGTGTCGTTGCTCCAGCCGCGCGTATTGAAATAGGCGAGCACCTCAGGCGTGGCGCGATCCGCGAACTCCTTCGTCAGCACCGTGTAGACCTTGTCGACGGGCCAGGCGGAGACCTTCGGATCCGGGCAATCCAGGTTGGTAATGCAGCGCTTCCATTCGGCCGCATCGTGCGGGGCGGCGCTCTGCAGCATCACCATCTGGTACTTGCCGAGCAATGCGGTCGGCGCCCAGTAATAGGTGATGAAGCCTTCCTTGCGCTCATAGGCCTTGGCGATCGCGCCGTCGAGGCCGGCGGCCGAACCGGGGTCGAGCAGGTTGAAGCCCTTGTCCGCGGCCTTGTATGCTTTGTAGAGCTGCGCCGTCACGACGGTCGCGCCCCCAGCCCTGTGCGCCGTTGAAGATGACGCCCTTGCTGGAATCTTCAGGATCGGGAAAGAGTTCGGGATGCTTCAGCGCATCGTCGACCGTCTTGATATCGGGATGGGCGTCGGCCAGATATTTCGGAATCCACCAGCCCTGCACGCCGCCATCCGGCAGCGCCGGCGCGCCGAATACGATCTTGCCTTCCTTCAGGCCGCGTGGAACGATCTCAGGCAGGAGATCCACCCAGGTCTCCGAGGAAACGTCGGGTTCGCCCTTTTCCACCATCGATGTCGTCGTCGGCACGGTATCGCCGGGAACGGTCTCGACCGTGCAGCCATATCCGTTTTCCAGGATGAACTTGTCGACGTAGGTCAGCACTTCGGCGCTCTGAACGTTATGCACCGTCAGGACGACCGTGCCGCATTCGGCGGCGGACGCAGGCGCATATAACCCCGCGAAGCCGACCAGAAGACATGTTGATGCAAGCAATTTCCTCATTCTCGTTCCCTCTGTTTTTGCGGCCGTGGAAAAGACAGGGTGCCGCAGAGTCCTGCCTAAAAACTCGCCTCTTCACGGGCGCTCATTGAATGGAGAGACCTCGTTCACCGCGCGCACCACCCCGGCCCCTCCCGCTAAACCCGCAAGCGAGCAGATGAGACGGGTAGCGCATGCGATCGTCTGTGGGTCACCCAATGTTTCGGTAGAGACCTTATAGCGAAACCCTGTCCGCCGGACAAGCAAAATGTACATATGTGTCATTAAAATATTCTATGATGGTTGTTTTAACGACTATTATGTACATTTCGACAAAGCCGCATGAATCCGACGCGGCGAGTCGGCAGCGCCGAACGTGGTTTCCCCCCGGACGAAGGTGTTTACGGCAGAGGCTGCCGGCTTCAGTCGCGAAGGGATGCGCAATCTCATCCCGCTCTAATCGTAGAGTTCGCCATGGCCGATCTGCTCCTTTGCAGGCGTATCGCTGATGGCTGGATCGTCGGCCGGATCGGGATCTTTTCTGTTTGCCTCGTTCAGGAACCGCGCCGCCTCGAAGAGCGCCACCGAAATTTCCTCGGTTCCCCATCCGGCTTCATTGGCTTCTGCGATCAGTTGTTCCAATGCGGTTCGCGCAGCAGCGGTCGCCTCTTGGAAGCGTTGCGCGGGCGCTTCGGCTTTCGGCGATGGAAAAGTCATCGGCGTTCCCTCCATGGACCTTGCTGTCATGGATGAACGCGGCGCGCCCGAAATGGATGCACCGTCGCTGATCATTTAATATTCGAAAGGCCGATCCTGACGCGTCAAATAACCGTCTGCAGCAGGAAAGGAGAGCGTTCCAGCGGCTGCTGGGCGATAAGCCTCAGCATCGCCGGGCCCTGTATGCCGGCTGTCGTGCGCGTGCGGCCATCGTGATAGATCACCGTCATCAGCTGGCTGTGAACATCGTAGCGAATCTGCGCGATTGTCCGGGTGTGAACGGGAAAGATGAATTCGTTGGGCTGAGATTCCTGCCCTGATGTCTTCCTGCTCATCGCGATGCCCCAGCGAAACAATGACCCGGCGTCGAAAACAGCACATACCCGCAGCGTGCCCCACTCGACCGTCTTCGACCAATTGACCGATCAACTGCAGGAACGGCGCGCTCCCGCAATCGGGCCGAAAGCCCCCCGGCCTCAGCCTATCGTGCCTATGAAGCACATATTGTTGCTATGGTCGCGTGACATCAGCGTGACATGCAGATCGGAGCGTGAAAGCCCCGCGCGGACCTGGCTCGTGAAGCACCGGCTGCGAAGGCGGCCAGACCCTTAATGCAACGTACCGTGCGGCCCGTGGAACCAGCCAGCCTGCGGCCGGCATTCGGCCGTACGCGCGAGCGAGCGAATGGCTTCGTCCGCGGCGAAGACCACGGCCTTCAGCCGTTCGATCTCGTAGTCGAGTTCGCAGAGCTCGACCTCGTCGAGGCTGCCGTTGTATAATAGCTGCTTGGCCGTCTCGATCATGCGCTCCGTTCGCCCAACGATATCGAGGCCGCTTCGTATGATGATGTCGTGCATGGCTTCCCCCCGATTGGATGACGAAGCGTCCGATATAATCGAGGGGATGACAATCCTGAAATCTTGTCAGACGCGCTCGCGAAGCGCGTGGTAGAGATCCCGGAGCTCGTCCAGCGGGGAATGGTAGCGATGACGCGGCGCGGAGGCGCTGCGGCCGGCAAGGACGAGCGCGCCGGCGGCCGCCGCAACGAGCAGAACCGTCGTTACCGGATAAAGCTTCACCGCCGCTTCTGTCTGACGCACGGCTTTTCCGGCGCCGCCTTTGGCCGAGCGGGCGATATCCAGGACCTGCTGCTGAAGCGCGTCGATCTGCTTTCGCAAGGCGCTCAAATCTTCTTGCGGATCATAATCAGGCTGCCTGGGAACGCCGACGGAGGCAGTGTTCGTGTCGATGATGGCTTTCGGCACCGGCTCGCCAATCCTGGCTCCACTGGTGTCGAGGGTCGTCGTTTCGGTGTTTTTGCGGCGCGGCATGATCGTCTCTCCTTTCTGTGCGGCGGGCTTAGAGCATGTCGCGCAAAAGTGTTCGGCGGTCTTGCGATAACGACATGCGTAAAACAAAGAAAGCGCAACGAGCGAATCCAGAATCGCGACGCGCTTTAGTCATCGTCGAGCGAGAAGACCGGCCGGTAATGACGCTCGGCGATCAGCAAGGTGCGGTCGGGCCGGATGATATAGATCTCCTCGACCTGCCGTCCCCATTGGTCGGTGAAGCTGTGCGGAAAGGAAGACCCTACCGGCGATTTGGTCAATTTCGTGCGCGGCTGGCCGTTATAAGTGATGCTGCCCGGGATCGGTTCCAGACCCGCGGACGAATAGATGCCCGTGCTGGCCGTGCAGCCTGCCAGCGCAATGGCGAGGACCAGTCCCATGCTCCGCTTCATCGAACCCTCCCGCTGCTTCGGCGTCGGCCGTTCCTGGCTAAAGTAACAGGCAGCAAGGGATATTTGTTCCGGAATTCAGCTGTGACAAGTAAGACCCGGCTTCCTGGCCGGAACAACCGGGCGAGGGCGTAGTTCGGCGGCAAAGGAGAAGCCACATGAACCACGAAGCATCGCGCCGCTGGCTGCTCTTCGGAGGAAGCCGGCCGGCCCGGCAGCGCAGTTTCCGAAACCGGGAGCATGCCGATCGAGATCGCCGCGGATCGCGCCATGGCTGACATTATCGAGGTCGATTTCCACCTGGTATGGCGATACCCGGTGTTCATCCGCACCGGCCAGAGCCAGCGTCAGCGTATAGAAGGCCCCGACGCTGCGCTCGATGCCCTGAACAACAGCTGGGCAACCGTGCGGGGCGGCGGCTATGTCGAAGCGAAGCGGCGTTGCGTCGATGCGCTTCGCAGACGCGGAAGCGCGGAATTGGCCCGCCAGCGTTTCATCCAGGCCGCCATCGCCGCCGGCGTGCTCGCTTGATTGGTTTGTGCGCAAGCGCACTAAACCCACGAGCGGTCTGGCGCCCTTCAAAGCGTCAGCTATCGTGGAAGATGAAGAAGAGCCTATCAGGTTTACAGGCATGGTGGTGGCGTGATGACGATTTTCGAAAAGCCGATACAGCCCCGGGACTTCCGTTGCCTTTCGCTGGCTGTCATGAGTTGGTATCGCCATTTCGGCATCAAGGTGGGCGAACATGACAGCCAGATCCTCTGTAGCGCCGCCATTCAGCTTTTCAACGACGGCACGACGGATGTCGAGGCTCTGACGGCAGGGCTGCTCGAGATGTTTCCCGCGCCGGATCTTCTCAAGATCAACGCACCGACCTCGCAGTCGATCCACTAACTGGCATCGTGGTCTCTCAGATCTGCTGCACCAACGGCTGTGTCAGCCGAGGGCGTCGGCATCCCATGCATGGCGTGATCTGTCTGTCCGCTCGCGGGAGCTAACGCTCGTCGCTGCGACGCCTTACGGCGTGTTTGACTGCTAGCAAATGCCTGCGCCGTTCCAGCATATAGTCGGCATAGCCGACGCAGATGTAGAGCAGGGTCGGGCCGGCGAAGATGAGGATAAGAGCGAGTGCAAGGACAATGAATGCGGTCGTCATGGTCAGTGTTCCATCATGTTGGTGACGTAATGCGACGGACCTGACACCTTCTGCCGATCAGGTTCCGCCGCCTTTTCTGTCCCTCACTTTTCTCGTGCATCGTGGGTGTGATGGCGATCATGCTCGCCGCCGCCACCGGAGACCTTGCTTCGCGTGCGCCGATCCGGCTCGGCCGGCGGCTTTGGTATTTCGAGCGGAGCCTTGGCGTTTTCATGCGATGCGCCCGGGCCGCCCTGGCGGATGGTCGACGGGCTCTTTTTCGAAGTGGACATCGATACCTCCTACCTGTCCTGCTGGTAACCCTGGTGGGTGGTGTTAATCTTGGTGTTTCCCTGCTGGCCCTTCTTGTCGGGGCTTTCATCGCCGCCTGCCATGGCGGCATCCTCTGCCTTCGTCTTCGCCGGCTTGCCTGTACCCTTTTGGCTGACATTGTCGGCGGGAACGGGGGGTAATCTGCTGCTCATCACCTTCTCCTTATTGGGCTCCTCGTTTGCCTCTTCATTTGGGATTTCGATTGGAGCTGTGATCGGAATATTGCTCGGTCTGGACCGTCTTGCCGTCGAGGCCGCGCTCCTTGGAATGCTGCGTCTTGTCCCGGTTCGAAAGGACCATATTCTCGGGAAGTTTTTCGTCGTTGAGGTTGGTCATCGCCCCGCTGCCGTCGCCTTTCCCCTTCGCGCCAGCGCCCATATGTTTCCGGTCGGCATGTGCCATGATTTTCTCCTTCGGTTTGTCGAGTCAAACAATCCAGATCAACGGAGGTTCCGCCCCGACGGCAAATCCGCCACAGCGGAGGCTAGCCTGAGCGCTCCCGGGATTTCTCCAGGTGCCGGCGCAACTCTTTCTTTTGGATGAAATGATCGGTGTTGCCCGGCTCATGATCGGGATGCGACACTTCGAGATCGAGATCGTCGGGAAGCGCAAGCGCCTGCTTGGCGTTCATGATGCCCAGCGGCACCCGTCCCTCCTCCGTATCCACGGCAACTTCGACCAGCTTTTTCTTCGATTTCATCTCGGCGATCCTTATCCTTACCTATTCAGAATCCGCCGGCCGTCCGTTCGTTCCCTCCCCGCTCGATTTTGCGGCCTTTCGTCCCGCATCGCCTCCGTGACGCGCTCCATAAGCGGGCTTGATCTCATCTCCTCCAGCGAAACCGACAGCTTCGGCTTCCAGTTCGGGTAACTGTCGCTGGTGCCCGGAATATTGGTCGGCTTCTTCTCGTCGGTGAGGTCGGCAAGGCGGACGGCCACGAGCAGAGAAGGGGTTCTGGCAATGAAGCGATAGGCGCTGACGGTGAGTTTCCGCAGCGTCTCCCGGCTTGCCCTTGCGGTGAGCCCCGCCGGCACGTCAAGACCGGCCGCCTTCAGTGCGGCCTTCAAGTGTCTGCGCTCGCGCCTGCGATTTTCGAGATGTTTTGCGGTGAGATTCGGCGGCACGATACCATGGTCGCGCCGGTCATCAATGTCGGCAGCACGCCACCAGCCGGCAAGGGTCTGGTGGTCATGCGTCGAGATACAGGCCAAAGCGAGAGGGGGATAGGCGTCTGCAGGCTTGAAGCCCTTTTCATCCTGTTCATAGGAAAGGATGCGATAGGAAAGGATGTGAGCCGCCTCCAGATCATCCGGCAAGTCAGCCGGGATCATTCCGAGCGCTTCGCCGATGACGAGGCAGCGATGCTCGGTTGAGGCCTCGGAGAGGATCTCTAGCAGCCGATGCTGGGGATAGCTGACATAGGCGCCGTCTTCCGGTCGGCTGCCGAGCGGCACCAGGAAGAGACGCCGGATTGCCGGCGCATGATCGATACGGATCGCACCGGCATAACGCATGGCGGCGCTCACCATGCGCCGGTAGGGCGACGCGTCTCCCGCAGCGATGGTGGAAGGCAGGAAGCCGGCAAGGTGCCAGTCCTGTCCGTCCACGGCGAAGGGGTCGGGCGGACTGCCGATGGTGGCATCGGATAGATAGACGTCGGGCTCGCTCCATGTCGCCGAACCGTCGATAGCCTCGCCGACGGCAAGATCGAGATAGAGACCAAGCCGCAGGCCGGCCTTCTCCGCCCGCTCCGCCGCCTGCAGCAACTGCCGGTGCGCGAGCCACTGCAGCCACATGTGGAAGCGGACATCGTCGGTGTGTTGGCGCTCGAAGGCGGTGACGGCGGCACTGTCGAAACGCTGAAAGTCGGCCGGCCATGCCTGCCAGCCGGCGCCTGCGCCGCGCTCGACCATGGACAGCGACAGGCAGTCGAAAAGCGCGTGCCGCCGCAGGCTCTCGCCGCCCTGCTCCACGAAAGCTGCGAAATCAGCAGGACGATAGTTCTTGTCCGGCTTGGCCTGCACCTGCCAGACCGGCCAGAGCGAGCGCAGGGCTCGAAGCTTCGTTCTTGCGACCCCGGCGTAGTCGACAAGATCCGTCCGGCGAAGCCTCTTCAGTTGAGCTTCGAGCTCGGCATTGCCGGCAAAACCCGGCACCCGGTCTACTGCGATATAGAGCGTGTTCAGGTGCTGACGGTTCGAAGGCTCGTAGGGGCTGCAGCGTTCGGGATCGGCGAGGAGCGGCGCATGAAGCGGGTTGAGGCCGATGAAATCCGCCCCTAGCGATCCCGCGAGATCCGCCATAGCGGCAAGATCCTCGAAATCTCCGATCCCCCAGTTGCGGTCAGAACGCAGTTCATAGAGCTGCAGGGCAATCCCCCAAACCCGCGTGCCGACAAGGAAATCCGGCAGAAAGGACGTTGGGATCTTCCTGTCCGCCTCCGGCGGCAAAGCGCCGGCTTCTGCCCGGGCGGTTGAAGATAGATCGACCTTCAAGGCGGACAATATCTTGCGCTTAGCCTCGTTGGAGATCGCCACCTCGCGATTTTCGGGGCTCGGCCTGGTCGGGCTAATGCCGTGCCGGCGGGCAAGCCTATCGAACTCTGCGGATCTCATGCTTCCATCACCTCATGCCATCCCTCATGCCTCGCTGATGCTCCAGATCACCGTCCAGGGCGCGAGTTCGCCGTCGTCGCTGCGGCCGAGACGGAAGATCGTCTCGCCGTCTTCACGCTTGCTACCAAGTGATGCCGCCTCATTGCCGAGGTTGGCGCGCAGATGAAGGCGGCTGTTGCCGGCGAGCGTCCAATCCACCGCCACGGCGGTGCCCGCCGAGCGGTAGACCGCATCGCCGGCGCCTTTCAGCAAGGGGATGATCCTGTGGCGGCGCAGATCGAGAAGCTTCCGGTAGAAATCGAGAACCTCGGAGGAAGCGCGTTTCGACCAGTCGAGCTTGCCGGCCGCGAAGGTCGAGGGCGCCGTCGGATCGAGAAGGTCCGCGGCATCGAAGCCCGGCAGGCGCGACAGTTCTTCACGCCGGCCTTTCCTGACCTTCTCATTCAGGTCCTCGTCGAAATCGCAGAAATATGGAAAAGGCTCACGCGCACCCCACTCCTCGCCCATGAACAGCATCGGTATCTCGGGCGACAACAGATAGATTGAAGTGACCGCCTTGACGGCATCGACCGGGCTGGAAGCCATGATGCGGTCGCCAAGCGCGCGGTTGCCGATCTGATCGTGATTCTGGATGAAGGACACGAAGGCGGTTGGCGGCAGATGGCCGCTCGGCCTGCCCCGGCTTCCGCCGCGATAGGGCATATGTTCGCCTTGAAACACGAAGCCTTCCGCCAGGGCCCGGCCGAGCTTCTCCCCGTCACCGGCGTAGTCGGCATAGTAGCCGAAGGTCTCGCCGGTGGCGGCGATGTGGAGCACATGATGCACGTCGTCGTTCCACTGCGCGGTGAAAAGCCGCGCTTCGCCCTTTTCCTCACGCGTCAGGAGGTCGCTGTCGTTCTCCTCGTTTTCGACGATCAGGTGTACGTGCCGGCCGCCAGCTGCGGCCCTGACGCGCCGCGCAAGCGCGTGGAGAAGATGCTCTTTGCTGTCATCCTTGATGGCGTGGACGGCGTCGAAGCGGAATCCGTCGAGCCTGAATTCGGTGAGCCAGTAAATGGCGTTCCCGATGACGAATTCGCGGATCATCTCGGATCGATCGCCATCGTAATTGATGCCGTTGCCCCAGGGCGTCTTGTGGTGATCGGTAAAGAGCGGCGCGTAGCAAGGGATGTAATTCCCGTCAGGCCCGAAGTGATTGTAGACGACGTCGAGAAAAACACTGATGCCGCGCTCATGCGCCGCATCCACCAACGCCATGAGATCCTCCGGCCGCCCATAGCTGCTGTCGGGGGCATAGGGCAGCACGCCGTCATAGCCCCAGCTGTAACGGCCGGGAAAATCGCTGAGCGGCATGATCTGCAAAGCCGTGACGCCGAGTTCACGGAGATGATCGAGCCGCTCGATCGCAGCCCTGAAAGTGCCCTCCGGCGTAAAGCAGCCGATATGCAGCTCATAGAGGACCATCTCTTCCCAGGGCCGGCCCGTCCAGTCGTTCGTCTTCCAGCGATAGGCGGAGAGATCGACCACTTCGCTCGGCCCATGCACGTCCTCAGGCTGGAACCGCGAAGCGGGATCGGGAATTTCCAGTCCATCCGGCAGAACGAAGCGGTAGCGCGTACCGGCACGGGCGTCCGAAGCCGTGCAGCGATGCCAGCCGTCCCCTGCCGCATGCATCGGGCGCGGGTCGGCACCTTCCATCTTCAACGACACGCTTTCATGCAACGGCGCCCAGAGGCGAAACAGAATGCCCTCTTCGGTGAAATCAGGTCCGAACGTCGTTTGGGTCAAGGGAGAGCCTTTGATGAAACGGGATGGGATTTGGGTAACTTTTGGAGGAGCAAAAGGTTTCGCGGCGACGGCAGTGAAGCGCTACCGCGCGCAGATGCCCATATCCGACAATGAGAGTTGGATTTCTCGCCATGGAGAGTAGGATTTTATCCTATCGAATGCTATAAGACTGCCAGAGACAGGAGTGCAATCAATATGCGTTCGACGCAGCAGATGAGCATTACGTTGCCGATGGAAATGGCGAAGCGCGTCAAGCAGCGGGTGGCCGATGGTGATTACGCCTCGGAGAGCGAAGTCATACGCGAGGGGCTTCGGGCGTTGCAGGAACGCGAAAACGCCGTGGAGCACTGGCTGCGAACCGAAGTCGCGGCCACCTATGATGCTCACAAGGCCGATCCGACCAAGGCAAAGCCTCTCGATGAAGTCTGGAAGCGGCTCGAAGCACGCATGGACGAGATCGATCGGGAAGAAGATTGATGAAGCGCTATCACATCCGCCTCACCGATGAGGCGGAGTTGGATTTGGCGCGCATTTATCGTTTCGTCAGCAGCAAATCCGCATCTTCCGTCGTCGCCCGCAATTACGTGACCCGTATCAAGAGCTTTGTGGATGAATTCGCGACATATCCCGAACGTGGCAGCATTCATGATGATGTCAGACCAGGATTGCGTATTGTCGGCTTTGAGCGTCGGGTAAGCGTCGCATTCGTAGTTGACGCCGCCGAAGTTGTCGTCCTGCGCATCCTCTACGCCGGGCAGCAGTTTGAAAGCGGCGAGAGTTAGACCGGCCGCGAAACACGCCCATGCTTCAACCCTCAAGCCGCCGCGACCTTGCCCGAAAGCGCCTGATCCATCGCCGCCTGAAGCTGTTCCTGAGTGAAGGGCTTCGTCATCCTGAGCATCCGGCCGAGCCCATTGTCCTCGGAAAGCTCGGCATAACCCGAGGCGAGGATGACGGGCAGGCCGGGAGAGGACGAGCGAAGATGGCGCGCAAGCTCGGCGCCGGTCATGCCCGGCATGGCATGGTCGGTGATGACGAGATCGCAATCCTTGCCGTCGGCCAGGAATTCCAGCGCCTCGGACGCGGAAGAGGCTTCCCGCGGCAGATGGCCGAGATCCTCCAGCATGGCGACTGTTCCCGTCCGGACGAGGGCGTCGTCGTCGACGACCAGAATGGAAAGGGTTCTCGATACCGGTTTCAGCGGTTCTTCTGCCGGCGGTTCGGCGACGGGCTGCGCCTTGGCGAAGGCCTCGGCGACGGGCAGCCACAGGGAGACGGTCGTGCCCTTTCCCGGGGTGCTCGTTATCTGGAGCGAACCGCCGGATTGGGCCGCCAGCCCGTGCACCATCGACAGGCCGAGACCGGTGCCTTTGCCGACACCCTTGGTGGTAAAGAATGGTTCGGCGGCGCGCGAGACGGTCGCCTCGTCCATGCCTTCACCGTTATCTGACACCGATATCCTGATGTAGTTGCCGCCGGCAAGACCGGGCAAAGGCGGCTCTTTGGCCTCGGCCGCCGCGACGGTAACGGCGCCGCCGTTTTCCAGCGCATCCCGCGCATTCACGAAGAGATTGAGCAGCGCCAGTTCCAGCTGATTGTTGTCGATCAGCAGCGGCGGCAGATCCGCGGGGATGTGCTTGAGGATTTCGATTCTGGGGCCTACGGCCTTGGCGAGAAGATCCTCGACATTTTCGAACAGCCGGAGGAAATCGACAGCCTGTGGCTTGAGTTCCTGGCGACGTGCGAAGGCAAGCAGGCGCTGGGTCAGCGCCGTGCCGCGCTCGGCCGCCTGGATCGCGTTCGTCACCAGCCGTTCGCTGCGCTCGTCGGGAGGCAGCCGCTTTTTAAGCAGGCTGAGGCTGCCGAGAACCGCCATCAGCAGATTGTTGAAGTCGTGCGCGACGCCGCCCGTGAGATGGCCGATCGTATCGAGCTTCTGCGCCTCGAAGAGCTGGGCCAGCGCCTCTTCGCGCTCGCGCGTCCGCTGGTCGATGCGATGCTCGAGCTCCTCGTTGAGCTGACGCAGTTGCGCCGCCGAGGATTCGAGCTCGGCCGTGCGCTGGAGCACCCTTGCCTCCAGATCGGCATTCAGGCGTTCGAGCTCGCGCGTCTTCCGGTAGAGATCGGCAAAGACCCTGACCTTGGCGCGCAGCACCTCGGGCACGATCGGAACGGAGACGTAATCGACCGCGCCGACGGCATAGCCGCGTAGCCGGTCTGGTTCGGCCAGCATCACGGCGGAAACGAAGATGATCGGCGTGTTCTGGTAGCGCGGGTGCTGCCGGATCATGCTGACAAGCTCGAAACCATCCTGTTCGGGCATGCAGACATCGACCAGGATGACGGCAATTTCGGTGCGCAGCAGGTGCTCGAAGGCTTCGCGGGCCGACTGCGCCTTGATGAGGTTTTCCTCGAGTTCTTCGAGAATGACCTCATAGCTTAGAAGCTTAGCCGGCTGGTCGTCGACGAGAAGGATGTTGACGGGGTTCATGGCCGGGCCCTCAGCGATGCAGCCACATTCGAAGCGCTGACAGGAGCTGCTCGGTATTGACGGGTTTCGCCAGGTAATCCGACGCGCCCGCCTCCAGGCATTTCTCGCGGTCCCCCTTCATCGCCTTGGCCGTCAGCGCCAGGATTGGCAGCCGCCGGAAACGCGGCTCCGAGCGGATGACCTGCATCGTCTCATAGCCGTCCATGCCGGGCATCATGATGTCCATCAGCACGATGGCGACGGAGGGCTCGTTGTTGATGACGTCGATAGCCTCGCTGCCGGTGGTGGCGGTCAGCACCTTCATGCCGCGGCGTTCGAGAACGCTGCTGAGAGCGAAGATATTGCGGGCATCGTCATCGACGAGCAGCACGGTTTCGCCGACGAGATCCTCGTCCGAGCTGTGCAGCTCCTGCAGCGTCGCCTGCTTGGCCGCCGGCAGGTCCGCGACGACCCTGTGCAGGAAGAGCGCCGTTTCATCGAGCAGACGTTCGGGCGACTCCACGCCCTTCACCACGACGCTGCGCGCCATGCTGTGCAGCGTCGCGTCTTCCTCGGGGGAAAGCTCGCGGCCGGTGAAGACGACCACCGGCACCTCGGCGATCTCTTCGTCGTCGCGGATCTGCTCCAGCACTTCGAAGCCGGACATGTCAGGCAGCGTGAGGTCGAGCACGACGCAATCGGCGGAGCCCTGGCGGAGTGCGGCAAGCGCCTCCGAACCGGATCCGACACTCGTGATGTCGATGTCGTCGTGCCCGAGAAGGGCGGTGACGCTCATGCGCTCGGCCTCGTTATCCTCCACCAGCAGCAGCTGCTTGCGGCGCGGCTCGGCATAGGCCTTCAGCCGCGACAGCGCCTTGCCGAGCCCTTCCGGCGTCGTCGGCTTGCTCATGAAGGCGAAGGCGCCGCGGGTCAGCCCATGCTGGCGGTCTTCATCAAGGCTGATGATCTGGACGGGAATGTGCCGCGTCTGCGGGTTTTGCTTCAGCTGGCTCAGCACCGTCCAGCCGAGCATGTCGGGCAGGAAAATATCGAGCGAGATCGCCGACGGCTTGTAATCCTGCGCGAGAACAAGCGCATCGCTGCCGCGCATCGCGACCAGCACCTTGAAGCCGTTGTCCCGGGCGAGATCGACCAGCACCCGGGCGTAATGCGCATCGTCCTCAACGACGAGCAGCACGGAGTCGCCCGCCTCTATCCGGTGGCGATCGTCCGCAACGTGTTCGGCGGGCTTTTCGGCACGGCGGGCAGCCGCTTCGGCGAATTCGACGACGTTTGCCGCCGCCGGAGCCGACTTTGGCACCACAGCGCCGGCGCCGACATAGGTGAGCGGCAGGTAGAGCACGAAGGTGCTGCCGACACCCGGCGTGCTGCGCAGCTGGATCTCGCCGCCCAGCAGGTTCGCCAGCTCGCGGCTGATCGCCAGACCAAGGCCGGTGCCGCCATATTTGCGGCTGGTCGAGGCATCCGCCTGCTGGAACGCCTCGAAGATGATGCGCTGCTTCTCGGGCGGTATGCCGATGCCGGTATCGACCACTTCGAAGGCGATCACCGAAGGCGCGTGCCTGAGCGAAAGATGATCCGGCGACCAGCCGCTCGTCACCGATGCGACGCGCAGCGTGACACCGCCCTGCGCGGTGAACTTGAAGGCGTTCGACAGCAAGTTCTTAAGAATCTGCTGCAACCGCTTGGAATCTGTAATGATGCTCTTCGTCACATCGGCGCCGACCTCGACCGCGAAGGAGAGATTGCGGTTTTCGGCCTCGTGGCGGAAGGGGCGCGCCATGACCTCGAGCAGGTTGCTGACAAAGATCTCCTCGGCATCGACCGAGACCGTGCCGGACTCGATCTTCGACAGGTCGAGGATGTCGCTGATGAGGTTGAGCAGATCGGTGCCGGCGCCGTGGATCGTCTTTGCGAACTCGACCTGCTTTGCCGACAGGTTGCCGTCAGGGTTTTCCCCGAGCTGCTGGCCGAGGATAAGGATGGAATTCAGCGGCGTGCGCAACTCATGCGACATGTTGGCGAGGAATTCCGATTTGTATTTCGATGTCAGCGCGAGCTCGGTCGCCTTTTCCTCGAGCGCGCGCCGCGCCTGCTCGATCTCCTGGTTCTTCGCCTCGACTTCGACGTTGCGCTCTTCCAGCTGCTGCGCCTTCTGGCCGAGCTGTTCGTTGGTCTGCTGCAGCTCGCGCTGCTGCGTCTGCAGCTCGGCGGCGAGCTGCTGGGACTGCTTGAGCAGGCCTTCGGTCTGCATGGTCGCTTCGATCGAGTTCAGCACGATGCCGATCGATGTGGTCAACTGATCGAGGAAGGAGAGCTGCAGCTCGGTGAATTCGCCGGCCGAGGCGAGCTCGATCACCGCCTTCACCTGGCCCTCGAAATGCACCGGCAGCACGATCGCACTTCTGGGCAGGGTCGTGAACACGCCGGAGCTGATCGGGACGACGTTGTCGGGAAGATCGGTCACGAGGATGCGGCGGGCGTCGCTCGCGCATTGGCCGACGAGGCCCTGACCGAAGTCGAGCCGGAGCGGGTGTGCCGCCTCGACGCCTTGCGCATAGACCGACAGCAGCGACAGGAACGGCTGGCTCTCGTCGGCATCGACCTGGTAGATGACGCCCTGATGGGCGCCGACCAGCGGCGCCAGTTCCGACAGCATCATCTTGCCGACCAGCGTCAGGTCGCGCTGGCCCTGCAGCATGTTGGTGAAGCGCGCGAGGTTCGTCTTCAGCCAGTCCTGCTCGGTGTTGCGCTCCGTCGTCAGACGCAAATTGTCGATCATCGTGTTGATGTTGTCCTTGAGCTCGGCCACTTCGCCGCGCGCATCGACCTTGATCGAGCGCGTCAGGTCGCCCTTGGTGACGGCGGTCGCCACTTCGGCGATGGCGCGCACCTGTGTCGTCAGGTTCGCCGCCAGCAGGTTGACGTTGCCGGTCAGGTCCTTCCACGTTCCCGCGGTGCCGGGAACATTCGCCTGGCCGCCGAGCCGGCCTTCGACGCCCACCTCGCGGGCCACCGTCGTCACCTGATCGGCGAAGGTCGCGAGCGTGTTGGTCATGTTGTTGATGGTTTCGGCGAGTGCGGCCACCTCGCCCTTGGAGGCGACGGTCAGGTTCTGCTTGAGGTCGCCGTTCGCCACCGCCGTCACCACCTTGACGATGCCGCGCACCTGCTCGGTCAGATTGGCGGCCATGACGTTGACGGTGTCGGTCAGATCCTTCCAGGTGCCGGCAACACCTGGCACCTGCGCCTGGCCGCCGAGCTTGCCTTCGGTACCGACTTCGCGCGCCACGCGCGTCACTTCGCCGGCAAAGGCATTCAGCTGATCCACCATCGTGTTGATGGTGTTCTTCAGTTCGAGGATTTCCCCCTTCACGTCGACGGTGATCTTGCGCGACAGGTCGCCGCGCGCCACGGCGGTGGTCACTTCGGCGATATTGCGCACCTGGGTCGTCAGATTGGCGGCGAGCAGGTTGACGTTGTCGGTCAAGTCCTTCCAGGTGCCGGCGACGCCCGGAACGACGGCCTGGCCGCCGAGCCTGCCGTCGGTGCCGACTTCGCGGGCCACGCGCGTCACTTCGCCGGCGAAGGAACGGAGCTGATCGACCATGGTGTTCAAGGTGTCCTTCAACAGCAGGATTTCGCCGCGCACGTCGACCGTGATCTTGCGCGACAGGTCGCCATTGGCGATCGCGGTCGCCACTTCGGCGATGTTGCGCACCTGCGCCGTCAGGTTGCCGGCCATGGAATTGACGCTGTCGGTCAGGTCCTTCCAGGTGCCGGCGACGCCGGAGACCTGCGCCTGACCGCCGAGCTTGCCCTCGGTGCCGACTTCGCGGGCAACGCGCGTCACTTCACCGGCAAAGGCGTTGAGCTGATCCACCATCGTGTTGATGGTGTTCTTCAGTTCGAGGATTTCCCCCTTCACGTCGACGGTGATCTTGCGCGACAGGTCGCCGCGCGCCACGGCGGTCGTCACTTCGGCGATGTTGCGCACCTGGCCGGTGAGGTTGGAGGCCATGGAGTTGACGTTTTCGGTCAGGTCCTTCCAGGTGCCCGCGACGCCTGGCACCTGCGCCTGGCCGCCGAGCTTGCCTTCGGTGCCGACTTCGCGCGCCACGCGCGTCACTTCCGAGGCGAAGCGGTTCAGCTGGTCCACCATGGTGTTCAGCGTTTCCTTGAGCTCCAGGATTTCGCCCGAGACCGACACGGTGATCTTCTTCGACAAGTCGCCATTGGCGATGGCGGTCGAGACCTCGGCGATATTGCGCACCTGCGCCGTCAGGTTGCCGGCCATGGAGTTGACGCTGTCGGTCAGGTCCTTCCAGGTGCCGGCGACGCCGAGCACGTTCGCCTGGCCGCCGAGCCGGCCTTCCGTGCCGACCTCGCGCGCCACGCGCGTCACCTCGCCGGCAAAGCCGTTCAGCTGATCGACCATCGTGTTGATGGTTTCCTTCAGCTCCAGGATTTCCCCCGAGACGGTGACGGTGATTTTCTTGGACAGGTCCCCCTGGGCGACCGCGGTCGCGACTTCGGCGATGTTGCGCACCTGGCCGGTCAGGTTGGAGGCCATGGAGTTGACGCTATCGGTCAGATCCTTCCAGGTGCCGGCCACGCCGCGGACATTGGCCTGGCCGCCGAGCCGGCCTTCCGTACCGACTTCGCGGGCGACGCGGGTGACTTCCGAGGCGAAGGCATTCAACTGGTCCACCATCGTATTGATGGTTTCCTTCAGTTCCAGGATCTCGCCCTTCACGTCGACGGTGATCTTCTTCGACAGGTCGCCATTGGCGATGGCGGTCGAAACTTCGGCGATATTGCGCACCTGCGCCGTCAGGTTGCCGCCCATCGAGTTGACGTTCTCGGTCAAGTCCTTCCAGGTGCCGGCGACGCCGCGCACGTTCGCCTGGCCGCCGAGCCGGCCTTCCGTGCCGACTTCACGCGCCACACGCGTCACTTCCGAGGCGAAGGCGTTCAACTGGTCGACCATCGTGTTGATGGTCTCCTTCAGTTCGAGGATTTCGCCCGACACCGTCACCGTGATCTTCTTCGACAGGTCGCCATTGGCGATCGCGGTCGAGACTTCGGCGATGTTGCGCACCTGTGCCGTCAGGTTGGAGGCCATGGAATTGACGTTGTCGGTCAGGTCTTTCCAGGTGCCGGCAACGCCGGGCACCTGCGCCTGGCCGCCGAGCCGGCCTTCCGTGCCGACCTCGCGCGCCACGCGCGTCACCTCGCCGGCAAAGCCGTTCAGCTGGTCGACCATCGTGTTGATGGTCTCCTTCAGTTCAAGGATTTCGCCGGAAACGTCGACGGTGATCTTGCGCGAGAGGTCGCCGCGCGCCACGGCCGTTGTCACTTGCGCGATGTTGCGGACCTGCGCCGTCAAGTTGCCGCACATGGCGTTAACGGAGTCAGTCAGGTCCTTCCAGGTGCCGGCCACACCCGGCACCAGCGCCTGCCCGCCGAGCTTGCCTTCGGTGCCGACCTCGCGCGCCACGCGCGTCACTTCCGAAGCGAACGAACGCAACTGGTCGACCATAGTGTTGATCGCTTCCTTCAGCTGCAGGATTTCGCCGCGCACGTCGACGGTGATCTTCTTGGAAAGGTCGCCATTGGCGACCGCGATCGTCACTTCGGCGATGTTGCGCACCTGCGCCGTCAGGTTCGACGCCATCGAGTTGACGCTTTCGGTCAGGTCCTTCCAGACGCCCGTCACCTCCGGCACCTGCGCCTGGCCGCCGAGCTTGCCGTCGGTGCCGACTTCGCGGGCGACGCGGGTCACTTCAGAGGTGAAGACGCTCAGTTGCTTGATCATCGTATTGACGATATCGGCCGAGCGCAGGAACTCGCCCTTCAGCGCCCGCCCGTCGACATCGAGCGGCACGGTCTGCAACAAGTCGCCCTTGGCGACGGCGGTGATCGTGCGGGTGACTGCCGTCGTCGGCCAGAGGAGGTCGTCGATCAGGCCGTTGATCGACCCTTCCATCTCCGACCAGGAACCGTCGGAGAGGCCGAAGCGCACGCGGGTGCTCGTGCGCCCATCCCGGCCGACCACTTGGCCGACATGTTCGAGCTGCTGGGCCATGCGCTGATTGGCGGCGATGATGTCGTTCAGCGCATCGGCGACCTTGCCGGTGACGCCGGTCAGATCGGAGCGCATGCGCACGGAAAAGTCGCCGCGCCTGACGGCAACCAGCACCTCCAGAAGGGCGCTGGCATCGTCAAAGGCCATGGTTTTGTGGTCGTGCCCGTTGAGGCTCTCGGCCGCAGCCTCGTCGCGCGAAATCTCACTGGTTTGCGTGCTCACGGAATCCCCCCTGTTCGAACGAAGATAATTAGTGCGCGACTGGAAAAAGGGTATGGGTGTGCCGCAGGGTTGCAGCGATAGGCCTAATCCAACGTCAACGGTCAAACTTGGCCTGCGCGGGAACAGTTTCCGGCCGGCCGTCGTTTCCGTCCTGACAAGGAGAGCGACATGTCGAACGTCTCAAGAACAGGCAAGGACGAGATCAACAACGCGACCAGCGCAACCACCTTCGGGCGCTCAGTCGAGAGCCAGGCGCAGATGCAGGATGCCGCTGCGGAAGCGGCGCCGGAAGCCGGCGGCGAAATGCTCAACATCTACCGGCTGGAGCCGATCGCCAAGCCCGACGATCCGAGATGGGATAACGCCCCGAACCATGGCACCATCGTGGTGGCCGCCCGCACACCCGGCGATGCCAGGATCGTCGCCGCCGCACGCGAACTCGATTTCATGGAAGTGGACGCCGCACCCGCCGAGGACGTTACGACGACAAATGCCAGCGCATTTCGAGACGACAAGCTTTATACTGTGATCGAGATCGACCGGAACAGGCGCGATATCAAGCGCGGCGTCCTCGACGGTACGATATCTGTCGACACGATCCGGCCGGTCCAGCCGGACTAGGCTTCTTCTTTACCTGGGGGTTCTCAATGAATACTGCCAATCTGCAGCTCAAGGGCTTGATCATGGCGATGGCCTCGATTTGCGACGCGATCGCCGAGAAGGAATTGCTCACCCGCGAAGAAATCAATGCCGCACTCTCCAAAGCGCAAAAGGCGATCGAGGAGGATGACGACCATGAGCTGTCGGGCGCCAACCTTGCAGCCATCCTGTTTCCGATCCGTGTGCTGAAGCTGGCCGGCGACGCGGGCCGGAAGGGCGAAGGAGCGACGTTTTCTGACTATGCCAAGCTCGTAGGAAAGCTTAGCTGAGCATGTTCGAAGGCTTTTCTCTTGAGGCTGTCGATGTCGGGCCGGGTCCGCTTCGCGTCCGCATCGGCGGCTCAGGACCCGCCGTTCTTCTGCTCCACGGCCATCCCAGGACACATATGACCTGGGGCAAGGTAGCGGATCTGCTTTCACCCGATTACACCATCGTCTGTCCCGACCTGCCCGGTTTCGGCCGTTCCTATCAGCCGGCCGATGCTCCTGACAGCCGAAATTCCTCCAAGCGCGCCAAGGCCGAAGCCCTGGTCGAATTGATGCGGCGACTGGGGCACGAAACCTTCGCCGTGGTCGGCCACGACCGCGGAAGCCTGACCGCCTTCCGCATGGCGATGGACCATCCCGATCGCGTGAGGAAGCTCGTCATCGCCGACGGCATCCCCGTCATCGAACATCTCGAACGCGCCGACTGGAAGTTTGCGAGAGACTGGTATCACTGGTTCTTCTTCGCCCAGAAGGAAAAGCCGGAGCGGGCGATCTCGGCCGATCCCCTGGCGTGGTACGACAAACTCTCGCCGGCGCTGATGGGCAAGCCGGCCTATGACGACCTCATCGACGTCATCCACGACCCGCGTGTCGTCCATGGGATGATCGAGGATTACCGCGCCGGCCTCAGCATCGACCATGTCCACGACCGCGAGGACCACGACGCCGGCCGCAAAGTGACCTGCCCCATGCTCTGCCTCTGGTCGCTCCGCGACGACATGGAGCAGATCTATGGCGACCCGGCCGCCATCTGGCGCAACTGGGCAAATGACGTGCGCGGCTTCGGCATAGACAGTGGCCACCACGTGGCCGAGGAGAATCCGAAAGCGCTCTCGCAGGCCATCCGGAGGATTCTCGAAAACGGGTAGGGCAAGGGTTCAGACGCCTTGCGGTAGCAGGCCATCCGCCTGAGATGCCCTGCGCTGTCGATTTTTGCGATAAGTTGATCAATTTGGTCTTGTTTCCCGGCGGTTCCTGTGGCTATAGGGCGGCCGCAGACACTTATGCACCGGGATTTTTACGTGACCAGCTTCAAATCACTTCTGGCCGCCTGCGGCCTCTCCGCCCTGATCGGTCTTGCCGCAACGCCGTCCTTCGCCGGCTCGACGGCCTACCCGCTGACGCTGGAAAACTGCGGCGCTGAGGTGACCTTCAAGAAGGCGCCCGAGCGGGCGATCGGCCTCGGCCAGAACAGCGCAGAAATCCTGCTGCTGCTCGGCCTTCAGGACAAGATGGTCGGCACCGCCTTCTGGCCCAGCAAGGTTCTGCCGCAGCTCGCCGAGGCCAATGCCAAGGTCAAGCTTCTCACGGTCGAGATGCCGACTTTCGAATCCATGCTCGCCGAGAATCCCGACTTCGTGGCGGTGGCTTTGCCGAGCCTCGTCGGGCCGAACAGCAAGGTCGCCAAACGCGAGGATTTCGACAAGGTCGGTGTTTCAACCTATCTGTCGCCCAGCACCTGCCTCAGCACCAAGGGTGTCAAGGATCAGTATGGCAGCCGCGGCGAGCTGTGGAACATGGATCTTCTCTACAAGGAGATCGACGAACTTTCTCAGATCTTCGACGTCGCCGATCGCGGCCAGGCGCTGATCGGCGATTTCAAGGCGCGTGAAGCCAAGCTGCGCGGAAGCGTTGCCAAGGACGGCCAGAAACTGTCCTACGTCTTCTGGTTTTCCAGCCCCAGCCCGTCGGCCGATGCCTATGTGGGTGGCAAGAACAGCGCCTCCGGCTTCATCGCCGATCTGCTCGGGGGACGCAATGCGATCGACGCGGCAGCGGAATGGCCGACCATCGGCTGGGAAGGCATCATCGCCTCCAATCCCGATGTCGTCGTCGTCGCCAGCCTCGATCGCAACCGCTGGGAGCTCGACAAGCCTGAGGCCAAGATCAACTTCCTGAACACCGATCCCGCCGTCAGCCAGATCCCTGCCGTCAAGAACAAGGCGCTTGTCGTCATGGACGGCCAGGCGATGAACCCGACCATCCGCACGATCTACGGCGCCGAACAGGTGGCCGAGCAGCTGAAAGCCCTCGGCCTGCTGAAGTGACCGAGGCGGGCCGTCTCTTCCGGCAGCTGGGAGCGCTCACCGCACTGCTCCTGGCTTCCCTCTGCCTCATCGCTGTCGCCATCGGCGTCAGCGTCGGGATCGGCGATCTGCCGATCCCCCTCGCGACCACGTTTTCCGCCGTCACCAACCGGCTGGGCTGGACCTCGGTCGAGCTCAACCGCATCCATGAGACTGTCATCTGGGATTATCGCCTGAGCCGGGCGCTCGTCGCCGCCTTCTGCGGCGCGGGGCTGGCGCTGTCGGGCGCCGTCATGCAGTCGCTGCTGCGCAATCCCCTCGCCGAACCCTATGTGCTCGGCATCTCCGCCGGAGCCTCCACCGGCGCCGTCGCGATCGTCATCCTGGGCCTCGGCGCCGGCGCGGTGTCGCTGTCGGCAGGCGCCTTTGCCGGCGCATTCGCAGCCTTCTTCTTCGTGGCGCTGCTGTCAAACGGCACGCGCGGCGGCGCGGACCGCACCATCCTTGCCGGTGTCGCCGCATCGCAGCTCTTCAACGCCTCGACCTCCTATATTGTCACCACCTCGGCCAATGCGCAGCAGGCCCGCGACGTCATGTTCTGGCTGCTCGGCAGTTTCGGCGGCGTGCGCTGGCCGGAATTCGCGCTGGTCTCGGTCGTCGTCGGCTTCGGCCTTGCCGCCTGTCTGCTCTACGCCCGCGTGCTCGACGCCTTCGCGTTCGGCGACGAAGCCGCCTCCTCTCTCGGCGTCAATGTCGGCCGTGCCCGCATGGCGCTGTTCGCGCTCACCGCGATGATGACGGCGACGATCGTCAGCATGGTCGGCTCGATCGGCTTCGTCGGCCTCGTCGTGCCGCATGTCGCCCGGTTTGTCGTCGGACCGCTCCATATCCGCCTCCTGCCGGCCTGCGCCATCACAGGCGCCATCTTCATGGTGTTCGCCGATATCGCCGCGCGCGCCCTCATTCCCGGCCAGATCCTGCCGATCGGCGTCGTCACGGCGCTGGTCGGCGTTCCCTTCTTCTCGATCATCCTCTACCGGTTCCAGCGCGCGTCATGAGCATCAAGGCCGACAACCTCACCTGGAAAATTGGCAGGAAGACCATTCTGGACGGCGTCTCGATGGAGGCGCAGCCCGGCCGGATGCTCGGCCTGCTCGGGCCGAACGGCTCCGGAAAGACCTCGCTGCTCAGGCTTCTCGCCGGCCTCAAGCGGCCGCATTCCGGCCGCGTCACGCTCGACCGCAGCGATATCGGCAAGATCAGCCGCCGCTCGATCGCCCGGCGTATCGCCTTCGTCGAGCAGCACGCCACGACCAATGCCAATCTGAAGGTCGTCGACGTCGTCAAGCTCGGAAGGTTTCCGCACCGCTCCATGTTCTCAAGCTGGACCAGGATTGACGAAGAGGCCGTCGAAGCGGCACTCGTCCGCGCTGGCATGGCGGAGAAGCGCGACGACCGCTGGCAGAGCCTGTCGGGCGGCGAAAAGCAGCGCACCCACATCGCCAGGGCGCTCGCCCAGTCGCCGCAGGAGCTGATCCTCGACGAACCCACGAACCATCTCGATATCCAGCACCAGATCGGCCTGATGCGGCTCGTCTCCGGCCTGCCGATCACCAGCATCGTCGCCCTGCACGATCTCAACCATGCCGCCATGTTCTGCGATGAGCTTGTCATCATGCAGCAGGGCAGGATCGTCGCCTCCGGCGCGCCTGAGGATGTGCTGAGCGAAAAGCTTCTGCGCGAGGTCTTCTCGATCGAGGCGCGCGTCGAAGCCTCGCCCTATCATTCCCGCCCGCACATCCACTATCTCAAGTGAGAGCGACTAGAACAGGATGATTATAGGCCCGATAGGCCTAAAATCTGAATCCTGTTCTAAATTTAAAGAGTTAGAGCATGATGTTGTCCGAAAACCGCTCACACTTTTCGGCATGGTGCTCTAGTCCACGCAGGCCGACTTTGCCGCGTCCAGGCGAACGTTCTGCACGAATACCTGCAGCGCCGGCCACATTTCCCAATAGTAACGATTCAGTAGTGGATCAACATGGTCGAGAACGGGGCGAGGCTGGCCCAGAATCGCGGCCATATCGATTTCAAAAGCGCTCATGTCGCCGAACGGGCGCTTGAAATTGACCACGGGCGCCGGATAGCCTTCACCGGCGACGATCGAGATGATCTGGCTGTCCGGCCATTCGAATCTCAGGTGGTGCAGGAGTTGGAGATGCTGGCGGGTGAATTGAAAATAGCCGTCTGGCTCAAGGCGTGGCATTTCTGCCAGATATGAACCAATCCGTGCGCCCGGCAATCCAGCGAGATCGTTCAGAAGCCGGCGTTGCATCGTCGCATTATCAAGATGGTCGAGGCGATATTGTCCGTCCGCTAGCCCGCAATTCGCAAGAGCCCAAGTCAGCAGCGTCGAGACTTCGCGGTGAAATCGAGCGATAGCAATTCGATCACTCGTGCCGATGATCGGGCCGAGATCAGCGTCCACATCGTCGCTGCCATATGGAGCGACTGGATTGACGACAGGCCCCCCGCTTTCGATCGAAGTATTCCACGCAAACTGCAGTTTCCGCAATGCCTCGATGTGCTGAGGTGTGATGGTCAGCGCGGGGTCTTCCGGATCGGCGTAGATCTGATGCTCGGCGTGCCACTGCCAAGCGATCCAGGCCGGCCAGGAAAGCACAGCCACGATCAGAGCGAGCCAAAAAAGCCGCCGCTTGTATGCCATTTAAGAGTTCTCCCGGTATCAATACGCAGAGATCATGACGTCTTGGCTATCGGGTCTTGGTAGGTTTTGGCAAGTTCGGTATGCGTGTCGCTCTGCCTGCGCGGCAACTTCCATGCGCTGACACGCTCACGTCACGATTTGCAGTGGCAGAGCGGTCGTCTTCTTGAGCGTCTTGAGCACGATGCTCGATTTGACCGAGGCCAGATTGTCGGTGACCCGGATCATTCGTTCAAGAAACTGGCTGAGATGGTCGAGGTCGCGCGTCATCACCTTCATCAGAAAATCGGCGTCACCGGTCTGCGAATAACATTCCAGGATCTCCGGCGCGGTCTCGATGAAGCGATGGAGCCGCTCGTTTCCGCCTTCCGTATGCGCGCGCAGACTGACGAGCGTATGGGCGACGACGCTGAAACCCAGTTTCGCGGGATTAAGGATGGCGACGACGCTCTGGATATATTGCTCCTTGCGCAGCCGTTCCAAACGGCGCGCGCATTGGGTGGCGGAGAGATTGACCTTCTGCGACAGCTCGCCCTGCGTCATCTCGCTGTTCTGCTGAAGCGCCGCGAGCAATTTGATATCGAACTGATCAAGCATGAAATACCCGAGATAAGGGGAATTTCGGCATAGTATAGCCCTCTGACGCAGAATGTCTGCATCGATGCGGTGAAACAGGCAGACAATCGCAGAAATTCGCCGCGAAACTTCAGTTAATCTCCAAACAACTGATAAAACGGAGGTGGACCTGTGTTTGAAGAACTGAATAACCGGCCGGCCGACAGCCTGCTTGCCCTCATCAAAGCCTTCCAGGCCGACGAACGCGCCGGAAAGATCGACCTCGGCGTCGGCGTCTATCGTGACGCCATGGGCCGCACGCCGGTCATGCGGGCCGTGAAGGCGGCGGAGCAGTTTCTTCTTGAGACGCAGGACAGCAAGAAATATCTCGGCCCGGAAGGCGATCTGCAGTTCGTTCGCCTGCTGCAGCCGATCATTTTCGGGCAGCCGGCCTTCGGTGGGCGTCTCGTCGGCATCCAGACGCCGGGCGGCAGCGGCGCGCTGCGTCTCGGCGCTGAACTCATCCAGGCGGCAAATCCATCAACGAAGGTTCTGCTGGGCACGCCGAGCTGGCCCAACCATGCGCCGATTTTCGGTTCGGCGCGCCTCACCGTAAAGGAATATCCCTTCGTCGATCTCGCCTCGCAGCAGGTGAAATTCGAAAGCGTGGTCGAGGCCCTGTCTTCCGCCAATAAAGGCGATGTCGTGCTTCTTCACGGCTGCTGTCACAACCCGACCGGCATCGATTTCACCATGGAAGAGTGGCGCCGAATTGCCGAACTGCTCGTCGCCCACAAGCTCGTGCCCTTCATCGATCTTGCCTATCAGGGGCTCGGCGACTGTCTCGAACAGGATGCCGCGCCGACGCGCATGATCCTCGAAGCGGTCGACGAGGCACTGGTCGCCTATTCCTGCGACAAGAATTTCGGCCTCTATCGCGAGCGTGTCGGCGCGCTCTATGTCATGACCCGCAATGCCGGTGACATCGGGAAAGCCGAAAGCAATATGGCCGCCCTCGCCCGGGTGAACTGGTCGATGCCGCCGGATCATGGCGCGGCCATCGTCCGGACCATTCTCGAAAGCGCCGAAATGTCGGCAACGTGGCGTGCCGAGCTCGAAGAGATGTGCGAGCGCGTCAATGGCAATCGTGCCGCGCTCGCCGCCGCAGCACCCGATCTCGCCTTCATCAGCCGCCAGCGCGGCCTGTTCTCCAATCTCTCCATATCAAGGGAAACGGCAGCGGCGCTTCGCGCCAGGCACGGCATCTACATGGCCGATTCCGGGCGCATGAACCTTGCCGGCATGCAGCCGGCCGACGCCGGCGCCATCGTCACCGCACTCCAAGCCGAAGGCTGCCTGAAATGAGCAAGAACGAAACGACCGGCCAGGCGATCGCCCGTTCGCTTGTCGCCCATGGAATCGACACGGTCTTCGGCATTCCGGGCGCCCACATGTATGACTTCAACGATGCCCTCTACGGCGCCGCAGATAAGATCCGCTTCATCCACACAAGGCATGAACAGGGCGCCGCCTACATGGCCTACGGCTATGCCAAGTCTACCGGCCGAATTGGCGCCTATACCGTCGTGCCCGGCCCCGGCGTGCTCAATTCCGGCGCGGCTCTCTGCACCGCTTACGGCGCCAATGCGCCGGTACTCTGCGTCACCGGCAACATCATGTCCCATCTGATCGGGCAAGGCAGAGGACAGCTGCACGAACTGCCGGACCAGCTCGCGACCATGCGCGGGATCACCAAGACGGCGGAACGCATCAACCATCAGTCCGAAACCGGCCCCGTCATATCGGAGGTCGTCGGCAAAATGCTCTCCGGCCGCCAGGGTCCGGGAGCGGTCGAAGCGCCGTGGGATGTGTTCGGACAATCCGGTCCGGAAGCCGACCTGCCACTCGGCACGAGAGCCCCTCATCCGGCCATCAATCCCGACCAGATCGCCGCCGCGGCGGCGCTGATTTCAGGCGCTCGGAATCCGATGATCATGGTCGGCGGCGGCGCCGCGGATGCCGGCGCCGACATCGCAGCACTTGCGGAGCTCTTGCAGGCACCAGTCACCTCCCATCGCTCCGGCAAGGGCATCGTCCCCGACGACCATCCGAACTACCTGAATTTCATCGCCGCCTATGAATATTGGAAGAAGGTCGATGTGCTGATCGGCATCGGCAGCCGGCTCGAATTGCAGTTCATGCGGTGGAAGTGGCTGCCCAAAGGCCTCAAGATCATCCGCATCGATATCGACCCCACAGAGATGGTCCGCCTCAAGCCCGACGTCGGCATCGTCTCCGATGCGGGAGATGGCACGCGAGCACTGGCCGCTGCGCTGGCAGGCACCCGCTGCGAGAATCGGACGCGCGAATTCGCCGAGCTGAATGAAGAGGCGAGATCTCGTTTTCAGGCGGTGCAGCCGCAGCTCGCCTATCTCGAGGTCATTCGCGAGGCCCTACCGAGAGACGGCTTCTTCGTCGAGGAAATCAGCCAGATGGGCTTCACCGCCCGCTTTGCCTTCCCGGTCTATGGCCCGCGCCAATATGTGACATGCGGCTATCAGGACAATCTCGGTTTCGGCTTCAACACGGCGCTCGGCGTAAAGGTCGCCAACCCCGATAAATCAGTTATCTCCGTTTCCGGCGATGGCGGCTTCATGTTCGGCGTTCAGGAGCTTGCCACCGCCGTCCAGCACAAGATCGCCGTCGTCGCCATCGTCTTCAACAATTCAGCCTATGGCAACGTGCTGCGCGACCAGAAGCAGACTTACAAAGGCCGCTATCTCGGCTCGGAACTGACCAATCCTGATTTCGTCGCTCTCGGCGAGAGCTTCGGTGTCAAATCCTTTAAGGCGACGAGCCCCGGCGAATTGAGGGAGGTATTGCAGAAAGCGCTCTCGCTCAATGAGCCCGTGCTCATCGAGGTTCAGATCGAAAAGGGATCCGAGGCAAGCCCCTGGCCTTTCATTCATCCGGCTCCGCACGCCGAATGAAGCCTGTTAGGGCGATGGTCCCTTGAGAACGACCGTCGCCAGGGGCGGCAGCGTCAGCGAGAGGGAGACGGGCCGGCCGTGGGCGGGGATGGGTTCGCTCGACACTGCACCGTTGACGAGCCCGGAGCCGCCATATTCGCGCGCGTCCGTCGTTATCCGCTCGATCCACACACCATCATCAGGCACGCCGATCCTGTAGCCGTAGCGCGGCACCGGCGTGAAATTCGAGACGATGAGGACCGAGGACGAACGGTCTGGGGCATAACGCAGCATGCCGAGAACGGAATTGACGCTGTCGTCGGCAGCCGCCCATTCGAAGCCCTCGGGATGAAAATCGCCGAACTGCAGCGCCGGCTCCTCGCCATAAAGGCTGTTCAGATCCTTCACCAGGCGCTGGATGCCGATATGCGCCGGCCGATCCAGCACGTCCCAGCTCACCGAAGCATCATGGTTCCATTCGCCAGGCTGGGCGATCTCGCTTCCCATGAACAGCAGCTTCTTGCCGGGATGGCCCCACATGAAGGCGAGATAGCTGCGCAGATTGGCGAATTTCTGCCACTCGTCGCCCGGCATTTTCGTCAGCAGCGAGCCTTTGCCATAGACCACCTCATCGTGGGAAATCGGCAGCATGAAACGTTCGGAATAGGCATAGATCATGCCGAAGGTCATCGTGCCGTGGTGATAGCTGCGATAGACGGGATCTTTCTCGATGTAGCTCAGGCTGTCATGCATCCAGCCCATGTTCCATTTGATATCGAAGCCGAGCCCGCCCTCCTCGGGCGGCTTGGTCACACCCGGCCAGGCCGTCGATTCCTCGGCGATGGTCATGGCGTGCGGGCAACGCTCGTGAACGATACTGTTGAGGTGCTTGAAGAACTCCACCGCCTCCAGGTTCTCGCGCCCGCCATACCGATTGGGAATCCATTCGCCCTCGTTGCGGCTGTAGTCGCGGTAGAGCATTGAGGCGACGGCATCGACGCGCAAGCCGTCGACATGGTAGCGCTCGAGCCATTCGAGCGCGCTGGCGATCAGGAAGCCCTTCACCTCGTTGCGGCCGAGATTGTAGATCAGCGTGTTCCAGTCGCGGTGAAAGCCTTCGCGCGGATCCTCGTGTTCGTAGAGCGCGCTGCCGTCGAAGCGGGCAAGACCCCAGACGTCGGTCGGGAAATGCGCCGGCACCCAATCGAGAATGACGCCGATGCCGGCGCCGTGGCAGCGGTCGACGAAATAGGCGAAATCCTCTGGCGTTCCGTAGCGCCCGGTCGGGGCGAACAGGCCGAGCGGCTGGTAGCCCCAGGAGCCGCCGAATGGATGCTCCATGACCGGCAGCAGCTCGATATGGGTGAAGCCCATCTCGCGCGCATAGGGAACGAGCCGCTGGCTGAGCTCCACCCAATCGAGCGACCGGTTACCGTCCTTCTGATCGCGCAGCCAGGAGCCGGCATGCACCTCGTAGACTGAGATCGCGCCCTCCAGCCTTTCCTGCCGGGACCGGCCTCTCATCCAGGTATCGTCGGTCCATCGAAACGGCGTCGAAGACGCGACGATCGAGGCGGTCGACGGGGCGGCCTCGCTGGCGCGCGCCACCGGATCGGCCTTCTGCGGCAGGCAGGTCCCGTGCGCGTCGACGATCTCGAACTTGTATCTTTCGCCGGGCGCCAGTCGGGGAATGAACAGCTCCCAGACGCCGGCCGATTGCCTCAGCCGCAACGGGTTTCGCCGCCCGTCCCAGGCGTTGAAATCGCCGACGACCGAAACGCGGCGCGCATTCGGCGCCCAGACGGCGAAACGAACGCCCGCCACGCCGTCGATCGACATCGCCACCGCGCCGAGCGTTCGGCTCAGGCTGTAGTGGGTGCCCTCGGATATCAGATGAAGATCGAGTTCTCCGAGCAGAAGACCGAAGCTATAGGGATCTTCGGTGAGTTGTTCGCCATCCGGCCATTGGATCCGCAGCCTGTATCCCATCCTCGAAGCCGTCGCCGCCGCAAACAGGCCGGAGGGGTGAGCGATACTGAAAGGCGTCACCACCCTGCCGCTCGATGCTTCGATGAGATCGACCGCCTCTGCTCCGGGCAGATAGGCGCGCACGACCGTCATGCCGCCGCTCTCGTGCGGACCGAGGATCGAGAAGGGATCGCCATGGCGCCCTTCGATCAAGGCCCAGAGCGCATCGTGGCCGATGCCGGCGAGAAGTTCCGAGCGTTCAACATTCATGCATTGACCCCCGCTAAGCGCGATACGATTTCGGTAAGGCCGGCGAGCGGGATCGGCAGCCACTTGGGCCTGTTGCGGGCTTCATAGGCGACTTCATAGGCGGCCTTTTCCAGAAGAAAGGCATCGAGCACCCGCCTGCGTTGTTCGGCCGGCATGACAAGCGCCTTGGAGGCGGAGACGGCCTGCCAATAGGCATCGAGGAAGGCCGCCTCGGCATTGCGCCCGAACCGGGCGATGGCATCGCGGCGCACCTCGTTCTCATGTTCCGTCACCGCGTCATTATCGAGCTGGGCGGTGGCGACGAGATAACTGAGCGAGCGAAGCAGCCCGGCGACATCGCGAAGTGGAACCGTCTTGGCCCGGCGTTCGGCGAGGTTTTTCGCGGGCTCGCCTTCGAAGTCGATGATGACGGCATCGCCCTCGCTGACCAGGATCTGGCCGAGATGGAAATCGCCATGCGTGCGCGTCATCAGCGTGCCGCGGGCGCTCTCGGCTAGGCTCGCGCCAAGCTCGACGAGTTCGGAGCGGCGCTCGACAAGCGGGGCGGCGAGCAGATCGACGGCGGGATCGGCATTTTCCTCGCGTTCGGCAAGCTTCGACATGGCAAAGGCGACCTCGCCCGCCACGGCCTTCTTGATCGCCTCCACCTCGTCGTCGCCGGCAACAACAGGGCTGAAAGCCGCGTCGGCGTTCTCTCCGGCAAGCACCACATGCAATTCGCCCAATCGCATGCCGACCATCGCGACGAAGCTGATCAGCGATCGGAAGACATCGTCGCCGGGCTCGACCGCCGGGTCGGCCAGCACCAGTTCATCGGCTGCGCGGCGCAGATTGTTCAGCATCCAGTTCCAGGCGTCGCCCTGGTTGCGGATCGCGCCCTGGACGATGATCAGGGTCGAGCGGCGACCGCTGGAATCGGTATGTGCGACTTCGCCGAGCAGCGGCGCGGTATGGTCATAGCCGGCACGAGTCAAGAACCGCGTCATCTCCACCTCCGGGTGGATGCCGGGAAAGATGTGCCGGATCAGCTTGATCATGGCGACATCGCCGACGATCAACGAACTGTTGGATTGCTCCGCCGAGAGCCAGTGGACCGGCATATGGTCGGTGACATCAAGCCGGTCGAGCCTTTCGGTGCCGAGAAATTCCAGCGTGCCGGTGCGCCCCGTGATGCGCGAGCGGTCGGCCAGCCCGCGCAGGATGCCGCGCGCCATCGGCTCCACGGCAAATCCATCCGTCAGGAAACCGACCCGCCTGCCCTGACGAACCCGCCCGAGCGCAAGCTGCTGCGTGAGCGCCGAGGGCTGGGCATCGTCCCAGGCAACCGTCAACGGCAACTGATAGGATTCGGTATGATCAGGCAGCACCACCTCCAATTCGCCGAGAACGACACCGTCGACAAAGGGGATCGGCGTTGCCGAGATCAGCCGCGCCGCCTGCAGCGGCTGGTCCTTCGCCCCGAACCACCGCCGTCTGGCGAGATAGGCGGGCAGGATTTCGTTGCTCAGCACGCGCGCATGCGCGGGCTCATCGACAAGATCGAGCAGGCCGCGGCGAATGACCATCGTCATGAGGTCGGGCAACTGTTCGGGCGGCGCCGTGCGCCATGCCGGCGGATCGGCATCTGCCTCCAGCTGGAACCAGAAGAAACCGTAAGGCGGCATTGTCAGGAGATAGGTCAACTGCCCGATCGGCGGAAAAGGCGACATGCCGGTCAGCTCGATCGGCACCCGGCCCTCGAAGGCCGAGAGGTCGAGCTCGACCGCCTGGGGCAGCCGCGAGAGGTTGGCGACGCACATCAGCGTCTCGCCTTCATATTCCCTGAGATAGGCGAGGATCTTGCGGTTCTCGGGCGAGAGGAAACGCAGAGAGCCGCGCCCAAAGGCCGGGTGCCGGCCGCGCAGCGCCAGCATCTTGCGCGTCCAGTTGAGCAGCGAATGCGCGTCAGTGCTCTGCGCTTCGACATTGACCGCCTCGAAACCATAGAGCGGATCGGCGATCAGCGGCAGGACGAGGCGCGCCGGATCCGTGCGGGAGAAGCCGCCGTTTCGGTCGGGCGACCATTGCATCGGTGTGCGCACCCCGTCGCGGTCGCCGAGATAGATGTTGTCGCCCATGCCGATCTCGTCGCCATAATAGATCACAGGCGTTCCCGGCATCGACAGAAGCAGGGCGTTCATCAGCTCGATGCGCCGGCGGTCGCGCTCCATCAGCGGCGCCAGCCGCCGCCGGATGCCGAGATTGATGCGGGCACGTTTGTCGGAAGCATAGGTCTCCCATAGATAGTCGCGCTCGGCGTCGGTGACCATTTCGAGCGTCAGCTCGTCGTGGTTGCGCAGGAAGATCGCCCACTGGCAGTTCTCCGGAATTTCGGGCGTCTGGCGCAGGATGTCGGTGATCGGGAACCGGTCCTCCTTGGCTATCGCCATGTACATGCGCGGCATCAGCGGGAAGTGGAACGCCATATGGCATTCGTCGCCGTCGCCGAAATACTCGCGCGTGTCCTCCGGCCATTGATTGGCCTCGGCCAGCAGCATGACGCCGGGATGGGTGGCGTCGAGGGCGGCGCGGATACGCTTCAGGATCGCATGCGTCTCGGAAAGGTTTTCGTTGATCGTTCCCTCACGCTCGACGAGATAGGGGATTGCGTCGAGACGGAAACCGTCAATGCCGGTTTCCAGCCAAAAGCGCATCACCTTCAGCAGTTCCTCCATGACGAGCGGGCTGTCGAAGTTGAGGTCCGGCTGGTGGGAATAGAAGCGGTGCCAGTAATAGGCGCCGGCCACCGCATCCCATGTCCAGTTCGATTTCTCCGTGTCGAGGAAGATGATGCGCGTTTCCGGAAATTTCTGATCGGTATCCGACCAGACATAGAAATCCCGCTCGGGCGATCCGGCCGGCGCCTGGCGAGCGCGCTGGAACCAGGGATGCTGGTCGGAAGTATGATTGATGACGAGCTCGATGATGACGCGGATATTGCGCTGGTGAGCGGCCTCGACGAAGGCGCGGAAATCCTCCACCGTCCCATAATCAGAGCTGACACTGCCGTAATCGGCAATGTCGTAGCCATCGTCGCGGCGCGGCGAGGGAAAGAACGGCAGCAGCCAGATGGCGTTGACGCCGAGGGCCGCGATGTGATCGAGCTTCTGGTGCAGCCCGGCGAAATCCCCGACCCCATCGCCATTGGCGTCGTAGAACGACTTGATATGCAGCTGGTAGATGATCGCATCCTTGTACCAGAGCAGCGGCTCGGTGTTACCGGGGTTCATCGTGTCCATTCATGCCTCCGCTGCGCGAACGCGCCAGATCGCAAAGGGCAGAACCTGCGGATTGAGCGCGACGATCTGCCTTTTGCCAGTCCATTTGAAACGATGCCCGCCGACCAGATCCTCCGCATCGAGTGCGCCGCCATCCCCGAGCGACCATTTCCAGAGCGGCAGCTCGACGTCGCTTTGCTGAAAATTATGGGGGTCGAGGTTGATCGCGATCAGCAGGACATTGTCGCGGGCTTTGCTCGTCTTCTCGAAGAACAGGATGTTGTCATTCCAGGCGGGGAGCAGCGTCAGCCCGAGATGGGAATGCAGCGCGGTGTTTTCGTTGCGGATGCGGTTCAGCATCCGGATTTCGGCGATGATGTTGCCCGGCCGGTCGTAATCCCAGGCGCGGATCTCGTATTTCTCGCTGTCGGCATATTCCTTGCGCTTGGCGTCGGGACGTCCTTCGCACAGTTCGAAACCGTTATAGACGCCCCACAGGCCCGAAAGCGTGGCGGCGAGCGCTGCGCGGATGAGGAAGGCCGGGCGCGGCGCGTTCTGCAGAAAATCCGGATTGATGTCGTGGGTGTTGACGAAGAAATGCGGACGGAAGAACTCCTTCGGCGCCGTTTCGGTCAGCTCCCGCATATATTGCTCGAGCTCCCACTTGGCGTTGCGCCAGGTGAAGTAGGTGTAGGATTGGGAGAAACCGATCTTTGCCAGCCGGTACATGACCTTCGGCTTGGTGAAGGCTTCCGAGAGGAAGACGACGTCGGGATGGCGCGCCCTGATATCGCCGATCAGCCATTCCCAGAACGGGAAGGGCTTGGTGTGCGGATTGTCGACGCGAAACAGCTTGACGCCCTGATCAACCCAGAGCTGGACGATATCCCTCAGTTCCACCCACAGGGAAGGCACGGCGTCCTTCGTGTAGAAATCGACATTGACGATGTCCTCATATTTCTTCGGCGGGTTCTCGGCATATTTGATCGTGCCGTCGGGCCGCCAGTCGAACCAGCCGGGATGCTCTTTCAGCCAGGGGTGGTCGGGCGAGGCCTGGATGGCGAGGTCGAGAGCGATCTCCAGCCCATGCCGGCCCGCCTCCTCGACCAGCCGGCCGAAATCCTCGAAATCGCCGAGTTCGGGATGGATGGCATCATGGCCGCCATCTTCAGAGCCGATGGCATAGGGGCTTCCGGGATCGCCGGGAGCGGCCTTCAGGCTGTTGTTGCGCCCCTTGCGATTGGTCGAGCCAATCGGATGAATGGGCGGGAAATAGAGCACGTCGAAGCCCATGCCGCGAATATCGGCCAGCCTCGGAATGACGTCGTCGAAAGTGCCGTGGCGGTTCGGATCGCCGCTCTGCGAGCGCGGGAAGATCTGATACCAGCTCGCGAAGGCCGCTTCCTTGCGTTCGGCATCGACGGCGCTTGTCATCGAGCGAAGCCGAAACGGCCGCCTGTCAGCCCTGTTCATCAGCTCCGATGTTTCGGGATCGAGCAGGATCGCCGTGCGCTCGGGATCGGAAGCTTTTTCGAGGTTGTCGATCAGAGCCTGCAGACCGGCGCTGAGCGCCGCCGGCGCTTCGGCTTTGGCGGCGCGAACGAGGTTCAATCCCTCCTGAAGCTCCAGCTTCAGGTCCAGCCTCGCATCGTTCTTCTTGGTCAGTTCGTAACGGAAGATCGCGAACGGGTTTTTCCATGCCTCGACGGCGAATTCGTAGCGCCCTATGCGCTCCAGCAGGAATTCCGCACGCCAGCGGTCATTCTCGACCAGTTGCATCGGCGTCTCGTTCCACTCCGCCATGGCATTATGCGGCCGCCAGAGCAGGACGGCTGCGAGCGGATCGTGACCGTCGGCAAATATATCCGCCTCGACAGTGACGGTTTCCCCGGCCACGCGCTTGACGGGAAAGCGCCCGTCATCGACCCGCGGCGTGATGTTTTCGATGGCAAGCCGCGCCGATGCCGTCGCCTGCTCGATGTCGAGGGCGGGTCTTGAGATGATCGGCTCCGGCGCCTTGGCTTCGATCACCCGGGTCTCCCCTGCCCGCAGACGCAGGGCCGCGCCATCGGCGATGGGAAGAAAACCGGAGGCCGCTTCGCGAAGCGCCGTTACCGGTGCCGGCGCGCTTCGCCTGAGGTCTCTGTTCAGCAGGATGAAGCGCACATCGGAGGCGCTGCGAAGATCCCGCACCTCGGATTGCACAAGCGCCGAAACCGGCCCGCTGGCGTTGCGGATCAGGCGAAGCGACGGCGCGCGCGCATGGCCGGCCTTGCCGATCTCTGTATTGGCGAGGCGGATTTCGGAGGAGATATCGAAGGTGAGATCATGACGAAGCTTGCGCAAGCTCGAGCCATCGCCATGGGTCGGATCAAGCGGTGTCGCCGCGCCATATTCGAAGCCCATGGGAACCATCAGGCCACCGCCGAGCGAGGCGGCAAGGTGCAGCGCCCTGACGGCGCGGCGCTCGAGGATTTCGCGGCTCTCGGTGCCATGCGCGATGCGCCTGGCAAATGGCGGCTCAGGGAACGCGACCTGCCAGCCGAGCGGCTCCTGAACGCGATGCTCCTCGACGAACCATCTCTCGTCGAGATCCCACCAGGCCATTGATGAAAAACATCCGGTGAAACCTGCATCGGCGATCGCGCTTCTCACCGCAAAATCGGTGCCGGGCGTCCAGGCGAAGAATTGCGCTTCCGCCTTTTCACGTACACCCGCGATCAGCGATTTAAAAAAACCCGGTGCCGTCCGGTCGATCCCGAGCACACGGTATCCGGAGAGGCCGGCCTCGGAAAGACGCTGCAGCCGTTCGGCCCATTCCGCCAGCAGCTGCGACTGCTGTTCCGCCCCCACCGCTGTCGTCGGCTCCGGCGGGTCGAGCGGCGAACGCCGGGGATCGACGGGACGATAGCCCGCTTGTGGGTCCCGCGCTTTCCCGTTGACCATCAAATCCACCATCAAGCCGACACCGCTCTTGCCGGCAGCCTCCGCCAGGCGCGACACGCCATCCGCAACTGGGCTTCCGAGCTGCAGTTCAGGATCGAGGCGATCGAAGTCTTGAGAGGAAAAGATGCTGCATTCCCTACCCCGGTCGAACAGGGGCGCCGTCAGCACATGGTCGAAACCGGTATCGGCGGCATGGTCGAATACCTCGCGCCATGCATCGATGCCCTGGAGAAGCAGCGGATTGACATAATAGATCCTGGGTGGGGTGCTCACCGCACCCTGCTTCGCAGATAATAACATCGGCCGCCGCCTCGAGTTTGCTTTTCAGGCAAACTTCCTTTGGCGGAGGTTGTTCCACTCAACCCGTCAATTCACGGCTGCATGGGCATCGCGGGCAGCATCTAGCGCGAGCCTGCTCAACCGCACTGATGCCGCCTGATTTGCCGGTAGCGATATTCTCGCCATACGATAAAAGATCCTCTGACTCTTCCGATCCGGAATTTTCGAGCGCTGGAGAGCCGGCAATGCTTCGACCGATATTCTTCATAACGACCCTGCCGGTCTGCGTCGCGTGCCTCGCCTCCTGGAGCGTCGATGAGGCGGTGGGATGTGCATGTACCGGCGGAGCGGAAACCTGCCCGTCCGTAGAGGAAGCAGACTGAAATTTGAGATATTGATGAAATTCTCGCAATTATGCAAAGGCCACCGGACGTGAATCCATCGATAGAATTGTGCTCCTATCCCGGACTCGACGAACGGATCGTGATCGTCAGGGCGGGAGACGAAGTGGATGCCGTGTTTGTCAGGACCGAAAGGTTCAACGTGCTGATCGATACGCTCGGCACGCCCGAGCTATGCCGGACAGCCTTGGATCTGCTGGAGGGAAAGGCAGAGGATCGCCCGCTGATCGTCGTGAACTCTCATATGGATTGGGATCATTTCTGGGGAAATGCCGCCATTGCAGGGCGTGCTCCGATCATTGCGCATGCCGCGGCCCTCGACCGCCTGCGCGATCCCGCGACACGGCAGATCCTGCGGGACAAGGCGGGCGAGGAAGCGCGGTTTCGCGGTGTGGAGCTTATCGGCCCCGACATCACCTTCTTTGGCTCGATGGTTCTGAACGGCGGCGATCTGACGCTCGAACTCATTCATACGCCGGGGCACACGCCCGACCATCTCTCCGTCTGGATTCCGGAACTGCGCGTCTGCCTCGCCGTCGACGCCGTCGAATATCCCGTTCCTGAGGTCTGGAGCAGAAGTGCGGATGATCTTCGCCTGATCCGCTCCTCGCTGGAGCGTATCCGCGACCTTGATGCGAAGCTGGTCATCCCTGCACATGGCAGGACGTGCTCTCCTTCGACGGTCGTTGAAAACCTCGCCTATTTCGAAGCTCTGGCCTATCGCGTCGGTCATTTGAGCGAGAGCCGGCTTACGGACCCGCACCTCGGCAGTGCAAGCGGGTTCAGGCTCGAAGACTTCATTGCCATTCCCGAAGACATGCCTTCGGATACATTGGCGTTCTACCGGAACTGCCATGAGACAAATCTGGGCGCCACGGTTGAGGCGCATGGCGAAAAGCTGAAATCCGCATAGAGCTGTCGCACTGGGGAGGCATGACGTGAAACAGTTGGAGGGCGGGCGAACCGGGCAGATCTGGCGCGACGGCAACAGCGTGATCAGACCATCGGGCGCTTGGACGCCGACGGTGCATCGCTTTTTGCAGCATCTTCGTGGTAGAGGCTTCCGCGCCGCACCGGAGCCCATCGCAATATCGGCCGAAGGACAGGAGGTCGTCGGCTACGTCGCCGGGCGCGTCTGCGAAAACCTCGGCGATCCCTTCGTCGGATCGGATCGCATGCTGATCTCGGCAGCGAGGCTTCTGCGCGATTTTCACTCGGCCTCCGAAGGCTTTCTGGAAGCGGATGGTGAGATCAAAACATGGATGCTGCCGCCGCAGGAGCCGCGGGAGATCGTCTGCCACGCGGACTTTGCGCCCTATAACGTCGCCACGATAGATCACGAGGCTGTCGGGATCATCGACTTCGACACCGCTCATCCCGCGCCGCGCCTGTGGGATCTCGCCTATGCGGTTTATCGCTGGGCGCCCCTCTCCGATCCCGCCAATCCGGCTGTCACCTTCGATCTCGACGAGCAGCTGCGGCGGACGGAAATCTTCTGCACCGCTTATGGAGCGACGGCCGAAGAACGGCGCCAGCTTCCCGAGATGATCTGCAGGCGGCTTCAAGCCCTCGTCGCCTTCATGCTGGCAAGTGCAGCAGCCGGAGACGAGACCTTCGTCGAGGATGTCTCGGCGGGAGACGCACGCCTATATCTGAACGACATCGGCTATGTCGGCATGCACCGGGATCCGCTACTGAAGGCGCTCTCCTGACTAAAGCCACTTCCGCCGGCGGAAGAAGGTGAAAAGGCCGAGGCAAAGGACACCGATGATGCCGAGCACGACGAAATAACCGTACTGGAATTTCAGCTCCGGCATATCGTCGAAATTCATGCCGTAGATGCCGGCAATGGCGGTGGGAACGGCGAGGATCGCTGCCCAGGCGGCAAGCTTGCGGGCGATCGCCGTCTGCTCCGTCTGGCCGATCATGACACTCGCCTCGAAGGCGAAGGCGAGCACTTCGCGCAGCGCGTCGATATCTTCCTGAACCCGGCGCACGTGATCGGTCACATCGCGAAACAGCGACTGCAGCGTCGGATCCATCCCGGGCAGATCGATATGTTCGTAGCGCCGGCAGACGTCGACGAGCGGCACCACGGCATTGCGCAGCCGCAACAGCTTGCGGCGCAGCAGATAAAGCCGCTCGATATCGGACTTGCCCAGCTGTTCGCGCAGCACCAGATCCTCAAGCTTCTCGACCTCTTCCTGCACCACCTCGATGACAGGCATGTAGTTGTCGACGATGAAATCGAGGATCGAATAGAGGATGTAGTTCTCCCCGTGCGCAAGAGCGGCGGGCGTCGCCTCGCAGCGCTGCCTGACTGCCAGATAGGAAGAGGATTCTCCGTGGCGAACGGAGACGACATAACCGCGGCCGACGAACAGATGCGTTTCGCCGAAGATGATCTCGCCATCCTTCATATGGGCGGTGCGGGCGACGATGAACATCGCCTCCCCATAGATCTCCAGCTTCGGCCGCTGGTGCGGCTGCGCCGCATCCTCGATCGCCAGCGGATGGAGATTGAACTCCGCCTGGATCTGATGCAGCAGCACTTCATCCGGCTCGTGCAGGCCGATCCAGACGATGGCATTCTCGCGGTTTCGCCATTCGCCCGCCTCCTCGATCCTGATGTCGCGAATGCGCTGCCCATGCTGGTAGACGGCGGCGGCGACGACACCGCGCCGCTCATGCGGCTGCGATGCCGAACCGCTGCCGGCGGGCGCGGAAACATTCTCCAGATCCTTCAGCCGTTCCAATCCTGCCGTCCTCCCACTCCCGCGGACCATGCATCCGCACCCAACGCCGGCCAGGCGTTAAGCCGATCATAATGCCATTTCGCAAAACATGCATCCGTCTCGGTGCGGTGCCGGCCTGCCCTCTGCCCGGCAATCGAACGCCTGACGTCGAAAGGACGACGCGGCTCGCTATCCGCCAGGACCTGAGAGCCACGCGCGGATATCTTCCAGGGAGCGAACGAGGATCGAGGAATTATTATGCGATGGTATGAAAGCCCAGCTTTGCCAAAACTGCTCGGCCTCTTCATCGATAGCCCGAACGATGACGGCGCGCCCACCGACGATATCGGCGCCGGCAATACAGCGAAGAAAGGCGTCCTTCACGAGCGCCGATCCGATGCCTTTACCTTTATAGCGGTTATCAACGGCCAGTTGCCCGATCAACAGGCAGGGGATCGGATCAGGCGGGCGCCCGGTTCTAATTCTGCGCGATACGGCATTAGGTTCGATGACGGTCGGCGCGAGACCGTAGTAGCCAACCACTTTGTCGCCGTCGCAAACGACGAACGTGCGGGTAAATCCACGCTGCTGGTTCGAGCCGGCAAAATTCTGCAGCCAGAAATCCAAAGGCGGCTTGCCGCAGGTGAACCCCTCAAGCCTGTGACGCCCATCGAGAAGTTCGACATTCGACAGGGCCACCGATCAGTTTTCCCATGGCGTCTTGCGCTGCAAGCGTTCTGCCACCTTCGGAGGTGGCGCGGTGGGCGCAGCCTCGATCGCAGCGACAAAGGCATCAAAGGCATCGGGAGAGAGACGGATGACACTTTCATTCAGGATCGCTGTCTGCGCCTCATGCAGGGCAGCGCGCCGCATAAACTCAGTGCGGGAAAGGCCAGTAAGCGCGGCACCGCGATCAATGATTGCCAGATCATCGTCGCGAAAACGCATCGATATCGGTATTTCCTTACGGGGAGCAGCGTTTGTCATGATTTCCTCATGAGGTTAATGAAGCAGTGATATAGCAATGTAACGCGAAACGCAATACATGCGATAGGCCTGCATACCGAGCGAGCAGACCCGTCATCACGTATCCGTGGAAATATCGTCCCAGTCCTGATCCATGTAGCCGATCAGCCAGTTGAGAGCGTAGTGGCGTTCAAAGACCACGCCTTTGTCCAATCCGGCGGGCGGCTCTTCGCCCTTCAGCCTGGCGTTCACGGCGGCCCAATCGTAGCGGTAGATCAGGTCGGCGGCGTCGAGCAGTTCGGCCTGCGGGCGCAGCTTGGCGCGGCGCATCAAGCCGTCCGTACCCAGTTCGCGCAGCGTGTTGGCGATGAACGGCACGTCGCAGATATGGTCGGGTCGTTCGAGCTCCGGCGTGATGCCGAGCGCCCACAGCATGACGTATGCGCCTTCGTAACGCCAGGTGAAATTGGTCCGGTCCTGATCGGAAGGATCGGGGTCGTCCATGAAGGCGCGCTCGTCCGGAGTGAAGAAACTCGCGGCGTCGAACTGCCGGATGAGGGCCTGGCCCATCGTATGGTCGCCGGTCTCGCCTTTCACGGCGACGATCGCCAGCGCGATGGCGCGCTGAACCACCGCCTTGGTATTCCGCCGTGTACTCGCGCGCTCGGGCTCGATCGTCGGCAGGTGATCGATGGTTGGAACGCCTTCCGATTGAAGCAAGGCGACAGACCGGGCCTTGCGCGCCTGCGCCTCATCGGGGGTTTGAGAAACGGCGGCCTGCACCGGAATGACCAGTGCGAGAAGAGTGGAGAATATGCGCTTCATCATGTCTGGCTCCTGTCGTCGCGGCAACGCGACCAATAGGCATTTTTCCGTATCAGCGGGATTGGCGGCCCGAAAACAAGGGCGGCTTTTGGCGGATTTGGTAAACGCGCCTTTACCCACGGAACAAATCGTTAAATTTTTTTCGCTACAAAATACCTTGGCCAGCCCGGTCTGCCGCCGGCGCTCGATTGAGGGCTTTTCATGCACCGTCCAAACATCAAGTCCAGTTTGCTGTTGATTTTCAGCGGCATCGCTATTCTCTTCGGCCTCGTCGCCTATCTCGCGGTCGACGGGCTCCGAAAGACGAACGGCTCGACGGAAGAAATCGCAAACCACTGGCTGCCGAGCGTGCAGGCATCGCAGGCGATCAACCTCGATATGACCAATTTGCGCCTCGCCTATCGCGATCACATCATCGCGCAATCGGAAGCGGAAAAGAAAACCCGGGAAGAGGCCATTACAGCCGCCGAAGACAAGGTCCG
Source organism: Rhizobium sp. R634 (assembly GCF_002211305.1). Taxonomy (GTDB): domain Bacteria; phylum Pseudomonadota; class Alphaproteobacteria; order Rhizobiales; family Rhizobiaceae; genus Rhizobium. The sequence continues at coordinate 368,391 of NZ_LOKW01000001.1, read as the reverse complement.
CAAATCGGTGGATACCTATCTCTCGCTGGCCGTTTCCGACCACGAGCGTGATTTGATCAAATCGATAAAAGAGAGCGTCGGCGGCTACATCGCCAGCAGCGCCCAGTTGCTCGCTCTGTCCCGTGCCAACAAGACCGAGGAAGCGGGACAATATCTGGGCGCCGATATGCGCTCCTATTCGGACACGCTCAAGGAAGCCACGACAGCCCTGGTCGCACTTGACGTGGAGGGCAGCAGGGAGGCCGCGGAGCTCAGCAAGACGACCTTCGCCTCGATCGAATTCTATCTGCTTGCCGCAATCGGCTTTGCCGGACTGCTCGTTCTCGGCGCCGTCGTCTTCGTGCTGAAGGGCATCGCCAATCCGATTACCGGTATCACCGCGGCAATGCGGCGGCTCGCCGAGGGAGACACCGGCGCGGAAATTCCCTTCTCCGACCGTGCAGACGAAATCGGCTCGATGGCGGGAGCGGTGGAGATCTTCCGCCAGGCTGCAATCACCAACAAGCGCATGGCGATGGAAGCAGAGGAAAATCGCAACCGGGCAGAGGCCGACCGCCTTGCCGCCCAAGCGCAAGCGGAAGCCGAAGCCTCGGAGCGGCTGCGCATCGCCACGTCAGGCCTTGCCGGCGGCTTGAAGCGGCTCGCCGGGGGCGACCTCGCCTTCCAGCTCAACGAGGCCTTCGCCCCCGATTTCGAGGCATTGCGCCATGACTTCAACCAGTCCGTCACCCAGCTCGGCGCGACGCTGAGAGCGATTTCCGAGAGCATCGGCACGATCGACGAGGGCACGCGGGAAATCTCCTCGGGCGCGAGCGACCTTTCCAGGCGCACTGAGCAGCAGGCCGCTTCGCTGGAGGAAACGGCCGCCGCCCTGGAAGAGATCACCGCCAACGTATCGAACTCCACCAAGCGGACCGAGGAGACGCGCAAGGTCGCCACCGAGGCAAACCGCAGCGCCGTCAGCTCCGCCGACGTCGTGTCCCATGCCGAAGAGGCGATGGAGCGCATCGAGACCTCGTCGCAGCAGATTTCCAACATCATCAGCGTCATCGATGAGATCGCGTTCCAGACCAACCTTCTCGCGCTCAATGCCGGCGTGGAAGCGGCCAGGGCCGGCGAGGCCGGCAAGGGCTTTGCGGTGGTCGCCCAGGAAGTGCGCGAACTTGCCCAGCGCTCGGCAAGCGCTGCCAAGGAAATCAAGAGCCTGATCCAGAATTCTTCGAAAGAAGTGGAAGGCGGCGTCAAGCTGGTGCGCGATACCGGCCAGGCGCTGAAGACCATCGGCGGCTTCATCACCGAGATCAATCAGCACATGGATTCGATCGCAACCTCGGCGAAGGAACAGTCGATCGGCCTCAGCGAAGTCAACGGCGCGGTCAACCGGATGGACCAGACCACGCAGCAGAACGCGCACATGGTGCAGCAATCGACGGCGGCATCGGACTCGCTGGCCCAGGAAGCCCAGAAGCTTCGCGAACTCGTCAGCCAGTTCCGCCTTGACGATGCCGCTTCCGGCCAATCGGCAGCGCTTCGTGCCTCGGCGCGATCGATGGCGCAGCCGGCGGCTCGCGCCGCCATCCATGCGGTTGCCGCACGCGGCTGAGGGACACCTCCCCCGGTCCCCCGGGACAAGCTCGTCGCACATTCTGCCGGACGATAGGACGCGTCCGGCCGCTGCCAATCGCGCCATCACGAACACCGATGGCGCGTTTCGCCTGTCGTTCGGCGCATATGAGGTTGTCTCGCCGGAGCACTCGCTTCACCATAAAAGCGATTTCAGCTCCGCAAACAGACAGGCAGGCTATGACAGATATCGCGCAGATGCAGGAACAGCGATTGAACGCCCTTCGACAGACCGCGTCGGGCGCGCCGAAACTGCCGTCCAACCCGTTCTTCGGCGTCGGGCCGATCACCGATGCGACGACCGACGAAGTGGATAGCCGCCTGCGGCGCATCGCCTTCGACGCCTGGATCGAGAAGACCTATCGCAAGTTCGACGACCGGGGCAACGATATCGGCGGCTTCACCACGGCCGAGATTTCCCGCAGCATGCATCGCGGCTATCCGGCCGACAAGATCCTGACCGACATGATGCGGGCGATCCATCGTTATTTCGGCTTCCCGAAGGAGAACCGCATGGCGGTCGGTCTCGGCGGCGGCCATAGCGGTTTCACCGTCTGCATCCAGCACCTGATGAATGCCAACGACGCCGGCCAGCGCGTCTATGTCGATACGCCGCGGCCGGAGAGCGATCCGTCCAAGGCGGCCGGCTTCTTCCGCCAGTCGTGGGCGACCCAGCTGATCGAGATGCAACGCTTCGCCGAAAAGGGCTGCGAGAGCCGCATCCATTTCGCCGCCTCCGAGGGCGTGATCCCGACGGCGGCCGAACTGTCCAGCCTCGGCGTGTCGATCTTCGTCGGCGTCGGCCACGAGACGACGGGGGCCAATGCCTATACCAGCGCCGAGATCCACGAACTCCTGAACTGGCTCGACGGCAATCCGGCAAACCGCCATGCCGTGTTCGACGCCACCTCGATGCTCGGCGCCATGCCGTGGGAACCTGAACTGGTCAGCGCCGTGATGGCGAAGTGCTGCCTGTTCATGCCGTTCCAGAAGGCGATCGGCGGCATTTCAGGCTATTTCGTCGCCTCCTTCACGCCGCATGCCTTGACGCTGATCGAGAAGAACCAGCAGGATCCGGCCTGGGCGATCCCGCGCCAGCTGAAGATCGCCCCGCCGATCGATCCGCGGCAGCCGTTTTCGGCCAAGCGCTCGGTCGATGCCGGTCCGTTCTACGATGCCGGCGAAGACCGCATGCTCGGCGGCGTCATCAACACCTACAGCGCGCTCGCCTTTGCCGAGACCACCTTCGGCCTGCTGCAGTCGGAAGCCCGGGTCGGCTCCGTCGTCGATCTCAACCGCCGCTCCGCCGCCAACCGCGCCGTGATCGACGAATGGGTCAAGTCGCATCCGCTGCTGTCGCTGACCGTCACCGATGCCGAGCGCCGTGGCGCCGCCGTGACGCTGCTGAAGGTCGAGGACGACGGCATCACCGATGCCGGCATCCACGCCCGCATCATCGCCCGTTCCAAGCAGTTGCTCGGTTATGAGGGCATCACCCATCCGAATGGCGAATACGAGCCCGGCCTCGATGCGGCCCGCTATGTCAACGCCTTCCCCGGCACTCCCGGCGACTACCGCGCCTGGGTCGGCGGCATCCGCGAGCCCGAAGATGTCGTGGCACTCCTGGAAAACCTGCAATATGCTTATCTGCGCGCCAAGATCGTCGTGCTCGAAGAGGAGCTCGCAAAACAGGGCGTGACCTTCGAGGCCCCCGTCAAGGCCGATGGCGCCGTGCGCAAGGACGACCCGAACCGCGCCTATACGGTGCTGATCGCCGATCTGGTGGGCCTGCGCTTCGGCGCCGACGGCGAGCCCGACTATAGCGAGGTCAAGGCCTATATCGAGGAGAAGGGCGGCAGCTTCCATCTCGGCCCGCTCGGTGATCGTTCGGCGCTCGAAAAGGGCCGCATCCATTTCTTCTATCAGCCGAACCTCAGCACCGAGGCGGAGATCCTGCCGCAGACCGACAAGGGCCAGTATGACGCGCTGATTGCGGCGGCGACCTTCATTCCGAAGGGCTCGGTCTTCCCGCTCGGCGGCGTGCGCATCGGCGCCGGCACCGGCAATATGGGCTCGGCCTCCTGGGGCGGCGGCAATGGCGAGGGTGGCGATGCGCCCCTGATGAACACGCCCGGCATCAACAGCCGCGCGACCGCCCAGATGGCTGTGAAAGCGATCCTGAAGGTCGTGCCCGACTTGCCGGTCGACCGGCTTCACTGGATGGTCGCCGGCGGCGATTTCGATACCGGCCGCCAGCTGAAGGATTTTCCGACGGCGAAGCTCGAGGGCCGCAAGCTTGCCGTTCTCGGCTACGGCAATATCGGGCGCGAAGTCGCCAAGCTCGCCAAGGCCTTCGGCATGAAGGTGGCGATCTATGCCCGCGAGCATCACAAGCGCTGGATCGAGGCTGAGGGCTTCGACTATGCCGCAAGCCCGGTCGAAGCGGCTAGCGGCGCCGACGTTCTCTCTGTCCATATCGGCCTCGGCCGCCTGGACGCATCGACGGGCACCTACTCCAATGCCGGGACCGTCGATGCGAAGGTGCTCGGCGCCATGAAGGACGGCGCGGTGCTGGTCAATTACGACCGCGGCGAAGTCGTCGATGCCGATGCGCTCGATGCAGCGCTTGCCTCCGGCAAGATCGCCCATGCCGCGATCGACGCCGATCTCTTCAGGGATGCCGCGACCGGTGCACTCAGCGGGCCGATGCTGCCTTACCTGCCGCTCGAAGCGCGCCACAAGGGCAAGCTGGAACTCCTGCCGCATGCCGCCGCCGACACCGACCACCCCTCGCGGGTGACCGGCGCCAGGCAGGCGGTCGACCAGATCTTCGACGTCATCCGCCTCAAGTCGGTCGTCAATCTCAAGGGCGACCTGCCGGAAGGCTACGTGTCCGGCGGCAGCCGCACGCCGGCCGGCATCGGCAAGGTGACGAAGCAGGTGGTCGCGGAAGCCGGCCGCAAGTCGGAGCTTCTGGAAGAACTGCGCCAGACTTCAGAAAAGATCGCGGCGATCACCGGTGCGCTCTCGGCCGTTTCCGACCAGGATCACCGCGACCGGATCGTCGAGCGTTATACCAGCCTGCTGGTCGAAAATGCCGACCGGCAGCGCGCGCTTCTCGAGCAGCTCGGCCTCTACGGGCCGGCGCAGGGGTAAGACTCTTCGACGGGCTCGTACCGAGCCCAAGATCCCTCCCCACCAGGGTCACAAGTGGGGAGGGGCAGTCGTCGGTCATGCCGGGCCTTCGCGTTTGTCAGGACGCGAAGGCTGGATTGCGCCGGGCGCCCATTCTCAGCACGAAATAGATCGCTCCACCGATGGCAACGCCGAAGAACCAGCCGTAGGTGCCCCACCAGTCCGGCAGGATCGAGGTGAAGGTCGGCAGGATCGAGGAGAAGAGCGCGCCCACCGCGAATGCGATGAAGGCATTGCCGTGCCATCCGTTCTGGAAGCGGAACTCGCCATTCTCGTAATAGAGCGCCTCGACGTTCAGCTGGCTCTTCCTGATGAGGTAATAGTCCACCATCATGATGCCGAAGATCGGCCCCATCGTCGAACCGATGAAGTTGACGAAATGCGCCGCACCCGTTTCCCAGGGCGCAAACGGATAGAGCACGAGAGCGATCAGCGCGGCGATATATCCGCCGCGCTTGAAGTTGATCTGGCGCGGGAAGACGTTGGCGAAGTCGAAGGCGGGCGAGACGAAGTTCGCCACGACGTTGATGCCGAGCGTGGCGACCGCGAATGTCAGTGCGGCAAGCAGCGCCAGGAACCAGCTATCGAATTTCGCCGAGATCATTTCCGGATGCAGCAGCACCTCGCCGTAAACGGTGAAGGCAGCCGTGGTCGTGACACCTGCAACGAGGCAGAAGGCCAGAAGATTGATCGGCAGGCCCCAGAGATTGCCTTTTCTGAGCGCTTTTTCGCTCGTCGCGTAACGAGAGAAATCGCAGAAGTTCAGGTAGAGCGCAGCGAAGTAAGTGATCCAGGTGGCGGCGACGGCGGCAAGCGCTGCGATCGAGCCGGGTTCGCCCGGTACGCCGGCATCCTTGGTTTTTTCGATCAGGACGTCACGCGGGATTTCCGAACCGAAAGAGAAAGTGCCTGATTTAACGACCAGGTAGACTGCGAGGATCAGCATCATGATCCAGACGGCCGGCCCCGCCCAATCCTGGAACTTGCGGACCGTTTCCATGCCGCGCTGGATGATCAGCAGCTGCAGTGCCCAGACGATGACGTAGCAGATCAGCTCCAGCGTCGAATGGCCGAGCATGTGGCTGTTCTGGTGAAAGGCGAGCAGGCTCTCGTTGCGGATCAGCAGGGCGACGATGGCGCCGGATGCGGCGGCGGTCTGCGCGCCGTACCAGAAGCAGGCGACCACTGCCCGGACCAGGGCCGGAACGTTGGCGCCGAAGGTGCCGAAGGAGGCGCGTGCCAGCACCGGAAAGGGGACGCCCGTGCGCACGCCGGCATTGCCGACCAGGCTCATCAGGACGAAGATGACGAGGGAGCCGATGCCGATGGCGATGACGAAATTCACGAAGCTGCCGCAGAGCAGGAACAGGCTCGCCGCCAGATAATAGCCCCATAGGCTGTGAACGTCCGACGTCCAGACGTTGAAGATGCTGAATGCACCCCATTTGCGTTCTTCGGCGGGTGCAAGATCCTCGTTATATAACGAGGGAGACGGATTTCGTATGCTCATGAATGCCCTCCCATATCCCCAGTGGCCGACTCGGCCACGGACGGAAGTGTGCTCTTCATTTAGGCATATGACAATTTAATAGTCATATTGTAGGCAATCTTGAATGCCCGGATGTACAGAGTCCGGCCTATTGCGAGCGAACGACACGCCCGGCCAGGCGAAACGGACTTGCGACCGCAGCACCGGCAGCATCGAAAACGAAGGCGCCGACATCGCCGGCGCTCGAGCGCCTGCCGCTCTCGAAGGAGGCAAGCTGGGCGCCGAACTTGGCGAGCGATGCATAGCGATCGTGACCCAGCCCGTCGGATGTCTTGATCGACGTGATGTCGATGACCCGGAGCCTCGCCTTCAAGGCAGCCTCCTCGATGACGGGATCGTCGATATCGAGCCGCCCGACGCGCGGCCGCTCTCCGGCGATGAAACTGGAGGCCACCAGCGCCCGGTCGTCCTTGGAAACCAGGAGCGAGATCGGCATCGGCATTGGCCCGATATCCTTCAGCTGAGACCGGAAGACATCCACATCGATATCGGGGGCGGCGAGCACCACCGCCAGCTTGCCGATGACGGCGTCGCGATGCTGCAGCCTGAGTTCCCGCACCGTTTCCATCACCAGGAAGCCGCCCATGCTGTGCCCGAAGAGAATGATGCGCTTCACCCTGCCCGATGCCGAGAGCGACGTGACGAGGCCATCGAGCTCGCTGCGCGAGGAGAGCGCGGCGTCACGGTCGGCGACATATCCGGCGACGGAAGCGGCCGAAGGCCAGGAGAACAGGATCGGGGCGCCGGGAATTTTCGCGTCCGCGGCGATCTGGGCGGTGCGATAAAGCGCCTCCTGATAGCTGTAATTATAGCCGTGGACGAAAATGCCGACGGTGCCGTCGGGCTGGACCGAGGCGAGCGCTTGCTGCACGAAAACGTCCTTCGGCAGTTGCTTGCGTTCGACGACGGCAAATTGCCGCTCCGGATCGGGCTTTGCCGTGGGATAGGTGATGGCTGTATCCTTCCTGCCGGGAGGGACCGAAAACGTATATTGCTCGTAGGTGAGCTTCTCGGCCCACGCACTGCCGAAGCCGCCCCGCACGCTATCGGGGGTTCTGTTGGTCGCAGCGAGCACGCTCATCCTATCCGGGCTCGTTTCGGAATGGACCGCCTCGCTCAGACGGACGGGCGTCAAGACCTCGGGCGACGGCCTCGTGGTGCAGCCGGCAAGCATCGCCAAGCCGGCCAAGACGAGGATTGCAGTGGTCGGCTTTGGCAGGCGCCGGGCAGCAGCCTTCGGCAGGCCTCGGGAATATCGTTCAGCCATCGGTCTTTTTCCCTCAAGAATACGCGTGCTGTGGGATGGCATCGCCTGCGCCATCCCACCCATTTCGTCGCGGCCCGTGTTGCAGCGGCCGCCGCGGCGGCCGTAGGCGATGGCCGTCGAAGGCTGTCCTCACGCCTCTGCCGTGGCCTCGGCCCGGACGCCTTCATCCCTCGGAATCCTGAACCATGCGACGTAGAGCGCCGGCAGGAACAGCAGGGTGAGCGCGGTTCCGACGACGATGCCGCCCATCATGGCGTAGGCCATCGGCCCCCAGAAGATCTCGCGCGAGATCGGGATCAGCGCGAGGGTTGCCGCCGCCGCCGTCAGCATGATCGGCCGCATGCGGTGCTCGGTCGCCTCGATGACGGCCTGCCAGGGCGCGACACCTTCGGCGCGCAGATGCTCGATCTGCACGACCAGGATGACGGAGTTTCGGATCAGGATGCCGATCAGCGCCAGCACGCCGAGGATGGCGACGAAGCCCATCGGCGCGTTGCTCAGCAAGAGCGCCGTGACCACGCCGATCAGCGCCGTCGGGGCCACCGCGAAGACCAGGAAGAGGCGGCTGAAGCTCTGCAGCTGGATCATCAGGATCGTCGCCATCGTGAACAGCATCAGCGGCGCGACGGCGGCGATCGGCCCCTGGGCGTCGGCGCTGGATTCGACGGCGCCGCCCACTTCCACCTTGTATCCCACAGGCAGGGTCTTCTGGAATTCCTCGACCTTCGGCTTCAGCTGGTCGACGATCGTCGCCGGCTGCGTCGAACCGATGACGGCGGCCTTCAGCGTGATGGTCGGCTGCCGGTCGCGCCGCCAGATCGTCGGCTGCTCGAGCTCGTAGCGGAAATTCGCCACCGCCGAGAGCGGCATGACCTTACCGCTGGAGCTGGAGAGCTGCAGATTCTCGAGCGTCTGGATGGAATCGCGCTCCGATGCCTTGGCGCGGCCGATGACGTTGACCAGGTAGATGTCGTCACGGATCTGCGTCGCCGTCGAACCTTCGACGATGCCGTTGAGGGCGGTGGCGATATCCTCCGAGGAGATGCCGAGCTGGCGCGCCTTGTCCTGCAGCACATCGACCTTGACCACGCGCGAGGGCTCGTTCCAGTCCAGCACCATGTTCGACAGCAGCGGATGCGCGCCGACGATGCCGGCAAACTGCTGGGAGACGTCTCGCACCTTCTGGATGTCGGGGCCGCTGATCCGGTACTGCACCGGCTTGCCCACCGGCGGGCCGATATCGAGAAGCTTCACGAAGGCGTCGGTGCCGGGGAAGGTCTTCGTCAGATAGGTCTGCAGGTCCGCCCGCACCTTGTCGCGCACCTCCAGCCCCTTGGTGACGACCACCGTCTGTCCGAACGAAACATCCGGCGTCTGCACGTCGAAGGAGAGGATGAAGCGCGGCGCGCCCTGGCCGACATAGGTCGTCCAGTGGTCGATATCCTTGTTGCCGGCCAGCATCTCCTTTTCGAACTTGGCCATCTGCCTATTGGTCTCGGCGATCGAGCTGTTGTGCGGCAGGTTCCAGTCGATGATGAGCTCGGTTCTGTCCGAATTGGGGAAGAACTGCTGCTGCACCAGCCCCATGCCGCCGACAGAAAGGCCGAAGACGCCGACGGTCAGAATGATGGTGATCCAGCGCCAGCGCATCGCCAGCCCCAGAAGCCAGGAGAAGATGGAGGCGAAGCGCCCCTTCTTCTCGTGATGCGATTTCATGGTCTTCGGCAGGATGGTGACGCCGAGAAGCGGCGTGAACAGCACCGCCACGATCCAGGAAACGATGAGCGACACCGCGATGACCACGAAAAGCGTGAAGGTGAATTCGCCGGCCGCGCTGCTGTTGAGACCAACGGGAATGAAGCCCGCGACGGTGACGAGCGTTCCCGTCAGCATCGGGAAGGCCGTCGACGTGTAGACATATGTCGCGGCCTTCTTCAGATCGTCGCCCGCCTCCAGGCGCGCGACCATCATCTCGACGGCGATCATGGCGTCGTCGACGAGCAGCCCGAGCGCGATGATCAGCGCGCCGAGCGAAATGCGCTGCAGCGAGATGCCGGAATATTCCATCACCACGAAGGTGATGGCGAGCACGAGAGGAATGGAGATCGCCACCACCATGCCGGCGCGAAGGCCGAGGCTGATGAAGCTGATGACGAGCACGATGACGATCGCTTCGAAGAGCGCGCGAGTAAAGCCCGAGACGGCCTCGTCGACGACATGCGGCTGGTCGGATACGCGGTGGACATCCACACCGATCGGAAGATCGGCGACAACGCGTTTCATCTGCGTGTCGAGCGCTTCGCCGAAGTGCAGCAGGTTGGCGCCCTGCTTCATGCCGATCGCAAGCCCGATCGCCGGCTGGCCATTGAAGCGGAACAGCGCCGAGGGCGGATCGACATAGCCGCGCTTGATGGTGGCGACGTCGGTCAGCGGGAAGAAGCGGTCGTTGATGCGAAGGTTGATTGACCGCAGGCTTTCCTCGGAGGTGAACTGCCCGCTTACCCTGAGCGCGATGCGTTCCGGCCCGGCATCGACGAAGCCGGATTGGGTCACGGCATTCTGGGCCTGCAGGGTCTGGATGACAGACTGCTGGTCGATGCCGAGCGCCGCGATCTGGCGGGTGGAGAATTCGAGATAAATCGCCTCGTCCTGGGCGCCGATCACGTCGACCTTGCCGACATCGGGCACGGTCAGAACTTCGGAGCGGGCGTTTTCGACGAGATCGCGAAGCTGGCGCTGGGTCAGCCCGTCGCTGGTGAAGGCATAGATGTTGCCGAACACGTCGCCGAAGCGATCGTTGTAGAAGGGACCGACGACACCGCTCGGGAAATCGCCCTTGATATCGGCGATCATGTTGCGGATGCGCAGCCAGGTCGGCGCGACATCTTTCGCTTTGGTCGTCGGCAGCAGTTCGACGAAGACGGTCGTCTGGCCGGCAACGGTCTGGCTCTTGGTGTAGTCGAGAGATTCCAGCTCCTGGAGCTTCTTCTCGATGCGGTCGGTCACCTGCCGCGTCACCTCCTCAGCGGAAGCGCCGGGCCACTGGGCGGTGATCACCATCGTCTTGATCGTGAAGTTCGGGTCTTCCTCGCGGCCGAGATTCAGGTAGGAGAAGGCGCCTGCGAGAATGAAGACGATCATGAAGTACCAGACGAGCGAACGGTGTTCGAGCGCCCAGTCGGAGAGATTGAAGGACTTCACTGGCTGATCTCCTGGTCGATCCTGATGGCCTGGCCATCTTCAAGTTTATGCACGCCGGCCACGACCACCCTGTCTCCGGGGGCAAGCCCTTCTGTGACGCGGACAGTGCCGCCGTCGGCGAGGTCGCCGTCGATCTTCACGCGGCGGAACGAGACTTTCTTGCCGGGCACGTCGACGATCCAGACGCTCGTCTCGTCGGTGCCGGCGAGGATGGCCGAAGACGGCAGCAGGATCTCGGGATCGGCGGCGATGGTTGCCGCGGCCGTGATGACGGCGCCGAGCCTGAAGGCTTCGGGCGGATCGCTCAGCGCGATCTTGGTCCGGCTCGTGCGGGTGGCCGTCTCGGCCTCGGGCGCGATCTCACGCACGACGCCAGATGTGCGAATCGTCGGATCGAGCTGCAGCGTCACTTCGAAGGGCGCGCCGATCTTCAGCTTCTGGGCGGCGGCCTGCGGAATGTCGACCACGGCGTCGCGCTTGTCCGGCCGCGCGATGGTCACCACCGTCTGGCCCGCCGATACGACCTGCCCGACCTCGGCCGAGGCCGCCGTCACCACCCCGTCGAATTCCGCCCGAAGCTGGGCGTAGCCGAGCTGCTCCCTGGCCTTGTCGAGATTGGCCTGCGCCTTGGCGACGGCGGCGGCAGCCGTGCGTCTTGCCTGCTCGGCCTCTTCGAGCGAGGCCTCGGTGCCCGAGCGCGACTCCACGAGCGCCCGCTGGCGCTGCTCCGTGGTCACCGCGTTTCTGAGCTGGGCGTCGCTATTTTCCACGTCGGACTGCGCGTTGCGCACGGCAAGCTCCAGCGCCACGGGATCGATGGCGGCGACCACGTCACCCTTCTTGACGATATCACCGACATTGACGTTGCGGGCGATCATCCGCCCGAGAATCCGAAAGCCGAGATCGGTCTCGATCGTGGGCTCGATGGTGCCGGTCAGGCTGAGGCTCGAAGCCGGCGTCTGCTTGACCGTCATCGACAGCACCGGACGCGGCGCTTCCTCCCCGCTCTCTTCAGCCTTCGGCGAGCAGGAGGAAACCAGGGCGGTGCCCAGCATCAGTGCGGCTATCTTGAGACGAATACTCACTTGGAAGCTTCCTTGAGATAAGACACGATTTCACCGGGCCTGAGGAACTTGGTTCCGTCGGTCACTACGACCTCTCCTGTCGTCACACCCGATTTGACGATGAAGCTGCCGGTCTCGTAACCGGCGATCTCGACCGCCCTGACCGAAACCGCCGATGTGGCGGGGTCGACGATCCAGACGGCCGGCTTGCCGTCCTTGGATGTCATTGCCGACCAGGGCAGCTGGATGACGTCCTGCGGGACGTAGGTGAAGCGCCCGACGACGGGAGCGCCGAGCGGAATGGGCGCGTCGCTCGATATGGCGAGCTTCACCTTGATGGTGCCGGTGGAGGAATCGATCGTCGGCGAAATCTCGCGAACCTTCGCCGTGATCTTCTGCGTGGGGTCCGACAGCAGGGTCACGGTGCCGTCGCCGTCGACCGGACGCAGGAAGGCGCTTTCGACCACGTCGAACACGGCATCCCGGTCGCCGTCATGGGCAAGGGTGAAGACGACCTGGGCAGCCTGCGCCACCTGCCCCACTTCGGCATTGCGGGCGGTGATCACGCCATCGGCATCCGCCTTCAACTCCGTATAGGACAGCGTGTCCTGGGCAGTCTCCAGCAGCGCCTGCGCCGACTTCGTCGATGCCTGCGCGGTCAGAAGCGCCTCCTGCGCCTGGTCGAGCGCGGCGCGCGTTGTCACCTGCGTTCGAAACAGGCTCTGCTGGCGGTCGAATGCAAGCTGCGCCTGGGTCTGCTGCGCTTCAGCCGACTGAAGATTGGCGGCCGCCACATCCACATCGGCCTTCTGCTCTTCCGGATCGATGCGCGCCAGGACCTGCCCCGCCTTGACGGACTGGCCGACCTCGACGAGCCGTTCGATGATCTTGCCGCTGACACGGAAGGAAAGATCGGTCTGGATGCGGGCGCGGACTTCTCCTGTCAGCGCGCCGCCCTCAGCCAACGGCTCGGACTTGGCCGTGACGACGCCGACTTCCCGCGCAGTCGGCTCGGTCGGCCCGCCCGTGTCGCTGCATGATCCCAGACCGATGGCGCATAGGATCGCCGTGGCGACCAGAATGGTTCTCATAGTTGACCTCTTGCTCTCAACGGCAGCTCCTATATAATTGACTGACGCATTAGTCAATGAAACTTTGTGCCGCGGGGAACGAGGCCGGCACGACAGGGAGGCGAGGAAGAAATGGCAGCAATGAAGAAGCTTACGCGCGCGGAACAGAAAGCGCTGCGCCCCATCCAGATCCTGGATGCCGCCTTCGAGGAATTCGTCAGATGCGGCTTCGCGGGCACGCGCGTCGAAGACATCGCCGACAGGGTCGGCGTCACCAAGGGTACGGTCTATGTCTACTTCGAAACCAAGGAAAAGCTTTTCGAAGCCATGATCAACCACTTCTCCGTGCCGTTCCACGAACTGCTGGAGGTGGCCGGTGGGCTGAGCGGCAAGGCCGCCGACAGGCTGCCTTCCCTTCTGAGCCTGCTCTATGAACAGATCGCCGAGGATCGCACGACCCGCGAACTGATTCGTCTCGTCATTGCCGAGGGACAGCGTTTCCCCGACCTGATCGATCGCCATCATGATGAGTTCATCGCGCCGATTATCGCCAAGATCGACGCTCTCATTCTGGAAGGCGTCGAGTCGGGAGAGTTTCGAAAAATTCCCGTGGAATTCTCCGACCTCGTCGTCGCGCCCATCCTGACGAGGACGGTCCTGCGGCTGATATTCGACGATCGCCGCGAGCCTCCCCCCAACAAGGAGGCCTTCCTCAAGGCCTATTTCGACTTGCTGATCAATGGCCTGCTCGCCAAACCTCACTGATTGCAGAAGGTTTCGCGCGGCCGATTTTTCCGCCATGGAGGTTTGGAAGGACGTTTTTAAGGAGGCCCAACATTTTTAAAAATGCGCAAACGTCGGCCGCGCCATCCATTTTTTAAAATGTTGACCTCTCTTAAAAACCCCTTTGTCACTCTTAACATATTGAATTCATATGGATTCAGTGACGAAGAGGTTTTTAAGGACCCGATTTTTCAGGGATTTTGCCGATCGTTTTCGCAGAGCCGATGCGGGCTCTGCCACGAAAATTCGATGGTGTTCTTCGCCGCTTGCCGCTCGGTAGGCCCCGTTTCGGCGGAATGAGGAAAAATACCGCGGCCGCACATGGATTTTTTCGACTCTTTATGTGAAAACATCGAGTTAGCTCAGCCTTCGAAGGCGTGGCCTCAACTCGTGACGGATTAAAGTGGAACGCAAAGTCAATCTCAAGGATGTCGCACGCGATGCGGACGTGTCGCTGAGCACGGCTTCGCACGCGCTGAACGGAACCGCGCCGTTGACGATCGAGGTGCGCGAAAGGGTTCTCGATTCGGCCAGACGGCTCGGCTACCTCGACCGCCGCCGCAAGAAGGCGACGATCGCGGCACTGCGCGTGCTGCTTCTCGCCATTCCCGACGACGCCGCGCCGGAGAGCGACCTCAACCTGGTGAGCTGGACGATCCTCAACGGCCTGCGCCGGGAATGCGAGCGCCGCGGCATCCGCATCGTGCCTTACGTCAGCACCGGCCGGCGCATCGACGGCGCCGAGGTCCGCCAGATCGCGATCTCCGAGCGCGCCGACGGCATCGTGGTGTTGAACGACGATCAGCCGGAACTCATCCGCAGCCTCGCCTCATCAGACATGCCCGTCGTCATCGTCAATGGCGAGGATCCGGCCATGTTGGTCGATACGGTGACGCCCGAAAACCGCTTCGGCGCACGCCTCGGCATCGAGCACCTGCTGGCGCTCGGCCATCGCCGCATCCTGCACCTGACCTGGAAGGGCCGCACGACGATCCAGCGGCGATATGACGGTTTCTCCGACGCCTATCTCGCCGCCCGGCTTCCCGTGCCCAAAGACATGATCATCGCGGCCGAAGGATATGAGCCGAGACATGGCGAGGCCGCCATCAACGCGCTGCTCGACCGCGACCCGACGCTGAAAGGTGCCACCGCCGTCTTCTGCGCCGCCGACAACCTCGCCCTCGGCTGCCTCAAGGCGCTGGCCGACCGCGACATCCGCGTGCCTGATGCAATCTCCGTCCTCGGCTTCGACGACATCGTCCCCGGCGAATTCAGCCGCCCGCCGCTTTCGACGGTCAGCGTCCCAACCGACAAACTCGGCGCCGCCGCACTCGCCCTCATCGAACAACGCCTGATCGCCAACGACCCGCAGCGCCCGGCCCACCGCCTGGAACTCGGCTGCCACCTCGTGCTGCGGGGCAGCATCGCGCCGCCGCGTTAAACATCCGGTCCTTGCATGAAACAAAAAAGCGGTTCCGGCGATCAAGCCTGAACCGCTTCTTCTCAAAGCAGGAAGGCCAAGCCCTCCGCTCTGCATACCGAGATCAGAACTCGGACCACTCGTCCTGCTTCACAGCCAGATTGCCGCGGGCGGCGGGGCGGCTGGCACCGGTGCTGCGCGGGGGCGATGCCATGGCCGTCGCGGTCTTGCGCAGGGCGGCGGCCTGGGAGGCGTTGTTGTCTCCGAGCTGGAAGCGGCCGATCAGGTCGCGAAGGCGGCCGGCCTCGCCGGCGAGCGTGGCGCTTGCGGCGTTGCTTTCCTCGACCATCGCCGCGTTCTGCTGGGTCACCTGGTCCATCTGGTTGACGGCGGTGTTGACCTCCGAGAGGCCGAGGGACTGCTCCTTGGCGGATGTGGCGATCGCATCCATGTGCTGGTTGACCGTGACGATGTAGTTCTCGATCGTCTTCAGCGCCTCGCCGGTTTCGCTGACGAGCCGGACGCCGCTCTCCACCTCGACGGAGGAGTTGCGGATGAGGTCCTTGATCGCCTTGGCGGCCTGCGCCGAGCGCTGGGCGAGTTCGCGCACTTCCTGCGCGACGACGGCAAAGCCCTTGCCGGCATCGCCGGCGCGTGCGGCTTCCACGCCGGCATTGAGCGCCAGGAGGTTGGTCTGGAAGGCGATCTCGTCGATCACGCCGATGATGTTGGACACCTGGTTCGAGGACTGCTCGATCTTCTGCATGGCATGGACCGCATCGGCGACCACCTTGCCGGATTGAACCGCGCTGGCATTGGCCTGGACGGCCACGGCGCGGGCCTCATCGGCGCGCTTCGAGGAGTTCGAGACATTGGCGGTGATCTGGTCGAGCGCGGCGGCGGTCTCCTCGAGAGAGGCAGCCTGCTGCTCGGTCCGCTTGGCGAGATCCTGGGCGCTCATGCTGATCTCACGCGTGCCGCTGTCGATCTGACCGGTCGATTGCGCGACGGCTCTCAGCGTCTGCTGAAGCTGGTTGACGGCAGCGTTGAAGTCGCCCCTCAGGCTCTCGAAATCCGGCGCGAAAGACTGGGTCAGCTGATAGCCGAGATCGCCGCCGGCAAGATGCTTCAGGCCATCGGCAAGGCCTGACGTCGCCTGCGCCATGTGCTCGGCGCGCAGCCTCTCGGCCTCCGCTTTCTGGCGGCGCTCTTCTTCGGTCATGTTGCGGTTGGCGGCGGCCTCTTCCTCCAGCCGCTTGTTGGCGAGCGCATTGGCACGGAAGACTTCGACGGCGGCCGACATTTCGCCGATTTCATCGTGGCGGTGGGCTCCGGGAATATCGAGGGCGAGGTTGCCGCCGGCGATGGCGCCCATGGTTTCGGTCAGGCGGCGGATCGGCCGGACGATTTGCCCGAGGCTGACAGCGGCCGCGATCGCCAGGGAGCCGAGCGCGGCGATCACGAGCACGATATAGCTCGTGGAGATCGTCGCGTTGGTGACGACGCTCGCAGCATCGTTCTTTCGCTGCAGCTCCGCTTTTGCCCAGCTGTAAAGCTCGGTTGCATCGCCGTCGAACTTCATTCTGGCGGTCTTAAAGCCGTCGCTTGCCAGATGCAGAGCCGTGACATTGTCACTCGCCATGGATGCCTTCACGATGGGCGGCGTCGTCGCCTGCAAGGCGCGCAGATCCGATTTGAGCTGATCGAATCGTGTCTTTTCACCGGGGTAGCGGCTTGCCGCATCATCGATGAAGCCCTCAGTTTCATCAAACACCTGCGCCAGCTCGGTTTCCGATTTCTTCACGCTGTCCACGTCCGGCTCGGCGATGAGGCGAAAGAGAACGCGGCCGATCGAGTCGGAATTGCCGGTGATTTCGGCAAGCTTGTTCGTCCCGCTCGCATCCATTTCCAGCAGCGCGCTGTAGGTGTCGTCGATCGAGCGCAGCTTCGTGGAGACATAGACGCTGACGCTGACCCCGACGACGACGGTGAAAACCGTCAATCCCAGCAGTTTCGGGCCTATTTTGAGAGATTTCAGAGAGATCATGTATTGTTCCAGCCTAATGTGCTTTCGAATTTGAAATGAAATTCGGAATCGTATCTTCTTCTCGTTCTGACGCTTCGGACAGCCATTCGGAAATGCGAATTGGCGCGCCAATTAATACACCGGCAAATTCTTGAAATATCAGAACGTCAAATCTCGGGCGCTGCCATGAAAAACACTCGCCGTCCCAGCAATCCGAGAATCTATACTTACGACTTCGGGAAAATGACGGAATTGTTTCGACCCATCATGGCCGGATTATTATTGTTTCCGCCTCACGCAAGAAATTGCACGCGGAAATTAAGATGGTGTAAACGATACAATCACGCTGCCACGGTCGCGCGCAATTCTGCGCATTTCGGATAGTCATGTCGAAATTGTACAGAAAGAGCCGACGATTCCGCCCAGAAAACAGGCACCGATCCCACAAGCCATGCAGCCGAAGCGCGCCGCACGGATCAGCTCCGATGCGGCGCGCTCTGCCGGCGCAGTAAACGTGGACGCTGTTTGCAACGCCGGGAGGGCTTTCCACGTCTCGACCCCGATCTCCCGGGATCATGCGCCAGGTTGGTTTATTTCATCCCCGTTCCGGCAATGCCCGTCGTGATGTATTTCTGCAGGAACAGGAAGACGACGGTGACAGGCAGCAGGCTGAGGAAGGTCATCGCCAGGATATAGTGCCACTGCACCGAGAACTCGCCCTGGAATGCGTTGAGGCCCACCTGCAGCGTGAAATTCTCGCGGCTGTTGAGGACGATCAGTGGCCAGAGGAAGTCGTTCCAGCGCCAGAGCACGGAGAAGATCGCGAGAACCGCGAGAGCCGGCGCCGTCAGCGGCAGGATGATGCGCCAGAAGATGCAGAATTCGCTCGCGGCGTCGACGCGCGCCGCCTCGATCAGCTCGTCGGGAATGGTCAGCATATATTGCCGCAGCAGGAAGACGGCTGTGGGCGAAGCGATGGTCGGCAGGATGACGCCCCAGAGATTGTCGGCAAGCCCGACGCCGACGATGACGAGATAGGCCGGCACCATGACGACGGCGAGCGGGATCATCAGCGTCGAGATGATGATGACGAAAACCGTCGTGTCGCCGCGAAATTTGTACTTCGACAGGGCAAAGGCCGCCATGGCGTTGACGATCAACGTCAAAAGCGTCGCAACGACGGTGACGAACACCGAATTCTTGAGGAAGGTCAGGAAGTTGAAGCGCGTCAGCGGATCGGTGTAGTTTTCGGTGGCAACGGTCATGTGCTGCACCGGGGTGATCCCCTTCACGTCGACGCTGACCGGCTGTCCCGGATTGGCGGGATCGACCATCTGCGCCTTGAGGCCGATGCGCCGAACCATGGCCATCTCACGCTGTTGGCCATCGATCGTGACCTGCCACAGGCTGAGCGGCTTGTCGAAGCCGGGCACGGTCTGCTCCACTGCGGCGCGCGGCAGCAGCGTCGGCGGAAAGCGGGTGATTTCGGCCGCCGGCTTCAGCGAGGAGAGGCCGGCCCAGAGCACGGGAACGAGCACGGCGAGCGTGCCGCCGATCAGCCAGACCCATGACAGAATGTCGGTGATGTCGATGCGTCCGGCTCGGCGCGTGCGCGTCATGAAGCGGATCGGGTTTATAGAGCTGTTCATCTCAGGACTCCATTCGCTTGCCGAGGCGCAGCTGGATGAGGGTGAGAACCAGAAGCACCAGCCCCATCAGCACCGAGGCGGCCGAGGCAAGGCCGAAGAGGCGAAGATCGCTGCTGAAGGCCATCTGATAGATATATTGGACGATGAAGCTGTTGGCCGTGCCCGGACCGCCGCCATTCGTCAAAACCCAAGCCTCGTCAAAGATCTGCACGGACTTGATCATCAGCAGAATGAATACGACGAGCAGGTTCGGCGCAAGCAGCGGCAGCGTGATCCTGAACAGCGTGCGGCGCGGCGAAGCGGCGTCGATGGAGGCGGCCTCATAGAGTTCCTTCGGGATCGCCTGGAGGCCGGCAAGCAGGATGAGGGTGTAGAAACCCATGTGGAACCAGACCGAGACCACGACCACGAAGAAGCGCGACCAGCCGACGTCGAGCAGGAAGATCTCAGGGGGAACGCCGATCATCTGGAAGAAGGCGTTCAGCAGTCCGTTGCGATCGAGGAACCATTTCCAGATCAGGCCGATGACGACGGGCGACAGCAGAACGGGATAGAAGAACATCGCCCGGAAGAAGCCGCGCGCAAAGATCGCCCGGTTGAGGATCAGCGCCGTGATCAGCGCCACCAGCAAGGTGGCGGTGACGTTCAATGCGACGAACCAGAGCGTGTTCCACACCGCCGTCCAGAACAGTGATTCCTGGCAGGTTCCCGGCTGCAGATAATTGCCGCAGGAAAGCAGGGCGCGGAAGTTGTCGAAGCCGACGAAGGGCCGCTCCGAGACGAAGAGATTGGTGCCGCCGGTGAAGGCGTAACCGACCGCGATCGCGATCGGAAGGAAAGTAAAGATGGCGAAGAGAACGAGGTTCGGCGCCAGGAACAGCCAGGGCATGCGCTTGCGGCCGAAGAGACGCTCGAACGCATTCATTGGAGCCTCGACCACCTTCATCGCCGTGTCGCCCGCCTGGGAGAGCAATGCAGCAGCAGCCATGGTCAGCGCCTCCCCTGCCCGGAGCGGCGGGCGAAAGCCAGGCCGCTTTCGGGATCGAACAGATGAACGCGCGCCGGATCGGCATCGATCATGATCCGATCGCCCTGAACGGGCGCGAAATGGCCGGCTTCATGGATGATGATCTGTTCGTCCTGCCCGGCAAGATTGCCGTAGACATAGGTCTCGGTGCCGAGGCCTTCGTGATACTGGACGATGAACGGCAGGCCGTTTTCGCTGGAGCGGGAGAAATGCGCGGGCCTTATGCCGGCGAGAACCTCCTGCCCCACCGAAATGCCGTTGGGCTCGACATCGCTGACGATCCGGCCGCCGTTGGCGACATCGATGGCGATGCCGCTTTCGGTGATGGCGGCGACCTTGCCCTTGATGATGTTCATCCGCGGTGAGCCGAGGAAGCCGGCGACGAAGAGGTTGCGTGGGTGGTCGAACAGTTTCAGCGGCGCCCCGACCTGCTCGACGCGGCCGGCGCGCAGCACGACGATCTTGTCGGCCATGGTCATCGCCTCGACCTGGTCGTGGGTGACGTAGATCATCGTCGTCTTGATCTCGCGATGGAGCTTGGTGATCTCGGCGCGGGTCTGGACGCGCAGCGCCGCATCGAGGTTGGACAGCGGCTCGTCGAAGAGGAAGATGTCGGGCTCGCGCACGATCGCCCGGCCGATCGCCACGCGCTGGCGCTGGCCGCCGGAAAGCTGCTTCGGACGCCGGTCGAGATAGGGTTCGATTGCCAGCATCCTGGCAGCCTCGGCGATCCGCGCCTCGATCTCGGCGCGCTTGAACTTCAGGTTCTCAAGGCCGAAGGCGAGGTTCTTGCGCACGCTCATATGCGGATAGAGCGCATAGGACTGGAAGACCATGGCGATCTTGCGCTCGGCCGGCGAGAGCGCGCTGACGTCGCGCCCGCCGATCGCAATCGTGCCCGCCGTGACCTCTTCGAGGCCGGCGATGACGCGCAAGAGGGTCGACTTGCCGCATCCGGATGGACCGACGAAGACGACGAATTCACCGTCCTTGATGTCGAGTTCGACGTCATGCAGGACTTTGACCGTGCCATACGCCTTGTTGACGGTGGAAAGTTTCAGTTCTGCCATGCCCCACTCCCATCAGGTGCCGCCGTTTCCATGACGACGTCGTTTTCGTTCCAGCCTTGCGGCAACGGTGCCGGTCTCGTAATCCGCACCTCGTTCATCGTGATCCCGGCGATGCCGGCCACATAGGCGGCCGGCATTCCGCCGGGATAGTCCTGCAGGCCGATCACCCGGCCGTCCGCGCCGCGGGTCCAGGCATTGGCGCGGCCGCCGCCATCGGCCTTCGGCGCGAGATCGGCATTGGTCGGGCGCAAGTCATAGCTCCGCCCGGTGCCAAGCTGCCCGGGCTGCTGATCGATGGTGATCCGGGCGAGCGACACGTTGCGGATACCCGCCGGCGCGGCCGCGATGACAGTGATCGCTCCCTCCATGCGGCCGGTCACGTCCTCGACGATAAGATTTTCAACGGCGCCCGCAGGCCGTTCGGCGATACGGTCGACGACATTGACGGTCAACGCCTCGCCCGAGCCCCAGAAACCATCCGGCGTCTCGCGGCACTCTACGGCAATCCTGGAGAACCTCACATTCGATATCCGGCCGCCATCGCGGGAGAATATACCGAGCGCCCTGTTGGAAGAGGAAACGCTGCAATCCTCGAACACGACGTTGCTGACATCGCCATGCGTTTCCGTGCCGATCTTCAGCGCGCAGCTGAGGCTCTGAACAGCGCAGCGGCGCACGAGAATGTTTTCGCATCGCCCGATGGCCACACCGTCGGGACCGATGCTCGTCTTCAGGCATATGCCGTCGTCGGCCGTCGATATGCTGCAATCCTCGATGACGGCGCCGCGGCAGGCGTCGAGCACGATGCCATCGGTATTGGGAAGGCGGCGGTCGTTTTCGATCGTGACGTTGCGGACCGCAAGATCGGTGCAGTCGACGAAGTGCAGCGTCCACATCGGCGAGCGGCTGATGGTGATGGCACTGATCTCGACCTCGTCGCAGCCTTCGAAGACGACCACGCGCGGACGGAATTCGGCCGGGATGAAGGTGCCGACGCTCTCGTCGTCCCCGATGATGAAGCTCTCGCAGCCGGCTTCGATGCGCCCCTCCCCCGTCAGCCCGATCCGCCGCGCGCCCTTGGCGACGATCATGCCGCGATCGGATTTTTCGGCGATCACCGAAACCGTCGTATGCGCATAGGCCGCATAGTCGGGGATGGGACGCAGGATCGCGCCGGCGGCCAGGTGCAGATCGACGCCGGAGCGCAGCCGGAGCCCCTGGCAAAGGTGGATGCCCGCCAGGAGTTCCAGGCGTCCGCCGCCGGAAGCCGAAAGAGTGTCGATCGCCGTCTGCAGGCGATCGGTATTATCGCCGTCAAACGCCTCGATCACGACGCGGGAGGTGCCACTCATTGGCGTCGGCCGCTCTCGATGAAGACTTCCGTCAGCAGCAGCATGGTCAGCGCCTGGCCGTAAGGCGTCGGTAGGTTCGGGATGCGTCGGTAGAAATCGAGGTCATGGCCCATCGGCGTGCCGTCCGAAACGCCGTGGACGACGCCTTCCTCGTCGATCTGGGCGAGCACGGCCTTCAGCGCGCGCTCCGCATGCACCTTGTCGCTCTCGCCGAGAATGCCGGCGTCGATGGCGCGCAGGATGCCGTAGGCGATGCCCGCCGTGGCCGAGGTTTCCAGCGGCGAAGAGGGATCGTCGAGCAGCGTCGTGAACATGCCGTCCGGCCGCTGATATGCTTTCAGGGAACGCACCTGGCTGACGAGGACGTTCGACAGGAAACGCCGGTCCTTTTCGCCGAGCGTCGGCACGAGGTCGAAGAGTTCGGGAATGGCGACGGTGATCCAGGCATTGCCGCGGGCCCAGAAGGCATTGGCGAAATTGTGCCGGCCGTTGAAGGTCCAGCCGTGATACCAGAGCCCGCTCACCGGATCGGAGAGATAGCGGGTGTGGATAACGAACTGATAGACGGCCTCGTCGATCCAGTCGTTGCGCTTGCAGAGCACGCCGGCGCGCGCGAGGAACAGGCAGGCCATGAACAGCGTGTCGTCCCACAATTCGCCGTCGTTGAGGCGTTCCTTGACGACGTGCTGGAAGCCGCCGTCCTCGGTCTTCGGCAGCTCCTTGACGAGCCATTCGGCCCAATCCTCGACGAGGGCGCGGAAATCCGGGCGGTCGACATGCTCGACGAGGATCGCAAGCGGCAGCATCGGCGCCGTGCTGTTGATCTGGCGCGGCGGCAGGCCGCGGTCGATCTGGGCGCCGTACCAGGCGACGAGTTCCTGCAGCGCCTTCTGGTCGTTGGCGGAAATCGCACGGCGCAGGAAGCCGTAAAGGCCGACGCCGACTTCCCAGTCCCATTCGTCGAACTGGATTCCCGAGGCGGCATTGTCGGTCACGAGACCTTCCTTGATGCCCCTGAGCCGGCTGAAAGCCGTCGCCACGCGATCGATCGTCGTCAGTAGAGCGGCGTTGTCGACAGATGCTGTGTTCATGCTGAAATCCTATATTCTCAGGAGTAAAACGGCCCGTCAGCGGCAGCGGTGGCAGCCGCGCTGTCGTGGGTGAGGATCGGGTGCGGCTGGTCATGCGTGAACGGCCGTGGCTTGCCGGCGATCGAAAGACCATCGGCATAAGAGAGGGAGATCGCCGGGCCGCCCAGCGGCGTCAGGGAAAGACGCCGAAGCGCGGGATCGAAGGAAACCGCCGTCTGGGACAGGCGCTCGAGGAAGGCCCTGAACTCATCGCCATTGCCGCATGCCGCGATGGCCGCCCAGCCGCAGAGTGGTCCGTAGGAGCGCGCCTCGCGGCCGGCCGTCGGGCCGTCGGTGACCAACTCCAGGCCGTTCGACGCCCAGAGGGCGGCAAATCCCCTGCCCGACCGGGCAATCAACCACTTGTCCTCGACGATCAGGTCGTCGAGTCCGTCGCGGCCGATATAGGCATGCGTCCAGGCGTGCCGTGCGTCGCCCGTGTCCTCGATCAGCAGGGCGACATCGCGATGTTGGGCGACACGCGGCAGGATGCCGTTTCCGGCCCAATAGGACGGTCTCTGATTGCCCCACGGATCGTCTTCGCCGGGATGGTTGACCCACAGCCTCGCCATCGGATGACCGGCGAGGCGAATATCCAGAACGTGCTGCTGGTGCCCCTTCCGGCCGGTCTTGTGGTCGACGACCGTCGAAAGCTGCGCCGCCTCGTTCTTGAAGAGCACGAGCTTTCCGCTCTCCAGCCCCTGGCTGTAACGCGCCTCGACGCTTCTTCCCCGCAACAGCGACGCCAGCTCGGCGAGATCGGCCGGCGGCTCATAGTCGCCGGCGCAGAACATGGTCAGCGCCGCAACGCCGTTGTTCAGCCAGCCGGTGCCGAAGGCGACCTGAGCGAAGGGCGCAAGCTCGGTGAGCGGGCCGGCGCGCAGCTCCTTGTCATAGGCGCGGCCCTGAGAGCCGGCGGGAACGCCTGCGAGCGTGTGGAGGGCGATCATGCGGAAGATGAGGTCGATCTGGCCGCGGGCGCGATCGGCGATCCCGCTTTCCGCCCAGCGCTCCAGCGCCAGCAGGCCGATGAAATCGATCGGGTAATAGGCGGCCGAATTCCACTCCGCCAGGCCATGGGCCTCGACGCTGTCGAACCAGCGCCCGAGCCGTTCCACGGCGAGTTCCGCCTGCTGCCGCCCCGTCCGCCCGGAGGCCGAAAACACCGCGTCCGGCAAGAAAAGCCCGGCCAGCAGCTGGCTGGTATGGAAGCAAAGCACATGGTTCTCGCTCCAGAACCACATCGCGTCATTGCCCGGCTCGTCGACCCAGTAGCGGTAGGAGAGGACGGAATGGCGGATGCGTTCGACCGTCGCCTCCGGCATCCGGTCGCCATAGGCGCCGAGCAGCCACAGGAGCGGCACCATGATGAAATCGGAGCAATCCTCGCGCGCATCGATGGAGGCGAGCGTCGCATCGACGATGCGGTCGAAGCTTTCCGGGTCGTGATGGCCGGTTTCCATCATCGCGATGAGACGCCCGGCGCGGTTGGCGCCGAAGCGGGCGCTGTATTCCAGCGCCTGGCGCTTGCGGGCGGCAAGCGATGCCTCTTCCGGCAATGGCGAGATGCTGCTCATGAAGGCGGCATCGATGACACGGGTGACGGAGCCGGGCCCGGAGCCGATCGTCATGTGGATGCCGTGATAACCGTCGGCAATGCCGCGGACATCCTCGGCGATCAGCAGGCCCTGATGGGCGTGAAGGGTCAGTTTCGCATGGGCGAGAACCGGCCGCTCATGGCCGTGGCCGACGACCTTGATCTCCACCGGCAGGTCGCGCTCGGGCGCGGTATCGAAGACGATTTCCAGCGGCTGGTTGACGAAGACGTCTCGCGCCGGGCGCACGCCGCGCGAAAGCGCTTCCAGTTCGCGCACCTCCTCCTGATCGAGCGCGACCGGCAGCAGAACCGAAAGCGGCTCCTTGTCCAGCATTTCGAGCTCGAAGAACCAGGTCGTATCGCGCTCGGCGAGATCTTCGGTATGGACGAGAATCTCGTTGTCGCCGGCGTCGAGCGGCAGCGCGATCTCGGTTGCACTCTCGGTGTTGCGCTTGAACGGCTCGAAACGCACCGACTCCTGGCCATTGACCCATATGCGAACGCCGCCGCAGGTCTTGAGCGCGAGATTGAGCGTGCGCGGAGCATCCGTCCTGAACGTGCCCTTCAGCCACCGGCTGACATGTGTCGGCACATGCCAGAAGCTGGTGAACTCGACACGGCGGTTCGAGCCGGGAAGATAGAGGCTTTCGGTCGGCCAGGACGTGTCGGGGGCGAGATCGCGGCCGACCATGGTGGACCAGAAGGCCTTGCGGCACGGCAGGTCGCCGACATCGACGAAACCGTTGATGAAACGATAGTTGACGCGATCTTCGGCCGGGGCCGGCTCGCCGGGAAAATAGCGCTCGATGAGGGCGGAAACGGCCCATGCCGTGATCGTCTGCCCCTCGGCCACGCTGTAGGCTGGCGCCGTGTCGTCCGGCTGCTTGATGCTTTCCGTTTTCACAGATCGCCTCCTCCGCAATCAATGAAAATATTTTCATTAGGTGATTTGAGTGCGTTATTTTTGAAAAATGCTCAAAAACATCGCTATTCGCTTAGAAAACAGCTTGACGGCACGAATGTCAAGTATATGAAATTCACTTATCGATGGCTGAGGCCGCGATTGATGAAAATGTTTTCATGGGAGGATGAAAATGAAAACCTATCTCTCAGGGGCTTTCGCACTGGCGCTGGCCACCGTTTCTTTCGCCTGGTCCAGCGTGGCCATGGCCGAAACCCAGACGATCACCTTTCTCTTCACCGACGACGACCAGGCTTATGTCGAGCGGATGGAAGCGCTGAGCAAGGAATTCGAGACCGCGCATCCCGACATCAAGTTGAACTTCGTCTCCTCGGGTTATGATGCCGTCGCCAAGCAGCTGCCGGTACAGCTTGCCATCGGCGAAGGTCCTGATATCGCCAAGATCACCGACTGGCAGCTCGCCCCCTATTACCTCGACATGCGCCCGCTGATGAAAGACCCGGACGGCTTCGCCAAGCTGCACGGCGACAGCCTGAACACGCTTCGTTTCCCGGGCGTCAACGATCCGAACTCGATCAACGGCTACGTCGCGTCGCAGACCTTCAATCTGCCCTTCGTCAACAAGACGCTCTTCGAACAGGCGAATGAACCGCTTCCGAAGCCGACCGCCACGCTGAAGGAGATCGTCGAAGCTTCCGCGCGCGTTGCCAAGGCGACCGGCGCCCAGATCCCCTTCACGATGGACCGCTCGGGCCACCGCTTCTCCGGCGCGGCCTTCTCCTACGGCTCGAACTACGTCAAGGACGGCAAGTTCTCCTTCCCCGACGATGCCGCCAAGCGCTACATCACCGATCTCTACAACTGGACGAAGGACGGCTCCTTCCCGAAGGAAATGTGGGGTGCTGCCGGCGGAACCCAGTACAAGAACATGGGCGACGAATTCGTCAACGGCAATGTCGTGACCTATCTCGCCGGCAACTGGATGGTCAATCCGTTCCAGAAGAAGATCGCCGACGCCTTCGACTGGACGGCGATCAGCGCACCCTGCGGCGATACCGGCTGCTACGCGATGCCGGGCGGCACCGCGATCGTCGGCTTCAAGCGCACCAAGCATCCTGAAGCCGTCGCCGCCTTCATCGAGTTCCTCGGCTCGGAAAAGATCCAGCGTGAAATCGCCGAAAACTACGTCATCCTGACCGGGGCCGACATCAAGGATCCGCAGTACAAGCTCGAGAGCAAGAACGCCAAGGAGGCCATGTCGGTCTTCCTCGCAGCCCGCAATAGCGCGCCGAAGGCAGCCCGCGATCTCGAACGCCTCAAGGGCTCGTCCGCCATCTATCAGCTCATCGTCCAGCGGATGAGCCAGCTGATCGTCGGCGAGCTTTCCCTCGAAGACACCTTCAAGGCGATGAGCGCCGACGTCGAAAAGGTCAACGTGGCGCTTGCCGCCAACAAGTAACCGGCCGCGCCTGTCTCCCACAGATTGCGCGCTGCATCAGCCACGACCTCGCAACAGGCCGTGGCTGATCGTTTTTTTGGCCCTTGTCCGGGCGGCCGACCCGCCACTTCGATCGGCAGCGGAAACTCAGGCCTGATAAGCGGCCGGATGATCCGCGGATACGCCGAGCAGCTTCATGATCGAAACCTTCACCTGCTGCGCCGCCTTGGAGAGGCCATCCTCCCGTTCGACCAGTTGGATGCAGCTCTCGGGAAGCTCGGGAAGACCGGCCTCCTTCTGCAGGACGGAGAAACCATAGGGCACGATTCCTTCGGCCATGACCGTTATCGCGGTGCCGGAGCTGACCGCACTCTTGATCGCCTCGCCGCTTCCCGTGGTCAGCACCTCGCGATAGGCATGGCCTTCCCGTTTCAGCGCCGCTTCCGCGGCCGCACGAAATGCGCAGCCTTCGGAATAGAACGCCATCGGCCACGGCTTTTTTCTGTCGACGACGTAATCCCCTGAGGAAACCCAGACCAGCTTCGGACGGCTCAGCAGCGTCGAGCGCTCCTTCTGATTTGGCAATGTGACGATCGCCAGGTCCAGTTTCCGCGACTCCAGCAATTTCTGAAGCCTGATGCTCATCGCGCATGTCACGTTCAGTTCGATACCAGGGAACGAACTGTCGATAACCCGCATGAGACGCGACAGGAACGGCTCGCCGTAATCCTCGGCGATGCCGAGGCTAACGCTTCCCGCCACTTTCCCGCTCCTCATCTTGTCGAAGAGAGCATCATGGTGATCGAGGATGATCTGCGCATGCGGCAGGAGTTCCTTGCCCGCAACGCTCAGTTCGACGAGATGATAGCTCCGGTTGAAGAGCTTTCGCCCGAGAATCTCCTCCAGGCTCTTGATGCGCAGCGACACGGTGGCCTGCGAGCATGCAAGCCGCTCGGCAGCGCGGGAAAAGTTCCTCTCGGTCGCGACCGATACGAACGACCGCAGCAGTCTCATATCGAGATCGATCATTATTAAGATATCCAATCATACCTATAGGTACTTCTCATTTTACCAATAGCAAAGCTGCGGTCTAGTCTCTTCCGAGGACATGCATCCGGGAGGATTAGATGAAAGTCGGCTTTATCGGGCTGGGAACCATGGGCAGCAATGCCGCGAAGAACATCATTCGCGCGGGGTTCGAGACTTGCGTCTTCGATCTCAGGCGCGAAGCGGCCGCCGACCATGTTGCGATGGGCGCCGCCTGGGTCGGCAGCCCGGGCGAGATGGTCAGCCGCGTCGATTGCGTGGTCTCGATGGTCTTCGGCCCGCCGCATCTGGATGCCGTTCTCAACGGACCGGAAGGGCTGCTCCGCGGCAATTGCCGGGGGAGGATCTGGATCGACATGACGACGTCGTCGCCGCGCTTCATGCGCGAACTGGTAAAGCCCTTCGTCGATGCCGGCGGCCGGCCCGTCGATGCACCCGTCACGGGGTCGGTCGACGCAGCGATCCGCGGCGACATGCCGATGTTCGTCGGCGGCGCGGATGCCGACGTCGAGGCCGCTCGTCCTGTGATCGAAGCCATGGGCGAGCTGAGAAAGGTCGGGCGGTACGGCAACGGCTACGTCGCCAAGCTGGTGAACAACCAGCTGTGGAAGGTTCACGCCGCGGCGATCGGCGAGGCAATGGTCTGCGCCAAGAAGGCGGGCCTCGAACCGGATGTCTGGTGGAACGTGATGAAGGGCGGCGCGGCCGACAGCTTCGTGATGCAGCACGATGTCCCGTCGATCTTTGCCGGCCATTACGATCCTTCATTCCCGCTCAAGCTCTGCCTCAAGGACCTTGGGCTGATCAAGGAATTGCTTGACGACACTAGCACGCGATCCGACCTCCTCGATGCCTGCCATGCGCGTTTCCGCGAGGCGGCCGAACGCTACGGACCTGATGCCGGCGAGATGACGGTGTGCAAGGTCGTCGAGGACGACGCCGGTATCGAGCTTCGCGTCAACGGCGATTGGGTGGCGCCATGGCTGGTCACGCACCAGGCCGCCGAATAGCCGCCGTTTCACGCGGCCGATCCATGGTCATGGCAGCAGACAAGAAGGCAGCCATCACTGTCCGACCATGCAGGAAATTGTCGGGTGGCGACATCCGATGGCTGCTCCTCCCCACCGGGAACCATAAAAACCAACGGAGTAAGGAACATGAAAACTATCGCTCTTGGTGCGGCCATCGCACTTCCGCTCGTCGCATTTGCTCCCGCCGCCATGGCGGATTGCGGTGAGGTATCCATCGCCAGCATGAACTGGCAGAGCGCGGAAGTGCTTTCGAACGTCGACAAGATCATTCTCAACGACGGGTATGGCTGCAGCGCCGACATCATCGTGGTCGACGCGGCATCCGGCATCACCTCGCAGGTGGAGAAGGGCAAGCCCGACATCATTCCGGAGGCCTGGGTCGATCTGTTTCCCGAGCTGGTCAAGGGACCGCTGGCCGAGGGCCGCGTCGTCGCCCTCGTGCCCTCGCTGACCGATGGCGGCCAGGCCGGGTGGTTCATTCCACGCTATATGCTCGACAAGAACCCGAACATCAACAAAATTGCCGAGATACTTGCTCATCCCGAAGCCTTCCCGTCGCAGGAGGATCCGTCCAAGGGGGCGATCTTCAATGGACCGACCGGTTGGGGCGGCACGATCGCCACGAACCAGCTTTCGAAAGCCTTCGACGTCAAGGGCAAGGGTTTCGAGGTCATCGACACCGGCTCCGCGGCTGCCCTCGACAGCTCCATGGCCAAGGCCTATGAGCGCAAGGAGCCCTGGCTCGGCTTCTATTGGGAGCCGACCTCGCTTCTCGGCATGTACGATATGGTGCCGGTGGATGTCGGCGTGCAGCATGATGCGGCCGAATGGAAGCGCTGCACCTCCGTCGATACATGTGCGGACCCCAAGCCGAACACCTTCCCGAAGGACAACGTCCTGACGCTCGCTTCGAAGTCCTTCATCGAGCGCACCGATCCGGCCGCCGTCGATTACCTGAAGGCGCGCAGCTGGAACAACAAGACCGTGAACGCGCTGATGGCGTGGATGACGGAGAACCAGGCGACCGGCGAAGACGGCGCGCGCCATTTCCTCTCCGAGCACCCGGAAATCTGGACGAAGTGGGTTTCGCCCGAGGCCGCGGAAAAGATCAAAGCCTCCCTCTGACGGAGGCTTCGAAAAGGGGCGGCTTTGCCCGCCCCTCAATACCAAACCTTTGCTGCCTGGAGATCTTCCGTGCCGACATTTCGCGCTGAAGGATACGACTACATCATTGTCGGTGCAGGAACGGCCGGCTGCACGCTTGCCAGCCGGCTCAGCGAGGACGAGAGCGCCTCGGTTCTCCTTCTGGAGGCCGGCCCTTCGGACCGCAGCTGGATCTTGCGAATGCCCGCCGGCCTTCGTTCGGCTTTCAAGCCGACCAGCACCTATAATTACTGGTTCAAGACGACCCCGCAGCGCCATCTCGACAATCGCGAGATCGACCAGCCGCGCGGCCGCGTCCTTGGCGGCTCGTCATCGATCAATGGCATGACGTTCCTGCGCGGCAATCCGCGCGACTTCGACGACTGGCGCGACGAGGACGGCTGCGAAGGCTGGTCGTTCGCCGATTGCCTTCCCTACTTCAAGCGGTTCGAGCGCCTCGAGGGTGCGCAAGGCCCCTTCCGCTCTGCCGAGGGCACGGTGCAGGTCAAGCGCCAGGAGCATCTCGACGCTTTGAACCAGGCCTTTCTCGAGGCGGGCAAGCAGGCCGGCCATGAAGAGGTCGCGGACTTCAACGGCTATCGCCAGGAAGGCGTCGGCCGCTTCGAGATGAGCGTCGGACAGGGCATTCGTTCGAGCTCCTCAACCTCCTATCTCCACGCGCAGCCGGCCCGGCGAAACCTGCATATCCACACCGGCTGCCAGGTTCTGAAAGTCCTGTTCAAGGGCAATCGGGCGATCGGCGTCCAGGTCCGCCGCGGATCGGAAACGGTCGATGTTTTCGCCGCGCAGGAGGTCGTCATGAGTTCGGGAGCCTTTGGCAGCCCCCAGATCCTGATGCTGTCGGGAGTCGGACCTGCGGACGATCTGAAAAGACTGGGGATCGAGCCCCTGATCGACGTTCCGATGCTGGGAGAGAATCTTCAGGATCATTTCGAAACCCACATCCAGGTCGAATGCGATCTCAAGTACAGCCTTAACCAGTATCTCCGGCTCGACAAGATGGTGCTGGCCGGCATCCAGTGGTTCGCGTTCAAGGGTGGCGTTGCGGCCGTCAACCAGTGTCACGTCGGCGCTTTCATGCGGAGCGACTGCAGCGTGACGCATCCGAACCTGCAGATCCATTTTTTCCCGGTCTTCTTCGGACCGAACTGGATCCCCGACCCCCGCGTCGGCGGCTATCGCCTCGGCGTCGGTCCGATGCGGCCGGAAAGCCGCGGTTCGCTGCGCCTTCGATCACCGGACCCGGCACAGCCGCCTCTGATCGATCCGAACTATCTGGCGACCGAACGGGACAGGAAGGAAACCCTCCAGGGCCTGAAGCTCGGCAGGGAGATCCTGGCCCAGCCGGCATTCGCACCCTACCGGAAGCGCGAGGATGCTCCGGGCGAACAAAGCAGGAGCGATGCAGAGCTGGAGGCGTTTATCCGGCAGGATGTAACGAGTTCGTTCCATCCCTGCGGAACCGCCCGGATGGGCCGGACAAGCGATTCCCGCTCGGTCGTCGATCTCGAACTTCGTCTCATTGGAGCGGAGGGTCTGCGTATCGTCGACGCCTCGATCATTCCTTCGATCCCGAGCGCTAACATCAACGCCACGACCTTCATGATCGCGGAAAAGGCATCCGACCTCATCCGGGGCCGAACGCCGCTGCCGGCAAATGAGGTCGCCTACTACAAAGCCCCAACGGAAGGACATCGTGACCATGCAGTCGGATCGTAATTTTCAAACGGATCGGATCCAGCGAGATCGCGCAACGCCGGAAATTAAGAGGAAGGTCGAATCCTGGACGGTATGGGAGGCGGATGCGAGGGAGCCCTTCGAGATCCATTATGACCGCGCGGTGTCGTTCTGCGTCAAGGAGGGGCGGGCGGAAATTGCCTTCACCGATGGCACGAGGCTCGCCGTCCAGAAAGACGATTTCGTGACGATCAAGCCTGACATCAAAGGTGTCTGGACCGTGCTGGAGCCGATCACCAACCTCTATGTGTACCATGACACCGGATCGCCGGCGTAATTCACGCGCCCTCGCGTTGAAACCTCTCCCGCTCATTTCGTTCCCAAGAGCGGCACTCGCCTGCCCGCAAGGGCAGGCTCTTTTCTCCACGTCTTCCAACAAGGTCACGACCGACTCTGAACATCGAAAAGGAGTGACAAATTGGAGCTCAAAGCCCAGCCGACAGCCTCGCACTTCATCGACGGCGAATATGTCGAGGATACCGACGGCACCGTCATCGAGAGCCTCTATCCCGCCACCGGCGAGGTGATCGCCCGGCTGCACGCGGCAACGCCTGCGATCGTCGAGAAGGCGATCGCGGCGGCCAAACGCGCCCAGCCGGAATGGGCGGCGATGAGCCCGATGGCGCGCGGGCGCATCCTCAAACGCGCCGCCGAGATCATGCGCGAGAGGAACCGCGAACTGTCCGAACTGGAAACGCTCGATACCGGCAAGCCGATCCAGGAGACGATCGTCGCCGATCCGACCTCCGGCGCCGACGCCCTCGAATTCTTCGGCGGCGTCGCACCGGCCGGCCTCAACGGTTCGCATATCCCGCTCGGCCAGGATTTTGCCTATACCAAGCGCGTGCCGCTCGGCGTCTGCGTCGGCATCGGTGCCTGGAACTATCCGCAGCAGATCGCCTGCTGGAAGGGCGCGCCGGCGCTGATCGCAGGCAACGCCATGGTGTTCAAGCCCTCGGAAAACACGCCGCTCGGCGCCCTGAAGATCGCCGAGATCCTGCACGAGGCGGGGCTGCCGAAGGGGCTCTTCAACGTCATCCAGGGCGACCGCGACACCGGGCCACTGCTCGTCAACCATCCCGATGTCGCCAAGGTGTCGCTGACCGGCTCGGTGCCGACCGGGCGCCGGGTGGCGGCGGCCGCCGCCGGCAGCCTCAAGCATGTGACGATGGAGCTCGGCGGCAAGTCGCCGCTCATCGTCTTCGACGATGCCGATCTCGATTCGGCGGTCGGCGGCGCCATGCTCGGCAATTTCTATTCCACCGGCCAGGTCTGCTCGAACGGCACCCGCGTCTTCGTGCAGAAGGGCATCAAGGCCGAGTTCCTCAAGCGGCTGAAGGCGCGCACCGAGGCGATGCTGATCGGCGACCCGCTGGATGAGGCGACGCAGATCGGCCCGATGGTTTCCTGGGCGCAGCGCGAGAAAGTGATTTCTTATATCGAGAAGGGCAAGGCCGAGGGCGCCACCCTGATTGCCGGCGGCGGCATTCCGAACAACGTCTCCGGC
The DNA here is from genome assembly GCF_002211305.1 of Rhizobium sp. R634. Classification (GTDB taxonomy): domain Bacteria; phylum Pseudomonadota; class Alphaproteobacteria; order Rhizobiales; family Rhizobiaceae; genus Rhizobium. The sequence continues at coordinate 334,522 of NZ_LOKW01000001.1, read as the reverse complement.
GAAGGCTATTATGTGCAGCCGACGGTCTTTGCCGACGTCACCGACGACATGACCATCGCCCGGGAAGAGATTTTCGGCCCCGTGATGTCGGTGCTCGATTTCGACGATGAGGACGAGGTCATCACCCGCGCCAATGCCAGCGAATTCGGCCTCTCCGGCGGCGTCTTCACCGCCGACCTCACCCGCGCCCACCGCGTCGTCGACCGGCTGGAGGCGGGCACGCTGTGGATCAACAGCTACAACCTCGCCCCGGTGGAAATCCCCTTCGGCGGCTCGAAACAATCCGGCTTCGGCCGCGAGAATTCGCTGGCCGCGCTGGAGCATTATTCGGAGCTGAAGACGGTCTATGTCGGCATGGGGCCGGTGGCGGCGCCTTATTGACAGGCCAGTCCCGGGCCGGAAACCGCTGCCCCGAGACAGCGAAATCACGGCCGTCGCCGAAAGAAATCACAAGTCCCGGCTGCTTTCGGCGACAAGATCTCGCAGCCAGACCGCTCCAGGGTCTTCATGGCTGCGGCGGTGCCAGACCATCCGGTAACCGAAGGTTCGAAGGACAAGCGGCGGCTCGACGAGTGCCAGGTTTCTGCCGATCGCAAGAGTGGATGCCACGCGGCGCGGCAGCATGACGATCAGGTTGGAGGTTGCGCAGACGAAGGCGGCGGTGGCGAAGTAAGGCAGCCTGAGTGCGATGCGCCGTTCGAGACCATGCTCCGCGAGCACCTCATCCACATGGCTTCTCGGCAGCCCGGGAACGCTGACCAAGGCGTGCGGATAGGCAACGAACTCCCGCAGATTCAGGCCCTCCTTCGATCCACCCCTATCCGCAAGCAGCGGATGGTCAGTGCGCATCAGGCAGACAAGCTTCTCCGTAAACAGCGAGCGGGTCATCAGCCCATCCGGCAAGGGATGGTCGGTGTAGAGAACAAGATCGAGATGCCCGTTTGCGAGTTGCATGAAAGTATCGTTCGAGAAGGGCATGATCTCGACGATCGCGTCCGGCGCCTCTCGTGCGACCATGGGCATTAACCCGGGCAGCATCACGATCGCGGCGTGATCGGTCATCGCGATGCGAAACGCACGCTGCGTCTTGCCGGGCTCGAACGTGGACGGCGCAACGAAGCTTTCTAGCTGTTGGAGCAGACTGACGAGCGGGTCGATCAAAGCCTCCGCGCGCGCCGTCGGCGCCATTTCGGATTTGCCCTTCAGCAAAAGCGTGTCGCCCAGCAGCATGCGAAGCCTCGCCAGCGCACGGCTGACAGCCGGCTGGCTCATATTGAGCCGCTTGGCGGTCAACGTCACGCTGCGCGTTTCCAGCAGGACGCGCAGCACGATGAGGTGGTTCAGGTCGAGATGGCGAAGATCCATTTTTTGAATAACCGATTTCCGCATCATTCATTAGACGCAAAATATAGCACTGACTATGCTTCCACCATGACTTGCGTGCCTGCGGCCGCAAGCAAAGCGAAACGAAAGAGATCAGCTTTGCCCAAGACATTTCGCCAATGGGTGCTCGCAAAACCGCTCGAAGGACCGCTGCAACCGGATCACTTCGCGTTGCGCGAAATATCCCTGCCCGAGCCCGCAGCGGGGCAGGCGCTTGTGCGCATCCTGCTCGCCAACATCCATTCCGCCACGCGCAAACGCATGGCTGCCGGCGGTACGAAAGTCGGCGCCACCGACCAGACCAATTTCGCTTGCGCCGTCGTCGTCAAGTCGCGCGATCCGGTCTTCCGGGAAGGCGATGTGATCCACTGTCAGGCCGGCTGGCAGGAATACCAGCTCGTTTCAAGTGCTGAGACCGCGATCGGCTATCCCCCGGTCAGCGAAATCGTAAAGGCGGCGAACGGCACGAACTCGCCGCTCCTCTATGCGTTCCGGCCTGCCCTCGTGAAGATGTGGTCGCCTTCCATCCTGATGGATGTGCTCGGCACATCAGGGCTGACGGCCTATTTCGGGCTGCGTGAATGCGGGCCGCTGATGCCGCGCGATCAGGTCGCCGTGGCAGGAACGAGCGGTTCGGTGGGGTCGATCGCGGCGCAGCTCGCAAAAATCGCCGGCTCCCGGGTCATCGGCTTCGCGGGCGGAGCAGACCGATGCCGCTGGGTGGTCGACACACTCGGGATCGATGGCTGCATCGATTACACGGCCGATGATCTTGATGCCGAGCTGCAAAGCCGCTTCCCTCAAGGCATCGACTTCTTCTCGGACGGCGTCGGCGGGCGCGTCGGCGAGGCCGCTCTCAAGCGGCTGAACACGAATGGCCGCATGTTCTCCTATGGCTCGGCGGCCTCACTCTACGGCGAAAGTCCGGCAACCGGCGCGCCGCCGCCTTCGATACGCCGAATGATGGGCATTTCGGAAGAGGTCGAAGAGATCTTGCGCCGGCGCAATATCAAGGCCGAAGCCTGGATGGTCACGGATTTCTTCCGTGAACGGCTGAAAGCGGAGGACGATCTTTCGCGACTGATGTTCGCGGGAAGGCTGAAGCCTGTCGCCAACCTCGTAGAGGGTTTCGAGATGCTGCCCGAGGCCATCGCCGGTCTTTACCGCGCCGGCCGGTCGGGGAAGCTGCAGGTCCAGTTCGGAACGCTTTGAAGTGATCTCCGGAGGCGTGAAACCGCCTCCGGAAAATATCGCATCGAGCCGTCTGGCTTTGATGATGATGCCGCCCCGCCGGACCTTGCCCGGCGGGGAGGATGACCGCCAGTTCCGGCGGTCAGGACGCCATGGCGTAGTAACGCGGCTCCGATCCCCGGCGGCTGCCCGTCTTGAAGCGGCGCAGCAGTTCGGCGAGGCTTTCGGTTTCCTGCGTCAAGCTCTGGGCGGCGGCCGTGGTCTCTTCCACCATCGCGGCGTTCTGCTGCGTGACCTTGTCCATCTGGTCGCCGGCGGCGGAGACTTCGCGCAGACTTGTCGCCTGTTCGCGGGCCGCGACGGCGATCTCGGCGACGGTCGCATTCATCGCGGTGACCTGCTCGACGATCTGTTCGAGCGAGACGCCGGATTCGCCGACCAGCTCGACGCCTGTCTTGACCTGCATCGAGGAGGTGGAGATCAGTTCCTTGATCTCCCTTGCCGCATTGGCCGAACGCTGGGCGAGCTCACGCACTTCCTGGGCGACGACGGCGAAGCCCTTGCCGGCTTCGCCGGCACGCGCGGCTTCGACGCCGGCATTCAGCGCCAGCAGGTTGGTCTGGAAGGCGATCTCGTCGATGACGCTGATGATGTTGCCGATCTTCGACGAGGAATTCTGGATCTCCGTCATCGCGGCGATGGCGCGGGAGACGATCTCGCCGCCCTTTTCCGCATTGGTGCGGGCCGTCGCCACCACGGCTTGGGCGCGGCTGGCGCCCTCCGCCGTTCCGTTGACGCCGCGGGTGACGTCACCCAGCGCCGCGACGGTTTCCTCCAGCGAAGCCGCCTGCTGCTCGGTGCGGCGGGCGAGGTCGTTGGAGGCGGTGGAGATTTCCGCAAGGCCGGAGCGGATGGTCGTGACCGCGCGGATGACAGAGTCGATCGCTTCTTCGAGGCTCGCGACGGAGCTGTTGAAGTGATCGCGGATCCTGACATAGCGGTGGTCGACTTCGCCGACGCGCACGGAGAGATCACCCTTCGAGAGCGCATCGAGACCCAGCGAAATCTGGCGGAAGGCATGCTCCATCACCTGCGCGTCGGAAAGCCGCTCGGCCTCCTGGCGCAGCCGCTCTTCCTCGGCGGCGAGGCGCGCGCGCTCGGCGTTGGCTTCGGCGATCAGCTTGGCGCGTCCGGTTTCCTGGAAGACCTTCAGTGAGCGCGCCATCGCGCCGAGTTCGTGACGGTGCTCGACGCCGGTGATGACGATGGCCTCGTCGCCGCGGGCAAGCCGCTCCATGGACTGCGCCATGCCGCGCACCGCCGAGGAAATCAGCCGGCCGACGAAATAGGAGAGCACGAGACCGATGACGATCAGCAGGCCGCTGATGACGAGCGTCGTGCTGGTCGCCGAAGCAACCGTCGCTTCCACCGAACCGTCGAGCGTCTTCTGCGCGCCGGTCACCGTCGCCTGCAGATCCCTGAACTCGCCGGCGATCTTCGGCGCGAGCACGTTAAGCTCAGTCTGCCGGATATTGCCGGAGGCCTGCAGCACATCCTTCATGTCGCCGAGACGGGCCGTGTAGTTCTGCATCAGCTGGCCGGCGCCCATCAGGCGCTTCTTCTGCAGCTCGTTCTTCGCTGCCTTGGCGGCGGCATCGTTGAGCGCCACCGCTTCGGCAAGCGCTGCCTGCGCCGTGTCATAGGCGGCGAAATCGTCGGAATGCACGAAGCGTTCGGAGAAATAAAGGCTGCGGTTCAGGGCCTCCAGCGTCTCCGCCGTCATGTGCAGCAGGGCGACATCGCTCTGGCGCCAGGCGCTGCGCATGACGTCGTTGAGCGCGATGCTGGTCCAGGGGCCGAATTCGGTGACCTTGGAGATCAGCAGGTCGCGGCGGGCCTGAAGGGAGACGATCTGCTCGAAAGCCTTGCCATAAGCGGCGATATCCTGGCGGATCGTCGCCAGACCCGATTGCAGATCCTTGTTGCCGGCAAAACGCGGATCGTCCGCCTCGAAGGCCTTCACGCCGGCGCGAAAACTGTCGACCACGGCCTGCGTCGGCGTGGTGCGGAAGGCTTCGGCCGACATCTGGATCTCGTGCAGCTGGTCGCTGTAGTCCGAGATGGCGAGGCTCTGGCCGGCCGTGGCGCGGTAGGAGGCGAAGATCGAAGCGAGCCCGTTCATGCCCGAGATCGCGCTGACGGTCAGCAAGCTCATCAGCAGGATCAGCGGCACGAAGCCTGCGGTGATCTGCGCGCGAATGCCGAATTTATTCCAGAAATGCAACATCATAGGCCTCTTATGCTCACTGGCTCTTCGGCAGGTATTGGGCAATGTTCTCAGGGGTCACGAGCTCGAAGGGAACGTTGTTTTCCCGCGGCACCTTCTCCTTCTTGACGAGCTTGACGGCGGCCTCGACGGCGGCTGCGCCCTGCCCGACGGCGCTCTGCAGAATGGTCACGTCGAGATCGCCGGCCACCATCGCGGCCAGCGCATCGTCGGTCGCATCGACACCGGCGACGACGACGTCTTTCATCGGCATGCCGGCCTTCTTCATGGCGCGGATCGCGCCGAGCGCCATCTCGTCATTGTTGGCGATGACGGCATCGAACTTGACGCCGGCCGAAAGCCATTCCTGCATCTGCTCATCGGCATAATCGCGCGACCAATAGGCCGCCTGCCGCTCGACGATCTCGAGCCCCTTGCACTCGGGCGTGGCGATGACGTCTGAAATATCCTGCGTGCGTGCGCGGGCGGCCGCGTGGAAGGCTTCGCCCATCAGTACGACGACGCGGCCCTTGCCCTTGAGCAGAGCGCAGACCTGCTTGGTCTCCAGCGTGCCGGATTCCTTTTCGTTGGAGGCGACCACCACCTGGTTTTCGGGAAGATCGAGCAGGTTGGAGGGGACGTTGTTGATGTAAACAAGCGGAATGCCGGCATCCGTCGCCATCTTGGTCATCTGCGGCCCGAGATCGCCGTCGGAAACGGCCAGGATGATCGCATCGACCTTGTCGGCAATGAGCTTCTGAACCTGCTTCTTCTGCAGCTCGTTGTCGCCCTTGGCGTTTTCGGTGACGAGCTTGAGGCCGGAGATCGTCTGGCCGTGATTGACGACGCCGTTCAGCAGCGCGGTCCTGAATTTGTCGAGATCGGACATCGAGACGCCGATCGTCTGCGCATTCGCGACAGTGACCGACATCGCCAAGGCGATGGATGCAAGCGTGGCCGTTTTCATGAATTCCCCTGCGCAATTCGGATGGAACTGCGTTATTTCAAATCATGGTTAAATTTTACTTTGCGCGCGGAAGAGAGAAGTAACGCGGGCAATCGGAATCTTGCGGCGGCACGCCGCCGGCTTGAAACAGGTGGAGCCGGATTTGAAGTGACGGCAGCAGGTCTTTGTTTTTAAATATCAGCGTCCGCCAAAGCCGGAGCCGACGGTGATGCCCTTGTAGATCACCCGCTGCAGCACGATCGCGAGAATGACGCCCGGCACCATGGATATTGTCGCGCCGGCCATGATGTAGTTCCAGGAGGTGCCCTGCTGGGTCTGGAACAGAGTGAGCCCCAGCGGCAGCGTGGCTTTGTCGAGGCCGCTGGTGGCGATCAGCGGCCAGAGGAAACTCTTCCACTGGGCGATGAACGTGAAGAGCGACAAGAGGCCGATGGCCGGCATGGCGAGCGGCACGATGACGGTGACCAGGATGCGCAGGCGCGACGCCCCGTCCATCATCGCCGCCTCGTCGAGATCCTTGGGAATGCCGAGGATGAACTGCCGCAGCAGGAAGGTGCCGAAAGACGAGAAGGCGACCGGCAGGATCATGCCGTGATAGGTGTTGATCCAGCCGAGCTTGCTGACGACGAGGAAGAGCGGGATGACCAGCATCACCTGCGGGATCATCAGCGTGCTCAGATAGGTGAGCAGCAGCCCTTCCCTTCCGGGAAACCGCAGGCGGGCAAAAGCATAGGCCGAGAGGCAGGAGACCACGAGTACGATCGCGGTCACGCCGCAGGCGACGATGAAGGAATTCATCAGGAAGGTACCGAAGGGCAGCGAAACCAGCGCCTCGACGAAATTGCCCCACTGATATTCCTCAGGCAGGATACGCACCGGCACGGCCAGCACTTCGGTATTGGAGCGCACCGCGTTCGACACCATCCAGAAGAAGGGAAAGAGGAAGAGCAGCGCAATCAGCGAAAGGCCGGCATAGCTGATGAAGGTGCCGATCCGCCGCAGGATGCGGTGCCGGTTTTGGGACACGGAATGCGGATGCCGGGAGGTCGCGTCAATCGTCATAATGCACCCATTTGCGCTGCATGTGGAACTGCAGGATGGTGAGGCCCATGATCATGACGAACATCACCCAGGCAAGCGCTGAGGCATAGCCCATCTGGAAATTGGTGAAGCCTTTCTGGTAGATGGCGAAGCCGAGGGTGGCCGTCGCCGAGCCCGGGCCGCCGCGCGTCATGGCGAAGATCTCGTCGAAAACCTGGAGCGAAGTGATGGCCGTCATGACGGTGGCGAAGAAGACCGTCGGCGAGATCAGCGGCAGGCGGATGCGCCAGAAGCGCCGCCAGGGCCCTGCGCCGTCGATCATCGCCGCTTCGAGATAATGCTTCGGCACCAGGTCGAGCGCGGCGTTGAACATCACGACGTTGTAGCCGACATTGGCCCAGAGGGTGACGAGCACCACCGCCTGCATCGCCCAGTTGGAGCTCAGCAGGAAATTCGGCAGGCCGAGGCCGAGCGACCGGATGATGCTGTCGGCGAGCCCGTCCGGCGTGAAGATCAGCAGCCACACCACGGAGGCTGCGATCGTCGGGGTGAAGGTGGGCAGGAAGAAGATCACCCGGAAGATCGCCTTGCCGCGCTTGAGGCTCGATATCCACACCGCAAGCACCAGCGAGACAATGATGTTCACCGCCAGATATTCGACGGCGAAAAACAGCGTGTTTCTCAATATGGTGTAGAAGGCGGGATCGACGGTGAAGAGCTTGATGTAATTCTGGAAGCCGACGAAAGACGGCGTCGAAATCAGCTGCCAGTTGGTGAAGGAGAGCGCCAGCGACGCCAGGATCGGCAGGGCCATGAAGATCATGAAGCCGAGGAAGCTCGGCAACAGGAACAGCATGGCCGTCTGCGTCTCGGGCTTCAGGAAGCGCCGTGGCTGACCGGACTGCAGGCTGATTTCGGCAACGGCGCTTTCCGACATATCTTCCTCCATGCGCGGCAATTCCTGCCGCGGCGGGCGCCTGCGCATCTCCAGGACGCGCGGGCTCTATTGCTGCGCGAGGCTCTGGATGGTCTCCATCGTCTGTTTGGCGTCGGCGCTGCCGGCGAAGGCCGGCGGGAAATACTGGTTGAACAGGTTTTCCACCGCCGCCCAGTTGTTGGTGATCACATAGGGGACGGAATGCGCCAGGGAATAATCGAGCGCCTCGCCGCCATTGGTGATGTCCTTGGCCGCCACCTTATACCAGGAGGATTGCGAGGCCGTTCGTGCCGGCAGCGCGCGGCCCTGTTCGGCGAGATATTGCAATGCCTCCGGACTGGTCAGCACCTGGATCGCCTTCCAGGCCGCATCCTTGTTCTTGCTGGTCGTGGCGATGCCGAAACCGGAGCCCGCCGTGACGGCTGTAAGCTCCCCGTCCGCGCGCGGCAGGGTGGTGAGGCCGATCTTGAACTTCGCCTTGTCCTTCATGCCGATGATCGACCAGGGACCATCGACATACATGGCGACATTGCCCGAATTGAACCGACCCTGGATGACCGTGCCGGCATCGGCGCTCGACGGCACCAGCGGCGCGACCTTGTCCTTGGCGGCAAAGCCGATCACCCGGTCGGCGGCGGCGACGGCGCTCGGATTGGTAAGGTCAAGCTCCCCGGAGTCATTGAGATACTTATCGCCCCAGGCCGAGGCCAGAACCGAATAGTTCTGCGGCGTGATGCCGAAGCCGTATTTGCCGTCCTTGGTGAGCTTCTTGGCGGCGTCGGTGAACTCCGCAAGCGTCCAGCCCGGCTTCGGCAGCGGAACGCCGGCGGCTTCCAGCGCATCCTGATTATAATAGATGACCCATGGACCGACGTCGTAAGGCAGGCCGTAGAGCTGCTTGTCGACGGACATGCCGCCGATGATCGAGGGCGTAAAGGCGCCGACATCGAACTTGTCGGCCGCGATCCGGTCGTTCAGAGGCTCGAGCAGCGAATAGAAATTCGGCATGCGCAGCGACTGCATGGAAACGATGTCGGCGAGCTGCCCCGACGCCGCCAGCACCGGCAGGCGGGTCCAATAATCGACCCAGCCGGTCGTCGTCAGCGTCACCTTGATGTCGGGATATTTGGCGGTCACCATGTCGGCCAGGTGCTGCCAGCCCTTGGTGTCGGCATCGGAACCGGTCCACATCTGCCAGGTCAGGTTGATCTGCTCGGCCGATGCCGTTGTGGCAAAGAGGCTGCCGCCGATTGCGGCAAGCAAAAGCGTTTTCTTCAGAACCTTCATGGGTTTCTCCTCCCTCCATGACGCAATGAACACGCGAGTGCGACCGAGTTCACGCCTTGAGGACGATCTCGATCACCGGGACGGTAACGTCGGGTCGCCGGACCGGCAGTTCGAGCGTGATCATGCCCTCCGGCACCATCACGCCGATATTGGAATCCACGTCTTTCGTCTGGCTGAGCCAGCGCACTTCGCTGGCGTCGTGCAGGAACTGCGCATAGGCGATCCTGTCGGCGAGGCCCTCGATATGAATGTGGCGGTAGGGCCAGTTGTAGACATGCAGATAGAGGCGGTTGCCGCGCTGCGTGTAGCGGCAGCCGGCCGGCACCGGAAATTCCGAGGGACCGGCGCCGTAGATCGAGCGTCCATTGACCTCCATCCAGTTCTGGTAGACCTCGAGCGCGGCGATGGCGCGGGCGTCGAAAGTGCCGCGGCCAGTCGGGCCGACGTTCATCAAGAGGTTGCCGCCGAGTGCGACGGAATCGATCAGCAGCTGGATGATCTGCTCCGGGCTCTTCCAGCTGTCCTCGTCGCGGTGATACCCCCAGGAGCCGCTGAAGGTGTGGCAGGCTTCCCAGAGCACACCTTGGCTGGCGATGGCGGGCGCCACGCGCGGCGTATACTGCTCCGGCGTCGTCACGTCGGGCAGCTTGCCCTGCGGCAGGTCGAGGCGGTTGTTGACGATGATTTCGGGCTGCAGCTCACGCACGAGTTCCAGCAGCCGTTCGCTCTCCCAGTCGGCGCGCCCCTTGCCGGGCAGGCCGCGATATTCGCGGCCGGGATAGCTGAAATCGAACCAGATGATGTCGATGCGGCCGAAGCCGGTCAGAAGCTCGCGCACCTGTTCGCGCATATAGGCGGCGTAATTGGCGATGTTGCGCCCTGAATTCAGCGCCTCGGCGTCGGGATGGTTGCGCAGGGGGTGATGGACGTCGATCGGAAAGTCGGGATGGTGCCAGTCGAGCAGCGAATAGTAGAAGCCGATCTTCAGCCCCTCGGCGCGGAAAGCCTCGACCAGCGGCGTCAGCAGATCCTTGCCGCAGGGCGTGTTCGGCGCCTTGTAATCGGTGACCTTGCTGTCCCACAGGCAGAAGCCTTCATGATGCTTGGTCGTCACCACGACATATTTCATGCCGGCGAGCCGGGCGCGGCGCGCCCACGCCTTGGGATCGTAGAGATCGGGGGCGAAATTCTCGAAATAGCGCTGGTAATGGTCGTCGTTCAGCTCTTCGCGGTTCTTCAACCACTCATGCCGCGCCCCGAGCGCATAAAGGCCCCAATGGATGAACATGCCAAGGCGATCATGGCTGAACCAGGCGTGCTTGCCCGCCCCTCCCGATACAGGATTTTCCCGCTGGCCTTCCGAACTTGTCACAGGTTTCTCCTCCCTGTTGTCCGGCCCGACATCATATCGAACCGGTTCGGTGACTGATCATCTTGCTTGATCCCATGCCTGTCAAGCCGAAATTCGAAAATCGTGAAACCCGTTGTATGGGCACACGTTCCGGCTAATCATGGAGGATAAGTTGCGCAGACGAAAGAAATCTGACAAAAGGAAAGCTTTAGAACCGGTTCGATAGACATGACGACCATACGAGATGTCGCGCGCCTGGCGGGGGTTTCGATCTCGACCGTCTCGCTTGCGCTCAACAGCCCGAAGCGGGTCGGCGCCGAGACGCTGAACCGCATCCAGCAGGCGATCAAATCGACCGGCTACCGCATCGATCCGGTGGCCCAGACGCTGGCGCGCGGGCGCAGCTCGCTCATCGGTTTCGTGTCCGCCAATCTCGGCAACATGTTCTTCGGCGACATCCGCCGCGAGATCGAGCACCAGGCGCTCGACCACGGCTATTTCGTCCTGATCGCCGACTCCTCCGGCAGGGCCGATCTCGAACGGGCGCTGTTGGAGCGGATGGAAGCCCAGAAGATTGCCGGCATAGCGCTGGCAACAAACGGCCACGGCGAGGAATACGCGGCCTTTCTGCGTGACTTCAAGACGCCGATCGTGATGTTCGACCAGAAGGTGGAGGGTGCCGAGCGCGATTTCGTCGGCTCCGACAATCCGCTGACGACGACCATCCTGACCGAGCACCTGCTGCAGCTCGGCCACCGGCGCATCGCCTTCATATCCGGCCCGGGCGGACTGCACACCGCCGACGAGCGCCTGAAGGGCTTCATGGATACGATGGCGGCGGCCGGCGTCGATGTCGATCCCTCGCTGGTCACCGAAGGCGGCTATACCAGGACGGGCGGCCACACACAGGCGATGCGCCTGCTCACCCGCCGCGACCGGCCGACCGCCATCATCGGCGCCAACAACATGATGGGGCTCGCGACGCTGCAGGTGATGCAGGAAATGGGTTTCCGCTGCCCTGAGGACGTGTCGCTGGCGATGGTCGACGACGTGCCCTGGAGCAACGTCATCACGCCGCGCATCACCATGGTGGTGCAGGATGCCCAGAAGCTCGGCGAACTGGCGGCGCAGCGGCTGCTGGCAAAAATCGCAAGCCCCGAAGCCGCCGCCGAGCCGCCGCGGGATTTCATTCTGACGCCGAGATTCGTGCGGGGGGAGTCGACCAGGCGGCTGTGAGGACTTGCCGCTCACCATTGAAAGATCCGAGAATTTGTCATACATGTGTGATGAATCGTAAATTTCGGAGTGCCGCCGGCATCCGGATGAAGGCCGATGCGGGGTGAAGGCGTGGCTATGCAGGGGAAGGATCGCGGCAGGGGCTCGGGGTCGCTGGTCTCACGGGTCGGCGAAAGCCTTCGGCAAGCCATTTTGAGCGGGCAATATGCGGCCGGCGACAAGCTTCCGAGTGAGCATGAACTGACCGAAACCCACAGCGTCAGCCGAACCGTGGTGCGCGAGGCGGTCGCCGCGCTGCGCTCCGACGGGCTGGTTGAGGTGCGCCAGGGTGCCGGAATTTTCGTGATCAGCCCCGACCCGGCGCTGTCGGGCCGGAAGGTCGACAAGGCGCGCGTCGCTTCCGATCTCGAAGTACTTGAAATCCGCACGCCCGTCGAAATCGAGGCAGCCGGACTTGCCGCGCTCCGCCGTTCACCGGCGCAGGAGGAGGCGATCTTCGAATGCCACCGGAAAATCCTCCATTGCATCGAGACAGACCAATCCATCCGCGAGGCGGATCTGGAACTGCATGTCGCCATCGCCGAGGCGACGAACAATCCGCTGTTCAAGCACTTCCTGGAATCCCAGGGCTCGGCGATCATCCCGCAATCGAGGCTCGTCCCGGAAACCCGAACCGCCGAGCAGACCGCCTACCGCAAGCTCATCCATCGCGAACATGAAGCGATCATCGTCGCGATCTCCGACAGGGACGATCAGGCGGCGCGCAACGCCATGCGCGAGCATCTGGTCGGCAGCCAGGCGCGATATCGCAACCTGCTGAAGGATCTGCGCAGCTTTACAAGCTAAGGACGGCGGGAAGCGCCGCAAGTTCATCCGGCCGCAGCAAGCGAATCAGCTGGCCGATTGCGTCATCACGTCTATTGTAGGGCTGCTGCGCGCCCTATCCGCATGCGGCATGGACGGGCAGTCCACCCGCCTTCGGCTGAAAGCTAGTTGAAAGCTTCGGCGTCATAGGAAAGGGCAGCATCGTGGAGGAGACACGGGTCAAAGGTGGCGAGACGACGATGCGGGTAAACCACTAGGAGGAGTTTTCCATGCGTTCTTCACGCAGCCTTTTTCACACCGCCGCTTTTTCCGCTCTCATGGCCGCAGCATCGCTGACCACCAGCGCCGCCCATGCGGCCGACAAGATCACCATCATGGTCGGCGGCTATGAGAAGCAGATCTATCTGCCGGCCAAGCTCGCCGAATCCCTCGGCTACTTCAAGGACGAGGGTCTCGATGTCGAGCTTCTGAACGAAGCCGCCGGCGTCGATGCCGAAAACCAGTTGCTGGCTGGCGCTGTCCAGGGTGTCGTCGGCTTCTACGACCACTGTGTGGATCTCCAGGCCAAGGGCAAGTTCGTCGAATCCATCGTCCAGTTCAGCCAGGCGCCGGGCGAGGTCGAGATGGTCTCGAGCAAACACCCGGAGATCAAGTCGCCGGCCGATTTCAAGGGCAAGAGCCTCGGCGTCACCGGTCTCGGCTCCTCGACGAATTTCCTGACCCTTTACATGGCCTCCAAGGCCGGCCTGAAGCCCGGCGATGTCGTCACCATTCCCGTCGGCGCCGGCGGCACCTTCATCGCCGCCATACAGCAGGATCAGATCCAGGCCGGCATGACGACGGAGCCGACGATCTCTCGCATGATCAAGACAGGCGAAGCGAGCGTTCTCGTCGACATGCGCACTGTTGAAGCGACCCGTCAGGCGCTCGGCGGCACCTATCCGGCCGCCTCGCTCTACATGGAAACCTCCTGGGTCGATGAGCACAAGGAAGAGGCGCAGAAGCTCGCCAACGCCTTCGTCAAGACGCTGAAATACATCAACACGCATTCGGCCGCCGAAATCGCCGACAAGATGCCGAAGGATTTCTACGTCGGCGACAAGGACGGCTACATCAAGGCTCTCGAAGAGGGCAAGGGCATGTTCACGGCCGATGGCGTCATGCCGGAAGACGGCCCGAAGACCGTGCTTGCCGTGCTCTCGGAGTTCTCCAAGAACGTCAAGGGCAAGCAGATCGACCTTTCCAAGACCTACACGACGGAATTCGTCAAGAACGTCCAGTAAGTCAGCCGCGCCGCTCCCGGCTCCCAAGCGGGAGCGGCCCCGTTCGATCATGGGCATTGCGTGCGCGCCCTCAAGCACGCCTCAGGTATCACCATGCAACAGGACAACAAACAGGTCCCGGCGATCGAGCTGATCAATGTCAGCCGCCGCTTCGTCTCGCCCACAGGCAAGTCGCTCACTGCGCTGCGCGATTTCAACATGACGGTTGCCCGCGGCGAGTTCGTCGCCGTCGTCGGCCCCACAGGATGCGGCAAGTCGACGACGCTCAACCTCGTGACGGGCCTTGCACGCCCCTCCGCCGGAGAAGTCCGCCTGATGGGCGGGCCGATCACCGGCATCGATCCGCGTGTCGGCTTCGCCTTCCAGACTGATGCGCTCTTTCCCTGGAAGAACGTCATCGACAACGTCATGGCCGGGCCGCTGTTTCGCGGCAAGTCGCGCGCCGAGGCGGAACAGAGCGCCCGCGACTGGCTGGCCCGCGTCGGCCTGTCGAAGTTTCTGCATCACTATCCGCATCAACTCTCCGGCGGCATGCGCAAACGCGTCTCGCTGGCGCAGACCTTCATCAACGAACCTGAGATCCTGCTGATGGACGAGCCTTTCTCGGCACTCGACGTGCAGACCCGGACCGTCATGCACGAGGAACTGCTGAAGCTCTGGGCGGAGCGCAAGGCATCGGTGGTCTTCGTCACCCACGATCTCGAAGAGGCCGTCGCGCTTGCCGACAAGGTCTATGTGCTGACCGCCGGCCCGGCCACGGTCAAGTCGGTCTATCCGATCGATCTTCCGCGCCCGCGCGTGGTGTCGGAGATCCGTTACGAGCAGAGCTTCATCGACTATTGCAAGACCATCTGGGAGGACCTGCGCGAAGAGGTCGAGACCAGCTACCGCCGCGCAAGCGAAGCGGCCTGAGGGGGAGGATATCATGGCAAACACGACTTTCGAGGCCGGTTCGGCCACCCTGTTTCGCCCGGGCACGTCGGATGCCGAGATCGAAGCCTCCGCAATGAAGGCGATACGCCGGCGCAACATGCTGGTGCGCTTCTGGCAGATCGCCATCCTGGTCTTCGTGATCGGCATGTGGGAACTCTCATCCAACATGAACTGGATCGATCCGTTCTTCTATTCGAGCCCGAGCGGCGTCCTTGAACGCCTCTACGAATGGGCAACCGAGGGCACCACCGAAGGGTCGCTCTGGTATAATCTCTGGGTGACGATGGAGGAGGCGCTGATCGGCTTCTTCGCCGGCTCGATCACCGGCGTCTTCGTAGGCATCGGCCTCGGCCGCAACCGCTTCCTGTCGGATATCTTCTCCGTCTACATCAAGGCAATCAACTCGATCCCCCGCGTGGTGCTTGCGCCGATCTTCATCATGATCATGGGCCTCGGCCTGCCGTCCAAGGTGGCGCTCGCCTTCATCATGGTGTTCTTCGTCGTCTTTGCCAACGCCTTCCAGGGCGTGCGCGAAGCCGACCGCAACATGATCGCCAATGCCCGCATCCTCGGAGCCTCGGACTGGCAGGTAACCCGCACGGTCGTCATTCCCTCGGCGATGAGCTGGATCTTCGCGAGCCTCCACGTCTCCTTCGGCTTTGCGATCATCGGCGCCATCGTCGGCGAATTCGTCGGCGCCCGCTTCGGCATCGGCCAGCTAATCTCGATCGCCAAGGGCACCTTCGACGCCGCCGGCATGTTCGCGGCAATCCTCCTCGTCATGGTCGTCACACTCGTTGCCGAATACATCATGACGCTGATCGAGAACCGCCTGGCGAAGTGGCGGCCGCAGCAGCACCTCGACGCGCAATAATCGGATCTGCTTCCTCCCAAGGCAGATCGAGGGAAGGCCGGGCGCGAAGCCCGGCCTTTTCTTTTGATCGCAAGGTCAGCGAACTTCCCTTTCGTCATGCTCGGGCTTGTCCCTCGGCACAAGGCCGAGGATGACGCCGGGTAGAGTGAGGAGTGCCATCAAGCCAGTTCCTGGGCGTCAGATCCAGCGCTTTTTATGGAGGCGCCTCGCCTAAGCAAGCGGCAGCCGCACCGTCACGATGAGCCCGCCGCCCTTTGCATCGCCGAGCGATACCGAACCTCCGGCCCCTTCGACGACCTCGCGGACGATCGCAAGACCGAGGCCGCTTCCCTCGCTTTCGGTTCCCATGATCCGGTAGAAGCGCTCGAAGACCTGTTCGCGCTCGCCTTCGGGAATGCCCGGACCGCTGTCCTCCACGGTCACGACCGCGCTTCCGTCCGCCTGCCTGACAGAGACAGTCACCCGTCCATCCGCACCGCTGTAGCGGATGGCGTTGTCGATGAGGTTGACCAGCAATTCGCGCAGCATGGTGCCGTCGCCCTCGACGGTGACGGGGCCGTCCGCTTCCAGGCCGACATCGATGTTGCGTTTCAGCGCCTCTTCGGCATGCGCTTCCAATATTTCGCGGGCGGCCTTGCTGAGATCGGTTACGTCGCTGCGCGGGCGCCGGCTCCCGGGCTCGGCCCGCGACAAGGTCAGGAGCTGACCGGCGAGGCGCGAAATCTGTCTGGTGCTGGTGCGAAGCGCGGCAAGCGCCTCGTCGCGGCGCGCCACATCGCCTTCGCGGGCCGCCACGCTCGCCTGCGTCGAAATCAGCGCCAGCGGCGTTCTGAGCTGATGCGCCGCATTCGATACGAACCGCCGCTGTGCGGCCATCTGGTTCTGCACGCGCTCCATATGGTCGTTCAGCGCGTGGACGAGCGGGCGCAACTCGCTCTGCACCATCTCCGGCGGCAACGGATCGAGACGGTTGCGGCCGCGCTCCCGCACCGCGTCCCGCAGCCTCAGAGCCGGCGCAAGGCCGCGCTGCAGCCCGAGTATGGTCACCAGGCTTGCAAGAAAGACCAGCACGAACTGCTTCGAAAAATCCGAAAGCCACAGCTGCCTTCGCATCGCATACTGGCTGTTATGCGTCACCGCGACGGTCACGGAGATCGTGCCGTCATCGGGAAGCCCGACGACGGGATGGTCGAGCATCAGGACGCGCACGTCGGCACCGTGGAAGGCGCGATCCTCGCCGACGCGCTGGGCCGTCGGCAGCGGCAGGTCGGGAAAGCCGCTGACCAGATTGCCCCACGCGGTGATCACCTGGTAAAAGACGCGGTCGCCGAACCCCGTATCGAACATCTCGAGCGCTGCGGGCGGCACATCGACCTGGACATTGCCTCCCTCGTCGACGCGCACCGCCTCGGCAATGACGCGGGCCGAAGCCAGGAGCGTGCGGTCCGTCACCAGTTTCGCCGTCGCGTCGGCCGACCAGAAGCTGTCGTAGAGATTGAAGGCGATCGCGCCGAACAGCGTCAGCAGCACCAGGGAAAGCAACTGCACCCTGAGGCTCTGGCTGAGCCGGCCGATGGCGGCGACGCTCTTGCTGAAGGCGCTACTGAACATGTCTGAGGAGATAGCCGAGGCCGCGCAACGTCGCGATCTGCACGGAGCTGGCCTCGAGCTTCTTTCGAAGCCGGTGGACATAGATTTCGATGGCGCTCGGATCCGCCTCGTCGTCGAAACCGAAAACGCTTTCGGAAAGGGCGGCCTTCGAGACCGTGTTGCCCACCTTCATGACCAGCTGCTCGAGAACGGCATATTCGCGCGGCGTCAATTGCAGCGGCTCGCCCTCGATGAAGAACTGCCGCGTGCCGCCGGAAAAACGCAGGTTGCCGACGGTGATCTCCGACGATGCCCGGTCCTGCCCGCGGCGCACCACCGCGCGGATCCTGGCTTCAAGTTCGGCGATTTCAAAGGGCTTGGCGAGATAATCGTCGGCGCCGCTGTCGAGCCCCGCCACGCGGCCGTCCAGGCTCGCATTGGCGGTCAGGATGATGATCGGGAGCTTGTTGCCCGATTGTCTCAGCCGCTTCAGGAGCGTCAATCCGTCAAGCTTCGGCAGCGAAAGATCGAGGATCATCGCCGAATATTCCGCCACCTTGAGCAGATGTTCCGCGTCTTCGCCGTCATGGGCAACGTCGATCGTATATTGCGCCTGCCGCAGGGCCTTGCCCAGCCAGGCCGCCAGATCCTTGTTGTCCTCCACCACAAGCAGTCGCATCCGATCCCCTTAGCACGTGCGGAGGGGCTCGCGGAAGCGGGCGCATGGGTGGCCGACAACATTCGCTATCGCCCGCCGCTCGCGGTAACGGACCGCTCTCCACCATGAATGGCGCGAAGTGTCCGCTATTTGTCCGGCGCATGCATTTTCCTCTGTCCAGGGATCGCCGAATATGGTGTTCATGATCAACATCCACGGAGCAAGAAATGTCCGGCCATGATACCGTCCTTCTCGTCATCGACGCTCAGGAGTCCTTCCGTCAGCGCGATTATTGGGATGAAAGCCTCGCATCCGCCTATATCGATCGTCAGCAGGCGCTGATCGACGGCGCGGCGGCGCGCGGGATACCCGTCATTCAAATCTTCCATGTCGATGGAAGCGGGCCGTTTTCGGAAAGCTCGGGCTTCGTCAGGACGCTCGCCCCGCTCAGGATTGCCCCCGGCGCGACTTTCAGGAAGAGCCGTCACAGCGCTCTCGTCGACTCCGGACTCTACGTCTGGCTGACCGAGAATGGCGTGCGTCGCATCATCGTCTCAGGCATCCGCACCGAACAATGCTGCGAGACCACGACCCGCCACGCATCGGATCTCGGCTACCAGGTCGATTATGTCGGCGAAGCGACGCTGACCTTTCCGATGACCGACGCGGCGGGACGCACATGGAGCGCCGGTGAAATCCGCGGCCGCACGGAACTGGTCCTGTCGGGCCGTTTCGCCAGGATCGCCACCGTCGAACAGGCGCTGGCGGGGCGTGCTGAGCAGCTCGCCGCATGACGGACGTCGCGCAGCCCTTCGATATCTCCGTCTTCGTCGTCGTGCCGCCGCGCGTGCTGCTGCTCGACGTCGCCGGCCCGATCGAAGTGCTGCGCAAGGCGAATCTCGAACAGCGGGCGGTGCGCTTCAGCGTCGCCTATATCGGCCCGTCGGCAACGGTCGGCAGCTCGATCGGCCTTGCCGTCACCGGCGTCGCCGCCCTGCCGGAGCACCTGCCCGATCAGGCGCTCGTCGTCATCGCCGGAAGCGCCGACGCGCCGATGGAGAACAACCGTCCCTGGGACGAGCAGGAGCGCGCCGCGCAGGCCGCCATCGTCGCGTGGCTGAAGCGCGCCATCCGTCCGGGGATTCGATTGGTCTCGATCTGCTCCGGCGCCCTGCTCGCCGCCGAGGCCGGGATGCTCGACGGCCGCGAATGCACCACGCATCACGGCTGCATGGAGGATCTCGCGAGGCTCGCGCCCACCGCCCGCATCCGGGACAACCGGCTCTATGTCGAGGACGGCGAGCGTCTGACGAGCGCCGGCATCACCGCCGGCATAGACCTCATGCTGCATATCGTCGCCGAAGCGGCGGGGCATGCCTGCGCGCTAGCGGTGGCGCGATATCTCGTCGTCTATCTCAGGCGCGGCGGCTCGGACCCGCAGCTTTCGCCCTGGCTCGAAGGCCGTAACCATATCCACCCTGTCATTCATCGTGCACAGGACGCGGTGGCCGCCGACCCCACTCGTGACTGGTCGGTCGCCTCGCTGGCGCGCCTCAGCGGCGCCAGCCCGCGGAACCTCTCGCGGCTGTTCAACGAGCAGACCGGCATGAGCGTCACGGATTTCGTCAACCGCATGCGCGTGGCTCTCGCCCGCGAGATGCTCGCTGGCTCGCGGCTGGATATGGAAGCCGTGGCAATGCGCGCCGGCTTTGGCTCTGCCCGGCAGTTGCGCCGCGCGTGGAACCGGCTGCATGAGAGCCCGCCGAGCGCGGCGCGGCCGAGGCCGGCATTGGGTTCATAGAGGAAGAGAAAGAGCGGCGTGACCGGCCTGATCTTCGGCAGCGACGGCCGCAGCGCCGAGCGCCTCCGTCCCCCAGATTTCAATCTGCGTCAGCGCCGGAAAAGGCGAGCTGTCCTCGGCCTTGATAAGCCCGTGCAGTTCCACCCATTCGACGGTGCAAGGCTCTATCTGAAAACGCTGCGCGGCACCGGATTTCACCAGCGGAAATGCGGCGGTTTCACCGTTCGAAAAGGTGACGCTTGCCTGCTCCCACCAGGAATCATGCGGGAAATCAGCCCTGATGTAGAAGACGATCTCGTCGATCCGAACGGGCCGGCCGAATTCCACCGTCAGCGCGGCCTTGGGATCGCGATTGATGCCCCAGCTCGTATAGGGCCAGAATCCGTGGTTGTCGTTGGCTTTTTCGCCGTCGATGGCGTTGCGCGCGGCAAAGACCGCTTCGCCGCGGGTTTCCACATTGGCGCGGGCATGCGGAAAGAGCGCCCGGTTGGCGTGATCGTCCCAGGGGTTCAAAGCGAGATTGCGCCGTTGGGCGCGTTCGTCGGGCCGCGCGCTGCGCACCGAAAGTCGGTGGATATCGCCCTTGAAGGCGTTCGGCGAATAGGACTTGCGCTTGTCGCCGAAGGGCACGGCGAGCGAATAGGCGCTTTCCCTGATATAGACCAAAGCGGGAGGGATTGCGCTATCGAGCGCGAGGAAGACATGGCCGGGCTCGGAAGCCTCGACGACGACGCAGTCGCCGTCGCGATAGTTCTGGCGATAGACGAGAAAAGTCTCGTCCCGCCCGGTGGCGCTTGCCAGCACGAACCCATCGGCATCCACGATCTTCAGCGTCAATTCCATGTTCGGCCTCCTCGGAGCATGATGCCGAAAACTGTAAGCGGTTTTCGGACAACATCATGCTCTAACTTTTCAATTTATCTGCAATCTCAGGCACTTGCCGGCGAACGGCAGGCGCAGCCGATAGAGCTTCTCCGGCCAGGCCGATCTCAGCCTGGCGTCATTCACCTCGATCTCGTCGACTTCGATTTCGCCAGCGCCGTCGACAAAGATGCTGCCGAGATCGGCGAGATCGATCCTGTTCTCGGTGATAACAGGCGTGACGCACGCCATCAGCGACAGGACCGCCGGCTGGTCGCCGTCATGGGCATCGACGATCTCGACATGGCGCCCACGCAGCAGGGAGACCGTGCGCCGATAGCTGCGCAGTTGCGCTTCCTCAGGATAGGCGCCTGAAATTTCGAGCGATATGCGCGCGCGCGCCTCGCCGAATTCGACCTCGACGTCGCTAGCGCCGAAGGCGTCGCCGGCGGATTGCATGACGCCGGAGAAAGTCGGCAGGTTGTGATAGGCCGACTGCATCGTCCAGATCTCGTAGCGCCGCGGCGAAAAGGTCTTGGCGGTATAGGTCTCGACGCCGACATCGATCAGGAAAGGACGTCCGTTCTTGTAGAGCGTCACGCTGCCGACATCGTTGTGATTGTGGCCTTCGCCATTGTTGCCGCCCTTGACCGCGAGCGAAAACTGCCCGTCGCGGGCGACGAACAGGCCGATGCCGGGATAGAAGATATCCCGCCCGGACACCGGATTCGGCTCGGTCTTTGGAATTGCCGGCCCGGTCAGCAGTTCCTGCACGCGATACCAGAGGTTCCATTCCGCCGGCAGGTGCGGGCTCTCGGCTGCCGCCCGGTCGGCTGCCGCGAAGGCGGCCAGCATCTCGGAACCAACAGCCTTGCCGAACAGATATTCGCGCGCGCTGCAGGGTTCGACCACCGCGGAGGAATCCGCGAAGTTGATATAATGGCGGCCGGCCACATGCATGTGGGCGATATATTCGGCCATGTTGCGGATCTTCGGCTGCCGCCAGATCCTGTCGAACAGGCTGGGCGCAACGCTGTCGAGCACGGTCAGCGCGCCGTGCAGGCAGAGTGCGGCATGGCGGTAATAGACCACGCCTTCCTCGCAGGCGCCGTCCTCGGCGTAGTCCTTCAGAAAGGCATCGAGGCTGCCGAGCGCCTTTTCGGTGACGGCGCGGCGCGCCGGCTGATCGGTCTTCAGCGAAAAGGCGGTCAGCAGAACGTTCTGGGTGATCCAGGCGGTCCAGTTGTTCATCCGCTCCGCGCCGTTGCCCATCCACCAGAAATGCCGGCCGAGATAGGGCGTCAGGATGCGGGCCTCGATCTCGCGCTTCACACGCGCCGCGATCTCCGGGCTGATGCTGTCGAGCGCATCGCCGAGCAAGGCGACGATCGTTGCCAGAAGGGCTGCCGTTTCGGCGGCGAAGAGATCGACGACCGGCTGCGAACTGTCGGGAAGCGGCAGACGCGGGCCGCCGCGCCCATAGGCATTATGCGCCGGAAGCTGCCAGCCGCTCTCCTCGGCGATCAGGAAGATGCCGTCGACGATGCCGGGGAGGAACCGCCCGCTCCCTTCGACGAGTTCGCCCAGCACCAGATCGTTGAGCATCCGCCGCCGCGTGAAATAAAGCGCCTCGAAACGCGAGCGATTGCCGGTCGTCGTATATTCCCGGTAATCCGAAGCCGTGATCAGAGGCCATGTTCGCGCAAGCGTGGCCTCGGCGTCGTGCACGACCACGTCCCGCACCGCCTGCGGTAACGCGTTCCATCTCTCGCGGTCGGAGTAGACGGCTTCCGGGGTGAAATCGCCGAGGACGTGCGGCAACGCGCCTGAAATCTCGCTGAACATGTCCCTCCCCACACCGGAAAAAGCATCGATGGGCCTCTGCCTCCATTTCCACCTATCATATGTTTTCGGCGCTCGCCATAAAATTTGTATGATCTATTCAGAACTTGTTTGACCAATACCGGAGATGTGCTATGTCCTTGGCAGGAGGAAGAACAGGCGGCACCCGTCCGCCCGAACGGCTCTGCATTTAGGTTAGAAAAGCCCGGAAGCCGCCAGCGGAATGCCCGACCAGGAGGAAGCATCGGTGTCCATATCGAATTCGGTCATCGCCAGGGATAGCGCCCCGGCAGCTCCGCGCCGGAAGGTCACGGCGCTCTCCAAGCGCCAGCGCAAGATTCGCAGCGCGCTCGTCGCCTATTCCTTCATCGCGCCGAATTTCATCGGTTTCGCCGTCTTCACGCTCGGTCCGATCCTCTTCGCCTTCGCGCTCGCCTTCATGCACTGGGACGGCTCGAATGCGATCACATTCGCGGGGCTCGACAATTTCTGGCGGCTGTTCGACGACAAGGCCTTCGTCGCGGCCTTTTGGAACACGATCATCTATACGGTCGCCTCGGTGCCGGCGACGCTGCTCTGCGCACTCGGCCTCGCCGTCCTCCTCAACCAGAAGATCGCGGGGCGTAATTTCTTCCGCACGGCGATGTTCTTTCCCTATGTCGCCTCGCTGGTCGCCGTCGCCGTCGTCTGGAACATGATCTTCAATCCCGAGATGGGACCGGTGAACATGATCCTCTACACGCTCGGCCTTGACCCGAAGAACATGCCTGGATGGGCGGCCGACCGCCACTGGGCGATGGTGACGGTGATCCTTTTCGGCATCTGGAAGAACATGGGCTATTACATGGTCATCTATCTGGCCGGCCTGCAGGGGATCAATGCCGAGCTCTATGAAGCTGCCGATCTCGACGGCGCCAATTCCTGGCAGAAATTCATCCACGTCACCGTGCCGCAGCTCGGGCCGACGACCTTCTTCGTCACCGTCATGCTGACGATCCAGTCCTTCAAGGTCTTCGATCAGATCTTCATGATCACCCAGGGCGGCCCCGGCACATCGACGCTCGTCCTCGTCTACCACATCTACAACGAGGCCTTCATTTCCTGGGATCTCGGCTATTCCAGCATGATTTCGCTTGTACTGTTCTTCCTGGTGCTCGCGGTCACGGTCTTCCAGTTCCACCGCCAGAGGGAGGACGAAGCATGAGGATCGCCGGACGCAAGATCACCGTCAAAACCGTCCTCCTCTATGCGATCGTCATCACGGTGACTGTGGTGATGCTGATGCCCTTCGCCTGGATGCTCTCGGCGTCGCTGAAGCTCAGCCGTGACGTCTTCGCCTTCCCGATCGAGTGGATACCGTCGCAGCCGCAATGGCATAACTACGTCGATATCTGGACCAAGATCCCGCTTGCGCTCTTCATCTACAACACCTCGAAGCTGACGATCATCGTCACGCTGCTGCAGCTTCTGACGTCGAGCTTTGCCGCCTACGCCTTCGCCAAGCTGAACTTCCCCTACAAGAACACGCTGTTCCTCGGCTATATCGCCACCATCGCCATGCCCTGGCAGGTTTATATGGTGCCGCAATTCCTACTGATGCGCGAGTTCGGCCTCAACAACACGCATCTTGCGCTGATCTGCCTGCAGGCCTTCACCGCCTTCGGCGTTTTCCTGATGCGGCAATTCTACATGTCGATCCCGACCGAGCTTTGCGAGGCGGCGCGCATCGACGGCATGAACGAATATCAGATCTGGGCGCGCATCATGCTGCCGCTCTCCAAGCCCGCCCTCTCGACGCTGACGATCTTCACCTTCGTCAGCACCTGGAACGATTTCCTCGGGCCGATGATCTATCTCACCAAGACCGAGCTGAAGACCGTCCAGATCGGCCTGCGCATGTTCATCTCGCAATATTCGGCCGAGTACGGGCTGATCATGGCGGCCTCCGTCGTCGCCCTCGTGCCCGTTCTCGTCGTCTTCCTCGCTCTGCAGCGCTTCTTTGTCGAAGGCATCGCCTCGACGGGACTGAAGGGTTAAAGCCATGAATGCCGTTTCAACAGTCGCCCCGCAGCCGATCACCGACAAGGAAGTGAACGCCGCGCTCGATCTCGCCGTCGCGCAGGTCAGGCGCAACCTTCCCACATTCACCTATGCCGCGCAGAACCATTCGAGCGTCAACAACTTCTATCCCGCCGTTGCCAACGACCAATGGACGGCGGGCTTCTGGCCCGGCGAACTATGGCTCGCCTTCGAGCATAGCGGCGATCCGGTGTTCCGGCATGCCGCGCAGATCCAAGTCCAGTCCTTCCTGCATCGGATCGTCAACCGCATCGAGACCGATCACCACGACATGGGCTTTCTCTATTCGCCCTCCTGCATCGCCGCCTGGAAACTCGTTGGGGACGAGGACGGCCGCAAGGCGGCGATCCTGGCCGCTGACCAGTTGATCGAGCGCTTCCAGCCGATCGGCCAGTTCATCCAGGCCTGGGGCCACAAGGGCAAGGCGGAGGAATACCGCTACATCATCGATTGCCTGCTGAACCTGCCGCTTCTCTATTGGGCCAGCAGCGAGACGGGCGATCCGAAATACCGTGAGATCGCGCTCACCCATGCCCGCACCACGCTCGCCAATTCGGTGCGGCCTGACGATTCCACCTATCACACCTTCTACATGGACCCGGTCACCGGCGCGCCGGTGCGCGGCGCCACCAAACAGGGCTACAAGGATGATAGCGCTTGGGCGCGCGGCCAGGCCTGGGGCATCGCCGGCATGGCGATCTCCTACCGCTACGAGCGGATCGAGGAATATCGCCAGACCTTCGACCGGCTGCTCGCCTTCTATCTCAATCGGCTGCCGGCCGACATGGTGCCCTATTGGGATCTCGTCTTTTCCGATGGCGACGGCGAGCCGCGCGACAGTTCTTCGGCCTCGATCACCGCCTGCGGCCTGCTTGAAATGGCCGACCTCGTCGAGGCGCAAGCCGCCGAGCACTACCGCATGCTGGCGCGGCGCATGATGAAGAGCCTCGCCGACCACTATGCGGTCAAGGACCCCACCGTTTCCAACGGCCTGGTGCTGCACGCCACCTATTCGAAAAAGTCGCCCTTCAACACCTGCCGCGGCGAGGGCGTCGATGAGTGCGTCTCCTGGGGAGATTATTATTACATGGAAGCTTTGACGCGTCTTTCGCGCCGCTGGTCTTCCTATTGGTGACGTCAGGAGAACCCAATGGCCAGCATTTCGCTTAAAGAGCTGAACAAATCCTACGGCGCGCTCACCGTCGTCCACGATATCGATCTGGAAATTGCCGATAAGGAATTCATCATCCTGGTCGGGCCCTCCGGTTGCGGCAAATCGACGACGCTCAGGATGATCGCCGGCCTCGAGGAGATCTCCGGCGGAGAACTCAAGATCGGCGGCGACGTCATGAACGACGTCCCCTCCAAGGATCGGGATATCGCCATGGTCTTCCAGAACTATGCGCTCTACCCGCATATGACCGTCTACAAGAACATGGCCTTCGGCCTGCAGCTGCGCAAAGTCTCGCGTGATTTCATCGACAAGCAGGTGCAGGACGCCGCCAAGATCCTCGACATTACCCATCTCCTGAACCGCAAGCCGAAAGCGCTTTCGGGCGGCCAACGCCAGCGCGTCGCGCTCGGTCGCGCCATGGTGCGCAACCCTGCCGTCTTCCTGCTCGACGAGCCGCTGTCCAATCTCGACGCCAAACTGCGCGGCACGATGCGCTCGGAAATCACCAAGTTGCACAAGCGCCTCAACGCCACCTTCATCTACGTCACCCACGACCAGGTGGAAGCCATGACGATGGCCGACCGGATCGTCGTCATGAAGGACGGCCACATCCAGCAGGTCGACACACCGCAGAACCTCTACGACCGCCCCGTCAACATGTTCGTCGCCGGCTTCATCGGTGCGCCGCAGATGAACATGCTGCCGTCGACCATTCAGCGCCGGGGCGACGGTTACGTCGCCATTTTCGACGGCCGGGAGCTGCCGCTGCCCGCCCATTTCGACAGGAGCAGGATCGCGCCCTATGAGGGCCGCGAGCTGGTGCTCGGCATCCGCCCGGAGAACTTCCACGAACTGCCGCCGGCCGACATCCCGCCCGAAAATCTGGCGCCGGTTAAGGCAGTGGTCGAGCTTGCCGAACCCATGGGCTCGGAGGTGCATCTGAACATGGTCGCCGGCGGCCGCAATCTCATCGCCCGTGTGTCGCCGCGCTTCCGGCCCGATATCGGCGAGGAGGCAAGCCTCGTCGCCGATATGAGCAATGCGCAGCTGTTCGACAAGGAAACGGAACGCTCGATTCTTTACTGAGGCGCCTGCGGGAGACGGCCATGCAGTGGTTGCGGGATATGTGGACGAAGGAGGGGCCGGGCATTCCGAAGGATGCGCCTGCGAAGACCGGCCTTGCCCTGTTCGCAGACATCCTCGCCCGCGAGTGGTGGGAGATGGTCAAGCTCAACATCCTGTTCATCCTGGCCTCGCTCTTCGTGGTGACGCTGCCGGCAGCACTCGCCGCCATGGCCCGCGTCTCGGTGGCCTTCGTCGAAGATCGCAACACCTATCTGCTCAGGGACTTCTTGGAAGCATTCCGGCAATATTTCTGGCGCGCCACCGCCTGGGGCCTGGCCTCGGCAGGCGTGCTTGCGATCGGCGTCCATGCGACTGCCACCTATGCAGCCGGCGCGCGTGGCAATCTGATGCTCGCCGCACCGCTGGCGATCGCGCTTGTTGCCACCGCCTTCGTCGCCGTGCTCGCCTGCCATCTCATCGTGTTGATGGTAATGCGCGACCTGCCGGCGCTGCGGCTCCTTCGCCTCGCAGCGCTCGCCTCTGTCGCCCGCCCGCTTCCGGCACTTGCAGCGCTTGGCTTCAACGCAGCGCTGTGGCTGGCGCATATCCTCTTCTATCCGATCTCCGTGTTCATGCCGGCGACCTTCAATTTCTCGCTCGGAATGTTCGCCGTCGCATTCGCCGTCCATCATGCGGCGGAGATTGTTCTGGACTTACCGACGCACTGCAAATCGCATGCAAGAGACGCTTCATAAATAACTGATCCAGGGAAGGAGAACAGGAATGTATTTGGATAAATTCGGGAGGACGGTGAAACTTGCCGTGGCAGGTTTCACTCTGGCCGCGACGACGGCAGGCGCAGCGCTTGCTGAGGACGCCGTGACGCTGAAATGGGCTTTGTGGGACTGGGACAAAACAGCCTATTACAAGCCGCTGATCGAGGCCTATCAGGCCAAGCATCCGAACGTGAAGTTCGAGCCGATGGATCTCGGCTCGCAGGATTATCAGCAGATGATCTCGACGCAGCTGACCGGCGGCTCGAAGGACATCGACATCGTCACCATCAAGGACGTGCCGGGCTATACCAATCTGGTGCGCGCCGGCAACATCGCCGATCTCAGTGGCTTCGTGAAGGACCAGAAGATCGATCCGGCGCCCTATGGCGGCCTGATCGAGGAGCTGACCATCGACGGCAAGATCTATTCGCTGCCGTTCCGCTCCGACTTCTGGATCGTCTATTACAACAAGGACATCTTCGACAAGGCAGGCGTCCCCTACCCCACCAACGACATGACCTGGGCGCAGTTCGACGCAACCGCCGAGAAGCTCGCAGGCGGCATGGGCACCAACAAGACCTATGGCGCGCTGCTGCACACCTGGCGTTCGACCGTCCAGCTGCCCGGCATCCTCGACGGAAAACACACACTGGTCGGTGGCGACTACGCCTTCCTGAAGCCCTGGTACGAGCGCGCGCTCACCCTGCAGAAGGATGGCGCCATCCCCTCCTATGCCTTCCTGAAGACCTCGAACACGCATTACTCGGCGCTCTTCTTCAACGGCACGATCGGCATGCTGCCGATGGGCACATGGTTCGTCGGCACCCAGATCGCCAAGGTCAAATCGGGTGAATCGAAGAGCAAGAACTGGGGCATCGTGAAGTTCCCGCATCCCGATGGCGTGCCGGCCGGCACCACGGCCGCGCAGATCTCGGGCCTGGCGGTCAATGCCAATTCCACGCACAAGGAGGCCGCGCTCGATTTCATCAAGTTCGTCACCGGCCCCGAGGGCGCGGCCGTCGTCGCTTCGACAGGCACTTTCCCGGCGCTGAAGACCGCCGACGTCAGCGCCAAGATCGCATCGACGCCCGGCTTCCCGCAGGATGAGGCCAGCAAGGAAGCGCTGATCCCGGCCAAAGCCTACCTGGAAATGGCCGTCAACCCGAACGCCGCCAAGATCGAGGTCGTGCTCAACCGCGCCCATGACGCGATCATGACCGACAACACCTCCGTCGACGACGGGCTGAAGGAAATGACCGAAGGCGTGAAGGCCATCAAGTAGGTCTCGCAAAACACCGGCGGCCGCTGACCAGCACTGGCCCGCGGCCGATCCTGTTTCAGAAAAATCAGAGCCAAAAATGATCTACGATCCCAGCCGGGCCAATCCGCTTTCCGGCAATCCCCTGAAGACGCGCGACGATTTGGCAAAGGCCGTCATCGACCTTTTCGAGCCGCTCCTGCCCTATTTCTCCGAAGGCGGCGCCCGCGTTCGTCTCGGCGCTACCGGCGCGATCTTCGACCGGGCGGCGGCGGATCTGGAAGGTTTTGCGCGGCCGCTCTGGGGCATCGTTCCCCTTGCCGCCGGCGGCCGCCACTTCCCGCATTGGGATCTCTACCGGCGCGGGCTCGCGAATGGCACCAACCCCGCCCATCCCGAATATTGGGGCGATCTCGCCGACCGCAA
Source organism: Rhizobium sp. R634 (assembly GCF_002211305.1). GTDB lineage: Bacteria > Pseudomonadota > Alphaproteobacteria > Rhizobiales > Rhizobiaceae > Rhizobium. The sequence continues at coordinate 305,418 of NZ_LOKW01000001.1, read as the reverse complement.
CCAGCGGCTCGTCGAACTCGCCGCCGTCGGCTTCGCGCTGGCGCTCGTGCCCGAGCATATCTGGGAGCCGTTGAGCGACAGCGATAAGCAGACGGTCGCCGCCTATCTCAGCGCGGCGCGGGACCTGGAATTCATCGACAACAACTGGAAATTCTTCCGCGTCCTCATCGATCTCGGGCTGGAACGCGTCGGTGTTCCGTTCGACCACGGCAAAACTGTCGCCTATCTCGAGGAAGCGGAGGCCTTCGATCTCGGCGAAGGCTGGTATCGCGATGGGCCGGTCAGGCGGGTCGATCACTACATCCCCTTCGCCATGCATTTCTACGGCCTGATCTATGCCGTGCTGGCGCGCGGCGACGAAGCGCGCAAGGAGCGTTTCCGCGCTCGCGCCGAAATCTTCGCCCGGGATATCCGCCACTGGTTCGGCCCCGATGGCGCCGCCCTGGCCTTCGGCCGCAGCCAGACCTACCGCTTTGCCGCCGGCGGCTTCTGGGGCGCGCTTGCCTTTGCCGGCCTCGAAGCGCTGCCCTGGGCCGAGATCAAGGGCTATTACATGCGCCATATCCGCTGGTGGTCGGCGCTGCCGATCGCCGACCGTGACGGCGTTCTCTCCGTTGGCTACGGCTATCCGAACCTCCTGATGAGCGAGAGCTACAACTCCCCCGGCTCGCCTTATTGGGCGCTCAAATTCTTCCTGCCGCTCGCCCTTCCCGAAAGCCATCCGTTCTGGAGCGCCGAAGAAGCGCCGCAACCGCAATTCCCGCAGCCGGTTCCACTGAAGCCGGCCGGGATGGTGGCCATGCATACGCCGGGAAATGTCGTCGTGCTCTCCTCCGGCCAGCAGCACGACAAGATGCGCGGCGCCAACGAGAAATATTCGAAATTCGTCTATTCCACCCGCTACGCCTTCAACATCGAGGCCGACGACCGCAATTTTGCGGCCGCAAGCTTCGACGGCATGCTCGGCCTCTCCGACGACGGCGTGCATTTCCGCATGCGGGAAACGATGGAAGAGGCGCTGATATCGGCCGACCGGCTCTATTCGCGCTGGCGCCCCTGGAACGACGTCATCATCGAGACCTGGCTCATTCCCGCAAACCCCTGGCACATCCGTATCCACCGCATCGCCACGCCCCGGGCGCTGAGCACCATCGAAGGCGGCTTCGCGATCGAGCGCGCCGATTTCAACGCCGATCGCTCCGAACAGGGTGAAGGCCGGGCCGTCTGGTACGGCCAGACGGATGTCAGCGCCATCGTCGACCTATCGCCGAAGCCCAGGGCCGGCCACGCAATGAGCCCGATCCCGAACACCAACCTGATCCACGCCAAGACCCTACTGCCACAGCTGCGCGGCGAAATCGGCCCCGGCACCACCGTGCTCGTGACCGCGGCAATGGCGCTGCCCAGCGGCGAGGATTGCGCAGAGGCGCTACGCGATCTGCCGGTATGTCCCGATCTTGAAGAGGTGGAGCGAGATATCCGCGAAAAAGGCATGCGCGTGCCGGCATTCGCGCTGCAGCTCTAGCTTCGGCCCAGCGTTCTATGATGCAGCTGGCGTTGCGAGTTGGTTAGGGTTGACCAACTCAGTGCCTGAGGCCTATCATCAGTCTCGCGCTTCACCCAAAGCACTGTCAGCTCGAAGATAGACAAAACCACGGAGAAGCCGCAATGGCGGTCACAGTCAAAGTCGCCGAAGCGAAGACTCATCTGTCCGAACTTTTAGCCAAGGTCGAAGCCGGCGAAGAAGTCATTATCTCCCGCGGCAACAAGCCCGTTGCCCGGCTTTCGCGTATTCGCCGCGAAAACGATATTGACGCTTTGATCTCCGAGATCAAAGCGCAGCGCGCCGGCCGTCAGTTTACGACGCAGGAAGAAATTCGCGAGTGGCGGGATGAAGGCCGCCGCTACTGATGGCCTTTGTCCTTGATGCTTCGATCGCTGCAGCCTGGTTTCTTCCCGACGAGCAGCACGATGCGGCCGACCGGCTGATGTCAGATCTCAGCACGACGGTCGGGTTGGTGCCGACGTTGTTCTGGTTCGAAACCCGCAATCTGTTTCTGATGGCCGAACGGCGGGGACGGCTTCGATCCGGCGAAGCTCTCCTGCTGATGACGCAGCTGCGCAGGCTCTCGCTGGAAGATGCAGGATCGGGAGGCGACAGCTCGATCCTTGCTTTGGCGAGCCGCTACGGGCTGACGGGATATGACGCGAGTTACGTCGCCTTGGCAAAAACACAGAACCTGCCTCTGGCGACGGCCGATCGAAAGATGGCGGACGCCGCACGCAGCGAAGGTATCACAATCCTCGGACCACTCGAGCGGCGTGAGAGCTAGCTACGATCAGTCAGCTCCAAATGATACGCCGTAGCGATCCGTTGCGCCAACTCCGCCATTTGATCGTCGGGTATCTGGAGAACGCCATGCTCCGCCATCAACGCGTGGTATTGCTGCTCTTCAAGGGGCACGCCGAAAGGCAAGGGAACGACGTGAAAATGCAAGTGGCTGTTGGCTTGCTGACTGCCAAGCGAAAGCACATAAATTCGCTCGGCGTTGAACACGCTTTTGAGGGCACGAGACAAAATGTACACCTTCTCCTGTAGCCGAAGATATTCATCTGTCGACATGTCCTGCGCCAAATCCTCCCGATGCTCCCTCGGGCAGACGAGGCAATAACCCGGAAGGGTCGGATATTTGCTGAGGAAGATGATGGTTTCCTCGTCCTCGAAAATACGATGATGAAAGAAAGCGGGGTCGTTCCCGACCAGGCCGCAGATAAAGCACGGCCTTGTTGCAATATCCTGTACATAGGCTTCGAGATCGAAGGGTTGGCGGTCGATCATTTTGAACCTCTGCAATCTCACGTGCAGTCAATGAGATTACCGATCACAGCCGAAAAGTGAAAGCCGCGCCGGAAAGAGCTGCCTTGCCCGACCTACCGGGCACCAGCAACGCGCAGTTCATCCGATATCTCCGCGCCGATCGGAAGGCGCAGCGTGAAGGTCGTGCCGTTGCCGCGGCTGCTTGCCACCGCGATCGTGCCGCCGTGCAGTTCGATGATCTGTTTGACGAGGTTGAGGCCGATGCCGGTGCCGGCGATGCCGGTGGAGCTTCTGGCGCGGAAATAGCGCTGGAACATCTTCGGCAGGTCGTCGGCATCGATGCCGATGCCTTCGTCGCGCACCCCGATGCAGACGCTTTCGCCTTCCTGCCAGCCTGTCACATGGACGTTCGGAGCATCGGGCGCGTATTTCACGGCGTTCGAGAAGAGGTTGCTGAAGACCTGGTCCAGCGCGGGCTGATCGCCGAAGACGATCGGGGGAAGGCGATCGAGGTCGAGCAGGAAACGATGCGAGCGCCGGATGCCCTCCTGGCGGGCGCTGCAGGTTTCGATGATCTCGGCAATCGAGCAGGGCTTATGCACGATGGTGATGCGGCCATGATCCAGCCGCCCGGCGGCGAGAATGCTTTCCATCAGTTCGAGCATCCGCGACACCGAGCTTCGGATCTGCTCCGCCTTTTCCGCAAGGAACTCGGGCGTCGCCGCCTCCTTGCGCCGGATCAGCCGCTGCGCAGCGCCGTCGATGACCGCAAGCGGCGTGCGGAATTCATGCGATGCCATCGACACGAACTGGCGCTGCAACTCGTTGATCTGCTTTTCCTGTTCGAGCATCCGTTCGAGTTCCTCGGTCTGCCGCGCCAGTTCGACGGTGCGCGATCGCACCATCTCTTCGAGCGTGTCCCGGTGCTGCAGCAATGCCTTTTCGGCAAGCTTGGCTTCGGTGACGTCGACGACGGCCGCCAGCGATGCGGCGCTGCCCTTGTAGTTCAGGCAGGTGGAATAGACGGTGACGTCGATCGCCGTGCCGTCTTTCCTGAGATGCCGGGAGCAGCGGGTCGAGGCGACGGCCGGATCCTCCGTGTCGAAGACGGCAGTCTCCGGCCGCCTTGCATCTTCCGGCGCCTGGATGTCGAGCAGCGTCATCGTCAGGAACTGGTCCAGGCGATAACCGTAATGGTCTATGGCGGCCTGGTTCACGTGCAGGAATTTCAGGGTGTCCCGATCATACACCCACATCGGCATCGGGTTGCCTTCGAAAAGCAGCCTGAACGAGGCCTCCTGCATCTTGAGATCGGTGATATCGACGCGGATGCCGACGCTCCCGCCGTCGGAAACGCGGCGCTCCTCGATCCTTATCCATCGGTTTCCGGGCAGGCGCTGCTCATGCTTGCTGCTGGGCTCGGTATGATAGGCCAGCCGCTCCGTGAGCCACTCTTCCTCGCGTCCGATTGCTTCCGGATATTGGCCGCATTCGATGCCGGCGCGCAGGCGGTCTTCGAAACGCATTCCCTTGAGAAGCTTGTCGCCGCTTTCCTCGTAGAGCTGTTCATATCTGCGGTTCCACAACACGAAGCGGTCTTCGGCGTCGAATAGGACGAGCCCTTCCGGCACAACTTCGAAAGCCGCGAGAAGCCGGGCATGCGCCGCCCGCGCTTCCTGCTCGGCGCGCTCCGCCTGGGCGTGCGCCTGCGCAAGGGCTTTTTCGGCGCGCCAAGCCTGGGTGATATCCTCGTGGGTCGATACCCAGCCGCCATCGCGCGTGCGCTGATGATAGCCGCGGATAATCTGGCCGGACTTGAGCTCCTTGATCCAGTCCTGCGGGGTATCGCCCATATTGGTCGCCTCGGCCCAAGCGAGATATTCCGAGGTCGATGCAAAGGGAACGGCGCCGACTTCATGCCGGAGGTTCAAGATGTCTTCGAGCGACTGTCCCGGATGGATGACGGATGGATCCAGGCCGTAGACTTCCGCGTAGCGGCTGTTCGAAAGCAGCAGCCGGCCGCCTTCATCGAACAGGCATACGCCCTGCCCCATGCTGGCAAGGGCCGTATCGAGCTGCTCGTTGCGCTCCTGCAGCCGCGCCTGAGCCGTGCCGAGCTCGATATGTCTCTTGATGCGGGCGACGAGTTCGGGGGTGGAGACGAGATTGGAAACGCAATCCACCGCGCCGACAGCAAGTGCTGCAATCGCAGTCTCCTCATCCTGCGGCGAGACGAGGATGATCACCGGGATATCGCGCGTGGCGGCGTTCTCCTTGAGACGCCGGCAGTCGTCCAGACCGCCTCCCTCCGGTGATGTTGCGTCCAGCAGGATAAGCTCAGGCAGGGGCCGCTTGCCGGCGCGCTCATGAAGCTCGTTGCGATCGAGAAGGCTGATCACGATGCCGTGTTGATTCAGGCTATCGCCGAGACCATGCCGGCTCGACAATGCGCCGCCCGTTGCAAAGATTGTGTGCAGCTCGCCGGACAAGACAATCCTCCGTTTGCCCATAGAAACGCGACTATAGGTCGTGCCGGTTAATAAGCGCCTTACCGTTGGTCGTTGTCGCCCAGTGTGGATGGTGCTCCTGGCCGGCAAGCGGAGGAACCCTCCATTCGCCGATGCGTTCATCCAAGCACCGGCCTCAGGAGGTCTCATGTCCGCCGACCCTGCCGTTTCAACCGCCGATCTCGAACCTCGCAAGGGCAGTCCCAGCCCAAGGCTCGACGAAGCTGCGTTCAAACGGCGTTTCCTCAACCAGTTCAAGGACCCGGCCTACGGCGATTTGCAGGCCGAGCTTTCGAAGCTCGCTTCGGCGGCCTGGGAAGCTTACGCACATTCGAGAAAGAGCCCAAAGACACGGAAAGCCGGACCGGGTTTCGCGGACCCTGATTACGATCTGGCCGAGGACTGGCTGGCGGCCCGCGATGCCATTCATGCCGCGCAGGAACGGAACGAAGATCCAAACGGTCCCATCCGCATTCTTCTCATCAATGGCTCCACCCGCAGCGAGCACACCTGTCCGGGAGAACTTTCGAAAAGCTACCGCATGGTGGAGATCGCACGGGCGGTGCTGGAGCAGCAGCCGCGCGTGAAGGTCGAGGTCCTCGATCTCAGCCGGGTGGCCTCCGAATATGGCCGGCAAATCCATCCGTGCAAGGCCTGCTTCTCCACCTCGGCCGCACTCTGTCATTGGCCCTGCAGCTGCTATCCCAATTATTCGCTCGGCCAGATTCACGATTGGATGAACGAGATCTATCCGATGTGGGTCGAGGCGCACGGCATCATGATCATCACACCGGTGCACTGGTACCAGGCGCCATCCGCCCTGAAGCTGATGATCGACCGGCTCGTCTGCGCCGATGGCGGCAATCCCGATCCGACAAGCACCCATGGCAAGCATGCCAAAGAGGCCAAGGAGCTCGAAATGAAAGGCTGGCCCTATCCCCGTCATCTGGCGGGCCGCATGTTTTCCGTCATCGTTCATGGCGACACGGAAGGTACGGAAAACACCCGCAGAAGCCTTTCGGACTGGCTGAAGTCCATGGATCTCGTTCCAGCCGGCGCGCTTGCCGAAATCGATCGGTATATCGGCTATTGGGAGCCCTATGCGACGAGCCATGCCGCATATGAAAAAGACCAACCTATGCAGGAGGAGGTTCGCAACGCCGCTCGAACGCTTTATGAGGCCGTTGCGGCCAAGCGCAGGGGGCATCAGGTTTCCGCGGGAGAGGAGTTGCAGCCGCCGCGCCAGAAGTAGTGATATCAGCACAGCGCCACCGCCCCTGCCTCTGGCGGCCGGCGGACTACCCTGCGTTCCCCATCTCTCTGAGGATATCGAGCCCGCGCTGATATTTCTCGGTTTTCTTGCCCGCCTGCTCGGCCTGTTGCAGGTTGTCTTCGAGGTCGGCCTTCTTGACCGGCAAGGCAAGCGGGTTTGATGCCGCGCGCCTGACGAAGTCGTCATCCGGCTCGTCCGGCCGCTGCGTCAAGGCATCGACGGCGGAGAGAACCGCCGGTGGGAAGCCTTCTTCCTTCAGCCTGTCGAGCGTCCAGCCGCTGCCTTTCTCGACGACGTCGTGGAGATAAGCGACTGTTTTCGCTTCATCGCCGGAAACGAGAAATGCCACCCGCTGGCAGTGTTCGAAGTAGGGCTTATCGGTCTTGTCCGCCTGCCCTTCATGAGCCTCCATAGCGATCTGCATGGCGTGATCGAGATGCTGCATGGCGATCAAGGCCCTTCGGTCTTCCTGACCTCCCGCGCGGAAGGCTTTGCGCCCGTCGTGATCTCGACATCGGGCACGGGCGCCGCGGCAAACTGGCCAGGCGCCGTTCGCGGCGGGTCGAAATCGCCGCTCTCACCTGCGGCCTGAAGCAGGGCAGCGTCGTCGCGGTCGTCTTCGTCGATCAGGTCCTGCAGCGTCTCATGCTCGTCCTCGCCGGCCAGTTCATCGCAGGCCTGCAACCAATGGCGCAGGTCCGCGCCCTCCGGGCGGCCTTCGGCCTCCCAGATCTCATAGGCGCGCTGGCGTATCTGCTCGTGCTTGTCTATGGCCATGATCTCCTCCGGGGTTAAGCGGATCGAGGCGCTAGGCTGCCATTTCGCGGCAGCTTTCGGCGCAGCTTCGGCAGGCATCGACGCATTCCTGCATGTCGCCCACCCTTTCGCAGTCGGCTGCGCATTCCGAGCAGATTTCCGCGCATTCGCGGCATGTGTGCCGATGATGATCCGTGCCGATCAGCATGAAATGCGCCGATGTGCGGCAGATTTCGGCGCAAGCCATCATCAATCTGAAATGCGCGGGTTCGGTATGCCTGCCGCCGGCTTCGAGACAATGGTTCATCGCCGTTTGAAGACAAACGCTGTAGCAGCGCAGGCAATTATCGATGCATGTCTGCATTTGCGCGTCGAGCCGATGCATTCTTCATCCTCCTCTTTGAAACGCGGTTGAGGGAGCCGCCCGAAGGCGGCGGTCTTCAGGGCGTATTGATGGTCGGCAGAAAATCTTCCACCTGCTTGCGCTCGTCCTTGGAGAGCGTCTCGACCCGTTCCTGCCAGAACCGCTCGGCCTCCGGCGGGTCTTCCTTCCAATGGCGGACGGTGGTGATGTTGTCGTCGATCTTGGAGCGGCGGTTGCCGCCGAGGCGAAGATATTCCTTCGCAAGTCTCAGGCTCTGGGTTTCCCAGCCGCTGTCGGCGTCTGCCGGCAAGCTCGTGTTGCGCAGGGCGGCGTCCAGCGCCTTTTTGCGGTCGCTGTCGGCCTGTGCCGTATCCGCTGAGCGCGCATCATCAGTGCCGCTTTCGGGCAGCCCGGTCGAATTGGAAGTCATGTCACGTCCTCCTTCCGTCATGCAAGGCGCGCAGGCTCGCCCCGCGATCCAATAACCGCCGGGGGCAGCGAGAGTTCCGGATGATGCGATTCATTTGGAAGGAGACGGCCGCCCGGGCAGGCGGCCGGCAATCAATGAACGGCCATGCTCACCATGCGATAGGGGTGCACGGCCTCGAACTGCAGGATCATCGCGGTCGCCTGCTGCAAGACGAGCTCGGCATTCTCAGGATCGTCACGGGCAAGTTCGTCGGCATTGATGCGGATCGCCTCGGCCATGTTGGTGGAAACGGCGGCGAAGTGACTATTGCCTTCGACCAGGGCCTCACGCGCCGTATCCTCCAGCGTGCGGGCAATATCGACGAAGACTTCTTCGCGCTCCTCGATACTGAGGTCTTTGATTATGTTGGTTTTCTCTTCCATTTCAGCCACTCCAAAAAGACGTGGGACACAACCGAGCTCATCAAGCCTCGATCACCGAAGAGCTGGGAGTGCCAAGGTGCGGATTCAAGCCTCGGTACGCTTGAACGCGCCTTCGAAACCCGAGCGCGACGACCATCGCCTGCATTTCGAACGCAGGAGTTGATCTTCGGTTCCCTCAGGCGCTGCTCCCCTGGACGTTGATCCGATGGGCGCTGGCAGTCTCCGACGGAGAGTGCTAAATTTTTCCGCCATCCTCTTGAAATCGAAATGCCGTCGAACCAGATCATTTACGCGAAACGCGCCCGCATACGAGGCGCACCCGCCGGACTGATCATCCGGTTCGGCCAGGGGAACCGCCATTACCGTTTGTGCATGGAGGAAGGCATGTCGCTCCGACCGCTTCACGATCGCATTCTCGTCCGCCGCGTCGATTCCGAGGAGAAGACCAAAGGCGGCATCATCATTCCCGATACTGCCAAGGAAAAGCCGCAGGAAGGCGAAGTCATCGCCGCCGGCCCCGGCGCGCGCAACGATGCCGGCCAGATCCAGCCGCTCGACGTCAAGGCCGGGGACCGCATCCTGTTCGGCAAATGGTCCGGCACCGAGATCAAAATCGCAGGCGAAGACCTGCTGATCATGAAGGAAAGCGACGTGATGGGCATCATCGAAGCCCAGAGCGAAGGGAAGCAGGCCGCCTGAAACGGCTGCGCGCATGTGAAGCCAGCTGCCTATGAAGGAGTGAGGACATGGCTGCTAAAGAAGTCAAATTCAGCACGGAAGCCCGCGACAAGATGCTGCGCGGCGTCGACATTCTCGCCGATGCGGTCAAGGTCACGCTCGGCCCGAAGGGCCGCAACGTCGTGATCGACAAGTCCTTCGGCGCGCCGCGCATCACCAAGGACGGCGTTTCGGTCGCCAAGGAAATCGAACTCGAAGACAAGTTCGAGAATATGGGCGCCCAGATGGTCCGCGAAGTCGCTTCGAAGACCAGCGACATCGCCGGCGACGGCACCACGACCGCAACCGTTCTTGCCCAGGCGATCGTTCGCGAAGGCGCCAAGGCCGTTGCCGCCGGCATGAACCCGATGGACCTGAAGCGCGGCATCGACCTTGCCGTCAGCGCCATCGTCGCAGAACTGAAGACCAATGCCCGCAAAATCTCCAACAACTCAGAAATCGCCCAGGTCGGCACGATCTCGGCCAATGGCGACGCCGAGATCGGCCATTATCTTGCACAGGCCATGGAAAAAGTCGGCAATGACGGCGTCATCACCGTGGAAGAAGCCAAGACCGCTGAAACCGAGCTCGAAGTCGTCGAAGGCATGCAGTTCGACCGCGGCTACCTCAGCCCCTACTTCGTCACCAATGCCGACAAGATGCGGACCGAGTTCGAAGATCCCTATATCCTCATCCATGAGAAGAAGCTCTCGAACCTGCAGCCGATGCTTCCAGTTCTCGAAGCCGTCGTTCAATCCGCCAAACCGCTCCTGATCATCGCCGAAGACGTTGAAGGCGAAGCGCTTGCAACGCTCGTCGTCAACAAGCTGCGCGGCGGCCTGAAGATCGCTGCCGTCAAGGCGCCTGGTTTCGGTGACCGCCGCAAAGCCATGCTCGAAGACATCGCGATCCTCACCGCCGGCACGGTCATCTCCGAGGACCTCGGCATCAAGCTTGAGAGCGTGACTCTCGATATGCTCGGCCGGGCGAAAAAGATCTCGATTGAGAAGGAAAACACGACCATCGTCGATGGCGCCGGTTCGAAATCCGACATTTCAGGCCGCATCGCCCAGATCAAGGCCCAGATCGAAGAAACCACCTCCGACTACGACCGCGAGAAGCTGCAGGAACGCCTTGCCAAGCTCGCCGGCGGCGTTGCCGTCATCCGCGTCGGCGGCTCGACCGAGGTCGAGGTGAAGGAGAAGAAGGATCGCGTCGACGATGCGCTTCATGCGACGCGGGCGGCGGTCGAGGAAGGCATTCTGCCGGGTGGCGGCGTGGCGCTGCTGCGCGCCGTCAAAGCGCTCGGCAATATCCAGACCGCCAATGACGACCAGCGCGTCGGCATCGACATCGTTCGCCGCGCCGTCGAAACGCCGGTTCGCCAGATCGCCGAAAATGCCGGAGCGGAAGGCTCCATCATCGTCGGCAAACTGCGCGAGAAGAGCGAGTTCTCCTACGGCTGGAACGCTCAGACAGGGGAATATGGCGACCTCTACGCGCAAGGCGTCATCGACCCGGCCAAGGTCGTCCGCACCGCGCTGCAGGATGCGTCCTCCATCGCCGGCCTTCTCGTCACCACCGAAGCCATGGTCGCCGAGAAGCCCAAGAAGGACGCCGCTCCCGCCATGCCCGGCGGCGGCGGCATGGATTTCTAAAACAATCGCGGCCCGCCCGCACCGCCGGACGGGCCTTTTCCGAGGGAATGAAGATGGTTCAAACGATCGTAAACCGGTCGCAGGTTCCACTGGATTCCTGCGACCTCGAAACCTGCCAGCGCGTCTTCGACACGATCAGCGCCGATTATCGGGTGGCAAAGGACAGCGACGAGGCCGGACGGATGGCGAGCATCATCATCGAGCTCTACCGGCAGGGCGTGCGCGACCCCAATCACCTGCGGTCGATGGTCGAAGCGGCCCGAGGCCTGTTCGAACCCGTGAAAGGCGGCGAACCGAAGGCCTGACCCCGCAACCGGATCCGCGGCGATATTTCAGCGCCGCGACCGCCCGGGCGCGTTTCCCCGAAGAACGGTCATCTCCTCATGCTGCACTTCGTTTTCGGCGTTCAGCACCGCGCGCCAAAGCCTGTTGCCGAGGCGTAGCGACACCCGCTTCGTGCCTTCGTGTTCAGCGGTGCCGATTTCCACGGAGCTGACGAGGGAGCCATGGCGCATGTGGCGGCGAAGATCGGTCAGCGACAGGCCGAACCGCTGCGCGAGCTCGGATGAATCGAGGATGAAATCCCCGTTCGGATCGCGTTCGATCATCATCGGCTTATTCTCCAATCATTCCGAGATCAGGCCACGGCCGGGATCGGCACGCTGTCATTCGGCAGCAGCCGCGCCACGGCGCTCAGAAGATCCGTCTGCGATATGAGGCCGAGGATGCGGTAATTGTCATCGACGATGATGACGGCATGCGTGCGCCCGTCCGTCAACACGGGGAGCAGCGACAGGGCCGCATCCGCCGGCCTCGCCACCGCCGGCCTCGAGATGGCGCCCGAGATCGTATCGGTGCTCGCCGACAATTCCCGCAGGCCGATAGTGCCGATGAGGCGGCCTTCGGGATCTTTCACCGGCAGCGTCCGGATATTGTGCTTCAGCAGAAGCTGGCGCGCAGCCTCCGGTTCCGCGGCTTCGCCGACCGCGATCACATCGCGCGACATGATGTCGGCGCAGCTGATCCTCGCATTCGACCGGATCGTGGCCTGCAGCTCGACCTGCTGCAACAGGCGGCTCAAGTCGGCGCGATCGATATCGAAGGTTTCATCGAGCGCTTCCAGCGCCGCGTCGACATCCTCCTCGCGGAAGCCGACCCGCACGGCAGACGGCAGGTCGATTGTCTGATGCGTATTCTCCGCGGGTTTCGGCACCACATGCGGATAGTTCCGCCGGGAAAGCTTGTGGAACAGCAGGCCGAGGCCAACGAGAATGCAGGAGTTCAGGGCGACCGGCACGAAGGGGAAAAGGAAACCCCAGCCGGCAACGACGGGGCCGCCGAGGACGGCCGTCAGCGCCGCCGCGCCTCCAGGCGGATGCAGGCAGCGCGTGAAGGACATCGCGCCGATGGCGAGCGACACGCCCACACCGGTCGCGATGATCGGATCGCGGATGAAATAAGCGGCGATAATGCCCATCATGGCGGAGATGGTGTTGCCGCCGATGATCGACCAGGGCTGCGCCAGCGGGCTTGCCGGCACGGCGAAAAGAAGCACGGCCGACGCCCCCATCGGCGCTACGATCAGCGGAAGGTGCGGGCCTTGACCAAAGAGATAGCCGCTGATGACGCCGGTAAACCCGATCGCCAGCAAAGCGCCGAGGCAGGCGATCAATCGCTCGCGCAAGGTCGCGCCGGCAAGGATCGGCGAGAACAGGCGGAAGCGACGGAAACGGCTCGGTCCCACCTTCGGGGAAACGGGATACTGCATGACAAGACCAATTGCGTGAGGGATATCGGCGGCTGAAGGAGGCGGGCGGGCTAGTTCATTGCCAGTCTGGGATCTCTGCCCTTCGTCGCACCGAGAACTTCGTGGAAGGCATGGAAGGCGCTGGGGCAGTCGCCCTTGCGGTAGACAAGCAGCGTTTCGACAGGGCCAAGCGGATGGGTCTGGACGGCCGTCGGCCAATGCATCAGATCCAGAACGGATTTCGGCATGACGCCGGCCGTATTGCCGGTCGCAACGCTTGCCAGAATGGCGTGGTAGGAGCCGAGTTCGCGGGTCGGCAAGGCAGCGGATTTGCGCGCCCAGCTCTCGGCGATCCTGCGATAGGTGCAGCCGGGCTCCAGAGCGGCGAGCGAAGCGACGCGCAGATCGGCGGCGGATTTGATCGAGGGATGACCAGACGGCAGCACGATCAGCAGATCCTCGACGAAGACGGGCTCCGTCGCCAGCGTCTTCAGCTCGGCATCGAAATCCTGTTCTTCCGCGCGCATCGTCTTGGGCGGCCGGGCGATCAGCGCACAATCCAGACCATCTGATATGACGGCGCGGGCAAGATCGCGGGAGGCGCCCATGGTCAGCTGCAGCGACACATCGGGCCACATCTGGTTGAACTGTGTCAGCGCCGCCGGCAGCCTGCTTGCCGCCGTGCTCTCCATCGTGCCGACCCGCAAAATCCCCGAAGGGGCGAGCGGCCGCACGGCCTGGCGCGCTTCGAGCGCAAGCGCCATCAGCCTGTTGGCATAGGCGAGGAAGGTCTCGCCCTCCCGCGTCAGCGTCATCTTCTTGCCGTCACGGCTGAAGAGGGACGCGCCGAGATCTTCCTCCAATTGCTGGATGCGCGTCGTCACATTGGACGGCACCCGCCCGACGGCCTTGGCGGCTTTCGTAACGCTGCGATCGCTGGCGACGGCGAGGAATATTTCGATCGACGAAAGGTCCAATGAAAATCTCGTTTTCGAAATTATGGGAACAGATAATTCTCTATATAAAAATCATTGCCGCTGCTCAAGTCGCATTACGATATAAATTGACCACCCAGGCTAAATGGGAAACGGCTGCCGAAAAAACGAACGCGACGCCACGGAAATAGCCATCCGAAGCCGGATATGCCCCCTGCCGAACGGCGAATAGAGGGTTTCAGGCTGGCACGGGGTTTGCATCTGCAATTTTATCTGCAGATCGATCGGCGCCGGCCCATGTTGCACCTTGTCCTGACCTGTCTTCTCCTGAGCGTGGCTTCCGGCTTGAGCATGCGGCGTTTTCTCCTGCCCTATTTCCCGGGCGGCGAACTTGCCGAGAAGTCCGCGCCGGTAACGATCGTCGCAAGCGCCGTCTTCCTGGCGGCAATGGCCTTCACGGTTTCCGACCAGGATCTCTGGGCAAAATTCGTCATCCTGATGCTCGGCCTTCTGCTGGCGGCGATGTTCGACGATGCACGACCCAGGCTGACCATCGCGCTCTCCGCCGTCAGTCTCGCCGCCTATCTCGGGCTGCGCTCGATCGCCTGATAGCCCCTCGGCTTCACCCCGAATGGAATCTCACGGCTCGCCCGCCGGGCATCCTTGTGCAACCGCAAACGCTGCGGTGGCAGCTACGAAATATTTCAAGCAGTGCGCGATAATGATTTCAATTAAAGAATGATCTTGAATTATAATTCTCGATTATCGAATATGAAGAGCCGGTACCGGAGACCGGAGACAAGAAACTCCTTCGATGGGCGACGATCATGGAGAGCGATCCCGCAAGAAAGATCTGGTCGGAATGGTATGCATGGCATCCGGTCCTGCCGATCGACGATACAGTCTTCTGGCTCGAAACCGTCTACCGGCGGGAAAGCCCTGAGGGCTTCTGGCAATATCGCTCGTTCCGCAACGAATGCGAACGCCGGCGGGCTTCGGCCGATATTCCTCTCTGTCCCGGCGCTTAACGCCTGACGCCCAATCTGGATGAGCGCCTGCGCCGTCAGGATGCGAGCGCGATCGATGGCCTGCGGCCCTCGGTAGCGGCGGTCTGGAAGTGGGAAATCCTCTCGTTCAGCACTTCCACCTGATGCCGGAGCCGGTGAATTTCGGCGGTGTTTTCCTCGACCATAGCGGCATTGTGCTGGGTGATGTGCTCGACATCGCGAACGGCGTTGTTCACCTCGTCGATGCCCTTGTATTGCGTGGTCGTGGCAGAGGAGATGACCTGCACCAGCCCGTTGATCGAGGTGAAATGCTCCATGATGGCGGAAAGCGCCTCGCCAGTCTCTTCGACCAGCGTGACGCCGGCGCCGACCTGGGACGCGCTGTTGGAGATCAGATCCTTGATCTCGCGGGCAGCCTTGGCGCAGCGCTGCGCAAGCTCGCGCACTTCCTGGGCAACGACCGCGAAGCCTCGGCCGGCTTCACCGGCGCGGGCGGCTTCGACGCCGGCATTGAGCGCAAGAAGATTGGTCTGGAAGGCGATCTCGTCGATCACGCCGATGATGCTGGTGACCTTCTCGGAAGAGCGGTTGATGGCGCCCATGGCATCGACGGCCTTGGCGACAACGGCTGCAGAATGTTCCGCCTGGCGGTGAGCCTCGGCGACCGAAAGCGAGGTCTGGCGCGCATTCTCGGCGGTCGTGCGCACGCTGGCGGTCAGCTCGCCGAGCACGCGTGAGCTCTGCTCGAGGGCGGCAGCCTGCTGTTCCGTGCGGCGGGCGAGATCGTCGGCGGCTCCCGACAGATTGGTGCTGCCCTCGGCGATCTCATAGGTGGAGTTGCGAACCTCGGCGAGCGTCAGGCGCAGGGCGTCAATGGCGTGATTATAGGTGCGGGCCATGGCGACGTATTCGGCAGCGAGATCCTCGCTCATCTCAGCGGCGAGGTTGCCGTTGGCGAGCTTGCCGAGCATGTCAGAGAGCGCGTTCAGAGCCTCGCTCTGTTCCGCCTCGATGCGCGCCTGCTCGGCGGCACGGCGGGCCTGCTCCAGTTCGTCGCGCGCCCTGCTTGCCTCGGCGACCTCTTCCAATCTGGTCTTTTCGAGCGCCTGGTCGCGGAAGACGGTGACCGAGCGGATCATGTCGCCGATCTCGTCGCCGCGCTTGCCGTCGCCGATCGGAACGTTCAGATCGCCGTCAGCAAGCCGCATCATCGTCTGGGTGATGCGCTTCAGCGGTCCGCGCAGCGTTTCGATCAGCATCAGGGCGCCGATGATCGCAAGCACGGTGCCCGCAATCATGGCAGCGAGCGACATCGTGGCCGAGCGCTGGCTGATTTCCTTGCCGCTCTCCTGCGCCGTGCTGACGAATTGTTCGAGCGTGTGACTTGCGGCCGCCACCAGCTCGGTCGCCGCCTCCTTGTTGTTCTGCCACTGGTCCGCGATCGATATCAGCGCCGACGTGCTCTTTTCGATCAGGGCAAGGGAAGGCTCGATCTTCTTGGCAAGATCCTTCAAGGCGGCATTCTTGCCGCTCAGGGGTTCGAGCTTGGCAGCGCTTTCACGCAGCGCCTTCAGATCGACAAGAACCGCATCCCGCGACTCCGCATCGACGCGCCTGTTCAGTTCGCTCAAGTGCAGGCGCAGATCGTCGATCGATTTGAAAGCGGTGTTGACGATCGCCACCATCGAGCGAAGCGTCGCGATGCTCGCATCCATGCCGACGAAGCGCTCGATTGCGGTGTCCGCATTGCCGGAGGCAAGTTTTGTGAACTGCTCCTCGAAACGCTGCAGGTCCTGATCGACGGGCGCGTAGCCTTCAAGCGACAGATTGGCGCTGTCCTTCGCCATGGCGGCGAGCGTCTCCAGTACCGGCTTCAGCGAGGCGATCTGGCTTTTTGCCTTATCGGAGGCGAGCGCTTCGCTCTCGCCGAGCTCCTTGACGAGCGGCGGCAGAAGGCTGCCGATGGCCTGGGCAAGTTTCTGAGGCTCGGCGGCACCCGCGGTCGCCTTGCGCAATTTCGTGATACGCGCCGCGAGGTTCTTATAGGCCGAGGCATCGAGAAGAAGCGCCCGGACGAAGGCCTCCTTTCCGTTTGCCTGATCCTGAAGAACGTCGAGCTGCTTGCGGGCGGTCTGGCTTTCCCTGAAAAGCTGCGCCACCGCCTCGTCGATCGCCTGTTCGGTATTCGCCCGTTCTTGGGATACCGCCCACAGTGCGTCGGCGCTGCCCTGCATCTTGCCGCCGAGTTCGCGCACGGCGGAGATCTGCTGCTTCTGCGACGGATCGATCAACATGGCATCGAGGGTCGCCGCGCCCTTCTGCTGATCGGCGATGCTGGCGATCAGCCGATCGCGGGTAGCCGATGCCGGCAGATCGGTAAAGGCGGTCAACGAAGAGCGCAGCTGCTGGAAACTGGAAAGCGTATCGATCGTCTGCCGCGTCAGCGTCATCTGGCCATTCAGCGTGCCGGCGGTGAAGTAACCGAAGAGACCGATGCCCGCGATGAGAACGATCAGAGGGACCACGAAGACCAGGACCTTCGTCACGATCCGCATACGCTGCAACAGACGATCAATCAACGACATGAAATGGTGGCCCCCGCCCAGGAAATTCGGCTCTCAACTCCGGCGCCCCACCATGCGACAGCACGCCTGCGCGCAATTGACCATCGCCCTCAATTGGCGGTGGCCGCGCCCGAGACCATCACGATAGGCAGAACTCTTAAAAAAATAGTCAATGGTGTCGAGTTTGTTCGCGAGGATGACCGAAGGCATATCTTTTCTGCTTCTGCCTCCGATTTGCTGGCAACCTCGCCTTTTCCTCGACGTCATCCTCGGCCTTGTGCCGAGGACGTGCTGCCCTATCAACGGAAGCAGATGCTCGGGACAAGCCCGAGCATGACGAAAGAGGGCTCTGTCAGCGGCCTTGAGGGCGCATCTCTGCGCCCTCGCATTTCACTCAGCCGATCGCCATCAGGCTTGCATTGCCGCCGGCAGCGGCCGTGTTGATCGAGGTCGAAACCTCTTCCAGCAGCCAGTTGAGGCAATAGGCTTCGGGATCGCCCGTCAGCTCCTCGGTCGTCGCAGCCTGGACCAGCAGCAGCGGGCCGGGCAGCGCGGCGATCTTTTTGTTGACGGCAAGAACCCTGTCGCGATCGCCCTCGACGAGCGCACCGGAGAACGGCCCGTCCTTTGCCCAATCCGATGTCCAGGAAAGCCGGCTGGCGACAGCCGCCGGCAGGTCCGCCAGCGCCGATTTCGACAGGGAACCGGCATCGACTGCGACTTGATTGCCGGTCGCAAGAGCGGCGGCAACCTGGCGATAGAGCCCGCTTTCGGTCTGCGGCACGAGCAGGATGCGGCCACGGGGATGAAGCGCATAGAGATTGCGCTCCCCGACCGGACCGGTAAGCTCGCGCTCGAGCCCGAGGGCCGAGCGGCTCGCATAACCGCGCGCCGCTTCCCCTTCTGCCGTCAGACCCTTCTTGTCGAGCCAGACGATGTAATCGCGAAGGGCGAGGTCGGTATGAACCGAATCCTGCTGCGGCGGCACCGGCGCGCGCTGCACGAGACGACCGATATAGAGCGGACCGCCGGCCTTCGGACCGGTTCCCGACAGGCCGCGCCCGCCGAATGGCTGGACGCCGACGACGGCGCCGATGATGTTGCGGTTGACGTAGAGGTTGCCGGCCTTGATGCGGCTCGTCACATGCGCGATCGTCTCATCGAGGCGGGTGTGAAGGCCGAAGGTGAGGCCGTAACCCGATGCGTTGATGTCGTCGATCAGGCGATCGAGCCCGTTCCGCTTGAAGCGGACGACGTGCAGCACCGGGCCGAAAACCTCCTGCGTCAGATCCGACAGCGACTTGATTTCGATGATCGTCGGCGGAACGAAGGTGCCGGCGGCGGCGCTTGCCGGCAGCGGCAGCTGATCCACTTTGCGGCCCGCGCCGCGCATCTTCTCGATATGCTCGTCGATCTCTGCCTTCGCACCATCATTGATGACGGGGCCGACATCGATGCTCAGCCGGTCGGTGCGGCCGATCGTCAGTTCTCGGAAGGCGCCCTTTAGCATGTTGAGCGTCCGGTCGGCCACATCGTCCTGCAGGCAGAGAACGCGCAACGCCGAGCAGCGCTGGCCGGCGCTGTCGAAGGCCGAGGTGATGACGTCGGCCACCACCTGCTCAGCGAGAGCCGAGGAGTCGACGATCATGCCGTTCTGGCCGCCCGTTTCGGCAATCAGCGGGATCGGCTTTCCGGTGGAAGACAGCCGCTCTGCAAGCTGCGCCTGGATCATCCGGGCGACTTCGGTCGAACCGGTAAACATCACGCCCGCCGTCTGCTCGGCACCGACCATGCCGGCCCCGAGACGGCCGCTGCCGGGCACGAACTGCAGGGCGCCGACCGGCACGCCGGCCTCATGAAGGATCTTCACGCTTTCCGAAGCAATGATCGGCGTAACGCCGGCGGGCTTCGCCAGCACGGGATTGCCGGCGACGAGGGCTGCGGCCACCTGCCCGGTGAAAATCGCCAGCGGGAAATTCCACGGGCTGATGCAGACGATGGGGCCGAGGGGCGCATGAGAGGGGCCGAGGGTCTTGCGCGCCTGTTCGGCGTAATAGCGCAGGAAGTCGATCGCCTCGCGCACTTCGCCGATGGCATTGGCCGCCGATTTGCCGGCCTCGCGCATGATGATGCCCATCAGCGTCTTGATGCGGGCCTGCATGATGTCGGCGGCCCGCTCCAGGCAAGCCGCACGCTCGGCCGGCGGTACGGCCGCCCATTGCGGCGCATAGTCGGCGGCCATCGCAACAATGCGGGCAGCCTCCTCGACCTTCAGCTCGGTGACCGTGCCGACGACATCTCTGTGATCGGCAGGATTGGGGACGTCGCGTGTCACCCCATCGGTGGAGCCGTCGGCGAGGATCGGCAGCGCATGCCACGGGCTCGCTGCCGTGGAGGCGAGCGCCTGCGCCAGATCCGTCAGCGTGTCCTCGTTCGAGAGATCGAGCCCGTCCGAATTGGCGCGGGCATTGCCGTAAAGCGCCTTGGGCGCGGCGATCTGTGCATGCGGGGCGCCGACGACGGGCATCGCCGCGACGGTTTCGGCGGGATCGGCGACCAGCGCCTCGACCGAAACGTTCGGATCGGAGATGCGATGCACGAAGGAGGAGTTGGCGCCGTTTTCCAGAAGGCGGCGCACCAGATAGGCGAGCAGCGTCTCATGGGTGCCGACAGGCGCATAGATGCGGCAGGGCCGGTCGAGCTTCTCCTTGCCCACGACTTCGTCATAGAGCGGTTCACCCATGCCGTGCAGGCACTGGAACTCGTATTTGCCGACCGCAAAATCGGGACCGGCGAGATGATAGATCGTCGCCAGCGTCTGCGCATTGTGCGTGGCGAACTGCGGGAAGACGGCATCGGCGGCGGCAAGCAGCTTGCGGGCGCAGGCAATATAGGCAACGTCGGTGTAAATCTTGCGGGTATAGACGGGATAGTCGTCGAGACCGTCGAGCTGGGCGCGTTTGATCTCCGCATCCCAATAGGCGCCCTTGACGAGACGGACCATCATCCGCCGTCCCGACCGGCGGGCGAGATCGATGATGTAATCGAGCACGAAGGGGCAGCGCTTGCCATAGGCCTGCACGACGAAGCCGAGCCCGTTCCACCCCGCCAGCTCCGGCGCGAAGCAAAGCTCCTCGAGCAGATCGAGCGAAAGCTCCAGCCGATCGGCCTCCTCGGCGTCGATGTTGAGGCCGATGTCATAACCCTTGGCGAGAGCGGCGAGCGCCTTGACCTTCGGCAGCAACTCTCCCATCACCCGGCCGGCCTGCGCCCTGACATAACGGGGATGCAGCGCCGAAAGCTTGATCGAAATGCCGGGGCCGTCATAGATGCCGCGCCCGTCGGAGGCCTTGCCGATGGCGTGGATCGCCTTTTCGTAGTCCTTGAAATAACGTTCGGCGTCGGCAGCAGTGGTCGCGGCCTCGCCCAGCATGTCGTAGGAATAGCGGAAGCCGCGCGCTTCGAGCGGCCGGGCGCGCTTCAGCGCCTCCTCGATGGTTTCGCCGGTGACGAACTGCTCGCCCATCATGCGCATCGCCATATCGACGCCGCGGCGGATGACCGGCTCGCCGGCGCGGGCAATCAGCCGCGTCAGCGCCGCCGAAAGGCTGCGGTCGTTGACCGTCGAGGTCAGCTTGCCGGTGACGACGAGGCCCCAGGTGGCGGCGTTGACGAACATGGATTTGCCGCCGCCGATATGGGAAGTCCAGTTGCCTTCGGCGATCTTGTCGCGGATCAGCGCGTCGCGGGTGTCGGTATCGGGAATGCGCAGCAGCGCTTCGGCAAGACACATCAGCGCCACGCCTTCCTGGCTGGAGAGCGAATATTCCTGCACCAGGCCCTCGACGCCGGTGCCCTTGTGCTTGGCGCGCAAGGCTTCGATCAGCGTGCGGGCCGTGCTGCGGATGTCATAACGCTTCGCTTCGGAAACGCGCGCGGCCGCCACGAGCGGCGGCAGGCATTCCGTTTCCGGACGGCGATAGGCTGCCGTGATCGCCCGGCGAAGGTCCGATTGCGGCCGGATCGGCGGCGCGAATGCGGCGAACGGCGCGCCGCCGGCGGGTTCTTGGGAGGATGCGGGGTCGATCGCTGCGTTCAACATGGGAGTCCCTGATCGGTGAATGTTTCGTCTAACGGATAAATGGAACACCGGGCTCGTCGTCCCAGATGCCACCGTCCGTAAAAATCGGGCCGGAATATTCCGTCTCGCGGAGCGGGCGCGCATGGGGCTTGTCGCGCTTGAGGGTGAATGCGGCCGCGACCGCTCTTATCGCCACCGGCCGGTAATGAGCGAGCAGATCCGGTTTTTGATCGCCATCCGCTTTTCTCTCATGCATCCATGATCTCCCTTTTCAAGCGTCGCAGCCACCGATTCCGGCAATGCGCCGAGCGGCTGCGCCCTTCCTCCCATTGCCGATGCATAATCTACCACAGTCGCGAATCGCGATCTCACTTGATTTCAACCGTTTTCAAGCTGTATGAACTTATAAACAGAGCATCGAGAGTTCAAATGGCCACAGAAACCGACATCTTTAGTGAATTGGACCAGTTCGACAGAAAGATCCTCGCCGCGCTCGCCGAAGACGGCAGGCTGTCGATCACCGATCTCGCCGCGCGCGTCGGGCTTTCGAAGACGCCATGCCAGATCCGCTTCAAGCGGCTGATCAGCGACGGCTACATCGAAGGCTTCAAGGCCGTCCTCAATCCATCGAAAATGCAGCTCGACCACATCGCCTTCGTCGAGGTGAAGCTTTCCGACACCCGCGAGGATGCGCTGAAGAGCTTCAACGAGGCCATCAAGAAAATCAGAGAAGTCGAAGAGTGCCACATGATCGCCGGCCGGTTCGATTATCTCCTGAAAATCCGCACCCGCGACATCGGCCGCTACCGCCGCGTGCTGGGCGAGCGCATCTCGACGCTGCCCCATGTTGCCAACACCTCGACCAACGTCGCGATGGAGACGATCAAGGAAGGCTGGGACAAGTTCGGGTCTAGTCTTTCGTGATCATGTCTGTGGATGCTTGTGACCACCTGGCGATGAGCAAAAACACACACATGCGCGAACCTTGCTGACAATGAGCGCATGAGGATCGCTCCACGATGACAAGTCGCGGGGCCACTTTGCTACCCTTGCCCGCGTTGCTGCGTTGGATTTTGAAATTCAAACGACCTTGTTCTATTGATAAGCTTTTCGCGAATTCGTTGCAGTGCGGCTGCCAACTAACCGTTCGCGGGAGTAGATCATGTTGAAAGCTACCCAAGACGAAATCGAGGAAATTCGGGAATACTTTGAATGGCAGGCGCCCGATCTCGAAGTGACTTTCATGCAAAAAGTCTACTCAGAGGCAGTCCTCAACACCCGCCACAACGTATGGGATATCCACACCGATAAGGATCGCTGGTGGGTTATTACGGGCGGTACAAATCTCTACTCCCAGGAGCAATTCCCAAATATGGACCTGGCTCTAACGTTCCATATCGGTCTGATGCTCCGCATCCCACGCACGGAAGAACAACAGGAAGACGATATCCGCATCCTTCCGTTCGGCCCCGTGTTTGAGAAAATGGAAGAAGCCAGTACCGCCGTAACGCAGGCGCACAGACTCTCGGACTACCAAGCTGTCGGCGTCCGTTGTCGCGAGGCGCTGCTCGAACTAATCGGCGTAGCGCAGGATGCGGCAATGTGGAAGACTGAGGCGCCACCGCAGCGGGCCAACTTCCGTGCATGGATAGAAATCATCTGCAACGATCTCCTGCCAAGCGACACCAACAAAGAGCGTCGTGGGGTCATCAAGGGGGCGCTTGAGTCCGCTTGGACGTTTTCGAACTGGCTGACGCATTCGAAGTCGGCGACCTGGATTGATGCCGACATGGCATCGTCGTTGATGCAGCATGCCATCGGCATGGCGACCTCGTTGATTGTTCGCGAGTTGCGCGGGGTGCCAGAGGAATGCCCAAAATGCCGCTCACCGCATCTCGAACCTCAGCAGGGCGAGAATACAGCAGCCCCCGGCGTGCTCTGGGAACGGCCGCACTGCGCAGACTGCGGCTGGACCGGGAGAGCTGTTCCAATCATCGACTTCGAGGATGGGCGGCCCATCATCAGTCGCGAAGGCGAAGATTCCGACGAGCACAGCATTATGACGGTTCCTCTGCGCACCATTCTCAAGCCCGGAGATCCACAGATCAAGCCGTTGAGGCAAACCGAGACCGGGCCTCCAGAGGCGATCGTTTACTTCGCTTATGGGTCCAACATGTCGACAGCCCGGCTGCGTGAACGCATGCCAAGTTGCAAGGCGCTCGGCACCGCTAGCCTACCAGGTCATAGCCTTCGGTTCCATAAGCGCAGCGTGGATGGGTCCGGAAAGTGCAACGCATTTGCCAGTGGCGACGACGATAGCGTAATCGGAGTCCTGTTTGGCTTCGATCCTACCGAACGTGCCGCATTGGATAAGGCAGAAGGCGTAGGTAACGGCTACGAGCACGCGATGGTGACGGTTATCAATGACAAAGGCCGCAGACGAAAAGTCCTTACCTACATCGCCACCCCCGGCTACATCGATGATAGCCTCAAGCCTTATGGGTGGTACAAAGACCTCGTCTTGGCAGGAGCCATGGAGCACAGCCTGCCAGCGGAATACATCGATGTACATATTCTGTCGGTTGAGGCGACTGAGGATCCCGACAAAACGCGGGACAAGAAGCAGCGCGCCATCCTCGGAAATTCCAGGCGGTGAGACTGGCGTCGGTTGAAATGTCGGTCCAGACTGCGGATCCGATGTCCGCGTTTAGCGCATTGATACAGCTACAATTCACAGCGGTTACGACGTCCGATGCCGACCGGCTACGATTGCTGAAAGCAGACAAATATTCGGCGGTGGAACTGCAAATGAGGATCAGATGGATCACGCCAACAGCCCGCAAGTATCGGCGAATGAACAGCGCGAAACGCGCCGGCTGCAATATCTTCCCTGGGAACGCATCGCGGCGGATCTCGATCATCCCGCTCATCTCGCCCGCAAGGCAGCGCTTCGGCGAGCATGCGGCGCGGAACTGGCCGAGACCTCCTATATTGCCGAAAATGCGGCGATCTTCACGGAGAGCCTGAGGATGGGCGAGCGGTCGTGGATTGCGGGGCGTGCGCTCGTGCGGGGCGACGTGATCCTCGGCGAGGATTGCTCGATCAATCCTTATGCCTGCATTTCCGGCAGGGTGACGTGCGGCAATGGCGTGCGGATCGCTTCCCATGCATCGATCGTCGGCTTCAATCATGGATTCGACGATCCCGATCGGCCCATCCATCGCCAAGGCGTCGTCAGCCTCGGCATCGTCATCGGCGACGATGTCTGGATCGGCGCCAATTGCGTGATTCTCGATGGCGTCACGATCGGCAACGGCGCGGTGATTGCCGCCGGGGCGGTGGTCACGCAAGACATTCCTGCGCTAGCGATTGCCGGCGGCGTACCGGCAAAGGTGCTGCGCAGCCGGGGCGCACCGGCAGGGAAATCAAACGCGGGCGATATCGAGGATCAATTGCTCAGGCTAGGCCAGAAAGCCAAAGAGCAATGGCCTGATATCCTTGCGCGCTGGAAAACGGCTGAGGCCTATGAATCGCTGGAAGCGGACGGGATCAGGCGGCCGGCGATCCGGCATCTCTGCGACGCCATCGAGATCGCGGCAGGCTTCGGGCATCTGCCGCCCGGGCTCGACCCGTCGCAGACCGTCGAGCGTCTCCAGGGTCTTCAGGATCGGGAGACCGGCCTTTTTCCGGAAGAGCATTCGCCTGTGCACGGCCGGGCGCTGCGGGAGGATCCGAAGGCGCTCTACAATGTGCTTTCGGTCGGCTATGCGCTGGAACTGCTCGGCTCCGGGCCACGGCACCCTATCCAGGCAGTACAGATCGATGCTCCGGAGCTGGGGCAATGGCTGAGCGCCTTGCCCTGGTCGAGCCGGGCATGGCACGCCGGCAGCGTCGTCGATGCCATCGGAACCGCGATGTATTTCAACGCCCGGTATTTCGGCATCAAAGGGCCGCGGCAGGCACTCTTCGAGTGGCTGAGCCGCAATGCCAACAGCGTTTCCGGCCTCTGGGGCGAGCCGACGGCGCTGGAGGGATGGCTCCAGCCGGTGAATGGATTTTATCGCCTGACGCGCGGCACCTACGCGCAGTTCGGTATGCCGCTTCCGCACCCGCTTGCCGCGATCGAGACGATTCACCTCAATTACCGCAACAACAAGAGTTTCGTTGCCGAGAAATACAATGCCTGCAACCTGCTGGACACGATCCATCCGCTGCTGCTGATCGGGCGGCAAACGGATTACCGCCGGGCCGATGGCGAGGCGATCGCCCGCAGACTGATCTCCAGGGCGCTCGACAGATGGCGGGATGGCGAGGGTTTCCCATTCGCCGATGGTGGCGAGCCGAGCCTGCAGGGGACGGAAATGTGGCTCTCGGTCATTCACCTGGCGGCCGATTTCCTCGGCCTCGCGGACCAATTCGCCTTCATGCCCAAGGGCGTACACAGAACGGCAACCCCAGGCCTCGGCCTCTGATCAACCGTGCAGCGAGGCCGTCAGCCAGGCGGCGGCGAGATCGCGCGCATGGCTGCGCTTGGCTTTGATCGGCACGATCACGTTGTAGCGCCCTTCGGCGGCAAGCTCCGTTTGCGAGGCCGGCACCAAGGTTCCGTCCTCCAGGAAGGTGCCGATCAGCATGCGCCATCCCAGTGCGATCCCCTGCCCGGCACGCGCGGCCGCGATACTTTCGGTGTAATGGTTGAAGCGAAGCGATGGCTTGATCTCGATATTGCCGCCAGTCAGCGACACCCATTGCGCCCAGCCGTACCAGGAGCGATCGAGCACCTCCGTTTCGATGAATTCGTCGGCGGAGCCGAGCGGGCCATCTCCCCGGCGCCGGAGATGGTCGGGAGAGCAGACGGGGCAGACGACGTCGCCGCGCGAGGCAATGACGGTGCCATCGCTGAAGGGCGGCACGCCGTATCGGATCGCCACGTCGATCTCTCCGTCGTCAAGCGTGATCGGGTTATCCTGGGATATGACCCGCACCAGAATGCCGGGATTGGCCCGGCGGAATTCGGCGAGCCGCGGCAGCAGCCAGAAGGAGGAGAAGGCGACGGTCGAGCCGATCGTCACCACGTCTTGGCTGCGCGACTGGATCGCTTCCACGCTTTCCGCGATATCGGCAAAACTCTTCGCCAGCGTCGCGCCGAGGCTGACGCAGGCCGCCGTCGGCTCGATCGCCCGGTGTTTACGCAGGAAGAGCGGCTGGCCGAGCTCCTCCTCCAAAGCGGCGATCTGCCGGCTGACGGCTGCCTGGGTAACGCCGAGTTCGCTCGCGGCCGTGGTGAAGCTTTTCCGGCGCAGCACCGCTTCCAGCGTCACCAGCGCCGTCAGCGACGGAAGCCGTCTTCGAAACTGCATCACAAGACTCCTATTCGCATGATAAAAACTTATGCGAAGCTAATTTTTTATGCCGTTGAAAGGCCGACGCTGCAAGAGCAATCTGGGGAAACTCTCACATAAGAGGTTCTCATGCTAAACAGGCTTCCTTCTTCCATTTCGGCGCTTCTCGACTCCCGCGCGGAAGGCCATTCGCTGCCGGCCGGTCTCTATGTAAGAGAAGACGTGTTCGAAGCGGATATCGATGTCTTCTTCCACAAGCACTGGATCTGCGTCGGCCTCGACTGCGATGTTCCGGAGCCCGGCGACGCCACCGTCGTCGACATCGGCAAGACGAGCCTGATCCTCCTGCGCGACGACGACGGCGAAATCCGCGTGCTGCACAATGTCTGCCGCCACCGCGGCTCCCGCCTTCTCAACCCGGGCAAGACGATCGTTTCGAAGCTCGTCTGTCCCTATCACACCTGGACCTATGAGCTGACGGGCGAGCTGAGCTATGCGCCGCACATGGGCAAGGATTTCGATAAGGACTGTCACGGCCTGAAGCCCGTTACCTTCAAATCGATCGGCGGCCTGATCTATGTCTGCCTGTCCGACAATCCGCCCGAGGACATCGCCGGCCTCGAAGAGGCCATGGTCGAGCGCCTCGCGCCCTACGACATCCGCAATGCCAAGATCGCCCACCAGACCGACGTCATCGAAGACGGCAACTGGAAGCTGACGATGGAGAACAATCGCGAGTGCTACCATTGCTCCGCGAACCATCCCGAGCTCTGCGTCTCCTTCGTCGATCTCGACTTCGGCTTCGACCCCGAAACGCTGAGCCCGGAGGATCGCGAACAGGCCGAGGAGCATTTCCGGCTTTACGAGGCGCGCACCCAGGCATGGGAGGCCGACGGTTTCCCATCGGCTGCCATCGAGCAGCTCACCGACTGCGCCACGAACTTCCGCACGCAGCGGCTGATCATATCGGGCGCCGGCGAATCCCAGACGCATGACGCCACCGCCGCCTCTTCAAAGCTCCTCGGACAGATGACCCGCAAGGATCTCGGCGACACCCATCTCTGGGGCCATAACAGCTGGAACCATTTCATGGGCGATCATGCGGTCGTCGCCACCGTCATCCCGCTCTCGGCCGGCAAGACGCTGGTCCGCACCAAGTGGCTGGTCCACAAGGATGCC
Organism: Rhizobium sp. R634; assembly: GCF_002211305.1. GTDB lineage: Bacteria > Pseudomonadota > Alphaproteobacteria > Rhizobiales > Rhizobiaceae > Rhizobium. The sequence goes on along the minus strand of NZ_LOKW01000001.1, from coordinate 277,618 downwards.
GTCGAAGGCGTCGACTACGACCTCGACAAACTGACGGATGTCTGGATCGCAACGACGGATCAGGACGCCGACCTCGTCGCCCGTTCCCATGCCGGCGCGCTCGACCCCGCCTATCAGCCGGGTCCCTATTCCCGCTTCTCCGAGACGAACCTCGACAAGTTCGCCACCTGGTACATCGACCGGATGCGCGCTCATGGATACTAGGAACCCGCAAGCGCCGCTCGCAAAGGCCGCCCGTCACGACATCTGGAATCCCGAGGAAGACGATGCCCTCGTCTGCCTCGACGTCCAGCAGGAAACCCACGACGTCAGGACCTTCACCTTCGCGTCTCCTAACGGGAAGCGGTTCGCCTTCAAGGCCGGTCAGTATTTTCTGTTCGATCTGGAGCATAACGGCGAGCCTGAGAGCCGATGCTACAGCATCTCCTCTTCGCCGCATCGCACGAACGCCTTCTCCGTGACGGTGAAGCGCGTTCCAGGCGGCAAGATCTCCAACTGGCTTCACGACACGCTGGTGCCGGGGGCGTCGGTCAAGGCGAACGGCCCGCTCGGCCATTTCGTCCGCTCCGAGGCGACGAAGCCGAAGCTTCTGCTGCTCTCCGGCGGCTCCGGCATCACGCCCGTCATGTCCATTCTGCGTGAGCTCGCCGACAGCTGCGAGCCGGCCGACGTCGTCTTCCTGCATGCCGCGCGCACGCCGCTGGATCTGATCTTCCGCGACGAACTTGCCTGCATCGCCCGCAAGCTGAAAGGGCTGCGGCTGCATTTCCTGCCGGAAACGGTTGCGGGCGAGCCCTCCTGGTCCGGCCTCACCGGCCGCATTTCGGCGGATTATTTCAAGCTCGCGGTTCCCGATATAGCCGAGCGCACGGTGATGTGCTGCGGCCCCGCTCCCTTCATGGCGGCGGCGCGCGGAATCGCTGCCGAACTCGGCGTTCCCGCCTCGCATTATCTCGAGGAAAGCTTCGACGCCGCCGTCATCGACGAGCCTGAAATCCCCGCGATCCAGGAGGCGGCCGCCAAGGTCTTCCAGGTCAGCTTCTCCAAGCAGGCGCGCAACATCGAGGTAACAGGCGACCAAAGCGTGCTCTCCTGCGCGAAGAAGGCCGGCGTCAGGATACCATCCTCTTGCGCCAACGGCGTCTGCGGCACCTGCAAGTCGAAGCTCACCTCCGGCACGGTCGACATGAACCACAATGGCGGCATCCGCCAGCGGGAAATCGACGCCGGCTTCTTCCTGCCCTGCTGCTCGAAGCCGCTCAGCGATCTCGTCATCGAACGCTGAGCGACACCGCATCAATCACCGATAACGGGGGATCACCCGGATGCTGCGAGACGAAAACGAATCCATCGAGCTGACCGGCTCGACCGTCTTCAAGGACGAGCGGAAGCAGGCCTATCTCAACCCCGATGGGGCGGACCGGCCGCTCATCAGTCCGGTGTCGGCCGCGACCCTCGACCGGGCGCGCTGCTACCGGCTGGAGCGGCTGCGCATGAAGATGCGCGAATGGGATTGCGGCGCCCTGCTGCTCTACGATCCCGTCAACATCCGCTATGCCTTCGATTCGTCGAACATGAGCATCTGGACGATGCACAATCCGTCGCGCTACGCGCTGATTCTGGCCGACGGCCCGGCGATCATTTTCGAATTCGAAGGCGCGGAGCACGTCAATGATGGGTTGCCCGGCATCGACGAGATTCGGCCGTCGAAATCCTGGATCTTCTTCACGGCAGGCAATCTGGTGGAACCGCGTCTGAAGGCCTGGGCGGACGAGATCGCCGACATCGTCAAGGGGAACGGCGGCAACAGGCGCATCGCCGTGGACCGGCTCGAACCATCAGGCGCCTTCGAACTGACCGAACGCGGCTTTACGCTGCTCGACGGCCAGGAGCTCGCCGAACGGGCGCGGGCGATCAAGAGCGCCGACGAAATCGAGCTGATGCGCTGGACGATCCGCGTCTGCGAAGCGGGCATGGCGCGCATGTACGAGGTGTCAGAACCCGGCCACACCGAGCGGGAAATCTGGGCCGAGCTGCACTTCGAAAATGCCCGCAGCGGCGGCGAGTGGCTGGAGACCAAGCTGCTGACCGCGGGCGCGAGAACCAATCCCTGGTATCAGGAATGTTCCGACTACGTCATCAAGCGCGGCGAGATGATCTCCTTCGACACCGATATGATCGGCCCCTACGGCTATTGCGCCGACCTCTCGCGCTCATGGACGTGTGGGCATGTCGCGATGAACGCCAAGCAGAAGGAGCTTTACGCGGCAGCCAGGGATCAGATCGAACACAATCTGTCCGTCATCCGGCCCGGCATGACGTTCCGCGAATTCAACGAGCTGTCCTGGCAGATCCCGGAGAAATATCAGCCCTATCGCTACACGCTCGCCCTGCACGGCACCGGCATGGCCGACGAATGGCCGGGCGTGCTGCTGCATCCGGATTTCGATCCCGATTTCAGCGGCATCATCGAGGAGAACATGGTGCTGAACGTCGAAAGCCTGATCGCCGAGGCCGGCTCGGAAAGCGTCAAGCTGGAGACCCAGGCCCTGATCACATCAAGGGGCGCGGAGCGGCTGGACAGCTTTCCGTGGGAGGATGTCTGACCCCGCGTCAGTGCGCTCTCAAAGCTGCGGCGCGATGCTGGGAAGGCGTCTGCCCGAAGGTGCGCTTGAACGTCCGCGTGAACTGCGAGGCGTTTTCGAAACCGACATCGAGCGCAATCTCGATGAGCGGCGCCTTCGACTGTGCAAGGATCGATTTCGCCCGCTCCATGCGGACGCGATTATAGGCCTTGGCGGGAGACATGCCCGTCTTCTCGATGAAGATCCGCTCCAGCTGGCGCCGCGAGAGCCCGACCATGGCGGCGAGCTTTTCGATCGGCATGCTGCCGTCGACGAATTGCTCCATGGTGATCATCGCCGCCTTGACGCGGGCATCGTCGTAATCGTCGTAGAGCGGGCGGCGGGGCTGAATGTCGGCCGGAGCGCGCGCTTTTTCGATCTGCAGCACTTCAAGCGCGTTTCGTTCGGCGTCACGGCTGATGTATTTGCGCACCAGCAATGCGGCCATATCGGCAGCGCTGCTGCCGCCTGCGCAGGTTCCGCGCTGGCGATCGAGATTGAAGAGCCGGTCGGAACGGACGCTGAGCTCGGGGAAACGCTCGCGGAACTCCTTGTAATGCAGCCAGCTCACGCAGGATTCATGCCGCTTCATCAGGCCTGCCGAGGCCAGAATGAACGAACCGGTGCAGACGCCGATCAGCGGCACCTTCTTGGCATCCGCCTGCTTGAGGAAGGTGATGGTCTGCTGGTCGACGGGGTTCTCCACCGTCAGCAGGCCGCCAACGACGGCGATGTAATCGAAGCGCGACGGATCGACGAAATCGGAGGTCGGCGCGACCTGCACGCCGCAGCTCGAGGTTATCAGATGCCGCGTGCTGCCGATCACCTGCCAATCGGCCAGCACCCGGCCGGAACGATCCTGCTCGTCGCTGGCCAGCCGCAGCGTATCCACGAAGAGCGCGAAGGCCGACAGCGTGAAGGACCGGGCCAGAACGAAACCCACCTTGAGCCGGGCAGCGGGTTTCGCGGCGCCGTCTCCCTGCCGATGCTGTTCCGGTCGCATAGTCATCTCCTTGCCGGTCTCACCGCGCTCATCTGATCTGAAAACCGTGCGCCAGAGGGTCGCGGTCGTCAACGAAAATGGTATTGTGGCCGATGACGCGCGCCCACCCGCCGATGCTCGGCAGAATGCCGCTGTAAGGGCCGATGCCTGCCTCGCCTTCGACCCTGCCCTCGAAGATGGTCCCGATCAGGCTTTCGTGACGATATTTCGAGCCGATCGCAAGCCGTCCCTTACCATAGAGCTGCGCCATGCGCGCCGAGGTACCGGTGCCGCCCGGCGACCGATCGATCGCCTTCTCGCCGTAGAAGACGGCGCAGCGCCCGTCGGAGACGTCGTTCACGGGGCGGTCGCACCAGATCGCGTGATGCACGCCGCGGATCCGGTCGTCGTCGGGATGGACGGGATTGCAGATATCGGCAAGGGCTGCCCTGAGCTTCTGGCTGCAGCCGACGATGTCGGATGCGCTCATGCCGTCGAGACCGCCCCAGTTCTCCTGGGGCTCGACGACCGCGTAATAATTGCCGCCATAGGAAATATCGACGCGCAGACGGCCCATGCCGGGCACGTCCACCGTGACATCGGCCTCATGGAGATAGCTCGCGACATTATGGAGGCGGACGGAATCGACATAACCGTCCTTCTCCTCATAGGTGACATCCACCCGGCCGGCCGGCGTTTCGATGGCGACCCTGCCAGGCACGCGCGGCTTGACCAGCCCTTCCTCGATCGCCGCCGTCACGGTGCCGATGGTGCCGGCGCCGCACATCGGCAGGCAGCCGCTCACCTCGATGAAGAGCACGGCGAAATCGCAATCCTCCCGATAGGGGGGATAGATGATCGAGCCCGACATGATGTCATGCCCCCTCGGCTCGAACATCAGCGCCTTGCGGACCCAGTCGTGATCGCGGACGAAGATCTCACGGCGCTCGCCCATCGGCAGATGAGGCAGCAGCGGGCCGCCGCCGGCAACGAGACGGACCGGGTTGCCGCAGGTATGCGAGTCGATGCAGAAGAAGCTGTTTCTCATTCCGTCATGTCCTCGCTATCTCGCCTTCGGCAGCCTGTCGCGGTCGAGCAGACCACGCGATAGCCGGTCGAGTAGCAGGGCGACCGCAACGATCGCCAGGCCTGCCCTCAGGCCAAGCCCCATCTCCATGCGCGTCAGGCCGCGCGTGACTTCCGCGCCGAGGCCGCCGGCGCCGACGAGGCCGGCCAGAACGACCATCGCCAGCGACAGAAGGATGCCCTGGTTGAGCCCGACCAGCAGCGTCTGCTTGGCAAGCGGGATCTCGATCTTCCACAGGATCGAGCGCGGCGGCGCGCCGATGGCACTGCCAAGCTCGAGGAAGACATTCGGCACCTGGTTGAAGGCCAGCGTCGTCAGGCGCAGCATCGGCGGAATGCCATAGACGATGGTGGCGATGATCGCCGGCACGCGCCCGAGGCTGAAGATCATGACCGCGGGAATGAGATAGACCCACGGCGGCACGGTCTGCATCACGTCGAGAATCGGACGGACCACCGCCTCCAGCGCCTTGTAGCGCGAGCAGAGCACGCCGACCGGGAAGGCGATGATCACGGAGATCAGGACGGCGACGGTGACGAGAGAAAGCGTCTGCATCGACGCCGTCCACAGGCCGACGAGCAGGCAGAAGCCAAGGCAGAGACCGGCCAGGATCGCCGCGCGCAGGCTGACGGCGAAGAATGCCGCGACGACGACGATCGCGATCAGCGCATAGGGCGGCACGAAGAGGAGTGCGGCTTCGATGGCCGAAAGAACCGTTTCGACCACATAGCTGATCGCCGCAAACAGCGGATGAAGATTGGTGTTCAGCCAATCGACTGATGGAGCCAGGAAAGCGCCTGGCGAAAACTGCAGCATCGCAGGATTCATGACTTCCTCCCTGTTCCCAGGCGGGCAGCGCTCTGGGTTATCCGATCAAGCACCATAGTCAGTACCACGATGGCGATCGCGCCATTGATAGAGGTCGCGATATCGAGCGTTCTGATTGCGCCGTAGATTGTCTCTCCAAGCCCGCCGGAACCGACGATGCCGGCGATGACAACCATGCCGAAAGCCATCATCAGGCTCTGGTTGATGCCGGCCATGATGCTCGGCAGCGCAAAGGGAAGACGGATCTTGAAGAACATCTTCGCCGGCGTCATCCCAAGGGCTTCCCCGAGTTCGATGAATTCCTTCGGCGTCATCCGGATGCCGAGAGAGGTCAGGCGGATGGCCGGCGGCACGGCGACGATCACGGTCGCGATCATGGCGGTGGCTGGCCCGTAGCCGAGCAGGGCGATCGCCGGCAGCAGATAGATATAGGGCGGAAGCGTCTGGATCAGATCGAGACCCGGCTCCATGAAGCGGTCGAGCGCGGTGAAGAAGCCGGCGGCGATGCCGATCGGAATGCCGATCGCCAGCGCAAGCACGGTCGCCGTCAGGACGAGCGCCAGCGTGCTCATCGTCTCCGGCCAGAGTCCCATGGAAAAGCAGAGCGCCAGCGCAACGCCGGCTGCGAACGCGAACCAGATATTGACGAGCCGCCAGCCGATGAGCGCGACGACGAGCGCGATCACGTAGAAAGGCGGAAGCTGCAGGAGCCAGAGGATCCCGTCATAGAGCCCTTCGAGAACCTGCCTGATATAGTCGAAGAGGAACTCGCCGTTGTCGCTCACCCATTCGAGCGCGGTGTCCGTCCATTCGTCAAAAAGATCGGTGAAGCCTGAAGTATCCATGTCGATCAGCTCCAGTTGCGGTCATGCCGGCGTGAGTTCGTGGGCGGAGGTGCCCTTGACGCCCATCAGCAGGCTGCGCGGGGTGACGACGCCGACGACCTGATCCCTGTCCACGACGGCGATGGCGTCGCGCTCCGACTGCATCGTCAAGGTGATCAGCTCGTCGATATCGGCATCGGGTGTGGTGCGCGCGAGCGAGGCGATGTCGGAGTTCGGCGCGCTCTGCTGGAACTCGGCAACGCTGCGCATGACCGAATGCGCCTTGATCAGGTGAAGGCGGGAAATGCCGGCGACGAATTCGGCGACATAGGCATCCGCCGGGTTGAGGATGATTTCCTCGGCGGTGCCGGTCTGGATGATGACGCCGTCCTTCATGATCGCGATGCGGTCGCCGATGCGGATCGCCTCGTCGAGATCATGGGTGATGAAGACGGCGGACTTGCCGAGCGCTTTGGTCAGCTGGCGGAATTCATCCTGAAGCTGGCGCCGGATCAAAGGGTCGAGCGCGCTGAACGGCTCGTCCATGAGAATGATCTCGGGGTCGGAGGCGAGCGCGCGGGCAAGGCCGACGCGCTGCTGCATGCCTCCGGAGAGCTCGCCCGGATACCGGCTCAGCCAATCGGCGAGGCCGACCTTTTCGAGCGCGGCGGCGGCGGTCTTGTTGCGCTCCGCTTTCGCAATGCCCTGGACCTCGAGGCCGAAAGCGGCATTCTCCAGGACCGTCCGGTGCGGCAGCAAGGCGACGCTCTGGAACACCATCCCGATGTTCTTCGCCCGCATCTGCCTGAGATCGACGGGCGACAGGGAGGCGAGGTCGCGTCCCTTGACGAGAACCTTGCCGGAGCTCGGCGTGATCAGCTTGTTGAGAAGGCGGATGAGCGTCGATTTTCCGCTTCCCGACAATCCCATGATGCAGAAGATTTCGCCGCGCCGGACCTGGATGCTCGCATCGGACACGCCGACGACGCAGTTGAATTCCTTGAGGACCTCTGTCTTGCCGAGGCCACGCTCCTTGATCGACTTCATCGCCGCGGCGGACTTGCCTCCGAAGACCTTCCAGAGGGATTGGCAGTCGATCAGGACATCCTTGGCATCGATATTGGCGGTTTTCATAGCGATCCCCTTTGAGCCAATCGGCGCTGGCTTCTTCCTTGAGTTCGAGGGTGGCCGCCCGACAGCTCGGACGGCCACGAGGCGTTTAGTTCTTCTTGATGTTTTCCCAGCGCTTGATCAGGTCGGCATGGGCGCCGATCCAATCCTGCACGGCCAGGTCCATGGTCTTGCCGTCCTTGACGGCGCCGTTGATGGCGGTGATGTCGGCGATCGGCACGTAGACGCTGGCCATGACTTCGCGAGCATGCGGATATTCTTCCGAGAAGCCCTTATGGCCGATCCAGTAGTAGCTCTGCGGCGGCGGGAAGACGCCCTTCGGATCCTTGAGGTACTTGACCTCGTACTTCTGGACCATCCACGACGGCTCCCAGATCGTCACCGCGATCCACTCCTGACGATCGTAGGCGGACTTCAGCGCCGCCGTCATCGCGGCGGTGCTGCCTTCGACGAGCTGGAGCTTGAGGCCGTAATCCTTGACGGCGTTCGAAGTATCGCGCATCAGGCCGGCGCCCGGCTCGATGCCGATGATCCTGCCGCCGAACTTGTCGGCGTTTTCATTGAGCTGTTCCAGCGAGTCGATCGGGACATATTTCGGAACGGCAACGCCCTGGTAGAGGCCGTGCGAAACCGGCGAAATCTTTTCGAGGCGGTTCTTGTTCTTGTCCCAGTAATCCTGCGCGACATAGTCCGTCTGTGAGGTGAGAACCTGGATGTCGCCCTTGGCGAGAGCGGCATAGGCAATGCCCCACTCGGAGAATTCGGTCACCTTGACGGTGTAGCCGGCGTCTTCAAGAACCTTCTTGGTGATGCCGGTGATGGGCGTCAGGTCCTCCCAGGACATCGTGCCCATGGTGATCGTCTTTTCCTCCGCGCGAGAAGGCAGGACGCTGATCCCGACCATCGCAGCGGCGCAAAGCGCCTTCCACAAATTTTTCATTGTTGTTACTCCTGTTTTACGTTCCCATTCTCGTTGAAGCCTGCGAACGGGCAGCTTCATATTGCGCGTGCCGAGGGATCATCCCTCGCGGCCTGCACGCAATTCCTGAAAGCGGATGACCGAGTTGACGCCGAGCCATGCGATGGGCTCGGGAGGCAATCTCGTCGGGTCCGGCTGGTTCTTGTACTTGTCGAGTTCGGGGCTTGCCGCACCCGTCGCGAGATCTGCGGCCATCATGCCCGCAAGCGTGCTCTTGACGGTGCCGAGACCGTTTTCGCAGCAGGCGGAGAAAAGCCCTTCCTCCACTTCGCCGAATGCCGGCACATGGTTCCGGCTGAGGCAGAGCGCGCCCGCCCAGCTATATTCAAGCGGCAAGTTTTCCAGCCCCGGGAAGCGGGCGTCGAAGGACCGGCGCTGCTCGGCGGCGATGCCGGCGACGCGCTTTTCCGATACTTTGAGGCTCGGGTCGTAGGTGAACCGCGTCCTGATGACGATCCGCGAGCGGCCGTCGGTGGTGACCTTTCTGACCGTTGCGCCCATCGGGTCGGCCGGCAGCAGCGCCCAGCGGTCCGCCCCCGTCACGTCGCCTGCGAATTCGTTCTGGGAGAAGGCCGCGGTCATCGAGGCGTAGGTGAAGATATGCATCAGCCGCCCGCGGAAATGGCCGAAGCTTTGGATATGGCCGTTCACGCCGAGAATGACCTTCGGGGCGGAAACGGAGCCGCGGGCCGTCTTCGCCTTCCAAGTCCGGCCTTCGCGCGAAAGCTCCAGCACCGGCGAGTGCTCGTGGATGGCGACCTTCGAGGAAAGGCCGCGCGCCAGGCCTCTGATATAATCGGCGGGCTGGATCATCACCGCGCCCGGCGTATAAAGGCCACCACGGTAATAATGCGTGCCGGTCATCTCCCGCATCTGGTCGGCATCGAGAACGCGGTGTTCCTCGCCGATCTTCTCCAGCGATTTCCGGTAATTGTCATTGAGGCCGAGCCCCCTGTCGGAGGCTGCGGCATTGACCTTGCCCGAGGGATCGAAGGTTTCCCTGGACAGGCCGTATTCGGCCGCGGCATCGGCCGCGAAGGAGATCGCCAGACGGTTCTGGCGGATCTCGTCCTTGGTCGCCGCCTCGTCCGCCACCGAATACTCGCCGGAGGAAAGGTTGTGCGGCACGTCGATCATGAAGCCGGAATTCCTTCCGGCCGGACCCTTGGCGAGTTCGCGGGCATCGAGGACAACGATCTTGTCCTGCGGCCGCGACTGCGAGAGGCGGCGGGCCGCCGAAAGGCCGGCAAATCCGCCGCCGATGATCAGCCAATCGGCGGTAATGTCGTGTTCAAGCGCCGTTACGGGAAAGGCGCGTTCGCTGGTCGCCTCCCATCCCGAAACGCCGGTATCGGTCGGCAGGTGCTTGATCACATGGCGGGTCATCGGATCGTCTCGTCGACGGAGCGTTCCGAAATGTCGATCCAGATGGTCTTCAGCTCGCAGTAATTGTCATGAGCGAAGACAGACTTGTCGCGGCCGCCGAAGCCGGACTCCTTGTAGCCGCCGAAGGGCGTGGTGGCGTCGCCTTCCCCGAAGCAGTTGACCGTGATCAGGCCGGCGCGGATGTCGCGCGTCAGCCGGATCGCATTGCGCAGGCTGCCCGTATAGACGGATGCCGTCAGACCGTAATTGGTGTCGTTGGCCAGAGCGGTCGCCTCGGCGAGCGTGTTGAACGTCGTGACCGACAGGATCGGCCCGAAGATCTCTTCTTGGAACAGGCGGCTCGCCGGCGTCACGCCCTCGACCAGGGTCGGCTCGATGAAGATGCCGTTATAGGTTTCGCCGCCCTGGGTGACGGACAGCTTTTCCGTCTTGGCGTCGTCGAGGAAGGATTTCACCTTCTCGAAGTGCGACTTGCTGACGAGCGCACCGATGCGGTTTTCCGGATCGAGCGGATCGCCCGTCTTCCATTCGCGCATATAGGCGCCGATGCGCTTCATCAGTTCGTCCTTGACCTTGGCATGGACGATGAGACGCGACGTGGCCGAGCAATTCTCGCCCATGTTCCAGAAGGCGCCGTTGACGACCTGCTCGGCGACGAGATCCAGATCCTCGGCATCGTCGAGAACGACGGCGGGGTTCTTGCCGCCGCATTCGAGCACGACCTTCTTGAGGTTGGAATCCGCCGCATATCGCAGGAAGCGGCGGCCGGTCGGCGTCGAGCCGGTGAAGGCGACCATGTCGACATCCATATGCAGGCCGATCGGCTCGCCGACCTCGCGGCCGGAGCCGGTCACGACATTGAAGACGCCGGCCGGAATGCCTGCCTCAAGGGCGAGCTCGGCGACGCGCAGCGTGGTGAAAGTCGTTTCCTGTGCCGGCTTGACGATAACCGAGCAGCCGGCGGCAAGCGCCGGGCCGATCTTCCAGGCGAGCATCAGCAGCGGGAAATTCCACGGCAGCACGCAACCGACGACGCCGATCGGCTCGCGCACGATCATCGTCAGCGCGTTGGCGCCGACCGGGGCGGTGTTGTCGTAGAGCTTGTCGATCAGCTCGGCATGCCAGCGCAGCGTATGAATGGTGTCGGGAACGTCGACGGTCTGGCATTCGCGGACCGGCTTGCCGCTGTCGAGGCTTTCCATGACGGCGAGTTCGTGCCGGTTGCGCTCCAGCAGCTTGGCAAGCTTCAGCAGCGCTTCCTTGCGCTCACCCGGCGAGCGGAGCCGCCAGCGCCCGTCTTCGAACGCCTGCCTCGCCTTCTCGACGGCGAAATCGACATCGCTGGAATCGCAGGCGGCGATTTCGGCAAGCATTTCACCCGTCGCGGGATTGGTGGAGGTGAAGGTCTTGCCGGAATTTGCCGGACGGAAAGCGCCGTCGATGAAGGCATTCGTCGGAAGTTGAAGACCGGCGGCGATCGCCTTGTATTCGGCTGCGGTCAAAGGTTCATGCATGATTGGCTCCCGACGTGATCTGGCCGACCGTGCGCTTCAGCGTGGAAACGACGGTCTCGAGGGTTCTTTTCTCTTCGGAGTTCAGTCCGCGTAGCGGCGCCCGCACCGGGCCGGCCTTGAGGCCGATGATCTCGCATCCGTGCTTGATCGACTGGACGAATTTGCCGCATTCGAGGAAGTCCATCAGCGGCAGCATGGCGCTCATGATCGCCCGGCCCTTGTCGAAGTTCTTCTCGACGACACAGGCCTCATAAAGGGCGACATGCTCGCGCGGCAGGAAGTTGGAGCCGGCGCAAACCCAGCTCTTGGCACCCCAGGCGAAGAATTCGAGCGCCTGGTCGTCCCAGCCGCAGGACAGCGAAATATGCGGAAATTTCCGGGCGAGCAGGTGAAGATTGCCCATGTCGCCGGAGCTTTCCTTGATGGCGACGACGTTCTTCGACTTGCCGACGCGGGAGAAATACTCCTCGCCCATCACCACGCCCATGCGGGCGGGATAGTTGTAGAGCATGATCGGCAGGTTGGCGGCGCGATCGACCGTCAAGGCATGGACCGCATTTTCGCGTTCGGTCGGCAGCGCATAGGGCGGCGACGATACGAGGATCGCATCCGCGCCGATTTCCTTTGCGGCCTTGGCATATTCGACCGAATCCTCGGTGCGCGTGGCGCCGGTGCCGATGATGAGCGGCAGCCGCGTGCCGATGACCTCTTTCGCATAGGCCGCCAGCTCAAAACGCTCCTGGCTGCTCTGGGCGTAGTATTCGCCCGTCGAGCCGCCGACGATGATGCCGTGGACGCCCGCCTCGATCAGCGACTCGAGCACGGCGGCGAAGCCGGCCCTGTCGATCTGACCATTCTGATCGAGCGGCGTGACCGCCGGCGTGTAGATCCCCTCAAATTTCACGATGACTTCTCCAATAATTGCGTGGCCGGACCGCCGACGAAGGCGTCCGCCTTGAGGCCTTGCGGAGCGATGAACATCTCCATGTTCTCGCGGGACAATTCCCAGTGTTCGAAAACGAGATCGACGACCGCGTCCTCATCATGCGCGGCGAGCGCCGCGATGAAGCTGTCATGATGCTCGACGGCCAGCCGAAGCCGGCGCCGCATATCCTCGTTCCTCGGCCGGAAAAACGTGTGGCCGATGCGCGCGTGGTCGATCAGCAGCCGGCCGAGGCTCGGCTGCATGTAGACGTTACCCGACATCTCGCCGAAGATTTCGTGAAAGCGATTGTTCTCCAGCACCATCGCCAGAGCATCCATATCCTCGCTGGCGGCGCGGAACCGCTCCTGGGTCTGCTTCAGGTCCGACAGCTGCGCCGGCTTGAAATTCTGCACGGCGAGACGGCCGATCGCCGCATAGATCATCGGCGCGACGAGGAAGAAATTCCGCAGCGTCGAGTGGTTCATCGGGATGACCCGCGCACCCCGGTTCTCGCGGATGTCGATGTAACCCTCTCCGGCAAGGCGGCGGAATATGTCCCGCACCGGCGTCCGCGACAGCCCGTACCGCTCGCTCAAACTGGCCTCGTCCAGATCGGCGTCCGGGTCCAGTTCCATCGTCAGAATCTGACGTTTCAGATCGTCGTAGAGATTGCTCTTGGGTGTCTTCGCCATCGTCGATCTCCGGCCGATTGTTGCCCTATGCCGCGAAGATGCCACGCCTTCCTAAGGGAGTCAATAATTGTGTACATCACGTACACAATTATTATTCGTGAGATACACAATATGCGGAGACCGTCATACCGCTACCGCCCAGAGCGCGATGAGCGAATTTTCGCCGACGTTGGGCCTGATGCTGATTGGGGATGATCGGCACGGCCGAAAGCGCCGCGGCGGGCAGCCGTTGCGGAGTTTACCCAGGCGGATAGCGTGACAGGTGATGGGAATTCTGTGGATCGTCAGGCTCGAACGCCTGGGCGCCGGCAAGGCGGCGCGGCCGTCGCGGGATATCCCGGTTTTGCGACGGCGGGGTCGGGGAGCGCCCGTCGGCGCTCCCCGGAAGATCATGCGGCGAGCGCGCCGCTTTTCTTGGCGGTCCAGGTCGCGATGTAGTCCATCAGGCCGGGCGAGAGGCAGTCATAGGGCTCGAGGCCCGATGCCTTCAGCTGCCCCCGGACGGCGTCCATCTTGGCGGGGTCGAAGCCGCTTTCGATAATCGACGACACGAAGGCCGCGAAGGTCGGTTTTGCCCAGCCGCTTTCCTGGAAGCGCTCGGGATGGACGAAGGACAGCCCCTGGAAGGGATGTTCGCGCTCGACCGGCCCATACATATGCACGCCGCATTCCTTGCAGGCGTGCCGCTGGATCAGAGCGGCGGGATCGACGACGGCGAGCTTGTTGCCGTTCTCGAGCACTTCGACGCTCTCGGTCGGAGCGACCGCCACGACCGAAAAGGCTGCTCCCTCCGGCTTCCAGCACTTGGTGCAGCCGCAGGCGTGGTTGTGGGCGATATCACCCTTGATCCTGACCTTGACGGGATTGCTCGCGCACTTGCACACCAGCGTCCCGCCTGTGAAAGCAGCGTCAGTCGCTCGAAAGCCTGAATCCACTGCTGGATGAATGGCTATGCTGCTCATTGCTTCTCTCCTTCCCTCCCTGGCCGTTTGCGTTATGCCCGGCCGAGCCCTGCAATCACTTTTCGAGCTTCTGCGCGTGCCAGCGCAGATGGTCTTCCATGAATGTCGAAATGAAAAAGTAGGAGTGGCCGTAGCCTTCCTGCATGCGAAGCTTGAGGGGAATACCCGCCGCCTCGCAGGCTTGCCGGAGTTCGTCGGGACGAAGCCCATCCTCCAGGAATGAATCTGCCGTCCCCTGGTCGACGAAGAACTCGGAGAACCGGTGCCCGTCCTCGATCAGCGAGCAGGCGTCATAGGCCCGCCAGCTCTTTTCATCGGGCCCGAGATATTTCCGGAATGCGGGCTTCGACCAGCCCGACACCGAAGGGTGGCTGATCGGCGCGAAGGCCGAGCAACTCCGGAAGCGATCCGGGTTCTTGAGCGCGATGGTGATCGCGCCGTGCCCGCCCATCGAATGGCCGAAGATCCCCTGGCGATCCATGTCGACGGGAAACTCCTCGGCAAGCAGCCGCGGCAGCTCGTCCGTGATGTAGCTGTACATGCGATAGTTCGCCGAAAACGGCGGCTCGGTGGCATCGACATAAAAACCGGCACCCTTGCCGAACTGCCAATTATCGGCTTCGTCGGGAACATGGTCGCCGCGGGGGCTGGTATCCGGGCAGACGACGATCAGCCCGAGCTCGGCGGCAAGCCGCCGATACTCGCCCTTGTCCATGACATTGGCGTGCGTGCAGGTCAGGCCGGACAGATACCACAACACCGGCAGCTTTCCCTCGGCCGCCTGCGGCGGCACGAAGACGGCGAAGGTCATGTCGCAGCCGCAGGCTTCGGAGCGATCGACGTAGACCCCTTGCGTGCCGCCGTAAGATTTGTCGGTCGAGATGGTTTTCATGGCTTAGTACACGACCACGCCGCGGATGCTTTCGCCCTTGTGCATCATGTCGAAGCCCTTGTTGATGTCTTCGAGCGGCATCGTGTGGGTGATCATCGGATCGATCTGGATCTTGCCCTGCATGTACCAGTCGACGATCTTCGGCACGTCGGTCCGCCCGCGCGCGCCACCGAAGGCGGTGCCCATCCAGTTGCGGCCGGTCACCAGCTGGAACGGACGCGTGGAGATTTCCTGGCCGGCGCCGGCAACGCCGATGATGATCGACTTGCCCCAGCCGCGATGGCTGGCTTCCAGCGCCTGGCGCATGACCTTGGTGTTGCCGGTGCAGTCGAAGGTGTAGTCTGCGCCGCCGATCAGGTCGCCGTTGCGCTTCGTCATGTTGACGAGGTAGGGCACGATGTCGTCGCCGACCTCCTTCGGATTGACGAAATGCGTCATGCCGAATTTCTCGCCCCATTCCTTGCGGTCAGGATTGATGTCGACGCCGATGATCATGTCGGCGCCGGCCAGTCGCAGGCCCTGCAGCACGTTGAGGCCGATACCGCCGAGACCGAAGACGATCGCGGTGGCGCCGATCTCGACCTTGGCGGTGTTGATGACCGCACCGATGCCTGTCGTGACACCGCAGCCGATGTAGCAGATCTTGTCGAAGGGGGCGTCCGGATTGACCTTGGCGAGCGCGATCTCCGGCAGCACGGTGTAATTGGCGAAGGTCGAGCAGCCCATATAGTGATGGATCTTGTCCTTGCCGATCGAGAAGCGGGACGTGCCGTCGGGCATCAGACCCTGACCCTGGGTCGAGCGGATCGCGGTGCAGAGATTGGTCTTACGCGACAGGCAGGAATAGCATTCGCGGCATTCCGGCGTGTAAAGCGGGATAACGTGATCGCCCTTCTTCACGGAGGTGACGCCGGGGCCGACGTCGACGACGATGCCTGCGCCCTCGTGGCCGAGAATGGCGGGGAAGAGGCCTTCCGGATCGGCGCCGGAGAGCGTGAAATCGTCGGTGTGGCAGATGCCGGTCGCCTTGACCTCCACCAGCACTTCGCCGGCCTTCGGGCCGTCGAGCTGCACGGTCATCACTTCGAGCGGTTTTCCTGCCTGAACGGCAACAGCGGCGCGAACGTCCATTTCGATATCCTTCCTCTTAAATTAAATAGGGTTGTCACATATTCGGATAGACTGGCCCCTCGCCGCCCTGCGGCGGCACCCAGTTGATGTTCTGGTTGGGGTCCTTGATGTCGCAGGTCTTGCAGTGCACGCAGTTCTGGGCGTTGATGACGAATGTCTTGTCGCCGTCCTTCTCCACCCATTCATAGACGCCGGCCGGACAGTACCGCGTCGACGGGCCGGCATAGATATCGTGCTCCGATCGCTTCTGCAGCGCCATGTCCTTGACCTTGAGATGCACCGGCTGGTCCTCCTCGTGATTGGTGTTCGACAGGAACACCGAGGACAGCCGGTCGAAGGTCAGGACGCCATCCGGTTTCGGATAGGCGATCGGCTTGTGCTGGGAGGCTGGCTCCAGGCTTTCAGCATCGGTCTTGCCGTGGCCAAGCGTGCCGAAGAGCGACAGGCCGAAGAGCTGGTTCGTCCACATGTCGAGACCGCCGAGGGCCACGCCGATCGCCGTGCCGAACCTCGACCACAGCGGCTTGACGTTCCTGACACGCTTCAGATCCTTGCCGATGTCGGTCGCCCGCCATTCCGTCTCGATCTCGACCACCTCGTCATGGCTGCGGCCGGATACAATCGCCGCGGCCAGCTTCTCGGCCGCCAGCATGCCCGACAGCACCGCATTGTGGCTGCCCTTGATGCGCGGCACGTTGACGAGACCGGCCGAACAGCCGATCAGCGCGCCGCCGGGGAAAGAAAGCTTCGGCACCGACTGGTAGCCGCCCTCGGTGATGGCGCGCGCCCCATAGGAAAGCCGCTTGCCGCCCTCGAAGGTGCCGCGAATGGCAGGATGCGTCTTGAAGCGCTGGAACTCCTCGAAGGGATAGAGATAGGGGTTCTTGTAATTGAGATGAACGACGAAGCCGACCGCCACCAGATTGTCTTCGAGATGATAGAGGAAGGAGCCGCCGCCGGTCTTCATGCCGAGCGGCCAGCCGAAGGAATGCTGCACCAGGCCTTGCCTGTGGTTCTCCGGCTTGACCTGCCAGAGCTCCTTGATGCCGATGCCGAATTTCTGCGGCTCGCGATCCTTCTGCAGGTCGAACTTGGCGATCAGCTGCTTGGCGAGCGAGCCGCGCACGCCTTCGCCGATCAGCGTATATTTGCCGCGCAGCTCCATGCCGCGGGTGTAGTTCGGACCGGGCTCGCCATTCTTCTCGATGCCCATGTCGCCGGTGGCGACGCCGATCACCGCCCCCTTGTCGTCGTAGAGCACTTCGGCTGCGGCAAAGCCCGGATAGATCTCGACGCCGAGTTCTTCCGCCTTGCCCGCCAGCCAGCGACAGACGAGCCCAAGCGAGACGATGTAATTGCCGTGATTGTTCATCAACGGCGGCATCACGACATTCGGCAGGCGGATCGAGCCGGCGGGCCCGAGTAACAGGAACTGGTCGTCGGTCACTTCGGTCTTGAAGGGATGATCGGCATCCTCGCGCCAGCCGGGCAGCAGCCGGTCGATGCCGATCGGATCGACCACCGCGCCGGAGAGGATATGGGCGCCGACCTCGGCCCCCTTCTCCAGGACGACGACCGAAAGCTCCGGATTGACCTGCTTCAGCCGGATCGCCGCCGAAAGACCGGCCGGGCCGGCGCCGACGATCACCACGTCGAATTCCATGCTCTCGCGTTCGGGCAGATCTGTCATCTCGCTCATCCATTCGTCTCCGGCTCGACCTGGCACCAGACCGCGAGAAGCGGCCGGGCTGTGCATCTTATCGCGAAGGATTGCCCCGCATCATTCGCGAAGACTGTGCCGGTAGCGGCAGAAAACCACTGGGAATCGCCAAGCGAGATTTCTGCCGGCGACAGCAGAAGGAAGGCGCGCGGCTGCGTCTGAACATGATCGGGAAAACGGGTGTATCGATCCATATAGATCGCACCGACCCTGAGATCGGCGCGCTCCTCCATGCCGCCGGGGCCGACGAGCACCGCATGGGAATGGGTGTTGCCGAAATTTAGGCTTGCAAACGGGCCGGAGCGGCCGCGTCTCCAGAGCAGCTTGTCGGCGAGAGCCTGGAACTGGCCGGCGATCGCCTCGTATTTCCGCCCCGATTTGGCAAGATGGCCAATCGCATCATCGAGCCCCTGGGGCGCACCGGGAAGAGGCTGGCCCTCGGCGCGCATCTTGCCTGTCTTGAGCAGCCGTTGAAGAACCTTGCCGGCGACGAAGCTGGCGACGGCCGGCGCTTCCGCCGACAGCATCAGTCCGCCGACGTCGTTGAGGAATTCCTGCAGAGGCCGAGGACGCCTCTCCCTGCCGATGTCGTGCAGCCGGACATAGGCCGGCTTTGCGTCATCGTTGAGAAGAAGATCGGCACCAGGTTTGATTGGGCGTCCTACCGCGCGAGCCACGTTCGATCCCCTTCGCTCAGAGCGCCTTTTGCAATTCCGGCAGTGCGTCGAAGAGATCGGCGACGAGGCCGTAGTCGGCGACCTGGAAGATCGGCGCCTCCTCGTCCTTGTTGATGGCGACGATCACTTTCGAATCCTTCATGCCGGCCAGATGCTGGATGGCGCCTGAGATGCCGGCGGCAATGTAGAGATCAGGGGCGACCACCTTGCCGGTCTGGCCGACCTGCCAGTCGTTCGGGGCATAACCGGCATCGACGGCCGCACGGCTGGCGCCGACGGCGGCCCCCAGCTTGTCGGCAACCGGCAGGATGACTTCCTTGAACTTCTCCGCCGAGCCCAAGGCGCGGCCGCCTGAGATGATGATCTTCGCCGACGTCAGTTCCGGACGTTCCGAGGCCGACAGCGCGTCGGAGACGAACCGCGACAGACCCGGATCGGAGATGGCCGGGATCGCCTCCACCGTTGCCGAGCCGCCTTCAGCCGCCGAAGCAAAGGAGGCGGTGCGCACGGTGATCACCTTCTTCGCATCGCTTGCCTGCACCGTCTGGATGGCGTTGCCGGCATAGATCGGCCGCTTGAAAGTGTCGGCCGAGACCACTTCGATGATCTCGGAGATCTGGGCGACGTCGAGCAGGGCGGCGACGCGCGGCAGCACGGTCTTGCCGACCGAGGTGGCGGCAGACAGGATCGTGTCGTAGGAACCGGCCAGCGAGACGATCAGATCGGCCAGCGGCTCGGCGAGATTGTTGGCAAGCGCATCGCTTTCGGCGAGCAGAACCTTGGCAACGCCGGAGAGTTTCGCCGCCTGATCGGCCGCCGCCTTGGCGGCCTTGCCGGCGACGAGGATGTGAATATCGCCGCCGATCTGGCTTGCCGCCGTCAGCGCCTTGGCGGTCTGGTCGGAGAGATGATTGCCGTCATGGTCGGCCAGAAGAAGAATGGTCATGATAGTTGCTCCTGTTCCAACCCGATTACAGCACGCCGGCTTCGTTCTTCAGCTTGTCGACCAGTTCGGCGACGCTCTTGACCTTGACGCCCGCCTTGCGGCCGGACGGCTCCTCGGTCTTCAGTACCTTCAGCCGCGGCGTCGTGGAGACGCCGAAGTCAGCCGGGCTCTTCTTGTCGAGCGGCTTCTTCTTCGCCTTCATGATGTTCGGCAGCGAGGCATAACGCGGCTCGTTCAGGCGCAAGTCGGTGGTGACGACCGCCGGCAGCTTGATCTCGATCGTCTGCAGGCCGCCATCGACCTCGCGGGTGACCGTCGCTTTGCCGTCGCCGATCTCGATCTTCGAGGCGAAGGTCGCTTGGGCCGAACCGAGCAGGGCCGCCAGCATCTGGCCGGTCTGGTTGGAATCGTCGTCGATCGCCTGCTTGCCGGTGATAACAAGCCCCGGCTGTTCGGCATCGGCGACCGCTTTGAGGATCTTGGCGACGGTGAGCGGCTCGACCTGATCGT
The DNA here is from genome assembly GCF_002211305.1 of Rhizobium sp. R634. Classification (GTDB taxonomy): domain Bacteria; phylum Pseudomonadota; class Alphaproteobacteria; order Rhizobiales; family Rhizobiaceae; genus Rhizobium. Next base: position 257,808 of record NZ_LOKW01000001.1, on the reverse strand, counting down.
CGGTCTCGACCAGGATCGCCCGGTCGGCGCCCATGGCGAGCGCCGTCCGCAGCGTCTCCTCGGCCTTGGCCGGGCCGATCGACACGACCACAACCTCTTCCGCTTTACCGGCCTCCTTCAGCCGCAGCGCCTCTTCCACTGAGATCTCGTCGAACGGGTTCATCGACATCTTCACATTGGCAAGCTCGACACCCGAACCATCCGGCTTCACCCGGATCTTCACGTTGTAGTCGACAACCCGTTTGACTGGGACGAGAATCTTCATTTTGCGAACCCCTTATAATTCTAGACGGCCGTCAGTGCGGCCGGTCGGCAAGCAGCGCCCAGAAGGCGAAGAGCGGCGTCTCCACCGACCTCATGGCATGTTTGATCCCTGGGATATTGTAGAACGATCCGCCGATACCAGGCGAAAACCAGTCCCCCTCCCCCTGCTGGAACTCTCCCTTGGAAAGCACGAGATAGACTTCCTCCGGCGCATGATCGTGATCGGGATAACGCACGTGCGGCGCCATCAACGTCACGCCGAGCCACAGGTCGTTCCGCTCCTCCAATCCGCCCGGGCCGATGATCATGGCATTGGCATGCCCATCGACGAAATTGTCGCTGGCCGTGTGGTCATACTTGGTGCGTCGGCGCCATTCAAGCATTGGCTCGATGCCTTTGAACCGCTCGATCAACTGCGTCAGTGAACCATAGGAGGTATCGGCCGAAAGCGCCACATCGAGGTGGTGAGCGCAGACGGGCAGCCGGCTGCCTTCTCCCGCCCGCGCAGTCCCCGGGCGCTCCAGCGCCGCAAAGAACCCATCGAGCGAGCGGCGGGCTTCCGGCGCCTTGGCGAACTGACCGAAAGCCCGAGATGCCGCCTCGAGGAAATGCTGGAGGCTTTCATTGCGTGAACTCATACCATCCCCTCCCTTGGGAGCATGACATCATCCCAACCGGCTTACGCTTCCGGCATCACGCTCCGGACGACCGGCCGGCGAACCGGCCGATCCTGCAATCATATATCCTTCGCGATGCGCAGACCGTCATAAATGGCGGCATGCGTATTGCGCGCAGCGACGGCGTCGCCAATGCGGAACAGCTGGAACTTGCCTTCCGGATTGCGAATGACGGATTGCGGCTCTCCCTGGAGAAGCTGGTCGTGAGAGATCTCGCCGAGATTGGTCGAATTGGGCTTCAGCTCGAAATAGAGTTCGTCGAGCGGGATGGTCCCGTGATTGACGACGATCTGGTCGTAGCTGTGCTGTCGGGCAATCCCGCCATAATCGCTGCCGACATGGGCCACGAGCTGGTTGCCGCTCTTTTCGACGGCTTCCAGACGATAGGTGACGGTAAAGGTCACGTCGTACTTCTGCAGCGAGCGCATATAGGGCACTAGGTTCATCGCCATGACTTCGGGCGCGAAGGACCGGTCCGGCGTCATGATCTCGACCTTGGCGCCTGATTTGGCAAGGAACTCCGCCGCCTGGAGGCCGGCATGATCGCCGGCATCATCGAAGATCAGCACGTTGGAGCCCGCCTTCACGTCGCCGGAGATGATGTCCCATGCGGAAACCACCAGCTCGTTGCCGCTCGTGAGAACCTCCGTGTGCGGCAGGCCGCCCGTCGCGATGATGACGACATCGGGGCTTTCGGCCTCGATCGTGCCGGCTTCCGCCCAGGTGTTGAAGTGGAAGGTGACGCCGTATTTTTCGCACTGGCTCATGCGCCAGTCGATGATGCTGATCATTTCCCGGCGGCGTTCGCTCTGCGCGGTGAGGCGGATCTGGCCGCCCGGATTGTTCGCCGCCTCGAAGACGACGACCTTGTGGCCGCGCTCCCCAGCGACACGCGCCGCCTCGAGACCGGCCGGCCCGGCGCCGACGATGACGACTTTCTTATTCACATCGGCCTTCGCCAGGATGTGGGGCATGGTCAGTTCGCGGCCGGTGGCGGCATTGTGGATGCAATAGGCAGCGCCACCCTGATAGATGCGATCGAGACAGTAATTGGCGCCGACGCAGGGGCGGATATCCTCTTCCCGCTTCTCGATGATCTTGCGGACGATATGCGGGTCGGTCATGTGCGCGCGGGTCATGCCGACCATATCGACCTTGCCGGCCGCGATCGCGTGGCGCGCGGTGGCGACATCGGGGATCTTCGCCGCATGGAAGGTCGGGAACTGGGTGGCGGAGCGGATTTCGCCGGCGAAATCGAGATGCGGCGAATTCGCCATGCCCTGGATCGGGATCACGTCGGTCAGGCCCGCATCGGTGTCGATATGGCCGCGGATCACGTTCAGGTAGTCGATGAGGCCGCTTTCCTTCAGGCGCTTGGAGAATTCGAGACCTTCGGCCTTGCCGGTGCCGCCGGGAAGACATTCGTCGGCGGTGTAGCGCAGGCCGAGAATGAACTCCTCGCCCACCCTTTGCCGGATCGCCTTGAACACGTCGAAACAGAAACGCAGACGATTTTCGAAGGAGCCGCCATAGGGGCCTTCGAGCTCGTTGGTGCGCGGAGACACGAACTGGTCGATCAGGTGGCCGTAGGCCTCAAGCTCGACGCCGTCCATGCCGCCCGCCTTCATGCGCTCGGCGGCATCGGCGAAATCCTTGATGATCCGCTCGATATCCCAGTCTTCCATCTTCTTCGGGAAGGCGCGGTGCGAAGCCTCGCGATGATGCGACGGAGCGACGACCGGCAGCCAGTCGCCCTTGTCCCAGCGCGTGCGCCGGCCGAGATGGGTGAGCTGGATCATGATCGCCGCCCCCTCTTCGTGCACGGCGTCGGTCATTTCCCTGATCCAGGGAACGATCTCATCCTTGTAGGCCAGCAGATTGTTGAAAACCGGCGGGCTGTCCCTGGAGACGGCGGCAGAGCCGGCCGTCATCGTCAGCGCCACGCCGCCCTTCGCCCGCTCCACCGTATAGGCGCGATATTTCTCCTTCGGCATGCCATCCTCGGGATAGGCCGGCTCATGCGAGGTCACGATGATACGGTTGCGCAGCGTCAAATGCTTGAGCTGATAGGGCTGAAGGAGAGGATCGTTCGACATGGGCCGTGGTTCCGTATTAAAAACGTCGAGCAGACGCTAAGCGCAATGTACATATGTGTCAATGTTGAAAACAAAGAAGTCGTTATTTTCGACACTGATGTACATTTTTCTTGCGCTCAGCCTCGGAATTTGATAGGAGATAACGCATGGAGCAGGCTTTGAACGACACCGGCTGGCGCGGATCGCAGGAAGGATGGCTGGAAGCAGCTTACCACTCCCTGCTCGATTCCGGCGTCGATTCGGTGAAGATTCTGCCGCTGGCAAAGAAGCTCAATCTCTCGCGAACGAGCTTCTACTGGTTCTTCAAGGATCGGGAGGAACTGTTGAGCGCACTGGTGGCGCGTTGGCGCGATAAAAACACCGGCAACATCGTCAAGCAGTCGGAAGCCTATGCGGAATCGCTGGCCGAGGCGATGCTCAACGTCTTCGATTGCTGGCTCAACACCGATCTTTTCGACGCCAAATTCGAATTTGCCGTGCGCAGCTGGGCGCTCCAGTCCGACGAGCTTCTGGCCGAAGTCCAGCAGGCCGATCAGATCCGGCTGGAGGCGCTAAAACGCATGTTCATGCGCTTCGGGTTACCAGAAACGACATCAGATGTCAGAGCGCGGACAACTTATCTCGTCCAGATAGGCTACATATCGATGCAATCGAGGGAGGAACTCGCCGTCCGCATGAAACGGATTCCGGAATATATCGCGATCTACACCGGCGAAGTGCCGCAGCAGAGGGAGCTCGACCGCTTCTTCTCGCGGCATGGCTATAAGCCCGGTGAGAGGAAGACCTGAGATGAGCGCTTCCTTGAGGATCGGCATCATTGGCGGCGGCGGCTGGCTTGGCGGAGCCATTGCTGGCTCGATCCTCGATTCCGGCCTGGTCGTTCCTCAAAATCTCTCCCTCTCCTATCGCAGGGAGCAGCCGCGCCGTTTTCCGGATTCTTTCTGGACGACCGACAGCCAGGAGCTTGCCGACCGTTCGGACGTGATCCTGCTCTCCGTTCGCCCCGATGACTGGCATCCCCTTGAGGTCGATGCTTCCGGCAAGCTCGTCATTTCGGTCATGGCCGGCATTCGCCTCGCCGCCCTTGCCGCACGGCACAAGACCAACCGCGTCGTGCGCGCCCTGCCGAATGCCGCGGCCGAAGTGGCGAAATCCTATACGCCCTGGATCGGCGCGAGCGGCATCACGGAAGACGACCGCGCTATCGTGCGCGCCATTTTCGAGACATGCGGATCGCAGGACGAGGTCGCAAGGGAAAGCGATATCGATTACCTCACAGGCCTTTCCGGATCCGGACCGGCCTTCCCGGCGCTGCTCGCCGCCGCGATGATGCGCGATGCCGTCGCCCATGGCCTGCCGGCAGATGTGGCGCGCCGCGCGGTCAACACGGTGATGACAGGCGCCGGGCGCCTGCTGGAGCGCCGCGACGAGTCGCCCGACGATGTCGTTCAGACCTTTCTCGACTACCGCGGCACGACCGCGGCAGCCATCGAAACCATGCGTGCCGCCGGGTTCGACGCCTCGGTCGCCAATGGTCTTTCGGCGGCATTTACGAAATCGGTAAGTATGGGAGACGCCTCCTGAAAACCGTTGGAGCGGGTTACTGCGGCGCCCCGTTCATCAAGTACAGCCGCTAAACAGAGGGAACGAGAATGAAAACACTACTCGCATCGACATGTCTGACGCTCGGCCTGATCGGTGGTGCATCTTTCGCCAGCGCCGCCGAATGCGGCAGCGTGACCATCGCCAGCATGAACTGGCAGAGCGCCGAAGTTCTCTCCAACCTGGACAAGTTCATCCTCAACGAAGGTTACGGCTGCCAGGCTGACATCACCGTCGGCGATACCGTCCCGACGATCACCTCCATGGCCGAAAAGGGTCAGCCGGATATCGCCCCGGAAGCCTGGATCGATCTGCTGCCGGATGTCGTCAAGAAGGGCACGGAAGAAGGCCGCATCGTGCAGGTCGGCTCGCCGCTGCCGGACGGCGGCGTGCAGGGCTGGTGGATTCCGAAATATCTCGCCGACGCCCATCCCGACATCAAGACGATCGGCGACGTGCTGAAGCATCCGGAACTCTTCCCTGATCCCGAGGACCCGAAGAAGGGCGCCATCGTCAACGGCCCGCAGGGCTGGGGCGGCACGGTCGTCACCTCGCAACTCTACAAGGCCTTCGGCGCCGAGAAAGCGGGCTTCACCCTCGTCGACACCGGTTCTGCTGCCGGCCTCGACGGTTCGATCGCAAAGGCCTACGAACGCAAGGAAGGCTGGGTCGGTTACTACTGGGCGCCGACTGCGCTGCTCGGCAAGTATGATATGGTCAAGCTCGAAGCCGGCGTGCCGGAAGATTCGGCAGAGTGGAAGCGCTGCATCACCGTTGCCGATTGCCCCGATCCGAAAGCCGCCTCATGGCCGGTCGACCACGTCGTGACGCTCGTTGCCAAGCCCTTCTCCGAAAAGGTCGGCCCTGAGGTCATGGACTATCTGGCGAAGCGCTCCTGGAGCAACGACACGGTCAACAAGCTGATGTCCTGGATGACCGACAACCAGGCGACCGGCGAAGACGGCGCCAAGCACTTCCTGGAAGAAAACAAGGACATCTGGACCAAGTGGGTTTCGCCTGAGGCGGCCGCGAAGATCGAAGCTGCCCTTTAACAACCGACTACGCGGTGCGCGAAAGCGCACCGCCTCTCGCTGCCGATAAAATCAAAAAGACTGCCACGGCTCTTTGAAGAAAAAGGGGATCCGAATGGAATGGTTTTATAAATTCCCGCACATGAACGACGACGCGCTTCGCAATCTGAAGAAGGCGATCGACGACGGTTTTCGCGCATTCACCCGCAGCTACGGCGACGGGATCGAAAGCCTCTTCGTTCCGCTCCAGCACTTCCTGATTGCCGCCGAACGCTTCATGACCCAGACGCCGTGGCCGATCATCACCGCGATCATCCTCGCCATCGCATGGTTTGCGAGCCGCAGCCTGAAGATCGTCTTCGGCTGTCTCGTGACCCTGCTGCTGATCGGTTACTTCGACATGTGGGACGATACGATGCGGACGGTCTCGATGATCTTCGTCTGCACCGTGCTCTCCATCGCCATCGGCATTCCGATGGGCATATTGATGGCCCGCTCCGACAGGCTGCAACGCGTCGTCAACCCGATCCTCGACGTCATGCAGACGATGCCGAGCTTCGTCTATCTCATCCCGGTCGTCATGCTCTTGGGCATCGGCAAGGTGCCCGGCCTGATCGCCGTCGTCATCTACGCCATCCCGCCGATGATCCGCCTGACCGATCTCGGCATCCGCCTCGTCGACAAGGACGTGCTGGAAGCGGCCGACGCCTTCGGCACCTCGCGATCGCAGAAGCTCTTCAAGGTGCAGTTGCCGCTGGCGCTTCCCACCATCATGGCCGGCATCAACCAGACCATCATGATGGCGCTCGCCATGGTCGTCATTGCCTCCATGATCGGCGTCCAGGGCCTCGGCCAGCCGGTGCTGAAGGCGATCGCCAACCAGTACTTCACGCTTGGCATTTTCAACGGCCTTGCCATCGTCGGCATTGCCATCATCTTCGACCGGGTCAGCCAGGCTTATGGCAAAAGGCTCCAGAAGCATCGGGAGACCGTCCATGGCTGATCATCATTTCGGCGGCATCAAGATCCGCAACCTCTACAAGATCTTCGGCCCCACCCCCGCCGCGCATGTCGAGGCGGTTCAGAAAGGCCTGACCAAGACCGAACTCAACCAGAAATACGGCCATGTGCTCGGCCTGAGGGATATCAATCTCGAGATTCCCTCCGGCTGCATCCAGGTCGTCATGGGGCTTTCGGGTTCGGGCAAGTCGACGCTCATCCGCCACATCAACCGGCTGATCGACCCGACATCAGGCGAAGTGCTGGTCGACGGCGTCGACGTCGTGAAGATGAACGAGACCGAATTGCGGACGTTCCGCCGGCAGCAGACGGCGATGGTGTTTCAGAAGTTCGCGCTGCTGCCGCACCGCAACGTCCTCGACAACACCATCTTCGGCCTCGAAGTGCAGGGCATGGAGCGCGGCAACGCCGTCGACATCGCCATGCGCTGGCTGGAGCGGGTCGGCCTCAAGGGCTTTGAGCAGCGCTATCCGAACCAGCTCTCCGGCGGCATGCAGCAGCGCGTCGGCCTGGCGCGGGCGCTCGCCAACGATGCCCCGGTCCTCTTGATGGACGAAGCCTATTCGGCGCTCGATCCGCTGATCCGCACGGATATGCAGACGGTTCTTCTCGACATCCAGAAGGAGATCAAGAAGACCATCGTCTTCATTACCCACGATCTCGACGAGGCCCTGCGTCTCGGCGACCAGATCGCCATCCTGCGCGACGGCGAAGTCATCCAGCAGGGCACCAGCCAGGACATCGTCCTGCGTCCGGCCGACGAATACATCGCCAACTTCGTCAAGGAAGTGAACCGCGGCCGGGTCATCCATGTCGAAGCCGTCATGACGCCGCTGCATTCCGGTGCCGCCCCCGTCGGACTGGCGATTGCGGCGGGAACGACGGTCGAAGAAGCGGTGCGCATGCTGGCGTCTGCGCCGGAAGGCGATGCCCGCGTGATTTCGCCATCCGGAGAAACCTTGGGTCTCGTCACCTTCCGTCAACTTGCCGGTGCTATGGTGAACTCTCAAGAGACCGGTCATCGGCGCGACAGCACCCTTTCGGTCGCGCTCTGAGGCACCACGAGGGAGAGACGACGCAGCATGCCATTCGGCTCCGAGCATCCGCTGCGCAAGGAGTTGCACAATGAACTCCACGCGCGGCCGTCTCTCTATTTCGACGGCGACACCGATGTCTGGCATGTCGCCATCGTCGGCGACAACGCCCCTCCCCCGATCCCGGCTTCGCTGCCGGGATTGGAGGATGTTTCCACGACCCACCAGGGCAATCATGGCATCGGCCGCTTCGCCGGCGGCTGGCTGAAATGGGAAGCCCATACCGAATTCCTGACCCTCACCTTCGTCGTTCCGGCATCGGCCGAGCCCGGCAGCAGTCCGCCTGAGGCGTTCCAGGCCTGCTGCCGCGAGATCGACGGAAAGGTCATCGCGGCCGTCCGCGTGCTGGTGCGCGACGAGAAGGACGGGCAGGCTCCGGGAAGACCGAAGCTCGACTATGTCGCCTCCAAAGTCGGCGGCGGCGATGCGGAAGTGCATTCGAATTTCCGCCTGAGCGACAGCGGTTTCGTCGAATTCCTGCTCTTCAACCGCAATCTCAACGCCTACAGGACCGGCCGCATGGTCCGGCGTTTCCTGGAGATCGAGACATACCGGATGATGGCGCTTCTGGCCCTGCCGATGGCGCGCGAGACGGTGTCGCAGCTCTCGGCTTTCGACCGGCGCCTCGATCTTTTGATCACGCATATGCAGAGCGCCGTCAAAGTCGACAAGGCGCTGCTCTCCGAGGTGACGAGGCTCTCTTCCGACGTCCTCAACTTCTCGGCCCTTGCCCGCCACCGCTTCGGCGCGACGAAAGCCTATGCGGAGATCGTCGCCAGCCGGATATCGGAGCTTCGCGAGGAGCGCGCCGAACAGCGCCAGAGGATCGGCACCTTCATCGACCGGCGCTTTCAGCCGGCCGTCCGCTCGGTCAGCGCCGCCGAACGCCGCCTCGACGAACTGGCCGAACGCGTCAGCCTGGCCGGTGATCTGTTGAGAACCACGGTGCAGGTGCAGCTCGAGGACCAGAACGCTTCGCTTCTGACCTCGATGGAAGAGCGGGCGCGCATCCAGGTGCATATCCAGCAGGCGGTCGAAGGCTTCTCCGTCATCGCCATCACCTATTATACCATCGGCCTGGCGAAGATCTGCCTCGACAGCATTACCGCGCTCGGCGTCGATCCGCATGTGGCGAAGCTTGCCGTTCTCGGCGCCATCCCCCTCGTGCTCTTCGCCGTCTGGGCCGCGGTTCGCCATGTGCGCAGGAGCATTGCCGGCTCGCCCCTCAAAGCGCACGAATAGCGCGCGATCTCCCCATCGGTCGGCACCGGCAGAATCGGTTTACCGAGCGGCGCGTCCAGGGCAAATTGCTACGCAGACAACCGCGTTGCGATTTCCTTCGCGCTTCATGAGAAAATTGCGATCCGTGTCCACTTTGCGTAGATATCGTGCAGAATGGGCGCGATGACTGCCTATACATTTTGCGCATGATCAGGCCAGACTGCGTCGCGAAAGGCCGATCTGCCGACAATATCGGCACCCGACAATTGCTCCATGGCTGCGGAACAATACAATGGATCTCGACCAGGACCATGATGGTCTAGGGTCCTAAAGCCAAACCCGTCCATCGATCACCCCAAGTGATGGGAGGGGGATAAGTCCATACGCGCTCCATCCCGTGCGTATGACCAATGCCTGTCAGCCTGCCGAAGGGTCGGGCGGTCCACTAGAACCTTCGGCAGGCGACTTGGCGATGGCGCGCAATCAGGCGGGCCGCCATGCGCAATTTGGCTAATCGTTTTACCATCGGAACAACCTAAAAACCGGCAGATCGACGGATTGCCAGCCGGTCCCGCTTCTGTCAGTTCCTGTCGTCTGGCTCGAAAAACCTGAGTGGATGGAACGATCGACAACGCAATTCACAGGCTGATTTTCACCACACCTGCCGCACAGCGGATCGTGCTGCACCGGCTTGCGCAAGCCGCTGATTTCAATGCAGTTCCGCCGGCCAAGCCTCATCCATCACCCCTTCTGCTGGACTCTGACGAAATCTCAGGGAGAATGATCATCCATGAACAGCTGCGGGGCATGAATAGGGACGTACAGCGACATCGCATCCAAGCGGAACAGGCGTCACGCCGCTCGATGCAGCGAGATAAAAATAATCGGGGGAGAGCATGACGGAAACCAGCACCCAGCCATTCTCGTTTCGCTTCCGCGGCTCGTCCTTCGACAACATGGTTGAAACGCTCGGCGGCGCTTTCGGCGCTTTCGATGCAGCACCTATCGGCCGCTCCCAGAACTTCCATTGGGGATTGGATTTTTCGGTCGCCGACAGCGCTGTCCTGCTCACCGGCTATCATGAGGCGGAGTTTCAGTTCAATATCGAGCCGACCGTCGATACGACGGAGTATTTGTCGATCGTCGTGCCGCGCAGCGGCGGCATGGGTGTGGCCTATGGATCCCGCGTCGCCGAGGCGGGGCAAGGCAAGTTGCTTCTCTATAACAATTTCGAACCCGACAGCGTCATCATGCACGGGCAGTCCAATGTCATCGACGAATTGCTGATCAACTGGTCCGTCATTCTTCAGACGATCGGCCAGACATTCGAGATACCGTTCAGCGGTTCTCTCGACCTGCTGCCCGAACTCGATCTCTCCACTCCGGCCGGCCGGACGATCGGCAACCTCACCGAAACGATCGCCATCGGCATGCGCGACGACGGGCCGCTGCTGCAATCGCCGATCGCCATGGCGCATATGACGCAGGCGCTGGCCGATCTCGTGGTCCGCATGGTGCCGAACCGGCTCTCGCATTTCCTCGACAAGGGACCCGCCCTGATCGCTCCCCGCCATGTCCGCAAGGCGATCGAATTCATGCAGGCCAATATCGATCAGCCGATCACCATGCCGAAAGTGGCCGAAGCGGCCGGCGTATCCAGCCGGGCGCTCGAAACCGGCTTTCGCGCGTTCCGGGGAACGTCTCCCGCCGCCTATCTGCTGACGTTGCGCCTACGCGCGGCGCGGCAGGATCTGCTCGATCCCGAGAGCACCGAGACCATGAAAGCAATCTGCCTCAAATGGGGCTTCTTCCATTTCGGCCGGTTTTCCGCAGTCTATAAGTCGACCTATGGGGAATATCCTTCCGACACCAGGAAGCGCGTCGGCCGCCGCTATGCCGGAGCTTAAGGTCTGGGCAGTTTGTAGTGCACTTTCATCGTCCTCGGATCCCGCTTGACGATGTCAAGCACGCCGTCGCGCTCAGCGAGCGCATTGAGTTCCCTGAGCACGAGGGAATGCGCAATCCCGAGCAGGCGCGCAAAGGAGCGGCTATCCTCTGCAATTCCCAGTTCGGCTGCGACGAGCAGACCGGCCTGGATCGAGGTCAGCCTATCATCCCGCTCCTGCGCCTTGGCGACCAGGGCAAGAAAGCGGTCGACGTCCGACGGCTCCTCGCTCACGCGGCGTTTCGCCGGCGGAAAGACACCATGATCGATTTCGAAGTCGGCGTATCGCTCTCCTTGCCGGCGCTGGCAAGCGGCACCAGCACGTTCAATTCCGGATAATAGCCGGCAATGCTGCCCCTTGGAATGTCATAGGGCACGAAGCGGAAGTCCTGCGCGATGCGCTCGATGCCGTCGTCATGCTCACCGACGACGTCGACCCGGTCGCCGGCGTTGGCATTCATCGCCTCCAGGTCGGCAGGGTGAATGAAGATGACCTGCCGCTCTCCGTAGACGCCGCGATAGCGGTCGTCGAGACCGTAGACCGTCGTATTGTACTGGTCGTGCGACCGGAACGTCTGCAGCGCAAAATGCTCGCCGCCCTTCCGCGCGCGCTGATGCACCGTCTCCTCGGGAAGCGCCTCGGAGGAGAAAGACGCCTTGCCGGCCGGCGTGTCCCACTCCCGATGAGCGGCGGCATTGCGCAGATGAAAACCGCGCGGCTTGCGCAGGCGGGCATTGTAATCCTCGAAGCCTGGAATGGTCGCCTCGATGTGATCGCGGATCAGGTCGTAATCGCCGGCAAGCTCGGTCCAGCCGACCACGGCGGAACCGACCGTCGCCTCGGCGATGCCGGCGATGATGGCGACTTCCGAGAGCAGATGCGGCGAGGCCGGCCGGTTGATGCCGGCGGAGCCGTGCACCATGCTCATCGAATCCTCGACGCTGACGAGCTGGGAGCCGCCGGCAGCATCGCGATCCATCTCGGTGCGGCCGAGGCAGGGCAGGATGAAGGCCGTCTCGCCGGGCATGAGATGCGAATGGTTGGGCTTGGTCGCAATGTGTACCGTCAGCTTCAGCCGCCGCAGCGCCTGTTCGACGAGCGCGCTGTCGGGCGTGGCGCGCGCGAAATTGCCGCCGAGCCCGATAAAGGCATCGGCCGAGCCGTCGAGCATCGCCCCGATCGCGGCAAGCACGTTGTGACCGTGTTCGCGGGGAACGGTGAAGCCGAAATGCCTTTCCAGCGCGTCGAGGAAATCCTCCGACGGCTTCTCGTTGATGCCGACAGTGCGGTCGCCCTGCACGTTGGAATGGCCGCGTACCGGGCAGAGGCCGGCGCCGGGCTTGCCGATATTGCCACGCAGGAACATGAAATTGGCGATCTCGCGGATCATCGCCACCGAATGGAGATGCTGGGTGATACCCATCGCCCAGGTGCAGATGACCCGCTCGGCCTTGATATAGACATCGGCCGCCCGCTCGATCTCGTCGCGGCTCAGTCCCGACTGGTCTTCGATCTCCGCCCAGCTCGTCGCCTCGACCGCGGCCCGGTATTCGTCAAAACCGGCGCAGTGTTCGGCCAGAAATGCGTGATCGAGCACGGAAGGCAGGCCGGCGGCAAGCGCGGCGTTCTCCGCGGCGAGCACCGCTTTCGCCATGCCCCTGACCGCGGCCATGTCGCCGCCGAGCTGCGGCTGCAGATAGTGGCTGGCAATGTCGGTCGAGCCGCGGCGCAGCATCTCGATCTTGTCCTGCGGATCGGAGAAGCGCTCCAGGCCGCGCTCGCGAATCGGATTGAAGACGACGATGCGCGCGCCGCGAAGCGCGGCCCGGCGGAGGTCGCCGAGCATCCGGGGATGGTTGGTGCCGGGGTTCTGTCCTATCACGAAGATCGCATCGGCCTCTTCGAAATCCTCCAGAAGCACGGTGCCCTTGCCGACGCCGACTGCCTGCCGCATGGCGATGCCGCTCGCCTCGTGGCACATGTTGGAGCAATCGGGAAAATTATTGGTGCCGTAGACGCGCACGAACAGCTGGTAGAGGAAGGCGGCCTCGTTGCTCGCCCGGCCCGACGTATAGAATTCCGCCCGGTTCGGATTGTCGAGGCCCTTCAATATGCCGCCGATCTCGGCAAAGGCATCCTCCCAAGAAACCGGCAGGTAATGGTCGCTCGTGCGGTCATAGCGCATCGGATGCGTGAGGCGGCCGTTGAGCTCCAGCTCATAATCCGACAACTGGCGAAGCTGCGACACCGTATTCGCCGCGAAAAAGGCAGGCGTCGCCCGCTTTTCCGTCGCCTCCCAGGCAACGGCCTTCACGCCGTTTTCGCAGAATTCGAACGACGATCCGTGTTCCGGATCGCCCCAGGCGCAGCCCGGGCAATCGAAGCCATCCGGCTGGTTCGCCTTCAGCATGGTCCGCGCCCCTGAAAGGGGCATGCCGCTTTGCAGCAATTGCTTGCCGCAGCTCTTCAGAGCGCCCCAGCCGCCGGCTGCCGCCGATTTCTTGCCAATGAATTTTGTGTCCATGCGCTCCTCTATTGTCGAAGCGCGGAAAACATCAAGGCCGTAGGCACGATGGTTCGATAGAAAAAATCTATCGAAACGCAATAAGGCGGCTGACGATGTTCGCTGTCGGCTTAAAGCACGTCGCGATCTTTCAGATCCGCTCGCCGTGCTTCAAGCTTTTTTTTACGCGTGCCGTTATCGCAAAACCGCGCACACTTTTGCGCGACACGCTTTAGCTAGCTTCCTTGATGGCGTGCCGGTCATGGTTCGGCGAGTGCGCCAGAATGCGATTGCGGCCCTGCGTCTTGGCGTCGTAGAGCGCAGCGTCGGCCTCGGTCAGCAGGCGGTTCGGATTGGTCCGCAGGACGGCGCCCGTCGCGCAGGAGACGCCGATGCTCGCTGTCACCCTTTGGAATTCGCTGCCGGTATGCACGATATTCTCCTGAGCCAGGCGGCGCGCGAATTGCTCGGCGACGATCATCGCCCCCTTGGCGCTGGTGTCGGGGAGGAAGACCACGAATTCTTCTCCGCCGTAACGCGCGACGATATCGGCCGGGCGGCTGACGGACTGGCGCAGGCACTTGCTGACGACACGCAGGCATTCATCCCCGGCGGGATGACCGTAAGTGTCGTTATAGGCCTTGAAGCGGTCGATATCGACCATCAGCAGGCTGAAAGGCGTGTTCTTCCTGGCGCTGCCCGCGGTCTCGCGTGCGAAAGCCTCATCGAAGGCGCGGCGGTTGACCATGCCGGTGAGCCCGTCGGTTTCGGCGAGGTTCTTCAGTTGCTCGGCCGACAGCCTGAGCGCGATTTCCGCCTGCTTCGTCGCGGTGATATCCGAGACGACGGCCATCGCCGTACCGTCTTCCGCAAGCCGTGTGCGGATGCTGCGCCAATCGCCGTTGTGAAGCTGAACCTCTTCGTCCTTGTTGCTGTGAAGCGAAGTGCTGGCGCGCTCGATCCACTCCTCGATATCGCCATCCACAGCACCAGGCCGCTCGCCGGTTTCGATGACGCGGCGCAGGATATCGCTGATATGGGCGCCGACCACGCGCGCATCCCCGGAAAGCGGGAAGGCTTCGCGATACTGATCGTTGCAGAAGAGAAGAAAACCCTTGCTGTCGTACATGGCAATGCCATCGGACATGCTGGCCATCGCATGCGACAGCAGGTTCTTGCTTTCACGCAATTGCCGCTCCAGCGCGGCGCGCTCGGTGACGTCGCGCGTGACACCCGCAAGGCCGATCACCCGCCCCTGCTTGTCCCGCAGCGGCACTTTGGAAGCGAGCAGGAAACGGCCTTCGATCCGTTCGCTGGAATCGATCAGCGGCTTGCCCGTTTCCATCACCTGCTGCTCGAGATGATACAATTCTTCCGCGAGCGGCTGCGACATCAGATTGAAGTCAGACAATCCGGTCATCTCCGCCGTCGTTCTGAAACGGAAGAGGCGGGTCATGTTTTCATTGACCGTGATGAAGCGGCTGTTCCGGTCCTTCACATAGAGATAGTCCGGCGACTGCGAAAATGCCGTCACCAATATGCTTCGCTCCAGCTCCCATTGCTGCGTCTTCAGCAGAACGAAGCCGCCGAGCACGGTCGCCAGGCAATTCAAGGAGGTCAGGGGAAAACCGACGCCGGCCAGAACATGGGCCTTCACGAGGGTGGGAAGCAAGGCCATCGAGGCGACCAGCGCGCCGCCGAGGGCCAGGCTCACCAGCGCAACATCGCGGAGCCCGGCAGATCTCTTGCGTGTCCAGAAGTAACCCGCCAGACCGACACCGGTCGCGGCAGCGATAGCAATGATCCCGTCGATCATCGCCGTGCCGCCGACGACGAAACGGAAAGCGATCGCCAGCGATGCGGCAAAAGCCGCCGCGATCGGCCCGCCGAACAGGCCGGCCAGAGCAAGAGGCGCAAAACGCAGGTCGATATAGATGCCGGGGATGAATTCGATCGCCAGCAAGATGGATCCGATGGAGGCGCTGCCGGCTAGGATGCCGAAAGCGATCTTTTCCTGCCTGAACGAACGGTGCTGAAATTGGATCGAAAAATGCGCCCAGAGCGAAATTGCCAGGCACACGAATGAAAGGTTGCCACCAAATTGCGTCCAGATGCCATTCACCGCGTAGGATCCACCTTCCAAGACATGTAACGAACTCATCATAGGCAAAACTGGTTTGGGCTTGGTTAAATCGGAACCGATCGGCCTGCATTCCCGCAAAAAGGCTGATGGCTCAAAAATTGATCCTCGATCGGCCGGCGGCGGTCATGCCGCGGCATTTTCTGATTTCATTGCGCGGCGCGGAGCATCGGCCGGAAGGCCTGAACCCGGTTGCTGCCGCAGCCTCGCAATATTTTCACGGGTTGCTAGTTCCGCTACCCGGCCGCCAGAGGGGTGTCGGCGCCAGAACGACGCTGTCACGCAGAATATAAGGCATGCTTAACAACGCCTCGCATCATCGCCGGGAAACTTATCCCGACGACACAAGCATGCGCTATTCGGATAGGCCTGCGCAATAAGACTATCCTTGCGCGATATGCGGCTTAAGCGGAAACCGATGGTTGTTGCGCATCCTCCGCTACTTGCAGATCGCCGCGGCCAGGAAGCCGCGCATCGCATCGCCATAGGGCGGCCGCATCATGTATTCCGCTTCCACCATCTTGCTCTGATGATAGACTGCGCGTGGGTGCGAAAAGGCGAGGAAGCCGAACTTGCCATGATAGGCGCCCATGCCGGAATGGCCGACACCGCCGAACGGCAGCCCCTCCGCCGTGACATGGCTCATGCAGTCGTTGACCGTCACCCCGCCGGAGGTCGTATTGTCGAGGACGCGGCGCTCCTCTTCCTGATCCTGGCTGAAATAATAGAGGGCGAGCGGGCGCGGCCCGGCATTGATACGATCGACAACCTCGGCAATATCGCGATAGGCGACGACCGGCAGCACGGGTCCGAAGATCTCCTCCTGCATCACGCGCATATCGTCGGTGGGATCGAGGATCAGGGTCGGCGCTATGCGATGGGCCGATTGCTGGGAGAAGTTCTCCGCCGCCGGATTGATCTCTACGACACGCCCGCCCTTGGCCCTGGCATCATCGATCAAGCCCCGGACACGGGCGTAATGACGGGCATTGACGATCGAGGTGTAGTCGGGATTTTCCTTCAGCGTCGGATACATCGCGCCGACCGCCGCCACCGCATGTTCGGCAAAGGCTTCGACGCTTTCCTCGGGCACATAGACATGATCAGGCGCAAGGCAGATCTGGCCGGCATTCAGCGTCTTGACCGTCATGACCCGGCGCGCCGCATCCGCGAGATCTGCCGAACGGCCGACGACGACGGGCGATTTGCCGCCGAGTTCGAGGGTAAGCGGCGTCAGGTTTTCCGCCGCCGCACGCATGACATGATGGGCGATCGCGGTGCCGCCCGTGAAGATCAGATGGTCGAAGGCAAGCGATGTGAAGGCAGTGCCCGTCGCCGGCCCACCCTGAACGACGGCGATCTCCGTTTCGTCGAAGGCGCGGGCGATAAGCTCGGCCATCAGCGCGGAAGAGGCCGGCGTTACCTCCGACGGTTTGATCATGGCGCGGTTGCCGGCGGCAAGGATGCCGGCGAGCGGCGCAAGCGCGAGCTGATAGGGAAAATTCCACGGGCTCAGGATGCCAACGACACCCTTCGGCTGATAGACCACCCGGGCCACCGCATCCGGGAACAGGGCCTCATGCTCTTCCGGCTTCAGCCATTCGGCAAGATGGGCCTTGGCATATTTGAGCGAGCCGACGCAGGTGAAGACATCGAGAAGCAGGCTCGCCTCGACGCTGCGGCTTCCGAAATCCTCCGACAGCGCCGCGGCGATCATATCCTTATGATCGACGAGAAGGGCGATGACGCGGTCGATGCGATCGATGCGGGTCGCAATATCGGGCGGCCCGTCCTTCAGGAACGACGCTCTTTGCCGGGCAAGCAGCGCCTTCATGGCGTCGGGGCTGGTATCGGCGGCGATTGAGGTGACGCTGTTCATTCTTTCCTCCCTTTGAACGGTGTCAGGCGGCCGGCTGGCGCACGACCGGTTTCAGCACGATGCCCTTCTCCGAATCCTCCACCGCCCGGTTGATGTCGGCGAAATCATAGAAGGTGACGAGCCTATCGAAGGGAAAGCGACCCTGCCGATGAAGATCGATCAAGAGCGGGATCAGCACATCGGGATTGGAATCGCCCTCGACGATGCCGCGCACCCGGCGTCCGCCGGAGAGGATATGGGTGAGATCGAGTGTCAGCGTCGCGCCGTGCGGCGAGGCCCCGACGATGCCGCAGGTGCCGCGCGGCGCGAGCACGCGCACGCATTGATCGATCACGGCAGGTACGCCGGAGGCATCGATCGCATAATCGACGCCGGCGCCGGTCAGCGCCATGATCGCTGCGACCACATCCCCGGCCTTGCCGTTGACGATATCCGTCGCGCCGAGTTCACCAGCAAGCGCCAGCCGCGTTTCGTTCACATCGACCGCAATGATCCGGGACGCGCCGACGATCCGCGCCGCCATGACGGCGGCAAGACCGACCGAGCCCATGCCGAAAACCGCGAGCACTTTTCCCGGTTCGACCTTGAGCGCGTTCATGACGGCGCCGGCGCCGGTCTGGATGCCGCAGGCAAGCGGCCCGAGCAGCGCCAAATCGGCGTCATCAGGCACCTTGACAATGTTGCGCTCATGGCAGAGCGCGTGGCTCGCAAAAGAGGACTGCCCGAAAATATTGCCGTGTACCGGCTCTCCCCGATAGGAAAGCCCGCTCGAACCATCCGCCCGCGAACCGAAGAAATTGCGCGGGAAGAATTCGTGGCAATAGGTCTCCTCGTGATCGTTGCAGCTCGGGCAATGACCGCAGGAATTGAAGGTCATGACCACGTGATCGCCGCGCTTCACCTTGGTGACACCCGGGCCGACGCGCTCGACGATGCCGGCGCCCTCATGGCCGAGTACGACCGGCTGGGGCACCGGCAAATGCTGATCGCGCATGACGATGTCGGTATGGCAAACTCCCGTTGCCACGACACGAACCAGGATCTCGCCCTCGCGCGGCTCCTCCAGATCGAGACTTTCCAGCGAAAACGGCATATGCGGCGCACGCGCCACCGCGGCATGGATCTTCATTGCTTCCTCCTCCCGATAGCAATCCGTACGGCCCGGCCATGCCGGGCCTAGCCTCAACGGCCGCGCTTGTAGGCGCCGAGCCCCGGCTGATAGGTCTTGTCGTCGAGGAACTGCTTCAGCCCCTCGTCGCGCCCCTTGGTCTTGTCGAGAAACAGCATCTGCTCCAGCTTGGCGTAGATGTAGTCGTCGGCGAGATCCCACGGCAGGTTGCGCACCCGCTTGTAGGTGTCCTTGGCGGCCTTCAGCGTCACCGGGTTCTTTTCGAGCAGGCTGGCGCAGATCTTGCGGACGCGGGTTTCAAGCTCTGCGAGCGGCACTGCCTCGTTGACGAGACCCACTTCCGCAGCCTTGCGCCCGCCGAACAGCTCGCCGGTCATGATGTAGTAGAGCGCGTCGCGGTGGCGCATCACCTCGGCCACCGCGCGGGTGACGTTGCCGCCCGGCAGGATGCCCCAATTGATCTCGGAGAGGCCGAAATTCGCCTCCTCGGCGGCAATGGCGAGATCGCAGGAGACGAGCGGCGTGAAGGCGCCGCCGAAGCACCAACCGTTGACCATGGCGATGGTGGGCTTTTCGAAGTACATCAGCCGGTTCCACCAGCCGCCGGATTGGCGCCGCGCCTTCAGCGTGGCATCGCGCGGCTTGTCGTCGTTGTCGCGGAAATATTCCTTCAGATCCATGCCGGCCGACCAGGATTCGCCGGCGCCGCGCAGGACGAGGACGCCGCAGCGCTCGTCGCCTTCGAGTTCGTCGAGCACTTCGAGCATCCGGGCATTCAGAGCCGGATTCATCGCATTGCGCTTTTCCGGGCGGTTCAGCGTCACGAAGGCGATGCCGCCATCGAATTCGACCAGGACCGGCGATGTGTTTTCAGTCATGAGTTCACTCCATTGGTTTCGGCACGAGACCGGGGCCGCTTCACGGGGCCTGTCGTTGAAGGATTTTCTCGGAATGGTGCTGGCGCAGAACATGTTTCTGCACCTTGCCGGAGGCGGTGCGGGGAATGGTTTCGACGAAGAGGATGCGGGCCGGGCGCTTGAAGGCGGCGAGCCTTTCCGCGCAATGGCCGGCGATCTCCTCGCCCGTTGCCGCAGCCCCCGGCCGCAGCACGACATAAGCGACGCCGCATTCGCCCCACCTTTCGTCGGGAACCCCGATAACGGCGGCGTCGAGAATGGCGGGATGGCTTGCGAGCGCGGCCTCAACCTCGGCGGGGTAAACATTTTCGCCGCCGCTGATGTACATGTCCTTCAGCCGGTCGACGATGCGATAGAAGCCGTTGGCTTCACGCCGGCCGAGATCGCCGGTGCGGTACCAGCCGTCGGTAAAGGCGGCCGCGGTTTCCCGCGGCTTGTTCCAATAGCCCGACGTTACCGCCGGTCCGCGCAGCCAGAATTCGCCGATCTCGCCCTCCCCGACATCGCGGCCATCCTCGCCGACAATGCGAATGTCGAGCAGCGGCGCCGGAAGGCCGACGCTGCCGGGATTGTCCTGCACCGCGCGCCGGTCGATCGGCACGTGCAGCACCGTTCCCGCTTCGCTCATGCCGTAGCCGTTGACCAGTGCGACGCCATCGGCGAGATAGCTTTCGATCAGCGCCTGCGTCAGCGGCGCGCCGCCGACGAAGAGCGCGTGCAGGCTGGAGAGAGCCGCGGCGCTATAGGCAGGATCGTTACGCAAGGCGAGCGCGATCTGCGGCACGGCAAAATAATGGGTGATGGCGCGTTCACGATCGGCAAGGGCAGCCAGCGTGCGCGCCGGCGTGAAGCGGTCGGAGACGACGAGCGTGCCGCCGAGCATCAAGGTGGTACGCGCTACCGCGATCAGCCCGATCGTGTGGAAGAACGGCAGGTCGCAGAGCGCGACGGAGCCCGGTCCGATCTCGCCGACGAAGGAGAAATTGACCGCCGCGAAAAAGGCGTTGCGGCGGCTGATGACGACGCCCTTCGGCTGTCCCGTCGTGCCTGACGTATAGAGAAGGATGCAAGCTCCGTCGGTATCTGCGGGCACCGGAGCGGCAGGCAGGCTCGCCTCGATCCGCGCGGCAAGGCCGGCCGGGCCATCGGCCGTCGAAATCACCAACATCTCGGGATCGGCTTCGGCAAGGATCGCCACGACGGATGAAAACTCCTCGTCATGCACCAGGATGAGCGGCGCGCAATCGGCAAGGATCGGCCTGAGCTCGGCGGCGTTGAGCCGCCAGTTGAGCGGCACGTAGATGGCGCCGGTGCGCTGGCAGGCGAAGGCAAGCACGATCGAATCCATCGAATTGCGGGCCAGCATGGCGACACGCGCTCCGTCCCTCCGCGCCCCGAGCATCACGCTCAGGAAACCGGCGCAGCGGGCGATCCGCCGATCGACTTCGGCATAGGTGAGCTGCCGGCCGGTGGCGATCTCGAACAGGGCCTGACGATCCGGCGCGACCCGGGCGCGGTAAAGGATCGGATCGTCCTGCACCAGCCCGCAATCCGCAGGCGAAGCGATCCCGGAAAAGGAATGCGCCATTTTCTCCTCCCATGCCCTCCGCTCCTCCGCGGCAGGCATCAAATTTGTATGCAACACATACTAATATCCTTTCCCGGCGGGATGCAAGATGCTGTTCAAAGAAAATACGAAAGCCCGAGTGGACGAGAGAAATACTCCCGGTTGCCGCATAACGTATATTGACTAACCCGCTGATTTTGATGGTTATGGCGCCTCAACGAGGCGAGACGAACGATGGCCGCAAAACCACCACAGGATTATTTCGACACCGAGGAAGCTTCCGCAACGCCTCGTCTCGACGTCGGCAGGCTTGGCGATCTCCTGGGCTTTCATCTGCGCATGGCGCATGTCGCGATCTATCGCGACTTCGCCGAAACCATGGAGGAGCTGGCGCTGACACAGAAGCAGCTCGCGGTGATGGAACTCATCTCAGCCAATCCGGGCGCATCGCAAATCGACCTCGCCAACACGCTCGGCACCGACCGCGCAACCATGATGGCCCTCGTCAACCGGCTGGCCGCCCGCGACCTGGTCGAGCGCCGCCCCTCCGCAGCAGACCGCCGCCGCCAGGAACTGCATCTGACGACAGCGGGACGGGCGATGCTTGTGCAGGCACGCAAGCTGATCGACAGGCATGAGCAGCATTTCATCGACCTGTTTTCGGGCGACGAAATGGCGGCGCTGCTCACCGCGCTGAAGCGGATCTATAAGGGAAACTAGCTTCCGAAAGACCAGAAATGGCCTCCAATGACGCATCATCCGACCCCTCGGGCGCCTGGAAGGCACTCTGACGGCATACGACAGCGTGGTCCAGCTCCGAAAAGATCTGAGCGACGAGAAGGCGAACGCCACGAGGGGAGGGCCGTCATTCACAAGCGCCTCGACGCTTGATCGCCATCGCCGGCCTACCGATCGGCAGCATTGTGGCCTACATGAGCGATCGCGCGATAACCTGGGTAAG
Source organism: Rhizobium sp. R634 (assembly GCF_002211305.1). GTDB lineage: Bacteria > Pseudomonadota > Alphaproteobacteria > Rhizobiales > Rhizobiaceae > Rhizobium. Next base: position 235,761 of record NZ_LOKW01000001.1, on the reverse strand, counting down.
GCACTGGCTGAGGATAGATTAGATAGCCGTCAAAATCGTTCTGAACGCGGCGCCAAAAAGGTGGGCCGCACGGCTACTGCCATGGGGTTTGGCAGTGCAGCGAGCTGCTTGACCGCACGACCCGCCGGATAAACGGACGATGGATTCCTCAGTTCCACGATGTTCGTCAGCGTACGCCGACAGGTGTGGTAGGGGAGGTCCGAAGTGGCGCTGGGGCAAGCGGGTCACGGACGTTTCCCCACGAACTGGTCAAAAAAAGCCCCGCTGGATTGGCGGGGCTAGTTAACGCTTTTGGAAAGGACGAATGTGCGAGTCTCCGTAGAGACTGTACGTCCGATAGTAAAACGCCGCAAAGCAAGAGGAGTTCCATGTATTTTGCAATGTTCAAATCAACAAACGCAATAGAGCCTCTTCGTCTGTAACTCCGTGTTGATACGACTGGATGATCCGAGCCGCCAGATCTTGCCGCTCTGCATCCGATTTGACCTGTTTGGCCAGAACGACGTGATCGAACACCCTTTGGCATAGGGCCACTTCGTCATCATTCAGCACGCTTTGGGTCTGGAATACCTGAGACAGGATCATGACGCCCTCACTTCCCATGCTAACCTTAGGCCGTGAGCGCGATGGTTCAACGTGAGAGCACCTCACGACTTAGTGTTCGGCCTGCATCCGAGGGCGTCGGGCCGCGCGGAGCGTCGCTTTGGGAGCAGACCGGAAACCTACCTCCGCACGACCCAACTCTGGAATCGGGTGGATCGCTAGGAGAAGGGCATAATGCGATCTAAAAGTACTGATTTTCTCCCGCGATCCAGTGATCTAACCTGATTGTCGCTGTGTAGTTCCCGTAAGGTGCCGGACGAGAAACCCCCGCAATTTGCGGGGTAGTGTGCGGGGTTGTTTTGTAAGCATTGCGCCGAGCCACCTACAAAACTTTGCATAATTTTCTCTTGGTCCGCAATAAGTCGTACTTTATCCTTTAGAATTATATTTCCGACTGTAAAGTAACGTGTTGTACGTTGCCGGACCAAAGATCGGACGCCATCTACAAAGCGAAATAATATCTCCTATTATAGATGTAGTGCCGCCTGGCGATTATTTGCTTACCCCAAGCAATGGTGTCTCCTGTGCGCTGGGCGGCCATCCCGCCTAGCATCAGTCACACCAATCGTTGCGACGCCCCGGCGTCCACGGCCGGTCGAACCCTTCTTGTAGCAGGGTCCTCCCAATATCTTCTATCTTCGTCATTCGTTCGATGTTGACGAGCGGCCGGTGCGACTGCGTCTTGTCCGCCGCGCCAGCGGCAAAAATACTTCGGCAAGCTGTATGCTCACTCTGGCACTTTACGTCGTAAAGAGCCCGTCGCTAGTTTCAACTATACCCCGGCAGATTAATAAATTCAGGCAATTGATTATCTTCAGACCCGCGCCAACCTTCAGTAGATCGGCGGTCGATGACTCTGCACTTCCACCATCAAAAGGACGCCCCGATCGTCCTTTTGAGCAATCGGTCGAAAGAGCGTCGCCAGGGCTAGGCTGTAAGGGTTCGTGTTTGGGGTAAGGTGCCATGGAGCTGGTCTATTACTGCGTGCACAAGCTTGGGAGCTTTTTTTACAACACTTACTATCTGAATGGTCGGGCAATGGCGCTCAGTTTCGCCATTTCTATTGGCTTGGTTCTGATCGTTTTCGCGGTGGAACTCGCCTATGTGGGGTTCGGCAATTCCGGGTTCCGTCGGGTTTTCTTCGAACGCACCAAATCCACAATCACCGACATCGTCTATTTCGTCCTTCAGGCGACGGGAATGATTACGCTGTTCGCGGCGCTCGCATCATTCGGTCTGTCCTATGCCATCACCCACGCGGCCCAGGATGCCCCCCACCTGGATCTTGCCCGGAGGCTGCCAAGCTGGGCACATGTTCTCTTGTTCCTAGTGCTGTCAGACTTCTTGAGCTACTGGCAGCATCGGCTGATGCACCGGCTGCCCGTACTATGGCGGCTGCACGAATTTCACCACGCAGCCGAAGAGTTCAACGCGCTGACTTCGTCGCGCGAGCATCCGCTGGAGAAGGCCATAAACGTGGCCATCATGGTCGTTCCGGCGCTGCTTATCGGGCTGCCAACGGCGGAATTCGCCTTCGTGACCATCACCTTTGGCGCCATTGGTCTGGTCAAGCACAGTGCCATTCCCTGGCATGGCTGGTTTGGCAAATACGTGATCCAGTCACCACGCGACCACTTCATCCATCACTCCCGAGTGCGGGAACATCACGACAAGAATTTCGCCAATTATTTTCCGATCTGGGATCATTTGTTCGGCACCTATTACGAGGGTGAAGCAGAAGGTGCAAAGCTCGGTCTCGACCGCAACTACTTCAACCAAACCGATCCGTTCCGCGAAAGCATCGCCACAGAAATCCGTTTCTTCCAACGCGCGTGGCAAGCTGCCAAGGCCGTACGCCCCATAAGCGGAAAACCTGTCTCCCCGCAGGGGCTGTCGGGCCCGGGAGAGCGCCGGTAGCGCGAAGCCGGCATCGGTTTAAAATGTGAAAAGCGCCAGCTTTCGGGGACCACACACCTAGCATCCGTTTGCCCTGATGTTGGGCAATCAGTGTTCGGCAGCTTCGCGCCGTCATAATAGTCATCGAGCCGCAGGTCGCAGTTGCTGCAAAGCGGACATGACACAACGCAGGTCGCAGTTGCGCCAAGAAGCCGCCATTCTGCCCCATGCGGGTAATTAGATCACGAATTCCTCCTCATACGTCCGTGGCTCGGGAACGACCGTAACCTCCACCGGAACGATCCAATTGGCCGCGTAGCTCTCGCAGTCGGAATGCGGGAGGTCGGGCTGCACGCACCCCGCCCCATCGATCGCGCGGCACCGCAGTATATATTGCCCCACCTCTTCAGGGGTCCATATGTACTCCCACAAGCGCCATGCAAAGGGACGTTCTGTTTCGAGGAGCCTTCCCTCGCGCCAGCCCCTGCCATCTCCGGTGCAGACCTGCACTTGCCGGACAACAGCCTCTCCGCTCCAGGCGGCTCCGAAAATCCTATACGGTTGGCCAACAATGAGACGCGCCCCCTGCACGGGACGCGCCATCTGCGCTTTGACCTGCATCTCCGCGAGGGGGACCAGCCTGGGTTCCCCGAGGCTGCGCTCCCAACGGAAATAGTCGCGCGCCTGCCAGTAGCCAAGGAACGGTTGCTCCATAACCATGATATCAGTGATCCACTTGACCCAAGCCATGCCGAACCAGCCGCCCACGACCGCGCGTAGCGGGTAGCCGTGATCGCGCGTCAACGGCTCCTCGTTCATCGAATAGGCAAGCATCGTGCTGTCAGCGATGGCCTTCTCAAGCGGTAAACTGCGCGCAAAAGCAATGGGGCCGGGAGAAGCCGTTTTCTTGTTAGCGTCGACGACGCCGCTGTCGGCACCTACGAGCAGAACCTCACGTGCGGTTGGCTTGACGCCCGCCATTTCTAAAATCTCGCGCAGAGGAACACCGGTCCACGCGGCATTGCCGACGGCTCCGTTCTGCCACTGCAACCCCTCCTTCGGCGGCACATAGTAGACGCGCCCGTTCCCTGCGCACTCGACGACGGCAGTGAGAGTCGTGCTCCGCATCGCCTTGATGCTGTCGAGGTCAAGTTCGATCGGCCGCTCCACCGCCCCGCCAACGCGCAATCTCCAGTCTCGCGCATCGAGGTCCGGCGACGGGAAATGGTTTCGCACGAAGAACAGCTCGGTTGGGATCAGCCAATCGGAGAGCGACGCAAACGGAAACTCGATGTTCGGTGGGGATTTCTGTCGAACTATTAGGCTGGGTTGCTCTGGTGTCGGCATCGTCTTCGTCTCCCCTTCCAAGAACACAACGTTGACACTCGGTCGCGCGAATTCCGGTTCGATCACACCGCCCTTCGCAGTGCGTCTGTCGCGTTCCGCCTTAGACCCTAGCACATACCGCACGTTCCTCGCATCGACCTCGAACGGCAGCAAAGGGCCGACCCCAGACCCTAGCGGCAAGAACTCTGATCTCCGCTTTCGTTTTGGGTGTTTACCAGCGGACAGTCGGCCTTCGGCCACATGTCGGCATTACCGATTTTGACGCGCAATGATGCTATTTGCACTTTGCAGTCCTATGCCGGCTTGGAATTAGGTCAGCACGATTTGCGACCCAATAACTCTGGGCCTAAGGCCAATCCGCATACCCCGAAGACAGCATGCTGTTTTCCGAACCGGCGGAAGCGCGGGCGATCTCGCGGTAGCCGGCGGGGGAAAGGCCGGTCTTGCGTTTGAAGAAATGGCTGAAATAGGTCGGGTCGCGGAAACCGAGACTGTCGGAGATTTCCTGGATGTTGCGGGCCGAGCGCTCCAATCTCAGCTTTGCCTCCTGCACCACGCGTTCGTGCAGGAGCTGGATCGGCGAGCGGCCGAGCGCCCTTTGGCAGATGGAATGAAGCCGGTCGGCGGTGACGCCGAGTTCGGCGGCATAATCGCTGATAGGACGGTGCTTGCGGAAACCGGCCTCGACGAGCTGGCGGTATCGCTGCAGGATCGATCCGGTTTCGCCCTGCCCTCGCTCCTCGCCTCTCTCCCCGCCGCAGCCGCGCCAAAGCGCCATCAGCGCCAGCCTGATATAAGCGGCTGCGACCATCCAGGACGAGCGAGCGGGATGGCCGAGTTCGCGCACGAAACCCGAAATCAGCGGCGCGATTTCGGCCACCAGTTGAGGATCGGCGGCTTCGACCAGCTTGCGCTGTTCGGTGAAGAGACGCAGCGAATAGGATTCCACCTTGTCGCCGATCGCATCGACCATGATCTGCGCCGACACCCCGACAAGATGGGCCGCGGTGCCGGCGGCAATTGAGAGATCGCATCGCGCCTGCGGCGGCAGGAAGGCGATGAGTTGCCCCTGCAGCGGCCGGTCTTCGCCATTGTCGAAATGCAGTTCTGCCGAGCCGTCCCCAAGCAGGAGGAAGTGATGAAAATCCGCGTAGATCCCTTTCTGGAAACGAATGCGCCGGTGCGAGAGCGACGGCCCGTGCCATTCGCCCCTCGCATAATGATGAATGCCTCCGTTCGTCGCCAACGCGCCCTCCTCTTTCGCAGCGAACAGTGCGGCAATCGCCGGATAATTACAATATTAACCCAATAAATCGCATTCCATCCTGAAGCGATCGGCGTAACCTCATCTCCATCAGCCTTTGGGAGGAGGCACCTCGACAGATGCGGGAATGGTTGGACGGCCCTTGGGCCGCGGCTTCCGCTCGTCTTCTCCCACGGCAATGAAACAAGCATCGGCTGGCGGCGGATGGGGAAAACGGTGTTTTCGGCAAAGCTGATGATCAACAACGAGGCGGTGGAGGCGTCCGACGGGGCGACTTTCGAACGTATCGATCCGCTGACCGGCGACGTCGCGACGGTCGCCGCGGCAGGCTCCGTCGCCGACATGGCGAGGGCCGCCAATGCAGCCGCAGCCGCCTTTCCCGATTGGTCGCAGACCGGCCCGGGCGAGCGCCGCAGGCTGCTCAATGCCGCAGCCGACCTTCTCGAAGCCCGCACGGGCGAATTCATCGCCGCCATGACCGGCGAAACCGGCGCCACCGCGCAATGGGCGGCAATCAATTGCGGGCTCGGCGCGGATATTCTGCGCGAGGCAGCGGCGATGACGACGCAAATCTCAGGTGAGCTCATTCCATCAGGCATTCCGGGCAGCATGGCAATGGCGGTGCGCCAGCCGGCCGGTGTCTGCGTCGGCATCGCCCCCTGGAATGCGCCGATCATCCTCGGCACCCGCGCCGTCGCCATGCCGCTTGCCTGCGGCAACACCGTCGTCCTCAAGGCCTCCGAACTCTGCCCGAAGACCCATGGCCTGATCGGCGACATCCTGCGCGACGCCGGCTTTCCGCGCGGCGTCGTCAATGTCGTCTCCAATGCACCAAGTGACGCCGCCGCCGTCGTCGACGCGCTGATCGCCCATCCGGCCGTGCGCCGCATCAACTTCACCGGCTCTACCCGCGTCGGCAGGATCATCGCCGAATCCTCGGCACGGCATCTGAAACGCTGCCTGCTGGAGCTCGGCGGCAAGGCGCCCTTCATCGTGCTTGCCGATGCCGATATCGACGAGGCGATCGGCGCCGCCGCCTTCGGCGCCTTCATGAACCAGGGCCAGATCTGCATGTCGACCGAGCGGATCATCCTGATGGACGAGATCGCCGACGGCTTCGTCGGCAAGTTCCGGACGAAGGCCGCAACGCTGGTCGCCGGCAGCCCCAAGGATGGCAATACACCGCTCGGCACGCTGATCAACGCCGAAGCCGTGCGCCGTGTGCGGTCGCTGATCGACGACGCCGTGCAGAAAGGCGCCGTCCTCGTTTGCGGCGGCGAGGCGCACGGCACGCTGATGGATGCGACCGTCATCGATCACGTCACGCCAGCTATGCGGATCTATCGGGAGGAGAGTTTCGGGCCGGTCGCGGCGATCATCCGCGTCGGCAGCATCGACGAGGCCGTGACGGTTGCCAACGACAATGAATACGGGCTTTCGGCGGCGGTTTTCAGCGGCGACGTCAACGCCGCGCTCGCCGTCGCCATGCGGCTCGAATCCGGCATCTGCCACATCAACGAGGCGACGGTTTCCGACGAGCCGCAAATGCCGTTCGGGGGCGTCAAATCGAGCGGCTACGGCCGCTTCGGCGGCAAGGCCGCGATCGACGAATTCACCGAGCTTCGATGGGTCACCATCGCATCGGGAAAACATCAATACCCGATCTGAAGCCAGATCGGCCGGAATAAACAGGGAACGGGCGGGAGGCCCGCACCAAGAGGGAGGAACAATTCATGAGCAGGACATTCAACACGGCGTCCCTCACGCGCCGCTCTTTCATCGCATCGGCCGCAGCAGGCGGCGCGGCGCTGGCGCTTTCCGGCCGCACGGCTTTCGGCCAGAGCAGCGACACGCTGAAGGTCGGCTTCATCAGCCCGCGCACCGGCCCGCTCGGCGGCTTCGGCGAAACGGATGGCTATGTGCTCGACCTCGCACGCAAGGCGCTGGCGAACGGCCTGCAGGCCGGCGGCAAGACCTGGAAGGTTGATATTCTCGACCAGGACACCCAGTCCGATCCCTCGCGTGCCGGGCAACTAGCGAAGGAGCTGATCAACAACCAGGCGATCGACCTGATGCTCGCCGTCTCGACGCCCGAAACGATCAATCCGGTGTCCGACGCCTGCGAGGCGGCAGGCATTCCGTGCCTCTCGACGGTAATGCCCTGGGAGGCCTGGTATTTCGGCCGCGGCGCCAAGCCCGGTGCACCCTCGCCCTTCAAATGGACCTATCATTTCGGCTTCGGCGTCGAGGAGTTCCACAAGGCCTATGTCTCGCAGTGGAGCCTGATCGAGACCAACAAGAAGGTCGGCGTCATGTATCCCAACGACGCCGATGGCAATGCGATCCGCGCCCACCTGGCACCCGCGCTTGCCAAGGCCGGCTTCACCATCGTCGATCCAGGCGCCTATGAAACCGGCACCACCGATTTCTCGGCGCAGATCGCCCTCTTCCGGCAGGAGGGCGTCGAGATCTTCAACTCTTTCCCCATTCCGCCCGACTTCGCCGCCTTCTGGCGCCAGGCCGCCCAGCAGGGACTCACCCAGCAGATCAAGATCTGCCAGGTTGCCAAGACGGGCCTGTTTCCTTCCGACATCGAGGCGCTCGGCGATCTCGGCATGAACATCGGCAGCGCCGCCTATTGGCACAAGGCCTTCCCCTACAAATCGACGCTGACCGGCGTCTCGGGAACCGAGCTTGCCGATGGCTATGAAGCGACAAGCGGCAAGCAGTGGACGCAGCAGCTCGGCGCCAGCCTCGCGCTTCTCGATGCAGGCTTCGACGCGCTGAAGGCGAGCAGCGACGTCAAGAGCAAGGAGGCCGTTGCCAAGGCGCTCGCCTCGCTGAAGACGACGACGATCGCCGGCAAGGTCGACTTCACCAGCGGCCCCGTCGCCAATGTCTCGCCCGGACCGATCATCGGCACGCAATGGGTCAAGGCGGCCGAAGGCTCGAAATTCGCGCTCGACTACGTCGTCACCGAAAACGCCACCGACCCCAACGTCCCGGTCGGCGCCAAGCTCATCGCCTACAACGGATAACGCACGGTGCAGCAGCAAACTCAAAATCGGCCGGGAGGGGTCTTCCTCTCGGCCAGGGGAATCCACAAGCGGTTCGGCGCGCTCGTGGTCTTGGAAAATCTCGATTTTTCCATGGGCGACGGCGATGCGGTCGGCATCGTCGGGCCGAACGGCGCCGGCAAGACGACGCTGCTCTCCGTGCTCGCCGGCGCCTTCCCGCCGAGCGCGGGCACGATCACCTTCGACAGCGCCGACGTCACCAGCCGGACGGCGGCTGAGCGCTGCCGCTCGGGGCTGGTGCGCACCCACCAGATTCCGAAGCCTTTCAGCGGCATGACGACTTTCGAAAACGTCTTCGTCGCCGCCTCCCACGGCAATGCCGCAAGCCGCGACGAAGCCTATGCGCGGGTGGTGGATTCGCTTTCGCTCTGCGGCATGCTCGGCGTCGCCAACCGCCCGGCCGATACGCTCGGCCTGCTCGATCGCAAACGGCTGGAGCTTGCCCGCGCGCTCGCCACGCAGCCAAGGCTGCTGCTGCTCGACGAGATCGGCGGCGGGCTCACCGACGGCGAGGCGAGCGAACTCGTGGAAACCATTCTCGAATTGCGCCGCCGCGGCATCGGCATCGTCTGGATCGAGCATATCGTCCATATCCTGCTGCAGGTGGCCGAGCGGCTGATCTGCATGGATGCCGGGCGGATCATCGCCGATGGCGAGCCGAAAGCGGTCATGAGCAACGCCGAAGTCGTCAAGGCCTATCTCGGAGGAACGCCGGCATGAGCCTTCTCTCCATCCGTAACCTCGACGTCCGCCACGGCCTGCTGCAGGCGGTGCGCAGGGTCAGTTTCGATATCGCCAAGGGCGAGGTGCTGGCGCTGGTCGGCGCCAACGGCGCAGGCAAGACGACGCTGCTTCGCTCGATCGCCGGCGCCCACCTTCCCGCCTCCGGCGAGATCCTTCTCGACGGCGAGGATCTCGCCGCCATCCCCTCCCACAAGCGGATCGCCAGGGGCATCGCTTTGGTGCCAGAAGGCCGGCGCCTCTTTTCGCAGATGACCGTCGAGGAGAACCTGCTTCTCGGAAAGAGCTGCGGGCGCAAGGGCGAGTGGAGCGTCGATCGTGTCCTCGACGCCTTTCCGAACCTGAAGCCCCGCCGCCATGCCAGGACAGGGCATCTCTCGGGCGGGGAGCAGCAGGCGACCGCGATCGGCCGCGCCCTGATGAGCAACCCGGATATTTTGCTGTTGGACGAGGTCTCGCTCGGGCTTTCGCCGCTCGTCGTCGACCGCGTCTATACCCAGCTGCAAGCCCTGCTCACATCGGGGACGACGATCGTGCTCGTCGAGCAGGATCTCGCCCGCGCCATGAGCGTGGCAAGCCGGGTCATCTGCATGCTGGAAGGACGCATCGTGCTCGACAGGCCGGCGGCGGCCGTCACCCGCGAGCACGTCACCCAGGCCTATTTCGGATTGCACCGGGCCGCCGGCGAAAGGAGCGCATCATGATCAATTCCCTGATCCAGGGCATCCTGCTCGGCGGCTATTACGCCGTCATCGCCTGCGGACTGTCCTTCATGTTTTCGGTCATGCGGATCATCAATCTCGCGCATGGCAGCCTGGCGATCGCCGCCGCCTACGGGCTGTGGCTGCTCGCCGCCAAGGCCGGCATTCCGCCTTTCGCGGGCCTGCTGATCGTGCTGCCGGCCATGGCGGTCCTCGGCTGGCTGTTGCAGCGTTTCATCCTGGAACGCAGCGCCCGCGGCGGCACGCTGCTGCCGATCCTGACGACCTTCGGCCTGTCGATCGTCATCGACAATCTGCTGTTCGAACAGTTCGGCGCCGACACGCGCTCGCTCGCGCCCTTCATCGGCAATCTATCCTATGCATCCTGGCAGCTGCCGGGCCACATCTTCGTCGGCAAGCTCGCCGTCATGATGATGGTAACGGCGATCCTCCTTCTCGGCGCTCTGCAATTCTTCCTCAGCCGCTTTGCACTCGGCCGCGCCATCCGTGCCACGGCCGAAGATCCCGATACGGCTGGGCTCGTCGGCATCGATGCACGTAGGGTGAATGCCGTCGCCACCGCGATCACCATGGTCACGATCGGGATCGCCGGCGCCTTTCTCGGAATGCGGGCGACCTTCAGCCCCTATGCGGGCGGGCCGCAGCTGCTCTTCGCCTTCGAGGCGGCCGTCATCGGTGGAGCCGGATCGCTCTGGGGCACGCTTGCCGGCGGCATCATTCTCGGCCTTGCCCAGTCGCTCGGCGCGCAACTGCATCCGCAAGGCTTCCTGATCGGCGGCCACGCCGTATTCCTGCTCGTCCTTTTCGTCAGGCTGTCCCGGTTTGGCATGCCTCGGCTCGACAGGCTCGGCGCCTTCCTCAACCTTCGAGCACGTCTCAGGAGCCCGACATGACACTCGTCTCCAACGGAATATCGATCGAACGCTGGACGACATCGTCACGGATGGCGCTCGGCGCCATGGCCGGCTTGCTCGCCCTGCTGGCGCTCGCTCCCATAATGCTCGGCGCCGGCGCGATCGACCGGATGACGGCCCTGTTCATCTACGTGATCCTGGCCGCCATGTGGAATGCGCTCGCCGGTTTCGGCGGACTCGTCTCCGTCGGCCAGCAGGTGTTTTTCGGCCTCGGCGCCTATTTCACCATTCGCCTCGCCGATGCCGGCCTCGATCCCTTCCTCTCGGTCTTTGCCGCCGCGGTGGTGACCGGCGCGCTGTCGATCCCGCTTTCGCTTTTCATGCTGCGGCTGAAGGGCGGCGAATTCGCGATCGGCATGTGGGTCGTCGCCACGCTCGCCCATCTCCTCGTCAATCTCGACAGCCTCATCCAGGGCGAAACGGGAACCTCGCTGATCTCGCTCAACCTCTATGACAGCGGCATGCGGCGGGCGGCGATCTATTGGCTTGCGCTCGCCTCCATGGCGGCCCTGCTCGGCGCGCTCTTCATGCTGATGAGAAGCCGCGCGGGAGCGGCCATGCAGGCGATCCGCGACAATGAGGAGGCGGCGACCTCGGTCGGCGTACGGGTCACCGCGACCAAGCGGCTGCTCTTCGTACTCGCCGCCTTCGGCATCGCGGTTGCCGGCGGCCTGTGGCTCGCGAGCGCCACCACCTTCCAGCCGAAGACCTATTTCAGCGTCCAGTGGACCGCCTACATGATCTTCATGGTGCTCGTCGGCGGCATCGGCAAGTTCGAAGGCGCGATCCTCGGCGCTCTTCTGTTCTTCGTCATCGAAACCTTCTTCGGCAGCGCCGGCGTCTGGTATCTGATCGGTCTCGGCGCCACCGCCCTGATCTTCTCCCTCTACCTGCCGCGCGGGCTTTGGGGCGAAATCGAACGCCGCTTCGATTTCCAGCTTCTGCCCGTCGGCTATCGGCTGAAACTTCCCGGTCCGAATAAGATCAAATGGGAAGAATGAGCCTGCTTGCCTCCAGTTTCTCTTGTGAAAGGTGACATTCATGCTTTTTGGTAAAACGATCCTGGTAACCGGCGTGGCTTCCGGCATCGGCGCGCGCACGGCGGAACTGGCGGGCCAGATGGGCGCCGAGGTCATCGGCATCGACGTGCGCGAACCCGCCCATGGAGGCGCCGCCTTCATCCGGGGCGATCTATCCACGCCACCGGGCGTTGCCGAGATCGTCGCACAGCTGCCCTCGCGCCTCGATGCGCTCGCCAATGTCGCCGGCCTCTCCGGCAACACCGGCGTCGTCTCGACGCTCGCCGTCAATTTCTACGGTCTTCGCGCCCTGTCGGAAGCCGTGGCACCGCGCCTGCGCGAAGGCGGCGCCATCGTTAACGTCGCCTCGATTGCCGGCTATGGCTGGCGCGCCAATCTCGAGCGGGCAAAGATCCTGACCGGCATCGAAGGCTTTCCCGATGTCTCGGCGGTCGCCGCCGAACAAAGCCTCAAGGACGAGGAGGGCTATCCGCTTTCCAAGGAACTGCTCCTGCTCTGGACCATGCGCGCGGCGCACCAGCCGCTGTTCAAGGCGCGCGGCCTCCGCGTCAATGCGGTGAGCCCCGGGCCGGTGGAAACGCCGATCCTCAAACAGTTTCGCGCCGTGCTCGGCGATGCGAGAGTCGACAGCGACATCACCCGCGTCGGCCGCGCCGGCACCGCCGCCGATATCGCGCCCGCCGTGCTCTTTCTCTGCTCGGATGGCGCGCGCTGGATCAACGGCACCAATCTTGCCGCCGACGGCGGCCTCGAAGCATCCATCAATGCCGAAGTTCTCGGCTTCTAATTCTGTTTCTGAGGAGATCCCCGATGAATATTTCCCTGCTCATAAACGGCGCGGACCGCGCGGCCTCCGGCGGCCGGACCTATGACCGCCTCGATCCGTTCACCGAGAAGCTCGCCAGCCGCGCCGCCGCCGCAAGCCTGGAAGATGTCGCCGCCGCCGTCGACGCCGCTTCCGCCGCCTTCGCCGCCTGGTCGAAGACCGGCCCCGGCCAGCGCCGCACCATCCTGATGAAGGCGGCCGACATCATGGATGCCAAGGCCGGCGAGTTCACCCGGCTGATGATCGAGGAGACGGGCGCGACCGCGCCCTGGGCCGGCTTCAACGTCATGCTCGCCGCCAATATCCTGCGCGAGGCCGGCGCCATGACGACGCAGATATCAGGCGAAATCATTCCCTCCGACAAGCCGGGCACGCTCGCGATGGGCGTTCGCCAGGCAGCCGGCGTGTGCCTCGCCATCGCCCCCTGGAATGCACCCGTCATTCTCGCCACCCGCGCCATCGCCATGCCGATCGCCTGCGGCAACACCGTCATCCTCAAGGCATCCGAGCAGTGCCCCGGCACCCACCGGCTGATCGCCACGGCGCTGACCGAAGCAGGCCTTCCCGCCGGCGTCATCAACGTCCTCACCAACGCACCGGAGGATGCGCCTGAAATCGTTGCCGCGCTGATCGCCCATCCCGCCGTCAAGCGCGTCAATTTCACCGGTTCGACCAAGGTCGGCAGGATCATCGCGGAGACCTGCGGCAAATATCTCAAGCCCGCCCTTCTCGAACTCGGCGGCAAGGCGCCGCTCGTCATTCTCGACGACGCCGATATCGACGGCGCCGTCAATGCCGCAATCTTCGGCGCCTTCATGCATCAGGGCCAGATCTGCATGTCGACGGAGCGGATCATCGTCGACGAGGCGATCGCCGATGAGTTCGTCGCCAAACTCGCCGCCCGCGCCAGCCAACTGCCGGCCGGCGACCCGCGCGGCCATGTCGTGCTCGGTTCGCTGATCAGCCTCGACGCCGCCAAGAAAATGGAAGGGCTGATCGCCGATGCGACGGCCAAGGGCGCAAAACTCGTGGCTGGCGGCAAGCGCTCGGGCACTGTCGTCGAGGCGACGCTGCTCGATCGCGTCACACCTGAAATGCGCGTCTATGCGGAAGAATCCTTCGGGCCGGTCAAGCCGATCATTCGCGTCTCCGGCGAAGAGGAAGCGATCCGTATTGCCAACGACACCGAATACGGCCTGTCGTCCGCCGTTTTCAGCCGCGACGTCCAGCGGGCGATGGCGGTTGCGGCACGGATCGAATCCGGCATTTGCCACATCAATGGGCCGACACTGCATGACGAGGCACAGATGCCCTTCGGCGGCGTCAAAGGCAGCGGCTACGGCCGTTTCGGCGGCAAGGCGGCGATCGCCGAATTCACCGACCTGCGCTGGATCACGGTGGAGGATTCCGCCCAACACTATCCCTTCTGAGGGAGGCGCCACCGCGCCGCAATGGTTATTCCGTTGTGGCGCGGGTCCGCTCAGACCGAGAAGCGGGCCAGCGCCTCGGCAAGCTTCAGCCAGAGATCATGGGGCGGCGAAGGAATCGGCCGCGAATCCTCGTCGGAGGCCCTGACTTCGTAAGCGAGCTCGGTCGAGCCGGAGCCCGCCAGCATCCGGCGGAATTTCGTGGCCCTGTCCGTAAACCGATCCGAACCTCGTTCCCCGAGCACCGTACGGATCGTCACCAAGGCGAGATTGAAGTTCTTCTGCAGTTGCCCAAATGCGCCGCGATGTTTGTCCCGCATGCCTGCATGGAGATCTCCGTGAGCGAGAGCGGCCATCGCCGCATTGAAATCGCAGAGGTTGTCGTCGATCGACGCAATCAGCTCATTGAGAACAGCTGCCGAGCGGCGAAGATCCGCATCCGCATAGTCGGCGCTCATGCGCACCGTCAGATCACCGCTCATGACGGCAGGCACCAAGGCCGCGATTTCAGCGCAGAATCTGGCTTTCTGATCCGGATCCGGGACCGGGTTCACGGTCATATCCCGCCCCCGGCCATTCGTTGTCTCGACCATGCGCGCCAAGCCCTAGAGCAAAGCACCGTTGCGGCGAGAGCCGCAGCAAAGCATGAGAGCAAAACCGCTATGAACCATATCGTATTTCCATATGCCTACCTATCGCGCCTGTGCCACATCTGAGCGAGCCGGATCGCCCGGGTGGCGGAAACCGGCCTCATCCAAGGCGGTAACGCTTAAGGAAATCCTTCGCTGCCTCCGCAGCGGCCGGTTTTTCGCGCAGATCGGATAGTCCCTGCGTATTTTGATCACGATCGAGCCGTGGATACGTGCGGACATCCGCATTTCTCCCGCGTTGGTCGGTTGAAGCGCGTGACGCGGCAATATATTCCCCGGCCGACAGAAACCCAGCACCGCCGCCGGCGGGCTTTGACAGCTTTCTTGAGGCCGAGAATAGATGAAAATGCCGCAGCGGAAATTCGTCGTCGAATTCAAGTCGGGACGGCGACAGCCAAAGGCGCGGACGACCTCGATCTGGGGCGACACGGATTTCAAGGCCCTGGCGCGCGAAGTGGAGGACCAGTCGCCGCATCCGTTCAACGCAACCGAAACCGCCGCCGAAAGCCGCGACACCTTGCCCGAGCCGCTGAACCAACACCCCATCGGCCAGATCGATGCGAAGGCCGCGGAGGCGGCGCCGTCGGAACCGGCGCAACAGCAGGCCGCCATCTTGATTGCCGAAGCCACCGTGCCCGCGCAGGAGAGCCAGCCGGCATCGAAGCCTGCAGCCGCGTCGAAGCGCGCGCCGCGCAGATATTCGAAGCGCGAGCCGGCCGCGGTCGCATCCGCCTTGACCGTCGAGGCGAACCCGCGTCCGCAATTCGAAGCCGAAGACGCTCCGGCTTCCAAACAGGACATTGCCTTCCTCGAAGCGGAAAACAAGCGGCTCAAAAGCCTGCGGGCCGAACAGCTCCACGCCGAAAATCTTCAGCTCAGGACGATGCTCGCCCGCTTCGAGAGCTAAGCACGCCGGCTACACCGTCAGCCGAAGACTGTTCAAGGTGCGCGGCGGCGTTCAGCTCTCCAGCCATCGGGCGAGAAGCTTGACGAAGGCGGTCGAGTGGGGCTAGGCCGGCTCTCAGCATCTAAATTTCCATGCTCGCCGCGGTCAGTGCGCGATATTGTCGCCATGCTGATAGAATGTGAACGCGTTGCCGTCGTAACGGAATGCATGGCGGTTGGTCGCTATCCACAAAGCGTTATCAGACACGCTGTCGAGGCTGATGATCTGGGTCTTGCCGTCCAGCTTTTCGCCCGTAAGCAGCCTCACACGAGAGCCTTCGAGCACATAAAGACCATGCAAGGTGCCCAGATAGATCTTCCCTTGGAAGCTACGGACTGACCAGATGTAATCGCCAGGGAAAAACTCCCCCAAACTGCGGAAGCCCGCACGGGCATTGCCGATCAAAACAGTGCCGTCTTCGCCCACGACCAGCACTTCATCTGCTGAGATGCAATGCATCGCGGTTAGAATGGCATCTGTTTTGGTATCGATCTTAGCCCAGGCCTTTCCGTCGTAGTGAAAGAGGTTCCCACCATTGCCGCAAACATAGACATCCGTCTCGTTTGCGCCATCAATATCATTGAAATTAGGCGCTTGCCGCATCGATTGCGTAAACTGGCGCAGCATGTCATCGGAAACCGACGCCGCATCTGGAAACGGCAGGCTCAGGGCGTTTTTGCCGAGTTCCGCCAGTTCTCTGTCGATAGGCGCCCAACCGATCTCGTCGCGCCGATAGACCTGCCCGTAGTTGCCGCAGACAAACAAGGTAGAACCGATCTCTCTGATTCGTGTCACCGCGCCGAGAGCGCGCTTTCCCATCAGGCCTGCGTCGGAGATTTTTTCATAGATCTCCTCCGCAGAGTTCGCGATCTCGACGTCGCCCTCTCCCGTCAGAGCGCAGGCTGCGCGTCTCTTCCCTTCCCGCTGCCGTCGCAGGCCTAGCGACACCACCTGCTCGTTGGGCCAATCCCGATAGTGCCATACCTCCTCCGTTTCCGGGCACAGGTAATAAAGGCGGGTAAATTCCGCATCCTGCGGCAGTTCATCAGGGATCGTCGCAATAACGAAGATTTCGTCGGCTGCGGCGCAAGCGACAACGAATTTAACAGGTACGACCATTGGCCTCCAGAGAGCAAAGCGGGCGCCAGATGTCCCTTAGTCGTGCGGAGTGCACCTAAGCATCAATTGTCGATCAGACGGTCGTGACCGATCGTACGAACAGCTTCGAGATGCCCAAAGGCACCCCGACCGCCCTCCTTCGGATCGACGTAGCGTTCAAATGTAAATGATCCCATCTGCGTCAGAACGCCGAGATATTCGATGAAGCCGCCGATTGAGAAATCCTTGGCGGCACCATCACCGCCGAGCATGAGCTGCCGCTTTGACTTGACCCGCGTCGACGTCAGCAATGTTTCACGTGCTCCTGAAGGGGAACGCACGTCTGCCACGCTGTAGCAACCGCACGTCGGCACAAACTACCGGACGACACCCGCGGGGATCGTTTGAGATACAATTTGCTGCTGTCCTCCGACTTCAACTGCAAATGAATAGTAGATCTCGTCAGGCACGCGCGAGACGGCCTCGGAAATTTTGAGCTTCTGATAATGATCTGCCGTATTTCTTGCCGCATTCCTGTCTCGGAAATAGATCTCGTTCTCCGAAAGCTCACCCAGGCTCCGACGGAGCTGCGGTGTGAGGGCTTTACCGCTGTCGTCATAAATCGCCTTGTATGAATCCGCGCTCGTTGCCCCCAGCAATATGTTCCAGATGTCCTCCGGCGTAGACCTTGCCTCCAGAAACAGCTCGACCGCGTTGTGGGGCATCTCCACACCGGCCGCGCGATAGATCTCCTCCAGATCGTGGGGCGGGAGATCGGTTCGGGTTCTGCTTGTCAAATCCATCAGCAGCGCGACATCGAGTGAAAAAATGAAGTGCCGTCCGTTCCTATGCCAAAGATTGATGGTTCCCAGGCTTGAATATCCGAAGGCAGCAAGATCATCGGCATTCAATTCCGGCACAGCGGTCAGTATCTGGCCAGAGAACCCCTCGAAAAGAGCCGGCGTGCACAACCAATAGTTCCTGTTTGCATAATAACCCACGCCATGTTGGATACAGAACTCTCGCAAGTCCTCCGGAACGCGCTCAATGGCGCTGTCCCGCTTCGGCCTCGGAAATTCTCCTTGCTTCCCGGGGCTTGCCTCGTGCCTCAAGAAACTCCGCTACGCTCATTCGTATTTCAAACCGCGATTGGAAAATAAACCAATACTCTCTGCCTCGTCGGAATTTATCAGCCGCGACCTCATCGGCTCTGTGGCCCGATCGTTCGGCGCGGCGTCACTGTACCAAAACCGCCTTCTCCTTCAGCGGGCGGTGCATAGTCGTAATAGGTTGGCGGTTCCATTGACGCCAAAAAGACCAGATGCTCGACCAATGGCATCTTCTGAAGATTCTTCAGAATATTGCGGCCGCCCAGATTAAGCGCAGGCGCAAAGCCGTAAATTTCTCCCCATGTGAGAGGCCCCAGAGTTTCCAAAGCTCGAGGCATCATGTTTTTCCGATTTTCATCCTCCCATGGTGGCGTGGCCGGTGAGAAACGCCCTGAAAAACACAGACCCAGCATAACTTCGTCGGTCCATTCACGCTGGTTTTCCTCATCATACTCGCGAGGATCAACACTAACCTTGTTCATCAGGAGGTGCAGCCTGATCATGGCGTCGCCATACCAGATATCGATTTCCCCAAAGGCGGTGTAGCCGAAGGCATACATCTTTTCGGGATCGAGCTCCGGATCGCCGCGAAAGACATAGTCCAGCACCGGCTTGGGCAAGGATGGATCGCAAAGCCAATACTGACCGTTGGACCAGCTGCACCAGCCATGATCTGCCCAGAAACGGAGAAGAAAATCCGGCAACTTGCCGCGGTAGGCTTCTACGTTAGCATCACTCGGACGAATAACGTTCTCGATCTTGTAAGCCGAGAGAAATTCGTCGAACCAGTTGATCTCGAAAATGTTGTAATTTGATTTCTCAGTCACGTCTTATGCTTCAGAAGGAGCCTCGAACTTTAGCCGACACAACAATTGAAGCGGGGCATGGTAATCTCTGAAAACGAAAAAGCGGACGACATTTTTATCAGCCGGGCGGCTCACTCATCCGATGGGACGTACTGATGTATATTGCCCTCGCTCCAATCTCATCAGGTGGAACGTCCCCAACTGGGCCAGAATGGCAAAATGCTCCAGCGCCGCCACGCGTTTGATGTTCTCGACATCACGCAGTGGACTGTTCAGACCCACTGTGGCAATTGCGGGGAAATAGCCATAGCACTCTGCCCGTTCCAGATCACCATGCATGGCGCGACAACGATCGAACATGGGCTGATCTCGCGCGTCGAACTCCTCGTAATCCTTGCTTTCATAAGGCAAGAGAGAGCGGGCAAGAATATTCGGATCCGTGCTCCTTTGCCGATTTGCGAGATGTGCCGGGAGCACCAGTTGAGTCGGCGCCAGTTTGCTGGATGTCAGACGCAAGTCGACAAGATCGATCTCGAAGTGGTCATGGCGTTCCGACCAGCATACAAGCCGACCAAACGCAGAGTGGCCGATAACGAAACAATCCTTATGGCTGAAATCAGGATCTGCCTCGAAAACCAATGCAAGAATCGGTGAGAACTCAGCAGGATCACAATATTGAAGTTTGCGATTAAAATAATCGCCAAATCCGAAAGTACGCAAGAACTCCATAAAGCTACCGGGCAGATGGCGTGAAAGGCGGGCATCTTGCTCGGCAGTTAGCGGGATGCATCGCTGTGGAGAGCCGATGCGTGCAACCCTGTCCGAAAAATTCTTGTCCATTGCCATTCACGATACCTCGATTCCTACTCGCCGCAAATTTTTAGCTCGACATCCATCAGACTGCCAGCTTTTCCCTCCGACCGCATTTTATTCGCCATTTCTTTGACAGATTCCGCGCGACCTTTTTGAGCCCACATTGGGCCGATTCGCTGATTTTCCGCACCACCACCTATTCCGAGATCTGCTGGGTCACCGCCGGCAATCATGTCAAGATAATGGGTTGCGTTGACACGCGACATCTCCTCTTCAATGTCGGCTTCCGACAGACCTGCACTTTCAAGTGACCTGCGATAATCCGCCCTAACCGCATCCTGGGCTTTGCCATCACGCAGCAGATTGGTGAACGGTCCCTTTTTTCCGCTCGCCTCCCAGGCTTCTCGCGCGTGATCAAGGACCTTATGAGCGTACGCCATATCATCCGCGGTCATTTTGTTGATTGTATCCTGTTGCTCCTCGAGTTGCCGGCGGAATTCATCGCGCTTAACGCCTTTTGGCAGTTCGAAACACCTTACGTGGAGCTTATGTGTAACTCGCGCGCCATCCTTGCCATCTGTGCTCTCGCCTGGATTATTCCGCCGGGGGACGTGAGCATCGCCTGCCGCGTCTTCAATACGTTCAGCTTTATGAATCGCACTCGCCGCGTCACCTACCTCTTCAAGAGCTTCACCAGCGTGCTTAAGAGCCTTGATCTTTTTGCCTGGAGAGAAAATACTCGCGAGTACACCAACGCCAGCACCAGTGGCACCGGCCATCCCGTGTTTCTCATATCCCTGCCCGACGCTATCAATTGCGCCTTCTACTTGATCGACGGCCCATCCACCCGCAGACTTCGCGCTTCCAATGGGATCATTCACGACCTGCTCGCCCATGTGCAAGAGGCCAGATCCGATGTTCTGCGCCCCCTGCCAAATCTCAGCGCCAGTCGGAAGACTGTCATAGAGTCCTTTTGCATCACTGACGATCTTTGAGGGATCGTTGATCCACTCGCCCGTCCTTTTTACAGCCCCATCCAGCAATGCGGCTTCATCCGATGTCGCCTTCATTCCGGCCCAGAAATCGTCGGCAGCTTTCTTCGCGCCGTCATACCAAGCCTTGTTTTGTCCGTCGGTCGCATTAGGCGGAGGTTTCACATCTGTCGAACGAACGTAGCAGTATTCGCCGTCAGTATTGCCTTTGTTCATCGTGCAGCGGTCCGCGTGACGCTGTACGGGCTTCCCATTGACATGCACGATCGGTGAAGAAGTAACCGGCTCAACGACGTCTCCAACCGTATTTGATTTGCAGCCAAGCCCGGTACCTGGTTCGTCGCCATAACAGCGCGAAAATTTTGATTCATGGTGTTTTATGCGCTCACCATTTGCAAAAACATCCGGCGAATAGTTGGTATCATCGTCGGCCTTGCCCCAAATCGGGAAAGGACAGGGCTTGTCCGGAGCACGGCAGACGTCTGGCGAAAGACTAACTGCGAGCGCATCTTTATTATCCGGTATGATTTCCGGTGGTGAAGGGTTGGCTGCGGCAGGACGTGGCTGCTCCGCTGACTTCTCCTCCGTTCGTTTGGGAGGTGGCCAAGGACCATCGTATGCAAGGATGGGATTGCGACCATCGGACGTATTTGTGAGCAAGGTGCCCGACATTGGCGGCCCGACGATTTTCGTATCGGCAGGAAGCCCATAAAGAGCGGAAAAGTCTGCGTCATAAATTGGATCAGGAAATTGCCGTTCGCCCATCAAGCCACCCCTTGAGCGGAGCTTGCAAAGGCAATGCGCGGCAACCCTCGGCGCTCGGGCCAAGGGAAGCCAATTCGCCATGTTAGAAAAACACGTCCTACGCCAGGCCGCAGGTCAAAATGGACACCGTCAAGCACCATCTGACCGCGCGCTGCCCCCCTGCCCTGATCGAGAACAACTTCAAGCTGAATATCGGGCAGACGACCGTAAAAAATCTCGATCCCCGGCAGGAGATGGTCCAGCTCGAATGGCTCATTGCCCTCTAACCAGGGATCTGCCACCAAATCCGGGTGCGCCGCCTGCCAAAAGGAAAAGTCGAAGTCGCGCGGCAGCAACGGATGCCTTTGTGTCAGCCAAGCGTCGTCATAAGTACCGGCCTTATTAATCCGATCTCCCCAGAACGGTGAAAGCAGCCCAAAACCGGCAGGCGCGGGTCTACCGCCTACGGAGCGAATGGGCATATCCACGTCTTCAATCTGGGGTGCCTGCCATTCCGATCTATCGCGAAATCGAGCTTCATCGACAAGCCCGATTCCTACCGGATTTCGATCGCAAACCTCGCCCCCTTCGAGGCTGCCGCCAAATGCAAGTCGCCAGTCGATTGGAACAAAGCTGACCGGTTCACCATTGGTAAGTTCCCAGCCTTCAAGTGCATCTTCCTTGTCCCGCTCGAACAAGCCGCGCCAGGTTTTGCGAATCTTGGGGCGCCACCAACGCGGCCCGTGAACACGCAAGCGCTTTTCTACTGGCCCCACCCTAAGGCCGCATGTCCAGGAGGAGGAGGCTATTCCATTTGGCGCAAATGCAGCGCCGAGGAAAGTCACGTCCGTTCCCGGCTTGAATGGAGCCAGGTCAGTACACGCCATCTGCGGCGTTTGATGCGGATCTCCCTCATAGACATCCGACATTACCAGCGGACGCTGAATACTGTCTGGAATCAGAGGACCGCCGTTCATCAGCTTAAAGGTGCCGCGGGCGACAACCACACCAAGCAGATCACCCGTCAGATTATATTGGCGAAAGGCAAGCGAGGGAAAGGGCGTGCGGTTGTCGACCGACATCAGCGCATCAACCTTTCGCCGTCGCGTCGGATGTCGAAGGTGTTGCCTCGGAGAACCCGCCGCCCGGCTTGTTCAAATCAACGATTTTACCGTTTATCTGCGTCGGTCCAGACGCCGTGAAGTTGAAATGCGTGCCCAGGAGGAGAATGGTGCCATCCTTGCGCATGATGAATTTCGATGCGCCGCACTCGATGACAAACTCCTCACCGACGATAGTCTTTTTAAACTTCCCTACCTTTTCAAGCGATGTCTGTCCGACATTCGTGACCTTGCTAACGCCAATCTGTTCGGCGCGGGCTATCCCGACCGTATCGGACTTGAAAGAGCCGACGATCGTATTCATGATACCCGGTAGGGGGAACAGGCCGGAAGCAGAACTCCCCACTCCGCTACCTGAACCAGCGAGAGCGGTACCTGCATCTGCCCGGGGGCTGGCGCCTGAAACAACGCCTTCGCGGCTGCCGAGACCGCCCGCGCCAAGGAAGCCCAGCGCTGACGAAGCAATCGTACCGGCAAAAGCAGCAAGCCCGGCCCCGCCACCGCCCGCGATCTCTCCGGCCTGACCGAGGAGCCCGGCTGTCTGTCCCGCCAAGCCCTGCACGGAACTCATCAACGCCATCGCCATCGGCCCCGTGCCGCCGACGACCGTGTTCACCGAACCGCCGATCTCGTGCTTCTGGTTGCCGCTCACTTCCACTGCGCGGTTGCCGCCGATGGCAGAGACCTCGTGGCGATCGACGCGTTTGGTGCGATCGTTCAGCACGCGCGTCGTCTGATCCTTCTGCGCATGGAAGAACATGTTCTCCTGGCCGGCCTCGTCCTCGAAGGTCATTTCGTTGAAGCCGGTGCCCTTGTGCGTGTTCGAGCGCATGACCATGCGGGTCTTGTTGGCCGGCAGATCGTAGGGAACGGTGTTGGAAGGATTGGGCACCACGCCTGTCACAAGCGGCCGGTCGGGGTCGCCGTCGACGAAGGCGACCATCACCTCCATGCCGATGCGCGGAATGACCTGCGCGCCCCAGGTGCCGCCGCCCCAGACCTGGCTGACGCGCACCCAGCAGGTGTCGGAACCGTCCTTCTTGGCCTTGCGGTCCCAGGGGAACCACAGCTTGATGCGGCCGTACTGGTCGGGGTGGATCTCCTCGCCGGCGGGCCCAGCGACGATTGCCACCTGCGTGCCTTCGATGCGCGGCCGCTTGGTTTCGCGATGCGGCGTCATCGGCACCCGCGACGGCACCGCCTCGAAGGTGTTGGTATATTCCGGCTCATTGCTGTTGGTCTCGTAGGAGCGGTCGACGACGGTATGGGTCGCCTTCACCACCACATGCTCGTCATACACGTGATCGGGATGGGCGACCTCATAAGGCGTGAAGCGGCGCCCTGCCTCCAGTATGCGGGATGTGGAATCGCCGAAGACCCGGTCGTGATCGGCTTCGGAGGCCTGCATCCTGAGTTTTTCGGCCCGCTCGGCCTCGGCGACGGAGGAAATGCGCGCCGGATATTCGTAGAGTTCGCGCTTGGTCGCCTCTGGCATCTGCACGAGCGACGGCGTCATGGTGCCGGGCACCATGCGTGGGGTTTCGAAGTTCCAGTCGGCGCCGGCGCGCTGTCCCGGCACATAGGAATAGCGCCGGCTCCACTCTGTGATGTGGTTGCGGTCGGCCGAACCCTGCGCCAGGCGGACCCGGGCCTCGCCCTGCGCCGAGGGCGACGGGCCGAGCCAGGATTGGGCGCTGTCGGCCACATGCAGCTTGTGTTTGCCGTCCTCGTGCGAGAACCAGTAAAACAGGCCGTCTTCCTCGAAGCGGCGGGTGAGATAGGCAAGGTCGGTTTCGTTCCACTGCACCGAATAATGCTGCGGCGGCGGTGGCGTGATTACGCCCGACGTATCGGGCGCCGGGATGCCATGCTCGGAAAACAGCGTTTCGACGATGTCGACGGAGGTCTTGTCCATCCAGATGCGGCAGTCGGATCGGCGCGATAAGAGCCACATTTGCGGCCTCAGCACCATGGAATAGGAGCGCAGGCCGCGGGTGATCGGCGGGCCTTCGTTGAGCTCGGTCACCAGACCGTTGAACGGCCGGCGCACGCCACCCTCGCCATCGCCCTGCTGCACCTCCACGGAAACATCCATCAGCCGGCCGATCAGCTCCTCCGGCTTGACGGATGGCTTCTTGGCGCGCGCCGAAACCTTGATTTCGAAGAGCGAAGAAATGCCTTCCTCGATCGTCACGCGCTCCGGCAGAAGCTGGTCCTCGCCGAGCGGCGAAACGATCTTCAGAATACGGTTCGCCTGGATGAAATCGGCGGCGAGGGATTGCAAATCGTCCATAACATCACGTTCCGTCTTGGAAAGCCGAATTACTGCTGCTGCGGCCGAGGATGGGTCTTGAGGTAATCCGCCAGCGCCTGGAAATATCGTCCCAGCATCTCGCCATTGGCCTGGTCGGACACCCGCCTGTAACTTTCGACGAGCGCGTCGCGCTTGGCCTTTCCGCCCGAGCTCTCATAGAATTCCGTCAGCACCGACAGGTCTTCCGGCGGCAGGGTGGCCAGCACGAAGGTCAGCCGCGCCTTTTCGTCGGCCCGCGCCATGTCCTTGGGAAGCGGCTTCTCGTTTTCGCTTCTCGCACGCAGCGAGGCGATCACGCCCTTCATCTCGGATTGCAGATTGTCCTGCGAAACCGACGCCAGTTTTCCGGCATCGGCGCTGGAGAGGGCCTCCAGCGACAGATACATGGCTTGCGAGGTGACGGCGCTTTCCACGGCAAGATCCGGGCCGGCCATCAGATCGGCAAGCGCTTTGATAGCGGGGCCTTTGTCAGGGTCGGCAAGGCGTGTTTCGATCTCCTTCGCGGCTGCCTGATCCTGCGCCTGGTACATGCGCGCGACCTTTGCCTGCCCCTCTTGCCATGCCGCGGCCGCTTTGGCGAAAGCCTTGGGATCTGCGGCATCGCCGCCAGCCGCAGCCACCGCTTTCGAGATTTCGGCAAGCATGCCATCGGCGTCGAAGGAAGACCGCGCAGCGGTCTCGAGCAGCGGCTGCGCATCCGAGGTGAGAACGCTCCGGTCGGCGGCAGCCTTGGCGACGCTTTCAACGGCGGCCGGCGTGGCAAAAAGGCGCGACGATACCGCTTCGATCTCAAGCAGGGAGCGATCGGTGGAGTCGGATGCGCCGATCATGGCGGCAGCGCTCGCGACCATGACGCCCGCGAAAGCGGCCGCAACCAGGGGCCATCGCATGCGCCCCATCAATCCCTGCTTGAAAAGACCGGTCAACAGCATCGACACCGCCTTAGATCATCCTGACATCGGTGAGCTGCTTCGGCCGCGCATCGGCGGAAAGCCGGTTGATGATCTGCTCCGCCTTCGCCATCTGGGCGCCGCTCGTGGGGTCGATGAACAGCTTCTCGAGGGAATTCTGCTCCGGATAGAAGGAGGAGTTGCCGGTGAGGCGGCTGAGCGTGTTGATGCGTTCGCGCACCACCGATCCGATATTGTCGTATTCGATACGCTGACCGGGATCGTAGGGCTGGAAGGGCCGGCCCGTCAGGCGCGGCGAAATGGATTTCGGATAATCGGTTGCCGAGGGCAGCTGCGGAATGGCCTTCTTGCCGTATTCGATGTCGCGGCCGATGCCGCCGACAGTGCCGCCTGTGGAAGGTGCATAGGTCACGAGCTTGTCGGAATCCAGAACCGCGCTCATGTAGAACAGCAGCTCCATCTTCTGGGACAGCCGGTTTTCGTCCACGCGCCTGCTTTCGGGCGGATTGCAGAACGGCGTCTGAGCGACCAGCTCGGCAAGCCTGGATTTGCCGGCTTCGCTGATCGTGTTGTCATGCTGCACGCCCCTGACGAAATCGTGCACGCAGACGTGGTTGATGGCGATGAAATCGTCGATCCGCGTCTTGAAGTTGAGGGCAGTCGGCGCGGAGGCGACCGGCGCGCTGCTCGTCAGTTTTTCCGCGGCGCTCGTCACCTGCTTGTTGGCGAGCTTCTTGGCTTCGTCGAGCACGCCGCCGAGCGCAAACATCACCACCTTGTTGCTGACGGCGGCATGCATGACGTTGAAGGTACGGTTGAGGTTGTTGTTGCAGATCACGCTCAACGCGGCGCGGCCGGCCAGCACACGCACCGAGGTCGTCGCGAAGGCCGCCATCATGATGCTGCCGGTCAGGATCGACGCGGAAAACACGAAGAGCTCGGCCAGCATCCGGTCGCGGGCTTCCTGGGCTTTCGTCGTTTTCTGAAAATTATCGATGGCGAGATCGTAGGCCCTGACATAGGGACTGGAAACGTTCGTCTCCCACTGCGACTTGTACTTGGGCAATTCTACCAGAATATCGTTCAAACGCTCAGTTGCAGCCGACACGATCATCTCCATTGTCAAAGCGCGAGGATGTCTCTCAAATCATCTGCGGAAACAGCATGTTTCAGCGCCTTCCCCGAGGGCGGGGAAGGCAGCCGGAAACATGGAGTTGCAGTGCCAGCAACAAGGCTGGCACTGCCGATGTCGAGAGGCTTAGGCGGCCTTGGTGGTGGCGAGATCGTAGGAGGCGATCATCGGCGACTGCGGCGAGTGCTTGTCGTCGTAAGGCGTGTACTTCACTTCCATCTTGGTGAAGTTCAGCTTGATCGTCTCGACCGGGCGGTCGCCGTTGGAATCGATCGAGTAGCTGGCGATCAGCGTGTTCTCGAGCGAATATTCGATATAGGTGTCGCCGGGATTGCCCGTCGTGACGAGGTGGATGACGGAGCGCTTGCCGGTGCGGCCCGAGCAGGCCTCCTGGAAGAGCTTGGTCGACGAGGAGTCGCTCACCTTGGTGAGGATCACTTCCGAAACGGTCGGCTCGGAAGCCTCGCGGTTCGCGGCCGAACCGGCGGAGGTGTTCATGTTGCGGGAAACGTTCCAGTGAATGGCTTCGATGTCCATCCACTTGCGATGCTGCTCGTGAGTCGCATCACCCTGGATCCCGTCGATCTGAAGATAAATCGGCATGCTGTCAGCTCTCCTATTGGCGGTTGAGTGCCTAGTTGCGTCTAAGGCGTAGTTGCCTTTCTTTTCGCTGCTCCCCGAGTACGTTTGCGGCTCGGGGTTACTTCATCCGACAACCGGCTTTCCCCCGGCGTGCCGAATTCCTGTGGGGCGGCCTCTTCGGCATCAAGGCCGAATTGATGGCCGTCGTAACCGATGGTGATCCCCGTAATCTTCTTCTGCTGCGCGACCGCTTCGAGGAAAAACGTCGAAAGAACGGGCAGCAGGTCGCGCGCGATCATCACCTCGATGGCGCGGGCGCCCATCTCGCTGGTGCGGGCGCGGGAAATCAGCGCCTCGCGCGCCTGCGGCGAGAGCGAAAGCGTCGTCCCGTAGGTCGTCCCGACCCGCTCGCGGATGCGGCCGATCTGGATATCGACGATGCCGGACAGCGTCTCGGACCCAAGCGGCATGAAGGGCAGCACGGTGGTGCGGCCGAGGAAGGCCGGCTTGAAATGCTTCTGCAGTTCCGGCAGCAGCATCGCTTCCAGCACATCCGCCTCCGGCATGGTCTCGGGATCGGCGGCAAGGGCTGCGATCATCTCCGAGCCGGTATTGGCGGTCATGACGATAGTGGTGTTCTTGAAATCGATGTCGCGGCCTTCGCCGTCGCGCAGCGTTCCCTTGTCGAACACCTGGTAGAAGATTTCCTGAACGCCGGGATGCGCCTTGTCGATCTCGTCGAGCAGCAGCACGCCATAGGGCCTGCGCCTGACCGCTTCCGTCAGCACGCCGCCTTCGCCGTAGCCGACATAGCCGGGCGGCGAGCCGAGGAGCATGGAAATCTTATGCTCCTCCTTGAACTCGGACATGTTGATGGTGGTGAGATAACGGCTGCCGCCATAGAGCATGTCGGCAAGCGACAGCGCGGTTTCGGTCTTGCCGGTGCCGGACGTGCCGACGAGCAGGAAGACGGCCGGCGGGCGGCGGGGATCGGAGAGCCCGGCGCGCGCCGCGCGCATGGCCGAGGCGATCCGACCGATCGCCGCATCCTGCCCCAGCACCCTTTCCTTCAGGCGGGCATCGAGCGTCTTGACGGTCTCGATCTGGTCGGCGAGCAGCTTGCCGAGCGGAATTCCGGTCCAGCGGGCGACCACGGCGGCGACGACTTCCTTATCGACGACGCGCGGCAGCAGCGGCGTGCGGTCCGTCACTGCCGCCAGGCTGCGTTCGGTCGCGGCGAGGGCTGCCCGCGCGCTTTCCGCCGTCATGGCCTGCGGCGGGAATGGCGCGACATTCGTGCCGTCGCCAGAATTGTCGGCCGGCGCCAGCGGAGTGACGGCATCGTCGGGAGAGAAGAATTCTTCCAGCCGGTCGGCCTCGCGGACGAGCCGGTTCTCCTCGTCGAATTTCGACCGGAGCGCCTCGATTTCCGCGAGGATCTCCCGCTGCTTGACGGCGATCTCTTCAAGCCTGGCGAGCTTTTCCGGTGTCTCCGGTTCGCGCGCCAGCCAGCTTGACTCGGCTTCCAGAAGATCGCGTTCCTCGGAAAGCGATTTCAGCGCCTCCGGCATCGTCTGGCGCGCAAGCGCGACCGCCGCAGCGGCCGTGTCGATCAGGCTGATCGCCTTGTCGGGCAGCTGCCGGTCCGGCAGATAGCGCGCCGAAAGCCGGACGGCGGCGACGATCGCCTCGTCGCGGATGCGGACCTTGTGATGCGCTTTCAGGCTTTCGGCCACGCCGCGCAGCATGCGGATCGCCGATTCCTCGTCGGGTTCGCGAACATGCACGGTCTGGAAGCGGCGGGTCAGGGCCGCGTCCTTCTCGATGAAGCGCTTGTATTCGCCCCAGGTCGTCGCCGCGATCGTGCGCAGCTCGCCGCGCGCCAAAGCGGGCTTCAGAATGTTGGCAGCATCGCCCTGGCCCGCCTGCCCGCCGGCGCCGATCAGCCCATGGGCTTCGTCGATAAACAGGATGATCGGCTGCGGCGAGGTCTTCACCGCGTCGACCACGCCATGCAGCCGCCGCTCGAATTCGCCTTTGACGCCGGCGCCTGCCTGCAGCAGGCTCAGATCCAGGAGCAGCAGTTTCACATCTTTCAGCCGGTCCGGCACGTTGCCGGCGGCGATCTCCAGCGCCAGCGCTTCCGCCACCGCGGTCTTGCCGACACCCGCCTCGCCGACGAGAATCGGGTTGTTCTGCCGCCGGCGCGTCAGGATGTCGATCAGCTGCCGCAGCTCGCGATCGCGCCCGATAACCGGATCGATACGGCCCCCGCGGGCATCCGCCGTCATGTCGTGGGTGTAGAGGCGCAGGAACTCGTTGTCCCCGGACGAGGTACCCGGCACGGAAAGCTGTTCGGACGCGCTGGGCGCCGCCTTCTCCAGCAACCTATCGAGTGCCGCCCTGTCGAGATTGCGCAGGGAGGGGGCAATGCCGCGGATAACGGCGCGCAGCGCCGAATCGCTCGTCAGCGCGGCAAGCAGATCGGCGAGAAGCACGACATTGCGCCCGCATTGCAGCGATGCAACCAGCCAGGACTCCCGGCCGAGGGAAAGCAGGTTGGGCGAGAGCGCGAGTGCTGCGCCGGCTTCCCGGGGGACGTCGGCGATTGCGGCATCGAGCTCGGCTCTCAGCGCTTGGGAAGAAACCGCGAGCTCTTCGAAAACGGCGGAAAAGCCCGCAATATCAAGAAGGGAGCGAAGCCAGTGGGCGATGTCCACCATGGCGTGCTGATGACGCACGGCGAGCGACGCCGCTGTCTCAAGACCGACACGTAGATTGGGCTCAAGCGTTCTTATGAGACGATTGAGATCGATATGAGACATCCGCAAGTCCTGTTTATACGTCGAAATTCGGCGCGCTCTCGTGATGCGAAGCAACAACTAGGGCGCTCATAAACCCTTGTCCAGAACAAAAACGACTCTATTTAAAAAAATGAGCATAAAGAAAGTCGTCATAAATCCGTCATCGTTCTGAAACGGTTGACAAGCCAATACAGGCCGCCCAAAATGCCATCTCTCCGCAGTATGCTCTGATTTTTGAGGTATTTAACAGCGTGAACGTCCGAGAAATTATAAATTCACTTGAAGAAGATCGCCCGTGCGGAGAAAACGTGCGTAACAATACTATGCATCGTGAAATATACTATAGAATTAAGGACGCGAGAAACGCCGCTCGTACAGCCGAACGTAGTATTTCTCCGGGTGAAGTTATTACGCTTGCACCTGCTTGGCACGATGTTAGCAATCTTGGATTGCAAATCCTTTCTTCCCGGAGCAAGGACATCGAAGTATTGGCCTGGCTTGCCGAAGCCCAGTTGCGGCTGCGCGGCTTCTCAGGATTGCGTGACGTATATGTTGCAACCGTGTCGCTTTTAGACAAGTATTTCGATGCCTTGCATTCGATCGGCGATGGCGACTTCGAGGAACGGTTTGCGCCTTTCGCGGGCCTCAACGGCGTGGGCGGCGAGGGAACGCTGATCCAGGCTATTCGTTTGACATCGTTGATCCCGGACGGAAAGTTCGCCCAGTTTTCGCTGTGGGATTTCCAGCTTTCGCAGCGGCCGAACGAGATCGAGCGGCGCAAGGAATTGCAGCAGGCGGCGGCGGAAGCCGGTGTCGCTCACATGTCAGCCTATCTCGGCGTGCTCACCGAGTGCATCGCCGCTTTCGATCGCATGGTCGAAATACTTGACGAGCACTGCGGCGACCAGGCGCCGCCGAGTTCGAATACACGCAATGTGTTGCAAGAGGCCGCCGCTGCAATCCGCGTACTCGCCGGTATAGAAGATCCCGTCGCGGCGTCCGAATCCCCTGCTGCGCATGATTTCGAGCCCCCTCAGGCCGCCGGCGGCGGCCAGGCGGAGGCCATTCGGCCGAGGCCCGTCAGCACCGAGGCGATTCGCTCGCGGGAAGAAGCCTTTGAGCTTCTGGCCGCCGTTGCCCGCTATTTCCGCCGTACCGAGCCCCATTCACCCATTTCCATGTCGATCGAGACGCTGGTGCGCCGCGGCCGCATGGATTTTTCCGAGCTTCTTGCCGAGCTTCTGCCCGAACAGCACGCCCGCAATGCCGTGCTGACGGCAGCCGGCATACAGCCCGCAAACGACAGGGGAGGCTGACGGCGTACGGCCCGGCCGTAATCCGCATCTTCCCAATCCGTAATCCGCCGATGAGACGAAGGAGAGCCTCGATGGCAAGTGTGCATGAGAAACTGGAACGGGTTCGCAAGCCCAGGGTCCACATCAAATACGAAGTGGAAACCGAAGGCGCGATGGTGGTGAAGGAACTGCCCTTCGTCGTCGGCGTGCTCGGCGACTTTTCCGGCAATCCCACGCAGCCGCTGAAGCCTTTCGGCGAACGCAAGTTCGTGCAGGTCGACCGCGACAATTTCGACGACGTCATGCGCCGGATGACGCCGGGCCTGACGATCTCCGTCGAGAATACGCTCGAGAAAAACGGGACGGAGCTTCCGGTTTCGCTGAAATTCGAAAGCTTGGCCGATTTCGAACCCGGCGCGATCGTCGATCAGGTGCCGGCGCTGAAGGCCCTGCTCAATGCGCGCAACCAGCTGCGCGACCTGATGAGCAAGGCGGACCGCTCCGAGGAGCTCGAGCGGCTGCTCGAAGACATTCTCCAGAACAAGGCCGACCTCTCGCAGCTGATCGCCCAGCTTGGCGGCGGCAAGGCCGACGAGCCGAAGGCCGTGGTGAACTGAATACCCGGGATCGCGGGCCTGTCGCCGCCCGCATGCCGAATGCCTGAAGAGTCGTTGTCCGGCAGCGGCCCCTTCGAAGGGAAGCCTCATCCCTCAAGGGCCGCCGCTTTCGCAAAAAGGATCGTATAGATGACCGCTGAAACGCAACTGCAGACCAGGGAAGAAGCAGGATTCGCGCCTGATCAGGACCTGCTTTCGAAGGTCGTGGCCGCAACCCGCCAGACCGAGCCCGACCGTGCCCAGGACCTCCTGCGCACGCTCACCGACCAGGCCCTCAAGGGCACCGTTACCTATGATCGCAACCTGACGATCACCCTGAACAACGCCATCGCCGAGATCGACAAGGCGATATCAGGCCAGCTCGCCGCGATCATGCAATCGCCCGAGTTCACCAAGCTCGAAGGCGCCTGGCGCGGCCTGCACTATCTCGTCAAGAACACCGAGACGAGCGCCAATCTGAAGATCCGCGTGCTCAACGCATCCAAGCGGGATATCGCCAAGGATCTCGCCAAGGCCGTCGAGTTCGACCAGTCCCGGCTGTTCAAATCGGTCTATGAAGACGAGTTCGGCACGCCGGGCGGCGAGCCGATGGGCGCGCTGATCGGCGATTACGAATTCGACAATTCCTTCGACGACGTGCAGCTCCTGCAGGGCGTCTCGATGATCGCCGCCGCCGCCTTCGCCCCGTTCATCTCGGCCGCCAGCCCGCGGATGTTCGGCTTCGAGGATTTCCGCGAGCTGGCAAAACCGCGCGATCTCGAAAAGATCTTCGAGACAGTGGAATATGCCAAGTGGCGCAGCCTGCGGGAAAGCGACGATTCGCGCTTCGTGACCCTCGCCATGCCGCGCGTGCTCGCCCGCATGCCCTACGGCCCGAAAACCAGCCCGATCGAGGAATTCAACTTCGATGAGACCGGCGGCTCCAAGACCGGCGAACTGCCGCACGGCTCCTATTGCTGGATGAATGCGGCCTATGTGATGGGCACGCGCCTGACCGAAGCCTTCGCCAAGAACGGCTGGTGTACGGCCATTCGCGGCGCCGAAAACGGCGGCAAGGTCGAAGGCCTGCCGATGCACATCTTCTCCAGCGACGACGGCGATCTCGACCTGAAATGCCCGACGGAAGTCGGCATCACCGACCGCCGCGACGCCGAACTCGGCAAGCTCGGCTTCCTGCCGCTCTGCCACTACAAGAATACGGACTATGCCGTGTTCTTCGGCGCCCAGACGGCGCACAAGCCGAAGCTCTACGACCGCCCCGAGGCCAACGCCAATGCGGCGGTCTCGGCTCGCCTGCCCTATATGATGGCGACTTCGCGCTTTGCCCATTACCTCAAGGTCATGGGCCGCGACAAGATCGGCTCCTTCATGGAGGCGGAGGATTGCGAGGCCTGGCTCAACCGCTGGATCTCCAACTACGTCAACGCCAATGACGAGGCCGGCGAAGAATCGCGCGCCAAATATCCGCTGCGCGAGGCCAAGGTCACCGTGCAGGAAATCCCCGGCAGGCCGGGCGCCTACAACGCCGTCGCCTGGATGCGTCCCTGGCTGCAGATGGAAGAATTGACCACCTCGCTGCGCATGGTCGCCCGGATTCCCTCGAAGAACTGATGAAACCGGGACCGGCGCGGCAATCCAGCTGCGCCGGTCCTCTCGAAACATCTCTCTCAGGTTGACGATGGGTTCCAGCACTGAATGGCGGCGCCGGGCGGATCAGCTGATCGCGCTGATCGACGAGGCGTTGAACAGGCAAGTCAATGCCATTCTCCACCATCCCGATTTCCAGGCGATGGAGGCGAGATGGCGCGGCCTTGCCATGCTCGTGCGCGAGGCAAGCCGCAGCGGCGAAGTGAAGGTCAAGCTGCTCGGCGTCAGCTGGCGCGAACTCGCGCGCAGCATGGAGCGCGCCAGCGATTTCGACCAGAGCCATCTGTTCGAGCTGATCTACAGCCGCGAATTCGGCATGCCGGGCGGCGAGCCCTTCGGTCTGCTGATCGGCGATTATCATCTGTCTCCCGCCGATCCCGCCGACGGCGATCCCGTCAGCACGCTGTCGCAGCTCGGCATGGTGGCGGCTGCCGCCTTCTGCCCCTTCGTTGCGGGCGCTGCGCCGCTTGCGGTCGGCCTTGAGGATTTTCACGAGCTGAACCGGGTCAACGACTTTTCCTGGCTTGCCACCGAGACGGCCCGCATCCGCTGGAACAGCCTCCGCGCCAGCGAGGATGCACGTTTCCTCGGTCTCGCCGCGCCGCGCATCCTGATGCGCTCGCCGCTGATGCCGCATTCCCGCCATCGCAATGATGGCTTTCCCTTCCGCGAAAGCATTGCCGCCGACGGCAGTTCGCTGCTCTGGGGCAATGCCGCCTTCGCCTTCGCGACCGTCGTCATCCGGAATTTCATCAATTCCGGCTGGTTCGCCGATATTCGCGGCGTCACCCAGGATGCGATCGACGGCGGCCTGCTGAGCGGTGCCGAATTGCCGCCCTATGACTTCGGCACCGAAAGCAACGGGCTCTCCGCCCAGGCGCCTGTCGAAATCCACCTGACCAGCAGCCAGGAACAGCAGCTCTGCGAACTCGGCATCATTCCCGCCGCGACCACCTATCTCTCTTCCTCGGCGATCTTCAACTCCAATCAGTCGCTGCATGCGCCGCCGCATTATGCCAACGAGCATGCGCGCCAGAACGCGCGGCTCGCCGCCATGCTGCAATATGTGCTCTGCGCCTCGCGCTTCTCGCATTATCTCAAGGTCATCATGCGCGACGAGATCGGCCAGCTCTCCGATGCGATCTCGATCGAGCGCAAGCTCATGGACTGGCTGACCGCCTATACGCTCGGCAACGACGATGCCGATATCGCGCTGCGCACCCGCTTTCCGCTCCGCTCCGCCGGCATCAGCGTCGCCGAAATTCCGGGCAAGCCCGGCAGCTTCTCCTGTACCGTCCGCCTGCAGCCGCATTTCCAGCTCGATGACGTCGCCACGAGCTTCCACCTGATCGCCGAGACCGCGACCACGGGCCAGATCCTGAGCCGTCCCGTCGCCATGCCCGAGAGGATGTCCGCATGACGCTTTCCGCCAACATCGCCCAATCGCTGAGCGACAACGCCCTCGACGAGGCGCTCGAAGAGGTCAAGGCGCATCTGAAGGCCAGGCCATCGGATCAGGAGGCGCGGCACCTCTATATCGATCTCCTGGTCCTTGCTGGCGAATATGAGCGCGCCGACAATCAGTGCAGCCTCGCGGCCACGCTGACACCCGACGCCACGATGGGCTTCGCCCTGCTGCGCAACGAGCTGCGGGCGATGGCGGCACGTGATGCCTGGTTTGTGAGCGGCGCCGTGCCGGAGTTTCCGCAGGGGCCGAGCGAGCTCGACAAGCTCGCCCTGCGGCTCGGCATCGCCGATCGCGGCGGCAATGCCGATGACGCGAAGGCCGCGCTCGATGCGCTCGAAACCGTCAGGGGCGAGCGTCCGCTGATCTGGAACGGCAAGGCAATCTCCGATTTCCGCGATCTCGACGACCGCATCCCGCACGCCCTCGAGGTCATCATGACAGGCGGCGCCTATCTCTGGATCGATTTCGCCAAGATATCGGCCGTATCGATCGAGCCAATCGCCCGGCCGCGCGATCTCGCCTTCCGCCGCGCCGAGCTGTCGCTGATCGACGGCGCCGCCGCATCGGTGCTGCTGCCGGCGGTCTATCATGGCACCGGCAAGGACGCGGCGCTGAGACTCGGCCGCGAAACCGAATGGGTCGAGGAAAAGTGCGGCATCACCACCGGCCGCGGCCAGCGCTGCTTCCTCGCCGGCGACGAACTCGTCTCCTTCCATGACACCCAGACTCTGGAGATCGTCCCGGCAAGCTCCGCCGGCAGGCAGGCCGCGCATGGTTGATCCGCTCGAACGCTACCGGCAACACGACCGCGTCCTTGCCCGCTCGATCCTCGACAGGCTGATCGACGAGGCTCCGGATCGCGCCGCCGATCCGCCGATGAGCTTCGTCGACCAGGTTCGCGACGTCAGGGAAGCGATCCGCCGCGATCTCGAAGCGCTGCTCAACACGCGCCGCTGCCCGGCCACGCCGCCGGCAGCACTTGCCGAACTGAAGGATGCGCTGGTGAGCTACGGCGTCGACGGCGTCGTCTCGGCCAATCTGATGACCGACGAAGCGAAGCTCAGGCTGGCGGCCGCGATCGAGCGGCGGATCGCGCTCTTCGAAACGCGGCTTTCCGATGTCAGGGTGACGATCCTGAAAAGCCGGACGATGACCGAGCGGGCGCTGCGCCTGCGAATCCAGGCGACCTTCCGCCTGCATGAAGGCATGCCGCCGATCAGCTTCGAATCGACCATCGATCCCTCCACCCAGCGCTTCCTGGTGGAGGCCGCGCATGGCTGAAGGCTTCCTTCACCGTTACAATGAGGAATTGCTGGCGCTGCGCCGCCGGGCCGCGCGCTTTGCCGATGCCTTTCCGAAAATCGCCGGCAGGCTGCGCATGACCGGCGACGTCGCCGACGATCCGCATGTGGAGCGGCTGATCCAGAGCTTCGCCTATTCCGCCGCGCGTGTTCGGCAGAAACTCGACGACGAATTTCCCGAGCTGACAGATAACCTGCTCGAAACGCTCTATCCGCATTATCTCGCGCCCCTGCCATCGATGAGCATCGTGAAGTTCCGCCCAAGCGATACGCTGGCCTCGGTGCAGACCGTGCCGCGCCACACCGAGATCCTGGCCGAGCCGGTGCGCGGCGAAGCCTGCCGCTTCCGCACGACGCAGGATGTGGAAATCGCGCCGATCGAAATTACAGGCGCCACCCTTTCCGGCCAGCCGATCAATGCGCCGCTTTCGGCCTATGCCGGCGTTGCCGGCTGTCTCAGGCTCTCCATCCGCTCCCTCGATGCCCGCAAACCCCTGGGCAGCCTCGGCGTGAACCGGCTGCGCCTGCACATTCCTTCCCCCTGGCAGCAGGCGGTGGCGATCTACGAACTGCTGGCCAATCACACGCTCGGCATCGCGCTTGCCAAGCATGCGGACGATCGTTCGCCGGTCTTCCTCCCGGCCAAAAATCTCAAGCCCGTCGGCTTCGAGCCCGAAGAGGCGATGCTGCCTTATCCGGCGCCGAGCTTCACCGGTTACCGGCTACTCACCGAATTCTTCGCCCTGCCCAGAAAGTTTCTGTTTCTCGACATCGAAGGGCTCGATGCCTGGAAGGGCGAGACGCTGGAGCTCTTCATCTATCTCAAGGAGAGCGACGCCAAGCTGGAGCGGGCGGTGTCGGTCCGCGACTTCGCGCTCAACGCCACGCCCGTCGTCAATCTCTTCCGCCAGGTCTGCGAGCCGATCGCCATCGACGGCACCCGCACAGAATATCGCCTGATGCCCGATGCGCGGCGCCAGAAGACCCGCGAAATCTATTCGATCGACCGCGTGCTGGTGACCGGATCGCGCGGCCAGGAGGAATTCTGCCAGCCCTTCTTCGGCCGATCGCAGCGGGCGGGCGCGAGCGCGACCTACTGGCAGGCCTATCGCCGCTTCGACGAGGACGACCGGACCAGCGACATGGATATCGCCTTCGTCGACAGGCAGCGCCGCTCCGCCGGTCCCGTCGATGCGGTGGCGAGCGTCGATACGCTCTGCATCAACCGCGACCTGCCGGAACAGCTTCCCTTCGGCGGCGGCCATCCTTTCCTGCAGCTTGCCTCCGGTCATGAGGCGGTGGCGGGCGTTGAAGCGCTGATCCCGCCGACGCCCTCGGTGCGGATGAACGATCAGGAAGGGCGGAACTGGCGGCTGATCTCGCATCTCGCGCTCAATCACCTCTCGCTCTTCGACAATGGCGGCGCGGCGCTGAAAGATATCCTGTCGCTCTACGCTTTCCGCGACAGCCCCGAGACCAAGCAGTTCGTCGATGCGCTCGTACGGATCAAGGCCGCCAATTCGACCGCCCGTCTCGGCAGCGGCGGCATGGTGCCCGGCACCGAAATCACGCTGGAATTCGATCCGGCCGCCATCGACCGGCCCTCGGCCTTCCTGTTCGGCAGCCTGCTCGACCGCTTCTTCAGCCTCTACACCTCGGTCAACAGCTTCACCCGGCTCACCGTCGGCATGAAGGGTCAGTCGAGACCGATCGCCCAATGGCCGGCGCGTGCCGCCGAACGCCCGCTTCTCTAAGGAAGGATCGCCAGCCAACCATGGACATGCAAGCCGCCAGCAAGCCAGATGCGCTGACCGACCTGCTCGAACGCGACCCCGGCCGCTTCGAGCCGGTGACGGCTTTCCGCGTCGCGCAGGCGTCGGTCGGCGAAGGACGGCTCGACGTCGCCTCCCATGTCGGCGTCTCGCCGGCGCCGCTTGCGGTCAGCGGATACAAGCGCAAGGCCGGCCGCGCTACCGTGCGCAGCGCACTTGCCGGCCTCGTCGGCGCGCTCGGTTCGATGCCTTCGGCCTATAACGAACTCATCATGCGCGAGGAGCGCAACCGGTCGCGGGCGCTGGCGGGCTTCTTCGATCTCTTCGGCGCGCGCATGGCCGAACTCTTCGCCGATGCCAGCGAGAAATACCGCATCGCCCGGCGGCTGCGCTGGGGCGGGGTTTCGGCGAGCAATGCCTTCGTCACCACGCTGCTTTCGCTCACCGGTTTCGGCACCAAGCGTCTCGTCGAAAAAAGCGGTGTCGAGGAAGAGTTGATCCTGCGCTTTTCCGGCTTCTTTGCCGCGCGCAACCGCAATGCCGTCAATCTGCGCGCCATGCTCCGCGAATTCAGCGGCCTGCCTGTGGAAATCGAATTGTTCCGCGGCCGCTGGCTCACCATTCCGATGGAGGAGCGCAGCCGCATGGGCCAGCCGCAGGGCGTCCAGCTCGGCGTCAATGCGACGGCGGGTGCTGCCATCCACGATTTCAGCGGCGGTTTTCGCATCGTCATCGGCCCGCTCGGTTACGCCGATTACCTTTCGCTGGCGCCGGGCGGGCGGGCCATCGCCGAACTCTTCGCCCTGACGCGGCTCTATGTCGGCGCGGCGCTCGAATTCGACATTCAGGTCATCCTGAAGAAGGAGGACGTTCCCTTCTGCCGGCTCGGACAGGCTGACGATCCGCCGCGCCTCGGCTGGAACAGCTGGGCGCGGGTCGCCCCGGCGGCAAAAGACAGCGGCGATGCGGTGATCGTCGAGCGTCTGCCGGCCGAGATGCGGTGAGGGAGGCAAGGATGCGGCTCGAACTGAGAGAGATCACCAGCGACGTGGCAATGCCGGCCGGCCGATCGAAATGGTTCTTCGAACGTGGCCGGCGCACGCTCGGCCGGGCACCCGATTGCGACTGGCGGCTGCCGGAGGACCGGCGCTCGATTTCGAAGCTGCATTGCATCATCGAGCGCGACCGCGATGGCTTCCTGCTGCGCGACCAGAGCGCCAACGGCTCCCGGGTCGATGGCGTCACCGTGCATGAAGGCGAGATCGCGAGACTCTCCGACCGGTCGCGGCTGGAGATGGGCGGACTTGCCTTCTCGGTCCACATTTCAGGCAGCGGCGACCAGGAAGTCGAAGATCCCGATGCCGGCCTCGTGCTCAGCGACGAACCGCTGACCATTTCCGCGATCCTCGCCGACATCGCCCCGGGTGGCCGGACCGCCAGCGGCATTCTCGGCGAGCGCATCGCCGATGACTGGACCCTGCCCGACCAGAGCGGCAGGAAGGGTGCCGCCTCCTCCCGCAATGTCGAGATCGGCTGGAGCGGCCCTCCGGAAACCCGCTCGGTCACCCAGCTTCTGCCGGAGGACTGGAATTCCGACGAGACCGAATATGGCAGCCACCTCGAACATGGCGCCGCCACCCATGTCTCCGTGCCGATCGCGCAGCGCAGGTCTGCGGCGGTCGAGATCGTCAATGACAACGATCCGCAGCCCGAGGCCGAGGACTTTCCGACCCTGACGATCGGCCGGCCGGAAACCTTTGCGGATCGTCTGGAGCCGCTGCTTGCCCGGCTCGAAGAGGCAGTCGATGGCGCTTATGCCGTCTTCGACATGAACGCGCCGCCCTCCGGGCCGGAACCGGATTTCCTGGCCGACCGGGAGGAGGCGCTCCTCGCACGCATCGAGGCTCTGCTCGGCCAGCAGCTCATGCTCAATTCCGCGCTCGAGGCCCTTGTCCAGACCGCGACCCGGCTGGAACCGCGCATTGTCGAGGCGCAGGTCGAGACCGGCGCCTGGGGCCTGCCCTGGCGCCGCGACCGGAATTATTGGCAGGCCTATCGGGCAGAATTCGAAAAGGACGGCAGGAGCCGGTCGATCCAGGATGTTTTCCGCGACGCGATGACCGAAGCAGTGAACGGCAGAGAGACAGCGCCTCGTTTGCAAGACGGGCAGGAAGGAAAAGACGCGCATCATGAGGAATGAGAACCGGGTGGCCTGGAGCGAAGGCATGTTCCTTCGCGTGCAGCATTTCCAACAGGCGGATCGCTGGACCGAGCGGCTCGTGCGCACCGCCACGCACGGCCTGTCGCCTTACCCCTGGGGGATAGCGGAGATCGGCATCGACCGCGGGGCGCTGGCGATCGGCCAATTCGCGCTGTCGAACCTGCGCGGCGTGTTGCCCGACGGCACGCCGTTCGACGCCCCCGTCGATGCGGACCTGCCGCCGCCGCTCGATCTCGACGAGAACACCAAGAATGCGGTCGTCTATCTCGCACTTCCCGCCCGCCAGCCCGGCAAGGCGGATGTGGCGCTGAACGGCGGCGCTCAGCGCAACAGCGTCCGCCTCGTGGCCTCGCCCTATGAGGCGCCCGATGCCAATGTCGAGACCGACTTCAT
Organism: Rhizobium sp. R634; assembly: GCF_002211305.1. Lineage (GTDB taxonomy): Bacteria > Pseudomonadota > Alphaproteobacteria > Rhizobiales > Rhizobiaceae > Rhizobium. Next base: position 195,168 of record NZ_LOKW01000001.1, on the reverse strand, counting down.
GGCGCCGATTGACGTCGGCCGCCTCAGCCTGCGTTATCTCAAGACCGGCGACGAGCTTGCCGGCTACGAGCTGATCGGCCTTGCCCGCATCATCGAAGTCCGTTCCGACAGGGCGGTCATTCTCGATCACGACTACATCCTGCCGAGCCTCAACTGCACGGCGGCCGGCCGGCTGAACGAATTGATCACCGAATTGCTCGGCATCGTACGCCACCGCGCCGAAGCGATCGCCGAACGGATCGGCGATCCCACCATTCGCGGCACGGCGGAGGTTGGCGACTATCTGCTCCTGCAGATCCTCAACCGCGTCGATCCGATGCTAAAGCATATTTCGGCCAATGCGACGCGCATCCACCCGATCGTCTTTTACGAGCACTGCATCCAGCTTGCCGGCGAGCTCGCCACCTTCACGACCGACCGCAAGCGCGCCAGCGATTTCGCACCCTACCGGCATGACGACCTGAAGGCGACCTTCGCTGCCGTCTTCGACGATCTGAGAGCCTCGCTTTCCTCGGTGCTCGAACAGGCGGCGGTCGCGATCGAGCTTGCCGAACGCCGGCACGGTGTCAGGATCGGCACGATCAACGACCGTTCGCTGCTTCGCGATGCCGGCTTCGTGCTGGCGGTCCGCGCCGAAATGCCGGCCGAAGAGGTGCGCCGCAAGCTGCCTGCGCAGATCAAGGTCGGCCCGGTCGAGCGCATCGCCGACCTCGTCAACGTGGCGCTGCCGGGCATTCCCGTGCGGCCGCTGCCGGTGCTGCCGCGCCAGCTGCCCTATCGCTCTGGCACCATCTACTTCGAACTCGACACCAAGAATCCGCTCTGGAAACAACTCGATACCTCCGGCGCCATCGCCGTGCATCTCGCCGGCGATTTCCCCGGGCTCGAAATTGAACTGTGGGCCCTTAGAGAATGAAGAACGAATCCGCTTCCACCTGGCAAAGCCTGCCGACCATCGTCGAACTGACCGAGGATGGCGTGAAGAAAAAACAATCCGCCCGCAAGATGGCGGAGATGCTGGACGACGTTCTCGATTTTCCCGAAGGCGAGAAGGGAACGGCGTCGGCGGGAGCGTCCGCGACCGGCGGAGTCTCGGTCGAAACGCTCGTCCGGGATTTCCGCTTCGGCGCCGAAGACGTGCCGACCCTGGTGCGCTCGGCCGCACCGCTGCTCAATCTCGCCCATGGTCTGCGCTACACGGAAGAGCAGCCCGATATCGATGAACTGAGAGCGGTGGCGATCGCAGCCGTCGGCCGGTACGAGCGGGATCTCGCGAGCGCGCGCATCAGCCCCGAACGGGCGCGCGCCGCCCATTATGTCGTCTGCGCGACGGTCGACGATGTGGTGCTCAGCAAAGCCTGGGGCGTGCGCGCCGGCTGGGCGCGCTCCGGCCTCGTCTCCACCTTCCATATGGACGTGACCGGCGGCGAACGCGTGTTCGATCTGCTCGACCATTTCCACCAGAGCCCGGGCGCCAACAAGGACCTGCTGCTGCTCATCTATCTCTGCCTGTCGCTCGCCTTCGAGGGCCGCACCCGCGTTTCCGCGCGCGGCGGGCTGGAACTCGCACGCATCCGCGACAGTCTCTATAAGACGCTGCTCGGCCAATACGGCGTCTTCGAACGGGAGCTTTCGCCGCATTGGAAAGGCGTGTCCGCCCGGCACCAGCCGCTGCGCACCGCCGCGGCACTCTGGACGCTTCTTTCCGTCCTGACGCTGATCCTGGCGCTCGGCTATCTCTTCTTCACGCTCTCGCTGAACCGCGCCTCCGACGGCACGTTCGAGCGCCTCGCCAAGCTGCCGCCTCGCGAGACGCCCAGCGTGCTGGTCGAGGTGCCGGAGCCGCCGCGCGAAGCGCCGCCTGTCGTCGTCGCGGAAACGCCGCCGCCACCGCCTCCGCCGCCGCAGCAGGTCAAGCCGCCGAGCCGGCTCGACAATCTGCTCGCCTTCCTCCAGCCGGAGGTCGAGAAGAAGCTCGTCACGCTCTCGGATTCGAACGGCAGGCTGCTGGTGCGCATCAGCAATTCCGGCCTCTTTGCCACCGGCAGCGCCGAAGTCAGCGAGAAGTTCCACGATCTCCTGCAGCGGATCGGCGGCGCGCTCGCCGCCGAGAAATTCCGCGCCGTCGTCGTGGGCTATACGGATAATGTACCAATCCGCACCGTCCAGTTCCCATCCAACTGGCACTTGTCGGAAGCCCGCGCCAAGGCGGTCGGCGAAATCCTGGCCTCGTTCACCGGGCCGGGGGCGATCCTGACCGAGGGACGCGCCGACAGCGATCCGATCGCCGGCAACGACACGCAGGAGGGCCGGGAGATGAACCGCCGCACCGAGATCCTGGTGCTGACCGATCCGAGCGAACGGCTGAGCGACGCCAGCTTCGAGACGCCACCGATCGAGGCCGAAAGACCGAATGAACCGGCTGCCGCCGCAGGAGGCGCGTCGCGATGAATCCGCTAAGCTATTTCTATACGCTCCGTTCCTATGTGGAGGCCTATGCCGGCCTCCTCGGCCGCCGCTTCATCTCGATCATCTGGGTGGCGGCGATCTGCATCGTCATCTGGTTCTACGGCTATCTCGCCGCCTATGGCGATTTCAAGCCGCTCGCCAGCGCTTCGGCGCGGCTGACGCTGATCGGCGTCGTACTCGCCGCCTGGCTCGCCTATCTCCTCTTTACTATCATTCGCGACCGGCGCCGCGACAAGCAGCTGGTCGAGGGAATCGAGCGCGACGCCGAGGCCGAAGCGGCCGCCAGCCAGCAGGCCGAAGTCGGCGAGATCCATAGCCGGCTCAAGGAAGCCCTGCAGCTCCTGCGCCGCATCACCAAGCGGCGCTTCGGCTATATCTACGAGCTGCCCTGGTACGTGATCTTCGGCGCGCCGGGCTCCGGCAAGACGACGGCGCTCAGCAATTCCGGCCTCAAATTCCCGCTCGGCGATGCGCTCGGCAGCAATTCGGTCCAGGGCATCGGCGGCACGCGCAACTGCAATTGGTGGTTCACCGACGAGGCGATCCTCATCGATACCGCCGGCCGCTACACCACGCAGGACGATCTGAACGGCACCGCCAAGGCCGGCTGGGAAGGCTTTCTCGGCCTCTTGCGCAAATACCGCCGGTCGCAGCCGATCAACGGCGCGCTGGTGACGCTGTCGATCGGCGATCTCTTGACGCGCGACCCCGAAGCGCAGCGCGAGGAAATCCGGGCGATCCGTCAGCGGCTTTCCGAGCTCGACGAGCTCCTGCATGCACGCGTGCCGGTCTATCTGCTCCTGACCAAGGCCGATCTCCTGACCGGCTTCGTCGAGTTCTTCGACGGTTTCAACAAGAGCGACCGCGAACAGGTCTGGGGCACGACCTTCGGGCTCGACGAGAGCTATAAGGCGGCAAACCTGCCGGAGCGCTTCACCGAGGAATTCACCCTGCTGCAGCAGCGCGTCGACGCCATGCTGATCGAGCGCCTGCAGCAGGAGCCCAATCCCGAACTGCGCGGCCGCATCTTCCGCTTCCCCGCCGAGCTCGCCTCGCTGAAGGAGCGCCTGCACGAGGTGATGACGGAGCTTTGCTCGGGCTCGAAACTGGTCGAGGCGCCGCTCCTGCGCGGCATCTATTTCGCCTCCGGCACCCAGAGGGAGGAAGCAGCCGCGACGCCGCGCATGCGGCGCAGCTATTTCCTCTCACGCCTCTTCAAGGAGGTGATCTTCGGCGAGGCCTCGCTGGTTGCCCGCGACAAGCGGCTTTCCGGCCGGCAGTTGCTCTTCCGCCGCGCAGCTTACGCGAGCGCGGTCCTGGTGCTGGCCGTGGTGCTGACGAGCTGGACCGCCACCTACTTCCAGAACACCACGGCGCTCGCCGGCGCGGAAAGACGCATCGATGCCTATGAGGAGCTGGTGCGCGGCGTGCCGGTGCGCGACGTCTCGGATGCGGATTTCCTGCGCATTCTGCCGGCGCTCGACAATCTCGCCGCCGTCACCACCGATTTTTCCAGAACGCGCGTCTGGCCGGTGAGCCTCGGCCTCGATCAGGAGGGCAAGGTCGCGAGCCGCCAGCGCGAAGCCTATCAGCGGGCACTGAACACTCTGCTTCTGCCGCGCATGCTGGTCCAGCTCCAGAAGGACATGACCGAGACCACCGACATTAACAGAACCTTCGACGCGCTGAAATTCTACGGCATGCTCGGCGGGCTCGGCCCTGTGAATGCGGATTTCGCTTCTTTGGAAGCGGAGGACATGTTCACTAGGCTCTATCCCGACGAAGGCCGGGCCGCGGCCCGCAAGGCGATGATCGCCCATGCCGAGACCATGGCGCGCGGCGCGCTGCCGCCGATCGAACTCGACAAAGCGCTGATCGCCAAAGCGCGCGAGATCATCCGCTCGCAGAACATCGCCAGCCGCGCCTATGACATCATGGCCGGATACCGCGCTTCCCGCGCCCTTCCCGCCTGGAGCCCGGCCGGCGCGCTCGGCCCGCTCGGAGAGCAGGCTTTCGAGCGGGCCTCCAAAACACCGCTCGCGGACGGTATTCCCGGCCTCTTCTCCGCGACCGGCTACCGCGCCGTCGTCCTGCCCGGCATCACCGACGCCGCGCGCGAAGCGCTCGACGAGCAATGGGTGCGCGGCGATCCCAATCCCGCCGGCGTCACGGTCGATACCGTCGCCCAGGCCACCCTTCAGCTCTATTTCGACAATTTCGACCAGCGCTGGTCGACGCTGCTTGCCGATATCAGGGTGAAGCCTTCGCAGACGATCAGCGATGCGGCGGAAACCACCCGCATCCTGGCGGGCAGGCCCGGCCCGGTCGAGACGATCGCAAAATCGATCGCCGCCGCCACCGACCTGCGCGGCCCCGGCGCCGAAATCGCCTCGGCCGCCGGCGACAGCCTGCCCGGTTCGAGCACGGCGCTTGCCGGCGCCGCCAATGCGCCCGATCCCTTCGGCCGTCTTCGCGACGCGCTGAAGGCACCGGCCGGCCAGTCCTCGTCTGCGGACCAGAAGGAGGCGCCGCGGTCGGAAATCGGGCAGCTCGAACCGATCCTGCAGAGGGTGCAGGAACAGCTTTCGCGCGCCACGACCTCCTCCGCCGAAGTCGCGAAGGTCTTCGACGTCGACAGCCAGCTCACCGACGCCAATCAGGATCTGCTCCAGCAGGCACGCAAGCTGCCCGCGCCGGTCGACACCTGGATGGCCGGGCTCGCCGCGGATGTCGGATCGCTGGCGGTCAAATCCGCCCGGTCGCGCATCAGCGACGCCTGGGCCGCGGAGGGCGCGGGCTTCTGCTCGAATGTCGTCACCGGCCGTTATCCTTTCGACCGAAGCGCTCAGCGCGACGTGGCGATGAGCGACTTCGTCAGGCTTTTCGGACCGGAAGGCCTGTTTAAGAGCTTCTTCAAGGAGAAGCTCGAAGCCTTCGTCGATACCAGCGCTTCGCCATGGGGCTGGAAGGGCACCTTCGGCGCGGCGAGCATTCCGAGCGCGGCGATCGCCCAGTTCGAGAATGCCGACAAGATCAACCGCGCCTTCTTTCCGGCCGGCAGCAAGGATCCGTCGATCACGATCAACGTCAAGCCGGTGTCCCTGACCGATGCCGCCAGCGCCGTGATGCTGGAGATCGAGGGCGAACGGGTGGTCTATTTCCACGGACCGATCCAGTCGAAATCGATCACTTGGCCGTCGGCGGAAGCAAGCAACGCTTCACGGGTCGCCTTCCAGCCGGGCGGCTGGCAGCAGGCCTTGACCGAGAACGGCGACTGGTCGCCCTTCCGGCTCTTCGACGATGCGAATGTCACGATCCAGGGCGACGATCTTTTCCGGGCGAAATTCGAGCAGGATGGCCGGGCGGCGGAGTTCGACGTGCAGTTCGGTTCGGTGCTCAATCCATTCCGGCTGGAGGCGCTCGGCGCCTTCTCCTGCCCGGCACAGTTCTGATCGGGACGTCATGAACGAGCGCGCCACCCTCGAGCGAAATCCTGCCGAAGCCGACAGGATCGGCTTTTACGGTAAGCTGCCGAGCCACGGCGATTTCGTTTCGATGGGGCTCGGCCGCAGCCTGCAATCTGCGCTCGACGCCTGGCTGCAGGCGGGGATGCAAGCGGCGCAGCAGGAACTCGGCGAGGATTGGGAACGCCGCTTCCGCGCGATGCCGGCCTGGCGCTTTATCATCGAACGCGGCCTCTGGGGATCGGCAACCGTCGCCGGGGTGCTGCTGCCCAGCCTCGACCGCGTCGGCCGCAGTTTTCCGCTCGTCATCGCCGCCCAGCTTCACGGCTTTGCCGAACATCCGCGCCAGCTTTATCTCGACGACACATGGTTCACCGCGGCCGAGGCGATCGGCGAAAGTTCGGCCAAGCGCGATTTCGACATCAATCATTTCACCGCAAGCCTGAAGCGGCTGCGCAGCTTGCGCCCGGCCGACCTCGCGGAGAACGAGACGCTGCGGGACAGAGCTTCCAGCCGCGGCACGATCTGGTGGCGGATCGACCCGGAGGAGCGGCGGGCCAAGGGTTTTGGCGTCAGCGGCGCCCCCGAACCCGCGCATTTTTCGAAGCTGCTGCACGACTATTCTCCACCCGTTTCGCCGCCGCCCGAAACAGCCGCGACGCCGCGCCCCGTCATCGCCGAGCCACAGCATTCTCTGCTGCTCCGGCATAGTCACGCCACGCATCCCGGCACGCGGCTTACGGTCACTGCCGATGCGCTGCTGATTTCCGAAACGCCCTCGCTCTTTGCCGTCGCCGATGGCGTCGGCGAGGGCAATAACGCGGCCGAGGCCGGCAAGATCGCCGTTCATGTGCTGGCTGAAACCGCCGGACAGGAGACGATCGAAGCTCTGGTGCAGGAGGTCAAAGGCAAGCTCGGCCGCGCCCACGGTCTGCTTCAGTCGGCCTATCTTTCCCAGGACCGCGAGCCGTCGGCCGCAAGCATCGTGGTGCTCGCCACGCTCGACGAGAGCTGCGCCGTACTCTGGGTCGGCGATGCCCGCGGCTACCTGCTGCGGGACGGCATGATGCGCTGCCTCACGCGGGATCATGTGGAGGTCGGCCTGCGGCGCAGGCTCTCACGCGCCATCGGCATGCGCGGACATCTGACGCCCGAAGTCGTGAGCGGCGGATTGCAGGCCGGCGACCGGCTCCTGCTCTGCAGCGCGGCCCTTCCGCATGCGGTTCCCGAGCGCAACATCGCTGAAATCCTGCTTTCGGCAGACATCGAAAAGGCCGCCGATATTCTCGTGCAGGAAGGGCTAATCGCTAATTGCCGCGAGAACCTCAGCGCCATCGTGATCGACGTGAAGACCGATGGCGGATGATCATCCCGCGGGTTTCGAGGAAATCGCCCGCCGCTTTTCGCATCTCTGGCAGGCGCTGAACGGCCATGCCCATTCGCCCGATATCAGGAAGATGCTGATAGACAGGGTTCGGGATGCGCTCGATCGCGGCGAGGCTCGTCTCGGCGCTGCCGATCCCGCGATCATCGCCAACAGTTTCGTGCTGGAGGCGCTGGTTCATGACGGCGCGGCGACCCAGGTCTATCGCGCCCGCCTTCGCGATCTCGGAACGCTTCACGCCATCAAGATGCCGCGGCCCGACCACGCCGACGACCCCGTGCTGAGAAAACTCATGCTGCGCGAGGCCGAGATCGGCATGGCGCTCCGCCATCCCCATATTGCCGCGACACAAACCGTCCTGCGCCTTGCCGACGGGAGGCCTGCCCTTGTCATGGAATGGCGCGGGAAGCGGCTCGCGGATCTTCTGCAGGAAAGGCCGCTATCCCCGCGCGAAATCACTGAGGTGATGACTTCGGTGCTTTCCGGCCTCAAGGCCATCCACGCCGCCGGCCTCGTACATTGCGACCTGTCGCCGCTCAACCTTCTGTTCGATGGCAACCTCGCGCATCTGAAGATCGCCGATTTCGGCATCGCGCTGAAAGCCGGATGCCGGCACGAAGAGTTCGATCTCGCCTTTGCCGGCCAGCCGGATTTCGCATCGCCGGAACAGACGGCCGGCGGGCCGCTCGACGGGCGATCCGATCTTTACGTGGCCGGGCGTCTGCTGGCCCTGCTGCTCAGCCATTGCAGCGCGGAGCGCGACGAAAAGTTGGAAGCTTTGGCCATCCGTCTTTCCCAGCCGAACCCGCAAGACAGGCCGGAAAATGCAGAGGCCGCCTTGCATCTGCTCGGCGGCCTCTGAAATCTGCTGTCGATAATTAGTTGCCGCTCGAATTGGGGATCGGTGCTGCGGCCGTCGGCGCGCTCTTCTGGTAGACGTTGAAGAACTTCGCGAAGTCCACCAAGCCGGCATTGCTGGCGTAGATGATATCGCCGTCCATCATCTGGAACCGCTGCATCAGCGCTAGATTGGAAACGTCCTTCATGTTGACGCGGTAGATCGCCGGCTTGCTGCTGACCACGACCGGGGCTGCCGTCTTGGCATTCGCCACCGCGACCTGGGTATAGACCGGCTGGTTGCGCAGTACGTAGAAATTGCTCGCATCGGCCCGGTCGTCGAGCAGGCCGCCGGCGCGGCCGAGTGCCTGGGCCAGCGTCAGCCTGCCTGGCTCGAATTCGAACTCACCGACGCTCTTGAAGGCGCCGAAGGCGGTGAAGGTCGGCGAATCCTTGTCGATGTAGATCTGATCATCCGGCAGCAGGTAGACATTCTGCTTGCTGTCGTCGATGACGCGCTGCAGCGGCACGGTGGCGCGCTGCTTGCCGCGCATCAGCGTGACGGTCGCCGAGCCCGGCGCGGAAGATGCGCCGCCGGCAAGCGCGACCGCATCGAGCACGCGCTCCTTGCGTGCGGTCAGCGGGAAACGGCCGGCGGAACGCACGTCGCCATTGACGGTGACGCCGCTGGAGGGCCTGTCGACCACCGTGACGACTGCCTGCGGATTGACGGCGGAACCCTTCAGGCCGGTAACGATGCGCGTCTGCAGGGCCTCGGTCGAGGAGTCCACGACCCGCTGCTTGCCGACGAAGGGAAGCGTCACATTGCCTGTCGAATCGACGGTGAAGCGGCCGAGATTGAGGGTCTTGCTCTCGGTCGAAGAGAAAAGCCCGTCCTCGCCGGGATCGAGGATCGTCACCTCGATGACGTCGCCGCGCCTGAGCCGCGTATCGGCAAATCCGCTCGAGCGCATGGCGCTGAGGCCCGGATCGGTAGAGGCATAGGCGAGCGGTGTGGCGGAAACCGGCCCCATCGGCGCCTCCGAAAGCCGTACAACCGGAATGCGCTCGTTGGTTTGCGGCGACGTGGCGTTGTAAAAACCACCAGCAGTTGGGCCATCCGATGGCCGGGCGCAGGCACTGAGAACCGCGACAAGGATGAACGGCGCCAACTTTCGCATCACGTATCCTTTTGGCAATGTTGAGAGAATCGGAAAATATCAGCGGCAGATGACCGAGCAATACCAGTTGCACGCGAAAAATCAATTGTGACAGTTCAGAGGCGCACCGCTGTGGCTAATTGGCAACCATTGTCTGCGGCGGAACTAAATCCTCAGCCGAGTTGTTCGTCGGGAACGAGCTTTCCGAACAAGGCGGATGATCGAATGGCCTTGCACATCAAACGGATCTACGAGCCGAAGGACGACAAGGACGGCACGCGCATCCTTGTCGACAGGCTTTGGCCGCACGGGCTGAGCAAGCAGGATGCGGCGATCGATATCTGGCTGAAGGATATCGCCCCGAGCCCGGCGCTACGCCGATGGTTCGGCCATGATCCCGCCAAATGGACCGAGTTCCAGCGCCGCTACCGCGACGAACTCGAAGAGAATTCGTCGGCCGTGGAAGACCTTATACGGCATATCGGGAAATCGACGGCAACGCTTCTCTATGCGGCGAAAGACGCGGACCACAACCACGCGATCGTGCTTCGGCATTTCATCGGCAAGCGCTGACGAGCCATTTTTGCCGAGGCCAAAATATCCGGGAACCTTTTGATCCGATCTGCATCCAACGCTCGCTTCCCAAGCGCACCACCGCTGCTGGGAGACGTTCCGTCCTATGACATAAGGGAGACAGATCATGTTGAAACAAATTCTCGGCGCAGCCCTGCTTGCGGTCTCGCTCGGCACGGCTTCGCTTGCCGCCGATGCCAAGCCGACCGATCCTCAGATTGCGCATATCGCCTATACGGCCGGCCAGATCGACGTCACCGCCGCGGAGCAGGCGTTGAAGAAAAGCAAGAATGCCGACGTCATCGAATTCGCCAAGACCATGGAGCGCGACCACAAGGCCGTCAACGACCAGGCGCTCGCCCTCGTCAAGACGCTGAAGGTAACGCCTGAGGACAATGCCATCAGCCAGTCGCTGTCGAGCCAGGCGAGCAAGGAACTGACGAGGCTCGACGCGCTCGACGGCGCGGCATTCGACAAGGCCTATGTCGAAAACGAGGTCGCCTATCATAAGTCGGTCAATGATGCGCTTGCCAAGGTGCTGATCCCTTCGGCTCAGAACAAGGAGTTGAAGTCGCTTCTGGAAACGGGCCTGGCCCTGTTCAAACAGCACCAGATGCATGCCGAACATCTTGCTTCGACGATGAAGTAGGCCGGCGATGATCTCGCTGATGAAATCGCTGCTGCTGTTCTCCGCCCTGCTTTGGGCGGACGCTGCCCCGGCGGCGGACTATCAGGTCACCATATCAGGCATGAAATTCGGCCCGCCGCCCGCCGGGCTCAAAGTCGGCGACGTGATCGTCTGGCGAAACGATGATATATTCCGGCATACGGCAACGGCCCGCGACAAAAGCTTCGATATCGACCTGCCGCCGAAATCGGAAGGCCGCATGACGATCAGCCAAGCGGGAGCGGTCGATTTTTATTGCCGCTTTCATCCCGCCATGACGGGCAAACTGGAGGTCCGGCCTTAGGCCGGACTCCGAAGGAACGACAAAGCAGCAGGCGTAGTTTCCATGACAGCCATTCCGGTTCCGGCCCCGCAACACCGGCCTGACATATCGACGCTTTCCGATGTCGATCTCGTCTCGCTTGCGAAGACGGGTGATGAGTCCGCCATCCGCGCCTTGGTCCAGCGCCACAATCGTCGCCTGTTCCGCACCGCGCGCGCCGTCATTCGCAACGATGCGGAGGCGGAGGATGTCGTGCAGGCCGCCTACGTCAAAGCTTTTACCAATCTGGCTGCGTTCCGGGGGGAGGCCGAGCTTTCGACATGGCTGACCCGGATTGCGCTCAACGAGGCGCTCGGCCGGGTGCGAGCGCGGAAAAACACCACCGGGCTTGAGGAAATCGACATGCAGACGACGTCGCCGGGCGGCCAGCTATTGCAGTTTCCATCCTCCCTGCCGGCGGCCGACCCGGAAACTGAGCTGTCGCGAAGCCAGGCGCGGCATCTCCTGGAAAACGCGGTAGACGAGCTCCCGGATGACTTTCGCGCCATCTTCGTGCTGCGGGATGTCGAGGGCATGAGCACCGACGAGGCCGCATCCTATCTCGGCATAAGGCCCGAAACCGCCAAGACCCGGCTGCACCGGGCGCGCCGGATGATGCGCCAGTCGATCGAAAAACGGCTCTCCGGCGCCTTCTCGGCGCTGTTCCCTTTCGATGGCGCCCGCTGCGCTTTCATGGCCGACCGCGTCATCGCCGCTCTTCGCCAGCCGTCATGATATCCCGCAATATCAGCGGCAGAATTCCTCCGGCTTTGAGCGTTTCGACCTCGGCCATCGTCTCGATGGCGGCGGCTGCCGCAAACGAGATCCGATCGCCGCCGGCCCGCCGGATAGCCACGCGGACGGGAGAGCGTGGCGCGACGAGGTGATCTTCCGCCGCGATCTCGATGACATCGCCGGCCGTGAGCTTCAGGGAAGCCGGCTCGTATCCGGACGGCAGCCGCAGCGGTAATATTCCCATGCCGATGAGATTGGAGCGATGGATCCGCTCGAAGCTTTGCGCCAGCACGGCGCGCACGCCGAGCAGCGACGCGCCTTTCGCCGCCCAGTCGCGCGACGAGCCCATGCCGTATCTTTCACCGGCGACGATCACCACCGGCTGCCGCTCGGCCGCATATCGCTCCGCCGCCTTCCACAGGGGCAGGATTTCTTGCGACGGCCAATGGATCGTGGAGCCGGCAGGGATCTCATCCCCCAACATGTTGCGGACCGTCCGGTTGGTGAAGAGACCGCGGACCATGGCCTCCCAATTGCCGCGCCGGGAGGCATAGACATTCAGATCCGTCGGGCTGTCGCCCATGCCGATCAGATATCGGCCCGTCTCGCTGGCGGCGGGAATGGCGCCGGCCGGCGAAATATGGTCGGTGGTGATGTCGTCGCCGAGCGCGAGCAGGGGCCGCGCCGCATAGGTTCCGAGCATGCTTCCCTTGCCGGCACCGGCGAAGGGGGGCCTGCGAATATAGGTCGAAGCCTCGTCCCAGGGAAAGATCGTGGTTTCAGGAGCTTCGAGCTCCCGCCAGATCCGGCTGGCTTCCGCCTCGTCATAGGCCGGCGTGAAGTCGTCAGGGTCCGACGCCGAAACGAGGGCGTCGTCGATCTCGAAACTCTCAGGCCAGAGCATCGACAATGTGACCGGCTCGCCGGCCCCGGAATGACCGATGACATCGTTCATGATATCGAGTTCGACCGTGCCGGCGAGCGCGAAAGCGATCACCATCGGCGGCGAGGCCAGAAAGCCCGCCTCGAGCTGCGGATGGACCCGGCCCGGAAAATTCCGGTTTCCCGAGAGAACCGCGACCGGCAGGATGCCGCGCTCGGCCATCGCCGTGGAGACCGGCTCGGTCAACGGCCCCGAATTGCCGATGCATGTCGTGCAGCCATAGCCGACGATGCCGAAACCGACCGCCTCCAGGTCGTCAAGCAGCCCCGAGCGCCGGAGATAGCGTTCGGCCGTCGGCGAGCCCGGCGCAAGCGAGGTCTTGACCCAATACGGCGGGCGCAGGCCGTAGGCTCTTGCCTTGCGGGCAAGCAGGCCGGCGGCGACGACCAGTCTCGGATCGGATGTATTGGTGCAGCTGGTGATCGCGGCGATGGCGACCGCGCCGTCGTTCGGACCGCCGGCGGCGGGCGCCGAGGCCTTTTTCATCGGGGCGATCGCCGCTTTGGTCGCGCTCGCGGCCAGCCGGTCCTGCGGCCGCGCCGGGCCCGCGAGGCTGGGCTCGACGAGCGACAGGTCAATCTCGACGATGCTCGTGTAGCGCGGCGCAGCATCCGGATCGAACCAGAGGCCGGCACGGCGACAGTAGGTCTCGACCAGGCGGATCTGCGCCTCTGTCCGGCCGGTGGCGCGGAGATAGGCGAGCGTATTGCCGTCGATGGGGAAATAGCCGCTATTGCCGCCGAATTCCGGCGTCATGTTCGCGACAACAGCCCGGTCGCCTGCCGTCAGCGCCGACACGCCTGGCCCGAAGAATTCGACATATTTGTCCTGAAGATCGATCTTGCGAAGGGTGTGAGTGACGACGAGCGCAAGATCGGTCGCCAGCACGCCGTCCTTCAATGCGCCCGACAGCCGCACGCCGACCACATCGGGTACGCGAAGCGCGACCGGCTTGCCGAAGAAAACGCTTTCGGCCTCCAATCCGCCCACGCCCCAGGCCAGCACCCCGATGCCGTTGATCATCGGCGTGTGGCTGTCGGTGCCGATCAGCGTATCGGGCGCAATCCAGGTCCTGCCGCCCCGGGAGATGACGCTCACCACGGTCGCCAGCCTTTCGAGGTTCAGCGTGTGCATAATGCCGGTGCCGGGCGGATGGACGTGGAAGTCCGAGAGGGTATTCGTCGCCCATTTCATGAAGCGGTAGCGCTCGGCGTTGCGCTCGAATTCGCGCGCCATGTTGCGGGAGAGCGAACCGGCGCCGCCGAAGAAATCGACCGCCACCGAATGATCGGTGGAGACGTCGACGCGCACGACCGGATTGAGCCGCGCCGGATCGGCGCCGGCTTCGGCCAAGGCCGAACGCATACCGGCAATATCGACGAGGGCCGGGCCGCAAGTGGTGTCGTGCATCAGAACGCGGTTGGGCAGGAACGGGATTTCCAGATCGCTGGTGCCGGTATCGAGCCACCCGAGGATCGCGGCTTGCGCCCTCCCGGCATCTTGCCCCGCCGTGCGAAGCACGTTTTCCAGCAGGATGCGATGGATGTAGGGAAGGCGTGCGAGTTCGTCGCCGGCTGCCTTGGGCAGGTCGATGAAATCATACTCCCTCCCGTCGATCGTCATTTTGGAGATCATCGTCACTTCCCGCATCCTATCCGCATTTGTTTACATTATATAATTATAAAATGTAATTTGACATTGCCATCGCCTCACCGCGTTCCGTAGTCGAATTGCTGAGAACCTCGTGAACTAGACCTTGGGCGCCTTGATGCGCCCGGCGCCCATGATGTGGGTGTAGAGAAACGCCGCCGCTTCGCTGCGCCTGTCGCTTTCGAGCATGTCGAGGATATGCAGATGTTCCGCCGTCTGCCGCGGCAGGCGGCTTCTGTCGATGGTGATGTGGTATTCGACCAGTCGCCGCAACCTGTTGATACGCTTCAGGGAATCCAGGAAGAACTCGTTTTTCGAGCAAGCGACGAGCATTTCATGGAAATCATTGTTGGCTTTGAATATCTCGGCGCGCGACCAGGTTTCGTATCCGCCGTCGCGCAACGCCGTCTGCGTCTCCCGCGCCTTGCGGAAGCCCTCCTCGTCAGGCTCGAATGTCGGCAGCAGCATCGCCTGCTGTTCGATCACCGCACGGAAGACATAGCCTTCCTCGTAGCTTTGCCTCGATGTCAGCGTCTGACGGAACGACCATCCGTTGCCGGGAAGGCGTTCTATCCATCCTTCGTCGGCGATGCGATGTAGGACTTTCAAGAGCTTGGTGCGCGGCAGATCGTAGATCCGCATGAGTTCGTTTTCACTGACCCGCTCGGGCAGGGCACCGGAGAGCCGGTCCTCGGCGATTTTGAAATAGACCGCTTCGTCGCCGTCCGGCCGCTCGTCGCCATCCGCCTTCGCCACCTCGATCTCGTTGCCATCCATGCCGAGGAAATATCCGCGATTGGGCTCGGCGCGGACGATGCCGCGCTCCTCCAGCTTGCGCAGCGCGCTCATGATCGGCGCGCGGGAGACGCGGAACGTATCGGCGAGCATCTGCAGCGGCAGATGTTCGCCCTTGCGCATCCCGTTGCTCTTCACGAATTCGATAATGCTCGTGCTGATCTGCGGTGAGAGGCTATTCCTTGCCATGTAAGTCCGGAGCCACTTCTTCAATTCGACAACAGGAACGAGGCGCCCCGGCTGCCCGACATCATCCACAGCATGTCGCGCAACCGGCGCCACGACGTCAATCCTCATCCTGCCGGAAGCGCGACAAGCCACGGAAGAGGAAAGGCGCGATCAGGGCAATCGTCGCAATGGCGATCATGATCGCCGAGCTCGGATGCTGGAGCAATATCATCGGATCGCCGAGGCTCATCTGCAGCGAACGGCGCAACGCATTGTCGGCCAGCGGCCCGAGGATCAGCCCGACGACCGCCGGCGCGATGGGATAATCGTACCGCCGCATCAGAAAACCGACGATGCCGAAGCCCGTCAGCAGCAGCAATTCGACGACGGAGGGATTGGCGGCGATCGTTCCCATCGACGCGAAGACCAGAATGCCGGCATAGAGCCACGGCAAGGGGATCGCCAGAAGCCGCACCCACATGCCGACCAGGGGAAGGTTGAGCACCAGCAGCATGACATTGGCGATGAACAGGCTTGCCACCAGGCCCCAGACCAGATCGGCATGCTGGGTGAACAGCAGCGGGCCGGGCTGGATATTGTACTGCTGGAAGCCGGCGAGCATCACCGCTGCTGTCGCCGAGGTCGGCAGCCCCAGCGTCAGCAGCGGCACGAGCGTGCCGGCGGCCGAGGCATTGTTGGCGGCCTCCGGCCCGGCGACACCTTCGATCGCGCCCTGGCCGAATTCTTCCGGTTTCCGGCTCAGCTGCCGCTCGATATTATAGCTGAGGAAGGTCGGAATTTCCGCGCCGCCGGCCGGCAGCGCGCCGATCGGAAAGCCGATGAAGGTTCCGCGCAGCCAGGGTTTCCAGGAGCGCTTCCAGTCCTCCCTCGTCATCCAGATCGATCCCTTCACGGGGATGGGTTTCTCCGGCTTGTGGAGATGGCGCGAGGCGACGAAAAACGCCTCGCCGATCGCAAACAGGCCGACGGCGAGCGTCGTCACTTCTACGCCGTCGAGCAGTTCGGGAACGCCGAAGGTCAGCCGGGCCTGGCCGGTGAGCTGATCTATTCCCATGAGGCCGAGCCAGAGACCGAAGGCAAGGCTCGTCAGGCCCCGCATAGGCGAGGAACCGAATGTGGCCGAGACCGTGACGAAGGCGATCAGCATCAGACCGAAATAGTCCCAAGGACCGAACTTCACGGCAATCTTGACCAGCAGCGGCGCCAGAAAGGCGAGCCCGAGCGTCGCGATCAGCGCCGCGACGAAGGAGCCTATGGCGGCGGTCGCCAGCGCCGGGCCGCCCCGGCCGGAACGGGCCATCTTGTTGCCTTCGAGCGCGGTCACCACGGACGCACTTTCGCCCGGCGTGTTCAAGAGGATCGCCGTGGTCGAGCCGCCATACATGCCACCGTAATAGATGCCGGCGAACATGATGATCGAACCGCCGGGATCGAGCTTGAAGGTCACGGGCAGGAGCAGCGCCACGGTAAGCGCCGGGCCGATGCCGGGCAGGACGCCGACGGCCGTGCCGATCATCACGCCGATCGCCGCATAGATCAGGTTTGCAGGCTGGATCGCGAGCGCAAAGCCGTCGATGAGAAAGGAAATGGAATCCATCGGGCGCCCCTCAGAAAAGCCGCTCGAGCAGGCCTTGCGGCAAGGCGAGCGTCAGAAGCTTGTTGAACAGCAGGAAAACGACGAGCCCGATTCCGGCCCCAAGACAGAGATCCGCCAGAAAGGCCCTACGGCCGAAGGCGCGGGCAGTCAGGGCAAAAAGCAAGGTCGAACCGATGATGAAACCCGCCCCGAGCCAAATGGAGCCGATCAGGCCGCAGAGCGCCAGGCCGACCCAGGCGACAGCCTTCCAGTCGGCAGTCTCGACCTCGACATCAGAGGGCTTGAAGGCTGACAACAGATGCCCGATGCCGAGAACGGCGAAGAGGAGAGCGACGAAGTACCACGCAGCGCTGGCGCTCATCCCGTAGGCCGCACGGGCGGTCATATGGCTGGCGTCCCAATAGGTGATGGCCGCGATCGCAAACAGGACGACGGCGGTCACCACCGGAGGACGGTTCGGAGAGTGGATTGTCTTGGGGGTCATGGTTTCCTCGCCGCGAAAGGGAGGAGCCAGCCCCTCCCCGTCGCCGTCACGTCAGTCGGCAAGCCCGATCGAGGTCAGGATCGTCCTGACGCGGTCGGTCTCGGAGGCGATGAAGCTCTTGAACTCGTCGGAGGGAGCGTAATAGTCGGACCAGCCGCGCGCCTTCAGGATCGCCTTCCACTGCTCCGACTTGACCGTCTTATCGACGGCCGCCTTTAGCGCGTCGAGATCGGCGCCCTCAACACCCGGGCCGGCGAAGATGCCGCGCCAGTTCACCAGCTCGATATCGAGGCCCTGCGCCTTGAGCGGCTTGGCTTCGATGCCTTCGATCGGCTCAGGATAGGAAATGGCCAGCGCCCTGAGATCGCCCGACTTGATCTGGCCTTCCCATTCGCCATAGCCCGACACACCGGCCGTCGCCTGGTCGCCCAACATGGCCGCAAGGGATTCGCCGCCGCCGGAATAGGCGACATAGTTGATCTTGGCCGGATCCGCGCCGGCCGCCTTGGTGACGAGCGCCGCCAGGATGTGGTCGGCGCCGCCCGCCGATCCGCCGACCCAGATGGTCTTGGCGACATCGGCCTTGATGGCGGCCAGCAGATCGTCGATCGACTTGATGGGCGAATCCTTCGGGACGACGATCACGAGCGGATCGCCGGTCAGGCGCGCAAGCGGCGTCACCTGCGTCAGGTCGACCGGCGACTTGTTGGAAATGCTGGCGCCGACGAGGGTGATGCCGGCGACGAGAAGCTGGTTGGGCGAACCCTTGGCCGTTCCGATGAACTGGGCAAGCCCGACCGTGCCTCCGGCGCCGGGAACATTGACCACCTGCACGCTCTTCGTATTGCCGCTCGCCATCATGGCTTCCTGCAGCGAGCGGGAGGCGGAATCCCAGCCGCCGCCTGCGCCGGCAGGCGCCGTGATGGTCAGTTCGAGATCCTGGGCGGTCGCGGAGATGCTTCCGACGCTCAGCGCGGTGCCGATCATCGCAGCCATCAAACCGTATTTCATGAAATTGCGCATCGCGATTTTCCTCCTCGCATCGCGGGGCTCACCTCTGAGCCGGACGTGGCAAATTTGCATTATATAATTATAAAAGTAAATACGGGAAATTCGGCGACAGGACGAAGACCTGTCATGCGGCAGGTGAATCCGCTGGGAAACAGTGATGGACGAGCGCATGCCGCCACCCAAACTGGGCTGCGCCACCGTTCGTTTCGTGAAGTGCTGGATCGAAGACCTAAACCCGGACGGATCGAGATCCGACGCTTTCTTAGGCGAGCGTCAGGTGGGCGCTCGCCGCCCGGCAGTCATCGGCGCTGTCCACCTCTTCCATCTCCTGACGAGAACTCAGCGTCATATCTGGCGCGACGGCCATCGACAGCGCGATATCGATCGAGGAGCTCAGCTTTGACCACTGCTTTGATTCCGCTCCGCCTTGCGGAAAAATCGCCTCAGTGAAGTCAGGTGGCGGGACCGGTGAAGATCCCGCCGGCGATCGTCTGCTCTATCAGCCTTCAACGATCAATTGGCTCAACTCGCCGTTCAGCCTGTCGAGTTCGTCCAGAACCTTGCGGATCCGGGCGCGCGCCTGAAGCATCTGATCAATATCGGTATCCGTGGCGGCGGACGGCCCACCCACGGCCTGCGGCTCGCAAGCGTCTACCGAGATGTTGGAAAGCTGATGGGGAAAGGGAATGATTTCGGCAATGTGCATTTCATTATTTCGTATTCTGAAGGACAGGAAACGCTCATGTCTCCAGGTCCGATTGCGCATGGGCTGCGGCGTGCTTCATCGCCGGACAACCGGAACAGTTCGCCATTCATTTCAATGAGTTGCTTCGTGTTCATAGAGCAGTAAACGCCGGATCAGCCTTAACAAAACCCTACTTTGGGGCGCCTCGCAGCTCACTTTGCGGCTTTGCTGCGCCATGTGGACAGAGCTGCGACAATCGGATAGCGCAATCGAAAGCTGCAGGACTGTCGGCGATCCTTCATCAGACGCGCTCACCCGCGAGGCCACATCTCGCCTGCGCTGGAGCCGCCGGCCGGAGAGCGCAGCCGCAGCGCGATGATCTCCGCTTTCGGCACGGCTCTGCTGTAGAGGAAGCCTTGCGCGGAGCCGCATCCGTTGGCGGCAAGGAAGGCCGCCTGCTCGGCGGTTTCGACGCCTTCCGCAACGACATTCTGCCCCAGACAGCGGGCGATGGAGAGGATCGCCTTGACGAGTTCCTCGTTGCGCCGGTCGGCGCTGTTGATGAACGACCGGTCGATCTTCAGCGTGTCGATCGGAAAGCGCGCCAAATAGTTCAGCGCCGAATAGCCGGTGCCGAAATCGTCGATGGCGATCGAAAATCCCATGTCGCGAAGTTCGGAGAGTGTCTGCAGCGTCTCGTCCTTCTGATCCAGGAGAAGACTTTCGGTGATTTCGATTTCGATCCATTCGGCGCGGCAGCCGGTCACGTCGAGAATCTCGGCGATCGACTTCACCAGCCCGGCGGACTGGAACTGTTTGACCGACAGGTTGACCGCCACCTTGTGCGGGGCCCGGCTGTCGGTGTTCAATTCCACGGCGGTCTGGCAGGCCTCGCGCAGCACCCATCGCCCGAGTTCGACGATCAGCCCGGTATCTTCGGCGACCGGAATGAACCGGTCGGGAGGGATCATGCCCATCTCGGCGTGACGCCATCGCAGCAGTGCCTCTGAGCCGACCATTGTGCCGCTGTCCAGAAGCACCTTCGGCTGGTAGTGCAGCTCCAGCTCTTCGCGCTCGATGGCGCGGCGCAATTCCGATTCCAGCCGCATGCGCTCCTCGGCGCTCGCCGTCAGATCCTTGGAATAGAAGCGAAAATTATTTCGCCCCGAGCGCTTGGCGAGATACATCGCCGAGTCCGCATATTTCACCAGATCGTTGGCGTCGGCGCTGTCGCCGGGATAGAGCGCGATGCCGACGCTGCAGGAGATGAAGACCTCCTTGCCATCAAGCAGGAAGCCGCCCTTGAACTTTTCCAGAATGCTGCCGGCGATGCGGCCGAGATCATCGCCTTGCCTGAGATCCGGCAGCAGGATGGCGAACTCGTCGCCGCCGAGACGGGCGACGGTATCGTAGTCGCGGACGCTGGCATTGAGACGGGCAGCCGCCTGACAGAGCAATTCGTCGCCGACGGGATGGCCCATCGTATCGTTGACGACCTTGAAGTGGTCGATATCGATCAGCATCACGCCGGCTCGTTGACCGCGCGATCCGGCCGAGGTGATCATCTGCCGCAGCCGATCGTTGAACAGCGAGCGGTTCGGCAGCGAGGTCAGCGGATCGTAAAAAGCCATCTGGTGGATTTTCTGGCGCGAAGCGTTCAACTCCGTCACATCACGCGCCACGCCGAGAACGCCGACGATTTCTCCCGCCGCATCCGTGACCGGAACTTTACGCGTTTCCAGCAGAATGGATTGGCCGCTCTCCTGCGAAACAACCCATTCCTCGTCACTGAGGATGCATTCGCCGGCCTTGATCGCCGCTTTGTCCGACTCCTGAAAGAATCGGGCCCTTTCCATATCGAACAGCTCGAAATCCGTCTTTCCGACGACCTCGGCTTCCGCCAGCCCGGTCAGCCGCTCGAAAGTGTGGTTGCACAGCAGGTAGGCGCCATTCATGTCCTTGACCCAGATCATGTCGGGCATGGTCTGGAGCACGCTCAGCAACTGCGTCCGCACCGAATTGATGGCGTCTTCAGCCTGTTTTCGCTCGGTGATATCTCGCGAGAATGCCAGCAAAGTGGTCGCGGCTGTGGGATCGGCGCTCGGCCGTCTGGCCACGGAGAGCTCGAACCACCTCGTTTCGCCATTCGGCAAGGCGATGCGGATGCATCGGCCGTAGGCTACTCCGTCCCGGCCAGCCGTGCGGAGAGCCTCCATCGCGATGGCCGCCTGATCGACTGCAAGCACATCGTTGACCGTCTTGCCGAGCAGCATCTCCCTCTGCTGGGCGAGCAGTTCGGGATTTCGCGTCCAGACCTGGAGATAACGGCCCTCCTCATCCGCTTCGAACAGGACATCCGGTATGGCGGTGAGGATGCCTTCTGCGAATTCGAGCGCCTTCTTCAGCTCGCGCTCGGCCTGCTTGCGTTCGGTAATGTCGACGACGGCGCCGATCAGCCCGGCCGGATTGCCGTTTTCGCCTGAGAGCACTGCCTTGTTCCAGACGACATCCCGCACCGCGCCGTCTGCGGTGATCATCTTTCTTTCGGAATACTGGGCTCCGCCTCTTTCGAGGAGGGTTTCGTTCTCGATCAGATAGAGTTCAGCCAGATGCTTCGAGTTGAGATCGAAATCCGTTTTCCCGATGATCTCTTCGCGCCCATGGCCGCAGAAATCTTCGAACGCCTTGTTGCAGCCGATATAACGGCCATGCGGATTCTTGTAGAACACCGGAAGGGGAAACGGCCCCAGCAGCGCATCGAGAAGCGCTTCCCGGTCGATTGCGGCGTCCTGATGCTCGGCTCCTTTTCCCTCGCCGCCGTGCTTCTCCATAAAGCGGGCAGGCGGCCGAGACGATTGGGACGACGGCTTCGTCATGAGTTTACTCACCATGAGCAACAACCGGATGCGTCATCCACCCGGCCGAGTATTCTTCCAAGAAGCCGCCCAAGTCATTTGAGGGGCGCGGGTCCGCTGCAATCGAGCACATCGCTCGACCGAAACACTGCGGTCAGAAAATTAAGAGATCGCTCTGTCTGCGGAGGTGGTGCAATTTTCGGCGCGCGATACGGATCGTCCGCGCGCAAAGTGGATAGTCCCGCCGGCAAAACCGCCGCCATCGCCCGGTTTTCGCTGCGGCAATCGCCTGGGCGCATCGGCCGGACGGCCTGAACGCGAGGCCGGTGCGCAAGCAATTTCGAAGCGGGACAGATTTTTATCCGAAATCCGAACCCGATAGCCAAATCACGACGCTTTCATATCCGATTTCCTGCAAGAAGCTGGTTTCATTGCCTTTTCAGCAGAAGCATTTACGCTTCTGAAACCAGACCTTCCGCAGTTTGATCATCAATGAGGTGCTGCTTGAACTTCTCCGCCATGACGACGGATTGCGGACGAGCCAGAATCCGCGCCGTGCGTCAGGGAAGACGGCACAGGCCGAAGGGGGAGGAAAAATGGTCGACAATTCAGGATCCGCATGACGGCAACTCTTAACGGCGCGGCGCGGTGGCGCCGGCGCTGAAAGAGCGGAACATTCCTGTCATTTGACATTCGTGAGGCGCAGACTTGCGCCTGCATTTGCTCGCGGCAAGCGCCTCGAGCGAAGGCGCGCGCTGCCGCGGTTTCAAGAGCTCCCGCGGCAGCGCTGCAGCCGGCGGCAAACGCCAGGAACGGCGCCCATCGGCGGCGCGGTTCCACATTTCCCGCGTGCCAGTGCCCGGCGCGCGGACCAGGGCCATGACGGCCGATCTCCAGGTAAATCATCGTGACGCAACCGTCCGGCGCCAAGGCGTTTGGCTCGAAGCCTGCCTGTTGGAGGCAGAACAATCTCAAGAACGAGTTCAACGGCGCTGAGGCCGAAAGCAGCTCGGCCGGCTATCCTTCCTGACGGGGCGTGAATGGTGATTGGATCAGATATCGAAGATACGGCGCCGTCCGGCGAGTCCCATTCCTCCGTGGCGAAATATATTCGCTCCATCGGGCGGCACTACGTCGCGGCCGTCGTCGTCATGACGGTTCTGATCGGCGCGACCTTCCTCACGGTCAAGATGGCCCTCGATCGCCATACGCTGCAACAGGACATCAGCTATCTCACCGGGCGCCAGTTCATCCGCTTCCAGCAGCTTGCCAACCAGACGCGGGCGGTCATGCGCGCCTCGACCGATCCGAATATGCCGGAATACATCATCCGGCCGATGGTCGAGGACGTTCAAAAGGCGATCGGTGAGATCCGCGCCATGAGCGTCGATCTGAACGACCTGAACGACAGGGTCGAGGCGAACCTCCTCCAGCGGCTCAACGGGCCGGACCCGGCGGCCGAGAAACTGCGGCTCGAACTCGACGGACGGCTGGAGGATTTCCTTCAGAGAGCCGAACGCGTCGTCTCGGCGAAATTGCAGGAGCGGCGGGAGCGTTACAGCTTCTGGGGACCGATCGACTTCGCCGTTTCCTCCGACAGCATGCTGATGCGTCAGTTCAGCGCCTTGATCGACAGCGCGCATGACAGAAGCGACGTGAGCATCGATCATACCCGCCTCATCAGCGCCGTGCTTCTCAGCCTGACCGCGGCCACGCTCATTCTGGCAACGCTCATCCTCTTCATACCGCTGCTGGTAAAGCTGCGCACCGAGCACCGCCGGACGCTCGATTTCGAAATCAAGCTCACCCATCTCGCGCATACGGACACGCTGACGGGCCTCGGCAACCGCTCCTCGTTCAATGACGCGTTGAACGGGCTGTTCGCCTCCCTCGATCGGACGGGCGCAGGCTTTTCGATGCTGCTGGTCGATCTCGATTACTTCAAGGCCACCAACGACAGTTTCGGCCATCCAGCCGGCGATGCCGTCCTCAGCCATGTCGCGACCGCATTGCAGAAGACCTTCCGCGCCGGCGATGTCGTCGCCCGGCTCGGCGGCGACGAGTTTGCCGCTCTGCTTCCCGGCATTTCGGACGCCGCGACGCTGGAGGGCATTGCCGCGCGCGCCGTTGCCGCGATCGCGGCGGAGTGTCATTTCGAGGGCCGGCTGCTGCCGGTCTCGGCAAGCGTCGGCGGTGCCGTCGTTCCCGGCCACGCCGCCGACGAGACGACCCTCATGCGCATCGCCGACGTGGCGCTCTATGCCGCCAAGGCCAAGCGCAACACGGCCGTCATCTTCGACGAAGCATCCCTCGCTCAGCGCCTGGAACAGAACCAGCTTGCCGCAGCCCTCGCCTTCGCCGCCGACCGTGACGAGTTCGTCGTCTACTACCAGCAGAAGGTCGACCTGCAGACGGGCAGGCATCTCGGCTTCGAGGCGCTGGTGCGCTGGCGCCACCCGCAGCTCGGCATACTGCCGCCCGGCCGTTTCCTGCCGCTGATGGAGGGGCATCTGATCCAAAGCATGACGCGCTGCATCGTCAATACGGTCGCGCGCGATCTCAGGGCATGGAAGGCGGCGGGGCTCGCCGCCGGTTCGGTCGCCATCAATCTGCCGGAAGCCCTGCTGGTCAGCCATGACGGCTATGATCTCATCGCTGCGGCGGTCAAGGCGAACCGGCTCGACTGGCGCAATTTCGCCATCGAGGTCACGGAAGACGTGTTTCTCAACCGCGGCGCCAACCAGATCGCCGAAACCATCTCGCGGTTCCGCGAGCATGGGGTCTCCGTCTCGCTCGACGATTTCGGCACCGGCTTCGCCTCGCTCGTGCATCTGCGCGACTTCCCCTTCGACGAGCTCAAGATCGACCGCAGCTTCGTTGCCGAAATCGGCAAGGACGTTCGCTCGGAGCAGATCATCAGGGCGATCATCGACCTCGCCCGCAACCTCGGCAAACGCTGCGTCGCGGAAGGCATCGAAGAAGAGGTGCAGCGCGGCTTCCTTCTGAACGCCGGCTGCGAGACCGGCCAGGGTTATCTATTCGCCAAGCCGGAACCGGCTTCGGTGGCGACCGAACGATTGCTGCGCCGTCCGGCGGCGCGGGAAGTAGCGGGGCGGTCAAGAAAGTTGCGGGCTGATGCCGTCTCCTGAGCGGGGAGCGGGATCAATCAATCAAAAGAGGGCAAGACATGAAACGGAAAATCAAACTTGCATGGCTTGCCGCGGCTTTGGCGGCCACGGCTCCTGCGGCATCAGCTTCTGCGGAACAAGGCATGGCAGTCGATGTCGCGCATTTCTGGGTGTCGAAAAGCGAGTCTGCCGCGCTCGACGTCTTCCGCAAGGCCTGGGCGGCCGCCGGCAACCAGTGGGCCGACATGCCGGCGGAAAACAAGGTCGCCGTCCAGCGCGCGGTGAGCGATCGCATCGCCAACGGATACGCGCCGGCGGTCATGCAATGGAATGCGAACGAGGGATCGCGCGAACTGCCGGAGATGGGCATCGTGCAGGATATCGACGATGTCGCCGAGGCGGATCACTGGCGGGACGTCATTCCCGCGACGGTTCTCGACCGCATCTCCTACAAGGGAAGGGTCTACTTCGCTCCGACCAACATCCACGCCGAAAACTGGCTCTGGACGAGCACGGCGGCATTTGCCGAAGCGGGCGTGAAGACGCCGCAGTCCTGGGACGAGATCTTTGAGGCGGCCGAAAAGATCAAGGCGACGGGACGCGTGCCGATCGCGCTGGGCGGCAAGCGGTGGGAGGTGTCGCTCATCTTCAACGACATCGTCTATCACAAGTTCGGTCCGGAAGGTTACGCCCGTATGATAAGCGGCGATGCCGCGCTGGTGCAGGATCCGCGCATGATCGAAGCCCTGGACATGCTGCTGCGCCTGTCCGACTATGTCGAACCTTTCGAGCAGCGCAAGGACAAGACCTGGGCCGATGCTACGGCGGCGGTCGGCCAGGGCACGGCCGGCATGCAGTTCATGGGCGACTGGGCCAAGGGCGAGCTTGCGGCGCGCGGCTACAGCGCCGACAAGGACTTCGATTGCAGCCTCGTTCCCGGCACCTCGATCGCCTATTTCATGGTGGTCGATGCCTTTGCCTTCCCGCTTACCAATCGCGACGGCGCGACGCAGGCGCAGCAGGCTTTCGCCCGCATGGTGCTCGATCGCGACAATCAGGTGGCGTTCAGCCGGATCAAGGGATCGCTGCCGGTGCGCACCGACGTCGATCCAGCCGGGCTCGATCGCTGCGGCAAGCTCGGCCTGGAGATGATCAAGGCCAGGAAGGGCGAAGTCAGCGCCCAGTCCCAGGCGATGCCGACCCAGATGTCGGAGGGCTGGATTGCCGTGGTGGGCGACTTTTTCAACGACAGGACCATGTCTTCGCAAGACGTTCAAAAACGCCTGCACGACCTGCTGATGCAGCGCTGAGGGCAAGCTCGGCGCGCAGGTGCGGCGATGCGCGAATATCCAAAAGTCGCAGACATGTCCGAAACGCGCAGCAAACAACGGGTTCGCAGCCTGGTTTCCCAGGGATCCGGGGAAATTAACAAACCCTCAAGTTTTCCGGATACATCTTGCTTTTGCTATTTTTTCTTTTGCGCAACGGTGTTTTTTGAAGTCGGCCCTTTCATCCTCACGTGATCGAATTGCAAGCGCCCTTCGCGGCCTCGGAAGGGCGAGGGGCGGCAACGTCGCGATCATCGTCGCCCTCAGCCTCGTGCCGATGCTCGTCGCGGTCGGCGCGAGCTTCGACTACATTCGCAGCTACAATGTCCGGCAGCGAATGCAGAGCGACCTTGACGCGGCACTGATCGCCGCGGTCAAGCAGATCAACAACGCCGAGGACACCGACGCCCTCAAGACGAAGGTTTCCGACTGGTTCCACTCGCAGGTGGACAACAGCTACACGCTCGGTGAAATCGACATCGATACCGCCAATCACAACATCACGGCGACGGCGAGCGGCACCGTTCCCACAACCTTCATGAAGATCGCCAACATCGATACCGTCGATGTCAGCGTGGCGAGCGCCGTCAAGGGGCCGGCCACCTCCTATCTCAACGTCTATATCGTCATCGACACCTCGCCCTCGATGCTGCTGGCGGCAACGACATCGGGCCAGGCGACGATGTATGCCGGCATCAAATGCCAGTTCGCCTGCCACACCGGCGACGCGCACACCATCGGCAAGAAGACATATGCCAACAACTACGAATACAGCTCGGAAAAGAAGATAAAGCTGCGTGCCGACGTCGCCGGCGACGCCGTGCGCGAAGTGCTCGACATGATCGACGAATCCGACGCCAATCATGAACGGATCAAGATCGGGCTCTATAGCCTCGGAGATACGCTCACCGAAGTTCTGACCCCGACGCTGAGCACGGATACGGCGCGCACCCGCCTGGCTGACGCGAGCTACGGCCTTACCAGCGCGACCTCGAAGGCCGCCACCTATTTCGATGTATCGCTTGCGACGCTCAAGCAGAAAGTCGGTGCCGGAGGGGATGGAACTTCCTCAGGCTCGCCGCTCAAGCTGGTTCTGCTGCTGACGGACGGCGTGCAGTCGCAACGCGAATGGGTAACCGACGGCGTAAACAAGAACAGGACGTACGGGGCATACTGGAACAAGGTGGCGCCGCTCAATCCCGAATGGTGCGGCTATCTCAAGAACCAATCCAACACGATGGCGGTGCTCTATACCGAATATCTGCCGATCACCTCGGACTGGGGCTATAACGCGACCGTCGGCTCGACCATGGCCAGCGCCAACTGGAAGAACACGTGGGGCGGCACCATGGACAGCGGCGTTTCGAGCAGCATTACGAGACGCGATTACATCCCCTATGCGCTTGCCGGCTGCGCATCATCGAAGAGCCTGTTCATCTCGGCATCGTTGTCGTCGGAGATCACAGCCGGTCTGTCGACGCTCTTCACCCAGTATCTCTCTTCCGTCCGGTTGACCCAATGACCGAAAGAAAACGCTTTGCGCCGTTTCGCCGCCTGCTCGGCGATCGCAAGGGGGTGGCCGCGATCGAGTTTGCGATCCTCGCCTTGCCGCTCTTCATCATGATATTCGGCATCATCGAAGTGTCGCTGATGTTCTTCGTCAACTCCTCGCTCGACGCTTCGGTTCACAAGATCTCCCGGATGATCCGCACCGGCGAGGTCGCGTCATCAAAGATCACATTGAACAGCTTCAAGGCCAAGATCTGCGACGACATGTTTCTCGCTTTCAGCTGTTCCAGCGGTCTCGTCGTCAAGGTCAGCGTGCTTTCCGACCTGTCGTCCGCCGCCAGCACCGATCCCATCAACAATAGCGGCAAGCTCGCCGTCACCGAGACCTACGATATCGGCAAGGGCAGCGACTACATCCTGGTGCAGGCATTCCTGCCCTGGGAAGCCACCGTCAATTTCTTCAGCCTGTCGAGCGCCAAGCTTTCCGACGGCCGCTATCTCCTCGGATCGTCCGCTCTGTTCCGCAACGAGCCCTTCTGACATGATCATGAAACCGAGCCTTGCTCTTCTCACCTGCGTCGATTCCCGCATCCGCCGGCTCGCACCCGACCGTACGGCCGCTTCAGGCGTCGAATTCGCACTGGTGCTGCCGATCCTCATTATGCTGCTGTTCGGCACCGTCGATCTCGGCCATGCCCTCACCGTCAGCCGCAAGATAGACGAGATCGCGTCCAGCACAGGCGATATGATCGCCCAGCAGAGCACCTGGACGAAGACCGACGTCACCAAGCTTCTCTCCGGCGCGAGCTTCATCCTGCAGCCCTATGACACCACCGGGCTGACGATCACGGTCACGGTCAACGATGTCGACAATAGCGGCAAGGCGACCGTCAACTGGTCGGCCGCATTCAACACCTCGTCGCTCGCTTCCGGCACGGCAAGCGCCATCGACATACCGAAAAAGATACAGGAAACCGGCGTGCAGGTGGTGCTGACCCGCGTGGAATACACGTTGACGACACCGGTTTCGGCGTTCTTTTCGAATTTCACCGGACAGAACGGCTACGGCTTCGACCATCATTTCTTCAATCGCCCTAGGGTCAGCGACACGATCAAATACAATTGAGCCGCAGGCTCGGTGACATTCTGACCGTTGTCGCCGGCGCGACAATGGTGCATTGCTTCGGCCATTTGGCGGATCGGCTTTTCCAGGGAATCGCAATGCATCATCGTGACTATGAAGGACGTGAAATGACGGTAGGAAAAGCTTGCCGCGCCATACGGAAACTGCCTGCCATCGCGCCGATCGTGCTGGCCGCGATCGTGAGTTTCCATGCGCCTTCAAGGGCGGCGCAAGCCGATCTTCACTGGTCGCAGGACCCGGCCAGCCATTGCAGCTTCGTGGCGCCGGCCTCCCTGACAACAGGACCAACCTTCTGGATCGGCGCATGCGTCGACGGAAAGGCGTCGGGTGAAGGCATGCTGCGCCGGCGCGACGGCGACAAGGCGGGGGCTGCCTTCTTCGGCCGGATGAAGGACGGGATTCCCGAGATAGGCGTCGTCGATCTGACCGACGGATACAGGGCCGGCAGCTTCAGCGACGGCGACATCGGCGGACAAGCCGATCCCGACCCGCAGGAGAGGATAGACGCCTTTCGCATCGCGGCCGAGGCGGCGCGGATGGTCGGCGCCAAATATGCCGCCGAGAAGAATGCGGGATCTGCCCGCCATTACGAAGAACTCGCCAAGACCCTGGAACAGCAGAACGATTGAGCGGCGGTATATGAGCGAGACGCTGCAGCGGCGATATCACTCCAGCCTATACTAAGCCGCGAGCCTCACCCGGCGAGCTTGACGGTACCGTAGGGATTGAACTTGAACTCGTCCATTTCATAGGTGGACTTGAAGGAGAGGCTAGCCCCGCGCGCTTTTAGAGTGGCTTCGAGGCCTTGGCCGGCGATCTCGTCGGCAACCGTGTCCATGATGGCGACGATCTGTCTTTCGCTGCCTGCCGTGTCAGACACATAGACCTCCGGCAGTCCGACGAGATGGAAGCCGACGCTTTCCAGATATCCCAGTGCCGAGAGCGGCCGCTTGGCGAAGGCCAGACGGCCGATGCGCTGCTCGGCGAGGGGGTCGCCCGCCTTCTGCGCTTCGGCCCCTTGTCGGATCAGCGCCCGCCACCGATCGAGCCCATGCGCGATGCCGGCGCTTTCGCCTTTTACGGCAACCGCGCCCACATCGATCATCCGTTCGATGAGGCGGAGCGCCACCATCGAAACCTTCACCGTCTCCGCCTGCTCCATGCTCGGCCCGAGGACGTAGAGAACGGATTGATGATCGGCGACGGCCTGCTCGTCGGCCGCGCTCCACGCATCGGGTTCAACCCGATCCCAGCATACGTCGAAGGACCGGCTCATTCTGTCGTCCGGCTCGCCCTGAGAATAATCCTCATCGACGCTGAAGCCGGCGGCGAAATCGCCGATCGCCTGCGACGCCGCCTCGGACAAGCGGCTGAGATCGCTATCCCTGCCGAGGAAACAGAGGACATGCCTTGGCTTCACCGACGACGCCTCCTCCCGCGTCGTCGTTTCCTCCTTAGTATCAGGGCTGGTTTCCGTGGCGAGGGACGGCGTCCAGCCGATCATCGCCCATAGGGAGCCGAGGAGCGTGCGACGCATGAGCTTCATGAAGCCTTCCGTTCGGTCGAATGTTCATGGCTCAGCCTTGTAAACATTCGAATTCCGAAACGGAAGCAGGATCGTCGCCACAGGCGATGCCGCGCTCTGCCCTTCGTCAGGCCCAGATATCGCCGGGCATGAAGCCCTCGGTGAAAGGATCGTCATTGTCCAGAACGAGCGTGTTCAGGCCGGAGATCCAGCTGGTGCCGGTCAGTGTGGGAACGACGGCGGCCTTGTCGCCGATCCTTGCTTCCTCGACCAGCCTGCCGGTGTAGACATTGCCGAGAATCCCCTGATGCCGGAAATCCTGATGGAGCGGCAGTTCGCCCTTGGCATGCAGAACGGCCATCTTCGCGCAGGTGCCGGTGCCGCAGGGGCAGCGGTCGAGCGCGCCCGTCCAGGTCGCCGGATCGTCCCAGGAGAGATCGCCGGTCGCCATCGTCACCGTATTCTTCCAGTCGGCATTCGGATCGTCGGTCGGTCCCGACAGCTGCGAGATCGTGATGCCGACGCCGGGATAATGCGGATGGGCGACCGGCAATTGCTCGATGGCCGCCTGCCGGATCATCGCGGACACGCGCGCGATCTCGCGCCCGTGCGCCGGGATCAGTTCGAGACCCTTGAACTGACGGACGTCGGCGATGACATAGAACATGCCGCCCCAGCCGACATCGACGGTGACCTTGCCGAGATGCGGCACATCGATGACGGCATCGAGATGAGCGGCGAATGCCGGCACGTTCTTGAAGGTCACGTTCTTGACCTTGCCGTTGCTGCATTCCGCCTTCACGCGGATGAGGCCCGCCGGCGCCTCGAGAACCAGCTCGGTGACCGGCTCCTTCATCGGCAGCATTCCCATTTCCAGGAGAACCGTCACCACCGAGATGGTGTTGCCGCCGGACATCATCGGATATTCGACCTGCTCCATGATGACATAGCCGGCATCGGCCTCCGGATGACAGGGCGGCACGATGATGTTGCAGCAATGGGCGGGGTAGCCGCGCGGCTCGCGCAGCATCAGCTTGCGCAGCTGATCGTCATTCGTCTCCAGCCATTTCATCTTCTCATAGACGGAATTGCCGGGAATATGCGGCACGCCGCCCGTGATCACGCGCATCGGCGTGCCTGCGTGAGTATCGACCGCGTGGATCGTTCTTTTGAATCCCATGACCATTCTCCTCTGGGGTTCGGCTGCGCCATTTGTAGAAATTTCGTATACGATATTATTTATACGAAGTCACAGGCTTGTCAATCACGAGAGTCATGTTTATGAACATAGATGTACATTTTTACCGGAAGCGTCGAAGCCACGGCGGCCAGGGAAACACAGGATTGGAGATTTGCGATGACGGATGAGATCCTACTCGAGCGGGCGCAAGCCGAGTCTTTGGCGATGCGGGCCTGCCTGGCAGCGGGTGCCGGGGAAGCCACCGCCCGCTCGCTCGTCGACGCCACATTGTCCGCCATGCTCTATGGTCCTGCGGCACTCGGTCTTCCGCATATGGTCGATTACCTCGACAGCTTCCGCGAGGGCCGCATCAACTGCGATCCCGTGCCGAGCTGCGAACGCCCCTACCCCGCCTTCTTCGTCGCCGATGCCGACGGGGGCATCGCCCAGCTCGGCTTCGACCTTGCCTTCGACCAGTTGGTCGAGGCGGCGCGCACCTTCGGCGTTGCGATCTTCACGCAGACCAACAGCTATACGGCCGGCGAACTGGGTTACTACGTCCGCAGGCTTGCCGGCGAAGGGATCGTCGGCCTCGCCGCCACCAATGCCAATGCCATGGTGGTCGCCAAGGCGGGCGGGCCCGCCGTCTACAGCACCAACCCGATGGCCTTTGCCTTTCCGCTGGGAGAAGGCTCGCTGCCTGTTGTCATCGACCAGGCGTCGAGCGCGACGGCTTACGTCAACATCGTCGCAGCCGCGGCTGAAGGGCGCAGCATCCCGGAAGGATGGGCCGTCGACGAAGCCGGCAAGGACACCCAGGATGCGGCGAAAGC
The DNA here is from genome assembly GCF_002211305.1 of Rhizobium sp. R634. GTDB lineage: Bacteria > Pseudomonadota > Alphaproteobacteria > Rhizobiales > Rhizobiaceae > Rhizobium. The sequence continues at coordinate 162,701 of NZ_LOKW01000001.1, read as the reverse complement.
GCTTGGCGGAGCGCTGCTTCCCTTCGGCGGGCGCAAGGGCGCCAACGTGGCGCTGATGGTGGAAATGCTGTCGGCAGGCCTCTCCGGCGGCCCCTGGTCATTGGACACGCCGTCCTTCAGGGAGGGGAGCGCCAGCCCCGCCGTGGGATTGACCGTCGTCGCGATGATGCCGGGGCGCACTGACGGTGGCCTGATCGAACGCGCCCGCCGCCAGGCCGGCCGCCTTCAGGAGAGGGGCGTGTTCGTGCCTGGGGTCAGCGGCATCGACCATCCGAGGCCGGCGTCGGAAATGTTGAAAGTGCCGCGCTCGGTCTTCGAGGCCGTCACCAGGGTCGCGGGCGCCTGACGGCTCAGCCGGGCGCCTTCGCGGGGAGATGCTGGAGAAGCGACTGGCAGGCGCTCATGATGTGGGCGTAGAGCAGTTCCGCCGCCGCTTCCTCATCCCGCTTGCGGCACGCTTCGAGAATTTGCCGATGCTCGCGATCGGCGGTCTGCTGGCCGTGCGACAGCGTCAGCTGCACCCGGAGATATCGTTCCAGCCGATCGTTCACCGAGCGGATCGTATTGATGAGGAACGGCCGGCGGGCGTCCTCATAAAGACGGCTATGAAAGCGCCAGTTCAGCTCCGACCACCGCGCGACATCCGTTTCATCCGCGAACGCGTCGCAATAGCCCAGCGCCTCTTTGAAGGTCTCTTCCGTCATGTGGGGGATCGAAAGCTTTAAGGCATTGGTTTCCAGGATCGCACGCACCTCGAAGATCTGGGCGATCTCCGGCTCGGAGAGGCTGGTGACGATCGCGCCCTTGTTGCGGTGGAATTCAACCAGGCCTTCGGCCTCCAGCCGCTTCAGCGCCTCCCGGACCGGAATCTTGCTGACGTTGAACAGCCGGGCGACATCGTCCTGGCGGATCGGCTCGCCTTCGTCAAGCGACCCATCGGCGATTGAATCGCGGATGAATTTCAGGATCACATCCGAGGCCGTGGGCGCCTTGCCGAGATTTATCACCTGTGCGGTGTTGAAAGGCATTCCCAGGCTCCTTCTTCCGGAATGAAGATCCCACCTGGGATATCGTAGACGATCTCCTTGCTCAAGGCCGGTCGCGCTTTAGGCGACGGCCTGCGCTCCGGTGATTTCCACGAGCGAGCCGCACATGAAGGCCGCTTCATCCGATGCGAGGAAGGCCACGAGTGCCGCCACTTCCTCCGGCTTGCCGATGCGGCCATAGGGAACGAGCTTGTCGAGATCGGCGATCGTCCGACCGGAGCGCTTGACGCCGGCCTCAAGCATCGGTGTGTGAATTTCGCCGGGGCAGACGGCGTTGACGCGCACCTTGTCGGGCGCATAGTCGCGGGCGAGGTTCTGGGTGAAGGCGGCGACCGCCGCCTTGGTCGTGTTGTAGGCGATGTGGTTCGGCGCGGGGTAAAGCCCCCATTGCGAGGCCGTATTGACGATCGCCCCGCCGCCGGCGGCGATCATATGCGGAAGAACCGCGCGGCAGAGATGGAACATCGAATCCAGATTGACCGCGAAGCTCAGCTGCCAGTCTTCATCCGAGAGCGACAGCAGGTTGCCGCGCCGGTTGATGCCGGCATTGTTGACGAGCACGTCGAGCCTCCCCTTGATCGCGAAGGCTTTGGCGATGAGCTCGACGCAATCGGGCTTGCGGGAGATGTCGGCCGCAATCGCGACCGCCGAGCCGCCCGCCGCCTCGATGAGCGAAGCGACTTCGTCCGCGGCCTGCGCATTGGCATCGGTCACCACCACCAGAGCGCCTTCATCGGCCAACCGCTTCGATATGGCAGCGCCGATACCGCCGCCTCCGCCCGTGACTACCGCAACCTTGCCGTGGAACCTCTTCATGTCGAATCTCCCTATCTGATATAGCTGCCGCCGTTGACGTCGAAGGTCGCCCCATTGACCGATGCCTGCGAAGGGCGAAGCAGGAAGGCCACCAGTTCGGCGATCTCATCCGGCTCGGCCATCTCGCCGATCGGGATGTCGGCGACAGCGGCATCCTTGCCGTGCCTGGCGACGAAATCCTCGGCCATATCGGTGCGCACCCAGCCCGGCGCGATGGAGACGGCGACGACCCCGTCGCGCCCGAAACTCCTCGCAATCGACTTCGTGAGATTGACGAGCGCCGCCTTCGTCGCACCGTAAGGCATGGCGTCGGCGGCATAGCCGCGCTGCCCGGCGCGGCTGGCAATGTTGACGATCCGTCCGCCGCCATGCTGCTTGAAATGCACAAGCGCTTCCTTGCAGAGATCCGCCGCGGCGAAGAAATTCACCTGGAACTCCTTCTGCCAGGCGGCCCGCCAGTCGGAAGGATCGGCATCGATCGAAATCTCGGTGCGGATGCCGGCATTGTTGACCACGGCATGGACGCGGCCCGCCGCCGCGAGCGCGTCGCGCCAGAGCGCGAAGGCGCCGTCCGGACTGGAGAGGTCGGCCTGGACGATCAGCCCGTTGCCGCCGAGCTTGTGAAGCAAGGCTTCCGCGCGCTGCCTGTCGCGCCCGTAATGGATGATCGGACGCGCGCCCTCGGTGGACAGACGCTCGACGATCGCCGCGCCGATCCCGCCCGATGCTCCGGTGACGAGAACGGTCTGGCCGGCCAGAGGTTGAAGGTGAGACATGGCGGCTCCTACTTGAGTAAACCGACCTGGCGACCCCAGGTGTCGGACAGCGCAAAGCCTGAAACGAAGGGATCGTCGTTGGACACGCGGAGCTGCTCGCGACCAAAGATGAAAGCCCGGCCGGTGATCCGGGGCAGAACGGCCCGGCGGCCGCCGACCTCGGTCTCGCCGATCGCTTCGGCGAGGAACTCGCCGCTGATGATCGATCGCGACGTCCTCACGTCGCCGACGGAAACCTCGCCGCGGGCAAAGAGCGTCGCAAGGTTCGCCGAACTGCCGGTGCCGCAGGGCGAGCGGTCGACACGGCCGGGCTGCAGCGTTGTGCAGGTCCTCACCGCGCCATCGGCCTCGCGGCCGCGGAACATCACATAGGCGATCTCGTTGACGCCGCTCAGAACGGGATGGGCGACCGAGACCTGACCTGCGAGCAGCGACTTGAGCTCGATGCCGGCCTCCGCCAGCAGCCGGGCATTGGCAGGCGCGATATCGAGGCCGAGCTGATCGACATCAACGAGCGCATAATAGACGCCACCGAAGGCGATATCGATCCTGATGCGTCCCCATTTCGGCGTCTCGACCTGCTTGTCCAGCACTTCCGCAAAGCTCGGCACATTGTCGAGGCTGACGGAGAGGCAGCGGCCATCGCGGCAGGTGGCTCGCGCCACGATCAGGCCGGCGGGCGTGTCCAGGCGAACGACCGTCTCCGGCTCCGACATCGGCACCCGGCCGCTTTCGAGCAGCGCCGTCACCACGCAGATGCAGTTGCTGCCGGACATCGGATGGGCGCGGTCGGCCTGCAGCACGATGAAGCCGGCATCGGCATCGGCGCGCGTCGGCGCGACCAGCAAGTTCACCGACATGGCGACATTGGCGCGTGGCTCGAAGGTGACGAAGCGGCGCAGGCTGCCGTCCACCGTGTTGATGTGGTTCATCTTGTCGAGCATGGTCGCGCCCGGTATTTCGGGCGCGCCTGCGACGATGACCTTGCCGATCTCGCCCTGGCAATGGACTTGCAGCAGGTCGAGGCTGCGCTCCCAGTTCATTCGGCCGCCTCCGGCTTGATGTACCAGCCCCAGGGATCCTCGCTGACGAAGCGGGTGATCTGCTTGGTTTCGAGATAGTTGTCGAGGCCCCAGCGGCCGAGCTCGCGGCCGATGCCGGATTCCTTGTAGCCGCCCCAGGGCGCTTCGGTGAAGGTCGGCTGCGAGCAGTTGATCCAGACGATGCCGGCGCGGAAAGCGGCCGCGACGCGCTCGGCCCTGATGTCGTCCTTCGACATGACAGCGGCGGCGAGGCCGAAGCGGGAATCATTGGCCAGTTCGATTGCCTCTTCCTCGGTCTTGAACGGCCGGATGCAGACGACAGGTCCGAAGATCTCCTCGACCCAGGCGGCGCTGTCGAGCGGAACGTCGGTGAGAACCGTCGGCTGGAGATAATAGCCCTTGTCGAACCCTTCGGGCCGCGCGCCGCCGCAGGCAACCGTGGCGCCGGCCTGCCGCGCCGCTTCGATCGCCGCGACGACCTGCTCGTGCTGACGCTTGGAAACCAGCGGCCCGAGGAGCACGCCCTCGTCTAGACCATTGCCGATCTTGATCTTCTTCGTTTCCTCGATGAGCCGGGCAAGCAGCCGTTCGTAGATCGTCTCCTGCACGAGGACCCGCGATGTCGCCGAGCAGACCTGGCCCTGGTTCCAGAAGATGCCGAACATGATCCATTCGACGGCCTTGTCGATATCGGCGTCCTCGAAGACGACGAAGGGGGACTTGCCGCCGAGCTCGAGACTGACGCGCTTGATGTCGCGGGCGGCTGCCGCCATGATCTTCGAGCCGACCGGCCCGGAACCGGTAAAGGCGAGCTTGTCCACTTGCTTGTGATCGATGATCGCCTGGCCGGCGACCGACCCGGCGCCGGTCAAAATATTGAGCACGCCGGCCGGCAGCCCGGCCTCGTCGGCGACATCAGCCAGTTCAAGCGCCGTCAGCGATGTCAACTCGGCAGGCTTCAGCACCACGGTGCAGCCGGCGGCCAAGGCCGGGGCGACCTTCCAGGCCGCCATCAGCAGAGGATAATTCCAGGGGATGATCGCGCCGGCAACACCGAGCGGCTCACGCACCGCCTTGGAGGTGAAGCGCACGTCGGGAAGCGTGATCGCCTCCTCGGGATTGTTGTCGAGCTGTTCGGCAAGACCCGCATAGAAATCGAAGCAGCCCGCCGCGTCGGCGACATCCCAATCGGCTTCGGGGAACGGCTTGCCATTGTCGAGGACTTCGAGCCGGGCGATCTCGGCCTGACGGGTGCGGATGCCCTCGGCGATGGCACGAAGATATTTGGCGCGCTGGGCGCCTGTCAGCTTCGGCCAGCCGTCCTTGTCGAAGGCGCGGCGCGCTGCCTTGACAGCAAGATCGACATCCTCGGCCGTCGCCGCCCCGATCGTCTGGATCACTTCTTCCGTCGCCGGATTCGTCACCATGCAGGTGCCGCCCTTTATTGGCTTTACCCACTGTCCATCAATGTAGAGTTCGCTTCGCATGTTCACTCCCTTTCTCCTGGCGCCGGGGCCGCTTTTAGAAGCGGTCGACGCGATAGGGTTTCATGTCCACGGGCGGTTCGACGCCCGTGATGAGATCGGCCATCAGACGGCCGGTTGTGGCCGCATAGGTGAGACCGAGATGTCCGTGGCCCGTCGCGTACCAGACATTGCGGCGCTTGGCTGATGGGCCCATGACCGGAACGGTGTCGGGCAGTGCCGGACGATGCCCCATCCATTCCGTCACGCTACGGGGCACCAGATCAGGCAATGCCTCCCGAGCCCGTTTCACCAGGATCTTTGCGCGGCGATAATCCGGCGGAGCGTCGAGGCCTGCCATCTCCACCGTGCCACCGACGCGGATGCCGCCCGCCGTCGGCGTGACCATGAAGGCGCGTGCCGGCCAGATGATCGAATGGCGCATCGAAATGCCGGGTTCCATGATCTGCGTGTGGTAACCGCGCTCGGTTTCGAGCGGGATGTGTTCGCCGAGCATCTGGGAAAGCCGGGCGGTGAAGGCACCGGCCGCAAGCACGACCTTGTCGGCCGCAAGGCTCCGCCCATCCGCCAGGCGCAGAGCCGAGACGCCGGCCTCGCTTCGTTCGAAGCCGACGACATCACCCTGAACGATCCGGCCGCCGAGCGCCTGGAACTTTTCGGCAAGCGCGGTCACAAGCCTGTACGGATCGGTGATCGAGCGGTTGTCGGGAAAGAGCACCGCCTTGCCGATCTTCGTCGTCAGGGCCGGTTCGAGATCGCGGATGGCGTTTCTGCCGAGGATTTCATGCCGGAAGCCGAAGCGCTCCAGGATTTCGATGTGCTCCCGATCCGCCCGGAACTCGGCCTCGTCGGCATAGACGCTGAGGCACCCCTCGGCCGTCAGCATGTGCGTCAGGCCGGTCTGCTTGAGTAGGGCGTCCAGATCTTCGTAGACACGGCCGCAGAGCGTAGCGCCGGCCGCCTCCAGCTCCCTCAATTTTGAGGGGCGACTGGCGGCGAGGAACCTCAGGAACCAGGGCACCAGCTTCGGCAGGTAACCGGGCCGGATGCGAACCGGCCCCTCCGGATCGAGCAGCCATTTCGGCATCTGCGCCCAGATGCCGGGCCGCGAAGCAGGCATGAATTCGGTGACGGCGATGCTCGCCATGTTGCCATAGGAGGCGCCCGTGCCGGGGGGCGCCTTGTCGAGCAAGGCGACGCTGTTGCCCCGGCGCTGGAGTTCATAGGCGATGGTGGTGCCGATGATGCCGGCGCCGACGACCACGATGGATGACACGGAAACCTCGCAATTTCAGAGATTTCGAGACGGCTTGGCTGCCCCGGATCTGTTATCGGTTACCAGTTGAGGATCGGCTCCATCGCCGCCCGGAACTCCGCCTTTTCCTCCGCTGTCAGCTCACCGAGCGGCGCGCGGCACTGCCCGACGGGCAAGCCCTGAAGTTCGCAGCCATATTTGATCTTCTGCACGAACTTGCCGCTTTCGAGGATGTTCATCGCCCGGTAGAGGGTCTTCATCATCTCGCGCGCCTTGCCGAGCTCCCCCGACTTGTAGGTTCGGTCGAGATCGCAGCAGGCCTTGGCCATGCAGTTGGACGGGCCGCAGATCCAGCTTTCCGCGCCCCAGAACATGAAATCGAGCGCGATATCGTCGGAGCCGCTGACGAGCTGAATCTTGCCCTCATAGCGGCTGGCGATGTCGATCGCCCGCTGCAGCACGCCTGAGCTTTCCTTGATGCCGATGACGCGCGGATTGTCGGCAAAATGATCCATCAGCTCGAAGCTGATGTCCGAGCCATCCTTGGCCGGATAGGAATAGAGGACGAGGTTCACATCGACGGCGCCGAGCACGGCTTCATAATGCCTGATGAGTTCGACCTGTGTCGGGCGGGTATAAAACGGCGGCGCCAGCAGCACGGTGTCGTAGCCGATATCGCGCGCCATCGCCGTCTGCTCGATCACCTCGCGGGTGGCGGGTGCGTTGGTACCAGCGATCAGGATTTCGCCCGGCCTGGCAAATTCCTTGACGAACTGCAGCACGTCGCGGCGCTCTTCCCTGGACTGGCTGAAATATTCCCCCGTCGAGCCGTTCGGCACCCAGCCGGTGACGCCTGCCTCGCGCAGATGCGTCAGAAGCTTTTCGAACGCCTTGAAGTCGATCCTGTTGTTCGCGTCGAAGGGAGTGACGAGCGCGGGCATGACGCCGGAAAGTTTCATGAGATGTCTCCTGTCCTGGGAACGGCTGTTTAGATTGCGAGCTTCTTGAGAATGCGTCCCTCGATGAGGGAGACCGCCCGCGTGAGGGGGAAGGCGATGACGAAGTAGATTAGGGCGACCACCGTCAGCACTTCGACGGGGCGGGCCGTGTTGTTCGAGATGTTCTGGCCGACGAACATCAGGTCCGCCATGCCGACGGCGGAGACCAGCGCGCTCTCCTTGAACAGGCTGACGCAGTTCGACAGCAGCGTCGGGATTGCCCGCAGCACAGCCTGCGGCAGCACGACATTGACGACCTGGACCCTGTTCGGCAGGCCGAGCGCGACGCAGGCGTCCAGTTGCTCGCGGCCGATGGATTTGAGGCTCGCCCGGAAGGTCTCGCTGGTGATCGCGCCCATATAGAGCGTCAGCGCGATGACGCCTGAAGCCAGGTTCGAAAGTTCGACGCCGAGGAGGAGCGGCAGGCAGAAGAAGATCCAGAAGAGCTGGATCAGAACCGGCGTGCCGCGGAAGAATTCGACATAGGCGCCGGAAACGGCGCGCAGCGCGAGGTTTCGCGACGACCTCGCGAGGCCGACGAGGAAACCGAGGGAACATCCGAGCACGATGCAGATCAGCGTCAGCTTGATCGTCATCCAGAGGCCGAGCAGCAGCGCGTTTTCGAAGCGCAGCAGGATCGAGAAGTCGAGCGTCATCATGCTGGCCTCCTAGCTGACGAGGATCTGGCGGCGGCGTTCGAGCAGGCCGACGATCTGGGTGATCGGGAAGGACACGGCGAAATAGATCAGCGCCACGACGGTGAAGGTCTCGATCGGCCGGTAAGTCTCCGTTGCCAGCGTCTTGCCCTGGTACATCAGGTCTTGGATCGCCACGATCGCGACCAGCGCGCTCTGCTGGAAGATGACGATTCCGTTGGTCAGAAGCACCGGGATCGAGGCGCGGAAGGCCGTCGGGAAGACGATGTAGAGCACCCGCTGCAGCGGATTGAGGCCGAGCGCGATGCCGGCATCGAGCTGCTCGCGCGGCACCGCCTGGATCGCGGCGCGATAGGCTTCGGCGTTGAAAGCCATCAGATTGAGCCCGAGCGCCATGATGCCCATCGTTATCGGATCGAGAAAGACGTCGAACAGCATCGGCACGCAGTAGAAGATCCAGACGATCTGGACGATCGCAGGCGTGCAGCGGAAGAATTCGACGAACAGCATGAAGGGCAGCCGCACGAGCCGGTAGGGGCTCATGATCAGAAGCGCGAGCGCGAAGCCGAAGACGATGCCGATGACATTGGCCGCCGCCGTCAGCTGCAGCGAAACCCACAGGCCCTGCAAGAGTGGCGCAAGCGTCACCGCGTGGAAATCGAACGTGTAGTTCATGGCCTGCCCTTCCTACTGCTTGATGTGGAAGACGCGGTCGATGAATTCCTTGGTCCGCTCCTCGCGCGGGGCGGCGAGCACCTGCTCGGGTGGGCCGTCCTCGACGACCACGCCGCCGGCGCAGAAGATGACGCGCGAGGCGATGTTCTTGGCGAACCACATATCGTGGGTGACGATCATCATCGGCATGTCCTGTGCGGCGAGCTGCAGGATGACCTGCTCGACCTCGCTGACGAGTTCCGGATCGAGCGCCGAGGTGACCTCGTCGAACAGCATCAGCTTCGGATCGAGCATCAGCGCGCGGGCGATGGCGACGCGCTGCTTCTGGCCGCCGGAAAGCTGAGCCGGATAGGCTTTCGCCTTGGCGCCGAGCCCGAAGCGCTCGAGCAGCGCCTGGGCGCGGGCCGTGGCCTTCGCCTTGGCTTCTCCACGCACCTTGCAGGGCGCCAGGATCAGGTTCTGGGTGACGTTCAGATGCGGAAACAGCGTGTAGTGCTGAAAGACCATGCCGATCGAGCGGCGGACATCGGTGTCGATCCGGGTCTTCCTGGCCGCGCCGTCGGAGGAAATATAGGGTTTGCCATCGAAGCTGATCGAGCCGCTGTCGATCTGCTCCAGCCCCATCATCACGCGCAGCAGCGTGCTCTTGCCGCCGCCGCTCGGGCCGATGACGACGACGCGCTCGCCGGGCTTCATTTCGATGTCGATGCCTTTCAGCACCTGGATGGCGCCGCTGCCATAGCTTTTGTGCAGCGCCTGCATTTTCACGAGGGGAAGGCTGAAGGACGTGGTCATGGCCAATCTCCGGTGATCGAAGCTGGAGGGGGCCGGCGCGATCCCGCACCGGCCTGGCGAGGTTACTTCGCGCCCTTGAGCACGTCGTCGACGGCCTTCTTGATCAACTCGTCGACGTGACCGGTCGCAACCCTCTCCTCGAGGAAGATGTCGACCACCTCGACATCGGCGGCCGAAAGCTGATGCGGCAAGCCGAAGGAGACGCCCTGCTTGGCGAGCGCCGGCGTCGGGTTGAGTGCAACCGCCCAGTCCGGGTTCGACTGCGTGAAAAGCTGGTTGGTGTCGGAGGCGTCGACCAGGATGTCGGCGCGCTTCGAGGTGACCGCCAGCCGGGTCTCGTCATTGCCGGGAAGACGCATGATCGTCGCGTTCTTCACTGCTGCCGAGATGGCTTTGTCCTGCGCCGTGCCGGACATGACGGCAAGCGTCACGCCTGCCTTGTCGATATCCGCGACCGAAGCGGCGCCGGCGGCGATCTTCGGATTGTTTTTGTTATAGGCGAGTGAAATCTGGTACTCCATCGCCGGGATCGAGAACTGCACGGCCATGGCGCGTGCCGGCGTGCGGTTGAGCGCCAGCGACACGTCCCATTTGCCGGCCTGCAGACCGGCGACGATATTGTCCCAGGTCGTATCGACGAATTCGGGTTTCACCTTCAGAACATCGGCGAATTCCTTGCAGAGATCGGCAAAGAAGCCGGAATATTCGCCCGTCGCCGGATCGCGCATGACGTATGGCGGCGCAACGGCCGCGCCGCAGCGCAGAACGCCCGCCTTCTGCACGCCCTGCCAGTATCCCTCGGCGGTCTGTGCTTGTGCGGCGGTTGCGGAAAGACCTCCCATCAGGGCGAGCGCGGGCAGCGCCCGCAAGGCGGACGTGATCAAGTTCGAAAGCATCGGGCATTCCTCTTTTGCTGTGCGCGAAGCGCGCGGTTCCACTCGTCGGCTCCAGCCGTTTCTATTGTTTTCTTGTCGGCTACGTGTCGACTGACAGAAATATGTCAACAGCGTGTCGACAAAGTCAAGCGGAAAAATTACATTGCCGACACGCTGTTTTTCTGGCCCAATGGACCGGCGTCTGGAGAAAGGGACTTAAGTGTCTGAAGAATCGGAAGTGAAACGCATCCGCGGGACCGGCTGGAAAAGCGTCTATGAAACGCTGCGCAACGAGATCCTGTCGCTCGCCCTGCCGCCGGGTCAGCTTCTCGACGAGATGACGCTTGCCGAACGCTTCGACATGTCACGCTCGCCGGTGCGCGAAGCCCTGATCCGGCTCGGCGCCGACGAGCTGGTGGTGACGCTTTCGAACCGCAGCACGATCGTCGCGCCCATCGAAGTCGCGACCTTTCCCAAATATGTCGAGGCGCTCGACATCGCGCAGCGCATGAACACGCGGCTAGCCGCGGCGCTCCGGACCGAGGCCGACCTGAAGATCATCGCCAAGCGCCTGAAGTCGTTCGAAGCGGCGGTCAAGACGGGCAATCATCTCGCCATGTCGGAAGCCAACAAGGAATTCCACATGGCGATCGCCCATGCCGGCAAGAACCAGTACCTCGCCTCCTTCTACGAGAAGCTCCTGTCGCAGGGCCAGCGCATGCTCCACCTGCATTTCGAATATCTGGAGCGAACCCATGAGGGCTATCTCTTGACCGACGAGCACACGCTGATGCTCGATGCGATCAGGGAGAAGAACGTTGATCTGGCCGACGAACTCGCTCACGCCCATACGCGCCAGTTCCAGGACAATTTCATCAACTTCATGCGCGAGAACTACACGACGGATGTCGCGCTGGGCTCGCTGCGGGCGGCGGAGTAATCGGATGAAGATCGACAGCATAGGATTCGTCGGCACCGGCGCCATCACCGAAGCCATGGTCCGCGGGCTTCTGGCCGAACCGGCCTATGCCTCGGAGATTCATGTTTCTCCGCGAAGCGCCCATATCGCCGCGACATTGGCGGAAGAATTTGACTCCGTCAGAATTGCTGGAAACAACCAGACCGTCGTCGATCGCAGCGACATGGTGTTCCTGGCGATAAGGCCGCAGATCGCCGAGGAGGTCGTGCGCGCGCTGTCGTTCCGGACCGGCCAGACGGTCGTCAGCCTCGTCGCGGCGACGGAGCGCCAGGCGCTGCTTGATTGGATCGGCGCCGACGTCAATCTCGTCCAGGCCATCCCCCTGCCCTTCGTCGCGCAGCGCCACGGCGTCACCGCCATCTATCCCGCCAATGCCGCCATCGCGGCGCTGTTCGACACGCTCGGCACGGCCGTCCAGTGTCAGTCGCGGAAGGAGTACGATCTCCTCGCAGCCGCAAGCGCCGTCATGTCGACCTATTTCGGCGTCATGGAATCGATCACTGGCTGGCTGGAAAAGAGCGGTCTCGAAAGGACAAAAGGCCAAGCCTATATCGCCCCGCTCTTTGCAAGCCTGGCGCAGAAGGCCAACAATCCCGGCAACGAACCCTTCAGCGCCCTGAGCCGCGAATTCGCCACCAAGGGCGGCCTCAACGAACAGGTGTTTTCCGACTTTGACAAGAATGGCGGCCTTGCCGCGCTGAATGCTGCGCTCGACGGCGTGCTTGCCCGCATCGAGGGCCGCTGAACCCGTCAGAACGTCGGCGGCGTGCAGGCGCTGATGACTTCGCAGGGCACCGGGCCGACGCAGCGGAACCGGTGCGGGCGCCGGCTTTCGAAATAATAGGCATCCCCCGGCCCGAGGATGCGCCGCTCGTCATCGACGGTCACTTCGAGCCTTCCGGAAAGCACGATCCCGCCCTCCTCCCCCTCATGCACGAGAGGCACCTTGCCGGTGTCCGCTCCGGGCTGGTAGCACTCCTTGAGGATCTGCAGGCTGCGGCCGAACAGGTTTTCGCCAACCTGCCTGAAGGAAATGGCGCCCTTGCCGATCTCCACCAGTTCCTCGGCCGCATAGAAGGCCTTCCTCGGGCGGTCGGGCTCGAAGGCGAAGAATTCGGCGAGCCCGATCGGAATGCCGTCGAGAATGCGTTTCAAGGCCCCGACCGAAGGGTTGGAGGCGTTCGATTCGATGAGCGAGATCGTCGAATTCGGCACGCCGGTGCGCTTGGCGAGTTCGCGCTGGGAAAGCTTGTGGGCGATGCGGAGATGGCGAAGGCGGCCGCCGATATCGATAGACATGATGGGCTCGTTGCTGTTGTCCAGAATATCGAAAACATATCCTTCGCTTCCATATATTTCAATTCGTTATGCAATTGAAGAAAAGGACTTGTTTGCAAAGCGGAAATCACGCCATTCTCGGTTCATTCCCAAGGAGGCCAGAATGGACCAGATCAACAAGACGAACGCGCCCGTACTCGAAAATTTCTGGATGCCGTTCACCGCGAACCGGCAGTTCAAGGCCACGCCGCGGCTTCTCGCAGCTGCCGAGGGCATGTATTACACCGATGTCGACGGCAACCGGGTTCTCGACGGCACGGCCGGCCTCTGGTGCTGCAATGCCGGCCATGGCCGCAAAAAGATCGCCCAGGCCGTCGAGCGGCAGCTTTCGACCATGGACTATGCCCCGACCTTCCAGATGGGCCATCCCATCGCCTTCGACTTCGCCTCGAAACTGGCGGCAAACGCGCCGGGCGGCGCTGACGCCAAGCTCGACCGCATCTTTTTCACCGGCTCGGGTTCGGAATCGGTCGATACCGCCCTGAAGATCGCCATCGCCTATCAGCGCGCCATCGGCCAGGGCACCCGCACGCGCATCATCGGGCGCGAAAAGGGATATCACGGCGTCGGCTTCGGCGGCATTTCCGTCGGGGGCCTGGTCAACAACCGCCGGGTCTTCCCGCAAATCCCGGCCGACCATATGCGCCATACGCTCGATGTCGAGCGAAACGCCTTTTCCAAGGGCCTTCCGGCTCACGGCATCGAGCTCGCCGACGATCTCGAACGGCTGGTGCAGCTGCACGGCGCCGAAACCATAGCCGCCGTCATCGTCGAGCCGATGTCGGGCTCGGCCGGCGTCGTGCTGCCGCCGAAGGGTTATCTCGAAAAGCTGCGCGCCACCGCCGACAAACACGGCATCCTGCTGATCTTCGACGAGGTCATCACCGGCTTCGGCCGTCTCGGCACGCCGTTCGCGGCGGATTATTTCGGCGTCATGCCCGATCTCGTCACCACGGCGAAGGGTCTGACCAACGGTGCGATTCCCATGGGCGCCGTCTTTGCTAGCCGCAAGATCTACGACGGCCTGATGGTCGGGCCGGAAAATGCGATCGAGCTCTTCCACGGCTATACCTATTCCGGCCATCCGGTCGCCTGCGCCGCAGGTCTCGCCACCCTCGAAATCTACGAGGAAGAGGGCCTGCTCACCCGCGCATCCGAACTCGCCGACCACTGGCAGGAAGCCCTCCACTCGCTGAAGGGGCTGCCTCATGTCGTCGACATCCGCAATCTCGGCCTGGTCGGCGCCGTCGAACTTGCGCCCCGCGCCGCTGCACCCGGAACCCGCGCCTACGACGTCTTCGTCGATTGCTTCAAGAAGGGCCTGCTGATCCGCGTGACCGGCGACATCATCGCGCTGTCTCCGCCGCTCATCGTCGAGAAGGAGCAGATCGACACGATCGTTTCGACGATCGCCGATGCGCTGAAGCGCGCGGCATAAGCGCGCTGCCAATCGATGCGGTAGCTAGCCGGCTACCGCATCCCTTTAGCCCACGGGCACGCCGAGCCCGACCTTGACCCGGTCCATCGCAACGAAGGTCCGGAAGCGCTTGACGTTGTTGTTGCCGAAGAAGAGCCGCCGCGTCAGCGCCTCGTAATCGGCCATCGACGGCACGACGATGACGAGAATGAAATCCGCTTCGCCGGTAACGTAATAGCATTGCTGGATCTCAGCGGCGGCTGCGAATTCCTTCTTCGCCCGCTCGATCTGATCGGCGGTTTCGCTGATCACCTCCACCTCGACGAAGATCGTGATCGACTGCCCGACCGCCTCCGGCTCGACGACCGCGACGTCCGCGCGGATCACGCCCTCCTCCCGCATCCGCTTGATCCGCCGCTGAACGGCGGGCGCCGAAAGATTGACCGCTTCACCGATCGTGCGCTGCGGGGTCATATTGTCCCGCTGCAGGATGGCGAGGATCTTGCGGTCGAAGGCATCGAGGGAAGAAGTCTGAACGCGCTTGCTCAAATGAGGGCTCCGGCGAAACAAAATTGCAAATGAACCCGCCAATATCAGCGCCTTTTTCGCGGACGGTGCAATAGAGTTCAGCGACATCACGAAATCGAGGTTCGCCATGTTTCTTCCGAACACCACCGCCGGCTATCGGCTGCCGCTTGATCCGCGAGACGAGCAGACGCTCGGCATCGCCGCCGCCGAAGAGGTGGAGCGCTACCTCGCCTTCCGCGAGGACCATGCGGTTACCCCGCTCGTCGCCCTGCCGGGACTGGCGCGCGAGATCGGCGTCGGCGCGATCCACGTCAAGGATGAGGGCCATCGCCTCGGCCTCGGCAGCTTCAAAGCGCTCGGCGGCGCCTATGCGGTGATCCGTCTCGTTCTCGAACAGGCCCGGCGGAATCTCGGCCGCGACGTCGATATGTCCGAGCTGCATTCGGAAGAGGTCCGCGCCGTTGCGCGCGGGATGACGGTCGCCTGTGCCACCGACGGCAATCATGGACGCTCGGTTGCCCAGGGCGCGGAGCTCGTCGGCGCGCGCGCCGCGATCTTCGTGCATGCAGGCGTCAGTGACGAACGTGTCGCCGCCATCGCCCGTTTCGGCGCGGAGATGATCCGCGTCGAGGGCACCTATGACGACTCCGTCCGCGAGGCGGCCCGCATCGCGGAGGCGAAGGGCTGGATTATCGTCTCGGACACCTCCTGGCCGGGCTACGAGCGCATCCCTGGCCTGGTGATGCAGGGCTATACCACGCTCATCAGGGAAGCTCTCACGCAGATGCCGGAGCCACCGACCCATGTGTTCGTTCAATCGGGCGTCGGCGGCATTGCCGCGACGGTCGCCGGCCATCTGGCGATTGCGCTCGGCGAGCGGCGCCCCGTCTTCACCGTCGCCGATCCCGCCCGCGCGGCATGCCTCTTCGAGACGGCGCGGGCCGGCCATCCCGTTACGGTCGCCCATGGCGAACCGACAGTCATGGCGATGCTGGAATGCTACGAGCCTTCGCTGGTCGCCTGGCGTGTTCTTTCGCGTGCGGCCGACGCCTTCATGACGGTGGAGGAGACGGAGGCGACCGCGGTCATGAATCGTCTTGCCCGACCTGTTGCCGGCGATCCCGCGATCGTTGCCGGTGAAAGCGGCGGCGTCGGCCTTGCAGCCGCCATCAAAGCCGCCACCGACCCGGCGATCAGGGCGGCGCTCGCGATCGGCCAAGGCTCTCGCATCTTCGTCGTCAACACGGAGGGCGCGACCGATCCGGGCAAATATGAAGAAATCACCGGACTGCCGCCCGCCGCGGTCGCCGCGAAGAACCGGCAAGGAGCCATGGCATGACCAGGCCATCCATCGATGCGGCGCGTCTTCTCGGACGCATCAGGACGCTCGGCGAGATCGGCCGGGATAGCGAAGGCCGGCTCGTCCGGCTGGCGGCGTCCGACAGCGAAAAGCTCGGCCGCGACCAGTTCGTGGCGTGGATCGAAGACGCGGGACTCGCGGTCGCCGTCGATCGCATCGGCAATATCTTCGGCATCTGGAAGCCCGATGGGGTGGCAGATGAAGCGCCCATTCTCCTCGGCTCGCATATCGACACCGTCATCTGTGCCGGCATCTATGACGGCTGCTACGGCACGCTGTCGGGGCTTGAAGTGATCGAGACGCTGAAGGCGGAAGGTCTGGCGCCATCCCGGCCGGTCGCCGTCGCGGCCTTCACCAACGAGGAAGGCGTGCGCTACGCGCCCGACATGATGGGATCGCTGGTCTATGCGGGCGGTCTCGACGTCGATGCCGCCCTTGTTACCATCGGCACCGACGGGACGGTGCTCGGCGAGGAGCTGAAGCGCATCGGTTATGCCGGCGAATATGAGCCGGGTTTCCTGAAACCGCACGCCTATGTCGAGCTGCATATCGAGCAGGGGCCGGTCCTCGAGCGCGAGGGTATTCCCGTCGGCGCCGTGGAAGACCTTCAGGGCATTTCCTGGCAGAAGGTGACCATCACCGGTGATGCCAACCATGCGGGAACGACGCCGATCTCGATGCGCCGCGATGCGGGTCATGCCGCGGCACGGGTCGTCACCTTCCTGCGCGACCGGGCTAAGGCCTCGAACACGCCGACGGTGGCGACGGTCGGCTGCATGAATTTCGAACCGAACGCCATCAATGTGATTCCGTCGCGGGCAACCTTCACGGTCGATCTGCGCGACCCGGACGAGGATCGCCTCCGCGAAGAAGAAGCCGCGCTCGCATCCTTCCTGGAGAGCTTGTCTGCCGAAGAGCAGGTCGGCATATCGGTGGAAAGGCTCGCCCGGTTCGAGCCGGTGAAATTCGACCAGGGGATTGTCGAGCTCATCGAAAACTCTGCGCGAAATCGGGGTCTCGCCTGCCGGCGGATGACCTCGGGCGCCGGCCACGATGCGCAGATGATCGCCAGGATCGCCCCGTCGGCGATGATCGTCGTTCCGAGCGCCGGCGGCATCAGCCACAATCCAAAGGAATACACCGCCGACGAAGATCTCGTTGCAGGCGTCAACATCCTGCTCGACGTCGTTCGCCGCCTCGCCACGGAAGGACTGCCGGCATGAGCATCGACAGGAATGCGCTTCACGCGGACATGACGGAATGGAGACGCCGTCTCCACGCTCATCCCGAATTCGGCTTCGAGGAACAGCGGACCGCAGCCTTCGTCGCGGCCAAGCTCAGGGAGTTCGGCTTCGACGAGGTCGCCGAAGGCATCGGCGGCACCGGCGTCGTCGGAACGTTGAAGCGCGGCAGCGGCAATCGCGCCATTGCGCTGCGCGCGGATATGGATGCCCTGCGTATCAGCGAGCAGGCGGACGTCCCCTACCGGTCGCAGAACCCCGGCACCATGCACGCCTGCGGCCACGACGGCCACACCACGATGCTGCTCGGCGCGGCAAAGACCCTGGCTCAAGAAGGCGGTTTCGACGGTACCGTGCGCTTCCTCTTCCAGCCGGCCGAGGAATGGGGCAAGGGCGCGCTCGCGATGATCGCCGACGGGCTGTTCGAGCATTTCCCCTTCGACGAGATCTACGGCATCCACAATATGCCGGGGCTTGCCGTCGGCAGTTTCCAAACGCGTCCCGAAGCGATCATGTCGGCCGAGGACAATTTCGAGATCACGCTGACCGGTATCGGCGGCCATGCCGCGCGGCCGCATTGGGGCAATGAAGTGCTCGTCGCCGCCTGCGCGCTGGTGACAAACCTGCAGACCATCGTCGCGCGGCGGCTGGACCCTGCCGATATCGGCGTCGTCTCCGTCACCGAGCTGATCACCGACGGTACGCGGAACGCGCTTCCCGGCCTTGCCCGCATTCTCGGCGATGCCCGCAGCTTCCGTCCGGAGATCAGCGAAACCATCGAAAAGCAGATGCGCGTCATCGCCGAGGGCACGGCCATGACCTACAACGTCAAGGCCGACGTTCTCTACACCAGGGAATTCGTGCCGCTCATGAACGATCCCGTCCTGACGGAGGAAGCCCTGGCGGTGGCGCGCGATCTCTACGGCGCGTCGAATGTCGCCATCGCGAGCAAGCCGATGACGGGGTCGGAAGATTTCGCGCAGTTCCTTGCGAAGGTGCCGGGCTGCTTCGTCTTCCTCGGCAATGGCGAAAACTCACCGCCGCTCCACAACCCGACCTACGATTTCAACGATGCGGGCCTGCTCCATGGGGCAGACTTCCACGCTGGAATCGTCCGCCGGCGGCTCCGGGCAGGCTGACGCTCATTGCTTGAAGACCTGTGACGGCAGCTGGCCGAAACGCTTCCTGTAATCGGCAGCAAAACGCCCGAAATGGGTAAAGCCCCATCTCAGCGCGATCTCGGCAATGGCTTGCCTGCCGCCGGATTCCAGCAATTCGCGATGGGCCGCCAGCATGCGGATTTCATGCAGATAGGACATCGGGGTCGTGTTCCTGAACTGCCGAAAACCCTGCTGCAGGGTCCGTACGCTGACCTTGGCCGCCGCCGCGATGTCGTCGAGCGAGATCGGCTCGGCGATGTGTTCCTGCATGTAGTCGATGGCCCATTTGACATGGCGAGGCGCCGGCGCCGGAGCGGTCAGCGCCAGTTCGTCCGAATAGCGATTGGGACAGGCCTCCAGAAGCAGGTAGATCACCGCATCCGAGAGCGAGCTGACAGCCAGCGGCGAGCGCCGCAGCGGTCCATTTCCGGCAAGACCGGCGTGAAGGTTCGCCACGATCTGCTGCAATACGAGCCCGGGGCCGGCCGCAAGATCGATATCGGGATGAATGCCGATGTCGCCCGTGATCGTTCGCTCGAACATATGCGTGAGGCGCCTGACGATCATCCCCCGATCGATGAACATGCACAGGTGTTGGCGGGGGCCGAAGATGCTGGTGCCCCTGGCACGGCCCGGCTCCAGGATCACGCCCCGGCCAGGCACGGAATAAATCGGCTCCTTGCCGCCGCCGAAGAGCATGTTGCCCTGCGTCGGCAGAAATATGGCCAATCGGTCGACAACCCCGTCCCGCTTGCCGACAAGCGTGCCTTCATAGGAGCAATCGGCAACGCTGACATCTCCCGCCGAGATGAAATTGCAGTGATAGGAAATCGGCGCATTGCCCTCCGCCATCATCCTGATCGCTGCTTTCGGCGTCGACAATGCTTCCGAGAGCTGGTCGGGGTCCGTTCCGCTCTGCACCATGTCCCGAAAGGACATGCCTGCCATCGCCGTCTCGCGGGAAAGATCGGCGGTGCTATGCCTGTGGGGATCAACGGACATTCGTGACCTCGGATGACGGCGTTCCAAAGGAATAACCGATTTGTACAGCCATGCACGTTCCCTTTCCTGCCGCTTGCGCGCTCAGCCGTACCGGCTGACTGCAAGATCCTTGGCGTCGATTTCGGGCGAGCGGCCGCTGACGAGATCGCCGATCAGCCGCGCTGAACCAGTGCTCATCGTCCAGCCGAGGGTGCCGTGGCCGGTATTGAGGAAGAGGCCGGCGACCTTGGTCGGGCCAATGACAGGCGTACCATCCGGCGTCATCGGGCGTAGGCCGGACCAGAAGGACGCCTTGGAAACATCGCCGCCGGGGAAGAGATCGGTGACGGAGTGCTCCAGCGTGCTGCGGCGGGCCAGGCCGAGATCGTTGGTATAGCCTGATATTTCAGCCATGCCGCCGACGCGGATGCGATCGCCGAGGCGGGTGATGGCGATCTTGTAGGTTTCGTCCATGACGGTCGATTCCGGCGCACGCGACGCATCGGTGATCGGAATGGTGAGCGAATAGCCCTTGACCGGATAGACCGGCAGGCTGATGCCGAGAGGCTTGACGAGCAGCGGCGAGTAGCTGCCGAGCGCCACCACCACCGCATCCGCGCTCATACGCTCGCCATCGGGATCGCCGTCGCCATCGCGATGGCGAGCGGTGATCACCCCGCGCACGCGCCCGGCCTCGACATCAAGCGCCTTGATCGTCGTGCCATAGACGAAGCGGACGCCGAGCGCTTCGGCTTTGGCGGCCAGCGCATTGGTGAACTTGAAGCAGTCGCCGGTTTCGTCCTTCGGCGTCAGCAGGCCGCCGACGATCTTGTCGCGCACATGCTTCAGCGCCGGTTCGACTCGGATGCAGCCGTCCCGGTCGAGCACCTCGTAGGGAATGCCGTCGGCGGCCAGCGCCTTGACGTCCTTCGCCGAAGCATCGAGCTGCTGCTGGGTGCGGAACAATTGCAGCGTCCCCTGCATGCGCTCGTCATAGGCGATGCCGGTTTCGGCGCGAAGTTCGGCGAGCGCGATGCGGCTATAATCCGCAAGGCGCAACATGCGGCTCTTGTTGATCGCGTAGCGCTCGGAGGTGCAGTTCGACAGCATTCTCGCCATCCAGGCGAGCATGGCCACGTCGAATTTCGGGCGCACGATGAGCGGCGCATGTTTCATGAACAGCCACTTCATGGCCTTCGCAGGAATGCCGGGTGCCGCCCATGGCGAGCAATAGCCGAAGGAGACTTCGCCGGCATTGGCAAAGCTCGTCTCCAGCGCCGGGCCGGACTGACGGTCGACGACCGTCACCTCGTGGCCTGATTTGGCGAGCTGATAAGCGGAGGTGACGCCGAGGATGCCGGCGCCCAGAACGATGACTTTCATGATCTTCCCAATGATAAAGCGCCTGATCTCAGCGATATTGCCTGTGATAACGATCGCCGAGACCGGTTAGGATTTCGTAAGATATGGTATCGGCATCGCGCGCGATATGCTCGAGCGTCTGATGCGGCCCGAGCACTTCGACAAGGCTGCCGAGCGTCAGAACGCCTTGCGGCAGCGCCGATACATCGACGGTGATGCTGTCCATCGACACACGCCCGACGATCGGCAGGCGGATGCCGTTGAAATAGACAGCGCCGCGGCCGCTCAGGCTTCGCGGCAGGCCGTCGGCATAGCCGGCTGCAATGGTGGCAAGGCGCGTTTCCTGATGCGTGACATGCGCGCCGCCATAACCGACCTTCGTGCCTTCAGGCACGGCTCGCGTCTGCACGACGGCGACATCGAGGCTGACGACCGGTTCCATCGGATTCTCTGCACCGGCATTCGACGCGCCGCCGTAGAGCGCGATGCCCGGCCGGGCGAGCACGCCATGATAGGCATCGCCCAGGAAGACGCCGCCGGAGTTGGCGAAGGAAATATCGAAGCCCGGAAATTCCTCGGCGATGCAGGCCATCTCCGCCAGCTGTTCGCCGTTCTGCGCGCCATCCGTCTCATCGGCCGAGGCCAGGTGACTCATGATGAACAGGATCTCGACATTGCCGCCATCGCGAAGGGCGGCCGCGAGGTCTGCCCTCTCTTCACGGGGGAAGCCCAGCCGCGACATGCCGGTGTCGAACTGCAGGACGGCGGGCAGGCAGCGCTTCAGCGCGCGCGCCGCCGCCGACCATTGCCGCCACTGGGCGAGCGAGTTCAGGACCGGGACGATGCCCCTCTCGGCGCAGGCGATTTCATTGCCCGGCTGCAAGCCGTTCAGAACGAAAATCTGGGCGTCCTGGGCAAGCGCCGGCCGGAGCCGCATGGCCTCGATGAACTGGGCGACGAAGAAATGCCTGCAGCCCTGACCGTAGAGCGTTCTGGCGACCCGTTCGGCGCCGAGGCCATAAGCATCGGCCTTGACGACGGCGCCGGCGCGGACCGGCGTCAGCATGGATACGAGCTTGCGGTAGTTGCGGCCGAGTGCGGCAAGGTCGATCGTCAGATAGCCGGTGGCTCCCTGCATGATCGTGGCAGTACGTGCGTGGGAAACCAAAATATCGCTATCCATGTCCACCCCTCTTTTCCAAGAGTGTATGAAATAATGAGCGACATTGCCTGCGATTCTGTCATTGATTATTGCGTGACTTGCATATTATGCGCATAGTCGATGAAAATTTGGAACAATCGATCATGCCCGCCCTCGACGCCACCGATCGCAACATTCTGAGACTGCTGCGACTCGACGCCCGCGTGAGCAACGCCAAGCTCGCTGCAGAGGTCGGCCTGTCGCCATCGGCCTGCCTCAGGCGCATCAAGATCATGGAAAAGACGGGCGTGATCCGCGGCTATACGGCGCTGCTCGATACGAGCAATGCGGATGCGATGATCGCCGTGATCATCAACATCACCCTCGAACGACAGACGGAAGATTATCTCGACCGCTTCGAGGCGGCGGTCCGCCGGCACCCGGAAATCCGGGAATGTTTTCTGATGACGGGCGGCTCGGATTATCTCCTGCGCGTGGAAGTCGCCAATGCGGGCGAATTCGAGCGGATCCACAAGGAGATCCTGTCGGCCTTGCCAGGCGTCCTCAGAATTCACTCCAGCTTTTCGATCCGCAACGTCCTGGCGACGCGGACGAAGGGAAAGCGCTGAGCACAGTTTCCCTGCTTCGCATTGCAGCCGGGGAAAAGATTATTTGTGGCATTCTGGCGTGGGGAGTTCTTCGTCAGTTCCCCATGTTGAAAGCCAATTCGCGACCTCATCGCCGGTCACGTGCCGACCAGTCGCCTGAAATTCATCCCAGGCATCGAGCGTCTCGCGCTTCTCCTCACGCTCCACATATTGTGCAAATTGCTGGACACGGCCTTTCAGTTCGTCATCGAGCTTGAGCGAGGTCGGCGATCCCATGGAACCTCCTTGGTCAAAGGCAATACGGAGCGCTAACGTAAGTTCCCCCAAGCCCGTTTGTCCATGAAGATGTTGAGCGCTCCTTCACGAAAGCCTGGCCTGAGGCGGAGAAGGCGATGCCATTTGATACTATATCAGCTCAAGCGCAGTGGCCTTGGCTACCGCTTCCTCGTGGAGACGGTCAGCTTCCGGCGGGCCGAGGCGAGGTAGAGCTGCACGGCGCTGACCGAAATGGACAGGCGGGCGCAGATCTGCTTTGCCAGCAGGCCGTTGGCCGTCATCTCCAGGCATTGCAGTTCGCGGCGCGACAATTGCGGGAAATCCGCGGTCTTTCGCATGCCCGACAGGACCATGGCCCGGTCATGGAGGTGGTGGGCGAGAAACTGGAGGTCGTGCATGCTGTCCGTGCGGAACTGCCGCCAATAGGCATCGGGATGATTGGACGTGACGGTAAACAGCGATCGCTCCCCTTGCGGTCCCCGCACCGGCAGGGTGATGCCTTGCCGGCCGACGCCGAAGGCCATCGCCTCCTTGAAGAAGCCGTGCGCCCGGCCCGAATCCCATTTCGAAGCGGACCATTCCACTGGCAGGAAGCCCCGCCGGCCAAGGCGGACGATAGGATCGATGCTGAAATAGTCCCGCTCGAGATATTGCTTCACCCACTCGGGCGGATAGGTCAGCATCAGCAAGGGATTGCTGGCATTGCCGCCGGAGGAGCGGGTCACATGCAGAACCATATGCGAGATGGCGTAGATATGACGGACTTCGTCCAGCGTTGCTTCCAGATCCCGCAATGTCGGCGATGCGGAGATCCGGTCCAGACTGTAGAAAAAACGAGAACTGCTCAGCATGAGATGAACTCGCAGTTGTGTGTTTGCTTGACTGCTCGTATCGGTATCATTTAGCGACTGCTGATAAAAGCGCAATCCCCAGCACGACGTGAAAAATAGGTTAAGGTCCGGCGCGTCCTATCCCACTCTGGATGACAGCGCTTTCCATCGGTCCCCATCTCACCTGATGCCGCCATGCCTTTCGCCGGCGACAGCCTCGGTGGGATTGTGGGAGGCTTGCTCGATAAGGCGGGACAGATTGGTGCGCAGTATGCGGCAATTCTCCGCCGTAACGTCCCACAGGCCGACGAAGAGGTTGCCGATTTCCGGCCGGGATCTGGCAAGCGGCGTCGGTCTCCAGCCGATCCGTCGGTAGACGCCGGTCATCGCGGCATCGTAGACGCCGACGATGCTTTCGATGCCGGTATCGAGCGCCAGATCGCAAAGCCCGGAGAGCAGTTCCGTGGCGACCGTGCGCGAGGAATTTTGATCGATCTGTCCGGCAAGCGGATGCACGCAGAAGCGGGTGCATTCCCAGGTCGTCGGACTGTCGACATCGATGGGCTCGTCGAAGAATTGACGAAACTCGCTCTTGAGCATCGTCGCCCCTGTGGTCGGCAGCAGGCGCAGCGAGCCCGTCAGCGTGCCGGAGGGCCCTTGCGTCACGATGTAGACGGGATCTTCCGTCTCGTCGTATCGGTCTCTTTCCCATTCGTCCCTGACATCGACCTGCCATCCCAGCCGGTCGCGGAAGACGGCGGCGCGTGCGCGAAACATGTCATCGAAGGCAGGCCGATCGGTCTCGAACATTTCTCTGGTGAGTATCCGCAGCATCTCCGTCCTCCTGATCGTCGAAGTTTCACAAAGGGAGGACGGCCCCGGCAATATGGATATTTCACCAGATTGACCGGGGCTTCGCTTTGCCTTTCATTTTCATAAGCGATTTCTGATATTAACCGGCAAACGCTCTCCATGACCGCCGAAGAATATAAACATGGGGAGGATTCCGATGACGCACGACATGGCACGCGGCAAACGCATTCGCGAGGCGATATCCCGCGGCAAGTTTCGGAAAGTTCATGCCCTCGCGGCCGAACTGAACGTCTCCGTCGCCGCCGTTTCGCGCTGGCAGAATGGCGGTCACACCTCGCTCGAAAGCGCCTGCGCGCTGGCGCACCTCCTGGATGTTTCCCTCGACTGGCTGCTGCTCGGGCGCGGCACCATGGACTGGCACAGAAGCAGCCCGGTCTCGGCCACCGAGCTGCAACTGGTTCTGGCGCTGCGCGACCGGCCTGCGGCAGCCCGCTCCAATCTCATGGGCCTGGTCGAATCCATTCCCCCGGAGCACCCATAACGCCAGGCGAAAATCTGCGCAGATTTTCAATCTGCGCTCAACACGTTTAAGTTGCCATTCAGCAGGTCATCAATGATCTTTCTTGTCAGGGTTTCACAAACGGTCTCAGCAAAAACGGCTTATCCGCCTGCCTCGCCGCCGCGGAAACCCTTGTTTTCACTCTCAACCGAGAAGGGTCGTGACCATGTCTACTTTGCTGACCATCAACGTGAAAAACTACGAGCCCCAAGCGCAAGGCTTCTTCTTCTTCCAGCAGCCGGCCATCTATACCGGCGGCGGACAGGTCTATTCGAACAGCCTGTTCTCGCAGACCCTCGTCAACTACGATTCCGGAGGTTCGATTCTGACCTTCCAGGTCAATCTGCAATATTATGCCGGTATCCAGCAGGCGAATACACCGCCGGCTATCGGCTCCGCTTCCGGTTATGCATCGGCCAGCCGCCCCGTCGATCTGGCTCCAGCGGCGGGCGGCAGCGGTAAGCCGAACGACTGGACGACCGCAACTGTTAGTCCGCTCGCCCTTTCCGCACCGACCTACGGGGAGGGGGTGCAGCCTGGCGCGTTCCGCATCACCACACCGAGTTTCACCTCTCCGCCCTATTACAACGTCGGCTCCGCGGTCGAGGTCAATGGCGGCATCGTGCTTTCCAACTTCGTCCAGGCAAATCCGCTCAGCAATACCGATTGCCAGCCGATCCTCAAATATTATGTCCAGACCGGCTCCTACACGCCGGGCAGCGTCATGGATTTCACGCAGTCGAGCGCGAACTCGGCCATCGCTGACTTCACCGGCGGCTACACCGTCTGCAATGTCACGCTGAACGCCAATGGCACCTGGAGCGTGCAGCGCCAGTAAGCCTCGGCAGTATGCGGGTGAGGTGTCCCTACCTCACCCGCATACTCACCATCCGCACGATTGCCGCCGTCTGCCGGGGTAACGAATAGGGCTGGATCTCAGACAGGAGCGCCGCACGCCATGACCAGTTCGTCTTACCAGATCATCGTTCGGAACCTGTCGCAGACGACGCAGTATTTTTATCTTTTCCAGAAGCAGGCCGCTTTTCCGTCTTTGACGAACCCTTCGGTCCTCGCGAGCAGCCTCGGCTGTCAGAGTGTCGGCAATTACACCAGCTCAGGAGCCCAGATCAATTTCGGCCTGGACAGACAGGTGTACGCCGGCGCCCTCAGCACCACGCAGTCGGCGCCGCCCTCGCAACTGATCGCGCTCATCGCGCTCGATGCCAACACACGATCCATCGTTACCAAAACCACGGCCGCCCGGTCGATCACGCTCACCACAGCAAGCGGTTCACCTGACAATTGCACGAGCTTGTCGCTCGATCCGCTCGGTCTTTCCGTGCCCGCCTATCAATCCGGGATCCCCACAGGCGCCTTCGCCATGAACGTGCCCACCTATACGCCTTTGCCGACTCCGGAACTTTATTGCGGCGTCGCCGCCCTGAACGACGATGAGTCGATCATCCTGTCGAGCTTCGTCGCCCCTGCGCCGAACGCCGTCCTGAGCTGCGTCCCGGAACAGGTCTTTTTCGTAAAAACCGGCTACCAGCCGGCCGGAGCCATCGTGCCCTACGACGAGACCAACGCCGCCCGCTGCGATTTCACCACCGGCTACGCAAGCTTCACCGTGACCTACAACGCCAACGGAACCTTTTTGGTGACAGGAGGACCATAGACCCAGAAATCCGCTTCGTGATTGACGCTTAACCATCAACCCCGAGCTTAAAGGAGCATATCAATGCGGAACATCGCCTCTAAATCTGCTGGCCAAACAACCCGCCGCGGCAAGATCGCCGCCGTCTTGGTCATTGCTGCCGCCTCTCTTCTTGCCACAGCGCTGCCCGCCGCGGCACAACTCGCCTTTTCGCCCGATTGCCGGAATTTCCAGGCCATCGCCGTCGCCGCGCCGAACGACGCGATCCTGTTCACCAAGCAGCCGGTGCCGCATCCGAACGGAACGGCAACCGTTTTCGCGATCAACGGATTGGACAACTACGTCATTCCGGCCGGCGTCAATTCCTGCATCGTCGCAGCGCCCGAAGCCAATGACAACTACTGCTTCATGGCCCGCAGCGACAACACGATCGATGGCGTCGGCTTTGCCGCCATTCACAATCCGGGCGGCCTGCCCGCGTGCCAATAACGAGTGAATTCTCTACTCGACAAATCTGCTCCCCGCCTTGTCTACGGGTAAGGCGGGGAAGAAAAAGAGCGGCCGGTCAGCCCGCAAGGCAAGGCACGACATGTCTCATCA
This sequence comes from Rhizobium sp. R634, assembly GCF_002211305.1. GTDB lineage: Bacteria > Pseudomonadota > Alphaproteobacteria > Rhizobiales > Rhizobiaceae > Rhizobium. The sequence continues at coordinate 135,435 of NZ_LOKW01000001.1, read as the reverse complement.
GCTCGCGTGGTTGACACCAGCTTGCCGGACCTCAAGCGCTTCCTGCTCCAGCCGCGCCGTCAGATCGGCAAAGGATTGCGGGCGTCCGAACGCATAACCTTGAAGGGTGTGGACGCCGAGACCGGCAAGCACCTGGGCATGGTCGAGGGTTTCCACCCCTTCCGCGATGACTTCCATGTCGAGCGCGCGCGCTATGTCGACCAGCGAGCTGACCAGCCGGCGGCTGGGCACCGATTGCAGGATCGGCATCACCAGCTGGCGATCGATCTTGACGCGATCCGGCCGCAGCTCGAGCAGGCCGAGCAACGACGCGTGACCCGAACCGAGGTCGTCGATTTCGATGTCGATGCCGAAGGATTTGATTGTCTGGATATTCTCCCGCACCTGATCGCTCAGGCTGTCGAGGAATATCGTCTCTATCAGCTCGAAGCTCAGCCGGCCGGGCGGTATGTCGAACGATCCGAGCCTGGTGATCCATTCGGGATCGTCGAGACGGTCGGCGGAGAGGTTGACGGACACCCGGATTCCGGCGAGCGCGGCCGAGGATTCCATATCCGACAGAACGGCTTTCAGAATGACATCATCGAGCTCTGCGACCAGTCCGTTCGACGCGGCGAGCGACAGGAAATGCGACGGCGCGAGAATCCCCCTGGTCGGATGGTGCCACCGCGCCAGCGCCTCGACGCCGTTGATCCGCAACGACCTGGCGTCGACCTGAACCTGATAGAAAGGCCGGATCTGGCCGAGCGCCAGTCCCGAACGAAGGTCCTGGGCAAGCTGCCTTTCGTTGGCGAGCGCCGAAGCCATCTCATCGGAAAACACCGCGGCGCGGTTCCGGCCGTTCCGTTTGGCGTGATAGAGCGCCAGATCCGAATGCGAGAGCAGCTTGGCGAAATCGGCGCTTGCGGCACTGGCAACGCCGATCGAGCATCGCACGATCAGCGTCTGATCGCCGACCGGGATCGGATTGCCCAGGCTCTCCTGAATATGATCGAGCACCGCATCGATCCGGGCGCCTTCGTCTTCGGGGATGAGGATTGCGAACTCATCGCCGCCAAGACGCGCGGCGACACCGCCTGCGGAAATGGCGTTCAGCAGAATCTTGCTGACATGGCAAAGAACGAAATCGCCGACCGCATGGCCGAAACGATCGTTGATTTCCTTGAAGTGATCGACGTCTATATGGAAAAGCGTGACCTTGGCGCTTTCTTTTCTGGCAAATTCGGCCAGGGCAAAATCGAAGCTGCGCCTGTTCAGGAGGCCTGTGAGATGATCGTGGTCGGCTGCGAGCCGCGCCTCCTCCCGGCTTCTTTCGAGCTCCTTGTTGAGAAGCACGTCGTCGGTCACGTCCCATTCGGCGCCGACGAAGCAGGGATCGCCGCTCGCATCGACGAAATAGCGGGCGCGCGAGCGCAGATAACGCACCACGCCGTCCGGCCGGATGATGCGGAACTCGGATGCATAATCCGATTTGGTTTCTATGGCGCGCAGAAAGACCGCATTGGTCGGCGCCAAGTCGTCGGGATGGACGCTATCAAGCCAGATGACATCGAGCGGCGCCTTGGGCACGCCATAAATCGCCTTGAGCTGCTCGTCCCACCGCGTCTGGTTCTTCGCGATGTTGTGCTGCCAGATGCCGATCCCGGATGCCTCGAGAGCCAGGCCAAGCTGGCGAAGCAGGTTCTCAAGCTCGACATTCGTTCTGGACCGTTTCGTATTCAAGGCGATCTCGCTGTTTCGTTCGCCCAAATGTCTCATTGAATATTATATAGAGTGCTAATCGGCATCTCACGGCAATCGCGCCGCCATGCGGCGCAGCCGAGATGGCTCAGCATGCCTGCCGTCATTCCGCGAGCCATTCAGTTGCCGAGTGCCGATAAGCCCGCTGATCCGCCATTCTCGTAGACTTCTGGGCTACGTCAGACGCCACTGTGCATTGCACAAATAGCGCGCTCCTGCAAAAAGCCTCGCCCTCGCAACCGCACAAAACATTACCATTTTTTCTCAATGCCCAAGAAATAGGCGTCGCTAAAAATCCGGAACTTTTCGTTTAATGCCAGCCCTTTAGGGACCAACTCTCAAATTGGCACGCCGATTGCGTAGTCCTAGACGCACCGGTCAACGGCGACCGGCGCGGATAGGCGCGGCATAAGCGCCTGCAATAGACAATGGCGTCGCAAGGTCTTTGCTGTCGGGAAACTCCCATCCCGCGAGCAATGTCCGGCGGCGTTTTTTTGCGTGCGAATTCACAGCAGAGGGGAACCTGCAGATGAAAAAGATTTCGACGACTGGGATTTCGACAAGTGGCATCACCCGCCGCAGCATGCTCAAGACGACTGCGGCGGCCGCCTTGATCGGCGCCGTCAAAACTGCCTTTCCCTCCGGCGCTTTTGCGGCCGGGGCCGGCCCTGAGGTGAAGGGCGTCAAGCTCGGCTTCATCGCTCTCACCGATTCCGCGCCGCTCATCATCGCCAAGGAGAAAGGCTTTTTCGACAAACACGGCCTGCCGGAAACGGACGTCGCCAAGCAGGCATCCTGGGGTGCCACCCGCGACAATCTGGTGCTCGGCGGCGCAGCCAACGGCATCGATGGCGCGCATATCCTCTCGCCGCTCCCCTATCTCATGCAGACCGGCAAGGTGACGCAGAACAACAAGCCGGTGCCGATGGCGATCCTTGCCCGGCTCAATCTCGACAGCCAGGGCATTTCCGTCGCCAAGGAATATGCCGAAACCGGCGTGCAGCTCGATGCTTCCAAGCTGAAGGCCGCCTTCGAGAAGAAGAAGGCGGAGGGTAAGGAGATCAAGGCCGCCATGACCTTCCCCGGCGGCACCCACGACCTCTGGATCCGCTACTGGCTCGCCGCCGGCGGCATCGATCCGAACAAGGATGTTTCCACCATCGTCGTGCCGCCGCCGCAGATGGTCGCCAACATGAAGGTCGGAAACATGGACGTCTTCTGTGTCGGCGAGCCGTGGAACGAGCAGCTCGTCAACCAGGGCATCGGCTTCACCGCGGCGACCACCGGCGAGCTCTGGAAGGGGCATCCCGAAAAGGCGCTCGGCCTGCGCGCCGACTGGATCGAGAAGAATCCGAACGCCGCCAAGGCCCTGCTGATGGCCGTCATGGAAGCGCAGCAATGGTGCGAAAGCATGGATAACAAGGCCGAGATGGCCGAGATCCTCGGCAAGCGCCAATGGTTCAACGTTCCGACCAAGGACGTGCTCGGCCGCCTCAGGGGCGACATCAATTACGGCAACGGCCGCGAAGCCAAGGCCACCGACCTCTATATGAAATTCTGGAAGGACGGCGCCTCCTATCCGTTCAAGAGCCACGACACCTGGTTCATGACGGAAAATGTCCGCTGGGGAAATCTGCCTGGTACAACCGACATCAAGGCGCTGGTCGACCAAGTGAACCGCGAAGACATCTGGCGCGAGGCCGCCAAGGATCTGGGCGTCGCTGCGGCCGACATTCCCGCCTCCTCGTCGCGCGGCAAGGAGACCTTCTTCGACGGCAAGGTCTTCGATCCTGAAAATCCTTCCGCCTATCTCGACAGCCTGTCGATCAAGGCCGTCTCCTGATCCCGCCTCCGGCGCGCGCGGCGCGCCGGCCTTCCATTCCCGTGAGGAGCGCGCTGATGTCCGCCCTGGCAAATAAAGAAATTCCCTCGATAGTCGTCCCTGCCAAGCCGGCGGCGAAGGTGCTGTCATTCTCCGGCAAGCAAGGCTCGCGGATCGATCTTCGCCGTGCGGCGCTGACCGCACTTCAAAATGTCGTTCCGCCGGCCGTCGTGCTGGCACTTGTCCTCCTCCTCTGGCAGGCGCTCTGTTCATCGGCGGACGCCTCTCTGCCTTCGCCGCACCAGGTCTGGCAGGATAGCTACGACCTCATCGCCTATCCGTTCTTCAACTACGGCTCCCAGGATATCGGGCTCGGCTGGCGCGTGCTGGTTTCGCTGCAGCGCGTCGCTTACGGCTTCGGCCTCGCCGCCGTCGCCGGCGTCATCGTCGGGGCGATCATCGGCCAGTCGATCTGGGCGATGCGCGGCCTCGATCCGATCTTCCAGGTGCTGCGCACGGTGCCGCCGCTCGCCTGGTTGCCGCTGTCGCTCGCGGCCTTCCAGGATTCCAACCCTTCGGCGATCTTCGTCATCTTCATCACCTCGATCTGGCCTGTCATCATCAACACCGCCGTCGGCGTCCGCAATATTCCGCAGGATTATCGCAACGTCGCCGAGGTGCTGCGGCTCAACCAGCTCGAATTCTTCTGGAAGATCATGCTGCCGTCGGCAGCCCCTTACATCTTCACCGGCCTCAGGATCGGCGTCGGCCTCTCCTGGCTCGCCATCGTCGCGGCCGAAATGCTGACCGGCGGCGTCGGCATCGGCTTCTTCATCTGGGACGCGTGGAACTCGTCGCGCCTTCCCGACATCATCGTCGCGCTCGCCTATATCGGCATCGTCGGTTTTGCCCTCGACAAGCTGGTGGCCGCGCTCGGCAAACTCGTCACCCGCGGCGCCATGGCCAACTGAGGACCATCCTGATGAACGCCTATCTCAAGCTCGATCATATCGACAAGCATTTCGATCGCGGCGGCGTGCGCGCCGAAGTCCTGAAAGACATCAACCTGACGATATCCGAGGGCGAATTCGTCTCGATCATCGGCCATTCCGGCTGCGGCAAGTCCACCCTGCTCAATCTCATCGCCGGCCTGACCCCGGTGTCTTCAGGCGCCGTGCTCCTGGAAAATCGCGAGGTCAACGAGCCGGGTCCGGAACGCGCCGTCGTCTTTCAGAACCATTCGCTGCTGCCCTGGCTGACGGTCTATGAGAATGTGAATCTCGCCGTCTCCAAGGTCTTCAGCCGAACGAAGACCAAGGCCGAGCGGCATGACTGGGTCATGGCCAATCTCGACCTCGTGCAGATGGCGCATGCGAGAGACAAGCGGCCCGCGGAGATCTCGGGCGGCATGAAGCAGCGCGTCGGCATTGCCCGCGCGCTTGCCATGGAGCCGAAGATCCTGCTGCTCGATGAGCCCTTCGGCGCGCTCGACGCGCTGACCCGCGCCCATCTTCAGGATGCGGTGATGGAAATTCATGCCCGGCTCGGCAACACCATTGTGATGATCACCCATGATGTCGATGAAGCGGTGCTGCTCTCCGACCGCATCGTGATGATGACCAACGGCCCGGCGGCCCGCATCGGCGAAGTGCTCGACGTCACCATGCCCCGCCCCCGCAACCGCATCGAACTCGCCTCCGACCGGACATATCTCAAATGCCGCGAAGCGGTGCTGAAGTTCCTCTACGAACGCCACCGCTTCATCGAAGCCGCGGAATAGACCCGCGGCGATTGCGGACATAAACCGCTGCCCGATTGCCAATCGGGCAACGGTACGCATACTGGCCTGATGCAGCAATCAGACAATCAACCGGCCGCCATCGATGTCGTGCTCTGGCAATATCCGAAGAACGGGAGCGATGGGGAGCGCTGGATGCGGTCGCTTTCACCGAATGAGCGGGAGCGCGCAGCGACCTATCGCTTCGAACGCGACCGGACCTCGTTCATCGCCGGCCGCTATCTGCTGCGGCAACTGCTGAGCGCGCATACCGAAACGCAGCCTGACAAGGTCGTGTTGCTGGCGGATGCGTACGGCAAGCTGACGGTCGAGGGCCGCGACAGGCTGCAGTTCAGCCTTTCCAATGCCGACGGGCTGGTGGCGGTCGCGGTCACGTCAGAATACGAGCGCGTCGGGATCGACTGCGAACGCGCCGATGCCGAAATCGAAGCAGCGGCACTGGAGAGCTATTGCAGTTCGGACGAACGGCGCTGGCTCGATCAAATGCCTGCGGGCGAACGGCCGCGTGCGGCCGTTGCCCTTTGGACACTCAAGGAGAGCCATCTCAAGGCGCTCGGGGTGGGCTTGCGCGGGGATGCCCGCAGCGTCGCCTTTTCCTGGCAGGACGGCATCCCGGTCCTGGTTCAGAGCGGCGAACCCGACCGGCAATGGCATCACCGTCTGCTCGAAAGCGGCAGCCAGCACGTCGTCGCGCTGGCCGTCCGCTCCCAATCCGGCGCCCCCGGCATTCATCTCCGGATGTTTCAGGACGAGAGCAGGCCGTCCGAATAGCCGGCGCGCAGCTGATGCGGCATGGCGGAAGCGGCCTCCGTCGCCCAGACCAGCTGCGCACTGTCGGGTTCGGCATCGAAATGCTGCCGGCCGAGAAGCGCGTTGACGATGCTTGCACTGCGCCAGGCCATCAGGCTGAGCTGCGAGTCGGCGATGCCATGCGAGTACCGGCCGGCATTCTGCGCAAACAGCCGGTTGGCCCTCGGGCCTGTCCATTGCATCGTGTAGTCGTCGTTCAGGGTGGGATAGCCGTTTCTGTCGAGGCTGATCCTTTCGCTGAGCGAGCCGAGCGCATCCGGCAAACGGAACCTGTAGCCGGTTGCCAGCACCACCGCATCGGCATGCAGCACCTCGATCCCGCCGTCGAAATGGTTGCGGACGATCAGCCGATAGGCATTGCCGTTCCGCTCCATCTGGATCACGTCGCGGTTCGGCGACAGGGATGCGGTGAGCGTGCTCTGATCGAGATAACGCAGCGCGTAGAGGCGGCGGTAGATCGAGTGGATCGTCGAAATCGACAGGCCGTCGCTGGTGAGGATCGAGTTTTTCAGCGCCGCCTGCTTCTGCTCGCCGCTGAGCTTCAGATAGGCCTGCACATATTCCGGCGAGAAGACCTGGTTCGAAAACGGCGTGTCGTTGATCGGCTCGAAATTGTGGCGCCGGCTGATCCAGGTCAGCTCCTTCATCGAGCTGGCATCCCCAAGCAGCGCTTCGACCACCTCGCCGCCGCTCTGGCCGCCGCCGACCACGACGATGCGGGCGGCGCGAAGATCTTTGAGACGCGACTTGGCCTCGCTATTGTGGAAGCAATCGGGCCCAAGGAAGGGTTTTGCCCAATCGGGCACGAAGGGCGAAGATCCCGTGCCGATCACCAGGTTCTTCGCTTCTTCCTGGCCGTTGTCGAAGCGCAGGACGAAGCGGTCGTCGCGGTGCTCCACGTCGCGGATGTCAGTTGCGTAGCGCAGGCCGTCGACGCCGTTGGCGACCCAGGCGAGATAGCGCGCGAATTCCTGCCGGGGAACGGCGTCGTAATTGGCGTTCAGGAAGGCGTAGAGCCTCTTATGCGCCACCAGATAGGAGACGAAGGACCAGCGGCTCGTCGGCAGAACCGGCGTGACGAGATCCTTCAGGAAGGACGACTGCAGCTCGACGCCGGGCATCATCATGCCGGGATGCCAGTCGAACGTGCCGCGCCGCTCGAAGAAGCGGCTGCGGACCTCGGGCACGGATTCCAGCAGGCAGGCAAGGCTCAGATTGGAGGGACCGATGCCGATGCCGGCAAGATCGAGCGGCTCGTTGAGGGCATCCCTGCGGGTAAAAGCGACGGTCATGCGTTATCCTTCTCTGTTTCCTTGAGACGCAGGGCAAGCCTTGAATGGAAGGCGGGAGACCCGATCATGTGCAGATGGTTGGTGCCGGTGATGATTTCGGCCGCGCGCGCCCGCGGCGACAGGCGGCGCCAATCGATCAGGTTGAGGCCGCGATTGAGGCTGTCGTCGGCCGCCCAGGGATAGATCGGCACATCGTGGGGAACGAGCCGATGCTTGCGGAAGATCAGGGCGTTGTCGATCAGCACCCAGAACGTATGCTCGCGGCTGCTGATGTCAGGGCCGTCGGTCGGCAGCGGATCCTTCTCGTCGCCGACGAAGCGCAGGAACTGCTCGTAGGTATCCGCGTCCATGGTCGAAAGCAGCCGGTCCCATTCGGGGCGCATCGCCGTTTTCCGCAGCCATGCCTGCACGTCCCGATGCAGCGCGTCGCGCTCGCCGGGCCGGAAGCGAGGCTTGGCGCCGATCGCGAATTCCGAGCCGAGATCGCACACGTCGACCATCGCCATCATCCTGACGTCGACTTCGTTGCCGAGGGTGCGGGCAGCCTCGTAGGCGAGAAGCCCGCCCCAGGACCAGCCGAGGAAAGTGCAGGGCGCGCCTCTGCTATGGATTCTGATGTAATCGACATAGGGCTCGATGATCTCTTCGATCGGCGCGCCGACCTCTTTCTTTTCCGACAGCGAATGGCAAATGAAGCCGGTCGCCGGCTGGTCGGCGCCGAGATAATCGACGAGCTTCACATATTCGCGGGTGCTGACCAGAAGCCCCGGGAAGCAATAGAGCCGCGGCTTGGTGCCGGCGGCGCGCAGCACGATCACCTCGGAGAGATCGCGCTCCTCCCCCTGCTCCATCACGCCGGCAAAGGCGCGGATGGTCGGGTTGTTGAAGATATCGGCGACAGTCAGCGGAACCTTCGGCCGGCGCTGCCTGAGCTGCGTGAGGATGCGGATCGCGCCCAGCGAATTGCCGCCGATGGCGAAGAAATTATCCTCGACGCTGATCGCTTCCAGCTTGAGAACCTGGCGCCAGACATCCAGCACCTCCTCTTCCAGCGCGGTCGCCGGCTCGATAATGGCGCGTTTGACCGGCTGGGGTGCGGGCAGCGCAAAGCGGTCGAGCTTGCTGTTCGGATTGGTCGGCATCTTCTCCAGTTCGACGACAGCGGCCGGCACCATATAGGAGGGCAGGCTGCGTTCGAGGCCGGCACGAACCGTCTCGACGTCAAGCCTCTCGTCCTTCTTCGGCACGACATAGGCGACCAGCGCCTTTTCGCCGCCGGCATCGTCGTCGCGCAGCACGACCAGGGCTTCGCCGACGCCGGGCTGCTGGAGCAGCGCTGCTTCGATCTCGCCGAGCTCGATGCGGTATCCACGCAGCTTCACCTGATGGTCGACGCGGCCGACGAATTCGACGGTGCCGTCCTCACGCCAACGCGTGAGATCACCGGAACGATAGAGCCGGCCGCCTTCCTTCGAGAACGGGTCGGGAATGAAGCGGTCGGCGGTCGTATCTGCTTTGCCTAGATAGCCGCGCGCGATGCCCTCGCCGCCGATATAGAGTTCGCCGGTCACGCCGATCGGGCACAGGTTGAGATCGGGATCGAGCACATAGACGCGCCGCAGCCCGACGGCGCGGCCGAGCGGCGCATAGACGCCCTGGAACTTGGTGCCGGCCCTCACCTTCCAGACCATCGGCGTCATGATCGTTTCCGTGGGACCATAGCCGTTGATCAGCCATTCCGATTTCAGCGCCCGCGACAGAAGATCGAAGGTCGATTGCGCCAACCCTTCGCCGCCGAAGGAATAGAGGCGCATCGGCGGCGCGCCGTCGGTAATGTCAGCCCATTCCGCCAGCTGCTGCAGATAGGTTGTGGGAATGCTGGCATTGTTGGCGCCGTGCTTGCGCATCGCCGTCAGCGTCTCCTCCGGCATCCACAGCGGCTGGTCGGGAAGGATGATGCTGCCGCCTTCCATCAGCGGGTTCATCCATCGCTCATGGCCGCCGTCCGAACTGAAAGGCAGGAAGGGCAGCTCGCGGGATTCCGAGCTCATGCCATAGACGCGCGAGGTATTTTGCAGATGGTGGGTCAGCGGCCCGTGCTCGACGGCGACACCCTTCGGCAATCCCGTCGAGCCCGAGGTGTACATGACATAGGCGAGCTGGTCCTTGTGCGTCGGAAGATAGAGCGGCGTATCCGGCTCGCCGTCGAGATCGAGCTTGTCGAGTTCGAGCACGGTCGCGTCGAGCTCTTCCGGCAGGCGGTGGCGCAGCCAGCTATGGGTCAGCACGATCTTGACGCCGCCATCGCGCAGGATGTGGTGGTTGCGCACCGGCGGATGGTCGGGCTCGACCGGAATATAGGCGCCGCCGGCCTTCAAGGTCGCGAGGATACCAACGATCGCCTCCGGCGAGCGCTTGATGAAGATGGCAACCGTCACTTCGGCGCGAACGCCGAGCTGCCGCAGCCGATGCCCGAGGCGGTTGGTGCTCGCCTCCAGCCAGCCATGGCTCCACTCCTCGTCGCCATAGACGATCGCTGTTTTGTCGGGCGTGTGGCGCGAATGGGCCGAAATCAGCTCGTGCACCGGCCGGTCGTCGTTGACGACGTCATCCTCATAGGGCGCCGACAGCCAGTCGAGCTCGTCGCTGCCCATGAGCTCGATATCCTTGATCCTGAGATCCGGCTTCGCGACGATCTGCTCCAGCACCAGGCAAAAATGCCTGGCGACACGGGCAATCAGGGCGCCGTCATAGAGATCTCCAGCATAGTCGATCAGCCCGTATGCGGCGCCATCGGCACGCGCTTCGATCACCAGGGAAAGCTCGCTGTCGGCACGTGCGCCCCAAGGTTCCAGGTTCGTCGCCTGCCTTGGGACCGGATAAGACTCGCGGAATTCGAACAGAGCCTTGACCACGGCCTCCTGTGCGGCGGCCTCGTCGACGACCAACTCCTGCGTGATGCGCTCCAGCGGCACGAGGCGGGCAAGCCCCTCCTGCGTCACCGACGAGATCGCCGCGACGACGTCGTCGAGCGAGTGTCTGGAGGTCAGCGAAAACACGAGAGGAAGAACCTGTTCGGCGCGGCCGCGGCTGGCGAAATGTTCGGTGCGCGGCCGCGCGACAAGCAGGCCGGTCAGCAGGGCATAGTTGCCGCTGTAGCGTGCCAGCAGAGCGCAGAAGGCGGCGTGCAGCACGCGCTCGACCTGAACGTCCTTGCGCCCCGCATGCCGTTCGAGTTTGCTCCAGAGGTCGGGCTCGATCGAAAACCGATGCTCGGCGCGCGCCACACCTGCCAGCCCGCCGCTGTTGAAGCGGGTCGGGAAGGTCGAGGCGGCATAGTCGAGGCCGATCGCATCGCGCCAATAGGCAAGCGCTTGCCGCGCCTCATCCGTCTCCAGCCAGTCGGCCTCCCGCGTCCCGGCGGCGATTTCCACCGGCTGGATGTCGCCGGCGGGTTCGCCATCGAGAATGCGCGCCAGCGACCCGGCAAGAGTGGATTTTTCGCGGTCGTCGCAGATGATCGGATGCAGCACGATCGTCAGCAGCGATTGCCCATCGGCAAGCCGGATGATCTGGATGCGCGCACCGGGGCCTTCCAAGAGATCGAAGCGCTTGTCGCGGAAGGCTTTCCGTGCGGCCAAGGCATCCGGCTCGGAAACGGCCGCGCCGTCATTGCCGAGGATTTCGATCGGCACTGCGTTCGACGCGCCGCGATATTGCTCGATGCGGCCGCCCGCCAGCCGGCGGAAGCGGAAGGCGAGCGACGGATTCTGCGCCACGAGCGTCCGGCAGGCGCCGGCAATCGTCTCGATGTCGATCGCGGCACTCAGCCGCAGCCCGATGACCTGGTCGGGAAAGACGGTGTAATTGCCGATCTGCTCCAGCGACCAGATGCGCTTCTGCGCGATCGTCAGCGGAAAACTCTCGAAGACGGCGTCCACTGCGTCGGTCGGGCGGGCATCGGCGAAATTGGTGATCTGCTTGTTCATCTTGCCATCCAGAGGTTTTCAGAGACGCGCATCGCCGGCCATCGCCGAGCGCAGGGAGAGCGGGCGGGGATCGGTCCAGACGTCGCGGATATGGGCCAGGCATTCCTGGCGCGAACCGGCAAAGCCCGCGGCCTCCCAGCTCACCGGAATCCGCTTGTCCTGCGGCCAGACCGAATAGTGGCGCTCGGTGTCGATGACGACGATCCAGAGATCGTCGCGGGGTTCAAGATTGTCCATTCGAAGCTCCTGCAGAGATGGATGTCATGCGCAAATGACGGATCGGGCAGGTTGCAGTTTAGAAAATTGATGAGAATTTTTTTCTTCGCTTAACCCTAAATCAGGCCGGAGATGGATCGTCATTCTACCAAATCGGCACAGGAGCGGGCTTCATGCTCGCAGCGTCAAAAGTCCTGCCGATCAAGGAGAACATCATGGATTTCGACGCCGCCAAACAGAGGCGGGCTCTGCAGTCGCGGAGCTACATCAGGCTCGCCCCCAATATCGTCCACCTGAAGACCGCGCACGGGCACCACGAAGCCGCCTACGAGGCCGAGGCCGGCGTCGCAACGATCACCTTCTACCACGGTGATCCCACGCAATCGGCGGAGCTTCTGATGGCGGCGGCCGAAGCGGTGACGGCGGAGGATCGCTCGATCAAGTCGGTCGCCTTCGAAGGCCATCAGGCAAGCCTTCCCCGGCATATTTCCAGCACCGGAAAGCTCGATTCCACGATCCTCTGGCAATGGCCGTCGCTGTGGCTGCCGCAGCTTTCCTATCCGCTGCCGCCCGTGCAGGAAATGACCGCGGGCCGCTACCATCCGCGCCGGCCGGCAAAGCCGAAGGGCACGGTCTATCGCCGCTTCATCCCCTGGCTGGAACGGGACATCAGCTTCCGGGTGGCCGATCCCGAGACCGATCTTGCCGCCTTTCACCGCTGGATGAACGACGAGCAGGTCAACACGATCTGGGAGGATGCGGGCTCGCTCGACAAGCACCGCGAGATCCTGGAGGAGCGGGTCGCCGATCCGCATGTGCTGCCGCTGATCGGCAGTTTCGCCGACATTCCCTTCGGCTATTTCGAGGTCTACTGGGCCAAGGAAAACCGGCTCGGACCCTTCTACGATGCCGACGATTACGATCGCGGATGGCATGTCGCGATCGGCGAGCCGGATTATCGCGGCAAGAAATGGATCAGCGCCTGGCTTCCCTCGCTGATGCATTTCATTTTCCTCGACGATCCCCGCACGCAGCGCATCGTCGGCGAGCCGCGCGCCAGCCACGAGCAGCAGATCCGCAATCTCGACCGCTCGGGCTTCGCCAAGATCAAGCATTTCGATTTTCCGCATAAGCGGGCGCTGCTCGTCATGCTGAGCCGCGAGCGCTTCTTCGGCGATCATCTCTGGGTGCCCGCATCATGAACGACATGAGCGAAATGAGCGGCAGCCTGCGGAAACGGCGGCTTGCGCCGGAAGATCTTGCCAGCCCGCAGCTGTTCCGGCTGCTGCTGCGGCTCGGGCTGCCCGCCATGTTCGGCCTGTCGATCAATGCCGCGCATCACACGATCAACATGGTCTTCGTCGGCATGATCGGCGAAGACCAGATCGCCGCGATCATGATCGTGCTGCCGATCCTGATGCTCGTCGCCGCTTTCGGCGAAGGCATCGGCGTCGGCGTGGCGACGGAGGTCGGACGGGCGCTCGGCGCCGGCAACCGGTCGCGGGCGAGTACCCTTGCCTCGGTCAGCCTTGCCGCCGGCGTCGCCTTCGGCGCGGTAAGCGCGGTTGCGATCGTCGCCTTTCCCTCTGTCCTGCTGTTCGGCGCCACCCCGGCGATCGAGCCGCTCGCGCAGCATTATCTCCTCATCATCGCGGTCTCGATACCGCTGACGATGGCGCAGATCATTCTCGATTTCCTGGCGATCGCCGAGGGCAATGCCCGCTTCAGCATGTGGACGCTCGTCGCCTGCTTCGCGCTGAACATCATCCTCGACCCGATCATGATCTTCGGCTTCGGCCTCGGCCTGCAGGGCGTGGCGATGGCAACCATCCTCTCCCAGCTCGTGGCGCTCTCGATCTACGGCGCCTATCACACGAGACGTCTCGGAACGATTCGGCTGACGTTCTCCTGGCGGTTCGCCGATATCAGGCATCTCAAGCCGGTGCTTGCGGTGGGTGCGCCGACGACGCTGACGAGCCTTGCGACAGCAGGTGCGATTGCCGCGATGCTGTCGGTCGCCGGCACCTATCACGGGGAAGACGGCATCGCCGGCGTCGGCATCGCCTTGCGGCTGCTTGCGGTCGGCGCACTGCCGGTCATCGGCATTTCGCTCGGGGCGCAGTCCATCCTGAGCTTTGCCTGGGGCCGCGGGGATGTATCGCGGGTGCTGGCGGCAGCCCGCATGCTTTCCGTGGTCACGAGCGCGGTCGGCGGCGTCTACGGGCTGGCAGCGATCATTTTTTCCGAGCGCCTCGCCTCGTTCTTCACCGACGAAGCCGCCGTGCTTACGATCGCCGGCCAGGCGATCGTCGCAACCCATCTTCCCTTCCTGCTGTTCGGCCTCCGGCAAACCGTGCTGATCCTCTTCCAGGCGCAGGGCAGGCCGAAAGCCGCACTTGCCGTCGGCCTGGCGCAGAACGGGTATCTTCTCTTTCCGCTGCTTGCGCTGCTACCGCCCTTCTTCGGCTTTTCCGGTCTGCTCGCCGCCATGTTCCTGGCCTCGGCGCTCACCGGCCTGCTGTCATGCGTCTGCCTGGCAAGGTCGCTCAGCGCACTCCGGCAGCGCTCGGCCGACGATCTGACCGCTCTTCGTCCCTATCCCAGCTTTTGTCCATGAGAGGATTATCATGAACCAGTCGTTCAGCCCCCGCGACCTTGGCGCCCATGTGGCCGCCGACGATCTCTTCACGCCCGTCGATCCCGCCGCCTTCAACGCCGTCTCCCCGCCGATCTTCCAGACCTCGCTCTTCACCTATGACAGCTACGAGGCGATGGAGGATGTCTTCGCCGGCCGGACGCGCAACTTCATCTATTCGCGCGGCGACAATCCGACCGTCCGCGAATTCGAGCTTCTGGTCGCCCGCCTTGAGGGTGCCGAAGAAGGGCGCGCCTTCTCCAGCGGAACGGCCGCCATCACCGCGACCATTCTCAGCCTGGTGGAAGCGGGCGACCGCGTCGTCGCCGTCCGCCATCTCTATAATGATGTCTATCGCCTTCTGGTGAAGCTGCTCGGCCGGCTCGGCGTCACCGTCGATTTCGTCGATCCCTCCGATCATGAAGAGGTGCGCAAGGCGCTGCCGGGCGCCAAGCTGCTCTATCTCGAAAACCCGTCTTCCTTCATCTTCGAGCTTCAGGACATCGTCGCCCTGTCGGCCATGGCGAAGGAGGCCGGCGTGACGACGATCATCGACAATAGCTGGGCGACGCCGCTCTTTCAGAAGCCGATCCAGCATGGCGTCGATATCGTCATCCACGCCGCCTCGAAATATCTCGGCGGCCATAGCGATACGGTCGCCGGCGTCGTCGTCGGTACGAAGGAGGCGATCGCGAAGATCAACTCGACATCCTACCCTTATGTCGGCGCCAAGCTCGCGCCCTTCGAGGCCTGGCTGCTGCTGCGCGGCATGCGCACGCTGCGGGTGCGCCTCAAGGAGCATGAGCGCAGCGGGCTTCTGCTCGCCGACCGGCTGAAGCAGCATCCCGGCATCGCGCGTGTCCGCCACCCGGCCTTTCAGGACCATCCCGGGCGGGCGACGCTTACGGGTTATGCCGGGCTCTTCGCCTTCGACCTCACGCCCGATATCGATGTCGCGCGCTTCGTCAACGCGCTTCGCGAGATCCGCCTCGGCGTCAGCTGGGGAGGGCCGGAAACGCTGGTCGTTCCGGCCAAGGTCGCGCTGCAGATCCCTGACCGGATGACCACTTTCATCCGGTTCGGCGTGAGCGAGCAGACGATCCGTTTCGCTGTTGGGCTGGAAGAACCGGAATTGCTGTGGAACGATTTGCAGCAGGCGCTGCACGCCGCGAAGCGGTAATATCCCGCGGGCGTTCGTGATCGGGGCGGGCAGGCTCGGTCATTGCCAGATGGCAATGCTGCTCCGCCGCCTTGATCATGAAATTGACGAGCGTTCGGGAGACGCCGAGCTCGGCCGCGATATCTTTCTGCGGCACGCCGTTCAGGCGATGGCGGATGAAGGCGTCGTTGGTGCGCTTCGGCAGCGCCTCGAGCGAGGCAAGCACGTCGCGCAGGGTTTCGGCGGCGACCAACTGGTCGAGCACGGTGGGGATGGGCGCCGTGATCTCCTGAACCTGGTCTATCGACCTATAGTTGTTCATCTGCTGGCGCCGGCGGCGGCTCTCGTCGAGTGCGAGGTTATAGACCATCCGGAAGGCATAGCCGATCGGGCAACGGATGCCCTCGATATTGACCCCGTAAGCTTTGATGACGCCATCCTGAAATATATCCTCAGAATATGATCTTGATTTGACAACGCTTTCAATCGTCTTCAGGAGCTTTTCCTTGTTTTCGATCATGGCGTTGACCACGGCATTTCCGTTCACATCACGATGCGATGCTCGCATTGTCCTGTACCCTTTTTACAAATGGAAAATCAGGCTCTGTCGTTGCTGGTCGGTTCGGCCTCGGTGTGCCTTTTTGAACAAAGGTACACGATGTGATTGCAGTGTCTAATTTAAGGTGATAACAGGAGTCAAGTTTAAATCGACCGAGCGGAGGCGAGAAAAAATGGGACGGACAGTCGAGATTCTGACCGGCAAGGCGGAGCTCTGCCGATCGATCATGGGGGCTTTGCCCGACTGGTTTGCGGAACCCGAAGTCATCGAGGCAAGCGCCCGGGCAGTCGAGGAACTGCCGGTGTTCGGCTATGTCGAAGCGGATGTAGTCACCGCCATGATCGCGCTGAAGCCGCATCTGCCTGATGCCGTCGAGATTGCGCTGATCGCGACCCGGCCCGAATATCACGGCCGCGGCGCCGGGCGTCACCTCGTCGACACGGCCGAACGCTTCGCCCATGAATCGGGCGCCCGGCTGCTGACGGTCAAGACGCTTGCGCCACGCGGCCGCGACGAACCGCAATTCGAGGCGACGCGGCGTTTCTATGACCGGACCGGCTTCGTCAAGGCCGAGGTCTTTCCGAAACTCTGGCACGAGGATCATCCGTGTCTGTTCATGGTCAAGCCGCTCACGCAGATGCAGCCGAACAGGACCGCGCTTTGAGACGACGAGACTTCCTTCTTGGCGCTTTGGCAATGACCGGCGCTCCCGCCATCACACAGGCCGGCGATGCCGGCGTTGTTTCGCTCGATTACGGGCTGGCATCGACGATGCTGGCACTCGGCAGCGTGCCGCGCGCCATCGCTTCCCTCAGGAACTGGCCGGAATGGGTGGTCGAGCCGGCGATGCCCTCTGGCGTCGTCGATATCGGCACCACCGCCGAGATCAATCTCGAAGTCCTGACAAGCCTCCGGCCATCGCTCATCTTCAGCACACCCTTTCTTGCAGCCATGGATGAGAAACTGTCCCGGATCGCGCCGGTGGAGACCTTCACCGTCTATGCCGAGAACGGCGAGGCGCTCGGCCGCTCCTACGCCGAAACGCTGCGTCTCGGCACCATGATCGGGCGGCAGCAAGAAGCGGAGGCATTTCTCGGTCGCGCCGACGCGACGTTCGATCGGCTGCGCGACCGGATAAAAAGCCTGTCGGCTCCGCCGGTCGCCGTCATCAACTTCATCGACCAGAGGCATGCGCGCATCTATGGCGGCCCGGGGCTTTACGGCGGCGCCATGCGCCGCATCGGTCTCGAGAACGCCTGGAAAGGCGAGGCGAGCTACTGGGGATTTCAGACGGTCGGCCTGGAGCAGCTCGCCGAACTCGGCGAAGAGGCGCACCTCGTCGTCGTGTCGCCGCTGCTTCCGCCCGATGTCCTGACCCGGCTTTCCGAAAGCCCGCTCTGGACCAGCCTTCCCTTCGTCCGGCGGCAGAAGATCTCGGTCGTTCCAGGCGTGCTGATGTTTGGAATGGTCCAGGAAGCGCTGCGCTTTTCGACCTTGATGGTCGATGTTCTGGAGACTGCCGCCCGATGACAGCGCAAATTTCCCGCTTCGGCGCGCCCGCACTCGCGGCGCTGCTGCTGTTTTCAGGCCTCGGCCTGGCTCTCCTCGAACTGCTGCCGGCGTTGCCGCATCTGGAGACATCAGGCGGCTACGACGCCCAGCACCTTCTCCTTCTCTATTCGACGCTTCCGCGCATGGCCACGGCCCTGATCACGGGCGCGGCCCTCGCGCTGTCGGGCACGATCCTGCAGCAGGTGCTGCGCAATCCGCTGGCTTCGCCGACAACGCTTGGCGTTTCGGCCGGGGCCAATCTGGCGCTGGTCTCCGTCATGCTCGCCTTCCCCTCGCTGACGGGATGGGGCCGAGACGCGGTCGCGCTTGCCGGAAGTGCCGCTGCCGCCTTCGCCATCTTCTCGATCAGCGCCCGGCACGGCTTCTCGCCCTTTTCCCTCATCCTGTCGGGCATGATCATCGGTTTCTGGTGCGGGGCCGCGGCCGCCATCCTGATCCTGATGAACGATCAATATCTCTCCGGGATCTTCATCTGGGGCGCCGGATCGCTCTCGCAGCAAAGCTGGGCGATCCCGATATCGCTGCTGCCGAAAGTCGCCCTGCTCGCCGCTCTCGCCTTTCTCGCTGCGAGGCCCTTGGCGCTGAGCCAGCTCGGTGATGCCGGCGCGACGAGCCTCGGTCTACCGATCAAATGGTCGCGCGGCATCATCCTGGCCATCGCGATTGCGCTGAGCGCCCTCGTCACCAGTGCCGTCGGCGTTATCGGCTTCATCGGGCTGGTCGCCCCGCAGATCGTCCGGCTGGCCGGCGCACGCCGCGTCGTCAGCCAATTGATCTGGTCGCCCATTGCCGGCGCCGGCCTTCTTCTTCTGACCGATGAGGCGATCAAGCTCCTCGCGCCCGGCGATTTCGTGCCGACCGGGGCGGTGACCGCCTTGCTCGGTGGCCCGATCCTGATCGCGCTTCTGCCACGCCTTGCCACCGCTACCCGCACGCTGCCCGGCATAGCCTCCCCAAGGCTTGCGGTCGGCAACCGAACGCCATCCCTTGGCCTGCTGCTGCTCTCGGTCGCCGCGCTGGCGGCGGCAGCGATCTTCTTCGGCCGCTCGCCGGACGGAAGCTGGGCATGGCTGCCGGCGGCCGCATGGGACCAAATCCTTCCCCTTCGCCTGCCGCGCGTTGCCGCCGCCTTCGGCGCCGGAACCGTGCTCGGCGTGACGGGGCTGATCCTGCAGCGGCTGACCGGAAATGAAATGGCAAGCCCGGAGGTGCTCGGCGTTTCAGCCGGAGCGACGCTCGGCGTCGCCGCCGCCATGTTCGCCTTCGCCGCACCGGGGCTGACCATCCAGCTTGCCTTTGCCGGCGGCGGCGCGCTTGCCGTGCTGCTGCTGATCTTCCTGTTGAGCGCCCGTTCGGGCTTCGGCCCGAACCGCGTGCTGCTCGCCGGCATCGCCTTCGGCGCGATCCTCGACGCCGGGATCGGCGTTCTCGCGGCCAGCGGCGATCCGCGCGGCCTGGCGCTGATCCGCTGGATGGCGGGCTCGACCTATTTCGTCGACAACAGCGTTGCGGCCAGCGCCATGCTGATTGCGCTTGCCTGTCTCATCGCGGCCTTTCTCGCGAGCAGATGGCTTGCGCTACTGCAACTTGGGCCGGAGGCCGCAAGCGAACTCGGCCTGAGGATCGTTCCGACACGCGCGATCCTGTTCGGCCTCTCGGCGATCATGACGGCCGCCGCCACGCTCGTCGTCGGCCCCTTGAGCTTCATCGGCCTGATGGCGCCGCACCTCGCTCATGGCCTCGGCCTTCGCCGTCCCTCCACCCAGCTGCTCGCCGCTGCGCTGATCGGCGCGACCCTGCTCGTCATCGCCGACTGGGCCGGCCGTATGATCGCCTTTCCCTACCAGGTCCCTGCCGGCTTGATCTCAGCCCTGGTCGGCGCCCCGATGCTGATGTTCGTTCTGCGCCGGCGGGCGTGAAGGATGGTCGGCAATCGGCGTCTCAAGCGGGCTTGTGATCGAGACCCGTGGCTCGACCCTGGTCGATGGCGGCAGCCGGATGAGGCAACCGGCAATCATTTAGATCGAAGTCGAGAAGATCAATGCCGCCCGTCCGGCAGCGGACAGGCTTCGCCACAGCCGCCGACGCCCGGCAGGTTGTAGCGCAGGCAGCAGACCTTGCGGCGGGCGAATTCCAGCCCGCATTGCTGGCGCGCCATGCGGATCATGCCGAACATCGGATTGCGCCCGCCGCCCGGCCACTCAGCATCATTCAACAGCGCCAGACCGCCTTCGACGAGGGCGGGCTCGTGGCGATGAGCGATCTCTTTGAGTATCCAGGAAAGATAGGCCGCGGCATTGTTCCAGAGCAGCTTCGGCGCGACGCCGCCATTGGCAGCGATCGCCGTGATGACCGGTTCGGTATGGCCGAGCATCAGCCGGTGAAGCTCGGCAGCCGGATCGGCCGCGGCCTCCGGCCGCTCGGACATCACGAATGCTTCCGGCTCGCCTGTTTCAGCATTGCAGACGAGCGAAAGCCGGTCGATTTCCATCGGCAGGGCGATGCGGTTCACGAACATGTGGACGCTCGGCGCGATCGTCAGCATGCTGAAATAATAGAGCGTCCACATGGAAACGATCGCGCGGCGATCGCTGCCCGGAAATTTTTCGGAATAGCGCGCAATGATGCCGTCAAACACGTCCGGGTCGCTAAGGTCCCTGCAGGGAATGACAATCCCGGTCGGCGGCGGAGATGCAAGAAGCTTGCCGCGGCAATAGGCGAACGGGCCATCGCCCACCAGGCCGTCGAGGTCGACGGCCTGGTGGGCGACAGGATGATCGGCGATCGAAGGGCGCGAGACCGCCCCGTTCATCTCTGCCGCCATGGTGCTACCACCGATACTTCAGGGTGCCGGTCATGTTGCGGCCCTGGCCGAGGTAGCAGAAGCCCTCTTCGCAGACCGTTTCACGCTCGTCACCGATGTTGCGGATGTTGAAGGCTGCCGTCAGTCCTTCATATTTCTTGTCGACGGCCCCGAAATCATAGGCGAGGGCGGCGTCGACATAGAAAGTTGCAGAATTCTTCGAGGTGTTGGCGACATCCGTCCAGGTCTCGCCGATGTAGCGTACGCCGGCGCCCATCGACAGGCCGTTGAAGGGATTGCTTTCCTGGAAGGTATAATTCGCCCAAAGGCTCGCGACATGGGTCGGGGTGAGGGCGGGAGTATTTCCGACGTTGTTGCCCCCGGTTACCTCAGAGTCGTTGTAGGTATAGGCGGCAATAATATCGAGACCGTCGGCGATTGCCGCGCGGGCTTCAAGCTCGATGCCCTTTCCCGTCACCTCGCCCTGGGAGTCGTAGGCGAAGGTCAGCGGGTCGGCGAGCCTCGGCTTGTTTTTCTCGACGATATGATAGGCGACAGCCGAGAGCAGGATGTCGGAACCGGGCGGCTGATATTTCACGCCGAGTTCGAATTGCTCGCCCTTCGACGGCGGAAGAATAGTGTTGGATGCCGACCGGTTGGTGACTGGATCGAAGGAGGTAGCGTAGGAAGCAAAGGGCGCGATGCCGTTGTCGAAGAGGTAAAGCGCGCCGGCCTGTACGGAGAAGGCATTCTTGTCGACGTCCTCCGAGCTGACCGTGGGCAAGGTCGAATCTCGCGTCTGGTTCACCCAGGTCTGCCGGCCGCCGAGGTTGAAGCGCCAGTTTCCGGCCTCGATCTGGTCCATGACGTAAATGCCGACCTGCCGCATGTCGGCATCGGACGCCAAGAAATTATAATCCGGCGTGGCGCCCGAGACTCCATAGGTCGGATTGGCGATATCGAAGTCGAATGCCGGATCTGCGGCTCCGACGCCATAGCCAAAGCTCGACTGGAGATTGGTGTAGTCGAGCCCGAACAGCATCGTATGCGCAAGCGGGCCTGTATCGAACTTCGCCTCGAGCTGGTTATCGACCTGGAAAACGTTCATTTCGTCCCGGATCGCATTTGTGCCGCGATGCGCGACGGTCCCGGTCCAGCTGGTAACACCCAGATAGCGAGACTCCAGATCGAGATGCGAATAACGCAGATTCTGCCGGAAGGTCAGGCCGTTGTCGAATTCATGCTCGAACTGATAGCCGACCTGCTGCTGCTTGACCTTCTGGTGATCGTAATCCGGATCGCTCGCCCTGAGATCGAGAATCCGGCCGTCCAAGGTCGTGATCGCGCCGACATTGGCGTCGATCTCGTCGGACTGCGCCAGACCATACACCGTGAAAGTCGTGCCTTCGTCAGGCTTCCAGGTGAAGGACGGCGCGAGCAAATAGCGGTCGTCAGCAATATCGAAATTGGTGTCGCCGTTGCGGGCAACACCAACGATGCGATAGAGAAAATCGTCGTTGCCCTCACTGATCGGCCCGCCGAAATCGAACATTCCCTGCACCCGGTCCTTGGTGCCGTAGATAATGCCGACTTCGCGGATCGGCTCGTCGGTCGGAAGCTTCGATATTTTGTTGACGAGGCCGCCCGGCGAACCGGAACCGTAAAGAACGGAAACCGGTCCCTTGATCACTTCGACGCGCTGCAGCTGATAGGGCTCGGTGCGGAACATGCCGTAATTGATGTAGGGCTGGCGCAATCCGTCGCGATAGTCGCCAACCGTCGTGGCGTTGTAGCCGCGAATGTAGATCTGGTCGAAACGCGGGTCGAAGCCGCTCGTTCCCGTCGTGACGCCGGCCGTATAACGCACCGCCTCGATGACCGTCTGCGCACCGCGCTGCTCGATTTCCTTCTCGGTGGTGACCGAGACCGAACGCGGCGTCTCCACAAGCGGCGTGCTGATCTTGGTCGCGCCGGCGCTGTTCTTGGCAGTCACCGACGTCCGATCGGTCTTGCTATCAGAGGCTGCACCTTGAATGACGATCGGTTCCAGCGCCGTCGCCGTGTCGCCGGTGGTGGCGCTCTGGGCGGAAGCCGGCGATGCTGCAATGCCGGTCAGAACGATCGCCGTGGTGGCAAATAGGGTATCTCTATAAAATCGCAATACATTATTAGAAACATTCAAAAAAACACGCGCCATTGCTTGGTCCCTACGTCACAGATGCGCGCGGAACCTATGGAGCGAAGAAAGCCTTGTCAACATAAGGTGATTATTTTTGTCATCTTTTAGACGATAAAAATCCTTAGCCCGTCACTCCCGAAGAGGTTGCACGGAATCTTCGATATCCGGCACCGATAAAATCGCCGCCGTCCGCTCGGGAATTTCCGAACTGAATGCTGTTTCCCACGTGTCGAAAGCAACAATGCGCAGGTTTGAACCATCGAATTTCGGCCCGGAGGACTCCGATTTGTACGACATGTGGGCTTGAAAACTGCCGGATATGGGTGATTGATCTGGCGATTGGTCGCAATCATTGGAGCGGGCGGAGTCCATGACGACATATTTCGGCGCGATTGCAGATGATTTCACCGGCGCGACCGATCTCGCCGGGCTGCTGGCGCGGTCGGGCGTGCGGGTATCGTTGAGGATCGGCGTGCCGCAGGAGCCGCCCGCCGATACCGCGCCGCTGGAAATCATCGCGCTGAAATGCCGGACAGCGCCGGTCGACGAAGCCGTCGCCGAGACGCGAGCCGCGCTCGATTGGCTTCGCCGGGCCGGCGCCGAGCGGTTCTTCTGGAAATATTGCTCGACCTTCGATTCGACGCCGCAGGGCAATATCGGCCCGGTCGCCGAAGCGCTGATGACGGCACTCGGAACGAAGCAGACGATCTATTGTCCGGCCTTTCCCGAAAACGGCCGCTCCATCTTCATGGGCAATCTTTTCGTCGGCGAACAGCCGCTTGCCGAAAGCCCGATGAAGGATCATCCGCTGACGCCGATGCGCGATTCGAACCTCTTGCGCCTGCTGGCGCCGCAGGTGACCTCGCCGGTCGGCCTAGCCAACCGCCATGCGGTGGCGAAGGGAGCGGCGGCTTTGCGCGGCAGGCTTTCGCAGCTTTCGGGCGACGGCGTCACCCATGTCGTCGTCGATGCCGTGGCCAATGACGATCTCTATCTCATCGCAGAGGCCTGCCACGATATGCCGCTGCTGACCGGCGGCAGCGCCATCGCCATGCCGCTGCCGGAGATCTGGCTGAAGCAAGGCCTTCTGAAGCGCTACGAAGCCGACCGCGCGCATCGTTTCGAGGCAGGGCCCGCCATTATTCTCTCCGGCAGCTGTTCGGCAATGACCAATCGCCAGGTCGCGGCCTTTCTGTCCGAGGGACGGCCGAGTCTGAAACTCGACCCGCTCGATCTTGCCGAGAACGGCAATGGGGCCGCGCTCGACTGGCTCTCCCGCCAGGATCTGGCCGCCACGCCGATCATCTACGCCACCGCCGCGCCGGATGCGGTGCGCGCCGCGCAGGAGAAGCTCGGCACTGAACGCGCCGGTACGCTCGTCGAAGCGACGCTCGCCGCCTGCGCCACCAGGGCCAGGGATCTCGGCGTCCGGCGTTTCGTCGTCGCCGGAGGCGAGACGTCGGGAGCGGTCACCAAGAGCCTCGGCATATCGAGGCTCGATATCGGCGCCGAGATCGCGCCCGGTGTGCCCTGGTGTTTTGCCCGCACGGCAGGCCGCGATGTCGCCATCACCCTGAAATCGGGCAATTTCGGCAACGAAGAATTTTTCGCCAAGGCCCTCGAGGTGCTCGAGAGATGACCGACGAATCCCGCCTGCGCGAACTCATCTGCACCCTGGCGAAATCACTGTTCGACCGTGGCCTGACGCATGGCTCGACCGGCAATATATCGGCACGCACGGCGGATGGCGGGCTGCTCGTCTCGCCGACGGGCTCCAGCTTCGGGCGGCTCGATCCGGCCCGCCTCAGCCGCTTCGACGCGGCAGGCCAGCATCTGAGCGGCGACCAGCCGACCAAGGAAATGCCGCTGCACACCGCCTTTTACGATACGCGCAGCCAGGCGGGCGCCGTCGTCCATCTGCATTCATGCCATGCCGTGGCTTGGTCGCTGATGCCCGATGTCGACGAGGACGATTTTCTGCCGCCGCTCACCCCCTATGCCGTCATGCAGCTCGGCCGGGTGAAGCTCCTGCCCTTCTTCCGGCCCGGGGATCCGGCCATGGGCGAGGCCGTGCGCGGGCTTGCCGGAAAGCGCTCCGCCGTCATGCTCGCCAATCACGGACCGGTCGTCGCCGGCAAGGATGTGGAAGCGGCCTGCAACGCGATCGAGGAGCTGGAAGCCAATGCCCGGCTTGCGGTGCTGACCTGCGGCTGCCGCCCGCGCCTCCTGAACAAGGCCCAGGTCGGCGATATCGTCACGCATTTCAATGTGGAGTGGGACGCATGAGGTTTTCCGCAAATCTCGGTTTCCTCTGGACCGACCGTCCCCTGCCCGACGCGATCCGTGCGGCCAAGGCCGCCGGCTTCGACGCGGTGGAATGCCACTGGCCCTACAGCGTGCCGGTTGCGGCGACGAAGGCGGCGCTCGATGAAACCGGTCTTGAGATGCTTGGCCTCAACACCAGTCGCGGCAACACCGCGATCGGCGAAAACGGCCTTTGCGCCCTGCCGGGGCGGGAGGCCGACGCGCGGGCGGCCATCGACGAAGCGCTTGCCTATGCCGCCGGGCTTTCCGCATCGGCCGTCCATGTCATGGCCGGCAATTCCAGCGGGCCACGCGCCCGGCGCACATTCTGCGAGAACCTCGCCTATGCCTGCGATGCCGCGGGCGACGCGGTCACCATCCTCATCGAACCGCTCAATCCTTACAATGCGCCCGGCTACTTCCTGAACGGCACCCAGCAGGCGGCCGACATCATTCGCGAGGTCGGCAAGCCCAACCTGCGACTGATGTTCGACTTCTACCATGTGCAGATCATCGAAGGCGATGTGACGCGCCGCTTCGAGACGCTGCTGCCGCTGATCGGCCATGTCCAGATCGCCTCGGTGCCCGACCGCGGAACGCCGGATCACGGCGAGCTCGATTACGGCTACGTGCTGCAGCGGGTCGCGGACCTCGGCTGGAAACATCCGATCGGCGCCGAATATCTGCCGCGCGATGTCGCCAACCCCGACATGTCGTGGCTCGCCCGCCATCGATAAGGCATCGGATCAATCAACCTCGCATGAGCGAAAGGAAAGATCATGGGTGACAAACCGGTTATCGGCTTCATCGGCCTGGGTCTCATGGGCCACGGCATGGCGAAGAATATCCGCAAGGCAGGTTATGAATTGTGGGTGCGCGGCCGCAACAACCGCAAACCCGTCGAGAGCCTGCTGTCGATGGGCGCGAGCGAGGCCGCGAGCCCGAGGGATATGGCGGAACGATGCGATATCATCCTCATCTGCCTCTCCACCTCGGCGCAGGTTGAAGCGGTGATCGGCGCGGAGGATGGCATTCTCGCCGGCGCCAGGCCCGGCCTCATCGTCATCGATACCTCGACCGCCGATCCCGGCTCGACCGCAAAGCTTGCCGCCGAGCTCACGTCGCGAGGAATGCACATGGTCGATGCGCCGCTCGGGCGCACGCCGAAGGAGGCGGAGGAAGGGACGCTGGACGCCATGGTCGGATGCGACGACGCCCTGTTCGAGCGCGTCCGGCCCGTCATCGAATGCTGGGCCGGCAGGATCACCCGCACCGGCGCCGTCGGCAGCGGCCACAAGATGAAGCTGCTGATGAACTTCATCGGCATGAGCTACGGCGCGCTCTATTCCGAGGCCGTGGCGCTCGGCGCCAAGATCGGCATTTCCCCGCAGATGATCCGGGAGGTGATCGGCCCGAGCCGCCTGGGCAACGGCTTCTTCGAAACCTTCATGCGCTACGTCGTCGACCGCGATCGCGACGCCCATAAGTTCGCAATCTCCAATGCCGCGAAGGATCTGCGCTACATCAACAACATGGCCGCCGACGCGCGGGTGATGTCGGTCATGGCGTCGGCCGCCCGGCATTATTATACGCATGTCGAAGCGACCGGCCACGGCAATGATTACGTGCCGATGCTGAGCGACCATGTCGCGGCGCTGAACGGCATCGTCATGGAGGACGAAGTGCGCAAGGGCGCGGCCCCTGGCGAGAAGTGAGCGGCGCCGGGATCGTCAGCCAAGATCGGCCCGCTTGCTTCTGAGCGTCAGAAGCGCGAGTGCGGCGGCGGCGAGCAGCAGCACGGCACTGACGGCGAAGGTCAGCTTGTAGCCGCTCATGTCGAAAAGCAGGCCGCCGACTACCGCGCCCGCGGTGATGGCGACCTGGACGATCGCCACCATCAGCCCGCCGCCGGCTTCGGCATCATCGGGCAACGTCTCAGCCACCCAGGTCCACCAGCCGACGGGTGCGGCGGTTGCGAACAGGCCCCAGACACCGAGCAGAAGCGCCGTCATGGCGAGGCCGCCGGAGACGGCGATCAGTGCCGATGCAATCGCCGCCATCAGCAGCGGTATGGTGATCAGCGTCCGGTAAAGCCCTTCCTTCAGGAAGCTGCCGATGAGCGTGGTGCCGATAAAGCCGGCGACCCCCATCGTCAGCAGCATCAGAGACAGCGTCGACACGCCGGCATGGGCTGCGGTTTCGAGAAACGGCCTGATATAGGTGAACAGCGCAAACTGCCCCATGAAGAAGATCCCCACGGCCGCCATCCCGAAAGCGACGACGGGGCGCTTCAGCAGCGTGAAGACATTTGCCGAACCGGACCGCGTCTCGCTTCTCATCGAAGGAAGGCTGATCAGCTGCCAGACGAAGACGATGGCGGCGATCGGCACGACGAAGAAGAAGGCGCCCCGCCAGCCGATCAGCCCGCCGAGAAAACTGCCGAGCGGTGCGGCAATCACCGTCGCCAGCGCATTGCCGCCATTGAAGATCGCCAATGCGCGGGAGACCAGATGCTCCGGCACCAGCCGCATCGCGGTTGCCGCCGACATCGACCAGAACCCGCCGATCGCGACCCCGATGAAGGCGCGGCCGACCATGAAGATTTCATAGTTCGGGGCAATCGCCACGATCGTTCCCGAAACGATCACGACGCCGGTCAGCGCCAGAAGCAGCGCCTTGCGATCGATGCGCCCTGCCACGGATGCGATGAACAGGCTCGTCAGCACCGCAAAGGCGCCCGAGACGGAAATGGCCTGTCCGGCCTGGCCTTCGGATATTCCGAGATCGGCCGCGATCGGCGTCAGAAGGCTGACCGGCATGAACTCGGAAGCAACAAGCGCGAAGGCGCCGAGCGACAGCGCAAAGACCGCGCCCCAGGCGGCGGCCGGGGTTTCGATCTCGGCAGTTTCGGAAGAGAGTTGCAGCTGCATTTTATCCTCGATGCTGAATGGCCGCCCAACGCCGTTCGTCCGCCGCGATGCCTCTGGCGCCTCGGCGGATTGCACGGGGTCGTTGAGCGGTGGCTTGCCCGCGATGGAGGCTCTCCATCCTCGCCGTCACAGGCGGGCGGGCGCGTGCGCAAATTGATGTTGGATCGATGCAGCG
This sequence comes from Rhizobium sp. R634, assembly GCF_002211305.1. Lineage (GTDB taxonomy): Bacteria > Pseudomonadota > Alphaproteobacteria > Rhizobiales > Rhizobiaceae > Rhizobium. Next base: position 107,452 of record NZ_LOKW01000001.1, on the reverse strand, counting down.
AGAAATAAACGAAGCCGTTCTTCCTGATTAGGGGGTGCAGATCGCATGCCGCAATGAGCTGCGCTCATGAATGCGGCCGCGGAGCTTTCGCAAATCTTTGATCGCGCCGTTACCGCGGGCTGCCATCAAATGCTGTCCCATCAATCATCCGGACGCTATAACAAGCGCAATCACATGAAGAGGATTCATGAATGGCGCGTGAGAACATCAACGATCTTATGGCTTTCGTGGCCGTGGCGCGGGAACGCAGCTTCACCCGGGCCGCCGCCAAATCCGGCGTCTCGCAATCCGCGCTCAGCCATACCATCCGCCAGCTGGAGACGAGGCTCGGCGTGCGGCTTCTGACCCGCACCACGCGCGCCGTCTCGCCGACCGAAGCCGGCGAACGACTGCTCGAAGGCATCGGGCCGCATTTCGACGAGATCGAAATGCAGGTCGATGCGTTGAGCGCCCTGCGCGACAAGCCGACCGGCACCATCCGTATCGCCGCCTCGGATTATGCGATCAGGCATGTCCTATGGCCGAAGCTTAGAGAATTTCTTCCCGACTATCCCGATGTGAAGATCGAACTTGCGCTCGACAACGGCCTGACCGACATCGTCACGGAGCGTTACGACGCCGGCGTACGGATGGGCGAGCACCTGGCGAAGGACATGATCTCGGCGCGCATCGGCCCCGACTTCTGTCTCGCCGTGGTCGGCGCGCCGTCCTATTTCGCCAACCATCCGGAACCGCTGCATCCCCAGGATCTCGTCGACCACCGCTGCATCAATTTCCGCCTGCCGACATCAGGCGCCTTCTACGTCTGGGAGTTCGAGGAAGACGGAAGGGAGCTTAGGATCCGGGTCGACGGCCAGGTGGGCTTCAACAATATCTTCGACGTGCTGGATGCTGCGCTTGACGGCTTCGGTCTCGCCTATATTCCCGAGGATATCATCCTGCCCTATGTGGAGGACGGCCGCCTCCGGCGCGCGCTGCGGAAATATTCGCCGCACTGGGACGGCTTCCACCTCTATTATCCGAGCCGCCGCCAGTCCTCGCCCGCATTCCTTGCCGTGCTCGATGCGCTGCGTTACCGCCGATAGAGCTTTCACCCGTTTGCGTTTCGGCAAGAGGCGCTTTGTAATAAGACCATAGTCAAAACCATTTCGAGGCTGAGGCGCATGGACCCGACACATTTGTTCGAGCTTGTTATTGGCATGTTCGTCGCGATCATCGCGCTGCATTACGCCGCGCACAGGCTCGGCCTGCCGCCATCCGTCGCACTGCTTGCCGGCGGGGCGCTGCTTGCCTTCGTGCCGGGGCTGCCCACCATCGAGGTCGATCCGGCGCTGGTGCTGGTGATCTTCCTGCCGCCGCTGCTGCTGGACGGCGCCTGGTCGATAGCGCTTCGGCGGCTGCGCCGCCACATGATCGGCATCGGCTCGCTTGCCATCGGCGCGGTCCTCTTCACCTGCGTCGTCGTCGCGCTGGTGACCCATCTGCTCTTTCCCTCGCTGCCCTGGGCCGCCTGCGCCGCGCTCGGGGCGATCGTCTCGCCGCCTGACGCCATTTCCGCCCGCGCGGTGCTGGAGCGGGTGCGGCTGCCACGGCGCCTGCAGATCCTGCTCGAAGGCGAAAGCCTGCTCAATGATGCGAGCGGCCTGGTTCTCTTCCGTTTCGCCATTGCCGCCGGCGTGACCGGCGCCTTCAGCATCGGCGAAGCGGCGGGCAGCTTCTTCGTGCTGGCGGCCGGCGGCGCGCTGATCGGCATCGTTGTCGGCACGACCTGGGTTCTGCTCGTGCGCCGGCTCGGCGACGAGTATCTCATCATCGCCGCCACCGTCCTGCTCTCCTGGACTTCCTATCTGCTCGGCGAATTCGTGCACGTCTCCGGCGTCATCGCCACGGTGACGACGGGCCTGATCGCGAGCTGGCACCAGCATACCGTTCTCTCCGCCGCCACCCGCATGCGCGGCACGTCCTTCTGGACGGTCGTGGTTTTCCTGATGGAGGCCGCCGTCTTCATCCTCATCGGCCTTTCGCTGAGAGGCGTCGTCGAACGCGGCGGCGGTTTCGACGTGGTGATCGCTACCATGGGCTGGCCGATGCTGGCGATCCTGATCACGCTGACGCTCGCGCGCTTCGCCTGGGTGTTCGGGTCCGATCTTTTGATCAGGCTCTGCAATGCGCTCGGGCTTCGCCGCTACACGCCGCTCGGCCTTCGCGGCTCCACGGTGCTCGGCTGGGCCGGCGTGCGCGGCGTGGTCACGCTGGCACTGGCGCTCAGCGTGCCCGCCGGCTTCCCCGGCCGCGATTTCATCCTGGTCACCTCCTTCGCCGTCATCCTCGGAACCGTTCTCCTGCAAGGCACCACATTGGGATATGTGATCGGCTGGGCGAGGCTGACCGAACCGGAATCGGAAAAAGCCCGCCTCACCATGAGCCAGGCCGAGGCCGCCATGGCCCAGGCGCAGTTTGCGACCGTGCAAAGCCGGGCCTATGACGGCGAAGGCAAACTCATCCATCCGCAATTGCTGGAGAGATATCAGCGCCGAGCGGTGTCGATCGTCGATTATGCCGCCCGCACGGAGCACTACACGCCCCTGCTCCAGGCGCATTTCGACCTGGTTCTCGAAGCCGTCGCCACCGGCCGACGCGAACTCATCCGGCTGCACCGCGCCGGAGACATTGACGACGAGACGCTGCATGAGCTGGAACGGGATCTCGATCTCGAAGAGCTGAGCGCGATCTCCGCGAAATCGTGAAGGCGCTTCTTTTCAGCGGCGTAGAATTCCGCCCGCAGCTTCGATGGCATCCAGCGTATCGACATCGATGAGGGCGCCGTCGCCGATCTCGATATCGACGACGGGAAAGCCGGAACCCTTTATGAGTTCGCGCGCGCCTTTGTCCCCCGTCAGGCTTTTCAAAGCCGCGTAAAGCGCGCGCGGGAAAATGACCGGATTGCCCGGCCTGCCCCCCGCGGCAGAGCGGACGATGGATCGGCCGCCGCAACTGCGGAAAGCGGCGATGAGGGCGTCGAGATCGGACACGGTCAAGGCAGGCATGTCGGCAAGCATGATCATGATGCCTTCAGGCCGGCCGGCCTCGGCCGCCGCGACGCCGAGTGCAAGCGAGTTCGCCATGCCGGAGGAAAATTCAGCGTTGTGCACTGGCTTGACGGGTAGGTCCGCGATTGCCGCCTCGATCTCGGCATGCCGGTAGCCGGTGACGGCGATGATGGAATGGCTCTCGCAATTGGTCGCGGCGATCGCCGAGCGGCGGATCAGCGGCATGCCGTCGAATTCGGCAAGCAGCTTATGGGCGCCGCCCATCCGGCTCGATTGTCCCGCCGCCAGAATGACGATGGCGACGGGCGGAACCTGCTCTGGCGGATCAGCCATAGGCTGCCAGCCGGCAGGCCGCGACATCGGCGAGGATCGACAGCGCCAGCGACGTGGAATCCCGCGTCGGGCCGAATATCCCGATCGGCGCCCTGATGCGGTCGAGATCGCCGCTGCCGAAGCCGCGCTTCCGCAGGCGCTCGATGCGTCTGCGGTGCGTTCTGGTGCTTCCGAGCGCCCCGACATAAAAGGCTTCCGATCCGAGCGCCACTTCGAGCGCCGGCGCTTCCTGGTCGAGATCGTGATGCATCAGGACGATCGCCGTATGGGCATCGATCTCCCCGACCTGCCGCCCGGCCTCGCCCGGCTCGCGCAGGAGCACATCGAAATCCGAAGCGGCGGCGAGACGGGCAACCGCGCTTGCCTCCACCGTCTGACCCGAGATGACGACGCGGGTGCGCGGGCGGTAGATCGTCAGGAAATCCCCGGCCTGCCAATGCGCCCGCTGCGGCGGCCCGGTAACCTCGAGCGACTGCTGTTCCTGATTATAACGCAGGCCCGCCGGCTGGCGTTTGTCGATGAGATCGAGAACGCGCTCGATCGCGCCCGCCTCCCGCAGCAGATGAATGGCGACGGTGATGCCGCCGCCGCAGGGAAGGACGATATCGAAGAAGGGCGAGCCTTCGCCGAATATCACCGACCGGTCGCGGCCCTCCGACATCGCAAGAAGCGCTTCGGCGGCGACGGCCGCCTCGACGCAGCCGCCGGAGACATAGCCGCAGTAGCGGCCGTCCGCCGCCACCGCCACATGCGACCCGAGCGCGCGCGCCGCCCCGCCCCTGATCTCGACCAGGGTCGCGAGCGCCACCTCGCCGCCCTCTCTGAGGCAAGCGGCGGCGAAGCCGAGGATCTCGGCCGGGTCGTCGGTCGAAAGCGCCCTGACAGGCGCCGGGATGGCGGTCCGCATCGAGACGCCGGTTACGCTAGGCGACATCGGGCAGACCGCCGATCAGCTTGTCGAGCGTGATCGGATAATGGCGGACCCGCACGCCGGTCGCGTTGTAGATGGCGTTGGCGATTGCGGCGGCGACGCCGCAGAGCCCGAGCTCGCCGACGCCCTTCGCCTTCATCGGCGAAGACATCGGATCCGTCTCGTCGAGGAAGATCACCTCCTGATGCGGGATGTCGGCATGCACGGGAACCTCGTAGCCGGCAAGATCGTGATTGACGAAGAAGCCGTGGCGGGTATCGACCGCAAGTTCCTCCGACAGCGCGCCGCCGGCCCCCATGGTCATGGCGCCGATCACCTGGCTCCGCGCCGTGATCGGGTTGAGGATCCGGCCCGCCGCGCAGACGGCAAGCATCCTGCGGATGCGGGTCTCGCCGGTGGCGACATCGACGCCGACCTCGACGAAATGCGCGCCGAAGGTCGATTGCTGGTGCGTCTCCGCCAGATTGCCCCATTGGATCGTGTCCTCGCCGACCAGCCCCTCGGAGCCGGCGGCCTCGGCGAGCGGCACCGACCGGTTGCCCGACCGGACCTCACCATTTTCGAAGACAATGTCCTCGGAATTGAGGCCGAGCTTCTGGGCGACCGCCTCGCGCAGCTTGACGCAGGCGGCATAGACGCCCGCCGTCGAACAGTTGGCGCCGAACTGGCCGCCGGAGCCCGCGGACACCGGAAAGCGGGAATCGCCGAGCTGAACGGCGACCTTGTCGATACCGACGCCCATCATCTCGGCCGCGGTCTGGGCGATGATGGTGTAACTGCCCGTGCCGATATCGGTCATATCGGTTTCGACGGTGACGACGCCTTCCCGGTCGAGGCGGACGCGCGCGCCCGAGGGAAGCAGCAGATTGTTGCGGAAGGCCGCCGCAACGCCCGTACCGATCAGCCAGTTGCCTTCGCGGTGCGAACCGGGTTTGCCGCGGCCGCTCCAGCCGAAGCGCTCGGCGCCGAGTTTCAGGCAGCCGACGAAATTGCGATGCGAGAAGGGCCGCTCCGGCTTTTCCGGATCGACCTGCGTATCGTTGACGATCCTGAATTCGACGGGATCGAGGCCGAGCTTCTCGGCCATCTCGTCCATGGCGATCTCCAGCACCATCATGCCGGGCGCCTCGCCCGGAGCCCGCATCGCGTTGCCCTCGGGAAGATCGAGCGTCGCCAGCCGCATCGCCGTCATGCGGTTGGCGCCGGCATAAAGCAGCCTGGTCTGGTTGACGGCCGTCTCCGGCTGGCCTCCGGCCTGGTCGCCCGACCAGCTCTCATGAGCGATCGCCGTAATCTTGCCGTCGCGCTCGGCGCCAATGCGGATGCGCTGGATCGTCGCCGGCCGGTGCGTCGTGTTGTTCATGACGAAGGGCCGCGGCAGCGCCACCTTGACCGGCCGCCCGGCCGCCTTGGCGCCGAAGGCCGCGAGCACCGCGTCGGCCCTGAGAAACAGCTTCGAGCCGAAGCCGCCGCCGATGAAGGGCGACATCAGATGGATCTTTTCCTTGTCGATGTCGAGCATCGCCGCCAGATCCGAGCGCCACCAGTCGATCATCTGGCTCGACGTCCACACCGTCAGCTCATCCCCGTTCCAGGCGGCGATCGAAGCATGCGGCTCCATCATCGCATGCGACTGGTCCGGCGTCGTATACGACTGGTCGATGGTGACGGGTGCGGCCTTGAAGGCAGCCTCGAAATCGCCGGCTGATGTATCGGGATCGCCGCTTTCCGGCTTCACCGCGGAGGCCATCGCCGCCCTGAGATCGAAGACGCCCTTCTCCTCGGCGTAATCGACCTTGACCAGCGCCGCCGCGGCGCGCGCCTGCTCGAAGGTCTCGGCGACGACGACGGCGATCGCCTGGTGATAGTGCTGGATCCCCTCGCCGCCGAAGAGCTTGGCGGTGTTGAACCTGCCCTTCTTGCGCTCGCCGACGTCTGGTGCCGTCACCACCGCGAGCACACCGGGCGCCTTCTTCGCGGCGGAGACGTCGATCGCTTTGACGCGGCCCTTGGCGATGCCGGAACCGATCGGATATCCGTAGGCGTAGGGCATGTTCTGATCATGCCATTCATAGGCATATTTGGCCTGGCCGGTGGTCTTCAGCTGGCCGTCGATGCGGTGGACCGGCTGGCCGACGACCTTGAGGCGGTCGATCGGATTGGTCGTTGCTGGCGTATCGAACTGCATGTCATCTCATCCCTTGGCTTCGGCGATGACCGCGCCGAGCGTGCGCTCGACAAGATCGACCTTGAATCGGTTCTGTTCGGTCGGGCGGGCGTCGGCGAGAAGTGCCGCGGCCGCCGCCCTTGCTCCCTTCGGAAGCGCGGCATCCGCCGCCTCGACCCGCCAGGGCTTGTGGGCGATGCCGCCGACGGCCACGCGTCCGGTGCCGTCAGGCTGGATGACCGCACCGACGGAAACCAGCGCGAAAGCATAGGACGCGCGGTCGCGAACCTTCCGGTAGATCTGCCGGCCGCCGACCGGCGCAGGCAGGAGCACCGCGACGACGAACTCGCCGCGTTCGAGCACCGTCTCGATATCGGGCGTGTCGCCCGGCAGGCGATGAAATTCGGCGATCGGTATGGATCGGCGGCTGCCGTCTGGCCTGACGGTCTCGACTACGGCGTCGAGCGCCCGCATGGCGATCGCCATGTCGCTCGGATGGGTGGCGATGCAGGCCTCGCTCGTCCCGACGACGGCATGCTGGCGGCTGAAGCCGCCGATCGCCGAACAGCCGCTGCCCGGCTGGCGCTTGTTGCACGGCTGGTTGGTGTCATAGAAATAGGGACAGCGCGTCCGCTGCAGGAGGTTGCCTGCCGTGGTCGCCCTGTTGCGCAGCTGGCCGGAAGCGCCGGCGACGAGCGCGCGGGACAGAAGCCCATAGTCGCGCCGCACGGTTTCATGGGCGGCAAGATCGGTGTTTCGCACCAGCGCGCCGATGCGCAGTCCTCCTTCCGGCGTCGCTTCGATCTTGTCGACGCCGAGGCCGTTGACGTCGATCAGATGCGTCGGCGTCTCGATCTCCAGTTTCATCAGGTCGAGAAGATTGGTGCCGCCGGCGATGAACTTGGCGTTCGGATTGGCGGCGGCGGATTTGGCGGCGGCCTCAATCGTTGCCGCACGCTCATAGGTGAAGGCTCTCATGCTTTTGTCCCCGCGACTTCGACGATGGCGTCGAGGATGTTCGAATAGGCGCCGCAGCGACAGATATTGCCGCTCATGCGTTCGCGGATCTCCGCAGGCGTGACCTGCGCCTGCGCGGTGAGATCGCCGGTGACGTGGCTCGGGATATTCGCCTTGATCTCCTCGAGCACCGCCACGGAGGAACAGATCTGCCCCGGCGTGCAATAGCCGCACTGGAAACCGTCATGTTTGACGAAAGCCGCCTGCATCGGGTGAAGGTCGCCAGGCTGCCCCAGCCCTTCGATGGTCGTCACCTGATCGCCGCCATGCATGACGGCGAGCGTCAGACAGGAATTGATCCTGCGCCCGTCCACCATGACGGTGCATGCACCGCATTGGCCGTGGTCGCAGCCCTTCTTCGTGCCCGTGAGGTGAAGATGTTCGCGCAATGCGTCGAGCAGCGTGGTTCGGTTGTCGATTTCGATGTCGTGGCGCTTGCCGTTGACGGTGAGGGATAGTTTGGAGGTCAGAGCCATGTCGCTCCCAGAGGGTTGAGCCGCCGCGACCGTCGCGGCCCCGGTGACCGCGACTGCCGCAGCCGACGAGATAAGTAAGTCCCGGCGGGAGATTTCAAGTTGATCGCTATGCATATCAGCTCCACTTCATCTTGGGAGGCGCCCGTACAGGCGGGTGGGCGGAATTGGTGGCAGCTCTAGAGGTAGGCCGGTTGGCGCGGATGAGTAGATGAGAAATCTTGCATGCAGTTATTGAACCAGCTCATGAATGGTTGGTGCTCGGGCTTCGGCATCGGCCGGAGCAATTCCCGAAAAACCGCTCAGAGATTTCCCACTCCGGAATTGCGCAAATGCGAAAAGAGTTGGAGCATCGCCGCGACTCGAAAAAGATATTCAAAGAGGAGACAGTCATGCAATTGAAGGACGCAACATTGTTCCGGCAGGCGGCCTTGGTCGGCGGTGCGTGGATCGAGGCCGGGGAAGACGGCATTGCCGTCGACAATCCCGCGACCGGCGAGATCCTCGGCCGCGTTCCCAATCTCGGGGCTGCCGAGACGAAGGCGGCGATTGCCGCAGCCGAGGTAGCGCAGAAGGAATGGGCGGCGCGCACCGCCAAGGAGCGCGCGGTGATCCTGCGGCGCTGGTTCGAACTGATGATGGACAATCAGGACGATCTCGGCCGCATCCTGACGGCGGAACAGGGCAAGCCGCTCGCCGAGGCCAAGGGCGAGATCGCCTATGGCGCAAGCTTCATCGAATGGTTTGCCGAGGAGGCCCGGCGCCTCTATGGCGACATCGTGCCCGGCCATCAGAAGGACAAGCGCATCCTTGTCATGAAACAGCCGATCGGCGTCGTCGCGGCGATCACTCCGTGGAACTTCCCGAATGCGATGATCACCCGCAAGGCAGGCCCTGCCTTTGCCGCCGGCTGCGCCATGGTGCTGAAGCCGGCCTCGCAGACGCCGTTTTCGGCGATCGCCATCGCCATCCTCGCCGAACGCGCCGGCTTGCCCAAGGGCCTGTTCAGCGTGCTCACCGGTTCGGCGCGCGCCATCGGCGGCGAGATGACCGCAAGCCCGATCGTGCGCAAGCTGACCTTCACCGGCTCGACCGAGGTCGGCGCCGAGCTCTACCGGCAGAGCGCCCCGACCATCAAGAAGCTCGGGCTGGAGCTCGGCGGCAATGCTCCCTTCATCGTCTTCGACGATGCCGATCTCGATGCGGCCGTCGAAGGCGCGCTGATCGCCAAGTTCCGCAACAATGGCCAGACCTGCGTCTGCGCCAACCGGCTCTATGTGCAGGAGGGCGTCTATGACGCTTTTGCCGAGAAGCTCTCCAAGGCGGTCGGGGCATTGAAGACCGGCAACGGTTTCGACGAAGGCATCAATCTCGGCCCGCTGATCGACGCGTCTGCCCTTGCCAAGGTCGAGGAACATGTCGCCGATGCGCTGTCGAAGGGCGGCCGGGTCGTTGCCGGCGGCCGTCGCCACCGGCTCGGCGGCCGCTTCTATGAGGCCACCGTGCTCGCCGACGTCACCCCGGCCATGGCGGTCGCCAAGGAAGAAACCTTCGGGCCGGTGGCACCGCTCTTCCGCTTCAAGGACGAGGCCGATGTGATCGCCCAGGCCAACGACACCGAGTTCGGGCTTGCCTCCTATTTCTACGCCAAGGATCTTTCCCGGGTGTTCCGGGTGGCCGAGGCGCTGGAATACGGCATGGTCGGCGTCAACACCGGGCTGATCTCGACGGCCGAAGCCCCCTTCGGCGGCGTCAAGCTTTCCGGTCTCGGCCGCGAGGGCTCGAAATACGGCATCGAGGAATTCACCGAAATCAAATATGTCTGCCTCGGCGGCATCGCCTGAGGCTTAGGAGCAGGGGCCGGGAAGTGTCTTCGGCACTCTCGGCCTGTTGCGGCCAGTTGCAGAAAGAAAAGGCGCGGCGGCATTTTTTGTTGTCGCAAATGAAAAATCTGCTTTACTGCCACCTCGCTGCTTGGGCTTTAGGGGGATATAGCCGATGGTGGGGACTCGCAGGGAATTTTTGCTTGGCGGTTTGGCGTTACTTGGCGCCGGCGCGGTCGGGAGGCCGGCTTTCGCCCAGGCCTCTTCCTTTTTTGCCGGCACTGCCGTCGATAACGGGGTAACGTTCCGAGCGACGAACTTCGCCAAGATCGACAAGCGGTGGCACCGCCAGGTCGTCAAATATTTCAGCAGCGAGCCGATCGGCACCGTCGTCGTCGATACAAGGCATCACTTCCTCTACCTGATCATGGAGAACAAGACGGCCATCCGCTACGGCGTCGGCGTCGGCCGCGAGGGCTTCAAGTGGTTCGGCCGCGCCACGATCGACAGCAAATCGCTCTGGCCGCGCTGGACGCCGCCGCCTGAGATGCGCAAGCGCCATCCCGAACTGCCGGAATTCGTGGCAGGCGGCTCGCCGAAGAATCCGCTCGGCCCCCGCGCCATGTATCTGCATCGCGACGGCGTCGACACCGGCTATCGTTTCCACGGCACGCTGGAGCCCTGGAGCATCGGCAAGGATGCCTCCAGCGGCTGCATCCGCATGTTCAACGAGGATGCCATCGATCTCTACCAGCGCTGCCCGATCGGCACCGCCGTGCAGGTCCTGCCGCATATCGCCGATCAGGCCCCTCAGGCCCCTCAGGCCACCGAAGTCACCGCGGTCGAATAAGGAAGACGTCCCGATGTTTGTTTCGACCGGATTTGCGCGCCGCCTTTTCACCGCGGCCATGTTCCTGGCGCTTGCCGCCTGCTCCACCACCGATATCGCTTCGGTGGAAGAACCGCCCGCCGCGCCGATGACCGGCCAGACCAACGATCCCGCTCCCGGCTTCGAGAGTGTCTCTGCCGGCAGCGAAGAGGACTTCATCCTCAATGTCGGCCGGCGGATCTATTTCGCGCAGGATTCCGCGAGACTCGATTCCGTCGCCATGGCGACGCTGGACAGCCAGGCCGCCTGGCTCGCCCGGAACCCGAACTGGCTGATCAAGCTGCAGGGCTTTGCCGACGATTCCGGCTCCGAGACCAAGATGAAAACCCTGTCGCAGCAGCGCGCCGATGCGGCGATGGCCTATCTCGTCTCGAAGGGCGTGGACGCAAGGCGGATGTGGGCGAAGGGCTACGGCAACGACCGCGAAGTGCGCGACTGCACGGAACGCTCCTGCAAGGTGCAGAACCGGCGCGTCGTCACCAATCTGCGCGCCCAGCGCGACGAGGTCTGATCCTGACCTGACCTGTTGTGATCGGACGGCTTATGCCGGCCGATCATCACGCGTGTGTCTCGCTTTGCGCGGAGGGATCGGCCCCGACCTGCGCGGTCAGCCATTCGACGAAATTCCTCGCCGTGGCGTTCTGCCGCTTCTCCTCGGGAACGGCGATGTAATAGCTGTTGTCAGTCGCCATCGGCAGATCGAAGAGCGAGACCAATATGCCGCTGCGCAGCTCCTCTTCGATCAGATATGAGGGAAGCAGAGCAGCGCCGAGCCCAGCAACGGCCGCGGCAGTGATCATCGAGAACTGGTCCAGCCGCAGGCCGCGATAGGCGTTGTCGCTGACGACGGCATGCGCATCGAACCAATCCGACCAGAGCCGCGGGCGGGTCGTCAGGTGGATGAGCGGTATGGTCGACAGGCCGCTCGGGTCTTCGAGCGCCCATCGCTCCGCCACCTCGCGCTTGACGACGGGCAGCACGGTCTCGTTGCACAGGAAGGTGCAGGTGGCGCGCGGCCAGACGGGCTGGCCGTAATGGATGGCCAGATCGAAATTCTCATCCTCGAAGACGAAGGGCTGCGAGCGGGACTCGATGGTGACGGCGACATCGGACAGCGCCATGAAGCCGCCGAGCCGCGGCACCAGCCAGCGGGCGCCGAATGTCGGCAGGGTTGCGATGTGCAGCGACTGCCGCATATGCTCGGCGGCCATGGCGCCGATCATGAGCTTTTCGGATTGCCCGAGCAATTTCCGGACATCCGGCAGGAAGCGCGCGCCGGCTTCCGAGAGAACCACGCGCTGGCGCACTCTTTCGAACAGCAGCAACCCGGTCTGCTGCTCCAAATCCCTGATTTGCCGGCTGACTGCGCTTTGCGTCAGGTTGAGTTCGGCCGCCGCGCGGGTGAAATTCCCGTGGCGCGCGGCGGATTCGAAAGCCTGCAGATTGGCAATGTCGGGTATCAGCCTTCGGCGCATGGTCATTCCATTTCCGCATCAACTGAACATCTAATCTCACAACATGAGCGGCACAACAACGCATAAGATGCGCGCCAGCCGATCGCAATTTCCCTTGAAGGAGGTGGCCTTGCAAAACCACGTTTCATCAGACGACATCCGCTCAGCCTTTTCCGCCGCCATGTCCGCCATGTACCGCCAGGAGGTGCCGGCCTACGGCACGCTGATGGAGCTGGTCGCCCGGGTGAATGGCGAGGCGCTGGCTGCGGACCCCGAATTGAAGGAACGGCTCGACGCCACCGACTCGCTGGAGCGCATCTCCGAGGAACGCCACGGCGCGATCCGCCTGGGGACGGCGGCAGAACTCGCGATGATGCGCCGCGTCTTCGCCGTCATGGGCATGTATCCCGTCGGCTATTACGACCTTTCGACAGCCGGCGTTCCCGTCCATTCCACGGCCTTCCGGCCGGTCGGCGAAGCCGCGTTGAAGCGCAACCCGTTCCGTGTCTTCACTTCGCTCCTGCGCCTCGACCTGATCAAGGACGAGACCCTGCGCGCCGAAGCGGAAGCCGTGCTTGCCGGACGCCGGATCTTTACGCCGGGCGCCGTCGAACTGACCGAGAAGGCGGAGCGCGACGGCGGCCTCGACAAGGCCGAGGCCGGCCGCTTCGTTTCGGAAGTGCTCGAAACCTTCCGCTGGCATGACAAGGCCAATGTCGATGCCGGCATGTACAAGCGCCTGCACGACGCGCACCGGCTGATCGCCGATGTCGTATCCTTCAAGGGGCCGCACATCAACCACCTGACGCCCCGCACGCTCGATATCGACAGGGTTCAGGCGCTGATGCCGGAATATGGCATTGCGCCGAAGGCCGTCGTCGAAGGCCCGCCGACGCGCAAATGCCCGATCCTGCTGCGCCAGACCTCGTTCAAGGCATTGGAAGAGCCGGTTTCCTTCGCGGCCGGCGACGGCAGCTGGAAGCCCGGCTCGCACACCGCCCGTTTCGGCGAAATCGAGCAGCGCGGCATCGCGCTGACGCCGAAGGGCCGCGCGCTCTACGACGAACGCCTGGAAGCGTCGCGCAAGATCGTCCGCCCGGCCGCCGATGGCTCCAACGCTCGCGAATACGAGGCGGCGCTGGCAAAGGCCTTCGAAGGCTTCCCGGACGACTGGGCCGGCATTCGCCGGGCGGGCCTCGGCTATTTCAGCTACTCCCTTACCGAAAAGGGCCGCGCGGCCGGTTCGCTCGCCTCCGGCGATCTCCAGGCGCTGATCGCCGACGGCCTCGTTCGTTTCGATCCGATCGTCTACGAGGATTTCCTCCCCGTCAGCGCCGCCGGCATCTTCCAGTCGAACCTCGGCGACACCGCGCAGCAGGAATTCGTCGCGAGCCCGAACCAGAAGCGCTTCGAAACCGATCTCGGCGCCACGGTTCTGAACGAGTTCGATCATTATGCCGGCATCGAAGCCGCTTCGATCGACCAATGCCTCGGCGCGCTGCGTTCGGTTGCCGCGGAATGACGCTGGAGCGTGCACATATCGACGCGTTGACGGCGATCCTCGGCGAGAAAGGCCTCCTCACGCAGGGGCTGGAAGCCTATGAAACCGGCGCCCGCTATGACCGCGGCCGCGCCGCCGCGGTGTTGAGGCCGAAGTCGACAGCCGAGGTTTCCGCGGCCGTCGCCTATTGCGTGCGCCACGCCATCCCGCTCGTCCCGCAGTCCGGCAATACGGGGCTGGTTTCCGGGTCGACGCCCGATGCGTCCGGAAACGAGGTCGTGCTCAGCCTGGATCGTCTCGGCGGCGGCATGGATCTCGATCTCGACAATCGCTCGGTGCGGGTCGATGCCGGCATGCGGCTTTCCGATCTCAACGCACGGCTGGAAGAGCACGGCCTGTTCTTCCCGATCGATCTCGGCGCCGATCCCCGCATCGGCGGCATGGTCGCGACCAACACCGGCGGCTCGCGCTTCCTCAAATATGGCGACGTGCGCCGCAACACGCTCGGGCTGACGGTCGTGCTCGCCGACGACGAGGGAACCGTGCTCGACCTGCAAAACCATCTGCGCAAGGACAATACCGGCGTCGACTGGAAGCAGCTGTTCATCGGCACGTCGGGCGCCTTCGGCATCGTCACCGAATGCGTGCTGAACCTCGAACCCCTGCCCCGGCAGGTCGCGACGGCCCTTCTGGTGCCGGCCGGCGGCGCACAGGTGCTGCCGCTGCTGCGAGCGATGGAAGAGAAGCTCGGCGCCTATCTCTCCGCCTTCGAAGGCATGTCCGCCAACGCCATCAAGGCCGCCTTCGCGCATGTGCCGTCGCTGCGCAATCCCTTTCAGGGCGGCCATGTTCCCGATTACGTCATCCTGGCGGAAATCAGCCGGACCTGGGCGTCGCGCGAGGGCGAACAGCCGCTCGATTCCGTGCTCGAAACCGCTCTCGCCGAGATCTGGGAGCTGCCGTCCGCGCCGCTCGCCGATGCCCTGCCCGGCCCGCCGCAGGAAATCTGGGCTCTGCGCCACAGCCTGTCGGAGGGCGTCAAGCATCTCGGCAAGCTGATCGCCTTCGACCTTTCCTTCCGCAGAGGAGACATCATGGGCTTCTGCGACCGGATGAAGGCGGAGATGCCGGCGAAATTTCCCGGCGTCGCGATCTGCGATTTCGGCCATATCGGCGATGGCGGCGTGCACTTCAATCTCGTCGTGGCGAAGGACAGCCCCCTGCTGCAGGACGAAACCTTCGAGGGCCGGCTTCGGGACTGGGTCTTCACCGTCGCCGTCGGGGAATATGGCGGCAGCTTCAGCGCCGAACACGCGATCGGCCGCCGCAACCAGGCTTTCTACGACCGCTACACATCGGAAAAACGAAAACAGATGGCCGCCGGCCTGAAAGCGCTCACCTCGCCGGCCCGGCTCGGCAGCGTGCGTTTCGGCTAAATTGGACCAGAGGAAAAACAGGAGCTCGATCATGAACATTGCAACTGCGAAAATCGACGTCGTCAGGGAAGCCGCCGCACTTCTGGAGAAGCTCGGCGTCGCGAGAGACCTCTATATCGGCGGCGACATGGCGTCCTACAGCCCGGTCAGCGGCGAGCAGGTCGCGAGCCTCAAGACCGTCTCGGCGTCCGAGGCCGCCGCCAGGATCGAAAAGGCCGACAAGGCCTTCCGTATCTGGCGCCTGGTGCCGGCGCCGAAGCGCGGCGAATTGATCCGGATCTTCGGCGAGGAGCTTCGCGCCTCCAAGGCCGATCTCGGCCGCCTGGTTTCGCTGGAAGCCGGCAAGATCCCGTCGGAAGGGCTCGGCGAAGTGCAGGAGATGATCGACATCTGCGATTTCGCCGTCGGGCTTTCGCGCCAGCTTTACGGCCTGACGATCGCCACCGAACGTCCCGGCCATCGCATGATGGAAACCTGGCATCCGCTCGGCGTCGTCGGCATCATTTCCGCCTTCAATTTCCCCGTCGCCGTCTGGGCCTGGAATGCCGCACTTGCCATCGTCTGCGGCAATCCCGTCGTCTGGAAGCCCTCGGAAAAGACGCCACTGACCGCGCTTGCCGCCCAGGCGATCTTCGAGCGGGCGCTCGCCCGCTTCGGCGACGCGCCCGAGAACCTCTCGCAGGTGTTGATCGGCGACCGGACGATCGGCGAGGTGCTGGTCGACAATCCGAAAGTCCCCCTCGTCTCGGCGACCGGCTCGACCCGCATGGGCCGCGAGGTCGGCCCGCGGCTCGCCAAGCGTTTCGCCCGCGCCATTCTCGAACTCGGCGGCAACAATGCCGGCATCGTCTGCCCGTCTGCCGATCTCGACATGGCCCTGCGCGCCATCGCCTTCGGCGCCATGGGCACCGCCGGCCAGCGCTGCACCACCATGCGTCGCCTGTTCGTCCATGACAGCGTCTACGATCAGCTCGTGCCGCGCCTGAAGAAAGCCTATGCCTCGGTTTCGGTCGGCAACCCGCTCGAATCCGCTGCCCTCGTCGGCCCGCTGATCGACAAGGCGGCCTTCGACGCCATGCAGAAGGCGATCGCTTCGGCGAGGGAACATGGCGGCAGCGTCCATGGCGGCGAGCGCGTCGAGCTCGGCCATGACGGCAGCTATTATGTGAAGCCGGCGCTCGTCGAGATGCCGGAGCAGGCCGGCCCCGTGCTGGAGGAAACCTTCGCGCCGATCCTCTACGTGATGAAGTACAGCGATTTCGACGCGGTGATCGAAGAGCACAATGCGGTGGCAGCCGGCCTCTCCTCGTCGATCTTCACCCGCGACATGCAGGAATCCGAGCGTTTCCTCGCTGCCGACGGCTCGGACTGCGGCATTGCCAACGTCAATATCGGCACGTCGGGCGCTGAAATCGGCGGCGCTTTCGGCGGCGAGAAGGAGACCGGCGGCGGCCGCGAATCCGGCTCGGATGCATGGCGGGCCTATATGCGCCGCGCCACCAACACGATCAACTATTCGAAGGCCCTGCCGCTGGCGCAAGGCGTTTCCTTCGATATCGAATAGGATCGGATAACGGCATGACGATCAACACCCGGATCGAGGAGGCAGGCTTCAGGCCCGCCTCGCGCATCGCCTCCGTCGGCGTTTCGAAAATCCTGCAGATCGGCGCGCGCGCCGCGGTCATGAAGCGCGAGGGCCTTCCCGTCATCGTGCTCGGCGCCGGCGAGCCGGATTTCGATACGCCGCAGAATATCAAGGAAGCCGCCAAGGCGGCGATCGACCGGGGCGAGACGAAATATACCGCCCTCGACGGCTCGCCCGATCTCAAGAAGGCGATCGTCGAGAAGTTCCGCCGGGAGAACGGCGTCGACTACGCGCTCGACGAGGTGACCGTCGCAACCGGCGCCAAGCAGATCCTCTTCAACGCCTTCATGGCGAGCCTCGATCCCGGCGACGAGGTCATCATCCCGACGCCCTACTGGACCTCCTATTCCGACATCGTCGAAATCTCAGGCGGCGTCAGCGTGCTGATCCCCTGCGATGCCAAGGCCGGCTTCCGGCTGACGGCCGACCAGCTGGAAAAGGCGATCACGCCGAAGACGCGCTGGGTGCTGCTCAATTCGCCATCCAACCCCTCGGGTGCCGCCTATGGCGCCGAGGATTACCGGCCGCTGCTCGACGTGCTGCTCCGCCATCCGCATGTCTGGCTGATGGTCGACGATATGTACGAGCACATCGTCTATGACGGATTTCGCTTCGTCACTCCGGCCGCGCTGGAGCCGCGGCTGAAAAGCCGGACGCTGACGGTCAACGGCGTTTCCAAGGCCTATGCCATGACCGGCTGGCGCATCGGCTATGCCGGTGGGCCGAAAGCCCTGATCAAGGCGTTGGCCGTCATCCAGAGCCAGGCGACCTCCTGCCCGTCCTCCGTCAGCCAGGCCGCTGCGATCGAGGCCCTGAACGGGCCGCAGGATTTCCTGAAGGAACGCCAGGAGAGCTTCCGCCGCCGGCGCGACATCGTCGTTGCCGGGTTGAACGCCATCGACGGGCTGGAATGCCGGACGCCGGAAGGCGCCTTCTACACCTTCTCCGGCTGCGCCGGCGTGATCGGCAAGACGACGCCGAAAGGCCGGAAGATCGAAGCCGACCACGACTTCACCGATTATCTGCTGGAGGAGGCTCACGTCGCCGTCGTGCCGGGTTCGGCCTTCGGCCTGTCACCCTATTTCCGCATTTCCTATGCGACCTCGGAGGGCGAACTCATCGAGGCGCTGGCACGCATCGACCGCGCGTGCCGTCTTCTGACGAAAGGCTGACGATCAACAGGCCCGGCCGGGGTCGGCGATAAACCCGCCCCGGCCGGAACCGGCTTTACTTCTTGTCCGATGGCGGAGGCAGCAGAGCGGTCGGGGCCGCCGGCGCCATCAGCTGCGCAAGAATGTCGTCTGCCGAGTGGCTCGAGCCGCCGATACCCGCCTCGCGAAGCTGACGGTCGAGATCGCTGCCATCTTCGAGGGCTGCGAGTTCGGCGCCTGCCTCGATCCGGCCGGCAACGGCTTCCTGGCGCTTCTTGATGCGCTCCAGGCTCTGAACGGCGCTGCCGAGACGGGTGTTGATCCCGGACTGGCTGTGCGCGATCGCCGACTGCGCCCGCAGCAGCGACTCGTTCGCCTTGACGTTTTCGATCTCGCGTTTCATCTGCGTGATGCGCGCCTCGGTATCCTGGATGGTGCGCAGCATCTGCTGCTGGCGCGGCAGCAGGCGATCGAGTTCATCCTGATCCCGCTGCACCTCGGCCCTGACGGTGGCGATGCGCTGCGCCAGCCCCTGGGCCAGATCCGTGCGGCCGGCGGCGATGGCGGCCCTGGCGCTTTCGGTATCCTTGTATTCCTTGGCGCGGTTTTCCTCGAGCCGCCGGTTGACGCTCTTGTTCGACGCCATGATGCCCGCCAGGTCCGACCGCGCC
This sequence comes from Rhizobium sp. R634, assembly GCF_002211305.1. Classification (GTDB taxonomy): domain Bacteria; phylum Pseudomonadota; class Alphaproteobacteria; order Rhizobiales; family Rhizobiaceae; genus Rhizobium. The sequence continues at coordinate 88,911 of NZ_LOKW01000001.1, read as the reverse complement.
TGGCGAAGCGACTGCTCGGCATCCCGGATCTCCTGATCGAGAATGCGCATCGACTGGCTGTCTGCGGCTGCTTCGGCCGCCTCGTTGATGCCGCCGCGAATGGCGGTGAAAATCTTGCCCCAGGTGCTCACGCTGCAATTTCTCCCTTCTTCCACTCTTCGACCATTCTGGCCGCATCGACCGCATTGGCGGCGAGAATAGCCACCTCCTCGACGATGGTGTCGGCGCGCGAGCGCGCCGAAAGCGAGCCGAACAGTTCATACCATTCCTCGCCGCCGATGGTGGTGATCCCGAAGCTGGAGAGCGGCACGAATTTATGCGTCTTGAGCACCATGCGCTCGAAAGCTTCCCGCTTGGGGACGTCCTTGCATGGCAGAAGAACGGCGCTGACCAGAATGTCGCGCTCGCCGCTCACCGTCACGAAGACATCGAGATCGCCTTTTTCCTTGAGGGTCACGCAAATGACGTCGCCCTGATCGGGCACGGAGACATCGACATCTCCCAAGGGTTCGGGATCGGCTGCGAATAGGCGGGTCAGGGTCGTTAGGGTCCAGGTCTCCAAAAGATCCTCCGTCGGCTGAAAGTATCGTCAGTATCAATCTAAAGTTTGCGAGGCCTACATAAGTTGATATATGTCCGGTCGGCAACAGGGGAATGGACTCGCTTGATATTTCTCGGCTCGATCATGCGGCGTGTTTATCTATCGCTGAGCGAGCTGACATGGTCGGCGCTGCTGTCGATTTTCGCCGTCCATCTCGTCGCTTCCTATGCGCTGCTTGCCCTCGCCGGCGAAAGCGCGCTTGTCGGAAACCTCATCGATTTCATCTATTACTACATGGTGACGGCGACGACCGTCGGCTACGGGGACATCTCGCCAAAATCGGAGGCCGGCCGGCTGCTCGTCGCCCTGTTCGTCCTTCCCGGCGGCATCGCGATCTTCACCGCCGTTCTCGGCAAATTACTGACAGGCATAGGCACGATCTGGAGGAACCGCATGCGGGGATTGGGCGATTACGGCGAAAGAGCCGGCCATGTCATCGTGGTGGGCTGGCAGGAGGGGCAGACGCACCAGGTGCTGCGGCTGCTCCATACCGAGCGGCAGGCGCACGAACCGATGAGCGTGCTGATCGCCAAGGATCCGGCGGAAAATCCGGCAAGCGACTGCGCCGACTACATCCGCACCGAGCGGCTGGCGGATGCCGATGCGCTGACCCGCGCCGGCGCGGCCGGAGCCCGGTCGATCGTCATCCGCGGCGCAAACGACGACGAGACGCTGGCCGCGGTGCTGATCGCCGAAGAGCATGCGACCGCCGCCCACATCGTCGCCTATTTCCAGGACGACCGCACTGCGCAGATGGTCAAGCAGCGCCGCCCCCGCGTCGAAGCGATCGGATCGCTCGCGGAAGAACTGCTGTCGCGCTCGGCGCGCGATCCTGGTTCGTCCGAAATCGCAGCGCGTCTTCTGTCGGCCGCATCGGCCGACACCGCCTTCTCGCTGTTGGTGCCGCCGCTCTCCGCGCCGCTCAGCTACGGCTCGGTCTTCCTCGGCCTCAAGCGCCAGTACAGGGTGACCCTGGTCGGAATGCTGCATAAAGGAGTGACCGACCTCAACTGCCGCGACGACCTGCTGCTGAAGGGCGGAGAGACACTTTACTACATCAGCGAAATGCGGTTGAGTTCGGCCGCCATTGGCTGGGCTCAACTAGGGGATGCACCATGATCGGCTGGTTCGGAGGAAACAAGGACAAGACTTTCGCGGCCGAGCGAGGTCCTCTCGGCGCCAGCATCGGCGGCGCGCTGGAGATCGATTTCCTCTCGCTCGAAGCCGACGCGCTGACGGGCACGCCCGCCATGCCGCTGCCGAAGAGCGGGCCGTTCATCATCGCCGCCTACGGCCAGGTGCAGCTCGATGCCGCGACGACCCTCTCGCGCTATTACGACGACGAGCACCGCATGGTGCAGGTCATGTCGGCCTCCGGCACCGTCGGCGAAGCAATCGACGATGTGAGCTTCTACTGGCCCTGGGACAGCGTCGTGCCGGTCGGCCAGAGCGAATGGAACCGATGGACCGGCCCCAACGGACTGATCGGCCAGCCCTCCTATGACGCCGACGGCATCCTCTTCAACCGCTTCTGGGGAGAAGGGCCGGAACGCGCCGAACTCGTGCAGTTCGTCGAGACCATCGACGACGGCGAGGAGCAGCGGTCCATCCATCAGACCTGCATGCTCTATTACCGCCCGCTCGGCAGAACCCGCGAAATGCTGCTGCTCAATGTCGAACGCGATCTCGAGCAGGGCCAAAGCCTTGCGGGGAGTTCCATCGAATTCCTAATCGGCTACGGCATCGCTCCGGCCGATATCAGGCGGGTTTGAAGGCTTTCGATTTATCCATGGAGGAATTTTATTATGCTTGAGTATGTGGCGGGACTTCCGGCCTTCCTGATCTATTTTGCCATCGGTCTCGCTGCCTATGGGGTTTTCGGCGCAGTTTACACGCGGCTCACCCCGCACAGGGAAGTCGAGCTGATCCGCGCGGGCAATCTCGCCGCGGTCACCGCTTTCCTCGGCGCGCTTATCGGCTTCAGCCTGCCGCTCGCCTCGGCCGCCGCCAATTCGGTCAGCATCGTCGACTACATCATCTGGGCCATCATCGGCACGCTGGTACAGGTTCTCGGCTTCTTCATCGCCAACTTCACGATGCAGGATCTGCACGAGAAGATCACCCGGGGCGAAATCGCGGCAGGTCTGTGGGGCGGCGGCATTGCTCTGGTGATCGGGATCCTCAATGCCGCCTGCATGACCTACTGAGGGAGAGGCCGCCATGCGTAGACGTCTGACCGGCCGCAGGCCGCCAGTTCTTGCACTCGGCACCATTGCCGTTTCCACCATGATGCTTTCCGGTTGCGGAGACGATCCCGGCGACTCGCAGGTGATGTTCACCTCCGTCGACCAGTGCGTATCGGCCGGCATGGACCAGCAGGTGTGCCAGGCCGCCTATCAGGATGCCATGCGCGCCCACCTCGCCACGGCGCCGCGTTTCGACGGCATGGCCGCCTGCGAAGCCGAATTCGGAACGGGCAAGTGCGCCGAAGAGCCGAAGAGCACGGTCACCAACAACATGGGAGCAACCGGCAGCTTCTTCATGCCGTTTCTGAGCGGCTACCTCCTGTCCTCGGCACTCAACAATATCGGCGACTATTACACCTATCGCCGGCGGCAGGAGGAGATCGGCGGATCCGTCTATGTCGGCGGCGGCTCGACGCCGATCTATCGCAATCGCTCCGGCGAGCTGGTGACGACGGTTCGGTCGGGCAGCCGCGACAGCGTTGCGCCGGTGCGCCAGACGGTAAAACCCGTCAACGTCAACACCCGCACCGTCGCCCGCCAGGGCTTCGGCGGCCGGTCATCCTTCAGTTTCGGCGGTTAGGATGAAGCGCATCACGCTTCCGGCGCGCCCGGATTGGCTCGACAAGGCCCGGGCGGTCGGCTTCGGCTTTCACGAAATGTACGGCGAGCCCTATTGGCTCGACGACGCCGCCTATACCTTCACGCTCGAGCAGATCGAGACTGACATCGAAGCGCCGAGCCAGGAACTGCACGATATGTGCATGGATCTGGTCGGCGACATCGTCAACGACGAAGAGACGCTCGACCGGCTCGCCATCCCCGCCGACCTGCGCGACGTCGTGCAGCGTTCCTGGCGGCGCGGCGACCGGCATCTCTATGGCCGCTTCGACCTCGCCTATGATGGGACGGGCCCGGTCAAGCTTCTCGAATACAATGCGGACACGCCGACCGCCGTGTTCGAGACCGCCTTTTTCCAGTACAACTGGCTGACCGATCAGATCGGCCTCGGCGTCCTGCCCGAGGGCGCCGACCAGTATAATCTGCTGCAGGAAAGCCTTGTCGAGGCGTTCGAGCAGTTTCCCCGCGATTCCATTTTCCACTTCGCCGTCATGACCGACAACGAAGAGGATCGGGGCACGACCGTCTATCTGATGGACTGCGCCATTCAGGCCGGCCATCGCGTGCAATTGCTCGACATCGGTGAAATCGGCATCGATGCGCAGGGGCGTTATACGGATCTGCAGGATCGGGTGATCGATCGCTGCTTCAAGCTCTACCCCTGGGAATTCATGATGCGCGAGCCCTTCGGGCAGCAGCTCGTCCGCAGCGGCGACGTCTTTATCGAACCGGCCTGGAAAGCCGTGCTTTCGAACAAAGGGCTTTTGCCGCTGCTGTGGCGCCGCCACCCCAACCATCCCAATCTGCTGCCGAGCTATTTCTCCGACGATCCCAAGGCGTCGGAGCTGACCGACTATGTCCGCAAGCCGCTGCTGTCGCGCGAAGGCGAAAACGTGACGATCTTCCGCAACGGAGAGGAATTCGACGCGGCGCCCGGGGGCTACGGCGAAGAGGGTTTTATCGTTCAGGGCTATACGCCGCTCTTCGAGGGCCCCGGCGGCTTCGCGGTGCTCGGCAGCTGGGTCGTCGGCGACCGCGCCTGCGGCCTCGGCATCCGCGAGGACAAATCGCGCATCACCGCAAACCTCTCGCGCTTCGTCCCCCACGTCATCCTGGACTGACGCGGAAGAGACTCACGCGCGGTCGAAACGCTCGAGCATTTTCTTAAGCTGCGCGTTCTGGCGATGAAGCTTCTGCGCCAGTTCGCTTCGCAGCGCCCTGATCTCCTCGTCGAGCCTCGCCACGTCGTCGAAGAAAGGATCGCGCGACGGCGCGACGGGGGCGCGATCTGATGCGGCAAGGCTTTTTGCGACTACATCGGCCTGCGTCCGCTTGGGGCTGCCCTGACGCTTGGCCGGCGGCTTTCGTTGAGGCTTGGCGCCTGCCCCGGTCTTCACCGCTCCGAAAAGCGGGGCCTGCGCATCGGCAAGCGCCGGCGATTGAACCTCTGCGGCATCAACCGGCGGCTCCGATGCCGCGCCGGCATCGTGAACACTTTCCGTCTCGCTTGATATCGCCGGCGATCGGTCGTCTGAGACATGCGCGCCGGAGGCGGCGGCATCTGATGGAACCGCCGGGGCGGATTTCGCTTCGCTTTCGCTCGCCTCGGCATCGGCACTGCGCCCGGTCGAACTCTCCTCCGGTTTGGCCGGCCGCCGACGTGAGGTCAGATCGGCAAGAAATCTCCACGGTGTCTTCATGATGTTCGACCCTCCCGCAATACGAGCTGCGATCCTGCTGCAGCGACCATATCCTCAATGGTCGTTCGGCCGGGCACATCGACATGCGCCCGGCGAAATGAAATCGATGGCTGAGATCGGCGTCGTGACCTGTCCGCTTAGGAGACTCAGGCAAGCCCGAGCTTCTTGCGCAGCTCGGCATTTTCCTGGCGCAGCTTTTCCGCCAGGCTCTTGCGGAGCCGCTTGTTTTCCTCTTCGAGCTGAATGAGATCTTCCAGCTCGTCGATGGCGGGCGCGGAAGCCTTGGCCGGCTGCGCGGCAGGCTTTGCCACCTTCTTTGCCACAGCGGCCTTGGGCGCGCTCTTGCCAGCGGCGGCCTTCGTCACGGCCGGCTTGGGCTTGGCGCCCTTCGACCGGGCATCGGGCTTTGCCGGGCTTGCCGCCGGCGTCGGCGCGCTTACTGCTTCCGACACGGTAGGCGCCGCCTCGGCAGCGGCCTTCTGGCGCCGGGGCGCACGCGGCTTCTTCGCGTCGGTTTTCGCGGATGCAGCCGTCTCCGCAGCCGCGGCAGCGGAACCTGTATTATTCTCGTCAGCCATCAGTCGTCTCCTCTATAGCCACGTCTCTTTTCAACCGGTTGAAAGACGGAGTCAACAAAGTTACTTGGGAAGAAAGCAGTGGCCGCCGGCAAGACTGCACGGCGCAAGAATGACCGGCGGCGTCTGAGATTCCAGCGTCGGGAAAACTACCAGCGCAAGATGCGCCGGCCGACCAGCGACCCCGCCACGGTGACGATCGCAATCGCCAGGACATACCAGCTCATGAGGAAGAGCGGGCTGTCGTCAGGGCAGTGCCAGGCATAGATCGCAGCCGCAACCGCGCCGGCGGCAAGGCCGGCCGCAGCACCCGCTGCCGTGGGATCGCCAGGCGCGGCATTCTTCAGCGCCAGCATGAAGCCCACGAGCGGCGCCAGCGACAGCACGGGGATGAAGAAGACGCAGAAGGCCGCATTGTTGCCGATCATGCTCGCCGCCCAGTCCTGTTCCGGCACGGTGAAAAGCTCGGCGATCACGGCAGTAACAAGCAGTGCTGCCGGCAGGAGCAGCGCCAGAGCCCGCGCCCTCAGCGGCACCCCCGGCCGGCCGATCTGGAAGACGAGGCGCGCGGCGATAATCGCGAGCAGCAGCGTCTCGCAAATCTTGAAGAAGACCCGTGCCGTCTCGAAGACGGTCTGCATGTTGTGGCGCAGGCCGATCGTCGAAACCATCAGTGTCGCGGAGATCGCGATACCGATCAGCAGCACCAGCGCCATCATGCGGCCGAGCCGCAGGCGCACCGGCGCATCTTCCGACAAAAGATTGATCAGCTCATCCGTTTTCACTTGTCTTCACTCCGGTAAAGCGCGGCGAGCGTTTTCAGCGCCCGATGAAGGGCAACACGCACCGCGCCCTCACTCATCTTCAGCCTTTCGGCCGTCTCGCGTATGCCCGCCCCTTCCATGGAAATGGACCGGACGATATCGCGCTGCGGATCCCTCAGCCGCTCCAGCATATGCTCAGCGTCGAGCCGATCCAAGTTGCCGGCCTGCTCTTCGGCCTCCAGCGTCGCCATGACGTCGTCGATCGGCACGTCGACATGGCGGCCGCGCCGGCGCATGCTGTCGATCAGCTTGTTGCGCACGATCGTCGACAGCCACGGGCCGATCGGGCGCGCCGGGTCCCACGTTGCGCGTTTCAGGTGGACGGCGAGCAGCACTTCCTGCACCACGTCCTCCGCCTCGCTCGCCGGTGCGCCGAACTGGTCGCAGCGCCGGCGCGCCATCGCGCGCAGATGCGGCGTGACGGCGGAAAGGAAGCGGTGATAGGCCTGCGTATCGCCATCGATGGCGCTGCGCATCCAGCCTGCCCATTCCTCTTCACGCGCCGAATGTTTCACCCGACATAATCCCCTACGGATGAGCACACATTTTTGTTACCGCGACCGCGAAATTCTTTCGTGCGGCCCTGCAGCCCTTCGTTTCCAGGCTTTTCGCCCGCGGTTGTGCAAAGGGCAAGGGTGCGCCTCCAAAAAAATCGGACCGGGCGCTGTAACAACCGCGGTTCTCTCTCCGTAGCCCGCAATGCAAGCCAATCACGGCTTATCATTCAACGGAGATGAACAATGAAGAACAGCATCGTCACCCTTGCACTGGCAGGCTCCATCGCTTCGGCGCTCGCAGCCGTCGCCGCTCCGGCCGCCTCCGCCGCCGACAGCAAGGAGAAATGCTACGGCGTCGCATTGAAGGGCCAGAACGATTGCGCCGCCGGTCCGGGCACGACCTGCGCCGGCACCGCCAAGGTCGATTACCAGAAGAACGCCTGGAAGCTCGTTCCTGCCGGCACGTGCATGTCGATGAAGACGCCGGACGGCCATGGCTCGCTGATGCAGGGCAAGGCTCCGGTCTGAGCCAAGGCGCTGAAAGGACGGCGCCCCTCAGCGCCGTCCGCTTCCATCCCAGGAGATCGTCCGATGAAACCCTCCGAACTTCCCCGCCGCCCCGGTGTCGGCTTCAAGCCCGAGCATTTTGCCGAAATCATCGACCGCCCGCAGCCGCTCGGCTTTTTCGAAGTCCATGCCGAAAACTATATGGGCGCTGGCGGTCCGCCGCATGCCCAGCTCGGCAAGCTGCGCCAGGACTATGCGCTGTCGATCCATGGCGTCGGCCTCTCCATCGGCTCGATGCAGCCGCTCGACCGCACGCATCTCGCCCGGCTGAAAATCCTCTGCGACCGATACGAGCCGGAGAGCTTTTCCGAACATCTCGCCTGGTCGTCGCACGACACGGTTTTCATGAACGACCTGCTGCCGCTTCCCTATACCGAGACCACGCTCGCGCGCGTCGCGGAGCATATCGACGAGGTGCAGGACAAGCTGCGCCGCCAGATGCTGCTCGAAAATCCCGCGACCTATCTGCTATTCGAAGAAAGCACGCTGGAAGAGACGGAATTCCTGGCAGAGGTCGTCAAGCGCACCGGATGCGGGCTGCTGCTCGACGTCAACAACGTCTTCGTTGCCTCCACCAACCACAACATGGACCCGCGCGCCTATCTCGCCCGCTTCCCCTTGCAATGGGTGCGCGAAATCCATCTGAGCGGCCACTCCGAAACAAGCGATGACCAGGGCGCACCGCTGCTGATCGACTCCCACGACACACCGGTCAAGGATCCGGTCTGGGCTCTTTACGAAGAGGTCATCGCCAGGACCGCTCCTGTCGCCACCCTCATCGAATGGGACAACGACGTGCCGGAATGGCCCGTCCTGCGCGCCGAGGCGGAGGCTGCCAAACGCATACTCGACGCCGCCGCAAGCCGCCGCGCCGCGTGAGGTCCGCCATGCCAGCAGATATCCAAATCCGCTTTGCGAAGGCGCTTACCGACGCCGCTCTGCCCGTCCCGGCCGGTCTTGCCGCCTGGAATGGCGGCGAGCCGCTGCGCCGCTTCGGCGTCTATCGCAACAATGTCGCAAGCGGGCTCGTCAGCGCGCTTGCGTCCCGGTTCCCGGCTGCCCGGCGGATCGTCGGAGAGGGTTTCTTCGCGGCGATGGCGGGCGAATTCATCCGGCTTTTCCCGCCGCGCTCGCCATTGCTGATGTCCTACGGCGACGGCTTTGCCGATTTCGTCGAGTGCTTCGAACCGGTGCAGGAGCTTGCCTATCTCCCTGACGTGATCCGCCTCGAAGCGGCGCGCGGCCATGCCTATCACGCGGCCGACGCTGCGCCGCTCGATGCCGGCGAACTTTCGCGGGTCGCACCGGAGCAGCTCGCCCGCCTCGTTTTCCAGCCGCATCCCTCGCTCTCCATCCTGCGATCGGCGCACCCCATCATTACCATCTGGGCGATGAACAGCGGCGCGATGGACCTCGCGCCGATCGAGCCCTGGGCAGGCGAGGATGCGCTCATCGTCCGCCCGCACATGCTCGTCGAAATCCATCGCCTGCCGCCGGGCGGCGCGATCTTCCTGCAGGCGCTGGCCACCGGCGCGACGCTCCTTCAGGCGGCGGAAACCGCCGCCCTTTCAGCAGCCGAATTCGATCTTCCCGCCAATCTCGCCGGCCTCCTGCAGTCCGGCGCCTTCACCGCCATTCACAAGGAGATTGACCCCGATGAACACTGAGATGAGCATGACCGCCCCCGCCCCGCGCACGACGGCAGAGCGGCTCTACGCAACGTTCAGGCTTCTCGACCGCATTCCGCATGATCTGATCGCGCTGATCTCGCGCCTCTCGATCGCCGCCGTCTTCTGGCAATCGGGCCAGACCAAGGTGAACGGCTGGCATGTCACCGACAATGCCGTCTATCTCTTCGAGACGGAATACAGGCTGCCTTTCGTCGATCCCTGGATCGCCGCCCATCTTGCCGCCTTCGCGGAGCATTTCTTTCCCGCGCTGCTCGTCATCGGCCTCGCCAGCCGCCTCTCGGCGCTCGCGCTCCTCGGCATGACCGTCGTCATCGAGATCTTCGTCTATCCCGATGCCTGGCCGACCCACGGAACCTGGGCCGTCTGCTTCCTCGTCATCATCGCCGGCGGCCCCGGACGGTTTTCGCTCGATCACATCATCCGGCGCTGGTTTGGAATAGGAGGAGGCTGAGCGTACACGGCAAGCGAATGTCAAATATTGACATCACAGCCGGAATGCGAACAATTCATCCGGTGATCCGGATCAGGGAGGGCGCGGTTATGACCAGCAGCCTGCATGTCAGTTTGCCCGATGAAATGCGCGCCTTCGTCGATATGCGCGCCAACGGAAAGAGCCAATATACGACCCCGAGCGAATATGTTCGCGCCCTTATCCGCGAAGATATGGCACGTGAAGAAGATCGCCGCTACGCCATCCGCTCGCTGCTGCGGGCGGAAGAGGAATTCCGGCGCGGAGAGATGCTGCCCCTTTCCGCACTCGATGCCGTCGATGCCGAACTGGATGAAGAGCTGCGCTAGTGGCTCCTCGCGTTCTCATCCTGCCGACTGCACTTGACAATTATCGTCTGGCGGTCCGCGAAACCGCACGGAGATGGTCTGCCGAACAGGCAAAAGCATATGGCCGTCTGCTTCGAGCAGGATTTGAAGGCATCCCGGAAGCCTATGCCCGTCTGAAGGCGAGGGAAGACGAGCGAGTCGGGAACTCCCCCTTCCGGCTCCACAGGATCGAACACCATTACGCAGTGTACATAGTCGTTGACGATGCCACCTTCGTCATTGCCGCGGTCTTGCACGAGCGCATGGACATTCCCGCACAGCTGCGGTCGATCGAACGATTAACCGACAAAGAATATCAAGCGCTAATGGGGCATCCTCGGCCAAAGTCCTGATGCTTTCGATCATCATCAGGCTACCGGCAGCGATGATCCGCAATTCGGTCTTGCTCATGCCGAGAGGCGGCGCGCTGATAGAAAAGTCGACCCGTACGCCCGTCGGCAGTGATCGTTCCTTATGAGATTTTGCCGCCTGCACCCGCCAGCGCCGACGCCGTCCGACCAAGGTCCGATGCCTGGAACAAACTCTTCACGACTGGCTTTTCACTGCACCAACGATAAGGAGCAGTAAAATGAAAGGCATTATCCTCGCAGCGGCAATGGCGTGCATCGCGGGCTCGGCCTATGCCGATGGTGCAACGACCGGCATGGTCGGCGGTGCGGCCACCGGCGCTATCCTGGGCGGCCCCATCGGCGCCGGAGTCGGCGCGGTGGTGGGCGGCGTAGCAGGCGGTGCGATCGACCCTCCGCCGGCCGAAGTCGTGACCTATGTCGAGCAGGCGCCCGCCCCGGCGCAGACGGTCGTCGTGCAGGAGCGCGTGCAGGTCGGCGCTGCCCTGCCGGCCGATGTCATCGTCACTCCGGTCCCAGACAATCCCAAGTATGGCTACGTCGTGATCGGCCAGGAGCGGGTCATCGTCGAGCCGCAGAGCCGCAAGGTCGTGCAGATCATCCAGTAGTGGCATCCGGCCCGGTTTAAGAGTGACAACTCCCCCCGGATGATTGCGGGCGTCGGCTTCGGCCGGCGCCCGTTTCGCTTGCAGGCCAAGCCGCTGCACCGAACGACGCCCGAGTTTAGTAAGTTTTCACTAATTTACGCTTAAGTTTTGGTTAAAATGCGATTCACCCTCTTCGCAAATCGCGGGCGCCGTTTTCGCGATCTTCCGCGTTACCGCAGCATGCAACAGATAAACCGCCACTGGCAGATCGCTGCCCAAAACGCGATCAGCTATCGCGCCAAGTTTGCCCTGGCGACGGAGATCGTCAAATGCGATGCGTCTTCTCGCGAGATCCGGCGAGCGGCCCGCAGGGTCGTTCGCGCGCTGGAAGCGGTTATCGATCTTCCGATCGCCAGCGCCGATGTGCTGAGAAAGGGGCGGCAGCATTTCGACGCATTGACCGAACTGCTCGCATCCGCCGGACTGGATGTTGATGCCGGAGCCGGGCTCACCGAAGATATTCCCCCAGCCATTCGAAAAGCTCTGCTCGACGCCTCTGTGGAAGCGAATGCCGCTCGGCATATCGGCGATCGCCATTCCTCTGAAGGACGACTTCCTGCTCTGAGCGCCCACCGGCGCTGACGCGGCCACGGCCGGCGCGGGAAGCTGATGCGCTACCGCGCCGCCGCTTCTTCTTTCTCCAGGGCGCCGCGCTCTGATCGCCTCACGGCAGGACAAAGACATCTGGCGCGTGGGTTGCAAATTCTAAAGACTGTCAAGTTAAGGATGCACACGTCACAATCGAGCGAGCCGCTCCCGCGCTGCTCGGATGACGGGACCGAAAGACAGGAAACCATGAAGCATCTATTCACCATCGATCATTTCAGCTCTGCAGCAATTTCCCTCGCTCTGACCGCCGCTTTGGCTGTTTGCACCGCATCGGCAGCGTCGGCGGCATCCGGCAAGACCGATATCGCCATCAAGGCCTTCAAAGATCTGTGCCTGAAAACCGGCCCCTCCTTCACGGCAGGCATCAGCGGCGCCAAGGGCTACGGCGTTACAGATTTCTTCGATTTGAACGGCGGCAAAAACGGCATGACGAAGGATCATTCCATGTCCGTGCAGATCAAGCCGGGCCGCGAATGCGCCATCACCAGCCCCAACCGCTCCGACCCAACCCTGCATGACCAATTCCTGCGCACCGTCGCCGAATTCGCCGACAACGTGCCGATGAACGACAAGCCCAACCAGCCCTTCGTCGCGATCATCAAGGGCAAGCGCTTCATCTTCCAGCACGACCGCAACGGCGGCGAAGCCTATGTCATGATCCCGCAGAAATAAGCGGGAAGGACCAATTGTAAAGGAGTGGCGCCGAGCCTTAAGACGACACCGGGCGTATCCGTCTTGAGCGGATACGCCCGACAATCTGGGGTGAACCCCGCCTTCCCTAATCTAGGTCCGGCTTGATCGCCACCGTAACACCAAAGCTCTTCCGCCAATTGCCGAAGAGTTGCTTCGCCGCCCGGCAGATCGCGTAGCCGAATATTTCCGGAGTCATTTTCCCTATCGATGATCAGCGAACCGACCGGCTGGAGAAGGCGGGTTCGGAATTCCGCGGTTCGCCCCTCACCGGCTTTGCTAAACTGCCGATATAAGGCAGCGCTCGCCGGCGTCAGCGTCATATCGAGTGCTGGCCCGGACGAGGGATCGTTCACGACCGTCACTTTTGCGATCTCTATCGGCAAGTCCTCCGGAACGGCTTGGATCTCGAAGATAGCCCCAGGCACGGACGCCTCTCTTGCCATCGTGTGAAGCTCAGCGATATCCCCGCCAAAGACGTTGAATTCGCCCCCTAGGATCGGCTCATTCATGTGGAGCTCGGGCATAGGCCTCCCTGCCACCCTCACCTGTATTGCTCGAGGTATGTTGGCCATCGTGAAGTCGCCGAGCTCGATAGCGCTATCGGGCGCAAGGACGAGCTTGAGACCGTCACCTCCGTCAACATTGACGATCGCCGCGGCCGCGATCTTGAGCACGAGAGGCGCAGAGTATTTGACGTCTTCCGGCAGCTGCTCGGGAAGTCTGGGCTCGTCAGCCTCTGCTGGGTCATTCCCGGCACTTCCCAGCAATGCTTCCACACCTGCCTTTTCCGGCATCCCGCGCGCCTGCTTCATGTTCCCGACCGAGGCCTGCGAGCGCTCCATACCCGCTTTCATGGCCTCATCTCTTTCCCTCTGCCCAAGCTGGGCCGCTCTCAGACGAGAGTCATAATCGGAGGAACCGGTGATTGCATCGACTTGTCGAATATGCGTTCTCATGGTCGACTTCAGGCCGGCCATCTCCTGGATCGCGACTTCCGTTGCCTCTATCGTGGAGCCGTCCCGCAGCGAAACGACAGCGCGGCCGAATGAATGGAGGTTCGCTTTCTTGAGCGGAGCCAGTCGTTCGCTCGTCAGGTTCCATTTCGCTTGCTGGAGCGCGATGATTTCCTCAATTCCGGTTTGCGTAGCCTTCGTCATGGCATCGGCGTCGACGGTTTCGCTCCAGGTCACGACCGCCGTCTGACTTGAACGATCGATGCTTTCCCACACGCCCGATGTAACAGCTTGCACCGGCATGCCCTGGACGCTGGTTTCATGCGCGACCTTCCATGTTTCTCCAAGCTTGACGGTCACGCTGCTTTCTGCCTGATTGCGAGCCAGAAGCCCGATCCCGGGGATAAGCTCGTCGATCGCCCGACCTGGATCGGTCTCGAGTTCCGCGAGCAGACGCATGGACGTCGTCTTTTCCTGCGCGGCCGAAGCCGTTGAGACCACCTGCCCGATGCGCTGGCGAACGTCGCCGGGTTCCGCCAGTGCGGTTGGAAGCCCGCTCAGTTCGCCATCGAGTTCCACGGGAGCAGCACCAAGGACATCCGACGTGGTGAAAAACAGGACTTTCGGCGGCTGATAAGCATATGTATCGACGGGCGTTCTAGCGACCGATGTCCAGCGTGTCCGCATCTTTCGGCCATCCCTGGAAACCACTGTCATCGTTTGTTGAAACTCGCCGAGTTCAACCTGCTTCTGCGATGATCCCCAAGCCAGTTCATCGCGTTCGATCCGCCGCTCGCTTTCATAGGAGCGGTGAATACCAGGAGCAGCCTGGTAACCGGGAATCGTCACTATCTCCTGCCCCACGGCTGGCCCTGCGGCCAAGACGCTCAGGGTCAGCCAGAATATCGTATTCGGAAGGCCTCTGCTTTGCACTGCGAACTCCCCATGCTCTTCAAACAATGGCGCGGGTTTATGCGAACACCGCTGGAATTTGCGTGCAGTAGCGTCTCGATCATTTTGGCACAACCCAGCCTAGCATCCACCTAGGCGGAACGTTAATGAATTGTATTTTCAGCGACCGCCGAGCTGTGCGACATGCTCGCAGACATTACTCTCTGGAGCAGCATTGATAGAGCCAGTCACGAATGTGACCTATCGTTGCAGCCGGTCGTAGAACGTCGGCAACAGGTAGTCCTTCGGGGAAGGCAGATCGACCACAGCCCTTATATCCGCAGCATTCGCCGCCACCACCAGCTGATAGTCGCCCGCCTCGGCGCGGAAGGCGCCGCTTTCCACATCGAAATAAGCGAGATCGCGCGGCAGGATCTTCATGACGGCCGTGCCTGTTTCGCCGGGCTGCAGGGAGAGCTTGGCGAAGGCGCGCAGTTCCTTGTCTGGCCGTTCCACCTTGACCTTTGGGGAGCGCACATAGAGCTGGACCAGCTCCGAGCCGGCGCGGTCGCCTGTGTTGGTCACCTCGACGCTGACGGTCACGCCGTCGGAACCCATTTCGCTGGCCGAAAGCTGCGGCACGCTCCAGCGGAAGCTGGTGTAGCCGAGGCCGAAGCCGAAGGGGAAGAGCGGCTCGACGGCGCGCGTATCGTGATGGCGGTAGCCGACGAAGACGCCTTCGGCGTAACGCACATGCCCGTCCTTGCCGGGATAGACGGCCGGATCGCCCGTGATGGCGGAATTGTCGGTCAGCGCCTTGGGGAAAGTCTGCGGCAGGCGCCCGCCTGGTTCGGCATCACCGAACACGACATCGGCGACGGCGTTGCCGAGTTCCTGGCCGGGATACCACATCTGAAGCACCGCGCAGACCTTGCCGAGCCAAGGCATCTCGATGGGACCGCCGGTCTGCAGCACCACGACGGTGTTGGCGTTGGCGGCAGCCACCCGCTCGATCAGTTCCTCCTGATGGCCCGGCAGGCGCATGTCCGGCAGGTCCAATCCTTCGGTATCCCATTCGCCGTCGCGGCCGACGAAGAGCAGCGCCACATCGGCATTGCGGGCGATCTCGACGGCGTCCGCGATATCGGCCTCGCCGAGCGGCTTTTCCAGACCGAAGCGCACCGCGATGAGGTTGATGCCTTCCTCGGTCGCCATGGACGGCTCATATTCGACGCTGAGCTGATAGGCCCGGCCCGCTTCGAGCGCCACGCTGCCGCGCTGCTCGTCATTGGCGGTGCCGAAATAATTCTCGCCGCGCGTCCAGCCTTCATACCCATCGACCATCAGTGCGCCATCGACGAAGAGCCGCGCCAGCCCGGCATTGGTCATGCCGAAGACATGCTCGCCGCTCTCCTCCGGCGCGAACTGCATCGTCATCCGGGCGGAGAAATCGGCCGGATCGAGTTCGCCGGAGGGCAGTTCGAACCAGAAGAACTCGCCCTTGTCCACGGTCTCGACGTGAAGGGGATCGCCCTTGCAACCACGTCCCTTGAAATATTCGACGGTGATCTTGCCCTTGAACACATCGATCAGCCGGTTGTGGCGGCAGCCGACCGCGTGGCTGATGCTGTTGGCATTGGAAAGCGCGGCGCGAATGCCTTCGAGCGGGCTCACCGTATAATGCGCCGCGATCTGCGCGCTGCCGCCGCCCATGACGCGGGCGCTCGCCGCATTCGGTCCGACGACGGCGATGCGGTCGAGCGAGGTCTTGGCGAGCGGCAGGATGCCGTCATTCTTCAGCAGCACCGCGCCTTCGGCGCCGAGACGCCGGATCAGCGCCCGGTCCTCAGGCAGATCGACCGCCCGCTCGGTGAGATCGGGCTTGTTTTCGAAGGCGCCGACGCGTTCCAGCAGAACCAATATGCGCCGCGCCGCGGCGCGCACCGTTGCGGCTTCGACCTTGCCCTCGCGCACGGCCGCCACCAGCTTCTCGCCGCGGTCGCGCGCCGGACCCGGCATTTCGAGATCGAGGCCGGCATTGATCGTCTCGGCGGTCGAATGCGAGCCGAACCAGTCGGACATGACGATGCCTTGGAAGTCCCATTCCTCGCGCAGCACCTGGGTCAGCAGCCAGCGATGCTCGCTGGTATAGGTGCCGTTCAGGCGATTATAAGAAGACATGACGGCCATGACGCCGGCGCGGCGCACCGCCTGTTCGAAGGGCGGCAGGTAGATTTCGCGCAGCGTCCGCTCGTCGATATCGGACGAGATGGTCTGCCGCTCGATCTCCGATTCATTGCCGGCGAAATGCTTGATCGTTGCGGCGATCCCCTCGCTTTGCACGCCGTTGATATAGGCGACGGCGAGTTCGGCCGTCAGCATCGGATCTTCGGAATAGCATTCGAAATTCCGCCCGTTGAGGCCGGAGCGATGGATATTGACCGTCGGCGCGAGCAGCACGGCCGCCCCCTTGCTCTTCGCCTGGCGGGCCAGCGCCGCACCCATCTCACCGACAAGATCGGGATTCCAGCTGGCGCCGAGCGCGATGGCGACGGGAAAGCAGGTCGCCTTGACGCCGGCGACCAGCGAGCCCGCCCCGCGGGCGCCGTTCGGCCCGTCCGTCACCTTGATCTTCGGCACGCCGAGACGTTCGACCGGAGCGGTCGTCCAGAAATCGGCGCCCGAGAGCAGCGAGACCTGCTCCTCGAGGGTCATCTTGTCGAGAATGGAATCGATCATGCAAGCCTCCCGGGGTCAATCCTTAAACCTACCGATTACTCGGTATTTTTAAGATGTCAATCGGCCAAGCCTGATGTATGGAATGGAGAGCATGGAAAAGGCACCGGGAACGATGGCGGAATTGGCGGACCAGAATGTCGGGGAGGAGAAGCGTCGGCGCCGATCCCGCAAGGGAGAGACGCGCCGCGCGGAGATCCTGGCGGCGGCGATGCGGCGCTTTGCCGAAGACGGCTACCAGAATGCCGCGATCGGCGACATCGCCCGCGATGTCGGCCTGTCGCTGCCCGGCCTGCTGCATCATTTCCCGACAAAGGTCGATCTGCTGCTGGCGATCCTCGCCAAGCGTGATCTCGATAGCGCCGATTTCATCGGCCACTATCGCGCCGATCTTCCCGGCCTGCTCAGGGGCATGGTCGAAATCTTCCGCCGCAACGCCGGCATGATCGAAGTCATCAGGGCTTTCGCCATCCTGAATGCCGAGAGCCTGATGAAGGACCACCCTGCCAAGGCTTGGTTTCTCGATCGCGCCACCGAGATGCAGCAGCATGTCGCCGCGACCTTCGAGCGCGCCGCCGCCGACGGCTCGATCAATGCCGGCATCGACGGCAAAGCCATGGCCGCCGAACTGATCGCCGTCATGGACGGCCTGCAGATGCTCTGGCTGCGCGATCCCGACCGTTTCGACATGGTGGGCGGGCTGGAAGCCTATGTTACCAGGCTGCTGGCGAGCCTCGGCTTGAAGGATTGAACAGGCCCGGACACTGCTATCCGAGACTGCGCGATGGCTGCTGAGGCTATTGATGAGCGGGTGACACGCCTTTGGATCGCTCTCGAATATAGCTGGCGCAGAGATCCTTCAGGCCACGGTACGAACCGATTCCGAGAAGGCTGCTCAGCCGTATGACCGTCGTTTGCGAAACGCCGCATTTTTTTGCTACTGTAGCAGCGCTTTCGAAGGCGACCATCTCCGGATGCTCAAGCATCCGCCTGGCAACCTGCTCCACCTGGCCGGAGAAGCATATCTTGCCCTCGGCAATCGACCGCTTTAGTTCCTGAAGGCTTTGAGGACATTGATCTGTCATAGGACGCATGGCTGACATTGGCGCCTCCGTGGCGGACGTATTTCGCGCAGGACAAGTCGAGTTCGCATTTATGGAGTCAGGCGACGCATGGGATTCTCGTGGACCGGCTGCGTCGCCTCCACGTCAATTGACGGCAACTGGCCTGCCGGTCTGCCAGCTCACCGTAGCCGCCTCCGCCAGCTTTTGAGCCTGAAGCCCATCCAATCCACTTGGCTTCGGCGATGGGTTGCCGCTATTGATCGCTTCGATGAAGGCGTTGATCTCGTTGGCATACGCCTGGGCGTAGCGCTCAAGAAAGAAATGCTGAACGGGATCGCCGCTGACGCCGCTCGCATTGGAAAGTTCGACGCTCGTGGCGGCGATATTCTTCGCTGCAAGCATACCGGCAGCGCCATGCACTTCGATACGCTGGTCGTAACCATAAGTCGCCCGGCGCGAATTGGTGATAACGGCAATGCGGCCCGAAGCCGTCTGCATCTGCACGGCGGCAGTATCCACATCGCCCTCGGCCCCAATCGCCTTGTCGACGAGCGACGATCCGAGTGCATTCACGACTGCAAATTCCTCTCCGACCAGGAACCGGGCCATATCGAAGTCGTGGATCATCATGTCACGGAACAGGCCGCCGGAAGATTTGACATACTCGGCGGGCGGGGGCGCGGGGTCCCGGCTGGTGATCGTCACGATCTCGATTGCGCCGATATCGCCGCGGCGCAGGCGGGCCTCCAAACTCGCGAAGTTCGGATCGAACCGGCGGTTGAAGCCAATCATCAAAGTCGACCTGCTTCTCTCGACAACCTCGAGGCAAGCGTTGATGCGGTCGACCGATAGGGATACCGGCTTTTCGCAGAGAATGGCCTTGCCGGCTCGCGCTGCTGCTTCGATGAGATCGGCGTGGCTCGGGGTCGGCGTTGCGATCAAGATCGCATCGACGTTTGGGGACTTGATGACATCCTCCGCCTCGGCAACCTCGGCGCCCGTCCGCGCGGCAAGCTCTTCAGCTGAAGCCTTGAAGGCATCCGCGACATGAACAAGCTTCGCATTGGGGTTCGCCGCAATCGTTGTCGCGTGCACTTTGCCTATCCGGCCGGCGCCGATCACTCCAAACCTGATCATTGAATTCTCTCCATTGTAAGTCTTGACTATCGAAATATTCAAACCGTGAAGGCGTCGCGGAAGCGGGCAAGCGCTGTCTCGTCGTCGCCGGAAGCCCATGCCTCCATGCCAATCGTGCCGCTATAACCCATGTCCTTGAGCGCGCGAGCGATTGCCTTGTAGTTGATCTCTCCGGTGCCCGGTTCCATGCGACCGGGAACATCCGCCACCTGGATCTCGCCGATAAATGGAAGCGCACGCCGGCAAAGCTCGATCAAGTTCCCCTCGCCGATCTGAGCGTGGTAGAGGTCCAGATTGAGCTTCAGCGCCGGCCGGTTAACGGACGAGACGAGGGCGAGCGTATCCTCGGCCCTGGCGAACGGCGTCTTGGGATGATCGACTGCCTGATTGAGGTTTTCGAGCACGAAGGTCACGCCCTCCTGCTCCCCGAGGTCGGCGATGCGGTTCAGCGTATCGCATGCCTTGAGCCACATGGAACCTGTCACCTGGTCGGCCTTGACGACCGGCAGCCCGTTGCCGTCAAGACCGGTGCCATGCAGGTTGAGACGCGGGCAATTCAGCTGTCGGGCGACGGGGATCGATAACTTCGCGGTTCGCAGCAATTCTTCCGCACCTTCGTCATCCGCAAGCGTGCCGGACACATAGCCCGTCATCGACGAAAAAATCGCTCCCGATCCCGCAAGCGCGGCGATGTCGTGTTTCGTCCAATCCCAGATTTCGGCGTGAAAGCCGAGTTCGGTGATACGCTTCAGCCTGTCGACAACAGGAAGCGACTTGAAGACCATCTCGGCGCAAACGGCGAGCGTGAAGGGGGATGATGTATTCGACGGACCGTCGTTCATGACCATTTCCATGTTTGATGATTGAGAATGCGGTAGCCTGCCGAAGCCAATCGGGCACCGCGGAATAAGCTGGGCTAGATCGTGCCGCCGAGCTCTTCGGACAGTTGCTGCAGTTCCTTGCCGCCCGCCATCAGGTTCTGAAGATCATCCATCGCGATATCCGCCTTGACAAAAGTGCCGAGCGTCTGGCCGCGATTGAGAATGGTGAAGCGGTCCGCGACGGCATAGGCGTGCCGGACATTGTGGGTGATGAAGATCACGCCCAATCCGTTCTGTCGGACCTGATGGATGTATTTCAGCACCATCGAGGTTTGCGCCACGCCGAGCGCCGAGGTGGGCTCATCGAGAATCAGGATCTTGGCGCCGAAATAGACCGCGCGCGCAATCGCAACGCATTGGCGTTCGCCGCCAGACAAAGTGCCCACCGCCTGATTGGGATCGCGGATATCGATGCCGATCTTGCGCATCTCCTCACGCGTGACATCGTTGCAGTGCGCGAGGTCGAAGTGACGGAATGGGAAGATGCCTTTGCGTGGCTCCCGACCCATGAAAAAATTGCGCGTGATCGACATCAGCGGAATCATGGCGAGATCCTGATAGACCGTCGCAATCCCTGCATCGAGGGCGTCGCGCGGGCTGCGGAAATTGACCGGCTTGCCTTCGACCAGGAACGCGCCCCCGCTTGGTCGCACGACACCGGACAGCGTCTTGATCAAGGTGGATTTGCCCGCACCATTGTCGCCGAGGAGACAAAGCACCTCTCCGGCCGATACTTGCATCGACACGCCGTTGAGAGCGATCACGGAGCCGTAGTGCTTGACGATATCGGTAACTTCGATGATCGGCGTTCGGTTGTTGACGTCTGGCATGATCAGCGCTCCCCGGTAACCTTGCGGCGGATGAAATTGTTGAAGAGAACAGCCAGCAGCAGCATCGAGCCGAGGAAGACCTGAAACCAGTCGGAGTCGAACTTGGTATAGGTCAGGCCGATGGAAACCGAGCCGAAGATGATCGCTCCGAAGAAGGCGCCGATCGCCGAGCCGTATCCGCCTGTGAGCAGGCATCCGCCAATGACGGCGGCGATGATCGCCTCGAATTCTTTCTGAAAACCGCGTCGGGCGTCGGTCGAGCCGGCGTCAAGCACCGTGATGATGGCGACCAGCGCGGCGGCACATGCCGTCAGCGCGAACAGGCCGGTTTTCACCCTATGGACAGGGACGCCTGAGTTTCTTGCTGCATTGGGATCGCCGCCGGCCGCGAAGATCCAGTTGCCCATGCGGGTGCGCAGCAGGACCCAAGTTGCAGCCAGGGCAAGCACGACAAACCACAGGACCGATACGGGGATGCCGGTGACCTTCGGCAGGCCATTGGGGAACTTGTCTATCAGATCGTGATCTGCAAGCCACACGAACAGGCCCTTCAGCGCATCGCCGGAAAAGAGCCCGAGCAGGGGACTATCCTTCACATGGTCGCCGATGCCGCGAAGCTGCGTCGAGCCGCCGGTGGCCCATTTCAGACCCACGAGGGTCAAGCCGCGCAGTATGAAGAGAAATGCCAGGGTCACGATGAACGACGGCAGGCGGGTGTGAATGACGATCTGCCCATTGATCGCGCCCATGAACGCCGCAAACAGCATCGTCATGACGATGGCAACCGAAAGCGGTTGACCGAAATTGGTCAGGATGACGCCGAAAATCAGTCCTGCGAAAGCCACCATCGAGCCGATCGAGAGATCGAACTCGCCGCCGATCATGAGCAGCGCCGCCGCAATGGCGAGGATTCCCAGTTGCGATGCCGGCGCCATGATGGTCATCAGACCCGAAAGGGAGAACATCGTCGAATCTGCGGTAAGAAAGAAGAACACGATGACGAGGACAAGGCCGGCCACGGCACCAAGCTCGGGCCGCCGCATCATATGCTTCAAAAAACTCACTTGTTTGACGCGCTCATCGCCCTTCGGCGCAGCCGCCGCCTTTTGCTCAAGCGAAGCCATAACTCCTCCCACGGGATCGTAATTTAGGATAACGGCGGCGCTGCTCAGCACCGCGCTCTGTCAGCCAAACCCCCTCCCCGGTTCAGAGGAGGAGATTCTGGGAGAATGCCTTTCGGCAATTCTTTTCAGCGAATGCCCTTGGCGGAAAGATCTACGACCTGGGCGGCCTTTTCCTTGGTGATCAGGTTCGGGCCGGATGGGACGTTGCCCCCTGGGATCAGCCCGTATTTTGCGTAGTTGGCCAGGAACACGACCGGCAGATAGCCCTGCAGGAACTGCTGCTGATCGATCGCGAAGGCCGCCTTGCCATCGGCCACAGCCTTCAGGAAATCTGCCGAAAGGTCGAAGGTCGCGACATTGATCTTGCCGATCATTCCTACATCCTCGACAGCTGCCAGAGACGGCTCGCCGGCGGTGCCGGCGCCGAGCGCCATGACGGTATCGACCGCGACATTCGAACTCAGCGCCGCCTTGACCTTCGCACGGACGTCAGCAGGATCGTTGCTAACGGGCAGAACCATGACCTTGCCGCCAAAACCGTCGGCAAAGCCCTTGCAGCGCAGATCGAGCGCGACATTGCCGACCTCCTGATTGACGCACAAGCCTTCCTTGCCGCCCAATTCCTGCAGCTTCGCGCCGGCAGCCTTGCCCGCGGTGTATTCGTCCTGGCCGACATGCAGAAGTGCTCCCAACTCCTTCGAAACATCGGATCCCGAGTTGATCGAGATAACCGGAATGCCGGCGGCCACTGCCTTCTTGATCGACGGGCCGAGCGCCGAGGCATCCGGAATGGAGACGACGATCCCGTCAGGCTTCTGATTGATGGCAGCATCGATGAGCTGCCCCATTGACACCATGTCGAATGTTTCCGGCGCGCGATAGTCGACGCTGACGCCGATATCCTTCGCAGCCGCGTTGACGCCGTTCTTGACCACGGACCAGAACGGGTCATTGGCCTGGCCATGGGTGACGGCAACGATGCGAATATCGGCAGCGCTGACAACTGCCGAAGAGCACATGAGCGCAACAGCGACGGCCGCGCCCGCGAGAAGCGGTTTCAAATCAAATTTCATTTTACCCTCCCAAAAACAGTCCGCCTTATGCGAACCAGCATTTGCTACCGGTTGCAACTCATTTGCTACCGGTAGCAAACGCAGCCAAATTACTTTATCCTCGTCAGAAATCAAGCATCCATTCCATTTTTATTTTTTTATGGAATATTCATTCCAATCGAGAGGAGAAAGGCATGCGCAAAAGGGCAACCGCGAAAGAGGTGGCGGACGCTGCAGGCGTATCGAAATGGACGGTCATCCGTGCGTTTACGCCAGGCGCATCCATCACCGACGCCAGCCGGCAAAAAGTGCTTCAGGCCGCCGAGGCGCTGAACTATTCGCCGAACCTGCTTGCACGCAGCCTTGCAACAAACATCACACATCAGGTCGCGGTCTTCGTCGACGACTTCACCAATCCGCACAAGCTTCCGGTTCTGGAGATGTTGACCGAGCGCCTGCAGGCGGAGGGTCTGTTGACGGTACTGATCAATATCAATCGACATTTCGATCACGTTCATGCGCTGATCAATGCCGACCAACGGCAATTCGACGCCGTGATCCTGTTCGGGACGGCATTTCGCGAGGAAACTCTCGGTGATCGACGCCTCGGGCCGGGTTTTCCGCCGATGTTCGTCCTGGCAAGAGACAGCCAGATCCCTGGCGTCCCGGCAATCGCCTGCGATGCTGAACTCGCTCTCAGCCAAATGGTCGATTACCTGTTCGACAAGGGCTATCGCCGTCCGGGCTTCATGACGGGAGCAAGAACCCTGTCGACCGCACTCGGCCGGCGCCATCACTACGCGAATTTCTGGCGGCGGAAAGGCGTGGAGAGTGTCGTAGAGCTCAATACAGACCGATACAGTGCTGAGGCAGGCGCCGAAGCGGCGCGAGCCTATCTAAGCGCTACCCCTCCATCATCACGCGTGGATGTGCTGATGTGTGAAAATGACATTCTGGCGTTAGGAGCCATGGATACGGCCCGCAGCGAATTCGGTTGTCGCGTTCCGCAAGACCTTGCGGTGGTCGGCTTCGACAACATCGAGCTTGGCGCGACGCCCGCCTATGGCCTGACGACTTACGAGCAACCCACTTGTGACATGATCAATACGATCGTGGAGATGATTACCGGAGCCCGTGCCGTCGAAGCTGTCACCTTGCCAGGTCATCTCGTTCCCAGACTATCAGCTTGACTGCCGGGTTTCAGGGGAAGCGCGCCAGCCAGTCCAAGATGCGTCTGACCGCCTCGTGATACCGTTGCCCGACCAGCAAGCCCGTATGCGTCGTGCCGGCAAGACCCAGATATTCGCCGCCGATGTGCCGCGCCGCCGCCCGGCCGCGCCGGTCATCATCTTCATCTCCGACGGCTGAGATGACCAGGCTGGGACAGGTGATCCTTCGGCCGTCGATGGAAATCCCCTCCGCTCCGAAATAAAAGGAGAAGGCGCCGAAAGCCTTGCCGGACTCCATGGACAGGTATTTCCGCTGGAACGCGAGATCTTCGAAGGTCTCATCGGCGCTGAATTGCTCGTCGCGCGCCGGTGCGGGCACGACGAGACCGGGCGCCCGCGGGGCGAGACCTTGATAGGGCACCGCGTCATGCACTTGCCTGCAGATGCTGGAATCGATCAGCACCAGCCCGGCGATCTTCACGCTTTCCGCCAGTTTCTGGCTGAGGATGCCGCCCATGCTGAAGCCGATCACGACAGGCGGGCTCCCGCTTTCATCGACGATTTCGGCGATCGCCTCGCCAATGTCTTCGAGATAATCCTCGAATTCGACCTGCGTGAAATCGACCGATCTGCTTTTATAGTGGCCGCGCAGATTGATGCAGTAGGAGTTCCATCCTGCGGCCATGAAATGCGGGATGTACTTGCTCCACATCCAGCTGCCGGTGAAGGCCCCATGGACGAACAGCAGCGGCGGGCGGCCGGCTTTTTGCGAGTCACGGTTCCCATGAAATATCTCAAGAAAAAGGTCGTTCTCTCCGATGAATTTTTCCCTGGGCTCGGGCAATTCCTTGGCATAGTCCCGCATGCATTCGCTCCTTCGAGTTGGGGCAAGGCATCCGAGACAGAGGATATTTGTTACGCAATGTTGATCAATCACTATAGATGGACTTACATAAAGGACAAAATGTCCTCAATCGGATGTGGCCGTGGATAGTCTCGCAAGCGTCGTCGCCTTCGTTCATGCCGCCGAACAGCGGAGCTATGTCGCCGCCGCGCGCCTTGCCGGCGTTTCGCCTTCGGCGATCGGCAAAGCGGTGGCGCGTCTGGAAAGCCGCCTCCGCGTGCGGCTCTTCAACCGCACGACGCGCAGCATCAGCCTGACCGAGGAAGGGACAGTCCTCTACGAGCACTACAAACGTGTGCTCGACGACATGCAGGACGCGGAAGCAGCCGTGTCAAAGGGCCGGGACAGGCCGAGGGGGCGCCTGCGCGTCAGCGTTCCCCATATCGTCGGCCACCATCTTCTGATGCCGATCCTGCCGAGCTTCACCGCGCGCTTCCCCGAGATCGAACTCGACATCGATTTCGAAGACAGGGTCATCGATCTCGTTACGGAGGGGCTCGATGTCGTCGTGCGCAGCGGCGAGCTGGCCGATGCGCGGCTGATCGCCCGTCCGCTCGGCGAGCAGCATTTCGTCGTCTGCGCAAGCCCCGCCTATCTCGACCGCCATGGTCGGCCGGAGACGCCTGATGATCTCACCCGGCACGCCTGCATTCACTTCAAATACCCATCCAGCGGCCGCATCGCGCCCTGGGCATTCCGCCCGCCGCACGAGCGGCTGCTTCTGCCGAAAAGCCTGACATTCAACAACACCGATGCCGGGCTGCGGGCGGCGAGAGACGGGCTCGGCCTCGCGCATCTGCCCGTCTATGTCGCCGAGCCGCATATCCGGGCCGGCACGCTGATCCCGGTCCTCACCGCCTTCATGGCGCCCTTCGGCTCGCTCTCGCTCGTCTGGCCGTCGAACCGCCAGCTTTCACCCAAAATCCGCGCTTTCGTCGATTTCGTGGTCGAAAATTTTGCCGCCCGGCCCGAGGCTTTTCGACCGGCGGCCAGCTGGTCGCAGTGATCCGAAATGGCTCGGAGCCATCGCTCTGCATCAGCGCTGCTCGCCGGCGAACTTCTGCACGGCAAAGTCCAGAAAGCTCCGCAGCTTCGGCGTCATTCGCCGGTCCGGAGCATAGAGCGCATGCAGGGGGCGCGCGGGCGGCTCGTATTCCGGCAGGAGCCTCACCAGCCGCCCGGCGCTGATTTCTTCGGCCACGAGTTCGTGCGGCTGAAGGAGCACGCCCATGCCCGCCACGGCGGCGGCGCGAAGCGCTTCGCCGCTGTCGGTCGAAAACCGTCCGGCCACCGGCACTGTCACACGGCCCTGCGGCCCCTCGAAGGACCATTGCGTGCGCAGCGACGTATGCGAGAAAATCAGGCACTCGTGCCGCTGCAGATCTTCCGGCTGGACGAGTTTTTCGGCCGATCGGAGATAGGCCGGCGCGGCGCAGACGACTAGGCGCAGCGGCGCCAGACGTCTCGCCAGCAATCCGCTGTCCGGAAGATCGCCGGTGCGGAAAACGACATCGAAACCCTCCTCTACCAGATCGACCGTCCGGTTGGTAAGGCTGAGATCCAGGGATATCTCGGGGTGGCGCTTGAGGTAGTTCGGCAGTTCGGGCGCAAGGGCGTGGCTGCCGAAAGTGATCGGCGCGCTGATACGAAGCCGGCCGCGCGGAGTCGCGCGCGTTTCGGCGATCAGCGCTTCAGCCGCCGCCATTTCCGCCAGGATGTTCTTGGCATGATCGTAGAAAATGCGGCCGCCGTCGGTGAGGCTTTGCTTGCGGGTGGTCCGGGTCAGCAGCTTGATTCCCAGCCCCTGCTCCAGCGCCCTCAACTGCTTGCCGGCCAATTGCGACGACAGGTCGAGTTCTTCGGCAGCGGCTGAAATCGAGCCCGTTTCGACCGCTTTCACGAAAACCAGCATACAGCCAAGCTTGTCCATTTGAAACTCAGTGTTTGTTATCATGAACCCTTCGGCAAATTTATTCCCCTTTGTTTCGTAAGTACAGTCCCGCCATCGCACTCGCCACCTTCCGCCGCAGCGCGGCGGTTGCCAAACACCAAGGAGTATTGATGTCGTCTTTCGCAAAAAAAGCAGTCCTGGCGGCCGCGCTGGGCAGCAGCGCGCTCGCGTCCAACGCCGCACCCGCGGGCTCGTCCGATCAGCAGAAACCGACCGTCGTGCTCGTGCACGGCGCGTTTGCGGACGGGTCGGCCTGGAGCAAAGTCATCCCGCTGCTCCAGGCCCAAGGGCTGCAGGTCGTCTCGGTGCAGAACCCGCTAACGTCGCTCGCCGACGACGTAACGGCCACGCGGCGCGCGCTCGACAGGCAAACCGGCCTGGTCGTTCTGGTCGGCCACTCCTGGGGCGGCGTCGTCATCACCGAAGCCGGCCTGCATGAGCGCGTCAAATCGCTGGTCTATGTCGCCGCCTTCGCCCCCTCCGAAGGCCAGTCGGTTGCCGACCTGTCGAAGGATTATCCGCCTCCGTCGGGCTTCGCGCATATCGTCGCGGACAAGGAGGGCTTCCTGATGCTCAGCCTCGAAGGCGTCTCACAGCATCTGGCTCAGGATCTGCCGGCTGAAGAAACGCAGCTGATGACGGTCACGCAAGGCCCCGTGCGCGGCAAGAATTTCGAGGAGAAAGTGAGCGACGCGGCCTGGAAGACGAAGCCGTCCTGGTACATCGTCAGCGAAGAGGACCGCATGATCCAGCCGGAGCTGCAGAAGGCGATGGCGCAGAAAATCTCGGCCCATGTCGTCACCCTGGCGGCGGGCCACACGCCGCAACTGTCGCAGCCGGCCGAGGTAGCCAAAGTGATTCTGGCGGCGACGGCGGACATATCCAAGTAAAAGGCATCCGGTGCGCTTGGCATTGGCGCACCGCTGTCGAGCGCAGGCAGGAATGCTGCCTGCGCTCATTGGCGATCCCGATCGTTTGCTCAGAACTCTTCCCATGAGGCAGCCGCAGCCGCCGTCACGGCTTTTCCGCCGAAGGCGCCGGCGAGTTTGCGGCCGAGGGCGCGGGCGGGCGAGGTTACCGGCCGGCTTTCAGGAGTGACGGTGCGGGGAGCCATCTGCGCGGCATCCAGCTTGAAGCGGGCGATCAGCCGGGCGAGGTTTGCCGCCTCCTCCGCCAGCCGGTTGGTCGCCGCCGTCGATTCCTCGACCATGGCCGCATTCTGCTGCGTGACCTGATCCATCTGGTTCACCGCGGTCGAGACCTCCGAGAGGCCGGTCGACTGCTCGCGGGCAGCCGTTGCGATCGAGCGGACATGCTCGTCGATTTTCACCACATGGCCCTGGATGCTGCCCAGCGCTTCGCCCGTCGCCGTCACCAGCTTCACCCCGGCATGAACCTCGTCGCTGGAACGGTTGATCAGCAGCTTGATATCCTTGGCGGCATTGGCCGAACGCTGCGCGAGTTCCCTGACCTCCTGGGCGACGACGGCAAAACCCTTGCCGGCCTCACCGGCGCGCGCCGCCTCGACGCCGGCATTCAGCGCCAGAAGATTGGTCTGGAAGGCGATCTCGTCGATGACGTTGATGATCTGGACGATTTCGCCAGACGCCTGCTCGATCCGTCCCATCGCGGAGACGGCCTGGCTGACGACCGCGCTCGACTGGCCGGTGCTTTTCTTTGCCTCGTCGACCATGTGGCTGGCTTCCAGCGCGCGTTCGGTGGAATTCTTCACCGCGACGGTGATTTCCTCGAGCGCCGCGGAGGTTTCCTCCAGCGACGCCGCCTGCTGCTCGGTGCGGTTCGACAGGTCGCCGGAGGCGATGCGCATCTCGCCGGCGCCGCCATTGATGATGTCGACGGCCGCGCGCACTTCGCCGAGGACAGCACACAGGTTGGTCATCGTCGCGTTGACGTTGGTCTGCAGTTCCGCGAAGGAGCCTTGGAACTCGCCGCGCATATTCTCGGTCAGGTCGCCGTTCGCCAGAGCGGAAACCACCCGGCGGGTTTCCGCAACGCCGCGATCGACCGAGGCGACGAGCTGGTTGAGACCCATAACGATGCGATTGAGATCGGGATAGCCGAACTCCTCCGGCGCGCGCTGCGTGAAGTCGCCGGCCGCAGCCGCGGTGATGACCGCATCGACGCTCTTCTGCATTTCTGCGACCTTGACCCGCTTGTCGGCGCCGGCCGCGTCCAGCTCGCGCACCTTGACGCCGTTCTGCTTGAAGACCTCGACGGCCCGGGCCATCTGGCCGATTTCGTCATGCCGGCCGGCGAAGGGAATGGCGACCTCGAGCCTGCCTTCCGCAAGATCGTTCATGCTTGCGGTAATCCGGCCGATCGGCTTTGCGATAACCCGCGAACCGAATATGGCGGCGGCGATCAGCGTGACGATCGTCAGCAGGCCGATGCCGAGATTGAGGCTGAGGACCAGAAGAGCGGCGGCATCTGCCTCTTCCTCCGCCGTGGTCGCCATGGCCTTGGCCGAGTCCACGCCTTCATCGATCAGCTTGGATGCGTCGGCCGAAATTACCAGCAGGTTTGCCTGAGCCTCGCTTTCCCGTGCGTCGAGGGACGTGTCGGCGGCCTTGAGGGCGAGCCTTTCCCTGGCGATTTCGACCACATCGCCGGTCGCGGCGAAAAGCCTGTCGCCCAAGGCCTTGAGCTTGACGATCCGGTCCTTTTCGACCTCCATTCGCAGTCCGGACATGGCGTCGTCGAGATATTTGACAACCGAGTGATGGCGCGCGGCGATGTAATCGGTGGCCTTGGCGATCTCATCTGCCGATTTGGCAAGACGCAGATCGCGCACGCCGACTTGCATGCCGCGCCATGAAGCCTTGGCGTCGACGAGATCGCGCGAAACGATCAACAGCTCCTCGCGATATTTCGCGCGTTCGTACAGATGCTGGCCGCCCTGCCAGACGGTCAGCAGCATGACCGTCACCAGGAAGATACCGATGGCGGAAAGCGTGGCCAGTTTTGTGCTGATGCGCGAAAAGATGCTTGGCATGTTTCAGTTCCTGCTGAGCGCGGCAGGAGTCCTCATATCTCCCGCCGGCCATCGAATGGGCGATCGACTTCATTCGACCGCCGTCTCTGCCTCCGGCTTTTCCTCACCTTGTCTTCGAAGGGGAAGCACTTTGCCATGGCCTGGGCCCACTAACAGTCGATAAAGGTCTAATAAAAAGTTCCGCTTTCACCGCGCCCGGAACTTGGATGCGCGATCGGGATAGCGAGCGCCGAAAGTGGATACGGAGCCGCCTCAGGCTGCATCAACCGCCGAAAGTCTTCTCGCCGATCTGGATTATTCCCCTGATATAACAGTGACGTGCAGGGCATCGAAGATCCGGCCGAGTGCCAAGAGCCGGATGAGATCCAATGCAGGGCTGTCGGCCTCAAGACCCGGCACGGCGCGGTCATAGCAGGCAACGCATTGTTTGTTGGTGATCCGGGACATATAGAGGATCCCGTCAAAATCGGTGCGATCGTAGATGGCCTGGCTGAGGCGGCGCCCGCTCGTCTGCGCCCTCGCTTGGACGGCATCCGTGGAAACCCCGAGCAGGTTTGCACCCTCGTAACGCAGATCGAGCAGGAACAGCGGAACCGGGTTTCGGATAACGGCGATCGAATAGCGGTCGAGCTCTTCCCGCAGGATCACTCGCTCGGCCTTGCCCTGAAACCGGTCGCGAACAATCGTTTCCGCGACCGCAGTCGCTAGATCCTGGGCGAGATAAAGCAGCCGGAACTGATCTTTCGGGCTGGAAAACCGCGTCTTGCCGAAACCCATGCCGAGCGGCGTCGACGCATGGGCGCGAGAGACGATAGTCGGTGACATCGGCCCTGACGGCCAGACGCTACAGGACTGATTTGTCTTGCGGGGCGAAATAGCTCTGCGCCGCGTCGATTACCTCGCCGGCGCGATCCTGCTTTTTGTCCAGTTTGTCCCGTTTCCGAGCGCCGGGATCAGCCCTTCCGCAGCCTCCAGGTCCGGATTTCGAACGGCATGATGTCTGCCGGCCCCTGGCGCTCCATCGGCTCTTCGAGAATGTTGAGCGGCTGCGACGCGCTCCATCCGGAAGGCAGGCTAAGAGAGAGGCGGCCGCGCCGGCCGGCGGGCTCGTAGAGGCGCAGGATGAGGCCGTCGCCCTCTTCCGCGGGCTTCAGGCCCGAGAAGGCGACGGGGGTGCCGGCGATGGTGAGCGGCGCGTAAGCGCCGGCGGAAAGGCCCTGGGCTTCCGCGGTCACGAGCGGCTGGTTGAGATCGAGCGCTTCATCCAGCACGCCGCCTTCATGCCAGGCGCCGTCATGCGGCATCAGCGCATAGGTGAAGCTCTGCTCGCCTTCGTCGGCCAGCGGATCGGGATAGATCGCCCCGCGCACCAGGCTCATGCCGATCACATTGCCGCGGGCGCTGTGGCCGTATTTGGCGTTGTTGAGCAGCGCCACGCCGAAGCCCGGCTCGCTGATATCGACGAAGCGGTGGGCGACGGCCTCGAACATCGCCTGCTCCCAGGAGGTGTTGGTATGCGTTGCCCGCTCGACCACGCCGAAGGCGCATTCGAAGCTCGCCTTGCGCGACCTGACGTCGACGGGGTTCAGCGTGCGCAGCAGAGTGCGGCGGTCATGCCAGTCGATCGTCGTTTCGATATCGAGCCGCTTGGCATTGGCGGTCAGCACATAGGTCTGCGTGACGCTCGAATTGCGGTAGCGGTGGACCACGCGGATCGCCGCGCGGTGCGGGCCGTTTTCGACGAGGCTGATGCTTTCGGGCGCTTCGAGCCGGACGGCCTTTTCGGCATAATCGGCATCGATATCCCAGGCGTCCCAGTTGCGTGGCTTGTCGGCCGGATAGACCCAGAGCTGGTTTGCCGAGCCGTCGACGGCTTCGCGGCCGCTCGCCTTGTGGACGAGGCTCGCAACCGCGCCGTCCCTGCCGATGACGACGGCGAGATGATCGTTTTCGAGGCGGTCGG
Source organism: Rhizobium sp. R634 (assembly GCF_002211305.1). Lineage (GTDB taxonomy): Bacteria > Pseudomonadota > Alphaproteobacteria > Rhizobiales > Rhizobiaceae > Rhizobium. The sequence continues at coordinate 56,791 of NZ_LOKW01000001.1, read as the reverse complement.
CTGTTGCCATCAGCCCGCCCGCCGGCTTCAGCGCCTGCCTGTCGAACACCGCGACGGACAAGGGAGCGACGATATCGGCAGCCGAGACGACCGTGCCGTCGGCAAGCGTGGCGCTCAGCGGCCGCGGCGCAAGCGACGGATTCACGACGACGAGTGCATTGCCGACGCCGCCCTTCGGCAGGTTGGCCGAAAGCGCCTGCAGGGCCTTTGCCTGCTCGGCTTTGGCATTGTCGATGACGCCGCCAAGCTCCTGCTCGGCATCCTGATAGACCTCGCGGATGCTCGATCCCGGCAGGATATCGTGGAACTCGTTCTTCAGCACCACGCGCCAGTCCGCTTCCAGACTTCTGGGCTTGTCCGCGCCCAGCATGTGCGCAAGCGAAGCGATGGTCTCGGCGGTGATCAGCGCGCGCTCCGCCTGGCGGTGCTTGCGCTTGACGCCGCTTTGCGTCGTCAGCGTCGCGCGGTGCAGTTCGAGATAGATCTCGCCATCCCAGACGGGCAGGCTCTTCTCAGATGCGGTGCGGTGTGCCTCTTCATAAAAGCCCTTGACCGTGCCCCAGCGCGCCTGCGGAATGGCGGGAAAATCGCGCAGCTGCACTTCGCGCTCCACCATCTCGGGCGTCACGCCGCCGCCGCCGTCGCCATAGCCGACGGCGAGAAGCGAGGCATGATGCTGCACCTTGCCGCGGAAATTCTTCCAGGTCGGCACGTAGCAATCGGCCTGCACGAAGCCGTTGTAGCCCTGCATCGGATTGTCGAAAGTGTGGGTCAGCACCTGGCTGCCGTCGAGGCCCTTCCACCAGAACAGATCGGAGGGGATGTGGTTGGTCTCGCTCCAATTGACCTTGATGGTGAAGAAGCTGTCGATGCCGCCCTGCCTCAGGATCTGCGGCAGGGCGCCGGAGAAGCCGAAGCAATCCGGCAGCCAGCAGACCGTGTGGCGCGCGCCGAAGGTCTTTTCGAAATAGCGCTGGCCATAGAGAACCTGGCGGGCGAGGCTCTCGCCAGTCGGCATGTTGGTATCGGGCTCGACCCACATGCCGCCGACGGTTTCCCACTTGCCTTCCACGACCTTCTGCTTGATGCGATCGAGAAGCTCCGGATCCTCCTCTTCCATCTGCGCATAATAGTGCGCGGTCGATTGGTTGAAGCGGAAATCGGCCGAGCGCTCCATCAGCGACAGCGCCGTGTTGAAAGTGCGCCGCATCTTCCGCCGCGTCTCGCGATAGGGCCAGAGCCAGGCGAGATCGATATGCGCATGGCCGGTCAGCACCAGCTCGCCATTCGCAGGAAAGCGCTTCTGCAACTCCTTCAGCCGCGCCGTCAGCGCCTCGAAGGCGGAAGCCGCCGAGGCGCTCTGCTCGTCGGAAAGTCCTGCCGGATTCTCCTGAAGTTCCGGCAACTCCCAGATCTTCTGCTGCATCACGGCATCGGCGGTGCGGGAGACGTAAGCGGTCGTATCCGACGGCCAGTCGAGGCTGCGCAAGGTCTGCTCGGCGGCATCCACCATATGCGGCACGACTTCATGTTCGCCGAGCACCTCGATCGCCTCGGCGACCTGCTTCAGCAGAAGATGCAGGCGATGGGCCGGACCGTCGAGCCGGATCAGCCGGGCCTTGTTCAGCCGCGGCGCCCGGTTCGGTTCGCCGAAGGGAAAGCGCGCAACGCTTTCCGTCGCAATCGAAAACCGCCGGCCCTTGACCGGAAATTCCTGATGATAGGGATCGAGCCCGAAGGTCTCGCTCTGCCCATCCGGATAGCTCAGCGTGATCAGGCTCTCGCCGCCGAGATCGAGCTGCAGGCGGATATCGTCGAGCGGCCAGCCCGCCGGCGCCTCGGCGCTTGCAGCGAAACGCACGACGCCCTGGCGATGCGGCCAGTCCTGATGATGGCCGATCGGCTCCCCCTCGAAGGTCCAGCCGCCGATCGGACTGCTCTGCCGATCCCGCCAATGCGCGAGCTCCGCAATGCGGACTTTGAGGCGATCGAGGCGTTGGGCAATGGTCAGAGGCATGGTCTATCCCTGTTGAAAAATCAGCGGCGAACGATCCGGAGTCATGGCTTTGGGAGACGAAGATGGTGCGACACAGATCGCAATTGCCGGCCCCTCCTCCCAGGGAGTCCTGCCGGCGCTTAGATTAAGTAACTTTGATTTGTAGTCAAGGGCGAAAGAGGGCGGGGCGGGCGGGTATTTGCCGATGTCTCACACTTGTTTCCAATTCGCACCCGATCCTTTCCATTTGTGCCCCTAACTCCTTTCGGGAACATCAAATGGCCGCGATGTGTGCCCGAGTTGAAGATTAGATTCTCGGTTCAGCGAGACGGTTGAGAGGCTTGCTCAGAAGAGTCACGGATCCGGATTTGCGTGCCGATCGGTGCTTCATTTAATACCGATCAAAAAACAAGTTTTCGTCCTGCATATTTGAAGGGCGACCCACCGCCACACTGTCGGCGAGCGCTTGTTAGCCACAACGCTCCACCGATTCTGTAACCACCAACTCATTGAAAACACGAGGCGCTAGCACGCATATGCAAGTGTAATCGACAGTAGTCCGTCTGCAGACACCACCGGCGCAATCTTGGTGTAGTCATTTATGGTTGGGTTGCCGGGTAAATCCAAATCATGCCCGGCTGCTGTGACGACCATTACGTCCGCGCCTGCCGCTTTGCCGGCTTTTACGCCGGCCTCAACGTCCTCAAAAACAAGACAATTTGCAGCCGGAACTCCAAGCCGCCTTGCCGCAAGAAGGAAACATTGAGGGTCCGGCTTACCAGCAGCGACATCTTCTCCGGTCACGATGACGTTCGGCATGCGTAGCCCGGCGGCTTCAAGTCGCCGCCGAGCAAGCTCCTTTGAAGCAGATGTGACGATCGCCCAACGATCGGTAGGAAGAGCAGCTAGGAACTCTGCCGCTCCCGCAATCGCGACAACCCCCTCAACGTCGTCGATCTCCGCATTTGTGATTTTTTCAGCTTCAATCTCCGGGTCCACGCCGGGAAGCTCCAGCCGCCGAATAGTGTCAATCGCCCTTTGCCCGTGCATTGTCGGCAGGAAGGCAATGGGATCCAGCCCCTGGCGTTTCGCCCAGGCACCCCAAACTCGCTCGGCAGCGGCTATGGAAGTCAGAAGGGTTCCATCCATATCGAAAAGAAAGGCCGAGAACTGCTTGTTTGGATCGAGCTTCAACGGGAGTATCCTTATTTATTTAAGTGCTGAGCGGAGGGCTGAATCGCCACGGGGTGGGCAATCAAGGCTAGGCCGCCCTCTCCGCGTGGACGAATGGCGGCTCGTTAAGTGCAAACGACCCCACCAATTGAACGAGGTCGTCTACTTGCTCCGCAAGCCGGCGGGTGGCCGCGCCAGCTTCCTCGGCCATTGCGGCGTTCAACTGGGTCACTCTTTCCATGGTGCTTACGGCGTCGTTGATCTCATTGAGGCTCTTTGCCTGACTTTGACTCGAGAGTGCCAATTGCCCGACATCCCCGGAAACCGCGCCAATCTTGGCCGCAATATCGTCGAGGGCGTGGCCGGCTTTCTCGACAAAATCTACCCCCACGTCCACCTCGGTCGTCGAATGATGGATAAGAGCGCCGATTTCTTTCGCAGCCGAGGCGGCACGTTGGGCAAGTTCTCTGACTTCATGCGCGACGACAGCAAATCCCTTGCCGGCTTCTCCGGCGCGGGCAGCCTCAACTCCGGCGTTAAGCGCGAGAAGATTTGTCTGGAATGCAATGCCGTCGATTACCGTGACGATACTCGTTATGCGATCGGATGCCTCCTTGATCCGAGACATCGCGGCGATAGCATTTTCCACGATAACAAGTGAGCCATCGGCTTCGAGCTTGACGCGCTGTACGATGTCAGCCGCGCTCGTTGCACGTTTAGAGGCCTCCGCTACGGTGATGGTGATCTCTTCGATCGCTGCCGCAGTCTGTTCGATCGAGCCTGCCTGCTGTTCATTTCTGCGAGAAAGTTCTTCGGACGCATCCGCGAGGAGCCGGCCATTGGTGTGAATTTCGGCTGACGTCGCACGAACGTCCAGCATGGTCGAGCTCAAGTCGCTGACCGTGCTGTTGAAGTCTCGCCTGAGAATATCCAGATCCCCAGCAAACGGGACCTCGATGGTGTTCCGCAGATCTCTGCTCGCCAGGTTTCTAAGCCCGTCCGCAAGTGATGTCACTGCCAGTTCGATATTTTGCTGCGTAGAAGCTCGTTCGCGATCGTTCGTGTCCCGCTCCGACTGGGCCAGTCGATGGACCTCTTCCGTCCGCGCCTGGATGGCAATCTTCTGGACGGCGTTTTCCTTGAACACGGCAAGTGCACGTGCCATCTCGCCTATCTCATCTTTTCGTCGATCTCCGTCAATCGCAATGTCCAACGAGCCACCGGCCAAACGCCGCATGCTGTCTGTGATTGAACCGATCGGCCGTTTGAGGGTGACGACCAATGCGGCGCCGGATGCTATCGCGACGAGAAATCCGATCGCCATCGATGTGAGAGACACCGAGTTGGTCAACGATCGCTCGGCGGATGCCATCTGCCGTTGGGCGCCGGCAAATGCGTCCATCAGCCCCCAGATCTCGTTGATTTTATCAGTCGCGTGGCGGTACTGCTCTTCGGCACGTGCCCGATTGGTCTCCAGTCCGGCTGCGCTTTCGCGCAATTGGTCGTCGATTTCCCCTACCCTTGCCGGGACTTCGCCGAAGTAAGAATCGACGGTCGCCAGTTCCGTCAGCAAGCGTATCTCGCCGGCGTAGACAAAAAGGGTTCGCTCGACTGTTTTGACGTTATCCGCCGTCGGTTCACCCAAAAGGCTGGCGAAGGCGATTTTTACGTCGCTGCCGTTGCTCACAATCGATCGAAGCTTTTTCGTCACCTTGTCGGCGTCGACAGAGCCATCGCTCGAACCGTTCAGATCGGCAGCGGCTTGCTCGACGGCTGCCGCACTCTGCACCCGTAAGCTTTCGGTCAAACCAGCCAAGTCATTGGCAATGGCCAATGCCGCGAGCTGGCCCCCCGTTTCCTGGCTTCCACTTTGGCTGAGGAACGCCAAAATCCTGTCCGCAATGCGGCGCCCATCTCGCACACCCAACGAAGTGAGAAGACGGTCAGATTTCGAGAGTTTGTGCGCGAGGTCTTCCAACGATGCTCGGACAGCTGTTCCTTCGCGACGCAGAGAGGGGTCATCGATCGACCGTAGTTGAACCCTGAGATTTTCGCAGCGGTTGAGAAGCGACTGAAGTGCCAATGTCTCGGAAAGCCTCGACTTTCGCTTATTTTCAAGCTGCGCACCCTGAGCGACGATCTTGAACGCGCGCTTGCCAAGTTCCATTTGAACAGAGTTTAGCGCTTCGAGCTGCGCGGCAATGTTGTTCGTCAGTTGCGAACGGTCCTGTCGTAGTTTCCATATCTCGTTGATGTGGCTCAGGATCGTGCGCGTTGCCTCCTGCGCTTTCCTCAGTTCAGCAGCTGCCTGGGCGTCCGGAATCACTGTGACCATACGGTCGAGTTCGCTGATCTGTGCTGCGGTTGTGTCGGAGGCTTGCTTGAATGTCGCATCATCGGGCTCGCGCAGAAACGTCGTAATGCCGGCGTAAACGGCCTTAAATCCTGAAAGCAGCCGGACCACGTCATTTGACGTGTTGAGTCGCGCTTCCAAGACTCCCGTTGCGTAAAGTCCTGTGGCGCCGACCGCGACGATCGTCAGCAACAACGGCAGAACCAGTACGATAACCTTTGTCTGAATTCTGAACCGCGCAAGTATCCTGTCCATTTTGCCCCTCCCAAAAGCACTCGCTGCTCCGATTGAGACACGATTACACGGATTGATTAAATTTACGTTTCGGTATTACAAACGGCGACAACACCGTCGAAATGTTCATACTAGCAAACACTGGAAGCGTTTGCAGGGTCCCCGCTGGACAATTGATACCTGTCAGAACATAAGTTCCGGTCGGTGCTCCGTGACTTGATAATCACGAGAAGCACGGATCGAGCTCGCCGGAGGCATAGCGCTTTGCCATCACCGAGACAGGAAGGGGCGTAATCCGCTCCGCCATGCCGCCAGTGCCGAACTGTTCGAAGCGCTCCTTGCAAAGCTTTGTGAGCGCGGCCATTGCCGGCTTCAGATATTTGCGCGGATCGAATTCGCTCGGATCTTCCTGCAAGACCCGGCGGATCTGCCCGGTCATCGCCATGCGGCCGTCCGTGTCGATGTTGATCTTGCGCACGCCGTTCTTGATACCGCGCTGGATTTCTTCGACCGGCACGCCCCAGGTGGGCCTCATCTGGCCGCCGTATTTGTTGATGATCTCCTGCAACTCGACGGGGACCGACGAAGACCCGTGCATGACGAGATGGGTGTTCGGCAGCTTGCGGTGAATTTCCTCGATGACATTCATCGCTAGCACCGAACCGTCGGGCTTACGTGTGAACTTGTAGGCGCCGTGCGAGGTTCCCATGGCGATCGCCAGTGCATCGACGCCAGTTTCACGCACGAATCTCACCGCCTCGTCCGGGTTGGTCAGCAACTGGTCATGCGACAGTTTGCCTTCCGCGCCGTGGCCATCCTCGGCCTCTCCCATGCCGGTCTCGAGAGAACCGAGCACACCGAGCTCGCCTTCGACCGAGATGCCGCCGAGATGGGCCATTTCGGTCACTCTCTTGGTCACGCCGACATTATAATCCCAGTCGGCGGGTGTCTTCGCGTCGGCTTTCAGCGAGCCGTCCATCATGACCGAGGTAAAGCCTGCCTGTATGGCCGTCATGCAGCTGGCCGGATCGTTGCCGTGGTCCAGATGCACGCAGACGGGAATGTGCGGGTAAATTTCGACGACGGCGTCCATCATATGCTTCAGCATGATGTCGTTGGCGTAAGCGCGCGCGCCGCGCGATGCCTGGATGATGACCGGGGCGCGGACCGCATCCGCGGCTTCCATGATGGCGAGCGCCTGTTCCATATTATTGATATTGAAGGCGGGAACGCCGTAGCCCTCCTCCGCTGCATGATCCAGCAACTGCCTTAGTGTGATGCGTGCCATCTGAAAATCCTCCTCTAGCTGAAAAGCGCCAGCTGCGTGTCTGACGGATGATCATGCAGCGTTTTATTATCGGGCCTCAAGCGTTCAGCACACGGCCATAGGCATCGAGCACGGCTTCCTTCATCGTCTCGGAGACGGTCGGATGCGGGAAGATGGTGTGCATCAGTTCTTCCTCGGTCGTCTCGAGGTTCATCGCAACGACGAAGCCCTGGATGAGTTCGGTGACTTCAGCGCCGACCATGTGGGCGCCGAGAAGCTCACCGGTCTTCTTGTCGAAGATCACCTTCACCATGCCCTGGTCTTCGCCGAGCGCGATTGCCTTGCCGTTCGCCGCGAAGGAGAAACGGCCGACGCGGATGTCTCGGCCCAACTCCTTGGCCTTGGCTTCGGTGAGGCCGACGGAGGCGACCTGCGGATTGCAATAGGTGCAGCCCGGAACCTTGCCCTTGTCGGTCGGATGAACATTCGGCAGGCCGGCAATCTTTTCGACGCAGACCACACCCTCATGCTCGGCCTTGTGCGCCAGCATCGGCGGGCCGGCAACGTCGCCGATTGCATAGATACCGGCGACATTGGTCTTGCCGTAACCGTCGGTGACGACGCAGCCGCGGTCGGTCTTGATGCCGAGCGCCTCGAGGCCGAGATTTTCGATGTTGCCCTGAACGCCGACGGCGGAGATCATCCGGTCGGCGGTGATCTGCTGCACCTTGCCATCCGACGTCTCGACATGGGCGGTGATGCTGCCCGCGCCCTTCTCGACCTTCGTGACCTTGGCGCTGGTGAAGATCTTCAGGCCGCGCTTTTCCAGCTGCTTGCGGGCGATCGCGGTGATTTCCGCATCCTCAACCGGCATGATGGTCGGCATGACTTCCACGACCGTGACGTCGACGCCCATCGAGCGGTAGAAGCTTGCGAATTCGATGCCGATCGCGCCCGAACCCATGACGATCAGGGATTTCGGCAGCGCGTCGGGCTTCAGCGCCTCGAAATAGGTCCAGATCATCTTGCCGTCCGGCTCGATGCCCGGCAGCGCGCGCGGGCGGGCGCCGGTGGCGATGATGATGTGCTTGGCGGCATAGGTGCCCTCGCCCTTGACGTTCTTCGGCAGCGGATGCTGCGGCTCGACCACAGGCTTCGACGACTTGCCGACGACGATCTCGCCGGGCTTGGTCACCTTCGCCTCGCCCCAGATGATGTCGATCTTGTTCTTCTTCATCAGGAAGCCGACGCCGGCATTGAGGCGGGCGGAAACGGCGCGCGAGCGGCCGACAACGGCCTTGGCGTCCGGCTTGACCGTGCCTTCGAGAACGAGGCCGAAATCCTTGAAGTGGTTGGCGTGATCGAGCACCTCGGCCGAGCGCAGCAGCGCCTTGGTCGGGATGCAGCCCCAGTTCAGGCAGATGCCGCCCATATGCTCGCGCTCGACGATCGCCGTCTTCAGACCGAGCTGGCTGGCGCGGATGGCGGCGACATAGCCGCCGGGACCGGAGCCAATGATGATGACGTCGTAGGACATCTGATTTCCTTGAAAAGATAGGGGATCCGTCACGAGGCCTTCGCCTCGTGACAAGATCCCCCGAGGCCTGGGAGGAAGCTAGATCAGCATACTCATCGGATTTTCGATGAACGCCTGGAACTTTCCGAGGAGCTGTGCGCCGAGAGCACCGTCAACCGCACGATGATCGGTAGACAACGTCACAGTCATGATTGTCGCGCTCGACAAATCGCCTTGAGCGCTGACGATCGGCCTTCTCTCCCCGGAGCCAACGGCCAGGATGGTTGAATGGGGAGGATTGATGATCGCGGCAAATTCCTTCACCCCGAACATGCCGAGGTTCGAGATTGCTCCGGTGCCGCCCTGGTACTCGGCCGGCTTCAATTTTCCCGATCTGGCGCGTGCAGCCAAATCCTTCATCTCATTCGAGATCGCGGAAAGCGTCTTGGATTCCGCATGCCGGATGATTGGCGTGATCAGACCACCCGCCACCGAAACGGCAACTCCTACATCGACGAAATGATGACGCAACAGGCTCTCTTCCGTCCAGGACACGTTCGCGTCGGGTGTTGATCCAAGCGCCAGCGCGTAGGCTTTGATGACCATGTCATTGACCGACAACTTGAATTGCGGCGCGCCATCCGCCATCGGCGCCGACGCGTTGAGCTCGGCTCGCAGCTTGAGCAGAGCATCGAGGCGGCAGTCGACCGACAGGTAGAAATGCGGAATGGTGGTCTTCGCTTCCAGCAGTCGCCGGGCGATCGTTCTTCTCATCGGGGTATGAGGCTGCACATCGAACGTGCCTTCGGCAAATAGCGCCAACGACCCGTCCGACGAAGCTTTCTGCCCGACATGCTGCGCGCCGGCGGGCGCGGACGGGGTAGGCGGCACTTCGGAAACCCGAGCCTTCGAAACATCCGCGCTCACGATTCTTCCATGCGGACCGGTCCCGACCACCGATCCCAGATCGATACCGGTTTCCCGCGCCAGGCGCCTTGCCAAGGGCGTAGCCCTCATTGAGCTTCCGGCACCTGCCGATGCGGTATGATTTGGTGCGCTGATTGAGCCGAGATCGGTCGCCTCCGAAGCCCCCGTCTCTGCGGGCATGGTCGGCGTGGATGGCACAGATGCGGCCTGATATTCCTCGCCCTCTTCGTAGATCCAAGCGACCGCCGAACCGACGGAAATATCAACGCCTTCTTCGCCGTTGACGTTGCGAAGAATGCCCGCAGCGGGGGAATCTATTTCCATTGCCGCTTTGTCGGTTTCGATTTCGAACAGCACGTCGCCCTTGCCGACGCGGTCACCTTCCTTGAAGAACCACTTCGAGATCTTGCCGGTCGCCATATCCATGTCGACCTTGGGGAGGATGATTTCTGTCGCCATTCTATCGCACTCCCCTCACAAGATCCCGGGCTGCATTGAAAATGTCAGGGACTTGCGGAACGGCAGCTTTCTCGAGCTCCGGATTGTACGGAATCGGCGTTTCGGAGCCGCCAAGGCGGACAATCGGCGCATCGAGGTAGTCGAATGCGTCGCTTTCAGCGATCATCGCACTTATTTCTGCACCGACGCCGAGTGTTTTGACGCCCTCATATACGCAGAGAAGCCTTGTCGTCTTCTTCACACTTGCGATCACGGTCGCTCTATCGATCGGACGCACCGAACGGAGATCGATCACTTCGACGTCGATCCCCTCAGCAGCCAGCTGTTGGGCTGCCTCGAGCGCCTTATGAACCATGATCGATGTCGCCACGATACTAAGATCTTTACCCTGTCGGCGGATCTCCGCCTTGTCGAGGGGAACCGTGTAGTGACCTTCCGGAACCGGCCCCTTCATCTTGTAGAGGAGCTTGTGTTCGAAGATCATCACCGGGTCGGGGTCGGCGACAGCGGCGAGCAGCATGCCCTTAACATCATATGGGGTTGCCGGCTGAATCACCTTCAAACCTGGGACATGTCCAAGCCACGCCTCCAGGCTCTGGCTATGCTGAGCAGCCGCCCCGGTCCCTGAGCCGGCTGGAAAGCGCATGACAACCGGCACGGAGACTTCGCCGCCGAGCATGTAGCGCATTTTGGCGGCCTGATTAACGATCTGCTCCATCGCCAGAGCGGCGAAGTCTGAGAACTGAAATTCGAAGATCGGCCTCAGTCCGGTCATAGCAGCACCGACCGCGACGCCTGCGCCGCCAAGTTCGGAAATCGGCGTGTCCATCACGCGGTCCGGTCCGAACCTGTCGATGAGATCGCCGGTGACCTGAAAAGCGCCGCCGTAGACACCGATGTCTTCGCCCATCAGGATGACGCGCTCGTCCGCTTGCATCGCGATCGCCATGGCTTCTTGGATAGCTTGGGAGTAGCTGAGCTCTCGAACCGTGGTATCCATTACGCTTGCTCCGTGTAGACGTTATCGGCCAGACCGGAAATCTCGGGCATCGGGCTTTGTTTGGCGAATTCAATCCCGGCCGCGATTTCGTCCTCGACGGACTTGCGGATTGCCGCAAGTTCAGTGTCGTTCGCGATACCGAACTCCCGGAGCTCTGCTTCGAACCGGGCGATTGGATCGCGGTTGCTCATCCAGTCCTCGATTTCGTCTTTCGTGCGGTAGCGATTTCGGTCGCTTTTCGAATGACCTCGGTAACGATAGGTTTTGCACTCGATGAGCGACGGCCCCTCGCCGCGCTTGGCGCGCTCGACGGCGTTGTGAGTGGCTTCTGCCACCTCCGAAAGCACGTTCCCGTCGACAATGACGCCGGGCATGCTGTAAGCGGCCGCACGGTCTGCAATATTGGCAACCGCCGTCGATCGTGCGGTCGATGTCGACATGCCGTAACCATTGTTTTCGCAGACGAAGATAACGGGCAGCTTCCAAACGGCAGCCATATTCAACGCTTCGTGGAACGCACCTTCGTTGTTCGCGCCGTCGCCAAAAAAGCAGACGACGACCTTACCGGTCTTCAGGCGCTTCGATGTCAGAGCGGCACCGACAGCTATAGGCAAGCCGCCCCCGACAATGCCGTTTGCGCCGAGATTGCCGGTCGTAACATCGGCAATATGCATGGAACCGCCGCGGCCAGCACAATAGCCGGTCGTCTTGCCAAAGAACTCCGCGAACATGCGTTTGACATCCGCGCCCTTGGCGATGCAGTGACCATGGCCTCGGTGGGTCGAGGTGATCTGATCCTGTTGCGTCAGCGGGAGGCAAACGCCCATAGCGCTGGCTTCCTGACCGATCGACAGATGCATCGTCCCGTGGATGAGACCGCGTGTGTAGCTTTCCTCAGCGCCTTCTTCGAACTGGCGAATGAGGTGCATCTTTCGAAGAGCGTCCAGCAGCTGGTCGCGGGTATATTGTCGGTAGATGAAGGGGAGATTGCTGGTCTCGGCACTCTTCATCGCTCTTGCTGAGTTCGCCATTTACGCCTCCCTGCCGTAGACGAGAGCGTCTTGCCGAGCACGCAAGGCGGCTAGACGAGAGCCTTCCGCGACCGATGCGTTGCTGTAGGTAATCAGTTCACCCTTCTTGATCGGCGCGGTCACTTTGCCTCCCTGCAGCATTCCGCATGGAATAGCAGAGGCGTTGCGCGCTTCAGGCGCAGTCATGATCCAGGCGCGGTAGCAGTACTCGCCGATTGCATCGAGCTTGTCGCCAGGCTGGAGATCCTTCTTGGCCACCGCACAAACCTCGGCCACAGGAGTGGACAGAGGGACCATGTCGGGTTTCCCGTAAAGAACCACACGGGCACAGGTGAGCGGCACTTCCAATGAGGTCAGGTGATATGGCCGGTGGAAGGTGAAATACGGCCCCTTCCCCATCTTCAGATCTTCCATGCGCTCCGAGATCCGCGGATGGGACATATCCGCAACGACGAACACACCAGGGGCGACACCCTTTCCGATCGAATAGTCGACAACACCTGCCTTCGTCAGTACGCCGCCGTCCTTTTCAGGCACGAGAACCTTCGACAGTTCGTCAAGCGTGGCCGCCGGACCATGCATGCCGGGCTTATCCGGCACTAGACCTGTTGCGTTTGCGATGGCGGCCATTTCCACCATTGTTTTAGAGCCGTCGACGAATTCGACAAGCATACGAACGTTCATGTTCCGGCGGGCTGCTTCTTCGGCGTATTGGTCCGGGACCGCATCGATGTTCAACGGGTTGTTTTTGCCCTTGCCTGCCGCAACGATCGGATGCCCCATCGCCGAAACAAACTCGATCAATTCGAGGCAAGACGATGGCTCGTCTCCCGCTCCAAGCGAATAGGTAACGCCAAGCCGCTCAGCCTCACTTTTGAGATAGGCGCCGATCGTAACGTCGGCTTCGACGTTCATCATCACGAGATGCTTGCCGTGCTCCATGGCTGCTAAGCCGATCTCCGCACCGACAGCAGGCACACCGGTGGCATCGACGACGACGTCGATCAAGCCGCTGTTCAGAATATTGGCGGAGTCGGCTGTGATGGCGATCTTGCCCGACTCGATCGCATTGTTGAGTTGATCAGCACTGGCGGCTTCGCGATGATGACCGTCTGCCCGGTAAGCAATATCAACGGCCTCGCGGGCACGAGTGACGTTGAGATCGCAGATTGCCCCGATCTCGATACCCTGCATATGGGCGACACGGGTCACGATATCGGTGCCCATCTCCCCGCTTCCAATCAGTCCAATGCGAATAGGCTTTCCCTCGGTCTCTCGACGCATGAGATCGCGTGCAAGCCCGGTTGGCGCAACGTTAATGGGCATTCCATTCCTCCCGAATTCATTCGAGACAGATTGGTAATGTACATTTGTCATTCAGTCAATCAATATGTTCTGAATTTGGCATTCAGATGCCGCCAACGCTTATCATGCGCGGAAAACAAGAACTTTTGTAACTCGATCGAACGTAAATGATTATCCCGCGGGCAGGCGAAAGCCGGCAACAGCGTGCCGCGGCCGTGATTGACTTTGTTGCTGATCTGGATTGCGCGCGATCTGCCCGCGGGCGTGCGGGATAGTGCGCAGGCTACAACGCGCACACTATCGCAAGGAATAGGAGAGCGCCACTTCCGGTTCGGCGCTCCGTGGGATCGACTTACACTGACGCCAGCAGGGCGCCCGCAGTCTGCTCGTCGGTTACCAAGGTTGTTGGCTTTATTGTAACAAGGCAGGCACGAAGCGCTGCCAGCTTTTCTGGTCCACCCGAGATTAGGATGCGTTCCGGTGTGCGCCGCAACCGCTCGAGGTTCACTGATATGACCCGAGCATTAACCTCGTGGTCGATAACGTTGCCGTCCTTGTCGATGAAATTATAAAGCACGTCTCCGACGGCGCCGGCGTCAATCAAGGAGCGACGGTCAGCCTCGCTCAAATACCCGGTGCGATAACTCGTCGTCAGTGCAGAGATCCCACCGACCGAGAGAAGTGCGACGTCGAGCTTATCCGCCATTTCGAAAATCGCGGCAAGGCCGCATCTTTCCAGCAGCGCATGCTTTGTCTCGGGGCTATCCACCACTGCCGGTGCAGTCACGAGAAAACCCTCGCCTTTGAAAAGCTCTGCGAACTGCCAGGCAAACTCGGCAGGATTGAAGCGACGCGCGGCTGAAATGCCTCCGAGCAGTGAGACGACGCGAAAGTCGTCGAGGGCGGCCCCTGCAATAAATGGCAAGGTATTATAAAGGGTGCGCCCCCAACCTACGCCAACGATCATGCCCGAATGCATCAAACCGGTAATCAGCGTTCCGGCTGCTGCTGCAATGACCTTCGTTGGGTCGCCTTCAGGATCGGCGAAGGGCGCAACAATGACCTGCTTGATCCCAAACGTCGTCTCCAACTCTCTTTCAAGAGCGATCATATCGGAAAGAGGCGAGGAGATGGTTACACGCACCTCGTTGCGGCGACGCGCTTCCGCCAAGAGTCGGACGACCATTACCCGATTGATGCCCAATTGAGCGGCGATGTCCTGCTGCGTGTAATTCTCTATGTGGTAGAGCCACGCGACTCGCGCTCGCAGCCTCTCAGAATCACTCTGAACCATGGCAACTGGAGGCGTGATCTGCATCTAGCTTCCTTTCGGGTGCATTAAGGTTGGCAGGTGACATTGGCACGGAAATCAGCGCTTTTCCCGCGATGTCGGCGCCCGTCCCAAATTCATGAGTTTCGTTACAAGATTTATCTCGCAGTGCATAGATCGGCAAGAAATAGGCGCATTCGCCCTACCGCAATGCACAAAGATATCCAAACAAAACACGATGTTCATACGCAGTCCTGGAAACCATGTCCAAAAACTGGTTGACAGCGGGGCAATATGAACACATTGTATTTTTTGTTAGCAAATGTTCGCTTCGAGCGGATGGTGCTAGGGATGGACGCGGAGTGGAGGCCGCACCGAAACAGTCTTGCCTCCATTGGCATTCAACTGGTTTATTCAGATTGGGAGGAGTACAACATGACAGTCTTAAGTTCGGGCGTATCGCGCCGCGGATTCCTGAGGCATTCCGCAGCTTTCGGGCTTGCTGCCGGCGCAGCCTCTGCCCTCAGGCTGCCCGCATTCGCGCAATCGGGTCTGCCGGATATCCAGTCGGTTTTGGACAAGATTTCCGTTAAAGATTATGTCCGCGAGGACTACCGCAAGCTATACAAGATGTCGGACGATCCACTCTGGGACCCAGCGAAAGACTGGATCCGTACGGTGGATTGGGAGAAAGTTCGCTCGGAACAGAGCGGGAAAACCGTCAGGTTTGCCGTAGGCGCTGCCGACCAGGAGTCGGCTGCCGAGGGGCTGAAGCCCTTTGAACAATTGTCGGGCATCAAGGTCGAGCTGGTTCCGATCCCCGACGACAGCTTCTATGACAAGGCGGTTTCCGAATTCATTTCCGGAAACGCATCCTTCGACGCCCTGCAGTTCTTCTCGCCGTGGCTCGGTGATTTCGCCGGCCCAGGCTTCCTTGCCGACCTCAGCGAATATGCGGACAAGTGGAAACTGCCGCTGGACGACTTCTATGATACCTATCGTCTGAACTACGGCTACGTCGGCGGCAAGCTGGTCGGCATCCCGTTCGACTGCGACGTTCAGATGGTGCATCTGCGCAAGTCGATCATGGAGAAGATACTCGGCGGCCCCATTGATCGTGCCCAATCCGTGCCAAGCTACGACGAACTCATTCGCGTCACGGCCGAAGCAAACAAGCTCGGCGGCGGCGTAGCAGGTGTTGGCTTAATGGCGGCCCGTGGTTTCTGGGCAACTTACACCTGGGAGCATATCGCGGCGCAAGCGGGTCTGACCTTATTCGACAGCCAATGGAATCCGCAGCTCACAAGCGACGCCGGGATGAAGGCCATGGATATCATCATGGCTCTGCAGAAAAATGCCATCGAAGGCGTATCGGGCGCCGGCTGGGGTGAAAACCGCGCCGCGTGGCTTGGCGGACAGGTGGCAGCAAATATCAGCTGGCAGGACAGCGGCACCCAGGCCATGCGGCCTGATCAGTCGAAGATCGTCGATGATTTTGTTACGATCTACGAGCCCCGCATTTCCGGCGGCGTCTTCGCTCCGCCGAATATTGCCGGATCGACCTCCTGCGTTGCAGCCACGTCGCAAAACCCCGAGGGCGCGTTCCTTATGCTCGCATTCCTCACGACTTCGTCTATCATGGCGATGAACGAAGCGAATGCGAATGGTGTTGCTCCGGGCTACCGGTCCGTTCTTGCCAACGAGCGTCTCCGCGCTGTCAGCCAACCTATGAAGGTGTGGGCGGACAGTCTGGAACACGCCTGGTGCGCGCCGCGCATTCCTGGGATGTTCGAGATGGAGCAGGCGCTCGGGAATGAAATCAACCGGGCGGTCACCGGTCAGATTTCAGGGAAGGAAGCCCTCGAGAACGGGCAGAAAGCCTGGAAGAGCATTCTGGAGAAGAATGGCTTCTCCGGTGGAAGCGCACCGATTGCTTACTCGGACGCAGAGCCAGGCCTCTATGTAGGCAAGGGCAAGGCACTGCCTTTCTAAGATCATGACACATTCAACTCAAAGACTTGAAACGGAGGCGGCGTTCGCCGCCTCCAACGTAAAGTTACCCGCAAGACCTCGTCCCCGTTCGGCTACGGCGAGGAAGGTCTTCCCGTATCTATTGGTTGGACCTGCTGTAGCCTACCTACTCGCGATCACCCTGTATCCGGGTCTTTTCGCGATGTATCAAAGCCTCTTTGTCGTCAAGTTCGTCACTTGGTCTTGGGTCGGGCTCGGCAACTACACACGGATCATCCAGGATCGTGAATTCTGGGCTGCTTTGGGTAATACCGCTCTCATCGGCGGCATATCCCTGGTCCTGCAGTCGGTGATCGCGATGGCTGTGGCCTTCTTCTGTTACCGCGACCCGTTTGTCCGCGGATGGCGCATCATTTTCCTGATGCCGATGCTGTTCATGCCGTCAGCCGTGGCCTTCATCTGGAAGCTCGCATTCAACGATGGCCGGGTGATCTCCGATATTCTGATGTCCATCGGAATAGTCTCCAACAATGTCGACTGGCTTGCCTCTATCTGGCTGGCAAGGCTCACCCTGATTGTCGCGGACGTGTGGCAGTGGACACCGTTTCTTTTCATCATCTTCGTCGGAGCCCTTCAAGGCCAGGACGAGGAAATCGAGGAAGCGGCTCGACTGGACGGGGCAAGCTGGAGCAGCATTTTCTGGAACATTTCATTGCCGATGATGAGACCTATCATCGTGGTTGCCGTAACGCTGCGCGGCATCGACATCACGACGATGTTCACAAACGTCTACATCATGACCCAGGGCACGCCGGGCGGCGCAACGGAGACGATGAGCTACTTCATCTATCGTCAGGGCTTCAGGATGTTCAATTTCGGATACGCGTCGGCGGCATCGGTGCTGATGCTGATCTTCACGGTCGTCATCGCCCAGACTGTCGTCAAGCGCGCATTCAAATCCGGGAAATCATGATATGGCCAGCATTCGAAAAAACGGCGGTGAAAGCCTCCTTCTTCGCTACATCATCCTTGTCGCCTGGGCGCTTGTTTGTCTTGTTCCGATCATCTGGTTCCTCACAATAGGGTTCAGACCGAGAACTGAGATCATCGTGCCAAGGCCGATCTACTGGCCGACGTGGAGTCTGGACGCCTGGCGCCTGCTCGTCAGCGACTGGCCGATCGCTTCCTATCTGCGAAATTCGGTGGTTGCCGTCGCGGGCTCGGTCGTCATTGATCTGATCCTGGCAATTCCCGCAGCCTTCGCGTTGGCTCGTTATGAGTTCCGTGGCCGAGAGGACATCGGTTTTTACATCTTGTCGACGCGTATGATGGCGCCTGCCATCGTTGCGGTTCCGATCTTCTTTCTGTTCAAAAATATGGGTTTGCTGGATTCCGTCTGGGCTTTGATGCTCATTTACGCGGCCATCAATCTCAGTCTCGTCACCTGGATCATTCGCAGCTACATGCTGGATATTCCCAAGGAATTAGAGGACGCGGCACGTACAGACGGCGCCGGAGACCTGACTATTCTTTGGGAAATCATGATCCCGGCTTGCCTGCCCGGTATCATCACCGCGGCGGTTATAGCAGCGATCTTCGCTATCAACGAATTCTTGTTCACCCTTCTCATCGCATCGACCTCCAAGGCTTACACGATGTCCGTTGCGCTTGCCAACTTCACCGGCGGCTCCGACGGGGTGATCTACAACGCAATCGCACTCGTCTCGTTCCTCGCATTCGCTCCGATCTTGATCCTCGTCATCCTGATCCAGAAGCATCTCTCGCGCGGCCTGACCATGGGCGCTGTGAAAGGATAATTCCATGGCTTCTATTGAACTTAAGAACATCGTGAAGAGCTTTGGCTCCTTCTTTGGAGTCCAAGATGTCTCTCTCGATATCGCCGATGAGGAGTTTCTGGTTCTTTTGGGGCCGTCGGGCTGCGGGAAGACCACGACCATGCGCATGATTGCTGGTCTGGAGCACCCGACGGGCGGAGAGATACGTATCGGCGGCAATATTGTGAACGAGATCGATGCCCGCGATCGAGACGTTGCGATGGTTTTCCAGGGCTACGCCCTGTACCCGAATATGTCGATCTACGAGAACATCCGTTTTCCCCTCAGAATGAGGCGCATCCCCAGGGACAAGCATGACAGCCTAGTCCGCAAAGCCGCGGATATGGTTGAGCTTGGGCCTTTTCTGGAGCGTAAACCCGGCGCGCTTTCGGGCGGCCAGAGACAGCGCGCTGCGCTGGCGCGCGCTATCGTCCGCCAGCCGCAAGTCTTTCTCATGGACGAGCCGCTTTCCAACCTCGATGCGAAGCTGCGTGCCAGCATGCGTGTCCAGATCAAGCACATGCAGCGCGACCTGAAGGTGACCACGGTTTACGTGACACACGACCAGATCGAGGCGATGACGCTCGCTGATCGGATCGTGATTATGAACAAGGGCATCATTCAGCAGATCGGCACCCCCGATGAGATCTATTCGAATCCGGCGAATACCTTCGTAGCCGGCTTCATCGGCTCGCCGCCGATGAACCTGGTGTCTGGCACTGCAGATAATGGGGTTTTCTCGGCTGCCGGCCTGAAGGTCGCCTGCCCTGCAAAGCTATCCGGTCAGGTTACCCTCGGCTTCCGGCCGGAGGATTGCGTGATCGGCGGCGAAAATCTCCACGGCACGGTTTTTGGCGTCGAGCCCACCGGTGATATCACCTACCTGTCCGTCCGCACTCCAGAGAAGATCTTCGAAATCAAAGCTGGCCGGGAATTCCGTGCAAAAATAGATTCTTCCGTATCGATCGGGTTTGATCCCAGCCGGCTTTACTTCTTCGACAGCGATGGCAACAGGATCGGAGCCCAGTGATGTCGGCGACCTTTGATTTCAGCTGCGTCGGCTTTTACACCTTCGATGCTCTTTGCCGACCGGTCGCGGAAATCCCGGCGGGGGGGCAGACCCTTTTCGTGGAGGACTTCACCTTGGCCGTATCCGGCGCGGCCGGTTCGGCGGCGATCGTGGCCGCCAAGTATGGCCTCTCGGTGCAAGCTGTCGGCGGAGTGGGCTATGATGATATGGGTGACTGGGTCCATATGAAGCTGCAGTCTTTCGGCGTAGACACCACGATGATGCGGCGCTACGAGGGCTACACGACATCATCCTCAATCGTGACGACACGGCCGAACGGTCAGCGACCGGCACTTCACAAGCGCGGTGCAACCGACGCATTCTTCATATCAGATTCGGAAGTGGATCGGGTTCTGGACACCAAAATCCTGCATGTGGGCGGTGTCGGCCTGATGAATCGGATGGATGATTCCGGTCGTACCGCGGAACTTATGGCGGAAGCGCGCCGTCGAAGTGTGATCACCACGCTTGACGTCTTCGCTTCAACGCCGGCCGACCTTCCCAAAATCGAAGCTCTGTTGCCTTATACGGATTATTTCCTGCCTTCTGAAGAGGAAGCGCAAGCACTTTCCGGATTGACCCACAACAAGGACCTGGCGACTTTCCTTCTCAGCAGAGGGGCGAAGTGTGTCATTCTGACTTTGGGTGCCGAGGGCGCCTACTATCACGACGAGACGGGATTGGAGTTCCACTCGCCGGCGTTCCAGGTCGATGTAAAGTGCACATGCGGCTGCGGTGACTGCTTCAATGGGGGGTTCGCGAGTGGATTGGTAAAGGGACTGTCGCCTCGAGATGCAGTCGAACTTGGTCAAGCGTCCTCCGCATTGAACGCTACAGGCCTGGGAAGTCAGGCCGGCGTGACCAATTATGATGCGACTCGCGCATTTATTAAGGCGACACCCCGGCGCGAACTGCGATATGATATTGTGGCATGACAGAGGCGCAGTGAGGCAAGAGGGTACATTGGCATGTCGCCAGATTTCGCTCCACGAACGACGCAACTGAAGGACGTTTTGAGGTCGTTGCGTTATACCCTTAAAAAGGGGCGCGACACGGTGAAGGAGACTGCGCCCCGCCGGCTCCCAACACCGGCATCGGGCATCGCGCTTTCCGCACTTGGCGAGATTGAGGTCCTCGCCCGCAATGTCGATCATTTCATGTGCAATTTTGCACATTCCGTCTTGAGCGATTCCGCGGCGGATACCGAAGGACTGCGTGAGATCGCTGCCTCTTCGCGGCCCGACTATAAGTTTTCAGTCGCTTATTATCAAACGATGAAACTCGTACTAAGCCATCTTGGTGCGAAGAGAGCGTTGGTTCGCCAAAGTGCCGGCCGCCGGGCCTTTGTACGACTGAGCCAATCACAAGATGTCTTCGAGCTTGCGGCCCAGTTAACATTGCACCTCGCGGATGACGATTCGATAGTGGTCGATCAATTGGACGATCGATCACCCGTAACACTCTCCAGCATTACAGTCGTCGCGGTTTTTGCAGCAATGCTCTCATTGCTCGCGGTATCAGACGAAGCCGACAGAGAAGCGATCATTTCCGCCGCAACCGATCTTGCCGCTGCTGTCCAGGTGAAGATCCAGGATCTATATCAGCAAAAAGACATATCGGCTCTGGCCTCGCTTCTGAAACGGTGCGCAAGCCATGTTTGATTTGTCCCGATCCGTGCACAATCTGCCTCGAACCAATAAGCCGCTGAGGGTGGCGGTGAGGCAATTACATTGGTTTAAAGCAGCCTTTCATGCACACGCAGCGCTCTGCGGGGGATCGATAGGATGCGATTTCGCCATTGATGACGTGAAGCTAGCGGGAGCATTCGTTCGTTGGCTGGATAATGTCGATCGTCAAAAGCCGAAAGAGAAGGCCGAACGACGCGCGTTTTTCCAATTTGTACCCTCTCTCGTTCTTCGCGAATTAGTGGTGGACATGCCAATAAAGGCTGCGCATGCCCCGGCGCGCGTCGATCCCAAGTCGGCAGCGGCGTTCTGGCCTGAGGGATATGTGGCCACGACATTTTGCCTGACTGTCTATGCTGCCACGATGGACCAGGAATTTCACATGGACGTCCACGTCAGCCAGATGGTCGACGATCTTCGCAGCTGGTGGTCCTTTCGGGAAAATGCGGACCAGGACATGGACTACGCGGCGGGCTTTTTCCAGATGTTGCTCGGCCAGCAACCTAACTGGTGGATGCCCAGCAATTTCTGCGCTCGGACGCGCTCCGTAGATGACGTCGACAACACCAACGCACCGCCACCAAACTGAAGTCCAGGTTCTTTCAAAGCGGGCAATTTGAAATGGCCAGGCTGGAATATCGGCCGAATGCTATGCTAATCTGTTCCAGCAAAGCTTCAAATATTCGGGCCGCGTTCATTCGCTATATACATACGGCGAATGAGCTTTCGGAGAGCTGATGCTCCTTTCATAAAGAAGCATTTGAGTGCGTCCCATACGGCTATCGAATTGCGAAGATTAGAACTCTCCTCGGAAAGACGTTCATTAGCCTCGCGTTTCGCCAGTTCCAGATCCGCAATCATATGGCATCCAGTTTATGTTCTGGTTCGGGTCCCTGACGTAGCAGGTCTTGGAGTGCACGCAGTTCTGGGCGTTGATGACGAGGTCGCAGCCGGACATAGGCCGGCTTTGCGTCATCGTTCAGAAGAAGGTCGGCACCAGGTTTGATTGGGCGTCCTACCGCGCGAGCCACGTTCGATCCCCCTCCCTCAGAGCGCCTTTTGCAATTCCGGCAGTGCGTCGAAGAGATCGGCGACGAGGCCGTAGTCGGCGACCTGGAAGATCGGCGCCTCCTCGTCCTTGTTGATGGCGACGATCACCTTACTGTCCTTCATACCGGCCAGGTGCTGGATGGCCCCGGAGATGCCGGCGGCGATATAGAGATCGGGCGCCACCACCTTGCCGGTCTGGCCGACCTGCCAGTCGTTCGGGGCATAACCGGCATCGACGGCCGCACGGCTGGCGCCGACGGCGGCACCGAGCTTGTCGGCAACCGGCAGGATGACCTCCTTGAACTTCTCCGCCGAGCCCAAGGCCCGGCCGCCTGATATGATGATCTTCGCCGACGTCAGTTCCGGACGTTCCGAGGCCGACAGCGCATCGGAGACGAACCGCGACAGACCCGGATCGGAGATGGCCGGGATCGCCTCGACAGAGGCCGAGCCGCCTTCCGCCGCCGAAGCGAACGAGGCGGTGCGCACGGTGATCACGCGTCTGGCATCGCTTGCCTGCACCGTCTGGATGGCGTTGCCGGCATAGATCGGCCGCTTGAAGGTGTCGGATGAGACGACTTCGATGATCTCGGAGATCTGGGCGACGTCGAGCAGGGCGGCGACACGCGGCAGCACCGTCTTGCCGACCGAGGTGGCGGCAGACAGGATCGTGTCGTAGCCGGCAGAAAGCGAGACGATCAGATCGGCCAGCGGCTCGGCGAGATTGTTGGCAAGCGCATCGCTTTCGGCGAGCAGAACCTTGGCAACGCCGGAGAGTTTCGCCGCCTGATCGGCCGCCGCCTTGGCGGCCTTGCCGGCGACCAGCACATGCACGTCGCCGCCGATCTGCGAGGCAGCCGTCAGCGCCTTGGCGGTCTGGTCGGAGAGATGATTGCCGTCATGGTCGGCCAGAAGAAGAATGGTCATGATAGTTGCTCCTGTTCCTGCCCGATTACAGCACGCCGGCTTCGTTCTTCAGCTTGTCGACCAGTTCGGCGACGCTCTTGACCTTGACGCCGGCCTTGCGGCCGGACGGCTCCTCGGTCTTCAAGACCTTCAGCCGCGGCGTCGTATCGACGCCGAAATCGGCAGGAGCCTTCTTGTCGAGCGGCTTCTTCTTCGCCTTCATGATGTTCGGCAGCGAGGCATAACGCGGTTCGTTCAGCCGCAGGTCGGTGGTGACGACCGCCGGCAGCTTGATCTCGATCGTCTGCAGGCCGCCATCGACCTCGCGGGTCACCGTCGCCTTGCCGTCAGCGATCTCGATCTTCGAGGCGAAGGTCGCTTGGGCCGAACCGAGCAGGGCCGCCAGCATCTGGCCGGTCTGGTTGGAATCGTCGTCGATCGCCTGCTTGCCGGTGATGACCAATCCCGGCTGTTCGGCATCGGCGACCGCCTTCAGGATCTTGGCCACCGCCAGCGGCTCGACGGCATCGTCGGTCTCGACCAGGATCGCCCGGTCGGCGCCCATGGCGAGCGCCGTCCGCAGCGTCTCCTCGGCCTTGGCCGGGCCGATCGACACCACCACGACTTCCTCAGCCTTGCCGGCCTCCTTCAGCCGCAGCGCCTCTTCCACCGAGATCTCGTCGAACGGGTTCATCGACATCTTCACATTGGCAAGCTCGACACCCGTGCCGTCCGGCTTCACCCGGATCTTCACGTTGTAGTCGACAACCCGTTTGACTGGGACGAGAATCTTCATTTATGCAATCCTCTCTCAACCGCCATTGCTCATCTACATCGGCCAGTTCGTGGATGATCCGTGTAAGCACGCATTGCACACTCGTCGCCGCGGATTCCTGGACACCTCGGCTCGTGACACGGGCGATACCGAGCTGTGCTTGGACTGCCCCCTCCGTCAACGAACAGTGTTGCGCAGGACGCCCACATTCTCCAGCTCGACCTCTACAATGTCGCCCGGCTTCAACCACAGAGGCGGCTGCCGCTTGGCCCCAATACCCTGAGGGGTTCCGGTCGAGATGATATCGCCGGGAGAAAGGGTCAAGAAATGCGATATATAGCTGACCAACTGGCGCACCGGAAAAATCATGAGATGCGTGTTGGATGATTGGACCTCCGAACCGTTGACGTGCGTCCGAATATCGAGATCTTGGATATCGCCGACCTCTTCCAGCGTAACAAGAGCCGGACCAACTGGCGTCGAACCATCGACAGCCTTGCCTGCAAGCCACTGTGTGCCGCGATACTGAAGATCACGTGCCGTGATGTCGTTCAAAACGGTCACGCCGGCTACGAAATCGAGAGCGTCGTCAGCAGAGACGGAGCGGCATTCCCGACCGATGACGATTGCGAGCTCGCCTTCGAAATCCAGGTTGGAAGTAATGTTGGAGCAGCATATCTCATCGAAAGGACCGATAAGCGTGCTTGCGAACTTCGCGAAAATGTCGGGGTGTGTCGGCAATGCGCGCCCGGTCTCGGCGACATGGTCGTTGTAGTTGAGGCCGATGCAAAGGATCTTCGAGGGATCGGTGACCGGCGGACCAAGCCGAACCTTGCCAAATGGCCCCACTTCGGCTTTTGGATTCTTCCGGGCAGCAGCAGCGAGCCGCCCCGAGAGCTTTGACAATGCTCCTCCGTGCTCCCGTAGCAATTCACGCACCGATAAGACAGATTTCGCGTTCTCGCCGGGTTCGCCTTTAAGGAGCGTATCCACGTCGAAAATCGAGGAATCCACCACAACACCTGCTCGCCACGAGCCAGCCGAGTCATATGTCACTAATTTCATTTGTCCTCCTCGCACCGGGTTGGTGCTTTCGATTCAAAAGTGAGAAAAAGCATTCAGCCGTTGGCAAGGACCGCGGACCGGAACTCTCTGTTCACGGCTGAAAATCGATCGACCTGTTGTGGCCCCCGGTGCCCCGTAGCTAGATTCGATTCCCTTTCACAAAGTCGGCAGCGCGTTCACCGATCATGATCGCAGGAGCATTCAGATTGCTGGACGACACGAACGGCATAACGGAAGTATCGGCGACCCGAAGGCCGTCGATGCCATGCACGCGCAACTGCGGATCGACCACGGCCATCTCGTCCGTTCCAATTTTGCAGGCACCGCTTAGATGATAGGCTCCTTGCGTATATTTCCTGACGAAAGCCTCGAACTCTGCCCGGGTTTTTAGCGGCTTGGCCGGCAAATGGGGTTCGCTGACGAACTTCTTCATCGATGGCTGTGCCATGATCTCCTGTCCAAGCCGGATCCCATCGACAAGCCGATCAACGTCGTACTGGTTACTGAGATAGTTGGGATCCACTATTGGCGGGACACTCGGGTCCGCTGAGCGAAGAGCAATTCGGCCGCGCGATTTTGGCCGGCACGCATAGACGTTCAGCGTGCATCCATTGCCACTCGCCGTGGTTTCCACCCCCTCCTCGATGCCGGCGCCCGCAAAGAAGTGATATTGGAGATCGGGGGTGGGATCCGATTTATCGCCCCACCAGAAGGCTCCGCCCTCGCAAATATTCGATGTAATCGGCCCTGAGCCGAAAAGCGCAAATTGAGCCGCCGCGGCAAGCTGCCACCGCAGCTTCTTGTACTTGTCGTAGCTCGTGTTCGACTTCAGGTTATAAATCAGGAAGCAATCGGTATGATCCTGCAGATTTTGCCCAACGCCTGGCAGGTCGTGAACCACCTGAACGCCTGAGCGCTGGAGCTCGGCGGCAGGCCCGATTCCCGAGAGCAAAAGAAGACGAGGCGATCCAACCGCCCCCGAGGATATGATAACCTCGCGCTCCGCCCGCATCGTTTCAACGCGACCGTTTTCCACGTATTGGACACCAACGGCGCGGCCGCCCTCAACCAGGATCTTCGTGACCTGTTTGTCAGTGACAATGTTGAGATTCCGTCGCTTTCTGGCCGGACGAAGATAGGCATCGGCGGAACTGCACCGACGACCATCCTTCGTCGTCAGCTGGTAAAGCCCCGCCCCCTGCAGATCGCCCGAATTGAAATCCGGATTATAGGGTATTCCCGCCTCTTGGCAGGCCTTAACCCAGGCTTTGGTCAGCGGCAAAGTATACTGCTGGTTCGAAACGCTCAATGGTCCGTCCTGACCATGCGCATCGTTCGAATAAACCTCGTTGTTTTCTGCCTTGCGGAAGTAGGGGAGCACATCCCTGTAGCCCCAACCTTCTGCTCCATGGTCGACCCAACGGTCGAAATCCGATGGCGCGCCCCTCATATAGATCATCGCGTTCAGCGAGCTGCCGCCGCCCAGGACCCTTGCTTGTCCGACTTGTGGCTCGGTGTCATTTTGATGCTTAAGCTTCTCGACCTTGTACCAATGAAGCAAAGAGCTCTTGAAGGATTTATAGAATGTGACCGGAAAGCGGATCCAGATGCTGCTGTCCCTCGGCCCTGCCTCAAACAGGGTCACCGATACATCCGGATCCTCGCTCAGCCGACCCGCTATAGCGCACCCCGCAGATCCCCCACCCACCACGATAAAATCGGGCATCACACTATCCTAATCTGAGTAATATACCGCGTACGGCCCCGCACATGACTATGAGCAGACGCTGACCAAGGCTGTTCCGCCTATCGGATCCCCGAGAAGAACGCATCAACTTCTGCCTGACGCATGTCGCAGAACCAGCACTCCACGATCTGCTCGTTCTCGAAACGGTAAGCTGCGAGACGGTCGGTGCGAACCTGCTTGTCACCCCGCGCCCAAATCTCATGAACCATGATCAAAATAGCCTCATCCGACTCTGCGATCAGCTCGTCATGTCCGGCCTCGCCACCGACGATCCATTTGTCGGTGTAGGCGGCAACCTTGTTCACCCAGCCTTCGACAAAGCCCTTGGCACCATGGAAATCGCGGGAAAGAACGGGGTGCGTTCCACCCATATGCACCACGAGATTGTCTGCATAGTAGCTGCAGCCCTTTTCGACATCGCCGCTCGACCATGCTTCGTGATATTCACGCAATATTTCCTTTGCACGCTTCTTGCCCATTTTACTCCCCTTATTCGCTATTGCGTTGAATCGGCTGAGAGAAACTACGCGGTCCTTTGTCTCGCCTCGGTCGACGATATGGATTTTCCATCGGCTGAGATCGCGACACCATAAATCTCGAGTGCTGCGCTGCGTGATACGACGCCGTCGCGGACATCGCGAAGAACGGACGCGGGGTCCCGCTGGTGAGGCGGCCCCCAGCCGCCGCCCGCCGTAGCCTCAATCACCAGCTGGAAAGGCTTGACTTCCTCGACGCCATACGGTGGACAATATAGCTCTTCACCCGTCGCAAGATCGAAAGCCCTAATAGACCCCTTCTCGCCCCAGTGCCCACCGTTGACGCCGGCAGCGGTCTTCTTGCGTGCCCCCTCGCCTCGGAGCAGATGTTCACCGGGCGCAAGGACATCAACCACATAGTCGACGCCGGTTCCACCGCGATATTGGCCTGCACCGCCCGTGTCGCAACGCATCTCGTATCGATGCACGCGGATCGGATAAGATTGCTCATAGGTCTCGACATTCGGGATGAACATCCCGCCGAGCGTCATCTGGTGGCTGGAGGTCGGAAATCCGTCCCGCCCTTTGACCGCACCTCCACCGGAACTGCCGTGCCAGTGATAGAGAACAAAGACGTTTCCGTCAGGCTTCGTGCCCGACGAGATGCCGAACACCGATTTACCCCACCCCGCGCAGGCGCGCTCGGGATCGGCCTGCGCCAATGCTCCCCAACACGCATTCATGATGTCGATCGCCGGGAATACCGTGTTCATCGTCATTGGTGCCGGCGGCAAGGCGTTCACCACGCTTCCTTCGGGCGCGATGATCTTGACACATCGATAGGTACCCTCGTTATGCGGAATTGCGGGGTCCAGAAAGGCGGAAAGAGCGCAATAGACGGCCGAATGCGTGTTGGCGATACCGCTATTCTTGAATCCCTTGATTTGAGGCGATGTGCCCGTGAAATCAAAGGTGATCGTGTCGTCGTCGATGGTCATCTTGATGCGGGTTTCGATATCGACAAGCTCGAAGCAGTCGGTATCGCTGAAGTCCGATGCATGCCATACGCCATTCGGAAGCTCCGCGATGGCTTGGCGCATTCGCCGCTCGCCGTAGTCAAGAAGAGCATCGAGGTAGGCGCGGCCCTTCTTGAGACCGAGTTGGGAGATGACGTCAGCCAAGCGCTGGCCGCCAATCCGTGTCGAGCCGATCATCGCTCCGAGATCGCCTTCCAGCAGGTCCGGGCAGCGCGAGTTTAAAAGCAGCATGCGCCACAGGTCGTCGCGCAACCGGCCCTTTTCGATCAACTTGAGGACGGGCAGGCGAATTCCTTCGTGGAAAATCTCTGTCGCCTTGGCATTGTAGGTACCAGCAGCGCCGCCGCCGATATCAGACTGGTGAGCACGATTGCTGCAGAAGCCGATCAGTTCGCCTTCGACGAAAACAGGCCTAATAAGCGTCCAGTCCGGCAGGTGATTGCCGCCGGCCGCATAGGGATCGCTCAGAATGAACACATCTTCCGGCTCGATACGCCCGGAAAAATCCCGCAGAACCGCGCGCACGGCAAATCCGCCACTGCCGGAATGGATCGGCAAACCGTCCGCCTGCGCGATCGTCTCGCCATCCGCATTGCTCAGGAAGCACGAAAAGTCATGGCTTTGGCTGAAGATCGGACTGCGCGCCGTCCGAGTCATGATCGTGCCCATTTGCAGGCTGATATGATCCAGCTGCCGCTGCAGAATTGCGATGAGAACCGGATCGTATTCCGGAGACAAAACAGTGCTCATAATTTGACCTCATCAATTCTTGCAATAAACCATCCGGCCTGCGACGCATTTGACTGCGGTCGCAGAGACGCAGCATCTTTCAGATACGGCCCAGGGATGCTTTGCACGTTCATGCTGCCTCGCTCTGCAGAATGTCGACATGATAGTTGCCGGCTTCGGTCATCGTCAGCTTGTCGCCGGCCCCAAGTATGAGCGTGGTCGTTGCTTCTTCGATGATGGCAGGTCCAGTCAGTTGCTGGCGCGGGGTCAGGGCCGTGCCATCGTAAACAGGCGTCTCGACGAAGCCTAACTCCCTGTTGACCCATACAGGGCGGCGCGAAATGGCTACCGGATCGGACACTGCGGCGGGAGCAGAAGCAACTTCCAACGCATCAAGCCTGCCGATCGCTGCCAATCGCAGATTGACGATCTCAATTGCACCTGAGGGCTGTACGTAACCGAAAAGCCGTTGGTAAACCTGCTCGAATGCCGCGCGTATGGTTCCCGCGTCCGTCAAGGCGCACTCTACCGGGATGGTCCACTGCTGGCCGAAATAACGAAGATCATAGGCGCGCTTCACAAGCGCCTTGTCGCCTGTGAAACCTTCGCGCTCAAGAACATCGCTCGCTTCCGCCTGCATCTCGACAAAAGCGGCCTCGAGCAGGGCCGGGCCTGAACTTTCGCGATTGTCCAGATCCTTGAGCCAGCTTCGGACGTAGTCATGGCGAAGGTCGGAATTACACATGCCAAATGCGCAAAACACCCCAGCGAGGCGTGGGATGTAGAGACTTGAGCATCCGAGCAGCCTCGCAGTCGATGGACCGTGGAGAGGACCTGCCCCACCGCAGGCCACGAGTGTAAATGCCCGTGGATTGTAACCCTTTTCGAGCGAGGCTTGCTCCACCGCGTGGAGAATATTTTGCTCGACGAGCTGTATGATACCGGCCGCCGCGTCGTTGACGCTGAGACCAAGAGGCTTTGCGACATGGGTCTCGATCGCCTCAAGCGCCTTTTCTAGATTCAAGGTGATCACTCCGCCAGCATATGGACCCGGCTTGAGCCGACCAAGGACCAGCTGCGCATCGGTCACAGTCGGCCGTGTGCCGCCACGACCATAGCATGCCGGTCCGGGAGTGGAGCCCGCGCCCTCCGGTCCGGCCTTCAGGAGCCCGGCGCCGTCCACAGACGCAATCGTACCTCCGCCTGCGCCGACAGTGTGAATGTCAACGGACGGAATGTTCAGATGGTAACCGTCGACCACGATCTGGTCAGTCATTGAGACCGTCCCGTGCTCCATCAGCGTAACGTCGCAACTCGTTCCACCAACCTCAATCGACATAAGGTGCTCGGACCCGGTGTCCTGGCCGAAAAACTTCAGCGAACCGACACCGGCGGCCGGGCCAGACAGAACGAGACTGGCTGGCGATTGACCGATCTCATCTATGGAAATAGCGCCGCCGTTCGACTGGATCATCAAAAGTTTGCGCTTCAGTCCAAGCGAGGAGAGCCGCTGCGAAAGGCTTTCGAGATAAGGAACGACACGGCGCGCAACATAAGCATTGACGACGGTCGTCGACGTGCGTTCGTACTCGCCAATCGTCGGAGCGATTTCAGACGACGCGGTGACCCAGACGTTCGGAAGAAGCTTTTTCAGCTCTGCTTTGGCTGCTCTTTCGTGGACTGGATTTGCGTAGGAATGCAGGAAGCAGATCGCAACCGTTTCGACGCCCTCCTCCTCGAACACACGCGCAGCGGCTGCGACAGAATCCGGATTGAAGGGTACCCTGACCGTACCATCCTGCTCCAGTCGTTCGACGACCGGGAGGCGCAAATAACGGGGAACCAGGACTTCCGGGAACGGCTTTCGATGGTCCCAAACATATTCACGCATGGATCGTCGGATCTCTAGCGAATCGCGGAAGCCTTCCGTGACCAGAAGCCCAACCTTTGCACCCTTCTTTTCAAGCAGCGTATTTGTCGCAATGGTCGAGCCATGAACAAAAAGCTCAGTGTTCGAAAGGAAGGTTTCGACGTCGATTGCCAAAGCATCCGCCGCCAGTCGAATTGCCGAAAGCACGCCTTCCGTCGGATCCGAAGGGACCGAAGGCGCCTTGAATGCACGCACGGCCCCTTTGGAGTCAACCATGACAAGGTCGGTAAAGGTACCGCCGATATCAACTCCGACGCGGTAGGGTGCAATTAACATCGGCTGTCCACTCATCGTTGCTTCACCATTTCCCTTATATCTCTGCCAAAGGCTGCTGAACGCTTTGTCTCAGTTGGACGTGCCTTTGTAAGCGTCAAGTTCCCTTTCGACGACGTGCACCAGCTTGTCCGCTATCGAGAAGACCTCGACCTCTGTCATCGGGCTGGACAGTGACCCGGAGCAGTTGGGCGTGAGCAGGACGTTTTCGTTCAGCATGGCCAACTGAATCCGACGGATGAGCTTTGCGGCCTCTGCAGTCGGAAATGCGCTCCGATAACCGGTAACCTTTCCCGCGCCTATGTGAAGCCGAAACAGCGATCCCATTCCGGTGACCGTTGCGGCCACGCCAGCGTCCGCAAGTCCTTTGCTAATTCTATCGCGCAAGGCGCCGCCGAGTTTATTGAGTCGTTCCACGACCGGCCGCGAGTAGTGCTCAAGAGAGGCCAGGCCCGCAGCCATGCTGAGCGGATTAGCGCTGAACGTGCCTCCCATTGACACTTTCGGTTTGCCAGCGGAGTGATCGAAGACCGCCATATATTCGGCGCGCCCGGATACAGCGCCGATCGGCAATCCGCCGCCAATGATCTTGGCCGTCGTAATCAGATCGGGTTCAAGGCCGAAAAGAGGGGAAGCTCCTTCATAGGACAGACGGAAGCTGATCACTTCGTCGGCAATGAGAATGATTCCATCACGACGGCAAGCATCCTGGACGACAGCAGCTGTTTCTTTCGACATCGGCACCGTACCGGCACGGGAGGCATTCGGATCGACGATAACTGCGGCCAGCGTAGCCCCTTCGCGGCGAAGAATGTCTGCGCAACGCTGCGGATCGTCGTAGGGGAGGACCACCACTTCTCGCAAAACCGAATCCGGTGTGCCGGCATTGCAGCGAACAGATGCAGGGTTGCCATTCTCGTCGTCCCAGTTCGACGGCGTCGGATCAAGGCTCACCTCAACCCAGTCGTAGGCCCCATGATAGCAGCCCTCGAACTTGGCAATCCTGTGCCGGCCGGTCAGGCCCCGTGCACCCTTGATTGCGGCCAGCACGGCCTCGGTTCCCGAGTTGCAAAAACGGGTCTGCTCCATTCGCGGGCTTCTGGCGGCGAGCGCTTCGGCAAGAAGGATTTCGCTCTCCGTCGGCATTCCGAACGCGGTTCCGGTGGCCATCGCGTCGCGCACCGCGTCCAGAACCGGGCGAAAGGCGTGGCCATGGATGAGCGAGAAAAAGTTGTTTGCGCAATCGAGAAGCCGTCGCTCATCGATGTCGATGACCCAGCATCCTTCACCACGCGCTGCGTAAGGTGGATGCGGCTGAAGCCACGATGCCGCCCGCATCGACCCACCAGGAACCACCTTCCGCTCTCTCATATAGGCGGCTTCGGAGCGCTTGCCGATAGCGGAACCTGCTTCATCGCTGCTCTGCCCTGAGCCGAGTGTCATCCTGTTCTCCATCCATTCTTGAGTGAGGAGCAATAAACACTATGATCCGGATTAATGTCAACAGGATCATGTGATCCAACTCTTTGATGATTGAGGGCGGGAGAGTTCCCATTCCGCCACTGAAGGGAGTACTGACGTCTCGAACAACCGGTGCGCATCTCAAGCGATCGAACCTGATTGGCCGCTCACTTGCGAGTCATATGACCCGAGCAGTTGGCTGTAAGCCACGCCGACCATGCAGCTAAATGATGGAAGCTACCGAGCTGCTCCAAGATATTTTTATAAGCGCCACCGCCGCTGCTCCAGCGGCCCAAGTTTAAAATTAAAATATCTCTAAGGATCAGATGATCCACTTGACATCAATTTGGATCATAGTGTTCACTGCGGCTTGCCGAGCTCGAATGGAGCGCAGCTGCCGTTGAAGCGTGAACAAATCGAGAGGCTACGATTCAGACGATTTATTCAATGACCTCGCGCTGCAAGTTCCCGATTTGGACGGCGGTTAAAATGGGCGCCTCCATGGCGGCGTGAAATGCTACTCGCATAGGAATCGCCGCAGGACACATACTGGGCAAATATTGAGGAGTCAGTTGAATGGCCAACGAAAGCCGAACATCCGTGTATGACGTCGTGATTGTCGGCGCCGGGCCTTCCGGAGCGGTGGCCGCAAAACGGCTCGCAGAAGAAGGTATGTCCGTCATTTGTCTCGAGCAAGGTGGTTATCCCGACTACACGAAACTTCGGCACTCCGGCCTCGAGTTCGAACTGACAAAACAACAGCATTTTGCCACAAACCCAAATCGTCGCAAGGCGCCCTCAGACTATCCGATCGACGTCAGCGATACCGATATCGAGCCATTGATGTGGAACGGCGTCGGCGGCAGTTCGGTGCTCTACGCGGCTGCCTGGCATCGACTTAAGCCGAGCGATTTCCGGGTACGCACGGTGGACGGAATCGCCGACGACTGGCCTCTCAGCTATGCGGAGCTCGAACCTTTTTACGCCCGGGTCGAGAACGACTTCGCGGTATCCGGTGTCGGGGGAGACCCCGCTTATCCGCCAGGTTTCGACATCCCGTTGCCGCCGTTTCCAATGGGAGCGATGGAGCGGAAATTCGCCACGGCCCATGACCGGCTTGGCTGGCACTGGTGGCCAGGCAGCAATTCCATCGCGACCGTGAAACATAATGGACTGTTGCCCTGTGTGCGGCGCGGTGCGTGTACGTGGGGCTGTTTCGATGGTGCCAAAGCTTCAGTCGATCGGACGCATTGGCCGACCTGCATCAAGCTTGGCGTGAAGCTTGTCCAGAACGCGCGAGTGTTGCGCGTGGAAACGGGATCCGACGGTCTCGCCACGGGCGTGACCTATGTGGATCGGGAAACGGGAACCACGCATTTTCAGCCCGGCCGTACAGTTATCGTTTCTGCTAACGGCGTGGGTACGCCGAGGCTGCTCCTGAATTCCACCTCGATCGACCATCCGAACGGATTGGCAAATTCGTCCGGGCTGGTGGGCAAGCGATTGATGATGCATCCATATGGCACCGTGAGCGGTCTGTTCGACGATTTCTTCGAGAATTGGCAAGGACCCTACGGTCAACGCGCCTATTCGCTGGAATTTGCCGAGACCCGCAAAGAAACAAATTTCTACCGAGGAGCAAAATGGCAGCTCATGGGAATGGGTGGTCCCCTCGCATCGGTAGGCAGCTGGCCCTGGGGCAGCAATGCCGATGTCTGGGGTGACAACTTCCATGCGACGGTACACAAACGGTTCGGCCGTTCGGCATACTGGGGGATCATGGCGGAAGACCTGCCGAGCGAGGACAATATGGTTACCCTCGATCCTGATGTGACCGACGCCCAGGGCATGCCTGCCGTAAAGGTGTCATACAAGGCATCACAAAATACTCTGGATCTTTTGGACTTCAACCTCTTGCGGGCTTCAGAATCCATGAAGGAAGCGGGCGCCTATGAAGTGTCGGGAACACCTCTGATGCGGGAAACCGGCTGGCACATACTGGGAACAGTGCGAATGGGCAACGACCCTAGCACGTCGGTTGTCGATTCGTTTGGACGCTCGCACGATGTGCCAAACCTCTTCGTCATGGACGGAAGTGTCATGCCGACCTCGGGTGCGGTCAACCCTACCGGTACCGTGACCGCGCTGGCATTGCGGAATGCTGAATCCATCATTGAAAACAGACGCTCCCAGCCAGTCAGTCGGACTGCTGAAGCTCACAAAGCTGGACTCTAATCCATGACGAAGAACATTGATGACTTTAGGACCAGAATCGCGTGGGTAGCAGATGCCCTGATCCCTTCAGACCCTAAATTCGGTATGCCCTCGGCCACGGAAGCCGGCATGTTGGATCGTCTGCTACCCCGAGCGCTGAAGGAGCGCGACGATATGGCGCCATCGTTCTTCAAAGCGTTGTCGCGTCTGCCCGAGGACCGTCCGAGCGATCCGGTAGGCACCGTCCGCGCTCTCGGCGCCGATGACTTCTACACGATATCTTTCCTGATCGCGGGGGCATTTTTTTTGGACGAGGCTGTCACCCGGAAGTTGCTGTATCCGGGACAGGAAGCTTT
The DNA here is from genome assembly GCF_002211305.1 of Rhizobium sp. R634. GTDB lineage: Bacteria > Pseudomonadota > Alphaproteobacteria > Rhizobiales > Rhizobiaceae > Rhizobium. Next base: position 21,681 of record NZ_LOKW01000001.1, on the reverse strand, counting down.
GTACGAAACCCCCGACTACGACGAGATCATGGAGACGGTTGAGCGAGTGCAAGCAAGAGGAGCGGTTTACCTCGAGGTGTCGGCAGAGTGAGGCTACCTAACCGGTGTGACAAAACGCTGAACCGCATGGCTTGCGACTTCCGTTTCATCCATTCAGCAGCAGGTGGAAAATGGCGTTAGCTGATTGCAACGCCTCTGTGTGATCGTTTGAAATCAGGGAATTACTTTTCCAGGGTTGAGCAGGTTGTGCGGATCGATCGCCGTTTTTATCCGCTTCATCAAGGCAATCTTTCCGTCAGCGCCATAGCGCTGAAGCAGGTTGAGCTTGGTGCGCCCTATCCCATATTCCGCGCTGAACGTCCCTCCCATTTCGAACGCCAGCCTATAAATTTCCGGAGAAATGTCCTCCTCCACGCCGCGTTTGAAAATTGCCTTATCTGTCCCCTCAGGAGGAACGATGTTGAAGTGCACGTTGCCGTCGCCGACATGGCCATAGACTGATAGAATGGAACCTCTCCGATAGCTGTGAACCAGTTGGCACGCCGATTCGATGAACTCTGCAAGGCGAGACGTCCGCACGGCAATATCGTGTTTGACCGATCCGCCATGATAGATCTCGGCCTCAGGAATGTTTTCGCGCAAATGCCAAAGGACTGCCCGTTGCAGCTCGCTTGCGGCAATTGTGCCATCGCTGATCAGGCCGGACTCGAAGAGCTCGGCAAGCAGCGCGCTTATACATTCTTCGAGGTTCAAAATTGGCGAGGCGGTCGCGGCTTCGAGAATGACGTAATGTGCACTTTCGTGCTCGAGCGGATTCCGAAGGCGGCCGTCAGCATTGAGGAGCAGTTGCAAGGACGTGCCGGAAATATATTCAAATGATGTAATCGCCTCTCCACTCTGTGTCTGGGCGGCATCGAGGATGGTGACCAGCGAGGCAATGTCGCGCACGGCCAGAAAAGCAGTAATCGTCTGACGCGGCTTCCTCACCAGTTTCAGGGAAACACTTGTTATAATCCCGAGCGTTCCTTCAGCGCCAATGAAAAGCTGCTTCACGTCATAGCCTGAATTGTTTTTCCGGAGCGGGTTCAATTCTCTAAACAGAGAGCCATCCGGCAACACCGCTTCAAGCCCGAGCACCAAGTCGCGAGCCATGCCGTATCGGATGACGTTGATGCCGCCGGCATTGGTCGAGAGATTGCCGCCAATACGGCAGGATTGCTGTGAACCCAAAGCAAGGGGCAACAAGAGACCAGCAGCATCGGCGGCTTGCTGCAGATCGCTCAATATCACGCCTGCATCTGCGGTGACGGAGAGATTTTTAGGATCGAGCTCCCGGACCTTGTTCATTCTCTCCAGACTCACGAGCAATTCCTGCCCATCGGCGCTTGGCGTTGCCGCCGTGCAATAGCTCGTGTTGCCGCCTTGGGGTACAACGCCGATCTTGTGCTCAGCACAGGCACGGATAATCGCCTGAACTTCAGCCGTATTGCGTGGACGCAACAGGGCGGCTGTAGCTCCGACGTATTGTCGACGAAAATCCGTGAGATATGAGGAGATGATATCCTGATCTCTGGTCACCACCTCCGCCGGCAACTTCAAAAGCATGCTGTCGACATGTAGCGGCAAGACCATCACCCCGTCACAAGATCCGGAAGGGCCTCTCCCTGGAGCGCGCGCCGCGCCCTTTCCACGGCTTGCTCCTGCAATGCATCCAATGACGTGGTGGAACGCCAGGCAACATGAGGGGTGAATATCGTATTCGGCGCGTCGCGCAATGGGTGTCCTCCCGCCAGAGGTTCCTGTGCGAACGTGTCAAGCCCTGCGCCGGCGACCGTTCCCGCGCGAAGAGCAGCAGCGAGTGCTTCCTCATCGATCAGGCCTCCACGCGAAACGTTTATGATTACCGCATTGCGACGCATGCGCCCCAATACATCGGCCGAAATGAGGTGGCGGGTGTCCGCGGTGAGAGGCAAGTGAAGCGAGACGACATCCGACTCTTCAAGCACCTGCTTCAGGTTAGCCGCGGGGACGTCTGAAAAAGTAGATATCGGGTCAAAGGCGTGGACCTTCGCGCCGATAGCGCTCCACCATTTCGCGACTAGCTTCCCGATGCGGCCCATTCCTACTACGCCAACCTGAAGGTTCGAGAGCTTGGGCGTATCCAAACCGATCACTCCGGCCCACTCCCCCGCACGGATTGCTTCCTGACCGTGCGGGATGCGCCGCGCCAGGCTCAATCCCATCGCCAATGCATGTGAGGCAACTTCTTCGGACGCCGTATCGGGAACAATGGTCACAGGCACGCCGGCTTCGTTCGCAGCCGCGACATCAATGTTGTCGTATCCGACGCCATAGCGCACGACTGCCTTGCAACGCTGCAACATCCCGAACTCCTCCGCCGACATCTTGGCGTAAGGTGTGACCATCACAACCTCAGCATCGGGCATCCGACTGCGGAATGATGCCTGATCCTCGGCAACCACGATCTCCCTGCCGAAGCGTGCGGCTAGTGCACGTTCCCTGTTCACGTTCGGGAAGCGATGGGGAGCGACCAGGATAATCCCCGTCTCGTCTGCCATGTTCATCTTATCTGTCTCCGCATATTGCGTGAATTCGGTAGGAGCGGCCGGTTGCATGTCGCAACGGATGTCGATGGTTCCCATACGACCGCTCGAGATTGCCTGGGCTTTTGGCAAGCTTCAGCTCATGGTGTCGAGGTCGATGAGTTCGATCTTGTACCCATCGGGGTCCTCGATAAAGGCGATCACGGTTGAGCCGTGTTTCATTGGTCCTGCCGGTCGAGGAATCCGCGCTCCGTTTGCCGCCAACTCATCGCAAATGCCGTAGATATTCCTGACGCCGAGTGCGATGTGCCCGTAGCCAGTACCGAGATCGTATGCGGTTTGCTGATCCCAATTGTAGGTTAGCTCGATGACTGCGTGAGATTCTTCCGGACCATAACCCACGAATGCGAGTGAGAACTTGCCTTCGGGATAATCCAATTTGCGCAGCAACTTCATTCCCAAGAGTCGCGTGTAGAAATCAATCGACCTGTCGAGGTCTCTGACCCGCACCATTGTGTGGAGGACTCGAAACTTGGGTTCACTCATCGTCTTTTCCTCTCGACTTTCTCGTATTGCTTGGCAGCAAGAAACCGCGTGCCGAGCGCGCCCTGGCGGCTCCCTTGCGCACAGCGCAGGCTGGACAGATGGCGTGGTTCGTTTCCTCGCCGGTGCCGAAAACCATTACGCTTCAGGCTGTACAAACTAAAATCCAATGAACACATGATCCAAATAGATGTCAATAGGATCATCTGATCCCAATGACTTTTCTATTCCGGTAAGGACGGGTCACGGGCCTCGCCTCCTCGCAAGGCAACGAGCGCGACCGCTCTGCGCCGCGCGCAGAGGCCGCGCAGCCGAAAACAAAAGTCAGCGTGGATCACATGATCCTCTTGACAATGAATTGGATCATGTTGTTCACTGCGTCCCAATAAAAGGGGATTGAGGGCGAGAGAAGCTGGGTCTGAGGACTCGGCGATTGAGCTGGGTACGCATCCGCAAGCGCTCCCAAAGTAGCCTTTCGGCTCATTCAGTTTCACCAGCAAGACGACCCTCTGAAGGAGAGCGTATGACTTCCGTCACTTTCGCCAATGTCTGGAAGCAATTTGGTGCGCATACAGCCATCGAAGAGCTTGATCTTGAAATCAAGGATGGCGAGTTCATGGTCTTCGTTGGGCCTTCCGGTTGCGGAAAGACAACGACGCTGCGCATGCTTGCGGGTCTGGAAATCCCGACATTCGGTAAGATCTTGCTTGGAGACGAGGATGTCACGCTAACCCCGCCAGGACGCCGAAACATCTCGATGGTGTTCCAGAGCTATGCGCTCTACCCGCACATGACCGTTCGCCAGAATTTGGCATTCGGTCCGCAAATCCGTCACGAAAACAAATCCGAGATCGCCGCTGGCATCGATAGGGTGGCCAACCTTGTCGGACTTCAGGCGCTGCTGCACCGCTTCCCGAGCGAGCTTTCCGGCGGACAGCGTCAACGCGTGGCTCTCGCTCGCTCAATGATCCGCCGGCCGCGCATTTTCCTTCTCGACGAACCTCTCTCAAATCTGGATGCCAGCCTGCGAACGCACATGCGTACCGAGATTGCGGAGTTGCAGCGGCAGCTGGGCGTCACGGCAGTGTATGTCACGCATGATCAGGTCGAAGCGATGACCATGGGACACAGGATAGCGGTGTTCGATCACGGTCGCATTCTTCAGGTTGCAACGCCGGCGGAACTTTACCGCGCGCCGGCTAGCAAGGTCGTTGGCATGTTCATCGGTTCACCGCGAATGAATATTCTGCCGGCCAGGGTAAGCCATGACGGAAGCCTCGTGAACATACATTGCCTGGGCACAACCTTCTCCATGGAAGCACGTCATTTCCTCCGGGATCGAGTGTTGGAAACAATCGAATTGGGGATCCGGCCAGACGAAATTCAATGGGTAAAAGATGCCCCGTCGAGATGCACCGAAAAGATCACCGGCGTCGTGACGTCTCTGGAAACAACGGGATCCGACACCTTCGTCGTAGTCGATGTTGAGGGAACACAAGTGAATTCCAAATTTCCGAGCTTTGCTCCCGTAAAGCGCGGAGACACGGTCGATTTGATCTTTGATCCTGCGGATCTGCATTTCTTCGATGCGGGAACCGGAGCGAGCCTGAAGGTCAGGCCGGCCAACAACAACTAAACGGAACGCAAATCAAACTGGGAGAAGAGTTTATGTTGATACACCGAATTGGACTGGCTTCCTGCCGAAGGGATCATCAGGCCGCCGATCAGACAGATGGCCATCGAATGGCTATCAAACGGGCATTGCGCAACTACGCCTTGGCGGCTCTGATGGCGACAACGGCTTTTTCCGGCGCTTTTGTCGACGCCGCCCACGCCGCAAATGTGAAGGTGGCCTTCAGTCTGAACTGGACCTTCGCTGATCCCAAACTTGCCCAAAAATGGTTCGCCGATATTAAGGCTCAATTCGAGAAGAAGCATCCGGGCGATACAATGGAGCTGATACCAGTCCCCGGCGCTTATGATGACTTTATCACCAAGTTGAGCCTGCTTTACAACTCGCCCGAGACCAAACCTGATGTGATCCAGTATTTCGACATCAATGTAGGTCAGTTCGCCGGGAGCGACCTGCTTTCGCCCATTGATGATAAGGTCGCCGACACAGCGTGGTGGAAGGATACCCCGGATGCCGTGAAGGATGCGGGAAAGTATGACGGCCAGGTCTACTCCGTCGCGCAAGGTATCAATACCTACGGCATTCTCTTTGACCGCACTCTGACCGACAAGGCCGGGCTGCCGAAGGATTGGAGCCCAAAGAGCTGGAACGACATTCTTGATGCCGCACGAGCGATCAAAAAAACGTCCCCCGATGCTTCCCCGCTCTATGTCATAACCGGCACGTCGCAAGGCACCTTCGGCGTAGTGGCAGGACCGGGCCTTCTGCTGTCGGCATCCAGCACCCCGACGATCTATGACCCAGCCACCCAGAAATGGGTGGTCGACAGCAAGGGCATCAGAGAGGTTCTCGATTTCTACAAGACTGCTGCCGCTGAGGGTCTCCTTGCACCCACCTCGCAGATCATGGATCCCAATGGCGCCACTCATCCGGCGGAGGCTCTGCACGGTCACAAATTCGGCATCACGCTGACCGGCAATTGGATCCCGATTTTCTGGAGCAAGGATATCTGTGCTCCTTGCTGGGATGACAAGGAAGAAACGATCGGATTCGCCAAGGTGCCGACCTCACAGGGTCAGGCACCCGGCACAGGAGCAAGCTTCAACGGCGTCGTCCTTTCGATGTCCAAGAATCCGTCCGATCCTGAACTTGCTTGGTCCGCAATCGACATCATGCAGCAAAAGCAAAATATGTTGAATATCGCAGCCTGGGTGGCGGTTGCTCCGCCCACAACTGGGCTGACGACCGATGCGAGCTATCTTGCTCTCAGTCGACCACCCTTCCAGAAGGCTTTCGCCGACCTGGCTTCAAGTTCGCGAGCCATGCCCTCCCAGCCGGAATTTCCAATCTGGGGCAACGCTTTCCAACAGGCTACGCAAGCAATGGTACTGAAGCCAGAGACGACGATCGATCAAGGCGTCGAGATACTCCGATCCTACATGGCAACTCAGGTGGGCGAGGATAATTTGGAGACTCTCCCTTGACCTCAAAGCACTCATTGAGCGCCAACCAGGAGCCGGTCATCCTGACCGGCTCCAAGGCGGAAAGGAGTAGGGTTAGCCAGCCGAGCGCAGGCGTACGCCTGGATGAACCTCGCGTGGATCCAGTCAGCTTTGCCTTGCTCTCTCCTGCGGCGCTCCTTCTTGGCACGCTTTTCCTGGGGCCGGTAATCTATGCGATCTATCTCGGCTTTACCAATCTGCAGCTTATCGGAATCCATGCGGTCAACTACCGCTTCACCGGGCTGAGCAACGTCGCGTTTCTTCTCGGCGACGCGGTCTTCTATAAATCTCTCTGGCTCACCGTAATATTCGTGGTTGGATCGGGTGCAATCGCAACGACCGCGCTCGGTCTTGTTTTGGCCCTTGCATTGCAGGACTGTCTTGCGCCCATCAGATGGATCAGTAGCGCCGCGGCGATCCTGGCCTGGACACTTCCTCCCACGACAATCGCTTTCCTTTGGATGGCGACGAGCACGCAGTCAGGTCTCATTGCAATGCTGGCCGGCAATATGCGTCTTGATCTTCTCTACCAGCACGCGATGCCAGTGGTTTCGACGGCTAACGCCTGGTCACTCGCGGGCCTTGCGATGACGATGTTTTCGGCCGCTCTTCGCAACATACCCGGCGACCTGATGGAAGCTGCTCAACTGGAAGGCGCCTCGTCGGCGCAGACATTGAGACGGATAACGTTGCCCATGCTGAAGCCGACCATTATCACCTGCGCCCTGCTGATGATGCTGCTGACGTTCGGCAACTTCACCCTGATTTATCTGATGACGGGCGGGGGGCCCGGTAACGATACGAATATTCTGCCCGTCTATACGTATCTCCAGGGCTTCAAGTTTCACAACCTTGGTTACGCCGCGCTTCTTGGAAATGTCATGGTGCTCCTCTCGGCACTTCTCGGGGGCCTGTTCGTTTGGGCCACCAAGACTCGCCGCTAGTTTCGAAATTCTTTGGCCAGGGTTTCAGACCTCATTGGAAGGCTATTCGCAATGCAGACACTCACAGCCGCGCATGCTTCCAGATCCCCATCGGGATTGAAGCTCAATAAGCCAAAAAGCATTACTGCGGACCGGGTTGTGAGCAATACCACCGCACTCGTACTGGCAATTTTCTTCGCGTTGCCCATGTTGTGGATGATACTCGCGTCGGTGGACCAGGGTGCGACAAACCAGTTGAGAGCCCCCGAACTGACAGCCGAGCATTACTGGGTTGCCTTACAGGCAGACAACCTTGCTGCACTCGGCAACAGTCTTCTCATATCGACGGTCGCCACCGTCATTGGTACCGCCGCAGCGTTTACAGCGGCCTACGCATTCTCGAAGCACAACATTCCCTTCAAGAACCCGCTTCTATTGACAGTGTTGTTTCTGTCCGGAGTGCCGATCTCGATCCTGATCGTCCCTGTTTACAAGATGTTTGCATCACTGGGATGGCTATCCATCATCCCGACTGGCATTTTGCTTGGAGTGACCGCCATTCCTTTTCAGATTTACCAGCTGAAGAACTTCATCGACGCGATACCGGCGGAGCTGGAGGAAGCGGCCACTCTCGAACAGGCAAGCAGTCTGCAGATTCTCTATAGAGTGATCCTTCCGCTGACCAAACCGGGCCTTGCTTCCTCGGCGATTTTCGGCTTCGTCAATGCATGGGGCAATTTCCTGATGCCGGTGGTTTTGATCAACAGTCTCGATGATCAGCCGGCGCCGGTACACCTATTCGGTTTCATGGGGTCGAACTCGATCGACTATGGCGCGATCGCGGCATTTTCGATTATCTACTCCCTGCCGGTCGTTCTCCTATTCTTGGGCATGGCCAGTCAGTTCAAAGCAGGGTTTTCGCTGGGTGGCGCCCTGAAATAATCGGGCCATTGCGACTGCCCGCGCACATGCACTTTTCGGGCAAAGCTTGAATGCCCTGCCGCTAGAGGAATCTGCGATCTCTCCGCTCTGCCACTCTGCCGTGGGTACAGAGATGCCACTCGTTCACACGACCTACGCCGCCCCACCTGCCGTGTGCGGCTGTGTCGAGAGGAAAGGTGTTTCGATCAATAGAGAAATTCGCGAATTGAAGTTCGTGGATGAGGTAACAACCAGGCGCCGCCAATTCGCAGTTCGGTCCGTTATGCGCGCGGCCCACTTCGGATGGACAAACGGCTTGACGAGAGCATTCGGGCCGATCACAGAGTTTATCCAGCGTAGTTCTTAGATTATGTGTCTTAGGTCAAGCGATGTTAGGTTCGATACGCAAACCGGAGAGCGCCGATATTGGGAATGCATCTGGGTCCATTTGGAAACCATTCGTACCCGCTGTCCTTGCGGACAATACGTCCACCTTTGACAAATCGAAGTCTTTTTGTTCCGGAGAGGACGTATGACCAGGCCAGAGTTGATCGAGCAAATTAAGACAATATGCGTCGAGCTCTCGGGGCAGATGGTGGATGCGGCCCATTACGTCATCAACAATGCCGACGAAGTTCCATATTACTCGATGCGAGAGATCGCGCGACGGGCGAATGTTCAGCCGGTAAATCTTGTCAGGCTGGCTCAGAGGCTGGGTCTGGCGGGCTATGGTGATTTGCGCCAACAGTTTATCGATACGACACCGGAACGCCCGCAGCGGGATCGTCAATCCATTCATCGCAACGAGGCCAGTGCGCGGACGCTGATCGCCGAAAGGGGCAAAAGTGCTGGACTGAAGGCTTTCGTCGACTCCTTCTTTGCGACAGAGCAATCTGTCGTCGAGCAGGCAAGAGCGCATTTGTCGGAGGAAAGGCTTGAAAGTGCAGTGGACTTGCTGGCCCGTGCACGGAAAGTCTACGTCATCGGCAGGCGCACGGCATTCACACCTGCCTATACGCTCGCCTACACCCTTCAGAAAGCGCGTCCGGACATCGTGTTGCTGGACAACCCAGGAGGAGCTCCGGAGGGCGCTTTGGACGATATCCGGCCCGGCGATGCCTTTGTCGCGGTCACCTTCGCGCCGTTCAACCGGCTGGTGCACAGGTTGACTGAAAAGGCCTCCCTCTCAGGAGCAAAGGTGATCGCCATCACCGACAGTTTTGCCGCACCTATCAGCAAATTTGCAGGACCGCTGCATTTCGTGGCGCAGTCGTCCGGCCGGGCATTCCCCGAATCCACGCTCGGAGCGATAGCGATCGCCAACATTCTTGCCGCACTGACCATCAGCAAACTAGGCGAGACAGCACAACGCCGAATTCGCGACAATGAACATTTCCTCGTGAATTCCGGCGAGTATCTCCTGTCAAACGGCACCAAAAGCTCCCGGCGCTCGAAACAATCAGCCGAAGGGAGCTGATAACCGCTCAGTTTGCTCGAAAGCATGACATTGAGCATCCTATGCTTGGCCCGGCACTTCCGCCGAGATTATCTTCGATAACTTGATCCGGCCCGTTATCGTCACGATAAAACGCTCGCCCAGCGTTTTGGAATGATACCGTTTGCCAAAAGATTCCCGGATCGCGGTACCGCATTCAACGGTCAAATTCGGGATAGTCGCGGAAGTGAGGCGTATAGCCATCGGCTTCGCTCTCGCGCGGACCGCATACGACGACTTTGGGGCGGATACAAAGCGCCGCGACCACTGCCTTTAGCGCAACCGGCCGATAATGCGCCTTCAAATCGCAAGCCTTAATCTCAGCGTCAATATTCTTCGTCGTCACCAGCGTTCCCCTAAGTTATGCGTATTTCTGCCTGTTGATCCGACGGACGAGCTGGATCCGTCGAGATTTCTTCCGGCGAAGGAAGCCATATCAATCAGTGTTTTGGACGAAACCTCCGGCGTGACGATATGGGCACGGTTTGCTGTTCCCAGCAAAAACGGCCCGACCTCGCTCCAATCCGAATTCGACCGCAATACATCTCGTACCGTCGCGGCAATTCCGGCTCTGGAAAAAATGAGGACGTTGTACGGAACGTCCGTTCTTTTTGCCCGTCCGCTTCCGTCCACGGCACTCATTGCATCCACTAGGGCGACAGGAGCATCAACATCCAACTCAGCGGCCGCTGCCTTTACCAGTTGCGCCGCCTTGCGCAGTCTGTCACCCTGGGACAAACTATCTTTCCCGCATCTGTCGAGACACAGGGCAATCCTGGGCCTTTCACCGATTGCTGAGACATGCTGCGCTGCAGCTACGGCGACCTCCGCAAGCTGCGCGGGGTTGGCCACTTCGTCGACGATAATGTCGGAGAGGCAAAGCAGCCGCTCGTTGGCAAATAGCATGTGGAGAGTCCCTGCCGTCTGCCGCTGCAGGGATGCCAGGATTTCCTTCAATTGTACGAGTGCCAGGGAAACTCTCCAGAAGTTCCGCAAATCAGACAATCAGCGCGCGATCCAACCACAAATCGCGCAGCAGAGGCCGTGTTGCGACTGTCTCTGATGAACAAGGGCAAGTCGGGAACGCTCCACTTCATTTGCCGCGCCGAGGAGAAGGCCAGCCACTGGTCAAAAAACTCGAACTCGTCATGCGGCTCCACGACCTCCAGATCGTGACCCACCCTCAAGCCGATATCGGCTTCCGCAATCCTATTGCGAACATCTTTCTAAAAGCCAACAACGATCGGGACGGCAGACTGTCCTTCGACAATACCCTGAACGGCGCGAAGGACCCGGAGGTCATGTCCCTCGGCAAAGATGATCCGTTTTCTCAAGCGCGGAGTCCGCCGTAAACGTGGCAGTTGAGCAGCCGCCTCAAGCAACGGCATCGCCTGCTCCCTCGCGCTTCGTTCGCAAATAGCAAGCCATGTCGAGCATGCGTGCGGCAAATGCCCATTCGTTGTCATACCAGCCGAAGAGCCGCAGAAGTCCGCCACGTGCGAGCGAGATTTCGCGACCGCAAAGCACGAGCGATTCCGGCCGTGCGCGAAGGTCGACGGAGACGAGCGGCTCGTCGGTCCATCCTATGATCGCTGATGAGGTCGCCACTCTTTTCAGATCTTCGCTCATCTCACGCTCGCTCCGGCCGTGACGAACGGCGACGGTCAGATCGATCGCCGAAACGCTTGCCGTCGGAACGCGGATTGCGCGGGCCTCAACCAGTCCGGCAAGATGTGGCAACACGTCTTTCAAAAGACGATGCGCGCTGGTCGTCGTCGGCACCATGGATAATGCCGCGGCACGGCTGCGTGCGAAGTCTCCACGTGGCTGATCCACGCTTGGCTGGCTGCCGGTATAACAGTGAACCGTCGTCATCTGAGCCCCGATCACGCCGAAGAGATCGTCGACAAGCCGCAGGAGCGGCGCAAGCGCATTCGTGGTGCACGAGCCGTTCGAAACAATCCGCTCGCCGCGAAAGCAATGTGCGTTCGCCCCGAGTATCAATGTCGCGTCGGCCCAGGATGCCGGGCCGGAGACGATAACCTGCTCAACCCCTTTATCAATGCAGCAGCGTGCATTGGCGGCGGCGGCGTCCGAACCGGTACATTCGAACAGAACATCGACCGCGCATAGGTCGACTTCGGCGAGGTCGGCGCTGCGCGCCATCGGAATCGAGCGCCCGTTGATGTGCAGCACATCGTTTTCAACGACGGCAGACCCGGGCCAAGGGCCGAAGACGCTGTCATACTGGAAAAGATAAGCAGCAAGCTCCGGCGACGCGATATCATTGATCAGCACGACCTCGACATCGGCCCTGTCCATTGCCTGACGCAGAAGGGTCCTTCCGATCCGACCAAACCCGTTGATGCCAACGCGAAGCGGAGGGCGTTTCATTGACGGCACCTAAAAATCAACATCGACGGCGGTGCCCCTGGCGATCGCCAGTCCGACCGCCGCCTGCGCAACTGCCAGATCCTGAAGGCCGACCCCGGTGCCGTCGAAGAGCGTAATCTGATCCGGTGAGGTTCGTCCGGGCTGTTGTCCATTGATCACTGCGCCGATCTCGACGATATCAATGGGAGCGATCATACCCTGCGCGACGGCATGCTGGCATTCGCCGATCGATATCGCTTGGGCGATCTCATCGGTAAACAGCGTTGCCTTCGCGACGAGAGCAGCATCAACCTCCTGTTTGCCCTTCGTGTCTGTGCCCATACACGCCAGATGGGTACCGGGCCTGATCTGTGACGCCTTGAGAATCGGCTGGAACGAGGATGTGATCGTAATGATCACATCCGCCTCATCGCCCAGGCGGTCGAGGTCGACCGCTTCGAAGGGAACGGCGAGTTCCTCGGCGACCGCTGCAAGCTTAGGCAACATTTCCGGGTGGTAGTTCCACGCAACCACCTTTTCGAATTGTCGTTGCTGCACGGCAGCGCGCAGCTGGAACGACGCCTGATGTCCCGCTCCAACCATGCCCAAGACCTTAGCGTCCCTGCGCGCCAGATACTTGATCGATACGGCGGACGCTGCAGCCGTACGAAGTGCCGTCAGAAGATTGCCGCCAACGACTGCGCGGCATCGACCAGTCTCCGGATCGAACAGAAAAACGGTCGACTGATGGTTCGTCAGCCCCTTGTCGCCATTGTTCGGCCAGAACCCGCCAGCCTTGAGACCAAGAGCCAAACCCTCGCGGTCGAAGCCCGACTTGAACCCGAAAAGCGCGTCTTGGTAGCCGATTGCTTCGCGGACGACAGGAAAGTTATGTGCCGAGCGCTCCGCCATGGACACGAAGACCTTTTCGACTGCATCGACGCAATCTTCGAGCGAAACGAGTTCACCTATGGCGCTTTCGGGAACAATGATCATCTTCGGATTAATCCTACAAAGTGAACTTCACGAAACTAGTAGGCCTTGCCGCGCGCCGATACCGGCCAAAGCGTCTCGACCTTGCCGTTGCGCACGCCGACATACCAGTCATGGATGTTGCAGGTCGGGTCGCAATGGCCAGGGACCAAGCGAAGCCTCTCATTGATCTTGAGAATGCCTTGCTTGTCTTCGATCACGCCGTGTTCGTCGGTTGCCTTGATGTATTTCACGTCGTCCCGCCCGTAGACGAAGGGAAGGCCGGAATCGACCGACTGAACCTTGAGACCCGCATCGCAGATCGCCTTGTCGGCCTTCGCGTGGCTCATCACGCTCGTCAGGATAAACAGGGAATTTTCCCACTCGCCCTTGTCGATGCGGTTGCCGCTCTCGTCGAGGATGCGACCGTAGTCGGCGTCCATGAATGCATAGCTTCCGCACTGCAGCTCATTGTAGACACCGGACGTGCTTTCGAAATGGTAGCTGCCGGTCCCGCCGCCGCTGACGAGTTCGGGTTCCAGGCCAGCCTTCTTCAAAGCCTCGACGGCTTCCTTCACCTGTGCCACGGCAAGATCGAGCTTCGCCTTTCGGTCCACATATTTGTCGAGATGCTGCATCGCGCCCTGGTAGGCCTGTATGCCGGCAAAGCGGAGCCCTTGAGCGCCTGCAATGGCCTTTGCGAGCTCTACCACCGCGGCGCTTGACGACACGCCGCAGCGCCCCGCGCCAACGTCGATTTCGACGAAACATTCAATGGTCGTGCCGTGCTTGCGAGCAGCGTTTGCGAGCTCTGCAACGTTGAGCGGATCGTCGACGCAGACGATTATTCTCGCGCCGAGCTTCGGCAGCCGGGCAAGACGGTCGATCTTTGCCGGATCGCGGACCTGGTTCGATACAAGGACGTCCTTGATCCCGCCGCGCACGAACACTTCTGCTTCCGAAACTTTCTGGCAGCATACGCCGATCGCGCCGCCAAGCTCCTGTTGCAGCCGCAGAACATCGACGGACTTATGCATCTTGCCGTGGGCGCGATGACGCATGTTGTGCGCCTTCGCATAGTCGCCCATCTTGCGAATGTTTCTCTCGAGTGCGTCGAGGTCGAGGATAAGGCATGGCGTCTGTATATCGTCTACCGACATGCCCGGCACGGCCGGTACATCATAGCCAACGTCCAGCTGATTGAATTTTGCATCTGCGTTCATGAGATTCCCCTTCATAGCCAGGGCAGAGTGTCGAGATCGACATTTCCGCCGGTGATGATGACGCCGACACGCTTGCCGGCGAAAATGCTCTTGTTTTTCAAGATCGCGGCGAGCGGAACGGCGCTCGACGGTTCCATGACAAGCTTTGCTCTCTTCCAGATCAGCTTCATGGCCTCGATGATTTCTTCTTCGGAAGCGGTCACGATATCGGCGACGTTACGCTTCACGAAATGCCACGTCAGTTCCTTGAGCGGGACCTTGAGCCCGTCAGCAACCGTGTTCGGCGCGTCGTCGGCAATGATGTGGCCCGCCTTAAAGCTTCTGTAGGCGTCATCGGCCTGTTCTGGCTCGGCAGCGTAGACTTTGACGCGCGGAGCGAGGTTTGAAAGGGTCAGGCATGTGCCTGAAACCATGCCCCCTCCACCGATCGGCGCGATGACGGAGTCGAGATTATCGACCTGTTCCAGAAGCTCTCGCGAGCATGTCGCCTGGCCGGCGATAACGCGCGCATCATTATAAGGATGGACGAATTCCGCTCCGGATTTCGCGACGACTTCAGCAAATACTGCCTCTCGCGAAGACGTTGAGGGTTCGCATTCAACCACCGTGCCACCGTAACCGCGCACGGCATCCTTCTTGGCCTGCGGAGCATTGTGCGGCATGACGACGGTGCAGGGAATGCCGCGGCGTCCCGCCGCATAAGACAGACATGTCCCGTGATTGCCCGACGAATGTGTCGCGACGCCCCTGGCAGCCTGTTCGTCGCTGAGACCGAAGACCGCATTCGACGCCCCACGAGCTTTAAAGGCACCGGCTTTCTGAAGGTTTTCGCATTTGAAGAAGAGTTCGGCGCCGGCCAGCGAATTGATGTAGGCCGAGGTCATGACAGGCGTTCGGTGGATGAAAGGACGAATGCGATCATGCGCCTCGAACATGTCGGAGATCGTTGGAATATACATGTTCAGTTCCCTCTCAGGCTGCTTTGCGGACAGGCGAAGCCGCAGTGTTGCGATAGATCTCCTGCGCGGCCGCCACACCCGAGCCCAGGCGGATCGGCAAGCCCAAATCGGCCATAGCCATCTCGGCGGTCGCAATTCCCGAAAGAGCCATGACGTCGCTCATGCTTCCGAGATGGCCAATACGGAAGACACGGCCGGCGACGTCCCCGAGGCCGGCGCCAAAGGCAACGCCGTATTTCTGCGCCGCAAGAGTGACGATGGAAGTCGCGTCAAAGCCTTCGGGGGTTTCGATCGCACTTACAGTATCGGAGAACGAGCTTGCTTCCTGCGCGTAGAGGCGCAGCCCCCAGGCTGAAACAGCCGCGCGCACCCCTGATGCAATGCGGGCGTGGCGCTTGAAAACATTGTCCAGCCCCTCCCCGAGCAGCAACTCGGTCGATACCTTCAAACCGTTCAGCAGGCCAACAGAGGGCGTGTATGGATAGCCGCTTGCAGGATAGCTTTTAGCCATCTCGCGGATGTCAAAAAAACCTCTGCGGAGTTTTGCGGACTGGGCCGCCTGCATCGCCTTTGCCGACAGCGCAAGGATCGCCAGGCCGACGGGCAGCATAAAGCCTTTCTGGGAGCCGGTGATCGCCGCATCGACCTTCCACTGGTCCATACGGAAATCCATGGAGGCAATCGAGCTGACGCCGTCAACGAGCAGCAGCGCCGGATGCCCGGCTTCATCGAGGAGACGTCTGACCGCACCGACGTCCGACTTGACCCCTGTCGCAGTCTCATTGTGCGTTACAAGCACCGCCTTGATGTCGTGCCCCTTATCGGCAACAAGTCTCTTTTCGTATTCGGCCAGGGGAAGCGGGTGTTTCCAGGACGAATGGGCGACATCCATCTGCAGTCCGTGACGCTGACACATATCGATCCAGCGATGACTGAACATCCCGTGACGTGCGGCGAGAACCTTGTCCCCGGGGCTCAGCAGATTGGTAATCGCTGCTTCCCATCCCCCACTGCCGGTCGCCGGAAACACGATGATCTCCGCGTCTTCGGACTTCACAACCTTCCTCACGCCGGCAAGCGCCGGCTGAAGGATGTCTGCGAACGCGGCCGAGCGGTGATCGATCGTCGGAAGATCCGCTGCCCTGCGCAAGACCTCCGGCATGTTCGTCGGGCCAGGTATGAAGACGGGGTTCTGCGTATACATTTCTAGCCTTTCCTGCTGGCGATATCCTAGGACTAGCACGATCCAAGGCGGCGGTATATTTTTTTGAAAATGTTTTTCAAAATCTGATATTTTTGCATAAATACATTATAAATCAGTCGTTTATATTTTTTCATTGTATGACATCAATTTTCAGTGCATCTAATATTTAAATTCGTTGCGGCAGGGAGAAGCCGATGACTGTGCCAGTACGTCGCCGTGGGCGGCCGAAAGGATTCAACGACCCCCAGACGCAGAATGTCGTTCAGTCGCTCGATCGCGCCCTGGACGTGCTGGAGGCGCTTGCGTCGCCGGAGGGGATGACGCTGTCCGAGCTCGCAAAACATTTGGGCCAGTCCGCAGCGACCATGCACCGTGTTCTCACAACCCTCGAACGACGGGACTATGTCGAGATGAGCCCCGACGGTCAGATTTTCCACATCGGCCCGGAGGCGTATCGCCTCGGCGCAGCGTTCCTGAGACGAACGAATGTCATCGAGCGGAGCCGCCCCGTCATGCGAGAGCTGATGCTGGAGACGGGCGAGACGTCCAACCTTGGAATAGAGAAAAATGGAAAGGTCTTGTTCGTCAGTCAGGTTGAAACTCACGAATCGATCCGAGCCTTCTTTCCGCCCGGAACGCTCTCGCCCTTGCACGCTTCCGGGATCGGAAAGGCGCTTCTCAGCACCTATGACGAGGAAAGGCTCGGCGTTCTTTTCAAAGGCGCGACCCTGCAGCGTTTCACGGCCAATACTTTGCGTACGATCGACCAGCTTAAGGAGGAATTGGAAGTCACGCGACAACGCGGCTATGCGTTCGATGATGAAGAAAAAGCCGCCGGAATGCGATGTGTTGCTGCTCCCATATTGAATGTCTACGGTGAAGCCGTTGCGGGGATTTCCGTATCGGGGCCGGCTCACCGGATGCCCGATCGGCAGATAAAGCGTATAGGTCAACGCGTTATCGAGGCCGCTAGGCTCGTTTCCAACCGGCTCGGCGCGTCGTAAGCTTCTCATCTCGACTTGCCCTCGGGTGCATGCTGTCCGTCAGACGGCAGCGAACGCGGGCGTGGTCCGCCGGTCGCCCAGTCCAGCAGTTCGACCGTATGAACCAGTGGTATGTCGGTTCCCGACCCAATCTGTATCATGCAACCGATGTTGCCGGCGCAAATGACATCCGGCTTGACAAACTCGATCGATTTTACTTTTCGGGATCGCAATTCTGCGGATATTGCCGGCTGCATGAGGTTATAGGTTCCGGCCGATCCGCAGCAAATATGGGCGTCCTTCGGCTCGACGACCTCGAACCCCGCACTCTTCAACAGATCCTTCGGGAGCGTTTTGATCTGCTGGCCGTGCTGAAGCGAACAGGCGGCGTGATAGCCTACGCGCAAACGCTCTTTTACAAGCGGCTGGCGAAGTCCGCCGAGATCATGCATCAATTCCGTGATGTCTCTGGCCAGGGTCGCGACGCGGGCGGCTCTTCCGGCGAGAGGACTGTCGCGAAACAAATGGGCGTAATCCTTAACGGTCGTTCCACAGCCCGAAGTGTTGATAACAATGGCGTCGAGACCCTCCCCTTCGATCTCCGCCGTGAAAGCATTGATCGTCGCGGCGGCGGCCACGTGACTTTGTGCCGCCTTTCCCATGTGGTGGGTGATCGCGCCGCAACAGCCGAGATTCTCCGGGATCACGACGTCGCAGCCGTGGCGTGTCAACAGCCTGATCGTCGCGTCGTTGATATCCGTGTTCAGCGCGCGTTGCGCACATCCGGTTAAAAGTGCCACCCGCTTTCGTCGCGCGCCCACGGCACGAAATACCTGCGGCTTGTCGTTCCGACTCGGCGCGGGTAACCGTTCCGGTACCATTTCCAGCATGGCGCGCAGGCGAGCGTCCGGAAGCAGGCGCTTCATAGGGCGAAGAAGCCGCGCCGCCCGAAGGGACAGTCTGAATCTGCCGGGATAAGGCAATATCTGCGCCAAAACCCACCGAAGCGATCGCTCGAGGATTGGTCGCCTATAGCGGGTTTCCACATATTCACGGGCATGGTCGATCAGATGCATGTAGTGGACACCCGACGGACACGTCGTCATGCAGCTCAGGCAACTAAGGCAGCGATCGATATGCCCAACCGTCTTCTTGTCCGGCACCCGGCTGTTTTCCAGCATATCCTTGATGAGATAGATGCGCCCCCGCGGGCTGTCGAGTTCATCACCGAGAACCTTGTAGGTCGGGCAGGTTGCGGTGCAGAAGCCGCAATGGACGCAAGAACGGAGGATTTCGTTCGACCTCTGGATGGCCGGGTCGGCAAGCTGAGTCTCGTCGAAATTTGTCTGCATGTCAGCGATCCAGCAAATCGGGATTCAAAATCCCGGCAGGGTCAAATGTCGCGCGCAGCGATCGGCTGATGCGCAATACGAACTCATTTTCAAGAGGAAAAAAGGACTTGGGGCCAAGGGTGGTGCCGCGAACCGCTCTCGCCTGGCTGCGCCCGCAGACACGACGAACGTCGGTCGCAGACGCCTCGCCGTTGTACCAGATAAGTCCGCCGCCCCAATCAAGCGAGGCCGTGCCGCCCAAGCGCTCCAGCGCCGATACAACATCGGGCGCATCCGTTGGCCGGACCAGGATCTGCCAGACGGGGTGCCCGGTAGCCGCGAAATGCCTTACGTCACGGGTGTCGATCCAACACTGTTTGCTTTGCTCCCCGTCGAAAACATCGATTGAATAATTGCGAAACAGTTCTTTCAGCCGTTCACGACGATAGGCTATCTGCTGCGAGAAGCCCTGGATTCGGAGCCTTGCCGTGCTTTTGAAGTAGGCAGCGCCGGAAACTTCGAAGGGCGTTGCA
This sequence comes from Rhizobium sp. R634, assembly GCF_002211305.1. Taxonomy (GTDB): domain Bacteria; phylum Pseudomonadota; class Alphaproteobacteria; order Rhizobiales; family Rhizobiaceae; genus Rhizobium. Next base: position 2,522 of record NZ_LOKW01000001.1, on the reverse strand, counting down.
AGCGCTGTTGAGAAGATGGAGCTTGCCTCGGAAGCCGTGACTTCGCTGAAAACCAGCGTTTCCTCTCGTTCCGGAGCGGGCGCTGTCTTGAACGAAACTTCGGTTGCAATTCCCAGGGTTCCAAACGATCCGCAGATCAATTTACTGAGGTCAAGACCCGTGACGTTCTTCATCACGCGTCCACCGTTCTTGACGATCCGTCCCGATCCATCAACGAAACGAACACCGAGCAGATGGTCGCGGCAGGCCCCGGCAAGCAACCGGCGCGGTCCGCAGACATTTGCGCCAACCACACCCCCGACCGTGGGTGTGCCAGTCGTTTCAAGCAGATGACGATGATCCATCGGCTCGAAGGCCAGGATCTGACCTTCGCTTTGCAGCAAGGTCTCGATCTGATGCAGGGGCGTGCCGGCGCGCGCCACGAGTGTCAAGGCGCCAGGCTCGTAGTCGACAATCCCGGAAATCAGTCGCGTGGATACGGCCTCGTGCCCGCTTGCCATCCCCGCCGGTTCAACGCGCGTACCGCCGCCGATGACGCGAAGCTGCGTTCCTGACCGAGCTCTCTCAGCGATAAGCTCCGACAATTCGCCTTCGGACGTGGGCGCGAGACAATTACCTTCGAAGCAAGGCTTAGCGACCATCGGCGTGCGCCTCGCGAAAGGTTCTGCTCGCATCCAACGGAAAGACCTTCGCCGGATTGAGCAACCAGCCGGGGTCGAAGACGCTCTTGACCTCCATCTGAAGGGCAAGATCGACCGAGGTGAATTGTTTCGGCATCAGATCGCGCTTCTCGATGCCAATGCCGTGCTCGCCGCTCAGGCATCCGCCAACATCGACGCAAAGGCGCAGAATGTCGGCGCCAAATCTCTCGGCCTTTTCGAGTTCGCCGGGAGTGTTTGCATCAAAGAGGATGAGCGGGTGCATGTTTCCGTCCCCGGCATGGAAGACGTTTGCCACCTCCAGACCATAGTCCTTCGACAGTTCCCCAATTCGTTTCAGCGTGTAGGGCAGTTGCGATACGGGAACCGTTCCGTCGAGGCAGAGATAATCCCCAAGCCGGCCCATGGCCCCAAATGCCGACTTGCGACCCTTCCAGATGGCAAGCGATTCCTCGACATTTCTGCTGCTGCGAAATTCGACGGGATTGAGCTGGGAGGCGATTGAATGAATGGCCTCGGTTTGGCTGCTTATCTCATCTTCCGAGCCTTCCACTTCGACGATCAGAAGTGCGGCGCAAACAGGATAGCCGGCTTTAGCGAAGGCTTCGACGGCGCGCAGGCAGACATCGTCCATATATTCGATCGCGACCGGCAGCAGGCCGGAGCGAATGATGCGCGCCACGCACTCTCCCGCGACTTCCGCGCTGGCAAAGGCGATCAGCATCGGTCGTGCCCCTTCCGGCTTCGGCACTATCTTCAGCACGGCCTCGGTCACGACTGCCAACTGACCCTCCGATCCGCAGATCAGTCCCAGAAGGTCCAGACCAAAGGTGCCGCAGGTCGTTCCACCGATCTCGGCAATCTCACCCGACGCCGTAACAACGCGAACCCCCAGAAGGTTGTTGGTGGTGACGCCATATTTGAGACAATGGGCGCCGCCGGAGTTCATCGCTATGTTGCCGGCGATCGTGCAGGCAAGTTGCGATGAAGGATCCGGCGCGTAGAAAAATCCTTCGCTTTCCAGTTCCGCGGTAACCGCCAGATTCGTGACCCCGGTTTGGACGCGGATGTAGCGATTGGCGGTGTCGACCTCGAGGATTTCACGCAGTCGTATCGTGCTGATCACGACACTGTCGGCCGTGGGCAGCGCACCGCCCGCAAGTGATGTTCCGGCACCCCGGGGTATAACAGGGACGCCCAGCTCATGGCATGTGCGCATGGCGAGCGCGACTTCATCGGTGGTTCGTGGAAGAACCACGGCAAGCGGCGGGCATCGATACGCCGTCAAAGCGTCACATTCATAGGCCCTGGTCTCCTCGATATCGCAGATGACGGTGTCAGGAGGCAGGACGGCCTTGAGGCTTGCAACAATGTGAGATGCACGCGAGAGAATGTCGGCGCTGGCCGGAGGCATTGCAATCAGTGACATTTACTCCCCCGGGCTCTTTGTGGCGATCTGATCGGACAAGGCCTGCTCGCCAGGACGTGTTCGCATCAGATCATCGGGATGCGGATCGTCGTGTTTTTCATTGGATCGCTTCTCCCGCGCCGCCCTCAGCCTTGCGAAATCGTCGCCGGCATGGTGCGAGGAGCGGGTCAGCGGGCTGGAAGCGACCATCAGGAAGCCCTTGCTGTAGGCGACCGTCTCGTAGGACTTGAATTCCTCGGGGGTGACGAAGCTTTCAACCTTGTGGTGCTTGCGGGTCGGCTGCAGGTATTGGCCGATCGTCAGGAAGTCGACATCGGCGGTGCGCAGGTCGTCCATCAGCTGGAGAACTTCATTCCGCTCCTCGCCGAGGCCGACCATGATGCCCGACTTGGTGAACATGGTCGGGTCGAGTTCCTTCACCCGCTGCAGCAGGC